>CBDIHR010000001.1:0-290000 GCA_965279395.1 Aminobacter sp.
TCGTGTCGACCGACAACGAGGTGACCAAGGATCCGCGCGTCCGCGAGGCCCTGAACATTTCGGTCGACCGCAAGGCGCTGGCCGAGAGCCTGTTCGGCGGCTACGCTACGCCGGCCAAGGGGCAGGTCGTCAATCCCAAGGCCTTCGGCTACAACAAGGCGCTGCCCGACTACGTGTTCGACCTCGACAAGGCGAAGGCCCTGATCAAGGAGGCGGGCGCCGAGGGCAAGACCATCAAGCTTGTCGGCGAGGCCGGCCGCTGGCTCAAGGACCGCGAGCTGATCGAAGCCGTCGGCGCCTACTGGAAGGAAACCGGGCTCAATGTCGACATCAAGATCGAGGACTTCGGCGAGTACCTCAACCAGCTGTTCGACAAGAACACGCGGCCCGATGCGATCTTCCTGTCGAACTCCAACGAACTGCTCGACGTCGACCGTGAAATGACGGCCGTGCTGCAGAGCAAGGCGAGTTCCGCGTCCAACAGCGACAAGGAAATGTCGGACCAGATCAGCGCCGCCAGGACCGAGACCGACATCGAGAAGCGCCAGGCCATGTATGACGCCATCACCAAGAAGTCGTACGACCTGTCCTACCTCGTTCCGCTGCTCAACCAGCAGGACATTTACGGCTTCTCCAAGCGCCTCGAATGGCAACCGCGCGTCGACTCCAAGCTCCTCGTCAAGGAGATGAAGGTCACGGAGTAACAGCGACAATTGCGGGTTCGAACAAAAACATAAGCGAACCCCAACAGTTCTGGAGCCGGCTCAACAAGGGGTAGCCGGCTCCAGCCAATGGAGAGGAATATGGGTGGTTTTCTGCTCCGCCGCATTGGACAAGGTCTCCTTGTCGTCATCGGCGTGACCTTGATCGTTTTCATCGCCACACGCATGGTCGGCGATCCGGTCAAGGTGATGCTGCCGCTATCGGCGACCGATGCGCAGCGCGCGGCCTTTGCCCAACAGATCGGCCTCGACCGTCCCATCGGCGCGCAGTTCGTCGACTTCGTCGGCGACATGGCCCGGCTCGATTTCGGCGAAAGCCTGTGGCAGCGCCGTCCGGCCCTCGACGTCGTGCTCGAACGGTTGCCCAACACGCTGAAGCTGATCGGCGCCGGCCTTGGCCTGGCGATCCTTTTGTCGCTGCCGCTCGGTGCCATCGCAGCCCTCCGTCCGGGTGGCTGGGTCGACAGAACGACAGTGTTTGTCGGCCTGTTCGGCCTGTCGCTGCCGCAGTTCTGGTTCGGCCTTTTGATGATCGTGTTCTTCGCCGTGACGCTCGGCTGGCTGCCGACATCGGGCATGGGCGGCGCGCGCTATTACATCCTGCCTGCGATCACGCTTGCGCTGCCGTCGCTGGCACGGCTGGTGATGCTGGTGCGCTCGTCGATGATCGACGAGCTGAACCAGCAATATGTCCGCACCGCCCGCGCCAAGGGCCTGCATTTCAAGCGCGTGGTCATGGTGCATGCGATGCGCAACACGCTGGTGCCGTTCGTGACGCTGGCCGGCTGGGAGCTGATCAGTGCGCTGGCCGGCTACACCGTGGTGGTCGAAACGGTGTTCGCCTGGCCCGGCCTCGGGCTGACGGCGATGCAGGCGATCCAGAAGAGCGACCTGTTCTTGCTGCAGGCCATCGTCTTCACCGTGGCCGTGCTGATCGTGATCATCAATGTCGGCCTCGATGTCATCTACAAACTCATCGACCCACGGATAAGGTTGGCTTGAGATGGCTATCCCCATGCCTGTGACGACACCGGTGGCGACCACGCGCAAAGCCGTGCAGCGCCCGACGCTGATGGCAAAGCTCGACGAGCTCGGACGCGAGCTGTGGCAGGACAAGCTCGGCACGCTCGGCTTCGCCGTCATCGTGGCGCTTGTCTTGATGGCGATCTTCGCGCCGCTGATCGCGCCTTATGATCCCGCCGCACAGTCGGTCATGTCGCGGCTCAAGCCGCCGGCATGGCTGCCCAAGGGCACGTGGGAGCACCTGCTCGGCACCGACCATCTCGGCCGCGACGTGCTTTCGCGCGTCATCTATGGCGCCCGCGCCTCGCTGATCGTCGGCGTCCTGGTGGTGCTGTTCGCCGGCACGTTCGGCGTCGTGCTCGGCCTGTGGTCCGGCTTCAAGGGCGGGCGCACCGACTCGGTGATCATGCGCATCGTCGACGTGCAGGTCGCCTTCCCCGGCCTGCTGCTGATCCTGCTGGTCATCTCGGTGATCGGCCCCAGCATGATGACGATGGTCATCGTGCTCGCCGTCACCAACTGGATGGTCTACGCACGCGTTGTCCGCGGCATCGTCCTGTCGGTCAGGCAGACACCTTATGTCGAAGCCGCCGAAATGATCGGCTGCCGCCCCTCGCGCGTCATCTTCCGCCACATCCTGCCCAACCTGACGTCGCCGCTGCTGACGCTCGGCATCCTCGAATTCACCAACATCGTGCTCGCCGAAGCGGCACTTTCCTTCCTTGGCCTCGGCGTGCAGCCGCCGGCAACGAGTTGGGGCCTCGATGTCGCCAACGGCCGCGACTACATCTTCGTCGCCTGGTGGCTGATCACCTTCCCCGGCCTGTCGATTGCCGCCACGGTGCTAGCGGTCAACCTGTTCGCCTCGTGGGTACGCGTCACCACCGACCCGCAGGAACGCGAGAAACGCTTCGCCTACCAGCGCGCCAAGGCCGCGGCACGCGCCAGCCGCCGCCCCACCTCGGCAGCCCGAAGCCATGGAGGACGGTCATGAACATCAGCGCCATGAGCAACAATGAACCGCTGCTCGAGATCGACAGGCTGAAGGTCGAGTTCGACACACGGCGCGGACTGGTCCAGGGCCTGCGCGGGGTGACGCTGTCGATCGGGCGTGGCGAAACGCTGGGCGTCGTCGGCGAGTCCGGCTCGGGCAAGAGCGTGACCGCGCAAGCGGTGATGGGGCTGATCGACATGCCCGGCCGCATCGCGTCGGGCGACATCCGCTGGAAGGGCCGCTCGCTGCTGGGCGCGGATGGCGAGCGTTACGCCCGCGACATCAGGGGCAAGGAAGTGGCAATGGTTTTCCAGGACCCGATGACCTCGCTCAACCCGGTACTCAGGATCGGCACCCAGATCGGCGAGGTGCTCGAACGCCATCTTGGCATGACACGCAAGCAGGCGCGCACCCGGTCCGAGGAACTGCTCGCCGCTGTCGGCATCAGCGCGCCCGGCCGCCGGCTCGACCAGCATCCGCACGAGCTTTCCGGCGGCATGCGCCAGCGCGTGATGATCGCCATGGCGATCGCTTGCGAGCCGCAGCTTTTGATCGCCGACGAACCGACAACCGCGCTGGACGTCACCATCCAGGCGCAGATCCTCGAACTGCTCGCCGAGCTGCAGCAGTCGCTCGGCCTGTCGATCGTGCTGATCACGCACGACCTCGGCGTCGTCGCCGGCCTCTGTCACCGGGTGGCGGTGATGTATGCCGGGCAGATCATCGAAACGGGCCTTGCCGAAGACGTGTTCGAGCGCCCGGCGCATCCCTACACGCAAGGCCTGCTGCGCTCGACGCCACGCCTCGACGAAGTTTCGGACCGGCTCGTCTCGATCGACGGCACGCCGCCCAATCTGGTGGCGCCGCCGGAAGGCTGTTCGTTCCAGCAGCGCTGCCCGCTGTCGGGCGAGGCCTGCCGCAAGGCGCCGAAGCTCGAACATATCCGCCCGGATGCCGAGGCCGCCTGCTGGCAGCCTTCAGTGCCGGCATGGGCGACGCCGCTGATGACGCCTTCGATTTCGCACTAGGAACCACCGATGCTCAATCCCGTATCAGCCCCGGCGCCGCATGCCCCGCTGCTCAGCGTCCAGGGCTTAGGTGTCACCTATGAGACCGGCGCCCAGGGTTTTTGGGGACGGCCGAAATCCTTCGACGCGCTGCAGGACATTTCCTTCGATCTCCATGCCGGTGAGACGCTTGGACTTGTCGGCGAATCCGGTTCCGGCAAGACCACCACCGGCCGCGCCGTGCTTCGCCGCATCAAGACCTCGGCCGGCAAGATCGTCTTCAAGGGCGACGACATCACCCGGACCGATGGCGAGGCGCTGCGCAAGCTGCGCCGCAACATGCAGCTGGTGTTCCAGGATCCCTATTCCAGCCTCAACCCGCGCATGCGGGTGATCGACATCGTCGCCGAGCCGCTGCTGGTGCACGGCCTGATCCGCCATGTCGACGAGGCCCGCGACCGCATCACCGAACTGCTGCGCGTCGTTGGCCTGCCCGCAGACGCGCATGACCGTTTCCCGCACGCTTTTTCCGGGGGGCAGCGCCAGCGCATCGGCATCGCCCGGGCGCTGGCGTTGCAGCCCGAGTTCATCGTTGCCGACGAGCCGGTGTCGGCGCTCGACGTGTCGGTCAGGGCACAGGTGGTCAACCTGATGCAGGACCTGCAGAAGGAGCTCGGCCTCGGCTATCTATTCATCGCCCACGACCTGTCGGTGGTGCGCCACATCTCGCACCGGGTCGCGATCCTCTATGCCGGGCGCATGGTCGAGATCGCCGACCGCGACGATCTCTACGATCACCCGATCCATCCCTACACCGAGGCGCTTTTGTCGGCGGTGCCGGTGCCCGATCCGCGCACGCAGCGCCAGCGCAAGCGCATCGTCTACGGCGGCGAGGTTCCCGACCTCGTCAACCCGCCGCCCGGTTGCCGCTTCTCGACGCGCTGCCCGCTGGCGACCGAGCAGTGCCGCACGGAAGCGCCGAAGCTCAGCGAGCGTTCGCCCCGCCATCTCGTCGCCTGCTGGAACAGGTGATCGGCCGCGTGTCGGCTATCTGACGATCGTCAGTCAGTCGCCGAACTTCGACGTGGCGAGAGCCGCGCGGCCATATTTGTTGTTGGCTTCGAGCAGCTTGATCAGCGTCGCCAGGAACGCCTCGCGCTCGCGCTCGCCGAGCGTGTCGAGCAGCCGCTCCTGCGCCCGGGTCATCGCCGGATGCATGGCCGCCACCAGCTTCTCGCCTTCCGGTGACAGCCGCGCCAGCACCATGCGCTTGTCCTCGGTGCTGCGGGTGCGTTCGACCAGCCCGCGCTGGGCGAGGCGCGTCAGCACGTCGGCGACATTGGTGCGGTCGATGCCGAGCGCCTGGGCAAGCGATATCTGGTCAGAATCGGGATTGCCGGAGAGGATGGTCAGCAAGCCATATTGCACCGGGGTGATGCCGAACTCCTGGCATTCCTCGAAGAACAGCGCGTAATGGACCTGATGCAGCCGGCGGATGAGATAGCCCGGCCGCTTCCACAGCGGCAGCCGCTCGATCAGCTGCTGCAATTCCGGATTGAGCGCGCCTTCGACTGCGGCGGCCTTTTTCTTTTCCGTCTTCGCCGACTTGGCCACGCTTTGCGTCCTCGCTTCTGCCTTGCCATTGTCTAACCCTTGCAAGGCACTTGGAAAAGAGCGGTACCGCCTCATATTTTCGCCCGCTTAAGCGGCCGATCGAAGGAGACGCGGCCACCACCAAGCCCTTGCCCGGCAAGGCGTTGCGTCTTGCGCACACAATAAAAGGCAGTATACTGAGTAATATTGGGACACGAGAAAAGGAGAGCTCCATGGCCCAGGAACCGCTGGCGACAAAAGGTAACTTCCTGCACATCTACGACTTCCGCGTCGAGGCGGGCCGCGAGGAGGAATTCGTCCGGCTGTTCGAGGAATTCGACTATTCCGACGGGAACCCGATGCACAAATCATGGGCCCAGGTGAAGGACGGCGTGTTGTGCCGCGACACCGAGGATCCGCAGCGCTTCTTCCTCATTGCCGAATGGTCGGACATCGTCGAGCACGCCAAGATCCGCAAGGTGCTGGCCGAAGAGCTCAAGCCGGCCTTCGTCGGCCTGATCGAGGGGCGCAAGTTCGTGCCCAAATATGTCGAGGTCGTCTCGTCGACACCCGACGAGATCCTCAACGCCGCAGCGCACTGAGGGCTGCAGCGATGCGCACGCTCTACACCTTCTTCAGGTCGTCGACCTCGTATCGGCTGCGCATCGCGCTCGCACTCAAGGGGCTCGACTGGGAGCCCCGCTTCGTCAGCCTGCCCAACATGGCGCACCGCACGCCCGACTACATGGCGATCAACCCGCAAGGGCTGGTGCCGGCGCTGGTCGAGGACGGCAAGGTCTTCGCCCAGAGCCTCGCCGTGCTCGAATATCTCGACGAGACCCATCCCGAGCCGCCGCTGCTGCCTGGGGATGCAGCCGGCCGCGCCTATGTGCGCGGGCTCGCGCAGGTCATCGGCTGCGACATCCACCCGCTCAACAATGTGCGTGTGCTGAAGTACCTGAAATCGCGCTGGCAGCTCTCCGACGACGAAAGCAACGAATGGTACCGCCACTGGATCGCGGAGGGCTTCCGCTCGTTCGAGGAAACGCTTGCCGCCGCCGGCCGCCACGACCGCTATTGCTTCGGCGACACCGTCACCATCGCCGACATCTGCCTGGTGCCGCAGGTGGCCAATGCCCGGCGCTTCCTGTGCGACCTGGCCGCCTTCCCGCTGTCGGTCGCCATTGCCGACCGCGCCGCCGCGCTGCCGGCCTTTGAGGCGGCACATCCAAGCTTGCAGGCCGACGCATTCTAGGCACGGCAAGCCTCGGCAGTCACCGCTTGCGCGCGACGATGTAAGGCCTGACGTCGTTGCCCTTTGTCGCGTGGTTTTCGGTCGCGACGACCTCGAAGCCAGCGGACGCGACGAGCCTGACCAGTTCCGCCGTGCTGAACGCGCCGGCATGGGGCGCAAGGCCGGTGGCACGCATCACCGGCAACAGCGCCAGCCGGATCAGCGGGTTCATGTCACCGAGGCATGGCGTCTTGGAGACGAACAGGCCGTCGCTGGCGAGCAGCACATGGATGCGCCGCAAGGTGCCGGGCAGGTCGCGCACCAGATGCAAATAGTTGAAGCCGAGAACCACCTCGAACTGTCCGGACCCGAGTTCGGGAGCGTCCGCGGTCGCGGTCATGAAGTCGAGCCCCCTGATAGGCATGACGAGGCGTTTTTCCTCGGCGAGCGCGATCATCGCCGGCGAGAAATCCGTCGCCAGATAGGTTTTCACGTCGCCGGCTAGCAGCATCGCCGTTGATCCGGTGCCGCATCCCAGCTCCAGCACATGGTCGCCGGCGCGCAGCAGCGAACGGGTCCGATCCAGCGTGCGCGCGTACCCGTCCCGGTCAGCAGCGGCTGATTTGGCATATCTGCGTGACGACCGGTCCCAGAAACGAGCGTCGCTCGAAATGCTCATGCAGCATGCTCCTCCAACCCGACAGCAATGCCATGACTAAACCGACAGCCTTGCGGCAACATTGCAGAAAGACGCTACTGCATTCGAACAACCAGGGGGCCAACCGGCCGCGCCAACGATTGGCGCGGATCATCGGTTGCCGACGTTGAAGCGAACCCGGCGGCCTATCTGGCTCGGCCACTGCCCCGAGGCGGTGAAATGCCGGCCGCAGGAGGTCTTTCATGCTATGCTAATATTTCTGCGCGCGATTTTGCGCACCATTGCTGTGCCACCCCCGTTTGGTGCCCAAAGCCAATCTCGGACGTGACGCTCGCCGGCGAAATGGCAATCGCCAAGGGTTCGTCGATGACCGGCTAGCGCCATGAAGGAGAACCAGTGCCCCTTACGTATCGGCAAGTTCAGGAACAGCTTCGCAAAGTTGGCATCGTGATGAGCAAGAAGGGCAGCACGATCCGACTGAACCACTTCTCAGGCCTTGAGGAAACTGCGTCCTACTCGGAAAGCATCGGCGAGGTGCTACTCACCGGGATGAGCATGTCGCGACCGAAGCGGCTGCCACCCTCATAGGTGGGAAATACCGGGCCCGCCACGCGGCGACCACAGAAAAGCGGCCCGGCCACGTCGCCGTTCCGCTGGCGCAGATCAGAACCGCATTTTTCGCCTAGCTCCAGGCGCGACCGCGCAGGTCGCCGCCCGTCCTTTGGGGCACAACAGGACAATCGGCTTGCGCACTCATGTGCGTCAGCCCTTTCGGCATCGATTCGATGAAGCCGAGCCGGGCCATCCCGAGACGAACTTCCGGCGCGCCCATGAACAGTTTCCACAACAGCCCAGTCCGATGGTTTTCGATCATCGCGACAATCGGGCCCTGATTGATGGCGAGGTAGGTTCGCGCGTACCAGTTCTGGTTTTCGCAGAACGCATCGACAAAACCGAAGCGGCCCCAGATGCGCTTCCTCGGCCTGGCCAGGAAACCGCGCAAGGCGGACATCGCCTGAGCGGGCATGTAGGGAAAGCTCGACAGGGCGGCACTCGGCGTGATGACGCCAACGTCCCGGTCGGGCGCATGCGCAACATAGCCCGCCGGCCCATGCGACGCGGTCAGCCCCCAGCAATCGGGACCGTAACCGTGATGGCCATGGGGGTTGAGCACGCAATGCCGATGATTGATTCGCGCGTGGCGGAGATTCTGTTCCCAATAGTCGGCATGGCGGTCTTTCAGGCCGCGTGGATCGAGGCCGCAGAAGGAATAGTGCGCGAAAAACAGCGGCCCGCCAAAATCCGTCCCGAGCGGCAATACGATGCCGTGATGTTCACGACTGTTGTGAAATCCCGGCCCGGCCGCAAAGCCGTTGTGGTAGCAATCCGGGTCGATTGCGTGATGTTGCGATCCCGCCGCCAGCACGAAAGCAAGCAGGCACTCGTTCCAGCCTTCGATCGGGGTGTTCATGGCCCATTGGTGCTTCGGGCTCCAGTGCCAATAGAGCTTGCCTTTCCGCTGAAACCAGTCCCATTCGGCCTGCGCCAGCAGCGCATCCACGCGTCCGCGAAAACGCTGTTCCTCGCCTGCCGCCCGGTCCAGATATTCGCGCGCGCAAATCAGGCCCTGGAACAGAAACGTCGTCTCGACGAGGTCGGCGCCATCGTCCTTTCGTCGGAACGGAATGGTGTCGCCCGTACTGCCGTTGATGAAATGCGGGAACATGCCGCGGTAGCGCGGCGATCGCTCCAGCAAATCGAGCATTCGATGCAGCCGGCCCAGCGCTTCAATACGATCGACCCAGCCGCGCTCGACCGCGACGATGATCGCCATGATGCCGAAGCCGGAGCCTCCGATCGCAACGAGATCGTTTGGCTGGTTGCCTGTCGTCTTCAGGCGATCCCGCGCAAGCCCACTGACGGGATGGCCGCCTTCCCAGAAGTAGCGCACGGTCTGCCGCTGCACGATGTCGAGCAATGCGTCATCGGCAAGCGTTGATGGATCTGGCGCAAGTTCGTGCGTGAGAGGCGAGTCAAGAATCATCGAAACAGTATGCAGCCAACCACGTCATCAAGATGCTTGTTCTTAATCGGATCCGTCGTCTTCGTCATGTGCATGCCGGCCGGTGATGCTGTCGATCTTGATCCGGTAGAATATCAGCGCCGAACCGGTTTCGGCTGAAGCGAACGGGGGTTTCAGGCTTCCTGGCTCCCACCAGTTGGCGTGCTGTTCAAGCAATGACCAGGCATGCATCCGCTCTCGGTGCCATTGCGGGGTCTCCGGCAACTCTTCAAACCGGCCGTAAACGACGACGCTGCGCCATTGTCGATTGGCGCCCAATTCGTCGACCTGAACACACACATGGGCATTCTGCCGCATCCAGTCGATCTTCTTGCCTGGCAGCGCAAAGCTGTAGAGATGATTGTCGGAAAATGCGTAGTGGCATGGCACCAGATACGGCTGGCTGTCCCTGACGCAGGCCAACCGGGCTAGCCGGCGTGACGACAGCATGGCGATACTTTCCTCGCGCGTCATCTCCTGTACGACCATGGCTTGCCTCCTCGGCTTGCCGCTCGGCCCGAAAATCGGAAGTGACTTTCGGAAAGCACGATACGCGGTTTCAAAAAACACAGGGATGCGACGCCCTTGGACGCCGCCCACAATCATGACTAGCCGGCCTTGGCCATGTGCCAGACACCGCCAACGCCTTCGCCGTTCATGTCGCCGGCCTTCTTGTCCTTGGCATAGGTGTAGAGCGGCTTCCCATCATACGCCCACATCTTGGTGCCGTCTGTACGGTCAATCACAGTCCATGCGCCATCGGCCTTTGCCGTGGCGTCAGCTTCGAGCGCGGGCCAGCTTGTTGCGCAGGCATCGTAACAGCTTGATGCACCGGCCTTGTCCTTGTCGAACGTATAAAGAGTCATGCCCTTCATGTTCGTGTATATTTCACCCTTCGGTGTCTTCGCCATCATTGCCGGCTCAGCTGCAAAACCCATCCCCACGGTCATAAGTACAGCTGAAATTCCTAATGCAATGCGTTTCATATTCATATTCCTTGTTATTGGTGGGCGGAAAAAACACCGCCATAATCACAACGGACAGCAAGGAACATCCGTTCCGATATTTCCAGAATTATTTGATTTTTTGAAAATTTAACTTTTGGGGAACACGGGTTATTCGGAGACGCACGGCGGGCTCAGGGCCCGGCTGATTAACGGCCCAAGCGCAGACATCCCATTGAGCAGTCGGCTACGTATGTTTGGGAAGGAAGCGGCCCTCCAATAGTGGTCTTGCATCAGTGGCGCCTCATCAAGGTCCTAAAACGCCCTCCCCTCACGCCCTTCGCCGTTCGGCCACTGTCGCCTTGTCGTAGCCGGCGATCTTCTTGTAGCTGTTCGACAGCGCTGCCAGCTCGTCCTGGGTAATGACGTCGTCGAGCCGCGCGAACGGCCGGTCGCCGGTGCGCTCGTAGACTTCCTTGAGGATGACGTCGGGCGGGGTGGTGCGGTTGGTGCGCACGACAGTCGCTGTCGCCTCCAGCCGCTTGTCCTCGTAGGACTTGAGCACGTTTGCGACGTCGCCGCCCGATGCAAAGCTGTCGGCCAGCGCACGCGCGTCGAGGATGGCCTGACCGGCGCCGTTGGAACCGCGCGGATACATTGGGTGCGCCGCGTCGCCGAGCAGCGTGATGCGGCCAAAGCTCCAGCGGGCGAGCGGGTCCTTGTCGACCATCGGATATTCGAGGATCGCCTCAGCGCCGCGGATCAGGCCCGGCACGTCGAGGAAATCGAAGCTCCAGTCGGCGAAGGCATGGATGAAGTCGTCGAGCCGGCCGCGGCGATTCCAGTCCTGCTGGTGATAGTCAGGCGTTTCGATCTCGGCGACCCAGTTGATCAGCTGGCGCCCCTCGGCATCGAGCTTGTTGCGGATCGGGTAGATGACCATCTTGCCATGGGTCAGCCAGCCGGCGCGGACATAACTCGCGCCGCCGAGAAAGGGCTGCCACCAGGTCGTGCCGCGCCACATGTTGACGCCCGAATAGATCGGGCCGCCATCGTCGGGCACGAGCTTGCGGCGCACGACGGAGTGGATGCCGTCGCAGCCGACGATGGCAGCGCCATGCTGGACGGGCCGGTCCTCGCCAGTGCGGCCGTCGACGAAGCAGGCGGTGGCTGCCGTATCGGACTGCTCGACATCGATGCATTTCCAGCCGGTGACAACGCATTCCGGGCCGGCCCGCTCGACGAGTGTTCGGTAGAGGATCTGCTGGAGGTCGCCGCGATGGATCTGGAATTGCGGATAGTCATAGCCGGCAAAGGTACCGACCGGCTCCTTGTAGATCAGCTGGCCGAAGCGGTTGAAGAAGCAAGATTCGCGCGCCGTGACCGCGACCTCGGCCAGTGCATCCCGCAGGCCAAGCTCGGTCAGCTCGCGACTGGCATGCGGCAGGATCGAGATGCCGACGCCGACCGGCTTGATCTCCTGCGCGCTTTCGTAGACGCGGAAGGGAACGCCCGCTCTGTGCAGCATCAGGGCCAAAGTCAGCCCGCCAATGCCTGCCCCGATGATCATCACGTCCATGTGGCTCTCCACCAGATAAAGACAGTGTACTGAGTATTTTTCGACTCGAAAGACCCGAAGACGCTGCGCGGGCTCCGCTAGACCGCCTCGCGAAACGGAAGTTCGAATTCCTGGCGGGCGTTGCGGTCAAGGATTTCCTTGGCAAGTGCTGCCGCCACGCCCGTCGGCTCGTTGGCCGCACTGGTCAGGATAAACTCGACCTCCTCGAGCTGTGGCAGCTGCGGGCTCGTCGGCAGCACCATCAGCCCCGACGACACCATGCCGCGTGGCTGCACCATGACGCCGAGGCCGGCGCGGGCCGCGGCCTGCAGCCCGCTCAGGCTGCCGCTGGTGCAAACGATGCGCCAGGCGATGCCCTTGCGGTCGAGCGCCTCGATTGCCGCGACACGGGTGATGCCGGGTCGCGAGAACAGGATCAACGGCAGCGGTTTGCCGGCCTCGACGACAGAGGGGTCGCGCGCGGCCCAGACCAGCCGTTCGGTACGCACCGCAACGCCGCTGCGCGCCTCGCGCTGTTGGTTGAGCCCGACACGCCGCTTGGCGATGACGAGGTCGAGCGCGCCTTCGTCGAGCAGGTCGAACAAGGTGCTCGACAGCGCCACTGTCAGTTCGAGCTCGACGGAAGGGTGGCGCTCGGTGAACTTGTGCAGCACGTCGGCGAGCCTGGTGGTGACGAAATCCTCCGACGCGCCGAAGCGGATGCGGCCGCTGAGCCTGGCGCCCTGGAGGTAGCTGCGGGCGCGTTCGTTGGCGTCGAGAATCGAGCGGGCAAAACCCAGCATCGCCTCGCCGTCGGGCGTCAGCATCACCGAATGGGTGTCGCGAACCAGAAGGCGCCTGCCGACGCTGACCTCGAGCCGGCGGATGTGCTGGCTGACCGTCGACTGGCCGAGCCTGAGATGCACCGCGGCCCCGGTGAAGCTGCGCGAGCCGGCGACGGCTACGAAGGTCTGGAGGAGTATCGGATCGAACATGATCCCTCCTAGTGTTCACGAAACGCAATGAGCATCATTTTTGTATGCGCCATTCACAATGCAACCGGCATTTGGCATACTGTATACAAATTTAGCTCGCTGCCAAGGGATCACGCGTTTGTTCGCACGTTTTCGTCCAGACACATTCATCATGCTGATGATCGCCTGCATCGCGCTGGCTTCGCTGCTGCCGGCGCAAGGCAGTTTCGCCGGCCATTTCGGCACCGCGACCAACATCGCCATCGCGCTGCTGTTTTTCCTGCATGGCGCGCGGCTGTCGCGGGCGACGGTCATCGCCGGCATGACCCACTGGCGGCTGCACCTTCTGGTGTTTTCGACCACCTTCGTGCTGTTCCCGATCATCGGCCTGGCGCTCGGCCTGCTGGTACCGACCGTGCTGCCGGCAGCACTTTATGCCGGCGTGCTGTTCCTGTGCGTGCTGCCGTCGACGGTGCAGTCGTCCATCGCCTTCACAGCACTTGCCGGCGGCAACGTGCCGGCCGCCGTGTGCTCGGCCTCGGCCTCCAATATCATCGGCATGTTCCTGACCCCGCTGCTGGTCGGGCTGCTGTTTACCAAGACTGGCGGTGGCGGGGTGTCGCTGTCGGCGATCGAAGGCATCATGCTGCAGCTTCTGGCGCCGTTCATCGCCGGCCAGATCGTCCAGCCCTGGCTCGCCGGCTGGCTCGGCAGGCACAAATGGCTTGTCACCATTGTCGACCGCGGCTCGATCCTGATGGTGATCTATCTCGCCTTCTCCAAGGCGATGGTCGCCGGCCTCTGGCAGCAGCTGCCGCTGCAGTCGCTCGTCGTGCTTCTGCTGATCGCAGCCTTCCTGCTGTCGACCGTCCTGGCGGTCACCATCTTCGCCAGCCGCCTGCTCGGTTTCGCGAAAGCCGACGAGATCACCGTTGCCTTCTGCGGCTCGCACAAGAGCCTGGCCTCGGGCGTGCCGATGGCCAACGTCATCTTCGCCGGCCAGGAAATCGGCGCGATCGTGCTGCCGCTGATGCTCTACCACCAGATGCAGCTGATGGTCTGCGCCTGGATGGCGCGGCGCTATGCCGAGCGCACCGCCGCCGAACGCGCGCCGGTGACCGAGCCGCAAGGCGCGGCACAGTAGCCGCGCCGGCGCAAACGCGCTCGGCTTTGCGATACCTCAGATCTTGGTGGCGCCACCGTGATTGGCAGGTATTGCGCGCGAGCGCAGCGGGGCGACCGAAGCGTGGCGCTGGAAGGTCTCCTCTTCAAGCACTTCGACCTTGTGGTTGGGCAGATCGGACAGCAGCCCCGCTACACGGGTGAACGACTGTTCGAGTTCGCGCTCCTTGATCTGTCCGGCCTTCAGGCCAGCGGACATGTAGTCGATCATGCGCAGGATGACCTCGGTGTCGGCCCAGTAGGCGCACATGCACAGCAGGTCGCAGCCGGCATTGATGATCCGGATCGTCGTTTCGGGCTTGTCGAGCCGGTCGGAGATCGCCTTCATGCCGAGGTCATCGCTGACGACGACACCCTCATAGCCGAGCTCCTTGCGCAGGATGTCCTGCAGGATCACCTTCGACATCGTCGCCGGAATACCCGGATCGATCTGCGAGATGACGATATGGGCGGTCATGATCATGCGCGTCTGCGCATCGTTGAAATGGCGGAACGCTTCGAGCTCGCGGTTGCGGAAGGTCCTGGGATCGACGTCGATGACCGGCAGCGAATAGTGCGAATCGACCGCCGTGTCGCCATGGCCGGGGAAATGCTTGGGGCAACCGAGCACGCCTTCGGCCTGCAGCGCATCGAGGAACTCGCGCGCCGCCGGCACCACGTCATCAGGCGTCGTGCCGAAGGAGCGCTGGCCGATGACGGGGTTGGCCGGATTGGAGTTGACGTCGACGACCGGCGCGAAATTGACGTTGAAGCCGAGCGAACGCAGCTCGATGCCCATCGCCTTGCCGACATCGGCGGCCTGCTTGGGCCATTCGCGCGCATAGGCGAAAGGCGTGATCGGTGCCGGCGGCCGCAGCACGCCGCCGCCCTCATGGTCGATCGAGATGATGACTTCGTCGCGCTCGATGTATTCGCGCACGTCGGCGAGCAGCCGGGCATGGTTGTCGAGCCAATCCTCGTAAGGCGCGTCGGGCAAGAAATTGGCGCGGAACAGCACCACGCCCGCCGGCTTCAGCAAAGACAGCAGCCGCTTGTCCTTGTCGCCGAGCACATGCCCCGGCTGCAGGCCAATCAGGAACCGATGTCCAAAGGACGCTGGACCGCGCCCGAGATCGAATGAGAGATCCATGCTTTGCCAACTCCGCCTGCTGTAGGGTGCCAACATGTGGCAGACCGATGCACTCAGTTTCTTAGTGCATGCGGACGGGATTCGGAATCGGTTTTGGTTCCGCCGTCCCGCAAAAGATGCGAGACGGCGTGCTAGGGGGTGGCCGGAATTTCCGCCGGCCAGGTCGCCCTTCAGCCCCTTGCCCGTTCGGCGATCAGCTCGCCTTCGGCGCGGTCCGCCTCTGTCACCGACGTCAGTCGCTTGAGGTGGCGGGCGAACCAGGCGTTGAGGTCATCCATCGAGGTGAACATCACCGGCACCACGACAAGGCTGAGCAGTGTCGAGGTGATCAGGCCGCCGATCACCGCCACCGCCATCGGCGCGCGGAAGCTGGCGTCGGCGCCGATGCCTATCGCTGCCGGCACCATGCCGGCGACCATGGCGATCGTGGTCATGATGATCGGCCGCGCGCGGGTGACACCGGCCTGCATCAGCGCCTCGCGGCGCTCCATCCCCTGGGCGCGGCAGTCCAGGGCGTAGTCGACGAGCAGGATCGAGTTCTTGCAGACGATGCCCATCAGCATCAGGATGCCGATCGTCGACGACAGGTCGAGCGCAGCCCCGTAGAGCAGCAGGGCCAGGGCAGCGCCACCCAGCGACAGAGGCAGGGCGATGAGGATGGTGATTGGCTGCAGGAAATTCCTGAACAGCAGCACCAGCACCGCCATCACCATCAGGATGCCCGCCACCAGCGCCAGCGCGAAGCCGCGGAACATCTCGCCCATTTCTTCCGAGGCGCCGTATTTGACGTTCGTGACGCTGGCGGGAAGGTTCTTCAGCACCGGCAGCGCCTCGACGGCCTTCATCGCGTCGCCGATCGTTACGCCGTTCAGATTGGCTTCGACAGCCACCATGCGCTTGCGGTCGAGCCGTTCGACCTTGCCTTCCTCGGCACCGAAGTCGATGTCGGCGACCGAGGTCAGCGGCACCACCGTACCACTATCGGTGCCGACCCTGAGATTGCGCAACGTCTCGAGGTCGCCGCGGGCCGACTTGTCGAGCAGCACGCGGATCGGCACCAGCCTGTCGCCGAGATTGAACTGCGCCGAATTGGCATCGCTCTCGCCAAGCGTCGCAATGCGAGCCACGGTGCCGAGCGATACCACCGAGACCCCGAGCCGGGCCGCCTCGTCCATGCGCGGCTTGACCAGCAGTTCGGGCGCCAGCGGAGCCTGGTTGGACAACACGTTGGCCAGCTGCGGCAGCTTGCGCATCTCTTCTTCGAGCTGGCGCGCGGCCATGTTCAGCTCTTCCGGGTTGTTGCCGGCCAGGAAGATCGACAACTCCTTGCCGCCGCTGTCAGAGGCGAAGCTGAACTGGATGTCGGGAATGCCCGCCAGGATCGGCAGCGCCGACAGCTCGAACTCCTTGCGGTTGAGGTCGCGCTCGCTTCGCGGCACGAGCCGGATGACCAGAGTCACCTTGGTGGCATCGCTGGTGAGAGCCAGGACGCTCGCCACTTCCTTGCGCTCTTTCAGCTGCTTGACGATCTCGTCGGCAACGCGTGTGGTCTCATCGAGACGGGTGCCCGGGGGAAGCGTCACGTTGGCCTCCGAAATATTGCTGTCGGTCCCCGGCACGAAGCCGGTCGAAAGCTGGGTCAGCAGGAACACCGAGCCGGCAAAGAACGCGGCGACCAGCGCGAAGGTCGTCTTGCGGTGGTCCAGCGTCCAGCCGAGCACGGCGAGATAGCGGCGCGACATGCGCGAGGGTTCGGCGGCGTGATGGCCGGCAGGTTTCGGCTGCAGCAGATAGGCCGCCATCAGCGGCGTCAGCAGGCGCGCCACGACCAGCGAGATCATCACGGCAACCGCAACGGTGATGCCGAACTGGCGGAAATACTGGCCGACGGCGCCGCCGATGAAGCTGACCGGCGCAAACACCGCAACGATGGTCAGGGTCGTGGCGACGACCGCGAGCCCGATGGCGTCGGCCGCCTCGATCGAAGCGAGATACGGCCGTTTGCCCATGTCGACATGACGCTCGATGTTCTCGATCTCGACGATGGCGTCGTCGACGAGGATGCCGATCACCAGCGTCAGCGCCAGCAGGCTGACGCCGTTCAGCGTGTAGCCGAGCAGGTCCATGACGGCGAAGGTGGGCAGGATCGACAACGGCATGGCGACCGCGGCGATCAGCGTGGCGCGCCAGTTGCGCAGGAACAGGAACACCACGAGCACCGTCAGGCCCGCGCCCTCGAGCAGCGCGGTCACCGCAGCGTTGTAGCTCTCCAGCGTGTATTCGACGTTGGAGATGACCTCGTTGAAAGATACGTCGGGCGTGCGCGCGGAAACTTCGCCGAGCCGCTTGGTCACCGCGTCGGCAACAGCGGTGTCGCTGTAGCCCTTGGCGCGGAAGACGGAAAAGCCAACCACGGCTTCGCCATTGTAGCGGGCGAAGCCGCGGGCCTCCGTCGGTCCGTCGGTGATCGTGGCAATATCGCTGAGCTGCACCCAGCGTTTGCCCGGCAGCGACACCGAAAGGTTGAGCAACTGGTCGAACGAAGTGACGCTGCCGAGCGTGCGGATCGACTGTTCCCTGTCGCCGATCTCGCCGCGTCCGCCGGGAACGTTGACGTTGATGCCGCGCAATGCGGTGTTGACCTGGTCGGCGGTGACGCCGAGCGCAAGCAGCCGGTCGGGATCAAGCGAAACGGTAATCTCGCGGTTGACGCCGCCGAAGCGCTCGACCTTCTGGACGCCCGGCACGGCAAGAAGCTCGCGGCTGACCATGTCTTCGACGAACCACGACGCATCGAGCCCCGACATGTTGGGCGCCTGCATGGTGAAATAGAGAATCGCTCCGCCTTCGACGTCGACGCGCGAGATGATCGGCTCCTGGATCGACTGCGGCAGGTCGGACCTGATCTGGCCGACCGACTCGCGGACGTCGTTGGTGGCGCGGTCGGGATTGACGCCGATCTTGAACTCGACCGTCGTCGTCGACACGCCGTCCTTGATCGTCGAGCGGATGTTCTTGACCCCGGCGAGCCCGGAGATCGACCCCTCGACTCGGCGAGTGATCTGGCTTTCCATCTCGGCGGGGGCAGCGCTTGGCTGCGTCACAGCAACCGTGACGATCGGAAACGACAGGCTCGGATTGGCGTTGACCGGCAGACCCATGAAGGCGGCGATGCCGGCCAGCGTCGCCACAACGAACAGGACGATGGTGGGCACCGGCTTGCGGATCGCCCAGGCGGATATGTTGCTGATCATGGCTTGACGCTTCCGGTCTTGGCACCGATGTCGGTGGTGGCCACCACATCGCCATCACGCAGCGAGGCACCGGCCTTGGCGACGACGACATCGCCTTCCTTCAAGCCGGCGCGGATTTCCAGCCTGCCATTGTTGCGCATGCCGGTCTGGACCGGCCGCAAGTCGACCTTGCCGTCCTCGACAACGAAGACGGCGGTCTTGTCCTTGCCGCCATAGACAAGCGCCGAATCGGCGATGACGATCGCCTGGCGCTTCGCCACCACGACCACGGCGCGGGCGAAGGCGCCCGGGAACAGGGCGGTATCGGTCTCGAAGGCGATGCGTGCCACGCCGAGACGGGTGTCGCGGTCGATCTTCGGCGAGATCAGCCTGACCTTGCCCGGGATCTTGCCATCCGTGCCCGGCAGGATGACCGAGGCAGCCTGGCCGACGGCCAGGCGCGGCAGCTCGCGTTCCGGGATCTCCGCCGCCAGCTCGACCTCGCCGTCGCGGATCAGGCGGATCAGCGGGTCCGCGCCGGTCAGCGCGCCGGCATTGGCATTGCGTTCGGAAACGACACCGGCGACAGGCGCGACGATGACGTTGCGTTCGACCAGCCGGCGGGACTCGGTGAGCTGGGCCACGGCCTGGTCGACCTCGGCCTGTGCCAGGGCGACGCCCTGGCGCTCGACAGCTTCGGTGGATGCTCGGTCGGCGAAGGCTTGCGTCGACAGGGCGCCCGACTGCTTGAGTGGTGTCGCACGCTGCAGCGCGGCCAGGGCTTGCGCCGCCTTTGCCTGCTGCTGGGCGAGTGCTGCATTGGCCCGCGCCAGGCGGCCTTCGCTCTCGCGCAGCTGGTTGTCGCGCATCGCCGTGTCGAGCCGCACGAGAATCTGCCCCGCCGTGACGCGATCGCCGACCTCGACGTCGACGCTTGATATGCGCTGCTCCTGGAACGGCGCGCCAACGGCCACTTCCTCGCGAGCCGCGAGGATGCCGGTAAACGACAGCGTCCATTCGGTCATGTCGCTGGCAACGACAAAGGTCGACACCAGACGCTTCGCGGTTTCGGCCTGCACCGCGGCATTGGCGCCGTCGGCCACGGCAGGCATGACCGCGCTTGCCAGCAGGGCCAAGGCAGCTGCCGCGATCCCCGCCCGGCGGTGAAGGTAGTGCGTCATTTTTTGCAAACTTTCCACAGTCAGATGTCTTCGAAGAATGGCGGCCGCCGGCATCCTCCAATCCAGCGCATCATTATTCGATTGATCAATCTAATATTTGGTCCAGAGCAGTTTTCATGATCTGCCAAATGACAGGGGACCATTGCGGCAGTCTGTCGTGACGCCGGCCGGGCGCAGCTTTTGCATACGCAGCTTGAATTTGCTGCCACAAGACCGGCCGAAGTTCATTAGCCGCGATAGATTTGCCCGACCACGTGCCATTCCCATCACTTCATGAGCGAGCAAGTTCGACTACTTCGATGGGGCTAGACAGAACGCCGTCGAAGCGTGGATATAGCGGATAGTTCGAGGGCCGATTCTTGGCAATGACTGCGGAGGTAATCGCCAGCCACCCCGCGCTGCAGGAGTTCATCCGGCGGCAATCGCAGGCATTGCTGATGGCCTACGAGGCCAATCCCCGGCAGTCCTCCGTCTTTGCCACCCAGCAGCGCTGGCTGATGGGCCATATCGGCTTCGCCCTGTACTTCAAGCGCGAACCCGGCGAGCCTGGGCTCCTGACGTCGCGCTTCCTCGACATGACCCAGGCCCATGCGGTGGCGAGCCGCAACACCGCCGACGCCTTTCTCAAGGAACTGCTCAACTACGGCTACATCGAGTATTGCCCAGAGACCGACGACCGCCGGGCACGGCCGGTGCGTCCCTCGCAATCGACGATCGAGGCCATACACGGCTGGGTGATGGTGCATCTGGCGACGCTCGACGGCCTCGATGGCGGCCAGCGCCTCGCCACCTATCTCGCGACACCAGACGGCCTGGCCCGCATCGAACCGCTGATCTGCGACGGGCTGTTGTCCTCGCATGCCATCCGCGAGCCGGCCAACACGTTTTCGCTGTTCACCTGGCTCAACAATGGCGGCATCATCATGGAACGGCTGATTGCCGGGCTGGAGGAAGCCACCACCGATGCCGAGCAGCTGTCGACGAGCATCACCTCGATCGCCGAAATGGGCTTGTGGCTGCAATTGTCGCGCTCGCATCTCGCCCGCAAGTTGCGCGAGGCCGAGAGCCTGGGCAGCATCGGCTGGCGCGGCAAGCGCGGCAGTTCGGTGATGTGGGTATCCAGAGGATTCCTCGGCGAAATCGCCACCGCGCAGGCCGCCAAACTCGCCGTCATCGACGCTGCGTTCGAAGCAAGCTTCGCCCCTGAAATCGGCTAAACACCTGCAATAACGGCCGAAATTCCCCCCAATAATAGTCAGCCCCCGAGAATTGACCGTTTTTTTGAGCGGGCATAGGGTCCCCCACATCCGGCGCTTGGGGTTTTTGGGCGGGCGCCGGGGCTGAACTTAGCAACCGATGTGAACTGCACCGACAGCATGGCTGTTTCGGCACCGGCGGAGCCTTGCGCGCCGCCGGCTGCCGGTTTGCGTCCGCGAGACGAGGAAGACGAAGTGAGCAGCAGCCGTAGCCGACATGAAGCCGCGCAGCATGACCGTGCAACCAAGGGTTTCGCAGCACCTTCCCGCTATGGCCTCTACCGCGCCGCGCTTTTGACCTGCACCGCGCTCGTGGCGCCGCTGGTGATGACCGCCGTCGTGAGTCCGGCTGTTGCCCAAACCACTGGCGCCGATGGCGGCAATGGCGGCAACGGCTCCGGAACCAGGGCCGGTGGCACCGGCATGGGTGCGGTGCTTGCGGCTGGCGGCAGCGGTGGCGCCGGCGGCCAGTCGGGCAACGGCCAGCCCTCCGGCAGCAATGGCGGCAATGGCGGCACCAACGGCTTTGGCGGTGGTGGCGGCGGTGCTGCCGACAGCGGCGCTGGCGGTGGAGCCGGCTACAACGGCGCTGGCGGCGGCGGTGGTGGTGGCGGCGGCGGCGCGGGGTTGGTGATCAACTCGGGCAACGTTACCCTCAGCCAGGACTCGACTGGCGGCAAAGGCGGCAAGGGTGGTTACGGCGGCGTCCAGATTGGCGGCGTCTCGATCGCCGGCGGCGGTGGCGGCGGCGGCGGCGGCAGCGGCATTGTGATCGGCGGCAGCAGCGGTTCGACAACCGTGACGGTTGGCGCCGGTGTGTTCGTGCGTGGTGGCCTGGGTGGTGAGGGCGAAGCCGGCAACTCCAATGGCAATCCAGGTGGAACACTGTACCCACGCGATCATGGCGGCGGCGGCAGTGGTGGCCATGGCATCTCGGTCACCGACCCGAATGGCGCAACGATCATCGTCAATGGCGATGTCTCTGGCGTCGAAGGCGCCGCCGGCGGCGGCTGGAATGGCAACAGGGCGGCGAGCGGCGCCAGCGGTGTCGGTATTCGCGGCCAGAACCTGAACATCACCATCGGCACCGCGGGCGCGATCAGGCGCACGCTCAGCGGGCAGGACGCGATCTACATCACCGGCGGCACCAACAGCATCAATAGCCTGGGCTCCGCCCCCAACCAGGGCACGGTGCAGGGCGCGATCCATCTCGGCGCCGGCGTCACGACAATTTCGGGCACCTATTCATACGGTACCAGGCCGACTTGGATCCTGATCGACGGCGGCGCCGAAATGAAGGTGCAAGGCGCCAGTTCCGCCAACAATGCCAGGTCCATCTACGACCTCAAGAACTATGGCCTCGTCACCGTCGACACGGCCAGGTCGCTCAGCCTGGACATGGGCACCAACTTCGCGACGATGAACGTCGGCTCGGCCGCTACGCTCGAAACGACAAATGGCGGCTTCGTCAACAACGGTACCGTCAATGTCGCCGACACCGGCACTGTCTCAGCTGCCGGCGGATGGACGAACGAAACCGGTGCGACCCTGAACTTCAACGGCCGCGGCACGCTGTCGGGCGGGTGGGGCCAGTTCGTCAATCGCGGCACCGTCAATGTGAAGAATGGCGACGTCACCGCCAGCAACGTCACCTTCAACAACAGCGGCACGCTGTCGCTGACGGGCGGCAACCTGACCGGCATCGGCGAGCTGACCAACGGCACGGGCGGCACCATCGACATCGGCGCGGGGCGCACGCTCTCGCTCGCCACCCTGACCTCGACCGGCGGCAGCGCCACCGGCGCCGGCACCATCGAGGCGTCGACCGCCTTCAACTTCAACGCCGGATCCTACGCGACGAAACTCACCGGCACGGCAGTGCTCAACAAGATCGGCAGCGGCACGGTCATCCTGACCGGTACCAACACATACACCGGCGGCACCAACATCTCGGGCGGCACGCTGTCGGTGGCTTCAGACGCCAGCCTCGGCAACGGCGCGCTGAGCTTCAGCGGCGGTACGCTGAATGCCACCGCGTCCTTCGCCACCGGCCGCGACGCGACCCTTGGCGCCAGCGGCGGCGGACTTTCGGCTGATGCCGGCATGACGCTGACCTATAACGGCCTGCTCAGCGGCGCAGGCGCGCTGAGCACATCAGGCGACGGCACGGTGGTGCTCGGCGCCGCCAACACCTATGCCGGCGGTACCGCGGTCAACGCCGGCACGCTCAGGCTCGGCACCGGCGGCAGCCTGCTGTTCGGCAAGGATCTCTCCGTCGCCGGCAACGCAACCTTCGACCTCAACGGCAAGGCCCAGACCATCGGCAGGCTGACCGGCACCGGCACGGTCGCGCTCGGCGCGGGTACCCTCACCGTTGGCCAAGGCGACGTCTCCTCGACCTTCGCCGGCGGGACGTCGGGTACCGGCTCGCTGACCAAGGTGGGCACCGGCTTGCTCACGCTCACAGGGGCCAATACGCACAGCGGCGGCACCACCGTGAGCGGCGGACAATTGCAGATCGGCGATGGCGGCACATCAGGCTCGCTCGACGGCAACGTCGCGCTGGCCAGCGGCACGACGCTGTCTTTCAACCGCACGGGCGCACTGACCTTCGGCGGCGTCATCTCCGGTGGCGGCACCGTGACCATGCTGGGCGGTGGCACTACGACGCTCACCGCCGACAACACCTATACCAACGGCACCGAAATCTACGCAGGCACGTTCCAACTCGGCAATGGCGGCACCAGCGGTTCCGTCCTCGGCACGATCAACAACTATAACGGCACGCTCGCCGTCAACCGTTCCGATACCTACACGCTTGCCAACAACATCAACGGCAATGGCGGCTTCAGCCAGCGCGGCACGGGCAAGACGATCCTGACCGGCGCCAACACCTTCTCAGGTGGCATCTCCGTCAATGCCGGCACGCTCAGTGTCCGCAATGCTGGTGCGCTCGGCAACGGTTCGAGCGCCATCGATGTCGCGGCCAACGCCACGCTCGAGATCGACGGTGAAATGTCGATCGACACCCGCGCGCTGAGGCTCAATGGCACCGGCGCCAACGGCAAGGGCGCCCTGCACACGGTCTCCGGCGAAAGCAGTGCCATGGCCCAGGCTGTCCTGAGCGGCACCGCGCTGGTGCTGACGGAAGCGGGCACCGGCTTCGAGTTCCTCGGCGGTGTGGACGGCGACGGCCACCGGCTGACTATCGACGGCAGCGGCCAGACCGGCATCACGGGGCTGAGCGGTGCCGGCACCGAACTTGTGAAAGCCGGCTCCGGCAAGCTCCTGCTGCGCGGGCCAAGCACCTATACCGGCGGCACCTACATCGGTGGCGGCACAGTCGAGGTCGACGGGGCCGGAGGGCTCGGCTCCGGCACTGTCGCCTTCGGCGGCGCGGCAACACTGCGCGGCACCAACGCCTGGCTCGACAATGCCTTCGATCTCGACGCCGCCGCCACGCTTGAGACCGACAACTCCATGGTCCTTAACGGTGCGATCAGCGGCTCGGGCAGCCTTGTCAAGACCGGGTCGGGCGAGCTGGTCCTCAACGGCGTCAACAGCTACTCCGGCGGAACCACCATCTCGGCGGGCAGGCTCACCCTTGGCAATGGCGACCCCGCTACGCTCGGCAGCGGTGCGGTCGTCAACAACGCGATGCTGGTCCTCAACCGGGACGGCGACTACACCCTCGCCAACAGCTTCTCCGGCACTGGCACCATGGAGAAGCAAGGCTACGGCACGTTGACGCTGAGCGGCGCCAACACCATGTCCGGCACCACCTCGCTTTTCGGCGGCACGTTGCAGATCGGCGATGGCATTTCAGGCGGCGGCATCGGCAGCAGCTCGGTCATCGCCCTGAACGACAGCACGCTTGCCTTCAACAGGTCGAACCAGGTGACCTTCGGTGGCATCCTCTCCGGCACGGGTGGGCTCGCGCAGAAGGGCAGCGGCACCACGGTGCTGTCGGGCGAAAACAGCTACGCCGGCACGACGAAGATCACCGCAGGCAAGCTGCAGGTCGGCGACGGCGCCACGGCGGGCAAGCTGGGCACGGGCAGCGTCGAAAACGGCGGCACGCTTTCCTTCAACCGCTCCGACATCGTCACCGTCGGCAACGCCATCTCGGGCGCAGGCGCGCTCGAGCACAGCGGCACCGGCACCACTATCCTTACAGGCACCAGCAGCTACACCGGCGCGACCAAGGTTTCCGCCGGCAAGCTGCTCGTCAACGGCTCGATCGCGGCGTCCTCCAGCGTCACGGTCGATGCCGGCGCGACCATCGGCGGCAGCGGCACCATCGCCGCCACTGTCGTCAATGGCACGCTTTCGGCCGGCAACAGCCCGGGCACCCTGACCGTCGATGGCAACCTCACCCTCAACAGCGGCTCGACCAGCATCTTCGAACTGGGCACATCAGGCGTCGTCGGCGGCCCGACCAACGACCTCGTCATCGTCAACGGCGACCTGACGCTCGGCGGCACGCTGGAGACACCCGACGCGGTGACTGGCTACTACCGCCTGTTCAACGTCTCGGGCAGCGTCACCGGATCGTTCCACACGCTGCCCACCGACGCCTTCATCAGCACGTCGGTCGCCAACCAGGTCAATCTGATCCTGCGCAACAACGACCAGCTGCTGCAGTTCTGGGACGGCGCGGATCTCACCGGCAACGGCAGCGTCGACGGCGGCAGCGGCACCTGGAGTGCTTCCAACGGCAACTGGACCGGCGCGCCCGGTGAGGCCAACTTCAACGATGGGTGGCGCGGCCAGGTCGGCGTCTTCGCCGGCACCGCCGGAACGGTCACCGTCAACGGCACGCTGGCCTTCCAGGGCCTGCAGTTCACGACCAACGGCTACCAGCTCACCGGCGGCATCCTGGCCCTGTCGGGCAATCCTTTCGGCAACGAAAATGCGAGCTTCATCAACACCGACAACGGCGTGACGGCGACGATCGCGTCGATCATCGCCGACGGCGACATGACCGCGCTCGACAAGCTCGGCCTCGGCACGCTGATCCTGACCGGCGATAACACCTACACCGGCAAGACCACCATTTCGGCAGGCACCCTGCAGCTCGGCAATGGCGGCACCTCAGGCTCGGTCGCCGGCGACATCGTCAACAACAGCGTGCTGGCGTTCAACCGTTCCGACGACGCCCTTGTCTTCGACGGCTACATCTCGGGCACCGGGCGCCTCGAGCAGAACGGCATCGGCACGACCACGCTGACCGGCTACAATGACTACACCGGCGGCACCACGATCAACGCCGGCACCCTGCAGATCAAGGATGGTGGCTCGATCACGGGCGATGTGCTCAACAACAGCGCGCTCGTCTTCAACAACACGATCGCCAACGGCGATTTTGCCGGTGACATCACCGGCACTGGAACACTGACCGTCACTGGCGACAGCATCATCATGATGAGCGGCGACGCCAGCCACTCCGGCGGCACGACGATCGACAGCGGCAGTGTCCTGCAGATCGGCAACACCGAAACCAAGGGCTCGCTGTCGGGCAACGTCAGCAACGCCGGTCAATTGGTGTTCGACAGGTCCGACGACACCTCCTTCGAGGGCGACATCACAGGCTCGGGCGACTTCAAGAAGTACGGCACCGGCAAGCTTACCTTGTCAGGCGACAGCAGCGGCTATGACGGCATCGTCTATTCGCTTGCCGGAACCTTGCGGCTTGAAAACAGCCTCGCCGCCGGCACCGGCTACATCATGATGTTCGGCGGCGCCCTCGACTATGGCGCCGATGTCGACCTCGCCAACATCATGACCCTGCAGCAGGACAACACCGTGCTGTCGGTCGCTTCCGGCACCGCCACGCAGTCGGGCATCATCCTCGCCGGCGGGGGCGTGCCACGCGCCGTCGAAAAGACCGGCGCAGGCACCCTCATCGTCAAGGGCATGCAGAACGGCATCGAGACCACGGTCAGCGCAGGCACGCTCAAGGCGGGCAATGCGGATGCCTTCGACCTCACGAGCGCGATGACCGTCAAGGCTGATGCCACGCTCGACCTCGACGGCTACGACCAGCGGATCGGCTCGCTGGCAGGCGCTGGTTCGGTCACGCTCGGCGTGGCGAGGCCGCTCTGGGGCTCGCCGCAAGAAGTCACGCTGACGACGGGCGGAAACGACGCCTCGACCATTTTCTCCGGCTCGATTTCCGGCGCCGGCAACCTGTCCAAGGTCGGCACCGGCGTCTTCACCCTGAGCGGCACCAACAGCTACACCGGCAAGACCTGGCTCGATGGCGGCACCCTCAAGGCCGGTGCCACCAACAGCTTCTCCTCGGCCAGCGCGGTCGAAGTCGCCAGCGGCACGGAACTCGATCTCGACGGTTTTGACCAGGTCATCGGATCTCTCGCCGGTGCAGGCACGGTTTCGCTCGGGGCCGGCACGCTGACCACGGGCGGCAACAACGATTGGACCGATTTTGCCGGCGTCATCAACGGCACCGGAGGCCTGACCAAGAAGGGCACGGGCACGTTCACCCTTTCGGGCTCGAACACCTACACTGGCGCCACCAAGGTCGATGCCGGCACGCTGAAGGCGGGCGCTGCGAACACGATCGCCTCGGCAAGCGCCGTCAGCGTCGCCTCGGGCGCCACCTTCGACCTCGACGGCCACGACCAGACCATCGCCTCGCTGGCTGGCGCCGGCGGCGTCAAGCTCGGCGCCGGCACACTGACATCGGGCGACGGCAACGACACCGAATTTTCGGGCGTCATGTCGGGCACCGGCGGCCTCGCCAAGCAGGGCACCGGCAAGCTGACCATGTCAGGCGACAACACCTACACCGGCGCGACGTCGGTCAAGGCAGGCGAGCTCCAGGTCAACGGCAAGCTCGCCGACACCGCCGTCACCGTCGACAGCGACGCGACCTTGTCCGGCTCGGGCACCATCGCAGGCAGCGTCACCGTCTCCGACGGCGGCCATATCGCCCCCGGCGCCGGCAAGGGCACGCTGACCGTCGGCGCACTCAACCTGTCCAACGGCGCCAATCTCGACTTCGAACTCGGCGCCCAGAGCGACCGCATCGACGTCACGGGCGACCTCGTGCTCGACGGCAAGCTCAATGTCAGCGGCGGCAACGACTTCGGCGCCGGCGTCTACCGCCTGATCGACTATGGCGGCACGCTGACCGACGACGGGCTGGTCATCGGCACCGTTCCCGGCGCCTTCCAGGCCAGCGACCTGACCATCCAGACGCAGATTGCCAAGCAGATCAACCTGATCAACACCGGCGGCACGGCCCTGGCCTTCTGGGATGGCGGCGCCAGCGGCAACCTCAACAACGGCACCGTCGATGGCGGTGACGGCACATGGAGTGCCGCGGGCGGCAACTGGACGCGCCAGGACGGCGCCTTGAATGCGCCGATGGCGCCGCAACCGGGCTACGCCATCTTCCAGGGCACCGCCGGCACGGTGACCGTCGACGGCAGCCAGGGCGCCATTGCAGTCACCGGCATGCAGTTCGCCACCAGCGGCTACACCATCAAGGGCGATGCCATCGGCCTTCATGATGCCGCAACCACCATCCGCGTCGGCGACGGCACGGTTTCGAGTGCCGGCACCATTGCCACGATCGAATCCGAGCTCACCGGCTCCGGCGGACTGGTCAAGGACGACTACGGCACGCTCGTGCTCAGCGGCGCCAACAGCTACACCGGCGGCACGACGATCAAGGGCGGCACGCTGTCGATCTCGTCAGACGGCAATCTCGGCGCGGCTTCGGGCGGGCTCACCTTCGTTGGCGGCATCCTCACCAACACCGCCGCCATGACCACCGCCCGCGACATTGAGCTGCGCCTTGCCGGCGGCACGTTCGACACCCAGGCCAGCCTCACCGCATCTGGCACGATCTCCGGCCAGGGCAAGCTGACCAAGACCGGTTCGGAGACGCTGACGCTGACCGGTACCAACAGCTATGCCGGCGGCACCAGGATCAGCGCCGGCACGCTGCAGATCGGCAGCGGCGGTACGGCAGGTTCCATCATCGGCAACGTCGAGAACAATGCCGTGCTTGCCTTCAACAAGTTGGATCTCCTGACCTTCGCCGGCGCGATCTCCGGCAGCGGCGCGGTCAAGCAGATCGGATCCGGCACGACAGTCCTGATGGGCACCAACAGCTACACCGGCGGCACGACCATCTCCGCCGGCACGCTCTCCGGCTCGGCCACCAGCTTCGGCAGCGGCGCGATCCTGAACGACGCCGCCTTCATCATCGACCAGGCTACCGATGCCAGCTTCGCCAATGCCATCAACGGCGCCGGCAGCTTCACCAAGTCGGGCGCAGGCGCGCTTACCCTGACCGGTACCAGCCTGCTCTCGGGTGACACATCAGTCAGCGCCGGCAAGCTTTCGGTGAACGGTTCGCTCGCCAAGTCGGCGGTGACGGTCGCCTCGGGCGCTACCCTCGGCGGCACCGGCATCATCGGCAAGCTCACGGCGCAGTCCGGCTCGACCGTCAATACGGGCAGTTCGATCGGCACGCTCTCTGTCGCCGGCGACGCCAGCTTCGCCGCAGGCTCGACCTTCCAGGTCGATGTCGACACGACCAAGTCGGACAGGCTCTCGGTCGCCGGCAAGGCGACGCTCTCGGGCGGCACCGTCCAGGTGCTGGCCGGCAGCGGCAACTACGCCCCGTCGACGCAATACACGATCCTCACCGCGGCAACCGGCGTGCTCGGCCAGTTCGCCTCCGTCACCAGCAACCTCGCCTTCCTGACGCCGACGTTGACTTACACCAGCAACGCCGTCGGCCTTTCGCTCGACCGCAACGACATCAAGTTCACCGACATCGCCGCGACCCGCAACCAGTTCGCCGCCGGCGGGGCGGCCGACAAGCTGGGCAACAAGCACGCGATCTACAAAGCCATCGTCAACCTCGACAAGGACGCGGCGCGCAAGGCCTTCGACGCGCTGACGGGCGAGGTCCACGCCTCCGTCGGCGGCATGCTCGTCGAGGACAGCCGCTTCCTCGCCGGTGCCGCCAACGACCGTATCCGCGCTGCCTTCGGCGACATCGGCACAGCGGCCGCCCTGCCCGTCATGGCCTATGGTCCCGGCGGCCCCGAGATCGCCGAGGCGACGACCGAGCGCATGGCGTTCTGGGGCCAGGCCTATGGCTCGTGGGGCAACACCGGCAGCGACGGCAACGCGGCAGACTTCGGCCGCACCACCGGCGGCTTCATCGGCGGTCTCGACGCCGGCATCGGCGACAACCTGCGCCTCGGTGCTTTCGCCGGTTACAGCAACAGCAGCTTCGATGCCGACGATCGCGCGTCCTCGGGCGACAGCAGCGCCTACCATGCCGGCCTCTTCGCCGGCGGCCAGTGGGAGGCGTTCGGCCTGCGCGCCGGCGCCGCCTACAGCTGGACCGACATCGAAACCAGCCGCACCGTCGCCTTCCACAATTTCTCGGACAAGCTGACCGCCAGCTACGATGCCGGCACAACCCAGGTGTTCGGCGAAGCGAGCTACCGCATCGAGCGTGGCGACGCCATCGTCGAGCCCTTCGCGGCACTCGCCTACATCAACGTCAGGACCGACGGCTTCACCGAAAAGGGCGGCCAGGCCGCGCTGACCGTATCCGCCTCGACCACCGAGACGACGTTTGCGACGCTCGGCGTCAGGGCCAGCACCGACATCGCCATCCGCGGCATGAACGCCAAGCTGCATGGCATGGCCGGCTGGCGCCACGCCTTCGGCGACGTCACGCCACTGACCTCCGTGGCTTTCAAGGGCGCCGGTGCCTTCACCGTCGCCGGCGCGCCAATCGCCACCGACACGGCGATCGTCGAAGCGGGTCTGGATCTTACGCTGACGCCCGACGCCACGCTCGGCCTCGCCTACACCGGCCAGTTCGGGTCCGGCGCGGTCGACCAGAGCTTCAGGGCCAATCTCGGCGTGAGTTTCTGATCATAGGGGCGGTGGAGACGCCGCCCCTATGCCGGTGCCCCGATCAATGTCCCTGAGGGGACCAGACCCGTCTCGCCCTCGACATGGCGGCAGTTCCGGTCGCGACCCATTGCGGACGATGACTAGTATTCATCGACACACAAGACACACGGCGGCGGCTGGTGAAGAAACCTACTGGACCGTCACGATGCGCTCCAGATGCAGCACATTTCATTCCTGGCCAGACAGACGGCTCTCCAATTCTTGCAGGGCAAGGTAAATATGAGCTCGTGTTTGCTGTGAGCCGCCCAGTTACGTGGCCCGTCTCGGGGCGACGCGCCCGACTGCCAAACCGCGGCATCGCGAATCCACGGCAGTCCCGTGGCGTCCGGTCATCAATCGCCAGTTCGGGTCCGAGATCAGTGGAATCGTTCATGGAGGACAGGCATCGGTTGGGACGGCAAATTGCTCTTATACTGCAGCCCAAGCCTATCGCTCGCGCCTCAGTTTCCCAGCCCGGAAAGATCTCAACTGCGACCTAAAGTGAAAAGAGAGCGTCGCTCTCTTCCATTGCTAGCGTGTACCACTCACGGGGACTTGCGGCAAGCCCACCCTCTTGGCCTATGAGCACTGCCCTAAACCTCAACACAAGGATTTTAGGGAGATCCGAGATGCGCATTTTGTTATCGACTTACGGCTCGCGCGGGGACGTGGAACCCATAGCAGCCCTGGCAGTGGAATTGCGCCGGCTGGGCGCGGACGTGCGCGTGTGCGCGCCGCCGGACAAGGAGTTTGCCGAGCTGTTGGCCCGCGCCGGCGTGCCATTCGTGCCCTTTGCAAAGTCTTGGCGCTCATGGGCGGAGAGCCCGTCGACGGCCGAAGAGCGCGTCCCGAGCGTCGATGACTTCGTGGCCGAGCACATCGCCGCGACATACGACACGCTCGCAACGGCAGCCGAAGGATGTGATCTGGTCGTAGCGAGTGGCATGCTGCATTTCGTCGCCAAATCCGTGGCCGAGAAGGTGGGCATTCCCCAACGCTTCGTCATCTTCTGCCCGAGTTTGCTGGCCGCGCAGGGCTGGCACGCTCTGGTCAACGCACCGATCAACGGCCATCGCGCCTCGATCGGGCTGCCGCCCATCACGGACGCCCAACGGTTCCTGTTCAGTGACCGGCCATGGCTGGCAGCCGACCCAACCCTAAGTCCGATCGAGCACTTAGACGACAACGCCGTCGTAAGGACCGGCGCATGGCTTTTGCCGGACAATAGACCGTTGCCGGCAGCGCTGACGGCCTTCCTCGACGCCGGTGCGCCACCGGTCTACGTCGGCTTCGGTAGTATGCGTGTTCCAGAAGACAGTGCTCGGATCGCCATCGAGGCCATTCGCGCACAGGGCTGTCGTGCGCTCATCGCCCACGGTTGGGCCGAGCTTGGGCTGATCGACGACCGCGACGACTGCTTTGCAGTGGGCGAAGTTAACCAGCAGGCGTTGTTCGGTCGCGTGGTGGCCGTCGTCCATCATGGCGGTGCCGGCACGACGACGACCGCCGCGAGGGCCGGCGCGCCGCAAGTGATCGTGCCCCAGGCGGTCGATCAGCCGCACTGGGCAAAGCGGGTGGTCGATTTGGGAATCGGAGTTGCCCACGATGGTCCGGTTCCGACCGTCGAGTCCTTGTCGGCCGCGCTAAGGGCGGCGATGACCCCAGAAGCCGGCGCGCGGGCGACTGCTTTTGCTGCAAAGATCCGGACGGACGGGGCGGCGGTGGCCGCAAAGCTGCTGATTGAAACGATCAGTCGCGAAAGGTCATCAGGGCCCGCGTGAGTTGGCGTATCTTGGCCGAATAACTACAAATTCACCCTTGACCCGTGGCAGCCCAAAGCCCTTGCTAGCTCGTTGACCCACTAATTGTGATGGTGACGTCGGTCATCGTCCAGTGCGGGAGCATCGGATATGAGGAGGAAACGCCGTGCATGAACTTGCGATCCTGTTCTCCATTCTCGGCGTCTTCCTTCTCGGGGCTATCAGCCCAGGGCCGAGCTTTGTGGTGGTTTCGCGCATAGCCATCTCCGGGTCCCGCGCCGACGGTGTGATGGCGGCGATAGGCATGGGCATAGGCGGCTTCGTTTTCGCCTGCATCGCGGTCGCGGGCCTGACGGCGATCCTGTTGCAAGTCGAATGGCTCAACCTCGCGCTAAGGTTGGCCGGCGGTGCCTATCTTGTTTGGCTTGGAATTAACATCTGGCTCGCAGCGCCCAAACCCATTGAGGTTGCCGAGACGGCGACTGCAGGATCAAGCACGCTCTGGAAGTCCCTTCTGCGTGGTCTTTTTGTGCAACTTTCCAACCCAAAGACAGCGATCTTCTACGCTTCGATGTTCGCCGCGCTGTTGCCCTCGCCGACACCATCCTGGATGTTGTTTGCTCTGCCGCCGATGCTCTTCCTCAACGAATTCGTATGGTACGCCATCGTGGCACTGAGTTTCTCCTCGCGCGGACCGAAGGCTGCCTATTTGCGATCCAAAGTCTGGATCGACCGCGCTGCGGGAATGGTGGTTGGAGCATTGGGCGTCAAGCTGATGACCGACAGCGTACGATCTTCTGTTTGACGCGCGTAGCGACGAGCCGCCGGACAAGCCACTCCGACGGCTGCGCGATCGGCTCGAGGCGCATATGACGGCCGAAGGCGTACTGTTCGACTCCCGCGCATGGATCATCAGCGCTGGGCGGGTGAGCGACTAGCTTGTCGGCTGTGGCCGGCGCACACCCTCCGTCCACGTCGGGCCGCCAGCTGGCCCAGATGGAACCTCGCGTGACGCCAGGGGTTGAACCTCCTTCAAGGAGACATTCACCATGGCCGACAAAAGAGAGTTCGAAGCGAAGTTCTGGAAGTCGATACGTTCAGACATGACCGTAATGGTGGGTGTCTCCGGTATCGACCCGCGCCCGATGACCGCGCAGTTCGATGGCGACCGCAAGACCATCTACTTCTTCACGGCAAGCGACACGGAACTTGCAGGCAAGCTTGCGCGCGCCAGGAAAGCCACGCTCGTCTACGCGTCGAAGAAGCATGACCTGTTTGCCACCGTCCATGGCACCCTCAGGATCGACAGCGACCGCGCCACGATCGACCGGCTGTGGAACCGCTTCGTGGCCGCATGGTTCGAGAAGGGCAAGGATGATCCGAAGCTCAGGCTGCTGCGGTTCGACCCGGCAGACGCCCAGATCTGGCTTGACGCTTCCAGCCTCGTTGCCGGCGCCAAGATGTTCATGGGCCTGGGCGACCCGAAGCAGGACTACAAGGACAGCGTGGCGAAAGTGCCCCTCTAGCCAGAGGAAGGCAAAGACGGAAGGAGCCGAAACGGCTGGCGCACCCGACAGGATTCGAACCTGTGACCTCTGCCTTCGGAGGGCATAGGTAAATGGTTTTCTCGAATTTACCCGCGCTCGCCAATCTTTTCTAACGCAATGAAATTACGAGTCTTTCTACTTTCTGTCAATTGCTGGCGTTTACTCACCTCTTCCCATGTTTCCGATTTCGTGGTGAGTGTGCGGTGAGTTTTCTAAAAGCAGGACATTATGGCCAAGCTCACAAAGTCGGTCGTGGATCGTGCCGAGCCGCGAACCAAGCAATATACGATATGGGATGGCGAACTGAAGGGGTTCGGCGTTTACGTCCAACCATCCGGCAACCGAACCTACTTCGTCGACTACAGGACAAGCGATGGCGGACGCCGCCGCATGACCATCGGCCGCCATGGCACCATCACCACCGACCAGGCGCGCAAGCTGGCAATCGAAACCCTCGGCGGCGTCGTGCTGCAGAAGGCAGATCCACTGCTCGAGAAGCGAACGCGGCGAACATCCCTCACCGTCTCCGATCTGTGCGATGACTACATCGCGGCGATCCTGAAAGGGCTTGTGCTGGGCAAGGGCGGCCGCCCGAAGAAGCCGTCTACCCTCGCCACGGACAAAGGCAGGATCGAGCGGCATATCAAGCCGCTGCTCGGGCGCAAGCTGGTGATCGACGTTAAGCAATCGGACATCTCGAAATTCATTCGCGACGTCACGACCGGCAAGACTGCCACTGTCGAAAAGACCGACAAGCTAAGGGGCAAGGCTGTTGTCGAGGGTGGAGCCGGCACGGCTAGCCGGACGGCCGGCCTTCTGGGCGGCATCCTCTCCTATGCGATGTCCGAAGGCATCATTGATGCGAACCCGGCGCGGGGCGTAAAGCGCCCGAATGACGGCCAGCGCCAACGGCGATTGGACGCGACCGAATACGCTGCCCTAGGCAGGGTGCTGAGCGACAGCGAAGAGCCGTGGCAGGCCGTTGCCAGCGTCAAGTTGCTTGCGTTCACTGGGTGCCGTCGGGGCGAGATTGAGGGGCTGAAGTGGGCAGAGGTCGACATCGAGGGCAAGGCGCTGCGGCTGAGCGATTCCAAGACAGGCGCTTCAGTCCGCCCCCTCGGCGAAGCAGCGATTGACGTGCTCAGGGGCATCAATCGCAAGAAGGGTGTTGACTACGTCATGCCCGGCGTACGGGACGAGAGTAAGCCCTATGGAGGCCTCGCGGGCGCCATGGAGCGCATCATGAGTGCGGCCAAACTGAAAGGCGTCACGGCTCACACCCTGCGCCACAGCTTCGCGTCGGTCGGCGCGGACCTGGATTTCTCAGACAGCACAATCGGGGCCTGCCTCGGCCACTCAGGCAGCGGTATTACCAGCCGCTACACACACCGGCTCGACACTGTGCTGATTGCCGCAGCGGACAAGATTGCGTGCGAGGTCGAGCGGCAAATGTCGGCGATGGCGTGATTCGAGCGCATCCCAGTGGGTGTGACGAATTGAATCACCGCGCGAACGAAACGTTCATCTGTTTCGTTTATTGCGTTTATTCGCGAATATGCCCATATCTGTAGACGTGAACTACGGAGAACAAAACCATGCTACTCGAACGCCCAGGCACTGTTGTGCCCACCAAGGATGATGCCGAGCTAGCAGCTAAGGCAAGCCGTATGTTGTCGCGCCGTGCGAAGACAGCTCTGCGCATCCGCTTGGACGACGGAGAAGAATTGACCCTCCCCACGGCTGCCGCCAAGTTGCTGACGCATCTGCTTACAGAAATGTCCCAAGGGAATGCTGTGACGTTAATCCCGCTGCACGCCGAACTAACGACCAGGCAAGCTGCGGATTTTCTCAATGTTTCACGACCGCATGTGGTCAAACTTCTGGATCAAAAGAAGATCCCCTTCCACAAAGTGGGGACGCATCGACGTATCTATTTTACTGACCTGGAGGCATTCAAAGAGACGCATGAAGTAGGCCGTCGTCAGGCTCTTGATGAGATAGCTGCTGAGGCTCAAGAAATGGGGATGGGCTATTAGGATCGCCGGCTACACAGTCATCCTCGACGCTTGTGTTCTGTACCCCGCTCCGCTGCGAGACTTCCTGCTGGAACTCGCGGCGAGCGGGATATTTCGTGCAAGGTGGTCGGATATGATCCACGACGAGTGGATTCGCAATTTGTCGGAGAACCGACCGGACCTCGACGCAACGCGACTTGCTCGTACCCGCCAGCTCATGAACGAAAGCGTACTCGGCGCCCTAGTCGAAGGCTTCGAGGATCTTATCTCGTCAATGAATTTGCCGGACGATGATGACCGTCACGTACTGGCAGCGGCAGTTCATGCCGGTGCCGATGCCATCGTCACAGCCAACCTCAAGGATTTTCCAACAGCCGTGGCGAAGCAATACGAACTGGAAATCCTGCACCCTGACGAATTCCTGTATCAGCAATTCGGCCTAGACCAAGCTGCCGTCGTAATTGCGGCTCGAAACTGCCGAATGCGCCTCCAAAACCCGCCCAAGACGGCAGATGAGTATCTCGCGATCCTTGAGGCCCAATCCCTGCCGCTGTTAGTCGGCGAACTTCGAGCATTTCGGGATCTCATTTAATAGTCCACTGCCGGCGAACCTGGCGGCGCCGGACTAGCCAAAAACTCGCCTCCATGTCGTGGTGGCAAAATTCTGCATTAGGGTACTTCTCTTGTCGGCAGGGATTAAACTCTTGTCCCGGATACCGAAGACGACCTCCCATTTGTCGCCAATAATCCTTTCCCACACGCCCAGATGCGGGTTGATCGATTTCGCTGCTTGGTCCGCGTTATGAAGTAGGCGCTGATTAAGTTGGTAGTCAAATTCCTGCAGCCCCGGAGATATTTTGTTTGCCAAGATAGGATCTATCCACTTTGCAACAAAAGCGTCCTGATCAAAATCCATGGGGGCCGGATACTTCTCTTCTAAAACAGCCACAATTTCGGCGTTCAACGATCGATTGTTGAGTTTGGCAGCGTCTTCAACGCGAGCTTTCAGATCGGGCTGCATTCGCAGCCCGAATGGCGCGATGTTTGCCATCGGTTTCCGCTCGTCCGTCATCATGTCGCCCCCAAAGGCCCCGCCTGATAACTACATAATGTAGTCACGCCCTCTTGACTATGGCTACAAAGTGTAATCATTTGGTAAATGGCTACATTCTGTAGTTAGATGACATGTGAGGCCCCATGAAGGCAAAGTCGCAGCCGCTTAACGTTCGCCTGCCGCACGGCATGCGCGACCGCATCCGCCAACGTGCGGCTGCAAATCGACGGTCGATGAATGCTGAGATCGTCCACTACCTCGACTGCGCATTGGATGCCCAGGAAGCAAAAGGCCCGGCAGAGGCGGCAACCTCTCCGAGCCATGTCACCCACCAACTACCGGCTTAATGGAGATTGATAAGATGATGACGGAACATAACACCGCTCAGGCCGAAGGGGCAAGGGCGACCGAAAACCCGGAGATCTGGGTGAAGGTTCGCCGCCTTGCCAGGGAACTGTCCCAAGCTCTTGCCGAATGCGAGGGCGGTCAGTGGATGGCGACGATCCATCCGTATCAAGAGGGACGCCGCCCCATCCTGTTTTCCGATATTGGTGAGACTGCTGAAAATCGGCTCGAATATCACGCCAAGCACTATGCCATTGCTGCCCGTGACCTCGACCCGGATGCGCTCGAACTCGGCATGGGGCGCGCGGTCGGCAGTGAGGCGAACACTCGTTTTTACCTCTCGGTGTCGCGTCAGTTCGCGACCAAAGCGAAGTCGAGGGCTTGAGCTATGGCACATTTCGCAGAGGCTCTTTCCTTCATGCGCAAACGGAAGCCCCGTGGAACCGGCATCGACTATTGGTGCGTCGAGCCTTCGGGGTCGTACGGGAGTGACTGCGCGACCGGCGCGAAGCTGGCTACCGAATACCTTGAGTTTATCGGCAAACATCCCACGGTTGGTCACGCTACCCTGCTCAACTGCATTGTGCGCGATATCCACGAGAACGCAGGCCGCAGGGGGCTTAGCGGCATCGAGGTCGGGTTTTTCCGACAGATCAACGAATTCGCGATGGTCGCGGCCCAACTCTGGACAGGCAACCTCCCGAAAGGGAGCGCAGCATGACCCGGTTCATCCTGCACGGCGACATGACCGCCGACCAAGTCATGCAATGCAGCTATGAAGCATCCGCCATACTGCGCCTCTGTGAGGCAGCAGCTTGGGCAATTCAGAACGGAGAGACGCCTGCCGACCTGGCTAGTGCGATCGCCTCGGGAATGCGGATCGCTCGTGACTTGATTGGCGTGGTGCATGACGCCCTGGAAATCCACGAAGGTCAGAAAGGTGGTGCAGCATGAGCCGCCCAATCCATCCCCTTGGCTTTAAAACGGACGACATGCCGCTCGATCAGCTTGTTCACCTAATCGAGGCACTCACAACCATCGAAAGCGTGACGTCTGGACTGGTTGGGACCGGTCAATTTTATCGTGATGGTAACTATACGAGCGCCGGCGAAACCTTGGAACATTTCCGTTGTCATATTGGCTGTGAGATCGACGACATTCGGGAAGCCGCCAAGCGGCGGCGAGTCACCTCTCGTGAAGAGGCGGAGCACAAGTTCGATATCCTGCTGAGCGAAAAGACCTTCGGGGCCGATACGCCTTCGGCAACGGTGGCGGAGCTCGCTCGGCTTGTGGCCGACATGGATTTCGAGCTCGGCAGAACTTTTTACCGAGCGCAGCAAAACGCTGCGGAACTTCAGCAGTTCAGAGAAGTTGAGAGGAAGGCAACAGGGTAAAACGCAGCCAGTCCAAGTTGGTTGCACCCCCTACGGATATTTCTCGTGGAGTTCATTTCATGACATTACGTCCTCGCCTCCGTCGAAAAGATGTTCCCGCTTACCTCGCAGAGAAACACGGCATCGACATAGCGGTCGGCACTCTCAATAAGTGGGCCACGACCGGTTCGGGTCCCGCCATGCAGTACGCCGGCCGAATCCCTCTCTACCACCTCAATGATCTGGATACCTGGGCCGAAGCTCGCCTGTCCAAGCCTGTGCGTTCCACCGCCGAAAGGGACGCGGCATGAGCATCATAGACGACCCGATGCTCGCAGAGCAGGAGCGTGCTTTCTATGAGTGGCGCGACCTCCGATCTAAGGCGATGGAAACCGGCGAGAAGGCTGACGCCCACGCCGCCGGCAGAGCGTTCGCCGTGTTCCTATACACCTACATTGCAATCACCCACCGGCCGGCCTCACTCGTTGCGGGGCGCGATCCACGGTGAATGTTGCGATCAAGGTTCCCGACGAGGCCTATGTGCCCGAGATCGAACAGGAGGTGCTTGGTACGCTCCTGATCGGTGGCGACTTCCGAAAAGTGATGGGCTTCCTTCGCGAAGACCATTTCATAGCGGACGTGCATCGTCTTCTGTTCCGCGCCATCTGTGCGGCACACGAACAATATTCTTCGACCGCGATGCCGCTCGTTGCCCGGCTGCTGCCTCCTGACGCATCGACGATCTTCGTTCAGAAGACCGACGCGATGCCGATGGAATACATGGCCTCTCTGTCATCACAGATTGTCACCGGCAATGCCGGTCTTGAGCGGAGCGGAAAGGCAGTTGTCGCGCAGTGGGCGCGCCTCAAGATAGCCGATGCCGGCAGGTTGATGCAGGAGGCTGCATACGATGCGGCATCGAACGCCAAGGACATTATTCAAGGCGTCACCGATCACCTCGACACCATTTCCGCCGAGCTGCGCGCCGGGCCGCGGCAGAAGACGCTGCACACACTGGATATGGCGACTGAAGAGGCGATCGCTGATGTCCGGGCCGCCATGGAGCGAGGCAACGGCCTGACAGGGCACACCTGGGGGCTAACTGACGTCAATGCCGCCACCGGTGGAATTCATCCCGGTGAGATGGTCGTCCTCGGCGCTCGGCCCTCCATGGGAAAGACTGCCGTTGCTCTGTCGATCGCGCTGCGCTCGGCGGGCTCGGGCGTTGGCGTCGGCTTCATCTCTCTCGAGATGGGCGCCAAGAAGCTGGCGGTTCGCCGCCTCACTGACATGGCGTACGATTGGGGTGTTAAAGTTCCCTATACGAACCTGATCAAGGGCACTGTCACCGAAGAGGAATTGTCGGCGGTCATCGCCGCCAACCAAGACGCCGACAAACTGCCGCTGTGGATCGAAGAGCAATCGGGCCTGACCATCAGCGACATCAGGGTCAAGGTCGAGAGGATGGCCGAGCAGGCAGCAGCGAGGAAGTCGGCTCTTGGCTTGCTGGTGGTCGACTATCTGCAACTGGTCAGGGCGTCCGGCCGATACGCTGGAAATCGGGTTGGCGAGATCGCCGAAATCTCCTGGGGGCTGCGGGAGCTAGGCCGCGAATATGGCCTCGCCATCATTGCCTTGTCGCAGTTGTCCCGCCAGGTCGAAAGCCGTGACGATAAGCGGCCGCAGTTGTCGGATCTGCGCGATAGCGGCTCCATCGAACAGGATGCCGACATGGTCGCCTTCCTGTATCGTGAAGCCTATTACCTGGAGAAAGCCAAGGGCAAGGATGCCGACAAGGAAACGGACAGACTGTCCCGGCTGATCGACGTTCAGAACGAACTCGAATTCATCATAGCCAAGCAGCGCAACGGACCTACCAAGACCGTGAAGCTGTTCGTCGACATTGCCTGTTCGGCAGTGCGCAACTCGGCGAGGTGGTGATGACCCAGCATTTCAAAGTGAAGAACTGGGAGCAGTTCCAGCACTACAAAGACCGCAACCCGCCTTGGATCAAGCTGCATTTCGCGCTGCTTGCTAGCGAGGATTGGGTGACGCTAGACGATGCTAGCAAGCTGCTAGCAGTCGTGTGCATGCTGATCGCTTCCCGCAACAACGGGCTGATACCCAACAACCCTGACTACCTTAAGCGGGTAGCGTATCTTGATCGGCGGCCCAAGCTTAAGCCCTTGTTAGATTGCGGTTTCCTCGAAATTCCGCAAGCGACTGCTAGCGCGTTGCAAGCGCTCGCTAGCGCTGCGCAAGCGGATGCTAGACCAGAGACAGAGACAGAGACAGAGAAGAAAGAACCTTTGTCCGAAACGAGTTCGGACGCTCGCCCGAAGACGAAGGGGAAAACGAACTACAGCGAGGAGTTCGAAGCCTTTTGGTTGGCCTATCCTCGAACGCCGACCATGTCGAAGTCGAAGTCGAACGACGGCTGGCGCAAGCTTTCTGACGATCAGCGCAGGGCCTGCATTGCCGCTGTCGAGCCCTACCGCAAATTCCTCGATGCCAAGGCTGACCATCCGGTGATGCACGCCACCACGTTCATCAACGAACGCCGGTTCGAAGGTTTCACAGAGATCGCGGCGACTTCGTCACCCAAGCCTATATCCGATGAGGATTGGCAAAAGCGCCTGGGATACGGCCGCAGCAACAGATTGTGGCACGTCGAGAACTGGGGCCCACCGCCAGGTTCGGCGGACTGCCGTGTTCCTCCACACCTTGTCCAGCCGGCCGACGGCCAAGGCTGGGAAATGTGGGATGGCTGACATGCGAAAACGATACGATCCGAAGACGACCGACCGCCTACCATCCAAGGCGCAGGCTGCGCTTGAATCATATCAAATCGCGCTGTCCGAAGCTGAGGAAGCGCTTTTGCAAAAGTGGCGAAGTCTTACAAACCGTGAATGGGCTGACACGCAGCAGAAGCTAGAGGAATGGATAGCCAAGGGGCACCAAAAGGCTTCACTGTTCCGTCATGCAATCCAGATGAACGAGCTAGGTCGGAGCATAAGGCCGCCCGGGACAAACAATTGCGGCGTAGAGCCCATCCTGTGGCTTCAGATGACCAAGCAGGAGAAGCACTGTTGGTATACGAAGGCGTCCATAGCACGTCGCGGCAGGACTAGGACCAAAGAGCAGATCGCCGAGCAAAACCGTTCTTACCGCGAACGTTTTCCAGAGAAGTGCAAACAGCTCAAAGAGAATTGGCTAGCCAAAAACAAGGAAAAGGCTGCTGCTACAATTCGCGCATGGCGAGGCAGGAACCGCGAACGAATTCGAAAGGTCAAGGCGGCCTGGCGCGCCAGGAAGGCGGCGCAAACCGAGATCAAGCTTTCGCCGGAAAAGGTCTACTTGCTTTTGCACCGCGCCGTGCCCCGGGCTCTTCCGCGCCACGTCCGCGACGACGTCATTGCCGAGCTTTGCCTTTCGATCCTGGAGGGAAAGCTTGCCCTGAAGCACTTGGAGGACGGCGTGCGCAAGCATTTGACCGCCTACAATCGCGAGTACGACACGTTCAAAACCCTATCTCTGGACGCCAAGATACCCGGCATGGACGGCATGACATACCTTGATCGCCTATCAGCGGAGCCATCGGAATGACTGAAAAGATCCCCAAATGGTACGTCGTCCGCGCTCGCCCTTCGCTTGAGCTGAAGGCGGCCGAGGAAATCGCCGGCCTCGGTCAAGTCGTCTATGTGCCGCGGTTCCGCAAGGAGTACAAACACGCTCGGCATAAGCGCTGGTCGATCAAGTATTTCTCCCTGCTGACGGGCTACCTGTTCGTGCTGGCGTCCGACCACTGGCCTCGTGTGCTGGATTGCGAGAGCGTCGATTGCATCTTGCGATCCAACAACGGCGAGCCGGTACCTATCCCCGATGCCACTGTGCAGAGCATCCGGTCGAAGCAGGAAACCGGCGAGTATGACGAGATGCGGGTTCATGGCCGCGTCGAGGCCGGCACATCGGTCAAGGTCATCGCTGGAGCGCTCGCGGGCCAACATGGTCCGGTGTCTGCATCGACCGACGCGCACGTCATCATGATGCTGCAGATGTTCGGGCGGGAGGTGGCGGCGAAGGTGCCACTTGATAAATTGGGCCAAACAGGATAGTTACATTTGCAACTTATTTGGCGAAACGCTTGTCTGTGCGGGGCCTAAGTGTCACCAGCCGAAGCGATGCGGGGCAGATCGCCACCCCGCCCGTCGGGGAAACGCGCTCTGCATTCTCGCCACAGCAACAATCCGCTTTCGATCAAAAAGACGCTGCACAGCTTCGGCGTATAGCCCTTATGTCCCGATGTCGATGACAAACACCAAAGGGCCTTGAGGGCCAGCCACTTGGAAATCGACCTTCACTCCAGCAGCGCGGAGTGCCGTCTGGCGCTCCTTGACTTCGTCCGATTTGACCGCAGCTGCTGGCATCAGTGATGGGAAAGGAAGACCGTGGGGAGAGGTAGGGTGACCCGAATTTGACAGTGTTCCATCTGATCCAACTTTTACAGGCACCAACTCAGTTGGGCTGATGGCAAACGCAAATTTGGTAGGAATGCCATTCACATGTGGCGCCGCGATTTCGCGCTCCACCAATTCTTCCAATCTCTTCTCCGACAGAAGCGCAAGAATTGAAGTAATCGTCTGTTCGTATTCAGCCTCTTTCTGCTTTGCTGAGGCGGACTTCGCGTCATCCATCGCCTTCTTCGCATCATTGATTGCTTGATCGCGCTTTGCCCTAAGCCTGTTCCCAAAATCCATGTAGCTCTCCCTTTGCTAGGTGCGCATCCTCCCACCACTTTTGCCGACTGTCGAGCGGGTTGCCCGGGTTCCTTGCTGATCGGCTTCTCCTCGCTCGTCGCAGCTACAGGAATGCTAACCAGAATGTCTGATTTAACTGCAAAGCAGGAGGCGTTCGCTGTCGCTTATGTCGAGACAGGCAATGGCTCAGAAGCCTACCGCCGGTCGCATGACGTGGGTGCTGACACCAAGCCGGAAACGGTCTGGAGCGAAGCAAGCAGGCTTCTGGCCTCCCCCAAGGTTGCCGCAAGGGTGAAAGAGCTTCAGCAGCAAGCCCGCGACCTCGCAATGGTGTCCATCGGCACGCTGACCGGAGAGCTTGAACTAGCCCGCGTCAAGGCGATGGGAGACGAGAAAGGGGCTTCTGCTGCCGTCTCGGCGATCATGGGCAAGGCAAAGCTGCACGGCTTACTTGTCGAGAAGGCCGAAGTGACCGGCAAGGGTGGTGCGCCGCTCACCTCGACAGTGGATGACCTGTCCAAGAACGACATTGCCCGCCGTGTGGCCTTCCTCCTGGCTCAAGGGCTGAACAGTGCAGCTAAGTGAAGTCCTCGCCGCCCTCGATGCGCTGCCGCCAGATGCAAGGCAGGAAGTCATTGACGAGGCGGTGAATGCCTCGGCTGACCGGTACATGATCCCGAACCCCGGCCCGCAGACTGACGCATGGTTCTCGAAAGCCGACGAAACCTTCTATGGCGGCGCGGCCGGCGGCGGTAAGACGACGCTGATTTGCGGTCTCGGGCTGGAAGAGTACCAGCCGGCGCTGATCCTGCGCCGGCAGGCGACCCAGCTCAAGGGCATCGAGGACGAGCTTGCCCGGATGCTGGGCACTCGCGACGGCTACAACAGTCAGTCGCATGTGTGGCGTCTCCCGACCGGGGGCACGATAGAGCTGGGCGGCGTGCCCCATGAGGCGGACAAGGAAAAGTATCAGGGTCGCGCCCACCGGCTGAAAGCCTTCGACGAAATCACCCAGTTCACGGAAAGCCAGTATCGCTACATCATCGGCTGGCTTCGCGATGCAAGGGGCCGTCGCTGCCGTGTGGTCTGCACCGGCAACCCGCCGACATCAGCCGAAGGCATGTGGGTCATCCGCTACTGGTCGCCATGGCTGGACAAGAGCCACCCGAACCCCGCAGCATCAGGCGAACTGCGCTGGTTCACGACGATCGACGGCGAAGACCGGGAAGTCGATGCGGACTATGTAGGGCCAATAGGCGAGCGGCCACGTTCCAGAACCTTCATCCGGTCGATGCTCGAAGACAATCCCGACCTGATGGCGACGGGGTATGCCTCGCAACTCGAAAGCCTGCCTGACGAGATCCGCGAACGCCTCCGCTATGGTTCATTCGAGCCGGACGGCAAAGACGATCCCTGGCAGGTGATCCCGACCAAGTGGATACGGGAAGCGCAAGCCCGGTGGATCAGCACGCCGCCCGAACTCCCCATGACGGCAGTGTCCGCTGACATCGCCCAGGGTGGGCCAGACAAGACGCAAATCCAGACCCGGCGCGATTGGTGGTACTCGCCATTTGCCAGCTATCCCGGCAGCGATACGCCGGACGGACCCACTGCTGCCGGCCTGATCATCAAGGAAATGCGCGACAGGTGCCGCGTCGTGGTCGATGCCGGTGGTGGCTATGGCGGTGACACGCTGACCCAGCTTGCCCATGCCGATGTCGACTGCTTCGGCTTCAAGGGTGGCAATCCTTCGGCATCGTCAACCCGCGAAGGCATGTACGGCTTTTACAATCTCAGAGCGCAAGCCGTGTGGCAGTTCCGCGAACAGCTAGACCCGGCCTACCTCTCGCGGATCGCACTGCCTCCTGATCCAGAGCTTGAAGCCGACCTGGCCGCCTTCCGGTACGAAATCCGGGCCCGTGGCGATGGCGAAGAGATCATCGTCCTGCCGAAAGAGCTGATGCGCGAAAAGCTTGGACGCTCCCCCGACAAGGGCGACACGACGATCATGCTGTCGGCGTCGAGCATCGGCGGGCTGAAGCGCCCGAAGGCCGCGCAAGAGCGGCGGGAACAATCAAGGATGCGGCTTCAGTCCGTGACTTCCAACAGTGCTTTGAAGGCCAAACTGCGAGGGAAACGCTGATGAGCGGACTTTTCGGTAAGAAACAACAGATGCCCGAGCCGGAGCCGCCGGCGACGATGCCGGACCCGGAAGACCCGTTGGCCAAGCGTCAGCGCAGTCGCACCCGCTCGCTGGCGCCGGCGGCAAAAAGCAGTGCCGCCACTGACCGGCTGGCGCAGGTGCCTGGCACGATCGGGCGTGAGTTTTCGCGCGGAACGCTTGGGGCGAGCTGATGAGCGATCAAGCAGGCCGTGACCTGATCGACATCGATACGCGCCTCTTCGCTGCGAAGGGCTCGCTCGATAGCCTGTATCAGGAAATAGCCGAGTTCCTGTTTCCAGAGCGGGCCGACTTCACGACCGATATCGTTTACGGGCAGGAGTTCGCTTCGCACCTGACTGATGCCACGCCCGTCCTGATGCGGCGTGAGCTTGGCGACCAGATCGGGTCCATGGTGCGGCCCGATGGTCGCCAGTGGTTCAAGGCGGCAGCGTCAAACAAGCGCGTCGGCCGGGATCGTGGTGCCCAGTCGTTCCTCGAATTCATGACTGACGTCAACAGCGCCATTTTGAATTCGCGCGACAGCGGCTTTCGCCGTGCTGCGCAGCAGGTCGAGCACGACTTTGCGACCTTCGGCATGGGTTGGCTTCAGGTCAGCTACAACAAGAACCGCGACAATCTCAACTACCGCTGCCACCATCCGAAGCACATGGCCGGGCAGGAAGGTCCAGACGGCCAGGTGAACCATGTGCACCGCAAGTGCGACATGACAGCGGCTGCCATGGCCCATCTGTTCGGCGAGCCGAAGCTTCCCCAGCCGGTGAAGAACGCGCTGCGCGACAACGACATCAAGACGACGTTCAAGGTCCGGCACACCTTCATTCCGCTGGACCTCTACGAGCCTCACCGCAAGTTTCCGAAGGGCGCGAAATGGGCGGACGTCTACGTCACTGAAGACGGTACGATCCTTCAGGAGCTGCCGGCCTTCACCTTCGACTATGTCGTCCCGCGCTGGTGGCTGCTGTCGGGCAAGTTCTATGCGGTGTCGACGGCGGCATCTATCGGGCTGACCGAAAGCCGCATGCTGCAGCGGATGAAGATGACGATCATCGAGGCGGGCGAAAAGCAGGTCGACCCGCCACTCGTTGCGACACAGGATGCACTGCTGTCGCCGATCGATCTCGGCGCCAATGGCGTCACTTTCATCGACAGCCAGTATGACGAAAGGCTCGGCGCCGCTCTCCGCGTGCTGGAACTGGGCAAGAACGTCGGCCTGGGTATCGACCTGATCAATGACCAGCGCAATCAGCTCGGCGATGCGTTCTTCCTGAGCAAGCTCCAGCCGATCGCGCAAGCCGACAAGACCATGACCGCGTACGAGGCCGCTCAGCGCGTGCAGGAGTGGATCCGCAACGCAATGCCGTTGTTCGGGCCTATCGAGCACGAATGGACCGGCGCTGTCCTCGATCTGACCACGGAAAAGGTGATGCGGGCTGGTGGGTATGGCCCGGTGGATCGCAACGGCATCCCAGAAGACATGCCCGACATCCTGCTCGGGCAGAACATCCAGTATGAGTTCAACAACGCGCTGAAGGAAGCACGCGACCGGCAAATCCTGAACGCATTTCAGGAAAGCGCGGGTGTCCTGCAAGCCGGTGTGCAGATCGATCCGTCGCTTGCGGGCGAGGTCGACACGCGGACGATGTTCCGAGACGCCTTCGCCGCGGTGCCGAACGGTCGGGCCGACTGGCTGATCGATGCTGAGCAGGCCGAAGCGAACCGCCAGCAGGCTCAGCAGGCCATGGCAGACCAACAGGAGATGCAGCAGGTCAGCAACGGCGCTGTAGTTGCCGGTCAGGTTGGCGATGCTGGCCAGTCGATCCGGGCGGCGCTCGGCCAATGAGCCAGAAACTTTACCGCCCCTGGCATCCCGTCACGGTCCGCCCTGACAATGAGATGCCCCGGAACGACATGGAAATCCGCAAGACTGACTGCGTTGCGCTCCAGGCGCTCGCTGCCGGCGTTGCGAATGAGGACCAACAGAGGCGCGCCCTCGGGGCGATCCTGCACATTTGCGGCATGCATCAGATGGCGTGGATGCCGGCAGAGCATGGCGGCGAGCGCGACAGCGCCTTCGCAGCCGGAAAGCAGCATGTCGGCTTCCAGATCAGGAAGCTGATTTCCCATTCCCTTTCCATTTTGACAGGTGAAAACAATGACCGACCAGCTCACGACAGGCGCTCCGGCAAGCCAGCCGACGAACGCAACGCCGACCGCGCCAAACCCTGACCCGACAGCAACGCCGGCGCCGGCATCTTCTGCCCCCGCGCCGGCCGCTGATCCTGCCGCCGACGCTGCTCTTCAGTCGTTCCGTGAGCAGCTGGCCGGCGGCGATGCCGCGATGATGAAGCAGCTCGAGCGCTACAAATCGGCCGACGACATTTCGAAGGCCTTCCGTGAGGGCTACAAAAACGCCAAGAACGGCGGCAAGCCGGTCGAACTGACCGATAAGTCGACGCCTGAAGAGGTCAAGGCGTACCGCGAGGCCAACGGCATCCCTGACGATGCAACGAAGTATCCGGGCGAGTTCCGCGAAGGCTTCGAGGTCACAGACGCCGACAAGGCGATCCTCTCCGACTTCAAGGCGGCGATGCATGAACGCAATGTGCCGCCCAAGGTCGCCGCCGCTGCGCTCGACTGGTATCAGGACTTCGCCGCCACCCAGGCGCAGGAGCTGAACGCACAGCTTGCGAAGGTTGCCGGCGAAACGCAGAAGTCGCTGCGGGCCGAGTGGGGCGGCGACTATGACGGCCAGATCGGAGCCGCTCAGGAGCTGATGAAGGCGCATCTGGGCGAGGAAGGTTTCGGCCAGATGATGGGTCTTCGCCTCATGGATGGCTCTCGCCTGCAAGACAGCCTGCCATTCGTGAAGATGATGGCCACCATTGGCGCCGACTACTACGGCAGCACGGCAATCCTTACCGGCGACATCGAGGCGACCGGCAAGACGCTTGAAGCGCAGAAGCAGGAACTGCTGGCGCTGCGCGTCTCGGACCCAACAAAGTTCAAGAGCGACGATGTTCAGGGCAAGCTGACGAAGATCTATGCCCAGCTCGACAAGATAACCGCCCGGAAGTGATCCGGTCGGTTCAGACCACCCGCGGCATCCCGGTTCCCGGCCCCGCACCCTCTCGAAAATCAAAGCTGATGTGACGCCCCGCGCTAGGTGAGTAGCGGCCCTGTGCTTCGGCACGGCACCCCGCGAAAGCTCCGGCACGGCACCCTGATCACGGCTGGAAGAAACCCCTCCAAATCATCAACGAAGGATATTCGCCATGGCCTACGCCATTACGAAAACCCAGTACCGTGATGAATGGGTCGTCGCCTTTCAGCGCGGCGAAACCTATCTCAAGGACTGCGTCACCAAGGAACTTATGATCAGCGGCCTGACGGCCTCGTTTGCGCTCCAGGGCGCTGCGGGTCGCATGACCAAGCGCGGCACGAACGGGCTTATCCCGTCGCGTAACCGTGGCGACAGCCAGCCGACGATCACGCTGGAAGAGAAGCACACCAAGGAGACCCGCCCGAACTTCGACGTGTTCACGGCTCCGGCAAACCTGCGCGAAGCAATGCAGAATGCCAGCTCGCTCACGGCTTCGCGTGAAATCGACTTCACGATCATCGACGCCTTGGCGACCGCCACGAACTCGTATGCGAGCGGCGCGGCCCAGACCCTGACTTACGGCAAGACCGTTGACGCCCTGACTGAGCTGTTCGAGCTCGACGTCATGGTCGGCAACGAAATCACTTGCCTCTGGACGCCGAAAGCATGGGCTCGTCTGCTCACCTTCCAGGAGTTCAAATCGGCCGACTACATCGATGCCAAGCCGCTCGTCGGCCTGGCGCTCGACCGGCCGAAAGTCTGGCTCGGCGCCAAGCACATCATGCACAACGGCCTGCCCGGCAAGGGCACGGCGACTGCGTCCAATTTCATCTTCGCCAAGCCTGCCGTGGGTCATGCCATCGCAGGCGATGTGAAGGTCGATGCGGGCTACAACGGCGAGGACGATTACTCCTATGACCGTGCAACGATCTACGACGGCGCCACCATTCTGCAGCAGGCCGGCGTGATCAAGGTCGTCACCGACGACACCGCTGCATTCTCGTAAGGAGGCGGAAATGGCTTACGAAACGAACGGCTTCAAGCTCCTGACCGATGGTCTTTCCGGCGTCAGCACCATGAAAACTTGGCTGCTGGACTCGGTTGACGCCATCGCCACGGTCAACACCAGCAACTACGTCAGCGACGGCTATGCCAAGGGTGCCCGCCAGGGTGACATTGTCATCGTCCGCACGCGCACGACCACGCTCGCCGGCCCGGTGACTGCGGTTCATCACTGCTGGGTGATCGATGAGGCGACCGGGACCGGTGGTCTCGGCATCGACCTGACCGACGGCCTCGCCATCACGGCGACCGACACCGACTAAGCGAACGGGGGAGGCTTTCGGGCCTCCCTTTTCCATTTCCCTTTCAATGACGGTGAACCAAATGACCCAAGTCACGAAACTTGCGGGGCATCGCTTTGCGCAGGCCGACTATGCGATCGGCCGGTATGCGGCGACTGTTCCTTCCGAAACCACTCTCGAGGAAGTCACGCACCCGGAATTCTTCGCCAATCATGTCTCGGTCTTTCGCCCTGGCATGACGATCGATGTGCTTTCCGACGACCACAAGCTTGACTGCACGCTGCGCGTTTTGAGCGTCACCAAGACGTCGGCCGCTGTACGCGTGATCCGGCTGTTTGACGAGGAAACCGCTCCGAAGGTCGCGTCGGGCGACATCAGTCCGCCGCAGATCAGCTTCGGCGGCCCGCATCACAAGTGGCGCTTCCTCCATGGCGGCAATGTCATCCAGACCGGTTTCGACACCAAGGAAGCCGCTGAGAAAGCGGCCGAAAAGTACATCGAGCTGATGAAGGGCGAGTAACCCCCCATGGCGACAAAGCTGCAAATCTGGAAGCAAGCTCTGGTTCATCTGGAGAAGGCGACCATCGTCGACCTGACCGACGATGTCGAGGCGACATACGTCTTCGGCAACGCATGGGACGGCGCGGTCGAAGAAGCCTTCAACTCGGGCGACTGGAACTTCGCCAAGGCATCGGCAGCTTTGTCCGCCAACGGGGCTCTGACGCCTGCTGTGGGCTGGACCTATGCGTTCGACTATCCGCCGACCTGGCTGCGCACGGTGACTGTCTCGAACAATCCTGGCTTCACGACCTTCCACGACTATGTGGACCAAGGCGGCAACCTGCACGCCAACACGCCTACGCTCTATCTGCGCTTCATCAGCGACGTGAACACGGCCGACGACAAGATTGCGACCTGGCCGACGATGTTCTGGCGCTATGTCGCGCTGAAGCTGGCGTTCGATACCTGCGGCAAGCTGACGTCGGGCGACACGCTGGAGGAAAAGCTCAGCAAGCGCATGGAACGTGCCTTGACGCAGGCAAAGAACGTCGACGCCCGCAATGAGAACAACAAGATCATCGAGCCCGGCACCTGGCTTCGCGCTCGGCGCGGCGGCGGTGGTATCGGCGGCTCGCGCGACAATGGCGGCACGCTGGTCGGCGGGCAGATCACTTTCGGTGAGGGTGACGTCTGATGCCTCGCGTTTCGGCCCCAGTCTATTCCCTGAACGGCGGCGAAGTCGGCGAGGAAGCGCTTTCGCGCCTTGATCTGGAGCGCATGCAGTTCGCTTCGGCACTCAGCTCCAACATCCTGCCGCGTGTTGTCGGCTCGATGACGCTGCGCCCCGGCCTGGAACACATCGCAGATATCAATCTGGGCGATGTCAGGCTGCTCGAATACTCCTTCGCCGGCTCGAACGCCTCGATGCTTGTGCCGATCCTCTCCAACAACGAGATGCGGATCCTGAAGGACAATGCCTTCGTGTCACGCGTGGCTGTTGCTACCTCGATCACGAACGGCGATTTCAACTCCTTCACCGGATGGACGAACGCCAGCGCTGCCGGCGCGTCGGCAAATGTGTCAGGCGGCAATCTTGTGCTCACCGGCACCACGCAGGGCCGCGCCGCTGCTCGGCAGACGATCACGGTGGCAGGCGGCGACCAAAGCAAGGAACACGGTCTTCGTGTCGAGGTCGTTCGCGGGCCGGTCTGGGTGCATATTGGCACGTCAGCCGGAGCCAGTGACGTGGTGCCGCTGTCGATCCTTGACGATGGCGACCATTCGATCGCCTTCACGCCCAACGCGGGCAGCATCTATCTCGAACTCTACACGGACAACGCCAGGCAAGCACTTGTGGCTCGCTGCCAGATAGACGCTGCTGGTACCTTGGTCCTGTCGACGCCATGGACGACGGCCGATCTTGCAGCGCCCCGGCACAAGCAGAATATCGATGTGCTCTATCTGGCTTCACGCCAGTTCCAGCAGCGCGAAATCCAGCGCCGTGGTGACACCAGCTGGGGCATCCAGCGCTACAAGGTCGACGACGGGCCATTCGTGCGGGCAGATAGCACCGTGGCGCTCACGCCCTCTGTCTACACTGGCAACGGCACGCTGACGGCAAGCAGGGCGTTCTTCGAGGCCAGCATGGTCAATCGGCTTTTCCGCCTGTTTCAGTCGGGCCAGACCGTACAGGAGAGCTTCACGAGCGCCCCGGCCAATGGCGCATCCATCCGTGTTTCCGGCGTGAAAGCCGCCCGCACGTTCTCGTTTCAGGTGTCAGGCACCTGGGTGGGTTCCGTCCGTCTTGAGGTCGCAACCGACGACGGCAGCGGCAATCCGGGCGCATGGAGCACGCACAGCACTTACACGGCAAATACGGGGCCTACGAACGTCACCGATAGTGACGACAACGTCGTGAAGTTCTTCCGCTTCGTGGCGGTCACCTTTACCAGCGGCACGATCGACACGACGCTCATTTATACCGGCGGCAGTCAGGTCGGCGTTGCGCGCATGACAGCCTACAGCAGCGCCACGGTTGCCAACGTCGAAGTGCTGGGCCGCTTCTACTCGCTGAACCCGACATTCGAATGGGACTTCTCGACGTGGTCGGACTTTGACGGCTGGCCCTGGGGCATCGAAGCGTTCGGCGGTCGCCTGTATTGGGGCAAGGGCGACTTCGTGCACGGTTCGGTGCCGGACGCCTTCCGCAGCTTTGACGACAACGTCGAGGGCGATAGCGCCCCGATCTTCCGGTCGATCGGCGCCAGCACCGACAGGGGGATCCTCTGGCTGCTCGGCCTGCAGCGCCTGATCGCCGGCACCGACAATTCCGAAATCTCGATCAAGTCGTCGAGCTTCGACGAACCGCTGACAGCGTCGAGCTGGTTTCCGGTCGATGGATCGACGCAAGGCAGCTACGACCTGCGCGCGGTCAAATGCGACAAGGATGGCATCTTCGTCCAAAGCACCGGGCTTAGGGTCTTCGCATTGATCGCGGAACAGGGAACGCTCGACTACAGCGCCATGGACCTGATGGCGATGCACGAAGAGGTTTGCGATGGATCTCCGATTGTCAGTGTGGCCGTCCAGCGCCAGCCCGATACGGTGGTGTGGTTCATCCTCGAAAACGGGGAAGCCCGTGCCCTGACCTATCGGCCTTCTGAAAAGGTGGTCGCCTGGTCGCGTGTGGTCACCGACGGCCTGTTCAAGCAGGTCATCGCTTGCCGGGGCAAGGGGCAGGACAACGTCTACTTCGCCATTACACGGGATGGGACACAGCGCCTGGAACGACTGGCCGATCTGAAGGACTGCCGCGGCGGCAAGACGAATTGCCTGGCCGACGGCTTTAAGCGCTTCACCGCCACCGCCAGCCAGACGACATTTGCCGTGCCGCATCTCAACGGCAAGGGCGTCACCGTCTGGCTCGATGGTGCCGCCCTGCATGATCAGGACAATCTCTACACTGTCGCTGCCGGGCAGGTCGTCCTGCCGCCACAGCCTGCCGGCAAGGCGGTCGTGATCGGTCTTCCCTACGTCGGACGCTGGCAGTCGACCAAACTCGCCTACGGGGCTGCAAATGGCACGGCGCTATTCAAAAAGAAGCGCGTGTCTCAGCTCGGCATGTACCTTGTGAACACAATGCTGGATGGCCTGCGGGTCGGCATGGATTTCGTCAGCCTTCGGCGCCTGACCACGACGAAGAACGATAAGCCGATCGCTGCGAACACGCTGTTCACAAGCTTCGACGCCGACATGATGTCGGTTTCGAGCGACTGGAACACTGACAGCCGTCTCTGCCTCGAACAGCGTTCGCCATACCCCTTCACTGCCGGCTCGCTGGTGATGGATGTTCAGACCAATGGCTGACATCAGGCCGGCCGACGACATCGACTTCGCGCGATTTTACGGTGGTGTTCAGGTGACCGGCCAGTGGATCGGCCGCGCGCTGTGGCGTCGTCGCCTGCTGGCCGGTTTCGGCTGCGTCATCGAGACTGGTGAAGGCGAGTGGATGGCCTTCCTGGAGGTACCAGCCGAAGGCCGTAAACCGCGCATCTTCCGTCACATCCTCGAAGTGCTGGCAGAGGCGAAGAAGCGCGGCGCCCGCGTAATCAAGGCGACCTGCGACACCTCGATCCCGCGTGCCGAAGCCCTGATGCTGAAGCTGGGTTTCAAGCCGACAGACGAGATTTTAGACGGAAAGGTAGTCTGGCAATGGGTTTCCTAACGCCTGTCCTTGGGGCAATCGGCACCATAGCGAGCATCGGCGGGACGATCATGTCCGTTGCCGGAGCGATGCAAGAGGGCCGCGAACAGAAGGCCCGGTTCCAGTACGAGCAGAAGGTCGCTGCGATGCAGGCCGACGAGGCGACGGCGGCAAGCCAGCGTGACGCCATGGCCCGCAATCGTGAGGGCAAGCAACTGCTTTCGCAGCAACAGGCAGCCATCGCCGGCTCAGGCGGCAACATGACTGATCCGTCGGTCATCGACATCATGGGCGATACATCCGAACGCGTGGCGCTCGCTGCCGAAACCGACATCTACAAGGGCGACCAGCAAGCGCGCGGCTATAACGACGCCGCCAAGGTGGCCGGGTTCAACGCCGAAAGCGCCATGCGAGCGGCGCGCATCCGGGCGGCCGGCTCGCTGTTCTCCGGCATGTCGTCGATGTTCAACAGGTTCGGCGAGAGCAACAAGAAGACGAAGACCTCGACGTCCGTTTCCCTCCCTTATGGCTGATGGTGAATAGCGCATGGTGAACATCCCCACCGCTCGAGACGTGGCTTACAACAACCCGCGCTCGGGCCGCATAGCCAATTCCGGGCCGACACCGATGGTCGGCGCTGCGATGATGGACGCCGGCCAGGCCGTCGTGCAGGCGAGCTACAACCTGTTCGACCTCGCCGACCGCGAGAAGATCGACGTCGCCAACGACCGTTCCAATTCCGTGTCGACCAGCCTCACCAAGTTTTTGGCCGACGAAGAGCAGCTTTTCCTGAAGGCACGCGAAGAAAGCTCGGAAAGCGGCATCGGCTTCACGCGCCAATTCATGGAAGGCCATCAGCAGCGCGCTAACGAATTTGCCAAGGCCAATTTCGAGGGCCTGACCAAGGACGCCCAGACGGGCTACCTCAACAACATCCTGTCGCGTGGCAACTCGCTGTTCGAAAAGGCCAACGGCTTTGAGAATGATACGAAGTCGGCCTACTACGACCGGACGACCAACACGAACCTGGGCACCTATCGGACCCAGATCCAGAACAACGCCGCCGGGTTCGACGACCTGAAGCGCCAAGGCTTGGAAGCGATCAACTCGGCGAACATGCCGGAGCCGTGGAAGGCCGAACGCCGCCAGAAATGGGAAGCAGACGCTGCCGAAAGCAAATGGCGCTGGAAGTTCAAGCAGGATCCGCAGACCGCTATCCGCGACATTCAGGGCATCAAGGTTGATACCAAGGGTCTTTCGGGTGCCATTCAGCAGACAGCGCAGCAGCTCGGCGTTGACCCGGTCGATCTCGCGACCGTCATGTCCTATGAGACCGGAGGCACCTTTGACCCATGGATCAAGGGGCCGACGACGAAATGGGGCACGCATCGCGGGCTGATCCAGTGGGGCGAGCCACAGGCTGCGAAGTATGGCGTCACCAAGGACATGCCGATCGAGCAGCAGGTCGCTGCGGCGGGCCAGTACCTGCGCGATGCCGGCGTCAAGCCGGGTATGGGACTGCTCGACATCTATTCGGCAATCAATGCCGGCGCACCTGGCCGCTATGACCGGTCGGACTACAAGGCTGGCGGAGCCCCGGGCACGGTAGCCGACAAGGTCAAGTTTCAGATGGAGGGCCACAAACAGAAGGCTGCGGCCCTGCTGGGTGGCACCTACACGCCCGTACCCGGTGATCCCGATCTTGACGCAATCCCCCATGAGCGCCGCCAGCAGCTCCAGTCGTGGGGTGAGACGGAATATAGCCAGCAGGTGACCCAGCAGCGCGCGGCGAGGAAGGACAATTACAGCCTTCTGATCAAGACCGAACCCGACCAAGTGCGGGAGAGTGTCATCCTCGCCGACACGACGCTCGACAATGGCGACAAGGCCGATCTGGTCGGCGCTCTTCGCACCGCGCAGAAGGAAAGCGGCGGCGTCAATGCCATGATCAAGGCAATGGCGGGCGGCGACGTCTCTGTGAATTCCTTCGACAACGACCAGACGAAGGTTGCCGACAAGACCTACGACCAGTTGATCGCCCGGGCCGAAGATGCTGACCAGCAACAGGCCATCACGTCCGATTTCATCGACCGCACCAAATACATCCCCAAGACCGTTCAGGCCATGGTTCGCCAGGGTGTGGCATCGACCGATCCGGCGACTTTCGGGAAGGCCATGTCAGCGGCCGACGCCGTCGAGCGTCTTGCGCCCATCTCATTTGGCGCTCTCGAAGGTGGCGCCCAAGCGCGCGACAAGCTCGCCGTGTTCCGGCACTTGGTCAACGACCGCGGCCTCAGCGGCGAGGAAGCAGCGACCCGCATTATCGCCATGGCCGATCCGTCGGTGAAGGCCAAACGAGAAGTGCTCAAGCCGGAGCTTCAGAAGTTCGTCAAAGACCTCACGGTCGCTGACGTGACTGCCATGTACGATCCAAGCATCTTCACCTCTGAGCCCGGCGCCGGCATCATCCCCGATCATCCGGTCGGCCTACTGACAGAGTATCGAGAGATTGCCGAAGAAAAGTTCTACGAGACGGGGGGAGATGCTGGTTCGGCAAAGGCGGCGGCACTCGCCGACCTGAAGACCCGTTGGAATGTCAGCAACATTTCGGGCAAGCCCAACTTGATGCGTATGCCGCCCGAGCTGCACTATCCGGCGATCGGCGACAAGCGGGACTATCTGCGCGAAGACGCCATGAAGACCGCCACCGATTACGCTGCCAAGCTCGGCCGGAAAGTCGAGAACGTCGCGATCCTGGCGACGGACAAGACCCGCGCCGACATCGAGGCCGGAGGGGTCAAAGCAGGCCGTCCGCCACGCTACAGCCTGTTCTATCAATACACCGATGGCGGCCAGACGAAGTACGACGAAGTGCTTGGCCCGCCATGGGGTGTCAAGCCTGCCACGATCAAGGAACTGAGCGACAAGGCTGCTGCCGACGCAAAAGAGCGCTTCCTTGCGCAACGTGAGCGGAACAAATCCGCGACCGATGTCGAGCGGGCGGCAGTGACAGAAGCGGACCAGTTGCTCGCCGACCCTTCGCGGCCAGACTGGCTGAAGGCGATGCGCGCCACGACCGTCATGCAGCAAGGCGAGATGGAAGCCGACGACATTCGCGCTGTCCGTGACAAGACGCCAGCGCCAACGCCGGGACCGATCATCGATCCCAAGACGCTGCCTGACAGTCCTGGCATGGCGCGAAAGCGCACGATCGACAAATCGGTGTGGGGTGACGATGCCGCAAATTGAGTATCCCGATGAACGTCCTGCGCTGGGCACCTTCCGCGCGCTCGACTACACGCCAGAAGAGCCGGAGATTGCGCCTGATGTCATGTCCATCCTGGGCGCGGCTTGGCGGCAAGACAACACCGTTGGGTCGGCCAACAACAACAAGATGGCCGGCATTGACCGATCGACGCGCGAAGACGGCTTCACGGGTGATGTGGTCTGGAACGAGATCAAGGGCACGCCCTACGAACAGCATTGGGAGCGGTTCGCTGACGTCTTCAACCGGCCTGCCGTCACGGCCCTGAAAAGCCAGATCGACATGGAGCGGGAAGACCGTCGCATTCTCGACGCTGGAGGGTGGACCGCCGTGGGCGCGCAGTTTGGCGTGTCAGTCTTTGACTGGCCCTCCCTGCTGCCGGGTGGCGCTCTGGTGAAGGGCGCGACGACTGGTGCAACCATCGCGCGGACCGCTGTCTCAACCGGCCTTGCCGGTGCGCTTGGTGCTGGTGTGTCGGAATTCGCCTTGCAGTCAACACAGCAGACGCGGCCTCTCGAAGATAGCGTCCTTGCCATTGGCGGCGGTGCGGTTCTCGGCACGCTGCTCGGCTCCGGCGTCGGCGCGCTGTTCTCTGCCGCCGAACGCAAGGCCGCACTCTCGACCGTCGACCGTGTGATGGCACTGCCTGACGACGGCGGCGCGGCTCTGGCTGACTTCAGGGCTGGCTTGGCAGAGGGCCAGAGTGCTGGCGCTGCAGCCGTCGAAAAGCCTGTGCTTGAAGACTATGACATTGCCGGCGGCGCCAAGGCGGTCGGCAAGGCCACAGCGCAATTGAACCCGCTAACGCGTGCGGCTCATAGCCCGTCGGCGGTCCACCGCGCGAACATGGCCGACATCGCAGAGACGGGCTACTACCTCGAAAAGAATGTGCGCGGCGAGGGCAACCTGGCCGTCGAAAGCGCCGTGAAATACTGGGACCGGGGCGCTCTGACCAAGGGTCTGGAACAGACAAAGGCGATCTACGCCGAAGCCCGCAAGACGCCCGATTTCAACATGACGCCTGAAGAGTTCAGAATGGCTGTCAGCAAAGCCATGCGCCGGGGTGACGTCGGCGAGAACGACGCCGTCAGCAAAGCTGCTTCGGCGTGGCGCGATGCTCTTTTCGAGCCACTGAAAAATCAGGCTATCGAGGTCGGCTTGCTGCCGCCAGACGTCCACGTCAAAACCGCGGTCTCTTACCTGACCCGCATCTGGAATTCGCCGCGGCTGAATGCCGGCGAAGCTCGTTTCAAGAGCATCGTTGCGCCATGGATTGACGAGCAACTTGCACAACTCGAGTTCAAGGCGGACGAGATCAGGATCGGCAACAAGATTGTCGATGTCGACAAGCAGCGTGAAGCGCTGACCAAGGCGACCGATCGGCTCGAAGGCTTGGAAGATCGACTGACCCAACGGCGCGGCATTCGTGACCGCAAGGCCGGCTCGCTGGAAGGTCTGCGCAAGACCCGCCTCGATGTGCTGAAGGAGCGCGCGCCGGCCGATCTGGTGAAGCGACTTCGGAACATGGACGAGAACGCCGTCATGGTGGACGCGGTCAAGGAAGTCCGCAAAGCCGAGCGCGCCGCCGGCCGCAAGCAGTCTTTCGCCGAGCGTAGCCCGGTTCTGGCGTTGATCAGGAGCAAGGGCGGTGTTCGCATCGGCTCCAAGCTCGACCAAGCCTTGCGGGCCATGGACGTCACTCCGAAGACGCATCCCGGCATGTTCAAGAAGGAAGGCGGCATCGGCGATGTCGACAACTTTGTCCAGGCGGAAGACGACATCTTTGCGAACCTGCCCGGCGACGGTGCCGGCTATGTCGACGCAAACGCCGTGCTTGACGCGATCCGCAACGAACTGGCTGGCGTGCCGTTGCGCACCGCCGATGAAGAGGCAGCAGCCGCGCTGCTCGACAATCTCGACAAGACCGCCGCGAAGTGGCTTGAAGACGTCGGCCTGTCGCCGAATGCGTCGGTCAAGGAAGTCCGCGACTTCATCGATCGCGTAACGGGGGCGGAAAACAACCTCGAAGGCATGGACAGCCGGATTTCCCGGCTCGAAAGCGAACTGGCCGATTTCGACACGGCTGGCGACAAGCTGGTCAATGAACGCGAGATTTCGGCCATGGAAGCCCGCACCCTGAGTGAGGGCCTGACCAATCTGGAGCTTGAGCTTGACGGGGTGCGCGACCTCGCCAACGCCTCGCCGCGTGTCAGCCTGGTTGTCGACTACGCCACGACCAAGCGCGACCTGTTCAAGGCGAAGCTGGCCGAGCGCTCATTGCGCAAGCGCGTCGAGGCACTGAAGCGCATGGAAGCCGAGGGCAAGGCGAATGACGACATGCTGGCCGAGTTGGCCGCGAAGTCCGTCGACTTGGAGCGGATGCAGGCCGACATCGACGGGCTGAAGGTGAAGGCCGACAAGCTCGAGCCCATGGTGCCGAAGGTCAAGCAGGAGATCCCCGAATTTGTCTCGCCGCAGGACCGGGCCGACTATGTGAACGAAATCGTCAACGACATCTTCAACCATCTCACCGGTCGGGCCAATCAGGGTATGCCGTCCTATGACATGGTGATGTCGGCGCGCGGGCCGCTGAAGGAACGCACCTTCAACATTCCCGACCATCTGATCGAAGAGTTCCTTGAACACGACATTGAACTGATTGCCCGGCGCTATGCCCGGGTCATGGCGGCCGACGTCGAGCTCACCCGCATGGACAAGCGCCATGGCGGCTCCGGCAAGCCCACGCTACAGACCCAGCTCGATCGCCTGAAAAACGACTACCTGTCACTGCGACAGCAGGTCGAAGCTTCCGACATGGACGCGGACGCAAAGGCCAAGGAACTCAAGAGGCTCAAGAAGCGCGAGCAAAGCGATGTCGAGGACTTTTCCAGCGTCCGCGATCTGCTGCGTGGCCAGTACAAGGTCGACAGCCAACACACGAGCTATGCCCGCGTCCTTCGCACTGCCGGCACGTTCAACTACATCCGACAGCTTGGCGGCGTGCTCGTTGCATCGCTGACAGATGCCGTGCGGCCGGCAATGGTCCACGGCCTGGGCAGGTACATGAGCGAAGGTATAGCGCCGCTCATGACCAATCTCAACGCGGTCAAGCTTGCGGTTGCCGATGCCAAGACGGCGGGCGCAGTGACCGAGAGGATGACGCAGTCACGCATTGCGACGATGGCTGAGCTTGCCGACCCCTATGCGCAAAACAGCCCGTTCGAGCGATTGATCGACAATATGGGGACGCTGTTCTCTCGCATGACCCTGCTGTCGTTTTGGAACGACTGGCACAAGTCGGTTGCGTCGGTGCTGGTGCAAAACCGTATCCTGAAAAACGCTGCCCTCGGCGACTATGCCAAGCTTGACCCAGGCGAGCGCCGGTACATGGGCTTTCTCGGCATCGATGAGCACATGGCTGAGCGGATCGCGAGGCAGTTCGATGAGTTTGGCCAGGTCGACGGCAATGTCCACATTCCCGGCATCGAGCGCTGGACCGACGAGGAAGCGCGCCGTGCCTTCGCCGGCGGCCTCAACAAGGACGTCGACAGCATCATCGTCACCAAGAGCGTGGCGGACGTGCCGCTGTTCGCTCACACCCCCACGGGTCGGGCGCTGCTTCAGTTCAAGACTTTCGCCATCGCCTCGAACCAACGCGTCCTGATGCGCGGGCTTCAGGAAGGCCCTGGCAAATTTGTAACGGGCACGATTGCAATGTCGACGCTGGGTATGGCTGCCTACTATTTCAAGCAGATGGAGAGCGGCAGGGAGCTGTCAAACAACCCCGGCACATGGATCGCCGAGGGTTTCGAGCGGTCAGGCATTCTGTCTGTTGGCATGGAGATCAACAACACCTGGGAGAAAATCGGAGGGCCAGGCTTTTTCGCGCTCGCCTCGGCGACAGGGCGTCTCGCAGTTCCCGGCGCCGATGGTCGCCAGCCGGCATCTCGATATGCCAATCGTGATGCCTTCGGGGCACTCCTTGGCCCATCGTTCCAGTTGGGCACTGATGCGGCGCAACTGCTAGGTGTTCCCGCTCGGGGGATGTCTGGTGACCTTGATGTTTCGCCAGCCGACGTTGGACGTGCAACGGGGATGATCCCATTTGCCACTTTGCCATACTGGCGCTGGATACTCGAAGGCGGTTTCAATCTGGACGAATTGAGCGGCTTCAAAGGTGTTGAGCCGTCCCTCAAAGAAATGGTCGACTAGCAGTTATCCGCCAGGGTCATACCGCGAGGGCCGCAGTCACCACCAGATCCCCACTTTGTGGGCATCAAGCCGGTAGCGCCCGCGACGATCAAGAAGAGCAGCGCGGCCAAGAATACCGTCAGAAAGACGCTACCCCACGGCGCAGCGCCGTTGATCCGGTACCAGGCCAGTTCAATTCTCCCCGCTGGTTTGCCCATTGAAAGCCCATCCCAAACCGACCTGAACAGCTCGTCTCGACGAGCCGCATTCCGTTGAGGATAAGACATGGCGACTGAATTTGACAACTCACTGCATTGGGGCTTCTTCCTCACCGGCCCGACGCTCACCAGCGAGACCGGCAAATACGTCCGCGTGTCTGAGCTGGTGCTGTCCGCGCTGCGAGCGGCTGGCGTCTTCAGCAACATGGTCGACGGCATCGTCGCCCCGGCAACAGACAAGCTCTGGCTCGACAAGAATTTCGATCCTGCTGTCCTGAAGGAATGGGACGTGACCGGTGCTTCCTGGGTGCCAATGACCTATGGCCGGCTGTTCGGCCGCGCAGCGGTGGACAAGCTCACGGTGACGGGCGGCACGGGCAACGCTGTCGTGGTTTCTCAGCCGATAGGGTTTCAGGCGGATCGGCTCTACCTGATGACGCCCACAGCCGACAACAGCGGTGCGACGACGATCACAGTCTCGGGTGTCGGCACGTATGGCGTGAAATACGGTGACGGCTCCAACATCGAGCCGATCGAATTCAAGACTGCAAGACAGGCGGTGCTGTTCTTCACCGGGGTCCGCTTTGAGGTGATATTCCCGCTCAAGGAGCTGACGTCCGCTGTCATGGCAGCACAGGCATCTGCAGGCGCTGCAGCCGCATCGCAGAGTGCTGCGGCCGGTTCTGCCGGTGCAGCGTCGACCTCGGCCACCAATGCGGCGAACAGTGCCACCGCAGCGGCCAACTCGGTCGCGGCCCTGCCGTACAACTTCTCGACGACGACGACCGACGCCGATCCGGGAGCGGGCATTTTCCGGCTGAACAATGCGGCGCCCGCCTCCGCTACCGCCGCCTACATCGACAACGTCGACAGTGATGGCGTGACGGCTACTGGCATGATCGACACATGGGATGACAGCACCAATACCGTTCGCGGCGCCTTGACGATCCGCTCGAAGACGAACGCAGCGATCCGGCATACCTACAACGTCACGGGCTCCGTCGTAGACGGCACCGGCTATCGCAAGCTCACGCTGGCCTATGTCGGGGGCTCGGGCACGTTGACCAACGGCGCGGCTCACTGGTTGATCTTCGATCGGACAGGTGATGGCAACGCAGAGGTCTGGCTGAATATCGACGATTTTGGCGCTGTAGTGAACAGCTCTGGCGTAGACAACGCCGTGGCCATTCAGGCGGCAATCGACGCCGGCATTGCGCAAAATCGGACCGTCTACATCCCTGGCGGCGTCTATTACACGAGCAATATCGTTTTGAAAGAGACGTCCCGCCTTCGCGGGGAAGGGCCGGTGCAATCTACGCTCCGCGCCAAGAGTGGAACGACCGGCACACTGGTTTCGACGGCAACGACCGACGACGCCGATATTCAGATTATGGATCTGTCATTTGACGGCAACTGGCCGACTGTCACGTCTGGCAACACTGTGCATATCCGCGGGTCACGTCCGGTAATTCGCAATGTGACGATCATCAATTCCGCGGGCGTTGGTCTGACTACGGACTATGTGCTCACCGACCGGCTGTATTCGATCCTCGGGCATTTTGATCACATCACCATCGATAAGTCGAAGACGTCCGGCTGGGTCAACAATGGGCCAAACGATAGCTTCATTTCGCATGTCGAGATTGTCGATGCTTCTCTTGGGACAAACCTGAGCGGATACGGTTACATTTCAACGGGCTCAGGGACCGCTCGTATCTTCGATATGCACGTTTGGAACAGATCGCCAACCGGCAACAAGCCGATCGCTGGCGCCTCCATCGCCAATAACGGTAACATCATTCTCGGCTCACACTTTGAAAGCGGCGAGCGGTCGATGATTGTTACCGGTAGCTACAACATGTTCGACGGCTGCTCTTGGTACGCACCAGACGGTGTTGTCGCACTTCTGGTCGGAGGCTCGTACAACAAGATCAAGGGTATGGTTGGTGGCGGCGCGGATGCGTTATTCGCAAACTTCGCCGGTCTCGTTCTCGGCTTAGATGCCGCCAACAAATCCGGCAGCAATTTTATCGAGTTGCTCGACGCGGGCTGCAACAATGGCGCAATCGACTTCACAAATTCCGCAGGCAACAACGTTGTGCAAGTTCGGGGCGCGAAGGCAGGCGGCACGCTGTCATACTTCGGCACGCCGCTGAACACCGACGACGTTGATATTCAGACAGTTGGCGCGGGAGGGGTTACACTAGTTAAGCCTGCAAACGGCGATTGGGTCACGACGTTTGTCCCTGTGGTGACGCCGTCGGCTGGCTCCATCACGACCAAGTCAGCCACATGCCGTTATCTCAAGGTCGGCAAAACTGTCCACATCAAGATCGTCGTAAGTATTACTACAAACGGAACGGGTGCCGGAGTGGTGCGGGCAACTCTGCCATTTACCCCTGAAAATACGACAACCCTTTCGGGGATAGATGGTACTACACTAGCTACCCTCACTGGGGCTACGAATACAGCCGGTACACTCGTGAGCATTGTCACGGCTGCTGGTGCCTACCCCGGAGCGGACGGTAAGACGCTCATTGTGTCAGGAACGTATGAAGCTCAATGACGAGGTCTATCGCTAGAAGATCGTTTTGATTTGACCTATCACTCTCGAAACTTCGCGTTTGGCTTTACTAAGGAAATGCGGTGATGGGCGTGCGATGCTGAGCGCGTCCTCAATCGGGCAGGATTTTTCTGGAACATAGGCAGTATTGTGAGCAAGGCTGGCCTTGGTTTTCCGGACGATGATCTGATACCCAATGTGTAAATCTTCGATCTCGTCGCGATACCATTCCCGAAATACGTCGATAGCAGGCTTCGCCCATTGCTCTATCGGCATGCCCTCGGGAACCGTCGTATGAATTTCGTAGTCATCCCAGATCAGTACGCCGCCAGGCCGTAAGAGCCGCCATGCAAGCAGGCTGTCGATCATCACATCGGCCCGATCATGACATCCGTCTATGTAAATTAGGTCAAACTCAGCGGGGCTAGGAACTCCTAACTTGTCCAATGCCAAGGCGGATCGAGAAGAAATCTTTGTTACTCGTTCGCCATAAGAGGCCGTATTTTGGTCGAAAGCGCCCTCATTTCCAAACATAAACACATCGACACATGTGATGGCGCTTTTCGGAAAGAACTCCAAAAAGAAGGTCGTCGAGCGACCCTCCCATGGGCCGATTTCCAAGATACGAAGGGGCGCGTCTTTCAGGTAGGAAAGGCTTTCGATCCAAGCGGGAAAGGCTCGGCTTGTCCAGTCGCTTGAGAAGTTCTTCCCCTCAAACCAGGGGCGCCAGAAAGGTATGATTTCGGAGGTAGTATTCAATTGAGACGTCTCCGGTAACAAGCCAAGTCCACATTGACATTTCGGCCTAGAGCAACAACGCCAGTATTACAATAGCAGCGAAACTGCGCCGCCAAGGTGTTTTTGGGCGGGAATGACGGCGGCTGACACCCACAATCTGAGGAAATACCCATGGACCGTAGCAAGTTCTACGCGGCCTTGCGCGCGCGCTCGTCTGGCGTGTTCGGAACGTCGCTTTCACAAGGCCAGGTCAACGGCACCGAGCAGATACTCGACGAGGCACAGCGCCGCGGAACACCGCTGCGGCACCTCTCCTACATCTTGTCGACCACCTATCTGGAGACTGCGCACACCATGCAGCCGGTCCGCGAGAGAGGCGGAGAAAACTACCTTCGGTCCAAGCCCTATTATCCATGGGTTGGCGAAGGGCTGGTGCAAGTCACCTGGGAAACGAACCACCGCAAGTTCGGCGCCACCGCACCGGGCCAGCTCATGACCTGGCCGATTGCCCTGAAAGCTCTCTTCGACGGTATGACCAAGGGCATGTTCACCGGAAAGAGGCTGGATGACTACATCAAGGGCGACCGTTGCGACTATGTCGGTGCGCGCCGCATCGTCAATGGCACCGACCGCGCCGAAGATCTGGCCGACTATGCCAAGACTTTCGAGAAGGCATTGAGGGCCGCGAACTACCTCGGCGTAGCGCCACAGCCGCGCCCGACGATCCCCGAACCGAAACCTGATCCAGCGCCCGCACCTGAGCCCGCGCGCGGCTGGCTGTCCCGCGTCCTCTCCCGGCTCTTCTCGTAGAAGGAAATAGACATGTCTCAGCAACAGAACTTCCTTGGGCCGCTCATCGCCGGCAAGGTGCTTGAAACCGTCATCGGGCGCGTGCTCGACAAGGTGGCCGTCAATCCGAAAATCTCGCTTGAGCCGACTGACGTGCCGGCCGTTTGTGAGGTGGTAGCCGAAACCGTCCGCCGTGAACTCGAAGCGCGCGAACAGCATTCGACCAATAGCGAGCCGGCATACCAGTCTCGAGTTGCACAGGGCTCGCTCGCATCGTTCCTCGGCGCGGCGGCGCTGTTCGCAGAGCTATGGACGAACGGCGTCCCCGATGCGCCCACGCTCTACGTCGCCCCCGTCACCATCCTCTTCGGTTCCGTGTGGGCGCTCTATGGGCGGTTCATCGCCAAGAAGCCGGTGGGAGCATAAGGCATGCAGGACTTCTTCGACCTCCTGGGCATCAAGGCATCCGTGCTTGCTGCCGGCCTCTTCGGCGGCGTCCTGCGGGCGCTCTCACATCGGCATTACAAGCTGCGGGAAATGTTCGCCTCGCCGGTCTGTGGTGCCATCGCTGCGGCCTATCTGACTATGCCGACGGTCTACTATCTGCGATCGATTAACTGGCCGCTGCCTGACGACCCGGCTGCCACGCATGCGACGGCTTTCCTGATCGGGGTGTGTGCGATGTGGATCTCGGACATTGCCTTCGATGTCGTCATCAGAAGGATTAAGGGCGAACCGCCAACCATCTAACGGCAAATTTGTCAGATGTTCAGCCCCGCTGCCGAAAGGTGGCGGGGTTTTTCGTTTAGCCGCACCACGGCCGCTTCATCTTCGGGCGCCAGCGGATGGCGTGGCCCTCCTGCAAGAGCACATTTTCAGCCAGCTTGCCGTTTCCGAGCCTGACGCGCACAAGCGGCCGGCGCTGATCGGTGTCGTCGACTTGACCCGTGTCCTCGATGCGCACGCCGCCAGGATCGCGCAGCAATTCGGCTAGCCGCTTCTTGGCTTCCTTGCCAAGCATGCGTTCGCGGGCGCACTTGGCAAGCCCGCCTGTCTCCGGTGTGTCGATGCCTGACTTGAACGGCACGCCGTCCCCTATCAGGCGCATGTTCTGGCCGTTGCACTTGATGGTGTCGCCGTCCACTGCGCTGAGCTGCAGGCACGAAATGACGGTCGCCGCTATGAGCGTGAGCATAGGAAATCCCCCCGGATCGCTACGCTGGTTGTTGCACGTACCGGCGCTTCTGCCAATCGTAGACCACGCCTTCGGGGCGGGCGAACCGGCGCGATATCTCTTTGGTCCCCTCATGCATCGCCTGCTGGCGCTTTGCCTTCCTGATGCGGGGCAAGTCCTCGGTGTGGGTCTTCACCTGGGCGCAGTCATAGTGAGCCGGCCCGCAGTTGGTGTTGAGGTCCTTGCCGAGCAGCGCCAGGGCGCGCTTGTGCTCGACAATCCAGCGGTCGCTATGGCGGTGGATCGGCTTTCCGCAGAGGCAGCACGGCGCGACGTTGTGGCCGGTGCAGTTCTCAGAAAAGATGTGTTGCCGGCGCTTGTCGCTCATGCGCTGACGCGGCGTGTTGAAGGTCATGAGCGGCCTACTCTTCAATGGTGAGCGTGTGGTGAGTTGGCAATTTCGCCAAGCTCGGTCAAACATCACAAGTCATTGAAAAGATTGGCGCACCCGACAGGATTCGAACCTGTGACCTCTGCCTTCGGAGGGCAGCGCTCTATCCAGCTGAGCTACGGGTGCTCGTCCACGGCAGGCCGCGAACCACGCCCGGCGCACCGGACGACGCGCGTTCATAACCGATGCGGCGGCAAGCTTCAACGGGGGAAGTCGCAAATCGCAAGGCCCAGCCAGACCGATTTCAGCGACTGCGGCACAAGGCAGTCTTGACGCAATCCAGCAGGCCAGTCCGGCTTTTCCCTGACGTGGCGCGCCCTGAACGGCTCCAGAACCGGCGTGCGGCACCTTTCGGCAGCGGGATCGGCATTGGCAGAGATGCCCGCAGCGCCTCGACGGGTTTCCAGTGACGGCATCGATCCCCGCAGAGGGCACGATTGACGACCTCTCGCCCGCATTGTCTAACGCCCCAGACATGTTCACGCTCGCCCAGCCCGAAACCTTTGCCCAGGACATCAAGAAAAGCCGGTTCCTGGCCGTTGCCGGGCCAGTTGCCGACGAAGCTGCTGCGAAGGCGTTCATCGCGGCCCATTCGGACGCCAATGCCAATCACAATTGCTGGGCCTGGCGCGTCGGGCAAAGCTACCGCTTCAGCGACGACGGCGAGCCGAGCGGCACGGCCGGCAAGCCGATCCTGCAGGCGCTCGACGGCCAGTCGCTCGATCATGTCGCCGTCGTCGTCACGCGCTGGTTCGGCGGCATCCTGCTGGGCAGCGGCGGTCTGGTGCGGGCCTATGGCGGGACGGCCGCGGCTTGCCTGCGCGCGGCGGCCAAGACCGAGATCGTCATCGCAGTCGAGGCGAAGATGACCTGCGGTTTCGCCGATCTGGCGATCGTCCAGGCGCGGCTCGCGGCCCAGCCGGGCGTGCGCATCACAGCCGAGACCTTTACCGCGACCGGCGCCGAGCTTGTGGCGGCGCTGCCCGAGGCTGACACGGCTGCGATCGTGCGGATGATAACCGACCTGACCAGCGGACGGGCGATCGTCGCCCTGCCGGACTGAGAGGCCGCGACGACGTGCCAAACAATCGAGACCAGTTCGACTTTTCGGCGGGGCAAAAGGTATCGCGGCGGCTTATGATGATGCAGGGCGCGATCCCAGCGCGACAGCATAAGGAAAGATCGCCCGCCAGTTCGGGCATCACCGAGTACGCAGCGTCCCTAAATACTTAGCCTTCCTGGGCGCCATGCCCGCGATATTTTTCATGCACCAGCCAACACAGTCAGGAGACCAAAATGGACATCAAACGCAGCGGTTCGCGGCCTTCGGCAACGCCCTCGCCTGACTACTTCACCGGCGCGGTGCGCCAGGACCCAATCTTGGAGGCACCGGCGCCGGCCCGGCTGCGCGCCGTCACCGTCACCTTCGAGCCCGGCGCACGCACAGCCTGGCACACCCACCCGCTCGGCCAGACGCTGGTCATAACCTCCGGTCTCGGCTGGGCCCAGGTCTGGGGCGGCAAGGTCGAGGAGATCAGGACCGGCGACGTCGTCTGGTTCGCACCGGGCGAAAAGCACTGGCATGGTGCTGCGGCGACAACGGCGATGACCCATATCGCGCTGCAGGAAGCGCTCGACGGCCGCGCCGTCGACTGGCTCGAGCACGTCACGGATGATCAGTACACCGCACCGGCCTGAGCCGCGCCGTGCCAACCAGCCGGGTTACTGAATCTCGCCCATCGGCACAGGTGCGTCGCCCTGCTGGATAGTCGCGGACGTGTCGACCGGTATGGGCATGCCGGGGGTAGCGGGTGCCGGCAAGGGTGCTGCCAATGCAGTGGCCGCCGGTGCCGGGGTGAACAGCGATGACGCCAGGCTGCCGCCGGCGGCCTGTGGCATGTAGCGGACGATCATCTCCTCCACCTGGGCGTTGCGCTTGCGCGCCGTGTCGCCGCCCATGACGACGATCACCAGCTTGCGGCCGTCGGCCTGCACGGAGGTGACGATGTTGAAGCCCGAGGCCCTGATATAGCCGGTCTTGATGCCATCGACGCCGTTGACCCGGCCGAGCAGGTCGTTGTGGCCACGCACCCGCTTGCCGCGGAAATTGAAGTCGGTTGCCGAGAAATAAGAGTAGTGCTGCGGGAAATGCTTGCGCAGCGCCATGCCGAGCACCGCCATGTCGCGCGCGGTGGTGCGCTGCTCAGGATCGGGCAGGCCCGAGGCGTTGCGGAAGACGGTGCTGGTCATGCCGAGCTGGCGCGCCTTCGCCGTCATCTGGCGGGCAAAGCCTTCCTCCGAGCCGCCGAGATATTCGCCGACGGCCACGGCAACGTCATTGGCAGACTTGGTCGCCAGCGCACGGATCGCCGATTCGAGCTCGATCTGATCGCCACGCTTGAAGCCGAGCTTGGAGGGCGGCTGCGAGCGGGCATTCTCCGACACTGGAATGAGCGTGGTCTTGGCAACGCGTCCCTGCTGCATCGCCTCGAAGGTGAGATACAGTGTCATCATCTTGGTCAGGGAGGCGGGATAGCGCGGTGCCGTCGAATAGGCCTGGTAAAGCGTGCGCCCGTTGGAAGCGTCGACGACGATGGCGGCAAACTTGTCCGGTGCCGCCGGCGGCGCGACGTTCAGCGTCTCCGACGTGGCGCAGCCGGCGACCAGGGTTGCCACGGCAAACAGCGCCACGACATTGCGCCACAGCCCGGACAGCCGAAACCGGGGAAATCTGAAAGGCAGCAAGGAAGAGTGGATCTGGGCTTGCAAGGAAAAACCTGTCGGTAGTCGCCAAAGATCTGGCTTTGTCACATGCCGGCCGGCAGCAACAGCCGGAAAACTACAGAACGCACGCCATTCCGTCCATTTGGCCAGCCACGACAAATGCATGTTGTGCCGGCGGTGTTGAATATTGGTTACACCCGCCGGCTTGCGCGAGGGATGCCAAATCGGCTCTGTTGGGCCATGCAGCGGGGGTGATTTGGCGATGAACCAGCATAAATTCCAAGCCGAGGGAATTTCAGCCGCGCTCGATCTTGCCGTCGGCCACATTGCCAGGCTGGTCATCGAAAGCGGCGAACGAACGCTCGAACCGCTGCACCGCGCGCCGTGGATCGATCGCGACGACCTGCCCGAAGGCCTGCCCGAGGGTGTCGTCAGGCTATCGGGCGATTTCCTGTGCGCGCCGTTTTCGCGCAGCGACGTCGAGGCAGCACCTCTGCACGGCTGGAGCGCCAACAGCGCCTGGGATCTCGTTTCCGACGAACCCATTCCGGGCGGGCGTCGGGCAACCTTTCGCCTCGAGCGCCAGATCATGGGCGCCGTCGTCGAAAAGACGCTCATCCTGCGCGACGGCCACCCGTTTCTGTACCAGGAGCATTCTTTCACCGGCGGGTCGGGCGCGATCTCGGTCGCCCACCACCCGATGACCGAGATGGCCGAAGGCGGACGGCTGGCCTTTTCGCCGAAGCGGCTGGCGGCCACTCCGCCCGATGTCACCGAGCCGGACCCGGCGCGCGGCGCCCATCTGCTCGCCTACCCCGCGCGCAGCAGCGACCTCGCCCGTTTCCCCGCCGCCGACGGCGGGCAAACAGACCTCACCGACTATAGTGCTGTGCGCCGGCACGAGGATTTCGTCACCCTCGTTGAGGCCGATCATGGCGGCATGGGCTGGACGGCAGTGGCGCGCAAGGCCGAGGCCGACATCGTTCTGGTGCTGAAGAACCCGGCCGAGCTGCCCGTCACCATGCTTTGGATCAGCAATGGCGGCCGCTTTTACGCGCCATGGAACGGCCGGCACGGCGTGCTCGGCATCGAGGATGGTCGCTCGGCGATCGGCCATGCCGCGTCGATCGGCGACAACTGGTTGAAGCAGGAAGGCATCGAGACGGCGTTTGCACTCGGCGGCCGCATCAGCTTCCGACAGATCGTTGGTGCGATGCCGCTCGATGGCGGCGACCCGCCTTCGCAGGTGGAAGCGAAGCCGGGCCGGCTGCGCCTCACCTTCGCCGATGGCAGCCACCGCGAGGTGCCGTTCGACGAAACCTTTTTGCGTATCGGCGAGCCGGTCTTGAAGTGATGCGGCCGCCGCCTCATTTTTGACGGGTGCGGCGGCAGAATGTCATCGAAACCATCGGGGAGATCCATGTCCGAAATCGCCCACATCGCCGCAACCCTGTTCAAGCGCGCCCACCATGCCGAGCGCTTCGTGATCGGCATCGCCGGACCGCCCGGATCGGGCAAGTCGACGCTGTCCGCCGCCTTGCACGACGTTCTGCCGGAAGGTTCGGCCGCGGTAGTGCCTATGGACGGCTTCCACTTCGACGACGCCGTGCTGGAAAAGAGAGGGCTGAGATCGCGCAAGGGCGCGCCCGAAACCTTCGACTTTGCCGGCTTCGAGGTGCTGCTCAAGCGCCTGCGCGCCGCCGAACCCGACATCGCCATCCCGGTCTTCGACCGCAGCATCGAGCTGTCGCGGGCGGCGGCGGAAATCGTTACCGCCGACGTCAAGTTCATCCTCGTCGAAGGCAACTACCTGCTGCTCGATGAAGAGCCCTGGCAGCGGCTTGAGCCGCTGTTCGACTTCACCATCTTCGTCGACGTTCCACGCGAGGAGCTGGAGAGGCGGCTGGTCGAGCGCTGGCGCGAGCATGGACGCTCGGATGCCGACGCGCGCAACTGGATCGACAGCAACGACATGCCCAATATCGACCGCGTGCTCGCCGCGCGGCGCAAGGCCGATCTGGTGATCTGACCGCAAGCGGAACCGAACCGCAGCCTACCCGTTGTCTCGCAGCGGACGATTCGCAAATGCGCGTCCAGAAATTCACGAAACAGCGAGGCGACAGCCATGGCGACCAAGGCGAAGAAAGCTGCCCCGAAGACGGGCAAGGCACTTCAATCGAAGGCGGGCGCTGGCCCGGCGCTGGCCGAAAGGTCGAAGGACGCGGCCAAGCCGGCATTCGGCAAAAGCGCACCAAAGAAAGTGACGCCTGCAGCTGAAAAGCCAGCCAAGGCCGCAAAGCAGGCTGCGGCCGAGAAGCGGCCGTCGGTGGCCGCGCGTATGATCGGCAAGGTCAAGGGTGTGGCAGCCAGCGCCGCCGGCCTTGCCGCCTCTATGGTCACGCGCGATGTAGGCAAGGCGAAATCCAAGGCTAAATAACTTAACCTTGGCTTGACGTTACTGCTTACGAACGTGCGGGAATGTTCAGCCCTGCCTGCACTGCCGGCCGCGCCAGGCCGCGCTCCAGCCATGCCGCGACATTCTCGAAGCTCTTGAAGCCGACCAGATCGCCGGCATCGTAGAAGCCGATCAGATTGCGCACCCAGCCGAGCAGCGAAATGTCGGCAATGGTGTAGTCGTCGTCCATGATCCACTTGCGGCCTTCGAGCCGCTTGTCGAGCACGCCGAGCAGGCGGCGCGACTCGTCGCGGTAGCGCTCGAGCGGACGCTTGTCTGCGATCTCGCGGCCGGCAAACTTGTGGAAGAAGCCGAGCTGGCCGAACATCGGGCCGACCGACGCCATCTGGAAGAACACCCACTGTATGGTCTCGTAGTGACGGGCGCGGTCCGAAGGGATCAGGCGGCCGGTCTTTTCGGCAAGATAGATCAGGATCGCACCCGACTCGAACAGCGCCAGCGGCTTGCCGCCCGGGCCGTTGGGATCGATGATGGCCGGGATCTTGCCGTTCGGGTTCAGCGCCAGGAATTCCGGCGTCCAGCTTTCGTTTTTGCCGATGTTGATGGCATGCGCCTCGTAAGGCAGGTCGAGCTCCTCGAGCGCGATCGACACCTTCACGCCGTTCGGCGTCGGGAAGGAATAAAGCTGGATGCGGTCGGGATGCTGCGCCGGCCAGCGGGCGGCAATCGGAAATGGGGTGAGATCGCTCATCGTCGGTTCCTCGTGGGGTGGCCCGGCGTGAAGCGCTGGCCAAAATGGTGGGGCATGCAAAAGTTAGGCATGCAGACGCGCCGCATCAATATGCAGGCGCGCTGTTTTATCCCGATGACAGTTGAAGCCTAAAGCGGCGCGGTCAGACCGCCTTCACCGCAACGACGGCGTTGGTGCCGCCAAAGGCAAAGCCGTTGCTGATCGCCACGCGCACGTCGCGCTTCTTTGCCACGTTCGGCGTCACGTCGAGATCGCAATCAGCGTCGGCCTCGCGATAGTTGGCGGTCGGCGGCACGATGCCTTCGCGCACGGCGTTGACGCAGGCGATCATTTCGAGCGCGCCCGAGGCGCCGAGGCAGTGGGCGTGCATCGACTTTGTCGACGACACGGACAGCTTGTCGGCGTGGGCGCCGAAGACGCGGCGGATGGCGGCGGTCTCGATCTGGTCGTTGGCCTTGGTGCCGGTGCCGTGCGCATTGACGTAGTCGACCTCTTCAGGCGCAAGCCCGGCATCGGCCAGGCAGGCGCGCATCGCCGCGGTCGGGCCTTCGACTGTCGGCGCCACAATGTCGGACGCGTCGCCGGACATGCCGGTTCCGGCAAGCTCGGCCAGGATCGTCGCGCCGCGCGCGATGGCATGGTCATAGGTTTCGAGCACGACCATGCCGGCGCCCTCGCCGAGAACCAGGCCTTGCCTGTCAGCGGAGAACGGCCGGCAGGTGTCGGGTGCAACGACGCGCAAGGCTTCCCAGCCCTTGATCACGCCCCACACCAGCGGCGCATCGGTGCCACCGGCCACGATCGCATCGGCGCGGCCGAGCAGGAGCTGGTCCATTGCGGTTGCGAAGGCGTGATTGGACGAAGCACAGGCAGAGGTGACGCCGAACACCGGTCCGCGCAGGCCAAGGCTCATGCTGACCTGGCCGGCAGCCGCCCCCGGCATGACCTTCGGCACGGTGAAAATGCCGGCGCGGTTTTTGCCTTCGAGCAGGATGGCGCGGTAGTTTTCTTCGATCGCATCCCAGCCGCAGACCCCGACGCCGACGATGGAGCCGACGCGGTGGGTGTTTTTTTCATCGACGACCAGGCCGGACTGCCGCATTGCTTCCTTGGCCGCGATGACGGCGAGCAGGCTGAAGCGGTCCATCGAAACGAGCTGCTTGCGCTCGATGCCGTGCTCGGGGAGCTGCTTGATCTCGGCGCCGATGCGAATCTTGAGATCGTACAATTCGCCATTGGTCAGCGGCCCGATGGCCGGGCGGCCGGCGCGCATGGCATCCCAGATAGCCGGAGCGTCTGTGCCGAGCCCGCACAGCCCGCCGATACCGGTAATGACGATGCGGGGACGCTTCATCTCAGGCCGATTTTGCAATCAGGACTCGAACGGCTTCGACCATGTCGCCGACATTCTTGAGGCTGCTCCAGGCATCGACGGTGTTCATCTCGATTTCGATGCCGTACTCTTCCTCGAGGTCAAAGATGATCTCGGTGAGTTCGAGCGAGTGGATGCCGAGCGCGGTCAGCTCGGTGTCGAGCGTGATCTCTTCGCCGCTTTCCTCAGCATGCGCCTTGATCTTGGCGATGATGTCCGTTGCCAACTGGTCGGCCATAAGTACCCTTCCCCAGAACTCTTACATTTTGCCAGGCCCGTGCCGCGCAGTTCCTGCGCCGGGCCCGAGCCAGACCTTTTAGACGATATCGCCCCCGAATTGAGCCAAAAAGGCATCCCTGTATAGAAACCGAAACGTCAGGAGGCAACAAGCTTGTATATCGACAAACCCGCCAGTGTGGCTAACCTTTGGGCATCATGACATCAGACACATCATTGTCCGCTCAGGCGGATGCGGCAGCGATTTCCTCGCAACGCGTGGCGGCGCGCGCCCGCATCGAGGTCGAGCATCGTGCCGGTCGCAGCCGCGTCGCCCGGCTCTACCAGGACGGTGCGGCCAAGATCAGGCTGCCCGACACCGACGCCGACCCGCTGGAAGCCGTGCTGATCAACATGGCCGGCGGGCTGACCGGCGGCGACAGGCTTGGCTGGGAGGTGTCTGTCGGCGACGGCGCACGCGCCGTCATCACAACCCAGGCCTGCGAGAAGGTCTACCGCGCGCTTGCCGGCCGTGCCGAGGTCGACGTGCGCCTGTCGGTTGGTGGCGGCGGCTTCCTGGGCTGGCTGCCGCAGGAAACCATCATTTACGACCGCTCGGCCTTTTCACGCACGCTCGACGCCGACCTCGCAGCGGGTGCCGAAGCACTTGTTGTCGAAGCTACGGTCTTTGGCCGCTCAGCCATGGGCGAACGCGTGGAAAGTGGCACGTTCAGCGACCGCTGGCGCATCAGGCAAGGCGGCCGGCTCATCCATGCCGAGGATTTTTTCGTCGGGCCAGACATCGAAGCAACGCTCGCCAGAGCGGCATCGGCCGGCGGTCGCATCGCCATTGCGACGCTGCTGCTGGTCTCCGAGCGCGCCGAGGCCTTGCTGCAACCAGCGCGCCAGATCATCGGCGACGATGGCGGCGCCAGCGTCTGGACAGTCGCCGGAACTGGCAAGCTTCTTGCGAGGGTCTACGCCAAGGACGGCTATTCGCTGCGCAAACGACTCGTACCGCTCGTCGAACTGCTCAATGGGCAGGCAGGCCTGCCCAGACTTTGGTCACTCTAGGATTTCGGTACCGGCATGAACCTGACGCCAAGGGAAAAAGACAAGCTGCTGGTCGCCATGGCGGCAATCGTCGCGCGCAAGCGGCTCGAGCGCGGCGTCAAGCTCAACCATCCCGAGGCCGTCGCGCTGATCTCCGACTTCATCGTCGAGGGCGCGCGCGACGGCCGCCCCGTCGCCGAACTGATGGAGGCCGGCGCCCATGTCATCAACCGCGCCCAGGTCATGGACGGCATCGCCGAGATGATCCACGACGTCCAGGTCGAGGCCACCTTTCCCGACGGCACCAAGCTCGTCACCGTGCACGAACCGATCCGCTGAGGTTTTGCCCATGCTGGAACTTCGTCCCAATTGCGAATGCTGCGACCGCGACCTGCCGCCCGAGGCGGCCAATGCGGTGATCTGCACCTTCGAATGCACCTTCTGCACTGACTGCGCGACCGGCGTGCTTGGCGGCTCCTGCCCCAATTGCGGCGGCAATTTTTCGCCACGGCCGATCCGGCCGGCCGCCATGCTTGCGAAATACCCTGCTTCAACCAAACGCGTGCTGAAGGCCGAGGGCTGCGCGCCCGAGGCGAAAAACGCGGCCTGACCGCAACCGAAAGGTTCTCCAGATGATCAAGCGCCTCGCTTTATCGCTCTCCCTGCTGTCGTTTTCGGCAGCGCCTGCCTTCGCCCACCTCAATCCGGCAGAGCACGGCTCGCTGCTCGCCGGTGTGTCGCATCCGCTGTTTGGCGCCGACCACATCCTCGCCATGGTCGCGGTCGGCCTGTGGGCAGCCCTACTGGGCGGACGCGCGCTGTGGCTGGTGCCATCTGCCTTCGTCGGCACCATGGCGCTGGGTTTCGCCGCCGCCCTTGCCAGCGCACCACTGCCCTTCGTCGAGCCCGTCATCCTCGCTTCGGTGGTGGTGATCGGCCTGCTTGCCGCTGTTGCGCTCAAGGTGCCGACCTCAGCCGGCATGGCAATTGTCGGCTTCTTCGCCTTCTTCCACGGCCACGCCCATGGCGGCGAGTTGGGTTCGGCGGGCGCGCTGTCCTTCGGCATCGGCTTTGCCCTGTCGACGGTATTGCTGCATGCCACCGGCGTCGGCCTCGGTCTCGGCATCGGCCGCGTCTTCGGCGGCGACACCGGCCTGCTGGTGACGCGTATCGCCGGCGGCGCAACGGCACTTGGCGGCCTGTGGCTGGCGCTGGGCGCCTGAGCATGATCCCCGGCGAAATCATCACCGCCCAAGGCTCGATCGAACTCAACAAGGGCCAGCCGACGGTCACGCTCAAGGTCGCCAACATCGGCGACCGGCCGATCCAGGTCGGCAGCCACTATCATTTCTACGAGACCAACAACGGCCTTCGCTTCGACCGCGAACAGGCGCGCGGCATGCGGCTCGACATCGCCGCCGGCACCGCCGTGCGCTTCGAGCCGGGCCAGGAGCGCGACGTCACGCTGGTGCCCTATGGCGGCAAGCGCGAGGTCTACGGCTTCCAGCAGAAGGTGATGGGAAAACTCTGATGCCGGCACAAATCTCCCGCGCCGCCTATGCCAGGATGTTCGGCCCCACCGTCGGCGACAAGGTGCGGCTTGCCGACACCGAACTGTTCATCGAGGTCGAACGCGACTTCACGGTCTATGGCGAGGAGGTCAAGTTCGGCGGCGGCAAGGTCATCCGCGACGGCATGGGCCAGAGCCAGCTCAGCCGCGCCCAGGGTTCCATGGACTGCGTCATCACCAACGCGCTGGTTCTCGACCATACCGGCATCTACAAGGCCGATGTCGGCCTCAGGGACGGGCGCATCGCTGCCATCGGCAAGGCAGGCAACCCGGACACCCAGCCCGGCGTCACCGTCGTCATCGGACCCGGCACCGAGATCATCGCCGGCGAAGGCAAGATCCTGACCGCCGGCGCCATCGACACGCATATCCACTTCATCTCGCCGCAGCAGGTCGAGACGGCGCTGAATTCAGGCGTCACCTGCATGGTCGGCGGCGGCACCGGCCCGGCGCACGGCACGCTTGCCACCACCTGCACGCCCGGGCCATGGAACATCGCCCGCATCCTCCAGGCTTTCGACGGCCTGCCGATGAATGTCGGCGTATCCGGCAAGGGCAACGCGTCGCTGCCGGGCGCGCTGGAAGAGCAGGTGCTGGCCGGCGCCTGCGTGCTCAAGCTGCACGAGGACTGGGGCACGACGCCCGCCACCATCGACACCTGCCTGTCGGTCGCCGACGCCTATGACGTCCAGGTGGCTCTCCACTCCGATACGCTCAACGAAGGCGGCTTCGTCGAGGACACAGTCGCCGCCTTCAAGGGCCGCACCATCCACTCCTTCCACACCGAAGGTGCCGGAGGCGGCCATGCCCCCGACATCATCAAGATCTGCCAGTATCCGAACGTCATCCCGGGCTCGACCAATCCGACGCGGCCCTACACGGTCAACACCGTCGCCGAGCACCTCGACATGCTGATGGTCTGCCACCATCTGTCGCCGTCGATCCCCGAAGACATCGCCTTCGCCGAAAGCCGCATCCGCAAGGAGACCATCGCCGCCGAGGACATCTTGCACGACCTCGGCGCGTTTTCGGTGATCTCGTCGGACAGCCAGGCCATGGGCCGCGTCGGCGAGATGATCATCCGGACATGGCAGACCGCCGACAAGATGAAGCGCCAGCGTGGTTCCCTGGCTGCCGAAACCGGCGACAACGACAATTTCCGCGCCCGCCGCTACATCGCCAAATACACCATCAACCCGGCCATCGCGCATGGCATGTCGCGCGAAATCGGCTCGATCGAGGTCGGAAAACGCGCTGACCTGGTACTGTGGAACCCGGCCTTCTTCGGCGTGAAACCCGACCTGGTGCTGCTCGGCGGCTGGATCGCCACCGCCCCGATGGGCGACCCCAACGGCTCGATCCCGACGCCGCAGCCGAGCCACTACCGCCCGATGTTCGGCTCGTTCGGCAAGGCGCTGACCAACAGCTCGATCACCTTCGTCTCCAAGGCCGGGCTGGAAAGCGGCCTGCGTGAACGGATCGGCGTGGAGAAGCAGATGGTGGCGGTGGAAAACACCCGCGGCGGCATTGGCAAGCGCTCGATGATCCTCAACGACGCGATGCCTCAGATGGAGGTCGATCCCGAGACCTACGAGGTGCGCGCCGACGGCGAGCTTTTGACCTGCGAGCCGGCGACGGTCCTGCCCATGGCGCAGCGCTACTTCCTGTTTTGACCGCGACCTGATGCCACGCCGGCAATGCTGGAACAGCCTCCGGCCAATTGTTATCTAGCCCCTGCTAGCAAAAATATTCGGCAGGACTCCCGAGCCCAAGATCGGGGGCTCCCGCTATCTTGGAAATGGAGTTCTACATGTTCGGGAAAAAAGTTCCTGCCGTCACCTTCCGCACCCGCGTGCGCGACGAAGCCGTTGGCGGCCCCAATCCCTTCCGCTGGGAAGACAAGACCTCGGCCGATTATTTCGACGGCAAGCGCGTCGTCCTGTTCTCGCTGCCGGGTGCCTTCACCCCGACCTGCTCGACCTACCAGCTGCCCGACTTCGAGAAGCTGTTCGGCGAATTCCGGGCTGAAGGTATCGACGAGATCTACTGCGTGTCGGTCAACGACGCCTTCGTCATGAACGCCTGGGGCAAGTCGCAGAACCTCGACAAGGTCAAGCTGATCCCGGACGGCTCGGGCGAGTTCACCCGCAAGATGGGCATGCTGGTTGCCAAGGACAATGTCGGCTTCGGCATGCGCTCGTGGCGCTACGCCGCCGTCATCAACAACGGCCGCATCGAAAAGTGGTTCGAGGAAGAAGGCTTCGCCGACAATTGCGACAGCGATCCCTACGGTGTCTCCTCGCCGCAGAACATTCTTGAAGCGCTCAAGAACGACGCCGTCGCCGAAGCCGCGTAAGCGTCAACGTCTTCGCTTGATACAAAACCCCGGCCGCGAAAGCGCGCCGGGGTTTTTTGTATCCCAGGCCATACACGGCCTGCTCACGGCAACGTCTATTGGCTCGAAATTTGTTTCGGCGCAGGATGCCCTCAAGCATCCTCCATCTCGAATCTCTCCCGGAACAAGCCGACCATGCCCGCATTCGATACCAGGGGCGCGCGATGACGCCCGAACCGGCGGTGGCCGAGGTCTTTCCGCATATCCGTATCGTCATGGGCATGATCATCGGCCTGGGCATGGCGCGGCTGTTGTCGGGCGTGGCCCGCATCGTCCAGCATCCCGACCAGTACCGGCTCTACCCGGTGCACCTCGCCTGGGTGGCGTCGCTGCTTCTGACGCTGGTGCATTTCTGGTGGTGGGAGTTCGGGCTTTACGGCGTCCAAGGCTGGACCTTCGGCACCTACCTGTTCATCCTCGGCTACGCGATCGCGCTGTTTTTGCTCTGCGCCCTGCTCTTCCCCGACTCGATGCAGGACTACAAAAGCTACGAGGATTTCTACTATTCGCGCCGTGCCTGGTTCTTCGGCCTTTTGGCCATGACCTACCTGCTCGATATCGTCGACACTTTGATCAAGGGCGAGGCGCATTTCGCCCATTTCGGCGGCGAATACCTGATCCGCACGCCGATCCTGGTGGCACTTTGCCTCATCGCCATCGCCACCGCGAGCAGGCGATATCATCTGGCATTCGTGACAGCTACTTTGCTGTATCAGATATCGTGGATCTGGCGGCTGTTCGACACCATCGTCTGACCCGCCGCCGGCTCCGCCATCACCTCACAGGAACAACGCCCCATGCTGCGCGCTATCAAGATCATCCGTGCCGATGCCACAACAGGCGCGCAGCCCTTCGATGTCGCCGTGCTCGCCCATGACGAGCGCCATGTCAGACGCCGCGCCATCACCCTGTCCAACGGCGCGCGCGTTCTGGTCGACCTGCCTGAGTCAGTGGTGCTCGAAACCGGCGACCTCCTGCTGCTTGAAGACGATCGCACCGCTGGCATCGTCGCCGCCGAAGAAGAGCTCTACGACATCCGCGCCCGCGACGCCGTCCACCTGACGCAGCTCGCCTGGCACATCGGCAACCGCCACCTTGCCGCGGCCATTTCGGCCGACCGCATCCTCATCCTGCGCGACCACGTCATCAAGGCGATGCTGGAAGGGCTGGGCGCCACCGTCACCGACATCCTGGCACCTTTCGAGCCGGTGCGCGGCGCCTATTCCGGCCATGGCCACGATCACGGCGACGCGCACGACCACGGCCATGCTCATGGACACGATCATGACGATGGGCACCACGACCATGGTGGCCACGGGCACGATCACCACCATGATCACAGCGGCCACCACCATCACCCCCATGACTGAGCGCGGCAACACGGCACTGCTGCGCCTGATGGCGTGGCTGTCGCCGGCCTTCCCGGTCGGTGGCTTCTCCTACAGCCACGGCCTCGAACGCGCCGTGCATGATGGGCTCATCGCCAATCGCGACGACCTCGCCCGCTGGCTGGCAACACTGGCCGTGTCAGGCTCGGGCTGGAACGATGCCGTGCTGTTCGCCGAGGCCTCGCGGTGCGCCCGCGATGGTGGCGACCTCGCCGGGGTCGCCCAACTTGCCGAGGCGCTGGCTGGCTCACGTGAGCGCCACATGGAAACGATGCTGCAAGGGCAGGCCTTCCTCGCCGCCGCAGCCGCCTGGCCGCATGCGGTGCTGGAACGACTTCCGCCCGAGTGCCCCTATTGTGTCGCCGTCGGCGCTGTCGCCGGCGCTCATGGCATTGCGCTCGAGGACGCGCTGGCGGCCTACCTGCAGGCCTTTGCCAGCAACCTGATCCAGGCAGCGATCAGGCTCGGCGTCATCGGCCAGACAGCCGCCACCGGCATCGTCGCCGCATTCGAACCGACGGCACTTTCGGTCGCCGCACGTGCGGCAGTATCGACACTCGACGATCTGGGGTCCGCCGCCATAACCTCCGACATCATGGCGATGCGCCACGAAACCCAACATTCGAGACTGTTCCGCTCATGATCGTGCTCGCCTTCGCCCTCGCCGCCGTGCTTTTTCTCATCGCCTCGATCCATGCCTATTGGGGTCTCGGCGGCGTCTGGCCCGGCACCGACCAGGCTTCCTGCGCCCGAACCGTTGCCGGTTTCCGTGGCATCGACACCATGCCCACACCCTTCGCCAGCTTCGCCGTCACTGCCTGCCTCATCGTGGCGACGCTGTGGCCTCTCGCGCTTGTCGGCATCTTCGCCACGCCTTTCCCCAAAGCGGGCCTAGCCGCTTCGGCGTTGATGATCGCGCTGGTGTTCCTCGGGCGCGGCATTGCCGGCTTCACGCCGGCATGGCGCAGGCTGACGCCGGAGATGCCCTTCGCGCGCCTCGACAGGAAGTACTTTTCGCCGCTGTGCCTGCTCATCGCCACGGGCTTCGTCGTCCTCGCCATATCAGGATTCCAGTCATGACCTCGAAAAACGGCCCGCTTCGCATCGGCATCGGCGGCCCTGTGGGCTCGGGCAAGACGACGCTGACTGAAAAGCTGTGCAAGGCGCTGCGCGACGAGTTTTCCATCGCCGTCGTCACCAACGACATCTACACCAAGGAAGACGCGATGATGCTGGCGCGCCTGCAGGCGCTGCCGGAAGAGCGCATCATGGGCGTCGAAACCGGCGGCTGCCCGCACACCGCCATCCGCGAGGACGCCTCGATCAATCTGCAGGCCATCGCCGAGATGAACAGGAAATTCCCCGACCTCGACATCGTCTTCATCGAGTCCGGCGGCGACAATCTGGCGGCGACCTTCTCGCCCGACCTCGCCGACATCACGCTCTACGTCATCTCGGTCTGCCAGGGCGAGGAGATCCCGCGCAAGGGCGGCCCCGGCATCACCCGCTCCGACTTCCTGGTCATCAACAAGAGCGACCTGGCGCCTTATGTGAACGTCAATCTCGAAATCATGGAAGGCGACGCCGCCCGCCAGCGCGGCAAGCGCCCGTTCGGCTTCACCGATCTTTCGCGCGGCAAGGGCCTGGATGCCGTCATCGACTTCATCGTCGAAAATGGCGGGCTCAGGCTGGACCAGCAGATTTCAGCCTGAGCGGCGGTTGCCGCGCCGCGACAGGCACGGCATTCTTCCTCCAGCCAGCGAGGGAGGAACAACATGGCCGTCACCCAGCTCAAGCAGACAAACCTGCCGTTTTACGAAGAGCGCGTCGACCTTGCCTGCGCCTTCCGCTGGACGGCGCGGCTCAACATGCATGAGGCGGTGGCCAACCACTTCTCGCTCGCCGTCAATGATGACGGCTCGAAATTCCTGATGAACCCCAACCAGGTGCATTTCTCGCGCATCAAGGCGAGCGACCTGCTCTTGATCGACGCCAATGACCCCGAAACGATGCGCGGGCCCAACGCACCCGACCCCACCGCCTGGGGACTGCATGGTTCGGTCCACCGCAACTGCGCCCATGCGCGCTGCGTCATGCATGTGCATTCGATCCACGCCACGGTGCTGGCCTCGCTCGCCGATTCCACCTTGCCGCCGATCGACCAGAACACGGCAATCTTCTTTCGCCGCCATGTCGTCGACGCCCATTATGGCGGGCTCGCCTTCGAGGAAGAGGGCGAGCGCTGCTCCAGCCTGCTCGCCGATCCCAAGGTCAAGGTGATGATCATGGGCAATCACGGCGTGCTGGTCATCGGCGACAGCGTCGCCGACACCTTCAACCGGCTCTATTATTTCGAGCGCGCCTGCGAGACCTACATCAAGGCTTTGTGGACCGGCCGCCCGCTGCGGGTGCTGTCCGACGAGATCGCCGAAAAGGCAGCGCTCGAGCAGGAAGACTATCCCGGCCAAGCCGAACGCCACCTCGCCGAGCTCAAGGCGATCCTCGACGAGCAGGAGCCGGTGTACCGGAACTAGGAGGGCGGGATGCTGCTTGGCTCGTCAACGCATCATCGGCAACGTCACGGCATGGATCCCCGGGTCTGCGCAGTCGCTTCGCTCCTGCTCCGCCCGAGGATGACGAGTTTGGGTGAGTGTCACCGCTAATCGCCGACGGTTGCGCGCATGCGCGGACGGCTCAACGGCTGACAGTTCGTTCTCGTATTTTCGGCAGCGACGTTCACGATTTGCGAGGGGCTCCCTCCCCTCGTCATCCTCGGGCGGAGCAGGAGCGAAGCGACGTCGCGGAGACCCAGGGATCCATGCCGTGACGGCTCAACCCTGCTTCGGTCCAAGCAAACTCGAAGTGCCAGTCACCCCAGCCCGAGCAGCGCCCGCACTTCCTCGGTACTATGCGCCACCAGCGCGCCGGCCGGGCCGTCGATCTTGTCCTGCGGCCAGAAGATGGTGCGCATCCCCGCTGCGACGCCGGCCAGGGCACCTGGCACGCTGTCTTCCATCACCGCCGTGTCGGCGGGCGCGATGCCGGTGAGGTAGGCGGCGCGCAGATAGGGCTCGGGATCGGGCTTGCCGTAACGTACGTCGTTGCGGCTGACCGTCTTCATCGTCGGCTCGTGCAGGCCGACAGCCTTCAGATTGGCCTCGACCACCATGCGGTCGGAATTGGAAACGATCGCCTGGACCACGCCCTTCGCCTTCAGGTCGCGAAAAATCTCCATCGCGCCCTCGCGCGGCAGAAGGTTTGGCGCACGGCCCATGTAGTGATCGTATTTGAGGTTGATCCAGTCGTCGAAGTCGAGCGAAAGGCCGAACTGGTCGCGCAGCACCTCATAGACCGGGCGCGCCGCCTGGCCGACGACGCGGGCGTGCAGGTCGGCCGGCGGTTCCACGCCAACGCTGCGCAGCGCCGAAACAAGCGCTTCCTCGTGCAGCGGCTCGCTGTCGATCAGCGTGCCGTCCATGTCCCAATACACTGCCTTCGGTGTCATGTGAGCGGTCCTTGTTCACCCCATTGCTCATAGGAGCTTTGGCGGCGGAAATGAACCGCTCATGTGACAGTGCAGAACACATGCGCGTGCGTCCGGCCATCAGAGGCGGCGGCCGCAAGGGTCGTTGCCGTCAAGAAAGCCCATGTCGCGCTTGAGGTGATCCGGCAGGTCGCGGACATCAAGAAGGCGCTTGCGCGCACGCCAGCCGAACACCGCCGCCAACCGTGAAGTCAGGGAAACCGGTTCGCAATGGATGAGACTTGCCTGTACCGTGTTCATGACATTCAACTCCTCTAATACCCGTCATCAGTTGATGGGTTGACCTTGATATAGCGCTGTGAAACCCTTTATTTCCAATCGAACGTCGATCTGAACCCATTAACAGGGCTTATGTATAATGGCCGAGCAACTCCCGCCGCTTGCCGCCGTCAGGGTGTTTGAGGCCGCCGCCCGCCACGCCAGCTTCACCAAGGCGGCGGCCGAGCTCGGCATGACCCAGGCGGCGGTCAGCTACCAGATCAAGCTGCTCGAGGAGCGCGTCGGCTCGCCGCTGTTCCTGCGCAAACCCCGGCAGGTGGTGCTGACCGAAACCGGCGCCCGCCTGGCACCCGCCGTCACCGACGCCTTCGGCATCCTGAGCGAGGCTTATGCCGAGGCGCGCGCCGGCTCGGGCGGCACCTTGTGCATCTCGACGGTGCTGACCTTCGCCTCCAACTGGCTGGCACGCCACATCGGCTCGTTCCAGCTGCGCCACCCAGCCATCGCCGTGCGCCTCGATACCTCCAGCCACATGGTCGATTTTTCGCGTGAGGAGGTCGACATCGGCATCCGCTCCGGCGACGGCAAATGGCCCGGCCTCGTTACCCATTTGCTGTTTCGCGCCCAATACGCCCCAATGCTGAGCCCGCGCCTCGCCGAGAGTGTGGGCGGCATCAAGGAGCCCGCCGATCTCCTGAAGCTGCGCATCCTCGATCCCAGCGACGTCTGGTGGAGACGCTGGTTCGAGCTCGCCGGCGTCCCCACCGACAGCCTGGAAGGACGCCCCGACACCTCGATGGGCTCGCAGGCCTATGAGGCCAATGCCGCCATGGCCGGCCAGGGCGTGGCGATCCTGACGCGAAAGTTCTTCACCAGCGAGCTTGCCGAAGGCCGGCTGATCCAGCCCTTCGACCTGCTTGGCGACGACGGCCACGCCTACTGGCTGGTCTATCCCGAGGCGCGTCGCAACGTGCCAAAGATCCGCGCTTTCCGCGAGTGGCTGCTGCCCGAGATCGCCGACTTCTCCGACTGAGCGCCAGCGTCTGCACGGCGCATGCAACACCGCGCTGGCTCAATGCTTGCCCGTCCTGACGCCTTGCCACGCCAGCCCGTTTGCTTCAAAACCGCTCCACGGCGAGGCAAAACCGGGTGTTTTGAGGCCGAATCGATCGATATCGGCGGCATTTCTCGCGATATCGGCACGAAAGACGAAAAGAAATGTCTGCGATCGCAACCGGCGCGCAATCACCGGCAACGCCTTGGCGTCACGAAATTCGGGCGATGCTGGCGCTCGCCTGGCCGATGATACTCACCAACCTGGCGCAGACAGCGATGACCGCCACCGACGTGATGATGCTCGGCCGGCTGGGGCCCGATGCGCTCGCCGCCGGCGCACTCGGTTCGAACCTCTATTTCGCGCCGCTGATCTTCGGGCTCGGCCTGATGTATGCGACCTCGCCAATGATGGCGGCCGAGCTCGGCCGTAAGCGCCATTCGGTGCGCGACGTCCGCCGCACCGTGCGCCAGGGCCTGTGGCTCGCCGTCCTCATCTCGATCCCGATCTGGGCCTTGTTGTGGTACGCCGAGGCGATCCTGCTCGCCATGGGCCAGGAGCCCAAGCTCGCCGAGCAGGCCGGCATCTATGTCCATCACCTGCAGTGGGCGGCGTTGCCGTTCTTCGGCTACATCGTGCTGCGCTCGTTCATCTCGGCGCTTGAGCGCCCCGGCTGGGCACTGGTCATCATGGCGATCGCGGTGGCGGCCAATGCGTTCGGCAACTGGCTCCTGGTGTTCGGCAAATGGGGCTTCCCCGAAATGGGCATCGCCGGCTCCGGCCTTGCCACCAGCATCGCCAGCGGCATGATGTTCCTCGGCATGGCGGCCGTCGTGATGATGGAAAAGAAGTTCCGCCGCTACCGCCTGTTCGGCCGTTTCTGGCGCGCCGACTGGCCGCGCTTCAAGACACTGCTCAAGCTCGGCTTGCCGATCTCCGGCATCCTCGCCTTCGAGGTGACGATCTTCAACGCCGCGGCATTCCTGATGGGGCTTATCAGCTCGTCCGCACTCGCCGCGCACGCCATCGCACTGCAGATCTGCTCGGTCACCTTCATGATCCCCCTGGGTCTCGGCCAGGCGGTCACGGTGCGCGTCGGCCTGGCTTACGGCGCCAGGGACCGCGACGGCATCACGCGTGCCGGCTGGACGGCTTATGCGCTCGGCGTCGGCTTCATGGCGCTGATGGCGCTGGTGATGGTGTTCTGGCCGCATCTGCTGATCTCGGCGTTCATCGACACAAGCGACCCGGCCAACGCCCAGGTGATTGGTCTCGCGGTCAGCTTCCTGGTCTTCGCCGCACTTTTCCAGGTCGTCGACGGCGCCCAGGCAGTGTCGGCCGGCCAGCTGCGCGGGCTGCAGGATACGAAGGTGCCGATGATCCTTGCGGCGATCGGCTATTGGGGCATCGGCCTGCCGCTCGGCGTCGTGCTCGCCTTCCACTTCGGCTTCGAGGGCCGCGGCATCTGGATCGGCCTGTTCTCCGGCCTCGCCGTGGTGTCGGTGCTGCTTTTGTGGCGCTGGCTGAGGCGCGACCGGCTCGGCCTGATGAACAAGCCGGTGATGTGACGAAAAAGGGCCGCGTTTCTGCGACCCTTTTTGTGCCTCAGCTCTCCGAGGACATCGCCCCGAGCAGCCGCCTGATGTCGCCGAACTTGGCGATCAGGCCGAACACCAGAGCTGCCACCGCGACGAAGAACACCGACACCGAGGCCATTGTCGGCGTGTAGCCGTAGCGCAGGGCGTTGAAGATCTTGATCGGCAGGGTTTCGAGCGTGAAGCCGATCGTCATGTAGGCGACGATGTATTCGTTGAGCGACAAAACAAAGGCGAAGGCATAGCCCGAGACGAGATAGGGCCGGATCAGCGGCAGCACCACCGTCTTCAGCACCGTGCGGTCGTCCGCGCCCATCGTCGCCGCCGCCTCGACCAGCGAGCGGTCGATGGAGGCGAAGCCGAGCGACAAGGTCACCAGCGGCAGCGTGACGAAGAAGATCGCGTGGCTGATCACAGCCGTCCAGGGCTGGCCGTAGAAACCCGTCGTTGCCCAGAAGGTCAGCATGCCGAGCGCGGTGATGACAGGCGGCAGGATGAACGGCGCCAGGCCGAGGATCTGGAAGACGTTGGCCCAGGGCGCGATGCGCCGCCACAGGAACCAGGCCAGCGGCAAGGCAATGGCGACCGCAAGTGCCGCGGCGGTGACTGCCAGCGACAGCGAGGCGATCAGCGCCCTGCGCCATTCCGGATCGGCGAAGATCTGCGCGTACCAGGCCAGCGAAAAGCCTTTCGGCGGGAAGGCCAGGTCCTGCTTTTCGTTGACCGAAACGCCAGCAACGACAATCAGCGGTGCGGCGAGGAACAGGGCTACGGCTGCGAAATAGAGCCGGCGAAGGAATGTCTGTTTCACAGCGCGTTCTCCCTGCGTCCGACAAGCAAAGTCAGGCCCACCAGCGCCAGCGACATCAGCACCAAAAACACCGCCATCGCCGCGGCAAAGGGCATGTTGGACTGGTAGATGGCCTGGTCGGTGATCAGCACCGACAGCGTCCAGTGCGACGGCCGGCCCAGGATCTGCGGCAGCAGATACGAGCCGAGCGCGAAGACGAAGACCATGATCAGCGTGGCAACGATGGTGTTGCGCAGCGCCGGCACGACGACGTTCATGAAGGCCCTGACAGGCGAGGCGCCGAGCGTGCGCGCGGCTTCAAGCAAGGTCGGGTCGAGCCGCACCAGAGCGGGATACAGCACCAGGATGGTGTAGGGCAGCGCCTGGTAGACCATGCCGGTCAGCACCGCCCAGAAGCTCGGCAACAGCGCCACCGGTTCCTTCATCAGGCCTATGGCGACGAACAGGTTGGTGATGCCGGCGGTGCGCGAAAACAGCGTCGACCAGGCAAAGCCGATGATGACCTCAGACAGCGACAGCACCGACAGCAGGCAGACGAGCCAGATGGTCTGCACCTTGCGCGGCCGCTTGGTCAGAAGGTAGGTGAATGGGAAGGCGATGACGACGCAGCAGATAGCCACCATCACCGCCAGCATCAGCGAGAAGCCGAGCACCTTGGCGAAAAACAGGCTGAGGAAGCGGGCGTAATTGTCGAAGACGAAGTCGGGCGTATAGAAGCCCGAGGGATCGCGCTGGAAGAAGCTGACGGCGATCATCGTCGAGAACGGCACGACGAAGAAGACGATCAGCATCAGCCCGGGAAAGAACAGCGGGCTGTAATCGGCAAGCGATTTCGGCGCCTCGCGTTTCATGACTTGAGCACCACGCAGGCTTCCGCCGGCAGGATCAGACCGACCTGCTGGCCGGCCACCACTTCGGGCCGCTCGCGCGGCGTGGCAACCGCGATGATGGTCTTGCCGCCGGCCTCGACGAAGGTCTCGATGGTGCCGCCGAGATCGCGCACGAAGGTCACCGTTCCGGCGATGGCATCGCCGCCGACCGGGCCGAGATGCACGTCCTCGGGGCGGATCGACACCGACGCCTTGGTCAGGCCCTCGGGCATCGTCAGGCCGGCAATGGCCTGGCCCAGCACTGAGACGCGGCCAGCCCTGTCGACGGTGGCGTCGAGCAGGTTGGTCATGCCGATGAAGTCGGCGACGAAGGCGTCGGCCGGTTTGCGGTAGATCTCGATCGGCGGTGCCGCCTGCAGGATCTTGCCGTTGCCCATGACGACGACAAGATCGGCCATGGTCATCGCCTCACGCTGGTCGTGGGTGACGACGAAGGTGGTGATGCCCAAGCGCTGCTGCAGCTGGCGCAGTTCAACCTGCATCGCCTCGCGCAGCTTGGCGTCGAGAGCCGACAGCGGCTCGTCGAGCAGGAACAGTTTTGGCGACAAGGCCAATGCGCGGGCAATGGCGACGCGCTGGCGCTGGCCTCCGGAAAGCTTGGCGACTGGGCGGTCGGAGAAACCCTGCAGATGGATCAGCTTGAGCAGCTCGTCCGAGCGCTTCTTCTGGTCTTCACGCGAGGCGCCGCGGATGCGCAGGGGATAGGCGATGTTGTCGCCGACCGACAGATGCGGAAACAAGGCCAGCGACTGGAACACCATGCCGAGATTGCGCTTGTGCGTCGGCACCGGCGTGATGTCGGTGCCATCGAGCAGGATCTGCCCGCTGGTCGGGTCCTCGAGCCCGGCGATCATGCGCAAAAGCGTGGTCTTGCCGCAGCCCGACGGGCCGAGCAGGCAGACGAACTTGCCATGCGGCACCGACAGATTGGCCGTGTCGACAGCGGTGAAATTGCCGAATGACTTGGTGATGTCCTTAAGCACGAGTCCGGACATGAGGGGGCACCTGCTCGTTTGAAGGTTCTACAAATTGCAAATAGCGCTGCCTGGGGCAACGAAAGCGCTGTTACCCTCCCCCTTGTGGGGAGGGTCGGCGCGAAGCGACGGGGTGGGGGTCGGCAAGCACAGAGTTTGGCGAGTACCCCCACCCGGCCCTGCGGGCCACCCTCCCCACAAGGGGGAGGTAATCAAGATCAGCCGGCGATCAGCTCGGTCCACTTCTGGTTAATCCAGTCGGCCTTGGTGGTGTAGAGGTCGTAGCGCGGGATGATCGGCGGGATGTCGGACGACACGCCGGCGAACTGTTCCGGTGTCAGGTCGAGCAGCTCGCGCTTGACCGTCGGTGCCGTGCCGACCTTGCGCGACATCAGCGACTGCACGGCCGGCTGGCACATGTGGTCGATGAAGGCATGCGCCTCCTCTGTCTTCTTCGAGGCGCGCGAAATGACCCAGTTGCCGGAATCCTGGATGCCGCCTTCCTTCGGGAAGGTCGAGCGCACCGGCTGGCCATCGGCAGCGGCAAGGCCGGTGACGTCGTGATAATACTGACCCATCGGGATTTCGCCCGACTTCAGCGCCTGTTCGAACTGTGCCTCGTCGCGATACCACAACCTGACGTTCGGCTTGACCTCGGCGAGCTTTTCCAGCGCCTTCTGGATGCCCTCCTCAGTGTCGAGCGCCTTGGTGCCGCCCATGAAGGTGGTGGCAGTCACTTCGAGCAGGAACGAGTTGGAAGCGAGCGCCAGAAGGCCGAGCTTGTCGGCATTGGCCGGATCCCAGAACGCCGCCCAGCTGTCGGGCGCGGTCGGGAAGACGTTGGTGTTGGTGACCAGCGTGATGTACCAGGCCACCGCACCGATGCCGGCGACGCGGCCATCCGGGTACTTGTTGACGAAGTGGTCGATCAGGTTCGAGCTGTTCTTGATCTTGGCGAGGTCGATCGGCGCCCACAGATCGGTCGCCTGCCCCTTCAACGTCGATACTTGCGACATCATCGACAGGTCGGCCGGAGCCTGGCCTGCCTTGGCCGCCTGCTCCAGCTGCACCAGCCAGGCCTCGCCGGTCGGCTCGGCGACGGATTCCACCGCGATGCCTGTCGCCTTGGTAAATTCGGGGAAGATGTGCTCGTCGAAAGATTTCTTGAAGTAGCCGCCATAGACGCCGATCTTGATCGACTTGTCCTGGGCGCGCAGGATCGACGGCATCGCCAGCAGGCTCGCCGAGGCGACGCCGGCGCCGAGAACCGCACGGCGGCTGATCGGATGGTTCAGGATCTTGGTCATTTCATTCTCCTCATTTATTGCCGGCTTGGTGCCGGCTGTTCCCACGGGTTCTTATGATGATGGAGTGTCGTTCAGCGTGCTGCGGCGCGGGCCTCCAATGAACGTGCATACTGGGTCAGCGGGTAGCAGAGCACGAAGAAGATCAGTGCCACCAGCCCGTAGACGGTGAACGGTTCGAAGGTCGCGTTGTTAATGGCGTTGGAGGTCCTGAGCAGTTCCTCAAAGCCGATGATCGAGGTCAGGGCGGTCGCCTTGATCAGCTGGACGAGGAAGCCGACGACCGGCGCGCGCGTAATGGCAAAGGCCTGCGGCAGGATGATCAGGCGCAGCTCCTGGATGTAGTGCAGGCCGAGGCTGGCGCCGGCATCCCACTGGCCGCGCGGCAAGGCATCGACGCCGCTGCGCCAGATCTCAGCGAGATAGGCGCTGGCAAAGAAGGTCAGGCCAAGCACGGCCGCCGTCCACGGCTCGATGCGGAAACCGAGCATCGGCAGGCCGAAGAACATCAGGAAAAGCTGCATCAGCAGCGGCGTGCCCTGAAACAGCGCGATGTAGCCGCTGGCGAAGCGGCGCTTCCACTTGCCCTTGGAGATGCGCAAAAACAGGATGGCGATGCCGACGATGCCACCGCCGACAAAGGCCGCGATCGACAACAGCACTGTCCAGCGCGTCGCGAAGATCAGGTTGCGCAGGATGTCCCAGAAGGTGAACTCGATCATGACACACCCGCCGAAAGCGTGCGGCGGCCGACGCCGACGAGAACACGGCGCAGGACGATCGAAAGCCCTAGATAGATCATCGCCACGACGAAATAGGTCTCGAACGGACGGAAGGTCCGCGCCTGCAGCATATCGGCTTCGTAGGTGAGTTCACTCACTGCGATCTGCGACACGACTGAAGACTCGAGCATCATGATCACGATCTGGCTGGTCAGCGCCGGGAAGATGACCTTCAGCGCCTGCGGCAAGACGATCTTGACGAAGACCTGGCGTGGCCGCAAGCCCAAAGCAAAGGCCGCCTCGCGCTGGCCCCTGGGTACCGCGTCGAGACCGGCGCCGACGATCTCGGTGGTGTAGGCGGCCATGTTGAGCGTCATCGCCAGCATGGCGGCGACGATCGGATCGAGCCGGATGCCGAGGCTCGGCAGGCCGAAGAAGATGAAGAACAGCTGCACCAGGAACGGCGTGTTCCTGATCACCTCGACATAAACCGTGATGGCGCGCTGGAGCCATTTCGGCCCGCTGCGCCGGCCGGCGGCTGCCAGCACGCTGATCAGCGTACCGGCGATCGTCGTCACCACGATCAGCAGGACCGTCATTGCGGCACCGCGGGCAATCGCGCCCACGGCCCCTTCAAGCCAGCCGAAGTCGAGGCTGTAGCTCACCGATCAATCCTTGAGGTTTTCGGGGTTGAGCGGAACCTTGAGCCATTCTTCCGATGACTTCGAGAGCCGGCCATCGGCGAGCATCGCGGTCACCGTGTCGTTGATGACCTTTTTCAGGCCTTCCTCGCTCTTGTTGAGGCCGATATGCGACGGCGAGGTCAAAAGCTGGAACTTCTGCTCCGGCTTCAGCGCCTCCTGGCGCGCCAGCACCTGGGCGCCGACGTCGTTGCCGACGACCATCAGCTGGGTCTGACCGGAGATGAAGGCCTGGATGACGGCGTTGTAGTTGTCGAAGCGCTTGATGTCGGCGCCGGCAGGGGCCGCCTCGGTCAGCGAGGTGTCTTCCAGCGTGCCGCGATTGACGGCGATCGACTTGTCGGCGAGGTCTTCCTTGCCTGCAACCTTGAGCTCGGCGGGGCCGATCACAGCGATGTAGTAGGGCGCATAGGCGGCAGCGAAGTCGATGACCTGCTCGCGCTCCTTGGAGTAGCCGACGCTCATCAGCAGGTCGACGCGCTTGTCGGTCAGGTAGGGAATGCGGTTCTGGCCGGTCACCGGCACCGGGTTGAGCTTGACCTTGAGCGCGTCGGCGATCGCCTGCGCCACATCCATGTCATAACCCTTGAGGCTCATGTCGGCGCTGGCCGAGGAAAAGGGCGGGAAATCGGCGAAGACGCCGACATTGATCTGGCCGGCCTTGGCGATGTCTTCCAGCGCGTCGGCATTGGCCGGCTGCACGGCGAAGATGGCGGTGCCTGCGACAAGCAGGGCCGCTGCCGTCGTTTGCAGGAGCGTCTTGATGTTCATGTCGTGCTTCCCTCTGGGATGTTTGTTGTTGAACTGTCGCGTAGCACCTGGCCGCCGCTTCCCAAACAGCGGCCAGTCGAAATTGCTGTGGTTATGCGCCCTTGTTGGTGACGAAGGGGCTGAACAGCATCAGGCTCAGGATTTCGAACAGCACCTGTGCGCCGGCGTGTGCGGTGTTGGTGGTCGAATCATATTGCGGCGCGACCTCGACGACGTCGCCGCCGACAAGGTTGAGGCCCTTCAGGCCGCGCACGATTTCCAGCACCTCGCGCGTCGTCAGCCCACCCACCTCGGGCGTACCGGTGCCGGGCGCGAAGGCCGGGTCGAGGCTGTCGATGTCGAAGGACAGATAGGTCGGGCCGTCGCCGACGATCTTCTTCGCCTTCTCGATGACCGCCTGTATGCCCATGCCACTGACCTCTTCGGCGTGGATGATGGTCATGCCGGATTCGTAGGAGAACTCCCACAGATATTCGGCCGAGCCGCGGATGCCGATCTGGATGACGCGGCTTGGGTCGAGCACGCCGTCGAGCACCGCGTTGCGGAACGGGCCGCCATGGTGGAACTTGGTCAGGTCGTAGGCGCCGCCGGTGTCGCAATGGGCGTCGATGTGGATCATGCCGACCGGGCGGTTCTTGCCGACAGCCTTGAGGATCGGATGGGTGATCGAATGGTCGCCGCCGACTGACAGCGGCACCACGCCGGCATCGACGATCTGGCCGATGCGGCGCTCGATGTCCTCATGGCTGAGCTCGAGCCGGTAGCGGCTGCGGAACGGCACGTCGCCGATGTCGGCGACACGCAGTTCCTGCACCGGGGCGCAGTCGAGCACGTGATTGTAAGGTCCGATGCGCTCGATGGTGCGCAGCGCGCGCGGGCCGAAGCGCGAGCCCGGCCGGTTGGTGACGCCGAGATCCATCGGCACGCCGATCATCGCCACCTGCAAATCGCCAAAATCGGGATTGTCGTTGTCGATCTCCTGGTAAGGCGCGGTCAGGAAGGTCGGGATGCCCGAATAGGGCGCAAGCCTAGTGCCGGCCTTGTTGAAGATCTTGTCGGCGACGCGGCGGAATTTTGGGTCGAACAGGTCGCCGCCATGGCCTTCGCCATACTTCTTGCGCAGCTCGTCGAGCTTTTTGACGTCGAAACCCATGGTGTCCTCCTGTGGTCCGAGATGGCAATGCGGGACGATCGCCTGCGGCCGTCCGCTCCCGGCGGTCGGCCTGATACCTCGTGTTCCCCGCATGCTTTTTGGTTGTTATGGGGCAAGTTTCCGGCAGCGCCGTTGAAATAGCAATTGATAATGTTAAGGTCTGTGCTGTGAGAATTTCTCACAGTCTCGATCTCTCCCAGGCGGAGTTTCCATGTCCCGGCGCCTGCCCCCGCTCAACCCGCTGCGCGCCTTCGAGGCGACCGCCCGCCATGGCTCGCTGACCAAGGCGGCGGGCGAGCTCAACGTCACCCATGGCGCCATCAGCCACCAGATCCGGGCGCTCGAAGCCACGTTGAAGGTCAAGCTGCTGGAGCGCAGCGGCTCGCGCCTCAAGCTCACCCCGCAAGGCGCCGAACTCCTGCCGGCGGTCACCGGCGCCTTCGAAAGCATCGCGGCGGCCACCGCGCGCATGACCCGGCCGACGAGCTCGGGCAAACTCACGGTCAGCTGCGTGCCGGCACTGCTGTCGTTGTGGCTTGTGCCGCGCATCGGCGGCTTCACCGCGAAATATCCAGGCATCAGCCTCAGCCTCAACGCCTCCAACGACCCGCGCGACATCCATGCGCCCGACGTCGACGTCTGCATGCTCTATGGCGACGGCAGCTGGACCGATTGCTGGCTGAAGAAGTGGTCGACGCTGGAGCTGTTTCCCGTCGTCAGCCCGACCTTGATCAACAACCGGCCGATCCGCAGCGTGCGCGACCTGTCCGACCACATCCTGTTGCACGCCGACGATGGCCGCGAATGGCACACCTGGCTCGCCGCCGCCGACGCGCTCGACGTCAGGCCGGTGCAGCAGCACCGCATGTCGGGCGCGAGCCTGACCACAGAGGCCGCGGTCCATGGCCATGGCCTGGCGCTCGGCGACAGCGTCACCGCGTCGGGCATGCTCGCCAAGGGCCAGTTGGTCACGCCGTTCAACCTGTCGGTGCCGGCCGTCGATGCCTTCTACATCGTCTGCCGCAACGAGGTGAAGTCGGCGCCCATCGCCCAGGTCTTCATCGACTGGCTATTTGCCGAGCGCGAGGAGCTTCCCGCCCGCACCGAACAGGCCGTCACCGGCCAGATCAGCATCCGCAAGCGCCGCGGCCAGAAAGCGGCAGTCACTGGTTAGTCTTCGCGGCTACCTTGTTCAGCCGATGCAACCATAGGGCCAAGGTTGCTTTTTTCGCGTCTTAAGCTTGATCGCCCGGGCGCTATATCCCAATGCTGTCAACGAGGATGCGGCGCGCGCCTGCACGAAAGGTGGATGCGCCAAGGAGGAATGAAGCGGCATGGCCAGGACCGACATTGCACGCAGGGTGTACAACCACACCTGGAAGCTCGATCCGATCGTGCGCTCGCTGCTCGACACGGACTTCTACAAGCTTCTGATGCTGCAGATGATCTGGGGCATGCACCCCAAGGTCGACGCCACCTTTTCGCTGATCAACCGTGCCACCTCGGTCAAGCTCGCCGAGGAGATCGACGAGGGCGAGTTGCGCGAGCAGCTCGACCATGCCCGTTCACTGCGCTTCTCCAAGAAGGAGATGATCTGGCTCGGCGGTAACAATTTCTATGGCCGCAAGCAGATCTTCGAGCCCGAATTCCTGGCCTGGCTCGAGAATTTCCAGCTGCCTCCCTATCACCTCGAAAAGCGCGACGGCCAGTATGAGCTGACCTTCGCCGGGCCGTGGGTGCTGACCTCGATGTGGGAAATCCCCGCACTTGCCATCATCAACGAGCTGCGCTCGCGCTCGGCGATGAAGGTCTTCGGCCCGTTCGCGCTCGACGTGCTCTATGCCCGCGCCAAGGCCAAGATGTGGGACAAGACCGAGCGGCTGAAGATGCTGCCCGACATCAAGATCTCCGATTTCGGCACCCGCCGCCGCCACTCGTTCCTGTGGCAGCGCTGGTGCGTCGAAGCGCTCAAGGAAGGCATCGGCGAGGCCTTTACCGGCACCTCAAACGTGCTGCTGGCCATGGACACCGACCTCGAAGCGCTCGGCACCAACGCGCATGAGCTGCCGATGGTCTATGCGGCCCTTGCCAATAATGAGGATGAGCTCAAGCAGTCGCCCTACAAGGTGCTGCGCGACTGGCAGCGCTATTATGGCGGCAACCTGCTGATCGTCCTGCCCGATGCCTTCGGCACCGCCGCCTTCCTGCGCGACGCGCCTGACTGGGTCGCCGACTGGACCGGCTTCCGCCCCGACAGCGCCCCGCCGATCGAAGGCGGCGAGCGCATCATCGAGTGGTGGCGCAAGAAGGGCCAGGACCCCAGGTCCAAGCTGCTGATCTTCTCCGACGGCCTCGACGTCGACACCATCATCGAGACCTACCGCCACTTCGAAGGCAAGGTGCGCATGTCCTTCGGCTGGGGCACCAACCTCACCAACGACTTCGAAGGCTGCGCGCCCATCGAGAACGACCGCCTCAACGCCATCTCGCTGGTCTGCAAGGTCACCGAGACCAATGGCCGCCCGGCGGTCAAGCTGTCGGACAACCCGGCCAAGGCCACCGGCGACAAGAAAGAAATAGCCCGCTATCTGCGCATCTTTGGCGAAAAGGACCGGGTGGAGCAGCTGGTGAAGGTTTAGGGCGGGCTATTGGGCTGGTGCGGCCAGGCCAGCCCGACAGCGAGCTCATCAAGTGTGGAGAAGCTCTCTACGCTTTCTTGCCGAACACCCAGCGCTATACGGAAAGTCCCGCAAATCGCCCCGGCAGCGATCCTTCTCACCCCCCTCTGCCCTGCCGGGCATCTCCCCCACAAGGGGGGAGATCAGGCCGTCATCGACGCCTCGCCCAATCGCCAAAGATCAGAACGGCCAACCGTCCGCCATGCAATCAAAATCGCTCCGCACTCGCAGGATGGGCGCGCCGGCGACGCGACTAATCTCCCTCCTTGTGGGGGAGATGGCCGGCAGGCCAGAGGGGGGTGCGAAGGATCGCGACGTCGAAGATTTGCTTCATAAAGCGCGACCACCCGTGCTCATTTGTCAGCAACTCTGTCATCCTGGGTCTCGCTTCGCTCGCCCGGGATGACGGGTGCGAACCTGCCTTCCGCACAACGGGAGCAAGATAAGTGCCCTTCCCGCAACTCCGGCCATGTGGCACATCGAAATCCTGATGCGGGGACATCGAACCAGTATGGCCAAGACCCTCCGGCGCGGCGCGGTGACGTTGCTTGCTGCCTGCACTGCGGCGACATTGCAAACCCTGCCTGCCTTCGCCCATGCCTCCGACCGCGGCCATGTCCTGCTGTTGCCGACCGGGCACTACCTGGCGGGCGCGGCGTTTGCCGTGGCGGCATCCTTTCTCGTGCTGGCGCTGTTGCCGCCGGAAAGGCTGGTTGGCCTCTGGCGCAAGCGACTGCCGCTCGGTGCGATCCCCGACCTGCGGCTGCCGGTTAGCCTGCTGTCATTTGCCGTCTTCGCAACACTTGTCGTCGCCGGTTTCATCGGCTCGCGCGACCCGCTCTCCAACCCGCTGCCGCTGACGATCTGGACGCTGCTCTGGGTCGGGCTCACCCTCGCCCAGGGCCTGTTCGGCAACATCTGGGCGTGGCTCAATCCATGGTACGGGCCGTACCACCTGGTCAGGCGGGCACTCGGCTCGAAGGCGGACGGCAACGGCCCGCTGCGCCTGCCCGAATGGCTCGGCTACTGGCCCGCCCTTATCCTGTTCCTTGCCTTTGCCTGGTTCGAGCTGATCGACCCGGCACCCGACGATCCGGCGCGGCTCGCCATCGCCGCCGGCACCTACTGGCTGTTGTCATTCGTTGCCATGCTGGCCTTCGGCTTCGAGCGCTGGAGCCGGCAAGGCGAATTCCTGTCGGCATTCTTCGCCATGATCGGGCGCTTCGGCATCGTCGAGGGCAAGCGGGACGGCCCCCGCCTGCGCTTAGCCCTGTGCTGGCCCGGCGCCAAACCTTATGACGTCGCGCCGCTGCCGCCATCGGGCGCGTTGTTCCTGCTTGCGACACTCGCCTCAGTGTCGTTCGACGGCTTCTCCAAAACCTTCTTCTGGCTTGGGCTCAACGGCATCAACCCGCTCGAACTGCCCGGCCGCACCGCGCTCATTGCCATCAACAGCGTCGGCCTGGTGGCGGTGTTCGCAGCGCTCGCCGCTGTCGGGCTGTTCGCGGTGCTGATCGGCCAAAGGCTGGTCAACAGCACCGTGCCGCTGTCGAAGGCCGCCGGCCTGTTCGTCTGGTCGATCGTACCGATCGCGCTCGCCTATCATTTCTCTCACTACCTGACGGCATTGCTGGTCAACGGCCAATACGCGCTTGTCGCGCTGTCGGACCCGTTCGCGCTGGGTTGGAACCTGTTCGGCACCGCGCATATGCCGGTCGAGGCCGGCATCGCCATGGGCTCGCAATCCGCCTGGCTGATCTGGAACCTGCAGGCCGCGACCATCGTCGCCGGGCACGTGCTGGCGGTGCTCGTCGCCCACCTGCTCGCTTGGCGGCTGCACCCCACACCGGCCAGCGCCTCGCTCAGCCAGTTGCCGCTGACATTGCTGATGATCGGCTACACCGTTTTCGGCCTCTGGCTGCTCTCGACAGCCACGGCGGGATAGTGCAAATGCAGCTGGATTTGACCTTGCGGAAGCAACTATTGCCACGTCCGGGGATTGGTGATCTAGTTTGTATACATGCAAATTTCGCCATTTCTTGAGTTCCGGGCGGAACAGCCGCCAATCCGCACCACAGCTGGTCAAAAGGCACGGCAAGGGGACAGGGCATGACTGACAGCAAACGCTTCTTCGACCTCGGCAAATCGCGCCTAAGCCGCCGCACGGCGCTCAAGGGCATCGCCGCCGGCGCCGGCCTGATGGCGGCGCCCGGTTTCGTGCGCTATTCGCAGGCGCAGTCGTCGGCACCGATCAAGATCGGCTTCCAGGCCCACCGCACCGGCATCGGCGCCGCCTATGGCCGCTGGTATGAAAAGACCACCACCGCCGCGGTCAAGCTGATCAACGAAGCCGGTGGCATCAACGGCCGCCCGATCGAGATCATCGTCGAGGATGACGGCACCGACCCCAAGCGCGGCGCCGAGGTGGTTGCCAAGTTCGCCTCCCAGCACAAGACCGACATCGTCTTCGGCACGCTGTTTTCGCACGTCGTCGTCGGCTCGGCGCCGACAGCCGGCGAGCTCAAGATCCCCTATTACGTCGTCAGCGAAGGCTACCACGTCGCCTCGGGCAAGCTGAACCGCTGGGTGTTCCAGCCCGGCATCACCGACGTGCGTTCGCAGGTCACCTCGGTCGCGCCATGGGTCGCTGCCAACCTCGGCAAGAAGGTAACGATGATCTATCCGGACTACGCGTTCGGCTACGATCACCGCGACTATTTCGCACCCGCCATCAAGGCGCAGGGCGGCGAGGTGGTGGCGCAGATCCCGATCCCGCCGACCGAAAGCTCGTTCACCAAATACCTGCCGCAGATCCCCGCCGACACCGAGGTGCTGTACCACGTCATGGTCGGACCGGGCGTGCTCACCTTCGTCAAGGAACTGGGCGAGTTCTACGGCTCGAACAAGCCGAAGCTGTTCGGCTTCATCGACTCGCTCGAGGCCGTCGACATCAACAGCCCAGGCCTCGAATTCCTCGACGGCAGCCATTTCTGGGAAGGCTCGCCGCGCTACGCCCAGGCCAATGACAGCGAAGCGCAGAAGGCCTATCGCGCGGCCGTCGGCATCGACGACAACGGCGCGTCGACGACAGACGCCAAGGACGTGTCGACCGCTGCCCATATGTTCGGCTGCTGGGAAACGCTCTACGTCATCAAAAAGGCGATGGAGGATTCCGGCTACAAGGGCCCCGAGGACCGCGCCAAGCTTGTCGAGGCGACCGAGGCGCTGACCGAGTTCAAGGAAGGCCCCGAGCATCCCCAGGGCGACAAGAAGTTCAACGGCAAGATCCACCAGGTCTTCGGCCACCAGAACATCTCCAAGGTCGAAGGCGGCAAGCTCAACGTCGTGCACCGGACCTCGATCGAGGACGGTTTGTACGAGCCGGAAGCGGACTACACGACGCAGCCGCTGTGAGGGTGCGACCTCCACCCGCCCCCTTGTGGGGAGGGTCGGAGCGGAACGCGCCGGGGTGGGGGTCGTCTACAACAGCCCTAGCCCCATACCCCCACCCGACCGCTGCGCGGTCACCCTCCCCACAAGGGGGAGGGTAAGGACGCCGCCCCTGAATGGCCTTCTTCCCGCATCTCCTGCTCGCCACTCTCGAAGGCCTGGTCACCTCGGCGGTGCTGGCGTTGACAGCGCTTGGGCTGTCGCTGGTGTTCGGCGTCATGCGCATCGTCAATGTCGCGCATGGCGAGTTCTTCATGCTCGGCGCGGTGCTTGCCTGGGCGATCACGTCAGCCATCAGCGGAAATCCAGCACTCGGCTTCGCGCTCGCACTGGTGCTGTCGCCGCTGATCGTCGGCGCCATCGCCTGGATCGCCGAGCGGCTGGTGCTGCGCCGCATCGAATACAATCCCGAAGCGACGATCGTCGCCACCATCGGCCTGCTCTACATCATCCAGCAGCTGGCGCTGACCTTCTACGGCCCCGAAGCACGGCCGGTGACGCCGCCGTTCAGCTACCGCATCCAGCTGCCCTGGTTCGGCTATTCCGGCTACAAGCTGTCGATCATCGCCGCCTCCGCACTCTTGCTGCTTGCCACCTGGTTCGTGCTGACCCGCACCCGCATCGGCCTGATCATGCGGGCAACGCAATATGACCGCGAGACGGCACTTGCCTTCGGCATCCCGGTCGGGCGCGTCTATGGGGCGGTATTCGCACTCGGCGCCATGCTCGCGGCCATCGCCGCGGTGCTGATCGTGCCGATCCAGCAGGCGCATTATCTGATGGGCCTCGACCCGCTGCTGCTGTCGTTCATCGTCGTCATCATCGGCGGGCTCGGCTCGCTGCGCGGCACGGTCATCGCCGCCCTGCTGATCGGCGTCTCCGACGGCATCATCTCGGTGTTCTTCTCGCCGACGCTGGCCAAGATCATCGCCACGCTCGTCGTTGCCATGGTGCTGGTGTTTCGCCCGCAAGGCCTGTTCGGAACGGCGGCGAAATGAGCGGCGACGACACGACAGCCAAGGTCTATGCGTTGCATGCGGCGGTCATAGCCGTGCTCGTCGCGCTCAATTTCATCCTGCCCGAATATCATCATGGCGTGCTGGCGCGGGTGCTGGTGCTCGCCGTCTTTGCGATGGGCTACAATTTGCTGTTCGGCTATGTCGGCCTGCTCAGCCTCGGCCACGCGATGTTCTTCGCCGCCGGGCTCTATGGCGCGGGCCTGCCGCTCTATCATCTCGGCTGGGGCGTGCCGGCGGCATTTGCCGGAGGAATTGGCGCGGGCTTCGTGGTGGCGCTGGTCGTTGGCCTGCTGGCGCTCAGGACATCGGGCGTCGCCTTCATGATCGTGACGATGATGTTTGCCCAGGTGTTTTACCTGACCACGCTCTATTTCGGCGAATGGACCCGCGGCGACGAAGGGCTGGTGCTGCAGCAGCAGACGCGACAGATCACGCTCGGCAGCGAAACACTCGACCTGACCAACCCAACGACGCGCTATCTGATGGCGGTGGCGCTTTTTGCGGCAACACTCTTCGCCACGCTCGCCATCGTCCGCTCGCGCCATGGCCGCGTGCTCGTCGCCATCCGCGAGAACGAGGAGCGGACGAAGATGCTCGGCTACGACACCTTCGCCAACAAGCTGGTGGCGGTCGTGACCTCGGGCGTCATCTGCGCCGCAGCGGGTGCCGCCTATGCATTGCTGTTCGGCTATGTCGGCTCGACCTTCGCCTCGGTGCAATACTCGATCCTGCCGCTGCTCTGGGTGCTGCTCGGCGGTGCCGCGACAACGCTCGGCCCGCTGCTCGGCACGCTGTTCATGTACTACGTCATCGACATCACCAGCGGCTACACCTCGGCCTACATGCTGGTGGTCGGCGCCATGCTGATCCTGTTGGTGCTCTGGTTCCGCAAAGGCGTGCTCGGCACGATGCGCGAACGCTGGCTCGGGTGGCTGCCATGACTGTGCTTTTGACCACCAAGGGCCTGTCGCGCCATTTCGGCGGCCTGCGCGCCGTCGACAATGTCGATTTCTCGCTCGAGCCGGGCGAGATCCGGGCGGTGATCGGCCCCAATGGTGCTGGCAAGACCACCTTCGTCAGCCTCGTCTGCGGCCGCTACGCGCCAACCTCCGGCCGCATCGTCTTCGACGGCGAGGACATCACCGACATGCCGGCGCATCTCAGGGTCCGGCGTGGCATCGCCTATACGTTCCAGATCACCAGCGTCTTCGCCAATCTCAGCGCCTACGACAACGTCGCCCTGCCGGTGCAGCGCACGCTGACCGACGGGCGTTCGCGCGGGGTCGTGCGACAAGGCGCGATGGAGGCGCTGGAGCGCGTCGGGCTGGCCAGCCGGGCGCATGAGCAGGCCGGCGCCCTGGCCTACGGCCACCAGCGGCTGCTCGAAGTGGCGATGGGGCTGGCGCTCAAGCCACGGCTGCTGATCCTAGACGAGCCGACGCAGGGCCTTTCGGACGGCGAGATCGAAAACTTTATCGCCCTGGTGCGCGAGATCGCCAGCGACGCGACCGTGCTTGTGATCGAGCACAATATGCAGGTGGTGATGGAACTGGCCCGGCGCATCACCGTGTTCAATGCCGGCAAGATCCTGGCTGAAGGCAGCCCGGCCGAGATCCGCGCCAATGCCGCCGTGCAGGAAGCCTATCTCGGCACCGTGCAGGAGGCAGGCGCATGAGTGTCGCGCTGACGATCGCAGGTCTCGACTGCTTTTACGGCGAAGTGCAGGTGCTGCACGGCCTAGACCTCGACCTGCGCAAGGGCGAGGTGCTGTGCCTGCTCGGCCGCAATGGCGCCGGCAAGACCACAACGCTGAAGACGATCATGGGGCTGGTGCCGGCCCGCGCTGGCTCGATCAAGCTCGGCGCGCGGGAATTGACCGAACTGCCAGCGCATGAGGTGCCACGGGCAGGCATCGCCTATGTGCCGCAGGGCCGGCGCCTGTTTGCCGAGCTGAGCGTCGCCGAAAACATCGAGATCGGCCTGATGACACGCAACAAGGGCAAGGCGGTGCGGGAAAGCGTGCTCGACCTGTTCCCGGTCCTGCGCGAGCGGCTGAAGCAGCGCTCCGGCACGCTGTCCGGCGGCGAGCAGCAGATGCTGGCGATGGCGCGGGCGCTGTGCCTCGAACCCGAGGTTCTGCTGCTCGACGAGCCGACCGAAGGCCTGATGCCGTCGATGATCGCCAAAATCCGCGAGACCGTGGCGGGCTTACGCGAGCGCGGGGTGTCGACCATCCTCGTCGAGCAGCGTGTCGACGCCGTGCTGTCGGTGGCCGACCGTGTCGCCTTCATCGAAAACGGCCGCAACCGTGAGACGGTGGACGTGGGGCGGCTGCGCGAGGATCCTGAAATGGTCAGGCGCTATGTCGGGGTGGGTTAGCTGAACGTGCGTCTCATAGATGCAACAGGCAGGACAGTCGCGTGCAACCTTACCCCCACCCCTAACCCCTCCCCACAAGGGGGAGGGGAATTTTGCAGCGCAGCCGCTTAACGACAGTTCCTGGCGATAAGCGAAATGGTTCCCCTCCCCCTTGTGGGGAGGGGTTAGGGGTGGGGGTCTGCGCCGGCCCCATTTTCATCGCCAAAGCTTGCCAGTCCGCCCTCAACCGAAGAACACGAAGCCCGCGATCAGGAAGGTCGGGATCAGCACCGCGCCCGACCACAGCATGTAGCCGAAGAAGCCCGGCATCCTGACCCCGCTCTCCCTGGCGATGGCATAGACCATGAAGTTGGGCGCGTTGCCGATATAGGTGTTGGCGCCCATGAACACCGCACCTGCCGAGATCGCCACCAGCGTCGTGGCGAAGGTCGTCATCAGCGCCTGCGGATCGCCGCCGGCCAGTTCGAAAAACACCAGATAGGTCGGCGCATTGTCGAGGAACGACGACAGGGCACCGGTCAACCAGAAATAGGCGAGGTTGTCGGGTTCGCCCGCCGGACCCGTGACCAAAGCGACGAGCGGTGCGAAGGCGCCGTCGAGGCCGGCGCGCAGGATGGCGATGACCGGCACGATGCAGATGAAGATGCCGGCAAACAACTTCGCCACCTCTGTTATCGGGCCCCAGGAAAAACCGTTGGCGGCGCGGTACTCCTTGCGCGTGACGGCGAGCGAGACGACGGCCAGAACGATAATGATGGCGTCGCGAACGAGGTTCTGCAGTTCGACCGCGACCCCCTGGATGGTGAAGGCGACGCCGGGCTTCCACGATGCCGACAGCAAGATGGCGCCGATGACGCCAGCCAGGAGCACGATATTGGCGAGGCCGCGGATGCGAACCTTTGAGTGCGGGGTCGGGTCCTTGATCTTGGGCCGGCCGAGCTCGCGGCTATGAAAAAACCAGTCGGCCACAAGGAAGGCGGCAAGCACGAGGCCGCCGACAAAAATCGTCTCGCGCCAGAGGTTGGCGGTGGTCCAGAAGAAATCGACGCCGCGCAGGAAACCGACAAACAGTGGCGGATCGCCCAACGGTGTCAGCGAACCGCCGATGTTGGACACCAGGAAGATGAAAAAGACGACGACATGAGCGTTGAACGGCCGGTTGTCGTTGGCGCGGATGACGGGGCGGATCATGATCATCGACGCGCCGGTGGTGCCGACGACCGAGGCGAGCAACGCGCCGATCAGCAAAAACCCGGCATTGACCAGCGGCGTGCCCTGGATGTTGCCTGCCACAAGAATGCCGCCCGAAATGGTGAACAGGGCAAAAAGCAGGATGATGAAGGACATGTATTCGAGCAAAAGCGTGTGCAGCACCGCTCCAACTGAGACGTCGAAACCGAAAAACAGCGCCAGCGGCGCCACGACCAGGGCGGCCCAGCCGGCAGTGATCTTGCCATAGTGGTGCTCCCAGACATGCGGGTAAAGCAGCGGCCCCGTGGCAATGGAGAGCAGCAACCCCGCAAAGGGCAACGCCCACCACAGCGACATCGACGCGCCAGGCAACCCTTGCTCGGTTGCCAGTGCCGAATCCGCACTTACAAGCAGACAGGCCAGCGCCAATGACGCGGCCGCAGGACGCGAACTCTTCATACTGTCCCCTCGGTGCCGGCGTATGCGCCGGACATTCTTTTCAAATTCGTCGTGTCGGCGGCGCAGCCGGGCACTGCCGAGATCGGATAGCTAGACCAGCTTGACGCCAGCGTCGCGCATCTTGCCGATCATCATGTCGAGGGAGCCGTTCAGATCGATCGCGCGGCACGCATCGAGGCGCACCGTGGTGGCGAAACCGTGCTTGACCGCATCGAGCGCCGAATAGGCGACGCAGAAATCGGTGGCGAGACCGACAAGGGTTATGGAGGCGACGTCGCGTTCGCGCAGGTAGCCGGCAAGACCGGTCGGGGTAAAGCGGTCGTTTTCGAAAAATGCCGAATAACTGTCGATGCCGAGGCGAAAGCCCTTGCGGATGACCAGTTCGGCCTTGGCCCAGGCAAGCCCTGAGTGGAAGTCGGCGCCGCGGCTGCCCTGGATGCAATGGTCCGGCCACAGGGTCTGAGGGCCATAGGACATGCGAACGCTTTCGAACGGCTGCTTGCCCGGGTGGCTGGAAGCGAAGCTCGAATGACCGGCCGGATGCCAGTCCTGGGTCAGCATGACGTGCTCGGCGTTGCGGATGAGATCGTTGACCAGCGGAATGATCTCGTCGCCCCCGTTCACGGCAAGCGCGCCGCCGGGGCAGAAGTCGTTTTGCAGATCGACGACGACGAGCGCGTCCGTGGCCATGGGGCCCCCATGCTGGTTTCGGTACCGCCTCGGTGGCGGGCCGCCGAAATTCGTCCAGAAGGCGCCTTGCGTCAACCACCAACTTGGCGCGGCGCAATCCGCGCCGGGAAGTGATCCGGCGAAGTAAAGCCAGGCTTTGACAAAAGGTCACGGCAGGTTATCACTTGTGTACGAATGAAAATGTCCGGCTCCTGCCGGGAGGCATTGCGTGACCCGTTACGCGAAACCCAAGACGCTCGACGAAGCGCTGGCGCTGCTCAGCGAAGGTTCGTGGCGCATTCTGGCGGGCGCAACCGACTTCTATCCCGCCCTGGGCAACCGGCCGTTGCAACATGATGTAATCGATATCAATGGCATCGACGCACTGCGCGGCATCGCCGAAAGCGACAGCCATTTCATCATCGGGGCGCGGACAAGCTGGGCTGAGGTCGACAGGGCGCCCCTGCCGCCGGCCTTCGAGGCGCTGAAACAGGCGGCGCGCGAGGTCGGCTCGATCCAGATCCAGAACGTCGCTTCGGTAGCCGGCAACATATGCAATGCGTCCCCGGCGGCGGATGGCGTGCCACCGCTGATGATCCTCGACGCCGAAGTCGAGCTGCGGTCGCGTCACGAGCTGCGCATCCTGCCGCTTGGCGAATTCATCGTCGGCAACCGCCAAACAAAGCTGCGGGAGGACGAACTGGTGACGGCGCTGCGCATTCCCAAGGCCAGCACTGCCGGTCGTTCGGCCTTCGTCAAACTGGGCGCGCGGCGCTATCTCGTCATCTCGATTGCCATGGCGGCGGCAAGGGTCGTGCTCGACGGCCAAGGACGGATCGCCAGCGCGGCGATTTCAGTGGGTTCCTGCTCCGCGGTGGCGCAACGCCTGCGCCTCCTGGAAGCTTCGCTTGCCGGGCAAGGGCCGGAAGCCATTGAAGCGACCGTCCAAGCCGCAGGGCTGGATGAATTATCGCCGATCGACGACGTGCGCGGCAGCGCCGGGTACAGGCGAAGTGCGGCGCGCGAGATCGTGACGCGGGCCTTGCTGCAGGCCGCCGGCGGCTCGCAGAAACGGGCGGCGGCATGAAAAGCGACCGGGCGCCCATCAACTTCACAGTCAACGGCGCCGTCATGTCGGTAACCGCCGCGCCGATGCGGCGGCTGTCGTCGGTGCTGCGCGACGAGCTCGGGCTGACGGGCACCAAGGTGGGTTGCGACGCCGGCGACTGCGGCGCCTGCACCGTGCTCATGGACGGCGAGCCGGTCTGCGCTTGCCTGTTGCCGATGGCGTCGGTCGAGGGCGCCTCGATCCGCACCATCGAAGGATTGAGCAATGGCAAACTGTCGGCGCTGCAGGCTTCGTTCCTAGCCCATGGCGCAGCACAATGCGGCATCTGCACGCCCGGACTGCTGGTGACCGCGACCCCACTGCTGGAACACACGCCACGGCCGAGCGAACAGCAGGTGCAAGACGCACTCGGCGGGGTTTTGTGCCGCTGCACCGGCTACCGCAAGATCATTGAAGCGGTGATGGAGGCGTGGCGCTTCATGTTGCCCCCCTCGGGCCTGCCGGCCATCTCCCCCACCAGAGGGGAGATCAGCAGCTCCGACGGCGGCGATTGGCTAATCTCCCCACTTGAGGGGGAGATGGCCGGCGGGCCAGAGGGGCGGACGTTATCCAAACCCTTCGACTTCCGCCTGCCGCCGGCCGGTGCCGCTGTAGGCGCCTCCCCCGTCAGGCTCGACGGCATTCCCAAGGTGACAGGCTCCGAACAATTCGGCGGCGATTCATTTCCCGCTGATGCCTTGTCGGTGCTGGTCATCCGTTCGCCGCATCACCGCTCTGCGTTTTCGTTCGGCGATCTTCATGCCTATGTCGCCGCCAACACCGGCGTCGTTGCAGTCTTCACCGCCAGGGACATCCCCGGCATCAACAGTTTTGGCGTCATCCCGCCTTTTGCCGACCAGCCGGCGCTGGCCGAGGGCGAGACCCGCTTCCGCGGCGAAGCGGTGGCGCTGGTGGCCTGCGAAGGCTGGGCGGCGCGCGATCTGGACATCGCCGCATTTCCTGTCGATTGGCGTGAATTGCCGGCGTCGCTGGAACCGGCTGGCGCCCAGGCGGAAGGCGCGGCACTTGTCCATGCCAACCGACCTCGCAATCTTCTGGTGCGCGGATTGGTCGAGCGCGGTGAGCCGGAAAATGCCTTGGCTGAAGCCGCGTGCGTGGTCTCGGGCAGCATGGAGACGTCCTATGTCGAGCATGCCTATATCGAGCCGGAAGCCGGCTATGCTTTTTTCGACGGCGACACGCTGACCATCGTCGCCTGCACCCAGGCGCCACACATGGACCGCGACGACACTGCCCGTATCCTGGGCCTAGCGCCAGAAAAGCTGCGTATCGTGCCGACGGCAACCGGCGGCGGCTTCGGCTCGAAGATCGACATCTCGCTGCAGCCGCTGATCGGGCTGGTGGCGCTCAAGACCGGCAGGGCGGCGGCGCTGGCCTATACGCGCCAGGAATCGATGGCCTCGACCACCAAGCGCCATCCGGCGTCGATGCAGGCGACGATCGGTGCCGACGCTGACGGCACCATCCGCGGCATGGTGTTTTCGGGCGAATTCAACACCGGCGCCTATGCCAGCTTCGGCCCGACCGTCGCCAACCGGGTACCGGTGCACGCATCGGGCCCCTATGCCACGCCGAACTATCGCGCCGTCGCCCGCGCAATCCACACCAACGGGCCGGTGTCGGGCGCGTTCCGTGGCTTTGGCGTGCCCCAGGCGACATTGATGCAGGAGACGCTCTATGACGAACTGGCGGAAAAGCTTGGCATCGACCGGCTGCATTTTCGCTTGAGGAATACGCTTCGGAACGGCTCCGAAACAGTGACAGGACAGCGGCTGGAAGCGGGTGTCGGCATTGGAGAATGCCTCAAGGCGCTTGCCTCGCACTGGACACGCGCGCTTTCCGAAGCTGATGCCTTCAACGCGACCAACAGCACAACCAAGCGCGGCGTCGGCATCGCCTCGTGCTGGTATGGCTGCGGCAACACCTCGCTGCCCAACCCCTCGACAATCAAGCTCGGCATCTCGCCCGACGGCAAGGCCGTGCTGCACCAGGGCGCTGTCGACATCGGCCAGGGCTCGAACACAGTCATCGCCCAGATCGCCGCCGACGCGCTCGGCCTGCCGCTCGGCGATTTCGTGCTGAAAGGTGCCGACACGGCGATCACGCCTGACGCCGGCAAGACCTCGGCGTCGCGCCAGACCTATGTTTCGGGTAAGGCGGCGGAAAAAGCAGCAAGGGCGCTGCGCGACACGGTCCTGCGCTACGCCAATGTCTCGGACGAGGCATCGCTGCAATTGCTGCAGCGTGGGTTGCTGCTCGTGCACGAAGGCGGCGAACGACGCCGTATCGACCTGACGCAGCTTGAAACGGACAAGGATGGCTTCGTCTTTGCAGCCGAGGAGAGCTACGACCCGCCAACCGCGCCGCTCGATGCCAAGGGCCAGGGCAAGCCCTATGCGGTCTATGGCTATGGCGCCCAGATCGCCGAGCTCGAGGTCGATCTCGCGCTGGGCACGGTCAAGCTGATCAAGATCACCGCCGCGCATGATGTCGGCAAGGCGATCAACCCGCTTCTCGCCGAGGGCCAGATCGAAGGCGGCATCGCCCAGGGCATCGGCATGGCGCTGATGGAAGAGTATATTCCCGGCCGAACCGAAAACCTGCACGACTATCTCATCCCGACGATCGGCGACGTACCGCCGATCGAGACCATACTGGTGGAAGTTCCGGACCCGGAAGGACCCTTTGGCGCCAAGGGTTTGGGCGAGCACGTGCTGATCCCGACGGCACCGGCGATCCTCAACGCCATCCGCCACGCCACCGGCGTTACGATGACCAGGGTGCCAACAACGCCCTCGCGGATACTAGCGGCAATGGAGGAGGCACGTCGATGAACGAGCTCTCCGAACGTTTCGAGACTCATGAACCAGGCGACCGGCAAGCAGACGAAAAGCTGCGCTGCGACGCATGTCCGGTCATGTGCTACATCGCCGAGGGCCGCACCGGCGCCTGCGACCGCTACGGCAATTTCGGCGGACGCATCGTGCGCGCCGATCCCGTCCGCATCCTCGACTACGCGGTCGAGAACAGCGCTGCCGTCGTGCCGTTTGGCAACGAGGCGTGGGACGGACAACTGGTCAACACCGGTCGGCGCTTTGTCACCGCTATCGGCGCCGGCACCACCTATCCCGACTACAAGCCGGCACCTTTCATCGTCAGCCAGGAGGTCGAGGGCGTCGATCTCGTCACCGTCGTGACCGAGGGCATCTTCTCCTACTGCGGCGTCAAGGTGAAGATCGACACCGACCGCCACCTTGGTCCCGAGACGGCGACCGTGCGCGCAAAGGGCGAGGCTGTCGGCCATGTGACGACGGGCGAGTACGGCTCGCAGATGCTGTCGCTCGGCGGCGTGCATCACCTGACCGGAGGCTCCAAGTCGGAAGGCCGGGTGACCTGCGACACGCTGCTCGACCTGTGCAACAAGAAGCCTGTCGAGCTCAGTATCGACGGCGGCGCGACGATCGTGGTCGAGGCCGGCAAGCCGCCCATCATCGACGGCACAGCGGAGCATCGCATGCGCGTCGGCTGCGGCTCGGCGACCATCGGCATGTTCGCCACGCAATGGCGCGGGCTCGTCGACGAGGTGGTGGTGGTCGACGACCATATCACCGGCGTCGTTTCCGAACACCAGGCCGGCAAGGTGCTGGGCTGGCAGGCGACCGGGATCAGGATCCTCGGCCGCCGCTCGACGCCGGGGCGCTATTTCAAGGTGTCGGAGCCCGGCCTTGGCTGGGGCGGCACATCGATCTCCGATCCGTTGGCCATCCTCGGCGCGTGGAATGGCAGCAAGGGCGCGCGGCCCGGCCTGTCGCTGCTGATGGTGTCCACCACCGGCGAGCAGTTCGCCTATTACGAGCTCGACGACGATCTGAAGCCGGTCGAAAAGCCATTTCCGGAGCGGTTGCGCAAATCGGTCGGGCTGATCGAGGAAAATTGTGAGCTGGCTTTGTGTACGGTTCTGTTCATCGGCGGCGCCGGCGGCAGCCTGCGTGCCGGGGTAACGGAAAACCCGGTCAACCTGACGCGTTCGGTGCAAGGCCTGAGAACCTACGTGACCGTCGGCGGCGCGCCGGTCTATGTCTGGCCCGGTGGCGGCATCACCTTGATGGTCGACGTCACCCGCGTGCCTGACAACGCCTTTGGCTATGTGCCGACCCCGGCGCTGGTGGCGCCGATCGAATTCACCCTGCGGCGCGACGACTACCTGGCGCTTGGCGGCTACGAAAGCGAGATCAGGAGCGTCGACGACGTGATGGCGCGTGGCGGCGAATATTTCAACGAGCGGGCGACTGGATCGGCCGGGACAGACAACCCCTGGCCACCACTGGCGCAATTGCGCCTGATGGCGCCGGGCGGGTTGCCATGAATGGCCCCGAGATCTCCTGGCTGCCCGACCGCCAGCGCCTGCACTTCAACCACGGCCCCATCGACCTGATCGTCGAGGCTTTCGGCGATCCCGAAGAGCTGCAGGCAGCCTATCGCCAGGCCGCAGCGCGTTTCGAGACGATCCTGCCTGAGCTTGTCGGGGAACTCGCCGAGTTGCGCCGCCCGGCTTCGACAACGCCCCGACACTTCTTTGGCTCGACGGCGCGGCGCATGGAGGCGGCTGTCGCACCGCTGGCCAGGCAGTTCATCACGCCGATGGCCGCCGTCGCCGGCTCGGTCGCCGACGAGATGATGGCGGCGATGGTCGCCGGGCGCAGGCTAGACCGCGCTTATGTCAACAATGGCGGCGACATCGCCTTGCATATCGCGCCGGGCCAAGAGATTTCGGTAGCGATTGCCGGCACACGGCACGGTCTTGCCGACCGGCTGACGATCCGGGCGGAATATGCAGTGCGCGGCATCGCCACCAGCGGCTGGTGTGGGCGCAGCTTTTCGCTCGGCATCGCCGATGCGGTGACGGTGCTGGCGCGGAACGGAGCCGCAGCCGACGCGGCGGCGACAATGATCGCCAACGCCGTCGATCTGCCCGGGCACCCGGCCATCCAGCGCAAGCCTGCACGAGACCTCGCTCCCGACAACGACCTTGGCGACCGGCTGGTCACCACGAATGTCGACCCGCTCGCCCCTGAAGAAATCGAATTGGCGCTCGATGCGGGATTTTCAGTTGCCGAAACCTTGCGGCGGCAAGGGTCAATCCAGACTGCAGTTCTATACCTAGGAGGCCGAAACCGCATAAGCGGCACGCATGAGCTTGCCGTAACCGGTGGTGTGACAAGGGGGGTTCCTGTCCATGCCTGATTTTCCGATCCGCAAGATCGCCGTGACCATCGAGGAAATCCTTCACGACGGAGGGCCGCCCGCGCATGTCCCACGACGACGGGCGGCAGCGCTCGCGGTGGTGAAGAACCCGTTCGCCGGCCGCTATGTCGAGGATCTGCAAAGCGCGATGGAGGATCTGAAACCCCTCGGGCTGATGCTGAGCGACAGGTTGATCGCGGCCCTAGGCGGCGATGCGAAGGCCATCGACGGCTATGGCAAGGGCGCCATCGTCGGCTCGGCGGGCGAACTTGAACATGGCGCGCTGTGGCACGTGCCCGGCGGCTACGCCATGCGCGAACGGCTCGGCGAGGCCAAGGCGATCGTCCCCTCGGCCAAGAAGCTCGGCGCCTTCGGCGCGCGGCTCGACGTGCCGATCGGCCATATCAACGCGGCCTATGTGCGCAGCCATTTCGATGCCATGGAGGTCGGCGTTCCCGACGGCCCGCGCCCCGACGAAATCGTCTTCGCGCTGGTCATGACCTCGGGGCCGCGCATTCACGACCGCATGGGTGGATTGAAGGCCTCCGACATCAAGGCCTGGGACGGCTTGCGATGAGCCCGAACCCCAGTGAAGGCGACTACCAGGTCCAGGGGCAGATCGGTTTCATCCTGCGCAAGGCAAACCAGCGCCATGTCGCGATCTTCGCGTCGCACATCAGCGACCTGACGCCGCCGCAGTTCGCTGCGCTCGCCAAGCTGCACGATGTCGGCGAGACGTCGCAAAACCAGCTTGGCAACATGATCGCCATGGACGCGGCGACGGTCAAAGGTGTGATTGACCGGCTGGCGGCACGCGGACTGGTGCGGCTCAGCAAGCATGAGGTCGACAAACGCCGGCTTCAGGTCAACCTGACCGACGAGGGGCGCCGCGCCATAGAAGAGCTTGTGCCGCTGGCAAAGGCGATCAGCGATGAGACGCTTTCGCCACTGTCTGCGAAGGATGCGGAAACGCTGCTGCAACTGCTGACGAAGATAAGTTGAGGGCGAATAGCGAATAGGGAATAGGGAATAGGGAATAGGGCAACGGCTCTGATCCCTATTCGCTACTCGCTACTCGCTACTCGCTTGTTCCCCTCAATCCCCGTATGGCACCCAGACGTTCTTGACCTCGACAGCACGGCGCAGGAAGGGCTCGCCCTGGGCTGTCGGCCAGTCGAGGCTGCGGCCGTGACCGGTCCAGACGCGCTTGAGATTGCCGGTCGATTCAGCTTCAGCCTTGGCGCAGATATCGGCCTCGGCGACGACCCACAGGCCGTCGACGTCGTCGTGCTTGGCGAGCACTGCCGTGAGTTCCGCGGTGTGGCCGGTGACGATGTTGATCGCGCCTGCCGGCACGTCGGAATATTCGATCACCTGATAGAGGTCGGTGGCGACAAGCGGTGCGGTGGTCGACGGCACCAGCACCACCGTGTTGCCCATGGCGAGTGCGGGGGCGAGCAGCGAGATCAGACCGAGCAGCGGCGCCTCGTCTGAGGCAACGATGCCGATGACCCCGACAGGCTCGTGCAGCGCCAAGGTCACGGTGCGGGCCGGCGGCTGGTGCACCCGACCCTCGAACTTGTCGGCCATGCCGGCATAATAGAACAGCCGCTCGATCGACTGCTCGACCTCGGCTTTCGCGACCTTGTGGCTGGCGCCGGTCAGCTCGACGATGCGGGCGGTGAAGTCCTCAGTGCGGCCCGACAGGTTCTCGGCGAGATAATAGAGCACCTGCGCCCGGTTGTAGGCGGTCGCCTCCGGCCAGGCCTTGCAGGCACGAGCCGCCGAGACCGCGTCGCGGATGTCCTTGCGGCTGCCGAGGCCGACCTCGCCTGCGAGCTTGCCCTTCGGTGTCAGAACGGGACGCGAATAATTGCCGTCGGGGCGGACCTGCTTGCCTGATATGAACAGCTTTGCGGTGCGGTCGATGCCGTGGCTCTCGCCATTGTCGCGCGCGGCCTGCTTCGGTGCCGAAGCCTGTTTGATGACGGGACCATGCGGTTCGTTCGGCGCCAGATACTCCTCCAGCCCCTCGCGCCCGCCCTCGCGGCCGAAACCTGACTCGCGATAGCCGCCGAAGCCGCAGGCCGCGTCAAACATGTTGGTGCCGTTGATCCAGACCACGCCGGCCTTGAGCTGCGGGGCGACATGCAGGGCGAGATTGACGTTTTCGCTCCACACCGATGCGGCAAGGCCGTAACGGGTGTTGTTGGCGAGTTCGACCGCCTCTTCGCTATTGCGGAAGCTCATGGTGGCGAGCACCGGGCCGAATACTTCTTCCTGGGCAAGGATGTTGGCCGGAGCGACACCGGTCGCCAGCGTCGGCAGGTGGTAATAGCCGGTAGAGGGCACGTCCTGGTCGGGCTGCCAGCAGACCGCGCCCTGTTTCGCACCCTCCTCGACAAGCCGCCTGACCCGGTCGAGTTGGGTCTTGTCTACCAGCGGGCCGATGTCGGTGTTCTTGTCCAATGGCGCGCCGACGCGCAGGCGGCTCATGCGCGTCTTGACCTTGGCGATGAAGGCGTCGGCGACGCTTTCCTGCACCAGCAGACGAGAACCGGCGCAGCAGACCTGGCCCTGGTTGAACCAGATGCCGTCGACAAGACCTTCGACGGCGCTGTCGAGATCGGCATCCTCAAAGACGATGAAGGCCGACTTGCCGCCAAGCTCCAGCGACAGCTTCTTGCCACTGCCGGCGGTCGCCTTGCGGATGATTTTTCCGACCTCCGACGAGCCGGTGAAGGCGATCTTGTCGATGCCGGCATGGTTGACGATCGCAGCGCCTGCCTCGGGTCCGCCCTGGACGATGTTGACCACGCCCCTGGGCACGCCGGCGCGCTCGCAGATCTCGGCGAAGAGAATGGCCGTCAGCGGCGTGAACTCGGCCGGCTTCAGCACTACGGTGCAGCCGGTGGCGAGAGCGGGGGCGATCTTCCAGGCGAGCATCAGCAGCGGAAAGTTCCACGGGATGATCTGGCCGACGACGCCGGCTGGCTTGCGGCCGGGGAATTCACGATCGAGCGCTTGGGCCCAGCCGGCATGGTGGATGAAGTGGCGGATCGCCAGCGGCACGTCGATGTCGCGGCTTTCGCGGATCGGCTTGCCGTTGTCGAGGGATTCGAGCACGGCAAACAGGCGCTGGTGGCGCTGCATGGCCCGGCCGATGGCATAAAGCACCTTGGCGCGCTCGTAGCCTGAGGCAGCGCTCCACTTGGGCAGCGCCTTGCGCGCTGCTGCCACCGCCGTCTCGATGTCGGCGGCAGAGGCATCGGAGACCTTGGCGAGCAGCTTGCCATCTGAGGGATCTTCGGTGTCGAAGGTCTTGTCACCTGATGCAGCGCGCCAGTCGCCCGCGATGAACAGCGACTTCGCAAAGTCACGGCCGGCCAGCCAGGCATCGGCCTCGCTGCGGGCCTCGGGTGCGGGGGCATAATCCATGGCGTGGTATCGTTCGAGGATGTTCATGAGAGGCTCTCCCTTACCTCCCCCTTGTGGGGAGGGTGGCCCGAAGGGCCGGGTGGGGGTCGTTGATCGGTTACACGTACGAAAACTGGTCTGCTGTCGGGCTTCACCCCCACCCCGCGCCTGCGGCGCGACCCTCCCCACAAGGGGGAGGGTAAGGGGCGTAGCCCTCATGCCATGGCGTGGCGATGATTGGCCGAGTAGCGGCCACTGACATGGTGCTCGAGCTGGCGTTCGATGTCGGTCAATAGGCTCGATGCACCGAAGCGGAACAGTTCGGGCTCGAGCCACTCCCGGCCGAGCTCTTCCTTCATCAGCACCAGCCAGTCGAGCGAGACTTTTGCGGTCGAGATGCCGCCGGCCGGCTTGAAGCCGATGAGATAACCGGTCTGCTCGTGATAGGCGCGGATGGCGCGGACCATGGCGAGGCCAACGGGCAGCGTGGCGTTGACGCTTTCCTTGCCGGTCGAGGTCTTGATGAAATCGGCGCCCGCCATCATCGCCACCATCGAGGCGAGCGTCACATTGCGCAAAGTCGCGAGATCGCCGGTTCCCAAAATGACCTTGAGATGGGCCTCACCGCAGGCAGCGCGGAAGGCCTTGATCTCGTCATAGAGCTCCTGCCACCTGGCGCCGAACACCAGGCCGCGCGGGATGACGACGTCGATCTCGTCGGCACCGTCGGCAACCGAAGCCTCAATCTCGGCAATACGGGTCGACAGCGGCGCAAGTCCGTGCGGGAAGGCGGTCGACACCGCAGCCACATGGATGCCGGTGCCCTTCACCGCATCGACGGCGGTCGCGACGAACGGATGGTAGACGCAGACGGCGGCCGGCCGGATCACGGTGTCGCCCAGCCCCAAGGCCTCGACCAGATCGCGCCGCAGCGGGTAAACCGCCTTGGCGCAGAGACGGCGCACACGCTCGTCGGTGTCGTTGGAGTTCAGCGTCGTCAGGTCCATCAGCGAGATCGACCTGAGCAGCCAGGCCGCCTGGTTGTCGGCCTTGATCGAGCGTCTTTTGGTCAGCGTGCCGACCCGCCGCTCAAGCGCCGAGCGGTTGACGCTGCGCATCGATTCGACAAAACCCAGATCCAGCGCCATCCCGGGATTGCGCACCACCCCATGGCCATCCTCCGCCGCATTCGCAGCCAACCGCGAAGGCAAGGGCATGACCGTGGCTGAGGGGTGCATTTCGGCTTCGCGCAGCTTGCCGCTCATCTGACTGCCTTTCCTCCGGACGCCTTGTTGTCGGCGCGATATCCTCAGGAGCCGTCGAGGAAAAGCGGTGCGCTTTCACCACGGCACAAACAAGAATAGCCCGTGGTGCTAAGCTCCACGAGTCCCCGAGGCGGAAGATAGACGAAAAAGCTTAATGGCACAGCGTTATTTTGACCGGATGGTCAAAACGCCGGACCGCTGGGCGATCCGGCGCAATCAGGAGGCGTTAGCCGACGAAAGCGCGCTCGACGACGAAGGTGCCGGGCACGTGCAGCGAGCCTTCGACGAAGCCGAGACTTTCGGCCAGTTCCTTGACGTCTTTCAGCATATGCATCGAGCCGCAGATCATGATGCGATCGGTTTCAGGATCGAACTTTTCGATGCCGAGATCGCTGAAGAACTTGCCCGACGAAATGAGCGCGGTGATGCGGCCCATGCGCTCGGATTCCTCACGCGTCGTCGAATTGTAGAGCGTGACGCGGCCATGGGTCAGCTCACCGATCAGCGGATCGCTTTCGAGATTGGCGACCAGCTCCTGGCCGTAGGTCAGCTCGGCGACGTCGCGGCAGGTGTGTGTCAGCACGACGTGTTCGTAGCGCTCATAGGTATCAGGGTCGCGCAGCAGGCTGGCGAAAGGCGCGATGCCGGTGCCGGTCGAGATCATGAACAGGCGCTTGCCCGGGGTCAGCGCGTCGAGCACAAGCGTGCCGGTCGACTTCTGGCGCATCAAGACGGTGTCGCCGGGAACGATCTTCTGCAGCTCGGAGGTCAGCGGACCATCCGGCACCTTGATCGAGAAGAACTCGATTTCGTCGTCCCAGGATGGGCTCGCCACCGAATAGGCGCGGTAGACCGGCTTCTCGGCATTGGGCAGGCCGATCATGACGAATTCGCCCGAACGGAAGCGCAGCGACTGCGGCCGGGTGATGCGGAAGGAAAAAAGACGATCCGTATAATGCTTCACCGAAACCACCGTTTCAGCGTAGACATTGGCAGGGATTGGGAACTGAAGCGGCTTGGCTTCGGCCGTATTCAGCGCTGCTGCGGTGTTCATCAATCAAACCTCTCGCCAAGCGCGGACGGTGTTTCCAGACCGGCGCGCTGCGGAAATACAGGCAAATAGTGGGGCCTTGTTCGGGTTATTAATTAGTATACAAATGATATCAGCGTCAAGATTGTGGCATAAAACGCCTTTCTAAACTGGCACAGGAATGTAGTCCGGGCTTTTCGGGATTAGTCCATGGACGAGAATATTCCCGCAGAGGCGGGAAATGTCGTGGCAGGCATCGATGTCGGCGGGACCTTCACCGACCTGCTGCTGATCGACGGTACGAATGGCGGCGCCGTCCGCATCGCCAAGACGCCGACAACCATCGAAAACCAGGCCCATGGCGTCATCGCGGCGCTCGCTGCAACCGGCTTTCCGATCGCCGACATCGACCTCATCGTCCACGGCACGACCACCACCACCAATGCGGTGCTGGAGCGGCGGCTGGCCAAAACCGGCATGATCACGACACGCGGCTTCCGCGACGTGATCGAGCTCGGACGGCGCACAAGGCCGCAGCCTTATGGCATGACGGGGGTGTTCGTGCCGGTCATTCCGCGCAATCTCAGGCTGGAAGTGACGGAGCGGGTCGAGGCCTCCGGACGGGTTCGCGAGCCGCTCGACGAAGAAGGCGTGCGGACAGCGGTTGCCGAGCTGGTGGCGGCGGGCTGCGAGGCGCTGGTCATCCATTTCCTGCATTCCTATGCCAACCCCGGGCATGAACGTCGCGCGGCGGAAATTGCCGCCGAACTCTGGCCGAACGGCCACATCACGACAGGCCATTCGCTGTTGTCGGAAGCGCGCGAGTTCGAGCGCGGGGTGACAGCGTCGGTCAACGCGGCGGTGCAGCCGATTCTCGAGCGCTACGTGGCGCGGCTGCGCGACGAGTTGGCAACACGTGGCTATGGCCGCGATTTCCTGATCATGAACGGCAATGGCGGCATGATCTCGGCGCGCTTCGTCACCCGCGAGGCGGCGAAAACCGTCATGTCCGGTCCGGCCTCGGGCGTCATCGCCGCGGCCTATACCGGGCGGCGCGCGGGCTTCGAAAACCTCGTCACCTATGACATGGGCGGCACTTCGACCGACGTGGCGCTGATCCTCAATGCCGAACCGGCGGTGTCGAACGAGATCGAGATCGAATATGCGATGCCGATCCATGTGCCGATGGTCGCGGTGCACACGGTGGGCGCCGGTGGCGGCTCGATCGCCCGCGTCGATGCCTCCGGGCTGATCCAGGTCGGGCCGGAGAGCGCCGGAGCCAATCCCGGGCCGATCTGCTACGGCCGCGGCGGCACCGAGCCGACGATCACCGACGCCAATCTGGTGCTTGGGCGGCTCGACCCGAAGAAGCTGCTCGCGGTCGACAATCCGGTGACTGTCGAGGCCGTACGCAGGGTCTTCGATGAGAGGATCGGCCGTGCCACCGGCCTCGACGGCGTCGCTGCCGCAGGCGCCGTGCTCAGGCTCGGCAACATCAAGATGGCGGGTGCCATCCGCATGGTCTCGGTATCGCGCGGCCACGACCCGCGCGACTTCACGCTGTTTGCCTTCGGCGGCGCGGGGCCGCTGCATGCGAGTGCGCTGGCCCGCGAGCTCGGCCTGCCCCGCGTTCTGGTGCCGGCCAGGCCCGGCATCACCAATGCGCTCGGCTGCGTCGTCGCCGATTTGCGCCACGACTTCGTCAACACGCTCAACCAGCCGGTGGCGATGCTCGACGAGAAGCGCGCCCGCGAGATCCTGGCCCGGCATAAGGCCGAGGGCGAAGCGCTGATCGCCAAGGAGGCGGTTCGCCCACAGAGCGTCCGCGTCGGCCATTCGGCCGATATGCAGTTTGTCGGCCAGACGCACATCATCAACGTGCCGCTGCCTTCGGCGGTCGTCGACCGCGCCACGCTGCAGGGGCTGTTCGAAAAAGCCTATTTCGCGCGCTTCAAGGTCGAACTGCCGGAGATTCGCGCCAATCTCGTCAACCTCAATACATCGGTGACAGGCGTTCGGCCTGATATCGATCTCAGCCGACTGATCGACCCGGCTGGACGGGCAGCGACGCTGGAAGGCGCCTTGCGGGAGGTGCGGCCCGTGTGGTTCGACGGCGGCTGGCGCGACACGCCGGTTTACGAGCGGGAAAAGCTGCCGCTCGATGCCAAGATCGAGGGCCCGGCAATCCTTGAGCAGATGGACGCGACGACGGTGCTGGAGCCAGGTGACCGCGCGCGGTCGGACCGGGATGGGAATATCATCGTCGAGGTCGGGAGATGACGGTCGTTCTGTCACGAACTGCGGAAAGTACCCCCACCCCTAACCCCTCCCCACAAGGGGGAGGGGAATCTCGCCACATCGACCCCGAACCTTTAGTTGTCTGGGGCCAGGCGGCCGCGGCGGCTTCCCCCTCCCCCTTGTGGGGAGGGGTTAGGGGTGGGGGTAAACGACGGGAAAGACCGGCAACGATCCTGGCTCTCTTCCTCTCCCCCGTCGAACGGGGGAGAGGTGCCGAGCGCAGCGAGGCGGAGTGGGGGTCGACCTGCGTTGCGACGAGCGAGTTCGTGCCATGACCCTCGACGCCATCACGCTTTCCGTCATCCAGGCAGCGCTGCAGCAGACTTGCGACGAGATGGACCTAACGTTTTCGCGCGCGGCGTTTTCGCCTGTCATTGCCGAAGCCAACGACCGCTCCGACGGCATCTATTCGGCGGTTGACGGCGCGCTGATCGCACAAGGGTCGCAAGGGCTGCCGGTGTTTGTCGGCGTCATGCAGCATTCGACCAGGACGATCATCGAGATGATCGCTGACGGCCGCGTATTGCCTCCCGAGCAAGGCGACATCTACATCGTCAACGACCCCTATCTCGGCGGCACGCATCTGATGGACGTGCGCTTCGCCATGCCGGTGTGGCGTGGCGGCGAGATCTTCTGCTGGCTGTCGAACACCGGCCATTGGCCCGACATCGGCGGTTCGGTGCCCGGCGGTTTTTCGGCTTCGGCGACGGCGGTCGAGCAGGAAGGCCTCCGCCTGCCGCCGGTCAAGCTGTTCAAGAAAGGGGTGATGGACCCCGAGATCTACGCCATCATCTGCTCCAACATCCGCGTCGCCGACCAGCGCATCGGCGACATCCGGGCGCAGGCGGCAGCACTTCATGTCGGGCAAGACAGGCTGTTTGCGATCCTCGACCGTTACGGCGACGAAACCGTTGTCGCGGCGATCGCCGAGCTGCGCCGGCGCGCGGCGGAGCAGATGCGGGCACATATCTCAGCCCTGCCAGATGGGATCTACACATCGAAGGCGTTCGTCGATTCCGACGGCGTGGTCGACGCACCGCTGACGATCGCGCTGTCGATTGAGAAGGTGGGCGACACGCTCAACTTCGACTTCGCCGGTTCATCAGGACCGTGCGCTGGGCCAATGAACAGCGTGCTGGCAACGACCCTGTCATCAGTCTATCTCGCCATGCGCCATATCTTCCCCGACGTGCCGATCAGCGCCGGCGCTTTTGAACCCCTGTTGGTCAAGCGGCCGGAAGGCACATTCCTCGATGCGAAATACCCACGGCCCGTCTCGGGCTGTGCCGCCGAGGTTTCGCAGCGCATCGCCGAAGCTGTCTTCGCCGCCATGGTGCAGGCGGCGCCCGACAGAGTGACGGCGGCGCCGGCCGGGTCGAGCGGCAATTTCGCGCTTGGCGGCAACGATCCGGCGCGCGGCCGCGACTATGTCATGTACCAGATCTCCGGTGGCGGTTATGGCGGCAATGCCGGCCATGACGGGCTGTCGAACGGCTGCTCGACGATCGGCATCTCGAAATCGCCGCCGGTCGAGATCATGGAGCAGGCTTATCCCGTGCTCTACCGCCGATATGCGCTGCGCGAGGGATCGGGCGGCGCAGGCAAGCAGCGCGGCGGTTTCGGCCTCGCCTATGAGATCGAGCTGTTGCGCGGCGAGGCGCGGGCGTCATTCGTCATGGATCATGGCCGCGTTGGTCCGCAAGGCGCGCTAGGTGGCAAGGATGGCGCGGTGAATACGGTCACCGTGTTTCGCGACGGCAAGGCGCATGTGCCGCCGCATCTGTCCAAGGAACAGGACATTCCGCTGAAAGCCGGCGACCGGGTGTCGGTCGGCACGCCCGGCGGCGGCGGTTATGGCGATCCGCTGGAGCGTGATCCGGAACTGGTGCTGCGCGATGTCGGGCTTGGCTACTATTCGCGCGAGCAGGCGGCCGACATGTTCGGGGTGGTGGTGGGGGATGGCGGAGTAGATGCCGCGGCGACCGAGCGTTTGAGGCGGCGGTAGCCCCCTCTCCGGTTCGCTGCGCGAACCACCTCTCCCCCACTGCGTGGGGGCGAGGAAACGCTAATCTCGAAGGGCGCAACCTGCCAGAACTCGGTTCCTCGCCCCCACGGAGTGGGGGAGAGGTGGCACGGCAAAGCCGTGACGGAGAGGGGGTAGCCGCCCTCCCCGCATCAATTCCCTCAGCCCATCGCCTTGCCATCCTCGCCGAACCGATACGTCCGTGCCGCGTCGGGCGTGGCGTAGAGCGTGGCGCCGGGACCGGTCTGGTATTCGCCGAACAGGCGGATGGTGATCAGGCCCGCTTTTTCGGTTTCCAGGAAGACATTGGTGTCGGCGCCGAGATGCTCGGCGTGGATGACGGTGCCCTTCCAGGTGCCGGCGGTGTCGCTAACCGCGATATGCTCGGGACGGACGCCAATGGTCTTGGCGGTTTCACCCAGGCGGGCGCCGTCGATGAAGTTCATCTTGGGCGAGCCGATGAAACCGGCGACGAACAGGTTGGCCGGCTTGTTGTAGAGCTCCATCGGCGCACCGACCTGCTCGACACGGCCGGCGTTGAGCACGACGATGCGGTCGGCCAGCGTCATCGCCTCGACCTGGTCATGGGTGACGTAGACCATCGTCGCCTTGAGCCGGTTGTGCAGCTGGGCAATTTCCAGGCGCGTGTTGACGCGAAGTGCGGCATCGAGGTTCGACAGCGGCTCGTCGAACAGGAACAGCTTCGGCTCGCGCACCAGGGCGCGGCCGATGGCGACGCGCTGGCGCTGGCCGCCGGACAGTTCGGCCGGGCGGCGCTTGAGGTAAGGCTCCAGCGACAGCATCGCCGAAGAGGCGGCGATGCGCTGGTCGATCTCGGCGGTCGGCGTTCCGGCCTGCTTGAGGCCGAGGCTCATATTGTCGCGCACGGTGAGGTGCGGGTAGAGCGCGTAGGTCTGGAACACCATGGCGATGCCGCGCTTCGACGGCGGCGCGTTGGTGACCCTGGCGCCGTCGATCAGCACATCGCCCGACGTCGCATCTTCAAGGCCGGCGATGATGCGCAGAAGCGTCGACTTTCCGCAGCCCGACGGGCCGACAAAAACGACGAACTCACCGTCCTTCACTTCGAGGTCGATGCCTTTCAGCACCTCGACCGGGCCGAAGGACTTCTTGACGTTTTCGATCTTGAGAGATCCCACAGGCTATTCCCTCTTCCTAGAGCTTCACGGCGAGGCCGGTGCGGACGCTTTCGTCCGCGGCCAGGCATACGCGCAGTGATTTGACGGCGTCATCCATGTGACGGGTGAGGTCGATGTCCTCGCGGATGGCTTTCAGCACGAAGGCCTGCTCGCGGTCACAAAGGCCCTGATGGCCGGGCTCGTCCTTCATCGACAGGTCTTCGTCGGCGCGGACGAAGTTGCCGTCGGCGCCGAGATCGGCGCGGTGAACGCGGATCATGCTGGTCTTGGTATGGGAATCGACATCGTCGGACTTGGTGGTGGCTTCGTTGACGACGATCGACACAGATCCCTTGGGCGAAATGACGTCCTTCACGAAGAAGGCCGTCTCCGACATCATCGGGCCCCAGCCGGCTTCGTACCAGCCGACTGAGCCGTCGGCGAACAGCACCTGGAGATGACCGTAATTGTACATCGCCGGATCAATCTCGTCGGTCATGCGCAGGCCCATGCCGCGCACCTCGACCGGGTCGGCATCGGTGATCTGGCACATGACGTCGAGATAGTGAACGCCGCAGTCGACGATCGGCGATGTCGTCTTCATCAGTTGCTTGTGGGTGTCCCACTTGTGGCCGGAAGACTGCTGGTTGAGGTTCATGCGGAAGACGTAAGGACCGCCGAGCGAACGCGCCTCGCCGATCAGCCGCATCCATGACGGGTGATGGCGCAGGATGTAGCCGATGACCAGCTTGCGGCCGTTGGCCTTGGCGCATGCTACGACGCGCTCGGCATCAGCCACGGTGGTGGCCAGCGGCTTTTCCAGGAACACGTGGCAACCGGCCTCGAGCGCCATGACGGCATAGTCGGCATGGCTGTCGGAGTAGGTGTTGATCGAGGCGACATCGGGCTTCAGCTCGCGCAGCGCGCCTTCGAAGGAGCGCTGGATGCCGTAGCCTTCCATGCCCGCCGGCAGCGGCACGTCGGAGCGGTTGACGAGTGCTGCGATCTCGAAGCCGGGGTTGTTGTGATAGGCGAGCGCATGGCTGCGGCCCATATTGCCGAGGCCGGCGACGACGACGCGGAGGGGCTTTTCAGTACTCACTTGACGGCTCCGGAAGTGATGCCGCGGATCAGTTGCCGCGAGAAGAAGAAGTAGAGGACCAGCACCGGCAGGATGGCGAGCGAGAGTGCTGCCAGCACGGCGTTCCAGTTGGTGACGAACTGGCCGATGAACACCTGGGCGCCAAGGGTGACGGTCTTGGTCGCTTCCGATGGCGCCAGGATCAGCGGGAACCACAGGTCGTTCCAGATCGGGATCATGGTGAAGACAGCGACCGTCGCCATGGCCGGGCGGACCAGCGGCAGCACGAGGCGGAAGAAGATGCGGTATTCCGAGAGCCCGTCGATGCGGCCGGCGTTCTTCAGATCGTCCGACACCTGCTTCATGAACTCGGACAGGATGAAGACGGCAAGCGGCAGGCCTTGGGCGGTGTAAACCAGGACAAGTGCTGTCAGCGTGTTGACCAGCCCGCTCGCCACCATCAGCTGCAGGATGGCGACGGTGCCAAGGCGGATCGGGATCATGATGCCAAGCGCCAGGTAGAGCCCCATCATGGTGTTGCCCGTGAAGCGGTATTCCGACAGGGCGAACGCCGCCATGGCGCCAAACAGCAGCACGAAGAACAGCGAAGCGACGGTGACGGTGAGGCTGTTCTGGAAATACTGGATGAAATCGCCCTGCGCCATCACGGTCTTGTAGCCGATCAGATCGAAGGTCTCAGATGTCGGCAGCGACAGCGGCGAACGGAAGATGGCGTTGCGCGACTTGAACGAGTTGACGACGATGACCAGCACCGGGAACAGCGCGATGACCGTATAGGTCAGCAGCACCGCATGCGCGCCGATGCTGCGTGGCAGGGATGTGGCAGCCTTGCTCATGACGCCCTCAGAACTGGTAGCGGCGCAGCCGCGTCTGGATAAGGAACAGGTACAGGCACACGCCGGCGAGGATGATGAAGAACATCATCGAGGCGATGGTGGCACCCATGTTCGGATCGCCCGTCTGCAGCTGGAAGCCGAAGAAGGTGCGGTAGAGGAACGTGCCCAAAATGTCGGTGGCGTAGTTCGGCCCGGCGAGCGCGCCCTGCGCCGAATAGATCAGGTCGAAGGCGTTGAAGTTGCCGACGAAGGTGAGGATCGAGATGATGCCGATGGAGGGCAGGATCAGCGGCAGCTTGATCTTCCAGAACTGCGAGAAGCCGGTGACGCCGTCGCATTCGGCCGCTTCGATCACCTCTTCGGGGATCGACAGCATCGCGGCGTAGATCAGCATCATCGGGATGCCGACGAACTGCCACACCGAGATCAGGCTGAGCGTGGTCAGCGCGTATTCTTCCTTGCCGAGCCACGGCACGAACAGGCTCTTGAGACCAACAAGGTCGAGCAGGTTCGGCGCCACGCCCCAGAGCGGGCTCAGGATCAGCTTCCAGGCAAAACCGACGATGACGAAGGACAGGATCGTCGGGATGAAGATCGCCGTGCGGTAGAAGGCCGAAAAGCGCAGCTTGGGGCTCGACAGCAGCGCTGCGAGCACGACGCCGATCGGGTTCTGCACCAGCATGTGGATGATGAAAAACCAGGTGTTGTTGCCGAGCGCGTTCCAGAACGACGCCGACCAGCGCGGATCGCCAAACAGGGTGCGGAAATTGTCGAAGCCGGTGAAAACCTGCGCATTGTCGATGCTGCGGAACAACGACAGCTGCAAGGTGCCAAACAGCGGCAGGATCATCACCGCGGTGTAGACCAGGAGCGCCGGCGCCAGGAAAACGGCGATGTGCCAGCGCGTCGGTCTCTTGTCTTGGCTATGCTCTAGGCTTTGCTCCGACATCTCAAAAGTCCTTGGTCCGGCCGCGTGGGGCCGTTGATCATAACAGCGAGGATGGACCTCTGCGGGCTTCCCGCCAATGGCCGTCGGAAGCAGTAGCGCATCTTTGAGCGCCAGCGTTCAACCCCTCATTTCGAATCCGCGAGGTTAGAATTCGCCGAGGGGACGGAGAGCGCCGCCGAAGCGCCGCCCTCCTGAGCGAGCATCAAGCCCGCCGCATCTTACTTAGCCGGCTTGAACCAGCTGTCGAGACCCTTCTGCAGTTCGGCAGAAGCGGCTTCCGGGGTCTCGGTGCCGTTGATGACGTTGGCAGACTTGACCCAGGTCTCGTTTTCGAGGTTCGGCGTGCCGCGCGACAGAACCTGATAGGTCGAGCGGATCGTCGGCTTGCACTTCTCGCGCCAGGACACGAACTCCTGGGCCAGTGGATCTTCCATCTTCACGGCAGCCGAGTTCAGGCTGAAGAAGCCCGGCAGCGCGTTGGCATAGATGGTCGCGAATTCCGGCGAAGCCACCCAGGTCAGGAAGGTCTTGGCTGCATCGGCGTTCGCGCTCTTGGCGTTGAGGCCAATGCCGATGTCGTTGTGGTCGGAGATGTAGCAGGTGTCGCCAGCCTTCTGGACCGGCGGCGGGAAGGCACCCATCTTGAACTGAGCCTGGGTGTTGAAGGTCGAGATCTCCCACGAGCCGGCCGGATAGATGGCGGCGCGGCCGAGCGTGAAGAGGTTCTGGCTGTCCGGATAGGTCTGGGCTTCGAAGCCGTCGCCGAGATAAGGCTTCCACTTGGCGAGCGTCGCATAAGGCGCGACCCAGTCGGCATCGGTCAGCTTCTGCTCGCCCTTGATCAGCGCCAGACGGCCTTCTTCGCCCTTCCAGTAGTTCGGGCCGATGTTCTGGTAGCCCATGGTCGCGGCTTCCCAGAGATCCTTGGTGCCCATCGCCATCGGGATGAAAGTACCGTCGGCCTTGATCTTTTCGAGGGCGGCGAAGAACTCTTCTTCGGTCGCCGGCACGGCAATGCCGAGCTTCTCGAAAGCGTCCTTGTTGTAGATGAAGCCGTGGATGACGGAGGCCATCGGCACGCAGAAGCTGGCCTTGCCATCGTCGGTCTGCCAGGCGGACTTGGCGACGTCGGAGAAGTTCTCCATGCCGGCAAGGCTGGTCAGGTCAGCGAGCTGGCCCTTCTTGAACAGCTCGAGCGAGGCGTCGAACGGACGGCAGGTGATCAGGTCACCGGCCGAGCCCGCGTCGAGCTTGGCGTTGAGGGCGGCGTTGTACTCGGTCGGAGCCGACGGCGAGAAGGTGACCTTGATGCCCGGATTGGCTTTCTCGAAGGCCGGGATCAGCTTTTCCTGCCAGATGGCAAGGTCGTCGTTACGCCAGCTTTCGATGGTCAGCGTCTTGTCCTGGGCGAGCGCGATCCCGGCGGAGCCGAGAATGCTGGACGCCATCAGAAGTCCAGTAAGCAACCTGTTCGTCATTTCCATTCTCCCTGTTTGTACTTTCTCTCGGGCCTCTACTGATGAGAGCCTCTGCTCCCCTCGAGCTTCGAAAGTGCGGGCCTGAGCCGTTGGTCCGCACCTTCAAGAAGTTGGTTTGCCGCTTCCGGGCTCGATGCACCGGAAGCCAAAAGGATGGCGAGCTTGACCGAACCGCCGCTCTTTTCGAGCAGGGCTTCAGCAGTCGCCGTGTCGCAGCCTGAAATCGCCGAAACGATCCGCGCTGCACGCTCGTGCAGCTTGATGTTGTCGGCATGCAGATTGACCATGTAGCCGTCATGGACATGGCCGAGATGAATGGCGGCCAGCGTCGACATCATGTTGAGCGCGATCTTCTGCGCCGTGCCGGCGCCCATGCGGGTCGAGCCGGCAACGACTTCCGGCGGCGTCGCCAGCAGCACCGAAATCTCGGCGACATTGAACATCGGCGCGCCGGCATTGTTGGCGAAGGCAATTGTGGCAGCGCCGCGGCGTGTCGCCTCTTCCAGAGCGCCCATCGCATAGGGCGTCGAGCCGCTGGCCGAAATGGCGATCAGGCAATCTCCAGCCTCGAGCCCGGTCGCGGCGACGTCGCGGGCAGCCTGGCCGGCATCGTCTTCCGGCGCCCCGGCCAGATTGACCAGGGCTTCGGTTCCGCCGGCCAAAAGTATGAACACACGCTCACGCGGTATGCCGAAGGTACCTGGAAGTTCGAGCGCGTCAGCCAGCGCCATCAGGCCGGAACTGCCGGCGGCGGCGTAGACGAGACGTCCGCCGGCAGCGAGGCTGGCGGCAACCTTTGCGGCGGCTTGGGCGATTGCGGGGATGGCGGAGTGAACGGTGCGGGCTGCTTCGACCTGAGCATCGGCAAGCAGGCGAAGAACGGAATCGGGTGCCCGGGCATCAATGCCCCCGGCATCCTTGTGCACCGCTTCTGTACGCCTTGGCGCCATTCCATCTCTCCCTTACGCCGACAATACCAAAAAAATACCACTTGTCCAGCGCCGTTAACAAATTCCTTTGCTGCAGCGCAAGGCAAGTCGAAAAATCCATAAAATTCAATCAAATGATGATTGGCACTCGCCTCCTGGAATTTAACGCTTGGCTATTGGTATTTTATTGGTATTATCAATCGCGAGGAGAAAACGCCGTGGATCTTGTGCTCGGGATAGATGGTGGCGGTACTGGCTGCCGGGCCGCTCTGGCCACCACCACTGGCGACATATTGGGTCGCGGGCGCGGCGGACCGGCCAATATCCGCACCGACCTTGCCGGTGCCTGCAACAACATCGTCGAAGCCGCCCGCCAGGCATTTGAGGATGCCGGCCGCGATCCGGCCTTGATCTCCTCTACCCCTGCCGTGCTCGGACTCGCTGGCGCCAATGTCGGCGACTACAAGCAACGGCTGATCGCCATATTGCCGTTCAGCCAGAGTGACGTCGAAAACGACTCGCTGATTTCACTCGAGGGCGCGCTGGGCGAGCATGACGGCGCCATCGCCGCGCTCGGCACGGGCACCGTCTATCTCGGCCGCCGGGCCGGCCAGTTCCAGCCGCTGGGCGGCTGGGGTTTCCAGATCGGCGACCTCGGCAGCGGCGCGCGCATCGGCCGCGACCTGCTGCAAGAAACACTGCTGATCCATGACAAGATCCACGCCGGCTCGCCACTGACCGACATCATGCTCGAGCGTTTCAACCACGATCCCAGTGACATCGTCGAGTTCACCACCAACGCCAAGCCCGGCGACTACGGCCAGTTCGCGCCGATGGTGTTCGAACACGCCGCGAAAGGCGACGTCGTTGGCCAGAAACTCATCGAGCGCGCCGTTGCGGACGTTGAGGAAACGCTCGCCGTCTTCGACCTCGCACCAACCGAGCGGCTGTGCCTGCTGGGCGGCCTCGCCGGGCTCTATGCGCCGCTGCTGTCCAAGCGCTACCGCGCCATCATGCATCCGCCGCTACAGGATGCGCTCGGCGGTGCGGTGCAGATGGCCGCCAAAAGATTCGCTAAAGCAGGAGGCGGCCATGGATGATGCCGCCGAACGCATTTTCGCTGCCCTGCGCGACGTCAGCCAGAGTGGCGCGCCGCTCTATCTCCAGCTCAAGAAGAACATCGAAGAGGCGGTCAAGCGCGGGCTGATCGGCCCCGGCGACGCCCTGCCTTCGGAACGCGATATCGCAGCCCAGGCCGACATTTCGCGTGTCACCGTGCGCAAGGCGGTGCAGGACCTGGTCAAGTCTGGCGTGCTGGTGCAACGCCATGGCTCGGGCACGTTCGTGGCACCGCGCATGGAGCGCGTCGAGCAGTCGCTGTCGCGGCTGACCTCGTTCACCGAAGACATGGCCCGGCGTGGCATGGCGGCACGTTCGCAATGGCTCGACCGCGGCGTCTACCCGCCCTCGCCCGACGAGATGATGGTGCTTGGGCTGTCGGCGAGCGAGCTGGTGTCGCGGCTGAGCCGCCTGCGTATTGCCGACGAGACGCCGCTGGCGATCGAGCGCGCGGCAATCTCAGCTTCGGTGCTCGCCGACCCTCGCGAAGTCACATCTTCGCTCTATATGGCACTGGGCAAGACTGGCCACCGGCCGGTGCGTGCCGTACAGCGCATTTCGGCGGTCAATCTCGGCGAGGCCGAGGCCAAGTTGCTGTTGGTGCCGGCAGGTTCCGCCTGCCTGCAGATCGAGCGCATCTCATACCTTGCCAGCGGCAAGGTGATCGAATTCACCAAGTCGATCTATCGTGGCGACGCCTATGATTTCGTCGCCGAACTAAGGCTACCCGGCCCGGATGGGCAAGAAGGAGACACCGCTTGAACGCGACTACGCATATGCGGCGCGAAATCGCCGAAATCCCCGAGGCCACCGCGCGCCTGCTCGAAGGTTCCGCCAAGGAACTCGCCGAAACCGGCCTGCACCTGAAGCGCGCCGCACCGCGCTTCGTCACCACGGTGGCACGCGGCTCGTCCGACCATGCGGCTTCCTTCCTCAAATATGCCATCGAACTGACCGCAGGCCTTCCTGTCGCTTCGATCGGTCCATCGATCTCGTCGATCTATGGCGCCAAGCTCAAGCTCGCCGATTCCGCCTGCCTCGCCATCTCGCAGTCGGGCAAGAGCCCCGACATCGTCGCCATGGCCGAGGGTGCCCGCGCCGGCGGCGCGCTGACGATTGCGCTGACCAACACCGCCGGCTCGCCGCTGGCGGAAGCGTCCGACCACGCCATCGACATCCGCGCCGGCGTCGAAAAGAGCGTCGCCGCGACCAAGACCTTCGTCAACTCGGCGGTCGCAGGCCTTGCCGTGCTCGCCCACTGGACCGGCGACGACAAGCTGCTTGAAGCGCTGTCGGCCCTGCCCGAGCATTTCGCCAAGGCTGTCGACTGCGACTGGATGGGCATCGCCGGCGAACTGACCGAAGGCAACTCGCTGTTCATCCTCGGCCGTGGCCCATCCTTCGCCATCGCCAACGAGGCGGCGCTGAAGTTCAAGGAAACCTGTGCCATGCACGCGGAATCCTACAGCGCGGCCGAAGTCATGCACGGCCCGCTGGCGCTGGTGCGCCCTGGCTTCCCGGTGCTGGCGCTCGCCGCCCGCGACGCCTCCGAGCCGTCGATCGCCCAAGCCGCCGACGGCCTCGCCGACCGCGGTGCCGCGATCCACATCACCTCGTCGCTGGCCAAGAAGGCCAAGGTGCTGGAGCATGTCGCCACCGGCCATCCGCTCACCGATCCGCTGATGCTGATCGCTTCGTTCTACGGCTTCGTCGAGGCCTTCGCCCGCCATCGCGGCCTCAACCCCGACGCCCCGCCCAACCTGCGGAAAGTGACCGAAACGATATGAGCGAACGTCTTGCCATTGCTGTCGGGCGCATCTTCGACGGTGACGCCTGGCACGAGGACGCGGCGCTGCTTATCGCCGACGGCCTGGTCGAGGGCATCGTCGCGCGCCGTGACATTCCTGCTGGCTTGAAGGTGACGGAGGCGGGCGCCATGCTAGTCCCGGGCTTCATCGACCTGCAGGTCAATGGCGGCGGCGGGCTGATGCTCAACGACAAGCCGGACGTCGACACGCTTGATATAATCTGCAAGGCACAGATGCCGTTTGGTACCACCGCAGTGCTGCCGACGCTGATCACCGACACGCCCGAGATCACGCGCTCGACCATCGCGGCGGGCGTCGAGGCCGCCAGGCGCAAGATGCCTGGCTTTCTCGGCCTGCATCTCGAAGGGCCGCATCTGTCGCTCGCCCGCAAGGGCGCGCACGATCCCCAGCTGATCCGCCCGATGGACAGCGACGACGAGGCGGCCCTCATCACCGCGCGTCCGTCGATGCCGGTGCTGCTCACCACCATCGCGCCGGAATCGGTCAAGGCCGAGCAGGTCAAGGCGCTGGCGGACGCCGGCATCGTCGTCAGCCTCGGCCACACCGACACGAGCTACCGCACGGCGCGGGCATATGCCGAGGCAGGTGCGTCGATGGCGACGCATCTGTTCAACGCGATGAGCCAGATCGGCAATCGCGAACCCGGCCTTGCCGGCGCGGCGGTCGACATTTCGACCTTCTCGGCCGGACTGATCGCCGACGGCATCCATGTCGACCCGGCAACGATGAAGATCGCGCTCAAGGCCAAGAACGGCCCGGCGCGCATCTTCCTCGTAACCGACGCCATGGCGACCATCGGTACCGACATGAAGTCGTTCATGCTGAACGGGCGCACGATCAAGCGCGAGAACGGCCGCCTGACGCTGGAAGACGGCACCCTTGCCGGCGCCGATCTCGACATGATCTCGGCGGTGCGTTTCATGCACGAGACGATCGGCTACGAGCTCGGCGAGGCGATCCGCATGGCCTCGCTCTATGCGGCGGAATCGGTGAAGCAGGCGCACCGTCTCGGACGGCTGGCCAAGGGCTATGCGGCGAACATCGTGCAGCTTACCGACGCGCTCGACGTGTCGGGCACCTGGATCGACGGCGTGAAGGTGTTTTCGGCTTAGGTCGCGGAGCGGGGCAAATGCCCCCCTCACCGTCACGGCTTCGCCGTGCCACCTCTCCCCACTTCGTGAGGGAGAGGAAACGCCAATGGCCAACGCATTAGCCTTGCAAGACGTCAAACAAAGACTGGCGGCTTTCCAGAACTGAGATTCCTCTCCCTCACGAAGTGGGGGAGAGGTGGCACGGCGAAGCCGTGACGGTGAGGGGGTTTTCCCCTATGCGGCCTGGAACCTCAGATCGCAGCCCTGTCGGCCGCAGCCCGGATCGCCTCGATGTTTGCGGAATAAGCCGCAGGGCCGCCCTTGAACACGGCATTGCCGGCGACCAGCACATTGGCGCCGGCAGCAGTGACCAGCGGCGCGGTCTCGGGCGTGACGCCGCCGTCGATCTCGATGTCGATAGGGCGGTTGCCGATCATCGCCTTGACGCGCTTGACCTTGTCGATGACCGCCGGGATGAAGGCCTGCCCACCGAAGCCCGGGTTGACCGTCATCAGCAGCACCAGGTCGAGGCGGTCGAGCACGTATTCGATGACAGACTCAGGTGTGGACGGGTTGAGCGACACTCCGGCCTTCTTGCCGAGGTTGCGGATCGTCTGCAACGAGCGGTCGAGATGCGGGCCGGCCTCGGCATGGACCGTGATGATATCGCAGCCGGCGTCGGCGAAGGCTGCCAGATACGGATCGGTCGGCGCAATCATCAGGTGGCAGTCGAACACCTTGTCGGTGCGGTCGCGGATCGCCTTGATGACGGGCGGGCCGAAGGTGATGTTGGGGACGAAATGGCCGTCCATGACGTCGAGGTGGATCCAGTCGGCGCCAGCGGCGACGATGGCCTCGACCTCGTCGCCGAGCCTGGAGAAGTCGGATGACAGCACCGAGGGCGCGATCAGGGTCTTGTTGCTCACGTTCAGGCCTTTCGAAAGGGGCAGAGCCGGTTTTCCGGACTGCCTAATCTCCGGCGCCCGGCTTGTCGAGCCGAGAATCCCGCCATATCGCCGCAACATCCTGAAAAAGCAGAACCCCGCCGGCAGGCCGGCGGGGTTCCAGTGCATTGGCATCGATCACAGCAAGCCGATCACTGCGGAATGATGTTGTTGTTGCTCGGCCGCTGAGGCTGCTCCTTTCTCTGCGGGATCAGGCCGCGGAACACATCCGGGTTGATCGGCATGATCTCGAGCGCCGGACGCTGGCGCGGGCGGCAGTTCGGATACTGGCCGACCGTGCCGCGCGGGCATTCACGCTCGACAGTCATGCACTGGCCGTTGACCAGCACCTCGCCACGACGGCAGACGGTGTCCTGACGGTCAGGCACGCAGCGGCCACGCACCAGCGACGTGCCCTCGGGGCACTGCGTCGTCGGCGTCTTGCGGCATGCGCCCCTGATCAACTGGGTCCCACGCGGGCAGATGCAGCGGCCATCCTGCGTCCGGATCTGGCCGGGCAGCAGCTTGCACTGGCGCACCGGAGGCTGATCCTTGACGCAGCGGCCGTTCCTCAGTTCGGTCCCGCGCGGGCAGATGCAACGTCCGTCCTGCGTCCGGATCTGGCCGGGCAGCAGCGTGCACTGACGCACCGGGGGCACATCCTTGACGCAGCGGCCGTTTCTCAACTCGGTGCCGCGCGGGCAGATGCAGCTTCCGTCCTGCGTCCGGATCTGGCCGGGCAGCAGCTTGCACTGGCGTTCCGGAGGCTGTTCCGGACGCACGCACTTGCCGTTCTTGAGCTCCGTGCCGCGCGGGCAGATGCAGCGCCCGTCATTGGTGCGGATCTGCCCAGGCAAGAGCACGCACTGGCGCACAACCGGCGGAACCGGCGTCACCGTGCCGCCACCCTGGACGCACTGGCCGTTGCGGAAGGTGGTGCCTTCAGGGCAGACGCAGCGGCCTGCCTGGTTGAGCACGAAGCCTTCCGAGCACTGCTGCTTTTCCTCATGGTCGATCAGGAAGCGGTGGCAGGCATAGGGACTGCCGCCAACACCGCCCGGAACAGCAGTAGCGCCAGCCAGGTCGAGCCCGCGAACCGGCGTGTCGGGCGGAAGCACGGCAACGCAGTTCTGGGCCGGCACTGGCCGGGGAAGATTGGCGAGACGGCCGTCGTCGGGGATCACCACCGTCACCCTGTGGACGCGGCTTTCGCCGGCGCCAAGGCTGATGTTGGTGACGCAGGACAGCGGCAGCGTCGTTGGCTCTGGCGTGCAGCCGAAAGGCGGTTCGATCGAGCTGATCGCAACGCCGTCCAGTCGCCCAAGCCCGTCCACGCCGATCGCATCGCCGATGCGGACCGAGCCATTGAACGGGCCGGTGCCACTGTTGGTGATGGTGATCTCGAACGTGCAGGGCTGGCCTGTTTCACACTGGCGGTCGCCGGTCTTGGCAACCGTCAGGCGTGGCCGACCCGGATGCGGGATGCGCATCGTGGCGCAGGCCTTGTTGTTGGCCAGCACGGTCTCGCCGGGTATCGCCCGGACCTCGCCGCAGTTGCGGATCATGTCGGACTGGTAGTCCGCCGGCACGATGGCAACCACGGAAAGCGGCACCGACGCACCCGGCACCAGTGCTACTCCAGGATGGTCGCAGCGGAACTGGCCGGGACCGGCCGGGCCGCAGGCCCAGGGCGGGCTCGGGCCGAAAGTCGAGGACGACGGCGCTCCCGTGGGATAGTCGTCGATGACGGTCAGCGGGCCGACATAGTTTTGCGTGCCATTGTTGTAGACCCGGATCAGGAAGCTGCAGACGCCAGCGGCGCTGCAGGAAACCGAACGCGGGTCCTTGGTGATGCGCAGGTCGACCTTCTTTTCCACCGGCGGACGGCAATCGGGATCGCCGCGCTTGCAGATCGGAATGGTGGCGCACGCCTTGTCGTTGTCAGTCCGGCCGAACACCTCGGGCTTTTCGCTCGCCGTGTAGTCGTACTCGGCGCAGTTGCGGATGAAGCGTGCTTCCCAGCCGGGTCCGGGCTTGAAGCCGATCTTGAGATCGACAAACTCGCCGGGATTGAGCGTGGTGGCAGGATGCTCGCAGCTCATCGGGCTTGTTGCCGGCAAACAGGTCCAAGGCGCATTTGGCCCGGAATCTATCGTCGCGTTGCCGGGCAAGGTCACCTCGTCGAGCACGATCTTGCCGTTGTAGGGGCCGTCGCCGACATTGCTGACGCGGATGGTGAAGTTGCAGCCGCCTTCCAGCGTGCAGCGGGCGACGTCGGCACGTTTCTCGACCTTGATGTCTGGTTCCTTGTCGGGCGGGCAGCGGAGGTCGGGCGGAATGACGATGTCGACCGTCTGGGTGCAGCACAGGCCGACACCCTCTTCCGGTCCGGCATAGGTTTCGATGCCGGTGACGATCAGATGGACGACGTCGCCGGGGCCAGCACCCTCGATCTCCCAGTGCAGCACGCCGCCGCCGGGCGGAACGAGCTGCATCGGCGGATCGATGGTGATGCCGGGCGTGGTGGTGCGAAGCTGCACCCAGCGACCGGCCATCTCGGGCCCGACGGGCATGTTGTAGATGTAGGCGCCGCCACCGGGCACGCAGTCGACATCGCCACGTTCGACCTTGAAGCACGGCTCGTCGCTGCCCGGGGGCGGTGGCGGAGGCGGCTCGCAATCGGTGACGTCGATGCGGATCTGGGTCTTCTCGCCGGTGCGGAAATCGCCGTCGTCAGGCTTGGACGGATCGTGCGAGGGGATCTCGATCGAGCCGGGGCCAGCCGACAGCTTGACGAAGCCCTGGTTGTCGACGACCGCGGGTGCCGGGAAGGCAGTGTGGTCGATCAGGGCTGTGATGCGGATGTCGATGTAGCGCTCGTTGGGCGCGCCGACCCCGTCGAGATCTGTCGCCGACAGCCGGAAGTCGGCAAGCGTCGCCGTATCGTTGGGGTTGGTCGTGGTGCCGATGGCGGCTGCCGGCAGCGGACCGCCAACGGCGTCAGTGCCATCGCCGGAAGCCTGGACATTGACGATCGTCAGGCCTGCGGCAACCTGGTCGCGGAAATCCATCCGCAACGTCTTGAGGCCATTGGCGAAGGCCGGATCGAAGAACTTCTCCGGATTGCCGCGGGCACCGAAGCGCAGGTTGTAGACGACATAGTCGCAATTTCGCTGCGCACCCTTCTTGGTGAAGAACGGCACGACATCGTCATGGCCGGGATGCGGGATGACGCGGTCGAGCCTCAGTTCAGGCACGATATCGGGCAACGGCTGGGCGGCTGCCGGCGACACAGGCATGGCGGCGAGCGCGATACCTGCCGCCACCAGCCAGCGCGCGCCGCGCCTGGCGAATGACAGGGGTTTCATGATCGTCTCCATGACGGTTTGGTTGCTCTGCGTGGCGAGCGGGGCGGGAACGTGGTTGTTCATCTCTCCCTCCCTCACGGTTCGCAGCTGACTTGGGGCGTTACGAGCGGCACCACTACTTTGCAGCAAGGGTAGTAACCGCCCTTGTCGGCGTCGGACTGCTTGTAGAAGCACAGGCCGACATTGACGGTGTCGCCGGGGAAGTGACCCGTCACCCCGATGGTGAACGGCGCGCCCGCCGGCTTGCTCTGCTGAAGCGGTGAAATGCCAACGCCCGGCGTCCTGGAATCGGCCTTGACGGAATCGCCGCCGATGCCTGCAACGTCACGGACATAGAGATCGGCCTCGAGCCCGGCCGGGGTGCAGAAATACTCGACCGCCTCGACGTCGAGGCAGGGCGGAATGTTGCCGGACGGCGGAAAATCAGGCGGCCACAGCGGCGTCGGATAGTCGCCCGGATAGGGGATCTGCTCGTAATAGCCGGCACGGCCTTCGCATGGCCGCCAGATCTCGACGTCGCCGACATGACCCTCGACTTCAGGGTCTTCATAGAAGCTGTCGAAGTCGACGAACCATGAACCGAAAGGCGGAACGTTCGCCGGCTTCACAAGCGACGTCGAGGTGATCTGCACGCCATGGACGGCGAGCGGACCACCCACGGCAAGCTGCTCGGCAAGGGCCGGATTGTCCCTCAGCTTGTCGCCCGTCTTGACGATGGTGTCGGTGCAGGCATTGGGGTTGATGAAGCCCTGGGCATCGTAGCCATATTGCAAGTCGATGCCGCCGGCCGACTGGCGGTTGCCTTCCGGGAAACCGACAGCATATTCCTGCGGCACCGGCACCCAGATGCTTTCCGTCGCCGGATCGTCGGGGCTTTCGCGCCAGTAGCGGATGACCTCGCCATCGCCTGAATCGGCGAACTGGCTGTAGTCGAAGCGGTTTTCGATCTCACCGCGCTGGGCCAGATACATGAAGCCCTTGTTGTCGAAGGCGATGTCGGTAACCGGCAGGTCCTTGTCGGCCACAACCGTCAGCTCCCAGCGCGGGTCGCCTGAGAATTTGCCGTCGCGGGCGATGCCGACCGACCAGATCTCGGCCTCGTCGCCAACCGCATAGTAGACGCGGCCGCCATGGACGGCTGTGCCCCAGACACGGCGTTCGTCCTGGGTGTAGCCCCAGGTGCCGGGATCGTCGCTGTCGAAGGCGGCACCGGCGATGTCCATGACAGCGCCATCGTCGGCAGTTGGCGCCAAGCCGCGCACCGGGCGCCCCGTGACGCCGTGATCGAATGTGTCGACCAGAGCGCCGGTGGCGTCGATGCGATGGATCAGGCCGGTGTCGAGATCGGAGGCGAAGAACTGGCGATGCGCCTTGTCGAAGGCGACGTCGCCAATGCCGGGGCCGCTATTGGTGTCGATGTCGGCGAACTTGCTGACGGCACCGGAGATGCCGTCGATCCGCCAGATCGTGCCGGGACCGCCGCCGTTCTCCTCGCCGAACTGGCCGGCCATGAAGGTGGCGCCGGCCTTGCCGCGACGCTCGCGCTCGGGGCGTCCATCGTCGTCGGCATCGGGCGTGACGATACGGATGCCGTGCAGCGAGGTCGCGCCCGCGTAGAGGTCGGGCACGCCAGACGGAGTCCCATCGCGGACACCGTCGTCATAGGTCAGCGCGAAGACCTGGCCGATCTGGCTAGCCAGTACCTCGAAGGGCTGCGGCGTGTTGACGAGTTGTCCCGTCGGCGGACCACCGAGGGCCGAAACGTCAAAAACGCGCAAGGTTGCGCGCTCGGTGTCGATAAAGGTTTCGTCGACCGGATCGACCCAGGGCACTAGTCCCTCGTCTATGCCGGGAATGACGGTGCCGGAAAAGCCGGTGACCGCCATCGATCCGGGATTGATGATCTGGGTTTCCTGGGCATGTGCCGGTGGTGCGAGCCAGAGACTTGCGGTAAGCGCCAGGGCGATCATGCCGGCGTTGAGCGCGAGTGCTCTCAGGCGGGCGCCTGACGGTTCGGCTGGTCGCGCGAGCGCACCGGAACCACCACGAAAGCACGGCATGGCACCTCTCCCGAGTTGTGTGGAAGAAGGTGCTGGAGCGCAAGCAAGTGCAAAGCGCTGATACCCGGCACTTTCCTCCCTTGCAGTCCTTAGAATGTCCCTCGGCACGACGATACGCCGGGCCTTACCTAGGGTCAATGGAACAAGCCCGAAGCCCAACGCGTCCACCCTCTCCCTGAGGCGGTGGTCGCGCCGTGCTCCGGGTGCTCGCGGTGACCCGCAACACCTGGTGTCTGTGGTCATTGGCTTCTTTCCTTGTGATGACACCGCGTCATGCGGCGCCTGGACGTCGGTCGCTGCGGCGGGCGGAAAGGTTCACCTCGAACGGGGCATTTTCTGTTTCGGTCGAGCTCAGTCGCTGGCCTCGAAAACACCCGAAAAATGACGATTGAAATCGATTACATTTTCAGCTTATGATCCCTTGCAGCAGTTTTTCTGTGCATCGGGAGGAATTCATGAGGAAATTTTCAGCACTGGCGCTCACCACCGTCGCGGCTCTGGCCGTGTCGGCGTTCTCGACCCAGGCGGCCGACTTCAAGATCGGCCTGTCCAATGGCTGGGTCGGCTCGGAGTGGCGCACCCAGATGATTGAAGAGGCCCAGGCAGCCGCAGCGGCCTGGAAGGAAAAGGGCGTCAATGTCGAGGTCGTGGTGCAGAGCGCCAATGTCGACGTGCCCGGCCAGATCGCGCATGTCCGCAACTTCATCAGTGAAGGCGTCAACGCCATCATCATCAACCCGAACAGCCCGACGGCGTTCGACCCGGTCTTCGCCCAGGCCAAGGAAGCCGGCATCCTGGTGATCTCGACCGACGCCGAAGTGTCGTCGCCTGACGCCACCTATGTCGGCATCGACCAGAAGGCATGGGGTGCGGCCGGCGCCAAGTGGCTCGCCGAAACGCTCGGCGGCAAGGGCAATGTCGTTGCCATCAACGGCGTCGCCGGCCATCCGGCCAACGAGATGCGCGTCGCCGGCTACAAGGAAGTGTTCGGCCAGTATCCTGATATCAAGATCGTCAACGAAGTGAACGCCAACTGGGATCAGGCCCAGGGCCAGCAGGCGATGCAGAACCTGCTCGCCACCTACCCCGACATCAACGGCGTCTGGGTGCAGGACGGCATGGCGGCGGGCGCATGGAAGTCGATCATCGACGCCAAGAAGGAATCGTCGATCGCCGCCACCGGCGAGATCCGCAAGGACTTCATCGACATCTGGACCAAGGACAAGCTCAACTCGGGTGCTTCGGTGAACCCGCCCGGCGTCATGGCTTCGGCACTCAACGTTGCCGTGCTGATGCTGCAGGGCAAGGAACTGAAGGAGCCGGCAACGGCTGGCCAGTACAAGAACGCCATGTACCTGCCGATCCCGTTCATCGACAGCAAGAACCTCGCTGACGCAGCGAAGGCGGTCGACGGCAAGCCTGGCTACTACTCGTATACCAGCCAGCTTTCGATCGCTGACGCCGAGGCGCTGTTCAAGTAAGCTTCCTCCCAAGACGGGGGACGCGGCACCTGCCCTGCAGGCCCGCGTCCCCGCGACCGACGAAGCTCCGGGAAGCATCACCATGTCGAAACTCATCATGCGCGGCGTAAGCAAGGCTTACGGCGCCACCCTTGCCTTGCGCCGCGGCGACCTCACCGTCGAAGCCGGCGAAGTGCATGTGCTGATCGGCTCGAACGGCTCGGGCAAGAGCACCTTGTGCAAGGTGCTGGCCGGCAGCGTGCGGCCGGACGGCGGCGAAATCCTGATCGACGGCAAGCCGGTCACGATAAGCGGCCCGCATGCGGCGCGCGGCGCGGGCATCGGCATCTTCTACCAGGAGCTCAGCCTCGCCGGACATCGCACGGTGGCTGAAAACATCTGCCTGCCCGACATGCCGGGCGGCATCTTCGTCGACCGCGCCGCACTGGAGAGCCGGGCCGCGCGCTACATCGCCTTGTTCGACACCGTTTCGGGCGAAGGCTTCTCCGCTGATGCCGTGGTCGAGAATCTGCGTGCCGACCAGCGCCAGCTTGTCGAGATCATGAAGGCGCTGGCAACCGAAGCGCCGATCACCATCTTCGACGAACCGACCTCGGCGCTCGACCGGGCCCAGGTCGACCGCTTCTTCGAAATCCTGCGCGACCTGAAGGCTCAGGGGCGCAGCATCATCTTCATCTCGCACCGCATGGACGAGATCTTCGCCATCGGCGACCGCGTCACCGTCATCCGCGACGGCGAGACTGTCGGTACCGAGAAGATCGCCGACACCAATCCTGGCGCGGTGATCCGGCTGATGGTCGGCGGGCAGGACGAGCTTGCGCCTGGCGCCAGCGCGCCGCCTGCCACTGCTGCCGCGCGCAATGGCGCGGTGCTGACGGTCACGAACTTCTCCGGCAAGGGCTTTGCCAATGTCGGCTTCGCGGTCGCCAAGGGCGAGATCCTCGGCTTCGGCGGCCTGCATGGCCAGGGCCAGTCGGCGGTGCTGCGCGCCATCTTCGGCGCCAATCCCTCCAGCGGCGGCACGCTTGCATTATCGGGCGCGGCCTTCGCGCCATCCGACCCGCGCGCGGCGATCCGGCGCGGCCTGGCCTATGTCTCCGGTGACCGCAGCCGCGACGGCGTCATCTCGGGCCGGCCGATCCTCGAGAACGTCACGCCGATCCATTATCTCCGCCAGAAGCTGTTCCTCGCGCGTCCGTCAGCACTGGCGGAGCGGGTCAAGCCGGCGCTCGAGGCGCTGCACACCAAATTCGCCGGGCTTTCGCACCCGATCAATTCGCTGTCGGGCGGCAACCAGCAGAAGATCGTCATCGCCCGCTGGCTGATCGACCGGCCCGACGTTCTGTTGCTCGACGACCCGACCAAGGGCATCGACCTGTCGGCGAAAGCAGATCTGTTCGCGCTGATCCGCAAGCTCGCCGCCGAGGGCATGGGCATCGTGCTCTATTCCTCCGAAGACGCCGAGCTGCTCAACAATGCCGACCGCATCCTCGTCTTCAACGGCGGTCAGGTGCGGCGCGAACTCACCGGCGCGGACAGAACGCGCTACAATCTCTACCAGGCAGCTTACGAGGCCGCGTGATGACGACCGCGACCCTATCCACTCCAAAGCCCGGCGGCTTCAAGCGCCTCATCGAGCGCTATCCCTTCCTGCCAGCGCTGCTGATCGCGCTCGTGCTGCTCGGCCTCAACGGGCTCTACCAGCCGCGCAGCGTCAGCTTCATCGGCATCACCGGGCTGGTGAAGACCTACCTGGCGCTGATCATGCTCGCCATCGCCCAGACCTACGTCGTCTACGCCGGTGACATCGACCTGTCGGTCGGCGCCATCGTGTCGCTGGTCAACGTCGTCATCGTCGTGATGATGGAGAAGATGGGCGGCGGCGGACTGTCCGTCATCGCGGCACTGGGCATGGGCCTGCTCGTCGGACTTGCCTGCGGCATCGTCAACGGCATCGTCGTCGCCGCACTGCGGCTGCAGGCGATCGTTGCGACCTTCGCCACCAGCATCTTCTTCACCGGCTTGGCGCTCTACGTCATGCCGGTCGCGGGAACGCCCGCGCCGGCCACCTTCTGGCGCACCTATGGCGGCCGCTTCTTCGAGATCCCCTTCGTCTTCTACGCCGCCGTGGTGCTGGCCATCGTGATCTACGTACTCGCCCGCACCCGTCTCGCAACGCAGCTGCTCGCCGTCGGCGACGATGCGCAGGCGGCGTTCCAGAGCGGCCTGCCGGTGACCAAGATCCGCATCCAGGGCTACGCGCTGTGCGGCCTGTTCGCGGCACTCGCCGCCTTCTGCATCACCGGCGACACGGCCAGCGGCGACCCGCTTGTCGGCGGCAAGATGACGCTCTTCTCCGTCGCCGCGGTGGTGCTCGGCGGCAGCGCGCTGTCGGGCGGCTTCGGCACCGTCGTCGGCTCGATCGTCGGGGCACTGATCATCGGTCTGATCAACTCGCTGGTGTTCTTCGTCGGCACCCCGTCCGAATGGCAGAACCTGGTGCAGGGCCTCGCCATCCTTGTCGCGCTCATGGCCGGCATCCTCGTCGGCCGGAGGGCACGCGCATGACCGCCACGCAAACGCAAGCAGCGGCCCCCTCGCCGGTGCTGACCTTCCTCAAGAAGCCGCTGGTCGTGGCGCTGATCCTCATCGCCGCCCTGCTGTTGCTCGGCGAGGCGCTGTCGCCGGGCTTCGCCTCGGGCCAGCAGATCCTCAGGCTGCTCATCGTCGCAGCACTTCTCGGCATCGTCGCCGCCGGCCAGAACCTGGTCATCCTGGGCGGCCGCGAAGGCATCGACCTGTCGGTCGGCGGTGTCGTTTCGCTCAGCGCCATCATCGGCGGCAACCTGATGAACGGCACGGATGCAGGCATCCTGCCGGCGATCATCGGCTGCATCGCCGCAGGTGCCGTGATCGGCCTTTTCAACGGCCTCGGCGTGACGCTGCTGCGCATCCCGCCACTGGTCATGACGCTCGGCATGCTCGGCGTGCTGCAGGGCCTGCTGGTGGTGATCCGCAACGGCATCCCCTCAGGGCGCGCCGCTCCCGGGCTGTCGCAGTTCGTCACCCAGCCCGTCCTGCTCGGCCTGCCCGGCATCATCTGGCTGTGGGTGGCGATCGGGCTTTTGATGGCCTTCATGCTCGGCCGCACCGTGTTTGGCCACCGCATCTACGCCATCGGCTCGAACGAGCAGGCAGCCTTCATGGCCGGCGTGCCGGTCAAGCGCACCCGCATCGCCCTGTTCATGCTGTCGGGCGCCTTCGCTGCCGTCGCGGGCATGTGCCTGATCGGCTATTCCGGCTCATCCTTCGCCAATGTCGGCGAACAATACATGCTGCCTTCGATCATCGCCGTGGTGTTCGGCGGTACGCCCTTGTCGGGCGGCAAGGGTGGCTATACCGGCACCATGGCGGGAGCGGTGCTGCTGGTCGTTTTGCAGAGCATCCTGACCACGGTGCATATCGACGAATCCGGGCGGCAGATGGTGTTTGGCGCGACCTTGCTGATCCTGATGCTGTTCTACGGCCGTGGCAGGGCAATGCGCGCATGAACGAGCGTCCCAAGATCAAGGACATCGCCGAGCGGCTGGGCGTTTCCGCCGCCACCGTCTCGCGCGCGCTCTCCGACAGCGGTCTCGTCGCCGAGCCGACGCTGAGCCGCATCCGCGAGGTGGCGCGCGAAATGAACTACCGGCCCAATGTCAGCGCCCGCAACCTGCGCACCCAACGCGCGATGGCGGTGCTGATGGTCGTCCGCGACGTCGGCAACCCGTTCTATCTCGAGATCCTCAAGGGCGTCGAAGCAACTGCGCGCGCCGCCGGCTATTCGGTGCTGATGGGCAACACCGAAAACGACTCCGACCGCGAGGTCGAGTATTTCGACATGCTGCGCGACGGCCATGCCGACGGCATGATCCTGATGACGGGCAAGCTGCCCGAGCGCGAGGGCTTCCTTGCTTCGGTTGAAGGCGGCGCGCCGATCGTGGTCGCGCTGGAGGAGATCCAGAACGCCGGCTTCCCGCATGTGATGGTCGACAACGAGGCTGCCGCGCGCAACGCCGTCGAGCACCTGATCGGCCTCGGCCATGTCAGGATCGCCCATGTCTCCGGGCCGGTACCGGAGATCATGAGCGTCGACCGTCGCGAGGGCTATCGCAACGCGATGCAGTCAGCGGGCCTCGCCATTGCCGACGGCTACGAGCAGCGCGGCGACTATCTGCTGCACACCGGCCAGCGCCTGTGCCGGGCGCTGTTCGAGCTGCCCGAGCCGCCGACGGCGATCTTCGTCGCCAACGACGAAATGGCCTTCGGCGTGATCCACGAGTTGCGCAAGCTCGGCCTCGACGTGCCCGGCCAGGTCTCGGTCGTCGGCTTCGACGATCTGTTCCTGAGCGAAGCCTTCTATCCGCCGCTGACCACCGTCAGCCAGCCGCGCACCGAGATCGGTCGCGCCGCCATGACCATGTTGCTCGACCTGCTGTCGGGCGGACTTACACCGCGCAAGCCGGCGGTGCTGCCGACAACGCTGAAGATACGCGGCACCACCGCGCCAGCCCCGAAGTGATTTCAGATATCAGGAATGAGGGACCTCACATGACCGGATTGCCCAAGCAGCGGCTGCGCGTCGGCTTCGTCGGAAGCGGCTTCATCGCGGAATTCCACCTCAAGGGCATGCTCGGCGTGCGTAATGTCGACGTTACCGGCGTGTTCAGCCGCAAGGCGGAAAACCGCGCGCGTTTCGCCAACCGCGTCACTGAGCTCGGCCTTGGCGAATGCACCAGCCACGACAGCCTGGAGTCGCTTGTCAATGCCGACAATGTCGACGCGATCTGGATCCTGTCGCCCAACTACACCCGCCTCGACGTGATGCGCACGCTGCATGCCGAGGTGAAGTCCGGCCGCAGCAAGGTGATTGCAGTCGCCTGCGAAAAGCCGCTTGCCCGCACCATCGCCGAGGCGCGCGAAATGCTGCGCCTGGCCGAAGACGCCGGCCTCAACCACGGCTATCTCGAAAACCAGGTGTTCTGCACGCCGGTCATCCGCGGCAAGGACATCATCTGGCGCCGTGCCGCCTCGGCCACCGGCCGGCCTTATCTGGCGCGCGCGGCCGAAGAGCACTCCGGCCCGCACGAGCCGTGGTTCTGGCAGGGCGACAAGCAGGGCGGCGGTGTGTTGTCCGACATGATGTGCCACAGCGTCGAGGTTGCCCGCCATCTGCTGACCAAGCCGGGTGCCCAGCGCAAGTCGCTGACGATCAAGCAGGTCAGCGGCACCGTCGCCAATCTCAAATGGACGCGGCCCAACTATGCCGACCAGCTGCGCAAGCGCTTTGGCAACGACGTCGACTACCGCAACCGCCCGTCGGAGGATTTCGCCCGCGGCACCATCCTGCTCGAGGATGAAGAGGGCAACGAGCTGGTGATCGAGGCGACGACCTCCTGGGCCTATGTCGGCGCTGGCCTGCGCATCCAGCTCGAATTGCTCGGGCCCGAATATGCGATGGAGTTCAACTCGCTCAACACCGGCCTCAAGATCTTCATGTCGCGTGAGGTCAAGGGCGATGAAGGCGAGGACCTTGTCGAAAAGCAGAACGCCGAACAGGGGCTGATGCCGGTGTTGGAAGACGAAGCCGGCGTCTATGGCTACACCGACGAGAACCGCCACATGGTCGAGTGTTTCCGCAAGGGCGAAACGCCGATGGAGACCTTCCATGACGGGCTCGCCGTGGTCGAGATCCTGATGGGGCTGTACCGCTCGGCGGAGATCAGCGGCTCGGTCAGCTTCCCGGCGCCGGAGCTCGAAAACTATGTGCCGGTGGTCGCCCGCACGGGCGCCTGACCGGATCATCCTATGGCCGGATCATGGAGCGCCGCTCCAGTCCACTGGCGACGGGCAAGGCCACCGTATCTGGTGACCTTGCCCAAGCCCCCGAGACACGTTGGGCAGGGTCGTCAAATCATTCGAAACACGTTATGATTTGCCTAGGTGAAGGTCGCGGTTTGGCGTGACCACCCATGCCAAGCGCGAGCCGCGACCCACCCCAACGGAGGAGTGGTCATGGCAAGTTTCCATGTGTACGCAGGCGCCAACAATACGATCGAGCATCCCGCGATCCGCCGCATAACGGTCGCGGATGTGTTTGACGCGCTGCGACGTGGCTTCGACGACTTTTGGGACAAGCCTTCGCATTACGTTTTCCTGTGCCTGATCTACCCTGTCGTCGGGGTGTTCCTGATCACATGGACGTCGGGCGGCAACGCCCTGCAGCTCATTTTCCCGCTGATGTCCGGCTTTGCCTTGCTCGGCCCATTCTTCGGCATCGGCCTCTACGAGATCAGCCGCAGGCGTGAGCAAGGCCTCGACACGTCCTGGAGGCATGCCTTCGACGTCAGGCATTCGCCGGCCATTCCGGCAATGGTGGTCATAGGCATCATGCTGCTCGCGCTGTTCGTTGCCTGGCTGTTTGTCGCGCAGGCGCTCTTCAGCTGGCTTTACGGCGCCGACGCCCCGCTGACGATGGCAGCGTTCTTCAGCGATCTCTTCACCACGCAGCGCGGCTGGACGCTGATCCTTCTCGGCAATCTGATCGGATTCCTGTTCGCGCTGACGGTGCTCTGCACCACCGTCGTCGCCTTGCCATTGCTGCTCGACTGCGATGTCGGCGCCTATGCCGCGATCGAAACCTCGGCACGGGCGGTGCGGGCCAATCCGGTGCCTATGCTGCTGTGGGGCCTGATCGTCGCGGTCGCGCTTCTGATCGGGTCGCTGCCGTTCCTGGCGGGCCTTGCCATCGTCATCCCGGTGCTCGGCCACGCGACGTGGCACCTCTATCGCAAGGTCGTGGACGTCCCGGCCGACAAGAAGACGCCCCTGCCACCTACTCCCGACAAAGGGGAGGATGGACACTTCCCATACTGGCTTCGCGGGTAATCGCGCCGCTACTGCAGCTGACGGCTTGGCGCCACGTTCGCCTTCACCGATGTCGGTGAAGGCGCAGAAAGCCGGTCGAGGTGCATGCGAATATGGGCAGCTTCGGCGGCGGTATTGGCCAGCGCGATCGCCCGGTCGAAGGCTTCGCGCGCCTCCTCAGCGCGGCCAAGCTGCATCAGCAGCCCGCCCTTGACGCCGAAGAAGTGGAAATAGCCCGACAGTTTGGGGGCCAGCGGCTCGATCAGCTTAAGTGCCGCCTCGGGCCCGCGCAGCTTGGCGAAGGCAACGGCGCGGTTGAGCGTGACGACCGGGGACGGCGTCATCGATTCCAGCACCGAATAGAGCAGGTCTATCTCGGCCCAGTCGGTGTCCTCGGGACGGGCGGCGCGGGCATGTAAGGCGGCAATCGCCGCCTGGATCTGGTAAGGTCCGGAACGGCGGTGGCGCATCGCCTTGTCGATCAGCGCCAGGCCCTCGTCGATCAGCGCCTTGTTCCACAGGCTGCGGTTCTGGTCATCCATCAGCACCAGTTCGCCATTGGCATCGAAACGGGCGGCGGCGCGAGCATGCTGGAGCAGCAGCAAGGCGGTCAGGCCCATCACTTCGGGTTCGGTCTGGAACAGGCGCAACAGCAGCCGCGCCAGCCTGATCGCCTCCTCGCACAGGGGCGCGCGGTTGGCGATTTCGGTGGCACCGGCGGAGTAGCCTTCGTTGAAGACGAGATAGACCATCGCCAGCACCGCTGCGACGCGTTCGGAGCGCTCGACCGGGCCCGGTGCCTCGAACGGCACGTCGGCATTGGCGATGCGCGCCTTGGCGCGGGTGATGCGCTGCTCCATCGCGCTTTCGCCGACAAGGAAGGCACGCGCGATCTGCTTGACCGACAGGCCCGAGACAATGCGCAAGGCCAGCGCCACTTGCTGTGTCGCCGGGAGGTCGGGATGGCAGCAGATGAACAGCAGGCGCAGGATATCGTCGCGGTAATGCTGGCCGTCGAGCCGCTCGGCGATATTGGCTTCAGCGTCCTCGAGATCGGAAACCAGCTCTTCCGGCGGCAGCGGCGCCTGCTTGCTCTGGCGGCGGGCCGCATCGATGCCGGAATTGCGGCCGACGAAGATCAGCCAGGCGGCCGGATCACGCGGCGGTCCTTTCTCCGGCCAACTGCGCAATGCACGCAGGCAAGCCTCCTGGAACGCTTCTTCCGCGGTGTCGAGATTGCGGAAATAGCGCAGCAGCGCCGCCACGGCCTGCGGTCGGGCGGAAGAAAGTGCCGTGTTGATCCAGGCCGGGTCGGTCATGCTGCCTCTTTTCCGGGGAAAAATGCGCCGATCGGGCGCAGTTCGTAAGAGCCGCCGCCAGGATTGGCTTCGGCCAGTTCTCGGGCGACATCGACGGCATCGTCGAGCGACGCGCAATCGACGACGTAGAAGCCGAGGAACTGCTCCTTGGTTTCGGCGAATGGGCCGTCGATGACCAGCGGTTCATCGTTGGTCTTGCGCAAGGTGGTGGCGGCCGTCGTCGGCATCAGCCGTGCAACAGGCCCCAGCCGCCCCTGGTCGCGCAGCTTGCTTGTGACGACCTGAAGTCGCGCCATCACCTCGTCGTCCTGCTCCTTGGACCAGGCGCAGACGACGTCTTCGTTGTTGTAGCAAAGGATGGCGTAGAGCATCTTTTCAGTTCCTTCATGACTAGGACGCGCGAGTATGCGCAAATCCGACAGGGCTTCAGCAATTTTTTCGTCGTTCGCGAGGACCAATGCCTTGGGCCATCGTGATGGCTTGTGAAAAGCCGGGAGAGGTGCAGATATGGCGCCGGTTTGGCACCTGCCAGGTGCCGGCGAGGTTGGAGGATACCCGATGAAAAACGCCGAAATTTCACAGCGCAAGATGCAGACCATCGCCCGCGGCGTCGGCATGACGACGCAGGTCTATGCCGACCGCGCCGAGAACTCCGAGATCTGGGACGTCGAGGGCCGCCGCTACATCGACTTCTCCTCCGGCATCGCCGTGGTCAACACCGGTCACCGCCACCCGCGCGTCATCGAGGCGGTGAAAGCGCAGCTCGACCGCTTCACCCACACCTGCCACCAGGTGGTGCCCTATGAGAGCTACGTCCGGCTCGGCGAAAGGCTGAACGCGATTGCCCCGATGAAGGGCGACAAGCGCACAATCTTCGTCACCACGGGTGCCGAAGCGGTGGAGAACGCCATCAAGATCGCCCGCAACGCCACCGGCCGCCAGGCCGTCATCGCCTTTGCCGGCGGCTTCCACGGCCGCACCTTCATGGGCATGGCGCTGACCGGCAAGGTGCAGCCCTACAAGGCGGGCTTCGGCGCGATGCCGGGCGACGTCTTCCACGCGCCGTTCCCCGTGCCGCTGCACGGCGTGACCGTGGCCGACGCGCTGGCAGCGCTCGACCGGCTGTTCAAGGCCGATGTCGACCCGGCGCGCGTCGCCGCCATCATCATCGAACCGGTGCAGGGCGAAGGCGGCTTCTACGAAGTGCCGCGCGACTTCATGACCGCGCTACGCAAGGTCTGCGACCAGCACGGCATGCTGTTGATCACTGATGAGGTGCAGACCGGCTTCGCCCGCACCGGCAAGATGTTCGCCATGGACCATCACGACGTCGCGCCCGACCTGATGACGATGGCCAAGAGCCTCGCCGGCGGCTTCCCGCTCGCCGCCGTCACCGGCCGGGCCGAGATCATGGACGCGCCCAATCCCGGCGGCCTCGGCGGCACCTATGGCGGCAGCCCGATCGGCGTTGCAGCGGCACACGCCGTGCTCGACGTCATCGAAGACGAGAAACTGTGCGACCGCGCCAACCAGCTCGGCGCCCGGCTCAAGCAGCGGCTTGAATCGCTGCGCGACGACGTGCCCGAGATCGTCGACATCCGCGGCCCCGGCTTCATGAACGCTGTCGAGTTCAACGACGTGAAGACCAGGACGCCCTCGGCCGAATTCGCCAATGCGGTGCGGCTCAAGGCGCTGGACAAGGGCCTGATCCTGCTCACCTGCGGTGTCCACGGCAACGTCATCCGCTTCCTCGCCCCGATCACCATCCAGGACGAGGTGATGACCGAGGCGCTCGACATCCTCGAGGCCTCGATCAGGGAAGCTCGGGCGGCCTGACACCGCACTCTACCGTAGGATAGCGCCGCCCCTCACCCTTACCCTCTCCCCGTGAAGAACGGGGAGAGGGGGGCGTCAACGTTGCGGCCGACTTCCCTCTTCCCGATCGACGGATAAGCAGAGAGCTATGGCCGCCGGAGTTTGTCCCTTCTCTCCGTCCTTACGGGGAGAAGGTGCCGGCAGGCGGATGAGGGGCGGCGTAAAGAGACGGAGATTACACCGCCGGCAACGCAGCCAGCGCCGCCTTCAGTGCCTCGGCGCCGCCCGCCACCTGATCCGGCGTCGGCGAGAAGCCGAGGCCGAGCATCTTGCGGCCGAGCATGTGGTCGGCCGGGCGGTTGACGGATTCGATGGCAGTCAGGCGGTCGCCGGCGAAGTGGAACACCGAAAAGCGGTTGTCGGCGGTGTCGCCGGAGAGTATCTGGCGGTCGCTGCCAGCGGTCAGCCCGACCATCTGCAGCTTCATGTCGCCGATGTCGGACCAGAACCACGGCACGGCTGCGTAGTCACTGGGGTGGCCGACGATGGTGCGCGCGGCGAGCTTGGCCTGGTCGGTAGCGTTCTGCACCGATTCCAGCCGCACATCGCCGCCGGTCTGCCAGTGGCGGTAGCTGGCGTTATCGCCAATGGCGAGGATTTCCGGCACCGAGCTGCGCATCGCGCTGTCGATGCGGATGCCATTGGCAATCGCCAGGCCGGCCGTCTCGGCGAGCTCGACATTGGGCACGACGCCGATGCCGGTGATCACCATCTTCGCCGGCAGGTGTTCGCCCGAAGAGGTCAACACGCCTGAAACGTGGCCGCCCTCGCCCTCGATGCGTTCGATGGTGGTCTTGAGCAGGATGCGAATGCCCGAAGCTGCCAGACGCTGGCGCACATGCTCGGCGATCAGCGGGGCAACGGCGCGGCCAAGCAGCCGGTCGAGCGCCTCGACCACCGTGACCTTGCGGCCGCCGGCGGCGAGCGTGGCTGCGATCTCGAGGCCGATGAAGCCGCCGCCGATGACGACGACCTCCTCGCAGGCGGCACTCTGGTCGCGGATCAGCCGCGCGTCGGCGACAGAGCGCAACGACAGGACCCCAGCGAGATCGGCACCCGGCAGCGGCAGGATACGCGGGCGCGAGCCGGTGGCCAGGATCAGATGGTCGTAGGCAAGGTGGCCGCCACCGGCGAGTTCGAGCCGGCGGCTGCCGACATCAACCCGCTGGACAAGGGTGCCGGGGCGCAATTCGATGGCATGGCCGGTGTAAAAGACCTCGCCGCGCAAGGGCTGCGGCTGGGCTGCAGCATCCTTGATGAAGGTCTTGGACAGCGGCGGCTTGTGATAGGGCAGATCCTTCTCGTCGCCGAGCAGGATGACCGGGCCGTCATAGCCCTCTTCGCGCAGACTGGCAGCCGCCTGAACCCCGGCATGGCCTGAACCGACAATAACGACACCGTTCTTCATGCCCGCCTCGCTGTGGGGATCAACCGGGGAAATGGCCGTTGGCCCGCCTTGCTGCAAGGGGCCATGGACAGGTTTTTGGGTGACAGCCCGCTACCGGCCTGTCAAGCGCGGCTGCGCGCATTTTAGCCGCTCGTGAAGTAGGAAGCGCGCCGCTACGCGTTGTCGCAGGCTGCGAGTGGCCGCGCGCCTCGAGCTGGACAGGCCTCTCGACAAATCAACGGCTTGGCGGTTTCGCATGCGACACAAACTGGACAAAACCAGTTTAGAATCATTCTAAACTATTGATCCCGCTTGGCTTTTGGCTGAAATTGCGTTGACTTTTGATGTCACTCCGCTTTTATGAAGTCGTGCTTTACAGCGCCTGTCTTTGATGTCTGGGCCTTTAACCCTTTCGATTGGAGCTATTCGGGTGCCTGCCTTCGTCGAACCGCGCCAAGGCGCGGGTGTCTGCAGCATGGTCGCGCTGCGCCCTATCAGGGCCTCGAACCACGCGCATGTCCGAAGCAGGATGACCCCTGAGCTTTCATTCGAGTCCATGCCGCCGCTGCAGCAAAGTGCTGCCGGCACACGATCTTTCGGCGCTTGTCCGCGCCACCTGGTTCACTGAGGAGAGACCATGCCTGCATCCATCTCGCGCAACCGTCACTACGGCAGGCTCGCCGCTATTGCCGCGACGACGGCGCTGACCGCCGCGATCTTCGTGCTGCCGGCAAAGGCCGCGACCGATAGCAAGGCGGTTCTCACCACCTATTCCGACATCGCGCTCGCCAAGTACGAAGACTCGCTGACATCAGCCAAGGCGCTCGACGTTGCCATCGAGGCGCTGATCGCCAAGCCGTCGGAAGAGACGCTGAAGGCTGCACGCGAAGCCTGGAAGGCGGCCCGCATCCCTTACCAGCAAACCGAAGTCTACCGTTTCGGCAATGCGATCGTCGACGACTGGGAAGGCCGCGTGAACGCATGGCCGCTCGACGAAGGCCTGATCGACTATGTCGACAAGAGCTACGGCACCGAATCCGACGAGAACAAGCTCTACACCGCCAATGTGATCGCCAACCCGTCGATCGAGATCAACGGCCATAAGGTCGACGCCTCGAAGATAACGCCCGAGTTCCTCTCCGGCACGCTACAGGAAGCCGGCGACATCGAGGCCAACGTGGCCAGCGGCTACCACGCCATCGAATTCCTGCTCTGGGGCCAGGATCTGAACGGCACCGCCGCAGGCGCCGGCAACCGTCCCTTCACCGACTACGACACCGCCAACTGCACCGGTGGCAATTGCGACCGTCGCGGCCAGTATCTCAATGCGGCCTCCGACCTTTTGGTCGCCGATCTCGAAGAGATGGTCGGCAACTGGAAGGCCGACGGTGCGGCCCGCAAGGCGCTGCTCGACGGTGACGCCAAGGCTGGCATCGCCACCATCCTGACCGGCATGGGCTCGCTGTCTTACGGCGAACTGGCTGGCGAGCGCATGAAGCTCGGCCTTCTGCTGCACGATCCAGAAGAGGAGCATGACTGCTTCTCCGACAACACCCACATCTCGCACCTCTACGATGCCGTCGGCATCCGCAACGCCTATCACGGCAGCTACAAGCGCATCGACGGCTCGACCGTCGAGGGCCCGTCGGTCTCCGACATGGTCAAGGAAGCGGACGCAGCGCTTGACACCGAGCTGTCGGGCAAGCTGGACGCCACCGTCACCAAGATGGAAGCGATCCAGGCGCGTGCTGTTGGCGGCGAGGCCTACGACCAGCAGATCGGCGAAGGCAATGCCGAGGGCAACGCCACGGTGCAGGCGGCCATCGACGCCCTGGTCGACCAGACCAAGTCGATCGAGCGCGCCGTCGCCGCGCTCAAGCTCGACGCCATCGCCTTCGAGGGGTCAGACAGCCTGGATTCGCCAGACAAGGTCTTCCAGTGAGGGCCCACAACGCCTAAATTTCTCTAGCCACACGGCGCGCCAAAGGGAGCGCGCCGTCAGCCACGGTCATTCGAAACCATGCTTATTTGCCATTGCAATCTCATTACCCAAAAGGAGATCGAAGACACAATCGTCGAACTTTTGGACCGGGACCCGTGGACACTGATCGTGCCCGCGAAGGTCTATCATACGCTGCAAAAACGAGGACGTTGTTGCGGCTGCTTTCCAAATGTGGTCGAAACGATAATTCGGGTCACCGAAGCCTATCACGCTCGGTCTGAATCGGGCGAGATGGATATCGTTTCACACCTGGACCGCGTCAGAGAGTTGCGCGTTCAATTTGGGAGCAAGGCCAATGAAGGGCGAAAAACAGGTCATCGAGCGGCTTAACGAGGCGCTTTTCCTCGAACTCGGCGCGGTCAACCAGTATTGGGTGCACTTCCGCCTGCTTGAGGACTGGGGCTACGGCAAGCTCGCCAAGAAAGAGCGCGCGGAATCGATCGAGGAGATGCACCACGCAGACAAGCTTGTCGCGCGCATCATTTTCCTCGAAGGCCATCCCAACCTGCAGTCGGTGTCGCCACTGCGCATCGGCCAGAACGTCAAGGAAGTGCTCGAAAGCGATCTCGCCGGCGAATATGACGCCCGCACCTCCTACAAGAAATCCCGGGACATCTGCTCCCAGCATGGCGATTACGTATCGATGAAGCTCTTCGAGGAACTGCTTGCCGACGAGGAAGGTCACATCGACTTCCTTGAGACGCAGTTGCAGTTGCTCGCCGAGATCGGCGAAGAGAAGTACGGCCAGCTCAACGCCGAGACAGCTGACAAGGCCGAATAGGACATGCCGGAATGCGGCGCACTTTTCTAACCACGCGCCGCGCCCAGGCGGGTAAGCCCGCCCTCGACTTCCCGGCCACTGCCTCCGAAGGCACCCCCACCCCTAACCCCTCCCCACAAGGGGGAGGGGGACTAGATCGCGCTCATTCCGACCACAGCCGTCCGGGTCTGGCGGGCGGCGGCGTTGCCACAGTATCCCCCTCCCCCTTGTGGGGAGGGGCTAGGGGTGGGGGTCTCTTTCCGCCTCTGAACCAGCGCAGCGCCAAGGTGCTATGGGGCTTGCTTGCGGCCAATTTGATCCTGGCACTGCCAACGACCGTTGCCATTGCTGGCGACGTTGTTCCCGCCGGCCTTGCCACCGAACGCACCGACCTGATCCCCAAGGACAAGGCGCGCGTCGAAAAGATCGTCAAGCCGACCACCGACTTCAGCAAGCCCGAACAGTTCGAGCGCATGCAGGGCGGCGCCGGAACCTCGGAAAAGCGCGTCAACCAGGATGCGTTCTCGCATTCGTCCGCCAACATCACCTTCGAGGAAGAAGGCACCTTCAAGCTCGGCAACGGCATGTTCCGCAAGCTGTGGGTGTCGTCGCCGTCCTCGACCCAGGCGTCCGACGGGCTCGGGCCGCTGTTCAACGCCCGCGCCTGCCAGAGCTGCCATCTCAAGGACGGCCGCGGCCATCCGCCGGAAGGCAACAGCGATGCCACCTCGATGTTCCTCAGGCTTGCCCGCACGGCGGAGACCGCAGAGGAAAAGGCAGCGATCGCCGACCGCAAGGTGCTGAACTTCCCCGATCCGACCTATGGCGGCCAGTTCCAGGACCTCGCCGTGCCCGGGCTCAAGGGCGAAGGCCGGATGGTCATCTCTTACCAGCAGTTTCCGGTCCAGCTTTCAGACGCCAAGACGGCGCTGCGCTGGCCAATCTATTCGGTGACAGACCTCGGCTACGGTCCGATGGACCCGAAGACGACCCTGTCGCCACGCGTCACGCCGCCGATGATCGGCCTTGGGCTCGTCGAGCAGATCCACCCCGCCGACATCCTTGCCAATGCCGACCCCGACGACAAGGACGGCGATGGCATTTCAGGCAAGCCCTCCATCGTACGCGACCACAAGAACGGCGAACTGACGCTCGGCCGTTTCGGCTGGAAGGCATCGGCGCCGTCGATCCGCCAGCAGTCGGCCGATGCCTTTGCCGGCGACATCGGCATCTCTACGCCAGATGTGCCCAAGCACTGGGGCGACTGTACCGACGCCCAAGCCGCATGCCGCGACATGCCCAACGGCGTGCAAGAACGGCTCGGAACCAGCGAAGCGCCCGACCCGATCATGGATCTTGTCACTTTCTACTCGCAGAACCTCGCCGTGCCGGCGCGGCGCGACATCGACAACCCGCAAGTTCTGCGCGGCAAGCAGATGTTCTACGAGGCCGGCTGTGCCTCCTGCCACATGCCGAAATTCGTCACCCGCCGCGATGCGCCCAACAAGGCGCAGAAATTCCAGCTGATCTGGCCCTATTCCGACTTCCTGCTGCACGACATGGGCGACGAGCTTGGCGACGGCCAGCAGGTCGGCGATGCCGCCGGCAACGAGTGGCGCACGCCACCGCTGTGGGGCATCGGCCTGACCAAGACGGTCAACGGCCATACCTTCTTCCTGCATGATGGCCGTGCCCGCAACCTGAGCGAGGCGATCCTTTGGCACGGTGGCGAAGGCCAGGCGGCACGCGACAGTTTCGCAGCGCTGCCGGCGCAAGACCGCGATGCCCTGATCAAATTCCTGGAGTCGCTCTGATGACTGGACGTTCTCTGGCCACTGCCCTGACCCTTTGCCTGTTGCTGCCCTCGACCGTCGCCCACGCAAGTGAGGCATCGGACAAGGTGATTGCCGCCGCCATCGACGGCTTCATCCGCCCGGCCTATGGCCGGTTGGTCGAAACCACAGCCGGCCTCGGTAAGTCAATGGTTACTCTTTGTGCGACGCCATCGCCCGACAATCTTGCAGCAGCACGGGCAGCATTTTCCCGGACGACCGCAACATGGTCGGAGGTCGAGATCATCCGCTTCGGACCTGTCACCGAGCAAAACCGGCTCGAGCGTCTGCTGTTCTGGCCTGACCGCAAGGGTACCGGGCTGAAACAGGTGCAGGCCGCCCTCGCCGACCAGGATGCCACCGCCACAGACGCCGCCAGGCTCGGCCAGAAAAGCGTTGCCATGCAAGGTCTCGGCGCGCTGGAATTCGTGCTGTTCGGCACCCGCGCCGACGATCTTGCCGGCACCTCGGCTGCCTATCGCTGCGCCTATGGCAAGGCGATAGCGGACAACATCGGCAGCATCGCTTCGGACGTCGATGCCGCCTGGCGCGACGACCACGGCTTTGCCAGCCAGTGGAAGAACCCTGGTGCTGCCAATCCGCTCTACCGCGACGACAACGAGGCCCTGACCGAACTGCTCGAAGTCTATGTCAACGGGCTGGAACTGGTGCGCGACGTGCGTGTCAACGGCTTCCTCGGCAAGGATGCCGCATCCGACAAGCCCAAGCAGGCGCTCTACTGGCGCTCGCAAGGCACGGCGGCATCGCTTGCCGGCAACATTGCTGGCATGGAAGCGTTGTTCGAAGCGTCGAAATTCGGCGAACTGGTTCCGGCGGACGAGCGTTGGATGGCGGAATCGATCGGCTTCGAATTCACCAACGCACAGGCCGCCGCGGCTGCCATCACCGGGTCGATCGATGCGGCGCTCGCCGATCCCGCCAAACGCGACAAGCTCGGCTATTTCGCGCTGGTAACGTCGAGCCTGTCGGAGCAGTTCGGCACCAGGCTCTCAGGAGCGCTCGGCCTGACCGCTGGCTTCTCGTCGCTCGACGGCGACTGAGCACCCGGCCAAGGCAAGCCGGCGAAGGAGACGACCATGCTCAATTCCTGCAAGCGCACACCGTTGTTTGACCGCCGCGATTTCCTCAAGGCGGCCGGTGCGACCTTCCTTCTTTCACTCGCCCCAACCAAACGCGCGCTGGCGCTCGAAACCGACGCCATGTTCGCCACGGCTTACCAGGCGCGCTCGGGCGAATATGGCGTGGCGATCCTGTCGGAAGCCGGCAAGGTCCTGCACAGCGAGACGCTGCCGGAGCGCGGGCATGACGTCACCTTCGACCCGATCTCGCGCAAGTCGGTGGTCTTCGCCCGCCAGCCCGGCACTTTCATGCTGGTCTTCGACCACACCGGCAAGGACGCGCCGCTGACCATACCGAGCATCGCCGGCCGCCATTACTACGGCCACGGTGTGTTCTCGCCCGACGGCGCGCTGCTCTACGTGACCGAGAACGACTTCGACAACGCCGCCGGCATGGTTGGCGTCTATGACGCCCGCGACGGTTTTCGCCGCCTCAGCGAGTTCCCGACCCATGGCGTCGGCCCGCACGAACTGATCCTGCTCAGCGATGGGCGCACGCTCGCCATCTGCAACGGCGGCATCGAGACCCATCCGGATTTCGGCCGCGCCAAGCTCAACGTCCCGACGATGAAGCCGTCCTTCGTGCTCGTCGACCGAATTTCAGGCGATCTGCTGGAGAAACACGAACTGCCTGATAAGCTTCACCAATTGTCGATCCGGCACATGGATATTGATGCCCAGGGCACCGTCTGGTTCGGCTGCCAGCACGAGGGTCCGGCGACGGAAAGGCCGCTGCTGGTCGGCCGCGCCGCGCGTGGCGAGGAACTCGCCATGCTGGAGATGCCCGAAGACATTCTCGGCGGCTTTCGCAACTACATTGGCTCGGTCGCCGCCAACCGCGACGCCGGCCTAGTGGCAGTGTCATCGCCGCAAGGCAACGCCTGGGCGATGATCGAAGCCAAGACCGGCAAGGTCGTCGCGAAGAACGATCTCGTCGAGGTCTGCGGGCTGGCGCCCGACCGCGACGGCTTCCTGGCAACCACGGGTGCCGGGCTCATCGTCGAGCCCGACGGCAAGCAGACCGACGATCCCGAGCATGTCTGGGACAATCACATGCTGCGCTTCGATCCGCACAATGCGTAAGCTTATGCTTACTTAAATAAGCCCCGACACGTCCGAAAAGGCGACCGCCTTGCGCAGCACGGCAAGGAAGCGTTCGCCGGCGATATCAGCCGAACCGCTGTTGTCGATGGCGACGTAGCCCGGACCGCTGAGATCGTGCGGGGCGGTGCGTGCCAGGCGTGCCAGCACTTCGCCACGCGATTCACGGCCGCGCGCGGCAAGCCGCTCGGCCAGGATTTCAGGCGATGCGGTGATCTCGACCACCGCGACATTGGCGTAGCGCTGGCGCAGCGCCGGGATGACCCCGCGCGAGGTGTTGGCGACAACGACATGGCCGACCGAGATCGCGTCGTCGACCGACGCCGGAATGCCATAGCGCAGGCCGTGCGCCTCCCACGACAGCGCGAAGGCGCCGGAGGCTTCAGCCTCGATGAAGGCGGCGTCGGCGAGCGTGTCGTGATCTTCTGTCGCGCCGTCGCTGTGGCGGGTGATGACGCGGCGGGCGAATTCGACGTGATCCTCGTCGGTCAGGCGCTCGCGGACATAGGCAATCAGCGTGTCCTTGCCGGCACCGCTGGGTCCGACGACGGCGACGAAGACGCCGTTGCGGACGGGCGAGCCAACCCGGGTCAGTTCACGCTCGATCAAAGCTGAAACCATCATGCGACGTCATTTCCTCCAGGCCAGAGCCCCCGCCCTGGCAGCACCGGCCCCTTGTCTGGTGGCTCGGCGCATTGAACATCTCAAGTGCCGCCCTGTCACGCGCCATGGCTTGGACCACGGGCGGACGGCGGCACTGCGATGCCATTAGGCGATTTGCATGACGGAATGACGAAACGGAAATGGCGGAGCGGCAATTCAGCTCCGCCATGCAGGATCAGGCGACCTTGTCGCGGACCTGATAGTCCTTGATCGCGGCGAAGCGGATCATCTTCCAGCGCTCGGCCTCGTAGTTGAGCGAGAATTCGTGCTGGGCGAGGAACACCGGATCATTGTCGAGATCGCGGGCGATGTCGCCGCGATGGCTTTCGATGAAGCGGTGCAGGTCGGCCTTGTCGTCGGCATCGATCCAGCGGCAGATCGAAAAGCGCGCCATCTCGAAATCGACCGGCAGCGTGTATTCGACCGACAGCCGTTCCTTGAGCACGTCGATCTGCAGCGCGCCGACAACGCCGACGATGGCCGGCGAGCCGTCCTCGGGCTGGAACAGCTGGACCACGCCCTCCTCGGCCATCTGCTGCAGCGCTTCCTTGAGCTTCTTGGCCTTCATCGCATCGCCAAGACGGACGCGGCGAAGGATTTCCGGCGCGAAATTGGGAACGCCGCGGAACAGGATGTCCTCGCCCTCGGTCAGCGTGTCGCCAATGCGCAGCGTGCCGTGGTTGGGAATGCCCACCACATCGCCGGCATAGGCCTCGTCAGCGGTGATGCGCGAACGGGCGAAGAAGAACTGCGGCGCCGACAGGCTCATCTGCTTGCCGGTGCGCACCAGCTTGGCCTTCATGCCGCGCTTGAGCTCGCCCGAGCAGACGCGGACGAAGGCAATGCGGTCGCGGTGGTTGGGGTCCATGTTGGCCTGGATCTTGAAGACGAACGACGTCATCTTCTCTTCCGTCGCCTCGACCTTGCGCGTATCGGCCTCTTGCGCGCGCGGCGCTGGGCCGAAGTCTCCAAGTGCTTCGATCAGGTCGCGGACGCCGAAGTTGCGCAGCGCCGAACCGAAATAGACCGGCGTCATGTGGCCTTCGCGGAACGCCTGCAGGTCGAACGGCCGGCAGGCCTCGCGGGCGAGTTCCAGTTCCTCGATGAAGGTCGGGCGCTCATTGTCGGGCAACAGGCCGGCGGCGCGGTTGGAGTCGGGGCCATGCACCGGCGTGCGCTCAGCCTCGGCGTCGCCGCGGCGCACAGCGTTCTGGGCGAGATGGTAGGTGCCGGAGAACGTCTTGCCCTGGCCGATCGGCCAGGTGATCGGGGCGGTGTCGAGCGCCAGCTTCTCTTCGATCTCGTCGAGGATCTCGAAGGTGTTGCGCGCCTCGCGGTCCATCTTGTTGACGAAGGTGATGATCGGGATGTCGCGCAGGCGGCAGACCTCGAACAGCTTCAGCGTGCGCGGCTCGATACCCTTGGCGGCGTCGATGACCATGACCGCGCTGTCGACAGCCGACAGCGTGCGATAGGTGTCGTCGGCGAAGTCCTCGTGGCCGGGCGTGTCGAGCAGGTTGAAGACGTTGTCGCCATACTCGAAGGTCATCACCGAGGTGACCACCGAGATGCCGCGCTCGCGCTCGATCTTCATCCAGTCCGAGCGGGTCTGGATCTTGTCCTTCTTGGCCTTGACCTCGCCGGCGAGCTGGATCGCGCCGCCGAACAACAGCAGCTTTTCGGTCAGCGTCGTCTTGCCGGCGTCAGGGTGCGCGATGATCGCGAAGGTGCGGCGGCGCGCCACCGCCTTTTCGATGTCTTCAGCCATCGGGGATTCCTTGTGATGGCGGGCTTCTAACAGCCGATGCCGCGCCTGTCGAGGAATTGGAACGATGCGGGGCGTTCAGGACCTCCCTCCCCCTTGTGGGGAGGGATAGAGGGTGGGGGTACGTCGGGCGAAGCTGTTCGCAAGGTTACCCCCACCCCTTACCCCTCCCCACAAGGGGGAGGGAGGCGTCTACGTTTCCGCCTATTCCTCACCCCTTCAGCTCGAACCCGCCTTCGGCGACCGTCTCGCCGTTGACGATCAGTTCCATGCGATGATGGCCGGGATAATGCTTGCGCGTGGTGAAGTCGCGCACCGCCTGGCTGATCGAAAGCTCCTTCTGGCCGCCCGGCGCCAGGTTGATTTCCTTGAGCTTGAACACCTTCTTCGAGCTGCCGCCGCTTTTCTTGACGTAGTGCACGGCATAGTCGACCACCAGCTGCTGCGCCGTCTCTGCGGTCGAAGCGATGCTGGTCTTGAGCGTGATGCGGCCGCCGAGCATGATGGCAGCCGGCGACACCGCGAAGGTCTCGACCCGCACCATCGGCTTGCCCGTGGTGCCGATCGCACCCAATGCGCGCGGGTCGCCCTTCTTGATCATCGTGCGCAGCGCATGCTTGACGATCCAGGCGGTGTTCCTGTCTTCCATGTCCCACGCCGAGACACGGTCGATCACCCGGTCGGGATGATCCTTGGAAATGTCGTTGAGGTGGTTGGCCACCGACTTGCGCACATAAAGGCTCGGATCGCTGCGCAGCGCCTCGAGGATGGGTGCTGTCGGCGACGGATCCTTGATCAGCTGCTTGAGCTGGAACGACCATGGCAGCCGCGGGCGCGAACCCTCGCTGGCAAGCCGGCGCACATGCTCGTTGTCGTCGAGCGCCCAGCCGCGCATCACCTGAAGCGTCCCGTCGAAATCCCTGGCCAGGAAATGACGGATGGCGAACTCGGCCGAACCGAAGCGGGTGAAATAGCTCAGCGCCTGCATCGACAGGTCGAAATGGCCCTTGCCGTAGAGCGCGACATATTCGGACAGGACGATCGAGGCGAAGCCATGCTGGATGCGCGGTGCCAGCTCGTGCAGCACCTCGACAGCATGCTCGAAACTGCCCGGCAAGGCGCCGTGCAGGCTCGTTGCCGTCTGCCGCAAGCGCTGCATGATGCCGAGATCGTCGAGATTGGCGGTCGCCAGCGCCATGAACTTGTCCGCATCGAAGGCAGCCGAGATGGAAGCCGTCTCGGTGGCGATATGGCGAAGGCGATCCCGGTCGAAGATTTCCTTGAGTGCCGGGGCGGCTAGCGTCTGGTCTTCCGTCATCGATCTCGTCCTGCATGGCGCCCCCGCGCCGGCCCTTGCGCATCCATCTGGATGCTGGGCTTGCTGCGCAGATACGAAGCGAGCCGCCAATCTACAACCTCTCTCCTGCCAATGAGCTGTCAGGAGATTGCCGGCTGTGGCATTTGCAAGGCATTGCGTTGCCGTTGACGACCGGCCCGGACAGGCGGAAAATATTCCGCGAGCGCGCGACATCTAGCGCCATTCCAGGAGGTCGCCATGACCATCCACCAGGAAGTGCACATCAAGGGTTCGCCCAAGAACATCTACGAGCTGCTGCTCGATTCCACCCGTTTCCAGGCAATGACCGGCGGGCGCGCGGCCCACATCTCGACGCATGAGGGCGGCGAGGTTTCGATGTTCGGCGGCGACATCGAGGCCCGCAATGTCGAGCTGGTGCCGAACCGCCGCATCGTCCAGGCATGGCGTTCGCGCGCCTGGCCGGAAGGCACCTATTCGATCGTGCGCTTCGAATTGCAGGCGGACGGAACCGGCACGCGGCTTACCTTCGACCAGGCAGGCTACCCCCGCTCGGCGCACGCAACGCTCGATGAAGGCTGGTCAAAGATGTACTGGGAGCCGATGAACCGCGCGCTGACGCATCATTGAGTGGTCCCGGGAGGTCCGCACGGGCCTTCAGTCGTCGGCGGCCTGGCGCGCCAGTTCGACATACGCGGCGACATGCCTATCCTGAATGTCCGACACCGACAGGAGCTTGATGTGGCGGCGCAGCTTGCCCTGCCCCAGCAGCATGCCATGCCGATCCGGCAAGGATGCACCGTCGCTGAACTCCAGCGTGACGTGACCGGCATATGAGAAGACGCCGCAAAACGGCGCCCGCGCCGAAAACAGGATGCCGCCGTATTTGACCTCCTCGGAGATGGCCGGACTCGACTTCAATACGATCTCGCGCACCCGCGAGACGATGGCGAAGTGGTCCGGTTGGTGATCGCGCATCTCGTCGAGCAGAGCTTGGACGCGATTACCGGTCATGGCCAACTCGTGACGCATAGAACTGCTTGAACTCGGCAGACGGCTCCCTGTTGGAATAGATGTAGAGCGTGATGCCATTGGGGTCCTGGACCGCGAAGCCACGATCACCCCACGGATGATCCTCGATCGGCATGACAGGCACCAGCCCGGCCGCTGTCATCAGCCGGTGGTCGTCATCGACGTCGTCGACGCAGAAATTGTAGGTCAGCCCGGCGGTGTTGCACAAAGGCTGCTCACCCTGCGGCTCCATGAACTGCAGCGAAAGCCCGGTGCCAAATTCAAGGCTGACAAACCAGCCGCAGTCGAAGGCGGGGCGCGCGCCGAAATATCTGACGTAGAAGTCGCGTGTCTCGGACACCAGTTTGGTCGTGATGCAGGGAGAGGCAGTTGTCGGGCGCATCGATGGGCTCGCTGTGCAATGTTTCTGCTGGCAGGGTTCAGACTTGCGAGATGAGGGTCAGTCCGGCATCGCCGAGGCGATCTCGACCAGGCAACCATTGAGATCGCGGACATAGCCGACGATCTGCCCCCAAGGCTTGTTTTCAGGCGGCTTCACCGGGCTTGCGCCTGCGGCGACCGCCTTTTGGTAGGCATCGTGAGGGTCGGGAAAGACCAAGGCGAGTTCGAAGCCCGCCGCCAGGTCGCTCTTGCGGTTGGCGCGAATAGCCAGGCCGTTCATCTCCGCCATCGCCTCGCCGGCAAAGGACAAAGTCGTCGGGCCGGTTTCCATCTCGGCGTAGAGATTGCTCTCGTGGATGAATTTGCGGCGCAGGCCGAATGCGGCTTCGTAAAACGAAACGGTCGCTTCGACGTCGGCAACGTACAGGATGGTGTAGCCAAGGCGCACTGTCATCGAATATCTCCGGGCAGGGTGCCAGGTGGACGGCCCGCGCGCCAATTCGGCACGCAAACAAGGGAACCCATCCGGCTTATGCGTGGATCATCGCGCCTCGTTCCGATTCGATCTTGAACAAATCGGACATCAGTCGTGCAAGCTGACGAGGGTGACATCCGGAAGTCTTGCCGGCGAGAAGCCGCCCATGCGCCTGATGACGCGGCTCATATGGGCCTGGTCCGAAAATCCCGCCTCAAGCGCTGCGGCGGCCGGGCTGAGGCGGTGATCCCGCAGCAGCCGCAAGGCGCGGTGGAATTGGAGAACAGCCGCGAAGGTCTTTGGCGTAAGCCCCGTCGCCTTGACCACAAGGCGCTGCACGGTCCGCTCTGAAATGTCGTGCATCTCCGCCACCTCGCTGATGCGCAGGCGTCCGCCCGATGCGTGAAAGGCGCTGATCACGCTACGGCCCAGCGGCGTGAGCTCTAAGCGGCTGTCGGCGACGCGCTGGCGAACGAAATCCGTCACCCGCGCGACAAGCTCGGCCTGGTCCTGCGCAGGCATGCAGAGCGATTTCAGCGCGGGGCATGCCGCAATGGCATCGGGACCGATCAGATTGGAATTCGCCATATCTGCCGGTTCAAATCCAAGAACCTTCTCGAAACAGCCCGGGCGAATGCGAACGCCGACAAATCCCATGCCGGGTTCGATGGCGACATCATAGAAGCGCGTTATCGGGCCGGTGATGACGACAGTCATGTCGGTGACCGGTTTCTGCCCCACATCGAACCTGAAGATGATGTCGCAACGGCCGTCCGGCAGGACCCGGTAGCTTCCGGCGCGATCGCTGACGGACGTCCACACGGCCTCGACCTCGTCACTGACGTCGGCGGCCAGGCCCAGTTCCGAGTAGCGAGCCGACAAGGTCATTCTCGAGCCTGCCCGATCCGTTTGCGCGAAACACATGGGTGAGTGCCGGTTCAACTCGGCCAACATGTCTCCAGCAGATAGCAGACTTCAGCCGGCCAGTGCCAGTTGGGCCAATGACGGCTGGAACGGGCGGACCGTCATTTCATCGCGCGTCATGGTCACGAAGCTCGACGGCGGCACCGCCTGCCAGCTCTGGCCTTCGCGGTCGAAGGGTTCGGAGACGATGCAGCGCCCGGTTTCGCCGTCGCGGGTGTAGAGCGTCGGTGCATGGCCGTCGGTGGCATAACGCACGGCAAACAGGTTCTGGCCGTCGCTGAAGGCAGCCGTCAGCTTCAGCTGCGGATCCACGCCAGCACTCCGTGCTGCCTCGACGACGCGGCTGGTGGCGCGCGCGACGGCACCTTGCGGGTCGGCGTCGAGCCCCTCTTCCAGCATCAGCAGGAAGAACAGCTCGGAATCCGTGGTGCCCTGGCGCTGCTCGTAGAGGTCGTCATTGATGCTGGCTTCGAGCCGGCGGCGGATCTTTTCAAAACCCGAGATCTGGCCGTTGTGCATGAAGCTCCAGCGGCCCGAAACGAAGGGGTGGCAGTTGGCGCGGCTGGTGGCGCCGCCGGTCGATGCCCTGACATGGGCGAGAAACAGGCCGGATTTGATCTGCCGGCACAGGCTCTTGAGATTTGGGTCCGACCAGGCCGGCAGGATGTCGCGATAGAGGCCCGGCTCGGGCCGCTCGCCATACCAGGCGAGACCGAAACCGTCGCCATTGGTCGGCGACTTGGCTTCCTGGGCGCAGTGGCTCTGGGCGATCAGCGAATGGCAGGGCGCCGTCACGATGTCTTCGAGGAAGACCTCTTCACCGATGTAGGCTGCCCACCGACACATGCGCTTCAGTGTCCCCGATTGTGCGTCCGCTCGTAGAGCCGGCGGATGATCGCGCTTGCCGTAGATTCGAACAGGAAGGGTAACAAAGCGTGAATGAGTGCTGCGCCCGCGGCGAGAAACAGCTGGCCGGCGAACCAGCCGGCAAAACGCATGTGCTCGAAATAGGTCTCGTCGACCGCCTCAGGGTGGGCCGTGAACAGCTTTGCGATACGTGCGGACATCGAAACCTCCCTGGCGAATGTGAGTATCGTCTCACGGGAAAGAGGTTCAACGATCCCAATTTGTCCTTGCCATTCGCCATTTCTTGGGACAATCATCCCAAATGTCTGGAGAACTCGATACGATCGATCGAAGAATCCTCGCTGAGCTGCAGCGCGACGCCACGCTTTCGGTCGACCAGCTGTCGGAACGCGTCGGCCTGTCGCGCAATGCCTGCTGGCGTAGGGTCAAGCGACTCGACGACGAACGCTTCATCACCGGCCGCGTCGCGCTCGTCGATGCCGACAAGCTCGGCCTTGGCCTGTCGGTGTTCATCCTGGTGCGCACATCGAGCCACGATCCCGAGTGGCTGGCCAAATTCCGTGCTGGGGTGACTTCGTTTCCCGAGATTACCGGCGTCTATCGCATGTCGGGTGACCTCGACTATGTGTTGCGTGCCCGCGTTGCCGATGTGAAAGCGTATGACCGTCTCTACCAGCGCCTCATCGCCAAGGTGCCGCTGTCCGATGTCTCGGCCTCCTTCGTCATGGAGGAAATCCGCGAAACGACTGTCGTGCCGGTGGAAATTCGCTGAGTGCGAGCTGTTGTGAATTGACCTCATCTGGACGCTGTCCCATAGGATCGCCGCCATGACATCGACCGCCGCAACCTCCTCCGCCCCCGTCATCGGGATCGTCCGTTTGCCGCATGCCGGCGATTTGCCCCTGCCATCCTACGAGACGTCGGGTGCTGCCGGCATGGACCTGCGCGCCGCCGTGCCGGACGACCGGCCGCTGCTGATCCTGCCCGGCAAGCGCGCTTTGGTTCCGACCGGCCTGATCTTCGAGATTCCTGAGGGTTTTGAAGGCCAAATTCGTCCGCGCTCGGGCCTCGCCTTCAAGCACGGCATCACCTGCCTCAACACACCCGGCACCATCGACAGCGACTATCGCGGCGAGGTCAAGGTGCTGCTGATCAACCACGGCGACGAGGACTTCTACATCGAGCGCGGCATGCGTATCGCCCAGATGGTGATCGCCTCAGTAACCCGCGCCGCGATCGAGGAGCGTGACCTCGCCGCCGCAACGACGCGCGGCGCCGGCGGCTTCGGCTCGACCGGAACGGCATGAGCAGACCAAAACTCGTCATCTTCGACTGCGACGGCGTGCTCGTCGACACCGAGCCGCTGGCCAACCAGCGGCTGTCGGCCTGGCTGAGCGAGGCGGGCTATCCCGTCAGCTACGAACAATGCCGCCAGCAATTCGTCGGGCGCAGCCTGGTGTCGGTGCAGAAAGAGGTCGAAGCATCAGGCGTCAGCCTGGGACCTGACTTCGTCGAGCGCTGGTATCGCGAGCTGCCTGAGCTGTTTGCGACGGGCGTGCAGGCCATTCCGCATATCGAGAGCTTCGTCGAGACGGTCCAGTCCGCCGGCATCGCCTATTGCGTGGCGTCGTCGGCGCGGGTCAACAAGATGCACATGACGCTCGGCCAGACCGGGTTGCTCACCCATTTCCGCGACGTGCTGTTTTCCGCCACCATGGTCGAGCGCGGCAAGCCGTTTCCTGATCTCTTTCTGCATGCAGCCGACACCATGGGCTATGAACCCGCCGACTGCATCGTCATCGAAGACAGCGTCGCGGGTGCCCAGGCCGGTCGTGCGGCCGGCATGCGGGTGTTCGGCTATCACAGCGACCCGCATTCCGACCGCGATGGCCTGGTGGCGAGCGGTGCCGTGCCGTTCGACGACATGCGCAAGCTGGCAGGATTGATTCCGATCGCCTGAAACAGCGTTTGAGCCCTTGCCAGCTCCGGTCTAGGATTGCCTTTTCCAAGACAGTCGAGGCGAGGCGATGGACAAGGGCGCGGTCTTCCGGAAATTGCACGAGGCGCCGGGCGCCTTCATCATCCCCAATCCCTGGGACATCGGCACCGCCAAGCTTCTGGCGTCCTTCGGCTTCGAGGCGCTGGCGACGACCAGTGCCGGCTATGCCTTCTCGCGCGGGCGCCCCGACGGCGACGTCGGCTTCGAGGAAATGATCCACCATTGCCGTGACCTGGCCCACGCCACCGGACTGCCGGTGTCGGCCGATCTCGAGAAGGGCAAGGGCGACAGCCCCGAAAGTTCCGGCGAGACCGTCTTTGCCGCCGAGGCCGCAGGACTTGCCGGGTGCTCGATCGAGGACCACACCGGCGACGCCGACAAGCCGATCTACGAATTCTCCCATGCCGTCGAGCGGGTGACGGCCGCTGCGGAGGCGGCGCGGGCGCTGAAGCACGACTTCGTGCTTACTGCGCGCTCGGAGAACTTTCGCTGGGACCGGCCCGATCTCGACGACACGATCAAGCGGCTGCAGGCGTTCGAGAAGGCCGGCGCCGACGTGCTCTATGCGCCCGGGATCACTGACATCGGCATGATCCGCACGCTGTGCAGCGCGGTCACCAAGCCGGTCAACGTGCTGGCGGTGCCGGGCTTTTCGGTCGCGGCGCTGGCCGAGGCCGGGGCCAAGCGCATCTCGCTCGGCTCCAAGCTCGCGGCATACGCCTTCGGCATGATGGAGCAGGCGTCGCGCGAAATGCTCGGCCAGGGCACGTTCGAGTTCACCCGCGACGGCATCGCCTTTGCCAAGCTGCAGGCGATGTTCGGCCGCGACGACTGAGCGCGCATTGGCCAGCCGCCGCGCCATGGTCACGCCCGCGCCATGGCCGGCCGGCGCTCGGCAGCCGACACGCGCTTGTGCAGATGCACCATCATCGCCGCGGCGAAGAGCGGGGTCAGCAGGTTGAGGATCGGCACGGCGAGGAAGGCCGCGATGACGATGCCTGCCATGAAGACCGTGCCGGCGTTGCGGCGGCGCAGGTCCTTGGCTTCCTGCTCGGAGCGGAAACGCATGGCCGCGAATTCGAAGAACTCGCGGCCGAGCAAGTAGCCGTTGACGAGGAAGAAGGCGCCGATGTTGACGACGGGGATGAACATCAAAAGCAGCGCCAACAGATTGCCGACAATGACGATGCCGAAGAATTTTGTCGCCAGCACCAGCGAGCGCAGCGCCGGCACCGGCTGGCCGGGGCGGTCCTGGGGATAGTTGGTCTTCTCCACCACCTCGGCGACGTCGTCCAAGAACAGGCCGGCGACGATCGCCGTCACCGGCGCGATCAGCAGAGCGAGCCCGAGCGCAAGGCCGATGCCGGCGATGATGGCGGCGATCAGGCCGAGCCAGCCGGTCCAGGCCGGCAAGCCGGGCAGCATGGCGTCGATCCACGGCCAGGCGAGCCAGTCGAACACCTCGCGGATGCCGAACCAGAGCGCGACAAGCGCAAGGATGGTCAGCCCCAGCGTCTTCAGGAACACCGAGCGGAACTCCGCCGTGAAGAGCTGGCTTGCGGCGGTGCGGGCGGCATCGAGGATCATGTCTTTGTGGTCGCTCCCTGTTTGCGTCCTGAGATAAGGTGCCGCACGGCCGGCCTCAAGCGCTCGCCAGCCAATTTGCCGGGTAGGCAAATGGGCCGCGAGCCGCTAAACGCAATCCGTTTTGCCGAGCTGTCGGCCCCTGTTACGGCGAACGCGCCGCGGAGACCCTGATGAGCCAATATGACGTGCTGTGCATCGGCAACGCCATCGTCGACATCATCGCGCAATGCGATGAGGCCTTTTTGACCGACAACGGCATCATCAAGGGCGCGATGAACCTGATCGACGCCGAGCGCGCCGAGCTGCTCTACCAGCGCATGGGCCCGGCGATCGAGGCATCGGGCGGCTCGGCCGGCAACACCGCCGCCGGCATCGCCAGCTTCGGCGGCCGCGCCGCCTATTTCGGCAAGGTGTCGCGCGACCATCTCGGCGACATCTTCACCCACGACATCCACGCCCAGGGCGTCGCCTTCGACACAGCACCGCTTGCCGGCACCCCGCCGACGGCGCGCTCGATGATCTTCGTCACCCCCGACGGCGAGCGTTCGATGAACACCTATCTCGGCGCCTGCGTCGAGCTCGGCCCCGACGACGTCGAGGCCGACAAGGCGAGCGGGGCCAAGGTCACCTATTTCGAAGGCTATCTCTGGGATCCGCCGCTGGCCAAGGAAGCGATCCGCATGACCGCAGCACATGCGCACGCTGCGGGCCGCGAAGTGTCGATGACGCTGTCGGATTCGTTCTGTGTCGACCGCTACCGCGCCGAATTCCTCGAGCTGATGCGCTCGGGCACCGTCGACATCGTCTTTGCCAACTCCCACGAGATCAAGTCGCTGTACGAGACGTCTTCGTTTGACGAGGCGCTCGCCCAGATCCGCAAGGACTGCAAGATCGCCGCCGTCACCCGCTCGGAGAAGGGTTCCGTGATCGTGCGCGGCGACGAGACGGTGGTCATCCAGGCGACCGAAATCCGCGAACTTGTCGACACCACCGGTGCCGGCGACCTCTATGCCGCGGGTTTCCTGTTCGGCTACACGCAAGGGCGCAGCCTCAAGGATTGCGGCGACCTCGGCTCGCTGGCAGCCGGCCTGGTGATCCAGCAGATCGGGCCGCGGCCGCGGCAGAATTTGAAGCGCGAGGCCGAGCAGGCGGGGTTGCTGTAGGCGGCGACCAACCTCCCCCTCGAGGGGAGGTCGCGCCGAAGGCGCGGGTGGGGTCCTTGCGGCAGCGCTCGGCATCGGCGACCCCTCCCACCTCGCTTCGCTCGGCACCCTCCCCTCAAGGGGGAGGGGGAACCGCGCACTCCTCCATTGCCACGCCCCGTTTCCGGTCTGGCCATTGTCATCCTTCGACAAGCTCAGGATGAGGAAAATCCGGGAAGCGGGGCGCGGGGCCGTGCCTGCCGAAAATCTGATATGTGGCGCGAACCCGCGCCCCGCCGGCGATTTCTGTTCCCGCCCGTTCCGCTTCCGCAGGCAAAGGCATTAACGCCCCTGCCCCACTAGCGCATCGTCCAGCGCACCCGGGCCGTATTACCCGGAGGGGAACCTTTGGACGGAACCTCCCCGGGCAACAGGCTACGTCAGCCCGCTGCCGGAGGCGCCGGTTCCTCCCCGCATGCCACCGTCGCGACCGGCGTTCCCGCGGGAGGAACTCAGGGGATTGTACGGGAGGTGGAGAGGGGGTGGAAAAACGGGGGCGGTCTATCCACGCGGATTGCTGACAGATGGTGACAGGAGCGACCTGCTTTGCGTCCGCGAAAGAAGAGGAAAGCTAGTGCGCATTCATATGCTTGTAGCTATGGCAGCCACCTTAAAGCATACTTTCCACAATTAACGATCCTGCATGTGTCGTTAATGTAAAATAAACCACGTTATTTTAAAGCAATGAAATATTCCATTTTGGGGGAAATGATGAAATCGATTCTTCTTGCTACAACTTTCTTCCTGGCAGCTGCGGGGTCTGCGCTTGCGGCTGATGCAGTGACTGTCGAACCCGCCCCTGAGATGGCGCCGGCCGGTTTTGTCTGGACCGGCGGCTATGTCGGCCTGCAGGCCGGCTATCTCTGGGGATCGACCTCGGTGGCATTTCCGGATGAGCCGACCTTCTATTCCAACCCTGATGCCGATGGCTTCGTCGGCGGCGTCTATGCCGGCTACAACCATCAATTCGACAACGGCTTCATCGCAGGCATCGAAGGCGACTTCGCGCTGTCGAACGCAAACGGAAACGATGTGTTTTGGGACGAAATCGGCTCGAGCCCCGACGAAACGTGGACCAGCGACATCAACTGGACGGCTGCGATCCGGGCACGTGCCGGCTACGCGATCGACCAGCGCACCATGGTTTACGCCGCCGGCGGTGTCGCCTTCGCCCACACCGAAGCGACCGTCAGCGATCTTGGCATCGTCAGGGAGAAGATTTCCGACACGCTGGTCGGCTGGACCGTCAGCGTGGGCGGAGAACATGCCCTTACCGACAATCTGATCGCCCGCGCCGAGTACCGCTATTCCGATTTTGGGTCGAACAGCTACGCTGGCCTTCCCAGCGGCATGCTTGATACCGATCTTGAGTATCAGACCCACGATGTCAGGCTGGGCCTGGCATACAAGTTCTGATCGAGCTGCAGATTCTCAGAAGCCCTGGCCAATCGCCGGGGCTTTTTTGCGTTGAGGCGCAAGGCCGAGCCGGATGATAATTGATTAGTAGCGCGAACCCGCGCCCCGCCAGCGATTTCTGTTCCCGCCCGTTCCGCTTCCGCAGGCAAAGGCATTAACGCCCCTGCCCCACTAGCGCTCGTCCAGCGCACCCGGGCCGTATTACCCGGAGGGGAACCTTTGGACGGAACCTCCCCGGGCAACGGGCTACGTCAGCCCAATGCCGGAGGCGCCGGTTCCTCCCCGCATGCCACCGTCGCGACCGGCGTTCCCGCGGGAGGAACTCAGGGGATTGTACGTGAGGTGGAGAGGGGGTGGAAAAACGGGGGCGGCTATCCACGCGGATTGCTGACAGATGGTGACAGTCTTGCGTTGCCACGGCGTTAAAATCAACCGGCAGCCAAATGGCGGCGGACAAAGAGCGCAATCTGCGCGCCCAAAATTTGACCACGTGCCTTACCTAGGTACAGCAAATGGCCTACCATCTCCTCAAACCAAATGTGCTCTGCTGCCAAGTCACGACGATGCCCTTTTCGACGCTCCTTAATGCAATCTCCAATCTTGGCGGCGCCTTCCAAACTCTCCACAAACTGCTCCAACAAAGCCGCAGCAAATTTCTTTGGCTCAATGTGGTGAAGAATGGGGGTTTCTGCAAAACTCTGACCACTCGATAGATATTCGAATGCAGCGATGAAAGCACTCTTGTCTTCTTTTAACAGGCGAAGCAATTCTTGCGCTTTACCCGGAAGAAGCTGCTCGAACCGAGCATCTTGTGCTGCCATTAACGCGTCAACAACACGACGCGTCGGCTTATCAATCGCAAAACCATACCCACCATACCGAACCGTATCACCATCAGTTGAGTATCCGTAACCGCCTCTTCTGGCAGATTGAGGCTCGAAAGCTGGCAAAAGCGCCTTTTCGGATAACCGCCCAATGATGTTGATGAATTCGTCTGCCAGCTCATCCGAAGTTCCGGGCAGTCCTCCAAAACTCTGGAGGAACGCTTTAGCCCCAAAGATCTGAAGTAACTCTCCAGGAACGGTAACTTCATCTTGAGCCAAAGCCTTGTCTGTTCTGCCCAAAAGCGCAGCAAGATCGACTTCTAGCTCTTCACCCCAACGCCAAAGCCTTATCCAATCAGGCGTTTCCGCTTTCTCTGCAAAATAATACGTTCCCTCCAATTGCGAATTTATTCGCGAACTTGACGCATGGCCGCGACCAATAAGGTCAACGGCCAGGTCAATCGGTAGAATAGGATTATGATATCCTTGAATATCTGCGCCTGGGTGTCGATCTTGAATAATATTAATTTTACTTTTTGCTTCCTCCGATTGAGTGAACAGTGAAATGTTTGCTCTCTCTTTCAGATCTTCTATACTTATTTCTCCGCTCGCAAAGGCCATAGACAGAGCCAAGTAAGTTCGCAACAGCCGCTCTGTCGGCTCAGCATTCTGTCGCAGAGTCGGTTCTATGATGTCCACCAATCGCGCTGCATCCACGAGTGACTGCCGAAAAATTCGTAAATTGTTGTGGCCCGCCTCTTTAAAGACTTCGATCAACAGGGATTGCCTACCTTGTAGGTACGTTTTCCCCGCTCCTTCGCCCAAGTCTTGCCAAAAACTAGAGATCGCAGCTTCGGGATCAGCTTCGATAAATACTATACGCCCTATAAGCTTCTCGCGGGTCTTGTCATATGACACCTTGTCCGGGTGCATCTCACTATTGGCAACTAGGATTACTTTCTTTCTCTGATGCTCAACAAAACGATTTATTAGCCCAAACAATTCGTCATGCGCTATTCTGCATCTCTCCAAGTCGTCAAAAATAATTGTATCCGGCAGGGAAGAAAGAGCTATCTCGGTCATCGAGACCTTGTTTAGGTCCATCGAAAACCCTGCCACCTGAAGGCCAGAGACAAAATTCTTTGCTTGAGTTGCCCATTTCCCAGATTTTCCGCCAAGTGCAGGTTTCAACGCCCGAACCAACGCCCAATCAAATTCTTCCGCAGTCTTGACGCCGTAAAGACTGACGTAGAGACGGTCTTTGTTTTCGTCGCAACTTGTCTCACGCCGAACAAAATAGGTCTTTCCAGCACCCCATGGGGCGTCAATCAGCAGAGCATAGCGGGGATCAGTACGCGCCAGATATTCGGCAAGAACTCCGCGGGCAGCGTCATTCAACTCAAGCGACCCGTCAGAAATTTCCAAGGCCCCCTCGTCAACTGCCTTAGGCATCAGCTTCCCCTCGTCTTCTCAGGCGTTATCTTTGTATGTCGAATCTTCTTCCGGCTTAAGCAATTCTAGCTGAGAAAATGGAGAACCGGTGAGAGAGTAGAGGCCTGCCACTTGGCGCCCTCCCGGAGGGGCGGAAACCTCGCGATTCTTCGCGCCCCCCTCTGCCCTGCCGGGCATCTCCCCCACAAGGAGGGAGATTGGCAGCTTCGGCGCCTCGCCCAATCGTCTCTCGGGGAGAACTAACGGAAACCTCGCGATCCTTCGCGCCCCCCTCTGGGCTGCCGCCCATCTCCCCCACAAGGGGGGAGATCAGCAGCTTCGGCGTTAGCGCCCCTCAAGTCCCAGCGTTATACGCCGCAATCGCCGCCATGTTGACGATGTCTGAGTCCTTGGCGTTGAGCGAGACGATCTGGACCGGCTTGTTGAGGCCGACGAGCAGCGGGCCGATGACGGTGGAGCCGCCGAGTTCCTGCAGCATCTTGGTCGAGATGGCGGCGGAGTGGAACGCCGGCATGACCAGCACGTTGGCAGCACCCGAGAGGCGGCAGAAGGGGTATTGCTGCTGCATCAGGCGGTGGTTGAGGGCGACGTCGGCGGCCATTTCGCCGTCATATTCGAAATCGACGCGGCGCTTGTCGAGGATCTTGACCGCTTCCTGGACACGCTCGGAACGCTCGCCGGCGGGGTGGCCGAAGGTCGAATAGGCGAGCATGGCCACGCGGGGTTCATAACCCATCCTGCGCGCGAAGTGGGCGGCTTCCTCGGCGATGTCGGCGATCTGCTCGGCGTTGGGCATATCGTGGACGGCGGTGTCGGCGACAATGACGGTGCGGCCGCGCGCCAAAACGATCGACACGCCGATGACGCGGTGGCCGGGCTTGGCGTCGATGACGCGGCGGACGTCTTCGAGCACGGTCGAGTAGTTGCGGGTGACGCCTGTCACCACGCCATCGGCATCGCCAAGGGCGACCATGCAGGCGGCGAAGTGGTTGCGGTCGTTGTTGATCAGGCGCTGGCAGTCGCGCAGCAGATAGCCCTTGCGCTGCATGCGCTCGTAGAGGAAGTCGGCATAGATGGCGTTGCGGCGCGACAGCCGCGCATTGATGATCTCGAGGCCCGGCTTGTTGAGGTCGATGCCGGCTTGCCTCGCGTTTTCCTTGATGATGTCGTCGCGGCCCAGAAGGATGGCGGTGCCGAGCTTCTGGTTGACGTAGGACACAGCGGCCCGCATCACCTGCTCCTCCTCGCCCTCGGCAAAGACGATGCGCTTGGGCTGGCGCCGGACGCGGTCGTAGATGCGCTGCAAGGTCGAGGCGATCGGGTCGCGGCGGGCGGAGAGCTCGTTGGCGTATTTGTCGAGATCGAGGATCGGCCGGCCGGCGACGCCCGATTCCATCGCGGCCTTGGCGACCGCGATCGGGATCGCCGAGATCAGGCGCGGGTCGAACGGCACCGGGATGATGTAGTTGGGGCCGAATTTCGGCCGGTTGCCCTGGTAGGCGGCGGCAACGTCGTCGGGCACGTCCTGGCGGGCGAGTTCGGCCAGCGCGTTGGCGGCGGCGACCTTCATGGCGTCGTTGATGGTAGTCGCGCGGACATCAAGTGCTCCCCTGAAAATATAGGGGAAGCCGAGCACGTTGTTGACCTGGTTCGGATAGTCCGAACGGCCGGTCGCCATGATGGCGTCGGTGCGGATCTCGGCGACTTCCTCGGGCGTGATCTCCGGATCGGGATTGGCCATGGCGAAGATGATCGGGTTCTTGGCCATGGACTGGATCATGGCCGGGGTCAGCGCCCCCTTGGCGGAGAGGCCGAAGACGATGTCGGCGCCGTCCATGGCGTCGGCGAGCGTGCGCGCCTCGGTCTTGACCGCGTGCGCCGACTTCCACTGGTTCATGCCTTCGGTGCGGCCCTGGTAGACCACGCCCTTGGTGTCGCACAAAATGACGTTGTCAGGCGTGAAGCCCATCGACTTGATGAGCTCGATGCAGGCAATGCCGGCGGAGCCAGCACCATTGCAGACGAGCTTCGACGTCTTCATGTCGCGGCCGGTGATGGCAAGCGCGTTGATCAGGCCGGCGGCGGCGATGATGGCGGTGCCGTGCTGGTCGTCGTGGAAGACCGGGATGTCCATCAGCTCGCGCAGGCGCTGCTCTATGATGAAGCACTCGGGCGCCTTGATGTCTTCGAGGTTGATGCCGCCGAAGGACGGGCCGAGGAACCGCACGCAGTTGATGAACTCGTCGGCGTCCTCGGTGTCGACCTCGAGGTCGATGGAATCGACGTCGGCGAAGCGCTTGAACAGCACTGCCTTGCCTTCCATGACGGGCTTGGAGGCGAGTGCGCCGAGATTGCCCAAGCCCAGGATCGCGGTGCCGTTGGAGATGACGGCGACCATGTTGCCGCGCGTGGTGTAGTCGTAGGCGCGCGAGGGATCCTCGGCGATGGCCTTCACCGGAACGGCGACGCCGGGCGAATAGGCGAGCGACAGGTCGCGCTGGGTCGCCATCGGCTTGGTCGGCACGACCTCCAGCTTGCCGGGCCGGCCCATGGCGTGGAACTCGAGCGCCTCCTCGGCGGAGACGGAGGGGCCGGAATTGTCGGGTTTCCTGGTCGTTGCCATGATGAGATGCGTTCCTGCCCTTGAATATTTCTTTTTGTGGAGCGTTTTGGATTAAGGCTACACATCGGCGCTGTAAACCGCCAAGCAGAGCGGTGGATTTGCTTTTTTCGAAGGTCCAGGCGTGAACGATCGACCGACAATCATTGCGGAAGCTGACTTGACGGAAGCACAGGCGGAAACGCCGGTGCACGCAGCACCGACGCCGATGATGGAGCAGTATATCGAGATCAAGGCGGCGAACCCGGATTCGCTGCTGTTCTACCGCATGGGCGATTTCTACGAGCTGTTCTTCGACGACGCCGAGAAGGCTTCCCGCGCGCTCGGCATCGTGCTGACCAAGCGCGGCAAGCACCAGGGCCAGGACATCCCGATGTGCGGGGTGCCGATCCATGCCGCCGACGACTATCTGCAGAAGCTGATCGGGCAGGGCTTCCGCGTCGCGGTGTGCGAGCAGATCGAGGACCCGGCGGAGGCCAAGAAGCGCGGCTCGAAATCGGTGGTCAAGCGCGACGTGGTGCGCCTCGTCACACCTGGCACGATCACCGAGGACAAGCTGCTGGCGCCGCAGGAATCGAGCTTCCTGATGGCGCTGGGGCGGGTCAAGGGTGCGGGCGAGGCATCACTTGCGCTGGCCTGGATCGAGATCTCGACCGGCATCTTCCGCGTCGCCGAGACGACGTCCGACAGGCTCGCCGCCGACATCTTCCGCATCGACCCGCGCGAGCTGATCGTCGCCGAACCGGCGTTCCATGACGAGGAGCTGAGGCCGACATTTGATCTCGTTGGCCGCATCGTCAACCCGCAGCCGCCGTCGCTGTTCGACTCGACTTCGGCGCCGGGGCGCATCGCGCGCTTCTACGAGGTGGCGACGCCGGACAGTTTTGGCGCGTTTTCGCGCGCGGAGCTGTCGGCGATCTCGGGCGTCATCGCCTATGTCGAAAAGACCCAGAAGGCCGAGCGGCCGCCGCTGTCGCATCCCGAGCGCGAGCAGGAAGGATCGACGCTGTTCATCGATCCGGCGACGCGGGCCAATCTCGAACTGTTGCGCACGCTGTCGGGCGGCCGCGACGGCTCGCTGTTTCGCGCCATCGACCGCACGGTGACGGGTGGCGGCGCGCGCCTGCTCGCCGACCGGCTGATGTCGCCGCTGACCGATCCCGAGGCTATCGGCGCCAGGCTCGACGCGGTGTCGTTCTTCATGGGCGAGACGCGGCTTGCCGAGGCGCTCAGGCTCAGCCTCAAGGGCGTCGCCGACATGCCGCGCGCGCTGTCCAGGCTTGCGCTCAACCGTGGCGGCCCGCGCGATCTCGGCGCGTTGCGCTCGGGCTTTGCGGCGGCGCAAACGATTGCCGGGCTGTTTGCCGACATGACAGTGCCGCATGAGCTCGGCATAGCGCTTCAGGCGATATCGGCCCTGCCCGCGGCATTTGCCGGACATCTCGACACGGCCCTTGGCGACGAGCTGCCGCTGCTCAAGCGCGACGGCGGTTTTGTCCGCGCCAGCTACCACGCCGAGCTCGACGAGATGCGGGCGCTGCGCGACCAGTCCAGGCGGGTGATCGCCGGCATGGAGCGCGACCTGATCGAGGAGACGGGCATCCGCTCGCTCAAGATCCGCCACAACAACGTGCTCGGCTACTACATCGAGGTGACGGCCAACAACCAGGCTGCACTCAACGGCAGCGACGAGGCCAAGGCGCGGTTCATCCACCGCCAGACCATGGCGAGCGCGATGCGCTTCACCACCACCGAGCTTGCCGGGCTGGAAACCAGGATCGCCAACGCCGCCGACCGGGCGCTGACCATCGAGCTCGCCGCCTTCGACGCGCTGGTCGAGGAGGCGGTCGCGCATGCCGACGCGATCCGCGCCGGGGCCAACGCGCTGTCGGTGCTCGACGTCTCGACCGGGCTTGCCGCGCTGGCAGCCGGCGAGGCGTGGTGCCGGCCGCAGGTCGACCAGAGCCTTGCCTTCGACGTCAAGAGCGGGCGCCACCCGGTCGTCGAGCAGTCGCTGAGGCGCACGGCTTCGGCACCCTTCGTTGCCAATGACTGCGACCTGTCGCCTGATACAAACGGCCGCAACGGCGCGATCTGGTTGCTGACCGGCCCGAACATGGGCGGTAAGTCGACCTTCCTGCGCCAGAACGCGCTGATTGCCATCCTCGCCCAGATGGGTTCGTTCGTGCCGGCGGAGAGCGCCCATGTCGGCGTCGTCGACCGGCTGTTTTCGCGTGTCGGCGCCTCCGACGATCTGGCGCGCGGGCGCTCGACCTTCATGGTCGAGATGGTCGAGACCGCCGCCATCCTCAACCAGGCGAGTGAACGTTCGCTTGTCATCCTGGACGAGATCGGCCGCGGCACCGCGACCTTCGACGGCCTGTCGATCGCCTGGGCGGCGGTCGAATACCTGCACGAGAAGAACCGCTGCCGCGCCGTTTTCGCCACCCATTTCCATGAGCTGACCGCCCTTTCGGGCAAGCTCGAGCGCCTGCACAATGTGACGATGCGGGTCAAGGAATGGGAAGGCGAAGTGGTGTTCCTGCACGAGGTCGGCAAGGGTGCCGCCGACCGCTCCTATGGCGTGCAGGTGGCCCGCCTCGCCGGCCTGCCCGATGCGGTGGTGGCGCGCGCCAGGGAGGTGCTGCACCAGCTCGAGGAAGGAGAGACGTCGGGGAAAGCCAACCGGCTCGTCGACGACCTGCCGCTGTTTTCCGTCGCGGTGAAGCGCGAGGCGGCGAAACCCGTCGCCAACGACGCGCTGACCAAGGCGCTGGAGGGGCTGAGCCCCGACGAGATGACGCCGCGTGAGGCGCTGGACGCGCTGTACAGGCTGAAGGGGCTTTCGGGCCGCTAGGGCGGGGCCAGCTCGCCGGCAACATGGCGCATGCAGAGTGTGGACGGCCGATATGGGGCCATGGCACGCGGTGATAGACTTAAGGATGCTCGCCGATTATCAGTTGTAGATCGGGGGGAACTTGACGTGCCATCACTGAGATCAAACCTAGTCAAAAGAATAGATCGGCTTCCGAAGCCGACCAACACAGCTGATGCGATGCAACCGCTATTCGAAGCGGTTAGTAACGCCATTCACAGCACGCAGGATCGATATCAAAAGGACGTAGGCAACAGGGGTCGGATCGTAGTCACTATTGTTACTGGGCGACGCCAAGCGCCGGTGAAAATTGTGGTTGAGGACAATGGAGTCGGCCTGGATCGAAGGAACTACGAGGCGTTCACGACGACTGACACCGACAACAAGATCGCACGCGGCGGAAAGGGCGTCGGGCGGCTCCTCTGGCTGGACTGCTTCGAAGCAATCACCGTGTCCAGCACCTTTATTGAGGACGATGTTCACAAGCACCGAAAATTCCGCTTTGTCCTCTCTCAGACGGACCAAATCCAAGATTACGAAGAGAACGAGATCGCTGGTGAAACGCCGGACGCGGGAGTTACCGTCGAGTTCAATGGGCTTCGCGACAACGGCTACCGTGCGAAGTTTCCAGGCCGCGTGGCCTACGTGTTCCAGCACTTCACCTCACACTTCTTGCCTACCTTCATTGGCTCCCGATCTCCCGGCATCACCGTGCATTGCGGCGACGAGACCCGCCATTACCCGGACGAGATCAATTCCATTATCTATCGCCGAGAAACCATCGCGGACATTGTAACCAGCGACTACGGCTTGCTCACGCTTACACTGATGGAATGCGACAAAGTCGCAAGCGCCGATCTACAAGGCTCTCATTTCGTCCACTTTATTGCGCACGACCGCACCGTACACTCGCAAAAGATCGACGGTAAGCTCGGCCTCAAGTACTTTGGAGAACATGAGGACAGGGTCTTCCATGCCGTTCTCACGGGCGAGTTCCTCGACAATAATGTGAACCAGGAGCGCACGAAGTTCCAATTCGAAGATGCGGTCCTCGAGCGGATCGTGAACGATGTTTGCACTCCTTGCATCGAAAAGTTTTTGGCCAAGCCGCTGGCGATGCTGCGTGAAGATCAAAGGACAAGGGTCAAGGCAATCACCGAGTCCTATCCGTCCGTCGCGTTCGGAGATGTCAACGAACTGCAAGACAAGCTACCCTCGGGTGAGTTGAACGACGACGCCATATTCGGACATCTTTCCCGAGAGCGGTATAGACGGGATCAGCGCCAGGCCGAGAAGATCCGAACAGTACTTGAGCGGCTGAAGCAGCCCTCCATCGACGTTAGATCATTCGCAAATGCGATCGAGGCGGCCAGCAAAGCCATAGAGGAGGCTGAACAAAAGAGCCTCACCGAGTACATCGTTCGGCGAAAGGTTGTGCTGGATTTCATCGAGATTCTGCTGGAGAAAGTTCGCGACGATACGCGCGATAGTAGCTATCAGCGCGAAGACATCCTGCATTCTTTCATTTGCCCCATGCGCATCAACACGCTCGCTGACGGCGGCAGGAAAGTTGTACCGGCTGCGTCGCATGATCTCTGGATCATCGACGAGCGATTGACTTTTGCGCAATATTTCAGTTCCGACGAGGAGTTTCAAAATCTGTCAGATGCGGTCGCCAGCGAAGAGCGCCCGGACGTACTAATATTCGACCATGTGCACGGGTTGCGCCAGACCGATGACCCCTCGCGGGTTCTACTAGTCGAGTTCAAGCGCCCTGCTCGAACGAGCTACGGAGCAGACGAGAACCCCCAGCATCAAGTCGAGCGCTATGTACGACGCCTTCTCGAAGGCGGAAAGTTTGACGTTAGAGGCCGTCCCATAAAGCTCAAGGAAGATACCGTTTTCTATTGCTTCATTGTTGCGGACATCGTGGGCAAGATGGACGACTGGACATTTTCCTGGGATCGCACCGCGGACGGCAGGGGTCGCTACTATCAGCCTCGCTCGGGCTTCAAGGGCTCGATCGAACTTATAACCTGGGACGCGCTTCTCAGCGACGCTAGAGAACGGAACCAAGCGTTCTTTGACCGCGCAGGTATATCGGGAAAGAGTTTCTTTACCGAAGCCCAGGAGTCGACACATCAGCGCCTTCGAGCGGAAGACGAGCAGCCTGTTGAGACCGAAACGATAACGGCCTGACGGGCTGGGGGAGCTAACGTGCCGACATACGATACCGACGAACTCAGGGCGCTCATCGCCGCCGGCGACATTAAAGGCTTCACCCTCGACACGAACATTGTTGATGGACTTAACAACAACGGCAACCTCGACAATCGAATTCTGCTAAGCATCGCGAATCTCAGGGCGAAAGATGTACTGGTATTCGTTGCCGACATTGTAGCCAAAGAAGTCTGCGGGCACATGACTCAGTACCATGAGTCTGCTCACGCTCAACTAATTTCAGCTTTCAAGACATACACCAAGATTTGGAAACAGGACTTGGACGCTGTTGAGCAGTTCAAAGCGAAACTATCGCCGAGCGATGCAATTGACGGTCATGCCGGTGCCATTTTCGACGACTTCTGCAAGAAAGTGGGTATTGAGGTCGTTTCGTCTGCGGCTGCGATAGGGGTAGACGAACTTATGTCTCGCTACTTCGAGAATCGGGCGCCCTTTGGCGGCGGCGACAAAAAGCACGAATTCCCGGATGCAGTCGCTCTTGCGGCTTTGCAAAAATGGTCAGAAGCGCACGGAGCGGTTCTGGCCGTCAGTAAGGACAAAGGCTGGGCTGACTATTGCAAAGACAGCGAGTACCTGTATTGCGCCGACGATCTCGGCAAGGCGCTGGCGCTCTTTCATGAGGATGAAGCGATCGTTGCGCAATGCCTTAAGGCGCTTCGTGAGAAGCCCGACGGCGATGTCGCCAGGGAGATCCTTGGAGCCATCCAGCGCGATCTGGATGACCTCGACTTTGAGATAGAGGCCTCCGCATTCATGGAATGGGCCGCCGAAATCGAGGAGGCAATCGTTGAATCCATCGAATACGCGGGTGAACAAGAGCAACGCATCGTCGCTTCCGACGGTCAAGGCGTGACCTTTCTTGTGCCTATCAAAGCGAAGCTGCGCATCCAGGCCGGGTTCGACTTCTCGGTCCGCGACAGCATCGACAAGGATTATGTTTCCCTCGGCGGCTCGATGGAAGAAACGTCCATCGAGCACCGCTATCAAGTGACGGTAACCGTCAGTGGAAAAGGAGGCGAGGAAGTGAACATCGACGATGCCGTCGTTAATCCTGCAACCAGATTGCGCGCAGCCAATTTCGGTCACGTCGAGCCGTTCTACGAACCGGAGCCCGATTGAGATTGGGCGAATCTCAACCTGGGGTAACGTCCCCGATCCAATTGGCCTGCACTGCCCCGCGAAACCAAAATGGCCGCCGGGACGTGGTCATTTTCAGGAACGCCGACACGACCACCGTCCCGCGCACCTGACCGTCGCGGCCGCCACCCAAGGGCTCAGCCGTCCAGCCAGGCGGCGAGGCCGTCGAGCGTCTGCAGCCCGTATGCGACCGCGCCGAAGCCGATGACCACCTGACGCCGTTCGCGGCTCGGGTGGAGCTGGCGCATGGTCAGCACGGTCTTGCCGTCGCTCTGCTCGTCGAAGGTGACCGTGACGCGGAAACGGTCGGGGTCGTTGGGCTCGGGCGTGCCATAGTCGATCACGATGCGCTCGTTGGGCACGATTTCCAGAAAGCGCATCAGGTTGGGGAAGCGCTGCTGCTTGCCCTCGAACACGCCGACCATGTCGAAGCGCCAGACCCCGCCTTCGCGGATGTCGGCCTCGTGGCTTTCGATGCTGAGGCCGGCGGGGCCGTACCATTCAGCCAGCGCCTTGGGGTCCATCCAGGCGGCAAAGACCTTGTCGCGCGGGTGGTTGAGCAGCTTGGCCAGCACGATCTCGCGATCGAGCGACCAGGTTTCAAGCAGGTTTGTCATGTGCTTATTCCTCTTCATTCTTGTCCAGATAGACTTCCAGCCGATCCAGCCGCTCGGCCCAGCGCCGGCGCTCCGCTTCCATCCAGTCCGCCGCCTCGTCGAAGCGCGCCGGCACCAGCTTGCACCAGCGGCTGCGCCCGCGCTTTTCGCTGACGATCAGCCCGCATTCCTCCAGCACCCTGAGATGCTGGGCGAAGGAGGGCAGCGCCATGTCGAAAGGTTCGGCCAGGGCGCTGACCGGCACCTCGCCCTGGGCCAGCCGCGACACCACCGCGCGGCGGGTCGGGTCGCTGAGGGCGTGAAAGGCGAGGTCGAGGGGCGTAGAATGGTAAGGCATGTGCCTTAGTAATGCAGGTCGGCAGCGCCTGTCAAGAACATTAAGGTACATGCCTTAGTATGCGCCGGCAGGTCGCCAACGGACCGGCAGCTCGAGGCCGGTTCGGCAACGCGGCTGATTTCGGTCATTGACGTAACCTCTGCCGCGGCCCCTATGCTGACATCGCGCGCGATATCGCCGGCAATCTCGTTTGCCGGCGAACGACGACGCACCAGATGGAGGACGGATGCCCAAGGTCAAAGGTCAAAGCGGCCTCGACAAGGAGCGCGCCAAGACAGAAAAGCTGCTCAAGAAGGTGGGATACACGGCCTTGAAGGAGGCCGGGGTGAAATCCAGGCGACCCGACCTGCCGGACCTGAAGATCGAAAAGCGCGGGAAGTAACGCGGCCGTCCTTGCCCGCCCGGTTGCTTCCGATCTTGCGAGGTGCTTCAAAGTCGGGCCTGGATCGCGAAGGGGACGTGGCATGGTGGATTCCGAGCGGATCGACAAGCTGATCGCGGCGGTGCCCCCGGCTCTGGCGCTTCGCGCCGGGCTCGAGCTTGGCATCTTCACCCGGCTTGGCGGCGGTGCTGCGACTGCACGAAGCCTTGGGGCTGCGCTCGACGTCGCGCCCGATCGCCTGTCACGGCTGCTCTACGCGCTCGCCAGCATCGGCCTGCTCGAGATCGAGGATGGCCAGTTTCGCAACGGCGCCGAAGCGGCCGCCTTCCTCGACGCGTCCCAGCCGGGCTATCGCGGCGGCGATCATGCGCTGCTGCGCGAGCTCTGGGGTGCTGACCTCTTGACCGCGGAGTCGCTGCGCCAGAACCGGCCGGCCGCACTGCACGACTTTTCCGAAGCGGGGCCTGAATCCGCGGCGGCCTTCAGCCGCCTGCTCGCACCGGGCGGGGTGATTTTCGGCCGGCAGCTGGCCGAGGTGATCGACCTTGAGGCGGTCAGTTCGGTGATCGACATCGGTGGCGGCGCCGGCACCATTCTCGTTGGCCTGCGCGAGCAGCGGCCGCAGATTGCGGCGACCCTGATGGAGCTGCCGACGGTCGCAGCGGTCGCGCCAGCCATCCTGTCGGAATACGGTGCTAGCGACGTGGTCGTCGAGGCAGGCGACATCACTGTCGCGCCATCGACCGGCCGCCACGACCTGGCGATCCTGAAGGCCGTCGTGCAGGTTTTGCCGCCGGAGCAGGCGCGCAGCTCGATCCTGAACGCAGCGCGTTGCCTCGCACCCGGAGGCGAGATCGCGATTGCGGGGTGGGGTGTCGTCGATGACGACCGCCTCGGCCCGCCCGAGGGGGTCTTTTTGAACCTCACCTTCCTGAACCTTTACCGGCACGGCGAGGCGTATACCGAAGGCCAATATCGTGCGTGGATGACCGAGGCTGGATTGCTTGACATCTCGCGGTCGCGGCTGAGCGACGGCACCACCTTGTTTCGCGGGCGCCTTGCGGGCTGATCGTTGCTGGTTTCGGAGGCAAGGGGCCCAGCGGTGCCCCGCCCCCCTTTCAGTGCCGAGCGCGTTTGCCCGAGCGCCATTGCGTCGCACCGCAAATCTGGCGAGACTGGGCTTGCGGGAGACTGGCGGCCGAGATGGATGAGGTCACGAAACTGGAGGGCTGGTCGTCGCCGCATGTGGAGGCGGTGACGCGCACCAGGTTTGCCACCGGCGGCAGCATGAAGATGCAGCCGGATGGCTGCTGGGACGTGGTCATTTTCAGGAATGCGGATACCACCACCGTTCTGCGGACCGGCATGACCACCACCGCCGTCACCCATGACTATGCCGCCGGCGACGAAATCCTGGCCATCGCCTTCAAGGCCAGCAGCTTCATGCCGCTGATGCCGGGCGAGTTGATGCGCGACCAAGGTGTCGTGCTGCCCCTGATCGGCAAGGACCGCTTCCGGCTCGGCGCCGACGTGCTGGAGATCCCGACGTTCGACACTGTCGACGGCTTTGTCCGCAAGCTGGTGCGCAGCAGCATCGTCGAGGACAACAGGGTCGTCGCATCAATCGTCTCGGGTCATCCCATGGCGATGTCGGAGCGGACCCTGCAGCGGCATTTTTTGAAGACGACCGGCGTCACCTACAAGACCTTCACGCAGATCGAACGCGCCCAGAAAGCGCTGGCGCTGCTGCAGCAGGGCCGGCCGGCGGCGGACGTCGCCTTTGCGCTTGGCTATGCCGACCAGCCGCACATGATCCGCTCGGTCAAGGCGATCATGGGCGTCACCCCAGGGCAAATCGTCCGCAGCTGAAATTGTCGGAAATCTTCAATCCGCAAGACCCTGCCGCTGGCTAGAAAGGACGCACTTTCAACCCAATGAGGACGCGGCAAATGTCTGATATCACCCCCTTCAAGATCGCCATTTCAGAGGCCGAGCTGACTGACCTGCAGGCGCGCCTGGCCAACACGCGGCTCGCCAACGAGATTGCGGGCGCAGGCTGGAGCTACGGCATGTCATCCGATTTCGTCATCCGCGCGATCGACCGGCTGCGCAACGGGTTCGACTGGCGCGCCGAGGAGGCTGCGATCAACAGCCATCCGCAATTCGTCACCGAGATCGATGGCCAGACCATCCATTTCCTGCACGTGAAGTCCCCGACCGCCAATGCCGTGCCGCTGCTCCTGCTGCACGGCTGGCCGAGCTCGTTCGTCGAGTTTTTGGGCGCGATCGGGCCGCTGACTGGGGCCGGCTTCGATCTCGTCATCCCTTCGCTGCCCGGGTTCGGCTTCTCCGGACCGACCAGCGAGGCCGGCTGGAATGACGGCCGCATCGCCAGCGCCATGCTCGAGCTGATGTCGCGCCTCGGCTACCGGCGCTTCGGCGCGCAGGGCGGCGATGCCGGCGCGATCATCGCGCCCGCCATCGGCCGCGCGGCGCCGGACCGCGTCATCGGCGTCCATGTGAATGCGGCAACGATGGGCTTCATTCCGATGGGCCCGATCGACCCAAGCGAGATCGCCTCGTTCAGCGATGCCGAGAAGAGCCGCCTGCAACGGCTGCAGCAGTTCATGGCGGAGCGTTTCGGCTTCAACGCACTGCAATCAAGCCGGCCGCAGACACTCGCCTATGGCATCACCGACTCGCCGGCGGGGCTGATCGCCTGGCTGGGCGACATGTTCGCCGGCTTCGGCGACAGTCCCGATGCCGTCGAGCTGGACCGGTTCCTGACCAATGTGCTGGTCTACTGGTTCACCGGCACCGCGGCCTCGTCGATCCGGCTCTACCATGAAAACGCGCATGATCCCGAGGCGTGGTCGCCAAAGCCGAATTCGGGCGTGCCGACGGGCGTCGCCGTGTTCGCCCGCGACGAGGTCGCCATCCGCCGCTACGGCGAGGGAGGCAACACCATCGTGCGCTGGAGCGAACTCACCAGCGGCGGCCATTTCGCCGCGATGGAAGTGCCCGAGGTCTGGGCAAGCGAGGTCGCGGCGTTCTTTGCCGGGCTGCAGCGCTGAGCTGCCTTGGTGTAGCGGAACAACGCTACTTCTCTCCTTGCGGCAGTGTCGGACGCCGGCTTCAGGCAACCACCTGGGGCCGGTTCTGTTCGCGCCAAGAGGCCGGGCTGAGCGCGGTGACGCGCCGGAACTCCCTGTTGAAGTTGGACTTGGTCTGGAAGCCGGAGTCGAGCATGGCCGCGGTGACCGAGATGTCGGTGTCCCTGAGCAGGCGGCAGGCTTCGGAAATCCTGATGTCGTTGATGTATTGCGAGACGTTCTTGCCGGCGAGGCGGTTGACGGCGCCCGAGATCTGCCGCGCCGGCACGCCCGCACGCCGGGCCAGCCGCGACAGGGTCAGATTGTCGTCGCGATAGAGCTTCTGGTCGACCAGCAGGCGCTGGACCTTGTCGAGGATTTCGCGGTCCTGCTCGGACGGCGGCGGCTCGGGTTGATGGGGCTGGGTCGAGGCGGAGGGATGGGCGCGCGAGGCGACGAAGGCGGTCAGGCCGATGAAGAACAGCCCCAGCAGATTGGCGTTGCTGGCGATGATGGCGGCGTCCTCGCCCTTCGACCATTCGAATGCGAGCAGCACGCCGAGGTCGAACAGGGCCGACAGGCACAGTGCGACTGCGGCGATGACCAGTGCACGGTGGGCGGCGACCGCGCTGTCAAGCCGCGCCTCGACCAATGCGTCGGGGCCGCTGCGCCCGAGGTTCAGCACGGCGATTGCATAGCCGACGAACAGCACGATCAACGCCGCATCGATGAGGGCTGGCACGAACAGCACGATGGCGGCCATGACCACCGGCGGCAAGGCGTGAAGCCAGAGCAGGCGGCCGTCTTCCAGATCGTCGCGCTGGAGCAAGGTGCGGAAACTGAAGAGCACCAGCGGCGGGAGGCCGGCTGCCAGGATCGGCTGGATATAGCGCGCCGCCTCGACATGATAACCCCAGCGCAGGCCGACGACGACCGACTGCAAGGCGCAGAGGGCAACAAGGACGAGGAAGGCCGTGTTGGCGCCGGTGGTTTCCCGGGCGCGCAGCGCCGAGACAAGCAGGATGACCAAAAGCAGAGCGGCGACGAAGGACAGGGGCACGAAGATCAAGGCGAATCCCACCTAGGAGCAGATGGCCGATCATGGCCTGCATCGCGATCGAGCACGACCTGAATCGCGATCCAGGACGAATATGTAGCCCACTTTTGCCATGCCTCGCCCATCGTTTACTCAAACAGGGCAAGGTTCCATGTTGCAGTTCCTATCCACCATCCCGATTGTCGTCGGCTTCGTTTCGGCCTGTTTCGCCTCAGAAGTGGGCGTGCGCGAGATAACGGTTGCCCAGCCCGACCGCGACCTTGCCGTGACCGTCTGGTACCCCGCCACGGCCGGCGGCAAGCCGGTGCTGATCGGCGACAACAAGATCTTCAAGGGCGCGCCGGCTGTCACTGAAGCGTCGCCCGTGCCGGGGCGCTTTCCGCTGGTGCTTCTGTCGCACGGCTCGGGCGGCCGCGTGCAGGCAATGAGCTGGCTCGCCACCGAGCTTGCCAAGTCAGGCTTCGTCGTCGCCGGCCCCAACCATCCGGGCACGACCAGCGGCGACTCGACGCCTGCCGACACGCCGAAGCTGTGGCAGCGCACGGCCGACCTGTCGGCGGTGATCGACGCGATGACCAAGGATCCGGCCTGGAGCAGCGTCATCGATCCCGACAGGGTCGGGGTGGTCGGCTTTTCGCTGGGTGGTGCCGCGGCCATGGAGATTTCAGGCGCGCGCGCCAATCTCGAAGCCTATGCCAGCTATTGCGACAGCTACGGCAAATGGGATTGCGCCTGGTTTGCCGGTGGCACAGGCTACGTCAACGACGAGCCGGTGAAGGTCGACAAGGTCGACCTGCGCACCGTCGACAAGGCGCGCTTCGAGCAGTCGAACCTCGACCGCCGCATCAAGACGGCAGTGCTGGCCGACCCGGGTCTTGCCCAGGCCTATGACGCGCAAAGCCTGAAGGAGATCGGGATTCCGATGCATTTCATCAATCTTGGCAGCGCCGAAACCATTCCGCTTGCCGTCATTTCCGACCGGCTGGCGAAACTGACGCCGAAGGGGACCTACGCCACGGTTGCGGGCGCCACGCATTTCAGCTTCCTGCCGGAATGCAAGGAAGGCGGCGCCGAGTTCCTGAAATCGGTGGGGGAGATCGATCCGATCTGCGCCGACGAAGGCAGCAGGCCGCGCGGCGAACTGCATGCCGAGATGATCGGGCTGGTGAAGGACGCTCTGGTGCGCGACCTCAAGGCTCCTGGCCAATGACCTTGCACCGGCGCCAGCCACCCGGCCGGCGCCGGTGCCTATGCGTCATGCGCGCTCAGCGCGGCGCGAAGGCCGCGAGGAAGATGCGCACGCCCTCCTGGGCATGGCTGCGGCAAGCCTTGGCAGGCAGGATGGCGGCATCGCCCAGCAGCATGGCGTCGTTGACCGGGCCGCCCATCACCAGCCAGTTGAAGAAGGATGCCGCGGCCTCAAGGTCGTCCACCTTGATCTGGCCCAGCTTGCGGTAGTGCGCGAAGGCCCTGGAGAGGCGGTTGATCGAGCGCTGCGGGCCGAGCGCGTGCAGCGCCTTGCCAAGTTCGGGAAAGCGCTCGACCTCGCCGATCACCAGCCGCCGCAGCTGCATCAGCCTGGGCGTCATGACGATGGTCAGCTGGAGCTCGGCGAATTCCTGGAGGTAGTCGCCGATGGGGCGGTCGTCCAACGGTTCGGCGACCTGCTCCTGGTGAACGTCGCCGGCCACGCCGGTCAGGCCCCTGACGACGTCGAGGAACAGCGCTTCCTTGCTGTGGAAATGGGCATAGACAGTCTGCTTGGAGACGTCGGCCACCGCCGCGATCTCGTCCATGTTGGCGCCGAGGAAGCCGTTGCGGAGAAACAGCGAGGCGGCGGCATCGAGGATGGCGTCGCGCGTCCGTTCCTGGCGAGTTTTCGCAACGGTCATGGCTCTTCCCTGTGTCAGCAGTCGCAACCGGAGCATAGACCGAACCCGTTGACAAATCAAACTGGACGGTTCAGTCTAGTTTGATGAGCAAGGACGAGGTGAGGACATGGCTGGTATCGGAAAGGACATGCGACGGGTCGCTTGCAGATGCGGACTGGTGGCGTTCGAGGCGAGCGGCGCACCGATCGTCGGCGCGGCCTGTTACTGCTCGAGCTGCCAGAAGGCGGGCAAGATTTTCGAGGAACTACCGGGCGGCGAGCCGGTGCTGGAGAGCGATGGCGGCACGAACTACACGCTCTACCGCAAGGACCGGATCCGCTGCGCGCACGGCGCCGAGCTTTTGCGCGAACATCGGCTGAGCCCGACAGCGCCGACCCGACGCGTGGTGGCGACATGCTGCAACTCGCCGATTTTTCTCGAATTCAAGGGCGGGCACTGGTTGTCTGTCTATAGCGAGCGCATCGACGCCGACGAGCGGCCGCCGGTCGAGATGCGCACAATGACCGCCGACCGCAGGCCCGGCGTCGAGTTCTCGGACAGCTTGCCGAGCTACGCCAAGCATTCCGGCCGGTTCATGTGGCGGCTTTTGACGGCCTGGGCGGCGATGGGTTTTCGCGCGCCCAAGGTGGAATACGTAAAGGGGGAACTCGATGTCCAAGGCAGCTGAGAAGATCGAGATCCGCAACATCGTCTCGCCCAACCATGTCGTTCGCGTCGACAAGGCCAAGTACAGCGCAATGCGGGACGCACTGCTTCAGGTGCTGCCGGCCAAGGCGCCCGGCCTGACGGTGATGGAAGCCAAGGCGGCCCTGTTGCCGATCCTGTCGCAGGAGCTGTTTCCAGGCGGCGAGAAGGCCGGCTGGTGGCTGAAGGCGGCACAGCTCGACCTCGAGGCGCAAGGCATCATCCAGCGCGAGGCGACAAAGCCGCTCAGGCTTCACCGCGCGCAGTGAGCATGGCTCCGCTCAGGGCCACGCATCAACCCTGGCGACGGCTTCGGCGGCTGACCTGAGCTGACCGGGATCGACGCCCATCGCCCGCAACGCGCGGACGGCAGTACCGTGCGGCATGCCGGCAACGATGGCGACGACATGCGCGCCCAACAACGGAGCGTGCTGGCTTCGGCTTGCCGCCAGCGCCTGCATGACCTCTTGCCCGGAAGCCGACGCGTTGAAGACGCCAGGCCGGGCGGCAAGCGGCTCCGCCCCAGCCGAAGCCGCCGATGGCGCACCGACGTCCAGCCCGATGGCGGCAAGGGCGTCGCCATACTGGCGGGCAATGGCATCCTTCAGCGCTGCGGGGTCCGCGCCAACCTCTTCGAAAGACCGCCGCGCCGTGCCGTCGGGCAGGTCGAGCGCCGCAAGCAGGAAGTGTTCGGCGCCCGGTTCACGCTGCTCTTCCCGCAGCGCATGCCGCTCGGCCGCAGTGCACAGGGTGCCGATCGTGCCGATGTCGTTGAAACGCGCCTTGATGCGGCTGAACATGCATGTCTCCTAGCTAGCCGGCCCATCGCCGATGTCGGAAAGGCGCTTGTGCGCCGCCTGCTTGCTGACGCCGAGGGCCTGGGCGATCCGCGCCCATGACCATCCCTGTCCGAGCGCCGACCTGACGGCGCGCCGCTCAAGCGTGTCGGCCAGCCGCCGCAAGGCAACCACCGCCGCCAAGGCTTCGTCTGGATCGTCGGGCAAGTGCAGGGCGTTCAGGTCAAGCATGCGTCAACATTAGTTGACGCCAGTGCTTTCGTCAACAAACATTGACGGAAAATCGAACAGGGCGCCGCCAGAATACCTTACGCTGCGTCAATGTACTCGATTGTGCTTTGAACCTTACAGGGAAAGGAATTTTAAAGCTTGCTCATATAGCTGTAGCAACTATTCGCGCCGGAAACGCGAGGAGAACAAGCTGGGGGGCGAGTTCGTTCGCCAAACATGTGACAAGACAACGCGACATCAGATCAAAGTTCCAGCTTTTCGGGCTGTTGTGGCCCTTCATCGCCGTTGTCCTGATCCAGACCGTCATTGCCGGTGCCAGCCTCTACACATTGTCGGCCGTGCGCGCCTATGCCGCCGGTGAAAGCGCCTGGTCGAAAGGCCACAAGGACGCGATCTACTATCTGACGCTTTATGCCAATTCCGGCGAGGCTGAGTATTACGAACGGTTCCGCCATGCCATCGCGGTGCCGCTGGCCGATCGCGACGCGCGGCTGGCGATGGAAAAGCCGGTGCTCGACTATGACGCGGCCTATGACGGCTTCATTCGCGGCGGCAATCACCCCGACGACAATCCCGGCCTGATCTGGCTGTTCCAGAACTTCCGCCACGTGCCCTACCTCTCCAACGCGGTCGAACGCTGGGTCGATGCCGATCCGAAGATTCTGGAGATCGCGGCACTTGGCGAAGCCATGCAGGCAGGCATCTCGAGCAACAATGCCTCGGAAGAGCAGCTCGCCGCATGGAAGCAAGACATCCACCGCCTGCATGAGGAGACGGCGCCGCTGGCGGAAGCCTTCTCGGTTTCGCTCGGGCGCGGGTCGCGCGACCTCACCGCACTGCTGCTCTGCGTCAACGTGGTGACGGCGGCAGCGCTGATCCTGCTCGCCATGCGGCGCACGGGCAATCTTCTGGAACAGCGCAGGGCCTTCGAAAGCGCTTTGAACGCCGAGCGCGAACGCGCCCAGATCACGCTTGCCTCGATCGGCCAGGCGGTGGTTGCGACCGACGCTGAAGGCCGGCTCGACTACATGAACGAGGCGGCGGAGACGATGCTGGACTGGCACGGCGCCAGCGCCAAGGGCAAGCCGCTCGACCAGCTGTTCAGGCTGGTCAGCGAAGAGAGCGACGAAGAAGACAATGGCTTCATCGCGCGCGTTCTGGCCGGCGAGGCGATCGGCGGCAGCGGCGTGCCGCAGCAGCTGATGCGGCCGGACCTTTCGAGCGTGGCGGTGTCGCTGGTGGCAGCCCCGCTCTATGTCGACCAAAAGGTCGCGGGTGCGGTGCTGGTGTTCCACGACCGCACCAAGGAACAGGCGTTCATGGCGCAGCTGTCGTGGCAGGCGACCCATGACACACTGACGTCGCTGGCCAACCGCCGCGAATTCGAGGCGCGGCTGAATGCGTCGCTCGCAGCCCTGGCCAGGCGCCCCGCGGTGCACGCGCTGATGTATCTCGACCTCGACCAGTTCAAGATCGTTAACGACACCTGCGGCCACGCTGCCGGCGACGAGCTGTTGCGCAAAGTATCGACGGCGCTGCGCAACCAGCTGCGCTCGGGCGACCTGCTGGCCAGGCTCGGCGGCGACGAATTCGGCATCCTGATGGAGAACTGCCCCGAAGAACTCGCCGCCAGCACGGCGGAGCGGCTGCGCAAGGCGGTCGACGAGCTGCATTTCGTCTGGGCCGGGCGCGCCTTCAACACCAGCGTCAGCATCGGCGTGGTCGGCATGTCGGACGCCAGCATGACGCTGGAAGAGACGCTGCGCAGTGTCGACGTCGCCTGCTACATGGCCAAGGAACGCGGCCGCAACCGCATCCAGATCCAGCAGATCGGCGACATGGAAGTGGAGCAGCGGCTGAGCGAGATGGCCTGGGTGCAGCGGCTGCGCGAAGCGCTGGAGCAGAACCGTTTCCGTATCTACGCGCAGGAGATCGTGCCGCTGCAGGGGGATGGCCCACAAGGCGCCCATGTCGAGCTGCTGATCCGCCTTGCCGATGCCGAGGGCAAGCTGATCGCACCCGGCGTCTTCATTCCCGCGGCGGAACGCTACGGGCTGATGCCGCTGATCGACCGCTGGATGGTGCGCTCGGCCTTCGACATCCTGGCCCGGCAGACAGCGGACGCTGCACCGATCAGCACATGCGCCATCAACCTGTCGGGCGCGAGCTTCGGCGATGACAGCTTCGCCGACTTCGTGCTCGAGCAGTTCGCCCGCAGCGGCATTTCGCCTGCCACGATCTGCTTCGAGATCACCGAAACCAGCGCCATCGCCGATCTCGACCGGGCGGCGCACTTCATCACCACCCTGCAGGCGCATGGCTGCCGCTTCTCGCTCGACGATTTCGGCTCGGGCATGTCCTCGTTCAGCTACCTCAAGGCCCTGCCCGTCGACTACCTCAAGATCGACGGCGGCTTCGTCAAGGACATGCTCGTCGACCGCATCGACCGCGCCATGGTCGAGATGATCCAGCATATCGGCGAGGTGACCGGCAAACGCACGATCGCCGAATTCGTCGAAAACGACGACATCGCCAAGGTGCTGCGCGACATCGGCGTCGACTATGCGCAAGGATTTGGCATCGCCAAGCCGAGGCCATTCGGCGAGCGCTATGTCGGGATCAAGAGCCGCAGCTTCGAGGCCAGGGCCGACGCGCCTGCTGTGGCGCTGGCGAGCTGACCGCGCTTGCTTGCGCAAAGGGCTATGCGGCGCGACAATGCCGGCGGTTGTCTCGAGAGGGGAGTTGCAATGAACAAGAGTTTCGCTGGCACAGCCGTTCTTGCGGCTGTCTTCGGACTTGCGACGCAGGCGAACGCATCGATCCCACTGGTCAATGCCACCTGCCCCGGCAAGATCGAGGTCCATGCCGACGAAGGTGGGCCGGTCTACATCAACGGCAAGGAAGGCACGCTGAAAAAATTCAACGACAACTACTTCGAGATCAAGGGCGGCGGGGTAACGATCTCGCTGAGCATCAACCCGGACGGCTCGCCCAGCGTTTCCTATACCGGCAAGGGCGGCGCCAACGGCATCTGCACCGTCAAGGCGGGCTGACCGGCGTCAGAACATCCGATCAGATCATTTCCAGCGGACGCTTGCGCTGGGGCGGCGGGAACAGGCTGTCGAGTTCGGCCAAGTCCTGTGCCGTCAGCGTGATGTCGCGCGCGGCGGCGTTCTGGCGGACATGTTCGAGGCGTGTGGCCTTCGGAATGGCGATGACGCCGGGCTGTGCCATCACCCACGCCAGGGCCACCTGCGCGGCAGTCGCGTCGTGGCGGGTAGCGATGGCAGCAAGGCCCCTGTTGTCGGCCAGTGCGCCCTGCTCGACAGGCGAGTAAGCCATGACTGGCAGGCCGCCTGCGCGGCACAAAGGCATGAGATCGAACTCGATGCCGCGCCGCGTCAGATTGTAGAGCACCTGATTGGTCTGGGCGTTCTTGCCCTTGGACAGCCGGCTCATTTCCTCCATGTCGTCAGCGTCGAAATTGCTGACGCCCCAGTGGCGGATCTTGCCCGACTGGCGCAGTTCCTCGAACACGGCGATGGTTTCCGACAACGGCACGCCGCCGCGCCAATGCAGCAGATAGAGGTCGATGCGGTCTGTATGCATGCGCTTGAGACTCGCCTCGCAGGCGCGGATGACGCCGTTGCGCGAGGCGTTGGACGGCAGCACCTTGGAGACCAGGAACACCTCGTCGCGGCGTCCGGCGATGGCCTCGCCCACCACTTTTTCCGCGCCGCCGCTGCCATACATCTCGGCGGTATCGATCAGCATGACGCCGAGATCGAGGCCGAGCCGAAGTGCCGCCACCTCGTCGGCGGCGCGGCTGCGGTCCTCGCCCATCATCCAGGTGCCCTGGCCAAGGGTTGGCACGGCTTCGCCGGAGGGCAGCGTCGTGGTAACGGACGGTGAAGGCATGGCAGTCTCCTCGGCAATTTGCGCCAGCTTACCGCACCGGGGCACATTGGCTACAGCATCGACGCTGCAGGTGAATAGAATGGCCGATACGGCCGTCTTTCGGCAGGTGGTCCCGACGCGCGGGACAGCACGGATACCGCCGTCCGCATGCCCTTGTGGGGCGCGGGAAAATCGCTTCGCTTAAAACTTGACTCCAATTATCAAGTTAATGTAGCTCAATTCCATGGCCGTCGACCGGCCCGTGGGGTGGTCAAGCAACATATTGATATATCGATGTCTTCTCTCGGATGCCTGACCGAAAGTCCGACGGCCGTGCTTCGGTTCTCATTGCCAGTGTTTTCAATGGCGCGTCGAGAGCCCGGGTTCATCATCAATCAGGCGCCTGGTCTTCCCGAGCGAAGACGCACATCAGAAGCTAGCAGTTCTTTCTCCATAGCAAGCCACTGATTCCTAGCATTCCGAGGAACACAGTGAACAATCATCACATCATCCGTCGCAACACATTCGCGCTCGCGGCCGTCTGCAGCACCATCGCGCTTGGCGTGGCGAACGCCCAATCGTCCAACAGCGCCGAGCAGCCACCCAAGCCGGCCAAGTCAGAGCGGAAGGCCCCGACAACGAGCCCATTGGTGCTGCCACGCATCACAGTCAGCGCCGGCAGCGACACCAAGGCGCCCTTCCAGACGCCCGGCGGCGTGAGCGTCGTCGACGGCAAGATCGTCCAGGAGAAATATGGCGGCGACGCCAATGCCATCGTTCGCGGCATGCCGGGAACGTTCACGCGCATCTCCTCCAGCCAGCCCGGCGTGTCCGTCAACATCCGGGGCTTCGAATCCGACGGCCGCGTGAACACCATGATCGACGGCGTGCCGCAGACGTTCAGGAACACGGCCGGCCACGCCTCCACCGGCGGCGAGCTGCTCTATATCGACACCAACCTCCTTGCCGGCATCGGCGCGGAACGGGGAGCGGTCAACGGCGCCTATGGCATGGGCTCGCTGGCAGGTGCCGTCAATTTCCGCACCATCGACTTCGAGGACGTCGTGCTCGAAGGCCAGGACCGGGGCGTCAAGACCACGGTCAAGGCAGGCACTAACGGCTTTGGCGCTTCGGGAATGGTCGCTGCAGGCGCGCGCACCGACCTGTCCGGCGGCGGACAGGCGTCGATCGTCGGCGCGTTCAGCTATGGCGAGCATGGCAACTACCTGCGCGGCGACGGTACCTACAACAAGCCCGACGCCAGCAACAAGCCGGGATCCGGCCTGGTGAAGCTGCATTTCCAGCCCGACGACGTGCACGACCTGAAGCTGGGCGCGCGCTGGTACAAGAACGACTTCCTGGTCTCGGGCTACAACTGGGGCGTCGACAACGCGACCTACACGGCCAACTACAAGTACCAGCCCGGCAGCGACTGGATCGACCTCAGGATCAACGGCTACTACAACCGCACCGACATGTCCTACGACCCGACGACGGGTGGATCGTACCGCAAGCGCAACACGCGCGACTTCGGCTACGGCTTCGACATCGCCAACACCAGCCGGTTCGACATCACCGACGAACTCAGCGCCCGCTGGGACTATGGCGCGGCCTATTCTTCCAACGACTACAAGGTGAACCTGTTCCGCGGCGCCAATCCGCCCGGACGCATGCAGAAGGCGCGCGCCTTCTCGGACCTGACCCTGTCGCAAGGCATGTTCGAACTGAGCACCGGTCTCAACTACGACTATTGGGAACTGAGCGGGCGGCAGAGCCCGTGCAAGCCGAATGTCGGCTTCTGCCCGCCGACCGGCGGCAACGTCGATGTCTCAAGGCACGAGTCCGCGCTCAACCCCAAGATCACGCTGTCGGCAAAGCCGCTGGACTGGCTGCAGCCTTACGTGACCTACGCCCATACGTTCAGGCCGCCTTCGGCGCGCGAGGCGCTGTGGGCGCTGGTCCCGATCGGATCCGGCGTAGGCGGCGGCCAGTATTCCAACTTCTACCTCAACCCCGAGACATCGAAGGGATGGGAGGTCGGCGCCAACATCCTCAGGAACGACGTGCTCTATGGCGGCGACGAGCTGCGCCTGAAGCTGAACTACTTCAACAACGCCATCGACAACTACATCGTCAACAACCTGATCCGCATTCCGGGCGATCCCTACGAACGGGCGATCTGGGTCAATGTCCCCGGCACCACGCACTCCCGCGGCTTCGAGGTCGAGGGCGGCTATGATGCGGGCGTTGCCTACGTCAATCTCTCCTACACGCAGGCGAGCAACAACCAGCCGGTCGGCTGGGGCGCGGGCATCGGCAATGGCGATTCGACCTTCCTGCCGGAGAGCAAGGTCACCGTCGATGTGGGTATCCGGGCATTCGAGGAGGCACTGACGGTGGGCGCGACGATGAACCATGTCGGCGGCAGCCGCTACGCGGTCGGCTTCGGCGATACCACGACCAAGGAGGCCTATACGCTGTTCAATGCCTACGCCTCGTACAAGTTCAACAGGAACGCCACCGCGTTCATGAACGTCGAGAACCTAACCGACGTAGCCTACAGCCCGGCGGTGTCGGGCGAGATGGGCGAGAAGACCGGGCGCGGGCGCACCATCACGGTGGGACTGACGACCCAGTTCTGAGGACGGCGTGCCAGTCGGCGAGGAGCAAGGTGGGAACCCTGCTCCTCAGAGGCGCCGCGCGCCTGGCCGCTGTGGCCGGCTCAGACCGGTGCCGTTTCGAGCAGCACGGCGACCAGCATGCCGGCGGCCATCAAGGCCAGCACGGTCTTTTTCATCAGGTTCATTCAAACATCCTTGTTGGGGCTTTTTGCTTGGGCATGATCTGATCCGAAAACCGGTTCCACTTTCCGGGATCATGCCCTGGCTCAGAGCTTGATCGCCCTGAGCCGGAGCGCGTTGGCAATGACCGACACCGACGACAGGCTCATCGCGGCGGCGGCAATCATCGGCGACAGAAGCGTGCCGAGGACCGGATATAGGACGCCAGCCGCCACGGGAACACCCAGGACGTTGTAGACGAAGGCGAAGAACAGGTTCTGCTTGATGTTGCGGATGGTGCCCTGGGCGAGCTTGCGGGCCCGCACGATGCCGCCCAGATCGCCCTTGACCAGGGTGATGCCGGCACTTTCCATGGCGACATCGGCGCCCGTGCCCATGGCAATTCCGACATCGGCGGCGGCCAGGGCAGGTGCGTCGTTGACGCCGTCGCCGGCCATGGCAACGCCCTCACCCTTGGCGCGCAGTTCGTCGACCAGCGCCTTCTTGCTCTCGGGCAGCATGTCGGCGCGGACCTCGTCGATGCCGAGTTTTTCGGCGACAGCCCTGGCGGTGCGGGCGTTGTCGCCGGTCGCCATGATGATCCTGAGGCCGAGGTCGTGCAGGGTGCGGATGGCGGCGGCAGCCGAAGCCTTGATCGGGTCGGCGACGGCGACGATGCCGGCCGGCTTGCCGTCGATGGCGACGAACATCGCGGTCTTGCCGTCGCCGCGCAGGGCGTCGGCACGGGAAGCGAGCTCAGTGAGATCAAGGCCGAGATCGGCCATCATCGCAGCGTTGCCGAGCGCCACCTTGCGGCCGGAAACGGTACCCGACACGCCCTTGCCGGTAATCGATTCGAAGTCCTGCGCATCGGGGACAGTGACGCCACGCTTGGCCGCGCCCTCGACGATGGCCTCGGCGAGCGGATGCTCCGAGCCCTTTTCGAGGCCGGCGGCAAGCGACAGCAACTCGTCCTCGGTTATGCCGTTTGCGGCAATCACGTCGGTCAGTGCCGGCCGACCTTCGGTCAGCGTGCCGGTCTTGTCGACGATGAGAGTGCTCACCTTGGAAAAGCGCTCCAGCGCCTCGGCATCCTTGATCAGCACGCCGGCCTGGGCGCCGCGCCCGGTGGCGGTCATGACGGACATCGGCGTGGCGAGGCCAAGCGCGCAGGGACAGGCGATGATCAGCACCGACACCGCCGAGACGATGGCGAAGACCATGCTCGGCTCGGGGCCGATCAGCGCCCAGACGACGAAGGCAGCAATGGCGATCAGCACCACAGTTGGGACGAAGTAGAACGAGACGCGATCGGCGAGACCCTGGATCGGCGCGCGGCTGCGCTGGGCCTTGGCGACCATCTCGACGATCTGCGACAGTACGGTGTCGGCACCGACCTTGTCGGCACGCATGATCAGCGACCCGTTCTTGTTGAGCGTGCCGCCGGTAACACGCTCGCCCTCGACCTTTTCGACCGGCACCGGCTCGCCCGTGATCATCGATTCGTCGACCGAGGAGCGGCCTTCGAGCACGATACCGTCGACCGGAACGGCATCGCCGGGGCGGATGCGCAGGCGGTCGCCACTGACAACGTCCTCCAGCGGCACCTCGGTTTCAGAACCGTCGGCGGCGATGCGGCGCGCCGTCTTGGGCGCGAGGTCGAGCAGCGCACGGATGGCCGAGCCGGTGCGCTCGCGCGCCCTCAGTTCCAGCACCTGGCCGAGGAAGACCAACGCGACAATGACCGCGGCGGCCTCGAAATAGACCGGCACCGAGCCGCCATGGCCGCGGAACTGATGCGGAAACAGGTCGGGAAACAGCGTGGCGACGACGCTGTAGATGTAGGCGGCGCCGACCCCCAGCGAGATCAGCGTCCACATGTTGGGACTGCGGTTGACGACCGAGTCCCAGCCGCGATGAAAGAACGGCAGCGCCGCCCACAGCACGACGGGCGTTGCCAGGATGAGCTCGAGCCAGGCGGCGAGCGGCTCGCCGATCCAGTCGCGCACCGGCAAGCCGACCATCGGCCCCATGGCGATGACCAAGAGTGGGATGGAAAGTGCGGCACTGACCAGGAAGCGCCTGGTGAAATCGACAAGTTCTGGATTGGGACCGTCGTCGGCGCTCGGCATCATCGGCTCCAGCGCCATGCCGCAGATCGGGCAGGAGCCGGGCTTGTCACGGATGATTTCGGGGTGCATCGGGCAGGTGTATTGCGAACCCTTGGGCGCAGGCGCCGCAGCCGGCTTGCCGGAAAGGTACTTTGCCGGCTCGGCGGTGAATTTACCCTCGCAGCCCGACGAACAGAAATAGTAGCCGGCGCCTTCATGCTTGAGGAAATGCCTGGCGCTGTCGCGGGCGACGTCCATGCCGCAGACCGGATCCTTGGCGCTCACATACTTGTCGGGTGCCGCCTGGAACTTGTCGCGACACGAGGCGCTGCAGAAATGTAGCAGGTGGCCGTGATGTTCGAGCGTCGGCTTGCCGGCCGCGGGATCGACTGTCATGCCGCAGACCGGGTCGCGAACCACCGTTTCGGGTGCGGACGCATGACCCTGTTTGTGGTGAGCGTGCCCGGCGTGATCTTCGGTATGTTTCATCTGAAAAAATCCAGTATATGCAGCGGCATGAACCAGTAGGGTAGATGTTCCACCTGCTGGAAGGTCAAGGCTTCCACGGGATGGAATGTCGTCCGGGCTGCACGAAGCTGGGACGGCTTACGCGAGTAAAGATGCATGATGACCGATACAGCCAATGCCAGCGAGACGTTTCTGCCCGGCCCGGCTGCGGTGAAGGTTCATGCCTGCCATTTCTGGCAGGAAATGGAACCGAAGCTGGCGGTCGAGACCTACGTTGTGCCCTGGGCACAGGCGTGCGGCGTGGCCATCGAATTCTGCCATGACATCACCCAGGCCGACCTCGTGCTTATCGGGCCGTTCGCGCCCAAGAACCAGAATGTCGGGCGTACGCGCATGCCCGACGTGGCGGCAGGCGACTATGAGCGCGTTTTCCTGACGGGCGAGAACGCGACGCCGCTGATGGACCACTGCGAATGGGCACTGGCCTTCGACTACGAAGCCGATATCGGCCACGAACGCTACATGCGCTATCCGCTCTATGTCTGGGGCAATGGCGGCGGCTCGATATTGCACCGGCTGGCCGCAAGGCAGCCCGAAACGCCTGAAGAGCGCCTAGCCCGGCCGCATTTCTGCGCCTTCATCTACGGCAACAAGCGTGCCAAGCTGCGCCGCTGGCTGTTCCGCGCGCTGTCGCTCTACCGCAAGGTCGACGCACCCGGCAGGGTGCAGCGCAACTGCGCGCCGATCGGCAACTCGCTCGCCGACAAGCTGGCGTTCCTCAAGGACAGGCGCTTCACCATCGCCTTCGAAAACAGCAGTGCCTCGGGCTACACGACCGAAAAGATCGTCGATGCGATGCTTGCCGGCAGCGTGCCGATCTACTGGGGCAATCCGAGGGTCGCCGAAGACTTCGACGAGCGCTGCTTCATCAACTGGCATGCTCATGAAAAGCGTATCTGCGACAGACTTGCGCTTGGCTGGGAGCCGCTGGCGCGATCGCGCCTGATGCGGAAACTGGCGACGCCGCTGACGCTGATTTCGGTCGCACGGCGAACGGTCAGGGCCGACCGCAACGCGGCGACCTATGAGGCGTTCTTCGCACAGAGCCCGCTGACCGAGTATTCGCGCCAGTTCCTGGACGAGAAGGCAATCGCCAGGCGCTGGGCAACGATCCTGCAGGCGGCACAGGCGCGGGCCAGCGCCAAGCTCGGCGCCACCGCCAACTGACACTTCGGACGTCGGCCATACCCATGGCAAAAAAATCGCGCTATAGACGCCGCCACAGGGGCGAGGCCAGCCGAGGCAGATGAACAAAGTTCCGCTCAAACTCGAAGAGCTGATCGACGCGGACGCGCTGCGCCGCGAACTGACAGCGCTGACCAGCGACGGCGACGGCACCGACCCCGCCGTGCGGACCAAGGCGCTTCAGCTGTTCAAGGAGCGCATTGCCGCCGGGAAAAGCGTCGCCGAAAAGATGCTGATGGAAGACAGCGGCGGCACAAGCTGTGCGGTGCGGATTTCCCATCTGATGGACGAGATCATCCGCGTCCTTTACGATTTCGCCGTCACCCACGTCTACCGCGCCAAGAACCCGTCCTCGGCGGAGCGCATGGCGGTCGTGGCCGTCGGCGGCTATGGCCGCGGCACCCTGGCGCCGGGCTCCGACATCGACCTGTTGTTCCTGCTGCCCTACAAGCAGACGCCGTGGGGCGAGCAGATCGTCGAATACATGCTCTACATGCTGTGGGACATGGGGCTGAAGGTCGGCCACGCCACCCGCAACATCGACGAGTGCCTGAGGCTTTCGCGCAGCGACATCACCATCCGCACCGCGATCCTCGAAGCCCGCTTCGTATGGGGCGAAAAGCCGCTTTGCGACGAGCTGATCGACCGCTTCGACAAGGAGCTGGTGAAGGACACCGGACCTGAATATGTCCAGGCCAAGCTCGCTGAACGCGATGCCCGCCACGCCAAGGCGGGCGAGAGCCGCTATCTGGTCGAGCCCAACATCAAGGACGGCAAGGGCGGCCTGCGCGACCTGCACACGCTGTTCTGGATCGCCAAATATTACTACCGCGTGCGCACCGGCGCCGAGCTCATCGACAAGGGCGTCTTCACCGAAGGCGAATATGGCCAGTTCGTCGAAGCCGAGGACTTCCTGTGGGCGGTGCGCTGCCACATGCATTTCCTGACCGGCAAGCCGGAGGAGCGGCTGCATTTCGATATCCAGCGCGAGATCGCCCAGCGGCTCGGCTACACCACGCATCCCGGCCTTTCGGCGGTCGAACGCTTCATGAAGGACTACTTCCTCGTCGCCAAGGAAGTGGGCGACCTGACGCGCATCTTCTGCGCCGCGCTCGAGGAAGAGCAGGCCAAGGACGTGCCGGGCTTCAACCGCTTCCTGCAGGGCTTTTCGCGGCGGCGGCGCAAGCTTGCCGGCACCAGCGACTTCATCATCGACAATCACCGCATCACCGTCGCCGACGACAAGGTGTTCGAGCGTGATCCCGTCAACATGGTGCGCTTCTTCTGGTTCGCCGACCGGCACGGGCTCGAACTGCACCCCAACGCGCTCAAGCTGCTGACCCGCTCGCTCGGGCTTGTCGACAAGACGCTGCGCCGCAATGTCGAGGCCAACCGGCTGTTTCTCGACGTGCTGACCTCGGACCGCAATCCCGAGCTCAACCTTCGGCGCATGAACGAAGCCGGGCTGCTCGGCCGGCTCATTCCCGACTTCGGCAAGATCGTCGCGATGATGCAGTTCTCGATGTATCACCACTACACGGTCGACGAGCACCTTTTGCGCTGCATCGGGGTGCTGTCGGAGATCGAGCACGGCGACGGCGCCAAGATCCACCCCCTCAGCCATTCGCTAATCGGCGGCCTGAAGAAGCAGCGCGAAGTGCTCTATGTGGCAGTGCTGCTGCACGACATCGCCAAGGGCCGGCCGGAAGACCATTCGGAAGCCGGCGGCAAGATCGCGCGGCGCATCTGCCCGCATATGGGGCTGTCGCCGACCGACACCGAAACCGTTGCCTGGCTGGTCGAGAACCACCTGGTGATGTCGATGACCGCGCAGACGCGCGACCTCAACGACCGCAAGACGATCGACGACTTCGCCGACGTGGTGCAGTCGGTGGAGCGGCTGAAGCTTTTGCTAATCCTGACGGTCTGCGACATCCGCGGCGTCGGCCCGGGGGTGTGGAACGGCTGGAAGGGCCAGTTGCTGCGCACGCTGTATTACGAAACCGAGCTTCTGCTGACCGGCGGCTTTTCCGAGCTGTCGCGGGCCGAACGCACGGCGGCGGCGCGCGAGACACTGGCGGCAGCACTTGTTGACTGGCCCGAGGCTGCCAGGCGGAAATACGTCAAGCTGCACTATGACAACTACCTGCTGACCGTCGACCTGGAAGACCAAAAGCGCCACGCCGAGTTCATCCGCGGCGCCGACGCGGCCGGCAAGCAGCTGTCGACGATGGTGCGGACGCATGAGTTCGAAGCGGTGACCGAAATCACCATCCTGGCACAGGATCATCCGCGCCTGCTCTCCGTCATCGCGGGCGCCTGTGCGGCGGCAGGCGGCAACATCGTCGACGCGCAGATCTTCACCACCGCCGACGGGCGGGCACTCGACATCATCCTGATCAACCGCGAGTTCGACCGCGACGAGGACGAGCGGCGCCGCGCCGAGCGTGTCGGCCAGTTGATCGAGGACGTACTGTCGGGGCGGGCCTGGCTGCCCGAGATGATCGCCAAGCGGGCCAAGCCGAAGCGCGGCCAGAAGACCTTCCGCATCCAGCCGCGCGCCGAGATCCGCAACGCGCTGTCGAACCGCTTTTCGGTGATCGAGGTCGAAGGCCTCGACCGTCCTGGTTTCCTGTCTGAGATAACCGGTGCGCTGTCCGACCTGTCGCTCGACATCGCCTCGGCGCACATCACCACCTTCGGCGAAAAGGTGATCGACACCTTCTACGTCACCGACCTGACCGGCCAGAAGATCGACAATCCGACGCGGCTCGAAAACATCCGCGCCCGCCTGATCGCCACGCTCGACGGCACCGCCGCCGAGCGGGCCAAGGCAAAGGCGGCGGCCGCAGAGTGATGGTTGGCGTCTTGACCCTTGCAACGCCCCTTCGCCTGACCGCAGCGTCGCCCCGTTTGCAAGCCAGGCAACCGTCCTTCCTTCGCGAGAGGGGGGCATGCCGGCATACCCCCACCCCTAGCCCCTCCCCACAAGGGGGAGGGGAACGGCCCGGCCACCGCGACCACCAACACCCGGCTGCGCAAGATCGTGCAGGAAGATCCCCCTCCCCCCTGTGGGGAGGGGCTAGGGGTGGGGGTTTGTGCCGCTCAACGCCGGACGGGTGGAGCGTCGTCATCAATCACCAGCATCGGAAGCTGCCTTGAGCCTGATCAAGAAATTCGCGACGGTCGCCTCGGGCACGCTGATGAGCCGTGTGCTGGGTTTTGCGCGCGAGATGCTGATGGCGGCAGCGCTTGGCACGGGGCCCGTGGCCGATGCCTTCTATGCCGCGTTCCAGTTTCCCAACACCTTCCGCCGGCTGTTTGCCGAAGGCGCCTTCAACGCGGCCTTCGTGCCGCTGTTCGCCAAGGAGATCGAGGCCAATGGCGTCGAGGGTGCCAAGCGCTTTTCGGAAGAGGTGTTCGGCGTGCTGTTTTCGGCACTGCTTGTGCTGACCATCGCCATGGAGCTGGCGATGCCGCTGATCGTGCGCTTTGTCGTGGCCCCTGGTTTCGCCGACAACCCTGAGAAGTTCGACCTGACGGTGGCGCTGGCGACCATCATGTTCCCGTACCTCATCTGCATGTCGCTTGCGGCGATGATGAGCGGCATGCTGAATTCTCTGCGCCGGTATTTCGCCGCGGCAATCGCGCCGGTGTTCCTCAACATCATCCTTGTCGGCGTGCTGGCCAATGCCTGGTATCGCGGCCATGACGGGCTGACCGTCGGTTATGCGCTCGCCTGGGGCGTGCTGGCGGCCGGGCTCGTGCAGTTGATCATCGTCTGGATCGCGGTGCGCCATGCCGGCATATCGATCGGCTTCCGCCGGCCGAAGCTGACGCCCAACGTCAAGCGGCTGCTGTGGCTGGCGCTGCCGGCCGCGATCACTGGCGGCATCACCCAGATCAACACGCTGATCGGCACGGCCATCGCCTCGGGCCAAGACAGCGCGGTATCGTCGCTCAACCTCGCCGACCGGGTCTACCAGCTGCCGCTCGGCGTAGTCGGCGTTGCCGTCGCCATCGTGCTGTTGCCGGAGCTGTCGCGGGCGCTGAAGTCAGGCAACCTGCTCGAGGCGGCCAACCTGCAGAACCGCTCGGTCGAGTTCACGCTGTTCCTGACGCTGCCGGCAGCGGCCGCCCTGCTGGTCATTTCGGAGCCGATCGTGCGCGTGCTCTATGAGCGCGGTGCCTTCGCCGCCTCCAACAGCACGCCCGTGGTGGCGTCGATCCTCGCCATCTTCGGCCTCGGCCTGCCTGCCTTCGTGCTGATCAAGGCATTCACACCGGGCTTCTTCGCCCGCGAGGACACGCGCACGCCGATGTATTTCGCCGCCATTTCGGTGGCAGTGAACATCGCAGTCGCGTTGACGCTGTTTCCGTCGTGGGGCGCGCCCGGCATTGCCGCGGCGTCCGCCGTCGCCGGCTGGGTCAACGCGGCGATGCTGCTCGGCACGCTGGTCTGGCGGGGCCATTGGGACCGCGACGCCGCCCTTTTGAAACGCGTCCCGCGCCTTGTCGTCGCCACCGCCGTCATGGCAGGGGGACTTTGGTTCGCCACCCGCGAGGCCGGGCAGTGGCTCGGATCGGCGGCACCGTTCTATACCCAGGCGACGGCACTCGCCGTGCTGGTGACGGGCGCGATGATCGTTTATTTCGGCGTTGCCTTCGGCATCGGCGGCGCGGATGCCGGCATGATCAGGCGCAACATCAAGCGCAATCGTGCCAACGCTACCCCCACCGCGGTCGAGCCCGACTGACAATTTGCTGTGTCGTCTTGGCTGGTTTCTTAAGCTTTCGCGGGCGATAAATCAGGCTGACGGAATATGACGACTTCGGTCGTCCAAGTGCAGCGGAATGGGACCTGGCCCGATGCAACAAAGCACGAGGCTTCACTACATCGACTGGCTGCGGGTCTCAGCCTTTGCCATCCTGATCCTGTATCATTCTTCGGTCGCCTTCTTCCCCGACCTTTCGTGGCTGATCAGCAGTCCGGAACACAGCGCGGAGCTGTCGCTGGTGATGATGTTTCCGCGCGCCTGGCGGCTGGCACTGCTGTTTTTCGTTTCCGGCATGGGCACGTGGTTTGCCTTCCGCTCGGAAACCGGGCTCGCCTTCCTGCGCGGCCGCTTCACCAGGCTGTTTCTGCCGCTGATCTTTGCCATGTGCGTGATCATCGTGCCGCAGGTCTGGTACGAACGCCTGCTCGACGGCAGCTTCGGCGGCTCGCTGATGGAATTCTGGGTGCTGAACTACTTCACCGAAGGGCGCTACCCCACGGGCAATTTCTCCTGGGCGCATATGTGGTTCGTCGCCTACCTGCTGGTCATGACGGTTGTCTGCTACCCGGTCTTCCTGGCTGTCATCAGTCCACGGTTGCGGGCGGTGACCGACTGGTTCGAGCGCACGGCGCGTTCGCCCGCCATCTATCTGCTCGTGCTTCTGCCGCTTGCGCTCAATCTCGCGCTGTCTCCGATTTTCCCGCGCCAGACCAACGCGCTCTACAATGACGGCGCCTGGTTTGCCGCGTATGCGAGCTGGTTTGGCCTTGGCTTCCTCATCGCCAAGCACCACCAGGCGGTGATCGGCGGGATCATCGGCAAGCGCTGGCTGAGTGCCGCATTTGCCGCCGTGCTCACGGCGGGTCTCTACCGTTATGCCTGGGTGGATGAGGTGCATGGCATCGGCGGCGCGCATGGCGGCATGAACGAGGTGCTGTACAAGGCGCTGTCGTTTACGCTGGCCTGGTGCGTGATCCTGGCTGCTGTCGGTTTTGCCGCCCTTTACGTGAACCGTCCGAGCAAGTCGCTCAGCTGGCTCAACGCCAAGATCTTCCCGCTCTACATCGCCCACCAGACATTCGTCGTGATGGCGCTGTATTATGTGCTGCCGCTCGACCTGCCGCTGATGGCCAAGTTGGCGCTTGTCGTCGCCGTCACCACCTTGGGGTCCCTGGTCTTCGCGGTCATCGCGGAACGCCTGCCCGCGCCCTACCGGACGCTGGTCGGGCTGGCGGACAAGAAAAAGGTGCAACCGGCACCGGCAACAAAGCGCCTTGTCGTGGCGCAGACGCCGGAGCTCGACCCATGGCAAGCGATCGCCACGCTAGCGGCGGAAAAGAGGCCGATCGCAAGGGCCGAGAACTAGCCCAAGCGGCCTCACCGCGTCCGTCGCCAGCGCCGATCCATCATCCACAACGGCGGACTAATTCAGCATTGCCTTCTGGGCCGACAGGACAGATACAGAAGCCTTATGCCGCTAGCGCGACCAGGGTAAGGGCTGCGCGGGCGCTGTGGGGAAGGAACCAATGATGAAACTGCCGCTGGGATGCGTTGTTCTCGAACTGACGACCCACAACGACGAGCGCGGCAACCTGACGGAAATCTTCCGCCAGGAATGGGACGCCGGAATAGAGCCCGTGCAATGGAACTTCGTGCGCAGCCAGGCCAACGTTCTGCGCGGCGTGCATGTTCACGTGGTCCATTCCGACTATCTCGTCTGCCTCGAAGGCACGCTGGTGCTTGCGCTATCGGACATTCGCCCGGAATCGCCGACCCATGGCATGGCAACGACGGTGGCGCTCAAGGGATCGAAGATGCAGGCGGCACTTATCCCGCCCGGCGTCGCGCATGGCTTCCATTTCCCTGAAGCTTCCAGCCTTTGCTATTCGGTGTCGCATTACTGGAACACGGTGGACGAGATCGGCTGCCGCTGGGACGATCCCGCACTCGGGCTCGACTGGCAGGTTCGCGATCCGGCGCTTTCGCCGCGCGACACGACCGCGGGCAGCGCCGCCGAAATGACGCAGCAGTTCCTCGCCGTGCGCGAGCAGCTGAGGGCCAGCCGTGACTGACACGCCGCATGTCGGGCTGATCGGCTGCGGCGGCTGGGGCAAGCTGATCCTGCGCGACCTGAAAGCGCTGGGCGCCCGGGTCACATGCGTGGCACCAAGTGAAAGATCGCGCGCCAACGCCGTGGCCAACGGCGCCGACCACATTGTCTCGACTGTGGCCGAGCTTCCTGAGGTCAAGGGTGCAGTCGTGGCCACCCCAAGCGACAGCCATGGCGAGGTTCTGCTCAGCCTCTTGCCGCGGAACATTCCGCTGTTTGTCGAAAAGCCGCTGACATCCGACCTCGCGACGGCGCAGCTGCTTGCCCGGACGGCACCGGATCGCATCTTCGTCATGGACAAATGGCGTTACCACGCCGGCATCGAACGCATCGCCCAATATGCAAGAAGCGGCGAGATTGGCGGCGTCCTGGGGCTCAGGCTGTACCGTCTCGGCTGGTCGATGACCCACAACGAGGTCGATCCGATCTGGAATTTGCTGCCGCACGACCTGTCGATCTGCCTGCACGTACTTGGCGACGTGCCGCCGGTGACAACCGCGTTCGCCGACGGGCTTGGGCCGGCGTCCAGCGGCCTCGTCGCCGTACTTGGGCGCGACGGCGAACCGCGCGTGGTGATCGAGACCTCGGCGCATCATCCAGTCAACCGGCGGTCGGTGGTCCTGGCATGCACCAACGGCACGGTCACACTGAACGGCAGCCTCGACGAACATCTGATCCTGCGCCAGGGAAACCCGGACAATCTGAACGCGCCGGAGATCAAGGTGCCGTTTCGAAACGACATGCCGCTCGAGGCGGAACTCGCTGCCTTCCTTCGACACCTGCATGGTGGGTCGCCGCCGATGAGCTCGGTCGTCGAAGGCGCCCTGATCGTCGAGCGCGTCTGCGAGATCAGGCGCGTGGCGGGGCTGCCCGAGTGAGCAGGAAGCCCTTCGCAACCGTGCTGATGCCGACGCACAACCATGCGCACCTGATCGGCTATTCGATCCGCAGCATCCAGGATCAGACCTTTGCCGATTTCGAGCTGTTCGTGGTTGGTGATGGCGCATCGCCGGAAACACGCGACGTCGTCGAGGAGCTTGCCCGGAACGACCCACGCATCCGCTATTTCGATTTTCCCAAGGGCCAGCGCCACGGCGAAGCCCACAGGCACGTCGCCCTGGAGGAAGCGCGCGGCAAGATCGTCGCGTATTGCGGCGACGACGACCTTTGGCTGCGCACGCATCTTGCCAGCCTGGCCAGGCTCTTGAAGCGGCATGACTTCGGCCACATGGCACAGATCAACGTGCATGGCCGAAACGAGTTCGTGGTCTACGGCGGCAGCTTCGCCGAGCCCGGCTGCTGGCAAAAGGTGCGCGACGGCGAGAAGGCCTTCTTCGGCCTGACGGTCGGCGGTCACCGCATGAGCGCCTATCGGGCGCTGCCCGTGGGCTGGAGCCCGGCACCGCCGGACAGCTACACCGACCAGTTCATGTGGCGGAAATTCCTGCGCCAGCCGGGCCTGCGCTTCGGATCGGGGCTGGAAGCCACTTCGATCCACATCGCTTCGCCGGCACGCACAGACTGGACGCCCGAAGAGCGCGTCGCAGAGCTCAAGGACCTGTTCGAACGTCGCGACAGCGCCGATCTGCGGGCCGCGCTCGAACAGGCGATCCGCGCGGCGCATGACGGATGGACGTCGCCCAACGATCCTATGCTCGCGCGCCTCGCCGGCCGGACAAAACGGCTCGGCGTGCATATCGAGAACCTCATTCGAAGCTGGCGCCGACCCTCTTGATAGCAAAGGCGCCATCGTTCATAAGCGCCACTCGAATTTCGCCGCGCGCGAAACGGCCCTCCACAAGCCACGGGATCCATCATGACCGCCTTCAAACCGCTCATCTTCTCCGGCGTCCAGCCGACCGGCAATCTCCACCTCGGCAACTATCTCGGCGCTATCCGCAAGTTTGTCGCGCTGCAGGACACCAACGAATGCATCTATTGCGTCGTTGACCTGCACTCGCTGACCGCCCAGCTCGTCCATGACGACCTGCAGAGCCAGACGCGCTCGATCACCGCGGCGTTCCTGGCTTCCGGCATCGACCCCAAGAAACACATCGTCTTCAACCAGGCCCGCGTGCTGCAGCATGCCGAGCTGGCATGGATCTTCAATTGCGTGGCGCGCATCGGCTGGATGAACCGGATGACGCAGTTCAAGGACAAGGCCGGCAAGGACCGCGAAAACGCCTCGCTGGGGCTGCTCGCCTATCCGAGCCTGATGGCCGCCGACATCCTGCTTTACCGCGCCACCCATGTGCCGGTCGGCGAAGACCAGAAGCAGCATCTGGAGCTGACCCGCGACATCGCCCAGAAGTTCAACAACGACTTCTCGGCCCGCATCGCCGATCTCGACATCGGCGTCGAGATGCAGGTGGGCGAAGAAACGGTCAACGGCTACTTCCCGATCACCGAGCCGATCATCGGCGGCCCGGCTGCGCGGATCATGTCGCTGCGCGACGGTTCGAAAAAGATGTCGAAGTCGGACCCGTCCGACCTGTCGCGCATCAACCTGACCGATGATGCCGACACGATCTCGAAGAAGATCCGCAAGGCCAAGACCGACCCGGCGCCGCTGCCAAGCGAGCTCGACGAGCTCAAGGAACGTCCCGAGGCGGAAAACCTCGTCGGCATCTATGCCGGCCTGGCGGACACGACCAAGGAAGAGGTGCTGCGCCAGTTTGCCGGCCAGCAGTTCTCGGTGTTCAAGCCGGCACTTGCCGACCTCGCGGTCGACAAGCTGGCGCCGATCGCCGGCGAGATGCGCCGCCTGATGGCCGATCCCGGTCACATCGACGCGGTGCTCCGCGACGGCGGCGACCGCGCCCGCGCCATCGCCGAAACGACGATGAAGGACGTGCGCGATATCGTCGGCCTGCTCGGCGACTGACAGCAGCATAAGTGCTGGCTGCTTGCGGGCAGCCAGCACCGGTGGCAGATTGCCGATCGGAAATTGGCGAAACCAGCAAGGTAGCACATGGTCTCCAAACGCCTCAGCAAGGAAGCCGGCCACCGGCGCAAGTTCCTGGCGATCATCGACGACACGCCGGAATGCGAGCGCGCCGTCGCCTACGCCTCCAAGCGCGCCAGGAGCACCAGCGGCGTACTGGTGCTGCTCTATGTCATCGAGCCCGACGACTTCCAGCACTGGCTGGGTGTCGAAAAGATCATGCGCGAGGAAGCGACCGCTACTGCCAACGCCGCCCTCGACGGCCATGCCGCCAAGGTGCGCGAGAACCTCGGCATCGAACCGGAACTTGTGGTGCGCGAGGGCCGGCCGGCCGACGAAATCCACAAGCTGATTGAAGACGACCAGGATATCGCTATCCTGGTGCTGGCGGCAGGTGCCGGCAAGGAAGGCCCCGGCCCGCTTGTCGCCTCGATCGCCGGCAAGGGTGCCGCTTTCCCGATCCCGGTGACGGTGGTGCCGCAGAACCTGTCCGACGAGGACATCGACAGCCTGGCCTGATAGCGGCCTTGGCCCAATGGATCGGGCGCAACATATTGGCGCGGAGGCGCGCCAGCGGCTTGAATGTCGGCCGTGTAAAGCCTAATTAGAACTATTCCAAACTGAGATCCCGCGCGCGCGGGCACGGAGACACGTCCATGTTCATCCAGACCGAAGCGACCCCCAATCCGGCGACGCTGAAGTTCCTGCCGGGCAAGGAAGTCCTGCTCGAAGGCACGGCCGATTTCCGTGACGCCGACAGCGCCCGTGCGGCTTCGCCGCTTGCCGGCCGGCTGTTCGACATTCCCGGCGTCACCGGCGTGTTCTTCGGCTACGACTTCATCACCGTGACCAAGGATGGCCCGGACTGGCAGCACCTGAAGCCGGCGATCCTCGGCTCGATCATGGAGCATTTCATGTCGGGCGTGCCCGTCATGGCCGGCCAGGCAGCCGGCGGTGGCGGTCATCATGACGACCAGAACGAATTCTTCGACAAGGCGGACGCCGAGATCGTGGTGACGATCAAGGAGCTGCTCGATACGCGCGTGCGCCCGGCGGTTGCCCAGGACGGCGGCGACATCACCTTCCGCGGCTACGAGAACGGCACCGTGTTCCTGCACATGAAGGGCGCCTGCGCCGGCTGCCCGTCGTCGACGGCTACGCTGAAGCACGGCATCCAGAACCTGCTCCGCCATTTCGTGCCCGAGGTTCAGCAGGTCGAACAGATCTCCTGATTGGCGACCGACCCGGCTTGCCGCCGGGTAGCCAATCGTTTCAGCCGACAATCCAGACAACAAAAAACCGGGCCAAAGTGCCCGGTTTTTCGTTTGCGTCGTCCGTGTTGCCTGGACGGCTCGCTGTTATTTCACGATGACCTTGGCGCCAACTTCGACGCGGTTGTAGAGGTCGATGATGTCCTGGTTCATCAGGCGGATGCAGCCCGACGACATGGCCTTGCCGATGGAGCTCCACTCCGGCGTGCCATGCAGGCGGTAGCCGGAGTCGCCACCCTTGTTGAAGAGGTAGAGGGCGCGGGCGCCGAGCGCGTTCTTGGGGCCGCCGGGCATGCCGCCCGACCACTTGGCGAGCTCGGGCTGGCGCTTGATCATCGCGGGCGGCGGCGTCCACACCGGCCATTCGCGCTTGACCGCGATGCGGGCCGTGCCTTGCCACTCGAAGCCTTCGCGGCCGACGCCAATGCCGTAACGCATAGCCTTGCCGTCGGGCTGGACGAGGTAGAGGAACTTCTGGCCGGTATCGACCACCACGGTGCCGGGCTGCTCGTCGGTCTCGTAGCGCACGATCTGGCGATGGAACTGGCGCGGAACCTTGCTGATCGGGATCGTCGGCAGCTGGTAGCCGGCATCGACGCGGCCGCCATAGTCGTTGGAGAACATGCGCGACACGCCGTCGGTCGAACAGCCCGCCAGTGCGGTGGTCAGCGCCAGGGCGGCGACAATGGCAAGAGACTTCAATCGCATGTAGGGGTTCCCAAGCAAGAGCGCATCCGGACCGATTCGGCCTCATTTTTGCCACCATTCTTACCGGGCAGGCGTTTTGCTTGCCAAGCCTTGCATGCCCGTTAAGCCACGTCCGGGTTAACGTAAGGGACGGGTTATGACATTTCGGCAACACGCATCACGGGAAAATCCAACAGATTCAACGACAGGCAGCAATGATGCAACCTGAAGCTACTTGCGGATGCCTGGCGGGAGCGTGTCTGGAATGTTCCAGCAGGCGGGTTCAAAACGTGAACAAATGATGCGATGATTGGTCCATGCCGATCATTTCACCTGTCATATCCAACCCGCTTGTCGACGGTCGCCAGTCCGAGCGGGCCATGCTGGTACGCCGCGGCGTGCAGCGCCTGCTGATGCAGATGGGCGCGCATGTGCTGCCAGAGATTTCGCTGGCGACGGGCCGCCGTGCCGACCTCGTGGCACTGACGCGCCAGGGCGACATCTGGATCATCGAGGTCAAGTCGTCGATCGAGGATTTCCGCGTTGACCGCAAATGGCCCGACTACCGGCTGCATTCCGACCGCTTCTTCTTTGCCACCCATCCCGAAGTGCCAGCCGAGATTTTCCCCGAGGAGTGCGGCTTCATCCTGTCGGACGGCTATGGCGCGGAGATCATGCGCGACGCGCCGGAACACCGCATGGCGGCGGCGACGCGCAAGGCGCTGATGCTGCGCATCGCACGCGCTGGTGCGGCCCGACTGCTGGCGGCGGAACTGGCAGGGGTGTCGGTGCCGGCGCTGGAAGGCGAAAGCGAATAGGGAATAGGGAATAGGGAATAGGGAATAGGGAATAGGGAATAGGGAATAGGGAATAGGGAATAGTAGAATGAGAAACGGCGCCTGAGGATCAAGCGCCGCCCACTATTCGCTACTCACTACTCACTACTCGCTTTACCGCGGCGCCCGCTTGGCGAGGATGCGCTGCAGCGTGCGGCGATGCATGTTGAGCCGGCGCGCGGTCTCCGAGACGTTGCGCTCGCACATCTCGTAGACGCGCTGGATGTGCTCCCAGCGGACACGATCGGCCGACATCGGATTTTCCGGCGGGGCGGCACGCTCTCCGGAGGAATTGGTGAGCGCGGCATAGACGTCATCGGCATCGGCCGGCTTGGACAGGTAGTCGATGGCGCCGAGCTTCACCGCGGTGACGGCGGTGGCGATGTTGCCGTAGCCGGTAAGGATGACCGTGCGGGTGTCTTCGCGGCGCTCGCGGATGGCCGAGACCACGTCGAGGCCGTTACCATCGCCAAGGCGCATATCGACGACCGCGTAAGCAGGCGGATTGGCGCGTACCTTGGAAACCGCTTCCTCAACGCTCTCGGCAGTGTCGACGGCAAAGCCGCGGCTTTCCATGGCGCGGGCCAGACGTGTCAGAAAGGGCTTGTCGTCATCGACGAGCAGCAATGAATGATCTTCGCCCGGCAGCCCGCCTGCAATGTCCTGGGTGGTCATCGCCTTTGATCCTTTTTGTCGTTGATCCCAGTCGTTCTTATAGTTTTTCCATGCAGATATAGGTGCAAAGCCGCGATGTCCAATGGCTGGGCGTATCCAGCAACCATCGGCAACCGGTTCGCGGACACGACCCTGGCCGGATTCGACATCTGGCGAAGCCTTTCAGACGGCGCCTTCATGCCGTGTCGAACATCGTCGAGCCGGCAGGCAGCCGGCTGAGGAAGGCGGCGCGCGGCCAGGAGATTTCGACGACGGCGCCCTCGCCCGGTCCGCTCGAATTGGTGAAGCGGATTTCGGCGCCCGAACGCTCAAGCAAGGTCTTGGCGATGAACAGGCCGAGCCCCAGACCACCGCCTGGCTCAGCGCCCTGGCGGGTCGACATATAGGGCTCGCCGATGCGATCGATGATGTCGGGTGGGAATCCGGGGCCGTCGTCGAGGATGCTGAAGCTGACATCCTCGTCGTCCCAGCTCCAGCGGATTGTCACGCGGCTGCGGGCGAAATCGACGGCGTTCTCGACAAGATTGCCAAGGCCGTAGATGACGCCCGGGTTGCGATGGCCGACCGGCTCGGGGCCGATGCGCTCGCCGGGATCGAGCTTGATCGAGATGCCGAAGTCGCGATGCGGGGCAATGACCTCCTCGACCAGCGAGGTCAGCGGCAGGCGGGCAAGGTGTTCCTCGCCTTCCGACGACAGGCTGGTGAGGCGCTTCAGGATCTCGCGGCAACGCTCGCTCTGGCTGCGCAGCAGGATGACGTCCTCGCCATATTTGGGATCGTTGCCGAGCGCCCGCTCCATTTCCTTGGCGACAAGCGTGATGGTGGCAAGCGGCGTGCCGAGCTCATGGGCAGCGGCGGCGGCGAGGCCATCGAGGGCCGACAGGTGCTGCTCGCGCTGCAGTACCAGCTCGGTGGCGGCAAGCGCGTTGGCGAGCAGGCGCGCCTCGTCGGCGACGCGGAAGGCATACATGGCGGTGAAGGCGATCGAACAGCACACCGCGATCCAGATGCCCGAGGTGTAGATGAAGGGCATGGCCAGGACGATGCCGTCGTACCAGGGCAGCGGCAAATGGAAGAAGGCGAGCAGGCTGACCATGACGATGACCAGCACCGCCAGCATGGCGGTCAGCCGCAGCGGCAACGACGTCGCCGAGATGACGACGGGCACGGTCATCAGCAGCGCAAACGGATTGGTCAGCCCGCCGGTCATGAACAGCAGGCCGGCAAGCTGCAGGCTGTCGAAGGTGAGGATGCCGAAGGCGGCGAACGGATTGAGCCGGTGCGTTGCCGGATAGCGAAAGGCGAGAAACAGGTTGAGCCAGGCGGAGCTGGCGATGAGCGCGAAACACATGCTGACCGGCAGCGGGAATTCGAGCCAGTAGGCGACCACGACGACGGTGAAGCTCTGGCCGACGATGGCGAGCCAGCGCAGGCGGATCAGCGTGTTGAGCCGGAGCCTATGGCTTTGCTGGAGGTCGGGGGCGCGCATCAGTGAGTTCATGCCAGCTATATGCGCTGCAAGGCGCGTCCGCGCCAAGCCCCTATCGCGTCAGGTGCCGCGCGGCTTGGCGCGGGCGGTGGCCTGGGCTTCCAGCGGATTGTCGGGCCAGACGTGCCTGGGGTAGCGGCCACGCATGTCGGAGCGCACGTCGGCCCATGAGCCGCGCCAGAAGCCAGGCAGGTCGCGCGTCGTCTGGATCGGACGATGCGCCGGCGAGAGAAGTTCGAGCGTGAGCGGCACCGTGCCATTGGCGATCGACGGATGCTTGTCCATGCCGAACAGTTCCTGCACGCGCACCGCCAGCACCGGCCATTCGCCATCGTAGCGGATCGGCACGTGGCTGCCGGACGGGGCGCTGAAATGGGTCGGCGCGAGCGCGCCGATCCTGCGCTGGAGATCGTGCGGGACGAGTGACAACAGGGCGTCGTGGATGATGCCTGACCCGATGCGGGCGAAGGAGGCCTCACCGCGCAGGAACGGCAGCAGCCAGTCGTCGAGACGGTCGAGCAAGGCCTCGTCGGACATGTCGGGCCAGGGTTCGCCGAGACCGCGATGCAGCCAGGTGAGGCGCTGGCGCAGCGTCTCTGCCTCCTTGCCCCAGTCGAGCAGGTTGAGGCCGTGGGCGCGGAGTGCTTCGAGAATGGCGCGGTCGGCCTCCTCGCCCTTCGGCGCCGGCAGCATGCGCTCGGACAGGGTGACCGCGCCGATGCGGACAGTTTCGCGGACACGGACCGAGCGTTTTTCCCGATCGAAACTGGCTTCGGTCTTACGCTCCAGATGGCTCGCCAGCACATCTCGAATGTCGGCCTCGCTCACTGCCGCAGCGGACGAGATGCGGGCGTTCTGTGCCTTGCCCTGCAGGTCGGCGACAACGAGATATTGTTCCCCAGCCAGAGGGTCGGCGGCGTCGACAGCGGCGCCACTGCCATTGGCGAGCACGAAGCGGCCGCGCTCGCCGCGCGCCTTGGCGACACGATCGGGCCAGGCGAGGAGGAGCAGGGTGCCGATGCCTTTACCCTCCCCCCTTGAGGGGGAGGTGCCGCCAGCGGCGGCGGAGGGGGTCGGTTGAGGCAGCGTATCGACTCCAGGCCCTTCCGGAGTGGATCGCTGGGTTTCGAGCGACCCCTCCCCGTCGCTTCGCGACGACCCTCCCCTCAAGGGGGAGGGTAACGCCTGCCGCGCCAGCCGTTCGGCCAGTTGCCGGGCCGCGTTGGCGCGGGGCGAGCGCTCATTGCGGAAGCGCTGCAGGCGGCGTTCGAGGTCGGTGCTGTCGCCGCCGAGGCCACGCTCGGTCATCAGCACGGCGAGTTGTGCTGCTTCCAGTGCCGCGCCCTGGCGCGCCGCTTCGGCGACCATGTGGGCGAGACGGACCGGCAGCGCCAGCTTGCGCATCGCCTGGCCTGATGCGGTCAGGCGGCCATCGGCGTCGATTGCGTCAAGCTCGCGCAGCAGGGTACGCGCCTCGGCCAGCGCCGGTGCCGGCGGCGGGTCGAGGAAGGCGAGCGTGGTCGGGTCGGCGACACCGAAGGCAGCACAGTCAAGCAGGAAGCCGGAGAGGTCGGCCTCCAGGATTTCCGGCGATGAGAAGGCGGGCAGTGCGGCTGTCTGCTCGGCGCGCCACAGGCGCACGGCGACGCCGCGGCTGGTGCGCCCGGCGCGGCCGGCGCGCTGATCGGCGGCGGCGCGCGAGGCACGCACGGTTTCGAGCCGGGTCAGGCCGCTGGCTGGTTCATACTTAGGCAGGCGCGACAGGCCGGAATCGATGACGACACGGACGCCGTCGATGGTGATCGAAGTCTCGGCAATGGCAGTGGCGAGCACGACCTTGCGGCGGCCGGCCGGTGCGGGCTTGATCGCGGCGTCCTGGGCCTTGCCATCGAGCATGCCATAGAGCGGCACGATGTCGATATCGGCACTGATACGGCCGTCGAGACGCTCGGCGGTGCGCTCGATCTCGCGCTGGCCGGGCAGGAAGGCAAGCACGCTGCCCGGCTCGCTGGCCAAGGCATCGCGGATCGCCTTGGCCATGGCGTCCTCGATGGCCGTGCCGGCCGGGCGTTCGTTGTAGCGGATATCGACCGGGAAGCTGCGGCCCTGGCTTTCGATGATTTCGGCGCCGTCGAGCAGTCTTGAAACGCGGGCGCCGTCGAGCGTCGCCGACATGACGACGAGCCTGAGGTCGGGACGCAGCGCGCCTTGCACGTCAAGCGCCAAGGCAAGGCCGAAATCGCCGTCGAGCGAACGCTCGTGGAACTCGTCGAACAGCACTGCTGACACACCGGGCAGTTCGGGATCGTCGAGGATCATGCGGGCCAGCACGCCCTCGGTAACGACGAGGATCCTTGTCCGCGCGCTGACCTTGTTTTCCATGCGCATGGCGTAGCCGACAACCCCGCCCGGTTCCTCGCCGAGCAGCGAAGCCATGCGGCGGGCGGCGGCGCGAGCGGCAAGCCGGCGCGGCTCGAGCAGGATGATCCTGCCATCGCCGCGCCAGGGCGCATCAAGCAATGCCAGCGGCACCAGCGTGGTCTTGCCGGCGCCGGGCGGGGCGACCAGCACGGCGCTGTTGCCCGACACAAGCGCATCGGCAAGTTGCGGCAGGACCGCCGTCACCGGCAGGTCGGGGAGCTTGATCATTGGCAATCGTTCCGGGCCGCATCGGCGGCATCGCCGCAATATCAGCGGAAGCGGGCACGAGGCAACACGGTCGACGCCGGAAGCACGTGTGCCCGCAGCAACAACGACTGAGGCGCGGACGGCAAAGCCTGCCGCGGCATTCTTACGGTCTGTCGCGAGGATTGATCGGGACGGCGGCCGGCAGCCCTTTCCCCGCCCGAAACGGGGCTCATGTGACGATTACCTGACAGTTTTGCGACAGGAGAGGCCCATGGCGCAGCTTATCGGCACGGCAGTGCATGACGCTCCGGCGAACGTCGAGCAGCGCGACCGGTCCTGGTTGCTGGCATGCGCACTGTCAGTGGTGAGCGCGGTTACCGTTACCGCTGCCCTCGCTGCTGTTTTCGCGCCCGGCATCCGCTCGCTGCTTTTGCAGGAGGATGGCATCATCGAGATGGGCACCGTGCTCTTCCTGGCGGTGGCGGTGATTGGCGCGGGTGCTGCGATTGCCTTTTGGGGGCTGCGCGTGCCACTGGCACTGGCGGGATTGATCGGGCTTGCCGAACTGCTCGACGAGACCAGCTTCGGATCGCGCCTGTTCGGGTTCGAGCCGCTGCCGCTCTATGGCGGCGGGCAGCTCGACGGGTTCCATGACCTGCTGATCCTGGCATTTCGGCTGCTGCAGGGCGTCAGCCAGGACCTCGCCTGGCTGCTGGTCGGCCTGATGCTGGTGCTGTCGGCCGGGCTTGTCCTGTTTGCGCTGCGCCAGACCGCGCGCAACATGGCGGGGTCGACGGCATGGCTCTCCGGCCACGTGCTGCTGTTGCTGCATGTCGGCCTGATCGGCCTGGCGCAAGTCATCGACATCGCAGCATCGTCGCGCGCGCTCGCCGCCGTCGAAGAAGTGCTCGAACTCAACGCCGCGATATTGCTGGCGTTTTACGTGGCGCAGGTGGGGTGGATGGCGGCTTTTCGGGAAAGCTCAGCACCTACCAACAACACCTAACTCCGTGGAGCGAACCGGAGCGAAGCCACATCACCGCTTTCTGTCTCCGAGAAGCGCTCAATGGTAAACTGCCGCTTTGAGTCCCAAGCAAAGCGCCCCGTGTTTCCGGTACTTATTGTCCAATTCGCATCTTCGGGAAGCGAGAACGTAATGTACCCTCTGACGTTACCGGAAGTAGGACGGATTTTCTTTACGGTGGCCAACAAGGTTCCGTCAGCTTTGCAAAACTGCATACCCTCCTTCACAGCGATAACCTGCTTTGACTTGACCTCAGTGTCCAACGCGCAGGATCCGAGGTCGAACAAAGAGCCCGCATCGACGATCGCAGCGCCAGCGCCACTTGGCAGCGATGCGAGTCTCTTTGCGATGGCTGCGTCTACCGCCATTGCCAATGCCACCTGATCGATAGCCCCACCCGTACCCGGCGCTCCTGGATCGCCTTGCGGCCCCCTCGAGCCGGCAGGCCCTGGATCGCCTGGATCTCCTTTGTCGCCCTTCGGACCGCGCGGGCCTTGACCCGCCAAAGTTCCGTGAGATTTGTCCAATTGTTCCCTGAGAGTTGCAACTTGTGTTTCCAGTTGCACTATTTTGGTCTGCGAAGCGTCGAACTGGTTCTTCAACGTCGCACCATATGCCGCAACGCCTCCGACAACCCCAATGAAACCAAGGATAGTTGTAACCGTCCCGGCTGAATCCTTAACCTGTTGGAAAAGCGCCACCCAATTGCCCCCTCGACAAAGTACCCCGCTTCAGAAAATCAAAAATGCAGCGAAGCAGCAATAGATCATCGATGAATTCAGCAGCGTTGTGATGGCAATCAAAAGATAGAAGTTAGCGAGACACAGCTGTTTTGCCTTGCAAGTCAGACAACGGCAATCGAAGTGGCGTGTTTACTCAAGCGTGCCTTGTTCCGGCTTCATAGCTCCAAGCCCCTACCTCACACGCACCCACTTCTGCTCGGCAAACGACTGCGCCATCGCATGCACCGTGCGCTCGATCTCCAGCCCTTCGTCGAAATCGATGACGCGCGCCGGCTGGCCGGCGATGCGGGCGAGGAGTTCGCGGCACTCGATAGTCTTCAAATCGTTGAAGCCGAGGCCGTGGCCGGGCGCGGGGATGAACTTGCCGTAGGGCTCGTGGGCGGGGGCCGCGAGAATGGTGCGGTAGCCTTGCTCGGTCGCACGGTCGGAGGTGACGTAGAGCTGGATTTCGTTGAAGCGTTCCTGGTCGAAGACGATCGAGCCCTTGGAGCCGAAGATCTGGACCTGGATGCGGCCCTTGCGGCCCCAGGCGGAGCGGTTGACCAGCAGCGTGCCCGACACGCCGTTCTCCAGATGGATCAGGCTCGAGGCGATGTCGTAGGTCTCGACCGCGCGGCGGCCGCCACCTGTTACCTGGCGGTCGGGATAGGGTTTCGCCATGTCGCACATGACCGAACCGACACGGCCGAACAGGGCTGAAATCAGCGACAGCGGATGGACGGCGAAATCATCTAGCGCGCCGTAGCCTGATTTGGCCTCGTGCTTCCAGAAGAAGGGGGCTTCCGGATCAGCCATGAAGTCCTCGTCCATCTCGACGCGGAGATGGTTGACCTCACCGATGATCTTCTCGTCGAGCAGCTGCCGGATGTGGCGGATCGCCGGGCTCTGGATGTAGTTGTAGCCGAGCACGGCGACCTTGCCCGACTTGCGCGCGGCGGCAGCCATGGCTTCGGCCTCGGCAAGCGTCGGCGCCATCGGCTTTTCGCACCACAAGTGCTTGCCGGCTTCGAGGATGGCGATGGCCATCTCGGGATGGAACTGGTTGGGCGTGGTCAGCGAGACGATCTCGACCTCGGGATCGGCGATGACGGCGCGCCAGTCACCGGAGGATTTCTCGAAACCGAGCTCGGAGGCGCGTTGGGCGGCGAGATCGGCATTTGCCTCGCCGAGATGGACGAGCCTTGGCTTTTCCACGTCGCCGAACACCGTGCGCACCGAATTCCACGCCAGCGCATGGCACTTGCCCATGAAGCCGGTTCCGATAAGACCAACACCTGTCACTTCACGCTCTCCCGGTTTATAGAACTGTCGCAATCCGACGTATCGGAATGGGGCTCAATCTTTCCTGCCGGAGCATGATCTTGTCCGAAAACCGGTTCCCACTTTTCGGGATCATGCTCATGGCGGATTGAATAGTCGAATTTTGGCTAAAATGGAACATACGGTTCATTTTATTTGGACAGCCCGTGGTCCCGGCGTTATGGTGGAATAGGCGGAGGCGGAATGGACGACATGGCAGAGACGATTTCGGAGGCGCTGCCGCGCGATTTCGAGGCGCTGAGGGCGCTGATCCTCGACCGCCGCCAGACGCTGCCGAAGCGCATCGCGCAGGTGGCGGCCTATGCGCTCGACAATCCCGACGAGATCGCCTTTGGTACCGCCGCCAGCATTGCCACGTCAGCCGGCGTACAACCGTCGACGCTGATCCGCTTTGCCCAGCATCTCGGTTATGACGGCTTCACCAGCCTGCAGCAGGTTTTCCGCGAGCGGCTGCGCGAACGCACGACGTCCTATGAGGAGCGGCTGACGGTGGTGCGCGGCGACGCCGACGAAGGCACCTCCAACCGCCGCATCGTCGATGGTTTCCTGGCTGCCGCCAGCAAGTCGCTCGACGTCATGTCGCGCAATCTCGACGATGACACGCTCGACCGCGCCATCGACATCCTCAACGGCGCCGAGACGATCTACATCCTGGCGCGGCGGCGCTCCTACCCGGTCGCCAGCTACATCGCCTATGCGCTGGGCAAGCTCGGCGTGCGCAGCCAGTTGATCGAGTCCGCCTCGGGATTGAGCCCAGAGATCATCTCGTTTGCCTCGTCCAGGGATGCCGTAATCGCCATCAGCTTCTCGCCCTATGCCTCGGCGACTGTGGAGGAGGCGCGCATTCTGTCGGCCAACAACGTGCCGGTCATCGCCATCACCGACAGCGCCTTTTCGCCCTTGGCGCAGTTCGCCAGGGTCTGGTTCGAGGTCGCCGAAGCCGATTTCGGCGGCTTCCGCTCGCTGGCCGCGACCATGGCGCTGGCGATGGGGCTGACTGTCGGCGTCGCCGAGCTGAGGCGTGGCCGAAAAGGCAAGAAATCGGCCAATTCCAAGGGCTGAACGGCCCTTGTACTGCGCGGAGCGCATGGCAGCCGCCCGCAAACGGCATGCCAGGGCGCCGCGACGGTGGAAAATAGTTGACGCAGGGGCGATAGTGGCTCAATCCCAAGCTTAGCCATCTATTGTATGAGAGAGCCCCCATGCCTGTTTATCGTTCGCGCACCACCACCCACGGCCGCAACATGGCTGGCGCGCGTGGCCTATGGCGCGCCACCGGCATGAAGGACACCGATTTCGGCAAGCCGATCATCGCCGTGGTCAACTCCTTCACCCAGTTCGTGCCGGGGCACGTCCACCTCAAGGATCTCGGCCAGCTGGTCGCCCGCGAGATCGAGGCGGCCGGCGGCGTGGCCAAGGAGTTCAACACCATTGCCGTCGACGACGGCATCGCCATGGGCCATGACGGCATGCTGTATTCGCTGCCGAGCCGCGAGATCATCGCCGACAGCGTCGAATACATGGTCAACGCGCATTGCGCCGACGCCATGGTCTGCATCTCCAATTGCGACAAGATCACGCCCGGCATGCTGATGGCCGCGATGCGTCTCAATATCCCGGCGGTGTTCGTCTCCGGCGGCCCGATGGAAGCCGGCAAGGTGGTGCTCGGCGGCAAGAACGTCGCGCTCGACCTGGTCGACGCCATGGTGGCGGCGGCCGACGACAAGGTTTCGGACGAGGACGTCAAGATCATCGAACGCTCGGCCTGCCCGACCTGCGGCTCGTGCTCGGGCATGTTCACCGCCAATTCGATGAACTGCCTGACCGAAGCGCTCGGCCTGTCGCTGCCCGGCAACGGCTCGACGCTGGCGACGCATGCCGACCGCAAGCGCCTGTTCGTCGAGGCGGGACACCTCATTGTCGACCTCGCCCAGCGCTATTACGAACAGGACGACGAAAGCGTTTTGCCGCGCAACATTGCCTCCAAGGGCGCGTTCGAAAATGCCATGGCGCTCGACATCGCCATGGGCGGGTCGACCAACACCGTGCTGCACATCCTGGCCACGGCGCATGAAGGCGAGATCGACTTCGACCAGGACGATATCGACGCGCTGTCGCGCAAGGTGCCGGTGCTGTGCAAGGTGGCGCCGGCCAAGGCCGACGTGCACATGGAAGACGTCCACCGCGCCGGCGGCATTTATGCCATCCTCGGCCAGCTCGACAAGGCCGGCCTGCTCAACCGCGACCTGCCGACGGTGCACACCGCAACCATCGGCGAAGCCATCGATCATTGGGACACTTCGCGGACCAAGAGCCAGGCAGTGCGCGACTTCTACCTCGCTGCTCCGGGCGGCGTTCCCACCCAGACGGCCTTCAGCCAGGACCGGCGCTGGGACGAGCTCGACCTCGACCGCGAAAAGGGCGTCATCCGCTCGGCCGAACATGCCTTCTCCAAGGACGGCGGCCTTGCCATACTGAAGGGCAACATCGCGCGCGACGGCTGCGTGGTGAAGACCGCCGGCGTCGATGAGTCGATCCTGAAATTCTCAGGCCCCGCTCGGGTGTTCGAGAGCCAGGACGCTTCGGTCAAGGCGATCCTCAGCAATGAGGTTGTGGCCGGCGACGTGGTGGTGATCCGCTACGAGGGACCGAAGGGCGGCCCCGGCATGCAGGAAATGCTCTATCCGACCAGCTACCTCAAGTCGAAGGGCCTGGGCAAAGCCTGCGCGCTGCTCACCGACGGACGTTTCTCGGGCGGCACGTCGGGCCTGTCGATCGGCCATGTTTCGCCCGAGGCGGCGAATGGCGGCACGATCGGGCTGGTGCGCGAGGGCGACATCATCGACATCGATATCCCCAACCGGACGATCAGCCTGCGCGTCGACGAAGCGACACTCGCCACCCGCCGCGCCGAGCAGGACGCCAAGGGCTGGAAGCCGGTCGAGCTGCGCAAGCGCAAGGTGACCAAGGCGCTGAAGGCCTATGCGGCGTTTGCCACCTCGGCCGACCGCGGCGCGGTGCGCGACCTCGGCGACTTCGAATAGGCTTGCGACTGACGAAAGCAAAAGGGCCCGCGATGCGGGCCCTTTTTCGTTTGGTGTCTTCCACAAACCAGAATGGGCTGGTTACAGCGCCCCGGCCATGGCAGCGTTGATCCAGCTCCACTCCTCGCTGATCTTGTCGGGCTGGCGCTCGCCTCTGACAATGCGGAGCAACTCGTAGTAGCGCGCGGAACGCGCGTGGTACTTGCGGTATTGGCTGTCATGCCACTCAAGGAACGCTTTGTCGGGCGCCCTGTTCATCGCCTTGGCCGAGCTTGCCAGCCAATCGCGGGCGATCGCCTTACCGGTTTCGGACTCCGGCTTGTCACCCTTGTCGATGGCTTCGCGGACGCGGGCGAAGGTCGCGTTGGACGCCTCGGCATAGGCGGCGGGATCGAACTCGCCGTCCCACATCGACGACATGCTGTTACGCAGCTCGGCGGCGTATTCCTTGTCCGAAACGAACGCCATGATCTCGGTCCAGGCGTCGACCTGCTCTGGCGTGGGGTCGTCGGGCAGGTCGGGTGTCGAAGCGTCGATCATCTGCTTCTTCCATTCCGGCGACACGTTCGCCTGGGACGCCACGTCTTCGAAGAAATGCTCGATGGCGGCGCGGAATTCGCCCTGGGATAGCTTTGTCACGGTCCATATTCTCCTGAGGTCTTCTGTTGTCGGGTCGGGAACCCGGATGGCCGCCCTGAGGGCAGCCGCGACACGGCGCTTGGATTTGATTTCCGCCTCGAGCGCCTTGAGCCTGAGCTCCAGCACGGCCGAGATGGCGAGGCGGTTCGACAGGATCTTGCCGATTTCGGCGAGGCTCACGCCTGCATCGCGCAGGGCAAGGATAAGGCCCAGCCGTTCGAGATCGGCTGCCGAATACATCCGGTAGCCGCTCTCGGCCCGAACAGTGGGCGGCAACAGCCCCTTGTCGGAATAGAAACGGAGCTTGCGAACGGTGATGCCGCTCAGCCTCGAAAGCTCGCCGATGGTGTAGATCCTGTCGTCCATGACAGCCCTTCTAGGTGCTCCACCAAGTGGAGAGTCAACAACGCCCGCAAGGAGAAATGTATTGCCCGCAAACGGAACCAAAGGTGGCGCGTGAGAATTTCCTTCTCAAGCTTTCGCACTAAACGAAAAGCCCTGCCTTTGTTCGTGCAATGCGACGCCGGTAAATGCGGCCAGGATGGCCAAGCGGCCGCATGAAGCTTCCGGGCGGCTGGTGTCCGCCCGCCCGACATGGGATATTCCAATGAACCTGCCTGCCGAGGGAGATGCCGCCATGAGCCGCTTGAACCCGCCCTTCAGGTCCGTGCTCGAATTGATCGGCGAAACGCCTGTCGTCGAGCTGACGCAATTCGACACCGGGCCGTGCCGGCTGTTCATCAAGCTGGAAAGCCAGAACCCGGGCGGATCGATCAAGGACCGCATCGCGCTGTCGATGATCGCGGCGGCCGAGCGCGAGGGCAAGCTCAAGCGCGGCGGCACCATCGTCGAAGCGACCGCCGGCAACACCGGCCTGGGCCTTGCGCAGGTCGGCATCCCCAAGGGCTACCGCATCATCCTGGTGGTGCCCGACAAGATGAGCCGCGAGAAGATCCAGCACCTGCGCGCGCTTGGCGCCGAGGTCAGGCTGACACGCTCCGACGTCGGCAAGGGCCATGCCGAATACTACCAGGACATGGCCGAGAAGATCGCCGCCGAGATCCCCGGCTCGTTCTACGTCAACCAGTTTGCCAATCCGGCCAACCCGCTGGCACATGAGACGACGACCGGCCCGGAAATCTGGGAGCAGCTCGAGGGCGACGTCGATGCGGTGGTGGTGGGCGTCGGCTCCGGCGGCACGCTGACCGGGCTCGGGCGCTACTTCGCAAAAGTGTCGCCGAAGACCGAGATGGTGCTGGCCGACCCGCTAGGTTCGGTGCTGGCGCCGCTGGTCAAGACCGGCAAGCTGGAAGAAGCCGGCAGTTGGACCGTCGAAGGCATTGGCGAGGATTTCGTACCCCCGAACTGCGACCTGTCGCTGGTCAGACGCGCCTATACGGTCAACGACAAGGCGAGCATGCTGGCGGTGCGCGACCTGCTCGCCAAGGAGGGCATCCTGGCTGGATCGTCGTCGGGCACGCTGCTGTCGGCGGCGCTGCGCTACTGCCGCGAGCAGAAGACGCCGAAGCGGGTGGTGACCTTCGTCTGCGACAGCGGCAACAAGTATCTGTCCAAGGTGTTCGACGATTTCTGGCTCGCCGAACAAGGCCTCGACGAACGCGAGGCGCATGGCGACCTCAGCGATCTGGTGGCGCGCTCGCACCGCGAGGGCGGCACGGTGTTCGTCGGGCCCGGCGACAGCCTGCTGACCGCCTATGGCCGGATGCGGCGCGGGGACGTGTCGCAGCTGCCGGTGCTCGAAGACGGCAAGCTCGTCGGCATCATCGACGAGGGCGATATCCTCGCCGTGGTCGAAGGACCCTATGACAGCCGCTGGAACCGCTTCAACGCGCCGGTTTCAACCGCGATGGCGAAGGACCTGCACACGCTGCAGGCCAACCAGACACTCGATGCGCTGCTGCCGATCTTCGACCGCAACGAAGTGGCGATCATCTTCGACGGCGAGGAATTTGTCGGGCTGATCACCCGTGTCGATCTCATCAACCATCTCAGGCGGACAAAATGACGACGCAGAAGAACCGGCTGGCGTTTTCGACACGCACCATCCATGGCGGCCAGAGCCACGACCCGACGACGGGCGCTGTCATGGTGCCGATCTACGCCACCTCGACCTATGGCCAGCAGAGCCCCGGCGTGCACAAGGGCTTTGAGTACGCCCGCAGCCAGAACCCGACGCGCTTTGCCTTCGAGCGCGCCATCGCCGACCTCGAAAGCGGCTCCGCCGGCTTCGCCTTCGCCTCGGGGCTGGCCGCGATCGCCACTGTCTTCGAGCTGCTCGACTCGGGCGCTCACATCGTTGCCACCGACGACATCTATGGCGGCACGTTCCGGCTGCTCGAGCGGGTGCGCAAGCGCTCGGCCGGGCTGCAGGTAAGCTTCGTCGACTTCACCGATCTCGCCGCGGTCGAGGCGGCGATCCGGCCGGAAACCAAGATGCTGTGGGTCGAGACGCCGACAAACCCGCTGCTGCGGGTGGTCGACCTCCAAGGGGTTGCCGCGCTGGCCAAGCGCAAGGGCGTGCTATCGGTCGCCGACAACACCTTCTGCAGCCCCTACCTGCAGCGGCCGCTGGAACTCGGCATCGACCTCGTCGTGCATTCGACGACCAAGTATCTCAACGGCCATTCCGACATGGTCGGCGGCTGCGTGGTGGTCGGCGACAACAAGGAGCTGCGCGACCAGCTGAAGTTTTTGCAGAATGCCATCGGCGCGATCTCTGGGCCGTTCGACAGCTTTTTGGCGCTGCGCGGCATCAAGACACTTGCGCTCAGGATGGAACGGCATTCGCAGAACGGGGCCAAGATCGCGCGCTGGCTGGAGGCGCGCAAGGATGTGCGCCGGGTGATCTATCCCGGCCTCGAAAGCCACCCGCAGCACGCCATCGCCAAGGCGCAGATGTATCATTTCGGTGGCATGATATCGGTCGACCTCGACCGTGACCTCGCCGGGACAAAACGTTTCCTCGAGCGGACGCAATTGTTCACGCTGGCCGAGAGCCTGGGTGGCGTCGAAAGCCTGATCGAGCACCCGGCGCTGATGACGCACGGCTCGATCCCGGCGGAAAAGCGCGCCGCTATCGGGATTTCGGATTCACTGGTGCGGCTATCGGCGGGCATCGAGGACGGGGATGATCTGATCGCCGACCTGGAGCAGGCGCTGGCGGGGTGAGCCGGCAAGGCTTGCGCGGCTTCTACCCCCACCCTAACCCCTCCCCACAAGGGGGAGGGGGATTCTGCGGCACACGACGGCCATCTTGTAAGCGCCGAACTTAATGAACTTGACGCGGACGGCGGGATGGTGCGTGGACAGCCGCACCCTGGTCCCCCTCCCCCTTGTGGGGAGGGGTTAGGGGTGGGGGTAAATCGAAGCTCGCCGTAGCCGACTCACACGCTCTCGAACCCGACCAAAAACTTGCTGAGCAGCGTGTCGAGCGCCGCCCGCTCTTCCTTGCTCAGCATCTCGACGATCCGTGTCTGCGTCGCGACATGGTCGGTGACGGCGGCGTCGATGGTGGCGAAGCCCTTGTCGGTCAAGGAGACGATGAAACTGCGGCGGTCGTCCGGATTGAGCCGACGCTCGACAAGGCCCGCCTTTTCCAGCTGGTCGACACGGTTGGTCATCGTGCCCGAGGTGATCATCATCGTCGCCGACAGGTCGCCGGGGGACAGCGCATAAGGCGGCCCCGAACGGCGCAGCGTCGCCAGAACGTCGAAGCTGGCGAAATTCAGCCCGTGCGCGGCGAAGGTCTTTTCCATCTCGCGGCCGAGATGCTGCGACACCCTGTTGGCGCGGCCGATCAGCCCCATCGGCGCAACGTCGAGGTCGGGCCGTTCGCGGTTCCACTGGGCAAGAATGTCGTCAACCTGATCCATGCCGCACCATCCCGAAGATTTCTCTTGACGTCAAGAGAATATGAATTATCTTGAAGTCAAGATACTCGATGTAAAGAGAGATGCGGCCATGACGACGCGCAACACCGACCTGCTGCTGACGGCAATCGCCCCCGCGATCTGGGGCAGCACCTATATCGTGACGACCGAGTTCCTGCCCGCCGGCTACCCGCTGACGGTCGCCATGCTCAGGGCGCTGCCCGCCGGGCTGCTGCTCCTGCTGCTCGTCCGCCAGCTGCCACAAGGCATCTGGTGGGCCCGCGTCCTGGTGCTCGGCGCGCTGAACTTCTCGATCTTCTGGTGGCTGCTGTTTGTCGCCGCCTATCGCCTGCCGGGCGGCGTGGCGGCAACGGTCGGCGCGATCCAGCCGCTGATCGTCATCCTGCTCGCCCGTGGCCTGCTCGGCGCGCCGATCCGCCCGCTGTCGATCGTCGCTGCCATTGCCGGCATGGCCGGCGTCGCCTTGCTGATCCTGACGCCAAACGCCACACTCGATCCGATCGGCATCGCCGCAGGCCTCGCCGGCGCCGTCTCGATGGCCGCAGGCACGGTGCTGAGCCGGCGCTGGCAGCCGCCCGTGTCGCCGCTGACCTTCACCGCATGGCAGCTGACCGCCGGTGGCTTACTGTTGCTGCCGGTTGCCTTGCTGCAAGAGCCATCCCTGCCCGCGCTGACGACGGCAAACTTGCTCGGCCTTGCCTGGCTCGGCCTGATCGGCGCGGCATTGACCTACATCCTGTGGTTCCGTGGCATCGCCCGGCTGGAACCGTCGGTGGTGTCGCCGCTCGGTTTCCTCAGCCCGATGACCGCGGTGATCCTCGGCTGGTCGGTGCTTGGTCAATCGCTCAGCGCAGCGCAGATCTTCGGCATGGTCGTGGTGCTCGGCAGCGTCTGGCTCAGCCAGCACGCCCAGCAGGCAAAGCCGGCGCCAGCCAAGCTCGCTACGGCTTGAACAACCGCGCCGCCCACGGGCGGCGCTTCCACCAGACAATTCAAAACCTGCATCACTTCCGGCTGCGGCCGGCAGAAGGAGATTCCCATGCCCAAGATCCTGGTCCTCTACTATTCCGCCTATGGCCACATCGGCACCATGGCCGAGGCGATAGCCGAAGGCGCACGCGAAGCCGGCGCCAGCGTCACGCTGCGGCGCGTTCCCGAACTGATGGACGAAGCGACGATGCTCAAGGCCGGGGTCCGCCACGACGAAACGCCTATCGCCACGCCCAGGGAGCTTGCCGACTACGACGCCATCGTCTTCGGTACGCCGACGCGCTTTGGCAACATGTCTTCGCAGATGAAGAACTTCATCGACCAGCTTGGTGGGCTGTGGACGCAGAATGCGCTGGTCGGCAAGGTGGCGAGCGTGTTCACCTCGAGCGAGAGCCAGCATGGCGGCCAGGAGCACACGATCCTGTCGATGCACGCAACGCTGATGCATCTCGGCATGGTGACTGTCGGCCTGCCCTACACGTTCCGGGGCCAGACGCGCATGGACGAGATCACCGGCGGTTCGCCCTATGGCGCAACGACGCTCGCCATCAACGCCGACGGCAGCTCCCGGGCTCCCAGCGCCAACGAGCTCGCCGGCGCCCGCCACCAGGGCCGCTATGTCGCCGAGATCGCCGGGCCGCTGGCCGAGCGGCGGCGGGAGCTGTCTCGCCAACCACAGCAACTGGCCGCCTGAGTTTGGCCAACTCCTCTGCCAGGGCAACGGTAGCGATCACCGGGCTTCTTGCAACGCTGCCGACAGTGCCGGCGATCTCCGACTAGGCCGGCATTGGCTGCGGCGCCCTCAGCGGACGCGGCTTGAGGTGACCCAAAAGCGCATCGAGGAAGACCCGAGTCTTGCGCGGCATCAGTTGCCTGCTCGGAAAGACGGCGCGTACCATGGCCGGAGCAAGACTCCATGCCGGCAGGATACGGACGAGTTCGCCGCTTGCCAGGTAAGGCCGCGCGAAAAGATCGGGCATCGCCGTAATGCCGGCGCCGGACCGCGCCAGGCGGAACAGCAGTTCGTAAGAGTTCGCGCAGACCCGTCGCCCCGACATGTCGGCGGGAACCGACTGGGCGTCCTTGTTCAGAACCCAGTTGACCGGAACGCCGTCGGCGAGCAGCACCAAGACGTCATGCTGTGCGAGGGCCTCGGGCGCATCGGGCTGGCCGGCGCGATCCCTGTACTGCGGCGAGGCATAGAGACCGATACCGAGGTCGACCAGATGCCGGGTGGTCAACCTCAGGTCCTGCGCTTCGCCACCGATCCTTATGGCGAGATCGAAACCGTCGGCAATGACGTCGACATAACGAGGCGACAGATCCAGTTCGAGCTGGATTTCGCTATATGCCTTGCTGAAGTCGGCAAGCATGGGCGCGAGCGAGATTGCGGCGAGGTCGCCGGGGACGGAGACACGCAGCCGTCCCGAAGGGGTCACCTGCCGGTGTTCGGCGACCGCCATGACGGCATCCACCTCGTGAATGATCTGTTCGGCGGGGATGAGAATGCGCTGGCCCATCTCGGTCAGGAAATTGCGCCGCGTGCTGCGCTGGAGCAGGCGCTCCCCCAACTGGGCTTCAAGCACGGTGATACGCCGGGACACTGTCGACTTCGGCAGGCCAAGCCGTTCAGCCGCGGCGCTGAAGCTCCCCGTTTCCGCAACGCGCGCAAAGATCATCAGGTCGAATGGATCGGGCGTTGTCGGCATGGCGGGGCCTTGATTGGTTCAAGTATGAAACAATCAAACCCATTCCCGCCAATAGCGCAACGACGAGATTGCCGATTAGCTCACCGCTTGAACTTCATTGCTCAGCGGGTGCAGACGACGTGACTGTTTCAGCCAACAACCTCATCGCCAAGGCTGTCGTCTGGGAAAGTGCAGTGGGCTGGACTCCCGAATGTCTCGATGAAGGACCCGACATGCTGGTCCGCTATCGCGACGCGGGATTCTCCTTTCTCTCGCTCACCATCGGCGCCGACTGGGACCGGCCGGAGCCGACGTTCCGGCACCTGTCGCAACAAAGGCGCTGGTTCGAGCAACGCGCCCACGACTACCAGCTCATCGAAACCGTGGCCGACATCCGCGCGGCCAAGCAGTCGGGCAAGATGGCGATCGGCCTGCATCTGCAAGGTGCCGGCCCGGCAGCTCACGAGCCGGCGATGATCGACAGCTGGTACAGGCTCGGAATCCGCTGGATGATCGTGGCCTACAACACCCGCAACCCGCTTGGCGACGGCTGCCACGAGCCTTCGGATGCCGGGCTTTCCATGCTGGGCCGTGCCTTCGTGGCAGAGGCCAACCGGGTCGGCATGATGCTCGACGCGAGCCATGCCGGCATCAACACGTCGCTCGACATCATCGAACTGTCGGACAAGCCGGTGGTGTTTTCGCATTCGAGCGTGCGCGCGCTGAAGAACCATGAGCGCAACATCGACGACGTCCAGATCAAGGCTCTCGCCCGGCGCGGCGGAGTGGTCGGCATCAACTCCATCGGCGCCTTCCTGACCGACGACAACCGTTCCGACGTTCCGGCGCTGATGCGCCATATCGATTACGTCGCCCAGCTCGTCGGGCCAGAACATGTCGGCCTCGGCCTCGACACCGTTTTCTACCAGCCCTTCATGACCAAGCTCTACGACTCCGGACCGATGATGGCGTTGCGCGGCTATCCGCGGCCGCCCTGGGCCGATGTCAAACCCGAAGTCCTGCCCGAACTGGTCGAAGCGCTGGAACGCCATGGCTATTCGGAGACGGCCATACTTGGCGTGCTGGGCGAGAATTTCCTGCGGGTCGCCGAACAGAACTGGCGTCCCTCCATCGTGTAATTCCAACCTTAGGAGCGTGTCGTGAAATTGATGAAGTGGCTGCTCGCTGCAGCCTTGCTCACCGCCGCGAATGGCGCAGCCCTGGCTGACCCGAAACTGGTCGAAATCGCCAGCTTCGGCGAACACCCGGCACTCAACCAGGTTGCCGAAGGCTTCAAGGCCCGGATGAGCGAACTGGGCTACGTCGAAGGCAAGGACGTCACCTACGGTTTCCAGCACGCCAATTTCGACCGCAGCCTCGTTCCCCAGATCCTGCAGCAGGTGGAGGCCAAGCATCCGGCGCTGATCCTCGCCATCACCACCGGGCTCAACCAGGCGGCGGTGCGCGGCATCACCGACAAGTCGATCCCCATTGTGTTCGGCGCGGTCGTTGACCCGGTCGTGGCGGGCATCGTGCCGGATTGGCAGCACGGTTCGGCCTGGAGCACCGGCGCGTCGATGCTGCCCGATTTCGACGCTTCCTTCGACTACCTCAAGAAGGTGTTGCCTGAGGTCAAGAAGGTCGGAACCCTGTTCAATCCGGGAGAGGACAACGACACCTCCAACATGGAGCTGATCCACAAGGCCGCCGCCAAGGCCGGGATCGAGGTCGTCGGCGTGCCGGTCGACAATCCCAACGACCTGCCCCAGCGTGTCCAGACCTTCGCCGGACAGGTCGACGCCATCTTCCTCATCCAGTCCAACGTGGTGCAGACCTCGGTACCGGTCGTCGCCCAGGTGGCACAGCGGATCAAGCTGCCGCTGTTCAACTCGGTCTACGCCCCCGACCTCAAGGACCAGCTCGCCGGTTTCCACGCCATCTCCTATCGCAAGAATGGCGAGCATGCGGCCGATATCGCAGACAGGATCCTCAAGGGCGAGAAGCCGGCCGACATCGCGCCCTATGTTCCCAGGGGCGAAGACTTCGACGCCTATGTCAGCCCCAAGGGCCTCGCAGCCGTCGGCCTGACGGTTCCGGAAGAGCTCAAGGACAGCCCATGGCTGCTCAAGTGACAGCTTTGGGCATGCCCCTGCTCGTCTGCGCGGACTTGCGCAAAACCTTCAACGCCGGCCTTGCCGGGGCGCGGCCGGCGCTGAACGGGGTGGATCTGGCGCTTAATCGCGGCGACTTCGTCGTGATCATCGGCTCGAACGGCGCCGGCAAGTCGACGCTGCTCAACACCATCGCGGGCGCGATCGAGCCGGATGGCGGCTCGATCTCCCTGGACGGCCAGGACATCACCCGCCTTGCGGCACATCGCCGGGCGGGGATGATCTCGCGTGTGTTCCAGGATCCGATGATTGGCACCGCGGCGGCCATGACCATCGAGGAAAACCTGGCCCTGGCCGAGCAGCGCGGGCAACGCAGGGGCTTTGGGCGCCATCTCGACGGCGCCAAGCGCGACCGTTACCGGGCGCTGCTCGCCGGCCTGGCGCTCGGCATGGAAGACCGGCTGTCGACGCCGGTCGCCCAGCTCTCCGGCGGACAACGCCAGGCGCTGTCCCTTATCATGGCATCGCTGTCGCGACCCTCGCTGCTGTTGCTCGATGAGCATACGGCAGCATTGGACCCGCGCACCGCCGACCTGATCATGGCAACGACCTTGCGGATCGTCGCCGAGCAGTCGCTGACCACGCTGATGGTCACCCACAACATGCGCCAGGCGATCGAGACCGGTAACCGGCTGGTCATGATGGACGCCGGCCGCATCCGCGACGACATCGGCGGCACCGAGAAGGCAAGGCTCACGCCCGCCGATCTCGTCGAGAAGTTCAGAATCGAAAACGACCGCATGCTGCTCGGGACCTGACCAATGGACGTGATCCACGCCTATCTCAATCTCGTGCCGGTGACGCTGTCGCAAAGCCTCATCTATTCGTTCCTGGTGCTCGGCATCATGATCCCGTTTCGGTTGCTGAGCTTTCCGGACCTGACCAGCGAAGGTGCGTTCCCGCTCGGCGGCTGCGTCTGCGCCACGCTTTTGCTGGCGGGATACCCGCCGCTGTTCGCAACCGTTGTTGCGATGCTCGCCGGTGTCGGGGCCGGCGCGGCAACCGCGGTGGTGCATCTGCGTTTTCGCATCAATTCGCTGCTGGCCGGGATCCTGGTCTTCACCGCGCTCTACAGCGTGAACATGCGCGTTCTTGGCCGCTCGAACATTGCCTTGTTCAACACCGACAACATCTTCATGCACATCAACCCGGCCATCCTCACCGACGTCCGGCTGCAGGTCGCCACATTCGCCGTGCTGATCGTCTTGGCCCTGGTCGCATTGCGCTGGTATCTGGCCACGCAAGCGGGAGCGGCGCTGCGCGTCATCGGCATCAATCCGGAGCTGGCGCCCTCGCTCGGCATCAGCATCTGGACATACACGATCGTCGGATTGGGTGTCGCCTCGGGCCTGACCGCGCTTGGCGGCGCGCTCATCGTGCAGTTGCAGGGCTATGCCGATGTCGGCATGGGCACCGGCATCCTGATCAACGGCCTCGCCTCGCTGGTCATCGGCGAAACAATCACCGGACGGCAGACCGTGACCCGGCAATTGCTGGCGCCGGTCGTCGGTGCGGTTGTCTACTACCAGCTCGTGTCGCTGGCACTGTCGCTCGGGCTGCAGCCAAGCGACCTCAAGGTGGTGACGGCCGGCTTCGTGCTGGTGACGCTGGGACTTCCCATGCTGCGCGGGCGCAGCACCATGCGCGAAACCATGCGGGCATAGGCGCTGGGCCGCAACCTCGGCCGACCGCTACTCGCGGCCGGCCCAGGGCACCAGCCTGCGCTCCAGCCGGCGCAGGCCGAATTCGAGCACGAAGGCGACGGCGGCGATGACGAAGATACCCATCACGACGACGTCGGTGACGAGGAACTGCGCCGCCGACTGAATCATGAAGCCGAGGCCCCTTGTGGCGGCGACAAGCTCGGCCGCGACCAGCGTTGTCCAGCCGGCGCCGAGCGCGATTCGCAGACCGGTGAGGATCGACGGCAGGGCGCTGGGCAGGACGACGAAACGGATGACTTGCCGGCGCGACGCACCAAGCGAACGTGCGGCGCTGATGCGATCCTGCTGGACGTTGCGGACGCCGGAGGCCGTCGACAGCGCAATCGGTGCGACCATGGCGATCGCGATCACCAGCACCTTGGCCTCTTCGCCGATGCCGAACCAGATGATGATGAGCGGCAAATAGGCGAGCGGCGGGATTGGCCGGAGGAACTCGAGCACGGGATCGAAGATGCCGCGGCCGATGCGGCTGGTCCCGATGGCAAGGCCGACCGGGATGCCGACCAGCGTTGCTGCCACCAGTGCTGCAAAGACACGGCCGAGCGAGGCCACCAGATGCTGGAGCAGCGTCGCGTCGACGAAGCCCTGGCTGGCGACCTTCCAGAACTTGGCGAGTACGTCCTGTGGCGGCGGCAGGAACAGCGGAGCGACCAGCCCGAGCCTGGTGACGAGGGTCCAGGCGAGCAGCGCAACCAGGATCGTGATGACGCTGATCGTGCGCGACGACAGTTCGTAGCGGGGCATTTCGCGGCGCGGCCACCGCGCTGTCGAATGCTCGGGTTCGGCAAGGTCGCGAAGACCGCGTTCAGCGTGGAGCAGGGTCATGCCGGCTCTCCCTCGAAAATGGCGTCGGCGAGTTCGGCCCGCGCTTCGGCAAAGGTCGGGTCGGCCTTGATCGAGCGGACGGGCTCGCCGGCGGCATAACGCCGGCTGAAGCCTGCCTCGAACGTGTGGGCGATGCGGCCGGGATCGGGCGCCATGACAACGACGCGGGTGCCGAGCAACAGCGCCTCCTCGATGCCGTGGGTGACCATCAGCACACCGAGATTGCCCGGGGCCCAGATATCGAGCAGCAGCGTCTGCATGCGCTCGCGCGTCAGCGCATCGAGCGCGCCGAGCGGCTCGTCCATCAACAGGAAGTCGGGTTCGGCAGCGAGCGCGCGAGCGAGGCCGACACGCTGGCGCATGCCGCCGGACATCTCCCACACCGGCTTGTCGCCGAGGCCTTCGAGCCGGACGCGCTTGAGCAGTTCGTTGGCGAGGACCTGGCGCTGCCTTTCGCCGATGCCGCGCAGCCTCAGCGCGAAGGCGACATTGTCGCGGGCCGAAAACCAGGGAAACAGCGCGTCGCTCTGGAAGACGACGGCGCGGTCGGCACCCGGCCCCTCGATCAGCCGGCCGTCGACCGAAACCTCGCCGCGCTCGGGCAGGACCAACCCGGCAGCGACGTTGAGCAAGGTCGACTTACCGCAGCCGGAGCGGCCGGTGAGTACGACGAACTCGCCATGGCCGACGGAGAGCGAGGCGCCCTCGACGGCGGGTCGGGCCTGCCCGGTGTAGCGCACGGCGATGTTGTGGAGCGAAAGCGTCGACATGGATCAATCTCCTGGAAAAAGGGATGCCCCGGCCGGGAGGAGCCGGCCGGGGCTTCGTGCCCGCGCGGGAGGTCGCGGGTGCATCGCGCCTCAGTTGGAGGCGAGCGCCTCGGCGACGTATTTCGACGTCACATATTTCGAATAGTCCGGCTGGACGGCGTCGATCTTGCCTTGCTCCTTGAGGAAGGCCGAGGTCGCAGCCACCGCCTTGACGGTGTCGCCGCCGAGGAACTTGGCTGACGCCTGCTCTTCCAGCGTCGGGAAGACATAGCCCTTGAGCAGCGCCGGCACGTCGTCGACCTTGGCGCCGGTGAGTCGGGCGATCTTGTCGGCCTGCGGCGAGCCCTTGCCCCAGGCTTCGGGCTTGGCGAGGAATTCGGCATAGGCAGCGCCCGTCACCTTGACGAAGTCGCGCACGGCGGCCGGGTTCTTCGCGGCAAAGTCGGTGCGGACGATCCAGGCGTCGAAGGTCGGGGCGCCCCATTCGGCGACCTTGGCCGAGTCGAGCACGACCTTGCCCGAGGTCTTGATCTGGCCGAGTGCCGGGTCCCAGACGTAAGCCGCGTCGATGTCGCCGCGCTGCCAGGCAGCGGCGATCTCAGGCGGACGCAGATTGAGGATCTCGACCGACTTGGGATCGATACCCTCGTGCTTGAGGGCCGCGAGCAGGCTGTAATGGGTGGTCGAAACGAAGGGCACGGCGACCTTCTTGCCGGCGAGGTCGGCCGCTTTCTCGATGCCGGCACCATTGCGGGCGACGAGCGCTTCGGATTCGCCGATGAGGCCGACGACGAAGATTGTCTCGATCGGCAATTCGCGGCTGGCGGCTGCGGCCAGCGGGCTCGAGCCGACATAGCCGATGTCGACGGCGCCGGAGGCGATGGCGGCTATGACGTCGGCGCCGGAATCGAACTTGCGCCAGTCGATGCTGGCCTTGGTGGCAGCCTCATAGGCGCCGTCGGCCTGCGGCACTTTCGAAGGTTCGACTACCGTCTGGTAGCCGATGGTGATCTTGAGGTCTTCGGCATGGAGAGCACCGACAGACGGCGCAAGCGACAGAGCGGCAACGGTGGCGAGCAAGGTACGGCGCGTGAAGACTGACATGGGCTTCCCCCTTGGGGTTGAATAACGATGCCCATTCAGGATGTTTAATTCTACAAACTCTGTAGAGTTAATTTATTCCGGCAAACCTGTTCGTCGGAGAAATGTCCTGCCCGATTTCGCGCGCAACAAGGGCGGGACCGTTCGCCACGTGAACAAACGGTCACGGCAGCGAACCTGGCGATGGGTCAGACCCTGATGCCGATCTCGTCGGCCGCAGCGACAAAAGCCCGCTTGGCCGCCTCGCGCGTGCGCGTACCGGCAAGGGCGGCAGAGACGGTTTCGACCGCCTCGCGGTAGAGCGGGCCGCTGCGCTTGGCGTGCGGCCAGTCGACAAGCGCTTCATAGGCGCCCTTGACGGTCGTCACCTCGCGCTGGGTGCTTTCCGAACCTATGCGAACCGTAACGGGGCTGTCGAAGAGCAAGCGATCCATGGCGTCCTCCGCGATTGATGCGTCCAACAACGCTTGGGAATAGCCCAGGTTCCCTGAGCGTAGGCCTCCGTGCAACCTTCCTGAACGCGATGCCAGGCTGCAGACGCTGCGCTGCCAAGAATCGACCAGGCGTTGCCGGATCGCAATCTCCGTCGTAGCGTGGGGGCGAAGCGATTTGGGGGATGTCATGTATTCCACGAACCCGATCACGGCTGGCATGCCAGACAGATCACCGGCACACGCCCGTTTCAAACCCGCCCGCTTCATTCTCGCCCTTTGCCTGCTGTGGCCCGTTGCCGGCTGCCAGAAACAGGAGGCGGTGCAGCGGCAGCCCATCATGGTTCGCTCGGTCGAGGTGAAGCTGTCCGAATTCGCACCCGCCACATCGCTGACCGGCGTCATTGCCGCGCGCACCCTGAACAATTTGTCGTTCCAGGTCGGCGGCCGGGTCGCCGATCGAAGCGTCGACATCGGCCAGCGCGTGACAAAAGGCGAGGTGCTGGCCCGGCTCGACCCGCAGGAGCAGCAGTCGGACGTCAGGGCAGCGCAGGCGAGCCTTTATGCCGCCCAGGCGCAGCAAAGGCAGGCATCGGCCGCCTTCGACCGGCAGAAGACGCTGCTCGCCCAGGGCTTTACGACGCGCCGCGACTATGACCTCGCCGACCAGGCGCAACGCGTCGCCCAAAGCGGTGTGGAATCAGCGCAGAGCCAGCTTGCCAACGCCCAGGACCGGCTGACCTACACCGATCTCAAGGCCAGCGCCGACGGGGTGGTGACGGCGCGAGCCATCGAGGTCGGCCAGGTGGTGCAGGCGGCGCAGACTGTCTTCACCGTTGCCGAGGATGGCGACCGCGACGCCGTGTTCAACATCGACGAGGCCCTGGTGGCGCGGAACCCAGTGGCGCCGACGGTCAAAATCTCGCTGATCTCCGACCCCAGGATCAAGGCGGCGGGCCAGGTTCGCGAGGTCTCGCCGGCGGTCGACCCCGCCTCGGGATCAATCCGCGTCAGGGTGGCGGTGCCGGATACGCCAGCGGAAATGCCGCTGGGGTCGGCCATCACCGGCACCATCGTGTCGAAGCCGGAACCGGCCATCGTGCTGCCGTGGCAGGCCCTGATGTCGGACGCTGGCAAGCCGGCGGTATGGACAATCGACCCGGCTACGAGGGCTGTGGCGATGGTGCCGATCGAAGTACAGGCTTTTGCTTCGGGCGTGGTGGTGGTCGCCAAGGGGCTCGAGGTCGGGCAGGCCGTCGTTGCCCAGGGCGGGCAGCTTTTGAGCCCCGGCCAGGTGGTGGAGGTTGCGCCATGAAGCCGTTTGCGCCCCTTGCCATGATGGCCGGGCTGGCCCTGGCCGGCTGCAGCGAGGAAAAACAGGCACCAGTGGAGGTTATCCGGCCGGTGCTGTCGACGGTCGTCGAGCCGCACGGGCAGACCGCGCAGGGTTTTGCCGGCACGATCCAGCCTGAATTCTCCGCCGATCTCGCCTTTCGCCTGCTCGGACGGCTGGTGGCGCGCGACGTCGGCGTCGGCGACGTGGTGGCCAAGGGCACCACGCTTGCCGCGATCGATCCGCTGGCGCTCGAGCTTGCGTCGCAAGCGGCGCGCGCCGACCTGTCGACCGCCGAGGCGCAGTTCGCCAACGCCGCCGCAAGCGAAGAACGGCAGCGCACCTTGCTCTCCGAATCCAACACCTCGCAGGCGGTCTACGATTCCGCCAAGCAGGCGCTGGATTCAGCGGCAGCCAACGTCGAACGGGCGCGCGCGGCATTGGCCAAGTCGGAAGAGCAGCTCGGCTATGCCAGGCTGTTTTCCGATTTCGACGGCATCGTCACAGCCACCGGAGCCGAGATCGGCCAGACGGTTTCACCGGGGCAGATGGTGGTGACGGTGGCACGCTCGGACGCGCGCGAGGCCGTCGTCGACGTGCCCGACCAGATGGCGATCGAGCTCAAGGACGGCGACGAGTTCGACGTGGCGCTGCAGACGCTGCCGTCGCTGCGCACCAAGGGACGTGTCCGCGAGATCGCGCCGCAGGCGGACGCGGCAACGCGCACGCGTCGGGTAAGGCTGGCCCTTGCAGAGCCGCCGACAGCGTTCCGGCTTGGTTCGACAGTGACGGCGACCAGGGTGTCGTCGGCAAGCGAGACCATCGACCTGCCACTTTCGGCATTGCTGGAAAAGGACGGCAAGAGCTTCGTCTGGGTAGTCGATCCAACAGCGTCGACGGTCAGCATGCAGGGCGTGGAGGTGGAGGCAAAAGCTGGCGAAAGCTTCACCGTGGGCGGCCTGAAGGCAGGGACACGGGTGGTGACAGCCGGAGTGAACAGTCTCGCCGAAGGCCAGAAGGTCAGAATACCAGAGGGGGCGTAACGTGAAGGGTTTCAATCTTTCCGACTGGGCGCTCAACCACCGTTCGATGGTCTGGTACTTCATGCTGATCTTCACGGTCGCCGGCGTTTTCGCCTATCTCAATCTCGGCCGCGAGGAAGATCCGAGCTTCACCATCAAGACGATGCTGGTGCAGGCCAACTGGCCGGGCGCCTCGGTCGAGGAAACGACCCGGCAGGTGACCGACCGCATCGAAAAGAAGCTCGAGGAGCTGGAAAGCCTCGACTTCAGCCGCAGCGTGACCACTGCCGGCCAGACGATCATCTTCGTCAACCTCAAGCCGACGACCAAGGCACGCGACGTGGCCCCGACCTGGGTGCAGGTCCGCAACATGGTCAACGACCTCAGGCCGAACTTCCCGCAAGGGGTGCAGGGGCCGTTCTTCAACGACCGCTTCGGCGACGTGTTCGGCAATGTCTATGCCTTCACCTCGGACGGGCTGTCGATGCGCCAGTTGCGCGACCATGTCGAGACAGTGCGTACCCGCATCCTGACCATTGCGAATGCCGGCAAGGTGGAACTGATCGGCGCGCAGGACGAGGTCATCTACCTTGAATTCTCGACCCGCCAGATCGCTGCCCTGGGCCTCAACCAGCAGGCCGTCGTCGCGTCCCTGCAGGCGCAGAACGCGATTGCGCCATCAGGCGTCATCCAGGCCGGACCGGAACGCATCGCGGTGCGCGTGGGTGGCCAGTTCACCTCGGAAGAAAGCCTCAAGGCGATCAATCTCAGGGTCAACGACCGCTTCTTCCGGCTAAGCGATGTCGCCACCATCAGCCGTGGCTATGTCGACCCGCCGACATCGCTGTTCCGCGTCAATGGCGAGCCGGCGATCGGGCTGGCTATCGGCATGAAGCCGAACGCCAACCTGCTGGAATTCGGCGAAGCGCTGAAGGAACTGATGCATGAGGTGACCGGCGAGCTGCCGATCGGCGTCGGCGTGCACCAGGTCGCCGACCAGCCCGTCATCGTCGAGGAGGCGGTGTCGGGCTTCACACGCGCGCTGTTCGAGGCCGTCGCCATCGTGCTCGCCGTGTCCTTCATCAGCCTGGGCATGCGCGCCGGCTTCGTCGTTGCGCTGTCGATCCCGCTGGTGCTGGCGATCACCTTCCTGGTCATGGCCTATATGGGCATCTCGCTGCAGCGCATCTCGCTCGGCGCCCTGATCATCGCGCTCGGGCTTCTGGTCGACGATGCGATGATTGCCGTCGAAATGATGGTGGCACGGCTGGAGGTCGGCGATTCACTCAGAAGTGCCGCGACCTATGTCTACACATCGACGGCGTTTCCGATGCTGACCGGCACGCTGGTGACGGTGGCTGGCTTCATTCCCATCGGGCTGAACAGCAGCCAGGCCGGCGAATACACCTACACGCTGTTCGTGGTCATCGCCGTGTCGCTCCTGCTGTCGTGGATCGTGGCCGTGCTGTTTGCGCCGCTGCTCGGCGTGACGCTCTTGCCGGCGACGATGAAGAAGCACGACGAGCGGCCGGGCCGGTTCGCCGCAGGTTTCTCGCGCCTGCTCAATCTGGCAGTACGCCGCCACTGGCTCACCATCATCGCCACAGTCGTCTTGTTTGCGCTGTCGGTGTTTGGCCTGACCTTCGTACAGCAGCAGTTCTTCCCGCCCTCCGACAGGCCCGAACTGATCGTCGACTGGAACCTGCCGCAGAACAGCTCGATCGCCGAGACCCGGGCACAGATCGAACGGTTCGAGGAGGTGGCACTGAAGGGCAATGCCGATGTCGACCATTGGAGCTCGTATATCGGCCAGGGCGCGGTGCGTTTCGTGCTGGCCTACGACGTACAGCCGGCCAACCCCTATTTCGGCCAGACCGTCATCGTGACCAAGGATCTCGAGGCGCGGCACCGGGTGCAGCCGGCGATCGAGAAGATCCTGCGCGAGCAATTCGTCGGCACCGACGCCTTCGTCAAGACGCTGGAACTCGGCCCGCCTGTCGGCCGGCCCGTGCAGTATCGCGTCAGCGGCCCCGACGTGCAGACGGTGCGGTCGCTGTCGCAGCAGCTGGCAACCGAGATCTCGTCCAATCCGAAGCTGCAGGCGCCTGGCTTCGACTGGAACGAACCGGAGCGGGTGCTCAAGGTCGATGTGCTGCAGGACAAGGCGCGCCAGCTCGGCATTACCTCCGAGGACATCGCCAGCGCGATGAACAGCGTTGTTGGCGGCGTGGCGATCACCCAGGTGCGCGACGCCACCTATCTGATCAATGTCGTGGTGCGGGCGCAGGACGCCGAGCGCGGCTCGATCGAGACGCTGCGCAACCTGCAGATCCCGACCGGCAACGGCGAATCCATCCCGCTGGCGACGGTCGCCGACTTTCGCTACGAGATCGAACAGCCGACGATCTGGCGGCGCAGCCGCATGCCGACGATCACCGTCAAGGCGGGGCTTGTCGGCAGCGCACTGCCCGACACCGTGGTGGCGGAGCTCAAGCCAACCGTCGACGCCTTCGCCGCCAAGCTGCCGGCCGGCTACACCGTCGTGACCGGCGGTTCGGTTGAGGAAAGCGCCAACAGCCAGGGTCCGATCATCGCGGTGGTGCCGCTGATGCTGTTCATCATGGCAACGGTGCTGATGATCCAGCTGCAGAGCTTCCAGCGGCTGTTCCTCGTCGTGGCTGTGGCGCCGCTGGGCCTGATCGGCGTGGTGGCCGCGCTGGTGCCGACCGGACAGCCGCTCGGCTTCGTGGCGCTGCTCGGCGTGTTGGCCCTGGTCGGCATCCTGATCCGCAACTCGGTGATCCTGATCGTGCAGATCGAGGAGCTGATCGCGACGGGCTCCGACAGATGGCACGCGGTCATCGAGGCGTCGGAACACCGCATGCGGCCGATCGCGCTGACGGCGGCGGCGGCATCGCTGGCGCTTATCCCGATCGCGCGCGAGGTGTTCTGGGCGCCGATGGCCTATGCGATGATGGGCGGCATCCTGGCCGGCACGGCGATCACGCTGCTGTTTTTGCCGGCGCTCTATGTCGCCTGGTTCCGGCTCAAGGAACCTGACGAAGGCGGCGATGCCACGACCGAGGCGATGGAGCCACCGGCGGCGTAGACGCGACCGCAACCATGGATCCCGATCGGGTCAGTCAAGCGGAAGCCGGGCCTCGAAGCGCTTGATGAGAGCAGCAAGTTCCTCCGGCTTTTCAACGCAGGGGATGTGGCCAGCGCCGTCAATGATCTTGAAGCGCGAGCCGGGGATGAGGTCGGCCAAGGCGCGCACCACCGCCGGCGGGGTCGAGCCGTCCTGGTCGCCGACGACGCAGAGCGTGGGCACCGCGATCGCCTTGGCGGCTTCGGTGTAGTCAGCATCGCGCAGTGCCGCGCAGGTGCCGGCGTAGCCGGCGAGCGGCTGGCGCTCCAGCATGTTGCGGTAGCCGGTCAGGTCGGCCTTGCGCTGTGCATGAAACTCGGGCGTGAACCAGCGTTCGAGGATGGTGTCGGTGATCGCGGCGATGCCATCCTTTTCGACAGCCGCGATGCGGGCGTTCCACAGCTCGGCGGTGCCGATCTTGTTGGCGGTGTCGCAGAGGATGAGCGCGCTCACCAGATCGGGACGCCTGGCATACAGCCCCTGCGCGATGAGCCCGCCGACCGACAGGCCGCAGATGATGGCGCCCTTGACGTTGAGATGGTCGAGCAGGCCTTCGAGGTCGCCGATGTGGTCGGCCATCTGATACGGCGCCGTGCCGACATCGGAGAGGCCGAGCCCGCGCTTGTCGTAGGTGACGATGGGAAAGTCGCCGGCAAGGCGCACGATGACGTCGCGCCAGATGCGGAAATCGGTGCCGAGCGAATTGACGAAAACGAAGACCGGCTTGTTGGCGGGCCCGCCGATCAGTTGGTGATGCAGCGTGACGCCGCCAATGTTGGTGAACTGCACTTGAAGTCTCCTCGTGGCGAGGTCGTGGACATGGGAGCCTAGAAGTCGCCCGCCAAGCCGGCGCGGTCAAGCCGCGAGGCGGCTGCAGAGCGCGGCTGAGAGCCGCGCCCCCTCGTAATGGCAAGGTGCATCCGCTACATACGCTGTAAGCTTGAAATGAGGATGTGATGGCCGACAAGACCGAAGGGCGAAAGACGATCGTTTTGACCGGAGCCAGCCGCGGTATCGGCCATGCGACGGTGAAGCGCTTTTCGCGCGAGGGCTGGCGCGTCATCACCTGCTCGCGCCAGGCGTTCTCCGACGACTGCCCATGGCCCGCAGGCCCGGACGACCACATCAAGGTGGATCTCGCCGACCAGGGCGACGTCGGCTCCGCCGTGTCCGAAATCCGCCAGCGGCTGGAAAAGGAAGGCGGGCTGCTGCATGCGCTGGTCAATAATGCCGGCATCTCGCCCAAGCACAAGGGCGGCGGCCGCATGAACTCCATCGACACGCCGATGCATGTCTGGCGCGACGTGTTCCAGGTCAATTTCCTGGCCCCGATCATGCTGGCGCGCGGCCTGTTCAAGGAACTGGCAGCCGCCAAGGGTTCGGTGGTCAACGTCACTTCGATCGCCGGCACCCGCGTCCACCCCTTCGCCGGCACGGCCTATGCGACGTCCAAGGCGGCCCTCGGAGCGCTGACGCGCGAGATGTCGGCCGACTTCGGCCCGCACGGCATCCGCGTCAACGCGATCGCGCCCGGCGAAATCGACACCGCGATCCTGTCGCCCGGCACCGACAAGATCGTCGAGACGATCCCGCTGCGCCGCCTTGGCCTGACCTCCGAGGTCGCCGACATCATCTATTTCCTGTGTTCGCAGCAGGCGTCCTACGTCACCGGCTCCGAAATCCACATCAATGGCGGCCAGCACGTTTGAGGCTTTCTCTGCCTTTCCCCATGGGGGAAGGTATGATGCCCCCAAAACGAAAAAGCCCGCCAGATGGCGGGCTTTTTTGTTTGATCAGACGCGACGAAATCAGGCCTTGACCTGCTTCGCCGCCTCGTCGAGCGACTTCTCGACAGCGTCGAAGATGTCGTCGACCTGCTTGTCGTTGATGATCAGCGGCGGGCAGAAAGCCAGCGCGTCGCCCATGTTGCGGGAGATGATGCCGTTCTGCTGCAGGATGCCGTTGACGAGACCGCCAAGCGCACCGACGGAACCCCAAGGCGCCTTGGTCGCCTTGTCGGTGACCAGTTCCATGGCGCCGATGAGGGCCACGCCGCGGACCTCGCCGACGAGGTCGTGCGAGGCGATTTTCGCCAGGCGCTTCTGCATATGGGCGCCGACCTCGCGGGCGTTGGCGACCAGGTTGCGCTCGTCGATGATCTTGAGGTTTTCGAGCGCCACCGCGGCGGCGACGGGATGGCCGCCGGCGGTGAAGCCGTGGCCGAAGGTGCCGATGCGGTTGCTTTCGTCGGCGATCGGCTCAAACACCTTGTCGTTGATCATCAGCGCCGAGATCGGCAGGTAGGACGACGAGATCTGCTTCGACATCACCATGATGTCGGGGGTCATGGCATAGGTCTCGCTGCCGAACATGTTGCCGGTGCGGCCGAAGCCGCAGATGACCTCGTCGGCGACAAGCAGGATGTCGTACTTCCTGAGTACCGCCTGGATCTTCTCCCAATAGCCGGTCGGCGGCACGACGACGCCGCCAGCACCCATGACCGGCTCGCCGAACATGGCGGCGATGGTCTCGGGGCCTTCGGCGAGGATCAGCTTTTCCAGATCGTCGGCCAGACGGGTCGAGAACTCTTGCTCGGTCTCGCCCGGCTGTGCCTCACGCCAGTGATGCGGCGACGAGGTGTGCAGCACGTTGGCGATCGGCAGGTCGAAGGACAAATGGTTGTTGGGCAGGCCGGTGAGGCTGGCCGAGGCGATGGTGACGCCGTGATAGGCGCGCTTGCGCGAGATGATCTTCTTGCGCTCAGGCTGGCCAAGCGCATTGGAGCGGAACCAGATCATCTTCATGGCCGTGTCGTTGGCCTCGGATCCGGAATTGGTGAAGAACGCCTTGCTCATCGGCACCGGCGCCATGGTGACCAGCTTCTCGGCGAGGTCGATCAGCGGCGAATGCCCCTTGTGGGTAAAGCTGTGGTAGTAGGGCAGCTTGGACATCTGCTTGGTCGCAGCATCGACGAGGCGCTTTTCCGAGAAGCCGACACCAACGCTCCACAGGCCGGCCATCGCCTCGATGTAGCGCTTGCCCGAGATGTCCTCGACGTAGATGCCATCGCCCTTTTCGATGATCAGCGGGCCGACTTCCTGATGCCGGCGGGCATTGGTGTAGGCGTGCATGTGGAATTTCTTGTCGCGCGCCTCGGGCGAATTCGGCTGGCTGTCCATGGTCGTTCCTCACTGGATGGAGCGTCGCCGGCAGGGCGACGATGTTGTTCTTGCGTTCGCAGTCAGCGACCGCTTGCAAAATTCGCAAATTGTTGTTTGATGCATCATGTTTTTCACGTGGACCAATGTCAAGGGCCAGAGGAGCTGCAGCGGCAGGCCAGATAAGGCAAGCGCGCCGCACCTGCCCAGTACCGACAAAGCGGCATGTGGCGGCTTGGAACCAGGCGGCGTGACCATCATGCGAGACCGGACATTGAAGCGATGAGCGAAGGGAACCTATGACCGAAGGCTTCGCCTTGCAGATGGTTGAGCACGACAATCTCGGCGAGATTGTCTACGGCCAGCTGTCGGACGCGCTGATCAAGGGACGCTTCGCGCCCGATGCGCGGCTGACCATCCGCGATCTTGCGCAGTCGCTTGGCACGTCCGTCACGCCGGTGCGCGACGCCATCCTGCGCCTGATCCAGGACGAGGCGCTGGTGCAGAAATCGGCGCGCGAGGTGCGCGTTCCCGTCATGACGCTGGAGCGCTATCTCGAGATCCGCCAGATCAGGATGAAGCTTGAGGGTCTTGCCGCGCGTGAGGCGGCGCTGAAGGCCGAAGCCATGGATATCGTACGGCTGCGCGACCTGATTGCACGCAATGAGCAGGCGATTGCCGGGGAAGACTGGGCAGCGGCGCTGGAGCTCAACCAGACCTTCCATTTCGCGCTGGCGGAGATCGCCAGCATGACCGTGCTGCGCGGCATCCTCAACCGGCTGTGGCTGCAGATGGGGCCGATGATCGCGGCGTCCTACCAGCATGGCGGACGAGCGATGATCGACCATCATCATGTTCTGCTGGCCGCCATCGAGGCTCGCGACGCCGACAGGGCCGAACGCGCCATCGTCGACGACATCAGGGGCGCGAGTTCGGCAATCATAGAGCAGCTTGCGGCACTGAAGCCGGCCGGAGGCGCTGCCTGACCATGGAGACGGTCGACTGCATCATCGCCGGCGCCGGCGTCATCGGCCTTGCCGTGGCCCGCGAGCTTAGCCGGCTCGGCATGGAAACGATCGTCGTCGAGGCGGCAGACGCCATCGGTACCGAAACCAGCTCGCGAAATTCCGAGGTGATCCACGCCGGCATCTATTATCCCCAGGGCAGCCTGAAGGCGCAGCTGTGCGTGACCGGCCGCGACAAGCTCTACGCCTACGCGGCCGAACGCAACATCCCGCACAAGCGCTGTGGCAAGCTGATCGTAGCGACGCAGCCCGAGCAAGTGGCGACGCTTGCCGGCATCATCAACAAGGCTAAAGCCTGCGGTGTCGACGATCTCGTTTTGCTGACTACTGCCGAGGCACAGGCGATGGAGCCGTCGCTTGCCTGCCACGCCGCCGTGCTGTCGCCGTCGACCGGCATCATCGACAGCCATGCACTGATGCTGTCGCTGCTCGGCGAAGCCGAGGAGCATGGCGCCTATCTCAGCCTCAACACCGAGATCACATCGGGGCGGATCGAAGCGGATCGTTTCGTGCTGCAGACGCGGGATACGTCGAGCGGCACGAGCTACGAGATCGCCGCCCGCCAGTTCGTCAATGCCGCTGGCCTCGGCGCCAACGCCTTGGCAGCCAATCTCGAGGGCCTTGACCGGCAGTTCGTTCCAAAGCTGCTGATGGCGCGCGGCAACTATTTCTCGGTCACCGGCAAGCCGGCGTTCTCCAGGCTGATCTACCCGGTGCCGGAGCCGGGCGGGCTGGGCGTGCATTTGACACTCGACCTCAATGGCGGCATGCGCTTTGGCCCCGATGTCGAATGGATCGAAGAAAAGGACTACACGGTCGATCCGCGCCGCGCCGACCATTTCTGCGGCGAGATCCGCAAATACTGGCCCGCCCTCGCCGACGGCGGCCTGAGCCCGACCTATAGCGGCATCCGCCCCAAGCTAACCGGCCCCGGCGAACCGGCTGCCGACTTCGTCGTCCAGGGGCCGGAGACACATGGGGTCAAGAACCTCGTCAACCTGTTCGGCATCGAAAGCCCGGGGCTGACTTCGTCGCTGGCGATCGCCGAGCTTGTGGCGCGGAGGCTTCGCCAGACCTATGTGTAGCTCGACAATTCCGGCGCGCCGGACCATTCGGCGACAACGCTGACCAACACCCTCACCCGTTACGACTGACCCAGCAAGGACACCAAATGTACCCCGAAGTGAAACTGTTCATCGATGGCAAATGGACCGCTGCCGAAGGCGGCAAGACCATCGACGTCTACAATCCCGCCACCAACGAGGTGATCGGCAAGGTTGCCTCGGCCGGCAAGGGCGATCTCGACCGCGCGCTCGCCGCCGCCGACCGCGGCTTCAAGATCTGGCGCAAGGTGTCGCCTTACGACCGCTCCAAGGTGCTGCGCCGCGCCGCCGACCTGTTGCGCGAGCGCGCCGATGCGGTCGCCGCGCTCTTGACGCAGGAACAGGGCAAGCCGGTCGGCGAGGCCAAGATGGAAGTTCTGTCCTCGGCCGACCTGTTCGACTGGTTCGCCGAGGAAGGCCGACGCACCTATGGCCGCGTCATTCCGGCGCGCGCGCCCGGCATCCAGCAGATCGTCGTCAAGGAGCCGGTCGGCCCGGTGGCGGCGTTCACGCCATGGAACTTCCCGATTTCGCAGGCGGCACGCAAGATCGGCGCGGCCCTTGCCACCGGCTGCTCGATCATCGTCAAGCCGCCGGAGGAAACGCCTGCGTCGCCGGCCTGCCTCGCCGACGTGTTCAGGGATGCCGGCTTGCCTGACGGCGTGCTCAACCTGGTCTATGGCAATCCGCCCGAAATCTCCGGCTATCTCGTGCCGCACCCGGTCATCCGCAAGGTGTCGTTCACCGGCTCGGTGCCAGTCGGCAAGCATCTGGCGGCACTCGCCGGCACCCACATGAAACGTGCGACGATGGAACTCGGCGGTCACGCCCCGGCGATGGTGTTCGACGATGCCGACATCGATGCCGCTGCTTTGACGCTCGCCACCTCGAAGTTCCGCAATGCGGGCCAGGTCTGCGTGTCGCCGACACGCTTCCTGGTCCAGGAAGGCTCCTACGACCGCTTCCTCGGCAAGTTTGTCGATTACGCCAAGTCGGTGAAGGTTGGCGACGGCCTGGAGGTGAACAGCCGCATGGGGCCGCTGGTCAACGAACGCCGGCTGGAAGCCGTCGAGAAGCTGATCAACGAAGCGGTCGCCGACGGCGCCACGCTCGAGACCGGCGGCAAGCGCATCGGCAACAAGGGCTCCTATTTCGAGCCGACGGTGCTGTCGGGCGTGCGCACCGACATGCGCATCATGAACGAGGAGCCGTTCGGCCCGGTGGCGCTGGTGATGCCGTTCAGGACGTTCGAGGACGTCGTGACCGAGGCCAACCGCCTGCCTTACGGGCTCGCGGCCTATGCCTTCACCAAGTCGAACAAGACGGCGACCGACCTCGGCGCCGAGATCGAAACCGGCATGCTGACGATCAACCATCTCGGCTTGGCGCTGCCGGAGACGCCGTTCGGCGGCATCAAGGACAGCGGCTACGGCTCGGAAGGCGGCACCGAAGCGCTCGAAGCCTATCTGGTGACCAAATTCGTGACACAGTCGGCCAACTGAGCCGGTCGGCCAACTGAGACCGACAACGAAGCCGGCGCACCACATGGCCGCCGGCTTACTTGCCCAGCAATGCGTCAATCAAGGATGGTTGACCCGCTTTGCTTTGCTTTGCTTCGCTTCGCTTCAATCTGATGCGGGCAACGGGACAGTATCAGGTTATCTCATATTGCCGTATTATTGCTAATCTGACATCGATCGCCGCAACCAACGAGACCATGACGACAATTGGCGGTCATCAACTCCTGCTTCGCCAAGGTCGCGGCATTCTTGCTGCTTAAAACATCATCTTGGTGCATGTTACGGATAGATTAGACGGGTGGCGCCGGATCGACTACTGAGATCGACCGCAGGCGGGCGCGCTCGCCCACTTTGAATAGGGAGCTCGTCGTGTTTTTGCATCTGTTCGTCGCGACAATAGTCTCATTCTCCGTCATGCTGCCGTTCTTGCCGAAAAGTTCGTCGGTAGAAATGACACGTACAGATGTCGAGAAACTCCTGTCCCAAAATTTGCGCGCACAACAACGCAGCATAACGCTTCGCATGGCCTGCGGCGTGGAGAGAATGGGCAGAACCGACAGATACAATGGCGGATGTAAAAATGTCGAGATATTCTCCAAATTCGCCAATCAGTTTGGATCAGGTGTTGTCTCAATAGAAACAACTGAGACACCGCCGATAGATGGACTGTCCGTTTTGTTCGCCCCGAACGACTATACGATTATCCCCAACGGCGAATATGCGAATGAAATTCAAATATCAGCCGACTGCAAACTTGTAACTATACGAAACAAAACACTTTCGACCAGGTACGTACACGTCGGTCCACGTGATAAAAATGCACAGCGATGCCTGACTTTTGGATTCTTTTCCGACGCTGGAATCGATTTCCGATCGAAGCCCAATGACGAAAATTCCATTGACTACATACTTGCGTATCTTCTTCTTATTTCCCCGACCACTGATTTTGATGAAGCGATCAAGTTCGCTGAACTTGTGCTCTCGCCAAACAAAATCTCCCTGACCATCAAAGAATAGCCTAGCTAACCGAAGCTCGAATGCCTCACGACGTCTTCGGCCGTTTCGACTGCAGGATGTTGCGGATCGAAAAGCTCGAATGGATGCGGGCGAGGCCCGGCAGGGCCGACAGGATTTCCTTGTGCACGCGCTCGAAATCGCCAGCACTGGCCACCTCGACGCGCAGGAAATAATCGGAGTCGCCGGTCATCAGGTAGCACTCCTTGATTTCAGGGTAGCGCCGCACGGCAAGCTCGAAGCGGTTGAAGTATTCCTCGGTCTGCCGTTCCAACGTGATCTGGACGATGACGGCGATGCCCTCGTCAGCGGCGGCGTTGCCGATGATCGCAGTGTAGCCGCGAATGACGCCTTCCTGTTCCAGCAGTTGCACCCGCCTGAGGCACGCCGACGGCGACAGGCCGACCTCGGCCGCCAGGCTGGCATTGCTGACGCGCGCATTGGCGCGCAACGCCCGGATGATGCCGCGGTCTATTGCGTCCAGAGAGGACATCGCAGCTCCTTTCAAAATGGCGCCGAAAATTGCACCAATGACCATCAGTTCGCACGATCGTCATCATATTGGCAAGATTTTCGCCGATCATTGCGGTATTCTTCTAGTCAAGGCGAGGACAGTTTCCGACATGACTATGGACGTGCAAAGCGACATCGAAGGCCGTGCGGCTTGCGGCGTGCTGACCATTGATCTCGGCGCGCTGGTGGCAAACTACCGGCAGCTGAGCCAGCGCAACGCGCCTGAAAGGACCGCAGCCGTGGTCAAGGCAGATGCCTACGGGCTCGGCGTGGCCGAGGTCGCGCCAGCACTCTACGATGCCGGCTGCCGCGATTTCTTCGTCGCCCATTTCATCGAGGCTGTCAGGCTGAAGCCGCATTTGCCGGTAGATGCCCGCATCCTGGTGCTCAACGGCCTGATGCCGGGCAGCGAGGCCGACTGCGCCGACCTCGGCGTCGTGCCGGTGCTGAATTCGCTCGCACAGGTCGCCAACTGGTCGGCTGCCGCCAAGGCGCGCAATGTGACGCTGCCGGCGGCGCTGCAGGCCGACACCGGCATGTCGCGGCTCGGGCTCGAGCCGCAGGAACTGGAAACGCTGCTTGCCGAACCGCACCGGCTCGACGGCGTCCACATCGACATCGTAATGAGCCACCTCGCCTGCGGCGATGAGCCGGCGCATGACGCCAACGCCCGCCAGCTCGAACGCATGCGGGCGGTGCGCGCCCGTTTTCCCGAAGCAAAGCTGTCCTTCGCCAATTCGGCTGGCATCTTCCTGGGTGACGACTTTCGCGGCGACGTGGCCCGCCCCGGCATCGCGCTTTACGGCGGCGCGCCGCTGGGAGGCCACGACAATTCGATGCGCCAGGTCGTGCGGCTCGAAGTCGGCGTTGTCCAGACCCGCACCGTCCAGGCGGGCGCCGAGGTCGGCTATGGCGCGAGCTTCGTCACCAGGTCGGAGATGCGGCTCGCCACCATCGCCGCCGGTTATGCCGACGGCCTGCCGCGCCATCTCAGCAATGCAGGCGCTGCCTACCTTGGCGAGGTGCGGCTGCCGATCGTCGGCCGCGTCTCGATGGACAGCATCATCCTCGACGTCACCGCCTTGCCAACTGGGACGCTGAAGCTCGGCGACATGGTCGAACTCATCGGCCCGCACCAGACGCTCGAGGCGATCGCGTCGGATGCCGGCACCATTTCCTACGAAATCCTGACCAGCCTGGGCCGGCGCTACAGACGCCGCTACCTCAGCCCGGCAGCGCGCTAAACCACAGGGGCAATCATGCGCATAGTCATTCTCGGTGCCGGTGTCATCGGCGTCACCTCGGCCTACTACCTGGCCAAGGCAGGTCACAAGGTCACCGTTCTCGACCGCCAGGCCGGTCCGGCGCTGGAAACCAGCTTTGCCAATGCCGGCGAGATCTCGCCCGGCTACGCCTCGCCCTGGGCTGCCCCCGGCATTCCGCAGAAGGCGATGAAGTGGCTGTTCATGAAGCACGCGCCGCTGATTATCCAGCCGATGCTCGACATCTCGACCTGGCGCTGGGTGACGGCGATGCTGCGCAACTGCACCTCGGCCCGCTACGCGCTCAACAAGAGCCGCATGGTGCGCCTCGCCGAATACAGCCGCGACCAGCTGATCTCCCTGCGCGACGACACCGGCATCCAGTACGACCACCGCACCCAGGGCACACTGCAGCTGTTCCGCTACCAGAAGCAGCTCGACGGCATGGCCAAGGACATCGAGGTGCTGCAGAGCGACGGCGTGCCCTACGAAGTGCTCGATCCCGCAGGCTGCGTGGGCGCCGAACCGGGCCTGGCACCCGTGCGCGAAAAGATCGCCGGCGGCCTGCGCCTGCCCAATGACGAGACCGGCGACTGCTTCAAGTTCACCAACGAACTGGCCAAGCTTGCCGAAGGCCTCGGTGTCGAGTTCCGCTACAATGTGAAGCTCGAAAGCCTGCGCCTCGAAGGCAAGCGAGTCGTCGCCGTTCGCACCTCCGAGGGTGAGTTCGAGGCCGACACGTTCGTCGGCGCGCTCGGCAGCTTCACGCCGTCCTTCGTCAAGCCGCTCGGTCTCCGGGTGCCGGTCTACCCGGTGAAGGGCTACTCGATCACCGTGCCGATTGTGGACGAAAGCAAGGCGCCGGTGTCGACCATCATGGACGACACCTACAAGATCGCCATCACCCGCTTGGGTGACCGCATCCGCGTCGGAGGCATGGCCGAGATCGCCGGCTTCAACACCGACCTGTCGCCATCGCGCAAGGCAACGCTGCAGTTCTCGGTCGAGGATCTGTTCGGTGGCGCCGCCGACCAGAGCCGCGCCACCTTCTGGAGCGGGCTCAGGCCGATGACGCCGGACGGTACGCCGGTCATCGGGCGCACCAAGTTCGACAATTTCTATCTCAACACCGGCCATGGCACGCTGGGCTGGACCATGGCCTGCGGCTCGGGCCGCGTGCTGGCCGACATGATCGGCGGCGTCCGCCCCGAGATCGACGTGTCGGATCTCGCCCTGTCGCGCTACGCCTGAGATACAGCCGGCGTTGCGTCAGCCCGCACCGGCTGACGCCCGCCAGGCATCCGCATAGGCACGCCACTCCGGCGGCAGCTCGGCTGCGCCGGCATGTTCGACCTCGGGCGCGGTGGATGCCCCGCCGGCCAGTAGGGCGGCGCCTACGCTCGTGCCGGTGGCCTGGCCGGCCTGCGGCAGGACTTGCCGGCCAGTCGCCGCCTCCAGCATGTCGCAATAAAGCCGGTTTGCGGCGAACGGCCCTTCCACCACGATTGGCCCCTCCGCTCCGATGAGATCGAGACAGGTCGCGGTCATCAAGGCGAGATAGAAGGCGGCGGCGACGTAGCGTTCGGATTGCGACGGCTCGCCGACCCAGCGCGCAAGCGATGCCGGGAACGGCCCCGATCCCTGCTGTACCGACGGCAGCAGCATGATCCCCTGCGCCAGCACAACGCCCACCACGTCGTCGTCCCACTTACCATCAGTGTTCGCTGTCAAAAGCTCGAACTCGCGGCCGCCCATGAAGCGTGCGGAACAAACCGGATCGCCGAGCGAGTTGACGTTAACAAGCGTGTCGCGCGCCGGATCGAGCGTCACCTTGCGGCCACCGATCGCCATCGAGACGACCCATGTACCGGTCGAGACGACGGCGAAGGGAGCCTGCCGCTTGAATAGATGCGGCAGCAGCGAGGCGTTGGAATCGTGAATGCCGTTGTGCACGGGCGTTGCCGGATCGAGGCCTGTGCGCGCCGCGATTTCGGGGTGGAGGCTGCCCAATCTCGCACTGGCCGGAAGCAGCGGTGGAAACAAGCGGCGCCAGCCCATGCGATCGACCAGCGAAGAGAAGTCCCCTGCCTGCGGGCTCCATAGGTCGGTGTGACAGCCGAGCGACGTCACCTCGCTTGCCGCAATGCCGGTCAGCCGCCAGCTCCAGTATTGTGGATAGGTCAGGATCGTAGCGACCCGGGCAAAAGCATCTGGAAAGGCCTGGCTTTGCCAATGAAGCTGGGCACCGAGGTTGAGGCCCAGCGGCAAGGGCGGCGAGCCAGTCTCTTCGAAGCCCGGGCGCACAGCGTCGTATTGCGCCCGCAGCGCGTCGGGGCCGGCGTCCTCGTAGTCGAGCACCGGCAGCGCGAGTTTGCCCTCGGAATCGAGCAGGACTGATGTCGCGCCATGGGTCGTCACCGAAATGGCGTCGACCTGCCGCTCCCGGCCAAACGCTGCGAGGCTTTCGAGAATGAAGCTCCAGATCGCCTCGACGTCGTGGTGCCGGAACGGCCCATCGGCCAGCGGACGGTTGGCGGTCTTGCGGACGGCGATTTCCGACATCGTTCCAAGATCGACAAGCGCCGCCTTGGCGTTGGTCTTGCCGATGTCGATGACGGCTACGGTGCGCGGGCCGGTCATTTCAGCTACCCGTCATGGCATGTGAAAGACGGTCTGGAGCGGCACGGCGACCGGCTCGTTGTCCGACTTAGTTGCCATGATGTCGGCCATGTGCGCCCACCAGCGCTTCATGACGGGATGGTCTGGCAGCGCGTCCATCGTGTGGTCAGCGCGGCGCCACAACACGCCAAATAGCGTGTTGGTCTCGTCGTCGAGATGGATCGAATAGTCGGAAACGCCGGCATCCCTGAGAAGGATCACCAGCTCCGGCCAGATCTCGTCGTGGCGTTTGATGTACTCTGCCTTCATGCCTGCTTTAAGCTGCATTTTGAAGGCGTATTTCTCGCTCATGCCATTCGCCTCCCGCCAAAGCGGTCCCACAGGATCGGCAGCGCGATGACCATGATCAGCAGCAGGCCGATGAAGATCGACATGACGATGCCTGGCACGTTGAGCAGGCCAAGGCCGAAGGTGACCAGCCCCATGATCAGCGCAGCCAGCACCACGCCTGCTATGGAGCCGGCACCGCCGAGTATGCTGACGCCACCGAGCACCACCATGGTGATGACCTCGAGCTCGTAGCCCTGCGCGATCGACGGCCGCGTCGAGCCGAGCCGCGAGGTAATCAGCACCGCCGCGATGCCCGACATCAGCCCGGTGAGGCAGAACAGGATGAATTTGATACGCCCGACGCGCACGCCGGAAAACTGCGCCGCAACGGGATTGTTGCCGATGGCAAAGATGCGACGGCCGAAGCTCGTCCGGTGCAGGACGAACCAGTAGACGATGGCTGCGAGCGCGAACAACGCGAGCTCGAACGAGACGACCCACCAGACATAGCCCTGGCCGAAGAAGGCGAAGGACGCGGGATAACCCTTGTAGGCCTGGTCGCCGAGGATGATGAAGGCGATGCCGCGAAACAGGCTCATCGTGCCGATGGTGACCACGATCGACGGCAGGCCGAGACCGGTGACCAAAAGACCGTTGAAGGCACCGCAGGCGACGCCGACGCCTATGCCGATCAACACAAGACCTAGCGTATCGACACCCACCTGTGCGGCCATGCCCATCAGTGTCGAGGCGAGAGCGATGATGGCGGCGACCGACAGGTCGATCTCGCCCGAGATGATGAGCAGCGCCATGGCCAGCGCGATCAGGCCCTTTTCGGTGAAGTTGAAGGTCAGGTCGGAGAGCGACCAGACGTCGAGGAAATAGGGCGAGGCGAAGCTGTTGACGATGAAGATCGCAACCGCCACTGCAACCAGCAGCGCCTCCCACGAAAAGATTGCCGAACGCAGAGGCCTGTCGAGCCGGTCAGGGATGTGGCGTGGGGCGGGCGTGGTGTCGGTCGCGCTCATGCCGCTTCCGCCTTCCTCAGGATGATACGGCCCTGCTTGCGTTCGCCGCGCGCGTTGAGCACCACGGCAAGCAGGATGGCGCTGCCCGAGATCGCCATCTGCCAGAAGGGCGAGACGTTGATGACGGGAAGTGCCGTCGAGATGATGCCGAGGAACAGGGCGCCGAGCACCGCACCCGCCACCGAACCGATGCCGCCGGCGATCGAAATACCGCCGATGACGCAAGCTGCGATGATGTTGAGCTCATAGCCATTGGCGACTTCGACCGAGGCAATGACGTAGCGCGAAATCCAGAGATAGCCGCACAGGCCGGCGACAGCGCCCGAGATGCAGAAGGCGAGGAATTTTGTGCGGCCGACATCGATGCCGGCATAGACCGAGGCCGTCGGGTTGACGCCGATGGCATAAAGCGAGCGGCCTATCGACGTCCTCGTCATAAGCACGAAGAACAGGGCGACGACCGCGATGGCGATCCACGACAGTACCGGCACGCCGAGCAACTGCATGCGCTGCAGGCCGACGAAGGCCGGGCTCATCTGGTCGGCGTTGACCCAGGCGCCGCCTGAAATCAGGAAGGTGGCGCCGCGATAGATGGTCAGCGTGCCAAGTGTGACGACAATGGAGGGGATGCCGAGCTTCCAGACCAGCAGGCCGTTGAGCGCGCCGAGCAACAGGCCGACGCCGATGGCGACCAGCATCAGCAACGGGATCGGGAAGGCCGGGAAGGCGGCGTTGATCATCGCCACCACCATGCCGGTGAAAGCGAGGTTCGAGGCCATGGACAGGTCGATCGAGCGCGTCAGGATGACGACCATCTGTCCGAGCGCCAGGATCATCAGGATCGAGGTGTCGTTGAACACCGTCGCCAGGTTGCCCGGGCGGGCAAAGCCGGGAAAGCGCACGGAGATCAACACGACCAGTGCGGCAATGGCGGCGAGAAGCCAGATCTCGCGGTGTTTCATCAGCGTCTTCATGCGGCGATCCCCGCAGCCGTCTGCACCAGCGTCACGGCATCGAGCCCCTTGTTGTCGTAGACCGCGGCGATGCGGCCTTCGCGCATCACCACGACCCGGTCGGACATGCCAAGGATTTCGGGCAGCTCGGACGACACCATGATCACCGAAAGCCCCTGCGCCACCAGTTCGGCCATGAAGGCGTGCACGGCTGCCTTGGAGCCGATGTCGATGCCCTTGGTCGGTTCGTCGAGGATGATCACCTTGGGGTCGGTGGCGAGCCATTTGGCGATGACCACCTTCTGCTGGTTGCCGCCCGACAGCGTGCCGACATCCTGGCTGAGCGAGGCGGCACGCAGGTCGAGCCGCTCGGTGTATTTGCGCGCCAGGGCGAATTCGTCCTTCAGCTGCAGCACGCCGGATTTCGAGGTGCGCTTGAGCGACGGCAGCGAGACGTTCTTGAAGATCGGCATGCCGATCACGACGCCCTGCTTGCCGCGTTCTTCCGGCACATAGACGACGCCGGCCTCTATGGCTTCGGCAGCGGAACGCGGCGCGACCGTCGCGCCGTCCAGCATTATCGTGCCCCGGCTCGTCCTGGTGATGCCGAAGATCGCGTGCATCAGCTCGCTGCGGCCAGCACCGACAAGGCCGTAGAAGCCAAGGATTTCGCCCTTGTGCAGCGCGAAGCTGATGCCGTCGAATTCGGTCGGATGCGAGAGGTCCGAAACGCTCAGCACCGCTGAACCGATCTGCGGCTTTCGTTCTGGGAAGATATGATCGACGGCGCGGCCGACCATCATCTTGACGATCTCGTTCTGGCTGGCGTCGGCAAGCAGTCCCTCGCCCACCATTTCGCCATCGCGGAAGACGGTGTAACGCTCGGCGATGCGGTAGATCTCGTCGAACTTGTGACTGATGAACAGGATCGCCTTGCCCTCGCGCTTGAGCAGCTCGATCAGTTCGAACAGGTCCTCGATCTCCTTGGCGGAAAGGGCTGCGGTCGGCTCGTCCATGATGACGATCTGCGCGTCGATCGACATGGCGCGGGCAACAGCCACCAGATGCTTGTTGGCGATGCCGAGATCCTTGAGCCGCGCGTCGGGATCGATATGGGCAGCACCCATGACCTTCAGCACTTCGGTTGCCCGACTGCGCATGGCGCGCCAGTCGATGGTGCCTAGCCGCGTGCGCGGCGCATGGCCGAGGAAGATGTTTTCCGCCACGGACAGGTCGTCGAACAGCACGGTTTCCTGGTGGATCGCGGTGATGCCCTGCTCGAAGGCGTCATGTGCGCTGGCGAGCGAAACCTGCCTGCCATCGACCGTGATGGTACCGGCGTCGGGCCGGTAGATGCCGGTGAGTATCTTGACCAGCGTCGACTTGCCGGCGCCGTTTTCGCCGATCAGCGCAGTGACCTGGCCGGGATAGAGCGACAGGCCGACATTGTGCAGCGCGCGCACGCCCGGGAAAGTCTTGGTGACGCCAGTAAGCGTCAGCCGGGGCGACGTACCCTCCCCCTTGTGGGGAGGGTCGCGAACGACGTGAGCGGGGTGGGGGTCGGCAAGCATTGTGATATCCTGATGTGCGGGGCGAGTTCTTTCCACCCCCACCCCGTCTCGCCTGCTTCGCTATGCGAAGCGGCTCGTCGACCCTCCCCACAAGGAGGAGGGTGAAGGCCGAGCCAGGCAACCAATCAATAGATCTTCGAGAACTCTTCGATGTTCTTCTTGTCGAAGGTGAAGGGGGGCGGCCATCGGCGCCGAGTTGGTGTCGTCGAGCGTGACTTCGCCGACGCGGCCGATCGGCAGCTTGGCGCCCGGCTTGGCTTCCATCTTCTTCACCGCCAGATCATGGGCGAGGTAGACGGCGGAGTAGCCAAGGTCGATCGGGTTCCACAGCGCAACCGCCTGCGAAGCGCCGTTGTCGATGAACTTCTTGAACTCGGACGGCAGCGCCAGGCCGGTGACATTGACCTTGCCGATCAGGTTCTCGTCGGTGACGACCTGGGCAGCGGCAACGACGCCAACGGTGGTCGGCGCGATGATCGCCTTGAGGTTCGGATAGGACTTGAGCAGGCCCTTGGCTTCGTCGGTGCTCTTGGCCGAGTCGTCATCGCCATAGACCGTGGCGACAAGATTGATCTTGGGGAACTTCTCCGGCAGCGCCTTCTTGGCCGCTTCGATCCAGGCATTCTGGTTGGTCGCGGTCGAGGACGCCGACAAGATGGCGACGTCGCCGCCCTCGGGCAGATAGTCCGCGGCGAGCTTGATAATGGTCTCGCCGATCAGGTTGGTGTCGGAACGGGTTGAGATGCATCTGGCGGCCTTCGGGCGCAACGCCCGAATCCCAGGAGATGACGGTGATGCCACGCTCCATCGCCTTCTTCAGCGCCGGTACCAGCGCGTCGGCGTCATTGGCCGAAATCGCGATTGGCATTGACCTTCTGGGCGATCAGCGCGTTGACCACTTCGATCTGCGCTTCGGCGGTGGCCTTGGTCGGGCCGGTGTAGATCACCTCGACATCGCCGAGTTCCTTGGCCGCCTCCTGGGCGCCCTTGTTGGCGGCATCGAAGAAGCCGTTGCCGAGCGACTTCACCACCAGGGCTATCTTGACGTTTTCGGCATGCGCGGCAGTGGCGAACATGGCGGCCGACAGTGCTGCGGCAACCATCAGTTTCCTCAGAATGCTCATCGTTTCCTCCCTAGAGCGTTGCATTCCATCAGCACTGCGGCGCGGGGCCATCCCTCATGCCTGCAGCGAAGATTCCTCGGTATTCCTCACCTGGCTCTTGGCGACGACCAGCGTCACGCCGGCGTTCTCCAGCATAGTGGCCTCGCGGTCCTCGATGCCCTCGTCGGTGATGACGGTGGCGATCCGCGCCAGCCCGCACAGGATCAGGCTCGAACGCTGCTTAAACTTCGAGGAGTCGACCAGAACGACGAGTTCGTCAGCCTGGTCGATCAGCTTCTGCTCGGCCTGGATCAGCAGCGGGTCGCCTTCCATCAGGCCGAGCGGCCCGAGCCCCTGCGCGCCCATGAACATGCGCCGGGCATAGAAGTTGCGCGTCACGTCGTTGTCGAAGGGCGACAGGATGATGTTCTGCTCGCGATAGATCGTGCCACCCGACAACATCACCGTGTTCTTGGAGTGCTTGAGCAGGTGCTCGGCGATCGGGAACGAATTGGTGAAGATCGGCATGCGCCGGTTGGTCAGGAAGTGCACCATCTGGAAGGTGGTGGTGCCACCATTGATGATGATCGGCTCGCCGTCCTTGCACAATTCCACCGCCTCGCGGGCGATGGCCCGCTTCTTGGAGGCGTTGAGTGTCTCGTTGACGCTGAAGGGGCGGCCTGCAAGGCCGACAAACTGCGGCGGGGTGATTGCTTCGGCGCCGCCGCGCACCCGGCGCAGGCGCTTCTGGACATGGAGGGCCGCGATATCGCGCCGGATCGTCGCCTCTGACGACGAGGTCAGATCGACCAGCTCCTGCACCGTCACCACAGGCTTTTCCTGGACGGCGGACAGAATGATCCGATGGCGTTCTTTTTCGTGCATGGTTCCTCCCTGCATGACCATTAACTCACCGCAACCGCGCAGTGTCAATCATTTCCAATCAAATATTTTCATTGTGCAGTGCATCGTGATCGATATTGATCGTTTCTGATTGACACGTCGCGGCCGGTCGTGTGATTTTGACACCCTATCACAGCACCGCCATCTCGTGTGCACCGGGAGGATCCGACATGTCAGAAACGCGCTCCAGCTCGCGCCTCGCCAACCTCTGGGATGACGCGAAGGCGGCCGCCATGAGCGAGCCGCAGCGCCTGCTCTATCGCTCCAATCTGCTCGGCTCCGACAAGCGGATCACCAATTTTGGCGGCGGCAACACCTCGGCAAAGGTGATGGAAAAGGACCCGCTTACCGGCGCCATGGTCGAGGTGCTGTGGGTCAAGGGCTCGGGCGGCGACGTCGGCACGATCAAGCTCGACGGCTTCTCGACGCTCTACCAGGACAAGCTGAACGGCCTGAAGCAGCTCTATCGCGGCGTCGAGTTCGAAGACGAGATGGTGGGCTACCTGCCGCACTGCACGTTCAACCTCAATCCACGCGCAGCCTCGATCGACACGCCGCTGCACGCCTATGTGCCCAAGAAGCATGTCGACCACATGCATCCCGACGCAATCATCGCCATTGCCGCTTCAAACAACAGCCGCGAGCTGACCAGGGACATCTTCGGTGGCGAGATTGGCTGGCTGCCGTGGAAGAAGCCCGGCTACGAGCTGGGATTGTGGCTGGAAAAGTTCTGTCTCGAAAATCCAGATGCCACGGGTGTCGTGCTCGAGAGCCACGGCCTGTTCACCTGGGGCGATACCGCCAAGGACAGCTACGAAACCACCATCCGCATCATCAACCGTGCCATCGAATGGTTCGAGCAGAACACCGCCGGCAAGACGATCTTCGGCGGCATCGCTCGCCCGACGCTGTCGGCAGCCGAGCGGCGCACCGTTGCTGCGAAGCTAATGCCGGCGATCCGTGGCCTGATTTCGGCGTCGGAGCCGAAGGTCGGCCATTTCGACGACCAGAACGCGGTGCTGGAATTCGTCGGTTCAAACGAACTCGAAAGCCTCGCCGCACTCGGCACCAGCTGCCCCGATCACTTCTTGCGCACTAAGATCCGCCCGCTGGTTGTCGATTTCGATCCGGCAACGCCGGACATCGACGAGACGCTGGCCGGCCTCACCGAGGCTGTCGAGCAATACCGCAAGGGCTATGCCGCCTATTACGAGCGCTGCAAGCGCACCGACTCGCCCGCCATCCGCGACCCCAATGCGGTTGTTTATCTCGTGCCCGGCGTCGGCATGATCACCTTTGCCAAGGACAAGGCCACCGCGCGCATCTCGGGCGAGTTCTACGTCAACGCCATCAACGTCATGCGCGGCGCCTCGACGGTGTCGACCTATGTCGGCTTGCCCGAGCAGGAGGCCTTCGACATCGAATACTGGCTGCTCGAAGAGGCCAAGCTGCAGCGCATGCCCAAGCCGAAATCGCTGGCTGGGCGCGTAGCACTTGTCACCGGTGGCGCCGGAGGCATCGGCAAGGCAACGGCGGCGCGGCTGCTGCGCGAAGGCGCTTGCGTGGTGCTGGCCGACATCGACCAGACCGCCCTTGAAGCCGCCGAGCAGGAGCTATCCAAGGCGTTCGGCAAGGACTTCGTCCGCCCCGTCCGGATCGATGTGACCAGCGAGGAGCAGGTCATATCAGGCTTCACCCACACGGCGATCGAGTTCGGCGGTATCGACATCCTGGTGTCCAATGCCGGCCTCGCCTCGTCCGCGCCGATCGAAGAGACGACGCTCGCTCTGTGGAACAAGAACATGGATATCCTGGCGACAGGCTATTTCCTGGTGTCGCGCGAGGCGTTCAAGCTGTTTCGCACCCAGAAGATCGGCGGCAACGTCGTCTTCGTCGCCTCCAAGAACGGTCTTGCCGCCTCGCCCAATGCCGCCGCCTATTGCACGGCCAAGGCTGCAGAAATCCACCTCGCGCGCTGCCTGGCGCTGGAGGGTGCAGGCGAGCAGATCCGCGTCAACGTCGTCAATCCTGACGCGGTGCTGCGCGGCTCCAAGATCTGGACAGGCGAGTGGAAGGAACAGCGTGCGGCTGCCTACAACATGTCGACCGACGAGTTGGAGGAGCACTACCGTTCACGCTCGATGCTGAAGCGCTCGGTATTCCCCGAAGACATTGCCGAGGCGATCTATTTCTTCGCCTCCGACATGTCGGCCAAATCGACCGGCAACATCATCAATGTCGACGCCGGCAACGCGCAGAGTTTTACGCGCTAACGGTTCAGGACGGGAGGAACGGCCGATGGAACATGTGATCGATAAGACCGTCGTCGAAAACGACAACACCGCGCGTGAAGGCAACCTTGCCCGCGACTACGACACGCTTGGCGAGCAGCTCGAGCGGCGCGGCATCGCCATCGACGCCATCCGCGACAAGGTCCAGAATTTCGGCGTCGCCATCCCGTCCTGGGGTGTCGGCACCGGCGGCACGCGTTTCGCCCGCTTTCCGGGTGCTGGTGAACCGCGCGACATCTTCGACAAGATCGAGGACTGCGCCGTCATCAACGAGCTGACCAAGGCGACGCCGACAGTTTCGCTGCATATCCCCTGGGACAAGGCCGACGCCAACAGGCTCAAGCAGGCGGCGAGCCGCTTCGGCCTCGGCTTCGATGCGATGAACTCCAACACCTTCTCCGACGCCAAGGATCAGGAGCGTTCCTACAAATACGGCTCGCTGTCGCATTCCGACGCCGGCACGCGCCAGCAGGCCATCGAGCACAATCTCGAATGCATCGAGATCGGCAAGCCCCTCGGCTCGAAGGCGCTGACTGTTTGGATCGGCGACGGCTCGAATTTCCCCGGTCAGGTCAACTTCGCCAGGGCTTTCGAGCGCTATCTCAATTCGATGCGCGACATCTATGCCGCCCTGCCGGACGATTGGCGGCTGTTTTCCGAGCACAAGATGTACGAGCCAGCCTTCTATTCGACGGTCGTGCAGGACTGGGGCACCAACTACATCATCGCCAAGGAGTTGGGGCCGAAGGCATTCTGCCTCGTCGACCTTGGCCACCACGCGCCCAACGTCAACATCGAGATGATCGTGTCGCGGCTGATCCAGTTCAAGAAACTCGGCGGCTTTCATTTCAACGATTCGAAATATGGCGACGACGACCTCGATGCCGGCTCGATCGACCCGTACCGGCTGTTTCTCGTCTTCAATGAGTTGGTCGACGCAGAGCTCAACCACGCCGACGGTTTCAACCCCGCCCATATGCTCGATCAGAGCCACAACGTCACCGACCCGATCGAAAGCCTGATGCTGTCGGCAGTGGAAGTCCAGCGCGCCTATGCGACGGCCTTGCTGGTCGACCGCAAGGCGCTGGAAGGTTTCCAGGATGCCAATGACGCGCTGATGGCGACCCAGACGCTTAAAGTTGCCTACCGCACCGATGTCGAGCCGATCCTTGCCATGGCGCGGCTCAAGTCTGGCGGTGCCATCGATCCCGTCGCCGCGTATCGCGCGGCGGGCTATCGCGCCAAGGTCGCGGCGGAACGCCCAGCAGTGGTCGGCGGCAGCGGCGGAATCGTCTAGACTGCTACCGTCTCAGAGGACAGTAACGAACCCCGCTCGCCTCGGGCACGGCGCGCTTGCCTGTCCATGCAGCCGTGTGCTCGTGCGTGGCCCAACCGCTTGATTTCATGCACTTTCGCTCGGGCCTTGGTCACCAGCCAAAGCGTTGAACCCGCACCCGCCGATGGCTGTTTTCGGTACGGTCTTTGCGCAACCAGACGCCGCCTCGCACCTCCCGGCAGGCAGGACGCCGGCGGTCACTCCTGAAGTTTCCTGACATTTGCAATTGACAGCCGACCACAGCCTATGCAGAAATTGGTTGGACCATTGTACCAATTGGAAATGCTGGCGTGTTCGATCTGCCTCCCCTTCAAGCCACGGCGCGCGACGATGCGGTGCTCAACGTGCTGGCGGATTTCGTCATGCAGGAGGACCTCAAGCCCGGCGACCGGCTGCCGACGGAGCGCGTCCTGTCCGAGCGGCTCAAGGTCAGCCGCACCACGGTGCGCGAGGCGTTGACGCGGTGGGAAGGGCTCGGCCTTGTCGAGCGCCGCCAGGGCAGCGGCACCTATCTCAAGGCAGCGGTGTCGCGCGACATGCTGCATCTGCCGCTGACATTCGCTTCGGGCAACGACTTCGGCAGCCTGATGCACACGCTGGAAATCCGCCGCGGGCTCGAGGCGGAGGCGGCGGCTTTGTGCGCCCTGCGCGCCGGTCCAGCCGAACTGGAACTCATCCGCCAGAAGCTCGAGACGATGGAGGAAGCCTTCCATGCCCGCGCCGGCATGTCGTCCGACGAGGACTGGGATTTCCACCAGGCGATCTACCGCGTGTCGGGCAACCCGCTGTTCGAGCAGATCATCTCCGCGATGCACGAGCTGTTCCACCGCTTCTGGGAGCATCCACTCGGCGTGCGCGACTTCGGCCACGCCAGCTTTCCCTACCACCGCACGATCTACGAACGGATCGCAGCACGCGATGCAGAAGGCGCGCGCAGCGAGGCCCTGAAGCTGATCGCCACCGTCGAAGCCGACCTTCGCCGCGGCGACGCCAATCTCAAACGCGCAGGCAACCGATGAGCAACGACTTCGAGCGGGATTTCATTGCCGAGGCAGCAACCTTGCTTGCCCATGACGAGCCATTTCCCGGCGGCGCCGTCGTTCCGCCGATCTACCAGACCTCGCTGTTCACCTTCGACAGCTATGCCGACATGGCCGATGTCTTTGCCGGCCGCAGCAGCAAGCCGATCTATTCGCGCGGCAACAACCCGACGGTGATGGAGTTCGAAAGCAAGATTGCCGCTCTCGAAGGGGCTGAGGCCGCACGCGGCTTTTCCAGCGGCATGGCGGCGATCAGCTCGACTGTGCTGGCGTTTGTCGGCGCGGGCGAACGCATCGTCGCTGTCCGCAATTGTTATGGCGACGCCTATCGGCTGTTCGAGCGGCTTCTGCCGCATCTCGGCATCAAGGTCGACTATGTCGACGGCTCCGATCCCGAGGCGGTGGCGGCGGCATTGCCGGGTGCGGCGATGCTTTATCTCGAAAGCCCGACGTCGATGATGTTCGAGCTGCAGGACCTGGAGGTGCTGACGGCCATGGCGCGGGCGCGCGGCATCGTCAGCGTCATCGACAATTCCTGGGCGACGCCGCTGTTCCAGAAGCCGATCCTGCATGGCGTCGACCTGGTCATGCATTCGGCCTCGAAGTATCTCGGCGGCCACAGCGACACTGTCGCTGGCGTCGTTGCCGGGTCAGTCGAGCACATCCGCCGCATCAACGAGCGGACCTATCCCTATCTCGGCGCCAAGCTGTCGCCGTTCGAGGCCTGGCTTCTGCTGCGCGGCCTGCGCACGCTGCCGCTCAGGCTGCCGCACCACATGAAGAGCGCGCTCACCATCGCCGAGCGGCTCAAGGGCCATGGTCATGTCGAGCGCGTCAACCATCCCGCCTTCTCCAACCATCCGGGCAAGAAGACGCTCGCCGGCTATGCCGGCCTGTTCTCCTTCGAGGTGACCGACGACATCGACGTGCCGGCCTTCACCGACGCGTTGAAGCTGTTCCGCATCGGCGTCAGCTGGGGCGGACATGAAAGCCTCGTTGTGCCGGCGCTCGCCTCGCTGCAGCAGACGCCGGATGCCAATTCCATCGGCCGGTTCGGGGTCAGCCCGCGGACCATCAGGCTGAATGTCGGGCTGGAAAATGTGGAGGATCTCTGGGCCGACGTCAGCCGAGCCTTTGAGGGAGCAAAAAGAAAATAACTTCAAATCCAAGAATGGGAGTGACTGGAATGAAGAAATACAACCTGTTGTTCGCGACAGCCCTGGGCCTCGCATTGTCGACCGGATCGGCGCTGGCCGACTCGACCATCAAGATGGTCGAGGTCATCACCAGCCCGCCGCGTACCGAGTTCCTGAAGAAGCAGATCGCCGAGTTCGAAGCCGCAAATCCTGGCGTCAAGGTCGAGCTCGTGTCGCTGCCCTGGGGCCAGGCCTTCGAAAAGTTCCTGACCATGGTGCAGGCTGGCGACACCCCTGACATCGTCGAGATGCCCGAACGCTGGCTTGGCCTCTACGGCACCAACGGCCAGCTCGAGGATCTCACGCCTTACATGGCCAAATGGGGCGACGCCGCGACGCTTGGCGACCGCGCCAAGCAGTTCGGCTCGGTTGTCGACGGCAAGCAGTACATGCTGCCCTACGGCTACTATCTGCGCGCCATGTTCTGGAACAAGAAGCTGTTCAAGGAAGCCGGCCTCGACCACGCGCCGACGACGCTCGACGAATTCATGGACGCCAACAAGAAGATCTCGGCGATCAACGGCAAGTACGGCTACTGCCTGCGCGGCGGCCCCGGTGGCTTCAACGGCGTGCAGATGTTCATGAACATCGCCAACGGCAAGGGCGGCTATTTCAAGGAAGACGGTACGGCGACCCTCAACGAGGAAGGCTCGGTCAAGGGCTTGGAGATGCTGGCCGAGATCTACAAGAATGGCTACGCCCCCAAGGACAGCGTCAGCTGGGGCTTCAACGAGATCGTCACCGGTTTCTACTCCGGCACCTGCGCGATGCTCGACCAGGATCCGGACGCGCTGATCGGCATTGCCGAGAAGATGAGCCCGGACGACTTCGCGGTTGCGCCGATGCCGACCGGGCCGTCGGGCAAGTCCTATCCGACGCTCGGCTATGCCGGCTGGTCGATGTTCGCCAACTCGGATGTCAAGGAAGACGCCTGGAAGCTGATGTCGAGCCTGCTTTCGCCGGCAAACAACATCGGCTGGGCCAAGGAAGTGGGCGTGCTGCCCATCCACACCAGCGCTGCCGACGACCCGCACTTCAAGACCGAGCAGTTCAAGGGCTGGTTCGACGAGCTGAGCAATCCGGACAAGTTCGAGTTCGTGACTCCGCCGGTGCATCTCGAAAACCTCGGCAACTTCTATGACCAGGTCTCGGTCAAGAACTTCCAGGAAGTGCTGCTTGGCCAGCGTACGGCCAAGGAGATCGCCGATGAATGGTCGGCGTTCCTGACCAAGGAACAGCAAGACTGGATGGCCAAAAACAAGAAGTAATGGCCATGGCGGGGCAGCGATGTCCCGCCAACCACGCCCTGTCAGGGCTCCCTTGCTGCCCCCTCGCCGACCGACACGCGGTCATGCCGGCATCGCCGCCAAGCCCTTTCTCCCCTTGGAGACGAGGCCGCGCGCGAGGGGGCGATTTTTTCGCCATGTCGAAAGTAATCGCCATGACCACAGCAGTCACCACATTGAGATCCCCCCTAAAAACGGGACGCAGACGATCCGGCGTGCCCGGCCTCGAGCCGTGGCTCTATCTCGGCCCGGCGCTGATCCTGCTGGTGACGGTGCTGCTGGTGCCTCTGATCGTCGGCATCAGCTATTCGTTCCGCAAGTTCTCGGCCTTCAAGTCGGAATATGTCGGCCTCGGCCAGTACCAGGCCATGTTCTCGGACCCGCTGCTCGGGCAGGCCCTGTACAACACATTGTGGTGGACGGTCGGCAGTCTGTTCTTCCAGTTCTTCCTCGGCCTCGGGCTGGCGCTGCTGCTCGACCGGCCGTTCTTCGGACGCAAGGTCGTTCAGGCGGTGGTGTTCCTGCCTTGGGCGGTGCCATCCTTCCTGTCCGGCCTGACCTGGGCATGGCTGTTCAACCCCATCGTCGGGCCGTTGCCGCATTGGCTTCATGCGCTCGGACTGCAGGCGGAGCCGACAAGCATCCTCTCCGATCCTGCCACCGCCATGTGGGGACCCATCATCGCCAATGTCTGGTTCGGCGTGCCGTTCTTCGCCATCACGCTGCTGGCCGCGTTGAAGTCGATCCCGTCCGAGCTGCATGAAGCGGCGGCGATCGACGGCGCATCGCCGTGGCAGCGGTTTTCCAAGGTGACGCTGCCCTTCCTGGCACCGACGATCGCCATCACCGTGATGCTGCGCACGATCTGGATCGCGACCTTCGCCGACCTGATCTTCGTCATGACCGCAGGCGGCCCGGCCGGCGCCACCAACACGGTCGCCACTTACATCTATGTCAGCGCCTTCAAATCGCTGGACAAGGGCTACGCCTCAGCCGTCGCCGTTCTGCTTTTGGTACTGCTCATCCTTTATGCGGTCGTGCTCATCGGCATCCGCCGCTCGCTCGCGAGGAATTCGTGATGATTGCCGGACGTTCGACTTCCGCGCGCCTGCTCGGCGGCATCGGCCTCTATGGCGCGATCGGCGCCTATGTCGTGTTCGCGCTGTTTCCGATCTACTGGACGCTGAAGATCTCGGTCACGCCGCAATCGCTGCTCTATTCGGACGGCATTACGCTGTGGCCGTCGGCGACCACCTTCGAAAACTATGTCACCGTACTCAAGGCGAGTGATTTTCCGCTCTATTTCTTCAACAGCGTGCTGGTTTCGGTAACCACCGCCATCCTGGTGACAGTCATCGCCTCGGGCGCCGGTTACGCCATGTCGCGCTTTTCCTTCCGCGGCAAGACGACAGTGGCCATCGCGCTATTGCTGACCCAGACCTTCCCGCTGGTGATGGTCATTCCGCCGATCTACCGCATCATGGGCGAACTCGGCCTGACCAACAGCCTGACCGGGCTGATCATCATCTACACCGCCTTCAACACCGCGTTTGCCACCTTCCTGATGCAGTCCTTCTTCGACGGCATCCCGAAGGACCTAGAGGAAGCGGCGATGATCGACGGCTGCACGCGTTTCCAGGCGCTGCGCCAGATCATCATCCCGCTCACCTTGCCAGGCATGGGCGCGACGCTGGGCTTCGTCTTCACCGCGGCGTGGAGCGAGCTTCTGTTTGCGCTGATGCTGATCTCGAGCGAGGGCCAGAAGACATTTGCCGTCGGCCTGCTGACCTTCATCGGCAAGTTTGCCGTCGACTGGGGGCAGATGATGGCGGCGTCGATCCTGGCGCTCATCCCGGTCTGCATCTTCTTCGCCTTCCTGCAACGCTATCTCGTGACCGGCCTGACCGCCGGCGCCGTCAAAGGATAGAACCATGGCTTCCGTTACGCTCAACAAGGTCCAGAAGGACTATGGTTCGCTCAACGTGCTGCAGGCCGTCGACCTGGAGATATCGGACGGCGAGTTCGTCGTGCTCGTCGGGCCCTCCGGTTGCGGCAAGTCCACGCTGCTGCGCATGATCGCCGGGCTGGAAGAGGTGTCGGCCGGCGAAATCCGCATCGGCGAGCGCGTGGTCAATGACGTCGCGCCCAAGGACCGCGACATCGCCATGGTGTTCCAGTCCTACGCGCTCTACCCGCACATGAACGTCGCCTCGAACATGGGCTTCAGCCTGGCGCTCAGGAAAGCCGAGAAGGGTGCGATCGACACCAGGGTCAACGGTGCCGCCAACCGGCTCGGCCTCGACAAGCTGCTGGCCCGCCTGCCGCGCCAGCTCTCCGGGGGTCAACGCCAGCGTGTCGCCATGGGTCGCGCCATCGTGCGCGATCCAAAAGTGTTCCTGTTCGACGAGCCGCTCAGCAACCTCGACGCCAAGCTGCGCGTGCACATGCGCACCGAGATCAAGGCGCTGCACCAGCAACTCAAGACGACGTCGGTCTATGTCACCCACGACCAGGTCGAGGCGATGACAATGGCCGACCGTATCGTCGTCATGCATGACGGCGTGGTGCAACAGGTCGGCGCGCCGCTCGAACTCTATGACCGGCCGGCCAATGCGTTCGTGGCCGGCTTCATCGGCTCGCCCGGCATGAACTTCCTGCCGGCGACCATCCGGCGAACTGGCGGCAACGCGGCCGCCGTCCTGGCCGACGGCCAGAATTTGCCCGTACTGGCGAGCCTGCCGGTCGCCGACGGAGACGCGGTGAGCATCGGGCTGCGGCCCGAGCACATGCGCGTTGCCGCCGACGGCGACATCTCGGTCCAGGTCGAGGTCGTCGAGCCGCTGGGCCTGTCGACACAGTTCTATGCCAGGCTCGCCGGCCAGCAGGTTTGTGTCTTTGCAATGGGGCGGGTCGCGGTGAAGCCGGAGGATACGGTTCGTGTGTCGGTCTTGGCCTCCGACCTGCATGTTTTCGACCCGAAGAGCGGCCAGCGCATCGGCTGAGCCGACGGCACCGGGCATCACCAGCGCCAATGAGGAGAAGGCGTCGGCTGTAGCCGGCGCCTTTTTTCGTTTGTGTACAAACCTTCTACGGCGGCACTTTCATTTGTGCACAAACCTTCTGTGGCTGCCTCTAACAGCACGCATTGCAACTAAACAGGAAGTAAAACTCGCTGAGATTCAACTGTGAGAAGAGGGCCGCATGCGGCCCGAGGCAGGGCCTCCACTCCATGATTCCCCTTGTTCGGCGAGTTGCATAATCGGCTCACAACCGGCGCGCGCAGACATCGCAACAGGTCGCGTGACTCAAGGTCAACTTAAGTGCCATCGCGCAAAAAAATTCGCGTGACTCTGTGGAACTTCGCAGCACATCGGCCTCTGAACTCTAACAAGTCCACCGCCAAGAAAGGCAAGAATGAGGCAGATCGATAGCCGCCTTTCCGTTGAGTCATCCGGCAGCAACCGTTCGACAAAGCCGGAAAGGCAGCGGACTCGACTGTCAGCGGCGGCTTGCATGAACCGCCCCCGACTAGGATCGAGGCGGATTCAACTGGCGTATAACCTTGCAAGAGTACTGGATTATCTTAAGCCGATCATCCTCAATACCGACAGCTTAACTTCCAGACATTGCTTTTGGGGCGCCGAAGACTCTTGCCGTACAAGTACTGAAGACTCGAAGCCTTGGCAGTGTTGCGGTCATTTACACTTGGGTAATTTCTTCTGAATACGTCGAGTCAACGAGATTGCTAAATTTTTAAGTACAGGGAGGGGTTCCTGTCGGCGCTCTCGGGGAATGGAATACACAGGCAACACATGAGCAGTTTCTAACAAACAACGTTTGAGAACCTTCTTTTAGATCTCCTCCATTTTCGAAGAATTCAAGCGCTGGCGACGCCGCCGGCAGCATCTCCCTAATCACATACCGCATGTCTTCACAGGCAAGAGGCCCGAAAAGCCTTTCGCCAAGCGGCCGGGCTTTGCCGGCATCAAGGACCTGCGGGCAACCAGCTTCGCTATCTCGACGGCAAGGAACGCCCAATGAGTATCACCTTCGACCCAACATCAACCCACTACAGCGCGCCGCCGCAGGGACGGGCCTTTTCGGCCACCAATCTCAGCATCACGCGAAAGCTGGTTCTCGCCTTCTCGGCGGTCGTAGTCGTCAGCATCGTCGTCGGCCTGCTGATGATGCGCGCTCTCAACCAGCTCGAGGCCGCCAGCGCGGAACTCCAGGTGGCCAGCCGCGTGCTGTCTACCGTCGGCAAGGCCGAGGCACTCCATCTCGACCGGTCCAACATCGGACGCACCTACCTGCTGAACCTCAGGGAGGACCTAGCCAAGCGTTATCACGAGACTTCGAAGAACGTTAACAAGACGATCGACGATGCGCTCGACATGCCTATCGAAAACAAGGCCGTGATCGCCTCGATCGAAAACTTCAGGGCAATGGCCGAGAACTGGCGCGCCGAAGTTGGCGATCCGATGGTGCAACTCGCCGGCAATCAGGCGACTTACGCCGAGGGACGCGACCGCGGGACCTCAGTCCGGGCCTCAGAAGTGCAGGCGACCGTTCGCAAGTCGATCACGGACATGCAGGCTGAAATCACCAAGTGGGAAGAAGAGACCGCCATCGTCAAGAACGATGCCATCGCGACGGCACAGTATCTGCAGGCCGGCAGCGCTGGCGTGACGATCGCCATCCTGATCGTCATCGCACTGTGGCTGTCGAGCCAGATCGCAACGCCGGTCAACAACATGACGCATGCCATGCGCAGCCTGGCCGCCGGTGACCTCAAGGTCGTCGTTCCAGCCATCGGCCGCCAGGACGAAGTCGGCCAGATGGCGTCTGCCGTGCAGACCTTCAAGGACGCTGCGATCGAGAAGGTTCGTCTTGAGGCAGAAGCTGCCGAAACGCGCCGCCGCGTTGAGGAAGAGGCTGCACTGCGCGCCGCGCAGAAGGCCGAGGAAGACCGCCAGGACATGGTTGCGATCTCGGCCCTGGGCAACGGCCTCGACGCCCTGTCGAAGGGCGACCTGATGCACCGCATCGACGCACCGTTCCCTGACAAGCTGGTCAAGCTGCGGCAGGACTTCAACGAGTCGGTCGAGAAGCTGCAGCAGACGATGCTCAGCATCACATCCTCCGTCAAAGCGATCCACGCCGGCACCGGCGAGATCTACACTGCTGCCGACGACCTGTCGCGCCGCACCGAACAGCAGGCCGCAAGCCTCGAAGAGACCGCTGCGGCGCTCGACGAGATCACCGCGACGGTCAAGAAGACGGCTGAAGGTGCAGTCCATGCCCGTGATGTCGTTTCGACGGCCAAGACCGATGCAGAGACCAGCGGCGTCGTGGTGCGCAAGGCGATCGACGCCATGGGCACGATCGAGAAGTCGTCCGAGCAGATCAGCCGCATCATCGGTGTAATCGACGAGATCGCCTTCCAGACCAACCTTCTGGCGCTCAACGCCGGTGTCGAAGCGGCTCGTGCCGGCGATGCTGGACGCGGCTTCGCCGTGGTTGCCTCGGAAGTGCGTGCACTGGCCCAGCGTTCGGCGGAAGCCGCTCGCGAAATCAAGAGCCTGATCTCTGCATCGACGACCCAGGTCGGCGAAGGCGTGAAGCTGGTTGCTGAAACCGGCAGGGCACTGGAGCGCATCGTGCTCCAGGTGGCCGAAATCAATGCCGTCGTCACCAACATCGCGGCCAGCGCTCACGAGCAATCGACCGGTCTCGACCAAGTCAACTCGGCGGTCAACCAGATGGACCAGGTCACCCAGCAGAACGCCGCGATGGTCGAGGAATCGACTGCCGCAAGCCACTCGCTGTCCCAGGAAACCGAAGAGCTGTCGCGCCAGATCAGCACCTTCCGGCTCGGCAAGCTCTCGGTCGTCGAGTCCTCCGGTCGTCCGTCAAGCTCAAAGTCTCCGGCCCGCGCTCCTCGGCCCGAACTGAAGGTCGCGTCGTCGAGCTTCGGTTCTTCCGCGGCCCGTGCGATCGCTCCGGCGGCCGACGACTGGCAGGAGTTCTGAGCCAGCCATGACCCCCGTGTCCGATCCATCGCAACGGATACTCGAGCTTGCGGCAGTGCTGGACCTCAGGGCGGCAGCGCCACTGACCGAAAGCCTGCTCGCAATGCGCAGAACCGCGCTGACCATCGATGCCTCGCGCGTGGAGCGGATCGGCGGTCAATGCCTACAGGTTCTCCTGTCGGCGCAACAAACCTGGAGCGCGGATGAAACCGCGCTCTCCTTCACCAACCTGACGCCCGGCTTCGTCGAAGGCCTGCGGCTCCTGGGCTTCTCGCAAGCGGATTTCACCAGGGAGGAGATGCCGGAATGAGCGCGACCATTTTGACCGTCGATGATTCTCGCACCATGCGCGAGATGTTGAAACTGGCGCTGACGCAAGCCGGCTACCGGGTCATTCAAGCCGAGGACGGCGTCCATGGCCTCGAGGTGCTGAAAAGCGAGACCCCAAGGGTCATCGTCACCGACATCAACATGCCCAGGATGGATGGCTTCGGCTTCATCGAGCATGTGCGGGCCGACGAAACCTATCGCGGCATTCCGATCCTGGTGCTGACGACCGAGAGCGATGCCGAAAAGAAGGATCGCGCCCGTCGTGCCGGCGCGACAGGCTGGATCGTCAAGCCTTTCGATCCGGCCAAGCTGGTCGATGCCATCCGCCGCGTGTCGGCCTGAATTGGGAGACATGTCCGTGGATGCAATGACAGCGGTCAAGCAGACCTTCTTCCAGGAGTGCGAGGAGCAACTCGCCGAACTGGAAACTGGCCTTCTCGCGATGGAACGCGGGGAAGCCGAATCCGACACCGTGAACGCGGTCTTCCGCGCGGTGCATTCGATCAAGGGCGGCGCTGGCGCCTTCAGCCTCGGAGACCTGGTGCAGTTCGCCCATGTCTTCGAAACCACGCTCGACCATGTCAGGAACGGCGCGCTGGAACCGACAGCCGACGTCATGGCCGTCATGCTGCGCGCCGCCGATCTTCTGGCGGACCTCGTGGCGGCGGCACGCGATGGCCAGACGGTCGACAGCGGGCGCAGTGAAGTGCTGGTCACTGAACTCACCGCACTGAGCCCCGGCGGGGCGGATGCCGGCGCCGAAGAAGAAGACGACATGAGCGACTTCTCCTTCACGCCCGTCAGCGTGGCGTTCGATTTTTCGGACGCCCCGGCCACCGCCGGGCATAGCTACACGATCAAGTTCAAGCCCAGGCCCGAACTCTATGCCAAGGGCAACGAGACGGCACTGGTGCTGCGCGAATTGGAACGCCTCGGCCAGATGGAGACCAGCTGCGATGCGAGCGCACTGCCGCAGCTCGCCGAACTCGATCCGGAGGGCGCCTATCTCGAATGGACGATTCGGCTCACCACCGAGAAGGGCGAGGACGCGATCCGCGAAGTCTTCGAATTCGTGGAATGGGACTCCAGCCTGACCATCCAGGCCGCCGACGCAGACGCCGATGCCGACTCCGGCGCCGGCTCGACCGAAGATGCATTCGCTGCCCTGCTCCGCTCCATCCAGGCAGATGAAACGTCTCTTCCGGCAGCGACAGCTGACATCATTCCGCTGCCTTTGGCTGAAGAACGCGAGGCTGTCGCTGAAATCGAGGCGCAGCCGGCCAAGGCCGCCGCAGCAAAAAACAGCGAAGGCGGCGCCAATGCCAATGCCGGCGCTCCGCAGACCATCCGCGCCGATCTCGAGCGTGTCGACCGGCTGATCGATCTCGTCGGCGAACTTGTCATCAACCAGGCGATGCTGTCGCAGCGCGTCATGGAAGCCGGGCACGTGCCCGGTTCCGCCGTCGCCCTTGGTCTCGACGAACTCGAGCACCTGACGCGCGAAATCCAGGACTGCGTCATGGCCATCCGCGCCCAGGCGGTGAAGTCGGTGTTCCAGCGCATTCCGCGCCTGGTGCGCGAAGTCGCCGGCCTGACTGGCAAGCAAGTACGCCTGATCACCGACGGCGAGGGCACCGAGGTCGACAAGACGGTGATCGACCGTCTCAACGACCCGCTGACCCACATGATCCGCAACGCCATCGACCACGGGCTGGAAAAGCCCGAGGTGCGCATCGCCGCCGGCAAGCCGGCCGAAGGCGTGGTGCGCTTGTCGGCGATGCACCGTTCGGGCCGCATCGTCATCGAAGTTGCCGACGACGGCGCCGGCATCAACCGCGCACGGGTCAAGGCGATCGCCGCCGAGAAGGGCCTGATTGCTGCCGACGCTGCGCTGTCCGACGAGGAGATCGACAATCTGATCTTCCTGCCGGGTTTTTCCACGGCGTCCGAAGTGTCGAACATCTCCGGCCGCGGCGTCGGCATGGACGTGGTGAAGCGTTCGATCCAGGGCCTTGGCGGTCGGCTGTCGATCACATCCAGGCCCGGCAAGGGCTCGACCTTTACCATGAGCCTGCCGCTGACGCTCGCCGTGCTCGACGGCATGGTGGTAACGGTCGCCGACCAGACACTGGTGGTGCCGCTGACGGCGATCATCGAGACGCTGCAGCCCAAGCCAGCCGATGTGCGCGGCCTCGGCGGCGGCGCCCGGGTCATCGCGATACGCGATACCTTCACGCCGTTGATCGACGTCGGCCGCGAGCTCGGTTTCCGCACCACGGCCACCGATCCGTTGGCGGCCGTGGCGATCCTGGTAGAGACCGAAGGCGGCCGCCGCAGCGCCCTGCTCGTCGATACGATCCAGGGCCAGCGCCAGGTCGTCATCAAGAGCCTGGAATCCAACTACAGGCACGTGCCGGGCATCGCCGCCGCAACCATCCTCGGCGATGGCCGCGTCGCCCTCATCATCGACGTCGATACCGTGATCGCCAATTCGCAGTCCGACGCGACCATTCTTGAACCCGTTCTTGCAGCAGCAGGGTGATGCCATGATCAAACACGACAACAGCAGCCGCGAGCTCATCGCGTTCCGTATCGGCGAGCAGGAATTCTGCGTCGACATCATGTCGGTGCGCGAGATCAGGGGCTGGGCACCAGCGACCGTACTGCCCAAGTCGCCACCTTACGTCCGCGGCGTCATCAACCTGCGCGGCGCGATCCTGCCGATCGTCGACCTCGCCGCCCGCCTCGGCTTCCAGCCACCGGAACCGACGGTGCGCCATGTCATCATGGTGGCGCAGGTCGGCTCGCAGGTGGTGGGGCTTCTGGTCGATGCGGTGTCCGACATCCTGTCGGTCACCGACGACGCCATCAAGCCGACGCCCGACGTCGCCTCCGACATGGCCAAGACCTTCGTGCGCGGCGTTTTGGCTATCGAAGGCCGCATGATCAGCCTGATCGCGCTCGACAACGTCCTGCCGACGCTTGAGCCGATCGCGGCATGACCACCCTGCAAATCGACAAGCCGCGCAATCAGCGCCAGAGCCTGGTCGCCGGTGAGTTCGTGCTCACCGGCGAGGACATGCGGCAGATCGCGGCGATGCTGCATGCCGACGCCGGCATTCATCTCACCGAGGCCAAGGCGGCACTCGTCTACTCCCGGCTGTCGAAGCGGTTGCGTGCTCTCGGCCTCGAAAGCTTCCGCGACTACTGCGCGCTCATCGCCTCGCGCGATGGGCTCGACGAACGCCAGAAGATGCTGGCGGCGTTGACCACGAACGTCACCAATTTCTACCGCGAGCCGCATCATTTCGATCACCTGGCAAAGCAGGTACTACCTCCGCTTCTCGATGCGGCCCGGCGTGGCGGCCGGGTCAGGATCTGGTCGGCGGCATGCTCCAATGGAGCCGAGCCCTATTCGATTGCGTTGACGATCCTGTCGCTGATGCCCGAGGCCGCCAACTACGACATTCGGGTTCTGGCGACCGACATCGACCCCAACATGGTCGCGTTCGGCCGCGAGGGGATTTACAGCGAGGCGGCGTTGCGGCCGGTGCCGCCAGACCTGCGCCGGCGCTGGTTCACGCCGTCCCGCTCGGGCGACGGCACCTCCTTCAGCGCCGCCGACGAGATGCGCACTATCGTGGCCTTCCGCGAGCTCAACCTCATCGGCGCATGGCCGATGAAGGGGCGCTTCCAGGCGATCTACTGCCGCAACGTCGTCATCTATTTCGAAGAGGCGACGCAGTCGCGGATCTGGAGCCGGTTCGTGCCGCTGCTGACGGCAGGTGGCACCCTCTATATCGGCCATTCCGAGCGCGTCTCTGGGCCGGCGACCGCGGACTTTCAGCCCGAGGGCATCACCACGTACAAGCTGCGCGAGGGCGCCGCATGAAGCCGGTTCGCGTCCTCATCGTCGACGATTCCGCCACCATGCGCACGCTGCTTTCGGCGGTGCTGCGCCTCGACCCGGCCATCGAGGTCGTCGGCCATGCCGCCGACCCGCTGGAGGCCCGTACCAAGATCAAGGAACTCAATCCCGACGTCATCACGCTTGACGTCGAGATGCCGAACATGAACGGGCTCGAATTCCTCGAGAAGATCATGCGGCTGAGGCCGATGCCCGTGATCATGGTGTCGAGCCTGACCAGCCGGGATGCCACAGCCACGATCACCGCACTCGAGATCGGCGCCTTCGACTGCATTTCCAAGGCGTCGTTCAGCGACGACCGGGCCTTCGGCGCGTTGCAGGCTACGGTCAAAGCTGCGGCACGGGCTCAGATTCGCCCGTTGGCGGTTAACGCACATCAGGCCAGCGGACAGCGCGAGCAGCCGGCTGGCAATGCCGACTATGTGCCCAACGGCAAGATCGTTGCCATCGGCTCATCGACCGGCGGCGTCGAGGCATTGATTGCTGTGCTGTCGCAGTTTCCCGAGAACTGTCCGCCGACCGTCATCACCCAGCATATGCCGGGAGCCTTCACCAAGAGCTTCGCCGAGCGTCTTAACCGCATGTCGAGGCCGCATGTCAGCGAGGCCGTCGATGGCGCACCACTCACGACGGGGCACGTTTATCTCGCCCCCGGTGGCGCCACGCATCTCGAGATCTCGGGCCCCGGCCAGTTGCGCTGCCGGTTGCGCAGCACCGATCCTGTCAACGGTCACCGGCCGTCGGTCGACGTGCTGTTTGCCTCGGTCGCCAGGGCGACGGGTTCCAAGGCCGTCGGCGCCATCCTGACCGGCATGGGCCGCGACGGCGCTGCCGGGCTGCTGCAGATGCGTCAGGCCGGCGCCAATACGCTCGGCCAGGACGAGGCCACCAGCCTTGTCTACGGCATGCCCAGGGTCGCCTTCGAAGTCGGCGCGGTCGAGCGGCAGGCGCCGCTGGACAAGATCGCCTCTCACATCCTCGCGCTGACGCGCTCGAATTCCAATGGAGTCAAAAATGTCCTTCCTCGAACACTTTAAGGTCCTCGTCGTCGACGATACGACGACCAGCCGCATGCTCATCACCGATGCGCTGCAGGAGATGGGCATCCGCAAGATCGCCATCGCCAAGGACGGCGAGCAGGCCCTTCGCATGATGATGGAACAGCCCTGCCATATGGTCATCTCCGACTTCAATATGCCGAAGCTCGACGGGTTGCAGCTGCTGAAGGCGATCCGTTCCTATGGCCCGACCCGCACGACCCCGTTCATCCTGCTCACCGGCAAGGGCGATCGCCAGTTGCTGGAAGCTGCCGTAGCGCTCGGCGTCAACAACTTCCTGACCAAGCCGTTCACCATACCGGCGCTCAAGAAGGCCATCGAAGCGATCGTCGGAGTGCTTAAGTGACCCTGGTCACCAAAAGCCGCATCACTGTCATGCGCGGCGAATACCACGTGGTCGACCGGGAGGACGTCGTGCTGACGACCATTCTGGGGTCCTGTGTTGCCGCCTGCATCCGCGATCCCTTTGCCCGGACCGGGGGCATGAACCATTTCCTGCTGCCCGGCACCAATGGCCGCTCGTCGCTCGATGCCCAAAGCTACGGTGTCCATCTGATGGAGCTTCTCGTCAACGGTCTGCTGCAGCGTGGCGCGCATCGCCACCGGCTGGAGGCCAAGCTGTTTGGCGGCGCCCGCACCATCGAGGGCCTTTCGGACATCGGCGCGATGAATGGTGAGTTTGCCGAGACTTTCCTGCGCAACGAAGGCATAAGCATCGTTGGCGGCGACCTCGGCGGAGATCGCGGCCGCCGTGTCGAGTACTGGCCGCTGTCCGGCCGCGCCCGCCAGGTCATGCTCTCCGGCGACAAAGGTTTCGTCGCCCCGGTTCCGCCCAAGCAGCCGCCGGTCGCGCCATCTGGCGGTTCCGTCGAGTTCTTCTGATTCTTTGAAAGGCCGTCCGCCATGCCCTCGCATGCCAGTGCACTTTGCCATGAAACTCTCTGCCATGAGCCCCATACGCCCGTGTCCGAGCTGCTCGGACGGGTCAGCATCGAGTTGAGTGACATCGCAGCGCAAGTGGAACGGCTGCATCCGCTGGTTTCCACACAGAACGGGCAGCTCGCCACCAACGACCCGCATTATGCGCAGGCGCTGCAGAGCTTCGACCATATCGAGCAGAAACTTCGATGCTTAGCCGGCTATATTGCGGATCTCGGCGCGGCCACAGCACCCAGCTGGCAGATCGATCAGCAGGCGGCACTCGCCGCGATCACGCTTTCGGACCTGGCCTCGCGCCTGGCGGGTGAGAATTCCGCGCCGCAGGGCAGCGCGTCATCGGGGGATTTCGAGCTGTTCTAGCTGCCGTGGGCAGGGCGAACTGAGCCCGATCCCTGCGACCCTTCGCCCGCCTCGGCCAGACAGACCTTCTCAGGCCGGCGCTAGGGCTGATACGGTTGCCCTGATGAGCTGTGCGCCTGCCGGCACCGTGCCGGCTACGGAGCACGCCTGCATCCTAGGGGCGAATGGATGACGACAAAGCCGCTGCGGCTCTTCCAGATCATGATCACCGACGGCGACCAGCCATCCGTGGCGACCACCGACACCTTCGCCCGCAACGTCGAGTCGTTCAGGTCGACTTACCCCGACGCCGAGTACCAGCGCTACGGCAATGACGAGCTGGTCGCCTTTCTCACCGAGAACTACCCGGAACCGGTGCTGCAGGCTTACCGCGCGCTGACGCCCTACGCGTTCAAGGCGGATCTCGCGCGCTACTGCCTGCTTCACACCTATGGCGGGCTCTATTCCGACCTGTCTTATGCGACGCCCCGCGGCGATCAGACCGAGCCGAATCTCCCCGGCGTCGGCGTGGTCAAAACCACAGCCTCGCTGGCCTGGAGCAATAGCATCTTCGCTCCCTGTCCCGGCCGGACCTCATGTTGAGCAGATTCGGCGAAGCGCCGTGTGGACGCTCGGTGCTGATGAACTGAATGCTCCAGTGGGCACCTCCCGCCTCCCTCTTCTGGCAGTTGCGGTTTTGGATCGAGCGTCCCCGGGCGCTCGATAGCAAAACAGCCCGGCCGGTCATCGTGCGGGCCGTATGTTGTGCTGGTTGCGGGGAAGATTTGAACCCTGTGACCCTCAGATTATGGTTCGTGAAGACGAGGAGGCGCGGCCGAGGCAATCGACCCAGTGAACCGATTGCCGGCCAAGCGGTGTCCAGCATCGGCGCAGATCGATACGCCAGACAACGAGCTCGTGATTTTGACGAAGATTTGCCGCGCTTTGTCGGCTGTTGCCTGCTTTGCGGGGGTCTGCTTTGGGTTCAAATTGGCGGAGAGCAGGATTTCGATAGCAAAACAGCCCGCCGGTTTTCACCGAGCGGGCTGTTTAGTGTTGGTTGGTGGGACAGGATTTGAAGCTGTACCCTTCAGCTTATGGTGCGTGCGGACGAGGAGCTACCATCGCCAGGGAAGCGAAGCTTACCGCCCGCGATCGAGCTCGGAGTGTTTAGCATGATTGGTTGGCGTGACAGGATTTGGCATTTTTGTCCCGCTTTGTCGGCTTTGCCTCCTTGCGGGGATCTGATGCGGTTTCAGATCGACCGTCACCAGCATCTAAATACACAAAAGCCCGCACGCGGCGGGCTTTTGTGTATTTGGTTGCGGGGACAGGATTTGAACCTGTGACCTTCAGGTTATGAGCCTGACGAGCTACCGGGCTGCTCCACCCCGCGCCACCATTTACGCAAGCTGCGCTTGCGGAAGCTTTGGGCTTTCCCTTGAGATCATATGGGCGTTTGCCCGGCTGATTTCGAGAGAGCGCCAATGGAAAGGGCCGCTTACGCGGCCCGTCTACCCGTTGGCGGGCCATTTTTGTATCGAGAAGATTTGCGACATTGCGTTGCTCGTTTCCGAGTTGGCGATGTTTTGATTTAACGTGCGTTTGGCAGACCTGGCAGCGACTTACTCTCCCGCGTCTTGAGACGAAGTACCATCAGCGCTGGAGCGTTTCACGGCCGAGTTCGGAATGGGATCGGGTGCAGCCGCTCCGCCATAACCACCAGGTCGGCAAAACGCACGTTGTTTCGAGAAGCTGTGTGAGCGAATAGAGAGTAGCGAATAGGGTTCTATCCGGTGCCTCTCGGGGCTGTTCGCTGGTCTTGTTGTGCCTTTACAGTTCTTCGGTCCTGGCGCCTTCGAAGCGAAGCTTCGCAAGGTCGACCGACCGTCGGCGCCGATGCGCCGCACCCACGTAGCGCCGCCCGCAGGGCGGAACAAGCGTGAGTGAGAACAAGACATCTGACTTTGTCAGATGAGCATTAGGAATGAGAACGATCAAGCCTATCGAACTATTAGTACCGGTAAGCTTCATGCGTTGCCGCACTTCCACACCCGGCCTATCAACGTGGTCGTCTTCCACGGTTCTCAAGGGAATACTCGTTTTAAGGTGGGTTTCCCGCTTAGATGCCTTCAGCGGTTATCCCGTCCGGATATAGCTACCCTGCTATGCGGCTGGCGCCACAACAGGTCCACCAGAGATCCGTCCATCCCGGTCCTCTCGTACTAGGGACAGATCCTTTCAATATTCCTACACCCACGGCAGATAGGGACCGAACTGTCTCACGACGTTCTGAACCCAACTCACGTACCGCTTTAAATGGCGAACAGCCATACCCTTGGGACCTGCTCCAGCCCCAGGATGCGATGAGTCGACATCGAGGTGCCAAACAACCCCGTCGATATGGACTCTTGGGGGTCATCAGCCTGTTATCCCCGGCGTACCTTTTATCCGTTGAGCGATGGCCCTTCCACGCGGGACCACCGGATCACTATGACCGACTTTCGTCTCTGCTCGACTTGTCAGTCTCGCAGTCAGGCGGGCTTATGCCATTGCACTCGACGACCGATTTCCGACCGGTCTGAGCCCACCATCGCGCGCCTCCGTTACTCTTTAGGAGGCGACCGCCCCAGTCAAACTACCCACCATACATTGTCCCGGACCCGGATAACGGGCCGCGGTTAGACATCCATAGAGATAAGGGTGGTATTTCAAGGTTGGCTCCACCAAGGCTGGCGCCCTGGCTTCAAAGCCTACCACCTATCCTACACATGCCACTACGAATGCCAATGTAAAGCTATAGTAAAGGTGCACGGGGTCTTTCCGTCTAACCGCAGGAACCCCGCATCTTCACGGGGAATTCAATTTCACTGAGTCTATGCTGGAGACAGCGGGGAAGTCGTTACGCCATTCGTGCAGGTCGGAACTTACCCGACAAGGAATTTCGCTACCTTAGGACCGTTATAGTTACGGCCGCCGTTTACTGGGGCTTCGATTCAAAGCTTGCACCTCTCCTCTTAACCTTCCAGCACCGGGCAGGCGTCAGACCCTATACGTCGTCTTGCGACTTCGCAGAGCCCTGTGTTTTTGATAAACAGTCGCTACCCCCTGGTCTGTGCCACCCTCACCCTGCTTGCGCAGGAAAGGGTCACGCTTCTTCCGAAGTTACGCGTGCAATTTGCCGAGTTCCTTCAGCATAGTTCTCTCAAGCGCCTTGGTATACTCTACCAGTCCACCAGTGTCGGTTTCGGGTACGGTCTATAATGGAGGAGCTATTTCCTGGAACCACTCCGCTGCAGGGATCAATCCAATAAGACCCCACAACATACGTGATCCGTCACTTCCTCCAGGCCCACGAATATTAACGTGGTTCCCATCGTCTACGCATTTCTGCCTCGACTTAGGGGCCGGCTAACCCTGCTCAGATTAGCTTTAAGCAGGAACCCTTGGACTTTCGGCGGGGGTGTCTCTCACACCCCTTACGTTACTCATGTCAGCATTCGCACTTCTGATACCTCCACGGCCCCTCACAGGTGCCGCTTCGTCAGCTTACAGAACGCTCCGCTACCGCTTGCAGCAAGCTGCAAACCCTAAGCTTCGGTGTATGGCTTTAGCCCCGGTACATTTTCGGCGCAAAGACCCTTATTTAGACCAGTGAGCTGTTACGCTTTCTTTAAATGATGGCTGCTTCTAAGCCAACATCCTGGTTGTTTTGGGATCCTCACATCCTTTCCCACTTAGCCATAACTTGGGGACCTTAGCTGTAGGTCAGGGTTGTTTCCCTTTTCACGACGGACGTTAGCACCCGCCGTGTGTCTGCCGACTAGTACTCCCAGGTATTCGGAGTTTGGTTAGGTTTGGTAAATCGGTGAGATCCCCTAGCCCATCCAGTGCTCTACCCCCTGGGGTATTCGGTCGACGCTCTACCTAAATAGATTTCGCGGAGAACCAGCTATTTCCGAGTTTGATTGGCCTTTCACCCCTAGCCACAAGTCATCCCGAACTATTGCAACAGTTATGGGTTCGGACCTCCAGTAAGTGTTACCTTACCTTCATCCTGCTCATGGCTAGATCACTCGGTTTCGGGTCTAATGCGACGAACTGAACGCCCTGTTCAGACTCGCTTTCGCTGCGCCTACACCTACCGGCTTAAGCTTGCTCGTCACACTAAGTCGCTGACCCATTATACAAAAGGT
>CBDIHR010000002.1:0-735256 GCA_965279395.1 Aminobacter sp.
TTCGGGCGTGCGCGCCATCAGCGTCTCATAGACATTGTCGTTGATGGCGCGTTCGCCGCCATCGTCGCGTATCTGCGGATCGAGCGTCGAAGGCTCCGATCCGATCGCGATGGTGATGTCGGCGGCGAGCGCCGACAGCGGGGAAAGTGCCATGATTGCCGCAACGGCGGCGCTACTTGCCAGTTTCGTCAGTAAGTTCATTGGTCCACCCATTCGCCAAAGACAACAAAATCGACCTGATGCGCGCAGTCTGTGCTGCGTTGATAGTGCGGGCCGCCACATCCCTCGGCCAGAAGAGTGGATTGTATGCAATCGGCTGTCAAGCGATTGTTGATCAACTTTGCGGGCGACGCCGTGCGGGAGTCGAACAAGTCGCCAGATTCCTCAGTAAATTATTGAAAATGCACAAAATTTAGAACGTGATTGCTGAAATTTCGTTCATGAATGGCACCTCGTCGTCCAGTTCAATCACGATTTCTGGCAATTTCTTGCATATAGTATACCAAAAATGACAAGCAGCCAGCTTGTGCGATCGACGTCCTGGCAGACTGGGTGGCATCGAATCCGGGAAATACAACACTGCGCCCAGATACCGGCATGACAGTGTTCGGCCGCAAGAGTGCAAAATCTGGCCGCGTGTTGGTGCAGGGGGCGGCTTTATCCTGTTTGGCTGATCTCGGCAGCGACACGCAATTGCAGCGCTATACTGATTGCGGGCAAGGACGTGCCTTCTTGCGCTGTTATCGCGTTTCTCGGCAACGCAGCCGGCGGCCGGCATGCCGGCGGGCGGTGCTTGCCCTGGGCATGGCGATCGGAGTGACTGGTGCGGGGTTCGAGGTGTGTGGCCGCCGCCGCGCGTCTATCGGCTGAAATAGCGCGGCGGCAGCTTGAGCGGATCGGGGGTCGAGCCGCTCGAACGTGGCGGCGATGTCGAACAGCCGGTCTTCCGTGCCGCCTGCACCGACGATCTGCAGTCCCGTCGGCATGCCGTTGCCGGCCTTGCCGAACGGAAAGGCGAGCGCGGGATGCCCGGTCAGGTTGGCCAGGATGTTGGGGATCGGCTCTTCGAGGAAGTAGAACTTGTCGACGGTCCTGAGCGGTCCCGCCGATGCCAGCGCGCCAGGCATCAGGATCGCATCGACAGTGTTTAGGCTGTCGTCCACCTTTCGCCGCAGCATGTCGCGCAGCGTCCGTGCCGAGATGACGTCGGCGGCACCAAGACATTCGCCCGCAAGCGCGCGGCCCCGGAACATTTCGCCGAAAGCGGAAAAAATTGCCGCGCACCTCGTCGCCATACTGTGCCGCGATCTCGGCCATCATCACCACCGCGCCGGGGGCATGGAAGGTTTCGAGCGGTGGCAGGTCGAGTTTGACGACCTCGCCGCCATGAGAGGCGAAGAGGTCGAGCGCGCCTTGCAGTGCCGCCGCCATTTCAGGCCGCAGCTTTTCGCCCAGGCCCCAGCCGCAACTGGAGACGCCGAGCCGCATGCCGGCAAAGGACTCGGTAACGGGGGGCGCGCTTCGCCCGGGTGCCCGACATCGCGGCATACAGCGCGCGGCAATCCTCGACCCGCGCGGCGATCGGCCCGCAATGGTCCATCGAGCGCGCCAGCGTGTCGACGCCTTCCACTGAAACGACGCCGAAGCCAGGCTTGAAGCCGACCATGCCGCACATGGTGGCCGGCAGGCGGATGGAGCCGGCGGTGTCGGTCGCCACCGAGCCCATGCACAACCCGGCAGCGACGGTGACGCCCGACCCGCTCGACGAGCCTCCGGGGAACATCTCCTGACACCACGGGTTGCGCGCCGGCGGAAACGGCAGGTCGAAGGATGGCCCGCCGAAGGCCAGTTCATGGCAATTGGCCTTGCCGAGGATGATTGCGCCCGCCTCGACAAGCTGGCGCACGACAGGCGCATCCCGCGTCGGCCTGCGGTCAAGCCGCGAATGCGAGGCGCCGGTGTTGGGCATGCCGGCGACCTCGACGATGTCCTTGACCGAGATCGGCACGCCAGCGAGTGGGCCGACGTGCTCTCCGGCGGAGAGGCGTTCGTCCAGCCTTCGTGCCTGCGCCAGTGCCGCCTCCTCGGCGACATGGACGTAGCCGGAAAGCGCGCCGTCGAAACGTGCGATCCGGTCAAGGAAATAGCTGGTCACTTCAACGGCCGAGATATCGCGCCGGGAAACAGTAGCGGCGAGGTCGGTGATGGGCAGGCACTCCATCCGGCTCATCGGCCGGTCTCGTTTTCATGCGCGCGGGCCAGTTCGGCGACACGTTTGGCCAGTCGTTCGAGCACTGATATGCCACGGGCGAAATCTGCCACCTCGCTGGCGCTTGCCTCGGGCGGCAGCGTGATCGCTTGGGGTTTCGGGGCGGGTGGGGTCACGTCGCGCGCCTTTCTTGAATGGCCGAGAAATTGGAATTGATCAGTATACGTCTGTTATGCATTGTTGGATCTGACCGGGTTGGAACCGGTCGGGGGATCAGGTGGGCAGCGTGAAGCAGAATGAAAAGCCGTTCGACGTGGTCGTTGTCGGCGGCGGCATCGTCGGGCTGTCGGTGGCGCTCGAAGCACAGTCGCGTGGCCTTTCCGTCGCCATCGTCGATCCTGGTGTCTCCGAGGCCCGCGCATCCTACGGCAACGCCGGCGTGCTTAGCCGCGGTTCGATCTTTCCGATGGCGGCACCCGGCATCCGCTCCCGCCTGCCGCGTTATGCCCTGGGGCGCGACATCGCGGTGCGGGCGCGCCTGGGCTCGTTGCCCTTCATGCTGCCCTGGCTGACACGCTTCCTGCTTGCCGCCGAGGAGGGCGCCTGGCGCCGCGCGGCGTCGGCACTCAACCCGATGGTCGCCGAGGCGTTCGACCGTCATGTCGCCATGGCCGATCTCGTCGGCGGCAGGCACCTGATCAAGCGCAATGGCTGGCTTAGGCTCTACCGCAGCCAGCAGGCCTTCGCCGGCAGCGCGCTGGAACAGGCGGTGCTGAAAGAGAATGGCGTCCGCATCGATTGCCTCGGCGAAGACGAGATCCGCCAGCTCGAGCCGCATCTCGCCCACCGTTTTTCCAACGGCATCTTCTTTCCCGACACAGGCTCGGTCGAAAGCCCGGGTGAACTGGTCGAGCTCTATCGTCTTGCCGCCGAAGGCCGGGGTGCAGTGCTTGTCCCCGGCAGGGCCGACAACATCCTTGATGCCGGCGAGACCATGGCGGTCATGGTCGCTGGCCGCGGGATCGAAGGCCGCCACGTCGTGCTCGCCGCTGGCGCGCACTCGGCAGCGCTGGCGAGGCCGCTCGGCTATCGCTTTCCGCTTGCCGCCGAGCGTGGCTACCACCGCCATTTCGCGCTGGCCGAAGGCGTCGAGCTGCGCCGTCCGGTCTACGATGCCGCCGGCGGCTATGTGCTGTCGCCGATGAACGGCAAGGTGCGCCTGCTCTCGGGCGCCGAACTGGCCCGACCCGACGATCCGGCCAACACCGCGCAGATCGACGGCGTCGAACCCGATGCGCGCCAGACGTTGCGCTTCACCACGCCGGTCGAGGACAAGCCCTGGCTGGGCAGCCGGCCGTCGACGCCGGACGGACTGCCGGTCATCGGCCGTGCCGCCCGCCATCCCAGGCTGATCTTTGCCTTCGGCCATGGCCATATCGGCTTCGCCAACGGCCCGATGACCGGTGTTGTCGTCGCCAGCCTGATCAAAGGCGAGCGGCCGCCGGTGCCGATCGCCGCCTTCGCGCCTTCGCGCTTCGGCGGCTAGTCCACTCGCGTCCCGCTCCGTCACGGCAGCGTCAGGCCGCCGTCGACATGCAGCGACTGGCCGGTGATCTGCCTGGCATCGCGCGACAGCAAAAACAGGATCGCCGCCGCCACGTCGGCCGGCTCGGTCAAACGCCCCGTCGGCGTGACGGCAACGGCCTTTTCCAGCGCCGAGGTCGTCGCCGCGAAATGGCCGGTCGGGTCCTTGCGGGTGAAGCCCGGCACGACGCAGTTGACGGTCACGCCCTTCGGCGCGAGCTGCACCGCCATCGACTTCGCCAGCGCCTCGAGCGCGCCTTTGGCGGCAGACGTCGCCGGAAAGTGGATGTCGGCGGTGCCGAAGATGTGGGCGACGAAGGAACTCACCACCACCACGCGCCCGCAACTCGAGGCGACAAGGTCGGCAAGTGCTGCATCGACAAGGCGCAGCAGTGCGGTCGGCATCGTTTCGAAAGCCTGGGTGAGATCTTCCGGCCTGACTTCGCCGAGTGTCGAGCGTGTCGCCTGGGCGGCGTTGGAGACGATCTGGTCCACCCGGCCAAAGCGGGCGCGGGCGGCTGCGACCATGGCTGTGGGCACAGCTGGATCGGCAAGGTCGCCAAGCACGATCTCGGTCACCGCTCCCGATGCCTGGCAGGACTCGGCGACGGCCTTCAATCCGTCGGCATTCTTGCGCGTGTGCAGCACGAGCCCCGTTCCAGGTGTGGCCAGCCGGCGCGCCGTTTCGGCGCCGATGCCACTGCCGGCGCCGGTGATGAGCACGATGCGATCGAATGAGTTGGTCAAGTTCTTGTCCCCCAGTGATTGAGATCGATGTTGCAGACGGTCGGCTCAGGCGCCTAGGGCTAGGCCGTCCTTGCGCTTGTCCGAGCCGCCGAGCAGGCTGCCGTCGTCGTCGCGCACAACGAACTGCGCGCCGCCGAAATCGCTGCGGCCGGCGAGTTCGCCGGCACCTTCCGGATCGCTGTAGCCGGCCTCGCGCAGTGTCTTGACGATCGCGTCATGCGTGCCCGGCTCGATCGCCAGCGCCTTGTCGCCCTCCAGCCGCCAGCGCGGTGCGTCGATGGCCGCCTGCAGTCTTTCGCCCAAGGCGGCAAGACGCACCAGCAATTGCACATGGCCTTGCGGCTGCATCGCGCCGCCAACGACACCGAAGCCGGCATGGAAGCGGCCGCCCTTCAGCGCCGCCGCCGGGATCACCGTGTGATAAGGCCGCTTGGCCGGCGCCGGCCCGTTGATGTGGCCGGGCTCGGAAAAGCCGCTGCCGCGGTTCTGCAGCACGAAGCCGCAACCAGGTACGGCGATACCGGAGCCGAAGCGCTTGAAGATGCTGGTCATCAGCGTCACCGCAAGCCCGTCGCGGTCGACGACCACGGTCGCGACAGTGTTGCCGGCGGGATCGGCGACGGTTTTTTTGGCTCGCGCCATGGCGCGGCCGACGGCTTCGACCATCGCCAGCGTCGTCGCCGGATCGTCAGGGTCGAGCGGCATGGCGTCGAGTTCCTCCAGCGCGTCGAGCACAGCGACACCATGCGTGTTGGGCGGGCATTCGAGCACCGTCAGGCCGCGGAATTTTCGTTCGAGCGGCAGCATGAAATCGCCGTGGTGGGCCCCAAAATCCTTCGCTGTCAGCACGCCACCCCTAGCCTGGTTCGCCGCCGCAGCCTGCCGCGCTGGCCCGCCGAGATAGAAGGCGTCGGCCCCGTCGGCTACGATTGCTCGCAGTATTGCCGCAAGCTCGGGATTGGCGAAACGCTCGCCCTCCAAAGGCGTGTTGGCGGCGCGATAGAGTTTGGCGCAGGCCGGATCAAGCTTGATCACCGGTTCGAACACTGCCCATTCGCGGGCGGTTATCGGCAGGACGGCAAAGCCATGCTCGGCGAGCGCGATGGCCGGGGCCAGCAATTGGGCAAAGGGCAGGCGGCCGTAGCGGGCGTGCAGGTCGAACCAGCCGCGCACCGCGCCGGGCACGGTGACCGACAAGGCGTGCCGTTCAGGGATGCGCTGGTTCGGCAACTTCTCGATCGCCTCGGTCGAAAGTGCCGCTGGCGAGCGCCCGGTGCCGTTGTAACAGATGGCGTGGCCGTCTGGTTCAACCAGCATCGCCAAAAGGTCGCCGCCTATGCCGGTCGCCATAGGCTCGACCACGCCGAGGATGGCGTCGGCTGCGATCGCCGCATCGACGGCGGAACCGCCCGCCGCCAGCATGTCGCGCGCCGCCCGCGCTGCCAGCGGATGGCTGGTCGCCACCATCGCGGTGGCACTGCGGACGCCGATGCCGGCATGTGTTTCGGAGCTGTCCATTCCCGTCTCCCGAGCCCTGACTTTGGCGCCTGATCATCGCTGACGCAACATACTGTATGCGCGGTGCGGCAAGCGGCATCTGTCGCAACAGTAGAATGCGGCTTGCGTCGATGTCAATTTGGTATACAGTATTCTAAATCAAGTTTGAGAATCGACAGGGGATCCGAATGACTGTTGCAATGAACCCGGACGAATTCCGTACCGCGCTGGAAGATGCCATCAAGGGCAAGAGCGCCAACAAGTCGCCCTTCAGCATGGCCTGGGCGAGCGGCAAGCTCAGCCGCGACCATCTCTCGCGCTGGGCCGAGAACCACTACCACTATGTCGGACCGTTCGCCGATTACCTCGGCTACATCTACGCCCGCATGCCCGAGCAGTATGTCGAGGCCAAGGATTTCCTGCTCGCCAACATGTATGAGGAAGAGATCGGCGGCGACCGCCACACCGATCTTCTGATCCGCTTCGGCGAGGCCTGCGGCACATCCAGAGAGCGCATGACCGACCAGGAGAACATGTCGCCGACGACGCGCGGCCTGCAGAGCTGGTGCTATGCGGTCGCCATGCGCGAGGATCCCATCGTCGCAGTTGCCGGCCTCGTCGTCGGCCTCGAATCCCAGGTGCCGTCGATCTACCGCAAGCAGACGCCGACATTGCGCGACAGCTACGGCTTCACCGACGAGGAGGTCGAGTTCTTCGACCTGCACATCGTTTCCGACGAGATCCATGGCGAGCGCGGCTACCAGATCGTGCTGGAGCACGCCCGCACGGTCGAGATGCAGCAGCGCTGCCTCAAGATCTGCGAGGTCGGCGCCCAGATGCGGCTGCTCTACACTACGGCACTCTACAACGACTATGTCGCCGGCGACGTGAAGCTTGGGCGGGTGGCGCCGATGGAGCCGGAAATCGCCGGCATCGGCGGCGTCTGAGGCACTGACATGCCGACAGTCGTGATCCACAGCAAGGGCGAAGCCTATAGCGGCGAGGTCAAGGAGGACACCAACCTCGTCGTCCGCGCCGGCATCAAGCAGTTTCCCTATCCGCACCTGGCCTACAAATGCGGCATGGGAAAATGCGGCACCTGTGCCAGCCGCATCCTGGCTGGCGCCGAACACCTGCCGCCGCCCAACTGGAAGGAAAAGAAGCAGCTCGGCGACAAGATCGACGAGGGCTTCCGCCTCGTCTGCCAGCTGTGGATCAAGCACGACATCGAGCTTCGCCAGGAAAAGGTGACGGAGCAGGCCTAGCGCCCCTCCGCACCGACTGGCGCGGCACTTCCCGATCAGTTTGCCGGTGGCATCTCGGTGCTCTCAGGCACGCGAACAGCAATCAGCATGAGGTGGACAAATGTATGTGGTTCTGACGACCAAGCCGGGCGAGTTCCGGACCGAGATGAGCCCCGGCGTGCAGCCGGTCGAGACCTACGACTACATCTTCTATGGCCGCAAGCGTGCCAGCTTCACCATCGCGAAGCTCACCGACCAGGCGCAGACCCGCATCCGCATCGTCGAGGACGAGCCGCCGCAGATCGAAAACAACGTGCCCTGCAAGCTGTTCGAGAAGTTCGATTCGGTCGAGGACGCCCGTCACGAGCTCAAGACGCTGACCACCTACGGCAGCATGGACATCCAGCTCAAGCGCGTCTGACGCCTTGGCCGGCCACTGTTCCTTCCAGCATCTCCCACGCCCCGAATGCGCCGATGATCACCATCACCTTCATCACCAATGACGGCAAGCAGGCGACCGCGCCCGACAACAGCAATCTGCTGCGCGTGTCGCTGCGTGAAAAGGGCGGCATCCCGTTCAAATGCGGCGGCGGGTTGTGCGGCACCTGCAAGTGCAGGATCGAGACCGGCATCGAAAACACCGACGCGGTCAAGCCCAAGGAACGCAACCACCTGACGCCGGACGACCTCGCCGCCGGCTTCCGCATGGCCTGCCAGACCTTCGTGCTCGGCGACATCAGCGTCTCCTGGGTTCCCAAGGCACGCTGAGGCGCATTCTCCGAAAGCAGAACGACCCTCGAAAGCAAGATGACCGATGACTGAGCGACACCTGAACTACATCGCCGGCGAGTGGCAGCCGGCTTTTGGCGGTGCCACCTTCGAGGACCGCAATCCGGCCGACGAGCGCGACCTGATCGGGCTGTTTCCCGACTCCGACATCGCCGATGTCGCCGCGGCCGTGGCGTCGGTTGCGTCCGTCTGGCCGGCCTGGGCGGCGCAGTCGCCGGAGGTGCGCGCCGACGTGCTGTTTCGGGCCGCCGACCTGATGTCGCAGCGCGCCGACACGATTGCCGCCGAGCTGACCCGCGAGGAAGGCAAGACGCTCAACGAAGCTCGCAACGAGGCACGGCGCATCGCCGCCAACTTCCGGCTTTATGCCGGCGAGGCGCTGCGGCTCAACGGCGAGACCTATCCGAGCGAGGCCGCCCAGCTTGTGCTGTCGCTGCGCCAGCCGGTCGGCGTCGTCGCCGTAATCACGCCGTGGAACTTCCCGCTGTCGATGGCCGCGCGAAAGCTCGGCCCGGCACTGGCCGCCGGCAACGGCGTCGTCTTCAAGCCATCCGAGATCACGCCCTTGATGGGCCAGCGCCTGGTCGAGGTGCTGCTCGATGCCGGGCTGCCGCCGAAGCTCGTGGCACTCGTCCAGGGCAAGGGCGCCAAGGTCGGTCAAGCCATTACGGCACAAGCCGGCGTCGATGCGCTGACCTTCACCGGCTCTTATGCGGTCGGCAAGCAGATCGCCGCGTCGCTTTCCACCGACACCCGCGTCCAGCTCGAAATGGGCGGCAAGAACGCCACCGTCGTGCTTGCCGACGCCAGCATCGACAAGGCAGTTGCCACGATCGAGCGCGGCGCCTTCGGCCTCACCGGCCAGGCCTGCACCGGCACCAGCCGCGTGCTCGTCGCCCGCCCGCTCTATGCCGAACTCGTGGCGCGGTTGGAGAAATCCGCCGCCGCCATCAAGGTCGGCCCGGGCACATCAGAGGGCGCGCAGATGGGGCCGCTCGCCACCCGCGCGCAATACGACAAGGTGCGCGCCTATGTCGGCATCGCCCGCGACGAGGGCGGCCGGGTCGTCGGCGGCGATGCGCTGCCCGAAACCGATCCGGCGCTGGCGCATGGCTATTTCGTGCGCCCGGCGGTTGTTTCCGACCTGCCTGAAAACAGCCGGCTGTGGCGCGAGGAAATCTTCGGACCGGTGGTCGCCATCCGTCCGATCGACAGCCTCGACGAGGCGATAAGGCTCGCCGACGACACCGAATACGGTCTCGCCGTTTCGCTCGTCACCGGCGACCTGCCATCGGTGCTGCGCTTTGCCCGCGAGACCCAGCACGGCATCGTCAAGGTCAACAGCCCGACGACGGGCGTTTCGCTCAACGCACCCTTCGGCGGACTCAAGCATTCGAGCAACCAGGCGGCGAAGGAGCAGGGCGGCGCCAACGTCATGGACTTCTACAGCCGCATCAAGACCATCTATCTTGGGGCATGACATGCTTGAGAGCCTGATGTCGTTGATGCCCGGCAGCTTCGTGCCGGGTCATCTTTTCGGCATGGGCGCGATGGTGTTTGTCGCGGCATTGCTCCAGGGCATAGGCGGGCTCGGCTTCGCCATGGTCTCGGCGCCGCTGGCGGTGCTGTTCTTTCCCGAGATGGCGCCTGGGCCGCTGCTGGTGCTTGGCGCGGGCCTTGCGCTGCTTGGCGTGATGCGCGATTTCGACGCCGTCGACTGGGCCTCGGTCACCACGCTGATGGTCGGCCGCGCAGGGGGCACGCTGCTTGCCGGCGCCACGCTTGCCGCGCTGCCCACCAACGCCTTCTCGATCGTCTTTGCGCTGTTGATCCTCGTCGGCGTCGGCCTCAGCTTCGCCGGCTGGAAGGTCAGGGCATCGCATCCCAACATGGCGCTGGCCGGCCTCGCCTCCGGGCTGATGGGCACCATCACCTCGTCGGGCGCGCCGCCTTTCGCCATCGTCATGCAATATGTGCCGCCACGCCAGATGCGCGCCACCGTCAGCTGCGTCTTCTTCGCCGGCGCGATCCTGTCGCTGCTGATGCTCGCCTATGTCGACCGCTTCACCCTGCCGCAGCTGTGGCTCGGTATCCTGCTGTTTCCGCTGATGCTCGGCGGCTTCTTCGTCTCGAGCCGCTTCGTTGGCTATTTGTCGCCGCGCGGCGTTCGCATGCTGCTGCTCACCATGTCCGGGCTCGGCGCGCTCGGCATTCTCGCCCGGACGCTGGTGCCATGATCCACGTGTCAGACGAGATGGTCGAAGCCGCGGTCAGCGCCACTGATGCCCGTGCCGTGCTGGCCGATGCCTTCCGGCAGTTCGGCCAGGGTGATGCCGCGATGCAGGCGCGCATCCGCAGCGAGGCGGGCGGCGTCAAGCTGTCGACTTTGGGCGCCGTCATCCCCGGCCAGCAGGTTCTGGGCGCCAAGGTCTACAGCACGATCAAGGGCCAGTTTTCGTTCGTCATCCTGCTGTTCTCGTCGGTCGACGGGCGCGCGCTCGCCACCTTCGACGCAGGCACGATTACCCGGCTCAGGACTGCCGGCTGCTCGGTCATCGCGGCCCAGCATCTCGCCCGCCCTGAGGCCTCGACACTTGCCGTCTTCGGTTCGGGACCGCTAGGTCGGGCGCACGCTATACAACTCGCCGAGGTCTTCCCGCTCAGGCAGGTGCTGCTCGTCAGCCGCTCGTCCGACCCGGCTCTGGCTGCCGAACTGGAAGTCGCTTGCGGCACCCCGACCCGCATGGCTTTGGCCAACGAAGCGGCCGCCGAAGCCGACATCGTCGTCACCGCCTCGCGTTCGCCGGCAGCCCTGTTCTCAGGTGACCTGCTCAAGCCGGGGTGCTTCGTCGCCGCTGTTGGCTCGAGCCTGCCCAACACCCGCGAGCTCGATGACCGGGCGATGGCGCGCGCATCGCTGGTCGCCGTCGAGTGGCGCGACCAGAGCCTGCGCGAGGCCGGCGACCTCGTGCTCGCCGACCCGAAAGCCCTGCCGGCGGAAAAGATCGTCGAACTCGGCGAGATCCTCGCCGGCAAGGCGCGCGGCCGCACCGACGATGATGAGATCACCATCTACAAATCGGTTGGTGTCGGCTTGCAGGACATTGCGCTGGCCGGGCTGGCTTACAGGCGGATTGTCGGCGGGTAGGCAGCGATTGTGCAAAACGGCTTGAGCGAGCGGATCAACGCGTCAAGCTCATCTCACTACTGGTTCTTGAAGCAGCGCAACTCGACTTCGTTGCGATAGTCTTCGACAGCGCGCTGCTGCATTGGCGTGGTCGAGAATCGTGGATGCTCATAGGCCGCCAGAATTTCATCCCGCGTGCCGGCGCCGGGCGCCTTCTCCAGGTGCAACTGGCCGCTCAGCGGAAGACCCGCCTGTCGGGCGGACATGATGGTTGCCGCCCAGGACCCCCTCAAGTGGCAAATCTGATCCGGGCTGTGGTTGTTGGACGACGCTTGCGCGGGAAGGAGCGCCAACCCCAAGATGGTAAGAACTGTCCTGCGCATTGCTGGGCAAACCTCCTGTAACGGCGAGCGCATATTGGGAAAGTCTGGTGCGCTCAGCGCCCCTGCAGCACGCGGATCAGCTTGCTGTTGTCGGCTGTGCTGGAATCGAGGTTGCGGTAGTCCTGGTAGGTGATGCGGTTGCTGGCCATGCCGTTGATCATGCGCTTGCAGAATGTTTGCGCGTAGGTGTTCGGATTGATGTTGAACACCGCGGCCATCTCGGCCTTGTCCTTGGCCGAGCGTGCGTTCTCGTCCTTGATGCAACTCGCCATGATCTCGTGCTTGAGCGAGGGACTGCCGCTGAGGGCCGTCTGCGCGGTCTTGTATTCGCCTTGCGACATGGTCGTGCAGCCCGCGACAATTGCGGAAAGGCCAAGCAAGATTACCCTACGGATCATGTCGTGCATCCAGATGTGAAAATGATTGAAGCAAATCATCAGAGCAAGTCGCCTACTGCAACAGGTCAGGCGCGCTCGTCAACTGCCAGTTGAAAATAAAGTGGTTCAGCGGTTTGCATGAATAAAAAACAATCGCACGCTCAGTGTTATTTAGAATAAGCTATATTAGAAAATATTGAGTGTTCTATGCCTCGTCTTGTCGCAGCGCGACCGGCGGCGTAGCTATGCGATCACCAGCCCAGCTGGCTTCCACAGACGATGAGGTAGCATTCGGCGTAGCGCTTGTACTCTGGAGTACCGTATGCCGGCTTCGTCCCGCTGTCGTGGTAGCTGTCGAGCAAGCTGGCGCACATGACCTTCTCGAATGGCGGCCAGGAACTGACGGCCAGGGCTTGTGGCGACGCCATGGCAATGGCGGCAAGGATGAAGCATCCCAGGCTGGCAGCGGCGAAAAGAGAAGCGTTGCGCATGGAGATAATCATGTACATCGCTTGATTGTCACCTGCAACGGGCGATGACGATCATGATGAACGCAGTAGTTCGTCAGCGCGATGCTGGAAGTACTGAGTTTCGATCAAGCAGGCGAAGCATTTCAGCGCGAGATGAGTGACGGCGGACCTCTCCGGCATCGCGCGAGCCTGTGCCCAACGACGCGCTGCGCTTACTCCTTGGCCGCCTCCGCCGCCTTGGTGTTGATCAGGCCGAAGCCGAAGTCGGTGTCGCGGCCCTTGTCGCCGAGGTCGGTGGCGGTGGCCGCAAGCGCCTTTTCGATCGAGTCGGCACTGCGCTCCGGTTCGTTGTGCAGCAAGTTGGCGATCGCGCCGCTGACGACGGCTGCGGCAAACGACGTGCCGGTGACGAGATCGGTGCCGCCGCCGACAGGCGCCATGAGGTCGACGCCGGGCGCCGAGATGTAGACGTAGGGGCCGCGATTGGCCTGCTTCATGATCGCATCCTTGGCATCGGTGGCGGTGACCGCAATGACGCCCTTGTAGGCGGCCGGGTAGCCATAGGGTGCGCCGGGACCGTTGTTGCCGGCGGCAGCGACGAGGATCATGCCGCGCGCGCGGGCGCCGCGGCTGGCCTGCTCCAGCAGCGCGTTCTTGGGCCCGACAAAACTCATATTGACGATCTGGACGTTCTGCTCGGCGGCCCAGTCGAGCGCGTTGAGAATGATCTCCATGTTCGACTTGCCGCCTTCGAAGGCGCGGGCGTGGAAAATCTTCGAACCCGGCGCCATGCCCTTGAAGTCACCGGTGCCTGATATCAGCCCGGCCACCGAGGTGGCGTGGTCGCGGGCGGTGACGGCAATGCCCGGCATGGCGTCGAAGCTTTGGACTATGACACCCTTCAGCGCCGGATGGGTTTCGTCGATCGCCGTGTCGATGACCGCGACATTGACGTTTTCACCATTCGCCGCCGCCTCGTCGAGCGAGATGCGCTGGAAGGCGAAGCTGGGAGCCGCCGCGGCCTGCTGCAGCTCGTAGATGTGGTTGGGCTCGCGCTCGCTGGTGCGGCCGTCGCCGGCCAGTTGCGCCAGCACCACGCCGACCGGACGACCGTCGGGAATGCCGAACCGCACGAGGCTGGTGCCGAGCAGGGCCGACTGGCGCTGCGAGCGGATTTCAAGGCCATAGGCGGCAGCGAGAGCCTGCGCGTCAGCCGCGCCACCGTCGACTGTCACCAGCACCTCGTCGGGCACGAAGGCGCCCGAGATGGCACGCGGCGGCGCGGTGATGGCGGGGCCGGGCGGCGCAGCGTCGGCTGCAGGAGGTGTCGGCGGCGGAGATCCGGCCTGCCCGCCACCGCCGCCGGAAGGGGCGGCACCGCCGGCGGGATCGCGCAGCGGGTTGGGCGTAGGCACTGGCGTTGCCGGCTGGCCGCCCGAGGCGACGCCGGGAAAATCGCCGGGATTGGGGAACAGGTCGACGATCAGCTCAGGCAGGCCGACGGCGCCGGGCAGGCCGACGGCGCCGGGCAGGCCACTGCCGCCCGAGGCACCACCCGGGGCGGCGCCGCCAGGTGCCGGGCCACCCGGCTGCAGGCAATTGGCATTGCCGGCCGCCGTCGTCTGGTGGAGGCAGTCGAGCTGCTGCGGTGTCAGGCTGGGATCGTTGGTCTGGGCGAAAACAGGCGTGGCGGCGAACAATGTCGCCGCCAGCACAAGTGGTGCAAATCGCCTAGACACTATCATCCCTGCGGTTTCCTTCCTGCCGTCACGGTGTCGGCAAAGGATGCCGCCGCGATGACGCCGACGATGCGGTCGTAGTCGGTGACGGTTTCGGCCGGGATGGCGATGCGGAAGACGCCGCTTGCCGTCGGCCCGTCGATGATCGAGGCGCCATTGTCGCCGAGCAGGCTGGCGATGTCGGCCATCCTGGCATCCGGCTTGAAGGTGACCAGGGCGAAGGGCAGCTTGCTCTGGTCCTCGCCGGTACCGGCGACCTGGACGTCGTTGCCTCGGCCGCCGGGTTCAAGCACCGACTGCACCATGACAAGCGCCAGCAACGCCGCCGCAGCACCCCAGGCGACGCCCACCGGCAGGCCCATGAAACGTTCCCAGACGCGCGACAGCAGCGATTGTGCCTGCGGCTCGCGCACCGGCCCGGCTTCGGCATCGAGCAGCTTGGAAAAGCGGCTCAGCGCATCGGCGGGCGGCCGGATCGCCTCGTTGGAGGCCATCGCGCCGGAGAATTCGGCCTCGGCGGCTTCAAGGGCCGCGGGTGCCGCCGGATCGCTGGCGAGCCAGTCTTCCACGGTCGCCAGTTCGGACCCTTCGAGCGTGCCGTTCAGGTAGAAGGGCAGCAGTGTTTCGATCTCGTCGCGGCGCGACATCTTTTCGGCAGCGCTCATGGCCAGCCCCTGTCGTATCCGGCGGCCTTCAAGGCTTCGCCGAGTTTCTTGCGGGCATAAAACATCCGCGTCTTCACGGTGGCGACCGGAATGTCGAGAACCTCGCCGATCTCGGTGACCGACTTGCCATGGTAGTAGGCGAGGTCGATGACCGTGCGATGCTCCTCGGCAAGCGCATCGACGAAGCGGCGCAGGGCAGCGCCCTTGTCGGTCTTCATCGTCGCCACTTCGGGCGTGTCGTTGTCGTCGGGCACGGCTGCCGCATCGTCGTCGTCGAGCCACTCTTCCTTGCGCTTGCGCAGCGACGACAGCGCCTTGAAGCGCGCTATGCCGAGCAGCCAGGTCGAGACTTCCGAGCGGCCTTCGAACTTCGGCGCCTGGCGCCATAGCTCGAGAAACACTTCATTGGCTACGTCATCCGCCATCGCTTCCGACCCCGTCTGGCGCGCCACGAAACGGTAGACCCGTGCGTGGTGCCGCGTGAACAGGAGCCGCAAAGCGGCGCGGTCGCCGTTCGCGACGCGGCTCACGAGATCACGATCGGACATGGGGTCTGATGCGATGTTCATGGCCGGTGCTACCGCCGGGCTCCTGTCTGCTTGGTCGTTGTTGGCCGCAAAAAGGTTCACCGGAATGTTTCGGATGAAAGAAAGCTAGCCGAACTTCCGCGGCATGGCCAGTCCGGCACGCCGCGCTATCGGGAGGTATCCTTTACCGGCCCTTGCACTCAAGCCATTTTGGTATACAGTATTCCAAAATGGCTTGCAGACGATACTTCAAGGGAGCAGTGAATGACCGTTGCAATGAATCCGGACGAGTTCCGCACGGCGCTTGAAAACGCCATCAAGGGCAAGAGCGCCAACAAGTCGCCGTTCAGCGTCGGCTGGGCGAGCGGCAAGCTGAGCCGCGACCATCTCGCCCGCTGGGCCGAGAACCACTACCACTACGTCGGGCCGTTCGCCGACTACCTCGGCTACATCTACGCCCGCATGCCGGAGGGCTACACCGAGGCCAAGGATTTCCTGCTGGCCAATATGTATGAGGAAGAGATCGGCGGCGACCGCCACACCGACCTGCTCGTCCGCTTCGGCGAAGCCTGCGGCACGACGGGTGACAGGATGCGCGACCCCGACAACATGTCGCCGACCACCCGCGCCCTGCAGAGCTGGTGCTACGCGGTCGCGATGCGCGAAGACCCGATCGTTGCCGTTGCCGGCCTCGTCGTCGGCCTCGAATCCCAGGTGCCGTCGATCTACCGCAAGCAGACGCCGACGCTGCGCGACAAATACGGCTTCACCGACGAGGAGGTCGAGTTCTTCGACCTGCACATCGTCTCCGACGAGATCCATGGCGAGCGCGGCTACCAGATCGTGCTGGAGCATGCCCGTACCGTCGAGATGCAGCAGCGCTGCCTCAAGATCTGCGAGGTCGGCGCGCAGATGCGGCTGCTCTACACCACGGCGCTCTACAACGACTATGTCGCCGCCGAACTGCCGCTCGAGGAACTCCTCGCTGCCTGATCCCTTGCCGTAGTGGGGGAGCGCGCGGGGCAGCTGGCCTGCCTCGTGCGTTCCCTCGAAATGCCAACAATTGCCGGACGATAACGACGTGAAACAGGTTCTCAAACTCGAACTCGAAGAAGCCCGTGTGATGGTCGCAGCGGCCGTTGCCAAGGCGCTGGAACTCAATGTCCCTGAAACCGTCTGCATCGCCGATGACGGCGGCTATCCGATCGCGCTGGAGCGCATGAACGGCGCGCGTGTCACCGGTCCGCAGATCGCCTGGAACAAGGCTTTCACCGCCGCCGGCCACAAACGCTCGACGCATCTGTTCACCACCCCGCCCAACGGCCCGGCTCTGCCCGGCAACGAGGCCTTCGGCATCCAGCTCAGCTTCGAGGGCCGCTTCGCCGCCTTCGTCGGCGGCTTTCCCGTCGTCGTCGACGGCGAGGTTATCGGCGGCGTCGGCCTGAGCGGCGGCAATGGCGAGCAGGACATCGCCTGTGGCGTGGCTGCACTCGCCGCATTGCAGGCCATGCTGGAGCCCAAGGGGCACAAGGTCATGGTCCAGGCCGACATCAAGAAGTGACCGAAGCGGCAGCGCCGCATCCAACCCTAGTGGAGACATGGATGGACCATGTTGTGCGCGTCCTCGAAACCGAGGACCAGTTTACCGTTGCCCCAGAAGAATCCGTGCTGATGGCGGCGATCCGACAGGGCGTCCAGCTGCTGCACGACTGCACCGAGGGCGGCTGCGGCACCTGCCGTATCAGGCTGATGGAAGGCTGCGTGCGTTATGACGAATATCCGCTGGCGCTGTCTCAGGAGGACGAGGAGGAGGGCTTCGCGCTGGCCTGCCAGGCGCGGCCGCAAAGCGACCTGCTGATCTCGACCGAACGTCCGATGGAACCGTGCTCCGATCCAAAACGGTATACCGCGACCGTGGAATCCGTCCGCCATCTCGGCCGCGACGTCGTCCACCTGACCCTCGCCGTCCCCGGCGCCGAAGAGCTTGTCTACCGGCCCGGGCAATATCTCAACCTGCTGCTTGGCGACGGCAACAAGCGCAGTTTCTCGATGGCGTCGGTGCCCAACGGCAAGACCGTCGACCTGCACATCCGCCGCGTCCGCGACGGCCATTTCACCGGCGGCCAGCTCATGCAGCTCAAAGCCGGCGACAAGCTCGATGTCGAACTGCCGCATGGCCTGTTCTGCTGCCGCAAGGAGGATTTTCGCCCGCTGCTGATGGTGGCGACCGGCACGGGCTTGGCACCCATCAAGAGCATCCTGGAATCGCTGATGGACGATCCCGATTGTCCGCCTGTGTCGCTCTACTGGGGCATGCGCAGCGAGGAAGACCTCTATTTGCACGACGAAATCCAGTCCTGGGGCGAGCGGCTGTGCGACTTCCAGTACATTCCGGTGCTCTCGCGTCCCGGCCCGAACTGGAGCGGCCGGCAAGGCTATGTCCAGGAGGTCGCTAGCGAAGACATCGGCGACTTCTCCGAGCACGCGATCTACATGTGCGGCTCGCCCAACATGATTTCGAGCGCCAAGAAACTGTTTGTCGAAAACGGTGCCAATCCGGGCTTCATCTACGCCGACGCCTTCAATTTCCAGCACACGCTGGCGCCGGCCGAGTAGCGGCGGTCGCGGGGCGAGGGGCACATGCAGATCTCAGTCGCAACGCCCGCCGGCCGCCTCGCCGGGCGACGGCATGGCGGCGTCGACCATTTCCTTGGCATTCCTTATGCGGCGGCACCCGTGGGCGCGCTTCGGTTGCGCTCGCCAAGTCCGGCGCCGAGCTGGTCCGGCATACTTCAAGCCGACCGTATCGGTACGGCGGCACCGCAGCACCTCGCCGGCAGCCAGACCTGGCTCAACGAGCCGATCGGGCGCATGGACGAGGACTGCCTGACGCTGAACATCTGGGCACCAGCGGACGCGGTCGATGCGCCGGTCCTTGTCTGGTTCCACGGCGGGGCGACGCGCAACGGCCATGGCGGCGCTGCCGCCTGCGACGGTTTTCGCCTCGCCGGCGAGCACGGCATCGTCGTCGTCACCGTCAACTACCGGCTCGGCCCGCTGGGTGGTCTTGCCCATCCTGACCTTGCCGACCCCAACACCGGCTTTTGCGCCAACTGGGGCCTGCAGGACAAGATCGCCAGCCTGCGCTGGGTGCGGGAAGCAATCTCAGCCTTCGGCGGCGATCCCCGCAAAGTGACGATCGCAGGTCAGTCCTCTGGCGCCGCCAACGTCGTGCTGATCGCCCAGAATCCCTGTCACCGCAGCCTGTTCCGCGCCGTCATCGCCCAGAGCCCGCCCTTGTTCCAGCCGCCGATGTTCGTCGGGCTCGACCAAGCCGCCGAATACACCGAGGCGGTGGCCACAGCCCTCGGCACCTCGGTCGTTGGCTTGCGCGATCTCGACGGCACCGGCCTTGTCCGCCGCGAGGCAGCGCTGCTGCGCGACGCCGATTTCGCAAGGCGCTTTCCCCGGCCGCGCACCGCGCCGACGCTCGACGGGGTGCTTGTCCACGCGTGGCCGCATGACGGCGTGCTCGCCGACGTGCCGCTGCTGATCGGCTTCACCCGCGACGAGGCGAAGTTCTGGTACGACCTCGCTCTGCCCGACGGCATCAGGCTTTCCGCACTTTCGCCTCCCGAGCCAGGCGCGCCTTTCGACGCAGCACTGACGCGGCTGATCGCACTGCATTCCCCGTTCGAACCGGCGCCGACGTCCGCGGCGATCATGGCCGGCTACCGGGCCGCCATGCCCGAAGCCGGCGACGATGCGATCTGGCTTGCCATTTACTCAGACCTCGTCTTCCGCGCCCCGATCTGGCGATATGCGGCACGCCATGCACGTCGCGGCTCGCCCGCATTCCTCTACGATTTCGCCTGGCCGCTCGCGGTAACAGGCGGCACGCCGCATGCCGCCTGCGTGCCCTTCGTCTTCGGCACCCACCGTCATCCTCATCTCGCCGCCAAAATCGGCGCGAACGACGCTGCCGATGCCCTTGCCGACGCCATGATGGCGGCTTGGGCGGCATTCGTGCGCGATGGCGCGCCGGCAACCCCAACCCATGATTGGCCGGCCCTCAACCCGGAGTTGCTATCCGGCGGCTCGCAAGCGATGGCCCTTGGCCGCGACGGTATGCTGTTTGGGCCGCTCCATGGCGCAGCGCGGCTCGCTTCCTGGCCGGCAATCGGCATTTTGGATGGCGCGGATTGAATATTGTACTCCAAAGCCCGGACGCTGTATCATCCGGCACAAGGCGTTGCTTCCGCAGGTTGATTCGACCCTTGCCACAGGAAGTGTAAGACCATGACCGTCGTACTCGGGGAAATCCACGCTCCGCTCACCAAGCTGATCACCGCGGCCTTGCGCGAGCGCATCGTCAGCGGCGAAATAGGCGTCGGCGAAAGGCTGGTCGAAGGCCGCCTCTCCGAGGAGATGGGGGTGTCGCGCATGCCGGTGCGCGAGGCGCTGCGCGAACTCGCCGCCGAGGGCATCGTCACCATCGAGCCGCGCCGCGGCGCTTCGGTCACGGTGTTCAGCGAGGACCAGAAGCGCGAGCTGGTCGAGGTCCGCGCCACGCTCGAGGCGCTCAACGCCAAGCTGGCCGCCAAGCGTCACGACCCCGAGCAGATCGCCGCCCTTCAGCGCATCCTCGACGACGGCGCCAAGCTTGCCGACACCGACGATCCGGTACTTTTGTCGCGCCAGAACACCGAATTCCACGAGGCGCTGGCGACTGTTGCCGCCAACTCGGTGCTGCAGGACATGGTGCGCTCGCTGCGCGACCGGACCGTGATGCTGTTTGCCCCGATCAGCAAGCGTCGCGGCCGCCAGAACTGGGAAGAGCATGCCGGCATCCTGCGCGCGGTGATTGCCGGCGACAGCGAGCTCGCCGCCCTGCTTGCCGCCCGCCACGTCTACAACGCCGCCGAGATGCCGCAGGAATAGCCTGCGCTCCGTTGCGGGGAAGCCATTCACTGCACGTCCCGCTCGGGACGGCCTTCCCAGTGCGATAACTCTTGCGCCGTAGCGGCGCTCAGCCATTACGGCATGGATTCCCGACACTCTCCGCTCGCGTTGCTCGCTCACGAGGTTGGGAATGACGGTGGTTGTGGTGCTGGCAAGCTTCCAGGTTCCGTGTCTGTCGGAGCTAGTGTCGAGGCTGGGCGAGTCGACGCCAAGGTATTTGCCCGCGTTGACAGGAAACTTGGCATAGCCCGCGTCGATGGAAGCGACGTTGAAGGTTTGCCGAGCTCGTGCCCCCAGTCCGTCATTCCCGACCTCGTGAGCGAGCAACGCGAGCGGAGAGTGTCGGGAATCCATGCCGTGACGGTGATCGCACCCGCGACGGTGCAGGAACAGCAATCTTTATCGCACCCCTGAAATCGACCCGCGTACCACCAGGTCGACCGGCCAGATCTCGCCGCGCGCGCCATCCTCCAGTCCCGAGATCCGGGCCGCCAGCCGCTCCGCCACGCGGGCACCGGCAGCGCGGATCGACGAGCGCGTCGTCGTCAGCGGCACCGAGAAATGCTCCGGCTTCAGCCAGTGAAAGACGTCGTCATGGCTGACCAGCGAGAGATCCCGCGGCATCGTAAGGTTGAGGTCGCGCGCCGCGCGCACGATGCCGAGCGCCATCAGCAGGCTCGAGCAGACGATCGCCGTCGGCGCGTCGGATCCCTCCAGCAGCCGGCGCGCGGCGCGATAGCCGTTCTCCTCGGTCATGGCTACCGAGCGGATGTTCCTCGGCTCCAGCACCAGCCCGCTTTCCGACAGCGCCCTTCTTACGCCGCGCTCGCGGAAAATGGCGAAGGTCTGGGTGTCGTCGCCATTGATCAGCGCCACCCGCTTGTGGCCGAGCTGGACGAGCAGCCGCGTCGCGTCGTGGAAGGCGCCTTCATTGTCGATGTCGATGAACGGATAGTCGAAGTCGAGCCCTTCGCTGCGGCCGTGCACGATGAAGGGGATGCCGAGCTGGTGCGCAAGCGCCACGCGCTTGTCGGCGCTATAGGGCGCCGAGATGTAGAGCGCGTCGACCTGCTTGTTGGCGACGATGCGCCGGTAGGTCGTCTCCTCGTCCTGGGCATCGGCCGGGCTCAGCACCAGGTCGAGCTCGTGGCCGCGGGCATAGTCGCCGAGCCCGGACAGGAACTCGACGAAATGTGGATCGATGTCGACGGCGGCACCTGTCGGCATGACATAGCCGATCATGCCAGCCTTGCCGGTCGCCAGCCGGCGCGCGCTCGGGTTTGGCCGGTAGCCATGTCGCTTGGCGGCGTCCATGACGCGGCGGCGCGTTTCCTCGCTGACTTCGGGATAGCCGTTCAGCGCACGGCTCACCGTCGTCTGCGAAAGTTCGAGCATCAGCGACAGTTGCTTGAGGTTCACCCCGGCTCCGATTCCCAAAGCGCTTTCAATTGAGCTTCCCTCGATTGTCGAGCGAAGCAGGCACGTAACGCCGGCAAGAATACGCGTCGGATTGCTTGCTTTGAAGCGAAATCTACTATTGCGACGCCCAAAAAGCATGTTGCAGCGCACGCTCATGCCAAATTTAAATCGATTAGTTGGTCAAGCCTCTTGACTCCTGACAATTCCGGTGGCGTGATGAGGGCATCCAAAGCGCTTTGAAATGCCGTTGCGTGATGTATTGCAGCTTGCGCAAGACTGGGGCACAGTTCAGGGCGGTGCAGGCGGGCGGAATGGAGGTTCCGTCCGGAGTTTTCGATCCACTGGGAGGAAGACCATGAGGAAGACCCTGTTGCTGGGCGTGGCTTTTGCTGCCGTCGCCCTGAGCGCGCCCGCGTCGGCGGAGCTGAAGTTCAAGCCGGGCGAGGACGCCCGTTTCACCTGGGCAAATTTCGACGAGCTCAAGAAGGTCGACCTGAAGGGCGAAACGCTCTCGATCTTCGGGCCGTGGCGCGGCGAAGACGAAGCGCTGGCGCGTTCGGTGCTCGACTATTTCAGCGAGGCCACCGGCGCCACGATCAATTATTCGTCGTCCGAGAATTACGAACAGCAGATCGTCATCGACACCCAGGCCGGCAGCCCGCCCAACATCGCCATCCTGCCGCAGCCGGGCCTGATCCAGGATCTGGCCTCGAAGGGCCTGCTGACGCCGCTCGACGAGGGCACCGCCAATTTCGTCAAGGAAAACTACGGCGCCGGCCAGTCCTGGGTCGATCTCGGCACCTACAACGACAAGGAAGGCAAGCCCGGCTTCTACGGCTTCCCCTTCAAGGCCGATTTGAAGTCGCTGGTCTGGTACGTGCCTGAGAACTTCGAGGAAGCCGGTTATGAGGTTCCCAAGACCTGGGAAGAGATGCAGGCCCTGACCGACAAGATCGTCGCCGATGGCGGCGTGCCGTGGTGCATCGGCCTGGGTTCGGGCGGCGCCACCGGCTGGCCGGCCACCGACTGGGTCGAAGACATCATGCTGCGCACCCAGGCGCCCGACGTCTATGACAAGTGGACGAAGAACGAGATCCCGTTCAACGATCCGGCCGTCGTCAACGCGCTCGACATCTTCGCCAAGATCGCCACCAACGACAAATATGTCGATGGCGGCAAGGCAGCGGTGTCCGCGACCGACTTCCGCGACAGCCCCAAGGGCCTGTTTGCGGTTCCGCCCAAATGCTATCTGCACCGTCAGGCATCGTTCATCTCGTCCTTCTTCCCTGAAGGCACCAAGCTCGGCGAGGGTGCCGACTTCTTCTACCTGCCGCCCTTTGCCGCCAAGCCCGAGCTCGGCAATCCCGTCCTCGGCGGCGGCACGCTGTTCACCATCGCCAAGGATTCCAAGTCCGCGCGCGCCTTCATCGACTTCCTGAAGATGCCGCTCGCTCATGAAATCTGGATGGCGCAGTCGGGCTTCCTGACCCCGCTCAAGACGGCGAACAAGGAGGCTTATGCCAACGACGCGCTGAAGAAGCAGGGTGACATCCTCGTCAACGCCTCGACCTTCCGCTTCGACGGTTCCGACCTGATGCCGGGCAAGATCGGCGCCGGCGCCTTCTGGACCGGCATGATCGACCTCGTCGGCGGCAAGCCCGCAGCCGATGTCGCCGGCGACATCCAGAAGAGCTGGGACGCGATCAAGTAACTTTGGCCTTTCCGGTAGTCTCAAAGCGCCCCCTCACCCGCCCTCCGCTTCGCTCGGGCACCCTCTCCCCGCTGGGGAGAGGAGACAGGTGAGGGCGCTGCCTTCCTCTTCGCCCCAGCGGGGAGAAGGTGGCCGCGAAGCGGCCGGATGAGGGGGATCTTTCTGATCCTCAAGACGTGGTCCAGGCAAACCAGCCCGTTGAAAGGGACTGATCCCATGACGGCACAGATACTTTCGGCCATTTTCACCATCATCATCGGCGTCGGCGGTTGCGTCGTCTATTACTGGGGCGCCAACAAGATCCTCGACACGGTGTTTCCATCGCGCGGCGTTTCTGGCGCTGCCGCCGTAGACAATCTGCGCCGCCAGGGCCTGATCCGGCCATGGATCTTCGTTGGCCCGGCAATGCTCATCGTCACCGTCTATCTCGTCTATCCGGTGATCGAGACGCTGAGGCTGTCCTTCATGGATCGCGGCGGCGAGAATTTCGTCGGCCTCGCCAATTACAGCTGGGCTTTCGGCGATCGCGAGTTCCGCAATTCGATCTTCAACAACCTGCTGTGGCTCGCCGTCGTGCCTGCCGCCTGCACCTTCTTCGGCCTGATCATCGCCGTGCTCACCGACAAGATCTGGTGGGGCAATATCGCCAAAAGCCTGGTCTTCCTGCCGCTCGCCATCTCGTTCGTCGGTGCCAGCGTCATCTGGAAGTTCGTCTACGAGTACCGCGCTGAAGGCCAGACTCAGATCGGCATCCTCAACGCCTTCGTTCAGTATCTCGGCGGCACGCCGCAGGTGTGGATCTCGACGCCATTCTGGAACAACTTCTTCCTGATGGTCATCCTGATCTGGATCCAGACCGGCTTTGCCATGGTCATCCTGTCATCCGCCCTGCGCGGCATTCCAGAGGAAACCATCGAGGCAGCGGTCATCGACGGCGCCAACCCGTTCCAGATTTTCTGGAAAATCATGGTTCCGCAGATCTGGGGCACCATCGCGGTCGTCTGGACCACCATCACCATCCTGGTGCTCAAGGTCTTCGACATCGTCCTGACCATGACCAACGGCCAGTGGAACAGCCAGGTGCTGGCCAATCTGATGTTCGACTGGATGTTCCGCGGCGGCGGCGACTTCGGCCGCGGCGCGGCAATCGCCGTCATCATCATGCTCGCTGTCGTTCCGATCATGATCTGGAACATTCGCCAGGCCAATCGCGAAGGCGGGGGAGGGCACTGACATGGCAAGCTCAAGCGGAAAGTCCTTCCTCGGCCGCTTCGGCGTCCACATCGCGGTGTTCGTCTTCGTCGCCATCTGGACCATCCCGACGCTCGGCATCCTGGTCAGCTCTCTGCGCGACAAGGACCAGCTCATCGTCTCGGGCTGGTGGACAGCACTTTCGACCTCGTCGCAGACCGAAGCCGGCCGCCTGCCGGGTGCTTCGGCCCAGACCGAAAAGGACGGGAAATTCGTCATCGAGGGCAACATCTTTGGTGATGGTCCGGTCCGCAACATCAGCGCCTTCGGCACCAAGGCGCAGCAACCGACGCAATACGAAGCCGGCACGGTTGCCGATCTCGGCGAAGGCGTTTCGCTTCAGCTCAACGCCGACGGCTCCTTCGTCATGCAGTCGCCCAAAGCCTTCGAGGGCGACCGCGGCCAGCGCGTCTACTATGCGTCGTCGGCGCCGCCGCGCTTCACCACCGACAACTACCGCACTGTGCTGTTTTCGGAGGGCATCGGCCGTTCGTTCATCAACTCGCTGACGGTGACGATCCCGGCGACCATCATCCCGATCCTGATCGCCGCCTATGCCGCCTATGCGCTCGCCTGGATGCGCTTTCCCGGCCGCGCTCTACTGATCGCCGTCATCATCGGCCTGCTCGTCGTGCCGCTGCAGATGTCGTTGATCCCGCTGCTCAAGCTCTACAATGGCGTTGGCCTGTTCTTCGGCGTGCCGGCCAAGACCTATCTCGGCATATGGCTGGCGCATACCGGCTTTGGGCTACCCTTCGCCATCTATCTCTTGCGCAGCTACATTGCCGGCTTGCCGCGCGAGATCATGGAATCGGCGCGCATCGACGGCGCCAGCGATTTCGAGATCTTCGTCAAGATCGTGCTGCCGCTATCCTTCCCGGTGCTCGCCTCCTTCGCCATCTTCCAGTTCCTCTGGGTCTGGAACGACCTTCTTGTGGCGATGGTGTTCCTCGGCTCGGGCTCCGACCAGCTGGTGTTGACCGGCAAGCTCAACGCCCTGCTCGGCTCGCGCGGCGGCGACTGGGAAATCCTCACCACCTCGGCCTTCGTCACCATCATCGTGCCGCTGATCGTGTTCTTCTCGCTTCAACGTTATTTCGTCCGCGGCCTGCTCGCGGGTTCAGTCAAGGGAGGCTAGCTCCATGCAAGCCGCAATGCGCAAGATCGAAAACCCTGAAATCGCAGTGGACCGCGACTGGTGGCGGGGGGCGGTGATCTACCAGATCTACCCCCGCAGCTACCAGGACTCCAACGGCGACGGCATCGGCGATCTCCAGGGCATCATCGAGCGGCTGCCGCACATCGCCGACCTCGGCGCGGACGCGGTCTGGATCTCGCCCTTCTTCAAGTCGCCGATGAAGGATTTCGGCTACGACATATCAGACTATCTCGACATCGACCCGATGTTCGGCTCGCTGGCCGACTTCGACGCGATGATCGCGGAGGCCCATCGCCTCGGCCTCAAGGTGATGATCGACGGCGTCATCTCGCACACCTCCGACCTGCACCCCTGGTTCAAGGAAAGCCGGTCGAGCCGCGACAACGCCAAGGCCGACTGGTATGTCTGGGCCGACGCCAAGCCGGACGGCAGCCCGCCCAACAACTGGCTGTCGATCTTCGGCGGTTCGGCCTGGCAGTGGGACACCAGGCGCATGCAGTATTACCTGCACAACTTCCTGTCCGAGCAGCCCGACCTCAACTTCCACAACCGCGACGTCCAGGACGCGCTGCTCGACGTTGCTCGTTTCTGGCTCGACCGCGGTGTCGACGGCTTCCGCCTCGACACCATCAATTTCTACTTCCACTCCGCCGGGCTCGAAGACAATCCCGCATTGCCGCCGGAACAGCGCAACGACCAGACCGCACCGGCGGTGAACCCCTATAATTTCCAGGACCACATCTACGACAAGAGCCGGCCCGAGAACCTCGAATTCCTCGCCCGCTTCCGCGCCGTGCTCGACGAATATCCGGCCGCCGCAGCTGTCGGCGAGGTCGGCGATTCCCAGCGTGGGTTGGAGGTCGTTGCCTCCTACACCGCCGGCGGCGACAAGGTGCAGATGTGCTACGCCTTCGACTTCCTGGCGCCGGAAAAGATCTCGGCCGCAAAGGTCCGCACCGTGCTCGAGGACTTCGGCAAGGCTGCAGCAGACGGCTGGTCGTGCTGGGCCTTCTCCAACCACGACGTCGTCCGCCATGCCTCGCGTTGGGGCATCGGCGAGGCCGATGGCACCGCCTATCTCAAGGTGATTTCGGCACTGATGATGTCGCTGCGCGGCTCGGTCTGCATCTACCAGGGCGAGGAACTTGGCCTGACCGAGGCCGGCCTCGCCTTCGAGGACCTGCAGGATCCCTACGGCATCCGCTTCTGGCCCGAGTTCAAGGGCCGCGATGGCTGCCGCACGCCGATGGTGTGGAACAAGGACGCCAAAAATGGCGGCTTCTCCTCAGCCAAGCCGTGGCTGCCGGTACCGGCCGAACATCTCGCCAAAGCCGTCGACACCCAGCAAGGCGACGCCGCCTCGCTGCTCGAACATTACCGCCGCTTCCTTGCTTTCCGCCGCGCCCATCCGGCGTTGGCCAAGGGCGACATCTCGTTCCTCAAGGCCGATGGCGACACCGTTGCCTTTACCCGCCGCGAAGGCAACGAGGAGATCGTCTGCGTCTTCAATCTTGGCAGCACACCGGCTAACGTCGACCTCGGCGGTCGAGCCATGCAGCCGCTGCCGGGACACGGGCTCGATGGAAATGCCAATGCCGGCGCAGTCCGGCTCGGTGGGTACGGCGCCTGGTTCGGGCGCTTCGTCTGACCGCTAAAAAAGAAGATTCTGGGAGGAAACCATGGCCGATCTAACGCTCAGGGACGTCAAGAAGTCATACGGCAATCTGCACATTCTCCACGGCATCGACCTCGACATCAAATCGGGCGAGTTCATCGTCTTCGTCGGCCCCTCGGGCTGCGGGAAGTCGACGCTTTTGCGCTCGATCGCCGGGCTGGAGGAGATCACCGGCGGCACGCTCGAGATCGCCGGCGAGAAGGTCAACGACATCCCGCCATCCAAGCGCGGCATCGCCATGGTGTTCCAGTCCTACGCGCTTTACCCGCACATGACGGTCTACGACAACATGGCTTTCGGCATGAAGATCGCCAAGGAAAGCAAGGCCGAGATCGACAAGCGTGTCCGCGCCGCGGCCGAGATCCTGCAGCTGACCAAATATCTCGACCGCCTGCCCAAGGCGATGTCGGGCGGCCAGCGCCAGCGCGTCGCCATCGGCCGCGCCATCGTGCGCAATCCGAAGGTCTTCCTGTTCGACGAGCCGCTGTCCAACCTTGACGCCGCGTTGCGCGTCGCGACCCGCATCGAGATCGCCAAGCTCAAGGAGTCGATGCCCAACACCACGATGATCTACGTCACCCACGACCAGGTCGAGGCGATGACGCTGGCCGACCGCATCGTCGTGCTCAAGGATGGCCGCATCGAGCAGGTCGGCACGCCGATGGAGCTCTACAAGCATCCCGGCAACCTGTTCGTCGCCCAGTTCATCGGCTCGCCGGCAATGAACATCGTTAGCGGCACCATCGACAGGACGGGCGAGACCAGCCTGGTCAGCCATGTCGGCGGCCACAAGACCTCGGTGCCGGTGGCAACGCCCGCTGATGCCCAGGGCAAGGCTGTCAGCTTCGGCGTGCGGCCCGAGGATCTCTATGTCGCGACCGGCGACGACTATCTGTTCGAAGGCCTCGTCGATTATGTCGAGCAACTCGGCGAGGTCCAGCTCGTCTATGTCGACATCGGCCGCGCCGACCAGCCGCTGGTGGCCAAGCTGCCCGGCAATGTCGAGGTCAAGCGCGGTGCCAATATCCGGCTCGCCGCCAGCCCCGACGAACTACATATCTTCGACAGCGAGGGCCATTCCTTTGCCCGCCGCAGATTGGCTGCGGCTGCGGCGTGAGCCTCTTTACCCTCCCCCTTGTGGGGAGGGTCGATCCGCGAAGCGGAGCGGGGTGGGGGTGTTGCGGCCTCTTACCCCCACCCCGTCTCGCAAATTCCGCTTCGCTACATTCGCTCGCCGACCCTCCCCACAAGGGGGAGGGTAAGAGCCGGTCTCATTCCACCATCACCTGCCGCTCGCGCAGAGCGGTCCGCCGCTTCGAGACGAAGAACGCCGCCACGAACGCCAGGCTCATCAGCAGCACGATTGTCGGCGCCGGCGCGCTGTCGATGAAGAAGCTGAGATAGACGCCGAAGAAGGACGACAGCACCGCCACCAGTACCGACACCAGCAACATGCGCTCGAAGCGGTCGGTGAGCAGGTAGGCGATGGCGCCGGGCGCGATCAGCATGGCGATGGCGATGATGATGCCGACGGCTTTCAGCGCGCCGACGATGGTCAGCGACAGGATCGACAGCAGCCCGTAGTGCAAAAGCTTGACGGGCATGCCGATGGCCTGCGCGTGCTGCGGATCGAAGGCATGCAGCAACAGGTCGCGGCGAAAGATGCCGATGGCGCCGGTGGCGATCAGCGCGATGACAGCGGTCTGGCCGACGTCGCTCCAACTCACGCCCAGCATGTCGCCGAACAGGATGTGGTCGAGATGCACGTCGGTCTGGATCTTGGTGTAGAGCACGATGCCGAGGCCGAACATGCCGGAAAAGACGATGCCCATGACGGTGTCTTCCTTGATCCGGCTGTTCTGCTTGAGATAGCCGGTCGCCAGCGCGCAGGTCATGCCGGCGGCAAAGGCGCCGACCGCCAGTGGCAGTCCGGCGATGTAGGCCAGCACGACGCCGGGCAGCACCGCATGGCTGATGGCATCGCCCATCAGCGACCAGCCCTTGAGCACCAGGAAACACGACAACAGCGCCATCGGCACAGCGACGAGCAGCGAGATGGCGAAGGCCTGCTGCATGAACGGGAAGGCGAAGGGGAGGGTGAGCGTTTCGATCATGGTCGTGCCTCGCAGGTAGGCGCTCCACGCCACCCCCCTCTGGCCTGCCGGCCATCTCCCCCGCAAGGGGGGAGATTAGTCTCGTCCACTACGGTGCCTCGTCCTGCGGAGTTGTATCGATAGGATAGGCTGTTTGACGCCGGCGATTGAGCGCGGGACTGATGCAGGCCTGATCTCCCCCCTTGCGGGGGAGATGGCCGGCAGGCCAGAGGGGGGTGGGAAGGAATGAGACCCATCATCATACCCCCGCCTCCAGTTCCAGCCGTGCCCGCCGCCGTGCCGCCAGCAGCCCGTGCTTCGGCGCGAAGACGAACGCGATCAAAAAGATCAGCGTCTGCGCCACAACGATGATGCCGCCCGTCGCGCCGTCGAGGAAATAGCTGGCATAGGCGCCGACAAAGCTGGTGATCGAGCCGATGGCGACGCTGATCATGATCAGCCGGGGAAAGCGGTCGGTGAGCAGATAGGCAGTCGCCCCCGGCGTCACCACCATGGCGATGACCAGGAACGCGCCGACGGTCTGCAAAGCCGCCACCGTAGAGGCCGAGAGCAGCATGAAAAACAGCACCTTGAGCAAATCGGGCCTGAGCCCGATCGAACGGGCATGGTTTTCGTCGAAGAAGGCGACCATCAGGTCCTTCCACTTGGCGAGCAGGATGGCGAGTGAAATGCCGCCGATCAGCACCAGTTGCAGCGTGTCCGAGGGCGTGATCGCCAGGATGTTGCCGAGCACGATGGTCTGGATGTTCACCGACGCCGGCGACAACGAGATCATGAACAGGCCAAGCCCGAAGAACGAGGTGAAGATCAGCCCGATGATGGCGTCTTCCTTGAGTTTGGTGCGCTGGTTGAGAAACAGCATCGCGCCCGCCGCCAACCCGCCCGACAGGAACGCGCCGAGCGCGAAGGGCAGGCCGAGCATGTAGGCGCCGGCGACGCCGGGCACGATCGAATGCGAGAGCGCGTCGCCGATCAGCGACCAGCCCTTGAGCATCAGATAGGCCGAGAGGAAGGCGCAGACGCCGCCCACAAGGGCCGACACCCACATGGCATTGAGCATGTAGCCATAGCCGAACGGCTCCAGGAGCATGGCGATCATTTCTTGCGCCCGCCCTTCTTGGCTACAACGTCTTTCTCGGCGTCGTCGCCATAGATGACGAAGGGGCGCTCGTCGTCGGTCAGCACCGTTACCTGGCGCGTGTCGGCGGCGTCCTGGTGCAGTTCGGCGCCGCCAAGGATGAACTGGCGCAACACGCCGCCAAAGGCCTTTTCGAGATTGGCCTTGGTGAAGGTTTCGGCTGTCAGCCCGGAGGCAAGCACGGTGCGGTTGACCAGCACCGCGCGGTCGCAGAAGCGTGGCACCGAACCCAGATTGTGCGTCGACACCAGCATAACCCGGCCTTCGTCGCGCAGGCCCTGTAGCAGCGCGATGATGGCCTCTTCGGTGCGCACGTCGACGCCGGTGAAGGGTTCGTCGAGCAGGATGATCTCGCCCTCCTGGGCAAGGGCGCGGGCAAGAAAGACGCGCTTCTTCTGCCCGCCCGACAACTCGCCGATCTGGCGCTTGCGGAAGTCGGCCATGCCGACGCGCTCAAGCGCCGCGTCCACCGCCTCGCGGTCAACAGTGCGGGTCATGCGGAAGAAGTTCATGTGGCCGTAGCGGCCCATCATCACCACGTCTTCGACCAGCACCGGAAAGTTCCAGTCGACATCCTCGCTCTGTGGCACATAGGCGACGAGGTTCTTCTTCAGCGCCTCGCGTGCCGGCTCGCCAAAGATCGACACGCTGCCGGTGGCCAGCGGAACGAACCCCATGATCGACTTGAACAGGGTCGACTTGCCGCTGCCGTTGACGCCGACAAGGGCGGTGATGGTGCCGCGCGGAATGGCGAAGGAGGCGTTGCGGAGCGCCGTGTGCCCGTTGCGGTAGGTCACCGAGATATTGTCGACGCGTAGGCCTTCGCCGGCCTGCGCCGTCGTGGCGGGGCGGCCTTTCAATGGGACATTCACTGGGCGAGCCCCTTGACGATGGTTTCGGTGGTGACCTTCAGCAGGTCGAGATAGGTCGGCACCGGGCCGCTTTCGTCGCTGAGCGAGTCGACATAGAGCACGCCGCCATATTTGGCGCCGGTTTCCCGCGCCACCTGCTCGGCCGGCTTCGACGACACCGTGCTTTCGCTGAACACGGCGGGAATGCTGTTGGCCTTGACGAGGTCGATCACCTTGCGCACCTGCTGGGGCGTGCCTTGCTGGTCGGCGTTGATCGGCCAAAGATAAACCTCCTTCAGGCCGAAGTCGCGCGCCAGATAGGAGAACGCACCTTCGCTGGTGGCGAGCCAGCGGCGCTGCTCGGGAATGGTTTCGATCGCCGTGTGGATCGGTGCCACGGTCGCCTTGATCTTTTCGGCATAGGCGGCGGCGTTTTTGGCGTAGACCTCGGCGTTTTTGGGGTCCTTGGCGGCAAACGCCTTGCGGATGTTTTCGACATAGATCAGCGCCGCCTCCGGCGACATCCAGGCATGCGGATTGGGCTTGCCGGTATAGGGCCCTTCGGCGATGCCCATCGGCGCCACGCCATCCGACACAACGGCCTGCGTTACACCATCCAGGTTTTCAAAGAACTTCTCGAACCACAATTCGAGGTTCAGCCCGTTCCACAGCACCAGGTCGGCCTTCTGGGCGCGGATGATGTCGCCCGGCGTCGGCTGGTAGTTGTGGATCTCGGCATTGGGCTTGGTGATCGATTCCACCTCGGCCGCATCGCCGGCGACGTTGCGGGCGATGTCGGCAATCACTGTGAAGGTTGTCACCACCTTCATCTTGCCGCCAGCCTCGCTCTCCTGGGAGCAGGCGGAAAGCCCGAGCATCGCCGCAAGCATGGCGATGGCGGCAAGGGTAGTGCGAAACGCTGTCATGGAAATCCCATTCACCAATGCCGCACCGCATGGCGGCAGCTACGATGCCTTACCTAATGGCAGTTGGCATGCCTGTCAATGCAATTGCAAATCGTTTGCAAGTAGGGATGTGGCTTTCACCTGCAGGGCCGTTCGAGGGGTGCGGTGGCGCGGGGTAGGCTGGCAATCCGAGGCGAAGCGTGGAGAACTTGTCCACGCTCTCAGCTTTTTTCTAAAGACAGCGAAGCGGAACTCCCGCAGATCGCCCAAGCCGCGATCCTTCGCACCCCCCTCTGGCAGGCAGGCCAGAGGGGGGCGAAGGATCGCGACTTGCCTGCACCCTTGGCTCGCGGAGCCGTCGCGGCATGGATCCCCGGGTCTCCGCTGTTCGCTTCGCTCCTGCTCCGCCCGAGGATGACGACGGCACGGGAGCTCGCGGCTAATCTCCAAGGTCGCTGCTTGGCAGGCCTCAAGGTAGGCTTGGCAGGTTCATACAGACGGGGCTCTCGGCAAATTGCCGAGCAACACAGAAACAAGAGCCGGAAGCTTCCGCCAATCACCAACGTTGGCGATTAGCCGGGAGCCCCCATGCCGTCGTCATCCTCGGGCGGAGCAGGAGCGAAGCGGATGCGCAGACCCGGGGATCCATGCCGTGAACTGGCAACTGCCGCAGCGGTCCAGAACGTCTTCAAAACCAGGCGCAGCATGTCACCATCTGTCACCATCCCCCGTGGATAGCCGCGCCCATTTCTCCACGCCCTCTCCACCTCCGGTACAATCCTCCCATCGCCCTTACGGGACCTGGTGCGCACCGGGTATCAGGGAGGGCGGCGGTGACCTCCCGCCACGGTGTCGGTATCCGTGGCTCCGAGGGCCCGACGACAGGTCGGCGTTTTCCGGTGCGAGCCTCGCCAATGAGGCAAGCACGGCAGGGAAATGCGGAGAAGCCGCGGCGATTGTCCATGGAATGTACATGGAGCGGCGCTGTGATCGACCAACCTCGGGACAGACACCGAGCGGGGCGCGGGGTTCGCGCCACTACTCATCTAATCGGAAGGCACGGCCTCGCGCCCCGCTTCCCGAACCTTTCTCCCTGAACGGGAGCGTTCTTTGACAATGGCCAGGCGCGAAAGCGAGCGTGGCAGTGAAGAAGTTTGGCGCCACGCCGTCATCCCGGAAACCGGAGCGAAGCGGAGGTTATCCGGGACCCATTGACTGGATCATCGTCAAGCACGGCCGGGTCCTCGTCTCGGCGCACTTCCCGCACGCCTCGCGAACCCAGACCCCGGCCGCGCCAGTCAATGGGTCCCTGATATCGCTGCGCGCGCCCGGGATGACAGCTTGGCACGGCCGCCTTCTCCCCCCACGCGGGACGCGCATCGCCACTTCTTCTGGGGATGAACACCGACATAATCTTTTGCAACTGAGTGTCATCTGGCACATAGTCGGGCCATGACGAAGACTGCGACAAAGCCTGTTCCCAGGAAGCCTGATTATGAAAAAGCGCTGCGCAAGGCGGGCATCCGTATTACCCGTCCGCGCAAGATCATCCTGAACATATTGGGCGAGACGGAAGACCATCCCGACGCGCTCGAAATTTTCCGCCGCGCCGAGCAGATCGACAAGAGCATCTCGCTGTCGACGGTCTACCGGACGATGAAGCTTCTGGAGGAAATGGGCGCCATCCATCGCCACGCCTTCGAAGGTGGGCCGTCGCGTTTCGAGCAGGCCGGCGGCGATCACCACGATCACCTGATCGACATGGATACCGGCGACGTCATCGAATTTCGCTCCGACCGCATCGAGCAGCTGCAGCAGGAAATCGCCCGCCAGCTTGGCTATGACATCGTCCATCACCGGCTCGAGCTTTACGGCCGCCGCCGCAAGGATTGATGACGCTGGGTCAGGCCACGACGAGTTGATCGCCAAGCAACGCCGCCCGCCGGGTGTCGAGTTGACCTTGCCGCGGGCGCGGTCAATCATGCCGCGACTTTCGAAGACCGCAATCAGCAGACAGGAATGGCGACCATGGAAAAAGCCGAAATCGGACTGATCGGATTGGGCACGATGGGCTCGAACCTGGCGCTCAACATCGCCGAAAAAGGCCACCGCATCGCCGTTTTCAACCGCACGCCGGCCCGCACCCAGGCGTTTGTCGAATCTGCCGGCGCGCTGCGCGACATGGTCGTGCCCTGCGCCTCGATCGAAGAGCTGACTGCTGCCATCCGGCCGCCGCGTCCCGTCATCATCATGGTGCTGGCGGGCACTCCGGTCGACGAACAGATCGCAGCGCTGCGCGGCGTCATGTCGGCCAACGACATCATCATCGACGCCGGCAACGCCAATTTCCGCGACACGATGCGCCGCTTCAAGGAGCTTGACGGTTCGGGCCTGACCTTCATCGGCATGGGCGTTTCGGGCGGCGAGGAGGGCGCGCGCCATGGCCCTTCGATCATGGTCGGCGGCACGCCCGAATCCTATGCTCGCGTCGAAGACGTGCTGACCGCGATTTCGGCCAAGTTCAAGGGTGAGTCCTGTGCGGCCTGGCTCGGCAGCGATGGTGCCGGCCATTTCGTCAAGACCATCCACAACGGCATCGAATATGCCGACATGCAGATGATCGCCGAGATCTACGGCATCCTGCGCGACGGGCTTTCGATGAAGCCGAAGGAGATCGCGCCTGTCTTCGCCGGCTGGAACAAGGGCCGGCTCGAATCCTATCTGATCGAGATCACGGCGTCCGTGCTCGAAGCCGACGATCCCAAGACGGGGCGTCCGGTGGTCGACATCATCCTCGACCGGGCCGGGCAGAAGGGCACCGGCAAGTGGTCGGTCATCGAGGCGCAGCAGCTCGGCATCCCGGCAACCGCGATCGAGGCGGCGGTCGCGGCGCGCGTGCTGTCGTCGATGAAGGACGAGCGGCTGGCGGCCGAGAAGGCTTATGGCGCCAACACGCTGAAGTTCGCCGGTGACAAGGACGAGGTGCTTGGCGATCTCGAGCTTGCGTTGTTTGCCGGCAAGATCGCCGCCTATGCTCAAGGGTTTGCGGTGATGGCGGGTGCTTCGAAGGAGTTCGGCTGGAACCTGCCGATGCCGACGATCGCCAAGATCTGGCGCGCCGGCTGCATCATCCGCTCGCAGTTCCTCGACACCATCGCCGAGGCCTTCGGCAAGGCCGCCCCGTCGACAAACCTTCTGATGGTGCCGGCCTTCGTCGAAATGATGGGCAAGGCCCATCCCTCGTTGCGCCGGATCGTTGCCCGTGCCGCCGAGGCCGGGCTGCCGGTGCCGGCGCTGTCGTCCGCACTCGCCTATTTCGACGCATATCGCCAGGGCCGTGGCTCGACCGACCTGACCCAGGCGCAGCGCGATTTCTTCGGCGCCCACGGCTTCGAGCGCATCGATGCGCCGGGCGCGCACCATGGGCCGTGGGGTAGTGGCAGCTAAGCCTCGTAGGCTTCGACAGCGCTCGGCTGGCTCAGACTCTGCAGCGCGGCGATGTCGCGGCCGGCGATGCGGCCGAGTACCGCGCGGGCCAGTTCCGCGCCGGCCAGTCGCACGTCTTCATTGACGACATAAAGCTGCGGCCGAAGCAGATGCAGCAGTTTTGACGACTGCTTGGAGACGATGTCGACATCCTCGCCGAGCCTGAAACCGGCGTCCTCGACACCGGCCACCAGAGCAAACGTGCCGGCGCCGGCACCACTGACGAAGCCGTCGGGACGGTTCGGCCGGCGCATCAACTCAGCGGTGACGGCGCGGATGTCATCGATCGAGTGGTCGACCGTCGCCGTGGGGAACGGCACTTCGCTCAAGCCGTGTTCCATCAAGGCGTCGGCGAAGCCGTCGCGCATGTGGCGGAAGTAGCTGAGGTTCGACGGTGGCGCGAGCAGCGCCAGTCGCTTGCGCCCGAGGGCGGCGAGCTTCTTCACCGCCTCGACCGAATAGGCGTGGTTGTCGAAATCGTGGAACGGATGGTCGATGCCCATATGGGTGCGGCCATGGGTGGCGAACGGCATGCCGCGCTCGGTCATGTAGCGCACGCGTTTGTCGTCGGGCTCGGTGCGCGAGATGATGACGCCGTCGGCCGACGCAGTCTCGACGACATAGCGCACCGGCTCGAGCGGGTCGTTGTTGCGCGAATAGGGCGTGACGACGAGATGATAGGGCGTCTGCGCCAGGGCCTCTGATATGCCGTAGATCAGGTCGGAGACGAAGCCGCCGATCTGCTCTTCGGTGTTGAGCACCAGGGAGATGACGTTGGTCTTGCCGGTGCGCAGGCGCACGCCGGCGCGGTTGGGCCGGTAGCCGATCTGGCGGGCGACGAGCTGCACCCGCTGCCTCGTCGCCGCGCCGATTTCGGGCGCATCCTTGAGCGCCCGCGAAACCGTGGTGACGCCGAGGCCGGTCATGAAGGCGATGGTCTTCAGCGTTGGCGGATTGGCCTCCGCGCCCGTCGCCTGGTCGCCATTTTCGTCCGGCGGTGTCTTGTCGTTCATGGCCGTGCCCCGCCTTAATCCCTGCTCGCGCATATCGCATTTGCAGGATGGACCTGACAAGCGCTTCCTGCAACAACTGTAACGTTTCAGTACGTGCTAATTGTCGATGTTTTCGAAGCGCGACAGGGGTGATCAATCAGGTCGTGACCGTGCGCTGCAAAATGACCGGCGGCTGTTGATTCATCTGCATGTTTTGCTTGGAAATGCTGCATTGCGGCGCAATTCACCCCCGCAAATATATCAACTCCCCTGACTGCCTTTAGTTCGGAACACGAAGAAAATGTCGCCCATCCATTGCAGCGGCCGAAAACTTCGCATAACGTCCCAATCTGTAACGTTTCAGATTCAGGGAGGAGTACGATGCGTTATAGGCTGACGACCGCTGCATTTGCGGCAGGAGTCGTGTTTGGGGCTGTCGGTTCAGCCTCCGCGACCGATCTCGAAGTGACGCACTGGTGGACCTCCGGCGGCGAGGCGGCGGCGGTTGCCGAACTCGCCAAGGCCTTCGATGCCACCGGCAACAAATGGGTCGACGGTGCCATTGCCGGTTCCGGCGACATAGCCCGGCCGATCATGATCAGCCGCATCACCGGCGGCGATCCGATGGGGGCGACGCAGTTCAACCATGGCCGCCAGGCGGAAGAGCTCGTCCAGGCCGGACTGATGCGCGACTTCACCGAACTGGCCGAGAAGGAAGGCTGGACCAAGTTCATCCACCCCAAGAGCCTGCTCGACGGCTGCACGCTGGACGGCAAGATCTACTGCGTGCCGGTCAATATCCACTCGCAGCAATGGCTGTGGCTGTCGAACAAGGCGTTCGCCGACGCCGGCGTGGCGGTGCCGAAGAACTGGGACGAGTTCGTGGCGGCAGGACCCGCCTTGGAGAAGGCCGGCATCGTGCCGCTCGCCATCGGCCAGCAGCCCTGGCAGACGACACTTGCCTTCCAGGTCATCCTCGTCGCGCTTGCCGGTCCGGAAACGTTCCAGAAGGTGTTCGGCGACAAGGACGCGACACTGGCCGCCGGCCCCGAAATGGCCAAGGTCTTTGCTGCCGCCGACCAGGCGCGCAACATGTCGGCCAAGTCCAACGTCCAGGAATGGAACCAGGCCACCAGCATGGTGATCAACGGCAAGGCCGGCGGGCAGATCATGGGCGATTGGGCCCAGGGCGAGTTCCAGGTCGCGGGCCAGGTTGCCGGCAAGGACTACACCTGCCTGCCAGGCCTCGGCGTCAACGAGATCATCTCGACCGGCGGCGATGCCTTCTATTTCCCTAAGCAGACCGATCCCGAAAAGGCCAAGGCACAGGAAGCCCTTGCCTCGGTGATGCTGTCGCCGGCGACCCAGGTCGCCTTCAACCTCAAGAAGGGCTCGCTGCCGGTGCGTGGCGATGTCGACCTGAACGCCGCCAACGACTGCATGAAGAAGGGGCTCGAGATCCTCGCCAAGGGCAACATCATCCCGGCGCCGGACCAGTTGATGTCGGCCGATGGCGTGACCCAGGTCAACGACCTGTTCGTCGAGTTCTTCGCCAACAAGGAGCTTTCGGCAACGGACGCGCAGAAGCGTTTCGCCGAAATCATCGCCGCTGCGGACTAGGGCAGGCGCCGGGTTTCCCGACCCGGACCTGCTTGATGCTGCAGTCATGACAGCGGCGCTCTGCCGGCCCCGGTGCGTATCGGGACCGGCAGACTGCCTGGTGATCCGGATGGGTGCCGACCGATGACCCCGACGCATGCGGGCCGACCGTTCAGGTTGTTTCGCAACCTGAACGCCAAGATCGCCTCGATCCCGATGGTCCTGACCGCGCTGGTCATTTTCGTCGGCGGCACGGCGTGGACGGTGTTCTACTCCTTCACCAATTCCAAGCTTCTGCCGCGCGCAAGCTTCGTTGGCCTCGACCAGTATGAGCGCCTTTGGGCGACGCCGCGCTGGCTGACTGCGGTCGAAAACCTCGCCATCTACGGCGTCTGCACCTTGGTCTTTTCGCTGGTTATCGGCTTCGTGCTGGCAGCGCTGATGGACCAGAAGATCCGCTTCGAAAACACCTTCCGCACGATCTTCCTCTACCCCTTCGCGCTGTCTTTCATCGTCACCGGCCTGGCCTGGCAGTGGATCCTCAACCCGAATTTCGGCATCCAGCAGGTGGTGCGCAATCTCGGCTGGACGAGCTTTACCTTCGATCCGCTCTACGATGCCGACATCGTCATCTACGGCATCCTGATCGCCGGGCTGTGGCAGGGTACGGGGCTGATCATGTGCCTGATGCTCGCCGGCCTGCGCGGCATCGACGGCGATATCTGGAAGGCCGCCCGCGTCGACGGCATCCCGACCTGGAAGACCTACATCTTCATCGTCATTCCGATGATGCGGCCGGTGCTGGTCACCACGTTGGTCATCATCGCGAGCGGCATCGTCAAGGTCTATGACCTCGTCGTTGCGCAGACCAGCGGCGGCCCCGGTATCGCCTCGGAGGTGCCGGCGAAATACGTCTACAACTACATGTTCCTGGCGCAGAACCTGGGCCAGGGCTTTGCCGCCTCAACGATGATGCTGCTGTCGGTTGTTATCGTCGTCGTGCCTTGGGCCTATCTCGAATTCGGGGGCAAGCGGCGTCATGGTTGAGCAGGTTTTCCGCGCAGCGCCCGACATGGCGACGGTCGCGCCGGTGGCAAGCCGCACCGGCGGCCTTGCCGGACCCAGCGGTCCAAGGCCTCGGCGCAGGTTCTCCCGCCGCAACATCTTCATCTACGGCACGCTCTTCGTCGTCGCGATCTACTACCTGCTGCCGCTCTACGTCATGGTGGTGACGTCGCTGAAGGGCATGCCCGAGATCAGGCTTGGCAACATCTTCTCGCCGCCGGTCGAGATCACCTTCGAGCCCTGGGTCAAGGCATGGTCGACCGCCTGCACGGGCCTCAATTGCGACGGGCTTTCGCGCGGTTTCTGGAACTCGGTACGCATCACCGTGCCGTCGGTGTTCCTGTCGATCGCCATCGCCTCGGTCAACGGCTACGCGCTCGCCAACTGGCGCTTCAAGGGCGCCGAGATCTTCTTCACCGTGCTGGTCGTCGGCGCCTTCATTCCCTACCAGGTGATGCTCTACCCTGTAGTCATCGTGCTGCGCGAGATCGGGCTCTATGGCAGCCTGTGGGGGCTGGTGCTGGTGCACACCATCTTCGGCATGCCGATCCTGACGCTGTTGTTCCGCAACTATTTCGCCTCGCTGCCGGAGGAACTGTTCAAGGCCGCACGCGTCGACGGCGCCGGCTTCTGGACGATCTATCTCAGGATCATGCTGCCGATGTCGCTGCCGATCTTTGTCGTCGCGGTCATCCTGCAGGTTACCGGCATCTGGAACGACTTCCTGTTCGGCGTCGTCTACACCAAGCCCGACACCTACCCGATGACGGTCCAGCTCAACAACATCGTCAACGCCGTGCAGGGCGTGAAGGAATACAACGTCAACATGGCGGCAACGCTGCTGACGGGTCTGGTTCCCCTTGTGATCTATTTCGTTTCCGGCAAGCTTTTCGTCCGCGGCATTGCCGCCGGCGCGGTGAAGGGATGAGGCGATGACGAATGTCGTGGTCAAGGATGTCTCGCTCAGCTTCGGCGCCTATGACGTGCTCAAGCAGCTCAACCTCGACGTGCCGGAAGGCGAGTTCCTGGTGCTGCTCGGCCCTTCGGGCTGTGGCAAGTCCACGCTGCTCAACTGCATCGCCGGCCTGCTCGACGTCTCCGACGGACAGATCTTCATCAAGGGCAAAAACGTCACCTGGGAGGAGCCCAAGGACCGCGGCATCGGCATGGTGTTCCAGTCCTATGCGCTCTATCCGCAGATGACTGTCGAGGGAAACCTGTCCTTCGGCCTGAAGACGGCGGGCATGGTGCGCGACGAGATCGCCAAGCGCGTGGCGCGTGCCGCCGAGATCCTGCAGATCGAGCCGCTGCTCAAGCGCAAGCCGGCGGCACTGTCAGGCGGCCAGCGCCAGCGCGTGGCGATCGGCCGGGCGCTGGTCCGCGACGTCGACGTGTTCCTGTTCGACGAGCCGCTGTCCAACCTCGACGCCAAGCTGCGCTCCGAGCTGCGCGTCGAGATCAAGCGGCTGCACCAGAAGCTCGCCAACACCATGATCTACGTCACCCACGACCAGATCGAGGCGATGACGCTGGCCGACCGCATCGCCGTCATGAAGGGCGGTGTGATCCAGCAGCTCGACGCGCCGCAGGTGATCTACAACAAGCCGGTCAACCGCTTCGTCGCCGGCTTCCTCGGCTCCCCCGGCATGAATTTTCTCGACGGGGAGGTCGAGGGCGGCACCGAGCCAGTGTTTGCGACGACAGCGACAACAATTCCGCTCGGCCGCTACGGTTTTGGCGGCGCGGCCAAAACAGGCAAGGCGGTGTTCGGCGTGCGACCCGAGCACATCGCTACAGGCGATGCCGCCGCTGCAATGCCCTATGCCGCCGATATCAGGGTCGAGCTGGTCGAGCCAATGGGCTCTGACACGCTGGTCTGGACGAAGCTCGGCGGCCAGGGTTTCGCCTTACGCGTTGAGGCCGAGCGCCATCTGGCTCCCGGCGATCAGTTGCGCATCGGCTTCGACCCGGCGCGCGCCTCGTTGTTCGACGGCCAAAGCGGCAATCGCATCTGACACACCCCAAGCAAACGGACGGAACCATGGACTGGTCATTCCAACTCTACAGCGCCCGCAACTTCCAACCCTGGGACAAGGTGCTCAAGACATTAGGTGCTCTCGGCTACACCCAGGTCGAGGGTTTTGGCGCCGTCTACGAAGCGCCCGAGGCGTTTCGCGCCGAGCTCGACAAGAACGGTCTCGCCATGCCGAGCGGCCATTTCGGCATCGACATGCTGGAACAGGATTTTGCCAAGGCGGCTGACATTGCCCGCACGCTCGGCATCAAGCTGATCGCCTGCCCCTGGCTCGAGCCGGTGGATCGGCCGACTGACGCCGACGGCTGGAGGGCGTTCGGCAAGCGTCTCGCCGCCATCGGTGCGAAGGCAAAGGACGCAGGCTTCGATTTCGCCTGGCACAACCATGATTTCGAGTTCGTGCCGGTTGAGGGTGGCCTGGTGCCGCAGCGCCTGATCCTCGAAGCCGCGCCTGGCATTGGCTGGGAAGTCGACGTCGCCTGGGTGATCCGTGGCGGCTCCGACCCGCTGCACTGGATCGAGGAGTTCGGCCCGCGCATCCTGGCCGTCCATGTCAAAGACATCGCGCCGCATGGCCAGGCGACCGACGAAGACGGCTGGTCCGATGTCGGCCACGGCACTGTCGACTGGGCCGGGCTGGTGACGGCTTTGCGCAACAGGACGCCGGCGAAGTACCTTGTCATGGAACACGACAACCCGGCCGATTTCGAGCGCTTCGCACGCCGCTCGATCGCAGCCGCCAAGACCTTCTAGGGGGAACAGCATATGGCAAGGAAACTCGGGGTCGGGGTGATTGGCTGCGGCAACATCTCCAAGACCTATTTCAAGCACGCGCCGGAGTTCAAAGGCATCGAGATGCGCGCCTGCGCCGACATCAACATGGCTGCGGCCAAGGCGAGGGCAAAGGAGTTCAAGCTGCGTGCCGAGACGGTCGAAGGGCTTCTGGCGTCTGATGACATCGAAATCGTCGTCAACCTGACCATTCCGGCGGTGCACTACGAGGTGTCGAGGCAGGCGATCGACGCCGGCAAGCATGTCTATTCGGAAAAGCCCTTCGTGCTCGCCATCAAGGACGGGCTCGACCTCAAGAAGCGCGCCGACAAGAAGGGCGTGCGCATCGGCTCGGCCCCCGACACCTTTCTCGGCGGCTCGCACCAGCTGGCGCGGCACCTGATCGACACGGGCAAGGTGGGCAAGATCACCTCGGGCACCTGTCACGTGATGAGCCACGGCATGGAGCACTGGCACCCCAATCCCGACTTCTTCTTCCAGCCGGGTGGCGGGCCGATCCTCGATCTCGGCCCCTACTACATCGCCAATCTGGTCCAGCTGATCGGGCCGGTTGCGCGGGTGGCAGCGCTTGCCTCGATCCCTGCCAAGCAACGCACCATTTCGTCCAAGCCGCGCGCCGGCGAAAAGATCCCGGTCAGCACGCCCACGACGATCCTGGCGCTGATGGAGTTCGACAGCGGCGCGGCATTCACCTTCAACGCCAGCTGGGATGTATGGGACAGCGGCCATGCGCCGATGGAGCTTTATGGCGAGCAAGGCACCATCCATATGCCGGACCCCAACTTCTTCGGTGGCGAGTTGCGCTACACCAGGGGCGAAAAGCCGGTGAAGACGCTACCGAAATGGGACCATCCTTTCAGCAAGCCGAATGAAAAGCACCCGCACGGCATGATGGCCAACTACCGCACGGCCGGCCTTGCCGACATGGCGCTGGCGATCATGCAGGGCCGGCCGCATCGCTGCTCGCTGGAACTCGCCAACCATGTCATCGACATCATGACCGCTATCCTGAAGTCGGGCGAGACGAAGAAGTTTGTCGAGATGCAGACGACCTGCGAGCGGCCCGAGCCGCTTGGCCCCGCCGCTGCAAGGGGGCTGCTGGCACGGTCGAAATAGGCTAAGAGAGGAGAACGGCGTATCAGCCGATTCCCCTTTCCATTCGAGGACAGCATCATGACCTGGCAGCCGGCTGCGAACCGTTACGAAAACATGGTCTACAATCGCTGTGGCAGGTCGGGGCTCAAGCTGCCGGCGATCTCGCTCGGCCTGTGGCATAATTTCGGCGAGGACACGCCGCACGCGACCAAGCGCGCCATCTGCCAGAAGGCGTTCGACCTTGGCGTCACCCACTTCGACCTCGCCAACAATTACGGTCCGCCTCCCGGCTCGGCCGAGACCGCCTTTGGCGACATCCTGCGCACCGATTTCGTCGGCCTGCGCGACGAGATGATCATCTCGACCAAGGCCGGCTACGACATGTGGCCGGGGCCCTACGGTGAGTGGGGCAGCCGCAAATATGTGCTGGCGAGCCTCGACCAGAGCCTGAAGCGCATGGGCCTCGACTATGTCGACATCTTCTATTCGCACCGCTTCGACCCCGACACGCCGCTCGAAGAGACGATGGGCGCGCTCGACCATGCCGTGCGTTCCGGCAAGGCGCTTTATGCCGGCATCTCGTCCTACAATGCCCAGCGCACCCGCGAGGCGGCCGACATCCTGCGCCAGCTCGGCACGCCTTGCCTGATCCACCAGCCGAGCTATTCGCTGATCAACCGCTGGGTCGAGGATGACGGACTGCTCGACGCGCTCGACGGTCTGGGCATCGGTTCGATCGTGTTCTCGCCGCTGGCGCAGGGCATGCTGACCGGCAAGTACCTCGGCGGCGTGCCGGACGGCAGCCGCGCGGCGCAGGGCAAGTCACTCCGGCCTGCTTTCCTCAACGACAAGAACCTCGCCAACATTCGCGCTCTGAATGGCATCGCCGAGCGTCGTGGCCAGACGCTGGCGCAGATGGCGCTGGCCTGGGTGCTGCGTGGTGGCCGCGTGACCTCGGCGCTGATCGGCGCCAGCCGCCCCGAACAGGTCGAGGATTGTGTCGGCGCGCTGAAGAATGCGACCTTCAGCGAGGCAGAGCTGGCCGAGATCGACACCTATGCCCGCGAGGCTGACATCAATCTCTGGGCACGTTCATCCGAGCGCGAAGGCCCGGCGCGGCAGAAGAAGTAAGCCGGCTGCGGCCTGTCTGCAGGAGCCGCGAGCAAGCGCCTGCAGACACCCCCACCCCTAGCCCCTCCCCACAAGGGGGAGGGGGACAACGTTGCCGTTGGTTCGCGAAGGTCATTAAGTTGGGCGCTCGGCTGTCGGGCCGCAGAGTTCCCCTCCCCCTTGTGGGGAGGGTTAGGGGTGGGGGTACAAGGCCGCAAAACCCACTTCACCAATTGGGCAGGCGCCGAAGTGCTCCCACATTGTCTTTGCTGGCGGGACGCGCTAGCAAAACCCTTGTCCTGTCGCCATCTAAGGCGATGGATTGTTCCGTCCGGCCACCTTGCCGGGCAAGGAAGGATGAAAGCATGGCGGCGCGGGTTACGCTGACGAAGAACCAGCAGAAGGTACTGGAGAAGCTCGAAGTGGCGACCGGGCCGCTCAGCGCCTACACGCTGCTCGACCAGTTGCGCGACGAGGGTTTTCGCGCGCCGCTGCAGGTCTACCGTGCCCTTGAATCGCTGATGAAGGACGGGTTCGTTCACCGCCTCGAAAGCCTGAACGCCTTCGTCGCCTGTTCCGAGCCGCACGACCACAGCCATCACAACCGCCGCATGACCGCCTTCGCCATCTGCGACACTTGCGGCCAGGTGACCGAGATCTCGGACGAGACGATTGGCAAGCAGCTCGACGACTGGGTCGGGTCGACCGGTTTCGTCGCCAAGAAGGCGGTCATCGAGTTCCGCGGCACCTGCGCCAAATGCGCGGCGATCGCCGCCTAGCGGCTAACGCGCCGTCGAAAACGCGAACCAGATCGCCACGGCAGCCAGCAGTGCCGAAAGTGCGCGTCGTGCGATGCCTTCGATACGCGCGTCGTTGAGCAGCGGTTCGAGCCGGCTTGCCAGAACGACGATCAGCGCATGGATGCCGGTTGCGACCGCGACATAGATCGCGGTCAGCGTAATCGTCTGCGCAAGCACCGGACGGTCGGCGACGATGAAGGTCGGCAGCACGGCGACGTAGAAGATCGCGGCCTTGGGATTGAGCAGGTTGGTCAAAAGCCCGCGGGTGAAATAGCGCCGGTCGGCACCAGCGTCATTGGCGACAGCCTCGCTGCGGCCGACCCAGCCTTCCCATGCAAGATAGAGCAGGAACAGCACGCCGGCCCAGCGCAGCCCATCGTAGAGCAGGTTCGAAGCCTGGATCAGCTCGGTGACGCCGAGCGCCGCGACCGCGCCGAGGACAGCGAGGCCCAGCGCAATGCCCGCGACTGTGGCAAAGCCTGCGCGCCGGCCTTCGCTGGCCGAGACCAGCGCCAGATAGGTCATGTTCGGCCCCGGCGTCAGCTCGATGATCAGCGAGGTCAGCGCGAAGGACAGCAACGTCGAAAGGTTCGACGACGTTGCAAGCTCCATCTCAGTGCGCCTCGTCCCAATTGTCGGCGGCGCGGGCGTCGACATGCAGCGGCACCGACATCGATGCCGCCGGCATGGCGGCGTTTTCCATGACGTGGCGCACCACCGGGATTGTCGCTTCGACCTCGCTCTCGATGGTCTCGAAGATCAGTTCGTCGTGCACCTGCAGCAGCATGCGTGCCGAAAGCTTGGCGGCAACCAGCGCGTCGTCCATGCGGATCATCGCCCGGCGGATGATGTCGGCGGCGGTGCCTTGCAGGCGGGCGTTGATCGAGGCGCGTTCGTTGAAGGCGCGTACCGACGGGTTCGACGAGCGGATTTCCGGATAGTGGATGCGGCGGCCGAAGATGGTCTCGACATAGCCGTTGTCGCGGCAGAACGCCTTGGTCTCGTCCATATAGGCGCGAATGCCGGGGAAGCGCTCGAAATACTTCTTGATGTAGTCGGAGGCTTCCTCGCGCGGGATCGACAGCTGGTTGGCGAGGCCAAATGCCGAGATGCCATAGATGATGCCGAAATTGATCGCCTTGGCGCGGCGGCGCACTTCCGACGGCATGCCTTCGACCGGCACGGAGAACATCTCCGACGCGGTCATGGAATGGATGTCGACGCCGTCGGCGAAAGCCTGCTTGAGCTGGCCGATGTCGGCGACATGGGCGAGCACGCGCAGCTCGATTTGGCTGTAGTCTGCCGAGATCAGCTTGTTGCCCTTGTCGGCGATGAAGGCTGTGCGGATCTTGCGGCCTTCGGCGGTGCGGATCGGGATGTTCTGCAGGTTCGGGTCCGACGACGACAGCCGCCCGGTGGTGGTGGCGGCGAGCGCGTAGGAGGTGTGGACGCGCTTGGTCTCGGGATTGATGAAGCCGGGCAGGGCGTCGGTGTAGGTCGACTTCAGCTTGGTCAACTGGCGCCAGTCGACGATCTTGCGCGGCAGCTCGTGGCCCTCGGCGGCGAGGTCTTCGAGCACCTGGGCTGAGGTCGACCACTGGCCGGTCTTGGTCTTGGTGCCGCCGGGCAGGCCCATGCGGCCAAACAGGATGTCGCCGAGCTGCTTGGGCGAGCCGATGTTGAAGCGCTCGCCGGCAAGATTGTTGATCTCGTCTTCAAGGCGTGCCGCACCCTGGGCTAGCTCGCCCGACAGCCGCGACAGGATCTGCCGGTCGACTGAAATACCGCGCTGCTCCATCTCGGCCAGCACGGGCACCAGCGGCCGTTCCAGCCTTTCGTAGACCGAGGTCAGCCCCTTGGCGGCGAGGCGCGGTTTGAGCACGCGCCACAGGCGCAGCGTCACGTCGGCATCCTCGGCGGCGTAGGCGGTCGCCTTGTCGATCTCGACCTGGTCGAAGCCGACGAAGCTCTTGCCAGAGCCGGCGATGTCCTTGAAGGCGATGGGCGTGTGGCCGAGCCATTTCTCCGACAGCGGGTCCATGCCGTGGCCGCCATTGGTGCCGCCGTCGAGCACGTAGGACAACAGCATCGTGTCGTCGAACGGACGCACGTCGACGCCGTGGCGGTTCATCACCACCAGGTCGTATTTCAGGTTCTGCGCGATCTTCAGCACCGAGCCGTCTTCGAGCAGCGGCTTGAGGATGGCGAGGGCGTCGCGCACGGGAATCTGGTTCTCGACCAGCCCACCGCCGAGCAGGTCGCCACGCCCGCTCTTGTGGGCGAGCGGCACATAGGCCGCGCGCCCGGGTGCGGTGGCGAACGAAATGCCAACGAGCTCGGCCTGCATCGGATCGAGCGAATTGGTCTCGGTGTCGAAGGCCATGACACCGGCCTCAGTCGCCTCGGCCACCCAGGCCTTCAGCGTCGCGAGGTCACGGATGGTGACATAGGCGGCGTGGTCGAACTTTTCCGCCACGGCCGCTGCTGCGATCTTGTTGGCGAGGGCCGTGGGGGTGTCTTGCCCATCGCCGTTGCTGTCGGCAGTGGCGGACGAGGGGACGGCTGCAGCGCTGCCGCCGTTCACACGCACTGAGGGAGCCGCGGCGGTCACCGCCGCCGGGGATGCCCCCGAGCCAACATCCGGTCCATGCGCGTCGGCACCCCATTGCACGGTAACCGGCACGGCCTCGATTTCACCCGCTTCGGTGCCAGTGGCTTCGGCGACACGGCGCGTCAGCGAGGTGAATTCCATCGTCTTGAGGAAGCCGATCAGCTTCGGCCCGTTGGGCGGCTGCAGCACGAAGTCTTCGAGCGCATCGGTCACCGGCACGTCGATCTTGAGCCGCACAAGCTCGCGCGAAATGCGTGCCTTTTCGGTGTTGTCGATGATCGACTGGCGGCGCTTGTCCTGCTTGATCTCGCTGGCGCGAGCGAGAAGCGTGTCGAGGTCGCCGAACTGTTCGAGCAACTGTGCCGCCGTCTTCGGGCCGATGCCGGGCACACCCGGCACGTTGTCGACCGAATCGCCGGTCAGCGCCTGCAGGTCGATCATCTTTTCCGGCGGCACGCCCCACTTCTCGATGACCTCGGGGATGTTGATCTGGCGATCCTTCATCGGGTCGTACATCGTCACCGTGGGGCCGACGAGCTGCATCAGGTCCTTGTCGGAGGAGACGATGGTGGTGTCGCCGCCGGCCTCGCAGGCGAGTCGGGCGTAGGTGGCGATCAGGTCGTCGGCCTCGAAGCCCTCCATCTCGATGCAGGGCAGTTCGAACGCCTTGGTCGCCTGGCGGATCAGCCCGAATTGCGGGATCAGATCCTCCGGCGGCGCCGAGCGGTTGGCCTTGTATTCCGGGTAAAGCTCGTTGCGGAAGGTCTTCGACGAATAGTCGAAGATGACGGCGAAATGGGTCGGCACGACACCGGCTTCGGTGTTGCGCGCATCAAGCATCAGCTTCCACAGCATGTTGCAGAAACCCGAGACCGCGCCGACCGGCAGGCCGTCCGACTTGCGGGTCAGCGGCGGCAGCGCGTGATAGGCGCGGAAGATGTAGCCGGAGCCGTCGACAAGGAAAAGATGATCGCCTTTTTTCATGGCGATACGGGTAACTTGGCGCAGCGCGGCTGTCCATGGTCAAGCTGGCCTTGCCGCCGTCTACTGACAAGTCGTTGACGGGCGGCGAGCGCCTGCCTGCCGAAGTCGCAGCATCGCAGGGTCCGCCGCTCCGCCGCCGACAACGTTCAGGCTCTGCAAAGGAGCCTTTTTGCCGTTCAGAGCGGCGCAAAACGCTTTGAAACGGTCTCTGGCCCCTCGCGATAGTCGGTGAAACCTACCCCTTGATAAAATGCCTGGCCGCCGGTGTTTTCCTTGCGGATCGTCGCGTCGATGAAGCTGACGCCGGCCTTTTTCGCGGCTTCCACCGTGTTGGCGAACAATGCCCGTCCAGCACCTCGCTTGTGCGCGTGCGGATCCACGAAGGTTGCGATGACGCCCCAGTCGGCGGGTATCCGATCGCCCGGCCAGTCGGGGTCGGACCAGTCGAGTGACTGGAACCCCAGCAGTTGCTCGCCGTCCACTGCCACGAAGCAGCTGATTCCGAGTTTTGGCGAGATGAAGTAGCTGACGATGCGCTCTTCATCGAAACGCTCGCGGTGAGCCGTCGTCCCACCGATCTCGATGATTTCGTTCAGGATTCGCGCCATCGCGCTTGCATCTTGCGGCAGGGCGGCTCGGACATGCACGGGCATGGATAGGTCATTCCACTGTTGGTTTGCAAGATTTGCGCGAGACTAGGCGGGCCACGCCTGTTCTGCAAAGGACGGGATTTTCTCTGCTGACATCGAGCGCTTGTTGGCAGTGGACCGATCTCAGGGGGCCGCTGTCGCCATATTACTGGACTGGCCCGCTGCCTGGGCAGCCTTGCGCTGCTTGAGCTTGTGACCGACGGCGACGATCGTCGAAATCGCCGGCAGTAATTCCTGCCCTAGTTCGGTCAGCCCGTATTCCACCGAAGGCGGCGATGTTGGCATCACACGGCGCCAGACAGCACCCTTCTGCTCAAGGTCGCGCAGCCGCGCGGTCAGCACCTTGGCCGACACCACGGGGATGTCGTGGCGCAGTTCGCCGAAGCGGCGCGGACCGGCGCTGAGATACCAGATGATGTTGGGCGTCCAGGCGCCGCCGAGCAGCGACATGCATTCGCTGAGCGGGCAGGATTCCGGCGGCTCGGGGGCTCTGTTCTTGCGGACCTTCAGGGCCATGATGTTGTTCCGTTACCTCCGGGAAACCGGCGTTACCGCCTGGATACCTCAAAGTGTCGATCACCTCAAGTTAGCAGGTATCCAAAGGTAACGACGGTCTGCTAGCCATGCCGCGTCAACTCGTGACGCAAGGAATGTCCCCATGAAACTCTATTATTCACCCGGCGCCTGCTCGCTGTCCCCGCATATCGTGCTGCGCGAACTTGGCCACAACTTCGACATCGAACGCGTCGACGTCGCCACCAAGGTGACCGAAACCGGGGCCGATTTCCGCGCCATCAACCCCAAGGGCTACGTGCCGGCGCTTCGGCTCGCCGACGGCGATGTGCTGACCGAGGGTGCCGCGATCGTCCAGTATCTCGCCGACAGCAGCGGTGCGCGGCAGCTGGCACCGGAACCGGGTACGCTGGCGCGCGCCCGGCTGCAGGAACACCTCAACTTCATCGCTTCGGAGTTGCACAAGGCCTTCGCGCCGTTGTTCCACGGTGCGACGGGCGAGGCGAGGGACGCGGCGGCGGCGAATGTCGGACGGCGCCTCGACCATCTGGAAAAGCAGTTTGCCGATGGCCGCTCCTATCTGCTCGGCGATCATTTCTCCGTCGCCGACGCCTATCTGTTTGTCGTCGCCAGCTGGACCGGCCCGACGGGGATCGGTCTGGCGCAATGGCCGCACCTCGCAGCTTTCGTAGATCGCATGCGCCAGCGTCCGTCCGTCGTTGCGGCCATGATGGCGGAGGGCCTGGCATGACCGCCGCAGACCACGCCGCAGCCTATGTCGAGGTCGCGCACGCGCTCGCGGACTATTTCGACGGGCTCCATTTCAGCGACACCCTGCGCCTTGGAAAGGTCTTCCACCCACAAGCGATCTACGCCTGCGCGACCGAGGGCGAACTGCTGCAACTGACCATGGCGGAGTATTTTCCGATCGTCGACAAGCGTCCGTCGCCGGCCAGCCGTTCGGAGGCCAGGGCCGACCGCATCGTTTCGATCGAGTTCGCCGGTCCAGTGACGGCCTTGGCGAAACTCAACTGCGCCATCGGGCCGAAGCATTTCACCGACTTCCTGACGCTGGTGAAGCTCGATGGCCGCTGGCAGATCATATCAAAGGTTTTTCACTTCGACGTGCAGTCGAACTGAGCAGCTGGAAGCGGGAGCGGAAGAATGCCTTACGTCAATATCAAGATCACCCGCGAAGGTGTGACGCCGGAGCAGAAAGCCGCCCTGATCAAGGGCACCACCGATCTTCTCGCCGACGTCCTGGACCAGGATCCGGCGACCACGTTCGTGGTTATAAATGAAGTCGATTTGGAGGATTGGGGCGTCGGCGGAATGCCTGTTGAAGAGTACCGTCGCGCGCTCGGCAATCGGTGAAGCAGGCGGCGGGGCGATCACGCGCATGTTACAAAAGTGTAATCTGCGTGCCCTTGAATCGCCACGTTCAAAGGAACAAATGTAGGGCATCGGCAGTTTTTGCCGAAGTCCGGTCTCAGGCCCGTCCCCCGCCTATCCGGACCCTGCGGCAGCCTCATCCCCCTCTCCGGGCTGCCGCACCGTTTAAGAATGTGCCGCCGTGGCTCCCCCCTCCACCACGGCGGCACTTTTTTGTCCGCATTCCCTGGAGCTTTCGCAGCGTGGGCCGCTGGCCCAATCCTGCCGTCTTTTCGTTTTCCTGTTGGCCAACTAGGTTGCGCCCCAGAAGAATCGAAAGGCACCCCAAATGTCCGCTGTCGCACCCGTTCTCGATCGCCTCGACAAGAATCTCGACCAGTCCCTGGAGCGCCTTTTCGAGCTGCTTCGCCTCAAGTCGATCTCCACCGATCCGGCCTTTGCCGGCGACTGCCGCAAGGCCGCCGAATGGCTGGTGGCCGACCTCAAGACCATCGGTTTCGAAGCCAGCGTGCGTGACACGCCGGGGCACCCGATGGTTGTCGCCCACCATGACGGTCCCGCCGGCTCGCCGCACGTGCTGTTCTACGGTCACTACGACGTCCAGCCGGTCGACCCGCTGAACCTGTGGGAAGACGATCCCTTCGATCCCAGGATCAAGGAGATCGCGGGCGGCATCAAGGTCATCACCGGTCGCGGCTCGTCCGACGACAAGGGGCAGCTGATGCTGTTCGTCGAAGCCTGCCGCGCCTGGAAGGAGGTGCATGGCGGCCTGCCCTGCAGGATCACGCTTTTGTTCGAGGGCGAGGAGGAGTCGGGTTCGCCGTCGCTCAAGCCGTTTCTCGAGGCCAATGCCGAGGAGCTGAAGGCCGATTTCGCCATGGTCTGCGACACCGGCATGTGGGACCGCGAGACGCCCGCCATCTGCGTCGGCCTGCGCGGCCTCGTCGGCGAGGAAGTCGTGGTCAAGGCGGCCGACCGCGACCTGCATTCGGGTGAATATGGCGGTGCCGCCGCCAACCCGGTGCGCATCCTCGCCAAGGTGCTGGCAGCCATCCATGGCGACGATGGCGGCGTTACCATTCCCGGCTTCTATGACGGTGTCGAAGAGACCCCGTCGCAGGTACTGAAATCGTGGGAAACGCTCGGCGAGACGGCGGAAAACTTCCTCGGCGAGATCGGCCTGTCGATTCCTTCAGGCGAAAAGGGCCGCTCGGTGCTCGAACTGGTCTGGGCCCGTCCGACCGCCGAGTTCAACGGCATATCAGGCGGCTACACCGGCAAGGGCTTCAAGACGGTCATTGCGGCGGAGGCTTCCGCCAAGGTGTCGTTCCGCCTCGTGCACAAGCAGAACCCCGAGAAGATCCGCGCCGCCTTCCGCGACTTCGTCAGGGCACGCATCCCGGCCGATTGCAGCGTCGAGTTCCACGAGCATGGTGCTGGGCCGGCGATCCAGCTGTCCTATGACTCGCCGTTCCTCGCCAAGGCCAAGGACGCGCTGTCGGACGAGTGGCCGAAGCCGGCCGTCATGCTTGCCATGGGTGGCTCGATCCCGATCGTCGGCGATTTCCAGAGCTTGCTCGGCATGGAGTCGCTTTTGGTCGGTTTCGCCCTGCCCGACGACCGCATCCATTCGCCGAACGAGAAGTACGATCTGGCCTCGTTCCACAAGGGCCAGCGCTCCTGGGCCCGCATTCTCGACGCATTGACCAAGCGTAGCTGAGCTCGAAGCCAAGGTTTCTGTTGATTTTTTCTCCGATCGCGGCAAGTGAGAAGCCAAGCCGCGATCGGAGAAGACAATGACCATCCGTTTCCACAAGAACGACCTGCCCGACCTCACCCATTACAATGTCGATGCGGTTGCCATCGACACCGAGACGCTGGGCCTGAATCCGCATCGCGACCGCCTCTGCGTCGTCCAGATCTCGCCTGGCGACGGCACCGCCGACGTCATCCAGATCGCGCCCGGGCAGAAGAAGGCGCCGAACCTCGTCAGCCTGCTCAAGAACCGCAAGGTGACGAAGCTGTTCCACTTCGGCCGCTTCGACATCGCGGTGCTCTACAACGCCTTCGGCGTCATGGCCGAGCCGGTGTTCTGCACCAAGATCGCCTCGCGCCTGACCCGCACCTATACCGATCGCCATGGTCTGAAGGACATCTGCAACGAGCTTCTGGGCGTCAGCCTGTCGAAGCAGCAGCAGTCGTCCGACTGGGCAGCCGAGACGCTGTCGCCCGAGCAGCTGGAATATGCCGCCTCGGACGTCCTCTACCTGCACCGTCTGCGCGACGTGCTGGCCGGCAGGCTTGAACGCGATGGCCGCGCCAGTGAGGCCGAGGCCTGCTTCCGCTTCCTGCCCACGCGCGCCAAGCTCGACCTGATGGGCTGGGACGAAGAGGACATCTTCGCGCACAGCTGACGTTGCGGCAGGTTTTTTGAGGGAACGAAGCGACGGTGTTGGCCGTTTGGGCTGTGTAATCTAGTGAAAGGATGCACCGAATGGCCACGACCCGTGAAGAAATCCAGACCGAGCTTGAAGACCAGGTTTCCCAGCTGACCAAGCAGGTCGCGTCGCTGACCAAGGCGATGTCCAAGCGTGGCTCGGCCGCGCTCGCCGACAGCCGCGACAGCGCCTCCGAGCTTTACGAAGGCTTCTACGACCGCTTTACCGAGGCCCTGCCGGCGATGCGCAAGCAGGCGCGCGTGGCGCAGAAGACCGCCCAGGACAATCCGATGACGACAGCACTTGTCGGTGTCGCCGTGTTCGGCCTGCTCGCCGCCCTGCTCAGCCGCCGCTGACTTTGATGCCGCGTGGCTTTACTACGCCGCGCGGTCTATCGTTGTAGGGCAGAATCCGAGGGGAACTCCATGAGCGCCAAATTGCCGATCGCCACCGCGCCCACCGATGGCACGAAGGTGACAGTCTACTGGACCGACCGCGACGGCCAGGAAAATGAATCGGTCGCGCAGTACAGGTCGCTTGCCCGACTGAAGGCCGCCGGCGGACAGTGGGACGACAGCGACGAAGGCTGGTGGGCCTATGTCGACAGCGACACCCAGAAGCGCATCAGCCCGCACTCCTGGTCCAAGGCCGGCGGCGACGACGAGGACGAATAGGCGTATGCTCTGGGCTGCCAGCCAGGAGAAACAGCCATGGCCGCTGAAAAACCCGATCGAAAAGAACATGAGTTCATGGTCGCGGCTGTCGAGCCGGCCCAGGACGATACGCTTGATGGAGTCGCGGTGACGCTTGTCGATGCCCGCGGCGGCCGCGTGCGCCTGCACATGGACACCGACATGGCTGAGATCCTGCGCGAGCGCATCTCGGCGGCGCTGAGCAAGACAACCGGGCCATGAGTTTTTGCCTCACCACCCGGTAGCCTGAGCAAGCCCGAAACAATTCGAAAAATCCTTTGAACCTTTTCCCGCCCCACGACGACCCAGTCTCGTGAGGTGGGAAAAATTCGTTTCAAAGGAGAGAACCATGAGTGCACTACGTAACATCATGCTGGCTGTCGTTGCGGCTTCCGCCGTCACGGCATGTCAGTCGACCGAGATCCGCCGCTGCGAATGGAAGCCGAAGGATCCGCGCTATCTGCAGAGCAGCAATTGCTGCAACAAGAATGATCCGTCGAGCCCTTGCTACAAGAGTAGCGACAAGCCGGATCGCCCCGACAAGCCGGACAAGCCGAACGACCCGGGTCCGAACGATCCGATCCCGCAATGAGTTGACGAGACCACCGCAAGCCGCCGCCCGCAAGGACGGCGGTTTTTGCTGCGAGCGGAAAGCGTCAGATGTACCCAGCTTTGGTGCCATGAGCGCGGGATCGCGGGCCTGCCTGACTTAACGCCCCCTTAAATCGCCGCATTTACTGTCCAACCGGAACGCCATTGGCATGGGGGCCGGACAAACAGGTATGGCGAACCGGAACGACAGACGCATCGAACCCAGCTTCGACGGACCGCGCAATGCCGCGGACGACGACGACTTTTCGGTGCGCGAGGAGGATCGCGTCGTGCCCAGCCGCCGCAAAGCCCCGGCCAAGCGTAAATCTTCCAAGGCGCGCGCCACCCCGCGCGGCCGCTCGCGCAAGCCGAAGCGCGGAATGTTCGGCATCTTCGGCCGTCTGGTCTACTGGTGTTTCGTGCTCGCCATCTGGGGCGGCATCGCCGCCGCTGGCATCGTCGTCTACTACGGCGCCAAGATGCCGAGCGCCACGACCTGGGCCATTCCCGACCGCTCGCCCAACATCAAGATCGTCGGCGTCGATGGCCAGCTTGTCGCCAATCGTGGCATGACCGGCGGCGAGGCCGTCGGCCTGCACCAGATGTCGCCCTACATCCCGCAAGCGGTGATCGCGATCGAGGACAAGCGGTTCTATTCGCATTTCGGCTTCGACCCGATCGGCCTGGCGCGTGCCGTGTCGACGCGGTTCCTCAATGGGCGCTTCACCCAGGGTGGCTCGACGCTGACCCAGCAGCTCGCCAAGAACCTGTTTTTGAAGCCCGACCGCACGCTGGAGCGCAAGGTCCAGGAAGTTCTGCTGGCGATGTGGCTGGAGCAGAAGCACACCAAGGACCAGATCCTGGAGATGTATCTTAACCGGGTGTTCTTCGGCTCCGGTTCCTACGGTGTCGAAGCTGCCTCGCGGCGATATTTCGGCAAGTCCTCGCGCGACGTGACGCTGGCCGAAGCGGCCTTGCTCGCCGGCCTGCTCAAGGCGCCGTCGCGGCTGTCGCCGGCGCGCGATCCCAAGGCTGCCGGCGATCGCGCCCAGCTGGTTCTGGGTGCCATGCGCGACCAGGGCATGATCGGCGAGAAGGAACTGGCCAACGCCATGATAGCGCCGGCGACCCGTGTCGCCTCGTTCTGGACCGGTTCGGAAAACTACGTCGCCGACCGCGTCATGCAGGAGCTCCCCGAACTCATCGGCGAAGTGCAGACCGACATCGTCGTCGACACGACGGTCGACATGACGTTGCAGGACCTGGCCGAGAAATCGATCCGCCGCCTGATCGACGAGAACGGCCAGAAGCTCAATGTCAGCCAGGGTGCGCTGGTGTCGATCGACAATTCGGGCGCCGTACGCGCCATGGTTGGCGGCTACGATTACTCGACAAGCCAGTTCGACCGCGCCTCCGAGGCGCGGCGCCAGCCGGGCTCGGCGTTCAAGCCGTTCGTCTACATGGCAGCGCTCGAGCAGGGCCGCACGCCCGACAGCATGCGCAACGACGCGCCGATCAAGATCGGCAAGTGGACGCCGGAAAACTACAACGGCAAATATTATGGCCGGGTGACGCTGAAGACGGCATTGGCGAAATCGCTGAACTCGGTGGCGGCACAACTTGCCATGGAAGTCGGGCCCAACGCGGTCGTCGAAGCCGCGCACCGCATGGGCATCGAATCCGAGCTGCAGCCCAACGTGTCGATCTCGCTCGGCACGTCGGAGGTGACGCCGCTCGAGCTTACGGCCGCCTACGTGCCTTTCGCCAATGGCGGCTACCGGCCCGAGGTGCACATCATCCGCCGCGTCACCACCACCGACGGCAAGGTGCTCTATGAGAACACGGCGGGCGGTGGCCCGCGCGTCATCAGTGCGGAGGTCGTCGGCATGATGAACGCGATGATGGCCGGCGCGGTCGAGGAGGGAACCGCCAAGAAGGCCGCCTTCGCCTGGCCCGCCGCCGGCAAGACCGGCACCAGCCAGAACTCGCGTGATGCCTGGTTCGTCGGCTTTACCGCGAACCTGACCACCGGCGTGTGGTTTGGCAACGACGACGGCAAGCCGATGAAGAAGGTCACCGGCGGAGCACTGCCGGCGCTCGCTTGGCATGAATTCATGGTGGCGGCCCACGAAGGCGTGCCGATGGCGGCCTTGCCCGGCTCGTGGACTCCAGGCAGCGCGGCGCCCGAGGTTGCGGTGGAAAGCCAGCCGCTCGACGAAAACACCTTTCCGGCCGCACCCCAGCCGGTACGCAAGCCGCAGCCTGTTGAGCAGGTCGGCGCCGCCCCCCGGGTGGAACAGGAGCAGTCCTCGACCGCCTCCATCCGGCGCCCGGTTCCTCCCGGCGACGTCGGTGGCCCGACCCAACGCCGCGAGACGTCGATCCTCGACGTCTTACTGGGCAACTAGGTTTTTCGCTGGCTTGCGCGTATCGCGACCAAACACGATTGACAGTTAATATGGCGCCATACTATATGGCGGCATATGAAAATGCTCGAACAAAAACATCTCGCTCTTCTGGACGAAGCCAAACGCCGGGGCAGGCCCGAGGGCGGCTTGCGGCTGTGCCTGGAAATCCTGGCGCTGTCGTCGGCGATTGACCGGGATTGTGCCGCTCGTCTCGCCCCACATCAGCTGTCCGAGGGCAAGTTCGTGCTTCTGTTCCTGCTGCATGACCGTCCGGAAGGGCTGTCGCCGCACGAATTGGCAGAGCGCGCCGGCGTCACCCGCGCGACGATCACCGGGTTGCTCGACGGGCTTGAGCGCGACGGCTTCCTGGCGCGCCATCCCGGCACCGAGGACCGCCGCAAGATCTCGGTGCGTCTGAGCTCCAAGGGGCAGGTGGCGGCGCGGGACCTGTTCGACGAACATACCAAATGGATCGCCACGCTGTTTGCCGGCTTCAGCGCCGATGAACGCCAGCGGTTTGGTGATCTGCTCAGCCGCGTCTGGCAAAATCTCGACCCCACAGCAGCAAAGCCCAGCTGAAGCGGCACCTGCTCCCCAAATCAATCCCTGCGCATGCAAACGCGGCCGCATCCAGTGGCCGTGGCAGCGCTTTGCCGAAAGGAAATCACCGTGGCGCATTATCTGGCCGAACTGTACACCCCGAAACCTGCATGGCTGGCACTCGACGCAGCCGGGCGGCAGGCATTCTTCGAAGCCATAGGTGCCGGCATGGCGGCCTTGTCGGCGCTCGGTGTCGAGGCGATTGCCCTGGGTGAAACCGATGCCACCAAGATCCATCCCGCCCCGCATCGTTTCTTCGCCATCTGGCGTTTTCCCGACAATGCTGCGCTGGACGCGCTCCTGCAGGGCATCGCCGCCTCCGGCTGGCACGACTATTTCGACACCGTCAATGCGGCCGGCCCCGGCACCGACCTGCCCGGGCATCTTGCCCAGCTTGCCGCCAGCAGGTGAAGCGGCCCGGCGCGCATGACCTCAAGTCATGCCGCCATCGCGCGGTTAACGCAGTTTGCAGGCGCCGTTTTGTAGCAACCTGCCGCCGTGATATTGCTCAAGTCTTGCTGAGGTCTGGCGGAGCTTGGGCAAATGACTTTCGTTGTATTAGTCGTGCGGAATATTTCGGCGAGGGTCGCCTGGTGCATTTGCGCTTTGCTTGTCAGCCTGTCGCCGGCTCACGCCGATGCCTGTAGTTCCCTCCGGGCCCAGCTCGGCGGCGGCAATGCCGCGCCCGCGCATCTGACCAGGCAACTCTCGGCGATCAAGGCGCTCGAGCGCCAGCGGCAATGCAGCGGCCGCAGCAGTGGCGGGTTCTTCGACCCGTGCCGCGACCTTGCCGGTCGCCGTGCAGGCGTCGAGCGCGAAATCCAGACTGCGTCCGGCCGAGGCAACAACTCGGCGATCAGGGCGCGCCTGTCGGCATTGGGCTGCACCCAGATGGCGGCACGTCCGGACCGCCGCAAGTCGGACCGGCCCTTGTCTTTCACCGGGCAGGCCATGCTGTACTGCGTGCGGCTGGCGGACGGCTACTATTTCCCGGCGCCCAACGCGCAGTTCGTCAATGCCGGCTACTACGACAACACGCTCGATCGCTGCCGTTTCATTTGCAACGACAAGGCGATGGATGTCTTCGCGCTAGACGACATCGGCCTCGAAACCGAAGAGATGACCTCGGTCAAGACGCGCCAGTCCTACAAGGATCTGCCAGCCGCCTTCGCCTATCGCGACAAGGTCGATTTCCAGGGCTGTGACCTGCCGCGCTATTATCGCCGCGCCGACGAGATGCGGGCGCGGACGGTGACACCGAAGAACATGGAGGCGGCGGTGATCCCGTTGCCGCAGGCCAAGCCCGAAATGGTGCTCGACAGCACAGTCACGGCCTTCGTGCCGGAGAAGCCGAGGACGACGCCAGTGACCACGCGCAAGGTGCGCGTGGTGGGGACGCCATTTCTGCCGAACTAGGCCGCTAGAAACGGGACTAGGTGCGCTCGAGGGCTGCCCTGAGTTGTCACCGATCTCTCCTCGCGTCGCGAAGGTCTGCGCCGGAGCGAAGACCGGTGCCGCATCGAGAGATGACGGCGCTAGCCCACCTGTTGCCGCAATGTATCACTGTCGCCGGAAAACCAGTCAGAGTTGTACCCGGTTGGGTCCAGTTATCTTTCCCTTACGTAAATTAGCGCTATGGAATGTTGCATTGCGATTTTTGACGAGGGGCCATCCATGAAGAAACTGCTCGCTGCTGCGGCGCTTGTTGTGCTCGCAACGCCGGCTTTCGCCGCCGATCCGACGCAACCCGTCGAGGAAACGGTTCGCCAGGTCTCCGGCTACGGCCAGATCTATGGTGGCGGGCTTTGGATCAGCGAATTCTCCGACGAGACGCTGTGGGCGGCCGGTGGCGCGGCCCGCATCAATGTGCCGTTTGCCGAGCGCTGGAATGCCCAGGGCGACTTCACGGTCGACGCCGTCGGCCGCGACGGCGAGAGCCTCCACGGCGTCGGCGGTGCCGCGCACCTGTTCTGGCGCGACCCGGCTTCCTACGCGTTCGGCGGCTTCGTCCAGGCCAGCACCTATGGATTTTCAGGTGGATCGGATGTGGATCTCTGGAGCTGGAAGGTAGGCCCCGAGGCTCAGGCCTATTTCGGCAACATGACGCTCTACGCGCAGGCCTACTACGGTGGCCTGGAAGCCGATTTCCTACCCTTCAATGTCGACCTCATGGGCATTCGCGGCGTGGTTCGCTACTTCGCACAGGACAATCTGCGCTTCGACGGCGAGCTTGGCTTCCATCGCACCCATTTGAGCGTCGGTGGCGATTCGGCCGATTTCGACACGATTGCCGCAGCACTGCAGGCGACCTATCGCTTCGACGGCACGCCATGGTCGGTGTTCGGCCGCTACCAGTACGAGAACATCTCGATCTCGGAAGGTCCGGGCTCTGAAAGCTTCGATTCGCACAAGGTGATGGTTGGCCTGCGCGCCAGCTTCGGCAGCAGCACGCTGATCGATGAAGATCGCAACGGCGCGACGATGGACACCTATCAGCCCAACTTCGTGATGCCGTTCCCCTTCCTCTGAGGAAGGTTGCGGGCTGTGCCCATCCTTCAAAGAAAAAGGCCGCGCTGATGCGCGGCCTTTTTCTTTGGTGGGATTAACTTCTGCCTGATCAGGCCGCTGCCGGCGGGACGTCGGGCTTCGGATCGTTGGCTGGCGGATTGCCTGTGTCTTCAAGAATCTGTTCGACGATGCCGCGGGCGATCTCACGCTCGCCCATGATCACCTTGTCGGCGCCGAGCCCGGTCAGGTGCTCGACTTCGGCGTCGGAATGAGCCCGCGCGATGATCACCATTCCGGGGTTGGCGGCCTTGGCCTTGAGGACGATCTGGCCGGCCTCGAAGGCGTTGGGGATGGCGAGGATCAGGCGCTTGGCACCGGCCGCATTGGCCGAGCCGAACACCTCGCCCTTGACCGCGTTGCCGGCGACAGTCTCGACGCCTTCGGCCATGAGCCTTGCAATGGTCTTGTCCGAGTCCTCGATGACCAGGAACGGAAGCTGGGCGTCCTTGAGCGACTTGCCGACCAGCGAGCCGACGCGGCCATAGCCGATCAGGATGGTGTGGCCGGTGAGCTTGGTCGGCGGCGGGGTGTCGTCATCGACCGTGGCAGCAGCCACCGGCGTGGTGGTGGCGACCTCGCCGGGCTCCGTGGCCGGGCCGATCGGCACGGCTTCGACGGCCTCCGGCGCCTTGCCCGAGCGCTTTTCCAGCCACGGCTTCAGCCGCGCGACGCCGGCGAAGACCAGCGGGTTGAGCACGATCGACAAGATGGCGCCGGCAAGGATCAGGTCGCGGCCCTTTTCGGGCAACAGGCCGAGCCCCACCCCGAGTTCGGCCAAGATGAACGAGAATTCGCCTATCTGCGCCAGGCTTGCCGAGATGATCAGTGCGGTGGCCACCGGGTAGCCGAAGGCTATGACGATCAGGAAGGCGGCGACCGACTTGCCGATGATGATGATGAACAGCGTGGCGAGGATCGGCCAGGTGTTGCTGAGCAGGCTGGTCGGGTCGAACAGCATGCCGACAGAGACGAAGAACAGCACCGAGAACGCGTCGCGCAGCGGCAAGGTTTCTTCCGCCGCCTGATGGCTGAGCTCGGATTCGCTCATGATCATGCCGGCGAAGAAGGCGCCCAGAGCGAGCGAAACGCCGAACAGCTTGGCCGCGCCAAAGGCAACGCCGAGCGCGATCGCCAGCACGGCGAGACGGAAAAGTTCGCGCGAACCGGTGTGGGCGACGTAGTGCAGCAGCCATGGGATGACACGGCGGCCAACGACCATCATGAACACGACGAAGGCCACAACCTTGGCCAGCGTGATGCCGATGACGCCCCAGATGCCGAAGTCGAAACGCAAGGCCAAAATGTCGGGCGCCTGGGTCGTCTGCGCCTCGCCGCCGAGCACGCCGGCAAGCGCCGGCAGCAGCACCAGAGCCAGCACCATCGCCAGATCCTCGACGATCAGCCAGCCGACGGCGATGCGGCCGCGTTCGGTCTCGATCATGCGCCGCTCCTGCAGCGCCCGCAAAAGCACGACCGTGGAGGCGACCGAAAGCGCCAGGCCAAACACCAGGCCGGCGCCGATCGACCAGCCGAGCATCCAGGCAAGGCCGGCGCCAAGTGCCGTGGCAAAGGCGATCTGGACGATCGCGCCCGGCACGGCGATGGCGCGGACGGAGAGAAGGTCCTTGAGCGAGAAATGCAGGCCGACGCCGAACATCAGCAGGATGACGCCGATCTCGGCGAGCTCCAGCGCTAGCTCCTGGTCGGCGACGAAACCGGGTGTATTCGGCCCGACCAGAACGCCGGCGACGAGATAGCCGACAAGCGGTGGCACCTTGAAGCGATTGGCGAGCGCGCCGAAGATGAATGCCAGCCCCAGACCGGCGACGATAGTAGCGATGAGGGGCGTGTCATGCGGCATTGTCCCGGCGGCACCTTTCGAAAATGAGCATTGTTTTGGGGTGCGGCGGTGAAATCCGCTGCATTTCCAATATGGTGGACGCAGGCGCGCATGCGCAACCCTAAGCGGCCAAGAAACTTGGCCGCTGTCGAAAAAAGTGCCGGCAATCGCTGCCGGCACCCGTTGGAATCCGCTTTGACCCGTTGCGCGGGATCAGGCCGCCATCAGGATCGTCTCGATGTCGGCGACGCTGTGATTGGTCAGTGTCTTGGCCATTTCGGCCGAGACGCGCTGGTCGACTTCCTTGTGCAGTTTCTTGCGCAACTCGCCGAGTACCAGTGGTGGCGCGACGAGGATGATCTCGCGGAAATCGCCGGCATGGGCGAATTTGTAGAGCCGCGCGGCGATCTCGTCGGCGAAGCGCTCCTTGGCGACGCGGTGCCAGTCGGTGTCGTCGACGGCGCTGCGATGGATCGAGGGGCCGTCGCTGTAGCGGCCGGGACGATCGCTGCCCTGTTCACGTGTCGGCGGGTTGACCTGCTCCATCTCGCGCACGACCTCGAGGTTCGGATATTTGGTGTCGCCCTTGTTCTTCAGGAACAGCGCCTTTTCGCCATCGGCTACCAGCACCCAGATTCCGTGCTTCAGATTGATGTGCGTCATGTCGTGCTCCTTTGCTGCCAGCCCTTTTGGGGAACGTCGGGCGTCGGCGGATGTTCCGGATCCATGGCAAATCCGGCTCGGAGCGCTCTCGGGCTTAATTCTACTAAGTTAGTAGAAATTAGGAAAAACGCGCCCGACCGCATCGCGCCAATGTCGTGGCCATCGGAGAGATCGCTATGTCGCCAGCGCAGTAAATCCGGGCGATTTCAAGGGCTGCAGGCTCTAAACCAGGCAGTGCGAGTCTTGGCATGAGGCTCGGCCCGGAAATGAGCCCGAGGCTCCAGTTGGAATAATTTTCTCCTGGGGCATGGGCACGGGCAAAAGCGATTGCCTCCTCTGTCGGCGCGCGCGAGTGCATTTCTTCTGCGGCGCAGCAATGGCGGCTAGAAATGGCTGGTATCCGGAACCTCTCGCGTCATGACCCTAGCCGCCGCCAAGTTGAACGCCTTCCCGATCTTTCTCAAGGTCGAAGGCGAAGCCGTGGTCATCGTCGGTGGCGGTGACGAGGCACTGGCCAAGGCCCGCCTGCTGGCCCAGTCGAGCGCCGAAATCCGCATCATCGCCGATCATGTCGAGCCGCAGCTGCGCGACTGGATCGCCGCCAATGGCGCCACCCGCATCCATGCTGCCTATGATGCATCGCTGGTCGGACGTGCCGTGATGGTGTTCGCTGCGACCGGCGACGAGGCGCTCGATCGCCGTATCTCGCGCGACGCCCGCGAGCTGGGCATTCCGGTCAATGCCGTCGACCGTCCCGAGCTCTGCGATTTCTTCACCCCGGCCCTGGTCAACCGCGCACCGGTTGCCGTTGCCATCGGCACCGAAGGGGCAGGGCCAGTTCTGGCCCAGATGATCCGTGCCCGCGTCGACCGCATGCTGTCGCCGCAGCTCGGTGCGCTCGCCACGCTGGGAGCCACCTTCCGCGACGCCGTCGAGCGTGTGCTGCCCAGGGGCAACGTCCGCCGCCGCTTCTGGCGCGAATTCTTCGACGGCGCACCCGCCCGTGCGCTCGACAACGGCCAGCTTGCCGAAGCGCATGACGCGGCGACGGAACTTCTGCTGCAGAAAGGCGCGACCAAGGGACATGTCGCGCTCGTCGGCGCCGGTCCTGGCGCCGAGGATCTGCTGACCTTGCGCGCCCATCGCCTGCTGATGGAAGCCGACGTCATCGTTCACGACGCGCTGGTTCCCGAGGCGGTGATCTCGATGGGGCGCCGCGATGCCGAGCGGCTGCCGGTGGGCAAGCGCAAGGGTTGCCATTCCAAGACCCAGAGCGAGATCAACGACCTGCTCGTCGAACTGGCGCAAGCCGGCAAGCGCGTGGTGCGCCTGAAGTCCGGCGATCCGCTGGTGTTCGGCCGTGCTGGCGAAGAAATGCAGGCGATGCGCGATGCCGGCGTCTCCTACGAAGTGGTGCCGGGTGTGACGTCTGCGTTCGCCGCCGCTGCCGATTTCGAACTGCCGCTGACGCTGCGTGGCGTCACCTCTTCGATGGTCTTCACCACCGGCCACGACCTCAAGGGCGGCTCGCTGCCCGACTGGGCCAAGCTCGCCATCTCGGGTGCGACGGTCGCAGTCTATATGGGCCGCTCGGTTGCCGCCGACGTCGCGGGGCGCCTGATCGACGCCGGGCTGTCGCCTGACACGGCGGTAGCCGTCGTCGAGAATGCCAGCCTGAAGAACCGCCGCCGCTTCCACGGCACGCTCGCCGACCTGCCGTCGCTGGAAGCGCGCAACGATCTCGACGGCCCGGTCATGACGATCATCGGCGACGCTGTCGCCGGCGCCAATTTTGAACTTTCCGAGCCGCTCGCGGCACACAGGCACGAACAGGCCGCCCGCGCGGCGCTCGAAGGAAGCAGGGCATGAAGATCCTTACCGCCAACCGGCTGACCGACGGCGAGGCCGTATGGTTCGCGGCCGACGGCAGCTGGGCCGAGACAATCGATGTCGCCGAGACCGTTGGCGACAAGGCCGGAGAAGCCCGCCTCGAGGCGATCGGCAAGGCCGCCTATGACAATAACGAAGTGGTGGACGTCAATCTCATCGACGTCAGCGTCGTCAACGGCGCGATCCAGCCGCTGAGGCTGCGCGAAGTGATCCGCGCCGCTGGTCCCAGCAATCGACTCGACCTTGGCAAGCAGGCCCGGCCCGCCGCCGGCGCCGCCTGAACACAGACCGGAAGACGACCATGTACCGTTACGACGAGTTCGACCATGATTTCGTGAAGGCCCGCGTCGCCGATTTCAGCGACCAGGTCGAGCGCCGCCTTGCCGGCGAGATCACCGAGGACCAGTTTAGGCCGCTGCGCCTGATGAACGGCGTCTACCTCCAGCTGCATGCCTACATGCTGCGCATCGCCGTGCCCTATGGCACGCTGAGCTCGAAGCAGATGCGCATGCTCGGCCACATTGCCCGCAAGTACGACAAGGGCTATGGCCACTTCACCACGCGCCAGAACATCCAGTTCAACTGGCCGGCACTTTCAGACATCCCGGCGATCCTCGCCGACCTCGCTTCGGTCGAGATGCACGCCATCCAGACCTCGGGCAACTGCATCCGCAATGTCACCGCCGATCATTTCGCCGGTGCCGCCGCCGATGAGGTTGCCGATCCGCGTCCCTATGCCGAGATCCTGCGCCAGTGGTCGTCCGTGCATCCGGAGTTCTCGTACCTGCCGCGCAAGTTCAAGATCGCGGTGACCGGTGCCGAGCGCGACCGCGCCGCGATCCAGACCCACGACATCGGCCTGCATCTGAAGAAGAACGACAAGGGCGAGCTTGGTTTTGCCGTCTATGTCGGTGGCGGCCAGGGCCGTACGCCGATGGTCGCCAAGAAGATCCGCGACTTCCTGCCCGAACAGCACCTGCTGTCCTACACCACCGCGATCCTGCGCGTGTACAACCTGCATGGCCGCCGCGATAACAAGTACAAGGCGCGCATCAAGATCCTGGTCCACGAGACCGGCGTCGACGAGATCATCCGCCAGGTCGAGCATGAGTGGCAGGCACTGAAGGACGGCGAGCTGAGGCTGCCCGAGGCCGATGTCGCGGCGATCCAGTCCTATTTCGCGCCGCCGGCGCTGGCGGCACGGCCCGAAGGCGACGAAGCGATCAAGCTGGCGCGGCTCGATTCCAAGAGCTTCGGCGACTGGGTCGACCAGAACGTATTCACCCATAGCAACCCCGATTATGCGGCGGTCACGATCTCGCTCAAGGGCATCGGCGAAGTACCCGGCGACGCCACCGACAGCCAGATGGACGCGGTTGCCGACATCGCCGAGACATTCGGCTTCGACGAAATCCGCGTCAGCCACGAGCAGAACCTTATCCTGCCCCATGTCGCCCGTGCCGACCTCAAGGCGGTCTATGACGCACTGGTGGCGATCGACTTGGCCACTGCGAATTCCAACCTGATCAGCGACATCATCGCGTGCCCCGGTCTCGACTATTGCGCTCTGGCCAATGCCCGTTCGATCCCGGTGGCGCAGGAAATCTCCAATCGTTTCGCTTCGCTCGAACGCCAGCGCGACATTGGCGAGCTGAAGCTCAAGATCTCCGGCTGCATCAATGCCTGCGGCCACCACCATGTTGGCCACATCGGCATCCTCGGCGTCGAGAAGAAGGGCGCGGAACTTTACCAGGTCACGCTTGGCGGCTCGGCCGACGAGCACACCACGGTCGGCGAGATCATCGGCCGCGGCTTTGGTCCTGATGAGATCACCGATGCTATCGAAACCATCGTCGATACCTATCTCGGCATCCGGCTCGACCGTTCGGAAAAGTTCCTCGACGCCTATCGCCGCGTCGGCCCAGCGCCGTTCAAGGAGGCGCTCTATGCTAGCGAAGCCAAGGCAGCCTGACGCCGAGACCGAAGCGCAGGTCCTAGCCGAGGCTGCGGCGCTCGACGCGCTCTACGGGCATCTGACGCCCGTCGAGATCATCGCGCGCGCCGCCACCGAGCGCTTTGTCGGCGAAATCGCCGCCGTGTCCTCCTTCGGGGCGGATTCGGCGGTGCTGCTGCACATGATTTCGGAAGTCGACCGCAAGCTGCCGGTAATCTTCCTCGACACCGGCAAGCATTTCGGCGAGACGCTCGATTATCGCGACGCGCTCGCCGCCGATTTCGGCCTGACCGACATACGTATCATCGCGCCGGATGAGGCGGCACTGGCCCGGGTAGACCCGAGCGGCAATCTGCACCAGACCAGCACCGATGCCTGCTGCGATGTACGCAAGGTCGAACCGATGGCGCGTGGCGTCGAGCCGTTCCGGGCCTGGTTCACCGGCCGCAAGCGATTCCAGGCCGCTACCCGCGCGGCCCTTCCGGTGTTCGAGCAGGTCGGCCCGCGCTTCCGCATCAATCCGCTGGCGCGCTGGACCACGTCGGACCTCGCCGACTACATGCGCAAGCACGCGTTGCGCGAGAACCCGCTCGTCGCCTATGGTTACTTGTCGATCGGCTGCTTTCCCTGCACGCAGATCGTCAAGCCGGGCGAGGACGCGCGCAGCGGGCGCTGGGCCGGCCAGGCCAAGACCGAATGCGGTATCCATCTCTCCGGCCTCGAACAGTCGCTGACTGACGCATCACTTTAGGAATTCTTTTTCATGACCGAAGCGACACCGGCGCCGCGCCTTTGGACCCCCGAGGGCTTTCGGGACGACGGCTGGACCCATGCCGAGGATACGAGTGCGTTGGCCGGCAACAGCCGGGTCATCCTGCCACTCCATGCTTTCTTGGAACTCTCGGCCGACGAGCGCGAAGCGGCGAAGGAGCGCCTTGGCGTGCTGCTCCAGCCTGGCGATCAGCTGGAGGAGATTTCCGACTCGCTTGACCAGCTGTCGCTGGTGGCGCTTGCCTTCCCGGCCTTCAACGATGGCCGTTCATTCTCGAAGGCCGAATTGCTGCGCAGCCGCCATGGCTTCGAAGGTGCCGTACGCGCGACCGGCCAGGTGCTTGTCGACCAGTTGCCGCACATGCTGCGCGTCGGCTTCAACGAGTTCGAGGTCACACATCCGGTGCTGCTGAAGCGGCTCGAGGCGGGCGAGGTAGGTGGCTTGCCGCTCTATTATCAGCCGACGGCCAAGCCGGCCGAAGTCTCCGACAAGGGTGCGAAGTACGCCTGGCGCCGCGCTGCCGGCAAATGAGTTGCCCTTGCCACCCTCGACGCGGGCGGGTGGCGCGCTAGTTTGTGCTGAACATCTTGCGGAGCGGCTTGTCCTGTTCGGCGCTATCAAGCCTGTCGAGCAGGCGGCGGAGCTTCTTGGGCAGGCGGTCGTCGGTCTGGAATGCCGGCAATGCTTCCAGCACACGCAGATTGCTTTCTGTGACGAGCTCGCGCCTGATATTCGTCGCCAGCTTCGCTGCAGTCTTGTTGTTGCGTGCATTGGGCATAATTGAGGGCCTGTTCGTCATGGGGAGAACTCCTGCCAGATGCAATTGGTTCCCGTATCGTTCGCCCGCCACGGACATGGTCCGCCTCTATGGTAAAGCTTGAATTAATATTGAATTGTTGGTGCTTGCCGACCCGCCGGCTGAGGCCCCGCGGGGCGCGGCATCCCGTCCTTGCGGCCCTTGCCCCTTGATTTTTGGCACCTAAACCTCGATATCGGGCGCAACTTAGAACGTGTCCAAACAACGGGAATTGGCGATGAGCGACCAGGCAAAAGACGAACGCACGCCCGACGAGGCGGCGACTGCCGAGGCCCAGGCCGAAAAGATCGAGGGCAGCATCGAAGGCGACTACGAAGCCCTCGTGCGGCTGCTGAAAGAAAACGAAGAGTTGAAGGACCGCGCCCTGCGCGCCGCGGCCGAGATGGAGAACCTGCGCCGCCGCACCGCGCGCGACGTGCAAGACGCCCGTACCTATTCGGCGGCGAACTTCGCCCGCGACATGCTCTCGGTCTCGGACAATCTGCGCCGAGCGATCGAGGCTGTTACGGACGAGGCCAAGACGGCCGGCGGTGCTGGCCTCGCCAGCCTGATCGAGGGCGTCGAGGTGACAGAGCGTTCGATGCTGTCGGCGCTCGAGCGTCACGGTGTGCGCAAGCTCGATCCCCTCGGCGAAAAGTTCGACCCGAACTTCCACCAGGCGATGTTCGAAGTGCCGAACCCCGACGTCGCCGCCAACACGGTCGTGCATGTCGCCCAGTCCGGCTACACCATTGGCGACCGCGTGCTGCGCCCGGCCATGGTCGGCATCGCCAAGGGTGGCCCCAAGCATGTCTCCGAGGCGCCGGCCGAACCCGGCCCGGTCAACGAGCAGGCTGAGAAGGACGCGTGAGACGCGAATAGCGAATAGGGAGTAGCGAATAGGGGAATCATCGCTACAGTGACCCCAAAAAACAGGGGGCTGCAGTGTTCTTTCCCTATTCGCTACTTACTACTCCCTATTCGCTCCTTCCATGAACCCACTGCTCTACCTCGACTATGCCGGCGTGGCGGTATTCGCCGCCACCGGTGCGCTTGCCGCCTCGCGCAAGGAACTCGACGTCATCGGGTTCCTGTTCCTGGCGAGCTTTACCGGCATTGGCGGCGGCACCGTTCGCGACGTCATCCTTGGCCTGCCGGTGTTCTGGGTGATCAATCCCGCCTATGTGCTGGTCTGCGCCGCGGTTGCGGTGCTTGTCTTCTTCACCGCCCACCTGGTTGAATCCCGCTACAAGCTGTTGCTCTGGCTCGATGCGCTCGGCATGTCGGCCTATGCCGCCATCGGTGCCGCCAAGGGACTGGCCGCGACCGGCTCGCCGACAGTCGCCATCGTCATGGGGTTGTTGACGGCGACCTTCGGCGGCATCCTGCGCGATCTTCTCGCCGGCGAGCCCTCCGTTCTGCTCAAGCCTGAGATTTATGTCTCCGCCGCCATGGTGGGAGCGGGCATCTACACGCTCGCCGACATCGCCGAACTGCCGCCGGAGGTGTCGACTGTCGTCGCCTTCGTCGCCGCCTTCATGGTACGTGGCGGCGCATTGAAGTTTGGCTGGACTTTTCCCGCCTATCGCAGCCGCCCGGGACGCCGCCCCGAAGATATTCCCTGAGCAACCAGGCCCTATACCTGTTTGCGAAGCTGGTTCTACTATGCGCCGACGAAGCAGAGGTAGAATCGATGCAGCATCGCGTGGTGGTAGTGGGCGCCGGTTTCGGCGGGCTGGAGGTCGTCAAGGGACTTGCTGGTGCACCGGTCGAGATCACCTTCATCGACCGGCGCAATCATCATCTGTTCCAGCCCCTGCTCTACCAGGTGGCGACGGCCTCGCTGGCCACGTCCGAAATCGCCTGGCCGATCCGCTCGCTGGTCTGGAACAGGCCGGAGGTGACGACAATCCTGGCCAATGTCACGGGCGTCGATGCCGCACGGCGCCATGTCCTGCTCGAAGGCGGCGATACGGTGCCTTATGACAGCCTGGTGCTGGCGACCGGTGCGCGCCACGCCTATTTCGGCCACGACGAGTGGGAACGCTACGCGCTTGGCCTGAAGACGCTTGAGGACGCGACGACGATCCGGCGGCGCATCCTGGTGGCGTTCGAATGCGCCGAGCGGGAGACCGACCCGGAAAAGCAGGCCGCACTTCTGACCTTCGTCATCGTCGGCGCCGGCCCCACCGGGGTGGAGCTGGCCGGAACCATTGCCGAACTGGCGCGGGATACGCTGCCACGCGATTTCCGCAACATCGACACGGGCAGGGCGCGGGTGGTGCTGATCGAAGCCGGACCGCGGGTCCTTGGCGGGTTCCCCGATGGTCTCTCCGAATATGCCCTGCGCTCGCTGCGCAAGCTTGGCATCGAGGTCGAACTCGGTCGCGCCGTCTCCGACTGTAACGCCGACAGCGTCACCTATGGCGATACCAGGCTGGCGACGAAGACGATCATCTGGGCCGCTGGCGTGCGCGCGTCCCCCGCCGCCGAGTGGCTCGGCGCTCCATCCGACAATGCGGGACGTCTCCAGGTCATGCCTGACCTGACGGTGCCCGGTCACCCCGAGATATTCGCCGTCGGCGACACGGTGACGGTAAACGGGCCGAACGCAAGGCCGGTGCCCGGAATTGCCCCGGCTGCCAAGCAAGAGGGCAAGCATGTGGCAACCACCATCAACGCGCGGCTGCGCGGCGATCCCGGGCCGCGACCGTTCCACTACCGCCACCAGGGCAGCCTGGCGCAGATCGGCAAGCGCCGCGCTGTCATCGATTTTGGCTGGATCAAGCTGCGCGGTGCCCTGGCGTGGTGGCTGTGGGGCATCGCCCACATCTACTTCCTCATCGGCTCGCGTGCGCGGCTCAGCGTCGCCATCAACTGGCTGTGGATTCACGCCCGCAACCAGCGCGGCGCCCGGCTGATCACCCAGGGCGAGGCCCGGATCGACGCGATCGGGGTAGCGGCAGGCGAGGAGACGGTCGGGGCGAATGGACCGCGAAAGTGACAGCCGTCACTATTCGCATGGTCCCGGCAAAGGCGGGATCGTCCGATTCGAATTCGACAAGCTCGACGACGCGCCGGCCCGGCACTAACTTGGCAAACCGGCCTTCGAAGACATCGGCATTGTCGGTGGTCCTGCCGTGCCCGCCGTCGCCCTCATAGATGAAGGCCATGCGGAAGGTGCCGCCCTCGCGCGCGTCGAAGGCCAGGACTTCGACGCGCATGCCTTGCGGCGGCGCCAGCTCGTCATTGCCACTGGCTCGATCAGCGCCCGGTAGATGACGTCAGGCGCAGCCTTCATGATCCGCGATCCGGTGTCGGTCCGTCCAGGCTCCCGGGCACTCGCCATTTGCTCTCGCCCCTGTGGATCAATTGGCCGCTTGCCACGTCTTGAGCAGGCTCTTTGGAGCCTGCATCAGCCAGGCGCGCTCGAGCCGGGTCCTCAGCTGGTCGGGCGGGATGTCGTGGATGCGTACCAGCACGACCGGCCAGCCCTTGTAGTGAGCGGTCTCGAAATAGAGCTGCGGATCGGTCTCCATCAGCATCTCTTTTTCTTCAAGCGGACACATCACCGCCACCGTGTCGGCATCCTTGACGCGGCAGAGGAATTTCTTGCGGACATGAAGCGACGGCGTGCCGTAGGAGGTGCCCTCGACCACCTCCGCCAGTCCTTCGGCCGCTGCGCGCAGCTTGTCGAAGGCAGGCTGGAGGTCGTCGCTCACGGCACTATGCGGCGAAGCGCTGGGTTTCGCCGCCGTAGTAGTTGATGTAGCGGGCGCCGATTTCCTTCACCGGCATGACGATGAAGACGTCGGTCGTGCCGAAGTCGTGGTCGATGACACAGCCGTCGCCGATCTTGGCCCCGACGCGCAGATAACCCTTGATCAGCGGCGGCATCGCGGCAATCGCCGACTTGGCGTTGACCGCTTCAATTGGCATCAGGTCCATGGCGCAATAGCGTCCCGCCACCGCCCGCACGTCCCAATCCGCGCTGGTGCGGCAATGATGGGCGAGATAGGTCAGCGCCTCGGCATGCGCCGCCGGAACCGTGCCGTGGAACGACGCGCAACCGGTCATGACATCGATGTCGTAGCGGTTCAAATAGGCCCAGATGCCTTGCCACAGCGCCTCGATGGTGCGCTTGGAGCGGTACTCGGGCAGCACGCAGGAACGGCCGAGCTCAAGGAAGCGCTGGCCGGGGTGGCGGGCGATGAGCTTGTTCAGCTCGAATTCGTCATCGGAGTAGAAGCCGCCGGCTTCCGTCGCGCGCTCCTGGCGCAGCAGGCGGTAGGTGCCGACGATGCGGCGATGCTCGGGCCCGTTGATCGAGGTGTCGAAGACCAGCAGGTGATCGCAGATGTCGTCGAAACGATCGGCGTCGCGCCGCTCGATTGAATGCAGCGCCTGTTTCCTGGCGCCGAGTTCGTCGAAGAACACGCGGTAGCGCACTTCCTGGGCGGCAGCGATTTCCGACTCGTCGCGGGCGAGGCGAACCTCAAGCGTCCCGATCCGTCCGAGCGGTGTCCCTGGCAATAAAGGTTTGGAAGGCACTGTCACCTTGGCGCCGTTGGCTTTCTGAGTGTCACTGTCCGGCAAGGCTGTATGCACGGGTGATTCTCCTTCGAGCCATCCCTCCTGGCGCGGGGATACGGTGTCGGTGCTACAGGATTGTGACAGTATCGTGATCAACCTGTCGCGGCAAGTCTGGCCGGGCAAGCAACGGCGCGTAGCCGGCTAGGAAAATCGCCATGATTTAGTTCAGGCGGCGGCGCGCTGCTCGACAAGATTGATCAGGACATCAGGGTCGAGCGGCTTGGTGACAAAGCCGCTGGCACCATGGGCGAGCACCGCGTGGCGGGTCTTTTCCTGGCTGTCGGCGGACAGCACCATGATGGGCACGGCACCGAGGCCATGTTGCTCTTCATGCCGACGGATGGCCGAAATCGCGTCCAATCCGTCCATTACGGGCATGTGCATGTCCATCAGCACGACATCGTAGCGCCGCTTGCGGCTGGCGCCTGTCACCGCCTCGACAGCGGCCTTGCCGTTGTTGACGACGTCGACCCGATGCCCTGCCTTCACCAGCACGGCGCGGGCGAGCATGGCATTGATGTCGTTGTCCTCGGCGATCAGCACCGATAGGCCACGCTGGTGCGGACGATTCGCAGGCTTGGCAGCAGTGCGTCGGCTCGCCAGCTGCGGCTTGCCCTGCACCACGCCCTGATTCGCCAGCAGCACCCGCAACAGGGTCTCGCCGCGCACGGGCCGGGCGAGGAAGGTCACGTAGCCGCTGGCACGCAATTCGCCGAGCAGCCCGCGGTCGGTCGGCGCAATCAGCGTGACGGCCTCGCTGGCGGCGAAGCCGTTTTCGCGCAACTGCTTGAGCGTGCGGCCGTCATTTTCCTCAAGTGCAGCATCGACCAGAAGCGCGTTGCAGCCTTCGGCGAAGGCGGCGGCCTGCTCGGGCGTTACCGCAATGTCGGCGCGGCCGCCATGAGCGCGAATGGTTTCGGCGAGCGCTTCCGCCTCGGTGGTGTTTTTCGACAAGATGACGGTGCGTCGGCCAGCCAGTGCATCGGCGTCGGTCTGGGGCGTGTCGGTCGCGCCAAATGCCGGCAGTTCGAAGGCGAACTGCGAGCCTTCGCCGGGCTGGCTGACGACAGTGATCGTGCCGCCCATCGCGGTGACCAGGCGCCTGGAGATGGCGAGCCCCAGCCCGGCACCGCCATGCGAGCGTGTCGAGGTACCGTCGGCCTGCTCGAATTCCTCGAATATGCGCTCCACGTCCTCTGCGCGCAGGCCGGGTCCGGTATCGCTCACCGTGAAGCGGATATTGCCGGGATAATCGTCGCCTGTCCGCTCGACGTTGAGCCGGACACCGCCGGCATCGGTGAATTTTATGGCGTTGCCGATCAGGTTGAGCAGCACCTGGCGTACGCGGCCAGGATCGGCTGATATCATTTGCGGCACGTTGGGCGCGACATGGCAGCCGAGTCCGATGCCCTTGCCGAATGCGCGCGCGGCCAGCAGCTCGACGACATTGTCGGCGATTTCGCGCGGTGACATCGGCTGCGGTTCGGGGTCGAAGCGGCCCGCCTCGATCTTGGAATAGTCGAGGAGATCTTCGATGAGTGCCAGAAGCGCGCTTGCGGAGGTCGAGACGGCGCCGACATAGGTGCGCTGCTCGGGCGACAGCTCGGTGTCGTGCAGCAGCTTGGCCATGCCCATGATGCCGTTCATCGGCGTGCGGATCTCGTGGCTTACTGTCGCCAGGAAACGCGACTTCGCCTGGCTGGCAAACTCGGCGCGCTCGCGTGCGCCGATCAGGGCCGCTTCGGCGCGCTTGCGGGCAGTGATGTCGCGGGCGATCGCCCGGTGCGAAACCACGTTGCTGGTCTTGTCGCGCACCGAAAGCTCGATCCATGAGAACCAGCGCACGACGCCGATGGAGCGGATGCCGACATCGGTCGAGCTCAGGCACTCGCCCTCGGAGAAGGCAGCGTCCGGCACCACGCCGACATCGACGCCGAGTTCCGCCAGGGTGCGGCCGGCGAGGTCGCGCGGATCCTGGCCGATGAGCTCGGCGAACACCTTGTTGGCATAAACGATGCGGCCGTCGCGGTCGCGGTGGACGACAAGGTCGCCAAGCGCGTCGATGAGGCCGCGGAAGCGCTCTTCGCTTTCCTGCAGCTCCCACATCCGGTCGGCAAGAGTTTCGATCTCGGCGCGGTTGCGGGACGCGTTCTCGGTGATCGCTTCGGCGGCTCGCGCGCGCTCGCCCAGGCTGCGCGACAGCAGCACCATGCCGGCAAGGCCGATGGCGAACAGGCTTGCGCTGATGAAAACAGGCGCGCCGGTCAGATGCGCAAGGCCGGCAAGCACCAGAACCGAAACGAGGATCGTGAAGTAGAGGCCGCGCGGCGGCTCCTTCGGCAATGCCGGTGCAAGCGATGGCGGAGTGATGATTCGGCGATGCGTCTCGGTGTCGGCCATCGCCGCACCTCGCGTCGTCTTTTCATCAGTTGTGCCGGGCTCCGTCATCATGGCGGAAGCCTAACACCGAGAGCTTAGGGAAGATTTTGGCAGATAGATCGAATTTTAGCGGTCGTTCCGTTTTCGCAGATCCGACGGCCGGGAAATACTACGATTACTGGACGTAGCTCTTGTAAACGTAGCCGCGCTTGCCGTTGAAGACGATCTCGCACCATTGGGTGCAAGAAACCAGTTCGACGGAGGTCTTGGCCGGGATCACGCCAAGCACCGCCCCACCTTTTTGCGGTTTGGCGCGCATGTTCACCGAGCGCTTGATGATGGCTTCCTTGCCACCCTGGCTGGCTTCGGCAGGCTGCGTTTCGGCTTCGATTGCCTTGACCGCAGCGGTTTCGGCGGGGTCGGTCTTGGTGTCGGTAAGCGCCAGCGCCGCCGTCTCGGTTGGGTCCTTGGCGATGACCTTTTCGGCGCCCGGAATGGCCGGCATGGCTTCGAGCGGCTGCGTTGCACCCGCTTTCACAACCTGCGCCCAGCGCGGGTCGGCGGCCAGCGGCATGTCAGACGCTTCCTCGGCAACGGCGTCCGAAACGATGATCGAGCTGGCGGCTGAAACAACGCGTTCCTTGCGACCGGTCGGTTCGGCGGTGATGGTGGTGATCTTTTCTTTTGCGGGCGCGGCTTCAGCCTGCTGGGCTTCCTGAACCTGGTCGGCCGCGCTCTGGCCCATGTGCGGCAGAATGAACAGTGCGGACACGGCGGTCACGCTCATTAGCGCGGTCATCGCCAATACACCGCAGACCAGCCCGCGGTTCGGCGCGTTCTCGCGCCAGGAAGCCGGCTCGGCTTTCATGAACATCATCGCGGAGCGCGGCTGATTGGCTGCGCCCAACCCGAAGGGCATTTTCACTAGCAACTCTCCACTCAGGCCCCAAGCGCTCGGAATAGTGAGCGTCCCCACCTGTCGTTTCGACCCGCAAATCTACGCAGCGTAGCCGCAAGACAGTTCAGTCGGTACCTTTCGGCCCGTCCACCAAACGCACCATGATGAGCGATTGTGGCAGACCTTGGACCCGATTGCGACCTTAGTGAAAAAAATCTTAACCGCTTAGTCAAGTCTGTGGGTAAGCTGAGGATGACCTCACAGCATTGTCACATATTGTATTGCGACTTGATCGATGCTGGCGCGCCTATTCATCGGTGGCCTTGGGCTCGCTCCGGCCGCGCCGCCAGGCGAGGAATTCATCCAGCACAACCAACGCTGCGCCCACGGAAATGAAGGCGTCGGCGAGGTTGAAGATGGCGAACGACCAAACCGGCGTGTGGAACAGGATGTAGTCGATCACGTGACCGTAGACGGTGCGGTCGATGAGATTGCCCAGCGCGCCGCCGACGATCAGCGCGAAGCCGAAGCGCGAGATGATTTGTGCCGGCGTGGTCTTGATGGCCAGATAGGTGACGAAAGCCACCACGACCGCGGTCAGCGCGATCAGCCCGGTGTCGCCGACGCCGGAGAACATCGAAAAGGCGATGCCGGTGTTGTAGGTACGGTAAAGCGCCAGGAACGGCAGCAGGTCTACCTTCTCGTGCATGACGAGATTGGCCTCGACGAGCACCTTGATCCACTGGTCGAGCGCGACGGCAAGTACAGTCACAAGCCCGTAGAATGCGGCTGGCTTCACGCAATGCCCCTAAAGCTTCAGCGCGCCGCGCCGGATTTCGAACAGCATGACGCCGGTGGCGACAGCGAGATTGAGCGAATCGGCGCGACCCGCCTGCGGGATGCGCAAAAGCTTGTCGCAGGCATCAGCCAGATTGTCGGGCAGGCCCTGCTGCTCGTTGCCCATCACCAGCAGAACCGGACGGTTGCCGAAATCGACCGAGCGGTAATCGACAGCGCCCTTGAGATGCGTGCCAGCGACGGTGCCGGCAAAATCCTTGCGCCAGGCAAGGAACGCTTCCGGGTTGGTCTTGGCGACGGGTACAGCGAAGATCGAGCCCATCGTCGCCCGCACTGTCTCGAGCGAGAACGGGTCCGTCGTTTCGCCGACAAGGATCACGCCCTTGGCGCCGACCGCGTCGACAGTGCGGATGACGGTGCCGAGATTGCCGGGATCGCGCACCCGGTCGAGCGCCACCCACACGTCATTGCCCTTCGGACGAATGTCCTTGAGCGGCACGAAACGCTGGCTGAACACGCCGACAACCGCTTGCGGATTGTCGCGCCGGGTGATTGCCGTCAGTACTTTTTCCGAAACTTCGAGCACGTCACCGCCCAAGGCAACCGTGCGCGCTGCGATCTTTTCGACAGCCGCGTTGCCGAGCGCCGACTTGGCGAAGATCAGCGTCTTGATCGTCCAGCCGAGATCGAGCGCGTCGATGACGAGCTTCAGCCCTTCGGCCATGAAGGCGTTCTGCTGGTCGCGGAATTTCTTCAGCGCCAGCGCCTTGATGTCCTTGACCAGCGGGTTGGCGAGGCTCGTCACTTCCTTGACGCGGCCCGGCGCCCCGGTGCGGTGTTCGCTCATTTGGCCACCCAGCGTGAAAACAGCGATGTTGAAAGCGCGCGTCCCGCCGATTTCTCGCGGATGACCAGCTCGCCCGACTCGATGGTGCCGCCCATGCCGGCAAAAGTGTCGCGCATCAGGGCATGGATGGCGAAGAACGACGCACGGATCGAATAGGCGGTCAGAACCACAGCCAGCGGCTTCGGCGTCAGGATCGAGCGGCAGATGTCGGTCATGGCGGGCAGGCTCTCGAACAGCTGCCAGACCTCGCCCTTGGGGCCGCGGCCATAGGCCGGCGGGTCGAACAGGATGATGTCGTAGCGGCTGCCGCGGCGCTCCTCGCGCTCGACGAATTTCATCGCGTCCTCGCAGATCCAGCGGATCGGCTTGCTGCCAAGGCCGGCCATCTCCTGGTTCTCGCGGGCCCAGCCGATCGCCTTCTTCGAGGCGTCGACATGGGTGACCTCGGCCCCGGCGCGTGCCGCAACCAAGGAGGCAAGCCCCGTGTAGCCGAACAGGTTGAGCACCTTGACCGGGCGCTTGGCCTCCACGATCAGCCGGGCCATGTGATCCCAGTGCGTCGCCTGCTCGGGGAAAACGCCGACATGGCGGAACGAGGTGAAGCGGCCTTGATAGTGCAGCCCGTCATGGCGCATCGGCCAGGTTTCGCCCAGCGGCATCTTGGGGAAGCGCCAGCGGCCGAGGCCTTCCTCGTCGGTGTCGCCGGTGAACACAGCGTCGACGCGTTCCCATTCCTTGGCCGGCAGCGCGCGCTGCCAGATCGCCTGCCCCTCGGGCCGGACGATGCGGTAGGGGCCGTATTGTTCGAGCTTCTCGCCATCACCGGAGTCGAGCAGGGCGTAGTCGTCGTTGGGCGCGACCTCGAGGATCAGCGGCAGCCGCTCGGCGGGATAGGCGCCTTCCCGGCGAACCAGCTTGCGCGGCTCGGCCTTCGGCTCGGGCTGATGCTCCTGGCGTGGGGCAGGGCGCTGCTCGGGCTTGCGCTCCTGTTGCCGCTCGACGCGGTCGCGCGTCTGCGCAGGGGCAGCTCCGCCCTTGCGGGTCTGCTGCGGGCGGCTGTCGCGGCGTTTGTCGCGCGGGTGCTTCAAGGAACGGCGTCTCCGGATAGTTGGCCGCTTTTGGCACAGGCCACCGTACACCGCAACCTGACGGGCGGTCGCGGGGGCGGCGAGCGGGCTGGTGCGGGCGTCTAGACTGCGCGGTCGTGCTCGAAGTACCCCCACCCCTAACCCCTCCCCACAAGGGGGAGGGGGACTTGGCCACGCCGTCGTTGCTGCCAATCGCGGGTGTGGGTGATTGTGGCACCCCTAGGTGGTCGCGGCATGATTCCCCTCCCCCGTGTGGGGAGGGGCTAGGGGTGGGGGTACGACCGCTTGAGCTTTCAAACGCCTTTCGGCACAGCTACCTCCGGCCTATCGTACCTGTCCAAACCCGCACGAGAATCATGTCGCGCTCCGAACGCCTGCTCGACCTCATCCAGATATTGCGCCGCCATCGCCGGCCGGTGAGCGGTTTGACGCTTGCCGGCGAGTTGGACGTTTCGATCCGCACGCTTTATCGCGACATCGCCACCTTGCAGGGGCAGGGCGCGCCGATCGAAGGCGAACCGGGTGTGGGTTATGTGCTGAAGCCCGGATTCATGCTGCCGCCGCTGATGTTCACCGACGAGGAGATCGAGGCAATCGTGCTCGGCTCGCGCTGGGTGGCCAAGCAGCCGGACACAAGGCTGTCCGCTGCGGCAACCGATGCGCTGGCCAAGATCGCGGCGGTGCTGCCCGAAGACCTGCGTGATGAACTCGATGCGACCGCCCTGCTTGTTGGCCCGAGCGTCGGGCCAACGCGCGAGAACCTCGATCTCGGCGTCATTCGCCAGGCGATCCGCGCCGAGCGCAAGATCGAGCTGAACTATGAGGATGCATCAGGAGCAGCTTCGCGCCGTACCGTCTGGCCGTTTGCGTTGGGTTTCTTCGACAAGGTCAGGGTAATGGTGGCGTGGTGCGAGATGCGCCAGGATTTCAGGCATTTCCGCGCCGACCGCATCTCCGATCTCGCCGCCACCGACACGCGCTATCCGCGCCGCCGCGCCGTGATGCTCAAGGAGTGGCGGGCGACGCTCGATACGTCGAGAAAGCTTTGAACGCTACTGCCAGAATCTGACAGTGGTGTCGCCTAGGGTTCTCCTTGTCCAAAACAAGGAGAACAGCGATGCGCCCTAACTTCATCATCCTCTATGTCGATAGCCCCGAGGCCAGCGGTGCCTTCTATGCCGGCCTGCTTGGCCGCGAGCCGGTCGAATCATCGCCGACCTTCGTCATGTTCGTGCTCGATGGCGGCTTCAAGCTCGGGCTGTGGTCGCGTCACACCGCCCAGCCAGCCGCCACCACGGCAGGTGGCGGTTCGGAGATCGTCTTTGCCCTCGATACGCCGGATGCGGTGGACGCGACCCATGCCGAGTGGTCCGGCCGCGGGCTCAAGATCCTGCAGACGCCTACCGAGATGGATTTCGGCCGCACCTTCGTCGCGCTCGACCCCGACTATCATCGCCTGCGCGTCTACTGCCTCGACGAAGCGGCAACAGCACGGCCATGAGCACGGCCAACTGGCTCGCTGTCGCCTCTGCCGAACATGTCAGGCGCGGCCGTGCCGGCGGCTTCATGCAGGTCTGCCATGGCAAGGCAGGCCCGCTGCGCCGGATCGGCGCCGGTGATGGTGTTGTCTACTATTCGCCGTCGACAGTCATGGGTGGCAAGGACGGGCTGAAGTCATTCACCGCCATCGGTCACGTACGGTCAGGCGATGCTTACCAGTTTGACATGGGCGGTGGCTTCCGGCCGTTTCGGCGCGATGTCGATTGGGCGGCGTCTCACGAGACGCCGATCGCGATGCTGCTTGGGCAGCTCGATTTCACCGCAGGCCGCAACTGGGGTTACCAGCTGCGGCTCGGGCTTTGCCAGCTCAGCGAGCATGACTTCCGCCTGATCGCGGAAGCAATGGGAGCGGAGATATGTCTCGAAATCAGCGCTTGAGTGCCTTGTAGACGGCAATGCCGGCGGCGAGGTCTTCAAGAGCGGCGCCCACCGACTTGAACAGAGTGATCTCGTCCGCCGACTGGCGGGCGGGCTTCTGGTCGCGGGCGAGCTCGTGCAGGTCGGCGACGATGTCTTCGGCCCTGAGCACGCCCGCCGCGATCGGCTGGACGATGTCGCCGGCTTCCTTGGTCGCGCCGGCGCGAGTGTCGACATAAACGCGTGCCTTGCTGATCGCATCGTCGTCGGCCTCGCGCATGCCGGGCGTGAAGCCGCCGACGAGATCGACATGGCAGCCCGGCTTGAGCCTGGCGCCCTTGACCAGCGGCGTCGTCGAGATCGTGCCGGCGGTGATGATGTCGGCCCAGCCGAGTTCGGCATCGAGATCGGAGACGGCGGTTGCCTCAAAACCTTCGCCGCGCAACGAAGCGGCAAGCGTTTCGGCGTTGGCGAGCGTCCGGTTCCAGACGCGGATCTGCTTGATCGGACGAACGGCGGCATGCGCCCGGGCCAGGAACTTGCACTGTGCGCCAGCACCGATCACCAGCAGATTCGTGGCGTCCTCGCGTGCCAGGTATGAGGCGGCAAGTGCTGAGGCGCAGGCCGTGCGCCACTGCGTCAGGCGTGGGCCGTCCATCAGCGCCTGAGGCTCGCCGGTGACACCGTCGAGCAGCAAATAGAGCCCGACGACCGCCGGCTTGGCGATATCGTTGTTGTCGGGGGAGACGGTGACGATCTTGACGCCGATATGCCCGTCAGCGCCGGCGCCCGCGGCCTTGAAGTCGGTCCAGGCCGGCATCAAAAGCAGGGTCGAATCGGTGCCCTGGGCGCGCTCGACGGTGTGATGATGGCGTACCGGCTGCACTGCGCCCTCGCGGAAGGCCGTGCGCAGCGTCTCGACCAATCCGGGAAAGGTCAGTGCCCGGTCGATGTCATCGGCCGAAAAGTGCAGCATAAAATTCTCCCTGAAAGGTCGTCGCGCCCGAGCGGGTCAGTTGTGCGGATCAGTTAGGGCGCGGCAGGGCCGGGCCTTGCGCGACCGGCGGCCGCTGGGCCGCTGCCTGGCGCAGGCTCTCGGCTTCGAGGCCGCGCTGGCGGGCGACCTTGCGGAAGCGGCCCTGCTTGAACCAGGTCACCGCGCCGCCGAGAATCACCCCGAGCGCCAGCGCCAGGAACAGCAGCACGAACAGCGGCGCCTGGATGGTCAGCGCCGGGTTGCCGGGATTGAACGGATCGAGCGTGAAGGCGGTCGGCATGCGGTTGGCGACGGCGAGTGCGATGAGCACGATCGCAATAGGCACAAAGACAACGATGAGCATGAAGCGGTTGAACATGGATATTCCCGTTTAAGACCCCGCCGCCGCAGCCGACTGGCGGTTTACTTCGCCGAGTTCAGCCGCTCGCGCAGCTCTTTGCCGGTTTTAAAGAACGGCACCCACTTTTCCTCGACTTCAACGGATTCACCGGTGCGTGGGTTGCGGCCGGTGCGGGCAGGGCGGTTCTTGACCGAAAACGCGCCGAAGCCGCGCAGCTCGACACGATTGCCATCGGCAAGGGCATCGGTGATTTCGTCGAAAATGGCGCTGACGATGTTCTCGACATCCCGCAGGAACAGATGCGGATTGCGTGTGGCAATGATTTGCACCAGTTCAGACTTGATCATGTGCTCGGTCCCCGTCGAGATGGTGATGATTTTATTTGTTTTTCAGCCGCCTGACACAGCTTTTTCAGCCTGCCAGAGCGACAGCATACCGTCAAGGAACAAGCGGTCGGCGCCCATTTCCTTGATCAGTTCCGACGACAGGTCGCCAACCCCGAGTACGCGGCCCAGCGCCTGGGCGACGGAGCTTGGCAGGAAGAAGCTGCCTGTGCGGGCGGGCTTCCACTCGATCACTTCGAGCTTGGCGTCGACGCCTTTGGTGCCGAGCCAGGCGATGGCCTGATCCTCGCCGCCGACTTCGTCGATCAGCTTGTTGGCGAGCGCCTGGCGCCCGGTCCACACCGAACCGTTGGCAAGGGCTGTGGCTTCGGCCTTCGACATCGAGCGGCGTTCGGCGACGATGCCGACGAACCAGTCGTAGCTGTCCATGATCATGTTGCGCATCATGGCGCGCTCTTCGTCGGTCGTCGGATTGAACGGGTTGGGCTCAGCTTTCAGCGGCGACGACTTGATTTCCTCGAGCTTGACTCCGAGCTTGTCCATCAGGCCGGTCAGGTCGGGAAACTGCACCAGGACGCCGATGGAGCCGACGATGGATGACTTTCGCGCCACGATGTGATCGGACGCCGAAGCGATCATGTAGCCGGCGGATGCGGCAAGCGTGCCGACTTGGGCAACGACCGGTTTTTCGGCCGCGAGCTTGCGCACGGCGTCGAAGATCGCCTCGCCGCCTGCGGTCGTGCCGCCGGGCGAATCGATCGACAGGATCACGCCCTTGACGGAGGCCGACTTGCGGACCTCGTCTAGGCGTCGCAGCAGGTCTTCGTCCTCGGTGATGGTGCCTTCGATCCGGACCTTGGCGATATGGTCGGTGGTCACGCCGGGTATGCGCTCGCCGGCAAGCCATGTCGACATGGCGACGATGGCGAGCGCTGCGATGAGAAAGGTTACGATGCGCCAGAAGGTCAGCTTGCGCCGCAAGCGGCGTCGGTCGATCAGATCGTCGGCTTTCATGGACATGGCGTGCCTCGCATGCTGTGCAGGCTTGCGCTTTTAAAGCAACGCTTTGGCGAGAGCCACAGCTTTCCTGCCTCAGCTGACGTTGCGGGATTTGGGTTTTGTAAGGTAAATAGCCATATAGGGGTTTGCAGTTCGGCAGCCGGACGCGGGGCAGCAGTGCGTTCGGCCGCAACTCTTTGACCTTCTGGTCATATTTTCGTGGCTTTCATCCGCTTCACCGTGCCGGCCTGAAGTCAGGCTTGGATAGTTCGAAGAAGGACATTTGCGTTGGCGCGACCAATCGAGACGAGTGGCGGCGGCAGTGGTGTTGCGGTTGACACCGCGATTGCGCTTGCGACGTCGCGCGCCGATGCTTTCGACCTCGCGGCACGCCATTCGCGCCGCGTCCGCTTTCTCAAGCTCGCCTTGCCGCTGGCCGCCGTCGCGCTTGCCGTGCTGTTCGGCGGCTATACCTATCTTGCCGCGCCCCCTTCCATCCAGGTCAAGGCGGAAGGTGCCGCCTTCTCCGAAGGCAAGCTGGTGATGGCCAAGCCCCAGCTCAGCGGCTTCACCCGAGACAACCTGCCTTATTCGATGACCGCCGACCGTGCCGTGCAGGATCCGGCCAATCAGGGTGTCGTCGAATTGCTCGGCATCGACGCCAACCTGCCGATCTCCGCCGACAACATTGCCAAGGTCGACGCAGTGCGCGGCATCTATGACCGCGAAGGCAATACGCTCAATCTGACTGAGCAAGTAATCGTAAAGACCAGCGACGGTATGGTCGCCAAGCTCAAATCGGCGTATCTCGACATGGGAAGCGGTGCGATGAAGTCTGACGAACCGGTCGAAATAAGCCTTGACGGTTCGAAGATCACGTCCGATTCGATGTCCATGCTCGATAACGGCAAGGTTGTCGTGTTCGAGAAAAAAGTACGCGTGGACATCGATCCCGCGCGGATGAAGGCGGCGCAGAATGGCAGCGGAGGCGGGAGTGCGGCAAATTAGGTCTTGGCGGTCATTGGCCGCGTTAACATGCGCGGGCGTCGTGCTTTGCACCGCTAGCGCTTTTGCGCAGGACAGCCAGAGCAGGCTTTCGGGCCTCAAGCTGTCCGGCGACCAGCCGATCCAGATCGAGAGCGACAAGCTCGAGGTCCGCGAATCGGAGAATCTCGCGATCTTCACCGGCAATGTCAGCGTCACCCAGGGGCCGACTGTCATGAAGTCGGGCAAGATGACCGTCTATTACGCCAAGGATGGCGGCTCGGCGGCCACCGGTTCGGCCAACATCGACAGGCTCGAAGTCGACGACAAGGTCTATGTGAAGTCCGACAAGCAGGTTGCCACCGGCGACCGCGGCACCTTCGACATGAAGACCGAGGTGCTGGTGATGTCCGGCAAGGAAGTCGTTCTGTCGGAAGGCGACAATGTCCTGGTTGGATGCAAGCTCACCGTGCAGATGAAGACCGGGCTTGCCCAGGTCGACGGCTGCAACAAGGGCGCCCAGGGCAACGGTCGCGTCATGATGTCGATCACACCGGGTTCGCAGAAGAAATAAATGACTGAGGCATCCTCGCTGTTGTCGCGTCTGAAGCCCGGCTCGGCGCAAAAACTTGCCGCGCCCGCGACGACAGGCACTGCCAAGAACGGTAAGTTCAAGGGCACGCTGATCGCAAAGGGCCTGACCAAGAGCTACAAGGGCAGGCAGGTGGTGTCGGGCGTGACGCTTGGCGTCCGTGCTGGCGAAGCCGTCGGCCTGCTCGGCCCGAATGGTGCTGGCAAGACGACCTGCTTCTACATGGTCACCGGGCTCGTTCCCGTCGACCAGGGCACCATCGAGATTGACGGCTTCGACGTCACGGCGATGCCGATGTATCGTCGCGCCCGCCTCGGCATCGGCTACCTGCCGCAGGAAGCCTCGATCTTCCGCGGCCTTTCGGTTGAAAACAACATCCGCGCCATCCTCGAAGTGGTCGAGAAGAGCCGCAAGGAGCGCGAGAAGTCGCTCGATGCGCTGCTCGAGGAATTCCACATCAGCCATCTCAGGAAGGCGCCGGCGATTGCCCTTTCGGGCGGTGAGCGCCGCCGCCTCGAGATTGCGCGCGCTTTGGCCAGCCGGCCCAACTACATGCTGCTCGACGAGCCCTTCGCCGGCATCGACCCGATCGCTGTCGCTGACATCCAGCAACTCGTCAGGCATCTGACCAAGCGCGGCATCGGCGTCCTGATCACCGACCATAATGTGCGCGAGACGCTTGGCCTGATTGATCGCGCCTACATCATCCACGCCGGCGAGGTGCTGACGCATGGCCGCGCCGACGAGGTCGTCGCCAATCCCGACGTCCGCCGCCTCTATCTCGGCGAGGGCTTCACGCTCTAAGGCTGCCTGCCGGGGCGCAACGTGCCGGCGAAACGCGCAGCTATCTTCGCCAATGCCGGGCAATGTGCCGGCAATGGCGCTGAACATTAGCCAATCTGCTTGACATGCAAAAGCCGGGCCAGTTTTATCGCGACTGGCGAGCGAGCCGATTTTCGGCCGGGCCTGATCGGGATTGGACCACTTCAAGCAATGGCGCTGTCGGCGAAACTACAGCTACGGCAGTCGCAATCGCTGGTGATGACGCCACAGCTGATGCAGTCGATCAGGCTGCTGCAGTTCACCCACACCGAGCTTGAACGTTTCATCGACGACGAGATTGAGCGCAATCCGCTGCTTGAGCGTGTCGAAGCTCCTGAAGACGGGCCCAGCGACCAGTTCCCCAAGATCGAAACCCAAAGCGAGACAAATCCCGCCACCAGCGAGGACTGGTTCGAAGGCGAGGCCGGCTGGAGCTCGGAGGCGATCTCCGAGAAGCTCGATACGTCGCTCGAAAACCTGTTTCCCGACGACCCCGGCGCTGTCGAGCGCATGGGCCCCGACCTTGCCATGCAATGGAAGTCGTCCTCCCCGGGCTCAAGTTCGGGCGGGGCGTCCGAAGGCTTCGACATGGAGGACATGGCAGCAGCTGCCATCACCCTGCGCGACCATGTCGGCGAGCAGATTTCTTTCGCCTTTGTTGATCCCGCGGAGCGGCTTGTCGCTGCCGAATTGACCGACTGGCTCGACGAAGCGGGTTATTTTCGCGGCGAGGCTGACGAGATCGCCGCCCGCTTCGGTGTCGACGAGGCTTTCGTGCTGAGGGTGCTCGCTGGTTGCCAGGGCTTCGACCCTGCCGGCCTGTTTGCCCGTGACCTTGCCGAATGCCTGCGCATCCAGCTCATTCGCCGCGACCGCCTCGACCCGGCAATGGCCGCGCTGATCGACAACCTCGACCTTCTGGCAAAGCGTGATTTCCACAGCCTCAAGCGCATCTGCGGCGTCGACGAGGAGGACCTGCTCGCCATGCTGGCCGAGATCCGGGCGCTCGATCCAAGACCCGGCGGCGGCTTTGGCGGAGGGGCTACCGATACGATCGTGCCCGACGTCGAGGTGCGCCAGGCCGCCGATGGCAGCTGGGCGGTGGAGCTCAACCCCGACACGCTGCCGCGCGTTTTGGTCGACCAGGTCTATTTCGCCCAGGTGACGGGTCGCACCAAGGATACTGCCGAGCGCAACTTCCTCAGTGAATGCCTGCAGAATGCCAACTGGTTGACCCGCAGCCTCGACCAGCGCGCCAAGACCATCCTCAAGGTCGCCTCGGAGATCGTTCGCCAGCAGGATGCCTTCCTGGTCCACGGCGTGCGCCATCTCAGGCCGCTCAACCTGCGCACCGTGGCCGACGCCATCGGTATGCACGAATCGACTGTCAGTCGCGTCACCGCCAACAAATACATGCTGACGACGCGTGGCGTGTTCGAGCTGCGCTACTTTTTCACCGCCTCGATCGCCTCGGCCGAGGGCGGTGACGCGCATTCGTCGGAAGCCGTGCGCGACCGCATCCGCCAGATGATCGACGAAGAGCAGGCCACTGATGTGCTGTCCGACGATGCGATTGTGGATATCCTGAAGAAAAGTGGCGTCGACATCGCCCGGCGAACCGTCGCTAAATATCGCGAAGGCATGAATATCGCCTCGTCGGTGCAGCGCCGGCGCGAAAAGCGTGCCATAGCAGGGACGGCCAGCTAGGCCGAAAGACGCGGAACTGTTGGCCATCCGGGCCGTTGATTGACAATCCTTAATGAAGTGTCTAGAAGCCCGCCCGCATGAAGAGGGCTAAGCCCACCGAGGAAAGATGCGGCACAGGATGGCTTGTGACACGAGCCAGAGGCTGCCGGTGGGTGGCCCAAGATCAGCCGACAAGTTCGGACTTAAAATTGGTGTGACAAGCGAGCCAACGCTTGTTTGCATCTGCCACGGGTATAAACTCGGACCGGTTTGAAGTCTGAACAGAAAAGGTCAGTTTTCAGATGAGCCTGCGCATATCAGGAAAACACATGGACGTCGGCGATGCGTTTCGTACGCGCATTGAAGGACGTATCGGCGAAGCGATCGGCAAATACTTCGATCGCGGCTTCTCCGGGCACGTCAACGTCGTGAAGTCCGGCTCGCGCTACACCGCCGATTGTGTGGTACGGCTCGATTCGGGCATGTCGTTGCAAGCGACCGGTGACGCCCAGGAACCGACTGCCGCTTTCGAAGCGGCGGCCGACAAGCTCGAAACCCGCTTGAGGCGCTACAAGCGCCGGCTGAAGTCGCACAATCTGGGCGCTGGCAACGGTGAATTGACCGATGTTGCCTACTCGGTCGTCGCGGCACTCGTCGATGACGACGAGGATGTGCCGGAAGATTTCGCGCCCGCCATCGTTGCCGAGTCGACGATGGTTCTGAAGACGATGTCGGTGGCATCAGCCGTCATCGAACTCGATACCAAGGATAGCCCTGTTGTGGTGTTCCGCAATGCTGGCAACGAGCACCTCAACATCGTCTACCGCCGGTCGGATGGAAACATCGGCTGGATAGATCCCTCGACCGCAAAGGTCGCCCAGGGATAGTCGCCGCCGACCGCATGTGGGGTTTGGGGCAATGCGGCGGTGAGCACAGCAAGGGAATTTCAGCATGGATCTGAGTGATCTGATCGAGGCTCCGGCAATCATGCCGGCCTTGAAGGCGAACTCGAAGAAGCAGCTTCTGCAACTTCTCGCCGAAAGGGCCGCAGCGATTTCCGGTATCCCCGAGCGGGAGGTGTTCGACACCATCCTTCAGCGCGAGCGACTTGGCTCGACGGGTGTCGGCAATGGCATTGCCATCCCGCATGGAAAGCTCGCAGGCGTCAAGCGGATCACCGGCGTCTTCGCGCGCCTGGAAACGCCTGTCGACTTCGAAGCACTTGACGACCAGCCGGTCGATCTCGTCTTCCTGCTTCTGGCTCCTGAAGGGGCCGGAGCCGACCATCTCAAGGCACTGTCGCGTATAGCGCGCGTGCTGCGCGATGCCGACACGGTCGCCAAGGTTCGCGGCACGCGCGATGCGTCGGCGATCCACGCGCTCTTGTCGGAAACGCCGGCTTCGCACGCCGCCTGATTCTGATTGTTTGAAAAGCTTGGCAAGGGCCGCGTCGCGCGGCCCTTTTCCGTTTAGCCATCCTGTCGCCGGCCCGAGGGCAGGACGCAAAGGTCAGTGGATGGCGACAGTCATCAGATCGTTTTCCATCGCACCCGCAAGGGCGCGGTCGCGGGCATCGGACAACAGGATCGGTTCGCCGGTTGCGGCAAACAGCGCCCACAGCTCGAGGCCGGGATCGATCTCGGTCAGGCCTGGGAAACGGCCGCGCAGATCGTCGCTGGATACCTTCCTGAGATAGGCGACGGAGCCTTCGCCGAGATGGGCGAGTTCGCCCGTGGTCATCGTGGGTCTCTGGGCAGTATTGGGCATTGTAGCCTCCTTCTAGCCAGGATGCCGTCTCGGCCATCCCGCATGAGAGCCATCGGCAGTATCAGTCTGCTACCGATATGTTTATTTTCCGTACCAGCCGCTCGGCTTCCGGCCGGTCGAGATCGACCGAGAGCAGACCGTTCTTCAGATCGGCCGCCATCACCCGCATCCCGTCGGCCAGAACGAAGCAGCGTTGAAACTGCCGCGAGGCGATGCCGCGATGCAGGAACTCGCGCTCCTTGTCGTCGCTCTGTCGGCCACGCACGATGAGTTGGTTCTCCTCGACGGTGACTTCGAGATCGTTTTCGGCGAAACCGGCCACCGCAAGCGTGATCCGCAGCCTTTCGCCCCCTTCGGCGGCATCCCTGATGCGTTCGATGTTGTAGGGCGGGTAGCTGTCGCCCGACTTGGCAAGGCGCTCCAGCGTCTTTTCCATCGTGTCGAAGCCCAGGAGAAGCGGGCTCGAGAAGGGCGTCATACGGCTCATGTTACAGCTTGTCCTCCGAGAGCGACATAATGCGGAAAAACCCGGATGGCATTTTCCCGTCTGTTGTTGATATGGTCCGCGCCGTCGGCAACTTCAAGACTGCAAAAAACTGCCCAACAAGGAAAGAAAATGCCCGTACCGCGCAAGATAATCATCGACACTGACCCCGGTCAGGACGATGCCGTCGCCATACTATTGGCGCTGGGGAGCTCCGAGCTCGACATTCTGGGGATTACCGCCGTCGCTGGCAACGTGCCGTTGAAGCTGACCGAAAACAATGCCCGCAAGATCTGCGAACTGGCCGGCCGTCCCGACATCAAGGTCTATTCCGGCGCGATTCGCCCGCTGATGCGCGAACTGGTCACCGCCGAGGAAGTCCACGGCAAGACCGGCCTCAATGGCCCCGACCTGCCCGAACCGACAATGAAGCTGCAGGAGCAGCACGCCGTCGACTACCTCGTCGAGACGCTGATGCGCGAGGAAGCCGGCACCATCACGCTGTGCCCGCTCGGTCCGCTGACCAACGTTGCGCTCGCTCTCATCCGCGAGCCCAGGATCGCCCCGCGCATCAAGGAGATCGTTTTGATGGGCGGCGGCTTCTTCGAAGGTGGCAACGTCACGCCTTCGGCCGAGTTCAACATCTATGTCGATCCGCATGCGGCCGACGTCGTGTTCCGCTCTGGCGTGCCGATCGTCATGATGCCGCTCGACGTTACCCACAAGGCGCTGACCACCACCAAGCGCATCGACGCCTTCCGCAAGCTCGGCACCAAGGTTGGTCTGGCCACCGCCCAGATGCTTGAATTCTTCGAGCGCTACGACGAGGGCAAATACGGCACCGATGGTGGTCCGCTGCATGATCCGTGCGTCATTGCTTACCTTCTGAAGCCGGATCTGTTCCAGGGCCGCCACTGCAACGTGACCGTCGAGACGGCTTCCGAGTTGACGATGGGCATGACCGTTGTCGACTGGTGGGGTGTCACCAAGCGCCCGAAGAATGCCATCGTCATGCGCGACATCGACCATGACGGCTTCTTCGCGCTGCTGGTCGAGCGTCTCGGTCGGCTCTGAAGCAAGTAGCGACTAAATGAAGACGGGGCGGCTTGAGGCCGCCCCTTTTTGCATTCCCGACCTGGCGATCGTGCTACTTCGCCCTTGAAAACGCCAGCCAGACACCGCCGCCGACAAGGAACGTGCCGCTGATGCGGGTCATCAGCTTGAGGCGCCTGGCCGACAGGAACTTGCCGGCGCGGCCGGCGGCAATCGCATAGGCCGAGTCCGACATCGCGGCGAAGACCATCGCTGTGACACCCATGATGACGATCTGCTGGGCGTAATTGGCGGTAGGGTCGATGAACTGCGGGATGAAGGCGCCGAAGAAGATCAGCGTCTTGGGATTGCTGATTGCAACCAGGAACCCCTGCAGGAAGAAGCCGCCGCGCGGCCGCCTGGGCATGCCGTCGGCGGCAAGCTCGCCGCCCGAGCGGAACATCTGGATGCCGAGCCAGATCAGATAGGCGGCGCCGAGCAGCCGGACCCATTCGAACCAGTGGCCCATCGCCTCGATCATCTGGTTGAGCCCGATGCCGACGATGGCGATCATCACGGCGACGCCGATCTGGGTTCCGGCGGCGTTGGCGAGCCCGGCGCGCGTACCATGCCGGATGCTCGAGGCGATGATCAGCGTGACTGTCGGTCCCGGTATCAGCACGATGACGATGCAGGCGACGACATAGGCGGCGTAAAGTTCGAGCGACATGTTCCGTTCCCCCCGGCGGTCGCCCGACAATAAGCACTGAGATTTTGCGCGTGTCCAGAAGGCGCGGTGCTCAACCCTTGAGGGCAGCATCCACCTCCGCGGCGAGCGGGATCGCCGGCTGGGCGCCTGGCTTCAGGCAGGCGAGCGAGCCGGCAACGGCGGCGCGCTTGAGGGCGTCTTCGAGCGCAAGGCCTGCCGACAGGCTGGCGGCAAGATAACCGCAGAAGGTGTCGCCGGCACCGACAGTGTCGACCGGGGTGATCTTGAGCGCGTCGACATGGATAAGTTCGTCGCCCTTGGCTGCCAAGACGCCGTCGCCGCCAAGCGTGACAATGACAGTGGCTCCGGTGCGGCGGGCGAATTCGCCCATCCGCGCTGGCCGCTCGCCGGCGGGCAGCGCCAGCGCCTCGGCGTAGAGGTCGAACTCTGTTTCGTTGGCAACGACATAGTCGGCCTTGCCGACGAAGCTTGCGGCTTCGGCTCGGAACGGCGCGGTGTTCAGCATGGTCACGGCACCGCCCTTGCGTGCCGCGTCGATCGCCGCGTCCACTGTCGCGAGCGGGATTTCGTGTTGCAGCAGGACGATGTCGCCCTTTGTGAACTGGGCCTTGGCGAGATCGCCCGGCACCACCGAGCCGTTGGCGCCCGGCACCACCGCGATCATGTTCTCGCCGTCGCCACCGACAAGGATCAGGGCGATGCCGGTGGCCGCCTGGATTTCGGCTACGCCGGACAGGTCGACGCCGCCACTCTTGAGGTAGGCGACAGCCTCGCCGGCGAAGGCATCCTTGCCGACCGCGCCAACCATCCGCACCTGCGCGCCTGCGCGCGCTGCCGCGAGCGCCTGGTTGGCGCCCTTGCCGCCGGGCGCCGACTTGAAGTCGCCGCCAGGAACGGTTTCACCCGGGCCGGGAAGGCGGCCGACGGTTGCGGTGAGGTCGAGGTTGATTGATCCGACAACGGTGATCACGGCAGTCTCCTGAAAAGTCAGCCGGAAACTACATTGTGTCGCGATCGCTTGCCAGATGGCGGCCCGGTCATTCGCAGTTTGCTCATTCGCAGCGGAAGACGACCTGTGCCTGGTAGGTGCCGGCCGGGAAAATGCCGGTCGACTTGGTGGCCGTCAGGTTGACCGGGATGATCCTGGTTCCGTTCGACACACGCGTGATCGTGCTGCCGCCATAGGTCACGCTATCCACGGTGTAGGTGGAAGCGAAGGTTACGTTGGCATCGCCGCCGCTCGGAGCCGACAGGAAGTTGACGGGGGCAGGCGCGGACAGGCCATAGCAGTCGAGCAGGTTCAGGATTGAACACAGCAGCGAACTGGTGGTCACGCTGACCGAGGCGGCCGAGCCACCGGCCTGGGTCGAGCCGAAGACGTTGATGGTGGGGTTGGGCGAAAGCGTGCCGTTGGTCTGGACGTTGATGGTGCAGGTGCCGATGATGGCCGCTTGCGCGGGCGCAGCGGCCATCCAGATGCTCACGATCCCGAGGGCCGAAGCGCCGGCGCGCATGGTCACTGCCCCGTCGTGGGTTGGGGCGGGGCCTTGCCATCGGTCCAGCCGCTTTCAGCCCAGCCGGCCTTGGAGTGCTGCACTGAGCCGGTGACGTCGCCGCCCTGTCCGCTCAGCCCCATCTTGAGCAGTTTCAGCTCCATCTGCAGCCGCGCCACTTCGAGCTCATAAAGCTTGGAACAGTCGAGGCGCTTGGGTGTGCGTCCGATCGGGATGACGACGCGGCCATAGGTGGCGAGGTCGTTGTTCTCGCGGTTGTTGCCCTGGATCACGCCGACATCGAGATAGGCGCCGCTGCCCGATACCGCCGAACGGCACGTGGTGCCATCCGCGGCGCGCACTTCATCCTGGCCCTGTGGCAGTGTCACGCCCGGCAGGGAGAAACCGCTCTGGTTCTGGTTGAGATTGTAGACGTCCTCAGCCCAGGACGCGCAAGGCGTCAATGCGGCGAGGCTCGTGAGCGTCAGAAACGCCGCTGTCCGAGAAATTTTCCGCATATTTGAGCCTTGATCTGCGTCTGTTCATTTGGAAATGGCACGCTTTCCGTACAAATACGCACTTTACGCTCATTGTTGCCGTCGAACGGCACAACCACCAGCACCGGCCGCGACGCCTCGGCGCCCAGCATGAAACTGTTGGGCGCTACCTTCGCATCGACCGGCTGGAAATTCTGGTCATAGACTCGGACATCGATCCGGATCTTCTGGTTGTAGGGATTGGATGGAAAGACGCGGACGGCGAATGCGTCGGTGAAACTTGTCACCTCGCCGCGCATCGGCGACATCGACTGTGTGAATGCGGGGGTGGCCGCCAGCGCCATTCCGAGAAATGCCAGGCTGCGTAACATCAAGCTCTCCCTGTCGTTCTTGATGCCGCTACTGGCAGGTGACCGTGACCGTGGCGGAGTAGCTGCCGGCGGCAAAGATGTCGGAGCCGGTCTTGGTGCCGGCGAGGTGGACGGTGACCGTATCGACGCCGGGCGTCGACAGGTTCGAAGAGGCACCGGTTTCCGCGATGGTGTGTGCGCCTGCCACCGAGTAGGTCGGCGACCACGTTATCGGTGTGATGTCAGCCGGCGGAACGGTGATCGCGGTCGGTGCGCCAACGCTGAGCGCGACATTGCCAGTGGTGGTGATCGTAACGGTGCCGGGCGAGCCGCCGGCATTGTGCGAGCTCAACGACTGCAGGCCGGGGCTCGCGGTCATCGTGCCGCTGCCATTGGTCACCACCAACGTGCAGATCGCCGCGACCGTGCCGTTGAAAGTGACATTGCCAGTGGCCGCAAGTGCCGGCTGGCTCATCGAGCAAGCCGCGATGGCAAGCCCTGTAGTGAGAATGCAGTACTTCATTCTGCTCTCCGGGACCGCGTAAATGCATCTGTCCTGAAGGCGACGGTGATCGAGTATGGTTAATTTGGTATTAACACCAAACTCTGATCAAAAGTTCGTTTGTGTACATATAACTTATTCTACGTGATTTCGAGATTTTTGACACGGTGTCAATCTCGTTTGTTGCGTCGAATGAAAGTATATGTTTGAAATTATTTTATGTACGCACATGCATTGCTTGAAATAGGTGGCCGTGCTCTCAAGTATCTGCGTCCGCCGGTTGATCCAGATGCGTAACCCTTTTGATCCACGGCAGCAAGAATATGCACGTCGACTAAACATGTCAGGGTTTCGCCGCAGTCTCTTTCAAACAAATATGATCGATGGCTGATATAATCTCACCCGTCGCCCGCAGGACATGCGTTCGAGCTTAGGCCGCGTCGGGCCGTGGTTGAGCCAACAGCAGCGCGCGCTGGCCAACTCCATACTCGAGCAAAAATCAAAGTTGCGATTCAGCTCAGCAGATGGAGCTTGTTGGACAATAGGCCAGCCAGGAGACAGTGCTACTGCTTTGAGCCGCCATTTGCCTGCTTTGACGCCTCGATCAGGTCTGCCTGGCGGACGAGGCCTTCGGCGATTTTTCGTGCCTGGTGGGGCTTTATCAGAAGCTCCACACTCTCAGCTGTGGTCTCTCCACGACGAACCTGCTCGATGTGCTCCTGAGAGGTCACATACTCCAGACGAACAATAAGGTTCCCCGGCTCCAGCGCGTTGATGTGCACGTTGATCAGGTTTGGTGTGTTGGTCGTGTTCTCGAATTTTGCAGGCATGGGCGTCCCTTCCGAATCTGCGGATCATGCCGCTGCATTAGCCAATAGTCCATTGGCCGCCTCAACGCACTTGTTGCCAACGAGTGCGATCGACCGTGGTCAAAGCCAAAACCCGAAGTTGGCGCAAAGGGCAGGTCTTTTCCTTCGGGTCAGCATCGTGTAGGCTAAAAAGTCAATAAATTCAAATATTTGATCGATAGCGTCAGGAAAATTGAACCATGCGCCCGCGCCATCTGCTGCTCGCCTTGAGCATCGTTCTGATCTGGGGCGTCAACTTCGCCATCATCAAGATCGGCCTGATACAGGTGTCGCCGCTGGCGCTTGGCGTCATGCGGTTCTTCCTCGCTGCCTTCCCGTGGGTCTTCTTCATCAAGCGCCCTGATGTGCCGCTGTCGATGATCGCCACCTACGGTTTGCTGACCTTTGCGCTGCAGTTCGGCTTTCTGTTCACCGGCATGAAGATCGGCATGAGTGCGGGGCTGTCGTCGTTGATCCTGCAGCTGCAGGTCTTCTTCACCATCGGCTTGTCGATGATCCTGCTTGGCGAGCGGCCGACGCCGTGGCAGCTGGCCGGCGCGGCACTGGCGTTCAGCGGCGTCGGCATGGTTGGACTGCATGTCGGCGGCGACGTCACCATGGCCGGGTTGCTGCTGCTGATCGCGGCAGCCGCTGCCTGGGGCGGCGGCAATGTCGTTTCCAAGCAGATTTCGCAGCGTGCCGCGGCCGCGCCCAACGTGCTCGGCCTCGTCGTCTGGGGCAGCCTGTTTGCCTTGCCGCCTTTGCTGGTCGTGGCGCTGATCCTCGACCCGGAGCATTTCGTCAGCAGCTTCACTGGGCTGGACTGGGCCTCGGTCGGTTCGATCGCCTATATCGTCTATCTCTCGACGCTGTTCGGCTTTGCCGCCTGGAGCGGGCTTCTGGCGCGCTATCCGGTCTCAACCGTCGCGCCCTTCACCTTGCTGGTGCCAGTGTTCGGCTTCCTTGGTTCGGCGGTCCTGCTTGGCGAACCGCTGCAAGACTGGAAGCTCGTGGCCTCCAGTCTTGTCATTGCGGGTTTGTGCATCAACCTGTTCGGGCCGCGGCTGTTTTCTCGTCCGCGCCGGTCAATTGTCCCGCCTCCCAGCCCAGAATAGCCCGCTTGCGCGTCAGGCCCCAGTGATAGCCGGTCAACGCGCCTGACTTGCCGAGCGCGCGGTGGCAGGGGACGACAAACGAAAGCGGGTTGGCGCCGACGGCCGCACCGACGGCCCGGCTCGCCTTGGGCGAGCCGACTTCCGAGGCGATTGCCGAATAGCTGCAGGCCCGGCCCATCGGGATCTTGAGCAGCGCTTCCCACACGCGCACCTGGAAGTCGGAGCCGATCATGACCACGCGCAAGGGCTGGTCCTGGCGCCAGCGGGCCGGGTCGAAGATGTGCGCGGCATAAGGTGCTGTCGCACTCATGTCCTCGACATAGGTGGCATTCGGCCAGCGGCCTGACATGTCGGCAAAGGCGTCGCGCTCTTCGCCGGCGTCGTTGAACGACAGGCCGGCGAGGCCGCGGTCGGTGACCATGACGAGCGCCACGCCGAAGGGCGAGATGTGGAAGCCGTAGCGGATGGTAAGGCCGGCGCCCCGGGTCTTGTAGTCGCCCGGCGACATTGCCTCGTGGGTGACGAATAGGTCGTGCAGGCGGCCAGGTCCTGACATGCCGACCTCGAACGAGGCTTCGAGCAGCGGCAGGCCCTCATCCAGCAATTTGCGGGCGTGATCGAGCGTCACCGCCTGCAGGAAGGCCTTTGGCGACAGGCCGGCCCAGCGGCTGAACAGCTTCTGCAGGCTGGTCGGGGTCTCGCCGACTTCGTCGGCCAGGGTTTCGAGCGAGGGCTGGTCGCGATAGTCGAGGCTGATCTTCTCGATCACCCGGCGCACGGTCTCATACTCGGAGCCGGTCGGCGTGATGTCGTGCTGCAGCGTGGCGATGGGTTTCGTCTGCGTCTGGGCGTTCATGGCTTGATCTCCTTGGACGCCAATATCGCGTGGGCTGTGGGTATTTCCCACCCGATTCCTGCTCATCTGCTCCTTGCGGTTGCAAGTGCCCGCGAAAAAGCTTTGGCGAAGCTCTCGCGGTCGTCGGGATTGAGGAAGCTGCCGAGCGGCACGTTCTGGTCGCGCGACACCACTGCCATGTCGGTGATGCCGATCTCTTCGTGGCGGGAGACCGCGAAGCGGGCCCAGAACGGGTTGAAATGATACCTCTGCGATTTGCCTGACGGAGCCGTCTTCAGGATGTCGAGGCTGGTGCGCGAGACGCTGACCTCTTCGCGGGCGCGAGCAGCGCGGTAGTTGAGCCGGAAGGCGACATAAAGGGCGACGATATCGAGGCCGAGGAAGCCGAAGATCGGCCAGGCACCCTGGCTCAGGAAGATGATCCCGGTGACGATCCAGCCGAATGTCAGCGCACCCATCAGGATCATGAAGCCGGTACGCCCGAGCGAGCGGTGTGGCAAAAGAAGAGCCTTGAAAAACGGCTCGTCGGCAACAAAACTGGCGTTTGTCTCGCTCATGGCGACTAATTATAGAGAGGCGATGAAAAACCCCAAGCCTAAAGATAAGCCGAAGGGCTCGCCCAAAGGTCGCAAGTCGGCCGCTGCTGCCAAGCCGCGCACAACGCGCCGCCGTTCGCTCTACTCGGCGGCCGAAGTGCGCGAGATTTTCCGTCGTTTCTCGGTCCAGCGGCCGGAGCCCAAGGGCGAGCTCGAGCACGTCAACGCCTTCACGCTGCTGGTGGCGGTAGTGCTTTCGGCGCAGGCGACCGATATCGGCGTGAACAAGGCGACACGGGCGCTGTTTGCCATCGCCGATACGCCGGAAAAGATGCTGGCGCTGGGCGAGGAGACCGTTGGCCAGCACATCCGCACCATCGGCCTGTGGCGCAACAAGGCAAAGAACGTGATCGCGCTGTCGGAAGCGCTGATTCGGGATCATGGCGGCGAGGTGCCCGACGATCGCGACCAGCTCGTCAAATTGCCGGGCGTCGGCCGCAAGACCGCCAATGTCGTGCTCAACATGGCTTTCGGCCAGCACACCATGGCCGTCGACACCCACATCCTGCGCATCGGCAACCGGATCGGGCTCGCGCCGGGCAAGACGCCCGAGCAGGTCGAAGACACGCTGGTGAAGATCATCCCCGACGAGTTCATGCGCCACGCCCATCACTGGCTGATCCTGCATGGCCGCTATGTCTGCAAGGCGCGCAAGCCCGATTGCTGGCGCTGTGTCATCGCCGATATCTGCAAATCGCCGGAGAAATCCACCAGCGAGCCGGCTCCGCTGGTGCCTCTCGACGACATCGATCCGATCGAGGTCGCGGAAGCGGAAGTGGCGGCTCAGTAGCCGCGCGCCATCGCCGCGGCAAAGATCGGGATCAGCGCGAAGACGGCGATCTCGGCCTTGAGGAAGCCGCGCACCCTGGCGATTTCGGCATCCGGAACAACATAAGCATCGCCGCCGCCGGCCGAGCGCCAGCGCGCGATGCGCATCGTCGACCCGATCGACAGCAGCCCGACCGCCGTGAAAGCCGCCATCTTGGCCCAGAAGGTCGGGTTGTAGACGTAGAACTCCCAGCCCTTCAGCCCGAAATAGACACGTGACGCACCGATGATCACCAGAAGTGCCGCGAGCCCGCCATAAGTCGCGTCGATGCGGCCAAGCAAGGCGAGGTTGCGCCGCCCGAGTCCGGGACGCACCAGTATGACCTCGGCGGCGATGACGCCCGCGAGCGCGAATGCCAGGAGGTTGTGGACGATAGTCAGGATAAGGTCAGTCATCAGTGCCTAGTGATGCGACTCGCCCACGGCACCTTAGCAACGGACCTTGGGCAAGCATATGACGAGGCAGATGTCAGCAAATTTCAGCTGTCTGTCACTTGCCAATTTGACGAAGAGACTGGGGAAATACACGTTTCGACCATGACACTGACACGCGACATCAATCCGATGCCTGACTGGATCAGCGGCAAGCTTATATCGCGTGGCCTGACCGAGGCCTATGAGGCGCGGCCCGACTACCAGCGCAACGACTATCTCGGCTGGATCAGCCAGGCCAAAACCGAAACGACGCGCCGCAAACGGCTCGACCAGATGCTCAACGAGCTCGCGCGCGGCGGCGTCAACATGCGGATGGGCTGGAGCGGCTAGAAAGCGGGCATGGGCACATAGAAGTCAGCGCGCTGGCGGACTGTGTTGCCATGTTCTGGCCTGCTGACTGACTGGTCATCTGTGCTAGACCGGCGTCCATCGTTCACGGAGCATCTCGATGGCCGCCTTTTCCCTTGCCGATATTCCCGTCATCGAGACCGAGCGCACCATCCTGCGGCCGCATCGCATCGACGACTTCGATGCCTATGCCGCGATGTGGGCCGATCCGGTCGTCACGCGCTTCATCGCCAAGCCGCGGACGCGAGAGGAAAGCTGGCAGCGCTTCCTGCGCCACGCCGGTTCCTGGTCGCTGATCGGTTATGGATTCTGGGCGGTCGAAGAAAAGGCCAGCGGCCGCTTCATCGGCGAGTGCGGCTTCCATGACCTGAAGCGGGAAATCGTCCCTTCGATAGAAGGCATTCCCGAAGCCGGCTGGGGCTTTGCCGCCGACATGCATGGCAAGGGCATTGCGAGCGAGACTGTCGGCGCTTTCGTGCGCTGGGCCGACAGCCGATTTGCCGGCCACACCGTCTGCATCATCGATCCGGCCAACGGCGCTTCGCTGCGTGTCGCCGAGAAGAACGGCTATCGCGAGGTTGGTCGAACCACCTATCACGGTGAGCCGACCATCCTGCTTGAACGCCGAGTCTGAAGTTCGGGAGAGGGCGTCAGCCGCCGACTGCGGTCGACAGGATCGGCTTGGCGCTGCCAATCCGTTCCCAGCTTCTGCCGTTGCCTTGCGCCTGGCGGGCGAAATAGCTGTAGGGCGTGCTCGACCAGTCGCGGACCGAGCTGGTCAGGTTGTCGAGGATCAGGTCGCCTTCGCTGGTGCGCACGGTGAGCACCGTGTGGCCCTGGCCACGATAGCGCGCCACGGTCAGCAGCAGTGCCGAGGCCGGCCAGCCGCGCTTCAGCAATTCGCGCTTCTTCAGGATCGCGAAATCCTCGCAATCGCCTGATGAAACGGGCACGCGCCAGTCATCGCCCGTGTCGCTGCGTTCCTTGATGCGCGAATTGACGGCGCGGTTGACCTGCTTGAGCTCGGACTTGAGGTCGGCGTGCAAGGCAACGACCTTGCTGCCGCCAGAAGTGCTGCACAGGCCCGGCTCACGGCCGCAGAACGAGGCGAAGGCGGGCGGCGCAAAAGCCTTGCCCTTGGTCTCCATGGTCGTTCCAGCCTGGGCAGCAAGCGTACAGGCAAACGACGCCGATAGCGCGATCAGCGCGACGATACTTTTCACAGTGGTAGTCCCCGATGCGTAGAAAAAGGATGACGTGTGTCGGTTAATGAGCGGTTGCTAAAATGACGATTGGTCGCAAACGAGGCGGCGCGATTAACAAATTGTAAACAGAACACATAAGAGTTGAGGCATTATCCCGTAAGCCCGGTCTCGGCGGTCGGCGATACGAGGCCTGTGGCGTCACATTCCCTGATGAAAAACTGATCGCATGGCCGTTCCAGGCGTTGACATCGCCTTGGCTGTTTTGCAGAGTGAAACCGGTTTCACTTTCCGGGAACGTGCCGCTTGAAGTTCGACCTGTCGATCCTCGCCAAGCATATCCCCTTCCTGCTGGAAGGGGCGTGGCTGACGTTGCAGGCCTGCACGCTTGCCGTCATCGGCTCGCTGGTACTGGGCCTCGGCATCGGCGCAATGCGCACGTCGGCCTCGCCGCTGCTCAACCGGCTGGCCGCCGTCTACATCGACATTTTCCGCAACATCCCTTTCATCGTGCAGCTGTTCTTCTTCTATTTCGGCCTGCCCGAGATCGGCATCTATATCGACGCCTTCACGACCGGCGTCGTCGCGCTGTCGATCGCCGGCGGCGCCTTCACTTCTGACGTCATCCGCTCGGGCATCCTGGCAATCGACCCGGGCGTCATCGAGGCAGCGCAGGTCAGCGGTCTCAGGAAGATCACCATCTTCCGCAAGATCATTCTGCCGATTGCCCTGCGCGCCTCGGTGAGACCATTGGGGTCGGTCTTCATCAACCTGATCCTGACGTCGTCGATCCTGTCGACCATCACCCTCAACGAACTGACCGGCTCGGCCAAGATCGTCGCGTCGAACACCTTCAGGCCGTTCGAGGTCTATTTCGTCCTGCTCGTCGCCTATGCCGCGCTGACCTATTCCGTGTCGATCCTGATCGGCATACTGCATCGCTACCTCAACCGTCACCAGGAAGAGGGAGCGGCCTGATGCGCTACGGAGATTTCACGCCGTTCGACATCGTGCTGCTGCTTCAGGGCCTCGGCGTCTCGCTGGCGCTGTTCGTCTCGACGACCCTGATCGGCCTGGTGATCGGCACGGCCTGGGCGGTAATCCGCTTCTACCGCGTGCCGGTGCTGATGCAGCTCGTCACCTTTGTTGCCGAGCTGCTCAAGAACTCGCCGGTGCTGGTGCAGCTGTTTTTGGTGTTCTTCGGCCTGCCTGCGTTCCTCAAGATCAACGTCACGCCGACCGAAGCCGCCGTCATCACGCTGTCCGGCAACAGTGCTGCCTTCATCTATATCATCGCGGTCTCGGCCATCGAATCCGTCGGCCGCGACCAGATCGAGGCGTCGCGTGTCTTTGGCCTGACGCGCTGGCAGATCCTGCGCCGGGTGATCGCACCCCAGGCGACAGCCTTTGCCATCGGGCCGCTGACCGGACTGCTGGTCAACCAGCTGCAGGTCACCTCGCTGATCTCGGTCATCGGCGTCATGGACCTGACCAAGGTCGGTAACATCCTCAACCTGCGCACGCTGAAGCCGTTCCTCGTCTGGACTGCCGTAGGCTTGCTCTACTACCTCACCGCCAAGCTGGTGACCTATGCCGGCGCTCGCTTCGAGAAGCGGCTTCGCGCCCATACCGCCTGGAAGGGTCTGTAAATGATCAGCATCACCGGCCTGCGCAAATCCTTTGGTGCTGCCACAGTGCTCAACGGCATCGACCTCGAGATACGCCAGGGCGAGGTCGTGTCGGTGCTCGGCTCGTCCGGCTCGGGCAAGTCGACACTGATCCGCTGCATCAACGGGCTGGAGAAGATCGACGCCGGCAGGATCACGGTCGACAACTTCGACGTCTCCAAGCCGCGCGAGCTTACGGAAGCGCGCAAGCGCTCTGGTACGGTGTTCCAGCTATTCAACCTCTACCCGCACATGACCGCGGTACAGAACGTAGCCCTTGCCCCGATCGAGGTGCTGAAGGTGCCGCGCAAGCAGGCCGAAACCGAGGCACGCGAGTTGCTGCACTCCGTAGGGCTGACCGAACGCGCCGACGCTTATCCTTCGCAGCTGTCCGGCGGCCAGCGCCAGCGCGTCGGCATCTGCCGGGCGCTCGCCATGAAGCCGAGCTATCTGCTGCTCGACGAGGTGACCAGCGCGCTCGACCCCGAAATGACGTCGGAAGTGCTGTCGATCCTCGCCGCACTCGCCAAGACCGGCACCACCATGGTCTTCGTCACCCACGAGATCGAATTCGCGCGCTCCATCTCCTCGCGCATCGCCTTCCTCGACAAGGGCCTGCTCATCGCCGACCTGCCGACCGAAGAATTCTTCTCCGCCACGGGCATGGCCCTGCCGCGCGTGGCCCAGTTCCTCTCCAAGATGCGTAAAGACTGAAATGATCCTGCTTGCCAATTCCGAGGCCTGGCCCGGCTTCTCCAAGAGTGTCGAACTGCTGAAGGCTGGCAGCCACGGCATCGACGCCATGGTCGCCGGCATCGGCGAGGTCGAGCGCGAGGTCAAGGTCCGCTCGGTCGGCTTCGGCGGCTGGCCGAACATGCTCGGCCGCATGGAATTCGACGCCGGCGTCATGGACGGCACGACGCGCGAAGTAGGCTCGGTCGGCGCCGTGCCCGACACAATCCCTGTCGCAGCACTCGCCCATGAGGTGATGAAGCGCCTGCCGCATGTCATGCTGACCGGCGACGGCGCACGCCGTTTTGCCACCGAGATCGGCTTCCCCCATGACGAAACGCTCTACGAAGAGAGCAAACGCGTCTGGTGGCAGCGGCTCGAAAAAGAGCTGTCGCCCGAAGAGCTGGCGAAATTCCCCGACATCGCGCTTGCCCCGCTCAGCCGCACCATCACAGATCCGGAGCGGGTGCGCGACACCACCGTGTTCCTGTCGCAGGACAGCCTTGGCGGGCTCAACGTCGTGACCTCGACTTCGGGCTGGGCGTGGAAATATCCCGGCCGTCTCGGCGACTCGCCGATCCCCGGTGCCGGCTTTTATGCCGACAGCCGCTTTGGCGCTGCCGCTTGTACGCACACCGGCGAGATGACAATGCGCTGCGGCACCGCGCGCACCATCGTTCTGGCGATGAGGCTGGGCTACTCGCTCGACGCGGCCATCGCACTTGCCATCGAGGAGCTGCGCGAGCTGAAAAGCGGCTTCCTGGCCGGCGTCGTCATCCATGCGCTCGACGCCAAGGGCAACCACAAGGTCGTCAGCCTGAATTGCGAAGAGCAGATCAAGTACTGGGTCTGGGATACCGACATGCCCGAGCCGGAACACCGCTTCGCCGAACCGTTCACATCCTAGAAACCCGAGGGAGAGGGAAAATGAAGAACCTGATGACGAAACTGGCCGGCATGGCGCTGGCCATTGGCCTCGCCGCAACCGGCGCTGCCCACGCCGGCAAGATCGACGAGATCCGCGAGCGCGGCACCGTGCGCATCGGCGTGTCTCTCGGCGGCGAGCCGATCGGCTTCCGCGACGCGCAGAACAACCCGGTCGGCTATGACGTCGATGTCGCCACCATGCTTGCCGAAAAGCTCGGCGTGCCGGTCGAGTTCGTCGATGTTTCGGGCGACGCCCGCATCTCGATGCTGGTCTCCGGCCAGATCGACATCGCCGTTGCCAACACTTCGGCAACGCTTGAGCGCGCCAAGTCGGTCGACTTCTCGATCCCCTACAACCGCGCCGGCCTGCGCATCATCGTCCAGAAGGACGCCGGTATCACCTCGCTGGAAGGCCTTGCCGGCAAGAAGATCGTCGTCGGCCGCGGCTCGACGGGCGAGACCTTCATCAAGAACGCAGCACCCCAGGCCGAGCTCGTCTACACCGACAATTTCTCGCCCGAAGGCGTGCTGCTGCTGCAGCAGAAGCGTGTCGACGCGGCCATCGAGGATTCCTCGCTGCTCGACTATCTCGCCACCAAGAACGAGAACCTGGTGACGCTGCCGGGCCTGCACTCCAACGACCCGATCGGCATCGCCGTTGCCAAGGGCGACGAAGGTTTCGTGCGCTGGATCGACATGTTCGTGTCTGACTACATCCAGAGCGGCGCTTACCAGACCAACTACAAGAAGTGGTGGGGCGAGAGCGCCAACCCGCCGGCTTTGACCCCGCTCTGGTAACTGTGACCAGTCGAGCCCCTCTCCTGAATGGGGAGGGGTAGGTGGTGCGTCCTTCGAGGCTCGCCCGCCGAACGACTTTCCCCTGTTTGCAACCCAGTGCGGGCTCGCACCTCAGGATGAGGACCGCTGGGTCAGCCAGGCTTATCCTGAACGGTTGTTAGCAAAAATCAGCTGGAGGTCCTCGCTTCATCCTGCGGCTTCGCCCGACAGGCATGGGCGACACCAACGGTCCTCATCCTGAGGTGCGAGCCCGCAGTGTGTTGGAAACAGGGTAAGTCGTTCGGCGGGCGAGCCTCGAAGGACGCACCACAACGCCTCAGGACGTCGCGCGCGGCACGAAGAAGGTCGGCACCGTCACCTCTGCCTGGCCATTGCCAAATTGTGCGGGCGTTGCCAGGAAGCGCAGTATCTCGCCTACATAGGTCTTCTTGTCGTAGCCGATCGACGAGATCGGATAGGCCTCGAAATCGGTCAGCGACAGATTGTCGAAGCCGTAGAGCCGGAAGCGCTCTGGCCTGTTGCCGGGAAAGGCATCGCGGTGAACATCCATGATGCCCATGGCCATCGCATCGGAGGTGCAGAACACCGCGTCGGTGGTCGGCCACTCCGGCGACTGCGCAACGCTGCGGCCGCTCTGGTAGGAGTAGTCGCCGCGCAGTTCCGCCACCAGCCGGATGCCGCGCTTTGCCATCTCGGCCTTGTAGTTGGCGATGCGCTGCTGCTCGACCGGTGAAGACACGCGTCCGGTCACCAGCGCTGCGGTTGCGACACCCTTGCTGGCGGCGTCGGCGACAGCCTCGGCGATGCCGATCGCCTCGTTGGGCACCACTGAAGGAGACGAGCCGTCATGCATGCCGTTGAGCATCAACACGTCGTCGCTGCGGAACATCTTGCGCACGCTTTCAGCATCGGCGAAGTCGGAAAACACCAGTGCCGCGTCGACATGGTAGGCAACGCCGTTGCGCAGGAATTCCTCGATGCGCTCGACCGAGCCGACGCGCAGGAAGATCACCTGCTTGCCGATCGACTGTATGTCGCTGATCAGCAGGTCGAACAGGTCGAGGTCGGAAAAGTCGTGGATGTGGTTGACGATGACCGCGATCAGGTTGACCGTCTTGGTTGTCAGGCTGCGCGCCAGAAGATTGGGCTTGAAGCCGAGCTTGTCTGCTGCTTCAAGCACACGCGCGCGCTTGTCGGCGGAGACGGGTCGGCTTTCGCTCGACAGCGCCCGCGAGGCGATCGCGCGCGAGACACCGGCCAGCTCGGCGACATCGGAGATGGTCGGCGAGGTGCGTCGTTTGCGCGAACTGTCCATAAGTGCCTTTTGCGAGTTGTCGTCTTGAAATTCGGGCGCCGTGGCCAGACGTCCCGCAGCATTCATCCATCCGGGAACTGATTTCATGCTTACCTGCTTCGACATTGGCGGTTCAACGATAAAAAGCGCCCGCGCGCGCTCGGCCGGCGAAATCGAGATCATCGACCGCGCGAAAACGCCGCTCGACGACTTCGCTGCCTTCGCCGCCGCCATCAACGAGCGCGTGGCGCTGGATCGCGGCGTCACCAGGGGCGTTTCGATCTCGATCGCCGGCGTTGTCGATCCGGCATCCGGCAGCCTGAAATGCGCCAACATTCCTTGCGTCGACGGCCGCAGCATCGCCGCCGATCTCGAGGCCGAAATCGGCCTGCCGGTGTGGATCGCCAATGACGCCGACTGCTTCGCCATGGCGGAGGCAACCGAAGGGGCAGGGCGCGGCCACCGCAATGTGTTCGGCATCATCCTCGGCACCGGTGTCGGCGGCGGGCTGGTCATCGACGGCCGCCTCGTCACCGGCGCCGGTGGTTATGCCGGCGAATGGGGTCATGGCCAGGCGCTCGCCACGCGTGTTGGCACGCCGCCGGTCGACGTTCCGCATTTCGCCTGTGGCTGTGGCCAGGTTGGCTGCGTCGACACCATCGGCGGTGCGCGCGGGGTCGAGAAGCTGCACAATTTCCTGTGCGGCGAGGCGCTGTCGAGCACCGAGGTCATCGACCGCTGGCGTGAGGGCGAAGCAAAGGCGCGCCGTACCATGGACGTCTATCTCGAACTCGTCGGCGTGCCGCTGGCCCTGACGATGAACATCATCGGCTCGTCGGTCGTTCCGGTTGGCGGTGGCCTGTCCAACGTGCCCGAGTTGATCGCAGCCCTCGACAACGAGGTGCGCAGCCGCACGCTGCGGCGCTCGATGAGCCCACTGCTGGTCAAGGCGGCATTGACCACCGAGCCGGGCCTGATCGGCGCGGCCGCACTTGGTTTCCAGGAGCTGTCCCATGTCTGAGATCCTGCTCGAAGTCTGTGTCGACAGCCCGCAAAGCCTCGCTGCGGCGATCTCGGGCGGCGCCGACCGCATCGAGTTGTGCGCTGCGCTCGAAACCGGCGGTCTCACGCCATCGCCCGGCCTGATGGCGCTTGCCGCCAAGGCGCCGATTCCGGTCTACGCGATGATCCGCACGCGCCCCGGCGATTTCGTCTTTGACGACGCGGATGTTGCAACCTTGCTGTCCGATATCGACGCCGTGCGCGCCGCCGGCCTGGCGGGTGTCGTGCTCGGCGCCAACAAGCCTGACGGCTCGCTCGACAGCGACGTGCTTTCGCGGCTGGCCGCGCATGCGCAGGGGCTCGGCATGACGCTGCATCGCGCCTTCGACCTTGCTGGGCCGGACTTTGCGCCTGCGGTCGATCTCGCCATTGAACTCGGCTTCGAGCGCATCCTGACCTCGGGTGGCGAAACCACGGCGCTGAAGGGGCTCGACGCCCTGGCTGCGTGCTTCGATCACGCGCGCGACAGCATCGTCATCATGCCTGGGTCGGGCGTCAATCCCGACACTGTCGGTGCGATCAAGGCGCGGCTGCCGCTGCGCGAGATCCACTCGTCCTGCTCGGTGGCCGTCGACGCGGCCGCTGGCAAGGCGCTGGAACTCGGCTTTGTCGCAGCGCGGCCAAAGCACACCGACGCCGGGATCGTGCGGAAGATGATGGCGGCGCTGGCCTAGAACAATTCCAGGAAAAGTGCGTAGCGTTTTCCGTCCGGAGTTGCGTAAAGACAATCCAGCTCGTGACAGCCTCAAGCCTTCTCGCCCAACTCCTTGGTCGAGACTTCGTAGAGTGTCTTGTCGGTCGTGCCGTCGATGCCGACCATACTGACCTCGTGCCCCCAGAGCCGCTGGATGTAGCGCAGCGTCTCGTTGCGCGTCTCTTCCACCAGTATCGTGCCATGGTGAACTGTGTGCTTGATACGCAGCTTGCGGTCACCCTTGAGATCAGCGTCGACCGCCTGGATGTCAGGCTGCGTCACCCCGACGTCGTAATTGTCGGCAAGCCGCGAACGCACGCGCTCATAGCCGCGCTCGTCGTGGATCGCCGTCACCTCGTAATACGGGTCGGAGGCTTCTTCCTGCAGCGAGAACAACCGCATGTCGCGGATCAGGGCTGGGCTCAGGAACTGCCGGATGAAGGACTCGTCGCGGTGGGTTGCCCACGCGTCGAGCAGCGTGCCGCACCAATCGCCATTGCCGGCAAAATCCGGGAACCAGTCGCGGTCTTCGCCAGTCGGCTCCGTGCAGATGCGCTGGATGTCGCGCATCATGTTGAAGCCGAGCGTGTAGGGGTTGAGGCCGCCGTAGCGCGGGTCGTCGAAGGAGGGTTGGAACACCACGTTGGAATGGTTCTGCAGCACTTCCAGCATCGTGCCTTCGCTGATCTGGCCCTTGTCGAACAGGCGGTTCATGATCGTGTAGTGCACGAAGGTGGCACAGCCTTCGTTCATCACCTTGGTCTGGCGCTGCGGGTAGAAATACTGGGCAATGACGCGGACGATGCGCAGGATCTCCCTTTGCCAGGCCTTGAGCACGGGGCTGTATTTTTCCAGGAAATAGAGCAGGTTTTCTTCCGGATACTCGATGGCCGTCTGGCGCTCGGAAATGTCGGTCTCGGCTTCGCGTGGCACACCGGCCTCGGCTGACTGCGGCAGCGTCCGCCACAGGTCGCTGAACGTGCGCTCCTCGTGTTCGAGCCGCTCGCGGATGCGCGCCTGCTCCCGTTCGACCGACAGCCTGGGCCGCCGGCGATAGCGAAACACGGCTTGCGGCATCAGTGCGTGTGCCGCGTCAAGCACGGCTTCCACGGCTGTCGGACCGTACCTTTCCTCGCAGCGGGCGATATAGCTCTTAGCGAACTCCATATAGGCGAGGATGGCGCCCGCATCGGTCCATTGCTGGAACAGGTAGTTGTTCTTGAAGAAATGGTTGTGGCCGAACGACGCGTGCGCGATGACAAGCGTCTGCAGCGCCATGGTGTTTTCTTCCATGAGATAGGTGATGCAGGGATTGGAATTGATCACCAGCTCGTAAGCCAGCCCCATGCGGCCTTTGCGATAGAGGTTCGATTCGTGGACGAAATGCTTGCCGAAAGACCAGTGCTGGTACATCAGCGGCATGCCGATCGACGAATAGGCGTCGAGCATCTGCTGGGACGAAATCACCTCGATCTGGTTGGGATAGAAGTCGAGGCGAAGTTCGTTGACGGCGATCTCCTTGATCGCGTCATAGGCGCGCGACAGATCGTCAAAGTTCCAGTCGGAACTCGTAAACAGCAGCGGCGACGTTTTTGAACGCTTTTCCAACTTGCATCCTCATCCGCGTTTTGCCGGCGCGGGCGCCTTGGCGAACAACTCATGAAAGACGGGATAGATGTCGGACGGCTTGGCGATGCGCGTCATCTCGAAGTTCGGCCATTCGGCACTGACCTCGCGATAGGCGTTCCACAGCGAGGTGCCGTTGTCGGCATGTCGGAACATCTCGCTTTCGCGTTCGTCGATGATCTCGACATAGGCATAGTACTGGCAAACCCGCATCAGCGTCTTGTCGAGGATCGAAACGCAGCGCTCGGAATCGTTGGGGATGTTGTCTCCATCGGAAGCCTGTGCGGCGTAGATGTTCCATTCCTTGGCAGGGTAGCGTTCGCGGACGACCCGCAGCATCTCCTCCAGTGCAGTGGAAACGACCGTGCCGCCGCTTTGGGTGCTGTAGAAGAAGGTGTCCTCGTCGACTTCCGAAGCCTCGTGCGTGTGGCGGATGAAAACGATGTCGGTCTTGGCGTAACGCCGCTTGAGGAACAAATGGAGCAGCACGAAGAAGCGCTTGGCGAGATCCTTCTCGCGCTCGCCCATCGAGCCTGAAACGTCCATCAGGCAGAACATCACCGCATTGGCATTGGGCACCGGTTGCGGCTCGAAACGGTTGAAGCGGATGTCGAGGGGGTCGATGTAGGGGATCAGCTTTCGGCGCCGCGCGAGCGTTGCAATTTCCTCGCGCAGGGCTGCGATACGTTGCTGGGTGGCGGCGCTCGGACGCCTCTCACCCTCCAGCTTGAGAAGTTCCGCGGCGATAGCGTCGATCTCGGATTGTTTCGGCCTTCTGAGCGCGATGCGCCGCCCGAAGCTGTTGAACATTGTGCGCCCGACGCTGATGCTGGTCGGGTTGCCGCTCATGGTGAACCCGGCCCGGCGCGGCCGGAACGTCACCACTTCCTTGAGGTTGAGCTTCACCAGGTCGGGCAGCTCGAGGTCTTCAAAGAACAGGTCGAGCACTTCCTCGCGCGACAGGGCGAACTGGAAGTCGTCCTCGCCGTCGCCCGACGATGAAGGGTCCGAGCCCTTGCCGCTGCCCGCCGCCGGTCGCGGGATGCGGTCGCCGGTGCCAAACGTCTTGTTGCCGGGCAGGACCTCCTCCCGGCGGCCCGAATGCGGTGCGCGTTGGAATGTCGGCTCGCCGATGCCTTTGCGGGGAATCGGGATGAGCTGGTCCTGGTCCGCCGTCTCGATCTTGCCGGACCTGACCCGTTCGTTGATCGCCCGTTTCAACTCGTCCCGGGCGCGCCTCAAAAAACGCTGCCTGTTGCCAAGGCTCTTGTCCTTGGGATTGAGGCGCCGATCGATGAAGTTCGGCATGTGGGTCCCCGCTCGCTCCCGGTCAGCCTGCCTTGTTGACCCGCATGTACCAGTCGACAAGGCGCCGGACCTGGCGCTGCGTGTAGCCGCGCTCGGTCATGCGCTCGACGAATTCGGCATGCTGCTTCTCGGTGGTGCTGTCGCGCTTGGCGCCGAAGCTGATCACCGGCAGCAGGTCCTCGACCTGACCGAACATCCGCTTCTCGATTACCTCGCGCAGCTTTTCGTAGCTGGTCCACGACGGGTTGCGGCCATTGTTCTTGGCGCGTGCCCTGAGCGTGAATTTCACCACCTCGTTGCGGAAGTCCTTCGGGTTGGCGATGCCGGCCGGCTTCTCGATCTGCGACAACTCGGAGTCGAGAATGCCGCGATTGAGGATCTGTCCGGTATCGGGGTCCTTGTAGTCCTGGTCCTCGATCCAGGCATCTGCATAAGCGATATAGCGGTCGAACAGGTTCTGGCCGTATTCACTGTAGGATTCGAGATAGGCCTTCTGGATCTCATGGCCGATGAACTCGGCATAGCGGCTGGCGATCTCCGACTTGATGAAATCAAGATAGGAGGATTCGATCTCGCCCGGGAACTGCTCGCGCTTGATCGCCTGTTCGAGCACATACATCAGATGCACCGGGTCGGCGGCGATCTCCTTGGTGTCGTAGTTGAATGTCTCAGACAGAACCTTGAAGGCAAAGCGCGTGCTGACGCCGTTCATGCCCTCGTCGACGCCGGCGGCATCGCGATACTCCTGCATCGACTTGGCCTTGGGGTCGACGTCCTTGAGGTTTTCGCCGTCATAGACGCGCATCTTGGTGTAGAGCGGCGAGTTCTCATGTTCGGCGAGCCGCGTCGACACGGTGAAGCGGCTCAATATGTCGAGCACTTCGGGTGCGCACGGATTGCTCACCAGTTCGCTTTCGCGCAGCAGCTTTTCGTAGATCTGCCGTTCTTCGGTGACGCGCAGGCAGTAAGGCACCTTGACCACCAGGATGCGGTCGAGGAAGGCCTCGTTGTTGCGGTTGCTTTTGAACTGCAGCCATTCCGACTCGTTGGAATGTGCAAGCACGATGCCCTGGTAGGGGAACGCGCCAAAACTCTCGGTGCCGTTGTAGTTGCTTTCCTGGGTTGCGGTCAGCAGCGGGTGCAGCACCTTGATCGGAGCCTTGAACATTTCGACGAATTCGAGAAGCCCTTGCGTCGTCCGGTTCAGTCCGCCGCTGTAGGAGTAAGCGTCGGGATCGGCCTGGCTGAAATTTTCCAGCTTGCGGATGTCGACCTTGCCGACAAGCGCCGACACGTCCTGGTTGTTTTCGTCGCCGGGCTCGGTTTTGGCTATGCCGATCTGGCGCAGCCGCGACGGCATCAGCTTGACGACACTGAACTTCGAAACGTCGCCGTTGATTTCTTCGAGCCGCTTGGCAGCCCAGGGCGAGATCAGGCCGGTTAGCCGGCGCCTGGCGATGCCATATTTGTCTTCGAGCAGGTCGGCCATGCGCTCGGGATGGAACAGGCCAAGGGGTGATTCGAAAACCGGGCTGAGCTGGCCGCCGATCTTGAGCGTGTAGATCGGCCGCTCTTCCATCAGCTTCTTCAGCCGCTCGGCGAGCGACGACTTGCCGCCGCCGACGGGGCCGAGCAGGTAGAGTATCTGCTTGCGCTCCTCAAGCCCCTGGGCGGCATAGCGGAAGTACCCAACGATGCGCTCGATCGTGTCTTCCATGCCGTAGAATTCGGCAAAGGCCGGATAAAGTTTGATTGTTCGGTTTGCAAAGATGCGCCCGAGTCGGGCGTCGGCGCTGGTGTCAACCAGGGTGGGGGCGCCGATGGCGTCCACCATTCGCTCTGCCGCAGTCGCATACATCGCTGGCTGGTCGCGGCAGGCGAGCAGATATTGCTGTAGGCTCATCTCCTCGGTGGTCTGACTTCCGTATATTTCCGAGAAGAGATTGAAGACGTCGGATTCACGTGTTTGCATGGCACCCTCACAATGCCGAAGTCGGTGGGAGTGTAGCACCACTTCGACCTTTTGCCTTCATCTCAACTTCCCTGAACAATCAAAGTTCCGCACAGAATGTCGTGATTGAAGATTTAGTTTGCATGCATGGAATTGTGGCGCGGCGTGGCCTTCGATTTGCCGTGGCCGGAGCCCGATCTCCCGGGCATATGGCACGGCCATTCCTTCAACTTTCGGCTGCACTGGATGTAGCCTCTCGAACACACGGCTGCCGCCGGCGACAAGTTTCGCGCTAGCGTCCGTGACAATTTTTCTGGCTCAAAATCTGCCCGCGACAGATCGCGACACTCGACGCTGCGACCCGCATACGGATATGAACTTGGACCGCACGATCGCGGAACATTTTGCATGGAAGGATGGCTGTCATGAAGGCACGCATCAAATGGGTTGAGGATCGCACCTTCGTTGGCGAGTCCGGCAGCGGACACAAGATCGTGCTCGGCACCTCCAGGGAGCCGGGTGGCCAGACGCCGGGCCCGAGCCCGATGGAGCTGATGCTGATCGGCGCCGGCGGCTGCTCGGCCTACGATGTCGTCCACATCCTGGAAAAGGGCCGCGAGGCGATCGAGGACTGCTCCGTCGAGCTTGATGCCGACCGCGCCGAGACCGACCCCAAGGTGTTCACCCGCATCCACATGCATTTCGTGGTCAAGGGCCGTGGCCTCGCGCCGGCCAAGGTCGAGCGCGCCGTCAGCCTGTCGATCGAGAAATACTGTTCGGCCTCGGCGATGCTCGCCAAGTCGGCCACCATCACCCATGACTTCGAGGTCGTCGACACCGCGGCGGCAAGCTGACGTCTGGCACTGGCGCTCCGCACAGGGGCGCCAGAAGCTCAAGCAGGGATGCGAGCAATTGACGCCATTGCGAGCAATTGCGCATTATCGAAAACCCTGCGAAACTGCCGGGATCAAGCATGAGGCGTGACGCATGAGTTCCCGGCAGGAAACACCAAGGCTCGACGAGGCCGCCCGCGCGGGCTGGCTTTATTATGTCGCCGGAAACACCCAGGACCAGATCGCGACCAAGCTCGGAGTCTCGCGCCAGACCGCGCAGCGGCTGGTGTCGCTCGCCATGTCCGAGGGCCTGATCAAGGTGCGCGTCGACCACCCGATCGCGAGCTGCCTTGACCTTGCCGCCCGGTTGCGCTCGCGCTTCGCACTCGACCTCGTCGAGGTCACGCCCAGCGATCCGGATTCGTCGTCGACGACGATCGGCATCGCCCAGGCGGCTGCCGCCGAGATCGAGAAGTGGCTGCGTTCGGCCGAACCGATTGTCATGGCGATCGGTACCGGCCGCACGCTCAAGGCGGCGATCGAGCAGCTGCCGCCGATGGAGTGCCCGCACCACAAGGTGGTTTCGCTGACCGGCAACATTTCGCCGGATGGTTCGGCCGCGTTCTACAACGTCATCTTCACCATGGCCGACACCATCAAGGCGCGCAGCTTTCCCATGCCTTTGCCGGCAATCGCCTCCTCGTCGGAGGAGCGGCGCATGCTGCACAGCCAGCCGCTGATCCAGCCGACTCTGGCGCTCGCCGCCCAGGCCGACGTTACCTTCGTCGGGGTCGGCGACATGGGTCCGCAGGCGCCGCTCTACGAGGACGGCTTCATCACCGAAGCTGAACTCAAGGCGCTGCAAAAGGCAGGTGCCGTCGGCGAAATCGTCGGCTGGGCCTTCGACCGGGACGGCAAGCTGATCGAGGGCATCACCAATGACCGCGTCGCCTCCGCCCCGTTGCCGTCACGCGAACGCTCGCTGGTGGTCGCGCTTGCCATGGGCGAGCGCAAGCTGCCCGGCATTCTGGCCGCCGTCACCCGGCGTCTCGTCAACGGACTGATCACCGACGAACGTACCGCGGCCGCGCTTCTGGCCGGTTGAACCAAAGCTTCGGCAAGCTGTCGACCGCCGCATAGGCGCGGGCGCACGCGCCCTCGGATTCTCACATTCAGGACCAAAGTCTCGTCGGCTTCCGGCGAGCCCTGTCCGCGCGCGCCGAGATTCCTGCTTGACATAAATCACGCCAGATGAATAATTGCCCACAGCCGAGGCAAATGCTCACTTTGGCTTTTGGGAGGAATTTGATGAAACTGAACACGCTCTTTCTGGGCCTGTGCGTAGCGAGCGCGCTCGCGTTTGCCGCCCATGCCGAGACCATCACCATCGCCACCGTCAACAATGGCGATATGGTCCGCATGCAGAAGCTGACGGACGATTTCACCACCAAGAACCCCGACATCCAGCTCGAATGGGTCACGCTCGAAGAGAACGTGCTGCGTGAGCGCGTCACCACCGACATCGCCACCAAGGGCGGCCAGTACGACGTGATGACCATCGGCACCTACGAGGTGCCGATCTGGGCCAAGCAGCAGTGGCTGCTGCCGCTCGACAATCTCGGCGCCGACTACGACGCCGCCGACATCATCCCGGCCATCGCCGGCGGCCTTTCGGCTGACGGCAAGCTGTATGCCGCGCCCTTCTACGGCGAGAGCTCGTTCGTCATGTACCGCAAGGACCTGATGGAGAAGGCCGGGCTCACCATGCCCGACGCGCCGACCTGGGACTTCATCGCCGACGCGGCCCGCAAGATGACCGACCGTGCCGCCGAGATCAACGGCATCTGCCTGCGCGGCAAGGCCGGCTGGGGCGAGAACATGGCCTTCCTGACCGCCATGTCCAACTCCTTCGGCGCGCGCTGGTTCGACGAGAAATGGCAGCCGCAGTTCGACCAGCCCGAATGGAAGAGCACGCTGCAGTTTTACGTCGACCTGATGAAGGATGCCGGCCCGTCCGGTGCGTCCTCCAACGGCTTCAACGAGAACCTGGCGCTGTTCCAGCAGGGCAAGTGCGGCATGTGGATCGACGCCACGGTGGCGGCCTCCTTCGTGTCGAACCCGAAGGACTCCACCGTCGCCGACAAGGTCGGTTATGCGCTGGCGCCGGACACTGGTCTCGGCAAGCGTGGCAACTGGCTGTGGGCATGGTCGCTCGGAATTCCCGCCGGCACCCAGAAGGCCGAAGCTGCGCAGAAGTTCGTCGCCTGGGCGACAGGCAAGGGTTACCTTGACCTCGTCGCCTCGAAGGAAGGCTGGGCCAACGTGCCACCCGGCACGCGCACCTCGCTCTACAACAACCCCGAGTACCAGAAGGCGGCACCCTTCGCCAAGATGACGCTGGACTCGATCAACTCGGCCGACCCGACCAAGCCCACCGTCAAGCCGGTGCCTTATGTCGGCGTGCAGTTCGTCGCCATCCCCGAGTTCCAGGGACTGGGCACGACTGTCGGCCAGCTCTTCTCGGCGGCACTTGCCGGCCAGTCGAGCGTGGATGATGCACTGGCCGCGGCTCAGACTGCCTCGGTCCGTGAAATGACCCGCGCCGGCTACATCAAATAGGCAGATCCTCCCTGCCTAGCCGTCCGGTCTCCCAGTCCGGACGGCCCCTTTCAGGCCTGAAACCTCATCTGCTCGAACGCGGGGTGACCGCCATGGCTACTCGACAGACCAGTACGCTGGCGCGCTTCATGATGGCGCCTTCGGTGATCCTGCTCTTCATCTGGATGATCGTCCCGCTGGCGATGACCTTGTGGTTCTCGTTCCTGAACTACAATCTGCTCAATCCCACCAATGTCAGCTTCGCCGGACTGTTCAACTACAAGTTCTTCTACACCGACCCGGCCTTCTTCCAGTCGATCTGGAACACGCTGGTGCTGGTCGTCGGCGTCCTGCTGATCACTGTCATCGGCGGCATCGCGCTGGCGCTGCTGCTCGACCAGCCGATGTTCGGCCAAGGCATCGTGCGCATCCTGGTGATTTCGCCGTTCTTCGTCATGCCGCCGGTGGCCGCATTGGTGTGGAAGAACATGATCATGCATCCCGGCTACGGCGTGTTCGCCGACATCGCCAAGTTTTTCGGCGCCCAGCCGGTCGACTGGTTCGCGCAGTACCCGCTGTTTTCGATCATCATCATCGTCGCCTGGCAGTGGCTGCCCTTCGCCACGCTGATCCTGCTGACCGCGCTGCAGTCGCTCGACGGCGAGCAGAAGGAGGCCGCCGAAATGGATGGCGCCGGCTTCATCAGTCGCTTCATCTACCTGACGATTCCGCATATTTCGCGCGCCGTCACAGTGGTCATCCTGATCCAGACCATCTTCCTGCTCGGCGTCTATGCGGAAATCCTTGTCACCACCAATGGCGGTCCGGGCTACGCCTCGACCAACCTGCCATTCCTGATCTACCGCACGGCGCTTCTTGGCTACGACGTCGGCGGCGCTTCGGCCGGCGGCATCATCGCGGTCATCCTGGCCAACATCGTCGCTTTCTTCCTGATGCGCGCCGTTGGCAAGAACCTGGACAAGTGAGGAGGAACCGATGGCACGCGCAGTTTCGACAAGACGCAAGATCGGCTTCACCGTGGCAGCCTGGGTGGTTGCCCTGCTGATCTTCTTCCCGATCCTCTACACCATCATCACCAGCTTCAAGTCGGAGACCGAGGCGATCGCCGGCTTCAGCCTGATTCCGTCGGGCACGCTGGAGAGCTATGCCGAGGTCCAGGCGCAGAGCAACTACTTCAAGTTCTTCCTGAACTCGGTGATCATCGCGGTCGGCTCGACAATCCTCGCACTGGTCGTCGCCGTGCCTGCTGCCTGGTCGATGGCGTTTTCGCCGACCAAGCGCACCAAGGACATTCTGATGTGGATGCTTTCCACCAAGATGATGCCGGCGGTGGCGGTGCTGGTGCCGATCTACCTGATCTTCCGCGACGCCAACCTGCTCGACACCCGCATCGGCCTGACCGTCATGCTGATGCTGATCAATCTGCCGATCGTGGTGTGGATGCTCTACACCTACTTCCGCGAAATCCCCGGCGAGATCCTCGAGGCCGCCCGCATGGACGGCGCCACTTTGTGGGGCGAGATCGTCTATGTGCTGACGCCGATGGCGGTGCCCGGCATCGCCTCGACCATGCTGCTTAACATCATCCTGGCATGGAACGAGGCCTTCTGGACGATCCGCCTGACCACCACCAACGCCGCGCCGCTGACCGCCTTCATTGCTTCCTTCTCCAGTCCGCAAGGCCTGTTCTGGGCGAAGCTTTCGGCGGCCTCGACGCTGGCCATCGCACCGATCCTGATCATGGGCTGGTTCTCCCAGCGCCAACTCGTCCGCGGCCTCACTTTCGGCGCCGTGAAGTAGTCGCCCCCGGGAGGAAACCATGGGAAACATCAATCTCAAGAAAGTGTCGAAGTCCTTCGGCGCGACGATAATCATCCCGGAGATCGACCTCGAGATCGAAGACGGCGAGTTCGTCGTCTTTGTCGGGCCATCGGGCTGCGGCAAGTCGACCTTGCTCCGGCTGATCGCCGGGCTGGAAGACACCTCCGCCGGCTCGATCAGCATCGATGGCCGCGATGTCACCGGCGAGGCACCCGCCAAGCGCCGGCTGGCGATGGTGTTCCAGTCCTACGCGCTTTACCCGCACATGACCGTCTACAAGAACATCGCCTTCCCGCTGAAGATGGCGGGCGAGGATGCGGCCGTCATCGACAAGAAGGTCAAGGACGCCGCGCGTGTCCTCAATCTGACCAACTATCTCGAGCGCCGGCCCGGCCAGCTCTCGGGCGGCCAGCGCCAGCGTGTCGCCATCGGCCGCGCCATCGTGCGCCAGCCCTCGGCCTTCCTTTTCGACGAGCCGCTTTCCAACCTCGACGCAGCGCTTCGCGGCACGATGCGCCTCGAGATCAGCGAGCTTCACCACCAGCTCAAGACGACGATGATCTACGTCACCCACGATCAGGTCGAGGCGATGACAATGGCCGACAAGATCGTGGTGTTGAATGCCGGCAACATCGAGCAGGTCGGCTCGCCGATGGAGCTCTACAAGACGCCGAAGAACCTGTTCGTCGCAGGCTTCATCGGCTCACCCAAGATGAACCTCATCGATGGCGCGCCGGCGGCCAAGCATGGCGCAACGACAATCGGCGTCAGGCCCGAACATCTCGGCATTTCCACAACTGCCGGCGAATGGAAGGCGACCGTCGGTGTCGCCGAGCATCTCGGCTCCGACACCTTCCTGCACGTCCAGGCCGATGGCGTTGGGCCGCTGACCGTCCGCGCCGACGGCGAGCTCGGCGTGCGTCATGGCGATACGATTTTCCTCACCCCCAGCCCGGCCAAGATTCATCGCTTCGGCGCAGACGGGAGGGCCATGTGAGCGCGAGGCTCCAGGGCAAGTCGGCGCTGATCACAGGTGCGGCGCGCGGTATCGGCCGGGTCTTCGCCGAGGCTTTTGTCCGCGAGGGAGCCGTGGTTGCCATCGGCGACATCAATCTCGACGCGGCGATGAAGACGGCTGCCGAAATCGGACAGTCGGCCTATGCCGTCAGCCTCGACGTCACCAACCAGAGCTCGATCGAAGCGGCGATCAAGGTCGTGGAACAGAAGACCGGCGGGCTCGACATCCTTGTCAACAATGCCGCCCTGTTCGATCTCGCGCCGATCGTCGAGATTTCCAGGGCAAGCTACGACAAGCTGTTTGCCGTCAACGTCGCCGGCACGCTGTTCACCATGCAGGCTGCTGCCCGCTCGATGATCGCGCGTGGCAAGGGTGGCAAGATCATCAACATGGCGAGCCAGGCCGGCCGCCGCGGCGAAGCGCTCGTTGCGGTCTACTGCGCCACCAAGGCGGCCGTCATCAGCCTGACCCAGTCGGCCGGCCTCGACCTGATCAAGCACGGCATCAATGTCAACGCCATCGCGCCGGGCGTCGTCGAAGGCGAGCATTGGGAGCATGTCGACGAACTGTTCGCCCGCTACGAGAACCGGCCCCGCGGCGAGAAGAAGCGCCTCGTCGGCGAAGCCGTTCCCTTTGGCCGCATGGGCACGGCGGAAGACCTAGTCGGCATGGCGATCTTTCTCGCCGGGCCGGAAAGCCAATACATCGTCGCCCAGACCTACAACGTCGATGGCGGCAACTGGATGAGTTGAAGACAGCGTTCCTCTCCCCGTCCTGAGCTTGTCGAAGGGACGGGGAAAGGATGCCGGCAGGCAGGTGATGGGCAGCGAGAACCTTCGAGATTTCGCTCCGCCCTTCATCCGGCCCTTCGGGCCACCTTCTCCCCGTAAACGGGGCGAAGGGGTCGAGGGCGTCTGCGCCGAACAAGAGAAAGCGTCGAACCATGCTCGTGAAACTCTCCCAGTCGAACCTTTCGAGCCTTCCCGCAAAGGTCGCGCGTCCCACTTATGATCGCTCGTCGCTCAAGGCTGGGATCGTCCATTTCGGCGTCGGCAATTTCCACCGCTCGCATCAGGCGGTCTATCTCGACGAGCTGTTCAATTCCGGTTCGGGTCATGACTGGGCGATCGTCGGCGCTGGTGTCTTCGACGGCGAAAAGGTCGGTCGTGCCAAGCTGGCCGAGCAGGACTGGTTGACGACGGTCGTGGAGCAGGACAGCGGCCACATGAGCGCGCGCGTCACCTCGGTCATGATCGACTTCCTGACGCCCGGCGATGCCGCCGCGATCATCGAGCGTCTTGCCGATCCGGCCATACGCATCGTTTCGCTGACCATCACCGAAGGCGGCTATTTCATCGATCCGGCCTCCGGCGCCTTCAACCCGGCCCATCCCGATATCGTCGCCGACGCGCAAAACATCGCGGCGCCCAGGACGGTGTTCGGCATCATCCTGGCCGGGCTGTGGCGCCGGCGCCAGGACAGCATCGTGCCCTTCACCGTCATGTCTTGCGACAACATCCCCCACAATGGCCGCGTCACCGCCGACGCGGTGATCGGCCTGGCGCGGCTCGCCGACGAGAGTTTTGCCGACTGGGTCCGCGACAACGTCGCCTTTCCCAACAGTATGGTCGACCGCATCACCCCCGCAACCACCGACCGCGAGCGCGCCATTCTCGCCAGCGAGTTCGGCGTCGAGGACGGCTGGCCGGTGTTTTGCGAACCGTTCAAGCAATGGGTGATGGAGGACTGTTTCACCGACGGGCGGCCGGCGCTGGAAAAGGTCGGCGTCCAGTTCGTCCACGACGTCGCGCCGTTCGAGCTGATGAAGATCCGCATCCTCAATGGCGGCCACGCCACCATCGCCTATCCCGCCGGGCTGATGGACATCCACTTCGTCCACGAGGCGATGGAAAGTCCGCTGGTGCGCGCCTTCCTCGCCAAGCTGGAGCGCGAGGAGATCATGCCCACGGTGCCGCCGGTGCCAGGCGTCGTGCTGGAGGAATATTGCCAGCTCATCGAGCGCCGCTTTTCCAATCCGAAGATCGGCGACACCGTCCGCCGCCTGTGCCTCGACGGTTCCAACCGGCAGCCGAAATTCATCATCCCGACGATTTCGGATCGCCTCAAGGCCGGCGCGGGCATCACGGGGCTGGCGCTCGAATCCGCGCTCTGGTGCCGCTACTGCTTCGGAGTGACCGATTCCGGTGCCGTCATCGAGCCCAACGACCCGAGTTGGGACCGCCTGCAAGCGACCGCGCAAGCCGCAAGGAACGCGCCCACGGCCTGGCTTGCAATGGAGGACATCTACGGCGGCGTCGGCAAGTCGGCGCCCTTCGCCACAGCCTTCGGCGACAGCCTCGGCATGCTCTGGCAGCTGGGCACGCAAGAGACGTTGACGCGCTATCTCGGCGATCGCCTCTGAGCCAAATCCAGGTCGCCGCTGACCGCTGGAATTGGCCATGGCGCGCATATAGACTGCACCTCATGGTGTTGATCCGCGCATCCTTGCCTCGTCTGAAATCGCCGCCGGCAGGCCTTGGTCGCTGCCGCGCAATCGTGCGTTTCGGGGCGTCGTCGTTCTGATGGCGGCCTATCTGTGTGCGGTCGACGTCGGCACCGGCAGCGCGCGCGCCGGCATCCTCGATGCCTCGGGCAAGCTGCTCGGACGCGCCGAACACCCGATCGCCATGAACCGCTCGGCTTCAGGCCATTGCGAGCACGATTCAGAGCAGATCTGGTCGGCTGTCTGCGCCGCTGTGCGCGATGCCCGCGCCGGCGCCAATATCGCGCCGGCCGAAATCGTCGGCATCAGCTTTGACGCGACATGCTCGACGGTTTTCCGCGGCAGGTCGGGCGAGCAGGTCAGCGTCTCGGTGGAAGGGGATGCCCGCTGGGACACCATCGTCTGGCTCGACCACCGCGCCCTTGCCGAAGCCGACGAGTGCACCGCAACCGGGCACGAGGTCCTGAAATTTGTCGGCGGCGTTATGTCGCCGGAGATGACGACGCCCAAGCTGATGTGGGTCAAGCGCCATCTGCCGCAAAGCTGGGCGCGGACCGGCCAGCTGTTTGATCTCGCCGATTTCCTGACACACAAGGCCAGCGGGTCGCTGGCGCGCTCGCAATGCACGCTGACGGCCAAATGGACCTATCTCGCCCATGAGCGCGAAGCCTGGCGGCCGGATTTCTTCGCCGCCGTCGGCCTTGCCGACATGTTCGAGCATGCCGCCTTGCCAGAACGTGCCAGCCCGGCCGGTGCCGATCTGGGGCCGCTCACTGGACAGGCGGCGGAACAACTGGGGCTGACGCCCGCGTGCCGCGTCGGCGCCGGCGTGATCGACGCCTTTGCAGGTGCGCTCGGCGTGGTCGGCGGATTGCCTGATATCGACCGGCACATGGCCTTGATCGCGGGAACGTCGAGCTGCGTCATGGCAATGTCGCGCGAACCCCGCGCCGCGTCGGGCATTTGGGGCCCGTACTATGGCGCGCCATTGCCGGGCCTGTGGCTGAGCGAAGGCGGACAGTCGGCGACCGGGGCGCTGCTCGACCATGTCATCCGCTGGCACGGCCAGGGCGGCGAGCCGACTGCCGAAACGCATCTGCGCATCACCGAACGCATCATGCAGCTGCGCGCTATCGAGGGCCTCGGCCTTGCCGGTCGGCTGCACGTGCTGCCCGATTTCCATGGCAACCGCTCGCCGCTGGCCGACCCGCATGCGCTCGGTGTCATCAGCGGGCTCACGCTTGACGCCTCCTTCGACAGTCTTTGCCGACTCTACTGGCGCACGGCGGTGGCGATCGCGCTCGGCATCCGCCACGTGCTCGATGCGCTCAATGCCAATGGCTACGGCATCGACACTTTGCATGTCACCGGCGGCCACACCCGCAATCCGCTGCTGATGGAGCTCTATGCCGACGCCACCGGCTGCACCGTCGTCGAGCCGTTGGGCGGCGATCCTGTGCTGCTGGGCACGGCGATGGCGGCGGCCTCTGCCGCTGGGCTTTACCCGAGCCTCGTCGAAGCTTGCGCGGCAATGCGCCAGGAAGGCCGCGCGCGCCGGCCCAACCCGGCCGCAAGGCAGCGCTTCGACCGCGACTACCGCGTGTTCGTTGAAATGCACCGCCAGCGCAAGGCGCTCGATGACATTGCCTGAGCTGCCCACCATATCCCGTTCATTCAGGCGAGGGGGTATCGGTGCAAGCAAATCCGGAAACTGACATGGACGAGGTGCCGACCGCCGACGCGTTGGTCGTTGTCGATGTCCAAAACGCATTCGTCTCGGGCGCCGAGGCGGTACCGGGCTACGCGAGACTTCTGGCCGCGGTCGCGGCAATGATCGAGAATGCGCGTGCCTCGGGCGTGCCCGTCATCTTCATCCAGAACGATGGCCCCTCGGGCGCCGTCGACGAGCCGCATACACCGGGCTGGGAGCTGCATTTTACGCCTCGGCCAGGCGAACATGTCGCGCGCAAGGAGCTTGATGACGGCTTCGATGGCACCGGGCTGGACGACTTGCTAGTGGCATCCGGCGTCGAGACCATCGCCATCTGCGGCATGCTGTCGGAGATGTGCTTGGCGGCGACGGCCCGAACCGCGATGGCGATCGGCTATGGCGTGATCCTGCCGCATGACGGCCACGCCACCTATGACGTGCCGCCCGGCCCGGGTGGCTCTCCGGCTGTTCCGGCGCACCTTGCCGCGCGCGCCGCGGAATGGTCGCTGGGCGATGAGGTGACGATCATGGCTACGGCGAGCGATGTCAGCTTTGCCCGCCGCCAAGCGGGTTAGCTGCCCGGAAATTCATTCTGTCTGGTCGTCTTCGCCCGCTGGCCGATCGCGCCGCCTGATTTCATCGTCCGATTTCTTGTGCTGCGCAGCGGCGGTCTTGCGGATGAAATCGAACCGGTTTTCGTCGGCATCGGCCGGTTTCGGCAGCGCATCGGTCTTGCTTGAAAACTTGATCATGGACGAAATCCTATTCTGCTGAAGCCGAGGAGCCCGCCGGGAAATGTCCTGGCGGCGGCAGCATTAGTCTTTCGAGAAGAAAATCAGGCTGAGTTCGAAATAGGTGAGGTGCGAAGCTATCCGCGCCAGAGCTGTGTCCCCGGCGCGAACGTAACGAGCGTCGCCAGATATCAGGCAGCGAGTGCGGTGGCGCAGCCGATGGACGCGCGCCGGTCAGGAGCGGTCTCTCCCGGCATGGTTGCCCAGCCGCCGGTCTCGACGAACTTCTGCCTGTCGTAACCGACGGACTTGGCCTTCAGTTCGGTCAGCCTGGCCGCTGCATCGGGTGCTGCATTGAACCGCTCGACGCATATGGTCGAGGCAAGCTGGCCGCGCGCCACGTCGCCGGCTGTCTGTGCAAGCGTCTGCGAGGTGCCGCCGGTGACCCAGCCGCCCCAGCTGAAGCCGATGATCATCGTGGCGATGGCGGTGCCGACGCATGTCCAGACAAGTGTTGATTTGGATGGTTGGTAGCTCTCCCAACGTGCGGCGAGGGACTGCTTCTGGTTGCTCTGCATAGCCATGGAAACGTTCCTTGTTGATGGTGGGCAGTCACCATCCAGCCGCGTGGCGGCCGGATGGTTCAGGCGTCGCTTAGTAACCCATGCCGGCTGGGTTGCCGCCGTTGGACGCTTCCTTCGCCGGAATGTCGGCGATCATGGCTTCAGCGGTGATCAGGAGTGCTGCGATAGAGCCGGCATCCTGCAGGGCCGTGCGAACGACCTTGGCGGGATCGACAATGCCGGCCTTGATCATGTCGACATAGGCTTCCGTCTGCGCATTGAAGCCCAGATTGGCATCCTTGCTTTCCATCAGCTTGCCGACCACGACGGAGCCTTCGACGCCGGCATTGTCGGCGATCTGCCGGATCGGCGCCTCGAGCGCCTTGAGTACGATCGAAACGCCGGCGGTGACGTCGGCATTCTCACCCGTGAGCGTCTCAAGCGCCGCCTTGGCGCGCAGCAGGGCGACACCGCCGCCGGCAACGATGCCTTCTTCAACGGCCGCACGCGTGGCGTTGAGCGCATCGTCGATGCGGTCCTTCTTTTCCTTGACCTCGGTCTCGGTCGCGCCGCCGACGCGGATGACCGCAACGCCGCCAGCAAGCTTGGCCAGGCGCTCCTGCAGCTTTTCCTTGTCATAGTCCGAGGTGGTTTCCTCGATCTGCATCTTCAGCTGGGCGATACGGGCTGCAATGCCGGCCTTGTCGCCGGAGCCGTCGATGATCGTGGTGGTGTCCTTGTCGATGAGCACGCGCTTTGCCCGGCCGAGCATGTCGATGGTGACATTTTCCAGCTTGATGCCGAGATCCTCCGAGATCATCTGGCCGGCGGTCAGGACCGCGATGTCTTCCAGCATCGCCTTGCGGCGGTCACCGAAGCCGGGTGCCTTGACTGCGGCGACCTTCAGGCCGCCACGCAGCTTGTTGACCACCAGCGTGGCCAAGGCCTCGCCTTCGACGTCTTCCGAGATGATGAGCAGCGGCTTGCCGCTCTGCACCACGGCTTCGAGGATCGGCAGCATGGCTTGCAGATTGCCGAGCTTCTTCTCGTGGATGAGAATGTAGGGGTCTTCCAGCTCGGCGCGCATCTTGTCGGCATTGGTGACGAAGTAGGGGCTGAGATAACCGCGGTCGAACTGCATGCCCTCGACGACGTCGAGTTCGGTCTCGGCGGTCTTGGCTTCCTCGACGGTGATGACGCCCTCATTGCCGACCTTGTCCATCGCCTTGGCGATCATGGCGCCTACGGTGGCATCGCCATTGGCGGCGATGGTGCCGACCTGGGCGATCTCATCCGACGACTTGACCTTCTTGGCCCGCGCCTGGATGTCCTTGACCACGGCAGCGATGGCAAGGTCGATGCCGCGCTTGAGATCCATCGGGTTCATGCCGGCGGCTACGAGCTTGGCGCCCTCGCGCAGGATGGAGGCGGCGAGCACGGTCGCTGTCGTTGTGCCGTCGCCGGCGAGGTCGTTGGTCTTCGAGGCCACTTCGCGCACCATCTGCGCGCCCATGTTCTCGAACTTGTCGGAAAGCTCGATTTCCTTGGCGACGGTGACGCCGTCCTTGGTGATGCGCGGCGCGCCATAGGCACGGTCGATAATGACATTGCGGCCTTTCGGTCCCAGCGTCACCTTGACGGCGTTGTTGAGGAGCTCGACGCCGCGCAACATGCGGTCGCGGGCGTCGGTGGAGAATTTGATTTCCTTGGCAGACATGATTTTTCGTCCAGTTCGTTCTTGAGGCCGTAGAGCCGGATCAGGCGGCTTTCTTGGCGGCTTCGCTCGTGTCGACGATGCCCATGATGTCGGCCTCCTTCATGATCAGGAGATCGGCGCCGTCGATCTTGACCTCGGTGCCCGACCATTTGCCGAACAGCACCGTGTCGCCAGCCTTGACGTCGAGCGGGATCAGCTTGCCGCTTTCGTCGCGTGAGCCCGGGCCGACGGCAATGACGTCGCCTTGCTGGGGTTTTTCCTTGGCATTATCGGGAATGATGATGCCGCCTTTGGATTTGATATCGCCTTCGGCGCGCCGGATGACGACGCGGTCGTGAAGTGGTCGGAATTTCATGAAGAGTCTTTCTGCAGTCGGCGCATAGGGGACCGCATCCCTTATGTACGCCCTTTGGCACTCGAATGACAGGAGTGCCAAAAATTATTCCGGACGGTGCGAGAGTATTCAAAAATAACAAGCACAAGAGGTGGCTTAAAAATCCGATTCAGTGACAAATAGGCGAGAAATTTGAATTCCGGGCGGAGAAACCTTATTTAAGGCGCAGTGGAATTTTTATTTTCCGCGCACAAAGAGGATTTCAGATATTGGGTGTAGTCATGGAAAATTTTCTGGATAAAGCTCAGCTGCGTTCGATCGAGACGCAGAAGAAAACAGCGGAGCGCAACAGCGCCATGGCTGAATATCAGTCGGAAGCAAAAGCCCGTGCAATCAAGACCGCAAAGTTGCGGGAATTGCGCTTGGCCAAAGACGAGGCGGACCGCGCCGCCGAGGCCCTGAAACCCGTGGAACCCAAGAAGAAGCGGGTGACGCGCGCTGCAAAGTAGCCAGCGGCGCATTCTTCTGGCAACCAATACTGCCACTCCTGCTTAGAGCGCCGTGTGTCCGAATGGACGCACAAAGGACGCTTTAATCCTTGGAATCGACGCATCGTGCTTCCCGAAAATCGGTGCCGACTTTCGGGCCGATGCGTTTGGCAGGATGGCCAGTCGGCCGATGCTTGTTCGATGATGCCGGGCCCGCATCTGTCGACGAGCTTATTGCATTGTCCGAGACCCCTCCCCATATGAGACCCATCGGCATTCCGCCGGGAGCGAAACGCGCGTCGAGATACGATGTCGGGTTTTGCCGCGGATTGTTGAATTTGCCCTGATTGACGGCTGACCGACCACGAATGTACCGGCGGTATGCGCAAGTCTCAGGACCCAGAGGGAAGCGGGCTGGCGCCCGCTTTTTTCGTTTCTGGGCTTCGCCCTAGGAGCGTAATGCCTCGACCGGCTGTGGTTGAAGCCGAAACATCGCCCTGGCTATTCCTTTGACCCGAGTACCGTCGACATGTTCCGTATCGTTCGGCAGCAGCGTCGTCACCTTTCCGATTCCGAGATTCGCAAGCTGGAACGGCGTGCCGTGGCCGTATTCGAGATGCCCGCGGCCGATGATGCCGATCACCAGCGGCGGATTTGCCGTCGCCCGTGCCCTGGCGATGTTGCAGGCGAAGGCGCGATCCCAGGTCTGCTGAGCCCTGACGAAACGGTCGAACTCCGGCGCCTGGGGCGAGGTCGCCTTGCGCGTAGGCGAGCCACCGCCGGTGATGTCGAACAGATATTGCCGATAGGTCGGCGTGGCACTTGCCGACGGCGTCAGGCTGTCGCGCTCGTCGACAGGAACGGCATCCCAGCCCTCCTTGCCGACCCGCGTTACCAGTTCGCGGTAGCAGTTGAGCGCCAGCATCGGCACGCCAAACTCGCGGCAGAAATGGAAGATCGGCAGGTAGAGCTCGGCCGGGAACCCCCAGACCTTGCCCCATTCGGCCGCCTCGAGAAACGCCTGCTGGTCGAGCTTGCCGGCGACCCAGTCATCGAGCACCGGCTGTAGCCGGCGCGGAAACATCTCGAAGCCGATGGCGATGTCGTTGCGCACGGCCCGCATCGCGGCGCAGACATGCAGCTGCCAGCGGTGGATGTCGTAGCGGTCATGGGTTTCGCCGAGCAGAAGCACATTGCTTTGCGAAACCTCGCGCATCAGTTCGACATGGTCGAGCAGCGTACCAGTGTCGGGATCGAGCCAACTGGCGACGGGATGCTGCCATTCATTTGCCATGGGGCTCATCCGAAGCTCGCCGACGCACCCGTGACGGTCAGGCCTGTCTCGGCGCCGTCGATGGTCAGCGCGACGAAGCGCATCTGCTCGGGACCATCCTCGCGGCGCCAGCCGCCGACCGAACCGCCCTTGAGATGAAGATGGAAGTCCGGCTGCATGACGTTGACGTAGCCCATGACAGGCTTGACCGCCGGCATGTCACCTTCCCACACCTGCCAGAATGACGGTCGGCTGAACTCGATCCTGACGCGCCCACCGGTGCGTTCGGCCGCGGCGAACGGCTCAAGCCCGGCATCGTCGGCGTCGAGCTCCTTGCGCTCATCCAGGCCGTTGCCGCTCCTGTCCTCGACCGGCAGCTCCACTCCTTGCGGAAAGGCCGACAATACGGCGTCGAACGGCTCAAGGCCCTCGAAGCCGGTGACATTGGCGATGGACTCGCCGTTGGCGCAGCGCAGCTCGATGCGTGGGTACGACTTTTCGCGCATGACCGACGTGCGATCTACGATGACGGTCGCGATCGCCGCCAGTTCGATCCGCGAATTGTGCTCGGCACCCTGGCAGACCAGCCAGCCATCCTCGATGCGAACATGCTCGACCGAGCCGATACGCTCATGGGTGGCGCCCAGGCGTTCCGAGTTGATCATCACCCGTCCGATCGCTGGCAGCAGCGCAAGCAAGGCGGCGGGGGCGACGTCGAGGCGTTCGCGTTTGTGGGGCGTGCGAGCGTTCATGGGCATTTCCTATGCGAATTGTAGTACTGGATTTTCGTTCGCCGCTTCGGCTTTCGGCTCGAGATCGACGACACGCATGGTCCCCAGCGCCCTGGGGCTGCGGTGCGAGACGATGACGAACGTCGTTGCCGGCAGATGCTTCCTGAGCATCGCAAGCAGCTCCGCCTCGGCGGCCTCGTCGAGCGCGCTTGTGGCCTCGTCGAGGAACAGCCAGTCGGGCTTGAGCACCAGTGCGCGGGCCAGCGCCAGGCGCTGGAGCTCGCCCCCGGATAGCCCGGACAAGACGAGCGGATGGCCCTCCGCGGCATCTTCGAGCCGCAGCATGTCGCTGTCGCCGAAGCCGACGGCCTCGATGGCGCGGCGCAGGTCCTGCTGGGCGAAAGCCTCGGCGGAAGCGGGATAGGCGACCGCGCCGAAGATGTCTGCTTGCGGGAAGTAGGCCTTCTGCGACAGGAACAGCTTGCTGGCCGCGGGCATCTCGATGCGGCCGTCGCCGTGGTCCCAGCCGCCTGCCATCGCCTTCAGCAGCGTGGTCTTGCCGAGGCCCGACTGGCCGCGCAGCCACACTGTCTCGCCGGGGCGAATGTCGAGGCGCGGTATCGACAGCAGCTCACGGCCCTCGGGTGTCCGCAACTTGAGATCGCGCACATGCAGTTCGCCTGCCGAGGCTTCCTGGACGATGCCTGATGCGCGCGCGCGCACGGCCTCGGTCGCGGCAAGGAAACCGTCGAGGCGGGACGAGGCGGCAACGAGGTTCGACAGCGGCTTGTAGGAGAAGATGAACCACGACAGCGTGGTGACGACGTTGGAAAACGCCATGGCGATCTGCATCAGGCCGCCTAGCGCGATGCTGCCGGCGAGGAAGCCGGGCAGGGCGACAAACAGCGGAATGCGCAGCACGGTGTGCGAATAGGGGAAGGTGAAGCAGCCGAGCAGGAACTCGCGACCGGCGAGCTTGCGCCAGTTCTGCGCGATGCCGTCGAAGCGGCGGTCGAGCCCGGTGCGCTCGACATTCTCGCCGCCCATCAGCGCGATCTCGTCGGCCGACTGGCGGATGCGCGCCATGGCGAAGCGGAAGTCGCCCTCGCGCTTCTGCTGCGTGTAGAACAGCGACTTCAATGGCCGGCCGAGCAGGTGCGTCAGCCCGCTCGACAGTGCGACATAGATGAACGCAGCCCAGACCATGTAGCGCGGGATCGAGACGTCGAAGCCGAACAGCAAGAAGCTCAGCGCGAAGGTCGACAACCCCCATAACAGCACCAGGTAGGAGAAGATGCCGACGATCTTGGTGATCAGCTCGATGCCTTCGTCGAGGATGCCCTTGACGAACAGGCCGCAATCGTCGGCGATGCGCTGATCGGGATTGTCGATGTCGCGCGGGCAGTCGCCCTGGGTCAGCCGCCAGTAGGCGCGGTCGGCGAACCAGGAGCCGAGCGCTGCCTCGGTCAGCGACTTGCGCCACCTGATATGCAGCATCTTCTGCAGGTACTCGGCCATCAGTGAGCGCGCCGAGTTGGCCGCAACGATGCCGGCAAAAATCCAGATCTGCCAGATTGCGGCCTTGGCATCGACCTTCTCCAGCGCGCCGTAGAAAGCCGAGGTCCAGGTCACCAGCCGGATGGTGAAGTAGATGCCGCCAAGTTGCAGCGCGATGACAGCGGCGAGATGGACAAGGCTTGTCTTGCCGCCCTTGCCGGAAATGCAGAGCTTGAGCAGGCGAACGAACTGCCTGAGGACGTTGATCACCGCGATGGCCTTTCATGCAAAGACGCAGGGCAACGTGCCCTGCGTCGGATCGCTGACGATTTGGCTCAGAAGCGCACTGTCGCGCCGAGCTTGAAGGTGCGGCCTGGAGCCACCTGCATTTCCGGATTGTTGGCGTTGGCCACCGGCGCCGAGATCACGTTGGTGATGTTGCCAGCGATGGTGTTGGGGAAATAACGGCGGTCGAAGATGTTCTGGATGCCGAAGTCGACATCGACATTTTCGGTCGGCTTCCAGCGGGCATAGGCGTCGAGCACCGCATAGCCGCCGGGCTTGAAGGCGTTGGGGTCGGCGCGTTCGGTGACGCCATGGGCGAAGGTCGCGACGAGTTCGGTCTCGAGGTTCCAGTCGGGGATAAGGTAACGCCCGCCCAGCACGGCGGTCAGTGGCACCGCACCGTCGAACGCCGTATCGGCAGCGCTCGCCGAAATCCGCTGCGTGCCCTTCTGGTAGGAGATCGAGCCGTTCAGGTAGAGGTTTTCGTAGACCTCGTACTCGCCGCCGAACTCGATGCCCCAGACCTTCACGTCCTCGACATTGTCGGAGGTGTAGTGGTTCGGCTTGCCCGGCACTTCCTGCAGCGAGCGGATGAAGTCCTTGTAGTCGGCATAAAAGCCGGTGAGGCTGAAGTAGCCCTTGTCGAGCTCCCCGCGCACGCCCACCTCGTAGCTGCGGACGAATTCTGGCTTCAAATTCGGATTGGGGATCACCTCGACCAGCCCGGTGGAACCGATCGACAGCGACGACACGAACAGCTGCTGCGACGTCGGCATCTTGAAGCCTTCGCCATAGCCGGCATAGAGCGAATAGGTGTCGTTCAGCTCATACATCGCGCTGATCCGCTTGATCAGCTTGGTCTCGTCGATCTTCTTGGGCTGGAAGCCGGGCAGAGGAACGTAGTCCTTGTCGCCGGTCGGATCGATCGAATAGTGCGCCAGGCGAGCGCCGGGCGTGATGGTCAGCCGGTCGTCGAGCAGCTTGATCTCGTCCTGCAGGTAGAGGTCGGCGCGGACGGTGTCGACTTCGGGGAAATTGAAACCCTGGTTGCTCGCGGTGGTCGAGGTGCCGGTCGTCAGGTTGTTGGTGATGTTGTAGCCGGAATAGCTGCTGTTGGTCAGGTCACCGTCGAAGCCATAGGTCAGCTTGTGCGAAAGACCTCCCAGTTCAAAGGACGAATTGGCCTGCACGTCCGCCTCGAGGAAATCCTCGCCATAGTTGCGGACCTGGATGTTCTGCTGGCGACGGGTTGGGTAGGTGCGCAGCTGATTGCTGTAGGTGTCGCGCTTCTGCGGCGAATAGGAGATCTGCCACTTGATCTCATCGAGCCAGGGCGCGTCGACCTTCCAGTCATGCGAGATGGCAAGCCTGTAGCGCTCCATCTCCAGCTCGCGCTGCCAGCTGGTGTTGACATAGCCGCCGAGTGCCGCGCTCGAATCGTACATCTGCTGGATCGTCGTGTTGCGGTTGAACCACTCGCCGGTCAGCTTGACCTCGTGATCCTGGGTCGGGTTCCACTGCAGCTTCATCAGGCCGTTGAAGGCGTCGGTGTCGGCGGGAAACGCCTTGTTGCAGGGCCAGATCGCTTGGCGCGGGCAGCCCCACTGTCCGCCATCGGCGCGGCTGTTGCTGAAGTCGCCTTCCGAGGCGCCGAGATGGCCGAAGCTGCCGAGGAACTTGAAGTCGCCGGATTCAGCGGCCGCACTCACCTGCTTGCGGAATGAATCGTCGTAGCTGTCATAGGCGGTTTTCATCTCGACCGCCCAGGGCTTGGAACCGTCGAGCAGGTCGTCGGGGTCGAGCGTGCGGAAGGCGACCGCGCCACCGAGCGCATCGGCGCCCTGGAGCACCGAGTTCGGGCCGCGCACGATCTCGGCGCTGCGCATGTTGAAGGGGTCGACGAAGTCGCGGCTGCCGTCGATGATCTGCTCCTGGATGCGGCTGCCATCGACGGTCATCTGGACGCGATTGCCGCCCATGGCGCGGATGTTGAAGCCGGTCAGCTGGCCGAACGGGTTGGTCAGCGACGTCGTGCGCGAAACGGTGACACCCGGCTCGTAGCGAACCATGTCCTGGATGTCGCGGACGACATGGCGCTGCAGCGTTTCGCGGTCGATGACCGAGACCGACATCGGAATGTCGAGCACCTTGCCGGTGGTGCGCGCCGAGGTGACGACGAGCCTGTCGAGCACGATGCGCTCTTCATTGCTCAGCAGCGGCTTGACTTGCTCGGCCTTCTTGACCGGTGGCGGGGTGGCTGCGGTCTGCGCATTGGCGCTGACTGATTGCAGCAACAGCAATGAAACGCCGGCCAGCAGGACATGCGACCGCGAACCGCGACCGGTGTGAACGTTAGACATGACAGCCCCCAATCGAAAAGTCTGGAAAAAGCTGGCTGTCCGCGAACGAAGGGCTGGCGTATGTTAATATGAGTCTCTGACTCAAGATTATTCAGGCTGTATAATGGGTTCCATGGCTGGCGCAAGCCGGGGCAGGCCCGGCGCGACACCTGGCCTCACCCGTATCGGGCACATGCCGGCACCGGCTTCGTACAGCCTGCGAGGACCTGAGCGGATCTCGGAAGACTTCCCGTGCGCATCGCCTCGACGTGGCAGGCGATTTTCGCCGAAGCGTTTCGCGATAATATGACTATCATTGTCATATTATTTGACAGAAAAGCGTGAATGACCTAGCGAACCCGTCCTTGTTGTTCGAGCGGCGTCGGGTTGGCGATGAAATTTCGAGAGAAACTGAACGCCTTGCGCAACATTCCGCTCGGCGACTGGCGGATACTGATGCGGGTTCTCGGCATCTACCGCCGTAAATTTTTTCTCGCCATCGCGCTTTCGTTCGTCGGAATCGCCCTTTCTGTGGTCGTTCCGATCCTTTCGCAGAAGATCATCGACAGTGTCATGGTCGGCAAGGATGGTTGGGAAGCGACCCAGTTCGCCGCCATCGCCATCGTGGCGGCGGTTATTAGGCACATGACCTCGCGCTGGCACAACTCGCTGATCAACGACGTCGACGCAAGGTTCACCGCCCGATTGTCCAGGCGCATCTACTTCCGCCTTATGCGCATCCCCTATGAGAGTTCGGCGTCAGCTGGCGGAAGCACAATCAACCTGCTCAATGAATCGCAGCGTGTCGCGAGCTTCATGCTGAGCGCTGCTCCGAATTTCTTTCTCACCATTTTGGGTGCCGCCGTCTCGTTTGCCGTGGCGCTGTACTACGACTATCTCATTTGCCTGCTGGCTTTTGTCGTTGCCCTGGTCTTCGCCGTCTTTGCCCGCAAGACCAATGCGCAGCTGGGCGAGGCGAGCCGCAGCTCATTCCGTCTCAACGGCGTGCTGCAAGGGGCGACCGCTGAAACGGTGGGCAACATCCGCGGCATCAAGTCGAATGCGGTGGAGCGCTTCTTCATCGGCCGCTGGTCCACGAAGTCAGCCGAAGCCGTCAGGGCGCGCTGGCACATCCTCGACCTCTCGCATTCTTACTCGTTCACGCTTGGTCTGCTGAGCGAGATCCTGACGCTGCTCGTCGTTGTCGTCGGCTGCTGGCGCATCCTGCGCGGTGATCTGACGATCGGCGGCCTGCTTGCACTGCAGTTGCTCGTCACCCGGGCAACCATGCCGATGCTGACCAGCGCCGGCATCCTGATCCAGTTTCATTCGGTGAGTGCCACGGTCTCGGCCCTTGCGGCTTTCCTCAAGCGACAGCCCGAACGCGCCATCGTTGCCCCAGCGCTGCGTGCTGCCGATTTCGGTCCGATCACTGTCGAGAACCTGACCTTCCGCTATCCCGAGGCGAACACTGCTGCGCTTGACGGCGTCAGTCTGGTGCTGCCCACGACCGGCGTTGTCGCGATCGTCGGCCGCAACGGCTCGGGCAAGTCCAGCCTGCTGCGCGTGCTGCTGGGGCTCGAGCGTGACTATGGCGGCAAGGTCGCGATCGGCGGCATCGACGTCCGCGCCTTCAATCCGCGCTGGCTGCGCGGCCGCATCGGTGTCGTCGACCAGGAGACGTCGCTGTTTTCGGGTACGATCCGCGAAAATCTGCAGGCTTCGCTGGCCCGCCCGATGCACGACGATGAAATCGAACACGCGCTGGCATTCTCGTCGGCTGACAAATTCACCGCGGGCCTGCCCAAGGGCATCGACACCGAGCTGGTGCAGGCGGGGCAGAACCTGTCCGGCGGTCAGCGCCAGCGCCTGGCGATTTCGCGTGCCGTATTGCGTGATCCGCACATCGCCGTCTTCGACGAGCCGACCTCGGCACTCGACGCCGAATCGGCGATGTCGCTGGAACGCAGGTTGCTGGCATTCGGCCGGGACCGGTTGGTGATCATCGTCACGCATCACCTGTTCTCCGCCCGATCGGCCGACATGATCGTCGTCCTCGATGAGGGCAAGATCGTCGGCGTCGGCAGCCATGAGGCGCTCGAAGCGACATGCGAGACCTACCAGACGCTGTGGCGCGACTACGTCAGAAACTGACCGGCCGCCGACGTTGATGGGTCGATCGGGTGGAAATGATTTTCTACCCGTTGACACGGTACCCGCCAGTCATACTACATGTAGATATCGTGGTTCTTCCGAGTTGATTCCAGCTTGGGAGCTAAGAGGGAAGCCGGTGAGCGATTTCGCAATGCCGGCGCTGCCCCCGCAACTGTAAGCAGTGAGTTGCTGTCGCGTATTGCCACTGGCGCCATGGGCGCTGGGAAGGCCAGACAGCGGCAATGACCTGTGAGCCAGGAGACCTGCCGCGATAGTTTTTTGAACGTCCACGGGCGGGGTGTCCCGGTGGTGCGCTTGCGTTCTGCCGGCATGCGCCGGCCGAAAGACAGCACGCGTCCGCTGAAGGCCTTCGCCCCCAAACCATCGGGGAAGATGATGCCGGCGACCTCTACTCTTCTATCAAGCGGAACCGACAGGGTTCCGACCGCTTTCCAGGATTCAGACGCTGGCCACATTGCAGGCTACCGCGTCATCCGGCGCAATGGCTCGGTGACGCCCTTCGATGCGACAAAGATCACGGTGGCGCTGACCAAGGCGTTCCTCGCCACCGAAGGCTCGGTGGCTGCCGGTTCGCGCCGCGTCCACGAGGTGGTCGAGGACATGGCGGCGCAGGTGGTCTCGGCACTGACGCGACGGGCCGATACGGGCCGCACCTTCCACATCGAGGAAATCCAGGACCAGGTCGAGCTGGCGCTGATGCGCTCCGAGCATCACAAGGTCGCCCGCGCCTATGTGCTGTATCGCGAGGAGCGGGCGCGTGAACGCGCTGCCGCCAAGGTGGCCTCGGTCGAAGTCACGGCACCGACGCTCCAGGTCAAGGGCGATGACGGCAGCCTGTTGCCGCTCGACGAGGCACGGCTTGCCCGCATCGTCGACGAGGCATGCGACGGGTTGGGTGCGGTATCGCCCGCAGCCATCCTGGCCGAGACCAGGCGCAATCTCTATGACGGCATCACGGTCGACGAGCTTTCGCTGGCGCCGATCCTTGCTGCGCGCACGCTTGTCGAGACCGAGCCGAACTACGCCTTCGTCAGCGCCCGGCTGCTGCTCGACAGACTGCGTCGCGAGGCGCTGAGCTTCGTCTCCGGCCGGCCGGAGCAGGCCACCCAGGCCGAAATGACCGAGCGCTATGCTTCCTATTTCCCCGTCTTCATCGCTACCGGCATCGAGGCTGAACTGATCGATCCCGAGCTTGGCCGTTTCGATCTCACCCGTCTCAGTGCGGCCCTGAAGCCCGAACGCGACCTGCAGTTCCAGTATCTTGGCCTGCAGACGCTCTATGACCGCTACTTCCTGCACACCAAAGGCAAGCGTTTCGAGCTGCCGCAGGCCTTCTTCATGCGCGTGGCGATGGGACTTGCTGCGCGTGAGATCGACCGCGAGGCCCGCGCCATCGAGTTCTACGACCTGTTGTCGTCCTTCGATTTCATGGCCTCGACGCCGACACTGTTCAATTCCGGTACGCTGCGCCCGCAATTGTCGTCGTGCTTCCTCACCACGGTCGCCGACGACCTCGACGGCATCTTCAAGGCGGTGAAGGACAACGCGCTGCTGGCCAAGTACTCCGGCGGGCTCGGCAACGACTGGACCCCGGTGCGCGGCCTCGGTGCCCACATCAAGGGCACCAATGGCGAGAGCCAGGGCGTGGTGCCGTTCCTCAAGGTGGCTAACGACACCGCGATCGCCGTCAACCAGGGCGGCAAGCGCAAGGGCGCGGTCTGCGCCTATCTCGAGACCTGGCACGTCGACATCGAGGAATTCCTCGACCTCAGGAAAAACACCGGCGACGACCGCCGCCGCACCCACGACATGAACACCGCCAACTGGGTGCCTGACCTGTTCATGGAGCGGGTCGAGGCTGACGGCGAGTGGACGCTGTTTTCGCCCGACGAAGCGCCCGAGCTGCACGATCTCTACGGCACGGCCTTCAAGGCGGCCTACGAAGCCTATGAGGCGAAGGCCTCGGCTGGCGGCATCAAGGTGTTCCGCACGATCCGGGCGCTCGACCTGTGGCGCAAGATGCTGACCATGCTGTTTGAAACCGGGCATCCCTGGATCACCTTCAAGGATCCTTGCAACATCCGCTCGCCGCAGGGCCATATCGGCGTCGTCCATTCGTCGAACCTGTGCACCGAAATCACGCTCAACACCTCGAAGGACGAGGTCGCGGTCTGCAATCTCGGCTCGGTCAATCTCGCCAACCACATCGCTGCCGAAGGGCTCGACCTCGACCGTCTTGCCCGCACGGTGAAGACGGCGATGCGCATGCTCGACAATGTCATCGACATCAATTTCTACACCATTCCCGAAGCCCGGCGCTCGAACCTGCAGCATCGTCCGGTCGGCCTCGGCCTGATGGGTTTCCAGGATGCCTTGCAGGCGCTGAAGATCCCCTATGCCTCCGATCAGGCGGTGGCCTTCGCCGACGCCAGCATGGAAGCGATCTCCTACAACGCGATTTCGGCGTCCTGTGACCTCGCCGCCGAGCGCGGCCGCTATCCGAGCTTCGACGGTTCCTTGTGGTCGAAGGGCATCCTGCCGATCGACTCCATCGACCTTCTGGCCAAGGCGCGGCCGGGCGTCGACATGGACCGGGGCTCAACGCTCGACTGGGATGCCTTGCGCAAGCGCGTCAAGAAGACTGGCATGCGCAACTCCAACACCATGGCGATCGCGCCGACGGCGACAATCTCCAACATCTGTGGCGTGGCGCAGTCGATCGAGCCGGCCTACCAGAACCTGTTCGTCAAATCGAACATGTCGGGCGACTTCACCGTGGTCAACGCGGCACTGGTGCACGAGCTGAAGGCGCGCGGCCTGTGGGACGAGGTCATGGTCTCCGACCTCAAATATTTCGACGGCTGGATCGGCCAGATCGACCGCATCCCCGACGATCTCAAGGCGCTGTTCGCCACCGCCTTCGAGATCGACAGCGCCTGGCTCATCGAGGCGGCGTCGCGCCGGCAGAAATGGATCGACCAGGCCCAGTCGCTCAATCTCTACATCGCCAATCCGAGCGGCAAGAAGCTCGACACGCTCTACCGCCTGGCCTGGAACAAGGGCCTGAAGACGACCTACTATTTGCGCTCGCGCTCGGCCTCGCATGTCGAGAAATCGACGCTGAAGGGCACCGACGGCAAGCTCAACTCGGTCTCCGCCGTCACCGTGGCTGCGTCGGCGCCGATCATCGTCAACGCCGATGCCGCCTGGGGCAAGGCCTGCGCCATCGACGATCCCGAATGCGAAGCGTGCCAGTAGGCATCATCGAAAGCCGTCAACGCAGGCGCCGCCCTCATCCCGCTGCCGGGACCTTCTCCCCGGGGAGAAGGAGGAAGCGGCAACCTCGCGGCCAGCCTTCCTCTCCCCGTCACGATACGGGGAGAGGATGCCGGCAGGCAGGTGAGGGGCAGCGCCGACGGCGCAGAACAAATCAAGGAAAACAAAAAATGCTCGACTGGTCCGATCCAAAGGCTGCCGCCGCAACCATCCACCCCGCCTTTGCCGGCGACGCCCCGCTTGCCGATGCCACCGGGCTCGGTGTGATCGAACGCGGCGGCGGCCGCGTTCGCGTCGACGACAAGCGCATGATCAACGCCCGTGCCGACGTGAACCAGCTTCTGCCGCTGAAATACCGCTGGGCGTGGGAGAAGTATCTCGCCGGCTGCAACAATCACTGGATGCCGACCGAAGTGTCGATGCAGGCCGACATCGCGCTCTGGAAGTCGAAGGACGGGCTGACCGATGACGAACGGCGCATGATCAAGCGCAATCTCGGCTTCTTCGCAGCGTCCGAGAGCCTGGTTGCCAACAACATCGTGCTGGCCATCTACCGCCATCTGACTAACCCGGAATGCCGGCAGTATCTGCTGCGCCAGGCTTTCGAGGAGGCGGTGCACACCCACACCTTCCAGTACATTGTCGAGAGCCTCAGCCTCGACGAGGGCGAGCTGTTCAACATGTACCGGGAGGTGCCGTCGATCACCGACAAGGCGGCATGGGCGCTCAAGCACACGCAACACCTCGATGACCCGGATTTCAGGACCGGCACGCCGGAGGCCGACCAGGCATTCCTGCGCGATCTTGTCGCCTTCTACGTCATCTTCGAGGGCATGTGGTTCTACACCGGCTTCGCCCAGATCCTGTCGCTTGGCCGGCGCAACAAGATGGTCGGCATCGCCGAGCAGTACCAGTACATCCTGCGCGACGAGTCGATCCATCTCAACTTCGGCATCGACGTCATCAACCAGATCAAGCACGAGAACCCGCATCTGTGGACGCCGGCGTTCCAGGACGAGGTCCGCGGCATGATCCGCACGGCGGCCGAACTCGAGGCCTCCTATGGCCGCGATACGATGCCGCGCGGTTTCCTTGGCCTCAATGCAGCGCTTTGCGAAACCTACATGCACTTCATCGCCAACCGGCGCTGTGCCCAGCTCGGCCTTCAGCCGGTGTTTGCCGAGGTCGAGAATCCGTTCCCGTGGATGTCGGAGGCGATGGATCTCAAGAAGGAGAAGAACTTCTTCGAAACCCGCGTCATCGAATACCAGAACGGCGGGGCGCTGGCATGGGACTGAACTGGAACAGCACCACCGTCGCACCGGTCATGCCCGAGCCCGAACAGGTGTTCCTGGCGTGGCTGATCGCCCAGCCTGAAGACGGCAATCTGCGCGCGGCGGCCGCGCGGCAGGCCAACCGGCTCGCCGAGTATGCCGGTGGCCACCCGGGGCCGCGCCATCTCAGGCAATTGTTCCTCGACCTTGCCGCCGAGCTTGGCGGTGGCGCTGCCGCTAGCAGGGCGATGTCGTCATGAAGCGGAAGATCCTTGTCATCGGTATCGGTGCCGGCAATCCCGACTACGTCACCATCCAGGCCGTCGATGCGCTCAACCGGGTAAATGTCTTCTTCATTCCTAACAAGGGCATCGAGAAGGACGGGCTGGCGCGTGTCCGGCGCGAGATCTGCGAACGTTTCATCCGTGACGAGAGCTACCGCACCGTCGAATTCGAAGTTCCCCGCCGCAGGCCAGCGGTCGAGGATTATGGCGGCGCCGTTGCTGACTGGCACGACGCGGTTGAGGGCGTCTACCAACAGCTGTTGATGGAGGAACTCGAGGAAGACGAGTGCGGTGCGTTCCTCGTCTGGGGCGATCCGACACTCTACGACAGCACCCTGCGCATCCTCGATCGACTCCAGGCGAAGGGCGGCTTCGAGCTCGAATATGATGTCATTCCTGGCATATCAAGCATCCAGGCGCTCGCCGCCCGGCACAAGGTCGCGCTCAACAGGATCGGCGAATCGATCACCATCACCACGGGCCGCAAGGTCGCCGAGGGTTTTCCCAACAATGCCGACAGCGTCGTCGTCATGCTCGACGGCGAAGGCGCCTTTGGTGGTCTCGATGGCGATCTCGACATCTGGTGGGGTGCTTATGTCGGCACGCCTGATGAAATCCTGGTGTCGGGTAAATTGCGCGAAGTCGTCGGCGACATCGAGCGCATCCGCAAGCAGGCGCGCGAGCAAAATGGCTGGATCATGGACACCTATTTGCTGAAGCACCCGGACTAGCGGCAGGCCGGTCGTATTGGGCGTGGTCGCAAATACGACGACGACGCACTCGACATATTGACATAAAGATGTCTTTATGTGACCTGACGGCTTTGTCGCCGAAAGGATGAAAAGTGTCGCAAAACGCCACCTCGCTCGACGCCCTGTTTGGGTCGGTTGCCGCCAAGCCTGATGGTTCCGAGGTGCTTGCGGCGCTGAAAGCCGCGGCGCGCGAGCGCATTCTCATCCTCGACGGCGCGATGGGCACCCAGATCCAGGGCCTCGGCTTCAACGAGGATCACTTCCGCGGCGACAAGTTCACCGGCTGTGCCTGCCACCAGCAGGGCAACAACGACCTGCTGATCTTGTCGCAGCCCAAGGCGATCGAGGAGATCCACTACAAATACGCCATCGCCGGCGCCGACATCATCGAGACCAACACCTTTTCGTCGACCTCCATCGCCCAGGCCGACTACGGCATGGAGGACATGGTCTACGAGCTCAACCGCGACGGTGCGCGGCTGGTCCGCCGCGCCGCGATCCGCGCGCAGCAGGAGGACGGCAAGCGCCGCTTCGTCGCCGGTGCGCTCGGGCCGACCAACCGCACCGCCTCGATCTCGCCTGATGTCAACAATCCCGGCTACCGCGCCGTCACCTTCGACGACCTGCGCATCGCCTATGGCGAACAGCTGCGCGGCCTGATCGACGGCGGCGCCGACATCATCCTGATCGAAACCATCTTCGATACGCTCAACGCCAAGGCGGCGATCTTTGCCTGCGACGAGATCTTCATCGAAAAGGGCGTGCGCCTGCCGGTGATGATCTCGGGCACCATCACCGACCTGTCCGGCCGCACGCTTTCGGGCCAGACGCCGTCAGCGTTCTGGAATTCGGTCCGCCATGCCGACCCGTTCACTGTCGGCCTCAACTGCGCGCTCGGTGCTGCCGCCATGCGTCCGCATCTGGCCGAACTGTCCGACGTCGCCGAGACCTTCATCTGCGCCTATCCCAATGCCGGCCTGCCCAACGCCTTCGGCCAGTATGACGAGAGCCCGGAATTCATGGCAGCCCAGGTCGAGGAGTTCGCGCGCGAGGGCTTCATCAACATCGTCGGTGGCTGCTGCGGCTCGACGCCGGAACACATCCGCGCCATCGCGCAGGCCGTGGCAAAGTACCCGCCGCGCCAGATCCCCGAACTCAAGCCGCAGATGCGCCTGTCGGGCCTCGAGCCGTTCACGCTCACCGACGAGATCCCCTTCGTCAATGTCGGCGAGCGCACCAACGTCACCGGCTCGGCCAAGTTCCGCAAGCTGGTCACCGCCGGCGATTATGCCGCCGCGCTCGACGTCGCCCGCGACCAGGTCGTCAATGGCGCGCAGATCATCGACATCAACATGGACGAGGGCCTGATCGACTCGAAGAAGGCGATGGTCGAGTATCTCAACCTGATCGCCGCCGAGCCTGACATCGCGCGTGTGCCTGTCATGATCGACAGCTCCAAATGGGAGGTGATCGAGGCCGGCCTGAAATGTGTCCAGGGCAAGCCGATCGTCAATTCGATCTCGATGAAGGAAGGCGAAGAGGCCTTCCTGCATCATGCCAGGCTCTGCCGTGCCTATGGTGCCGCCGTCGTCGTCATGGCCTTCGACGAGCAGGGCCAGGCCGACACCAAGGCGCGCAAGGTCGAGATCTGCACCCGTGCCTACAAGCTGCTCACCGAGCAGGCCGGCTTCGCGCCCGAAGACATCATCTTCGACCCCAACATCTTCGCTGTCGCCACCGGCATCGAGGAGCACGACAATTACGGCGTCGACTTCATCGAAGCGACGCGCGAGATCACCGAGACCCTGCCGCATGTCCACATCTCGGGCGGCGTGTCGAACCTGTCGTTTTCGTTCCGCGGCAACGAGCCGGTGCGCGAGGCCATGCACGCCGTGTTCCTGTACCACTGCATCCAGGCCGGCATGGACATGGGCATCGTCAATGCCGGCCAGCTCGCTGTCTATGAATCGATCGACCCCGAGCTGCGCGAGGCCTGCGAGGACGTCGTGCTCAACCGCGCGCCCAAGGCCGGCGGCACCGCGACCGAGCGCCTGCTGGAGCTGGCCGAACGCTACAAGGGCACGGCCGGCAAGGAAGCCAAGGAGCGCGATCTTGCCTGGCGTGATTGGCCGGTCGAGCAGCGCATCAGCCACGCGCTGGTCAACGGCATCACCGAGTTCATCGACGCCGACACCGACGAGGCGCGGCTGCGGGCGGAGCGTCCGCTGCATGTCATCGAGGGCCCGCTGATGGCCGGCATGAATGTCGTTGGCGACCTGTTCGGCGCCGGCAAGATGTTCTTGCCACAAGTGGTCAAGTCGGCCCGCGTCATGAAGCAGGCAGTGGCCGGCCTCCTGCCGCATATGGAAGCGGAAAAGCTCGCCAACGCCGCCAAGGGCATCGATAATGGCGAACGCCAGACCGCCGGCAAGATCCTGATGGCGACGGTCAAGGGCGACGTACACGACATCGGCAAGAACATCGTCGGCGTCGTGCTCGCCTGCAACAACTACGAGATCATCGACCTTGGCGTCATGGTGCCGGCAACCAAGATCCTGCAGGTCGCCAGGGACGAGAAGGTCGACATCATCGGCCTTTCGGGTCTGATCACGCCGTCGCTCGACGAGATGGCGCATGTCGCCGCTGAAATGGAGCGCGAGGGTTTCGACATCCCGCTGCTGATCGGTGGCGCCACCACCAGCCGGGTGCACACGGCGGTGAAGATCCACCCGCGCTATTCCAGCGGCCAGACCGTCTACGTCACCGACGCCAGCCGCGCGGTCGGTGTGGTGTCCAACTTGTTGTCCATCGATGCCAAACCCGGCTACGTCGAAACGGTACAGGCTGAATACAAGAAGGTTGCCGACGCCCATCACCGCTCGGAGGCGGACAAGCAGCGCCTGCCGCTGGCCGAGGCGCGCGCCAATGCGCACAAGGTCGACTGGGCGTCCTACACGCCGCCCAAGCCATCCTTCCTCGGCACCAAAGTGTTCGAGAACTGGGATCTGGCCGAGCTTGCCCGCTACATCGACTGGACGCCGTTCTTCCAGACCTGGGAGCTCAAGGGCCGTTACCCCAAGATCCTCGAGGACGAGAAGCAAGGCGCCGCCGCCCGCCAGCTGTTCGAGGACGCGCAGGCGATGCTGAAGAAGATCATCGACGAGAAGTGGTTCGCGCCCAAGGCCGTCATCGGCTTCTGGCCGGTCAATTCAGTCGGCGACGACGTCAGGCTGTTCACCGACGAGGCACGCAAGCAGGAGCTTGGTACCTTCTTCATGCTGCGCCAGCAGCTGACCAAACGCGACGGCAAGGCCAATGTCGCACTGTCCGACTTCATCGCGCCGCTCGACAGCGGCAAGCCGGACTATCTCGGCGGCTTCGTTGTTACGGCCGGCATCGAAGAAGTGGCAATCGCCGAACGCTTCGAGCGCGCCAATGACGACTACTCCTCGATCATGGTCAAGGCGCTGGCCGACCGCTTCGCCGAGGCCTTCGCCGAACGCATGCACGAGAAGGTGCGCAAGGAGTTCTGGGGCTACGCGCCGGACGAGGCCATCGCACCCGACGAGCTGATCGGCGAGCCATACCGTGGCATCCGACCGGCGCCGGGCTATCCCGCCCAGCCTGACCATACCGAGAAGGTGACGTTGTTCCGCCTGCTCGACGCGGAAAAGAACGCCAGCGTCAGCCTGACCGAAAGCATGGCGATGTGGCCGGGCTCCTCGGTCTCTGGCATCTACCTCGCACATCCCGAGAGTTATTATTTCGGTGTCGCCAAGGTCGAGCGCGACCAGGTCGAGGACTATGCCCGGCGCAAGGGCATGACCATCGCCGAGGTCGAGCGCTGGCTCGGGCCGATCCTCAACTACATACCCGCCTCGTTCGCCGAGGCGGCTGAGTAACCTTGCCACGGGCTCTGTCGCCTTTGCGCTGAGCCCGTGTCGTTTTCGTGCTCGTGTCGGGCCGGCGTTCCGTGGTCTGATCAGACATGTTCAAGGTGCTGCTTCGCGTGAGACGAAGCGGAGAATTGGGAAGCCGGTTAGACGCCGGCGCTGCCCCCGCAACGGTGGCGGAGTTTGTTGTTTCGACGGGAGACCACTGGGCCGGCCGGCCTGGGAAGGTGTCGAAACAGTCCGAAAGGACAGCTCCGGAGCCCGGAAACCAGCCTTGAACCTGAAACAACTCGACTGATCGCGGTGGGCGGTCAAGAGGCGGATCGTTGCTGCGCGGACCTTGCGTCCGCCGGGCAGTCGTTCTTCCCGACATCACCACCAGTTCAGTCCTTGGTGCGAGGACAGGACATGGACACGAAGACTGAAATGCTGAGCCTGCTGCGCGGCCGTCGCGACGGATTCAGCCTGGCGCAGCCCTTCTACACCGACCCGGAATTCTTCCGGCTTGACATGGAGCTGATCTGGTATCGCGACTGGCTGTTTGTCGGCCATGACTGCGAACTGGCCAAGCCGGGCAGCTTCTTCACTGTCCAGATCGGCGACTATCCCGTCGTGCTGGTCCGCGACCAGAAGGGCGAGCTTCGTGCCTTCCACAATTCCTGCCGCCACCGCGGCAGCCGGGTCTGCGCGGCCGAAAAGGGCACGGCGGCCAAGCTTGTCTGCCCTTATCACCAGTGGACCTATGAACTCGACGGCCGGTTGCTGTTCGCGCGCCAGATGGCCGAAGGTTTCGACAAGAGCCAGTTCGGCCTGAAGCCGGTCGCCTGCGAATCCGTCGGCGGCTACATCTTCATCTGCCTTGCCGACGAGCCGGCCGATTTCGCGCCGATGCGGGCGATGGTCGAGCCCTACCTCCTGCCGCACCGCTTGCGCGAGGCGAAGGTCGCCTTCGAAAGCACCATCGTCGAGAAGGGCAACTGGAAGCTCGTCTGGGAAAACAACCGCGAATGCTACCATTGCGCGGCGAACCATCCCGAGCTGTGCAAGACCTTCCCCGAGGCGCCGACCGTCACTGGTGTCAATGGTGCCGAGAGCGATCCCGAAATGCTGGCGCACTGGGCCAAGTGCGAGGCTGCGGGGCTGCCGAGCAAGTTCCGCATCGATGCCGGCGGCCAGTACCGGGCAACACGCGCGCCGCTGCTGCGCGACGCCGTCAGCTACACCATGTCAGGCAAGCGCGCGGTACAGCGCAACCTGTCCGACAGCGTGTCGACCGACAAGATCGGCACGTTGCTGCTCTATCATTATCCGACGACCTGGAACCACGTGCTCGGCGACCACGCCGTGACCTTCCGTGTGCTGCCGATCAGCGCCACCGAAACGGCCGTTACGACCAAGTGGCTGGTTCACAAGGATGCCGTCGAAGGCGTCGACTACGACCTTGCCGAACTCATCCACGTCTGGACCGAGACCAACGACCAGGACCGGCGCATCGTCGAGGAAAACGCCTTCGGCATCAAATCGCCGGCCTATGAGCCCGGGCCCTATTCGGTCGAACACGAAGGCGGCGTCATGCAGTTCATCGAATGGTACGCCAATTTCATCGAGCCGCGGCTGGCCGATGACGGCAAGCCGGCGCTGCGCAACGTCGCCTGAGCGGGAGGGGAGCTGTGAACGCGATGTCCGATCTCGGCCTTTACCGCAACCTCGACGAGATGGTGCCCTGGAACGACAGGCTTCAGGTTCTGGAGGTGATCGGCGTCACCGACGAGGCGCCCGACGTCAAGACCTTCACCTTCCGCTCCGACAACCAGACCTGGTTCCGCTACAAGCCCGGCCAGTTCGTGACGCTCGAATTGCCAGCCGAGCCGGCACCGGTCATGCGCACCTACACGCTGTCGTCCAGCCCGTCGCGGCCGTTCGCCATTGCCGTCACGGTCAAGGCGCAGGCGGGCAGTGTCGGCACGCGCTGGATGTTCGACCATTTGAAGCCGGGCGCCCGCATCAAGGCATACGGGCCGTCTGGCGACTTTTCGCTGCACCAGCATCCGGCCGGCAAATATCTGTTCGTCTCGGCTGGCTCCGGCATCACGCCGATGATGTCGATGCTGCGCTGGCTCAATGACTGCGCGCCGTGGACGGATGTTGCCTTCGTCAACTGCGCTCGCCGGCCGGAAGAGATCATCTTCCGCAAGGAGCTCGAGCTTCTGGGTACCCATATGCCCGGCCTGTCGCTCGGCTTCATGATCGAGGAGCGATCGAGCCGCGAGGGCTGGTTCGGCCACATGGGCCGCATCGATGCGGTCCGCCTGCCGCTTCTGTCGCCCGACTTCCGCGAGCGCGAGGTGTTCTGCTGCGGCCCCGATCCTTTCATGCGCGCCGTGCGTGGCATGCTGGAAGCGTCAGGCTTCGACATGGCCCGCTACCACCAGGAAAGCTTCGCCGCCCCAATAATCGAGGAAGTCCCGGCACCTTTTGCAACACCGGGCGAGGGTGGTTTCGAGGCTATGCCCGAAGCCGTGGTCCCGGTCCGCTTCTCGCTGTCGGATATCGACGCCGACTGCCTGGCCGGCCAGACCGTGCTCCAGACGGCGCGCGCTTCGGGCGTGCGCATTCCGGCGGCCTGCGAATTCGGCCTGTGCGGCACCTGCAAGATCAGGAAGCTCTCCGGCGAGGTCGAGATGAGCCACAATGGCGGCATCCTCGATCACGAGATCGATGACGGCTTCATCCTTGCCTGCTGTTCGAAGCCGCTGTCGGCCATCGAGGTCGAGGTGTAGAGCAATTCCAGGAAAAGTGTGCAGCGGTTTTCCGACCGGGATAGAGGCTCAACGGTGGTGCAGCACCAGCGGCGCGCCGCCGACTTCGATGACGTTCATGTCGTAGCCGAAAACCTGGGCGAGCACGTCTGGCCGCAACACCTCCGCTGGTGGTCCGTCGGCGACGATGCGTCCTGATTTCATCGCCACGATCCGGTCGGCATAGACGGCGGCGTGGTTGATGTCGTGCAGCACGACGATGACTGTGCGCCTGTCGTTGTCGGCAGCCGCGCGCAGGTCGCGCATCAGCTGGCGGGCAAACAGCATGTCGAGATTGTTCAGCGGCTCGTCGAGTAGCATGTAGTCGGTGCCCTGGCAGAAGGCCATCGCGACCATGGCGCGCTGGCGCTGGCCGCCCGACAGATTGTCGAGGAAGCGGTCGGCCAGGTCCATCAAGCCGAACTGTTGCAGTGCTGCCTCGACCAGCAGCAGGTCGTTGGCGTCGATCCGCCCGCGCTGGTGTGGAAAGCGGCCGAAACCGACGAGTTCGCGCACCTTGAGCCGGCTTGCCACCGCCGGGTCCTGGCGCAGGATGGCAAGCGTCTTGGCCAGTCGCCGGCTCGGCGTCGTGTCCACCGGCAGGCCGTCAACCGATATGGTTCCGACTTGCAGCGGCTGCAGCCGGGCGATCAGCGACAACAGGCTCGACTTGCCGGCACCGTTCGGCCCGACGAGCGCCGTCACCCCGCCCTTGGGCATGGTCAGCGACACGTCCTCAAGGATCTGCGTGTCGCCGAGGCGCAGCGAAACGTTCTTGATCTCGATCATCGTTTGCTCGTTGTGATCAGCATGGCCAGGAACACGAGGCCCCCCACGAATTCGATGACGACGCCGAGCGTCGCGGCACCGCCAAGAAGATGTTGCAGCACCATCTGGCCGCCGAGCAGCACGATGACCGCCGTCAGCATCGCTGCCGGCAGCAGCAGGCGGTGGCGCCGGCTGTCGACGATGCGCTCGGCGAGCGCTACCACGAGCAGCCCGAAGAACGTCACCGGCCCGACCAGCGCTGTCGACACTGCAACCAGGGCCGCGACCAGCAGCAGCAGGCCGGCCAGCGCCTTGGTCCAGTCGACGCCGAGCCCGGTGGCGCTCTCGGCGCCAAGGGCGACGATGTCGAGCAGGTGGCGCAGGCGCCAGATGATGATGGCGGCAATCGTCGTCACCACCAGGCCGACGACCACGAGGTCCGGCCGCACGGTGTTGAAGTCGGCGAAGCTCGATCCCTGGACGACAGCGAATTCGTTCGGGTCGATCAACCGCGCGATCAGCATTGCGAGGCTGCGGAACAGTACACCGAGCACCACGCCGGTCAAAAGCAGCAAGCCGACGTCGAAGCGCCGGCGCAGCATCGGCAGGAACAGCACCAGCGCCATCGCCATCATAAGGCCGGCCTCGCCGGCGAATTTCAGGCGCGGGTCGAGCGCGACATAGCCGACGCTGCCGAGCGTCAGCACCAGCGCCATCTGGCCGAACAGATAGAGCGCATCGAGCCCCATGATCTGCGGTGTCAAAACCCGGTTTGCGGTCACCGTCTGGAACACCACCGTCGAGATCGCGATCGCCACGCCGACCTGGATCAGCGTCACCAGCCGCACCGCGCGCAGTTCGAGCGCGAAGCCGATGTTGCCGCGCAGCCCGACGGTCATGAAGGCGATTGCCACGACCACGGCCAGGGCGGCCAGTATCAGGAGACGTTTGTCAGCCACGCTGGGTCCGCCCGAACAGGATCCACAGGAACAGCCCCGAACCGACGACGCCGAGCACGGTGCCGACTGGAATTTCATAGGGGTAGCGGATGAGACGGCCGATGATGTCGCAGGCGAGCAGCAGCACTGCGCCTGTGACCGCCACCCAGGGCAGGGCGCTTTTCAGGTTGTCGCCCATCAGCCGCGACACGAGGTTGGGCACCACCAGTCCGACAAAAGGGATCATGCCGACGACGACCACGGCAAGCGACGAGATCACCGCAACCATGACCAGGCCGAGCTGCACGATGCGCTGGTAGTTGAGGCCGAGCCCGACGCTGACCTCACGCCCCATCGAGGCGATGGTCAGCCGGTCGGCGACCCACCAGGCCAGCGCCACCATGGCAGCAAGAATCCACAGCAACTCATAGCGGCCACGCAGCACGCCGGAGAATTCGCCGTTGGTCCAGATGTCGACATATTGCAGCAGGTCGGTTTGCCACGCGATGAAGGTCACTGCTGCCCCGATGACGCCGCCATAGACCAGGCCGAACAGCGGGATGAGGAATGGCTGCGTCGGCGGCAACCGATGCGCGATGGTGAGGAAAACCGATGTGCCGGCAAGGGCTGCCACGCTGGCGCCCAGCGTCTTCATGGCGATCGAGGCGGTCGGAAACAGCAACGTCACGGCAAGCACGCCGAGCGCGGCACTCTGGCCGGTGCCCGTGGTGATCGGCTCGACGAAGCGGTTGCGCACCAGGATCTGCAGCACCAGCCCGGCAATCGCCAGGCCAGCACCCGTCAGCACCACGGCCACCGTTCGTGGCAGGCGGCTGACCAGCAGCAGCTGCAGTGCGCCGGCATCGGTGAACACGCTGCCCATGGGCAGGTCGTCGACGCCGATGCCGAGGCTGAGCGCGAACAGCCCGACGAGGCTGGTGGCGACCACCAGCCGCGCGCTGGGCATTGCCGCCGCCACTACTTCGCCTTGGCGAAGGCTTGTTCGATGGTCTTGAGCACGCGCTGCGTCGACTGCACGCCGCCGGCAGCGATGTAGACGTCAGGCGATGGCAGGAAGATCACCTGGCCCTTTTTCCAGGCGGTCGTCTGCGCCACCAGTTCGTTGTCGAGCGTCGCCTTGGCGCCCTGCTCGCCCGAGCCGATCGCCGCTGCACGGTCGAGCACCAGCAGCCAGTCGGGATTGGCCTTGCTGATGAACTCGAACGAGATCGCCTCACCATGCGTTGCCGCCTCGACGTCGGCGACCGCCGGCTCGAGGTCGAGCGTCTTGTGCACCCAGCCGAAGCGCGAGCCCGGGCCATAGGCGGTGATCTTCGGACCGTTGGTCATCAGGATCAGCGCCTTGCCCTTGCCCTTGACCGCCTGTCTGGCCGATTCGACGGCAGCGTCCAGTTCCTTGGCGGCGGCGGCGGCTTCGTCCTGCTTGGCGAACAGGTCGCCATAGGCGGCGAGGCGCGTCTTGGCCTGGGCCACGAGGTCGTCGCCGTCCATGGTCATGTCGATGGTCGGGGCCACGCGCGACGTTGCCTCGACCTGCGTCGACGAGCGGCCGCCGACGATCACCAGGTCGGGGGCAAGTTCATTCAGGGCTTCGAGGTTCGGTTCGAACAGCGTGCCGACGACGGTGGCGCCCTTGGCGACGTCCGCCAGTTCCGGCACGAACAGCTTGTCGGGAATGCCGGCGGGCTGGATGCCGAGGCGGTTCAGCGTGTCGATCGCGGCGATGTCAAAGACGGCGACCTTGGCCGGGACCTTGTCGATGGTCTTGGGGCCGGTCGCGGTGGTGATCTCGACGGCGAAGGCGGGTGCCGTGGCAATAGTCAGTGCCGCCGCAAGATTGGCCAGCAGGCGAACAAACTTCATCTTTTGTCTCCGTCATCGTGGATTTGCGTCGGTTGCTTAATACCTTCGCGATATACTCTTCTTTGGCGCATATCAGAAGCTGCCGGTGCGCAGCAAGACTTCGTCGCGGCCCTTCAAGCGCTTTATTGCTTGCCGGTCGCTGCGCAGCACGTTGAAGCAATCATTGCCGAACCATTCGAGCGACGCCTCGACATTTGGGTCGTCGCGGAGTTCGCCGAGGAAGCGCGCATAGTCGACCTTGCCGTCGAACAGCGGTGTCATGCCTTCGCGGCTTCCGGCCGCCGCATAGACGTTAGCCGGCTCAAAGACCCTGAGATCGGCGCGCGAGCGCACGTTCTTGAGGTGGTAGTGGCGGATATGCGGGCGCATCGCGGCATGCGCTGCGACCGGGTCGTCGCCACCCTCCCAGACATGCAACGTGTCGAAGTTGAGCTTGAACGCCGGATGGTCGACCTCGGCAACGAGCCTGAGCGTCGACGCGCCACAATCGGCCAGCGTGCCCGGATGCGTCTCGGCCAGCAGTTCGAGGTCGAAGTCCCTGGCGACCTCCGCAATCTCGCGCAGCCGCGCGGTGATGATGCGCCGGACGTCGGCGGGAGTGTCCCGGCTGCCGCGGCTGCCGGCGAAGGTGCGGATCTTGCCGGCCCGCCAGTGTTGCGCGAGGCGGCACAGGTCGATGGTCTTCTTGCGCAGCGCCTCGGCGTCGCCGTCGAGCGGCAGGTAGTCGCTGACCATCGGCACATAAAGCCCCTGCTCGGCCAGCCAGTCGGCGTCGCATTGCGGCTGGTAGGCCAGGTTGCGCGCATGCGCGCCCCATAGCTCGATGCCCTGGAAATCGTTGGCGCGCGCCCATCTGGCGATGTCTTCGAGCGAAACGAGGTGATGGCGGAAGGTGATGGTGCAGAGCGAGATCTTCATTCGGCTGCTCCGAGCAGTTCGGTGGGGGTTGTGTGGGGGATGCCCTTGCTGGCGCACCACGCCTGGAAGGCCTCACCGAGCCTGGCCTTGATCCGCCGTTCGAGTGCGTCGAGGGTGTCTAGACGCCTGAAGACGTCGTCGGTCAGGCTGCGATCCCCGCTCTGGGCCAGCTTCATGACGGCGTAGTGCAGCGCCTTGAAGTCCTGGATCACGCGCTCGATCTCGTCGCACCAGTGGTCGAAATCGGCGTTGGCAAGCTTCATCTCGCGCCAGAAGAAAGCGAAGCCATGCTCGTAGGCATATTTGCGGATCGAGATGACCGGCACCTCGCGCAGTGCCGCGCCAAGATCGGCGAGCTTCACGCCGTCGCGGCTCTCGAGATGGGCGTCAACGATGCGGCGCACCCCTTCGACCAGCGGATTGTGGTGCGGCTGGTGGCAGGCAAGGAAGAAGTCGCGCAGGTCGGTGGCGGCGGGTACGCGCGCCTGGAGCCGATCGAAGATGTAGCCGCCGCCGACGGTCGGCTGGCGGATCGCGTGGATGACCTTGTCGCGGGCGATCTGGCCTTCCCAGCGGAAGTCGGGATCGTTGACCTGCCAGATCTTCGGATCGTTTGTCTTTTCGATCATCAGATAATGCGGGAACGGGTTCTGGTTGAACTTGTTCTCCCGCTCGGGCAGGTGAAACAGGTCTAGCATCACCATCAGATATTCGCTGTCGCGCTTGCGCTCGAGCAGGTCGAGCATGACGACGATGTTCTGGTCCTTCGACCGCGCCGGGTCGTACCACTCGTTCATGCTGACGCCGTAGAGCCGCCGGTACCAGGCGCGGAAGAAGTCGTGGTTGATCGATTTGTCGTGATAGGCGAGCTGCCAGCGCTCGTTGATGGCAAAGCCGGCGTCCCAGACGCTGAAATAGAACGGCCGCTGGTCGATGCCGGAACGCTTCAGCGCGTCGCAGACGCTGCTGACGAAGCAGTGCACCTTGATGTCGATGTAGTCCTCGCCGTGCACGCCCTCGCCGGTCGGCTCGGGACGCACTGTCGCGGCGCGGGCTTCACCGTTGAACAGCTGCGCCAGTTCGCGCACCGTCTCGATGTCCTGGCGGTTGATCGCTTCCTCGGGTGCGGCCAGACCGAACTCGAGCTCCAGGCTGAGGAAGATCTCGAGGATCAGCACAGAGTCGAGATAGAGGTCCTCGTTGAGCCGTGCCTCGGGGCCGAAACGGTCGAGATGAGCGTGGTTCATATGATCGCGCAGCACCGTGCCGATCGCTTCGATCACCTGTTCGGTGTTCATCACGCGACCTCCCTCGCCAATGCCGTGAACTGGCCCGCCGCGTGCTGTGCCGCGACCTCGCGGCGGCTGATCTTGCCGTTGGCCTGGCGCGGTATCACCTCGACCTGGACGATCTCCATCGGCAGCTGGTGGCTGGCGAGGTTCTGGGCGCACCATTGCCGCACCGCAGGGCCCTCCAGCCGTTCGGTGGCGCTGAACAGCACGCCGACCCGCTCGCCGGCGAGTGTATCGGCCTTGCGGAAGGCGACGGCGTCGGTGACCGACGGCATCGACATCACCACGTCCTCGACCTCGCGCGGATAGACGTTGAGCCCCGAGACATTGATGGTGTCGTCGAGCCGGGAGACGAACACCAGCAATCCGTCGGGCCTGTAGTAGCCGAGGTCGCGAGTGGCGACGTCGCCATTCGGACCGCTGACGATCATCTCGGATGGCGCCACCGCGCTGTTGCTGCAAGTGACGCTGTGATGCGGCAGCACGAAGCCCATGTCGGCCGCGTCAGTGACGTCTGGATTGACCGCGATACAGCCGGTTTCCGAGCAGCCATATTGCTGGAACAGATGCGTGGTTCGCGCCCGGATGCGCGCGAACCACGGCTCGGGCAGCACCGTGCCCGAGGTCATCGCCGCATGCAGCTTGTCGCCCTCGGGCATCAGCCGCGCCAGCGTGTGCAGCACCGCCGGCGACGAATAGAGCAATGGCTGCTCGATGCCGCGCAAGGTCCTGAGCAGGTATTTCGGATTGCCGGCGTCGACGATGACGGGCGTGCGGCCGCGCTTGAGCGCCACCAGTATGCCGCAGATCAGTCCGTAGGAATGCGTCGTCGGGCAAGCGACGACTGGCGTCATTTCCTCCGGCTGGCGAAACGTCGCGACATAGCTTGCCACTTCTGCGTCGATCTCGGCCCAGCCGCGGGCGATGCATTTCGGCGCGCCGGTCGTACCGGAGCTCATCTGCAGCAGCTGGCCGGCGGTATCAGGCTTGATTTCGGTCGACAACGTTTCCGCTTCGAGCCTGTTGAAATACAACGCGTGGCAGCCTGCGGCGACGGCCAGCCGGCGCGCCGCGGCGTGGGGTGTTGCCGGGTGGATCGGGAAAACGCTGGCGCCGAGGTTGCGGATGGCGAAGAACAGCGCCAGCCAGCCGGCCGTGTCGCTGAAGCAGACGGCATAGCGCCCATTGGCGTCCAGTCCGGCCTGGTCGGCGCTTTGCACGACCATCTGCTCGAATTTCTGTCGGTCATAGTACCTGTCGTCGATCTGGAGCATCGATTTTCCTTCAGGCGTCGGGGGTGGAGAGGGGGTTGGGAACGGCGTGGCTGGAGCGGCCGGTGTTCAGCTTGCGGGCGAGCAGTGCTTCGGCCGTCAATGTCTGGCGTGTGAGCCCCAACTGGTCCTGGCGCGCGCCAAGGCCGTGGCTGGCGGCATATTCGGCCAGCATCCGCCTGACCGCTGTCCAGAAGTCGGCTTCGCGCAGTCCGTAGAATGTCTGCAGCAGGTGTGAGACCTCGGCCAGGTTGAAGGCGAACAGCGCGTCCGTCACCAGTTCGCCCAGCGTCTCGACATCCTCCATCCAGTAGTACTGGTCGGGCAGTGCGTCCCGGTAGGCCGGGTCGAGCGCCAGGAAGTCGGGCACCTTGTTCGGGTCGCGCAGGAAGCCGGGCACGTATTCGACGCTGTCGTGGAAGTCGCGCAGCACCAGCCGCACCGGCCAGCCGTCGCGATGGATGAGCACCATGTTCTGGCCGTGCGCTTCGGTGGCGATGCCGTGCCCGACAAGCAGGTGCCAGACCGGCAGGATGGCGACCTCGAGCAATTGTCCGAGCCAGTTGCGGAAGCCGTGACGGCGGACCCATTCGTCGATGAACGGACGTCCGTCGTGCTCGGTCGCCATCAGCGCGTTGAACGGTACCGCCTGTTCGCCGTCGGCCAGCACCGAGGTGACGCTGCGGCGCCAGATCGCCGCGAGCTGGCCGGCCAGCGGCCCGTCGCGGCCGGCGATGATGCCGGCATATTCTTCGAGCACGACTAGCGGATAGGTCGTTTCGAACAGCGGATCGCCGGCGACCACATCGCCGAGCCAGCGCGAAATCACTGGCGCCGTGCACACGGAATGCGGCTCGATCGTCCGCAGCGACGACGAGTTGCTCATGTTCATCGACAGCTTGACGTTCGCTGCCCCTGGGCGGTCCGCATTGAGCAGCGTCCGGATCGACTGGCTCGCCGTGTAGCGGTCGCCGGCGATACCGGCAAAATGCGCGGTTCCATCGGCGAGCCATGGCGCGAGCAGCGTGTCGCGCAGTGAAGTCCACTGCCATGGATGCAGGGGCAGCAGGTTATAGTCGTCCCAGGCAAGGCCAAGGCGCGCACGCTCGCGGTCGAGCAGCGCAAAGACCTCGGCGCCAAGCTCGGCAAGCCAGAACGCCGCCTCATCCACCGGCAGCCGCTGGCTTATCTCCGAGCGTTTCACCAGCAGCCAGCCGAGCTGAAAGCGGTTGCCGGCTTCGGGGCCGAAATCGCGGTTGTCGCTTTCGCTGAACCCCGTCCGCGCCTTGAAGCACGGGTGGTAGGCATGCCCCTCATGCAGCGCGCCTTCGAGCGCGGCAAAGCCGAGATCGTGGCGCGACCCTTGCCGCAAATTGCGGTCGTTCCAGCTGCAATGGACCAGCGTGCTTTGCAGTTCGCCCAACAGTCGGCGTCTGTCTTCTACGGAAGCCGGCAGGCCCGCCACCAGCTCGTCCAGCGTCGCCGCATGCCACGCGCCATCGCGGCTCTTGCTCTCGACCGAACCGGCCGCAAGACGGATGCGGCCGAAGGCGCCTTTCACGCCGGCGCAGCGAAACCGCTTCAGGCCATCCGACCACGCGAAGGCTAGCTGCGCGCCGTCGCCGGTGACAGTTGCCTCGACGAGCCCTTCATACAGCACCGCCTCGACAAGCTGCCTGACGACGCGCTCATCGGGGCGGCCTGGCAGGTCAAGAGGCAAGGGCACTGCCGTCTCCGTGGTAGAGGCCGGCCATGATCGCAAACAGCGGGTTGGGCTGGCGGGCGTAGAGCGAGCGCTCATTGCTGGTCTGCAACTCGTCGACGTCGAACAGCCGCGTCATCAAATTGGCCTTGAACGCCACCGTCGGCCGGTCGAGCACGCTGCGCACGAATTCGCGGCCGACGCCCGACGTCGTTCGCGACAGCACCTCCAGCCGGTCGCGCAGCATGTGGAGCAGAACTTCCTCGTCGATCAGGCCGTCATGCCCCATGCGGGCAATGACCGAGAAGATCTGGTTGACGATCAGGTAGTAGGCAAAGCGGTCCTGGATATCGCGGTCGTCGTAATACAGCGAAGCGATCTCGGCTGCCTCCGGCACATGCTGGTTGAGGCGGGCGCGATGGCGTTTCGACAGGTAGAAGCCCTGGTTGTCGCGATAGTAGCCAGTGGTGGGATAGCCCTGGCTGACATCGATCAGGCTGTTCTGCTGGTGCGCTTCGAGCGCCAGGCCGAAGTCGTCATACAACATCACCAGCGGGTCGAGCGCGCAGTCGAGATAGCGCTGGAACCAGTAGCGGCAGACCAGTTCCGGATGGGTGCCATCCCTGAAGCACAGCTTCCTGATGATCCGTTCGAGCCGCGACTGCTCGCCCGGCAGCGGTTCGGCGGTGAGGGCTGCGATGGTGAGCTTGCCGCGGCCCTTGCAGGCGACGAAGGGGTTTTCGCGCAGGATCACCTCGAAGCCGCTTTCGCTGCGGCCCGGCAGGTCGAGCGTGATGTAGGCCGGGTCGGCGATGACCTTGAAGCGGCCATCGTCGCTGCCGATGCCTGTCCGCTGCAGCAGCTTGGCCATGGCGACGCCGGCCTCCAGCTCCTTGCGGCTGTTGACCCTGAGCGAATTGGTGATCCGCACCGGCAGCGAGAATTTCAGCATCCATGGCAGGTCCTTGTTGTAGACCGTGCGCACGGAGGACGTCGCGGTGAAAGCCGGCCCGGCTGGGCCGATGTGGCGCAGCTTGCCTGCTTTCTGGAGGTCACGGATGCCGTCGTCGAGCAGCAGCGCCTCAGCCTGCAGCGGATGCATCGGCAGCAGCATCTCGCCCGGCCGCGTCTCGATCGCACCAGTGCCCGTCAGCGAAGCGACGATCTCGGGTGCCGATGGCCCGGCGACCGACTTGTGGCTGACGACGGACGCATCGGCGGCGAAATAGACCAGCTGGAAACGGCCGCGCAGCTCCGGCGCGTAGCTCGGCTCCTGCCACGAGGTCATGCCTTGCCGGCTCTTCGGCGTCGGATGCAACGAGTGGCCGAACACCAGCGACTGTTCGGCTGAAATGAAGCTGTCGTCGTCCCGGCCGGGGCGATGCGCCTCGATGTAGCGCAACGTCTGCTGGTAGCTCTGCAACGCCCGGCCGAGCAGCTCGAGTTCGCAGCCGCGCATCGCGTCGCTGCGCACGTCGTGAAGCTGCCTGTAGGCCTCCTGCAACAAAAGCTGCAGTGCGGCAAAGGGTTCGACGCTGCGCCAGACGCCTTCCGTCGCGCGCCGTTGCCAGACCTGCCCGAAGCGATGCGGACCGCACAGCGAGTGTGAGACAAGCTCGGCGCGCAGCACGAGCTGCTGTGCAGCCAGGACCAGCTCGATGCAATCGACCGGGTCTTCCGTGCCGCCCCTGTGCTGCGTCACCCTGCCGGGCGAGATTTCACGGACATAGCAGTTGGCGAAATTCTGGAACGTCGCCTGTTCGGCGACCTGCCGCTGCGTGAGCTTCATCTGTCGTCACCACATGGTTTGACCGATAGAGTCCCTTGCAGCAGCTAGGTATCTGACGGATTTCTCGGGAACGTAGGCGCTTCGTGACGCCTCAGGCACTCCACTGGATGGTGCGGTCCGGCTCGCGGAAGGCGAAGCGAACGAGATGGTCGTCGATCACCGCCTTGGTCCGGGCCAGCTGGTCGGCGTCGGGCGCATCCACCGCAATGGTCAGGACGGTGGCGTCGGCGTCCATCACCGCATGGCCGAACGGGAAATGGCATTCGCCATGCCCGTCGCCATGGCTCACCTCGATCTTGTGGGCAAAATGCTTGCACAGCTGGGTAAGATACTTGGCGCCATGCTCGGTCTCGAACCGTCCCGTCGATTGAAACATGATCTCTCCGTCCGTGCTTTCAGTTTGAAATGGCCACGGACAATGGCCGTGGCCATCAGGTTCAGAACTTGGCCGTCGCGCTCAGTCGGAATGAACGGCCCGGCTCCAACAGGGGCTTCACATCGTTAAACTCCTGGCCGTAGGTCGCGCGGCTGGCATAGTTCTCGTCAAACAGGTTCTTTACCTCACCGCGGAATGTCAGGTTCGGATGCGACTCCGGCTGGTACTCGACGAAGACGTTGACCACCTCGTGCCCTTCGATCCGCTTCGAGCCCTTCGGCACCTTGTCGTAGTCAAGGGCGATCTCGACGTCGCCGCCAACGGTTACGCCCCAGTCGTCGAAACGGTGTACGGCGGCGAGGGTGAATATCTGGCCGACCGGGGTCGCCAGGTAGTTGCCGAGGTAAGAATCCGCCGGTCCACCGTCGATGGTCACGTCGATGTTGACGTACTTTACGCTGAAATTCCCTGCACCCCAGTCATACCCACCGCCGAGCGTGAAGCCCTGTGAGCGGACATCATGCGCCTCGATGGCTCGTCCGGGAGCCCAGTAGGCGGTGCGCGCGTCATAGATATCGGTACGGAAGATGCCGCCCTCGAGGGTGAACCCTTCATAGGTCGCGACTAGCCCTGCTGTGAAGTTGTCCGATGTCACCGGCTTCGGACCGTCGCGGTAATTCCACTTCGGATTGAAGTTGAAATTCTCGGCCAGCGGCACCCCGGCCCAGACGTGCGAATAGCCAGCCTTGGCTGTCAGGAAGTCTGGGATGAGGTCGTATTCGCCCGAGATGTTGCCGCTCAGCCCGGCATTGGTCCACTTCTGGCCAGTAGTGCCTTCGAACCACTGGTTGTCGCCGCGCGCGCCAAACAACAGCCGCGTGCGCTCCCATGGCTCGAGACGGGCCTGGGCATAGATGCCGACATTGCTGGCATGCTCGGTGGATGAATCTTCCTTCGCGTCCAGATCGGCGGTGTCCTTGTAGAAGTCGAAGCCAGCGGTGATGCTGCCCATGTCGAGCGCGAAGCGATTTTCTGCCTTGCCGTTAAGGCTCTCGGTCTTGCCAATACCGGCATAAGTGGCTGAAACGGTGCTCGGTGCCACGGGCCTCGGATAGATGAGCGTCTCCACCGTCGCGCTCGTGTAGGCGATCACCACTTTCGGATCCCACCATCCTTCGGGCGACTCGTCGGTATAGGTAAAGACGGTGCTGCTGCGGTCCAGCGTGTAGTCGCGGATCTTCGGCTCCCAGTACTTGGGAGGATCGAGCTCGCCCATGTTGGCTCGGAACGGCCTTGGAGCATCATCGCGCAGTTGCTCGCGACTCAACTCGAAGCGATGGCCGTTTTCCGCCTGGTAGGCGACCTTGCCGATGCCGCTCAGCAGGTTGGCGCTGGTGCCGCCGACTTCACTGCCGTTGCCGGCGGTGTAGTTGTCGCCCTTGGCGAAGTTCAGGTAGCCGAAGAACTCGAAGCCGTCCTTCATGCCGTATGCCGACACGCCGACCGTCGAGGTCTTGCTGTTGAAGTCGTAGGTGCCGGTGACCAGACCACCGAGGCTCTTGCCTGGCTCGAGCAGGTCGCGCGCGTCCTTGGTTTCGTAGGCGATCGAGCCGCCGAGCGCGCCGGGGCCGGCGTCGGCCGGCGCCACGCCCGCATCGACGCTGACGGCCTTCAGCAGCGAGGGATCGATCAGGTTGGTCGCGTTGTGGTGGAAGACCTTGTTGTTCTGCCGGGCTCCGTCGACAGTAACCGCAAGATTGGTCTCTTCGATGCCTTGCACATAGACCTTTTGCGACATCGGCAGCGAGCTGCCGACGGCGACCTTGGGCTCGTTGGCAAATACTTCCTGCAGGTCGGCAGGGGCCTTCTGCGCCAGGTCCTCGGCAGTAATCTGGATGTTGTTGACGCTGCCGCCGGAACCCAGCGTGGTCACGTCGATCGTGTCGAGAACCACGGCGCCATTGGCCGATACGCTCAGCCCGGCGGTCGCGGCGCTGGCGGAGGCCGACTGGACCGAAACGGTGTTGGGTCCGGTAAAGCGATAGTTGAGCCCGCTGCCCGCGAGCAGGCTTTGCAGCGCCTGTTCCGGGGACAGGCTGCCCGAGACCGCAGGTGCGCGAGACGATCCGATTTCGGCCGTGCCAAAGGCAATCTGCAGGCCGGTCTGGGCGGCGAGCTGCTTCAGCGACTGGCCGAGCGGCTGTGCCGGCAGGCTGATGCTCTGCGCGCGCGTGGCCGACTGCGCGTGGGCCACGCTCATCGGCGCGGCAACAATCAGCATGCCCGCCCCGAGCGCCGTGCCTACCAGAAGCCGCGCCAGCAGGCGCCCCGACGCCGTGCCGCCAAAATCCAAGTTACTGTTGCCCATCGTGCTGGTCCCCAAAAAGACATGCGCCCCATCCACCGAGCGCCCTCGATGGTGTGACGCGTGACACGGGCCGCCGCCTAAAGAGCCAGATGCGATTTTTCTGAAATAAGTTGGGCGAGTTCGTTGGGGTCAGGAGATGACGATGACGACGCCTGGAACCCGGCGCACGGTCATCCCTTGCGTCTGGGCCAGGGCCTCGATCGCGTCATGAGCGTCGCGCGTCAGGAACACGGCGCTGACCGGGCTCGCATCATGCGTGTGCGTGGCGATGACGAGGCGCTCGGGTACATAGCGGCCAAGCTCGCCGACAGCACTCCTGAACGGCCTGCCCTCGAACACCACGCGGCCGCCACGCCAGGCGAGTTCGTTGGCGACATTGACGTCGGTGGCCGCCATCGGCGCTTCGCCGCTACGGTAGCGGGTTTGCTGTCCTGCCGTGAGCGACACTAGGTTGGCCGCACTGCCGCCCGTGACGGCAATCGCTCCAGCCGCCGCCGTGACAGTCACTTCGTCAGCGATCGAGCGCACGGCATAGGTGCCTTCAAAGGCATCGCTGTTGCCGCCAAGGGCTGCGACCCGGAACGGCGCGCCGGTGTCTAGCCTGACGGAGAACTCCACTTCGCCCGAGAGCAGGTTCACTAGGCGCAGACCCGGCTGGAAATCAACATCAACGGCGCTGTTGGTGTTGAGCAGCATCGTCGAGCCGTCGGGCAGGGCAGCGGTCACCAGTTCGCCGGCGCCGGTGGTGAAGTCCGACCGCATCCACGTCATGATGCGTGGCGCGGCGAGTGCCGCCGCCGAGGCGGCCACTGCAGCGCCGACGAGAAACTTGCGCCGGCTGACAGCCGCCCGAGGCATTGGCGCAGCAACTGGGGCGGCATCCAGGCCGCTGCCATCTACGTTCTGCAGCAGCTGCCAGAATTCCTTTTCGCGGGCGAATGCGCGGGCATGCTCCGGCGACTGGGCGCGCCAGGCGTGGAATCGGTCGAGATCCTGCCGGCTGACATTGCCGGCGGTCAGTCGAACGATCCAGTCACGCGCATCCAGTGCGACGCTACGGTCGATTTCGGATCGTTGTTGCCCTTTGCCCATCGCCAGTCACGCAAGCGGTGCCCATCTGTTCGGGCACACTAACCATCTTGCTATCATAGACACGCGAGATGGCACCACGCCTAAGCGCCACGGCAAAATAAATCCTGGATCAGGTCAGCCGTTGCTGTCGCGCAGCTCGGCCAGGCGTTCGACAACCCGCCGGATATGGTAGTAGACAGCCTCGTCGCTGATGCCGAGCTGGCGGGCGATCTCGCGGTGCGAGATGCCGTTGACGCGGTTCATCAGGAAGATGCGCCGGCTTCTTTCCGGCATCGTCTGCAGTGCCTTGTCGACGGCGCGCAGCATGTCGCGGCCCATGACGATGCGTTCGGGCGAGAGTTCGTCGACCGACGGCGACAAAAGTTCGTTGACCTCGGCGTCGATCTCGCTGCGCCGCTGCTGCTTGCGGAAATGCCCGATGGCGGCATTCTTCGCCGCTTGCATGGTGAAGGCTGCGTGGTTGTCGATGGCATCGTCGTTGCGGACGTTGGACAGCCGGATCCACGTGTCCTGAACGATGTCCTCGGCGGTCGCGCTGCAGCCGACGCGGCCACGTGTCAACGCCTCGATGCGTGGACGCAACGTAGCAAAGCTGGACATCAGCCTGGTGAGTGCCATTTTTCTCACTCTTGTTTTTGCACCAGTTCCGATCGCGCATGCCTGGGGGCGACAGCGACAAAGGTTCGATAGGCCATCAAAAAAGTGCCTGCAACCCCAACACCTTAGGGAAATGTCAGGTGTTGCCGGGGCTTCGGCCTAAAACCTTCCTCTTTTTATCATGTTTAGTGTTTGATTCTGCTGGACTAACGGCGACGGCCGCGTGGCGACCTGCATCAACTGTCGCAGCAAGAAGTTTTGCGGGTGTAGCAGAAACAACACACGGTGCTTGCGGGCGCAAAGCCGATCGCCAAACGGCCGGCTGTGAATCGCGACGGTCGCGGTGACGCCCGCGCCTTCCCCGCAATCCACGGGGAGGCGGCTGCTAGCGCTTGAAATCGATCGGAACGACGATGCTCGACGGCACCGAGGGCGGCGGCGCGGGTATTGGCGACGACCGGCGCACGAGGCTGACGGCGGCCTCGTCCAGGGCGGGATCGCCCGACGAATTGATCAGCCGCACGGAAGTCACGTCGCCGCCAGAATTGAAAGAGAACTGCACTGCGGCAACGCCCCGGTTGCGAACGTTGCGCGGCTTGTGCCTGTTCAGATGGGCGAAAACGCGTGATTGCCAGCGCGCCGGCGACATCGCCTTGCCGCCGCCCTGGCCTGGCGCGGGCGCGCGTACGCTGTCGGCATTTTGCGCCGATTTCTTGGCGGCGGGAGCGCTAGGCGACGGCTTCTTCTCGACCTTGGTTTCCTTGACCGGCTCGGGTTTCTTCTGCACCGGCTTCTTTTCACGGGCCGGCTTTTCGACCGGTTTTGGCTTCTTGATCTCGGGGCGCGGTTCGGGGATCGCCATCGCCACCTCAGGCAGCGGAGCCTCGACGATGTCGGGGATCACTTCCTCGATTGGTTCGGCCTCGGTGACCTCTTCCAGCGGTTCCGGCGTCAGTTCGGCGACCTGCTCCAGCGGTTCGACGGGCTCGGTCACCGGCTCGACGGGATCGGGCGGAATGGTCTCGGATACTTCCTCGACGCTTTCGGCCGCTGCGCTGTCGACCATGTCGGTCGCGTCCTGCTGCACGGCCTCTGGAGCCATCGCCATCGGCGCGAGGTCGATCATCACGGCTGATTGCGCCTGCATGTCCTCCATCATCATTGGTGGCTGCTGGTTGAGATACCAGGCGCCGGCCATATGGACGGAGAGGATGACGGCTGCCGCCGTCGACCACAGCAGAGCCTCGCCACGGCTGATGCCGCCGAAGCTGAAGGCCTCGTGAGTTGCCGCGCTCATTGCGGTTGACCCTCACTGGTCGCGGGCGGGGTGGCTTGCACCTGCTCAAGCCCGACGAGGGCGATCTTGAGGTAGCCGGCGCCGCGCATCAGGTTCATCACTTCCATCAGCTCGCCATAGTCGACGCCACGGTCGGCGCGCAGGAAGATGCGGCTTTCCTTGTCGCTCTTGGCGGCAATGTCGAGCTGCTGCTGGAAAGCGGTGCGGGCAACCGTGTCCTGGCCGATCGAGATGCTGAGGTCTTCCTTCAGCGTCACGTAGAGCGGCTCTTCGGGGCGCGGCGTCGCGGTCGCCGTCGATGCCGGCAGGTCGACATTGACGTCGACGGTCGCCAGCGGCGCTGCCACCATGAAGATGATCAGCAGCACCAGCATGACGTCGATGAACGGCGTCACGTTGATCTCGTGGTTCTCCTGGAGATCGTCCTCGTCAACCTGCTGTCTGATGCCGCCGGCCATGGCCCGTCTCCTACACAGCGACCGCGGGCGCCAGGCGCCCGTTGCCGCGCACGGCTTCATTCGCCGGCTGCGAGCGCTCGGCGCGCTGCGTCTGGCGGTCGAGATCGCGGCTGACCAGGCGCTGCACGCCTGCGGCGGCGTCGGCGAGGCCCTGGCGGTAGCCGGTGATCGAGCGGGCGAAGACGTTGTAGATCACCACAGCCGGGATGGCGGCGATCAGGCCGACGGCGGTCGCCAGCAGTGCTTCGGCGATGCCGGGTGCGACAACCGCGAGGTTGGTGGTCTGCGATTCCGAGATGCCGATGAACGAGTTCATGATGCCCCAGACGGTACCGAACAGGCCGACGAAGGGTGCGGTCGAGCCGATGGTGGCAAGCACGCCGGTGCCGCGGCTGAGCCGGCGGCCGGCCTGCGCCTGGATGCGCATCAGCCGCGATTCGACGCGCTCCTTGATGCCCGAGGCGTCGGCATGGCCGAATTCGTGGCCAGACATCTCGAACTCCTCGACGGCGGCGCGAACCAGCACGCTGCCGATGCCAGCGCGGTCACCGAGGGCCTGCGACGCGTCGGCAAGCCTGCGGGCATGCAGGATGCCGCGCAGCGCCTTCTTCAGCCGCGCCTTGCTGGCTGCGATCTCGAGCGACTTGGCAAGCCAGACGGTCCAGGTGATCAGCGAGGCGAAGGCAAGGCCGATCATCACGCCTTTGACCACCCAGTCGGCGGCCATGAACATACCCCATGGCGACAAATCGTGCGGCAACAGGCTCTTGGGCACGTCCGTGCTGGCAGGCGCGCCAACTGTCGTGTCGATGGTTGTCGAGACTGCTGTCTGCCCGGCTTCGGGGCGCGCGGGTGCAGCGGCCGCCGGATCGCCGCTAGCCTGGCCCGGCTGCGCTGCGACGTTGCCGCCTGGCTGCGCCACGGCGCTGACACGTGGCTGGGTCGCTTCAGCTGCGGGTGCGCCCGAATTCGCTGGAGCATTGGAAGCATCGGCCGGCGCGGGCTGGGCGGTCGGGCCAACAACAGCTGCCGCCGGCTGAGTTGCTGCCGCCAGCGGAGCCGTCGCTGCAGGTGCCGTCGGCTCGACAGTGGTCGGCGCGGCCTGCTGGGCGAATGCCGCGCCAGTGCTCAGCGTGATGCACACCGCCGCTGCGATGACGCGTCGGGCCCGCTGCGGAGCTTGCGACCCGAAAGCCGTCCCGGTGCTTGTGATGCCCCAGATGCTTCTCATGTCCGCAGTCTCCGATCGCAACGCAAATGACTCAAAGGCAGGTGTCGTGCCGGGCCTCTAACATTGTTGACTTCTTTAATCAAGAAAAGCGCCAAAGAAACATGAGAATGACACACCACAATTCATGCGTCGAGCATGAAGCGCGACCGCATGGGCACCGGCGCCGGGAATTGAGCGTATCCGCAGGTGGCCTTCGGCCGGCGCCCAAGCGCGGTGCGGCTTATCAATAAAGTTGGCGATAACCCTTTTCTGGCCAGCGCCGGGGGCCGTTCGTAAGGTCCGATCCATCGCAGGGCCGCCGAGGCCCAGATAACAAGATCAGCATTGGCCGGCTAAAGGGGGCGCTCCGATGGACATCCGCTCGAGCGATTTCACGCGACCGACACTTGAGCACCAGGGCACGACGCCGGTGTGGTGGCTGGTGCCGCCGCGCGAGATGCGGAACGAGACGCTGGGTGGCCATCTCGAGCTGATCAGCGAGTTCGAGATCCGCGCCGGAGGCGAGGTCAACACCCACCACCACCCGACCTATGAGTTCTATTTCATGCTCTCCGGCCGGGCGCTGATGACCATCGAGGACGAAACCCGCGAGATCGGCCCCGGCGATCTGGTCAAGATCCCTCCCAATGCGCGGCACTCGATCAAGCCGGCGCATGAGCACAACGGCATCCGGGCGCTGGCCATGGCCTTCGGCATCAAGGATGCGCCCGTAGTCGACTATTCGACCGACCCCGAAAGCTACTGACCTCCAATGACCACAACCCTTTATGCGGGGCTCGCCGGCGACACCGATCCCGGCCGCTTCATGAGTTCTGGCCTGCTGCGCAGCCGAAACAGTGGCGCCTGGGAGCGCATCGAAACAGGCTTTCCCGACGCGCCGCAGACATTTGCGCTGCTCGCCGACCCAAGGCGTCCAGGCGAAGTGCTCGCCGCCTCGCAGGACGGTATCTTCGCAAGCGCCGACCATGGCGACAGCTGGGCCCGGCTCGACGCGCCGAAGCCTGAGTTCGCGGTGTGGTCGCTGACCCGCCATCCGCACGAACCGGACACGCTGTTCGCCGGCTACGAGCCGGCGGCGATCTTCAAGTCGACTGACAACGGCCGCACCTGGCGCAACCTCGATGTTTCGGTTGGCTACCCCGCCATTGCCGCTGACATGCCGCGGCGCATCACCCGGATCGCCGTCGACCCCAGCAATACCGACAGGATCTACGCCAGCATCGAGATCGGCGGGCTGATCATGTCGGAAGACGCCGGCCGCAGCTGGCGCCAGGCACTCGACGGCCTCTATGTCGTCGAGGACGCCGTCGACCTGCACTCGGTACTTGTCGATAGCCAGGGCAAGGTGTCGGTGACGACACGCGTCGGCGCTTTCCAGAGCAGCGACTTTGGCCACCGCTGGAGCAAGCTGCCGGTGCCGGCACTGCGCGAAAAAGGCTCCTATTGCCGCGTCCTCGGTCAGGGTCCCGCCGATACACTTTATCTCGGCGCCGGCAACGACTTCGATGGCGACCTCGGCGGCTTCTTCCGCTCGACGGATGGCGGGGCGAGCTTCCATCGCCTGGACCTCGGCGCGCCGCTCAAGAGCACCGTCTTCGCCATGGCTGTCGACCCGGTCGATCCGCGGCGGCTCGTCTGCTCGGACAAGTTCGGCCATGTCTTCCTGAGCGACGACGCCGGCGACAGCTGGCGCGCGCATCCGCTTCCCCGTGGCATCGGCCATGTCTTTTCCATCGCCATCGGCTGAGGGGCACATCATGCCAAATCCGTTCAAGCAGCGCCTTCAGCGCGACGAGCCGGTCGTCGTCGTCAATCCCGATCATCCCTCGCCGGCCCTGACCGAGTTTCTCGGCCGGCTTGGGGTCGACGGCGTTTTCATCGATTGCGAGCATGGCACGGCCTCGATCCAGACCGTGCAGGACATGTGTCGCGCCGCGCGTGCCGCAGGCTTGCAGTCCATCGTCCGGCCCGAGGCCAATCTCGACCATCTGCTGACCCGCTACCTCGATGCCGGTGCCGGCGGGCTGATCGTGCCACATGTCGATGATGCCGACGGCGCCCGCAGCATCGTTGCCGCCGTCCGCCGTGCCCGGCCGCAGAACCATGATGACACCGTGGTCGTTGCGATGATCGAGTCGCTCGAGGCGGTGGAGAACCTCGATGCCATCGTCGCCGTCGAAGGCATCGATGTGTTCTTCATGGGCCCGAACGACCTGTCGCATTCGATGGGGCTGAACGGCCAGACCCACCATCCCGACGTCAAGCGCCTTGTCCTCGACTGCGCTTCAAGAATCCGCGCCGTCGGCAAGGTGCCGGGCACGCTGGTGACGCGCGACACAGTCGCCGCCTTCGTCAGCGGCGGCTGCCGCTTTCTCTACGAGCACGCCAACAATTTCCTGATCACCGGAGCCAACGACTTCCGGCAAATAATGAAAGAGAGCAAGACATGAGCAAGATTGAACGCCTGCGCCAGGGCGAGCGGATGTCGCAGATCGTCATCCACGGCGACACGGTCTATCTCGCCGGCCAGACGGCTAGCGATCCGGTGCCTTCGGTCGCCGAGCAGACCCGCCAGATCCTTGACAAGATCGACACCTACCTCGCCGAAGCCGGCACCGACAAATCGAAGATCCTGTCGGCCAACATCTGGCTCACCGACGTCGCCACCTTCGAGGAGATGAACGCCGTCTGGGACGCCTGGGTCGCCAAGGGCAACACGCCGGCCCGCGCGACTGTCGGCTCGCCGCTGGCACGGCCGAAGAACCTGGTCGAAATCGCCGTCATCGCAGCGCGCTGAGCGCCACGCCTAACTTCAACTGAAAGCCCGGCCCAAACCGGCAAGCACTTGCCCGACTCCGTCGGGCGGGAATGCCGGCCTACGGCCAGAAAAAGCGGAAAGACTGCCATGTCACGTCAATTGGGAGTGGGCCTCTACGGGGCCGGAAATATCGTCCACGACGGCCATGCGCCGGCCGTGGCGGCTGGTGCCTCCACCAGGCTCGCCGCTGTGTGCGACATCGATGAAGCGCGCGCCAGGACGCTGGCCGATGCCTATGGCGGCGCCAACATCTATACCAGCCTGGACAAGATGCTTGCCGACCCGTCCATCGACATCGTCATCATGGCAACGCCCAACAACCTGCATCGCCGCGATTTCGAAGCCTGCGCCCGCGCCGGCAAGCATGTGCTGTGCGAGAAGCCACTGGCTGTCACCTATCCCGACGCGCTTGCCATGGCCAGGATCGCTGACGAGCACAAGATCGTGCTCAAGACCGGCTTCAACCAGCGCTACCTCAATCAGATCCGCATTGCCAAGCTGGCCATCGACGCCGGCCTGATCGGCGAGGTGTTCTCCTTCCGCACCGTGTTCTCGGCGAAGTGGGACAACTGGGTCGACGGCAGCAATTTCCGCTGGGATCTCGAAAAGTCGGGCGGCGCCACCACCAACGACAACCTGATCCACCGCTTCGACATGCTCCGCTACCTGCTCGCCGACGATTATGCCGAGGTCGTGGCCGATGTCAGCCACTGCGTCATCCCGCCTGTCGTCGACGACAACGTCCACCTCATGGTCCGCACCAACAAGGGCGCGCGCGGCTCGTTCATCGCCGACCGTTATTCGCCGGTGCTCGGCGACGCGACCGAACTTTACGGCACCAAGGGTTCGCTGTTCGTCTGGACCAATGCCGGCTCGCCCTTCTTCGACGTGCCGCTCGCCATCAACACCACCGTGCCGATGAACGAGCTGCCGGAAGAGATCCGCAAGGCCGTCTACCCCACCGCGCGCTCCAAGCAGAACCGCCACGCCTGGGATGGCTGGCTGTCGATCTGGCCGCCGCGCAACGAGTGGGAAACCTATGCCGAGCAGCTGGCCGGCATGGCCGAGGAAATCCTGAGCGGCACCCGCGACGGCATCGGCGCCACCGGCTTCGACGGTGCCCGCGCCACCGAGCTGGTCCATGCCGCCTACAGCTCGCAGATCGCCCGCTCGTGGGTGTCGCTGCCGCTGGCCGACGATGCGCCCTTCGCATTCCCCGATTTCGAGGCCAAGGCTGGCCGGTCATGATCACGGCCGGCTTCTACAGCACCTTCCTGCACCAGCTGCCCGTCGCCGATCTGGCGGGCAAGCTGTCGCAGGCCGGATACAAGTCGGTCGAGCTCAATGGCGACCTGTGGAGCAATGGCTTCGTGCCGCATGTGACACCGGCACTTGATGCGGCCGGGCGGGCGGATGTCGCCCGCGCCATATCGGATGCCGGCATGAGCATCTCGGCACTGAGCGCCTGCCTGCATCTTGCCAAGGAGACGCCGGAAGAACGCCGCGCCGGCATCGACTATCTGAAGGATTCCGTGGATCTGGCGAGCGACATCGGCGCGCCAGTGGTCTGGGTCTTCACTGGCCGCGCCTTCGGCGGCATGGACCTGGCCACCGCGCGCAAACATCTGGCGGCGGCACTGGAGGAGGTCTGCGACCACGCCAGGGATCGCGGCGTCAAATTCGGCATCGAAGGCTGCTCGATGCACATCGTCGCCAAGGCCGACGAATATCTTGACCTGTTCCGGGCAATCCCCGGCTCCGATGTCCGCGTCGCTTTCGATCCGACCCATTTCCAGCTCCGCGGCGAGGATCCTGTCAGGGCGGCGGAACTGCTGTTCGACCGCATCAGCAACTTCCACGTCAAGGATTCGGTCGGCCTCTACCCGGATTTCAAATGCGTGCCGCTCGGCACTGGCGAAGTCGACCTCAAGGCCGTCACCGACACCTTGCGGCGGCTCGGCTACGACGGCGCCGCCTCGGTCGAATATGAATCGCACCTGTTTGGCTGGGAGATCCCGGCAGACGATGTCATCCGCGACAGCCGCGCCTTCCTGCGCGGTCTCGGCATCTGAGCGGGAGGCGTGGATGTCGCGTTCGCCTATCGGTCCGTTCAAGGAGTTAGACGACTATGATGCGCTCGGACTTGCCGACCTCGTGCGCCGGCGCGAGGTCAGTTCGCGCGAGCTTGTCGAGACGTCGATCGCCCGCATCGAGGCGCTCGACGGTACGCTGAACGCCGTCGTCATCCGCTGCTTCGAACAGGCTCTCGCCCTTGCCGAGGCCACACCGCCCGTCGGACCTTTCGCCGGCGTGCCTTATCTCGCCAAGGACCTGCACACCTCCTGGGCCGGCGTTGCCTCGACCAACAGCATCTCGTCGTTTGCCGGCACTGTTTCCCAGTCGGATTCGCTGATCACCCAGCGGACGAAGAACGCCGGCTTCATCCTGCTCGGCAAGACCAACGCGCCGGAATGGGGCTGGTCGCTGACCACCGAGTCGCCGATGCATGGTCCGGCGCGCAACCCCTGGGCGTTCGATAGGACGCCAGGTGGTTCGAGCGGCGGTGCGGCGGTGGCGGTCGCGGCGGGATATCTTCCGCTGGCCGACGCCGGCGACGGCGCGGGCTCCACCCGCGTGCCGGCGGCGATCAATGGGCTGGTCGGCCTCAAGCCGTCGCGCGGTCGCATTTCGCCGGGGCCGGAGGCGGCCGACTTCTGGTTCGGCGGCGGCCAGTCTTCATGCGTGTCGCGGACGGTGCGCGACACCGCGGCCATGCTCGACGCATTGCAGGGCGGCTATCCGGGCGAGCCCTATTACATCAGGGAACGTCCCTCATTCCTCGACAGCACCGCCCCGGTCAACCGGCGCCTGCGCATCGGCTTCAGCCTCAACAACCCGCGCGGCGATGCCAACGGCGCGGTCGTCGACGAGGCTGTCTGCGATGCGGCAAGGCTGTGCGGCGCGCTCGGGCATGAGGTCGAGCCGTTCAACTTTGATTACGACTTCGAGGATCTGTGGCGTGCCTATACCGGCATGATCCGGGTCCAGACGGCGGCACAGTTCGACGATCACGCCAGGGCGCGGGGAATTCCCAACAAGCCGTCCGACATGTCGGCGACGATCTGGACGACGATCCAGCGCGGTCGGGCGACGAGCGCCATCCAGCACAGCCGCGACATCGAGGCAATGCGACGGCATGCCCGCCATATCGCCACGCTGACCTCGCGCTATGATGTGGTGCTGCTGCCGGTGTTGCCGCAGGGCACTCGTCCGCTCGGCACCTACGACATGTCCAAGGACATCGACGCCTACGACGCCTCGGCAATGGGCGAGGACACGGTCTACATGATGCCGTTCAACGTCTCCGGCCAGCCGGCCTTGTCGCTGCCGCTCGGCATGGACCGCTCGGGCCTGCCGCTTGGTGTCCAGCTGGTCGCCCCGCCGGCTGGCGAGGCGACGCTGATCGAACTCGCGGCAGCACTCGAACGGGCGCGCCCCTGGTACGACCGCCGCGCGCCGTTCCATGCCGCCAATGGGGCGAGCGGCAGGTTCTGACTGTCAGTGCCGGACGCCGTTCGCCATGTGATGGGCGAACGGCCGGTCGAAATGCGCCGCGCACAGCTTGCCCAGTCGCTCCAGATCCTGGTCGTCCAGCGCCTTGATCATCTCGTCATGCTCGGCCAGTGCCGGCTCGACGAGGTTGTCGGTCATCAGGCTGCCGGCGTCGATGCTGCGCATGCCAGCATCGCAATCATGGATCGAGCGGGCGATGAACTCGTTGCCGGTCGCCTCGAGCAACAGGTCGTGGAAGACGCGGTCCTGGACATAGGCCAGCTCGAGATCGCCGACCGCAATCGCCGAGCGGTGGAGTTGCCTGGCCTCTTCGAGCTTGCCCATCAGCATCGGCGACACCGGCAGGCGGATGCGCTGCACCGCGGCGGCGATCAGCAGCTGGCGGACGTCGTGCAGCTTGACGAGGTCGTCGGGCGACAGGTGGCGAACCACCGCACCGCGATAGGGCTCGAGCTTGACCAGCCCGGTGCGTGCCAGCTCCTGCAGCACGGCGCGCGCGACATGGCGCTTGACGCCGAGGCCGTAGACCAGCTCGTCCTCCATGATCCGCTCCTTGGGCAGGATCCGGCCGAGCACGATGTCGCGTTCGATCTTCTTGGCGACGTTGCCGACGATTTCCGACGAGCGCGTCGTTCCCGATTGGCGGGCCCGCGCCCCGAGCGGCTTGAGCAGGTCTTCCAGCCGTCTGGCGGTTTCGGCGAGGTCGATCGCTGAAGGCCGCCGCCGCATCCGCTCGGCCCGGTGCAGGCGCTCGACGGCATTTTCCGACAGCGGCATGGCGGCATCGGCGACGCGCTGCATCTCGTCCATGTCGCCGCTGCCATGCAGGATGACGTCGCAGCCGGCTTCCAGCGTGGCGCTGACCTGGGCATCGATCGGATGGGTACGGCTGATATCGGAGACGTCGTCGCTCATCAGCACGCCGTCGAAACGGATCATGCCGCGGATGATCTCGTCGATGACCGTGCGCGAGGCGGTGGCCGGCGCGTCGCGGTCGATGGCGCGGTAGATGACATGCGCCGCCATGGCGCAGGGCATGTCCTGCAGCGAGCGAAACGGCACGAAGTCGGCCGACTGCATCTCGTCGAGCGAGGCGTTGACCACCAGCAGCGCCTCGGACTTGTCCTGCCGGGCGCGGCCATGGCCGAGGATGTGTTTGATGACGGGCAGCACGCCGCCAGCCAGCAGCCCCTCGCAGGTGGCGCGGCCGAGAATGCTTGCCATCTCGGGCGTGTCGCCTAGTGCCCGGTCGCCGATCACCAGGTCGCCCTTGCCGATCGGCAGGTCGAGCACGGGCGCGATGTTGATGTCGATGCCGAGGTCGAACAGTTCCGCCGCGACGAGGCGCGCATTGAGCCGGACGGCGTCAAGCGCGCGCTTGATGTCGGTGCGTGCGATCTGAGCGAACAGCGAGGCCGGCGGCGGGGCGCGCCAATGCGGCGGCGCCAGCCGGGCCACCCGGCCACCCTCCTGGTCGATCATCACGCGGACATCGCTGCGGCCGACGCTTTCGCGCAGCTCCGCCACCAGCAAGCGGAGCTGCGCCGGATCGGCGCAGTTGCGCTTGTGCAGGATGAAGCCCCAGGGCTGGGCGGCGCGGAAGAAGCTGCGTTCGGCGGCGTTCAGGCTGGTTCCCGCGCAGCCGAACACCACGGCCCTCGGTTGCGTTCGGTCAATTGTCAGCGGCATGGTCATCACTCTTGGCGGGCTGCACGAGACCGATTTGTCACCGCCCGAGCCATCAGCTTGGCAGAAAAGCTGCCGGCGCGGAAGGGCGTGCGGTCCTGCCCGGAGCTGGTCGCCGGTCGGTCACGAATGCTCCTGCCGCTGGCGCCCGAACACCACCGTGACGACGATGGCGACAAGCACGATCCAGATCGTCGAGATCACAGCGGCCTGCGGGTCGACACGGTCGCGCAAGCCCAGGAACATCACCTTGGTCAGCGTCGTATTGGCACCGCCACCGACGAACATCGACACGATGACCTCGTCGAGCGACGTCAGGAAGGCGAGCAGGGCGGCAGACAAAAGCGAGAAGCGCATCTGCGGGATGACCACCGAAAACATCGACCTCCACCAGCCCGCACCGAGGCTGCGGGCGGCCTTTTCCTGGGTGAAATCGAAGCGGGCGAAGCCTGCCGACAAGATGACATAGGCGGTCGGGATTGCGATCACCGTGTGGCCCAGCCACAGGCCCGGGAACGAACCGACGAGATGCATCCTGGCAAGCACGAAAAAGAGGCCGATGGCGACCAGAATGGGCGGCACCGTGGCCGGCATCAGCAGCACGGCGTAGAGCGGCAGCTTGGCCCAGCCGAGCGAACGCGTCGTGGCATAGGCGGCGGCAAAGGCGATCGGCACGGCGCCGGCGGCGGTGACAGTCGCCAGCAGCAGGCTGGTCTTGGTCGCCGGCATCCACAGGTCGGACTGCCAGTATTGCTGCCACCAGCGAAGCGAAAATTCGCTCGGTGGAAACTGCAGCAGTTCGGACGCCGAGAACGACATCGGCACGACGATAAGCGAAGGTGCCAGCAGGAACACTGCCACCAGCGCGGTGAAGATGCCGATCGCCAGGCGCAGCGGCCAGGAGACATCGAAACCGTCAAACATTGGGCGCGCCCCCCAGGGCCTTGATGCTGCGTCGGAGCAGGAAGGTAACGAGGAACACCAGGCCGACCGACAGCAAGAGCAGCACGCCGAGCGCGCTCGCCGCCGGCCAGTCCGAAAGCACCGAGACGTTCTGCTCGATGCGGGTCGAGATCATCGGCACGCGGCCGCCGCCCAGGATCGCCGGGGTGACGTAGAAGCCCAGGCTGAGCACGAAGACCAGCACCGCACCGGCGAAGATGCCATTGGCGGCCAGCGGCAGGATCACCGCCCGCAGGGTCAGGAATTTGCTGGCGCCCAGGCTGGCCGCGGCGCGGATGATGTTGTGGTCGATCTGCTTGATCGCCGCGTAGACCGGCAGGATGAACAGCGGCAGCATGACATGGGTCATGCCGACGATCGTGCCGAAGAAGTTGTTGATCAGCGGCAGCGGCTCGGACACCAGCCCGCTGTCGACCAGGAAGCTGTTGACCAGGCCGTTGCGCTGCAACAGCACGGACAGCGCGTAGGTGCGCACCAGAAGTGCCGTCCAGAACGGCAGCATCACCACCAGCAGCAGGATCGAGGCAAGCCGCTGGCCAACGCTGGCCATGACCAGCGCGAACGGCGTGCCCAGCAGCATGCAGGTCAGCACCGTCATGCCGCTGACCTGGAACGTCGTCAGCACCGAGCGCGTATAGACAGGCGTGCTCAGGATCCTGAGATAGGTGTCGAGCGACACCGAGCCGTCGGGCCGGGCGATCGATATCCAGAACATGGCGGCAAGTGGCACGACGATCGCGATGGTGACCAGCAGCACAGCCGGAACAGCCAGGCCGAAATAGCCAAGCTGCGCCAGCTTGCGGTCGCGCCGCAAGACGGCGGAATTGTCGAAAGAGCCGATAGGGGCCGGCAGGGTCAAACCGGGCGCGCTCATGCGTCGGTCACGGCGATGAGTGCGTCGCGACGCACATGCAGCTTGAGCGGTGCGCCCTCGGACAACGCTGCCAGGTTGAAATTCGCCGCCTCGGCAGCGGCAATGCGCGCCGAGACGGCTCCGCCGTTCGCCAGATCGACGGTGATGAGCCAGCTGTCGCCCTGGAACACCGAGCGGGCCAGCCTGCCGTTCAGCGACACCTGGTCATGGCCGCTGGCATCGAAGAGCGAAAAGCCTTCGGCGCGGATCATCAGCTTCCAGTCCGGGCCCTTGCCTTCCGGCGCGGCGAAACTCTCCACGGCATCGAGCTCGAGGATGTTGGCCTCGCCGAGGAACTCGGCGACGAAACGCGACGTCGGCCGGTGATAGAGCGACGCCGGCGTGCCGAGCTGGCGGATGACGCCGTCTCGCATGACCGCGATGCGGTCAGACATGGTCAGCGCCTCGCGCTGGTCATGCGTGACATAGACCGTGGTGAGGCCGAGCCGGTCGTGCAGCTTCCTGATCTCGTACTGCATCTGCTCGCGCAGGTTCTTGTCGAGCGCCGACAGCGGCTCGTCCATCAGCATCAGCCGGGGTTCGAACACCACCGCGCGGGCCAGTGCCACGCGCTGCTTCTGGCCGCCGGACAGCGTGGCGATGTCGCGATCGGCCATGCTGGCGAGGTCGACGATGTCGAGCGCCTTCCTGGCGCGCTCGGCTGCCTCTGCGCGGCCGACACCGCGGACGCGCAGAGGAAACATGACGTTGGCGGCAACATTCATGTGCGGGAACAGCGCGTAGTTCTGAAACACCACGCCAATACCGCGTTTGTTGGCCGGCAGGCGGACAAGGTCGCGCCCATCGACCGCAATTTTCCCGCGATCAGGCCTGACGAAGCCGGCAAGCGCCATCAGAAGCGTTGTCTTGCCGGAGCCCGAGGGCCCAAGAACGCTCAGGAACTCGCCGCGCCCGACGTCGAGATCGACGTCGTTGAGGGCGCGGAACGATCCATAGGCCTTTGAGAGATTGCGGATTTCAATGAACGCAGCACTTGTCATGTCGTTCGAACCAAGCCGTTCCCTGCCGCGCTCAGCGCGACATCATTTCCTGGAAGCCGAGCTGGGCTTCGCCGACATGGTCAACCCACCATTCGTTGCGCTGCGCGAGCTGGTGCGCGGCGTTTTCAGGATAGGTCGGCAGCTTCTTCGACACGTCATCGGGGATCAGGCCGGTCTCATAGGCGCGCTTGTTGGCGGCACCATACTTGACCCCGACCGAAAACTTCGCCTGCGCTTCCGGCTTGGACATCTCGTTGATCATCTTCATCGCTTCGGCGGCATGTGGCGCGCCGACAGGAACGGCCCAGCAATCCATGCTCATGACGCCCTGGTTGAAGGTGTAGTCGATCTGAGCCCCGTCCTTCTTGGCCGCCTCGAAACGGGCGTTCCAGCCCACCGACATGTCCACTTCCTTGTCCTTCATCAGCTGCGCGTGCTGGGCACCCGAATTCCACCACACCGCGATATGCGGACGCAACTGCTCGATCTTGTCGAGCGCGCGCTGCATGCCGCCTTCGGACTGGAGCACCTCGTAGACCTTGTCCATCGGCACGCCATCGGCGAGCAGCGCGATCTCAAGCTGCGCCTCGGCGTCGTTGCGCATCGCCCGGCGGCCGGGGAACTTCTCGACGTCCCAGAAGTCGGCCCAGTTCTGCGGCGCCTTGTCCTTGTAGGCGTCGGTGTTCCAGGCCATGACCCAGGAGAAGATCAGCGCCGAGATGCAGTATTTCTGCGCTGTGCCCTCGATGAAGTCCTTCGAGTCGATGACGCTGTAGTCGAGCGGCATGAACAGGCCTTCGCGACCGCCCTTTTCAGCCTGGAAGGCGTTGGTCTGGACGAGGTCGAAGGTCACGGCATTGGCTGCTGCCTGCAGTTTGACCGAGGCATAGGCGTCGTTGATGGTTTCCTCGCGCACTGTATCGCCCAGCGTCTTGGCCGCCGGTCCCCACAGCGTCTCGCGGCCGACCTCCTGGATTACGCCGCCGCCAACCGCAACCGTCACTTCGGCCGCCTGGGCTACCGTGCCAGCAAAGCCGCACGCGGCGAGCAGGGCATATGCAGAAAGAGAGTTCCTCACATTTTTTCGGATCATGACATTCCCCACGGGCTGGCTTTTTTCATCCAGCAGTTTTGTTTTTCTGAACAGCTCCGGAAGGCTTGTCTTCCCCGGTGTTCAGCGCCCTTGGCTGTGTCGCCAGGGCCAGGTTCAGAATTACCGTAGGGCATGTCTGGCAGGTATCCGCGATTTATCGATGCGCTTATCGATAATTTTGCTCTCGCTATTTCCCAAGCGCCGGCGACGGCGACCGCACGGGGCCGCGTTATCACCCGAGAGGGCGTCCAGTCGAGTTCATGGATATGTTGGTTCGTGCAGCTTCAAAACCTGCAAGGCATCATTTCCGTGGACGTAGCTGCCAAACATCCTAGGGGCGGACAGCTTCGTCACGCAACGTCGACTGGCACGCTCGCGCCGTGAAACAGCGAAGGCCTGCCGGGAGGGGTCGCGGCAGGCCCCGCTGATGAAGCGAAAAGGTGGTTCTGGATCTTCGCTCCATCACCTCAACCCATTGGTCGCCCCAGGGTTCCTCCCAGCAAGCAAATAGAGCCGCCGGCCGAAGGTTGGCAGCGCCCGTGGATGCCGAGCTATCCCTTTTGGGTTCTGGCAAGCCCCTCTCCGGGCTCGTGATTGCATGTGAAAATGGCGCAAAGGTAGTGTCGTCTCGCCGAAAGAGGGGCCGGAGATGTCCTCGAATGCGAAACGGTCGGATTAACCTTTTGTTAATCCAATTCTTGCCCAGCATGTAATTTTAGTGCTCACTAATGCTTCTGGGGGATGTCGGGGGTTGCCGCCAATGAGATATCGCGAAGTGCAGGAGCAGCTAAGGCTGGTTGGAATTCTCATGAGCAAGAGAGGCGGGAGCCATCGGGTCAACCATTTCGGTGGCGACCCGGAGACGGCATACCTCACGCCAGACCTCGACGAGGCCCTCCGCTTTGGCCTGTCCATGGCTAGGCCAAAGCATCTGCCCAAGAATTGGTGCATGCAGCGCTAGCCACCGTCTCATGCGGAAAATGACGAATGTTCATCCTCGCGGGGCGAGGCCATCGAGCAGGAAGTCGAGGCCTTTCCGGAACGTGCCATCCCAGTCGCTGTCCAACAGCAGACGAGAGCGTTCGATTGTCGGGTAGCGTTCGCTGCGGCGCGCAAGGCGCTGCTGCGCGGCGGCCCTGTCGTCGTCCGAGAGCTCGAAGCTCGCCCGCGTGACGGTGGAACCCAGCACAAGGTTCCAGATCGACCATATCGCGACGTTCAGGTCTGCGTCCGCTACACCGGCCCCGGACAAGGTCTTGCTCAGCAGTTCCAGCCGACCGAGGATGTTCGGGCCGAGCGCCCGGCGCGGCAACAGCGATGCTGACCAGGGATGGCGCAGCATGCTGGCGCGCCAGTCTTCGAGCACGCCAACGACTTCTTCGCGCCAGTCCTGAGGTTCACTTGCTTGCGGTGGCCCGCGATATTCGAGCACTGAGTCGAGCGCTAGGTCAAAGACATCTTCTTTGCTATCGACGTGCCAATACAGGCTCATCACGCCCGAGCCGAGGCGGTCGGCCAACCGACGCATGGTCAATCCGTCGACCCCTTGGGCGTCCAGCAGTTCCACCGCGGTCGCCACGATACGATCCAGGGAGAGAGGCGGTTCACCGCCCGGCCTCTGCACGGTCTCGGGCAACTCACCGGGTTGGGATCGTTTGCGCTGGGCGCCGCTACGTTTGGCTGCCATTCGTCTTCCTCGCTGGTCGCAACCGCGATTTTGGCAGCCAGCGTCAGGAATGTCGATGCCGGGTGGTTGACTCGTACACTGTACCATACGATGAATCGGACACTGCACGGTACGTCGTACGAGCGATGGGCCAAAGTCGATCGTTCCGGTTGCAAGGGCGCGTAGCGCTCAGTCCGCAAAGCCAAGAGAAGATCATGTCACACGCAATCAAGCGTCAGTTTATCGGAGGGCTAATCATCATGACCACGGCAATTCCCACTGCGACGACAGCGAGTGATCTCAAGCTGACCATCGTCAACCCGCCGAAGCTCTACGACCCGACGCCGAATGGCTACAGCACGGCGGTGATCGTGCCCGGCGAAGCCAGGGTGGCCTACATTTCGGGGCAGGGCGGACAGGACGGCACGGGAGCCTTGTCGCCCGACTTCGCCGTCCAGGTGAAGCAGGCCTACGCAAACTTGGCGACTGCCCTTGAGGGAATCGGTGCCCGGCCGGATCAGGTCGCCAAGCTCACGGTCTTCGTGGTCGATCACGACATGTCTAAGCTCGAGGTGTTGACCAGGAACGTCAAGGAAATGTTTGGCGAGAAACTGCCGGCGCAGACCCTGGTGCCCGTCCCCAAGCTTGCCATCGACCCCATGCTCTTCGAGGTCGAAGCCATCGTCATGCTGAAGTAGCGGTACCGGGCGCAGTTGGCGTGACCGACAAGGCGTCGATCAACACCGATGTTTGACCGTCAATGGGATGCCGATTTCGATGGAGTCGCGCATTCCGTCGAAGTCGGAATTTCCACCTGCGGAACGGTCCATTTCAGAGGGCAGAATAATAAAATTGACAACGACGGATAATGAAGATAGATAAAACCCGTCGATATTTGCTTGTTCGATTTTTGTTATTGCGCAAAACCACTGTGCGCCAACGAACATCCCTTCAAATAAAATCGCGATGTAAACAGCCATGCACTCGCTTGGCTGTCGATGAATATTGCCATGAAAAGGGGTTTGTTATGACCACTGGCACAGTGAAATGGTTCAATGCTACCAAGGGCTTCGGCTTCATTCAGCCCGACAACGGCGGTCCGGACGTGTTCGTTCACATCTCGGCTGTAGAGCGCGCCGGCATGCGTGAAATCGTCGAAGGCCAGAAGCTCGCCTACGAGATGGAGCGCGACAACAAGTCGGGCAAGATGTCTGCCGGCCAGCTGCAAGCTGCCTGATCGGTCTTTGTGCCCTTCGGTGACCACGGATGTACTGGCACCGTCATAGGGCGCGAGACTACAAAAGCCAGGCAGTTTGCCTGGCTTTTTTGTTGGTAGCGCTCAGCCCTTCTTTCGAAATTTTAGGGATAACAAGCATGACCGATTCCCAGAGCAAGGCACGAGAACAGGCCGAGTCAGCCTTTGGCAAGACGCAGTCGCAGTCCCTTGCACGCAACCGGATCAACTCTGAGATTGACGCGGTCGTTCAGCAGCGCGAGGAAAAGACACTGCGCTTGCGCGCTTTGCGGTTGGAAAAAGAAGCTGAGCTTGCGGCAAGTTCAGCGTCCGCTGGTGCTGGCAAATCTGCCAGGAAGTAACAACAAGATCAGTGGCTGGGCGGTCAGGAATGGCTGGCCTCGCCAAGGTCGCGCATCCCCTCGCGTCGTTCGCCCAGGCGCTCACCATCGTCGAAATCTGAACCTCCGCCTGCCACCAAGGCTGCTCGAAGCGGTCGAGTCCGCTCCAGGCGAGCGGGTTGCCGGGCTCACCTGAGCGCCCGTTTACTCTGGCGCTGCCCGAGCGCATGCTTTGCCGAGCATCGGGAGCGACCCCATGAGCATTCTGTCCACGCGCGCGATTTCCTCGGCCGACGCCATCGACACGGTCTTCAGCTTCTTCAGCAGCTATCGCGACGGCGTCGGCGACAAGGATGTGCGCGCCGATCTCACCTTCGGCAATCCGCACGAAATGCCGCTGCCTGCGATGGTGGCGGCGATCAAGGCTAGGATGGAGCCGAAAAGCGCGAACTGGTTCGCTTACAAGACCAGCGAAGAGGAACCGCGCACGGTGATTGCCGAGGCCCTTGGCGCCGAACTCGGGCTGCCGTTCCACCCCGAGGACATCGCGATGACTCAGGGCGCCTTCGGTGCGATCGCGCTCGCCTTTTCCCTGCTGCTTGACCCTGGCGACGAATGCATCATCCCGCTGCCTGGCTGGTTCTGCTACGCCACCACGCTGCGCGCCCGCAATGCTGTGCCGGTTCCGGTTCCGCTCGCCGAAGCAACATTCGACCTCGACGTGGCCGCCATCGAAGCCGCGATCTTGCCACGCACGCGGATCGTGGTGGTCAACACCCCGCACAATCCGACGGGCGTCATCTACAGCCGGGAACGCCTGACGGAACTCGCCGCCATGCTCACCCGCAAGTCGGCGGAGTTTGGCCGCCCGATCTTCATCCTGTCCGACGAACCCTACCGCCGCATCCGCTTTGACGGCGTGCCCTTTACCAGCCCCGCCGCCGTCTATCCCCACACGTTGATCGACTACAGCTATGGCAAGATCCTGCTCGCGCCGGGCCTGCGCATAGGCTACCTCGCAATCTGCCCGTCCATGCCCGAAGCTGACAGGCAAGCCCTGCGTGCGGCGGCGTTGACTTCGCAGGTTGGTGGCGGCTGGAATTTTCCCGACGCGCCGCTGCAATATGCGGTCGCCGATCTTGAAAAGATGAGCATCGACATCGGCGAACTGCAGCGTAAGCGTGATCGGCTGCACGGCGCGCTGACGCAATGGGGCTACAGCATGACCAAGCCAGAAGGCACATTCTACCTCTGGGGCCGCGCGCCGGGCGGCGACTCGGTTGGATTCACCCGCAGGCTGGCGGACCATGGTGTTTTCGTGATGCCGGGAACGCTCTTCGACCGGCCCACGGATTTCCGGATCAGCCTGACGGGCACCGCAGACATGATCGAGGCAAGCCTTCCTGTCTTCGAGGCTGCAGCTTAGCGCCGTTCAAATCGGTATATAGGGGTCCGCAATTTCATAGCTGGCGGAGAGAGCGGGATTCGAACCCGCGTTACGGTTTCCCGTAAACACACTTTCCAGGCGTGCGCCTTCAACCACTCGGCCACCTCTCCGCATACGCGCCTTGCGCCGGCTGGTTATGCCGGGCCGGTTGGGAGTGCACGCATCTCCTTGGCGTCAGCTCGTCGAGCCGTCATCGGATGCAGCCAACCAGCCGGACACCCATCGCCTGCCGCCGAACAATTTGAGCGTCCGGCTGCGGGGCTCATCTAGTCGATCCTGCGCCGCTTGCCAAGCGCTACATGGCAAATGTTATCAGGCAAATGATCGCGGCCACGCGCAGCGCCATGAATGGGGCGAGCCGCAGCGGCGAGGCGGTAGCCGCGAGCCGTGGTCGCCTGTCTTGCAACTGAGTGGTGCTCTGCCGCAAAGTGCACTCAGGGGCAGGGGAGATTCGATGTCGTCCGAGAGCGAACCGTCCGGCTGGGACATCTGGCGCTGGCTGCCGGTAGCCTGGCTTTGCCTGGTCATGGCGCTCAGCGCGCGCGGCATCGACGCCAGCATCGCCATCATGCTGGATTTCTCCATGCCGACGGCGGTGTTGTGGCTGATCTATGCTTCGGTCGGCTTCAGCGCGGTGACGATTGCCTGGGGCATCTATCTGCTTGTCCTTGCCTACAATCGTTCTCCAGCCTTCCCGCGCAACTTCACCATCTGGCAATGGGCGATCGTTGCCTTCCTGTTGGCCAAGCAGCTCTACATCCTTGTCATGCCAGACTTCGCCTTCGGCATTGAAGGCCTCGTCTGGGATTTCGGCGAGATCGCCGTCGGCCTTTTCATGATCTGGCTGGTCCGCCGGCAGGATCAACCGCCAGTCCTGCTGAGCAGCGGCTCGCATGAGCGGCCGCGCCTTCTGGTCTCGGTCGTGGCCGCGATCATCGGCATCATCGTCGGTGGAGCGCTTGGCGCGGGCCTTGGGCTCGCGCTCGGCACGGGGATATCAGAGGCCACCGACATGAGCTGCTTCGAGGGCGCCTGCGGCTATTTCGTTGTGCTGATCGGCCTGGGCGGCATGCTGGTCGGTGCCGTCGCCGGCGGCATTTTCGCCGTCTGGCGGGTCAACCGCCGCAAGGCAAAGGCGGTGGCCTGACCTCGAACGCCTGTCAATTCGCCGTCTTGGCGATTGCGCCCGCCCGTCACGCCGCCTATTTCTCGTTTCGAAACCGATATCCAGGACCGCAGATGATCCGCTTCGTGTTCCGTCTTGCCGCCGCAATCGCGCTCTCGGTCGCCGTCATCATGGCCGTGCTCGACGCGACGCGCACCGTCGCCGTGTCGAGGCTGGTCATGACCCCGCTCGATACCAGCTGGTCGACGGCCTCGCCGACCACGCTTGCCGCGACCGAGACATTCGTCCGCGAAAAGACCAGCCCGGCCTTCTGGGACAGTTTTGTCGTTCCGGTGCTCAATCAGCCGGGCTTCGCGATTTTCGCCGTCCTTGCCTTCCTGCTCTACGCGATTGGCCACAGGCGGCGTGCGAGCCGCTTTACCGGCGAGGTCTGAGGCCGCAGCCTGGGCGCGACAGGGTTCGGCGCAACGACGAGGAAGGAAGGCAGATGTTTTTCCTGAGCGACATGCTGAACAAGAAGCTCAAGCTGCCGACTCCCGGTGAAGCGCTGCCCGGCCGCGAGCGGGCAATCCCGACCGCGTCGAAACATTACATCTCCAAGCGTCCGCTCAAGTGGCCATATCCAGAAGGCTCCGAGACGGCGATGTTCGGCCTCGGCTGCTTCTGGGGTGCTGAGCGCCTGTTCTGGCAGACGCCGGGTGTCTGGGTGACGGCTGTCGGCTTTGCCGGCGGGCTTACCCCCAATCCGACCTACCAGGAAACCTGCACCGGGCTCACCGGCCATGCCGAAGTCGTGCTGGTGGTTTTCGATCCGGTGCAAGTGTCGTACGCCGACCTGCTGAAGATCTTCTGGGAGGCGCATGACCCGACGCAGGGAATGCGCCAGGGCAACGACGTCGGCACGACCTATCGCTCGGCGATCTACACCTTCTCCGATGTCCAGCAGGCCGAGGCGATTGCCTCGCGTGATGCCTATCAGGCCGCGCTCAAGGCTGCCGGCCGGGAAAAGATCACCACCGAGATCGACGCCGCGCCTCAGTTCTACTTCGCTGAAGAGGATCATCAGCAATACCTTGCCAAGAATCCCCATGGCTATTGTGGCCTGAAGGGCACCGGCGTTGCTTGTGCAATCCCCGCGAAGGCCACTGTTTAGACATTCGTTTCACACGCCATTTGCGACGCCTGTGCATTTTTCCAAAAGGTCAAGATTCCGCGTGAATTTTGTCTTGGCCCGTGCAAGATATGCCGATGCGCGGGGGGAGAAATCCTCGCCATGCGCTGTGCGGCAGCCGGAGGAACGGCTCGCGCTGCGATTGCAAAAAAGACAACCGACAGGGTGTGGATCACATGAAACGTATCGTCCTCGGCCTTCTGGCGGCCACCGCCATGTGCCTTCCGGCGCTTGCAGCTGATGTTCAGCCGGCGCTGCTCTACGATCTCGGTGGCAAGTTCGACAAGTCGTTCAACGAAGCGTCCTTCAACGGCGCCGAGAAGTTCAAGGCCGAGACCGGCATCGCTTATGTCGAGTTCGAAGTCTCCAACGCCTCGCAGCGCGACCAGGCCTTGCGCCGCTTCGCCGAGGATGGCCGCAATCCGATCGTGATGGCCGGCTTTGCCTGGTCCGAGGCCCTCGACAAGGTCGCGACCGACTATCCGGACCTCAAGTTCGCCATCATCGACATGGTCGTCGAAAAGCCCAATGTGAAGTCGATCGTGTTCAAGGAGCATGAAGGCTCCTACCTCGTCGGCGTGATGGCGGCCCTTGCCTCGCAGTCCAAGAAGGTCGGCTTCGTCGGCGGCATGGACGTTCCGCTGATCCGCAAGTTCGGCTGCGGTTATGTCGGCGGCGCCAAGGCTGCCGGTGCGACCGAAGTCATCCAGAACATGACGGGCGACACGCCTGCTGCCTGGAACGACCCGACCAAGGGCGGTGAAATCACCAAGACCCAGATCTCGCAGGGCGCTGACGTCATCTACGCAGCAGCCGGCGGCACCGGCGTCGGTGTGCTCCAGGCTGCTGCCGACGGCGGCAAGCTCGGCATCGGCGTTGATTCCAACCAGAACGGCCTGCAGCCGGGCAAGGTGCTGACCTCGATGCTCAAGCGCGTCGACGTCGCCGTCTACAACGCCTTCATGGATGCCAAGAACGACAAGTTCGAAGGCGGCATCAACAATCTCGGCCTCAAGGAAGGTGGCGTCGACTACGCCATGGACGACAACAACAAGGCGCTCGTCACCGACGAGATGAAGGCTGCCGTCGAAAAGGCCAAGGCCGACATCATCGCCGGTACCATCCAGGTGCATGACTACACCTCGGACGACAAGTGCCCTTATTGATCGGCTAATCCAATCGAAACCCACGCCGCCGGGCATCGTCCGGCGGCGTGGGTCATTTTGGCCCAGTCTTTTGGGACGGCAGTCAATGTTCACCGTGACCGGAATTGGTGGCTTCTTCTTTCGCGCCAAGGACCCTCAGGCGCTCGCTGCCTGGTACGAAACGCACCTCGGCATCTCGGATATTTCGCGCGAGGTCTGGAAACAGCAGGCAGGGCCGACAATCCTTGCACCCTTCAGTCAGGACACCGAATATTTTGGCCGCGCCGAGCAGCAATGGTTGATCAATCTGCGTGTCGATGACCTCGACGCCGCGATGTCCGACCTGAAGGCGGGTGGTATCGCGGTGGAAACGCGAGTGGAATGGGACTCGGAGGTCGGCCGGTTTTGTCGGATCCACGACCCCGAGGGCAATCCAATCGAACTGTGGCAGCCATCCGACGCCGCCGGTCTGGCCTGAATCTTGGTCGGCCGAATCTTGATCGGAAGGCTGGATCTACCAGTGCGGCGGCTTGGTCACCGGCGTGTCGGGCGCTGATTGCTCTTCCAGCGCCAGAAATCGTTCGGCCAGCGCATCGAGCTTCTTTTGCATCCGCTCGATGGTCTTCCACTGGTCGGCGATCTGGCCGGAAAGTTCCTCGATCGTGTGCTCCTGTTCGGCGGCGCGTATTTCCAGCGTCGTCAGCCGGTCATCGGGCGTGGTCATGGGCGATCCTCATTGGGCCGTCATATCGGTAGTCGCGTCGAAATTGGCCGCGGGGCGGTCAATTCCTTGGGGTCACCGGGCGAGCCGATTGGCAGGGCAGTATCGGCGTGCTAGCTCTTTCGGCAAGCCATAACAAGAACATAAGAAACCTGAGGTGGGACGGTCGTATGGCGGAAGCAGCTATCGAACTGATCGGCATCAACAAGAGTTTTGGTGCTGTCCGCGCCAACCGCGATATCGCGCTCGAGATACCGCGCGGCACCATCCACGGCATCATCGGTGAAAACGGCGCCGGCAAGTCGACGCTGATGTCGATCCTCTACGGTTTCTATCAGGCCGACAGCGGCGAAATCCGCGTCAACGGCAAGGCAACGACCATCAAGACGCCCAACGACGCCATCGCCGCGGGCATTGGCATGGTCCACCAGCACTTCATGCTGGTCGAGAATTTCTCGGTGCTGGAAAACATAATCCTCGGCGCCGAAGGCGAGGCCCTGCTCAAGAACTCGATCTCCAAGGCGCGCTCGGAGCTGCGCCGCCTGGAGCAGGAATACGGCCTCGAGGTCGATCCCGACGCGCTCATCGAAGAGCTGCCGGTCGGCCTGCAGCAGCGTGTCGAAATCCTCAAGGCGCTCTATCGCGGCGCCGAAATCCTGATCCTCGACGAGCCGACCGGGGTGCTCACTCCGGCCGAAGCCGATCACCTGTTCCGCATCCTCAAGCAGCTCAAGGAACAGGGCAAGACGGTGGTGCTGATCACCCACAAGCTGCGCGAGATCATGGCGATCACCGACAACGTCTCGGTCATGCGCCAGGGCACCATGGTTGCGACGCGCAAGACCAGCGAAACCACCGTCGAGGAACTGGCCGAGCTGATGGTCGGCCGCCGCGTGCTTTTGCGCGTCGAAAAGGGCGAGGCCAAGCCCGGCGCGGTCAAGCTTGCGATCAAGAACCTGACCGTCAGGGATTCGCGCGGCGTCACCATGGTCGACGACGTCTCCTTCGACATCCGCGCCGGCGAGATCGTCGGCATCGCCGGTGTTGCCGGCAATGGCCAGTCGGAACTGATGGAAGCGGTCTCGGGCATCCGCAAGGCGGTCTCCGGCACCGTCATGCTCGACGGCACGCCGATCGACCTGACTGGACAGGCCGACCCCGGTGAGTTGCGCGACCGTGGTCTGGCCCACGTGCCTGAAGACCGGCATCATGTCGGCCTCGTGCTCGCCTTCGATGAAAGCGAGAATTCGATCCTCGGCTATCACGACAAGCCGCAATATCTCAAAGGCCCGTTCCTCAATCTCGATGCGATCCAGAAGGATGCGCAGGAAAAGATCGAGAAATACGACATCCGTCCCGCCAATCCCCGGCTCAAGACAGCCAATTTCTCCGGCGGCAACCAGCAGAAGATCGTGCTCGCGCGTGAAATTGAGCAGGACCCCGGCGTGCTGGTCGTCGGCCAGCCGACCCGCGGCGTCGACGTCGGCGCCATCGAATTCATCCACAAGCGCCTGATCGCCATGCGCGACCAGGGCAAGGCGGTGCTGCTTGTCTCGGTCGAGCTCGACGAGATCCGCTCGTTGTCCGACCGCATCCTGGTGATGTTCGCCGGCCGTGTCGTCGGCGAGCGCGGACCCGAAACGGGCGAAGGCGAGCTTGGATTGCTCATGGCAGGCGTCGAACACAAGGAGGCCGCCGAATGAGCACGCCTTACGCAAAGCTCCCGGCCTGGGCCGACTACGGGCTCATCCCCTTCATCAACCTGCTCGTGGCCTTCGCGGTCGCTGGCCTCGTCGTGCTGCTTGTCGGCGAAAATCCGCTGCGCGCCGCCGTCATCCTCGTCGATGGCGCCTTCGGCAGCGGCCAGGGCATCGCCTATACGCTGTTTTACGCCACCAATTTCATCTTCACAGGCTTGGCCGTCGCCGTCGCCTTCCATTGCGGCCTGTTCAACATCGGCGGCGAGGGCCAGGCCTATATCGCTGGCCTCGGCATCGCCATCGTCGTCCTTGCCTTCGACAGCACGCTGCCCTGGTGGGTCGTCTTCCCGATGGCGATCATCGCCTCGGCGCTGTTCGGCGCGCTGTGGGCGCTGATCCCGGCCTATCTCCAGGCCAAGCGCGGCTCGCACATCGTCATCACCACCATCATGTTCAACTTCATCGCGGCTAGCGTGATGGTCTACATGCTGGTCAACGTGTTGAAGCCGATGGGCTCGATGGCGCCGCAGACGCGCCAATTCCTTGAAGGCGGGCAACTGCCCAAGCTCGGCTGGCTGCTGGCTGAATTCGGCCTCAAGGTAAGGCCGTCGGCGCCGCTCAACATCTCGTTCCTGCTGGCGCTGGTCATGGCCTTCCTCGTCTGGGTGCTGATCTGGCGCACCAGGCTCGGCTACGAGATCCGCACCTACGGCTTCAGCTCGAAGGCCGCGCGCTATGCCGGCATTTCGGAAACCCGCATCATCATCGTCACCATGCTGATTTCGGGCGCGCTCGCCGGCATGATGGCGCTGAACCCGATCATGGGCGACCAGCACAACGTGCCGCTCGACTTTGTATCCGGCGCCGGTTTCGTCGGTATCGCGGTGGCGCTGATGGGCCGCTCGCATCCAGTCGGCATCGTGCCGGCGGCGATCCTGTTCGGCATGCTCTACCAGGGCGGCGCCGAGCTTGCCTTCGAGATGCCGAACATTTCCCGCGACATGATCGTCATCATCCAGGGCCTGGTGATCCTGTTCGCCGGCGCGCTGGAAAACATGTTCCGGCCGACGATCCAGGGTATTTTCGCGAGCTTCAGCCCGCGATCGGTCGGCATATCGGCGACCAAAGGGGAGCGTGCCTGAAATGGAATTCGTTGACGCGCTCATCAACATCCTGAACTCGACAATCCGCGTTTCGGTGCCGCTGCTGCTCGCCTGCCTGGCCGGGCTTTATTCGGAACGCGCCGGCGTCTTCGACATCGGGCTTGAAGGCAAGATGCTGGCCGGCGCCTTCGCCGGTGCCGCCGCCGCCGCCGTCTTCGCCTCGGCCTGGATCGGCCTGCTCGTCGCCATCCTTGTTTCGGTCGGCATGGCGCTGGTCCACGGCTTTGCATCGATCACCCATCGCGGCAACCAGATCGTGTCGGGCGTGGCCATCAACTTCATCGCCGCCGGCTCGACAATCATCCTCGGTCAGGCCTGGTTCCAGCAGGGCGGGCGCACGCCCTCGCTGCCGCCGGAAGGCCGCTTCGGCGAGATCAAGCTGCCCGGCGCCGACGCGCTGCGCGACGTGCCGGTTATCGGCCAGCTCTATTCAGGCCTGCTGTCGGGCCATTCGCTGCTGACTTACGTCGCCTTCCTCGCCGTGCCTTTCACCTGGTGGGTGCTGTTCCGCACGCGCTTCGGCCTGCGCCTGCGCGCCGTCGGCGAAAACCCGGCCGCGGTCGACACCGCCGGCATCTCGGTCGCCTGGCTGCGCTACCGCGCCGTCATCTGCACCGGCATCCTCACTGGCTTGGCGGGCTCCTATATGGCGCTCGCCCAGAATGCCGGCTTCGTCAAGGACATGACCGCCGGCCGTGGCTACATCGCGCTCGCCGCCCTGATCTTCGCCAAGTGGAAGCCGGTGCCGGCGATGTTCGCCTGCCTGCTGTTCGGCTTCCTCGACGCGCTGTCGATCCGGCTTCAGGGCACGCCGCTGCCGATCATCGGCAAGGTGCCGGTGCAACTGATGCAGGCGCTGCCTTACATCCTCACCGTCATCCTGCTCGCCGGCTTCATCGGCAAGGCCATCCCGCCGCGTGCCGGTGGTGTGCCTTATGTGAAGGAGCGCTGAGTTTGATCGAATTTACCCCCACCCCTAACCCCTCCCCACAAGGGGGAGGGGAACAACGCAGCTCCACCGCCAAGTTCCCCTCCCCCTTGTGGGGAGGGGTTAGGGGTGGGGGTACTCATTCAGACAGGTGTCTGCGATGAGCCACGACCTGTTTGAAGCGGCTCGCACCGCCATGGCAAAGGCCTACGCGCCCTACTCAAAATTCCCGGTCGGCGCCGCGCTGCGCACCGAGGATGGCCGTATCTTCGCCGGCGCCAACATCGAGGTTGCCTCCTACCCTGAGGGCTGGTGCGCCGAGACCACTGCACTTGGCCATTACATCATGGCTGGCGGCGGCAAGATCACCGAGATCGCCGTCGTCGCGGAGCGCATGGCCCGCATCACGCCCTGCGGCGGCTGCCGCCAGCGCCTTGCCGAATTCACCAGCCCGGATACCAAGCTGTATCTGTGCGACGATGCCGGTATCGTTGAAACGGTGACCATGGGCCAGATGCTGCCCTATGGCTTTGAAGGCGAGATCCTGAAATGAAGGAAGCCGTCGATCGTCTCGTCGAGCAGCTCGACGGTCTCGCCCCTGCGACCGCCATGGTGCTGGGCTCTGGCCTCGGCGGTCTCGTCGATGAGGTCGAAAACGCCGTCCGCATTCCTTATGCCGCCTTGCCCGGCTTCCCCAGGAGCGGCGTCACCGGCCACGCCGGCGAACTCGTCGCCGGCCTGTTCGGCGGCCAGCCGGTCATCATGATGGCCGGCCGCGCGCATTATTACGAACATGGCGACGCCTCGGTCATGCGCCCGGCACTCGAGACGCTTGCCGGCATCGGCATCACCCAGCTTGTGCTGACCAATGCCGCCGGCTCCGTCGACCCCGAAATGCTGCCCGGCTCGATCATGCTGATCGAGGACCACATCAATTTCGCCGGTGCCAACCCGCTGTTCGGCGAACCGACAGACCGCCGTTTCGTCGGCATGACCGAGGCCTATGATGCCGGCCTGCGCAAGTCGTTCGAAGCAGCCGCCGCCGCTGCGGCAATCGACCTGCACAAGGGAGTCTACATGTGGTTTTCCGGCCCGTCCTTCGAGACGCCGGCCGAGATCCGCATGGCCCGCATGTTCGGCGCCAATGCGGTCGGCATGTCGACGGTGCCGGAAGCCATCATTGCCCGCTTCCTCGGCCTCAAGGTGCTGGCCTGCTCGGTCATCACCAACCTTGCCGCCGGCATGACCGGTGCCGAGCTGTCGCATCGCGAGACCAAGGACATGGCGCCCATCGGCGGCGGCCGCCTCGCAACCGTGCTGCGCAAGATGTTCGAAAAGGGCCAGCTTGATGGGTGAGGCTCCCCTTACCCTCCCCCCTGTGGGGAGGGTCGGCGAGCGCGCTTTGCAAGGCAAGGCGAGCGAGACGGGGTGGGGGTATGTAGCCCTCCGCACCAATGCTGCCGATGTGTGCCTCTCGACACCCACCCCGCTCCGCTTCGCGGATCGACCCTCCCCACAAGGGGGAGGGTAAGGCGTCATGCTCCCGCAGGAAATCATCCGCCGCAAGCGCGACGGCAAGGCGCTGTCCGCCGACGAGATCGCTGCCTTCGTCGCCGGCATCGCCTCGGATACCGTCTCCGAGGGCCAGATCGCGGCCTTCGGCATGGCTGTCTTCTTCAACGGCATGAGCCGTGACGAAGCCGTGGCACTCACCCTTGCCATGCGCGATTCCGGCGACGTTCTCGACTGGTCCGATCTGCCTGGCCCGGTCACCGACAAGCATTCGACCGGCGGCGTCGGCGACAACGTTTCGCTGATGCTCGCGCCCATCGTCGCTGCCTGTGGCGCCTATGTGCCGATGATCTCGGGCCGTGGCCTCGGCCACACCGGCGGCACGCTTGACAAGATGGATTCGATCCCGGGCTATGTCAGCCAGCCCGACCTCGCGCTGTTCAGGCGCACCGTGCGCGAGACCGGCTGCGCCATCATCGGCCAGACCGCCGATCTCGCCCCTGCCGACAAGCGCTTCTACGGTATCCGCGATGTCACCGCGACTGTCGAATCGGTGCCACTGATCACCGCTTCGATCCTGTCGAAGAAGCTCGCCGCCGGGCTCCAGTCGCTGGTTCTCGACGTCAAGATCGGCAATGGCGCCTTCATGGAAAAGGCCCGCGACGCTGCGGCGCTGGCCACAAGCCTCGTCGAGGTCGCCAATGGCGCGGGTCTCAGGACGACCGCGCTGATCACCAACATGAACGAGCCGCTGGCCTCCGCCGCCGGCAACGCCGTCGAGGTCACCAACGCGGTCGATTTCCTCACCGGACGCTTCCGCGATCCGCGTCTCGAAGAGGTCACGCTGGCGCTCGCCGCCGATATGCTGCTGTCGGCGGGCCGGGCAAGCTCGCAACGCGAGGGGTTGGCGAGGGCGCGCACGGCGCTGGAAGACGGCACCGCCGCCGACATCTTCGGCCGCATGGTCTCTGTCCTTGGCGGCCCTTCCGACTTCGTGGCGAGCCCGGCCAAGTACCTGCCCAAGGCAGAGGTGGAACTCGTGGTGAAGGCTGAGCGCAACGGCTTTGTGTCGGGCATCGCCACCCGCGACATCGGCCTTGCCGTCGTTGCGCTTGGCGGCGGCCGCACCCGGCCCGAGGACAAGGTCGACCACGCAGTCGGCATCACCGCGCTTGTGCCGGTCGGGGCCGAGATGCGGAAAGGCGACGCGCTCGCACGCATCCACGCCCGCAGCCCGCTCGCGGCGGAGGCCGCCGCTGCTGCTGTCCTGGCGGCCTACACCGTCGATGACACAAGGCCGGCGACCGCCAAGGTCATCGCCAGACGCATTGCGCCGCGCAGCTAAAGCAATTCCAGGAAAAGTTAGCTACGCAGCGCAAAAGGCTCGTCCGGTACGGTCAGCTTGCGTGCTTCCCGCCGAAGCAGACGACCGCGATCGCCGCCAGCAGCGTCGCCGCGCCGCTATAGGCGAAGGCGCTGGCAACGCCTGCATTGTCGACAAGCAGGCCACCGAACACGGCGCCTAGCGCGATCGCCACCTGGAAGGTCGCGACCAGCAATCCGCCGGCACTTTCCGCCTGGTCGGGCGCGGCACGCACCATCCATGTCTGCACGCCAACCGGCACGGCGCCGAAGGCAAAGCCCCACGCCGCGACGGCAATGGCCGAAACAACCGGTGATGCACCCTGCAGCAGCAGTGCCAGGGCAGAGACCGCAATCAGTAGGGGCGCGACCATGACGGCTGCCTTGAGGTTACGCTCGGCAAGGAAGCCGCCGGCGAAGTTGCCGAAGAAGCCGCCAATGCCAAAGGCCAGCAGCACCAGAGAGACGTTTTCGATGGTGAGCACCGGCACCTGTTCCAGGAACGCCCTGACATAGGTGAAGCCGGCGAAATGCCCGGACGCTGTCAGAAGGACGACGAGCAGCACGACCCTGACCATCGGGTTCCTGGAGACGTCCAGCAGGCCGCGGAAGCTCGACACGCTCACCGGCGGCAGCTTGGGAAGGGTCGCGAACTGGACGATCAGCGTCACGACACCGACTGCGGCGGCGAGCATGAAGGCGGTGCGCCAGCCCCAGATGTCGCTGACATAGGCGCCGATCGGTGCGGCGCAGACGGTCGCCACGGAAACGCCGGTGAGGATGATCGACATGGCGCGCGGGAAGACTTCGCTCGGCACCAGTCGCATCGCGATGGCCGCCGACATCGACCAGAAGCCGCCGAGGGCTATGCCCAGCAGGACACGCGCGAACAATAGCGAAGGCAGAGACCAGGCGGTTGCTGCAAGCACGCTCGAGACGATCAGCAACAGCGTCAGGCCAAGCATGACGTGCCGGCGGTCTATGCGCTTGGTGATGATCGACATGGTGGGTGCGGCGATGGCGCCGATGATTGCTGTCGCTGTCACCGCCTGTCCGGCCGTGCCTTCGGTGATGCCGAGGTCCTGCGCCAGCGGCGTCAACAGGCTGGCGGGCAGGAATTCGGCAGTCACAAGGCCGAACACGCCGAGTGACAGCGATATCACGGCGCCCCACAGGGGTTCCGCGCGCTCCTCGGTTTTCGCTTTCTGGATTGGGATACCGTCCAGCGTTGCGGTCGCGATATCGTTCATGGGGGAGGCTCTCCGATTGCGGTGCGGTGCAACATGGGGGTGGCGATCTGGCGTTTCCATGCTAGAAACGCCAGCATGAATGATCGTTCGTCCAAACTTGCTGCCGATCCGCTGACTGACATCCTGCGTGGCTTGCGCCTGGAGGGCGTCGAATACGGCCGCTGGGAATTGAAGGAGCCGTGGAACATCGAGTTTCCGGCCCAGGCCACGGCGCGTTTCTACTTCGTCGGCCAGAAGGCCTGCTGGCTTCGCCAGCCCTCGGGTGAGTGGGTCGAGCTTCGCTGCGGCGACGCCGTGCTTTTGCCGCGCGGCGTGGCGCATGCGCTGGCCAGCGAGCCGGGCGCCAAGTCGTCGCCGATCAACGGCTACGAGATCAAGCAGATCTGCGAGAAGGTTTTCTGCCTGTCGACCGAGGGCTGCCGGCCGGGCACGCTGCTTTTCTGCGGCAGCATGTATTTCAACCTCGACGGCCTGCACCCGCTGCTCGGCATGATGCCCGACGTGATGCGCACCACAGAGCTCGAGGCCCATGACCCCGGCATCACACACATGTTCGAAACCATGGCGCGCGAAGTCAAGCTCGAGCGCGTCGGTTCCGCCGGCATCGTCGCCCGGCTTGCCGACGTGCTCGCCGCCATCATCATCCGCTCATGGGTCGAACGCGGCTGTGGCGATTCGAGTGGCTGGATCGCCGCCGTCAGGGATCCCAAGATAGGCAAGGTGCTGGCCGCGATCCATCTCGAACCGAGCCACAACTGGACGGTCGAGGCGCTGGCTAGGATGATGGGCGCCTCGCGCTCGGGCTTCGCCGACCGCTTTGCCGTCATCGTCGGAGAGACGCCGGCGCGCTACGTCACCCAGGTCAGGATGCATCAGGCAAGGCAGTGGCTTGTCCGCGACCGCCTGCGCATCTCGGTCGTCGCGTCACGGCTGGGCTACGATTCGGAAGCCGCCTTCAGCCGCGCCTTCAAGCGTGTCATCGGCCATCCGCCCGGCCACTTCCGGACGGCGGACCAGCAGACCGCGGCGTGAGGCTCACTGCACCAGAAGCAGCGCGCCGTTTTCGACCTGGTATTTCTTGAGCCGCGACAGGAAGCTCATGCCGATCAGCGTGCCGTCGAGCGCCTTGTCTTCGAGCACCACCACCGGCACATCGTCGACGCTGATCCGGCCGATCTGCAGCCTGTCGATGCGCGCAAGCGCTGCGCGCGCTGCACCGTTCGCTGTGTTGACCTTTTGAGTGAAGTCACCGGCCGCGACTTTCACACCGGCCTTGCGCGCGGTTGAAAGATTGATCGCCACCAGCGTGGCCCCGGTGTCGACCATGGCATCGATCGAGCGCCCGTTGATCTTGAAGCTCGCGGTGAAATGGCCGCGCAGGTCGGCGTCGATGGTCACGCTGCGGCCGGCGGTGGAAGCGGTGGCGGCGCTCACCGCGATCGGCTGAGGTGCCGGCGCGTCGTTGCCCGCTGCCATCTCGGTCAGCGCCTTGAACTTTTCGCCGTCCGAGTCCCAAAGCATCGGCACCGACGCGGATGCGCCGGCACAGACACCGAATATGATGAGCTTACGCAGCATGTGACGCCCTGATTTGAGGCGTCACGATAGACCAGACAAGGTGATCGCGGCTTTAACGCTGCCGTCCCAATGTCAAAGGCGGTAAACCGTGGGTTAAGGCCTATTTGGTGCCGTACATGCGGTCGCCGGCGTCGCCGAGGCCGGGGATGATGTAGCCCTTCTCGTTGAGCTCGCGGTCGATCGATGCGGTGAACACCGGAACATCCGGATGCGCCTTGGTGAAGCGCTCGATGCCTTCGGGCGAAGCAAGCAGGCACAGGAAGCGCAAATTGGTGGCGCCGCGGCCCTTCAGCTTGTCGATCGCCGCAATCGCCGAATTGGCGGTTGCCAGCATCGGGTCGACAACAATCACCAGGCGGTCGCCGAGGTCGCTCGGCGCCTTGAAGAAATACTCGATCGCTTCCAGCGTCTCGTGGTCGCGATAGAGTCCGACATGGGCGACGCGCGCCGCCGGCACGAGGTCGAGCAGGCCTTCGAGCAAGCCGTTGCCGGCGCGCAGCACCGAGGCGAAAACCAGCTTCTTGCCTTCGAGCGTCGGCGCTTCCATCGTTTCGATCGGCGTCTCGATCATCTTGGTGGTCAGTTCGAGGTCGCGCGTCACTTCGTAGCCTAGCAACAGCGAGATCTCACGCAGCAGCCGCCGGAAGCCGGCCGTCGAGGTTTCCTTGTCGCGCATGATGGTCAGCTTGTGCTGGACAAGCGGATGGTCGACGACGGTCACGGTCATGGCTTACGCTCCTGGAACTCGGATAATTGGCGCCATTCTATCGGCTGGCGCGCCGTCGACCAATGTCGCACCAGCCTTGAACCACAGTTTTGTCGGCCAAATTCAGCGTTTCTGGCCGTCGAGGCGGGCCAGAAGGGCAGCTTTGGTCTTCTTGTCGACGAAAGCGGCCTCGATCGCCGTCCGCGTCGTCGCCAGCAGCGCCTTGTCGTCCATGCCGAAATGCTCTGATGCGATGTCATACTCGCGCTTCAGCGTCGTCCAGAAATAGGGCGGATCGTCGGAGTTCAGCGTCACCTTGCAACCGGCGTCGCGCAGCTTCGGGAAGGGGTGGTCGGCAAAGCTGTCGAATACCTTCAGTGCGATGTTAGACCCCGGGCAGATTTCGAGCACCACGCCCTCGTCGGCGATGCGCTTGACCAGGTCGGGGTTTTCAATGGCACGAACACCGTGGCCTATGCGCGACGGCTTGATGTGGTCGAGCGCCTGCGCCACGCTCTCCCAGCCCATCAGTTCGCCGGCATGGATGGTGATGCCGAGCCCGGCCTCGCGGGCGATCTCGAAGGCGCGGACATAATCTTCGAACTCGCCCATGCGCTCGTCGCCGGCGACGCCGAAGCCGGTCACCAGCGGGTGGTTGCACCTGGCGGCGAAGCGCGCCGCGGCCTCGATCGATTCGATGCCGACATGGCGCACGCCGGTGACGATCATGCGGCCCTCGATGCCGGTCTTGGCCTTGGCCCGCTCCATGCCTTCGCCGAGCGCGTCAGTGTAGGCCTTGGGCGACAGCCCCGCCTTGATGGCGTGGTCGGGCGAGGTGAATACCTCCGAATAGATAGCGCCGTCGCGGGCAAGGCTCGTCAGGTAGTGTTCGGACAGCCGGGCATAGTCCTCTTCGGTTCGGAAAAGGTCGGCGGCGAAGTCATAGGCCGCAAGGAACGAGGTGAAATCGTTCCACACGAAGGAGCCGTTCTGGATGAAGGGTGAGACGTCCTTGCCGTATTTCTGCGCCTGGCGGACGACGAGTTCTGGTGCTGCCGCCCCTTCTATGTGGCAGTGCAGCTCGGCTTTCAAAGGCATTCGTTGTTCCTTGTCTTGTCGGCGCGGGCGCGGCCTAAAACCGCGCCTCTAACAATAGCGCCCGCTGGTGTGATCGGCTATGGTCCCGCCGGATTTGATTGGACAACAAAATGTCAGAACAACGGACGACGGCCGTCGGCGGCATGGAAACCTCCTACGGTTTCCGCAATGTCGGTGCGGGCGACAAGCAGGGCCTGGTCAACGAGGTCTTCCACAAGGTCGCCAACCGCTACGACATGATGAACGACCTGATGTCGGGCGGGCTGCACCGGGTGTGGAAGGATGCCATGGTCGCCTGGCTCAATCCGCCCAAGCGTCCGGGCTGGAAAGTCCTTGATGTTGCCGGCGGTACCGGCGACGTCGCCTTCCGCATCATCGATGCCTCGCATGGCAATGCGCATGCCACGGTGCTCGACATCAACGGCTCGATGCTTGGCGTCGGCCGCGAGCGTGCAGAGAAGCGCGGCCTTGCCGACAGGACCGATTTTGTCGAAGCCAACGCCGAAGAGCTGCCTTTCACCGATGAGACCTTCGACGCCTACACGATCGCCTTCGGCATCCGCAACGTGCCGCGCATCGACGTGGCGCTGTCGGAAGCGTACCGCGTGCTGAAGCCGGGCGGGCGCCTGCTGGTGCTCGAATTCTCCGAGGTCGACATGCCGCTGCTCGACAAGGTCTACGAAGCCTGGTCGTTCAACGCCATTCCGCGCATCGGCCAGGCGGTCACCGGTGACGGCGAGCCCTATGCCTATCTCGTCGAATCGATCCGCAAGTTCCCCAACCAGCAGAACTTCGCCGCGATGATCACGCGCGCCGGCTTCGACCGCGTCACCTTCCGCAACTACACCGGCGGCATTGCAGCTTTGCATTCGGGCTGGAAGCTTTGACGGACGGCGCGCGATGAGCAGTCTTGGGGCGTCTTTCCGGCTCGCGCGCGCGGGCTGGGTCTTGGTGCGCGAGGGCGTGGTCGCGGCGTTGCCGGGCGACCAGCTCACCGGCCTGCCCAAGTTCGGCTGGAGCGTCGCCAAGCTGTTCACCCGCCGTCGCGCCCGGAAAAGCGTGCGCAGCGACCGGCTCGCCAATGCGGTTGCCCGCCTCGGGCCTTCCTACGTCAAGCTCGGCCAGTTCCTGGCGACCCGTCCCGACGTCGTCGGCGACGACATCGCGCTTGACCTTGCGCTGCTGCAGGACAGCATGGCGACCTTCCCGATGTCGGAAGCCGTCGAGGCCATCGAGGGCTCGCTCGGCCGCAAGGTTTCCGATCTCTATCTCAGCATCGATGCGCCGATCGCCGCCGCCTCGATCGCCCAGGTCCATCCAGCCGAGGTTGCGACGCCGGATGGCCCGCGCAAGGTCGCGGTCAAGGTCATCCGCCCCGGCGTGCGCCGCCGCTTCTTCCAGGATCTCGAAAGCTACTTCCTCGCCGCCCGGCTGCAGGAGCGCTTCGTCCCGTCGAGCCGCCGCCTGCGCCCGGTCGAGATCACCGAGACGATGGCCCAGACCACCAAGATCGAGATGGATTTCCGCCTCGAGGCGGCCGCCTATTCCGAGCTCGGCGAAAACACCAGGGATGATCCTGGCTTCCGCGTGCCATCTGTGGACTGGGAGCGCACCGGCCGCGATGTGCTCACCATGGAGTGGATCGACGGCGTCAAGCTCAACGACATCGACGGGCTCCGCGCCGCCGGTCACGATCTCAAGGCGATTGCCGCGACGCTCGTCCAGTCGTTCCTGCGCCATACGCTGCGCGACGGCTTCTTCCACGCCGACATGCACCCCGGCAACATGTTCGTCGACGCCAAGGGCGACATCGTCGCCGTCGATCTCGGCATTTCCGGCCGTCTCGGCAAGAAGGAGCAGCGCTTCCTCGCCGAGATCCTCTACGGCTTCATCACGCGCAACTATATGCGGGTCGCCGAAGTTCATTTCGAGGCCGGCTACGTGCCGCGCCACCACAACGTCGCGGCTTTCGCCCAGGCCATCCGGGCCATCGGCGAGCCGATCCACGGCCAGCCGGCCGAAACCATCTCGATGGCCAAGCTTCTGACGCTGTTGTTCGAGGTCACCGAGCTGTTCGACATGCAGACGCGGCCCGAACTGGTGCTGCTGCAAAAGACAATGGTCGTGGTCGAGGGGGTTGCCCGCACGCTCGATCCGACCTTCAACATGTGGAAGACCGCCGAGCCGGTGGTCGGCCACTGGATATCAGGCAATCTTGGCCCGCAAGGTCTGCTGATCGACGCCCGTGACGGCCTCGGCGCGCTGATGTCGCTCGTTCGCCAGGCCCCCGACTTCGCTGCTCGCACCGAACGCCTGTCGCGCCAGATCGACCTCATGGCCGAAAATGGCCTGCGTTTCGACGCCGAGACCGCCAACGCCATCGGCAAGGCCGAAGCCCGCTACAACCGCTCCGGCCGCATCGCGCTCTGGGTCATTGCGCTGACGCTTGTGTTCCTCGCTTGGCAGATTGTCTGACTGGAGCCTGTTGTTTGACGCAAGTGCTGTCAATGACTACATTGCTGTCAATGACTGCATGGAGGCTGCCATGGCCACACTCACCATCAGGAATGTACCCGAGGACGTAAAGCAAGCGTTGCGCGTGAAGGCAGCGCAGAATGGCAATTCGCTTGAGGAAACCCTCAGGCGGCTTTTGTCGGACGTGGTGGCTGATCAGCATGCCCCAGCCTCGCGCATCAGCGCCGAAGAGATCATGCGCCGGGCCGCTGAACTCGAAGCCGACGAGCCGACAGACAGCCGCTACAAGTATTACTCGCAGAAGGAATTGAGCGATGCGCTCAGCGGCGAGTACGAGGGCATCTGATGGTCATTGACACGTCGGCCATCGTGGCAATCGCTCGCCGCGAACCTGAAGCTCTGGTGTTCAGCAGGATGCTGGAAGAAACGCCGGGCAAGTTGATGTCAGTTCCGACCTATCTCGAATGTGCTTTCGTTCTGGCCGGCGTTGCACCGACGAAAGGGCTTTCGTTTCTGCAAGGGTTGGTTTCCGACACCTTGATTACTCTCGTTCCGTTTGGTGAGCAGGAGCTTGACGCCGCCATAGCGGCGCGGGTGAAATTCAGCAGGGGTTCCGGACACGCTGCGAAGCTGAATTTCGGCGACTGCTTTGCCTACGCCCTCGCCAAAACGCGCAGTCTTCCGCTGCTTTTCAAGGGCGACGATTTCATCCATACCGACATCCAACCGGCGCTTAAGCCGGCCTGAGAATACGGCGGACCTCGCATGATCCTTTCTGGCAAGCGCATCCTGCTCATCATCGGCGGCGGCATCGCGGCCTACAAGTCGCTCGACCTGATCCGTCGGCTGCGCGAGCGCGGCGCCTCGGTCCGTGCGATCATGACCTCTGCCGCCCAGGAGTTCATCACGCCACTGTCGGTTGGCGCGCTCACCGCCGATCACGTCTTCACCGATCTCTTCGACCGCCAGGACGAGCAGGATGTGGGCCATATCAGGCTGGCGCGCGAGGCCGATCTGATCGTCGTCGCCCCTGCCACCGCCGACCTGATGGCCAAGCTTGCCAACGGGCATGCCTCCGATCTCGCTTCCGCCGTGCTGCTTGCCACCGACAAGAAGGTGCTGTTCGCGCCGGCGATGAACCCGCGCATGTGGGCCAACCCGGCGACGCGTCGTAACCGCGCCACGCTCGAAAATGATGGCATCCACTTCATCGGTCCGATGAAGGGCGAGATGGCTGAGAGCAACGAGGCCGGCGAGGGCCGCATGGCTGAGCCGCTGCAGATTGTCGGTGCCATCGAGGAGCTTCTGGACGTGCGGCCGAAGCCGCTGTCGGGCCGCAAGATCATCATCACCTCGGGGCCGACGCACGAGCCCATCGACCCCGTGCGCTACATCGCCAACCGTTCGTCGGGCAAGCAGGGCCATGCCCTGGCAGCTTCGCTCGCCCGGCTCGGCGCCGACGTCCGCCTGGTCTCCGGCCCGGTCACCATTGCCGATCCTGCCGGCGTCAAGACCATCCATGTCGAGAGCGCGCGCCAGATGCGCGACGCCGTCGAGCAGTTGCTGCCGGCCGATGCCGCCATCTTCGTCGCCGCAGTCGCCGACTGGCGCACCGCTGCCTCTGCTGGCGAGAAGATCAAGAAGGTAGCGGGCGAGGGGCCGCCGGCGCTGCAGATGGTCGAGAACCCCGACATCCTCGCCGGCGTCGGCCATCACGCCAAACGGCCCTATCTGGTCGTCGGTTTCGCTGCCGAAACGCAGGACGTGCTTAAAAACGCCCAGGCCAAGCTCGCCAGGAAAGGCGCAGACTTCATCGTCGCCAACGACGTCAGCCACGAAGGCGGTGTCATGGGCGGCGACCGCAACCGGGTGAAGATCGTCAGCAAATCAGGCGTCGACGAATGGCCCGATTTGCCCAAGGAAGAGGTCGCCGAGCGGCTTGCCCAGTTGATCGCCGAGCGCCTGAAGACCGTCACGGTCTGACCTACCGCGACTTCGCTACCACTCGTTCCGCGCCGGCGGCAACAGAGTGTTCACCGGATGGATGCTTGGCCCTCTCGCCCTCGCATGCGAGGGGAGGGCACCCACCATCTGGAGTTCCCCACGAAATGAAGCTTTTCTACATGCCCGGCGCCTGCTCGCTGGCCCCGCACATCGTCGCCAACGAAGTCGGCATCGACCTCGAGCTCGTCAAGGTCGACGGCAAGACCAAGACCACCGAAACCCAGCAGGATTTTCTCGCCACCAACCCCAACGGCTACGTGCCGGCGCTGGTCCTCGGCGATGGCGAGCTGATGACCGAATCCTCCGTGCTGGTGCAGTACCTCGCCGACCAGAAGCCCGAGAGCGGCCTGATGCCCAAGCCCGGCGACATGGCGCGCTACCGCGTCCAGCAGTGGCTGGCCTTCGTCGCCACCGAACTGCACAAGGTCTTCGGCGCCTTCTTCAAGCCCAACACGCCCGAAGCGACCAAGGAGATCAACCGCGAACTCCTCGCCAAGCGCCTCGCTTTTGTCGACGGCAAGCTTGACGGCCGCGCCTATCTGATGGGCGACGCCTTCACCGCAGCCGACGCCTATCTCTGGACGATCCTCGGCTGGGCCAAGCATGTCGGCATTGACCTCAGCTCCTTCGCCAACATCCAGCGCTATATCGGCACCGTGGCCGCCCGTCCGGCCGTGCAGAAGGCCCTGCGCGCTGAAGGCCTCGCCTGATCTCCTGCCGCCGCCGCTGAAGCGGCGGCCTCAAGTCGGACGACAAAGACGGCCTCCAGGCGCCCGCCCGGGGGCCGTTTTCTTTATGCAATTCCTATTTCTTTGCCTGCCCCGCTCTCTCGAACCTTAATGCGGTCCGGGGCCATATTCCGTTCCGAAATCCAGAGCCCGGCCAACGTCGTCAGCATGTCTGACGCCGTCGTTTGGCGCGTGGCCATGGTCCTTGTGCCCTCGGTGCAAGGTTTCAACGGAACAGGAGCCTTCGAAGATGGACATCTTCGTTCTCGCCATAGGCGTCGTCTTCTTCGCCTTGTGCTTCGCCTACGTCAAAGCCTGCGACATCCTCTGAAGGAACGCCAAATGTTGCTCGAATACATCCTCGGCGGCGCAGTGACCGTGTTCCTGCTTGCCTATCTGACCTACGCGCTCATCCGCCCCGAACGGTTCTGACCGCTCTGCGCTCGCACGGAAAGTTTCTCAAATGACCATCAATGGCTGGATACAGATCGCCGCGTTCTGCGCGATCATCATTCTGCTCGTGAAGCCGCTCGGCGGCTACATGACCCGCGTTTTCACGGGCGAGCGCACGCTTCTGTCGCCCGTGCTCGCCCCCGTCGAGCGCGTGCTCTACCGGCTTGCCGGCACCAGCGAGCGCGAGGACCAGCACTGGACCGGCTATGCCGCCGCCATGCTGTCGTTCAACATCGCCGGCTTCCTGCTGCTCTATGCGATGCAGCGGTTCCAGGGCTCGTTGCCCTTCAACCCCGCCGCCATGGGCGCGGTACCGCCTGAACTCTCCTTCAACACCGCCGTCAGCTTCATGACCAACACCAATTGGCAGAACTACGGTGGCGAAAGCACGATGTCCTATCTCGTGCAGATGGCCGGTCTGACGGTGCAGAACTTCGTTTCCGCCGCCACCGGTATCGCCGTCGGCATGGCGCTGATCCGCGGTTTCGCCCGTGCTTCAGGCAAGTCGATCGGCAATTTCTGGGTCGACCTGACACGCGGCACGCTTTACGTGCTGCTGCCGCTTTGCGTCGTGCTGACGCTTGCCTATGTCTGGCTCGGCGTGCCGCAGACGATCGGCTCCTATGTTGCCGCGACCACGGTCGAAGGTGCGCAACAGACCATCGCCGTCGGCCCGGTTGCCTCGCAGCTGGCGATCAAGATGCTCGGCACCAATGGCGGCGGCTTCTTCAACGCCAACTCGGCGCATCCGTTCGAAAACCCCGACGCCATCTCCAACTTCATCCAGATGGTCTCGATCTTCGCGCTTGGCGCGGCGCTGACCAACGTCTTCGGCCGCATGGTCGGCAACCAGCGCCAGGGCTGGGCGATCTTCGCCACCATGGGCATCCTGTTCGTCGCCGGTGTCGCCATTACCTACTGGGCCGAGGCCGCCGGTAATCCGCTGGTGCACGCGCTCGGCATCGACGGCGGCAACATGGAAGGCAAGGAAGTCCGCTTCGGCATCGTCTTGTCGTCGCTGTTCGCGGTCGTCACCACGGCCGCCTCCTGCGGCGCGGTCAACGCCATGCATGGCTCGTTCACGGCGCTCGGCGGCATGATTCCGCTGATCAACATGGAGCTCGGCGAAGTCATCGTCGGCGGCGTCGGCGCCGGTTTCTACGGCATCCTGATGTTCGTCATCATCGCCATCTTCGTCGCCGGCCTGATGGTTGGCCGCACGCCGGAATATCTCGGCAAGAAGATCGAGGCCAAGGAAATCAAGATGGCCGTTCTCGCCATCCTGTGCCTGCCGCTCGCCATGCTCGGCTTCACCGCGATTGCGGTGCTGATCCCGAGTGCTGTGGCGTCCGTCGGCACGCCGGGCCCGCACGGCTTCTCGGAGATACTCTACGCCTACACCTCGGGTGCGGCCAACAACGGCTCGGCCTTCGGCGGCCTCACCGGCAACACGCCCTGGTACAACATCACCATTGGTCTCGCCATGCTGATGGGCCGCTTCCTGGTCATCATCCCGGCACTCGCCATCGCCGGTTCGCTGGTCACCAAGAAGACGGTTCCCGCTTCCGCCGGCACCTTCCCGACCGACAGCCCGCTGTTTGTCGGCCTGCTCGCCGGCGTCATCCTGATCGTCGGCGGCCTGACCTTCTTCCCGGCACTCGCCGTCGGCCCGATCGTCGAGCACCTCGCCATGATCGTTGGCCAGACGTTCTGATGCAGCGCCGCAAAACCAAAGGACTGGAGTCTCTCACATGAGTGTCCACAAATCTGCGAGCCTGCTCGACGCTCGCATCATCCTCCCCGCCATGGGCGACGCGTTCAGGAAGCTTGACCCGCGCAGCCTGGCCAAGAACCCTGTCATGTTCGTCGTCGCTGTCGTCACGGCGCTGACAACCGTGCTGTTCGTCAAGGACCTGATCACTGGCGCGGACGGCCTCGGCTTCTCGTTCCAGATCATCTTGTGGCTGTGGTTTACCGTGCTGTTCGCCAACTTCGCCGAGGCTGTCGCCGAAGGCCGTGGCAAGGCCCAGGCCGACTCGCTGCGCAAGGCGCGCACCGAAACCCAGGCCAAGCTGCTCGAGGGCGAAAGCCGCACCGCCTACAAGATGGTGGCCGGTACCAGCCTGAAGGTTGGCCAGGTTGTGCTCGTCGAGGCCGGCGACATCATCCCCTCTGATGGCGAAATCATCGAAGGTGTAGCCTCGGTCAACGAAGCCGCTATCACAGGCGAATCCGCGCCCGTCATCCGCGAATCAGGCGGCGACCGCTCCGCCGTCACAGGCGGCACCCAGGTGCTGTCCGACTGGATCCGCGTCCGCATCACCGCCGCTGCCGGCTCGACCTTCCTCGATCGCATGATTTCGCTGGTCGAGGGTGCCGAGCGCCAGAAGACGCCGAACGAGATCGCGCTCAACATCCTGCTCGCCGGCATGACGCTGATCTTCGTGCTCGCCGTCGCCACCATCCCGAGCTTCGCCACCTATGCCGGCGGCTATATCCCGGTCATCGTGCTGGTCGCGCTGTTCGTCACGCTGATCCCGACAACCATCGGAGCGCTGCTCTCCGCCATCGGCATTGCCGGCATGGACCGTCTGGTGCGCTTCAACGTGCTCGCCATGTCGGGTCGCGCCGTCGAGGCCGCCGGCGACGTCGATACGCTGCTGCTTGACAAGACCGGCACCATCACGCTCGGCAACCGCCAGGCCACCGAGTTCCGTCCGGTCAAGGGTGTTACCGAGCAGGAACTGGCCGACGCGGCACAGCTTGCTTCGCTCGCCGACGAAACGCCGGAAGGCCGTTCCATCGTCGTGCTGGCCAAGGATCGCTACGGCATCCGTGCTCGCGACATGGGTTCGCTGCATGCGCACTTCGTGCCCTTCACCGCACAGAGCCGGATGAGCGGCGTCGACTTCGACGGCTCTTCCATCCGCAAGGGCGCGGTGGATTCGGTGCTCAACTACGTCAAGTCCAGCGCCGCTTCGGCCTCGGGCACGCGTGTCGACACCGAAGCCGTGCGTGGCATCCAGGCGATATCGGACGAGATCGCCAAGCTCGGCGGTACCCCGCTCGCCGTTGTCCGCGATGCCCGCCTGCTCGGCGTCATCTACCTCAAGGACATCGTCAAGGGCGGCATCAAGGAGCGCTTCACCGAGCTGCGCCGCATGGGCATCCGCACCGTCATGATCACCGGCGACAACCCGATGACGGCTGCTGCCATCGCCGCCGAAGCCGGCGTCGACGACTTCCTCGCCCAGGCGACGCCTGAGAACAAGCTCAGCCTGATCCGCGAGGAGCAGGCCAAGGGCAAGCTGGTCGCCATGTGTGGCGATGGCACCAACGATGCCCCGGCCCTTGCCCAGGCCGACGTCGGTGTCGCCATGAACACTGGTACCGTGGCAGCACGTGAAGCCGGCAACATGGTCGATCTCGACAGCGACCCGACCAAGCTCATCGAGATCGTCGAGATCGGCAAGCAGCTGCTGATGACGCGTGGCGCTCTGACCACGTTTTCGATCGCCAACGACATCGCCAAGTACTTCGCCATCATCCCGGCGATGTTCCTGGCATTCTATCCGCAGCTCGGCGCACTCAACATCATGGGGCTGGTAACGCCACAGAGCGCCATCCTGTCGGCGATCATCTTCAACGCGCTGATCATCGTCGCGCTCATCCCGCTGTCGCTGAAAGGCGTCAAGTACCGCCCGATCGGCGCCGGCGCGCTGCTCCGCCGCAACCTGCTCGTCTACGGCCTCGGCGGCATCATCGTGCCCTTCATCGGCATCAAGGCCATCGACATGGCGATCAACGCCATCGGCCTCGTGTAAAGGACATCCATCATGTTGAAGCAACTCAGACCCGCGCTCGTCATGATCGCCGCGCTCACCGTCATCACCGGCCTCATCTACCCCCTCGGCATGACCGGCATCGCGCAAGTGCTGTTCCCGCACCAGGCCAATGGCAGCCTGATCGAGAAGGACGGCAAGGTCATCGGCTCCGAGCTGATCGGCCAGGCCTTTTCAGGCGAGCGCTACTTCCACGGCCGCCCCTCGGCCGCTGGCGATGGCTACAATGCGGCTGGCTCCAGCGGCTCCAACCTCGGGCCGACCAGCGCCAAGCTGATCGAGCGCATCAAGACCGAGGCGGAAGCGCTCAAGCAGGCCAACCCCGGCGCACCAGTTCCAATGGAACTGGTCACCACCTCGGGCAGCGGCCTCGACCCGCACCTTTCGCCCGAAGCCGCCTACTTCCAGGTGGCGCGCGTGGCCAAGGCGCGCGCTGCCGATGAAGCTGTCATCCGCAAGCTCGTCGATAGCCATGTCGAGGCGCGCGAGCTCGGCTTCATGGGTGAACCGGTGGTCAATGTGCTCAAGCTGAATTTGGCTCTCGACGCGGCGATTGCGCCCTGACAAGGTCGCGCCGGAGTTCCAGCGGTGTCAGAACTCCGGCGCGCCAGACTGTAAAAGAACAGATGCCAGACGATATCAGGGACAAGGAAGCCAGGCCTTCGCCGGACGCGCTGCTTGAGACAGCCGAGCGTGAAGGACGAGGCCGTCTCAAGATCTTCCTCGGTGCTGCGCCCGGCGTCGGCAAGACTTACGAGATGCTGATGTCGGGCCGCGCCCGGCTCGCCGATGGCACCGACGTCGTCATTGGTGTCGTCGAAACCCATGGCCGGCGCGAAACGCAGGCCCTGGTCGAAGGCTTTGAGGTCATTCCGCGCAAGGCGGTCGACTACAAGGGCCGCAAGCTCGACGAGATGGACCTCGACGCCATCATCGCGCGCCGGCCCGCCCTCGCATTGGTCGACGAGCTCGCCCACACCAATGCACCCGGCAGCCGCCATCCCAAGCGTTATCTCGACGTCCAGGAACTGCTGACCCAGGGCATCGACGTCTACACCACGCTCAACATCCAGCATGTCGAGAGCCTCAACGACATCGTCGCCCAGATCACGCGTGTTACCGTGCGCGAGACGGTCCCGGACCTGATCATCGACCGCGCCGACGACGTCGAGATCATCGACCTCACGCCCGACGACCTGATCAAGCGCCTGCATGAAGGCAAGGTCTATGTGCCGACCACGGCGCGGCGCGCCATCGAGAACTATTTTTCGCCCGGCAACCTGACCGCCCTGCGCGAGTTGGCGCTGCGCCGCACCGCCCAGCGCGTCGATGAACAACTGCTCACCCACATGCAGGCCCACGCCATCGAGGGGCCATGGGCGGCCGGCGACCGTGTGCTTGTCGCTGTCGACGAGCATCCGCGCGGCGCCTCGCTGGTCCGCTATGCGCGGCGCCAGGCCGACCGGCTGCGTTGTCCATGGGCTGCACTCCATGTCGAGACTTCGCGTTCGGCCAATCTGCCCGAGGCCGACAAGGACCGGCTCGCCGCCACCATGCGACTGGCCGAGCAGTTGGGCGGCGAGGCCGTCACCATCCCTGGCCAGTCGGTGGCCGAAGACATCGTTCGCCATGCCGCCACGCATAACTTCACCCACATCGTCGTCGGCAGGCCGGCCAAGTCGCGCTGGCGCGAATATTTCGAGGGTTCGGTCACCCATGACCTGATCCGCCAGGCCGGCAACATTTCGGTGCATGTCACGTCGGGCGCCGAGCAGGACACAGCGCTTGCCTCGCAGGGCGTGAAGACGGCCCCCCAGCGCCGCCGCTTCGATCCATGGCCTTATCTGACCGCAGCGCTCCATGTTGTTGGCGCGCTTGTCGTCGGCACGGCGCTCGACCAGTTCCTCGACGTTCGCAACCTCGCGCTCGTCTTCATCATGGCGGTGCTCACGTCGGCGGTCACGCTTGGTCTTTGGCCGGCGCTGTTTGCTTCGGTGCTCAGCGCGCTCGCCTATAACTTCTTCTTCCTGCCGCCGCTGTACACGCTGACCATCGCCGACCCCGAAAGCGTGATTGCACTGCTGTTTTTCCTGATAGTCGCGGTCATCGCCTCCAACTTGACCGGCCGTGTCCAGCGCCAGGCGGCGGCTGCGCGCGAGCGCGCCCGCCTCACCGAGGACCTCTATCTCTTTTCCAAGAAACTCGCCGGCACCGGTACGCTCGATGATGTCTTGTGGGCCACGGCCTTCCAGATCGCCTCGATGCTCAAGGTCCGCGTCGTCCTGCTTTTGCCCGAGGACGGCACCATCGCCGTCAAGGCCGGCTATCCGCCCGACGACACGCTCGTCGATGCCGACATTGCCGCCGCCAAATGGGCCTGGGAGCACAACCGCGCCGCCGGCCGCGGCGCCGACACCTTGCCGGGTGCCAAGCGCCTCTACCTGCCGCTGCGCACCGGGCGCATGGCGGTGGGCGTCGTCGGTCTCGACAATGACCGCCAGGGCCCGATCCTCACGCCCGAGCAGCAGCGCCTGTTCGACGCACTCTCCGACCAGGCGGCTGTCGCCATCGAGCGCATCCAACTCGTCGCCGATGTCGACCGCGCCAAGCTTGCCGTCGAGGCCGACCGGCTGCGCTCGGCACTGTTGACGTCGATTTCGCATGACCTCAAGACGCCGCTCGCCAGCATCATGGGCGCGGCCGGTGCGCTGCGCGAATTCGGCGTGTCACTGCCCGAGGAGGGCAGGGCGGAACTGGTCTCTACCGTGCTCGACGAATCCGAGCGGCTCAATCGCTTCATCGCCAACCTGCTCGACATGACCAAGCTTGAGTCGGGCGCGATGGAGCCCAATTCGGCGCTGCACTATCCCGGCGACATCGTCGGCTCAGCGCTCCGCCGCGCGGCCAAGATCACCGCCCAGCACAAGACCGAAGTCGACATGCCGGCCGACCTGCCAATGCTGAAACTTGACCCGGTGTTGTTCGAACAGGTGCTGTTCAACCTGCTCGACAATGCCGCGAAATATGCACCGGAAGGTTCGACGATCCGCATTCGCGGCTGGGCCGACGGCGCGTCGGTGGCGATCCAGATCATGGACGAGGGCCCCGGCGTTCCACAGGCCGATCTGGAACGGATCTTCGATACGTTCTATCGCGTCCGCAAGGGCGATCATGTCCGCGCCGGCACCGGACTTGGCCTGTCCATCTGTCGTGGCTTCGTTGAGGCGCTGGGCGGCACCATCGTTGCCTCCAACCGGGCCGACCGTCCCGGCGCTGTCTTCACCATCACCATGCCGGTGCCGGCCGAGCGGCCAAACCTGGACGGACCAAACCTGGACAGAATTGCATGACCAACACGTTGGTGAAGATCCTGATCGTCGATGACGAGCCTCCGATCCGCAAGCTGTTGCGGGTTGGGCTCGGCACCCAAGGCTACGCCATCAGCGAAGCGCCGAATGGCAAGACGGCGATGGCGCTGGTCAAGGAAGAAAAGCCCGACTTGATCCTGCTCGACCTCGGCCTGCCTGACATCGCCGGCCACGATCTGCTCGCCACCTGGCGCAACGAGGGCCTGCAAGTACCTGTGCTTATCCTGTCGAGCCGCACCGACGAGGCCGGCATCGTCAAGGCGCTGGAGCTCGGCGCCGACGACTACGTCTCAAAACCCTTCGGCATGAACGAGCTTGCCGCGCGCATCCGCACCGCCCTTCGCCACCGGCTGCAGCAGCAGGGCGAAAAGCCGGTGTTCCAGACCGGCGAGCTGTCGGTCGACCTGGTCAAGCGCATCGTCAGGCTGGGCGGCCAGGAAGTGAAGCTGTCGCCCAAGGAATACGACATCCTGCGCGTGCTGGTGCAGCACGCCGGCAAGGTCCTGACCCACCGTTTCCTGCTCGAGCATGTCTGGGGCGGTTCGGCTGACGTGCAGTATCTCCGCGTCTATGTCCGCCAGCTCAGGCAGAAGATCGAAAAGACCCCCGACGAGCCGCAATACATCACCACCGAAACCGGGGTCGGCTACAGGCTGCGCGAGCCTGACTGACGCACTGCCTCACTGCGGCCGCGCGCCAGGAAGCGGTCGACCGCGACCAGCGTGACCGCGATGACGAGGAAGGCTGCAGTCAGCAGCATGATGCTGGCTGAAAGCTGCTTGAGGTTCAGCGCTTCGGGGTTGAGAAACCAGTAGGCGTACCAGCCGTCGGCGGCACCCCTGGCGAAGGCATAGGCGCAGTAGCCGAGCGGCGGCACCGCCGCCCACAGCGCATCCCGCCATTTGAGCCCGCCATGCTCCCAGGCGAGCCAGGTCAGGGAAAACAGCACCGGCGTGGCGTCGTGCAAGGCATGGTCGGCCACCGCCTGCCAGCCGGTCGGCTGCCAGATCGCCCTTAGCGCCACGGAATAGACGAGGCCACCGAACACGATCGCCGCCGCCGTCACCAGCCGCGGCCGTGGCCCGGCCAGTGGGCTCGATGGCTTCACGCTCATCGCGCTGGCCACCACCGCCACCATCAGGTTCATGATGATCGTGAAGAAGCCGAAGAACCGCCATACCGCCTCGGCGATCGAAGCGCCGTTGCCCGTCATCTGCCCAATCAGCAAGACAAGCTGCAGTCCAAGTGCTGCCCAGGCGGCGACGGCGGTGATGAAGGCCAGGCTACGTCGAAGGGACGACAATGGGGCTTTCCTACAAGGCTGATTTCAGCCGCCAAGCTATATCAACAGGCCATCGGCGCAATGTGCACGAAGCAGCGAGGACCATCATAATCGTGAGCGCTGCCACCCCCACCCCTTACCCCTCCCCACAAGGGGGAGGGGGATTCTGCCACCCCGCTACCAACATCATCGAAGACTGCTCCAGTTGGTGCCAGCGCCACCGGTCCCCCTCCCCCTTGTGGGGAGGGGTAAGGGGTGGGGGTACTTCTCGGCAGAACTTTGTGCTCACAGACGCCCATCGAGTTCGAAGGAGCGCCCCGAAACGAAAATCGCCCCCTCCGCTGGGCGAAGGGGGCGATTTGAACCGGCGGAGAAAAACGCCGGGATCACACGTCGAGATTGGCGACGCTGAGCGCGTTTTCCTGAATGAAGTCGCGACGTGGCTCGACCTCGTCGCCCATCAGGCGCGAGAACAGCGCGTCGGCGTCGGTGGCGTCATGCACCTTGACCTGCAGCAGCGTGCGCACGTTCGGATCGAGCGTGGTTTCCCACAGCTGCTCGGCGTTCATCTCGCCCAGGCCCTTGTAGCGCTGCATGGTCAGGCCCTTGCGGCCCGATGCGAAGACAGCGGCCAGAAGCGCCATCGGTCCGGCGATGGTCTCTGTGTTTTCCTTGCGGCGCAGCATCGGCGGCTCGGCATAAAGCTCGGTGAGACGGCCGGCAAACCGGTCGAGGGCGCGCGCGTCGGCGGAGTTGATCAGCGCCATGTCGAGATGAACGCTCTCCTTGACGCTGCGCAGCGTGCGTTCGAACACATAACCGCCCGAGCCGTCATTGTCAGTCGAGATATGGCCGGTCCAGCCGCGCTCGATGTCTTCCGAAATCAGGTCGAGGCGCTGGGCGATCGTTTCGGCCATCGCCTTGGCGCGGCCGAGGTCGTTGAAGATGTCAGGGTTGAGCGCGCCGGCGATTGCCGCCTGCTCGACCACCGAGCGCGAATAGCGCGTGTGCAGGCCGTCGATCAGCGTGCGCACGCCGAGCGCATCGGTTATCGCCGCGCGCAGGTCCTGGCCGGTCCGCACTTCGCCCGACGACAGCGTCAGCGAGGCCTCGTCGAGGCCAACGTCGACAAGATATTCCTCGAAGGCGCTTTCGTCCTTGAGGTACTGCGAGCTCTTGCCGCGCGCCACCTTGTAGAGTGGCGGCTGGGCGATATAGAGGTGCCCGCGCTCGATAAGCACCGGCATCTGGCGGAAGAAGAACGTCAACAGCAGCGTACGAATGTGGGCGCCGTCGACGTCGGCGTCGGTCATGATGATGATCTTGTGGTAGCGCAGCTTGTCGGCGTTGAACTCGTCCTTGCCGATCGACGTGCCAAGCGCGGTGATCAGCGTGCCGATCATCTCCGACGACAGCATGCGGTCGAACCGCGCCCGCTCGACATTCAGGATCTTGCCGCGCAATGGCAGGATCGCCTGGTTCTGGCGCGAGCGCCCGCTCTTGGCGGAACCACCGGCGGAGTCACCCTCGACGATGAAGATTTCGGACTTGGCCGGATCGCGTTCCTGGCAGTCGGCAAGCTTGCCGGGCAGCGAGGTGATGTCGAGCACGCCCTTGCGGCGGGTCAGTTCGCGCGCCTTGCGCGCCGCTTCGCGCGCGGCGGCGGCTTCCACCACCTTGGCGATCAGCGTCTTGGCTTCGGCGGGGTGTTCCTCGAACCAGGTGCCGAGCGCCTCGTTGACCAGGCTTTCGACGACCGGGCGGACTTCCGACGAAACCAGCTTGTCCTTGGTCTGCGACGAGAATTTCGGATCAGGCACCTTGACCGAAAGCACCGCCGTCAGGCCTTCGCGGCTGTCGTCGCCGGTGATCGAGACCTTTTCCTTCTTGGCGATGCCGGAGGTTTCGGCATAGCCGGTCACCTGGCGCGTCAAGGCGCCGCGGAAGCCGGCGAGATGGGTGCCGCCGTCGCGCTGCGGGATGTTGTTGGTGAAGGCCAGCACGTTTTCGTGGTAGCTGTCGTTCCACCACATCGCCACTTCGACAGTGATGCCGTCGCGCTCGGCGCGGATGGCGATCGGGGCGCTGATCAGTGGCTTCTTGGCGCGGTCGAGGTATTTCACGAACTCGACAAGGCCGCCGTCATAGAGCAATTCCTGGCTCTTGATGTCGGCATGGCGTTTGTCGGAAAGCACGATGCGCACGCCCGAATTGAGGAAGGCGAGTTCGCGCAGCCGGTGCTCCAGCGTGCCATAATCGAACTCGATCATGGTGAAGGTGTCGCTCGACGGCATGAAGGTGACTTCGGTGCCAGTCTCGCTGCCGGCATCGCCGGTTTCGCGCAGCGGCGCGTCGGCCACGCCATGGGTGAAGCTCATCTCGAAAATCTTGCCCTTGCGGCGGATTTTCAGCTTGAGGAACACCGACAGCGCGTTGACGACGGAGACGCCGACGCCATGCAGGCCGCCCGAAACCTTGTAGGAGTTCTGGTCGAACTTACCGCCGGCGTGCAGCTGCGTCATGATGACCTCGGCCGCTGACACACCTTCTTCGTGCATATCGGTCGGAATGCCGCGGCCGTTGTCGGTCACGGTGACCGAACCATCGGGATTGAGCGACACAGTCACCAGTGTGGCGTGGCCGGCCAGCGCCTCGTCGATGGCGTTGTCGACCACTTCGTAGACCATGTGGTGCAGGCCCGAGCCGTCGTCGGTGTCGCCGATATACATGCCAGGGCGCTTGCGGACAGCGTCCAACCCCTTCAAAACCTTGATGGAATCTGCGCCGTACTCGGCTTCTGCGCCGGGAAGGTTCTCGGACTGGTCGCTCATGAAAAACTTTCGTCTGACTGCCGCAGGAGGACGCGGCAAAATCGGCCCCGAATCGCACGCCCGTTGGTCCCCGAGATATAGGCGTTAAGTGTGGTTTTTCCAAGTTTTACGGGGTTTTTGCGAGGGGATAACCACCCACCGCGCCGCCTTGCGGTGGCCCACACTTGGGCTTGACGATTCGGCCGGTTCGAGGGCGCCTGCGACATGCTCCAAAAACCTGTACCAGGCCGCCGTATAGGCGAGCCAAATGCCGCCCCCTGCTACCGGAAGCCACCCGACGGCAGCATCTTGCCGATCTTACCTTGGGAGATGCTGCCGTTTGTTGGCAGGCGGATGAAACTATGTGATTTTTCGTCCGTTCATGTTGTCGGAGTTCGGGAACAAACGCCGCACTGGCGCATTCAGGCTCATCAATACTGCCGCCCCGCTTCCGGTTGATGCCGTGGGGCTGATTTTTACTGGACGACACTTTCACAACAGATTTCAGCCGAGAAAATTCCTACCTATGCCGACCACAAGACCATTGAAGGCCGACGACAAGGTTTCCAATCCGATCGTTTCAGGCGAACTCGCCGGGCTCATCGAAGCGCTGGACTGGTCGTCGACGCCGATCGGTCCGATCAGTTCCTGGCCGGCAGTCGTGCGCATGACGATCCGCATCATGCTGGCATCGGCGATGCCGATGTGCCTGCTGATCGGCCGCAAGGGCGTGATGATCTACAACGACGCCTACCGCCACATCGCAGGCGCCAGGCATCCGGCTTGCCTAGGCACGTCGGTCTTCGACAGCTGGCCCGAGGTCGCGCAGTTCAACCATACCGTCATCGACCGCATCTTCCAGGGTGAAACGCTGACTTACGAGGATCAGGAACTCGTGCTGTGGCGCAATGGTGCGGCCGAGCGTGTCTGGCTCGAGCTCGACTATAGCCCGCTGCTCGACGACGACGGCGAGGCGGTTGGCGCATTCGCCATCCTTGCTGAGACCACCAAGCGTGTACGTGCCGAAAAGGCGCTTGCCCGCAGCGAGGAACGCCTGTCCCTGGCGCTCGAGGCGTCCGGTATCGTCGGGGCCTGGGAACTGGATCTGACCAACCGGATCGTTACTGCCGATTCGCGCTTCGCCGAAATGTTCGGCGTCGACCTCACCGCCGCGGAAGAGGGCATTTCGGCTGAAAGCTTCTTCAGGCGCATCCATCCCGCCGACCGCGACTTCGTCGCGCGCAAGACCGACGAGGCGATCGCCAGCCGAGGCGGTTTTCGGGCCGAATACCGCCTCGTTGACGGCGATGGCCGTATCCGCTGGGTGCTCGCCACTGGCAAGTTTTTCGATACTGTCGGCGGCAATCCACGCCTGCCGGGCGTCGTCATCGACATCACCGAACGCAAGGCTGTCGAGGCGGCACTGGCCGCAAGCGAAGCCGGCTTCCGTACGCTTGCAGACACCATGCCGCAGATGGTCTGGTCGACTAGGCCCGACGGTTTCCATGATTATTACAATGCGCGCTGGTACGAATTCACCGGCATGCCGCCAGGTTCGACGGATGGCGAGGCATGGGCAGGGATGTTCCATCCCGACGACCAGGATCGCGCCTGGGAATTATGGCGCCATTCGCTCGCCACCGGCGAGCCTTACCAGATCGAGTACCGGCTGCGTCACGCCAATGGCGAGTACCGCTGGACGCTGGGCCGGGCGCTGCCCATCCGCAATGAGGACGGCGAGATCATCCGCTGGTTCGGCACCTGCACCGACATCCACGAGACCAAGCTGGTTGCCGAAGAGCGCGAGATCGTCGCGCACGAACTCAGCCACCGCATCAAGAACATCTTTTCGGTGCTCAACGGCATCATCAGCCTCTCGGCGCGCTCCTATCCCGATATCAAGCCTCTGGCCGACCAGCTCAGGCAGCGCATCAGTGCCATGGGCAAGGCGCATGATTTTGTCCGGCCGCACAGCCAGGCATCGCGGCCGCAGAACAACCAGTCTTCGCTACGCGCCCTGGTCGAGCTTCTGCTCGCTCCGCATGTCGGCGACGCTTCCGGCCGGTTCACCTTCAACGGTGAAGACGCCACGATCGACGACGGAGCGGCCACTCCGCTGGCGCTGCTGTTTCACGAGCTCGCCACCAACGCGGCGAAATATGGCGCCTTGGCGCAGGCAGAGGGCCGCGTGGTCGTTGATGCTGTCGTGAACCGCGACACGTACCGCATGGTCTGGAAGGAAACAGGCGGCGCGCCAGTGTCGGGCCCGCCCGCAGGCGAAGGTTTTGGCAGCCGGCTGATCACACTCAGTGTCCAGGGCCAGCTTGGCGGTACGCTGCAGCGGCGGTGGAATGAGGCCGGACTTGAAGTGGAACTGACCGTGCCCGTGGCACAACTCAACCGCTCGGTGACGCTCCGGCGCTAGATCTCGGAAACGACAAAGGGCGCAACGGCGACTGCCGGAGCGCCCTCGAATCTCGAGCAGCCGCGTCTCTGTCAGGCCGTCACGCCAAGCCCATCCTCGCTGGCGTTGCAATTGTCCGCAGCAAACAGCTTCAGCCGAGCTGGCGGATCGGCAGGCAAACGGCGTCGGCGCGCCACGGCATATCGCACCGCCTCGCGTAATTCTTCGTCCATCACCGGCTTGGGCAGTACACCGATCGTGCCGGGTATGCCGTCGCCCAGTTGCGAAGGATTGGCGGTCATGAACAGCACTGTCACCCCAAACTGCTCGGCAAGGATCTTGCCCAGCGAAGGTCCGGTCGGGCCGTCCCGCAAGTTGAGGTCGACAAGCGCTATTTCGGCATGCTGCGCCAGATCAAGGGCGCTCGCCGAGTCCATGGCGATGCCGACCGGGTGGTGCCCGAGTTCTTCGAGCATGCTTTCAATTTCGGTGGCAACGAAGATTTCGTCCTCAACCACCATCACCTTGCAGTTCATCATGTCACTCTACACGTATTCCCTGTTGACTGGTTGCATGGGCCAAACGCCACCGTCAGGGATAGGTTGCATGCCAAGTGGTTGAATTTCCGCAAAGGCGATGGTCGTCGCCTCAGCTGTGGTCCTGAGGCGACAATGTGGTCAGCCAGCCCGCAGCGGCTTCAGTGCTTCGCTCCAGCGGAACAGCTCGTTGAGCATCGTCTTGGCGCTGTCGTCGATCAGCGCGTTCGACTTGAACTCGCCGTTCTCCTGGAGATGCTGGGTGAAGGCCGGGATGGCGATCGCCTCGGGAATCGGCATGATCTTGACCGAGGTCAGCAGCAGCTTTTCCGACTGCACGGCGCGCAATCCAGCTGAAACGCCGCCATAGCTCAGGAAGCTTGCCGGCTTGTAGTTCCATTCGCGGGACAGATAATCGATGGCGTTCACCAGCGCCGGTGCGGCGAAGTAGTTGTACTCGGGCGTCACGAACACGAAGGCGTCGGCCGGCTTGATCGCTTCCGACCACTGCTTGGTGTGTTCGTTTTCGTACTGGCCCAGGCGCGGGTGCTTGGGTTCGTCGAAGATCGGCAGGCCGAAGGCGTCGATGTCGGTGATGACAGGTTCGAACTTGCCGTGTTCGCGCGCATAGGCTTCGAGCCAACGGGCGAAAACGGGTCCGACGCGGCCGGGGCGGGTGCTGGCCACGACGATGTTGAGCTGGTGTTTCAAGATTTCAGTCCTTGGGTGGGCAGGTATCTAATGGTGACCGGCGGGGAATAGGCGCTGAAACCCTCCCGTGGCAAGAAGGCACCTTTTGGTGACCGATGCACGACCCCGGACATCGTTTCCGGGTTTCGAAAACGGATAGTGTCTCAATTCAAAGGGTTAGAGCGTCCTTTGCTGGCCCAGGGAGGCGCGGCGCTGCAGGTCACATCTCGGTCATCATGCGCCGCCGCATGGACGCCTGCCTCCGCGGCACCTACATTCAGGCGATGAGGCAAATCTGATGGACACAAGACCGGAACCCTTCGTCCCGCCGGCGCCGATTCCGCGCACCAAGCCGCCCTCGACGCTGGAGATGATGCGCATCGTCTACCGCAACCCGCTCGAGCTGTGGGGCGAGCCGTCCTACAACGAGCCGTGGATCTCGGTTTCGGGCGTCGGCGGCCCGCTGGTCATCGCCAACGATCCCGGCCTCATCCGCCACGTGCTGGTCGACAACGCCAGGAACTACAAGATGGCGACCGTCCGCCAGATGATCCTGCGGCCGATCCTGCGCGACGGGCTGTTGACCGCCGAGGGCGACGTCTGGAAGCGCTCGCGCAAGGCCATGGCGCCTGTTTTCACCCCGCGCCACATCTTCGGCTTCGCCCAGCCGATGCTGGCCCGCACCCTCGATTTCGTCAAACGCTACGAAGACGCGTCAGGCACTGTCGATGTCGCCCAGGACATGACAATGCTGACCTACGAGATCCTGGCCGAGACGCTGTTTTCGGGCGAGATCGCAGGCGAGGCCGGCAGCTTCGCCCACGAGATCGACCGGCTGTTCGAGACCATGGGCCGCGTCGACCCGCTCGACCTGTTGCGCGCGCCTGAATGGCTGCCGCGCCTTACCCGCCTGCGCGGCCGCAAGACCATGGCCTATTTCCGCAAGATCGTCACCGACACGGTGGCGATGCGCAGCGACAAGCTGGCGCGTGATCCCGACGGCGTGCCCGAGGATTTCCTGACCCTGCTCTTGCGTGCCGAAGGCCCCGACGGGCTCTCCCGCCAGGAGATCGAAGACAACATCATCACCTTCATCGGCGCCGGCCACGAGACCACGGCACGCGCGCTCGGCTGGACCATCTATTGCCTCGCCGAAGCCACATGGGAGCGCGACCGCGTCGAACAGGAGATCGACGCGGTTCTGGCGCGCGAGCCCGATCCGGTCAAATGGCTCGACGCCATGCCCTACACCCGCGCCGCCTTCGAGGAGGCGCTCAGGCTCTACCCGCCGGCGCCGTCGATCAACCGCGAGCCGATCGCCGAGGACGAGTACAAGGGCTTCAGGATCCCGCCCAAGGCGCAGGTGCTGGTCATGCCGTGGACGGTGCATCGCCACCGCAAGCTCTGGGATCGCCCCAACGCCTTCATGCCGGAACGTTTCCATCCCGAGAATCGCGACAAGATCGACCGCTACCAGTATCTGCCTTTCGGCGCTGGCCCGCGCGTCTGCATCGGCATGAGCTTCGCCATGCAGGAAGCGATCATCGCGCTCGCCATCCTGCTCTCGCGTTTTCGCTTCGACACCACCGCCGAGACTAAACCCTGGCCGGTGCAGAAGCTGACCACCCAGCCGCAGGGCGGGCTGCCGATGCGGGTGACGAGACGCCAGGCCTCATCCTGAGCCTGTCGAAGGATCGGGCAACGCGACGCTGGCGCCTCCCTCCCCCTTGTGGGGAGGGATACAGGGTGGGGGTAAATCGAGGCGCGCCGACGCTGGAGGCACCCCCACCCCTAACCCCTCCCCACAAGGGGGAGGGGAATTACGGCACAGCCGTTGGAGGCCGCAATGACCGACACGTCCCAAGCCGTTCTCGTCCGCATATCAGGCCACGTCCAGGGCGTCAGCTTTCGCGTCTGGACGCAGCGCGAGGCACGCCGCCTCGGCCTGCGCGGCTGGGTCCGCAATGAGCGCGACGGTTCCGTCACCGCCCTGATTTCAGGTTCGGAGGAAGCGGTCGCCTCGATGCTTGAGGCATTCTGGAAGGGACCACCCGGCGCCGACGCCCGCAGCGTCGTGCCGGAGCCGGCCGATCCGGCCGGCGTCCCCGCAGGCTTCGACATCACCGGCTGAGCCAAAGCGGCTCAGCCCTGATCGCCTATGCCGCGTACTGGATCAAGGCTTCGGAAAAGCCTCGACGGTGCCCTTGAGTTTGATGGTGATCGGCTCGCCGAAGCGGTCCTTGGACTTGCCGGCCGGCACGCGGACCCAGCCTTCGCTGACGCAATACTCGCTGACGTCCTGGCGCTCCTTGCCGTTGAACAGGATCCCGACACCCGCCTGCAGCGCTTCGGCGTTGAAAAACGGGCTGCGCGGGTCGTTGCTCAGGCGGTCGGGAAGGGACATGGCCATCTCCAGTAACTCAAGCGCCCTCGGGCGCGAACCTCTATTGCCCGCGACGCGAGCTTGCGAGGCCTGTTAAGGGCATTGGCCGCATGCGTAAAGGCCCAACGCGTCGCACGATGCGCCGCTCCATGCTCAGTTCCGGCCCCGGAATGCGTTTTCGACATGCACCGGCCAGCGCCTTGGCAGCACCGCCACCATGTCGAACCGCACCGACAGCTTGCCGTAATCAGGCTGCCGCGCCAGCCACAAATCGGCAGCGCCCTCGATACGCCGTTCAGAGCCGTAGGCCACGGCGTCCATCGCCTCGATCAGCGTTTTGCGCGCCTTGACCTCGACGATCAGCACCAGGTCGCCGCGCCGGGCGATCAGATCGATCTCGCCGAGCTTGGTCTTGTAGCGCCGGGCAACGATGCGGTAGCCCTTGAGCATCAGCGCCAATGCCGCCAGCCACTCGCCGCGATGACCGCGGCGTTGAGCATGCTGGCGGGCGAGGCGGTTAGTCATCCGACCCTTCGCGCAGTTCGAGCAGGCGGCGATAAAGCGCCGGTTTCTGCCCACCGGTCATCCGCGCGGCCTCGGCCGCCGCCTTCGACGCCGGCATCTCCTTGGCCAGCGACAACAGGAGCTTGTCGACGTCGTCGGCCGTCTCGGTCCGCTCCTCGGGCGGTGCGACGCAGATCACGACTTCGCCCTTGGGTGTGTCAGCCTCGGCATAGTAGGCGGCCAGCTCGGCCAAAGTGCCGGTGCGGATTTCCTCGAAGGTCTTGGTCAGTTCGCGGCCGATCGCTGCCTGGCGCGCGCCGAGCACGTCGGCCATGGCGGCGAGCGTGTCGGCCATCCGGCGCGGCGATTCAAAAAAGATCAGTGTGCCCGGCACGGCCCTGACCTCTTCCAGCCGTGTTCGCTTTTGTCCGTCTTTCACCGGCAGGAAGCCGGCGAAGAAAAACGCATCCGAAGGCAGCCCCGAGGCAGTCAACGCGGCAAGCACCGCCGAAGCACCCGGGATCGGCACGACACGGATGCCACGCTCCTGCGCCTGCCCGACAAGCCGGAAGCCGGGGTCGGAGATCAGCGGCGTGCCGGCATCCGACACCAATGCCACGCTGCGCCCGTTCTCCAGCGCCTCGATCAGCCGCGGCCCGGCCTCGCTGGCATTATGCTCGTGATAGGCGGTCGGGCGCTGGCGGATGCCGTAGCGGTCGAGCAGAACGCGCGTCACCCGCGTGTCCTCGCAGGCGACATGGTCTGCGCCGGCCAGCGTCTCAAGCGCGCGCAGCGTGATGTCGCCGAGATTGCCGATCGGCGTTGCCACCAGATAGAGCGCCGGCGTCAACGGCCGCGCCGCGATCTCGGTCTGGCCGATGACATAGACCCGCTTGTTTTCGTTGTTCTGCACGCCGCCTCGCTTTCACCCCTTCATTGGCATGGTGCCGTGGCACTTGCAAAAGGATGTGATCGTTTTCGCCATGGCTTTGCCACAGTGCGGGAAACAAATCGCGCCGCGGATCGGAACGAGAGCGATTCGTGAACAGAGGCAATCGTACCGGCCATGCCCCATCGTTTCGACGCCTTCATCTCCCGCCTTGATGCCGCTACCAAAGCGGCTCCGCCGTCACGCCCTGGTGGCGACCAGCACCGCGCCCGCCGCGATCAGCGCGACGCCGAGCCAGTTCGACGTGCCAAGTCGCTCGCCAAGGAAAATGACGCCAGACACCGCGACAAGAACGACGCTTAGCTTGTCGATCGGCGCCACCTGCGCCGCATTGCCGAGCTTCGACGCGCGGAAATGGCACAGCCACGACGCGCCCGTGGCCAGCCCCGATAGGATCAGGAAGGCATAAGTCTTCCCCTAAATTGAATCCGGCGCCTGCGCTTGCCCGGTGGCGGCCGCGATTCCCGCCAGCACTAGCAGGATCACCACCCGATCCGCGCGGCGAAATCCGAGTTGATGTTCTCGATGCCGACCTTGGCAAAGATCGCTGTCAGTGCCGCAAAGACGGCCGAAAGCACCGCCCGGAGCTGCCAGGATGCGAATGCGGTGTTCATGTTGGCTCCTTTGTTCTGATCTCTTGGCTGCAGGCTAGTTGCTTGCGCTTGCTGTACCCGGCGCTTGAAATCTTCGAAATCAGGCTGACACCATGGCGACGCACAAGACCTATTCCATCTCCGATCTTCGCGACAGGCCGGAATTTGCTGGCGACGTTGCCGTCCGCATCTGGAATGCCTGGTGGCGCCAGGACGGCCATGAACTTGCTTTCATCCGGGGCCTTGTCGACGAGAATTTTGCTTCGACCGGCCTGCCGCAGGCGCTGGTCGCCCATGACGGCGACACCTTCCTCGGCACCGCCCATCTGATCGAAAGCGATCTGGAATCGCGGCCGCAATATTCGCCATGGGTGGCCGCCGTCTGGGTCGATGAAGCCGCCAGGAAATCCGGCATCGGCGCAGCACTTGTCCAGGCCGGGGCGGAAGCGGCGTTCCTGCAGGGTTTCGACACTGCCGATCTCTGTGCCAAACCCGCCGTCTCCGCCTTCTACGAGCGGCTCGGCTGGCAGCGCATCGAGGAAGACGTCGAGGGCTCAACGTGTTTTCGCTGAAGCGGGCGGGCTGATTTTGCAAATGAAACGCCCGGCCTGATGGAGTGAGACGCCGTGCCACGCGCCGGTATGACTCGGGTGCTGTGCTCTCTTCGCCACGCTGAAACGATGGCGCTGTCCGTACGAGGGCGGAAGGATAAGGCGCGGTCCGCGCGGCGCTGAATGCAGAGCATTTGACCGCGGTGCCAACCTCAACGTCACGGCATGGATCCCCGGGTCTGCGCACTCGCTGCGCTCCTGCTCCGCCCGAGGATGACGAAGGCACTTTAAGCTCGCGGCTAATCTTCCACGATCGTGAATGGCAGAGACGTCACCCCACTCTCGTCATCCTCGGGCGGAGCAGGAGCGAAGCGAGTGCGCAGACCCGGGGATCCATGCCGCAACGTCGAAACTGGTGCCACGGTCAAATGCTAGACCGGTTGCTACCGCGCCAGATCGGCAACCACCGCGTCGAGCACGATCATGCCCTCTGCTGTAGCGCGCAGGCGCGAATTGCCGATCGGCGCCACCAGCCCTTCGCCCTGCAGGATCGACAGCCGCGCCGACGACAGCGACTTGCCGGAAAGCTGCTCGTAGCGCGCGAGGTCGATGCCCTCGACGAGCCTGAGGCCCATCAGCAGGAACTCGTCGGCCTCTTCCGAGCGGTTGAGTATCTCGCCGCCTGTGATGCCATGGCCACGCTCCTCGACCAGCTCCACCCAGCGCTCGGGCAGCTTCTCGGCAATGGTCACTACGCGGGTGCCGTCCTCCAGGAAGCGGCCATGCGCGCCGGGGCCGACGCCGACATATTCGCCGTAGCGCCAGTAGGTCAAATTGTGCCGGCTTTCAGCACCCGGTCTGGCGTGGTTTGAAATCTCGTAGGCCGGCAGCCCCTGCGCTGTCGTCACCTCCTGCGTGATCGAATAGAGCTCGGCCGCGTGCTCGCCGTCGGGGATCTCGAACTTGCCGGCATTGTAGAGCTGGAAGAAGCGCGTGCCTTCCTCGATTGTCAGCTGGTAGAGCGACAGATGGTCGACGGCGTAGCCGATCGCCTGCTTCAACTCCGCCGCCCATGCGTCGGGTTGCTGGCCCGGCCTTGCATAGATCAGGTCGAACGACAGGCGTGGAAAAATCTCGCGCGCCAGCCCGATGGCATGCAGCGCCTCGGGCACATTGTGCAGCCGGCCAAGAAAGCGCAGGTCGGCATCGTTCAACGCCTGCACGCCGAGCGACACGCGGTTGACGCCGGCCGCGCGGTAGCCACGGAAGCGCTCGGCCTCGACCGACGAGGGGTTCGCCTCGAGCGTGATCTCGGCGTTGCCCGCGATCGTCCAGTTGGCGGCGATCGCCTCCAATACGGCGCCCACAGTCTCCGGCCGCATCAGCGACGGCGTGCCGCCGCCAAGGAAGATGCTTGTCACTTCGCGCGGACCGGTGCGGGCGCGCATTGACGCAAGCTCGGTGGCAAAGGCGCGGGCAAAGCGTTCCTGGTCCACCGGCTGGTGGCGGACATGGCTGTTGAAGTCGCAATAAGGGCACTTGGCCGCGCAGAACGGCCAATGGACATAGACGCCGAAGCCTGGCGAACGGTCGAGCATCATTGGGCGCTGCCTGCATGGCAAGCCTGTCGGGGCAATACCCCCACCCCTAACCCCTCCCCACAAGGGGGAGGGGGATTCGGGCTCGGCCATCTCGGCTGGAAACGCTGTTCACGGGTCTGCAAAACGCTGGCTTGGGTGCGGACAAAGTTCCCCTCCCCCTTGTGGGGAGGGGTTAGGGGTGGGGGTGCATCGCTAGGCAATGCATCTAACGCAAGAGTCATCTAGTCAGCCCGAACCAAGCATGGCGCGAGCGAATTTCTGGAAGGCGCGCGCCCGGTGCGACAGTGCGTCGGCCTGGCCGGGTTTCCAGCCATGCTTTTCCTCGGCACTCATCTCGCCAAAAGTCTTGTCGAAGCCTTCAGGCAAGAACACCGGGTCGTAGCCAAAACCCTTTTCGCCGCGCGGCGGCCACACCAGGTTGCCCTCGGCCTCGCCGCGGAAATATTCGGCGTGCCCGTCGGGCCAGGCGAGGCAGATGACGGCGACGAACCGGCCGGTGCGCTGTTCGGCTGCCTTGGCGCCGCGCTCCTGCAAGGCGTCTTCGGTGCGCTGCATCGCCATGGCGAAGTCCCGCGTGCCGTCTTCCTTCTCGGCCCAGTTCGCGGTGTAGACGCCCGGCGCACCGTCGAGCGCGTCGACGACGAGCCCGGAATCGTCCGACATCGCCGGCAGTCCGGTCGCTGTCGCAGCGGCCAGCGCCTTGATGTAGGCGTTCTCCTCGAAGGTCGTGCCGGTCTCGTCCGGCTCGGGCAGGCCATATTCCTTGGCCGACTTGGCGCCGATGCCGAACGGCGCCATCAGGTCGGCGAATTCGCGCAGCTTGCCGGCATTATGGCTGGCGATCACGATCTCATTGTCGGCAAGCTTGCGCATCAAAGGCCCCATAGTTTCGGCTCGGCGATTTCAAGCGAATTGCCTGATGGATCGCGGAAATAGATGGAACGGCCGCCTCCTGAGCTATTGCCGAAGGATGGCCATTCGAAATCGGCTTCGATGGCGATGCCTTCGCCTTCGAGCCTTGTCTTCCATTGCTCGACTTCTTCGGCGGTCGCCGAAAAGCACAGATGCCCCGGTCCCGTCGTGCCATGCGGCGGCACCGGCAGCCTGGCATCGGGCTTCGGTGGCTGGCGCGTCGCGTCGGCATCAAACAGCAGCAGCACGCCCCGGCCGCAGCGGAAAAACACATGCCGCCCCGGCACCTTGGCGATCCGCTCCAGCCCCATCACGTCACCGTAGAACGCCTCGGCGGCGTCGAGGTCGGTGACATAGAGCGCGGATTCGAGGATCGCCGAGGGCCGCGATGATTGCCCTCACCCGGCTCGCTGCGCTCGCCCACCTCTCCCCGAGGGGAGAGGAGACGCAGCGTCGAGGCCTGCTCCCTCTTCTCCCCGACGGGGAGGTGGCCCAAAGGGCCGGATGAGGGGGCATTGCCGGGCGCGAGCATGGTGGACGTTACCCCACCGCCATCTTCTGCAGGTCGACCAGACGGGTGATGCCTTTGCGGGCGAGGCCCATCAGCGCGAGGAACTCTTCCTCCGAGAACGGGGTGCCTTCGGCGGTGCCCTGGATCTCGACGATGCCGCCCTTGCCGGTCATGACGAAATTGGCGTCGGTGCCGGCCGAGGAATCCTCGAGATAGTCGAGGTCGATGACCGGCTGGCCGTCATGGATGCCGCACGAGATCGCCGCGATATGATCCTTCAGCACCTTGTCGACGCTGACCATCTGGCGCGTTTCCATCCAGCGCAGGCAGTCGTAGAGCGCAATCCACGCGCCGGTGATCGAGGCGGTACGGGTGCCGCCGTCGGCCTGGATGACGTCGCAGTCGACGGTGATCTGGCGTTCGCCGAGCGCGCCCATGTCGACGACGGCGCGCAAGCTGCGGCCGATCAGCCGCTGGATTTCCTGCGTGCGGCCGCCCTGCTTGCCGGCCGAAGCCTCGCGGCGCATGCGCTCGCCGGTCGAGCGCGGCAGCATGCCGTATTCGGCCGTCACCCAGCCCTTGCCGGAGTTGCGCATCCAGCCCGGCACCTTCTCTTCCAGGCTCGCAGTGCACAGAACATGGGTGTCGCCGAACTTCACCAGGCACGAGCCTTCGGCGTGCTTGGACACATTGCGCTCGAAGGAGATGGCGCGCATTTCGTCGAATTGGCGTTTGGAGGGGCGCATACGGCTACTTTCTATGGCGAAATCGGAAATTGTTGCCGGCTTGTAGCTCCATGGCCGGACCAGCGCAAAGGAAAACCGGTTCCGCCGCTGGAGCTGTTGTGTTCGCGGCCGTGGGGTCTATATCATTTTGGACGGAGACCATGAAGCAGATGACCAAAGCGGTGCCCGATCCCAGCCTGCAATCGCTCGACATGCGTTCGCGCGATATCTTCCGGCGTATCGTCGATTCCTATCTCAGGGATGGCGAGCCCGTGGGCTCGCGCAACCTGTCGCGCATGCTGCCCTCGTCGCTGTCGCCGGCAACCGTGCGCAATGTGATGAGCGATCTTGAGCATCTCGGTCTCGTCTACGCCCCGCACATTTCCGCCGGCCGCCTGCCGACGCAGAAGGGCCTGCGCTTCTTCGTCGATGCCTTCATGGAACTCGGTGATCTCTCCGACGAGGAGCGCCGCGTCATCGAGGCCCAGGTCAAGGCTTCGGGCGAGGGCGCTTCGCTGGAGCACATGCTGACCGAGGCGAGCCAGATGCTGTCGGGCATGTCGCGCGGGGCCGGTCTGGTGCTCGCCGCCAAGAACGAGGTCGCGCTCAAGCATATCGAATTCATCCAGCTCGAACCGACCAAGGCGCTGGCCGTGCTGGTGTCGCAGAACGGCGATGTCGAAAACCGTGTCGTCGAGCTGCCGCTCGGCGTCACCGTCTCGCAGCTGCACGAGGCGTCGAATTTCCTCAACGCCCATATCCGTGGCCGCACTTTGGCCGAGGCCCGCATAGAGATCGCCCGCATCAAGGACGAGACCAAGGCGGCCCTCGACACGCTGTCGCAGGATCTTGTCGAAAAGGGCCTTGCCGTCTGGGCCGGCGCCGAAAGCGGCCTGCCGTCGCGCCTCATCGTGCGCGGCCGCGCCAATTTGCTCGAAAACGTTACCGCCCAGGCTGACATCGAACTGCTCAAGCATCTGTTCGAGGACATGGAAACCCAGGACGGGCTGATCCAGCTTCTCGACCTCGCCGAGGAAGGTTCGGGCGTGCGCATCTTCATCGGTTCGGAAAACCGGCTGTTTTCGCTCTCCGGATCGTCGCTGGTGGTGGCGCCTTATCGCGACAAGGATGCCCGCGTCGTCGGTGCGCTCGGCGTCATCGGCCCGACCAGGCTCAACTATGCCCGCATCGTGCCGATGGTCGATTATACGGCGCAGCTGATTTCGCGCATGCTAAGGTGAGCTGAAACTAGGAGAACCGGACTATGGCGCTCGAACAGATCAAGGCCCAGATAGCTGTCCTGCTCCAGGAAATGGTCAACCAGCCCGAGGATTCGCACGAATTGCAGGAGCAGCTGCGCGAAAAGCTGAGCGAGTTGCGCGCGCAAGGCTTGCCGCTGCCCAAGGACCTCGTCGACCTCGAAAAGCGCCTCGACGACGACTTCTCCGAACAGGAAGATTGAGCAAGCGGGGCGATCACGCCCCATTGCCAGCCTTGTCTTGCTCGCCCCCAGCCTTGTCTTGCTCGCCCCATGTCACCTGCCTGTAGTCGAAGCCGTATTCCAGCGTCGGCTTGACGATGCGGAAGTAGGGCGACAGGTCGAAGTCGCGCGGCGTGTACAGCGAGTGGTGGCGGATGTGCATGATCTCTTGCCGCATATAGGTCGACTGCGCCGAGGCGCGGCCGGGCGCGCGCGTGATCTCGGGCAGGATCGGATAGCGGATCTGGCCATAGGCCTCGGCGATCATCGTCGAGCAGATGGCCCGCGTCGGGTCGCCCGAGCCGAAGGCCAGCATGCGGCGGCGCCAGCGCACCGGCACCGGCGGCCGCGGGATGACGAAGTAGCGCAGCATGTCGAAATGTTCTTGAGGTCGTATTTCAGGCCGAGCCGGTGGATCATGAACCTGACGACGTGGTCGCGATCCTCGGGTGACAGGCCGTTGGCCCGGCAGATGCGGGTGTTGTAGGTGCGGTACTTCGACAGCGGCACGGCGACGCAGCCTTCGCCGAGATTGACCTCGATCAGCCGCGGCCGTTCCGAGCCGTCCGCCGGTTCGGGCAGCGCATCGCCGATGTAGAGTGCGGAATGCGACCAGGTCGACTGCGTCAAATACTTGATGACGGCCGAAATGCGCTGGTTGCCCTCGATCAGCAGGATGTCGCCCGGTTCGAGCGTCCGGCGCAGCGTATCGGGGTCCGATGGCGTGTAGGGCTCGTAGCCAGAGGATTCGACCTGCAGCCGGGAGGCGAGCCAGCGGCCGAAACGGTCGAGCAGGGTGTCGGTCTTTTGCGTCTGACGCACAGGACGTAACATGAGCCGGGCCGGCGATGCCAGCGCTGCCGATGCTAGTCGGCTTCGGTATCCGCCATGCTTCCAACGAGGTCGTCACGGGCCTTCTTCGCCAGCCGGCGCGCCGTGCGCCTGGGCTTGTCCTCGAACAATTCGGCAGCATCATTGAGGCACAGCTTGCGCAGCGCCTTCTCCGAACGCTTGAGCAATTTCACCAGATGTTTTGGCTCAGGACCGTCGAACGGCGCTTCGCCCGCCTCGATCATGTGGCGCATGACAAACACGTCGTGCAGTTCGCCCAGGCTTTCGCCAAGTGCCTCGGCGCGCTCGCGGCGCGGCTTGACCGGCGATGGCCACAGTTTGCGCAGCAGGGACAGGTGCGCGGCATGCCGCTTCACCGCCTTGCGCAGATCATGGAAATCGTCTGCTTCGCCGCGCTCGCGCGACTGCTGCAGCGCCTTGCGCGCGCGCCTGAGCGTTGCCAGCGCTCCGTCGGCCAACACGTCGGCGGCATTCTCCGGCAGGTCGGGCAGTGCGAGCGCCTGCAGTGCAGCAAAGCCCGCCTGGCATTCGGCGATTGCCGTGTCGAGCACCGGACCCAAGCCAGCTTCGCCGTGGCCGCTCAGCGCGCGATGGCGCACCAGCATGGCGCGGATCCCGGCAAGTCCGGCATCCGCGGCGTTCTCGGCGAAATCCTCCGCCAGCCGGTCGATCGTTTCGATCAGCGCGGTCGCCTGGCGCGGCCCAGCGATCGACGCCGAGATGGCGCGATAACGGTCGTTCTCGGTGCGGCAGAAGGCCTCGTCGCCCGGCCAGACGAGATGAAGAAGCGCACGCAGCGCCTTGATACGCTTGCGGGCGTTGTGCAGCGCCTTTTCGGGGTTGTCGCGGGCGGTGTTCAGGTAGGCGGCAATCTTCTCGATCTCTTCGCCGGCAATACGGCGGACCTCGCCGGTAAGCGCCAGGCGCGGATCGATGCGAAAGCTCATGCAACGGCCTCCGGGACGTCGCTCAGGGCAAGCGACGCGTTGTAGTAGCGCGGATCGCTGGTCACCTCGCGGCCGATCCATGCCGGCAGTTCCGATGCTGGAACATCTTCCGGTGTCTCGAGTTCCGCGATGACCAGCCCCCTCAGTTCGCCGCCGAACACGTCGATCTCATAGAGACGGCCACGATGGCTAACATGGTGACGTGTCTTCTCGATGACACGGCCGACGGCGAATTCCATCATCTCCTCGGCTTCGGCGAGGGGCACCTGGTACTCGAATTCGTCGCGCACGCGGCCTCTCGTGCCGAACTTCAGCGTCAGCGTCGCCACCTCGCCGTCCGAGATGCGCAGCCGCACCGAACGGCCCGTATTCGACGCGAGATAGAACTGCCGGATGCGGATCCTGCCTTCGACAAGGCTCCGCCACTCCTGTCCGTTCACCAGGAACTTGCGTTCGATTTCCTTAGCCATGGCGCCAGTAAAGCGCGGCGCGGCGTGCGGCGCAACATTCAACTTGACTTTAATCAATCGATTGATTAAATAGCAGCCATGAGCAAGACACAGCCCCCCCAAACACCTTCCGCAGCCGATGCCACCCGTTTGGCGCTGGTGATGGCCGCACTGAAACTGTTCGGCCGCCAGGGCTTCGACGGCACCTCCACCCGCGAGATCGCCAACGCCGCCAACGCCAATATCGGCTCCATCGCCTATCATTTCGGCGGCAAGGAAGGCCTCAGGCTCGCCGCCGCCGACCACGTCGTCATGACGATCCAGACCATTGCCGGGCAGGCGCTCGGCAACACCGCCCTGTCCCAGCCGCAGGCCGTCACGCCTGAGGAAGCCGAGGCCCAGATCGAGGCGGCGGTGGAGCGTATGGTCGGCTTCATGGTCGCTCGCCCCGAGGCCGGCGAGATCGTCCAGTTCGTGCTGCGCGAGCTGTCGACGCCGACGGATGCGCTCGACCGCATCTACAGCGGCGTGTTCGAGCCGGTCCACCGCAGGCTGTGTCAGCTCTGGGCGGCGGCCACCGGCGAGGAGGCCGAAAGCGAGCGCGTCAGGATCAGCGTCTTCATGATGATCGGCCAGGTTGTCTACTTCCGCATCGCCCGTGCCGCCGTGCTGCGCCGCATGGGCTGGGACGACATTGGCTCCGCCGAGGTCGGCAAGGTCATCGGCATCGCCAAGGAAAACGTCGCCGCCATCATTGCCGCGCGAAAGGCAGGAAAGCCATGAGCATCCTTTGTTCCATCCCCTTTGCGGCACAGCTGTTTTCGGCCTGCGCCGCCCCGGCGCCCCTTGCTGTCGGCTATGTCGAGGGTGACTACGTCCAGCTCGCCCCCATCGAGGTCGCGCAGGTCGAGACTGTTTCCGTCCGCCCGCGGCGACCGCGTCGAGGCAGGCAAGCCGGTCGTCACGCTTGAAAGCGGCGATGCCAGGATCGCGGTGACCCAGGCCGAGGCTGCCCTTGCCCAGGCCGAGGCGCAGCTCGCCGACCTCAAGATCGGCAAGCGCCCCGACGAGATCGCAGCGCTTGAGGCCGCCGTGCGCTCCAGCCAGGCCCAGGCCGACGACGCCCAGCGCAGCCTGACCCGCACGCAGGACCTCGCCCGGCGCTCCATCGCCACCCAGGCCCAGCTCGACGATGCGACCACCAAGCTCGAGGTCGCCCAGGCAGCCTTCGGCCAGGCCAATGCCAATCTCGCCGTCGGCCGCCTGCCGGCCCGCAGCGAGGTGATCAAGGCCGCCGAAAAGCAGGTCGAGCAGGCCCGCTCGGCGCTCGGCCAGGCCGAGTGGCGGCTGTCCAAGCGCACATTGACGGCACCTGCCGCCGGCCGCATCGACGACGTCATCCGCAACGCCGGCGACACCGCTGGCCCGTCGTCGCCGGTGCTTTCGGTGCTGCCCGACGGTGCGGTCAAGCTGACGCTGTTCATCCCCGAAACCGCCTTCTCCTCGGTCAAGGTCGGGACGCGGCTCGCGGTGCGCTGCGACGGTTGCGCCGATGGCCTGACGGCCAAGGTCAGCTACGTCTCGCCCGATCCCGAATTCACCCCGCCGGTCATCTACTCGCTCGAGAACCGGCAGAAGCTCGTCTACCTCGTCGAGGCACGCCCCGAAGACGCCAACTCGGCCCTGCAGCCGGGGCAGATCGTCGATGTGGCACTGGAAGATAGCGAATAGGGAGTAGCGAATAGCGAATAGCGAATAGGGCAATATCCGCGCGCTACTCACTACTCACTACTCACTACTCACTACTCACTATTCGCTATTCGCTATCCCCTATTCGCTAGCTGCCGGAGGCAGCCGCAATGAACGCCATCGAAGTCACCAACCTGGTCAAGCGCTTCGGCGACAAGACCGTCGTCGATCATGTGACGATGACGGTCGCCGAAGGTGAGATCGTCGGCTTCCTCGGGCCCAACGGCTCGGGCAAGACCACCACCATCCGCATCATGTGCGGCCTGCTGACCCCCGACGAGGGCGAGGGCCAGGTGCTCGGCCACGACCTGCGCACCGACAGCCTCAAGATCAAGCGCGAAGTCGGCTACATGACGCAGAAGTTCTCGTTCTACGAGGACCTGACGATCGGCGAGAACCTCGAATTCGTCGCCCGCCTCTACAAGCTGCGCCCGGTCGAGGAGCATGTTGCTCGGACCCTTGAGGAACTCGGCCTGACCAGCCGCCGCAACCAGCTTGCCGGCACGCTGTCGGGCGGCTGGAAACAGCGCCTGGCCCTCGCCGCCTGCATCATGCACAAGCCAAAGCTGCTTTTGCTCGACGAACCCACCGCCGGCGTCGACCCCAAGGCGCGGCGCGAGTTCTGGGACGAGATCCACCGCCTCGCCCGCGGCGGGCTGACCGTTTTGGTGTCGACCCACTACATGGACGAAGCCGAACGCTGCCACCGCATCAGCTACATCTCCTATGGCAAGATGCTGGCCTCGGGCACCGTCGAGGACGTCGTGCGCAACGCCGGGCTCACCACCTTCGTCGTTTCGGGCCCACGCCTCGATCAGGTCGCCACCGCCCTTGAAGGCCGCCCCGGCATCGACCAGGTCGCCCCGTTCGGCGCCACGCTGCACGTCGTCGGCTCTAACCGCGAAGAGCTCGAAGCCGCCCTTGCCGACATCAGTGGCCGCGAAGGCGTGACCGTCGAGCCAGGCGAGACCAGCCTGGAAGATGTGTTCATCCAGTTCATGGCGGGTTCCAGGGACAACATGTCATGAAGAACGTCACCAACGGCATCTTCTCCTTCGCCCGGCTCGGCGCATTGCTGACCAAGGAGTTCATCCAGATGCGGCGCGACCGCATCACCTTCGCCATGATGCTCGGGCGTGCCGCTGATGCAGCTCGTGCTGTTCGGCTTCGCCATCAACAGCGATCCCAAGAGCCTGCCGGCCGCTTTGGTCGCGACAAGCAACGACCAGTACACCCGCGCCATGGTCTCGGCGCTGCAGAACACCAACTACTACCGCTTCGACCACATCGCCGAGACATCAGCCGAGGCCGAGCAGCTGATGGCCAGTGGCGAGGTGGCCTTCGTCGTTACCATCCCTGCCGATTTCGGCCGCCGCGTGGCAGCTGGAGATTCACCGCAGATCCTCATCGAGGCCGACGCCACCGATCCTTCGGCGTCCAGCGGCGCCGTGTCGACGCTCGGCACGGTCGCCAACCAGGCGCTGCTGCGCGCCCGGGGCATGGAAGCGGCATCCGCCGAGACGGCCAAGGGCCAGTTGGAGGTCGTCGTGCACCGGCGCTACAATCCCGAAGGCATCTCGCAATACAACATCGTGCCCGGCCTGCTCGGCGTCATCCTGCAGATGACCATGGTGATGATGACCTCGATGGCGCTGACGCGCGAAACCGAGCGCGGCACTATGGAAAACCTACTCGCCATGCCGGCCAGCCCGGCCGAGATCATGCTCGGCAAGGTGCTGCCCTACCTCGTCGTCGGCGCCGTGCAGGTGACGGTCGTGCTCGTCGCCTCCAAGCTGTTGTTTGCGATCCCCTTCATCGGCTCGCTGCCGCTGCTGTTGTCGGCGATCCTGGTCTTCGTGCTGGCGCTGGTGCTGCTCGGCTACACCATCTCGACCATCGCCCGCACCCAGATGCAGGCGATGCAGCTGACCTTCTTCTTCTTCCTGCCGTCGATCCTGCTGTCCGGCTTCATGTTCCCCTATCGCGGCATGCCCGGCTGGGCCCAGGCTCTCGGCGAGATACTGCCGCTGACGCATTTCCTGCGCATCATCCGCGCCGTCATGCTCAAGGGCGCCGAGTTCCCGGCCATCGCGGCCGAAGTCGGCATACTCGGGCTGTTCGTCGCCGTTTTCGCCGGCCTCGCTCTGTTCCGCTTCCGCCGCACGCTGGACTGATACAGCCCCTGGCAGCTGCCTGACGCCGCATGCTTTTGCGCCGCCCATGGCTCTGCTAGGCTGCCAGCTTCCCGGCGGAAGGTGCGGCACATGCTTCGCGGCGGAATGCGAAACGCGCTTGCAGCGCTCCTGCTGCTCACCGCTGGCCTCGGCCAGGCGGGGGCGGTCGACCTCTACACGACCGGGACCATCACCAGCGGAACCGCTCCCGAGCGCCGCCGACAAGCTGGCGCTGCCGCTCTTGTTGCCGTCGCAGCAGCAACTGATGTTGGCTGGCCTGAGCGCTCCCACATTGGCGAAGGCCGCTCCGGCGCGCCTCGGCACACTGGCACGCATGGCCGGTGGCGAACGAGCACTTGTCGGCACCATCGTCTGGAACGTCAGGCCCGCCGGCTGGATTGCCGAATGGCGCATCGCCGACGCGCCCCTGCCACCCGCTGGGGCATATCGGGCGTCGGCTTCGACGACGCCTTCCGCAATGCTGTTTCAGGAGCTGCGCAGCTGCAGTCGGGGCATGAGGAGCCGAAATAGGCTCCGGTGGTGCCTTGTCAGATACCCCCACCCCTAACCCCTCCCCACAAGGGGGAGGGGAATGCTGGCGGCGCGTGCACGTAGCCGAGGCAGCAACGTCAAAAATCCCCCTCCCCCTTGTGGGGAGGGGTTAGGGGTGGGGATATCTTGGCACGAGGGCTAGGGGCGGGGGTATCTTGGCACGAGGGTGATCGCCTCACCCCATCAACGACCGCACCCGCTTATCCCCACCTGCCTTGCGCCACGCATTGAATCTGTGCGTCGCCGCGGCGAACGATATCTTCATCGCCTGGGCCACCGAGTAGCGCGACTTGCCTTCGTCGAACAGGCGGTAGCAGCATTCGACGCCATCGGGCGTCAGCTTGCCGTCGCAGGTCTTGTTGTGCGGATTGGCCGGGTCGAATTGTTCCGGCTGCGGTTCGAGCATGCCCTTGAGGCGGGCAAGGTCTGCTTCGATGCTGGCGATCAGCTCGAGCACGGGCTTGGGGTCGATGTGATGCGCGTGCTGCCTGGCCGCCATAGTGCAATCCTTCTATCGGGTGAGATTAGGCTATATAGCCACACATTGCCCTATAACAAGGGACGCGGTCACGGCTTCTTCGGGATGCGGCAAATAGATCACGCCCGACCCGCGCGCATTGACCGGGCGGCGGCAAACTCCTAGTTTAGAACTATTCTAAACTGGAAGATTCGCAGATGTTGTCCCGTGTCTTCGGCTTCGGCCGCCGCGCCTTCGATTCCTTGTCCGAGCAGGAGATCCTGGCCCTCGCCATTTCATCGGAGGAGGACGACGGCCGTATCTACCGCGCCTATGCCGACGGGTTGCGCGACGAGTTTCCGCAATCGGCCAAGGTGTTCGAAGACATGGCCGAGGAGGAGGATGGCCATCGCGACCAGCTCATCGAGCAGCACCGCAAGCGCTTTGGCGAACGCATCCCGCTGATCAGGCGCGAGCATGTGCGCGGCTATTACGAGCGCAAGCCCGACTGGCTGGTGCGGCCGCTCGGCATCGACAAGGTGCGCGAGCAGGCCGAGCAGATGGAGCGTCAGGCCTACCGCTTCTATGTCGAGGCGTCCAAGCGCACGGGCGATGCCTCGACCCGCAAGCTGCTCGACGATCTGGCGCTCGCCGAGCAGAGCCATGAATCGCTCGCCCAGAAGCTTGAAGAAAAGCACGTGCCCGAGCATGTCAGCGAAAAGGAGACGCTGGCCGAGCGCCGCCAGTTCATCCTGACCTATGTCCAGCCGGGCCTCGCCGGGCTGATGGACGGTTCGGTGTCGACGCTGGCGCCGATCTTCGCCGCCGCCTTCGCCACCCACGACACCTGGCAGACCTTTCTCGTCGGCCTCGCCGCCTCGATCGGCGCCGGCATCTCGATGGGCTTCACCGAGGTTGCCTCCGACGACGGCAAGCTGTCGGGGCGCGGCTCGCCGGTCAAGCGCGGCATCACCACCGGCCTGATGACCACGCTCGGCGGCCTTGGCCATGCGCTGCCCTACCTGATCCCGCATTTCTGGACCGCGACGATGGTCGCCGCGGTCGTGGTGTTCTTCGAGCTCTGGATCATCGCCTACATCCAGAACCGCTACATGCAGACCCCCTTCCTCCGCGCCGCCTTCCAGGTCGTGCTCGGCGGCGCGCTGGTGTTTGCGGCGGGCGTGCTGATCGGCAATGCCTGAACCCTCCACGCTGCCCCTCACCCTTACCCTCTCCCCGTGAACGACGGGGAGAGGGGGCGTCAACGTTGCGGCCAGCCTCCTTCTCCCCGTCCTTACGGGGAGAAGGTCCGGCAGGGGATGAGGGGCGGCGCAAACGCCGCTGACGGCCTGATCTCCCCCCTTGAGGGGGAGATGCCCGGCAGGGCAGAGGGGGGCGCGAAGGAAATCAACCTAGCCATGCACCTCTCGACTATCCCTCGGTGCCTCCGCCCGCTCGTCCAGCCCGTAATCCCGCACAACCTGGGCTATGCGCAGCCGGTAGCCTGAAAACACCCCGCCGCGCCCGGCTGTCTGCGCCTGCCTGTGCTCTTCGGTATTGCGCCACGCCTTCACCGCCGCCTCGTCGCGCCAGAACGACAGCGACAGCAGCCGCTTCGGATCGGCAAGGCTTTGGAAGCGCTCGATCGACAGGAAGCCGTCAATGCCATCGAGCAGCGGGCGCAGGTCGGCGGCGATGCCGAGATAGGCGTCGCGCTGGCCTTCAGCCGGCTCGACCTCGAAGATCACCGCGATCATGGCTGTTGCACCAGCGGTGCATGCGGCCCCGAGGCCAGCTGCAGGAAGATGCGGTCCTCCTTGAGGATGAACTTTTCGCGGCGGGCGAACTCGTAGTTCTCGCGGCCCATCGGGTCGGCGGCGAGCCGTGCCCGGTAGGCCTCGTAGGCGGCCAGGCTTTCGATGTTGTAGACGCCGTAGGCGGTCGTCGCCGAGCCTTCGTGCGGGGCGAAGTAGCCGACAAGGTCGGCGCCGCAGCGTGGGATCGCCTGGCCCCAGTTGCGGGCATATTGCTCGAAGGCAGCCTTGCCGAACGGGTCGATCTCGTAGCGGATGAAGCAGGTGATGGTCATTGTGGTCTCCTTGAATGCTGAGCACGGTTAGGCCGGCATCGAAACGTCCGGCCGGAATGGCGTGGCAGGCTAGCGCCAGAACGGCTTTGCGACTTCACGCTCGACGTCGCGGCGGCTGAGGCCGATGTCGTCGAGCTGTTCGTCGGTCAGTTCGGAAAGGTCGAGCCGTTGCAGATGGCGGTCATAGCCACGGGCCAGCAACCTCATCACGCGGCCGAAGGCGCCAAGCGGCAGGCGTTTCGGCGCGGTGGCGCGTTCGGTTTTCGTCGTCATGGCTCACTCCTTTGTTGGGTTGGAGAATACGCATTGCCTGACGAGAATGCTTCGACTACCATCGAACCATGGAGGTAGTTGCATCATGAAGGAAGGTCCCGATATCGCCCGCATCGCCAGCCTGGTCGGCGACCCGGCGCGCGCCAACATGCTGACCGCGCTGATGGATGGCGGCGCGCTGACGGCGAGCGAGCTGGCGCTCGAAGCCGGCGTCTCCCTGCCGACGGCCAGTTCGCATCTCGCCAAGCTGATGGACGGCAAGCTGCTGACGGTGGCGAGCCAGGGCCGGCACCGCTACTACGCGCTGTCGGGCACCGAGGTCGCCAATATGATCGAGGCGATCAGCGGCGTCGCCGCCCATTCCGGTCCCAAGCGTGCCAGGCCGGGTCCGCGCGACAAGTCGATGCGCGAAGCCCGCGTCTGCTACGACCACCTTGCTGGTGACCATGCGGTCCAGATGTTTGACCGCTTCATCGCCGAGGAGATCATCGTCCGCGACGACGAGGAGATCCGGCTCGGGCCGGCGGGCGCAGGCTTCTTCACCGCCATCGGCATCGACACCTCGACGCTCGGCAATTCGCGCCGACCGATGTGCCGCGCCTGCCTCGACTGGAGCGTCAGGCGTTCGCATCTGGCGGGATCGCTCGGCACCGCCATCCTCGACAAGATCCTCGCCGAGAAATGGGCGCGCCGCCCCGCCGGCAGCCGCATCGTCGAATTCACCCCGCCCGGACGCAAGGCGTTCGAGAAACTCTTCCTCGCCTGACGCCAGATCTGTCGCAACGACCCTGCGAATGGCCCGACCCGATGTAACCGCGCCTCGAAACCTGTGGATAGTTTCGCGGCAATTGGCGGTTACATCAGTGGCGCAAAAGACACATCTTAACCAATGCCGCCCGATCAGGCCTAAATGCCCAGAAAAGAACGCAATTCAGCCCTGATCGGGCGCATTTTCACACGAAGATTAACATCGCGTTCACCGAAGATTCACATCCGCCGGCTATGATCGCTTTCACGTTCGGGACGAGCCCCGGGCGGACAGGGATAAGAACAATGGCTATCTGGAACCACCTTACTTTCGCCGCTGTGGCGTTTCGCGAATTCATCGCCCCGACTTACCGCCCCGAGCGCCACTACATGCGCGGTCCGGGACCGGCCTGCGCGCGCCGCACCAGCACGCTCCAGGCACGCGTGACGTTCCACTGATCATGACCGTTACCGGACGTCACGAAAGCCGCATCGCGCGGCCGACCAGCGATCACCGCTCGACCACCTTGCGCGGCGAACGCCGGGCGATTGCTGCCACTCGCCTCTAAGGCTTGTCCGCCCTGCCGGCGGCGCAAGCCCGGCTGCTCCAAGACAAGATGACGATCTGGCGCGCCGCATCTTCGCGGACGCGGGCGCCTTGCCGATCGGCCCGTTCATACGGGCCGTTTCGCCTCACCACATCTCGTGGCTGGCGTTGAGGTCCCTGATGACGGGGATGTCGCGCTGTGCCGCGCAGACGCGCTCGACATTCGCCCAGGTCGCGGCAACCTTGCCCGCCTCCGGGTGCCAGTGCGCCAGCATCAGCAGATAGATGTCGGCAACCGACATGCGATTGCCGGCAAGCCAGTCACGGCCTTCGAGTGCTTTGTCGAGAACACCGAAGCCCCGATCGCTCTCGGCGATGGCGGCGACTTTCACAGCTTCGATGCCTTGCGCGTCGGTCGTGTAGCGCTGCGCATAAAAGTAGCGCAGCAGTGCCGGATACATCACCGACGACAGGAAGGTGAGCCAGCGCAGGAAATCGGCGCGCCCCGGCGCATCCACAGCGGGCGCCAGCCGCGCATAAGGATGGCGCTCGGCGATCAGCTGGCACATCGCCGCCGATTCAGTCATCGCCCCGCCTTCCGGCAGTACCAGCGCCGGCACCTGCCCGAGCGGGCTGATGGTGCGGAACTCCGCTGAAGGCTCGACGCCCTTGACCACCTCGATGCGCTCGAACGGCACGCCCGCCAGTTCGAATGCCGCCTCGACGACGAAGCCGCCGCTGCCGGCGCGTGTATAGAGCCTGTACATTGTTGTCCCCCTGCCGCACCCCGGCGGTCGGATATGACATGCCGCCGTCCTGTTGCTCAAGCCGGACGGATGCCCGCCACGACTGAATTTTCACCGGTCCAGCCCGCCATTTCCGTGTGCTACGCTCAGCTCCGAAAAAGTTTCTGCTGGCTTGTCGAAATCTGGCGAGGCCGCGCGACTTCCGTTCAGCCGCGACGATGCGGCCGCAAACAACAGGAGACGACGATGCAGTACATGCTTCTGCTTCACCACGACGACACGCCCTTCGCTGCGGCAAGCCCGCAAGACCAGGAGACGATGAGCGCGCCCTACACGGCCTACAATGAAGCGCTGATCAAAGCCGGCGCGATGGTCTCGGGTGAGCGCCTGCAGGGTGCGTCGTCGGCCACCACCGTCCGCGTCCGCGACGGCAAGACCGAAGTGCTCGACGGTCCGTTCGCCGCGACCAAGGAGCAGCTCGGCGGCTTCTACATCATCGAGGCGCCAGACCTCGATGCCGCGCTCAACTGGGCGGCGCGCTGCCCCAGCGCCAATTACGGCACCGTCGAGGTCCGCCCGATCTGGCCGACCCGCTAGGCATGGCCGCAGGCGCCGAACAGGCACGGGCGGCGGCGGAAGCCGCTGCCCGCCAGAGCTACGGCAGGCTCGTCGCCTGGCTTTCGGCGCGCACCCGCGATGTCGCCGGTGCCGAGGACGCGCTTGCCGACGCCTTTGCCGCGGCCTTGTCGAGATGGCCCGAGACGGGCGTGCCGGACCATCCCGAGGCCTGGCTGCTGACGGTGGCGCGGCGCCGGTCCATCGACCAGCGCCGGCGGCGCATGACCGGCGAGGCCGGCCAGGCCCATCTCAGGCTGATCGGCGAAGAACTGGAACAGGAGATGGCGCGCGAGAAATTCCCCGACGACCGGCTCGGCCTGATCTTCGCCTGCGCCCACCCGGCGATCGAGGCCGGCGTGCGCGCGCCGCTGATCCTGCAGGCCGTGCTCGGCTTCGATGCCGCCACCATCGCCTCCGCCTTCCTGGTCTCGCCGTCGACAATGGGCCAGCGCCTGGTGCGGGCCAAGTCGCGCATCAAGCAGGCCGGCATCCCGTTTCGCATTCCTGAAAAGGCCGAGCTCGGCGAAAGGCTGTCGGCGGTGCTGGAGGCGATCTACGCCGCCTTCTCCGAAGGCTGGACCGACGCCAGCGGTGCCGAATCCCGCCGCCGCAACCTCGCTTCCGAAGCCATCTGGCTCGGCCGGCTGGTTGTCGACCTTTTGCCAAGCGAGCCGGAAGCGCTCTGCCTGCTGTCGCTGATGCTGCATGCCGAGGCGCGCCGGCCGGCCCGCCGCGACCGGCAGGGCGAGTTCGTTCCGCTCAGCGAACAGGACACGTTGTCGTGGGATGCCGGCATGATCGGCGAGGCCGACGCATTGCTTCAGCGCGCCGGCGCTTTGGACGGCATCGGCCGCTACCAGATCGAGGCGGCGATCCAGTCGGCGCATGCCGCGCGGCGCTTCGCCGGTCGCACCGACTGGGCCGCGATCGTGACCCTTTACGCCGGCTTGATGACGCTCTCGGCCTCGCCGGTCGTCGCCGTCAACCATGCCGTGGCGGTCGCCTATGCCGGCGCGCCCGAACAGGGCCTGGCCCTGCTCGACGCCATCGACGACGCCAGGCTCAACGAATACCAGCCCTATTGGGCTGCCCGCGCCGAACTGCTGACCCTCACCGGAAATCTCGCCGAAGCCGACAAGGCCTACCAACTCGCCATCGGCCTCGAACCCGACCAGGCCGTGCGGCAGTTCCTCAAGCGCAAGCGGGCGGCGCTCGCTACTTTTTGATTGGGGGCAGCTGTTGGTTGGAGCCGGCGGACGTTCGCGCCGCCCCTCATCCGCCTGCCGGCACCTTCTCCCCGTCATGACGGGGAGAAGGAACAAGCTTCTACGCCGACGCCCCCCTCTCCCCGTCCTTCACGGGGAGAGGGTAAGGGTGAGGGGCCACTTGTTTCTTGTGTGCGGCAGCTTACCCGCCCAACCCTTCGAACAGCACTGTCGAGAGATACCGCTCGGCAAAGGAGGGGATGATGACGACGATGTTCTTGCCGGCATTTTCCGGGCGCGAGCCGACGATGATGGCGGCTTGCAGCGCTGCACCCGACGAGATGCCGACCGGCACGCCTTCGAGACGGGCGACAAGGCGGGCGTTCGCCACCGCATCCTCGTTCGAAACCTTGATGATTTCGTCATAGATGGTGGTGTCGAGCACCTTGGGCGCGAAGCCGGCGCCGATGCCCTGGATCTTGTGCGGGCCGGGCTGGCCACCCGACAGGACCGGCGAACCTTCCGGCTCGACCGCAACGACATGCAGTGAAGGCTTGCGCTTCTTGATCACCTGGCCGACGCCGGTGATCGTGCCGCCGGTACCGATGCCGGCAATCAGGATGTCGATTCCGCCTTGCGTGTCGTTCCAGATCTCCTCGGCCGTCGTCTCGCGGTGGATCTCGGGGTTGGCCGGGTTTTCGAACTGCTGCGGAATGATGGCGTTCGGAATTGTCTGCACCAGCTCCTCGGCCTTGGCGATGGCGCCCTTCATGCCCTTGGCGCCTTCGGTCAGCACCAGTTCGGCGCCGAGCAGCGCCAGCATCTTGCGGCGCTCGATCGACATCGTCTCGGGCATGGTCAGGATCAGCTTGTAGCCCTTGGCGGCGGCGGCGAAGGCAAGTGCGATGCCGGTATTGCCCGAGGTCGGCTCGATCAGCGTGCTCTTGCCCGCCGTGATGCGGCCGTCGGCCTCAAGTGCCTCGATCATGGCGACGCCGATGCGATCCTTGACCGATGCGATCGGATTGAAGAATTCGAGCTTGGCGATCAGGTTCGCCCCGACACCCTTTTCCTTGGCGAACTTGTCGAGCCGCACCAGCGGCGTATCACCGATCGTTTCGGTGATTGAGCCATAGATGCGTCCGCGACCGGGCACACGCGTGGAGGTAACGGGCTTGTTCATCGATTTCGCTCCCGAAAAGGCCTGAGATGTGAACTGCGAAGATAGGGTGTCGCAGGGCAAATTCCGAGTGGGTAGCGTGCTGATTAGGGGTGGTTCACGGAAACATGTTTCCGTGAACCTCAGTTCAGGGGAATGAAATTCCAAGGCCGCAGGGTTACTGGCGGACGGCGATGGCTGCCGCCGCACCCACCATGAAGCCGGCCGCGGTGCGGTTGAGCAGCTTGAGCGCGCGCGGCGTCTTGAGAAACCAGCGCGCCTGCGAGGCCAGAAGCAGGTAGGGTACCAGCACGACCAGCAGCACGGCGATCGTGATGGCGACCAGGATGCCGTAGTCGCCGAGCGTCAGCGCATGCAGGTCGACCACCGTCGGGGTGATCGCCAGGTAGAAGATCATCGTCTTGGGGTTGCCCAGGGTCACCGTCAGCCCGGCGAGGAAGCTTGAGAACAGCCCGCCCTTGCCCTTCTTTGCCTCGACCGTCTCCGGCGTGATGCCGCTGGTCCAGAAATTGTAGGCGAGGTAGGCGAGATAGGCGACGCCGAGCCATTTGATCGCCAAAAACACCATGCCGAAGGACTGCGCGACGAAGGCAAGGCCAAGCACGACGGCGGTGAGATAGGTCAGGTCGCCGACCACCAGCCCGAGCGACATGGCCAGCGACGAGCGGAAGCCCGAGCCGAGCGCGCGCGCCACCAGCGCCGTCACGCCCGGCCCGGGAATCGCGGCAGCGATGGCAAGTGCACCGCTATAGGCAAGAAAACCTGTAAGGGTCATGGCGGATACTCGGCGGTTGAATGGCTGCGATATCGCACGAAAGCGGTTTGCAGGGAATGCCGCGCGGATTGGGCCAGCGATCACATTTTCCCGGAAAATGCCTTGCAGACATCGACATTCGTCCCCCCGTCGTGTAGGCGCACGGTCCGATTGCGGCCCGGCAGAAGCTTGGGGTCGCCCATTCATTCATGCAGAAAATTCAGGACTAGGTGATGCGACCGGCTTTCGGCGGCATAGACTTCGGCACTTCCAATTCGACCGTCGGCGTTATCGAGAACGGCCGTCCGCGCCTCGTTGCGCTGGAGGGTGAAAACGTCACGCTGCCGTCGGCCATCTTCTTCAACTTCGAAGACAACCAGACAGCACTCGGCCGCCGCGCCATCGGCGAATACACCGACGGTGCCGAAGGCCGCCTGATGCGCGCGCTGAAGAGCGTGCTCGGCTCGTCGCTGGTCCACGAAAAGACCCGCATCAAGGCGCGCTACATCGCCTTCACCGACATCGTCGGCATGTTTGTCGGCCATCTCAAGGACCGCCTCGAAAATCACGTCGGCGAGCCGGTCGAAAACGTCGTGCTCGGCCGTCCGGTGCAGTTCGTCGACGACAATCCCGAAGCCGACGCGGCCGCCCAGAGCGAGCTCGAAAAGGCCGCCCGCGCGCAAGGCTTCAAGCACATCGACTTCCAGTTCGAGCCGATCGCGGCCGCTCTCGACTATGAGCGCACGGTGACGCGCGAAGAGCTGGCGCTGATCGTCGACATGGGCGGCGGCACCTCCGACTTCTCCATCGTCCGCGTCTCACCCGAGCGTGCCGCCTCCAGCGACCGCAAGGCTGACATTCTCGCCAATCGCGGCGTCCATATCGGCGGCACCGATTTCGACCGCCTGCTCTCGATCGCCCACGTCATGCCCGAACTCGGCTATCTCACGCCGACCAAGGACGGCAAGCGCAACCTGCCGGCGGGTTATTTCATCGACCTCGCGACATGGCAGCGTATCAACCTGCTCTATACGCCGAAGGCCAAGCTCGACCTGCGCCAGATCCGCTTCGAGGCTCAGCGCCCCGACCTCATCGACAGGATGATCGAAGTCGTCGACCAGCGTTTCGGCCACGCTTTGGCGACCAAGGTCGAAAAGGCCAAGATCGAGCTGACCGACGCAGCCGAAGCCGCCATCGACGTTGCGCTGCCGGGCGCGAAGTTCACCGCATCGCTGACCAGGCAAGGTCTCGAAGACACCATTCGCACCGCCGTCGAGCGCGTCACCGCCACCGTCGCCGACACGCTTGCCGAAGCCCAGGTCGGCGCAAAGGACGTCACCGCCGTCTTCCTGACCGGCGGCTCGACCGCCATTCCGCTGGCGCGTGAGAGCATCCTGGCACTGGTGCCCGGAGCGAAGATCGTCCAGGGCGATGCCTTCGGCTCCGTTGGCCTCGGCCTCGCCCTCGACGCCCAGCGCAAGTTCGCCTGACCGAAGGCTGCCGCCAGTCTCGACCGCCGGTGATTGGCGCAGATGGCAAATGAAGCCCGTCATTCCCGACCTCGTGAGCGAGTGAAACGAGCGGAGAGTGTCGGGAATCCATGCCGTAACCGTCATAATGTCGCCGACGGTTCAGAAAGCCCAAGACGACGGACCGGAGACGATCTACTCGCCGGCCTTTTCTGCCTTGAGTAACGCCTGCGCGTCCCTCACCGAGGCGGCGTAGCTGACGGCGGGGTGCTTGACGCCGTGGTTGATCAGCATCCGCCGCGTCTGCGGCGATGCTCCTGTGATGAAGAAGCGGACGCCTGCCTGCCGCGCCTTGCGTGCGGCGCCTTCGAGCACGTTCGCCGCCGTTGAATCGAGAAACGGCACGCCCGAGCAGTCGAGGATGAAGCTCTTGCGCTGGTCGGCGATGCGGTCGAGCACGGCACCCACGGTCGAAGCGGCGCCGAAGAAGAACGCGCCCGAAATCCGGTAGATGACTGTGTCTGTATCTCCGGCGTCGCCCGCCTCATATGCGTGCCGGCTGCCATTGGTGGCGTCGGCGACATCCTCCTGCACCAGCGGCTGGTCGCTCTCCACCGCGATGCTTTTGGCCATGCGGTCGATGAACAGGATAGAGCCCAGCGCGAAGCCAACGACGATGCCTTCGGTCAGGTCGCGGAACACCACCAGCAGGAACGTCACCATCAGCACCAGCGCATCGCCCCATGACGAGCGGATCAGCGCCGCGAAGGCGTGCCTTTCGATCATGTTCCAGGCCACCACGGCCAGCACGCCGGCAAGCGCTGCGAGCGGTATGTAGCTCGCCAGCGGCGCGGCGATGAGCATGAATGCCAAAAGGAAGATCGCGTGCAGCATGCCGGCTACCGGCCCGTGCGCGCCGGCCCGTACATTGGTTGCTGTCCGCGCGATGGTGCCGGTCACGCAGATGCCGCCGAACAGTGCCGAACCGATATTGGCAAAGCCTTGCGCCACCAGTTCACAGTTCGAGCGATGGCGTCTGCCGGTCATGCCGTCGGCAACGACGGCAGACAGCAGCGACTCGATTGCGCCCAAAAGCGCGAAAGCGACCGCATCCGGCAGCACGGATATCGCCTTGTCGAGGCTGAAAGCGGGCATCGCTGGCCAGGGCAGGCTGCGTGGAATGCCGCCGAAGCGCGTGCCGATGGTCTCCACCGGCAGCGACAGCAGCGTAACGGCGAGCGCACCCGCGCCAACCGCGATCAGCATGCCGGGCCAGCCCGGGCGCCAGCGCTTGAACGCCAGTATGGTGCCGATGGTCAGCACGGTTACCGCCACGGTCGAGACGTTGATGGTATCGGCGGCCTGCGCCAGTGCCATCAGCTTCGGCACCAGCGGCCCCGGTTCCTTGCCTGCGAGCGTCAGCCCGAACATCTCGCTCACCTGGCTGGCGAAGATGATCACTGCGATGCCGGCGGTGAAGCCGACAGTCACCGGATAGGGAATGAATTTGATATAGGTGCCGAGCCTGAGGTAGCCGATGGCGAGCAGGATGACACCCGACATCATCGTGGCGAGGATCAGCCCGTCGACGCCTTCGCGCGCCACGGTTGCCGCCACCAGCACGATGAAGGCGCCGGCCGGGCCGCCGATCTGGAAGCGGCTGCCGCCGAGCGCCGAGACGATGAAGCCGCCGATGATCGCGGTGAACAGGCCCTTGTCAGGCGAAACGCCCGAGGCGATGGCGATCGCCATCGACAGCGGCAGCGCCACGATCGCCACCGTCAGCCCGGATATCGCGTCGGCCTTGAACTGGGAGCCGCGGTAGCCCTCTCGCAGGACCGTCACCAGCTTGGGCGTGAACAGCTCGGCGAATGTCGGCTTTTTGTGTCGAGTCAGGCGAGGGTTGGCGTCCATGATCCGTTCCGCATTCAGCGGCGGGATCGTCGGCAAAACTGTCGGCGGTCGCCGTCGCGACTATGTCTTGCGGATCGTCGGTTCAACCGGCCTTTTTCTTGAGGCGCACGCCCCGGCCGCCGGTCTCGTTTTCGCCGATCAGTTCCACCCCGGCATCTTCGATCGCCTGGATGACCTTGGTCAGCGTGTCGATCACGCCGCGCACCACGCCTTCGCTCGCTTCCATGCGCTGGATCGTCGGCACCGAGACGCCGGCGAGTTCGGCGAGCGTCTTCTGGTCGATGCCTGCCAGCGCTCGTGCGGCGCGCATCTGTGCGGCTGTGATCACTTCAGGTTTTCCCGTCTTTATCCGCAGAATGAATGTATCATACATTTATAGTGATATCTCAAGCATTAATGTAGATGCTTTAGCTATGCCGTCATTGGGCTTCGCCGTCCGATTTCATCAGTTTGCGGCTGACCAGCCAGCACAAGGTCGCCCAGGCAAAGCCGGCGCACCAGCCGGCGAGCACGTCAGACGGCCAGTGCACGCCGAGATAGACCCGGCTGATGCCGACCATCAGCGTCGTCAGCACGGCGATGGCGAACACGAACACCGTCGACGCCCGTCCGGGCAGGAACCGTGCCAACAGCGCGCCCAGCGTCAGATAGGTCACCGCCGACAGCATCGCGTGCCCGCTCGGAAAGCTCATCGTGTGCACCTGCGCCAGATGTGGCACGAGGTCCGGTCGCGGCCGGTCGATGCCGAGCTTGAGCAGGCTCGACAGAACCTGGCCGCCGGCCACCGAGGCGAACACGAACAGCGCAGGCCCCCAGCGCTTGGTGACGCCAAGAAAGATGATGGTGATCGCGGTGATGTAGATCAGCACCGAGGCGCTGCCGAGCGCTGTGATGTCGCGCATCGCCTCCTCGACCCAGGAGGGGCCGATCGGGTCGGCCGTGTTGCCGGCCTCGCGGAAGAACAGCAATATGTCGGTGTCGAAGGCATGTGGTGCCGCGTCGCGGGCGATTTCCGACAGCTCGACGAAGCCCCACAGCCCGCCGGCGATGATCACGCCCGCCGCCAGCAGCGAAAACTCGATCCTGTTCCACAGTGTCTGATTCATCGTCCTGCCGCTCTGTTTCGCCTTCGGGATGGCCTCTAATCGGTCGCCGCGCAACAAGTGGGGAGGGCTTTCCCAAAGAAAAGGCGCTCAAGCAAAAGGTCGCAGCGCATTTCGTAGGCAGCGGCCCATCCGCCACGCTGTTTGGCCCATCCAGGTTTCCGGCGAAACTGTCATGCTGCTGTTATCTCGTCCGATTAGCGGTCTCGGCGAACCCCAAGCCGAACACCCAGCCAGAGGTCGACGCCATGAACCAGCCCCACGATCAGAAATTCCGCACCTCGATGCTCGAGGAGAATGACGGTCCCGGCCACAACCCGACCGACAACCGCACCATGGGCGACATCATCGCCAGGCGTTTCTCCCGCCGCAGCTTCCTCCAGGGCTCGCTCGCTGTTTCCGCCATTGCCGCCACCGTAAGTCCCATCGCCATCCTGCTCGCCGACGATGCCCGCGCCGCCTCAGCTTCCGCCTTCGTCTTCGACGAGGTCGAGGCCGGCATCGACGACAAGCACCATGTCGCCGCGGGCTACGATGCCGACGTCCTGCTGCGCTGGGGCGATCCGATCTTCGCCGATGCCCCCGAATTCGACCCGCTCAACCAGACCGCGGAAAGCCAGGCCAGGCAGTTCGGCTACAACAACGACTATGTCGGCTATATCGAGCTCGAAGGCTCGTCCGAGCACGGCCTGCTTGTCGTCAACCACGAATACACCAACGAGCACCTGATGTTCCCCGGCATCGTCAAGATCGTCGAGGGCAAGATCGATGTCGCCCCGGCCGACCAGAAGCGCGTCGACATCGAGATGGCCGCTCATGGCGGTTCGATCGTCGAGATCCGCAAGGATGCAGGCAAGTGGCAGGTCGTCCGCGACGGCAAGCTCAACCGCCGCATCACCTCGACCACCGAGATGCAGCTGACCGGCCCGGCCGCCGGCCACGACCGCCTCAAGACCAATGCCGACGCGACCGGCACCAAGGTCTTCGGCACGTTCAACAACTGCGCCGGCGGCGTCACGCCCTGGGGCACCTACATCATGGCCGAGGAAAACTTCCACGGCTATTTCGGCGGCGAGCTGCCGGCCGACCATCCCGAAGCCGCCAACTACAAGCGCCTCGGCGTGCCGGAAGGCACCTATGAGTGGCTGAAGTTCTACGACCGCTTCGACGTCGCCAAGGAGCCGAACGAGCCGAACCGCTTCGGCTGGATCGTCGAGGTCGACGTGCAGGACCCGAACTCGGTGCCGAAGAAGCGCACGGCCCTCGGCCGCTTCAAGCACGAGGGTGCCGAATCCATCGTCGCTGCCGACGGCCGCGTCGTCTTCTATCTCGGCGACGACGAGCGCTTCGACTACGTCTACAAGTTCGTCACCAAGAACAAGTTCAACCCCAACAACCGCGCCGCCAATCTCGACCTGCTCGACGAAGGCACGCTCTACGTCGCCAAGTTCGCCGAGGACGGCTCGTTCGCCTGGCTGCCGCTGGTCCAGGGCGAGGGTCCGCTGACCGCCGACAACGGCTTTGTCAGCCAGGCCGACGTGGTCATCGAGGCCCGCCGCGCCGGCGACCTGCTCGGCGCCACCAAGATGGACCGCCCCGAAGACATCCAGCCGAACGGCGTCAACGGCAAGGTCTATGTCATGCTGACCAACAACACCAAGCGCAAGGCCGACCAGGTCGACGCCGCCAACCCGCGCGCCGAAAACGCCTTCGGCCACATCATCGAGCTGATCGAGGACGGCGGCGACTTCACCGCCACCAAGGGCAAGTGGGAAGTGCTGCTGAAATGCGGCGATCCTTCGGTCGCCGAAGTCGGCGCCTCGTTCTCGACCTCGACGACCCAGAATGGCTGGTTCGGCATGCCCGACAACTGCGCCGTCGATTCCGCCGGCCGCCTGTGGGTTTCGACCGACGGCAACAATCCCAAGGCCACCGGCCGTACCGACGGCCTGTGGGCGGTCGACACCGAAGGCGAGGCGCGCGCCACCTCGAAGCTGTTCTTCCGCGTGCCTGTCGGCGCCGAGATGTGCGGCCCGCTGTTTGCGCCCGACGACCAGTCCGCCTTCGTCGCCGTCCAGCATCCGGGCGATGGCGGCGAGGATTGGGAAGGTTTCGGCCGTCCGTCCTACTATGAGGACCTGTCGACGCGCTGGCCCGACTTCAAGCCCGACATGCCGGTCCGTCCGGCTGTCGTCGCCATCACCAAGCAGGGCGGCGGCAAGATCGCCGTCTGATCCCGACCGAACCTGTGTGACGAGAGTGGGGGTCGCTTGGCCCCCATTTTCTTTGCGGGGCGACGAGCTGTCACCGCCTCCACTCGCTCGCTCATGAGGTCGAGAATGACGGAGGAGGGGTTTCGCCTCGCTTGTCCGCGGAGTTATTTCCCGGCCAGCGCCGGCCCGAGCGTGATCAGCGCCACCGCGACGACCGCGAGCCCGACGCCGATGCCCTGGATGCCGCTCAGCTTCTCGCCGAAATAGAGGATGGCCACCGCATTGACGGCGATCAGCTGGATCACCGCCGACAGCGAAAACGACACCGACATGCCGAAGTCGCGCACCAGCCTGAGCATGATCAGGTTGCCGAGCGAATAGAGGATCAGCGTCACCACCAGCTTGCCGAGCGTCGGCTCGATGCCCCAGTGCTTGGCCACCATCGCGGCGATCAGGAAGATGACGGTCGAAAAACCGAGCAGCGAAAGGCCGATGGCGGACATTTTTAGGCAAGCTCCCACGAATGTTCGCGATTTGCTCCGAATGCCGCCCCAACGTCAAGCGGGCCGGCGACACGCTCCGTCACTATCGCGCCATGGCACGCGAAAACCCTCCCGTCCGGAGACGGGAGGGTGCGTGGCTTCAAGTCTTGGGAGCCCCTGATGCCATCAGGGATAGGTACACTTGCCTTTCTGCGGTTCGCCCTGCGGGCCTGGCGTGCCGGTCTCTTCCCAGTCGCCGCCATGGCCGGCGCAATAGGCGATCATCAGGTTGCACGACGCCTTGTTGTTGCAGGTCTCGACATGGCCTTCGGCCTGGCCGCCGCCCGGCGCTGCCTTGAGGCCAAGCTGGTGCGGCGGCGGCGTAAGCACCTTAGCCTTGAGCTGCGCGGCGGAGGCAGCACCTGCAAAGGCCGACATCGAAAGCGCGAGTGTCGCAATCAGCGACGAACGGATGATGGTGTTGGTCATGTTCATTTCGGTTCTCCTCTGGGACACCTTTGATCTTGCGGCTCGCTGGCCGCCACGATCATGGGTGTCCCGGTCGGAGAAGAAGGTTCACGGCGGATTGGGAAAAAATCTTGGTCCCGCCGGGATCGTCGCAACCACCCGCCCGGAAAGCGCCAGGTCGTCGTTCGTCGCCATCACCACAAACGACGTCACCGGCAGCTCGGCCAGCACGCGCCGCCGCCAGCGCTCCGCCAGTCCCGCGAGATCAGCCGTCTCCGCAACCGTCAGCGCCGCTGCGAAATGATAGTAGCCGATCACATAGAAGCGGCTCAGCCGCGCGCCGCACGCACTCTGGACGAGCGCGAACACGTCGCTGCCGTCGCGGCATTCGGGATATACGGGCAGATAGATGCGGCCCGTGTTGATCCGCCCCAGGAACGGCCCGCCGATGCGCAGCGAAACAGCACCCAGCGGGGCGAGCGCTCCAGCGGCAGCCTCCGCGCAGCGCGCGATGTCTTTTTCGGAAAGGCCGCCGACGACAGTCGCATGCAGCTTGCCGGCGCGTTCATCGCCCAGCTGCCAGGCGATCTTGTCGCTGAATGAAAACGAACGAAGCTCCGCCTCGAACTGCTGGAACGCTTCGGAGATCGCCAGTTGCCCGGCATCGATGGGCACGACCAGCGAATGCCGCGGCGTCTCGTACCTCCCGTTGTGATAATCCGTCCCGTCCTTGGTGCTGATGATCGCGGCATGGCCGGGTGCCACCAGCGGCAAATGGGCGAGCCGATAGGCGTCGTCGAAGGTTAGCGCCTCGCCCGGGCTGAAGACCCGGCGCGATGCGTCGTACGCTAAGATGCTGTCGTCGCAGAATTTCATTGGGCAAGGTCCATGCGGCAGGGGCTCCCGGGCGCGCTCTTGTCGGGCCGAACCCCTCACGGCTTGACCATCAGCACCCAGTTCTCGCCTTCCCCGGGCCAATCCTCCTTGACCATCGGCTCCGTCGCGATCGCGCGGTATCCGACGCTGTCATAGAGGTGGCGGGCTTTGGTGTTGGCGTCGGAAACGATCAGGCTGGTACCGGTGCAGCCGGTGGCCTCGGCGATGGTGTCGGCCATGTCAAGCAGCCGCGAGCCATAGCCACGCGCGCGGGCTTCGGGCAGCGTCGCCATGACGTTGACGTACCAGCTGCCAACGGCCATCGCCTCGAGCTTGTTGAACGGCACGAACATCGCAGGCGTGTCAGGATCCGGTGTCGCCGGCACGATCGGATAGCCGATCAGGCAGGCAAATACCTTGCCATGCTCCAGCACCACCGCGTTGCGGTAGGAAAAGCTGCCTTCCTCGCGTTGTGCCCGCTGGCGCCCGACTTCCCAGGGGTCGCCGCCATTGGCGATCTTCGTCCACAGATAGAGCGGCAGCCCGTCGCCGGCCATGTTGACCAGCTTGGCCAGTATGGGTGCGTCCTCCTTGGTGGCGGGCCGCGCCTCGGCCGTCAAACCCTCGTCGCTATGAGCCTTCTCGGGCATGACATGCTCCTCCAGTCCGCAGCATCCCCTCGCTGCGGCCGGTATAGGAGCGTGCGTGACCGGCGACGTCAACCGCCGACAGGGCGTGTCCTCCGCTTGGCAGTCGCCACCTCAGCCTTTGCGTGTGCCAAGCCCGATCAGCCGGTCCAGCGAAAGCTGTCCGCCGCCATAGACGGCCAGCGCCAGCGCCATCGCCGCCCAGGGCAGGTGGAAGTTGGCCCAGCCTTCCGGCACCGTCAGCTGGATCACCGCCGTCATCAACAGGATGCCGAGCGCTGCAAAGCGCGTGCCCAGCCCCAGCACCAGCAGGATCGGCAGCACGATCTCGCCGATGCCGGCCAGCGTCGCCATCAGGATCGGCGCCGGATAGGGATACTGGTTGCCGAAGATGTGCAGCGAAAATTCCTGGGTGAACAGATAGCGCGCGCCGTTGGACAGCGTCAGGAAGCCGTCCCACTTGGTCAGTCCCGACTTGAAGAACGGCACGGCGATGGCAAAGCGCAGCGCCAGAAGCGGCAGCGCCTCCGGGATCGCGGCAATGGTGGCCTCGATGCGCCGGATTGCGCAGCCCAAACCGCCCTTGTGCGCCATCGGCGCGTGGTTGATCTCGGTCATCTCGATGTCTCCTTGATTAGGACGCCAGCCCGGCGAAGGCGCCGAGCGAGGTCAGGCCGACGATGGCGCGGCCGAAGTCGAATGCCGGGTCCGTCTCGAAGGCCGCCGCTGCCGCCTCGCCAATGGTTTGGCCGCGCAGCAGTGCTGCCGCGAACACCGCGTCCGCTTCGGCGATGACATGCACCTTCACGTCGATGTCTGGCCGGGTGATCACGACGCTCTCCGGTGTCATCACCGGCTGCGCGCCAACCGCGTCTTCCTGGTGCGCCTGCCAGATCGTGCCGATCGAATAGGCTGAGCGCACCAGTGCCGTCGCCGGGTGCAGCACAAGCGTGGCGCCGCCGAGCAGCTCGGGCGCTAGCCCCGCCAGTGCCTCGACGGTCAGCGGGGCCATGTCGGCTGAGTGGTAGGCGCGCGTCCATTGCGCCTCCAGCCGTGCCGTGTCGGCGAGATAGGGCAGGGCCGCCGCCGGGGCGAAGCCGGCGATGAAATCGGGAAAGCTGTCGCCATAGGCAAACATCAGCGGGCTGTCGGGCAGCGTCGTTGCGATGTAGGCCCGCGCCATGCCGTTGAAGAAATCGTCGCCGACCAGCCGTTGCACGACAGGGAAACGCTGGCCCAGCGCCTTGCAAAGCGAGACCGTGACATTGTTGCGATAGACCGCGAACCGCGCCGCATCGATCTCGCCGCGCGCGCTCGTCACGCCATCGGGCACCGGCAACGTCGGATCGAGCAGGGCTGAGGCAAACGCGTTCTGGTCCATCGTCATGCCCGCCTGGCAATGCGCACGTCGCGCCAATGCGGGGCCGCGTCGAGCATCTGATTGGCGCGCGTCGCCTCCGCCAGCAGGACCGCAAAGGCCGGCACGTCATTGTCCCATTCGATCAGTGTCGGCACCGGGCCGGTGCGGCCGAGCGTGTGGCGGTAGAGCGCAATCACGTCGTCGGCGACGGTCGAATTGTGCGCGTCGATCAACAGCCGGTCGCCGGCGCCGTCGACGGTCTCGTCATAGCCGGCAAGGTGGATCTCGCCGACGCGCTCGACCGGGAAGCGGTCGATATAGGCGAACGGGTCGAGGCCATGGTTGACCGCCGACACCATCACATTGTTGACGTCGAGCAGCAGCCCGCAGCCGGTGTTTTCGGCAATGGCTTCGAGGAAGTCGATCTCGTCGATCACACTGTCTTCGAACAATATGTAGGTCGAGGGGTTTTCGAGCAGCATCCGCCGCCCGATCGCCTGCTGCACCGTGTCGACATGCGCGCTGACGCGCTCCAGCGTTGCTTTTGTATAGGGCAGCGGCAGCAGGTCGTTGAGGAAGCCGCTCTCATGCGTCGACCAGGCCAGGTGTTCGGAAAAGGATTGCGGCTTGTAGCGGTCGACCAGCTGCCGCAGCCGCGCCAGATGCGCCTTGTCGAGCGGCCGTTCGGCCCCGATCGACAGCCCGACGCCGTGCAGCGACAGCGGGTAGCGCGCGGCAATCTCCGCCAGCGCGCGGTGCGGTGCGCCGCCGTCGCCCATGTAGTTCTCGGCATGGACCTCGAAGAAGCCGACGTCGGGTTCCGTCGTCAGGATCGCGTCGAGATGTTCTGGCTTGAGGCCAAGGCCCGCGCGGGCGGGCAGGGCCTGGCCGCTTGGTGTTGCACTGGTCATGCTGGGTGCTCGTATTGGTCGGGCAGGCGGGATGGGGCCCGGCGCACCGGGCCCCATGTGCATCACATGGCAAGTTACATCTTGGCCGGCTCGAGCATGCCCTTGTGGCCGCTGACATCCATCGTCGTGCAGGTGCCGGCCGGCACGGCCTTCCAGGCGTTGCCCTGGTAGTCCATCGTCGAGGTGCCGGCGCAGGTCGTGCCTGCGCCCGCGGCGCAATCGTTCTGGCCCTTGAGCGAAATGCCGTAGCACTTTTCCATGCCGACCATCTTCTCGGGGGCCAGCGGGGCGGCATAGGCAACGGAGGCGAGTGCCGATGCGAGCGAGCCGGCGAGAGCAAGGGCAAGGGTCTGGCGGTTCATGACGTTCTCCTGATAGAGGATTGACAGGGACGCGTTCTGCGCCCCATGCCGTCGACTTCGCCGGCACCTCGCCATTCGTTACGCCCGATCGTGAACACGGTTTCGTGAGTAAGGCGGCAGTTGGCGTGATAATATTTCTGCGCCAACCGAAGTAACAAACGGCGTTTTGAGCCGAAGAGGAGGAAGACAAGCTTGACGAGGACGGATGACGCCGAACTCGCCCGGCTTTTCAGGGCGGCAATAGTCGGAGACGAAGGCGCTTATGCGGTTTTTCTCGATCGCGTGGCGCAATTGGTCCGCGGATACTGCCGCCGGCGCATTGTCCATGGCGGCGTCGAGCCGGAGGATGTCGTGCAGGAGGTGCTGCTTGCGATTCATCTGAAACGCCATACATGGCGTCAGGATGAGGCTGTGACCCCTTGGGTCTACGCCATCGCCCGCTACAAGCTGATCGATGCCTTCCGCCGCCGCGGCAAGCGCATCGAGGTCGACATATCAGACTTCGCCGAAACGCTCGCCGAGCCCGAAAAGGACGAAGTGGGCGAGCGCGACATCGGACGTGCGCTCGATGGTTTGGCGCCAGTGCAGCGCAGCGTCGTCGCTTCGGTTTCGGTCGATGGCGCCTCGATCGGCGAGACGGCCAGTGCGCTTGGCATGACGGAGACGGCGGTGCGGGTGGCGCTGCATCGCGGCCTCAAGGCGATCGCGCGTCGCTTCGGACAGGACTGAACGGAACGGACATGGAAACGAAGGATCTCATCAAGGCGATTTCCAGCGACGCGGCGCCCGGCCGGCGTTCGCTCGGCACGCTGCTGCTCGCCGCCTTCGTTGCGGCAAGCGTCATCGGCGTGGTCGTCTTTTCCATCGTCGCCGGTCCGCGCGCCGATTTCGCCACCGCCGCCGAAACCTGGCGCTTCCTCATCAAGTTCGTCGTCACCCTGGCGCTGGTCGCCACATCGGGTGCGTTGGCTCTTACACTCGCCCGTCCCGGTGCGCCGCTCGGCATGCGCGTCGCCTTGCTCGCCGCCGCACCCGCCATCCTGCTCGGCGCCATTTCGATCGAACTCGCCACCATTCCATCGGCCGAATGGGCGACGCGGCTCGTCGGCACCAATGCCCGCGTCTGCCTGACGCTGATCCCGCTCATCGGCCTCGGTCCGCTCGCCATCTTCCTTGCCGCCATGCGCCAGGGCGCGCCGACGCGGCCCACGCTCACCGGCGCCGCCTGCGGCCTGCTCGCCGGCGGCCTCGCCGCCACGCTCTATGCCGCTCATTGCTTCGACGACTCGCCGTTCTTCGTCGCCACCTGGTACACGCTGGCCATCGCCATGCTGACCATCGCCGGCGCCATCGCCGGTCGCTACGTGCTGCGCTGGTAGCCAAAGCCGCGCCTGGCATTGATCGTTATGCAGACTTTCGACAGTGGTCGTCCGCGTCCGGCGCGAGGTATCTCCCGAGCCGCGTCAAAACCCTGCGAAGGCGGCTTCGTCGACAGTTACGTCCTCGACCATTTTGACCTTCACGCCGATCTTCTGCTCCTTGAGCAGGTCGCACAGCGCGTCGCCGTCGATCAGGTCGATCGCCGGTGCGCCGTCACGCACCGCTTCACGCCGTGCATCGGCGGTAAAGGTGCCGGTGGTCATGATCAGGCCTTTGTCGGCGCGGCCAACCATCGCGCCGCGAAAATCGCGCACCACGCTTGATCCGACCGAGCCTTTCCAGCGCTTGCACTGGAACAGCACGTGAAACGACAACAGGTTCAGCCGCAGCACGCCGGTGCCGTCGATGCCGCCATCGCCGCTGCGCCCTGTCACCTCGACCTTGATGAAACCTGCCTCGCGCAGCAGCCGCTGGCACAGCCGCTCGAAGGCGGCCGGGTCCAGCGCCAAAAGGATATCGAGCAACTGCTCGCGCCAGTCTTTCACGACCGTTTCGCCGCCGTCGATATCGAGATCGTCGCTCGCCGCCCTGCCGCCTACGGCAACGCTTGCCTTGCGCCGGTCCGCATTGGCCTTGCGCACGATCTTCACCGTCTTGTCCGGGTCGACGGTCAGCATCGCACGGCCCTCGGCCGTCAAAGCCCACACCCCGCGCTCGCTGTTTTCGGTGAAGCCCGCATTCTTCAGCCAGCTACGCGCCCACGCGCAGCGGTAGTCGAACTTGGTCGTCGGCCCGTCGCCGTGCAGCACCGCACGCACCTCGTCCGACAGCCCCATAAGTGCGGCCACCTTGTCGTTGATCTCCTCGATCGAGGCCGAACCGCCAAGCCCGTCCAGGACGCGCAGGATCGGCACGAACAGATCGGGCACGCGGGGAACTGCTATCTGCGCGGTCATTTTTCCTCAGGCCGCCTTTCGCGCCACAAACTTGCCGTCGGCTATCGCCGTCACGCGGCCGTAGCGCGCCAGCGTCGTCAGCACCTGGATCACACGCTGCTCGATCTTCTTGCCGCCGTTCTTGAAACCGCGTGCGATCTCGGCGGCGTCCATGGCCTGTCCATTGGCCAGCAGCATCGCCTCGACAGCGAGCGGCTGTTCGTAGCGGTCTTTCGGAAACTGTGGCTTGGCCTTGTCTATCGCCACCACGGTCTCGCCGAAATCCATCTCGCCGGTCTTGGCCGCAGCGCCCTTGGCGAAGCGCGGGATCTGATAATCGGGCCGCAGCCAGCGCACATGCCCTGCCGCCTCTTCCTTCGCCCGCTCAGCGTTGAGGGCAACCAGCTTCTCGAGGATTTGTTCGTCGGTCAGGTCCGTCGGCCAGCCATAGGCTTCCGCCGTCAGCCGATCGATCGTCTCGTGCAACTCCTTGAGGATCAACACCAGGCCGCGGTCCTTGACGTCTTCGTCTTTGGGGTCGAGGGCCGTGCCTGTCTTCAACTTTTCCAGCACGTTGTAGAGCCCGGTTAGGGTCAGATCGGGATGCTCGGCCAGCACTTTCTTTCGGGTGACGTCGAGTTCCTCGCCGACGGCGCGGAGTTTTTGGCGAAGCTCTTCGGAAGATTCGGGGAAGGGAAACGGATCGAAGGTACGCGTCTTTGTGTAGACTGCGTCGTTGCCTTGCCCGAGCCACCCCCCAGTTCGAACGGCCCAGCAAACATGAAGCCGCGAGGACAGCACCGCCAACAGCGCAGCATCGTCGTTGGCGATAAGAACAGACTTGTCGTCTAGTACGAAATTCGAGGGAATAAATTGAAAGATACGGTGGCGCGCTGTGTCGACGGTCGCGATGTAATGTTTCAAAGTTGCTAACGCGGGTCTGAGCTCTCGACGAGGTTCGCCGAATATCCACCAATTTTCCCGATAAGTTGCCCGGTTGTTTCGTTCTCGCTCTGGCTTAACGTTCGCGAGAATGTGTTGGTAGACCGCTGGAAAGTCATGACGAGCCTGTTCGGCTGAATAACCAAAGAGGTCAACTACCATTAGGTTGCGAGATTGGGCCGCGAGGTCTCGACCGTTTCGGTATGGTTTTATCACCGCTTCCAGCCCAATCGTGTGGCCGAGTCCCAAGTGTTCTGCCTGAAGCGGCGTCACAATAAATCCTGAACCGTGGAGCTTAACTCCATCGTGCGATATCCCAGTGTTAGCCTGCAACTCGCCAGATCTTGTAACGTCAACGCCGACAGTCAGATCGGCGTTAATGCGCCCATAGTTGTCAGAGAGTACGATTCGAGGATCATCGGTTTCCAGTTGGCTTTCGGAAATTACGTCACGAAGCAAGCCGTCCTTTGATCCGCTCTCAGCAACCGTCATGGCTATCCTAACGGCTGCCGCGTCTTTTGTTGCCTTACTCCACGGATGATCTGGAACCGCGAACACAAGGCTTAGAGGTCGCTTTGCGTTCAAGTGCCGTGCCACCACCCTTCGAAGAAAGACCTGGCTTATCGAGTTGGTGGTCACCATACCAAAACGACGGAGCAACGATTTCTTGTTTGTAGCAACTCTGCGGCGCGGTCCCACCAGTACATGACAAAGTCAGCGCTCTCATTTATTTGCGGGTGCGCTCGCCATAACATTTCTGTGTAGCCGGTTCCAAATTCGCTACGAAAGTCGCTTGCTGTAACAAACGGAGGATTGCCAACGATATACTCCGCTTCCGGCCACTCCGGTCGCCTTGCGTTCGGATAGACCTCGACTCGCTTGCCGTCCTTCAGCTCCACCTTCGGCACGGGATAGCCATCCCAGGTCAACACGGCGTCGTAGCCTTCGCGGTGGCCGAAATTGATGTTCTTGAAGGCCCTTAGGATAGGCTCGGCCGGGTGTCCGGTGCGGGTACGGTAATGCTGCTGCAGATAGCCGATCCAGACAACGAGCTCGGCGATGGCTGCCGCACGCGGGTTTAGTTCCAGCCCGAGAAACTGGTGCGGGTCGACGGTCTCGCGGTCGAGGCCGAGGCTCTCCATCACGCCCAGGCGGGCAAGGGTTTCCAGCACCTCGCCTTCCAGCTTCTTCATCAGTTCCAGGCTGACATAGAGGAAGTTGCCGGTGCCGCAGGCCGGATCGAGCACGCGCGTCATGCAAAGCTGGTGATGGAAACCACGCACGATTTCGATGGCGCGTTTTTCCTCGCCGTCTTCCTTGGCTGTTTCCGCTTTGGTCAACGCTGCCTGCCAGTCGGCACGCAACGGCTCCATCACCGTCACTTCGACGAGTCTCTGCACATAAGCGCGCGGGGTATAGTGCGCGCCGAGCTTTTTGCGCTCCTTGGTATCCAGTGCCTGTTCGAGCAACGTGCCGAAGATCGCCGGATCGACTTCCGTCCATTTGTAGTTGGCCGCTGCCAGAAGTTCGCCGATCTCCTCGCGCCCGAGCTCGAAGACGGTCGTGTCCTTGAACAGGCCGCCGTTGAAATGCCGCACCCGCGCCTCGATGATGTGGCTGAACTCTTCGCCACGATCCATCTGCTGCCACAGCGATTTGAGCCTGTGAGGGAAATGGCTTGGATCCGACACGCTCTTCTTCAGCAATGCCTTGAAACTGTCCTCCGGTAGCAGCCCGACGTCTTCAGCGAACATCGTGAACAGACAGCGCATCAGGAAATGCGCGACGTCTTCCGCATGGTACTTTCGGGACTCAAGCGCTTTGCTTACTTCAGCCAGCCGCTTTGCGATGTCTCGTGTGACGCGAGCTGACTCGCGTGCTGGGTCAAGGCCGTGCGGGTCTGACCAGATGCGTGCAAGCAGCTCTCGCGTTTCGGGCCTGCGCAGGTCTTCCAGATAGATGCGAAAGCCCTTGCGGTCTGGAAACTGACTGTAAGCTCGGCCTGTGCCGGTGAAGTCGGCGAAGATTTCGAGTGCGTGGCCGACATCGCAGGTGATGATGAACGGCGGGGCGGAATGATCCGAATCGAGCAGGAAGACATAGTTCTCTGCTTGCTTGCGCGCATTCTGCATCATCACGTCCCAGCCGCGCGCGACGCTTTTGCGACCGAGTTGTTCCGGCTCTTCGGCCAGCATGGAAAGCTGACCGGGAATCGCATTCTTGGCACCTGGCAAGCGAGATTGCTTGGCTTCGAGGATGAAGGCGTTCCGCTTGTAGAGGTCGATCCGCTTTGGCGCCGCACCGCCGTCACTCGCTCGCGGCCGTACGGCGCGTTCGAAGACATAGTCGTTCTGGCCGCGCTCCGCGCCTGCCGGATTGGGGCGCGGCACGCCAATCACGTCGCACAGTTCCGACAGGAACATCTGGTAGTTGGCCCGCTCCGCACCGCCCTCGCGCGCAGTCCACCGCTCAATGAATGCTTCGATATTCAATTCTTGTCCCCTTGGCCGGCGCCACAAGACCAAAAAACCGCGCGCCTAGCAATCGCCGGCGTGCAAACCCGCCACAGCGTGCGCTTGTTAAGCTTTGCCGCCCCTGCTAAAGCGCGGCGCATGACCACACCGCTCGACCACATCCGCAATTTCTCCATCGTTGCCCATATCGATCATGGCAAGTCGACGCTTGCCGACCGGCTGATCCAGTCCACCGGTGGACTGGAACTGCGCGAGATGACCGAACAGGTCCTCGACAACATGGACATCGAGCGCGAGCGCGGCATCACCATCAAGGCCCAGACCGTTCGCCTGAACTACCGTGCCAACAATGGCGAGGATTACATCCTCAACCTGATCGACACGCCCGGCCACGTCGACTTCGCTTATGAAGTGTCGCGTTCGCTGTCGGCCTGCGAGGGTTCGCTGCTTGTCGTCGACGCCAGCCAGGGCGTCGAGGCGCAGACGCTGGCGAACGTTTACCAGGCGATCGACAACAACCACGAGATCGTCGTGGTCCTCAACAAGATCGACCTTCCCGCCGCCGAGCCCGAGCGCATCAAGGAGCAGGTCGAGGAAGTCATCGGCATCGACGCCTCGCAAGCCGTCTACATCTCGGCCAAGACCGGCCTCGGCATCCCCGACGTGCTGGAGGCGATCGTCAACCAGCTGCCGCCGCCGCGCGAGGGCGACATCGACGCGCCGCTGAAAGCCATGCTGGTCGACAGCTGGTACGACACCTATCTCGGCGTCATCGTCTTGGTGCGCATCATCGATGGCAAGCTCAAGAAGGGCCAGACCATCCGCATGATGGAGACCAACGCCAAATATCTGGTCGAGCGCACCGGCGTCTTCACCCCCAAGATGATCCAGGTCGACGAGCTCGGCCCCGGCGAATTCGGTTTCTTCACCGGCTCGATCAAGGAAGTGGCCGACACCCGCGTCGGCGACACCATCACCGAGGACAAGCGCCCGACCACCAAGGCTCTGCCGGGCTTCAAGCCGGCCCAGCCGGTGGTGTTCTGCGGCCTGTTTCCGGTCGACGCCGCCGACTTCGAGGACCTGCGCGCCGCCATGGGCAAGCTGCGCCTCAACGACGCGTCGTTCTCGTTTGAAATGGAAACCTCGGCCGCTCTCGGCTTCGGCTTCCGCTGCGGTTTCCTCGGCCTGCTGCATCTCGAGATCATCCAGGAGCGGCTTGAGCGCGAGTTCAATCTTGACCTCATCGCAACGGCTCCTTCGGTTGTCTACCGCATGAACCTCAACGACGGCTCGATGAAGGAACTGCACAACCCCGCCGACATGCCCGACGTGGTCAAGATCGCCGCGATCGAGGAGCCGTGGATCCGTGCCACCATCCTGACGCCCGACGATTATCTCGGCTCGATCCTCAAGCTGTGCCAGGAGCGCCGCGGCATCCAGGCCGATCTCAGCTATGTCGGCAAGCGCGCCATGCTGGTCTACGACCTGCCGCTCAACGAGGTCGTGTTCGACTTCTACGACCGGCTGAAGTCGATCTCCAAGGGCTACGCCTCCTTCGATTACCACCTCACCGACTACAAGGAAGGCGACCTCGTCAAGATGTCGATCCTGGTCAATGAGGAGCCGGTCGACGCGCTGTCGATGCTGGTCCACCGCACGGCAGCCGAAAAGCGCGGCCGCGTCATGGTCGAGAAGCTCAAGGAGCTGATCCCCCAGCACATGTTCAAGATCCCGATCCAGGCGGCGATCGGCGGCAAGGTCATCGCCCGCGAAACCATCTCCGCCCTGCGCAAGGACGTCACCGCCAAATGCTACGGCGGCGACGTCACCCGCAAGCGCAAGCTGCTCGAGAAGCAGAAAGAGGGCAAGAAGCGCATGCGCCAGTTCGGCAAGGTCGACATCCCGCAGGAAGCCTTCATCCAGGCGCTCAAGATGGGCGATAACTAAGCGCTACCCTTTACCCTCCCCTTGTGGGGAGGTGGCGGCGCAGCCGCCGGGTGGGGGTGCAGCCGCCCCGATCCAACTGGATGAGGGCAGCGCGCGCCTCAATTAACCTTGGCGATGGTTCAACCACCACGGGCGGCCGGCGTGCAAAACCTCATGGTGAGCCTGTCGAACCATGGGTTTTGCATTCTCTGGCTTGCGCCTGGCGCCCTCCTGGTTCGACAGGCTCACCATGAGGGCTACTGGACTGCCCCGCACCGCGATCCCCAGCGGTAGCCGCCCAGCGCCCAGGCAAGGGGCCTTCGCCCCCGCCCCATCACTTCACCGCAAAATCCACCGTCTGCTTCACCGTTCCATCGACGGCGATCTGCACCTGGTAGGTGCCGACCGGCCAGCCGGCGTCCGGCTTGGTCATCGAGGAGTCGACGTGGTTTTCGATCATGCCGATTTCGAAGCTGACCTCGTCGATCTTGTAGTTGGCCGGCGCGACACCGCCTGAATCGACCGAAATCCAGCTCACCGTCAGCTTCGATCCCGAAGCCACGGCATCGGTCAGGTCGGCGGAAAGGAAAATCTTCGCCGTATCTGGCGCAAACGTCGCTTGCGTCTCTTCCGCGTCCTCGCTCGCCGACAGCACGATGTTTTCGAACCCTTCGGCCTGCGCCTGCTGCGCCAACGCCCCGACCGCCACCAGTGCGGCTGCCCCCATCATCATCGACCGAATGCGCATGCTCTTCCCCTGTTGGAACCGCCGCCCGCGCCCGACTCATGCGGTACGCGCCCGCGGCCGCTTGCGTAGAGCGGAAGGCCCGGGCTTTGTCCATGACGGCGGACCTGCGCCTGGCGCGCCCATGTTTCGGCAGGCTCACCATCATCGCCCCACTCCACAGTCATCCCGCAGTGCAAACCCGTATTTCATTGCAGCGTCGAATTATTCGCCGCCACGCGGCATCGACTGTTCTGTCGATTTACTGACACCGTGAAGATGGCTAGCCTTCCCGTCGCATTCTGCCAGAGGGAACATCATGAACTGGACTGAAAAGGACAAGAAGCTGGGCATGGACCGCGCCATTTCCAGGCGCGATTTCATGGACGGCGTGGCGATGGCGATCGGCGGTGCGGTGGCCCTGCGCGCCATGGGCCCCGGTTCCGCGCAGGCGCAATCCGCCCCCGCTGCCTATCCGCCCGCCGCTGCCGGCCTGCAGGGCCAGACCGACGCTGCCCAGAACGTCATGCACGCCGTCCGCGACGGCACCTTCTGGTCCGACGCCGGCCCGGTCACCGCGAGCGCCGAGAGCTACGACCTGGTCGTCGTCGGCGCCGGCATTTCGGGTCTTGCCGCCGCCCACAGCTTCCGCAAGCAGGCCGGCCCCGACAAGCGCGTGCTGGTCATCGATCCGCTCGAGGATTTCGGCGGCCACGCCAAGCGCAACGAGTTCACCGCCTCGAACGGCGCCAAGCTGATCGGCTATGGCGGCAGCCAGTCGATGCAGACGCCGAGCTTTTTCAGTCCCGCCGTCAACGCGCTGCTCACTGAGGTCGGCATCGAGCCGAAACGCTTCGAAACCTTCTACGACCAGAAATGGTCCGAGGATCGCGGCCTGTCGGGCGCCATCTTCTTTTCGAAGGAGCAGTGGGGCGAAGACAAGCTCGTCATCCGCACCGGCAAGACGCCTGAATGGGTGGCCAAGACGCCGCTCAACGACAAGGCCAAGGCCGACCTGATCCAGCTTATCGAGGCGCCCGGCGACTACCTGCCTGGCCTGACCACCGAGCAGCGCCTGGAGAAGCTGTCGGAGATCACCTACAAGGCGTTCCTGCTCGACCACGCCAAGGTCGACCCTCAGGTCGCCGACTATTTCGCCACCTCCACCAATGGCTATTTCGGCGTCGGCATCGATGCGGCGAGTGCGCTCGACGCGCGCGCCAACGGCAATCCCGGCTTCGACGGCATGGACCTCGGCGAAGCCGTGTCGAAATACAACAGCCCCTCCGGCCGTCTCGCCTTCACCGACCCCGACGACTACATCTACCATTTCCCCGATGGCAACGCCGGCATCGCCCGCGCTTTGGTGCGCGCGCTGGTGCCGGGCGCGCTCACCGGCTCAACGATGGAAGAGCTGGTCACCGAAACCGTCGACTATTCAGCCCTCGACAAGCCGGAAAACCCCGTCCGCATCAGGCTGAATGCGACAGTCGTCAAGGTCGCCCATGATGGCACAGCCGACAGCGCCAAATCGGTCACCGTCACCTATGCCGACGCCACTGGTAAGCCGGTCAGCGTCAAGGCCGGCCACGTCGTGCTCGCCTGCTGGCACCGCGTCATCCCCTATCTCACCGACGAGCTCGGCACTGAGCAGATCGCTGCCCTCAACGACCAGCAGAAGGTGCCGCTGATCTACACCAACGTGCAGCTGCGCAACTGGCAGGCCTTCGACAAGCTCAAGATCGACGGCTTCCGCGCGCGCGGCGATTTCTGGAGCGGCGCCGACATCGACTTCCCCGTCTCGATGGGCACCTACAAATTCGCCGACAAGCCAGGCGACCCCGTCGTCCTGCACCTGTCCAAGGTGATGACCAGCCCGGGCCTCGCCCCGCGCGAACAGGCGCTGGCCGGTCGCCGCGCCCTGATGACGCTGAGCTTCGAGGGGATGGAGCGCTCGATCCGCGACTTGCTCGGCCGCGCCCTGTCAGGCGGCGGCTTCGACCCCGCCCGCGACATCGAGGCCATCACCTGCAATCGCTGGTCGCACGGCTACGCCTTCGAATACATGCGCCCCGGCGACCGCTTCTGGCCCGACGGTGAGCTGCCCATCGAAGCCGCGCGCAAAGCATGGGGCCGCATCGCGATCGCCAATGCCGACAGCGGCGCCTACGCCTACGCCCACTCGGCCATCGACCAGGGCGTCCGCGCCGTCCGCGACCTGCTCGGCACGCCGGAGGGGGCACCCGACATCTCGCGCTTCCCCGGCCCGCCGGCGGACAAGATCGGGCTGTGAGTGCGGTCCAGAGGCGCACCCTCTTTCCTTCTCCCCGTTCACGGGGAGAAGGTGGCCCGCAGGGCCGGATGAGGGGCGGCGCGAACGCCTCAAGCAAGCTTCCTTGAGAAGATCGGCGGTGTTCGTCGAATGGCGGGCTCCCCCAAAACCTCATGGTGAGCCTGTCGAACCACGAGGTTTTGGGGCCAGCAGAACATGACGCCTGACGCCCTCGTGGTTCGACAGGCTCACCATGAGGGCTACTGAAGCGCCTGCACTTCCGCTCTAAAGAGGGAGGGCCGGCTGATCACGCAGTGGACAAATAAAGGGCAGGCGAATCTGCGGGATACTCCCCTGTTCGGTCCAAGTCCTTGCCAATTGCCTAAGCCCTAAGGGCGATAGGACGTGCTGGTCGAAGGTAGACTATACCGAAACCTTTGAATAGAGACCGCGCTTTGCTCTAGGCCAGCCTTTTCCAAAGACCACCTTGAACAATGCGTCGGTCGTTTCCAGGATTGCAGTAAGATGTCGTTCAGCATCGGCTATCTTGACTGCTGTACCTGCCTTAGGGTGCATGATCGAATTTCTGTATGAAATTGCATTTGTAATGTGAGGCCACCACGCATGTGTCCTGTCAAATGGCCTTGCGGTGAACATCCAGAATATGAACTGGATGCGGTCCTCAATAGACCTGAACTTCGTCCCCATTATAGATGGCTCTCCATCTTTCAGGCGCAAATCTTGTTCCAGAAGAATTGATCGCTCAAAGCAGTTAAACTTATCACTTTTGTCGAAATGCTCGACTATGTAAGTAAGAGTGCCTTCGAGAAAAGAAAATCCTAAAGTTACCGCCACTTCGATGTGAGTTTGTCGCGCATCTTCATCGTCAGACGATTTGGCAAGTTCAAGAAAAGCTTTTGCGTATTCGAATCGTCTATTGAGGTCGTTTGTAAGAGATGGTGTTGGCATTACATCGCGCTCTTCTTGGCCTCAGCATCCAGAAGGGCTTGCTTTGCATGATATGCTGCAATTGCGGCATCGATCATAGGAGTTGAGATTTCGCCCCCTTTTTCAGCATGTAGCCAGAATAGCTCAACAAATCGGCCTCGCTCCTTGGCGTCGGTACGATAGCCAAGTCCTCGATACGCCTCGCCATCAGTTTGGTGTTTTCCCTTTACCAGTAGCGCCGCTCGTAAGGGATCAGGTTTCCCGTTATTCTTGAGGTCGAAGTGTTTTGCCAGTCGCACCTGATTGTCGTGCAAAACGCCTGCCACGTACGACCATGCGGAGAGAATTGCGTCGTTTAATGCCTTCTCAGCAAAATCGGGATTTGAAACCTTCTTGGTCCCACTCTTGCTGAATGCTGTCCGTTGTTTTTCTACGAGAGCCGTGTATTCCCGTCCTGCCGTGCGTAGAGCCTCATCTGACCACAGGTCCGGGTATTGTTTCTTTGTATTGTCCCAGTCAGAGATCGATCTCACTCCAGATTTTGGGACCACTGGAGTTGTGTCCACGCTTGGAAAGGCGACGCCCGCCTTTTTAAAGCCGAGGTAGTAGTTAATAATGAACGTCCTTGCCATTTTGACAGAGAAAGGACTTCCTCGCTTTCGCTTGTCGGCAAAGTCTTCGTTTTCTTCAAGGAATCCAACGCTCTGGCACCAAGTTCGCAGTTCAGCGCCGGCCATAGTCTCGTACATGCGGTCTAAAAGATCTTTCGAAACTTCTATGTTTGTGTTAGATATAGTTTGAACATCGAGGCGTTGCTCTTTGTCCAAATCAAAGTAAACCTTAATGCCATGGTATTTGTCTGAAGACGACAGCGCGCTTTTTACAGCTGAGAAACGATGTTGGCCGCCGATTACTTTAAGGGGAATTTCGTCGCCACGTACGTATTCGCAAACAATGTTACTAAAAGATCGGCCGTTGGTCGCGTCGATCAGCATTTGCTGGTAGGCGCCATGATCAACGACGATTTCACGATTGGCGCGATAATCTGGAGAACCATCTGGATCAAGAGGAGTATCGGGAGTCGTATAATTGACAAGATGGCTAGCGGAAACATGACATTCGACAAATGCAGCTTCAGTTCTGTCATCTTTAAAAACTAACAGCATGGTTTCTGCTGGCTTGAGCTGGGTGGCGAATGCGCCAACATCGGCAACAAGGTCGTCCGTGTCAGATGGCCAGTTGGATCCAAAAACGACAATATTATCCACGCTATTCCCTTCTAGAAGTCTTCAAATTGCTTCCTTGATACAGAGGGCGAAGTGATAGCACAAATCCAACCAGTCGGAAGTGACAGGTTTCGTGTCCCGCGGAGCAATGTCTGCGCATGATGCATTGATGCCCATAGCGCAGCGTCAGTCAGGCTGGGTTAAGCTCGCCGCCGTGGGAGAAGTTGGGCAAATCTCGAAGCAAAAAGTGCACAAATAGCCAATCTGTTTTCCCTCACCTCCCAAACCGCATCACCCAGTTCAGCTCCCACGTCTGCCCATCATCCACCGACATCGCCTGCTCCCAGCGCGGGCTTGCCCCCGGCGTCCAGATGTACCGCACGCGCACCGGCACGCCACCTTCGACATCGTCGCCATAAAACGCACCGCGGCCGTCCGCGAACCGCCCGATCGTCGGCGGAAACAGCCGGTAGCTCTTGGTGTCGTTCCAGTAGATCGACCACAGCCCGGTCTCGGGGCTGTAGAGCCTGAGCGTCATGCCAGTGAAGCCGCGCGCGGGCACCGTCATCTGGTCGAGATTGCCACCGAAGGTGCCGTCCGGCGCCTGCATCACCTTTTCGATGTGCGAGAACGCCGTAAAAGTCTCCCACTCGGTCGAGCCGACAAGCCGCTCGCGCAGGCGCTCGTTGGTCACCGTCCAGTCGCCGATCAGGAAATCGAAATCGTCAAAGCCGCTCATGCCGTCCTCCTCGTGGATTTCGCGCAGCCTAGCCGATGCCTGCTGACAGGCTGCTGTCAGCAGATGTCAGGGGCGGGTTGACCTAAGCGGCAGCGCGGGCTCATCTGCCGCCGCGATCCCGCCACACCTTGCCCCTAACGCCCCATCCATGAAACTGCTCGCCGCCGTCCTTGCCCTGGCAACCCTGTCCGCCTGCGCCGCCCGCGTGCCGGTGCCGCCAGCGCCCGTCGCCGCCCCGCCAGCCGCCGTGCAGCCGGAGGCGCTGCCCGACGGGGTCAAGCCGCTCACCGTCGAGCAGGACGAGCAGATTTCGCAGGGCTGAGCGGGGAGAATTTCTCCACGCTTTCGAAGTTTTTGCACTTTTTTCTGTTCGGCATCATTCCTTCGCGCCCCCCTCTGGCCTGCCGGCCATCTCCCCCACAAGGAGGGAGATTGGTCTCGTCGCCGGCGGCGCTCGTCCTGCCAGCGGGTTACAAATCTCCTTACGACACAGGGTTAGCCGCAGGCCAGATGAAGGCGTGATCTCCCTCCTTGTGGGGGAGATGCCCGGCAGGGCAGAGGGGGGCGCGAAGGAACTCAGCCTGCGCGATTGGCAGGCATCCCCGTGAACACGGCCCCCCCTTTCTCCACGCCCCCAGAACCTGCCCCATAATCCATCCCGTTCCTCCCACGGGAACGCCGGTCGCGACGGTGATCAGTGGGGAGGGGCCGGCGCCTCCGGCAGCGGGTTGACGTGCCCGCCGCCCGGGGAGGCTCCGCCAGAAGGTTCCCCTCCCGGGACTACGCCCGGGGTGCGCTGGACGAGCGCTAGTGGGACCGCAAGACGGGCGAAAATGCCCTGAAGGCGGTCTGCGGAAGCGGAACGGGCGGAGACGGAAATCGCCGGACGGGCGGTCGCGAGATCGCACTTACATCTAGCCGAGCGATCTCGCGACCGCCCGTCTTCCCGACCCAAAAAACCGGCTCGGCGCGAGCGCGGCAAGGATTTCGCGCGGCCCCAGATCCGAGGAGCTTCGATGAAAACGGCGGAAAAACCCTGGCAACATCCCGTCTTTCGCATCCCCAACATGGAGCGCGAGCCCTGGTGCACCGACGCGCAATGGGCCTGCGTCATGCGCGACCAGCAGCGCCACGCCGAGGTCAAGGGCATCTATCTCGGCCTGTTCCAGCTGCTGTGCAGCCATCTTGGCCATTTCAGGAAATGCCCGCGCGGCGGTTGCCGGCGGCGCGGCGAATGTGTCGGGCGCCGCGCCGAAGACGACTGGTCCTTCGCCTTTCGCCCGCTGATCCCGCCCTGCGTGCCGCTGGAAGAGGAGATCGTCGAGGCGATGCGCGCCGAAATCCGTGCCGAGATCGCGCGCCTCAATGCCCGCGACGCGGTGCCGGGCGATGCCTGACCCTCTGGTTTCAGGCGGCTGGCCAATTTTCCTTTGGCCTGGATATCGGCTAAGCGGGACGGAGAACGCGAACTCCGGAACTCCTGCGCATGCACGCCAGCCATCCCCTTTATCTCGGCATCGACACCGGTGGCACCTACACCGACGCCGTATTGTGGTCCGAGGCGCATGGCCCGCAGGGCAAGGTGCTGGCCAAGGCCAAGTCGCTGACCACCCGCCACGACCTGGCTGTCGGCATTTCCGGCGCTGTCGACGCGGTGCTGGACAAAGCGGGCGTCAACCCCGCCGCCATCAAGCTGGTGTCGATGTCGACCACGCTTGCCACCAATGCGCTGGTCGAGGGCCAGGGCGGGCGCGTGGCGTTGGTGATGATCGGCTTTTCCGAGCCCGACCTCGCCCGCGATGGGTTGAAGACAGCGCTCGGCACCGACCCGCTGGTGTTGTGCGAGGGCGGCCATGATGTCCATGGCAATGCCCGCGCGCTTGATCTCGCAGCGCTTGCGGCCGCCTTGCCCGAGCTGCAAAAATCAGTCTCGGGCTTCGCCGTCTGCGCTTATTTCGCCACCCGCAACCCGGCCCATGAGATCGCCGCGCGTGACCTCATCCGCGAGGCCACCGGCCTGCCGGTCACCACCAGCCACGAACTGTCAGCCAAGCTCGGCGGCCCGCGCCGGGCGCTCACCACCTTGCTCAATGCGCGGCTGATCTCGATGATCGACCGCCTCGTCGCCGCGACCGAGGGCTTTCTCGACAAGCGCAAGATCAACGCGCCCTTGATGGTGGTGCGTGGCGACGGCGCTTTGGTCTCAGCTCAGTTCGCCCGCCAGCGCCCGATCGAGACCATCCTGTCCGGCCCCGCCGCCAGCCTCGTCGGCGCTCGCCACATGACCGGGTTGGACAACGCCGTGGTCTCCGACATCGGCGGCACCACCACCGACGTCGCCGTGCTCGACCACGGCCGCCCGCGGCTCGACCCGGAAGGCGCCACCGTCGGTGGTTTCCGCACCATGGTCGAAGCGGTCGCGATGCGCACCTTCGGCCTCGGCGGCGATTCCGAGGTTTCTCTGGAGGAGGGCGGGCTGAAGCCGAAGATGTCGCTCGGCCCGCGTCGCCTCGTGCCGCTGGCGCTTGCCGGCATGATGCATGGCGAGGCGGTCACCTCCGAGCTGGAGCGCCAGCTGCGCGCCCCCAATCCCGGCCGCATGGACGGCCGCTTCGCCGTACGCACCGGCGTGCCGGAGCAACTCGCCGCAGGGCTGACGCCGCCCGAGGCCAAGCTCTACGACACGATCGCTGATGTACCGCTGCCCATCGACCGCCTGCTCACCTCCAATGCCCAGAGCGCCACGCTCAACCGCCTTGTGTCGCGCGGGCTTGTCCATGTCTGTGGCTTCACGCCGTCCGATGCCGCACATGTGCTCGGCCGCCAGGCCAACTGGGACGAGACGGCAGCACGGCTTGGCGCCGAACTGTTCGCCCGCAAGCGCGACGGCCGCGGCCAGCCGATCGCCGCGACGCCGGAAGCGTTGTCCGAACGCGTGCTGGTGACGCTTACCCGCCTGTCGGCCGAAGTGATCCTGGAGACCGCATTCGCCGAGGACGGGCTCGACGGTGCCGCGACAGTCGCGCATGCGCTCGTCCAGCGCGCGGTCGACGCCCATCCGGGCATCGCGCGTTTCACCGTCGCGCTCGACCGGCCGGTGATCGGCCTGGGTGCATCGGCGCCGCTGCATTATGCCGGGCTGCCACAGCTGGTCGGCAATGAATGCGTGGTTCCAGAGGATACCGACGTCGCCAATGCGTTGGGCGCGGTTGTCGGCCAGGTCCGCGTCACGGCCGAGGCGCGGGTCAGCCAGCCCAAGGAGGGCCTGTTCCGCGTGGCGGTTGGTGAATTGCTGCGCGACTTCACCGACGAGGACTCAGCGATGGCGTTGGCCGAGGCCGAGGCGCGAGCCATCGTCGCGGCGCGGGCCCGCGACGCCGGCACCGATGCCGCCGAGGTCGAGGTATCGGTCGACCTCAAGGTCTCGACCGTCGAAAGCCAGCGCATGTTCATCGAGGCGCATGTGCTAGCCACGGCCAGCGGCCGGCCCCGGATCGCGGTTTGACGGCTAAATCGATTTGCAGCGGCGACGTCAGTAAATCATTGCTGCCTTGCAACATTCGACGAATTGACCCTGCGCGTTTTGCGTGCCAAACGCCCGAAAACTTTATTTAGAACGCCCCTGCGGCGCCGGAATTCTGGAGCGCATCTCATGACCGATACTGTCTCCCTTCATGGCCTTTCCGTCGCGCGCGAACTCCACGACTTCGTTGGCGAGGCGATTGTCGGCACGGGTGTCGAGGCCGATGCGTTCTGGGAGGGCTTTGCCGCGATCGTGCATGACCTTGGTCCGAAGAACCGGGCGCTTTTGGAAAAGCGCGACGACTTCCAGCTCAAGCTCGACGCCTGGTACCGCAAGCATGGCGCCCCCCACGACATGGCGGCCTACAAGGCGTTCCTGAGCGAGATCGGTTATCTCGTGCCGGAAGGCCCGGCGTTTGCGGTGACGACCGACAATGTCGACCCGGAGATCGCCACCGTTGCAGGGCCACAGCTGGTGGTGCCTGTCATGAATGCGCGTTATGCGCTGAACGCCGCCAATGCGCGCTGGGGCTCGCTCTATGACGCGCTTTACGGCACCGATGCGATCTCCGACGCCGATGGTGCCGAAAAGACCAAGGGCTACAATCCCAAGCGTGGTGCCAAGGTCATCGCCTGGGCCAAGGCGTTTCTGGATCAGTCGGCGCCGCTGTCGCAGGGCAGCTGGAGCGATGTGACCGGTCTTGCGGTTGAGGGTGGCAAGCTCGTGCTGGCGACCGCGTCCGGGTCGGTTGACTTGCGTGATGCGGCGCAGTTCGCCGGCTATCGCCGTGCTGCGGCCAATCCTGATGCCGTGCTGCTTTCCAGGAACGGCCTGCATGTCGAGGTCGTGGTCAACCGTGACAGCGCGATCGGCACGGCCGATCCTGCCGGCATCTCCGACATGGTGCTGGAGTCCGCGCTGACCACCATCCAGGACTGCGAGGATTCGGTCGCGGCGGTCGACGCCGAAGACAAGGTTGTGGTCTACCGCAACTGGCTCGGCCTGATGCGCGGCGACCTGTCGGAGAGCTTCGACAAGGGCGGCAAGCCGGTCACCCGCAAGCTGAACGGCGACCGTTCCTACACCGGCCCCGATGGCGGCACCGTCTCGCTGCCCGGCCGCTCCTTGATGCTGGTGCGCAATGTCGGCCACCTGATGACCAACCCGGCGATCGTCGACCGCGACGGCCACGAGGTGCCCGAGGGCATCATGGATGCGGCGATTACCGCACTCATCGCCCTGCACGACGTCGGCGCCAATGGACGCCGCGCCAATTCCCGCGCGGGCTCGATGTATGTCGTCAAGCCGAAGATGCACGGCCCCGAGGAAGTCGCTTTCGCGGTGGAAATCTTCGACCGCGTCGAGCGCCTTGTCGGCATGCCGCGCAAGACCATCAAGATGGGCATCATGGACGAGGAGCGGCGCACCACGATCAACCTCAAGGAGTGCATCCGTGCCGCCAAGGAACGCGTGGTGTTCATCAACACCGGCTTCCTCGACCGCACCGGCGACGAGATCCACAGCTCGATGGAAGCCGGTCCCATGGTGCGCAAGGGCGACATGAAGCAGGCGCCGTGGATCAATGCCTATGAAGCCTGGAACGTCGACACCGGTCTTGAATGCGGCCTGTCGGGCCATGCCCAGATCGGCAAGGGCATGTGGGCGATGCCCGACCTGATGGCGGCGATGCTGGAGCAGAAGATCGCCCATCCCAAGGCCGGTGCCAACACCGCCTGGGTGCCGTCGCCGACGGCAGCGACGCTGCATGCCACCCACTACCACAAGGTCGACGTGCACCAGGTGCAGGCCGAACTGAAGTCCCGTCCCAAGGCGCGGCTCGACGACATCTTGTCGGTGCCGGTGGTTGTCCGTCCCAACTGGACGCCCGACGAGGTTCAGCGCGAGCTCGACAACAACGCCCAAGGCATCCTGGGTTATGTCGTGCGCTGGATCGACCAGGGTGTCGGCTGCTCCAAGGTTCCAGACATCAACGATGTCGGGCTGATGGAAGACCGCGCCACGCTGCGCATCTCCTCCCAGCACATCGCCAACTGGCTGCGCCACGACGTCTGCTCGCATATCCAGGTGATGGATTCACTGCAGCGCATGGCGGCGATCGTCGACCGCCAGAATGTCGGCGATCCGCTCTACAAGCCGATGGCACCCGAGTTCGACCAGTCGACCGCCTTCCGCGCTGCCTGCGACCTCGTCTTCGAAGGCCGCGCCCAGCCCAACGGCTACACCGAGCCGGTCCTTCACAAGCGCAGGCTGGAGTTGAAGGCGAAGGAACGGGGCTGAGCATTGCCAACGGAATGCTAAGCAGTCCGTGGTAGCCTATTTCGTATGACAGCGTTTCTTCACGCCCCCCTCTGGCCTGCCGGCCATCTCCCCCACACGGGGGGAGATCAGCAGCTTCGGCGACGGCGACAGTCCTGCTTCGTTTTCGATTGGCGCGGGCAGCGGGGACAGCTGATCTCCCCCCGTGTGGGGGAGATGGCCGGCAGGCCAGAGGGGGGCGACGTAGAGCGCCTCTACTTCTCGAAAACCGTTAGGCCCTGCCCATGATCCTCCTCGCCATCGACTGCGCCGCAAGCCTTTGTGCCGCCAGCGTCTATGATGTCGACGCCGGCCGCGAGCTCGGCCGTTCCGTGCGCGATCTCGGCAAGGGCCATGCCGAGCATCTGATGGCTGTCATCGAGGAGGCTCTGACGCAGGCAGGCAAGAGCTATGCCGATCTCGGGCGGATTGCCGTGTCCACCGGCCCCGGCTCGTTCACCGGCGTGCGGGTCGCTGTCTCGGCGGCGCGCGGTTTTTCTCTGGCGCTGAAGATCCCGGCAGTCGGGGTCACCACGCTTGAAGCGCTGGCATATGAAGCACGCCACGTGTTCGGGCCGATGAAGGTGCTGGCAGCGCTCGATGCGGGGCGCGAGGAGCTTCATGCGGCACTTTACGATGCGGACGGAAAGGCTCTTCGCGAACCTGCCGTCCTGTCGTTGGCCGAGGCCGTTGAGATCGCCTCTTCCACGCCGCTGGCGCTTGCAGGAACTGCAGCCCAGTTGATTGCCAATGCGGTCGGGGTGGACAAGGCATTGCAGCTCGGCTCGCTCGGGGCCACTGCCGACATCGGCACCTATGCCTGCCTCGCCGCTGGCAGGCAGCCCGGCGAACGGCCAAAACCCCTTTATCTGAGAGCACCAGATGCCAAGCCGCAGGCTGGCTTCGTGCTGCCTAGGGAACAGAAATGAAACTGCCGTTCTGGCCGCTGAAGCGCGACTACGCCCTCGAACTCCTGACAACAGGCGACAGTGCTGACATCGCCCCCTTGCATCGCGAGGATTTTGTCAGGCCGTGGTCGGGCGAGGAGTTCTCGCAGCTTCTGGACCAGGACACGGTATTCGGCTTTGCCGTCCGCGAGATCGGCCATGGCGCCGAAGCACCCGCCGGTTTCGTTTTGGCCCGGCTCGCCGCTGGCGAGGCTGAAATCCTGACAATTGCGGTGTCGCGGTCGCATCGCCGCCACGGCCTGGGCTGGCGGCTGATGGACGCGGTGCTGCGCGAACTGCACGCCCAGCGCGCCGAGGCACTTTTCCTCGAGGTCGACGAGACAAACGCGCCGGCGATCGGCCTCTACCGCAAGTTCGGTTTCCACGAGGTCGGCAAGCGCCCCAACTACTACCAGTCGGCGCAGGGGGCGACGGGCGCGCTTGTCATGCGGCTCGATCTTCGCTAGCCAGAAGCCCGAATTAATAAGGGCATTGAGCACTATATGATCGGAAAGATCCGTACGGGGCTCGCGCTCTTCTGGATGGTTGCGGCCTCGCTGGTGCTCGTGCCGCTGCAGGTCATCTCGATGAAGACAGGCCTGTGGCCGGAAACCGTGATCCTGAAGATCTGGCACCGCGCCATGCTCAAGGCGCTCGGCATGCGCGTCCATGTCGTCGGCGAGATGGTCAAGACCCGGCCGCTGATGATTGCGTCGAACCACATCTCGTGGAGCGACATCATGGCGCTCGGCTCCAGGTTCGACGTCACCTTCATCGCCAAATCGGAACTCAGCGGCTGGCCGATCTTCGGCTTCCTGTCGCGGCTGCAGCGCACCGTGTTCATCGAGCGCGAGCGCAAGCGCAAGTCGGGCGACCAGGCCAGCGAGATCGCCCGGCGCCTCGCCGCCGGCAACGCCATGGTGCTGTTTGCCGAGGGCAGCACCGGCGACGGCAACATGCTGTTGCCGTTCAAGAGCACGCTGTTTGGCGCGGCCTCGATGGCGATTGCCGAAGGGGCGGCCGAGCATGTCGTCATCCAGCCGGTGTCGATCGCCTATACCCGTATCCATGGCATCCCGCTTGGCCGCCAGCATCGTCCGCTCGCCAGCTGGATCGGCGACATGGACCTGGTGCCGCATGTCGGCCAGTTGCTGGCCGAAGGCGGCCTCGACGTCGAGATCCGCTTCGGCGAGCCGATCGACTTCTCGGCCAGGTCGAGCCGCAAGGAAGCGACGCGGCTGATGGAAGAGCGGGTGCGCGACATGATGCAGCAGTCGCTGGCCGAGCCGCATCCGGCGCGCTGAAGGTCTGCCGTCGGAAACTGCTGCTGGCTCGAATAGGCGACGGCGCTGCGGCTTCGTTGGGGGCCGGATGACATCTCGTCGGGACTAACAAAAACCCCGGCCGGAGCCGGGGCTTTTGTTAGGTCTGACTGTCGAGATCAGAACTTGTAGGCGACGCCAAGCCGGATGTCGTGGGTCCTGATGTCGGCCGAGTACCCTTCATCGGCCGGCTGGGTGACGAAGTCGTGCGTACCGTAGTCGGCATACCGATATTCGCCACGCACGGTCCAGTTGTCGGTCAGGGCGTATTCGGCGCCAACTCCCAAAGTCCAGCCGACCATGCTTTCGTCGGCGCTGGCATAAAAATCGCCCAGATCGTATTCGGTGAAGTTGAACTTGCCGAAGGCGACGCCGCCGGCGACATAGGGCATCAGGCGGTCCATGGCATAGCCCAGCCGCAGCCGGGCTGAACCGGTGAGGTCGATCCTGGTCTTGGCGGAGAAGTCGCTATCGCCCGGCGCCAGGGCGGAGTCTTCAAGTCCGCCCCAGGCAACATCCGCGTCGAGGCCGAGCACCACGCCATTGGCGAACTGATGATTGTAGCCGGCGTAGATGCCGCCCAAGAAGCCGTCCGGGTCGTTGCTGTAGTCGTAGTCGCTAGAGCCTTCATAGACATAATCGGCGTTGCCGAACCCATAGCCAATCTGGCCGCCGACATAACCGCCGGTCCAGTTGTATCCGGCTGCACCGGGCTCCGCCACGACGTTGTCCGCGGCATTCGCCACTGTCGAGATAGCGAGCAAAGCAATCGCCGTTGCGAGAATCTGTTTCATCTGAGCTCCTAATCAATAGTCGGCTTAAATGTACTATCTAAATGGTGAATGGAAAGTGGTTGCACGCGAATAGGTTGCGTACACTCTGGGCTGTATCCTGCTTGCAACATATTATGAGGTTATAATGTTTGTGTCGGCGGGGAACGCCGCGGTAGGGCCGATGCAGCACTCCAAGGACGAGGCGGTCCGAAATCTCAAGACCCGCTCGCGTGCCGGCGAAGCGCAATACGATGCCTGCAGTCCGAGCGGCCCACGTCCAGGCGCAAAACGTCTGTTTTTTGCCGCAGAAAGGCGCTAAGAGGCGCCGCATGGACATCGACGATATCGCTGAAATCATGCCGGCGGGCAAAGCCGCCGCAGCAACTGACGCTGCCAAGAAGGTCTTCATCAAGACCTATGGCTGCCAGATGAACGTCTACGACTCGCAGCGCATGAGCGATGCGCTCGCCGCCGACGGCTATGCCGCGACCGAGACCATCGACGACGCCGACCTGATCCTGCTCAATACCTGCCACATCAGGGAAAAGGCCGCCGAGAAGGTCTATTCGCAGCTCGGGCGCCTGGGCAAGCTCAAGGCCGAGCGGGCGGAGAGTGGCCGCGAATTGATCGTCGGCGTCACCGGCTGCGTCGCCCAGGCCGAGGGCCGCGAAATTCTTCGCCGTGCTTCGGCTGTCGATCTGGTCGTCGGGCCGCAGACCTATCATCGCCTGCCGGAAGTCGTGCGCAGGGCGCGTGGCGGCCAGAAGGTCGTCGAGACCGAATATGCGCTCGAAGACAAGTTCGAGCACCTGCCGCAGCCACGCAAGTCCGAGGTCGCCAAGCGCGGCGTCACCGCCTTCCTGACGGTCCAGGAAGGTTGCGATAAGTTCTGCACCTTCTGCGTCGTGCCTTATACCAGGGGCTCGGAAGTGTCGCGTTCGGTCGCCCAGATCGTCACCGAGGCCGAAAGGCTGGCCGAGGCCGGCGTGCGCGAGGTGACCCTGCTTGGCCAGAACGTCAATGCCTGGCACGGCGAAGGCGCCGAAGGCACGGAATGGGGGCTTGGGCGACTGCTTTATCGTCTCGCCGAAATTCCCGGCATTGCCCGGCTGCGCTACACCACCAGCCACCCGCGCGACATGGACGATGAACTGATTGCCGCCCACCGCGATCTTGGCGCGTTGATGCCTTATCTGCATCTGCCGGTGCAGTCTGGCTCGGACCGTATCTTGAAGGCGATGAACCGCCGGCATACGGCGGCCGATTATCTCAGGCTGATCGAACGCATCCGCACGGCACGCCCCGACATCGCCATGTCGGGCGATTTCATCGTCGGATTTCCGGGCGAGACGGATGAAGATTTCGAGGCTACGATGGCGATCGTGCGCGCCACCAATTACGCCTCGGCCTATACGTTCAAATATTCGCCGCGTCCGGGAACGCCCGGCGCCGAGATGGACGGCCATGTCGAGGAAAAGATCAAGGACGAACGCCTGCAGCGGCTGCAAAAGCTGATCACCGAGCAGCAGCACGCCTTCGCCGACGGACTGGTCGGGATGACCATCTCGACGCTGATCGAAAAGCCCGGCCGCGAGCCCGGACAGATCGTCGGACGCTCACCTTGGCTGCAGCCGGTTATTGTTGATGAAAAGGCCGGCGAAATCGGTGACATTGTTAATGTGCGAATCACGAAGACAGGCGCCAACAGCCTGTTCGCCGAAGCGGTCTGATCGGCCGTACGGCAGATGAGGAGAGACGGTTGAGCGCTGCTGAACTCAAGAACCTGCCCTCCGGGGCTTCTGACATGGCGCACATCGTACTGACCTTCGACAACAACAAGCTAGCCAGTGCGCTTTATGGCCAGTTCGACGAGAACCTGGCCCGTCTCGAACAGAAACTCGGCGTCGACATTCGTTCGCGCGGCAACCAGCTGACCATCAAGGGCAGCGCCACCGCTGCCGAGCAGGCACGCCGCGCGCTCGATCATCTCTATGCCATCCTGCAGAAAGGCGGCGAAGTGGCCCAGTCCGACGTAGACGGCGCGGTGCGCATGGCGGTCGCTCCCGACGACCAGCTGACGCTGCCGACGCTGGAGCGCAAGGGCAAGATGGCGGCTGCCCAGATCTCGACGCGCAAGCGCACGATCTATGCCCGTTCGCTCAACCAGGACGCCTATATGCGGGCGCTGGAGCGCTCGGAGCTGGTGTTTGGCATCGGCCCGGCTGGCACCGGCAAGACCTATCTCGCGGTGGCGCATGCCGCCATGCTGCTCGAACGCGGCATGGTCGAACGCATCATCCTGTCGCGCCCGGCTGTCGAGGCCGGCGAACGGCTCGGCTTCCTGCCCGGCGACATGAAGGAAAAGGTCGATCCGTACCTGCGCCCGCTCTATGACGCGCTCTACGACATGATGCCTGCGGACAAGGTCGAGCGCGCCATTGCCGCCGAGGTCATCGAGATCGCGCCGCTCGCCTTCATGCGCGGACGCACGCTGGCGCATTCGGCCGTCATCCTCGACGAGGCGCAGAACACCACCTCGATGCAGATGAAGATGTTCCTGACCCGTCTCGGCGAGGGGTCGCGCATGATCATCACCGGCGATCCGACCCAGATCGACCTTCCGCCCAACACCAAGTCGGGCCTGGTCGAGGCCTTGCGCATCCTGGATGGTGTGCCGGGTGCGGTGACTGTGCGCTTCAACGACGCCGACGTGGTCCGCCATCCGCTCGTCGCCGAAATCGTCAGGGCCTATGACCGTGACGGCAAGGTCGCGCGCGGCCTTGGCACCGAGGGTTGATCGGGAACGGTTATGCCTGACAAGACAACATCGGCGCCCGCCGCCGCGGCGGGAGCTCTCGACATTGACCTGATGATCGAGGAGGGTGCCTGGCCAAGCGAGGACGCGCTGCGTGCGCTCGTCGATCGCGCCGTGCCTGTTGCCCTGGCCGAGGCCGAGGTCGAGGCCGTCGACGGCGTCGAGCTCAGCCTGGTTTTCACCGACGACGACGCTATCCAGAGCCTCAACGCCGAATGGCGCCAGAAGGACAAGCCGACCAACGTGCTGTCGTTTCCGGCATTCCCGATGGCCCCAGGCGACCCGCTGCCGCCGATGCTCGGCGACATCGTGCTTGCCTACGAGACGGTGGTGCGCGAGGCCGAGCTTGAAGGAAAGCCGCTCGAAAACCACATTACCCACCTCATAATCCACGGACTCCTGCACCTTTTGGGGTATGATCACGAGACCGACGCGGAGGCCGAGGAGATGGAGGCCCTGGAGCGCCAGGCGCTGGCGAGGCTTGCCATTCCCGATCCCTACGCGTAACAGGGACGAACAACGACCGGAAGACGATGAACGACAAAACAGAGACTGCCGCCACGCCCGATCCGGGAACCGCGGCAAAGGCCTCCGACCAGACCGAGGACGGACCTAGTACCAGTGCGCCGTTTCAAGCGACGCACGACCCCCAGGCCGACCGGCCATCCTTCATCGAGCGGCTGACACGGCTTTTCCGCCACCGCAGCAACGGCACCAATATCCGTGAGGAAATTGTCGACGCGCTGGCCGAAACCGGCAGCGACGCCGATTCATTTTCGCCCGGCGAACGCGCCATGCTCAACAACATCCTCAGGCTTCGCGAAGTACGCGTCGAGGATGTGATGGTACCGCGCGCGGACGTCGAGGCGATCGAGCTGTCGACGACGCTTGGCGAGCTTCTTGCGGTGTTCGAACAGTCGGGCCATTCGCGCATGCCGGTCTATGTCGAAACCCTCGACGACCCGCGTGGCATGGTTCACATCCGCGACGTGCTCGCCCACATCACCCGTGGCGCCCGCGTCAAGAAGGGCAGGGCCCGCAAGACGCCGCAGCCCGCCGACGTGCAGATCGACCTCGCCCAGGTCGACCTCAAGCGCAACATTGGCGAACTGAACCTGATCCGCACGGTGTTGTTCGTGCCGCCGTCGATGCTGGCGTCGGACCTGATGACCCGCATGCAGGCGACGCGTACCCAGATGGCGCTGGTCATCGACGAATATGGCGGCACCGACGGGCTGGTTTCGCTCGAGGACATCGTCGAGATGGTCGTCGGCGACATTGAGGACGAACATGACGACGACGAGCCGATGATCACCCAGGCGGGTGACGGCGTTTACGTCGTCGACGGCAAGGCCGAGATCGAGGAAGTCGCGAAGGTCCTTGGCGAGGAGTTCTCGCCCGGCGAGCACAGCGAATATGTCGACACCATCGGCGGCATGATCTTCAATGCGCTCGGCCGCGTGCCGGCACGCGGCGAAGTGGTGCAGGCCATCCCCGGCTTCGAATTCCACGTGCTCGACGCCGACCCGCGCCGCGTCAAGCGCGTCCGCATCGTCCATAGCGTCAAGAGCGAGCGCCGCCGTCGCGCCAAGGCTGAACAGGCGTGAGCCTGTCCCGGGGCGGTCCACCAGTTGGTGCCGCCTTGCGGTGCTGCTACACCTTCGATCCGTGATTCTGGGACGAGGGGCACGGATGGAGCGCCACGCTGGGCGGATAATTCTGCTGTGGGGATGGAAAAGGGCGCTGGTGGCCTTTGTGGCCGGCGCCTTCGCCGTCCTGGGCCAAGCGCCTTATGATTTTTTCGCTGCCTGCTTCGTTTCTTTTCCGATTCTGGTCTGGCTGCTTGACGGTGCTGTCGCCGACAGGCCGGCAGGCTTCCTGCGCCGCCTCGTGCCGGCCTTCGCCACGGGCTGGTGGTTCGGTTTCGGCTATTTCCTCGCCGGACTGTGGTGGGTCGGCGGCGCGCTTCTGGTCGAAGCCGAGAGCTTTGCATGGGCATTGCCGTTCGCCGTTGTCGGCATTCCACTGATACTGGCGTTCTTCTACGGCTTCGCCGCCGCATTGGCGCGGCTGCTGTGGAGCGACGGCATTGGCCGCATCGCAGCACTCGCCTTCGCCTTCGGCCTGATCGAATGGCTGCGCACCTTCCTGTTCACCGGCTTTCCGTGGAACCCGCTCGGCTTTGCCGCCATGCCGATGCCGCTGTTCATGCAGAGCGTGACGATGATCAGCGTCACCGGCATGAATGTGCTGGCGGTGTTCGTCTTCGCCATGCCGGCGCTGCTCGCCGACCGACGTAATCTGAGGCTCGGCTTCTCGCTGGGGATGGTGCTGGTCGCCGCGCATGCCGCCTACGGTTATGTCAGGCTGGCGACACCTGCCGCGCCTGCCGGCCGCACGATCAATGTCCGTGTCGTCCAGCCCAACATCGACCTCAGCGAAAAATGGGATGGCCGCGTCCGCGACCGCATCTTTGCCAGCATGCTGCAACTGTCGGCCGAGGCGCCCAAGCCGAGTGGCAAGAAGCCGGACCTGATCATCTGGCCCGAGACCTCGGTGCCGTTCCTGTTCACCGAGCGCCCCGATGCGCTGGTGGCGATCGGCGACATGCTGACCGAAGGCCAGATGCTGATGGCCGGCACCGTGCGTGCCGAAGGCGAATCGGGTGCCGGCGAGGAAGCCCGCTATTACAACTCCGTCGTCAGCATCAACGACAAGGGCGAGATCGTCGACGCGGTCGACAAGGTCCATCTCGTTCCTTTCGGCGAATACATCCCGTTCGCCGGCCTGATGGAGCGGATCGGGCTGACGCAGTTGGTCGCCGGGCCGATGAACTTCTCCGCCGGCGCCAATCGGCGCCCGCTCGACCTGCCCGGCGGGCTCAAGGCTGCGGCCTTCATCTGCTACGAAATAATCTTTCCCCGCCTGGTTGCAGTTGACGCAGCGTCAACTGGGATTATTGTGAATGTGACCAACGACGCGTGGTTTGGCGACACTCCGGGTCCTTACCAGCATTTCCGGCAGTCGCAGGTCCGCGCGGTCGAAAACGGGTTGCCGGTCCTGCGCGCGGCCAACACAGGAATTTCCGGCATTGTCGACCCAAGCGGGCGAGTTGTGGATGCACTTGCGATGAATGTTCGCGGCACCATCGATGTCTCGCTTCCGGTGGCCGCCATTGGCGCTGCCTCGCCGTCGCTTCCGCGCGTTAACGGTTTCCTGATCATGTTGTTGATTGCCGTTGCGGCAAGTGGCTTGAAGCTCAGACAGAGGCTTAGGGCGAATTGACACTGCGGTTGTTAGAAACTCATATGTCGCCGCGCAGCCTGAAGCTGTGCCAATCAACGTTCACACGCGGACGTCATAAACTGCCCTGAAATGGGTTACCTGCCCAAATAATAAGCTGGAAAAATCCGGCGAGGAAAGACAGTGGAAAAAGAGAACAAGAAAAAACCAAATCCGACCGACGTATACGTCGGCGGACGAATTCGCCTGCGACGCAATATGCTAGGGATGAGCCAGGAGAAGCTAGGAGAGAGCCTGGGTATTACTTTCCAGCAGATCCAGAAATACGAAAAAGGGACCAACCGTGTCGGCGCGAGTCGCCTTCAGGCCATCGCTCAGATCCTGAGCGTTCCGGTCGCTTTCTTCTTCGAGGATGCGCCTGGAGCTGACGGCAGCGAGCACAAGGGGCTGTCGGAAGATTCTTCCACCTCTTTTGTAGTCGATTTCCTCTCGAGCGCCGAAGGCCTGCAGCTCAACCGTGCCTTTGCCCGGATTTCCAACCCCAAGGTCCGGCGCAAGGTCATCGAACTGGCCAAGGTTCTGGCCGACGACGAAGAGCAGCAATCCTAGAGCGGCGCGCATCCGAAAGGACGCGCAAAAACGCTCCCGGCGTTTGAACTGCGCATCGAGATTCCTGAAAATCGGTTCCGATTTTCAGGCCGATGCACGAGGGCGACGGCGATGCGCCGTCGCCACGCCCTTGCATTAACAATACTTCCGCGACGAAAGCCTGCTTGACGAGGTCTGGCAGGCTTCGCTAACACGTTCGCGCCAAATGATCGGCATCGCGCCGGTCGCTTTCTAGAGGGGACATCCCGTGCAGCGGCAGAATTATCTCTTCACTTCCGAGTCCGTATCCGAAGGTCACCCCGACAAGGTGTGCGACCGCATTTCCGATGAGATCGTCGATCTCGTCTACCGTGAAGCCAAAAAGACCGGCATGGATCCGTGGAAGGTCCGCGTTGCCTGTGAAACTCTCGCAACCACCAACCGCGTCGTGATCGCCGGCGAAGTTCGCGTGCCCGACACGCTGCTGAAGAAGGACAAGAACGGCCAGATCGTGAAGGACGCCGCCGGCCATCCGGTCGTCAATCCGTCCAAGTTCAAGTCGGTTGCCCGCAAGGCCATCCGCGCCATCGGATACGAGCAGGCCGGCTTCCACTGGAAGACCGCCCGTATCGACGTTTTGCTGCACGGCCAGTCGCCTGACATCGGCCAGGGCGTCGACAGCGCTTCCGACCGCCAGGGCGAAGAAGGTGCCGGCGACCAGGGCATCATGTTCGGCTATGCCTGCCGCGAGACGCCTGATCTGATGCCGGCGCCGATCTATTACAGCCACAAGATCCTGGAACTGCTCGCTACCGCTCGCCACGAAAACAAGGGCGATGCCGGCAAGCTCGGCCCTGACGCCAAGAGCCAGGTCACCGTGCGCTACCAGGACGGCAAGGCCCACGAAGTCACGCAGATCGTGCTTTCCACCCAGCACCTCGACGGCAGCTGGGATTCGGGCAAGGTCCGCAAGGTCGTCGAGCCCTACATCCGCGAAGCCCTAGGCGACCTCGACATCGCCAACGACTGCAACTGGTACATCAACCCGACCGGCAAGTTCGTCATCGGCGGTCCCGACGGCGACGCGGGTCTCACCGGCCGCAAGATCATCGTCGACACCTACGGCGGTGCTGCACCGCATGGCGGCGGCGCGTTCTCGGGCAAGGACACCACCAAGGTCGACCGTTCGGCAGCCTATGCCGCGCGCTACCTTGCCAAGAACGTGGTTGCCGCCAAGCTTGCCGAGCGCTGCACCATCCAGCTCGCCTACGCCATCGGCGTTGCCCAGCCGCTGTCGGTCTATGTCGACCTGCACGGCACCGGCAAGGTCGACGAGGCGGTGCTGGAAGATGCGCTGCGCCAGGTCATGGACCTGTCGCCGTCGGGTATCCGCCGTCACCTCGACCTGAACAAGCCGATCTACGCCAAGACCTCGTCCTACGGCCATTTCGGCCGCAAGGCTGGTCGCGACGGTTCCTTCTCGTGGGAAAAGACCGACCTTGTGAAGGCCCTCAAGGATGCGGTCGCCGCCTGAGGCGACCGGGGTAGCAATGGAACAGGAACCGCGCCGCACTCGCACCAGCGAAGCCTTTTTCGGGCGGCGGCGCGGCAAGGCTATCCGCCCGTATCAGGCGGAGGCACTTGAAACCGGATTGGCCCGCCTTGGCATCGACCTGGGCGTGGCCGCTCCCGCCGATCTGCGCACGATGTTTGAAGCTGCAGTTTCAAAGGTCAGGCTCGAGATCGGCTTTGGCGGCGGCGAGCATCTTCGCCATATCGCCGCAAACAATCCCGATGACGGCTTCATCGGCGTCGAGCCATTCGTCAACGGCATGGCCAAGATGGCGGCAGCACTCGGCGAAAATCCGCTTGCCAACATCCGCCTCTATGACGAGGACGCCACCGAGCTGCTCGACTGGCTGCCGGAGGCTTCGCTCGACGGCATCGACCTGCTTTATCCCGACCCGTGGCGGAAAAAGAAGCACTGGAAGCGCCGCTTCGTCAGCCCGGTCAATCTCGACCGTTTCGCCCGCGTGATGAAGAGCGGCGCGAAATTCCGCTTTGCTTCCGACATCGACACCTACATCAACTGGACGCTGCAGCACTGCCGCGCGCACGCTGCCTTCGAATGGCAGGCGGCCGATGCCAGCGACTGGCACACGCCCTATGAGGGCTGGACCCGCACGCGTTACGAGGCCAAGGCGATCCGCGAAAACAGGACACCGGCATATCTGACTTTCACGCGGGTTTGATTGGCTGCCTGACATGCCTGACGCAGCGAAGCGTCATCCCGGATAACCTGCATTTTTCCGCGCTTCGGAGCGCATTCGCATCTGGATTTTCCCCGAGGCTGACCCCCCACCCCTAACCCCTCCCCACAAGGGGGAGGGGGACTTTGCGGCGTGGCCGCCAGCGCTGACATGGCGAACTTCGTAAAAGCGGCGAAGTTAACCCCTCCCCCTTGTGGGGAGGGGTTGGGGTGGGGGTGTTTTGATGAGCAATTGCCTGGCAGTTGCGCGATGACGAGCGTTCCTAAGCTTGGCTCATCGCAGCAAACGCCACCCGCACCCTGAGCCCACGTCCGTCCGTGCCCGCCAACAGCTCCAGCCGGCCGCCGAACAGCGCCGCGATCTCCTCGACGATCGGCAGGCCAAGGCCGGCACCGGGCTTGTCGCCCTCGCGCCCACGCACGAAGCGCTGGCGCACGCTTTCGAGCTCCCCTGCAGGGATGCCCGGCCCGGTATCCTCGACTTCGAGGATGATATCCTCGCCGGCGCGCAACACCTTCACAGTCGCCTCCGCGCCGCTGCCGGCATAAGCCAGCACGTTTTCGATCAGGTTGCGGACCATTTCGCTGAGCAGCATCGGTTCGCCGCGCACGAACAAGGCCGCTTCGCCCTCGAAGCCGAGGTCGATGCCGGCGGCATGGGCCTGGGTGACGCGGTCGGCGGTGAGCTGCTGAGCAAGCTCGGTCAAATTGACCGCGCCGAGGTTCTTGAGCCTGTCCGATGCCGCCTCGTCGACCTTGGCGAGCAGCAGCAATTGGGCGATGACGCGCTCGGCATGGGCCACCGCCTCGTCGCCGATGCGCGCGGCGCGGCGCGCCTCTTCGAGCGAGTGCGCGCGCGAGGCGAGCGCAAGCTGGGTGCGGATGATGGTCAGCGGCGTGCGCAGCTGGTGGCTGGCATTGCCGGTAAAATGCCGCATCGCGCCGAGCGCCGACCCGAGCCGTCCCATGAACAAGTTGACGGTGTCGACCAGCCCGCGCACCTCCTTCGGTACCGACTGCTCGATCGGGTGAAGATCGTCGGGGTTGCGCTCGGCAATCGCATCGCGCAGCCGGTAGAGCGGACGCAGCGAGAAGGTGACGGCGAGCCAGACGATCGCCGCCGCACTGCCGATCAGGATGGCAAGCCTGAGCGCCGAGCGAAGCAGGATGGTCTGCGCCAACTGGGTGCGGGCAATCGTCGTTTCGGCGATTGTGACGACGAAGGGTATCGAGGTCGCGCCCGTCGAGGCGGCGCGGGAGAGCGAGGTCAGCCGGATCGGCTCGCCGCGGAAACTGGCGTCGGCATAGCCGCTTTCCTCCTGCTCGAGCCCCTCGATGACCGGCAGCGTCTGGTAGCCGGTGATGAAGCCATCGGGTCCGTCGACACGGTAGAAGACGCGGTCCTGTGCCGCCGAGGTCAGCATTTCGAGCGCCACGTAAGGAATATCGACCTCCAGCGCGCCGTCCTCGGCCACCACCACACGTTCGGCGATCGCCAGTGCCGAACCGGCGAGCACGCGGTCGGAGACGGCATTCGCCGTGTCGACCGCCTCGTTGTAGGTATCAGCCAGGGCGACCAGGCCCAGGGCGACCAGCGGCACCAGCAGCCACAGCAGCAGCCGGCTGCGCAGCGAATAGGGTTTGGTCCGCGCCATCAGGGGCTTTGAATCTTTTCGAGATAGTAGCCGATGCCACGCGCCGTCCGCACCGTCAGTCCGTATGGGGCGAGGCGCTTGCGCAGGCGGCTGACATATTGCTCGATGGCGTTGGCGCTCAGGTCCTCGTCGAAGCCGGCCAGCGATTCGATGATCGCCTGCTTGGCGACGACCTTGCCGGCGCGCATGAACAGGGTTTCGAGCAGCGCCAGTTCGCGCGCCGGAATGTCGATCGCCGCCCCACGCGAGGAAAAGCTGCGCGTGTTGAGGTCGAGCGCCACCTCGCCGAAAGTGACAGTCGCCGCCTTGAGCCCGGCGCGCCGGCGCAACAGCGTGCGCACCCGGGCCTCGAGCTCGCCGACGTCGAACGGCTTGACCATGTAGTCGTCGGCGCCGAGATCGAGCCCCTTGACCCGCTCGTCGAGCGAATGCCGGGCCGACAGGATCAGAACGGCGGCGTCGTGCTGGCGCCCGCGCATCGTGCGCAGCACGTCGAGGCCGTCCATCTCCGGCAAATTGAGGTCGAGGATGACGAGGTCGAAGCGCTCGGTGGCGAGCACCGCAACGGCGGATGCGCCATCGCCGACGACGTCGACGGCATAGCCGCTGCCCTTGAGCACCGCCGCCAGCCCCCCGGCCAGCGTCGCGTTGTCCTCAACCACCAGAATGCGCACCCGTATTCTCCTTGCCCGCCCCATCAGGACGATGCCCATTCGCCAGTCAAAGGTCCAGAGCCTGCGATGTGCATCGTCGGTGCTTCGCCGTTGTGTCGTTCACCGCGCTGTTGCATGGTCCGGCGATCATGCGCCTGGCCATCCTCACCGCCCTCGTCTGCCTTTCAGCGCCCGCCTGGGCCGAGGTCACCGTCTTTCCAGCGCTCAGCGGCGCTGCCGACGCGCGCACGCTTGTCGTCTATTCCTCGCTCGACGCGCCGCTGGCCAAGCCGATGATCGAAGGTTTCCAGAAGGCCAACCCCGGCGTCGCGGTTCGCTACGAGGACCTCCAGACCGTCGACATCTATGACCGCGTCGTCGCCGAGACCGACGCTGGCAAGGGCACCGCCGACATCGCCTTTTCCTCGGCCATGGACCTCCAGGTCAAGCTCGCCAATGACGGTTACGCCCAGGAAAGCCGGCTTCCTTTGTCCGGGCGCTGGCCGCGCTGGGCCAATTGGCGCGACACCACCTATGCGCTGACTTACGAGCCAGCGGTGTTCGTCTATCACAAGCCGAGCTTCAAGGACGGGCCTCCACCCGCAACGCGCGGCCAGTTCGTCGATTATCTCAAGGCCCAGGGCGACAAGGTCTATGGCCGCATCGCCACCTACGACATCGAGCGCTCTGGCGTCGGCTTCATGTTCATGGCGCGCGACCAGGAGCAGTACCCCGACATCTGGTCGGTGATCCGCGCCATGGGGGCGGCGGGGGTCAAGCTCTACTCGACCAGCGGGGCGATCCTCGAGCGCATCGCCGACGGCCGCTTCGTGCTCGGCTACAACATACTGGGCTCCTATGCCGCCGACTGGGCGGCGCGCAATCCCGATGTCGGCATCGTCCTGCCCAAGGACTACACGGTTGTCATGTCGCGCATCGGGCTGGTTCCCGCCGCCGCCAAGTCGCCCGATCTCGGTCGTCGCTATCTTGAATATTTCATGTCGGCGGAGGGCCAGACGGTGATGGCGCGGCAACTGCACATCGCCGCCGTCAACCCGGAGGTATCGGGGGAGAACACAGCCAACCGGATGCAGGAGGTTCTGGGCGGGCAATTGCGCCCGGTGCCGGTCAGTCCGGGGCTGATGGTCTATCTCGACCAGGTCAAGCGTTCCCGCGTCATCGAGCGCTGGAACGAAGCCCTGCGCAGTCCCTGACGTCAGGATGTTCCCAAGCAGTTGCATCGGTGTCAGTCTGATGTCAGGTTGCTGCGATAGGGAAGTTTTGGCCCATCCGTTGGAGGCGGCGAGGCTCGGAAAGTTCGGGAGGACTTCGAACACGTTTCCGCTAAGGCTACCCGACGGCGATCTCATCGCCGCGCAGAGGGGCCGGGAAACGCTGCTGTCATGGCAGGCCCTAAGCCGGCCAGTTCCTTCCCCCCAGGTTCCGAGACGCTGCCTCAGGCGCGGGCTTCGAAACTGAAAAAGCATTTTGCCCCGCGCATGCGGGCAAGGGAGGAACAGCAATGAAGCAGTTCGTATTGGCATCCATCATCGCGGGCGCGCTTGCCCTGCCGGCCGCCGCGGCCGACTACAAGATCATGGCACCTGCGGCCCCCGGCGGCGGCTGGGACCAGACGGCGCGTTCGATGCAGACAGCACTCCAGGACGAGAAGATCTCCGGCTCGGTCCAGGTCAACAACGTTCCGGGCGCCGGCGGCACCATCGGCCTCGCCCAGTTCGTCAACCAGGCCAGCGGCGACCCGGCCCAGCTCATCGTTGGCGGCTACGTCATGGTCGGCGCGATCCTGACCAACGCCTCGCCCGTCACGCTCGATCAGGTCACCCCGATCGCGCGCCTGACCGGCGAATACGAAGCGCTGGTCGTTCCGGCCGCTTCCGACATCAAGGACATGGCTGGCCTCGTCGCCAAGCTCAAGGCTGATCCGGGTGCGGTTTCCTGGGGCGGCGGCTCGGCCGGCGGCACCGACCACATCACGGCGGGCCTGATTGCCAAGGCAGCCGGCGTCGACCCGACCAAGGTCAACTACATCGCCTATTCCGGCGGTGGCGAGGCTCTCGCTGCAATCCTCGGCGGCCAGGTGACCGTTGGCATTTCCGGCTACGGCGAATTCGCCGAGCAGATCAAGGCCGGCACGCTGCGCATCATCGGCATCTCGTCTGACGCCAAGGTCGAAGGCATCGACGCCCCGACCTTCAAGGAAGGCGGCGTTGACGTCTCGATCCAGAACTGGCGCATGGTTGCTGCTGCTCCCGGCATCTCGGCCGAGCAGAAGGCAGCCGTGCTCGCCGACGTCGAGAAGATGGTGACCTCGGCCTCGTGGACGAAGATCCTCGCCGACAAGGGCTGGGCCAACACCTACCTCGCCGGTGACGACTTCGCAGCCCAGCTGAAGAAGGACACCGAGTCCACCGCCGCCATCCTGAAAGACATCGGCCTGGTGAAATGAGCCTGGATAACCAGCAACAAGAAAGGCGCCGCCCCGATTGGGCGGCGCTTGCCATCGCCGCCCTGCTGATGGTGGTCTCCGTGGTCATCGCCTGGAGCACCGCTAGCCATGGCGCCGGTGCCAGCTATGCCCGCGTCGGCCCGACGACCTTTCCCTATGTGATATCGGTGGCGTTCTTCGGCCTGTCGATCTGGACGGTTTTCGAAGCTTTCCGCGGCGATTTCCCCGAGCGCGAGAAACAGGAGATCAGCCCGATCCTGTGGATCATCGGCGGCCTTGCCGCGCAGATGCTGCTGCTCAAGGCGGCCGGCTTCTCGATAGCCACTGGATTGCTGTTCGCGGCGACGGCACGCGCCTTCGGACGCGGGCCGCTGTGGAAGACGATTCCCATCGGCATCGTGCTTTCGTTCGTCGTCTGGGTCATTTTCGCCAAGGGACTGCAGCTCTCGCTGCCCGCCGGCCCGCTCGAACACCTGCTGTTCTGAGCGATTATCAAGGGAGCTCGGCTCTAAATGGATACCTTTGGTCTGCTCGCGCAGGGACTGCTCACGGCACTCGAGCCGATGAACATGCTTTATGCGTTGATCGGCGTGACGCTCGGCACGGCTGTCGGCGTCCTTCCCGGCATCGGGCCGGCGCTGACAGTCGCCCTGCTTTTGCCCGTCACCTACAAGCTTGATCCCGCGGGGTCGCTGATCATGTTCGCCGGCATCTACTACGGCGGCATGTATGGCGGCTCGACGACGTCGATCCTGCTCAACACGCCTGGTGAAAGTGCCTCGATCGTCACCGCGCTCGAAGGCAACAAGATGGCGCGCGCCGGGCGAGGCGGCCCGGCATTGGCGACAGCCGCCATCGGCTCGTTCGTCGCCGGCCTGATCGCCACCATCGGCCTTGCCTTCATTGCGCCGACAGTCGTCAAGATGGCGCTGTCGTTCGGCCCGGCCGAATATTTCGCACTGATGATCCTGGCCTTCATGACCGTGTCCGCCGCCTTTGGCGACTCGACGCTGCGCGGGCTGACGGCGCTGTTCATCGGCCTGGCGCTCGGTCTCATCGGCATCGACCTGCAGACCGGCCAGGCGCGACTTGCCTTTGGCATCCCCGACCTGCTCGACGGCATCGAGGTGACGACGCTTGCGGTCGCCCTGTTCGCCGTCGGCGAAGCGATGACCGTCGCCGCCAGCAAGGGTGGCGATTCGACGATCCAGGCGATCAAGGGTTCGGTGTGGATGACGCGCGAGGACTGGAGCCGGTCATGGAAGCCGTGGCTGCGCGGCACCGCCATCGGTTTCCCGATCGGCGCGATGCCGGCCGGCGGTGCTGAAATCGGCACCTTCCTGTCCTATTCGGTGGAAAAGAACCTGGCCAAGAAGCCTGAAGAGTTCGGCCATGGCGCTATCGAAGGTGTTGCTGGTCCGGAAGCGGCCAACAATGCCTCGGCTGCCGGTACGCTGGTGCCGCTGCTGACGCTCGGCCTGCCGACCACGGCGACCGCGGCGATCATGCTCGCCGGCTTCCAGCAGTTCGGCCTGCAGCCGGGCCCGTTGCTGTTTGCCACCAACCCGCAGCTGGTGTGGGGCCTGATCGCCTCGCTGCTGGTCGCAAACCTGATGCTTTTGGTGCTCAACCTGCCGCTGATCGGCGTCTGGGTCCGGCTCCTGACGATCCCGCTGCCCTGGCTTTATTCGGGCATCCTGTTGTTTGCGACGCTCGGTACCATCGGCGCCAATCCCTCGACCTTCGAGCTTGGCATGCTTTTGGCATTCGGCCTGCTCGGCTATGGCTTGCGCCGTTTCGGCTATCCGATCGCGCCCGTCGTTGTCGGCCTGATCCTTGGGCCGATGGCGGAGCAGCAGTTGCGCCGAGCGCTGGCGATCAGCCAGGGCGACCCGTCGATCCTGCTGGGATCGCCGATTGCAGTCATCCTGCTGCTGCTGGCTGCCACGGCGGTGCTGCTGCCGCTCTACCTGCGCGCCCGCGGTCGCGGCAAGGTGCTGGCCCAGCTCGGCGCCAACGAAGACTAAGATCGCTCGGTCGCGAAACGAAAAAAGCCGAGGCCCGGAGTATCCGGCCTCGGCTTTTTTGCTTGCCTCGACAGTGAGGCGGAAGACCCAGGGACAGAGCGACGGTCAAAATAACCAGCCGCTCCGGAGCACGGTCCGGCTGGTCACGTCTCGGCAATCGCCAATGACGCGGCCAGCGGTGCGCTCTCTACCCTGAATGCCTGTAATCAGTATTTGCGAATGCGGTCGAAGTGGAGCGGGTCGATGCCGAGCATCACCAGGTCCTGGTTGGTTGGGCGATGACCGCGCTCGACGGCTGCTGCGGCAGCGACGGCGCTACCAAAGGTGCGGACCAGTTCGCCAATGCGGCCAAGGGGCTTGCGGGTGTTCATCTCTTTATCCTCTTTTGCGCTGCATCATCACTCTTGTGCAGCGCAACAAATATAGGTGCCGTGACGGAATCCGGTAGGGGTATCAGCGCATGCTTGCCATGCATCTGCTGCAATGGTCGGCTAAATGCATGACAGTGGACGCAACCGGCCACAGGACTTGAAAGGCGCGCCACCTTCGGCTATATCAGCCTCAAATTCTTGGTCGGTATGACGAAGAGTGGGTCCACCCGGTCCCGCTCTTTTTTGTTACCTGCCGACCGTCTGGAGATTCTATGACCGAAAACGCAGTCGAACAGACAGGCGACGACCGCATCATCCGCGAGACTGGCATCGATGCCCGCATCGCCCTGATCGTTCAGCCCGTCCTTCGCGCGATCGGCTTCCGCCTCGTTCGCATCCGCCTGTCGGGGCAGAGCGGGCTGACGCTGCAGATCATGGCCGAGCGCGAAGACGGCACCATGACCGTCCAGGATTGCGAAGAAGTGAGCCGCGCGGTTTCGCCTGCTCTCGATGTCGATGATCCGATCGAAAAGGCGTATCATCTCGAAGTGTCGTCGCCGGGCATCGACCGGCCGCTGGTCCGCAAGTCGGATTTCGGCAACTGGATCGGTCACATCGTCAAGATGGAGACCTCGGTCATGGTTGCCGACCGCAAGCGCTTCCGCGGCAAGATTGCCGAGGTCGACGAAGAAAGCGTCCTGATCCAGCGTGACCAGGCGGCCTATGGCGAGGAGCCGACCGTGCGCGTGCCTTTCGAGGCGATTTCCGAGGCGCGGCTGATCCTCACCGATGATCTCATTCGCGATGCCCTGAGCAAGGATAATCAGGCGCGCAAGGAAGCACGGAAGCGTCGCGGCGAAGACGAAGATGCGCCGGAAGACGAAGAAACCGAAACGGAAGATTGATAGAGCCGCGCGGCTGGACCAGATTCGGCCGAACGCTCCGGGAGAAAGACAATGGTTGTAAGCGCCAACAGGCTCGAACTGCTGCAGATCGCCGATGCGGTCGCCCGCGAGAAGTCGATCGACAAGTCGATCGTCATCGCCGCGATGGCCGACGCGATCCAGAAGGCAGCGCGCTCGCGCTATGGTCAAGAGACCAACATCCGCGCCGACATCAACCCGAACACGGGTGAGATGAAGCTGCAGCGTCTGATGGAAGTCGTCGAAAAGGTCGATGACTACGCCATCCAGATCGCGCTGAGCTCGGCACGCGAGCGCAATCCCGATGCGCAGCTCGGCGACTTCATCGCCGAACAGCTGCCGCCGATGGATTTTGGCCGCATCGCCGCCCAGTCGGCCAAGCAGGTCATCGTGCAGAAGGTGCGTGAAGCCGAGCGCGACCGCCAGTACGACGAATACAAGGATCGCATCGGCGAGATCGTCAACGGCACGGTCAAGCGCGTCGAGTACGGCAACGTCATCGTCGATCTCGGCCGTGGCGAGGCCATCATCCGCCGCGACGAGCTGATCCCCCGCGAAAACTACAAGTACGGCGACCGCGTCCGCGCTTACGTCTACGACGTGCGCCGCGAACAGCGCGGCCCGCAGATCTTCCTGTCGCGTACCCATCCGCAGTTCATGGCGAAGCTGTTCACCATGGAAGTGCCGGAGATCTACGACGGCATCATCGAGATCAAGTCGGTCGCCCGCGACCCCGGTTCGCGCGCCAAGATCGCCGTCATCTCGCGTGACAGCTCGATCGACCCGGTCGGCGCCTGCGTTGGTATGCGTGGTTCGCGCGTCCAGGCCGTCGTCGGCGAGCTGCAGGGCGAAAAGATCGACATCATTCCGTGGTCGCCTTCGGCCGCGTCCTTCATCGTCAACGCGCTGCAGCCGGCCGAGGTCGCCAAGGTCGTTCTCGACGAAGACGCAGAGCGCATTGAAGTCGTGGTTCCGGACGATCAGCTGTCGCTGGCCATCGGCCGCCGCGGCCAGAACGTGCGTCTCGCTTCGCAGCTGACCGGCTGGGACATCGACATCCTCACCGAGCAGGAAGAGTCGGAGCGCCGCCAGAAGGAATTCGTCGAGCGTTCGACGCTGTTCATGGAATCGCTCGACGTCGACGAGATGGTCGGCCAGGTGCTGGCATCGGAAGGCTTCACCTCGGTCGAGGAAGTGGCTTACGTCGATGCCGACGAAATCGCCTCGATCGACGGTTTCGACGAGGACACCGCGTCGGAGATCCAGACCCGCGCCCGCGAATATCTCGGCAAGATCGAAGCCGAGCACGACGACAAGCGCAAGGGCCTCGGCGTGCAGGACGAACTGCGCGAAATCCCCGGCATCACCACGGCAATGCTGGTGGCGCTCGGCAATGATGGTGTGAAGACAGTCGAGGACTTCGCCGGCTATGCCGCCGACGATCTCGTCGGCTGGAAGGAACGCAAGGACGGAGAGACCAAGTTCTTCCCGGGCGTGCTGGCCGACTACGGCGTGTCGCGCACCGATGCAGAACAGATGGTAGTTGCTGCCCGACGCATGGTTGGTTGGATCACCGAGGACGAAGTCGTGTCCGAGGAAGAGCCAGCCGACGTCGCCGGTGAGTGACGTGAGGCCGGCCGGAGAACCCCTTGGACGAGATGAACGATCGCACCTGCATCGTCACGCGCAAGAGCGCCGAACCGGATGATCTGATCCGTTTCGTCGTCGGCCCGGATTCGACTGTTTTTCCAGACCTCAAGAGAAATCTGCCCGGCCGCGGTTGCTGGGTGACGGCCGACCGCCTACATATCGACAAGGCGGAGGCCAAGGGCATGTTCGCCCGCGCCTTCAAGGCGCAGGTCGTCGTGCCGCCCAATTTGGGCGCCATGGTTGATAATCTGCTTGTCAGATCGGCGCTTGGCGCGCTTGGGCTTGCCCGAAAGGCCGGTCTGGTGGCACTAGGTGCCGCCAAGGTCGACTCCACGGTCCGCGCCGGCAAGGCGCTTTTAGTACTCCATGCTTACGAGGGCGCCGAAGACGGCGTCCGCAAGATCACCCAGGCCCGCAAGGCCACAGTGCATATCGGCGGGCCTGCAACGCCTGCCTATAAACTTTTTTCGGAAGCCGAATTGGGTTTGGCATTGGGTGCAACAAATGTGATACATGCTGCCGTCCTCGCGGGAGAAGCGGGCAAGGCGGTCACGAAGCGCATGGTTGCGCTTGACCGATATCGGGGCGGATCCCCGGATGATCTGGCAATGATTGCGGCGATTGCCTACGACGATGATGCCGCAGAGGATATGGAATGAGCGACACTAAATCGGGCGATGACAACACGTTGAGCGTCACTCCGAAGAAGACCTTGACGCTGAAGCGCCCGGGATCGGAGCAGGGAACCGTACGCCAGAACTTCTCGCACGGCCGCACAAAGCAGGTCGTCGTGGAGACGAAGAAGCGTAAGTTCTCCATGCCCGGCGACAAGCACGAGCCCACACCGACGGCGGCGACAGTCTTTGCGCCCAAGCCCCAGCCAGCAGCGCCCGCGCCGGCAGCGCCGGTTGCGCCTGTGGCTGCGACGCCGGTCGTTGCAGCTCCGGCTGCGCCGGCTCCTGTTGCGCCAGCACCCGTTGTTGCGCCTCCGGTCGCCGCAGCGCCGGCCCCTGTTGTGAGAGAGACGCCCAGGCCTGCTCGCCAGCCCGAGCGTTCGGGCATGGTGCTGAACTCATTGTCGCGCAGCGAGATGGAAGCGCGGCGTCGCGCGCTTGAAGGCTCGGTCGTGCGTGAACAGGAAGACCGCCTGCGCGCTGTCGAGGACGCACGTCGCCGCCTCGAGGAAGAAGAGCGCCGCCGCAAGGAGCGCGAGGATTCCGCTCGCCGCCAGGCAGAAGAAGAGGCTCGTCTCAAGACCGAGGCAGAATCGCGCCGTCGCGCCGAGGACGAGGCACGCCGCCGTGCGCCTGCAGCGGCTCTCGAAGCCAATGTTCCCGACGAGGTCGAAGCCAAGCCGAAGGGCCGCGTAGGCCCCGGTTCCGCAGCCGCATCGCCGATCCGCCGCATTGCGACCCCCGAGGTTGCCCGTCCGGCCAAGACCAAGACGGAAGAAGACCGTCGTCGCGGCAAGCTGACGCTCAATACGGCGCTGACTTCCGCGGATGGCGACGCCCGTTCACGTTCGCTGTCGGCGATGCGTCGCCGTCAGGAGAAGTTCAAGCGTGCGATGCACAACGAACCGCGCGAGAAGATCATTCGCGAGGTTACCCTTCCCGAGACCATCACCATCCAGGAACTCGCTCAGCGTATGTCCGAGCGTGCCGTCGATGTCGTGAAGTTCTTCATGAAGCAGGGCCAGATGATGAAGCCCGGCGACGTCATCGACGCCGATACGGCTGAACTGATCGCTGCCGAATTTGGCCACACGGTTCGCCGCGTTGCCGAGTCCGACATCGAAGAAGGCCTGTTCGACATCGCCGATCACAGCGCGACGCTGGTTACGCGGCCGCCTGTCGTCACCATCATGGGCCACGTCGATCACGGCAAGACCTCGCTGCTCGACGCGATCCGCCAGGCCAACGTCGTTTCCGGCGAAGCCGGTGGCATCACCCAGCACATCGGCGCCTACCAGGTCGAGAAGAACGGTCAGAAGATCACCTTCATCGACACCCCCGGCCACGCCGCCTTCACGGCGATGCGTGCTCGTGGTGCCCAGGCGACCGACATCGCGATCCTGGTGGTTGCGGCCGACGATAGCGTGATGCCGCAGACCATCGAGTCGATCAGCCATGCCAAGGCTGCCGGCGTGCCGATCATTGTTGCCATCAACAAGATCGACAAGCCGTCGGCTGACGCCCAGAAGGTCCGTACCGAGCTGCTGCGCCACGAAGTCTTCGTGGAATCGATGGGCGGTGAAGTGCTCGACGTCGAGGTTTCGGCGAAGAACGGCACCAATCTCGACAAGCTGCTCGAAGCGATCCTGCTGCAGGCCGAAGTTCTCGACCTCAAGGCCAACCCCGACCGTACGGCCGAGGGTGTGGTCATCGAAGCCAAGCTCGACAAGGGCCGCGGCCCGGTTGCGACCGTGCTGGTCCAGACCGGTACGCTGCTGCCAGGCGATATTCTCGTCGCCGGCGACCAGTGGGGCCGCGTCCGTGCTTTGGTTGACGATCGTGGCAACCGTCTCGAAGAAGCTCCGCCGGCGATGCCGGTCGAGATCCTCGGCCTCCAGGGCACGCCTCAGGCTGGCGACCGCTTCGCGGTTGTCAACAACGAGGCCCGTGCCCGTGAGATCACCGAGTACCGCCAGCGTCTGGCGCGCGACAAGGCTGTCGCCAAGCACGCCACGCAGCGCGGCTCGCTCGAGCAGATGATGACGCAGCTGCAGTCGTCCGGCCTCAAGGAATTCCCGCTCATCATCAAGGGTGACGTGCAGGGTTCGGTCGAGGCGATCATCGCAGCGCTCGACAAGCTCGGTACCGACGAGGTGCGTGCGCGCATCGTCCATTCGGGCGCCGGCGCCATCACCGAAAGCGACGTCACGCTTGCCGAGACATCGGGTGCGGCGATCATCGGCTTCAACGTCCGCGCCAATGCGCAGGCGCGTCACGCCGCTGAACAGTCGGGCATCGAGATCCGCTACTACAACATCATCTACAACCTGGTGGATGACGTTAAGGATGCGATGTCGGGCCTGCTGTCGCCGGAACGCCGGGAAACCTTCATTGGCAACGCCGAGATCCTCGAAGTCTTCAACATCACGAAGACCGGCAAGGTCGCGGGCTGCCGTGTCACCGAAGGCAAGGTCGAACGTGGCGCAGGCGTCCGCCTGATCCGCGACAACGTTGTCATCCACGAAGGCACGCTCAAGACGCTCAAGCGCTTCAAGGACGAAGTCTCCGAAGTGCCGGTCGGCCAGGAATGTGGTATGGCCTTCCAGAACTACGAAGACATGCGCGCAGGCGACGTCATCGAGTGCTTCCGCGTGGAGATGGTGACCCGGAGGCTCTAAGCCTCTGGCATTTGCCTATTCGTTTGGACGGTGGCCGTTCGGCCGCCGTCCGTTTTCGTGCAGCAGGAAGCGCGGTCCCATTCCGCCTCCTGCGACATATGGATTTTCAGGACCATGTCGCGTTTACAGAGTTCAGGCCCAACCCAGCGCCAGCTTCGCGTCGGCGAGCAGGTGCGTCATGCGCTATCCGAAATGCTCCCGCGCGGAGAGATCATCGATCCGGTGATCGAAACGACGGTTATTTCGATCACCGAGGTGCGCATGTCGCCCGACCTCAAGATCGCCACTGCATTCGTGTCGCCGATCGGCGCCAACGATACTGATGCGGTCATCGCCGCACTCAACAAATACGCCAAGTTCATCCGTGGCCGTGTTTCATTCGCCCTCAAGCAGATGAAATACATGCCGGAATTCCGTTTCCGGCTGGACACCAGTTACGACAATTTCGCCAAGATCAACGATCTGCTGCGCTCGCCCGAAGTGGCGCGCGACCTCGGCGGCGAAGAAGACAAGGAAGACTGACATGTCGCGTCGCGGCAAGAAGAAAGGCCGGCCCGTCTCCGGCTGGCTGGTGCTGGACAAGCCTGTGGGCATGGGCTCTACCGAGGCCGTCTCCAAGATCAAGTGGCTGTTCAATGCCGAAAAGGCCGGACACGCCGGAACGCTCGACCCGCTTGCCTCCGGCATGCTGCCGATCGCGCTGGGCGAGGCCACCAAGACCGTGCCCTACGTCATGGATGGCGCCAAGGTTTACCGCTTCACCGTCTCCTGGGGCGAAGAGCGTTCGACCGACGACCTCGAAGGGCCGGTAACCAAGACCTCGGACAAGCGCCCGTCCGAGGAAGAGATCCGCGCCATCATGCCTGCCTACACCGGCGTCATCATGCAGACGCCGCCGCAGTTCTCGGCGATCAAGATCGCCGGCGAGCGCGCCTACGACCTCGCCCGGGAAGGCGAGACTGTCGACATTCCGGCCCGCGAGGTCGAAATCGGCCGCCTCGAGATCATCGAAAACAGTGCCGATCGCACCATCTTCGAGATCGATTGCGGCAAGGGTACCTATGTCCGCTCGCTCGCCCGCGACATGGGCCGCGACCTCGGCTGCTTCGGCCATATCTCGGAGCTTCGCCGCACCGAAGTCGATCCGTTCACGGCCGAGGACTTCGTCACCATCGCCGAGCTCGAAGCCGCTCGCACCGCCGGCCAGCCGGACGGTGAAGAGGGCAAGTGGGACTTCACCGCGATCGATGAATTCGTCGTCGACACCTCGGCTGCGCTCGACTGCCTGCCGCAGGTTGCAGTGACCGACGAGGCGGCGACCAAGATCAGGCTCGGCAACCCCGTCATCGTGCGCGGCCGGGATGCACCGGTGGAGGCCGAAGAAGCGTGCGCCACCGCGCGCGGCAAGCTCGTCGCCATCGGCGCCATCGAGCAGGGCATGTTCAAGCCCAAGCGGGTGTTCACTGCCTGACACTTGTATGCCGGCGCCGTTTCCGGTTGGATCGCGGACATGATTCCGCGGGCGAGACGCAATGGCACTGGCTGAAACCACAGGCAATCGCGGCCATCACCAGCGCGCGCGGCCGCCGGTCGGCGCGTCGCCCGGCACACTGATCGCCGATCCGTCCGCGCGCCAGTCGGCGCTGAACCTGACGCTGATCTCGCCCGAAGCCTGCGAGTTCGTCGACGATGCCAGTCTCGACGATGTGACAGCGGCTTGCAACAATTGGCCGTTGATCTGGCTCGATTGCGTCGGTCTCGCCAATGTCGGCCTGATCGAGGAGATCGGCAGGATTTTCGGCCTGCATACGCTGGCGCTGGAGGACGTGGTCAACACCGGACAGCGACCCAAGGCTGACTTCTTCGACGAACACGCCTTCTTCGTGCTCTCGATGATCGATGACGCGAAAACCAGCCGCTACGAGCAGATTTCGTTCTTTTTCGGCGACAAGTTCGTCGTCACCTTCCAGGAGCGCGAGGGCGATCCGTTCGAGCCGGTGCGTCAGCGTATCCGCACGTCAAATCCCAGCCGCCTGCGCCACCGCAAGGCCGATTATCTCGCTTATGCGCTGATCGACGCGGTGGTCGACAGCTACTTCCCGATCGTCGATGCGACCGGAGACAAGGTCGACGCGATCGAGGACGAGCTGATTGCCGCCCCCAGGAAACAGCACATCAGCCAGTTGCACGGCCTGCGCCGGGCTACCAGCCAGCTCAAGCGCACGATCATGCCATTGCGCGATGCCTTGACCACGCTGATCCGCTCCGATGCGGCCTTCATCTCGGCTGAGACAAAGGTCTATTTCAACGACACGCTCGACCATTCGATCCGGCTGGCCGAAACGGTCGAATCCCAGCGCGAAACGATGATCGGCCTGATCGAGATGCAGCTGTCGCTGTCGCAATCGCGGACCAACGAGATCATCGGCGTCCTGACGATCGTCTCGGCGATCTTCATCCCGCTGACGTTTCTCGCCGGCATATGGGGCATGAATTTCGACCCCACGACCTCGCCCTGGAACATGCCCGAGCTGCTGTCGCCTTATGGCTATCCCGCGGCCCTTGGCTTCATGGCACTGGTTGCGATCTCGCTGGTGCTGTATTTCCGCTGGCGCAAGTGGCTCTGAACCGCGGCTCCGAGCCGGCTTGCGAATGGGACTGGCTTTTGTTGCCAAATTCCACTATATGCGCCGCAACATCGCACTTTTGAGTGCCTTGTTCCATTGGCCCCAGCTGGACGACATCCCGGCCGTGGGCGTCCCGTTTCCTCCAAATTGAAAGGAAAACACGATGTCGATTACTGCCGAGCGCAAGTCGGAACTGATGACTGAATTCGCAACTGCCAAGGGCGACACCGGTTCGCCGGAAGTCCAGGTTGCCATCCTCTCCGAGCGCATCAAGAACCTGACCGAGCACTTCAAGGACCACAAGAAGGACAACCACTCCCGTCGTGGTCTTCTGGCGCTCGTTTCCCTGCGTCGCAGCCTGCTTGACTATCTCAAGCGCAAGGACGACGCACGCTATCAGACGCTGATCGAGAAGCTCGGTCTGCGCCGCTAATGAATTGACCGGCGGGCTCTCTCTGCGAGAGCCCGCCGGTTGCGCATTCGGGCCGTCCTTTTGATGGTCCATCGGTCCGATCTCGCCACAGGGGCGCGGTCGCGCTGAAAAAGGTTCCGGAGCGCCACAGCGAAGCGCCCGAACCGCCCATGGACGGTCATGGGGCAGGATTGCAGGACGTTCGGTCGGTCGCCTTAGCGGCCCACATTTTCCACCGAGCTTCTTGTTGTCTTGCCCGTGGCTGGCCAAACCGAAGCCAAGGCGCGTGCGGAAGACCATCCGGTTTTCCCTAAAGGCGCGCCGAACAAGCCAGGGAATTGGCGCGCCGGAATGCGGCGTGGGCCGTTCCCACCACGAAGGACAGAACATGTTCAATCACCACAAAGTTGAAATCGAATGGGCCGGCCGTCCGCTCATTCTCGAGACTGGCAAGATCGCGCGTCAGGCTGACGCCGCCGTTCTGGCCACCTATGGCGAAACCGTCGTTCTCGCCACGGTCGTTTCGGCCAAGGAGCCGAAGCCGGGCTTCGATTTCTTCCCGCTGACGGTCAACTACCAGGAAAAGACCTACGCAGCCGGCAAGATCCCCGGCGGCTATTTCAAGCGTGAAGGCCGTCCGAGCGAAAAGGAGACGCTGGTCTCCCGCCTGATCGACCGCCCGATCCGCCCGCTCTTCGCTGCCGGCTACAAGAATGACACCCAGGTCGTCATCACCGTTGTCCAGCACGACCTCGAAAACGATCCGGACATCCTGTCGATCGTCGCCACCTCGGCTGCCCTGACGCTCTCGGGCGTGCCTTTCATGGGCCCGATCGGCGGCGCGCGCGTCGGCTACATCAACGGCGAATTCGTGCTCAACCCGCACATCGACGAGATGCAGGAATCGAAGCTCGACCTCGTCGTCGCCGGCACCGATGCCGCCGTGCTGATGGTCGAGTCGGAAGCCAAGGAACTGGCTGAAGACATCATGCTCGGCGCCGTCATGTTTGGTCACCGCGGCTTCCAGCCGGTCATCGACGCCATCATCAAGCTGGCCGAAGTGGCTGCCAAGGATCCGCGCGACTTCACCGCGCCGGACTATTCCGAGCTTGAAGCAGAGATGCTGAAGATCGTCGAAGGCGAGCTGCGCGACGCTTACAAGAACATCGACAAGCAGGCCCGTTATGCCGCTGTCGACGCGGTCAAGGCCAAGGTCAAGGCTGCTTTCGCCGCTGAAGGCGACGAAGCTCCGAAGTGGTCGGCCGACAAGGTCGCCACCGTGTTCAAGGAACTCCAGGCCAAGATCGTGCGCTGGAACATCCTGGACACCGGTTCGCGCATCGACGGCCGCGACCTCAGCACGGTTCGCCAGATCGTCTCCGAAGTCGGCGTCCTGCCGCGCACCCACGGTTCGTCGCTGTTCACCCGCGGCGAGACCCAGGCGCTGGTCGTTGCCACGCTCGGCACCGGCGAAGACGAACAGTATGTCGACTCGCTGACCGGCATGTACAAGGAGAAGTTCCTCCTTCACTACAACTTCCCTCCCTACTCGGTTGGTGAGACCGGCCGCATGGGTTCGCCCGGCCGCCGCGAAATCGGCCACGGCAAGCTTGCCTGGCGCGCAGTGCGCCCGATGCTGCCGGCTGCGGACCAGTTCCCCTACACGCTGCGCGTCGTCTCCGAGATCACCGAGTCGAACGGCTCGTCCTCGATGGCTACCGTCTGCGGCACCTCGCTCGCTCTGATGGATGCTGGCGTTCCGCTGCAGAAGCCGGTTGCCGGCATCGCCATGGGCCTGATCAAGGAAGGCGAGCGCTTCGCCGTTCTCTCCGACATCCTGGGCGACGAAGATCACCTCGGCGACATGGACTTCAAGGTTGCCGGCACGACCAACGGCATCACCGCGCTGCAGATGGACATCAAGATCGACGGTATCACCGAAGAGATCATGAACATCGCGCTCGGCCAGGCCAAGGACGGCCGTCTGCACATCCTCGGCGAAATGGCCAAGGCTCTGTCGGAAGGCCGCTCGGAGCTCGGCGAATTCGCTCCGCGCATCGAGGTCATGCACATCCCGACCGACAAGATCCGTGAAGTCATCGGTTCGGGCGGCAAGGTCATCCGCGAGATCGTCGAAAAGACCGGCGCCAAGATCAACATCGAGGACGACGGCACGGTCAAGATCGCTTCGTCGAACGCCAAGGAAATCGAGGCGGCCAAGAAGTGGATCCACACCATCGTGGCTGAGCCGGAAGTCGGCGAGATCTACGAAGGCACAGTCGTCAAGACCGCTGACTTCGGCGCCTTCGTCAACTTCTTCGGCCCGCGCGACGGCCTCGTCCACATCTCGCAGCTTGCCAACGACCGCGTTGCCAAGACCTCGGATGTGGTCAAGGAAGGCGACAAGGTCTGGGTCAAGCTGATGGGCTTCGACGAGCGCGGCAAGGTCCGCCTGTCGATGAAGGTCGTCGACCAGGAAACGGGCAAGGAAATTGCTCGCGACAAGAAGGCTGAAGGCGAAGAATCCGCCGCCTGATAATCAGGTGTCCTGATATGAAGCGGGCGCGCCGGAAGGTGGCGCCCGTTTTCGTTTGTTGTGCGTCCTTCGAGGCTCGCTTCGCTCGCACCTCAGGATGAGGTCGGTAGCGCTCTGCGGCTGCAGCATGACAAAGTCCACAACATCCCCGGTTGGCGGTGGCGCCAACCGCCCTCATCCTGAGGTGCTCGCCCGGAGGGTGAGCCTCGAAGGACGCACGATTAGGATCGACAATGCGCGACGCCCTGAAAACCCTATTCTACCCCTTCGAGGCCGAGCTGCTGGCGATGCCGGGGCAGGGCACGCGTGCCCTGTTCATCGGGGCTGAGCCGGGCTTCAGGAAGCCGCAGGGCTTCGACGCCAAGCTCTCGCTGGTTCAGGGCTTCCGGCCTCACGTGCTGGCTCTGGCAGCCGCTGGGCATGATGTTACGGCGCGTGCCGAGCAAGATGGCTTCGACGTCACGCTTGTGCTTGCCGGGCGTCATCGTGGACTGAACGAGCTGCGTGTCGCCGAGGCGATCGAACGTGTGGCGCCAGGCGGGCTGGTTGTCGTCGCCGGCGGCAAGGAGGATGGCATCGCCAGCTTGCGCAAGCGGCTGGGCGGCCTGCTCGACATCGAGGACCATCTGCCGAAATATCACGGCACAGCGCTGTGGTTCCGCCGTAACGCCCAGGCAGAGGCTGCGGCAGCGACGCTGCGCGCCGACAATCCGGAGATGCTGGTCGAAGGCCGTTTCCGCACCGCGCCCGGCATGTTCTCGTTCGAACGCGTCGATGCGGGCTCGCGCCTTCTGGTCGACAACCTGCCGTCCGACATCAAGGGCAAGGTCGCCGATTTCTGCGCCGGTTGGGGCTATGTCGCCGCCGAGGTGGTCACGCGCGCCAAGGAGCTCAAGGCGCTCGACCTGTTCGAGGCCGATTTCGATGCGCTTGAGGCGGCCAGGGCCAACGTGCCCAATGCCCCTGTCGCGCCTGCTTTCCATTGGCAGGACCTCAGCAAGGAGCCGGTCGAGCGGCGCTACGATATGGTGGTGATGAACCCGCCGTTTCACCAGGATCGCGACGCGGACCCGGAGATTGGCCAGCGCATGATCAAGGCAGCGGCGGCGGCGCTCAAGCCGGGTGGCCGGCTGTTCATGGTGGCCAACCGCCACCTGCCCTACCAGCCGGTGCTGGCGCAGGCCTTCTCGTCGGTTCAGGAAATCGCCGTCGACAGCGCCTTCAGGGTCTATTCGGCGAAGCGCTGACGTCGAGCGTCAGTGGACACGGGCGACGCCCTCGGTGCCTTGCGTCAGCGCCGGGTCGCCGAGGCTGAGCGGTGCTGGGCGGCCGAAGAAGTAGCCCTGGACTTCCTGGCAACCGGCGGCCCTGAGCAGGGTCGCCTGGTTCTCCGTCTCCACGCCTTCGGCAATGGTCCGCACGCCAAGCGCCCGCGACAGGCCGACGATCGTCGAAACCACGGCGCCCGAATTGCTGTCGGTCTCCATGCGGCTGACGAAGGAACGGTCAATCTTGAGCTTGTGGAACGAGAAGTCGATCAGATAGGCAAGGTTCGAGTAGCCGGTGCCGAAATCGTCGACCGCCACTGAAATGCCCATCGCCGTCAGCTGCTTCAGGATCAGGGCTGCGCGGTCGCGGTCCTGCATCATCGCCGACTCGGTCAGTTCGAGTTCGAGCCGCTTGGGCTCGATACCGGTTTCCTTGATGATCCGCTCGACGATGCCAACGAAATCGCGGGTCATGAACTGCACCGGCGAAATGTTGACCGCAACGAAGCAGTCTTCCGGCAGCAGGCGGGCATCGGTGCAGGCCTTGCGCAGCACCCACTCACCGATCGGCGCGATCATGCCGGTCTCTTCGGCCACCGAGATGAATTCGACCGGCGGGATCATGCCGCGCTCGGGATGACGCCAGCGGATCAGTGCCTCGTAGCCGACGACGCGGCCGGACGTGAGGTCAAGCTGCGGTTGGTAGTGCAGGTCGAAGTCGCCGCGCTCGAAGGCGACATGCAGTTCCGATTCCACCCACTGGCGATGGTCGGCAACCCTGCCCATTTCGGACTGGAACACGGCCCAGTCGCCAATGCCGCTGGCGCGTGCGTTCTGCAGCGCAAGATTCGAGCGGCGCAACAGCACGACCGGGTCATAACCGTCCTTGGGCATGGCGACGACGCCGACCGAGACATTGACCGACTGGAGGTGTGACGGCAGCTGATAAGGGCGCATCAGGTCGTGGATCAGGCGCTCGACGAGCGTTTCGAGCGAGCAGCGCAGCATCTGGTCGGGATAGAGAATGGCGAATTCGCCGGCGCCGATGCGGCCGACGACCATGTCGCGTGGCAACGCTGCCTTGAGGCGGGCGGTGAAGGCGCGGATCAGCACGTCGCCATTGCTGTAGCCGATGGCGTCGTTGATCTGCTTGAAGCGGTCGATGTCGATGTCGATGAGGAACATCGGCTTGCCGGTGCGGGCGGTGGCGGACGCTGCTTCGGCGATCTTGCCGACCATCGCCGGCCGCGCCAGAAGCCCGGTCAGCTTGTCGAAATGCGTCTCATTGAAGACGAAATCTGCCGATTCGTCGACGCCGGCAAAAAACGACATCGCCGCGATCGAGGCTGCGAGTGCGCAAAGGGCGGCAATGACGGCGCTGACCGTATCGCCCGACATGCCGCCGACATTGTCACCAAGGCCGAATTTCAACGCCCACATGCCCAGCACGAAGCTGCCCATGCCTGAAGCGGCGATGGTAATAAGTCGAAACGTGGGGCTTCGACGGGGATTCCTGGCGGCAGACATGCTGATTTTCCTAACTTGCGTGGCATTTCTACCGATTCGCTCGTTAAGATCGATTTTGACGATTGTCTACAATTTTACCAGCAGGCGTTTTTTATTCGCGCCCGCCGTCCATCTGCTTGAGTTCGTCCAGCGTCGGCATCGACACGATGTGATAGCCCGAATCGACGTAGTGGATCTCGCCAGTGACGCCCGACGACAGGTCGGACAGCAGATAAAGTGCCGAGCCACCGACCTCGTCGAGGGTCACAGTGCGTCGCAGCGGCGAGTTGCGCTGCTGGTAGGTGAACATGTGCCGTGCATCGGCAATGCCCGCGCCCGCAAGCGTGCGTACCGGGCCAGCCGAAATGCCATTGATGCGGATGCCGCGTGGGCCGTAGTCATTGGCGAGGTAACGCACGCTGGCCTCGAGGCCCGCCTTGGCGACGCCCATGACGTTGTAGTTCGGCATGACACGCACTGAACCCGCATAGGTCAGCGTGATCATCGAGCCGCCATCGTTCATCAGCGCAGCCGCGTGCTTGGCGACTTCGGTGAAGGAGAAGCACGAGATCACCATGGTGCGCACGAAGTTCTCGCGCGTGGTGTCGGCGTAGAGGCCCTTGAGCTCGTTCTTGTCGGAGAAGCCGATGGCGTGCACGAGAAAGTCGATGCCGCCCCATTTTTCCTTCAGCGTCTCGAAGGTCGCGGCAACCGAGGCGCTGTCTTCGACATCACACGGCACCAGGATCGAGGCGCCGATCTTCTCGGCCAGCGGCTTGACCCGGCGACCGAAGGCCTCGCCCTGATAGGTGAAGGCCAACTCGGCACCATGCTCGGCGAGCTTCTGGGCAATACCCCAGGCAATGGAGTGGTCGTTCGCGACGCCCATGATGAGCCCGCGCTTGCCCTTCATCAATCCGTCCATGTCGGGGTCCCTATGCGGAGAGGCGCTGGAAAATGAGCGTGGCGTTGGTGCCACCGAAGCCGAAGGAGTTGGACAGCACGGTGTCGATCTTGGCGTTGTCGATGCGCTTGCGCACGATCGGCATGCCTTCGAATTCCGGGTCCAGCTCTTCGATATGCGCACTTTCGCCGATGAAGCCGCCCTGCATCATCAGGATCGAATAGATCGATTCCTGTACGCCGGCAGCCCCCAGCGAGTGGCCGGTCAGCGACTTGGTCGAGGTGATGTTCGGCAGGTTGCCAGCGAAGACCTCGCGGATGGCGCCCATTTCCTTCGAATCGCCCACCGGCGTCGAGGTGCCATGGGTGTTGATGTAGTCGACCGGGCCGTTCACCGTGGCCAGCGCCTGGCGCATGCAGCGCATGGCGCCTTCGCCCGACGGAGCGACCATGTCGTAGCCGTCGGAGGTCGCGCCATAGCCGACCAGTTCGGCATAGATCTTGGCGCCGCGCGCCTTGGCATGCTCGAGCTCTTCCAGCACCAGCACGCCCGCGCCGCCGGCGATGACGAAGCCGTCGCGGTTGACGTCATAGGCGCGCGAGGCGACCGAGGCGCGGTCATTGTACTTGGACGACATCGCGCCCATCGCGTCGAACAGGTTCGACATCGTCCAGTCGAGGTCCTCGTGGCCGCCGGCGAACATGATGTCCTGCTTGCCCCACTGGATCATCTCCGCGGCATTGCCGATGCAGTGCGCCGAGGTCGAGCAGGCCGACGAGATCGAGTAGTTGACGCCGTGGATCTTGAACCAGGTGGCGAGCGTCGCCGACGCCGTCGACGACATCGCCTTCGGCACCGCGAACGGCCCGATGCGCTTGGGGCTGTTGTTCTTGAGCGTGATCTCGGCGGCTTCGACGATCGTGCGCGTCGACGGGCCGCCCGAGCCCATGATGATGCCGGTGCGTTCGTTGCCCGACACGTCGCTCTCTTCGAGGCCGCTGTCGGCGATCGCCTGCTTCATGGCGACGTGGTTCCACATGCCGCCCTGCGACAGGAAACGCGAGGCGCGGCGGTCGACGAGATCGCTCGTGTCGAGGTTCGGCGAACCCCAGACCTGGCACTTGAAGCCATGCTCGGCGAAGGATTCGGAGAAGCTGATGCCGGACTTGGCGTCACGCAGCGAGGCTTGCACTTCGGAAGCGTTGTTGCCGATGGACGACACGATTCCAAGGCCAGTTACGACGACCCGTCTCATTCAGATTTCCTTTCAGAATGTCCGCCAGCCCTCAGGCTGCGGCTTCCTGCTTCGAGAGCCCGACCTTGAGGTCGAGGGCCTTGTAGATAGGTTCGCCGTCGGCCTTCAACCAGCCATCGGCGATGCCCAGCACCAAACGGCCGCGCATGACACGCTTGAAGTCGATGCCATATTCGACCTTCTTGACCGAAGGCGTGACCATGCCCTTGAACTTCACTTCGCCGGTCGAAAGCGCCATGCCCTTGCCCTGTTCGCCAAGCCAGCCGAGGTAGAAGCCGGTCAGCTGCCACATAGCGTCGAGGCCGAGGCAGCCCGGCATGATCGGGTTGCCGATGAAGTGGCAAGGGAAGAACCAGAGGTCGGGCCTGATGTCGAACTCGGCACGGACGAAGCCCTTGTCGAACTCGCCGCCGGTCTCGCTGATCTCGGTGATGCGATCGAACATCAGCATCGGCGGAGCAGGCAGCTGGGCATTGCCGGGTCCGAACAGCTCGCCGCGGGCGCAGGCCAGCAATTCCTCGTAGCCGTAGCTGGATTTCTGATCGGCCATGAACACCTTCCCCGTCAACGTTTCGGGCGGTGCCACGCCCTTCTTGTGTGCTCTCACTAGCACAGACTGTTTGCAGCCGGAAACCGGCGATTGCGATTAACGTGCCCGTCCGCGTGGGTCAATGCGCGCTATTGATCGCATTTGAGTGACAGAATATATGTCAGGCATAGCTTGCCGGCTGCCGATCCGATTTTGGCGCGCCAGCAGGCTGGATTTGGGGCGAAGGCAAACTTCGACGAGGCAACGAGTGGATTCCCACAAGGCAAGCATTGCTGTGGAAACGCGTGTCCGTGATGCGGGGCTCAGGCCCACGCGTCAGCGCATCGCGTTGGCCGAACTGCTGTTCGCCAAGGGCGACCGCCACCTTTCGGCTGAAGAGCTGCATGAGGAAGCCTTGTCGGCCGGCGTGCCGGTGTCGCTGGCGACCGTCTACAACGCGTTGCACCAGTTCACCGAGTCGGGCCTCTTGCGCATCCTGGCTGTCGAAGGCTCGAAAACCTATTTCGACACCAACACCTCAGACCATCACCACTTCTTCATCGAAGGCGAAAACCGGGTGTTCGATATCGAATCGGGCCCCGTCACGGTCACCAACCTGCCGGAGCCTCCGGAAGGCATGGAAATCGCCAATGTCGATATCGTGGTGAGGCTCAGGCCCAAGCGCCCGGCGTAACCGGGAACTTATCCGCTCTTCTTGATTGACCGCATCACAGCGTTCGCCGCGTGCCCAAGGGACACGCCGGCGTCGCCGATCAGTTCTCGATGCTTTCGCCGGGGTATGCGCCCCAGACCTGCGACTGGTTCAGCCAGCCGCTGGTGCCGGAAAAGCTCATCTCGCACCAGCTGCCATTGCACTGCTTGATCGAACCGACGACGCCCGGGTCGATGATGGCGACCGTGCGTGCGCCGCTTTCGGGTTTGGCGAGCAGGTTGAGCTGCGCCGGCTTGCCGCGCTGCCACGGTGCCGTCATCGCCGTGCGGTGACCCGACAGCAGCGACTGGTTGATCCAGCCCTCGGCACCTTCGGAATCGCGCACGCGGCGCCAGTTGTCATATTCCTGGATGATTTCCATCGGCAGGCCTGGCTTCATGTAGAGCCAGTCGACCGGGTAATTGACGCCGGGGCCGATGCGCGAATTGACCTTGCCCGACTTCAGGCTGACGAATCGCGGCAGTGGCAGCCCGCTCGGACCGATCGTCCCATTCTGGGCGGCCGCGGCGGTGCCGACGAACACGGTGCCGGGCGAAACGAAAGCAAGGCCGATCAGTGCTGCGCTGACGGCCAGACGGAGCGACGCGAAACCAGACACTTCCGTAACCTCTGTTTGAACTTGGCGCCCTTTTGGCGGGCACCCTTTTTCTTTGTCTTCGGCGGCACTGCTTGTTACACAGATTACCACTCATGGATCGGATTGCAGTTTCGCCGGTCTTGGTTAAAGAGGTCTCAACGAGATCTTCGTCGAGGATAGAATGGCCGGTCGAAAAAAGCCTCTCGTCGTCATTACGCGCAAGCTGCCCGACCAGGTCGAGACGCGCATGCGCGAGCTCTTCGACGCGCGGCTCAATGTCGACGACAGGCCGATGACCCAGCCGGAGTTGGTCGCTGCGGTCAAGGAAGCCGATGTGCTGGTGCCAACGGTGACCGACAACATCGATGCCGCCCTGATCGAACAGGCCGGGCCCAATCTCAAGCTGATCGCCAATTTCGGCAACGGCGTCGACAAGATCGACGTCACCGCGGCCGCCAAGCGCGGCATCACCGTGACCAACACGCCAAACGTCCTGACCGAAGACACCGCCGACATGGCCATGGCGCTGATGCTCGCCGTGCCGCGCCGCCTGACCGAAGGCGCCAGCGTGCTCACCAGCGACAAGAAATGGGCCGGCTGGTCGCCGACATGGATGCTCGGCCGCCGCATCGGCGGCAAGCGCCTCGGCATCGTCGGCATGGGCCGCATCGGCACCGCCGTTGCCCGCCGCGCCAAGGCGTTCGGCCTGTCGATCCACTATCACAACCGCCACCGCGTGCTGCAGTCGGTCGAAGACGAGCTGGAGGCGACCTACTGGGAGAGCCTCGACCAGATGCTCGCCCGCATGGACATCATCTCGATCAACTGTCCCTCGACGCCGGCGACCTTCCACCTGCTGTCGGGCCGCAGGCTGGCGCTGATGCAGCCGCACGCCTACCTCGTCAACATCGCCCGCGGCGACATCATCGACGAGGACGCGCTGGTCAAGATGCTGCAGGACGGCAAGCTTGCGGGCGCTGCGCTCGACGTCTTCGAGCACGAGCCGGCGGTCAACCACAAGCTGCTCAAGCTCGCCGCCAAGGGCAAGGTGGTGCTGATGCCGCATATGGGCTCGGCGACCATCGAAGGCCGCATCGACATGGGCGAAAAGGTCATCATCAACATTCGTGCCCATGTCGACGGGCACCGCCCGCCCGACCGGGTGCTGCCGCTGAGGACGTGATCGGGGCGCATGGTCGTGCGTCCTTCGAGGCTCGCCCTTTGGGCGAGCACCTCAGGATGAGGATGGTCAGCACTGTTCAGGTTGAGAACGATTGCCGCGTTGCTACCGCAGTGTTTGAGGCTTTGTTGTTTGCTGCCGCTATGGCTGCGGGTTTGGCGGTTCAGGATCTGGGGTGCGGCACCCGCGGTCCTCATCCTGAGGTGCGAGCGTAGCGAGCCTCGAAGGACGCAGGGACCTGCCGCCCGCCTCAATCGGAAACGCTGATTTCCCCATCAGCGCCGACCAGCACTTGCCGATCCTTGAAGGGGCTGAATTCGTCTCGCGGCAATTTCACCGCCACTGGCGTTTCCCAACCCATCTCGCGCGCCACGATCAGCCCGAGCAGCAGGATGGCATCGGGCTCGTGCAGCACAAGCGCTGCCGGCGCGTGGCCGGCGTGCACAAGCTCCATCAGCACCGCCGACGCCGACGACGAGCCGATAGTGCCGGGCAGGAAGAGCACCTTGCCTGATATGCTCTGCCCGCATTCGGGATGGCGGACATCGGCGATGCGCCCGGATTTGGGATCGACACCACCCCAGAAGCTGATCGGCGCCGACAGGATCAGGGCCGGGCCTTCGCCCGCTTTGCCCGGGACCAGGATTTCGGCGTGCGTGCTCACGAGTTGAGCCTCGCGAATACCGGTCTACCGGCAACGGCGCTCTCGACGCAGTCGGCAAGCGAGCCGTAAAGCACGGCGTAACCGGTATTGCCCGGCGCGTAGTGCGCGAACTTTCCCGAATTGGTCATCAGCACGCCGTTCGACCGGTCTGGCAGGATCGGCGTCACCACCACGCAGGTGTCGGCGACGACCACCACGCCCAGGGCCTCCAGCGCCTTGCGCCGGCCGTCGCGGTCGAGTTCGCTCAACACATGCCGGCCGGTGCAGGCATGGATAGGCACGCTGAGTCGTCGTCCCGATATCAGCCGCTCCAGCGCGTCGAATTCGGCCAGTGACAGATGCGGGCTGCCGATGGCCACCGCGTCGATGCGGTCGATGCTTTCAGCCGTCGACAGACGTGCTTGCGCCTGCCGCGCCATTTCAGGCGTTACCCGGATCGTGACGTCGGCCCCTACGCCGCCCAGTGCCGTCTCGGCATCGGGGGCTTCCGGCGTGACGCCCGCGATGTGGAACAGCCCGACCGCCCCCGACGAGGCGGCGGCTGCGCCGAACGCCTTGAGCGCGTCCTCGCCGGGGTTTCGCATCACGCCTGTCAGCACGCCGATGGCGTTGCCGACCTCGCGGCCATAGAGGCTGCCGAGCACCGGCCAGGCGATTTCGGAAGCGAGGAACTCGGGGGGCAGGGCGGAGACGTCGAGCACCAGGCTGGCCCGCCGGTTCTCGGTTTGGTGCAGGCCGTAGTCAGGTGCCCGTCCTGATATCGCGCAGGCAATGTCCAAAAAGTCGCCATAACGGTTGGTGCGCGCGCCGAGCACCGAATTGCAGAACACCACCGCGTTCGATTCGCCCCAGGCGACGTCAGTGCCGAACGCCGGGCGATGGCCAGCCTGATAGGGCGCACAGGTCCAGCTCTGTTCGCAGCCGAGCTTGCGGTAGGCCTCCATCATCCGCCGCGCCATGGAGCGTTGCGGCTCTTCGAGGCGCACGCGCGAGCAGCCCATGAGATCGAGCGCGCCGACATTGAGCGTCGAGCGCACCGCCACCCTAGCATCGCCCTCGACCAGCCGTTCGGCGAACAGCGTGCCCGAATCGCCGTGATAGAGCGCGCCGTCGATATGCGCCGAGGCGATCGGGATCAGCCTCGGCGCGCCGAGCAGCGCGGCACTTTCGGCGACGATGCGCATCGCCATACCAGCTCCATCGCTGCCGCCGGCGATATGTCGTTCGCCGCTGGTGAGTTCGAGGCTCACTGAAGCGTCTTTCGAAAGGTGATCGAGGTCGGACGGTCGAAGCCGTCATGCGCGGTGCGCTCGAACTCGGTAAAGCCCATCCGCGCAAAGGTGGCGTGGTTGGCGGCAAGCTCGATACGGGTCTGCAGTTCGAGCACCGGCTTGCCCTGTTCGACGGCATGGCGCCCGGCCGCCTGCATCAGTGCCCGGCCGATGCCCATGCCGCGTGCCCTGTCGTCGACGGCAAGCTTGCCGACATAAAATGCGTTGCTCCGTTCGGCGGCGAAGATGCAGCCGACGAGCCGTCCTTCAAGCGTGGCAATGAAGCAGACTTCGTCCTTGGCCTTCTCCCGCAGGTTGGAAGGCGTCAGCCGGTGCGCCGAAGGCGGCGGGTCGATGACGCCGTCCATATAGGCAAAGCAGCGCATGATCAGGTTGAGCAGGTCGTCCCAGCGCTCGAAATCGGGGGGCAGACGCGTAATGGTCAGTTCAGTGGTCATCGTTCACGAGGCTTTGTAACGCACGGTGTCGAAACGCGCGCCGAGCGCATCGTAAAGCAGGAGCCGGCCGACAAGCGGCTCGCCGATGCCGGTGATCAGCTTGATTGCCTCCATCGCCTGCAAGGTTCCCATGACGCCGGTCAGGGCGCCGAGCACGCCGGCCTGCGCGCAAGACGGCACCAGCCCCGCCGGTGGCGGCTCGGGAAACAGGTCGCGGTAAGAGGGGTTGCGCCGGCCGTCGGCATTGGTCTCGAACGGCTTCAGCACGGTGATCGAGCCGTCGAAACGCCCGACCGCAGCATGCACCAGCGGCCGTTTCACCACGGCTGCGGCATCGGCCACGGCATAACGCGTCTCGAAGTTGTCGGAGCCGTCGATGACTATGTCGTAGCTGGCTATCAATTCGGCCGCATTTTCGCTCGTCAGCCGGAGCTTGTGCAACTCGACCGTCACATGCGGGTTGATGCGGGTGATGGCAGCCTTGGCACTCTCGGCCTTTGAGATGCCTACTGATTCCGTGCCGTGGATCACCTGGCGTTGCAGGTTGGACAGCGAGACGTGATCGTCGTCGACGATGCCGAGCGTGCCGACGCCCGCTGCGGCAAGATATTCCAGCACCGGCGCGCCGAGCCCGCCGGCACCGATGACCAACACGCGCGCGCGCTTCAGCTTTTGCTGGCCCGGCCCGCCGATCTCCGGCAGCACGATGTGGCGCGCGTAGCGCTCGAGTTCTTCCGGGGAGAGGGGGGCTGCCTGGTTCATGGCGCAAGCATATCGCTGCGAAATCGGCTTGTCAGTCCGGTAGCGGCGCGATCTATCGGTCCAGGCCATCCGGCAAGTCGGTGGCTCGCACGCTGCCATGGGCGACGGTCAGGAACTGCGCCCGTCCGACAAGGCTCGAAAACAGGCTCGCCTCTGTGCCGGTCATGAACGCCTGGCAGTTCAGCTCTTCGAGGATCGAAAACAGTGCTGCGCGACGTCCGGCATCGAGATGGGCGGCGACCTCGTCGAGCAGCAGGATGGGGGCTGCGCCTGCCATCTCGCCGGTAAGGCGCGCATGCGAGATGACGATGCCGATCAGCAGCGCCTTCTGCTCGCCGGTCGAGCACAGTTCGGCCGGCATGGATTTCGGCTTGTGGCGCACAAGAAGGTCGGAGCGGTGCGGGCCCTCAAGCGTGCGCCCCGCCGCCCGGTCGCGCTCGCGGCCGTCGGCCAGCGCCCGGCGGAAACGCTCTTCCAGCTCCACCGCCGGCATCTCGCCGATACTTTGTTCGAGGCTACCGGCGAGGCTGAGTTCGGCTTGCGGGAATGGGCCAGTTTCGGGCATCCGGCCGACCATCGCCGTCAATAGCCGCACCATCTCGACACGGGCGGCGGCGATCGCCGCCCCTGTCTCGGCCATCTGGATCTCGATCGCGTCGAACCAGGCGTTGTCGCGACGGTCTTCGGCAAGCAGCCGGTTGCGGCCGCGCATCGCCTTTTCGTAGTCGAGCGCGCGCTGGCCGTGCGCCGGGTCGATTGCCAGCACCAGCCGGTCGAGGAATCGCCTGCGGTCGCCGGCGGGGCCGGTGAACAGCGCGTCCATCGACGGCGTCAGCCAGACCACGCGCAGCCATTCGAGCATGTCGTCGGCCCTGGCGTTGGCACCGTTGATGCGCACGCGCCGTCCTGCTTCCCCCATGGCTTCAGGCGCCGTACCCGTGCCGATCTCGACCTCGCCGAATGGTGCTTCGATGCCGGCATGGACTGCAAAGCTGCCGGCGCTGCCCTCGCGCGCAACGTCGGGGTAGGGCGCGCGGCGCAAGCCCCGCCCCGGCGTCAGGAAGGAGATGGCTTCGAGCAGGTTGGTCTTGCCGGCACCGTTCTCGCCGGTGAACACCACCGCGCCCGGCCTGAGGTCGAGCGACAGCGAGCTGTAGTTGCGGAAGTCCGTAAGCGTCAGCTTACTGATGTGCGTCGAGGGGATGCGTTTTCGCGCCTCCCCCGTATCTGGCTCTTGCACGGGCGTGTGTGCGCTACACGCGCATCGGCATCAGCACGTAGAGAGCGTTCTCGTCGGCTGTGTCGTGGATGAGCGTGGGCGAACCGGCATCCGCCAGCATGAAGCGGGCTTCGCTGCCCTTGAGCTGGGCGGCGACATCGAGCAGGTACTTGGCGTTGAAGCCGATCTCGATCGGGTCCGACGAATAGTCGGCGGCGAGTTCTTCGACGGCGCTGCCCGAATCGGGGTTGTTGACGGCGAGCGTCACCAGCCCGTCGGCGATCGACAGCTTGACCGCGCGGCCGCGCTCCGACGAGATCGTCGACACGCGGTCGACGGCGGCGGCAAAGCTCTGGCGGTCGATGATCAGTTGCTTGTCGTTGCCGCTCGGAATGACGCGCTGGTAGTCGGGGAAGGTGCCGTCGATCAGCTTCGAGGTCAGGATCACGCCGCCGATGGTCAGCCGCATCTTGGTGTCGGAGATTTCGGTCGTCACCGCGACATCCGGATCGTCGATCAGCTTCTGCAACTCGCTGACGGTCTTGCGCGGGATGATGATACCCGGCATGCCTTCGGAACCCGCCGGCGCCTCGACCTCGGCGCGCGCCAGGCGGTGGCCGTCGGTGGCGACAGCACGCAGCATCAGCTTGCCGCCGCTCTCATGGGTGTGCAGGTAGATGCCGTTGAGATAGTAGCGCGTCTCTTCGGTCGAGATGGCGAACTGGGTCTTGTCGATAAGGCCCTTCAGCGCATTGGCCTCAAGCCGGAAGATATGGGAAAACGTGCCGGCCGAAAGCTCGGGAAAGTCAGACTGCGGCAGGCACTGCAGGCGGAAGCTCGAACGGCCCGACACCACCGACATGGCGTTGCCGTCCTCGTCGGTCTTCAGCATGACTTCCGCGCCGTCGGGCAGCTTGCGCACGATGTCGTAGAGCAGGTGTGCTGGAACGGTGGTGGCGCCGCCTTGCTCGACATTCGCAGGCGTCGCTTCCGAGATCTCGAGATCGAGGTCGGTGGCCTTCAGTTCGAGGCTCGCGCCATTGGCCTGCAAAAGTACGTTGGACAGGATCGGAATCGTGTTCCGCCGTTCGACCACGCGGTGCACGTGGTTCAGCGACTTCAACAGGTTGGAGCGTTCCAGGATAACACGCATGACGAAACAGGCTCGCTTCTTTTGAAGGTGCGGGTTCGCGGGCTCGCATGCGCCCGGGAAAGCCCGCAACACGATCGGAATTGTGCTGAGTCTGACAGTAAAAACGCTGGAAAGGCAAGCCCGCGCAGCGACTCCAAGGCCGTTGCACGGGCGTTCTGGGGATAAGTCTCAGGCGTCAAACTGTCGCCTGCGCCGACAAACCATCAGGCCTGGTCGTTGATCAGCCTTCTCAGCAGTTCGAGCTCCTGGGCAAGCGTGTTGTCGCCGCCCGAAAGGTCCTCGATCTTGCGCACGGCATGCAGCACCGTGGTGTGGTCGCGGCCGCCGAAGCGCCGGCCGATTTCGGGCAACGAGCGCGGCGTCATCACCTTGGCCAGATACATCGCGATCTGGCGCGGCTTGACGATGGTGCGGGTGCGGCGGTTCGACAGCAGCTCCGTCTTCGACACGTTGTAGTGGCGGGCAACGATGCGCTGGATGTCTTCGATGCGCACGCGCTTGGGCTCGCCCGAGCGGTAGATGTGGCCGAGGATCTCGTCGATGCGCTCGATCGACAGCTGCGGTTCGAACGACTGGCGGAAGATAAGCTGGTTGAAGGCGCCTTCCAGTTCGCGGCCCGAGCCGGTCACGGTGCGGGCGACATGGGTGAGAATCTCCTCGTCCATGGCAAGGCTGGGGTCTTCGTTCTTGGCACCCGCAAAGCGAAGCTTGAGCATGCCAAGGCGCATGCCGAAATCAGGCGCCGACATTTCGAGCGCGACACCGCCGTTGAGGCGCGAACGCACGCGCGGCTCTAGCGATTCCAGTTCCGCCGGCGGACGGTCGGCGGCAACCACGACCTGCTTGGCCGAGTCGAGCAGCATGTTGATGAGATGGCAGAACTCGTGCTGGATCGACTTGCCCTGCAGGAACTGCATGTCGTCGATGATCAGAAGGTCGATGTCACGCAACTGTTCCTTGAGCGTCAGCGCGTTGTTGTCGCGGATCGCCGTCGCAAAGCGCCACATGAAGTATTCGGCGGTCAGGTAGACGACGCGCGACTTCGGGTTCTGGCGCAGCGACTCGGCTGCGATGGCCTGCAAAAGGTGCGTCTTGCCGAGACCAACGGTGGCGTGGAGGAACAGCGGGTTGAAACGCGAGTTCGATTCCGCCACCGCACGCGCTGCGGCGAGCGCCACGCGGTTGGAAGGGCCTTCGACGAAGGACTGGAACGTATAGCGCGGGTCGAGCGGCGAGCCGAGCACGCTCTGCTTGAACTCCTGGTCCGCCGTGCCATTGCGGGTGGGGGCGGGGCGTTCGGCAGTGCGTCCGGCAGCAGCCGTGCTGGTGGCAAGGGCGGTCTGCGTCGTCTGGCGCAGCGGCTTGCGCAGCGTTGCTGCCTCGGTCTCCACGCCGGGGCGCGCCATGCGGGTCGCCGTGCGGATGATGATTTCGAGCTTCAGCAGCTCCGGTTCTTCCTGCCGCCACAGCTCGGAAATGAGGTCGAGATAATGGCTGTTGATCCAGGAACGCAGGAAAGCCGTCGGCACCGAAAGGCGCACCACGCCTTTGGATGTTTCCGCGAGCTTCATGCGGCCAAACCAGCTGGAGAAGACCTCGCTGCCCAGGCGAACCTGGAGCTGCGTCTTGACGCGGTCAAAGTTCTTCTCTGCGGCGCTGGTTGCTGCCACTGCATTGCCCTCGATCAGTTCGCCGGTAAAAAGAAAGCCCGCATTTGCTTCCCTTTCGATGCCGCTTTGCATTGTTTGCAATCCCTAACCTTCGGTCCTCGTTGCCGTATGGAGGCGCGCCGCTCGCGTCTCCACCGGTATATGTTCATTTGGGATGCTTGCCGTTTCCGGCTGAGCCCCAATCACCTTCCCTTAGCGCCATGCAGCGCTTTCGGAAGGCCAGTGCCGCGGGGGCGGCAGCACCAGGCAAATGCGTAGCCATCCGGCGAAATCGCCGGTGCGATGCAAAGTCACCATGCCGTGTATCCCCACACGCCCCAAGTATACTTCGAAGTGGGCATACCTCCCCCGGACGCGGATTCCATCCACGCCGAGAACGCCGCCGATTTTTTTGGCTTTGCAGAGGGCTTGCTGCCCGTCCCTTCGATAAAAAGACCTTACAAAAATCGCTGTGGACAGGGCAAGGCCGAGTCTAACCCGTTTTTAATGAATCTGCTTACCTCGGCTCCGGATTCAAAGCTTGCCGGCACCCCTCAAAGGGACAAAGCCGTTGTGATTCAAACCCTTTTCCGGGGATCGAAAAAAAGCGCAGGCCGTCCGAAATAATTATAAAAGAATCCGCTTGACACCAACTTGTCCCCCGAGCCCCAGGGGCAGCTTGAACAAGCTGTGGATGACCGTGTGTAAGTCTATGAAATTACAGGTGAATTTCTGACACGGTGAGTCTGGTTGTAGGGCTACTTCTAACAGTTGTAGTTATCAGAATAGCCGCATATGCCGGCAAAATTTCGACCCCCTGGATACCCTGCTCAGGTGGCCCTTGGGGCGGCTTTTTCGGCCCCATGCCGGCAAAAGAAAAACCCGGCTGGTGAGGCCGGGTTGATCAGAAATCCAATTGCTTGCAGGGCTTAGGCGGAAAGTGCCTTGAGCCGCTGTGCCAGACGCGAAACCTTGCGCGAGGCGGTGTTCTTGTGCAGCACGCCCTTGGTGGCGGCGCGCATCAGTTCCGGCTGGGCGGCGTTGAAGGCGGCTTCTGCCTTTGCCTTGTCGCCCGAGGCCAGTGCCTCTTCGACCTGGCGGACATAAGTCCGGACGCGCGAGCGGCGGTTCTTGTTGACCGCTGCGCGGCGGGCGATCTTACGCGTTGCCTTCTTGGCCGAGGAGGTATTGGCCATGGTGCCTCTCTTTGATCTCTAGGTGGGCGCAACGCGGGTATCCGCAGAGCGCAAAAATAAATCGGGCGTCCCTGGGGGCGCCTCAGTTGGTGCGGCTTATAGTTCAGCTTCTTTCCAACGTCAACGCGATTCAGGTCAGCGGTTGCGGAAATTCGCAGTCCTTTTCTCGGCAAAGGCGGCCATGCCTTCCTTCTGGTCGTCGAGCGAGAACATCGAATGAAATACCCGGCGCTCGAAGCGCAAGCCTTCGGCAAGCGTTACTTCGTAAGAGCGATTGACGGCTTCCTTGCACATCATGACTGCCGGAAGCGAGAAGTCGGCGATCTTGGCTGCTGCCTTCATCGCTTCTTCCATCAGGTCGGCCGCGGGCACGACTCGCGAGACCAGGCCAGAGCGCTCGGCTTCGGCCGCATCCATCATTCGGCCGGTCAGGCACATGTCCATTGCCTTCGACTTGCCGACGAAACGGGTGAGTCGCTGCGAGCCGCCCATGCCGGGCATGACGCCAAGCGTGATCTCGGGCTGGCCGAACTTGGCCGAGTCGGCGGCGATGATGAAGTCGCACATCATGGCGAGCTCGCAGCCGCCGCCCAGCGCGTAGCCGGCGACAGCGGCGATCATCGGCTTGCGGTTGCGGGCAAAGGCCTCCCAGCCGGAGAAGAAATCCTCCATGTAGGCATCGACGTAACTCTTGGCCTGCATCTCCTTGATGTCGGCGCCGGCCGCGAAGGCCTTTTCCGAGCCGGTGATGACGATGGCGCCTATGCCCTGGTCGGCTTCGAAGGTGCCGGTGGCGGCAAGCAGCTCGGCCAGCACCTGCGAGTTCAGCGCATTGAGCGCCTTCGGACGGTTGAGCGTGATCAGCCCGACCTTGCCGCGTGTTTCCACGATGATCGTTTCATAGGCCATCTCAGGCTCTCCCTGTCTCGCAGCGCTACCAATGAGGCTTTGCTCTAGCTCAGCGCTGGCACTGGCGGCAATAGAAGGTTGAGCGTCCGCTCTGCACGATGCGCTCGATATGGCCCGCACAGCCGCTGTGCGGGCAAGGTTCGCCCTCGCGGTCATAGACCGAGAAGGAGTGCTGGAAGTAGCCGAGCGAACCGTCGGTGTGGACGTAATCGCGCAGCGAAGACCCGCCCGCGGCGATCGCGTCGGCGATCACTTCCCGCACGGACGTTGCAAGCAGCCTTGCCCGCTCCCGCGCGACCTTGCCGGTGCCGGAGATGGTGCCGGCTGCACGCGTCGGCGAAAGTCCAGCGCGCCACAGCGCTTCCGCGACATAGATGTTGCCAAGACCGGCGATCAGCCGCTGGTCGAGCAGAGCTGCCTTGAGCGGCGTCTTCTTGCCTTCGAACAGTTGGGCAAGCAGCGCGCCATCGAGCGTGTTACCGGTCGGTTCGACGCCGAGGCCCGACAGCATCGGATGTTCCGCTCCGTTGCGCTCGGCAAACAGCATGAAGCCGAAGCGCCTGGGATCGTTGAAGACGACGCGCGCCGGCACGCCCTTGGCATCGGCGACGTGAAAGACGACGTGATCGTGGGTTTCCGACTTCGACCGCTCGTGATGGAAGCTGCCAGGGGCGGCTGCGTCATCATCGATTTCGACGCGGAACGAGCCGGACATGCCGAGATGGCAGATCAGCAGCGGCGCGTCCTCGACGTCGGCGATCAGGTATTTGGCGCGCCGGCCGAGCGAGGTGATCTTTCTGCCCGCCAGGCGCTCACCGAACTGCTCGGGGAAGGGATAGCGCAAATTCGGGCGCCGGGTCTCGACGCGCTCGATGCGCGCGCCTTCGAGCACCGGCTGCAATCCGCGCCGCACGGTTTCGACTTCGGGCAATTCAGGCATGTCAGGCGATCGTTTCGAGGAAGGAGTTTCCGTACTGCCCGGGCGCCAGGCTGAGATGTTCCGCGATGGTTTCACCGATGTCGGCGAAGGTTAGTCTCAGGCCGACATCGCCACCGGAAAGGCCCTGGGCGATGCCGATCACCGGAATGCGCTCGCGCGTGTGGTCGGTGCCGGGCCAGGTCGGGTCGTTGCCATGGTCGGCGGTCAGGATGAGCAGGTCGCCCGGCTTCAGCCGCGCGAAGGCTTCAGGCAAGCGCTTGTCGAAGGCCTCGAGGGCCGCGGCATAGCCCGGCACGTCGCGGCGATGGCCGAATTCGGTGTCGAAGTCGACGAAATTGGCGAACACCAGGTCGCCGTCCTGGGCATCGTCCATGGCGCCGAGCGCCTTGTCGAACATCGCCATGTTGCCGACGCCCTTGCGGATTTCACTGATGCCGCGATGGGCGAAAATGTCACCGATCTTGCCGATGCCGATGACCTTGCTGCCGCGCGTCGTGAGCCGGTCGAGCAGCGTGGCCTCGGGTGGCGGGGTGGCATAGTCGCGGCGGTTGGGCGTGCGCTGGAACGTCGCCTTGTCCTCACCCAGGAAGGGACGGGCAATCACCCTGCCGATGTTCAGCGGGTCGACGAGGCGGCGCACGACCTGGCACAACTCGTAGAGCCGCTCCAGCCCGAAGTGTTCTTCATGCGCGGCGATCTGCAGCACCGAATCCACCGAGGTGTAGCAGATTGGCTTGCCAGTCCTGATGTGCTCCTCGCCGAAGCGCTCGATGATCTCGACGCCGCCGGCGTGGCAGTCGCCCAATATGCCTGGCACTTTGCCTTCGCGGATGATGGCTTCGGTGAGTGATGCTGGGAAGGCCGGGACTGTTTGCGGAAAATAGCCCCAATCGAAGGTCACCGGCAGTGCGGCGATTTCCCAATGGCCGGACGGTGTGTCCTTGCCGCTCGAGATTTCCTGGGCAGCACCATGAAACGCCCCTGGGCGCAGCGGCTTGTCGCCGGCGAATTCGAAGCCGGTTGCCACTTTCGCAGCCAGGCCCAGTCCGAGCGATGCCATGTTGGGCACGTCAAGCGGGCCGGAGCGCAGGCCTTCGCGGTCGCCACGACCTTCGGCGCAGGCGCTGGCTATGTGCCCGAAAGTGTCCGATCCGACGTCGCCAAAGCGCGCGGCGTCCGCCGCGCCGCCTATGCCGAAGGAATCCAGGACGAACAGGAATGCACGCGCCATCTACAAGGGGTTCTCGGTTGCCAATATGCGCACAGACATAAGATCAGTCGCCGGCATTGGCAATTATCCAGCGACAAGGCAGCTGACAGGGCGCGGCGTATGGGGCCTCGGCCAGCCTCAGCAGTCGGTACAGGGCACTGACTGGCTCATGCGGGCGCGCAAGTAGTAGCTCTCCGACATCGAGATACCATCGAAAGCTGCCGCCAAGCCGAGAGCCGGCTTGCTCGACGCCGCCCATTTGATGACAGGCACGTATTCGAGATCGCTTTCGACACGAATGAGGAATGTACCTTTGATCTTGAGCGCAGGCGGCACTGTCGTCGCGGTCCCCTTGGCGACACCGGCGCTGGCAGAACCCTCGACGAGCTTTCGCTCCCACACCACCTTGACTTTGGGCGTCGCCTCGTCGGTGATCTCGATCGCGGTGACCACGATCTTGCCGACGCTGCGGTTGTAGGGCTGCAGGATCGCTTCGCCGATCTTCATGATCGCATCGATTTCGCTTTTTACGATCGTCTGCTGCTGGGTCACCAGATCGGCGACCATCGAGCCGACACGGCTGACCTTCTTGTTGGTTTCGATCCCTTGTGAAACCTCCATGGTCACGAAGTAGAGCGACAGCAGCAGCGGCGCGATGATGGCGAATTCGATGGCGGCAACACCGCGTCTATCGCCGACCAGCGCGCGCATGCAAGACCGCCAGCGCTCCAGCATGGATCGTGCTCCCGCGCAGAAAGACATGTTGCCCCTTTTCCCAGGCCACGGCTTTCGAAGCCGATCGGTCCACTTAGTCGTTAAACGGTTCGTTCTGCCAGGTGACGGTCGCGTATTGCAAAGTCTTGCCGTCCTTGAGGTTCGACATCGAAGCCCGCATGAAGTCGGTGATGACAGGCCATTTATAGATGACCTGCAGCATGTTCTTGGACATCGAAGGACCGGGCGTCACGGCAAAGCCTGTCGTGTCGATGTCCCTGTCACCGGTCAATTTGAGCTTGACCTTTGCAGCGTCGGCAAAGGTCGGATAGCTGCGCAGATCAACGATAAGCTGGTCCTTGCAGTCTTTCGAAACCAGGACTTCCAGCTTGGCGCAAATCTTGTTCTTCAGCTTTTCTTCAGTGAAGCCTACCGACTTTTCCTGCCCCGTGCGCAACTGCCGGGCAACTTCGTCGGCGGCGTTGGCCAGCACCTGCTGGCCGGCGAAGGCAATACAGCTTTCCAGGATGGCAAAGACCAGTAGTGAGAACGGGATCGCCAGGACGGCGAACTCGATCGCCGTACTGCCGCTCTGGTTACGCATGAACCGGGCAAGGAAGCTTGGCTTGGGTCCGTTCACGTCATTGCTTTCTGCAACCGCTGCTGCGCTCATGTCCCGACCGCTTCTTGTGGTTCGCGTCGACGTATAAGGGAAAGCTGTTGAAGTCCGGTTTGAATGATCCGGAAAATTTCGCGGACCCGGTTTACTGGCCGCTAACCATGCCCGGCATGGCCTAAACGCCAACCTATTGGCTGGCGTTCATTTCGCTCTCGGACATCCGCTCTGCGTCGCTCTTGTAGGAGCTCTCGCAATAGGGCGTACATGAAAGCGTCTGGACCTCCGAACGCCGGTAGATCCGGACGGACGAGGCATCGTGGCGGATGACGGTCACCTGCTCGTCGACGATCGGGCTGCCGTCGGCATCGAGCACGACAAGGTTGGTGACGCCAAAACCCTTGCCGGTTAGCACGATGGTCGAGGCATCCTGTATCGAGGCGTCGGCGATCGCCGAGTTACCGACCACGATGGTGTCGGCCGGCCGCGTGAGCCGCACGATCTTGGCCTGGTTCATCGTCACCTCGATGCCCGCGCCCGCATATACATGCGTCGCGGCGGCAAAAGATGCCAGCCAGGCGCAGGCTCCCAGGACATAAAGGTTTGGCTTGGCCATGATAGGCGCCCCCTCGGCGGCTGTCGGTGTCGGTCAACTGTTCAATGGAAGATGAACGACTTTGGTGAACCAACGGTTAAGCGCCGTACCTGGACAACCTTGGGGCGAAAATGACGCTGTGTTGGCTCCTTCGAATGCCTGTGCGACTGCCACGAAAATCCGCCATTCCGGCACGCTGCATCACCGACAATTGTTGGGTTCTGCTTAGTCTGTGATTAACCACACGGAGGCAAGCCATGGCGAAAGGATTCGGTAAGGCTATTTCTTAAGTCGATTGAAAGAGCTCCCCGCTAGGTTGCAGTCATCCGATCGACGACAAAGAAATGTTGGCGGAAGTGCTGTAACACGGAGCAAGGAGCTTACAATGTCTAACCTCATCGCACGTTTTGTGAAGGACGAATCCGGCGCGACCGCCATCGAATACGGTCTGATCGCCACCCTTATCGCGCTTGCCATCATCACCGCTGCCGGCAGCGTCGGCACGCAGCTTGGCGTCAAGTTCACGGAAGTTGCTACGAAGCTGGGCGCAGCTGCCCCTGCCCCGTGATATGGGCCTAGAGCCTCTCCGGCATTTCAGTCGGCAAGGTCTGCGAAGAGGCTGCTCCTGCGAGCAGCCTTTTTGCATTTGAGCGTCGGGCGTCGGGCCTGCCGACACTTCATTGAAGCTTAACGCAGCCACACTACGCTCGTTCCATGCTCCGAATGACGGGTACATGACCATGCTTGAAGCACTGATCTTTGTCGTTTTCCCGTTTTGCATGGTCTATTCCGCGGTTTCCGACACGATGTCGATGACCATCGCCAATCGCGTGCCGCTACTGCTGCTCGGCGTGTTCCTCGTCGTTGCGCCGCTGACCGGCATGGGCTGGGCGGATATCGGCATGCATCTGGCCGCCGGCGCCTTGCTGCTGACGGTTACCTTTGGGCTGTTTGCTCTGGGCGGCATGGGCGGCGGCGACGCCAAGCTCATTGCTGCCACCGGCGTCTGGATGGGCTTTGGCTTGCCGCTGATGGAGTATCTTCTCACGGCGACGATACTAGGCGGCGTGTTGACGCTTGCGATCCTGACCTTCCGCAGTTCGGCACTATCTCATGTCGTTGGCCAGAACATGTTTCTCAAGAACTTTTCCGGAGACGCCAAGGGAGTGCCCTATGGCATAGCGCTCGGTCTGGGCGGCCTCTTGACCTATCCGGCGTCTCCGCTGGTGGTCTGGGCAGTGGAACGCCTTGCCGCCCAATAGCTGTGGTCGCCGCACCATGCGTAAGAAACAATTAATCACGCTCGTAAGAACTACATTAACCATAAGTTGACGATTGCCTATGCAAAGTCCGGCTTGGCTTGATGGGGTGCCAGGGCGAGGTTTCGGACAAATGGCTGCATCGCGACTGATGATACTGGGCGTGGCGGTCGCTGCCGCAGGCGGCGCCGGTTTCGTCGCAAAAAACATGTCGGCACCGCCGCCGGCCGAGGTCATTGTCGAATCCGGCCCGCAGCAGCCACAGATTGCCCTGACAGATGTCCTGGTGTTGACCGGCGACGTGCCGATGGGCGGTGCCGTTGAAAACAACATCGCCTGGCAGCCTTGGCCCAGCGACGGGGTCAACCCCAATTTCATTACGCGAAATGCCGAGCCCGAAGCGCTTGAGAAATTCAAGGCCTCGGTAGCGCGCCTCGCCATGTACAGCGGCGAGCCGCTGCGCAAATCCAAGCTGATCGGCGAAGGCCAGAGCTTCATGTCCGCCGTCCTGCCGTCCGGGATGCGCGCGGTAGCAACCACCATCTCCGCCGACACGTCTGCCGGCGGTTTCATCCTGCCCAACGACTATGTCGACGTCATCATGACGCGCCGCGCCGATGCGTCGAAGTCCGGCGGCGGCTTTACCACCGAAACCATCCTCAGCAACATCCGGGTGCTGGCCATCGACCAAGCCATTCAGGAAGACGAGGAAGGCAAGAAGGTCAAGGTAGGCGAAACGGCCACGCTCGAACTTACGCCCCAGCAGGCCGAGATCATCACAGTGGCGCAACAGATGGCCGACAGGCTGACGCTGGCGCTGCGCTCTGTTGCCGATACGCAGGAAAAGAACCTCGCCGAAGCCGACTATCTGGTCTCGGGCTCCGGCAAGCGCGGTACGGTGCGGCTGATCAAATCAGGCGAGATTTCTGAATCGGGAGCAAGGAAATGAGATCCTGCGTCAGGTTCCTGGCAACTGCCACCGCTGCATTCGCCATTTTGGCCGCAGGCGCTGTCGTTCCCGATCTCGCCCCGGTCTCCGCCGCTTCACGGGCACAGGTCAGTTCGAGCACCGCCAACATCCAGCGTGTCAAGCTCGGGCTCAACAAGTCGGTGGTCATCGACCTGCCGAGCGACGCCTATGACATCCTTGTCGCCAACCCGACAGTCGCCGATGCCGTCACCCGCACGGCGCGGCGCATCTACCTGTTCGGCAAGGCAGTGGGTGAAACCAACATCTTTGTCTTCGGCCCCAATGGTGAGCAGATCGTCAGCCTCGATCTCGCCGTCGAACGCGACGTCGCCGGCCTTGAGGGCTACATCAAGCGCTTCATTCCTGGCGCCGACATCAAGGTCGAACTGCTGAACGACAACGTGGTGCTGACCGGCACTGTGGACACTCCCCTCGACGCCAAGCGCGCGGTCGACCTGGCGACAATCTTCGTTACCGGCGGTGAGGCAACGACCGGCCAGTATTCGCAGACAGCCACCGGTGGATCCGAAAACAGCGGCGTCGACATCAACAACCCCGACCAGGAGCGCCAGAAAAGCAAGATCGTCAACCTGCTGCAGATCATCGGTGACGATCAGGTGATGCTCAAGGTGACGGTCGCCGAAGTCAGCCGTACTGTCATGAAGCAGCTCGGCGTCAACATGATCGGCTCGGGCAACGCCGACGGTATCAGTTGGGGTGCGATCGGGGAAAACTCCATGGGCCTCGGCAAGCCGCTGTCATCTGGCGGCTTCTCGGTGGGCACCGACATGCTCAAGGCCTACGTGAATGCCATGGAACAGGCTGGCGTCATGAAGACGCTCGCTGAGCCGACATTGACGGCGGTGTCTGGCCAGCAGGCTACCTTCAGGGTGGGCGGCGAGTTCAACCTTGTCAGCGGACGCAAGACCGACAAGGACACAGGAGAAACCGTCTACGATATTGAAAAGCTTGAATACGGCATCGGCCTTGAGTTTCAGCCAGTGGTGCTGTCTCCGGGACGCATCAGCTTGAAAGTTCGCACGCAGGTTTCCGAACCGACCACCGAGGGTTCGGTACAGCTCGAAGGGACCAGGGGCTTCTTTGGCGGCAACATGCTTTCCATCCGCAAGCGCCTGGCCGACACGACAGTTGAACTGCCCTCCGGCGGCTCGATGATGATCGCTGGCCTTGTCCGCGACGACATCCGGCAGGCGGTTAATGGAATGCCGGGTTTGTCCAAGATCCCGGTGCTTGGTACGCTGTTCCGCAGCCGAGACTTCGTGCGCAACGAAAGCGAGCTCGTCATCATCGTCACGCCCTATCTGGCACGACCTGTGGCCCGCAACGAACTCGCCAAGCCGGATGACAATTTCAATGCCGCCAGCGATGGCGCGGGCATGTTCCTCGGCCGCGTCAACCGCGTCTACGGCACCATGAAAACCGACAAGCCCATGGGCCGTTACCACGGCGTCGTCGGCTTCATCTACAAATGAGCGGGGATAGGGGCATGTCTCAGGCAATCTTCACACGCGCCGCAGGTCGCGACAGATCGGCCAACGCGCGCTCGTTTGGTTCACTGCTTGCAGTTGCAACGGTGGCGTTGCTGGCGGGCTGTGCCAATCGCGACAGCATCACCGTCGGCTCGATCCCGGACGATTACCGTACCAATCATCCGATCGTCATCGCCGAGAAGAACCAGACCCTCGACATCCCGGTCGGCATCGGCGACCGCGGCATCACCAGGGGGCAGAAAATCACCTTTGAGGGATATCTGCAGAACTATGATCGTCAGGCGGCGCCCACTCTGACGATCATGACGCCATCAGGTGGCGCCAACGACGCCGCGGCCTCGCATGCAGCGCGCGGATTGATGAACATCGCAATGAAGGCGGGCGTTCCGAAGAACCGCATATCGATCACCAACTACCAGTCGGATTACCCCGAGGCGTCGTCGCCCATCCGCGTCGTCTATTCGGCGATGCGGGCACAGACCGGCCGTTGTGGCAGCTGGCCCGAAGACATCGCCGACACCACCGACAATAAGCACTACGCCAATTTCGGCTGTTCCTATCAGAACAATCTCGCCGCCCAGATCGCCAATCCGGCTGACCTGCTCGGGCCGCGCAAGCAGACAGAGATCGACGCCGAGAACCGCAACGTCGTGATCGACCAGTACCGTCTGCCGCCGAGAGTCTGGTCGCCGGTCACCACCTACTGATGGGATTTGGAGGCAGTCCGACATGAGCAATCTCGCCTACGATTCCCCGCCAGATGGTGCCGAGCTGTCGCAGCAGGACCTTGATGTCATGCAGACATTGCGGCCCGTGCCGCGCATTTCGATCCAGGCTTTCTGCGAGACCGACAGTGTCGCTGGGCCGATCGGCCGCGCCGGTGAGGACCGCCGCATGGCCAAGGCCCATCTCCAGGTCCACATGGGCGGCATCGAGACGGCCATCGAGGTCTACAGCGGCGCGCCGACGCCCAACCTGATCATCATCGAATCGCGCGGCGAACCCAAGAACCTGCTCGAAACCCTGCACCGGCTGTCTGAATATTGCGACCCGAGTTCCAAGGTGGTGGTCATCGGCCATTACAACGATGTCGCGCTTTATCGCGAGCTGATCCGCTCGGGCATCTCGGAATATGTCGTGGCGCCTGTTTCCACTGCGGATGTCGTCAGCGTCATCTCCTCGATTTTCGTCGATCCCGACGCCGAACCGATCGGCCGCTCGATAGCCTTCGTCGGTGCCAAGGGTGGTGTGGGTTCGTCCACCATCGCCCACAACGTCGCCTGGGCGATGTCGAGCCTGTTCAAGTCAGAGGTTATCGTCGCTGACCTCGATCTAGCCTTCGGTACCGCCAACATCAACTTCGACCAGGACCCGGCTCAAGGCATCGCCGAGGCGGTGTTCGCGCCCGAACGCGTCGACGAAGTCTATCTCGACCGCCTGCTGGCGCAGTGCGCCGAGCACCTGTCGCTGCTTGCCGCACCGTCGACGCTCGAACGCGTCTACGATTTCGACGCCGAAGCCTTCACCTCGATCATCGACACGGCCCAGCGCAGTTCGCCGATGCTCGTGCTCGACGTTCCCCACATCTGGAGCGGCTGGAGCAAGAACACGCTGCTCCGCGCCGACGAGGTGGTCATTACGGCAACGCCGGAGCTGGCCAACCTGCGCAACACCAAGAACATGGTCGATATGCTGAAGCGGCTGCGGCCCAACGATCCGCCGCCCAGGCTGATCCTCAACCAGGCTGGCGTGCCGAAACGCCCGGAAATCTCCGCCAAGGACTTCGCCGAGCCACTCGGCATCACACCGCTGGCGGTCATCCCGTTCGACCCGCTTTTGTTCGGCAATGCCGCCAACAATGGGCGCATGCTGGGCGAAATGGATGCCAAGAACGCGGTCGTCCAGACGATCAACGAGATCGCCCATATTCTGACCGGTAGGTCCGAGGCCAAGGCCAAGAAGGCGTCCGCGCTCGGTGGAATTCTCAATCGGCTGAAAGCCCGCAAGAAGTGATGCCAATGCGGCGGAGGTGTTAGTCGATCATGTTTGGCAGGAGAGGCAACGACGACGGTAATCGCCCCACGCCGGGGTTCCGCCCGCTCGCAACAACGCCACCGCCCGCAGCGCCACAAGCCGGCGACACACTGGTTGCACCGCGCCCGGCGGCACCTTCGCCGTCCGCGCCGGCAGCCGCACCGCGGCGCACCTTCGAGTCGTCGCCTTCCTTTACGCCCGAGCCACGCAAGGCGCAGCGCGAGCGCAGCGAAAGCTACTACGACACCAAAAGCCAGGTGTTTTCGGCGCTGATCGACACCATCGATCTGTCGCAGCTCGCCAAGCTCGACCCCGACAGCGCGCGCGAGGAAATCCGCGACATCGTCAACGACATCATCGCGATCAAGAACTTCGCGATGTCGATCTCCGAGCAGGAAGAGCTGCTTGAGGACATCTGCAACGACGTGCTGGGCTACGGCCCGCTCGAGCCTTTGCTGGCGCGTGACGACATCGCCGACATCATGGTCAACGGCGCCAAGCACGTCTACATCGAAGTCAATGGCAAGGTGGAGCAGACCGGAATCCGCTTCCGCGACAATCAGCAGCTGCTCAACATCTGCCAGCGTATCGTCAGCCAGGTCGGCCGCCGGGTCGATGAATCCTCGCCGATCTGCGATGCGCGCCTGCCCGACGGCTCGCGCGTCAACGTCATTGCGCCGCCGCTGTCGATCGACGGCGCCGCTCTTACCATCCGCAAGTTCAAGAAGGACAAGCTGACGCTCGATCAGCTCGTCAAGTTCGGCGCGATCTCGCAGCACGGTGCCGAGGTGCTGAAGATCATCGGCCGCGTCCGCTGCAACATCATCATCTCAGGCGGCACGGGCTCGGGCAAGACGACGCTGCTCAATTGCCTGACCAACTATATCGACCGCGACGAGCGCGTCATCACCTGCGAGGACTCTGCCGAACTGCAACTGCAGCAGCCGCATGTCGTCCGTCTCGAAACGCGTCCGCCCAACCTGGAAGGCGAGGGCGAGGTGACGATGCGCGACCTCGTCAAGAACTGTCTGCGCATGCGCCCCGAGCGCATCATCGTCGGCGAAGTGCGCGGACCCGAAGTCTTCGATCTGCTGCAGGCGATGAACACCGGCCATGACGGCTCGATGGGCACCATCCACTCCAACAGTCCGCGCGAATGTCTCAACCGTATCGAGGCGATGATCGCCATGGGCGGCTACACGCTGCCGCAAAAGACCGTGCGCGAGATCGTCGTTGGTTCCGTCGACGTGATCATCCAGGCAGCCCGCCTGCGCGACGGTTCGCGCCGCATCACCCACATCACCGAAGTGATCGGCATGGAAGGCGATGTCATCATCACCCAGGACCTGGTGCTCTACAACATCAAGGGCGAGGACCAGAACGGCCGGCTGATTGGCCAGCATGTCTCCACCGGTATCGGACGGCCGCATTTTTGGGATCGTGCCCGCTATTATGGCGAGGAGGCGCGTCTCGCGACCGCGCTTGAAGCCATGGAAAAGGCATCTGACTGACATGCATAAGATGAGGATCTGACGCGCCATGTTCGGTCTCGACGCCATGATGCTGATCTTCATTGCCCTTGCCGGTCTCAGCGCCGGCGCGGTGGCTTATGCCTTTCTGTTCAACAGTATCGAGACCCAGGCCAATACCGATCGTCGTCTGGCTACCGTCAGGCAGACCGACTCGGACCGGTCGGTGGTCAAGGCTTCGCGCGACCGGGTCGCCGAAGTCGCCAAGCGGCGCAAATCGGTCCAGGACACGATCAAGGAACTTGAGGAAAAGCAGAAAGCCAAGGATCGCAATATCAAGAAGCCGCCGCTGCGCGTCCAGATTCGCCAGGCCGGCATGCTGGTCACGATCGAGCGTTTCTACGTCTATTCGGCGATCTGCGGTGTGGTAGTCACGCTGCTGACCTATCTGCTAGGCGCGCCGCTGATCCTGTTGCCTGGCGCATTGCTTGCCGGTGGCATTGGTTTGCCCAGGTGGTTCGTCTCCTTTCGCCGTGGCCGCCGCGTCAAGCAGTTCCTCGATGAGTTTCCCAATGCGCTCGACATCATCGTGCGCGCGGTGAAATCTGGCCTGCCGCTCAACGACGGCATCCGTCTCATCGCTTCGGAATCGCCCGAACCGGTTCGCGGGGAATTTCGTCGCCTCGTCGAGGCCCAGCAGGTTGGCGTTTCCATCCCCGAAGCCGCCCTGCGCATGACCGAGACGATGCCATGCCCCGAGGCGGGCTTCTTCGGCATCGTCATCCAGATTCAGAGCCAGGCTGGCGGCAATCTTTCTGAAGCGCTCGGCAACCTGTCGCGGGTGTTGCGCGACCGCAAGAAGATGAAAGCCAAGATCCAGGCCCTGTCGATGGAGGCCAAGGCCTCTGCCGCCATCATCGGATCCTTGCCGGTCGTCGTTGCCGTACTCGTCTTTTTCTCAAGTCCCAACTACATCATGCCGCTGTTTGTCACGAGCACTGGCCACCTCATTCTCGGCATCTCGGGCGTGTGGATGGCGATCGGCATCTTTGTGATGCGCAAGATGATGAACTTCGAGGTCTAGGCCGATGACGGACCAGGTTGTCAAATCACTCACAGACCCTTCCTTCCTCATCGCACTGCTCGTTGCCATCGCTGTCTTTGCCACCGTCTTCACTGTCCTGCCGTCCTTGAGCGGCAATCCGCTCAAGGGGCGGATGAAGGCAGTGGCGCTCGAACGCGACGAGTTGCGCGCCAAGCAGCGCATCCGCCTCGCTGCCGAAGCTGACCGGCGCCACAAGGGCCTGCGCGAACAGCAGTCGATCGGCATGCGCAACATTGTCGAGCGGCTCGACCTGCGCCGCGCGCTTGTCGACGAAGCGACACTCAACAAGCTCAAGATAGCCGGTTTTCGTGGCCAGAATCCGCTGACGCGTTTCCTGTTTTTTCGCCTGGTGTTGCCGTTTGCCGGCTTGGCGTTGGGCATCTTCTACGTCTTTGTGCTCGGCGCGCTGGCTGAAAAGCCTTTTGTCATGAAGGTTTTTGTCTGCATCGCGGTTGCCTATGCCGGCTTTTACGCGCCTGTGCTTTACGTCACCAATCGCGCCACCAAACGCAAGCAGTCGATCCAGGCGGCATGGCCTGATGCGCTCGATCTGATGCTGATCTGCGTCGAGTCGGGCATGTCGGTCGAAGCGGCGCTGCGCAAGGTTGCCGACGAGATCGGCGCGCAGTCGGTTGATCTCGCCGAGGAGTTCGTGCTCACCAATGCCGAACTTTCATATCTGACCGAACGCCGCCAGGCCTATGAGAACCTGGCCTCTCGCACCGGCCTCGAGTCGGTCAAATCAGTCACCCAGGCGCTGATCCAGGCCGAACGTTATGGCACGCCGGTTGCTCATGCGCTGCGCGTTCTGGCAGCCGAAAGCCGTGACATGCGCATGAACGCGGCCGAAAAGAAGGCGGCCGCGTTGCCGCCCAAGCTTACCGTGCCAATGATCCTGTTTTTCCTGCCGGTGCTGTTCGCCATCATTCTCGGGCCCGCCGGCATGCAGATCAGCGAGCGCGGCATCATGGGCGACAAGCAGCAGTCGAGCAGCGAGTAGACTTCGATCCAGCTCGCACAAAAAAGCCGCGTCACGACGCGGCTTTTTGCATTTCAGGCAGATGGGTTGGTCAGTTCTTCTTCGCCTTGTCGTCGGCCTTGATCTGGTTCCAGGCGTTCTGCTGGGTCAGCATGCTCCTGAGATAGCTGACATTGGCCTGCGCCTGCTCGGGCGAAAGCTCCTGGCTGGCGATCTGCTCGGCCTCGTCGAAGCGGCCCTGGAGGCCGACCGCCAGCGCGAGATTCTGGCGCACGCGGCTGTCGGCGCCGGGCTGCGAGGCAGCGGAACGGAGATAGGTCTCGGCCGATTTCAGGTCGCCTTCGAGCACGTAGGACATGCCGAGATTGGACAAGATCGTCGGCTCGTTCGGCTTGAGGTCAAGCGCCTTGCGATAGAGGCCGCGCGCATCCTGGGTCTGGCCGAGCTGATCGAGGATCGCCGCTTCCGCCGATACCAGCTTCCAGTCGGGATATTCGGGTGTCTGGGCGCGGCGCACGGCGTCGAGCGCTGGCTGGAATTGTCCCGAAGCGGCGAGTGCCTTGCCATAGGCTGCCAGCACGTCGCGATCCTTGGGATAGCCGATGGCGAGCTTGCGCATCACCGCCAGCGACTGGTCGGTCTGGCCCTTGACCTGCAGCGCCGAAGCATACTGCAGCGCCACCGGCTTGTTGTTTGGGTCGCTGGCATAGGCCCGGCCGATCTGGTCGACGGAGCCGCCGATCGCGCCTGTCGACATTGTATCGACCGCCTTGCCGCGGCCGACCGAGCCCGTGCCCATCTTGGCGGCGCCGCAGCCGGCGACGCTGGCCATCAGCAGCGTCAGCAATGCCGCTCTGGCGAGGTGTTTTCCCGTTGCGTTCATCGAGCGATTGGTCAACATCGGCGACGGGTCTCCATTCGTTCGCGTGGCCGTTCACAGGCCATTCCCCGCTTTGGAGAAATATTCTGTTAACCCTAACGGATGGTTAAGAACGTGCTGAAACGCTGTTCCATCCGAGACTGAAGGAAGCCGATATGCCGGTCGAACTGTTCGAGCAAAAGCCCTCCGACGCACTGCCGATCCACCTCGTCGCCAAGGGCGGTCTCGAAAGTGCCGGGCTCTCCACCGATGTCCTGGCCTGGGCCAATGCCAACGATTTCGCCGGCGAGGCCGGCAAGGTGCTGGCGATCCCTGGCGCGGACGGCAGCTTGGCGGGAGCGTTGTTCGGCACTGGCCAGGGCGACAGCGGGCTCGCCTTCGGCGCACTTGCGCGCAACCTGCCCGCAGGCAACTGGCATTTCGCCAGCGCCCCGGCGCAGCCCGAACTGGCAGCCCTTGGCGCCGCTCTCGGCGGCTACGCCTTCACCCGCTACGGCAAGAAGCCGGGCAGGGCGCTTGGCCTTGCAGTGCCTGGTGGCGTCGACGCTAGCAGGCTGAACAGCATCGTCGAGTCGGTGTTCCTGGTTCGCGATCTCGTCAACACGCCGACAAACGACATGGGGCCATCGGCGCTCGAAGCAGCGGTCCGCAAGCTTGCCGGGGTTCACGGTGCCGAGGTTAGGATCACGCTTGGCGACGACCTGCTCAAGCACAATTTCCCGATGATCCATGCCGTCGGCCGCGCGTCCGACGATGCGCCGCGCCTCATCGACCTGACCTGGGGGGCGGAGGACGCGGCGAGGATCACGCTTGTCGGCAAGGGCGTGTGCTTCGACACCGGCGGCCTCGACATCAAGCCGGCCTCGAGCATGCTCCTGATGAAGAAGGACATGGGCGGGGCCGCCAACGTTCTCGGCCTCGCCTCGATGATCATGGCGTCGAAGCTCAATGTCCGGCTGCGCGTACTCATCCCGGCGGTCGAGAACTCGATCTCGGCCAATGCTTTCCGGCCCGGCGACGTGCTGCAGAGCCGCAAGGGCATCACTGTCGAGATCGGCAACACCGACGCCGAGGGCCGGCTGGTGCTGGCCGATGCACTGGCCCTTGCCGATGACGAGCAGCCTGAACTGCTGATCGACATGGCAACGCTGACCGGGGCGGCGCGCGTGGCGCTCGGCCCCGACCTGCCGCCTTTCTACACCGACGACGAAGCGCTCGCCGCCGAACTTTCCGCCGCCTCGCTTGCGGTCGAAGACCCGATCTGGCGCATGCCGCTGTGGAAGCCTTACGACGCCAAGTTGTCGTCGAAGATCGCCGACATGAACAACGTCACCACCGACGGCTTCGCCGGCTCGATTACCGCCGCCCTGTTCCTCAAGCGCTTCGTTGAGAAGACATCAGGCTGGGCACATTTCGACATCTTCGCCTGGAACCCGAACGATCGCCCGCATGGCCCCACCGGCGGCGAGGCACAGGCGATTCGTGCGCTGGAAAAGGTGATTTCGGCACGATTTGGTTGACGGTTTTGTCCCTTCTCCCCGTTGACGGGGAGAAGGTGCCGGCAGGCGGATGAGGGGCGGCGCGAGCTGGGCAGATAGTGCGCCTTGCATGCGCCGCAAATTCTCTCTTGAATGAAACGGAACCGAAACAATTAGCGTGGATGCTGGCGTCATGCCGATCGCATTGCGTCCGAGTCAGTCGCTGAGGCTGCTGCAGCAGTTTTCCCTGTCCGAGGTGCGTGACGACGCGCCCGATTTGACGCTGCGCCAGATGGCGATCCTGCTCACCATCTATCTCGACCCGCCGCCGCACACGGTGCGTGGGCTCGCCGCCCGGCTCGGCGTCAGCAAGCCGGTCATCACCCGCGCGCTCGACACCATGGGCGCGCTCAAGCTGGTGTCGCGCCACCGCGACGAGAGCGACAAGCGCAACGTCCTGATCCGGCGCACCGTCCAAGGCGCGCTCTATGTCGAGCGGCTGGGCGATGCTATCATTGCCAAAGCCATGGAGCTTCCGATTTGACCGCCCGCGACAGCCGCCTTCACGCCTTCCGCCCCGACCTTGCTGACGCCCGGCTCCAGGGCGAAGTCGCCGCCGAGCGCTTTGTCGCCGGCCGCCCGGCGCGCATTGCCGCCCCCGTCGCCGACGTCCGCAAGGCGCCGCGTCCCGATGCCGGTCTCAACACCCAGTTGCTTTACGGCGACGAGGTTTTGGTCTTCGACGATACCGAAGGCTTTGCCTGGCTGCAGGCCGGGCGCGACGGCTATGTCGGATATGTCTCGTCGGGCGACCTCGCACCGCGGGGAGCGGAGCCGACCCACGTCGTGACCGCACTCCGCACCTTCGTCTATCCGGGGCCGGACATGAAGTTTCCGCGCAGTGGCCAACTGTCCATCGGTTCGCAGGTTGCGGTCACCGGCTTCGCCGAAACACGCGGCACGCGCTACGCCCTGCTGGCGTCGGGTGAAGCGCTGGTCACCCAGCATCTGGCACCGCTTGGAACCAAGACTGACGACTTCGTTGCGGTTGCGGAACGGCTCATCGATACGCCCTATCTCTGGGGCGGCTTCAGCGCCTTCGGCATCGACTGCTCCGGGCTGGTCCAGCTGTCGATGCGCATGACCGGCCGCGATGTGCTGCGCGATTCCGACATGCAGGAAGCTTCGCTCGGTACCCCTGTCGATGCGGGTGCGGATTTTTCCGGACTCCGGCGCGGCGACCTGGTGTTCTGGAAGGGCCATGTCGCCATCATGACCGACGCCGAGATGATGATCCACGCCAACGGCCACACCATGACCGTCGCCCGTGAGGGGGTGCGCGAAGCCATCGACCGCATCGGCTACCTCTATGGCGGCCCGACCAGCTTCAGGCGGCAGTAGGCATCGCGTTCTCATGTGATCGTGGGGAGGTTTTCCACGGGAGGTGATTCTTCTGGGTCTTCGGGCCCCGAATTTTCAGCGTCGTGATCCTTCGCACCCCCCTCTGGCCTGCCGGCCATCTCCCCCACAAGGAGGGAGATCACGCCTTCATCGACGCCCCGGCTAATCCCGAAAGCCGCAAAGCTTGTTCCTGAAGCCGTAGGATAGGCGCCGCCGTGGACGAGACTAATCTCCCTCCTTGTGGGGGAGATGGCCGGCAGGCCAGAGGGGGGTGCGAAGGAACGAGGCGCTGAAGACTTGCCTGACAAGCGCCGCCCGCAACCCGCGTGGGAAAGCGGGAGCGCTCTTTAGAATGCCCCTCAATACCCCGCGTTGCGGTCGACGACATTTTCCAGCGGTTCGCCGCGTTCGAAGGCGGCCATCTGGCTGAGCATCGGGGCCACAAGATGCGCGGGATCGGACGTCGCCGCCGCATGCGGGGTCATGAACACCTTGGGGTGGTTCCACATCGGGCTTGTCTTGGGCAGAGGCTCGACCTCGAAGACGTCGAGGCTCGCTTCCTTCAGCGTGCCATCGTCGAGCGCGCGCAAGATGTCGGCGTCGCGCTGCAGCCTGCCGCGCCCGGCATTGATCAGCACCGCACCGCCGAGGCCGTTGCGCCGGCGCAGCTCCTTGAGCAGGCCGTAATTGATGATGCCCTTGGTCGTCTCCGTCAGCGGCAGCAGCACGACGAGAATGTCGGTCGCGTTGAGGAACGGCACCAGTCCGGCATCGCCGCTGAAGGTGGTGACGCCCGCGACCTCCTGGGCCCTGCGACTCCAGCCATTGATGCGGAAGCCGACCGCCTTGAGCACGTCGGCCGCGGCGCGGCCGAGATTGCCCATGCCCATGATGCCGACCGAGATGTCCTCGGCCGGCCGCTGCGGCGGTTCGTGCCAGGCCTTCTTGGTCTGCTGGGCGCGGTAGAGCTGGCCCTGGCGGTGATGGTCGAGCACCCGCCACAGCACATATTCGCTCATGTGCTGGCTGAGGTTGTCGGCGACGACGCGCACGATCGGCACGTCGGGCAGGCCGGGATCGGCAAAGACGTGGTCGACGCCGGCACCGATCGAGAAGATCGCCTTGAGGTTCGGCAGCTTGGCCAGCGTGCCCGGCTTCTGCTTCCACACCACGGCATAGTCGATCGAAGGGTCGGCCGCCCCGTCTGGTTCGAGCACCACCTCGCGCTCCGCCGACAGCAGCTCGTACCAGCGCTGCGGGTTGAAACCGGTGATCGAAAGAAGAATCTTGCCCTTGGTCGACATGCTCGTCCCTTGATGCCCTGCTATTCGCCGACCACGCCGGTTGGCGCGGTTTCGATCCGGAATGCCGCCGAGATCAGCGCCCGAGTGTAGTCGGTTTGCGGGCGCTCGAAAATCTGTTCGGACGGCCCGGCCTCCACCACCTTGCCGTTGCGCATCACGATGACGTCGTTGGCGAGCGCGCGCACCACCTTGAGGTCGTGGCTGATGAACAGATAGGCGAGGTCGTGCTTGGCCTGCAGGGAGCGCAGCAGGTCGACAACCTGCGCCTGTACGCTCATGTCGAGTGCGGAAGTCGGCTCGTCAAGCATGACGAAGCGCGGCTTGAGCACCATGGCACGCGCAATGGCGACGCGTTGGCGCTGCCCGCCAGAGAACTCGTGCGGGTAGCGGAAGCGCGTCTCTGGATCGAGGCCGACTTCGCGCAGCACGTCGACAACCTTCTGGTCGCGTTCGGCAGCCTTGAGGCTGGGCTCGTGGATCTTGAGGCCTTCTTCGATGATGTCGGCCACCGACATGCGCGGGCTGAGCGATCCGAACGGGTCCTGGAAGACGATCTGCATCTCGCGCCTGAGCGGGCGCATGGCGCTGAAGCTGAACTTGTCGATCTCGCGGCCGTCGAAGTCGATCCGGCCCTGCGACGAGATCATGCGGGTCAGCGCCAGCCCCAGCGTTGTCTTGCCCGAGCCGGATTCGCCGACCACGCCGACGGTCTGGCCGGCGCGCACGGCAACGTCGATGCCGTCGACCGCCTTCACATGGTCGACGGTCTTGCGGAAGAAGCCCTGCTTGATCGGAAACCACACCTTGACGTCCGAGCCCGACATAACCGTCTTGGCCGAGGCGTCGGCCGTAGGTGGCTTGCCTTTCGGCTCGGCGGCGAGCAGGTGGCGCGTATAGCTGTGCTGCGGGTTGGCGAAGATCTCTTTCGTCGGCCCCGTCTCGACGATTTGGCCCTTGGTCATCACGCAGACCCGGTCGGCGATGCGCCTGACGATGCCGAGGTCATGCGTGATGAACAGCATCGACATGCCCTTGCGGGCCTTGAGCTCGGCAAGCAATTCGAGGATCTGCGCCTGGACCGTCACGTCGAGCGCGGTCGTCGGCTCGTCGGCGATCAGAAGCTCGGGCTCGTTGGCGAGCGCCATGGCGATCATCACGCGCTGGCGCTGGCCGCCGGAGAGTTGGTGCGGATAAGCGTCGAGCCGCTTCTTGGGCTCGCGGATGCCGACCTCTTCGAGCAGTTCGAGCGTGCGCGCTTTGGCCTGCTTGTCGCGCATGCCCTGATGCAGCGACAGCACCTCGACGATCTGGTGCTCGATCGTGTGCAGCGGGTTGAGCGAGGTCATAGGCTCCTGGAAGATCATGGTGATCTTGTTGCCGCGCACCTTGCGCAATGCGTTCTCGTCAAGCGCGAGGAGGTCCTGGCCGCCAAACATCATCCGCCCCGAGGGGTGGCTTGCCGGCGGGTAGGGCAGGAGCTTGAGCACCGACAGCGCCGTGACCGACTTGCCCGAGCCGCTCTCGCCGACAAGCGCCACCGTCTCGCCCTTGGCGATGTCGAAGGAGATGTGGTCGACGGCGAGCGTCGTTGCGCCGCCCTGGCTGAAGGCAACGGAAAGGTCCTGGACGGAAAGGAGAGGGGACGTCGTCAAATGGCGGCCTCGATGTCGGTCATGCGAAAGTCGTCGCCTTTGAAGAGAAGTGGCTGCTGGCGCGCCTTGGCAAGCGCATAGGCGAAGCAGTCGCCGAGGTTGAGCTTGGCCGGGTGGTTGCCCTTGCCGAATTTCTGGTAGGCCTCGCGGGCGAGCAATGCCTGTTCAGGTGTGATCGGCACAATCTCGATGTCAAAATCTGCTAGCAGATTGTTTAGCTCCGCGCCTTTCCTGGTGTCCTTCAAGCCATCCGCTTTAACCGCGGCTTCAAGGTAGTTGACAGGCGACATCGCATGGCGTTGGCGAGGTGAAAGAAGCTTGTCTTCCATCGCGTCGCCATCGGACTCCTCCAATAAGATTGCTAGTATTGCCGATGCATCAACGATCATGCCGGCAAACCGTCATCGTCGTACAAATCGGAATGATCGCTTGTGACTCCGGGAGGTGTCGGGCCCGAACGTTTCAATATTTCCTTGATGCGCGCCTTGCGGATCGCAAGGTCATCATTGATTTCAAGCCTTTTGAGTTCAGCTTCCAAGGCCTGTTCTATGGCGGCGGTCATGCTCTGCTGCGTTGCATCGGCCAACTGTCGCGCGAGCCTTTGTGCCTTCTCACTCTTGATGTTCATGCCCATGTTCCGCTCCATGGTAGAAAACATAAGAAATTATACCATGGTTCCAAGCTCACTTGAACGTCTTCCTTGGGTCGAAGGCGTCGCGGGTGGCTTCGCCGACGAAGATCAGCAGCGACAGCATCAGCGAGATCACCACGAAACCGGAGAGGCCGAGCCATGGCGCGTTCAGGTTGCGCTGACCCTGCTTGAGCAGTTCGCCGAGCGAGGCAGAGCCGGGCGGCAGGCCGAAGCCGAGGAAGTCGAGCGAGGTCAGCGTCGAGATCGAGCTGTTGAGGATGAACGGCAGGAAGGTCAGCGTCGCCACCATCGCGTTGGGCAAGAGGTGGCGGAAGATGATCGTGCGGTTGGGCACGCCGAGCGCGCGGGCCGCGTTGACGTACTCGAAGTTGCGGGCGCGCAGGAACTCGGCCCGCACCACACCGACCAGCGCCACCCAGGAAAACAGCAGCATCAGCCCGAGCAGGATGAAGAAGCCCGGCGGCAGAATGGCAGCGACGATCAGCAGCAAATAGAGCACCGGGATCGCCGACCAGATTTCGATGAAGCGCTGGAACAGCAGGTCGGTCCAGCCGCCGAAATAGCCCTGCATCGCGCCAGCCGTCACGCCGATCAGCGCCGAGCCCGCGGTCAGGATCAGGCCGAACAGCACCGAGACGCGGAAGCCGTAGATGACGCGGGCAAGCACGTCGCGGGCCTGGTCGTCGGTGCCGAGCCAGTTCCAGTTGCCGACTGTGCAGTTGGGGTCGTCCACCCCCAGTGGATAGCGCTGGCAGCGCACATCCTTGGCATACATCCACGACGGCTTGGCGGGTGCTGCCTCGGGAATCTCGTTGTTGGTGGTGCGGTAGGAATAGCGGATCGGCGGCCAGATCGCCCAGCCATTTGCCGATATAGCCTCCTGCACCACCGACATGCGGTAGTCGGTAACCGGCAGGAAGCCGTCCTCGCCGAGGAACGCGCTTTCTTCATAGTTGCTGATGATCGGCGAATAGAACTCGCCCTTGAAGCGGATCAGCAGCGGCTTGTCGTTGGCGATCAGTTCGGAAAACAGCGACAGCACGAACAGGACCAGGAATATCCACAACGACCAGTAGCCGCGGCGGTTGGCCTTGAAGCTCAGCCAGCGCCGCTTGTTGATCGGCGAGAGCCAGGGCCGCTTGACCGGCGCGGCGACAGCATCAACCGCCGACATCAGACATCCCTCCGCTCGAAGTCGATGCGCGGATCGATCCAGGTGTAGAGCAGGTCGGAGAGCAGGCCGACGAACAGCCCAAGCAGCGAGAAGATGTAGAGATTTGCGAAGACCACCGGATAGTCGCGGTCGAGCACCGAGCGGAAGCCGAGCAGGCCGAGCCCGTCGAGCGAGAAGATGTTTTCGATCAGTAGCGATCCGGTGAAGAAAGCCGAGATGAAGGCGCCGGGGAAACCGGCGATGACGATCAGCATGGCATTGCGGAAGACGTGGCCGTAGAGCACCTGGCGCTGCGACAGACCCTTGGCGCGGGCGGTGACGACATATTGCTTGCGGATTTCGTCGAGGAACGAGTTCTTGGTCAGAAGCGTCGTGGTGGCGAAGGCCGACAGCACCAGCGCGGTCAGCGGCAGCGCGAGATGCCAGAGATAGTCGAGCGCCTTGCCGCCGAGCGACAGCTGGTCGAAGTTTTCCGAGGTCAGGCCGCGCAGCGGGAACCAGTCGAAGAACGACCCGCCGGCAAACAGCACCATCAACAGGATGGCGAACAGGAAGGCCGGGATGGCGTAGCCGATGATGATCACGCCGCTGGTCCAGATGTCGAAGGTCGAGCCGTCCTTGACCGCCTTGCGGATGCCGAGCGGGATCGAGATCAGATAAGACAACAGCGTGATCCAGATGCCGAGCGAGATCGACACCGGCATCTTCTCGAGGATCAGGTCGAGCACCGAGACGTCACGGAAATAGCTCTCCCCGAAATCGAAGCGGATGTAGTTCCACAGCATCATGCCGAAGCGCTCAAGCGGCGGCTTGTCGAAGCCGAACTGCTTTTCGAGCTTGGCGATGAACTCGGGGTCCAAGCCCTGCGCGCCGCGATATTTGGACGAGCCTTCTCCGCCCGCGGCATCAAAAGTGTTGCCGCCGGCATCGCCGCCGCTGCCACCGGAAAGCCGGTCGCCGGCGTCGCCGCCCTGGCCCGTCAGCTTGGCGATGACCTGCTCGACCGGGCCGCCCGGCGCGAACTGGATGACGGCGAACGAGATCGCCATGATGCCGAACAAGGTCGGGATCATCAACAGGATGCGGCGGAGGATATAAGAGCCCATCAGTAGTTACCCTCCCCCTTGTGGGGAGGGTCGATCCGCGCAGCGGAGCGGGGTGGGGGTGACGCAAGGATGGTACCCCCACCCCGTCTCACTGTCTTCGCTTCGCTCAGACCGCTCGCCGACCCTCCCCACAAGGGGGAGGATAATGCGCAGCGCAAAATCTCAGGTCTTGCCAATACGTGCAGCCTTGTCCTTGTCGAACCACCACATGACCTCGACCGGGAAACCGAAATCCGGCTTCGGCTCCTTGTAGCCGAACATATCCCAGAAGGCGGCGCGGTGATTCGCCGAAAACCAATTTGGAATCCAGTCTTGCCGGGCGCGCAAGACCCGGTCCAGTGCGCGCATGGCAACCGTCAGCGTATCGCGGTCCTTGGCCGCACCCACGGCGTCGATCAGCGCGTCGATGGCCGGCTCGGCGGTTCCGGGCAAGTTGCGCGAACCTTGAAGATCAGCCGCGCGCGAATGGAACAGACCGTCGATCTCGTCACGGCTTGGCGTTGCGCTGAACGACACGGCCATGACGATGGCATCGAAGTCGAAGCTGGTCTGGCGCGCCTGATATTGGGTGGAATCAACCATGCGCGCGGAAGCATCGATGCCGATTGCCCGCATGTTTTCGATCCATGGCGAAAACACCCGCACGAAGGTGTCGTCATCGACAAGTACTTCGAGTGACAAAGGCTCGCCCTTGGCGTTGCGCAGGCTGCCGTCCTTGCGCGTCCAGCCCGCCGCTGCAAGCAGCTTCGTGGCCTGCCCCAACAGCTTGCGGTCGCGGCCGGAGCCGTCGGATGGCGGCTGAAGCACGGCTTCGCCGAAGGTCTCGTCGGGGATGCGTCCGCGGAACGGTTCGAGCAGCGCCAGTTCGGCGGGCGAGGGCAGGCCCTCGGCGCGATAGGCCGACTTCTCGAAGGTCGATTGCGAGCGCTGATAGGCGCCGTAGAACAGGTTGCGGTTGGTCCATTCGAAGTCGAAGCACAGCGCAACTGCCTGACGCACACGCGGGTCGCGAAAGCGCTCACGCCGCTGGTTGAGTGCAGTCGCCTGCATCATCGGCCTTTTCTCGCTTGGGAATTCGCGCTTGACCACCTTGCCCGCCTTGAGCGCGGGGAAATCATAGCCTGTCGCCCAGATGCGCGAGGTGAACTCCTGGCGGAAGAGGATGTCGCCCTTCTTGAACGCCTCGAACGCGGCCTGTCGATCCTGGTAGAACTCGATGCGGATGCGGTCGAAATTGTAGAGGCCACGATTGACCGGCAGGTCGCGGCCCCAATAGTCGGCCACACGCTCGAATTCGATTGTCTGGCCCGGCGACACGCGGCCGACCTTGTAGGGGCCTGAGCCGAGCGGTGCGTTGAGCTGCGAGGCGTCGAAGGGATTGGCTTCGAAGAAGGATTTTGCCGGTATGGGATAGGTCGCGATATCGAGGAAGGTTCGGTCGGACTGCTTGCCATCGAAGCTGAGCCGCAGTGTGTGCGCATCGAGCGCCTTGGCTTCGGTCAAATGGGTCAGCGGCAGCAGCAGGCTCGGATGCCCATCGTTCTTGAACAGCTCGAAAGCGTAGGCGACATCGTCGGCGGTTAAAGGCGTGCCGTCATGGAACTTTGCCTCCGGACGGAGGACGAAATCGAAGCTGTTGCGGTCGTCCGAAATCGTCACCGATTTTGCCAGCAAGCCGTAGATCGCATCCGGCTCGTCGAGCGCCGGCGTCATCAGCGAATCGTAGCACAGCCCCATGCGCGGCGGCGCGTCGCCACGAGCCACGAAAGTGTTCAGCGTGTTGAAGGTCAGCGGGTTCTGGTTGAACACCCAGTTGGGTGGCGAAAAGTTGAAGGTGCCGCCCTTGGGGGCGTCGACATTGACGAAGTCGAAATGCGTGAAGTCGGGGCCGTATTTGAGGTCGCCGAAGGCCGACAGGCCATGCAGTTCGGTGCCGGTCGGGCTCGCTGCGAAGGCGCGTCCTGATATGAACGGGGCGGCGGCCGCAGCGGCGCAGAGCGCGAGGAAGTCCCTGCGGGGAAGGCGCGTGCTCAATTGACGCCCTTGTACTTGGCGGCCAACGCCGCGTCCTTGTCCTTGTCGATCCACCAGGAATCGATGTCGGCGCCGATGAAGCTCGGCTGTTTTTCAGGAATGCCGAACTTGTTCCAGTAGGCCAGCCAGACGACCGCCCGGTGGTACTGCGGCACGACGTAGTAGTTCCACAGCAGGACCCGGTCCAGGGCGTGGGTTGTCGCAAGCAAGTCATCTCGATCGGTGGCGAAGATGACGCGTTCGACCAGCGCGTCGACGACAGGATCGTTGATGCCCATGATGTTGCGCGAGCCCGGTTTGGCGGCCGATTTCGAACTCCAGAAGTCGCGCTGCTCGTTGCCCGGCGAGGACGATTGGTTGAGCGTTGTCGTCGTCACGTCGAAGTCGAAATCATTGATGCGGTTGATGTACTGGCTGGTGTCGACCATGCGCAGGGTCGCATCGATGCCAAGCCGGCGCAGGCTGTCGATGAAGGGGCTTGCGATCACCTCGTCGGTGGCGTCCTTGCCGAGGAACTCGATCTTGAATTGCTCGCCGGTCTTTTCGTTGATCAGCTTGCCGCCGCTGGCACGCCAGCCGGCCTCGGCAAGCAGCGTGGTCGCTTGCCTCAGATACTGCCGCTCGGACTGTGGCGAGTCATAGACCGGCAGCTTGAACTCCTCGGTGAAAAGCTCGGGCGGCAGCTTGTCCTTGTAAGCTGTCAGCAGCTCCAGTTCCTTGCCGCTCGGCAGGCCGCTGGATGCCAGGTCCTGGCCCTGGAAGTAGCTGCTTGTCCGCGTATTGAGCCCGAAGAACAGCGTGCGGTTCATGTATTCGAAATTGTAGGCCAGCGTCAGCGCCTGCCTGACGCGGCGATCCTGGAACTGCGGCCGGCGCAGGTTGAGCGCGTAGCCCTGGAACGGTTCGCCTGAAGTGGTCTTGAACACCTGCTTGATGACGTCGCCGGCCTGGAAGGCGGGGAACGTGTATTGCGTCGACCAGCGCCGCGAGCTGTTTTCAGCCTTGATGTCTTGAATTCCGCCTTTGGTGAAGGCCTGCCATTCGGCGCTGTCGTCAAGGAAGTAGGAGTAGCGGCGCTTGTCGAAGTTGTTGCGTCCGACATTGACCCCGACATTCGCCGCCCAATGGTCGGGTACGCGGCTCCAGACGATCTCTGTGCCCGGCTTGAAGCTCTCGACCTTGTAGGCACCGGAGCCGAGCGGGATTTCGAGCGTTGGACGCGTGATGTCGCGCTTCTTGCCCGAGGCGTCGGTGCCCTCCCACCAATGTTTCGGCAGGACGACCAGGTCGCCCATGATCTTCGGAAGCTCGCGGTTGCCCTTCTGATCGAAACGGAACTCGACCTCGCGGTCCGAGATCGCGACGGCTTCCTTCACGTTGGTGTAGTACTGGCCGTATTGTGGGCTGTTTGCCTTCAGGAAATTGAATGACCAGATGACATCGTCGGTGGTGATCGGCTTGCCGTCATGCCACCTGGCGCGTGGGTCGAGCCGGTACGTCGCGGAAGAGTAGTCGGCCGGAAACTTGTAGGCATCGGCGATCAGGGGATGGCTGGTGCTCGGCTCGTCGAGCGATTGCTCCATCAGCGTTTCGTAAAGCAGGCCGCCGCCGAAATATGTGAAGCCGGCAGCCGATGCGCCTTTGACGATGTAGGGATTGAAGCTGTCGAACGTGCCGCCGACCGTCGAGTTCAGCGTGCCGCCCTTGGGCGCGTTCGGATTGACGTAATCGTACTGCTTGAAGTCCTGGCCATATTTCGAAGTGCCGTTCAAGGACGAGCTGGTTTGCCATTCCTGGGCAGCCGCGGAAGCTATGGCGCCGGACAGAACCGCCACGGCAAGACCCGCAATTGCAACAAACCTGGTCAGCCCAACCTTCATCAACAATCCCCTCCGCCCGGTGCTTCGCAACACTCTAATTAAATCCCGGCGCATGGAAACCGCACGTTAGACGATTGTCGCCTTATGTTTGCGCCAGGCAACAAAAAAGCCGGGCTAAACCCGGCTTTTTCAAGATGCGAAGATTACAAATCGTTTAGTGAGCGGCCGCCGGGGCTGCACCCTCGGCGGGAGCGGCCGGTGCGGCGCCTTCGGCCGGAGCTGCAGCAGGCGCTGCGGCCGGAGCAGCATCGGCCGCGGGCAACGGTGCCGGGCTGTCCGACTGCGAATTCAGGTAGGCGATGAGGTTTGCGCGCTCGTCATCCTTCTTGATGCCGGCGAAGCCCATCGCGGTGCCCTTGATGAAGCCCTTGGGCGACGTCAGGAAGTGGTTGAGGTGCTCGAAATCCCAGACGACCTTGCCGCCTTCGGAGAATTCCTTCATCGGGCCCGAATAGGCAAATCCGCCATGCGAGGCGATCGGGCGGTTGACGATGCCCCACAGATCCGGACCGACCTTGTTGGGGCCGCCCTTTTCGATGGAATGGCAAGCGGTGCACTTCTTGAATACGGCAGCACCCGCTTCGGCGTTGGCGCTGGCCAGCAGCTGCGCGATCGGCACAGCAGCCGGAGCGGCCTCGCCGCCGCCTGCACCTGCACCGCCTTCTTCAGCCGCTTCGATGGCAAAGCCCGGCTTCTCGGGAACCGGAGCAGCGAAGATCGCGTCCGACACGAGCGAGATGGAGAACACCACAAAGGCAGTACCCAGCAGGCCGCCAAGCACCTTGTTCATTTCGAATGAGTCCATACGCCCCTGGCTCCCTTATCCGGCCGATCGCCATCCTCTGCGACCGCTGCCGTTCGTCGGTATCGTACATCGCCCGGCAGGCCGGGTGAAATCGCGCGGAAACTAGGTCTTTTGCTTGCCGGTTGCAACACCTATAAGGGCGCTTCCAGTGAGACCTTTTGACACTTTCCAAAGCCATTTAGAAACAGTCGCACCAGCCATGTCCACCCTTATCCTGATCCCCGCCCGCATGGCCTCGACGCGCTTGCCGGGCAAGCCCTTGGCCGACATCGCCGGTCGCCCGATGATCGTCCACGTAGCTGCCCGCGCCTCGGAAAGCGGGCTCGGCCGGGTGGTCGTGGCGACCGACACCGACATCGTGGCGGAAACGGTGAGGGCACATGGCTTCGAGGCGGTGATGACCCGCGCCGATCATGAGTCGGGTTCGGACCGCATCTTCGAGGCACTGACGACGCTCGATCCGAAAGGCGAGGTCGAGACGATCGTCAATGTCCAGGGCGATCTGCCGACGATCGATCCGGCAATCATCCAGGCAGCCCTGCGACCGCTGCAGGAAAAGGCGGTCGACATCTCCACGCTTGGCGTCGAAATCACCCGCCACGAGGAAAAGGTCGACCCGAACGTTCCGAAGATCATCGGCTCGCCACTGTCGGCGCAGCGGCTGAGGGCGCTCTATTTTACCCGCGCGACGGCACCCTGGGGCGATGGCCCGCTCTATCACCATGTCGGGCTTTATGTTTACCGCCGTGCAGCGCTCGAGCGTTTCGTCGGCCTAGGCCCGTCGCCGCTGGAACGGCGCGAGCGGCTCGAGCAGCTGCGCGCGCTGGAAGCCGGCATGCGCATCGACGTCGAGATCGTCGACACGGTGCCGCTGGGCGTCGACACGCCCGAGCACCTTGAACGCGCCCGCGAGCTTCTGACGAAATAAGCGAACTTCTCTCGAACTAGAACAGACAGGCCTATCATGCCGACGACGACCAACAAGATTTCATTCCAGGGCGAGCCGGGCGCCAACTCCGACACCGCCTGCCGCAACATGTTCCCCGACATGGAGCCGCTGCCCTGCGCCACCTTCGAGGACGCCTTCAACGCGGTCGAGACCGGCAAGGCGGATCTCGCCATGATCCCGATCGAGAACACGATCGCCGGCCGTGTCGCCGACATTCATCACCTGTTGCCGGAATCGAAGCTGCACATCGTCGGCGAGTATTTCCTGCCGATCCATTTTCAGCTGATGGTCCTGCCGGGCGTGCAGCGCTCCGAGATCAAGACCGTGCACAGCCACATCCATGCGCTCGGCCAGTGCCGCAAATACATCCGCAAGAATGGCTGGAAGCCGGTGATCGCCGGCGATACGGCTGGTGCCGCCAAGCTCGTTTCAGAGGTCAAGGACAGGACGATGGCCGCCCTTGCGCCGCGTCTCGCCGCCACGCTCTATGGCCTCGACATACTGGAAGAGAATGTCGAGGACACCGACAGCAACGTCACGCGCTTCGTCGTCCTGACCAAGAACAAGCAGTGGGTCGAGCGTCCGAGCCAGGACGCCAAGATGATGACGACGTTCATGTTCCGCGTCCGCAACGTGCCGGCGGCACTGTACAAGGCGATGGGCGGCTTCGCCACCAACGGCGTCAACATGACCAAGCTGGAGAGCTACCAGCTCGGCGCCTTCACCGCGACGCTGTTTTATGCCGACATCGAAGGCCATCCGGAAGACGCGAATGTCACCCACGCGCTGGAGGAACTGCGCTTCTTCTCACGCGAAGTGCGCATCCTCGGCGTCTATCCGGCAAGCGATTCCCGCGAGGCGTGGAAGGTCGCCGACTGAGGCGACCGTTCTTTTTCAGGCGTCTTCCGCCCAGGTTCGGATGAGCTGGTGCGCGATGGCATGTCCCGGCGGCACCCTGAGTGCGCCGGGGTGCGTGCCCGCGAGCATCTCAAGAACCTCTGCCCGGGGAAACCAGCGGCAGTCTTCCAGCTCGTCGGCGTCGGTCGAGATGTCCTCGTTGAGCGCCTCGCCATAGCAGCCGATCATCAGCGAATAGGGAAAAGGCCAGGGCTGGCTCGAATGGTAGACGACGCGGCCGAGCCGGATGCCGGCTTCCTCAAGCGTTTCGCGCCGCACCGCCGCCTCGATCGTTTCGCCCGGCTCGATGAAGCCGGCGAGCGCCGAATAGACGCCCGGCGCGAAGTGCCGGCCGCGGCCCATCAGGCACTTGTCGCCCGACACAGTCAGCATGATGGCGACCGGGTCGGTGCGCGGGAAGTGTTCGGTGCCGCATCCCGTGCAGCGGCGCTTGTAGCCGCCGGCGCGCATCTCGGTTTCAGCGCCGCAGCGGCCACAGAAGCGATGGCTGGCGTGCCAGGCAAGCAATGCTGCGCCCTGCGCCAGGGCGCCGAGCCCTGCCTCGTCGACGAGGCGTTGCGCCAGGATCGAGCGGAAGTCGATGGCTTTCAGGTGTTCCGGCAGGCCCTCAAGCTCGGCAGCTAGGGGCAGTGCCAGCATGGCGATGTCGTCTGCACGGCCAAGCAGGATCGCCTCACCGGTTTGGGCACCCACCGCCTCGGCTTTCGCGAGCGTGAAATAGGGATTCGGCGAACCGCCACTGAAGTCGAGCAGCAGGCGACCCGACGCGACCAGCAGCAGCCTTGTGTCGGGTTCGGCGAGTGCCTTCAGGGCGGAATCGTCGCTGCGCTTTTCCGACTGGCGGTCGATGATGTTGCCGGCGAAGCCGAGGAAATGGCTGGCTTCACGCGTCGGTGCGTCGAACAGGCTAAAAGGCATCTGAAACTCGGTCTGCGTCGTTTCGGCTGTTATAGAGCCGACTTGATGCTCTCGGCAAACCTGTGCAGATCGTCGCGGCGGTAAGGCTCGCGCACGCCATGGCCCCAGACCGGGCCAGGCCAGCCAGGATCGCCCTCGGAGCGCCCGACGACATGGAAATGCAGCTGCCGCACGATGTTGCCAAGCGCGCCGCTGTTGATCTTGGCGCAGCCGGTGGATTGCTTCAGCGCATGCGCCACCATGTTGCTCTCGAAGGTCAGCATCGCCTGGTCGAGCGGGGTGAGGTCATGGATTTCCTCGACGCCGGGGCGCTGCGGCACGAGCACCAACCAGGGCCAGCGTCGGTCATTCATGACGCGCAATTCGCAAAGGCCGAGCCACATCAGCGGTTCGCTGTCGGCGTCGAGACGCGAATCCAGCGTAAACCCGGCCTTGAGCCCCGAAATCATTGGCGTTTCCCTTGTTTCTTCGAAGGCTAGAGTGTGGCTGTCATGGCTGCAAGCGAATCATTGAAAAGGCTGGGCCGGAAACGTCGCGAGCGCACTGACATGCCGCGCGTTGCACCGATATGCTATGCGTCGAACGTCAGCGGAGATGCGCAATGTTTGCCGGTCAGATCGCCCTGGTTCTCGCGGCCGCCTTTGCCGGTGCGGCATTCTACATCAATTTCGCCGAACAGCCCGCACGGCTTGGCCTCGACGACAAGAATCTGCTCGCGCAGTGGAAACCGAGCTATGCCGCAGGCTTCACCATGCAGGCGAGCCTTGCAGCCGTGTCCGGTTTGCTTGGCCTGCTGGCCGCCTGGCTGACCGCGGACTGGCGCTGGGTGGCGGGCGCCATGCTGATGCTCGCCAACTGGCCTTATACAATGCTCGGCATCATGCCGACCAACAAGCGGCTCGAGGCGATACCGAACGAGGAAGGCGGCGCCGCGTCCCGGCGTCTGATCGTGCATTGGGGAACGTTGCATGCGCTGCGCACCGGTCTCGGCATCGCGGCAACGCTTGCCTATCTCTGGGCGCTGAACTTCGGCAGCGCCTGACCGTCGCGTCGACATAGCGCGTGATCGTCGCGTCGACATGTCGTCCAAGGGCTCTTGCAATTGGTGCGGCAATTGCCGATATGGAGGTTGGGAGGTTGGTGGTGGACGATCCACTCGCCAACCGGGTCAGGTCCGGAAGGAAGCAGCCCTAACGAGCCCGGAACGGGTCATTGTTCCAGCCTCCCGCCTCTTCGCCCTTCTCCGCGTCATTGACGGCGTTGCGCCGTGCGGGCGAAACTCGCTTCGCGGAATCGGCCTGTCGTGGTCGAGGCAGGGGCGCCAATACGAACGGGCGGGCGAACGGGGCGGATGAGCGAAGCCGGACAAACCGATAAGAGCAAGGCCTACCGCGTTCTCGCGCGCAAGTATCGTCCTGCGGATTTTACGGCACTCGTCGGCCAGGAGCCGATGGTCCAGACGCTGACCAACGCGTTTTCCTCGGGCCGCATCGCCCAGGCCTGGATGCTGACCGGCGTCCGTGGCGTAGGCAAGACCACCACAGCTCGCATCCTGGCTCGTGCACTCAACTACAAGACATCAGACATCGACCGCCCGTCGGTCGACCTTACAGTGCTCGGCGAGCATTGCCAGTCGATCATGGAAGGCCGCCATGTCGACGTCATCGAGATGGACGCCGCGTCCCACACAGGCATCGACGATATCCGCGACATCATCGACCGCGTGCGCTATGCGCCCGTTTCGGCGCGCTACAAGGTCTACATCATCGACGAGGTGCACATGCTGTCGACGCAGGCCTTCAACGGCCTGCTCAAGACGCTGGAAGAGCCGCCTCCGCATGTGAAGTTCATCTTCGCCACCACTGAAATCCGAAAAGTTCCGATCACGGTGTTGTCGCGCTGCCAGCGCTTCGACCTGCGCCGCATCGACGCCGGCAAGCTTGTCGGGCATCTCAGGAACATCGCCGGCCAGGAAGGCATATCGGTCGAAGACGACGCACTGGCCATGGTTGCGCGGGCGGCCGAAGGCTCGGCGCGCGATTCGCTGTCGATCCTCGACCAGGCCATTGCCCATGGCGGCGGCACGGTGACCACGGAAGCGGTGCGCGCCATGCTCGGTCTTGCCGACCGGGCGCGGGTCGTCGATCTGTTCGAAAACATCATGAAGGGTGACATCGCCGCTGCCCTTGGCGAACTGCGCGCCCAGTACGACACCGGCGCCGACCCGGTGGCGGTGCTCAACGACCTTGCCGAATTCACCCATCTGGTCACCCGTCTGCGTTTCGTGCCGTCGGCGGCCGACGATGCCTCGCTGTCCGAGGACGAGCGCAAGAGGGGCGTGGAATTCGCCCAGTCTCTTTCCGTCAGGGTGCTTTCCCGCGCGTGGCAGATGCTGCTCAAGGGCATTCCCGAGGTGCAATCGTCCAACCGGCCGGTCAGTGCCGCCGAGATGGTTCTGATCCGGCTGGCCCACGCCGCCGACCTGCCGACGCTCGACGAAGCGCTGAAATCGCTCGGCGATGCGCCGTCGCAGCCTTCGGGCGCCCCACGCAATGGTGGTGGCATGCCTACCGGCGGCAATGGCGGAGCCGGCGCGTCGGCCGTGTCGCAGGCGCGCATGCCGGTCAGCAATGGCGGCGGCCAAACGATGCGCCTGGTGGAAAGCGCACCCGCACCCACGGCCTTCGTCGCGCCGACGCCGGCGCCGGATCCGGTTGTCGATGCAGTGCCGGTGCGCACCATCGCCGAGCTCGCGAACCTCGCCGAAGCCAACCGTGAGATGGCATTCAAGGTACTGATCCGCCGTGCTGTGCGCCCGGTGCGCATCGAGCCCGGCCATATCGAATGCAGCCTGACCTCTGACGCGCCGCGCACGTTCCTCAACGACCTGACCACCAAGCTGAAGCTATGGACCGGCCGCCACTGGATGGTCTCGCTGTCGCGCGAGGAGGGCGGACCGACGCTGGCGGAGCTCGAGGCGACCAAGCGCGAGGTCGCCCTTACCGATGCCAAGGCCGACCCGACCGTGGCCGCGATCCTGTCGCGTTTTCCCGGCGCCAAAATCATCGACGTGCGCCTGCCGACTGCGCCTGACGCGCCCGACCTGGATATCGACACCGAGTTGCCGCCTGATCCGGGCGTGGACAACGACGATGACGACCCGTTTTGAGATGAAAGGAACACGACCATGAAGGATTTGCTGGGCCTGATGGGCAAGGCGAAGGAAATGCAGGCCAAGCTTCAGGCCATGCAGGAAGAGGTCGCCCTGATCGAGGCTACCGGCCAGTCCGGCGGCGGCATGGTCATCGTGACGCTTTCGGGCAAGTCGGAAATGAAGTCGGTGAAGATCGATCCGTCGCTGCTGAAGGAAGGCGAGGGCGAGATCCTCGAGGACCTGATCGTCGCCGCGCACAACGATGCCAAGGCCAAGGTCGAGGCGACGATGCAGGAAAAGACCAAGGCGCTGACCGCCGGCCTGCCGCTCCCGCCCGGCATGAAGCTGCCGTTCTGAGCGAATAGGGAATAGCGAATAGTGAGTAGGGAGTAGTGGGGCGGCGCTTGAATGTCAGGCGTCGTTTCGCATCAAGCTACTCACTACTCACTACTCACTACTCACTACTCACTACTCACTACTCACTACTCGCCTAGAACTGCGTCACCACGCTGATCCCAAGCCCTTCGAACTTGTCCATCGCCATCAAGGCAGCGGGCGCTTCGTCGAGGCTGAGATGCTTGCCGACAAGCATCTGCGGCTTGAGCTTGCCCGCCCCGATCATCTCCATCATCGCCTGATAGCGAAACGCCTGCATGCCGTGGCTGCCGAGGATTTCGAGTTCGTGGGCGATCACCTTGCCCATTGGAATCTTCGGATCGGCATGGTCGCCGAGCATCAGCCCGACCTGGACGTGGCGGCCGCGGCGGCGAAGATTGGCGATGGAATTGTAGCAGGTGGCGGGATGCCCGAGCGCGTCGAGCGACAGATGCGCTCCGCCCCCTGTCAATTCGCGCACCGCCCCCACGACGTCGGTATCGCGGGCCGCATTGATCGTCGCCACTGCGCCCATCTTGCGCGCGAAGTCGAGCTTTTCGTCCGACAGGTCGATGGCGATCACATTGGCGCCTGATGCCGCCGCGATCATGATTGCCGACAGGCCGACGCCGCCGCAGCCATGCACGGCAACCCATTCGCCCGGCTTGACCCGGCCCTGATCGACGACCGCGCGGAACGAGGTGACGAAGCGGCAGCCGAGACTGGCGGCCGTGGCGAAATCGAGTGTCTCTGGCAGCCGCACCAGATTGGTGTCGGCGAAGTCGACGGCGACATACTCGGCGAACGAACCCCAGGCGGTGAAGCCGGGTTGGAACTGGTGCTCGCAGACCTGGTGATTGCCCGAGGTGCATTCGAAGCAGCGGCCGCAGCCGCCGACGAAGGGCACGGTGACACGGTCGCCTGATTTCCAGCGCGTGACCAGCCGGCCGGCGGCGACGATGACGCCCGCCAGTTCGTGGCCCGGCACATGCGGCAGGGTGATGTCGGCGTCATGTCCCATCCAGCCATGCCAGTCGCTGCGGCATAGCCCGGTGGCCTCGACCTTGATCACCACGCCGCCGGGCGCCGGCGCCGGCTCGGCGACATTCTGAACCTTTGGCGGTTGCCCGAATTGCTCGAACAGCACGGCTTTCATGGTCGCCTCCAACTGATTTCGGCCGCCTGAAAGCGTGCCCTTGCCCTTCATCAGCCTGACCATAGCGACCGGGCGTTGCAGAGGCGAGCCTGGCATTGAGGCGCGATTAACCGCTTGGCCATCATTTTGCCCGAAACGGGCGCATTGTTGGCGCAATCTGGGGACGTGGCGGGCATACGAGAGGGGCGCTTTTGATCGCCAAAAATTGGAAGATGCCGATGCTTGTCGGCGTCGTGGCCTTGCCGTGCATCGTTTCGGGATGCACCACCAGCAAGCTTACTGACGGCATTACCACGAGCTCGGTTCGTTCGGGTTCCTACGCCTATACGGCGAAGGACAAGGAGTGCCTGTCGCGCGCGATGTTCTTCGAATCCAACCGCTCGAGCCGCGACGGCCTCGTTGCCGTCGGCAGCGTCGTCATGAACCGGCTCAAGTCGGGCGAGTATGGCGACAGCGTCTGTGGCGTGGTCGGCCAGAAGAACCAGTTCGCGCCCGGGGTGCTGTCGCGGCCGATGAATTCCGAAGCCTTGCCCGACGTACAGGCGGCTGCCGTCGCCGTGCTCAAGGGCGAACGCCACCCGAAGGTGAAGGACGAAGTGATGTTCTTCCACACTGCGGGCCTGAAGTTCCCCTACAAGAACATGCACTACACCACGGTCGCCGGCGGCAATGCCTTCTATGAGAAGCGCAGCCGCAGAAAGCCGCTGCCAGCCACGCCCGAGACCATGGTCGCCTCAGTCGAGCAGCCGGCGCTGCCCGGCGTCGTCGAGGAGGCGCCGGCGACTGTCGCGTCTGCTGGTTCCGATGCGGCGCTGGCCAGCGCTATGTCGTTCCAGGCGACGCCTGCGGATGCCGACGCGATCGGCGCGCTGATTGCGAGCCAGGACAGGCCAATGGAATGAGCGAATAGGGAATAGTGAGTAGTGGGGGCTGAGCGGCGGCGCTGCGCCGATACCTCACTATTCGCTACTCACTATTCGCTACTCGTTTTATATCGCTTCCATGTCGAAGCGAATCGCCGGTCCCGAGATCGAACGCCTGATCCAGCTCCTGGCCAAGGTGCCGGGGCTTGGGCCGCGTTCGGCGCGCCGCGCGGCTCTTCACCTGATCAAGAAGAAAGAACAGCTGCTCGCGCCGCTGGCCGCCGCCATGAGCGAAGCGGTCGACACGGTGCGGGTGTGCTCGACCTGCGGCAATGTCGACACCTCCGACCCTTGCATGATCTGCACGGATCCGCGCCGCGACCCAACGACAATCATCGTCGTAGAGGACGTGTCCGACCTCTGGGCGCTGGAACGCGCCGGGGCGATGAACGCGCTTTTTCACGTGCTCGGCGGCACGCTGTCGCCGCTCGACGGCATCGGGCCTGACCAGCTGACCATCAAGCAACTCGTGACCCGCATCGCCGAAGGCGGGGTTGCCGAAGTGATTCTCGCGGTCAACGCCACCGTCGAGGGCCAGACCACGGCGCACTATCTCACCGATCAGCTCTCCGGTTTCGACATCAAGGTGACGCGGCTGGCGCATGGCGTGCCGGTCGGCGGCGAACTCGATTATCTCGACGAAGGCACGCTGTCGGCGGCGTTGAAATCGCGGACCGTGTTTTGACGTAATTGGCTTGCAGGGAGGTTGGATGAACAGCGCTCTACGTTGCCCCCCTCTGTCCTGCCGGACATCTCCCCCACAAGGGGGGAGATCAGCCTTCATCGCCTCTTTCGCCAACCGCCACCGTTGCGGGAATGGCGTCGAAGATGCCGCTGCCAATCTCCCCCCTTGTGGGGGAGATGTCCGGCAGGACAGAGGGGGGCAACGTAGAGCGCCATCGTTCCGGCATCTGCTGGCGTCGCTGGCAATCGGGCTGCTCGCATTCGCCACCCCTGCCTCCGCAGCAAAAATCGACGACCAGTTCCAGGCCTGGCTTGCCAAGGACCTGTGGCCCGAAGCGAAGGCCAAGGGTATCTCCAGGGCGACCTTCGACGCGGCATTCCAGGGTGTTACGCCCAATCTCAAGCTGCCCGATCTCGTTCTCCCAGGCGAAAAGCCCAAGACGCTGAAGAAGCAGCATCAGGCCGAGTTCGGCTCGCCCGGCAACTATTTCGCCGAAAAGACACTTGGTGCCGTCACCGCGGGCGGGCGCACGCGCGCCGGCGCCAACGCCAAGACGCTGGCGGCGATCGAGAAGCGCTTCGGCGTACCCGCGGGCGTGGTGCTGGCGATCTGGGGGCGCGAGTCGGGCTTTGGCGCGGCCAAGATGCCCTACGACGCCTTCGAGGTGCTTGGCACCAAGGCGTTCCTGGCGACCCGCAAGGAGATGTTCCGCAAGGAGTTGCTGGCAGGATTGGAGATGGTCGACAAGGGCCTTGTCAGCCGCAAGGAAATGCGCTCGTCCTGGGCCGGCGCGCTTGGACAGCCGCAGTTCCTGCCGACCTCGTTTCTCCAGCATGCCGTCGATTTTGACGGCGACGGCCGTGCCGATATCTGGAACTCGACGCCCGACACGCTGGCCTCGATCGCCAACTATCTCGTCCACTATGGCTGGGTGAAGGGCCGCGACTGGGGCTTCGAGGTGTCGCTGCCGGACAACGTGTCCTGCGCGCTCGAAGGGCCCGACCAGGGCAAGAAGATCGCCGACTGGGCTGCGATGGGCATCACCCGCGTCGGCGGCAAGCCGTTCCCGCAAAACGAGGCGCGCGCCGAAGGTTTCCTGATGATGCCTGCAGGCCGCAACGGTCCGGCCTTCATCGTCACGCCCAACTTCTACGTGCTCAAGGAATACAACGAGAGCGACGTCTACGCGCTGTTCATCGGCCACGGCGCCGACCGCATTGCCAGTGGCGACAAGCGCTTCACTGGATCCTGGGGCAAGGTCGATGGGCTCTATCGCTCCGACGTCGCTTCGATGCAGCGGGGCCTGGAGAAGCTCGGCTACGATGTCGGCGGCGCCGATGGCCTGCCGGGTTTCAAGACCCGCCGTTCGATCGGCGACTGGCAGGCCAAGAACGGCCAGGCCGCGACGTGCTTTCCCGACAAGGCCATGGTCGAGGCGATGCGCTGAGCTTTTGCTGAAAAGGACCCCCACCCCTAACCCCTCCCCACAAGGGGGAGGGGAATCCTGTCTTCTCCACGGTTGTCTTCGCAACGGCCGCAAAGCAAGAAGTTGGTTTTGAGGGGCGTGATGACCCCCAGGAGTTCCCTCCCCCTTGTGGGAGGGGTTAGGGGTGGGGGTATCGGAGCGCTATGCCGCCTTCGCCAGCCCGGCGCCGACTTCCGCCAAAATCTCATACGAGCGCTTGCGCGCCTGATGGTCGAACACTTGCGCTGTGACCATCAGCTCGTCGGCGCCGGTGCGCGCGACGAACGCCTCGACGCCACGTCGGACTGTTTCGGGCGAACCGACAACCGCGCAGGCGAGCGTCTGCGACAGCATCTGGCGCGCGACCGGATCAAGCTCGCGCTCGTAGCCTTCGAGCGGCGCCGGCAGGCGGCCCGGCCGACCGCTGCGCAGGTTGACGAAGGCCTGCTGTACCGAGGTGAACAGCAGCTTTGCCTCGGCGTCCGTGTCGGCCGCAACGATGTTGATGCCGGCCATGACATAGGGTTTGGCCAGCCGTTCCGACGGCTGGAAGCGCGAGCGGTAGATTTCGAGCGCGTGGTCGAGCTCGGACGGGGCGAAATGCGAGGCGAAGGCATAGGGCAGGCCGAGCATAGCCGCGAGCTGGGCGCCATAGAGGCTGGAGCCGAGAACCCAGACCTCGACCTGCTCGCCCTCGCCGGGGACGGCGCGGATGCGCTGCTCGGGCGTCGCCGGCTCGAAATAGCCCATCAGCTCGACGACATCCTGCGGGAAATTGTCGACGCCGGCTTCGAGATTGCGCCGCAGGGCGCGTGCGGTCAGCATGTCGGTGCCCGGCGCGCGGCCGATGCCAAGGTCGATGCGACCGGGATGCAGCGCGGCCAGCGTGCCGAACTGCTCGGCGATGACCAGCGGCGCATGGTTGGGCAGCATGATGCCGCCGGCGCCGACACGGATCGTGCTGGTGCCGGCAGCGACATGGGCGATGACCACCGAGGTCGCGGCACTGGCGATGCCAGCCATGTTGTGGTGTTCGGCCAGCCAGTAGCGATGGAAACCGAGCTTCTCGGCGTGGCGCGCCAGGTCGAGCGTGTTCTTCAGCGACTGGGCGGCAGTGCTGCCTTCGGTGACCGGTGAAAGGTCGAGGACGGACAAAATGGTCATGAGGCAGCTCCGGCGGGTGGGGACCCGCCGGATATAGGAAGCGTTATCTCAGCAAACAAACCTTCCCGCGTGGGGAAGTCTTGGTCCAGCGGCCAAGAGCGCTCTGGAGTGCGCTTCCGGTGGATGCCTCAGGCGGCCGAGCCGACCGCAGGCACGCCCAGTTCCTTGCGCACCAGCGGTGCCACCTTGGTGCCGTAGAGCTCGATCGCCTTCATGATCTTGTCGTGCGGCATCAGGCCGATCGCCATCTGCAACAGGAAGCGGTCGTTTTTGAAGATCTTGTGCTGGGCCACGATCTTTTCGGCCACCACTTCCGGATTGCCGACGAACAGTGCGCCCTGCGGTGAGCGCGACTGGTCGAAATGCGCCCTTGAGGTCGGGCCCCAGCCGCGCTCGCGGCCGATCCGGTTCATCACTTCGGCTTGTGGACCGTAGAAATCGTCCGCCGCCTGCTCGGTGGTTTCTCCGACAAAGCCATGGACGTTGATGCTGGTGGCAAGCTTGGCCGGATCCTGGCCGCCGCGCCGTGCCGCTTCGCGGTAGATGTCGAACAGCGGCGCGAATCGCGCCGGCTCGCCGCCGATGATGGCAAGCGCCAAAGGCAGGCCGAGCACACCGGCGCGTGCCGCAGACTGCGGTGTCCCGCCAATGGCGATCCAGATCGGCAGATTGTCCTGATAGGGGCGGGGATAGACGCCACGATCGTTGATCGGCGCGCGATGCGTGCCGGTCCAGGTCACGCGTTCGCTGTCGCGCAGTGCCAGAAGCAGATCGAGCTTCTCCGCGAACAGCTCGTCATAGTCCTCGAGATTGTAGCCGAACAGCGGAAACGATTCGATGAACGAGCCGCGCCCGGCCATGATCTCGGCACGGCCGCCGGAAAGCTGGTCGAGGGTAGCGAACTGCTGGAACACACGCACCGGATCGTCCGACGACAGCACTGTGACGGCACTCGACAGCCGAATGCGCTTGGTGCGCTCGGCCGCGGCCGCAAGCGCCACGACGGGCGCGGAGGCGGCATAATCGGGCCGGTGGTGCTCGCCGAGGCCAAAAACGTCGAGGCCGACCTGGTCGGCCAGTTCGATTTCTTCGATGAGATTACGCAGCCGCTGATGCGCCCCGATGGCGTTGGCGCCGGGCTCTGGGCTAACGTCTGCAAAAGTGTAGAGGCCAAGTTCCATGATCGCTGGTCCTATCGCTGGTTTTCGTGCTACAGGTAGCCATCGCTCCACAAAGCCGCCAGATGCGGTCTAGTGAACAATCCATATCGAGATTGGCGCCAAAGAGCGTTTCCTATACGCAACATTACGCGAATTCATGGGAGACATGCCTTTTTGGCGCTTGAACTATGCCTTCGCACGCGTATGTAAACGGCGCGAAGTGACTCCAGGGAAATCAAATTGGCAATCTACAGGGAAAAAGACGTCTTCGAGCGGCGTAACGCCGCCAATGACGCAAAGAAAGCTCTCCTCGAAAAGTACAAGGCACGCCCGGCAGCCGACGATCCAGAAGTTCTGGCACGTCAGGCCGAACGCAAGGCTATCCTCGAGGCTCGCGCCATTCGCGAAGCCGAGAAGGAAAAGCTGAGGCAGGAACGCCTGGCTCGCGAAGCCGTTGAAAAGGCCGAGCGCGAAGCCAAGGCCGAAGCTGAACGCCTGGCCGCCGAAGAGGCCGCACAGGCGGAAGCCAAGGCACGCGAGGCCGAAGAGGCCGACCGCATCAGCCGCCTGCTCTCCGACGAGGCAGAGCGCAAGGCCAAGCGTGACGCGCGTTACGCCGCGCGCAAGTCGCGTGGCAAGCGGATGCCGCCCTCAGCCAACTTCGGCTGATCACAGGCCAATTCGCATGAATGACGCGTCGGCCCGTTAGCCGGGCTCGATCGCGCGAATTCAAACGTCCAGCGATTCGTAAACGGGGTGATTGCCAGGCCCCGGGCGCGGATCGCGTTCGTGCGTCTGATGCACGGGTGGGGAAATCGGAAGCGATCCCCGACAGGGCGTGCAAAAATCACAGCTTGGGAAGTGGTGAGGCCCGCCCGTTTCGGGCAGGCCGTTGCAAAGGTTGGTTGATCAGGCGACGAGCTTGAGGCCAACGATGCCCGAGACGATCAGGCCGATGCAGGCAAGGCGAATCGCTGTCGCCGGCTCGCCGAAAAGCCAGATGCCGAGCATCGCGGTGCCGACGGTGCCGATGCCGGTCCAGATCGCATAGGCGGTGCCGAGGGGCAGCGACTTCAGCGCCAGACCGAGCAGGCCGAGGCTGATGATCATCGAAGCTACGGTGAGGACGGTTGGAACAGGCCTTGTAAAGCCGTCGGTGTATTTCAGGCCGATGGCCCAGCCGATTTCGAAAATTCCCGCGAAAAACAGGTATGTCCAAGCCATGGAACGCTCCATTGGAGTGGCGGGTCGTCCCGGCCAGTTTTTTGGGGAAGCGCAAGGTCGTCCTCGCACCGGATAGATAGGGTTTTTCGAAGAAAAACTCAAGCATGCGCCCGGCCGGGACCGGGCGCTGCCGATAGGCATAGAGCCGAGACCAGAGACTACTTGTCCTTGATCTTGGTCGCTTGCACCGGAGGGGCCTTGAATGCCGGCGCAGGCGCTGGCTTCTTGGCGTCCTTCTTGGGTTTCCGGGCTTCTTTCCCGGCTTTCATCGCACCTTTGGCCATGATTCGTATCTCCCGCTGCTGAGAAGCGAAGTGAAACGCGAAGTTGCCGCGCTTGCAAGAGGGCTGTTGAGGGCGACGACAACGGCCGTGCCAGGGCGAAAATGCTTGAGTGGGCCAGTGTCCCGGCTACTCTGTTCGAACACGAGGGACAGGTGGCGGCGCAATCCGGTTCCAGATTTGTGATCTTCGCAGCGATTGCAGGCAACCTGCTGATCGCGGTGACAAAGTTCGCCGCTGCCGCCTACACCGGCAGTTCGGCGATGCTGTCGGAAGGCGTGCATTCGCTGGTCGATACCGGCAACGGCCTGCTTCTGCTCTACGGCTTGCATCGCGCTGCCCAGCCGCCTGATTTGATGCACCCGCTCGGCCATGGCCGCGAGCTCTATTTCTGGAGCTTCATCGTCGCACTGCTGGTCTTCGCGCTTGGTGCCGGCGTCGCCTTCTATGAAGGCATCATCCACATGCTCGACCCCGAGCCGATCGAAAATCCGCTCATCAACTATGTGGTGCTCGCCCTGTGCATGGTGTTCGAGGGTGGTTCTTGGCTGGTCGCGCTCAAGGAATTCCGTCGCAGCAAGGGCAAGCTCGGTTACATCGAGGCCGTGCGCCGCAGCAAGGATCCGAGCGTCTACACCGTCCTGTTCGAAGACAGCGCGGCACTGCTCGGCCTGGTGATTGCGTTCGTCGGCATATCGGCTGCGCATTATTTCGAGCAGCCTTGGCTCGACGGCGCCGCCTCGATCGGCATCAGCCTGATCCTGGGAGCGACCGCCGTGTTCCTGGCCCGCGAGAGCAAGGGGCTGCTGATGGGCGAGCCGGCGTCGCGCGACGTGCAGTCGTCGATCCTGGCGGTCGCCCAGGCCGATCCCGCCGTCGAAAAGGCTAATGGCGTGCTGACCGTGCACTTGGGACCGGAGCAGGTTGTCGCCGGGCTGAGCCTCGATTTTGTCGATCATCTCTCCGCCGCCGACATCGAGACCTGCGTCGAGCGGCTGGAAGCCAGGCTCAAGGCCGAGGTGCCGGAGGTGACGGCGGTGTTCGTCAAGCCGCAGACATCGCAGCTCTGGCGGGAGCGGCGAGAGCGGATCGTCAACCCTGACGCTGGTACGACCGCGCCTGACAGCGAGTAGACACCCGCTCCGACGCCACGATCTGTCCATGCTGCTGTTGCAGCGAGATCTCTGCCGAAAACCGGTTCCTCCGTTTCAGCGTCGTGCTTTAGGATGCGGGCAGTCAAAAATATCTGAAGGGAGGCTTCCATGAAGATCGAGGGCGGGTGCCATTGCGGCGCCATCACCTACAAGGCCGAGGTCGACCCCGAAAAGACGGCGATCTGCCATTGCACCGACTGCCAGAAGCTGACCGGAACGGCCTTCCGCGTCACCGTGCCGGTGCCGGAGGACAAGATCGCGTTTTCGGGAACGCCGAAGATCTACATCAAGACAGGCGAAAGCGGCAACAAGCGCGCGCAGGGCTTCTGCCCGGAATGCGGCTCGCATCTCTTCGCCACCTCCGTCGGTGACGGTCCAAAGGTCTATGGCTTGAGGACAGGTACCTCCGACCAGCGCGAGCAGATGGTGCCACGCAAGCAGGTCTGGCACCGCTCGGCATTGCATTGGCTGCCGGAATTCGATGGCATGGCGACGGTGGAAAAGGCGTAGCCTGCCTAATCCTCTTCGATGACGCGCAGGCGGAGCTGGCCGGTCTTCGAATCGGCCGCACGCGCGGCTTGAGGCGGTGGCGCGTCTTCGGCCTCGCCGGCATGTCCCGCGCCGAACTCCAGCGCCTCGATCTTTTCGCCGCGCTTGGTGACCTTCGACGACGATACGAGGATATCGTCGATGTCCTTGCTGGCCTGGCCGAAATGCGTCTGCAGCTTGCGCACGCGATCGTCGAGACGGCCGACGTCCTCCATCAGGCGGATGACCTCGCCCTGGATCAGGTGGGCCTGTTCGCGCATGCGGGCGTCCTTGAGGATCGCCTGGATGACCTGGATCGACAGCATCAGAAGCGACGGCGAGACGATGACGATGCGGGCGCGATGCGCCCGGTGCACCAGCGATTCGAAATTCTCGTGGATCTCGGCGAAGATCGATTCCGACGGCACGAACATGAAGGCGGTGTCCTGCGTCTCGCCCGTGATCAGGTATTTCTCCGAGATCGCCTTGATGTGCACTTCGAGGTCGCGCCGGAAAGCCTGGGCGGCATACTTCTGTGCATCCGCAGCGCCCTCCACATCAGCCGCGGCGCGGATGGCGTTCCAAGCCTCGAGCGGGAACTTGGCGTCGATGACCAGTGACGGGGCGCCGTTCGGCATCTTGACCAGGCAGTCCGGCCGGTTGTTGTTCGACAGCGTCGCCTGGAATTCATAGGCGCCAAGCGGCAGGCCGTCGGCGACGATCGTTTCCATGCGCGACTGGCCGAAGGCGCCGCGCGTCTGCTTGTTGGACAGGATAGCCTGCAACTGCACCACCTGGCCGGCGAGCGACTGGATGTTGCCCTGGGCGGTGTCGATGACGGCCAAGCGCTCCTGCAGCTTGGCCAGGCTGTCATGCGTCGACTTGGTCTGCTCGACCATGGTCTGGCCGATGCGGCCCGTCATGGCGTCGAGGCGTTGGCCGAGCGACTGGGTAAGCTCCGCCTGGCGGGCACCGAAGATGTCGGCGACGGTGCCGAGTCGGCCCTGCATCTCGGCCTGGGCCTGCAGGATACCGGCCATGCGGGCCTCGGCGTCGCGGGCGTGGTCGGCGGCTTCGGCGGCAGCCACAGCGCGCGCCTTGGCCGAGCGCCACAAGGCGATCATCAGAACGGCGAGCAGGACAACGAACAGCAAGGCGCCGAAGCCAAGCGCCTGGCCGAGCGTGATGATGGTCGCGCCAAGCTGGGCGATGGGGGCGGACAAGATGCTGGAAAGCTCGTTCATGGCCGGCACCATAGCCGATTCGTCCAGCAAGGTCAGATCAAAGCGAGAACATTGCCGTGTCAGACCAGTTGACGGCTTTATTCCGACATCTTAGTTGAAGCGCATGACGATCAAGCCGCTCATCATCCTGCCCGATCCGCTCCTGCGCGAGATTTCCAAGCCGGTCGAACGCATCGACGACGGCGTGCGCAAGTTCGCGCGCGACATGCTCGACACCATGTATGACGCGCCAGGCATTGGCCTCGCCGCGATCCAGGTCGGCGAGCCGATCCGGATGCTGGTGATCGACCTTGCCAAGGAAGGCGAGGAGCCGGCGCCGCGCATCGTCATCAATCCCGAGATCGTCACCAGTGGCGAAGACCGCTCGGTCTACGAAGAAGGCTGCCTGTCGATCCCCGACTATTACGCCGAGGTCGAGCGCCCGGCGACGGTGCGGGTCAAGTATCTCGACGAGCATGGCAAGCTCCAGGAGGTCGACGCCGACGGCCTGCTCGCGACCTGCCTGCAGCACGAGATCGATCATCTGAACGGCGTGCTGTTCATCGACTACATCTCCAAGCTCAAGCGCGACATGGTGATGAAGAAGTTCAAGAAGCTCGCCAAGGACCGCCCGCCGAGCCGCCTGGTGGGGTGATTTCCCCTCGTTGCTGGTGCCGCCACCATCTGATATCATTGATATCAACCGATGGAGGCGCGCATGGGCGACCTGCTGATCAGGAATATTCCGGAAGCCGTCAAGCTCGAGATCGCCGAGGCGGCCAGGGAGCGGGGCCAGAGCCTTTCCGACATGGCAGTCGATTTACTGCAGAAGGGCTTGCTGGCTAAGCGTAGCGACGATTCTGCCCCCAAGGGTTCGGCGTGGGAAACGTTGCGTGCCGTCTTCGAGAGCCAGGGCGCGGTAGATGGTGAGTTCGCCGAGGTGTTGGAAGAGGTTGAAGCGCTGCGGAAGCGCGACTTTGGCCGGCCAGTAAGTTTTGGCGAAGCTGACGGCGAGCAATGATCGTCCTAGACACCAACGTCATCTCGGAAGCCGACAAGCCCCGCCCCAGGCCCGAACTGATGCAATGGATTGATCGTCAACCGACGCAGGACTTGTATCTCTGTGGGCCGGTAGTGATGGAACTGAGCTATGGCGCGGAGAAGTATTTGGCGCGCACCGGATCGGACAAGTATCTGAGGATACTTGGCGTTCTGGAAGAGCAGTTTAGGGGCCAGATTCTCGAATTTGACGGCCGGGCGCCGGCGCTGACAGGACGGATCAGAGCCCTGCGCGAGACATCGGGCCTCGCCATCAGCGTCCAGGATGCCATGATCGCCGCGATCTGCCTTGTTAATGGCGCCACCCTCGCCACGCGCAACGTGCGCGACTTCGACGGGCTTGACCTCAGGCTCGTAAACCCGTTTGAAGCGAAGGCCTGAACGGATGGCCGACGCCATCCGGGGCATTGCGGGATAGCCAGAGCCGAATGAGCCTTCGCGTCGTCTTCATGGGTACGCCGGATTTTTCTGTGCCGACGCTGCGCGCTATAGCGGACGCCGGCCACGAGGTCGTCGCCGTCTATAGCCAGCCGCCACGTGCCGCCGGCCGCCGTGGGCTGGAACTGACGCCGTCGCCGGTGCAACGCGAGGCTGAGCGCCTTGGCATCGAAGTGCGCACGCCGCTGTCGCTGAAAGGCGAAGCCGAGCAGGCAGCTTTTGCCGGGCTCAAGGCGGATGTGGCTGTCGTCGTGGCCTATGGGTTGCTGCTACCCAAGGCCATTCTCGAAGGTACCCGATTGGGCTGCTACAACGGCCACGCTTCGCTTCTGCCGCGCTGGCGTGGGGCGGCACCGATCCAGCGCGCGATCATGGCAGGCGACGCCGAAACGGGCATGATGGTCATGCGGATGGAAGAGGGATTGGACACCGGACCGGTGGCGCGACTTGAAAAAGTCGCGATTGGACCCGACATGACAGCCGGCGAGTTGCACGATCGTCTGATGGCGATGGGTGCCTCGCTGATGGTACAAGCGCTGGCGGAACTCGAAGCGGGCAGGCTGGAAACAGTGCCCCAGGCCAGCGAAGGCGTGACCTACGCCAAAAAAATCGATAAAGCGGAGACGCGGATCGATTGGACCTTGCCGGCGACGGCGGTCGACAACAATATCCGCGGCCTGTCGCCATTTCCCGGCGCGTGGTGCGAATTCGAAATCGGCGGACGAACCGAGCGCCTGAAAGTTTTGCGCTCGCAACGTGCCGCTGGACAAGGAGAACCGGGAACGGTTCTCGACGACCGGTTGGAGATTGCCTGCGGCGAAGCTGCCGTCAGGCTGGTCGAGGTACAAAGGGCGGGAGGAAAACCCGTCACCGCGGATGAATTCCTGCGCGGTGCCAAGATCGAAGAAGGAATGAAGTTGTCATGAGCATGATGTCGATCCGGGCGGCTACGCCCCGCGACCGCGAGGCGATCCGCCTCGTTGAAGAACACGCCTTCGGGCAGCAGGCCGAAGCCGGTCTTGTCGATGCACTGGTCGCCGAAGGCGACGCGGTCGTCGAACTGGTGGCCGAAGAGGATGGCGACGTCGTCGGCCACATCCTGTTTTCGCGCCTCTACGTCCAGAACGGCGGCAAGACAGTTCCGGCGGTCGCGCTTGCGCCGCTGGCGGTCGAGCCCGATTTCCACGGCACCGGCATCGGTGGCGCGCTGATCCGCGAAGCCCATATCCGGCTCAAGGATGGCGGCGAGACGTTGGCCGTGGTGCTTGGCGATCCGGCCTATTACGGCCGCTTCGGCTACACGCATGATCGCGCGGCCAAGTTCGAGAGCGACTATCAGTGCGACGCATTGCAGGCCTTGGCCTGGGGCGATGCGCCCGAGGCCGGCAAGCTGGTCTACGCTTCGGCTTTCGGTACGGCTCTGGCCGCGTAAGGCGGCCGGAGTTCTCCTCAGCCCATGCCGCGCTATCGCCTCGATATCGAATATGACGGTCGCGCCTATGCCGGCTGGCAGCGGCAGGCCGGCCTGCACACGGTGCAGGCGGCGATCGAGCAGGCAATCCTGAAGTTCTCGGGTGACGAAATCTCGTTGCGCGGCGCCGGTCGCACCGATGCCGGCGTGCATGCGACCGCCCAGGTGGCCCATGCCGAGCTGACCAAGGCTTGGGCCAACGACAAGGTCCGCGATGCCGTCAACGCGCATCTTCAGGCCGCCGGCGAGACGGTGGCGGTGCTCGCAGCGCAACAGGTGCCTGACGAGTTCGACGCCCGCTTCTCGGCTACGGGACGCCATTACATCTACCGCATCCTCAATCGCCGGGCGCCTGCCGCGCTCGAGCGTGGCAAGGTCTGGTGGGTGCCCAAGCGCCTCGACCACGAGGCGATGGCAGAGGCAGCCAAGGTCTTGTTGGGCCGGCACGATTTCACCACCTTCCGCTCGACCCAATGCCAGGCCAACAGCCCGCTGAGGACGCTCGCCCAGCTCGACGTGACGCGTATGGACGACATGATCGAGGTCAGGACCTCGGCGCGCTCATTCCTGCACAACCAGGTCCGTTCGATGGTCGGCAGCCTGAAGCGAGTCGGCGAGGGTGGTTGGACAGCACACGATCTCAAGACCGCACTCGAAGCGCGCAACCGCGCCGCATGCGGCCAGGTCGCACCGCCCGATGGGCTCTACCTCAGCGGCGTCGACTACCCGGCGACCTAGTTCCTAATAGAGCGGTTGTGCCATGTGCTTCGGTGCCGGCCAATCCTGGGTAATGCCAGGCTGTACAGGCCGTTCCAGATAGGTCGACAGCACGACATAGCTGCGCGTCGACGTCACGCCCGGCGTGTCGTAGAGGCGCGCCAGAAGCCCTTCGAGCGCGCGTGTGTCCTCGGTCCGTACCTTGAGCAGCAGGCAGGCATCGCCGGCAACGGTGTGGATTTCCTCGACCTCGGGAAAGGACGAGACGGCCATCAGTTCCGGCGTCTTGCCCCAGCCCTTGGTGTCGATATGGACGAAGGCCAAAAGCGGCTTGCCGAGCGCCTTTGGGTCAGCCATCGCCACCGTCTGGCGGATGGCGCCGGACCTACGCATGCGCTTTACCCGTTCGTGTGCCGCCGGCGCGGAGAGGCCGGCCTTTTCGCCCAGTTCGGCGTAGGAGACGGTCGCGTCCTCCACCAGCACGCCTAACAGCCTTCGGTCCGCGGCGTCGACCATGCGCTCCGACAGGCGGTTCTGCCGAATGCCGTCTGTTTCTTCATCCATTGGGAAATTCTCCGTTGAAGCGGAACATCATTCGGGGAATATGCGCCCATGTCGAACCCCGATCAATTGCTTCCTGCCGTTGCCGAACCCGTGGCTCGTATTCCCAGAGCTGCCTATTTGCTGACGGGCTGCATCGCCGTCATCGGCTCCAATTCGCTGGTGCTCGGGCCGATCGCGCCTGAGGTGGCAGTCGGCTTCGGCAGTTCCGTGCCTGTGGTCATGATGGCCGCCTCGGCGTTCGGGCTGGGCACAGCGGCGAGTGCTCTGTTTCTCGCCCGGTACATCGACCGCTTCGGCGCGAAACGCATGTTGCAGCACGCCCTGGCGTTGCTGGCCATAGCCCTTGTGGCCAGCGCCATGGCGCCTGCGGTCATCGTGCTGGTCGCAGCACAATTGCTCGCCGGAATCGCAGCCGGTATCGCTCTTCCGGCGATCTATGCCAGCGCTGCCGCAGTTGCGCCGCCCGGCCGTGAGAGCGGAACCATCGGCGTGGTGCTCACCGGCTGGACGCTGTCGATGGTAGCAGGCGTGTCGCTGTCAGCCGTGCTCGCCGACCTCGTCCACTGGCGCGCGGTATTCGCAGCGGTCGCGTTGCTCGCTGCCATTGCGCTGGCGGCCATATCGGCCATGTCGGCCGATGACGAACCAGCAGGCGGCATCGCTCCCGCGCCGCTGGGGGCGCTGGCAACGCCCGGCATCGTGCCCCTGCTGATTGCCTGCGGCGCCTTCATGACAGCGTTCTATGGCGTCTATGGCTATCTCGGCGATCATTTGCACCAGGCTCTCGGACGGCCGGTCAGCACCAATGGCCTGGCCGCCATTTCATACGGCATCGGATTCGGCGCTGCAGCACTGCTCGACGGCATCGTCGATCGGATCGGCGCCCGGCGTGTCATGCCGATCGCATATCTCGGCGTAGCGGCAATCTATGTGCTGATATCAGCAGTCGCGGGTAACTTCGCCGTGCTGATCGCCACCATGGCCCTGTGGGGGCTGGGCAACCAGTTCGGGCTGAACGTGCTGGTCATGCGCCTGTCGGCGCTCGATCCTAGCAGGCGCGGCACCATCATGGGGCTGAACAGCGCGGTCACCTATCTCGCCGTGTCGGTTGGCACCACCGCATTTGGTCCGCTCTACGCCAGTTTCGGCTTTGCCGCTTCGGCGCTTGTCGCAGCGGTTTTGATGCTCGGCGCCGCCGCTGCTGCCTGGCGCTGAGTTCGGTGCCGACGGATTAGCCCTGAAGTTCGATCCCGAGCAGTCCCTGCAGCGAAAACAGCACCAGCAGCGAAACGAAGAACATGCCGGCGAAGACGGCCGATCCGATCGCCGCACCCTTGCCGATGGTGGCATTGGTCATGCGCCAGGTGAACACCATCGACAGGCCGAACACCGCCAGCGACAGCAGCATGGTGAAATTTTCCGCCGCCGGAAACAGCATGCGCGAAAGCGCCGCCGGCAGCATCAGCCAGGCGATGATCGCCGACGTCCAGTTGCTGGCGACGACATAGTGGACGAAGCGGTCGCCGATACCGACGCGGGGCGCCACGAGCGCGAGCGCGATCAGCGGCAAGACCCAGGCGCCCATGTCGACCATGGCAAGGCGCACCACGATGCCGAAGCGACCGGCAAACGTCGCCGTCTCCACCGCGACGTCGTTTGACACCCCGGCCCAGCCGACAACGAGCGCGGGAACCGCAACCAGAATGGCGAAGAACGAGTTCCAGAAGCCGTCGGCGCTGAGATCGAGCATGCGCAGGCCGTCGGCCTTGCCCAGCATCAGCCGCCAGGCGCCCGCAAGATTCTGCTCGATTTCATCGCTTGCCAGCATCAGCGCGTTTCGTCATCCAAACCAGTCTGCGAGGAACTGCTGGTAGACCTGTGTCAGCATCTCCAACTCGGCAAGCGGCACGCGCTCGTCGACCATGTGCATGGTCTTGCCGACCAGCCCGAACTCGACGACCGGGCAATAGTCCTTGATGAAGCGCGCATCCGAGGTGCCGCCCGTCGTCGAGAGCTTGGGCTTGCGTCCGGTGACGCTCTTGATCGAGCCGGCCAGCGCGTCGATCAGCTTGTCGTTGCGGGTCAGGAAGACGTGGCTCGGCCGGTCGCGCCAAACCAGCTCGAAGTCGATCGGCTCCTTGCGGGCCTTGCGGTACTTCTTGCGGCCGCTCGCCTTGTCCAGCCGGTTGTGGATCTCGGCCTGCAGAGTCTCGGCCGTCCAGGTGTCGTTGAAGCGGATGTTGAAGCTGGCTGTTGCCTTCGCCGGAATGACGTTCGTCGCCGGATTGCCGACGTCGAAGGTGGTGACTTCCAGGTTCGACGGCTGGAAGTCCTTGGTGCCCTTGTCGAAGCCCGGATTGAGTAGCGCATCGACAAGCGTCATCAGCCCGCGCACCGGATTGTCGGCGAGGTGCGGATAGGCGGCGTGGCCCTGCCTGCCATTGACGGTGATGGTGGCCGAGATCGAGCCGCGGCGGCCGATCTTGATCATGTCGCCGAGCGCGTCCGGGTTCGTCGGTTCGCCGACAAGCGAGGCATCCCACTTTTCGCCGCGCGACGCCGCCCATTCGAGCAGCTTGACGGTGCCGTTGATCGAGGGGCCTTCCTCATCACCGGTGATCAGCAGCGAAACAGACCCCTTGGGACCGCCATGGGCTTCGACGTGGCGGGCGACCGCCGCGATGAAGCAGGCGATGCCGCCTTTCATGTCGACCGCACCGCGGCCATACATCTCGCCATTGTCGATCGCGGCCGAAAACGGCGGGTGCTTCCATGCCGCCTCGTCGCCGACCGGCACGACGTCGGTGTGACCAGCGAACATCAGATGCGGGCCGTTACCTGAGCGGCGGGCATAGAGGTTTTCGATGTCGGGCGTGCCGTCCTCGGAGAAGGTCGGGCGGTCGACAGCGAAGCCGAGCGGCTTCAGCATGGTCTCAAGTGCGGTCAGCGCACCGCCTTCGGCCGGCGTGACCGACGGGCAGCGGATGAGGGTGGCGAGGTTCTCGGCGGGATCTGTAGGCAGCTTCATGGCCACAGCGATAATCGAATCGCCGGCCCCTGTCACGACGGTCGATTGTACCAGCCGATGCCGAGTACAGCCTCGCTACAGCGTCGTTGGGCCGCAACCAGATCGCGCCAGGCGGGCGTTTGTGTTTGGCTTCGAACGTTGCCTATAGTCGCGCGGTCGGGGGAACGGGCATGCGGGCATATCAATCCATCGTCGTCGCAGGCGCCGGCAGCATCGGCTGCCATGCCGGTGCGTGCCTGGCGCTGGCGGGGCGGGACGTGACGCTGTTGGCGCGGCCCCGCGTCGCCGAAGCCATTGGTGCCTGCGGGCTGCAGGTTAGCGATATCGACGGCTACGACCACCGGCTCGATGGAGGCGCCATTTCCGCCGTAACCGATCCTTCGGTGCTCTCTGGAGCCGATGTCGTGCTGGTGACCGTGAAGAGCGGCGACACCGCCGCCATGGCCGAGCTGATCGCCTGCCATGCGCCCGAAAGCGCCGTCGTCGTCAGCCTGCAGAACGGGGTCGACAACGCGGTGACGCTGCGGGCAGCGCTCGGGCGGCGACGGGTGATTGCCGGCATGGTGCCGTTCAACGTCGTCCAGTCGGCCGAAGGCGAGTTGCCGCTGCATGTCCACCGGGCCAGTGCGGGCACAGTGCTGATCGAGGCCGGGGACGAGAGCCTGCGTAAGCTGCTCGACGTCGATGGCTTTGCCGTTGCCGGCCACGCCGACATGCCTGCCGTCCAGTGGGGCAAGCTGCTGATGAACCTCAATAACGCGCTTGTCGCGCTGTCCGGGCTGCCACTGGCGGCGCAACTGGCCGATGCCAGGTGGCGTCGCGTCCTTGCCGATCAGATCGACGAGGCGCTGGCGGCGATGAAGGCGAACGGCATCGCGCCGGCCAAGGCGGCGGCGGTGCCGCCAGCATTGTTGCCTTTCGTGCTGCGCTTGCCCGACTGGCTGTTCCTGCGCCTGGCAAAGCGCATGCTGGCGATCGACCCGATGGCACGGTCGTCGATGTGGGAGGATCTGGAGCGGCGGCGGCCGACCGAGATCGACGCGCTGCAGGGCGTCATCCTTGGTCTCGCGCGAAAGGCCGGCACAGGCGCGGTGCTGACCGAGCGGATCGTCGCCTTGGTGCGCGACGCGGAAGCCAGAGGCAAAGGGTCGCCCAGGCTGAGGCCGGAGCAGGTCGTCTAGGTCTGTCGCGTGGCCTCGATCAGCGTGATCTTCTGCCAGATCTTGCGCGACAGGTTGGAGCCGAGGTCCTCTATGTCGTTGACGGCACTCGTCACAACCTCGTCCTGGATGGCCTGCGCGAAGAGTGCTGCGAGCTTGCCGGTGACCGACAGCATCTCCGAACAATAGTCGAGATAGCGGGCGAGCTCGGCCGGGTCCTTGATCCGCTGCGGCGAATGCGTCGTCGGCGTAAAGGCGCCCGACAGGGCCGCCGGATCCTTGGTCAGCTGGTGCATGTCGATGACATGGATCAGCGAGCGCAGGCCGTGCAATTCCTTGAAGATTTGCTTGCGCTTGAGCCGCTGCTCGACGCTGTTGAGGGCAAGGAAGCCGACGCCGCCGAGGATCAGCGTGTTGAGGGTCGCCTCCACGCCCTGCACGAAGTCGAAGGCGCCGGTCGAGATGCGGTCGAAGGACAGGATCGAGCCGACGAAAACGAACATGCCGGCGCCGAGTATGATTACCGACCAGGTGAGAACCCTGAGCCACCAGATCGGCTGCGCCAGCCTTTCGGCTGCTGCGGCGAGATCGCGTGACATGACGACGAGTTCGGCGGCAACGCTGGCGAGGCCGGAATTCGGGAAGCGGTCGCCGATGCGCGCCTCCAGCGACTGCGCGGTGGCTGCGATCTTTTCCGGGTCGAGCGTTCTGTAAGACATCGCACCCGGGCCTTCGCCTGCGATTATTGCGGCGCGTTGGTGTGGTCGCCGAACTGGTTCGGTCCCGGCGTGCCGGGGAACAAGCACAGCGCGATGAAGGCGAAGATCGACACCACCGGAATGAACAGCGCGACCGCAAACAGGCCGGGCTTGTCGAAGTCGTGCAGGCGTTTGACGCTGAAGGCGATGTGCGCCCACAGGAAGACCAGGAAGGTCAGGCCGAACAGCATCGACCAGACCTGTGCTGCGCCGCTTTCGGGGTGCACGCGCATGAACTGGTAGAGCGGGAACGACATCACCACCAGCATCAGCAGGAAGCCGAGCAGGTAGGCCGCACGGTTGACGCGGCCCGAGAAGCGAAAGAACAACCAGAAGAGCTGGGATTTGTCAGGCAAGAGGATCCGGTCCGAATTGGTTGGCGCCCCTGGTGCCTTCGAGGATACCAAGTTCGACCAGGATCCAGATGGCGCCGATGACGGGCACGAGTGCGATCAGGCTCCACCAGCCCGACTTGTCGCGGTCATGCCAGCGTTTGGCATAGATTGCCAGCGCGAAGTACATCAAAGCGAGCCAGATGATCAAGGAGACAACTTCACGAACGACAAATCCGGCCATGTTGGGATTGGGATCTGCCAGGTTTGGTCCGAAGGATCGATTGACAATGCCGAGGACAATCCCGACCGCAATGAGGACCACAAGGCCGGCCCAGAACTTGGCGCGGTTGATGCGACCGTCAAAGCTGGTCAGAAGATACTTCCAGTCCATGTCACCCCTCCGAAGCTGAAATGCCGGCGCGCCCCTCGCGCGCCAGCCCGACGTTGCTTCGGATTCAGGGAAAGATCAATCTCGGAGCAGTTCGTTGATCGAGGTCTTGGAGCGGGTCTTGGCGTCGACGCGCTTGACGATGACGGCGCAGTAGAGGCTCGGGCCGGCATCGCCGTTGGGCAGCGGCTTGCCCGGCAGGGAGCCTGCGACAACCACCGAATTCGCCGGCACTTCGCCGTAGAACACTTCGCCCGTGGCGCGGTCGACGATCTTGGTCGACTGGCCGATGAACACGCCCATGCCGAGCACCGAGCCTTCGCGCACGATGCAGCCCTCGACGACTTCCGAACGCGCGCCGATGAAGCAGTTGTCCTCGATGATCGTCGGGCCGGCCTGCATCGGCTCCAGCACGCCGCCAATGCCGACGCCGCCGGACAGGTGCACGTTCTTGCCGATCTGGGCGCAGGAGCCGACCGAGGCCCAGGTGTCGACCATGGTGCCGGTGTCGACATAGGCGCCGACATTGACGAAGGACGGCATCAGCACGGCACCTGGGGCAACGAAGGCCGACTTGCGCACGATAGCCGAAGGCACGGCGCGGAAGCCGGACTTCTCGAAGTCGACAGCACCCCAGCCGTCAAACTTGGACGGCACCTTGTCCCACCACGAGGCGCCGCCGGGCGCACCCGAGATCAGCTCCATCGGGTTGAGGCGGAACGACAGCAGCACCGCCTTCTTGAGCCACTGGTTGACCAGCCACTTGCCGTCGTCCTGGCGCTGCGCGACGCGCGCGGTGCCTTTGTCGAGCAGGTCGAGCGCGGTTTCGATGGCTTCGCGGAATTCCCCACGGGTCGACGTCGAAATGCCGTCGCGTTCCTCGAACGCCTTGTCGATGGTCTTTTCGAGGCTGGCGAGATCGGGCTTCGACATAAACATCTCCGTTACGTGCCGTTAAGGTTAAGGCTTCTAAGCTGGCATAAAATCGCGCGGACCCTATTTCAGGCTTATCTGGGGGTCAATCGCGGTGACGCCGCGGAATGTCGCGGGCAACGAAATTTGAGGTCGAGCATATAATGAATCCAATGGACAAGGCTGGCTGGACGCCGCTGCCGCACTCCGACGAAGACCTGGAGCGAGCCAAGAGCGTGCCCGACACGCCACAGACCCGCGCCTCGACCTACCGGCTTGCCTGGAACGACGAAGACTTCATGACCCAGCGCGAGCTGCGCCCGGTGCGGCTGCAGCTCGAACTGCTCAAGACCGAGATGATCCTTGCCGAGCGCGGCATCCGCTCGACGGTCATCCTGTTCGGCGGCGCGCGCATTCCCGAGCCGGGCGGCGAGGCGTGGGCTGCCAAGAACGAGACGCAGCGCAAGAACCTCGAGGCCAACAGCCGCTACTACGAGGAGGCGCGCAAGTTTGCCCGCCTGTGCTCGCAGCATTCGGCCGCGTCCTACTACCGCGAGTTCGTCGTCGTCACCGGCGGTGGGCCTGGCGTCATGGAAGCCGGCAACCGCGGCGCCGACGATGTCGGAGCACCGTCGATCGGGCTCAACATCGTGCTGCCGCACGAGCAGGCGCCCAATATCTATGTGACGCCGGAACTGTGCTTCAACTTCCACTACTTCGCCATCCGCAAGATGCATTTCGTCATGCGCGCCAAGGCTGTCGCGGTGTTCCCCGGCGGCTTCGGCACGATGGACGAGTTCTTCGAGACGCTGACGCTGATCCAGACCGGGCGCATGGAGCGGGTGCCAATCATCCTGTTTGGCAAGTCATTTTGGCAGCGGGCGATCGATCTCGATTTCCTCGCCGAGCAGGGCACGATCTCGCCCGGCGACCAGGACATTATCGACTTTGTCGACACCGCCGACGAGGCCTGGGACATCATCGCCAAGTTCTACGGCCTTTGAGCTTGCGTCCATCGGCCTTGGCCGGTGGACCAGCGTCACCAGCACGAACGAAATGATCATCAAAAGATACCAGGCGCCGAGCTTCTGGATCGAAACCGGCGTCCAGCCTTCGTGCTGGCCGGGATAGATCCAGGCCCGCGACCAGGTGCCGATGTTTTCGGCGAACCAGATGAACAGCGCGACCAAAAAGAAGCCAAGCAGCAGCGGCATGCGGTGGCGGAAGCGGAAGACGCGGTAGTGCACGACGGTGCGGAAGTAGAGCACCGCCGTGATGGCAAACAGGCCATAGCGGATGTCGATGATGAAATGGTGGGCGAAGAAGTTGACGTAGATCGCCGCGCACAACAGAACCGTCGCCCATAGCGGCGGATAGAAGGTGTAGCGCATGTCGAAGATGCGGCTGACGCGGGCGAGGTAGGAACCCACGGCCGCATACATGAAGCCGGAGAACAGCGGTACGCCGCCGATGCGGAAGAAGTTTTCCTCCGGATAGACCCACGAGCCGGCCGAAGTCTTGAATATCTCCATCGCGGTGCCGACGATGTGGAAGATCAGGATGACCTTGGCTTCCGACGGCTTCTCCAGCTTGAAAGCAAGCATGGTCAGCTGGATGGCGACGGCCGAGAGGAACAGGAAGTCGTAGCGCGCCAGCCCTGATTCTTGCGGCCACCACAGCTTGGTCGCCATGATCAGCGCCAGCATGGCGCCGCCGAACAGGCAGGCCCAGGCCTGTTTCAGCCCAAAGACGAGGAACTCGACAAGCGCCCCGTAAAAGCCCCCGGCGGGCAGGCGGTCGAGCACGGCATGTGCCGCCGCATCGATCCGCGCCTCGACGGAGGTAAACCGGCTCAAGCGGCGTTGGCCTCGACGATCGTCGTCAGGAAGGTCGCGAGATCATCGGTGACGAAGTCGACATCGTCCTCGTGGGTCGGATCGCTCTCCCAGATCTCCGAGAAGGTCGGCTCGAAATTGCGCGGCACGATCAGCACCGTGGTCATTCCAAGCGACTTCGGCACCGAAAGGTTGCGTGCCAGGTCCTCGAACATCACGGCGTTGGCGCCTGTCACCTTGTGCAGGGCGGCGAAGGTCTCATAGGGCTGGCGCGCCGGCTTGGGCGTCAAACCAGCAGCGACGATGTCGAAGATGTCGTCGAAATGGTCGAGGATGCCGAGCTGGCGCGCGGTGCGCTCGGCATGGCTTCGATTGCCGTTGGTGAAGATGAACTTGCGGCCCGGCAACTGGCGGATGGCAGCACCCAGAACCGGATCCGGCACCAGCCAGGAATAGTCGATGTCGTGGACATGTTCGAGGAACGCGTCGGGATCGATGCCGTGGCGCTGCATCAGCCCGTTCAGCGTCGTGCCGTATTCGAGATAGAGCTCTTTCTGCAGCTTGCGCGCGTCCTCGCGCGACAGCGTCAGAAGCTCCGCGACATAACCCGTCATCTTCACGTCGATCTGCGAAAACAGGTTCGAATGGTGCGGATACAGCGTGTTGTCGAGGTCGAAGACCCAGTCGGTGACGTGGTCGAAGCGGGCGGGATCGGGAATATCGGTCATGACGCCCTTATGCCACGGTTCAAGAATTTTGGAAGCGGCTGCATGAGGCCAGGTTGGCACTCGACAATGGCCAAAATTCGGAAGACACCAAATTCAACAAGGTGGGTCAAATTTTAACTACCGATGAAAGATGACCTTCAGTTGATGCTGGCATTTCAAAGCCGGCAGGGAGTCGAAATGAAAATCGTCGTTCTTAAAACAGCCGCTGTGACCTTGGTTTCAATCCTGGGTTCGCTTGCACTGGTCTTGACGATCGTGCCGGCGCTGGGGGGAACAGTTGGTGCCATCGGCTGGCTGATGTGTTTGCTGTGTCCGCTGTTCATTGCAACGCCACTGGGCTTCTTCACCTTTCTGCAAGAGAGGAAGCTGAAGCTTGCCCATGGCGATCTGACGCGGGCGCATGCCCAGCTTGCCGCCGCCCATCGCCGTCTTTCGGAAAAGGCGAGCCGCGACGAGATGACTGGCATGCTCAACCGTGAGAATTTCTTTGCCGCGCTCGATGGCTCACGGCGCAAGAACGATCGCGGCGCGCTGCTGATCATCGATGCCGACCACTTCAAGCAGATCAACGACTCCTTTGGTCACCTGACCGGCGACCAGGCCTTGCTGCAGATCGCCGCCGCCATCACCCGCGGCGTGCGCAGCGGCGACATACTTGGCCGCATCGGCGGCGAGGAATTCGGCGCCTTCCTGGTTGGCGCCACGGAAGAAGAGGCCAAGCTCGTCGCCGAGCGTATCCGCAGCGAGGTGGAGCGGTTGCGCTTCCAGCCTAATGACGAGCCGGCGGTGCCGCTCACCGTCAGCATTGGCGGCACCAATTGCGAGTCCGAAGCCAACGTGTCGGAACTGATGCGCGCCGCCGACAAGCGCCTCTACGAGGCCAAGCGCCGCGGCCGCAACCGGGCGATCTTCGACACGGGCATTCCCGAAGCGGCCTGACGTCAGCCGACCCATGCGTGGCTTGTTTGGGACGATGGCATTTGCCGCCGTCCTTTTTTACTCTGGCGATCACCGATGTTGCCGTCGCTGCGCGCCGACCTGCGCGAAAACGCTGGCCATTTTGGCCGTGTCGGCGCCAAACCTAGGCTCTGATGTAGAAAGCTGAACGATTCGCTCTAGATCGACACGTAGTTCTCGGATGTTGCCGAACGGCTGGCGCAACGTTTTTTCCGAGCCTGTCGAAGTCAGGCGGTTCAGAACGACATCCGTCCGCACTGTTTGTGCGATCTCGAAGGCGGATAGCTGCATTGATCGTTTGGTCGGCCTCGCGGGCATGCCTGGGCAGGTTCAGCTTTCGCAGTCAAAGGAACCGGAAATGACTTTTTCCCATAGCTCGCCATCAGCGCCAGAGCATGCCTATCCAAGGCGTTGGATTGCGATGGCGATCTTGCTGCTGGCCGGCTTCATGAACCTGATCGACGTGACCATCGTCAACGTAGCACTGCCGCGCCTGCAGTCAGGGCTTGGCGCGACGAGCAGCCAGATCGAATGGGTGGTGGCGGCCTATGTGCTGGCCTTCGCGCTCGGCCTGCTGCCGTTTGGCAGGCTCGGCGACGTTGTCGGCCGCAAGCGCCTGTTTCTGATCGGCGTCGCAAGTTTCACTGTCTTTTCGGCGCTGTGCGGGCTGGCCCCGACAATGACGACATTGATCATCGCGCGCGTGCTGCAGGGGCTGGCCGGCGCCATGATGATGCCGCAGGTGCTGGCGATCACCCAGGTGATCTTTCCGCCGCAGGAGCGCGGTTTCGCCTTCTCCCTGTTTGGTTTGACAGCGGGCCTCGCCTCTGTCGCTGGCCCGCTTGCCGGTGGCATACTGATCAGCGCGGATCTGTTTGGCCTCGACTGGCGGCCGATCTTCCTGGTCAACATCCCGGTCGGCATCCTGGCGGTGATCGCCGGGCGGGCACTCATTCCAGACATGCCCGGACGGCCCGAGCTCACGCAGGATCCGCTCGGCATCCTGATCGCCAGTGCCGCGGTCTTCCTGCTGGTGTTTCCCCTTATCGAGGGCCATGCGTATGGCTGGCCGGTGTGGACGTTTGCGATGATCGGTCTTTCCGTCGTCGCAATGGTTGGCTTCTTCCTGCATCAAAAGGCTCGAGAGAAACGCGAGCAGAGCCAGTTGCTGCCGGTGGCTCTGATGACCAACGGGAACTTCCTGCTCGGCTCCGTCATGACGATGACGTTCTTTTCGGGCGTCGCAGGATTCTTCCTGGTGTTGGCCGTGTTCCTGCAGACCGGTTTCGGGCTGACGCCGCTGCAGTCCGGGCTGACGACCGTGCCGTTTCCCATCGGCGTGCTGATCGCCTCGGTCATTTCCGGGCGGTTAGGCAGCCGCTGGCCCCAGCGGCGCATCGTCGCCGGCGCGCTGATCATGGGTATCGGCATGGTCGGGCTGCGGTTCATCGTCGCTGGCATCGGCGACGCCGTGAACCATTGGCACTTTGTCCTGCCGCTGCTGATGTGCGGGTTCGGCATGGGCATCGCCATTTCGTCGCTGTTTCAGACCGTCCTGTCGACCGTGCCGCCGCGCGATGCCGGCTCGGGGTCGGGCGCCGTGCAATCCTTTCAGCAGATCGGCGCCGCCCTTGGCATTGCCATCACAGGGCAGATCTTCTTTTCGACCCTGGATGTAAGGGCGAGCGAACTTCCGCATGTCGCCTTTGTCTCCGCCATGGAGCATGCGCTCATCTACGAAATCGCGGCATTCGCGCTTGTCGCGGCGATGGTCTTTTTCCTCAAACCGGCAGTACCGCTTGGCAACGCCGACAACCGGCAAGCCCCGCCGCTACCTGTGGAAATGTGACGGGAGCAATCGCATTGAGCACGGCGTGTCTGACTGGACGCGCTGTGCTCGAGAACCGAAACATCGCCGCGGCCGAAAATCGATTCCGAATTTCAAGCCAATACTGTAGATGCGGACATGCGGCCGCTCCGGTCGCCTCCCAGCCGACACTGAACCATCATGCCATTGTGGATTCCCATCACCATCGCTGCCGCCTTCCTGCAGAACCTGCGGTCGGTGGTGCAGAAGCATCTGAAAGGCGTGATGGGCACCACCGGTGCCACTTTCGTGCGCTTCGGCTTTGGCTTTCCGTTCGCATTGCTGTTTGTCGCCGTGCTGCATTTCGTCGTCGGCTATGAGCTGCCAGCCCTGAACAGGACGTTCTTTGCCTGGGCGGTGGTCGGCGGCCTTGGCCAGATCGCCGCGACCTTCCTGTTGATCCACCTGTTTTCATTCCGGAACTTTGCTGTCGGCACTGCCTATTCGCGCACCGAACCGGCGCAGGCGGCATTGTTCGGCCTGTTGTTTCTCGGCGAACGCGCGACATCTGGCGCAATCGCCGCCATCGCCATCAGCGTCTTCGGCGTGATGCTGATCTCGGTCGCGCACACGGCATTCACCGCGCGCACGCTGGTCACCTCGGTGCTCAGCCGCAACGCGCTGATCGGACTGGCGTCGGGAACGTTCTTCGGTATTTCGGCCGTTGCCTACCGTGCCGCGTCGCTGGCGCTCGGCGGGCCGAACTTCATGATGCAGGCGGCAGTGACGCTTGCCGTCGTCATCGTCTTCCAGACGCTGGTCATGCTGGCCTGGATTGTCTGGAAGGAGCGTGACGAGCTGCCGCGCATCGCCAAGGCGTGGCGGCCAGCACTGTTCACCGGCCTTGTCGGCGCCTCGGCCTCGTTCGGCTGGTTCATGGCGATGACCCTGCAGCAGGCAGCGATCGTCAAGTCGCTCGCCCAGATCGAGATGCTGTTCACCTTCGCGTCCAGCGTCTTCTTCTTCCGCGAGCGCATCAACCGGCTCGAAATAGCCGGTTGCGTTCTGATCGTCGGCGGCATTTTGGTGCTGCTCGCCGTAGGCTAGGCCTAGACCGTCGCGGGATCGCGCGGCGGTTCGGCTTTCCAGCGCTTGATGATGCCGGCGAGGTCGCTGTGCTGGAACGCATCTTTCAGCGTGTCGAACGACGGCAGCACGAAATAGGCACGCTGGAACTTGTCGATCTCATAGGTCGTGCGCATCACCGTCTCGATGTCGAAGGGCACCTGGTGCGCATCAGCACTTTCGACCGCGAACTGCAGCTCGGTGAAGGATGACATCAGGCCGGCGCCGAAGGCCTTGAGCGGCTGGCCGGGTTCCTGCATCAGGCCATATTCGGCCGTGTACCAGTAGAGCCGGGTGATCATCTCGTCGCCGCCGAGCGCGATCAGGTCGGTCGCCCTCTCGCCATACATCTGCATGAAGTCGCCGAACACCGGCTGGCTCAGCACCGGCACGTGGCCGAAGAAGTCGTGGAACATGTCGGGCTCGACGATGTAGTCGAGCTCGTCGCGCGTCCTGAGCCAGTTGGTGACGGGGAAGCGGCGATTGGCGAGATGATCGAAGAACGGTTGCGCCGGAATCAGCCCGGGCACCGCGACGATCTCCCAGCCAGAGAGCTTGCGCAACTTGTCGCTGACCTCATCAAAATCCGGAATGCGGTCGACGAGACTGAGTGCCGACATGCCGTCGAGATAGGATTTGTGCGCCAGCCGCTGGGTCAGCTTGGTCTGGCGGTCGCACAACGTGCGCCACACATCCTGCTCGGCGGCGCTGTAGTCGTATTTCTGTTCGACGGTGAAATCCGCCCGGCAGACGGTGTAGTCGCCGCGCAGCCCTTGGGCCGCACACTCCAGTGCATATTCCTGAACGCTTACGCCCATGGTCTGATCCTCCCCAGAAACAGGCTTTCGATGAGGAATCATAACCGTGGCGATTGAGCGGAGTTCACTTCATTGCGCGCATAGGTCGGAGATTTGAGGTACATTCACTCAGCTATATCGCAGAAAGGGTGAAAATGCCTCGGTTTGACGAGTTCGAGATCAAGATGCTCGAGATTCTCCAGCGCGATGGGCGCAAGCCGGTTTCCGAGATCGCGCAGGAGATCGGCTTGTCCAACACGCCTTGCGCCCGCCGCTTCGAAGCGTTGCAGGAAGCCGGCGTCATCAAGGGATTTTCGGCCAGCATCGGACGCCGCGCGGTCGGGCTGATGGTCGAGGTCTTCGTCCAGGTCCGGCTGGTCAGCCACAGCGACGATTCGCCGGAAAAATTCATCGCCGCAGTCCAGCGCATGGACGAGGTCTCGGCCTGCTGGACGATGACCGGCGACTACGACTTCCTGCTGCACGTCATGGTGCCCAGCGTCGACGACCTCAACGCCTTCGTCATGCACCGGCTGATGCGCCTGCAAGGCGTGCGCGACGTGCATACGCAACTGGTGCTGCAGAACATCAAGGGCCCCGGACATGTGCCGCTGGCGCATTTGCGAGGGTAGGGGGCTGTCAGGCAGCCTGCGTCGTGGACGGCGGTCGCGACTGGTCGCCATGGCCGGCGAGAAGGCCTTCGACCGAGATGTCTTCGTCGAGTTCTTCCCAATGCAGGCCGCGCGTGCTGATGGTCACTGCCTTGCGTTGCTCAGGTGTAGCGTGCAGCAGGCGGGGGAACCACGCCAGCGGCACGCTCAGCGTGCGCCCGTCGGACAAGTCGAGCCACATGCTGTCCTCGTCAAACCAGATCTTAGTTGCCTTCACCAAAGAACTCGTTCCAGGCATTCTCAATCTCACGCCGCCGATGAAGCACGACTTCGGTCAAGTCGCGCAAGGTCCGCGCGTTGAAACCGTCATTGTAGGCTACCACGACATCCGGCAAGAGCCAAAACTTGGCGTCGACGCCATCCTTGCCGACATGGATATGCATCGGCTCGCGCGGGTCGCCCTCGTTCGAGAAGAAGTAGAAGCGGAAGCCCTTGTGACGGAAAACGACGGGCATTCCGGCCTCCTCTGACTTACGGAACGATCAGCGTGCCCGCACCGTGCTCGGTGAACAGCTCGAGCAGCACCGAATGCGGGGTCTTGCCGTTGAGGATGACTACGCCCTCGACGCCGCGCTCGATTGCCTCGATGCAGGTCTCGACCTTGGGGATCATGCCGCCCGAGATCGTGCCGTCCTTGATCAGCGCCTTGGCGTCGGCGACCGTCAGTTCGTCGATCAGCTTCTTGTCCTTGTCGAGCACGCCGGGCACGTCGGTCAAAAACAGCAGCCGCGAGGCCTTCACGGCACCGGCAATCGCACCGGCGAAGGTGTCGGCGTTGATGTTGTAGGTGTGGCCGTCGCGCCCCGGCGCGACAGGTGCCAGCACCGGGATCATTTCCGAACGAGCCAGCAGATCAAGCAGCGTGCGGTCGACTTCGACCGGCTCGCCGACGAAGCCGAGGTCGATGACCTTCTCGATATTGCTGTCGGGGTCGACCATGGTCTTCTTGGCCTTCTCGGCGAAAACCATGTTGCCGTCCTTGCCGCACAGGCCGATCGCCCATTCGCCCTCGGCATTGATGAGGGCGACGATCTCCTTGTTGATCGAACCCGCCAGCACCATCTCGACGATCTCGACAGTCTTCTGGTCGGTGACGCGCAGGCCGCCCTCGAATTTCGATTCGATGCCCATCTTGGTCAGCATGGCGCCGATCTGCGGGCCGCCGCCGTGCACGACGATCGGGTTGACGCCGGATTGCTTCAGTAAAGCGATGTCGCGGGCAAAGGCGCGGCCGAGCTCGACATTGCCCATGGCGTGGCCGCCATATTTCACCACGACGGTCTTGTTTTCGTAGCGCTGCATATAGGGCAAGGCCGCGGAGAGCAGGGCAGCCTGCATTTCGGCGGTGGCGGCGACGTTCGTCGTCATCGGCATGGTCCCGGATCGGTGGAAAAGGTCGGCGCGGTCTTAGCCGGAAACCGGGCAGGGGGCAAATGGTTCGATGGGGTCGGCGCATCTGCGGCGCCGTGCCTCATGCATCGCTGAAACCGGTTGCAGTGGTCCACGCGGTTTAAACAGCAGTTGCAATTCGTTTCGCGCGACGTAACTTGGCGGGCATGACGCCGCAGGACATCACCAAGCTGATTGTTCGGACCTCGATGAAGGACCGTGCGGCCTTTGATTTGCTCTACCGGCAGACGAGCTCGAAACTTTTCGGGGTCTGTCTGCGTGTATTGAATGACAGGGCAGATGCCGAGGAAGCGCTGCAAGAGGTCTTCGTCAAGATCTGGACGAAAGCGGACCGCTTCGCAGTTTCTGATCTCAGCCCCATTTCGTGGCTCGTAGCAATCGCGCGCAATCATGCGATCGATCGTATACGGGCGCGGCGTCAGGCGCCTCTCGCGATTGACGAGGCGCTTGAGGTTGCGGATCCGGGGCCGGGGCCAGAGGCCGCAGCAATAGCGGGCGGCGAAGCCGAGCGCATCCATGGCTGCCTGGAAGAACTGGAGAAGGACAAGGCCGCCGCGGTTCGCGGCGCCTATCTCAAGGGGGAGAGTTATAACGAACTCGCGGACCGCCACGGCGTGCCGCTCAACACCATGCGTACCTGGCTGCGCCGCAGCCTGCTCAAACTTAGGGAATGTCTGGAAAGATGACGCTCGCGCAAGACAATGGACAAGAACGTGGAGGCGACGATCTGGTCGCCGCCGAATACGTTCTCGGTGTCCTGCCTGCCGACGAGCGGCGTCAGGCCAGCGCCCGCATCGACGGCGAGCCTGGTTTCGCCCGCATGGTCGACCGGTGGGAGGTGCATTTCGCACCGCTCGCCGCCGCCTACCCGGAAATCGAGGCCCCGGCCTCGGTCAAGCCGGCGATCGACCGCAGGTTGTTCACCGCAACCGCGACGTCGCCGGCGCCAAGCTCGCAGCCCTCCGCGGGCCTGTGGGCCAGCCTCGCCTTCTGGCGCGGCCTCGCTACGGCAGCTGTCGCTGCGCTCGCCCTTTATATCGCTGTCCCCTACATCAATCCGCCCGCCGAGTTGCCGCAGGAGCGGCGCGTGGCATCGCTCGCCGCCGATGGCAGCGACGTCAAGTACATGGTCATGTACGATGCCTCCACGGGCGAGGTCGGCCTTTCCCATGTCGCCGGCGAACGTGGTGCCAACAAGGATTTCGAATTGTGGATGATCGAGGGCGCCAATCCGCCAGTATCGCTGGGTGTGATCCCGGCTGGTGCGACCATCCATATGCCGATCAAGCAGGACATGCGCGGCAAGCTCGCCGCGGGAGCCGTGCTGGCCGTCAGCCTCGAGCCGACGGGCGGCTCGCCGACCGGCCAGCCGACCGGCCCGGTCGTTGCCGCCGGCGACCTGCGCGACATCTAATCCAGGAAAGTTTGCTCATATTTGCGACGGGCTGAAACTTTTCCCGTTGCAGGCCGTACCTATAAGATTTGCAAAGATTAGATTTGAAGAAATAAAATATTTCTCTCAAGAAAGTGAAACTATCTAATCTCATATCCGTAACTCCTTGTGCCTTTCCAATTCGGGAAACAATCCAAGGAGTTACACTATGCGTAAGATCTCTCTCGCTTTGCTCGCCGGTGCCTTTTCCGCTCTCGCCACTGTTGCTTATGCCGAAAACCCGATGGTTGGCGGTGCCGCGATGTTCGCCGACAAGAACATCGTCGAGAACGCGGTGAATTCGAAGGACCACACCACGCTCGTCGCCGCGGTGAAGGCAGCCGGCCTGGTCGAGACGCTTCAGGGCAAGGGCCCGTTCACTGTCTTCGCGCCGACCAACGAGGCCTTCGCGGCTCTTCCGGCCGGTACGGTCGAGACCCTGCTCAAGCCCGAGAACAAGGACAAGCTGACCAAGATCCTGACCTGCCATGTCGTTGGCGCCAAGGCGATGGCCGCCGATATCAAGAAGATGGTCGATGACGACAAGGGTGCGCACCCCGTCAAGACCGTCGGCGGCTGCACCTGGACCGCCAAATATGACGGCGACAAGGTGACGGTCGAGGATGAAAATGGCAACGTTGCCAACGTCACCATCGCCAATGTCGAACAGTCGAACGGCGTCATCCATGTCATCGACAAGGTTCTGCTGCCCAAGATGTAAGCCCGGGGGGCAGCGTGGTTATGCGACGCTGTCGCTCCCTGAGGCTCGCGCAATCGGCAACGCGCCCCGCAACGGTCACCGTTGCGGGGCGTGGTCTGTAGAGCGCTGGCCCGAGACGCGGGCGAGAGGCCTCAAGCCCTGTTGATTTCGCCGTGATGCGTCGCCGACCTATGGTCGGCCAGGAGAAATGCCATGGACCGCCGTTCATTCCTGTTGGGCAGTGCCGCGATCGCCGTTGTTGCCGGTTTCATGATCTCAAGGCGGCTGACCATTGCCGGCGCGGCTTTGGCCGAAAGCTTCGAGGTCACCAAGACCGAAGCGCAGTGGCGCGCCATTCTTGCTCCTGCCGCGTTCGCCGTGCTGCGTCAGGAAGATACCGAACGGCCATGGACGAGCCCGTTGCTCAAGGAGCACCGCAAGGGCACGTTCAACTGCGCCGGCTGCGACCTGGCTGCCTATTCGTCCGACACCAAGTTCGATTCCGGCACCGGTTGGCCGAGCTTCTGGGACGCGTTGCCCAATTCGATCGGCACCAATGTCGACACGTCGATGTTGATGACCCGCACCGAAGTGCACTGCAGCCGTTGCGGTGGCCATTTCGGCCACATCTTCGACGACGGCCCGCCGCCGACCGGCAAGCGCCACTGCATCAACGGCCTGGCACTGACGTTCAGGGCCGCAGCGGCTTGATCCTTGCCCGAATATTTCTCTTGACCTCAATATACCTTGAGGTTGCACTGATGCGCTCTCGCGAAATTCCAGAGTGGAAACAGGAGAGCAGCAATGAGCCAGAATGCAGAGAGCGAACAGAACGGCCCGGTGGCGTTCGTCAACATCTTCACCCTGAAGCCGGGCAAGCTGGACGAGTTCATCGCCCTGCAGAAGATCAATCTGGGTCGTTCGGTCGGGAACGTTCCGGGTTGGAGAGGCAGCCGCCTGCATCGTTCGATCGACGGCAGTACGGCTATCATGATCAGCACCTTCGATTCGGTCGCCGATCACAAGCGCGTGCATCAGACGCAAGGCTTCGCCGAACATATCGCGAAGGTCGGGCCGCTGATCGAGAGCGCGGTGCCTGGCTACTACCAGGTCGTCCACGAGGTGACGCAGGCCTGAGGCCGGTTTGCCTCAGGGTGCACGCAACGGCGGCAGCGATCAGCCGCCGTTGACCACCAGCGCGATCGCCGCGCGCAGTTCGTCCAGGCCTTCGTTCTTCTCGGACGAGGTTGCCAGTACGGTCGGGAAGGCGGCGGCGCGCTTCTTGATCTTCAGGAGTGTGTCCTCGATCAGTGGCGGCACGCCGGCGGCCTTGATCTTGTCGGTCTTGGTCAGGACGATCTGGTAGGAGATTGCCGCCTTGTCGAGCAGGGTCAGAACGTCTTCGTCGTTCTTCTTGATGCCGTGGCGGGAATCGATCAGCAAATAGACGCGCTTGAGCGTCACCCGCCCGCGCAGATAGTCGAACACCAGCTTGGTCCACTGGTCGACCTGTTCCTTCGGCGCCTGGGCATAGCCGTAGCCGGGCATGTCGACCAGGGCCATTGGCGGCAGGTCGCCGGCTTCGCCGGAGTAGCCGTCGGGCACGAAGTAGTTGAGCTCCTGGGTGCGCCCCGGCGTGTTCGAGGTGCGTGCCAGCCCGCCGTGGCGAACCAGCGCATTGATCAGCGACGACTTGCCGACATTCGAACGGCCAGCGAAGGCGATCTCCGGTGGCCCTTCGGGCGGCAGGAACTTCATGGCGGGTACGCCGCGGATGAAGATCCATGGCCGCTTGAAAAGCTCGGTATCCACCGGGCCGTTGGTCGTATGTTCGTTCAAGCCGCTGCCTCCAGCAGAGAAATATCCGAGCCGCGAATGGCATTGAGGTTGCGGCCGATCTTGTCCACCGGCCAATCCCACCAGGCAATCGTCAGAAGCCGTTCGATGGTCTTGTCGTCGAAACGCTTCTTGACCACGACGGAAGGATTGCCGGCTACGATCGCATAAGGCGGTACGTGCCTGCTGACAACCGATTTCGCAGCAACGATGGCGCCATGACCGATATGGACCCCCGGCAGGATCACCGCTTCCATGCCGATCCAGACGTCATTGCCGAGCACAGTATCGCCACGCACCTCTTGCTGCCAGGTGGCAACGTCGAAGCCTTCTTCCCAGCCGTGGCCAAATATATTGAACGGGTAGGTCGAAAACCCTGACATGGCGTGGTTGGCGCCGTTCATGATGAAGCGGGCGCCCTCGGCGATGGCGCAGAACTTTCCGATAATCAGCTTGTCGCCGATGAACGGGTAGTGGTGCAGCACGCATTTCTGCTGGAACAGATCAGGACCGTCGGGATCGTCGTAATAGGTGAAGTCGCCGATCTCGATGTTCTCTGCGTCGACGAGGGATTTGAGGAAACCGACACGCTTGTGCATCGGTATCGGGTGCTTGATCGCGGGGTTGGGTCCGGGCATGGCGTCTCATCCATATTATGCGCGTCGATACCAGTATAGCGCGATCCGCGACGAAGACATCGGCGGCGATGATCTTCGAGATCCGGTTTTTGCAAGGAAGACCCCGGCACCTTCGATCGAGGTGCAAACCGGGGTTCCGCAAGGGCTGCGGAACCCCGGCCTTTGCCGAGACGGTTCAATTCTGACCGGGGGGGATGGTCAGAAACCGCCACCCCGCAGGCTAATGCTTGGGAGGCATCGCTCAGCTACGCTGCCACCAGCGCAAAAGTTTCAGCCTCCAGTTGAAGAAAAATTCCTCAAAATGCAAAAAGGCCCCCGGAAATTTCCGGGGGCCTTTTCGTTTGGTCCCGAACGGCTGGCTATTCCGCCGGTGTCGGTTTCTTCTTGAACAACGCCACCAGGTTGTCCCACAGCTCGATCTTGGCGCCCTGGCGCTTCATGATCACGCCCTGCTGCAGGATCGACAGCGAGTTGTTCCACGCCCAGTAGATGACGAGGCCCGCCGGGAACGACGCCAGCATGAAGGTGAACAGGATCGGCATCCAGGTGAAGATCATCGCCTGGGTCGGATCCGGAGGCGTCGGGTTCATGCGCATCTGCAGGAACATGGTCACGCCCATGATCAGCGGCCAGACGCCGATCAGCAGGAAGGCGGGCACGTCCCACGGCAGCAGGCCGAACAGGTTGAAGATCGACGTCGGATCGGGTGCGGCCAGGTCGTGGATCCAGCCGAAGAACGGCGCATGGCGCATTTCGATGGTGACGTAGAGCACCTTGTAGAGCGCGAAGAACACCGGGATCTGGATCAGCACCGGCCAGCAGCCGGCCAGCGGATTGATCTTCTCGGTCTTGTACAGCTCCATCATCGCCTGCTGCTGCTTCATCTTGTCGTCCGCGTACTTTTCGCGGATTTCCAGCATCTTGGGCTGCACCATCTTCATGTTCGCCATCGACTTGTATGACTTGTTGGCGAGCGGGAAGAAGATGGCCTTGACGATGACGGTGGTGGCGAGGATCGCCAAACCGAAATTGCCGAGCATCTTGTAGAGCGTGTCGATGAGCCAGAACATCGGCTTGGTGATGAAGTAGAACCAGCCCCAGTCGATCAGAAGCTCGAACTGGCGGATCTGGCGATCCTTCTCATAGGCGTTGATCTTGGCCACTTCCTTGGCGCCGGCGAAGACAAGCGTCTCGACGGTTGCCGACTGACCGGCTGCGACCGTGATCGGGTCGGTCATGAAGTCGGCCTGGTAGCGCGGGCGGCCGTCTTCGAAGTAGGAAAAACGCGGCTGGAACGGCTGCTTGCCCGAGGGGACCAGTGTGGCAGCCCAGTACTTGTCGGTAATGCCGAGCCAGCCATCGGTCGACTTGCCAGGCAGAACCTGCTTGTCATCCTCGATGGTGGCGTAGTTGATTTCCTGCAGGCCTTCGGTGCCGGTCACGCCGATCAGGCCTTCGTGCAGCACGTAGGTCGAGGCATGCAGCGGCTTGTCGAAGCGGGTGAGGCGGCCGTAGTTCGACAGGGCGACGTCGTTGCTGCCGGCATTCGCCACCGTATCGGTCACCGTGAACATGTAGTTCTGGTCAACAGCGATGGTGCGCTTGAAGGTCAGGCCCTTGTCGTTGATGTAGGTCAGCGTCACCGGCGTTGCCGGCGTCAGCGTCGCATTGGCCTCGGCCGTCCAGACGGTGTCGGGACCGGGAACCGCGCCAGTCGCTTCGCTGCCGACGAAGCCGATCTCGCTGTAGAAGCCCGACGGCAGTGCCTGCGGGTTCAATAGCTCGATGACGGGTGAATTCGGTTCGACGGCGACGCGGTAGTGCTTGAGGCTGATGTCGTCGATACGCGCTCCGGTCAGGTTGATCGAACCCTTGAGGCTCGGCGTGTCGAGCGCGATGCGGCCGGATGCGGCAAGCGCCTGGGCACGGTCGACCACTGCCGCTTGGGCCGTCGTCGTGCCGGGAACACCCGCTTGCGGGGTCGCGGTCATGCCGGTGCTGGCGCCCGGCGCAGTACCAGCGGGCTGCGCAGCCTTCTGCTGCTCGGCTACGCGCTCGGCTTCGATGCGCGCGGTTTCGCGCTGCGCTTCGACGCGAGGGTTCATGTAGAACACCTGCCAGAGCGTCAGGATCAGCACCGACAAGGCGATGGTGATAAAGAAATTACGGTTGTTTTCCATCGAAAGCCCTTATCGCGTTCCGCGAATGCGCCGAGAAAGTTCGGCCGTGATCTGGCCGAAAGGGGCGGTGAGCACGTCTTCGCGCCCGACGATCACATAGTCTTTGCCGGCGGCCATGTCACCTGCGGCATGTGTACGAACGGCTTCCCTGAGGCGCCGCTTGACGCGATTGCGGACAACCGCGTTGCCGACCTTCTTGGTGACGGTATAGCCGACCCGCGGCCCCGCACTGTCGTCGCGGTCCATAACCTCGACGAGAAAAAACCGCCCGCGCCGCTTGTCACCGCGGCGGACGGCCAGAAACTGTTTTCTTTTCAGAAGCCGTTCGGGGCCGCGTCCATGCGGAGCAGACCCCTCTGGCTTGCCGTCAGCGGGCAAGGTTCCCGCCTATGGCTTAGGCGGAGAGCCGCTTGCGGCCGCGATTGCGGCGAGCTGCGACGACGCCACGACCGCCCTTGGTAGCCATGCGAGCACGGAAACCATGGCGGCGCTTACGGACGAGTTTCGACGGTTGGTAGGTACGCTTCATTTGTTTTTATACCGCGGGGTGCGGCCCTTCTTGATTCTGTCACACTGTAACAGGAGCTTAGCTGGGCTGACTTCGACGCGATCAGAAACCGCGCCGGAAGCGGGGCCCGAGCGTGTGCGGGCTTATAGAAAGAAGGTACCGCGAAGTCAATCCGCTCGGTCCGGCGCCACCAAAGGTTGATTTGCATTGTCAGCAGAAGACAGGGGACAGCGGAGCGGCTTCGACATTTTGCAGTGCGGAATTTGCAACTGCGTTGCGATCGCCTATCTTTGCCATGAAGGGGATGCAAGGTAGTTCGTGCTCATTTTAGTCCGAAGCGCATCATTCTCGCACTGGCCTCGCAGCAAAGAACAGCATGACAGAAGCAGCCGATACCGGTGCATATGCCGGAAAGCAGGCGGACCGTTCGGTTCCGCTTTCGCGCGGCCTGTCGGCCAAACTGCTGCTTTTGACCATCGCTTTCGTGCTGTTCGCCGAAGTTCTGTTCTTTCTGCCCTCTATCGCCACCTTCCGCCTGCGCTGGCTCGAGGAGCGGCTGGCGACGGCAGCTGCTGTTGCGACCATTCTGGTGCAAGGCGACCCGACTTCGTTGTCGCGTGCAGCGCAGAACGACGTGCTGGCCGCCATCGGCGCCAAGGCGATCGCCGTGCGCGACGGCGGCGTGTCGCGCTTGCTTGTCGTCGCCGACATGCCGCCGGAGGTCGACGAACATATCGACATCGCAAAGTCTGGCGTGCTGGGCTCGATGCCTGACGCGATCGACACGCTGTTGTTTGGCGGCAACCGCATGCTGCGCGTCTACGGCCGGGTCGGCGAGAGCGCCAAGGAATTCGAGCTCGTCATTCCGGATTACCGGCTGCATCGCGCCATGCTCGCCAACGCGCGCTATATCGTTTTCGTCTCGCTGTTGATTTCGCTGTTCACCGCGGCTCTTGTCTATGCCGCCATCGACCGCATCATGATCAAGCCCATCCGCGCCATGACGCGTTCGATGCTGACCTTTTCCGACGCGCCCGACGACCCAACCGGGGTCATCGTTCCGGAGCCACGTTCCGACGAGATCGGCCTGGCCGAGCGCGAACTGGCGGCGATGCAGATGCATCTGCAAAAAATGCTGCACGAGCAGAAGCACCTCGCCGACCTGGGCCTCGCTGTATCGAAGATCAATCACGACATGCGCAACATCCTGGCTTCGGCCCAGCTGATGTCCGACCGCCTGCGCATGGTCAAGGATCCGGCCGTCCAGGCCTTCGCGCCGAAACTGCTGCGGACGCTTGACCGCGCCGTTGCCTATTCGGAGAACGTGCTGTCTTACGGTCGTGCTCAGGAGCCGGCGCCGGCGCGCCGACGCCTTCGGCTCAGCCAGCTTGTCGACGACGTGCATGGCCTGCTCGGCCTCGAGCCCGAATCGGGCATCGAGTTCTTCAATGCCGTCGACACCGAGTTCGAGATCGAGGCCGATCCGGACCAGCTGTTCAGAGTGCTGACCAATCTGTGCCGTAACGCCGTGCAGGCGATGGCCGGTGCCGCCGACAGCGCCATTGTCAATCGCCTGACTGTCTATGCCGAGCGCGAGGGCAGCGTCAGCCGCATCCTCGTCGCCGACACTGGCCCGGGCCTGCCGCAAAAGGCGCGCGAGAACCTGTTCGCCGCCTTCCGTGGCTCCGCCCGCAGCGGCGGCACCGGGCTTGGCCTCGCCATCGCCTACGAGCTGGTGCGCGCGCATGGCGGCTCGCTGGAACTTGTCGAAAGCGCTGGTGGCCGCACCGTTTTCGCCGTCACCATCCCCGACCAGCCCGTTCGCCTCGACGAGGCGCGCCAAGGCATGCGCCGGCCGGCGTGACGTCTTGATCCAGCTCAAGGCGAGGCGGGGAGAAATAGGGTAGTCTCATTTGAATGCGCTCCGACGCTGCAAGGTCGAGCGCGTCAAACCAAGGGAGTACTCCGATGAAGCCGCATTTCTTCCTTCCGCTTGCCACCTATCCAGAGGCCAATTCCGAGGCAGTGGCACCGAGCGCGGCGTCGATCGCAGCCCAGTTCAATGCGGAACTGCATGCGGTGGTACTTAATCCGGCCATTCCGCAGGTTTCCAACGCGCTTTCGAAACTGCTGCTCGATACACCACAGATGATCCGCGATGCCGAGGCTTCCAGCCGCAGGCATGGCAAGCAACTTCTCGCAGTCGTGGAGACGAGTGCGAAAGAAGCCGGGGTCGAGGTCGCCATCGGTGAGATAGCAGTGCCAGTCGCAGCCCTTGGCGAGGCGGCTTGCGAACGAGCCCGCTATTTCGACCTCGCGCTGCTTGGCTGGGAAGCGGGCAATCAGACCTCACGCATGCTTGCCGAGGCGGTTGTCTTCGGTGCCGGCCGTCCGGCTGTAATCTTGCCGAGCCTTTCGGCTGTAGGCGCTATCGATCATGTCGCCATCGCTTGGGATGGCAGTCGGGTTGCAGCGCGCGCTGTCGCCGATGCACGCCCTTTCCTGGAGAAGGCGTCCAGGATTTCTGTGATTACCGTGCTCAATGAAAAGAAGCTGCGCGACGCCGACGCCGCCGAACGGCTTGCCGCTGGCCTGCGCCAGCGCGGCCTCGCAGCGGAGGCGGTTCCGACCCGAATCGGCAGCTCCTCCATCGGCGTCACCCTCCAGGAAGCCGCGATGTCGGTGGGTGCACAGCTGTTGGTTATGGGCGGCTATGGCCATTCCCGTGTGCGTGACTTCGTGCTCGGCGGCGCAACCGAAGGCATCCTGAGCGACCTGCGACTCCCTGTCCTGTTGTCGCACTGACGGCATCCGCTGGGGTATCGCGAGGCGAACGGCCGGGCAATTGCGTCCGGCCGTCACTGTAAAAAACTTTGCCGGCGCCGGCTTGCATTTCACAAAGCCAGCCGCTAGGTAGCGCCGGTCGCTGCGGTCCATTGATCGAAACGACCCGGCCATTGCAGATGGCCTGATGCGCGCCCGTAGCTCAGCTGGATAGAGCACCAGACTACGAATCTGGGGGTCAGAGGTTCGAATCCTTTCGGGCGCGCCAATTTTCCACCGTTCCGGAACAAAGCTGGGCACCGAGTTCCGCTATTGACCCTCTGCGGCCACCCACCTTTGTGGCTTGAAGCTCGCGAGAGGAGGAAGCCGCCTACCGGAGGATCTTCGCTTAGAGTCGGCATCACTGAATCGGGACGTCAGATGCAGGTGTCTAGGCGACGCTTGATATCTTCGGCCAACAGGGCTGCTTCCTCCGCGATTGCCAATATTGTGCCCGACCGCCGAGAGATCGCGAAAGGCAGGCCGGCAAAATAGACGCCAGGGGCGCCCGCAAACCCGTTCTCGTGCAATGGTTGCCCTCGCGCATCGAGCACGTTGGGAACGCGCACCCAGCCGAAATCCCCTCTGAACCCGGTGCACCAGATCACCGTCGTGATCCCCCGCGCGGCGAGGTCGATTGATCGGATCGGCGGATTCGGCAGGATCGCGCCAATCGCCTCCGCCGGGTCCGGCTCAGCCCTAGGGGCATCGATGCCGTTGCGCGCGATGTACTCGTCGATCTGGCTTCGAAGTTTAGCGGAACCCTCGTCCGCATGGCGAACATGCGCTTCTGCCTCGTCGCTGAACGAGAGGCTGCCGTCGTCGACGCCGGTGAGCCGACCCAGCAAGACAACGCCTTGCGCACTGAGGGATTGCAGGCTGATCGTATGGAGCGCTCCTGTCAGCGCCCTTCCCGGGATAGGCCCCTGTTGAAGCAGTTCCGTGCGCGTCACATCTATCAGTCCGGTAAGAACCATCCAGACACTGATGTGAGTACCTCGGTACATTCGGGGCAGCCGGCCGACTCGGCCTGTTGCAAGAAACACAGTTCGCCCCGCCTGGACCAAGTCCTCGGCGATTTGGCCACCCGACTGGGCGCTACCGACCACCAGCACGGCTCCACTGTCGAGACCAGACGGGTTGCGGTAGGCCGATGCATCAATCTGTTTGACCTCGGGCGGCAACAAGGCAGAGAAAGGCGGGCGCTCCGGGCAATTCTGGTTACTGCTAGCGATCACCACATTCCTCGCCCACAGGGAGCCGCTCGGAACAGCCAGCCGGTACAGGCCATCGCTCACAACAAGGTCGGTCACCGGCGTACCGGTTTCCACCGGCAGGCCATACCGGCCGGCATAGTCCTCCAACTGCGCGACAAGCTCGCCGCTTGTCATTGCACCGTCGGGATCCGGGCCGACATAGGTATCCCCGGGCATGACCGTTTGGCTGTTAGGTGTGTTTACCCGAAAGGAGTCCCAGCGCTGGGTCCGCCAAGTCTCACCGATGCGACCTCGCTCCAACACTCTATGACGCAAGCCGCGCTGCGCCAGCGCATGGCTGACGCCTAGCCCCGCCCAACCGGCACCGATGACGACGGCATCAAGAATGTCCGTTCCGCTCGTCATTACGCCCCCCTCTAGTTACAACGCTATTGTACTTTGTGAAATCAGTAGATGGTCCGCTTTCCAGCATGGCGTTGCTCTCACGCATGACAAGCGTTTCATTAACTACAAAGCCCCCGCGACGACATAGCGGTGCCAGTTTCATCCCCTCCGGTGCGCCACTATCTCCGCCACTACGGAACTAAGCGGACGCTCGCGTCTCTGCTCGATGGGCCAGAGCTTGCTCGCCAGCTCGTTGCGAACGCCAGTCTACCAAGACAAGCAGCGATCAACACGTCTTTCGGAAATACGACCCCCGCGTGGATTACTCGGGATAGACCTCGACGCCCTCCGGCGGCGCCTTGTTGAAAAGGATGAATATCAGAGGGTTCCCTGGCTCGGACATTGCGTCGCTGCGCTGGCCCGTCACTTCTCCCGCCACGGCGCTTGTATATTCCGCAACTACTTCGCCGAAGCTGTTGCGCTGGATGGCTACCTTCTGTCCGGCTTCGACCTTGTCGTTGAGCTTGACCAGATGCTCGACCAGCCCGCCATGGGTTGCCAGGACCGGGAACGCGCTGTTGCCGACAAAGACATCCACGTCCTTGCCCGTGCGTCCCATCGGCCCCGCCACGATGCCATGATGCTTGAGGACGTTCATCGTTCCTTCGACGAACAGCGAGATCATCTCGAGGTCGAGCACGCGCGCGGCGCCGATCTCCGGGCAAAAGGCCGGAATGCCGGCGTCGACGAAGGCGTTGTGCAGGACACCGGGATAGACATGGCTGTCGAAGATCTGGCCGACTGGATAGAGTTCCAGCATCGCCTTGATCTCGGGCACATCCGTGCCGCCGATGTTGAACGCGGTGACATCGAATCCGGTTGTCCCAGTGTGGAAGTCGATCGCGGCGTCGGCGTTCGGCCGCAGCAGCCGGTTGAACAGCAGCCCGGCGTGCCGGCTGGGCGCTGTCGCGCCGTTCTCGTTGCCGGGCCATTCCCTGTTCATGTCGATCAGGTCATTGCCCCTGCCGAAATTGGGCCATCGGCGCTGCATGCCTTCGATCGCCGGGCGGGACACATCAGTGACCGCCATCACCGTGCCCGACATCTCAGCCGGATCGAGCTGGTTCATCACCGTATGGACCGTATGTACGGAACTCATCTCGTCGCCATGCACACCACTGGTCAGGACGACGCGCTTGCCGGGCTTGGCGCCCCTGGCGACCGTCACGGACACATGCCAGTGCTGTCCGGTCGGCATCTGTACGCCCTGAAAGTACAAAAGGTGCTTCTTGCCGGGCTCCAGGTCGTTGACGTCGAGCGCGCTGACGACTTTCTTTCCCTGGATTACGTCGCCAGTGTAGACCGTTGCCGATGGTGCTCCCGATGTCGCGCCGGCAGGTGCCGCCGCGTCCTGGGCGCTTGCCGAACCAACATTGGCCGCAAGGACAGCTGATGCGCCGACAGTGGCAATGGATGCGATCATGAAGTCGCGGCGATCGAGGTTTTCTTTGGGCTTGTCTGGCATGATCGAGGCCTTTGCCGAGAAAAAAGCGACGTTTCGGATAGCAGCATACACGTCGATCGCAATCGCGCACAACTTCAAGTGCCGTAAGGTCATCCCTGGTCTTTGCCGGTGACAATGCCTGCTTCGGGAGCAGGTGCCCGGTTGCCCAATGTGCGGCGGCAGGTTGCCAAGGCGATCATGGGCGCGACGACGATCAGGCCGTTGTCACAGCGAAGGTGATCCGCGTGCCATATGTGGCAGAAAATAGCCTGCCCACATCGGCTTCAGCGTCCGACCGACAGCAACTTTGGCAGCACCTCTTCGACAGCGTGCGGGGCGTCGGCAGGTTTTCCCAGAAAGTTTGAATGCGGCGGCTTGCAATTCGCCAAGTCAGGGGCTAGTTAGCGCCGGTCGCTGCGGTCGATTGACCGGAGCTTCCTGGCCGTTACTTTTATGGCCTGTTGCGCGCCCGTAGCTCAGCTGGATAGAGCACCAGACTACGAATCTGGGGGTCAGAGGTTCGAATCCTTTCGGGCGCGCCATTCTCCCAACAACCCGCAGCTCCGTTGATCCCACTCACTATGTAAGTTGGGCGCCGACGGTGCGGGTTCGTTGTCCCGTCTCCCGGAATGCGGATGCCCGCCCTGGTCCGGCCGCCAGCGCAGGACGCAAGTCATTGGCTATGGCGCTTTCCTTGACGACTGACAGGCCGAGGCCGCTAGGTCCAGCCGCCCCTGCCTACAAGCCGCTCACCGCGTTGGAGCGTCTTCGATGCTGACGTGCCGTTCGAACTTTTCGAGCAGGCTATGCATCTGCTTGCGCGCGGCCTCGAAGTCGGGCGATGCCGCACGTGCGGCGCGGTCGGCGTCATAGGCTTCCTTTGAAGGGAAGCTGCATTCCCACCTGACATCGGGACCGCTGCCTTCCAGCCTTACCAGGATGCGTCCCGGCTCCAGCCCAAGACTGCGCCTGATCTCCGTCGCCCTGCGGCGCTGCTCGAGAACCTCTCCCGCCTGGCCTTCCCTGGCGAAGTAGTTGGTCGCCTCGACAATCATCTTTTCCCTCCTCGTGTCGTGTCGCCCGTGGTGTCCGCGCCGCCGGCGGCAAAATTCGATCCGTGCATCGCTTGACATCCAAAAATATGATCATAAAGTGTGATCACACTAGATGATCGCATCGTACAGAGATGCCTCTGCGGTGACAAGGAAAAGGTAAGCCCCGTGCCCACGATCAAGTCCATCGAAACGCTGATTGTTCAACTGCCGACGCGGCGCGAGCACAAATGGGCCGGCCTGACCGAGGTCATTGGCCGCTATGTCATGGTCAAGATGACCGACAGCGACGGCCGGGTCGGCTGGGGCGAGGCACCGGCGCTGAAGGACTGGGGCGGCGAGTTCGGCCGCTACTTCGGCGAGTCGGCGATGATCACCCGCAGCGTCATCGAAACCTATCTGGCGCCCGCCATCATCGGTCTCGAGCTTGGCAACTTCGCCGAACTGCATGCCCGTATGGACGCCATCATCCGCGGCTATCCCTATTCCAAGGCAGCCGTCGAATTCGCAGCCTACGACCTTGCCGGCCGCTGGCTCAACGTTCCCGTCCACACGCTGCTCGGCGGCAAGGCGCGCGACAAGGTCGCCATCACCCATTCGATCGGCCTGATCTCGATCGACGAGGCCAAGGTCGAGGCGGCAAAGCTCGCCGAAGAGGGCATCAAGACGATCAAGGTCAAGATCGGCGTCGACCCGGCGCGCGACGTCAAGATGGTCGCTGCGGTCCGCGAGGCGGCCGGCGAGGCGATGGAAATCTGCGTCGACGCCAATGAAGGCTACAAGACGCCGGGTGAGGCGGTGCAGACAGTGCGCCAGATGGAAAAGTACCGGCTCAAATATGTCGAGCAGCCGGTGATGGGCATCGAGCGCATCGCCGAGGTCGGCCGCCGTATCGATGCGCCTGTCATGGCCGACGAGTCGGCATGGAACGCGCATGACGCCATCCAGATCATCCAGAACGGCGGCATCCAGATTATCTCGATCTACACCACAAAGGCCGGCGGCCTCTACAAGGCGATGGAGGTCGGCGCGGTCTGCCGCGCCGCCGGCATCATCTGCAACGTCAATGGCTCGATCGAGACTGGCATCGGCAACCTGGCGAACGTCCAGGTCGCGGCTGCTTCGCCGGCAGCGACGCTGTCCTGCGTCATCCCGATCTCGACGCCTGCCGAGGCGCAGCACGGCCAGGTCGGCGGCATCTACTACAAGGACGACCTTCTGGTCGAGCCGATGCAGGTGGTCGATGGCGCGGTCGTCGTGCCGTCAGGCCCCGGCATGGGCATCGATGTCGACCTCGCCAAGGTCGAAAAATACCGCGTGCGCGACTGAGCGCCGGTCAAGAAACTCAAGGAGAGGAACAAATCATGCGGGCAGAAATCGTAGCGAAGCAGGTCAGGGCAATGGCGGAGCATGGGCTCGACGCCATCATCTGCTCGTCGCCTGAAAACTTCGCCTACACCGCAGGCTTCGTCGTGCCGTCGCAGCCGCTGATCCGTCACCGCCATGCGATGACCATCGTCACCGCTGACGGCCGCACCGCGATCTTCGGCGTCGACATGGAGGCCTCGACCATCAAGCGCCGGCTGCCTGACATGCCGGCCCGCATCTGGGCCGAATTTTCCGACGATCCGATGCTGGTCCTGGCTGACCAGCTCTCTGGTCTCGGCCTTGCCAAGGCGCGCATCGGCCTCGAGATGGACTACCTCCCGGCAGGCGACTTCGCCCGCTTGATTGCTGCGATGCCCGGCACCCGTTTCGAGCATGCCGAGCCGATCCTGGCGCGGTTGCGTCAGATCAAGACAGCGGAAGAAATCGCGCTGCTCTCCAAGCTGTCGCGCATCGCCGATCAGGCGATCACCGACACGCTGGCCATCGTTGACGCAGGCGACTCCGAGATGGACATTGCCGGCCACCTGACCCGCAACGTCTATTCGCTCGGCGCCGAGCACTTCAAGCTTCTGATCGTTGCCACCGGCGAACGTTCGGTGCTGCCCAATGTCGGCCCATCCGACCGCATCCTCAAGCGCGGCGACGTCTGCCGCGTCGAAATCTTCTCGGTCATCAACGGCTACCAGGCCGGCGTCTGCCGCACGGCCATCGTCGGCGAGGCGCCGCCCATGGCCGACAAGATCTGGGCTCACCTGGTCGAATGCAAATATGAGATCATGGAGAAGGTGAAGCCGGGCGCCAGCTGCCGCGAGATCTACGATGCCTTCATCGCCAAGCTCGCCAAGCTCAACCTGCCGCCGATCTCGTTCGTCGGCCACGGCATTGGCCTGCACCTGCACGAAGACCCCTATCTCGGCATGACGCCGGTGCTTGGCAAGCCGGGCAGCGACGCGCCGCTGGAAGAGAACATGGTGCTCGGCTTCGAGCCGCTCTGCTACGACACCGGCAATGGCTACGGCATGCAGAACAAGGACATGCTGCTGGTGACTTCGAAGGGTTCGGAACTTTTGTCCGACTACGCCGACACCGACCGGCTGATCCTCTGCGGTACCGGTAAGCAGGGTGGCAAGGTCAAGGCCGTGGCCTAAGGATCGCGGCTTGCGAAATGGCGGCCGGGGTGATTGTTGGCCCGGCTGCACAGGGCAATTCCAGCGGTTTTCCGTCCGGAATGGCCTGCAGGCATCTGAGAGCATTTTTCGCGGTCTGAAGAACGCGGGAAATACTTGGCACTTCGCCCGCCGTCACGGACCGGCGACGCGATCTGGAGGGTCCGTGGGTAAAGCACTGGGTGGAGCCGCATGCGTACGCTGATCGAAAATCTGAACTTCGCTTTCACGGTCGACAAGAACGACACGGTGCTGCGCAACGCCAGCGTGGTTGTCGAAAACGACCGCATCGCCGACATCGGCCTGGCCGACGAGGTGGCGGCGCGCCACAAGGGCAAGAGCTTCGACAAGGTCATCGACGGCACGATGCTGGGCATTTGCCCGGGCTTCGTCGACAGCCACGTGCACCTGTCGGAGACTTTGTCGCGCGCGGTCTTCCCCGACAATCTCAACACCCGCGCCTGGGTGTTCCACTGGGCCAAGCCGTTCTACGCCCACATCACGGAAGAGGATGAGTACTGGGGCGCGCTGCTCGGCATCACCGAGATGCTGCGTTGCGGCACCACCTGCTTCCTCGACATGGGTTCGCAATATGATCCGGGCGTTGTCATTCGCGCCATGGATAAGACCGGCATCCGCGGCATCACCGGCCGCCACGCCGCCGATAATCGCCCGGCGGAGTTGCCGCGCGGCTGGACCGAGGAGATGGCCCAGCACCACTTCTTCCCCGATGCGCAGACGGCGCTGAAGGTGCTTGAGGAAAACGTCCTGCGCTACAACAACACGCTTGATGGCCGCGCCCGCTGCTGGGTCAACATCGAGGGCAAGGAGCCTTGCAGCCTCGAACTGCACGTGGGCGCGGTCAAGCTCGCCGAAAAGCTCGGCGTCGGTACCACCTACCACCTCGCCACCTCGATCGAGGAAGCCAAGGTCTGCGAAAGCAAGTATGGCTGCTGGCCGATCACCCGCATCGACCGCGCCGGCGGCATCGGCAAGAACCTTGTCATCGCCCATGGTGCCGCGGTGTCGGATGACGAGGTCAAGCTGTTGGCTGAACGTGGCGCCAGCGTCGCCTTCTGCCCATGCTCGTCGTTCAAGCTTGGCAAGGGCGCGACCGCCATCGGCAAGTATCCCGAGATGGTCAAGGCTGGCGTCAAGGTAGGCCTCGGCACCGATGGTGTTTCGGCCGCCGGCAACATGAACCTGATGCGGCAGATGCTGGTGGTTGCCGGCATGTTCAAGGACGCCCGCATGCAGCCCGACATCTTCACCGCGCGCCAGGCGCTGCGTGCCGCGACCATCGAAGGCGCTCGTGCCTTGATGTGGGACGACGAGATCGGCTCGCTGGAGATCGGCAAGAAGGCCGACTTCATCCTGTTCGACCTCGACCATGTCGAGTGGACGCCGTTCTACGACCCGCTGCAGGCGCTGGTGTTCTCGGCTTCGACGGCCTCGATCACCCAGACCTGGGTCGACGGCAAGGTGCTTTATGCCGACGGCAAGGTGCAGGGCGTCGACGAGCCGGGTATCCGCCGCAAGGCGCGCGAACTGGCTGCCGCCGCCGTGGTCCGTGCAGGCCTGCACGAGCATGGCGTCGAGACCACCACGACGCTTTACGACGAAGGTAACTGATGCCGTAGCCCTTCCGCGACCGCCGTTGCGGAAGGGGCCGGCGCCGGCTAAGAAGACATGCGTTCAAGAGGCTGCATGGGAGAGATCGGCCGCTGCTAGACACACCGGCCGACGCCGACGGAGCAACCCCCCAGGAAACTCTCAGGCACAAGTGACCATGCAGTTGAACGATCTGGAGAGAGGCGCCTCGAGCGTCCACCGAAGGGGAAAGCCGCAGCGGCCGGGCCGTCGCGGTTAAGCTCTCAGGTACAGCGACAGATTGGGGAATAACCGCGGGTTTCGGCCCGCACCCAACTTTGTTCGCGGAGAGTAAAATGCCCCATATTGCCGTTATCGGCGCCGGTATCACCGGCGTTACCACAGCCTATGCGCTTCTGGAGCGCGGCTATTCCGTTACCGTCATCGACCGCCAGCGTTATGCCGGCATGGAGACGTCGTTCGCCAATGGCGGGCAGTTGTCGGCCAGCAACGCCGAGGTCTGGAACCACTGGTCGACCTTGCTCAAGGGCATGAAGTGGATGCTGCGCAGCGATGCGCCGCTGTTGATGAACCCCAGGCCGACCTGGCACAAATATGCCTGGCTCGCCGAGTTCGTCTCCAACATCGCGAATTATCGTGACAACACGGTGGAGACGACGCGGCTGGCGATTGCCGCGCGCAAGCACCTGTTTGCCATTGCCGAGCGCGAGAACATCGATTTCGACCATATCCAGCGCGGCATCCTGCATTTCTACTGGGACAGACCGAGCTTCCAGCATGCGCTGAAGGTCAACTCGATGCTGGTCGAGGGCGGCCTGGATCGCCGGCCAGTGACCGCTGCCGAGGTGAAGTCGATCGAGCCGACCTTGCATGGCGATTTCCATGGCGGCTTCTACACGCCGTCGGATTCGACCGGCGACATCCACAAGTTCACCTTTGGCCTGGCCAAGGCCTGCGAGCGGCGCGGCGCGCGTTTCGTCTTCGACGCCACCGTCAACCGGATCGCCCGCGATGGCGTGTTCTGCATCGGCTACACGACTTATGGCGCTGACGGCCAGCCGGATCACAGGGTGGTCGAGGCCGATGGCATCGTCGTCTGTGCAGGCTCGGCGAGCCGCCATTTCGCGGCGATGCTCGGCGACCGGGTCAATGTCTATCCGGTCAAGGGCTATTCCATCACCGTGCACCTCGACGACGAGCGCAGCCAGGCTGCTGCGCCGTGGGTCAGCCTGCTCGACGACCGCGCCAAGATCGTTACCAGCCGCCTCGGCGAAGGACGCTTCCGTGTCGCCGGCACGGCCGAGTTCAACGGCATGAACCGTGACATTCGCGACGACCGCGTCAGGCCGCTGGTCGATTGGACCCGCATGCTGTTTCCCGGCGTCGACACCAACCGCGTCGTGCCCTGGGCCGGTCTAAGGCCGATGATGCCCAACATGATGCCGAGGGTCGGCAAGGGCCGTCAGCCCGGTGTGTTCTACAACACCGGACATGGCCATCTCGGCTGGACGCTGTCCGCCGCCACCGCCCAGATGGTCGCCGAGACCATTTCAGGCGAGTTCCGCACCGACGCCGCGATTGCGGCCTGAAACGGGGGAGTTTTGATCATGAACATGATGAACAGGATCAGTGACCGCGTCTCCCTTCATGGCCTTTCCGTCGCTCGCGAACTCCACGACTTCGTTGGCGAAGCGATTGTCGGCACGGGTGTCGAGGCCGATGCGTTCTGGGAGGGGTTTTCGGCGATCGTGCATGACCTTGGTCCGAAGAACCGGGCGCTTTTGGAAAAGCGCGACGACTTCCAGCTCAAGCTCGACGCCTGGTACCGCAAGCATGGCGCCCCGCACGACATGGCCGCCTACAAGGCGTTCCTGAGCGACATCGGTTACCTGGTCCCAGAGGGTCCGGCGTTTGCTGTGACCACCGACAATGTCGATGCCGAGATCGCCACCGTTGCCGGCCCGCAGCTTGTGGTGCCTGTCATGAATGCGCGTTACGCGCTGAACGCGGCCAACGCGCGCTGGGGTTCGCTCTATGACGCGCTTTATGGCACCGACGCGATTTCCGATGCCGATGGCGCCGAGAAGACCAAGGGCTACAATCCCAGGCGCGGCGCGAAAGTCATCGCCTGGGCCAAGGCGTTTCTGGATCAGTCGGCACCGCTGGCATCTGGCATCTGGTCTGATGTGACCGGGCTTTCGATTGCCGACGGCAAGATCGTTCTGACGACGGCTTCCGGTTCGGTCGGTCTGCGTGATGCGGCCCAGTTCACCGGTTATCGCGGCGAGGCCAAGAATCCTGATGCCGTGCTGTTTGCGAAGAACGGCCTGCATGTCGAGGTCGTGGTCAACCGCGACAGCGCGATCGGCACGGCCGACCCGGCCGGCATCGCCGACATGGTGCTGGAGTCCGTGCTGACCACCATCCAGGACTGCGAGGATTCGGTCGCCGCGGTCGATGCCGAAGACAAGGTTGTGGTCTACCGCAACTGGCTCGGCCTGATGCGGGGAGACCTCTCCGAAACCTTCGACAAGGGCGGCAAGCCGGTCACCCGCAAGCTGAACGGCGACCGTTCCTACACCGGCCTCGATGGCGGCACCGTCTCGCTGCCCGGCCGTTCGCTGATGCTGGTGCGCAATGTCGGCCACCTGATGACCAACCCGGCGATCGTCGACCGCGATGGCCACGAGGTGCCCGAGGGCATCATGGATGCGGCGATTACCGCACTCATCGCCCTGCACGACGTCGGCCAGAATGGGCGTCGCATGAACTCCCGCGCGGGCTCGATGTATGTCGTCAAGCCGAAGATGCACGGCCCCGAGGAAGTCGCCTTTGCGGTCGAGATCTTCGACCGCGTCGAGCGCCTTGTCGGCATGCCCCGCAAGACCATCAAGATGGGCATCATGGACGAGGAGCGGCGCACCACCGTCAACCTCAAGGAGTGCATCCGTGCCGCCAAGGAACGCGTGGTGTTCATCAACACCGGCTTCCTCGACCGCACCGGCGACGAGATTCACAGCTCGATGGAAGCCGGTCCCATGGTGCGCAAGGGCGACATGAAGCAGGCGCCGTGGATCAATGCCTATGAAGCCTGGAACGTCGACACCGGTCTTGAATGCGGTCTCTCCGGCCATGCCCAGATCGGCAAGGGCATGTGGGCGATGCCGGATCTGATGGCGGCGATGCTGGAGCAGAAGATCGCCCATCCCAAGGCCGGTGCCAACACCGCCTGGGTGCCGTCGCCGACAGCAGCGACCTTGCATGCCACCCACTACCACAAGATCGACGTGCACCAGGTGCAGGCCGAGCTCAAGAGCCGCCCCAAGGCACGGCTCGACGACATCTTGTCGGTGCCGGTCGTTGTCCGTCCCAACTGGACACCCGACGAGATACAGCGCGAGCTCGACAACAACGCGCAAGGGATCCTCGGCTATGTCGTGCGCTGGATCGACCAGGGCGTCGGCTGCTCGAAGGTTCCCGACATCAACGATGTCGGGCTGATGGAAGACCGCGCCACCTTGCGCATCTCCTCCCAGCACATCGCCAACTGGCTGCGCCACGATGTCTGCTCGCATATCCAGGTGATGGATTCGCTGCAGCGCATGGCGGCGATCGTCGACCGGCAGAATGTCGGCGATCCGCTCTACAAGCCGATGGCACCCGAGTTCGACCAGTCCACCGCCTTCCGCGCTGCCTGCGACCTCGTCTTCGAAGGCCGCGCCCAGCCCAACGGCTATACCGAGCCGGTGCTGCACAAGCGCAGGCTGGAGTTGAAGGCGAAGCGTCGTCGCGGCTGATCAGAGAGCTTTGCGCACTGCACTTGTCCCTCACCCTTACCCTCTCCCGTCATGACGGGGAGACGGTGCCGGCAGGCGGATGAGGGGCGGCGCGAACTCACGAAGGATACCCCCCACCCCTAACCCCTCCCCACAAGGGGGAGGGGAATGGTCGCCGCAAGGCTCCTAGGACGGAGTGACCAGTAATGGTCAGCCGAGCAAAACCGGTGAGGGGCGTAACGGTGGCAGGAGACTCCCTCCCCCTTGTGGGGAGGGGACGGGGTGGGGGTAAGCCCGCTCCAACCTTGGTGCCCTCGCGTCAACGAGAAGCCACAGAATTCCAAGCACCAATCCCCAAAGGAGAAGACATGACCGACCTGACCCTCACTGCTGCCAACACCATCATCGCGGCAGCGCTCGAAAAAGGCGCGGACGCCAATATGAAACCCCTGACGGTCGCCGTGCTCGACGCCGGTGGCCACCTCAAGGCCTTCCAGAAGCAGGATGGCGCATCGATGCTGCGCTACGAGATCGCCTCGGGCAAAGCCTATGGTGCGCTGGCTGTCGGCATGGGCTCGCGCTGGCTCGACCAGACGGCGAAGGAGCGCCCGCATTTCATGGAAGGGCTCAACGCCGTCTCCGGCGGCAAGATCGTTCCGGTGCCGGGCGGCGTCCTGATCCGCGACGCATCCGGCAAGCTGCTCGGCGCTGTCGGCATCACCGGCGACACATCGGACAATGACGAACTCGCCGCCATATCAGGCATCGAAGCGGCAGGGCTGAAGCATCAGGCTGCGTGAGTGGCGGAAGCGCATTCTTCTGCTTGACAATTTCCAGTGTGATCATAAAGTGTGATCAAACTGATTGATGATTATCAATTGGCGCGCGAAACGGGGAGGAGTACCCGTTTCGAGCATGAGGTCGTGCGGCCCAAATAGCCGTACTTCGGCCCCCGGAGGAGAGAATGAAAGTTGCAGTATTAGGCGCGGGCGCGGGCGGTGCAGCCTCGGTCGCAGAGTTGGTCCAGGCCGGGCATGACGTGCACTTCTGGGCGCGGTCGAAGGAGACGCTGGAGCCGCACATCAAGCTGGGTGGCGTCGCCTATGAAGGCAAGCTCGGCGAGGGCGTGGCCAAGCCGGCGCTGATCACCGCGGATCTCAAGGCGGCAATTGATGGTGTCGATGTCGCAGTCGTCGTCCTGCCGACCTTTTCGCATTCGGCCATCGCCTCGGCGCTTGCGGCTGCCGGCTGGCCCTCGAGCAAACCCGTGGTGCTCAATCCCGGTCACACCGGTGGCGCGCTCGAATTCGCCGAGACTTTTTCGCGTACCGGACGTGCTGCCCCTCCGGTCGTCGAGTTCTCGACGCTGACCTATGTCGCGCGTAAGTATCGTCCCGACGGCGTCACCGTCTCCGGCCGTGCCAAGCAGCTCAAGGCCGCGGCGCTCAAGGGCGGCTCGGAGGTGCTGGAGATCGCTGGAAAGCTCTATCCTGGCCTGACCCCGGTTGCCGACGTGATCGCCTCCGATCTTTCCAACGTCAACATGGTCCTGCATCCGCCGGCGGCTGTTTTGGCAGCGGCCTGGGTCGAGGCGACCGGTGGCAACTTCACCTTCTACGTCGATGCCATGACGCCAGGCGTCGCCCGCGTGATGAAGCAGCTCGACGACGAGCGGCTGGCGGTCGCCAAGGCCTTCGGGCATGATCTGCCCAACCTGGTCGAGGAGATGAAGCTGCTCGGCACGGTCGAGGCCGATGTCACCGACACTTCCGATTTCCGCGCGGCCATTGCCGGCGGCGAGGCCAACAAGCGCATCAAGGGTCCGGATTCGCTCGAGTATCGCTACTACAAGGAAGACTTCGGCCACGGCCTGCTGCCGTTCCTCGAATTCGCCAGGATCGCAGGCATCGACACGCCGGTCGCACATTCGCTCTACAGCCTGGCGCAGATCGCCGTCGGTACCGACTACCGCAAGGGCGGCCGCACCGCCGAGGCGATGGGCATCGCCGGCATGTCCAGGGATCAGGTCATCGAGAAGGTGAGGGCGAAATGAGCTGGAACAACACAGTCATCGCCGTCGTTGCCGGCGACGCCCGCGAACAGGAGATTGCCCGCTGCGCCTTGCGGGCCGGCGCCACTGTCCGTGCCTACGGTTTCCCTTGGCCGGAAGAAGGCATCGAGGGCGTCTATCACGCCAAGGGCGCGGCCGACGCGCTCAAGGGCGCCGACATCGCGCTGTTCCCGATCCCCGGCATCACCGCTGAGGGCGCGCTTTTTGCGCCGAAATGCCCTGAAAAAATCATCCCGACGCGCGAAATGCTGGAAGGCATGCGCAAGCCGGGCCACATCATCCTCGGCTGGGGCGACGCCAATCTGAAGGGGCATTGTGCCGAACTCGGCGTCACGCTGCACGAATATGAGTGGGACGTCGACCTGATGCTGCTGCGTGGCCCGGCGATCGTCGAGGGCGTGCTCAAGGTGATCATCGAGAACACAGAGATCACCATCCACAAGTCGAACATCTGTCTGGTCGGGCAGGGCACCATCGGCTCGCTGCTGACCAACACGCTCTTGGCGCTTGGCGCCCATGTCCATGTCGCGGCGCGCAACCCGGTGCAACGCGCTGCCGCCTATGCGGCGGGTGCTGAATCGCTGACGCTCGAACAATTGCCTGATTACCTGCCGAAGATGGATGTCGTCATCGGCAGCGTGCCCAAGCGGCTGCTCGAACGCGAACAGCTGGCGCTCTTGCCCAAGCATGCGCTGCTTGTCGATGTCGCGGCTCCGCCCGGCACGATCGACCGCGACGCGGCCGCCGAACTCGGGCTGAAGACCGTCTGGGCACGCGGCATGGGCGCGCGTGCGCCCATCACCGTCGGCCGCAGCCAATGGAGCGGCATCGTCAGGCGCATTGAAGGCATACTGGAGCAGAAATGATGAAAGCGGATCTGGTCATCAAGAACGCGCGGGTGGTTCGCCACGACGGCGAATACCACGGGGGCGTCGCGGTCAAGGACGGCAAGATCGTCCTGACCGGATCGGATGAATCACTGCCCGACGCAACCCGCACCATCGATGCCGAGGGCCGCGTGCTGATGCCCGGGCTGATCGACCCGCACTGCCATCTCGGCGTAAAATATCCCTTCGCCGAGGACATGCGCACCGAAACGGCGGCTGCGGCTTCGGGTGGTGTGACCACCGCATTGCTCTACATTCGCAACCTCAAGGAATCCTACCTGCCGTTCTACGAGGAGCGGAAGGCGCTGGGCGAGGAGAACTCGGTCATCGACTTCGGCTTCCACTTCGGCATCCAGCGCGAAGAGCATATCGCCGAGATCCCGGAGATCATCGCCAAGACCGGCGTGAAGTCGTTCAAGTGCTATTTCGGCTACGAGCCCGACAATCCGATCGGCATCGTGCCGGCGACCGACGGCTGGGTCTACGCCGCGATGCGCATCCTGGCCAAGGTTCCCGGCGGCGTCATCAACGTGCATTGCGAAAACACCCAGATCGCCTCCTGGATCAAGAAGGAGATCGCCGCCACCGGCCGCCAGGATCTCGGCGCCTATACGGAATCGCGCCCCGCTTTCTGCGAGGTCGAAACCATCCGCCGCATGATTTTCCTCGCCGAGAAGACCGGCTGCTCGTTGCATCTGGTCCATACCTCGGTCGGCATGGGGCCGGTGCTGGCCGCCGAGGCGCAGGCACGCGGCGTGCATGTCACTGTCGAGACCTGCCCGCACTATCTGACGCGCACCTGTTATGACGACGATCTCGACATGCGCGCCAAGATCTCGCCGCCGCTGCGCGACCGCAACGAGCTCGAAGGCCTGTGGGCCGGCATGCTCAACGGCTCGGTCTACAGCCTCGGCACCGATCATGTGCCGTTCCTGCCCAAGAAGCTCGAGGATTTGTGGACCGAATTCCCCGGCGTCGTCTCCTTCCCGTGGGAGCTGTCGCTGATGCTGCATTTCGGCGTGCACCAGCGCGGATTGCCGCTCAGCCGCCTGGTCGAGCTCAACTCGTTCAATCCGGCGCGGCGCTTCGGCCTGTGGCCGCGTAAGGGCCACATCGATGTCGGTTTCGACGCCGACCTGGTGCTGGTCGACCTCGACGAGGAGCGCACCGTCACCCACACCGGCAAGGGCACCTGCATCTATGAAGGTTGGAAGCTCAAGGGCTGGCCGGTGATGACCGTGGCGCGCGGTGATGTCGTCTACGAAAATGGCGTGGTCGCTGACACCAACTACGGCCGCGGCCGCTGCGTGACGCTGCCGTCATGATCCCTGTGGCCCCCGATCAGCTGGACCTGGCCGGCCGGATTTCGCTGACACCGGCGCGGTTGCCGGTTCACGACGCGGTCGCAAGCATCGTTGCCCGCAAGGCGATGATCCGCCAGGAGCGGTTGTCGGGGATCCACAATCCGTGGGGTCACGTCATCGGCCTCACCGATCCGTGGAGCTTTCTCGACCTGTGCGAGAGCGAGATCGTCATCGATGCCGCGCGAAGCGTCATCGGTCCCGACATCATCCTGTGGGACAGCGAACTGTTTGCCGAAGCGGGCGGTTACGCCGAGTTTCTGAAGGCCGGGAGAGAGGGCCGATACTGGCCGATGACGCCGCTCGCAGGTGCTGTCGTGCTGGTGGCATTCGGCAGCGGCGAGTTCTCGGTGAAGGCGTTTGGGCTGGAGAAGTTGGGACCCGCCGCGCTCGACGGCTTCGACCCGGCCGAGCCGCTCTATGTCGTCAGGCTGATGCCGGCGACGAGCCGTTTCGAGCGCGACGCTGATCATCCGGCCAACCGCGCCTGCATGGAAGAGCAGGTGCTGGTCAACTATTCGAACCGCCCGCTGTGGCTGCTTTGCGGCACCGACCGGGCCAACAACGATCTGGTTTCGGGCTTTGCGCCCGCCGTGCCCGTCTGGGCCTCCGGCGCCATGCCCAGCGAAAGAGAGGAGAAATAAGATGCCATTCGTCGTCGTAGAGATGTGGGAGGGGCGCACTGTCGAGCAGAAGCGCAACCTCGTCAAAGCCATCACCAAGGCCATGGTCGAAGAGGCCGCCTGCAAGCCCGATCACTTGCACGTGGTCATCCACGAGACGCCCAAGGACAGCTGGGGTCGCGGTGGCGTGCTCGGCATCGACATGGTGGAGCACAAGTGATGGGTCTGGACGTTCTCGACTACCGCAAGTCGGCGCTGCTGGTCATCGACCTGCAGAATGCTTTCATCCATGAGAAGGGCACGCTCGGCGTTTCGGGCGTCGACACCAAGCGCCTGTCGTCGATCGTGCCGCCGCTGGCCAAGCTGATCAAGCGCTGCCAGGACACCGGCATTCCGGTCATCTGGACGATGCAGGAACACTTCGCGATCGACCAGAACCGCGCCAAGAAGAAGCTGCTTGGCCACACCGCCCGCCGCAAGCAGGTGTCGGCGCTGGCCGGCAGCTGGGACGAGCAGATCATCGATGAGCTGAAGCCGCTGGCTGACTTCGACCCGGCCTTCGTCATCCGCAAGCACCGCTTCGGCGCTTTCTACGAGACACGGCTCGAGATGATGCTGAAGATGCTCGGCACTCAGCACCTGTTCGTCACCGGTGCCACCACCAATGCCTGCGTCGAGACCTCGATCCGCGAGGCCTATCTGCGCGACCTCGACGTCATTGCCGTCGATGACTGCGTGTCCGGAGTCAACGCCGAGTGGGAAGCCACCGCCAAGCAGGTGTGGAAGCAGTATTTCTGCGAGATTGCCCCCTCGTCCGAGGTGCTCGACTGGATCGGCGAACAGGTCAAGCCGCGCGTCACCAACTACGGCCACCAGCTGGTCATGGTCAACGACATCGACACGTCGGTGGCCTTCTATACAAACCAGCTCGGCTTCACGATCCGGCCGGCCAAGCCGCTGGCCGACGGGCGTCCGTTCACCGCCTTCCATCAGGGCATCGCGCTGATCCACGGCAAGGCCTCGGATCATCGCCAGCTCGACCACATCGCCTTTGAGGTCAATGATGTCCGCGCCATGGACGCCAAGCTGAAGAAGGCCGGCGTGAAGTACTTCACCGACCTGCATGACGGGCCTTACGGTCTGACGATCTACATCGCCGACCCCGACGGAACCAAGGTCGAGCTTTATCAGGTCGGCGCTACCGCCTGATCGCTCATTGTAGCCGATACGAAAAGGCCTCCGTTTCCGGCGGCCTTTTTTGTTCTGGCTCCTCGCTTTAGTCGGATGCCATGCCTTCAAGCCCGTCGAGCTCGGCATAAGCGGGCAACGACGTCGCGATGGGCGCGCCGTTGCGAACGACGATGCGATTGCTTTCGGCGCGTGACAGCACTTCCGACAAGGACCGGCCCTCGAACAGGATGAAATCGGCGGCTTGGCCCTCGGCGATGCTGCCTCTGCCATCGAGCCCCATGATGTCTGCCGGGGTTGTTGTCACAGCCCTGATCCAGTCGCCCGTGGGGTGGTCGAGATGCAGGACGCGTGTGCCGAGCCGAAAAGTGTCCAGCATGTCGAGATCGCCATAGGAGTGGAACGGGTCGCGCGTGTTGTCGGAAGCCAGCGCCACCGGGATGCCGCGCTTCTTCATCTCGTGCAGCAGGGTCACGCCGCGCCATCTCGGCGTCGTGCCGTCCTGGCGGCGGTCCTGAAGATAGAGATTGCAGGTCGGCAGCGACACGACGGCGACGCCAGCCGCGGCCACCTTGTCGAGCGTGGCGTCGACATCGGCCTCTTCCTGCATCGCCAGCGAGCAGCAGTGGCCGACCAGCACCTTGCCGGCAAAGGACGATCGCATTGCGGCCTCGGCGATGCGGCGCAGTCCGTCGGCTTTGGGATCCGCGGTCTCGTCGGCGTGGAAGTCGAGGTTGAGGCCATGTTGCTCGGCTTTCCTGAACATCCGGTCGAGCAGATAGTCGATGTCGGGCGCGGGATAGGCGACCGCCCCGAGTGTGCCGCCGGCGTTGACGACGTGCTGTGTGATCCTGTCGAGAAATGCATCGTCTCGGGCCATGTCGATGGGAAACAGGCACGACGCCTGCAAATCGATGCGGTCGCGCCAGTGTTGCCTGAGCTCCATGAAGGCAGGCCAGGAAATGTCGCCCTGTGGCGGTTGCGAATCGATATGCGTGCGCATGGCCGCCGTGCCGTAGTGGAACGCCGAGCGTAGCGCGAAGTCCATGCGCCTGGTGACGTCGCCGGCGGACCAGTTGGCCGCGCGGTCGGCGCGCGTGGCCGCCAACGCGCCATCAAAAGTGCCGTTGGCCGCCGGCGTTCGCGCCAGGATATGACCCTTGTCGAGATGAGTGTGGCAGTCGATGAAGGTGGGCAGCGCAACCTGCCCGCCGGCATCGATGGAAATCACGCTGTCGCCGCTTGTTTCGATGGAACGGCCGCGCGCAGCAGTTGTTGCCAGTATCCTGCCGTGCTCTACTGCCACGTCAGCAAGAAAGTACCCTGCGGCATCGATGGCACTTGTTCTTGTCACTGCACTGTTGAGACGCACGTTGCGCAACACATACCGGCCGAGCCTGGCGCCGTTGGCGATCTGGTCGCGCAGGGCAGGCTGGTCGAAGGCAGGTGCGTTCATGGGCGGGTCTCCGGATGGGCGGATGCGATAGCGCGTCGGGCTGTCGCGGTATTCTCGGTCAAACGGCAAGCCAGTTAAAGGTTGCCGTCCTGGCAAAGATCATTTATTGATCACAATATGAGATCACAGATTGCGGCCTGTCAACTTCTGCCCCCGGCCGGCGTCTATCTGCGGCAGGGTCGCCGCCGGACGCCGTTCCTCGTACAGCGCAATTCTTGAGGAACTTCCGAGAGGCGGAGAAGCAGAGTGCGGATAGACAAGACTGAGGACGCCGGCAACGGTGGCAACGAAGCGCCCAAGAAGGAGCGCGGCCATGTCCACGGACATGTGCTGCGCTACATGCGCCGCGGCCTGATGGTCGGTGCTTTCCTGCCCGGCCAGGTGATGAGCCTGCGTAAGCTCGCCGCCGGCTTCGGCACCAGTCCCATGCCTGTTCGCGAGGTGCTGAGCCGCCTGGTGGCGGCCAATGCGCTCGAGGAAACCAAGGGCGGTTCGGTGCGCGTGCCCAGGCTGAGCCCGGACAAGCTCAGCGACCTGTTTGCCGTGCGCGAGATGCTTGAGGGCATGGCCGCCGAGCTTGCCACGAAGAAGGCGACCCCGGCGCTGGTCAGCGAGCTTACGGCCATCAACAAGCAGTTGCTCGTGGCGATCGAAAAGCGCGACATCCTGAACTGCCTGTCGTCCAACCAGAAATTCCATTTCACGCTCTATGAGGCGGCTGCGTCCGACGTGCTGATGCCGCTGATCGAGTCGTTATGGCTGCAGTTCGGCCCGACAATGTACATGTCGCTGCTGATCCCCTCGATGCCGTGGAACGCCTCGGACCACGAGGACATCCTTGCCGCCTTGAAGGAGGGCAATGCTGGCGCCGCCAAGAAGGGCATCGTCCACGACATCCGCACCACCTGCAAGGCGCTGCTCAGCGTCGCCGGCTCGCAAGGCATCGAACTGCCCTTCGCGCAGGGTGCCGATCTTCAATTCGACTACTGACGTCACGATCTGGGAGGATCCCGCCATGGCCAGCAAGGCTGAACAAAATCTCGCGCGGCTGGGCATCAGCCTGCCGGCGACCGTGGCCCCCGCCGCCAACTACGTGCCGGCCCGCCGCCTGGGCAACCAGGTCTATGTTTCGGGCCAGGTTCCTGCCGAGGGCGGCAAGGACAAATACACCGGCAAGCTCGGCTCTGATTTCACCGTCGAGGAAGGCCAGGCCGCCGCGCGGCTCTGCGCCGTCAACATCCTGGCCCAGCTCAAGCAGGCGCTGGACGGCGATCTCGACCGCGTTGTCGGCGTCATCCGCCTCGGTGGCTTCGTCAATGCCGAGCCCGACTTCACGGATCACCCCAAGGTCATCAACGGCGCTTCCGACCTGATGGTCGAGGTTTTCGGCGAGGCCGGCCGCCATGCTCGTGCCGCCGTCGGCTGCTACTCGCTGCCGCGCAACGTGCCGGTCGAGATCGACGCGATATTCGAGGTCAACTGACTGTGCAGCCTGCCGCTTCCACCATCGATGAGCGAATCCCGGTCCATGTGCTGACCGGCTTCCTCGGAAGCGGCAAGACGACATTCCTGCGGCATCTGCTCGGCGAGCCTGATCTTGCCGACACGGCCGTGATCATCAACGAGTTCGGCGAGGTCGGGCTCGACCATCTGCTGGTGCGCGAGGTTTCCGAGGACGCGGTGCTGCTGTCGTCTGGCTGCCTGTGCTGCGCGGTGCGCGACGATCTCGTATCCACTTTGGCGGACCTTCTGGCGATGGTTCGTCGTGGCGAGGTGGCGCCGTTCCGCCGGGTCGTGGTGGAGACCACCGGCCTCGCCGACCCCGCGCCGATCATGCAGGCGGTGATGAGCGATCTCAAGCTCCGCCGTGGCTATCGGGCGGGCAGCATTGTCGCCACCGTCGATGGCGTCAGCGGCGCCAATTCGATCGGCAACTTCGCCGAAGCCGTCCAGCAGGTGGCCCTGGCCGATTGCGTGGTCATCACCAAGTCGGATCTCGTCGAGCCGTGGCGGCTGGACGCGCTTGCCCAGGATGTCGGCAAGGTCAATCCTCAGGTTCGGCAACTTGTTTCAAGCCGGGCAAGCATGCCCGGTGCGGCGGACATCTTCGATCATGGCGACAGCTGGGAGCCGCGCCATTTCGAATTGGCCGATACGCCAATGCCGGGCCGGCACAGCGATGGCATCGAGACTTTCACCGTCGAGATCGACAACGAAGTCGACTGGCCGTCCTTCGTCGACTGGCTGGAATTGCTGCTCGCCGGACGCGGCCAATCGATCCTTCGCGTGAAGGGTCTGTTGCCGGTCAGGGGCGACCCGCGCCCGGTTGTCATCCATGGCGTCCAGCACGTGATGTATCCGCCTGAGTATCTGCCGCGCTGGCCAGAGGGCATGCCCCGCGGCTGGCTCGTTTTCATCGCGCGCAACCTGAGCCGTCAGGCGATCGAAAACGCGCTGCCGAGCACGTTCGCGGCCGCGCACTGACAGCCCGGAACCTGGCTGGCATCTGATTTTTGTCCAAACATTTTTCGTCGGCCATGACGGCAGCGCACGCTGCCGCCTGGCCGATGCCTGGTCGCGACGTCACGACGCGTGGCGAATCCCGAAGCGATTTCCGATGCTTGGCGGAGAAGTTGTCGGCCATCGGGTCGGGCCGACATATGTTAGAGGCGGCTTCAGATTCGTTGCTTGACAAAGATCAAATGTGATCACACTATGAGATCAAGAATGAGGATCGAGAGCGCAAGCTATCGCACCTTGTTCGGGGGAGAGAGGCAGGCCTTCGGGCCATAGGGGCGCCCACGCGGTGCTCGTTAGGGAGGAGAAAAATGTTGTACGCCACAGGTCTCATTCGTAGCACGGCGCTTGTCGCCACGGCTGCCGTTGCCACCATTCTGGCTAGCCAGAGCGCCATGGCAGAAGACGTCAACGTCCGCTTCAGCTGGAAGCTGAAGGGCGAATATGGCTTCTTCTATCTCGGTGAGCAGAAGGGTCTGTACAAGGACGCCGGCGTGACGCTGAAGCTTGGCGAAGGTGCTGGCTCGCAGGCAGCACTCGGCTCGCTGATCCAGGGCCAGGAAGACGCTGTGATCCTGCCGGGCATTTTCGCCATCTCCGCGATCCAGAAGGGCATGCCGGTCAAGATCATCGCGCTCTATCAGCCGGAGTCGCCGATTGCCCTGATTTCGCATCCCGACAAGGCGGTGAACGAGCCCAAGGATCTCGAGGGCAAGACCATCGCTCATGCCGTCGGCGAGACCGGCACGTCCTATCTCGGCGCCTTCTGCGAGATCAACAAGGTCGACTGCAGCAAGGTTTCGAAAGTCCAGATGGACTCGCAGTCGCGTGTGCCGCAGTTCCTGCAGAAGCAGGTCGACGTGGTCAGCGTCTACAAGACCAACGATCTGCCGGTGCTCGAAGACAAGACCGGCCAGAAGTTCCCGACGCTTGATCTCACCGAGTTCGGCCTTGCGGTACCCGGCATGGCGGTTGTCGCCAGCGACGATGGCATCGCCAAGAAGGGCCCGGCGCTCAAGAACTTCCTCGCCGCCAATGCCAAGGCAATCGAGATGACCCGGGCCGATCCGGCTGCTGCGACCGCGGCACTGAAGGCGGTTTGGCAGGGCGGGCCCTCGGACAAGGTCGTCCAGCAGCAGATCGAGGCGACCTCGGCATCGATCCACTCGCCGAGCGGTACGCCAATCGGCTGGATCGACGAGAAGGCGATCGCCGACGCCGTCAAGCTGATCGGCAGTGTCGAGGAAATCGGCGACGCCAAGCCGATGTCGTCCTTTTATACCAATGAACTTCTGACGCAGTGAGGCTACGGTGGCGAGCACGGATGTAATCGGCGCCGCTCAGGCGCAGAAAAAGCAAGGCAAGGGCATGAGCAGCAAGAAGAAATCACGCGGGCCATGGCTTGAGCGCTATTCGGCGCTCATCCTGGCGGTTGTGCTGCTCGGCGCATGGCAGGTTCTGGTTCCCTGGTCCGGGCTCTCGGAATTTGTCCTGCCGACGCCGCTGGCGATCGCTAAGCGGATCGTCAACGAGCTGCCGTTGCTCGCCTCCCACGCCTACGTCACGCTGTTCGAGGTGGTTGCGGGTTTTGCCATGGCCGTGCTGGTCGGCATGCCGCTGGCGCTGGCGATCTTCTATTCCAGGGCTTTCGAACGCGCCATCTACCCGATCCTGGTGGCGCTGCAGACTGTGCCCAAGGTGGCGCTGGCGCCGCTTCTGGTGCTCTATCTCGGCTATGGCTGGGCACCCAAGATCACGTTGGCCTTCCTGATCTCGTTCTTCCCGATTGTCATCTCGACGGTCGTTGGCCTGCAGTCGCTGGACAAGAACCTGGTCAACCTCGTCCGCTCGATGGGTGCCAGCGAGTGGCAGACCTTCTTCAAGGTGCGCCTGCCGGCGGCTTTGCCGAACATCTTCGGCGGCTTCAAGGTTGCTGTGTCGCTGGCGGTCATCGGTGCGGTCATCGGCGAATATGTCGCCGCCGAACGCGGCCTTGGCTACCTGCAGCTGCAAGCCAACTCGCTGTTCGACACGACGCTCAACTTCGCCACCGTGGTGACGATCTCCGGGCTCGGCGTGATGTTGTACTTCATCATCGATACGATCGAAGCCCGCTTCACCTACAAGCGCGACGCCGCCAAATAATCAGCCGGCCGCGGGCGCGGCCGAGCAACGACAACAGGTTCAGTGAGGCAATCCCATGAGTGCCACTACCCAGATGGGCGCGGCGGTCGACATTTCGCGGCTTTCCAAGATTTACAAGACACGCGAGGACGACGACGTTCTTGCCCTCGACAAGATCGATCTCAAGATCGAACCCGGCAGCTTCGTTGCCGTCGTCGGCCCCAGCGGTTGTGGCAAGAGCACGCTGCTGTCGCTTCTCGCCGGCCTGACGCCTGCCTCGACCGGCAGCATCGCCATTGATGGCGACGGTGTCAGCAAGCCGCATCCAAAGACCGGCGTCGTGTTCCAGTCGGATCTCTTGCTCTACTGGCGCAGCGTACTCGACAACATCCTGCTGCCGATCGAAATCAAGAAGCTCGACGTTGCGAAATACCGTCCTCGCGCCGAGGAACTGCTGGCCCAGGTCGGGCTCGAAGGTTTCGGTAACAAGTATCCCTCCGAGCTTTCCGGCGGCATGCGCCAGCGCGTTGCGATCTGCCGGGCGCTGATCCAGGAGCCGGGCCTGCTTTTGATGGACGAGCCTTTCGGTGCGCTCGACGCGCTGACGCGCGAACAGATGATCATGGACCTGCAGTCGATGTGGCTGCGCCTGCGCAACACGGTGCTGTTCATCACCCACGGCATCGACGAAGCGGTGTTCCTTGCCGACCGCGTTCTGGTGATGTCGCCCCGTCCGGGCCGCGTCGACCTCGACCTCAAGATCGACCTGCCGCGTCCGCGCCAGTGGAGCAAGACGCACGAGGACAAGGACTATCACGGCTATGTCCGGCAGATCCGGGCGATCTTCGAGGCCAAGGGCATCCTCGTCGCCCACTAGTGCTTGACCCCGAAAGTCGGACTCGATTTTCGGGACCATGCACTGGTTCAGGGTTCTACGGCGTCTATTGCGCGTCCAGGCGGATGCGCGGCGCTATAGTCGGTTCGGCCGATCCGTCAAATCGGCAAATACTGCAGTAACGGCATGAGCGCCGCCGGGAGGTTTTCCCGGCGGACGAACATTTGCGCGGAGACCTCGGATGTCCGGGACGATATTCATACCCAGAGAGCTTGAGTTGATTGAGACCCGAGTTGGTGCTTCGCCGGATACGGTGAAACGCTTGGTCGGGCTTGGTTTTGCGGTTGTTGTCGAGACCGGGGCTGGCACCTTGTCGCGCATTCCCGATGCCGATTTTGCCGCCGTTGGTGCTGTCATCGGCAAGGCGTCCGATGCGGCCAAGGCCGATGTCGTGCTGAAGGTGCGCCGTCCTTCGGAAGCCGAGGTCAAGGGCTACAAGCCAGGTGCCGCGGTGCTTGCCACCATGGATCCCTATGGCAATGATGCCGCGGTCGCGGCGATGGCCAAGGCGGGTGTTACCGCATTCGCCATGGAGTTCATGCCACGCATCACCCGGGCCCAGGTGATGGACGTGTTGTCTTCACAAGCCAATCTCGCCGGCTACCAGGCCGTCATCGACGGTGCTTCGGAATATGACCGGGCGCTGCCGATGATGATGACTGCGGCCGGCACCGTGCCGGCGGCGAAAGTGTTCATCATGGGCGTCGGCGTTGCCGGCCTGCAGGCGATCGCCACCGCACGCCGCATGGGCGCGATCGTCACCGCCACCGACGTGCGTCCGGCGGTCAAGGAACAGGTCGCCTCGCTCGGCGCAAAGTTCCTCGCCGTCGAGGACGAGGAGTTCAAGGCAGCAGAGACCGCCGGCGGCTACGCCAAGGAGATGTCGAAGGAATACCAGGCCAAGCAGGCGGCCCTCACCGCCGAGCACATCGCCAAGCAGGACATCGTCATCACCACCGCCTTGATCCCGGGCCGTCCGGCGCCGAAGCTGGTGTCTGCGGCCATGGTCGCTTCGATGAAGCCGGGTTCGGTGCTTGTCGATCTCGCGGTCGAGCGCGGCGGCAATGTCGAGGGTGCTGAGGCCGGCAAGGTCGTCACCACGGCCAATGGCGTCAAGATCGTCGGCCATCTCAACGTGCCGGGCCGTGTCGCGGCGTCGGCCTCGCTGCTTTATGCCAAGAACCTGTTCGCCTTCCTCGAGACCATGGTCGACAAGACGAGCAAGCAGATCGTCATCAACCGCGACGACGAGCTGGTCAAGGCAACCATGCTGACCGACGCCGGCAAGGTCGTGCATCCGAACTTCGCCAGCGCGGCAGCAGCTGCGGCAGCGGACAAGCCAAAACCGATCGTTGCGGGCCAGAACCGCGGCGACGACCCGGCAAGCGACGGTGCTGCCAAGGCTGCGCCGAAGAAAGCCGCTGCCGCCAAGGCTGACAAACCGGCCGCTGCCAAATCGGAAAAGCCTGCCGCTGCCAAGAAGCCGGCTGCCCAGCCGAAGAAGTCATCTCAGGGAGACGCGTGATGGAAGGTCTTCAAAAAGCCCTCGACCAGCTCGACCAGGCGGTCGCCGCCGTCCGGCTCGGCATCCAGGATCTCGCCACATCAGAAGCTGCGGCCGAGGCCGCCGGTAATGCCGCGCACGCCGTCACCGGCGGGGCGATCGACCCGTTCGTGTTCCGCTTCGCCATCTTCGTGCTGGCGATCTTCGTTGGCTACTACGTCGTCTGGCAGGTGACACCGGCGTTGCACACGCCGCTGATGGCGGTCACCAACGCCATCTCCTCGGTGATCGTCGTCGGTGCACTGCTTGCCGTCGGCATCGCCGCCTCGGGGCTTGCCACCGGCTTCGGCTTCGTTGCCCTGGTGCTGGCCTCGGTCAACATCTTCGGCGGCTTCCTCGTCACCCAGCGCATGCTGGCGATGTACAAGAAGAAGGACAAGTGACGTGACCCTCAACCTCGCTTCCTTCCTCTACCTCGTCTCCGGCATCCTGTTCATCCTGGCCCTGCGCGGCCTGTCGCATCCGACCACCTCCCGCCAGGGCAACACCTACGGCATGATCGGCATGGGCATCGCCATCGTCACGACGCTGGCCCTGGCCAAGCCCTCGGTGACCGGCCTTGGCCTGATCGTGCTGGGCCTTGCCATCGGTGGCGGTGTCGGTGCGGTCACCGCGCGCCGCATCGCCATGACCTCGATGCCGCAGCTTGTCGCAGCCTTCCACAGCCTCGTCGGCATGGCCGCCGTGATGGTCGCGGCAGCGGCGGTCTATGCGCCGGAAAGCTTTGGCATCGGCTCGGTCGGCGCCATCCACGGCCAGGCGCTGGTCGAGATGAGCCTTGGCGTCGCCATCGGCGCCATCACCTTCACCGGCTCGGTCATCGCCTTCCTCAAGCTCGATGGCCGCATGTCGGGCAAGCCGATCATGCTGCCCGGCCGCCACTTCATCAACGCAGCGCTTGGCATCGCCCTTGTCGTGCTCATCGTCATGCTGGTGACGACCCAGTCGACGACGGTGTTCTGGCTGATCGTTGTGGTGTCCCTGGCGCTTGGCGTGCTGCTCATCGTGCCGATCGGCGGCGCCGACATGCCGGTGGTGGTGTCGATGCTCAACTCCTATTCGGGTTGGGCGGCGGCAGCACTCGGCTTCACGCTCGGCAACCTCGCGCTGATCATCACCGGCGCGCTCGTCGGCTCGTCGGGTGCGATCCTCAGCTACATCATGTGCAAGGGCATGAACCGCTCGTTCATCTCGGTCATCCTAGGCGGCTTCGGCGGCGAGACGGCGGCTGTCGCCGACGACGGCATCGAGCGCACGGTCAAGCAGGGCTCGGCCGATGACGCCGCCTTCCTGATGATGAACGCCCAGAAGGTCATCATCGTGCCGGGCTACGGCATGGCGGTGGCCCAGGCCCAGCATGCGCTGCGCGAGATGACCGACAAGCTCAAGGCCAATGGCGTCGAGGTCAAGTACGCGATCCATCCGGTTGCCGGCCGCATGCCCGGGCACATGAACGTGCTGCTCGCCGAGGCCAACGTGCCTTATGACGAGGTGTTCGAGCTCGAAGACATCAACTCCGAGTTCGCCCAGGCCGACGTCGCCTACGTCATCGGCGCCAACGACGTCACCAACCCCTCGGCACGCGACGACAAGAACTCGCCGATCTACGGCATGCCGATCCTCGACGTCGACAAGGCCCGCACCTGCCTGTTCGTCAAGCGCAGCTTGGGCTCGGGTTATGCCGGCATCGACAACACGCTGTTTTACAAGGATGGCACCATGATGCTGCTCGGCGACGCCAAGAAGATGACCGAAGAAATCGTCAAGGCCATGGATCACTGAGCCAAAAGCTCAGCCAACCATTACCACTGCTAACAAAAGCCCGGTGCAAACCGGGCTTTTTTGTTGAGCGGGAGCGACCAGCGCGGCAACCGCCAACGCGATTGGGGCAAGGCGGCGCGACGTCGCTGCCCGGCGCGATCAGCTGACGGTATTTTCCTTCTTGTGTTCGCAGTCCTTGCCTTGGCCGCTCGGCTGCGGACAGTTTTCGCCGGTGCATTCCTGGGCCAGAGCGCGGGTGACGGACAAAGGTCCGCCAGCGCTGACGATTGAGAGAATGGCGATCGCGAAGGCGAAAAGGAGCAGGCGCATTTCACTCTCCTTGTAGCAGGGGCGCGGCCAAATGCCGACGGGAAGCCGGTTGGCGCGGCATGATCGGCGGCACGGCTGTCAGGCTGCCCTTGGCGAGTAGTATAGCGCAAGTGACACCGCGATAAAGCATCGCTCTGCCGGCTGACGCAGGGGAAAGAATGCCGCAGTCCGGCGTCGCGCTGCCGCCGCATTTGCATTTGCGGCGACGGCCATTTTTGTTTAAGGCGATGCTCATGTCGCACTTGCCCGAGACTCTGCTCGCCGGTTATCGCAACTTCATGACCGGCCGCTATGCGGCCGAGACGGACCGTTACAAGTCCCTGGCGCGCGAAGGCCAGTCGCCCGAGACCCTGGTCATTGCCTGCTGCGATTCCCGTGCTGCGCCGGAAACCATCTTCGATTCCGGTCCTGGCGAGCTATTCGTTGTCCGCAACGTCGCCAACCTCGTGCCGCCTTATTCCCCTGATGGCGAATTCCATTCCACCTCGGCGGCGCTCGAATTCGCCGTGCAGGCGCTCAAGGTCAAGAACATCGTCGTCATGGGCCACGGCCGTTGCGGCGGTATCCGCTCGGCGCTCGATCCCAATTCGACGCCGCTCTCGCCGGGTGATTTCATCGGCAAGTGGATGAGCCTGGTGGCACCGGCCGCAGAAACTGTGACCAGCAACACGATGATGACGCAGGCAGAGCGTCAGACGGCACTCGAGCGCATCTCGATCCGATATTCGATCGCCAACCTGCGTACCTTCCCATGCGTCAAGATCCTGGAGCAGAAGGGCAGGCTGGAGCTGTTCGGCGCCTGGTTCGACATCTCGGCCGGCGAGTTGTGGGTCATGGACCGCGAAACGGGCGATTTCGAGCGTACCTCCATCGCCTGACGCTGGCGGCTGGCCCCATCTCAGAGACTTGAATGGCTTGACGTCTCCGGCCTAGCTTCGCGCAAGAGCCTTGGGCGCCTGTGCCCTTGGCTACGCCGGCGAGGAGCCAAGCCATGACGATTGCCCAGCCCCGCCATTTGCTCGACGGCAGCCATCGCCGCATGTTCATCGGCGGCGCATGGGTGGAAGCGGCGTCCGGGCAGGTGATGGAAACGCGCAATCCTGCCACCGGCGCCATGATCGCCACGGTGCCGCGCGCTGGCAAGAAGGACGTCGAGCGCGCCGTTGCCGCCGCGCGCAACGCCTTCGACGGGCCATGGAGCCGTTTCAAGCCGCATGAGCGGCAGAAGCTGCTGCTGAAGATCGCCGATCTGTTCGAGCGCCATTGGGAAGAGATCTGCGTTTCCGACACCACCGACATGGGACTGCCGATCGCACGCGCACGAGGCAACGCCAACCGCGTCCTTGGCATGCTGCGCTATTATGCCGGCATGGCAACCGCGCTGCACGGCCAGACCATCGAAAGCTCGCTGCCCGGCGACATCGTCTCCTACACCCGCAAGGAACCTGTCGGTGTCGTTGGTGCCATCATTCCGTGGAACGCGCCGACCGCCGCCTCGGTCTGGAAGATAGGTCCGGCACTTGCCACCGGCTGCACGGTGGTGCTGAAGCCGTCGGAGGAGGCGCCGCTGACGCCGCTGCTGATCGCCGAGCTGATGGCCGAGGCCGGCGTGCCCGACGGCGTCGTCAACGTCGTCACCGGCACCGGCGCGGAGGCGGGTGCGCCGCTTGCCGAACATATCGGCGTCGACAAGATCGTCTTCACCGGCTCGACCGCCACCGGCCAGAGCATCGTCCGGGCCTCGGCCGGCAACCTCAAGCGCGTGTCGCTCGAACTCGGCGGCAAATCTCCGGTCATCGTCTGCGCCGACGCCGATCTCGAGCGCGCGGTGCCTGTCGCGGCGATGTCGGTCTTCGCCAATTCCGGCCAGATCTGCATCGCCGGCTCGCGCCTGTTCGTCGCACGCTCGATCCATGACGAGTTCGTCGCGCGCCTCGCGGCCTATGCCGGCGCCTTGCGCATCGGCAACGGCATCGACCCTGAAACCGAGATCGGCCCGCTGATTTCGCCACGCCAGCTCCAGCGCGTCGAAGGCTACCTGCGCGCTGGTTCGGAGGAGGGCGCGCGGCTCGTCGCCGGTGGCACCAGGCTGTCGGATGGTGCTCTCGCCGCCGGCAATTTCGTCGCCCCGACCGTCTTTGCCGGCGTCTCCGACACCATGCGCATCGCGCGCGAGGAGATTTTCGGCCCGGTCATTTCAGCGTTGCCCTTCGACACGCTCGACGAGGTGGTGCGGCGCGCCAACGACACGCCTTACGGCCTTGCCGCCGGTGTCTTCACCCGCGATCTTGCCACCGCGCACCAGCTGTCGCGGCGGCTGCAAGCCGGCTCGGTGTGGGTCAACACCTACCACGCTATCGACCCGGCGATGCCGTTCGGCGGCTATAAGATGAGCGGATACGGTCGCGAGGGCGGCGCCGAGCACCTCGACGAATACCTCAACACCAAGGGCGTGTTCATCCGCATCGATTGAAGCGGCATACGAGCCTGCGGTACAGCAAAAAACCGCGCCCGGGCCCCGGTCGCGGCCTTCGCAATTTGTTTTGGCTGGTTCAGCGCATCAGCTGGAATTCATACAGCCTGCGGTACAGGCCCTCAGCCTCGATCAGGTCGCCATGGCGGCCCTGCTCGGCGACCTTGCCGTCCTGCATCACCACGATGTTGTCGGCCTGGTGCACGGTCGACAGGCGGTGCGCGATGGCGATTGTGGTACGGCCCGCCGACAGCTTTTCCAGCGCCTCGCGGAACAGCGCTTCCGACTCCGCGTCCAAAGCGCTTGTCGCTTCGTCGAGCAGCAGAACGTTGGCATCCCGCAGGATGGCGCGGGCGATCGACAGGCGCTGCTTCTGGCCGCCCGACAGCAGCGCGCCGTTTTCGCCGACCTGCGTGTCGTAGCCGTGTTTAAGCCCCATGATGAAATCGTGCGCGTTGGCCGCCTTGGCGGCTTCGATCACCTCGTCGTCGCTGGCACCTTCGCGGCCGAGTTGAATGTTGTGCATGATCGTGCCGGAAAACAGGAAGGTGTCCTGGCTGACATAGGCTATGCGGTCGCGCACCGAATGCAGCGTCGCATGGGCGATGTCCTGGCCATCGAACAGCACCTGGCCGCTGTCGGGGTCGTACATGCGCATGATCAAATTCATGATCGTCGACTTGCCGCTGCCTGACGGCCCGACAAGTGCTGTCATCTTGCCATGCGGGAAGACGAGATCAAGGTCGCGCAGCACCGGCTCGCCGTCGGCATAGGAGAAGCTGACATCCTTGAGCTCGATCTTGCCGGTGCCGGGGACCAATGCTTCCGCGCCGGGCCTTTCGGCAAGCGTCAGCGGGCGGTCGGAAAGTTCGTACATCATGCGCACGCCGATGAGGCCGGCTTCAAGCGAAACGCGAACGCGCGCGAGACGCTTGGCCGGTTCGTAGGCGAGCAGCAGAGCCGTGATGAATGCCATGATGGCGCCGGGCGTCTGGCCGCCCTGGATAACCAGATAGCCGCTGGCCAGCACGACACCGGCAATGGCAAGACCAGCCAGCGTTTCCATGATCGGGCTGGTGCCGGCCTCAAGCGCTGCGATCGAGTTGGCGCGCTTTTCGACGTCCGACACAGCCTTGTGCATGCGGCCACGCATCAGCTGCTCAAGGTTGAAGGACTTGACGATGCGCACGCCGACAGTCGTCTCCTGCATCACCTGCACGATCTGGGCCAGCGACAGGAACTCGGCCTCCATGATCTTGCGAACCTTGCGCAGGATGATGTTGATGCCAAAAATGGCGATTGGTCCGACGACGAAGGCGACGAGCGACAGCACCGGCTGCTGGAACACCATCACGGCGATCAGGCCGAGCAATGTGAACAGGTCGCGCACGAAAGAGGTGACGACGAGGTCGAGCACGGCGCGTGCTGCTTGGGCATTGTGGGTGACGCGGGTGATCAGGTCCGACGACGGGATCGAATGATAAAAGGAAATGCCTTGCGCCAGGATGCGGTCGTAGATGATGCGCTGGCGCTCCGCGATGATCGCGTTGCCGACGCGGCTAAGATAAAACGACTGCACGAAGGTCGCGATGCCCTTGATAATGAAGATCGCCGCCACCCCGCCCGCGATCAGGTAGACCTGATAGATGTCCTTGCCGATCACGAACTCATCGGTAATGTGCTTCATGATCAGCGCGCTGGACGCCGTCATAGCGGCCGTGACCAGCATGGCGATGATGGCGATGCCATAACCAAACGCATGCTTGCGGAATGACTCCCGTACCAATCTCCAGATCAGGAGATGATTCTGGGTTGGGCGAAAAAATCGAAGCAAATCAATGGGTCCCTTGGGCCGTATTCCCCCGCGCCGGCCTATATAAAGCACCGGTCAGCGAAGGGGAACTGCTGTTGAGCGCCGGCCTCAGGCGTACTGTCGCAGTCGCCTATCGTTTGGTGGACAGTCGGAAGCCCCAGATTGCCGCTGTCTGCGATTTCGCATACCGTTGACCAAACGATAAAAAGTCGCCTTCGCCAAAGAAGACCAAAACCAGCCAGAGGTGGAAAGAATGCCAAGAAATTCAAATGATTTCGGCGTGTCTCGCCGTACCCTGATCAAGGCTGCGGGTGCATCCGCGGCCGTCGCTGTGGCGGGCATTCCCGTGCGCCTGTTTGCTGCCGATCCGATCAAGGTCGCAGCCGTCTACACCGTGCCGGTCGAGCAGCAGTGGGTCAGCCGCATCCACAAGGCGGCCAATGCCGCCAAGGATCGCGGCGACATCGAATATGTCTATTCGGAAAACACCGCCAACAACGACTATGAGCGCGTCATGCGCGAATATGCCGAGGCGGGCCACAAGCTGATCCTCGGCGAGGTCTTCGGCGTGGAAGACGCCGCCCGCGCTGTGGCCAAGGACTACCCCGACGTCGCCTTCCTGATGGGCTCGAGCTTCAAGCCGGACGCGGCGGTACCGAACTTCTCGGTCTTCGACAACTACATCCAGGACGCGTCCTATCTTTCCGGCATCGTCGCCGGTGCCATGACCAAGTCGAAGAACATCGGCATGGTCGGCGGCTATCCGATTCCCGAGGTCAACCGGCTGATGAACGCCTTCATGGCGGGCGTGAAGGAAGTGGCCCCCGACACCAAGTTCCAGGTTGCCTTCATCGGCTCGTGGTTCGACCCACCCAAGGCCAAGGAAACCGCCTTCGCCCAGATCGACGGCGGCGCCGACCTGCTCTACGCCGAGCGCTTTGGCGTCTCCGACGCGGCCAAGGAAAAGAAGGTGCTCGCCATCGGCAACGTCATCGACACCCAGGCCGACTACCCCGAAACCGTCGTTGCCTCGGCCCTTTGGCACTTCGAGCCGACGCTCGACAAGGCGATCGCGGAAGTGAAGGCCGGCACCTTCAAGGCCGACGACTACGGCGTCTATTCCTTCATGAAGGCAGGCGGCTCGTCGCTTGCTCCACTCGGCACCTTCGAAAGCAAGGTGCCCGATGACGTGAAAGCGAAGGTCGCCGAGAAGGAAAAGGCGATCAAGGACGGCTCGTTCACCGTCGAGATCAACGACGCCGAGCCGAAGTCGAGCTGACTCGACTATCCCTCCCCCTTGAGGGGAGGGTGGCCCGCGTAGCGGGCCGGGTGGGGTCGGTCCGGCCGGCCTCTACGCGTTTACATGTTCAAGAGGGCGTTCCGCGCTGCCGATATGACCCCACCCACCTCGCTGCGCTCGGCACCCTCCCCTCAAGGGGGAGGGATGGTCGCGCCGCCAGTCCTCCGCCTCTCCGGCATCACCAAGCGTTTCGGCCCGCTCACGGCCAACGATGCCATTTCCTTCGAGCTGAAGCGTGGCGAGGTCATCGCGTTGCTCGGCGAGAACGGTGCTGGCAAAACCACGCTGATGAACATCCTGTTTGGCCATTATGTTGCCGACGAGGGCACCGTCGAGGCGTTCGGCAACCCGTTGCCGCCGGGCGATCCGCGTGCGGCGCTCGATGCCGGCATCGGCATGGTGCACCAGCATTTCACCTTGGCCGACAACATGACGGTCCTGGAAAACATCGCGCTTGGCACGCAGAGCCTGTGGCGCCCTCGGCTCGACAGGACTGCCGCGCGCCAACGCATCGCGCAACTGTCGACCGATTTCGGCCTCTCGGTCGATCCGGCCGCAACCGTCTCCACCTTGTCGGTGGGCGAGCGCCAGCGCGTCGAAATCCTCAAGGCGCTCTATCGCGACGCCCGTGTGCTGATCCTCGACGAGCCAACGGCGGTGCTGACGCCTGCCGAGACCGATGCGCTGTTCCGCACGCTGAAGCTGCTCGTCGCCAAGGGCCTGTCGATCATCTTCATCTCCCATAAGCTCAACGAGGTCATGGCGGTCAGCGACCGCGTGCTGGTGCTGCGCTCTGGCCGGCTCGCCGGCGAACGCGAGACGAAATCCACCGACCGCAAGCAACTGGCGGCTCTCATGGTCGGCCAGGAGGTCAAGCCGGCGGAAGTCACCCAGGTCCAGGTCGGCGCGCCACTCCTGATGCTCGACCGTGTCTCCATGGCGCGCCACAACGGCGCCGGCCTCGACGAAGTGTCGCTGACCCTCAGCGCCGGCGAGATCACCGGCCTTGCCGGCGTCTCCGGCAACGGCCAGGCAGCGCTTGCTGCACTCATATCAGGCACCCGGCGCCCGACAGGCGGCCGCATTTCCGTCGCCGGCCAGACCGTTGGCGACTGGTCGCCGCGCGCAGCTCTCGGCCACGGCATTGCCCGCATTCCGGAAGACCGCCACGCCGTCGGCACCATCGGCGACATGAGCGTCACCGAAAACGTCATCGCCGAGCGCTACGGCAGTACGCGCTTCAGCCGCATGGGTTTCCTCGACTGGAAGGCGGCGCGGGCCTTCGCCGAGGAGATCATCGCCGACTACGACGTCAAATGCCCGTCGCCCGAAGCACGCATCCGGCTGCTTTCGGGCGGCAACATGCAGAAGCTGATCCTAGGCCGCGCGCTCGATCCCGAACCTGCGGTCATCCTCGCCAGCCAGCCGACGCGCGGCCTCGATGTCGGCGCCGTCGCTTATGTCCACCGCATGCTGCTAGCCGCGCGGCAAAGGGGGGCTGCGATCCTGCTGATTTCGGAGGACCTCGAGGAAATCCTGGCCCTGTCCGACCGCATCGTGGTGATGTCCAAGGGGCGGCTGTCGAGCCCGTCTTCCCGTGGCGAGCGCAGCATTCGCCAACTGGGGGAACTGATGGCCGGACACGCTGAAGAGGGGCAAGCGGCGTGAGCAGTCAAGCGCTCCACGCCACCCCCCTCTGTCCTGCCGGACATCTCCCCCGCAAGGGGGGAGATTGGCAGCTTTCATGTCGTCGCTTCTTCAAAAGCGGTGGTGATTGGCGGAACCAAGGCGGCCGGCTGATCTCCCCCCTTGTGGGGGAGATGTTCGGCAGGACAGAGGGGGGCGCTGTCCCGCCAACATCTCAGGTCAGCACGGAGCAGACCCATGCGGCTTGAGCCCAAACCCGCGCCGTCGCTGGCGCTCACCTTGCTGTTCCCGATCGTGGCCATCGTCGCCACGCTGCTCATCACTTCACTCCTGGTGCTCGCGGCCGGCGCCTCGCCGTTGTCAGTCTTCTACCTCGTCGCCAAGGGTGCGGCCGGCTCGCAATTCGCGCTCCTGGAAACGCTGACGCGTGCCACCCCTCTGATCTTCACCGGCCTTGCCGTCGCCGTCGCCTTCCGCGCCAAGCTCTGGAACATCGGCGCTGAAGCCCAGCTTTATGTCGGCGGCATCGTCACAGTCGTTCTCGGTACCGGTGCGCTGCCGTTGCCCTCGGTGATACTCATCCCTGTCATTATGCTGGCAGCGATGCTCGCCGGCGGGCTCCTGCTGCTCGGACCGGCGGTGCTGAAGACCCGCTTCGGCGTCGACGAGGTGGTCACCACCTTGTTGCTCAACTTCATCGCGCTCTTGTTTGTCTCGATGCTGCTCGAAGGCGTGCTCAAGGACCCGATGGGCCTTGGCTGGCCGCAGTCGCAAAAGGTCATCGCCGAGGCCCAACTGCCGCGCATCATTCAGGGCAAGCGGCTGCACTACGGGTTCGTCATCGCCATCGTCTCGGCCATTGTCGTCTGGGTCATCATGAAGAAGACCGTCCTCGGCTACGAGATGCGCGCCGTCGGTCACAACCCTGAGGGCGCGCGTTTCGTCGGCATTCCGGTCAACCGCGTGCTGATGAAGACAGCCCTGCTGTCGGGCGGTCTGGCCGCCCTTGCCGGCTTCTCTGAGGTCTCGGGCCTCAAGGGTAACCTGACACTCGACCTGTCGCCAGGCTACGGCTACTCCGGCATCGTCGTCGCCATGCTGGCGATGCTGAACCCGCTCGGCGTCATCGCCTCCGCCATCTTCGTCGCCGGCATCTTCGTCGGGGCCGACGCCATGAGCCGTGTTGCCAAGGTGCCGAGCTACATCGCCGACGTCATGGTGGCGACGTCGCTTCTGACGATGGTGGTGGCGATATTGCTGACGCGGTTCAAGGTGAGGTGGAGGTGACGATGCTCGATGCAGCCCCCTCTCCGGCCCTTCGGGCCGCCTCTCCCCAAAGGGGCGAGGAAATGCAGCTTCGACGCCGGCACCTCTCCAGCTTGGTTTCCTCGCCCCTTTGGGGAGAGGTGCCGAGCGCAGCGAGGCGGAGAGGGGTGCCTATGGCGACCGGGAGCCGCTGATGGACGCGCTTGAAATCCTCTTCACCGCCTCGTTCTGGGTCGCAGCCATCCGCATCGCCTCGCCGCTGATCTTCGCCACCATGGGCGAGCTGATCTGTGAGCGGGCTGGTGTGCTCAATCTCGGCATCGAGGGCATCATGACGGCCGGCGCCTTCGCCGGCTGGTTCACCGTCTATGCCGGCGGCGACCTGTGGACCGGCGTGCTGGTGGCGGCTCTGGCTGGGGCCATGTTCGGACTGCTGCACGCGACGCTGACCGTGCCGCTTGGCCTGTCGCAGCATGTCGTCGGCATTGGCGTCACGCTGCTTGCCACAAGTCTCACCTATTTCACTTATCGCCTGGCGCTGCCGGAAGTGACCTCGCCGCCCAAGATCGAGCCGTTCCAGCCGCTGCCGATCCCCGGCCTGTCGAAAATCCCTGTTGTCGGCGAGGCGCTGTTCACCCAGACGCCGCTGACCTATCTCGCCTTCCTCACCGTCGCCGTCGTCGCCTGGGTGCTCTACCGCACGCCAGTTGGTTTGGCCGTCCGTGCCGCCGGCGAAAACCCTTCGGCCGTCGAGGCGCAAGGCATTTCCGTCACCGGCATCCGCATCGGCGCGGTCATGGTCGGCAGCGCCCTGATGGCCATCGGCGGCGCTTTCCTCACCATGTCGGCCTTCAACTCGTTCTTTTTCGAGATGATCAACGGCCGCGGCTGGATCTGCATCGCACTTGTCGTCTTCGGCTCGTGGCGGCCGGGCAAGGCGCTGATCGGCGCGATTCTGTTCGCCGCCTTCGATGCCTACCAGGTCCGGCTGCAGCAGCTTTCCGGCGGCATCGTGCCCTATCAGGTGTTCCTGATGATGCCTTATGCACTATCGATCCTGGCGCTGATCCTGGTGGCGCGCCGCGCCACCTATCCCAAGGCGCTGATGATCCCCTACCAGAAAGGCGAAAGATGAGCTTTGACCTGATTGTCCGTGGCGGCACGCTATCAGATGGAACCGTTGCCGATATCGGCATCAAGGGCGACAAGATCGCCGCGATCGAACCGCGCATCGATGCTGCCGCCGGACGGGTCGTCGACGCAACTGGCAATCTCGTCTCGCAGCCTTTCGTCGACCCGCATTTCCACATGGATGCGACGCTGTCCTACGGCCTGCCGCGCATCAATGCGTCGGGTACGCTGCTCGAGGGCATTTCGCTGTGGGGCGAGCTCAAGCCGCTGCTGACCCATGAGGCGGTCAAGGAGCGGGCGCTCGCCTATTGCGACTGGGCGGTTTCGATGGGCCTGCTCGCCATCCGCACCCATGTCGACACCTGCGACGACCGCCTGCTCGCCGTCGAGGCCCTGCTCGAGGTCAAGAAGGAGATCGCGCCCTATATCGACCTCCAGCTCGTCGCGTTCCCGCAGGACGGCCTCTACCGCTCGCCGACCGCGCGCCAAAACACCATTCGCGCCCTCGACATGGGCGTCGATGTCGTCGGCGGCATTCCGCATTTCGAGCGCACAATGCCCGACGGCACACGCTCGGTGACCGAACTCTGCGAGATCGCGGCGGAACGCGGCCTGATGGTCGACCTGCATTGCGACGAGACCGACGACCCGCTGTCACGGCACATCGAACAACTGGCCTACGAGGCCCAGCGTCTTGGCATGCAGGGCAGGGTGGCCGGCTCGCACCTGACCTCGATGCACTCGATGGACAACTATTACGTTTCGAAGCTGCTGCCGCTGATTGCGGAGGCAGGCGTTTCGGCCATCCCCAATCCGCTGATCAACATCATGCTGCAGGGCCGCCACGACACCTATCCCAAGCGCCGCGGCATGACTCGCGTGCCGGAAATGCTGAAGGCCGGCATCCGCGTCGGCTGGGGCCAGGACTGCGTGCTCGATCCCTGGTATTCGCTCGGCACTGCCGACATGCTCGACGTCGCCTTCATGGGCCTGCACGTCGCCCAGATGTCCTCGCCCCAGGACATGCGCCGCTGCTTTGACATGGTCACCAAGGTCAACGCCGAGATCATGGGTCTCGACCATCTCGGCCTCGAAGTCGGCAAGACAGCGAGCCTGGTCGTGCTCGACGCGGGCAACCCGATCGAAGCGGTGCGCCTGCGCGCTGAGCGGCTGTGCGTGATCGCCAAAGGCAAGGTCGTGGCCGAGCGCCCCAGGCGCGATACGGCGCTGTCGATCAAGGGTCGTCCGGGTACGATCAATCGCCGCCATGTGGTGCCGCCGCAGGCGAATTGACCTATTCTGTGGCGTGGTTGGCAGTCACAAAAAAGTCTACAACAGAACTCAAGATTCGCGACGTTGCGGAAGGAGCAGGTCATGTTGTCGAGGTCGGTTTTCCTGGTTTTCGTGGCGGCCTTGCTTGCCGGCTGCGTGTCATCGGAAGAACAGCGCACGCGCGACGAAGAAAAGTGCCGCTCCTATGGCTTCACCAAGCGCAATGACGCCTTCGCCGAGTGCCTGCAGCGCATCGAGCTCGACCGCCGCGCCGAGTTCCGCCAGAGCAAGTCGGCGTTCGACGACTGGAACCGGCCTGTCGTGGTCTATCGCCCAGTCGTCGTAGCCCCCAAGCCGTAACCGCTGGTACTGCGACGCAGCAACGCATGGTCCAGGCCAGATTGCTCTCGCCATCGACGTTTCAACCGCATAGATAGCCGTGATCCGGGCCCGTTGCCCGGCGGATGGCACCATGACTTTTCGACAAGCCCTAGCCCTCCCGAAGAACAACATGGTTCTTGCGGGCATCTTGCTCATGTTGCTGGGCGACTTCATGTTCGCGCTCAACGATGCCATGGGCAAATGGCTGGTCGAAAGCTTTTCGGTCGGCCAGGTGCTGTTCATCCGCTCGATCGGCGCCTTCATCATCCTTGGCCCGATGATCGTCAGGCAGGGGCTCGGTCCTTTGACCAATGTCGAGCGCCCCGGCCTGCAAGTGCTGCGTGTCGTGCTCGCCACCGCCGACACCGCCTTCTTCTATGCCGCAGTCGCCTATCTGCCGCTGGCCGACGTCATGACTTTCTACATGGCCGGCCCGATCTACATCGCCGCACTGTCGCACTTCTTCCTTGGCGAAAAGGTCGGCTGGCGCCGCTGGCTTGCCATCGTGATCGGCTTCTGCGGCGTGGTCATCGCGCTGCGCCCATCGACGGCCTCGCTATCCTGGCCGTCGCTTTTCGCCGTCGTCGGCAGCATGTCATTCGCCATCAGCCTGATCCTCAGCCGCAAGCTGCGCGCCACCAACGACACGACGCTTGTGACCTGGCAGACGGTCGGCGCGCTGATCATGGGTGGCATCCTCGCCGCCTCCGACTGGCAGCCGGCAAACGCCATCGACTGGTCGGCCATGCTGTTGCTCGGCGTGGTCGCCTGCGCCGCGCATCTGCTGATCACCCGCGCACTGAAACTCGCGCCCGCTTCGGTGCTGGCGCCGCTGCAATACACGCTGCTGATCTGGGCCGTGGTCATGGGCATCGCCTTCTTCGGCGACTACCCGGATGCGCAGATCCTGATCGGCTCGGCGATCATCGTCATCGCCGGCCTGTTCATCTTCCACCGCCAGAAGGTGGTCGACAAGGCCGAGCCCGAAACGGTGCCGACCAGCGTGCACTGAGGCTGTAGGGAAGTAACACCCCCACCCCTAACCTTCCTCCAAGGAGGGGAACGTCGGCGCGCTCGCGGTAACCAGGTTGTGTGTCACCGGCGGGCAAGATGCTCGGATTCCCCTCCCCCTTGTGGGGAGGGGTTAGGGGTGGGGGTATTCAGAGGCCTCGGCCTTACCGCCCCAGCACCAGCGCCCAGTAGCGCTTGTCGCTGCCCTTGCTCTCGCGCACATAGGCGAGGCCGAATTTGCTGAAGCGCGGGTCGAGCATGTTGCGGCGGTGCCCGGCCGAATTCATCCACATCGAAAACAGCTTGCCCGGCTCCATGCCGCCATGGGCGATGTTTTCGGCTGCAGCACCTGCAACGCTGTTGTCGTTCATGCGCGCGGCGAAATCCTTGCCCCAGCCGGTGGTGTGCTCCATCTTGCCGCTGCGCGCCATGTAGGCGGCCTGCTGCAGGGCGGCGCGCTCCAGCGTGGAATCTGGGCTCAGAGGCGGCAGGCCGTGCTCCGAGCGGATCGTCTGCAGATAGGTCACGCCGGTGGACGACGCGCCGGCGCCGTCGCCAGCGACATTGGAGCCGGTCTGGCAGGCGGCCAAAAACAGCAGGGCCCCAAGGGCGGTCGCCCGCATAACCGTGCCTGTCAGTCGCGCCATGATGTCGTCCTTGTCTCGAGCCCGTGCTTGCGAGCCTTGATAAGGCAGATCATGGCTTTTTGGCGAATGGCAGCGCTGCTCAGGCCTTCACCTTGGCTGCTGTCGGATCGAACATTGGTTCGAGATGGATTGTGGCGGGCACCCTTTCCGTCGCCACGACAAGCTCATAAGTACCCGATTTGAGCAAGTCGTCGCTGACGCCTGCCGCGTTGCGGACATAGCCGTAGCCGATGTTCTTGCCGATCGTGTAGCCATAGCCGCCGCTGGTCAGGTACCCAACCGGCTCGCCATTGCGCAGGATCGTTTCGCGCCCGACCAGCACCACGTCCTTGTCGTCGACGGTGAAACCAGTGAGCCGCTTGGTCAGCGCTGCGCCCGTCAGCTTCTCCAACGCCGTGCGGCCGAGGAAATCTGTATTTTTCCTGAGCTTCACCGCCCAGCCAAGGCCGGCCTCGAACGGCGTGTCGTTGGGCGTGATGTCCGAGCCCCAGGCGCGGTAGCCTTTTTCAAGGCGCAGCGATTCCAGCGCGCGGTAGCCAATGGGGCGGATACCGTGCGGCTTGCCCGCCGCCATCAGCGCGTCGAATACCTCGCCGGTGGCGGCGATTGGTACATGCAATTCCCAGCCGAGTTCGCCGACATAGGTCACCCTCAGTGCCCTCACGGTGGCGCCGGCGATGGCGATTTCGCGCACATGGCCGAAGGGGAAGGCGGCATTCGAGACGTCGGCGTTGGTGACGGCTGCCAGCACGTCTCTCGCCTTCGGCCCCATCAGCGACAGCGTGCCGAAGTCCTCGGTCACGTCGACAAGCCTGGCGTCGAGCCCTGACGGAATGTGGTCGCTGATCCAGGCCAGGTCGTGGGTGCGGAAGCCGGTGCCGGTGACGATGTAGAACTTGTCGTCCGAAAGCCGCGCCACCGTCAGGTCGGCCTCAATGCCGCCGCGTGTGTTCAAAAGCTGCGTATAGGTCAGCCGCCCCGCAGGCTTCGACACGTCGTTGGCGCAGATGAAGTCGAGCGCCTGTTGCGTGTCCGGGCCGGTCATCTCGTATTTGGCGAAGGACGACTGGTCGAACACGCCGACCGCCTCACGCACATGCTTGTGCTCGTCGCCGACAGGCTGAAACCAGTTCTGCCGGCCCATCGAATAGACGTCTTTCGCTTCCATGCCTTGAGGCGCAAACCAGTTGGGCCGCTCCCAGCCGAGCTTGGAGCCGAACACGGCGCGGTGCGCCTTGAGTCGCTCGTACAGGGGCGAGACGATGTATGGCCGCCCGCTGTCATATTCCTCGTGTGGAAAGCCGATCGTGTAGTGCTTGCCATAGGCTTCCAGCGTGCGGTCCGACACCCACTGGCGGTCGCGGTGCAGGTTGGAGAAGCGCCTGATGTCGACCACCCAGAGGTCGAGCGGCGCCTCGCCGTCGACGACCCACTGCGCCAGAACCCAGCCAGCGCCGCCGCCCGAGGCGATGCCGAAGGCGTTGAAGCCGGCACCAACAAACATGTTGGCGCATTCCGGGGCAGCCCCAAGGATGAAATTGCCATCGGGCGTGAAGCTCTCGGGGCCGTTGATCATCTGCTTGACGCCGACTTCGGCCAGCGCTGGAACCCGCTCGATCGCCTGCATCATATGCTGTTCGAAGTGGTCGTAGTCGTCGTCGAAGAGGCGGAACTCCCAGTCGTTGGGCACGTCGCCTGTTGTCCAGCCTTGCGGGTTGGGCTCATAGCCGCCCATGACGAGCCCGCCGACCTCTTCCTTGAAATAGGTGCGCCGGTCGGGATCGCGCAGGGTCGGCGCATCGGTCGAAAGCCCCGGCACCTTCTCGGTGATGATGTACTGGTGCTTGACCGGTTGCAGCGGCACGTTGATGCCCGCCATCGCGCCGACCTGCCGCGCCCATTGCCCGGCACAGTTCACCACCTTGTCGCAGGCGATGTCGCCCTGGTCGGTCTTTACCTTGAGGATACGGCCGTCCTTCATCTCGAAGCCGGTCACGCGCACGTTCTCGAACAGTTTGGCGCCATGCATGCGCGCGCCCTTGGCAAGCGACTGGGTGATGTCGGAAGGGCTCGCCTGGCCATCGGTCGGCAGCCATGACGCGCCGACGAGATCCGACGTGTCCATCAGCGGCCACATGCGTTTCACTTCTTCCGGCGACACCAGCTGCATGTCCATGCCGAAGCTTTTGGCCGTCGTCGCCAGCCTTTTGTATTCGGTCCAGCGGTCCTGGTTGGTGGCGAGCCGCAGGCAGCCGGTCATCTTCCAGCCGGTGGCGAGCCCGGTCTCGGCCTCCAGCCCCTTGTAGAGCTCGACGGAGTATTTCAGCACGCGGGTGATCGAGGCCGACGAACGCAACTGGCCCACCAGCCCGGCAGCATGCCAGGTCGAACCGGAGGTCAGCTTGCCCTGTTCGAGCAGGATCACATCGGACTTGTGGTCGCGGGCGAGGTGGTAGGCCGTCGAGCAGCCGATGATGCCGCCGCCGATGACGACGATCTGGGCATGTGAGGGGAGGGCCATGATCAGAGCTTTCCGTATTGCGTGCGATAGGTTTCGAGTGACGCTTCGAGCTTTTCGAGGTTCTCTTTGGTATAGGCGACATAGTCGACACCGGGCGCGGAGAGGTGGAGTTCCGAGACCATGCTCCACATCGCTTCGCGCAGCAGCGAGGCGCATTGCATCGCTGCGTGCGAGCGCCTGATGTCGGCGCTCGGCGCGCTCCCGAAGTAGGCGCCGAGCAGTTCGTCCGACTCCTCAGCCGTCATGCCTGCATTGGAAGCTGCGCCGGCGAGGTCGAACATCGCGGTCGAAAAGCCGGCATATTCGAAGTCGATCAGCCACAGCCTGTCGCCATCGTCGAGGAAGTTGGCCGGCAGCAAATCGTTGTGGCTGAAGATGATAGGCAGCGGCGCTTGCGCCTTTTCCAGCCGGTCCGCCAGATCAAGGTAGCGCGGCAACTCGCCTGCCATCCGGCTGTCACCGGCGGCCAGCGTGCGGGCATAGTCGCGGATGACATGGAAGGCCCAGAACATGAAGCCAGGCCCCGAGACATGCCGGGGCATTTGGTCGTGGAAGCGCCTGACCAGGCGACCAATGCGCGCCGCGTTGGCACGCACATCATCAGCGCCAAAGGTCTTGGCGCCGAGGAACTCGCTCACCATCACGCCCGGTTCGGCATATTGCAGCTCCGGTGCAAAGCCGGCTTCAAAGGCGGCCCGAGCGACCATTACCTCGCGGTCGCGGAAGACGTGGTGGAACGGATAATCCTTGCCGAAGCGCACGACATGGCGGCCATTGCCGTCTTCGACCAGCCAGCTCTCGTTGCTGATGCCGCCCTTGAGCGGCGAAATCTTAAGTGGCCCCTTCCACAAGGGCAGGGCACGAATGCGGTCCTCGCTGTTCGACATCCAGCCCCTCCGTGCCATGTCAGGCGCGTTCCCCTTGCGCCGTGATGTTGTTGATGGGCAGTCTCACGCAGCGGAAGCGGCGGTGTCAATCCGAGTCTGTGGTTTTATTTGTTCTTTTGACCGTATCTGTTGATGATGGCTATGAATACGATAGAGTCGGTCAGAACAAATCTCATAAACGGCCAATCCGGCCGGCCGAGCGGGACAGCCTGATGAATCACTCCAAGCGCCACAGCGAGATCCTGCGCCTGATCGAGGACGAGGGCACGATCACCATCGCCGATCTCGCCGACAAGCTCGGCGTGTCGCTCGAAACCGTGCGGCGCGACGTCAAGCCGCTCGCCGACAATGGCTCGATCCTCAAGATGCATGGCGCCATCGGCCTGCCGTCGGTGGTCGGCGAAGCACCCTTCGAGCGCCGCATGCGCGACAATGCCGACGCCAAGCGCGCCATCGCCAAGGCTGTCGCCGCCACCATCCATGACGGCGAGTCGGTCATGCTCGATACCGGCACCACCACCAGCTACCTTGCCCGGGAGCTGCTCGGCCATCGCCGCCTGACCGTGGTGACCAATTCGTCCGACATCGCCCGCACGCTTGCCACGGTGAACGGCAACAAGGTCTACATGGCCGGCGGCGAACTGCGCAGCGACAGTGGTGCTGCCTTCGGCGTCTCGGCGATCGAGTTCGTCAGCCGCTTCGCCGTCAGCCATGCGGTGATCTCGGCGGGTGCTGTCGACGCGGCCAACGGGGTGATGGATTACAATCTCGAGGAAGCCGAATTCGCCCGCATGGTGCTGTCGCGCGGCCAGCGCTCGGTGGTCGTCACCGACCACACCAAGTTCGGCCGTCAGGGCCTGGTCCAGGTCTGCGGCTTTTCCGGCTTCACCGAGCTGGTCACCGACAGGCAGCCGTCGGAAGACCTTGCGCAAGCTCTGGCCGATGCCGCCACTCAACTCACCATTGCTGGCCGTTGAGCGAAGGTCTTAGGCCTGTGCGAAGACCAGCCTGAAGCAGGCGCCCTTCCTGTCGCTGCCGGCGAGCTCGATCCGGCCACCATGGATCTGCATGATCTCATGCACGAGGTTGAGGCCAAGGCCAGCACCATGGCCGCGCGGCCGCAGCCTATAGAACGGCTCGAAGATCTTTTCCCGCTCCGCTGCCGGCACACCGTCGCCTTCGTCCGAAACTTCGATCGTGGCCGGGCTGTTCACCGCGATCGTGATCCTGCCCGCATTGCCGCCATGCTCGATGGCGTTCTGCACCAGATTGGTGATGGCTCGCTCGACGGCGGTGCGGTCGCCATTGGCGAACAACTCGCCGCGCGCCGGTTCGAACGACATCTCGTAGCCTGCTGCGAAGGCCATTGGCGCCAGGTCGACGACGACCCCGCGCGCCACAGCCACAAGATCGAAACGGGTGAATTGCTGTGCCTGCCGGCCGAGGCGCTGGATGTCGAGCAACTGGTCGGTCAGCGTCGACAGCCGTGCCGTGTCCTGCAGCAGCCGCGCCCGTTCGGGTGTCGGAGGCAGCGAGGTGATGCGGGTGTTGAGGATGGCGACCGGCGTGCGCAGTTCATGCGCCGCGTCGATCAGGAACCTCTTGTGCCGTTCGTACCCCTTGTCGAGCCGATCGAGTGCGCCGTTGACCGCCCGCACCAGCGGCGCGATTTCCGAGGGGATGCGTTCCACCGGCAGCCGCACCCCACGTTCGTCGATGTCGATCCTCTGCGCCAGTACGGCTGCTTGCCTCAGCCCGCGGAAGGCACTGCGCACCACGAGCGGGATCACCAGCAGCGTCGCCACCGCCATCACGCCGCCGACCGGCAGGATGATTTCCAAGAACAGTTCGGGTGTGACGGCAAGCAGCGCGGTGATCTTGAAACGGCCTTGGGCGCCGGTGAAGATCTGGACCCTGCCAGCTTCAGTGTCATACCATTGTACGGTGGCTGCGGGCAGCGTCGTGCCCTTCTTCCAGACCAGCTTGGCATTGTCGATGTGATCGAGTGCTGCCGCCATGCGAGTGAACTCGCGCGGGACGGTCCCTTCCGACAGTGTATGGCCCTTCTCGTCGCGAAGGATGAACCACAGGTCAGGAACCTCTTCGCGCAGGTCTGTCAGGGCCGGCCCGCTCTTCAGGATCAGTTCGCCGGAGGCATCTTTCCTCACGGCCTTCATCAGCACCTGGACGGCGCGGCCTTCATAGTTTTCCGGGATGACGCCGGTGACGATCAGGGCGCCGAGGATCACGAAGATCAGCAGCGTCAGCAGGATCACCTGCAGGATCACCAGACGCCACACCAGCCGCCATTTCAGCGAGATCGGGCGGAAGAATCGCCCCAGCAGGCGGATGATCTTGTGAATGGTCATGAAATCTCGCGCAGGAGGTAGCCGACGCCGCGCACGCCGTTGATCTCCACCTTGCTGTCGGCTTCCGCCAGTTTACGCCGGAGGCGCGACACATGCGTGTCGAGCGCATTGGACTGAATCTCGTCGTCGAGGCCGAACACCGCTTCCATTAGCGACGAACGTTGCACCATGCGGCCCGTCCGGCGCAACAGTGCCTCCAGAACCAGCAGTTCGCGGCGCGGCAGCGTCAGCGGCTCGCCGCGGACCAGAACCTCGCGATGGCCGAGATCGAAGGCCAGGTCGCCGGCGCGGATGACCTGCGTCTGCACATTGGCCGGCCTGCGCAGCAGGGCGCGCAGCCGGGCCAGCAGTTCCTCGAAGGCGAACGGCTTGGCCAGGTAGTCGTCGGCGCCCATGTCCAGTCCGTCGACCTTGTCGGAGGTGTCGCTGCGCGCCGTCAGCACCAGCACTGGCGTTGCATTTCCGCGCGCACGGATCTTCGGCACCAGCGTCAGGCCGTCGCCGTCGGGTAGCTGACGGTCGAGCAGGATCGCGTCATAGCTCTCGCTGGCGGCAAAATCGCCAGCCTCCAGAAGCGAAGCCGCGTGGTCCACCACCATGTCATGTCGCCGCAACGCCGTTTTCAAAGCCGATGCCAGTTCTGGCTCGTCTTCCACAAGCAATATGCGCATTTGTTTCCTCGAAGGGCCCCTCGGTGCCGCCCGGCTATTCCCTCAACATTGCAGAAGCATTGCGAAATAAAGACGGCAATGGGGCCTGGCCGCTAAAATGCTTGGTTCTGAGGTTTTCTCGCAATGCCTGTGTAATCCAGCAACCGCAAACAGCTTTCGTTCAAGACTGGCGACCGATTCGCCGGCAGACGATTTCGAAAGAGGTTCGCAATGGCCGCACATGACGCTTTATCCTTTCTCAGGGCATGGGCCACGGCGCCACTCAAGGTCGCGTCCATCACGCCGTCCAGCGCCAGCCTGGCGACACTGATGACCCAGGAGCTTGGTCCCGACACCGGGCCTGTGCTCGAGCTTGGCGCCGGCACGGGACCGTTCACCCGCGCGATGCTGGCGCGCGGCGTCAAAGAAAGCGACATGACGCTGATCGAGTTCAACGCCGAATTCGCTCACCTGCTCAGGCACCGTTTTCCCAGGGCACGCGTGCTTGAAATGGATGCTGCAGAACTGCGCTACCGGCCGGTCTACGAAGGTCCGCTCGCCGGTGCCGCCATCAGCGGCCTGCCGTTCCTGGCGATCCCGCCGCGCCAGACGCTTGCCATCCTCGAAGGCGTTTTTGCAAATGTCAGGCCCGACGGAGCTATGTATATGTTCACTTATGGCTTCCGTTGCCCTATTGAACAGCCGCTGCTCGACAGGCTCGATCTCGAAGTGACGCGCGTTGGCCATACTTTCCGCAATCTGCCGCCGGCAGCCGTCTACAGGGTCACCAGGATGAAGCCGGCAAAGAGTTACGACTGGCGTTTTGCATGATTCCATCGATCCTGGGCTTTGGCCTTTTCGGCGCGGCATGCCTCGCCTTCACCGAAAAGATCTCGCCGATCCCGCCGTCGCATGTGCTGCTGCTGTTTCTCGGCATGACGGCGGCGCCCGACGTGCAGACGCTTGTCGCGCTGATGTTCGCGACCACCCTCGGCTCGACCCTGGGCTCGATGATCTGGTACACCGGTGGCAACTGGTTGGGGCCCGACCGCGCTGACGCAGCGGTCAAGCGCTTCGGCAAATACATCTTCCTCAAGCACGCGACCTATCTTAAGCTGACGCAGGCCTATCGCCGCAACAACTTCCGCGCCTCGCTGATCGCCCAGCTGGTGCCGGTGGCGCGGACCTATCTCGCGCTTGAAGCGGGCGTTCTCAGGCTGTCGTTCGTGCCATTTGCGCTCGCCACCTTGACCGGTGCCTTCATCTGGAATGCCGCTTTCCTGGTCGGTGGCTATTTGATGCGCGACAGCGACCACGACCCGGTGACCATCGGCTTCCGCATCATCGCCATCGTCGTTGTCGCCGAGATCGTCTTCATCCTCGCACTGCGCCATAGCACCCGAGGGACGGCCAAGGACCATCCCTCAGGCGAGACACATTCCTAGATCCAGTAGGCCTTAGTCCTGGATCACCCGATAGAAGTTCCAGTAGGACGAGCCTGAGACCACGAAGGGCTCGAGTTTCTTTCCCCATTGGGCATGGGCGTCGATCTTGGAGAGCTTGGCGAACATCTCTTCGATCTGCGCCAGGCTTTCGACATTGTGGTTCACCTCGATTGTGGCTTCCTTGGCGCCGATCGATCCGGTCAGTAACTGCATGGCCATCCTGTCGGTTCCGGCCTGCGGACCGATTTCCCGTTCCCATTGGCGCAACAGATCGATGGCGCTTTGCTTGTGCCCGAAGCGGGCATCGATCTTCCATCGTGCGACGAACATGGCTTCCTCCCATCTGGCGGGCGACCATTCGCCCGCATCCGATCACTCGTCCCAGGCCTGCACGACGGTCTGCCGCGCGATCTTGCCATCCCTGAGTTCCAGCATGGCAGCGCAGAAAACCTTGGTGCCGTCGGGATAGGCGCAGTCCTGCGAGAAGGCGAGGTTGTCGCCTTGCGCAATTGTCAGGTCGACGCGATGGCTCATCGCGCGGCTGCAGATATCGTCCCAGAAGGTGGTGATCGCCGCGCGGCCGCGGATTTCGCGCGGCTTGCTGGGCGGGTTGTTGCGGTCGATGACCCGCACCAGCGCGTCATCGGCGTAGAAGCTGGAAAGCATCGGCCCATCGCGGCTTTCGATCGCCTTTTTGATCGAGGCACCGGTGACGGCTTCCTTGGTGGCAAGCATTTTTTCCTCCTTTTGGCCGGCCTTCCGGGCGGCCCTGTGTTGCGACTGTCCCGGCCTGGACTAGAAAAGCTATTGCGACTTCGCCTTGGCGGCGGCCATTGCAGTGTCGACCTCCTGCTTGAACTGCGGGTAGTCGACCTGCATGCCGTTCAGCACGGTCGACCAGTGGCGAACGATCGCTGACATCGCCACCGCCTCGCGGATCTCTTCGTCCGTCGCGCCATTGGCCTTGGCGGCTGCGGTGTGGAAATAGATGCAGTACTCGCATGGGATCTGGGCAGCGACGGCCAGGCCGACAAGCTCCTTGGTCTTGCCGTTCAGCGCGGTGTTGGGATTGAGCTGGATGCCCTTGAACTCGGCCCAGGCGCCTGAAATGCCGGACTCGGGAAACGCCTTGAAGAAACTGGGCACCGAGCCCAGCGTCGCTTCGATATCCTTGTAGGTGGCCGCAGCCGAGCTATCTTCGGCGACAGCGTTCGAAACGACCAGCGAGGCGAGACCTGCAGCCATCGCCAGCGTTGTGATCAGTCCAATTGCCTTGGTCATGTCTTCCTCCATTTGCGGGCTCAAGCGCTGTCTCCGCCTGCCTGCATGGGAAGAACTCTAGTCCCGGGCGTCGCGTCGCCGCTTCGCCCGAAATGGCCACTGGTCCTATGGCCCGTCCGGGCCAGTCTGGCGTACCGCGAAAGCCGCCGCAGCCGCGCGTGACGGCAGGTCGAGTTTCATCAGGATGTTGGCGACATGGCGCTTCACCGTGTGTTCGCTGAGGCTGAGTTCGGCTGCGATCGCCGCATTGCTCTTGCCATCGGCGATCAGCGCAACGACCTCGTTCTCGCGCGCTGTCAATGCTGATGGCTCGACAGCGATCACGCGGCTGCGGCAAGCTGGTTCGAGATGCTGTTCCGACGCCGCTTCGACCAGCGCCAGGGGTTCGTCGAGATCATCGAGCGTGGCCCGTCCTGCATCGACGAAATGCAGGCCCGAACCGGCGGCCAAGTCGGCGACCAGCCGCGAGGCGAGTATGCCGCCGCGCCCGGCATGCTCGGCGATCTGGACGGCGACACGCATCGTCAGTCCGGATGGCGGACCGCGCAGCTCGACCTCGCCGACATGCACGCCTTGGGCGCTGGCGATGCCGATGCCTTGGGCCGCCTCGCGCAGTGCCGAGGCACATCGTATGGCGCGCGCCGGCCCATCGAAGCGCGAAATCATCACCTCGCCATGCTGGTCGGCGGTGCGGCCGCCATGCCGGCCGACAAGCAGGCGCCAGGTCTCGTGGAAGCGCTGGCTGCGTTCGCTCCACATCCGGTCGCCGAGACGCGCCGTATCCGAAATCCGCGTCACCAAAAGGGCCGCGAGCACCCTCTCGGTGTCGGCTGGCGCATGGGTGCCGGTCAGGAACTCCTCGATCAGGTCGGCAACGCGGTTGACGTCGCCCGTCCAGATCGGATGGTCGCGCCCGGTGATCTCGACCAGGCGCGCGCCTGCAATTTTCCGCGCGAGATAGCGGCTGGCGTCGGGGTCGACCCGCGCGTCGTTACGCCGGTGGATCAGCAGCGTCGGCGCCCGGATGCTGCCCAACACGCCGCGCACGTCGATTTCGGCGTTCATGCGGGCAAGCGTCGCCGCTGCTGTCGGGCTCGCCGACAGCCGCTCGAAACGGGCCCACCAGGCGGCGAAACGGGCATCGTCGAGACGCCCCGGAGCGAAGTTCTGCAGCGTAGCGCCAGTACCCCAGGACGTTTCGGTCGCATCGATGAACGCCTGCAGCCTGACTGGATCCATCACCCATTTGTGGAACTGCGCGTAGCCGGCATAAAGCACCAGCGAGCGCGTTCGCTCCGGATAGGTGGCGGCAAACAGGATCGCCATCGGCGCGCCTTCCGAGGCGCCAAGGATCGCAGCACGGTTGGAGCCGGCGGCATCCATCACGGCGCGTACGTCGTCCATGCGTGTTTCGAGGCTGGGCAGCGCATGCGCGTCGACACGGTCGGAAAGGCCGGTGCCGCGCTTGTCGAACAGGATCAGCCGAGAGAAGGCAGACAGGCGGGACAGCAGCCGGCTGTAGCCTTCGTCTTCCCAGTGCAGGTCGAGATTGGAGATGAAACCGGGAACGAAGACGAGGTCGAACGGACCCTGGCCAACCACCTGATAGGCGATCCGGACGTCACCGCTGCGCGCATATCGAGTAGCGATCGGCCTTGGCACAGCCATTCCGCCTGCAAGTTGCATCAGGAATGGCTAACGTAGCAGGTTTCAGGCTGGAAGGTGAGGGGCCTTCGCCTGGCCCCGCTCCTGCGCTCAGGCTGCGTCCTGCCTGGGGCGGCGGATCGTGGCGGCCGCTTCTATCACCAGCGGCTTCATGCCCTTGCCGCCTTCATCGAACATCTCGAAGAACTGGCGCCGCATGCGCGGGTCCCAGAAATCGTTGATGTGCTTGGCGACGCCGGCCACACCCTCGTCATGCGGCTTGGTTTCGAAGAAGGTCGCGATCTGGTTCGCCATGTAGACGAGCTTTTCCTTCGTCCCCATCTTGTGCTCTTCATGCGACATTTTTGGCGGCTCCGGTACTGACGCGGTCTGGATGGGTGAAGATGTCGAAATCGTCGCCGCGCACGAGTGCGATCAGCGTCATGCCGGCCTGTTCGGCGGTGCGGATGGCCAATGCTGTCGGCGCCGACACGGCAATGATGAAGGGCGCGCCGATGGCCGCCGTCTTCTGGACCATTTCCACCGACACGCGGCTGGTCACCACCACGGCGCCTAAAGCGCCATCAATCTTGGCCTTGTCGAGCGCGCCGGCGAGCTTGTCGAGCGCATTGTGGCGGCCGACGTCTTCGCGCGCCGCGACGATGCCCTTGCCGGGCACGTAGAAGCCGGCGGCGTGTACCGCGCCGGTCTCCGCATGCAGCGGCTGGACCTTGGACAGCAGCTTCACTGCCTGGACGATGTCGTCGGCGGAAAGCCCAAGCTTCGGCTGGTGCACGTCGTCGACCGAGCGCATCGCCTCCTCGATGGATTCGATGCCGCACAGGCCGCAGCCGACAGGTCCGGCAAGCCGGCGCCGGCGCTGCTCGAAACGTTTGTTGGCTTTGTCCTTGAGCCTGATCTGGATATCGATGCCGGCCTCGACGTCCTGGACTTCGATCGACTCGATCTCTTCGACCGAGCCGATGATGCCTTCGGTCAGCGAGAAGCCGAGCGCGAAGTCCTCGAAGTCGGCGGGGCTTGCCATCATCACCGCATGCGTGGTGCCGCCAAAAGACAGCGCTATCGGCGTCTCCTCCGGCACCATGCGGTTGGCCACCGTCGTGCCGCTCGCCCGGCGGGCGAGGCGGCTTGTCTGAGTGATGGCGGGGCGGTCGGTCATCACGTCATCCACGCCGGTTTCAGTTCGGGAAATTCTTGAGCAATGGCCACGAATCTATCGTAGTGGCCGTACCCCATTATTTCCCCGACCATCAAGCGCAGCTTGGCGAAGTCCTCATCTGCAACAGTTCCTTGAATATCAAGAAGGAACTGGTCCAGTTCGGCGCCTTGTTTCTCGCAGATGCGAAGGAGCCTTTCATAGGCATCCTTCTTGGTCGTTGTTGCCAAGGCGGACATAGCCGGTTCTTACTCCGCGGCTTCCAGATGGCCGGCGATGCGGCGGCTCTGCTGTGCCTGCTCGTTGTAGCCCTTCTGCCATTCCGACGGCCCGTTGGAGGCGCCGACCTGAACCGCCGTCACCTTGTACTCCGGACAGTTGGTTGCCCAGTCGGAGAAGTCGGTGGTGATGACGTTGGCCTGCGTGTCGGGGTGGTGGAAGGTGGTGTAGACCACACCCGGCGACACGCGATCAGTGATCTGTGCGCGCAGCGTCGTCTCCCCGGCTCGGCTCTGAAGCCGCACCCAGTCGCCATCGCGCAGGCCACGGTTTTCGGCATCGTGCGGGTGGATTTCCAGCAGATCCTCGGCATGCCAGGTGACATTTTCGGTGCGCCGGGTCTGCGCGCCGACATTGTACTGGCTTAGTATGCGGCCGGTGGTCAGCAGCAGCGGGAAGCGCGGGCCGGTCTTTTCGTCCGTCGCGACATATTCGGTTCGGATGAACTTGCCCTTGCCGCGGACGAAGCCGTCGATGTGCATGATCGGCGTGCCTTCCGGCGCCTTTTCGTTGCAGGGCCACTGCACCGAGCCCATCTTGTCCAGGAACTCGTAGGAGACGTTGGCGAAGCTCGGCGTCGTCTTGGCGACCTCGTCCATGATCTCGGAGGGGTGCTTGTAGTTCCAGTTCAGGCCCATCGCCTGGGCGAGGCGCTGCGTCACTTCCCAGTCGGCGAGGCCGTTCTTCGGTGCCATCACCTTGCGCACGCGGTTGATGCGGCGCTCGGCGTTGGTGAAGGTGCCGTCCTTCTCGAGGAAGGTCGAGCCGGGCAGGAACACGTGGGCGTAGTTTGCGGTCTCGTTGAGGAACAGGTCCTGCACGACGACGCATTCCATCGCTTCCAGACCAGCCGACACGTGCTTGGTGTCGGGGTCCGATTGCAGGATGTCTTCGCCCTGGATGTAGATGCCCTTGAAGGTGCCGTCGACGGCGGCATCCAGCATGTTGGGGATGCGCAGGCCCGGCTCGTTGTCGAGCTTGACGCCCCACAGGCTGTCATAGATGTCGCGCACGGCGTCGCCCGAAATGTGGCGGTAGCCCGGCAGTTCGTGCGGGAACGAGCCCATGTCGCAGGCGCCCTGAACGTTGTTCTGGCCGCGCAGCGGGTTCACGCCGACGCCCTTGCGGCCGATATTGCCGGTCAGCATGGCGAGATTGGCGATGCCGATGACAGTGGTCGAGCCCTGGCTGTGCTCGGTGACGCCGAGGCCGTAGTAGATCGCGCCATTGCCGCCGGTGGCATAGAGGCGGGCGGCACCACGGATCGTCTCCGCCGGCACGCCCGACAGCTTTTCGACTTCTTCGGGGCTGTGGCGCTCATCCGAGACGAACGAAGCGTAGTCTTCGAACTCGGACCAGTCGCAGCGCTCGCGGATGAACTTCTCGTCGAACAGGCCTTCGGTGACGATGACATGCGCGATCGCGGTGACCACGGCGACGTTCGTGCCCGGCTTCAGCGCCAGGTGATGCGCGGCCTCGATATGGGCCGACTTCACCATCTCGGTGCGGCGCGGATCGATGACGATCAGCTTGGCGCCGGCGCGCAGGCGCTTCTTCAGGCGCGAAGCGAACACCGGGTGGGCCGAGGCAGGGTTGGCGCCGATGATCAGCGCGACATCGGTGTCTTCGACCGAGTCGAAGTCCTGGGTGCCGGCCGACGTGCCGTAGGTCTGGCCGAGGCCGTAGCCGGTCGGCGAGTGGCAGACGCGGGCGCAGGTGTCGACGTTGTTGTTGCCAAAGCCCTGGCGGATCAGCTTCTGGACGAGGAAGGTCTCCTCATTGGTGCAGCGTGACGAGGTGATGCCGCCGATGGCGCCACGTCCGTACTGATACTGGATGCGGCGGAATTCCTTGGCCGTGTACTCGAGTGCTTCTTCCCACGACACTTCGCGCCACGGATCGGCGATGCTCTCGCGGATCATCGGGTTGAGGATGCGCTCCTTGTGGGTGGCATAGCCATAGGCGAAGCGGCCCTTGACGCAGGAGTGGCCGCGATTGGCCTTGCCGTCCTTCCACGGCACCATGCGCACCAGCTCGTCGCCGCGCATTTCGGCCTTGAACGAGCAGCCGACGCCGCAATAGGCGCAGGTGGTGACGACCGAGTGTTCGGGCTGGCCGATCTGGATGACCGACTTTTCCGTCAGCGTCGCCGTCGGGCAGGCCTGCACGCAGGCGCCGCAGGAAACGCACTCGCTGTCGAGGAACAGTTCATGCGCGCCGGGCGACACGCGGGAACCAAAGCCACGGCCTTCGATGGTTAGCGCAAACGTACCCTGCACCTCTTCGCAAGCCCGTACGCAGCGCGAGCAGACGATGCACTTGGAGGGGTCGTAGGTGAAGTAGGGGTTGGACTCGTCCTTGGCCATCCATTTGAAGTTTTCGGCGCCGTCGTTCTTGGCGCGAACGTGGTTGTCGCCCTCATAGCCGTAGCGCACGTCGCGCAGGCCGACGGCACCGGCCATGTCCTGCAATTCGCAGTCGCCATTGGCGGCACAGGTCAGGCAGTCGAGCGGGTGATCGGAGATATAGAGCTCCATCACGCCCTTGCGGATGTCCTTGAGACGGCCGGTCTGGGTGTGCACCACCATGCCAGGCATGACCGGCGTCGTGCACGACGATGGCGTGCCGTTGCGGCCCTCGATCTCGACCAGGCAAAGCCGGCAGGAACCGAAAGCGTCGACCATGTCGGTGGCGCAGAGTTTCGGGATGGCAATGCCCGCTTCCATCGAAGCGCGCATGATCGATGTGCCTTCCGGCACGGTGACCTCGAAGCCGTCGACGGTCAGCGTGATCTGCTTTTCGGATTTGGAGGCAGGGGTGCCGAAATCGATTTCGTGAATGAGACCCATGATCTCGTCTCCTATTCCGCTGCCTGAGCGACCGCTGCCGGCCGGAAATCTTCGGGGAAATGGTTGATGGCGCTCATCACGGGGTAGGGCGTGAAGCCACCCAGCGCGCACAGCGAACCAAACTTCATCGTGTTGCAGAGGTCAGTCACCAGCGCGAGCTGCTTTTCCGGCTCGATGTTCTGCCTGAGCTTGTCGAGCGTCTCGACGCCGCGCGTCGAGCCGATGCGGCAGGGCGTGCACTTGCCGCAGCTTTCGATGGCGCAGAATTCCATGGCAAAGCGTGCCTGCTTCAGCATGTCGGCGCTGTCGTCGAACACGGTGATGCCGGCATGGCCGATCAGGCCGTCACGCTTGGCAAATTCTTCGTAGTCGAAAGGTGTGTCGAACAACGCGCGCGGGAAGTAGGCGCCGAGCGGGCCGCCGACCTGCACCGCCTTGACCGGACGGCCGGTTGCCGTGCCGCCGCCGATCTCGTCGACGATTTCGCCGAGCGTCAGGCCGAAGGCCACCTCGAACAGGCCGCCATGCTTGACGTTGCCGGCGATCTGGATCGGGATCGTGCCGCGCGAGCGGCCCATGCCGAAGTCCTTGTAGTACTGTGCGCCCTTGTCCATGACGATTGGCACGGAGGCGAGCGAGATCACGTTGTTGATCACTGTCGGCTTGCCAAACAGGCCCTGGATCGCCGGCAGCGGCGGCTTGGCGCGAACCACGCCGCGCTTGCCTTCAAGGCTGTTGAGCAGCGAGGTTTCTTCGCCGCAGACATAGGCGCCCGCGCCCGAGCGAATCTCGATGTCGAAGCCTTGGGAGGATCCGAGAACGCTCTTGCCGAGCACGCCGGCGCGCCGCGCCACCTTGACCGCCTTTTCCATCACAGCGATGGCGTGCGGATATTCGGAGCGGATGTAGACGTAGCCCTTGGTCGCGTGGGTCGCGAGGCCGGCAATCGCCATGCCTTCGATCAGCACGAAGGGGTCGCCTTCCATGATCATGCGGTCGGCGAAGGTCGCCGAGTCGCCTTCGTCGGCGTTGCAGACGATGTATTTCTGCTCGCCCGGCGTATCTAGGACCGTCTTCCACTTGATGCCGGTTGGGAAGCCGGCGCCGCCACGGCCGCGCAGACCGGACTCGGTCACCTGCTTGACGATGTCGGCGGGCGCCATGGCAACCGCGTTGCGCAGGCCGACGAGGCCGCCATGCGCTTCGTAATCTTCCAGAGAAATCGGATCGGTGATGCCGCAGCGGGCAAAGGTCAGGCGCGTCTGCTTGGCGACGAATGGCAGTTTTTCCGGGTCGCCGAGCGACAATTTGTGCTCACCGCCCGTCGCAAGACCCGCATCGAACAGCGAGGCGACGTCCTTGGCAGCGACCGGGCCGTAGGCGACGCGGCCTGCTTCGGTCGCAACTTCGACCATCGGCTCGAGCCAGTACAGGCCGCGCGAACCGTTGCGCACGATCTTGGCGTCGATGCCGCGTGCTGCAATCTCTTTTTCGATCGCCTTGGCGACCTTTTCGGCGCCGAGCGACAGCGAACCCGAATCGCCGGGAATGTAGATCGTCACGCTCATGAGCGGATCTCCTCGGCGATTTCATCGATCTTGTCGGCATCGAGACGGCCGATCACTTCGCCGTCGAGCATCGCGGCGGGCGCACAGGCGCACAGGCCGAGGCAATAGATCGGCTCCAGTGTCACGGCGCCGTCCTTGCTGGTCTCGTGGAAGCCGATACCGAACTTCTGCTTGATCTGGGCGGCAATCGCGTCGCTGCCCATCGACTGGCAGGCTTCGGCCTGGCAGACCTTGAGCACGTGCCGGCCGGCCGGGTGGTGGCGGAAGTCGTGGTAGAAGGTGAAAACGCCGTGCACTTCGGCACGCGACAGGTTCAGCGCCTCGGCGATGATCGGCAGGGTTTCCTGCGGAACATAGCCAAACTCCTCCTGGACACCGTGGAGAATTGGGATCAGCGGACCCTCGAGGTTCTTCAATTCGCTGATCACCGCGGCTGTTCGCGCGGCGAGTTCGGTACTTGCAGGCTGCATGACCACGCAGCGCCCTCCCTGACACTGGCGCCTGACTTGGGCGCTATATCCCTATTGAACCCGATCTAGGGGGTCGGAATCAATAAAGCTGTTTCGTCACATGATAAAAATTTTCTATCGAGTGGACGAAAGCAGGGGCATCATAGCTCACGCCTTGCGGCGGAAATCGCCTGCCAGCGCCATGGCTTCGTCAAGCAGCGCCTGCACCAGCGTGGTGTTCGGATCGCGCCGCGCCACAACCAGTCCGACGGTGTGGCTGGCATCTGGCTCGACGATCGGGATAGCCCTGATCGGTTCGGCAAAACCGAACGTTTCCGCCAGGTTGAGCGGCATGATCGACGACCATTTGCCGGTCCTGATGTGCGAAAACAGCACGATCATCGAGTTCGATTCGAGCGTCGGCCGCACCTGCACGCCGGCGTCGGCGAGATGCTGGTCGATGATGCGGCGGTTCTGCATGTCAGGGGTCAAAAGGCACAGCGGCAGCGTGCTGACCTCTTCCCAGGTCACCTTGTCGCGATCGGAATATTCGTTCCCCACAGCCGTGATCAGCTGGTAGCGCTCGGCATAGAGCGGGACGCTGGTCACCCGCCCGAGCGGTTCATTGTCGAGATAGGTGATTCCCGCATCGATCTCGAAATTGCCGAGCAGCGACAGAACTTCGATCGACGTGCGCGACAGGATCGAGAAAGTGACGCCCGGATGCTTCTCGCGAAACGGCGTCGTCAGCCTTGGAACCATGGCGAGTGCGGTCGGGATGGCGGCGATGCGGATGCGGCCCGAAAGGCCGTGGCGGGCGGCGCGCATTTCCTCGCGCATCGCCCGGGTGTCGCCGACGATGCGTCTGGCCCAGTCCAGCACCTGCCGGCCCTCCGTCGTCAGGCCCTGGAAGCGCGAGCCGCGCTGCACCAGCATCACGCCGAGGACGTCCTCGAGCTGCTTGATGCCGGCGGACAGCGTCGGCTGGGTGACGCCGCATGCCTCGGCGGCGCGCCCGAAATGTTGCTCCCTTGCGAGGGCGATGAAGAACTCAAGCTTGTCGATCATGCCGGAAGGCTATCCGGCGCCGGCCGGATTAGCCAGTCTTCACAAGGGACTACCGCATCAAAATCATTGATTGATGAGGTTGAGGATGTTGCCGTCAGGATCCTTGAACCAGGCGACCCTGAGATCGCCGAAGACATGGACGTCGCCTTCGAGGCGGGTATCGGGCATGTCGTAGTGCTCGAATGTCACGCCTTTTGACTTCAGCTCGTCGACCAGCCTGTCGATGTTGTCGCCAACGGCCCAGGTGACTGCCGTGGCCTTGTTGGTCCCGGCATATTCCGAGCGGTAGACGTTAATCACGGTGTCGCCGCTCTTCAGCACTGACACCTCCTCGCCCATGTTCTCGACCTCCCTGAGGCCGAGCGTGCGCTCGTAGAATGTCTTGGCGCGCCCGAGGTCCTTGACGGCCAGATTGGCAACGGCATTGATTTGACCAAGCATGTCAGTCTCCTCTGTGTTTGCCCCCGCATTCGGGTGAAGAAGATAGTACTGCCCCGGCGGTGCGACAGGTCTTGCTGTGCGTCAGGTCGGCGAATTCACGAGCCGGCAAGGCGTTTGCGTTCGGCGATCGCCTTGATGCTGGCGAGGCCCTTTTCGAAGTCCTTGCCGACCATCTTGTCGAAGTCCATGAACACCTGCATCACCTTGGACATGAACGGCGATGGACCGGTCATTGCCCAGTTCAGGCGCGTTTTTCCACCCTGCGGCTCCATGGTGAAGCGAGCCACATTGTGCGCTTCGAACGGCTTCAGGAAGTCGAGCTTGATGACCACCTTGCTCGGTGCCACAGCTTCAGTGATCTCCATCCGGCCGCTGCCGACCTTCTTGTTGCCTTCCCATTCGTAGACCGCGCCACGGCCGGATTCCGCGCCGCTCGTCTTGCGCTTGAGGTCGGGGTCGAGCGCTTCCCACGGCGACCAGTCGCGCCAGTTGTGGAAGTCGTTGATCAGCGGAAAGATGGCGTCCGGCGCGGCATCGATATCGGTTGTTCGCTGAATGGTGAAGGTGGCGGGCTTGGTGGCCGCGATTGCCAGGATCAAGAGGATCGCAAGCACGGCCAGCGCGAGGATGATGACGAGGATCTGCATTGTCGTTTCCTTGGAGATGGCTGGATCAGCGGCGGAAAGGGATCAGCGCCTGCAGGCGAGGATCGCGCAGATAGAGCCCGCCCCAGGCCATCAGCCCGAGATAAACACCAAACAATGTGTGCGAAAACAGCGGGTTGCCGATGCGCAGGTGGATGGCGATAGCGCCGCCGAGATAGCCGGTCAAAAGGATCGCGCCGAGGATCGCCGTCCGTGGCCAGGCGTAGAGTACGGTGCAGACGAGCGTCAGCACGCCGAGGGTTCGCGCAAGCTCCGGCGGAAAGCCGAGTGCCGCGGTGGTGTCGATCACCACCTGCAGCGGCACGAGTTTGATCACCGCGTCAAAAACCAGGAACGCGATCAAGGCGCCGCTCAATACGCGACCGGTCCAGAGTGCTGCGTTCGAAATGACAGGAGTTTCAATGGCTGAATGCGTCATGTTTTCCTCGTAAATTCGCTTGTGTTGCTTATTCGCCGGCGTTGCCGCTGCTGATCATCCACGGCGTGCCGAACTTGTCCTTCACCATGCCGAAACCCTTGGCCCAGAAGGTCGGGCTGAACGGCATGTTGACGGTGCCGCCATCGGCAAGCGCTGCGAAGATGGCCTCCGCCTTGGCCAGGTCGTTGGTATCGACCGACACCGAAAATCCCGACATCTCCGTCCGGTATTGTGGCGGTGCATCGGAGGCCATGATCGACTGGTCGCCGATGACCAGCTGGGCATTGATGACCTTGTCCTGCCACTCTTCGGAAACATCCTTGCCGGCGGGCGTTTCACGGTGAGTAAGCATGCCGACGATCGTGCCGTCGAATACTTTGGCATAGAACTCGAAAGCTTCGCGGCAGTTTCCGTTGAAGAAGAGGTAATTGACGATTTTCATCGCTGCTCTCCAGATGATTGCGCTTCTATGCCCCAAGGACGGTGCAGGCAGTGCCGATCCTACATGGGGTCGAAAATTTCTTTTGCCGCGAAAACAGGCAGTGATTGGCTGGATCGCCAGTCGGGCAGGGGCCACTGCCATTTCGGGTAGCTTGGTTCTTGCGGCAAACTGCATTATCTGAAGCCCAACAGACAGCAGCAGGTTCGACACATGACAGTCACCAAGGAAATCGTTGTGGATCGTCTCAAGACGGTCAACGGCCCGGATTTCTCAGGCAACATCGTCGATCTCGGATTGGTCTCCGATATCTTCATCGCCGACGGCAAGGTGTTCTTCTCGATCACCGTGCCGGCCGCGCGCGCCCAGGAGATGGAGCCGCTGCGCGCCGCCGCCGAGCGGGTCGTCAAGGCGATCCCCGGCGTCAACGGTGCTGTGGTTGCCCTGACCGCCGAGAAGAAGGGTGGTGGCATGGAAGCGCCGGTACCGCAGCGCCCAGCCCCTCCACGTCCAGCAGCGGCACCTGCGCCCGCCGCACGTCCCGCTCCGCATGCACCTGCCTCGCAAAGCCAGGGCAAGCGTGGCGTGCCAGGCATCGACGCGATTATCGCGGTTGCTTCCGGCAAGGGCGGCGTCGGCAAGTCGACGACCGCCGTCAACATCGCGCTTGGCCTCGCCGCCAACGGCCTCAAGGTCGGCGTGCTCGATGCCGATATCTACGGCCCGTCGATGCCGCGCCTGCTCAACATCCACGGCCGCCCCGAAACTGTTGACGGCAAGATTTTGAAGCCGATGCAGAACTACGGTCTCAAGGTCATGTCGATGGGCTTCCTCGTCGATGAGGAAACGCCGATGATCTGGCGCGGCCCGATGGTCATGTCGGCGCTGACCCAGATGCTGCGCGAAGTCGAATGGGGTCCGCTCGACGTGCTCGTCGTCGACATGCCGCCCGGCACCGGCGACGCCCAGCTGACCATGGCCCAACAGGTGCCGCTCGCCGGCGCGGTGATCGTCTCGACGCCGCAGGACCTGGCGCTGATCGATGCCCGCAAGGGGCTGAACATGTTCAAGAAGGTCGACGTGCCGCTGCTCGGTATCGTCGAAAACATGAGCTATTTCATCGCCCCCGATACGGGCAAGCGCTACGACATCTTCGGCCATGGCGGTGCGCGCAAGGAAGCCGAGCGCCTCGGCGTCACCTTCCTTGGCGAGGTGCCGCTGGAAATGGGCATCCGCGAAAGCTCGGACGCCGGCACGCCGGTCACGGTGTCGAAACCTGACGGCGCCGAAGCCAAGATCTATCGCGACATAGCGACTAAGGTCTGGGCGCGGATGCAGGAAGAAAAGGGCGCCGCCGAAGCGGCTGTGCCGACGATCGTCTTCGAGTAGGTGAGGGTTGGAGGTTCGTCAGACCTACGTCTCATTCCTTCCCACCCCCCTCTGTCCTGCCGGACATCTCCCCCGCAAGGGGGGAGATTGGCAGCTCGAACGCTACAGCACTTCCTGCAACGCTGGTGATTGGCGAAAGTCGATATGGCGTCTGATCTCCCCCCTTGCGGGGGAGATGTCCGGCAGGACAGAGAGGGGTGGGAAGGATCGCTGCCTTAGTGACCAGCGATAGGCGCCCTATCAGTGTGACATTCACGCCACAACCGCCTCTCGCTGCAACCTATCAGGGCATTAGCCACTTGATATTCGCGCCCCTAGCGTTATTTTGCCGCCTCAGGGTAAGGGGAGTATTCATGAAATCGATTCTTTTGGCGGGCGCAGCACTCGCTATGTCTATCGGTGTCGCCGCGGCAGCAGATTCTGTAACAACTGCGCCGGCTGGCTTTGTCTGGACTGGCGGATATGTTGGATTGCAAGCAGGCTATGCTTGGGGCAATGCCAACTACGATGCATTTGAATATGCCACCATAGACTATGATCCCGATGGGTTCTTCGGTGGGCTGTATGTCGGCTACAACCATCAGCTGCATAATAACATCGTTCTAGGCATCGACGCGGATTTGAATTTCTCCGGCATCGACGGCAAGGCCCGCATGACATGGTTCGGTGACCCGGAGCCCGATGAGGAACACGTCGGCTATTCCAAGGTGAAGACTACCGCAGCTATCCGCGGCCGCTTGGGCTACGCGATGGACCGCTTCATGCCTTACGTTGCTGGCGGCGTTTCGTCTGCCAAATACCAGTTCGACCTTGACCATGACGGCACTGGCAACATGGACTTTGAGGAAGAGCGCCGTCTGACAGGTTGGAACGTCGGCGTCGGTGCCGAATACGCGGTCACCAACAACATTCTGGTGCGTGCGGAGTACCGTTACACCGATTTCGGCTCGGAGAACTTCGACCAGGACTGGGGCGGAGATTCCACGATTGATCTTAAGACTCACGATGTTCGTTTGGGCGTCGCCTACAAATTCTGATCTCGACAGTCAGGCCACAGAACCCCGGCTCCGGTCGGGGGTTTTTGTTTGTAGGCACAGCAGTTCGGGCGACCCCGATCCGCCCGGCGGACGGTCAGCTTGGTGGTCGTGAACCCTCGCGCGGCGGCAGCCGCCTGATCTCGAAGCCGGTCTTGCTGCGCTGGAAGCCGGCATTGTCATAAAAGCTCAGCGTCGCCGGGTCCTTCGAGCCGGTGAGCAGCATCACCTTGTAGCAACCGAGCGACCATGCGGTTTCGACTGCATGGGCGAGAACCGCCTTGCCGTAGCCGAAGCCGCGAAAATCGGCATGCGTCACGACGTTTTCGATCAGCGCATAGGATGCGCCGCTGCGGACGAAATTCGGGATGACGACGAGCGTGCAGGTAGCGACAAGGGCTGCGCCGCGCACCGCGAGAAATATCGACGCATCTTCGATGCGCGAGAACCGCTCCCAGATGGCGCGGGCCGTGTCGTCGTCAAGCGGCACGTCGTCAGGAACGAGGTGCCGGTAGAGCTGAATGAGCTCGGGTAGGTCTTCGCCGGTTGCCCGGCGAACGATGATCTCGGATGCCATGGGAACCCTTGAGGCCTGGCCGCTACCCGACTCAGCTGTTGTTGGACGCCAGATAGGCCGGCAGGTCGGCGATCGAATCGAGCACCACGTCGGCCATCGGCGTCAGCGATTCCCGCGTTCCGGTGCCCGAAAGCACGGCGATTGCCAGCGCGCCGCCGGCCTTGGCCATTTCGAGGTCGTGGCGGTTGTCGCCGACCATGGCGATCTCCGACGGCTTGAGCCCGGTGAGGTCGGAGAAGGCGTGGATTGAATCAGGCGCCGGCTTCGGATTGGCCACCGCGTCGTAGCCATAGGCGGCGTCGAACATCTGGGCGACGCCAAGCGCCAGCAGCGTCTTTTCCGCACCACTGGTCGAATCGTTTGTCGCGACGCCGAGCCGGAAACCGGCGCTGTGCAGGCTCGCCAGTGCATCCTTGCTGCCGGGCAACGCCACGGCCTGGGCCGAGCCCTGTTCGGCCGAGACCTGGTCGAACATCTTGACCAGCTCCGAGCGCTCACTGTCGCTCGCATCCGGATACCACAGCGCCACGATGTCGGCGTTGGTGCCCGCGGCGAACACCGAGTCGGCCTTGAAGCAATGGGCGCCGAAATCATAGCCGGCAGCTTCCATCAGCGCCTTGGCGTGCGCCCGGTCGCCATCCGCCGCCTTCAGCGCCATCATTTCGCCGATGGCAAACCACGTCGCCTGGAAATCGACAAGGGTTCCGTCCTTGTCGAAAAGAATGCCCTTGATGCCCCTCAAATCACTCACTCCTCCGACCTGGCGCACCGGCGAAAGGCCGGATGCGCAGGTGCAATGCCTGGACCGCCGTTCGCGGCCTAATTATCGCGTGGCGCTCGGATGCGGTGGATATGCTCCACGAGGCCGGCTGTCGAGGAGTCATGACGCGCGGCATTTTCTCGCCCATCCACGACAGGCAACAGCCCGGTGGCCAGTTCCTTGCCCAGTTCGACGCCCCATTGGTCGAACGCGTTGATGCCGAACAGCTGCGCTTCGACGAAGACGCGGTGCTCGTAGAGCGCGATCAGCCGGCCGAGCATATGCGGGTCGAGCTTGCGGTAGAGCAGCGTCACCGACGGGCGATTGCCGGAGAAAACGCGGTGCGGCGCGATCTTGTCGACCTCCTCTGGCTTGATGCCCTTGGTCAGCATCTGCCGCCGGGCTTCTTCCAGCGTGCGGCCCTTCATCAGCGCTTCCGACTGCGCCAGGCAGTTGGCGAGCAGCAGGTCGTGGTGCTCCTTGAGGTCGGGTTCATGGCCTTCGGCCGCCGCCAGGAATTCGACCGGAATGAAATCGGTGCCCTGGTGCAGCAACTGGAAGAAGGCGTGCTGGCCGTTGGTGCCGGGTTCGCCCCAGACCAGCGGCCCGGTCGGTGTCACCACGCCGCCGCCGGAAAGCGTCACGCTCTTGCCGTTCGATTCCATGTCGAGCTGCTGCAGATAGGCCGGCAGGCGCGACAGGCGCTGGTCGTAGGGGATGACCGCGCGTGCCGGATAGTTGCACACCGCCCGGTGCCAGAAGCCGACAAGCCCCATCAGCACCGGAATGTTGTTGAGCAGCGGCGCGGTGGCGAAATGCCGGTCCATGGCATGCGCGCCGGCCAGGAACGCACGGAAATTCTTCGGGCCAATGGCGATCATGATCGGCAGGCCGATCGCCGACCACAACGAGTAGCGCCCGCCGACCCAGTCCCAGAAGCCGAACACGCGTGTAGGCTCGATGCCGAACGCAGCCACCTTGTCGAGCGCCGTCGACACGGCGGCGAAATGGCTGCCCACCGCCTTGGCGCCCAGCTTCTCCTCGACCCAGCGCCTGGCGGTGGCGGCATTGGTCATGGTCTCGACTGTGGTGAAGGTCTTCGACGCGACGATGAACAGCGTGGTCCCGGCGTCGAGCCCCTTCAGCGTGTCGTGGATATGAGCGCCGTCGATATTGGAGACGAAATGGGCGCGCGGCCCGTCGTGATAGGGCGCCAGCGCCAGCGTCGCCATGGCCGGTCCGAGATCGGAGCCGCCAATGCCGATATTGACGATGTCGGTGATTTTTTTGCCGGTGGCACCCGCCGCCTTGCCCGAGCGGACATCGTCGGCGAATGCCGACATCGCATCGAGCACGGCATGCACGTCGACAGTCACGTCATGGCCGTCGAGCATCACAGGTTCGCCGCGCGGATTGCGCAATGCCGTGTGCAGCACCGCGCGATCCTCGGTCACGTTGATGCGCGCGCCGGCAAACATCGCCGCGCGCCTGCCTTCGAGATCGACCGAATGCGCCAGCTTTTCCAGCAGCGCCATGGTGGTGGCGTCGACGGCGCATTTCGACCAGTCGAGCAGCAGGTCGCCATCAGAGGCGGAAAAATGCTGGAACCGCTTCGGGTCGGAGGCGAATGCCGCCCGCAAGTTCTTCGGCGCGTCCTGGTGGTGGTTGCGAAGCGCGGCCAGCGCCGCCTTGAAAGGTTGGTCGATCACCTTGGAACTCCGGAATTTGCTCTGCCCGCATCGCCTGCAATATCATCCTAGCAGACCTTCGGACTCATTGAGAGGCGTCGCCGCGGACTATCGCGGCAAATTTCAATCGATTCAACTGGGTGTGTTTGCAACCGGGGCTGGAAAGGTTCACTGGCATAAATCTATAGGATTAGAAAAATTGATTGGTGCAACTGCTTGTGCCAAGGATAGCTTTCTATGGTCCAGCAAAGTCAAAAAGACTGGACATGCAGGAAACGTCCCCATGCCACAGCGAAACGACACGGCGATCTGGTCAGGCTTGTTCCGGATTTCGGCGGAATCAGGTCAGACGCTACAGGCCCAGATCCGGCAGGCGATCGTCGCTGCCATCCTCGACCGGCAAATCGCGGCTTCGATGCCGCTGCCCTCATGCCGCATCCTCGCCGAAAAACTTGGCGTCGCGCGCGGCACCGTGGTGCTGGCGTTCCAGCAGCTTGTCGACCAGGGGTTCCTCGTCGCGCGCGAGCGCCGCGGCCACTTCGTCAATCCCGAAGTGCTGGCGACGCCGGCCAAGCCGCAGCAGAAGAGCCCCGACCAGGCCAATGAAATCGATTGGAAGGCGCGCCGTCAGATCGCAGCCTCCGACATGCAGCCGCCGGCCAAGCTCGATAACTGGATCAAGTCGTCCTATCCCTTCGTCTACGGCCAGTTCGATCCGACGCTGTTTCCGACCGCCGAATGGCGTGAATGCAACCGCATGGCGCTGGCCGTGCTTGAAATCCGCAACTGGGCGGCCGACATGGTCGACCGCGACGACCCGTTGCTGATCGAGCAAATCCAGGCGCGGCTGTTGCCGCGGCGCGGCATCTTCGCCAATCCCGACGAGATCATCGTCACCCTTGGCGCCCAGAACGCGCTCTACATGCTGGCCACGCTCCTGATGACCAAGGGCTCCAAGGTCGCCATGGAAGACCCGGGCTATCCGGACGCGCGCTCGATCTTCCGGCTCTCAGGTGCCGACATCGAGCCGGTTCCGGTCGACCATTCGGGCATCGTCACCTCGGCGATTCCGTCGGATGCCGGCTTTGTCTTCGTTACGCCGAGCCATCAGTGCCCGACCATGGTGCCGCTGAGTGCCGAGCGCCGGCAGGATCTGCTCGCCCGCGCATCACGCAACAACCAGATCATCATCGAGGACGGCTACGACAGCCAGTTGCTCGACGAGGCGCCGCAGCAGGCGCTCAAGAGTCTCGATCGCTCGGGCCGCGTCGTCTATGTCGGCTCGATGTCGAAGACGCTCGCGCCTGGCCTACGCCTTGGCTACATCGTTGCCTCGGCGGATCTCATCACTGAACTGCGTGCGCTGCGCCGCTTCATGCTGCGCCACCCGCCGGCCAACAACCAGCGCGCGGTTGCGCTGTTCCTGTCGCTCGGCCACCACGAGGCGCTGGTACGACGCCTGTCGACGGCTTTCACCGAGAGGCGCAAGCGATTGGTCCAGGCGATCTCCGCTTTTCTGCCAGACTGGCAGTCGACGGACTCCGCCGGCGGCACCTCGCTGTGGCTCGAAGGGCCACGCGGCACCGACTCGCGCGGGCTTGCGGCGGCAGCCGCCAGCCGCAGTGTGATCATCGAGCCGGGCGAGCGTTTCTTCGAGCACTCCGACAAGCCGACGCGCTTCATGCGTCTGGGCATTTCCTCGATCGCCCTGCAGCACATCGAGCCCGGAATCCGCGAACTGGCGACAGCCGCCGGACGTCGCCCCGCGGCCGCGTGATTCCCAACAAAGCGCCGCGCGTCCGCTTGGACGCGCAAAGGACGCTCTGACGTTTGGAATGTGCGCATCGTGCCTGCCGAAAATCGCTGCCGATTTTCGCGCCGATGCGCTTGCCGGCGACCCATCCGTCCGCACGCTTATATGAGCGCTCTGGCATATCCGGCGCAATCCGCTGGCCCATAGTCTGGGCCAATGGACATTGCATAGTCGCGCAAAGGGAACGAGGCGACACGACGGTGGCATAATCACTGCGGGCCAGCCTCACACAAATTCGGAGGACCTGCATGTCAGTTGCCATCGAAAGCCATGACCTGTCGGCAGAGCAACGCTCGCGCCGGTCCGGTGGCAGGGAGGCGCGACGGGCGATGCGCGCCGCTCCGCTGGCAGATGACATCCGCCCCATCCGCGCCGGCCTCGAAGGCGGTCGCTTCAAGGCATTGGGCCAGGGCGATCTCGAACGCGTCCATGAGGCCGTGCTGACGCTGCTCGAAACCGTCGGTTTCGCCAACGCCATTCCAAGCTGCATCGAGGCGCTGACGCAGGTTGGCGCGACCTACAGCGATGACGGGCGCATCCGCTTCCCTCGTGAACTGGTGCTCTCGACGATCAGGAACGCTGCCCGCAATTTCACGCTCTGCGGCCAGGACCCCAAGCATGACATGCTGATCCAGGGCAAGCGCGTGCATTACGGCACCGCCGGTGCTGCCGTTCATCTTGTCGATGTCGAAAAGCGCGAGTACCGCGAAAGCCTGCTGCAGGACATCTACGACGCCGCCCGTCTCGTCGATGGTCTCGACAACATCCATTTCTTCCAGCGCCCGATGGTGCCGCGCGATATTCCCGACCCGCTGGAGATGGATTTCAACACGCTCTATGCCTGCGTCTCCGGCACCTCCAAGCATGTCGGCACCAGCTTCACCGTCCGCGAGAATGTCGCGCCCGCCTTGCAGATGCTCTACGAAATCGCCGGCGGCGAGGAAAACTTCAGGGCGCGTCCGTTCGTCTCCAACTCCAATTGTTTCGTCGTGCCGCCGATGAAGTTCGCCGAGGACGCCTGTGGCGTGCTCGAAGCCTGCGTCGAGGGTGGCATCCCGATCCTGCTGCTGTCGGCAGGGCAAGCGGGCGCCACCGCTCCGGCGGCCATCGCCGGCGCGGTCGTCCAGGCGGTCGCCGAAGTGCTTGCCGGCCTCGTCTACGTCAATGCCCTGAAGCCCGGCCACCCCGCCATCTTCGGCACCTGGCCTTTCGTCTCCGACCTGCGCACCGGCGCCATGTCCGGCGGCTCGGCCGAGCAGGCGCTCCTCACGTCGGCCTGCGCCCAGATGGCCCAGTTCTACGACCTGCCAGGCGGCTCGGCCGCCGGCATGGCCGACTCCAAGCTGCCCGACGTCCAGTCCGGCTACGAAAAGGGCATCACCAACGTCATGGCCGGCCTGTCGGGCCTCAACCTGGTCTATGAGTCCGCCGGCATGCATGCCTCGCTGCTCGGCTTCTGCCTCGAAAGCCTGATCATCGACAACGACATGCTGGGCCAATGCCTGCGCTGCGTGCGCGGCATCGAGGTCACAGACGCAGCACTGTCGATCGACACCATCACTGAAGTCTGCCTCAACGGTCCTGGCCATTACCTCGGCAACGAGCAGACGCTCAGGCTGATGCAGACCGAGTATTTCTACCCCGCCGTCGCCGACCGCTTTTCGCCCAAGGAGTGGATCGAGAAGGGCAAGCCCGACCTGCTGGGCAAGGCCATCGCCGAGAAGAAGCGCGTCCTGGCCGAGCGTTTTCCGCGCCATGTTCCAAAAGCTACCGACGACAAGCTGCGTGCCCTTTTCGGCGAACTTATCAAGCTGCCGCGTAGCGGCATGGGCGGGTAAGTGCGGCTCGCCGCTAGTCAATGCTCAGCCCGTAACGCGCGACAACGTCGTCGTTGATCAGCTTGGCATGCAGTGCAAGCAGCACGATCTGCGCTTCGAGGCTTTCGCTGTCTACAAGCGCTGCCTCAAGCCGATGCTCCGCCTCCAGCAAGGAGTCGCGGCCATTGGCCCGCTCGAACGCTTCCGGCCCGGCGATGCAATAGCCAAACAATTGCGCCACGGGTGGATAGGCCTCCGACGGCGGATCGTTTGGCCAGTGATCCTTCATCAGATTGACGATGGTAAGCTTTACCCCCTCCGGCACCAACGCTGGATGCAGGTCGGCGCCGCGCAAGGCCGCGTCCAGTTCGCGCAGGTCGCCCGAACGGCCGAACATGCCGAGAAAGCCGAGGGAAGAACGCCGTTTGGCCATAAGACATCAGTTCCTTTGGTTCCCAGTTAGTCTCTCATCGGCGGATTTCAAAGATGGCGGGCCCGCCTCGGCGAGTTTTTTGTCCGGCCGATGGAATAGCCGTCGTCCTCTCCCGTTCCTCCCCGGCAATCGCGAAGATTGTCCAACAGGAGATGACAGATGAAAAAGATGTTCGCCATCCTTGGCACAATGCTGCTCGCGGCGCCGGCTGCACACACCACTGCCCATGCCGACGACGACATTTCGAAGTTCTTCAAGACGGTCATTTCGGGCGGCAAGTCGGGCGGCTCGAGTTGGTCGAATTCGAACAGCAATTCGTCGAACAATTCGAGCTCCAACCGTTCGTCGAACTCTTCGAACAACTCGAGCTCAAACAGCTCGTCCAATTCGTCGAGCAACTCCAGCTCCAACTCCTCGTCCAACTCGAGTTCGAACAGTTCCTCGAACTCGTCGTCGGACGACGACTGATCTGCGCTAAAGGGATCAAGCAAAAGGGCCGGTGGAAATCTCCACCGGCCCTTTTCGTAGCGTCTTAAGCTGGCTCCTAACGCATCGCCCGCGCCACCTTCCTGTACCAGCCATCCGAGGCGATGGTGTTGCGGAACACGCGGCGACGGTCCTGCTCTTCGTCCTCGCCTTCAGCACGAATGTCGGCCACGAGTTCAAGCGCCTTGCGCTCGAAAGGAATGACCTGCGCCAGCGGGGCGCCTTTTTCGATGATGTGCAGCCCGTCAGCGCCGGTGGCGAAGAATGGAAAGTGGATCTCGGCCGTGTAGGTATCGGTGTCGACCACGCCCGAGACCAGTTCGAAAATACCGTTCGGCCGGTTGAGAGGCTGCACGAACAGGCAACTCCAGCCTGGCGGCGTCCGAACGGTCCAGTAGTTGTGGAACTTGCACGGCGGCGCCGGCTGGCGCGGGTTGCCGGCGACCTGGTGGGCGCCGTGATTGCTGACCAGCGTGCGGTCGAAATCCCAGGCCGTATCAACCTTTTTGCCGCCGTCCGAGATTTCCATCCGCACCGTCGCCGGCAGCCTGATGATCCAGCCGGCGGTCATGGCATCGAGAAACGGCATGCAGCGCTTGATGGTGAGCCCACTGTCGCCGGTCGAGAGCTTGGCCGGATCGACCGCCGGCAATTTGCGGAACCAGTCCGGCAGGAAGGTCTTGGCTGGCACCGGCGGCGGAATGACGCCGTCATCTTCGGGACGGCACAGAAAGCGGATCGAGCGCGGCTTGGGCAAAAATGCAAACATCGGGATCTCCTGCGTGATGGCGGGATAACGTGCGGACCGAGCTTCTATTCCGTCCGTATCAGCACTCTTGACAGGGCGTCTTTGCGGCAGTATTTAGCAAGTAGGTTAATTAACAAGACTGCTAAATAAGATGATGGACGACCGCCTCGACGCTACATTCGCCAGCCTCGCCGATCCGACTCGGCGCGCCATCCTTGCCCGGCTCGCCCAGGGCGAGGCGACGGTCAACGAACTGGCCGAGCCGTTCGCCATGAGCCTGCCGGCCATCTCGCGCCATTTGAAGGTGCTGGAGCGTGCCGGGCTGATCAGCCGCGGCCGCGAGGCGCAGTGGCGCCCGTGCCGGCTGGAGGCCGCGCCACTCAAGGACATCGCCAACTGGGTCGAGCACTACCGCCGCTTCTGGGATGCGAGCTTCGACCGCATGGCCGATTATCTGAAGGAATTGCAGACGCCCAAGGGAGACCCCGATGACCGCAAGAACTGACACCGTCGCCGCCCAATCGCTTGTCCTCGAATTCTCAAGGGTGTTCGACGCGCCGCCGGCGCTCGTCTTCCGCATGTGGTCGAGCCCGGAGCATCTGACCCGCTGGTGGGGGCCGAAGGGCTTCACGTCGAGCTGCAACAAGCACGAGTTCCGCAAGGGCGGCAGCTACCACCTGCTGATCCATGGCGATGTCCAGGATGGCATGACGGGCACCTTCCGCGAGATCATCGACAACGAGCTGATCGTCTTCACCTTCGCCTGGGACCACGATCCAGACTGGCAGACGCTGGTGACGGTGACGCTGAAAGCCGAAGGTGACGGCACGCGGCTGACCTTCCGGCAGGAGCCTTTCCTCGATATCGAGACCCGCGACTCGCATCTGGGTGGCTGGGGCGAATGCCTCGATCGCCTGGCCGATGCGCTCGCTGGCCGACCGGTGGTCTGACCTTCGCGCGCCAAGCCCGCGCGCTCACTACCTGCCTGAATGAAACCAACACCTGTCGAGGATCGTCGCCGATCCTCGGAACGATAAGCCACGCCTGGGAGAATGGATGATGTTGAAGACCTACCATGGCAGCTGCCACTGCGGGGCGGTGCATTTCGAATGCCATCTCGATCTCGCGCCCGAGGGTGAACGCTCGAAGCCCGAACTCGACGGCGTCTGGTGGACGTCGAGTTTTCGTTGCAACTGCTCGTGGTGCGCCAAGACCCGTTTCTGGAAAAATTTCGCGCGCCCCGCCGGCTTCCGCGTCACCTCGGGTGCCGACCTGTTGACCGAGTATCGTTTCGGCTCGTCGGCCATCCGCCACACCTTCTGCAGTCGCTGCGGTGTCCATCCCTTCGCTTCGGCGAGCTTCGACATCATGGGCGGGGATTTCCATGCGGTGAACATCGCTTGCCTCGACGACATTTCGCCCGACGAGCTGGCCGCGGTGCCTATCATCTATGAGGACGGCCGTAACGACGCCTGGGACCGGCCGCCCGCAGTGACCGCCTACCTCTAGCAGCAAGCATCGAAACTTCGAGCCGTGCATGACGGCTGCCATTCGGCGGCCGATGGGAAACCTGTGTCCAAACGATGGAGCGTGAAATGCAGCATGAAATCGTATCGCAAGACGAGTGGGTTGCGGCGCGCCGGGCGTTGCTCGCCAAGGAAAAGGCAATGACCAGGGCGCGCGACGAGTTGAGCGCCGAGCGGCGCCAGCTGCCCTGGGTGAAGATCGACAAGCAGTACTATTTCGACGGTCCTGAGGGCAGGCTTTCGCTGTCCGACCTGTTCGACGGGCGTAGCCAGTTGTTCATCAAGCATTTCATGATGGGCCCGGGCCAGCAGCACCACTGCGTCGGCTGCTCGTTCGAACTCGACAACGCCGACAGCGTGATTGTCCACCTCGAAAACCACGACGTCAGTTACGTCGCCGTGGCGCGCGCGCCGATTGCCGAAGTCGAGGCGCTCAGGGCCCGCATGGCCTGGCAGGCGCGCTTCGTCTCGTCCTTCACCAGCGATTTCAACTACGACTTCAATGTCTCCTACACGCCCGCGCAATTTGCGGCGAAGAAGGCGGTCTACAACTTCGCGCCGCTCGACTTCGAAATCGAGGATCTGTCCGGCGACAGCGTCTTCTACAAGGACGACGACGGCCAGATCTACCACACCTACTCGACCTTTGGCCGTGGCGGCGAGCAGTTCCTCGGGGCCTATGGCTTCCTCGACGTGATGCCCAAGGGCCGCAACGAAAACGGGCCGTTCCATCTCCTCGCCGACTGGGTCAGGCCGCACGACATGTATGGCAAGGGCGGCATGGTCGAACCCACCGGCCGATACCACCCGGCCGACTGCGGCTGCGGCAAGCACGCCTGAGCGAGGAGAGACGTCGATGTGCTGCGCCCTGGGAGCGCTGATCATCGCCGCGATTGCAGCCTGGCGCCGCCTGTTGCGCGCGGCGTCCGGCTGGCATCGCGGGGTGCGATGGGTTGCGGCATTTGCCGCGGCCCTGGCGCTTGGTGTGGGGGCGGCTGCTGCCTCGCAGCATCTCGACCACTACACCGCGCGCGCCGAGATCAACCGGCGCACGGTGCTGGCCGAAATGCTGGCGCAGCCGATCTGTGACGGCATCGCGCCGTCGAGCCGTCCGAACGGGCAGCTGCTGTCGCAGCTCAACTGACCAGGGCGCTGGCGCCCTGGTTTGCTTGCCTAGTGATTGTCGCGCGGGATGCCCTTGGTCTGGGCGACACGCTGGTATTTCACCGCCGGCTTCAGCACCATGCCTTCCGACAGCTGGTCGACCATCGAGCGCTGGATCTCTTGCCACGGCGTCTGGTGCGCCGGGAAATGATAGCCGCCATTGTTCTGCAGCTCGGCGCGGCGGCGGGTGATCTCGTCGTCGGTGACGAGAATGTCGGCGGTGCCTTTCCTGAGGTCGATGCGTACCCGGTCGCCCGACTTGAGCAGCGCCAGCCCGCCACCGACGGCGGCTTCCGGCGAGGCGTTGAGGATCGACGGCGAACCCGACGTGCCCGACTGGCGCCCGTCGCCGATGCAGGGCAGCGAGTGGATGCCACGCTTGAGCAGATAGGCCGGCGGCTGCATGTTGACCACTTCGGCGCCGCCGGGATAGCCGACAGGCCCTGCGCCGCGCATGAACAGCACAGTATGCTCGTCGATGTTTTCGGCCGGGTCGTCGATGCGGGCGTGGTAGTCCTCCGGTCCGTCGAACACCTTGGCCGTGCCTTCGAAGGCTTCGGGATCCCTGGGGTTCGACAAATAGCGGTCGCGGAACTCGGGCGAGATCACGCTGGTCTTCATGATCGCGCTGTCGAACAGATTGCCCTTGAGATTGATGAAGCCGGCATCCTTCTTCAGCGGGTCGGCGACCGAGCGGATGACCTTTGGGTCCATGTTCTCGGCGGCAGCACAGTTCTCGCCCATGGTCTTGCCGTTGGCGGTGATCGCGTCCGGATGCGGCAGCAGCCCTGCCTTCATCAGTTCGGCGACGACGGCCGGCACGCCGCCGGCATGGTGATAGTCCTCGCCGAGATACTCGCCGGCGGGCTGGAGGTTGACCAGCAGCGGCACATGGTGGCCGACCTTTTGCCAGTCGTCATTGGTAAGCGGCACGCCGAGATGGCGGGCGATGGCATTGAGATGGATCGGCGCATTGGTCGAGCCGCCGATCGCCGAATTGATGACGATGGCGTTTTCGAACGCCTCGCGGGTCATGATGTCGGACGGCTTCAAATCCTCGCGCACCATGTCGACGATGCGTTTGCCGGTCTCGTAGGAGATCTGGCCGCGCTCGCGATAGGGCGCGGGAATCGCGGCGGCACCGGGCAGCTGCATGCCCAGCGCTTCGGCCAGGCTGTTCATCGTGGTTGCCGTGCCCATGGTGTTGCAATAGCCGACCGACGGCGCCGACGAAGCGACGATGTCCATGAACTGGTCGTAGTCGATCTCGCCGGACGACAGCTTTTCGCGCGATTTCCACACGATGGTGCCCGAGCCGGTGCGCTCGCCCTTGTGCCAGCCGTTGAGCATGGGGCCGACCGACAGCGCGATCGCCGGAATGTTGACGGTGGCCGCCGCCATCAACAGCGCCGGCGTGGTCTTGTCGCAGCCGACGGTCAGTACCACGCCGTCGAGCGGATAGCCGTAAAGCACCTCAACGAGGCTGAGATAGGCGAGGTTGCGGTCAAGCGAGGCGGTCGGGCGCTTGCCGGTTTCCTGGATCGGGTGGCAGGGAAATTCGAACGGCACGCCGCCCGCGGCAATGATGCCGTCGCGCACGCGCTTGGCCAGCTCGATGTGATGGCGGTTGCACGGCGACAGGTCCGAGCCGGTCTGGGCGATGCCGATCAACGGCTTGCCCGACTGCAGCTCCTCGCGCGTCAGGCCGAAATTCAGGTAGCGCTCGAGATAGAGCGCGGTCATGCCGGGATTGTCGGGATTGTCGAACCACTCCTGTGAACGGAGCGTCTTCGTCGTCTTTTGGCCGGCCATAAAATCCTCCCGAAATCCGGACCTGCATCGTTATGGCAAGGACCAAACAGCTGCAAGAGCGACGAAGGGCGCACCACGCGGGATGCGGCCGCGCGGTGCCGTGGCGCAACTTTCGCCCGGCAACTGGTCCGGCATGCGAGGCTTTTCTCGCGGCGCTGTGATGATAAGAATGCGCCGCCAGCATGGGAGCCGCAGTGCCTTGATTGACGACCGCCTCTACATCGACCCCGAGCTTGTCCAGTTCTACGACCTTGAGAACGAAGGCGGCGACGACGTCGACTTCATCATGCGCTTCGTCGGCGACGCCCGCAGCGTTCTCGACCTCGGCTGCGGCACCGGTGCGCTGACGGCGATGCTGGCCAACGGCCGTGCCGTCACCGGCGCCGACCCGGCGCGTGCCATGCTCGACGTCGCCCGCAAGCGCCCCGGCGGCGGCCATGTCGAATGGGTCGAGGGCGATGCGCGTTCGCTGCGCCTCGGCAAGAGCTTCGACCTCGTGCTTTTAACCGGCCACGCCTTCCAGGTGTTCCTGACTGCCGAGGACCAGCGCGCCGCACTCGACACCATCGCCGCCCATCTCGCACCTGGCGGGCGCTTCATCTTCGATAGCCGAAATCCGCTGGCCAGGGAATGGCTGGATTGGGGGCCCGACGAGTCCAGGCGCACCGTCGCGCATCCGACTTTCGGTGCCGTCGAGGCCTGGAACGACGCCGTCCGGGACGAGGCTACAGGCATCGTCACCTATGACACGTTCTATCGCATCCCGGCCGATGGGCGGCAGTTCCATGCCCGCTCGCGTATCGCCTTTCCGGCGCAGGAGCCGCTCGCCGCTGTCATGGCCGAGGCCGGGCTCGTCGTCGACCGCTGGCTCGGCAGCTGGCAGGGCGCTCCATATGCGCCTGATATGCGCGAGATCATCCCGATCGGCCACAAGGGCTGACCCTGGCGGCGCGATGGACAAGCGCCGGAGGCTGCGATACCCCTCAGGGATCGGCATTCGGGAGGATTTCGCATGGCTCTGGTGATCGAAGGCGAAGAAAAGATCGCGGCACCCATCGCGGTGGTGTGGAAGGCGCTCAACGATCCCGCCGTGCTCAAGGAGAGCATCCCCGGCTGCGAAAGCCTGGAGATGACTTCGCCGACCGAGATGGCCGCCAAGGTGGTGCTCAAGATCGGGCCGATCAAGGCGACTTTCACCGGCGAGGTGACGCTCAAGAACCTCAAGCCGCCGCACTCCTACACCATCGTTGGCGAAGGCAAGGGCGGCATCGCCGGCTTCGCCAAGGGCGGCGCCGACGTCACGCTGACCGAGGACGGGCCCGATGCGACGATCCTCAAATATGAGGCCAAGGCCGATGTCGGCGGCAAGATCGCCCAGCTAGGCAGCCGCCTGATCACTTCGACCTCGAAGAAGCTGGCCGGCCAGTTTTTCTCGACCTTCGGCGAGAAGGTGGGCGGAGCGTAAGGGGCTATCCGCAACGGTCGTCATCCCGGGCGAACGAAGTGAGACCCGGGACCTATTGATGAGCGCGGCCGGGTTCTCGCTTCTCAGGGCAGACATGAAGGCCAAGACCAGGACCCGGCCGTGCCCGACGATCTTCCAGTCAATGGGTCCCGGCTCTCGCTACGCTCGGCCGGGATGACGACGGTGGCGTTGGCGTCCACCACTGCCGAGACCGTCCTCCCATCCTTCGACAGGCTCAGGATGAGGGCGAGCCAAGCTTGTTCACTGCCACGCTCGCTTTCGCGCCTGGCCATTGTCAAAGAACACTCCCTTGGTGGGAGTAGTTCGGGAAGCGGGGCGCGAGGCCGGGCCTGCCGATAGTGAATTTGTGGCGCGAACCTCGCGCTCCGCCGGCGATTTCTGTTCCCGCCCGTTCCGCTTCCGCAGGCCGCCTTGAAGCATTTGCGCTTTTCGGCAACCCCACTAGCGCTCGTCCAGCGCACCCCGGGCGTAGTCCCGGGAGGGGAACCTTTGGGCGGAACCTCCCCGGGCGATGAGCTACGTTGGCTCGTCGCCGGAGGCGCCGGTTCCTCCCCACTGATCACCGTCGCGACCGGCGTTCCCGTGGGAGGAACTGGCGATGATTGTACGGGAGGTGGCGAGGGCGTGGAGAAACGGGCGCGGCTATCCACGGGGGATGGTGACAGATGGTGACAAGGGAGGGTGACGCTTGTCAGGTAAATCGCGTCGGTCGTGATCCTTCGCACCCCCCTCTGGCCTGCCGGCCATCTCCCCCACAAGGAGGGAGATCACGCCTTCATCGGCGCTCCGGCTAATCGCCAGCTTCGCAAGGCTTACTCCTTGCGAAGCTGCAGGATGCGCGCCGTCGCGGACGAGACTAATCTCCCCCCTTGCGGGGGAGATGGCCGGCAGGCCAGAGGGGGGTGCGAAGGATCGCGGCAGGGGAGATTGGCCGAGGACCGCGAAAACAGTCAGCCTGCCGTGGAGAAATTCTACACACCCTGCGAACTGCCGATCCCACCCATCCCGCCGCCGCTACGTCGCAGGCACCGGCTCCCTGAACCTCAAACCCAGCACCCGCGGCACGCTGAGCGCGTAGATGGCGATGACCGACAGCCAGATCGCGCCGGGCCATTGAGCCCTGACGACGAAGTAGAAGCTGGAGAAGCCCAGTGGTGCTGCGATCGAGGCCAGGCTGAGCGCCGAGGCCAGGACGCCCTGGAACTGCCCTTGCTGGCTTTCGTCGACCTGCCGGGTCGCGAGCGACTGCAACGCCGGAACGCCGATGCCGCCGAGGGCAAAGATCGGCATGATGGCAAAGATCATCCAGCCCTTGGTGGCGAAGGCCATGACAACAAGTGCTACGCAGGCGCAGGCGATGCCAACGAGGATGGCCGTGCGCTCGCCGAGCAGCTTGACCGCAGGGCCGGGGAGGAAGGCCTGGGCGAGGGCCTGGCAGACGCCGAAGGTGCCGAGCGACAGGCCGATCCACAGCCCGTTCCACTGGAACGCATCGCTGCCCCACAGGGCCCAGGAGGTGCCATAGGCCTCGCCGGTGGCACTGAAGATGAAGAAGACCAAGATGACCGGCAAAAGGCTCTTCATCGAAAACAGCCAGCGCAGCGGCCGGAGCGGATTGAGCGCGGCGAGGTCGATCTTCTCGCGGCTGGGGTTTCGCGACTCCGGCAGGACGACATATGCCAATGCGAGGTTGCAGCCGTTGAGCAGGGCGGCCGCGATGAAGGGCAGGCGCAGCCAATGGTCGCCGAGCACGCCGCCCAGCACCGGCCCGATGATGAAGCCCGCGCCGAACATGGCGTTGAACAGGCCGAAGCGGCGGGCGCGCTGGTTCTCGGGAGAGATGTCGGTGATGTAGGCCGTCGCCACCGAGACGTTGGCGCTGGTCAGGCCGGCAATGGCGCGGCCGAGCAGCAGCATCCACAGGCTTGGGGCAAAGGCCAGGAACAGGTAGTTGATCGCAGCACCGGCGAGCGAAAGCAGCAGCACCGGGCGGCGGCCGAGCCTGTCGCTCAACGAACCGAGGACGGGCGCGAAGACGAACTGCATGGCGGCGTAAAGCGCGGTCATGACGCCGATATAGGCGGCGACATTTTCGCTATGGGTTACATCCTTGAGCAGCGCGGGCAGGATCGGAAAGATGAGGCCGATGCCGATGGCATCGAGGACTACGGCAACAAAGATGACGATGAGCGGCTTGCTCATGGCGAACTCCAATTGATGCAAGCGTGCAGCGGCGCCGGGCGCCGATGGCTGCTTGCAAGGGGCCTGATCGATGTCAGGCGGGGTGATTTTCGGGAGACGCTGGCGACCCATGCTCGAAACGGCATGGGCGACGTATGCTTGACCGCCTGGACGACTATTCGTCCACCTGTTTACTCCGCCACTGAGCGGATCAAGGGAAGCGGTCGCTTTTCGCGACGGGTTCCCTTTACGTCATGTGGTGGTGCGCGGCAAGAGTCTTCTTGCTCGGCATGCGTGCAACAATGGGTCCGCCACATCCTTGTGGCGGATTGACTGCGCGATATACGAAACATATATGGTGCGTATATTCGATATAGGAGACGTTCATGGGCATCGTGAAGATCGACGAGGACCTGCATGAGGAAGTCAGGCGGGCCAGCACGGTGATGTGCCGGTCGATCAATGCGCAGGCCGAGTTCTGGGTGAAGATCGGCATGCTCGCCGAGGCCAACCCGACCTTGTCGTTCAACGAGATCGTCAAGATGCAGTTTGCGGCGGCGCAGGTGCCTGTCCGGGATCTGGCGGTCGCCTGACATGGTCAAGACAGCGGACGAACTGGCGCTGATGCGCGTGGCGGGCAGGATGCTGGCGTCGGTCTTCGAGATGCTGGACGGGCAGGAACTGGCCGGCATGTCGACTTTGCAGGTCAATGATCTCGTCGAGCGCTTCATCACGCAGGACCTTGCCGCCCGTCCGGCCAGCAAGGGGCAATATGGCTTCAAGCATGTGCTGAACTGCTCGATCAATCATGTCGTCTGCCACGGCGTGCCTGACGGAAACGAGATCATCCGGGACGGCGACATCGTCAATTTCGACATCACGCTGGAAAAGAGCGGCTACATCGCCGATTCGAGCAAGACCTACCTGGTCGGCAACGCACCGCTGGCGGCGACGCGGCTGGTGCGGGTCGCGCAGGAGGCGATGTGGAAAGGCATCAGGCAGGTCCGTCCGGGAGCGCATCTCGGCGACATCGGCTTTGCGATCGAGCGGCATGCCAAGCGGAACGGCTATTCGGTGGTGCGGGAATATTGCGGGCATGGCATCGGTCGCGAGATGCACGAGGAACCGCAGGTGCTCAATTTCGGCAAGCCGGGAACCGGCATGAAGCTGCGCGAGGGCATGGTCTTCACCATCGAGCCGATGGTCAACCAGGGCACCCGCAAGGTTTCGACCGGGAGCGACGGATGGACTGTCGTGACCAACGACCGGAAACTCTCGGCCCAGTTCGAGCATACGGTCGCCGTCACGGCGGCTGGCGTCGAGGTCCTGACCCTGCGCCGCGACGAGGCGCGGATGCTGGCGTGACGGCCATGCCGCAACCAGCATTGACGCTGCAACGGCGCTGAGGCAGTGACGGGGCATGCATGGTGGCGGTGCGATGTCTTCCTTTTCCCTTGCGATTTTCGACTATGACGGAACGCTGGCCGACAGCTTTCCGTGGTTCTGCTCGGTGCTCAACCAGACCGCGCGGCAGTTCGGCTTTCGCGAGGTTGCCGAAAGCGAGATCGACGAACTTCGCGCACTTGGAACGCGCGAGATCGTTGCCCGCCTGGGCGTCGCCAAATGGAAGCTGCCGGCGATCGCCATGCACATGCGCAAGCTGAGCGCCGAAAGTCGCGATGCGGTGGCGCTTTTCCCCTGGCGTCGAAGCCATGCTCGCCGGCCTTGCCGCAAGCAACATCAAGGTTGCCATCGTCAGCTCCAATGGCGAACAGACCATCCGCCGGACGCTGGGGCCGGCTGCGGTTCATGTCAGTCACTTCCAGTGCGGCGCGTCGCTCTGGGGCAAGGGGGCGATGTTCAAGGCGGCCATCAAGCACTTGGGCGCCGACAAGCGGCGCACCATCGCCATCGGCGACGAGGTTCGCGACATCGAGGCAGCGCGGGGCGCAGGCATCGCTGCGGGAGCGGTGACCTTCGGCTACAATGCCGCTGCCACCTTGCGCGCCCATGGGCCTGATCTGGTGTTCGACGACTATGCCGGCCTGGTTGCCAAGCTGACGGCCTGAGGCGGCACGTCGGCAAACTACCTTATCGGACACAAACAAAACGGCCACCTTGCTTCCACGGTGGCCGTTGTCGTTCGGATGGGGCGGAGCCTTAGCCCCTCAGCTCACGGCGCAGGATCTTGCCGACATTGGTTTTCGGCAGTTCGGTGCGGAACTCGATGTATTTCGGCCGCTTGTAGCCGGTGAGATTTTCGCGGCAGTAGGCGATCAGCGTCTCGACGGTCAGGTTGGGATCCTTGCGCACCACGAACAGTTTTGGCACTTCGCCCGAATGTTCGTCCGGCACGCCGACCGCCGCGACCTCAAGCACGCCAGGATGCTGGGCGACGACGTCCTCGAGCTCGTTGGGATAGACGTTGAAGCCCGAGACCAGGATCATGTCCTTCTTGCGGTCGACGATCTTGGTGAAGCCGCGCTCGTCCATGAAGCCCATGTCGCCGGACTTGAAGAAGCCGTCCGGGGTCATCACCTTGGCGGTCTCGTCGGCGCGGTTCCAGTAGCCGGCCATGACCTGCGGGCCCTTGATGCAGATCTCGCCGACCTCGCCGAGCGGCATGTCGTTGTCATCCTCGTCGCGGATGGCGATGTCCGTCGAGGGCAGGGGCAGGCCGATGGTGCCGGTGAAGTCAGGCGAAGAGCACTTGTTGGCGGTCGCCACCGGCGAGGTTTCCGACAGGCCGTAGCCTTCGGTGATGTGGTTGCCCGTCGCCTTCTTCCAGCGCTCGGCCACCGGCCGCTGCACCGCCATGCCGCCGCCGAGGCTGAGGATCAGGCCGCTGAAGTCGAGCTTGCGGAAGTCCTCATTGTTGGTCAGCGCGTTGAACAGCGTGTTGAGGCCGGGGAAGATGTTGAACTTGAACTTGCCCAGTTCCTTGACGAAGCCCGGGATGTCGCGCGGGTTGGGGATCAGCACGTTGAGCGCGCCCTGCTGCATGCCCATCAGCGCGTTCACCGTGAGTGCGAAGATATGGTAGAGCGGCAGCGCGCAGACGAAGGTCAGGTGCGGCGGCTTCGGCCTGACCGTGTAGGCATCCTCGACCCACAGCGCCAGCTGGGCGACGTTGGCGAGCACGTTGGAGTGGATCAGCATCGCGCCCTTGGAGACGCCGGTGGTGCCGCCGGTATATTGCAGGAAGGCGATGTCGGAGGCCGTGACCGCGACCGGCTTGAAGCTGAGGCCGGAGCCTTCCTTGAGCGCCGCCATGAACGTGACGTGGCCGGGCAACGACCAGGCCGGCACCAGCTTCTTGACCTTGCGCACGACAAGATTGACCAAAAGGCCCTTGAGGCCGAGCATCTCGCCCATCGAGGCGACGACGACATGCTTGACGTGGGTCCTGGCGACGACCGCCTGCAGCGTGGTGGCGAAGTTTTCGAGGATGACGATGGCTTCGGCGCCCGAATCCTTGAGCTGGTGCTCGAGTTCGCGCGGCGTGTAGAGCGGGTTGACGTTCACCACCGTGTAGCCGGCACGCAGGATCGCCATCATCGCGACCGGGTACTGCAGCACGTTGGGCATCATGATGGCGACGCGCGCGCCCTTGGCGAGGCCCTTGGATTGCAGCCATGCGGCGAAGGCGGTCGACATGCGCTCGAGCTCGCCATAGCTCATCGACTTGCCCATGCACGAGAAGGCCGGGCGGCCGGCATACTGGCGGCAGGCTTCGGTGAGCAGATCGCCGATCGAGTTGTGGGCGAGCGGCGGCATTTCGGCCGGAACGTTGGCCGGATAGCTCTTCAGCCACGGCTTGTCGGCGGACCGTGCTGCTGCCTTGGCAGGCGCTGCGGCCTTGGCCGCGGGCGCAGCCTTCGCCGCTGCGGCGGGCTTGGCAGCGGCAGCCTTGGCGGCAGGCTTTGCAACAGTCGTCTTTGCGGCGGGCTTTGCCTTGGACGCGGGCACCTCGGCAATCTTGGCCGGGGCGGCCGCTGCGGGCTTGGGCGCCGTTGCCTCGACCTTCGAGGCGGCGGGCTTGGCGGTTGCCGGTTTCGTAGCGGCGGCCTTTGCCGTTGCTGGAGCGGTCTTGGGACCCGGCTTGGAAGCAGCGGGCTTGACGGTTTCGGGCTTGGCCGCGGGTTTTGAAGCGGCAGGCTTGGGTGCTGCCGACTTGGTCGGCGCCGGCGCGGCCTTGGCGGTTGCAGCCGCTGGCATTGCCGCGGCTTTTGGCGCTGGCGCCTTGGCTACTGGCTTGCCTGCCTTCGGCTTTGGCGCCGCAGAGGCCGTTGCCGGCGATGCGGTTGTTGCCTCGGCGGGCGTTGGCTTCGGCGCGGCCGCCTTCGCTGCGGGTTTGGTTTCGGGTTTGGTCGTGCTGGCTGGCTTGGTGGCCGCCTTCGTGGTTGCGGTCTTTGCCGTGCTCGCCTTGCCGGTAGATTTAGCCAATGCAGCCTCCCTGGTTGTTCTTGTTTCCGGCGTTGATAGTCCGCCGGCTTTCGCCCTCGTCCACGTCGCAGCGCCGCAAGAACAGTGCCGCGTCGGGGCATGTTGTAGTTGTTTGTATTGCCACCTGACGTTAACGGCAAGTATCACCCAACGTCACCTCGCAGAACGAATTTTAGGATTCGCAGTTATATCGGGCCGAACCAGCAACAGTGCCCGAATTGCCCTCGCCCGCGATGATAAAACCTGCCGCCGCCGAATCCAACGCGAAGTGCAAATGGCTGGCCGGCCAATGGAAATCGCGAATTTTCGACTATTTCGAAGTCATCTGTGGGTAAATTATTCTGCTTACCAAAGGGCAGGTAGGCGGGGAGTTCCAAAGCTGGATAAACGGTGCTTATATGCGCGCCTGCGAGCCTGACGGGTAGGGCTTGGGAAAAATCATAGGGAGTGTTCAATGTTGAAAAAAACGACCTTTGCGGCCGCGTTGCTGGCTGCAACCGTCCTCAGCGGTGCGGCGAGCGCAAAGACGTTCGTGTACTGCTCGGAAGGTTCGCCGGAAGGCTTTGATCCGGGCCTCTATACCGCCGGTACGACCTTCGACGCCGCCGCGCACACTGTCTACAACCGCCTGCTTGAGTTCAAGAAGGGCACCACCGAGACCGAGCCGGGCCTGGCCGAGAGCTACACGGTTTCCGATGACGGCCTGGAGTACACCTTCAAGCTGCGTCCGGGCGTCAAGTACCAGACCACCGAGTTCTTCACGCCGAGCCGCGACTTCAATGCCGACGACGTCGTCTTCTCGTTCGACCGTCAGCTCAAGGCCGACAATCCCTGGAACAAGTACGTAACCGGCGCTTCGTGGGAATACTCCGCCGGCATGGGCTTCCCGGAAGTGATCAAGTCGGTCGAGAAGGTCGACGACCTGACCGTCAAGATCACCCTGACGCGCAAGGAAGCACCGTTCCTCGCCAACATCGCGATGCCGTTCGCTTCGATCGTGTCGAAGGAATATGCCGACAAGCTGCAGGCTGACGGCAAGATGAACCAGATGAACCAGCAGCCGCTCGGCACCGGTCCGTTCGCGTTCGTCGCCTACCAGCAAGACGCCATCATCCGCTACAAGGCCAACCCGGACTACTGGGGCGGCAAGCAGAAGATCGACGACCTCGTCTTCGCGATCACCCCTGACGCATCGGTTCGCTACCAGAAGCTGAAGGCCGGCGAATGCCACCTGATGCCGTTCCCGAACGCCGCCGACGTGGCTGCGATGAAGGCTGATACGAACCTGAAGGTCGTGGAGCAGGCTGGCCTGAACGTCGCCTACCTCGCCTACAACACCACCCAGGCTCCGTTCGACAAGCCGGAAGTCCGCAAGGCGCTCAACCAGGCCATCAACAAGCAGGCCATCGTCGACGCCGTGTTCCAGGGTGCCGCAACGCCGGCAACCAACCCGATCCCGCCGACCATGTGGTCGTACAACAAGGCCGTCGAAGACGACAAATACGATCCGGAAGCATCGAAGGCGGGTCTTGAAGCCGCTGGCGTCAAGGACCTCAAGATGAAGGTCTGGGCGATGCCGGTTTCGCGTCCCTACATGCTCAACGCCCGCCGCGCGGCGGAGCTGATCCAGTCCGATTTCGCCAAGGTCGGCGTCACGGTCGAGATCGTCTCCTACGAGTGGGCCGAGTATCTCGACAAGTCGAAGGCCAAGGATCGTGACGGTGCCGTCATGCTCGGCTGGACCGGCGACAATGGCGATCCGGACAACTTCCTCGACACCCTGCTTGGTTGCGACGCCGTCGGCGGCAACAACCGCGCCCAGTGGTGCAACAAGGAGTTCGACGACCTGGTGACCAAGGCCAAGGAGACCTCCGACGTGGCCGAACGCACCAAGCTCTATGAGCAGGCGCAGGTCGTGTTCAAGAAGGACGCTCCATGGGCAACGATCGACCACTCGCTGTCGATCGTTCCGATGCGCAAGGGCGTCGAAGGCTTCGTCCAGAGCCCGCTCGGCGACTTCGCTTTCGACGGTGTTGACATCACGGAGTAAGGTTGCCTAAACAGGCCAGCCTTGGGTTGGGGCGCTTGGATCACAAGCGCCCCAATGCACATTTTGTGCTACCCTTACCTTTTTCTCGGAACATTCACTTAAAAGGTCTGACATGCTCCGGTTCCTCTTGGGGCGGCTAGCCGTCCTTATCCCGACGTTCGTCGGGGTCTCCATCATCGCATTTTCGTTCATTCGTCTGCTGCCCGGCGATCCGGTCGCCCTTCTTTCCGGCGAACGCGTCATGTCGCCCGAGCGGCACGCGGAAATCTCCGCCCAGCTCGGTTTCGACCGGCCGATCGTCATCCAGTATCTCGACTATCTCTGGGGCGTGGTGCGCGGCGATTTCGGCACGTCGATCGTCACCAAGAGGCCGGTTGTCGACCAGTTCTTCGAACTTTTCCCCGCGACCGTCGAGCTTTCGCTCTGCGCCATCATCTTCGCCATCGTGCTCGGCGTTCCGGCAGGCATTATCGCCGCGATCAAGCGCGGCTCGTTCGCCGACCAGGCGATGATGGGCACGGCACTCGTCGGCTTCTCGATGCCGATCTTCTGGTGGGGCCTGCTTTTGATCATGCTGGTATCAGGCATGCTCGGCTGGACGCCCGTCTCCGGCCGCATCTCGCTGATGTTCTATTTCCCGCCCGTCACCGGCTTCATGCTGATCGACTCGCTGCTCTCCGGCCAGGCCGGCGCGTTCAAGTCGGCCGTCAGCCACCTGATCCTGCCGACCATCGTGCTGGGCACCATTCCGCTCGCCGTCATTGCGCGCCAGACGCGCTCGGCGATGCTGGAAGTGCTGTCGGAGGACTATGTCCGCACCGCGCGTGCCAAGGGCTTGTCGACCTTCCGTGTCGTCGGTGTCCATGCGCTGCGCAACGCCATGATCCCTGTTGTCACCACGATCGGCCTGCAGGTCGGCGTGATGCTCGCCGGCGCGATCCTGACCGAGACGATCTTCTCCTGGCCGGGCATCGGCAAGTGGATGGTCGATTCCGTGTCGCGGCGCGACTATGCGGTCATCCAGGGCGGCCTGCTGATGATCGCCGCAGTGATCATGCTGGTGAACCTTGCCGTGGACCTGCTCTACGGTCTCATCAATCCGCGTATCCGGCACTAGGAGGGCGTCATGTCTCAAGCTGCTGCAACCAGTGCCGTCTCGACCGATCCGTCCCGCCGGGCGCGACTGGCCGAATTCTGGTATTACTTCTCCGAAAACCGCGGCGCCGTCATCGGCCTCGTGTTCTTCATCTTTCTCGTGTTGGTGGCGATATTCGCGCCGCTGATCGCGCCACATGATCCGACCCAGCAGTACCGCGACGCGGTTCTGGTTCCACCGGTCTGGCAGGAGGGCGGCCGCGCCGACTTCCTGCTCGGCACCGACGCGGTCGGCCGCGACATGCTTTCGCGCCTGATCTACGGCACCCAGTTCTCGCTGTTCGTCGGCGTCATCGTGACGACGCTGTCGCTGGTCGTCGGCGTCGTCTTCGGCGTCATCGCCGGCTATTTCCGCGGCTGGGTCGACACCGCCATCATGCGCGTGATGGACATCATTCTCGCATTCCCGTCGCTGCTGCTTGCCCTCGTGCTGGTGGCCATCCTCGGGCCAGGCCTTGTCAACGCGATGATCGCGATCTCGCTCGTCTACCAGCCGCATTTCGTGCGCCTGGCGCGCGCAGCGGTGATGAGCGAAAAGTCGCGTGACTACGTCGTCGCCGCCAAGGTTGCCGGTGCGAGCCATACACGGCTGATGTTCAAGACGATCCTGCCGAACTGCATGGCACCGCTGATCGTCCAGGCGACGCTGTCGTTTTCTTCCGCCATTCTCGACGCCGCCGCACTGGGCTTCCTCGGCATGGGCGCGCAGCCGCCGACGCCGGAATGGGGCACCATGCTGGCTGAGGCCCGCGAGTTCATCCAGAGCAAGTGGTGGGTGGTGACGCTTCCGGGTGTGGCGATCCTTATCACCGTGCTGGCGATCAACCTGATGGGCGATGGCCTGCGCGACGCGCTCGACCCCAAGCTGAAGAGGTCCTGACATGGCGCTTCTCGAAATCGAAAACCTTGTCGTCGAGTTCCAGACGGCTTCCGGCCCGTTCCGGGCGGTCAACGGCGTGTCGATGAAGGTCCATGAGCGCGAAGTTCTCGCCATCGTTGGCGAGTCCGGTTCGGGCAAGTCGGTGTCGATGCTGGCGGCAATGGGGCTTTTGCCCTGGACGGCCAATGTCACCGCCGACAAGCTGACCTTCAACGGCCGCGACCTGCTCGCAATGCCCGCCAACGAACGGCGCAAGATCATCGGCAAGGACATTGCCATGATCTTCCAGGAGCCGGTGGCGAGCCTCAACCCGTGCTTCACCGTCGGATTCCAGATCGAGGAAGTGTTGCGCGTGCACATGGGCCTCGACAAGTCCGCCCGCCGCAAGCGCGCGATCGAACTGTTCCAGTCGGTCGGCATTGCCGATCCGGCCGAGCGCCTCGGTTCCTATCCGCACCAGATGTCGGGCGGCCAGTGCCAGCGCGTGATGATCGCCATCGCCATCGCCTGCAACCCGAAGCTGCTCATCGCCGACGAGCCGACCACAGCACTCGACGTGACGATCCAGAAGCAGATCCTCGATCTGCTGATGAAGCTGCAGGCCGACCATGGCATGGGCCTGATCATGATCACCCACAACATGGGTGTCGTGGCCGAAACCGCCGACCGCGTGGTCGTGCAGTATAAGGGCCGCAAGATGGAAGAAGCCGACGTGCTGACGCTGTTCGAGAACCCGAAGAGCAACTACACGCGCGCGCTGCTGGCGGCATTGCCGGACAATGCGACCGGTGATCGGCTGCCGACGATTTCGGAACTCTTCGTTGACGACCAGGTGGAAGGGGCTGCACGATGAGCGTCATTCTCGAAGCGCGCAACATCGTGCGCGACTACCATGTGCCCGGCAGCTTTCTGAAGAAGGCCAAGACCGTTCATGCCGTCAAGGGCGTGAGCTTCCAGGTCGAGAAGGGCAAGACGCTGGCGATCGTCGGCGAAAGCGGCTGCGGCAAGTCCACGCTCGGCCGCATCCTGACACTGATCGACCCGGCGACGTCGGGCGACCTGCTGCTCGAAGGCAACAAGGTCGACATCGCCAAGGGGGACCTGACGCCCGAGATGCGCCGCAAGGTGCAGATCGTGTTCCAGAACCCCTATGGCTCGCTCAACCCGCGCCAGAAGATCGGCGACATCCTGACCGAGCCGCTGGTCATCAACACCAACACGCCGGCCGACGAACGCCGCGACCGGGCGATGGCGCTGCTGAAGAAGGTCGGCCTCGAAGACAAGCACTACAACCGCTACCCGCACATGTTTTCGGGCGGCCAGCGCCAGCGCATCGCGATTGCCCGCGCGCTGATGCTGAACCCGAAGCTGCTGGTGCTGGACGAGCCGGTCTCGGCGCTCGATCTTTCGGTGCAGGCACAGGTGCTGAACCTGCTCGCCGACCTGCAGGATGAATTCCAGCTGACCTACGTTTTCATCAGCCACGACCTCTCTGTCGTGCGCTACATCGCCGACGAGGTGATGGTGATGTATTTCGGCGAGGCGGTCGAATATGGCAGCCGCGACGAAGTCTTTGCCGACCCCAAGCACAGCTATACCAAGACGCTGTTTGCGGCGACGCCGCGCGCCGATGTCGAAAGCATTCGCGCCCGCCTGGCCAAGAAGAAGGCCGCCTGAGCGGCAGCGAATCTTCGACTGACGACTTCACGCCTCGGCCCGGAAATCGGCAACGGTTTCCGGGCCGAGGCATTTCCGGGGCGTTCGCGCGCCAAATGGCCGCTCACGTAGCACAATGTTTTGGGCCAGCGGGCCAAAACGCCAATTTCGTCTCTCGCAAAACGGCTTTCCCGGATCATAATCCCGGCCATCATCTTGATGGGCCGGCGATCTCGCCGTGCCGCGGGCATGGAGGCTGACATGGCGGGTTTTGAAATTTCCAGGCGCAAGGTGCTGGCCGGGTCGGCGTTCCTGCTGGCCTCGACGGCGCTGCCGTCGATCGGCTGGACGCAAGCCAAGAAGGGCGGGCGTCTTGTCGTCGCCGCCGATTCCGAGCCGCGCAACCTGAACCCGGCGATCGTTGCCTCCAACGGCGTGTTCTTCGTTTCGAGCAAGGTTGTCGAGCCGCTGGCCGAGGCTTCCTTCGACGGCGAGGACGAGCTTGAGCCACGGCTTGCGACAAGCTGGGAAGGCTCGGCCGACGGCCTCTCCGTCACCTTCAAGCTGCGCGAGGGCGTGACCTGGCACGACGGCAAGCCGTTCAGCTCGGCCGATGTGGCGTTCTCGGCGCTCAGCATCTGGAAGCCGCTGCAGAATCTCGGCCGTGTCGTGTTCAAGAACCTGGAAGCGGTGGAGACACCGGACGCTAACACTGCCGTCTTCAAATTCTCCAAGCCGACGCCGCTGCAGCTGATCAAGAACGCGCTGCCGGCGCTGACATCTGTCGTGCCCAAGCATGTCTATGAAGGCACGGACATTGCCGCCAACCCGGCCAACAATGCGCCTGTCGGCACCGGGCCGTTCAAGTTCGCCGAGCACAAGGCGGGCGAATATTACCGGCTCGAGCGTTACGAAAAATACTGGGGCGAGAACGAGCCTCAGCTCGACGAGATCATCTACCGCGTGTTGCCCGACCGTGCGGCGGCTGCCGGCGCGCTGGAAGCCGAGGAGATCCAGCTCGCGGCGTTTTCGGCGGTGCCGTTGGCCGACCTCGAGCGCATCTCCAAGGTGCCAGGCATCAAGGTGATCACGGAAGGCTACGAGGCGCTGACCTACCAGCTCGTCGTCGAGATCAACCACCGCCGCAAGGAACTGGCCGACCTCAAGGTGCGCCAGGCCATTGCGCATGCCATCGACAAGGACTTCGTCGTCAAGACGATCTTCCTCGGCTACGCCAAGCCGGCGACCGGAATCGTGCCGCAGAATGACAAGCAGTTCTACAGCGCCGACGTGCCGACCTATGGCTTCGATGTCGCCAAGGCCAATGCGCTGCTTGACGAGGCGGGTTATCCCAAGGGCGACAATGGCAATCGCTTTGCCCTGAAGCTTTTGCCGGCACCCTATTTCAACGAGACCAAGCAGTTCGGCGACTATCTGCGCCAGGCGCTGGCCGCCGTCGGCATCGACGCAGAACTGGTCAACAACGACTCGGCCGCGCACCAGAAGGCCGTCTACACCGACCACGCCTTCGACCTTGCCATCGCGCCGCCGGTGTTCCGCGGCGACCCGGCGATCTCGACGACGATCCTGGTGCAGTCGGGCATCCCCGACGGCGTGCCGTTCTCCAACCAGGGCGGCTACAAGAACGACGAGCTCGACGCGCTGATCGCCGAGGCAGCGGAGACACTGGACGCCAAGGCACGCACCGAGCTTTACAAGGAGTTCCAGAAAAAGGTGGCGGCCGACCTGCCGCTGATCAACGTCGCCGAATGGGGCTTCATCACGGTCGCGCGCGACACGGTCAAGAACGTGTCGAACAACCCGCGCTGGGCGGTTTCGAACTGGGCGGACACCTATGTCGAAACGTGACATCATCTCTCCAGTTGGGATGATGACCCGTTACTGAGCATGCCCCTGGACGTCGCAGTGCCTCCATTCACCCCCACCCCTTACCCCTCCCCACAAGGGGGAGGGGGACTCGTCGCCGTGTGCCTAGCAATTGGGCGGCTGCTTATGCTGGCGGGTGGGTCGCAACAGAAATTCCCCTCCCCCTTGTGGGGAGGGGTTAGGGGTGGGGGTAGCTCCTTCACTCTGGTAACCCCCACCCGGCCCTTCGGGCGAAGCATCGGGGCGAGCCACGGGTCTCGCCCGTCCTTCGGACCCCCACAAGGGGGAGGGTAATGAACCGCGCCTGGCGCCTCCTGCGGCGGCGGCTGGTCGGCAGCATTCCGGTGCTGCTGATCGTTGTCGTCGGCTCGTTCCTGTTGCTTGAGGCGGCACCCGGTGACGCGGTCGACGCCTATGTCGCCTCGGTCGGCGGCGACGCCGGCATGATCGAGGCGCTGCGCCAGAGCTGGGGGCTCGATGCCTCGCCCATGACGCGGCTTGCCGCCTATCTCTGGGCGCTGTTGCATCTCGACCTTGGCCATTCTGTCGCGCTGTCGCGGCCGGTGCTGTCAGTGGTGCTGGAGCGGTTGCCGAACACGCTGCTTTTGATGGGCGCCGCCACGGCGCTGTCGTTCTTCCTCGGCACAGCCCTTGGCATCGTCGCCGGTTCGCGCCCCGGCAGTCTGCGCGACCGGCTGTTGTCGGTCGGCTCGCTGGCGCTCTACGCCGTGCCCGGCTTCTGGCTGGCGCTGGTGTTGACGATCGTCTTTTCGGTGCAGCTGCGCTGGCTGCCGCTCGCCGGCATGGAAACCATCGCCTCCGGCAAGACCGGTTTTTCACGCGCGCTCGACATCGCCCGCCATCTCGTGCTGCCGGTGACGAGCCTCGGCATCATCTATCTCGCGCTCTACCTCAGGATGATGCGCGCCGGCATGGCCGAGGTCTGGCGCATGGATTTTACCCTCGCAGCCCGCGCCCGTGGCGTTGGCCGCCGCCGCATCGTCTGGCACCACGTCGCGCGCAACGCGCTTCTGCCGCTGGTTACCATGCTTGGCCTGCAGTCTGCGGCGATGCTCGGCGGCAGCGTCGTCATTGAAAGTGTGTTTTCCGTTCCCGGTCTCGGCCGGCTGGCACAGGAGGCTGTCGGCGCGCGTGACACGCCGCTGCTCATCGGCATCATCCTGGTCAGCGCAGTGTTGGTGATTGTCATCAATTTGCTGGTCGACATCGCCTATGCCGCGCTCGACCCGCGCGTCGGCGCGAGCGAGGTCAGCGCATGACGCTTCGTCGCCTGACCCGTTCGCCCGAAGCCATCGCTGGCTTCGCCATTCTCGGCTGTCTGGTGCTGATGGCACTGACAGCACCGCTGCTGTTTCCGCGCGATCCACTGTCGATTGCCGGGGCGCCCTTGCTGCGGCCGTTTCAGGACTGGGCGTTGCCGCTCGGCACCGACAGGCTCGGCCGCGACGTGCTGGCTGGGCTGTTCCATGGTGCGCGCACCTCGCTGGCCGTCGGCCTTGCGGCGGCTGCCGCATCGATCCTGGTCGGCAGTGCCATAGGCACTGTCGCCGGTTTTGCTGGCGGGCTTGTCGACGAGGTGCTGATGCGCATCACTGACGCCTTCCAGACGGTGCCGGGTTCCTGTTGTCGCTGGCGCTGGTCAGCGTCGTTGGACCTTCGCTTGGGGTCGTCGTGGTGGCGATCTCGCTCAGCGCCTGGACCGGGCCGGCGCGCATCGCCCGTGCAGAGGTGCTGTCTATCCGCGAGCGCGATTACGTCGCCTCGGCGCGCGTCATCGGCATGCACCCAATCGAGATCGCATTCCGCGAGATTTTGCCTAACGCGCTGCCGCCGGTACTGGCGCTATCCTCGGTGATCGTCGCCGCCGCGATCCTGACCGAGGCAGCGCTGTCCTTCCTCGGCCTGGGCGATCCCAACCGCGTCACCTGGGGCGGGATGATCGCGGAGGGCAGGGCGGTGTTGCGCTCGGCGCCGTTCCTTTCGATCATCCCCGGCATAGCATTGGTGCTGGCCGTGCTTGGCGTCTACCTCGCCGGCGAGGGCATCGTCGAAAGCGCGGCCACCAGGCGGGGGAACGCCTGATGGCGCTGCTCAGCATTCGCGGGCTTGGTGTCCGCTACGGCAACGATGCCCAGGCGCTCGATGGCGTCGATCTCGACCTCGGCGCCGGCGAGCGGCTGGCGATCATCGGCGAGAGTGGCTCGGGCAAGAGCACGCTCGCGCGGGCTGTCGCCGCGCTTCTGCCGCCTGCCGTGCAGGTAGAGGGCAGCATTGCTTGGCCGGAGCTGGGGCGGGTTGCGCGAAACGGACGCGACATCGGCTTTGTTTTCCAGGATCCGGCATCGAGCCTCGACCCTGTCATGTCGGTCGGCGAGCAGGTCGCCGAGGTGGTTCATGTCAATCTCGACATGGCCTGGCCGGCGGCACGCAGGCTGGCGGTCGAGCTGCTCGACAGGGTCAAGCTGCCCGATCCGGCGTTGCTGGCCAACGCCTATCCGCACCAGCTCTCGGGCGGCCAGAAACAACGCGTGGCGATCGCCGCGGCGATTGCGGCGGGGCCACGGCTGTTGATTGCCGACGAGGCGACGAGTGCGCTCGACACCGTCGTCCAGGCCGAGATCGTGGCGCTGATCCGCCACCTTGTCGACGAAGACGGCATGGCCTTGTTGTTCGTCAGCCATGACATCGCGCTGGCGGCGAACCTCGCCGACCGCATCGCCGTGTTTCGGCATGGCCGGATAGTCGAACTGGCCGAAACCGGCGACCTGATCGCGGCCCCGGTGAGCGACTACACTCGCGCTTTGCTCGGCGCCCATCTGGGGCTGGGTGCCGCCTTGGGGGCCAGCGCATGAGCGCGCTGCTCGGGGTCGAGGGCCTGTCAAAGCGTTTTTCGCGCGGCGGCAAGAATTTTGCTGCGCTCGACGGCATAGGCTTTTCCATCGCCGCGGGCGAAACGCTGGCGCTTGTCGGCCCCTCCGGCTCGGGTAAGTCGACTGTCGCGCGTATCCTGCTCCGGCTGATCGAAGCCGACACCGGCAGCGTCCATTTCCAGGGCGAGGAGCTGCTGGCGCTGCGGGGGGCTGCGCTGCGCGCTGTTCGGGCAAAATTGCAGATGGTGTTCCAAGACCCGCAGGCGGCCTTCAACCCGCGCGCCACCGTGGCGCGGCTGCTTGATGATCCGCTGCGCATCCACGGCATCGTCGACAGGGCGGGGCGGCCGAAGGCGATAGCGACCCTGCTGGAGCGTGTCGGCCTGTCGGCGGAACTCGCTGGCCGCGCCGTGCACGAGATTTCGGGCGGCCAACGCCAGCGCGTGGCGATCGCGCGGGCGATTGCCACAAGGCCGTCGCTGATCGTGCTCGACGAGGCGGTGTCGGCGCTCGATGTGCTGGTGCGCGCCGACATCCTGCGCCTGCTCGCCGACCTGCAGCGCGAGCAGGGCATCGCCTATCTTTTCATCTCGCACGACCTCGGCGCGGTCCGTGCCATCGCTCACCGCATCGCCATCATGGATGGTGGCAGGATCGTCGAACAGGGCGCGGCGCGGGCGGTGATTGCGGCACCAGTCTCGGCCACCGGCAAGGCGCTGGTGGCCGCTACGCCCGAACTGCCTGTTTCCAAGGAGACCGTTTCGTGACCGAACAAGCCATCAGGGCGGAAAAACTCGCCGCCGAACTCGATGCGGCCTTCCGCAACCGCGCCGACCTGTATCGGCTGATGCTGGACGAACTTGCCGCCGAGCTGGGCGACGACAAGGCCGAAGAGCTGCTGATCCGGGCGATCGAAAAGCGCGGCCGCGAGGTGGCCGAGGTGGCGTTCGCCAGCTTCGGGCCGAACGATGCGCGCGCCATTGGCGAGGCATTCCTGGCCGTCAGCCCCGACGGCGGACGCATGTATCCGACCGATGTCGAGCGCAGCGATCACCACATCGCCTTCAAGGTCAAGCGCTGCCCGCTCAAGGATGCCTGGGTCGGCGCAGGTGTCGGCGACGACAGGCTCGCGACCTTGTGCCGGATCGCCGGCGCTTTCGACCGTGGTCTGTTCGAGGCGACCGGCGTGCGCTTCGACAATGTCACCTGGACGGCTGGCCACGGCTCCGGCTGCTGCCACATCTGCCTGACTGACCGGGACGGCTGAACAGCCCCAAATCGGGGCGATGGACTTCGCCCGGCGGGTCATGCGACGATTCCGTTACCGGCGTGAGTCGTGGGCCGGCAACATGAGGCAAGGCGATGTATAAATTCGAGGTCTACAAGGACAAGGGCGGCGAGTTTCGGTTCCGCTTCAGGGCGTCCAACGGCGAGGTGATGTTCGGTTCGGAAGGCTACGCGGCCAAGGCATCGGCGCTGAAGGCCATCGAGTCGATCAAGAAGAACGCACCGGGTGCCACCGTCGAAGACCAGACAACGGCCATCGCCTGATCCTGCACTGCCGCGGGTCCAGATGGACGCGCAACGTCGTTGAACCAGCGTATCGAGCTTTCCGAAAACCTGTGCGGGGATCCGGGCCGATGCGCGAAACAGGAGAGATCATATGGGTATCGAAAGCCTGCTTATCTTCCTTCTCGTCGGTGCGGTTGCCGGCTGGCTCGCCGGCCAGCTCGTCAAGGGCTATGGCTTTGGCCTCATCGGCAACATCGTCGTCGGTATCGTCGGCGCGCTGATTGCCGGCTGGCTGTTTCCGGCCATCGGCATCAGCCTCGGCTCCGGCATCGTCGCCGCCATCATCCACGCGACGATAGGTGCGGTGATCCTGCTTGTGCTGCTCAGGCTGGTAAAACAGGCTTAGCGAAGCCCCTCAAAAACACAAAAAAGATCGCCGGCAAGCCAAGCTTCGCCGGCGATTTCTTTTTCTGGCTGATACCGCGCAGGCGCTAGTGGCCGTGCCGCCTTGGCTCGGCGATCTTGCTCGCAAGTCCCAGCACGCCGAGCAGCCGGATCGACAGGTAGGTGATGTCGAACTCCCACCATTTGTGGCCGTGGCGCGCCGAGCGTGGATCGGCATGGTGGTTGTTGTGCCAGCCCTCGCCATTGCTGAGCAGGCCGACGATCACGTTGTTGGTGCTGTCGTCCGACGTCTCGTAGTTGCGGTAGCCCCAGACATGGGTGACCGAATTGACCGACCAGGTGATGTGCCAGGTGATGACGGTGCGCAGGAACACACCCCAGACCAGCAGGCTGAGGCCGAACTGCACGGCTTCGCCTGTCGTCCCGCCGGCGATCAGGCTGGCGGCCACGCCACCGCCGAAAAACGCCGCCCACGAGGCCAGGATGATGCCGAGATAGACATGCGGCTTGTCGAGCTTGCGGTAGAACGGGTCGCGGACGATGTCCTTGGCGTAGCGCGCGTAGATCTGCATGCGCTCCATGTCGGGCGACTTGACCATCAGCCAGCCGACATGGGCCCAGAGGAAGTTGATGACCGGGCTGTGCGGGTCTGGCTCATCGTCGGCATGCTCATGGTGGCGGCGATGCACGGCCACCCAGCGCGCCGGCGTATCCTGGAAGGCGCAGACGGCGACGATCGCCAGCCCGTGCTCCAGCCATTTCGGACAAGCGAAGCCGCGATGGGTGAGCAGGCGGTGGTAGCAGAGATTGATGCCGAGCGTGCCGAAGACATAGATGCCGGCGATGCAGAGGACGACGCCGGTCCAGCTGAAGAACCAGGGCAGCAGGGCGTAGAGCGCCACGAGATGGTAGAAGGCGAGGCCGCTGACATTGAGCCAGTCGATACGCGCCAGCAGCGGCTGACGCGTAAAGGCGGGGGTGGCGGACGACTCCGCGGTCTGGTCGGACATGCTTGCTCCCCATGGCGGCGGATCGCACTCCCCGCGATCGGGCCACCTCCTCCATTTCGAGCGAAGTTGCGCAGTTTCTAATCCATGGTCAAGTCAAGTTCGGGACCGGCTCGAAATATGCGCGTGGGGGCGACCAGCCAGTCGGGCGCGGCCTGTCGCCATGGCAGACGCAACGGTGGCCGGATCGCCGGGGAGGGACGGACCGCCAGACCGAAAAATGTCTGTCCAGGTCGGCGATGAAAGCCAGCGCCGTTACGGGCCGGACGCCCAGCTCTCGCCCCAGGCCCGCTCTCAGAGGAGCCGCGCTATGTCAGACACTCAGTCGTGATGCAGGCAATCGTCGCAGAGCCCGAATTTCCAGGCGGCCGCTGTGACGCCATTGAAGCGATGATGGCAATGGATGCATTCCAGATTGCCATCTTCTTCGTCGTCTCGCGCCGGCTTTGAGAGGATTTTCTGTATCGCGAAATAAGTTTCGCGCCGGTGCAGCAATTCTTTCCGCACCTCCCGCTGTGAGTAAGATAATTGAATTGCCATGCCAAGCACCGCCCGCTGTCTGATCTAGCCCTCTGCAATAGTCGCTGATGTTTTCCTTGGGTCAATTAGATCGATGGATTGAGGCGCGGCACGGCGGGCCGTCGAGGCCGTCGGGCGCGTGCCAAATTGCTTTCGCTAGCATTGCCGTCGGCGAGGGTTCAGGCCTTGTCTTCGAGCCAAACACGGAAATCCGCGGGAAGATCCGTCGATCCGTTCAGGAGCGGATTGAGGGCCGGCGCCTTTGCGAAGACGTCGTGGTAGTGGATGATCGAAAGCGGCAGGCGTTGCTGTTCGGCGGACATCTGCTCAAACAAATGGAGCGGATAGTTGTGCGGTTCAGAAAGCGTGCGCACGGTCAGGCCGCTGCCCCATATCGCCAGCGACAGGCAGGCCTGCGAGCTGCCCCACAGTTCGCTGCCTCGGCCGGAAACGACGCCATGGCCGGCCTCGATGCGGTGGCTGACATTCGGTGCGATCTTTGCCGCAACCGAGCGTTCGAAATAGCCGAGCGTGCGTTCGAAGATGCGGTCCTGTCGGCGAACCACCACGAGGCCGCCATTGTAGCTTGCCTTGACGAGAGACTTGTCGATGGTGGTCTGAACCATCGGCACTTGGTCGTAGTCGACGCCGACGGTTTGGCATAGGGCCTGCCAGTATCCGTCCCTTGGGTCGTCGCGACCGTATGTGCACATGCCCTTGACGTCGACGGGCCGAAGGGCAGCCGCGGCGCCGCCCAGGGCCAGGTCGGGTTCGCGGCAGAACAGCATGTCGCTGTCCATGACGACCAGCGTGTCCGCCGTGGAAATTTTCTCCACTTCGGTCGAAACGTACATTCGGAACGTCGTTCCATACTCGGGTTCGACACTCTTGATGTCCAGCGGGAGGTAGCCGCAGCCCAGTCGCCCGAGGCTTGTCAAGGTCTCCCGCGATGGTCGGCGGTCTGCTCTCGGCGACGCGACCGTGATCGGGCAGAGCGCATACTTGCCTGCGAACCGGCGCAGGCTTTCGCATAGGAGAAGCGCCTGGCGCTCAAGAATTCCCGCTTCGGCGACAAGCACGAATTCGACATCCAGACCAGCCGAAAGCTGCGCCCCGGGCAGGTTGGAGGTGGTCACCTTACGGCGGCGAAATGGCCACATGGCTGGTCCCTGAAAAGGTCTGAAGAGAGGCGGCTATTTCCGCCAACCCAGCCTGGGTCTGCGCCATCTCAGAATGTCCAATTGTTTCGCGATCAGTTCTATCTCGCGATGCTGACTGGCCAGTTGCTGATTGGTGATTGCCAGCTGTTCCTGCACCGCCGACAGCTGCTGCCGGGTGCTTGCCAATTGCGCCTGGGAATCGGCCAGCTGTCGGCTTTCTGCTGCCGAAGACGCAACTGCAGCAGCGACCAGGAACGAGGCCTCTTCAAATTCCGCCTTGATCCGGTCGATCTCCGCAAAATCATCGCTGCTTTCGCCGCTGCTTGCCCAGCGGTCGACGATTTCGAACGCCTTGCGCAGGCCGCCCGGCACCGGTTCCTCGAGCAACCGGGCCGGTGGCTCGTGGTGGTGTCGATGAGAATCCGACAGCAAGGCGTCGACATCGTGGCTGGCGTCGCCGATCGCGCGTGGCCAATCGAGGGCCAAGACCGCCTGCATCTTCCCTGCCAACTGGCGCCAGTCGCCGAGCAGTTCATCATAGGTCGTGAAGACACGCGGCTTGCCCCGTGTGGCAAGTTCGGCTTCAAGGACGTGGCGCAGCCAGAGCAGGTGGCTGATACCTGGTGAGATTCCGTTGCGGATCTTGAGCGATGCCGCCACCTCCAGCGGATTTCTGATCGGCAAGACAAAGACCGGGCTGACGTTCATCTGCCCGAAAACATCGATCCAGAATGTCGACAGACGGCAGATGCGCGGCTCCTTGATCACAAAGGGCCCTGTTCCACCGAACTCAGTCTCGAGGATCGTGCAAGCTTCGCTGCGGAACTGCTTTGCCTCAACTGATTGAAACCAGCGGGAATCGACCGGCCTGAAATCGTGCCAACTGGATCCCGCCGCAGCAAGGATCCGGTCATTGAGGTGGACGACAGGCGTCGGCTCCCAGTGACCTATGGTGTTGGTTTCGTTGCCGCCCAGCGGCGTTTTCGGCAGATCGATGCCTAGGAGCCCGAGCATGCGCGTGAGCGCGCTTGTGCCGGAGCGGTGCATGCCCAGAACCAGAAGGCACTGCCGATTGGCGGATATGTTGGATGGCTGCTTTGAAGCTGCGGGCCGAAGATGATTTGCCAAACGTAACCTTTGAATTCGGTGCAGCCATCGCGAAGGTGCCGCTGTCGCGCTTGGTCTGGTTACGTCAGGGTAGAGAGATATTCAACACCCCTCATGTGACCACAGGCTGTCCCGGCCCGTCCGCCGCAAGCGCCGGAGGGCACCGCCGTGTGCCCGCGACCAAGCCTTGCAGGTTTGTGACGAGGGTGGATCCGACACGCGCCGCCATCGTGATTTTCCCGACTTTCTTTGGGTGCAAAAGTGCCTGTTGGTGAACACGCTAGCGGGGGCGCTGGAATGCCTGTGTCCTGCTCCGGCCGTCAAAGGCCCCGGCACGCAAGCGGTCGGCGTCGGAACGCTTCTACCGCCCTTGCTCGTCGCTGCCTGTGGCCGGCCCGTCACGCAACACCTGCTTGCGGCCGGTCGGCCGGTAGGCGAAATCTTCGACCGCCACGCCGCCGAGCAGGTGCTCGGTGATGATACGGTCGACGGCGGCTTCGGTGACGCCGCCATAGTAGGTGCCTTCGGGAAACACCTGCAGCACGGGTGCCAGGTTGCACGGGCCGAGGCAGGTCGACTTGGCGGTCATGGTGCCGTCGCCGGTCACACGCAGCTTCTGCCGCTCTTGCTGGTTGCGCAGGTGGCCCCAGACCAAGTCGGCGCCGGCGGCATTGCACGGGCCACCCTGGCAGACCAGCACGCGCCGTTTCTGCGCTGGCACCAGCGAGCCCTCGGGCGTCAGCTTCTCGAGCGGCGGGACAGGTGCTGCCGCGTCGGCACCGGCAACAAGCTCGGCCATCAGCGCTGATAGCAACGGGCTTTCGGCGAGGCCATGGGCGATACGGACATGCGGCCACAACACATCGTCCTCGGCCTGCCAGCGGCGCAGCGACTTGGTGAGCCAGACGGTGAAGCTCGGCTCGACCGGCAGCACCAGCGGCAGGATGAGGATGTCGGAGACGTTGGTTTGCCGAAGTGCGGCCAGTGCCTCGCGCAGCGACGGCGTGCCCTGTTCGGTGAAGCCGAAGCTCGCATGATCGATGTCGGGCAGCGTCGCGGCGAGATCGGCGAGCCGCTGCATCTGCTTGTGCGGGGCCGCGGCGAAGGCCGATTTGGCGATGAGCACGACTGCGCGTTTGGCCGGTGACGGCGCGGTCTCGATTTCGGTATTGGACAAACGATCGATCCCTGGCCTGGTCGCGGCGGGATTGCGGCAACGCATGCTGGTGAAAGGCAAAGGCCGATATGGCCGCCTGCACGAACCTGCGTTCCGGTGGTACACCCCGCCCACGGAACATCACTCGGTCAGGCAGGTCTCCTGGCTCGCGGGTCCCGGCCTCATCGCCTGTCTTCCCGGCCAATGAAGCCAGTGACAAATCGGCAATGCGGCTCGCCGCTTACAGTTGCGGGGCAGCTTCGGTGTTGCACCGAATTCCCTCTTAGCTCCCGCCCGAAAGCGGAAGAACCATAACCGAGCGGCAAGCTATAGGCGGGCCGGGCCAAGTCAAGGGGGCTCGGCATTCAACCTGCAAGGCCGGACGTCGACGAAACTCCAGCAGATCACAAGTGCAATGATGTTACTGTTCCCGAACCACTAGATCAACCTGTCCTTGTACTGGCCTACGCAAGCGGCCTTGTAGCGGTCGAGGGTCGGATCGAATTCGACGTCCGCAAGCTGCTTTTCAAACAGTTCGATGGCAAACCTGTAGAGTTTGAAGTCCCAGTGAAACACTTCCTCCGCCAATGCGAGGTGCTCCTTGGCGATGGTACTGACAAGCGGGCGATTGCTGTTCCGTTCGTCGCGTTCCCAGGCAGGCACAGCCGAGAGGCCGCAGAGATGGGCAAAAAGGAAGATCGTTTCCTCGAAACGCTCGGCAAGACCAAGACAATGGAAATCTTCCGTGAGCGCCAGTTTGGCGCGGTCCAAGAGTTCGTCTCCAGGGAGTGATCGCAACTGGAGCATATCTGGACCGTAGCCAGCGCCGAACTGCTCAAGTTGGCTGTAGGCTATGCCCTTGGAGCCTTCGATCCACTCGACGATACCGGGCATTTTGCCACCATATTCGGTCGACTGGTGCTTTTCCAGCCAATCGTACACGGAGAAGATTCGCGGCAGCGGATGGCGCAGGATCGTTATCAGGGCGCGCTGTGGTGCCGGCGCGAGGGCGCCGTAGATATAATGATCCACAAAAAAAGCATGTCCTGAGGAATTGCCGATGATCTCATGGAAATCGTTTTCGTGCTGCGGGATGCCGATGTACCGCGAGAAGAATTGATTTAGCCGTGCGTCCTTTTTGTACGCGGCGCGGAGCGCGGTGGAAAGCGCAAGCGAACCGCTCTTGTTGACCCCATGGAAGACGATCTGGCCATCCCGAATTGGGCGAAAACGCTGTGACCTTACACGTACGGGATAAAACCCATCGTGCACATCCGTCTTGTCGGTGGGGCTAATATTTCGTAGCCAGGAAATGAATTTCATGTCGTGCTTATGGAAACCTGAATGGAATGAAAAACTTGAACTCGAACTCTGGAGTTATCTGGATAACTGGCTTTTCTGCGGCTGGAAAGACATCGGTGGGCAGGCAAGTGCAATCGCAACTGCAACATGCTGGTCAGCCGGCTATTTTTCTCGACGGTGACGACCTGCGGTCCATTCTTGGTAACAACTGGGGCTACGAACGAGAGCAGCGGGTCGAACTTGCGAAAGTGTATTTTCGACTCTGCAGCCATCTTTCGTCCCAGGGCTACGCGGTCGTCATCAGTGCCGTCGCGATGTATGACGAGGTCGTGCAGTGGATGCGGCGACATATCCCGCGAAGTCTCCAAGTCTACCTGCGTGTGCCTGAGGGGGAACGGCGCGCAAGGGACCGTGAAACCAAGAACCTCTATGATAGCATCGGTGACGTGGTCCGGCTTTACGACGAACCGCGATCCGCTGATATGGTGATCGATAATTACGGTCAGGTTTCAACCGCTGAAAGTGCTGCTCAGATCGTCCAGGCTTTTCTCGATACAACCTGGCATAGCCCTGATATGGGCCGCGCCGATCATTGGAAATGCTACTATGCGAAGGGCGTGGCGCCATCGTCGCCCTCCCCGTTCGCGTTGAGTGTCGCAGAAAAGATGTCGCCTGCGATGGCCGTGCTGGAAGTCGGCTGTGGAAATGGCCGGGATAGCAACTTGTTCGCACAGCAGGGACACAAGGTCGTCGGGATTGATCTGTCGGAACAGGCGATTGAAAACTGCGAGGCAGCTAAAGGCGACATCGACGCCGAATTCTATGCAGGCAGGCTTTCGGACCTGGCTTTTCTGCACAATGAGCAGTTCGACGCGGCCTATAGCCGGTTCGTCCTGCATGCCATGCCATTGGCAGAGGAGATCGAGACGCTTGAAGCAGCCCATAGCTCTCTCAAGCCGGGTGGCAGGCTGTTCATCGAGTGCAGGTCGATCAACGACCCGATGGCACGCCTGGGGGAAGTGATCAGCCCGACCGAGCGCATACACGGTCACTACCGCCGCTTTATTGTAATGGGCGATCTCTTGCGCAGACTGACGACCATCGGATTCGAAGTGGTTGACGCGATAGAGGCCAAAGGATTGGCCGTGCATAAGGACGATGATCCAATGGTCATTCGGGTAGAGGCCAGGAAGCGCGATCGACTGGATAGTTCGGCGATATAGCGACGGCACATTTCCTGTCGGGCTTTGCCTTTTTGGTCTGGTTGGCGGATCGGATTGCGATTGCAGATTGCAACTCACCGCCAGCTAATGTGTGCGCGTGCCGACAGCGGAAGCTAAAGGTAGTGTTGCGCCGAACCGAACGGCCACCAGCGCCGCCAGCGCGTCATCGGGCTTGGAGCAGCGGCCAGGCGGTGGGCATCCCACCAATGCGGCCCGGCATGCATCTCGGAAAGTAGCAGGTCGGGGTTTGATGTCTCGACGATCTGGGCCACAACGTCGTTCCAGTTCTGGCGCAGTTCGTCGGTCGACCAGGAATATTGAACGCCCCATTTCAAGGCGAGATCCTTGGTCCTCTGCCGCGTGAGGCTTTGTTTGAGGCGCAGGTAGGTGCGTTCGAAGTCCAGGAATTTGTAGTGAAGCAAAAGCAACTCGTCGCGGGCAGGAGCAACGACATTCCCCTGTGGCGACGCGGAATGCCTGCCGACGGTGAAGTGAGTTGCCTCGATGTCGTCAGGTGAAAAGATGTTCATCTTGTTCATAACAGGCGATGGCGCGCCTGTTGTCACCGTCTCAGTGAGCAGGCAGTCCCGGCCGGGGAAATGGTCGGACAGCATCTGGAAGCCGAGGGCGGGAATGATCGTTACGCCGTCGTTCTTCTGGCGGCGAAGATAGGCCTCCAGATCGCGATGCCACAGATGCTCGTCGATGTCGGTGACGATCACCCAGTCGGCTTGGCCGCGGCTTTCGTGCCAGCTGGTTTCGAGGACGGCGAGACCTGAGGCAACACGGGAATCGGGGTCGCTGTAAGTCGGCATCGGGCGCAGGTCGACCTTCGGGTTGGAGCTCAAGATGTCCAGCGATCCATCGGTCGAACCGTCGTCGAACACGACGTAGCGCTGGACGAGACGATCATAGTGCCTGAACATGAAGTTCAGCATGTCGGCGTCGTTCCAGCACCGCGTGTACAGATCGATTTTCATTCACATTTCCCGGCGAGCGCCAATGGCTCCGGCCATGGCGGATGGTGCAAGCATTCGCTGAACGGTCACAAGCTTATGGAGCATTGCATCGGCTTTGCTGTAAACATAAACGGCGACATTGATTGAAAAGAACGAAGCGAGGGGAAAATCACGTCATGGCATATGTCGGCACCAAGGATCCGCAGACGGTGGTTGCGGGCGGCGGTCGGGCCACAGCGCCGAACATCTCCGGGGTCCAGGTCCACGAACTCGGCAATGTGCTGACGCGCAGCGGCTTCATGACCGAGATTTTCCGCACCGACTGGCCGGCGATCGGAATTTCGGTCCGCCAGATCAACTGGGTGCAGCTCAACCCCGGTGCCGTCACCGATTGGCATGCCCATGCCAAGCAGACCGACCATCTCATCGGCCTCGGCGGCAACATCAAGCTGGCCCTGTGGGACGGCCGCGAAAGCTCGTCCACCTATGGCTTCACCGACCTCGTGCGCATCGGCGCGCTGCGTCCGGTCCTGGTGATCGTGCCGCCCGGTGTCTGGCACGGGCTGCGCAATGAGAGCGGCGAACCGGCTGGCTATATCAATGCCATCGACAAACTCTATGAGCATGACAACCCTGATAATTGGCGGCTTTCACCGAACTCGACCGATATTCCCGATATTCTCTGAGGGCGTTTCAGAGTGACAAGCTTCGGAGATGCATTTCGCCTGACTCTGATCACGAACGACCCCGCCCTGGCCGCCAATGTCGACGGTTGCGGCGTCGAAAGGATCGGCGTCGATCTCGAAACGCTGGGAAAGGCCGAGCGCCAGGCCGGAGAGAATACGCGCCTGTCCGGGCACACGATTGAAGACCTCGCCGTCATCGCGGCATCGCTTCGGCGGGCCGACCTGTTCGTGCGCGTCAATCCGCTCAACGCAGGCACGGCGGCCGAAGTCGAGGCGGTGCTGAGCCAAGGCGCGCAAGTTCTGATGCTGCCTTATTTCCGCACGGCGAGCGAAGTCGAGGCATTTGTCCGCCTCGTCGACGGGCGCGCGTCGGTGATGATCCTTGTCGAGACTGCATCGGCGCTCGTCCGAATTCGCGAGATACTGGCCGTGCCGGGTGTTCAGGAGGTGATGGTCGGCCTCAATGACCTGCGCCTCGAACTTGGCGTGCGCAATCATTTCGAGGTGCTGGTCTCGCCCTTGATGGATGCCGTGGCGAGCGAGGTAAGCAAGGCAAGTCTGCCTTTCTCGATTGGTGGGGTCGCGCGTGTCGATGATGTGTCGCTTCCGGTCTCTCCCGACCTCGTACTCGCCCAATACGCTCGCCTCGGAGCTACCGGGGCCTGGATTTCGCGGTCGTTCTTCGAAAACGTGCCGGCCAACTGGGATTTCGGGGGCGCGGTATCATCGGTCCGGCAGCGCCTGTCCGAGTGGGCTTCCGCTTCGCCCGAAGCATGGTCGCGTGCGCGCGACGAACTTGCCCGACATGCTCGTGGATGGCGGTGAGGGACGACGCCATGCGGCGCGAGCCAGTCGCGGCATACGCCGATTGAACCGAATTTTCTTGAGTAGGCTGGTGCCGCTTAGGTGACTCGAACACCTGACCCCATCATTACGAATTTGAAGGAATGAGTTGCGCGGCGTTTCGTTGCGTTGCGTTGGGACGCCAAAAGCCTTTGAAGTTCCTTGTGTTTCCTGTTACGTTCTTTCCAGTGGTTTCCGTGTGTTTCCATTTTTGGTGACGCCCCGGTGACGCCCCAGCATCGAAATGGCCGTTTCGAAGGCGAGCAATTGACCAAGACCAAGCTGACAAAGCGAACCGTTGACGCTGCCGAGGCGCGCGGCACCCGCTACACATTGTTTGACAGCGAGATTCGCGGCTTCGGTCTCCGCGTGTTCCCATCGGGGCAAAAGTCATGGGTATTCGAATATAAGAGTGTTGAGGGTGGCCGGAAGGCGACAACCAAACGCGTCACCATTGGCAAGGCAAATGAGTTCACCCCCGACGAGGCCCGCAAGATCGCGGATAACCTCCGCTCCAAGGCCAAGGTCGGGCAAGACCCGCAGCTAGAGAAGGCCAGCCATCGCGAGGCCCCGCGGCTTTCGAAGGTCGCAGAAGAGTTTTTGACGAAGCATGTTGCACCGAAGCGCAAGGCTCTGACCAAGGCGAGCTACGAAGACGTTTTCAACCGCATCGTCATTCCCGCGCTAGGATCGAAGAAGGCCAAGGACGTTACGCACTCCCAATTGGCCAAGCTGCACCTTGATTGGAGCCATGCGCCATTCCAGGCGAACCGAGTAATTAGGGTCATCGGCTCTATGTACACGTTCGCCGGCAAGCACGGCCTAGTTCCCGAAGGTTTCAACCCCGCGCGGGGCATCGAGAAATACGACGAGGACAGTCGCGAACGGTTGCTGTCCACCGATGAACTCGAGCGCTTGGGCTCGGCTATCCGTGTGGCCGAAACCGAGGGCATCGAGTGGGACATCGACACGACCAAGAAAACGAAACATGTCCCCAAGCAAAAACGGCAAACTGTCATTGGAGAGCATCCCGCCGCTGCGTTGCGGTTGCTCCTGTTCACTGGCGCCCGCTTGCGGGAAATCCTGCACCTGCAATGGTCCCATGTGGATCTGGAGCGGGGACTGTTGCTGCTTCCCGATTCCAAAACCGGTCGCAAGACCATCGTTTTGAACGCGCCGGCGATGGCTGTCCTCAGCGGCCTAACCCGCATCGGTTCCTATGTCATCGCTGGCGAAACTGCCGGCAGCAAGGACGAAAAGCCCCGATCTGATCTCAAGCGCCCCTGGTCGATGGTGACAAGACACGCAAATCTTGAGGGCCTGCGCATCCACGATTTGCGCCACAACTTCGCCAGCTTCGGCGCTGGGGGCGGAATGGGTCTGCCTATCATTGGGAAGCTCTTGGGCCACACCCAATCCTCTACGACACAACGCTACGCGCATCTCGACGCCGATCCGCTACGGCGCGCTTCGAACGCTATCGGCAACACAATTGCTGCTGCCATGGGGGAGGCCGCGCCATCCGGCGAGGTTGTCCCGATCAAGAGGGGCAAAGGCAAATCGAACCCGCAGGGATAGGACGGCCATCCGACAAGTCGGGGCGGCACCTCCCGGTTTCCCTGCGGCCATCAAGGTGCATCGCGAAGGTGCGCGAATGTTGACAGCTTTGTGGAATGACCCAAGCCGCTGGCCTCTCGAAACGCTCGATCAAGTTTTTCTGATCAAAGCGGCCGATATGGTTGGCCGGCAAATGTTTGGATCTCAATGGGAGAGGGGTCCGGTTCAGATTGAGTCCGCCGCGTCAGCAATCAGAAACCTTTGCGCATTTCGGCGGCTCGTGGCCTCTTTTTATCTGGATGGCAGAGGGTTTATCCCCGTTAGGGTGGACCATTGGAATGCGCGGGGGCGCTTTCTACGATGGTTCGAGACTGGGAAACTGTCCGACGACGATGCCTACGGTACTCTCGGAGCAAGCCGCTATCCGCGACATTGGGTGTTTGTCGATAGAGAAGCCCTGAGCAAGCTTTTTGCAGAAGGTGAATTCCTTGGGACTGCAGCATCAAGTGTAGCAATAGTAGGGTCCGTCAATCGTCAAGCCGTGAAAGCTGATCGCACGCTGAAGACGGCATACAGCCTGGATAAGGTGCTGATGCCATGGGCGAAAGGCGTGTTCGCAGGGGAAAAACTAACCAGGAAAGAGTTCGAGGCACAGGCGCGCGCAAAGTGGAATGACGTGTCCATCCCTCAATTGCGGAAAGATGTCTGGCCCAAGCGCCCTGCATCATGGCCAAGACGAACCAAGAAGGGTGGCTAAACGCCAATGTCTTGCGCGCGACTGCAACATTAGCCCTCGTTACGCCACCTTACGCCACCCTCAGACCACGTTGAATTTGTCATAAGCCACGATCTCGTGGCGTAAATGGACGGCGTTATTCTGTCGTTCATTTTCCTCAGGCCCCCAGCAATTTCGCTAGGTGTTATGAGGACATATCCCCATGCCAGCAGCGCAGGAAAGAACTTACCGCCCCAAGATGCGCACTGAAGAGGCCGCGCGCTATTGTGGCTCTACTCGATCAACGTTTGAAAAACTCCGACTCAGCGGGTCTGGCGCACAATACTTCGTTATTGGCCGCACCGTCGTTTATGACCCCGACGATCTCGATGCGTGGATGAATGGCCGACGCCGCAAGTCCACTTCGGTAGCGGCGTAGGTGGAGCATGACCCACCATAGCGAAACCGCCGCCCCGATGGCTCTCGGGGACGGCGGAAACGGTATTTCAAAAGGTGTGGCGCCTCACGAATACCGCAAGCTGACCGACCTCGCAACTGCTGAGTACGCGGCCTTGAAGGTAGCGGCTCGGCTCCGCCTTCGGATGGAGACAGCCCGTGTTGTCTGCCAACTGGCAGGGATCGGGGGTGCGCTATGAAGAGGGCGCTCCCCAAGTGTCCCGCTCTCACCGCCAAGCGTGCAAGTGACCTGCTGATCTGTGACCTATTGACCGGCAAGGTGTACTGGCGGGTCGGACGTCCTGGGCTGCGTGCTGGCGACCTCGCTGGCACGTTGACCAAGGGTGGCTACATACAAATCGAGATCGATTACCGTCTGTACAAGTTGCACCGGGTCATCTGGCTGATCGTTACCGGCAAATGGCCAAAGCACCAGGTCGACCATAAAAACGGCAAGCGCGCCGACAACCGCTGGAAAAACCTACGCGAGGCGACCCCTCTCCAGAACGCGCGCAATCGTCGACCTGGGAAGACCAATACAAGCGGTCGGATCGGCGTGAGCTACCTGCGCAAGCAGGCCAAGTGGTCAGCCTATATCGGCATCGAAAATCGCACTGTCCGACTGGGCGTGTTCGACACGATAGATGACGCAGCTGGTGCTAGGGCTCGTGCCGAACGTGAGCACTATGGCGAGTTCGCAGCGCAGCCAGCTCTGTCGGTGCCATCCGGGTCGGCTTCGGAGGTGATGATCCGCGAACGGTTTGACCCGTCCGCTCGAGGTGCCAGTCAGGCCATTCGCGAGGCGAACCGATGACCAGACATTATGGCAAGGTCTCTTCAACGTTCTGGACCGGCGCGACGGGTCGCGCGATCCGCGGCGATGCAGATGCGCAACGCGTCGGCATATATCTGATGACGGCTCCTCACGCGTCCATGACTGGGGTCTTTTATTGCCCGGTCGCCTACATCTCGCATGATGTGGGGATACCCTTCGAAGGGGCTTCGAAGGGGCTTCGAAGACTGACCGAGGTGGGTTGGTGCTCCTACGACGAGGGTAGGGATTATGTGTGGGTGCACGAGATGGCACGGTTCCAGGTCGGTTCCGCGCTGAAGGAGAACGACAACCGCGTTATCTCTGTGCAGAAAGAATTCGCCGCAATGCCGAAATGCTTGATTTCGCTTGGCTTTTTTTTGCGTTATCGCGCCGATTTCCATCTGCATCCGCGCCCCGATCTCAGCGAATTTGAAAGGGCCTTCAAAGGGGCTCCAGAGGCCCTTCTAAGCCAAGAACAAGAACAAGAACAAGAACAAGAACAAGAGAAAGAACCTCCTTTCCAAGGGGCGAGAGCATTGAACACTACACGCAGCGCAGACGTGGTGCCTATTCCTCTTGGAAAGGAAGCCTTTGGAGACGTCGCATGTCGGTGAAGCTTCGCGACAAAGCGCGCGGCCGGTGGTGCGGTATCTTGGTTGATCTCGGCATTCCGGCTGCGCTTCTCGCCGGCAAGCATGGTCCTTGCCCTCTCTGCGGCGGCAAGGATCGCTTCCGCTTCGATGACAAAGAGGGCAATGGCACATGGATCTGCTCACAGTGCGGGGCTGGTGACGGCGTCCAACTCGTAATGAAAAAACATGGAATCGACTTCAAAACAGCAGCCGGCCTGATCGAACCCCTGATCGGTTGTATGCCAGTCGTCGAAGCAAAAAAAAGCATAACGGTCGAGGAACAGCGCGCGGCCCTTTCCCGGCTCTGGCGCTCGGCTTCCGATATCACCGACCGCGATCCGGTCAGCAAGTTCCTTCGGTCGCGTGGTCTGGACCTTGATCGCTATCCTGCCGCTCTGCAGTGTGCGCCTCGTGTCCGCTATCGCGACGGGGACAATGCGCCGGTCTCATGGCATCCAGCCATGATCGCAGCGCTTTGCGACGTCGATGGCAAGCCGGTCAACCTGCATCGAACCTATCTCACGGACGATGGCAGGAAGGCGGCGGTCGATAGCGTCCGCAAAATGATGCCGGGACCGTTCCCCGACGGCGCCGCGATCCGCCTAGCCGAGCATAGAGACACCCTCGGTATTGCCGAAGGCATTGAAACCGCCCTGGCCGTATCGATGCTCTTCGGCATTCCCTGCTGGTCAGCGGTCAACTCGAGCGGCATGGCCAAGTGGCAGGCTCCCGCAGATGTCCGGCATGTCATCGTGTTCAGCGACAATGATCCGCAATATGGCGGCCAGGCGGCGGCCTATACGCTTGCGCATCGCTTGGCGGTGAAGGGCCTCACCGTGCAGGTCGAAATACCACCGAATGTCGGCGAAGACTGGAACGATGTCGTTTTGAAGTCTGCACGGCTTTTCGTGCCCAGCGCTCGCGCGGATTGGAAGAAACCGACCAATGAAGTCGACACAACCGCCTGATGACAAACCGCCCGAGCCGCTTGTGATCGGGGGTTTTGTCGTTGAGGTGATAGTCGATCGTCCACCAGATACGCGAGGCCGATGATGCCCCTTGAAGGGCCTTGGTTGAAGTATGCCGCTGGCGGCGCTGCAGAGCTGAGCATGATCAGAAACGCACCCTGGCCATCGCCGCGCCGCCGCGGCGAATTCAGGAGCATGGTAGTTTCACTCCAGACTGCCCGTCTCTTCGGTGAGGGTGACCTCTGGGGTGTGTGGTTCCTTGGCGAGGATCTGAGATCGCATCTGCAAGACGCCACGGAACGCACGGGTCTGAGCACCGTCAGCGCCCACCTGGCTCGCCGGGGTCGACGCAATCATGGAGCGGTGGCGCCTACTGTTCTGATCCAAGCGCGCAGGGGTGATTTGCCCGTGCCCCCGAACATCTTCCATCCGGATGATGGCAATCCAAGCCAATTCTTCGCTGCCTGAAAGCCCAATCGACGGCAGCGAACAGTTTATTTTCTGGGTCACCCTATCATTCTCCGCCTTTCCGTGGGCTTCATCGGCTTTCCGCATGTTTCGGTGTATCTCATCTAAATCATTGATATTACTATATAATACTCCCCGATATCCATTGCGTGTGGCAACATTGTCTTGGTAGATTGCTGGCTTAGGCAATGGAGGCTCACATGAACGAGACCACCGAAACGAAGGTCGATCAGATCCGCATCCGCATCAGCCGCGATGAAAAGACTGTGCTTGTTGAGGCTGCTCGAAAGCGCGGCCTGAGTGTGTCCGAACTACTCCGCGCTGCAGCTCATCGCGAAGCAGAAGTGGCGGCCTAACTATGGGTGTTTTGGACGCAGAAAACGCGAACCGCCCGGACAAGTCGACGTCGAACAAGTCGACGTCTTCTGGCGGCAGTGGGCTGAACTCGGCCGGCAATCGCGCATCTGGCGCCGGTCCGAGCTCCGAGACAAATCGGAACACCTCGTCGAATAGCAACAGCGGCTCGACGAGCAAAACGTCGAGCAGTGATCGCCCCGACCGATCGTCCTCAACCTCCAACCGGACGGGCAATCTAAGCGACGAGAACGCGAATCGTCCCTCCACCTCAGATCGCAGCACGGGGCTAAATTCAGCCGGCAATCGGTCGGCGGGTGCCGGCCCGATGTCGACGTCGAACCGCAACACGACACCGACCGGTTTGTCTCCGGCACTCGGCGGCCATGCCACTGAACGCGGGATTGATCGCTCGCTTGGATCGCGCACGACGCCGGCTACACCGACAGGTGGGCTTTATTCGTCAGCGCGCGCGACTGAAATCAAGTCGATGCAGGACTATGACCAGTACCGGGCAACAGACCTGGCTGCGAAGGCTCGTGCGGCCGAAAACAAGTCCATGGTCGACATGACACGAGAGAACATCCTCGCGACGATCAGGAGAGCTGAAGCCGGCACATTGGATCCTTACAACCGATTGGTCGATGGTGGGCCGAAGAAGTATGCCGACCTGACCAGCATGACGGTTCGGGACGTCATCAAATACGCTGGGACTTTGAGGGCGGCCGGCCACAAAGCGAATGTTCTCGGCGCCTACCAGTTCAAAAACACCACACTTGCCGAAATCGCTACGCAGATGGGCGTCCTCGACCAGCAATTTACTCCGGAACTGCAGGATCAACTGGCGAAGGGATTGGTGCAGCGCCGCGCCGACCAGGCAACGGTCAACGGCCAGATCGACGTTGATGCCTTTGCGAATGGTCTTGCCAAGGAATGGGCGGCATTGTCGACGAAGGATGGCCTCAGCAATTATGCCGACAACGGCATCGACAAGGCATCTGTCGGGTACTCCACAGTCCGCGACATGGCGAAGAACCTAGTAGACTATGGCGTTGTCGGCCCGAAGAGCACCGGCGGACAGCGAAATGACCTGCCTGCGCGGGTGGCGTCGATTCCCACAGCTCGGCCGTCGTCTTTGGAGCGGTTTGAATCCACGTATCTCGGTGGCTCTCGCTCCAACACCGGCGGATTGAGCCCGCGCCAAATCGAGGCCTACAAAGATGCCGGCCTAAATAGGGGCTATGCGCCAGTCGACCCGATCAATCGCTCTGTTGCGTCGAATGTGTCGGCCAGTTTCGGCGCTCCCTCCTCGAGGCCAGTCGTTCGTCAGCAGCCCAGCGCCAGCCCAACCACGCCTGCCACTCCGGCATCTGCTTCGATGTCGCCTGCCGCATCTGCCGCACCTGCAAAACGGTCGATCGGCCAGGCGGCGATGGCCGGCGGCATCGACGTTCTGGCCGGCATGGCGCCCGGCCTGGGAACGGGTCTTACCATTCTCAACGCTGGCTTGGCACTGTCCGGCAATCGGACACTTGGCGAGAGGATCGTGGACGATTTCGCAAATGGCGGAGGCCGCAACGGTTCCGAGCTAATGCCTGGCAGAAACAGTAGCGAGCGCCCCGACAGGATGCCTGAGGCGAAGAGAAAGCCGACATCGGCAATCAAGACATCAGCTGAACGGTTCGAGGAAACTTATCTCAAGCCGTTCGATGATGGCGTTGCCAGGCCCACGCCACAACAGAAGTGGGGCAATGGCCGCGACTATGGAGGCCTCTCCTAAATGATGATCTTCATAGATGAGCGCCCGGTCATTCATCTGGTCGCCCAAGCGGTCGACACCACCGATCGGCTTGGCTCCTACACGTTCTCCGGTCTCAACTTCGGAGACGATTTCAGCAATCGCACGCTGGTCGCTCTCGTTCATCTGGTGGCAAGCGGCAACAATCGAATTGATCAGGGTAGCTGCACAATCGGCAGTGTAGCCGCAGCAGGTGGCGATTCAGGTGACGCTGGCAGTTCTGGCACTCCGGTCGGCGGCGCGGGTGCTGGCGTGTGGGCTGCAAAGCCTACGGGCACATCGGGCAATGTTACCGTCAACTTCACCACAGCGTCAGCCAGTGCCTGCGCGATCTACCTTTATGCCGTGACGGATTTGGCGTCAGCGACCCCGTTTGCTGAATCGTTCGGATCTGGGGGCGGTGGCGGTCTGACGAGTGACCCGACCTATCCAGCGAGCATGAATGGCACGCTCAACGTCCCCAACGGCGCCGTGTACGGGGCGGTGATTTTCGGAGCCGCAAGCCGGGCGAACAACACGAGCGCCATCACCTTCGTAGGCATGACGCAGCAATATGACACCACCCTTGACGGCTCTCACCGTATCGCAGGCGGCTATGCCTTCCGGCTGCCCCAAGAAACCAATCGCACTGTCGGCCTCTCAACGGGAGCCGGCAACGTCATCTTTGGCATGGAATCCAGGTCGTTCAGCTAGGAGAGGTAGAATCAAATGCTTGCTGGAATTTGCGGGATAATGGCGGGCATCTCCCCGCCCAAGATCGAGTTGGTTTCGCAGGCCGTCGACAACACCGACCGCTCGGGCTCCTACACCTTTTCCGGCCTCAGCTTCGGCCAGGAATTTACAAACCGCGCAATCATCGTTGCGGCAATGCTCGCCAACTCGGCAAACTCTGTCGTCAACCAGAGCGGGGCAACGATTGGCGGCGTGGCGGCCTCTGGGAACGATTCCGGCGATGCTGGCACTTCGCCCACGGGCGGCGCCAGTTGTGGCGTATGGGCTGCCAGGCCTTCGGGAACCTCGGGAAGCGTCAGCGTAAGTTTTGGGGCCACCTCTCAAGCGTGCGCCGTGTTTGTATTTGCGGCAGAAATAGCGTCAGCGACCCGTTTCGCTGAATCTGTCGGCAGTGGCGCCGCGGGCGGCATAACAAGCGATCCCAACTTCCCGGCGAGCGACAGTGGGACAATCAACATTCCGCACGATGGGGTTCTGATCGGTGGAGTCGCCAGAGCCAACACCACGGCTGCCATATCCCTTACCGGCTTCCACAGTCAGCGGGAAATGGCGCTCGATACCGGCCACCGCATCGCGGTCGGCTGGAAGTGGAACATGCCTGCTCAAACGGCTTACCCCATTGGCTACACCACCAGTGCGGGCGGCGTCATCTACGGCATGGAAGCGCACTCATTCGCCTGAGGCGGAAGGCCCGGAAATGGTTGGTTTTGCTATGGCATTGGGCGGTTATAGGCCCCTTGGTGGTGACCCTGGCGACCAGAACTCGTGGGTAAAGGTGGACTGATGGCGACGTTCAACATCACTGGTCCCGACGGCAAGAAGTACCGTGTTTCTGGCGAAACACCGGAAGGCGCGGTGCAGGCACTGAAAAAGCATCTGGGAGCGGCGCCGGCTGCTGGCCCATGGGACAAGTACGCCAAACCAACCGCAGACCCGGCGCAGGAAGATGCAGACCGGGCTGCATCGGCTCGAAGCGAGCGTATTGGCGAGGTTCGCGGCCCGTGGGACAAGTATGGTGCCGGATCATCTCGCCTTTCCGATGAAGACCGGCAATCGCCAATCCCTGACAGTTTGATCGAAACCGGCAAAGCCCTCGTTGATGGTGGCAAACGCTCGTTTGAAGCGGACTGGACGGCAACTCAGGGCGCCAAGATGAAGGCCGCCCGCGAGCAGGCTGCGATCGTCGACAAGGAAAAGGCTGCCAAATACGGCGGCAGCGCCTTTGATGCTGCCACTGAGGGATCTCAGGCTGGTGTTTTCGGCGGCTACGACGATGAGATCGCCGCGGCACTTCTGGCGCCGATCGATGCAGCTATCGATGCGGTCAAGGGCGAAGGCTTTGATATGGGCCGTGCCTACACCCGGAAACGGGATATGCTCGATGAGCGCAAGGATAACAGGCGTGCGGCCTATCCTGGTGCCTCACTGGCTGGCGAGGCGGTCGGCGGTATGGCGCTCGGCGGTACGCTGGCCAAAAATAGCATCACGGTCGCTGGCAAGGATCTTCCTGTCGTGGGGAAGGCCGGCGCAGCCGCCCTTGAGGGGGCTGGCTATGGTGCACTCTACGGCAGTGGTGAGGCTGATCCGGGCGAGCGGGTATCTGGCGGCTTGACTGGTGCTGCGTTCGGAGCGGTCACGGGTGTAGGCATGGAGGCTGTGGGGAACGTGATCTCAAAGCTCGTAGCCAAAAAAAGCGCTCCGCCTGCTGCGGCTGGCCAGACATCAAAGGAAATGAAGGCCGCATCAGGCGACCTGTTCGATGCGTCAGAAGCCTCCGGCGTCGAATTCACCGACGCTGCCGTCGAAAAACTAGGGAAGCGGCTGAAACTGGCGGTCGGCAGGCCCAACGACAAGCTGCGGCCGAAAACCGCCGGGTATCTCGATGAACTTGACGACCTATTCACCGGCAAGATGTCGCTTGAGGATTTCGAGGAATTCCGTCAGGTGCTCGGCAAGGAGATCAAGACCGCCAGCGCAAATGACGCCCGCACGCTCGGCGCTATGAAAAGGGTCATGGACGATTTCGCCGACAACGCAAAGTCGACGGATCTCGGCGGCGACATGAACGGCATCAAGCTTCTGCGGAGAGCCCGTGAGACTTGGGCTCAGGCGAAAAAGACCGAGATCATCGAGAACATCCTCGACACCGCCGATGTCAAGGGTTCTGGCAAGTACACCCAGAGCGGCGTTGCCAACGCGATCCGATCCGAGATGGACAAGCTCTATGGGCAGATAAAGTCGGGCAAGGTGAAGGGATTCAACGATGCCGAGGTCGCGCTGATCCGGCAGATGGCCAAGGGTGGTTCGTCGTCCAAGGTCGTCGATGCCCTGTCGAAGTTCGCACCCCGCGGTCCCGTCAGCATCACCCTTGGGCAGGTGGTCGGCAGCTTGTTCCCGGGTGGGAACATGGTCGTTCCACTGGCAGGCGCTGCCGCTGGTGCTGCCAAAGACCGTGCTGCTTTGTCTGCCGCAGAGCGGCTACGAGACGGCGTCGCTACCGGCACGACGCACGCAGCGCAGCCCGCGCTGCCGAACTACGCCAGGCCATTTATCGGTGGCGGTGTGGCGGCCGAGGAGGGAGTTAGAGACCGGCTAGCTTCAAGATGACCCACTCTATCAGTTTGATCGCAGCAATCCCGCCACCCACAATGACGGCCAAAGTCCAGCTAGGACCAATCTCCGGGGACAAAGCATCGAATGTGGTGCTTGCGGTGCGCATAATCAGCAGGCCGACGATGATTTGTGCACACAGCACCCACCATACCGGCGCCCCCCAACCCCAGAACGGCTCGGGTTGGTCCTCCTTCCGAAACTCGGAAGGCTCCAGGTCAAAGTCCTTGTAGAACTTTTCGTCTTTCATTGGCCGGAACTTACCTCAGAACCGCTCCAATCGAAAGGACACATCGTGGACGTTTGCGGGACGGGAGCGCCCATCTACCCAGCCCGATGTCAACAAATGTCAACCTTTTGGCCAACTCCTAACCCTTTGCGATGGCAGGAAATGGCAGGGTCTTGGCCCGCACGCTGCTCTGAGTGGCTATGCGGCGTGGGCTCATGGCGTGATGACAAATGATGACACGGCCGCAGCTATCAAAAAGCGTCTGAGGGCTTCGGGTCGCAGATAACCCGCGCACTGGAGACGATCGGGCCATCTTGGTCAGTGGTGATGACGCGAAGCAGGTTCCGATTGATGTCAACGAAGCTTGCGGCGCAGTAGCCCATTCCTGTGTTCGAGCAGCCGCTTACTTCGAAGTACCCGGTTTCCGCAATCCATCCTTCGGCAAGGTCGTACTCGTGCTGCATCCTGTTCCAGTCCAAGAGCGGTTGCCATCCGGCGGCGACCAGGGTTGATCGCGCGGCGGAATAGGGCTGCCCTGTCACCTCGGCAGGTACAGCGGCGTGTGCCATAGGCGACGCGCACTCTCCGGCCCAGGCTTGGCTTGTCGTCAGCGCGATAGCAGCAACGATAGTCCGCAACCACATGGATACGTCTCCCAAGCCTCCCCAGATCATAGCAGACTAGTGAGCGGGGCTAATGCACACTACCTGTTTGATAGGAAATGACAGGGTGGTGGCCCGCGCAAGGAGAGAGAAAGCCGTGCGGAATGGCAACAAAAGGTAACAAAGTGGGCATTTATGCAACGCCCTAAAGAGGTGGCCTTAGGTTGCTCGATTGAATGCAAATGAAAGCCTGTGCGCGTCGACGCAGGAAGAAGCCTAGCAGTCGCGCCTTACAGCAAATGACAGCATCCGTGTGCTGGAATTGGCAAGTGGATCGCTTAAAGCAATTCAAAGCATACGTGTCATGCTGCACCGCCCCCCGCATGACGAAGTGAATTGCGGCTTGCGATCTGCCCAGCTACCGCGGATGCAAATGGACGCCCATCACTGATCATCCCTACCGAGCGCCCATGTAGCCATGGCCTGGACTTTTATGGTGGCGCCGGCAATCGTCCCGGCTGCGTCATCAGGTCGGTGATATGTTGTACGAGAGCTCAAGGTTTGGCTGGTAGCCCGCAAGACCCAACTGGCTAAACAGCCCTTATGCGAACGTTGCAAGGCAACAGGAAGGGTAACCCAGGCTACAGTGGTCAACCATCGCCAACCGCACAAAGGCAACTGGGCTCTGTTCATCAGCCCGGCCAATCACGAAAGCACCTGCAACCCTCACCATGACAGGCTGATCCAGAAAGAGGAAGCTCGAGGGCAGAGTATCGGCACCACGCGAGACGGTAGGCCAGTTGATCCGGGTCACCCCTGGAATAGGCCAGCCTAGCGAACTTCCCAGACCTGAGCGAATGGCTTCCTAGCCAGTTTGGCAGCTTCATCCGCAGCTCTTTCGCAACCCAGTTTGTCGACCACTTGAAGTGCCTTCGCACGTTCCGTCTCGACCATCGATGAAGCGTGGTCGTGCTCGACCGCAGAAAGGTGGTCTCCCATAGCGGCGTCGGTTCGCAAGAAATACTGCTCGCACTTGTCTTCGATGGCGAGGGACAAGCCCATAAACATGCCGAACTCGGATGCGTCATCCGCTTGGACCGCGGAGGCTCCTAACACCAGCACAGAAGTGACGACTGCCACTGCCAAGGGAATATACTTCCGACCCGGCGAACATGTGGGCATGCCTAGACCTTTTCAAACAAGTCAATGCGCAGCACAGCTAGGCGCCTCGCTACAACAGCGTCATCAATTCCGAAGCGATTTCCTTGACACTCTGGAGCGACGAGTTGAGCGCCACTTTATCAGTCAGAGTCGGGCTGTAAGCACTAACCTCATCCTTTGTGACTTTGTGCCAGATAGGAAGAATTTTTGACTGGCCACTGACTTCCAGCGCAGTGAGCCCGCCAAGTTCTTTGGCGGGCCATTCCTTCTTGAAGAAGGCTGTCGACAGCACAACGATCCCGAACCTAGAATTGCTTAGCCCGGCGTCGATGCTCCTCCTCAGGCTGTCGCCTACTTTCATAGTTTTTTCATCGTAGAAGACGACAGCACCTAGAGCTTCAAGCTCCCTGGCCAACGGGCGAACGAAATCTTCCTTGTCCTCTGACGCATGGGAAATGAAGAAATCGAATTGCTGATCTGCAGCGGTTGGCGACGTTGGCGTGCGAGCTATTTCTGCTAGCTGTTGGGTAACTTGACGCGCATGATCGTCCCTTTGTTTGATCAACCGAGACTGCTCTTGGGCGACTTTTTTTCGCGCGCGTTCATCTTCCGTTGCCTGCTTAGCAAGATTGGCGTTCAGGTCTTTCGTCTTTGCAGCAGTTCGTGCAGAGAGCGCCGCCCGCTTCTTTCCAATGTCCGCAAGGTCGTGTGTCGCGCGTTCGATTTCTTTCAGCTTCGAAGCGATCGTTGAGGTCGACTTTGTCCGTCCTATAGCTTCACGCGCGCGGTTCGCTTTTGTGAGCAACGCAGCTTCCTTCGACGCGAGCGCCGCCTCATCCTTGTGAAGACGTGCAATCTCGCTCTGCAAACGATTAATGTTTGATACGTATGATGTCATTCCCACCCCTTGCACGGCCTGACGAAGGAACGGCAGTTCTAACCGTACCTGCGTCTAACTACCCACTTGCTCATTTCTTTGCCGGAAAGCTACAGGGTCTTACGCTCGGAGCAAGCAGAGAAAGACGGAACCGTTGCGCTTCGCGTTGCTTCGACTGATCTGTATGATCACCACTCGCACGTTAGGACTGAGATCAGTGATGCGGGCTCGACCCGCATGGTCAGGATCGTGCCCGCCAAGCATAAGTTAGGCGGCGTCTGTCCGGTCGGGGCTCGATTGGCCCAGACCTCTCAGAACTGGTATGGAACCGTCACGACTAGGTGAGCGGTAGCCTCTGGATTGTAGCGTTTGCAGTAGAGGTCGGTTCCGAACTGCAGATTGCGTTCAATCTCAGCCTGGAGGCCATCGCCATAGGCTTCTGACTTCACATAGGTCCAGAAGGCTGTCGAAACGTCGCTGTCATGAAACAGGTGACGCAAGCATAGGCCGTCTAAGATCAGCCGTTCGTGGCTGGCATCTACCACCTCATGAAGGCGAACCCGGTCAACCATCTGCACATATTTCCCAGCGCGCCCCTCTCGCTTGACAATGAAGTCGTCCACTTTGACCCAACGGATGTTCAGGTGCTCACTTAGACCTCTTGCAAGGCGTGACTTTCCAACGGCTGAGTGCCCGTCGATGAAGATGCGATTGGCCGATTGAGGGATCATAGCCGCCATCGCGGCGGCGGCTTTCTCCGGCTCTGCGCTTCTGAATGATTGCTGCATGTGTGCATCGGTAGCCCGAACTCGCATCATCAATCAACTTGGGGGGATGTCACGCCTTGGCGGTTCGATGGCCCCCAGACCCGTCAATTGCCTCGTGATTTCGGGGCCGAAGGTCAGGGCGACGCTCATGACGCACCGCCAGTCGCGACTTTCAAAACCGATGCAGCGAACTGACCAGACCACTCCAATGCGCTGAGATTCAACGCGCGATAGATGCGATCCACCTTGCTCCACGCCGAGAGCGCTTGGGCTTTGATCACAATGCCGTCCATCGTGCGCTCGGGCTGGTCCATGATAGAGCCAACAAGTTCGATCAGCGCAGCGCGCGCAGCGCTATTCCGACTTTTGGCCGCATTGTAGCCAGTGGCTGTGCGGATGCGTTCACACTTGGCCTCGTAGCGCTTGGCGACGGGTAGTAGAGCAGCATATTCGTCTCTGGTAGCCGTCCATTTGTTGCGAACCCTCTCGGAGCGGGAAAGAGCATACTTGTCGGCTCTCTCGAAGCATTCCTGTAGTGTCTCGTCGGTCCAGATGCGCTGCGACCTCCAGTCGCCAAATTGGTCCCGGTGCTCGATGCCGTGGCCGGTTATGCCACGCTCGATGACATCGGTGCCCCAATAATTATCGCGGGGCAAATGCAGTTCTTTCGGTGCAGTCGGCCAGATTTTCTGTCCGCTTTCGATCGCAGCATTCAGTGCGGCGAGGGAGTCGACATACTCCCGTTCAACGGACGGCAAAGCGTTCCCTAGTTCCAGAAGTGTCGGAGTTTCAGTAGGCGCGGGAGTTGCAACTGCCGCAATTGAAACGGTCGCTGCAGTGGTTGATGCGGCGGCGAGGCCGATGAGTAGGCGGCGGCGGTTGATTTCAGGCATGCCTTCTGCGGCTGCCCGAACAAAGGTGTTCGGCATTTCTGCGGCTCCTTGTGGCAACGATTTTCGTTATTAAGAACGTAATACGTTGCCCCTAGTCATGTCAAACGAATTTCGTTATACGTGATGTAAATCGTTATTGGAGCTTATCGTGATCACGCCAGATCAATGCAGAGCCGGTCGCGCGCTCGTAAACCTGTCCCAGGACGATCTCGCGACGAGGGCTAAAGTTGGGCTCTCCACCGTCCGCAACTTCGAGGCCGGCAGATCGACGCCGGTAAGGAATAACCTCGACGCAATAAGAGCTGCGCTGGAGGCCGCGGGGGTACTATTCCAAGCTGCCGGAGAAATGATTGGAGGCGGCCCTGGTGTGCGGCTGTATTCCGACACGGTGTCCAGCAAAGAGCGACCATGATGCGCTGTGACGTCATCCCATTCTCGACGGCAAGGCGGACACGCGCAAGGATGGCGCGGCCTGCTCTGCTTGGCCAGGCCGACTGATGGTTCGCACGGCCTCAGTTCTCGTTCTCATTGCTCTTACTCAGCAGGCTCTTGCACAAGGTCCGGTTGTGGGCCGCGCCTCGGTCATCGACGGTGACACGATAGAGATTGCCGGCGAGCGCATCAGGTTCAATGGCGTCGATGCCCCTGAAAGCTGGCAGGTTTGCCACGATGGCAACGGCAAGGCCTACAGGTGCGGGCAGGCGGTGTCAATGACCACGGAATCGGGACCCTGTTTTTTCGCGCAAAAGGGACCCCGGCTTTCGGTGTTGAGAGGCACGCCGGTAAGCGCCCGATCAGGCGAAGCTGGTCGGGGTTGCACAGCCTGATCGGGCGCGACTGATTGGCTTTTGGACTTCAGCTTTGAGAGCGGCTCTTGAAGCGCCAGGATTCGTTGCCAGTCTCGGCGATCTCGCAGTGATGGGTGAGGCGGTCGAGCAGCGCGGTTGTCATCTTGGTGTCGCCGAAGACGCTCGGCCATTCCCCGAAGGCGAGATTGGTGGTGATGATGACACTGGTGCGTTCGTAAAGCTTTGAGACCAGATGGAAGAGCAACTGCCCGCCGGCCTGGGCGAACGGAAGATAGCCGAGTTCATCGAAGACGACGAAGTCGAGCCGGGTAAGATGATCGGCAATGCGGCCCTGCCGGCCGGCGCGGGTCTCGGTCTCGAGCCTGTTGACGAGGTCGACAACGTTGAAGAAGCGCCCGCGTGCGCCGTTGCGGATGAGGGAACGGGCAATGGCGATCGCCAGATGCGACTTGCCGGTGCCTGTCCCGCCGACCAGGACGACATTGCGCTGATCGGCAACGAAGGCGCCGGCGGCGAGGTCGCGGATCAGGCTCTCGTTGACCGGCGTGCCGGCAAAATCGAAGTCCTCGATATCCTTGGCCAGCGGAAGCTTGGCGACGGTGAGCTGGTACTTGATGGAGCGGGCCTGCTTCTCCGATATCTCGGCCTGCAACAGATCGCCGACGATCTTCGGCGGTTCGTGCTGCCGCTTAATGGCGACGCCCATGATCTCGTCATAGGCCGCGCGCATCCCGAAGAGTTTCAGCGCCCCCATCAGTTCCAGTACTTCGGTGCGTTCCATGGCTGTTCGTCCTCCTGAGGCTGTCATAACGGGCGCAGTCGGCGATCGGCTCGTGAGCGAGCTTCAGCGCCTGTGGAATGGAAAGGATCGTGCCCGGCGCCGGATCGCGGCTGCGGGCCAGGATGTTGAGGATCACCGCGGCCGACGAGACGCCGTGCTCGATGGCTTCCTGGCAGGCGGCCTCGACCGCGCTCAATCCGTCGGTCAGCACGCAGGTGAGGATCGACACCATCTGCCGGTCCCCGTCATCAACCGCCTTGAGCTTGCGGCGCACCTTCTCCATTGCCGACGGCAGGACCCAGCCAAGGAACGGCGCGCCGTTGCGCAATCCGCCCGGCTTGCGGGCCAGCACCGGTACGTAGTGCCAGGGATCGTAGATGACCTCGTTGCGGCCGAAGTAGCGGGCATGCTCGCCCACGACCACGCCGTCCTGGCGGATAATGATCCGGTCGGCATAAGCATGGATCTCGACCGGCCGGCCGACGGCACTCGACAGCACCGAGTATTTGTTGTTGTCGAAGCGCACCGTGCAGGTCTTCGACACCGACGCGGGAATGCAATGGAAGCCGTCGAAGCGACCGGCATAGGGAATGAAGCTGGCGCGCTCTTCTTCGAATACGTCCCAGACCGTGCGCTCGCCCTGTTCGGGATGCCGATGCGCCTTGGCATAGGCAACGCATTTGTCGGCCAGCCAGCCGTTGAGATCCTCCAGCGTCTTGAAGCGCAGCCTCGGTGTGAAGAAGCGCTCGCGCACCAGCCCGACCTGGTTCTCGACTTGCCCCTTCTCCCAGCCGGCCGCCGGCGTGCAGGCCTCCGGCTCGACAAGGTAATGCCCGCACATCTGCGCAAAGCGGCGGTTGTAGCGGCGATCCCTGCCGATGAAGATCGCGTCCACCGCCGTCTTCATGTTGTCGTAGATGCCGCGCGTGCAGGCGCCGCGGAAGAAGCTGAACGCCCGGTCATGGGCGTCGAACACCATCTCCTGCGTTTCGCGCGGATAGGCCCGCACGAAGAACATACGGCTGTGGCAAAGCCGCATGTGCGCCACCTTCACCGTTACCGTCACGCCGTCGAGCAGAACGATCTCGTGGCTCCAGTCGAACTGGTAGGCCTCGCCCGGCGCAAAGCTCAACGGAATGTAGGCTTCGGCCGCGGCGCTGCCGCGATCCGCCTCCCAGCTCTGAGCATGTCGCCACACCGAACTGTAGCTGCCGTCATAGCCGAGGCCGCGAAGCTCCTCAAAGATGCGGATCAGTGTCAGCCGCTCCCGCTGAGACTTGGCCGCATTCGCCGACAGCAGCCGATCCAGCTCGTCACGCCAGGCGCCCATCCGGGGATAAGGCTGATGCTTGCGCTCGTAGCGGAACTCGGTCTCCTCGGAACGCAAAACCTTGCGCACCACCTTCCGGGAGATCTTCAGCTCCCGGCAGATCGCTTTGATCGACTTCCCCTGCACCAGCGACAGCCGGCGTATCTTTGCAATCGTCTCCACAACCAACATCCAAAACACAAATGCCTCCGATCAAACCGGAGGCATCTTGATGACCCCATCGTTAAGGGGTCCCGTTTTGACGAAAATCACCCCTCAAACAGGGTCCTCATTCCATGAAAAATCACAGGCGGCAGCTAATGCCCTCGATGCGTTCCTGGGCGCGTCACGCCCGACTAGGTGCGAATACCACAGCCGCGACCGCTACAGGCGCTTTGTGGGGGACTGCTTCCGGGCAGACGGCGAGAGCGTGGCGCGCTGGCTGGTGCGAAATGGCCATGCGCTTGATTGGCCGCGCTATAGCCGCGGTGCCTATGCGCCCGAACAGGCCAAGGCCCGAGCGGACCGGTACGGCATGTGGCAGGGCGATTTCCTCGAGCCGTGGGAAGCCCGGCGACTGCGGTAGGTGGACGGTCCATCGAGAAAACTGTCGCTGCGGCTTGGGCGCGACCTAGAATTTGATGGTTGGTTCTGACTTCGCTCGATGCGCCTTAGCCTTGGCCTTGCTCGTCTTTTTCGCGGCGACCTTCTTTGGCTTGAGGCTTTGGCGCCGCGCTCGCTCTGCCTCCGCCATACGCTTCCTCGCTTCTTCTCTGATGTGCTCTAGCTCCCTAACACCGTCCATCATCTCCGAACGGCCTCTCTGCTCTTGGGTGTTTTGTCCAACGAGACGCGAGGCTGTGACTTGGAGCGCTCCCCGAATGATAGAGTCGCGGGCATGCTCACGTTCCCAGGCGTCGTCATAGGTAGGATTTTCGGTTTCCTCCCTTATCGACAATGCCTGGTCAATTTCCCAACTGGACGGCCAGCATCCAACCTGTTCCCGGTACTGGTGAAACGCCTTGATCACCAACGCGCATTGATTTGCGATATCGTAGGACTTGCCAGCTCCGCGGACGACACGGATGATGTTGGCGGCCAGATCGCGAAGCGGCCACTCGATGTCGCGCTTTGCCCGCTCCCGGTCAATTTCCTTCCGATCGTTTTCGACAGCGAGCCGCAGGTGAGGCTTTTTCTCATCGTCATTTGGCATTTTCGGCGTCTCGCTTTGTCGAAGTCCCCGGAAGATTGCATCGGGAGCAGCAACTTCGTCCAGTGCGGCAACTCCAATGTTGCTACGCTCAATTAGCTTTTCTCACTCAATGATGCCTAAACCTAGCAGTGCGAAGCACACCGCCACAAACAGGAACATCCATAGCGCCAGCCCAAACACCCCAGCGTAAATGCTTGAGAAGAACGCGATGATCACGCCGGCGCCCTCAGCTCGCTTGAACCGCCATTCGCGGATCGGGAACAGGAATGGGGCAACGATTGCGGTGCAGAGACCGCTTACGCCCATCATTAAGTAATCGGGCCAGTCCCGCCAATTTGTGCGCAACCATTGCAGGCCGTTCCAGGCACCGTAGGTCAACAGTCCAGCGATGCCCGTGCCCAGCACCCCCATCCATGCGGTGCCGAGCCAGGAATCCAGGGCCGCATCCATTGGACGCTCAACCCCTGAAAGCCAAAGCCAACCGATGTAGCCGACCATCGGAAAGAGGATAGCCATCGCCACAATCCCGAAGGTGACAAGCGCAATTTCTGTCGCGTCCTTCGCGTCTCGGTATCCCTTAATGACCTCGCCGATGATCCAGGAGACCAGAGCGAACAAAGCCCAAATAATGGCAATTGCCACGCCGATGAAGAATAGGCCCTGCATTCCGCCGACGATGGCATCTTTGCCGAACAGCAGAACGCCCGCGATGATCGCCAGCAGCAGGTTTGTCAGTCCCCGGCCTTCCATGGATTGCCCCCTCCAACCTGAGCAACTATCGCATAATGCTTCCAGCGCGGGATAGTCCCGGCTAAGTTGCATTCAAATTTCAGGGGAACTAATGAAACAGTTTCGGAATTGGCTGGGCGATAGGCAACTGCCCTGGCGACTACACTCACGAAATACGCGTCAACATGCAACCCGAGAAGGGGACGATTAGCCATGGCTTTGAACAGATCGCGCCCACCCTCGGGCCACGACGGGGTGGCGAAGCGGAAACCTGACGCGGTTAGACGGCTCGCATCACCTTTGGCATGGTCACGCCTATCGTCTCGCCATCATCCACGAAATTAACGCCCTTTTCCCGCAAAGCCATCTCGACTGCGAGCGCAGAAGACCGGCGCGGATCGCCGGTGTCATTCTCCAGATCGTTCAGTGTCGCGCGGCTCACGCCTGCCTGTTTGCACAGGTCGGTTTGACTAAGGCCCAGCATGGCGCGGGCGGCTTTGATGTGACGGCCTTCCATCACTGCGTTGTATTCAGCAGCAGTCAATCTGGCAACGATATCTGACATTTTGTCTGTTTCCGAACCAATCTGCATCCTATATAACACTGAATGTTTCTCATGGGAGGCATTCAGAAAGCTATGGCATGCAAATTGTTCACCGCAGCGGTCGTTGCGGCATCCTTCGTGACCTCGAATGCGCTGGCCGGCCGGGAGGATCCCACTTGGAACCCGCCCGCGGAATTCGACCGCCCATTCCCTGGCAAGATGATGGTGCGCTACTTCCCGCAGCATTTGGTCGTGAAGGAATGTCACCGGCTGGGGCCGGCGCTGCGGCACTTGTTCGACTTGCGCGGATGCTCGCGCCCGGTGTCGAAATCTTACTGTCTCGTGATTGTGTCGTCGGAGACGTACAAGCGGGCAACGCCTAGCGCTATACTTCGCCACGAACGGGGCCACTGCAATGGCTGGAACCATCCGTTTCCTAAGCCCTGAATACTCAGACTTGGCACGCGCGGGGCTAGCGAACGATGGGGTCCAGAACGGACCCGCTTGCGGTTCCGAAGAGGCGTCCGTGAAGTCCTACCAATTCTCTCTCGGACAAACTTGCGATACAATCCGCTGCAAAGCGCGCCCGATGGCCGTCTGACAACTCCCAGATGTAACGAAGCCGGATAGGAAGGAAGTTTGGTACGTCTTTCTTTGCCGCCTTGAGGATGGCTTGGAAAACATCCGTGATAACCAGACGTTGTCCGTGCTGTTGCGCGGCCAATGACGGATTGGAGATGATGTAGTCTTTGGTTATCTGCTTGAGGATTTTCACCTCATCGCTTTGGTCGTCTCCCACAACCAGCCCTGATCGATCTCCGTCCGGTTCGAGTTTGACGGCGGTCAAGTAGCGCCCGACTAGTAGAGACGTAAGACTTCGCAAATTGAGACGCTGTGCCCGACTGCCGTCGTAGGGGTCGATCAGGTCTTCGCCGAAAACCCCCTTTATCGTATCTGACACACGCTCGAAGGCCGCCCGCAAGCGGGCCTTTGCCCCCCTTGGACGCCCAAACCATTTCTCGGTCGCGCGCCCAATCAAACCGTCGCTTGTCTCAGGGTCGTTCAAAATCTGGGCCCACGGAATGGCACCACATCGGTGAAAGTCTTCTAAGTCGTGGACCGAATAGGCGATGTCATCGGCCCAGTCCATGAGCGCTGCTTCGGTTGATTGCTCCGAGTGTTGATGGAACTCGCGAGCGAATTCGAACTCTTTCCTATCCACTCGGTAGGCTCCCCATTTGGCCTTACGGTCGGCCTTCTTGGGGTCTCGCAACCAAGGGTACTTTAGGCAAGCATTGAGGGTAGCGCGTGTAAGGTTAAGCCCATCGCATTCGGTAAACCGGACGCCGAGCTTGTTCAACACACGAAAGGTTTGGGCGTTGCCTTCGAATCCGTCAGGGTCCTTCGCCTTCAACACAAGGTCATTGAGGACATATTCCCCAGCATGCCCGAATGGTGGGTGACCCAGATCGTGTGCTAAACATGCGGCTTCGACTACCTCGGGATCAAGACCTAGGTGCGCTGCCTCGCTCGGGAATTGCGTTAAGCAATACTGCGCTAGCCGGCGTCCGACTTGCGCGACCTTTATCGTGTGCTGCTGTCTGGTGTGGAATACGTCCGCTTCCCCAGCACGAACAATTTGCGTAACGCCGGCCAAGCGATGAAACGCGGTCGAATAGATTACTCGGTCCCGGTCTATTTCAAACTGGGACCGCTGATCACGTTTGGGGAGTGAATGAAAGCGAACTTCACGGTCAGAAAGCGACCAGGCGGCCTTATGCAGCTTCCAGCTCCCGCGACAATGCGATTTGCATCTTTGGATCTAGGATCAGTTCACCTCGCTCAAGGCAAACCCGGAGAGCCCGTTGAACGTCGCGAGTTGAGTAACCTTTTTCCGTGAGGGCCGCTACAATCTTTGACGCCGAGGCAACGCCGCCCATACCCTTAACGGTATTAAGCAGAACTTCCCGTCGAATTGATCGATTCATGGCTTTTCTCCCGCTGACGAGCAACACTGACATAATCAGGAATCGTTGACAATTAATTAGGTTGCATTCAAGCGCTTCATTAGCGGAACAGCTAGAAACGATCAACGCGACCGATGTCGCACCCACCAAATGACAATTGCAAAAGCGCGTTGGCAAAATTTCATCCGATTAATGCCGCGTCGAATTGTCAGACCGGACGTGAGATTTGTGCCGCCTCATCCCCAATTAGGATATGGTGTACCATCGCCTCAAGGTCGCTGGTCGCGTAGGAAAGGAATAATTGCCCCTGCTCATGAAGCGAGCGCGCCCACTTGTAATCATTCATCGACCGCGCCTTTGCGGCGGCTTCATGGAGGCCGTTTGCGGCCATGATGAAGCATAGCAGAGAGGGCGGCGTTGCCCTTGGAGGAGGGGACAAGCGTCATCCTGCTGACCGGGCAGTACCCAAACGGGTTGCAAACGGGCGTAAACCTTCCACGGCAGCGCATTTTGCGCCTTTGCTGGTGGCCTGCTGAGCTGCTGATCGGCTTACTATTTTGACTTCCGTTGCCCTGACGTTCAAATGGCTCCTCGGAATTGGAGGGGCTGATGTACTCGACCGAACAGATCTCCGAACTGTGGGAGGCGAGGGCGGTAACGTCGAAGGCGATCACGAAACTCATCAATGACGTGGTCAGCCATCCTTTTCGATCAGCTCGAGGTCGGGAATTTGCTCACCACGGGCTTTGTCGACGCCTCCAGACGTTACGTCGTTCTCTGGACAGGGTATATGAGCTTATCCCGCCGAAACCGAGACAACTGCCTAGTACGTTAAAGAGGGAAGATGCTGAGATCTACCTTTCTGCGTTTATCACTGCCACCTACGGCGCAGTCGACAATCTCGCATGGATTTGGGTCTCAGAGACGGGCCTGACCAGGCAGAATGGGAAACCTTTATCGCCGAGCCAGGTCGGGCTTCGGCCTGACAACGAAATTGTTCTAAATTCACTCCCTGAAACCATCCAATCCAAGATTCAAGCGTTTTCCGGCTGGTTTAGGCAGAACAGCGACTACAGGCACGCAATCGCGCACAGAATTCCTCCATATATTCCACCCTATAATGTTTCCTTTAGGGATGTTTCCTCAGACAAGATGCTGGACAACCACATTTGGGCCGCGACATTAGGCGGCAATTCGGCCCTCGCGCAGAAGCTGCAGAGGCAGCAGAGAAAGATCCGAATCTTCAACCCGGTCATCCAACATTCATGGGGTGAGGGCGCCACGCCTGTCCTCTTCCACGCGCAGTTAGTTGCCGACTCCCGAACTATTGTCGATCTGGCTTCAGACATACTCGAGGCCCTGGAAAAACACGGCCGAGGGTAAGCCCTTGCGGCGTGTCGGCTTCATGGGTGAACCGAAATGCCGACAATCCCAACATCGATCTGGCTCGCTAACGCAGCGTGACCCCGTCCGTTGGCGCCCCTAGTTCAATGTTGGGTAGATCCGCTCTGTCGCGCGAGCCGTTTTAAGGAAGAAGACATCGACATGACCTGCCACTGAACTGTCATCCATTGGCGATTAGAGCCTCGGCCGTTTTTGCTCCGATACCATTCTTTGGACCGCCGGAAGGTAGAGTTTCCCGACGTTTTCACGATGGCGGGCTGGCTGCGCCATCGGGATTGAGCAACGAGATCGGGACCTTATGCCCGATCGCCCCGTGTGGGCGCTCCTCGTTGTAGTATCTGCGCCAATCCTCCATCTTTTCAGCCGCGTCCGCAAGCGTCAGGAACCAATGGGCGTTCAGACACTCCGCCCGGAAGCGGCCGTTGAAGGCTTCGATGTAGGCATTGTCAGTCGGCTTCCCCGGCCTTGAGAAGTCGAGCGTGACGCCTCTGGTGTAAGCCCACAGGTCGAGGTCCCGGGAGACGAACTCGGAGCCCTGGTCGACGCGGATCGTCTTCGGATAGCCGATCTTCGGGCAGACATGCTCCAAAGCGCGGACCACGTCTTCGGCCCGATAGCTGAACCGGGGATCGAGCACAGGCACGTAGCGGGAGAACGTATCGACGACCGTCAGCACGCGGATCTTCTTGCCCGTAGCGAGCTGATCGTGGACGAAGTCCATCGCCCAGACGTCGTTCGGGCGGACGGCTTCCTGGCGGTCGTCCCGGAGCTTCGCCTTCACCCGTCGCTTCGGCGTCTTGTTTCTCAGCTGAAGGCCCAAATCCCTGTAAATCCGGTAGGTTCGCTTCATGTTGATGTCCCAGCCTTCGCGCGTGAGCATCACGTGCACGCGCCGATATCCATAGCGGACCCGCGTCGCGCAGATGTCCCTGATCCGAGCTTCGATGCCGGCCTGATCGCGGCGGCGGGACTTGTAGTGATAGGTCGAGGTGTCGAACTCCAGAACCCGGCATGCCCGCCGGATCGACACGTTCCAATCAGCGCACGTCTCCGCCACCAGCTCGCGTTTGCGACCAGGCCTCACAGTTTTCGGCGGATGACGTCCTGCAGCATCTCCTTGTCCAGGGAGAGATCAGCGACCAGCTTCCTGAGCTTGCCGTTCTCATCCTCAAGCTGCTTCAGCCGCTTCATCTCCGTCGGCAGCAGCCCGTCATATTTCTTCTTCCAGTTGAAGTAGGTCGCCTGGCTGATCCCCGCCCGACGGCAGATCTCCGCGACCGGAATCCCGTCCGCGCCCTGCTTCAGAATGAACGCCTTCTGCGCGTCCGAAAACTTCGATGCCTTCATCGTCTTCCGCTCCTCCCAGCCAAGGGATGTTACCGCGGAAAACTCCAGTTCCGAACGGCCCAGTTTTCGGGGTTCAGAGCATTTTTGTTACGCCCTGAGGCGCGGTGAAAGCAACCGGCGGAGGCGTGGAGCCTTCCATCAGCACAGCGTCGGAGCCGGTTGCGGTGATGACCTCGGCATAGGCTGCGGGGGTCTGGTAGCCGAGCGAGGAATGCGGCCTCGCGGTGTTGAAGTCCTGACGCCATTCGGCGATGGCGCTTCGGGCGTGGTCGAGGCCGAAGAACAGGCTCTCGTTCAACAGCTCGTCGCGCATCCGGCCGTTGAAGGATTCGACATAACCGTTCTGCATCGGCTTGCCGGGCGCGATGTAGTGCCATTTGATCTCGTGATCCTTCGACCAGGCGAGGATGGCGTTCGAGGTGAACTCGGTTCCGTGGTCGGAGACGATCATGCCCGGCGTGCCGCGCTGGGTGATCAGTTCCGTCAGTTCACGGGCAACCCGACGGCCGGAGATCGAGGTGTCCGGGATTGCGGCCAGGCATTCGCGCGTCACATCGTCGACGACGTTGAGCACGCGGAAGCGCCGGCCGCAGGCGAACTGATCATGCACAAAATCCAGCGACCAGCGTGCGTTCGGCTTTGCTTCGACCAGGATCGGTGCCCGCGTGCCCACGGCGCGGCGGCGTGCCCGGCGCTTACGCACCGTCAGACCTTCCTCGCGGTAGAGGCGATAGATGCGGTTGATCCCCGACGCCTCGCCCTCGCGCCGGAGCAGTATGAACAGGCGCCGGTAGCCGAAGCGCCGGCGCTCGTTGGCCAGATCGCGCAGCCGGCCGCGCAACTCCGTCTCTGGCGGACGCCGGAACAGGTAGCGGATCATCTTGCGATCGGCGCCGACGAAGAAACAGGCCCGACGCTCCGACAGACCCATGACGGACTGCAGATGCGCGACGGCTTCACGCTTGGCGGCGGGCCCTACCATTTTTTTGACAGAAGCTCGCGCAGTGCCGAGGCTTCCAACATCTGCTCGGCGAGCAGCTTCTTCAGCTTGGCGTTCTCGTCTTCCAGTGCCTTCAGCCGCTTGGCGTCGGACACCTCCATGCCGCCATACTTCGCCTTCCAGTTATACAGCGTCGCCTCCGAGATCCCGTGCTTGCGAGCCAGATCGCCCGCCTTCGCTCCTGTCTCGTGCTCGCGCAGAACCGCGATGATCTGCTCTTCCGTGAACCGCTTTCTCTTCATCAGTCCGTCCTTCGATCAAGGACCGGACTCTAATCTCAGATGGAGGAAAAACTCAGCGGCAGGTCAGACACTCTCAACGCCGGCCTGAGGCTGGTCGTCGCGACCATGACCGTTGGCCGCGCCGTCAAATGGCTGATCGTCGGAATTCTCGGGCTGTTTGCAGGCGTCGTGATGTTCGGGGAGAGCGTGTTGAGGATTGTCGCATGGCTTCGACCGCCGCCTGGGTGACCGTTTCTCCGACCGCTGGCGATACTGAATCGGCCATGAGCCTCGCTCGGCAGGGAGGCGACCCCGCGCCAACATGTCGCCACAGCTTTTGATAAGTTAGACTGCGATCCTCTTGCCGATTTGGAGAAATTTGTTGATCCTTGCCGCAAGGGCTTGGGGGAACAGATGATCAACGTCGATATTCATACGAAATTCATTGCCGATGACACGCGCGTCTACGTTGCTCGACCCGGCGCTCACTACAGATTCTTTAATCAATTCATTGACGGACAATTCGTAGGGCCCGAACTTCCTAGCCTTGAAATGCCTGCGTTCGATCAACTCACTTCGGTCGACGACATCACCGCACGTGTCATGAGGTCGGTTGCGATTCGCCGATGGTACGCCAGTGGGCAGCGCGATGTGTTGCTGCCCGAGCGTGCAATCGAGCCCTATTTGCTCAAGGAAGCTGATCGCGCGACCTCACAGTTTTTACGAGTGGTTCGTGCGTTTTTTTCAGACCTAAAAAAGGGTGACCTCGTGGTTGTCCCGCCAGTAAACTTCCGCGGCATGGCTGAGATTGGCGAACTGACCGGCGAGCCAAATCAATTTAAGAAGCTGCTGGTTCCGCGCTATCCAAATGAGCCACTCACCGGGCGCAATGTACAGTGGCTGGGATCAATTCCGAAATCTGAACTGCCTGCTCAGGCCTTGGATGCTCTTCAGAAACCAACCACGATATTTCTGCTACCTAAATCTGCTTGGCCGCAGATTTTTCGGAAAGCCTACGGATCTTACTCGACCACGACCGAATATAGCTCGAGATTTGAGATTACATCCGAAACGTTCCGAACTACCGATGACTTTTATATTCAAGCATTTTTCAATTTTGTAGTCGCCAATACCCAAGCGGTCGACCAATCTCGTACGGAAATGCAGGGATTTAAAGAAGCGGCATTCGCCGATATCAAGGCAATCGCCCCAGATTTATTTACCAACGTCAACTCGCCTGGCGGCATATCGTTGAAATCTGTGACCATAACGCCTATTGTGATAGCGGCGATGCTCGCGATTGCAATATTTGTTGGCCCTGATGCGGTTGACGCTGCCGTGAACGGGCAAATCACGTTTGGAAACACGATGGCACCGCCCAATGATCCATGCGTTGCCCAGGTTAGCGAGCAAGTCGTTACCCAATTGCGATTGCTTGGCTACGATAAATGGGCAGAAGCTTGCCAGTATATTCGGCAAGCTGCGGAGCAGACGGGCGTGAACAGTAATGTGAGTGTGCACCCATGAACGCAATCGCGGACAAAATTCCCCGCTGGGCTATCAGTGGTGTGGTTGGCGTGATCGTATTCGCTGCCGGGTTCGTGACTAACTACTACGTCGACTATCGAAGCCAGTATGTGGAAGCACTCAATGCGAACTACGAGCAATTTGACAAAGCGTCAGAAGACATACGCGAGACGCTAAAAGTTTTCGCCGACATCGCGCGGGGCGATAAGCCGAAGTCTTCGGACAATCTGAACGCGTTGCAAATGGAGCTGCTCGTCGCAGTCGGCAAAGTTGAAGATCTATCACGCCGCGTCGATGGGGGGGCAACCTTTGTGAAGGTCTACCAGGATGCAGCAGTCAACCTACGCAACGCTGCTGAAGAGATCGAGGGGCCGGGAAACGGAAAGGTAATGGTCCTAGCCGTGAACGATTACCTGCTGGCCGAGAATCAAGTGCGCGATGCCGTGCTGGAGGAATACAACTCCTTCCTGTGGTAGGGCTCGAAGCATTCAGAACAGAAGCGTGCGCCCTGTCTGTTTCGCAGTCCTCGTCGACCCCGGCAGATGCCGCCCGTCTCCAGTCAAAAGCGGCTGGATTTACCGGCCGTTAACGCTGCCGCACCACCATGGCTGAAGCGGGCATGTATTCAGTACCGCCGACTTAAACCACCCAATCGCCCCGCTGCCGAAAGGTGGCGGGGCCTTAGTCGTTCTCAGGCTCGGGTTGGTCAAAAGCGTTGAGGCTCAGTTGTGCCCAGTCGCCAGACCAGAAAGTCTTGATCTTGCTCATGATCTCGGGGACAGGGTTTCGGAAGCGCACTATGTGATAGTAGGGATGCCCGTCTTCACTTTCGTGCGTAGAGATATCATCGAATGGGTCGAGGGTTTCAACATCTTCAATCGTTAGGCCTAGCTCATCGGCAATGATTTCAAGTTGTTCCTGATCCAAAATCTATCCTTTCACTTTTCACGTCAGCGGCATTGCTGATCATGACGTGGCTATCATCGAATCATACACATTGAGAAGAGGGCGGCGAGCGGCTCGGCTCCATGAACTGTTGGCTTTCAGCAGGAAAGACTCGTGACGCGGGTTGCCTACACTCGCCAATTCCTTGAAAGCCGATAGGTAATCTGAGCCGCGTTCAAAGAGATCGCCAGCAAACACGCCGATCGGCTGAGGCATCTCCCAAAGTCCATCAGATATCTTTACCAGCGTCACGGCCATCACAATGAACCTGCGCCAGACGGATGTGGCGCCACTAGATCGTGCAACTTGTCCCAGTTTCTGTAGTTCGACAGCTTTCTGACGATCGACGTAAAATGTTGATGCCATGGAAAAGGTGGCTCCCCGGGCCGGATTGGATTTGATGATAGAGGGCTGAAGTCTTTCGGAGATCTTTTCCGCTGTTTCAAAATTAACCTCCGGCCCAAACGCCGTTTTCATCGTAGTTAACCAAAAATTCCTCGGCACTCGGTAAGCCTACCGCATTGAAGAGAGCATCAAGTGCAGGTGTAATTGACCCGCGGTAGCTGGCATCATTGCCAAAATCAGAGATGGTTTGCGTAGGCAGGGTCAGAATGGGGCGGTCGATCGCGTTTTGAGCCTCGTAACCCCACGCGCGATTACCGATCCCTAACACCGAGCCCTGTACGTCAATCAATGAAATCGACACCCCGAACGGAGGAGGTACACCGAGAGCTTGCAACGCCCGGATGTATGATGGCAGGCGCTCATAGATAGGATCCAAAAAGCTGCGCATCGGAATTCGCCATACCTCTTCATGCATAGCCGCGACGCGCACCTTGGTCGCTTCAACGATGCCATTCCTGAATACTTGTGTGTAGCCGTGTGGCACTTCTGCAGTGCGAACGACCATAAAACCGTCGAAGTTGATCCTCGAGTTACCATTTGAAGCGATCGGCTGAAGGAGGTTCGCGACCCCTTGCGCAGCAGAGACATCAATTTGCGCGCCACCCGCAAAAGCGACGAACGGTAATATGTGAAGAACGAGCCTTCCCCCTGGCCCATCTCGATTCGCCAGCGTCACAACGCCCCGATTGTCGGCGATCCTTTGTGCGCGCTCTGCGATGTAAGCAGTCATTCTGTCATGCATGTCAGCTCCGTTCGCAAAGACCGCTCTAAGCTCTTCCACGCTGGTCTCATGGGCTCCAGCCGAGGAGCGAAGATAGAAGCGGTTGGTGTTCTGATAGCTGACGCGATGAGGGGGGTTCCAACTCCTTGGCACGCGAATGATGTAGACAAAGCCGCCTACGGCCATTGGTACCGCGCGCATTTGGATGCCCACAACGCGCGGCTCTATTCCGGCTCGGGCCATCTGTTCGAGGCGCTGTAGAACAGTGTCGGAGTTACCTGCTATAGGAGCTGAAGCAGAAGCAATTCCTTCGGCTTCATCGACTCCAATGATCAAATGCCCCCCTGCCGAGTTGGCGAAAGACGACAGATCCTTCAGAAATTCCTTCTTGTCCGCGTCCGCATTCCCATACAGGTCTCGTTTGAACTCGACATTTAGTCCCTCGTGTTGGGCATCTGTGACCAGTTGCGCGACATCTGCTTCGACGACGTCCTCTAGGATTGGCTTGAACACCGACACTTGCATTTACCCGCTTGAACTGAGGGAATTCAACTCGTTGCCCGGCGTACTAGCATAAGAATGCAGGCGCAACCGCGATCGGCTTCTGTTGTTAAGGCGCGTTCTAGCTCTTGGCCTGAATACATGAGGCTTCCCTTTAGTCTCGGATCGTAGCGCAGTCGCTATCGGTGTCCAATTGCACGCGAAGAAGCAGCAGGCGCTTTGGAATTCGGTCACGGCTTGTGCGGATCCAACAGCAGCGCGACCCCTAACACTCTAAGTTGTTTGCAGTAGTGCAATTTCGGGGGTCGTGACGCCCCGGTGACGCCCCAGTCGCACGTCTGCGTGCGGCGGGTGCATGGCGTGCAAAAAATGGTGAGGGTTTTCAATTAGATGGCTGGTGCCGCTTAGGTGACTCGAACACCTGACCCCATCATTACGAATGATGTGCTCTACCAACTGAGCTAAAGCGGCTTCCAGGCTTCGCGACCCGAGGGGCGCGAGACAGTGAGCGCGTGATAACTTCATTGCGCGCGGATTTCAAGCGGCCTTTGCAGGGTTTTGACAAGAGGCGAACATGTCGCCGCCTGTCGCTGCGGAAAGCCGCTGCTGGTCAAGGCAGGGCGAAAGGACGAGGCGTCCTGTCGCGCCGGCTCCACTCAGCCGGCGAGCCGCGCCTTGGCGGCGGCGTATTCGCTGGCCAGGCGCTCGACCAGCTCGGCCACCGGGGCCACCTTGTCGACAGCGCCGATGCCCTGGCCGCAGCCCCAGATGTCCTTCCAGGCCTTGTATTTGTTGTCGCCTTCGAAATCCATGTGCGTGGGATCGGAGACGGCGAGGTTGTCGGGGTCCATGCCGGCGGCGCGGACCGAGCCCTTGAGGTAGTTGCCGTGGATGCCGGTGAACAGGTTGGAGTAGACGATGTCGGCGGCCTTGGATTCGACGATCATCTGCTTGTAGGCGTCGGAAGCGCGGGCCTCCTCGGTGGCGATGAAGGGCGAGCCGATGTAGGCGAGGTCGGCACCCATGGCCTGGGCGGCGAGCACCGCGCCGCCATTGGCGATGGCGCCCGACAGCAGTAGCGGGCCATCAAACCACTGGCGGATTTCCTGGATCAGGGCGAAGGGCGACAGCGTGCCGGCATGGCCGCCGGCACCGGCGGCAACCGCGATCAGCCCGTCGGCGCCCATCTTGATCGCCTTGCGGGCGTGGCGGTCGTGGATGATGTCGTGCAAAACGATGCCGCCATAGGAGTGGACCGCCTGGTTGACCTCCTCGACTGCGCCGAGCGACGAGATGACGATCGGTACCTTGTACTTCACGCACAGGCGCAGGTCGTGCTCGAGCCGCTTGTTCGACTTGTGGACGATCTGGTTGACGGCGAAGGGGGCTGCCGGCCGGCCGGGATTGGCGGCGTCATGGCCGGCGAGATCTTCGGTCATCATCGCCAGCCATTCATCGAGCTGGGCTTCGGGGCGAGCATTCAGCGCCGGGAAGGAACCGACGATGCCGGCCTTGCACTGGGCCAGCACCAGCGGCGGATGAGAGATGATGAACAACGGCGCTCCGACGACGGGAATGCGTAAATTCTTCTTGAGGATTTCAGGCAGTGCCACGCGTCTCTCCCGTCTCTCGATATTGACGTTTCCGTAAACGTCACTCCATACAACAGATCGCATCGTCTCGACAATGGATGGGCGGCAGCCGTCGCTTCAGTTGTTTTGCCGGCCTTGCCGCGCATTGCACCCTGTTTTGGCCGACAATTCGCTAACAGCGCCGTTGATTGATGCCTTTTCTGCCGCTAACCATCTGGCAACACAGGCGCGTTGCGAGGAACATCGGTTGGATTCGATCGAAAAGGCGATCCGGAACGCTTTCGAAAAGGGCGATCCCGAGAACCGCGAGTTTCGCGAAAAGGTCTATCGCGCCGCGTTCGGCGCGCTCGACCGCGCGCTGAAGGCAAACCCGGCGATGACCGTCGAGGCGGCGATCAATCGCCGCAAGTCGCTGCAGGCGACGATCACCGAGATCGAATCGGAATTCATGCCGGCCGCTCCCGCGGTGTCGCTGGGCGCGGCCGACGCCGCAGCAGCACCCGAAATGTCGCTCAACGGCAATGGCGCGGCTGGTGCGCCGTCCGTCTCCATCGGCAACCCGGCGGCAGGTGTGACACCTGTCGTGCCCGACATCATGCCCGATGCAACCTTGCCCGGCGGGCCGCCGGTCGAGATCACCGAAAAGCGCAGCCGGGCGGAGCGGCGCGCGGCCGACAGGGCCAGCGCGCGGGCTGAGAGACGGCGGCCATTCGCGGCGATGTTTCTTGCCGTGACGCTGCTGGCCATGGGCGGCATCGGTGCGTGGTGGGCGGTGCAGACGGGCCAGTTCAAATCGGCCGAAGAACTCGACACTTCGGTGCACAACCCGCCGAAGCAGCTCGAAAGCGAGGACTTTTCGCCCACCGATGCCGGACCGGCACGGCCGGGCGCGGTCGACGCGGCGCGCAACTGGATCACCGTGTTCACGCCGACCGACCCCACCGACGTCAGTGCGCCGAGCGGCACCTCCGCCGAAGTCGCAAAGGACGACACGGGCAGCTTCCTACGCATCCGTTCGGGCAATACCGGCTCGGCGATCGTCTTTGACGTCGGCCGCGGCGTGCTCGAACAGATCGCCGGCAAGCATGCGGTGTTCGACATCGTTGCGCGCGCCGAGGACGGCAAGGAAACGCAGATGGCCGTCGACTGCAACTTCGGCGAACTCGGCGACTGCGGCCGCAAGCGCTATCTCGTCGGCTACCAGCGCGGCGAATATCTGTTCGAGATGGACGTGCCCGACAAGGAGCCAGGTGCTGCCGGCACCATCGCCATCAACTCGGACCTGACCAAGGAAGGCAAGGCCGTCGACATCTACGAGATCAGGGTGTCGGTGACGGAGTAGCCGCTTTCAGCTGTCAGTCGAGCAGCGCCTGCAGCGTTTCGATGCGGTCGGCTTCCGCCGGCGGCTTGTCCCAACGCAGGCGTGATATCCGGGGAAAGCGCATGGCGACGCCCGACTTGTGGCGGGTCGAGCGGTTGAGGCCCTCGAAGGCGACTTCCAGCACCAGCCCGTTTGACCTGTCGGCGCGCACCGAGCGCACCGGGCCGAAGCGCTCGATGGTGTTGTCGCGGACGAACTTGTCGATCTGCTTGAGCTCGTCGTCGGTGAAGCCGAAATAGGCCTTTCCCACCGGCACCAGTTCTTCCGCGCCCACGGCGCCCGACCAGACACCGAATGTGTAGTCGGAATAGAAGCTCGAGCGTTTGCCGTGGCCGCGCTGCGCATACATCAGCACCGCATCGACAGTGTGCGGATCGCGCTTCCATTTGAACCACGGGCCCTTGGGGCGGCCAGCGAGATAGGGCGAGTCGAGCCGCTTCAGCATGACGCCCTCGATGATCGGGTGCGGCGGCGTGCCGCGCATCTTTTCAAGTTGCTCCCAGCCGTCGAAGGCAACGAGCGGCGACAGGTCGAAGCGGTCTGGATCGAGCGTGGCGATGAAGCTTTCGAGGCGCTGGCGGCGCTCGGTGAAGGCGAGGCCGCGCAAATCCTCGCCGCCGAGCTGGAGCAGGTCGTAGCAGCGCACGAAGGCCGGATAACGATCCTGCATCTTGACTGAGACGGTCTTGCGGTTGAGCCGCTGCTGCAGGTCGGAGAAAGTGCCGGTCGCCTCGCTGGGCACGCCGACGAGCAGCTCGCCGTCGAGCGCGGCGTCGAAATCCATTGCAGCGACCACGTCGGGGAAGGCACCGGACACATCGTCGCCGGTGCGCGAATAGAGCCGGCGAATGCCGCCCTCCGAAACCGCCTGGACACGGATGCCGTCCCATTTCCACTCGGCGGCATAGTCGACGGGGTCGAGCTTTTCGAGATCGCCGTCACTGATCGGGTTGGACAGCATCACCGGCCGGAATAGCGCCTTGGCTGCCTGTTCCGGCTTGGGCGCCTTGCCTTCCAGCCAGGCGAACAGTTCGACATAAGGCTGTGCAAGGCCGTGCCAGAGCTCCTCGATCTCGGTGACGTCGACAGTGCCGAAATCGGCCAGCGCCTGCTTGGCAAGGCGGGCGGAAACGCCGATGCGCAACCCGCCGGTGACGAGCTTGATGATGGCGAAGCGGGCCGAGACTTCGGCCTGGTCGAGCAGGCGGGCAAGCACGGCCGGGCCATCGGAGCGGCTGGCCGCCTGCAGCTTTTCGACCACCTCGGTGAGCGTGATGTCGTGGTTGGGTTTGTGTGCCGGAGTACCCCCACCCCTTACCCCTCCCCACAAGGGGGAGGGGGGCGCCACCGTCTCAGAATTCCCCTCCCCCTTCTGGGGAGGGGTAAGGGGTGGGGGTGCAGTAAGCAATGCGTTGCCGTGAGGCTCCTGCCAGACCAGCGACACGGTCTCGGCGAGGTCGCCGACATAGTCGTAGGAATAGCCGAACAGGACCGGGTCCATGCGCTCCGAGACGAGCTGGCGCAGCATCGCCGGCTTGACCGAGGCGATGTCGAGTTCGCCGGTGAGGGCAGCGAGCGCCAGGCCGCGGTCAGGGTCTTCGACCGCGCGGAAATAGTCGGTGATGAGCTTCAGCTTGCCGTTGCGCGATGGCGTCAGGACAAGGCGGTCGAGGAGCTCGGCGAAGCGGTTCATGGGTGAGGCAATCGCGGGGAAGCTGGGGCTCTACGTTGCCCCCCTCTGTCCTGCCGGACATCTCCCCCACAAGGGGGGAGATCGGCAGCTCGGCCGCCGGCGCTTGTCCGGCCAAATTGGCGATTGGCGAAGGCCGGCATGACGGCTGATCTCCCCCCTTGTGGGGGAGATGCCCGGCAGGGCAGAGGGGGGCGCTGTCCCGCAGACTTGGCAATCGCGCCGCGCATGACCGGGCAGGGGAGCGTGACCAGATGCGCGAGGTTGCCCATCAATCCCCCTCATCCTCGTAACCCACCAGGTGCAGCGGCCGGGCCGCGATGCCGTTGAGCTCGCACCAGCGCACAAGCGCCTCCTCGCGGCCATGGGTGACCCAGACCTCGCCGGCGCCGGTGTCCTTGATCGTGGCCGTGAGTTCGTCCCAGTCGGAATGGTCGGAGATGATGAGCGGCAGCTCGACGCCGCCTTGCCTGGCGCGCTGGCGGATGCGCATCCAGCCCGAGGCGAAGGCGGCGAGCGGATCGGGGAAGCGGCGCGCCCAGCGGTCGGCGAAGCTCGACGAAGGTGCCACGATGATGGCACCAGCGAAATCGGCCTTGTCGCCGTCCTCGATGGTCGCCGGCTGCAGGTCGCCAAGCGTGATGCCCTGGCTCTCGTAATATTCGCTCAGCCGCGCGATGGCGCCGTGGATATAGATCGGCCGGTCATAGCCCTGGTCGCGCAGCAGCCGCATGACGCGCTGGGCCTTGCCGAGCGCATAGGCGCCGACGAGATGGGCGCGGTCGGGGAACTGCCGGATGGATTTGAGCAGCTTGGCGATTTCGCCGGATGCGTCGGGATGGCGGAAGACCGGCAGGGCGAAGGTCGCCTCTGATATGAACACGTCGCATGGCACCACCTCGAAGGCTGCGCAGGTCGGGTCAGCGGCGCGCTTGTAGTCGCCCGAGGCGACGATGCGCATGCCGTTGTGCTCGACAGATATCTGCGCCGAGCCGAGCACATGGCCGGCGGGGTGGAAGGAGACGGTGACGTCGCCGAGCTTGATCTTGCCGCCCAGGGCCATCGCCTGGGTGGTGCCGGCGAAATCCGGCCCGCAGCGGATCGCCATGATGTCGAGCGTTTCGCGCGTTGCCAGCACCTTGGCATGGCCAGGGCGGGCATGGTCGGAATGGCCGTGGGTGATCAGCGCGCGCTCGACCGGCCGCACCGGGTCGATGTAGAAATCGCCCGATGGGCAATAGAGCCCCTCGGGGCGGGAATGGAGCAGGTCGCTTGGCCGCATTCCCTCAAGATAGGCATTTGGCGCTTGCGTGGAAGGGCGCTTTGGCAGTAATGCCCGCCACTCTCCTCATTGTGGACACCGCGCTTGACGCCGCTGCAGCTCTCTTCCAACGACCTGCTTGCCGACCGGCGGGCGGACTATGCCGAAATGCTGTTTGCTTCGGGCGAGCATGCGGCCGCGGCCGAACTGATGCTCGGGGCGCTCGAGCTTGCGCCGAACTGGGCCATGGGCTGGTTCCGCGCCGGCGAAATGCACGAGGCCGCCGGCCAGGCGCAAGCTGCGGCCGAGGCCTGGCGCATGTCGCTGAAGCTCGAGCCGGCAGACCGGCCGGGCGCTGCGCTCAAGCTGCAGCTGATCGGCGCGGCACCCGCCGCCGACAGCCCGCCCAGCGCCTTCGTCGAAATGTTGTTCGACCAGTATGCGGAAAAGTTCGATCATGCGCTGGTGGAGACGCTGCACTACCGCGTGCCGGAGCTGCTGACGGCGGCAATCGCCGCGACGGGGCGCAACGCATTCGATCATGTCGTCGATCTCGGCTGCGGCACTGGGCTGATGGGCGTCAAGCTCAGGCCGGTGACCAGGCTGCTCGACGGCTACGACATCTCGGCCGAGATGCTGCGCAAGGCGCGCGACAAGGGCGTTTACGACAGGCTTGAAAAGGCTGACCTGCAGGAGCTGGAATTTGCGGGCGAGGCGGCGGACCTTGTCACCGCCGCCGACGTGTTCATGTATCTCGGCGCGCTTGATAAGGTGTTTTCGAGCGTCATGAAGATGCTGGCGCCGGGCGGATTGTTTGCCTTTTCGGTCGAGCGTCTGGCCGGCGAGGGTGTCTTCGAGCTGCAGGAATCGCGCCGCTATGCCCATTCCGAAGCCTATGTGCACGGGCTGATCGCGGCAGCGGGCCTGAAGCTGGTTTCGCTCGAGCGCGCCGTGATCCGCCAGGATCGCCGCGAGCCGGTCGAAGGGTTGATCGTGGTGACGGAGCGGTCGGCCTAGCGCTGGCGGCTGCTGCTTGGGCTGCCGAGCATGCCGCGCGAACGCAGCGGCTTTTCCGCCGGCTTGGCGTTGATGCCAGCCTGCTGCTGTAACGCTTCAAGCTGGGCCTGAAGGTCGCGGACGAGTTTTTCGAGCTCGGCGATGCGGGATTCGTGGGAAGAGGTGTCGGACATGGGCGGGCTCTGGTTCTGGTCGGTCGACATTTGATACGGCGTTCGGTGTCGTGCAAGTCGCAAAAGTTGCGATCCTTCGCACCCCCCTCTGGCCTGCCGGCCATCTCCTCCACAAGGAGGGAGATTAGTCACGTCGCCGGCGGCGCCCATTCTTAAAGGTTGCAAGGCGCAAGCAGCTACGTTGGCGATTGGGAGCGGCATCAATGAAGGCGTGATCTCCCTCCTTGTGGGGGAGATGGCCGGCAGGCCAAGATGGCCGGCAGGCCAGAGGGGGGTGCGAAGGATCGCGGTCTCCCCAGACTGCCCGCTTTCCTGCTCATAATGTGATCCCTTTTTGTTCCAGATTTCGCTTGGCGCGACGGTGCGCCCGCGCTAGGCATGGGGCGTGACGAGCCAAGCGCGACTGGAGCCGAATTCGACTGCCGCCATGCTGCCGGAGCCATTCGTGCGATGGTTCGCCGAGCGCGGCTGGTCGCCGCGTGCGCACCAGCTCGACTTGCTGGCGACGGCCCAGCAGGGCAACTCGGTGCTGCTGATTGCACCGACCGGTGCCGGCAAGACGCTGGCCGGCTTCCTGCCGGCGCTGACCGATCTTGCCATGCGGCCGAAGAAGCGCCCGGGCGAGGCGCATCGGGGCGTGCACACGCTCTACATCTCGCCGCTCAAGGCACTCGCGGTCGACATCGAGCGCAACCTTGGCAAGCCGGTCGCCGAGATCGGCCTGCCGATCACGATGGAAACGCGCACCGGCGACACGCCGCAGCACAAGCGCGCGCGCCAGAAGCTGTCGCCGCCCGAAATCCTTTTGACGACGCCCGAGCAACTCGCGCTGCTGATCGCATCGTCCGACGCCGAGCGCTTCTTCTCCGACCTGCGCTACGTCGTGCTCGACGAACTGCATTCGCTGGTGACCTCCAAGCGCGGGCACCTGCTGTCGCTTGGACTGGCGCGTCTCAGGAAGTTCGTGCCCGACCTTCAGGCGATCGGGCTTTCGGCGACGGTCGCCGAGCCGGACGAACTGCGCCGCTGGCTGGTGAACCAGAACAGCTCACCCTCCCCCTTGTGGGGAGGGTCGACGCAAAGCGTCGGGGTGGGGGCAGAGGTGGAGAGCAGTTCACCCCCACCCCGCCCTTCGGGCGACCCTCCCCACAGGGGGGAGGGTAACTCCAACATGGCCGAACTGATCACCGTGTCGGGCGGCGCCAAGCCGGAGATCACGATCCTCGATTCCGAGGAGCGCGTGCCGTGGTCGGGCCATTCGGCGCGCTACGCCATTCCCGATGTCTATGAGGCGATCCGCAGGCACAGGACGACGCTGTTGTTCGTCAACACGCGCAGCCAGGCGGAGCTGTTGTTTCAGGAGCTGTGGCGCGTCAACGACGACAATCTGCCGATAGCGCTGCATCATGGCTCGCTCGACGTCGGCCAGCGCCGCAAGGTCGAAAAGGCGATGGCCGACAATGTGCTGCGTGCCGTCGTCGCCACCTCGACGCTCGACCTCGGCATCGACTGGGGCGACGTTGACCTCGTCGTCCATGTCGGGGCGCCGAAGGGCGCGAGCCGGCTGGCCCAGCGCATCGGCCGCGCCAACCACCGCATGGACGAGCCGAGCCGGGCGATCCTGGTGCCGGCCAACCGCTTCGAAGTGCTGGAGTGCCGGGCGGCCCTTGAGGCCAACTATCTCGGCGCCCAGGACACCCCGCCGCTGCTCGAAGGTGCGCTCGACGTGCTCGCCCAGCATGTGCTGGGCTGCGCTTGCGGTGCGCCTTTCCGTGCCGACGAGCTGTTCGACGAGGTGAGGGGCGCGGCACCTTATTCGGCGCTGGATCGCGAAAGCTTCGATCGTGTCGTCGATTTTGTCGCCACCGGCGGCTACGCGCTGCGCAGCTATGAGCGCTATGCCCGCATCCGCCTGACCAAGGACGGCACCTGGCGGGTGTCCAATCCGCGCATCGCCCAGCAATACCGGCTCAATGTCGGCACCATCATCGAGGCGCCGATGCTGAACGTCCGCTACACCCGTACCAAGGGCAAGTCGGGCGCCGGCACCGCCGCGGCACTGACGCTGCGCGGCGGTGCTCCGCTCGGCAAGATCGAGGAGTATTTCGTCGAGACGCTGTCGATCGGCGACATGTTCATCTTCGCCGGCAAAGTGCTGCGCTTCGAGGGCATTCGTGAAAACGAGTGCTACGTCTCGACGGGCGGTGGCGGCAACGTGCTGGTGCCGTCTTATGCCGGCGGCAAGTTTCCGCTCTCGACCTACCTCGCCGACCAGGTGCGCGGCATGCTGGCCGATCCCGCGCGCTGGAAGGCGCTGCCCGATCAGGTGTCGGACTGGCTGCGCATGCAGCAGTTGAAATCGATCCTGCCCAAGCGCGAGGACCTGCTGATCGAAACCTTTCCGCGCGGCGAGCGCCACTACATGGTGGCCTATCCGTTCGAGGGCCGGCTGGCGCATCAGACGCTCGGCATGCTGTTGACGCGGCGGCTGGAGCGCATGGGTGCGCGGCCGCTCGGTTTTGTCGCCACCGACTATTCGCTCGCCATCTGGGCGCTCAGTGATCTCGGCGCGATGTTCAGGGCGAAGAAACCTTCGCTCGCCGAGCTGTTCGACGAGGACATGCTGGGCGACGATCTGGAAGCATGGCTCGCCGACAGCTGGCTGCTCAAGCGCACCTTCCGCAACTGTGCCGTCATTTCCGGCCTGATCGAGAAACGCTTTCCCGGCCAGGAAAAGAACGGGCGGCAGGTGACGGTATCGGCCGACCTCATTTACGACGTCTTGCGCAGCCATGAGCCCGACCACATCCTGCTCAAGGCGACGCGGGCGGATGCGGCATCCGGCCTGCTCGATGTCAGGAGGCTGGCAGAGATGCTCTCGCGCATCCGTGGCCGAATCGTGCACAAGATGCTCGACCAGATTTCGCCGCTGGCCGTGCCGATCATGCTCGAGATCGGACGCGAGCCGGTCAATGGCGAGGCCAACGATACGCTGCTGATGGAGGCGGCGACCCTGATCGAAGAGGCGATGGGAAGCGCATGAATATTGCCGCGCGCGAACTGAGCAAGACCGGTTGCGAGACGATCGCCATCGCCAGCATGCGCGCGGTTTGCGACCAGCGCGGGGCGCTGCATCTTCCCGAACTCGATCTGCTCGTCGTCTCGGATCTACATCTCGAAAAGGGCTCGTCCCATGCCCGCCGCGGCCGGCTGATCCCGCCTTACGACACGGCAGCGACCCTTGCGCGATTGGCTTCGGTCGTCGACGATTATGCGCCAAGAACCATCGTCAGCCTTGGCGACAGCTTCCATGATGGCGAAGGTGCCGCGCGCCTGCCGGAGCCGTTCCGCGACAGCCTGATCGGCATGATGAAGGGCCGCGACTGGTTCTGGGTCGCCGGCAACCACGATCCGGATGCGCCCGACGACCTGCCCGGCGAGACGGTGCAGGAACTCGCCGTCGGCGGGCTGGTGTTTCGCCATGAGCCGTCGAAGGGCCATGCCGAGGGCGAGGTGGCCGGGCACCTGCATCCTTGCGCGCGGATCGTCCAGCGCAGCCGTTCGGTGCGGCGGCGCTGTTTTGTCAGCGACGGCGCAAGGCTGGTGATGCCCGCCTTCGGCGCCTTCACCGGTTCGCTCAACGTGCTCGACCGCGCCTACAAGGGCATGTTCCGCAACGGCGCGCCGACGGCGTATATGATCGGGACGAGCAGGGTCTACGCGATTGCGGGGTCGCTGCTGCGACCGGATTGATCTCCGCTTCCCAGCGGCGTGTCTTCACAACAATCCTGCGCCGCCCTCTGCCGTGCCTCGACACGGCGACCAGGATCCCCACGGCCTCCTTCCCGCATTCACTCCACACCAGGCTGAACCCACAGGATTCCCGACACTCTCCGCTCGTTTCACTCGCTCACGAGGTCGGGAATGACGGAGGTGGGGGTGCCTGTTCTTGCCGGGGTGGTGCGGCCAGCCCAAAATCCTCATGGTGAGCCTGTCGAACCACGGATTTTGGGTCGGCGCGACAGTGCGAATCCCAGCCCAGCGCCCTCGTGGTTCGACAGGCTCACCATGAGGGCTACTGGGACGTCTGTGCTAATCGTCAATGTTGGAGATATGCGAAGGCGTCCCCTGGATCCGTCATTCCCGACCTCGTGAGCGAGTGAAATGCCGTGACGGGAGACGACATCAGTCACGGCGCAGGATCTGGTGGACCTTTGAGCGGTGCCTTCGCCCCCTTAATCCCTCCTGAATACGATCCTTCCGAGCCAGCCGGTGAGCATGGCGAGGCCGATGGCGAACAGGCCGTAGCCGAAACCGTGGTCGGTGGCGAAGCGGTAGATTGTCTGCTCGAAGCCGGACTTGACGATGGCGAGCTGGGCCGAGGTTTCCTTGATGAAGATGCCGTTGCGAAACAGGAACGCGCGCGCCTTGTGGGTGCCGACCGGCACGTTGGGGGCGAGGTGCAGTGTGGCGCGGAACAGGCTCTGCGACAGGAACTGCACGCCGCCGATGTTGTCGGAGTAGAGCCCGATCGCCTGCTTGCGCTCGCGCAGCGCGTCGGTGAATTCCTCGATGGTCAGCGGGCTGTCGCGCTTGTCTTCGGGCTCCATGTAGATGTTGTTGGCACCAAGCGACAGCTGGCGGTAGTTGTTGGGATCGGTGATGTCCTGGGGCTGGCGGGTGGTTGCCACCGAATAGGACACCGGCACGTTAACGAAGGTTTCGGACTGGGTGTTGATCCACATGCCGAGCACGCGGCTCTTGCGGCGCACGACAACCGGTCGTGCCGGGCCCTCGAGCACGACATAGACGTCGTAGCGGCCCTGTCGGTTGATCAGCGGGTCGGCGTTTTCGAGCGCACCGAAGATGGTGAGGTCGGCGCCCGAGAAGTCGGCGGTGATCGACACGCGGTCGGTCGAAAGACCGATCTGGATGCTTTCGGGGTGTGCTGCCTCCTGAGCGCGCGCCGGCAAGGCGGCCGTCAACAGCAGGGCTGCAAGCAGTGTCGCCGCCCGCATCACAACAGCCCGCTCACGCCGGTCAGCGAATAGAGGTTCTGCGGCTTGACGAACAGGTCGAAGCCCAGGCGCAAGGCGACCGCCAGCACCAGCAGCGCCAGCAGCGCGCGCAGCTGTTCGCCGCGCAGCTTCTGGCCGGCCTTGGCGCCGTATTGCGCACCGGCGACGCCGCCGACCATCAGCACCAGCGCCAGGATGATGTCGACTGTCTGGTTGGTGGTCGAGTGCACAAGCGTGGTGAAGGCCGAAACGACGACGATCTGGAACAGCGAGGTGCCGACGACGACATTGGTCGGCACCTTGAGCAGGTAGATCAGCGCCGGCACCATGATGAAGCCGCCGCCGACGCCCATGATGGCGGACAGGAAGCCGATGCCGGCGCCGATGCCGAGCACCGGGATGACCGAGACGAACAGCTTCGAGGTGCGGAAGCGCATCTTGAAGGGCAGGCGGTGGATCCAGTTGTGCTGGCCCGATTTCTTCAATGCCGGCGGCACCCCGCCCTTGGTCAGGCGCAGGGCGTTGACGCTTTCGATCAGCATCAGCCCGCCGACGGTGCCCAAAAACACGACGTAGAGCAGCGAGATGAACAGGTCGAGCTGGCCGAGCGCGCGCAACAGCGCAAAGACAAAGCCGCCGGCGGCCGAGCCGGCGATGCCGCCGATCAAAAGCACGGTGCCGAGCTTGAAGTCGAGCGTGCCGCGCTTGAGATGGGCGAGCGCGCCGGAGAAAGACGAGGCGATGACCTGGTTGGCGCCGGTGGCGACAGCGATCGCAGGGGGGATGTTGTAGAAGATCAGAAGCGGGGTGATCAGGAAGCCGCCGCCGACCCCGAACATGCCCGACAGGAAGCCGACCGCCGCACCCATCGCAAGGAGCACGAACACATTGACCGACATCTCAGCAATCGGGAGATAAATGCCCACCCGTCAGACTCTGCAAATCGAATTGTTGCCGACGCCCATCCCTGGGAGCTTGTTGGCTACCGGGTACTTGCGCCGACATTGCGGCGAAGTCAAACTACGCCGGACACAAAACGAAAAATAACTCAATCAGTTAACCCGCCGGTTAAGGCGGGCCACTGAAAGCCTCTCATGGTGAACTATTTGCGTGCCAGGAGCGCCTCGACCAGGGGTTCGTCGACAGTGCCGGTGGGCGCCAGGGCATTGTCCTTCTGGAACGCCATGATCGCGTCCTTGGTCTTCTGGCCCATCATGCCGTCGGGCTTGCCGGCCTCGTAGCCGTTCTTGTTGAGGATCGCCTGGATGTTCTGTACGGCGCGCTTCATGTCGATGTTGGCGGCGGGCGCATCTTCCCAAGCTGCAGGCACCTCGACCGAGTTGGAAGCGGGGTCGAGCGGCTTGGGCTGCCACAGCGCGGTCGTTTCCTCGGCACGCTTGAGCTGGTCGGGCTTGAGCGCCTTGGCGATCTCGTCGCGCTTGGCGGCGGCATCCTTGTCACCCTCCTTGGCGACGATGGCGAACCACTTGTAGGACTCTTCGAGGTTCTGCTTCATGCCGACGCCCTTGGCGGCGAGGATGCCGAGATTGAACTGGCTGTCCTTGATGCCGAGTTCGGCGGCGGAGGTGAACCAGCGGTTGGCCGAGTCGTTGTCGACGGTGCCGTCCGCACCCATGGCGAGCAGCACCGCCAAATTGTGCATGGCGCTGGCGTTGCCCTGAGCGGCGGCGAGCTGGTACCAGGTCTTGGCCTTGATGGCATCGCGTTCGACGCCGGTGCCCTTCTCGTACATGTTGCCGATGCGGTACTGCGCCGGCGCGAAGCCGAGCTCGGCAGCCTTTTCGTACCACTGGGACGCAGCCTTCATGTCGGCATTGGCGCCGCGGGCTTCGGCATAACGCGAACCCATCTCATACAACGCCTTGGCGTCGCCGGCATTGGCAGCCTGGCGAAGCGCTTCCGGACCGACAGCTTCGGGCATGAAGGCGGCCGGAGTGACGGACGGCTTGATCATCTCGGCGATGACGGGCTGGGCCGGGATCGACTGGGTGCTGGTCTGGTCGAGGACTGCGCCGGCGGGTATCTGGTCCATCGACGTGTCGGCCATCTGCTCCGGCTCGGCGAGCGGGACGCTGGCGACCTCCGGCTTGTCGACATTGCGAACCGGAAGTGCGGCGAGTTCGACGGGCTTTGCCGGCGCTGTCGCGGCTGCCTTGACCGGCTGCGACACGACAGGTGCTGCGGTGAGGCTCGCCGTTTGGACAGGGTCGCTGAGGAATGCCTTGCCGAGCTGCATGCCGGCGAGCGCCAGCATGACAGCACCAACGGCCATCAGCACCGACTTGCGGCGCTTCTTGATGAGGTCGCCGATGCGCAGCGCGCGCACCGGGCCCTTGAGGTCGGAACTGCGCTTGGCGGCATCGGCCTCGGCGGCGGCAGCCTGGGCGGCGCGCCGGGCAGCGGCGATGAAGTCGGACTTCGACGCGTCGGGCTCGTTCGCACGCACAGTCTCGCCACGTTCGTCGCGGACGCGGCGCATGATGGCGTTGAGGTCTGGCGCGCCGGAGCCTGGCTCCAGCGGACGGTTGGCGATCTTGGGGTCGAGCGGCGCATCGAGCATGACGGCCTGCGACGGCGTCTCGACGACAGGTTCGGCCGTTTCCGTGGCAACGGGCTGCGGCTTGGCCTTCTTGCTGGTGAAGGCGCGGGCGAGACCGCTGAACATCGAGGTCTTGGCCGGCTTCGGCTCTTTCTTTTCGGCGCGGACACCGTCAAGCGCGGCGACTGCGGCGGCGGCTTCGGCGGCTGCCTGGGCCGGGCTGCGCGTCGGGCGGTCGTCGTCAGGCCGGTCGCTGGCGCGGCGGCCGAAGGTGTGGCTGGCCTCGGGCAGCGGCGCCGGTGCTTCCGAGTCGAGCGCCGGCGTTTCGCTGAGCGAAAGCTTCGGTGCGGGCGACAGCATGGTCGTCGACAGTAGCTCGGCGACTGAAGCAGGCGGTGCTTCGACAGGCGCAGGCGCTTCGTTGGTTTCGATCGACCCAAGCCGGTCGACGATCTTCAGCAGCGTGTCGTGGATCGCCTCGAAGGTCTTGCCGTTGCGTTCGTCGGAGCGGCGGGTCAGCGCTTCCAGCGCCTTCAGGTCCTGCGCAAGGCCCGTGACGGCCGCCGTCTCGGTGGTCGAGCCGGAGAACGAACGCACGGCATTTTCGGCGGCCTGGCGAGCTGCCTCGACAAGCGCTTGATGGTTGCCTGATATCGAGCGCTCGACCTCTTCGAGGCGCGGGCGGATGTCTTCGAACTCGGGCAGCGGCGAGCCGGGGCGCGCCAAGTGGTTGGTCAGTTCGCTGACCTGGGCTTCAAGGCCGCGGATCAGGTCGGGGTCGATGCTCGACACCTGCGCCGCCGACATTTCGAGGCGGCCGGAGATGTCTTCGAGGCGGGCTTCAAGGCCGCGCATCGCGAGTTCTGTCGATGGGTCGGGGCGATTGGTTTCGAGACGCTGGGCGAAGGCGGTGAAGCGCGCGTCGATGGCTTCCATGATGCCTGAATGGTCGGCGGCGGGCTGCACCGACTGGCGGTCGAGGCGCTCGTCCAGGTCTTCGAGGCGGCGTTCGAGATCGCGGAACAGCACATTACCATGTTCGAAGGCATCGCCCTGGCGGCGCTCGAACACGTCGGCCAGCGCGTCGAAGCGCTGTTCGATGCCCTGGAAGATGAGGCCGGCGTCCGGTGCCTGGGGCGTGCGTTCGATCTTGTCGGCGATCAGCGATATCTGCCGGGTCAGGCGCTCGACCGCCTGCTCGGGGATCTCGCTGCGCTGTGCGATGTCATCGACGCGCTCGGACAGCACATTGAGGCGGTCGATGATCTCGGCGGTCGGCTGTTCGGCGGTGATCTCTTCGATCTGGTGGGCGAGGGCGGCGATGCGCACCTCGATCCGCTCGAACGGCTCGGGATTGAAGTGCGGCGTCTGGGCGGCGACCGTAGAAGCAACGATGGCGCGCGAAATTTCGTCGAGGCGCTCGTCGATGAGGCTGAACATCTCGTCGCCATGGCTGTCGCGCTGGCGCACGAACTGGTCGACGGCGCCGGCAAGCGTGCGGACCTTGTCTTCGATGGAGCGCAGCGACAGCGATTCGGGCAGGTTGTTGACGGCGTCGTTGATCTGTTCGAGGCGGCCGGCAAGTGCTGCAAGGGCAGGATCCTCGGGACGCTGGCGGACGTCGGCCGACATGCGGTCGGCAAACTCGACCCAGCGACGGTCGAAATCGTCCCAGCGGCGATCGACCGACAGCACGGTCTCTTCGCGCGCCAGCTCGCCAAGCGAGCGGCGGACCTGTTCGAGTTCGAGGCGCAGCGTGTTGACGCTTCTGTCGTCGCTGCGTTCGGCGAGCGAGTGGATGGCGCCCGACAGCCGCTCCAGCTCAAGTCCGAGTTCGACAGCCTGGCCGCCGGCGGCACCTGCCTGGCTGGCGCGGTCGATGTCCTTGCGCAACAGGTCGAATTCGCGCTGCAGCCCGGTGCTCATCTGGTGGCGCATCTCTTCGCGCAGCGCGCGGAGTTCGCCGGCGATCTTGCCGACGGCGGCAACGCCGTCCTCCTGGTCGCGGGCGCGGTCGATGTCGCGGGCGATGGTCTGGTAGGGGCGTTCGTAAGGCGCGCTGCGGCCATATTCGCCGCGCGGCGTGTAACCGGCCGGCGGCGCCTGGCGCGGCGGCGGCGTGCGATAGGTCTCGGCACTTTCCTCGCGGGCGCGTTCGAGCCGCGCTTCGAGATTTTCCAGGGAACGGTTGAGCTGGTCGAGCGACGCGTGCGGGCGGCGCTGCCTGCCATCGTTAAGGCTGTCGAGATAGGACCGCTTGCTGTTCATCGAAACGCCCGTTGGCCAGAGTGCTGGTGTCGGAACCAGAAGTCTAAATCCTTGCCGGAAACGGAGGCTGCGAGAGGACCACGGAACTGGGCTTCCGGGGCTTTTCGCCGCCCTCCGAAACCGTGAACAATTCGATACATGATGACCACGGGGGAACCGACACGCGTACATTTCCCTCAACGTGGTAAACAAGCTCTTAACCAAACTTAAGAAAGTGCGACGTTGTGTAACCGTCTTGTCGGTGAAATCGGCCAGATTTCCCTTGCGTAGGGTAGGCGGTATCGTTATAGCATTTACGTAAACGTAAGACGTGTACAGATCACCGTCTTTGGAAGCATTTACATAGAAACCACGATCGGAAGCCCCGCCCCCTGCGGCTTCCATCAGAGCACCTGGCCGGCCCCGCCGCCTTTGCTCGCAATTGGGGATAGCAGAGTAGATGATGAAGCTTGTATCGGTCGCCGATGTTGCGGCCAATGAAAACAATCTCTCCGGTGAGGACTATGTCCGCATCGGTGAAATGGCAAAGAAGTATGGCGTCACCTTGCGGACGCTGCGTTTCTACGAAGACAAGGGGTTGCTCAACCCCAAGCGTGAGGGTGCGACGCGCCTTTACACCCGCCGCGACCGCGCGCGGCTGAAGCTGATCCTGCTCGGCAGGAAGGTCGGTTTCTCGCTGCGCGACGTCAAGCAGATGATCGACCTCTACGATCCGACCGGCACCAACGCCAAGCAGCTGCGCCTGACGCTCGACAAATCGGACAAGCAGCTCGGCCGCCTGCAGAAGCAGCGCCAGCTGCTCGACGAGGCGATCGGCGAGCTGAACAACCACATGAATGTCGTCCGCCAGCTGCTGGCCGAGCGCACCGCCGTGCAGGCAAGCGCTGCCAGCTAATCGGGCGATTTCGCTTTTCTGAAACGACCCGGCGCGGGAGACTGTGCCGGGTCGTTTTGCGTTTGAGGCATGCATCCTCTCGGGGGGCTAGGCCAATTCCTGGACCTGCATTGGCTTCATCGACGGCACGGCATGGATTCCCGACACTCTCCGCTCGCGTTGCTCGCTCACGAGGTCGGGAATGACGGATTGCAGGGGATGCCTTCGCAAGTCTCCAACCTCAGTGATTGGCGGAGCCGGCATTTTGGCAGGGGTAAGGTTGGCCGAGCAGATACCTGCGATCCGTCATTCCCGACCTCGTGAGCGACCGTAGGGAGCGGAGAGTGTCGGGAATCCATGCCGTGAAGGTCACGACGTCAGTGCCGGTCCAAAAACAGGCGATATGGCGAGCAACCGTGCGCTCAGATCAATTTCCAGGATATGTCTCGCTAGCGGGGATTGCACTCCTTGATCGGCTTCGCCTTGCATTTGCGCGACTGGTTCATGCCGCCGCAAGAGCCAGCGAACCAGCTGCAAAACCACCTAAATCCACGGAAAAATCGAATGGGAGACGAATTCACCAAAATTGACGTTTACGCAAACGTCAATTTTTGCTAATCGCGGTTCGACAAGCGGTTCCCCGTCGCATACCGTCTGGCCGGAACCGGCTCACATTTGCTGGAGGAAGAGCAATGCCGATATTCCGCGCGCCGGTCCAAGACACCCTTTTTGTGCTCAACGACGTGCTCGGCTACGAGCGCTACAGCAACCTTGCCGGTTTCTCCGACGCCAGCCCCGACGTGCTCGAAGCGATCCTCGCCGAGGGCGCCAAGCTCGCCGAAAACGTCATGCATCCGCTCAACCGCGTCGGCGACATGGAAGGCTGCGTCCGCAACGACGACGGCTCGGTCACCACGCCCAAGGGTTTCAAGGAAGCCTTCGACCAGTATCGCGAAGGCGGCTGGATGGGTCTCGCCGTGCCGGTCGAGCATGGCGGCCAGGGCCTGCCCTACACCGTTCACTCGGCGGTCGGCGAATACATGTCGGCGGCCAACATGGCGCTGATGATGTATCCCGGCCTGACGCAAGGCGCGATGGCCGCGATCCTCGTGCATGGCTCGGACGAGCAGAAGGCCACCTGGCTGCCGAAGATGGTCGAGGGCGCCTGGACTGGCACCATGAACCTGACCGAGCCGCATTGCGGCACCGACCTCGGCCTGCTGCGTTCGAAGGCGGTGCCGAACGGCGATGGCTCCTACAAGATTTCCGGCCAGAAGATCTTCATCTCGGCCGGCGAGCACGACATGTCTGATAACATCATCCATCTGGTGCTGGCCCGCATCGAGGGCGCGCCGGAAGGCGTGAAGGGCATCTCGCTGTTCATCGTGCCGAAGTTCAACCTCGATGCTTCGGGCAACCCCGGCGACCGCAACACGGTTTCGTGCGGCTCGATCGAAGAGAAGATGGGCATCCACGGCAACTCGACCTGCGTCATGAACTATGACGAGGCGAACGGCTTCCTGCTCGGCGAGGCCAATGGCGGCCTGAAGGCGATGTTCACGATGATGAACGAAGCGCGCCTCGGCGTCGGCCTGCAGGGCCTGGCGGTCTCCGAGGTCGCCTACCAGAACGCCGTCGCCTACGCCAAGGACCGCATCCAGGGCCGTTCGCTGACCGGCCCGAAGGCGCCTGACAAGAAGGCCGACCCGATCATCGTCCACCCCGACATCCGCCGCAAGCTGATGACCATGAAGGCCTTCAACGAGGCCGGCCGCGCCTTGGTGCTGTGGACCGCGATCAACTCCGACGTTGCACACCGCTCCGAGGACGGCGCCGAGCGCCAGGCCGCCGACGACCACATGGGCCTGATGACGCCTGTCGTGAAGGGCGTGCTGACCGACAAGGGCTTCGAGCACGCTGTCATGGCACAGCAGGTGTTCGGCGGCCATGGCTACATTGAAGAGCATGGCATGAGCCAGTTCGTGCGCGATGCCCGCATCGCCATGATCTATGAAGGCGCCAATGGCGTGCAGGCGCTCGACCTCGTCGGCCGCAAGCTCGGCCTCAATGGCGGCCGCGCCGTGCAGGCCTTCTTCAAGGAAGTCGGCGAGTTCTGCGAGGCCAATCGCGGCGACGAGCAGATGGCTCCCTACACCAAGGGGCTGAAGAAGGGTCTCAACGACCTGCAGGCCGCGACCATGTGGCTGGTGCAGAACGGCATGGCCAATCCCGATAATGCCGGCGCCGCCTCGACCGACTACATGCACCTCTTCGGCCTTGTGGCGCTGGGCTACATGTGGGGCCGGATGGTCAAGACGGCGCAGGACAAGCTGGCGACCGGCGCCAACGGTTCGGCCGATTTCTACGAGACCAAGCTGGTCACCGGCCGCTACTTCATGGAGCGCGTGATGCCCGAGACCTCGGCGCATCTGGCGCGCCTGTCGACCGGTTCGGCGACCATGATGGCGCTCGCCGCGGAGGCGTTCTGATCGAGGGTTGAGGTAGCCCCTCCCCCTTGAGGGGAGGGTGGCCCGTAGGGCCGGGTGGGGTCATCGCGGCCGTGCGCTAACGCCGGGCCGGGCGACATAAGGTGGGAGGATTGGTGCAGTGCCCAGAACCCGCGTCAGCTTCGAAATGCGCCAGAAGGCGCGGTCGTTGCGCAACCATGCGACCAAGGCGGAAAATCTGCTCTGGCACGAATTGCGTGACTTGAAGGCTGGTGGGTTCAAGTTCCGACGGCAGGCCCCCATCGGTCCCTACATCGTCGATTTCGTCTGCCCGCTGGTGCAGCTTGTTGTGGAAGTTGATGGAGATACCCACGAGACCGACAGCGGCAAGCGGCACGATGCAAATCGAGACGCGTATCTGAAATCTCTCGGCTACAAGGTCCTCAGGATTGACCAGCCAGATGTAATGAACAGTGCTTGGCACGTTGCGCAAATGGTGAGGGAAAAGGCCGCTAGACTGGTCGGTGACCCCACCCGACCGCTTCGCGGCCACCCTCCCCTCAAGGGGGAGGGGGACGTCGGCGCCATCGCCGCAGAAAATGGATCGGAAGCATGACCAATCCTGCTGAAATTCTCGGACTGCCCAAGCCCGCCTGGGCGGCGGACGACGTGGCGATGCTCTACGACATGGCGCACCGTTTCATGTCGGAGGAAATCCTGCCGCACTACGATGCGTTCGAGAAGAACGAGATGGTCGACCGCGCGAGCTGGGAGAAAGCCGGCGCTGCCGGCCTGCTCTGTGCTTCGATGCCGGAGGAATATGGCGGTTCGGGCGGCACTTTCGCCCATGAGAGCGCGATCATCGAGGCGATCGGCCATGTCGGCGTCGATGGCTTTGGCATCGCCCTGCACAATTCGATCGTCGCGCCCTACATCCTGCATTACGGCTCGGAAGAGCAGAAGAAGAAGTGGCTGCCCAAGATGGCGACGGGCGAGCTGATCGGCGCCATCGCCATGACAGAGCCGGGTGCCGGCTCCGACCTGCAGGGCGTCAAGACGCGCGCCGAAAAGGATGGCAACCACTACCGCATCAACGGGTCGAAGACCTTCATCACCAACGGCCAGCACGCCAACCTGATCATTCTGGTGACCAAGACCGACCCGTCCAAGGGCGCCAAGGGCACCTCGCTGATCGTCGTCGAGACCGACGAGGTCGACGGTTTCGAGCGCGGTCGCAACCTCGACAAGATCGGGCTGAAGGCCAACGACACCTCCGAACTGTTCTTCAACGACGTGCGCGTGCCGACGTCCAACCTGCTCGGTTCCGAGGAAGGGCAGGGCTTCGTCCAGCTGATGCAGCAATTGCCGCAGGAGCGGCTGCAGATCGGCACCGGCGCGATCGCCATGATCGAGCGCGCGCTCGCCGAGACCATCGACTACGTCAAGGACCGCAAGGCCTTCGGCAAGGCGATCCTCGACTTCCAGAATACCCAGTTCAAGCTGGCCGAACTCAAGACCGAAGCGACGATCGGGCGCGTCTTCTACAATGACTGCGTTGCCCGTCACATTTCCGGTGGGCTCGATCCGGTAACTGCTTCGATGGCCAAGTATTGGCTGTCGGACCTGCAGTGCAAGATCGTCGACGAATGCCTGCAATTGTTCGGCGGCTATGGTTATATGAATGAATACCCGATCGCCCGCATGTATCGCGACGCTCGCGTACAGCGCATCTATGGCGGCACCAACGAGATCATGAAGTTGCTGATCGCCCGCTCGCTCTGAGCCGCGATCCGAAAACGAGGAGCAAGAAAATGGCTGACGCTTTTGTCTATGACGCCGTGCGCACGCCGCGCGGCAAGGGCAAGAAGGACGGATCGCTGCACGAAGTGCCGGCGGTGCGCCTTGGCGCCAAGGTGTTGGAAGCACTGCGCGACCGCAACGGGCTCGATACTGCCCAGGTCGACGACATCATCTTTGGTTGCGTCGACCCGGTCGGCGAAGCCGGTTCGGTGATCCCGCGCTCGGCCGCCTTCGAGGCCGGCTACGACAACAAGGCGCCGGGCATGCAGATCTCGCGCTTCTGCGCCTCCGGTCTCGACGCCATCAATTTCGGTGCCGCCAAGATCGCCCAGGGCGCCGACGAGATCGTCATTGCCGGCGGCGTGGAATCGATGTCGCGCGTCGGCATGGGCATGTCGGGCGGCGCCTGGTTCATGGATCCTTCGGTCGGCATGCCGGCCTGGTTCATGCCGCAGGGCGTTTCCGCCGACCTGATCGCCACCAAATATGGCTTCTCGCGTGACGACGTCGACGGCTATGCGGTGGAGAGCCAGAAGCGTGCGGCCAAGGCGTGGGAGAAGGGCTATTTCAAGAAGTCGGTCGTGCCGGTCAAGGACCAGAACGGCCTGACCATCCTCGACCATGACGAGCACATGCGCCCGACAACCGACATGCAGTCGCTCGGCCAGCTCAACCCGTCCTTCGTCATGCCCGGCGAGATGGGCGGCTTCGACGCGATCGCCGTGCAGCGTTATCCCGAACTCGAAGAGATCAACCACGTCCACCATGCCGGCAACTCGTCGGGCATCGTCGACGGTGCCGCCGCCGTGCTGCTCGGCTCCAAGAAGGCCGGCAAGACCATGGGGCTCAAGCCGCGCGCCCGCATCCGCGCCTTCTCCAACATCGGCTCCGAGCCGGCGATGATGCTGACCGGTCCGGTCGACGTCACCGAGAAGCTGCTCAAGCGCGCCAAGATGAAGATCTCCGACATCGACCTGTTCGAGCTCAACGAGGCCTTCGCCTCGGTGGTGCTGCGCTATATGCAGGCCTTCGAGATCCCGCACGACAAGATCAACGTCAATGGCGGCGCGATTGCCATGGGCCACCCGCTCGGTGCCACCGGCGCGATGATCCTCGGCACCGTGCTCGACGAGCTCGAGCGCCGCGACCTGAACACTGCTCTCGTGACGCTGTGCATCGGCGCCGGCATGGGCACCGCAACGATCATCGAACGCGTTTGATTTCGGCCGGAAGGAGACAGACATGACCTACACCAACTTCACGGTCGAAACCGATGCCGATGGCGTCGCGCTCGTTACCTGGAACATGCCCGACCGCTCGATGAACGTCTTCACCGAAGAGGTGATGAACGAGCTCGACAAGATCATCGACCAGGTGGTGGCGGATGCCGGCATCAAGGGCGCTGTCATCACCTCGGGCAAGGAGACCTTCTCCGGCGGCGCCGACCTCACCATGCTGCAGAAGATGCTCAAGATCTTCGCCAAGGAGAAGGCCAAGGATCCGGAAAAGGCGGCCAAGCTTCTGTTCGACAATGCCGGCCGCATGGGCGGCCTGTGGCGCAAGCTCGAGACCTCTGGCAAGCCGTGGGTCTCGGCGATCAACGGCACCTGCATGGGCGGCGCGTTTGAATTGTCGCTGGCTTGCCATGGCCGTGTCGCGGCTGACTCGGACAAGGTCAAGATGGCCCTGCCGGAAGTCAAGGTCGGCATCTTCCCAGGCGCCGGCGGCACTCAGCGCGTGCCCAGGCTGACCGACCCGCAGCAGGCGCTGCAGATGCTGACGTCGGGCCAGACGCTGTCGCCGCAGAAGGCCAAGAGCATGGGCCTGATCCACGAGATCGCCGAGCCCAAGAAGCTGGTCGAAACCGCCAAGGCGATGATCAAGAATGGCCTGAAGCCGGTCCAGCCCTGGGACGAGAAGGGCTTCAAGCTGCCCGGCGGTCCGGTCTATTCGGCGGCGGGCGCCAATCTCTGGCCGCCGGCAATCGCCATCCTGCGCCGCGAGACCTATGGCAACTACCCGGCCGCGACCGCGATCCTGAAGTCGGTCTATGAGGGCCTGCTGGTGCCGTTCGACACCGGCCTGCGCATCGAGCAGCGCTACTTCACCGAAATCATGCAGACCAAGGAAGCGGCGGCGATGATCCGCTCGCTGTTTGTGTCGCTGCAGGAGCTGAACAAGGGCGCGCGCCGTCCCGAGGGCATCGCCGATACCAAGTTCAAGAAAATCGGCATCATCGGTGCCGGCTTCATGGGCGCTGGTATCGCCTATGTCACGGCCAAGGCCGGCATCCCGGTTGTGCTGGTCGACCGCGACCAGGAATCTGCCGACAAGGGCAAGGCACATTCCGACAGCCTGATCTCGGAGCAGGTCAAGAAGGGCCGCGCCAAGGCCGAGGATCGCGAAAAGCTGTTGTCGCTGATCACGCCGAGCGCCGACTATGCCGACCTCGCCGGATGCGACTTGGTGGTCGAGGCGGTGTTCGAGGATTCGGAAGTCAAGAAGGTCACCACCGAGAAGGCGGAGGCCGTGATCAAGTCGTCGGCGGTGTTCGCCTCGAACACCTCGACCATCCCGATCACCTCGCTGGCCAAGAACTCGGCCCGCCCGAAGAACTTCATCGGCATCCACTTCTTCTCGCCTGTCGACAAGATGATGCTGGTCGAGATCATCATGGGCAAGAAGACCGGCGACAAGGCGCTGGCGGTGGCGATGGACTTCGTTCGCGCCATCAAGAAGACGCCGATCGTCGTCAACGACACGCGCGGCTTCTACGTCAATCGCTGCGTGCTGCGCTACATGTCGGAAGCCTTCAAGATGCTGATCGAAGGCGTGCCGGCGGCGATGATCGAAAACGCCGCCAAGGCTGCCGGCATGCCGGTCGGTCCGCTGGCGCTGACCGACGAGACAGCTGTCGACCTCGCCCAGAAGATCATGAAGCAGACGATCAGGGATCTCGGCGAAAAGGCCGTCGATCCGCGCCAGATGGCGCTGATCAACACCATGGTCGACACCCACGGCCGCCTCGGCCGCAAGAACACCAAGGGCTTCTACGATTACTCGGCGAAACCGGCGAAGAAGAAGCTGTGGCCGGGCCTCAAGGACCTCTATCCGCAACTCGCTCCGGAAAAGGTCGACGTCGAGGAGCTCAAGCAGCGCCTGCTTTCGGTCATCGCGCTGGAAGCGGTGCGGGTGATGGAAGAGGGCATCGTCACCGACCCGCGCGAGGCGGATGTCGGCTCGATCCTGGCCTTCGGTTTCGCGCCCTACACGGGTGGCGCGCTGTCTTACATCGACGGCATCGGCGCCAAGAAGTTCGTCAAGATCGCCAAGGAGCTGCAGAAGAAATACGGCGCCGAGTTCAAGGCACCCAAGCTGCTGCTCGACATGGCCGAGAAGGGCGAGACCTTCTACCAGCGCTTCGATCCTTACGCGAAGGCCGAGGAAAAGAAGGCGGCCTGAGGCAGCATGTACGTCTGGGCAAGACTGGCACGCATGGCCGCGACGAAAGCTCGTCGCGGCCCTTACCGTTTTGGCGATGAGGGCCGGCTGTCGTTCCGCTGCCTGCCGACCGACATCGACTTCAACATGCATCTCAACAATGCGCGCTACATGATGCTGGCCGATGTCGGCCGCATCGACATCTTCATGCGCTCGGGCCTGATCGAGCTCGCCCGCAAGCGCGGCTGGGCGCCGATGCTGGGTGGGCTGCAAACGGTGTTCGTGCGCGAGATCAGGCTGTGGAAGCGCTTCGAGGTGGTGTCCTCGATCGAGACCTGGAACGGATCCGAGGTGATCGGCAAGCACCGCTTCGTGCTTGAGAATGGCGAAACTGCGGCGCTGATCATGACCAGTGCTGGCGTCTATGACCGGTCCAGCCGCCGTTTCGTGCAGATCGACGAGCTGGTGCGCGAACTCGGCGCCGACATCACCCCGCGCGGTGCGAGCGAAGAGGAGAGTATCTTCATCGCGTCGCACAAGGGCCTGCGCACTCTGGCGAAGTCGAAGGACTGATGTCGCGCGGGCGTCTGATTGATGTCTGGCCAGTCCCTATGGTCGGCCACGGATGATGTCGGCAATCAGCTGCGCCAGCGGTTGTTCGTCGCCCGAAAAGCTGTCGGTCATGGCCTTGATGACGCGGTCACGCTCAAGCGCATCGTCATTGAAATGCTGTCCGGCATTGTTGGCGAGAATGCTAAGCAGAGCCAGTTGTGTTCGGCCATTGCCTTCCCGAAAGGGATGGACCGCGTTGATTTCGGCAAGGACATGCGCTGCTTGTTCAGCGAATTCCTGCGCTGAAATGCTGGCAAGATAGTTGGCCTGCATCAGTTTATTGAATATCTGATGCATGTGCTGATCAATGTATTCTGGATAGCAAAACCAGTTGCCATCCTTCCCGATGCGGATCGTGCGCGGTTGCCCTGCCCACTCATATACATCTTGAAAAAGGTGCCGGTGCAGGGCCTTGTAATGGTCATAGTCGAGCAAGCCCGTTGGCCAAAGTTCGTCTGCTCGCGTCAATGACACTGCAAGTTCGAATTCATCAAGCTCTGCCTGGGTGAGAAGGCCGAGCTTGTTTCGCAGCACGGTTGTATCGGGATAACATAGCGGATCGTGCTCAGCCGTGTAGGCCACAGCTACTCGCTGCTTTTGGCGGCGAACGCATTGCGGATCAACGCACGGCGCTGGTCGCCGGTAAGGCCTGGGCGCGAGAGGATGGCTTGCATCCGTGGCGACAGCTTCAACCCTTCGACGGCGCTGATCTTTTCGCCGCGCTCGCGGGTAAGCATACCAAAAGTAGGCTTGGAGCCAGCCGTGGACTTGCCATCCTTCATGAGGGCCACCCTATCATGGGCCAAATGGCCCAAGCAAAAGGAAACTGCCGGCCTCGCGGCGGTTCTGGTAGACAACCGCTGCCGGCATGGCTAATACTCGGAAAGGTATTTTTTCCTGTCCAAAGGGGAGCGCCATGCTCTCGCATGAACGTGTCTGGGCCGCGATCGACGCTCTCGCCGAGCGCTATTCGCTTTCGGCATCGGGCCTTGCCAAGAAGGCTGGGCTCGACTCGACAGCGTTCAACAAATCCAAGCGCCAGTCCGTCGACGGACGGCCGCGCTGGCCTTCGACCGAGTCGCTCGCCAAGATCATCGAAGCCACCAACTCCTCGCTCGAGGAGTTCCTGGGGTTTGTCGAGCCCGCGAGAACTGTCAACAGGGCCAGGGCGCGGGAACGGGCAGCCGGTGTGCCGTTGCTCGGTTTCGCGCAGGCAGGCGCGGGCGGTTTCTTCGACGATGCCGGTTTTCCTGCAGGCCAGGGCTGGGACCTGATCGAGCTTCCGGCACGGGCGACCGAGAGTTCCTATGCGCTTGAGGTGCAGGGCGACTCGATGCTCCCGCTCTACCGCAATGGCGACGTTCTGATCGTCGAGCCGGGTGCTGTCGTGCGCAAGGGCGACCGCGTGGTGGTCAAGACGATCTCGGGCGAGGTGATGGCCAAGGTGCTGGAACGCCAGACGCAAGCGCTTATCGAACTGGTGTCGCTCAATCCCGAGCATCCGGTCAGGCGTTTCCAGACCCACGAGGTCGAATGGGTGGCGCGCATCGTGTGGGCGAGCCAGTAAGGTGCGTCCGGCAGCCATAGCCGTCGCCGCCGTAGGGTTCGGCATCGCGACCTTGCTCGTCACCATGGGCGGGCACAGGCTCGCGGCGATCGAAGCACCTGAGATCGACGTCATCGACGAAAACGACATCCCGGAAATGCTGCCACCTGAAGAAGGCAACACGTCGGCAGTTGAGCCGGAGACGCTTGATGCGGAAGTGGCGTCGCGTCCGGTCGCGCCCGAGGATATCGCCCCACCGCCGCTCGAACAGGGCGACCTCGTGCGCGAGGCACCGCGTCCGCCGTTGAGCGAACTCAGCCTCGCACTGCCGCCCAAGCCCAAGATGCCCGACGACTGGGACGGCACGACACTATTCCAGCCGGTGGCATCGGCCGCCGGGCTGATCGAGGCCAAGGGCTTCAGTGTGGCCATATCGGGCGTGACCCCGGTGGAGGCAGGCGAGAGCTGTACGTTCGAGGGCAAGGAATGGAACTGCGGCATGCGCGCGCGGACGGCGTTTCGCGGCTTCCTGCGCTCTCGCGCCGTGGTTTGTGATGTGCCACCCGACACTGAACGCGGCGTGATCGTCGCCCGCTGCCGGGTCGGCAAGCAGGATATCGGCGAGTGGCTGGTCGCCAATGGCTGGGCCAAGGCCGAGACCGGCGGGCCCTATGCCGAGGCGGGGCAGAAGGCCGAGGCAGAGAAGAAGGGCATCTTCGGGCCGGTGCCGACACGCATCGAAATGACGCTCACGCCAACGGGAACGAGCCTGCCCGCTGTCGAGCCGCCGCCGACAGAGCCGGCGGTCGAAGTGCCGGCACAATAGCTCAGGCGGTGCCGGCACCGCTCCGGGGTTTGCCTTGCCTGGCGAGAAAATGGGAGCGCCACGGCATCCAGTAGCCCTCATGGTGAGCCTGTCGAACCACGAGGGCGCTTGGCGCTGAATTGTCGATGGGCTTTGAGTGCTTCACCCGGCCGGATGGCAGCCTCCCAAAGGGTTATCGAACCACAGGTTTGGGGCTGGCGGAAAAGGTGCCTGGCGCCCTCGTGGTTCGACAGGCTCACCATGAGGGCTACTGAAACGCCCTTGTCCCTTTGATCCACATACCGTTGCCTTCTCCCCACACAGGGCAGGGAGAAGGGTAACTCGAAAGGCGCGCCGCGCGGATTACGCGGCCAGCTTGCCTTCCAGCGCCTTGGTGATCAGCGCCCGGGTTTCGGCGATGCCGTAAAGTGCTGCGAACGAGCCGAAGCGCGGTCCGCGTTCCTGGCCGATCAGCACTTGGTAGATCATCTGGAAGAACGCACCGGAGACGCCGGGGCCGCCTTCCGGGCTCTTCTTGGTGTGATCCTGGTAACGCTCGATCCCGCGCGCGACGTTGAGCGAGGCGTTTTGGATCACTTCGCCGTCGGCGCCAGCCGGGAGGCCGGCGAGCACCTTTTCCAGCGCTTCCAGTGCCGCGCGCTCGACGTCGTCGGCCGCACGGAAGGTCTTGGTCGGCTTGACGAAATCGTCGAAGTAGCGGACGGCATAGCCGGTCAGCTTGTCGAGCTCGGGATGCGTCTCGGGCGTCACGCCAGGCGCATGGCGCGAGATGAAGCCCCACAGCACCGCCTTGTCATGTGCGTTGGAGGCGCTGACAAGGTTGAGCAGCATCGAGAACGGCACCGGCATGTCAAAGAGCGGCGGGTTGCCGTCATGCATGTGCCAGACCGGATTGCCCAGCCGTTCCTTCCATTCCTGGCGCTGATAGGCCGACAGGAAGGTGTAGTACTCGTCGACGGCGCGCGGGATGACGTCGAAGTAGAGCTTCTTTGCCTGGCGCGGGCGCTGGTACATGTAGAGCCCGAGGCTCTCGGTCGGCGCATAGGTCAGCCACTCGTCGATGGTCAGGCCGTTGCCTTTCGACTTCGAGATCTTCTGGCCGTTCTCGTCGAGGAACAGTTCGTAAACGAAATGCTCCGGCGCATGGCCGCCAAGCAGGTTGCAGATGCGGTCGTAGATCACCGCGTTGGTCTGGTGGTCCTTGCCGAACATCTCGAAATCGACGCCGAGCGCTGCCCAGCGCATGCCGAAATCCGGCTTCCACTGCAGCTTGACCTTGCCGCCGGTGACCGAGAGCGTGGTTTCGGTACCTTCGTCGTCGAAGGTGATGGTGCCGGCCTTGGCGTCGACATGCTTCATTGGCACATAGAGCACGCGGCCGCTCTTCGGCGAGATCGGCAGGAACGGGCTGTAGGTCGCCTGGCGCTCCTCACCCAGCGTCGGCAGCATCACCGCCATGATCTGGTCGAAGCGCTCGGCGGCGCGCATCAGCATCGCGTCGAACTTGCCTGCCTTGTAGTACTCGGTCGCGCTGGCGAACTCGTATTCGAAGCCGAAGGTATCGAGGAAGCGGCACAGCATCGCGTTGTTGTGGTCGCCGAAGCTGGCATAGTCGCCGCCGAAGGGATTGGGCACTGCCGTCAGCGGCTTGTGCAGATGCGGCTCGAGGAACGCGCGGTCCGGCACGTTATCGGGGATCTTGCGCATGCCGTCCATGTCGTCGGAGAAGCAAAGCAGCTTCGTCTTGACCTTGTCTTCGGTCAGCACGCGGAAGGCATGGCGCACCATGGTGGTGCGCGCCACTTCGCCGAAGGTGCCGATATGCGGCAGGCCGGACGGGCCGTAGCCGGTCTCGAACAGCACGGTGTCAGGATATTCCTTGCCTTTGTAGCGCTCGACAATCTTTTTGGCCTCCTCGAACGGCCAGGCTTTGCTTTCAGCCGCTGCCGTGAGGAGTTCGGGGTTGAGATCGATGATGTTTGATCTCGTCATGTCGAGAGCCCTTTTCGTTGGGCGGAGTTTCCGCCGAAGAGGGCATGCTCTATGCGCGCAGGCCGCGGGCGTCAACGATTCCGGCCATTTTTCGTTGCAGCGGCGGGGCAGCGTTCCTAAGTTCTGATGGCATCTAACGCTCTGGAGAACTCCATGCCCTTGCCGACCGCCCACGAGGCGCTGATCTACCTGATGGTCATCACATCAGCTTCCGACCGCGACATGACCGATGTCGAGCTGGCGCGGATCGGCGAGGTGGTCAAATCATGGCCGATCTTCATGGATTTCGATGACAAGCGTCTGATCGCGGTGGCGCAGGACTGCCAGGAACTGCTGCATGAGGAGCCGGGGCTGGACGGCGCGCTCGAGCTGGCGCGCAAGGCAATTCCAGAGCGGCTGCACGACACCGCCTATGCGGCCGCCTTCGAGGTGGCTTCGGTCGACCTCGAAATGCGGATGGAGGAGGTGCGCATCCTGCAGCGCCTGCGCCATCATCTGAGCGTCGATGCGCTGACGATCGCGGCGATCGAGCGCGCCACCAAGGCCCGCCACCGCACCCTGACCTGACGGACCGCTTAGAAGAAGCTGACCGGGAAATAACGGAGATAGAGCTCGGCGAAGGTGCCCTTGGCCGAGATCTCGTGCAGCGCGTAATCGAAGGCTGCGGCAAGGGCAGCATTGTCCGGCTTGGTCGCGATCGCAAGCCCGGTGCCGAGATATTCGGGCGCAAGATAAGGCCCGCCGGCAAAGCGGCAGCAGCCGGCGGCATCAGTGCCGCTCAGCCAGAATGACAAGCGCATGCCGTCGCCGAAGACGGCGTCGAGCTTGCCGTCCTTGAGGTCGGCGTTGAGCCAGTCGGGCTTGGCGTAGGTGACGATCTTCAGATTGCCGAAATAGTCGCGCAGCACCCGCTCATGAGCCGAGCCGGCAAGCACGCCGACGCGCTTGTCGCGTAGCTTGTCGACAAGCGGTTCGGTGACGGCTTGCGCTTTCTTCATGATGAAGCGCGCCGGGAACTGGAGGTAGGGCCGTGAGAAGGCGTATTTTTCGCGTGTTTCGGCGGTTGCCGGCACACCCGCGATGAGCGCTTCGCCGTCGCCCGCATTCAGCGCGCCGCCGAGTTCGTCCCATGGCAGGGCCTGGATCTGGCACTTCTCGGCGATGCCCAGTTCAGCACAGATGGCGCGGGCGAGATCGACGTGGAAACCCGACAGACGGCCGGCCTTGTCGATGAAGTTGAAGGGCGGGAAATCGGTCGTGGTCAGGAAGCGCAGGCGCGGCAGCGTCGAAAGGTCCGGCTTGGGCAGCCGCTCCTTGCTGTCCCACAGCACCGGCACCTGCGGCTCGGCCGATTGGGCCGGGCCAAGCAGTGCTGCGAGCGACATGACGATCGCAAGCATCAGCGGTGCGGGGTTCATGGCTGCTCCGGGCCTCGGTTGCCGCGCAGCCGGCATGGACGCGCGTTATTGTGATGTCAGGCAGAAGCTTTAACGTCGTCATTGCGCGTAGGCAAAGCGATTGTGCAGCAACGCACGACAAGGGACGCAACCCCCACAGCAGAAACAACAATTTATATTAATTAGTCGGCGTCTCACCCATTCGGGGCATGGCCTCAAAGGGGCTAATATGCATAATCGCCCTCGGGGAATTGCAGCATGGGGGTGTTGCAATGGAACTGGACCGGTCGCCTTGGGGAGGACGCGCCTATGCGTGCGGGCTGCTTGATGCAGCTGGCGTGGCTTGGTTCGATTACTGTCGTAGTATCCAAATTTACGGCTCGCAGGCCGTGGGTGCGTGATGGTTGCGGTTGACTCCAGTCACGCGACCATCCGCCCCGTTTTTTCTTTGCCCGCCCCGCATTACGCGCCAACATTCATCGAGCCCCCGGCCGTCGTCGAAGCAAACGACAACGGCATCGACGCCTATGATGCCGCGCTGGCAGCCCTGCCGGAGTTGCAGGCGGCGCTTGACCGGCTCAGGGTTTCCGATTCCCAGCGCCTCGGCATCGCGTCGCGCGCGGCCTTCCACGGCACCACTTTCCAGGCGGAGCTTCTGGTCTCGGGTTTTGTTTCCGAGCATGCCTACTTTGCCGCGATGGCGCAGGAGACCGGCGTTGGCTATCTGAAGTCGGTCGATCCACGACGCCTGATGATGAACGACAGGGCGTGCTGGGCGCAGTTTGATCCCGACGGCCGCGTCATGGTTGCCAAGCTGTACGAGGCGCCAGGGCAGTACAGCCTGCTCGTCGCGCCCGATCAGGAGGGCTGGAGCCGGCTGAAGAAGCGACGCATCGCCAGCGCCGATTTCAGCCGCCGCATCAAGGTGGTTGCGCCGTCGGTGCTGCGCGCCGCCTTGTTGGTGCGCTCGCAGCCGATGCTGACGCGGTTTGCACTGGCCAATCTGCACGACAGGTGGCCGGACTGCTCGGCTCGCAACGTCTTCTGGCCATGGCAGAGCTACAGCCTCGGCATGCTGACTGTATTTTTGCCGGCCGCCTTTGCCACGATGCCAATGCTGGCGCTGTTTGTCGTCCACCTGTTTTTGGTGAGTGTCTTCATTGCTTGCGCGGCGTTGCGCGCCATCGCCGCCGTCTGGCGACCGCCGGCAACGCCGTCGCCGATCTCGCTGCCGCTTTCACCGCGTTTGCCGGTCTATTCGGTGCTGGTCGCGCTCTACAAGGAAGCCGAGGTTGTGCCCGAACTGCTGGTTGGGCTCAGCAATGTGCAATGGCCGCGCAGCAAGCTTGAAATCAAGCTGATCTGCGAGGCGGACGACGCCGAAACCATCGCAGCCATTACCGCGCATCCCCTGCGCGGCAATGTCGAGGTCGTGTTGGTGCCGCCGTCATTGCCGCGCACGAAGCCCAAGGCGCTGGCCTATGCCCTGCCGCTGACCCGCGGCGAGGTCATCGTCATCTACGATGCGGAGGACCGGCCACACCCGATGCAGCTTGCCGAGGCGTGGCAGCGTTTTGCCGCGGCAGGACCAGACCTTGCCTGCCTGCAGGCGCCGCTCGATATCTCCAATCGCGGTGCGAACATGATCGCCAATATGTACGGCTTTGAGTACGCGGCGCTGTTTCGCGGCCTTCTGCCCTGGCTTGCGCACAACCAGATCATGCTGCCGCTTGGCGGTACCTCCAACCATTTCCGCCGCGACGTGCTGGAAGAGATCGGTGGCTGGGACCCTTACAACGTCACCGAGGATGCCGATCTGGGGCTCCGGCTCGCCCGCTGCGGCTATCGCTGCGAGACGTTGTCATGCCCGACCCGAGAGGACGCGCCCGAGGATGTCGCCACATGGCATCGGCAACGCGTGCGCTGGTTCAAGGGTTGGATGCAGACCTGGCTGGTGCATATGCGCGACCCGCGCACGCTGGCGGCCGAGCTGCCCAGGGTGTCCTTTATCGTCACCCAGATCCTGTTTGCCGGAATGGTGCTGTCATCGCTGCTGCACCTGGTGCTGATCGCGATGCTTGTCGGCCTGGCGGTGCAGATCCTGTTCGATGTTCCGATGGGGTTGTGGGCGTCCTACCTCGTCGTCTTCGACGTGATCAGCATCCTGCTCGGCTACGGCGCCTTCCTGGTGCTGGGCTGGCTTGCCCTGAAACCCAGGGACCGGCGCAGCTTCTGGAAGCTTTGCCTGTTTACGCCGGTCTACTGGACGATGTTGTCGCTGGCGGCGTGGTGCGCGCTGTACGAGCTCGGGCGGCGGCCGCACCATTGGGCAAAGACGCCACATCGGCGGCGTCGGGCAAGGTCCTTTGCTTGATCAGCCGCTCTAGTCCTTCAGGAATTTCAGGCCCTCGGCGATGATCTTGCCATCGGGCCTGCCGACCGCGTCGAGATCGCGCCCGTCATAGGCTAGCGCCCGCAGGATATGGCGGATGACCGCGATGCGGCTGCGTCGCTTGTCGTTGGCCTGGACGACGATCCAAGGCGCGTGCGGGGTGTGGGTCTTTTCGACCATCAGGTTGAGCGCCTTGGTGTAGTCGTCCCACTTGCTGATGCCGGCGATGTCCATCGGCGAGAACTTCCAGTTTTTGAGCAAGCTGTGGCGCCGGTCGTGGAAGCGCTTGAGCTGCATCTCTTGGCTGATGTCGAGCCAGAACTTGAAGAAATGGATGCCCTCGTTGACCACCATCTTCTCGAAGTTCGGCGTTTCGTCGAGGAACTGGCGGTGCTGCTCGGGCGTGCAAAAGCCCATGACAGGCTCGACGCCGGCGCGATTGTACCAGGAGCGGTCGAAGGTGACGAACTCGCCCGAGGTCGGGAACTGCGCGACATAGCGCTGGAAATACCATTGGCCGCGCTCGGTTTCGGTCGGCTTGGTCAGCGCAACGTTGCGCGCCGTACGCGGGTTCATGTATTCGCGCACCGCAGCGATGGTGCCGCCCTTGCCGGCGGCGTCGCGGCCCTCGAACAAGACAAGCACGCGCTTGCCGGTAGCCTGCAGCCAGGCCTGCAGCTTGACCAGCTCGATCTGCAGCTGTTCGATCGTTTGTTCGTATTCCTTCTGCGGCAGCTTGTCGTCATAGGGATAGTGGCCCGACGTCAGCGCCTTCTTGTCGACCCAGTCAGGCAGGATGGGATCGTTGATGTCGAAGCTGCGCTCGTCCTTGCCGATCTTGATCTCGACCGGGCCGGCGACGGGCGCCGCATCGACCTTAACCGCCGCGCTGGCGGCGTTGTCCTTCTTGCTTTCCTTGTCTTTTTTCATGACCTCGGCACCTTTCCAGCTCGGCAAGTCATGCTATTGGGTGGCTTGGGAGCGGTCCAGAGGCTTCTTGCAGGCGCATCGGAAACGTTCGTATGGCAGAGACCACCACGCAGACGAAGGCCAGGCGCACGGCGCGGATCGGGGTCGGCCGGCTTTACCAGAACCGCTGGATGCTGGCTGCGGCTATCCTTGCTGTCCTTGCCGTTCGCTTCTTCGGCGGCGTCTCCATGCCCTTCACGGCTGCGACGATCGCAGCACTGGTGCTGTTCGCACTCGTTGCGCCGCGCACGCCGGCAGCCCGACGATTGGCCGAGGCCAGCGCGGTCGACCGCTTGCCGCTCGACAGGCTGTCGGGCGAAAAGCTGGCGGCGGCCGTTGCCGATCCGCTCATCATCTTCGACCGCGACGGCACGGTGGTGCATGCCAACGCCGCAGCAGAAACCGCCTTCGGCGCGATCAGGCCCGAATTGCCGCTGCTGCTGAAGTTCCGTGCCCCCGAGATGCAGGCGCTGATCGAGGCTGTGCTGGCGGGCGAGGGCAACGGACAGGCGACCGACTATGTCGAGCGCGTTCCGTTCGAGCGTGTCTACCGTGTCACCGCATCAGCGGTCGGGCGTGGCACCGGGCTGTTCGTGCTGGCGTTCAAGGACCAGAGCGAGGCGCGCCGCATCGACCGCATGCGTGCCGACTTCATCGCCAATGCCAGCCATGAATTGCGCACGCCGCTTGCCTCCATCGCGGGTTTTGTCGAGACGCTGCGTGGTCCCGCACGCAACGACCCAAATGCGCGCGACCAGTTCCTGCAGATCATGCAGAACCAGACCGGGCGCATGGCCCGCCTGATCGACGACCTGCTGTCGCTGTCGCGGCTGGAGATGAAGCCCTATCTCAAGCCCGGCGTCCGCGTCGATCTGCGCCAGACCGTGGAGGCCGTCATTGCCTCGCTTGGCCCGCTGGCCGGCGAGACCGGCGTGGTTGTCGAGCGTGACTTCGGCGACGGGCCGTTCGAAGTTCACGGCGACCGCGACGAGCTGTTCCAGGTGTTCCAGAACCTGCTCGAAAACGCCTGCAAATACGGCCAGTCGGGTGGACGCGTGCAGGTGACGATGCAGCGCGCGGGGCAGGGCAGCGAAGCCGAGCTCGACGTCACCGTCCGCGACTTCGGCCCGGGTATCCCAGAAGAGCATATCCCGCGCGTCACCGAGCGGTTCTATCGCGTCGATGTCGAAACCAGCCGCGCCCAGAAGGGTACAGGCCTAGGCCTGTCGATCGTCAAGCATATACTGACGCGGCACGGAGCAAGGCTGTCGATCCGCTCGAAGCTAGGCGAGGGTGCCGCCTTCACCGTGCATTTCCCGGCCCCCTAACGGCAACCACGCTTGCCGAATGCACCCCCGCATCGACTGCCGGCCGCAGACGGTGCGGCTGCCGCAACGTGTCTACCTAATTCGCATTGACTCTAATTAGAAGAATATCTAAATAACACTGCAGGCACAATCAGCGGCGGGCAGATGGGCATCAACGCGGTCTTCGAGGCTCTCTCACATCCGGTCCGGCGCAGGATTCTGGCGCTGCTCAAGAACGGGCCGCTGAGTGCGGGCGAGTTGGCCACCCATTTCGACCTGACAAAGCCGACGCTGTCGGTGCATTTCAACAAGCTCAAGGAAGCCGAGCTGGTCGCTGTCGAACGGCGCGGCACGAGCCTGATCTACCACCTCAACACATCGATCCTCGAAGAGGCCCTGGCGGGGCTTCTCAGCCTGAAGGACCCGGAAGCATGAAGCAGGCCCTGTTTTCGCGCATCAACCTGACACTCGCCGCAGCCCTGGTTGTCGTCACGCTCGCCGGCTACGTGCTGGTGCCGGCTGATATGATGTTGCCGATCCATTGGGGCGCGAGCGGCGAGGCCGACGCATTCTGGCCGCGCGACAGCGCCCTGCTGCTGGCACCGGTGGCGGTTGTGGTGCTGTCTGCGCTTATGGCCTTCATTGGTAACCGCGCCGGGTCGGAGCAGATGGCGTCGAGCAAGCATGCCTTTTCGACGGTCATACCGGTGATGACGGGGCTGATGCTGGCGATCCAGGGTTCGATCGTGCTGATCGGCCTTGGCTACCCCGACCAGATGGTGCGGGTCATCACGCTTTGCCTCGGCGTCATGCTGATACTGCTGGGCAATGTCATGCCAAAGACGCAGCCCAATGCCATCGCCGGGGTGCGCCTGCCGTGGATCATGAACGATCCCGCGCTCTGGCGCGCGACGCAGAGGCTGACCGGCGTGCTGTTCATCGCCGGCGGCATCTTGCTGGTGGTCTGCGCCATGCTGGTACGGCACCCGACCTGGTTGATCGTCGCACTGCTGGCGGCGGTCCTGGTGCCGGTCGTGGTGAGTAGCCTCTACAGCTACCGGATTGCCCGCCGCAGCCATTGATCGGCACTGAAAGCCGGCAAATGGTATGATCGCGGCGGCAACAAGTCAGCGTTTGGCGATATGGCGGCTAAATCCTTCGCCGGTTTCTTTTTTCCGTCATGCGGCTAGCGTAAAGCCCTAGATTGAGGAACACGATTCCCCGACGGGAAGCGACGAAAGAAAATTCGGCCATGCAGTCACAACACATAGTCAGTGCCTACGACGACGAGCTGAAATTCCTGGCGCGGAAGATCGCCGCGATGGGCGGCCAGGCCGAGCGCATGGTCGACCAGGCGATTGCCGCCCTGGTCAATGCCGATCCGGCACTTGGCCAGAGAGTGATCCAGGACGACGTCGTGCTCGACGAGGCCCAGCGTGAGATCGACGACAAGGCGATCCTGATCATCGCCCGGCGCCAGCCGATGGCGACCGACCTGCGCGAGATCATCGGCGCGATCCGCATTTCGGCCGATCTCGAACGTGTCGGCGACCTCGGCAAGAACATCGCCAAGCGCGTCTCGGCGGTGGCCGAGGGCCGGCAGCCCAACAGCCTGTTCCGCGGCCTGGAGGCGCTGGCGGAGCTTGCGCTGACGCAGCTCAAGGAAGTGCTCGATGTCTATGCCTCGCGCTCGGTCGAGCGCATCGGCTTCGTGCGCGATCGCGACGAGCAGATCGACGCCATGTACACCTCGCTGTTCCGCGAGTTGCTGACCTACATGATGGAAGACCCGCGCAACATCACGCCGTGCACGCATTTGCTGTTCGTGGCCAAGAACATCGAGCGCATCGGCGACCACGCCACCAACATTGCCGAGACGATCTATTACATCGTCACCGGCGAGCAGATGCCACCCGAGCGTCCCAAGGAAGACAAGAGCCATCGCGTCACGCTGGAAAGCGGGGGAAAGCCCGGCTGAGTCGCGCGCAAGCAGGCTCTTCTGTGAGGGGTGGTGAAGGTTTAGAATAGTCTCCGATCGGCAGGCCTCGCAGGGGTGCAGCATGACCGAACTTGCCAGGAAGTTCGACAAGGACCCCGAGCTGGAAGGCGGCGTCGTCGCGTCCAGCGTCTATTTCGGCGGACGCCGCATAGCCGATATCCCCATCGAGGAAGCCGGAATCTGGGCGGCCAAGGAAGGCCACGTCGTGTGGATCGGCCTGCTGGAGCCGGACCGCGAACTGCTGCTCAGGGTGCAGCGTCAGTTCAATCTGCATGACCTCGCCATCGAGGACGCCGAGCATCCCCATCAGCGCCCCAAGATCGAGCAATATGGCGATGCGCTGTTCATCGTCGCGCGAACGGCACAGCTCGTGCAGGGTCGAGTGAATTTCGGCGAAACGCACATGTTCGTCGGCAAGGGCTACATCGTCAGCGTCCGCCACGGTGTCTCGACGTCTTACGCCGCCGTGCGCCAGCATTGGGAGTCTTGCCCGAGTGCATTGGCCAAGGGCGAGGATTTCATCCTCTATGCCATCCTCGACTTCATCGTCGACAACTACATGCCGGTGCTCGAGCAGATCGAAGAAGAGGTCGACGTCATCGAGGATGGCGTTCTGGCGCGGCCGATGACGTCGAAGGATATCGAGCGCCTCTACATGCTGCGTCGCGACCTTCTGCGCTTGCGCAATGCCGCCGGCCCGCTGGTCGAGGTCTGCCGCCGCCTGACCAGCGCCGACCTGCCGCAATTGCGCCCGGCGATGCATCCGCTGTTCCGCGACGTGACCGATCATATCCGCACGGTGCTGGAAAAGGTCGACAATCTGCGCGAGGTGCTGGCCTTCGCCTTCGAGGCGAGCCTGCTTGTCGGCCAGAGCCAGGAAACCGCGATCGCCAAGAAGCTCGCCTCCTGGGCGGCCATCCTGGCGGTGCCGACGGCACTTGCCGGCATCTACGGCATGAATTTCGACGCGATGCCGGAGCTGAAGTTCTCGTATGGCTACCCGATGGTGCTGGCGACGATCATCACGGTTTGCTCGGTGCTCTACTGGCGGTTCAAGAAGAACGGCTGGCTGTGAAGAAGCGAATAGCGAATAGTGAGTAGCGAATAGAGAAAGGGCCCCGGATCGCCTTGACGATCCGGGGCCCTAAGATTCCTACTATTCGCTATTCGCTATTCGCTATTCGCTATTCGCTATTCGCTATTCGCTCAGCGCGAGCGGCGACGCTCCGAGGCTGGCTGGAAGGCGATCTTCGAGTGGTAGCCGCAGTAAGGGCCGCTCTCGCCGGCTTCGTTGCCGCAGAAGCTGAACTCTTCGCTCAGCGGATCGCCGTTCGGCCACTTGCATGTGCGCTCGCTGAGCTGGACAAGCTGCAGGCGGCGCGAGATCGGCACCACGACATTTTCGACCGGGCGAATGTAATGGCGGGCAACCGGCTCGACCTCGAACTGCGCCTGCAGCGCCGTGGCGCCGATGCTGGCGGTCACGGTCCGCGTTGCGGTGACGGTGCGCTGCACCGACTTGGTCGCGGTTGTCGCCTGGGTCGTCTTCTTTTGGCGTGCCGGAGCAGCCGTGGCGCGGCCGCGGCTCGACAGCTTCAGGCGGTGAACCTTGCCGATGACGGCATTGCGGCTCACACCGCCCAATTGCGCCGCGATCTGGCTCGCGCTCAGACCTTCCGACCACAATTTCCTGAGAAGTTCGACCCGCTCGTCAGTCCAGTTCATGAGACAGTGCTCCTGATTTAACGCGCAGAATTCGGAATCCTTTTCCGTCCCGGCAAGCCGGGTGGACACCACATCTATTCGGTGAATATGTCCGCCGCACGAAATCTAGTTATTTCTCAATTACAATTACCGATGCGCCGAGTCCGTGACAAGAGTCGCGGAGGCTTTGCGATTCGGTTTTTGTGGTTTTCCCCAACTTGCCGATGTAACGTGGCTACATGGCAACGGGTGGGTTGGATTGCATCGCCCTAAGCGACGTTTTCGTTGACTTCATGGCAGAAAAACCTGATATAGCCGCAGGCCGCCCCTCTGAGGCGGCTTTTTGATTTTTTCCGGGTTCGGAGAGACATATAATGAGCGGATCGGCGCTTTTCGAGACGTTTGCTCGTGCACCTCTGGCTTTCGAGCGAGGCGAGGGCTCCTGGCTGATCACCGAGGGCGGAGAGCGATATCTCGATTTCGCTGGTGGCATCGCCGTGAATTCGTTGGGCCACAGCCATCCGCATCTGGTCGAGGCGTTGACCGAGCAGGCCGCCAAGCTCTGGCACGTCTCCAACCTGTACCAGATCCCTGGCCAGAGCCGGCTGGGCGAGCGCCTGGCCGAAAACTCCTTCGCCGATCGCGTCTTCTTCACCAATTCGGGTGCCGAGGCGCTTGAGTGCGCGATCAAGACCGCGCGCCGCTACCAGTATGTCAACGGCCATCCCGAGCGCTTTCGCGTCATCACCTTCGAGGGCGCCTTCCATGGCCGTACGCTGGCGACCATCGCCGCCGGCGGCCAGGCCAAGTACCTCGAAGGCTTCGGCCCGAAGGTCGAAGGCTTCGACCAGGTCGCCTTCGACGACATCGATGCGGCGGAAAAGCTGATCGGCCCCGAGACGGCGGCGATCCTGCTCGAGCCGGTGCAGGGCGAGGGCGGCATCCGCCCGTTCCCGACAGCATCCCTCAAGCGTTTGCGCCAGCTCTGCGACAAACACGGCCTGCTGCTGATTTTCGACGAGGTCCAGTGCGGCATCGGCCGCACCGGCAAGCTGTTTGCGCATGAATGGGCCGGCGTCAATCCCGACCTGATGGCGATCGCCAAGGGTATCGGCGGCGGTTTCCCGATGGGTGCCTGCCTTGCCACCGAAGAGGCTGCGAGCGCGATGACCGCCGGCGTCCACGGCACGACCTTTGGCGGCAACCCGCTCGCCATGGCAGTCGGCAACGCCGTGCTCGACGTCGTGCTCGAAGAAGGCTTCCTCGACGAGGTCAGCCGCAAGGCGCTGCTGATCAAGCAGGGCCTCGCCGCCATCGCCGACGAATTCCCCGATGTGATCGAAGACATCCGCGGCTCCGGCCTGATGCTCGGTCTTAAATGCACCATGCCCAACACCAAGGTGAACATGGCGCTGCGTGACCACAAGCTGCTTGCAGTGCCGGCTGGTGACAATGTCATCCGCCTGCTGCCGCCGCTGACGACCAGCGATGCGGACATCCAAGAGGCGCTGGCGCGCATTCGCGCCGGAGCTGCCAGCCTCTCCAAGGCCGCCGCCAGCGGCGGCTGAACCCAAGGAAGTTACATGACCAGCGGGATTCGCCATTTCACCGACCTCTCGGCACTTTCCGGGAGTGACCTTCGCGGGATTCTCGACGACGCCGCGGTGCGCAAGGCGCGCCTGAAGGCCGGCGAGCGATCGAAGCCGCTGGAAGGCAAGGTGCTGGCGATGATCTTCGACAAGCCGTCGACGCGCACGCGCATTTCGTTCGACGTTGGCATGCGCCAGCTCGGCGGTGAAACCATCATGCTGACCGGCACCGAGATGCAGCTTGGACGCTCCGAGTCGATCGCCGACACCGCCAAGGTGCTGTCGCGCTACGTCGATGCGATCATGATCCGCACCACAGCCCATGACCGGCTGATCGAGCTGACCGAAAACGCGACAATCCCCGTCATCAACGGCCTGACCGACGACACCCACCCGTGCCAGCTGATGGCCGATATCCTGACCTTCGAGGAACATCGCGGCCCGGTGCGCGGCAAGACCTTTGCCTGGACCGGCGACGGCAACAACGTGCTGCATTCGCTGCTCGAGGCGTCGGCCCGTTTCAGCTTCAACGTCAATATCGCGGTGCCCGAAGGCAGCGAACCGGAAGAGAAGTACATCGACTGGTCGCGCGCCAATGGCGGCAAGGTGATGATCACCCGTTCGGCCGAGGACGCGGTGCGCAATGTCGATGCCATCGTCACCGACTGCTGGGTGTCGATGGGCCAGGAGCATCGTGCCCGCGGCCACAATGTGTTCCTGCCCTACCAGGTCAATGCCGACCTGATGAAGCACGCCAAGCCCGACGCGCTGTTCATGCACTGCCTGCCGGCCCATCGCGGCGAGGAAGTGACCGACGAGGTCATCGACGGGCCCAATTCAGTGGTCTTCGACGAGGCGGAAAACCGGCTGCATGCGCAGAAGGCCGTGCTCGCCTGGTGCCTGGGCGCTTGAATGCCTGATCTGCCGCCCCTATCTGGTGCGGGATCAAGTCAATCTATTGGCGTTAGCGCCTTGTTCTGCGACCATCGGCAGGCCCGAGGGTTGCGGAACCAATCATACAGGATGAGTTCCAGTGGCTGAGACCGAACGCAAGCTCGGCGAATTTGGGTTCGCCGGCGACGACCATGTTGTTCCATTCGCGGTGGAGCCGCTCGACGTGCGTGGCCGCACCGTCCAGCTCGGCCCGCTGCTCGACCAGATTCTTGAGCGGCACGACTATCCGGAACCGGTGGCCAGGCTTCTGGCCGAGGCCTGCGTGGTCACCGTGCTGCTCGGAACATCGTTGAAATTCGAAGGCAAGTTCATTTTCCAGACCCGCACCGACGGGCCGGTGGACATGCTGGTCGCCGACTTCACCACGCCGCATTCGCTGCGTGCCTACGCACGATACGATGCCGACCGGGTCGATGCGGCGATCGCGGCAGGCATGACCTCACCCGAGGATCTGCTGGGCAGCGGCGTTCTTGCGCTGACCATCGACCAGGGCGAGCACACCCAGCGCTACCAGGGTATCGTCGAGCTCAACGGCATCACGCTGGAAGAGGCGGCGCGCGCCTATTTCCGCCAGTCGGAACAGATCCCGACCGAGGTCAAGCTGTCGGTGGCGAAGCTCGTCCTGCCGGCCGAAGGCGGTCCGCGTGAGCATTGGCGCGCCGGTGGCCTGTTGGCGCAGTTCCTGCCCGACTCGCCCGAACGCCGGCGCGTGACCGACATCCATGGCGGCGACGGCGACGAGCGCGACATCGCGGTCCACCCTGAGGACAATTCCTGGCAGGAACTTCTGGCGCTGGTCGCAACCATCGAGCCGACCGAACTGATCGACCCGACTGTCGGCACCGAGAGGCTGCTCTATCGCCTGTTCCACGAGCATGGCGCGGTCGTCTACGATGGCGTGCGCGTCGTCGACGAGTGCTCGTGCTCGGGCGACAAGATCAAGGGCATCCTGCAGGGCTTCACGGCCGAGGAAATCACCGAGAGTGTCGAAGACGGCGTCATCCGCGTCGCCTGCGAGTTCTGCTCCAAGTCCTACGAATTCGACCCGGCCGAGTTCGCGCCGGTACAGTAGCCGCCTAGTTCAGCCTGGGGCGGGCGTCGGGCAGGTAGAGCGAAAAGGCGGGAATGGCGATGTCGAACATCTCGCCCGCCTCGTTGCGCATGGTGTAGCGCCCGACCATGATGCCTGAAGGTGTCGAAAGCGGGCAGCCCGACGCATATTGATAGCTGTCGCCGGGATTGAGCTCGGGCTGGTCGCCGACCACGCCCGGGCCGCGCACTTCCTCGACCTTGCCGCTCGCATCGGTGATGTGCCAGTAGCGCGACAACAGCTGGACGAATTCGTCCGAGTTGTTCTCGATGGTGACGCGGTAACCCCAGACGTAGCGGTTTTCCGATGGCTCCGACTGGTCCACCAGATAGAAGGGCTCGACCTCGACCGCGATGTTGCGGGTGATTGCGCGATACATATGCTGCGCTCCTTGGCCTGCACGGTGACAGAGTCGACCGCGCGAGGCAGCGGGTCAACTGCTGTTCGACAAAATCACGCCGATTGTGATGAACGTGCGGTGGATTTCACCGCGGCAGAAAAAGGCGCCCCGGCTCGCGGAGCGCCCTTGTTGCTAGCGGGCCGCCTTCAGCGCATCGCCGATGTCGTTGAGCAGGTCGTCGGCGTCTTCGAGTCCGACCGACAGGCGCAGCGTGCCGTCGTCGATGCCGAGTTCGGCGCGCGCCTCGTCGGTCAGGTTCTTGTGCGTCGTCGTCGCCGGATGGGTGATCAGGCTCTTGGAGTCGCCGAGATTGTTTGAAATCAGCACGATGTTGAGCGCGTTCTCGAAGGCGAAGGCAGCCTTCTTGCCGCCCTTGACGTCGAAGCAGATCAGCGTCGAGCCGCCCGACATCTGCTTCTTGACGATATTGGCCTGCGGGTGGTCGGCGCGGCCCGGATAGATCAGGCGCGACACCTCGGGGCTTTCAGCCAGGAAGTCGGCGATCTTGCCGGCGGTCTCGGTCTGCTGGCGCACGCGCAGCGGCAGTGTCTCCAGGCCCTTGAGCAGCGTCCAGGCGTTGAACGGCGACAGGCTCGGGCCGGTGTGGCGGAAATAGTCGTGCAGGTTCTCGTCGATCCACTTCTTGTCCGACAGGATGACGCCGCCGAGGCAGCGGCCCTGGCCGTCAATGTGCTTGGTCGCGGAATAGACCACGACATGAGCGCCGAGTTCGAGCGGCTTCTGCTGCAGCGGGGTGGCGAAGACGTTGTCGACGACGAGGCGCGCGCCGATCGAATTGGCAAGGGCGGCGACAGCCGCGATGTCGACGACTTCGAGCGTCGGGTTGGTCGGGCTTTCCAGGAAGAACAGCTTGGTGTTGGGCTGGACGGCCTTTTCCCAGTTCTCGATCAGCGTGCCGTCGACCAGCGTCGCCTCGATGCCGTATTTCGGCGCCAGCGTTTCGACGACCCAGCGGCACGAGCCGAACAGGGCGCGGGCGGCAACGATGTGGTCGCCGGCCTTGAGGCCGCACAGGATGGCGGCGGTGACCGCTGCCATGCCGGAGGCAGTGGCGCGGGCATCTTCAGCGCCTTCGAGAGCGCACATGCGCTTTTCGAACATGTCGACGGTCGGATTGGCGTAGCGCGAATAGATGAAACCCGGGCTCTCGCCCTTGAAGCGGGCTTCGGCACTTTCGGCGCTGTCATAGACATAGCCCTGGGTGAGGAAGATCGATTCCGAGGTTTCGCCGAAGCCGGAGCGGAGGGTTCCGCCATGGACGAGGGTGGTCTGGGGTTTCCAGTTACGCTGTTTTTCGGAGCTCATAGCCAAATCCAAATACAAAAAAACCGGTCGCGAAAAGTCGCAACCGGTCCACAACGCGGCCCTTTAGCGACTTGTTTAACGTGGCTGCAAGCCGACCGGCCAAATCACCACGGGATAAATGTCCTTTAGACCCGCAGCCTGCTTGCGTCAATCGCGGGGTCGACTAAACGTTTTGGGCCACGCACATGACCCCGAACACGGTCGGGATCCAGCGGCCTTGGCTCACCATTCGGGCCGGTGGCGCTGTAGAGGAGTGAGGCAATTGCGGCAGTCGGGCATTCTTCCGGACCAGGATATCGCGGCGCTGTTTGCGTCGGGCGCGCTCAAGGCGCCGCTGCTGGATGCCGACCAGATCCAGCCGGCGAGCCTGGATCTGAGGTTGGGCGCGACCGCGTTCCGCACCCGCGCCAGCTTCCTGCCCGGCCCCAATTCACTGGTCTCGGAAAAGCTCGACCGGCTCAAGCTGCACGAGATCGACCTGACCAATGGCGCGGTGCTGGAGACAGGCTGCGTCTACATCGTGCCGCTGCTGGAGAGCCTCGCTCTGCCGGCCGAGATTTCGGCCTCGGCCAATCCGAAAAGCTCGACCGGCCGCCTCGACATCTTCACCCGCGTCATGACCGACCGTGGCCAGGAGTTCGACAAGATCCCGGCCGGCTACAACGGCCCGCTCTATCTCGAAGTCAGCCCGCGTACCTTCCCGATCGTCGCGCGCAAGGGCTCGCGCCTGTCGCAGATCCGCTTCCGCAAGGGCAATGCGCTGCTGTCGGAGACCGAGCTCAACGCGCTGCATGTGTCCGACCGACTGGTGGCCATCGATCCGCCGAACATTTCGGGCGGCGGCATCGCGCTCTCGATCGACCTCGCCGGTGAAGTGGGCAGCATCGTCGGCTATCGCGGCAAGCACCACACCGGCCTTGTCGACGTCGACAAGCGCGCCGCCCAGAAGGTCGTCGATTTCTGGGAGCCGATCTACAATCACGGCGCCGAGGAACTGGTGCTCGATCCTGACGAGTTCTACATCCTGGTGTCGCGCGAGGCGGTGCATGTGCCGCCGCTCTACGCCGCCGAGATGACGCCGTTCGATCCGCTGGTCGGCGAATTCCGCGTCCATTATGCCGGCTTCTTCGATCCCGGCTTCGGCCATTCCAGCGCCGGCGGCACCGGCAGCCGCGCCGTGCTCGAAGTGCGCAGCCATGAAGTGCCGTTCATCCTGGAACACGGCCAGGTCGTCGGCCGCCTGGTCTATGAGCATATGTTAGCGCGGCCGAAGGCGCTCTACGGCACCGATCTCGGCTCCAACTACCAGGCCCAGGGGCTGAAGCTCTCCAAGCATTTCCGCATGGACTGACCTTACGTCAAGGCGCGCCAACCTTACTCTGCTTGTCCATTTCAAGCCGCTGTGCTTGGCTGGAGCCAGGACGCTCGCATAAGGGCGCCTGGCAAATGGAGAGGATCATGCAGATTTCGTGGAAGTTCGCTTGCGCTGCTTCGCTCGCAGCTTTGTTGTCGGCTGCCGGCGGCGCCTGGGCGCAGGAGGCGGCAAAGCTCAAGATCGCCACCGAAGGCGCCTACCCGCCCTTCAACAGCCTGACCGCCGACGGCAAGCTGATCGGCTTCGACGTCGATATCGCCAACGCGCTGTGCGCTGAGATGAAAGTAGAGTGCGAGATCGCCGCCCAGGATTGGGACGGCATCATTCCGGCCCTGCAGGGCAAGAAGTTCGACGCCGTCGTTGCCTCGATGACCATCACCGAGGAGCGCAAGAAGCAGGTTGCGTTCACCAACAAATACTACATCACGCCGCTGGCACTGATCGCGGCAAAGACCTCCGACCTGACCTCGCCCGAGCCCGACGCGCTGAAGGGCAAGACAGTGGGCGCCCAGGCGTCGACCACCCAGAGCATCTATGCCGAGGATCACTATGCCAAGGCCGGCGCTGAGGTGAAGCTCTATCCGACGCAGGACGAGGCCGTGGCTGACCTCACCAACGGCCGGCTCGATGCGGTCGTGGCCGACAAGTTCGTGCTCGTCGACTGGATGAAGACCACCGGCCAGGATTGCTGCAAGATGATCGGCGATCTCAAGGGCACCGAGTCCGAGACGGGCATCGCCGTGAACCTGGAAAACGCAGCCTTGCGCGACAAGCTCAACGCGGCCATCGACGCCATCGTCAAGGACGGCACCTACGCCAAGATCAACGCCAAGTATTTCGACTTTGATATTTACGGCGCTGATTGAGGGCTAAGGCCTGAGAACGAGGGCCGGGCGCTTTGCGTCCGGCCTTTTTTCGTTGCGCTCGCGTCAACTGAATTCGCTAATAGAAAAATATTTGATTGCAAATTATTAGCAAATAGCTAACATTAGCCATGAAGCAGATTGCTTATAGCCGCGACGCCCTCAAAGCCCTGACTCGGATGCCGGCAAACACTGCCAAGCTCATCCGCGCCAAGATCGAGCAGTATGCGGCTGAGCCGACTGCCCTCGGAAACAACGTGAAGACGCTGCAGGGGATGGACGGTTATCGTCGTCTTCGAGTTGGCGACTGGCGGGTGATCTTTTCTGAGACAGGGGAGATTATCGCCATCATCAAGATCGCGCCGCGTGGCGGCGCCTACGACTAGGAGGTCGAGCTCATGGCTGCAATTAGGGCCCATTTCTTTACGACGCCGAGCGGTGAGGAAATGACCATCCTCCCGGCGGCGGACTTCCGTGCCATGGAAGAGATCATGGACAATCTGTCCGACATCAATGCTGTGATCACCTTCCGCGAGCGTCTGGCTGCTGGCCAGGAAGACCTTGTTCCCGCTGAATTCGTCAATCGAATTCTCGACGGCGAAAACAAGGTCCGTGTCTGGCGCGAGTATCGCGGGCTGACCGCCCGCGATCTGGCGGCCAGAGCAGAAATCAGCGGCGGCTATCTTTCGCAGATCGAGAGCGGCGACCGCGATGGCAGCTTCGATACGATCAAGAAGATTGCTGCCGCGCTCGGAATCAGCGTCGACGACCTTGCGTAAGAGCCGCTCCCAGTGCCTAATTCCAGATCAAGGTCTTGTGTCGCAAGTTGGAGCGGGTAGCGGGAATCGAACCCGCGCGTTCAGCTTGGGAAGCTGACAGGCTACCATTACATCATACCCGCGCGGGCACTTGGTTAGCATCAGCCTTGCGGACAGGCAATCGGGAAACGAGCGCGCTGCGCGAAAGCGCACGCAATTCAATGCTTTGGCAGAACGCGGCTATTTTCGTTTGCGCAGCAACAAGCGTGCGGTACGTAGCCGGGACAGCACTATCTCGCCATAGGCGCGCGGCTTGAGCTTCCCGCCGAAGCCGGCACGCAATATCTTCCGTGCTTGGCTGCCGGAAAACCGGGCTAGGATCTCACGGCAAAAGACGCGCGAACGAAACTCGGTGGCAAGCTGCGGCGCGTTGGCGAGGAAGATCTCGAACACCTTGTCGTCGCGGTAGAACTTGCGCAGCCGTTTCGGGGTTTCCCTGGTGATGATGTCGACTGCCTGCCAGAAGCACCCGTCGAGCATCCAGGAATATTTGCTGGCATTTCGCAGAAGAAAGTCGATATCCGTCAACGTGACGTCCCGTGCCTTCTGGTCGTGTTCGGGCGTTCCGGAACGAAGCCAGGGCGACCTTTCGCGGGCCGAGAAATAATTTGAGCCATGCAGGCGATAGCCCGACAGGATGACGTCGATGAGCGCGCTACCGGCAAATCCATGGCAAATGAAGTTGAAATAGCCGTCCGCCGAGCGCATGTATCTGGCCTCGCCATTGCGCCGGACCAGCCGTAGCTGAGACGCGCGGTACATGTTCGCGGTGCCGGGCCCCCAGTGCCAGCCGCTGACCGACCTCGGTACAATGGCAGTCCGAGCAGCCAGAGTGTCGAAATCCTGGCGCGAGAGGCTTGGCAGGCGCAATGTGGATGCCTCGGCATGCAAACCTCGCATCAAGTGCCGGCCACTGATGTCCACACCGCCACTGGCCGACGTCAGCACGTTGCCGAGATCGTCCATCTCCGCAATGCTCGAGGATGTGAAGGCCACGCTCTGCGGCAGTGCCAGATGAGCCTGGACATGCATCGAGGCGTAGTTGTCGAACAGCACGTCGTCGGCGTCGACGAAGGTGACGAACCCGCCCTTGATCTTGTCCAGCGACCAGAATGCCGCGCCGAGCTGGCCGCGATTTTCAGGCAGCGTTTCGATGCGGAACCGCCTGTCGCCAGCGACATGGCTGGCGATCACCTCGGCGCTGTCGTCGGTCGAGCCGTTGTTGATGACCAGGCATTCGAAATGCGGATAGTCCTGCCTCTTGATGGAGTCGATCGTAGCGCCGACGTAGCGGGCATAATTCCAGTTGATGACGACGAAGCTGACCAGCGGCGGCTTGATCGAGCCGCCCGAAAACTCGGCGATGCTGCGCCCGCCGATGGTGAGATCGGACGCCGCCGCGTGTTGGGAAGGCCTCCACGTCTTCCGGATGATGACCTGATAGTCCTGGTGCAGGATCTCGTACTCTCCTGATCTGGCCTGGAGAAAGGCGTCGATGCCGGCCTTGGGCCGCTCGGGGGCGGGCTTGGTGGGCTGCCACAGGTAGTCGTCGAGGATCATGACGCCGCCTGTTGCGAGCAGATCCCAGCTTTGCTGGGCGTCGGTGAAGGCCGAGGCGGCGTGATGGTCGCCGTCGACATAGACGATGTCGAAGCGGCGCGATGCGCGCTGCAGCTCCGACAGCGCCTCGATGGAAAAGGCCTTCAGCTTTTCGAGCCGATGGGCGAAGGGCAGCGTGTTGGCGTCGAAACGTGCCTCCACTTCGGACATGTCTGTGTGGTGGCGCGAGCCGGCCGTCCTGTGTTCGACGCTGCCTTCGAAAGTGTCGATGCAGGTGAGATGGCAGTTCGGCAGGAACTGCAGGAAAAACAGGGCCGAGCGGCCTTCGAACGAGCCGACTTCCAGAACCCGCAAAGGCTCGTGCGAGCGCTCGCGCAGCAGCTCTTCCCAGACGGGAATGTGATGGGATGTCCAGTCCCGGCTGAAAGCCTTGCCGTCGAAATAGTTCATTCAAACGCGCCTATTGGCCTGGAAATGGTGAGCTTGTAGAAGCATGCGGGACATTGCATGAACCCGCCGACCAGACAACGTCTATAGCGAAAGCAGAGGCCGACGTGCATCCACACAAGCGGGTACTGGTAACAGGCGGCGCCGGTTTTCTTGGCTCGCATCTCTGCGAACGCCTGCTGGAGGCAGGAGCGCACGTCTTGTGCGTCGACAATTTCTATACGGGTACGCGCGCCAATGTCGCTCACCTTGCCGAACACCCTGGCTTCGAGCTGATCGATCACGACATCTGCCAGCCGCTATTTGTCGAAGTCGACGAAATCTACAATCTCGCCTGTCCGGCGTCGCCGATCCATTACCAGCGCGATCCGGTCCAGACCACCAAGACGAGCGTGCTCGGCGCCATCAACATGCTTGGCCTCGCCAAGCGCCTTGGTGCCAGGATACTTCAGGCGTCGACGTCGGAAGTCTATGGCGATCCTGCCATCCACCCTCAGGACGAGACCTACTGGGGCAATGTCAATCCGATCGGCCCGCGCTCGTGTTACGATGAAGGCAAGCGCTGCGCCGAAACGCTGTTCTTCGACTACCGGCGCCAGCACGATCTGGAGATCAAGGTCGCCAGGATCTTCAACACCTACGGGCCGAGGATGCAGCCCAACGACGGGCGTGTCGTCTCCAACTTCATCATGCAGGCGCTGTGCGGAGACAGCATCTCGATCTTTGGCGATGGCACGCAGACGCGGTCGTTTTGTTACGTCGACGATCTTGTTGACGGCCTGATCAGGCTGATGGCCTCGCCCAAGGAATTCACCGGGCCGGTCAACCTCGGCAATCCCGAGGAATTCTCGATGATCGAACTGGCGAGCGCGGTGGTGAAGGAAACGGGCAGCAATTCGCGACTGGAGTTCTTTCCACTGCCCGAGGACGACCCGAGGCAGCGAAGGCCCGACATCGCATTGGCCGGCACCTTGGGCTGGCGGCCGCGAACTGCGTTGACAGAAGGCTTGCAACGCACGGTGGTCTATTTCCGGGATCAACTGCGACATGAGAGCCCGCGTGCTCGACAGGCGTCAGCTCCTGTTTCGTGACCGGAAGGCGCCTTGAAGCACGAATCCAACGCGTGAGCGCCTGCATGGTTTGGCTTCACACCTTGATGCTGGCGCGGTTATCACGATATCCCTGTCAGGCTAGAATCGCAGGAGATCGAACTTGTCCGGATTGGCGCGTTTTCTCGGAGACACCCCGCTCAGGGTGTTCATCAAGCTCCTGGTCATCTCCTTCCTCGTAGGCATCGTGATGAGCGCCTTCGGCTGGTCGCCCTTCGACGTGCTTTATGGCATTCGCGATTTCTTCGTCGACATCTGGCGCATGGGCTTCCGCGCCATCGACCGCTTCCTCGGCTATTTCCTGCTTGGAGCCGCGATCGTCGTGCCCGCCTTCATCATCCTCAGGCTGTTCAGCTACCGCAAATAGCTATCGTCTCAGGCGAAGGTCGCAGCTGTTTCGAACAGAATCGCGTGGCGCGCGGCGAGCGCTATGACATCGGTCGAATAGCCGCCGCCGATCACGCAGCACAACGGCACGCCAGCGTTGCGGAAATGCTCGATGACAAGGTGTTCGCGCCGGCGCAAGCCATCATCGCTGAGCGCGAGACGTCCGAGCCGATCCTCGCGATGAGGGTCGACGCCGGCGTTGTAGAACACGATGTCCCAGCCTCCACTCTGTGACAGCCGCGCCAGCGCATCGGCCAATACCTCCAGATAGGCCTCGTCACCGGTGCCGTCGGGCAGGCCGATATCGAGACTGGATGCGACCTTGCGCACCGGATAGTTCTTGTCGGCGTGCATCGAAAAGGTGAAGACCGACGGATTGCCGGCAAGGATTTCGGCGGTGCCGTCGCCTTGATGCACGTCGAGATCGACAACCAGGATCTTCCCGGCCTGCCTGTCTGCGAGCAGCGCCAGGGCTGCCACCGCAACATCGTTGAAGGTACAGAAACCGGCACCCTGCGCGCGCCTGGCATGGTGGCTGCCGCCGGCGGCATTGCAGGCGATGCCATGTTCGAGAGCCAGATGCGCGGCGAGCAGGGTGCCGCCGGCCGCCAACTGGGCGCGGCGCGACACGCGTTCGCCGACGGGAAAGCCGATCTCGCGCTCGATATGCTGCGGCACGGTGCAGGTCAGCACCTGATCGACATAGGTCGCCGCATGGGCCAGACGCAGGTGCTGGGGCGCGATGACTTCGGGCCGGTTGAGCCCGGCGGTGAGGCCAAGCGCCTCCAGCCGGTCCATCAGGTGGCTGTACTTGCTCATCGGGAAGCGATGATCCGCGGCGAAGCCGGCGTCGTAGTCGGGGTGGCTGACGATCTGAAGCGGCATGGAGGAGTGCTGAACCAGGGGAGAGAAATCGATTGGAGCCGCAACTTAAATGGTTGCGGGCGTTGGGGAAACCGGGGCATGTGCCCAAACGGGATTCGGCAACAGGGAGGACTTTCGTTGGAATACGCATCGCCAGAGGGCCGCGTGACGCCTTTTTCCGTCACCAACCGCTCGGTGCTGGCGATTGCCGTGCCAATGACGCTGGCTTACCTGACCACACCTTTTATCGGCCTTGTCGGCACCGGCGTCGTCGGACAGTTCGGCGATGCTGCCCTGCTCGGCGGCCTCGCGGCGGGCGCGGTTGCCTTCGACGTCGTCTTCACCAGCTTCAATTTCCTGCGCGCCGGCACAACCGCGCTGGTGGCGCAGGCCTTCGGCCGTGGCGATGCGGCGGAAGAGCAGGCGATCTTCTGGCGCGCCGTGGTGATCGCATTGATCGCCGGCATCGTGTTGGCGCTGACGGCACCGCTGACCTCGCTTGCCGGACAGTGGTTCATGTCGGCCGAGCCGCGCGTCAGCGAGACGCTCGACCATTATGTCCGCATCCGCATGCTGGGCGCACCCTTCGCGCTGATCAACTACGCCATCCTCGGCTACATTCTGGGGCGGGGCGAGGGTGGCTTCGCGCTGTTCCTGCAAGCGACGCTGAACGGCGTCAACATCGTGCTTTCGATCATGCTTGGCCTGCATTTCGGCTGGGGTGTCGAAGGTGTCGCCTGGGCGGCGGTTGCCGGCGAGGCAGCTGGCATGGTCATCGGCATTGCCGTGCTGTTGCGGCGCTTTGGCCGCGAGCCGAAGCTGGCGCGCGGACGCGTCTTCGATGCGGCAGCGTTCAAACGCCTGTTCGTGCTCAACCGCGACATCATGATCAGGTCGCTGTCGCTGCTCGTCGCCTTTGCGCTGTTCACGCGCCAGGGTGCCCAGTTCGGCACGGTGACGCTGGCTGCCAATGCCGTGCTGATGAACTTCTTCATCGCCGCAGGCTTCTTCCTCGACGGCTTCGCTGCCGCCGCCGAACAGCTTGCCGGCCGTGCCGTCGGAGCCCGCTATGAGCCGGCCTTCCGCAAGGCGGTCTACCTCTGCTCGATCTGGGGCTTTGCACTGGCCGGCAGCATGACGGCTGCACTTCTCATCTTCGGCGCCGACCTGATCGCGTTGATTTCGACCGCCGAGGATGTTCGCGCAGCAGCCATCGCCTTCCTGCCCTGGGCGGCGTTCACGGCGCTGAGCGGCGTGCTTGCCTTCCAGATGGACGGCATCTTCATCGGTGCCGCATGGTCGCGCGACATGCGCAACATGATGGTGGTTTCGCTGCTGGCGTTCATCGCGGCACTGCTGGTGCTGCCTTCGCACTTCGGCAATGCTGGCCTATGGGCGGCATTGCACCTGCTTTTGATCGTGCGCGGCGTGTGCCTGCTGGCGATCCTCAAGCCGCGGGCGCGGGCGACGTTTCAGAGCGGTGCCGCAGCCCACTGATCGAGCTTGCTGTCGCGCAGTTCGGCGATGCTCTTGAGCCCTTCGCGGGCTGCGAACTCGGACATGCCGCGCACGATGCGTGCCGGCAGCGACGGGCCGGCATAGACCATTCCGGTATAGATCTGGACGAGGTCGGCGCCGGCGCGGATCTTTTCAAGCGCCGTCTCGGTCGAATCGACGCCGCCGACGCCGATGATGGCGCGTTGTGGGCCGAGAAGCTTGCGCATGCGCGCGAGCACGGCGGTCGAACGTGCAAACAACGGCTTGCCTGACAGGCCGCCGGTCTCGCCGGTATGTGCGGGGCTGCGCAACGACGGCCGGGTGATGGTGGTGTTGGAGACGATGACGCCGTCAATGCCCTTTTCGGTGACCTCGGCAGCGATGTCTTCCAACTCGGCCTCGTGCAGGTCGGGCGCGATCTTGAGGAAGATCGGAACCTGATGGCCGGCTTCGGCACGGGCGATCATGACGCTGGCCAGCAACTCCGCGAGCTGCTCGCGGGCCTGCATGTTGCGCAGGCCTGGCGTGTTGGGCGACGAGATGTTGACGGTGAGATACGAGGCATGGCGGGCGAAGCGCTTCACGCCTTTGACATAGTCGCCGATGCGGTTGGTGCTGTCCTTGTTGGCGCCGATGTTGACGCCGACGATGCCGGGCCGTCCGGCGCGGGCAATGAGCCGCTTTTCGCAGGCATCGTGGCCCTCATTGTTGAAGCCGAGCCGGTTGATGACGGCGTCATCCTCGACGAGGCGGAAGATGCGCGGCCTGGGATTGCCCGCCTGCGCCAGCGGGGTCACCGTGCCGACCTCGGCGAAGCCGAAGCCAAGGCCCAGCAACGCGTCGGGCACCTCACCGTTCTTGTCGTAGCCGGCGGCCATGCCGAGCGGATTGGGCACGTCGAGCCCGGCGATCTTCAGCCGCAGGCGGGCATCGCGCGGGGCGCGTCCGCCGACCGGCAGGCCACAGCGCAGCGCCTTGATCGACATGCCATGCGCTGTCTCGGCATCGAAGCTGAACAGCATATGCCGCCCAAGTCGGTCGAATGCGCTCATGCTTCAAGCTCCGGAAAATCGTGCGCGCCATCGGCCTTGAGCGGCAGGGGGCGAACCCATTTGGCGGCGCTCGGCTCAAGTGGCGCATAAAGATGGGGAAACAGTGCGCCGCCGCGCGACACTTCGTACTTCAGCGCCGGACCGAGGCGCTCCGCGTCGATGGCGACGATCAGCAGATTGTCCTGGCCGGCAAAGTGCTTGGTTGCCGTCTCCACGACCTGTTCGGCGGTCGAGAAATGGATGAAACCGTCGGCGAGGTCGATCGGCGCGCCCTCGAAAATCCCGCTCCGTTCGGCTTGCCGCCACATCGGTTCGGGACAGATCTTGTAGATGGTCTTCGTCATACGGGCGCTATAGGCTGAAAGCATGATGCGGGAAAGGGTGGCAATCATTGCCCCACCGCAATTTGGGCCTATTGCGGCGCGACAATGACTACCGTCCGCCAATGGAGACAGCCATGCGCCGTGCCTTTCTGATGTTCGTTCCGCTGCTTGCCGGCCTCAGCGCCGCGCCGGCACTCGCCGCCGAAGCGCAACGTTACCAGATGGAAAAGACCGACAAGGGTTATGTCCGCATGGACACGCAGACAGGCGAGATGTCGATCTGCGAAGAGCGCGACAACCAGCTGGTCTGCAAGCTCGCGGCGGATGAGCGTTCGGCGCTCCAGGACGAGATCGGCCGCCTGCAGGGCGAGGTCAGGGCTATCGAGGACCGGGTGGCGAAGCTCGAGAACTCGCTGACCCAGAAGCTGGAATCGACATTGCCGACCGAGGAAGAGTTCCAGAAGAGCATGGGCTACATGGAGCGCTTCTTCCGCAGCTTCATGGGCATCGTCAAGGACATGGAAAAGGAAGAGCAGGCACCGCAGACCGCACCCGCACCGAACAAGACCTGAGCGGAAATTGGACGTCTGCGCCTGAAAGTTGAGCATGAATGGCCATCTCAATGGCCGATTTTTTTTAACTGCTTGAAAAGACGCCACCGGGCCGCATAATCGCGCCCGACGGTCCAAGGCGCACAGAACGGTCAGGACCTCGGGAGGGATATTTGCCAGCAGGCCACAAGTTCGTCATCGCGGACGATCATCCGCTGTTCCGCGGCGCACTCAAGCAAGCCATCGCGGGTCTCGCCGACGTGTCGAGCGTCCTGGAAGCCGGCGACTTCGAGAGCGTCAAGGCGATCGTTGCCGCCAATGAAGATATCGACATCATCCTGCTCGACCTGTCCATGCCCGGCGCCTCCGGGCTTTCCGGGCTGATCTCGCTGCGTGGCATCCATGCGACGGTGCCTGTGGTCATCGTCTCCGCCCATGACGATCCCGAAACGATCCGCCGCGCGCTCGAGCTTGGCGCCTCGGGCTTCATCTCGAAATCGGCGAGCATGGACAACATCCGTAGCGCCATCGAGGCGGTGCTGTCGGGTGAGATATCGGCCCCCGGCGACATCGATCTCGGCGTCGAGCGCGACCCTGAAATCTCAGACCTGATCAAGCGGCTGCAGTCGCTGACGCCGCAGCAGACGCGCGTGCTGGGCATGCTGGCCGAAGGCCTGCTCAACAAGCAGATCGCTTACGAGTTGAGCGTCTCGGAAGCGACGATCAAGGCGCATGTCTCGGCCATCCTGCAGAAGCTCGGCGTCGACAGCCGCACCCAGGCGGTCATCCTGCTGTCGAAGATCGGCGGAGAGCCGCGCCCGGCCGCATGACCATCATTCTGCTGCGTGGGCCATGCGCCGCATCCGGTTCATCATCGAGCGCAGCACGGCAGGCTTAAGCGGCTTGTTGAGCACGGCGACCTCGATCTGGTCGGCGGCGGCGCGCACCTCGTTGGAACGGTCCGCGGTGATCAGCACCGCCGGTATCGCTACGCCATAGGCGTGGCGCATGGTTCGAATGACGTCGAGGCCGTTTTCGCCGTTGAGGTGATAGTCGGCCAGGATGATTTCGGGCGCTGATCCCACGGCGTTGTCGGCCTCGAAGGCTTCCGTGCCGGAATAGGTCGTGACCACGCAACCCCAGCCTTCGAGCAAAAGCCGCATGCCCTCGAGGATGCGCGGATCGTTATCGATGCAGATAACGGTCAAACCGCCGAGCGCGGCCGCGGCCTGGATGCGTGGCCGGGTGGTGGTTGCGGCGGGCAGTTCCTCGGCGGTGGTGACGGGCAGGATCACCGAAAAGCGCGTGCCCTGGCCCTTGTGCGACTCGATCTGGATTTCAAGCTTCAAAACCCGCGCGATGCGATCGACGATTGACAGGCCGAGACCGAGGCCTTGCGCCTCGCGCATGCCGTCGTCCAGGCGGGTGAATTCGTGGAACACGGTGCCTAGTTTGTCGGCGGCGATGCCGATGCCGGTGTCGATCACCTGGATCTCGACTAGTTCGCCGCGGCGCCTGACCCCTACCAGGATACGGCCGGTGCGGGTGTATTTGATCGCGTTGGAAACCAGGTTCTGGATCAGGCGGCGCAGCAGGTTGCGGTCGGTGTTCACGGCAAGCGTCGACGGCACGATTACCAGTTCGAGGTCCTTGGCACGCGCCATGGGCAGGAAGTCGGTGCCTATCTGGCGCAGCAGCCCGTCGAGGCGGAACACGGTCTCGGCCGGCTTCATCGCACCGGCGTCGAGGCGGGAAATGTCGAGCACGGCACCGAGGATGGTTTCGACCGATTCCAGCGAGGACTCGATGTTGCGCGCCGCCTGTCCGGCATTGCCCTTGCCGGCTTTTTCGATCAGCGACGAGCAGTAGAGCCGGGCGGCATTGAGCGGCTGCAGGATGTCGTGCCCGGCGGCGGCGAGGAACCGCGTCTTGCCGAGATTGGCCTCCTCGGCGAGCATCTGTGCCTGGGCCAGCTCTTCGTTGACGCGCGTCAGTTCGGCAGTTCGGCTCTTGACCCGTTGCTCAAGCGACTCGTTGGCCCGCTTGAGCGCAAGGTCGGCGGCAACCCGCGCCGAAATGTCGGTGTAGGTCGCAACGATGCCGCCGTCGGGCATCGGGTTGGAGCTCATTTCAATGATCCTGCCGCTGGTCTTGAGCTCGATCTGCCAGGGGCCGCCGAATCTGGTCAGGCGATTGAGCGTGGTCAGGCGCGAGGTCTGGGGAATGTCGCCACGCGCCACGAGGAAACCGAGGATGCGGTCGATCGAGACGCCGACCTGGCCCATCTCGTCGGGTAGGTCGAACAGCGAGCGGTACTGGCGGTTCCAGCAGATCAGCCGGAAATCCTGGTCGAAGACGGTGATGCCCTGTTCCATCTGGTCGAGCGCGATCTGCAGTAGGTCGCGGTTGTGCTGCAGCGCTTCGGTGGCGTCATCGAGCAGGCGGAACGTGTCCTTCGAGGAATTGTCGCCGCGCTTGAACAGCAAGGACAGGATCAGCCGCGCCGACGAGGAGCCGACAGCGCTTGCCATCAGCTGCTCGGAGAAGCGGATGACATCCATGCCGGCGGGGTCGTTGCCGTTTAGCTTGCTGCCGCTCTCGTTCTGGAAGGTCTCGAACGAACGCTCGGTGCGTTCGACGCCGAGATATCTAGAGATGGTGTCCTTGAGGTCGTTCACGGTGATGGTGGTGCGAAAGCGGCGCAGCGATGGCATCGGGCTTGAATCGCGCGGCACGAAGATTGATGCCTGGATGCGTTCGAGCGGCACCGACGCCCGCGACAGCGAGCCGAGGACAAGGAACAGCGTGTTGATGGCGAGGCTCCACAACACGCCGTGATTGAGCGGTTCGGCTGATGTGCCGAACAGCGCCTGGGGCCTGAGCGCCTCGATGCCGAAAAGCCCTTCAGTGAGGATCGCCGTACCGGGCGCGGCGAGTGTTGGCAACATCAGCGTGTAGCACCACACTACGATGCCGGCGGCCATGCCGAGGGCAGCACCGCGCGCATTGGCGCGGCGCCAGATCAGCCCGCCGATGAAGGACGGCGCGAACTGCGCGATCGCGGCAAACGACATCAGGCCGATAGAGGCCAGCCGCGTATTGGTCGTGCTCTCGCGGTAATAGAGGAAGGCGACGAACAGGATGATGAAGATCGAGGCGCGGCGGATGTTGAGGATGATCGCCGACCAGTCCTCGGTATCGCCGGATTTGAAGGTGATCAGCCGGCGCACGAAGATCGGGATGACGAGGTCGTTGGAGATCATGATCGACAGCGCGACGCTGGCAACGATGACCATCGCAGTTGCCGCCGACAGGCCGCCGATGAAGGCGATCATGGCGAGCATGTCCTGGCCCTTGAGCAGCGGCAGCGACAGCACGTAGAGATCGCTGGTGGTGGCGGTGCCGACGGTCGACAGGCCGGCGAAGGCGATCGGCAGCACGAACAGGTTGATCGCCACCAGATAGGCCGGGAAAACCCAGGTCGCGGTGCGCAACTCGCTCTCGCTGCGGTTCTCGACGATCATGACATAGAACTGGCGCGGCAGCATGATGATGGCGAAGCCGCTGATGATGGTCACCACCAGCCAGGTGCCGAGCGAGGTGCTGTAGCCCATGGCGTCGCCGACCTGTTCGGTGGCGGAGAAACTCCGCAGCATGTCGCCGGGACCGTCAAACAGCGCGAAAGTGACGAACAAGCCGACGGCGAGGAAGGCGACAAGCTTGACGATCGACTCGACCGCGACGGCCAGCACCAGGCCGTTCTGATGCTCGGTGGCGTCTGCATGGCGGGTGCCGAACAAGGTCGCAAACAAGGCCAGAAGCAGTGCCACGACCAGTGAGATGTCGCTGACGAAGGGATCGAAGGACGGCGGCGAGCCGGTGTAGTGCTCGACCATCAGGCTGACCGAGCTGGAGATCGCCTTGAGCTGCAGCGCGATGTAGGGGATGGCGCCGACGGTGGCGATCAAGGTCGCGATCGAAGCGACGGCAAAGCTCTTGCCGTAGCGCGCGCCGAGGAAGTCGGCGATCGAGGTGATCTTCTCGGCCTTGGCGAGCTTGATGATGCGGCTGAGCAGGGGAAAGCCGAACATGAAGACCAGCACCGGGCCGATATAGATGGCGAGGAATTCGAGCCCGCGCTCGGAGGCGAGCCCGACCGAGCCGAAGAAGGTCCACGACGTGCAATAGATGGCGAGGCTGAGCGCATAGATGAACGGGCGTGGCCGGCCTGGCCCCCGGTTCGCAGCCCGGCGATCACCGATGCTCGCGATGGCGAACAACAGCGTGACATAGGCAATGGCTATAAGGACGACGGCCAGCCCCTGCACTCTAAGCTCTCACTCCCTTGGAAGGTCTGTTGCCTTTGCACTGAGGCAATCACAGCTGCGCCGGCAAGTCTATTATCCTTGTCGCCTAGTGCGCGGTGCGATGCCCAAAAGCGTGTCTACATGAGGCCGACATTGACGGGTTTTGCAACCGGTGGTTTTTGCTATGGTGATGGCGCTCGGCGACGGATGGTGGGGAACGATTCGCCTTTCTGCAGATCGTACAAGGAGGGTTTCATGCTCAAGGAATTCCAGGAGTTTATCTCCAAAGGCAATGTGATGGACTTGGCCGTCGGTGTCATCATCGGCGGCGCATTTGGCCTCATCGTATCTTCGTTGGTTGGCGATATCATAATGCCGATCATCGGCATGGCTGGAAGCGCGGACTTCTCTAACTACTTCCTCCCGCTTTCGGATGCGGTGACGGCGACGTCGCTGGAAGAGGCGAAAAAGCAGGGGCCGGTCTTCGCGTACGGTAACTTCCTCACCGTAGTCATCAACTTCGTGATCCTTGCCTGGATCATCTTCCTGATGGTCAAGGCCGTGAACACCATGCGCAAGAAGCTTGAGAAGGAAAAGGCCGCCGAGCCGGCTGGTCCTCCGCCCGCCGATGTGGCGCTGCTGACCGAAATTCGCGACCTGCTCGCCAAGAAATAGCCGGCAAGCGCTGGCATCGCGAAAACCCCCGGCTGGCTGGACCGCCGGGGGTTTTTTCGTTTGCGCGGGCGAGCTAGGACTAGGCTCAAACAACTCTCATCCTGGGGTGACCATGAGCCTTATCGACGCCGTTCGCATTGAGGCCCGCAGCGCTCCGATGAGCGGCATCGAGGCGGTGGCCAATTACGGGCGCGACCGCGCCGGGCTGATCCCGCTGTGGTCGGGTGAGGGCGACATGCCGACGCCGGCCTTCATCAGCGATGCTGCGGCGCGGGGCCTTGCCAATGGCGAGACCTTCTACACCTGGCAGGCCGGCATCCCGGAATTGCGCCAGGCGATCTCGCGCTACTACCAGCGCCATTTCGACAAGAGCTTCGGCGCCAACGAATTCGTCGTCACCGTCGGCGGCATGCAGGCGATCACAATGGCCTTGCAGGTGACGGCGGGAGCCGGCGACGAAGCCGTCTATCTGGCGCCGGCCTGGCCGAATTTCGCGGGGGCGGCAGGCATAGCCGGCGTCAAGCCGGTGCCGGTGCTGCTCGACATGACCGACAATGGCTGGAGCTGCGATGTCGAAAAGATCGCCGCCGCCATCACGCCGCGCACCAAGGCGATCTTCATCAACTCGCCGTCCAACCCGACCGGCTGGACCGCCGACCGCGAAACGCTGCAGGCGATCCTCGACCTTGCGCGCCGGAAGAACCTCTGGATCATCGCCGACGAGATCTACGCGCTGTTCCATTATGTCGGCAGCCGGGCCGCGTCGTTCATGGACATCATGGATCCTGAGGACAAGATCCTGTTCGTCAACACCTTCTCCAAGAACTGGGCGATGACCGGCTGGCGCGTCGGCTGGCTGAAGACGCATCCGTCGCTCAGCCGCACCTTCGAGAATCTGGTGCAGTATTCGAGTTCGGGCGTCGCGCAGTTCATGCAGCGTGGCGGCATTGCCGCGCTCGACGAGGGCGATGCTTTCATCGCTTCGCAGGTCGAGCGCGCGCACCATGCACGCGACATCGTCTGCAAGATCCTCGGCGAGACCGGCAAGGTCCGCTTCAGCGTGCCGCCGGGCGCCTTTTATCTGTTCTTCGCAGTCGACGGCATGAAGAATTCCGAAGCGGCCGCCTTCGACATCGTCGACAAGGTTGCCGTCGGCGTCGCGCCCGGCACGGCTTTTTCAGCCGGCGGCGAAGGGTTCCTGCGCCTGTGCTTCCACCGCCGCCTCGACCAGATCGAAGAAGCGTCGCACCGGCTGGCGAAGTGGATCAAGGATCCCTGACGGCGGATGTGGCCACGCGGTGCGTCCTTCGAGGCTGGCCCGCCGATATTTGCTCGAGCTTACAATACTGTAGCGGGCTCGCACCTCAGGATGAGGAGCGGAGGCGCCAACGCTCCTCATCCTGAGGTGCGAACCCGCAATACAGCTAGAAGATTAGCGCGAATGCCGGCGGGCGAGCCTCGAAGGACGCACCACAGGGCTGGCTGCTCAGCCGCCCGACTGCGGCACCAGCAACGAAACGATGCGCTCGCTCTTGGCGACTTCGGTGTGGCCCTCGGTGCGATAAGGAATGCCCAACGCATTCCAGGTCTCGACCAGGGCCGCCTTGAGCTCGGCGATCAGCGCGTCGGTGTGGAACGGCGTCGGCGTGATGCGCAGGCGCTCGGTGCCGCGCGGCACTGTCGGGTAGTTGATCGGCTGGATGTAGATGCCGTGCACGCCAAGCAGGCGGTCGCTGGCCATCTTGCAAAGCTCGGGGTCGCCGACAAGGATCGGCACGATATGAGTTGGCGACTCCATGACAGGCAGCCCGGCGTCGGCCAGCATCTGCTTGGCCTGCGTCGCCTGACGCTGCTGGGCATCGCGCTCGGCCTGCGAATTCTTCAGGTGCCGGATCGACGCGGTGGTCGCGGCCGCGATCGCTGGCGGCAGTGCCGTGGTGAAGATGAAGCCCGGTGCGTAGGACCGGACGGCGTCGACCACCGAACGGGTGCCGGTGATGTAGCCGCCGAGGGTGCCGAATGCCTTGGCCAGCGTGCCCTCGATGATGTCGATGCGATGGGCAAGGCCCTCGCGCTCGGTGATGCCGCCGCCGCGCGGGCCGTACATGCCGACCGCATGGACCTCGTCGATATAGGTCATGGCGTTGTATTTTTCGGCGAGGTCGGCGATCTCGGCGATCGGTGCGATGTCGCCGTCCATCGAGTAGACGCTTTCGAAAACGATCAGCTTGGCGCGCTCGCGGCCGGCCGCCTGCAGCAGGCTTTCAAGGTGGCCGACGTCATTGTGGCGGAACACCTTCTTCTCGGCACCGGAGCGGCGCACGCCCTCGATCATCGAGGCGTGGTTGAGCTCGTCGGAGAGGATCAGGCAGTTCGGCAGAAGCTTGGCAATGGTCGAGATCGCCGCTTCGTTGGAGACGAAGCCCGAGGTGAAGACGAGGCCTGCCTCCTTGCCGTGCAGGTCTGCGAGCTCATGCTCGAGCTCGACCAAAGGATGATTGTTGCCGGAAATGTTGCGCGTGCCGCCGGCACCGGTGCCCATGTTGCCGGCAGCCTTCTGCATCGCCGCCACCACGTCGGGGTGCTGGCCCATGCCGAGATAGTCGTTCGAGCACCAGACGGTGATTTCCTCGGCCTTGCCGTTGGCGCGCCAGATGGCGCGCGGGAACTTGCCGACGATGCGCTCGAGATCGGCGAACACACGATAACGGCGCTCGGCATGGACCTGATCGATCGCTTCTTCGAAAAACCGCTGGTAGTTCATCTGGACGTCCCAATTTTTCAACCGTGAGCATAATCAACGGCCGGTTCGGCGTCCATCGACCGTTTTTGGTCATAATGCCACGCCCTCGACGTCCCAAACGACCACGGAACGGCGAAAAGTCCCTTGATGTGGATCAAATTACGCTGCGACCGAATGGTCAACGTGATTGGGTGGCGAAAGTCATATCTCGCATTTGCCGGTATTGTCGCGCTACACAGAGCCGGGCGGAATTTGATGCGGAGTGTTGTCATGGCGGTATTGGTGACGGGCGGTGCCGGCTACATCGGCAGCCACATGGTCTGGGACCTGCTCGACGCGGGCGAGCAGGTCGTCGTGCTCGACCGGCTGTCGACCGGCTTCGACTGGGCCGTGGCGCCCGAGGCCACGCTGGTCACGGGCGATGTTGCCGACAAGGAACTGGTTGGAAAGCTGATCCGCGAACATGGCATCGACGCGATCATCCACTTCGCCGGCTCCATCGTGGTGCCGGAGTCGGTTTCCGATCCGCTCGGCTACTACGAAAACAACACCTGCAAGACCCGCAGCCTGATCGAAACGGCGGTGCATGAAGGGGTAAAGCATTTCATCTTCTCGTCGACCGCCGCCGTCTATGGTGCGGCTGGCATGGAGCCGGTGGTCGAGGACGCGCGGCTTGCGCCGGAATCACCCTACGGCCTGTCCAAGCTGATGAGCGAATGGATGCTGCGCGATGCGGCGGCAGCGCACCAGTTACGCTACACCGCGCTGCGCTATTTCAACGTCGCCGGTGCCGATCCCAAGGGACGCACTGGCCAGTCGACCAAGGGTGCTACGCATCTGATCAAGGTCGCTTGTGAGACCGCGCTCGGCAAACGGCCATCGATGCAGGTCTTCGGCAACGATTACGCCACGCCCGACGGCACCTGCGTGCGCGACTACATTCACGTCTCCGACCTCGTCGCAGCGCACCGCCTGGCGCTTGCCCGCCTGCGCGCCGGCGGCGGCAATCTTGTCGCCAATTGCGGCTACGGCCATGGCTATTCGGTGCTTGAGGTGATCGACAGCGTCCGGCGCGTCCATGGCGCCGACTTCACCGTCGAAAAGACCGTCCGCCGCCCAGGCGACGCGGCGTCCGTGGTCGCCAATTCGGACCTGGCACGCGGCGAACTCGGCTGGGCGCCAAAACACGACGATCTCGACGCCATCGTCGGCGATGCGCTCAATTGGGAACGGCTGCTGAGCCGGAAGAACTCTTCCATTATATAAGCGACAGGTGGTGGATATCCGCCGCCGTCTCTCGAAACTTCCAGCGCCAGAGGCTATGGGTGAGTGCGGGGCCTGACCCCGTACGGTGAAAGGTTCCCGCCAGAGCCTGGTGCATCGGCCGTTCTTCGGCACCGCCGATGCGCAAGAAAGAGTTGGAGCGTCCTTTCCGCGCGCCTGGGGGCGCTGCGCGATGCTCTGAGGGGTGGCAGCATGAAGATACTGGTTCTGGGCGCGGGTGTGGTCGGGACGGCGGCAGCCTATTACCTGGCTCGCGACGGCCACGAGGTCATTGTCGTCGAACGCCATCCGGCCGCTGCACGCGGCACCAGCTATTCCAATGCCGGCCTGGTTTCGCCGGGCGATGCCACCGCCTGGGCCTCGCCGGCAGCGCTCAAGACCTTCATCCGCTCGCTCTACACCTCCGATCTCGGCATCAAGGTCAGGCTCAGGCTCGACCCTTACTTTTACGCCTGGAGCCTGCGCTTCCTGCGCCAGTGCACGACGGCGCGGCTGCGCGCCAATAGCGAGGTCAAGCTCAGGCTCGCGCTCTATTCGCGCCAGTGCATCAACGAGATCTCCGATGAGGCCGGCATCGGCTATGACGACCGGCGCAAGGGCATCCTCTACTTCTTCCGCTCGCAAAAGAGCCTCGATGAAGGCAGCGAGAACTATCGGTTCCTCGCCCAGCACGGACTGCCGATCGAGATCGTCGACCGCAATCGCATGGTCGAGCTGGAGCCCGGCCTCGCCGCCGCCAAGGACGGCATTGCCGGCGGCGTCTATTCGCCGATGGACCAGACCGGCGATTCCCGCATGTTTGTCGAAAAGCTCGCCGCCTATGCCAAAGAGCGTCTGGGTGTGGAATTCCTGTTCGACACCACGGTCGAGGGACTTGTCGTCGAGGGCGACCGCGTCAGCGGGGTGAAGACACCGGCAGGCGTGCTGAGCGCCGATGCGGTGGTCATCGCCATGGGGCCGGAAAGCGGGCTGCTCGGCCGCCGCCACGGCATCGACCTGCCGGTCTATCCGGTCAAGGGCTACACCGCGACGGTGCCGCTCGAGTTTCCCGACAAGGGGCCGACGATGGGTGGCGCCGACGAGGACAATCTGATCGCCTATTCCAGGCTTGGCGACCGCCTGCGCCTGGCCGCGACAGCCGAGTTCGCCGGTTTCGACCGCTCCTACAAGCCCAGCGATTTCGCCTGCCTGTTCAAGGCCGGGCAGGAGCTTTTCCCCGGTGCCTTCAATCCGCGCAAGGCCGAAGTCTGGGCCGGCTTGCGGCCGATGATGCCGAGCTCGGTTCCGATCATCGGGCCGGCCCGCTACAAGGGGCTCTATCTCGACACCGGCCATGGCCATGTCGGCTGGACCATGGCCTGCGGCTCAGGAAAATTCCTTGCCGACCTGGTGGCGGGCCGCAAGCCCGACATCGATCCACAGGGGCCGGTCTACAGGGGCTGAGGCATGTCTGGACCGCAAGTCGCCATCGATCTCGGACGCATCGAGCGCAATGCGCGCGCGGTCGTCGAGCGCGCAGCGCAGTCAGGCGTCAAGGTGTTCGGCGTCACCAAGGGCAGTTGCGGCTTGCCGCAGGTGGCGCGCGCCATGCTGCGTGGCGGCGTTTCCGGGCTTGCAGAGTCGCGTTTCGAAAACATCCGCCGCCTGCGCGAAAGCGGCATCGGCTGCCCGATCATGCTGCTGCGCAGCCCGCCACTCTCAAGGGTCGAGGAGGTGGTGCGCACAGTCGACATCAGCCTGCAGTCGGAACTGGAGATCATCCGCGAGATCTCGCGCATCGCCCAGCGCATCGGCCGCGTCCACGACATCATGTTGATGGTCGATCTCGGCGACCTGCGTGAGGGCATCTGGCCGAACGACCTGCTGCCGACCGTCGAGCGCGTGCTCGAACTGCCGGGTGTGCGCATTGCCGGGCTGGGCACCAACCTGACCTGCTTCGGCGCCATCATGCCGACCGAGGACAACCTCAATCAGCTTGTCGCTTATGCCTACAAGGTCGAGCGGCTTGCCGGCATCAGCCTCGACTGGGTGTCGGGCGGCAATTCGTCGTCGCTGCCGTTGCTGCTGGAAAACAAGCTGCCGGCCGGCATCAACAACCTGCGCATCGGCGAGGCGATCCTGCAGGGCGGCTACGAGACCTTCAGGGAAGAGCCGTGGGCGGAGCTGGAGTTCAACGCCTTCAGGCTCACCGGCGACCTGATCGAGGTCAAGGTCAAACCGTCGCTGCCGATCGGCGAATCCGGCTACGACGCCTTCGGCAACCAGCCGGTGTTCGTCGACGAAGGCGACCGGCTGCGCGGCATCGCCAATATCGGCCGCGAGGACACGATGATCGAGGGGCTGGTGCCGATCAATCCGGGCGTGCGCGTGCTCGGCGCTTCGAGCGATCATCTCGTGCTCGACATCACCGACGCCGAACCGCCGCTTGTCGTCGGCGATCGTGTCAGCTTCCACATGAACTACGGCGCGCTGCTTGCGGCGATGACCTCGGAGTATGTCGAAAAGGCACCGATGCACGACATCGCCGATTTCACCGGCCGGCGCATGGTCTCGATCGTGGCGGATGGCGCCGCCGGGCCGCTGCTGGCACGGCAGTCGGTCGGCTCGCGGCTCGAACAGATGCAGTTCGATGTCATCGAGATCGCTGATGCCGAGCATCCGCCGGCGGGCCTTCTCAGGCTGCACGTGGGGGCCGACCGGCACACGGCGTCGAAAGCACTGGCCGCGACCGCCGAGGCGGCGCACTCCTTCGGCCTGATCTGGATCGACTCCATCGCCGCCCTGATGCCCGAAGGCGAAGATGCAGTTGAAGCGCCGGAGCGCTCGGTGCTGGCGCGGGTGCTGGGCCTCGACCACAAGCCCGGCGCGCTGCAGCCGCAGCTTTCGCCCGAAAATGTCGTGCTCGTCGGCCTGCGCGAAGCCGATCCGGCCGAGGTTCGCATCCTCAAGGATTCCCGGGTCACTGCCTTCACCATGGCCGAGGTCGATGGCTCCGGCATGCGCGAGGTGATGCGCGAGGCGATCCGCATCGCCTCTGCCGGCACTGTCGGTTTCCATGTCAGCTACTCGCCCTCGGCCACAGAGATGCCCGGCTGGGCTGGCGGTTCCGGTGGCATGACGGTGCGCGAAACACACCAGGCGATGGAGGCGATAGCCCTGTCGGGCGGCATGCTGTCGATGGATGTCTCGGGGTTGCGCGCGGACACCGAGCCGCGCATTGCCGACGAAACCGTCAACTTCATCATGTCCGCTTTCGGCAAGCGCATCCTTTAACCGGTCCGCCTGACCGATGCCCTGTCCCATTCGATTTGGAGCGGCTTTGCCTTGACCCGGTCGAGGTGGCCGGGCGAGGCTGACGGCAGAAACTGCACAGCCCACGGAGACAGCCTGATGTACACCCATATCCTCGTCGCCACTGATGGTTCGGAACTGGCGCAGAAGGGGCTCGACCATGGCTTGAGCCTGGCCAAGGGCCTCGGCGCCAAGGTGACGGTGCTGAACGTGTCGGAGCCGGCGCCGATCTTCGCATCCGCCGGCATGTATGGCCCGGTGGCCACCGCCGAGGACATCGTGTCCTACCAGAAGGCCGGTGAGGAGTACGGCGCCAAGGTGCTGAACGCCGCCAAGGCCCAGGCCGATAAGCTGGGCGTCAATGCCGATGCTGTCCATGTCGAGGAAATGTGGGCGGCCGAGGCGATCAACCAGGTCGCCAATGACCGCGGTTGCGACCTGATTGTCATGGCCTCGCATGGCCGCCGCGGGCTTGGGCGACTGATCCTCGGCAGCCAGACCGTCGAGGTTTTGACCAACAGCAAGGTGCCGGTGCTGGTCGTGCGCTGACCTTGACAGCCTGAAATGACAAGGCCTCCCGGGCAACGGGAGGCCTTTTCTTTTGATGGCGCGGCTCAGATGATCTTACCGCGCGCCGGCACCGGCCACGGTTCGGGTGCACGGTCATTGCCGTAGACATGAACCGCGTCGACCATGTTGGTAACGACGCAGGCATGGTTGGGCACGATGCGGATGCGTTGGCCGACGGTCAGGTTGATGTCGCCGTCGCAACGCAGGCGGCCGTGCTCCTCCGACAGCTGGTCGATTGAAATGTCGGGACGGCCGAGCACATGGCCATGGCCGACGAGGCCAAGCAGGTCGGAGGTCAGCGTCTTGCTGCCGGCATCGATGATGGCGCGGTTGGGCGCCGGCACCGAAACGACGGTGGCGAGCACCGTCAGCGCGCAGTCGTCCCAACTGGCGACGCCACGCGCGACCAGCGAACGGTCGTTGTAGACATAAGTGCCGGGCCGGTACTCGGTGGCGATTGGCGCCAGATGCGCCGACATCAGGTCGGGCGAGCCACCCGTGGTGATGGCTGGCACCGCAATGCCTTTCGCCTCGATCAACGCCTTGGCTTCGGTCATGAAAGCCTGGACCTTGGCCGCGCCGCCGACCGGCGGATAGGTCATCAGCCCGGCGAAATGCAGGCCGGGCGCGGCGGCAATTCGTGAAGCCAGTTCGGCTGCAGCCTGAGGCGAGCCGATGCCGCAGCGGTCGGCGCCGGTATTGCATTCGACAAAGACATTGAGTGTGGCACCCGCGGCCGCAAAGGCGGCCGACAGCCCGTCGACCACTGTCCCGTTGTCGGCGACGACGGCCAGACGCACCTTGCGCGACAGCTCCAAAAGCCCAGCGAGCTTGTCGTCGCCGAGGATGTTGTAGGTAATCAGGACGTCGGTGATGCGGTCGCTGCCCGCGGCCATCGCCGCCGCTTCCGAAACCTTCTGGCAGGTTATGCCGACAGCGCCGGCGTCGAGCTGCAGCTCGGCGATGCGAGGAAGCTTGTGCGTCTTGATATGCGGCCTGACCTTGAGGCCATGGCTGTCTGCATAGGCCTGGAAGCGCTCGATGTTCCGTTTCGCTACGTCAATGTCCACCAACACTGCGGGCGTCTGGATCTTGTCGAACATGCCTATGCCTCCAATTCGAAGCGTCGGCCCTGTCTCCGAAGCGCTTGACAAATAATGCCGCGTGCACTTTGATACGTCAATCCGTTATTCAGGACACATGTCCACAATAATGGACACACGAGAGATAGCTATCCAGGGAGGATTGGTGAGATGAAGGCGTATCTGTCGGCGGCCGTGGCCGCACTCGCGCTGATGAGCGCAATGCCTGCCGGTGCGCAGGAAAAACAAAGCAGGCTCGATGAGGTTCTGGCGCGTGGGCATCTGGTGCTCGGCACTGGCAGCACCAATGCGCCGTGGCATTTCAAGAGCGCCGATGACAAGCTCCAGGGCTTCGACGTCGACATGGGCCGCATCGTCGCCAAGGCGCTGTTCGGCGATCCCGACAAGATCGAATACGTCAACCAGTCGTCGGATGCCCGCATCCCCAACATCACCACCGACAAGGTCGACCTGACCTGCCAGTTCATGACAGTGACCGGCGAACGCGCCCAGCAGATCGCCTTCACCATTCCCTACTACCGCGAGGGCGTCGGCCTGATGCTGAAGGGCGACAGCAAACATGCCGACTACGCGGCGCTCAAAGCTGCCGGCTCGGGCGTCACCATCTCGGTACTGCAGAACGTCTATGCCGAGGCGATGGTGCATGCCGCCCTGCCGGAGGCCAAGGTCGACCAGTATGAATCCGTCGACCTGATTTACCAGGCGCTGGAATCCGGTCGCGCCGACGCGGTCGCCACCGACCAGTCGTCGCTGGCCTGGTACATGAAGCAGAACCCGGATCGCTACAGGGATGCCGGCTACGGCTGGAACCCGCAGACCTATGCCTGCGGCGTCAAGCGCGGCGACCAGGATTGGCTGAACTTCGTCAACACCGCCCTGCACGAGGCGATGACCGGCGTCGAGTTCGACTTCTACGCCAACTCCTACAAGACCTGGTTCGGCAAGGAGCTGGCTCCGCCGCAGATCGGCTTCCCGGTCGAGTACAAATAAGCTCGTCCCTTGGCGCGGCCCCTGGCTAACGCGGCCGCGCCAATTCTTCTGATCGGAACCTGACGGCACCATGGGTTACACGCTCAATTTCTCGGCGGTCTGGCGCAGCTTCGACCAACTGCTCTGGGGCCTGGCGCTCAGCCTGGGGCTCGCTTTCGTGGCGATCGCCATCGGCTGCGTGCTCGGGCTGATCACCGCCTTCGGCCTGTTGTCGAAGCGTGGTGCGCTGCGCCATCCCGCGCGCATCTACGTCACCATCATCCGCAACACGCCGATCCTGGTTCTGGTGCTGTTCACTTTCTTCGCCTTGCCGCAGCTCGGTATCCGGCTTGGCAAGATCGAGAGCTTCGTTTCGACCCTGGCGATCTACTCCGGCGCCTATCTCGCCGAGGTGTTTCGCGGCGGCCTGCTTGCCGTGCCGAACGGCCTGAAGGAAGCCGGTCTCGCCATCGGCCTGACGCAGTCGCAGATCCGCAATTCGATCGTCATGCCGCTGATGCTGCGCAACGTCCTGCCGTCGCTTTCAAGCACGCTGATCTCGCTGTTCAAGGACACCTCCCTGGCCGCCGCCATCGCCGTGCCGGAGCTGACCTTCGAGGCGCGCAAGATCAACGTCGAGACCTTCCGCGTCATCGAGACATGGATCGTCGCTAGCTGTCTTTATGTCGCCACCTGCTCGGTGCTCGCAGCCCTGCTGCGCCAGCTCGAGCAGCGCATGTCCATTCCCCGGTGAGCGCCATGGAACTCGTGACATTCTTCGAAACGCTGTGGCTCGCCCGCATCCCGATCCTCAAGGGCATCGGCGTCACCGTCTCCATCTCGGTGCTGGCGATCCTCGTCGGCACCATCCTGGGCATCGGCGTTGGGCTCGCCCTGACCTACGGTGCCAAGCCGCTGCGCTGGCTGGTACGCGGCTACACCGACTTCATCCGCGGCACCCCGGTGCTGGTGCTGGTTCTGGCGAGCTACTACGTGCTCGGCACCATTGGCATCGATCTCGGGCCGTTCCAGGCCGGCGTGCTGGCGCTTGCGGTGTTCTGTAGTTCGCATGTCGGCGAGATCGTGCGCGGTGCGCTGCAGTCGATCCCCAAGGGGCAAACCGAGGCGGCCAAGGCGATCGGCCTGACCTTTCCGCAGACTTTCGCCTATGTGCTGGGACCCCAGGCGCTGCGCCAGGTGCTGCCGGCCTGGGTCAATACCGCCGCCGAGATGGTCAAGGCCTCGACGCTGCTGTCGATCATCGGCGTCGCCGAACTGCTGCTCAGGACGCAGGAGCTGATCTCGCGCACCTTCATGAGCCTCGAATTCTATTTCTTCGCGGGCTTCCTCTATTTCGTCATCAACTACGGCATCGAGCGTTTCGGCCGCTACGTTGAACGCAAAACCTCGATCCCCTCGTGAGGCGGCAACAATGACCGGCAACCTTCTCGAAATCCGCGACCTGCACAAGCGCTACGGCGAAGTCGAAGTGCTGAAGGGCGTCGACTGCACGATGGCGCAAGGTGACGTCATCTCGATCATCGGCTCGTCCGGCTCGGGCAAGACGACGATGCTCCGTTGCATCAACATGCTGGAGGAATTCCAGGGTGGCTCGATCCGCATCGATGGCGAAGAGATCGGTTACGAGACCGCAGGTGGCACGCGCCGCCGCAAAAAGGAAAAGGAAATCGCCCGCCAGCGTGCGATGACCGGAATGGCCTTTCAGCAGTTCAATCTGTTCCCGCATATGAGTGCGGCCGAAAACGTCATGCTCGGCCTGGTCAAGGTCAAGGGCATGCGCCGCGATGAAGCGCGCAGCCTGGCCGAAAAATGGCTCGACCGCGTCGGCCTCGCCGAGCGCCGCGACCGTTTCCCGAGCCAGCTCTCCGGAGGCCAGCAGCAGCGCGTGGCGATTGCGCGTGCCATCGCCATGAACCCCAAGCTGATGCTGTTCGACGAGGTGACTTCGGCGCTCGACCCCGAACTGGTCAACGAGGTGCTGCAGGTCATCAAGGACCTCGCCCGCGACGGCATGAGCATGCTGCTCGTCACCCACGAAATGCGGTTTGCCTACGAGGTTTCGTCGCGCGTCATCTTCATGAACCAGGGCCGCATCGGCGAGGAGGGCAATCCGCGCGAGATGTTTTTGAAGCCGCAGACCGAGCGGCTCGCCGAGTTCCTCAAGACCTCAACCTTCAACTAGCATTCGGAGAATAGACATGACGATCAAGCGCTACGGCACCGGCCAGACCGGAGCGGGCAAGCAGGCACTGCCTTTCGCCCGTGCCGTCGAGGCCAATGGCTGGCTCTACGTGTCCGGTCAGGTCGCCATGGAGAACGGCGAGATCGTCGGCGGCGGCATCATTGCCGAGACGCGCAAGACGATGGAAAACGTCATCGCCATTCTTGAGGAGGCCGGTTATGGGCTGGAGCACATCGTGCGCGTCGGCGTCTGGCTCGACGACCCCAGGGACTTCTGGTCGTTCAACGGCGTCTATGCCGAGTATTTCGGTGACCATCCGCCGGCCCGCGCTTGCGTGCAGTCGAGTATGATGGTCGATTGCAAAGTCGAAATCGACTGCGTCGCCTACAAGGCGCCGTGACGGCATAGGATCTTACTTCGGCTTTTCGCCGAGGAGGCGGCGCATGGACGACGTAGCTGACGACATGATCAACAAGCGGGCGCGCGGTCTCGATCGCGCCTTCGAGATCCTGAACTTCCTGCGCCTCAAGCGCCAGCCGCTGCGTCCCAACGAGATCGCGCAAGGTATCGGCGCGCCGCGGTCTTCGGTCTATGAGCTGGTCAATCTGCTGATGCGGCAGGGCATTCTGGAGTATCGCGGCGAGGATGGCCGCGTCTTCCTCGGCCGCAAGCTCTATTTCCTTGGCGTCGCCTATTCCGAGCAGTTCGACCTGATGCGTGAGTGCGACAAGCTTCTGACGCATATCGCCGAGGAGACGCGCGAAACGGCGCAGATGTGCCTGCTCGAAGGCAACAAATACACAGTTGCCCAGATGAAGGAGGGGCTGCGCCCGTTCCGCATCTCCTCCAATGTCGGCGATCCGGTGTCGATCCCATGGACTGCGTCAGGCCGCCTGCTGGTTGCGCATATGAGCGATCAGGAAATCCTCGACTTCATCCCGAAGGAGGACTTCCGCTTGCCCAACGGCCAGTGGCTCGACCCTGATGTCTTCATCGCCGAGGTGCGCGAGGCGGCACGTGTCGGCTACTACACCTTCAACAGCGCGGTCGAGACCTTCACCCACTGCTTCGCCGTGCCGGTCTACCAGGCCGACAACATCTGCGTTGCCACGCTGTGCCTGGTCGCGCCGCGCGAGGACGGTCTCAAGAACCACGCGAGCTATCTCAAGACGCTGCTCGATGCCGCCGCCGACCTGTCGAGCCGCCTCGGTCACACGACAGCCGACGAGCGCGCCGGCATTAGGGCCGCCGGCCAGCGCTGACGCTCGAGCACGCGGACAACCACAGAAATCAGGATTGGCCGTACGGGCATGGCGGGACGCGTTCTATCAATCGGCGAATGCATGGTCGAACTCAGGCAAGCCGAGGGCGGGCTGCTCAGGCAAGGATTTGCCGGCGACAGCTTCAATACGGCCTACTACGTCAGGGCCTTCTTGCCAGAGGCGAGACCGGTCGACTATTTCACCGCCGTCGGCACCGACACGATCTCCGATGACATGCTGGCTTTCATCGAAAGCACAGGTGTTGGCACCGGCTTCATACGCCGCGTGCCGGGCCGCAGCCCCGGCCTCTACATGATCCACCTCAAGGACGGCGAGCGCAGCTTCTCCTACTGGCGTTCGGCCTCGGCGGCGCGGCTGCTGGCCGACGATCCGCAGGCTTTGCGCGCAGCCATCGACGCCTCGGAGGTGATCTTCTTTTCCGGTATCACGCTGGCGATCCTGGCACCCGAGGCGATTGCCACGCTGTTGGACGAACTCGGCCGTGCCAAGGCAGACGGCAAGCTCGTCGCCTTCGATCCCAACATCCGGCCGCGGCTGTGGGACGATGTCGAAACCATGCGGAGCACGATCACGGCAGGTGCTGCCGCTTCGTCCCTCGTCATGCCGAGCTTCGAAGACGAGGCAACGCATTTCGGCGATGCCTCGGTCGATGCGACGATCGCGCGCTACGCCGGCCTCGGCGTCGGCAAGCTCGTCGTCAAGGACGGTGCGGCCGGCATCACGCTGAGCTTCGAGGGCGATCGAGCCTTCGTGCCTGCCACGCGGGCGGAAAAAGTCGTAGACACCACCGGCGCCGGCGACAGCTTCAACGGCGCCTTCCTTGCCAGATACCTTACGACCGGCGACCATCGCGCGGCAGCAAGCTTCGCCGCCGACGTGGCGGCCGCTGTCATTGGTCATCACGGCGCACTTGTCGGCCGGGCAGACATCGGCGTATCGGCCGCGCCACGCTGAAAGCTGCGGTGCGTCAGGTCGCCCTGATAGCGCCAATCCTCAATGCGGATGCACCATCTTGGTCGGCTCCTCCAGCAGGGTGAACGGGTAGCCGTCGCATGACACATCGGGGTTTGTCGGGCTGAACATTCCGTTCGGATTGTCCTTGAACAGCCAGGCGTGCAGGTCGTAGTGGACAAATTCCTTGGGGATCAAGGGTTCGTGGCCTTCCATCGGACCCTGGAAAGGCTGGCCGAGCACGGTTGGCCGTTCTTTCACGGCGTCCATTGGAACCAGCCACTCGACCGCGACGAGGGTGAGCTTGCCGTCGGCCCCAGGTTCGTAGACCAGCACATTCGGCTTGGTGGGGTCAGGCGGCCCCTTCACAGTCAGATTGACGAAGTGGACGCCCATTGCACCCTTCGGATATTCCATCCGTCCTTCGATCTTTTCGCCGGTGTAGTGGACGCAGCCGACCGTCGAAAGATAGAGGTCGCGGATAGCGACGTACGGATCCTTGTATTTTTCGAGAGCCTGACGCGCGGCATCGAGTTCGGCTTTGCTGGGTTCTGCGGCGCTGGCGGCATTGATGGTGGGGCCAGCATTCCAGGCGAGAGCCAGGGCGACGATGGCGCCACTGGCGAAACCGGCAGACCTCATGGCAGTTCCTCCGCTGATGCATCGTGCAATTGCACGGACCAGGAGTCTCGCGCGCTCCGGTGTCGCTGTAAATCAATCGAATGGGGCAGGGGTCTAGTCAAATCAGCGCGCCGCTTCCCTCCAGCCGCCCGCGCCGCGGGACGTTGACAAGGTTTTGCCGCGGAACGGTTTTTCGCGGCAGCCTGCCCTTTCATTATGCATTTTGCCTGCAGTTTGACCGGCAGGCCCTTGAATCTTTTGTAAAGAAATTTTACCATGGGTGAACTGATGGATTTGTGAGTTTTTGCAACGAGGGACAGCTGCGTGAAAGAAGACCGTTTGTCAGCCGTTTTGACTGCCGACGGCAAGAAGGCTTCAGCCGCCATAGCGGCGAAAGCGCAGCCATCTCCGCTCCACCAGGACCCGCATGCCGTCCGCGACACGCCCGAAAAGGTGCTGGAGGTGGCGCTCGGCCACGAGGTCCGCGCCTTCCGCAAGAAACTCGGCATCACCGTCGCCGATCTCGCCGCGATGACAAACATTTCGCTCGGCATGTTGTCCAAGATCGAAAACGGCATCACATCGCCGTCGCTGACGACCCTGCAGGCCCTGTCGCGCGCGCTCGGCGTGCCGCTGACGGCGTTCTTCCGCCGTTTCGAGGAGGAGCGCAGCGCCGTCTTCGTCAAGTCGGGCGAAGGCGTCGATGTCGAGCGCCGCGGCACCCGCGCCGGGCATCAGTACAATCTGCTCGGCCACATCGGCTCCAACACCGCGGGCGTCGTGGTCGAACCTTATCTGATCACGCTGTCGGGGGATTCGGACGTGTTTCCGATGTTCCAGCACGAGGGCATGGAGTTCCTCTACATGCTGGAAGGCGAGGTCGTTTACCGCCACGGCAGCAATCTCTACCGCATGACCCCCGGCGACAGCCTGTTCTTCGATGCCGACGCCCCGCACGGCCCGGAAGAGCTGACCACCTTGCCGATCAAATACCTGTCGATCATCTCCTATCCGCAAGGATCGAGCGGCGACTAGCTGCGGCTCGCAGCAGTCACCGAAACGAAAAAAGGAGGCGATGGCATCGCCTCCTTTTTCTTGGTTGATGGCCCAGCCTCGTCGAAGCCCAGCCCTGATCGATTCCTAGTCCGGGCTGAAGCCGGGCGAAGTCGGGGCGCCGTCGTCATATTTCGACAGCCACTCGACGGTGGTCTGGCGGTAGCGGGTCAGGCCCTTGTATTCGGCGAGCTCCACCGGCAGGTCGCGCAGCACGCGGTGGAAGCGGCGTGCCCATTTCGGCACCGTCACCAGCTCGTCCATCTTGAGCAGGTAGCAGCGGATCGGGAAGACCAGCGCGTTGGAGCGCGGCAGCCGCCAGAAGCTTTGCAGTTCGACACGCAGGTGAACCTTCTGGCCGACATTTTCAGGCGTCACCGTCAGCCGGTCGCCCCCCCATTTGTGGAAGTTCTCGGGGCTGGTATCGAGGCGCGGATTGATCGTCATCGTCCAGTTCAGGCGCCGCGCCGGTTTGCCCTGCTGGATGTTGGTCAGGTACTTCAGGGCGCGGGTGAAGACGCCCATTTCATGCGCCAGCGGCACCGGCGCGTGCCATTCGAAGAAGTTCATGCCGATGTCGAAGTCGAGCGACCAGTCGGCCTGGGTGGTGATCATGCCGGCGTCCATCCAGAGATTGTTGTCGCGCTGGTCGAGGATGGCGAAGTCGCCCTGGCTCTGGCGGGTGATGTACTCCATCGGCCCGTAGGGCAAGGTGGAGACGTCGCCGAAGGTGAAGGTGTCGTCGATGCCGAGCGGCCGGTTGATCCAGTGCCAGCGGTCGCCCTCGCGGGTCAGGCTGAAATGCTCGGGATAGCTCGCGGCCTTCTCGGTCATCAAAAGTTCGAGCAGGTCCCAGCCGGCCAGCGTCATGTGCGGCAGCGACTGGCAGCGCAGCGGATCCTCCGCCAGCACCATGGCGCGGTCCTGCATTTCGGAAACATAGTGCTCGTCGACATCGACCAGATGCTCGAAAACGCTGTTCTTCGGGCCGGGCACATGCGGCTCGATGTTGACCGAGTACATGTAGGCGTCTTCGTGATAGGGGAAGGGAAACCGCCTGATGTTCTCAGGGCTGTTCCTGAAGGTAAAATCGTCGCGGAACGTTTCTTTCCTGAAGTTAATTCCCATCAATTCCTCCCTCTTCCAGAGCGTCGAACGCGCCCCGGGATGTTCTACCGTTCCAGCACCAGCGAGCGGCCCTCGAAGCGCGAAACGCATGGCATGATCTTCTTGCCCGAGCAGTGCTCCTCATCGCTCAGCCAGTGGTCGTTGTGCTTGAACGTGCCGTCATAAGAAATGACGTTGGTCTCGCACTGGCCGCAGACGCCGCCACGGCAGAGATAGGGCGGGTCGACGCCGGCCGCCTCGATCGCCTCGAGCAGGCTCTGCTGCTCGCCGACCCGGATCTCCAGGCCGCTCACCGCCAGCCTGACGTCGAAAGGCGTGCCCGGCTGCGGTGCCGCGAAATGCTCGAAATGCACCGAATCGTCCGGCCAGCCATGGGTGGCGGCGGTGTCGCGCACCCATTTGATCATGCCGGCGGGGCCGCAGACATAGATATGGGTGCCGAGCGGCTGGGTGGCGAGCAGGCGCTCGAGCGGGATGCGTTCGTTGCGCTCGTCGTAATAGAGGTTGACCCTGTTGCCGTAGCGTTCGCGCAGCACCTCGGTGTAGCTGCCGAGTGCTTCCGAACGGCAGGTATAATGCAGTTCGAAATTGCCGCCCGACGAGGCGAGTTGGGCTGTCTGGGCAAGGAACGGCGTGATGCCGATGCCTCCGGCGACCATCAGGTGTTTTTTGGCGCGCAGGTCGAGCGAAAACAGGTTCACCGGGTAACTGATGACCATTTCCATGCCGCGTTTGACGCGGTTGTGCATGAACAGCGAACCGCCGCGGCCGACATCGTCGCGGCGTACCGAGATCGTGTAGTCGCGCGTGGCAAGCGGCGAGCTCATCAGCGAGTAGGGGTTGAGCCTGGTGGTGTCGCCGTCGCGCATCTCGACGACGACATGGGCGCCGCCTGAGAAGGTCGGCAGGTTGCCACCGTCGGTACGCTCGAAATGGAAGCGCTTGACCAGTTCATTGACCGCGACCACTTCGGTCACGGTGACGTTCAGCTTGTTTGTTCCCGCGCTCACCGGAAAATCTCCTCTGTCTGAGGGATCTCGGTCGGATCCTCGGCATTGATGCAGACGCCCTGGAAGGCGGCATGGCGCTTGGAATAGTGGTCGCGCACCAAAAGAAGCAGGCCGCAATGCGAGCAGGTCGCGGGCTGGGTGGTGACGTTTTCGGTGATGCCCTTGCAATGCACGCACTGGATGCGGCGCGCCCACGAGCCGCGATGCTCGGTCTGGATCGAAGCAGGGTCGATGCCGGCTTCGATCGCTGCCTGCATCATCTGGCCGATCAGGCCTTCGGTGCCGGCAAGATACATGCGCAGGCCCATATGGGCGTTTGCCAGTGTCCAATTCAGACGCGGCAATGCTGCGGCGACCGACGGGCCTTCATAATACTGGGCCGGCTTCAACGCCTTCAGCGATGCCTGAAAGCTGTCTCCGGTCCGGCCCGGGATGAACATGATATGTGCGTGGGCGAAGAAGTCCTCTGGAGCCTTCTTCGCCAGGTCCAGGATCGCGGACGCCCCTTCGGCGTCCGCGATCAGAAGGTGGCTCTTGCCGGCCTGCGGTGACAATGTTCCGTAGACCGGGCGACTGAGGATCGTCTTCACCGGTGCACTGTCCAAGGTCTCAGCCCTTTGCCGTCCGCTTCAGCTTCTTCGGGTCGTCGAACGGCAGCGACTGCGCCGTTGCCTTGACCGTACCGCTGGCATTGCGGATTTCCAGCGGCGTACCCACGATGGCGCAATCGACGTCGAGGCGGGCGATGCCCATCGATTTCTTGACCAGTTGCGAATACATCGCGCAGGTCACGACACCGACCTTCTTGCCGTCGCGCCAGATCTCAGCACCTTCGTCGGCTGCCTTGTCGCTGTCGAGCAGCACGCCGAAGATCTTGAAGCGTTCCTTGCCCTTGAGGCGATAGTGCTCTTCGGCACCGCGGAAGCCGGTCTTGCCGGGGCTGACGGTGAAGTCGAGACCGAGTTCCCACAACGTGTCGCCAGGGCCTTCATTCGCAAACGGGTACTTCTGCGAGTTGTCGTAGGGGTAAAACAGAAGGTAGCTCTCGACGCGCAGCATGTCGAGCGTGGTGAAGCGCGTCGGGATAATGCCCATCGACTTGCCTTCGGCAACGATGGTGTCCCAGATCGTGCCGGCGTCCTGGCCGCGGCAGAAGATCTCGTAGCCGCGTTCGCCGGTATAGCCGGTGCGCGAGATCATCACCGGGAAGCCGAACAGTTGGGTCTGCATGTGGTGGAAGTAGTTGAGGTCGCGGATGCCGGGCACATGCTTGGCTAGATAGTCGACGGCGAGCGGACCCTGCAGCGACAGGTCGTGCAGGTTGTCGTCGAAACGGACCGAGACGTCACGGCCGATCGAGGCGCGGGTCAGTTCCTCATGGCCCGAGCCGGCACCGTGAACGACCATCCAGGAGTTCGGACCCATGCGGTAGATGACGCAGTCGTCGGTGAACTTGCCGGCGTCGTTGAGCATGCAGGCATAGACCGACTTGCCGGGGTAGATTTTCTCGACGTTGCGGGTGGTGCAGAGATCGATGACATGCGAGGCATGCGCGCCGGTGATGTGGACCTTCTTGAGGCCCGAAACGTCCATCAGGCCGGCCTTGGTGCGGATCGCCAGATACTCCTCGTCGGCATCCTTGTCATAGCTCCAGGCCGTGCCCATGCCGCTCCAGTCTTCCAGTTTGGAACCAAGCGCGCGGTGGCGGTCGGCCAACGTCGAAAAACGCCATGAAGCTGTCATTTCCGGTACTCCTCCATATTGTTTCCCGCCCTTGGCCTTGCCGTGAGGCGGATATTGTTGGGATCATTTGAACCCAAAATTGCCTCTAGGGCAATATCCAAGTGCAAGAATTTTTACTGATAGGCAACTTTCTCTCCATTGCCGGCGCGGTGAAACTGGCTGGCCATGCCTTGGGCGACAGCCTGACGACCGGCAAAAAAAAGCCTGGCACATGAAGTGCCAGGCCTTGAAAGGGCGCTCCGGGCCTGGGGGACAGGAGGGGTGGATTGGAGCGCCTTGGGAGAGAGGTTTATCCTCAGAACAGGCCTTCGATCTGGCCCTGTTCGTTGAGGAAGATCTTTTCCGACGAGGGTGCCCTTGGCAGGCCGGGCATTGTCATGATCTCACCGCAGATGGCGACGATGAAGCCGGCGCCGGCCGAAAGCCTGACCTCGCGCACCGACACGACATGGTCTGTCGGGGCGCCGCGCAGATTGGGGTCGGTCGAGAACGAATATTGCGTCTTGGCCATGCACACCGGCAGATGGCCGTAGCCGGCGGCTTCCCAGGCATGCAACTGGTCGCGCACCGACTTGTCGGCGATCGCCTCCGAGCCGCGGTAGATGCGCTTGACGATGGTGTCGATCTTGTCGAACAGCTTCATCTCGTCGGGATAGAGCGGCGAGAACTGCGAGGCGCCGCTCTCGGCGAGCTGCACCACCTTGTGGGCGAGCTCCTCGATGCCGGCCGAACCCTTGGCCCAGTGCTTGCACAGGATCGCTTCCGCACCCATCGAGGCGACATAGTCCTTCATCGCCGCGATCTCGGCGTCGGTGTCGGAGACGAAGTGGTTCATCGCCACAACCACCGGCACGCCGAACTGCTTGACGTTCTCGATGTGGCGGCCAAGGTTGGCGCAGCCCTTCTTCACCGCATCGACATTTTCCTTGCCGAGCTCTTCCTTCTTGACGCCGCCATTCATCTTCATCGCCCGCACGGTGGCGACGATGACCGCTGCGGCAGGCTTCAAGCCCGCCTTGCGGCACTTGATGTCGAAGAACTTCTCGGCACCGAGATCAGCGCCGAAGCCGGCTTCGGTGACGACATAGTCGGCGAGCTTCAGCGCCGTGGTGGTGGCGATCACCGAGTTGCAGCCATGCGCGATGTTGGCGAACGGGCCGCCATGGACGAAGGCCGGGTTGTTTTCCAGCGTCTGCACCAAATTGGGCTGGACCGCATCCTTGAGCAGCACGGCCATGGCGCCGTCGGCCTTGAGGTCGCGGGCATAGACGGCCGTCTTGTCGCGGCGATAGGCCACGATGATGTCGCCGAGGCGCTTTTCGAGGTCCTTGAGGTCGGTTGCCAGGCACAGGATCGCCATGACTTCGGAAGCCACCGTGATGTCGAAGCCGGCCTCACGCGGAAAACCGTTGGCGACGCCGCCGAGCGAGCAGTTGATCTCGCGCAGCGCCCGGTCGTTCATGTCCATCACCCGGCGCCAGACGACGCGGCGGGTGTCGATGCCGAGTTCGTTGCCCCAGTAGATGTGGTTGTCGATCAGCGCCGACAAAAGGTTGTGCGCGGTGGTGATGGCGTGGAAGTCGCCGGTGAAGTGGAGGTTCATGTCCTCCATCGGCACGACCTGGGCATAACCGCCACCGGCGGCACCACCCTTGACGCCGAAATTGGGTCCGAGCGAGGCTTCGCGGATACACACGATCGCCTTCTTGCCGATGCGGTTCAAGCCGTCGCCGAGGCCGACCGTCGTCGTGGTCTTGCCTTCGCCGGCTGGCGTCGGGTTGATCGCGGTGACCAGGATCAGCTTGCCGTCCTTGTTCTTGCGCGCATTGGCGATGAACTCGGCCGAGATCTTCGCCTTGTCGTGGCCATAAGGCAAAAGATGCTCGCTCGGAATGCCGATCTTGGCACCGACCTCCTGGATCGGCTTCTTCTTCGCAGCGCGCGCTATCTCGATGTCGGTCTTGAATTCGGCCATGACTCTCTTCCCTTGAGTTTGGTTCGATTTCCGCGGAGCCCCGGGGCCCCCAGATTAAAAACGAGGTGCTGATTGACCTGCCGCACGGCAAGCCGAGACGACCGTATTGGCCATCAGAAGTGCAATCGTCATCGGTCCGACGCCGCCCGGCACGGGCGTGATGGCGCCAGCTTGTTCAGAAGCGCTGTCGTAGTCGACGTCGCCGACGAGCTTCGACTTGCCGTTGGCGCCGGCTTCGAGACGGTTGATGCCGACGTCGATGACGGTGGCGCCCGGCTTGACCCAGTCGCCCTTGATCATTTGCGGGCGGCCGACGGCAGCGACAAGAATGTCGGCGCTGCGGCAGAGCGCCGGCAGGTCCTTGGTGCGGCTGTGGGCGATGGTGACGGTGGCGTTGGCATTGAGCAGCAGATTGGCCATCGGCTTGCCGACGATGTTGGATCGCCCGACGACAACCGCGTTGAGGCCCGACAGGTCGCGGCCAAGCGTGCGCTCGATCAAAAGCATCGAGCCGGCCGGCGTGCAGGGTACGAAGGCGGTGTCGAGTTCGCCGGTGCCGAGCTTGCCGACATTGGTGAAGTGGAAGCCGTCGACATCCTTGTCGGCCGAGATCGTCTGGATGATCTTGCCGGCGTCGATATGGTCGGGCAGGGGCAGCTGCACGAGGATGCCGTGAATCTTGGGGTCTGCGTTGAGCTTCTGCACCAGCGCGACAAGATCGGCTTCCGAGGTATCGGCTGACAGCGCGTGCTCGATCGAATGGAAGCCGCACTCCTTGGCTTTCTTGCCCTTGGAAGCGACATAGACCTGGCTTGCCGGGTCGTGGCCAACGATGACCACCGCGATGCCGGGAACGACGCCGGTCTCGGCGATCAGCTTTTCGGCTGCGATCCGGACCTTTGTCACCACATCGGCGGCAACTGCCTTGCCATCGATTACCGTCGTCATGCTATGCCATTCCTCCCAGGCGTGCGCGTGCGAGCCTATGGCATGAGCCATCGGTTCCAGCCCCGGATTACACCATCCAGACAGCTTTTTGCGCTGAATTTTCCCGTCTGAATCTATAGCAGCAGACGAGGGTGAAAGTCAACCTTAATGCAAGAATCTTTCATGGAAAGAAATATTGGCCCAGCACATTTTTCCTCGGTGAACGGCATGTGCGGCGGCGTCTGGTGGCAGGCGCAAAAAGGAAAAGGCCGGCTTGCGCCGGCCTCGACCATCATTAGCAGTCATTGCTGTCAGAGCACGAAGAACCAGTTGGAAATCAGCACCACCGCTAGACCGGCGATGAGGGTCAGGTAGGGCAGGATGCCCGCCTTCTTCACGCGCAGGTCGCTCTGCTGCATGCCGAGATCCTCGAGCATGTGCTCAGGGAACTTGCCACGGTCCTGGACGTAATGGCGGTAGCAGAACACCGGGATGATCAGGGCCGCGGTGAACAGTCCGGCCCACAGGGCCATCGGGTTCCACACCTTGGCGCCGGCGCCCATGAAGATGGCATTGACGTAGGCGAACAGCGCACCAACCGTGATCAGCCAGGTCGGAGCACGCCACGGCCGGTTGATGTGGCCGTTGTCCATGCGGTGGATCCAGCCGGAGTTCAGGTTGAGGAAGTTGAAGATGATGTAACCGCAGTTCGACACGGCGAGGATGAAGAAGAAGCTCGTCGCATCCGTCGAGGCGATGGCCAGGACGAACAGGTTGGCGATCAGGTCGGTCCACATAGCGCGGGTCGGGGCGCCATGTTCGTTGACGTGGCTGAGATACTTGGGCAGCCAGCCGTCGACCGAACCCTGGTAGAGGGTGCGCGAGGAACCTGCCATCGCCGTCATGATGGCGAGCAGCAAGGCCAGGATCATCAGCATGACAAGCAGGCTCTTCACCAGCCCGCCACCGCCGACCATGCCGGCGAGCGCATCGGCAACACCGGAACCGTCGACGATCGGGGTTGCCAGCATGCCGTTGAGGCCCAGGACACCCTGGAAGGTGAAGGGAACGATCATGAACAGCAGCATGCACAGCAGGCCGGAGTAGAAGATGGCCTTGAAGGTGTCGGTAGCCGGGTTCTTGAACTCGCGGGTGTAGCAGACCGCGGTTTCAAAGCCGTAGGTCGACCACGCCGCGATGAACATGCCGCCCAGGATAAGCGTCCAGCCGGCGACGTTCCACGCGCCGGGTTCCGGTGCATAAGCGGCGGCCAGCGGCACGAACGGCGAATAATTGTCCCAGTTGATCTGGCCGGTGATGATCGGAACGATGCCGACGATCAAGAGCGGCACGATGACCAGCAGGCCGACGACCTTCTGAACGCTTGCCGTGCCGAGGATGCCGCGATGCTGGATGGCGAAGGTGATCAGCATCAAGACGGCGCCGATCCAGAAGGTGGCGTTGAGCGAGAAGCCGACCGGACCCAGCGAGTGGCTGTACAGCGTCCAGGTACGGATGCCGGGGGTCGCGGCTGCGGTCACTGCGGCGACAGCGTCGGCAGCAGTCGTGCCGACATTGGCTGCCAGATACTGCAACACCTCAGGCGAGGTTTCGGTGAAGCCCGGGATCGGCGCCAGCGCGTTGAGGATATACGCGGCGGCAATCGAACAGCCGAGCGAAAGCACCGGCGACCAGGCGAACCAGTTGCACCACACCGACAGCGGCGCGACGAACTTGGAATAGCGCAGCCATGCGGTCGCGCCGTAAACCGATGCGCCGCCCGACTTGTTCGGGAACAAGCCGGCGATCTCGGCATAGGTGAAGGACTGGATGAAGCCCATCAGCATGGAGGCGATCCAGATCGCGAAGGCGATGTTGCCGGCAGTGCCGGCAATGCCGCCGATGGAGAACAAGACAAGAGGCGGCACGCCGCTGGCAACCCAGAAGGCGCCTCGCCAGTCGATTGTCCTGTGAAGTTGGCCGGCGGTATCCGCCGGACTAATGTCCGTAACAGCGCTCATTGGTTCAGTTCCCCATTGATTGAGAATGCCCGTCGTCCAGACCCGGCTTGTCCGGTTTTTATGGCACGGCGGCAGTTTCCGCTTAGGCTTCTTTTTTTCCTCAAAGTGAAGTTTGTCCGAATTCGATGCGCCGTCAAGTTATTTTGTCGCAGCACTAGACCAATTTTCGCCACTGGTATCCCCGGTTGGAAAATTGGGCACGCGAAGATCCCTCTCTGGACAGAGGTGACCTACCTGAATGGGTGGGAAGGCAGGTTTTTCTGCTGTTTGCCGGCTGGGCGGTCAGTTCGACAGCAAAAATGCCGCATCCACTGGAATGAAAAAATCATTCATGATATGAATTGCGTTCAAGAGGTCGATCTCGGTCAATACCGGAGGAGGATCGGCCTGGCGCAGGAGACGTCGGCAAGAGGTGCGTGCACGAACATAGGCGGGAGGAATATGAACGCCGAGTGGAAGGGTCAGCGCCATGGCATCGGGATTGAGGTGATGCCGGTGGCGAAGGATAACAGGTTCAGGGTTCTGATCGCCGAGCGTAACCCGCTGGTGATCGCAGCCCTTGGCGACATGCTCTCACGCGACAGCCGTTTCGAATTGGCCGAAAGTGTGCAGACCGGCAAAGCCTTTATCGAGGCGGCTTCAGCGGTGGATCCCCAGTTTGATATCGCGGTGCTGGGCTGGCGGCTGTCCGACATGGACTCCGGCGAGGTATTGGCCGAGATGCAGCGGCGCGGCCTGCATGCCCGTGTGGTGATCTTCTCCAACGACCACGATATCTCGATCCTCAAGCAGTGCGTGCGCCTTGGCGTGCAAGGCTTCTGCTACCAGTTCGACGATCCGGCGATCCTGTTCGACACGCTTGTCGCAGTCGGCCACGGCCGGATCTGCATTCCCTACATGGATGTGTCCAAGATCAACGACACGCCGCTGTCGCGGCTGACCGCGCGCGAGCGCGAGCTGCTGTCGGTGCTGGCCGATGGCTGGACCAATCTGCAGATCGCCGCGCGCACCGGAATCTCGGAGAACACGGTCAAGTACCACCTCAAGAATCTCTACGACAAGCTGGACGTACGCAACCGTGCGATGGCGGTGGCGCTCTATGCCAGCGAGAAGAACCGCGGGCCAAGCCTGAACTGGCAATAGCGGCTTTTGGGCCGGCCCCTTCATGGGGTAGCGCGCCACCGTTCGCTGGTGGCTTGCGGCTTACCGGCACTGACCGAGCATCGCTCGTAGCTCTGCCATGCCTGCAGCACCCGGCCATCGCCGCCTCGCTAAGCCCTTCGACAAGCCTAGGACCACCTCTCCTCCGCTTCGCAGGGGCGAGGAACCAGGTCCTGTGAGGTCCTGATACTTGGCCAGGTGGTGACCTCCGAAGGCGCAGCCTGTGAGATTGCGGGACCTCAGTAGCGATGCGGTGTGGGGCAATCAAAGCTTGAGCTTGCCCTCGACGGGTTCGCAACGAAAGGTGACGAGCACTCTCGTTGCAGCCGTGCTGTTCGTCGCCTTGCGGCCGAATTCCCACGGCAGAAAATGCCGCCCCGGTCGGGGCGGCATTTTCATGCCAGGAAAGTCGGGCGGTCCGCGCGGACCGCGGTTTACTCCGCCGCTTCGGCCGTGCTGAGGTAGGAATCAAGGGAGTCGTCGAGAGCATCCTTCCACGGCGTATGGTGCGCCGGCGCCATCGTGCCTGTGATGACCGAGCGGTAGGAGTGGTTGCGGAACTCCATGATGCCCTTCTTCTTGTGTTCCTTCCACTCGAAGAAGGCCGCGTTGGCGCCATCCACGTCAAAGCTCGGATAGTCGGTTTCCGCGATCAGCTCCTTGACGTATTCGCCCTGGTACTCGATCGCGTCGTGGGAGTCCTTGCCGGCATCCTCGCGGGCAACGCGGTCCTCGACGTCGGCGAGCATCGCCTGCTTGGTATCGGGCAGCTTGATGCGGTCGAGGATGACGTCGCGCGTCCACCACGCCTGCGCGTCGAACATGTTGAAGGTGAACCACTGGTCTTGCATGCCGAGATAAAACAGCGCCGGATTGTGGACATAGGCGGCGCCCTTGTAGAGGTCGGCAGTGGCCAGCCGGTTGGCGGTCCTGAGACGTAGGTCGTCAGGCAGGAACGGGAAGTGGTGCTTGTAGCCGGTGCACAGGATGATCGCGTCGATGCGCTTGGTCGATCCGTCCTTGAAGGTCGCGGTGTTGATCTCGACCTTTTCCAGCAGCGGCCGCTCTTCCCAGTTGTCGGGCCATTTGAAGCCCATCGGTGCGGTGCGGTAGCAGTTGGTGATCGACTTGGCGCCGTATTTCCAGCACTGCGAGCCGATGTCCTCGGCCGAATAGCTGGTGCCGACGATCAGGATGTCCTTGCCGGCAAATTCGCGAGCATCGCGGAAGTCGTGGGCGTGCAGGATGCGGCCGTTGAAGCGGTCGAAGCCGGGGAACTCAGGTACGTTCGGGGTCGAGAAGTGACCGGAGGCGACGATGACGTTGTCGAATTCCTCGGAATAGCAGTGATCCTTGGGCAGGTCCTGGACGGTGACGGTGAACTTCTTGGTGTCCTTGTTCCAGGTTACCATGCGCACGGCGGTTTCGAAGCGGATCCACTTGCGCACGCCGGCCTTGTTGACGCGGCCTTCGATGTAGTCAAACAGCACCGCGCGCGGCGGATAGGAGGCGATCTGCTTGCCGAAATGCTCCTCGAAGGAATAGTCGGCGAACTCCAGGCCCTCCTTGGGGCCATTGGACCAGAGATAGCGGTACATCGAACCATGGACCGGCTCGCCATACTGGTCGAGGCCGGTGCGCCAGGTGTAGTTCCACAGGCCGCCCCAGTTGGCCTGCTTTTCGAAGCAGACGATTTCCGGGATGTCCGCGCCCTTCTCAGCGGCCGACTGGAATGCCCTCAACTGCGCCAGACCCGACGGTCCGGCACCGATCACGGCGACACGTTTGGCTGTCATGGTTTCCTCCTTTGGTATAGACCAAATTTCGTTATTGGTTCCTCTGGTTCAGTTATGTTGCCTGCCATTATACCAATTTGTCAACGACGTGTTTCCTGTGAGGAAGGAAAATTTCGCACCGCTAGGATGAAGCGTTCTGTTTTTGGTGGTATTCACGGACATGACGAACTCCAGCTTTGCCCATCGACTCGCGGTTTCAAGTGTCCTGCCCCGGCTGTCCGTTGGCATGCCGGACGCCGTGAACATTGGATTCCTGGCACCGCTCAGCGGTCAAGTGGAATCCTGGGGCTTGCCCGGTTTGCATGGCTGCCGGATCTGGGAGGACTGGCTGAACAGGACCGGCGGGTTGCTGATCAACGGGCGCCGCTATCCGATCAGGATCGTCGAGTTTGATTGCGGCTACGATGCCGGGCGGGCGGCGGAAGGCGCGCGCCATCTGATCGAACGGCATGACGTCAAGCTGCTGATGACGCTGGGCGGAGACACGTTGGCTGAGATCAGGGACTATCTGAGCCAGCGCAAGGTCCTGACGTCGACGCTGCTGCCCAGCGACCTGTCGCCTGATACGCCATACCTGATCGCGCCCAGTGAGCTGCATCCGATCTTCAATGTGACGGGGGTGGAGTGGCTGGCGCAAGCACGGCCGGAACTGCGGACGGTGGCGATCTGCAGCCAGACCGACGCACTTGGCCTGCCGTCGCTTGCGACCTATCGCGCCGCCTTCAAGGCGGCCAAGCTGAGCGTCGCCAAAGAGATCCAGTACGATCCTGCCACGACCGATGCCGCCGCAATCGTCCAGCCGATGCTGGATTCGAACCCCGACATCCTGTGCTGGTGCACCAGCTATACGCCGATGGTCCATGCGATGACCGAGTATGCCCATGCGCAGGGCTTCAAGGGGCAGATCATATCCTGCACGCTGGATTACTACGACCAGCTCGTCGCCCGGACATCCGTCGAATTCATGGAAGGCTTCGTTTTCCAGTTTCCGGATTTCGACGACGAGAAGCTGAACGACAAGACCTTCTTCTTCAATCAGCCGAAGGGCTTCTTCGACGAGTACAATTCCCGCTTCCCCGGCACCTGGACCGCGGTGAGCTGGGAATATGTCGCCATCCTGGATATCTGGCATGCGGCGGTCGAGAAATCGAACAGCGTCAATCCCGCGTCCGTGCTGGCGGCAATGAAGCAGCTTGGCCATGTCACCCACGCCTTCGGCCCGGCGCATTGGTGGGGCGAAAGCATGTTCGGGATCGACAACGCGCTGGTCGGAGACTGGCCGGTGGTCACGCTGAAAAGCGGCAAGGCCAAGATTGCCGCCTTCGGTTCGATTCCGCGCTGGCTGAAACGCCATGGCGGCCTGCTCAAGCAGGAGATGTCGGATCTGGGGCAGCTTTGGGATCAGCGTCTGCGGGCGAGCGGCAATGGTACCGCCCTGCAGGCGCGAACGCCGGAATCAATCCTGCAGAAGTAGCTTCTGCTCCTCGACAAGGTGCAGCTTGATGAACTCGACGGCCCGCTCGACGTCGCGAGAGGCGATCGCGTTGAACAGCGCGTTGTAGCGCTGCTGGTATTCGAGGATTCGCTTCGGCGACAGGTGCCGGCGCAGCTGCGTGGTGCGGAAGCTCACCCGGCAGGCCTCTATCGCCAGATTGTAGCAGGATGCCAGCAGGGGGTTGTGCGTGCCCTCGGCGATCTTGCGGTAGATGTCCTCTTCGCATTTGACGAAGGCGGCAACGTCGGTGTGCACGTTTTCGATCTTCGACATCAGCTGTTCCAGGTCCCAGACCTCGCGCGGGGTCATGTTGATGACCGCGAGGCGAACCATTTCGGGTTCGAGGATGCCGCGCACGACAAGGTGGTCCAGCGGGCTGGTTTCCAGTGCGACCGAGCTCTCCGCCCTTTCAGTCACTTCTTCCGAGCGGTAGGTGACGAAACTGCCGCTGCCGGGCCGCCGCTTGATGACCTTGCGGTCCTCCAGCACATCCAGCGCCTCGCGCACGGTGTTGCGGGCGACCCCCATCTCCGAGGCCAGCGCCCGTTCGGAGGGAAGGCGCGTGTCGAGCGGATATTCCTCGGACTGTATCTTGGCAAACAGCCGGTCGAGCACGGTCTGCACCGTCGCTCCCACCGAATAGGAGGCGATGATTTGCGATGTGAGTTGGCCGGTTTCAACCTTCATTGCGCGACCTTGCATGTCAGCTCTGCCTCATGGCTGCGGCAGCGGACGAATCCTAGCGCAGTGCGGTCCAAGTTTGAAATATTTATCGAATCTGGTCCAGTACACGGTCGAACGGGCCGGGACAATCGCGTGGCCGGCAGCGGGCGCATGGCCCCTGATATCGCCGAGGGGCGACCTTCGGGACGGCTACCTTTTCTCATTTTCCGGTAATCCGACGAAACGATGTCTTGCGGCGGCGGCAAAAGTGAGTATTCTTGAGGCTGAAATAACTTTACACACAGGCAAATTTTGACGAGGTGGCGATGACGATTTCAGTCTATCCCGAAATTGTGGCCGGCCCGCCGCGTCCGAGTCTGATCCTTCAGCCTGGTCTGCTTTTGCCCGGGATGGAGCGTTATCATGTGCCGGGCCTGGGTGCGGTACTGATCGACATTGCGGCCGGTGATCAGGTCAGCGTGCGGAATCTTGAAGGTGGCCAGGCTTGCGAACTGCTGGCCTTCGACGCCGGGGGCCGGACTGACACCGGAATCCTGGGCGCGCGTTCGAACAGCGATGCGTCGGGACTGAAGGCGCTGCTCGTCGAGGGCGATGCCAGCCTGCAGGCGTTCCGCCGCGGGCTCGAGCGCCGCAAGCTCGAGCTCGGCCGCGTCGAGGCGGTGCGCTTCTTCGACGGGTCGACGCCGGCCGGCACCGAGGAGAGTTTTGTCGCTGCCCGCGCCGGTTCGCTGGTGGTGGCAGCACCAGGTGCGCCGATGGCGATCGACAGCCAGGACACCGCGACGCCTCTGGTGGTGATGGTCAAGCGGGCGACGGTCCGCACGGCACCTGTCGGTTTCGACCTGCCCGATCCGCTCGCCGATCCGGTGCTCGATCTCAGGGTCAAGTCGAAGACGGCGGAGAGCTATTTCGTCAAGGCCGGCGACTACATCCAGATCATCGACGTCGACGGACGCCAGTGCACCGACTTCCAGTGCTTTTCGGCGCGCAAGCTCGACAAGGGCAGGGATCTCGCGCTCGACGTCACCGCGACGCGGTCGCTGATGGGCCACGCCTATCCGATGCCGGGGCTGCATGCGAAATATTTCGACCAGGATTTCGAACCGCTCGTCGAGGTCGTGCAGGACACTTGCGGCCGCCACGATGCGTTCGCGCTCGCCTGCTACGCCAAATATTACGACGACATCGGTTATCCCGGCCACATCAACTGCTCGGAGAACTTCAACGGCGCGCTCACTCCGCATGGGGTCAATGCCCGCGCCGGCTGGATGGCGGTCAACTTCTTCTTCAACACCGGCATCGATGCGCATGGCGTGATGTTCTCCGACGAGCCGTGGTCGCGGCCGGGCGACTATGTGCTGCTCAGGGCGCTGACCGACATCGTCTGCGTCTCCTCGGCCTGTCCCGATGACACCACGCCGGCCAATGGCTGGAACCTCACCGACATCCACGTCCGGACCTATTCCGGACAAAACACATTCCAGCGCGCGATCGCCAGACGCACGACCCCGGAGGCAGAACCCAAGATGACCCGCGAGACCGGCTTCCACCAAAGCTTTGCCAGGCACACCCGCAACTTCATCGAATACAAGGGTTTTTGGCTGCCGCAGGAATTCGCCAAGGAAGGCGCCATCGAGGAATACTGGGCCTGCCGCACAAAGGCGGTGGTGATGGACCTGTCGGCGCTGCGCAAGTTCGAGGTCACCGGCCCCGATGCCGAAGCCTTGCTGCAGTACACGCTGACCCGCGACGTCAAGAAGCTCGGCATCGGCCAGGTCGTCTATACCGCGATGTGCTACGAGCATGGCGGCATGATCGACGACGGCACCTTGCTCAGGCTTGGCAAGGACAATTTCCGCTGGATCTGCGGCGACGACTATTCCGGCGTGTGGCTGCGCGAGCAGGCGGAGAAGCTCGGCCTCAAGGTGTTGGTGCGCTCGTCGACCGACCAGATGCACAACATCGCGGTGCAGGGCCCCAACAGCCGCGATATCCTGAAAGAGATCGTCTGGACACCGCCGCACCAGCCGGCATTGTCCGAGCTCGAATGGTTCCGCTTCACCATCGGCCGCATCGGCGATGCGACGGGTGTTCCAATCGTCGTTTCCCGCACCGGCTACACCGGAGAGCTCGGCTACGAGGTCTGGTGCCATCCGCGCGATGCCGAGACCGTCTTCGACGCGGTCTGGGCAGCCGGCCAGCCGCATGGGCTCAAGCCGATGGGTTTTGCCGCGCTCGACATGGTGCGCATCGAGGCAGGCCTGATCTTTGCCAATTACGAGTTCTCCGACCAGACCGACCCGTTTGAGGCAGGCATCGGCTTCACCGTGCCGCTCAAGACCAAGACCGACGACTTCATCGGCCGCGAGGCACTGATCCGGCGCAAGGACAACCCGATCCACAAGCTTGTCGGGCTCGACATCGACTCAAACGTCGCTGTCGGCCATGGCGACTGCGTCCACATCGGCCGCGCCCAGATCGGCATCGTCACCTCGTCGATGCGCTCGCCGGTGCTGGGCAAGAACATCGCACTCGCCCGCGTCGAGGCACACCACGCCAATACAGGCACCGAGGTCGAAGTCGGCAAGCTCGACGGCCAGCAAAAGCGCCTGCCGGCCAGGATCGTGCCTTTCGCTCACTACGACCCCAAGAAGGAACGCCCGAGGTCATAGGCAACCGGCACAACAACATCACCCCGACAAAAAGCCCCGCAACAGCGGGGCTTTCTGTTGGTAGAGGCGGCTGATTTGGCTTATTCAGGGTCACGGATGGCGCTGGTGAGGGGCATCGTGGACATATTTGCTTGGTCGCCGCTGGTCATGACGCTGCCCTTCATCATTGTCGGGGGCATAGCCTTTTTCCTTGGTACGGCGTTCCTGGCAATCTTCGCCAGGCAGGCGGCTGATAACCCGCTGACCATGCCGGTCGCAGCCTTCGTCGGCACCATCACCACGGCCTGGGCCCTGTCGCTCGGCTTCACCGCCGCCGACGTCTGGTCGGTCAATTCCCGCGCCAGCCAGGTCGCGAGCGAGGAGCGATCCGCGATGATACGGCTTGCCGGCATGGCAAAGCCCGAGGCTCTCGCTTCCACCGAGCTCATGGCGGGCCTGGTCGCCTACAAGGATGCGGTCGTCTCAGCAGAATGGCGCAACGCCAACCGGTCGCCCGAACAGTCGGTCGAGCAGGCGCTGCAGAGCATCCGCCTTGCCCTGATCGATCTGGCGAAGGCAAGGCATCCCGATCCGGTCATCGGCCAGATGGTACAGGATTTCGACGAGCTGCAGGATGCCCGCAACTCGCGTCTGGCCATCGGCACGAGTTCGGTCAACCAGCTCAAATGGTACCTGGTGCTGTTCCTGACGATGCTGTCGGCGATCGTCGTTGGCGCGGTCCACGCCGACAGGCCACATGCGGGCAGGAAGGCGATCCTGATCTTTGCCGTTACCGCAGCGTCAGCCTGTGGATCCTGGCCCTGCATGCCAACCCTTATGTCGGCGTCGCACAAGTGACATTGGGCGAGGTCCGGCTCTAGCCGGGCCGCCTCGGGCCATCACCGCTTGCCGCGCACCGGCTCAGACGTCAGGCTGGCATAGGCAAGGGCGGCGGCGAAAAAGCCGAAGGCGGAAAGCACGGCGGCAACGACAATGATGGTTTCGGTCGGCATGTCATTTCTCCAATCTGGACATGCCTCGATATGATCCCTCTTGCTGGGACAGTACCTTGATCTGGATCAACGGCCCCGGACTGGCTGCCTTCTGTTACGCGACGTGGCTCGTGTCCGTCCGCTGCGGCCCGGCGCTGTGGGTCGCCAGCCACGCCTCGGCCTGGCTGCCTGGCATCGGAAAGGCGATGCCATAGCCCTGCACGGCGGGGCAGCCGAGTTCATGCAGCCACGACAGCTCCACGTCGGTCTCCGCACCCTCGGCAACGATCGAGATGCCCAGTCCGCGCGCCAGCTCGATGATCGCCTTGACGATCTTGGAGTTGGCCGGGTTCTTGTGGATGTCGCGGACGAAGCGGCGGTCGATCTTCAGCCTGTCGACCTCGTTGGCGCTGATATGCGCGAGCGAAGCGTAGCCGGTGCCGAAATCGTCCAGCTCGAGGCGGATGCCGGCCTTGCGCAGGCGCTTCAAAGTCAGCCCGATGCCGGAGTTCTCATCGTCGAGCATTACCGACTCGACAATTTCGAGCGCCACCAGTCGCGTCGGCAGACCTTCTAGCTTGAGCAGGTCGAGCAGGTGGCCGGCGAAATCCGCCTCGCGCAGCTCCTGCGCCGAGACGTTGAGCGAGAGCCGGCCGAAGTCCATGCCGGCGCGATGCCACTCGGCACCGGTCCGGATCGCCTTGGCAAAGACGATGCGGCCGATTGCCGGCATCAGCCCGGCCTTTTCCGCCACCGGCAGGAACTCGCCCGGAGCGACGTTCCGGCCCGAGAGTTCCCATCGCACCAGAGCCTCGACGCCGATGACCTTGCCCCCTTGCAGTGAAACCTGGGGCTGGTAGTGCACGGCGAAGGCCTCGCTCGCGACGGCGTTGCGCAGCTCGCGCTCGAGATTGGCCTTCTCCTCGAACTTGTCGCGCAGCGTCGTTGCGAACAGCTGGTAGCCGCCACGGCCTTCGGCCTTGGCGAGGTAGAGCGCCAGGTCGGCGTTGACGATCAGGTCGGCGACAGTGCCATTGCCGTCGCGAAACAGCGCTATGCCGGCGCTGGCGCTCGGCTTCAGCGAGGTTCCGGCAAATTCCAGCGGCTGCTTGAGCCCGGCGACGATGCGCTCCGTCACTTCGATGGCGTCGGCTTCGGAACCGACATCGTTGAGGATGATGGTGAACTCGTCGCCGCCGAGGCGCACGCAGACGTCCGAATCGCGGACATTGGTCAACAGCCGCATCGCCGTCTCGATCAGCACGGCATCGCCCGCGGCATGGCCGAGCGTGTCGTTGATCGTCTTGAAGTGGTCGAGGTCGAGATGGATGACAGCCATCATCTCGTCCTTGCGCTTGGCGGTGGCAAGGGCGGTTTCCATGTAGTCGTTGAGGAAGGCCCTGTTGTAGAGGCCGGTCAGCGCGTCGTGGTTGGCAGCGAAATTCATCTGGTCGCGCGCCTTGAGCAACTCGCTGGTGCAGGACACCACCCGGCGCACCAGCGGCCTGAAGATCAGGATGGCCTCGGCCAGCAGCAAAAGCAGGGTCAACACGAAGACAGTCAGGTGGATCTTCTCGACCGCGGCACCCTTCTCGGCCGCCTCGGATGAAAACAGCCGGGTCAGCGTCTCGTATTCGCGCCGGACCTTTTCGGCGACATAGAGCCTGAGCGCGCTGAAATGGGCGGCAGCGTCGTCGGGCATCGGGGCCGACACCGAGGTGGGAAGCAGGTCGAGGAACGAGTTGACCGTATGCGCGAGAATGCGCGTCGAGGCGTCGATCTGGCCGGGTGCCTCGTCGAAGAGCTTCTGCGCGTCCTCGGACAATGCCATCTGGTGCAGCGGCGACCGCGCGTCGGGCGACCCTTCGCGCAGCAGCTTCTCGTTGGCGAGGAAGGTCGTCAGTGCCGCCGTCAGGTTCTGGCGCGCCTGCGTGCGCAGCCACTGGGCGTCGGCGGTATAAGCCTCGGTTGCGGTCAGCAGGATCCGTTGCGACAGCAATTGCTGGCGGGAGCCGAGTTCGATCAGCGCCGTCTTCTGGATGTTGGCCGAAATGACCGAACTGAGCAGGAAGAAACTGGCGGTGGCCAGCGAGCCGATCAGGATCAGTGCTGCAACGTAGGACGCCTTGGTCTTGTGCATCAATCCATGCGCGAGCTGCCGGTGCTCAGACCCGGGCTCGGCCCAGCCGCGTTGCGACGTCTCCATCCCGCTTCCTCCTCAAGAAGTTCCCCCGGGACGTGAAATTGCCGTTGAATGGTGAATTCGATGTAAATCTTGAGCGTGGCAAGATCTAATTCGGCAAGATATTGCCAGGTTTCCAGTGTTTTCTGGGAAGTAAACGGTGGGAATGTACAAACCGGAACAAGTGTTCTTCGGAAGAGCTGTGCAGTCCCGGGCGTCGGGGTGTGGAGCAGAAGGTCAATGGCGATGGCCTGCCTGGCGCGTCTCGCCGAGGTCTTGCGGCAAGGCCGTGGTCGAGTTCTTGCAGCAAGGATTGAACGAGACGCGCTTGCGCGTCGCTGGCAAACTTTCGGACTATCAGGGGAAGGGGAAGTGGTGCCCAGACGCGGATTCGAACCACGGACACGCGGATTTTCAATCCGCTGCTCTACCAACTGAGCTATCTGGGCCTAGTTCCAGGATCGGGCCAAAGCCTTGATCCGGACGCTTCGAGCGGTGCGCTGCACCCTTGAAAGCGGGTGGGTTATAACACGAGATTTGCCGCTGTCCAGCGCCTGCGACGTGTTTTTCTGGAAGAAATCACAGGCCGTTGCGTAAGCTGCAAATGCCGTTCAATGTTGTTCGCCGGCTTCGCTGCTGCTGGTTGAATCCTCTTCCTCGTCGTCACGGACGGGAATGGCGTAGCTGCCCGAAAGCCAGCGGTTGAGGTCGACTGCCTTGCAGCGCGGCGAGCAGAACGGGTAGCTGTCGCGGGCCGAGGGCTTGCCGCATTCGGGGCAGGCGATCTTGGCGCGCAAGGGTGTAACGACGGCGTCGGGCTTGTCGGTCATCTACGTGCGCCGGCCTGCCAGTTGAGCTGGACCTGATAACCTTCGCCCGAGAGCAGCGATGTCGTCTCGTAGAGCGGCAGCCCCACCACATTGGTGTAGGAGCCGACGAGCTTTACCACGAAGGTGCCGGCGAGGCCTTGGATGCCATAGCCGCCGGCCTTGCCGCGCCATTCGCCCGAGCCGAGGTAGTTTTCCATGTCCTGCTTCGACAGGCGCTTGAAGCGGACGCGCGTTTCAACCAGCCGCTGCCGCAGCTTGCCTGCGGGTGTCACCAGCGCGAGGCCGGTGTAGACCCGATGCGAGCGGCCCGACAGCAACTGCAGGCAATGCAGCGCCTCGTCGGATGTCTCCGCCTTGGGCAGGATGCGCCGGCCGACGGCAACAACCGTGTCGGCGGCAAGGATAAAGCCGGAAGCCGGCTCGGCTTCCTTGGAAAGGACGTCGTGCGCCTTCTGGGCCTTGGTCACCGACAGGCGCTTTGCCAGCGAACGCGGGTGCTCGGCACGCATCGGGCGTTCGTCGACATCGGCCGGGAACAGCCGGTCGGGCTCGATGCCAGCCTGCTGCAGCAGCTCGACACGGCGCGGCGAACCCGAGGCAAGCACAAGCTTTTGCAGATCGCTCAATCCAAGATCCTGTAGGCTGAGGCCGGCCGACGTGCTGACAGCACGCGGCTTACTTGAAGCGGTAGGTGATACGGCCCTTGGTCAGGTCGTAGGGCGTCATTTCGACGAGGACCTTGTCGCCGGTGAGGACGCGGATGCGATTCTTGCGCATGCGGCCGGCAGTATGGGCGATGATTTCGTGTTCGTTTTCGAGCTTGACCCGGAACATCGCATTCGGCAACAATTCCGTAACAACGCCCGGGAACTCGAGGACTTCTTCCTTCGGCATTCGGTACCTTTGGTTTGGATTGGTTTTCCCGGCGATTGGGCCGGAATTTTCGCGGAACCTATATGATAATCCACGGTTTGTGAACACGCTTAATCGGCGTCGTTTTCCCCTGCCTTTTGCGCGAATCTTTCACTCATTCTCACCTTCAGCCGCTCGCTCACGTCGCGATAGGCACTCATGATCTGGTCGCGTGTGCCGGTCACTGCTGTCGGATCGGGGGTAGGCCAATATTCGACGTCGACCGCCATCGAACGGGTGAATTCGAGCGCCGCATGATGCGCCTCGGGTGCTAGCGTGACGATGAGGTCGAAATAGTCGTCCTCTAGATCATCGATGGTGCGCGGCTGGTGCTCGTTGAGACCCATGCCTTCCTCGGCAAGCACGGCATCGACGAAGGGGTCGCGGTCGCCGGCGCGCACGCCAGCTGACGCCACGAAGATCGAGGCTGGCAGGGTATGACGGGCGATTGCCTCGGCCATCGGCGAGCGGACCGAATTCATTCGGCACATGAACAGGATAGAGCGCGGAGAGGTGCCGTTTGCCGCCATACGTCATCCGCGCCAGTGAAGCACGCAGATCAGCGTGAAAAGGCGCCGCGCGGTGTCGAAGTCGATCTCGATCTTGCCGGAGAGGCGGTCGAGCAGTGTTTGCGATCCTTCATTGTGCAGGCCGCGCCTGCCCATGTCGATCGCCTCGATCTGGCTCGGCGTTGAAGAGCGGATCGCCTCGTAATAGCTTTCGCAGATCATGAAGTAGTCCTTCACGATGCGGCGGAACGGCGTCAGCGACAGGATGTGGGTGACGACCGCTTCGCCATGCTCGCGCGAGATGGCGAAGACAAGCCGCGCGTCGACCAGCGACAGCTTGAGCCGGTACGGACCATGGCCGTCGTCATTGATCGGATGAAAGCTGTTTTCCTCGATAAGGTCGAAGATCGCCACCGCCCGTTCATGCTCGACGTCGGGCGTCGAACGGCCGATCGATTCGTCGAGTTCGACGTCGACCAGGCGGGAGCGTGCGTGGCCTTTGTCGGACATCGCCGCCTACATGTTCAATCTGATGGCGACCGAGCGCGCATGCGCGTCGAGACCTTCGGCCTTGGCCAGTGCGATGGCCGCGGGTGCCAGCGCCCGGAGCTGTTCGGGGCCGAGCTTGAGGATCGAGCTGCGCTTGACGAAGTCGAGCACCGTCAGGCCTGAGGAAAAGCGCGCCGAACGTGCCGTCGGCAGCACGTGGTTGGAGCCGCCGACATAGTCGCCGATGACTTCGGGCGTGTGCTTGCCGACGAAGATCGCACCGGCATTGCGGACCTTCGGCAGCATGGCTTCCGGATCGGTGACGGCGAGCTCGAGATGCTCAGCGGCGATACGGTTGACCAATGGCATGGCCGCATCGAGGTCGTCGACAAGGATGACGGCGCCAAAGTCGCGCCAGCTGGCCGCTGCCGTCTCGGCGCGGGGAAGCAGCTTGATCTGGCGCTCGACGGCCTGTTCCACCGATTTGCCGAAGGCGGCGTCGTTGGTGATCAAGATCGATTGCGCCGACACGTCGTGCTCGGCCTGGGCCAGCAGGTCGGCGGCGAGCCAGTCCGGATCGTTGTCGCTGTCGGCAACGATCAGCACCTCGGAGGGGCCGGCAATCATGTCGATGCCAACGGTGCCGAACACCTGGCGCTTGGCCGCCGCGACATAGGCGTTGCCGGGACCGACGATCTTGGCGACGGGGCGGATGGTTTCTGTGCCATAGGCAAGGGCGGCGATCGCCTGGGCGCCGCCCACGCGATATATTTCCGAAACCCCGGCGATGTCGGCTGCGACGAGCACCAACGGATTGATGACGCCGCCTGTTGCCGGCACGACGATGACAATGCGCTCGACGCCGGCAACCTTGGCCGGCACGGCATTCATCAGCACCGAGCTTGGGTAGCTCGCCGTGCCGCCGGGGACGTAGAGACCGACCGCCTCGACGGCGGTCCAGCGCGAGCCGAGCTCGACGCCGATCGGATCGACATAGCGGTCGTCCTTGGGCATCTGGCGGGCATGGTGCGAACGGATGCGGTCGCGGGCAAAGCGCAGCGCCTCGACCGTCTCCGGATCGGCGTCCTTGTAGGCCTGCTCGATGTCGGCGCGGGTGATGGCGATGCCGAGGGTGGCGAGGTCGGCGCGGTCGAACTTCAAGGTGTAGTCGATCAGGGCCGCGTCGCCGCGGCTACGCACGTCGTCGATGATGGCGCGCACGGTCGCATCGACGTCGGGAGAGACCTCGCGCTTGGTCGTCAGGAAGGCGGCGAAGCGCTTCTCGAAGTCTGCGTCTGATTGGCGAAGCGTGATGGCCATTGTCTGGAAATGCTCAGGTATTGTGGATGGGGCGGGATGAGGCCTGCCAGGCAGCGCCGGTGTCGGTCAGCCGCGCCTCGATGACCTCGACGTCGAGGCGGATGGCGGCGTCGCCGGAAAACAGCAGCTCGATCGTGCCGGTCGGGCCTTCTTCTTGGGCAAAGCCGATCGCCAGAAGCTCCAGCACGTCGTCGGTCTTGGTACGGGAAATGCCATGCAGTTGGGCCGACAGCACGCGGTCGAAATGCAGGATCGACCTGCGCCGCTCGTATTTCGGCCGAAAGAATCCCTTCTTGGTTTCCCAGGCGAAGCGGTTCATCGCCAGCGCAAAGCGCTTCGCGGGCGCGTCAAATGCGATGTCGCCGACCTTGATCACCGCATCCTGCACATGCGCCGAAACGATCTCCAGATCTTCTTCGTCGAGGGCGACTAGTTTGAGCAGGTTCATGTCTGGTCGGCTGCCTGTGCGGAAAGGGGTGCTTCCGGCTTTGTTAGGCGGTCTTGGTGCAGTGCGCAACCGCGCGTGACAGGAGTAGGGCAGGAGGGCAGTAAGGCATTGGGGCAGAAGTCACTTATTGCCCTTCTGCCTTACCGCTTCATTCCCCAACTCAGCCGCTGATGCGCTCGATCACCGCGCCGCAACGCGACAGTTTTTCTTCCAGGCGCTCGAAGCCGCGGTCGAGATGGTAGACGCGGTTGACCACCGTTTCGCCTTCGGCGGCGAGGCCGGCGATGACCAGCGACACCGAGGCGCGCAGGTCGGTCGCCATGACGGGTGCGCCCTTGAGCTTGGATACGCCCTCGACGATCGCGGTCTGGCCCGACAGCGTGATGTGGGCGCCGAGGCGGGCAAGTTCCTGCACATGCATGAAGCGGTTTTCAAAGATCGTCTCGGTGATCTTCGACTTGCCCTTCGACATCGTCATCAGGCCCATGAACTGCGCCTGCAGGTCGGTGGGGAAGCCGGGGAAGGGTTCGGTGGTGACGTCGACCGGGGTGATGCCCGAGCCGTTGCGCAAGACGCGGATGCCGGAATTGGTCTGGATGATCTCGGCACCGGTCTGCGACAGCACGTCGAGCGCACCCTGCAAAAGGTCGGCACGCGCGCCTTCGAGCAGTACGTCGCCGCCGGTCATGGCGACAGCCATGGCGTAGGTGCCCGTCTCGATACGGTCGGGGATGACGCGGTGGCGCGCACCCGACAGCGAATCGACGCCTTCGATGGTGATCGTCGAGGTGCCCTGGCCGGTGATCCTGGCGCCCATGGCATTGAGGCATTCGGCGAGGTTGACGACCTCAGGCTCGCGCGCGGCGTTTTCCAGCACCGTCTCGCCGCGGGCAAGCGTCGCCGCCATCATCAGCACATGGGTCGCGCCGACCGAGATCTTGGGGAAGGTGTAGCGGTTGCCGGTGAGGCGGTTCTTGGCCGAAGCCAGGATGTAGCCATTCTCGACCTCGATCTTGGCGCCCAGCGCCTGCAGGCCGTCGATGAACAGGTCGACCGGCCGCGTGCCGATGGCGCAGCCGCCGGGCAACGACACCTTGGCTTCGCCCATGCGGGCGAGCAGCGGGCCGATGACCCAGAAGCTGGCGCGCATCTTGGAGACGAGCTCGTAAGGTGCTGTCGTGTCGACGATGTTGCGCGCGGTGAACGAAATGGTGCGCGAATAGCCTTCGCCCTGGCGCTCGCGGCGGCCGGAGACGGAATAGTCGACGCCGTGATTGCCGAGAATGCGGATCAGCTGCTCGACGTCGGCCAGATGCGGCACGTTTTCGAGCGTCAGCGTATCGTCGGTGAGCAGCGAGGCGATCATCAGGGGAAGGGCTGCGTTCTTCGCGCCCGAGATCGGGATGGTTCCGGTCAGCTCGTTGCCGCCGACAATTCTGATGCGATCCATTGGCCGTCGTTTCTCCGGGCGATCCCGGTTCTGGCGAGAAATTTTCTTGCCGCCCGTCTAGACCATCGCGCTTTCAGGTTCAAGAAAGCGCGGTTTTGCGGTCATTGGCGCCAAGCGCCTGCCGTTGCCGGTCAGGCTTTCTCGGGTTTCTCCGTCTCGCCCTCTGAAGCCGCAAGTCCTTCGGGCCTCGTATCGGCCTCGCCGGTGCGCCGCGAGCGCGCCTGCGCCTTGCGTTTCATCAGGTTGGCGCGCAATTCGGCTGCGAGCCGCGCCTGGCGCTTGTCGGCACCGCTTGAGGGCGTTTTTGGTTTCGACGACATGTGGTGGTCCCCGCTTGCCGATCGTTCATAGCGGCTTGGCAACTGATATGGCCAGTATTGTGGCGTAAGCGGGCCTGTGGAAAATGATACACGATTTGAGCCAACTGATAACTTGCGCTTCCGGGAATCATGTGGCACAAGCCGCCCCGTTCACAGTTGCTGCCGTAGCTCAGTGGTAGAGCACTCCCTTGGTAAGGGAGAGGTCGAGAGTTCAATCCTCTCTGGCAGCACCATTCTCCCCCTAGGAATAATCTTTTGTCCTGCATGCGCCCAAACGTCGGCGCGCCGCAGCCCTTGCGACCGCAGCGCGCCTGAAATTGCAGTTTGATCGGTGCTAGGCCCTGTTGAGCGACGCCTTTGCCAGCGCTCTCAGATTCGACAGTCGGCAAAACCCAGCGCCGACATCCCAAAACGCACGTTTGCTCTGCTCCCGTCGGTTCGGGCTGTCGATTTGAGGCGCTGATGGCGCAGGCAGTTGGAAGCCGAATGGCGCGGCTGGTTCGCCGCCGCGTTCCGTCCAGTATCCGTCGAGATCGGTCTGCATCAGCCGCCGGCGCTTGCGGCGGCGCTGGTTGATGACGTGGGTGGCATTGGAGACGGCCATGATGTGCGGAGGATTGGCCGCCGATACCAAGCCATGAAGGGCAAGCAGCATCGCATCCTTGGGACGTAGGCCGCCCAGGCATCGGGTCGCCGTGATGACGGAGCGTTTGGGCTCCGCCCCTTTGGGCCCTTGCATGCCGCCGATCGCCAGGCTCGGCGAGCCATCCTCGCCACGCACGAACACTAAGCTTGCCGTCCACAGCGTGTAGTCGTCGCTTGCTCGCGACAGCTTGATGGCGAAGACGCCTTCGTGGCGGCAGCCGCAGTGGTCGGCGAGCAGCATCTGCATGTTGTAGTCTTCGTGGCGACCGCTGACTGTTCCCATGTCGAGGCGTTCGCCGCGCCAAAGCGTTGCCAGGTCGTCGTGCCGCAGCAGCTCCGCGGCGATGCGGAAATGCTCGATCATCAGGCCAAGCCGCGCAGGACTAGGGATTCCGGTGATGAAAAAGACATCCAGCGACTTGCGCAGCAGGTCGTCATGCGGCCGGCCGAGCGTCTGCCGGCGGGAGAAATCGTCGAGGAAGCTGATCCAGCCAAACGTGCTGACCGGGCGGCAGGCGAATCGCAGGCAGAATACTGCCGAGCGCTTGAGCGAGATGCGGGCGCCGAGGCTGAGCATCTGGAGGAAGACCGACCGATGCTTCGTGGCCCGTACCGGCGACGTCTGGAGCGGCAGCAGGCTGCGCTGGTCCAGTTCCGGTTTCCATTCGTGTCGCACGTGTCAGCTCCTTCGGACTGGGTCTGCCGGCTCAGGAAAACCTCGAGCTGGCGGAGCGATCTAAAGGGCGCTGCGCATTGCGCCTGCATTGCAAGACAGACACGCATCGGCTGTGCCGAATCGAATTGTTCGCCGAAATCGGCCAAAAACCGGGGAACTGTAGTTGGATCCTCGACATTCATCAGGGAAATGACGGCAGAGTGTCGGGTCTGCAGACGGCTCGGCTTCGTACCTACAGTTGCGATTCGATCGGCAGGTAGCTGATGACCTTGGCCACCAGACGCCGCCGCAGGCTGGCCTGCGGTTCGTGCTTGAGCTCGCGCGGACCATTGGCGGCGCTGTCGGTCCAGGTCAGTCTGTCGCCATGCAACGAAAGCCTGAAGGCGCTGCGCGGCGAGGTCTGTGCCGAAATCACCGCCTCGACCTCGCTTGCGAGTTCCGCCTGCCTGAACAGAACGCCCATCTCGGTGTTGAGCGCGGCCGAGCGCGGGTCGAAGTTGAACGAGCCGACGAAGCCGGCTTCACCGTCGGCGATGAACGCCTTGGTGTGCAGGCTCGCACCCTTCGAGCCGAACAACGACATGTCGGTGCGGTCTTCGTCCGGCTTCAGTTCGTAGATGTCGATACCATTCTCAAGCAGCGGCCTGCGGTAGCGGACATAGGCGCCGTGGACAGCGGCGACGTCGGTGGCGGCTAGCGAGTTGGTCAGCACCGTCACCTCAACCCCGTTCCTGGCCAGCGTCACCAGCTCGCGGGTGCCGGTCTCGCCGGGGATGAAATAGGGCGAGACAATGCGCAGTTCCCGCTTCGCCGAAGTCAGGATCGGCCTGATCGCCGTCATCAGCCAGCTGCCCTGGCCCGCGCCCGAGGCCTTTTCCGGCGGGTCGGAGGCGACGGTTGCCTCACTGGTCCAGCGCAGCTTGCCCATGCCGGAAGACGACCATTCCCGGCTCTCCTCGGCGACGCGGTGGATGTAGGGTTCCGCCAGGCCTGTCGTTGCGGTGCGTTCGAGGCGCGCGCGCAGCGCCGGCAGGTCGCCCCTGGCCATGCCGGTAACGTGGCGGATCGGCAGCACTGCCTCGGTGTTCCAGAAGCGGTCGAAGATGGCTTCGGTCTGGCTGACAGCGGGGCCGACGAGCAACAGGTCCATGTCGCGGAAGTTGGCGTCCTCCGAGGCGTCGAAATAGGCGTCGCCGACATTGCGCCCGCCGACGATGGCCAGCCGGCCGTCGGCGACCCACGCCTTGTTGTGCATGCGCCGCGTGGTGCGCACCGCGCGCAGCACCAGCTCCAGCCCGCGCTGCAGGCCGAAGGCGCGCGCCCAGCTCGGATTGAACAGGCGCACTTCGATGTTGGGATGGCTGTCGAGGGCGAGGTAGTTGGGATCGTAGCCCTTGGCGTTGATGTCGTCGAGGATCAGCCGCACGCGCACGCCACGATCGGCGGCGCCAAGGATCTCGCGGGCGAGCAGGCTGCCGGTCAGGTCGTCCTTCCAGTAATAGTATTGCAGGTCGAGGCTGCGCTGCGCATGGCGCGCGGTATAGGCGCGGATGGCGAAGGCGTGCAGGTTGGATGAAAGCAGCGCCAGCCCGCTCTGGCCGGGATGATTGGCGAGGAGCGGGGCCACCAGCCGGTCGAACTGGGTTTCGCCTTCCGCGGTCGGCAAGGCGCTGGAGGGCGCCCCCTGCGCCCGCTTGGCGAAGCGGCCATAGGCATAGACCGCCAGCAGCGAGGCGATGACCAGAATCCCGACGATCGCGACGGCGATGGCGATGAGTTTCATGCGGCGGGCGGCCAGTCGGCTTTGGAGGGAACCATATCCTCACGGTAGCATTTCGGTGGAAGGCTATCGTGACGCATGTGGTAAACCTCGAATAGCTCGACCATATAGGCTACAGTTGGCAAATACGCCTGCCGCAACTGAACACGAATTTCCCAGAGATTCCAGACGAGTGATGGCTAGCAGACCAGGCTTTGAGAATTCAGCGGAAGCAGGTGCCGCACACCGGTCCTCGACGTTGGAGCAGCGTGACATGTCGTCGATCGCAGCAGCCGGCGCGCACAGCGAAATCGTCGTCGCCTCCTACAACGTTCACAAATGTGTCGGGCTCGACCGCCGCTTCGATCCGCAGCGAACCATGCAGGTCATCTCAGAGATCGGCGCTGACGTCATTGCGCTGCAGGAAGCCGACCAGCGTTTTGGCGATCGTGCAGGGCTGCTCGACCTCGAAGCGGTCGAGCGCGAGACCGGGCTTGTTCCGGTGCCGCTTGCCGGCCGGCGCAAGAGCCATGGCTGGCACGGCAATGTCGTGCTGTTTCGCAAAGGTTCGGTGACTTCGGCACGGCAGATCGTGCTGCCGGGGGCAGAGCCGCGCGGTGCCGTGGTTGTCGATCTCGAGCTCGACGCCGGGCCACTGAGGATCATCGCCGCGCATTTCGGCCTGCTGCGCCATTCGCGCAAGCTGCAGGCCGGAACGCTTCTGACCGCCGCCGAGCTGCACAGCGACAAGCCGACGGTTCTTGTCGGCGACCTCAACGAGTGGCGGCTGGGCAAGCGTTCGTCGCTGCGCAGCCTGGAACCGGCCTTCGGGCCGATGCATGCCATCGTTCCGAGTTTCCCGTCGCGTTTTCCGGTGCTGGCGCTCGATCGCGTCATGGCGCGTCCGCACAGCCTGCTCACCGAGCTCGAGGCACATGACACGGCGCTCGCACGCATCGCCTCCGATCACCTGCCGATCCGGGCCGTCATTCGGTTGAACGCCAAGGGCAACGGCCTCGCCGAAGCCGCCTGACCATTGCACCACGAAGAAATCGCTGATCCGTGCTGCCGGTCTCCGGCGTGCGCCGAGCGATCGTTGCGTGGGAGCGGAAAGCCTCGAAGTGGGCCGTCCCTGACAACAGCGCAGCTGCAGGCTGGAAAGACCTGCCATCGACGCCGATAATGCGTGGTCCAGACCCGCGCTGCATAATGTAAAACAGATACCCGCAACGCGAAGTTTCGACTTTACGGACGAAAAGCCATGGCCAAATTCCTCCCACTGTCGCAGGCGGTCGCCGACAATCTCAACGACGGCGACACCGTGGCCTTCGAAGGGTTCACGCATCTCATTCCCACTGCAGCCGCGCATGAGGCGATCCGCCAGGGCTTCAAGGACCTGACGCTGGTGCGCATGACGCCTGATCTGATCTACGACCAGATGATCGGCATGGGCATGGCGAAGAAGGTGATCTTCTCCTACGCCGGCAATCCGGGCGTCGGCCTGCTGCGCCGCCTGCGCGATGCGGTCGAGAACGGCTTTCCGCATACGCTGGAGATCGAGGAACACAGCCACGCCGCCATGGCCAATGCCTATGAGGCGGGCGCCTCAGGGCTGCCTTGCGCCATCTTCCGCGGCTACCGCGGCGCCGAACTCGCCAGGGTCAACCCGAACATCAGGTCGGTGACCTGCCCGTTCACCGGCGAGGTGCTCGCTGCCGTTCCGTCGGTTCGCCCCGACGTCACCTTCATCCACGCCCAGAGGGCCAACAGGCGCGGCGATGTGCTGGTCGAAGGCATCATCGGCATCCAGAAGGAAGCAGCCCTTGCCGCCAGGCGCGCCGTGGTGACTGTCGAGGAGGTGGTCGACAATTTCGACGACCTGCACCCGAACCTGACAGTGCTGCCCAGCTGGTCGGTGACCGCGATTTCCGTGGTGCCGGGCGGGGCGCACCCGTCCTACGCGCATGGCTATTACGTCAGGGACAACGCGTCCTATCTAGAATGGGACGAGATATCCGCCGACCGAGACCGTTTTCGCGCGTGGATGCAGAAGAACGTCATCGAAAAGAGCGCTGACGACTTCGCGGCCCGCGTCGAGCAGCTGAGGAACGTCGCATGAGCGAGCTCGGCTTCACCCCCAACGAGATGATGACCATTGCCGCCTCGCGCGCCTTGAAGGGCGACGACGTCTGCTTCGTCGGCATCGGCGCGCCGTCGGCCGCCTGCAACGTGGCGCGGCTGACGCACGCGCCCGAGATCACGCTGATCTATGAATCGGGCACAATCGGCACGGCGCCCGACGTGCTGCCGCTTTCGATTGGCGACGGCGAACTGTGCGACACCGCCGTCACCACCGTCTCGGTGCCGGAGATGTTCCGCTACTGGCTGCAGGGCGGGCGCATATCGATCGGCTTCTTGGGTGCTGCCCAGCTCGACAAGTTCGGCAACATCAACACGACAGTCATCGGCGACTACGCCCACCCCAAGACCCGCCTACCGGGTGGCGGCGGCGCGCCGGAGATCGCGACGTCGTCCAGGGAAATCTACATCACCATGGCGCAGTCCAGGCGCGGCATGGTCGACAAGATCGAATTCTACACCTCCTTTGGCCACGGCGACGGTGGCGACCATCGCCAGCGCCTTGGCATCGATACCAGGGGCCCGACGCTTTTGATCACCGATCTGGCGACCTGGAAGCCGGACCCCGTAACCAAGGAATTCACCGTGGTTTCAGTGCATGCGGGCGTGACCCGCGACAAGGTCCAGGAGACATGCGGCTGGACCGTCAAGTTCGCCGACACGCTCGAGGAAACCCCAGTGCCCACCGAACTGGAGCTGAAGACGCTGCGTGATCTCAAGGCGCGCACCGATGCCGCCCACAAGGGCGGGGCGGCTGGCGCAAAGAGAGGATCGAAGGATGGCTGAGGCCTATATCTGCGACTACATCCGCACGCTGATTGGCGGCTTCGGCGGTTCGTTGTCATCGCTCCGCGCCGACATTTTGGCTTTGCTCAGCCAATCAGGCTGTACAGGAAGCGCAGGCTGATCAGCAGCAGGAAGATGCCGAACGCGACTTCCAGCTTCCGCTTCGACAGGGCATGGGCGAGCTTTGCTCCCAGCGGCGCGGTCATCACGCTGGTCGGCACGAACAGGATCAGGCCGACGAGCGAGACATAGCCGAGCGACAGCGGAAACTGCAGCGCGGCGACGTCCGGATATTCGGCGGCGCGTGGCCAGCCGGCATAGATGTAGCCCAGCGCGCCGGGGATGGAGATCAGCACGCCGAGGCCAGACGAGGTCGCCACCGCCTGGTGGATCGGCCGGCCATAGAAGGTCATGAACAGGTTGGAGAGTTGGCCGCCGCCAATGCCCATCAGGCTCGACAGCACGCCGATGACCCACCCATAGACATTCATGACGATCTTGCCCGGCATGTCGAGGCCGAGCCGCCACGAATCCTTGCCGAACAGAAGCCGGATCGCCGAAATGCCTGCGACAACCACGAACACGGCCTTGAACAGGTCGGCGGGCGCATAACGCGCGATCACGCTGCCCATGGCGACGCCGATGATGACCGGGATCGCCCACTGCTTCAGGATCGCCATGTCGACCGCGCCCTTCGCCCGATGCGCGTTGAAAGAGCGGATCGAGGTCGGGATGATGATCGCAAGCGAGGTGCCGACGCAGAGCGGCATCCGCACTTCTTCCGGCACGCCGACGGCCTGGAACAGTTCGTACAGCACCGGCACGATGACGGTGCCGCCGCCGACACCGAAGACACCGGCGAGCAGGCCGGTGACGGCGCCTGCGCCGAGGAGGGCTACGGCGAGCCAGATGATTTCAAACGTCGATATGTCGGCCATGTCTGGAAAACTCTTGGCGATAAGGATGCGGGGCTAGTTGCAGGCACGCAACGCGCCCATTGAACCTCCCCCAAGGTTAGCGGCGCCACATATGGCACGAAGCGTTGGATCAGTCTCCCCCCGAATGCCATGCCAGATTCAGGCGGGATCGGCCCTCAAAACATCACGACAGTTTTGCTGAAAACCACCTGGATGGGTAGTTGCCTGGCAAGTGTTATATCCGTATGAATATAACGAATCCGGCCCGCGATGGGCTGGACCAGATGATGGAGGAAATTCGGATGTTCACGCGTAGGGGCTTTGGGCTGCGGCTTGCCGCGATGGCTGGTGGTCTTGCCGCGGTGCTCGCGCTCGGCCTGCCGGCTGCGCGCGCCGATGGCGACGTCGTGGTGTTTGCGGCAGCCAGCCTCAAGAATGCGCTCGACGCCGTCGGCACGGCCTGGAAGGCCGAGGGCGGCAAGTCCGCTACCGCCTCCTACGCTGCGAGCTCGGCGCTGGCCAAGCAGATCGAAGGCGGTGCACCGGCAGACGTGTTTATCTCAGCCGACCTCGACTGGATGAAGTATCTCGCCGACAAGAAGCTCATCAAGGACGGCTCCGAGGTGAAGCTGCTCGGCAACCGCATCGTGCTGGTGGCGCCGAAGGATTCGACCGTCAAGGCTGATATCGCGGCGAATTTCGACCTCGCCACGCTGCTCGGTGACGGCCGCCTCGCCATGGGCGACGTCAAGGCTGTGCCCGTCGGCAAGTACGGCAAGGCAGCGCTCGAGAAGCTCGGCGTCTGGTGCTCGGTCGAAGGCAAGATCGCCCAGGCCGAAAACGTCCGCGCCGCCCTCAAGCTGGTGTCGACGGGCGAAGCCCCGCTCGGCATCGTCTACCAGACCGACGCCACCGCCGAGCCGGGCGTCAAGATCGTCGGCCTTTTCCCGGAAGACTCGCATCCTCCCATCGTCTATCCGGTTGGCGTGACGGCGGACTCGAAGAACGCAGACGCGGAAGCGTATGTGAAATATCTTCAGTCCGCCAAGGCCAGAGAGCTTTTCGAAGCGCAGGGTTTCACTATGCTGGCGCCAGTCGCTTCCAACTAAAGGCATTCAGACTGACGCATGACATGGCTGGACCTCACTCCTGACGAATGGAATGCGGTCCACCTGTCGATCAAGGTCGGACTGTGGGCGATGGCTGCAAGCCTGCCTTTCGGCATCGCCATCGCCCTGCTTCTGGCGCGCGGCAATTTCTGGGGCAAGTCGCTGCTCAATGGCGTCGTCCATTTGCCGCTCGTCCTTCCTCCAGTCGTCACCGGCTACCTGCTCTTGCTGAGCTTCGGCCGGCGCGGCCCCATCGGCTCGTTCCTCGACGAACATTTCGGCATCGTCTTTTCGTTCCGCTGGACCGGTGCGGCACTTGCATGCGCGATCATGGGTTTCCCGTTGATGGTGCGGGCGATCCGCCTGTCCATCGAGGCCGTCGACCGTCGTCTCGAATCGGCAGCAGGTACGCTTGGCGCGAGCCCGCTCTGGGTGTTTGCGACCGTGACGCTGCCGCTGATCCTGCCCGGTGTCGTTGCCGGCATGATCCTGTCGTTTGCCAAGGCGATGGGCGAGTTCGGTGCCACCATCACCTTCGTTTCCAACATTCCCGGCGAGACCCAGACGCTGCCGTCGGCGATCTACACCTTCACGCAAGTCCCCGGCGGCGACGCAGGGGCTATGCGGTTGACGCTGATCTCGATCGCCATTTCGATGATCGCGCTCGTCATCTCCGAAATCTTCGCCCGCCGCATCGGCCAACGCCTGGATGCCGGATGATGCTCTCGATTGATGTCCGCCATCGCCTCGGCGCCTTGAACCTCGAAGCCAGCTTCCAAAGTGCCGGCCGTCTGACCGCTTTGTTTGGGCCGTCAGGGTCGGGCAAGACCTCGCTCATCAACATCGTTGCCGGTCTGATCCGCCCCGACAGCGGACGCATCGACATCGACGGGCGGACGCAGGTCGACACCGCATCGCGCAGCTTCGTGCCCGCCCACAAGCGCCGTGTCGGCTTCGTCTTCCAGGATGCGCGGCTGTTTCCGCATCTCAGCGTGCGTTCGAACCTGCTCTACGGCCGCTGGTTCACGCCACAGGCGGAACGCTATGCTGAGTTCGACCGGGTCGTCGAAATGCTTGGCATCGGTCATCTGCTGGCGCGGCGTCCAGCATTGCTGTCGGGTGGTGAAAAGCAGCGTGTCGCCATCGGCCGGGCGTTGCTTGCCAGTCCGAAGCTGCTGCTGATGGATGAGCCGCTGGCCTCGCTCGACGATGCCCGCAAGTCTGAGATCATGCCCTATCTCGAACGTTTGCGCGACGAGACCCGGATTCCGATCGTCTATGTCAGCCATTCAATCGCCGAGGTGGCGCGGCTTGCCACCGACATCGTGGTTATGGCCGAAGGCAAGGTCGTGGCGTCAGGGCCGACGATCGAGATCATGCAGCGTCTCGACCTGTTGCCACCGGAAGAGGTGGGCGAGGGTGGCGCGGTGCTCGACATGACGGTGCTGCACCATGACGAAAGATTCGGCATGACGGTGCTTGCCACTGCGGCAGGCGAAATGCGCGTGCCCCGCATCGCAAGGCCTGTAGGTGCCGCGGTGCGCGTCCGCATCCGAGCCCGCGACGTGATGATCGCGACCGAAGCGCCGAAGGGTCTCAGCGCGCTCAACATCCTTGCTGGCCGCATCGCCGAGATCAGCCAGGTCGACGGCACCCAGGTCGATCTCAAGCTCGACTGCCATGGCGACCTGCTGGTTTCGCGCATCACCCGCCAGTCCTTCGAGACGTTGCATCTTGCCGTTGGGCGCGAGGTGTTCGCCGTCATCAAGACCGTTGCTTTCGACCGCGCCAATCTTTCTCCGGGGGCGCCGCTTGTGCTAACCAGCGACTGACTGGAGCGAGCCGATGCCATCTCTGACCTTGCGACTGTATCTCGACCCCAAGGGCCGTCTCGGTCCGGGCAAGGTCGAACTGCTCGAGCAGATCGCCGCCACCGGCTCGATTTCGGCTGCGGCGCGCGCCATGGAGATGTCCTACAAGCGCGCCTGGGATTTGGTCGAAGAGATGAAGGACATGTTCGGCAAGCCGCTCGTGGCGGCCAAGACCGGCGGCAAGCATGGCGGCGGTGCCGAGCTTACGCCTGTCGGCGAAGAGGTCGTGCGCCGGTTCCGCGACATGGAGCGCGCGGTCCATGAGGCTGCAGCGCCTTACGTCAAGGCGCTGCAGGACGAAGCCGACACGCGGTGACTATTTGCCGAGTTCGATCGAGCGCAGCCGGGCCGCCTCGACGGCTTCGGTGAGCAGGTTCTTGAGGCGGTCCTCGCCCATCAGCACGCTCAGCGCTGCCGCCGTCGTGCCGTTCGGGCTCGTCACCTGGCGGCGCAATACACCTGGGTCCTCGCGGCTTTCGGCTGCCAGGCTCGCTGCACCATAGACAGTCTGCATGGCAAGAAGGGCTGCAGTCTTCGGCGGCAGCCCGGCGTTTTCGGCTGCTGCCGTCAGGCACTCGATGAAATGGAAGATGTAGGCCGGGCCTGACCCGGAAACGGCTGTCACCGCGTCCATCAATCCTTCGTCGGCGATGGTCGCGACTTCGCCGCTTGCCGACAGGAGGTCGCCGACGGTCTCCTTGGCTTCTTCCGTGACGTATTCGTTGGAATAGAGCACCATCATGCCCTTGCCGATGGCCGCCGGCGTGTTGGGCATGCAGCGCGCGATCGGCGTATGGCTGCCGAGGATGTCGGCGAAGGTCGCGACGGGCGTGCCCGCGGCGACGGAGACGAAGGTTGCCTTGCCGTTGCCGAAACGGCGATAGCCTGATGTGACCTCGCGGATGACCTGCGGCTTGACCGCGATGACCACGATCCCGGGATCCGCATCGGCGGGAATGCCGCCGACTTCCGAAGCGACACGGCTGCCGAGATCGGCCGCGCGGGCGCGAAGCTCCGCATTGGGTTCGACCACGAACGTTTCCTCAGGCGCGAGCTTGCCCGAGTTGAGCCAGCCCGTGAGCATGGCGTAGCCCATGTTGCCGCAGCCGGCGAGGATCAGTCTGATGGTCATGCAAAGCCCTCCGAATACAACTGACATAGACCGTCTTGGAGCCATGCGGAAGGGCCAAGCGCCAGGGCGGATCAAGCGTGTTTTGTCAGCCGGTGTTCTTGTGGATGACCATGCGCGAAACCATCCTCAGCCCGAGGACGCCGAGGACGAAAAACATCCAGACCGGGTCGATGCGGCGGAAGAAGAAGCTTTCGAGGAAGGCGTTGAGCGCGGTGAACAGCACCACCATCATGAAGAAATCGCCGAGGAAGACGTTTTCCTTGTAGAGCGGGATGCGCATGTAGTCGCGCAGCGGCGCGATCAGGAAGACATAGACGGCGACGGCAAGCGCGGGCAGGCCCATCGTCACCGCGATGTCGATGTAGCCGTTGTGGCCATGCACGATGAAACGGATGTCCCAGCCCTGGTCGAAGGCATGGCCGATGCCTGTCACCAGCGGCGTGCGCCAGAAGCTTTCATAGCCATATCCGAACCAGGGTTTCTGCGCGATCATCTCGCCGGCAAAGGCCCAGACCGTCGTGCGCCCTGTGTAGGTGAGTTCGGGGAAATAGTGCGCGGCCAACAGTTTCAGCGGCTCGATGAAGACGATGCCCAGCGTCGCCAATGCCGTGCCGATGACGGCCAGCGCAAACAGCGTCGGTGTGCCGAGCCGCATGCCGACCGCTCCGGGCAGCAGCACCAGCATGATCGACAGCGGCACCAGCCCGGCCGTCGTTTTCGACCCGGTGTGGATCATGAAGAACATCGACATGATCAGGAGTATGTAGCCCGACCAGCGCCAATGCCTTCGGATCAGATAGATGCCGGCGAAGCTGAAGCAGGCCATGACGGGCGCTGCGATGTTCTTGTGGCTGAACGCGCCGCGCCACAGGCCGGAATGCTCGGGTTCGAAGCCATCGGCGCCGTGGATCGCCACGCTGGGATACAGGATGACGCCGGCGTAGCTCAGCCCGACGACGAAGAAGCCGGCGACAACCAGCACTTTCGAGAAGGAATCGCCATCACGGGGCAATGCGAGCACGGTTGCCATGGCGATGATGCCGATGAGCGTGAAACTTGCAGCCCGGAACGCTGCGCCAGGGTCGGCCGCTTCACCGACGGAGATCAGGAAGAAGCACAGCAACACGGCCCAGGGCAGCCCGGCAATGGCGCGCAGCCGGCCCGGATTGGCCATGGTCGCCAGCGAAAATATGGCGAATGCGCCAAGCGAGCCGAAGCCCAGCTGGTTGACGATGTCGCCGCCCTCTATGGCGCCTGCGCCAGCTGGCTGGAAAGGCCTGAACGACACGATGACGATGGTCAACACCATCGCTGCGATCGCGGTGGCGATGCCCGATGCGGTGAACGCCGCCGTCAGCGGCGCCGCGTCAGTTCTTCTCAGGCTGGCGATATTGCTCATTGGCATAACCAAACTCGGCCATCACACGGCCAAGTGCCACATGGATCGGGTACACGGCGACCGACGGCGAGCCTGTCTCGACGAGGCGCTTCAGCGCACGCAACGGCGAGGCGGCAAGCAGCGCCAAGCTTTTCAGGAAAACACGCGTATTGGCAAACGGCGTGCCGGCGTATTTCTTCTTGGCGACCAAGGTGGAAATGACGCCATTTCGCAGGCCGCGCGCACGAATCCAGTCGGCCTCGGTGCGCCGGGCGGGAACCGTCTCGAACAGTTTTGCCTCCGCGCACCAGCCGAGCCTGAAGCCATTCTGCGCCGAGCGGCTGAGGAAATCCGAATCGCCGCCGCCCATGAAATTGAAGCGCAGGTCGAGGAAGGGTGGGCCCATGGCCACAAGAACGTTGCGGCTGACCAGCAGGTTTCCCGAGGAGTACAACGCGCCAACCGGACCGGTTACGGAGTAGGGTGGCGCAAAGACCGGGTGTGTCGCCCAGACCTGGTGAGCGGGGTCGGCAAAAACAGGCACCTGCGGCCCGCCGACGATGTCGACGCCGAGGCGTTCGGCAGCCAGGCACATGGTTTCGAGCCACAGGGGATCGGCCAGTTCGTCGTCGTCGATGACCAGGAGGCGGGTGAAATTCGGAAAGCGCAGCAGGGCGGTGTGCCAGCCGGCATTGTAGGCGCTGCAGTTGCCGCGCTCATGCGCGACGATGACCAACCCGGTCATCTCCCCACTTTCAAATAGCGGCAGGGCGGCCTGTTTTCCTTCGTTGTCTTCGTCGTCATTCTCCATGACGATGACCGCGAATCTGCGCGCGGTTTTTTGCCTTGCCAGCGAGTCGAGCGTTGCCAGCAATTGCTGCGGCCGGCGAAAAGTCGGCAGCGTTACCACCACCTCGACGTCGTCCACCGACAGTGCGGGCGAGGTGCCGGCAATGGTCACGGACTTGAGCGGAGGTAGAGCATTCATGAAAAGCCGCCGGTTATCGAAGCCTTTTCGCTATCATGGGCGCCATAACGGTCAGTTAAACAACCGGTGAGCGAACGGCCGATTTGACGGACAGATTCCACAAGCAGCTGAAATTGCTTAATGAAGACTTCACCGCGCTTTGTTAGGGCATAGGCAGGAACTTGTTGTGATGCATCTGCTGTTTGCCACATCCATCGTGCCTGACGGAGCACTGTCTTCGGGCTACGAGATCGCCAACCAGGCGATCATCGATGCGCTGCGCCGGGCCGGCGTTCGCGTGACCGTGCTTGGCTTCGGCTGGCCTGGCAAGCCGCCATCCGATCCTGAAAACACTATACTGCTCGGCTCGCTCGACGTGCGCACCGACGCGGCGCCCTTGCCGCGCAAGCTGGGCTGGCTGGCAAGCGCGGTCGCCTCCGGGCTGACATTCGCCTCGGCCAAGCTGCGCGTCGTCTCCGACGAGACGGTGCGCCAGGCAATCGCGGCGGCGGGGCCGTTCGACGGCTACATCCTCAATTCGGTGCAGATGGCCGCGGCGTTCGAAGGCATCTTTCAGGACCGGCCCTCGATCTTCGTCGCGCATAATGTCGAGTTCCGCTCGGCCGCCGAGAACTCACGCGCCGCCAATGGCGCCTTCCAGCGCCTGCTGTTTCGCCGCGAGGCAAGACTGCTCGAAGTCATCGAAAAGCGTCTGTGCCGCAACGCGAGCTTCGTTTTCACCCTGGCCGAGGAGGACCGCGCCGAGTTGGGCGTGGCCTCCGACGCGCGTTCGGTGGCGATGCCGCTGGTCACGCGCTCTCAGCTTCCAACTGGACAGGGCAGGCGCGATATCAACTGCGACGCGGCGCTGATCGGTACCTGGACCTGGGAGCCGAACCGCATCGGCCTCGACTGGTTCCTTGGCAAGGTCGTGCCGCATCTGCGCCATGACTTCCGCATCCATATCGCGGGTAGCGTGCCGGCTGGCGTGTCCTCGCCCCATCCCGGCGTCAAATTTGTCGGCCGCGTGCCCGATGCCCAGGCCTTCGTGCGAAGTGCCGCCGTCATCCCGCTCGTCAGCACGTCGGGTAGCGGTGTCCAGCTCAAGACAATCGAGACGTTCGAACTGGGCCTGCCGTCGGTGGCAACCGCGCATTCGCTGCGCGGCATTGCCTACAAGCCAGCCAATTGCACCATGACCGACGATCCCGTAGCCTTTGCCAAGGCGCTTGAACGAACCGTCGATCAGAAGATCGCTGACGTCGACGGTTCGGATTTTCATCGCCGGCAGATCGGCGCTCTCGACCAGGCGGTGGCGCTCGGCCTCGCCAAGCTTGGTGCAGGCGCACACGAGGTGGCGGCGTGAGCATGACGATTTCAAAAGCGGCCGCATCCTATCGCAGCATTCTCGGCATTCGGGTCGCAAGCTTAAGGCGCGACGAGGCGATCTCGCTGCTGTCGCAGATGATCAGGGAAAGGACCTTCACCAAGGTCAGCTTCCTCAATGCCCACAACGCCAACATCGCTTGTTCCGACAAGGATTTCGCCGCGGTCCTGAACGATTTCCTGGTCCTGGCCGACGGGATCGGCGTCGACATCGCCGCGCGCTGGCTTTATGGCGCGCCCTTTCCAGACAACCTCAACGGCACCGATTTCGTGCCCGACCTTTTGAAGGCGAGCGACAAGCCGCTGACCGTGGCACTGCTCGGCGCCAAGCGCGCCAATGCCGAGCGGGCAGCCGCGCGCCTGAGCCAGATTGCTCCGCAGCACGAGATCGTCGTGGTTCACGACGGGTTCTTCACGGCCCAGGAGGAACCCGGGATCGTCGCTGCCATCGGCAGCCTGCGCCCCGACATCCTGCTCGTCGCCATGGGCGTTCCGCGCCAGGAGATGTGGATCGCGCGGCACATGCGCCCCGAACATTGCACGCTGCCGATCGCCGTTGGCGCGCTGCTCGATTTTCTCAGCGGCTCGGTGCCGCGCGCGCCATCGTGGATGCGCCGGCTGCGCCTCGAGTGGCTGTTCCGCCTGATTATCGAGCCGGGCCGGCTGTGGCGGCGCTATGTCGTTGGCAACCCGCTGTTCCTGTTTCGCGTGCTGCGCCAGAAGCTCGGTGGGCCAGGCGGGGGAGAGCGCACTTGAACGCCAAGGCCATGTCTTCGGCCCCCGATGCGGCACTGATCACGGCGAGCTACGCCGCCGATTTTGAACGCTGCCGCTTGCTGTGCCAGACCGTCGATCGCCATGTCACTGGCGCTTCGCATCACTATTTGCTGGTCGAGCACCGCGACGTGGCACTGTTTCGGCAGCTCGAAGGCAAGCGCCGCACGGTCATCGACGAGCGCGACCTGTTGCCGTCCTGGCTGCGCGACATCCCCGACCCGACGAGCCTGTTCAAGCGTCGCATCTGGCTGAGCTTCAAGGCCCCGCCACTGCGCGGCTGGCATGTGCAGCAATTGCGGCGCATGGCCATCGCCGAGCGCGTCGAGCAGGAAACGCTTGTTTATGTCGATTCCGACGTGGCTTTCCTCAGGCCTTTCGATTGCGCGCGGTTCTGGCGGGACGGCGAGCTGCGCCTGTTCCGGCGTGATGGCGCCTTGCTGAAAACAGGCCACGACAACCATCGCATCTGGTCGGCCAACGCCGCCGCCGTGCTCGGTATTGCGGCTCCCGAAGTTTCGCCGCACGACTACATCTCGACGCTGATTGCCTGGCGCCGGTCGTCAGTGCGCGACATGCTCGCCCGCATCGAACAGGTGAGCGGACGGCATTGGGTCGAGGCGGTGTGCGCGCGGCGCAAGTTTTCCGAATGCATGATCTATGGCCGCTTCGTCGATGAGGTCGCCGGTGGTGCAGGACACTATGTCGGTTCGGAAGAGTTCTGCCGTGTCCACTGGACCGGCACGCCACTCACCGACGCGCAGTTCGAGGCCTTCGTCGCCGCCATGTCGCCCGAGCAGGTGGCGATCGGCATGCAGTCGTTCATCGGCACCGATCTCGGCCGTATCCGCAGGCTTGTCGTCGCCTGAGGCCTGAAGCAATTCCAGGAAAAGTGCGCAGCGGTTTTCCGTCCGGAATTGCGTAAAAAGCAAAGAGTAGAGAGAGGCCGCGATTCGAAGAAGCGCGGAATCTCTCTAGATTGCTCTGGCCGGTCGCCGCAGCGCCGTATAGGTCACGGCTGCCGAGGCCAGATAGAGCAGCGCGAACAGGCCGTTCAGCAACCACACCAGAGTCTCGGTGTCGGCCACCCGCAGCAGCAGCATCGACAGCAGTGCCGCCTTCAATGCCGCAAGCATGGCCAGGTTGCCGGCGCGGATCAGCGTCTGGCCGCGCGCGAACAGCAGCTCGGCGTGATACTCGACGAGGTTGCGCAGTGCCGGCACGAACAAGGCGAGCCCGACCAGGGGAGCGGCCTCGGAAACGTTGCGGCCGAGGAAGTTGGGATAGAAATACAGCACCACGGCGAGGAACAGCAGTGCCGAGGTGGAGACGATCAGAATCCCGGCCTCGATGCCGACCTTGACCTTCAGCCTGGCCAGCATCTGCGGCGTACGCATCATGCGCTGCACCAGCATCATCGAGAAGGTGCGGATCGGGATGGCTGTGAGGTCGACCAAGCGCATGACAATGGCATAGATGCCGGCGAGATGCGGCCCGCCGATGGCCAGAACCAGCAGCTTGTCGAACTCCATCTGCAGGTAGAACAGCACCTCCGCGCCGGCGACGTAGATCGAGTCCGACAGCCGCCGCCAGTATAGATGAGGCGTCAGCCTGAGCCGTTGGCGCGGGTAGAAGACGCCAAAGGCCAAGGTCAGGGAGACGAGGTTCAAGGCAATGTAGAACCCGGCCCAGGCTTCTACCGTATGGCTTGGCCAGAAGATGAACAGCGCGGCGGCGGCGGCCTTGATCGCGGATGTCAGGATCGCCAGAACTGCCGCGCGGCCGAAGCGGCCGAGGCCATTGTTGACGATCATCGCCACCTCGACCGGCCGCCACAGCAGCGCCTCGGCAAAGATAACCGCGGCGAAGACCGCGGCGGGCATGGCAGTCGAAAAGAACAGGAACCAGGTCAGCGCGGAGGCGGCGACGAGCACCGGAAGCGACAGCACGGCAAGCATCAGGAAGCCTGCGGTGTAGCTGCCGATCAGCCGTGGCCGGATCGTCGCCGTGCGGTAAAGCGCCGAGATGAAACCGAATGCCAGCGTTCGCGACAGCATGACGCCGGCGGCGGAAGCGGTGGCGAACAGGCCGAAGTCGGCAATCGAGAGCGTATTTGCCAGCGCGATGAAATAGATCAGCGAAAAGACGAGCCGCCCCATCGAGCCGCTGATCGCCGAGAAGTAGTCGCGCAGGATCGCCTGCCGCAGCACGACGAAACTGCCGATCCGGTGGCGCAACGGCGTGCGCGGTATGTCGTTCGCCTTGGTCATGATCCAGTTGAACGATAAAACTCAAAGCTTAATGTGCCGTTCTGCGACCGACCTCTATATACTGCCGCAAGCAGGAATTAACGTTTTGTTACCCATGTCTGTTTAGCGTGGATTAACGACCGGACAGGTGATCCGGCCTAGACTTTTGGAAGTTGCCCGAACCATGGCCGAATCTGGAAACAGCGAGGACTGGAGGCGCAAGCGTGCGTTGCTTGCGCTGGACCGGGACGATGCCCTTCCGAAACCGCGAGGCTCGTCGCTGCTGTCGATGTCGACGGAGGACGACGACCATGCGGAGCTCCAGGACCCCGCGACGCGCCATCGCATGGCGCGCTTCAGGCGCGAGGCCGAACGCGCCGCGCGCGAACAACTGGCCGAAAAACCATACGAGCCGGAGGCGCAACCGGTTGACGAACTGCCGGCAGACGCTGGGCCTGATGTCCACGCCAAACCGGCACGGGCTCCGTCTTCGCTGATCGGCAACTGGCGCGACAGAACGCGCGGCTCATCCGCCACGGCGGAGCCGGTTGCAGCCATGGCCCAGCCCGTGGCCGCGGCTACGCCGCCGGCTCGGTACGCGGCACCTGCTGCGGCGTCCGACGAGCCTGATGATCACGATGATGTCCGCTGGCGGCCGCTGATCGACCCGATGGCGGTCATTGGCGGTATCACCCGTTCGAAACTTCTGATCACCTCGACGACGCTCGCCGGCGCTCTTCTTGGCGTCGCACTCGCCCTGTCGACACCCAAGAAGTACGAAGCGTGGACCGAGATGATCGTCGATCCGCGTAATCTCAGGCTTTCCGACAAGGAGCTGACCGTTGGCGACCTGCCTTCGGACGCGACGCTGGCGGTGGTCGAAACACAGGTGCGTGTGCTGACCTCCGGCTCGGTTCTGGTCAAGGTCGTCGACAAGCTCAACCTGGCCGAAGATCCGGAATTCAACGGCAAGGCCGGTGGCGGATTCAGCATCGGCGGGTTCGTTCGCTCGCTGATCTCCGCCAACAACAACGCCACGAGCGATGACCCCGGGCGGCGCCACTCGCTGGCAGCGGAACACCTTTATGAGGCGTTGACCATCCAAAGGGACGTCAACACCTTCGTCATCTCGATCGGGGCGAAAACGCAAGATCCTGAAAAATCTGCGCTCATTGCCAACACGATGACCCAGGTCTTCATGCAGACCTTCGGCGAACTGCAGGCCGGCACGGCCGGACGCGCAACCGATGAACTCACTGGCCGCCTCGATGAATTGCGCAAGTCTGTTGAAACCGCCGAACGCAAGGTCGAGGCCTTCAAGGCCGAGAACGAGCTTATCAATCCGCAAGGGCGGCTGATCACCGACGATGAAATCCAGCGCGTCAACGACCAGTTGACGGCCGCCCGCGCCCGCACGCTCGAGCTCAATGCGCGTGCAGCATCGACCCGCGATCTCGGCGTCGATTCGGTGCTGGCCGGCGCCTTGCCCGAAGCGATCGGCTCGCCGGCGATCACCGAACTCCGCGCTCAGTATGCGGCCCTCACCCAGGAAGCGGACAAGGCCGCCATCAGGCTTGGCCCGCGCCATCCGGAGCGCCTCGCCGTCGAGGCCCAGCTCAGCGGGGCACGCGAACGGATCGCAAACGAACTGCGCCGGGTTGCGGGGTCCATCCAGGTCGAACTCAAGCGCGCCGTGCAGACAGAGCAGGAGCTTGCGGCTCGCCTTGCCCAGCTCAAGGTTCGCCAGGCCGATGTCGGCGGTGAAATGGTGACGCTGCGCGAGCTCGAGCGCGACGTCACCGCCAAGCGCGCCGTCTACGAAGGCTTCCTGCTTAGGGCTCGCGAGACTGGCGAGCAGAAGGACATCAATTCGGGCAATGTGACCATCATATCGCCGGCATCGCCGCCGCTGCAGTCGACGGGGCCGTCGCGGGCGATGATTTCGCTGGGTGGCATGCTGCTCGGCTTTGCCTCCGGCGTCGGAATCGGCGCCTTGCGTGGGGCGCTGCAGAGCCTGCGCAACACTGCCAGGCGCCGCAGCCGCGCGAAAGCCGATGCGCGCCGCGAACAGGCAACCGCGAACAACCAGCCGGACATTCGTGCCGAGAAGCCTGCTCCAAGGGCCGATACGGCTCCGGTGATGCCGTCGGCGGCAAGCCCTGCCGCCGCTGCCGCGAATCCAGTCATGGATGCCCAGCAGCAGCCGCAGTCGTGGCAGCCGCAGCCCATGCAGCCGCAGCCTGGATACCAGGTGCCGCAAGGCGGTTTCGCACCGTCCTATGCGCCGCAACCGCAACCCGGCTATTCCGCGCCGCCGCAGCAACCGGACCATGCCGCGCCTTACCCGAATCGCCCGGCCTATCGGCAGCGACCGCCGGACTATTACTCGCCACCGGCACAGGCGCCCCAGGCCGACTCGCCCTTGCCGCAGAGCCAGATCGACGAGATCAGCGAAAGCCTGCGCGAGGTTCGCAAGGAGTTGAACCAGCTTAGGGAGCGGCGCTCACGCCGCTACTTCTGAAATTCTTCCAGGCGGTTTCGAGTTTACGGCACCGGACGCCGCAATGGCGAGGTTGCGGCTCGAAAATTTGATGACAATGCCGCCCGAAGCATACCGCAGACGGAGTAAGCCATGGCTGAGATCATTGACGGAAAGAGTGTCGCAGCCGAGGTCGTCGAAGGCGTCAAGAAATCCGCGGCCACGCTTGCCGCGCATGGCGTGAAGCCGGGACTGGCGGTGGTCATCGTCGGCGAGGATCCGGCGAGCCAGGTCTATGTCGCCAACAAGTCGCGCACCGCCAAGGAATGCGGTTTCCATTCGGTCCAGCACACGCTTGCCGCCGAGACCTCCGAGGCAGATCTTGTCGCGCTGGTCCAAGCGCTCAATGCCGATCGTGCGATCCACGGCATTCTCGTCCAACTGCCGCTGCCCGGCCATATCGATGCGGGCAAGATCATCCAGACGATCGCGCCCGACAAGGATGTCGACGGCTTCCACTTCATCAATGTCGGCAAGCTTGCCACCGGCGAGCTCGACACAGCACTGGTGCCTTGCACGCCGTTCGGCTCGATGCTCCTGATCGAACGCATGCACGGCAAGGACCTGTCGGGTCTCAGTGCCGTCGTCGTCGGCCGATCGAACATCGTCGGCAAGCCGATGGCCAATCTGCTGCTGGCGGCCAACGCCACCGTCACCATCGCCCATAGCCGCACCAAGGATTTGCCGGCACTGTGCCGGACCGCTGACATTCTGGTCGCAGCCGTTGGCAGGCCGGAAATGGTGAAGGGCGAATGGGTCAAGCCAGGTGCGACCGTCATCGACGTCGGCATCAACCGCATCCCCGCACCTGAAAAGGGCGAAGGCAAGTCCAGGCTGGTCGGCGATGTCGACTTCGCCTCGGCCGCGAAAAATGCCGGCGCCATCACGCCGGTTCCCGGCGGCGTCGGGCCGATGACCATCGCCATGCTGATGGCCAACACGTTGGTGTCGGCCTACCGCCACGCCGGCCTCGAACAGCCAGGCTTTTGAATGACCGCGGCGTTGTTGAAACCGGCGCCGCTTCCTTGCTCAAATCGGCCCGTTCTGTAGATTTGGTCGCGATGTCAGAGCCCCACCCCGAAGGCCGCCAGTTCGCTTTCCTGCTGGTCGACAAGTTCTCGATGTTCTCGCTGGTTGCCGCTATCGACACCTGTCGGTCGGCCAACCGCCTGCTCGGTCGCGATGTCTATGGCTGGACGACGGTATCGGCAGACGGCGAGGCGGTGATCGCCTCCAATGGGCTGCCGCTCAAGGTCGACTATTCGGTCGCCGACGTGCCTGCTGTCGATATCATGTTCGTCTGCGTTGGCGTTGCCACCGAATTTCCCGGCAAGAGCAAGGTGCTCGGCGCGCTTCGCTCCTGGGGCCGGCGCGGCGCTGCTTTGGGCGCGCTTTCGGTCGGCTCCCAGCTGTTGGCTGAAGCCGGTCAGCTCGACGGCTATCGCTGCACCATCCACTGGGAAAACCGTGCCGGCTTCATGGAGAAGTTTCCGGACATCGAGTGCACCAACAATGTTTTCGAGATCGACCGCAAGCGCTACACCTGCGCCGGCGTCACCACCTCGATCGACCTGATGCTCGAGATCATCAAGCGCGACTTCGGCGCCAACCTTGCCAATGAGGTCGCCAACCAGTTCCAGCACGAGCGCATCCGCTCGGCCGGCGACCGCCAACGTGTTGGCCCCGAGCGCGATCTCACCGGCAAGTCTGACAAGCTGAAACGCATTGTCGAACTGATGGCCGACCATCTCGACGAGCCTTTGTCGGCCGTGCAACTCGCCAAGACCGCCGGGCTGTCCGTCCGGCAGGTCGAGCGTCTGTTCCTGCGCCATCTCACCGTCACGCCCGGCCGCTACTACATGCGACTCAGGCTCGAACGGGCGCGGGAACTGCTGCGCCAGACCAACATGCCGATCCTCGACGTGGCGATCGCCACCGGCTTCACCTCGCATTCCTATTTTGCCCAGAGCTACCGGCTGCAATTCGGCCGCCCGCCGAGCGAGGAACGCCGCACCACCTATTGATCGGTCTCAGGGTTGTCAGCCCAATGGCCCTTGTTTAGCTTCGCTGCAATCAAACCTGAATCGGCGAGGGGCAGCATGAAGGCGTTTACACGAGGCATCCTGGCGTCTGTCCTCATGCTGTCGGGGGTGGCAACGGCAAGTGCCGCCGACAAGACCATCATCGTGCTCGATGCGTCCGGATCGATGTGGGGCCAGATCGACGGCAAGCCCAAGCTGGAGATCGCCCGCGAGGCGCTGCGCTCGGTGCTGACCACCATTCCCGCCGACACCGAACTTGGGCTGATGGCCTATGGCCATCGCGAAAAGGGCAGCTGTTCAGATATCGAGCTGGTGGTGCCGCCGACCTCCGGTTCGGCATCTGCCATCACCGCTGCCGCCGACAGCATGAAGTTCCTCGGCAAGACGCCATTGTCCGCCGCAGTCAAGCAGGCCGCCGAAGACCTCAAATACACCGAGGACAAGGCGACCGTCATTCTCATTACCGATGGGCTCGAGACCTGCAACGCCGATCCTTGCGCGCTCGGCAAGGAACTCGAGCAGTCGGGCGTCGATTTCACCGCCCATGTCGTTGGCTTCGGGCTGACGGCGGAAGAGGGCAAACAGGTCGCGTGCCTCGCCGAAAACACCGGCGGCAAGTACATCCAGGCGACCGACGCCAAGGGCCTGGAAGATGCCCTTGTGCAGACGGTTGCAGCGCCCGCACCCGCGCCGGCCCCCGAACCGGCGCCTGCGCCGGAACCGGCAAAGCCGGAGTTCAACTTCATTCCCGAGCTGACGCTGGCCGAAGGCGGAGCGCCGCTGAAGGACGCCGGCAATGCCTGGGAAATCTACAAGGCCAATGCCGACGGCGCCAAGGGCGAACGCCTCACCACCGAATACAACAACTACAAAGGATCGCTTGAAGCTGGCGCCCACGTCATCCGCGCGACGCTCGGCGAAGCTGCTGTCGAACAGCCGCTGAACGTCGAGCCAGGCCAGGCCTACAAGCCGCTTTTCGTCCTCAATGCCGGCACGCTGATCGTCAGGCCGCGACCGAGCGAAGGCGCGGACATTGTCGATGGTGCCGCTGTCGTCCTCGACTTCCCCGGTGGCGACCATCCTGCGACCTATTACGGCCAGACCAAGGTGGTGCTGCCCGCCGGCGAAACCAAGCTGAAGGTTACCATCGGCCAAGGCGAGGCCAATGAGACAATCCAGCTTGCTGCTGGCCAGACCATCGAAAAGGATGTCATCGTCGGTGTCGGTCATGCGGTGGTCAACGCGCTATACGCGGCAGGCGGCGAAAAGGTCGATGCGTCCGGGCTCGACGTGAGGGTCTTCAAGGCCAAGAAGAAAATCGACGGCAGCCGCGAACAGGTGACCCACGCCTTCGGACCTGATTCCAAATTCGACCTTCCAGCCGGCGACTACGTCGCTGTCGTCAAGATGGACCAGGCTGAAACAGAGCAACCCTTCAATGTCAGGGTCGGCGAGCGTGGCGACGTGACTGCGATCCTCGACGCCGGCGTTTTGGCCATTAGCGCACCGGGCGCCAAGACGATCAGGGTGTTTGCCGCCAAGAAGGATATCCAGGGTAACCGCAAGGAATTCGGTTACGAATACAAGGATACCCACCAGACGACCTTGCCGGCTGGCGATTATGTCGTCGAGGCCGATCGCGAGGCCAATGGCGGCAAGAAGGAAGGCACTGCGACCGTCCACGCCGGCGAGCGCAGTGAATTGACAATCCAGTAGGGTTGCAACCTGCGGAAGGCGCGGCTATTTAAGGCGCGCAACTCGAACAACGAAGGAGGGCTGCGTGTACACGTTTTTTCGTCACCACCGTCAGCGCGGCCCCGTCCACGCCCTGCAAATGCGTTTGCAGGGCTGACCTCGGACGAAGCGCCAACCGCATCGACCCAAAAATCGGTTTCGATTTTGGAACGTACGATGCGGGATCAATCCAGCGTATCTCTCTCCCGGTCTGCCCTTGGTGGTGATGCGGTGTCGAGCCTTGGGCACGTCCGCATCTGGATAACTCACCGGACCTGGTTCCCCACGGCATCTCGCAACAGCGGATGCGGGCGAAGGTCCGGCCAGACCAGAGAACTGACATGGCTTTGATCAATCTGAGGTCGCTCGGCGTAACGCTCGGGGCTCCGCTCTTTTCCAATCTCAATCTTTCCATCGAACCGGGCGACCGCCTCGGCGTTGTCGCCGCCAATGGCCGCGGCAAGTCCACGCTGCTGCGCTCGATCACCGGCGCCTTCGAGCCAACATCAGGCGATATCACCCGGGCACGCGGCTTGCGCGTCGGCCATGTCGAACAGGACGTCCCGGCCAGCCTGATCGACATTGCATTCCATGACGCGGTCCTCGCCGCGCTTCCGGCGGATCAGGCCGAAAGCGAAAGCTGGCGCGTCGACATCGTGCTCGACGAACTCGACGTGCCCGAGGAAATGCGCCAGCGGCCATTGTCGAAGCTGAGCGGCGGCTGGCAGCGGCTGGCAATGCTCGCCCGCGTCTGGGTGACCGAGCCCGACATGCTGTTGCTCGACGAACCGACCAATCACCTCGACCTCGCGCGCATAGCCCAGCTCGAAAACTGGCTGAACGCGCTGCCACGCGACGTACCCGTGGTGATCTGCAGCCACGATCGCGCTTTCCTCGATGCGGTCACCAACCGGACGCTTTTCCTCAGGCCTGAGAACTCGCAGGTCTTTTCGCTGCCATACTCCAAGGCGCGTGACGCACTCGACGAGATCGACGCGTCGGAGGCGCGCCGCTTCGAAAAGGACATGAAGACGGCGCAGCAATTACGCCGGCAGGCGGCCAAGCTCAACAACATCGGCATCAACTCGGGCAGCGACCTGCTGGTGGTCAAGACCAAGCAGCTGAAGGAACGGGCCGAACGGATCGAAGAAGGCGCACGTCCCGCCCATCTGGAGCGGTCGGCCGGTACGATCAAACTCGCCAATCGCGGCACGCACGCCAAGGTGCTGGTGGCGCTCGACGATGCACCTGTCACTACGCCCGATGGCACGCTGCTGTTCAGGACCGGCAAGCTGTGGCTGCGTCAGGGCGACCGCGTCATCCTGCTCGGTCGCAACGGCACCGGCAAGACGCGGCTGGTCAACATGCTGAGACGTGCCATTGCCCAGCCGGATGTCGCCGTCGACGGCATCAAGGCGACGCCATCGCTGGTGCTTGGCTACGGCGACCAGAGCCTCTCCGACCTTGCCGACAAGGATATGCCGCTGTCGATGCTGACGCGCCGCTTCGCGCTTGGCGAGCAGCGCGCCCGCACCTTGCTTGCCGGGGCCGGCCTGACTGTCGACATGCAGGGCAATCCGATCGGCCGCCTCTCCGGTGGCCAGAAGGCACGGCTTGGCATGCTGGTATTGCGGCTCACCAACCCGAACTTCTACCTGCTCGACGAGCCGACCAACCATCTCGACATCGACGGACAGGAGACGCTGGAGGACGAACTGCTGAAGCACGAGGCGAGCTGCCTACTGGTGTCGCACGACCGCAGCTTTGTCCGCGCCGTTGGCAACCGCTTCTGGTTGATCGAGAAGAAACGATTGGTCGAAGTCGAGAGCCCGGAAGGCTTCTTCACTGATGTGGCGAAGAACGGCGCTTAGCCTCTGGTGCGCGAAGAGACCTGCCGGGGCCTCGGCTTCGGCAGGTCTGTTCGCCGTGCTATCGTCTGCATGATTAGCAATTCAGGAGATCATCATGCGCTTGAGTCTTGCCGCGATCATCCTTGCTGCCGCGACCAGTGCCGCAATGGCTTCGACCGTGACGCTGGAGCTGCCGGGCAACGCAAAGGTCGAGCGCAACGCGGTCGACTACAAGTGCGGCGACCAGGCTGTGAAGGCCGAGTACATCAACACCGGCGACAATTCGCTCGTCGTACTCACGCTCAGTGACCGGACGGTCGTGGCCGTCACGGTGCTGAGCGCTAGCGGCGCCAAATACGCCGGTCAGCACTATGTCTGGTGGACCAGGGGCGACAACGCCGATCTCTACGACCTGACCAAGGGCGAGGACGCGCCGGCGGTGATGTCGTGCGACGCGGCGAAGTAGCCAGGGTCAGGCCAGAACCCTCGTCGCCGTGCACAGGACTACCCCACCCGACCTTTGAGCAGGGTCACCGGTTTGCCTTCGGCGCCGAGCAGCCGCGCAGCTTTCTTGTCGAAGGTCGCGAACTGCTCGGCGCCAGCCCTGTAGCCTTCGTGTGCCATCGCCGCGTCGGCAAAGTCACCGCCTGCTCGCATGTGAGCAAGACCGGCGGCCACCGCGGCTAGGTTGGTGGAGACGTGCTGAGAGTTCAGCATGTCTTCGATCCCACGGGCTATCGCAGCCCGCTCCACACCGACGCTGCCAAGCACCCAGACAAGCTCGCAAAGGGTGACCAACGGGATGACGATCAGGTCCGCATCGGCAAGCAGGGCCTGGGCGACCCTGGTTTGCCCGAGGTCGTCTGCCAGCATTGCTCGTGCAAGAACATTGGTGTCGACAGCGAGCTTCACAGTTTGCCGGCCCAGCCGTCCGCTATGACCTTGTTCATCTCCTCGATGGAGACCGGTGCCCGGTCGGGATCGTGAAAGATGCCGAAAATGGCCTCGATCCCGTGCCGTTTCTGCGGTGCGGCTTTGAGCACGACGTTGCCGTCAGGCGCAAGATCCAGAAGGATCTTGTCGCCCGGTTTGACTCCGAGGTGCCGGAGCACCTCCTTCTTGACCGTAATCTGGCCTTTCGACGTAACTGTCAGCGTCTGCATGGTGTTTGCTCCTGACAGGAAAAGTAAGGCAGAACTGCCTTACTTTCAAGCCAAAGTCACGCCGTGCCGAACGCACTCGCGCCGTGGTCGGCGCGGCCGGCCATCTGGCGGAAGCCGGCGAACAGCTCGCGGCCCATGCCGTACTCGTTGCCGGACAGGTCGCAGACAGGTTCCGGACGCAGCGCCAGATCGCCAGCGGGTACCAGAACTTCTAGCGTGCCGGCCTCGGCGTCGAGCCTGACGATGTCGCCGTCATGGACGCGGCCGATCGGCCCGCCTTCGAGCGCTTCCGGCGTCACGTGGATCGCCGCCGGCACCTTGCCCGAGGCGCCCGACATGCGCCCGTCGGTGACCAGCGCCACCTTGTGGCCGCGGTCCTGCAGGATGCCGAGCACCGTGGTCAGCTTGTGCAGTTCCGGCATGCCATTGGCCTTGGGCCCCTGGAAGCGGATGACGGCGACGAAGTCGCGGTCGAGCAGGCCTGCCTTGAAGGCGTCGTTGAGGCCCTGCTGGCTGTCGAACACCAGCGCCGGGGCCTCGATGATGCGGCGCTCGGGCTTCACAGCCGAGGTCTTGATGATGGCGTGGCCGAGATTGCCGCCGAGAACCTTCAGGCCGCCGCTTGGCTGGAACGCCTTTGCAGCAGGTGCCAGCACCTTCTCGTCGCCGCTGAGCTTGGGCGCTGCCTCGCGCACCACCGAGCCGTCGGCGCCAAGCTTGGCTTCGACGGCGTAGGGGCGCAGGCCTTCGCCCCACACTGTCTGCACGTCTTCATGCAGCAGGCCTTCGTCGAGCAGTTCGCGGATCAGGAAGCCCATGCCGCCCGCAGCCTGGAAGTGGTTCACGTCGGAAAGTCCGTTCGGATAGACGCGGGCGAGCAGCGGCACCACGTCCGACAGGTCGGAGATGTCTTGCCAGGTCAGCCGGATGCCGGCGGCTGCCGCCATGGCGATCAGGTGGATGGTGTGGTTGGTCGACCCACCGGTCGCATGCAGGCCAACGACGCCATTGACCACCGAGCGCTCGTCGATCATGCGGCCGGCGGGAATGTATTCGTTGCCGAGCGCGGTGATCGCCAGCGCGCGCTTGGCAGCCTCACGCGTCAGTGCATCGCGCAGCGGCGTGCCTGGGTTGACGAAGGACGCGCCCGGCGTATGCAGGCCCATGATCTCCATCAGCATCTGGTTGGAGTTGGCGGTGCCATAGAATGTGCAGGTGCCCGGGCCGTGATAGGACTTGGACTCGGCTTCCAGCAACTCGGCGCGGCCGACCTTGCCCTCGGCGTAGAGCTGGCGGATCTTGGCCTTCTCGTCATTGGGCAGGCCCGAAGTCATCGGGCCGGCGGGCACAAAGATCGCCGGCAGGTGGCCAAAGGACAGCGCCGCAATAACCAGCCCCGGCACGATCTTGTCGCAGACGCCGAGATAGACCGCCGCATCAAACATGTTGTGGCTGAGGCCGATGGCCGCCGACATGGCGATGACGTCGCGCGAAAACAGCGACAGCTCCATGCCCGGCTGGCCCTGGGTGACACCGTCGCACATTGCCGGCACGCCGCCCGCCACCTGGGCGATGCCACCGGCTTCGCGCGCCGCATCCTTGATCAGCTGCGGATAGGTTTCGAACGGCTGATGCGCCGACAGCATGTCGTTGTAGGAGGTGATGATGCCGATGTTGGCGACCTTGTCGCCGCCAAGCGCCACCTTTTCCGAGGGACTGCACACGGCAAAGCCATGCGCGAGGTTGCCGCAAGACAGCACGCCCCGGTTGGCGGTCTTGCCTGCTGCGTCCGTGATGCGGCCGAGATAGATCTCGCGACTGACCTTCGAGCGCTCGCGGATGCGCTCGGTGATGGCTTGGATGTCGTTCCTGGCGGTCATGGCCTTGGTCCTTTCAACTCGGTGCCCGAACTGGGAGGAGCTTCGGGCAATGGGCGTCCGATCAGGGCGCCCAGTAGATCTCGGCGGCGCGCGGCGCCCTGTCGAGCACGGTGCGGATCGGCAACGCTTTATCCGCCGCCAGTGCCACCTCGATGACGTTGCGCTTCTCAGCACCTTCGATATGCACGGCCAGTAGCCCGGCCTTGACCAATGCGGCGAGCGTCAGCGTCAGGCGCGGCTCGCCGGCGGTTTCCGAATGCACTGGCATGACGATCCGGTTCGATGCCGGATCGAGCAGGGCGTTGAGCCCATCTGCATCCGGGAAAAACGATGCCGTGTGGCCGTCGCCGCCCATGCCGAGGATAGCCGCATCGAGCGGCCAGGGCAGGGCGCGGATCTCAGCATCCGCCAGGTCTGCGCCCTGTTCAACGGTTGCGGCCTCATGGAACAGCGGCGCGAATTGGGCGGCTGCCGCCTCGTTCTGCAACAGGTTGGCTTTGGCCAGCGCCGCATTCGAGCGGGCCGAGCTTTCAGGCACGAAACGTTCGTCGACGAGCGTCACCGTGACTTTGCTCCAGTCGAGTTCCTGCCGCGACAGGGCCGCAAAGAAGCGGCCGGGAGTCGTGCCACCCGATACCGCCAGGAAGGCCGTGCCACGACGCGAGATCGCTGCCCGAAGCACATCGGCGACAGCACCTGCAAGCGCCGCCGCCAGCTCTTCCCGTGTCGCAAACTCGTTCCAGTGTGGCGCGGTCATGGGGCGCTCAATTGCTCTCGTGCCAGGTGCGGCCGTCGCGCTCGATCAGTGCGATCGAGGCGGAAGGACCCCAGGTGCCGGCGGTGTAGCCCTGGGCTTCCTGGCGGCTGCCTTCCCAGGCATGCTGGATCGGGTCTATCCACTTCCATGCCGCCTCGACCTCGTCGCGGCGCATGAACAGCGTCTGGTTGCCGCGCACGACATCCATGATCAGCCGCTCATAGGCGTCCGGGGCGCGTCCGTCGAAGGACTGGGCGAAGCTCATGTCGAGCGGGATCTGGCGCAGGCGCATGCCGCCGGGACCCGGATCCTTGATCATGATGAACTGCTTGACGCCCTCGTCGGGCTGCAGGCGGATGACCAACTGGTTGTTGAAGATCGGCCCGGCGCTCTCGCCGAAGATCGAATGCGGGATCGGCTTGAACTCGATGACGATCTCGGAGACACGCGATGCCAGCCGCTTGCCGGTGCGCAGGTAGAACGGCACGCCGGCCCAGCGCCAGTTGGCGATCTCGGCCTTGATGGCAACAAAGGTTTCGGTGGTGCTTTCCGCACCGAGTTCCTCGATGTAGCCCTTGACCGGTCCGCCGGCGGAAGCGCCGGCGCGGTACTGGCCGCGTACGGTTTGCTTTGGCGCCTCATTGCCATTGACGCGCTTCAACGCATTGAGGACCTTGAGCTTCTCGTCGCGAACCGCATTGGCCTCCATCGAGGCGGGCGCCTCCATGGCGACGAGGCAAAGCAGCTGCAGCATGTGGTTCTGCACCATGTCGCGCAAAGCACCTGCCTTGTCGTAATAGGTGACGCGGTCCTCGAGGCCGACAGTTTCGGCCACGGTGATCTGCACGTGGTCGATATGGGCCGAGTTCCACAACGGCTCGTAAAGCGCGTTGGCAAAACGCAGCGCCATCAGGTTCTGCACCGTCTCCTTGCCGAGATAGTGGTCGATGCGGAAGATCTGGTGCTCGCCGAAATCGTCGCCGATGATGTCGTTCAGCGCCTTGGCCGACTCGAGATCGCGGCCGATCGGCTTCTCGACGACGATGCGCGAATCCGGGGTGACCAGCTTGTTCGCCTTGAGGTGGTCGGAGATGTCGCCGAACAGGCTGGGCGCCACGGCGAGATAGAAGACGCGGATGCGCTTGCTGTCGCCAACCGACTTCTTCAACTCGGCAAAGCCGTCACCGGACTTGGCGTCGACGGTGATGTAGCTCAGCCGGTCGAGGAAGGTCGCGAGCTCCTTTTCCTCGATATACTCCGGCTTGACATGATCCGAGATCGCCTTCTTGGCGAAAGCGCGGAATTCCTTGTCGTCCATCTTGGTGCGCGAGGCCCCGATGATCCGGGTCGGCTCGGAAAACTGGTGGTCGCGCTGGCGATGATAGAGAGCCGGCAGCAGCTTGCGCTCCGACAGATCGCCGGTGCCCCCGAAAATGATGAAGTCGAATGGATCGACGGGGATGATCTGGCTGGTCATGTTCTATCCGTTTTCAAGACGGTCGCGATGTCGCCGACTGATATAATCTAATCGATTTAAAAGTTCTAGCCCAAAAGCCAGCGCCACGGTGTCACAGGTACAACACGCTGTTGACAGTGGGCCAGCCGAGAGGGCTTGTCGATAGTGTCGGGCGCAGAGTCTGGGAGGTCGGAGTGCAAGAGTCGCAAGTACTGGAAGTATCTTACGGCCAGATCAGCGTATTCGACGCGGCGACGTCGACACCATTCAGCCTCTGGGAAGATCGACATGTCCACCAGGGGTTCACCTGGCGCGAAGGCGCCGTGGGTTTCAGAACCATGGCTGAGAATGGCCCCTTTCACGTGACGCTGACGGAGGGTTCAACCGGCGTGTCCGAAAGCAGTGTGCTGCTTGTCGATGTTCCGTTTCTCAGCCGGAGCGGCAAGGTGGTGGTCGCAACGTTGCCGATGAGTTCGAGGTACGAATTGCCGCTGGTTCCTATCAACTGCGATACGGCAGCAGCGCCGACCACCGGATCGTTCTCGACTGGACGCAGTGTATCAAGCCTGTGTTCAGGGTGACCAGATCTGATCGGCCGATCCCGAACGACAGCGACTTGTTGCTCGTGGCGCACCCCGCTTTGTAATGCATCGGCACTACCCCAAAGCTCTACCTATCAGCTCTACCTGATAGGCTCCAGCAGGGCGTCGATCGTGTCCTCGCGGTCTGCAAGTGCTGGGCCAGCCGACAGGCTTTCCGGGCCACCAGCCACGACGGCCGGAGGTGCAGGGCAAACCGGCGGGACGGGAACCGTGCCGTCGTTGAACGGCGCTTCGCGCGCGGTGACGGTCGCGCACATGCGCTCGATGCCGGCCTGCAGTTGCAGTGAGTAGTCGAGCGGCCGCGCAAGCACCGCCGTCTGCGTGCCGAAATAGCGCGACTCGCCGTCGAACACACCGCCGGCGAAGACGTCGCGGAAATACTCCAGCAGTCGGCGTTGATAGTCGACCGGAGTTGCCGGTTGCCGCGGCAGGTTGCCGAAATCGTCGCTGCGCGGATATTGCGCCGAACCGTGGCAGGACATGCACGAGCTGATCTGGTTGTCGGCCGGCCCGTTGACGCGCCCGCCCCAGCCAAGCTCCTTGCGCGCGGCCCAGCCGTAGATCTTGCCCTCGAGCGTTTCGTTGAGCACGTTCTGGCGCAATTGGCCCGGCGGCGGCACGAAGCGGTCGTTGCCCCAGCTCAAGCCGACCGGCACCAGCTTCTTCCATGGATCGGTGCCGGGTTCGGTGCCCTGATAGACGAAGGTGCCGAACACCCATCCGGTCTGCAGCGAGCGCGGATCGCGCACGGCTATGTCGATCTGGTAGAGGCGCAGCTTGCCGATGCGGTTGGGAGCCCTGCCGATGTCGCCGTCCCATTCGGGCGCGCCGGCGACGTAGGGGATGTCGGCTACGGTGGCGGTGGTGAACAGCAGTTTGAACGACGTCGTGCCGACGGGAAAATAGATGTCGTCGATCTTGGGGCTGCACGGATCGCTCCACACCTTGGCGAAGGTCGTGGCCCCGAGCGCGTTGTAGAAGCCGACCGCCCAGGTGTCGAAGGACTTGGTCACGCCTTCGGCAAGCTGCTCCGGATCGGTCGCGCGTTCCTTGGTCAGGCCGTGCAGGAACTCCCGTCCCGAATTGCCCGGATGCATCCACAGCGCATGGTACCAGTTGCGCGTATTGTTGTTGGCGACATTGAAGTCGACGGCGATGTTGCCTTCGAGCGAATAGTCGAGCACCGCCTGGATGTAGGCGCGCCAATCCTGGGTGAAGTCGATCGACAGGAACGCCGGAAGCGGCTCGCTGGTGCTGGCGGGGAAGTCGAAGCGGCCCTTGAAGCCCTGTGCCTCGCTGAATCCAGGCGGTATTCCGCGCTTCTGGTTGTAGCTCGGTACGACGCAGGCAGCATGCGCTACTTGCTGGAAGCTGATGATCAAACCTGCGCTTATTGAAAACAATGCAAATAAGAAACGAAGTTTCATGTTTGCGTCCTCCACCCAGAGGCAGGCATTTACTTTAGAGTTATTTCAAGAGGGCCGCAAGCCGGGCGCTTGCCAGCTCTCGCTTGTCTGTTGCTGACTGACGCGTTTTCCTTTTCGATAAGGGGCTGGTGACAGTGTTCGATTCGAAGGGACGTAACGTGGCGGACAGGCTCAAGGACAAGGTTGCGATCATAACTGGCGGTGCCGCCGGTTTCGGCGAGGGCATGGCCAGGCGTTTCGCCGAGGAAGGCGCGAAGATCGTCGTAGCCGACCTCAACGCCAAGGAGGCGGAGCGTGTTGCCGGCGAAATCGGCGCCAATGCGATTGCGGTCACTTGCGACGTGTCGCTGCGCACCGAGTTCGACGAGCTGGTCTACGCCGCCAAGAGTGCTTTCGGCCGTATCGACATCATGGTCAACAATGCCGGCTACACCCACCGCAACGGCGACCTTGTCGATGTCGAGGAAGATGTCTTCGACCTGATCACGGCCGTCAACATGAAGGCGATCTACCACGCCGCCCGCGCCGTGGTGCCGATCATGGAGCGCCAGGGCGGCGGCTCGATCCTGACCACGGCATCGACCGCTGGATTGCGTCCGCGTCCGGGGCTGACCTGGTACAACGCCTCCAAGGGCTGGGCGATCACCGCCACCAAGTCGATGGCCGTCGAGCTCGCGCCGAAGAACATCCGCGTCAATTGCCTCTGCCCGGTCGCCGGCGAAACCGGCATGCTGGAGAAATTCATGGGCAAGGACACGCCCGAAATCCGCGAGAAGTTCAAGGCTTCGATCCCACTCGGCCGCTTCTCGACTCCCCTCGACATCGCCAACGCCGCCATGTTCCTCGTCTCGGACGAAGCCTCGCTGATTACCGGCGTTGCCATGGAAGTGGACGGCGGGCGCTGCATTTGAGCGGTTCTGCCGCGAGGTAACCGCGCTTTCGACCTGAAATTGTGGTCGCAAAGCTTGACCGCTGCTGCCTGAACCCTATTCCAATGGCTCAAAACCAATGGGAAACGCCATGCACAGGGTTGCGATCAGCGGTACCGGCATCTTCACGCCGGAGGAAGTCATCACCAACGCCGAGTTGGTGGCCTCCTACAACGAGTATGCCTACCGCCAGAACAAGCTGCACGCTGACGCCATCGAGGCCGGCGAGCGCGAGCCGATGGCGATGTCGTCGGAAGAGTTCATCGTCAAGGCATCCGGCATCGAGCGCCGCCATGTCATTTCGAAGTTCGGTATTCTCGATCCAGGCATCATGCACCCTGTGCTGCCCGAGCGCACTGAGGACGAGCTGTCGCTGATGGCCGAGATCTCGGTCAAGGCGGCCGACGAGGCGATGAAGAAGGCAGGCCTCACCGCCGCCGACATCGACGCCGTCATCTGTGCTGCCTCCAACCACGAGCGCGCCTATCCGGCGGTTGCCATCGAGGTGCAGCAGGCGCTCGGCATCAAGGGTTTTGCCTTCGACATGAATGTCGCCTGTTCCTCGGCGACCTTCGGCATCCAGCTTGCCGCAGACATGATCCGCACCGGCTCGGCCCGGGCGATCCTGATGGTCAACCCCGAGATCACTTCCGGCCACCAGGAGTGGCGCGACCGCGACTGCCATTTCATCTTTGGCGATGTCTGCACCGCCGTCGTCCTGCAGCGCGCTGACGAGGTGCAGGCGGACAGCGGCTATGAGGTGCTGGCAACCCGCTGTCTCACCGAATTCTCCAACAATATCCGCAACAACAACGGCTTCCTGCGCCGCACCCGCGAGGGCCACATGGCCGACCGCCGCGACATGCAGTTCCACCAGGAGGGCCGCAAGGTCTTCAAGCAGGTGGTGCCGATGGTGGCGGAACTGATGCTCGGCCACCTCGCCGAACAGGGCATCGAGCCGTCCAGCCTGTCGCGGCTGTGGCTGCACCAGGCCAACAAGGGCATGAACGACATGATCGGCTCGAGGGTGCTCGGCCGCGAGCCGAGCCGCGAAGAGCAGCCCAATGTGCTGCAGGACTACGCAAACACCTCGTCGGCCGGCTCGATCATCGCGTTTTCGAAGTTCTCCGACGACCTGCCTGCGGGCAGCCTCGGCGTCATCTGCTCCTTCGGCGCCGGCTATTCCGCCGGCAGCGTGATCGTCAGGAAGATGTAGGCTTCTCCGCGAAGCCTCTCGACCACCCGGTCGGCCATGCGTTCGCAACGCCAGCCGTTGAACGGAAACAATTCGGCAAGTCCCGCCTTCGTTCGATGGCTGTTCGCATCAGCCGGCGCGCCCTGAACACCCACGTCTCGCCTGTCTCGGGCTTGAGCCCGGAAATCGTCGTGTCGCGCAACGCGCGGCGTCTCGCCTTTTCGCCCTGCAATGTAGATGCAATCTTGGCGGCGTAGCTGCCCGGGAACATCATTCACAACCTGGGATCAGACATGTCTCTCAGCACTGCACGCCGCGCTGTCGGCACACTCGCTGTCGCCGCCGCCATCTTCCTGGCCGGCTGCCAGTCGGACGTCATGAAGGGCTATATCGGCCAGCCGCTGGAGTCGGTCATCATCGACTACGGCCCGCCCACGTCGGTGATCGAACTCGGTCGCGGCCAGCGCGCCTATCAGTGGAGCAAGATTACGACAAACGCCGTTGCCGGCTCGACCAGCGGCGAGTACCGCGATACCAGGCGCGGCACGCGCTATGAGGAAATGACGACCCCGGGCTATGTCGAGGAGCAGGAGTGCTTCTACACATTCTACGCCACCAGGTCCGAAGGTCGCTGGTACATCACCAACTTCCGCAAGCCGAAGCTGGAATGCGAATAACCGCGTGACGCCGTGCCGGTGGAGGCCCTAATGCCGCCACCGGTTTCGGCCATGGCCTGACTGACTGAGGGAATACGTGCATGCGCATTTTGCTGCTCGAGGACGAGCCGGAGATGGCTTCGGTGCTGAAGTCGGCGCTGGCACGTCGCAACGTCATCGTCGATCACGTCGCCACGCTCGCGGACGCCGAGGCCGCAGCCGAATTCGGGCCGTACGATGCCATCGTGCTCGATCGCCGCGTGCCGGACGGCGAAGGTCTCGACCTGATCCCCAAGCTGCGCGCCATGCGTGTCGATGCGCCGGTCCTGATGCTGACCGCGCTCAGCGGGCTCAATGATCGCGTCGCCGGTCTCGACGCCGGTGCGGACGACTATCTGGTCAAGCCGTTTGCCATGGAAGAGTTGATGGCGCGGCTGCGCGCGCTGCACCGCCGCCCTGTCGCGTTGCGGTCCGAGCAGACGGTGATCGGCCGTCTCACCTATGATTTCCACCACCGCGAGGCGAGCGTCGGCGACATGCCGCTCGAGCTTTTGCGGCGCGAGCAGCTGGCACTGGAAGCATTGCTGCGCCGGCCCGGTCGCACGGTCCTGCGCGCCACGCTCGAGGAGTCGGTCTATGCGATGGACGACGAGATCGGCTCCAACGCGCTCGATTCGCATGTCTCGCGCCTGCGCCGCAAGCTCGACGATGTCTCGGCCGGGGTCGAGATCAGGGCGATCCGCAACCTCGGCTATCTCCTGCGCGCCGTGGCATGAAAAAGCTGCGCCCCACCTCGCTGCAATGGCAGCTCGTGCGCAAGCTGATCCTGCTGCAGGCCGCGACCTTGTTCGCTTTCGTCGGCCTCATCTGGTTTGTGCTGTTCCTGCTTGAGCCCCGGCTGCTCAGCGACAACGAAACCGCCGTTGAGGCTTTGGCCGGCGCCGTAAGCAGGGACGCCAACGGCGACATCGTCTTGCGCGACACAAAGGACATGCTCGCGGCGCGGGAGAATTATCCCAATCTCTGGCTGGTCATTCGTGACGAGGCGGGCAAGACCTTGCGGCTGGGCAAGATACCGGACGCCTATGCCGGGGAAGAGCTCAGGATCCCGTGGGGCGTCGAATATGCGTTCCTGCGCTTCCCCGTCTACGACGTTCGGCCGGATTCAATCCTGGCCAATCGGCAAACTGCCGCCGGCCCGGTTCAGATACTTACCTCCACGATCCTGTCCCGTACCGAAACAAACGGCGTCGACGTCACATTCCAGCTCAGTCTCGACGGAACCCGCAACCCCGACGGACAGATTGAGTGGATGAAGATCGGTCCGACGGTTGCGCTGATCATCGTGGCGTTTCTCGCGCCATTCTTCATCGTCATGGGCGGAACGACCCTCGTCGTCACGCCGACAGTGGTCCGCCGGGCGCTCGCCGGCCTTGTCGCGACCGCCAGGCAGGCCGGCCGCATCGACATCGACAATCGTGGCGTGCAACTGCCGACCGCCAACGTGCCGACCGAGATCGAGCCGATGGTGCAGGCCTTTAACAATGCGTTGTCGCGCCTCGGCCAGGGTTACGACCAGCGCAACCGTTTCCTGACCGACGCGGCGCACGAACTGCGAACGCCGATCGCCATCTTGCGCACCCGCGCCGAACTCTTGCGCGAGGACCCTGAAAGTGCGCGCCTGCTGAAGGACATCGAGCGCCTGTCGCATCTGGCGCAGCAGCTGCTCGACCGGCAGGTACTCGACCAGTCAGCCGGTGCCCGCGAGGTCGTCGACCTTGTCGAATTCGCACGCCATCTCGCCGCCGATTTCGCGCCGTTGGCGCTTGCCGCCGGCTACGACTTCTCCTTCGAGCCGGCGGCGTCGAGCGTGCTGGTCAACATCCAGCCGTCACAGATCCAGCAGGCGGTCACCAACCTCTTGCGCAACGCCATCGACCATGGCGGCGGCGAGGGCATCATTTCGGTGGTGGTGGACGCCAGGGGCGGGCTGGAAATCCACGATGAAGGCCCTGGCATTCCCGACGACGAACATGAGCGCGTGTTCCAGCCGTTCTATCGCTTGCGCCCGCGAAACAGCGGCGCCGGCCTCGGGCTCAACCTTGCCCGAGAGATCGCCAGGCTGCATGGCGGCGGCGTCGAAATCCTGGTCGGTCCATGGCGCGGCGCCCGCATCAGGCTGCAACTACCGCTGTGGCAGGGGCAAGCGGCGATGGTCGGCGGCAAACCGGAAGTCGCAAGACAGATCAGTTGATGATCACCGCGGCCTGGTGATGGCGACCGCTCACGGATCGGGCTTCACCTCGACAGCCGGCGAGTTGGGTATCGTGGCGGGCCGGAATGGAGACGGCTTCGTCCGCCATGGCGCTAGATTCTGTCCCTCAGCGCGAACCAGTTGAGGGCGAGGAACAAGAGCGGCGTGCGGAAACGCCGGCCGCCGGGGAAGGGCGGTATCTTCAGCTCCTCGATCAGCTTGAGCCGGTCGCGGTTGCCCGCCACAGTCTCGGCATAAAGCTTGCCGAAGAAATTCGACAACATGACGCCGTGGCCGGAATAGCCGCCCATCGAGATGACATTCGGCATCACCTCGCGCACGAACGGCTTGCGCGGCACGGTGATGCCGACATAACCACCCCAGCCATGGGTGATCTCGACATCCTTCAGCGCGGGATAGATCTCGGCGATCTGCTTGCGAATGTGGATGTGGATGTCCTTGGGGTCGTTGACGCCGTAGATCTCGCGCCCTCCGAACAAAAGCCGCCCATCCCGTGACTTGCGGAAGTAGCGCACGACGAAACGGGAATCGTCGACCGACTCCCCACCGGGGATGACCGTCGAATCCGCGCCCAGCGGAACGGTCGCGCCGATGAACGAGCCGATCGGCATGATGTGCGAAGCACTCACCGGCTCCAGCTTGCCGCCATAGGCATTGACGGCGATCAGGCATTTCTGCGCGGTAATGGTGCCGCGCGGTGTCGTCACCCGCACCTTGCCGCCCTGGGAGGTGATACCGGTCGATTGCGTATTCTCGAAGATGTGCGCGCCTGCGGCTGCCGCCACGCGCGCGGTGCCGATCACCAGCTTGAGCGGATGGATATGGCCGGTGCCGGTGTCGCGCGTGCCGCCGTAATAATGCGTCGAACCGAGCCGCTCGGCGGTTTCCCTGGCGTCCATGAAGCTGACGTGCGGATAGTCGAAGCGGCTGGCCATGATCTCGGCATGGGCCTTGTAGTCGTCGACATAGCGCTGCTTGTGCGCCACCGACATCTGGCCGGGCATGTAGTCGATGTCGATGCCGTTGGCGGCGGTGAAATCGAGCAGATGCGCCTTGGCTTCCTCGGCTAGGTCGAACAACGCCTTGGCGCGGGTGAAGCCAAGCTCGCCTTCGAGCTCTTCGGCCCAGGCACGCTGGCCGGTGCCAAGCTGGCCGCCGTTGCGCCCCGAGGCGCCGTCGCCGAAGCGATGCGCCTCGATCAGCGCGACATTGGTGCCCGCCTTGGCGAGATGCGTCGCCGCCGAAAGCCCGGTGAAGCCGCCGCCGATGATGACGACGTCGGCCTGCCTGTCGCCGTCAAGGACAGGGTATTCGGGTCGCGGGCCTGATGTGTCTTCGTACCAGGAAAGGCCAGGCGAGATAGGGGAGAGGTATGTCATAATGCGGAGAGGTCTCCGGGAATTTCAGGGAGCGAACAGCGAATAGCGAATAGCGAGTAGTGAGTAGTGAGTAGTGAGTAGTAAGTAGTAAGTAGTGAGTAGTGAGTAGTGAAAGGGGCGGAGCCCTCTCTATTCGCTACTCACTATTCCCTATTCGCTTCTTCACACGTTCAGCAGCAGATACTCCCGCTCCCACGGGCTGATGACCTCCATGAAGGTCTCGAACTCCGCCCGTTTGATCGCCGCATAGGTGGTCGCAAACGACTTCCCCAGCAGCGACGTCAGCTCTTCGTCGCCCTCAAACAGATCGACCGCCTCGAGCAGGCCGCGTGGCAGGTCGATTTCGTCCTCGTTGGCTGTCGTCAGCACAGGCGCTTCCGCCGGCAGCTTGTTCCTGAGGCCGATCAGTCCGCACGCAAGCGATGCCGCCAGCGCCAGATAAGGATTGGCATCCGACGAGGGGATGCGGTTTTCGACACGGCGGCCGCCCGGATCGGAACGCGGTACGCGGAAGGCCGTGGTGCGGTTGTCGTAGCCCCATTTGTTGTTGACCGGAGCCGAGGCTGCCTGCGTCAGACGGCGATACGAGTTCACATAAGGCGCAAACATCACCAGTGCGTTCGGCACATGCTTCTGCATGCCGCCGATGAAGTGGAAGAACGCGTCGGTCTCCGAGCCGTCTGCGGCCGCAAAAATGTTTTGGCCCGTCTTCTTGTCGATGATCGACTGGTGAATGTGCATCGCCGACCCAGGCTGGCCCTGGATCGGTTTGGCCATGAAGGTGGCGTAGATGTCGTGCTTCAGCGCCGCCTCGCGAATGGTGCGCTTGAACAAGAACACCTGGTCGGCAAGTTCGATCGGGTCGCCATGGCGCAAATTGATCTCGAGCTGACCGGCACCTTCTTCGTGGATCAGCGTGTCGATCTCCAGGCCCTGCGCCTCGGAGAAGTGGTAAATGTCGTCAATGAGTTCGTCGAACTCGTTGACGCCGGCGATCGAATAGCCGGCACCGCCGCCGATGGGACGGCCCGAGCGGCCGACTGGCGGAGTCAGGGGATAATCCGGGTCGGGGTTCTTGCGCACCAGATAGAATTCGATCTCGGGCGCCACGACCGGCTTCAGGCCGAGCTTGTCATAGGCGGCAACCACGCGCTTCAGCACGTTGCGCGGCGTGAACTCGACGGCCCGGCCGTCCTGGTGGACGAGGTCGCAGATCACCTGTGCGGTCGGATCGTCTTCCCAGGGTACCACGCACAGCGTCGAAAGATCGGGCACCAGCTTCAGGTCGCCGTCATCTTCCGGATAGGCAAAGCCGTTGCCGTCTTCGGGGTAGCCACCGGAGATCGTCATCATGAACGGTGCGGATGGCAGCGCCAGCGCCGTGTTGGAGGTGAACTTGCTCGACGGCATCATCTTGCCGCGGGCGACGCCGGCCTGGTCAGGCGTGATGCACTCTATGTCTTCGATGCCCCGCCATTCCAGCCAGTCGGCGGTTTCCTTCCAGTTCTTCACCCCACGCCTGTTCTTCACGAATGCAGGCGTGCGGGCGCGAGCCCCCCGAGTGGTCGGACGGACTTCCTTCTTGGCAGGCGGCATCATTCACCAGATTGTCGTTGCAGATTGTCGAGTATAGCCGTGCCCCTCGAAGGAAGAAAAGGGGGGCTGACAAGCGATTCTGATGGCTTGCAGGCATCAAACGGCTGGTTTTGGGCCGATTTCTGAACTAGACGAGCGCAATGACCTCCAATTCCACCCAACTTTCCACCATCGGATTCGATGCCGACGACACGCTTTGGCAGAACGAACAGTTCTTCCGCATGACGGAAAAGCATTTCGCCGAATTGCTTGCCGATCATGGCGAGGAACAGCAGCTGATGTCGCGCCTGCTCGAGGCCGAAAAGCGCAACCTCGGCACCTATGGGTTCGGCATCAAAGGTTTCACCTTGTCGATGATCGAGACCGCGATCGAGGTGACGGAAGGTCGGGTTCCCGCTTCGGTGATCGAAAAGATCCTCGCCGCCGGCCGCGAAATGCTGAGCCATCCGATCGAGACCCTGCCGCACGTCCACGACACGCTCGAAGCACTGGCCGGGCGCTATCGCCTGGTGTTGATCACCAAGGGTGACCTGTTCGACCAGGAGAGGAAGCTTGCGCAGTCAGGCCTCGGCGATTTCTTCAATGCCGTCGAGATCGTCAGCGACAAGTCGCGGCCGACCTATGAGCGCATCTTCGCCCGTCATGGCGACGGCGCGCCGCGCAGCATGATGATCGGCAATTCGCTCAAGTCCGATGTGGTGCCGGCGATCGAGGCCGGCAGTTGGGGCGTCTACATTCCCCACGATCTGACCTGGGCCTACGAGCATGTCGACGAACCGACCGCGGCCGAGCGCTTCCGCAAGCTCCAGCATCTCGGCGAACTGCCGGAGCTGCTGAAAACTCTCTCCTGACGCTCAGCAGCGGCCCAGCAGCTTTTCGACGACGGGTTGCAGCCGCTCCGGCGTGATCGGCTTGGCGACAACGATGTCGACGGCGCTCGACAGCGACAGGCTTTCTGGCGTGCCGGGGCGGTTGGACAGCAGGATCACCGACGGCAGGTTGCAGCCTGAGGCAAGCCTGAGCGACAGGATCGACTGCATCAGCCCGTCGCAGTCCTTGTTGTCGCTGCCGCCGTCGAGGATGATCGTGCCTGGCGCCATCGTGCGCAGCATCGCCATCGCGGTATCGGGCGCCTCGGAGATCGTCTTGAGCCCGGAGCGTTCGACGATCTTGGCAACGACGACCCGGTTGATCGGAGAGCGGCCAACGACGAGCACCTTGGTGAGGTCCGGGACACGGCGATCGGGAGTGCGCGCACTCTCGTCCGGGCTGCCGCCCGAATCTGGGTCATTCCATTTCATTGGCTTAGCCGACAGCTGAGGGGCGTCTGTTCAATACGTGGTTGCGTTCGGTGCCTTACGTTCGCGTCAACTGCGGGAAGTGTCAAGTAATACGCTGGAAACGGCATTCGACTTTAGTCTTAGGCGATAGAAATTCGACAGATTGACTGTAGTTCAGTGAGCAATACCGCCAAAAAACAAACCCCGCCCGCAGCAGGGGCTGCGGACGGGATCCGTGGGGGCAGAGGGAATGCTTGTCAGCCGTGCGGCTGCTGGGTCACGATGACAGGGATCAACAGGTCGCCCCAGTTGCCGTCGCCACCGTGATGGCGGGCCGAGCGGACCAGTTCCACCGACACGCCGGCCTCGACTGCTTTCATGACCGACTGGTTGAGACGGTGAAGGTCGTTGGCGACGATACGGATCACGGCCTGCTGGTCGGCGCTCATGGTCGTCGCCTGTTCTTCGGCTCGTTCCTTGACGCGGGTGCGCGGTGCCATTGTGGTTCTCCTCGGGTGTTGCCTTGCCCTTGCGGGGCGTTTCCTCTGGCGGTGTCCGGAGGCTCATGCCTCCGGATTTGTCGTTTGAGCCGGGCCTATTCGGCGGCCGGGCGGAACTGTTCGTGCTCGGTCGATTCGTGCATCGCGGTCGTCGACGACTTGCCGCCGGTGATCGCCATCGACACGGCGTCGAAGTAGCCGGTGCCGACCTCGCGCTGGTGCTTGGTCGCGGTGTAGCCGTTGACCTCGGCGGCGAATTCCGCTTCCTGCAGCTCCGAATAGGCCGCCATCTGGCGATCCTTGTAGCCGCGGGCCAGTTCGAACATGCCGAAGTTGAGCTGGTGGAAGCCAGCCAGCGTGATGAACTGGAACTTGTAGCCCATTGCGCCCAACTCGCGTTGGAACTTGGCGATCGTCGCGTCGTCGAGGTTCTTCTTCCAGTTGAACGACGGCGAGCAGTTGTAAGCCAGCTTCTTGCCCGGATGCGCCTTGTGCACGGCTTCGGCGAACTTCTTGGCTTGCTCGAGATCCGGCTTGCCGGTTTCCATCCAGATCAGGTCGCAGAACGGTGCGTAGGCGATGGCACGGGCGATGCACGGATCGATGCCGTTGCGCACCTGGTAGAAGCCTTCCACCGTGCGGCCAGCGTCATAGTCGACGAAAGGCTGGTCGCGCTCGTCGATGTCGGACGTCAAAAGCTTGGCGGCTTCCGCGTCGGTGCGGGCAACGATCAGCGTAGACGTGCCCATCACGTCGGCGGCGAGACGCGCGGCGTTCAGGTTGCGGATATGCGCCGCGGTCGGGATCAGCACCTTGCCGCCGAGATGGCCACACTTCTTTTCCGAAGCGAGCTGGTCTTCGAAGTGGACGCCGGCGGCGCCTGCCTCGATAAAGGCCTTCATGATCTCGAAAGCGTTGAGCGGGCCGCCGAAGCCGGCTTCCGCGTCAGCGACGATCGGGGCGAACCAGGTGTCGACCGACAGGCCCTTGCCTTCCGAGGTTTCGATCTGGTCGGCGCGCTGCAGCGTGCGGTTGATGCGCTTGACCAGTTCGGGTGCTGCGTTGGCCGGGTAAAGCGACTGGTCGGGGTACATCGCCGATGCGGTGTTGGCGTCGGCCGCGACCTGCCAGCCTGAGAGATAGATCGCCTTGAGGCCGGCGCGGACCTGCTGCATCGCCTGGTTGCCTGACATGGCGCCGAGCGCGTTGACGAAGTTCTCCTCGTGGATCAGCTTCCACAGGCGATTGGCGCCCATTTCGGCCAGGGTCTGCTTGATTTGGACGGAGCCGCGCAGCCGCTTCACATCCTCCGGCGAGTAGGGACGCTCGATGCCGTCGAAACGGCCTTCCGGGGCTGAAGGGACGAGGTTGTAAAAATCGGTCATTGTCGACTCCGTCTGGTCACTTGGGGCTGGGGGCGGCCACCGCGTCTTGGGTTGTTGCGGCGATTTCTATGTGACGTGTTTGACATCGCGGTGCCGAAGCAGCCAGAAAATTCAACAAAATGCGGCGGATAATAGGGAAAACCTGTGTTGCGTTTGACAGAACGTCGCTGTAAATCTGTAAAGAATGTAAAAGGCTGGGCAGGGTGAATCCCCTCCTTTCGTTGTAAATCCGGTGTAAAAGCCATGGCCGAGCAGAAAATCTTCGCCGGACCGCGTATCCGGCGCATCCGCAACCAGAAGGGCCTGACCCAGACGGCGATGGCCGAGGGGCTAGGCATTTCGCCGTCCTATCTCAACCTCATCGAGCGCAACCAGCGTCCGCTGACAGTCCAGTTGATCCTCAAGCTCGCGTCGGTCTACAAGATCGATCCAGAGGAGCTGCAGGGCGAGGCGCGCGGATCGATTTCCGCCTTGCGCGAGGTCTTCGCCGACCCGCTGCTGTCAGGCGAACTGCCCGGCGACCAGGAGCTTGTCGAGATCGCCGAGGCAGCGCCCAATGCGGCGGCGGCAGTGATCAAGCTGTTCCGCGCTTATCGCGAACAGGCTGAACGCCTGTCGGATCTGACCGAACTGCTGGCCCGCGAGGGACACACGACTGCCTTGTCGGGCGCGCGCCTGCCGATCGACGAAGTGCACGAGGTTTTCCAGCGCCGGCCCAACCATTTCACCTCTTTGGAAGAAGAAGCCGAGGCGTTCACCACATTGCTCGATCCCGGTGATGACCTGTTTGGTGCGCTGAAGGCGTGGCTCAGGCGCGAGCACGGCATCGTCGTCAAGGTTCTGCCGGTCGCCACCATGCCCAACTGGCGTCGCCGCTATGACAGGCATTCGCAGCGGCTGTTCCTGTCCGAACGCCTGTCGCCGTTCGACCAGCTGCGTGAGGTGGCGATGGAAGCGAGCCTGATCCGCATGCAGGTCGCAGTCGCCGCCGAGCTCCAGGCGTTGAAGCTTGCGTCAGACGAGGCAAGGCGGCTCGCTCGTTTCGAGCTTGGCCGTTACGCCGCGCACGCGCTGATGATGCCTTATCAGGTGTTCCACTCGGCCGCCCAGCGTGCCCGATACGATGTCGACGTGCTGCGCTCGCGCTTCGGCGTATCCTTCGAGCAGGCGGCCAACCGGCTGACGATGCTCCAGCGCTCCGGCGCGTCTGCGGTGCCGTTCTTCATGCTCGAGGTAGACAATGCCGGCAACCGCTTCCGCAAGGCGGGCGCGCAAGGGTTTCCGCAAAGCCGCTTTGGCGGCGGCTGCCCGAAACTTCCGGTGCATGCAGCCTTCACCCAGCCCGGGCAGATCTTCGTCGAAGCTGTCGAGATGCCCGACGGCGCCGAGTTCCTGTGCGTTGCCCGAACGCTCGAAGGACCGCAAGGCGCATTCAGCGAGCGGCCGCGGCGCACGGCGATCCTGCTTGGCTGCGACATCGCCTTCCGCGACGAGATCGTTTATGGCGCCGCCCTTCCGGCACTTGCCATCGGTGCCAAGCCAGGCACAGTGACGGCGACGCCGGTAGGCCCTGCTTGCCGTCTATGCGAGCGGTCTGGTTGCCTGTCGCGCGCCGAGCCGCCGATCACCCGCCCGCTTGGGCTCGACGAGATGGTGACGGGCCTGTCGGCATTCGATTTCCAGTAGCGGCTGGTTAGGCGCTCAGCTTCGCGTCGCCGTCGTCTTGCCAGGTGCCGGAAAGCGCGAGCGCATGCGCCGTGGAAGAGTCCACCGGCCGGCCGTAGAGGAAGCCCTGCGCTTCGTCGCAGCGCCGGTCCTTGAGGAACGCCGCCTGGAAATCGGTCTCGACGCCTTCGGCCAGCACCGGGATCGACAGCTTGTGGCCGAGTTCGATGACGGTTTCGATGACACTTGTTGCCTGCGCCTGCCGGCCAAGCGCATTGAGGAAGCTGCGGTCGACCTTGATCTTGTCGAAGGGGAAGGAAAACAGCGTCGACAGCGACGAATAGCCAGTGCCGAAATCGTCCATGGCGACGCGAACCCCGAGCGCCTTGATCTTGCGCAGCACGAGCAGTGCCTTGCCCGGATTGTCGATCAGCATCGTTTCGGTGATCTCGATCTCGAGCCGCGTCGGGGCCAGTCCCGTCTCATCCAGGATTTCGGTCAGCCGCTCGGCAAAATTCGGCCGCATAAGCTGCACCGGTGAGACGTTGACCGCAACGCCGGTGGGCGCTGGCCACTGCGTCGCTTCCCGGCAGGCCTGCATCAACACCCAGTCGCCGATCTCGACGATGATACCGGTCTGTTCGGCAACTGGAATGAACTCGGCCGGCGAGACGTCGCCCAGGTGCGGGCTGGACCAGCGTAGCAGCGCCTCGAAGCCGAGCAGCTGACGCTTCTTCATCGATATCTGCGGCTGGTAAACCAGCCGCAGCGCGCGGTCGGCGATGGCGCTGCGCAGGCCGATGGCGATCTGGCCGCGGCGTCGGCCGTCCTCGTCGGCGTCGGCGTCATACCAGCACCAGCTGCCGTCCTGCAGTTTCTTGGAGCGGTACATGGCAAGGTCGGCGCGTGTCGTCAGCTCATCGACACTGTCGCCATCCTTTGGGTAGACCGAAATGCCGATGCTGGCACTGGTCGAAAAGCGCCCCTTACCGAGCTCGTTGGGACGCGAGAAGGCATCGCTGATGCGGGCTGCGAATTCCTCGACCTCGTTTTCGCGGGTGAACGGCTTCACCGCTATGAATTCGTCACCCCCGATGCGGGCAAAGAACTCGCCTTCGATCAACGCTGTTCGCACGCGTGCGGTCGTCTGGCTGAGCACGGCATCGCCTGCGGCATGGCCGTAGACGTCGTTGATCTCCTTGAAGCGGTTGAGGTCGATGGCAATAAGCGCCAGCGAGGTGCCGTCGGCCTGCTTCAGCCGCATCGGCAATTCATCGCGAACGGCGGCGCGATTGGGCAGGCCGGTCAGCGGGTCGTGCATGGCGAGATGCCGGTAATGCGCGACGGCGTCCTGCTGGCCTTGCTCCTCGGCAAGATGGGTAACGGCGCCAAGCACCACCACAAGCACAGTCACGGCGATAACCAGGATCGCCAGCACGCTGTCGGACATGAGTTGGCCGGGAACAATCACACGCGGATCGGGTGTGATCTGTATCGCGCCCATGGCGGTAAAGTGCATCATGCCGATGCCCAGGATAAGGGCGGCCATGCCGGCATACTGGCTGTGGCGGGTGGTCCCGCGTGCCACGCGGTTGGTGGCAAGCATGCCAAGGGCCGCGCCGGCCACGATGGAAAAGGCAACGAAGGCCGGATCGTAGGAAACCGTGCCGGCGACGACGAAACCGCGCATGCCGGTGAAATGCATCAGCGCGATGCCGGCGCCGATGATGGCTCCGCCAGCCTCGATCATCCAGCCGCGTTCGCGGCTGGCGGCGATGAAGAAACCGGCCATTGACGTGGCGATCGCAAAGGCCAGGGACAGTACGGTGAAGTTCGGCTCGAAACCGTGTTCGACATTGGGAATGAAACCCAGCATCGCCAGGAAATGCGTCGTCCAGATCGTCATGCCGCCGGCGACGCCAGCCATGAAAATGAACGCCGCGTGTTTGGCGCGCCGGACATTGCGGGCGCGGGCGAACAATCGCATCGAAACGACGCAGCCGAGGGCGCAGATGGTCAATGCGGCGGCGACAAAGCGGTAGTCATGTTCGGTGACGAGGCAGTTGAGTACGGTCAGCATGATCGGTTCCTTGCGCGTCGGCCGAAAATTGGGGCCGTTTTCGAATGTCGACGCGCAGTTTCAAGAATTTGACCGCCCTTATCGGGAGCAAACCTTGCCGATCCGTTTCTCACGTCGGGGCAGAGCGTGGGGGTTGATGTGCCAGGTAATTGAACGGCGTGCGCGCCGCCCCCATGTGCTGCTCTGCTTTTGGCAACGGCCAAGTATTTGGAGAGGCGGTAATGAGTAATTCTAATATCGGGCGCAGATGGGGGCGATGGTCGAAGCGCGTAGCGTATGTCATGGCGGCATTTCTGATTGTCGTCGTGATGCCGCTTACCTTCATTATGTATCCGGTTTTAAAGCCATATCCGGAGGCAAGCCCAGCCACCGGAGATTCGTTGGCTGAAAAGAACGCGCAGGATTTGGCCTATCTTCGCAACATGCAAATGATCGAGCGAAGCTTTAAGCCTCAAACAAGCTTAGCGTTTGGTCAATCGCTGGACGAACTAAGCGCCAAAGCCTCGGAACTTGATCGGCCCGCGCTGGCGATGGCAGCGGCGAAGGCGGTCGCCCTTGCCCAAAACGGTCACACCAACGTTCTCGGCCTTGCCGGCGGACAAGGCTTCAGTTCTGTCCCATTGCGCCTCGGCTGGTTTGCCGACGGTCTTTTCGTTGTCCGCGCCACCACAGAGCATCGCGATCTTCTGGGCGCCCAAGTCCTGACGGCCAATGGCCTGACGCCCGATGAGCTGGTCGCAGCGTTGCGGCCATATGTCGGTGGCACTGACCAGTACGCGCGCGAGCTCTCGCCGAATTTCATGATTTCGCCCGAACTGCTTCACGCGGCCAGGCTGGCGGGCAAGCCGGATGAAAGCGAGTTTCGCTTTCGCAAGGCCGACGGCTCCGAGATCGAGCGCACGCTTGCCGTATTGCCAGGCAAAGGCGAGCCTTCGACGAGAACCGTATGGCCGAAGCGCGATCTCAGCCCGGTCGCCCCTGACAAGGGTAGCGCCGGCTGGGCCCATGTCCTGGACGGTGTCACGCCAACTTATCTGTCGCGTCCGGACCAGAACGCGTGGCACAGCTACCTCGAAGGCGACAGTATCCTCTACCTCCAGCTCAACCGATTCCGCGATGCGGACGGGGTGCCGATGTCCGACTATCTGGCGAAAGTGCTTGAGGAGGCCGACAAGCGCAAGATCAGCCATGCCGTCGTCGATCTAAGGTTCAGCCCGGGCGGCAACTACATGCTGGCCACCGACTTTTCGCGCCAGCTGCCGGAGGCCGTGCCCAATGGCCGCATCTTCATCCTGACCAGCGGCAACACCTTCTCGGCGGCGATCAGCATCGCGTCGCGGCTGAAATATTATGCTGGCGAGCGTGCCGTGCTGGTCGGCGAGGAGATGGGCGACGCTGGCCAGATGTGGGGCGAGGGCGGCACGACGGTCATGCCCAACTCCAGGATCGCCTTCCGATACACCACAGCCTACCACGACTGGGAAAACGGCTGCCGGCTGTCGCAGCTGACCACCTGTTTTCTGCCGAACTACTTCTACGGCACCGCAGCGGGTTCCCTGTTGCCCACGGTTCCAGTCGCCCAGACTTTCGCCAGCTACGCCGCCGGCGAAGATGCCGTTTTGTCGGAAGCGCTGAAGCTGGCGAAACAGGGTAAGTGAGAGACGGGGCGGGCCGCTGCGCGTCAGAAGTTCGCCTCACTTTCAATTCGCTCATGCCGCCGCCTCGAGGTAAGGCGTGTTGGCGCGTGCCTCGCGCAGATTGATCGCCCACCATTGCAGGCGGGCGAGCAGAGCCGCCATCGCCTTGCGCGAGTCGCGCGGGTCCATCAGCGTGCCGTTGCGGTCGAACTTGCTCCAGGCGCTTGCAAAACTGACAGTGTCGCGGATCGCCACGACATGCAGCTCGGCAAACACCAGGCGCAACTGCTCGATCGCCCGCAACCCGCCCGAAATGCCGCCATAGGAGACGAAGGCCAGTGGCTTGGCCTGCCACTGGATGCTGTGGGCGTCGATCAGCGCCTTGAGGTCGGCGGTGTAGCCGTGATTGTACTCAGGTGTCACCACAAGGAAGGCATCGGCATCGCCGAGGCGGCGGGCGACATCGGCCCGATTTCTGGCAAGGTCGCGCGGGTCGACAAGCTCGATGGCGAACTGCTGGTGACCCGTAATCTCGGCAGCGACCCAGTTGACGACGGTGTCGCAGAAGCGGCCCTCGCGGGCGCTGCCATAGATGATGGCGAGTTTGATTTTCTGAGGCATTTCGGGTGGCTCCATATTGGTTTTCGTGTCGGAGTCGCTTCTGTAAAACCTCAACTAATATTGAGGTCAAGCGGAAAATCACGAGCCGTGAAGTTCCGCGGCGACACTGCCGCCAGTGATCGTTTGCAGCGGGCGGGGTTTGCCACAACCATCGCCATGGGCTGGACCTCGCCCGATCTGGCCGGATGAGGTAGCCAATTGGACCGTTTCAAGTCGTTTTGAGCATATCCAGCCAACCCAAGGTCATCGATACTGGCACCATGACAGACCCGGCAGTCTCGCTATCCAACGTCGTCGCCCCGCAGGTTTCGCGGCGGGACGAGCGTTTGGGCATAGCGCTGGTGTTCCTGTCGGCGCTGATGTGGAGCCTTGGCGGCGCCATCGGGCGCTTCATCGAGATCGACGACATCTGGACCGTGGTGTTCTGGCGCTCGTTCTGGGCCGCCGCCTTCCTTCTGGGCTTCATGGCTTGGCGCGATGGCTTGCGCGGAACGCTGCGGCTGTTCCGCGGCATGGGACTGCCCGGACTGCTGGTGGCGATCTGCTTTGCCACGGCTTCGACGTCGTTCGTCATTGCCCTTGCCTACACCACCGTCGCTAATGTGCTGCTGATGCAGGCCGGTGTGCCTCTGCTTGCGGCGCTGTTTGCCTGGGTGCTGTTTCGCGAGCGGGTGGCGCTGTCGACATGGGCGGCGATCGTGGCGGTGATTGTCGGCGTGGCGATCATGGTTTCCGAGTCGCTGACCGGTCAGGTATCGCCGATCGGCGACGGCCTCGCCTTGTTGATTGCGGTGGTCTTTTCAATCGCCACCGTCATTACCCGCCGCTTCTCGCATGTGCGCATGACGCCGGCCACCTGCCTCGGCACCATGATTGCGGCAGCTTTTGCCGCCTCTCAGGCCTCAGCCTTTGCCGTCACGCCACGCGAAATGGGCTTCCTCTTTGCATTCGGGGTCGTCAACCTGGGGCTTGGCCTTGCCTTCTTTGCCACCGGGGCAAGATTGATCCCCGCCGCGGTAGCTGCTCTGATCGGCACGTTCGAACCTATGCTGGGGCCGATCTGGGTATGGCTGGTGCATTCCGAAGTGCCGTCGGTTCGTACCATTGCCGGAGGTGCGGTAATTTTCGCAGCTTTGCTTGTGCATTTGGCACTCGAATTCAGGCGCCAGGCGCAACCGCAAAGACCGGGCGTCACCGGCATGCCTATGCCGGATTGAGCAATCGATTGTTTACCATTGACAATACTACCGTCCGGCGGGCAGGCTGAGCCCGAGGGTAACAACAATACAGGCGTATCTTGCCAGGTTCCACTGCCGGGGCTTCGGTGTCCGCAGATGTAAATCGCCGTACCGTTTGCGCCGAGCCGCGAGCCGGCGGGAGCGCGCTACCTTCATCACTCGATTTTTGTACAGGACCAGGATGTGCCGGGACGGGCGCGTCCGCAAAAGGAGACTGCCATGAACCGTAGAGCGCTTTGGCTGACCGCCGCGTCAGCCCTAATCGCCGTTATTACGAGCCCCGCCGGCGCCCAGGAGCGGGTCGTCAACGTCTACAACTGGTCCGACTACATCGATTCTACCATCATCGAGGACTTCACCAAGGAGACCGGCATCAAGGTCGTCTATGACGTCTACGATTCCAACGAGATCCTCGAAACCAAGCTGCTTGCCGGCGGCAGCGGCTACGATGTCGTGGTGCCGACGGCCAGCCCGTTCCTGGCGCGCCAGATTCAGGCCGGCGTCTACCAGAAACTCGACAAGTCCAAGCTGCCCAACCTGGCAAACGTCTGGGACGTGGTGAGTTCGCGTACTGCCGCCTACGATCCCGGCAATGAGTACTCGGTCAACTACATGTGGGGCACCGTCGGCATCGGCTACAATCAAAAGAAGATCAAGGAAGCCCTCGGCATCGACAAGATCGACAGCTGGGACGTGGTCTTCAAGCCCGAACAGCTGGCCAAGCTTGCCGACTGCGGCGTCTATCTGCTGGATTCGCCGACCGACATCTTCCCGACCACGATGAACTATCTCGGGCTCAAGCCGCAGTCGACCGAACTGGGCGACCTGTCCAAGGCAGAAGAGACATTGCTCGCGGTGCGGCCGTCGATCCGCAAGTTCCACTCGTCGGAATACATCAACGCGCTCGCCAATGGCGACATCTGCCTGGCCGTCGGCTGGTCGGGTGATATCTTCCAGGCGCGCGACCGTGCCGCCGAGGCGGACCAGGGCGTCGTCGTCGACTACGTCATCCCCAAGGAAGGTGCCGAGATGTGGTTCGACCAGATGGCGATCCCGGCCGATGCCCAGCACGTCGCCGAGGCGCACGAGTTCATCAACTACATGATGAAGCCTGAAGTGACGGCCAAGGCCTCCAACTACATCTTCTACGCCAACGGCAACAAGGCGTCGCAGCAGTTTATCGACAAGGAGATTTCGGGCGATCCGGCGATCTATCCGGATGAAGCAACGCTCGCCAAGCTCTTCACCGTGCCGCCCTATGATCCCAAGACCCAGCGCGTCGTCACCCGCAGCTGGACCAAGATCGTCACCGGACAGTAACTTCAGGCATACGGACCCGGCGTCATCGGCGCCGGGTTTCGCATAAGGGCAGGTGGGAGTGGGACATGAAATCGCTCGGCAATATCCGCAGGGAGTTTGCGCCCTGGAACAAGCCAGACGCCAAGCCCTACATTCAGTTCAAGAATGTCACCAAGAGGTTCGGTGACTTCACCGCCGTCAACAATCTGTCGCTGTCGATCTATGAGCGCGAATTCTTTGCGCTGCTCGGCGCCTCGGGTTGCGGAAAGTCGACGTTGCTGCGCATGCTCGCCGGCTTCGAGGAGCCGACCTCCGGCCAGATCCTGCTCGACGGCCAGGACCTGCGCGGTATCCCGCCCTATCGTCGGCCGGTCAACATGATGTTCCAGTCCTATGCGCTGTTCCCGCACATGACGGTCGAGCAGAATATCGCCTTTGGCCTCAAGCAGGACGGCATGCCGAAGGCCGAGATCGAACAGCGCGTCACTGATATGCTCAAGCTGGTCAAGCTTGGCCAGTTCGCCAAGCGCAAGCCGCACCAGCTGTCGGGCGGCCAACGCCAGCGCGTCGCGCTCGCCCGCGCGGTCGCCAAGCGGCCCAAGGTGCTGCTGCTCGACGAGCCGCTCGGCGCGCTCGACAAGAAGCTGCGCGAGGAAACCCAGTTCGAACTGATGGACCTGCAGCAGACGCTCGGCCTGACCTTCGTGGTGGTCACCCACGACCAGGAAGAGGCCATGACCATGGCCGACCGCATCGCCATTCTCGACAAGGGCGAGGTGATGCAGGTGGCAACACCTGCCGAGGTCTATGAGGCGCCAGGCTCGCGCTTTGTCGCTGACTTCGTCGGCAACATCAACATGTTCGAAGGCAAGGTCGCCGACCGTGACAGTACGGGGGCCACCATCACCAGCGCCAACGGCGTCACCATCCGCACCGCCAACGCGGGCGACGCCGCAGCCGGCAGCGAGGTCGCCTTCGCCATCCGGCCCGAGAAGATCAAGGTCTCGTCGAAAAAGCCGGAAAACGGCGACAATGTCATGGAAGGCGAAATCTACGACATCGCCTATCTCGGCGACATGACCATCTTCCACGTCCAGCTCGGCAACGGCCAGGTGGTCAAGGCGAGCTCGCTCAATGCGACGCGCGCCACCGAAGATCCGCTGAGCTGGGACGACAAGGCATGGATCTCCTTCCGGAACGACGCTGGCGTCGTTCTGACGCGATAGGTGGGGAGATGAAACACCCGCTCTCCGCCATCACCGACCGCCTCGTCATCCTTGTTCCTTATCTCTGGCTGCTGGTTTTCTTCCTCATTCCGTTCTTCATCGTCTTCAAGATCTCGCTGTCGACGACGGCGATCGCCATGCCGCCTTACACGCCGGTTCTTGGCATGGGCGACGGTATTTCCGGGCTGATGTCGCAGATCAGCGAATTCAGCTTCGACAATTACCTCTGGCTGACGCAGGACGCGCTCTACTTCAACGCCTATGTCTCGAGCGCGATTATTGCGGGGATCTCGACGTTTCTCGCGCTGCTTGTAGGCTACCCCATCGCCTACGGCATGGCGCGGGCGCCGGCGACGATCCGGCCAACGCTGCTGATGCTGGTGATCCTGCCGTTCTGGACCAGCTTCCTGATCCGCGTCTACGCCTGGATCGGCATCCTCAAGCCCGAAGGGCTGCTCAACCAGCTGCTGCTCGCCACCGGCGTCATCGACCAGCCGCTGGTGATCCTCAACACGCACTCGGCGATCTTCATCGGCATCGTCTATTCCTACCTGCCGTTCATGATCCTGCCGCTCTATTCGGCGCTGGAGAAGATGGACTATTCGCTGATCGAGGCGGCGCAGGATCTCGGTTGCCCGCCAGCCTCCGCATTCTGGAAGATCACCTTCCCGCTGTCGCTGCCCGGCGTCATCGCCGGCTGCCTTCTGGTGTTCATCCCCGCTGTCGGCGAATTCGTCATTCCCGACCTGCTCGGCGGCTCGCAGACGCTGATGATTGGCAAGACGCTGTGGAACGAGTTCTTCGCCAACCGCGACTGGCCGGTCTCTTCGGCGGTGGCCGTCATCCTGCTTCTGCTGCTCGTCGTGCCGATCATGTTCTTCCAACAGGCGCAGGCACGCGCCCAGGAACAGGGGCGCTGAGATGAATTCGAGCTGGAGCCGCTTCAACATCACGGCCATCGTCCTGGGCTTTGCCTTCCTCTATTTGCCCATCGTGCTGCTGGTCATTTTCTCCTTCAACGAATCGAAGCTTGTCACCGTCTGGGGCGGCTTCTCGACCAAATGGTACGTCTCTCTGTTCAACAACCAGGGCCTGATGGATGCCGCGTGGGTGACCATCCGCGTCGGCCTGATCTCGGCGACGATGGCGACCGTGCTCGGCACGCTCGCCGCCTTGGCGCTCACCCGCTACACCCGGTTCCGGGGCAGGGTGCTGTTTTCCGGCATGGTGTTCGCGCCGCTGGTCATGCCGGAGGTCATCACCGGCCTGTCGCTGCTTTTGCTGTTCGTCGCCGTGGGGCTCGACCGCGGCTTCTTGACCCTCACGCTCGCCCACGTCACGTTCTCGATGTGCTTCGTCGCAGTCGTGGTGCAGTCGCGCCTGGTCACCTTCGACCGTTCGCTTGAAGAAGCGGCGATGGATCTTGGCGCGCCGCCGGTGAAGACCTTCTTCCAGATCACGCTGCCGGTCATCCTGCCGGCGATCATTTCCGGCTGGATGCTGGCCTTCACGCTGTCCATCGACGACCTGGTGATTTCGAGCTTCACCTCGGGACCGGGCGCAACCACCCTGCCGATGAAGATCTACAGCCAGGTCCGTCTCGGCGTCACGCCCGAAATCAATGCCGCCTGTACCATCCTGATCGCCATCGTTGCCGTCGGGGTCATCGCCGCCTCGCTGGTCAACAAGCAACGCGAGGTTCAGCGCCTGCGTGACGAACAGGCAGCGCAGCGGGGGTGAGTTGCCGTCTTGGCGTCGTCGCCAGCAACGGCAGCGATCAGTCGTGCCGAGCACAAGGAAAGGACCCTGGAGCGGCCGAAAAGGCCAGAGTTTCCAAGGATATGCCACTGGATAAGCAAAAGTCGCCATGATAGCGTCGTGGCGATAGTTTCAAGGAGTAGGGTTGATGACGCGTTTTCTCGCTACAGCTGCAGCTTTGTCTTTCGTCGCATTGGCCGCTACGGCCTGTAACACCCCGCAGGAACGTGCCGTTGGCGGCGGTGCCGTTGGCGCGGTTGGCGGTGCCCTTGTCGGCCAGGCCATCGGCGGCAACACCGGCGCGACCGTTGCGGGCGCGGTTATCGGCGGCCTTGCCGGCGCGATGATCGGCGCGGGCACTGCTCCCGGCGAATGCCGTTACCACCAGTACGACAACCGTGGCCGGCCGATGTACGACCGCTATGGCAAGCCGGTGACCTATCTGGCCCCCTGCCAGTAAGCACCCTCCGCCTTCGCTGCAAACCTTCGTCCTCAGGGACAGCAAAACGGCGCGCTTCGTCCGAAGCGCGCCGTTTTTTGTTTCGTCTGGCAGGTGAGTTGCTCGCGCAACGTAACCGATTCGGATCGCGGTTCGCCGCTCGTCGCGGGCGAGAAACGCGCAACGCATGTCAAAAGCCGGGAAAACCCGGGCCTTGCCGTATTTATCGATATGTCGGGGGAGAAGTTGGTACGGTTGGGTGGGCTCGAACCACCGACCTCCGGATCCACAATCCGGCGCTCTAACCAACTGAGCTACAACCGCGTACCTGTTGGTGCGGCGTCAATACGGACTCTTCGGACGCATTTCAAGAGCTTTGCGCATATTCCACTGCGGCGATTTGCACTGCCTGTGGGAAGTCCTTGATATCCGGCGTTTCGGCGCCGCGGAAAAAGAAAAAGGCCGGCGGGAGGAGCCGGCCTTTTCCTTATTGTAGCCAGCGGGAGGAGGTGCTGGCCGCTTCGCCCGACAGGCAGAGGGAGGAGGAACCGCCCGCCGGGTATCTGTGAGGTCGCCTTAGGCGGCCTTGAGGTCTTTCAGCGCCTTTTCGAAAGCGGTCTTGACCGGCTTCGAAACGTCTTCGGCGGCCTTCGAGGCAACGGCCTGGAATTCCTTGGCCTGCTCGACGGTCTGTTCGACGCGGCCGCGCAGATAAGAGGTCTGCAGTTCGACGATTTCCGACAGCGTCTTGGCGCCGGCGAGAGCTTCGAGGTGCGAGAAACCGGCCTCGGCATTGGTGCGGAGCGCGGCAATCGCCTTGAGCGACAGCTCGTTGGTCACGCTGCGGGCGGTCTCGTAGCTGGTCTCGATGGTCTTCTGGGCTTCTTCGGCACCGGTCTTGAGCTTGGTGTAAGCTTCCTTGGACTGCTCGACGCCCTTTTCGGCGAAGACGCGGAACTGGTCGGTGGCCTTGGAAACGTCAAAGCTCGGCATTTCAATGTTGTCTGCGAATTCTGCGGTCTTGGTCTTGGACATTGTCTCACCCTGTGGACTGGACGGGGTGTTGTCACCCGTCTCGTTTATTCGCATGTCTCATATAGGGCATTCCATGGTGCATTGCAATATCTATGTTGCAGTGCACCATTTTCAGGCTGGCGCGGGTTAACCACGTGACGAGAATAATCTCTCTGTATGACACCTGTTTGCTAGACCTTGGCGATGACGGCTTTTATTAACAAAGCGTTAATTGTGAGAATGCGCGCCTTGCGGGACATGTGAATGCCGTCAGCAGCCTATTCCTTTATCGACGTCGCGGTCGTCGATCGTGTCAGGCAGCGTTTCGCTGCCGGCGATGCCATCGTTGTCCTGTCGGTCGATCTCGAGGACGTGCTCTGGGCCAATGGCCCAGGCGCTGCCGTGCTTGGCTATGACGACATCGATGCGGTAATCGGCGCGCCGTCGCGCCTGGGTCCGATTGCCCGGCGCCAGATCGCCGCGACATCCGGGTTTCCCGAAATCGGCCGCGACCGCTCCATCATGGTGCGCGTGGCATCGGGCCTGACCAGCAGTGCTGTTGCGTTTGTCGCCAACTCGGTCCGGCTGCCGGACGGTGCGGCCGCCATCATGCTTGCCGTGCCTGCCAGCGCGCGCGGGGCCAAGGACATCGCCGCGAACGCCATCAGCGGGTTCACCGAGCAGGGGCATTTCCTGGCGTTCCTCGACGCCCATGGCGAGGTCGAGGCCGCAACTGACGGCTTTGACGCACTCGGCATCGCGCCCTCGACACTGGCCGGCCTGGTTTCCGCGGTCGGACGCGAGCGCGACCGCATCATCAAGCGGGCGATCCCCGCGACGGGCGGTTATCTGCCGGCCGGGGTGGTGCGGCTGACCGACGAACCGGCGCGGCACCTGCTTGTCGTCGTCGACGAACGCCTCGAGGCAATGGAAGACGCCGCAGCCGGCGAGGAAATGGACATGCTCCCGCCAGGCGCTTCGCGTGCAGATGCATTGCATGGCGAGCCGAAAGGCAGCCAGGTGCCGGCGCCAGCAACGGCGCTGCCGCAGGACCATGCCGAGCACGACCACTGGTATTTCAGCCCCGAGGAACGCGAAAGCCAGGCTGGTGCCACCGTTCGGGCGATGGCCGAAAAGGCGACTGCGGCACAGGTCGAAGCCGAAATCGTCGAAACGGACGTCATCGAATCCGCTGTCGTCGACGAGCCGACCTCCCAGCCGGAGCCGTCCGACGAATCGGCTGACGTTTTGCAGCCTCTGGACGAGCCTGTCGTCGCAGCTGAGTCGCCGGTGGCCGCTCATCCTGCACCATCGCAGCCGGCGCTTCCCAGGTCCGCACCGGACCGTTCGGCGGCACCGGTCCGCTTTGTCTGGCGCACCGACGCCGAAGGCCGCTTCAGCGCCATATCGCCGGAATTCGCAGCCGTTGTCGGCGACCATGCGGCCGATGTCGTCGGCCGCCGCTTCCAGGATGTCTCGACCACGTTCGAACTCGACCCCTCGGGCGAGATCGCAGGCCTTCTGCAGCGCCGCGACACCTGGTCCGGCCGTTCGGTGCTCTGGCCGGTCGCTGGCACCGACAGGCGCATCCCGGTCGATCTCGCCGCATTGCCTGTTTATGGCCGCGACCGCAGCTTCGAAGGCTTTCGCGGTTTCGGCGTCGCACGACCCGGCGAGGCGGTCGTCGACCACGAGCGCATCGGACTGGCGCTGGTTCCCAATGGCAAGCATCCAGAACACGTCGAACCGCATGCCAACACGTACGAGGAGCCGTCCGCTGCTGAACCCGTAGTCGTTGAACCGGCCGCAGCTGCGACTGCAGCAGTCGAGCCTGCCGCGACGGCGCCCGAAGCCGGCAAGGCGGAAGCCACCCAGTTGGAGGCGGAGGTCGCGGAGCCTCGTCCTGTCGATCCCAGCCGTGCTTCCGACCCAAAGATTGCTGATCCTTTCGCGGGCGAAGTGCCGGCGCTGGAGATTGATCGCACGCATGATCGGCGCTTCTCCGACAAGGTGATCCGCCTGGCCGAGCATCGGCCGACAGCGCCGGAGGAACCTGCCAACGGCAAAGGCCTTTCCAGCACCGAGCGCAGCGCCTTCCGCGAGATCGGCGAAAAGCTCAAGCGGGCACACGAGATCGTTGCGGCAAGGCAGCAGGCCGCAGCCGTCGAGGCGGGCGAGACCCTGGAAGTGGCGAAGCCTGCAGCGCCCGCGCCGGAAAAGAACGGCGAGGCGGCTTCGGCCGAGATCGCAGCTTATGCGGAAGCCGCAGCGGCGGAAACGGCCGAGCCGGTTGCCGCCGAAGCCCCTGAGCCTGCAGCCGCAGAGCCGGAGACGCATCGGGCGGCGGGTGCCGCGGAACCGGCTGCAATTGACGTGGCCCTGCCTACGCCTGTCGAGCAGCCTGCCGTCGAGAGCGCCGAGATCGTGTCGTTTTCGTCAGTGCGGCCGGTCGAGCCCATCTTCGAGCAAGTCGAGATCGAACGCGACCAGCCCGAAAAGCCGCCGCTGCGCGCCGAAGACGTCATTCCGTCCTTCGCCGGCGGGCGCGACACGCCTGTCGATGCGCCCATTCTCGAGCAGTTGCCGGTGCCGGTGCTGATCCATGCCGGCGACGTGCTGCATTACGCCAATGCCGAGTTCCTCGACCTGACCGGCTACGGTTCGGTCGATGAGTTGGCGCAGGCTGGCGGTCTCGACGCGCTGTTTGCCGAAAGCTACGGCGACGAGCCGGGCTCGGACCACGATCTCAGGCTGAAGACGCGCGACGGCGAGGAGTTTCCGATCGAAGCCGTGCTTCGGTCGGTGCCGTGGCAGGATGGCAAGGCGCTCATGCTGGTCGTCCGCCGCATCAGCGCCGATGATGATGTGGAAGTCGCCGTCGAGCAGGTAGCCGAACTCGAAGAGCGTCTCGCCGAGATGCGCACCATCATCGATACCGCGACCGACGGCGTGGTGCTTATCGATCGAGACGGCGCCATCCGTTCGATCAGCCGTCCAGCCGAGGCGCTGTTCGGCTTCGATAGCGACGATGTCACCGGCAAGCCGTTCTATTCGCTGTTTGCCATCGAGAGCCAGCGCGCCGCGCGCGACTATCTCGTCGGGCTTTCCGAACATGGCGTGGCGAGCGTCCTCAACGATGGCCGCGAGGTCATCGGCCGCGAGTCGCAGGGCCGCTTCATTCCGCTGTTCATGACCATCGGCCGCCTGCCCAGCGACAGCGGCTTCTGCGCCGTGGTCCGCGACATCACCCAGTGGAAACGCGCCGAGGAGGAATTGACCCAGGCACGCGCCGTGGCCGAGCGGTCGTCGTCGCAGAAGAGCGATTTTCTCGCCCGTATCAGCCACGAGATCCGCACGCCACTCAACGCCATCATCGGTTTTTCCGAGCTGATGGTCGACGAGAAGTTCGGCCCGGTCGCCAACGACCGCTACCGCGACTATCTCCGCGACATCAACCGCTCCGGCAATCACGTGCTGTCGCTGGTCAACGACCTGCTCGATATCTCCAAGATCGAGGCCGGACAGCAGGAGATGGATTACGAGGCGGTGTCGCTCAACGACACGCTGGCCGAGACTGTCGCAATGATGCAGCCGCAGGCCAATCGTGAACGAGTGATCATCCGCTCGAGCTTCGCTTCGCGCCTGCCCGAGATTGTCGCCGACCGCCGCAGCATCCGCCAGATCGCGCTCAACGTCCTGTCCAATGCCGTGCGTTACACCCAGGCCGGCGGACAGGTTATCGTCTCGACCGCCTACGAGGCGTCGGGCGACATCGTCATGCGGGTGCGCGACACCGGCATCGGCATGAGCCAGGCCGAGATCGAGCAGGCACTGAAGCCGTTCAAGCAGATCAACTCGCTGAAGCGCGCGCGCGGCGACGGCACCGGCCTTGGGCTGCCACTGACAAAGGCCATGGTCGAGGCCAACCGCGCCCGTTTTGCCATCGCCTCGACGCCGGGCGAGGGCACTTTGGTCGAGGTGACTTTCCCTTCGACGCGGGTCCTCGCCGAGTAGCTGGTTGTTAGCAGGGTGCGACATTTTCGCACATTTTCGTGAACAAGGCCGACGCTTGTTAGGATTTGTCGAACAAGTCATTGAATCCGGTGCGAAACAGTCCAGTTTAGAACTATTCTAAACTCTTGATAAGATTGACCTTTAAACTTGACCACTAGAGTCACGATGACCATAGGGGAGGCAGTCTCGAAATCGAGGCTGCCATTTGTTCCTCAAGGGACTTTGCCCCCTTTGGCCAGGAGAGAAAAATGAAGTTTGGAAACGCCAGGTCGGCTCTCGCCGGCGGCGCGCTTGCGATTGCGGCGCTGTTCACCACGTCGGCGCTCGCCGACGGTGTCGTCAACATCTACACCTATCGCCAGCCCGATCTGATCAAGCCCGTTCTCGACGCCTTCACCGCCGAGACCGGCATCAAGACCGAAGTGCTGTTCCTCGACAAGGGTCTTGAGGAGCGCGTTCTCGCAGAAGGCCAGAACTCTCCCGCCGACGTCATCATGACCGTCGACATCGCCCGCCTGACCTCCGCCCAGTCGAAGGGCGTTACCCAGCCGCTGGTCGATGAAGAAATCAACAAGCTGCTGCCGGCCGAATATCGCGATCCGGATGGTAACTGGTTCGGCGTCACCAAGCGCGCCCGCGTGATCTACGCGTCCAAGGACCGCGTCAAGGATACGGCTATCACCTATGCCGACCTCGCCGATCCCAAGTGGAAGGGCAAGATCTGCATGCGTTCGGGCCAGCATGACTACAATCTTGCTCTGTTTTCGGCTGCGATCGCCCATTGGGGCCCGGAAAAGACCGAAGAGTGGATGAAGGGCCTCAAGGCCAATCTCGCCAAGAAGCCCGATGGCGGCGACCGTCCGCAGGCTGGCGCGATTGCTGCCGGCGAGTGCGACATCGCCATCGGCAACACCTACTATGTCGGCCTGATGCGCAACAACGAGAAGGACCCGAAGGAAAAGGAATGGGGCAACGCCATCAACGTGCTCTTCCCGACCTTCGAGAACGGCCTGACCCACGTCAACATCTCGGGTGCCGCTCTCGCCAAGAATGCGCCGAACCGTGACAACGCCGTCAAGCTGATCCGCTTCCTGGCCAGCCACAAGGCCCAGCAGGTCTATGCCGAGAAGAACTACGAGTATCCGGTCGAGCCGGGCCTCGAGCCGTCAGAGACGGTCAAGGCATTCGGCGAGCTGAAGGCAGACACGCTGCCGCTGGTCGACATCGCCAAGGGCCGCAAGGCCGCGTCCGAGATGGTCGACCGCGTCGGTCTCGACGACGGCCCGAGCAGCTGATAGTCGGGTACATGAACTGAGGAAGAGCCGGGCCGGGCGATCGGTCCGGCTTTTCTGCATTGGCGCATCGGCCCGAACATCGGCCTCGATTTTCGGTAAGCACGATGCGCAGGCACAAAGGACGGGGAAGCGCCTTGCCGACGACAGGCGGAGCAGGTTCGGGGATTTCAGACGCGGCGTCAGCCGCGAACGCCCGCGTCTTGCCGGTCAAGCGCCTGCGCCATCCGCTTATCGGCACGTTGGCGCTTGCCGTCGGCGTCATCGTCATCCTGCCGGTGCTGTCGCTTGCTTTCGTTGCCCTTTCTGGCACCGGCGAGGACTGGCCGCATCTGATCGCCAACGTGCTGCCGGGCGCTGTCAGCACGACCCTGGCACTGCTGGCCATGGTCGCGGCACTGACCTCGATTGCTGGCGTCGCCTGCGCCTGGGCGGTCGTTGCCTATGATTTCCCGCTCCGCCGCATCCTGTCATGGGCGCTGGTGCTGCCGCTGGCGGTGCCGCCCTATCTTGCGGCCTACGCTTTCGGCGAATTCTTCCATTACCAGGGACCGGTCCAGAGCCTGGTGCGGGAGATTTTCGGCTTCCAGACGATCCGCGACTACTGGTTTCCCGACATTCGCTCGACCTGGGGAACGGCCTTCGTGCTCGCCTCCGTGCTCTACCCCTACGTCTATCTCACCACCCGCATTGTCTTCCTGATGCAGGGCCGCAACATCGCCGATGTCGCGCGCACGCTCGGCGCATCGCCGGCGCGCGTCTTCTGGCGCGTGCTCCTGCCCGTGGCGCGACCTGCCATCGTTGCCGGCGTCGCTTTGGTGCTGATGGAGACGATCAACGACATCGGTGCCGCCGAGTATTTCGGCGTCCGCACGCTGACCGTCGCCGTCTACACCACCTGGCTCAATCGTGGCAGCCTCGAAGGTGGTGCGCAGATCGCGCTGTTGATGCTCGTGATTGTGCTTGTGCTGCTCCTCGCCGAACAGTGGGCGCGCCGGCGCCAGCGTTTCCATGCCGGCCGTGGCACGCACCTCAAGGTTCACCCGCCGCGCGTTGCCCTCAAGGGCTGGAAGCGCTTCGCCCTGCCGGCCGCCGTCTCGCTGCCGATCCTCAGCGGTTTTGGCGTGCCGATTACCATCTTTGGCCAGTATGCGTCACGCCGGCTCGAGCAGTTCGTTTCGCCTGACGTGGCCAGCGCATTCCTCAACAGCCTGATAACGGCGTCGCTGACGGCTGCCATCACCGTCACCATTGCGCTGTTCCTGCTCAATGCCCAACGCCTGTCCAAAGGCCGCGTCATGGCTGCCACCGTGCGGCTTGCCTCGGTCGGCTACGCGCTCCCCGGTGGCATTCTCGGCCTGGGGCTTTTGTTCGTGCTGGCGCGCTTCGACAATTCGCTCGATGCCTTCGCCCGCGCCTGGCTCGGCTTTTCGACCGGGCTTTTGCTCACCGGCTCGGCCGCGGCGGTGATCATTGCCTGTACCATCCGCTTCGTTGCCCTTGCCGAGGGTGCCGTCCGCTCCGGCATGGAAAAGCTGCCCGGCAGCCTCGACGAGGCAGCCCGCAGCCTGGGCAAGACGCCAGCGCAAAGTGCCACAAGCGTGCTGTTGCCACTGCTCAAGCCGGCGATCCTGACAGCCGCGGTCCTGGTCTTCGTCGATACCGTCAAGGAATTGTCGGCGACCATCCTGCTCAGGCCGTTCGGCTTCAGCACGCTCGCGACCCATGTCTACGAAAATGCCTCGCGCGGTGTGCCGGAAGAGGGCGCGGTGGCGGCAATTGTCATCATCGTCACGGCGATGGTGCCGGTGGTGCTGCTTTCCGGCGCGCTGGTGCGCGATGCCGAGGCGTCGCTCTAAGTTCTCTTTAGATGAAGCTAAAGAAAAAGGCGCCGCTGGGGCGCCTTGAAGGTAGATGCTGTTTCAACGGGGACTTGAGCTGAACTGGCCATCCTCAGGGATGAGGAAAGGGATTTCTCCCTCAAGTTGAGAACGACTATCGGGGTCGAACGTTAACAGCTCCTTACCCAGGTGATGAAAAGTTTACGAAAGTGTACCACTCCTGAAGTCTAGGTAAATTTGTTGGTCACCTTTCGTTAAGCATGCCGCCGTGTCTCAGCTCCTGAGCTGCGCGATGTCGCTGTAGAGGTCGAGTGCTTCGGGGTTGGCGAGCGCTTCCTTGTTCTTGACCGCGCGGCCATGGACGATGTCGCGCACGGCAAGCTCGGTGATCTTGCCGGACTTGGTGCGCGGGATATCTGTCACGGCAATGATCTTTGCCGGCACATGGCGCGGGCTGGCGCCGATGCGGATCTTGGTGCGGATGCGCTTTTCGAGCTCGTCGTCGAGGGCAATGCCCGGCGCGAGGCGGACAAACAGCACGACACGCACGTCGTCGTCCCAGTCCTGGCCGATGCAGATCGCTTCGGCGATCTCCGGCATCTGCTCGACCTGGTTGTAGATCTCGGCGGTACCGATGCGCACACCGCCGGGGTTCAGCGTCGCATCCGAGCGGCCATGGATGATCATGCCGCCATGGGCGGTCCATTCGGCGAAGTCGCCGTGGCACCAGATATTGTCGAAACGCTCGAAATAGGCGGCGTGGTACTTTTTCCCGTCGGCATCGTTCCAGAAGCCGAGCGGCATCGCCGGGAACGCCCTGGTGCAGACGAGCTCTCCCTTCTCTTCGCGCACCGGCTTGCCGTCATCGTTCCAGACATCGACGGCGAGGCCGAGGCCGGCACCCTGGATCTCGCCGGTCCACACAGGCTCGGTCGGCACCCCGAGCACGAAGCATGACACGATGTCGGTCCCGCCCGAGATCGAGGCGAGGTGAACGTTGGCCTTGATGCCGTCATAGACGAAGGCAAAACCTTCCGGTGACAGCGGCGAGCCGGTCGACGAGATGGTGCGCACGGTGGACAGGTCGTGGCTGTCGATTGGCCGCAAGCCAGCCTTGCGCACCGAGTCGATGAACTTCGCCGAGGTGCCGAAATAGGTCATCTTCTCGGCATCGGCGAAATCGAACAGCACGTTGCCGTCGGGATGGAACGGCGAGCCGTCATAAAGCAGCAGCGTTGCCTCCGAGGCCAGGCCCGTCACCAACCAGTTCCACATCATCCAGCCGCAGGTGGTGAAATAGAAGAAACGGTCGCCGGGCACCAGGGAGGCATGCAGGCGCTGCTCCTTGAGATGCTGGATCAGGGTGCCGCCGGCGGAATGGACGATGCATTTGGGAATGCCGGTCGTGCCCGAGGAGAACAGGATGTAGAGCGGATGGTCGAAGGGCAGGGCCTCGAACGTCACTGGCCTTGCCGCGAATGGCGCAAGCGCATCGTCGAGCGCCTCGGCCTTGGCAATGCCTGAGGCCACATCCTTCGCCGTGCCGAGATAGTCGACGACAAGCACCTTGGCGGCACTCGTCAGCTTCGCTGCCACCGTTGCGATCTTGGCCGCGACGTCGATGCGCTTGCCGGCATACCAGTAGCCGTCGGGAGCGATGAACAGCTTTGGCTCGATCTGGCCAAAGCGGTCGAGCACGCCCTGTTCGCCGAAGTCGGGCGAACATGACGACCACACAGCCCCGATCGAGGCCGTCGCCAGCATTGCGGCCACCGTCTCCGGCATGTTCGGCATCATCGCAGCGATCCGGTCGCCCTTGGTCACGCCGAGCGAGACGAACAGCTGCTGCAGCCTCGACACCAATGCCGCGAGTTCGTCCCAGCTGAGCCGGCGCTCGACCTTGTCCTCGCCACGGAAGACGATGGCCTCGCCGCTGCCTGAGCCGCGCAACAGGTTCTGCGCGAAGTTCAGGCTGGCATCGGGGAAGAACTTCGCCCCGGGCATCTTGTCACCGTCGGCAAGTACGCGGCCGCCCTTTTGGCCGATGACGCCGCAGAATTCCCAGACCAGGTCCCAGAACGCCGCGCGCTCGCCAATCGACCAGCCGTGCAGCTCGGCATAGCTTGCGAACGGCCGTCCGGCACGCTCGCCTGCCGCAGTCATGAACGCCGTGAGAGGCGCTTCCGCGACCTGTGCTGACGAGGGTGTCCACAGCGGCTTTTCGACAGTCATTGGCATCTCTCCCAGAACGCGCATGGTTATGCATGTCGCACTGCAGCAGATCAAGGAAATGTCGATTAGCGCCATTGCGCTGTGTGCAAACGTCATCGCATGGCCACAAAGACTTGAAATGCCGCGTTACTCGGTTACACCCGTTAGCCACAACGGCGCAGCACGGGCGGCACAAGGGCAACATGCCATCACCACTGTTCAGGCGCAGCATCTGGGCGATCATAGGGCTCATCGTCCTGGTCGCCGCTACGGTTGCCGCGGTGCCGTTCATCGCTTCCACCCAGATCGTCAAGGATCGCATCGCCTTCGAGATGAGCGCGTGGAGCGGCTTCCGCGTATCGATCGAGGGCACACCCGATATCGAGATCTGGCCGGTTTTCCGCGCCACCCTGACCGACGTGACGCTGACCGATTGGGATGACGAGCAGGGCTCGCCTGTCATCGAATCTGAACGCGTCGAGATCGAGCTGTCCGCGCTTTCAGCACTCAGCGGCAACGTCGATTTCTCCGACGCGCATTTCATCCGGCCGACGCTGCGTTTGAAGCGCCTTGCCGATGGCGGGGTGGAGATGCCGCATTCGACTGGCGGGCGCCTCAGTCGGGCCATCGAGCGCGCCCGTGCCACCGTGGCGTCGAACCCTGTGGAGCCCGACCTCAGCGCGCTGCCCACTGACGAGTTCGGCGCAGTCGAGTTCATCGACGGTCGGATCGTCGCGGTTTCCGACGAAGGTGAAGACGAGCTTCTGAGCGATCTCACCGGCAAGGCCAGCCTGCCGGCACTGAACAAGGCCGGAAAGCTGACCGCCACCGGTGTCTGGCATGGCGAGCAGGTGGCGCTTGAATTGTCGTCGCCAAGCCCGCTGATGCTGTTTGCCGGCGGCACGGCGCCGATCGTCGCTTCGTTGAAATCGGCGCTGGTCGAAGCCTCGTTCGATGGCACCATCGACATGGGCCCCGATGCGCATATTGATGGCCAAGCCAAGGTCGCGTCGCCTTCCTTACGTCGAATGCTGGAATGGTCCAGGCCGGGCATCCTGCCGGGCAGCCCGGTCGGCTCGATTTCGCTCGCCTCCAAGGTCACTGGCAACCTGTCGCGCCTGAAGATCGAAAACGCGCAGGTCACGCTCGACGGCAATCCCGGCATGGGCATTCTCGACCTGTCGCTGGACGGCGCTGTGCCGTCGATTTCGGGCACGCTCGCCTTCGATACGCTCGACCTGATGACGTTTGCGTCGTCCTTCGCGCCGATGGCGCCGACAAACAATGCCGGCACGGCCGAGATCGACACCAGCTTCTCCGACCGCATCAATCTCGACCTCCGGCTGTCGGCGACAAAGGCTACGGCCGGTTCCATCGCGCTCGCCGAGGTCGCGGCCACGGCGCAGGTCAAGGGCGGCCTGGCCGCGTTCGACATTTCCGATGCCGAAGCCTTCGGCGGCAATGTCCAGGCCAGCATCCGCTTTGACCGCAAACCGGGCGGTACGCAGGCCGAGATGCGGCTTCTGGCTTCTGACATCGACGGCGGCGCCTTTGGTGCGGCCGCCGGTATGAGCCACATCGTGCCGATCGGCCGTGGTACCGTGTCGGTCATCCTGCAAGGGCCTGGCCTGAGCTGGAACACGCTGCTTCAGAACGCCAACGGTTCGGTAGCCGCCACTTTCGGCGTCGGCGCCATTGCCGGGCTCGATCTCCCGGCCTTCCTCAAACGCGCGTCCGAACGTGGCTTCTTCTCACTCGACGAAGTCTCCGGCGGCACGCTGCCCGTCGATGGCGTCGAGCTCAAGGCGACGATTTCCAACGGCGTCGCCAGGATCGACAAGGCCGAGGCCCGCACGCCCACCAGCCGCATCTGGCTGACCGGTATCGTGCCTTATGTCGGGCGCGGGCTTGCCTTGTCGGGAGCGATCGAAGCCAAGGAGACCACGGCGTCGACCTCGCCAACAACGGCTCCGGTCGCGCCTGCGGTGCCACCGACAGCATTCTTCGTTGGCGGCTCGTGGAGCGCACCGTTCATTTCGCCGCTCGTTGCGCCGGTGATCTCGTCGCCTACGGGTGACTGAGGCTCAACTCACTTAGAACAGGCTGCCCTGATTGCCAGGTTCCTTGACCTTGGCAACGGGCTTGGCCACAGGCTTCGGCTTGGCCTCGCCAGTCATGGCGATTGCGTTGCCGTCGGTGGCGATCGCATTCGCAGTACCGTCGGCGAATTCTATCGACAGCGCAGCACCCGTGGCCACCTCGGCGGCACGCTTGAGCACGGCACCGTCGGCATCGCGTATCAGTGCGAACCCGCGCGCCAAAACTGCCTTGTGCGACAGAGTCGCCATCAGCCGGTCGGCTTGCGACAGGCTCGTCCTTGCCCGTTCGAGCCGGCGGCCAACCGCCAGCGTGCCACGCCGCTCCAGCCCGGCGAGATGTTGGCCATAGGCCTCCTGGCGTCGGACCAGCGGTTCCGGTGACAGCCGGCCTTTGGTGCGGTCGAAGCGGATGCGTTTTTCGCGAACCATCGCCCGCAGTGCCGCATCGGCGCGCAACATGTCGCGGTCGAGATGCCGCCGCGTCTCGCCAATCCGCCGCGCCAGCGTCGCCGGCGACAGGCGCACAGCCGACAGCCGGGCACGCTTGCGTTCGGTGGTGACTGTCAGTGCCCGGCCGAGCCGGGTCGTTGCCTCATCGAAGTGGCGGCGCGGCAGCGCCAGCAGTTGATCGGGCGTCGGCAGGGCGCGCGCAGCTGCCCGCACCGCCTGGCCGCGCCGGTCGATCATCCGCGAAACCGCACCGCGCAACCGCGCGCCAAGATTGGCGAGCGTTGCCTCAAGCTCGGCTTTGACAGGCACGGCAAGCTCGGCAGCGCCCGTCGGTGTCGGCGCCCGCCTGTCGGCGGCAAGGTCGATCAGCGTCCAGTCGGTTTCGTGGCCGACGGCCGAGATAACCGGGATATGCGATGCGGCGACCGCACGGATCAGCGCTTCGTCGTTGAAGCCCCAGAGGTCTTCGAGGCTGCCGCCGCCGCGCGCCACGATCAGCAGGTCGGGCCGGCGGATAACACCGTCGTCGGCGAGCGCGTTGAAGCCGTTGACGGCCGCGGCCACTTCCGCGCCCGACGTCTCACCCTGGACACGCACCGGCCAGACCAGCACGTGCAGCGGAAAGCGATCCTTGATGCGGTGGATGATGTCGCGGATGACGGCACCCGTCGGCGAGGTCACCACGCCGATCACCAGCGGCATGAACGGCAGCAGCTGCTTGCGGCTGTCGTCGAACAGGCCCTCGGCGGCCAGCCTGCGCTTGCGTTCTTCGAGCAGCGCCATAAGTGCGCCGGCACCTGCCGGTTCCAGGCTGTCGATGACGATCTGATACTTCGACGAGCCGGGATAGGTCGTGAGCTTGCCGGTGGCGATGACCTCCATCCCTTCTTCTGGACGGAATTTCAGCCGGCTCATCGTGCCTTTCCACACTACTGCTTCGATGCGGGCGCGGTCGTCCTTCAGCGAGAAATAGGCGTGCCCCGATGAATGCGGGCCGCGGTAGCCGGAGATTTCGCCGCGCACGCGCACATTTCCGAACACGTCCTCGACGGTACGCTTTAACGCGCCGGAGATTTCGCTGACTGTGTATTCGGCAGCGTTGGTTCGTGATTCGGTGGCAAGTTCGTTCATGGCGCGATTGAGGGCCGCGTGACCCTCCTCGTCAAGCTTTGCCGCTCAGTCGCGGCCTACCATCCCGGCATGATGTGGTTCGGCTTGAGCCGCCGTCCGCGTGCGGTGGCAAGGGCCGCGAAATCGAACGTGCCGGTCTCATCGGTCAGCGGCACCGAGATGTTGTCCAGGCTCTCTGATATATGCCGAGCGAGCGCGTCGACGATCTCCGGCCGGCTGGAGTGGCCGCGCAAGATGCCGATCTTGCAATCGGGCAAGGCGCCGAAACCGTCTGCTTCGCCGAGTACGCGCATGCCCGGCCGAAGCGCGCATTCGGGCAGTACCGAAACGGCGAGCCCGGCCAGAACGGCGGCGGTGATGACGTTGGCCGACCAGCTGGTGAACAGCACGCGGTATTCGCGGCCGCTGGCGTCGAGCAGTTCGGTCGCCATCTGCCGCCACTGGCAGGTCGGGCGGCCGAAGGCCATCGGCAGGATCGTTTCCTCATGCACCATGTGGCTGGCCGACGACACCCACAGCAGCGGTTCGTTGCGCACGATCTCGCTCGGCCGGGTATCCTCGCACTGGGTCACCAGCGCGATGTCGAGATTGCCGCGACGGATCTGGTCGGCGAGATTGACGGTGGGCTCGCACAGCACCGACAGCTCAACGCGCGGGTTGGAGCGCGAGAACCGCGCCATGATTTCGGGTAGGAAGCGGTCGGCATAATCGTCTGGCACGCCGATGCGGACAGTGCCCTCCAGCGCCTTGTCGTCGAAGGCGGCCAGTGTCTCGCGGTTGAGGTGCAGCAGGCGCCTTGCGTAGGTGAGCAGGCGCTCGCCTTCCTCGGTCAGCTTGTTCATGCGCCCTTCTTTTTCGAAGAGCGCCTTGCCGATGCGGTCCTCGAGACGGCGCATCTGCATCGACACAGCCGACTGCGTGCGGTGCACCTCGTCGGCGGCGCGGGTGAAGCTGCCGGTGTCGACGATGGAGATGAAGGTGTGGAGCTGGTCAAGATCGAGCGGAGCGGCCATCGACGTTTCCATCATGAACATTGATGGTAAAGATTAGAAACATTCGTTGGATTAATCAATACGCCGATGGCAATCTCGCATTGTCCACATGAAGCATGTGAATCGGAACCGGTGCGGCGGCAAGGAGCGTCGACCGGACGGGACCCGTTTGTCCCGAATGGAGGTAGATATGACCACGCTCGACCATTGCACTGAGACGACGCATTCCGCGGCTCGGCCGGTGAATGCGATGCGTATCGTCAACTACACCGCCGATCTCTTGCGTGCCTGGAAAAACCGCCGCGCCTTTTATCGCCTCGGCGAGATGAGCGACACCGAACTCGCCGATGTCGGGCTCACCCGCAGCGATCTGCACGTCGCCGTCGACCTGCCGTTCGCCAGCGACCCGACCGCGCGTCTTCGCTCGATCAGGCAAATGCGCAGCGAAAATGTCGAGGCGATGGCCCGTCGCGTCGCGTAACCGAATTCTGCTTTTGCAGGCTCCCCACTCCCAGCCGGTCCCCGCCGGCCTCGCCTGCACGCTGCCCGGTCCTCCCAAGGACCGGGCTTTTTCATATCCGGGAGATGCTCATTCGGATCCTATGCTGTCGCGGCGAGGATGAGCCCGCCAACGACTGCGAAGTTGATGATGAATGCCGACCGCAACCCTTGTCTCTCCGCACCTGAGTAACGCCAGAAGTTGAGCGCCATCAGTGTAGCTGCGATGGTGAACAGGATCAGGGCGATTGCCGCGTAAGGGCGCATGACGCCGATCGCCAGGCACAAGCCGGCGACGATTTCGATGATCGAGCCTGCGCCGAGTAGAAGTGCCGCTGCGGGCAACCCCTTTTCGGTCAAAAGGCCAGAAACCGAGCGGAAATTCCAAAAGTGTTCGGCACCTGCCCAGACGAACACGCCGCCCAGCAAGATGAACCCGAGGCTTTCGGCCATCGTTGCCATCTCAATTCGCCGACCACACCGCCAGTTCGTAGCCGTCGGGATCTTCGAAGTGGAAACGCCGACCGCCTGGAAATTCGAACACCGGCTTGACGATCTTGGCGCCAGCGGCCTCAAGGCGGCTTTGTGTTGCTGCGAGATCGTCGGCATAGAGGATCACCAGCGGTCCACCGGTCTTGATCGGGCCGCCCGTCGTAAGTCCCCCTGTCAGGCGGCCGTCGGTGAATTCGCAATAGGTCGGACCATAGTCGGTGAAGCTCCAGCCGAAGGCCTTGCCGTAGAATTCACGCGACCGCGCGATATCGCTGACGTTGAATTCGATGTTGTCGATCCGGCGATCGTTTCCGCTCGTACCCATGGCAAATCTCCTGCGTTTCGTGGGATTGCCGCCAATACCGAGTGCGGCGGCGGAAATCTTGAACGAAACGGCCATTCAGCCATTGATCTGGCGCACGAAGCTTCCGGCGGTCATGCCGCACAATGTCTGGATCTCGCGGCCGAGATGCGCTTGGTCGGCATATCCGGCCGCGTAAGCGAGACCGGCCAAGCGCTGCTCGCCCTGCGAGCGCAACAGGGAAACAAAATTCTGGAAACGCAGGATCCGGTCCAGCGTCTTCGGTCCATATCCGAAATAGTCATGGCTGCGCCGCCTCAGCGTGCGCTCGCTGATTTCAAGGCGACCAACCAGTGACGAAATCCTGCCCCCTACGTCATCCGCCCCTGATGCCATCGCGGCAAAGATCTCACTGGCGTCCCGCGCCGGGCGCTCCAGTTCTGGAAGCCGCTTGAGGAGCTGTTGCTGCAGCACGGCCGCCTGTCGATCGGTGGTTTTCGCCTCGCCGATCCGTTCACACAGCTCGCCGGCAACGGTCGGATCCCAAAGGTCGGCGAGATCAACCGACTGGCCGACGATCGCGCTCATTGGCGCGCGGAGCCAGCGGCGTGCTGCACCCGGCCGGAAGCGCATGCCCAGCACAGTCGTTCCGCCACGCAACACGGGACTGGCGGCAACGATGTCAGGCCCGACGACCAACAGCCGCTCGTCCTTCCACAACAGGTCGACGCAGCCGTCCGGCACCACCGCGACCGGCCCAACGTGATCCCCGGGGATGGCGTTGGTCCACACGCATTGGAAGTGCGCATCGAGGCCGCGCATCGGTGCGCACTCGTCGTAGCGCCCGAGGCAGTTGGCGAGGACAGGCACCGTCGATTTGTTCACGCTGCCGCTTCCTGAAGCCTCAGGCGAGGTTCGCATCGGCGATCAATCCTGGTCGCAGGTCAGCGATACCTGTCCATGCCCTTGCTGAACTGGTCGAAGATCGACTCAACGCCCTTCTGGTAGTCATCACGCTGCTGGCGGCCGGTCTCGAACATCTTGCCGAAAAGGTCGTCATAGGGGTTCTTCGGCGCGGCCTGTCCCTGTGGCTGCCGCTGCGGCTGCGGTTCTGGCGCGGCGGTCTGGCCACCGCCAAGCATCTCTTCGAAAATCTTGCCGAGCGGGTTGTCGCCATACGGGTTCTGCTGCGGCGCCTGCTGGCGCGGCGAGGGCTGTGGCTGCGCCTGTCCGCCGCCGAACATATCCTTGAGCACCTTGCCGAACGGGTTGTCGAAGGGGTCGGGCGCCTGGGTCTGCTGCGGCGCCTGCCGGGGCTGCTGCCCGCCGCCCATCATGCCGCCACCCTGCCGCATCATCTGCTCGATGATCTCGCCGAGCGGGTTGTTGCCGCCGCCCATGCCGCTCGCTGCCTGCATCTGCCCCGTGGACTGCTTGAAAAGCCCGCCCATGATCATCGAGGCGATCACCGGCAGCATCTGCTTGAGCACGTCCTGGCCGATGCCTGTCGCCTGTGCCGCCTGGCCGGCAACCGCCCGCGACAGGTCCTTGGAGCCGAACAGATGGCCCAGAATGCCATTGCCCTCGTCGACGCCCTGGGGCGAGAAGGCGCGCGTGGCGTCCTCGAAATATTTGGCGTGCTGGCCGCTCGCCATCGCCTGCAGGAACGAACCGACGCCATAGGGGTCGGAGGCGTTGCGCTTCAGCCCCTGGCTGAACGCCGGCATCAGTGCCTCGATCGCCGATTGCGTCTGCTGCTGGCTCAGCCCGAACTGGCGCGACAGCGCTTCCATGCCGTTGCCGTTCTGGGCATTGGCCAGCATCTCGAACAGTGGCAGCATTATTTCCTCCTCGGGATATTCACCGAGGAGGAGCGTAGTGCCTTTTCGCAACCGGTTGAAGTGGCTTTCGAAAGGCCTAGTAGGCGTATTCCAGGAACGCCGGTTCGATCGAACCACCCCAGCGCGTGTTGTAGGCGTTGAGCATTTCTTCGGCACTCGTCGTGCCACGCGCGATGACCTCGTCGAGCGTGTTGAGGAAGCCGGATTCGTCGAACCCTTCGCGGTTCTTGCGGCCGCGGTTGACCAGCCCCTGGCGGGAGATGGTCAACACTTCGCGGCCGATCTCGCGCAGCGTGGTGTTGCGGAATGGTGCCGCGATGCCTTGTTCGGGCACGGCGTCGCGCATCGCCAGCACTTCGGCGTACGTCCAGTTCCTGGTGAATTCTTCGGCTGCGTCGAGCGCAGCAGAATCGTAAAGCAGCCCGACCCAGAAGGCCGGCAGCGCGCAGATGCGGCGCCACGGGCCGCCGTCGGCGCCGCGCATTTCGAGGAAACGCTTGAGCCGCACGTCGGGAAACAGCGTCGACAGGTGGTTGGCCCAGTCGCCCATCGTCGGCATACCGTCGGGGATTTCGTTGCGCGCTGCACCCGCCATGAACTGGCGGAAGGTGATGTGCGTCATGTCGCGGTACTGGTCATCGCGGATGACGAAATACATCGGCACGTCGAGCGCCCATTCGACATAGTCGGCAAAGCCGAATTCCGGCGAGAAGCAGAATTCGAGCAGGCCCGAGCGCTGGTTGTCGGTGTCGCGCCAGATGTCGCCGCGCCAGCTCTGCATGCCGTTGGCACGGCCGTCGGTGAAGGGTGAGTTGGCGAAAAGTGCGGTCGAAAGCGGCTGCAGCTTGAGCGAGACCTGCATCTTGCGGCGCATGTCGGCTTCGCTTTCGAAGTCGAGGTTCACCTGGATGGTGCAGGTCCTATACATCATGTCGAGGCCCTTGGTGCCGACCTTGGGCATGTAGGCGGTCATGATGTCGTAGCGCGATTTCGGCATGCGCGGTGTCTCGGCAAGCGTCCATTTCGGGCTGCCGCCGAGGCCAAGAAAACGGATGCCGAGTGGTTCGGCAATCTCGCGCACTTGCGCCAGATGGGCGTTGCCCTCGCGGCAGGTCTGGTGGATGGATTCTACAGGTGCGCCGGAAAGCTCGAATTGGCCGCCCGGCTCCAGCGAAATCGCACCTTGGCCGGTCGGCTCAACGAGGCCGATAATGCGCCCGGCGTCGATGATCGGGTCCCAGCCAAGTGTCTTCTGCATGCCTTCGAGCAGTGCACGGATGCCGCGGTCACCGCCATAAGGAACCGGCGCGTTGCCATCGACATAGAATGGGAATTTTTCGTGCTCGGTGCCTATTCGCCATTTGTCGCGCGGTTTGTTGCCGGCTGCGAGATAGTCGACGAGTTCGTCCATCCCTTCGATAGGCCGGAAATCAGTGGTGTCGCGCGCCATGTATGCTTCTCCTGAAGGCGGAAGGACCGCGGGCGCTTGATGGACGATCGAGCGCTCGCCGATCAAGCGAAAAATCCTGAGCCTTCGTCAACAGGAATTGATCGTTTCCGGCGCCGATAGTGAAATGTTGATGCTTGGAATTGTCCCGTTGCGGACTGCACGTTCCAAAATCAGCTGTTTTCCGGCCGGTTTACGCTAGCGCCGCCTGCACCAGCGTTGCTGCGGCCTCGCCGGCGGTTTCCATGTAGGAGGCGTCGCGGTTGAGCAGGACGACGGCGAAGGAGCCGTCCAGCAGTAGGATGACCTGCCGCGCCAGAATCTCCGGTGCCTGGGTTCCTTCCGCCACGAAAACCGACGTCAGCCACGCCTCGACGCGCTTCTTGTGGGCGATGCCGAGCTTGACCGCCGGATGGCCGGGCATGTTGGCAAGCTCGGCGGCCGTCCTGAGGAAACCGCAACCCTTCCAACTGGGATGGCGCGCCGACCTAGCCAGGTTGCGGAAGATGTTTCGCACCTTGTCGGCCACATCGCCATCGGCTTCCGCAAACCAGCGCTGGAACAGCTTAAGGTTGGGCTGGTCGCGGGCTTCGAGATAGGCAGCGATCAAGTCATCCTTGCTGGCGAAGTGATAATACAGCGTCCGCTTGGTCAGCCCGGCCTTTTCGGCCACGGCATCGACGCTGACGCTCCTGATACCCTCGCCGTAGAATAGCTTCGAGGCTGCCGTGATGATCCGCTCGCGCGTTGGAATCTCTGTCGATTTCATCGCTCATGTATACTGACTAGTGAGTGTAGTGGAAAGGCAGTGTTCGGTACAGCGACAGGCATCCGCAACAATGCGAGGCATGTCGATGTCCATTGTCGTTTCAGTCGCCAAGCCGAGGGCGATCGAGATCGCCTGCCAGGATGGCGTGCCGCTGCGCGGCCACATCTGGCCGCATGCCCGGGGCGAAAAGGCGGGCACCATCATCGTCAATCCGGCGACCGGGGTGCTTGCACGCTACTACCATCGTTATGCCGCCTTCCTCGCCGGGCACGGCTTTGACGTCGTCACCTACGACTATCGCGGCATAGGTGCGTCGCGTCCGGTGAACCTGCGCCGCTGCGGCTATCGCTGGCGTGACTGGGGCGAGCGCGATTTCGAGGCGGTGCTGCGCCTGGCGAGACGCATCGACCCCGGCGCGCCGCTGATGGTCGTCGGCCACAGCATCGGCGGTGTCCTGCCCGGTCTCGCCGAATCCGCACCCGGCATCGCCCGCATGCTCACCGTCGGCGCGCAATATGCCTTCTGGCGCGACTATGCGGCCGACCGGCGCCTGAGGCTGTTTCTCAAATGGCACCTCGCCATGCCGGCACTTACCGCTTTGCTAGGCTATTTTCCCGGCAAGCGACTCGGCTGGCTCGAGGATCTGCCCGCCGGCGTCGCCAACGAATGGAGTTTTCGCGGCGCCCGTATGGAGCTGAGCCATCCCGAGGCCGAGCGCGAAACCATCCTTCGGCGCCTTGCCTCGGTTTCGGCGCCCATCCTGGCCGTCGGTGTCACCGACGACGAGTTGGGCACGCCGCAGGCCATCGCACGGGCACTGGCCTACTACTCCGGCGCCAACACCACCCAGGTGCTGCTGTCGCCAGGCGATTTCGACAAACCGGAGATCGGCCATTTCGGCCTGTTCCACGACCGTCACGCATCGGACTTCTGGCTCGACACGCTGATCTGGCTGCGCGACGGCATCAATCCGTGGCCGGGCAAGGCGGTTGGCTGACTACCAGTCGCCGATGACTGCCTGGATGACGGCGAGCGCCGCCACCGCCGCCGTATCGGCACGCAGGATGCGCGGTCCAAGCGGAATGGCCGTTACGAAGGGCAGGGCGCGCAGCATGCGGCGTTCCTCGTCGGAAAAGCCGCCCTCCGGCCCGACCAGCAAAGCGAGCTTGCGCTCCTTGATGCCCTGCAACGCTGCCATCGGGTTGTTGGTCGAGGCGTCTTCGTCGCAGAAGATCAGCCGCCGTTCCTTGTCCCAATTGCCGAGCAGCTGCTCCAGCTTCACCGCGTCGCGCACCTCGGGAATGGCCAGGATGCCGCATTGCTCGGCGGCTTCCACGGCATTTGCGCGCAGCCGGTCGATGCCGGGCTTCATCTGCGTGTGCTGGGTGATGACGGGCACCAAAGTGCCAGCGCCCATCTCGACGGCCTTCTGAACGAGGTAGTCGAGCCGGCCGACCTTGAGCGGCGCAAAGCAGTAGACAAGGTCGGGATGTGAGGGCTGCGGCCGCTGCAGTTCCAAGACCTCGAGCCGCACCGCCTTTTTGGTCCTGCCCGAGATACGGGCCGACCATTCGCCGTCGCGGCCATTGAACAGCAGCACTTCCGCGCCCTCGCCGAGGCGAAGCACATGGATGAGGTAGTGGCTCTGCTGCAGATCGGCATCGAACGCCGCACCGGAAGAGAGGTCATCAGGCACGAACAGCCGTTGCATCTTGTAGTTTGCGCGCATGGCCGAGCAATGCGGCAGCCCGCGGCGGCGGTCAAGTGCCAGCATTGCGGTGTCTTTTCAGATGCAAATGTTCATGTTATGTTCATTCTTTGCCGGGGGGCGGAGATGGCGATCTTTCGTGTCGTTGCTGCGTGTCTTTTGCTGTTCGGGTGCAGTGTCGAGTCCGCCGTGTTCTATGGCGTGCCGATGGTTGCACCGGCCGACCGGACGCAGGTCGCGCGTCACATACTGGTGCGGCACGATCCGCATACCGGATCGACCGACGTCATTGGCCCGCTGATCCACCAGCATTTGATGATGAGCAACTACCAAATCCGCAGCTGGACCAACTCGGACAACGACAAGGTCAACAACCGTTTCCAGATCGTCGTCGCCGGCAAGTTCCCCAAGCGGGTGTATCTCAAGCAGGCCTATGCCGATGGGGCGAAGCTCGAGACTATCGTCATCGATCGCGAGCGCATTGGTTGCGGTGCCGCGTGCCAGGTCGAGGAGACCATCGGTATCGGCCTGACCGAGGACGAGATGGCGCGGCGCGCCGAAACGGGCATGTCGTTCAAGATCCTCGGACGTCGCGCGTCGCTGGTCATGACCATCCCGCCGGCCTATTTCGCGGCAATGCTTGATGCTCACCGTGCCGCTCGCGGCGGAGCTACCCCCCTGCAGAAAGCCGCCCGGCGCTCGGATGCCATTCCGGCGCATAGCCCTGACGCAGCACCGCAAGGGTCGTCGCCGGCGTAACGATGCACATGTCGGTGTCGGCAATCTCGTCGAAACCGAGCGTTGCATCGTAGCCGCCAAAACTCCAGCGCAGGGCCTTGCCGGCGCACACCGCATAGTCGGAAGCGCCGTCGGAAAACATCGCGCCTTCGGGCAGCAGTTTGAGCCCGTGCCGGTCCAGTTCCACCGGCTTCCCGCCCGAAGCCAGTCGCTCCAGATGCAGCCGGCCATCGATCTCGCCGACCTTCGGTTCGTCCGTACCGGAAGCGCTGGAGTAAGCGGCAGCGAACGCCTTGGCGCGCTGGTGCCTGCAGTAGAAACAAGGCCGGTGCCCGGCGGCGAGTGCTGTCACCTCGTCGAGAAAAAACAGCTCGGTCCAGCCAGTCAGGCCGCCGGGGCGATTGCGACCCATGGGCACGCGGCGGACCTCCTTGAAATGCAGCGCGCAAGTGATCCAGGCCTTGGTCGCCCAGCGCTTCTTCAACAATGATTTCGTCTCGGGATCATGGATGATGCCGCGATTGCCGGTGAACATGCCGCGCTCGGGTGTCGCATGGATTTCGCCGAAGGGGTCGACCCGGTTCTGCAGTGGCATAGCCGATCCTTCTTGGCTGCGTGGCGGGCTGCATGATAGGGCTCGCCGCAACTTTGTCACCGTCCGCCGGAAAGGCCGAGATGCGCGTCCTCGTCGTCCAGAATTATGAAGGCACCGGCCTTGGCCAGCTTGGCGCTGCCCTTGCCGAGGTTGAGGCCACGATCGACCAGTGCAACGCCTATCTCGGCGATGCCTTGCCGGCCGATGCCGACGGTCATGACGCGATGGTCATGCTTGGCGGCGGCCAGAATGCGCGTGACGATGCGCATTCGCCCCATTTCCCCGCTCTGCTCGAGCTCTCCCGCGATTTTGTCGAAAAGGACAAGGCGGTGCTCGGCATCTGCCTTGGCGGCCAGCTCCTGGCACGCGCCTTTGGCGGTCACAATCGCATCGGCGGCTCGACCGAATTCGGCTGGCACGGCATCACGCTGACCGACGAAGCCCAGGACGATCTCGTCTTCAGCGATTTGCCCCAGCGCTTTCCGATCTTCCAGTGGCACGACGACACCTTCACCTTGCCCGAGGATGCGGTGCGCCTTGCCGGCAGTTCGGTCACCGGCAACCAGGCTTTCCGTATCGGCCGTGCCGGCTACGGCATCCAGTTCCATTTCGAGGCCGACCGGCCGCTGGTGCGCCAATGGAGCGATGCCTTTGCCGAGACCATCGCCAGGCGCCATCCCGATTGGCCCGAGCGGCACGAAGTCGAAGCCGCCCGTGACGGCCCCGATGCCGATGCGGCTGGCCTCGCGCTGGCGCGCGCCTGGGTAGCCGCCATCTGACGGCGACAGCCGCTGTTCAGTGACATTTTTGGCACGTCGAAAATAATCCGCTGTGCATAGTCATCTGCCGGCTGGATTGTGCCGGCAAGCCTTTCTAAAGACAGCCTTGTGCTAGCTGGCGATGGTATCGCGAATGAACCATCTCTGAGTGCAGTGCGACACAAGCCCGATACAGAACCACCCTAGAAGCACGGCCGTGATGCCGCGCGACCGCGGTGCAGCTTAAGCTTTTCGGAAACTTATTCGTAACTCCGTTCGTGCAGGATGCAGGAAGCTCAACCTGAGATGACTCCCTTGAAAGCAGCGCTTCTGTCCTTCGCCATGCTGTCGGCCATCGTGCTCGGCGGCTTCGGGATTTATGCCGCGGATGCCGCGGCCGACCATCATGCGGTCGACGGCTACGGCGTCACCGCAGCCGCCCGCTAATTCCAGGAATTCTTACCGACATCAGCCGTTTTTCCGCGCCATCGACGGCAAGTGCGGTCAATACGCCTGAATGGAACACGCCGGTGTCGACATTGACACGGTTGGCCAGCACCTCGGGCTCCGCCTGCGGTGTGTGCCCGTGCACGATGACCTTCGGGTGCAGGCCGGGATAACGCAGGAATTCGTTGCGGATCCAGATGAGATCTTCCGAATCCTGCCGATCCAGGGCGACGCCCGGGCGAATGCCGGCGTGGCAGAAGAAGAAATCGCCGAACGACGCCGAGCGGGGCAGGGCGCGCAGGAAGCTCAGATGGCTGTCCGGCACGGCCGCCGCCAGCTCGCAATGGCTGTGGCTCAGGCTGTCGGCATCCTCCATCCTCAGATCGATACCGTAGGAAAGTGCAGTCTCGCGCCCACCATGCCGCGCAAACAGGCTGTCGGGGTCGGGCTGGGCAAGAAAATCGAGAAAGCCGACGTCGTGATTTCCCGCCAGCACGATGTTGCGCCTATCGCGCGCCACGGCAGCGATCAGGAACGCGATCACGCCCGCACTGTCGGGGCCTCTGTCGACGAGGTCGCCGAGGTGAACGATGCGCCAGTCTGCGGGCTTGTCGCGCGCAATTTCTTCGGCAATGCGCGCATGCATGTCGCGCAGCAGGTCGAGATGGCCGTGAATGTCGCCGATGGCATAGATACGGATGCCGTCGGGACCCCGGGCGTCGAGATAGTGCACTCCAGTCACGGCTTCCGGCCCGCCTCGGTGCCGTCGGTACGCTGCCTGAGCCTGAGGCGCGAGATGCGCTGCCAGTCGCCGCTGCGTTCCGCCTCGGCCATGGCACGCTCCAGGTAGGTGATGTGGTCCATCGCCGCCTTGCGCGCCGCGGCGGGATCTCCCGCCACGACCGCGCGATGGATCGCCTTGTGCTGCTCGAGCAGCACGTCGCGCGTGCCGCTGACGGTGAACACCACCAGCCGGTTGGTGAACACGCCGTCCGACAGAAGCTTGTAGCACGAGCGCAGCGTGTGCAGCAGGATGATGTTGTGGGCGCATTCGCCGACCGCATGATGGAACTCGACGTCGATCGCCGCTTCTTCCGTGGGGTCGGCGCGGGCATGCGCCGCCTCCATCCGGGCCACGATGCCGTCGAGCAAGGCGAGGTCTTCCGCCGTCGCCCGCTGCGCCGCATATTCCGCAGCCAGTCCCTCGATCTCGCGGCGGTATTCGAGATAGTCGGCCGCCGCCTTGCGGTGGTTGACGATCAGCTCCATCACCGGCTTGGAAAACACCTCGCCGATAACGTCGGCGACATGGGTGCCGCCGCCGTGGCGCGTCACCATCAGCCCGCGCGCTTCGAGCGCTTTCAGCGCATCGCGCAGGATCGGCCGCGACACGTCGAACTGCTTGGCCATCTCGCGCTCGCCGGGCAGCCTGTCGCCGGCGCGCAGCACGCCTTCGAGGATCAGGCTCTCGATCTGCTGCACCACCTCATCCGCCGTGCGCGAATGCTCGATCCTGGAAAATATGTCGCTCAAGGGTGCTGTCCGGAACCTCTGTCCTGGCCACAAGGATAGGTGCGTGGCCCCCGACTGGTCAAATTATTTATCCAGTCCGGCAGTATCCGGGAATGCCGTTTGTGAGGCACACTATCAGCCCCCGCTAAAGTTGGCGTTTGCCTGTTGCGGCAAACTTACCTAGAGGCAGGAAGGTCTGGCATCGAGGGATCCGTACGTGACAGCCGAGCCGTCCTCATTGGAATTCCTGCCGCGTTCGACCGGCAGCGTCATGGGCTTTCCGGCCCATGAGGGGCGTCCCGGTGCGCTTGGCGAGGTCCATTCGCGGCCGCATCCGCTCGTCGACAGCCCGCGCGTGCTGGTCCAGCTTTCCTTCATGACCGAGGGCGGATCGGCCGTCGACCAGGCCGTGCTTTCCGAACTTTCCCGCCGCCTCGGCATCGCCGCGCCCGATCGCCAGGCCCGCCATCACGCCATGAAGTGGGGGCAAGGCTCGCTGAGCTGGGAGCGCCACACCGAGTTTTCGACCTATCTGTGGGAAGGCCCGCTCAGCGAAAGCAGCCGTTCGCAGGAGGCGTCGCCCTTCGGCAACGGCTTCAGCCCGCCCGGCACCGTCATTTCGGGGATCCGGCTCGAAATCCGCAAGTGGACGCCGGCGAACGAGAAGCTGATCGCCGGCTTCGACCCGACCAGCCTGTGCTACTCGATCGTCGAGAATGGCGCTGCCGCCATCGTTACCGACTTTCGCCAGGATGGTGACGGCCTGACGCGCATCCTCGTGCTTGATCGCGGCCTGACGCCCGCCCGGACCGGCGCGCTTTCGCAGCGGCTGATCGACATCGAGACCTATCGGACGCTGGCCATGCTCGGCCTGCCCATGGCGCTGTCGCTGTCCAGCCGTGTCCGCCGCATCGAGGACCGGCTTGCCCAGGCGACGCGCGAAATGAAGGCGACGGAGACCCGCGACAGCCAGGCGCTGCTTGCCGACCTCACCGAGCTTGCCGCCGAACTCGAGGCCGATGCCGCCTCCAGCCTCTACCGCTTCGGCGCCAGCAAGGCTTATGACGGCATCGTCCGCGAGCGCCTTGAGGCACTCGAAGAGGAGGTTGTCGCCGGCTACGACACCTGGGCCGGTTTCCTCAAGCGCCGCGTCGCGCCCGCCATGCGCACCTGCCGTTCGGTCGAGGAGCGCCAGGCCAACCTGTCGCGTAAACTCACCCGCGCCACCACGCTGCTCCGCACCTGGGTCGACGTCGAGGTCGAAAAGCAGAACCGCGATCTGCTCGCCTCGATGAACAACCGCGCCCGGCTGCAGCTGCGCCTGCAGCAGACCGTCGAGGGCCTGTCGGTTGCCGCCGTGTCCTACTATGTCGTCGGCCTGATCGGCTATGTCGCCAAGGGCGCCTCGGCGGTGGATCATTTCTTCGCTCCTGAAGTCGTCACCGCGGCCTCGGTGCCACTGGCGATCCTGCTTGTGTGGTGGGGCGTGCGCCGCGTGCGGCGCGCCCACGAAGAGCCGAAGGCCTTGGCCGGCGAATAGCCGGCGCACCTTCCAGCGTCTGGAAGGCAGCGGCAGATTGACGCTGCCGATGCCGCGCGCCGGGCTACTGCGGCCATCGACCTTCGTTCGGTTTGCATGCGTTGGCGCCAACTGGTAAAAGCTTTTTACCAGTTGTCGACCGAAGGTGACCGATGTCCGGCATATCGATGCCCAAGCCCGATGCGGCAACGCTTGCCCGCCGCGCCGAGATCGTCGCCGACATGCGCATCATCGTGCCGGGCGAGGGCGTGGTCGACACGGTCAACGAGATGCGGGCCTTCGAAAGCGACGGCCTCACCGCCTACCGGCAATTGCCGCTTGTCGTGGTGCTGCCCGAGACGGTCGCCCAGGTCTCGCGCCTGCTCAAATATTGCAACGACCGCAACATCCGCGTCGTGCCGCGCGGTTCGGGCACCTCGCTCTCCGGCGGCGCGCTGCCGCTTGAGGATGCGGTGCTGGTCGTCATGAGCCGCTTCAACCGCATCATCGAGATCGACTATCCCAACCGCACCGTCACCGCCCAGCCCGGTGTCACCAATCTCGGCATCACCCATGCGGTCGAGCAGGACGGCTTCTATTACGCCCCCGATCCCTCGTCGCAGATCGCCTGCTCGATCGGCGGCAATGTCGCCGAGAATTCCGGCGGCGTGCACTGCCTGAAATACGGCCTGACCGCCAACAACGTGCTCGGCATCGAAATGGTGCTGATGAGTGGCGAGGTCGTGCGCCTTGGCGGCAAGCATCTCGATGCCGAAGGCTATGATCTGCTCGGTGTCATGACCGGCTCCGAGGGCCTTTTGGGCGTCGTTACCGAGGTCACTGTCCGCATTCTCAAGAAGCCGGAGACGGCGCGGGCGCTGCTGATCGGCTTTCCCACCAGCGAGCAGGGCGGCCAGTGCGTCGCCGACATTATCGGCGCCGGTATCATTCCCGGCGGCATGGAGATGATGGACCGCCCGGCGATCCACGCCGCCGAGGATTTTGTCCATGCCGGCTACCCCCTGGAATGCGAGGCGCTGTTGATCGTCGAGCTGGATGGTCCCGCCGTCGAGGTCGATCACCTGATCGGCCTGGTCGAGGCGATCGCCAATGCCAACGGCGCCACCACCTGCCGCGTCTCGCAGTCCGAGCAGGAGCGGCTGACCTTCTGGGCCGGGCGCAAGGCGGCATTTCCCGCCGTTGGCCGCATCTCGCCCGACTATTACTGCATGGACGGTACCATCCCGCGCAAGGAGCTGCCGCGCGTGCTTGCCGGCATGCGCGAGCTGTCGGAGCAGTACGGCCTCGGCGTTGCCAACGTCTTCCACGCCGGCGACGGCAATCTCCACCCGCTCATCCTCTACGATGCCAACAAGCCGGGCGAACTCGAAAAGGCCGAGGCCTTCGGCGCCGACATCCTGCGCCTTTGCGTCAAGGTCGGCGGCGTGTTGACCGGCGAGCATGGGGTCGGCGTCGAAAAGCGCGACCTGATGCCGGAAATGTTCAACGAAATCGACCTCGACCAGCAGATGCGGGTCAAATGCGCCTTCGATCCCAACCACCTGCTCAACCCCGGCAAGGTCTTCCCGCAGCTGCGCCGCTGCGCCGAACTTGGCCGCATGCACGTCCACCGCGGCCAGATGGCCTTCCCCGACATTCCGAGGTTTTGAGCGATGCTGCTCAAGCAATCCATCCTCGAAGGTATTGTGCGCGGCGACATCACGCTCGCCTTCCGCCGCTGGCAGCGGCCGACGGTCAAGGCCGGCACCGGCCTGCGCACGGCCGCCGGCGTGGTCCGCATCGCCTCGGTGGATACCGTTGACGAGACCGTGCTGACCGATGCCGACGCCCGCGCCGCCGGTTTTGCCGACCGCGCCGCACTGGCCGCCGACCTCCGCGACGGCGCCGATCGCAGCCTTTATCGCATCGTCTTCGACGGCATCGAGACGGACTCTCGGTTGGCGCTGCGCGACGCGGCCGATCTCAGCGATGCCGATTGGCACGCGCTCGCCGCACGCTTCGCCAAATGGGACAGCACTGTGCCCGGCTACTTTCCCTCGATCCTGCGCCTGATCGGCCAGAACCCAGAGCTATCGGCCGCAACCCTCGCCGACCGCCTCGGCGTCGAAAAGCTGAAGTTCAAGCAGGACGTGCGCAAGCTCAAGGAACTCGGCCTGACCGAAAGCCTCGACGTCGGCTACCGCCTGTCGCCGCGTGGGGCTGCTACCCTCGAAAAGCTTCGGGAGCATAGGTTGTGATGGGCGGCGGTCCCTTCTCCAGCATGGCTTCCTCGCCCCTTTGGGGAGAGGTGCCGAGCGCAGCGAGGCGGAGAGGGGCGATGACGCACGCAACCCGTCGTCGTCCTGACGAGACCAACCGCCGTGCCCGGGCCCTCAGACATGGCGACAACATGGCCGAGGCGCTGCTGTGGGACGAACTCAAGGCAAAGCGCTTGGGCGGCCACAAATTTGTTCGCCAGATGCCACTGGGCCCGTATTTCGCCGATTTTGCCTGTAGACAGGCCAAGCTGGTCGTCGAGCTTGACGGCTCGCAGCACGTGGGTAGCGACCACGATCGCCAGCGCGACGAGTTCATGCGAGGGCAGGGCTATTCTGTCTTGCGCTTCTCCAGCGCAGATGCGGTCAAGGCCAGGGTGAGCGTCTGTTCAACGATCCTTGCAGCCCTTGCCGGACAGCTGAACGAGGACGTTGCGGTTGCGGACCTCAGGTTTGTCTTTGCGCGACCGGAAGAGGGAGACGTTCTATGATCGGACCCCTCTCCGCCTCGCTGCGCTCGGCACCTCTCCCCAAAGGGGCGAGGAAGTCCGGTCCTGTGATGCTGCGCCGGCCTTCAAGGCCTGAAATCATCTCAAACTCGGCGTTCTTGCAAAGCTTGGGTTCCTCGCCCCTTTGGAGAGAGGTGCCGAGCGCAGCGAGGCGGAGAGGGGCGACAGCAAAATCATGACCACCTTCACCCCCACCACCTCCGCCGACGTCCTTGCCGCCGTCCAGTGGGCCGCTGCCGAGGAAGCGCCGCTCGAGATCTTCGGTCACGGCTCCAAGCGCGGCATTGGCCGTCCGCTGCAGACCGAGCACACGCTCGACCTGTCGAAGGTCACGGGCGTCACGCTGTACGAGCCGGCCGAGCTGGTGCTGTCGGCCAAGTCAGGCACGCCGCTGGCCGAAATCGAAAAGCTACTCGCCGACAATGGCCAGCGCTTCGATTTCGAGCCGATGGACTACGGTCCGCTGCTCGGCGAGGCGCCGGGGCGCGGCACCATTGGTGGGGCGCTCGCCGCCAACTTAGCCGGGCCGCGCCGGCTCAAGGCGGGGGCTGCCCGTGACCATATCCTTGGCATCCATGCCGTGTCGGGGCGCGGCGAGGCCTTCAAGTCGGGCGGGCGCGTCGTCAAGAATGTCACCGGCTACGACCTGTCCAAGGTCATGGCCGGTTCCTGGGGCACGCTCGCGGTAACGACTGACGTCACCTTCAAGGTGCTGCCGGCAGCCGAAACCGAAACCACGCTGATCATTCGCGGCCTGCTCGACGACAACGCCACGGCGGCGATGTCGATCGCCATGGGCTCCAGCGCCGAGGTGTCTTCCGCCGCCCATCTACCCGAGCGCATGGCCGCGCGTGTCCTCGACGGTACTCTCGGTGGCGATCCGGCCACCCTGCTGCGTGTCGAAGGCTTCGGCCCATCGGTTGCCTATCGCCTCGGCCAGCTCCGGCAGCTGCTCGGCAATGCCGGCCCTCTTGAGGAAGTCACCGAGGACGCGTCGCGGGCACTTTGGCGCGATGTACGCGATGTCAGTCCCTTCGCCGACGGCAGCGACAAGCCGGTCTGGCGCATTTCGATGCCGCCGGCCAACGCCCACCACATGGTGCTGGCGCTGCGCATGCAGGCGGCGGCCGACGCTTTCTACGACTGGCAGGGTGGGCTTGTCTGGCTGCGCATGGAGGACGAGCCGGAAGCCGAATTGCTGCGTGCCTTGATCCGCAAGTTCGGCGGCGGTCATGCCACGCTCGTCCGCGCCGCACCCGCCTGGCGTGCTGCCGTGCCTGTCTTCGAGCCGCAACCGGCGGCACTGGCAGCCCTTTCGGCCCGTCTCAAGGCCGAGTTCGACCCCAAGGCCATCCTCAACCCCGGCCGGATGGTGCATTCGCCCGACTCTGCTACCTTGGCGGGTGCAGCTAAGGGAGCCATGTCATGAGCGAAACACCACCGAATTTCACGCCGCGCCAGACCGACCGCTGGCTCGATCCGGGCCCGACCAACGTCCAGGTGATCTACATCCTGTATCTCGCCGGCCTGGTCATCGGCATCAGCGGCATCGTCGGCATCGTTCTGGCCTACATGAACCGCGGCAAGGCAGGCGGCTTTGTCGAAACCCATTACACCTGGCTCATCCGCACCTTCTGGATCGGCCTGCTCTACGCGCTGGTGTCCTTGGTGCTGATGATGGTGTTCATCGGCTTCATCCTGATGTTTGCGGTTGCCGTCTGGTTCATCGTGCGTTGCATCATCGGCCTGCAGGCGCTGGGGCGCGGCGAGCCGATCAAGAATCCCGAGAGCTGGCTGATCTAGCCACCGAAAAGAGTGCCATAACGCCGTGCAGACCAATTTCACCACCGCCCAGCTCGCCGATCCGCATGTCGCGGAGTCGGAGAAGATCCTGCGCAAATGCGTGCATTGCGGCTTCTGCACGGCGACATGCCCGACCTATGTGACGCTCGGCAACGAGCTGGATTCGCCGCGTGGCCGCATCTACCTGATCAAGGACATGCTGGAGAACGGCCGTCCGGCGGACAAGGAGATCGTCACTCACATCGACCGCTGCCTGTCCTGTCTCGCCTGCATGACCACATGCCCGTCGGGCGTGAACTACATGCATCTCGTCGACCACGCCCGCGCCCATATCGAGAAGACTTACAAGCGCCCGCTGATGAACCGGCTGACGCGCGGCGTGCTGGCAGCGGTGCTGCCATATCCCGCGCGGTTCCGTGCGGCGCTGAAACTGGCCCGCCTTGGCCGGCCTTTCGCCAATGCCTTCGATGCCGTGCCTGCGCTGAAGCCGTTTGCAGCGATGCTCAGGCTGGCGCCCGCGACTGTTCCTGCCGCATCGGCCATGGCTTCGCCTGGCACCCATGTTGCGAAGGGCCAGAAAAATGGCCGTGTCGCCATCCTCACCGGCTGCGCCCAGCCGGTGCTCGAACCCGGCATCAACGAGGCGACGGTTTCGCTGCTCACCCGGCTCGGCATCGAGGTCGTGGTGCCCAAGGGCGAGGGCTGCTGCGGCGCGCTCGTCCACCACATGGGCCGCGAGGAGGCAGCGCTCTCCTCGGCGCGGCAGAATGTTGACGCTTGGACGCGCGAGATCGAAAATGGCGGGCTCGACGCCATCGTCATCACGGCGTCGGGCTGCGGCACCACGATCAAGGATTACGGCTTCATGCTGCGGCTCGATGCGGCCTACGCCGAAAAGGCGGCGCGGGTTTCGGCGCTGGCCAAGGACGTCACCGAGTATCTGGCGACGCTTGACTTGCCCGAACCCCAGCACAAGCCCGGCCTGACGGTCGCCTATCACTCGGCGTGCTCGATGCAGCATGGCCAGAAGATCACCCGCCAGCCGAAGGAACTGCTGACCCGGGCCGGCTTTGTCGTCAAGGAACCGCGCGAAGGGCACCTGTGCTGCGGCTCGGCCGGCACCTACAACATCATGCAGCCGGAGATTTCGGCCCGCCTGCGCGACCGCAAGGTCAAGAACATCGAGGCCACCGGTGCTGCGCTGGTCGCCACCGGCAATATCGGCTGCATCACCCAGATCGCCTCGGCGGCGAACATTCCGGTGATCCATACGGTCAAGCTGCTCGACTGGGCCTATGGTGGTGAAAAGCCAGCCGGGCTGCCCGCCGCGCTGCTGGCAGCCGAGTGAACGCCTGTCGGCCCGTCGCGCAGTAAATCGAAGCTATTACCTCTGAAGTCATTGAAGCTGCGCGCGGCTCTGGCATTTTCATCGTCATGCGGTCGGCGCCTTGCCGAACCATCACGAGGAAACTGGAAATGAGCGTAACCTACGTCATCGGCTTCACCGTCCGCCCCGAACAGCGCGCGCGCTTTCTCAAGTTGCTCAACGGCGTGCTCGACGCGATGCGGCATGAGCCGATGTTCGTCAGCGCCACGCTGAACAGCGACCTGGGCGACGCAAACCATTTTCTGCTGCAGGAGACCTGGGCCGATCATCAGGACGTGCTCGACGTGCAGCTCAAGCGGCCCTATCGCGAGGAATGGCACGCCGCGCTCGAAGAGCTGCTGGCCGCCCCACGCGACATCTCGATGTGGCAGCCGATGCGCAGCGACTACAACCAGAGTTGACCGCCGCCTGTACCGTTCGGGATTGAACTCGGCGGGTGGAACATGCGAAGGCTCCGTGCGTTGCAGCAGATCGAAATCGCACTGGAAGCTTCTATGTCGACATTCACCCGCCGCAGGTTGCTGGCCCTCGCAGCAACTGGCGCGGCATCGGCCGTCCTGTCTGCATGCTCGACGACGCGCAGCGAGCGGGTGGCCTATGAACCGGCGTTTCCCGTCGCACCCCCGCCGCCGACAATGCGCAACGACCCGTCATTCGCCGACCCGCAGATGATGTATGCGCCGGTCAACGACAACGGCTATGACATTCCGGGCGTGCCCTTCAAGAAGATCGATCCGCAATACTACCGCCAGGTGGTGACCGATCCGACCGGCGAGGCGCCGGGCACGGTGGTCATCGATACGGCCGGCCATTTTCTCTACGTCGTCGCCGACAATGGCGAGGCAATTCGCTACGGTGTCGGCCTCGGCCGCGCAGGTTTCGAATGGGCCGGCCGAGGCGTCATCGAATGGAAGCAGACCTGGCCGCGCTGGTTCCCGCCCAATGAGATGATCGACCGTCAGCCCGAGCTGGAAAAATACCGCGCCCGCCAGATCCCCGGCAAGAACGAGTGGGAAGGCGGCATGCAGCCCGGCGTGCAAAACCCGCTCGGCGCGCGTGCGCTCTACATATTCCAGGACGACAAGGACACGCTCTTCCGCCTGCACGGCTCACCCGAATGGGCCTCGATCGGCAAGTCGGTCTCCTCAGGTTGCGTCCGCCTGATCAACCAGGACGTCATCGACCTTTACGAACGGGTGCCTGACGGTTCCCCGATCGTCGTCACCAACGGGTTGCAGATGGTTGCAAATCCGGTCGCGTCGCAGCCGATCCAGCAGGACACCTGGCGGCTGTAGCACCGGCAGGCAGGGAGCGCCGGCGCGAGCCGGCGCAAAGCCCTATTCCGCCGCCAGCGTTGCTTCGGCTGTTCCGAACGTCGCGCGATAGACCGCACGCTGGCGGTTGAGCGCCACCATCGTGTTGCGCAACAGGATCGCCACCGTGACGGGGCCGACGCCGCCCGGCACCGGCGTGATCCACGACGCCACTTCCTTGACGCTTTCGGTGTCGACGTCGCCGACAATGCGGCTTGAGCCGTCCGGCAGGGTCTCGGCATTGATGCCGATGTCGATCACAGCTGCCCCCGGCTTGACCATGTCGGCCTTGATCAGCCTGGGCTTGCCGACGGCGACGAACAGCGCATCGGCGCGGCGCGCATGCGCCGCCAGCGAGCGCGTCATGTGATGGCATACCGTCACCGTTGCGCCTTCGCTCATCAAAAGGAATGCGATCGGCTTGCCGACGATCTCGGAGTGCCCGACAACGACGACCTCGAGGCCCTTGAGTTCGAGCCCGGTGGCCTTGAGCAATTCAACCGAGGCCGCCGCCGTACAGGGCGCGAGGTCGAGCTCGTTGTAGACAATGTTGCCGATCGAGGCCGGATGCATGCCTTCGACGTCCTTGAGCGGATGCACCGCCGCCTGGATCGCCTTGATCGGGATGTGCGCAGGTACCGGCCGCTGGATGATGATGCCGGTGATACGCGGGTCGGCATTCATGCCGTGGATGGCGGCTTCCAGTTCGCCAGCCGTCAGCTCCGCCGGAAAGCGCCGCTCTTCGAAATCGATGCCGGCAAGTTCCGCCTTGGCACGCTGGTTGCGGACATAGACATCCACCGCAGCGACGTCGCCGACAGTGATCGAAACGAGCTTGGGGCGAAATCCTTCGTCGGTCGCCTGCTGTGCGGCGGCGCGGACTTCGGCGATGATGCGGGCGGCCACGGGGCCGCCTTTGAGATAGCGGTTGTCGTCGAGCGGCGGCATTTGTCTTCCTTCGGCGGTCATCGGCTTGGGATAACCCCGGGATACTTCGGCCCGTCTGGGATGAAAAGGGTCGATCCGATCAAATTTCATCCATGTTAAACAAATTTTCCTGAAAAGCCAATCCGAGGCAGTTTCCGGACCTCTCTTTCGGAATGCGAAAAGGGCAGCACGGTCTTCCGCCGTGCTGCCCTTTTGCTTGGGAGCCTGGTCTTGCGACCGGCTCCGCCCCCGTAAACAGGAGTTATCTGACCACGACGTTGGTGCCGACGGCGACCCGTTCGTAAAGGTCCATGACATCTTCGTTGCGCATGCGAATACAGCCCGAGGACACAGCCCCGCCAATGGTCCATGGCTGGTTGGTTCCGTGGATGCGGTACAGCGTCGAGCCGAGATAAAGCGCGCGCGCGCCGAGCGGGTTTTCCGGGCCACCGGTCATCATCGCCGGCAGCACGCGGCCCTTGGCGCGTTCGCGCGCGATCATCTCAGCTGGCGGACGCCATTCCGGCCATTCGCGCTTCGATGTCACCTTGTGCGTTCCCGACCATTCGAAGCCCGGCTTGCCGGTGCCGACGCCGTAGCGCCGCGCCTGGCCGTCAGCCTGCACGAGGTAGAGGAAGTTCTCGCTGGTATCGATGATGATCGTGCCTGCCTTCTCGCCGCCGTCATAGGCGACCGTCTGCGGCAGGTAGATCGGGTTGATCTGTGGCTTGACCGAGCGCTTCTCCGGCGCGCGCAGGGCCGCTGTCTGCACCCCGTCGGGCCGCGTCTTCTGGCGCTGGGCGGTGCGAGGCGCGCTGCGTGGCGCCGTTGGTTTGGCTTGTGCCTGGGCTGGTTGCTGGCGTCGCTGCTGCCTGGGCATCACCTGGCCGGGGTTGCGGCCGAGCTGCAGCACCCACGGGGCGGAGAGGTCGGGGCTCACAACGACAGGCGGCCGCTCGGCGTAGCGGTCATAGGCGAAAGCCGGTGCGGCCAGCTCGGCCAGCATGGCAACGGATGCCAGAAGGATCAGAGGTTTTCTCATGGACGCACTCTCAACTCGATCGTCACCGCGGGTCAGGCAACTGCCATTCCCCGGTTCAGGGTCATGTTGTCCGGGCGTTCCCACCGAAACGTGAATCGGGTTGCTTAAAATGCGAGATTGTCTGGAAAGCTTTTGGTGTGGTTACCGCCCGGTTCAGGAGTCTGGTAAAGCACGGGTAAATCAGCGCCTTCAGGCGGTTAACGGACGGATGTGTGATGGAAGAGAAAAAGACGGGCCTGATGCTGGGAGCGGATGGAGCAATGCGCTGCTTCTGGCCGGGGGCGCTGCCGGATTATCTGCACTATCACGACAATGAATGGGGCCGGCCGGTCGCCAATGATATCAGGCTGTTCGAAAAGATCTGCCTCGAAGGCTTCCAGTCGGGTCTGTCGTGGCTGACGATCCTGCGCAAGCGCGACAATTTCCGCGAGGCATTTTCCGGCTTCGACTTCGATAAGGTCGCCGAATATGGCGAGACTGACATCGAACGCCTGCTCGGCAATCCCGGCATCGTGCGCCATCGCGGCAAGATCGTCTCGACGATCAACAACGCCAAACGTGCCCGCGAACTCGCCGACGAGGCCGGTTCGCTTGCTGCGTGGTTCTGGAAGTTCGAGCCCGGAGCTGCCGAGCGGCCCAAGGTGGTCGACTATCC
>CBDIHR010000003.1:0-533524 GCA_965279395.1 Aminobacter sp.
TGGTGGCGCTGATCGGGCCGGAGACGAAGTTCTGCCCCGCACTCGTCTCGTCAAGCGTCACAGCACTTGCCACGACGGTCCCGCTGACTGCGGGGCCGTCGTCTTTGAAGCTGACCGCGTTGCCGATCTGGGCGCTGCCCGAGGCGGTGTCGCCGTCGCTGTCGGTGATGGTGACGGTGGCGGTGAGCAGGCCGGCGAGGCCGAGCGCATCGTCATGGGCGGCGGGCGTGCTGCCGTCGGTGGTGTGCTCAAGGGCGACGTTCTGCGTCACCGTCAGTGTGCCATTGGCATTGATGACGACGGTGAAGGCGGTCTGGGTGCCGCCGTCCTGGTAGGTGCCGGTGATGGTGGTGGCGTTGGTCTGCACCAAGGTGATGGGGAAGTCGCCATTGGCCGTGGCAAGACCGCTGGCGGTCGGGCCGGTCAGCTGCAGGCCATAGACGGTGCTGCCGCTGGCAGCAGCGCCATCGGCGCCAAACAGCAGCGTCGCCGAGATGATTGCGGCCGCACTGGTGGCGCTGATCGGGCCGGAGACGAAGTTCTGCCCCGCACTCGTCTCGTCAAGCGTCACAGCACTTGCCACGACGGTCCCGCTGACTGCGGGGCCGTCGTCTTTGAAGCTGACCGCGTTGCCGATCTGGGCGCTGCCCGAGGCGGTGTCGCCGTCGCTGTCGGTGATGGTGACGGTGGCGGTGAGCAGGCCGGCGAGGCCGAGCGCATCGTCATGGGCGGCGGGCGTGCTGCCGTCGGTGGTGTGCTCAAGGGCGACGTTCTGCGTCACCGTCAGTGTGCCATTGGCATTGATGACGACGGTGAAGGCGGTCTGGGTGCCGCCGTCCTGGTAGGTGCCGGTGATGGTGGTGGCGTTGGTCTGCACCAAGGTGATGGGGAAGTCGCCATTGGCCGTGGCAAGACCGCTGGCGGTCGGGCCGGTCAGCTGCAGGCCATAGACGGTGCTGCCGCTGGCAGCAGCGCCATCGGCGCCAAACAGCAGCGTCGCCGAGATGATTGCGGCCGCACTGGTGGCGCTGATCGGGCCGGAGACGAAGTTCTGCCCCGCACTCGTCTCGTCAAGCGTCACAGCACTTGCCACGACGGTCCCGCTGACTGCGGGGCCGTCGTCTTTGAAGCTGACCGCGTTGCCGATCTGGGCGCTGCCCGAGGCGGTGTCGCCGTCGCTGTCGGTGATGGTGACGGTGGCGGTGAGCAGGCCGGCGAGGCCGAGCGCATCGTCATGGGCGGCGGGCGTGCTGCCGTCGGTGGTGTGCTCAAGGGCGACGTTCTGCGTCACCGTCAGTGTGCCATTGGCATTGATGACGACGGTGAAGGCGGTCTGGGTGCCGCCGTCCTGGTAGGTGCCGGTGATGGTGGTGGCGTTGGTCTGCACCAAGGTGATGGGGAAGTCGCCATTGGCCGTGGCAAGACCGCTGGCGGTCGGGCCGGTCAGCTGCAGGCCATAGACGGTGCTGCCGCTGGCAGCAGCGCCATCGGCGCCAAACAGCAGCGTCGCCGAGATGATTGCGGCCGCACTGGTGGCGCTGATCGGGCCGGAGACGAAGTTCTGCCCCGCACTCGTCTCGTCAAGCGTCACAGCACTTGCCACGACGGTCCCGCTGACTGCGGGGCCGTCGTCTTTGAAGCTGACCGCGTTGCCGATCTGGGCGCTGCCCGAGGCGGTGTCGCCGTCGCTGTCGGTGATGGTGACGGTGGCGGTGAGCAGGCCGGCGAGGCCGAGCGCATCGTCATGGGCGGCGGGCGTGCTGCCGTCGGTGGTGTGCTCAAGGGCGACGTTCTGCGTCACCGTCAGTGTGCCATTGGCATTGATGACGACGGTGAAGGCGGTCTGGGTGCCGCCGTCCTGGTAGGTGCCGGTGATGGTGGTGGCGTTGGTCTGCACCAAGGTGATGGGGAAGTCGCCATTGGCCGTGGCAAGACCGCTGGCGGTCGGGCCGGTCAGCTGCAGGCCATAGACGGTGCTGCCGCTGGCAGCAGCGCCATCGGCGCCAAACAGCAGCGTCGCCGAGATGATTGCGGCCGCACTGGTGGCGCTGATCGGGCCGGAGACGAAGTTCTGCCCCGCACTCGTCTCGTCAAGCGTCACAGCACTTGCCACGACGGTCCCGCTGACTGCGGGGCCGTCGTCTTTGAAGCTGACCGCGTTGCCGATCTGGGCGCTGCCCGAGGCGGTGTCGCCGTCGCTGTCGGTGATGGTGACGGTGGCGGTGAGCAGGCCGGCGAGGCCGAGCGCATCGTCATGGGCGGCGGGCGTGCTGCCGTCGGTGGTGTGCTCAAGGGCGACGTTCTGCGTCACCGTCAGTGTGCCATTGGCATTGATGACGACGGTGAAGGCGGTCTGGGTGCCGCCGTCCTGGTAGGTGCCGGTGATGGTGGTGGCGTTGGTCTGCACCAAGGTGATGGGGAAGTCGCCATTGGCCGTGGCAAGACCGCTGGCGGTCGGGCCGGTCAGCTGCAGGCCATAGACGGTGCTGCCGCTGGCAGCAGCGCCATCGGCGCCAAACAGCAGCGTCGCCGAGATGATTGCGGCCGCACTGGTGGCGCTGATCGGGCCGGAGACGAAGTTCTGCCCCGCACTCGTCTCGTCAAGCGTCACAGCACTTGCCACGACGGTCCCGCTGACTGCGGGGCCGTCGTCTTTGAAGCTGACCGCGTTGCCGATCTGGGCGCTGCCCGAGGCGGTGTCGCCGTCGCTGTCGGTGATGGTGACGGTGGCGGTGAGCAGGCCGGCGAGGCCGAGCGCATCGTCATGGGCGGCGGGCGTGCTGCCGTCGGTGGTGTGCTCAAGGGCGACGTTCTGCGTCACCGTCAGTGTGCCATTGGCATTGATGACGACGGTGAAGGCGGTCTGGGTGCCGCCGTCCTGGTAGGTGCCGGTGATGGTGGTGGCGTTGGTCTGCACCAAGGTGATGGGGAAGTCGCCATTGGCCGTGGCAAGACCGCTGGCGGTCGGGCCGGTCAGCTGCAGGCCATAGACGGTGCTGCCGCTGGCAGCAGCGCCATCGGCGCCAAACAGCAGCGTCGCCGAGATGATTGCGGCCGCACTGGTGGCGCTGATCGGGCCGGAGACGAAGTTCTGCCCCGCACTCGTCTCGTCAAGCGTCACAGCACTTGCCACGACGGTCCCGCTGACTGCGGGGCCGTCGTCTTTGAAGCTGACCGCGTTGCCGATCTGGGCGCTGCCCGAGGCGGTGTCGCCGTCGCTGTCGGTGATGGTGACGGTGGCGGTGAGCAGGCCGGCGAGGCCGAGCGCATCGTCATGGGCGGCGGGCGTGCTGCCGTCGGTGGTGTGCTCAAGGGCGACGTTCTGCGTCACCGTCAGTGTGCCATTGGCATTGATGACGACGGTGAAGGCGGTCTGGGTGCCGCCGTCCTGGTAGGTGCCGGTGATGGTGGTGGCGTTGGTCTGCACCAAGGTGATGGGGAAGTCGCCATTGGCCGTGGCAAGACCGCTGGCGGTCGGGCCGGTCAGCTGCAGGCCATAGACGGTGCTGCCGCTGGCAGCAGCGCCATCGGCGCCAAACAGCAGCGTCGCCGAGATGATTGCGGCCGCACTGGTGGCGCTGATCGGGCCGGAGACGAAGTTCTGCCCCGCACTCGTCTCGTCAAGCGTCACAGCACTTGCCACGACGGTCCCGCTGACTGCGGGGCCGTCGTCTTTGAAGCTGACCGCGTTGCCGATCTGGGCGCTGCCCGAGGCGGTGTCGCCGTCGCTGTCGGTGATGGTGACGGTGGCGGTGAGCAGGCCGGCGAGGCCGAGCGCATCGTCATGGGCGGCGGGCGTGCTGCCGTCGGTGGTGTGCTCAAGGGCGACGTTCTGCGTCACCGTCAGTGTGCCATTGGCATTGATGACGACGGTGAAGGCGGTCTGGGTGCCGCCGTCCTGGTAGGTGCCGGTGATGGTGGTGGCGTTGGTCTGCACCAAGGTGATGGGGAAGTCGCCATTGGCCGTGGCAAGACCGCTGGCGGTCGGGCCGGTCAGCTGCAGGCCATAGACGGTGCTGCCGCTGGCAGCAGCGCCATCGGCGCCAAACAGCAGCGTCGCCGAGATGATTGCGGCCGCACTGGTGGCGCTGATCGGGCCGGAGACGAAGTTCTGCCCCGCACTCGTCTCGTCAAGCGTCACAGCACTTGCCACGACGGTCCCGCTGACTGCGGGGCCGTCGTCTTTGAAGCTGACCGCGTTGCCGATCTGGGCGCTGCCCGAGGCGGTGTCGCCGTCGCTGTCGGTGATGGTGACGGTGGCGGTGAGCAGGCCGGCGAGGCCGAGCGCATCGTCATGGGCGGCGGGCGTGCTGCCGTCGGTGGTGTGCTCAAGGGCGACGTTCTGCGTCACCGTCAGTGTGCCATTGGCATTGATGACGACGGTGAAGGCGGTCTGGGTGCCGCCGTCCTGGTAGGTGCCGGTGATGGTGGTGGCGTTGGTCTGCACCAAGGTGATGGGGAAGTCGCCATTGGCCGTGGCAAGACCGCTGGCGGTCGGGCCGGTCAGCTGCAGGCCATAGACGGTGCTGCCGCTGGCAGCAGCGCCATCGGCGCCAAACAGCAGCGTCGCCGAGATGATTGCGGCCGCACTGGTGGCGCTGATCGGGCCGGAGACGAAGTTCTGCCCCGCACTCGTCTCGTCAAGCGTCACAGCACTTGCCACGACGGTCCCGCTGACTGCGGGGCCGTCGTCTTTGAAGCTGACCGCGTTGCCGATCTGGGCGCTGCCCGAGGCGGTGTCGCCGTCGCTGTCGGTGATGGTGACGGTGGCGGTGAGCAGGCCGGCGAGGCCGAGCGCATCGTCATGGGCGGCGGGCGTGCTGCCGTCGGTGGTGTGCTCAAGGGCGACGTTCTGCGTCACCGTCAGTGTGCCATTGGCATTGATGACGACGGTGAAGGCGGTCTGGGTGCCGCCGTCCTGGTAGGTGCCGGTGATGGTGGTGGCGTTGGTCTGCACCAAGGTGATGGGGAAGTCGCCATTGGCCGTGGCAAGACCGCTGGCGGTCGGGCCGGTCAGCTGCAGGCCATAGACGGTGCTGCCGCTGGCAGCAGCGCCATCGGCGCCAAACAGCAGCGTCGCCGAGATGATTGCGGCCGCACTGGTGGCGCTGATCGGGCCGGAGACGAAGTTCTGCCCCGCACTCGTCTCGTCAAGCGTCACAGCACTTGCCACGACGGTCCCGCTGACTGCGGGGCCGTCGTCTTTGAAGCTGACCGCGTTGCCGATCTGGGCGCTGCCCGAGGCGGTGTCGCCGTCGCTGTCGGTGATGGTGACGGTGGCGGTGAGCAGGCCGGCGAGGCCGAGCGCATCGTCATGGGCGGCGGGCGTGCTGCCGTCGGTGGTGTGCTCAAGGGCGACGTTCTGCGTCACCGTCAGTGTGCCATTGGCATTGATGACGACGGTGAAGGCGGTCTGGGTGCCGCCGTCCTGGTAGGTGCCGGTGATGGTGGTGGCGTTGGTCTGCACCAAGGTGATGGGGAAGTCGCCATTGGCCGTGGCAAGACCGCTGGCGGTCGGGCCGGTCAGCTGCAGGCCATAGACGGTGCTGCCGCTGGCAGCAGCGCCATCGGCGCCAAACAGCAGCGTCGCCGAGATGATTGCGGCCGCACTGGTGGCGCTGATCGGGCCGGAGACGAAGTTCTGCCCCGCACTCGTCTCGTCAAGCGTCACAGCACTTGCCACGACGGTCCCGCTGACTGCGGGGCCGTCGTCTTCAATAGTGACAGACATACTGGCAGTTGCCGTACCGCCCTTTCCGTCACTGACAGTGATGGGAACGACAAGCGTCAGGTCATCCTCGCTGCCGCCTAAGGGATGGTTGATTGGTCCGGAGAGGACGACAGAATAGCTGTCGCCTGTTGCAGTGATGGTTATGATCGGCGCGCCATTCGCCATGCCAACCAACTGATCCGTACCCTGTCCACTCCATTCGATCTTGCTACTGCCGGAGTACAAGTCCGCCATGCCTGAAGGCAGGCTTGGCAAACCAAACGCATACGACAGCGGATCGCCATCCGCATCGGTCGCCGGAAACGTGCCGGTCGCAATGGGCTGGTCGGTCGTATCGCTGCTTCCCGAGTCATCTGCAATGCCGCCCTGCAGTCCTTCTTCTGATACCCGCACTGCGAAATCGAGCATGTCCGGCGCGCGGTTGCGGCGGAGGCCCGGATAGAGTTCGCGGTTTTCATATTGCGGGAACTGCAACGCCGTTGGCGGCAGCAGGGCCGAGAGGTCGAAGCCGTTGCCGATGCCGCCGACCGGAGTTTCGAAATTGCCACCGGAACTGTTCGCAGAGCCAGGTCCGACCGAAATCGATCCGTCCGGACCAAAAGCAACGTCGACGCCGCCTGCTTCAAGCGCAGCGATCAGCGCCACGCGCGGAAGCTCGACGTCGCCGAGCATGAAAGTCGGCACGTTGGAGGCGGCATCCTTGACGACGATTTCGGTGCCGTCGGCTTGCTCGAGGATCAGGTTCTTGCCGTCGACCTTGATGTTGTCGACGGAAATGTTGGCGGGCAGATGGACAACATTGGACGCATCGGCTGCATATTCGGCAGCATTGGCCTGGGCTAGCGGCGTGGCATTTGGCTGAGCCGCCTGGATAGGCTGGCCCGAGCCAGCGTCAACGGGAACAGGGTCGGCATTTGCTGCCGGCTCGGTGGCCTGCGCGAGAAGCTGTGCTTCCGACAACGGTTGCGCCCGTTCGAGCAGTGCATCGCTGCCAGTTGCGGTTGCCGAAAGAATTCCCTGGTCAACGGAGGTTGCCATAGCCCATCCCCAAATTTCTTGCTGGCCGTAGCAGAGCAGCGAGATTTGGGTGATTGCAACGGGGGCGTGCGCCAAGCTGCATACTCCGATATGCAGACGCGCATGAAAACTTAATGGGTGGTTAATTTAGCGAGGTGAGATGCACCAAGGCCCTAGCTTTGAACAGACTTTCGCGCGGTGTCGCGAGTATCGATCAAGGTGTGCTGCCAAAACAGCGGATGGCACCTGCAACTATCCGTTGACCACGAAGGAAAGCAGGAGATCCGGCGATTTGACCGGGGCGCGGACGATATTGAGCTGGCCGCGATAGCGTCGCTCGGCTGTAGCGATGACAAAGCCGCTGGCGATCGGCACGCCGTAATTGGCATCGAGCCTGGCGAAGATATCGGCAACGTTCAGGTCAAGGGACAGCCTGAGGTCGCGGCGTGCCTCCTCACCGAAACCGACCGGCAAATGCCGCTTGACCAGATTCTGGAAGGCCGGATTGAAAGTGACGATTTTCTTTGTCGACGACAGCGCAAAGGCCGGCGCCGGGCAGGCACCCAGGATCGCGTTGATGGTCCGCAGCGAGGCCAGCTTGGCCAAGGCGGTGCCTTGGTCGGTCATCCAGCGCAGGCAAGCGACACGGATGGCCGAGGTCAGGTTGCCGGTTTCGTTGTTGGACAGTTCAATCTCGTCGACCATTTCGCCGAGTGTCAAATGCTTGTCTTCAGCGAGCTGTTTCAGTGTTGCCCAAAACAGACGCTCAAGCTTGATGCCGCGCCGCGTGCCCTGGCGCACGACAACGCGAAAATCCGATGTCAGATCGTCGGCAGAGTAGATGTGGTGTGCGGGTTCACTGCGCGACGCTACGCTATCGTTCATGGAGCGCCTCGTCGCGCGCCTTGTTGATGGGCTTCAGCAGGTAGCTCAAGATGGTCTTGCGCCCGGTGATGATTTCGACCGTGCTGATCATGCCTGGGATAATGGAGTAGGATTTGCCGTCCCGTTCGAGCGCCGAGCGGTCCGTCGAGACCCTGACCTGGTAGTAAGGCTCCCCAGTGTTTTGATCGACGAGGCTGTCAGCGGTGATGTTCTGCACCTTGCCGTCGAGGCCGCCGAAGATCGAGAAATCATAGGCCGAGACCTTGATCAGCGCCTTCTGGTCGGGCCGGATGAAGGCAACGTCGCGCGGCGAAACGCGGGCCTCGACCAGCAGGGTCTCCGACGTCGGCACAATGCCTGCCACCACCGCACCAGGCTGGACGAAGGCGCCCAGCGTGTTGACGTCGAGCGTATTGACGATGCCATCCACCGGGGAGCGGATGTCGGTGCGGGCGACCCGGTCGGTGGCGCCGCGAATCGTCTCGTCGACCACCGACAGTTCAGCCAGCGCCTGGGTCAGTTCATCAAGCGCTTCCTGCTGCAGTTGTAGGCCAAACTCGTCAACCTGGAGTTTAGCTTCGACGATCGCTGCCCTGGTCCTTTTGATCGTCTCATCGGCGAGATTGAGCTGGCCTCGCATCTCCGTCTGTTCGCGGTCGACACGGATCTGTTCGGTCTTGGCCATCAGGTTGCGCTTGACCATGGAGGTCACGAGTTCTGCTTCCCGGTCACTGACACCAAGGCTGTCCGTCAAGCGCTGGACATTGACCTTGGCCTCGTTGAGTTCCTTTTCTCGCTGATCCAGCCGCGACTTCAGCACGTTGAGCTTTGTCTCGAAGTTCTGCCGGCGCGCCACCAGCAGCTTCTGTTCGTTCTCGCAGATCTCGGGCGCGACCTCCACCAGGCTCTCCGGGCAAGCAAGAGGTTCGCCGATCCGGCCTTCCTGCTCCTGCTTGAGTCGGGCGATGCGGGCGTTGAGCGTGCGCGCCTTGGCTTGTTGCTCGCCGAGGCTGGAGGTGCTGACCGTGTTGTCGAGCCGGACGATCAGGTCGTTCTTCTTGACCACCTGGCCGATCTTGACAGCGATCTCCTGGACCACGCCGGCCTCGCTTGCCTGCACGATCTGGGTCTTAGAGGCCGGGATGACCTTGCCTTCACCGCGTGCGATCTCGTCGATCTCGGCGAATGAAGCCCACACGACAAACGCTGCAAACAGGGCGGCGATGATCAGCACCGCAGCCGATGCAAAAAATGGCGGCCTGTCTTCCCTGGCTATCATTAGAACTCCATTATATTGAACAAGGTCAATATAATCACCCCCTCAAACCCATGAATTCTCAGCCGGTTGGCTTCTGCAGCGCCTGAATGACTTTTTCCTTGGGCCCATCGGCAACAATACGTCCTTGCTCCACCACGATCAGGCGGTCGACGATTTCCAGCATACTATAGCGATGGGTCGAGATGATCAGTGTGGTCTTTTCGTCGAAGGCGACCTTGAGCTGCTTGATGAGCTGACGCTCGGAGGCCAGGTCCATCGAACCTGACGGCTCGTCCAAAAAGACGATCTTCGGTTTGGTCAGCAGAAGCCGTGCGATCGCTACGGCCTGCCTCTGCCCGCCTGAAAGATTGGTGCCTCGCTCGCCGACATTCATGTCGTAGCCGCGCGGATGGCGCGAGACGAACTCGTCGACACCGGCGGCCTTGGCGGCGAGGATGATCTCCTCGTCTGTCGCCTCGGGGCGCGCCATCAGCAGGTTTTCCTTGATCGTGCCTGAAAAGAGATCGCCAGCCTGGGCGACGATGCCGACGGCGGCACGAACCTCGGAGGGATGATACTGGCGCACATCGATGCCGTCGAGCAGCAACTCGCCAGTGGTCGGCAGATAGAGCCGCCCAACCAAACGGCCGAAGGTCGTCTTGCCGGATCCGATACGGCCAATGATGCCCACGCGCTCGCCGGGATTGATCGACAGGTTGACGCCTGTCAGTACCTCGGTCTCGGTTCCTGGATAGACGAACCCGACATTGCGCAGCGTCAGGGCTCCGACCCGGATCGGCCGATTGACGAACCCGACCGTGTCGGGCCGGTCCTCAGGCTGTTGCATGATGGAATTCAACACCCGCAGCGACAGCATTGCCTGGCGAAAGCGGGAAATGGTCATGGCCAGTTGCCCGAGCGGCGCCACAGCGCGGCCCGACAGCATGACAGCGGCGATAATGGCGCCAGTCGAGATTGCACCACTGTCAAAGGCATAGGCGCCAGCCACCACCAGCGCCACAGTCACCAATTGTTGGACGAATTGTGTCATGTTGGCTGCGGCAGCGGAAAGCTGCTTGATCTTTTCGGACGTGTTGGCCGCGTTCTTGGAATGCTCGCGCCACTTGCGCAGCAGATAGGCTTCGGCGCGCAGCGACTTGATTGTCTCCACGGTCGAAATCGATTCAACCAGCAAGGCTTGGCGCTGCGAAGCCTCATTCATGGAAGCGGCCACACGCTTGCCGATGCGCTGCTGGGCGACAAGCCCGATGATAACCGCAGCCACGAAGGCGATAATCGGCACGATCACCAGCCAACTGGCAACGGCATAGATCACCAGCAGGAAGATGAATACGAAAGCCGTGTCGATGAAAACGCTGACAGTGTTCGAGGTGAAGAACTCGCGAACGAACTCATATTGGGTGACACGATTGGCATATTCGCCGGTGGATGCCGGGCGTGCGCTGAGAGAGGTGTTGAGCACCTTTTCGAATAGCATGTAGGAGATGCGCAGATCGGCCTTGCGGCCAGCATGGTCGATGAGCGCCGCGCGCGCCGTCTTCAGCAAAAGGTCGAACAGGATTGCTGTGGACACGCCGATTGCCAGAACCCAAAGCGATGAGATCGACTTGTTGGGCAGTATGCGGTCATAGACGTTCATCGTGAAGATCGGAGAGGCAATGGCCAGCAGGTTGATGAAGATCGCCGCCAGGGCCACGCGCGAATAGGACCGCCAGAACATACCCAGTGTTCCGTAGAGCCAATGCGGCCGCTCGATCTTGGCCGCGTTGCCGACGGTCATGTTTTCGGCGGTATTGGCGTAGGTGATGGAGAAGCCGACGCCGCCGGAGATGGGGACAGCCATCAACTCCGCACGCGATACCGACGTGCGGCCATCCTCTTGTGGCCCGGTCAGGAACTCTGCGCCGTCACTTTGTTCGGCCAGTATTGCGATCGGCAGGCGATTGGGACGAAAGATGATGGCCGGTAGGTCGAAGCGGCCGCGCGTGAAGTCGCGATGGCTGAACTCTATCGTTTCGAGGCCAATCCGTTCGGCAAGATGCCTGATTTCCTGCACTTCGATCCGCGTTTCCGAGATCGGAACGCCGGAGAACAGAACTGTTTCGGCACTTGGCCGCCCTAAATAGGCGGCGACTGCCGAAAAGCAGGATTTGAACGCTTCGACCGGGGTCTGGATGTGCGCCTGCTGGTTCATGACGGACGGGTGCTGCCGTCGGCAGACGCCCTACTTCTTTCTGACCGGGGCCAGGAGATCGAAAGGCATGTCGTTCGCCTGCTGCGATGGCGTCCGTGCATAGGTCTCCGTGTCGGCGGTCGCCGGTACATTGAACTCGGTTCGGGCGTAGGCATCGGCCTGCTTTGCCGGTGCAAGGTTCATCGTCTTCAGCAACTGGCCAGTGGCTGCCAACAAGCGATACTCTGCAAAGAGCGACGCAAATGCGGCCGTGTTGGAAAGGGTTGCAGTGTTAAAGCGCGTGTTCTGGGCATCGAGCACGTCGAGCAATGAGCGCTGGCCGACCTTGAACTGCTCGCGATAAGAGGTGACCAGCCTGTCATTGGCGATCGACTGCTGACGCAGGGTCTTGGCCAGATCCGCCTGGCGGAAGCGGCGGTCCCATGAAATCCGCACAGCCTCCTCGATCTCACGCTGCACCTGATGCAGGGCGAGGCGCTGTTCGCTGACGCGCCGGATCTGCTCCTGCTCGTTGGCCTTGTCGATGCCGCCGCGATAGAGGTTCCAGCGTAGCACCAGCCGAGCCTGCAGGTCGTTGGTCTCGTCCTCGGCGCCATCAATGTCATTGCCAATCCGCGCGCGACCTTCGGCGACAACTTCCGGGCCGTATTTGGCGCGCGCTGCATCGACAAGCGAAGCGGCTGCGTCGATGTCGCTGCTGGCCATATGGACGCGCGGGTTGTTGCGGCGGGCAAGGCCGAGCGCGTCGTCGAGTGAACGGGGCAGGGCCTTGGCAACGGAGCCTGGCTTGGATGGGTTGGTCAGCGGTTTGCCGACGGTCTTGAAGAACCGGATCTTTGCCGCCTCGAGCTCTTCGGAGGCTTCCTGCACGCGAGCCGTGGCGGCATAGAGCCGCTCTTCAGCCTGCTGGCGGTCGGCGTCGGTCAACGCGCCGCCCTGGATGCCTTCGCGAATGTCACCAAGAATCGATTGGTGGAAACCGAGGTTTCGCTTGGCGTCGCCAACGATCTGCGCCTGCAGCAGGTATTCGAGGTAATCCTGCACGACCGACAGTCCGATGAACTCCGAGCGTTCGAGAACACGGAAGGATGCACCATCGACGCGCGATGCCTGGCGGGTCAGTTCGGCGCGCCTGGCGCCGTTGTCGAACAGCTTCTGGGTGACGACCACGCCAGCTTCCGACGGGTAGAGCTCGTCGTCTTCGACACCGCTTAGTCGCCGCGATGGATTGTCGAGGCGGCGCACACCGGTCGATGCTTCAAGATCAACGCTTGGGAGATAAAGCCCTCTTGCCTGCCGAAGCTCGAATTCGATTGCTTCGCGGTTCTCTATCGCCTGGCCGATTTCCGGATTGGATTCGACGGCGACGGCCATCGCTTCCTGCAATGACAGCGCGTTGGCGCCAGTGCCAGACAGCATGGTAGCTGCAAGCATGACGGCCAGCTTTGCCGCCAGTTGTCCAAGGCGCTTCGGCATTAAGTATCTCCCACTCCCATCCCGGCGCCAGAGCGTTCGGGACCCCAATCGTACCCAACTGAACGCAATTATCCAGAACAGAACTAAAATCGACAGTGTTTTGGTTACTTTGGCATGGATTCAAGCGCATTTGAGCCATTTGGCGGTAGCGCTGATGCAAAAATGCTACATTTCCTGTGGCTAAACTGCCATTCCTAGGTTAACGCTGAGGTTGTGTGCGTCCTATCTGCTCCAGGCGAGGCAAGATCGCGCTTGCCTGAAACCATAGGGAGGAGATCGGCGTCTGGGTCCCTGTCGACTTTGGCAGCATGCGGCCAATTTACTGCGGTAGCGGACCTTCGCCAGGCGCAATGGCAGCAAAATTGTTGCCCGCCGACGCGATTTGCCCCGATCCGGGCCGCGCACCGTGGATCCAGGCGCGATCGGTGCTGAACGAATAGAGCGGCACATAGCTCTTGAGCGCCTCGTCACGCACGACCTGGTTGCTCAGATTGTCGAGGATGAAGGTTCCACTCTGGGTGGCAACGGATAGTACGGCGTGGAACACGCCGCGGCTTGCATCCTGGAGCACCACTAGCGACATGCTCTGTGCGGGAACGCCAGCCTTGATCAATGCCGACATCTTGAGAATGGCAAAATCTTCACAATCACCGGCACCACGCGACAGTATTTCAGCCGGCTTCGCCCAGTAATCGAGGTTGCCATACACGCCTTGGTCCTTGCGATAGGCGATCATCGTGTTGACGGCGCGGTTGATGACGGCAAGTTTGGCGAGAAACTTCCTGTCGCGGCTGTCTTCGGCAAGTCCGAAGAGCGCTGCACCATTCTTGCCGCATGAGGTTTCGGTGCAGCCGCTGATGTCGCGATAGACCTTGGCCCAGCGGCCAGCCACTGGGAAGTTGCGCATGGGAATCGCGACGGAACCGAAAACACCGGGGATGATGGCCGCGGTCTTTATAGGGTCGATGCCCGCGGGCGTTTCCACAGCGTCAGCTGCAGTTCGCGCCACCAGCCCGTAGCCGTCGAAAGCCGGGCCGAACTGGAAAGGCGTGGCCGCTACTGTTGTGACAGGCTCAGCCAGCATCAGGCCACCAAGAAGCTGCGGCATCTGCATAGCCGTTGAGGCGTGCGCTGATGCATTGCGATCCTGACTTGCAGTGGCTCCTTGCAGTGCGGCAGCCATGAATGCGGCCGCTGCAAAGCTCGTGGTCAGGTATCTTGCAAGAATGGCTGTCGTTGCTTTCATCGCGCCCACCTATTTTGATGAACGATAGCAACGGCATATCAAATTATCGGAAAGGAACTGGGATAATTGTCCTATAATCTTGAAGAGATATTTTAGATCAAATTTTATGGAAGTTTTTTACCTGCGGCACTGGCCACTGGCGCTGCGCCGCGATCCATGGCCTTCTTGTTTGAACAGGCAACGGGGTCCGAAACGCTGCCATATGGCATGGAGGTTGTACGACGCATGAAGCCGGTGCGTTCCGTGGTGATTGGGGGCGGAGCTGCGGCAGCCATCACCGCCGTCGCGCTTGTGGTCGCGTCAGCGCCGAGCCTTCACCTACCAAGCCAGCCTGTTTTCAGCGACGCCGGGCCGGTCGAAGCCGGACGCCAGCCAATTCAGGTCCCGGCAAGCGGATTGGGGCAGCCGGACGAGCCGAACCACGTCGTCTCGCGCGCAGTAGCGCCCGATGTTGTTGCGCCGCCAGATACAACAGGTTTTGGGTTGGAACGCGTCGCGGCAAGGCCGCCGCTCAGCGAGATCGGTCTAGCCTCGCCACCGAAACCGATAAGGCCGGACGATTGGGAGGGTACTGTGCTGTTTCGTCCGGTGGTGACCTCATCGGCCTCGTTCGAGGCGATGGGCTATGTAATCCTCGTCGCCGGTACGGAGCCGGTCGGCCCGGATCAGTCCTGCGATTTCGAAGGTGAGGCCTGGCGCTGTGGCGAGCGTGCCAGACTCGCCTTCAGATACTGGTTGCGCGGACGAGCGCCGCTCTGCCAGGTATTTCCGCCGGCCGAAAGGCAGCCGGTTGCAGCCGCATGCAGGCTTGGCAAGCAGGATGTAGGTGCCTGGCTGGTTGCCAACGGTTGGGCATATGCGCGTCCGGGCGGCGGGTATGAGAAGGCTGAGGTAGTTGCGCGCAAGGCGAAAATGGGCGTGTTCGGGCCGCCAGATTGACGCCGTCGGGCCATTCAAACCGGGGATCGAGGCTGCTATCATGCCGAAATGGCGCGACTTTCGACCGGTTTCGTCAAACTGTTCGAAATCGCACAAGGAATGTTTCATTCTCCGCAGGTAGATCGATTCGACCATGGGAGCGGAGGGATCTGGCGTGGATAGTTCTGGTTCGGGAAATACGGCTGGCAATTCCGCGGCGCTGGTGCGCTATGCCGGGCTTGGCACGGCTGCTTGCGTGGCCGTGGCGGCAGGGGCCGCGGCCCTCCTTTTTCAGGGCCAGGCAGACGGTATATTTTGGCGCGGCGTAATCGGTGCCGGCGTCGTTGCGGGTCTCGTCGCCGCGCCGCTTCTTACGATCATCGCCAATGAACGGCGCAAGTTCGGTGCATTGAAATCCGAAGTCAGCCGGCTGTCTTCGGTTGATGCCCTGACCTCGTGCCTCAATGGCAGCGTGTTCGCCAGCCTGATCGACGCCTTCCGCAACTCGCCTTCCAGCCGACAGGGCGCCTTGCTGGTCGTCGACATCGACGACTTCAGGGCGATCAATGCCAGGTTTGGCCATGCCTGGGGTGATGAGGTGCTCAAGATCGTTGCCGGCGCAATCAAGGCTTCCGTACGTGGTGGCGATCTCGTCGGACGCATTGGCGGCGAGGAATTCGGTGTCTTCCTGCCAGGCGCCAGCAAGGAGAACGCCGAGCGCGTCGCCGAGCGTATCAGGGGTTCCATCTCCGATACCGTGCTTGAGCCAGGTGGGCGTAACTGCCCGCTGACGGTCAGCGTTGGAGCAGTCCTATTCGACGATCAGCTTGAGTTTGACGAGATGTTCCGTAAGGCTGATGGTCGCCTCAGCGAAGCAAAAGCGCGCGGTCGCAACCGCGTCGAATTTGCCGACATGTCGGACGAAAGCGACGAAAAGCCCAGCCTCAACGCCTGAGGCAGGCACTACACGCTAGCGCATCGGTAGTTCTCTCCAAGTAATCGGCAATTTAACGATTCCGACAATAAATCCTGAAGTGTCAGCGTGCCCTAATATGCCGGCAACCTTTCTGGCGGGGGTTAGGCATGCAGAGTTTTTCAGGTTGGAGCACGGCAATTTCGCGGTCATTAAAGCCCTTGCCATGGTGCCGATCATGACCGGCGTAGCCGGGGCGGTCGACTTCGTCACCTCAACAAACAGGGTCGGCAAGCTGAAGGCCGTGACTTTTGCGATGCCGAGCTTGGCTGCAAGAAGACGTATGCCGGCCGCATCAATGCGCTGGTGCGTTGATGGCCGGGCAATCCCGCTATCAGGGCATTTCACGCTGCAACACGAGTTGGCTGGCACGTATATATCAGGGTCCTAATGTGGCGTCGGGCTTGATTCGAATTCTGCACCGAGCGAGGGAGAAAACCCGGTGACTTACAACAGGAAGCTTCTTGTCAGCGCCGCCTCAGCGCTCGCCATCAGCGCATTGCCGATCAAACTCGACTCAGTGGGCGGTTTTGCCAAGGCATCCGCTTTCGCCAAGAGCGAGAATGGCGGTGGCAACGGTGGCGGCGGCAATGGTGGTGGTGATCGGGGCAATGGTGGCGGCAAGAGCAGCAACTCGTCCAACGGTAAGTCTGCATCGGCTGCCGGCAAAACCAAATCAGGCGGAGGCGCACAGACAGCCTCGGTTGGCGCGTTGATGAAGTCGATCTTCGGCGGTGGCCAGACGAAGAAGGCAGTGGCTGCGGGCACCAAGCGCACGGAGCCGAAGAGTGCCAAGGCCAAGCAGAACCCAAAGGCTTTCAAGCTTGAGGTTTTGCCTGCTTCCGTCGAGGTTCCCGGCGCGAAGCCCGTCAAGCAAAAGAACCTCAATGCGCGCTTGGCAGGCCTCAACTCGCTCAATCGCAACTACCACGCCTATCTGAATTCGCAGTCGCCTAGGATGGCCCTGATCAGGGACTATGTTCTGACTTCAGCCAAGGCCGAGTTGGCGATCGAAGCGGCGGCGACGGCAGCCGAAAAGGCCGCCCAGCTTCAAACTGCATTGGACGCGGCGGCCGCCGCCATCGTGCCTTTCGATGGCAGCGCGCCAATCGCAGATCCGACTGCAGATGCACTTCAGGCACGCCTGGACGAACTGAATGCACTGGAGCCACCGGTTAATCCGACCGACTTGGCCGCATTCGAGGCCGAGAAGGAAGCGCTATCTGATGCGCTTGCGGCCGCGGATGATTTGGCCAAGGCAGAAGAGGAACTCGCAGACGCTCAGGCGTCGGCCGATACCGCGGTCGAAGGCACTGGCGAGGACGACCTCAAAGAGGCACTGCTCGCGGCTGCCAACCCCAATCGCGTCGCCGAGTATGGCGACGATTACCTGAATGACGAGGTCATGGATTGGGCCAAAGATGTCCTTGGCGTCGGCGACGCTTATGGCAAGATTGACGAGATCAAGGCGCATCTGCCGACAGAGACAGCCGAAGTAACACCGGTCGAACCGGAGCCTGAGGTAATAACGGAGCCAGCTCCGACAGCTCTTGTGTTGCCTGTCAACTAAACACTGGCGATCCTCCGGCTGGTTGCTAGTCGGCCAATCTTCCAGCCGCCGCCCGGCATATGGGCGGCGGTTTTTCTTTCGGCGAACTTAAGCTTGAACAGATTGTGGAGGGCCAAGATCAAGCGAAGCTCCGTTTACAGGTGTACCTTCGCCTCGAAGACGAACAGCCGTCGGCGGCCAATCAAGAGCCTGGATTTCGCAGTCCCGCCCGTCACCCATCTCCTGTGAGACGACGGACGACTCCAGAGGCAACTTCGACGTCGGCCGAATAGATGTTTCGGATCAGGGAACGATCCAAGGCGCCATTCGCGATGACATACCTCGCGGGCATGCTTCAGGCGTCTTCGGTACAACTCAGCGGATTACGTTTCAGATTGAACCTAAAGCGCGACTGGCGCTTGTCCAAAAGTGCTTTTCGCGGAACGGAATCGAAGCGATGAGCGAAGCAGCGGCCTCGAGGCCTGCAGGTGTTGCCGGTCAATTGCTGACCATTATGGTGTAGAGTGCCTTGGCAAGGAACGGAGGAGCTCACCGTGACACTTTATCTGACACGCTTTAGCTACACACCGGAAACCTGGGCCCGACTGACGCAGAACCCGGAAGATCGCCGCGATGCCGCCCGCAACTACATCGAATCCGTGGGCGGAAAACTGCACGGCTTTTGGTATGCCTTCGGCGCGCATGACGGGTACAATTTGTGGGAAGCGCCTGACAATGTCTCCATGGCCGCGGTTGCCATCGCGATTGGGGGTGGTGGCGCGCTGTCGAAATTTGAGACAACGCCCCTGCTCACGGTAGAGGAAACCTTGGAAGCCCTAAGCCGAGCAAGGACAGTGGGCTACCGACAGCCCGGCGCGTAGCCGCAACAAGGCATTGCGATCCAGCGTCTTCCGGCGCGACTTTTCCGGCTTCAAGTCTGTGGTGGTGCCGAAGCAGCTCTTGCCATTGCAAGGGCAGCTGTAGCCCTGGACCAGGCAGGCGCGTCGCTGCAGGTTCGGCGGCGCCTCGGAAAGCGCATCAATGATCGCTAACACGGCGAAGCTGCTATGAAGGACATCTTCATGATTCTCCGTGCAGCTGCCGATGACCGCTACCGCCCTCGAAATCCTCAAGACTGTTTATGGCTATGATGCGTTCAGGGGATCCCAGGCGCGCATCGTCGAGCATGTCGTAGCAGGCAACAACGCCTTCGTGTTGATGCCAACGGGCGGCGGCAAGTCGCTCTGCTACCAGATTCCTGCGATCGTCCGTCCTGGCATGGGGCTCATAGTTTCACCGCTGCTGGCGCTGATGGCTGATCAGGTGTCGGCGCTGCGGCAGGCAGGGGTGCGGGCAGCCGGGCTCAACTCCGACCTTTCGCCCGACGAGCGTGACATCCTGTGGCGCGACATCCGCACTGGTGCGCTCGACCTTCTCTATGTCGCACCTGAAACCCTGCTGCGGCCGGACGTGCTGGAGCGGTTGGCTGGTGTAAAGCTGTCCCTGATCGCTATCGACGAGGCACACTGCCTGTCGCAATGGGGGCACGATTTCCGGCCTTCCTATCGCCAGCTCGACGCGGTCGTTTCGCGTTTTGCGGGCACCCCACGCATGGCGCTGACGGCCACGGCCGACGAGCCTACGCGCGCGGAAATCATGTCGCATCTCGCCATCGCCGAGACCGACGCCTTCATCGCCGGTTTCGACCGGCCCAACATCCGCTACGCCATCGAGGAAAAGGATAATCCGCGAGCCCAGCTCAGGGAGTTTCTCAAACGCTACGAGGGTGAGAGCGGTATTGTCTACTGCCTGTCCAAACGTCGGACCGAGGAAACCGCCGCCTGGCTTCAGGGCCTCGGCTACGAGGCGCTCGCCTATCACGCCGGTATGGACAAGGCGACGCGCGAGGCTAACCAGATGCGCTTCCAGCATGGCGAGGCTGTCATCATGGTCGCCACCGTCGCCTTTGGCATGGGCATCGACAAGCCGGACGTGCGCTTCGTCGCCCATATCGACCTGCCTGGCAGCATCGAGGCCTATTATCAGGAGACCGGGCGCGCCGGGCGCGACGGCCTGCCGTCGGATACCCTGATGCTCTACGGCTACGACGACATCGCGCTGCGCAGTCGTTTCATCGAGGAGTCGGAGGCGCCCGACCAGCGCAAGCGCATGGAGCGGCAGAAACTCGATGCGCTGCTGGGACTGGCCGAGACGGCGGGCTGCCGCCGACAGGTCCTGCTGTCTTATTTCGGCGACCATAGCGAACCGTGCGGCAATTGCGACACCTGCGCGGAGCCGCCAAAATTGTTCGACGGCGCCATTGCGGCGCAAAAGGCACTGTCGTGCATCTACCGCACCGGCGAGCGTTTCGGGCAAGCCTATGTTGTCGACGTGCTGCTGGGTGTGGAAAACGAGCGCATCGCCCAGTTCGGCCATGACCGCATCTCCACTTTTGGTATCGGCACCGAGTACGACAACCGCATGTGGCGGGCGATCCTGCGCCAGTTGATCGCGCTACGCCTCATCGATGTCGATCTAGCCGGCCATGGCGGCCTGGCGATCGCGTCCGCCGGCCGCGACTTTTTGCGCGACAAGCCGACGCTGATGCTGCGTGTGCCGGCGCCAGCGCGCGCTAAACGAGGCAAGGTCGGGCGCAATACGGCACAGCCTGCCGTCGCTGGCGCGGACAATGACCTGTTTCAGGCACTGCGGCGGAAGCGCACGGAAATGGCGCGCGCGCAGAACGTGCCACCCTATGTGATTTTCCACGACAAGACCCTGGTCGAACTGGCAGCAGTGCGACCCGCGTCGCGCGCCGAGATGGCGAACGTGCCCGGTGTCGGCGAAGCCAAGCTCGAACGCTACGGCCCCGCCTTCCTCGCGGTGATCGCCGAGCACGCCTGACGAGGCGTTCGGCAGCTACGACTGGCGCCCGACATCGGACCGCCTGCTTCCGGCGTGTGTTCGACATGCAGGTCAGCGAGGAATTACCGGCGATTTCCTCGACACGAGCCGCGCTTTCGACCGCTGTCGCTGCGTCATGCTCTGAAACCAAACGCAGGGAGACCGCCGCGCTCGATCTTCGGCAGTTCCTGGCAAGTGTGTGCAAGACCGCGCACGAGGTTGCGCTACGCTATGGGCCACCATTCTGCTCAGCGCTGACGGAGTTCAGGGGATGACAGGGTAGCGTTTGCTGGCCGCGCGCATCCGGCGCGATCACGCGGTTGGAGTATCCGGATCGGCCTATGACGCCTCCAAAATGGTGAGCTCCCTTGGGTCGCAGACTTCCGAATTCGTGCTGGAGGTCAGCTGCTATCCTGGCAACGAAATGCTTTTTTGTCGCTATTTTTGTGCGCATAAAATTAACGTGCAGCGGCGAAATTACCTACTGATTTGGAAGAATAAGTTTTGTGTTGCAAATCACTGAGCAATTTGCATAGTGTTTATGCGCATAAAAAGAGGTAGGCATGTCGGTCACGCAGTTCCCTTTCATTGAAGTTTTTGGTTCTCCTCGCGAACGCGGCCGTATGCACGGAAAGCTGGCTGCGGAGCGTATCAAGCGCGGCATCGGCCACTACCTTTCGCAGTTTTCGGCATACGGTCTCGATCGCGTCGCGATCGGCGGCCATGTCGCGGCCTACCTGCCGCGCATCCAGGCGTTTGGCGCTGACCTGGTTGAAGAGATGCGTGGCGTCGCCGAGGGGGCCGGCGTCGAGTTTGACGCAATCGTGCTGCTCAATGCACGCACCGAGTTGCTGTATGAGGCGCGCGAGGTTCGGGATGCGGCGCGTGCCGGCGAAAGTGTTGCGCCTGACGGCTGTACCGGAGTCGTGGTTCTGCCGGGCGCAGCGCGTGACGGCCGGCTTATCCACGCCCTCAATTGGGACTGGAAAGCCGAATGCGCCGAGACGTCGATCGTCATGCTGGTTCGTCGCGACGATGGCCCGGACGTTCTGACGTTCACTGAGGCCGGCGCGCTGGCGCGTGCCGGCCTCAACACGGCCGGCATTGCCATCACCGCCAACTACATCGAGTCGGATCGCGACTTCGAGGCTCCGGGAATTCCGCTGGCCCTGGTCCGCCGCAAGGTGCTGGAGGCCCAGACCTATGCCGAAGCGATTGGCGTCGTTGTTTCGACGGACAAGCTGACGTCGAACAATCTTATCCTCAGCCATCGCGATGGCGTGGCGATCGACTTCGAATGCGCGCCACGCGAGACCTTTGCAATCTATCCAAGTAACGGCTTGCTGATCCACGCCAACCACTGGACCAACCAGGCGGCGCTGACCAAGTATCGCGATGTAGGCATTCGTAATACGCCCGACAGTCTCTATCGCGACCACCGGGTGCGCAGTCTGCTGGAGCCGAAAATTGGTTCGATCACATGCGACGATGTGGTTTCGGCATTGCGCGACGATTTTGGCGCGCCCTTTGCCGTTTGCCGCGCGCCATTGGCAAATAGCCGTGGCAACCTGACGGCCACCGTCGCCACTCTGATGATAGACAGCACCGCTGGCACGATAGAGATAACGCCGCTGCCGGCGCTGAGCAAGGCGTCGACGACCTACAGTCTCACACCGCTTTCTTCCATGGCCGCCTGAGATCGGAGCGTCGATGTTTCGTTATTTTCTCCGCCGAACCTTAATGACGGCTGTAACGCTGTCGCTGGTTGGCATTGCTGTCTTCCTGATCATGCGAATGATTCCTGGCGATCCGGCATCACTGATGCTGGGCGAGGCCGCAACTGATGAGCAACTGCAGATCCTGCGCAGCCGCTGGGGCCTCGATCAGCCATTGCCGGTGCAGTTTGGCTACTGGCTTGCCAGCGTGCTGTCTGGCGACTTCGGGGTGTCGACGCGAACAGGGCAAGTCGTACTCCCGCTCATTATGGACCGTTTCGCCGTCACCGCGACAGTCGTCGTTCTGGCAGTCTCCATTGCCGTGGCAGTTGCTGTGCCGGCCGGCATGATCGCAGCCTGGCGCCAGAACAGCGCGATTGACGTCGTTGCGGTGTCGCTGGCAACACTCTTGATGTCCATTCCCAGCTTTTGGCTGGGGCTGATCATGCTGCTGGCCTTCGGTCTCAAATTGGGATGGGTCCCAGTCCTGGGCTTTGTCGGCTTCGACAAGGATCTGTTCCGGGCCGTTTCGTTCATCATCCTGCCCGTCATCACGCTTGCGCTGATCGAAATTGGCGTGCTCATTCGAATGGCCCGCGCCAGCACCATCGAAGTGCTGCGGCTGGAATACGTCACCCATGCCCGCGCCAAGGGAATTCCCGAGTGGAGGGTGCTGGTCCGTCACGTGTTTCCCAACGCGTTCGCCCCGACGCTCACGCTGATTGGACTGATGCTTGGCAATCTGCTCGGTGGCATTGCGGTGCTCGAGACGGTCTTCACGCTGCCGGGCATCGGAAAGCTCTTGGTCGAATCCATATTCGCGCGTGATTACCCGGTCGTTCAGGGCTGCCTGCTGCTGACGGCCACGGTCTTCGTCCTCATCAATCTCGTTGTTGACCTGCTCTACCCGGTCTTCGATCCGCGCGTGACGGTGGAATAGCATGTTGATCAACAAGACAAATCTCATCGCAGGGGCGGCATTGACCGGACTGCTGTTGAGCGCCGCAACAGTCGGCGCTTTCTGGACACCTTATGATCCGCTGCGTCTCGACATGCTCAATCGTCTGGGCGCGCCTTCTTCCGTCCACTGGCTGGGCACCGACGAGTTCGGCCGGGACGTGCTGAGCCGCTTGATGGCAGGCGCCACGGCCAGCCTGAGCATTGCCGCCATAACGGTGACGCTGGCCATCACGGCCGGGACGATCCTTGGCATGCTTGCTGGCAGTACGCGAGGGTGGGCCGCGCGGGCGATCAACGCCGTCAGCGACGCGCTGCTGGCCTTCCCCGGCATCCTGCTGGCGCTAACCCTGATCGTCATTGTTGGTGCTGGCCGCAATGGCATCGTGATCGCACTCGCCATCGCCTATCTGCCCGGCGTGATGCGTATCGTGCGGAGCACGGTGCTTTCCGCACGGGAGAAAGAATACGTCGAGGCCTCCCGCGTCGTCGGCAACTCGGAACTTTACACGATGTTCGCACACATCCTGCCCAACTGCCTCGCACCGATTACCGTTCTGGGAACCTCCATGTTCGGTTGGGCGATCCTCTCCGAAAGCGCTCTCTCGTTTCTCGGGCTCGGTGTTCCGCCACCCGCACCCACATGGGGAAACATGCTCGCCTCCGGCCAGCCCTTCTTCGAGCAGTCGCTGTCGCTGAGCCTGGCGCCCGGCATCTGCATCTCGCTGGCCCTGCTTGGCACCAATCTGCTCGGCGATGCGTTGCGTGACCACCTTGACCCGCGGATGGCAGCACTATGAGCAAACCCGTTCTCGAGATTAGGGGCCTGCGCGTCGCAACTCATCGCCTGGAGGTGTTGCACGGCATCGACCTTTCGGTCGCCGCGGGCCAGCTCTCTGCCCTGGTTGGAGAATCGGGCAGCGGCAAGACCATGGCCGCGCGGGCGGTCATGCGCCTCCTGCCTGGAGGATTGCGGATCACCGGCGGCTCCATACGCCTCGACGGCGAAGAGATATCCACCGCCAGCGAGCGCCGCATGCGCACCTTGCGCGGACCGGGCGCAGGCATGGTCTTCCAAGAGCCGATGGTTTCGCTCAATCCGGCGATCACCATCGGTGCCCAGATGGCTGAAGGCCTTGCTCAGCACACGGGGTTATCGCGCCCGGAGATCAAGCTGCTGTCGCTGGCCATGCTGGAGCGGGTTCGCATTGCCGATCCTGAGGCCTGCCTGCGGGCCTTTCCACACCAGTTTTCCGGCGGTATGCGGCAGCGCATCCTGCTGGCGTCGGTAATGCTGCTCAAGCCGCGACTGCTGGTGGCTGATGAGCCGACCACGGCACTCGATACGCTGGCTCAGCGCGAAGTGCTGGACCTGATGGTCGAACTGGCGCGTGAGAACGGAACGGCCGTGCTGCTGATCACGCACAATCTTGGGCTCGTCTCCCGCTACACGCAGGAAATGACGGTGCTGAAGGCAGGCAATGTGGTCGAGCGCGGTTCGACCAGGCGTATCATCGACCACGCCGAGCACCCCTATACGCAGGAGCTGGTGGCGGCGGCCCGTCGCAGCGATGGCGCGCCTCCTGCACCGGCAGGAGCCGCGATACGCGAGCTGGTCCGCGCCGAAGCGGTCGCAGTGACCTTTCGCGGGCGCCACAAGAACGCAGTCGACGGCGTCGACCTGTCCATTGGCGAGGGCGAGACAGTGGCGCTGGTTGGCGGCAGCGGCTCAGGCAAGACCACTATGGGACGTGCGATCCTTGGCCTGGTGCCGCTTGCTTCAGGGCAGGTCAGTTTTCGTGGTCGTGGCATCATGGCATCGGGTGGCGTGGTCGACCGGGAGGCTCGCCTGGCCTGCCAGATGGTGTTCCAGGATCCCTACTCTTCGCTAGATCCGCGCCAGCGCATTGGAGTGATCGTGCGCGAGCCGCTTCGTCATGTCGGTGGCATGACCAACGCCGAAAAGGATGCGCGCGTCGCCGAGGTCATGGCCGACGTTGGGCTATCCGGAATGGAACGGCGGCTGCCCCATGAACTCTCTGGCGGCCAGCGCCAGCGCATCGCGATTGCCCGGGCAATTGTCCGGCGTCCAGCCTTCGTTGTGGCTGACGAGCCGGTTTCGGCGCTCGACATGACCATTCAGGCACAAGTGCTTGATCTGCTCCTGTCGCTCCAGGCCCGATACGGCTTTGCCTGCCTGTTCATCAGCCACGATCTCTCGGCCGTTCGCCGTATTGCACAACGGGTGGTTGTCATGGAAAACGGCAGCGTCGTGGAGGTTGGGCCGACAGCGATGGTGCTGGATCAGCCGAGCCATCCCTATACCCGACGGTTGGTAGAGGCGGCGCCGGTGATTGACGCGCCTGCGGTTGCAGCCAAGACACCGGAGGCAGCCGAATAACTGGCCCGAACGGCCGCTAAGTTATAAATTGTTCAAATAATACATATAGATAGACAACTCGGGAGGTGGTGCGTGGTGTTTGGTTTTTTGAATTACGTAAAACATGAACAGAAGATATTGATTGCCTCTTTCATCGCATTTTCATTGAGCTTGGGCGGCGAAGGCGTCGCCCAAGCTCAGCATAACAGCACCATCCGCGTCGCCTTGACCGAGGACGTCCGTGGGGTGGACCCGGCCCGCGAAACCGACGGCATGGCTGATCCGGTCCATATGCATGTCGTCGAGGGACTCGTCGCCTACGGCAACAATCTTCAGGTGGGTCCGGTTCTAGCGGCGTCATACTCGATCGAGGATGACGGAAAGGCCTACGTCTTCAAATTGCGCGATGGCGTCAAGTTTCACAACGGTGAGCCGCTGACGTCGGCCGACGTCAAGTGGTCCTGGGATTATCTCATGGCCGAGGGCTCTGTCTGGCGCTGCAAGGCTGTATTCGGAGGCAGCATCAAAGTGCTGGGCGTTGAGACGCCCGACCCGCTTACGGTGATCTTCCGGCTGGAGGCAGCCAACGGTTCCTTCGCCTATACGTTGGCGCGCACAGACTGCGCGGGAACCCCGGTATTCCACAAGGCTTCTCTCAAAGCTGACGGCAGCTGGGGTTCGGTCATCGGTACCGGGCCGTTCATGGTTGGCGAGCGTCGGATCGGCGAGTATGCCGAAGTCAATCGTTACCCTGGCTATGTCTCGCCGGCGGGCGAGCAGAGCGGACGTCTTGGCCGCAAGGAAGCTCTGGTCGACAAGATCCGTTTCTCGGTTGTCACCGATCCGGCGGCGCGTGTTGTTGGACTTCGCTCCGGTGAGCTCGACCTCTCCCCGATCTCGAGCCAGTCTGTGAAACAGATACAAGACGAACCGGCGCTTGACGTCGTGTTGTCCGAGACGACGGTCTGGTATGCGCTGCTGCTGAACCAGACCGACGCGTTGCTGAAGAACAAGCCGCTGCGCCAGGCAATCGCATCGGCCATCGACCGCATGGCGGTCGCGCAGGGCGTCACCTATGGCTTGGCAAAGAGCACCACGACACCCATGCCGCGCGTGAGCCAGTACTACACACCAATTGAGAATGAAGCGATGGGCCCCGATCTCGACCGGACTCGCAAGCTTCTCGCGGAGGCCGGCTACAAAGGCGAACCGATCACAATCATCACCAACAAGAGCTTCCAGTCGATGTTCGATCAGGCGATCATCATCCAGAGCCAGCTGCAGGCCGCCGGCATCAATGTGACGATCGAGACCCTTGAGTGGGGCTTGCAGCTCGAGCGCTACACCAGCGGCGCTTACCAGTCGCAGTCGTTCAGCTATTCGGGCCGCTTTGATCCGATGGGTGCCTGGGAGCGGATCATCGGGCCGGAATCGCGAAAGGTCTGGAAAGACGAGCGCGCCATTGCCCTGCTCAAGAAAGGTCAGGCGGCAACGAACCCCAATGACGTACGTGCTGCCTCCAGCGAGATCTACGCATTGTTCATCGAGGAAGTGCCCGCAGTCAGCCTCTTCCACATGATACTGCCGAATGGCTTCAACAAGCGCCTGTCAGGAATCAAGTCCTCGCCCTTCGATGCGCCGACGCTCTGGAATGTTTCCATCAACTGACATTTCGGGCATGAGCTCGGCAGCCAGACGGCCAAGTTCACCTCAAGACGGGAGCGCCTCTAGGGGCGCTCCTTGGACCATCTTTTTGCATTGGCTTGCCGGCTCCTGCGCCCGAACTCTTGTGCGGCCAACACTTTGCCATTCGCCAGCGAGGCATTGGTCGAAGTCCGAAACTTGTTTGATAAAGGAATTGGTGAAATGGATGTATCGGCACTGGACAAGCGGCTTCAGGCCCTGTCGGAAAACCGGGGCTTCGATGTTTACTGGCATGTCCGATTGGCGGCGAGTGGAGAAGAGCTGACGCGCGGCGGCGATGCCGTCCTGCCCTCCGCAAGCGTTCGCAAGACGTCGGTCATGATGGCAGCGCTGAATGCCGCCGCCGAAGGGCGTCTCGACCTTGATCAGCCCGTCATCATCGAAAAGGAACTGCAGGAGGGAATTCTCTCTGGCGTCTGCCAGTACATGACGCCTGGCCTGACATTTCCGATGCGCGACGCCATCCTGCAGATGATCATCACAAGCGATAACATCTGCACCTATGAGGTGATGAAGGGGTTGGAGATCCCCGAATTCACTGACTATTGCCGCCGTATCGGCATGGAAAACACCACGCATCGCACCCGCTTGCCCCCGCTCGGCCTGTCGCCCGAGCATGCGCTTGAACATGTGACAACGACGACGGCACGCGATCAGGTGCTGTTGCTGCAATTGATCCTGGCCGGCGCGAGCGGCGATCCAGCCGCAACGGAGCGTCTGGGTGTGGATGCCAAGCACTGCGCCATGGCACTGCGTTTTCTCACCTGGCAGCGCTTCCGCTCGATGATCCCAGGGCACCTGCCGACCATGACTACCGTGGCCAACAAGACCGGCTGGGGCGAGCGTGGCTGGATGGATGCCGCAATCGTCTTCAAGGACGATGCGCCGCTTTACATCATGAGCGTAACGACGGACCAGGTCCCCAAAGTCATGCCAGACGGCCTGCCGGGCCGCGTCGCCTCGACAGTGGCAATCGCCGAGCTGTCCCGCGCGTGCTGGGACGCCTTGGGCTGAAGCCCCGGAAAGGCGATCAGAAGGCCTTGATGTGGCTGACTATAGCCTGTTCGACCTCATAAGGATCTCGCTCCTCGATGGCCGCGATGATGGCGAAATGATCGCGGCTACTCGCTTGCAGCCCCTCTACTGACCGCCAGCGGCCGGCAGTAAATTGCCCGCTGCGATTTCGCATTTCGTTGATGGTTTCGCTCAGCACGGCATTGCGCGTGACCGAATATAAATAGGCATGAAAATTGTGGTTGGCGCTCGCCTGCGCCTGGCGGCCTTCTTCGGTTATGCTGGCGTCGAACAGTTCGGCCAGCCGCTTCAGTTCCGCGATGTCGTCGGCACTGGCCCGCGCGGTGATCAGATGGGCCGCACTGCGTTCGAGCAGTGTTCGCACGAACAGCGTTTCGGTGCGTGTAGTAAGGTCAAGCGTGGCGACCCGGAAGCCGGCATTGGCGACGTGGTCAACCAATTTGTCATTCTTCAAATGATCCAGCGCGCGACGGATGTGGAACGGACTGGCGTCATATTGATGCTGCAACTCACCCAGCTTCAGCCAGGTCCCCGGCGCATAGGCGCCGAAGATGATGTCCCTGCGGATCTTGCTAACAAGCTGCGCCAGTTGTTCGGCCGCTTCACGTGATTTCGCCATTGCTGGTCCATTCTTTTTGCTTCGTCCATGTTAGGTGTGCCGGACGGCGAAGGCCAGCACGGGACAGCATCCATGCTGGTGCTAGCGGGCCGTGGCGCCGCCATCGGCGGCGATCGACGAGCCTACGATGAAGCTCGCGGCATCCGAAAGCAGGAAGGCAACGATGTTGGCTTGCTCCGTCGGCTCGGAGACCCGGCCGATCGGGATGGTTTTGCCAATGCCGGCAAACCGCGCTTCGGCATCACTGCTAGCCATATCAAGCTCGGCCAAAAGCATTGGCGTCCGCACCTCGCCTGGGCAAAGCGCATTGATCCTGATGCCCTCGGCAGCATGATCGAGGGCCAGCGCGCGGGTCATGTTCACGATCGCCCCTTTGCTGGCGCAATAGGCGACGTGACCGGCCCCGCCGACCAGGCCCCAGTCCGAGGCGATGTTGACGATTGCCCCGCCGCCGCTTGCGCGCATTGCCGGAATTGCCGCGCGACACATGAAAAAGGTGCCCGACACATTGGCGGCGATCGTTTCGTGCCAGACCGCGTCTGTGGTGGCCTCCGCTGTGGCCCTACGTATGATGCCCGCACTGTTCACCAGCCCATCCAGCCGTCCGTGACGGGCAAGGGCTTCCTGGGCGACAGAATCGCAGAAGGTGGAACTGCTAACGTCGCCAGTTAGGGCGGAAATTGCTCCCAAGTGGGTCAGGCTCGCAACAAGTACCCCTGCTTTCTCAGCAGAGCGCCCGACGATGACGACGGACCAATTCTCACGTAGCAGTCGTTCCACGCAGGCGGCGCCGATGCCGGATGTACCGCCTGTGACGATCGCGACCTTTCCAGGGTTCTGCATATGAAACTCCAATCAGAAGCGGCGGGGATGGCGAAGTGGGCGCGCCTCAGTCGCCAAAACGTGCATTGGCGAGCAGATAGGCGGCACCGGCCTGGATGTCCTTGACTATCGCCGCGCTGGCGGCGGCGGCATCACCGGCCTCGAGCGCGGCCAGGGCGTCTTCGTGATAGTCGATCGCCAGTATCCCCGACAGGTCGCCGTCAAAGCCCTCGCCGAAGCGGCGCAGGAAGGGGCCGACCTGCATCCAGAGCGTTTCAATGAGGAAGATCAGCGCGTCATTGCCGCAATGGCGATAGATCGAGAACTTGAAATCATAGTTGGCTGCCAGATAGCGGCCGATATCGCCCCCACGAGCTGCCTCGGTCAGTTCCGTGCTGAGGCGGCGAATGGTGCGCAGATTATTGCCATTGAGCAGCGCCGAGGCGCGGGCAGTGGCGCCGCCTTCGACCAGGGTGCGGGCGTCAATGAGCTGGCTGAACGCCTCCACCGTCATCACCGGCACTTCGAGGCTACCATTGGGCAGCGGGTTGAGCGCGTGCAGCGCCTGCAGCCGGAGCAGGGCGCTGCGCACCGGCATGTCGCTGGTGCCCAGTTCCTTGGCCAGCTTGCGCGATGTCAGTTTCTGGCCAGGCTCGAACTGTCCGGAAATCAGAGCACGAACGATCTCGCGATATACCTTTTCATGCAGCGGTTCTGTTTCAACCGCAGCAAGCCCAAACTGCGCCCGTTTTTCCAACTGTGTTCTCCATTGCCTGGACCAGGCGATCCGCGGAGGTTAAACCGCTTCCATTGCGATCAAATACAGCCGTTGGATCGCGACTGTCATCCGCTTGGTCCGAAAGTCACCATCAATATGCGATCGACGATCGTAAATCATGCGAAGCGGCGTGGTGACGCACGGCGTCGCCGAACGCTCGAAAGATCGCAGCGGATGTCGGGTCGGTCATCGCCCAGTATTCCGGATGCCATTGTACGCCCAAGAGGAAAGCGCCGCTGTCGTCAGCGGATACCGCCTCGACGATGCCATCCTCGGCCTGGGCGTCGACGCGCAGCCTGGAGGCGAGCATGCCGATGCCTTGCCGATGCAGTGAATTGACCTGGAGAGGTCCTGTCCCGGCAATGGCTGCCAGGCAACTGCCGGGCGTGACGGCGACAGTCTGGCGCAAGGCGAAGCGCTCGTCGCGCGTTTCAGCCTCTGGCATGCGATGATCCAGCGCGCCCTCCCGCTGCTGGATCTCAGTCTGCAGCGTGCCACCGAGGACAACGTTGAGTTCCTGCATGCCCCGGCAGATCGCCAGCACCGGAATGCCCCGCTCGATAGCTTTGCGGATCAGCGGCAGCGAGGTCGCATCGCGTGCTGGGTCATAGGGCCCGTTGGCAGCAATAGCGTCCCCTCCATAGAGCTCAGGAAATACGTTGGACTTCGACCCGGTCGCCATCACTCCATGCACCGCGTCAAGCACATGATCGAGGTCCAGCGCCGCGCCGATGGCCGGGACCAGCAGGGGCGTAACCCCTGCGCCATCGGCGGCGGCCGCGACATATTGCTGTTGGGTCGCGTGCCAGAGGGCTCCGTCGAGCTCATGGGTGTCGCAAGTGACAGCGATCAGGGGCTTGTCCATGCTCACACTGTTTCCAGATAGGTCTGGTATTCGAACGGGCTGACATGGGCGGCGAAGACATCCATCTCCTGGCGCTTGCAGGCCAGGAGGGATTGCACCAGTTCCGGCGCGAAGATGTCGGCGACCAATGGTCCTCCTTCAAAGGCGTCGGCTGCGGCGCGCCAGCTATTGGGCAGCTTTGGCAGATCGTCGGCATAGGCATCGGCTCGACGTGGATCGCCCGGCGACAGCGTGCGTTCGATGCCGATCAAGGCTGCGCCCAGCATGGCCGCCATCACCAGATAGGGATTGGCGTCGGCACCGGCGACCCGATGTTCGATGCGCCGGGCCTTGTGCGAGCCGCCGGGAATGCGGACGGCGACCATGCGGTTTTCATAGCCCCAGGCGACTGATGTCGGCGCATAGGAATTGGGGCGCAGGCGGCGGTAGGAGTTGTAGTGAGGCGCAAAGATCAACGTGCTTTCAGCCATGCCCGCCAGCATGCCACCAACGGCGTGGCGCATCATGTCGGTGCCCTGATCGGTGCCATCGTCAAAGACATTGTTGCCGTCCCGGTCGAGCAGGCTCATGTGAATGTGCAGACCATTGCCGGCGAAGTTGCCATAGGGCTTGGCCATGAAGCTGGCGGCGAAACCGTGCTTGCGCGCGATACCCTTTACGGTGCGCTTGAAAAACACCGCGTCGTCTGCCGCGCGCAAGGCATCGGGCAAATGACCCAGATTGATCTCGAATTGACCGCTGCCATTCTCGGAGATCGTCGTATCTACCGGGATGTCCTGCTGCCTGCAGGCGGCGTAGACCTCGTGGAAATAGGCCTCAAACTGGTCGAGTTCCTCAAGCGCCATGGCCGCGGCCGTTTCGAGAGGCCTGCCTGTGGTAGGGGAGGTCGCTCCCTTTGGGATTTCACCGCTGGCATCGACCAGATGAAATTCCAGCTCGACCGCGGTGACAGGGGTCAGTCCCAATGCGGTGTAGCGCGCTAGCACCGCCGCCAGCGTCCGGCGTGGATCTGCCAGGCAAGGCATGCCCGCATCGTTCTGCATCCATACGGGCAGGAATGCCGTGGAATGTGCTGTCCAGTCGACCGGCAGGATGCCACGCCCTGTCCAAGCCGCGATGCCGTCGGCATCGCCGGTGTTGAACACCATGGGATTGTCGTCGATATCTGCCCCCCAGATATCGAGGCCCAGCACCGACATCGGCATACGCAGGGTATTTTCCATCACCTTGCGGGCTTGATCCGCCGGGATGCGCTTGCCGCGCATGACGCCGTTCAGGTCGCAGACGGCGGCGCGTATCGTCTGGATGTCGGGCCGTGTTTCCAGCCAGCGCAGGACATCGTTACTCGTCGAAGGGTTGTGCAATTTCAGCTCCAGGGGCTTGGTCGCGCGGGCATTGGCCCGCGGCCGCAGGCATGTGTCAGTTCTTGAATCGAATCCATGTGGTTTTGAGCGCGGTGTATTTTTCAACCGCGTGGCGCGAGAGGTCGCGGCCCGAGCCGGACTGCCGAAAGCCGCCAAACGGGACTGCAGGATTGACCGGGTCGACGACGTTGACGCCGACCACGCCGGCGACCAGCTGCTCGGACACGCGATGAGCGCGGGACAGATTGTCGGTCCATACCGAGGCGCCAAGGCCATAGATGCTGTCATTGGCCAGAGCGATCGCCTCGGCCTCGTCGGCAAAGCCGAGCACGGCGAGCACGGGGCCAAAGATTTCCTCGCGGGCGATGATCGCGTCTGGCTTCACATCAGCAAAAATGGTGGGCTCGATGAAGCTGCCCCGGCCGTTGATCGTAGCGGCGTTGCCGCCGGTGACCAGAGTTGCCTCGCGATTTCCGGCCTCGATGTAGCGCATGACATTGGCCGCATGCTTAGCCTCGACCATGGCGCCGAGCCCTGAATGTGGATTGAGCGGGTCGCCGGGTTGGTACTGGGCCGCCCGCGCCACCAGCAGGTCGAGAAATTTGCTGCGAATGGAATTCTGTACGATCAGGCGCGACCCGGCCGAGCAGACCTGGCCCTGGTTGTAGAAGATGCCCGAGATCACCTGGTCGGCTGCGGTTTCCAGGTCCTCGCAGTCTTCGAAGACGATGACCGGTGACTTGCCGCCGCATTCCAGCCAGACCTGCTTGAGGTTGGACTCGCCAGCATAGCGCAGGAACATCTTGCCCACGGCGGTCGAGCCGGTGAAGGCAAGGCAATCGACGTCCATATGTCGACCCAGGGCCTGCCCAGCGGCTTCGCCGAAGCCCGGCACCACATTGAGCACGCCCTCGGGCAAACCGGCTTCCAGCGCGAGTTGCGCGAAACGCAGGGCGGTCAGTGGCGACTGTTCGGCGGGCTTGAGCACCACGCTGTTGCCGGCGGCCAGCGCCGGTGCGCATTTCCAGATCGCCATGTTCAGCGGAAAGTTCCACGGCACCACAGCGCCGACCACACCCAATGGCACCCGGCGGATCAGTCCGACATTGCCTGCGGGCAGAGGAGCCACCTCGTCATAGACCTTGTCGATCTCCTCGGCGTGCCACTGCAGGATGTTGATCGCGGTGGGAATGTCGTTGCCCGATGCGTCCCGCACCAGTTTGCCCATGTCGAGCGATTCAAGCACCGCGAATTGCTGCTGCTCCGCACGCATCAGTTCGGCTAGCCGCAGCAATACACGCTTGCGGGCAAGCGGACTCTGGTTGCGCCAGCGACCGGCATCGAAACTGCGTCGTGCTGAGGCGACGGCGTCATTGATGTCGGCCTCGTCGCCCTCGGCGATGTGCGCCAGGGTTTCACCGGTCGCTGGATTGATCGTGGCAAAGCGCTTGCCGGAGCGGGCATCCACTTGCCGCCCGTCGATGATGGCTTGATTGGGCAGGGCAACTGCTCCGGCCATATCGTGCCAGTCATTGCGGTCGCCGGTATGCGCAATTTCGGTCATCTATCATAAATCCTGTTTTGTAGTTTTATCGTAAGGTGGCTAGCCGCTGTTAGATTTTTATATTTTAATTCTAGTGCCTTAGTCGGGTCATTCTCGTAAATATCAAACATCATTGCGCGATTTGCGATCGCAGTATATTGATGCCCTCAGGGCTTGCCAAGCGCCTTGTGCGCACCGGCTGGCATAATCTTTTCGAGAGCCGAGCGAGGCGGATAGATGATGGACAAACTGGCAGTTCGCGCCAACCTGATTGGTGGCGCCTGGGTGGGTGGTAGCGAGGCGCGCGAGAACCGCAGTCCCTCCGATATCGATGACGTTATCGGGCTCTATGCAAGCGGTACGGCGGCTTGCGTGGATGCGGCGGTGGATGCGGCGCGCCACGCGCTTGCGGCCTGGTCTGTCTCCACGCCGCAGCAGCGGTTCGATATTCTCGATCGCGCGGCGACGGAGATCCTCGCTCGTCGTGACGAACTGGGAGATCTATTGAGCTGCGAAGAGGGCAAGATTCGCTCCGAAGGGCGGGCCGAAGTGCAGCGCGCCGGCATGGTGTTCAAGTTCATGGCCGGAGAGGCCCTGCGCAATCCTGGCGATCTGCTGCCCTCAGTGCGCCCGGGTATCAAGGTCGAGGTGACACGAGAGCCGGTGGGCGTGGTCGGCATTGTGACGCCGTGGAACTTCCCAATTGCCATTCCTGCCTGGAAGATTGCTCCGGCACTCGCCTATGGCAACACGGTGGTGTTCAAGCCAGCCGACCTGGTCCCGGCCTCGGCCTGGGCGCTGGTCGACATCCTGCAGCGCGCGGGCCTGCCGGATGGTGTGCTCAACATGGTGATGGGGCCGGGCCGCGTCGTTGGCCAAGCGATCATGGAGCATCGCGGCATTGATGCGGTGTCGTTTACCGGCTCGGTGCCGACCGGTCGTGCAGCCATCGCCACAGTGGCCGGGCGCGGCGCGCGCATCCAGGCGGAAATGGGCGGCAAGAACCCCTTTGTCGTGCTCGATGATGCCGATCTCAATGTTGCCGTCGAGGCCGTGGTCAGCGGCTCATATTATTCCACTGGCCAGCGCTGTACCGCGTCGAGCCGCATTATCGTGACCAAGGGGATCCATGATCGACTGCTTGACGCCATGCGCAAGCGGATCGCCGCCATACGCGTCGGCCATGCGCTTGACGATGCCAGCCAGATTGGTCCGGTGGTGGATGCACGGCAGCTGCAGCAGGATCTCGATTACATCGCCATCGCCAAGGCCGAAGGCGGCCTTCTCGAAGTCGGCGGAGAGATTGTCGAGCGTCCGACCAAGGGTTTCTTCCTGCAGCCGGCGCTGTTTTCGGCAACGAGCAACGCCATGCGCATCAATCGGGAAGAGGTGTTCGGCCCGGTCGCCTGCCTAATCCGCGTGGCGGACTATGACGAGGCGTTGGCAGTGGCCCAGGACACCGAGTTCGGGCTCTCTGCCGGTATCGCCACGACCTCGATCAAGTTTGCCGAGCACTTCAAGCGTCACTCGCGTAGTGGCATGGTCATGGTCAATGTGCCGACCGCGGGCGTCGATTTCCATGTTCCCTTCGGCGGCACCAAGGCCTCCAATTATGGTCCGCGCGAGCAGGGTGCCTATGCCAAGGAATTCTACACAACGGTCAAGACCGCTTACTCAGGTTGGTAGCACGATGGACAAGGCCGCCCGTCTCGACAGCATCCATATCTATCCGCTGAAATCGGCTGGCGGTATTGCCGTCGGCAGTGCGCGACTGGAAGCAAAGGGGCTGGCAGGCGACCGTCGCATGATGGTCATCGACGCCGAGGGCGTCGCGCTGACGGCGCGAACGGCCCCGGGGCTGCTGACCATCGCGGTGCAGCTTGATCGCGACGAAGTGGTGCTGGCGGCGCCTGATATGGCACCGCTGGCAATCTCTCTGTCGAGCCTGCTCCCAATGACCGGACAGGCAAGCGTATGGGGCGATGCTGTCACGGCGCTGGATGGCGGTGAGAGGACAGCAGCATGGCTGACGACACTGCTGCAGCGCCCATGTCGGCTGGCAGTGGAGCGGTGGGATACCGAAAGGGAAGCCGGATTGCCTGAGGGCGGCCCGGTGAGCTTTGCGGATACCGCGCCACTGTTGCTGGTCAATACGGCCTCGCTTGCGGCGGTCAATGCGCAACTCGAAAATTCGGTCGAGATGGCACGCTTTCGGGCCAACCTCGTCGTCAACGCCATCCCGGCCTTCGACGAGGACACGTGGGAAACCATTCGCATCGGTGAGGTCGAGTTCACGGTTGCGGCCCCCTGCGACCGTTGTGTCATGATCACGCTTGACCCCGAAAGCGGGGCTGCCGATCCACAGCGCGAACCGTTATCGCTATTGGTGCGCCATCGCCGAGGTCCTGATGGCAAAGTCTATTTCGGACAATTCCTCGTGCCCCGCTCAGCCGGGCGCGTGTTTGCCGGCGATCCGATAGAAATCCTCTCGCGCAAAGCGTCGCCGGAATTGTCAGGGCCGCCTCTGCTTGCGCCGAAATCTTCGCTGCCGGCGGCTCGACCGGCTGCAGCCGCTCAGCGCTCCGAGCTGCTGCTGACCTGTGTCGGCCGTGTGGCGGAAAGCGCTGACATAACAAGCTTTCGCTTCGCGACGGATCGTCCGATGGATTATCTGCCAGGCCAATACATGGCTATCCTGCCTGAAATCGACGGCAAGCCGCAGCGCCGCAACTATACGATATCGTCCTCGCCTTCTCGCCCGGCCCATGTGTCGATCTCGGTCAAGCGCGTGCCCGGTGGGCTGGTGTCCAATCACCTGCATGACAATCTGCAGATCGGGGACAAGCTGCGGGCGGTCGGACCGGGGGGCAAGTTTCATCTCGGCATCGTCGAGGAGGCGCGGCCTATCCTCATGATCTCGGCCGGCAGTGGCATCACGCCCATGGTGTCGATGCTGCGCTACATTGCTGACCACAATCTCGATCGGGATATCCGGTTTCACCACAGCAGCCGCAACGAAGCTGACCTGCCGTTTCGGCGGGAACTGGAATTGCTGCAGCGTCAGATGACGGGTTCGCTCGCAGTGACCTGGAACGTGACCGGGCTGGATGCGGGGACGGGCCCTTGCGGCAATATCCATGCCGGTCGGCTGGACGAATCCATGTTGGCTGCGGTGTCGCCAGACCTAGCCGAGCGTTCAATTCTCTGCTGCGGCCCCGACGGTTTTCGAGCTCTCGTGCGAGAGATGCATGCGGGCTGGCCTGGCCGAGTCATGGGCTCCTACACCGAAGAGAGTTTTGGCGGAGAGCGGGTGTCGGCCAGCGAGCTGCCGGCGATCGAGCGTTACGATGTCGCTTTCGTTAACAGTGGCGGCACCGCGTCTGGCGAGGGGGCTCGGACGCTGCTTGATCTGGCACGGGATCGGGGCATTGTTGTTCCGTCCGATTGCGAAGCCGGCATCTGCGGCACCTGCCGGTGCCGCATCCGAAGCGGCCAGTGGCAACTCGCGGCGAACTGTGCCGATCCAACCCGCAACGCCTTGTCGGATAAGGAGAAACAGGACGGGTTTGTCCTCGCCTGTTCCACCAACCCGGTCGGATCTGTCGAAGTCGAACTTTAGTGCTTTCTCGCCAAAAATCTGAATCTCTCGAAATGGTATTGTGCGATCTGCGATCGCATTTTATAGAGTCGATGGAGGATCATTTATGGTCCCATATGTGCGGGTTCCCGGTTTGAAAAGGAAGTTGTCATGGATGCTGCGCTCGACGGTGCCGCTGCTGCAATCGGCGCCTTGAAGGAGCAGGATCGCGCGTCCTTCTTCCACCCGTTCACCGCGATCAAGGATCAGCAGGCTGGCAGCCCCATCGTCATGGAGCACGCTTCTGGATGCTCGATCACCGACGTCGATGGTCGGTCCTATCTCGATGGCGCGGCCGGCCTTTGGTGCGTCAATGTCGGCTATGGTCGCGAGGAAATTTCAGACGCCATCGCTGCCCAGTCGCGCAAGATGCCGTTCTTTCATTCATTCAATGGCGTCAGCAATGAACCCAGCATCGCCTTGTCTGAGCGGCTGCTGCAGCTGGCACCGGCCGGCATGAAACGGGTGTTTTACGGCTCGTCCGGCTCAGACGCCAACGACACCGCCGTCAAGATGCTGTGGAGCTACAACATCTGCCGCGGCAAGCCGGAGAAGCGCAAGGTCATCTCCCGCGCCTATGCCTATCACGGGGTCTCCGTGGCTTCGGGCAGCTTGTCAGGCGTGCCGATGGTGCATCAGCATTTCGGGTTGCCGCTGGACTTCGCCCGCCACGTCTCGCGGCCCGATCTCTACCGCGATGCGCCAGCACGGCAGTGCTACAACGAGCTGGACTATTCCGCTCTGCTGGCCCGCGAAATCGAGGACATGATCCTCGCGGAAGGCCCGGATACCGTGGCTGGTTTCATCGCAGAACCCGTGATGGGCACAGGTGGCGTGCTGCCTCCGCCCGAGGGCTATTTCAAAGCCATTCGGGAGGTGCTGGATCGCTACGACGTAAGGCTGGTGGCCGATGAAGTCATCACCGGCTTTGGGCGGCTTGGCGCCTGGTTCGGGTCGGACCTTTACGACATGCGGCCAGATCTCATTCTGGCGGCCAAGGGGCTCACCAGCGGCTATCTCCCGTTATCGGCCGTGCTGGTCGGTGACAATATCTGGTCCGTATTCGAAGAAGCGTCCGCCGATGGCCGAGTTTTCGCGCATGGCTTTACTTATTCCGGCCATCCCACCTGCACGGCGGCGGCCTTGGCCAATCTCGATATCCTAGAGCGGGAGGGGCTGGTGGGGCGGGTGTCCGAAATCGCGCCAACCTTCGCCCGCATTTTCCGCGACACGTTAGCAGGTCTCGACCTGGTCGGCGACGTCCGCTCGGCCGGGTTGATGATGGGGGTGGAACTGGTTGCCGACCGTGCCAGCAAGACTGCCTTTGCTCCCTACGTCAAAGCAGCCGGACGAGTGGCACTTGCTGCCCGTCGCAGGGGCATCCTCGTGCGTGCGCTGCCAAATTCCGACACGATTGCACTCTCGCCGCCATTCATTGTCACCGAGACCGAATTGACCACATTGGCCAATGAACTGAGCGATGCCATCACCGATGTCGCAGCTGACCTCTGCACGGAGGGGCGTTGGTGAGCGACAGCCCATACCGGTCGAAAGACATTGGCACGGTCGCGATTGTCGGCGGCGGTCTGATCGGCGGAGCCTGGGCGGCGTTCTTCCTCAGCCGCGGTCTCGCCGTGCGTGTGCATGATCCTCGGCCCGATGGAGAGGTTTCGATCCGACCGATCGTCGAACAAGCCCTCGCTGATATAGCCGAGCTAGCATTGCTGCCGACCATCTCCAATGATGCACTCCAGTTCTGTCCCACACTGGAGGATGCTGTCGGCCCTGCTGATTATGTGCAGGAAAATGCGCCTGAGATCCTGGAGCTGAAGCAGGGGTTGCTGGCTCGCATCGACGCCATTGCCGCGCCTGATGTGCTCATTGGCTCTAGCACCTCATCCCTGCGTGCTACCGATCTGCAACGCGATTGCCGCCATCCCGAACGGGTTTTGGTGGCCCACCCATTCAATCCTCCCCATCTCGTGCCCCTGGTGGAACTGGTGCGCGGCGACAAGACCGCCCTGCTGGCGCAGGACGCGGCCTATGCCTGGTTCGAGTCGCTTGGCAAGGCGCCGATCCGGGTCGCCAGGGAAGCCAGGGGCCATGTTGCAAATCGCATGAGTTCAGCGCTGTGGCGCGAGGCGGTGCACATCGTGGCGGAGGGCATTGCCAGCGTCGAGGATGTGGACCGCGCCATCCGCTTTGGGCCCGGCCTGCGCTGGGCCGTCGACGGGCCACACATGCTCTATCATCTCGGTGGCGGGGCGGGCGGCATGGCGGCCTATCTGGATCATCTGGGTCCGGCTCAGGAGGCACGCTGGGCCGAACTGGGTACGCCGACGCTCGATGCGCGGACGCGCGAATTGCTTGTGGCGGGCGTGGCGGATGAAGCCGATGGGCGAACAGTCGCTGTGCTTGCCGCCGAGCGTGATCGCCGACTGATTGCCGTGCTGCAGGCTCTGGACGAAACGCCATGATTACCTTGCCGCAGATCATGGTGGCACCCACCGGCGCCCGCCGCACCAAGGCTGACCATCCCCTGTTGCCAATGACCCCGCGGGAGATCGCGGAGACAGCGTGGCAGTGCCAGGCGGCTGGTGCCGGCGCCATACATGCCCATGTCCGGGACGATGACGGTGCGCATCTGCTCGATGCCGGCCGCTATCGGCAGGTCATGGATCTGGTTGCCGAACAGGCTCCCGGCATGCTGGTGCAGATCTCCACCGAGGCGGTCGGGCTTTATGCGCCGGAGGCGCAGATCCAGCTTGTCCGCGAACTGCGGCCGATGGCCATCTCGATCGCCCTGCGCGAAATCGCGCCCACTCGCCACAACGAGTCTGGCGCCGCTCAATTCTATGAATGGTGCGCGTCCACTGGCATCGCCGTGCAGCACATTCTCTACGATGCCGCGGATCTTGAGCGGCTTGCTGGACTGGTCGCCTCGGGCGCGGTGGATGGGACGCAGCTTTCGCTGCTTTATGTGCTGGGTCGCTACACGCCAGGCCAGCAGAGCAAGCCGTCCGATCTCGACCCATTCCTGGCTTCCGCATCGCTCTTGCCGCAGCAACCCGAATGGATGGTCTGCGCCTTCGGTCAGGGCGAGACCGATTGCCTTGCCGCGGCGCTGCGGACCGGCGGGAAGGTCAGGGTCGGGTTCGAAAACAATCTGCTCGACGCCGACGGCAGTATCGCGGCATCCAACCAATCGCGTGTCGCGGCAATCCGGCGCATCGCCGACAGCGTCTCCCCGCATCGACACTCTGGCCAACCATGATCACTGTCCCCACCCCATCGCCAAACTGTAGGCATTCTGAACTGCTGCGCCTTTGCGCGCGCATTGGCTATTCTCCGCCTGTCCGTTCCTGAGCGGCAAGTCGAACGATCTCTCGCATACAATCAGGACCAGAATCATGACCCAATCCCGTTACGCCCGCACCGAACTTCAGAAGGCCGACACCCACCATCTGCACCCCTTTACCGACCACAAGGAACTGCGCGCCAGTGGCGCGCGCATGATCGTGCGCGGTGAGGGCGCCTACATCTACGACACCGAAGGGCTGGAACTGCTCGACGGCATGGCGGGGCTGTGGTGCGTCAACGTCGGCTATGGCCGCAAGGAACTGGCTGCCGCAGCGGCCCGGCAGATGGAGGAGCTTGCCTTTTACAACTCTTTCTTCCGCTGCTCGACGCCGGCCCCGGTTCTGCTTGCCGCCAAGCTCGCCGAGATCGCGCCCGAAAACATGAACCAGGTGTTCTTCGGCACGTCGGGGTCCGAGGCAAACGATACCGCGCTGCGGATCGTGCGTCATTTCTGGGTGCTTGAAGGGCGTCCTGAAAAGAACGTCGTGATCGCGCGCAATTCGGGCTACCACGGCTCCACCATAGCCGGTGCGTCGCTCAGCGGCATGCCGGACATGCACAAGCAGGTGAACGGCGCCGTCCCCAACATCGTGCACGTGATGCCGCCTTACGCTTTCGAGCTGGCCGAGCCGGGCGAAAGCGACCACGACTTTGGCTTGCGCGCCGCCCGTGCGGTCGAGGAGGCCATCCTGGCAGCTGGAGCCGACAAGGTAGCAGCATTCATCGGTGAACCCATTCTTGGTGCAGGCGGCGTCAAGGTCCCGCCAGCCAGCTACTGGCCAGAGATTCAGCGTATCTGCGACAAGTATGACGTGTTGCTCATGCTCGACGAGGTGATTACCGGCTATGGCCGAACCGGCAACTGGTTCGCCGCCCAGACCTTCGGCATCAAGGCCGACACAATCACCACCGCCAAGGCGTTGACGTCAGGCTATCTACCGCTTTCGGCGCTACTGGTCGGTGATCGCATCGCCACGACGCTGGTTGAAAAGGGTGGCGAATTTTTTCACGGCTACACCTATTCGGCCCATCCGGTGTGCTGTGCCGTCGCACTCAAGAATCTGGAAATCATCGAGCGCGAAGGCCTGATCGACCGCGTCCGCGATGACACCGGTCCCTATCTCGCTCAGATGCTGCAGGATCGCATCGCCAGCCATCCCCTGGTTGGCGAAGTGCGCAGCGTTGGCCTGATGGCGGCCGTCGAACTGGTCAGCGACAAGGTGACCCGGGCACGTTATCTGCCGTCCGGTTCGGCGGGAACCCGGGTCCGGGACCATGCCATCGCCAATGGCCTGATGGTGCGTGCGGTCGGCAGCTCGATCATCATGGCACCGCCGCTGATCTGGGAGCGCGCGACCATCGATCTGGCCGGCGATCGCCTGTTGAAGGCGTTGGATAGCGCGCTGGCCGAGTTGCAGGCCTGACGTGGCGTGGGTCGGCCCAGCGCCGACCCACACCTATGTCGGCTGCTGTCGTAAATGGCGGCCCGATCGCCGGCCTACGCGATCCGGTCTGATGACAAATGGAGATTTCGGTTCAATGACGCAGTCATTCACCCGCAGTGATGTAACGCTGGCCAACTGGCGCACCCAGCCCTATTCGCAATGGGCATTTCATAATGCTTCCGAGCTGGTGCCATCGGTTATCATTGCGTCCAATAACAAGCCTGAAACGCCGGCTCGCGATCTCGGCGCGCTCGCCACGCTCAAGGTTCGGTCGCTGGCTGGCCCCATGGTGACGCTGCCGGAGTTCCTGACGCAAAATGCCACCGACGCTTTCGTCGTCATGCGCCGGGGTGTCATCGCGGCGGAATGGTATGCGCCCCATTACGATCCGGCGAGGCCGCATCTGATTTTCTCCATCACCAAGTCGGTTACGGGCCTGATTGCCGAAATCCTTGCCGAACAGGGCAAGCTCACCTTTGAGGATCGCGTCGGCGACATCATGCCGGACATGATCGGTTCTGCCTTTGGCGATGTCAGCCTGCGCCATCTGTTCGATATGCAGGTCAGCGTCGACTTCAGCGATGACTATCTCGACACCAGCGGTGCCTTCGATCGTTATCGCCGTGCCATGCTGTGGAATCCAGAAAAGCCGGGCGAGATCGCGCCGGACCTCAGGCTGTTCCTGGCAAACATACGCAAGGGTGCTCACGAGCATGGCACGCGGCATGCCTATCATTCGATCAATACTGACCTCGCCGGTATCGTGCTTGAGGTGGTGACCGGGCAGCGCTTCGCCGATCTCGTGCGCGACCTGCTCTGGGTGCCGCTCGGCGCCCATTCCGACGCCCATATCACCGTCGACAGGGCCGGCACAGCGCGGGCCGGTGGTGGCATGTCGACCACTGCGCGTGATCTGGCGCGGCTGGGCGAAATGCTGCGCCTGGGTGGCCGTGGCATCGTCCCGGAAAATCATGTCGCCGAGCTGTGGCGCGGCGGCGACCGCACTCTCTGGGCCGAAGGGGATCAGGCCTACCTATTCTCGGGAGGCAGCTATCGCTCATATTTCTACGAGGATGGAGCGGGGGTTTTGGCCGGCATCGGCATCCACGGGCAATGGTTGTGGATCGACCCCGCGAGCGAAACAGTCATTGTCCGGCTTTCGGCCGAGCCACTGCCAAGCCATGAGGAACTCGATCACGCTATCATCGAAATGCTACGGTCGGTCGCCAACCGAAATGACGGTTAGCCCTCGAAGCTGACTGCTACGTTGGGCATTGGGCCAGGCGTCGGCGTCATCGTAGGTTTCGGCTCTATGGGCGGGCTGGCAACGCGCCCTTTGAGCTGGATCAAATGGTCCTCTCCAGGCGATCAGGGCGCTGAGACAGGTGTGACGAAAGTTTAGTATCAGGAAACTAAGTTGCCTATCATTGGTGTGTCAGGTATTCAGACGTGTCTGACAAAATGGGAGGACGATACCATGACACAGAACACGCTCCTCAAATTCGGCAAAGTGGAGAACGCCGACACTGACGATCTGCCGGGGTGGGTGGTGGTCGAAGGAAAGCCGACGATGAAGACCGCCGTTCAGCACAAGACCAAGGACGGCAAGGTCCTGTCGGGCACATGGCAGGCGACGCCCGGCACCTACCACGCAAGCTACACGGATTACGAATTCGTCCACATGATCTCGGGCCGCATCATCATCACGCCAGACGGTGGCGAGCCAGTCGAGGTAGGGCCGGGCGACGCGTTTGTCGTGGAATCGGACTTCAAGGGCACTTGGAAAATCATTGAGCCGGTGACGAAGCACTTCGTCGTCACCGTGGGATCGTAACTGCGCGCTAGCGTGTTCGCCTGAGACAGGCCTACCGTCGAACCCGTAGAGATCAGTTCGTAACAGAAGCCCCGGTGGCGAGCCGGGGCAGCGAAATACCCGACCAAGGGGAGTATACATCCCCGCCGTCTCCGTCTGAGTTTTGTTATCTCGATCTCAGCAGCTATTATGGCGGCTGCCAATATGTCGACCTGGCCGAAGCCGCGTCGAGCTGGCAAGCCGGCCGTTCGGAGCGGCCCATGTCAATGAGCAACCGCATTCGGGCGCCCAGGCCAACGATGCAGTCACGCTCGCCATGCTCAACCCTGGCGACATGGGTCTGTCGCTAGCGGCCGGCGGAAACCTGATGCACGGCGCCAGGCCGACGCCTAGGTCGGCACACTGATTGCCGACGTGCTGGACGCTGTCGGCACCGATCGCTCCGCCGAGCAAGAGCGGTCGATTCGCTCCGCCGTGGAATGGCTCAGCCCCAATTTCCGATCTACGAAGGCCGCTCATTCTGACCTTGGGCGGCTGACCGTCAATGCAGCGGCTTGCCGCTGCTGCGTTGGCTGCTTTGCATTACCTGCGGATATGGATTTGCGTATCTCGGCCATTCGGACAGTGTCGTTCCTGTCCTAACGTCGCAATGCAATCGCCGCACACACCAACATCAGGCTGGCCGTTCATCGGCAGGCAGCATGCACCTCCGTCAAGCGATGGGGGCCGAGGCATGTTGCCTGACGCTGACGGTGAGGAGCGGCCTTGATCGCGCCGATTGCCGCCTGCATCCGGGGACGTTCGCCCCGGCATGGAAACCAAAACAGCAACAATTCGGGAGGGAACCGGGACAATGAACTACAGGAAAGTCATGCTTGGCTGCGTGCTGGCAATCGGCGCGCCCCATGGCGCTCAGGCGGCTGATACAGTGGTCGCCGTCGAACCGGAGCCGATCGGCTACGTCCGCATCTGCGATACCTACGGCGCCGGTTTCTACTATCTGCCGGGCACTGAGACCTGCCTGCGCGTCGGCGGCTACATTCGCTACGAGATCGGGGTGGGCGACCTGTTTGGCGCGGACCGGGATGACGACGGCCGGGGCGACACCTATTTCAAGCGTGGCCGCGCGGCGCTGAAGGTCGATGCCCGCTCCGAGACTGAACTCGGCACCTTCCGCCGCTACATGCACATCAACTTCCAGCATGACATCGACTCGGACGGTGGCCACCAGGCGATGGAGATCGAGAGTGCCATCATCGAGCTGGGTGGCCTGCGCATCGGCGTGAACGACTCGCTGTTCATCACCTTCGTCAACTATGCCGGCTATGTCTCCAAGGACGACGTGGTCGGCTACGGCCCGTTCGCCACGCCGCAGATCGCCTACACCTACAAAAACCAAAACGGCTTCACCGCGGCCGTTTCGCTCGAAACCGGCTACGACCCGTTTGTCGTCGACAGCTACATGCCGCATGTCGTGATGGGCCTGTCTTATGCGCAATCATGGGGTGGGGTGGCCCTGGTCGCGGCCTATGACTCGGTGTCGGAGGAGTGGTCAGGCAAGCTGCGCCTCGATGCCACCTTCAGCGATACGGTTTCCGCTTTCGCTATGGCAGGCCTCAAGAGCGACGACAGCGCTCCCTATTCCCAGTTCTACGGCATCTGGGGCGGCCGGTGGGCGTTGTGGGGCGGGGCCACGATCAAGGCTTCCGACAAAGCTTCGGTGAACTTCCAGCTATCTTATGACGAAGACGAGAACTTTGCCGCGGTTGCCAATGTCGCGTACCAGGTCGTCCCGGATCTGATGGTCACGCCGGAGATCGGCTTCTATGACAATTTTGCCGTCGACGGCGCCGATATGATCGGCGGCTTCGTGCGCATGGAGGCATCTTTCTAGCGCTTGCCCGTTCCAGCAGACGCGGCTCCGCTGGCTTGCGTCAGCGGAGCAATGCTCCGAGGCGATCGTAGCACCCACATCACGCGGCGCCGCCGAGAATCTCGTGCTCGGCTGGCAGCGGGTGATCTTCAAGGGCCGGATCATGGGTATCGTGCGCCCGGAGGAAACCTCGTTGCTCGACCTCGGAATGATGATGGCGGGAGACGCCAAAGAGCCTGAACGGACAGTCCAATGACTTCTCATCGCCGGCCGTGGCTGGCTGGTGGTCGTCCCCATCATCGTCGGCAACTTGATGCCGTTCCGTGTGGTCGGTGCGATCTTCCATCTTCGCCCTGCTTGAGGCGGTCGCGATCCATGCCCAGGTGGTTGGCGTTTCGGTCCCCACCATTTCTTCCTGATCCTGCCCTACGTCGCATCGCTGGTCCTGCTCGCCGGCCTCAGGTCGCGCACGCATCAACCCGAAGCGCTTGGCGTACCCTATAGCAGGGAGTAGACGAGCAGGGGACTGCTGGCTTTCAGCTACTTAAGCGAGAGCTTGGTCGGGCTTTTTCTGTTTCCGTTGATTTGTTTGAGTAAAGCCTCGTGCTTCCAAACCGCCGCTGCGACGGCTCAGCTTTGCCGGCTCAAGCGATCCCTTCTGCAACTGAATCTCGTCGTCCTAAGTGACCCGCTGCCGCAAGTGGTGTTCGACGCCTGCGCACTACTTTTCGTGGCCGGGCCTACGACTGTTCCGTGATGGTGGAGCGGGTGCCGCGGGAAACGTCGACCCAAGCCTGTGGGTAGTGAAAATATGGACATTCGTATTGACACAAATACAGATGTTCATTACCTCTGAGCGCAATTGCAGAGCCTTGATCCGGGAGGAACCATCGGATGACCATCAACGTCGCACCAGTCGGCTTGGCGCGGGACCTCGTGGAGCGGCAGAAGTCGGGCAAGCCGATCCGCATCGGCCTGATCGGCTCGGGCGAGATGGGCACCGACATCGTCGCGCGGGTGGCGCATATGCCCGGCATCGAGGTCGGCGCGATCTCCGAGCTCAACCTGCCCAACGCGCACCGCGCCGTCGACATCGCCTACCAGGAGAAGGGCCATGCCCGTGAGGTGGCGTCCGGCGCTGCGCTGAACGAAGCCATCGAAGCCGGCAAGATTGCGGTCACCAACGATGCCGACCTGATCCTCAACAGCGGCCTGATCGACGTGGTCATCGATGCCACCGGCGTTCCCGCCGTCGGTGCCGAGATCGGCCTGCGCGCCATGGAGCATGGCAAGCATCTGGTGATGATGAATGTCGAGGCCGACGTTACCATCGGCGCCTACCTCAAGAGCGAGGCCGACCGGCTTGGCGTCACCTATTCGCTCGGCGCCGGCGACGAGCCGTCGTCCTGCATGGAGCTGATCGAGTTCGTCTCGGCGATGGGCCACACCATCGTTGCCGCCGGCAAGGGCAAGAACAACCCGCTCAACATCGATGCGGTGCCGCACGACTATGCCGAGGAAGCGGTGCGCCGCAACATGAACGTGCGCATGCTCGTCGAGTTCGTCGATGGCTCCAAGACCATGGTCGAGATGGCAGCTATCGCCAATGCAACTGGGCTGGTGCCCGACAAGGCCGGCATGCACGGCCCGGCGGCGACCTTGCCGGAACTCAACAAGGTGCTGGTCCCCGAAAAGGACGGCGGCGTTTTGACCAAGGTCGGCGTCGTCGACTATTCGATCGGCAAGGGCGTGGCTCCAGGTGTCTTTGTCATCGCCGACATGTCGCATCCGCGCATCCGCGAGCGCATGGAAGACCTGAAGATGGGCCATGGCCCGTATTTCACCTTCCACCGGCCCTATCATTTGACCTCGCTCGAGGTGCCGCTGACCTGCGCGCGCGTGGTGCTCTACGGCAAGGCCGACATGGTGCCGCTGGCAAAGCCGGTGGCCGATGTCTGCGCGGTCGCCAAGAAGGACATGCAGCCGGGCGAGACGCTCGATGCCATCGGCGAATATTGCTACCGCGCCTGGATCATGACCGTGGGCGAGGCGCGTGCGGCGAAAGCCATCCCCTGCGGCCTGCTGCAGGGCGGTGTCGTTACCGCGCCGATCAGGAAGGGCGAGTTGATCACCACCGCCAACGCTGCCGTCGCGCCAAACTCCAAGATCGCCGAGCTCAGGGCACGACAGGACCGGCTGGTATATGGAGCGGAGGCATGACCGTGGCCCAGGCTAAGACCAAGGACCTGCCGGCGGGCGCGAACCTGCCTTTCATCTACCGGGAATACAGCGCCGAGCGGCTGAAGCAGGCACTGCACAAGATGTATCTCATCCGCCAGTTCGAAGAGGGCGCGGAAGAATCCTACACGCGCGGCCTGATCCACGGCACGATGCACCTGTCCATCGGCCAGGAGGCGAGCGCCATGGGCATCTGCATGCCGCTCACCAATGACGACCAGATTACCTCGACCCATCGGGGCCATGGCCACTGCATCGCCAAGGGCGCCGAGGTGTCGAAGATGTTCGCCGAATTCTTCGGCAAGACCACGGGCTATTGCGGCGGCCTTGGCGGCTCGATGCACATCGCCGACGTGTCGACCGGCAATCTCGGTGCCAATGGCATCGTCGGTGGCGGCCTCCCGATCGCCGTGGGTGCCGCACTCACCGCCAAGCGCCTGAAGTCCGATCGCGTCGTCATCTCCTTCTTCGGCGATGGCGCGAACAATGAAGGCGCTTTCCACGAGGCGCTCAACATGGCTTCGCTGTGGAAGCTGCCGGTTATCTTCGTCTGCGAAAACAACGGCTACGGAATGTCGACCTCGATGGCCCGCTCGACGGCGGTGCCCAATGTCGCCGATCGTGCTGCCGCCTATGCGATGCCGGGTGTGATCGTCGACGGCAATGTGCTGTCCGAGGTTGCCGAGGCCAGTCACGAAGCGGTTCGCCGAGCGAGGGCGGGGGAAGGACCGACACTGATCGAGTCCAAGACCTATCGCCATCGCGGCCACTCCAAGAGCGACCGCAACCGCTACCGGACCAAGGAAGAGATCGAGGACTGGATGACCAACCGCGATCCGATCGTGCGCTACGAGAATGAACTGATGGAGTTCGGCATCATCGACCAGGCCGGCGTCGAGGCGATCCGTGAAGCGGTCGCCAAGGAAATCGCAGACGGCATCGAGTTTGCCAAGGCAAGCCCGTCGCCAGAGATCCGCAATCTCGAACGTTACGTCTACACGGAGACTGTGTAATGGATCAGGCCGTGCGCGAGCTGAGCTATGCCCAGGCGATCCAGGAAGCCATGGCGATTGCCCTGGAGACCGACGAGCGCGTCTTCCTGATGGGCGAGGATATCGGCGTCTATGGCGGTGCCTTCCAGGTCACCGGCGACCTCGTTGAGCGTTTCGGCGCCGACCGCGTCATCGATACGCCGATCTCCGAACTCGGTGGCGCCGGCGTTGCCGTGGGCGCCGCAGTGACCGGGCTCAGGCCGATCTTCGAGTTCCAGTTCTCTGATTTCGCCACGCTCGCCATGGAGCAGATCGTCAACCAGGCCGCCAAGATGCGCTATATGCTGGGCGGCGCGGTGTCCGTGCCCGTGGTCATGCGCTTTCCGGCAGGTTCCGGCACCGGTGCCGCAGCCCAGCACAGCCAGAGCCTCGAGGCCTGGCTTGGCCATGTGCCGGGGCTCAAGGTCATCCAGCCGTCGACGCCTTACGACGCCAAGGGCATGCTGCTTGCGGCCGTGGCCGACCCGGACCCGGTGATGATCTTCGAGCACAAGCTGCTCTACAAGACCAAGGGCCCGGTGCCCGAGGGCTACTACACAGTGCCGATCGGCAAGGCCGCGATCCGCCGCGAAGGCCGCGACCTGACCATCGTCGCCACCTCGATCATGGTGCACAAGGCGCTCGATGCCGCCAAGACGCTCGAAGCCGAGGGCATCGACGTCGAGGTCATCGATCTGCGCACAATCAGGCCGATGGACAAGGAAACCGTCATCGAAAGCGTCAAGAAGACGTCGCGGCTGCTCTGCGTCTATGAAGGCGTCAAGACGCTCGGCGTCGGCGCCGAGGTCAGCGCGATGATCGCCGAGAGCGAAGCCTTCGACTTCCTTGACGCGCCGATCGTCCGCCTGGGCGGCGCCGAGACGCCGATCCCATACAATCCGGAACTGGAAAAGGCGACCGTGCCGCAGGTGCCCGACATCCTGGCCGCGGCGCGCAGCCTTGCCACTGGGAGCCGCTAGGCCATGCCGGTCGAAGTAATCCTGCCGAAGGTCGACATGGACATGGCGACCGGGCGAATCTCGCGCTGGTATGTCGGCGAGGGTGCGACGGTCAAGAAGGGCGACCTGCTGTTCGAAATCGAGACCGACAAGGCGGCGATGGAAATCGATGCGCCGGCCTCGGGCACCATCCGCGACATCTCCGGCAAGGAAGGCATCGACATCCCGGTGGGCGAAGCCGTTGCCTGGATCTATGCTGAGGGAGAGGCGACGGCTGCGAAGCCGATCCAGGAAGCACCTGATCAGCCAATAGCCCTGAACGAAACAGCGCCCGCAGCGGCTGCTACGGCAAACGTGCCTGAGGGCGTATCCGCAAAAGCGGTGAACGCTACGCCGTCGAACGGCACGCGCGCCACACCGCTGGCCCGCCGCCTGGCTGCCGGAGCCGGACTCGCGCTCGACGCCATTGCAGGATCCGGCCCCAAGGGCCGCATCATGCGCAGGGACGTCGAAAGCGCCATGACGGCGCCCAAGGTCGAGGTGAAGGCCGCTCTTTGGCCCGACCAAATCATTTCCAGGCCGCCGGCATCCTCCCAGCCGCGGCCGGCGCCACAGCGGTCCGCTGGCGCGGCACCGCTCAACTTCGCCTGGCTGCGACAGGGTGAAGGGCGTCCGATCGTTCTGATCCATGGCTTTGGCGCCGACCTTAACAGCTGGCGGCCGATGCTGGCGGCAGGTCCCGTCGACGCTCCCATGCTGGCGCTCGATCTGCCCGGACATGGCGGATCGCCACGCCAGACGCCTGCCGATCTTGATGCCGTTGCCGTCGATGTCGAAGCGACGCTGGCAGCGCTTGATGTCGGCCCGGTACTTCTCGTCGGCCACTCCTTTGGCGGAGCTGTTGCTGCAACGGTGGCCGCACGTGGCGATGCCGACGTGCGCGCCCTGGCGCTGATCGCGCCAGCCGGCCTCGGCCCCGAGATCAATGGCGCTTTCCTGCAGGGCTTCGTCCGGGCAAAGAGCGAGGCAAGCCTGATGCCTTGGCTCAGGCAGCTTGTAGTTGACGAGCAGGTACTCTCAAAACCCTTCGTCAACGCCACGCTGGCGCAGGCAGCCGATACCGAGCTGCGCACCGCACAGGCCGATATCGCCGACCGCTTTTTCGCCGACGGCACCCAAACCTTTGACATCAGAAGCCTGATCACGGGCTTGCGCATTCCGGTTCGTGTCATCGTCGGCGCCAACGACCGGATCATCCCGGCAAGCCAGTCGCAGGGGCTCCCCGGCGAAGTGGCGCTGCATACATTTGCGGCTACCGGCCACATGCCGCATGTCGAGCGGCGCGAGCAGGTGCTGAAGATCCTGCTGGAAATGGCGCGCGCCTAGCGCATTTTTTGAGATCCCCGCGCTGCCTGCGCGGGGATTTTGCATTCCGGCCTGCTTGATTAGCTCTCGAAATCGCCAAAAGTATTCTGCAGCCGGGTCAGCAGGTCGACGCGTTCGCCGACCTCGTCGCCGAGCAGCACGATAATGTTGCTCAGCATCAGGTCCATCACCGCGATGATCGTTGCCGAGCCGTCCCAGAGGGGACCGTGCGATCCTGGTACGACGAGGCAGATGTCGGAAACTTCCGGCCCCCAGGGGCAGAACTCGTCGGTCAGCAGCACGACCTTGACGCCCATGCGCCGTGCCTCCATGGCAAGCGGGCGCGCCTTCGCAGCAAAGCGGCGGACGTCGTGCAGGAACAGCACGCGACCTTCGACCGAGCCGTCGAGAAGTTCGGAATAGGTGCCGTTGAGCCCATCGACGAATTGCACGCGCGGCCGCGTGTAGGATAGCTGGCTGGCGAAATACTGGGCGATGCCGCGTACGTTCTGGTAGGCGGCAACATAGATTTCGCTCGCCGAAACCAGGGCGTCGATCGTCTGCTGCCACTCAGGTGCGGCGGTCAGCTCGTAGATCCGGCCGAGATTGTCGATCTGCTGCTGGATGAGCCCGGCGAGCAGCTTGCCCTCGCGGATATCTTCCCTGAAACGGTCGACCGGTCCCTTGACCTGCCAGGCCGGGTTGGAATTTCCGCGCCGCAGTTCATGCTTCAACTGGTCGAGGCCATCGAAGCCCATGCGGCGAAGGTAGCGCCCGACGGTCATTGGTGAGAGTTCGAGACGGGTGGCGATGGAGCGCGCCGTCTCGAACGGGATTTCTGCCAGGTTGCGCTCGATATAGTTCGCAATCAGCTTGTCGGATTTCGACCGCCTCAGCTCCTCGCTTTGCACGAGTTTCAGGATTCGCTGCGCCATGTCCTCTCCGGCCAACCGCCTTGCGGCGGAGTTCAGCTACTGGGCTGTCTTCACCTTGGTCCAGACCCGGTCTAGCTGGCGTAGACCAGCACCCAGATCCTCGAAGATCTGCAGTCGCTGCATCGTCTCGGGCGAAGGATTGATCTCCTTGCTATTCTTGATGTTGTCGGGGGTCAATTGCCGCGCCGGGACGTTTGCCGTGCCGTTTGTCTGTTGCGAAACGTTGAGTGCGGCGATCTCGGGGCGGGTGTAGAACTGCAGGAACTTGAGCGCGTTGTCCTTGTTGGGCGCGGTCTTGAGGACGCAGATATCTTCCTGATACATCGTCGCGCCTTCCTCCGGGATGACGTAGCCGAGGTCGGCTGTGTTGGCCAACACATCGACCATGGCCCCGACGAAGAAATGTCCCGCCGCGACATCGCCCGACTGCACCATAGCCCGGGTCTCGTAGGTAAAGGCAGCCACATCCGGCTTCATGGCGATGATCGTGTCGGCCGCCTGCTGCAACTCCTTGGGGTCGGTGGAATTGACCTTGTGGCCGTTGAGGATCAGGCCGACCGCAAGCACCTCGCGCATGTCGTCGAGCAGGGTGAATTTCAGATCCTTGGCCTTGACGGTGGCGATCAGGTCCTTCCAGCCGGTGATGTCCTTGCCGAGGATCTTGCGGTTGTAGAAGATGCCCACTGAGCCGAATGCGTAGGGCAGGCAATACTCGCCCTTGGGGTCGCTTTTGGCGCGCATGAACCCCGGATCGATGTTCTTGAAACCCTCATAGGTGTTGATGTCGGTCTTCTCGAGCAGGTCGAGCTTGGCCATGATGTCTTGCATGTGCACCGAGGGGAAGACGATGTCGTAGCCGGTGGCGCCGCCCTGGATCTTCGCCAGCATTTCCTCATTCGACGAGTAGGTCGACAGGTTGACCTTGACCTGGGTCTCGTCCTCGAACTTCTTCAGTACAGCCGGATTGATGTATTCGCCCCAGTTGTAGATGTTGAGTTCGGCAGCGGCGGCTGGCGCCACCGTCGAGACGACGGCCACGACTGAAGCGGCGGCAAACCTGACCCACAGGCTTCGCTTGGGGAACCCCGCGCCTGCTGCTGGACGGCATATGTTGTTCATCGAATTCTCCTCTGTTGGTTTCTGCCCGTCGCAAGCTGGCCTTCGAGGGCTCCGGACACGGCTTCTGGCGGCCGTTGACTTGGATGATCAAATGGTATCCAAATCTCGAAATCGCACAAGAGTTATTTGAATAACAATTCGGGGAACGGCAGATGCGAGATTCCATTGTCCGGCTGGAGGGGGCGGCAAAGACCTTTCCCACGCCGGAAGGCCTGAGCGTGACGGCGCTCGACGCGATCGACCTCGATGTCGACCGCAATGAATTCCTGACCCTGCTTGGTCCCTCGGGCTGCGGCAAGACTACGCTTCTTCAGGCGATCAGCGGCTTTGTCGAGCTTGATGCCGGCCGCATCCTGATCGACGGCGAGGACATGACCACCCGCCCGCCCTACCGCAGGCCGGTAAATACGGTCTTCCAGAACTACGCGCTCTTCCCCCACATGACCGTCGGCGAGAACACCGGCTATGCGCTGGAGGTTGGCGGTGTCGCCAAATCCGAGCGGATGAAGCAGGTCGCAGCCGCACTCGACATGGTCGGTCTTACCGGCTTGGAAGGCCGCCGGCCGCGCCAGCTTTCTGGCGGCCAGCAGCAACGTGTGGCGCTCGCCCGCGCCATCATCGCCCGGCCGAAGCTGTTGCTTCTCGACGAACCGCTGTCCGCACTGGACAAGAACCTGCGCCAGTCGATGCAGATCGAGTTGAAGACGCTGCAAAGCGAGCTTGGCATCTCCTTCATTTTCGTCACCCACGACCAGCAGGAAGCGCTGACCATGTCGGACCGCGTTGCGGTGCTTTCCGGCGGGCGCATCCAGCAACTGGACACTCCACGCAACATCTACGATCGCCCAAACAACAGCTTCGTCGCCACCTTCGTCGGTGCCAGCAATCTCTTCGAAGGTCAGCTGGACAATGGCTGGCTGCTGACGAGCGACGGTACCGCGATCCGCTACGTGCCATCGGTGGGGAACGTGTCAGGCAAGGCCAGAGCTTTGATCCGCCCCGAGCAGTTCTTCATTTCGAGGGAGGGCCGGGATCATCCTTTCCTCGATGTCGAGGTCGAGCAGCTTGTCTTCGTCGGCTCGTCATTCGAGCTGTTCGGCCACACGGCCGAGGGGCGCAAGGTGATCGCCGAGATTCCAGCTGGCCGGCGCAGCTTCGTCGGTGAGGTCGAACAGACGCGGAAAGCACGGCTGTCCTACGATCCGGCCGCGGTCCATCTCATCAGGTGCGACGCCGATGGCATCTGACATGTCTCTCGCCGGTCGCCGCCGTGTCCAGCTGGCGCTGCTGCTCACGCCCGTATCGCTGTTCTTCGCCGTCTTCTTCCTCGGCCCGCTCACGATCATGATCGTCACCAGCTTCCTGGCACCCGGCCTCTATGGCGGGGTGGAGTGGGTCTTCTATCCGCACAATTACGGCCGCATCCTCGGTTTCGCCGACCCGGCGTTCGAGGTCTTCGACCCGGTCTACCTGTCGATCTTCCTGCGTTCGCTCAAGATCGCGGCGTTCACCGTCATGGCCACCCTGTTCGTCTGTTATCCTGCGGCCTTCTGCATCGCCCGGCTGTCGGAGCGCTGGAAGAATTTCTGCCTGTTCCTGATTACACTGCCCTTCTTCACCAGCCTGATCGTGCGCCTGTTCATCTGGGTGCTCATCCTGCGCCAGACAGGCATCGTCAACGAGGCGCTGCTGGCAGGCGGCATCATCGATCGCCCGCTGGAGCTCATCTACACCGACGGCGCGATCGTGCTCGGAATGGTCTACATCTTTATCCCGTTCATGTTCATGCCGGTCTACGCCAGTGTCGAAAAGCTCGACTGGACGCTGGTGCGCGCATCCCTCGATCTCGGCGCCGGACCCATCCGCACCTTCGTGCGCATCATCCTGCCGCTGACGGCCCCCGGCATCGCCGGTGGCGCCATCATCGTATTCATCCCGGCACTTGGAAATTTCGTCGTTCCGGCAGTGCTCGGCGGCGCCAAGGTGATGATGCTGGGCAATCTCATCGAGCAGCAGTTCCTCTCCGCCCGCAACTGGCCCTTCGGCTCGGCACTGGCGATGATGGTCATGAGCGTGATGCTTGTGCTGCTCTTCATCTATGTCGTCGCGTCCGGCCGTCGCGGCGCCGACGTGATGAACTGAGGGAGAGAACATGAAGATCGCTCGCTTCCTCTTCCGCGGTAGCCTGTTTGCCTACACAGCGCTGTTCTTCGCCTTCATCTACATTCCGCTGGTGCTGATCGGCGTCTATTCGTTCAATGCCAACCCAGTCAACATGATGACCTGGACCGGCTTCACCACGCAATGGTACGCGCAGGTCCTCGGTTTCAAGACGACCATCTCCGAAAATGCGCTGTATATCGAGTCAACGGACCAACTCGTCCAGGCCGTCTGGAACAGCCTGATCATTGCCGGTTCCACCACGGTGATCGCTACTGTCCTAGGCACGGCGGTGGCTATTGCGCTCTACCGGTTCGCCTTCTTTGGCAAGCGCTTCTATCGCACGGTCATGTTCATGCCGATGCTGATGCCCGACATCGTGCTCGGCATTGCCCTGCTGATCTTTTTCGTCAATTCGGGCATCGCGCTCGGCTTGACTACGATTATCATCGGCCAGTGCACCTTCCTGATCTCCTATGTCTTCATCGTCGTCTCGGCGCGCCTGGCCGGCATGGACCGCACGCTCGAAAACGCCTCCGCCGATCTGGGCGCCAATGAGTGGGTGACCTTTCGCAAGGTGGTGTTCCCGCAGCTGCTGCCCGGCATCGTCGGCGGCGCGCTGCTTGCCTTCATCATCTCGATGGATGACCTCGTGATCACCTATTTCATTGCCGGCGTCGACGTGACGACGCTGCCGATGTTCATCTTCGCCATGCTCCGGCGCGGCATAAAACCCGAGATCAACGCCATCGCGGTGATGATGCTCTCCTTCTCCTTCGTCGTGGCCTCGCTTGGCCTCTACCTGCGCTCACGGCAGAAATGACCTCCATGACCAAAACGAATTCTCCAATCGCCAAAGCCCGGGCCCGCGATCTCGGCCTCCCATTTCCAGGTCGGCCCGGCCCGCTTAACGCCATCACCGATGTTGAGGGCATCGGCGTCGGGTTTCAGACGATCTTCGAGGATGAGCCGCGGCCGGGCCGCAAACGCCCGGTGCGGACTGGCGTGACCGCCATCCTGCCGCATGCGGCTTCGCCGACGCCGGTGCCAGTCTATGCCGGGGTGCACCGCTTCAATGGCAATGGCGAGATGACCGGTACCCACTGGATCGAGGATGGCGGCTACTTTCTCGGCCCCGTCGTGATCACCAACACCCATGCCGTCGGCATGGCCCACCATGCGACCGTCAAATGGATGCTGGAGCGCTACGCCTCGACCTATGACACAGACAGCTTCCTCTGGATCATGCCGGTCATTGCTGAGACCTATGACGGCGTCCTGAACGACATCAACGGCCTGCCGCTGACCGAGGTCGACGTGAGAGCTGCTCTCGACAACCTATCATTCGGGCCGGTGCCGGAAGGCAACTGCGGCGGCGGCACCGGTATGGTTACCTATGGCTTCAAGGGGGGGACGGGAACGTCGTCGCGTGTCGTTGAGTTCGGCGGTCGCGAGCACAGGATCGGCACGCTGGTCCAGGCCAATCACGGCCAGCGCGACTGGCTGACGATCCGGGGTGTACCCGTCGGCGAGCACATGCGCGACGGCACGCCCCAGAGCCAGCTTGCCGAACGCGGGTCGATCATCGTCGTCATCGCCACCGACCTGCCGATGGCACCGCACCAGTTGCAGCGGCTGGCGCGGCGCGCTTCCATCGGCATCGGCCGTGGCGGCACGCCTGGAGGCAACAACTCCGGCGACATCTTCCTGGCGTTCTCGACCGCCAACCCGCAGCCCATGGCGCACCATGCGCCGGCAAAGCTGAGCCTGGAGATTGTCAATGACGAGAAACTGGACCTGGTTTACGCCGCGACCGTCGACAGCGTGGAGGAGGCCGTCGTAAATGCGATGCTGGCAGCCGAGGATGCCGGCGGCACCGCCTTTGACCGTTTCCGAATCCAGGCCATTCCCCATGACCAACTGGTTGCAGTGATGCGCGATTACGGTCGCATGAGATAGCAACAGTGACGGGTGCAGTTGTCGTCAGACGAACCCGCGCTGGCGCAGTTCGGTTGAAACCTCGTCCCAACTGCTGCAGATGGCTGATGCGCCCGCTGCCAGAAGCTCGGGTCCGTGGCCGTCATGGGTATGGCCGCCGCCAACATAGCCGATCGCCGTCATGCCGGCCGCGACTGCACCCAGCACGCCGTAGCGTGAGTCTTCGATGACGATTGAGCGCTCGGGCGCAACACACATCTTCTCGGCGGCGAAGAGGAAAATATCGGGCGCCGGCTTGCCGTTCTTCACCATCGATGAGCTGAAGATCGACGGGCCGAAATAATGCGCGAGGCCGGTGACCTCAAGGCTGTGGTTGATGCGCTCGACCGACGAGGACGAAGCGACGCATCGGGCGACCTCGAGCCTGGACAGGAAGGCGGCGATATCGAGTGTCGATGCCAGCTGTTCGGTGAATAACGCCTTGGTCTCGCCCCAGATGTCGTCGGTGGCGTCGTCGGGCAGCAACTGGCCGGTTAGCTGGTGGATCTTGGCGATGATGTCGGCCTGCTTCATGCCGACGCAATGCGAAATCACTTCCGCTTCGATCGTGAGCCCGTTCTTGGTATAGGCGCGCACATAGGCAAGAGCGGCCAGCGGTTCGCTGTCGACCAGAACCCCGTCGCAATCGAAAATCACCAGGCTGTCGTTAGGCACGTCGAACTCCAGTAAGATATGCGGCGCTCAGGCCGTGGTTTATCGAAATGAGGCTGCTGCGGGCATGCCGCAACAGCCGCGATGGTTGAAGATCTAGTCCCGGACGATCGCCTCGGGCCGCGGCGAGGCCTTTAGCGCGCGCTGCATCGCGCTGCGTTCTTCCGGCAGGTCGGGAGCGAGCCAGTTGGGCTCGGCGCCAAGGAAACGGTCGAGATAGGCCACCGCATAGCTCGGCATCTCCGCCGTATTTTCCTTGTAGGACCACCAGGTCCTGAGATCGTCGGCGCAGGCGTCCAGGGCAGGGGCTTCGCCAAACTCCTGTTCGAACAGCACTGCAATCGAGCAGACGCAGAAATTGGTGTAGACGAAACCCTCCGGCCAGAAGCGCACGATTTCGGGGGCGGGATGCGCTGGCGCCGAAGCATTCGGGCTTGGCGCCTCGGCGGCCTGGACAGGCGCCTGCTTGATCAGCTCCTTGAGCGCAAGGCCAGCGGCGTAGACGATGAAGTCGGCACGGTCGAGCTGTGCATATGATTTTTGGGCGATTACGATCTCGACCCAGTCGAGGAAGATGCGTGTCAGCTTCTTCTCGTCGATGTCGAAGCGGATGCCATAGCGGGCTGTGATCGCGCGCGCGCTGTTGCGGAAGGTTGTGCGGAACCAGCGCAGCTGCCTGAGCCTGTGGCGGAGGTCAGGCACAAGCGCCAGCTCGTTCTTGAAGATCAGGTCCATCGTCGCAGTGCTCCTGCCCTGTCCGGAAGATACCATCGGCAGGCAAAATGCCAAATGCCGCTGTGGATCGGAACCGCCGTGCTGGGTGTCCAAAGTTATACATATTGACATTCGTAAAGACAAATGTTCTTTGATTGATATGCGAGCGGCTCGGCATATCGCCGCTCTGGAGGACTTCGGGAGGAGGAGCCTTATGGCAATCTGGCAGTGGGGACTGCTGCTTCTGGGCGTCGTCTGGGCGCTGCAGTCGCTTGGTGTGTGGATCCAGATGCGGCACTACGCTGACGTCTTCAAGGGCATCACCGCGAAATACCAGGATGGTTATGTCGGCGCCGGCAATTGCCGAGGCCGCCTCGGCAAGGGAACGATCGCGCTGATCGTGGTCACCCCGGACCTCAAGGTCCAGCGCGTGCTGACCATGACCGGGCGTTCGGTCTTCGCCAAGTTTCAGCGACATGAAAATCTTGAGGGAACTTCCCTCGATCAGCTCCGGTCCAATCCCGCGATACTGGGAGAGGGGGAAGCCGGTGTGGCGGAAGCCGTGAAGAAGGCGGTCGAGCAGGTCGACCGTACGCGGCTCGAACCAAAGGGGCCCGGCCTCGCCGGCCTCAAGCCAGTGGGTACGTAGGGAACAGCACCTTCGGGCGCGATCTCTTGGTTGAGGATATCAAGGAGGAGAAATGTCAGTCCTATCTATGTTGGCGCAGCACGCCGACATGGCCGTCCAGAACCTGCACGTCGCGGGTTCGATGGCCACGGATGCTGCAATTCACGGCAAGCTCGCCGTCAAGGGGGCAACGAATGATCTCGTCGTGCTCGCCCAGGCGAGCGGCGACCTGACCGTTGAGCAGTTCAAGGAAAAGCTCAACACCGTTGCCCAGGAGGAGCAGCTCGGCTGGCTCACCAGCATCGGCAAATACTTCATCGGCATCTTCCAGAAGGGCGGCGAGGTCTTCGCCGGCTTCGTCACCGGCATCATCCCGACGCTTGTCGTGCTGATGACCGCCTTTTACGCGCTGACCGAGCTGGTCGGCGAGGAGAGGGTGCATGGCATCGCCCGTGGTGCCGGCCGCATCGCGCTGACCCGTTATACGGTGCTGCCGCTGATCGCGGTGTTCTTCCTGACCAACCCGATGGCCTACACCTTCGGTTCGTTCCTGGAAGAAAAGCACAAGCCCGCCTTTTACGACGCTGCAGTGTCTTACGTGCATCCGCCGCTCGGCCTGTTCCCGCACATCAATCCGGGCGAATATTTCGTCTGGGGCGGCATCCTCGTGGCTCTGCTCGAGCTCGAGAAAAAGGGCGCTGTCCCCGGCGGCTACCACATCCAGGTCGCCATCTGGTACGCCATCGTCGGCCTCGTCGTCATCCTGCTCAAGGGCATGTTGACGGAGCGCATCACCGCCATCATGGCACGCCGCCAAGGCGTCGAGCTGTAAGGGCGGGGAGGGACACATGGCCAAGTCTTATAAGGCAGTCAAAATCTCCCGCGGCAAGAGCGGCTGGGGCGGCCCCCTGGTCGTCCAGCCGACGCCGGAACGCAACAAGGTCGTCTCCGTCACCGGCGGCGGTATTCACCCGGTCGCCGCTCGCATCGCCGAGATGACCGGCGCGGAAGCTGTCGATGGTTTCAAGGCGCCGCCCATCGAAGGCGAGATGGCAGTTGTCGTCGTCGATTGCGGCGGCACGGCGCGTTGCGGGGTCTATCCGCGCAAGCGCATTCCCACCGTCAACCTTACCCCGGTAGGGCAGGCGGGTCCTCTCGCCCAGTTCATCACCGAGGACATCTACGTGTCGGGCGTCAAGGAAAGCGACATCACCATGGCCGACGGTTCGGAAGCAGTGACATCAGCAGGCGCAGCCTCCAACGCGAACAATGCCTCGTTCGCAACGGCGGCGAAGGCGGCGCCCGTGCCGACCAACGACGGCGGGTTCATCAATTTGATCGCCAGCGTTGGCCGCGTCATGGGCCGCGTCGTCAACATCTTCTTCAATGCCGGCCGCCGCACCATCGACCAGGTCGTCCGCAACGTGCTGCCGTTCATGGCGTTCGTGACGATGCTGATCGGCCTGATCCTCTACACCGGCATCGGCGACGTGCTTGCCCAGCCGATGGGACCGCTGGCCAACAACATCGTCGGCCTGCTGGTGATCTCGGCCATCTGCGGCCTGCCGTTCCTGTCGCCCATCCTGGGACCAGGCGCGGTCATCGCCCAGGTCATCGGCGTGGCCATCATCGGCCCGCAGATCGCCAACGGCACGATCTCGCCGGCGATGGCGCTGCCGGCGCTGTTTGCCTACAACACCCAGGTTGGTTGCGACTTCGTCCCGGTCGGCTTGGCGCTCGGCGAGGCCAAGCCGAAGACCATCGAGATCGGCGTTCCTGCCGTTCTGATCAGCCGCCAGATCATGGGCCCGGTCTCGGTGCTCATCGCCTGGGCGGTCAGCCTGGTCGTGTTCTAACACCTTTGTCCGGCGGCACATGCTGCCGCCGGACATCTTCCGTCGCCGGCGCTGGCCGGCACAAGCATCGTCCAGGCAGGCATGTCAGCCTGGATTCCATAGAAAGGCTTTGATCATGTCGGTTCATCTCAAGACGCACATCACGGCAATCGGACCGGAAGTGGCAGAGCTGGCCGAAGGCGGCGTGCTGATCCTGTTCGCCGACGGCGCTCCGCCCGAGTTGGCCGAGGTGTCGGTGTTACACAAGACCGAGGTCGGACCCAGCGACGCAGCACCCGCCGTCGGCGCTGCCATCGCCATCGGCGAGCTCGAAGGAACGATCACGGCCATGGGCGACAGCGCCTGGAACAAGGTGCGCGAGATCGGCCACGTGGTCATCAATTTCAACGGCGCCAACGCTGCCGAGCGTCCGGGCGAAATCTGCGCCTCGGCAGTCGAGGGCGAGGTGCTTGTCGCTGCCCTCAAGGCTGGCGCTGCTATCACCATCGGCCGCTGATCGCCGCGCGTAACGCCGCTATACTGAACTGAAACAAGAGACCTGCCTATGGAACGCTCGACGATCGTCAGAGTGCACGAAGGGCTGCATGCCCGGCCCGCCACCCGCTTCGTCAAGCTCGCCAAGAGCTTCGAAAGCGAGGTCGAGATCATCAAGGACGGCAAGTCGGCCAGCGCCAAGAGCGCGGTCAAGCTGATGCTGCTCGCCGTCAAGGAAAACGACGAGGTCACGATCCGCACCAAAGGTGCCGACGAGATCGAGGCGGTGGAAGCACTTGTCGGCTATCTTGAGAACCCGCTTGCCGGTCTTGCCGAGGAGCAGGCACCGGCCCAGCCGGATACTGCGGGCGTGACCCTCAAGCTCGAGCCAACCAAGCCGGCAGCATTCGAGGAGGAAATCGCCGGCGCATTGAAGGGTGTCGCCGCCAGCGAGGGTTATGCCGTGGGTGCCGCCTTCGCCCACTTTCCGCCCGAGATCAAGCCGGAACGCCGGACGCTTTCGGTCGGCGACATCAACGCTGAACTGGCTCGCTTCGCGAAGGCCGTCGAAGCCGTACAGGCGCGGATGAACACCTCGCTGGCATCGGACACGCTGTCGGCAAACGACCGTGGCATTATCGCCGCCCTGCGCGACATCGCTGCCGACGACGAATTGCGCGACGAGGTGGTCGCCACCATCAACACCGGCAGCGACGCGGTCACCTCGGTCATCGGCGCCGCCAGCAAGATTGCGGCCCAGTTCGGCCAGGTCGACGACCCCTATCTCAACGCCCGTGCCGACGACGTCCAGGCGGTCGGCCGCCAGATCTGCCTTGCGCTGCTTGGCCAGGCCGATGTCAGCCTTGACGACATACCCGAAGGCGCCATCCTGATTGCCGAAGACATAGGTGCCTGGGATTTGGCCCGTGCGCCGCTGAAGCGCATCGGCGGCATCGTCTGCGGCCATGGCGGGGCTACCTCCCACATTGCCATCATCGCCCGCGCCCATGGCATTCCGGCCGTGCTGGGCATGGGCGCGCAGGTGCATGAACTCGCCAAGGCACACGAGATCGCCCTCGATGGCCATCGGGGTCATGTCGTTGCCAATCCCGAGGGCTCTGTGCTCGACCGCTTCCGCGCGCGCATAGACGAGGCGGCCCGCGAGCGCGAAGCGCTGAAAGCGTTCCGCGACACTACCCCGCGCCGCGCTGACGGCACACTCATCGAAGTGGCCGCCAATATCGGTTCGCTGGAAGAGATAGACGCTGCCCGCGAAGCAGGCGCCATGGGCGTAGGCCTGTTCCGCACCGAGCTCCTGTTCATGCGCCACATGCACCTGCCGTCGGAGGACATGCAGGCCGAGACCTATGCGGCGCTGGCCAAGGCCTTCGCGCCCTATCCCGTCATCGTGCGCACGCTCGACATCGGCGGCGACAAGCCGATCTCGGGCATCGAGTTTCCTCAGGAGGAGAACCCGTTCCTAGGCTGGCGCGGCATCCGCATGTGCCTCGACCGACCCGACATCTTCAAGCCGCAGCTCCGGGCGCTGCTGCGCGCCGCCGTCCATGGCAACGTCAAGGTGATGTTGCCGATGGTCGCGGATGTCGTCGAAGTGCGCGCCACGCGCGCGCTGATCGAAACCTGCAAGGCAGAACTTGCGGCGGAGAACGTAGTCTTCGGCGAGTTCCAGCTGGGCGTGATGATCGAGACTCCAGCGGCCGTACTGATCGCACCGGCGTTGGCGAAGGAAGTCGCCTTCTTTTCCATCGGCACCAACGACCTCACCCAATACATCATGGCAGCCGACAGGCTCAACCCGACGGTCGCCAAACTCAACGACGTCACTAATGTTGCTGTCATGTCGGCGATCGAGATGACCGCGCGGGCAGGGGTGGCAGCCGGTATCATGGTCGGCATGTGCGGAGAGGCCGCCGGACGGCCGGACCTCATCCCCGAGTTCCTGCGCATGGGCTTGACCGAACTCTCGATGAGCCCGGCCTCGATCCAACGCGCCAAGAAGCGGATAGCCGAACTGAGTGCCTAGCTGCTTGGCGGCTCAGGGCAGATGAGCGAGCAGCACCCGGAAGATAGCACCAAGCTCCTTTACAGGTTCGGTGCTCTCGAGCGCGAGCAGGATGCGCTCGCGGCGGGCATCGACGGCCATGCCGACGGCCTCCAGTAGGTCGGCGTCGCTCATGCCGGACGGCGACAGCGTGACGATAGCTGCGGCGAGCGTCATCGGCGCAAGCGGCACGAGGCGCGAGCCGACATCGGCTGCCTTGTCGCCAGACAAGGGCTGGCTGACGAGCAGTTCGACAAGCGTTGCCGCGGCAACGGCGGCAACAGCGTCGAGCCGGGTGTCTGGGTTCGCTGTTTGCATGGCGGCGAGCAACTCGCCGTGTTTCTTGCGGATGGCAAGATGTGCCTGGCTGAAACCTGCCTCGTGCAGCGGCGCCCGATTGCTGGCTTCTTGTCCTTGCGAGGCCTTGAACGCAGCATACAGGTCGCGGCGGAACAGGCGCTCGCCTTCGACCGAGGCCGTGCGGCCGTTGGCGAAATAGGCGTCGAAGCCATGCAGCCGGGCACCGTCGCCTGCGCGTACGATAGGCAGGAGCGTGCGCGATACAGTCTCGGCCACCGTCAGCGTGTCGTCGACCACGCTGGCCGCACGGCCGAGCAGGCGCTCGATCTCGACGGGCGGGGAAAACGGCTCTGCCACAGGGGGCCGGCGCGGACCGCCGGGATTGTCGTGACGGCTGGCGCGAAGCAGATGCCGTACGTCGCGAAGGCGATCCTTGATGTTGACGACAACATCTTCCGACAGGCTCCTCAGCATCTTTCGCGTTCCTTTTGTCGCATCGGCTCCCATGGAGGAACCACCAGACTCGGGCATTGCAGCACTGTTTTGCATGGGGTGCAATTCATTGGCAGTGTCTCGCCGCTTGACCTTGCTGCGGTTCCTTGAAAAGTGATGCGGATCGAAACGGGGGGAATGGCGTGAGCAAAGGCGTTAAACGTTCGGCTGGGAAATCGCGCGCTGCCGAGACACCTTCGGATGTCGAGAGCTCCCCGACCGACAGCCGGGCCGACCGGTTGCGCGTTCGCGCCGCCTGGATGTATTTCATCGAGCAGATGACGCAAAACGACATTGCCGAGGTTCTTGGCGTCGGTCGCGTCACCGTCGTGCGCATGCTGGCCGAAGCGCGCCTGCGCAACGAGGTCAAGATCGCCATCGAAGGCGATCTGTCCGACATCGTGCGGCAGGAACGCGCGCTGGAGCAGAAGTTCGGCGTGCAGCGGGCGATCGTCGCTCCGCTGTCCGGGGAGGGCGCGGATCCCATCCCGACGATCGGGGCGGCAACCGGCGCCTACCTTTCTGAGGCAATGAAGTCAGGCATGTCCGTCGGCGTCGGCTGGGGCCGCACCCTCACCGGCACCTTGCCTTTCGTCAGCGGCAAGCCGCTCAGCGATTTCCGCGTCATTTCGCTGCTCGGCGGCGTCGGCGTCGCCCGCCGCACCAATCCGGCCGAATTCGCCTGGCGTTTCGCCCAGGCTTTCCAGGGCGACGGCTACCTCATTCCGGCACCTGCGGTCGTCGACAGCGTCGAGACCAAGCGCGCGCTGATCGAACGCTGCGGCCTGTCCGAGGTCTTCGCACTGGCCGACAAGCTCGACGCGGTCCTGGTCAGCGTTGGCGACATCGCTTCGGCCTCGACGTTCTATCGCGGCGGCTTCTTGACTGAGGCCGAGCGCGAGAAGCTGGCCGCCAAGGGCGCGGTCGGCGACCTTCTGTTCCATTTCTTCGACCGCGACGGCAACCTTGTCGACCACCCGATCAACGAACTCGGCATGTCGGTCGACGTCGACCGCATCCGCCGCGCGCCGCTGCGCATCCTGACATCGGGTGGCGCAGACAAAATCGACGCTCTGCTGGGCGCCATGAAGCTTGTGCGGCCGACGGTGCTGATCACCGACGAGCACAGCGCCAAACGCATGATCGATGCACCCAGATGAGACGCGCGCTCGCGGTACTTGTCATTGTTGGACGTGGCCTGCATGATCATGGGATGGATCGACAAGTCGAAGATACGAGCCGCGAGCCTTGCTCCCTTTGGAGGTTACATGCCTGAATTCAACCCGGAGAATGTCCGCTCCCTGGTCAGCAAGGTCATGAAGGCGTCGCCGTCCGACGTAAGGCTGATTGCGCAACGCCTGCATGACCATGCCGTCGAAGAGCGTATGTCGCCCGAGGCGGCAAGGGCCTTTGTCGCTGAACTCGGCTATGGAAGCCTCGAAGCGTTCTGCGCCGACATCGGCCTTCCGGCCCACATTGCGGAGCGTTGGGGCCGCTTCGGCGTATCGGGCGAAATGCGCCAGGTGTTTACCTTGCTTGCCGCGCAGCGCAGGAAGATGGCTGAGGCCATCGCCGAATTCGAGGCGATGACACATGTCGGCATCGAGGACTTCCTGCGCGAAAGAGGACTGCTCTAAGCTGCCGCGCGCTGTCTCTAGGACAGCTTGGTCAGTGCCACCGCGCTGTCACTGTCGGTGATCAGGACATTGGCCTTGACCGCCGCCAGCGCCGCGCGAATGGCCGGGATCTTGCGTTTGCCGCCAGCGGCCAACACAAGATTCGGTACTGAGCTGACCGCCTCGAGGTCGATCGCCATGACCCGGTCATTGACCTCGTGCTCGACCATCCTGCCTTCCGCGTCGATGAAGTAGCACAGCATGTTGGCGACAGCGCCTTTGGCCTTCAGCGGGGCTACGAAGCTTTGCGGCACGATGCCATGGCGAAAGATCGTGGCATTGGCCGACATCTCGCCGACGGTCAACAGGGCGACGTCGGCTTTCGCCGCGCGCTTGCGCACGTCCAGCAACTCCGGCTGGGCCCACAGCAGGTCGCGAAGCTCGCGGCTATGCGCGATCACAGGCGCGGTGATCTGGTAGCTGTCGACGTCGAACGCCTCGGCCACCTTGGCCGCCACCGTTGACGGGTTGATCCATTGCGAATGCGGCAGGCTGCCGACGAGACCAACGACGCTCGCGCCCTTGAGATGCCTGCGGTTGAGGAAGCCGATGCTCGAATGCAGCGTTGCCCCTCCGCCGATCGCTAGCGTCATGCCGTCCTGCATCTGTTCGTCGAGATAGCGCGCGACCGAATGGCCTATCGCCCGTTCCAGATGTTCGTCGGCCGAGGGTGTCGGCACGACAATGGCGGCATCGAGGTTCCATTGCTTTTCCAGAGCGCGCTCGAGTTCGACTTGCCTGGCGGTCTGGGCGTTGATCGTCGTCACCACCACGCCGTCAGCCGTGCATACGGCGAGCGTACGCATCACCTTGACCCGGCTGACTTTCAACTTGTCGGCGATCTGCTCCTGCGTCAGGCCCTCGACGTAGTAGAGCCATGCGGTCTTGACGGTGAGATCGGACGAGACCATGGCCGCGCCTGGCTTCGTTGGCGCTTCTTTCTTCACGTCCATCTTGCTCGTTCCTCTCGAGGCCATTTCGATTCCGAAGAATGGCGTTTCTTCCATCGGACGCAAGGGTAGGATGGCGGTCCATACGGCAATTTTAAAGCCGGAAATTTCGCAATGCAGCATGTTCATTTGTATTTGACACACAACAAATGATCATATCATAAATGTGTCAGCGTTCTGTCACCCAAGTGTCAAACGCGCTGTGTAGGGAGGTCGTGGCACGCGGATCTGAAGCCGACTTGCCATGAGTGGACACAATAGGAGGTTTCATGAAAACGACATTCGTTAGGCTCGCCGCGAGCCAGCTTGCCCTGGCAGTTGCGCTCTTTGCCGGCGCAGCAAGCGCCGAAACGCTGACCCTTTATACGTCGCAGCCGGAAGCGGACGCGACCAAGACCGTCGAGGCCTTCAAGAAGGTACATCCCGACGTCGACGTGCAGGTCTATCGCTCGGGAACCAGCGACATCCTGGCTAAGCTCGCCGCCGAGTTTGCCGCCAACAGCCCGCAGCCGGACGTGCTGCTGATCGCCGATGCCGTCAGCATGGAGCTGCTGAAGAAAGACTCCCGGCTGATGGCCTATTCCGAGGCCAAGCTCGATGGCTTTTCGGCCGACGCATACGATGCCGACAAGACCTATTTCGGCTCCAAGCTGATCACCACCGGCATCGCTTACAATACTGCCGCAGCCGAAAAACCCGAGCATTGGGCCGATCTGGCAAAGCCTGCCTATGCCGACGGCCTTGTCATGCCGAGCCCGCTTTACTCCGGTGCTGCTGCCTACCTGCTCTCCGGTTTCACCGGCAATGCCGACTATGGCTGGGACTATTTCGACAAGCTGAAGGCCAACAACACCATTTCGGTTCGCGGCAACGGCGCCGTGCTGAAGTCGGTTGCCAGCGGCGAGAAGCCTTATGGCATCCTGGTGGACTTCATGGCGATGAACGCCAAGGCAAAGGGCTCGCCGATCGAGTTCGTCTTCCCCTCCGAGGGCGTGCCCGCCGTGACCGAGCCAGTTGCCATCCTTTCGACGGCAAAGAACGTTGCAGGCGCCAAGCAGTTCGTCGACTTCATTCTCTCCGACGACGGCCAGAAGCTCGCGCTCGAGCAGGGCTACCTGCCGGCCAAGCCCTCCGTCGGTCGGCCCGCCTGGCTACCCGAAGGCGTCGAGGTCAAGATCATGAACTTCGACGTCAAGGCGATCGTTGAGAAGATCGAAGCCGACAAGGCCAAGTTCTCCGGCCTGTTCGGCGGCTGATTGTCTAACCCGGAAGGCCATTGGCCTTCCGGGTCCAATCTCCAGATTTGAACTGGCCAATGTGCCAGTATCGCGTGGCACCCTTGCAAGGGAGAGCCGCCCTGTTTTCCGGAACCCGAAACATGTCTGTCAGGCTGAATCAAGGTCGCGGCCAGGAATGGGCCATGACGGTGGTGGTTGCCGCACTCATCGTGCTGCTGTCCATCCTGCCGATGCTGCGCCTGATCCAGGAGATCTTCGCGCCGGGCGGGACTGTTTCTACAGCGGCGATCAGCTCCGGCCTGACTAACGCCACAACCTGGGTCGCCACCGGCAATACGCTCGTCGTCGGTTTCTTCGGTACCGCGCTCGCGGTGATCCTCGGCACGTCGGTCGCGCTGCTTGTGACCCTCACCGACGTGCGCGGCCGCAGCGCCTTCGTGCTCTGCTACGTCATGCCGCTGATGATCGCGCCGCAGGTGACGGCACTTGCCTGGCTGCAGCTGTTCGGGCCGGCCAGCCCACTGCTCAAGCTGCTCGGCGTTGCGCCGCCGCTTGGCAGCCGCAATCCGCTCTATTCGCCCGAGGGCATCATCCTGCTGCTCGGCGTGCAATACGGCCCTCTGGTCTTCCTGCTCGTACGTGCCGGGCTGAGGAAGCTGCCGCGCGAACTGGTCGAAGCGGCTCGCGCCAGTGGTGCTGGATGGTTCACTGTGCTGCGCACCATCGTGCTGCCGCTGATGACCCCATCGGTCGTTGCCGCGGCGGCGCTGGCCTTCGTCTCCTGCGTCGGCAATTTCGGTATCCCTGCCTTCCTCGGCATTCCCGCCAACTATCTCGTGCTACCGACGCTGATCTACCAGCGGCTCGCCGGCGGCGGTCCCGCCGTACTTGGAGACGCCGCTTTCCTGTCGGTGCTGATCGGCCTCATCGCCATGGCGGGTATCCTCGCCCAGGAAATGATGAGCCGCCGCCGCGATTATCGCATCAGCTCGACGTCGCTTCCTGCCGAGCCGTATGAATTGGGCAAATGGCGGGTACCTGTGCAGGTCATGATGTGGTGCCTGATCGTGCTCATCCTGTTCCTGCCGCTGCTCGGCCTCGTGCTCAGCTCGCTGGTGCCCGGCTATGGCATCCCGCTCAACGCCGCCACCGCCACGCTCGACAACTACCGGTTCGTCCTTTTCGAATACGGCGCAGCCAGGCGCGCATTCCTCAACAGTTTCGCGCTGTCGCTGTCCGCGGCTGCCTTTGCGGTGCTGGTCGCGGTCCCCATCGCTTACCTCGTCGCCTGGAGCGGCAAGAAGTGGGTGAAGTACCTGAACCTCGCAGTCGAACTGCCTTACGCCTTGCCGGGCGTGGTGCTGGCGATCGCCTCGCTGCTGATGTTCCTCAAGCCGGTCCCGTTCACTGGCGTGCAGCTCTACAACACGATCTGGATCATCCTCTACGCTTACCTTGCCCGCTTCCTCGTGCTGGCGCTGCGCCCTACCATTGCCGGCTACCACCAGATCGATCGGGCGCTGGAGGAGGCGGCCCGCGTTGCCGGCGCAAGTCTCTTCACTCGCATGCGCACCATCATCTTCCCTCTCGTCGCGCCTGCGGCCCTTGCCGGCGGCCTGCTCATCTTCATGACCGCGCTCAGCGAGTTGACGGTTTCGGCACTGCTGTGGTCGTCCGGTTCCGAGACCATCGGCGTGCTGATGTTCTCCTTCGAGCAAGGCGGCGATTCCAACTACGCGTCGGCAATTTCGGCGATCACCGTGGCGATAACGTTCGTCCTGATGCTGCTGGCAAACCTGCTTGCCGCCCACCTACCCAGCGGAGTGCTCCCATGGCGGGACTGACCATTAACGGCGTCACCAAGACCTTCGGCGATTTTGACGCCGTCAAGGACGTCTCCATCGAGGTCAAGGACGGTGAGTTCCTGGCTGTTCTGGGACCGTCGGGCTGCGGCAAGACAACCTTGCTTCGTCTTGTCGCCGGTTTTGAGAACGTCACCTCGGGCGATATTCGCATCGGCAACGAGATTGTCTCTACCGCGCAAGGCTGTGTTCCGCCGGAGAAGCGGCGCGTCGGCATCGTCTTCCAGAACTACGCCCTGTGGCCGCACATGACGGTTGCCGAAAACATCGGCTATTCTCTCAAGGTCGCCAAGGTCGACGCCGAGACCCGCAAGCGCAGGGTCGACGATGCCATGGCGCTGGTCGACCTCAAGGGCTTTGGTGACCGCCGGCCGGCCAATCTTTCGGGCGGCCAGCGCCAGCGCGTCGCGCTCGCCCGTTGCCTTGTCGCTGCACCCTCGCTGGTACTGTTCGACGAGCCTCTGGCCAATCTCGACGTCCACCTGCGTGCTTCGATGGAGGACGAGTTCGCCGCCTTCCACAAGCGTACCGGCACGACAATCGTCTACATCACCCACGACCAGGCCGAAGCCATGGCGCTGGCCGACCGCATCGCCGTCATGGACAACGGCCGCCTGGCGCAGCTCGCAGCACCGCGCGATCTCTATCGTCAGCCGGCCAACGAGATGGTCGCCTCCTTTATTTCCGAGGGCATGGTCATTCCGGCCCAGGTGCTGAGCCCGGCCGAAAGCGGCCATATCAAGGTCAGCGTGCTCGGCCAGGAGGTCGTCGTCCGCTCCCGCGACGGCGAAAAGCCGCGCCATGACGCCAAGGTCTGCTGCCGCGCGCCGGATATCTCGGCTGTGGCCCCCGGCGAGCCGGGCATCGACGGGACGGTCAGGCGCGCGGTCTACAAGGGCGGCGTGGCGCGTATTGAATTCGCGCCCGATGCCGACCCGACCGTCACGCTGCATTTCGAGCAGCCCGACCCCAATCCGTTCGAGGCGGGGGCGAAGGCGAGAGTGCGCATCGCCTCCGGCTGGCTGATCCCCGGCGGTGCTTCGGCATGAGCATGCGGATCGACCTCTGCGGCGGCTTTGGCGAGAAGGGGCGCACCAGCGTGGCTATTTCAGGCAGTGGCCAGCGCATCCTGCTCGATGCCGGCATCAAGGTCGGTGCATCGGGCCCCGAATACTACCCGGTGCTTGCTGGTGGCATCGACGACATCGATGCCGTGCTGATCTCTCATGCCCATGAAGACCATGTCGGTGCCTTGAGCTGGCTGCTGTCGCAGGGCTTCCGCGGCCGCATCCTGATGACATCGGAGACTCTTGATGAAGCCCCAGCAACGCTCCGCGCCTATGCTGATCCGGACGACTTCAGGCGCTTTCCGCTTCTTAAGGACCGGATAGAGCTTTTCGAGCCGGGCGACAGCCTGACCATTGGTGGGCTGAGCATAGCGACGGGCCGTTCTGGCCATGTCGTCGGCGGTGTCTGGTTCACGGTCGACGACGGCAGCCGCAAGATTGTCTATTCCGCTGACGTGGTGCCGGACAGCAGCGTGTTCGTTATGGACGCCATGCCGCCTTGCGACCTCCTGGTGTTCGATGCCTCCTATGGTGCTGACCCGGTCAGCGGTGCAGCCCGCGCGCAAGCCATCGCCGAGTGGGTCGCTGCCCGTCCCGGCGGCTGCCTGCTGCCGACGCCGCTGTCGGGCCGCTCGCTCGAGCTGATGGCTATCCTGACTGGCCCCGTTGCCATCCACGCCAGCATGCGGGTCTCGCTTGCGGCGCAGATAGAGGCAAGGGCGGCGCTCCATCCGGCGATGGTCCCGCAGTTGCGTCGGCGCCTGACTGATGCCGCCGACTGGCATGACGGCGATCCGCTGCCGCCATGCCCGCTGCTCGCCGATGACGGCATGGGCAAGGCCGGGCCGTCGGCGACGCTTTTGCCGCTGGCCGACGTTTCCGACTATCCCATCCTGCTCACCGGCCATCTGCCTGCGGGTTCACCGGGCGAGGCGTTGCAGGCAGCCGGACGTGCCGGCTGGATACGCATGCCGACCCATCCGACGCTGTCGGGAAATCTTGCCATCTGGGAAGGGGCCGGACGGCCGGTGGCGCTTGGCCATTCCTGCTTGCCCGCCGCACTCCAAGAGCTTGCCCCGCACATGCCGTCGCTGCGCGCCGACCTGCGCACCGGCGACAGCTTCACCCTCGCACCTTGAGGTCCGCCATGAGAATCCTGATCTGCAACGATGACGGCATCGCCTCGCCGGGCCTCGCCCGTCTGGTGGCGGCAGCGCAAACCATCAGCGACGATGTCTGGGTTGTCGCGCCCGAACGTAAGCATACCGCCGCCGGTCCTTCACTGACCATGGCCGAGCCGATCACCATGCGCCGCACCGCCGAGCGCTGGTACTCGTGCTCGGGCCGCCCGGCCGATTGTGTCGTCACCGCCATGACCTGGCTGCTTGCCGGCGAGGCCAAACCCGACATCGTTCTCGGCGGCATCAATGACGGCCGCAACGTTGCCGAGGATCTCGCTTATTCCGGCACCCTCGGCATCGCCCGCGAGGCCAGCTTCTGGGGTGTCCCGGCCATAGGTTTCTCGCAGGTCAAGTCGCCCGACATCCAGCCCGGCGACGATGCCTGGCTCGGCCGTCTGATCTCCGATCTTTGGCGGAAGCGGGCAGAGTGGGTACTGGAGGGCCATTGGCTCAGCATCAACCTGCCTTCCGCGCTGCCCGCGGAAATCCGCCAGCCGAAAATCGGCCGCGACAAGATCGCACGACGCTCGGAGGTGGTCGAACAGGAGGGCGACCGCACCGTGCTCGTCGTGCCCCGGGGCCGCGAGCGGACGACAGTCGAGGGCGACGAAAACAGCGCCATCGATGCCGGCTACATCACCATCAACCGCATCAACTGGTTCGGCGAAACGCGCCTAAACGACAGCTTTTTGAAGCTGTGACCGCCCGCCCGCGGCTCCTGTATTCGCGCAAGGCGATATAGCGCCGAGCCCCGACCTTAGCGCCCGTGAAGGTTGAAGCTGGAGTGGCGTTCGGCTCGGCGCCAGGCTTTGAGCACCTTCTCGACATTGGCATCCACCTCATCCGTCGAGGTCAATTCAAGGTCATAGATCTTGCCGAGATGAATTGTCTCGTAGTCATGCTTGGCGCTTCCCATCGGCCGGTCGCCACGTGTGCTTTCGCGTTCGATCAGCAGTTCCAGTGGACAGTGAACGGCGACGAAGAACACGTCATGGCGCGAAAAGGAGTTGGAAAGGCTCTCAAGCCACCCCGGCGTATCCAGAATGTGTTCGAGGATCAGGTTGTTTCCGGCATCCGCATAGGCGGCAAGCGACGCATGGAAGCCGTCGAAGAAGGCCTTCCTGGCATCTGTCCAGACAAACTCGCCGCTGCGGAAACGGGTGAGGGGGAGAACGCCGGTGTCGCGCAGGTGATCGATCGAAATGTGCCAGAAAGGCCTTTCGATGCGCGCCTGTAGTTCCCTCGCGATGGTCGACTTTCCGCTGCTGGATGCCCCGTGAAGGAAAATGATCTGCGCCACTGTGATGCCTCGGCTCCTTTTGTGGCGCCGGTTTTGTTGCGGTGATGTGTCATGCGTATGACCGGTTCACTCACGGTCGTCGTCCAAGCCGAAAAGACTACGTTGTCTCCCCGTTATCAGAAACAGCGCAAGCACCAAGCTCAGCAGGCCAAGGGACAATGGCAGTCCCTGATGCCCGATCAGTTGCATGGCGAGGCCCGTCGCGGGTGAGCCCAGAATGCCGCCAATGCCCCACGCTAAGGCAAATGCCGCATTGCCGGCGATCAGCGCCTGCCCAGTGAAGCGTTCGCCGAGCTGTATCAGCGCCATGGTGTAGATGCCAAACGAGACCCCGCCCCAGGCGAAGACGAGTGGCCAGGTCAGCCACGTGTCGAATGCCAGCGGCAGCAGCAGGCAGCCGGCGAGCGAAGCCACGACGCAGATCAACAGGGTAGGTGTCGAGCCGGACCGTTCGGCCAGGCGCCCGAGCGACATCTGCAGCGCGGCATTGCCCGCGATGAAGCAGGTGATGAGCGAGGCGATGCGCTGCTCGGCGCTGCCGAGCGCGGCGCCATAGACTGCGAACAAGGAAAGCAGGGTCTGCTCGAAGGCGGCGGCCGTGAACACCGCAAACAGCAGCAGCGGCGCCAATGCGAAGAAGCCACTGAGCGATGTTGCCTCGCCTTCCTGAGGCATGTCAGGCAGGCGCCGCACGACTGCAAGCATGATCAGGCCGCAGAGTAGGAAGGTCACGATGCCAATCATGAAGGGTGGCCAACCCTCACTGCCGACGAGGCCGAGCGACAGCGCGCCAGCGCCGAAGCCACCGGAAACGACTGATGAATAGAGGCCCATGATTCTGCCTCGGCGTGACGCGGGCGTGATCGTGATCAGCCAAGTTTCACTGATCACGGACAGCGGATTGGCGAAGAAGCCGAGCATGAAGCGTAGCGGCATCCACGCCCAGACGTCCTGTGTCATTGCAATCGTCATCAGGGTGGCTGCGGCGAGTGTCGAACACAGGAGCGCAAGGCGAGCCGCGCCCACGCGCCGCACCAGCCCCGGTATCAAGGGCGCTGATACAATGAAACCCAGCGGTGTCATCGCCGCGGACAGGCCGATCAGGCCAGTTGTCGTCCCCAGCCGCTCCAGAATGAAGCTGAGCAGCGGGTAGGTCAGTCCCTGTGCCACGGCAAACACCGAAACGGTCGCGATGATGCCCGCCATCGCGGCCCATGGCATCCGCTCATCTCGCGGCGATGCCGTGCCCTGCCGACGAACTGCGGCATGAAGTAATTCCTGCTCCTGCGTCATGGCAACATTCGCCTCATGCGCGCCAGAAGGGCTTGGCGATCTCGACGTCGGCCTGCCGTCTCGTCAGTCCGATATCTTCGATCAGATAAGGATCGTCCTTGAGCTTCCGCTCCAGCTCCCAACGCAGGCGTTTTCGCTCGGCCCAGGTCGTGATCATGTTCCGCAAGGCCGCCAGGTGCCGGCGCGACACGTCCGCCGGTCCTGCGCGCGTTGCCGGTCGTGCTGCCTGATGTGGGGTCGACGCAAGGGTATCGTTCATCGCAACCTCCATGGGTTTGAGGAGCCTTGAGGCCCTCGACCTGAGAGGTCACTTCTGCAGGATGCCAACGGTGCCGTCGTTAAGCCTTGCCAAATAGTTCCAAAAACTTCCAAACCGGCTATAGATGCGCGGCATGCAGGGAGCGCGTCTTGCCTTTGGTCCGTTCGTGCTTGATCCGGATGCGGGAACGCTGCTCCGGAACGATGATCCCGTTGCCCTCGGCTATCGCGGGCTCAAGCTGCTTGCGACGCTCGTCGAACGATCTGGTGACATCCTTGTAAAGGCCGAGTTGATGGACGCGGCGTGGCCCGGCACCTCGGTCGAGGAGGGCAACCTCACAGTACAGATCGCGCAGATCAGGAAGCTGCTTGGTCCGACCGCCGATGGTGGCGAATGGATATCGACGGTGCCGCGCGTCGGTTACCGTTTCACCGGGGTGGTCGAACGGCTGAGCGGCGCGAAACGAAATCCTCTGCCGCTGCCCGACAAGCCTTCGATAGCTGTGCTGCCCTTCGTCAATGTCAGCAATGACCCCGAGCAGGGCGCCTTCGCGGACGGCTTGACCGAGGACCTGATCACCGACCTGTCCAGGCACGCCGGCCTGTTTGTCATCGCGCGCAACTCGACCTTTGCCTACAAGGGCAGGGCGATGGACGTGCGCATGATCGCCGAGGAGCTCGGCGTGCGCTACCTGCTGGAGGGCAGCGCGAGGCGCGCCGGGGGCCGCGTGCGCATCAATGCCCAGCTCGTTGACGCGGCGAGTGGCGAACAGCTGTGGGCAGAACGCTTCGATCGCGGCCTGGACGATATCTTTGCCGTCCAGGACGAGGTCACCGGCAAGATCGTGGAGGCCTTGCTTGGCCGGCTACGCACGCCGCCGCCGCCGCGCAACCGGCCCAAAAACCTTGAGGCCTATGATCTCTGCGTGCGGGCACGCAAGCTGATGGACGATTCACCGCAGATGGCACAGGAAGCGCATCTGATGCTGACGCGCGCGGTTTCGCTCGATCCTGGCTACGCCGAGGCCTACCGTTGGCTTGCCATGAACCACTGGATGGGACGGGTGCATTGGGGCGGGCCAAGTCAATCTGCCCGCAACGTTGCCCTGGAACTGGCGCGCAAGGCCGTGGCGATCGATCCCAACGATGCCGGCTGCCGTTGGGTCCTGGCCTATCTGCTTGCCTACGAACGCAGCTTCGCCGAGGCCGATGCCGAGTTCGCCAAGGCAATCGAACTCGACCCGAACGAGGCCGACACCTGGGCAGCACTCTCCGACATCTCGGTCTTGGCCGGGCGGGTCGAGGAGGGCCTCGATCAGATCCGCAAGGCGTTCCGGCTCAACCCATTTCCGGCAAGCTGGTACCATCTGACGCTCGGCCAGGCGCAGTATGCGGCCGGTGACTACGCGGCTGCCGTCAAGACATTGCTCAAGGACGAAACCTACCGCACGAGCTCGCGCCGTTTCCTCGCGGCAAGCTTGGCCCAACTGGGCCGGATCGACGAAGCGCGTGCGGAAGCCGAACTGTTTCTCGTCGGCAACCCCGAATACACTACCGGCCACTGGGTGGCGACCGAGCCGTTCCGCGACACGGCCACGCTCGAGCATTTCATCGATGGCTTCCGCAAGGCCGGTCTCCCGGAGTGACGTAGCATCGTTCCTTCGGTGCTCGATTGGAGGGTGAACCGGTAGTCGCGGAGTCGACAGAGGTAATCAAATTAATTACCTAATGCCGGGTAACAAACATTATGGAACTATGCTATTGCGCTGCCCCTAGATGCGGTTCGGCATGCCTGTCCCTCTAGGGAGCGGTCTTCCATCAAAGCCAATGTTCCTGGCATGCGCAACGACGCAGCGATTCAGCGACCGGCACGCTAGCGGCGAGCTCGCCGGCCGCCGGATGATGGCGATCGATGGCCGCCGCGATCTGCTGTTTTTGAGCGAGTGTGCCGGTATATATATTGTATATATATACATAAATTACCAAATATCGCGAAAGTAACTTTATGAATAGAAGGCAATTTGATAACTGGTGTCCTCCATAGGTCGCATGGGGGTGCGGTGTGGTCGTGTCAAGTATCTTTACAGAGACGCAACAGACCGATAGGAATGGCTCAAAAATACAAACGCTCAATTATTCAGCCGCAGGTACGACAGACGCCGACCGCTTTACATCTTGGCAAGAGCTTCTGGGTTCACTGTTCAGAGTGACGCGGCCTTTTCACCAGCGAGAGCATAGCTTCTTTGCGTCGCTGACCGTTTACCACCTCGGCCTAGCGCTGGTTTTGCACGGAAAGAGCGACGCCGTCCGCTACTCGCGGTCCGATACCAGGACCCTGCGCGATGGCCTGGATCATCTTTTCATTCATGTCTGCAGCCAGGGTGGCGGGCACCTGCGACGCGCCGGCGAGAACAGGCGACTGAACCATCTCGACGTCGGGATCGTCGACCTGGCAAGCCCGCTCGACTTCGTCGCCTATGCCAGTGAAAGCGTAAGCCTGGTGTTGCCGCGATCGATCCTGTCGCCTTCCACGGGCGAGTTGGACAGGCAGCATGGGCGAATCTTGTTGAGGGACACGCCGGTCGGCGGTCTGCTGGGGCAGCACATCATGACACTGTGCCAAACGGCGCCACGGCTCTGGCTCCATGAGGCGATGGCGCTTGCCCGGGTTACAGCAAATCTGGCCGACACATGCCTAGCGATCGGGGCGGTGTCGCAGTCGGCGCCGGCAATGGCGCCTCACCGCAGTCTTGTCAGGTCCATTCGCCGCCATATCGAGGAGCGGCTGCACCAGCCAGAGTTGACGCCCGAAGAGCTGGCCGCCGCGTTCCGTATTTCGCGGAGCCAGCTCTACCGGCTGTTCGAAGCATCAGGCGGTGTCAGGCACTACATCAGCCGCCGCCGCCTTCGCCGCGCCCTGCTCGACATTTGCAGCCCAGCCTTCCGCCATCGGCGTATCGGCGACATCGCCTATGACCTCGGCTTCAGGAACGAGGCGCATTTCAGCCGGATCTTCCATGAGGCCTTCGGCAAGTCGCCCCGCGCAGCGCGTGCTGCCGGTCGGCGCGGAGACGCTGAATGGCTCACGGTCGCCTCCCCTGCGTCGGGCAACAACCAGCTTGAGCATTGGCTCAGGGAGCTGATGGCTGGGTGAGCAACCGTGCGTTGCCGCCTGGCAACGATGGGCCGAGCCGTCAGGCACTCTCTGGGACGAGCGGACATGTTTTTGGGACGCCAGCCATGGGACGGGTTTCTGAATTTGCGACAGATTAGGTACAGCGGCGTGGCGAAAGGATACTTAAAATACTGCAGAGTATTTCGGATTTAGATGGAAATCCTAAGTATGTTGCGGAATTTTGGTGCGCTTACCCGCGATTTCTCTTGAGTCTGATTTTTGTCAATCAAAATTCCAGGAGGCCAAGATGGCGAAGTTGCATGTCTACAAGAAGGTTGGGAAGGTCTGGTCGAAGGTTGCCGATGGTGACGGAACTGTCAGCACCAGCCAGTCGTTCACGATCGACATTACGTCCGGTTCCGTTGCCAGTGGCAACACCTATGACGTCAGGCAGGGGCAGTCGGCGAGCGGCGACCTGTGCAATTGTACCTCGGTTGTCGGAAAGACAGCGACCTTCAGTGCGGCCCCAGCCGACGAGGCCGACATCCAGGAGCGGGATGCCGCGAGGCAGAACCTCATGGCCTTCTATTCGGCGCTGGATGCCGTGTCCAAGACGGTGACGATTGTTGTCGACCTCGATGACCTGGCAACGCTGAAGGCCAACAACTACGCCATGTGTTTTGCCAAGAAGGTTGCGTCCGGCAGCGACAGCGGCAGCTACAATGTCGTGTGGCAGTCGCTGACCAAATATGTCTATAGCACTGCCTTCTCCTGGACACCGCAATTCTCGCTGTTTGGCACCAATGTCTTCGCCGACACCGTGACCGTCACCGCGACGACCAACCAGCGGACGCTGGGGCTTGGTCAGCAGTGCCTCCTCGATAGCAACGGTATTCTGCAGCCGCCGGCGACCGGAGGCCCGGTCACTGGCGTGTCGATGCAGAACCAGTTCGGCCTGATCCATCCGGCGCTGAGCCAGATCTCCACGCTGAACGGCGTCCAGCAGACGACGCCGCTTTATGTGGCGCCGAGCGGCATTGTCCAAGGTTCGGTGACGCTGACCCCCATCGACACGGTGATGGTCTGGTTCCAGCAGAACATCGCTACGTCGACGATGTTCAGCTCGGCCCGCTCCAACTCGGTGGAGATCGACCTCACCTCGACCAACACTGCCACGCGCCTCTACAAGGGCGGCCAGTGGTCGACACCGTCCTGACCTCTGCTAGGCTTCCCGGGTGGCGACCGCCGCCCGGGGAGTTTTTCGAAGTGCGAGTTGGCGCCTCATCATCGGCGTGGACGTTCGTTGTTGCCTGTCATGAAACCATCATCCCGTTGTCATCGCGCTGAAATCTCATTGCCCCAAACGAAGACCGCAATTCCGTTCAGGCAAAGAGGTTTTCCATGTCACGCAAGCTCCTGCTTTTGACGTCCGCGCTCGCGGCGTCCGCAGCCTTCCCTGCTTATGCCGACCAGGCGTTCAACCGGATCGCCACCTTCCCCGTTGCCACCAATCTGCCGGCTGGCGTCGATGCCGCGACCCTGACGTCGTCGGAGATCATCGCAGCGACCGAAGACGGCATGACACTGGTTTACTCGGACAGTCCGCTCGGCGCCGTCGGATTCATCGACATCACCGACGCCAAGGCGCCGAAAGCCGGAGGTATCGTCAAGATCGAAGGCGAACCGACTTCGGTGACGGTTCTGGGCGGAAAGGTTTTCGCCGGCATCAACACCTCGAAGACCAAGCAGGAGCCCTCGGGCAACCTGACCGTCATCGACCTCGCCACCAAGGCGATCGAGGCTTCCTGCGATCTCGGTGGCCAGCCCGACTCGGTGGCGCTGAGCAAGGACGGCAAGTTCCTCGCCATTGCGATCGAAAACGAGCGCGACGAAGAACTGAATGAAGGCGCGCTGCCGCAGTTGCCTGCTGGCAACCTCAAGATCGTCGCCTTGAAGGACGGAGCCCCGGACTGCGTTTCGATCAAGACGGTTGACCTGACCGGCATCGCCACTGTCGCGCCGGAAGATCCGGAACCGGAATTCGTCGCCTTCAACGAAGCCGGCGAGATTGCCGTCACGCTGCAGGAAAACAACCACATCGCCATCGTCGACGCCGAAAGCGGCAAGGTGGTCTCGCATTTTTCGGCAGGTGAAGTGACGCTCGAAAACGTCGATACCAAGAAGGACGGCGCGCTCAGCTTTACCGGCAAGGTCGAGAATGCGCCGCGTGAACCCGATGCCGTCAAGTGGCTCGACAATGATCGTCTGGTCGTTGCCAATGAAGGCGACTACAAGGGCGGCGCGCGCGGCTTCACCATCTTCTCAAAGACAGGTGAGGTGCTCTACGAGTCTGGCCCGTCCTTCGAATACCAGGCCGCCGCCGCCGGCCACTATCCCGACGCCCGTAACAAGAAGGGCATTGAGCCGGAAGGCCTGGAGTTCGCGCAGTTCGGCGATCAGAAGTACATCTTCGTTGCCGCAGAGCGGGCTTCGCTGATCGGCGTCTACAAGGATACCGGCAAGGCGCCGGAATTCGTCCAGCTCCTGCCCTCGGGCATCGGCCCTGAAGGCCTCGTCGCCATCCCGCAGCGCAACCTGCTGGTCACCGCCAACGAGACCGACCTCGTCGAAGGCGGCCTCGCTCGCTCACATGTCATGGTCTATGAACTCGGCGAAGGCGCAGCCATCTATCCGCAGATCGTGGCGGCTCCCAACGAAGACGGCACGCCGCTCGGCTGGGGCGCGCTCTCGGGCCTCGCCGCCGACCCCAAGGAAGCTGGAAAGCTTTATGCCGTGTCGGATTCGGTCTACCGCTCGGCACCGGCGATCTTTACCATCGACACCACCAAGACCCCTGCCCTGATCACTGCAAAGACCGTCGTCACGCGTGACGGCAAGCCGGCGCAAAAGCTTGATCTCGAAGGCCTGGCACCCGACGGCAAGGGCGGTTTCTGGCTGGCTTCCGAAGGCCGTACCGACAAGCTGACCCCGCACGCCATCTTCAACGTCAACGCCAAGGGCGAGATCAAGGAAGAGATCGCGTTCCCGGCGGAGCTGCTGGCGCACGAGACCCGCTTCGGCCTCGAAGGTATCACCACGCTTGGCGAAGGCGACGACCTGACGCTGGTCATGGCGATCCAGCGCGAATGGGCCGACGATCCCAAGGGGCAGGTCAAGCTTCTCGCCTACAAGCCCAAGGACAAGGAATGGCTGGCGGCGCGCTATCCGCTCGAGTCGACCGAAAAGGGTTGGGTCGGCCTGTCGGAGATCACCGCTCATGACGGCAAGCTCCTCGTTGTCGAGCGCGACAATCTGATCGGCCAGGAGGCGGTCAACAAGCGCCTCTATGCGGTGACGCTCGATGGCTTCAAGCCGGCCAAGCTCGACGGCGAACTGCCGATGGTGGCAAAGACCCTGGTGCGGGATCTCGTGCCCGACCTGAAGGCCGCCACCAACGGCTACGTCGTCGACAAGGTCGAGGGCTTTGCCATCGATGCCTCAGGTGAAGCCTTTGTCGTTACCGACAATGATGGCGTCGATGATTCTTCGGGCGAAACGCTGTTCATCCGCCTGGGCAACATCGCTGCAATCAACTGAGTTTAGCGTAGCCTAAATCAAAAGGGCCGCGGCGTGGGTGCCGCGGCCCTTTTTGTCGAGCGATGGTCTTCGGAAGCCCCCACGCGAGCTTGGGCGTCAGTCGATCTGGAGGGTCAAGGCCGGGTGCAGCTTCTTCAGGTTCGGCAGCGACTTGGACTGCCAGGGGATCTCTGAGCTGCCGCGCACGACGAGCTGGACGGCAGGGTGCTTGCGCACCTCGATGGTGAACTTCGCCAGAAGGTTGATTCCGGACGAATTGAGAAACTCGAGGTCCGTCAGGTTGAGTGTGATGGTCTGTGGTGTTTCAGCAAGAATGGCGGTCATCAATGCCATGATGGGCGCATAAGCTTCCGAGCCGGCAAGTCGCATGGAGCCTTCGAAATAGACATCGCTGTTTTCTGTCCAGACGCGATAGTCATCGGTTCTTACTTCCATGGGCGCCTTCATTCTTTCTTTAGTGAGATTGCGAGATCGGGATCGTGGCGTAGGTTTCCACATGAACCCGATTGCTGGATTCAACCGGGCTGAAGATCCAAGCCAGACGTGCGCCATAATCGCTCATCAAGGTGAGCAATCCAAGCCCTGAGCCGGTCGCGTCGGGATCGGCGGCATTTGCCTCGATCTGCTGGATCAGCAGGTCACCCGGGTCGCCGATGGTAATCTCGGAGAGAAGCTTCTGAAACGTCGCCGCAGTCTTGTCGCCGACAATGTTCGAGACCTTCACCTTGAAGCTGTCGGAATCCATTGATGCTTCGACGATGATCTCTCCCGGTTCGCGAAACTTGACTGCATTTTCAATCAGTTCGTTGACCAGATAGCCGATGCTGTGACGAACTTCCTTGTAGTCGTTGCGGGATGCGTGAAATGGCAGCGCGAAAAGATCGGCAATGAAGTCCGAGGTCGTTGCGCAGTGATGCCACTTCAGATCCAGAGGTCCGTCAAACAACCTGACGCGGCTGATATTGTCTCTCATGCCGATCGCAATGTCGGCCGGTCCATACAAAGTTGTCATGTGCTCACCTGTGCCTCATGACGACGAGTGTAATATCGTCGTGTATCTTCCTTGTGCCGATGTAGGCCATCAGATCGTCGACAACTCCGGTCTTTATCTCTTCGGCGCTGCTGCCATACCGCGTCCGCACGCTTTCGCTAAGCCGGTCGAGCCCGAAAAGCTTGCCGCCCAAGCCTTCTGCCTCGGTCACGCCATCGGTGTGGAGAACAATGACGTCGCCGCTGCTGAAGGGGATGTCGCGTGTAGCGACAAAGGGCGCAATGTCGCGTTCGAGACCGACCGGGAGACCAAGGTCGATGGTATCGATCCGCTCGACATTGCCGCCGGCACGCACGACCAGGACCTCCTCGTGCTGGCCCGACAGGACCAGGTGCTCGTCTTCATAGTCGAGAAAGGCCAGGGACAGGTGCTTGTCGGAGTTGGTGCGCTCCAGGTTCTTGAAGATGGCGCGGTTAAGCCGATCGAGGAACTGCCGGGGATTGTCTTCGCCGGTCTCTTGCAGCGCGCGCGCAACCGACTGGACCATCAACATCAGCACGCCGCTCTCGAGACCGTGTCCGGTGACATCGCCAATGCCGATCTTCAGGCGGTGCCCGTCCTGCAGGACGTCGTAGTAGTCGCCGCCGACTTCGTCGGCTGGCCGCATGTAGGCCGCGATCTCGATACCCGGGATCAGCGCCAGTTCGCGCGCCTTGGGCAGCACCATCATCTGTATCTGGCGCGCAACGTCGAGTTCAGCACCCAACCGGACGTTTTCGCTGCGCAGCTTTTCGTTGAGCGTCGAGATTTCGACGTTGGCGCTTTCGAGGTCCCTCGTGCGTTCGTCGACGAGCTGTTCAAGGTTCTCGGTATGGAAGCTGATCTGCTCGGCCATGCGGTTGAAAGCCACGCCGACCTCGCCGACCTCGTCCTTGGAGGGGATGTTGACGCGGACGGAATAGTCTTTCGCCTGCAGCCGCCGGGCAGCGGTGGCAAGTGCGCTCAGGCCTGCCGTGATACGCTTGGACAACCCGAATACCGCGGCAAACACGATCATCAGCGAAACGATGATCGCTAGGAGCTGATAGAGCAGGATTCGGTTCGTCGCCTTGGAAATGCTGTCTTGCGCTGCAAACAACGCGGCGTAGATCTCGCGCTCGGGTACGACAATGCCCACTGACATCGCCTGCTTTTCAATCGGCCCGGCACTCCAAAGGTTCGTCGGCTTGAGCCCTTTCAGAACGACGATGTAAGGAACATTTTCGCCCTTTTCTTGCAGCATGACATGCTGGATCACGCCATCGTTGCTGCTGTTGAGGTCGAGGGTTGCGATGGCAGACTGAGTGCTGGCGCGCAGTGATCGCTCCACGCCGGTGACCCCGTCGGCGGCTCCCTTATCGCTTGAAGAAACCAGCCCGATCGTCGCTTCGCTCTTGGGGTTGATGGCCACGACGTTGCCGTTCGGCATGGTCAGGAAACCGAAGCCGGTTTCAGCGATCTTGACGTTCTCGACGATCTCGGCGAGCTGGTCGAGCGTGATGTCGGCCCCGGCTGCACCCGCAACGCCAGTACGGTCGCGCGTCCATAGCGGATGGAAAAAGCTGACAATCAATTTGCCGGTGATCGCGTCGGTGTAAGGCGCGGTCTGGGTGATGTCGTTGTCGGGGATGAAGCGCGACGCCGGATCGAGCGCCCATTTCTGCCACGAGCCATAAATGCCGGGAAAGAAGAATTCCCAGAACTCGGATGTGTTGTGACCGGGGTAGAGGCGATCGAAGGTCTGGGCCTGGTCGGTGTAGGGCGCTGTCCTGAAGATCGGCCGCTCCTTTGGGCCGATGTAATACATCTGCAGCTTCGACGAACCGCTGGTGAGCAGGCTCGGTGCGACGAGGTCCAGCACAGCGCTGTTGTCGATCTCCTCGCGTACCGCCGGCAGTGGTTTGTGGTCGGGACCAAGAAGATAGCCCCAGACGCTGACCACCGAGGGCGCGCCGGGCAGGTTCTGCGCCCACTGCCCCTTGTTGTCGTAGACCACATTGACGGAGGCCGCAGCCTGGTTTGCCAGCGTGGCGCCGACCTGCTTTTGCCTGTCGGGATCGTCGATCTGCCCCTGCAGCACGCCAGCCAGCGTCTTGACGTCGGCATGGACGCGGTCGAGCAACAGGTCGACGCGCGATGCCGTCGACTCGGCATAGGAGCGGATATACTCTTGGTTTGCCGTCGTCAGGCCGGCACCGACCTCCGAAGTTGCGTCCTGCGAAAGCCGCTGCACGTTCCACAACGCCAGGCCGCCGCTCATCAAAAGGTCGAACAGAACTGCGCCGCCCACCACCAGCACGAACTTCGCGCGGAAGGAATGCAGTCCGAAACGTGGAGTGTCCTGCATGTCCGTGCTCATAGCGGCTTCTGCCCAGAGGCAGCCCAGATCGGCCAACCGGCATAACCCTTCGGATGAAGGGCTGCGGAGATGTGGTCCTTGAAACCTTGGCGGAACTGCTTGATGAACTCCTCGGAATCGCCCCGCTTGACCGCCATGTCGCCGGCATAGACGTCTTCCCAGGCGCTGATCATGTCTGCAAAGTCCTTTGGGTCGCCGTCGAGATTGGTCACCATGAACGACTCGACGCGTATGTCGTCGAAGCCCGCGTCGGCCAGATAGCGCCGGCTCTTGGGCCCGAGTTCGACGTCCATGTCGAAGTGTTCGAACAGTTTCGCTACCTCGTTGTAGGTCCAGCGAATGCTTTCGGCGCGCGGTTCGCCCAGGCAATGCGAGTTCTTCTCATTGGTGATGTAGACCCGTCCTCCAGGCTTACATATCCTATAAAGCTCCTTGAGTATCTGCGCCGGGCGATTGAAGATCTGCAGCGAGTGCCGGCAGGTGACGAGGTCGAACTGGTCATCGTCGAGCAGCATCTCGGAGGCGTCGCCATAGGTGTATTCGATGCCCGTGATGTCGAACTCGCTGGCTACTTTCCTGGCGTAGGCAAGGCTCGATTTGGAATGATCGAGCGCGACGATCCGTGCCGGCTCGAATTCCTTCTGCGCCAGAACGGCGAAATCACCGATGCCGCAGCAGATATCGGCCATGACGATACCCGGCCGCATGCCGTGGCGCGGGAGGATCGAGCGTTCGTGGCGCCAAGTCATCTTGGTCTGCGTCCGCAGGATCGGAATGAAGCCGCCCTCTTCAAGGAAGCTCTGCCCGGGATAAAACTCGCTGTCGTATTCCTCGACACTGATGCTCGGTTCGATCTTGCTGAGGCGGCCGAACTTGCGCGTCGTCCAGCCGACAACGCTGGAGGTAACGACCACAAATCTAAGTTCAGGCCTGACACGACACGCATCGATGATGACGCGCGAGAATGCGTGGAACGCAGTGTTGTTCATCTGCGCAAGGCGCCTGACGTTGATATAAAGCACGCCACGCACGTTATCGATCGACTCTTTCAGCAGCGCCAGGCTGGGCGCTAGCTCGTCAATGGTTTGCGGGCGCACCGAGCCGGCAATCGAAAACTCCTGATTGTTCAGGTCAAAATGCGCCTTGAAGCGTCCTACGGTGCCAGTAGGAGAAAGATGCGCGGTCAATTTGCCAGGCCCCCGAGATCGACCACGATCGTAACCGTATCGGCATCAACCTCTTCAAGGCGAAGAGTGGCATTGTAGTTAACAGTCAGTTCGAGAAGCATCATGTCGCGGCTCGGCGCGACATCGCCTGAAAGCGAGCTCAGATAGCGTGCCTGCCGGTCGACGCCCTGGACCCGGGCCACCGCGTCTTCCAGGAACGTGCGCTCTTCCTGGCCGCAGGCAAATGTCAACTCGATCCTGTCCGTTTCGCCGTGGCGGGACAGCCTGCATTCGAGCGCACCACCGGAGTGACGTGTCCGGAAGGTGACCTCAAGCAGCTCATTAAGTGCCGACGAAAAAAGATTTGAAAACAGGACGGAGTCCGGCCTGTTGTGACTGATCGTACGCGCCAGATAACTCGAGATGTAGTCGCAATGCGCCCAATTCGAAAGGAAAGACGCGATCTCCATGTCCACCTGGATCATTGTGCGAAAACTTGGTTCCGCATTCGCGTCTTTCGTTGGCATGTCACCCTCTTACCGTTCTGGCCAGGCGCGAAAATAGCATCGCTCGTCAAATTTGTGGTGTCCGGTCTGTCGGTCTGCCGGGACACTATCCGTATGTATGGTCTTCGTCGCCTGCCCCGTCGAGGCAAGCCTACAGGGTGTTGCCAGTTATCATGTTCGGTCTTGTTCTTGTGGCGTTTTCTGCTCCGCGGGCGAACGGTCCGCAAATTCGCCCGTCGCGTCCGCCCCCATCGGCCGCCCGAGGAAGTTGCCCTGCAGGCAATCGCAGCCCTCGTCGACCAGCCATTGTGCCTGGCCGGCTGTTTCGACCCCCTCGGCGGTGACACTGATACCCAAGCCATGTGCCAGGCTAATGACCGACCGGACAATGGCCTGGCTCTTGCGGTCGGCAACCAGGTCCTTGATGAAATACTGGTCGATCTTCAGCGTATCGAACGGAAAATTCTTGAGATAGCTCAGCGACGAGTAGTGTGTGCCGAAGTCATCCAGGGAAATCCGGATTCCCAGGACATTGAGCGTGTTGAGTGTGTCGAGGTTGTCGACTGTCTGCTCAAGAAGTACCGTTTCCGTGATTTCGAGCTCCACACGGTCGGCCCGAATGCCGACTTTGTCGATGATCTGCGCCACGGTATCGGTGAGCGAGCCACTGAGGAACTGCGCCGGCGACAGGTTCACCGCAATGCTCAGGGAAGACGGCCAGGTCATGGCCTGACGACAGGCTTCCTCAAGCACCCAGCGTCCGATGTCATCCATCAGACCATCGGCCTCGGCGATCGGTATGAACACGTTCGGCGGGATGAGGCCAACCTCGGGATGGTGCCACCTCAACAGCGCCTCAAACCCGACAACCGTCGAAGGCGGGCGAATGAGCGGCTGATATTCGAGATGGAGCTCCTGCCGCTCCAGCGCCATCCGAAGGCTTCGCCTCAGATTCTCCCGCTGCTCCAGCAACAGCATCATCGAGCGATTGAAGGTGCGTGCGCAGCCGCGGCCATCGCGCTTGGCTGCGTACAGGGCGATGTCGGCGGCTTTCATCAGTTCTTCGCTTTCGACCCCATGCTGGGGTCCGAAGGCGATGCCGACGCTTGCACCGACAAAAAGCGGGATGTCGTTGATGATGAAGGGTGCCTTGAAGGCATCGACAATGGCCTGCGCCAGGCGTTCTGCGGCTCCAGGTTGTTGCTTGCCGCCCTGGATCACCGCGAATTCGTCGCCGGCGTATCTGTAGGCAGCGTCGCCGTCCTGCAGGGCGCCCCGGATCCTGTTTGCCGCGAGCTGCAGCAGGGTGTCGCCGGTTCCATGGCCAAGCGTGTCGTTGACCGATTTGAAATCATCGAGATCAATCTGCAGCAGGGCCGACCTGTCCCGGGAATCGCCGCTTTCCGCCAGAACTTCATCCAGGCGCTCGCTGAAACGGCGGCGGTTCTGCAATCCGGTCAAGGCGTCATGTGTCGCTTGATGCTGCAACAACTTCACGCGATCCGCTTCTTCGACGGCGGCGCGACCATCATGCCCCACTTCCGCGGACTCCATGATGCCGACGCCATCCGCCATTCCGAAGCAGAATATGGTTCCTGCCGGCTGACCCGCTAAAGCCTTGAGCCTGATTTTCGTTGACGAGCCGTCGCGCGCGGCAAGCTGCATTGCTGCGCGAAGCTCGTTCTCGCCAAAGTTCGGGTAAATCTCCCAGGCCGTTGCGCCTGGGGCCATGGCGTTTCCGCGGATGCTTTTCACCCTGGCCGAGCAGTCGGTCAGTCGGAAATCGTGGTCATAAAATGAAACAAGATCGGTAGTGTTTGCGAGGAAACCTGCAAGGCGTGCATCGCGGACCATGGAACGATTCGAGGACCCAAGCCTCTCGCCTCTTTTGCCCCCAGCCTTCGGATACGCAAACCAATTCCAAAAGCGGTACAAGTCCGCATCTCCTTACCGCATGACGTAAAGTTAGCACAGCGGAACAAGGGCTTGCAAACTCTCGGCGCGGGAACTCCACAGCCCATCCTTTGATGTCTGCGATTATATTACATTATTCTAACAAAATTCGAGACGGGCCTCTTATCGGGTCCGCGAATTGCCACGTCCAGATCACAAAGCAGGAAGCTGGAAGGAACTGTTAACCACTCGCTTCCTATTGCTCGGGGGACGTTTCATCAGCGAGTCTTGAGTATGGGAAGCACGCGGTTGCCTCGAGTGAATTTTTCGAAACAAGTCTCGCATGATGACGGGCCAGATCGCCCGGAAAGCGCACCGCTGCCTTCGCCGGCCGACGGCCCTGGCTGGCAGGACTATTTCTTCCTGGCGCCCAATGTGCGCTTCACCCGCACCCCCGATTATGATGCGGCAAAACGCCAGGCGGTGCCATTCGAAGCGGCGGAGGTCGTCAACGATGAAGCCCGGATCAACGTTGTTACCACCCAGCCCCAGACGGCCGAGCCTCAGGCCGCTCTCGCGGCTGTAGTTGCCCAGGCACAGTCCAGGCCGGCAACCGTGACAACAGGTGCCCAGGTGGTGGAAGCCTTGCAGGCGCAGATCGCCAGTAGGATCACTGCGCAGGCTTCCTCGCCCGCCCGGCAGGCCGCCGCAATTGCACAACAGCCCGCCACCCCACTGCTGCAGTCCGCAGCCAGCCCAGCCGGCGCTGGTGGACCGGCGGCGCAGCCGAAGAAGGCACGGTGGTCCTATCTTTCCGACCATGCATTTTTCGAGTTGATGGCGCCAAATACTTCGGACGGTCCCTCGCCGGCAGCCCCGGTTGTGGCCGTCCGACCCGCGCCCGTAGCGGTCCGGGTTGCGCCCGTCGTCGCCAGGCAGGCCGAGATTCCAGCAGCGGAAATCACCGCGCTGTTCCGGGTCATCGAGTGCATTCCGCCCCAGCAGGCCAACACTGCGCCTGCGTCACCAGCCAATTCCAACGAGGCAAGGCTCGAAGCGCCGGCGATTGCCGAGCGCGATCAACCGGTTCCAGTCGTCAAAGCGGCACCGGAGCCAGCCAATACAGCGGAACCATTGCCCCCTGTGCGCCCGGTGTCGCCCTTGCCTCTGATGGGCAGGATCGTGCCCGCGACCACTGGCGACGCCTATGAGCTGCCCTCCGAAGAGTTGCTGCAGCTGCCGCCGGAGGGCCAGGGCTTCTACATGTCGCAGGAGCGGCTGGAGCAGAACGCCGACCTGCTGGAAAGCGTGCTCGAAGACTTCGGCGTGCGCGGCGAGATTATCCACGTTCGCCCGGGGCCTGTGGTCACGCTCTACGAATTCGAGCCGGCGCCCGGTGTCAAATCCTCACGGGTCATCGGCCTTGCCGACGACATCGCACGCTCGATGTCGGCGATTTCCGCGCGTGTGGCGGTGATTCCGGGCCGCAACGTCATCGGCATCGAGCTGCCCAACGAAACGCGCGAAACGGTCTATTTCCGCGAGCTCATCGAGTCCGACGGCTTCCGCAACACCTCCTGCAAGCTGGCGCTCTGCCTGGGCAAGACGATCGGTGGCGAGCCAGTCATCGCCGAGCTCGCCAAGATGCCGCATTTGCTCGTCGCCGGCACCACCGGCTCCGGCAAGTCGGTCGCCATCAACACCATGATCCTGTCGCTGCTCTACCGGCTAAAGCCGGAAGAGTGCCGCCTGATCATGGTCGATCCCAAGATGCTCGAGCTCTCTATCTATGATGGCATCCCGCATCTTTTGACGCCCGTCGTCACCGATCCCAAGAAGGCGGTCACCGCGCTGAAATGGGCGGTGCGCGAGATGGAAGACCGCTACCGCAAGATGGCGCGGCTTGGCGTGCGCAACATCGACGGCTATAACGAGCGCGCCGCGATCGCCCGCGACAAGGGCGAGACCGTGGTGATGCAGGTGCAGACCGGCTTCGAGAAGGGCACCGGCGTGCCGCTGTTCGAGGAGCAGGAGATCGACCTCGCACCGATGCCCTACATCGTCGTCATCGTCGACGAGATGGCCGACCTGATGATGGTCGCCGGCAAGGAGATCGAAGGCGCCATCCAGCGTCTGGCGCAGATGGCGCGCGCTGCCGGCATTCACCTGATCATGGCAACGCAGCGCCCGTCGGTCGACGTCATCACCGGCACCATCAAGGCCAATTTCCCGACCCGCATCTCGTTCCAGGTGACGTCGAAGATCGACAGCCGCACCATACTGGGCGAGCAAGGCGCCGAACAGCTGCTCGGCCAGGGCGATATGTTGCACATGGCCGGCGGCGGCCGCATCTCCCGTGTCCACGGCCCGTTTGTCTCGGACGCCGAGGTGGAGCATGTCGTTACCCATCTCAAGGCGCAGGGACGTCCCGAATATCTCGAGACCGTCACCGCCGACGAGGACGATGAGGTTCCGGAAGTCGACGACACGCCGGTCTTCGACAAGGGGGCTGTCGCTGCCGAGGACGGCGACTCGATTTATGATGAGGCGGTGAAGGTGGTTCAGCGCGACAAGAAGTGCTCGACCTCCTACATCCAGCGCCGTCTTGGCATCGGTTACAACCGTGCCGCTTCTCTGGTCGAGCGCATGGAAAAGGAAGGCCTTGTGGGCGCGCCCAACCATGTCGGCAAGCGCGAGATCATGGCCGGTCGCCGCGACCACGCGCAGACGAACGACGATCAGGACTGATCGCAGCCTTGTTGAAAGGCAGGGCGGGACGAACCGCCCTGCTCCTGCTCGCCGCTACTTGATGGCCTGCAGCTTCTCGATCGCGGCGGTGAAGCCCGCCAGCGAGACCGGGATCGCCACCGGCTTGCGCGTGACTGATTCCATGCCGACGTTCAGATTCGTACCCGCCTTCATCGCCAAGCATTCGAGGCGGGCAAGCGTGCCTCCATGTCGAAAAGAACAAACCCGGCGAAGCGGCTTTATCTACGGCTGGGCTTCAATGTCGTCGAGGACAAGGGTGTCTACGACCTGATGGCGGCGTTTCCGCCTCGCCAGTCGCCATCATGACGGTTTCAGTTGAATGCGGCTTCGTAGAACAAAGCCGTCGCGTCAGCCGACTCAGGCACGATGAAGATGTCGTCGGCGAAGCCGTTGCCGACAAACCGGCAGGTCGCCTGATGCAGGGCCGCGTCGCGGGGGGCCTTGAAGAGCAGCGAGAAGCCGCCACCCGCGCGGGAACTCGAGCAGAGCGAGCGGACCGCGTTCATTTCGAGCTGAAGCTGCGTGCCGCCGGTATCCAACGTGAAGGTCTGCCCGACAGAGCTTTCTAAATCCGAAGCCGAAATCATCTGGTCCGCCCTGTAGTGTATAATTGCGAAGCACCCAATCTTGCTGCTTGATAGTGTCCTGTCCATAGCCGCAGTACAGTTTTGCGACGTTGCCAACTCATGAGAGCATATCAAGACGATCGCACTGTCGCCTTGCGATCCGAGCCGCCGAAGGACTTGAACGATGACTGAATCGACGACCGAAACGAAAGCCGTGGAAGATGCCGCGGCCGCCGGCTTGCCGCTGTTTTATTCCAGGCCCGAGGCGCTCAACCCGGCACGGCACGGCTCGCTTGGCCTGGCGGCACGCAGTGACTTTTCCTTCGCGCGCCAGGCCCATGCGATCCCTGTCGTGGCGTCCGAAATGCCGGCGGCGATGCGCTCCTATCCGATCGTCTTCATCGGAGCCGCCAAGGCGCCTGTCGTCATCACCGGATTGCGCCAGAACGAAAACCTCTTCGTCGAGGCAAGCGGCAAGTGGCTCGAGCCGCATTACATTCCGGCCTATGTCCGTCGCTATCCCTTCATTCTCGCGGACGATGCGGGAGCGGGCACCGGTCGGCTGACCTTGTGCGTCGACCGCGCCAGCGAGCGCGTCGCCGAAATTTCGTCTGGCGCGGGCAAGGTCGCGCCCTTTTTCGACGGCTCGGGGGCCAGCGAGGCGAGCAAGCAGGCCCTCGCCTTTTGCAACCAGTTCCAGATCGATTTCAACGCCACGCGCGCCATGGTCGACAAGATCGACGCGCACGGCCTGTTCGCGCCGCGCCAGAGCACTGTCACGCTGGAAGGTGGCGAAGTGCTGAACGTCACCGATTTCCAGGTCATCGACGAGCCGGCGTTCAACAAGCTCCCCGATGAGGCGTTCGTTGACCTGCGCAAGTCCGGTGCGCTCGGGCTGGTCTATTGCCACCTGGCTTCGACCAACAGCTGGACCTCGCTTGTTTTCCAGGCCTCGCTGCGGCGCCTGGGCACCGCTGCCTGATTTTCGGTGTCACGGTGAAGTTGTAAGAGCTGCTGTCCTAGCGGGGTCTTGTTAGCGCCGTACTGATCCCCAAAGCTTGTTGGCGCGGCCATTGAACGGAACGAATTCCTGTCTGCACCGTTCCCATTTGGTTGCAGAAGGAAAAATCATGGCTGACACCCCTAAGACCGAAGTCCCGAGCATCGATGGCATCCAAAAGTCGGTCGAAAAGCAAATCTCCGAGCTGCGCAAAGAGATCGCCAAAATCAACAAATCCCTTGCCGACCGCAGCGTCGAGCTTGCCGCCGAAGCACGCGACACCGCCAATGTGGCCATTGAGGAGGCGTCGACGCGAGCGTCGCGAGCGGCTCAGCAACTTCGTACCCAGGCCCAGTCCGTTTCCGAGGCCGCCCGTGAGAACCCGGGCACAACTGGTCTCGTGGTTGGCCTGGCGGGTTTCGTTGGGTTCATGATCGGCTTTGCCATCGCGAAAGGCTCAAACGATCAGCATGGCCGCTGGTATTGAGCGTACCACCGCGCCATGAGCAGGCGCGCCAATCCATTCACTCCCCTAGGAGAACCACATGGCCTCATCAGTCCTCATAGGCATTCTGATTACATTCCTGGTGATCGTGCTTGTGCTCTATCTGGTTCAGCGCCTGCCGATCGACGCCAAGATGCGGCAGATTGCTCAGATAATAGTGATCATCATCGGCATCATCTCGCTGCTCAAATACCTGGCTGTCTTTTAGCCAGCAGCGGCACGACGATAAAAAGGGGCGGCTGTCGAGCCGCCTTTTTCATAATCAAACATAGGTCAGATATTGCCCTGCGGCGCGCAGGGCTGGTGCATGGTACACCTGATATCCGTCGGTCGATCCTATTGTCACAGTACGTGGGACAGAAACTCCCGCGTCCGCGGCGATTGCGGGTTGGCGATCATCTCCCGGGGTTCGCCTCGCTCCTCGACGACACCGCGGTCCATGAAGATCAATTGGTCGCCGACCTCGCGGGCAAAGCCGATCTCGTGGGTGACGACGACCATCGTCATGCCGCTTTCGGCAAGGTCGCGCATGACCACCAGCACTTCGCCGACAAGTTCCGGATCAAGTGCCGAGGTCGGCTCGTCGAACAGCAGGACCTTGGGATTCATCGCCAGCGCGCGGGCGATCGCCACGCGCTGCTGCTGCCCGCCCGAGAGCTGGCGCGGATAGGCGTCCGCCTTGGCCGAAAGCCCGACACGCTCGAGCAGCGCATGGGCCTTGTCCTTGGCTTCGGCCTTGGACAGGCCCTTCACCATCATCGGCGCCTCAATCAGGTTTTCCAGCGCGGTCATGTGCGAGAACAGGTTGAACGACTGAAACACCATGCCGATGTCAGCGCGGCGCTGGCACAGCAGTCTGTTGTTGACCTCATAGAGCTTGCCGTGGCGCAGGTCGTAGCCGACGAACTCGCCATCGACCAGCAGCACGCCGCCGCTGACCTCTTCAAGATGGTTGATGCAGCGCAGGAAGGTGCTCTTGCCCGAACCTGAGGGGCCGATGATGCAGGCGACCGATCCTGTGGGCACGTTGAGGTCGATGCCTTTCAGCACCTCGACCGCGCCGAAGGATTTGCGCACGCCGCGTGCGAACACCATCGAGTTGTCGGGAACGCCGAAGCGGGCCTGGTTTTCTGCTTTCGATGTCATGCCGGCTGTGCCACCCGTCCGAATCTGAAGGCGCGTTTCAGCATGCCGGCCAATGAGACGCCCTGCTGCTGGTCGCTCCTGCCGTAATACTGCTCGATGTAGTGCTGGCCGATCGAAAGAATGGTGACGACGAACAGATACCAGAAGGCCACTACGATCAGCAGCGGGATCGTCTCGAAGGTCCGGGCATAGATACTCTGCGCCGCATAAAGCAGGTCGTTGACCGCGATGATGGTGACCAGCGACGTCGTCTTCAAAAGGTTGATCGTCTCGTTGCCGGTTGGTGGCACGATGAAGCGCATCGCCTGCGGCAGCGTGATGCGGCGCAGGATCAGCCGGTGGTTCATGCCGAGGCTGCCGGCGGCTTCGGTCTGTCCCGATGCCACCGAGTTGATGCCGGCACGCACGATCTCGGCCATGTAGCCGGCTTCATGCAGCGACAGAGCCACAACCGCGGCAACGAATGGCGTCATGAAGTCGTTGGTCTTGACCGTGAACAGCGTGCCGACGAACGGCAGCGTGAGTGAAAACTCGCGCACGATCAGCGACAGGTTGAACCAGAAGATCAGCTGGATCAGCGCCGGTGCGCCGCGGAAAAACCAGATATAGGCGCTGGCGAAGGCGTTGAGGATGCGGCTCGGCGACAGCCGCATGATGGCAACGATGGTGCCGATGATGATGGCCAGCACCATGATGGTGACCGTCAGAACCAACGTCTGGCCAAGGCCGCGCAGGATCGAGGGATGGAACAGGTACTTGCCGACGGTCGGCCAGTCGAACGCTGGGTTGGTGGCGAGCGCCTTGAGGATCAGCGCGAGTATGACCAGCGTGATCGCGGTTCCGACCCACAGGCCATAATGGCGCAGCGGAACGACGGTCAGCGCCTCCGGCGGCGGTGCTTGCGTTTCGGCCCGGTTCATTCAGCCGCCCTCTCAAACAGTATGGGTGGCCGGCGAGCAGTCCTGTCTCGCCGGCCTTGTCGATTATTTGCGGATCTTGTCGGCGCTGTCGACGACGTAGGCTTCCTCGATCATCGCGCTCGTCATGCCGTACTTGGCCATGATCGTCTTGTAGGTGCCGTTCTTGATCAGCTCGTTGACGCCGGCGGCCAGCATGTCGGCCGTTTCCTTGTCTCCCTTGGGGATGGCGATGCCGAGCGGCGCGACGTCGTAGAGACCCGGAACGACCACCATCTGGCCCTTGCTTGTTACCTCGAAGTAGCCCGACGCTGTGGCGTCGTCGAGGCGGGCGTCGATGCGGTCGGAAAGTGCTGCCTGAATGATGTCCTTGCCTTCCGGGAAGATGCTCTTGGCGATCTCGGGCAGGCCCTTTTCCTTGCACTCGGCGCTCAGCCGGTCGGCGATGAAGTCCGACACCGCGCCGCCGATGACGCCGACGCGCTTGCCGCAGAGATTGTTCTCGCCCTGAAACTGCGACGTCTTGTCGGCGGTCGTCGAGGCGACGATGCCGGACTTGATGAACATCACGAAATCGACCTGCTTTAGCCGGTCATCGGTGGCGGCGAAGGTTTCCCACGCGACTTTGAAGCGGCCTGCGGCGAGACCGGGCACCATCGAGGGGAACGGAATGCGGGTGACCTCAAGCTCGGCGCCCAGCAGCTTGGCTGTCGCCTCGGCTAGCTCGATGTTGATGCCGACCTGCTTGCCGTTCTCGTCGATGAATTCAAACGGCGCATATTCGAGCGTATTGGCGATGATCAGCTTGCCGGTGTCCTTGACCTCGGCCGACTTCGGCAGTTCGGCAGCGGCAAGCGTGCCGGCGCCTGCAATCAGGGCCGTGGCAGCCATAGCGGCAAATGTTGCGCCGCGCAGAAGCGAAAGATGATGCACTTTGATCCTCCTCATGATGCTGAGATGGCCGGCGGCGACTGCCCCTGGCTTCGTCCCCGTGACCGCCCTCCCCTCGATGGAGCGTGCTTCTTGCCGGAGGCTGTCACGTCAGAACCAAATTCTGATATTGAAATGTATTTTTGTGGCTGCTGAATTGTCAAGCGAGCAGCCCGCGCCCGGCCGCACAAATCGCGCTGGCCTGCTGATTTCTCTTCCTCATTGGTCCTGCTTCAGAATCTGAGCGACCTCAGCCCGACGGTCCGGTCGATGATCAGGATCGCGGCGAAGGTCATGAAGATGCTGAGCGAGGCGATGGCCGCTGCCGTTGGATCGAAATTGAAGCGCAGATAGTCGAAAAGCTCCAGCGGCAGTGTGTTCTTGCCGATCGATTTCAGCAGCAGCGAGATGTTGAAGATGTCGAAGGAGATGACGAAGGCAAACAGGCAACCGGTGATGATGCCGGGCTTGATCGCCGGCAGCGTCACGCGCCGAAAAGTCATCCAGCCGCCGGCGCCGAGGCTGCGCGCGGCCTCTTCCTGCGAGCGGTCGAAGTTGAACAGCGCCGATGACACGTTGAGGAAGACATAAGGGAAGGTGACGACGATGTGGCCGATCTGGATGCCGATCGAATAGTCGGTGCCTATGCGAATCTCGTAGAAATAGAACAGCAGCGCGATCGCCGTCAGGATCTCCGGCACCAGCAGCGGCGCGGTCATGATCAGGCGGATATAGTCGCGGAAAACCGTGGCGTGGCGTGCCACGTAGATCGCCGCCAGCGTACCGATCACGCCATTGACGATCGTCGACGTCGCGGCGATCTGGATCGAATAGAGCGTGGCGTCGAGGAAGCGCTTGTTTGCAAACAGCGCCTCGAACCAGCGCAGCGAAAAGCCTTCGAGCGGGAAGGCCAGGAACTCGCCCGAGTTGAACGACAAAAGCACCACCAGGACGATCGGGAACATCAGGAAGATGTAGATCGCGGCGACCAGGACGGTGAATAGCCGATCCCAGATCGTCTTTTCGACGCCGCTCGATGCACCGGTCATGGCAGTCTCCGCATCGCGCGTGCCGTCAGCCTGAGGTAAAGCCCGACGAAGAGGACCGCCACCGCCGCCATGATGATGGCGAGTGCTGCCCCTGCCGGCCAGCGGAAATTGTCGACCAGATACTGCACCACCAGCACCGACATGGTGCGCCCGCCGGTGCCGCCGAGCATAGCGGGCGTGACATAGGCGCTGATCGACAGCACGAACACCAGGATCGTTCCGGCCTGGATGCCGGGCATGCTGAGCGGCAGCGTCACCTTCCAGAAGGTTCGCATCCGCGAGGCGCCGAGCGAGCGCGACGCCATGGCGAGGTCGGGGCTGATCGCCTGCAGATTGCCGAGCAGCGGAAGGATGATGAAGGGCAGGAAGACATGCGTCAGCGCGATGGTGACGCCGAGCGAGTTGTTCATCAGCTGGAGCGGGAAGTCGATCAGGCCGGTGGCCTTGAGCGCCTGGTTGGCGACGCCATTGTTGGACAGGATGATCATCCAGGCGAACGTCCTGACGACCAGTCCGACGAGCAGCGGCGACAGCACGAAGATGTAGAGCAGGCTCGTCCAGCGCGAACGCGACTTGGCCAGGTGATAGGCGACAGGATAGCCAAGCAGCAGCGAAATCACAGTGACGGTTGCGCCGATCAGCAAGGTGCGGCCGAGGATGCCCCAGATGTAGTAGTCGCCAAGTGCCGTCGTATAGTGCGCCAGCGTGAAACCTTCGCCATAGACGGCACGTGTGGAGGCCTCGCGCAGGCTCATGGTGATGATCGTCAGGTATGGCAGCGCGAAGAAGCCGATCAGCAGCACCAGCGCCGGCACGATCATCCAGGTGGCGCTGCCGCGACTGCCGCGGCTCTCCAGGCGCGGAACTGCCTCGAGCGCGCTCATGATGCCAGAAGCCACGTGTCGCGCGCGGCAAAACGCAAGGCGACCTGCTCGCCGATGTCGAGCGGGTTGCGGCCGCTGACGTCGACGATCACGCGGTCGCCGCTGGCGAGCTTGACGGCCAACTGGTTGGCACTGCCCTGATAGACCGATTTGACCACGGCGCCGGTTAGCTCGTTTTCGTTGGTGCCCGCCTTCCCTGCTCCAGATCCTTGCTGGCGGGTCTGGATGTTTTCCGGCCGGATCATGATCTTGACGTCAGCGCCTTTGGAAAGGCCGGCCGGGCCCGTCGTGCCGAGGCTGCCGCAAGGTGTTTCGACCTTGTAGCTGTCCTGGCCGAGCGCCTCCGCGATCTTGCCGGAAATGGTGTTCGAACGTCCGATAAAGGCAGCGACCGATTGCGAGGCCGGCCGTTCATAGATTTCGCGCGGCGAACCGAACTGCGAGATGGTGCCGGCGCTCATCACCACGATCTTGTCCGACATGACCATCGCCTCGGCCTGGTCGTGGGTGACGTAGATGCTGGTGATGCCGACGCGCTGCTGCAGGTCGCGGATGAAGAAACGCATCTCGTCGCGCAAGGTGGCGTCGAGATTGGCCAGCGGCTCGTCGAGCAGGAGTACGGATGGTTCGATGACGAGCGCCCGGGCCAGCGCCACGCGCTGCTGTTGGCCGCCGGACAGCTCGCGCGGATAGCGCTTGTCGTAACCTTCGAGGCGCACCATGGCGAGAACATCGGCGATGCGCCGCTGACGATCAGGCACCGACACCTTGCGCACTTCGAGGCCGAAGCTCAGGTTTTCGGCCACCGTCATATGTGGAAACAGCGCGTAGGACTGGAACACCATGCCGATGTCGCGCTGCTCCGGCAGAGCACGCGTCACGTCGCGCTCGCCAAACAGGATGCGGCCGGTGTCGGGCCGCTCGAAGCCGGCGATGCAGCGCAGGGTCGTCGTCTTGCCGCAGCCGCTTGGCCCCAGCAGGGAAACGAATTCGCCCTGGCCGATCGGGATCGATATGTCCTTGAGGATGTGCAGGTTGCCATACCGCTTGTTGATACGGTCGATGGTCAGTGCGGTCATCCGATGTCCTCGCGGTTCGCGGCCGGGAGGTGGGGGCCCCTCCCGGCCATTACGTCGTTGCGGTCGCGGGGTGGCGTTACGCCATCTCCCGGTTCCAGCGATCGGCGATATCGGCCGCCTTGTCGACGTAGCTGTCCCAGTCGTAGCTCTTGATCTCGGCCATGCGCGGGCCGACGATCGGGGTGCGTGCCTTCATCGCGTCGTCAACCACGGACTCGCTGTTGCTGGGCGAGGTGTAGAAGGCCTTGGCCATGTCCTGCTGGACCTTGGCGTCGAGGATGTAGTTCAGGTAGGCGTGCGCGGCGTCCTTCTCGGCGCCGGTGGCAACCAGGTTGAACGATTGCTCGAAGGCCAGCACGCCCTCCTTGGGAGCGACGATCGCAACCGGGGCGCCCTTGTCCTGCAGCGTCATGATCTCGGTCCAGTCGACCGGCGCGATGATGGCATCGCCGCGGATCAGGGCCGTTGCAACCTCGCCGCTCCATGAGGCCTGGGTGAACGGCAGCAGTTCCTTGATCTTGGCAAAGGCGGTGTCGAAGTCGTCCGGTCCGCTGCCAAACAGCTCGGCGACCAGGCGCAGGAACAGCACCGCGCCGGTGTTGCCGATCTGATAGAGGCCGGTCTTGCCCTTGAACTCGGGATTTTCCCAGAGGTCGTGCCAGGAGGTCGGCGCGGTCTTCACCAGGTCGGTGCGGTAGGCCAGGCCGATCGGAGAGACGATGGCGCGGATGCCCTTGGCGTCCTTGTTGATGAACTGCGGGAATGTCTTCGCCGCATTCGGCACCTTGGCGAGGTCGAAGGGCTCGAAGAAACCCTCGGCGCGCAGCACTGCGGCGATATTCTCGTTGCCCATGAAGATGCTGTAGGGCGAACGGCCGCCGCCGGCGCGGATCTTGGCGACGAAATCCTTGCCGAGGCCGACGTCGAGCTGCGGCTGGATGCCGGTCGCCGATGTGAGGCCCGGCAAGAGCTTCTCTTCCCAGAACTTGGCCCACAGCCCGCCATAGGTCGGAACGACCAGCGGCGACTGCGCCGCGGCAAGCCGCGGCAGGGTCATCGAGGCAATAGCCGTCGTCATACCGACGGCGAATTCACGCCTTGTCAGCTTCATCGGAAATTATCTCCCATGTTCCCGCTGAAGTTCTTATTGTGGCTTGCGTCGCGGGTCGAAAACGCAGCCCTGTTGGATCGAAGGCTTGCATTTTCTAATCAGGCGGTCAACAATTTAGATATTGTAATATTGAAATAATAAGAAGCGGCAACGAGGGAGAGAATACGGGCATGGAGGACGCCAAGCAGGCAGTCCAGGCGACCAAGAGCCTGGCACATCAGATCGCGACGGCACTCCAGCAGGAGATCGTGCAAGGCACGCTCAGCGTCGAGGCGCGGCTGCCGTCTGAAACCGAGATCGCGCAGCGCTTCGGCGTTTCGCAGCCGACCGTGCGCGAGGCGCTCAAGATCCTGGCTGCGAAGAAGCTTGTGCGTTCGAAGCGCGGCCCCAATGGCGGCGTCTTCGTCAATGCGCCTTCGCTGACCGCCGCCAGCCAGATGCTGCAGGAGATGACGACCTGGTTCGTCGGGCTTGGCGTGTTTGGGCTCAGCGAGATCGTCGAAGCGCGCCTGTTGCTCGGTCGCACCTGCGTCCAGCTCGCCGCCGAGCGTGCTACCGCCGAAGACCTCGAAACGATCGAGGCGACGCTGGAGGCCTTCGAGCGCGACGACATCTCCGACGAGGAGTTTTGCCGGCTCGACGTCGCCTTTCACCACGCCATCGCCCAGGCCACCGGCAACAACGAACTGCGCTTCATCATGCTGGTCGTCAACGACTCGCTGATCCCGGCGACGAACATGATCTCCTTCCGCTTCCGCGAGCGCGGTCGCGTGGTGTCGCTGCACGCCGACATCCTGGAAGCGCTGCGGGCCCGCGACGCCGCTGCTGCCACCGCCGCCTTCGAGGAACTCATCGCCTACCAGTCGAGCGTCTACGAAAAGGCGCTCTCGGCACGGCAGGATGCCGCCCAGAGGCAGGAGGCCTGATGAGCCAACTCGTGGCGCCGGGGCAGAAGCTGATCGAAGAGCAGCTGCCGGACGGGCGCCGCACCTATCGCAGCGCGATCCCCCTGCCCGGCGATCTGCCCGACATCTTTGCGCGGCTTGCCAAATGGGCGGCCGAGCAGCCGGACAAGGTGCTGCTGTCCGAGCCCGGCGAAGGTGCAAGGCGCTCGATCAGGTACAGAGAAGCACTTCGCCGCGCCCGCGCCATGCGGCAGCTGCTGGTGCGGCTCTACGGGCTGCGCAAGGGCGATTGCGTGGTGACTTTGGCTCCGGCGGGCATCGACGCGCTGGTGCTTAAGCTTGCCTGCCTCTCTGGCGGGCTCGTTCATGCCGCATTGCCGCCCTTCCCTTTCCGCGACGGCGTTGAAAGCGAGGCGACTAAGCCGTTTCTCGAAACTCTCAACCCGAAGCTGATTGTGGCGCCTTCCGGCCATCCGGCCATCGAAGGCATGAACGCTGTTTCGCTTGGCGACCTGGCCCGCAAAAGCACGGGCGAAGCGGTGACTTCGGCGGACGAGCCGGCGTCGCCCGACGACTGGGCTGCGGTCTTCTTCACCTCGGGCAGCACCGGTGCGCCCAAGGGCGTGCCGATCACGCGCGGCATGATTTCGTCCAACCAGGGTGCCATTGCCGCGATGTGGCCGTTCGTGGCCGAAACCCCGCCCGTCCTTGTCGACTGGCTGCCCTGGCATCACGTCTTCGGCGGGCTCGACAATATCTTCAAGGTGATCTGGAACGGCGGCGCCATGCATGTCGACGCAGCTCCCAGCCCATCGACCTTCGAGGCAAGTGTTGGGATCATGGCGGAGGTTTCCCCGACCATGCATGTCGCCGTCCCGCTCGGACTGAAGCTGCTGCTGGACCGGTTGGAAAACGACGAGGCTGCGGCCACGGCATTCACGCGCAAGCTGCGCGCCATCTTCTTCGCCGGCGCGGGCATCGATGCCGAGCTCTGGCGCAGGCTCGCCAGCTTCCGCGCTGGACATGGCGATTTCCAGATCCTGTCCGGTTATGGTGCAACCGAGGCCGCCTCGACGATCACGCTTTCGCCGGCGCCGCTGGAGCAGCCAGGCGAACTCGGTCACCCCCTGCCCGGCCATCGCATCGCGCTGGTCGACATCGACGGCCGAAGCGAATTGCGTGTCTCAGGGCCTAACATCGCGCCCTGCTATCTCATCGAGGGCCGTAGGGTCGAACTGCCGGTGGACGAGCATGGCTTCTACCGCACCGGCGACGCCGCCGTGCTGCGAGAACGGGCTGATGGCATGCCGGTATTCGGTTTTGATGGCCGGCTTGCCGAGGACTTCAAGCTGTCGAGCGGGGTCAAGGTGCGCACCGGTCCGCTGCGCGCCAGCCTGATGGCGCAATGCGCGCCGCTCGCCGACGACATTGTCATTTCGGGCGAGAACCGCGACCGGCTGGTGGCGCTGGTTTTCCCGTCGGCGACAGGCAGGGATCGCATCGACGAGATCAGCGCGCGCATCGCTGGCTGGAACGCCGCCAATTCAGGCGGCTCGACAACGATCACTCGCTTCGGTCTGGCGACGACACCGGCCGACCGCGCCAAGGGCGAACTGTCGGACAAGGGGCAGATCGTGCAGTCGCGCTATCTGCGCAACAACGCCGAACTGTTCGAGGCATTGCAGGCAGGTGGAGGTCAGGCGCCCAGGGGCGCCTGACGCTTTTGACACTCAGTCGAGATCGCGGAACGGCTTCTCGCGGATGTCGAGGAACTCCTTCAACGAATGCTCCTTGAGCAGCCGCATCCAGTAACGTCCTTCTTCAGAGCCGTGCAGGATCGCCGTGGTCTCGCGATTGTAAGTCCACGAGCTTTCGAGGCCGGCGGTTTGCTGCTGGTGGTTGAGTGCTGCCTTGGCGAACTTGATCGCCGCACCCGGCATGCGGGCGCATTTGCGCGCCAGCTTCTCGGCTTCCGCCTTCAGCTGGTCGCGCGGCACCGCCTTGTTGACGAGATGGATGCGCGCGGCCTCGCGGCCGTCGATCAGGTCGCCAGTGTACATCAGGTGGCGTGCGTGGATCATCGGAACTGTCCAGGGCAGCATCAGCGTCGGCGGCGCCGAGACGTGGCGCACTTCAGGTTCGCCCAGCATCGCGTCTTCGGCGGCGATCGTCATGTCGCAGCACATCATCAATTCCAGCCCGCCGGCAAGCGCAAAGCCGTTGACGGCGGCAATGATTGGGATCGGCGCTTCGCGAATGAACTTCATGCGGCGCATATTGGCGCCGATGTCCTCGCGCCAGGCCTCGGTGTCCATCTCGAAATCCTCGCCGCCGAGATCGAAGCCGGCGGTGAAGGCGCGCCCGGCGCCGGTGATGATGACCGCGCGGATCTCGGGATCCTTTATCGCGCGATCGATCGCCGCCTCGAGCGCGTCGCCGAGCTCCTGGTTCATGGCGTTCATCTTGTCGGGACGGTTGAGCGTCAGGGTAACGAACGCGTCCTCGGCGTCCTTTTCCCAGAGTACGACTTCGCTGCTCATGGTCTCTCCCCTTACGCGATTTCGATGACGATGCGGCCGCGCACCTGGCCGGCTACGATGCGGTTGGCGAGCTCGGGCAATTCCGACATCTTGTGAACTTCGGTCATCGTCGAAAGCTTGGCGCGGTCGAGATGTTCGGCCAGCGTCTGCCAGGCCTTCTGGCGCTTGGCGAGTGGCGCAAAGACGGAATCGACGCCGATCAGTGTCACGCTGCGCAGGATGTGCGGCATCACGGTTCCGGGAAGGTTGTGGCCCCCGGCCAGGCCGCAAGCAGCGACAGCGCCGCCATAGACAGTCTGGGCCAGCGCATTGGCGAGCGTCGTCGAACCGACGGAGTCCACCGCCCCGCTCCAGCGCTCCTTTTGCAGCGGCTTGACCTCTGCGGCGAGCTCGGCCCGGTCGAGGAAGGACGTCGCGCCTAGCGACCGCAGATAGTCGTGCGTCTCAGTGCGGCCAGTCGAGGCAACGACAGTGTAGCCCTTGGAGGACAGTAGGCTGACCGCCGTCGAGCCAACGCCGCCAGCAGCACCGGTCACCAGTACCTCGCCCTTTCCGGGCTGGATGCTGCCCCAGGCCTCGAGCGCATCGACGCAGAGGGCGGCGGTGTAGCCCGCAGTGCCGATCGCCATCGCCTGCTGCATGGAAAACGCGTCCGGCAATCGGATCAGCCATTCCGGCTTCAGCCGCTGGAAGCGCGTATAGGCGCCCCACTCGGTTTCCGACATGCCCCAGCCATTGGCCACGACCTTGTCGCCCACTTTCCACGCCGGCGAGCGCGACTCGACGACCGTGCCGGCGATATCGATGCCGGCGACCATTGGCAGGCGGCGCGCGATGCGGCCTTTGCCCGAAACGGAGAGCCCGTCCTTGTAGTTCAGGCTCGAATAGGCGACCTCGACCAGCACGTCATGATCCGGCAGGTCGGCCTTGGTGATCTCGCGGAAGCCGGCGCGCGGCTTGCCATCGACATCTTCCAGCATCAACGCCGTAAAAGTCTCGCTCATGAAAGTCTCCAGTCAGGGGTAAGAGTTCGTCAGCCGCGCTTGGCTTCGCGTTCGGCGCGTCGTGCCAGGCTGATTGCATAGCTGTCGCGCACATAGGCCAGGAGTTCTCCGAGCACGGCGGTTGCTGCCGCTGCGTCGCGCGCGTCAAGTGCGGCGACGAGGCGCTCGTGGAAGTTGGCGACCGTGCTGCGCTCGCGTACGTGCGACACGATCATGTTGGTGATCGGCATGAAGGCCTCGACCACCGTGTACATCATCAGGCTGAGCGGGCCGTTGCCGGCGGCCTTGACCACGGCGCGATGGAAACGCACGTCGGAGGCGCAAAAATCCTCGTCGCTGAGCAGTTTGGAGCGCTGTAATGCGATCTCCGCGCGCATCGCCGTCAGGTCTGCCTCGCTGCGGCGTTCGCAGGCAAGCCGGGCGCAGATCGCTTCGGTTTCCAGCCGCGCACTGATGATCTCGTCGATGTCGAAGGCGCCGACGCCGACCAGAAGGGTCGCGGCGCCCGTGATCGCCGACGACAGGCCTTCAGGGTCCGGGCGGCTGACGAAGGTGCCGCCGGTCGGGCCGCGTTGCGAGCGGATGAGGTTTTGGGCCGCGAGCCGCTTCAGCGCCTCGCGCACGGTGGGACGGGAGATGCCAAAGCTCTTGGCCAGGTCCTCTTCGGTCGGCAGGCGTTCGTCGATCTGCAGCCGACCGTCGAGAATGGCCGCGCGGATCTTGTCGGCGACCTGCCGGGCAACGCCGGTGCGCACAACGTCCTGATATTCGATCGGCATTCGACCTCCGTCGGTGCGGCCTCATCGGCCCGCATCCGTTTCGATATGGAGATAAACAATATAGGTTTGACAAATATTGCAAGCGAAATAAGCTGACTCAAGACAGCGCCCGGAAAGGCTTCCTCCGGGCCATCCGGGCATCATGGCGCGACCAACCGATCAGGTTCTATCCTCCCTTCAGACGCGGCTTGACAAGGCTGCGATCCTGGCAGGTGATGCCATCGATCCGCGCTACAGCGACGATCTTTCCGGCGAGCCAGGGGCGAGGCCCGAACTTGTGCTGCGGCCGCGCAATACACATGAGGTCGCAGAGATCCTCAACTCTTGCAACGCCGCCCGCCTGCCGCTGGTCGTCCAGGGTGGGCGCACCGGCCTGTCGGGCGGGGCAAGGGTGCTGGCAGGCGAAGCCGTGCTTTCGCTGGAACGCATGACCGCCCTTGGAGACGTCGAGCCGACCGCCGGCACCATCATCGCCGAGGCCGGCGTGCCCTTGCAGATCGTCCAGGAAAAGGCCGATGCTGCGGGACTGGTTTTCGGCGTCGACATCGGCGCGCGCGGCACCGCGACTATCGGCGGCAACATTGCCACCAATGCCGGGGGCATCCGCGTGCTGCGCTACGGCAATTTCCGCGCCCAGGTGCTGGGGCTGGAATCCGTGCTAGCCGACGGCACCGTACTGTCTTCGCTCAAGGGTCTCGCCAAGGACAATTCCGGCTACGATCTGAGCCAGCTCTTCATCGGCAGCGAAGGCACGCTTGGCGTCGTCACCCGCGCCTGCCTCAAGCTGTACCCCAAGCCGGTCACCCAGTCGGCTGCCTTCTGCTCGCTGCTTTCGCTCGACGCTGCCTTTGGCCTGCTCAAGTTCCTGCGCGGCCGCCTCGGCAACCTGCTGTCCGGTTTCGAGGTCATCCTTGAGCCGCTGATGGGCGACATGGTCGCTGCCCTCGGCCTGACGGCTCCCTTGGCGCTGTCATCGCCAGTCTATGTGCTGACCGACATTCAAGGCATGACGCCCGGCGCCGACGAGGAAGCCTTTACTGAGGCCTTGTCGCAGGCGATCGAGGACGGGTTGGTCGAAGATGTCGTGCTGTCGCAGTCGGAGCGTGAGTTCCAGGCACTGTGGACGCTGCGCGACGACTGCAATCGTTTCCTCTTCGCCGAGGGCGCTATGCTCAGCCTCGATGTCAGCCTGCCGCTGCCGCGCATGGCTGAATTCCTCGATCTGGCAAAGGCGGCCCAAACCCGCGCCGATCCGGCAGCGCAGGACTACGTCTTCGGCCATCTCGGCGACGGCAATCTGCACTATGTCGTCCGCACCGACCGGCCCAACGAGGTCGCCAAGGCGGTGTTCGATTGCGTTGCCCGAACTGGCGGGTCGATCTCGGCCGAACATGGCATCGGCCTCGACAAGAAGGCCTATCTGCACCTGACGCGCGACCCGGCCGAACTGGCTGCGATGCGACGTCTCAAGGCAGCGCTCGACCCCCGCAACATCCTCAATCCGGGCCGCATCTTCGACATGCCGCTTGCCCCGCTCAACGTCTGAGAAACCCCGATGACTGCAGTGAAGTCCCCCGAACATGGCGCCCAACAGGTCGACATGCCCTCAGCGCTCGACGAACGCTATACGCTCGAGCGCGGCCGCATCTTGGTGTCGGGCACGCAGGCGCTGGTGCGCCTGCCGATGGTCCAGCGCCAGCGCGATCTTGCCGCCGGGCTCAATACTGCGGGTTACGTGTCGGGCTATCGCGGCTCTCCCTTGGCCGGCTTCGATCGCGAGATGGGCAGTGCCAAGAAATATCTCAAGGCCAGCCATATCGTTTTCCAGCCCGGCCTCAACGAGGACATGGCGGCGACCGCCGTGTGGGGCACCCAGCAGGCCGGCATGTTCCCCGGCTCGCGCTACGACGGTGTGTTTTCGATGTGGTATGGCAAGGGTCCCGGCGTCGACCGCACCATGGATGTCATTCGCCACGCCAATGCGGTCGGCACCAGCCAGCATGGTGGCGTGTTGCTGCTCGTTGGTGACGACCACGGCGCGGTCTCCTCCACCTTGCCGCACCAGAGCGAGCACAATCTGATTTCGGCCATGGTGCCGCTGCTGTCGCCGGCGGGTGTTGGCGAATATATCGACTTCGGCCTGCTCGGCTGGGCGATGAGCCGCTATTCCGGCGCCTGGGTCGGCTTCAAGTGCCAGACCGAAACAGTCGAGTGCTCCGCGACCGTCGATCTCGATCCAAGCCGGCTGGAGATCGTCACCCCTGCCCTGCCGCTTCCCGCCGACGGGCTTTCGATGCGCTGGCCCGACGGGCAGCAGGCGATGGAGCGCCGGCTCGAGACCAAGCTTGCGGCCGTGCTTGCCTTCGCCCGGGCCAACCATCTCGACAGGCAGGTCTGGCCCTCCCCCAAGGCCAGGCTCGGTATTGTCTCGACCGGAAAGTCATGGCTCGATCTCAAGGGTGCGCTTACGCTGCTCGGCATCGACGAGACACGCGCCGCCGAATTGGGCATCCGCCTCTACAAGGTCGGGATGGTCTGGCCCCTGGAGCCGGAAGGCTTGCATGAATTCGCCGACGGGCTTGAACAGGTACTCGTCGTTGAGGAAAAGCGTCCCGTCATCGAAGAGCAGATCAAGTCGCTTCTGTTCAACCTGCCGGGCGACCGCCGGCCGCAGGTGTTCGGCAAGTCTGGCCCGGGCGGGTCCCCTCTCCTGCCCTCGATCGGTGAAATTGGCGCGCTGTCGGTAGCGCGCGCCATACTGCAATGGCTCGGCACGAAAGATGCCGGCCTCGCCGCGCGTGCTGTACAGCTGTCAACAGTCGGGCTCCCCTCCCCTGCTGAGCCTGGGTTGCTCAACCGTGAGCCCTATTTCTGCTCGGGCTGCCCGCACTCGACCTCGACAGTCGTGCCCAAGGGCAGCCGCGCCTCCACCGGCATCGGCTGCCACATGATGGTGATCGGCATGGAGCGCGACACCTCGACCTTCACCCAGATGGGCGGCGAAGGCGGCTCATGGATCGGCCTGTCGCCCTTCACCGACGAAAAGCACATCTTCGTCAACATGGGCGACGGCACCTATTTCCATTCCGGCCTGCTGGCCATCCGCGCCGGAATCGCTGCCAAGGTCAACGCCACCTACAAGATCCTCTACAATGATGCCGTCGCCATGACCGGCGGCCAGCGCCATGATGGCGAATTGTCGGTGCCCTCCATCGTTGGCCAGGTTCTCGCCGAAGGCGCAAAACAGGTCGTCGTCGTCTCCGAACGCCCTCACCTGCTGGCCGGCCAGCTGCCGCGCTCGGTGAATGTGCACCATCGCGACGAGCTCGATCAGGTCCAGCGCGAACTGCGCGAAGTCGAGGGCGTAACGGTGCTGGTCTACGATCAGGTCTGCGCCGCTGAAAAACGCCGCCGGCGCAAGCGCGGTACCTACCCCGTCTCGCCCAAGCGCGCCTTCATCAACGAGCTGGTCTGTGAAGGCTGCGGCGACTGCTCGGCCGTGTCGAACTGCATTTCGATCGAACCGCGCGAGACCGAGTTCGGCCGCAAGCGCGCCATCAACCAGTCGAGCTGTAACACCGACCTGTCCTGCACTAAGGGCTTTTGCCCGAGCTTCGTCACCGTCGAAGGTGGCCGCTTGCGCAAGCCACAGGCCAAGGCGGTCGGCGGCGTGGATGCCGGCCTTGCCGAGCCAGCTCGCCCTGCCCTTGGAAACGAGCCCTACAGCGTGTTGCTCACCGGCATCGGCGGCACGGGAGTCATCACCGTCAGCGCGATCCTTTCACAAGCGGCGCATCTTGATGGCCTGTCGCTGGTCACGCTCGACCAGACCGGTCTCGCCCAGAAGAACGGCGCGGTGGTTTCGCATATCCGGCTTGCGCGGGAACCCGAGATGCTGAACGCCGCTCGGATCGGACCCGGCGAGGCCGATCTCGTGCTGGGATTCGACCTTGTGGTTGCCGCGTCCCAGAATGTCATCGCCACCTTCGGCAAGGACCGGACCAGGACAGTGGTCGACGATCATTTCGCCCCCACCGCCTCCTTCGTCAAGGACACGACGATCGACTTCCGTGAAAGTGCCACTTTGCGCCGATTGCGCAATGCCGGCGGCGCGGACGCGTTGACCTCCTTGCCAGCCATGAAGCTTGCGACGGCACTGTTCGGCGACGCGATTGCCGCCAACATGTTCCTGCTCGGCCATGCCTGGCAGAAGGGGCTCGTGCCGATCAGCCGCGAGGCGATCGAAAAGGCCATCAACCTCAACGGCGCCGGCGTCGCGATGAACCGTGCCGCCTTCGCCTGGGGACGACGCTCGGCCGAGGATATGGACTTCGTCAGTCGCCAGGCGGGCATCGTTTCGGCGCCTGCGCCCGCTTTGACGCTCGACGAGACCGTGAGGCGTCGCGCCGACTTCCTCACCGGCTATCAGAATGCTGCCTATGCCAAGCGCTATCGAAAGCTCGTCGACAGCGCGCGTGAAGCCGAGGCGAGGGTCGCACCGGGGCAGGAAACATTCAGCCGTGCCGTCGCCAGCGCTGCCTTCAAGCTGATGGCCTACAAGGACGAGTACGAAGTGGCGAGGCTGCATCGCGATCCGGCGTTCAGGCGAAAGCTTGCCGAACAGTTCGAAGGCGACTTCAAGCTCCAGTACAATCTGGCGCCACCGATGCTGACTCGGACCGATCCGCGTACCGGGCATCCCGCCAAGATCGCGATCGCCAGCCGCTGGATCGAGCCAGCCTTCGCCGTGCTTGCCCGGCTCAAGGGCCTGCGCGGCACGCGCTTTGATCCGTTCGGTCGCACCGCGGAGCGCCAGATGGAGCGGCGGCTCGCCGCTGACTACGTCACGCTCATCGAGGAGCTTGCCATCCGACTGACGGCTTCGAACCTGGCTATGGCCGCTGAACTTGCCAGCCTGGCCGAAAGTGTCCGCGGCTACGGGCATGTAAAGCTTGCCGCCATCGAGCGCTACGAACAGCGCAAGTCGGAATTGCTCGCTGCCTTGTCGAGAGCCACTCCGGTGGGGCAGGCGGCCTGAACTACGCATCAATAGGCTGAATCGATCCTGGCTGATCGATTCAGCACATTCATTGGACGGTGGAATCGCTGCGCGCGATTCTGCCAGTCATGGAACAGCCAACCTCCCCACTGCATCTCCAGCGCCGTGATCCGAGCCGAAACATGGCGCGGTTCTATTGCCTGTCGCTGGAAAGTTCGTTGTTCGGCGACGCGGTGCTGGTGCGGGAATGGGGCCGCATCGGCACGCTGGGCAGGAGACGTCTCGATCTCTACGTCAATACCCTTCAGGCGCAGGAGGCCTTGCGGCGTCTGGCCGCTTCCAAGCTCCGGCGCGGCTACAGCTCAGTCGGTTGACAGCTGTCAACAGCTTGACGACGGGGCCGAAACGTCTGGGATCGCCGGCCATTTCGTATCCGTCACAATGGTTAATTTCCGTTAACTATAAACAAGTTGACTCGACTCGGCGGCTCCAGCACCCTTGTTACGGTAAATGGTCGTAATTCGATGCGTCCAGCGTAACCGCCTCATTGATCCGTTATCCACGCTCCGCCACGTTAAAATGTGCGAAGGCGTAACCCGGATTCGGATTCTGCAGCGAATCGGCGCATAAATCTTAACGAAGCCTGACTGCGTGTCGCTCATGCGTCCGCCTGATGGCGAGAAGGGACTAAAGACTTGGTTGGGGCAGTTCAAGCACGGGCGGAAAACGCGAGCGAAGAGGCCGAGGTCATGGCGACTGATCGTGCTATTGCGCGCGACGCCGAGATGTTGTCGGCGCAATTGCAGGCGATGCGCGACCGGCTGTTTTCGCCGACGTCGAAGAAGGCATTGCGCAAGTTCTCGAGCGGCGAGGCGGCGCGTCTGATCGGCGTCACCGACGGCTACCTGCGCCAGCTTTCCATAGCCGGCGAGGGGCCGCAGCCCGAGACCGGGGCAGGGGGGCGCCGCTACTACGCGCTCGACGATATCAACGGGCTGCGCCGGCATCTCGCCGAGCAGAACCCGACCAAGGCGCGCCACTATCTGCCGCGCCGCGATGCCGGGCGCGGCGAGCATATGCAGGTCATCGCCGTCACCAACTTCAAGGGCGGCTCGGGCAAGACCACGACCAGCACCCATCTCGCCCAGCATCTGGCACTCGCCGGTTATCGCGTGCTGGCCATCGATCTCGATCCGCAAGCTTCGATGTCAGCGCTGTTCGGCTATCAGCCCGAACTCGACCTGAACGGCAATGACACGCTCTACGGTGCAATCCGTTACGACGAGGAGCGCCGGCCGCTTAGCGACATCATCCGCCGAACCTATTTCGACGGGCTCGACTTCGTGCCAGGCAATCTCGAGCTGCAGGAGTTTGAGCACACCACGCCGCAGATGCTGGCGGCACGCCAGGCAGGTGACAGCAAGGCGATGTTTTTCGCCCGGGTGCAGGAGGCGCTGCGGACAGTCGCCGACGATTACGACGTCGTCGTCATGGACTGCCCGCCGCAGCTTGGCTTCCTGACGCTGTCGGCACTGTGTGCGGCGACGTCGGTGCTGGTGACGATCCATCCGCAGATGCTCGATGTCGCGTCGATGAGCCAGTTCCTGTTCATGACCGCCGACCTGCTGTCGGTGGTACGCGAGGCAGGCGGCGAGCTCAATTTCGATTTCATGCGCTACCTGATTACGCGTTACGAGCCCAATGACGGCCCTCAGACACAGATAGTCGGCTTCCTCCGCTCGCTGTTTGGCGATCGCGTGCTGACCGCCCCCCTGGTCAAGTCGACGGCGTTCTCCGACGCCGGCCTGACCAAGCAGACGCTCTATGAAGTGTCGCGCGAGAGCTTCAGCCGCGCCACCTATGACCGCGCCATGGAGTCGTTGACAGCTGTCAACGGCGAGATCGAAGCCCTGATGCTTAAGGCCTGGAACCGGGCGGCGTGAGGAGGCTGGCATGGCATTGAACCGCAAGGACCAGCTCAAGGCGCTTTTCGGCACGGCGGACCCGGCACCGACGCATGCAGCAGCGACGGAGAAGGCACCGGAAACGAAATCGGTCGAGACAGAACCAGCACGCCCGCGCAGCGCCTCCGGTGCTGTCAAGGCGATGGGGCTTTCGCTCGGCGGTCTCTCCAGGGAGATCGAGGAGGCGCGCCGGCTCAAGGAAAGCCTCGACACTGCCGAACGCGTGGCTCAAGTGGATGCCGCGCTGATCGAGGCGTCGTTTGTTGCCGACCGGCTCGACAATGGCGCTCAGGATCCGGATTTCGACGCATTGGTCAGCAGCATCGAGACGTCAGGCCAGCAGGTTCCCGTGCTGCTGCGGCCGCATCCCGACAAGCCGGGGCGCTACCAGACGGCCTATGGCCATCGTCGCGTCCGCGCGGCAGGCAAGATTGGCGTTCCTGTCCTGGCCATCGTGCGACCGCTGTCCGATGTCGAGCTGGTGCTTGCCCAGGGCAAGGAAAACAGCGAGCGGCGCGATCTCTCCTTCATCGAACGGGCGCTGTTCGCGCATGAACTGATCGGACGCGGCTTCGAGCGCAGCGTCGTCCAGGACGCACTGTCGCTGCACAAGGCCGAGATGACGCGCTTCCTGCAGGTCGCCGACGCGGTGCCCGAGCAAATCGTGCGTGCCATCGGTGCGGCACCCAAGGTCGGCCGGCCGCGCTGGATGGCGCTTGCCGAACTGCTGAAGAGCGAGGCTGCACGCGTCAAGGCGGACGACGAGATCACCAGCCAGCGCTTCCGTGCTGCTGCGAGCGACGAACGCTTCAACCTGCTATTCACGCGCCTGCAACGCAGGGCCCAGCCGGTTGTAGGTGGCGCGCGCCAAATCCTTGACGGCAAGGGCAGGGCGGTGGCGCATCTGACTGTTACCAAGGGCAAGGCCCGGGTCGATTTTGTCGAAAAAATTGCCGGTGGCTTCGAGGATTTCCTCGGTGAGGAACTGCCCAGGCTACTGGAGAGGTTCGAACAAGAGCGCGGCCAAGCGGCTGGGCAAGACTAGATTTGTCCACCGCCCGCGAGAGCGGCGCATGCTTCATGGCAGCGCCGTCGGCAGACGGGGAGCGTAAGGCGTCCGTGCCAATGTGTAGAGGATCGGAATTAGAAGGATAACCGGCAAGAAAAAGGCCCCCGAAACGTCGCCATTCCGGAAGCCCTCATCAATGTAGCAATTGTGAGAGAATCATTTCCGGGCTGACTTGTCAACCACTGGACGCGTTCTGGAACGCCTTTGGCTTGCCTCCAAGTGAGGTAAACGAGGATGATCGAGCATATCTCGACGACGCCCTTTGGGCGGCGGTCGCTGTCGCTTGCCATGGTGGCAGGTCAGATGGCGGCCGGCAGCTGTGCGCCTGGCGCCAGCACCAACAAATGGCAGGTGTTTCGTGCCGTCTGCGAGGCCAAGGGATTGCTTGGCGCCAGCGATCGCGCGCTTGCCGTACTCAACGCGCTGCTAAGCTTCCATCCCGACACGGATCTGGTGGAAGGGGAGGGGCTTGTGGTGTTTCCTTCCAACGCCCAGCTGGCACTCAGGGCGCATGGCATGGCGCCGGCGACGCTGAGACGGCATCTGTCGGTGCTCGTCGATTGCGGCCTTGTGGTGCGTCGCGACAGCCCCAATGGCAAGCGTTACGCCCGCAAGGGCTATGACGGGGCAATCGAGCAGGCCTTCGGCTTCGACCTGACGCCGCTTCTGGCCCGGGCGCAAGAGTTCGAACGCTTGGCCGAGGCTGTCAGGGCCGAAAGGCGGGCGCTGTTGCTCGTACGCGAGCGCATCACCATCCTGCGCCGTGACATCGCCAAGATGATCGCCTTTGGCCTGGAGGAGGGGATTGTGGCTGACTGGCAGCGCCTGCATCTCGAATATCGCGAGATCGCGGCGACGATTCCACGCACGGCGAGCCGCCTTGAGCTCGAGCCGATTGCCGAAGAACTCGCAATGCTTGCCCAGGAGGTGCGCAAGACGCTGGAAAGTCACGTTAAAACTGAAGAAACAAGCGCCAATGAGTCTCATTTCGAGCGCCACATACAGAATTCAAATACACACCCTCATGAACTTGAACCCGGCCTCGAAAAAGGCCCCGGGACGACCGCTGCGGTGAAACTGGAGACGAAGAGCCAGCCACCAACGGGATACCCGCTTGGCATGGTGCTGCGTGCCTGCCCTGATATTGCCGATTACGCACGCAACGGCATTTCGGGCTGGGCGGATCTGGTTGAAACGGCAAATCTGGTGCGCGGCGCGCTCGGCGTCAGTCCGGATGCGTGGGACCAGGCCTGCGAGGCGATGGGGGCGGTGGATGCCGCGATCATGGTGGCGGCGATGCTGCAGAAGGGTGAGGCGATTTCCAGCCCCGGCGGCTATCTGCGCAGCCTGACGGCCAAGGCCAGGGCCGGCGAATTCTCGATCGGGCCGGTGCTGATGGCGCTGCTGCGCGGCAAGGGAGGTGATGCACGGGCGAGGGCAGGGTGATATCCAAGCTTTAGGCGAAGCTGGTTGAGCTTGAATTGCGCTCGAAATGAGCACATATTGACGTCATGGATATCAAATTGAGACAGGAACGTGTCATGGCAGCTCAGAGTCTGGGAATGTCGGCGGCCCATTTCGGTGAGGCCCGGTCGCAATTCCTGTCGGCCCGCCGCGTGTCGGAATTGCTGGGCGTGACCCAGGCCGATCTGGCCCGGCTCGTTGGCGTTGCTCGCAACACACTGACGGCACGTTCTGGTGCGCGCAAGGTCGACCAGGCACTCAGCCCCGTCGTCCGCATCCTGGCAATGGCTGCCGAAATGGCAGGCGACGAAAACCGCGCGGCGATCTGGTTCAAGCATCAGCCTATCCCCGGCTGGGCCGGCAAGACCGCCTATGACCTGGTTGGCGAGGGCAAGGCCGACAAGGTCCTGGCCTATCTGGAGGCGGTGCGCTCCGGCGTTTATGCCTGAAGCGAGCTCGCGGCAGCGTCGTACGTTGTGGCGGGCCTTCGTGCCGCGCTGGGCCCATATGCCTCTTTCAGGCGAGGGTGCAGCGCGTTTTGGCGGGCGCTGGAATCCGGTCGGTGCGCCCACGTTATATGCGGCCTGCGAGTTGTCGACGGCCTGGGCCGAATACAACCAGGGTTTCGTCCAGCATCCGGCGCTGATCGCACAACTCGAACTTGCCGATGCGGCCCTGGCCGAGTTGACCGATCCCGCGGTGCTGCAGGAACTCGGCGTGGATCCGGGCATTCACCGAAGCGAGTGGCGGGCCGATCTTGACGAGGGCAGGACGCCTGAAACCCACCTACTGCGGCAGCGCCTGCTGGCCGAAGGGTTCGACGGCGTCGTCTACCCCTCCTTCATGTCGCCTGGCGGCAATTGTGTTGCCCTGTGGCACTGGAATGGTCCGGGACAGCCATCGCTCAAGGTCATCGACCCCGATCAGCGTCTTCCAAAGACCCCGGCCTCCTGGCTTTAGACCAGAGGTTACACGACAAGCCGCGCGGCGCGGCCAAGCTTGCGTTCGGCGTCGTTGTAGTAGTGTGAGGCCTGGCTGACCGAGCGGTGCAAAGACTGCTGCATGGCATCGAGCAGCGGGATGCCGCGGCGGCCGGCTTCGGTGAGATAGCCCGAACGCAGGCCATGCGCCGAGAATTCGGCTGGATCCAGTCTAGCTTCGGCGATGCGGCGCTTGAGAATGAGGTTGACCGCCTGCGGGGTCAGCGCGCGGCGCTGGATATGGCCCCAGCGGTCGATGGCGCGGAACACCGGACCTTCGACGAGTTCGGCCCGGAAAATCCAGTCCTTGAGAGCCAGGACCGGGCGGCCGATCAGGAATACAGCCGTATCCGTATCGGCGTTGGTGGTCTTGGTGCGGCCGAGGCCGATCTTCAGGCACGGCAGCGTGTCGCCGTTGGCATCTTGCGGGTCGGACGGCACCGGCGCTTCCTCGACCAGCTGTTCGAGCCTCAAGGCGGCGACTTCGCTGCGGCGACGGCCGCCGGAGGCAAAGGCGAACAGCAGCAGGGCGCGGTCGCGGCAATCCGTCATGCTGTCGCCAGCGCAGGCCTGCAGGACAGCTGCCAGTATGTCTGCCGTGACCGCCTTCTGGCTCTTGCGGACGCGCGGCCGGCCGGCGGCGCGGACCGCGAGTTTGATCGCGCTGTTGAGCCCGGGTGCGTTGAAGTGGCCCGTCAGGCCGCGCCATCTGGTCAAGGTCGACCAGCTCGACAGCTTGCGCCGGACGGTTGCCGGAGCATGCGGCTTTTTTGTTACCCGCAACACGCCCTGGGCGGCAAGCGCCGAAGCGACCTCGGCGGGCATGCCGTGTGCTGCGTCGCTTTCGCGGCGGGAAAAATCCCACAAATGGTGGGCGACAAATTTCAGCAGCAGCGGTTCGGGTGCCGGCCACGGCAGCACCGTGCCGGTCGCAGCCAGGCACCAGGCCTCGATGTAAAACAGGTCCGAGGCCAGAGCGCGCAGCGAGTTTTCGCCCAGGCCCTGGTTGGCGAGGTGGCGCAAGGTGGCGACGTCGTCGTCGCTGAGTACCAGTGCCAGGCGGTCGCGGCGGTCGAAGGGCAGAATGCCGTCAAGTGCATCGAGTGCCTCGGCGCGGCGGGCGATGCTTTGCGCTTCGTCGCGGTCGGTGTCAGGTTTTGGACGTTTGGCCATGAGGCCCCATTTTTCAGCGAATTTTGTGCCGCAAACGGCTGGGTTTGGGCCTGATTCTAGCGATTTCGGGCTTGAAATCCATCACTATCGATAAGAAGACATTATCGTTAGTTATTTTCAAGAAATTGACGACCCGACATGACTCAAGTAAATGGCGAGATAGCTTTATAATCGCCGATTGTGTTAAGGTTAATCAATGCCTTACGCGCAAACCGATTTGCCTCTAGGAGACCTCGTCGGACCCGCCATGCGGGCAGCCGAGGCGCTGGTGCGTCTCGATGAACGCATCAGCCGCTCGCCGGTCGGGCAGGGCTTTGTCGAACGCGCGCACTTCGCCGATGCGGTCTCGGCGCTGTGGCTCGATGGTGAACTGGTGCATGTCGAGGACCTGGTGCTGCACGACGCCCACATGGATCTGCGGGCGCCGACGCATGAACTCACCCGCGCCCATGAAATCCTGCGGCTCAGGCGCCAGGTCCTGGCCAACAAGCCGGACTGGGCCCTTGGCCGTGACGGGCTTGCCGTACTGTGCGGAAGGTTTGCCGCGGCGCCGCCGATGCGGCTGGAGACGCAGTTGCCGGTGGCGGGGGAGGGCAGCGCTGCCGACGGCCAGGATCACGAGCAGGAACCGGAGGACGACAGCCTCGGCTCAGCGAGCCTCAGCGCCGAACTGGCTGCGCTGGATGCAGCGCTTGGGCGCGCCAATGCGGTGCTCGACGCAGCGCGGGCGCCCGCAACGGCCGGGCGCGATGCGACGTTGGGTCGCGAGGCGGGGACCGCCGCGAAGGCCGATGCTGCAGCTGACCGGAATCCGCTGCTCTATGACAGCGACTGGGACGAGCAGGAGCGGCTGGCCGAGTGGAAGGCAGTGCTTGCCAAGGTCGAGGGTTTGCCGGCGATGCTGCGCGGCGCGGTCGCCTTTGACGCCTGGACCGCGATTGCGCCGCTGCAGCATGCGCCGTGGCTCGGACGTCTGCTCGTTAGCGCACTGTTGCGGCAGGCCGGCACGACGACCGGGCAGCTTGCGGCGCTATATGTCGGGGCGCGGGCCATTGGACGCGAGCGCCGGCAATCGCGCGACCGCACGACGCGGTTGATCGCCTTTCTCGACGGCGCCCACGAAGGTGCCGCGGCGGGGATCAGGGAGCATGACCGGCTGATGCTTGCCAGGGCGCAGATGGAGCGGCGGCTCAAGGGCCGACGCTCGACGTCGAGACTGCCAAAGCTCATTGATCTGGTGTTGTCGCGACCGCTGGTCAGCAGCGGCATGATCGAGAAGGAACTCGGCGTCACCACAGCGGGCGCCCTCAATCTCATCGGTGAGCTCGACCTGCGCGAAATCACCGGCAGGGGACGCTATCGCGCCTGGGGCGTTATTTAGGTCGGCGCAGTGACGCTTGGCTGCACAGGCAGGCGCGAGCATCCAGCAGCCATCGCCGGCACCACGAGTGGAGACGGCAAGGCGACCGCGACATCGCAATCGCGCGCTACCGGGGCAGCTTGGCAGACGAAAAGCCCCAGTGACTATCTCAGGCCGACCGACGGCGCGCATGAATGTTCACGGTTGCCGCTACCGGATTGGCGGAACCATTGCCGGCTCCGCAAGCCAAACAGGTCTTGTGGTTGGCGTGGCAAAAGTACCGGCTCGGTTGCTCGTGGACTCCTTATCCCACGTCTCGATCCAGCCTAGGTGTTGCTGCCTGTCTTTGCTGGCACCTTCACTTCCGGCATCGCGCCGATCAGCATGCGGGCATATTCGCTCTTCGGAGCGTCGAAGATTTGGGCGCAGTCGCCCTGTTCGACGATCTCGCCGCGGTTGATCAGGGCCACCCGGTCACAGAGATAACGTACCACCGCCAGATCGTGGCTGATGAAGAAGTAGGTCAGGCCGAGGCGGTCCTGCAGCTCGCACAAGAGATTGAGCACCTGCGCCTGCACCGAGACGTCGAGCGCCGAGGTCGGCTCGTCGAGAAGCAGCAGCTCCGGCCCTGAAGCAAGGGCGCGGGCGATGCAGATGCGCTGGCGCTGGCCGCCGGAGAATTCGTGTGGATAGCGGTGCAGATGCTGAGGGCCCATGCCGACGAGCGAAAGCAATTCGGCGGCGCGGTCGCTACGCTGCCTGTTGGTCAGGCCGAGGGTCTCGTGGTGGATGACGAGCGGTTCGGTGACGATGTCATAGACCGACATGCGCGGGTTGAGAGACGCATAGGGGTCCTGGAAGACGATCTGGACGCGCGCGCGCAGCCGCCGCAGCTCGGCATCGGACAATTTTCCGAGGTCCTGGCCCTGCACGCGGATGCTGCCCGAAGTCGGCGTTTCCAGATGCAGGATGGAGCGGGTCAGCGTCGTCTTGCCCGAGCCGCTTTCACCGACAAGGCCGAAGCTCTCGCCCTTGCGCACGCTGAGCGACACGTTCTTCAGCGCATGGACTTCTGGCGATGTCCCGAAGATGCCGCGACGCCCGGGATAGATTTTCGAGACGTTGTCGATCTCAAGCATGATCTCAGTCATCGACGAGCGCCTCCATCTCGGTCGCGCGAATGCAGGCGACGGCATGGCTGTCGCCGACGGGTACCGACGCCGGCATCGCCGCAACGCAAGCGGGCAGGGCGTACTGGCAACGGGGCGCAAAGCGGCAGCCCGGCGGCGGCACAATGAGGTTCGGGACCGAGCCCGCCAGGCCGCGAAGCGCGCCACGCTTGGTTTCCCGGGTCGGGATCGCCGACATCAGGGCTCGCGTATAGGGATGGACGGGGTTGCCGATGACTGCGGCAACCGGCCCGCTTTCGACGATGTTTCCGGCATACATGACAGCGACATGGCTGCATGTCTGGGCGACGACGCCGAGATTGTGGGTGATGAGCACGACGCCCATGTCGAAGTCTTTGACGCTGTTCTTGATGAGGTCGAGGATCTGGGCCTGGACCGAAACATCGAGTGCCGTCGTCGGCTCGTCGGCGATCAGCAAGTCTGGCCGGCCGATCAGTGCCATGGCGATCAGCACGCGCTGGCGCATGCCGCCGGAGAACTGATGCGGGTAGTCGTCGAGCCGCGCCAGTGCGTTGGGAATTCCGACGCGCTGCAGCATCTCGCCGGCCAGCTTGCGCGCGGCCTTTTGGCGTTCGCGCCGGCCGGCACTGGGCGAACAGCCAATCACATCGGGGTCGCGATCGGCCGCAGCAAGCGCCACGTCGACGAGTTGCTCGCCGATGCGGAAGGCTGGATTGAGGTTGGTCGTCGGATCCTGGAAAATCATACCGATGCGCTTGCCGCGCAGGCGCTGCATCTGGGCCTGGCTGAGCTTGAGCAGATCCTGGCCTTCGAGCAGAATCTCGCCGGCCGTATAGTGCGCCGGCGGCGTCGGCTGCAGGCGCGACACCGACAGGCCGGTCAGCGACTTGCCGCAACCGCTTTCGCCGACAAGGCCCCAGATCTCGCCCCGGTTGACGGTGAGATTGATGCCGTTCAGCACATGTGCCCGGCCGTCGAAGCTCGACATGCGAAGGTGCAGGTCGCGGATTGAAAGGAGAGGGGCAGTCATATCAGCGCCTCGCTTTCGGATCGAGGATGTCACGCAGGCCGTCGCCGAGGAGATTGAAGCCGAACACTGCCAAAAACATCGCCATGCCTGGCGCCATCGCCGTCCACCAGTAATCGGGCATATAGGAACGCGAGATCGAAAGCAGCGTGCCCCATTCGGGCGTCGGTGGGCGGACGCCGATGCCGATGAAGCCGAGGCCCGCCACGGTGAGGATGGCAAAGCCCATGTCGAGCGACATCTTGACGATAATGGGCGAGACGACGTTGGGCAGGATATGGCGGAAGAGGATGCGCTTTGGGGTGGCGCCAAGCGCGCGGGCGGCGGTCACGTAGACTTCCTCGCGCGCGGCCAGCACCTCGCCGCGCACCAGTCGCGCATAGCCAGGCCACCATGACAGGGCGATCGCGATCACCATGTTGCCGAAGCCCGAGCCGAGGGCCGCGGCAATGGCCATGGCAAGGATCAGGCCGGGAATGGTCAGCGTAAGGTCGGTCAGCCGCATCAGCACCTCGTCGACCCAGCCGCGGGCGAAGCCGGCAACGGCGCCGACAAGCGTGCCTATCACCGATCCGATGAGCACGACGCCGAAGCCGGCGAGTACCGAAACGGTGGTTCCGGCCATGACTAGCGACAGCACGTCCTGGCCAAGCTCGTTGGTGCCGAAGGGATGGGCCACCGACGGCGCCAGAAAGCGCGCGGCGGTGTCGACGCCGCCCGCGACGTGGTTGGGGTAGGGGGCAAGCATGGTGCCAAAGACGGTGAAGAAGATCACCACCGCGACGATGACGGCACCCAGCATCGACAGCTTGCTCTGCGAAAAGCGGAAGAAGGCGCGGCGCAGCCTGTCGCGGCGCGGCGTGGCGAAATCGTCCGCGGTATTGTGCTCGGTCGTGGTCATGAGTAGCGGACCTTGGGGTTGATGACGCCGTAGAGCAGGTCGATGACGAGGTTGGCGAAGACGAAGAGCAGGCCGATGACCAGGGCGACGCCGATCACCGGCATCATGTCCTGCGAGACGATGGCCTTGGTGGCGTAGAGGCCGAGGCCCGGCCAATCGAACACTGTTTCGACCAGAACTGTGCCGCCGAGCAGCCAGCCGAAATAGAGGCCGATCACGGTCAGCGTCGCCGAGACGGCGTTGCGGGCCACGTATTTGGTGATGATCTTGCGGGAGGGCAGGCCGAGCGCGCGTGCCGTCATCACATAGTCCTGCTGCATCACCTCGATCGTCGAGGCACGCATCATGCGCATGATCGTGGCAAGCGGGGACAGCGACATGGCGATGGCCGGCAACGCCAGATGGCGTAGCGACATAAAGAAGGCATTCCAGTTGCCGGCGATCAATGAATCGATGGTCAGGAAGCCGGTGACGAAGCGTGGCGGGATGACGACGATCGGCAGGCGGCCGCCGAGCGGCAGCCACATCAGCCACATGGCAAAGCAGAGCTGCAGAAGCAGGCCGAGGAAGAAGCGCGGCATGGAGATCGCACCGATGGCGCCGACCTGGGCAAGATAATCTGGCCAGCGGTTGCGCCAGACGGCGGTGACGAGGCCGAGCGGGATGCCGACCACGACCGCGATGAACATCGCGGCGAAGACGAGTTCGAGGGTGGCGGGGAGGTAGGCCTTGATATCGGCAGCGACGGGGCGACGTGTCAGCAGAGATGTGCCGAGGTCGCCATGGACCAGTCCGGAAACATAGGTGCCGTATTGCACCCAGATCGGCTTGTCGAGGCCGTATTCCACGGCCAGCGCTGCGATTTCGGCTTGCGTTGCGTTCGGACCTGCGGCGAGCGCCACCGGATCGCCCGGCAGAAGGCGAGCGATGGCGAACATGATGATCGTCAGTCCGACGATGACCGGTATGAGCAGCAGAAGCCGCCGCAGGATGAAATGCAGCATTGCCGATGTCCTCTGTTTGGAGCTTTGGCGGGCCCGGAGACCCGCCAAATGTTCGACTTAGCCGAGCGACAGGCCCCAGGCCTCGATCGCGTTGGAGGCGACCGGCGTGAAGTGGTAGTCCTTCACATTGTCGCGCATGGCGAGCTTGCGGCGCTCCAGCACGCCGAAGACGTCTGGGGCGTCCTCGACGACCTTCTTCTGGAATTCGCCGTAGATCGCAACGCGCTTGGCCTGGTCGATTTCCTTGCGGCCGGCCTCGATGAGAGCGTCGACTTCCGGGTTCTTGTAGACGGCGTTCTGCCAGGCGCCGTTGCGCGACGAGTGGTAGGCCGCATAGGCGATGTTGTCAGGGTCGCCGTAGTTCGCCGTCTGGTAGACCGGGAACAGGTCAGGGAAGGTTTCGGGCGATTTGCAGGCGGTGACCATGTCGGGCCAGTTCATGGGCACGATCTCGAGGTCGATGTTGAGCTGCTTGAGGCTGTCGAGCATGATGAGTGCCCAGCGGCGCTGCTGCTCAAGGCCCGAGACGTGGTACATCTTGAGCTTGAAGCCGCCTTCGGGCTTGGCCGACTTTGCCATGTATTCCTTGGCCTTGGTCATGTCGGTGCCGTAGGCGACGAGATTGGCGTCGAAGCCGAGGATGCCCTTGGGCAGCGGGCCGTTCATCGGATCGGCATAACCCGCGGCGTCGAGGATCGCCTGATAGTTCGTGGCATAGGAGATCGCCTTGCGCAGGTTGATGTCGGCGCAAGGGCCGTGCTGCGTGTTCATCTTGATCGAGAAGGTGCGGTATTCCGGCTCGATGACGCTGACGACGCCGGGCGCATCCTTCAGCGCGTCCATGTCCTCGCTGGTGAGGTCGGTGGCGATATGCGCCTCGCCGCGCTGGATCATCAGCCGTTGGGTGGCCGTTTCACGCACGATCTGCCAGATCACGCCTTCGAGGTTGCCACCGCCGGCCTGCCACGCCTCGGGCGCGCGGGCCAGCTGGTAGAGCGTGCCGACCTCGAAGCGGGCGACAGCGAACGGACCCGAGCCGGCAGTATTGGTCATGAGGTAGGTCTCGCCAGCATCGCTGCCGAGATTGGCCTCGACCACCGCCTTCTCGACGATGAAGATCCACGGCAGCACCTGCAGGAACGGCGCGAACGGCGTAGCGAGCTTGAATTTCACCGTGCCGGCGTCGACCGCTGTCACGCCTTCGGCTGTGACGATGTCGCGGATCATCCAGGAGTTGCCCTTGGCCAGCTTCAACGCGCGGGCGAAGGAGTAGACGACGTCGTCGGCCGTGACGGCATTGCCGGAGTGGAACTTGGCGGCCTTGTTCAGGACGAATGTGTATTCCGTTCCGTCAGCGCTGACGGTCCAGCTCTCGGCGACGCCAGGCGCGGGCACTGGCGGATTGCCCGAGATGCGCACGAGCGGGTCATAGACGTTGCGCATGAAGAAGGACGAGGAATAGCCGGTCGCGGTGTGCGGATCGAAATTGGGGATGTCCTGGCCTGCGGCGATGATCAGGACGCCGCCGGACTGCGCGAAGAGTGCGCGGGGAAAAACTGTGGTGGCGAGGCCCACGCCGGCCAAGGCCAGCAGGCCGCGCCGCGAGATGTTGAACTGGTCAGAGGTCATTGCATTGCTCCTGTCGGATGTCTGGTCGTCATTGCAAATGGGCGGCGCCAGATGGCCGGGCGCCGCCGGATCTCGATGGGGCTCACGCCCAGGCCACGTTCTCTTGCGGCGCCACGGTTCCAGGCGTTCCCGGTTCCTTGCGGTAGTTGAGCGCGACGTGGTCCGGCGTCACGAAGCCGAGCGCCAGATCGCGGGAGATCGCGGCGTGGTCGCGCTCGGCGGAGTTGCCGTAGCCGGAGCCTCCGGCGAGGACGAGTTCGACCACCTGGTCGGTGCGGTGCAGCGACACCAGCTCGCCCGTGCCGCAATCGCGCAGCACGCGGCCGTCGGTGGAGAGCACGCGTCCACGAGCCCCGCCGCCGGCCTGTCCGCCAAACAGGCCATCGATCGGATTGTCGACGCCCTCGGGGTAGACGGAGACGAGCATCTCCAACCCATCCTCGTCGCGCTTGCGGAAGCGAATGACCTGGCCAAGCCCGCCGCGCTTCTTGCCGGCACCGCCGCTGTCCGCACGGAACGCCTTCTCAAGAACCAGGACCGGCACGCGGCTTTCCATCAGTTCGATGGAGGTGTTGGCCGCCGAAGTTGGCCACAGCAGCGAGGAGTGGCCGTCGCCGCGCTCGGAGCCGCCCTGGCCACCGCCACAGAAGAGCATGTCGGAATAGAACTGCCCATCCTTGGTCTGGCCATAGACATTCGCTGCCACGGCAAGTCCGGTGAATGACTGGACCATGTCGGGCGAGGCCGATGCGAGCGCCGAAAAGATGTTCGGCGCGAGATACCAGCCGGTGCGGGTGCGCAGGTTTACCGCGGCCGGATAGGTCGGGTTCAGGATCGAACCTTCGGGCGCGGTCACGGTGAACGGGCGATAGCAGCCGGCATTGCCGCGCACCGCAGGCGTCAGCATGCACTTCAACGGGTAGGTCGCATGTGCTGCCGTGTAGTTCAACGTCGAGTTCAAGCCGCCTTGCGGCAGCTGCGGCGGGGCGCCGGCGAAATCGACCGAGATGCTGTCGCCTTCCACCTTGACCAGAACCGGATAGCTGATCGTTTCGCCCAGCGGGTTGTTGGTGATGACCGAGCGGTATTCGCCATCGGGCAGCGCCCGGATCGCGTCGCGCATGGCCTTTTCCGACAAGCCCTGAACAACTTCGGCAAGGGCGCCGAGATCATGCATGCCATAGTCATGCATGAAGGCATCGAGCCGCTCCGCCCCGAGCTTGTTGGCCGCGACGAAGGAGAAGATGTCGCCCAGCACCTGGTCGCCGTTGCGGACGTTCTGGCGGATGAGCTGGATCAGCGTCTCGTTGGGCCTACCCTCCTCGAAGATCTTCATCGGCGGGATCTGCAAGCCCTCCTCGTAGATCTCGCGAGCATGCAGCGAATCTTTTGTGCCGCCGATATCCGAGACGTGGCCGACAGTACCCATCAGGCCCACCAGCTTGCCATTGCGGAATGCCGGCGTGACGATGGCGATGTCGAAGAGATGGCCGGCGCAGAGCCACGGGTCGTTGGTGATCAGAACGTCGCCGGGCTTGAGCGTCTCGGCCGGATAGCGCTCCAGCAGCGCCTTGACAGCGCGGGGAAGCGTCAGGTTGAAGACCGGCATTGCGCGCGGGCTGTGAGCCAGCGTCTCGCCGTCCTTGTCGAGCAGTTCGCAGGCAAAGTCCTGAGCCTCGGCGATAACCAGCGAGAACGCTGTCCGGCACACCGTAAGCCACATCTCCTCGACAACATTGACGAGGCGCGACCACATGATCTCGAGGCCGATCGGGTCGCCCTTGATGCGGGACACTGCCTCGGCCCGCGTCATGTCGGCGGTCACGAATGCATCGATGGCCTTGAGTGCGCCAACTTGAACGCAGAGGTTCTGGCCTACGTCGATCGTCACGCTGTCCGACGGGCCGACGACGGTGGTGGACTCCCGTTCCTCGATGATTGCCGGTCCGGGGATGGTATCGCCGGTCCGCAGCGCGTAGCGGTCGTAGACTGCGGTCTCGAACTTGCCTTCGTCGAACCAGCAGACGCGGTGGCCCTTGATCCGGGCCGCGGTATCGCCGCCGCCGGTGGCGCCGGTGAGCGAAAGCTGCGGCGTGGGGCCTGCGACACGAACGCGGAAGTTGACGGACTCAAAGCGCGCGCCTTCGAAAGGTGCGGCATAGCGGGCGGAATATGCGCGTATAAAGGCCTCGCGTATCGCCGGCAGATCGGCTTCGCTCAGCTCGGAAGCGGGAAGTGGCACGCTGATGTCATGCATCTGTCCCACAAGGCGCATGTCGGCGCTGCGCTCGACCACAGTATCCGCTGCAGCGATGTCCGAACGTGACAGCTGGTGGCGGCCCTCGTCTTCGAGGCTCGTCAGCACGCGATTGACTGCTTCAGCGTTGAAACCGGACTTCAGCTCGACACGCAGCGAGCGCACGCCTTCGAAGGACAAAGGAGCTGCAAGGAAACCGAGCGCCGATGCGGCACCCGATGCCGGCGGGATCAGCACGGAGCTGATGCCCATGGCGCGCGCCACGTCGACCGCGTGCGCGGGGCCGGCGCCGCCGAAACCGACCATGGAATATTCGCGCGGATCCTTGCCGCGCTCGACCAGATGCACGCGCGCGGCCGAGGCCATGCTCTCGACGACCACCTTGTGGATGCCGAGTGCAGCTTCTTCGATGGTCAGGTTCAAGGGCTCGGCCACGCGCGCAATGGCAGCACGTGCCGCCTCGAGGTCGAGCTTCATGCGGCCGCCGAGGAAAAAGTTGGGATCGTAATAGCCGAGCGTGAGGTTGGCGTCGGTGACCGTCGGCTGCTTGCCGCCCATGCCGTAGCAGGCTGGGCCCGGATCGGAACTGGCGGAATGAGGGCCAACCTTCAGCAGGCCGACGTCGTCGATGGCGGCGATCGAACCGCCGCCGGCGCCGATCTCGATCATCTCGATGACTGGGGCCTTGATCGGCAGGCCGGAGCCCTTGACGAAGCGGTGGACGCGTGCGGCCTCCATCATCGGCGAGATTTCGGCGCGTCCGTTCTCGATCATGCAGGCCTTGGCGGTGGTGCCGCCCATGTCGAAGGAAATGACGTCGGACAGGCCGGCGGCCTTGCCGAACAGCGCGGTGGCGAGGCCGCCGCCCGCCGGGCCGCTTTCCAGCAGCCGGATCGGGAAGTCGCGTGCAGTCTCCAGTGACATCAGGCCGCCAGCGGAATGCATGAGACGAAGCGGGCCCGCAAAACCCACGCTACGCAAGGATTTCTCCAGCTTGGTCAGGTAGCGGTGCATCAGCGGCTGCACGAAGGCGTTGGCGCAGGTCGTGACCGTGCGCTGGTATTCGCCCATTTCTGCCACGACCTCGCTCGACATCGAGATCGACAGCTCGGGGAAGGCGGCGCGGATGATGTCGGCGGCACGGCGCTCGTGCGCTGAATTGGCATAGGAATGGATGAAGGCGATGGCCACCGCCTCGCAGCCCTGCGCGACAAGCGCCTTGGCTGCCAGCAGGACCTGGGCTTCGTCGAGCGCGGTTTCCACGTCGCCCGATGCGGTCATGCGTTCGTCGACCTCGAGGCGCAGGTCACGGCTGACCATCGGATCGGGGAACGAAACGAACAGGTCATAGATGTCGTAGCGCTGCTCGGTGCCCATTTCGAGCAGGTCGCGGAAGCCGCGTGTCGTGATCAGGCCGACCGGCGCGCCCTTGCGTTCGATGACAGCGTTGGTGACCAGCGTGGTGCCGTGGACGATTTCGCCAACGTCGCTGTGCTTGATGCTCTGCAGGTCCAGCAGTTCCTGCAGGCCAAGGAGTGCGGCCTGGGACGGATCGTGCGGCGTGGTCAGTCGCTTGTGCAGCGTGACGGAATGGTTCTGGCTGTCATAGAGCACGAAGTCGGTGAAGGTTCCACCAATGTCGAACCCGACGCGCCAGCGGTTGGGCAGATCACTCATTACTGATGTCCTTTTTCTTCAAATCCGGGGGGCGACGAAGGCGCTGTCGCCCAGGTCCTCGGCGATGCGGGCCGCCCCTTTGGCGAGGGCGGCGATCATCTCGTCGCGGCCTTTGATGTCCACGAGTGCGTGGGGGTAAACGATGCAGAGGCTGACGGCCTCGTCAGTGCGCGGGTCGGCGACCGATATCGCGATGGCGTCGACGCCGGGTGTCGCTTCCTGGCTCGAATAGGCGAAGCCTTGATGCCGTACTTTCGAGAGTTGCTCGGTGAGATCAGCCAGCGCGCCGTGTCCGGCGTAGAGTGCATGGACGGCCTCTTCGCCAAGTCGCGCCAGCAGCGAGCGGCCGGTAGCGCTGAGATGGGCGGGCAGCCGCCGCCCGATATTGCTGACGACGCGCAGCGCGTTGGTGCCTTGGAAGTCGGCCACGGCGGTCACTTCCTTGCCATCGCGGACGGAGATGTAGCCGGTGTGGCCATAGATGGCGCTGGCTTCGGCGACCACTTCGCTGGCGCGGCCGATCAGCAGCGAGGAACGTCGGTAGGCCGCGGCTAGGTCGAGCATCAGGCGGCCCGGGCGGTGCCGGTGGCTGTCGCCGATCGTCTCCAACATGTTGGCCTCGCGCATCGCCTTCAACAGGCGCGACGCATTGGCCTTAGGCATGCCGAGCAGTCTCACGACGTCCGAAACCGTCAGGTCAGGACAGTCCTTGCCGAAGCACCTCAGCACATCTGCGGCATTGTTCAGGACCGACATTGCTCCTCCGAGTCGTTCCATTAAATGGAACTCGAGTTCCACTTTGCGCAACTAATGCTCTCGTCCGTGCATACGGTCAAGCTAAAAAATGAGCCGACTTCCCGATGCCGCCGGGCTGGCGGCATCGCGGATCGCAAAGGCAAAGCTCCGCCCATCCCGGCAGCGATGCCGGGATCGAGCGAAGTCCTCAGATCAAGAAATTGATTTTATTGGCGCGGCCGCGCTCAGGCTGCGCCGCGCACCTCGACGAGCCGGGCCAGCAGGCTGGCGCCGACAGGCAGGATCGTGTCGTCGAAAATAAATCCGGAATTGTGCAGCGGAACGGTTCCGCCATGCCCCAGATTGAAGAAAGCGCCCGGAACCACGCGTAGCAGATCGGCCATGTCCTCCGATCCCATCGTCAGTTCCGCGCTCGGCTGTGCCTTGTCGCCGACGATCTCCTGCGCCACCTCGATGAGGTTATCGACCCGCTCCGGATCGTTCGACAGCACGTCGAAGATGTTGCGGATATCGGCCACGATCTCGATCTCGTGGGCAAGCGCGAAGCCGGCACAGAGCTTGCGAATGCGGTCTTCGATCATCACGCCGTCGGCTTCGTCGAAGTAGCGGAAGGTGCCGCGCAGCACGGCAGTTTCCGGAATGACGTTGTACGCCGATCCGGAATGGAACTGCGTGACCGAAACGACGGCGGGATGCGTCGGGTCCATGTTGCGCGAGACGATCTCCTGCATCTCCTTGATCAGGCCGGAGCCGATGGCGATCGGATCGCGGCTGGCCTGGGGCATGGCCCCGTGGCTGCCGCGGCCATGCAGCGTGATGTCGAAGAAGCTGGCGCCGGCCTGTGCCTTGCCCGGCCGGATCGTCAGCTGGGAGTGTCCCTGGTAGGGCGAATTGTGCATTCCATAGAGCTCGTCGCAGCGGAAGCGGTCGAACAGGCCGTCGCGCAGCATGGCCCTCGCGCCGCCGAGACCTTCCTCCGCCGGCTGGAAGATCAGCACGGCGCGACCGGAGAAATCGCGATTGCCGGCGAGATAGCGCGCGGCACCGAGCAGCATGGTGGTGTGTCCGTCATGGCCACAGCCATGGAACACGCCGGGGTTCTTCGACGCGTAGGGAAGGTTGGTCAGCTCATCCATCGGCAGGGCGTCCATGTCGGCGCGCAAGCCGATGCTGCGCCCCGGACGTGCACCGTCGATGACGCCCACAAGACCGGTGCCGCCGATGCCGCGCTCGACGGTAACGCCCCAACTCGTAAGCAGATCCGCGACGCGCTGCGAGGTGCGATACTCCTCGAATCCGAGCTCGGGATGCTGGTGGAAATCCTGGCGTATCGCGGTGAGATCGTCGGCGAACTGGGCGATTTGTTCAATCACAGGCATGGCGGACCGTCTTTCGTGGCGTTTGCGTGTCAGTGGCACTGGCGTCTTGTGAAGGCAAGCGTTTCGTCCTAGGCGTCGAAGATGTGAACGGAGACGCGGGTCGACTGACCGCCGCGCGTCGACGCGCCAGATACAGCCGCCTGAAAGAGGACGAGATGCCAGCACAACAGACGATCGAGACGATTGCGGAAGAAGCCGGGCAGTGGCGCCGCCACCTCCATCAGCATCCCGAGCTCTTGTTTGATCTGCCCGCGACGTCGACCTTCGTCGCCGACAAGCTGAGGTCGTTCGGCTGCGACGAGGTGGTCACCGGCATTGCCAAGTCGGGCGTCGTCGCGGTGGTGAAGGGAAAGCTCGGCGGCGGCCGCACCATCGGCCTACGGGCCGACATGGATGCGCTGCCGATCGCCGAACAGACCAATTTGGCCCATGCTTCGAAGAACCCGGGCAAGATGCATGCATGCGGCCATGACGGTCACACGGCGATGCTGCTCGGTGCTGCACGTCACCTTGCCTCGACCAGGGATTTTGCCGGCACGGCCGTGCTCATCTTCCAGCCCGCCGAGGAGGGCGGCGCCGGCGGACGCGTGATGATCGAGGAAGGCCTGCTCGAACGCTTCGGCATTGACGAGGTCTTCGGCATGCACAACGAGCCCGGCCTGCCTGTCGGCTCCTTCGCTATTCGGCCGGGTCCGATGCTGGCGGCCGCTGACCGCTTCGTGGTCACGCTGACTGGCAAGGGCTCCCATGCCGCTTCGCCGCACGAATCGCGCGACCCCGTTCTGATCAGCGCGCATCTGGTGCTGGCGCTGCAGTCGATCGCCTCGCGCAACGTCGATCCCTTCGACCCGGTTGTCGTGTCGGTCACCTATCTCGCCGGAGGCAGTACCGGCGCTTTGAACGTCATCCCTGAAACGGCCGTCGTAGGCGGCACGATCAGGACGATCGACGCGAAAACGCGCAAGGCCGTCGAACAGCGTTTCAGGGATATCGTTGCCAACACCGCGCGTCTCTTCGAGGCTCAGGCCGAAATCGAGTGGCGCCCCGGTTACCCCGTGACCGTCAACGATCCCGAGATGACCAAGGCCGCGATTTCCGTTGCCTCCGACGTCGCCGGCGCGGACAAGGTCAACGGCAACTGTCAGTGCACGATGGGCGCGGAGGACTTCTCCTACATGCTCGAAAAGCGGCCCGGCGCCATCATCTGGCTGGGCAACGGCGACTCTGCCGGGCTTCACAATCCCGCATACGACTTCAACGACGAGGCCATTGTCCACGGCGTTCGCTACTGGACGGCACTCGTCAGTGACCGGCTCGATCCGCCGGCGGAGCGGTAGAAGCAGCGAAAGAGGTTCGGCCGGCCAAGCAGCCGGCCGAGGGACTCTCGCTGTTTCGTCTCACCATTCGGCGAACGAGCCATCCTTGTGGCGCCAGATGGGGTTGCGCCAGCGATGGCCTTCCTTGGCGCGTTCCTTGACATAGTCTTCGTCGACATCGATGCCGAGCCCGGGGCCGTCGGGAATGGTGACATAGCCGTCTTCGTAGCGGAAAACGTCCTTGTTCTTGGCGTAGTCCATCAGGTCGTTCGTCTTGTTGTAGTGGATGCCCAGACTCTGCTCCTGGATGAAGGCATTGTAGCTCACCGCGTCGAGTTGCAGGCAAGCAGCGAGCGCGATCGGGCCGAGCGGGCAGTGGGGGGCGACGGCGACGTCATAGGCTTCGGCCATGGCGGCGATCTTGCGACACTCGGTGATGCCGCCGGCATGCGAGAGATCCGGCTGGATGATGTCGACAACGCCTTCCTGGAGTACGCTCTTAAAGTCCCAGCGGCTGTAGAGGCGTTCGCCAAGGGCGATCGGCGCCGACGACAGTGCCGCGATCTCCTTCAGCGCCTCGCGGTTTTCGCTGAGCACCGGCTCCTCGATGAACATCAGCCTGTAGGGCTCGAGTTCCTTGACCAGCACCCGGGCCATCGGCCGGTGAACGCGTCCATGAAAGTCGACGGCGATGCCGATATGCGGGCCGACTGCCTCGCGTACCATGGCGACACGTTCGATCGCCGCGTCGATCTTGTCGTGGCTGTCGACTATCTGCAGCTCTTCGGTGCCGTTCATCTTGAGCGCGGTGAAGCCGCGCGCGACGACGTCCCTGGCGCCGGCCGCGACTTCCGATGGCCGGTCACCGCCGATCCAGGAATAGACCTTGATGCGGTCGCGGCAGCGCCCGCCAAGCAGTTCATGCACCGGAACGCCCAGCGCCCGGCCCTTGATGTCCCACAGCGCCTGGTCGATGCCGGCAATCGCACTCATCAGGATCGGACCGCCGCGGTAGAAGCCACCGCGATACATGACGTTCCAGTGGTCCTCGATGAGCCGGGGATCCTTGCCGATCAGATAGTCGCCGAGCTCATGCACCGCCGCCTCGACGGTGTGGGCGCGGCCCTCCACGACCGGTTCGCCCCAGCCGCTGACGCCTTCGTCGGTCTCGATCTTGAGAAACAGCCAGCGCGGCGGGACGATGAATGTCTTGAGTGCAGTGATCTTCATGGTGTCGGCACTACTCCAATGTATGCGCCCGCTCAGTCTTGCTTCTTCTGGCTCTTCGCCCGCGCGAGATCGCGTGCCGCAAGGTCCAGAATCTCGTTGGCGGCCTTGCGCGCGGCATCGCCGTCGCGCATCCGCAGCGCCTCGACGACGCCGTAGTGGACCCTGACGGCCTCGTCGCGCCGGTCGACGGAATTGGCTGTCGCCTCCAGCGCGAAATTCAGCGCTGTCTCGATCATCCCGCCGATCTGGCGGAAGATCGGGTTGTGGCAGGCCCCGTAGAGCACCTGGTGAAAAGCGGCGTCCGAGCGGGCAAAGCGCGCAACGTCGCTTCCCGCGTCCTCCATGCCTTTCCATGCCAGCTCAAGGTCGGCGATCTCCTGCAGCGACGCTCGCGTCGCGGCAAGCTCGGCGACCAGCGGCTCGATGGCACGCCGGGTTTCCAGGATGGAATCGAACAATTTAGGGTCGAGTGTGTTCGGCGCGTGCCACTCCAGCACCTGCGGGTCGATGATGTTCCAGTTGTCACGCTCGCACACGACGGTGCCGATGCGTGGCCGGCTGAGAACAAGGCCCTTGGCGGCGAGCGTCTTGAGTGCCTCGCGGATGACAGTGCGGCTTACGCTGTGTTCGGTGCAGAGGTCGTTCTCGCTTGGCAGCGAGCTGCCGACGGGATAGTTGCCGGCAAGGACCTCGGCAGCAATCGCACGCACCACGTCAGGCAGCACGCGCGGGCGGCGCGATTTCGCTGCCGCTGCTGGCGCCTCTTTGATGTTCATGCGTTCTCCTCCCCCAAGAGCGTTTTCTCGTTCTTATGTCCGCTTCGCATGCCGGACAATGCGCCCTGCGATCATCCATGACGGTGTCGCAAAAAGAAGCTAGCTCATTTATCATACCAGTGCAATTGACTGGTATGATAAAAGAAGCTAGCGTTTGTCATCCGGGCTGAGCGCCCGGGACTTTTGGGAGGAGTTCACATGCGATTGTTGAAGACGGCGCTCGTCGCGGGCGCCCTTGCGGTTCTGTCTGCCACCACCATTGCTTCCGCCTATGCGCAGGAAACCAAGATAGGCTTCATCGTGAAGCAGCCCGAGGAACCCTGGTTCCAGGACGAGTGGAAGTTTGCCGAACAGGCCGCCAAGGAAAAAGGCTTTACGCTGGTCAAGATCGGCGCCGAAGACGGCGAGAAGCTGATGTCGGCGATCGACAACCTCGGCGCCCAGGGCGCGCAGGGCTTTATCGTCTGCACGCCCGACGTCAAGCTCGGGCCTGGCATCGTCGCCAAGGCTGCAGCCAACAACCTCAAGGTGATGACCGTTGATGACCGTCTGGTCAGCGCCGACGGCAAGCCGATCGAGGAAGTGCCGCATATGGGCATCTCGGCCACCAAGATTGGCGAGGCCGTCGGCCAGGCCATCGTCGACGAGATGAAGGCCCGCGGCTGGAAGGCCGAAGAGGTTGGCGCCATCCGCGTCTCCTACGACCAGCTTCCGACCGCCGTCGACCGCGTCGAGGGCGCGATCTCAGTGCTCAAGGCGAATGGCTTCAAGGCCGAAAACATCTTCGACGCGCCGCAGGCCAAGACCGACACCGAAGCCGCGCTCAACGCAGCGACGGTTGTCCTGAACAAGAACGCCAACATCAAGAAGTGGGTCGCCTTCGGCCTCAATGACGAGGCTGTTCTGGGTGCTGTGCGCGCATCGGAAGGCGTCGGCATTGCGGCTGACGGCATGATCGGCGTCGGCATCGGTGGCGCGGACTCGGCGATCAACGAGTTCAAGAAGCCGTCGGCCACCGGTTTCATCGGCTCGGTGATCATCTCGCCGAAGCGTCATGGCTATGAGACAGCGCTCAACATGTTCGAGTGGGTTGCCAACAACAAGGAACCGGAGAAGCTGATCCTGACCGCCGGTGCGCTTGCCAAGCGCGACGACTTCGAAAAGGTCCGTGCGGAACTCGGGATCGAGTAATTACCGCCACATTGATCGGTGTCCGGCGGCGGTGTTTGCTGCCGCCGGACATTCAGGAGGACCGTCGATGTCATTTCTCGAATTTTCCCACATCTCCAAGGCCTATCCTGGCGTCCAGGCCCTGTCCGACGTGTCGTTTTCCGTCGAAAAGGGGGCCGTCCACGGCCTGATGGGCGAAAACGGCGCTGGCAAGTCGACGATGATCCGGGTGCTCTCGGGCGACCAGCATGCCGATACCGGCGACATCATCATCGACGGCCAAGTCCAGAAATACGCATCAACGCGCGATGCCTTCCATGCCGGCGTGATCGTCATCCACCAGGAACTGCAGCTGGTTCCGGAGCTTACGGTCGCGGAAAACCTGCGGCTCGGCCGCTTTCCAGCCAATGCCGGTGTCATCCAGGCACGGCAGATGTTTTCAGAGGTCGGCGACAAGCTGAAATCTGCAGGCATCGACATCGACCCGCGGCGCAAGGTCAAGACTTTGTCGATCGGCGAACGCCAGATGGTCGAGATCGCCAAGGCGATCATGCTCGATGCGCGCGTCATCGCGCTTGATGAGCCGACCTCGTCGCTGTCGTCGCGTGAAAGCGAAATCCTGTTCGCCCTGATCGAGCGCCTGCGCGCCGAAGGCAAGGTCATCCTCTACATCTCCCATCGCCTCGACGAGGTGTTCCGACTCTGCGACAGCCTGACGGTGCTGCGCGACGGCAAGCTTGCCGCCCATCACCCAAGCCTCGAAAACGTCACGCGCGAACAGGTGGTCGCCGAGATGGTCGGTCGCGAGATCTCCAATGTCTGGGGCTGGCGCACCCGCACCGTGGGCGATGTCCGGCTGAAGGCTGAAGCCATCGCGGGCGACAAGCTCATGCAGCCGGCGAGCTTCGAGGCGAGGGCCGGCGAAATTCTCGGCTTCTTCGGGCTGATCGGCGCCGGCCGTTCCGAGTTGATGCGCCTGGTCTATGGCGCCGATGCACGCAGCAGCGGAACGATCAATGTCGATGGACAGGCAATACACGCCGTCGACCCGCGCCAGGCCATTCGCGCAGGAATCGTGCTGTGCTCCGAAGATCGCAAGCATGACGGCATCATCCAGGGGCGCTCACTGGAGGAGAACATCAATATCTCCTCGCGCCGTCACAACACGCGCTTCGGCATCCTCAATCCGCGCAAGGAAGCCGAAATCGCCGAGACCTACATCAAGAAGCTCAAGGTCCGCACGCCGTCGCGCAAGCAGGACATCCTGAACCTGTCCGGCGGCAACCAGCAGAAGGTCATTCTCGGCCGCTGGCTTTCCGAACAGGGCGTCCGCGTCCTGATCGTCGACGAGCCGACACGCGGCATCGACGTCGGCGCCAAATCCGAAATCTACGAAATCCTCTACCAGCTCGCCGAGCAGGGCATGGCGATCATCGTCGTCTCCAGCGAACTGCCCGAGGTGATGGGCATCTGCGACCGCATCCTGGTCATGTGCGGTGGCCGCATCTCGGCGCACATCGACCGCAACGATTTCAGCGAGCGCGCCATCCTGGCGGCAGCGCTCCCCGACAAGAAGACGCCAGCCGCAATCGCATCCTGAGAGGACTGAGCATGACAAACTCTTTCAAGAAGATCTTGCTCGGCGACCAGGGTCTCGTCGTGATCTTCGTCCTGGCCTTTGCGCTGGTGTCGATCTTCGTTCCGAACTTCCTGACCGAGCGCAACATGCTGGGCCTGCTGCAGTCGGTTGTCACCGTCGGCATCGTCGCCTGCACGATGATGTTTTGCCTGGCGGCGCGGGATTTCGATCTGTCGGTCGGCTCGATCGTCGCCTTTGCCGGCATGGTCGCCGTCATGGCCTCGAACGCCACCGGTTCGATCACGATCGGAATCCTTGCGGCCCTGCTTTGCGGCGGCGCCGTCGGCCTGATCAATGGTGTGGTCATCGCCAAGTTCCGCATCAACGCGTTGATCACCACCCTGGCGACGATGCAGATCGTGCGCGGCCTGGCGCTGATTGCGTCGGATGGCCGGGCGGTCGGTATCAATGATCCGAATTTCTACCAGCTCGCGCTGTCCAAGCTCTTCGGCATTCCGACGCCGATCTGGGTGCTGGCGATCCTGTTCGTGGTGTTCGGTTTCGTTCTCAACCGCACTGTGTTCGGCAAGAACACGCTGGCCATCGGCGGCAATCCGGAGGCGTCGCGTCTGGCTGGCGTCAATGTCGACTGGACGCGCATCTGGATCTTCACCCTGCAAGGCATGGTCTGTGCCATCGCCGGCATCCTGCTCGCCTCGCGCATCACCTCGGGCCAGCCCAATGCGGCCATTGGCCTCGAGCTCTCGGTCATCTCGGCCTGCGTGCTTGGCGGCGTTTCGCTGGCCGGTGGCCGCGCGGCGATCGCAGGGGTGATTGTCGGTGTCATGATCATGGGCATCGCCGAGAATGTCATGAACCTGCTCAACATCCCGGCCTTCTACCAGTACATCGTTCGTGGCGTGATCCTGCTGCTCGCCGTGTTGCTCGACAACCTCAGGTCCAGCGCGCTCGGACGCCGTTGAGATGCAAGGATTTGTCGAGCTTGAAGGCGACCGCCTGTCGCTGCGGGTGAGTTTGAAGGGCGGGGCGGTCGTTGACGGCCAGACAAGCGATGGCCGGCGCTTCCTGCGCCGACACGACGATGGTGCGTTCGACGTCTTGCGCTCGGCATGCTTTCCGCTGGTTCCCATCGGCAATCGCGTCGAGGGCAACGGTTTCGAGCTCGGCGGCAAGAGCTACCGTTTCAAGCCCAACACGGCCGAGCCGAACTACATCCATGGCGACGGCTGGCTGGCCAAATGGAACGTTGAAGATGCATCGGCCACGCGTGTGCGGCTCGTCTTCGAGCAGCCGCGCCCCGTCAATTCGCCTCACATCTATCGTGCGGTCCAGACAATCACGCTCGATGGTGCAACGGTGACTTTAGCGCTTTCGGTTACAAACCGGGGCGACGAAACGCTGCCGTTTGGCATCGGCTTCCATCCCTATTTTCCCCGCACCGAGGGTACCCGGTTCATGGCGCCGGCGGCGGCTTGGTGGACCGAGCGCGAGGGCTATCTGCCCGGCGTGCGCACGCCGATCCCAGACATCGCCGATTTCGCAACGCCGCGCCGGCTGCCTCGCCGCAGGCTTAACAATTGCTTCGAAGGCTGGAGCGGGCAGGCACGGATCATCTGGCCCGAGATGAAGCTCGCGGCGGACATCGCCGCCGATCCAGTGTTCTCGCGCTACATGCTCTATGCGCCGAACGACGACGCAAGCGTCTTCTGCCTGGAGCCGATGTCGCACACACCCAATGCGCTGGCGCTTGCCGGGCCGGAAGCGCTGCACCTTCTGGTGCCCGACGAGACGCTCTCCGGCGCTTTTTCGATCACTGTTTCTGACTGCGAGGATTTCCAATGAGCGACCGTCTTGTCGGCAAACGCATTTTCGTGACCGGTGCAGCACAAGGCATTGGCCTCGCCATAGCCCAGGAATGTCTGAAGGAAGGCGCGAAACTTTTCATCGTCGATCGCGATGGACCGCTGCTGCGCGAGACCGTCGAACGGCTCAATGCAGACGAAGGCACACTTGGTTATGCCGAAGCCGATATCTCTGATGCTTCGGCTATCGCTGCCGCCATGGCGCAGGCCGAAAAGACGATCGGCCCGGTCAACGCGCTGATCAACAATGCCGGCATCAACGTCTTCAATTCGCCGCTCGAGACCACCGATGCCGAGTGGCAGCGTTGCTTCGACGTCAACCTCAAGGGCGCATGGAACTGCTGCAAGGCAGTGTTGCCAGGCATGATTTCGGCCGGCGGCGGGGCGATTCTCAACATCGCCTCGACGCATTCCTTCACCATCATTCCGCACACCTTCCCCTATCCGCTGGCCAAGCACGCGCTGCTTGGTCTCACCAAGTCCCTGGCGCTCGAATATGCGGCTGCCGGCGTGCGGGTGAATGCGCTCGCGCCCGGCTATGTCGAGACGCAGAAAAACATCGACTACTGGAACAGCTTTGCCGATCCGTCGAAGGCACGTGCCGAAACCCTGGCGCTCCATCCCGGCAAGCGCATTGCCACCACCACCGAGATCGCCAAGGCAGCGGTGTTCATGATCTCGGACGAATGCCCGTTCATGAACGCCGCCTGCCTGGTTGTCGACGGTGGGTTGAGCGTCCTCCAGCACGCCGCGCAGTGAGGGGACGATGAGCGCATCACCCGTCATCGTGGCGATCGACTGGGGAACCACCCGCATGCGGGCGTGGCTCCTCGATGCCGAAGGTGCCGCCCTTGCCGAACATCGCAGCGATGAAGGGCTGACCACAGCCCAGACGGTCGGCTTTGAGCCCATATTGGAACGGTGCCTCGCAGCCCTGCGCGCCCCGGACGGTCTGCCTGTCATCATCTGCGGCATGGCCGGCGCGCGACAAGGATGGATCGAGGCGCCTTATGTCGACGTCCCGTCCTCGATTGCGGCGATCCTAAGGGGCGCTGTCCGCGTTCCCCATGCGGGACGCGATATCCGCATTGTGCCTGGCCTTGCCCAGCGCAGTACTGACGCCCCCGACGTGATGCGGGGCGAGGAGACACAACTCGCCGGCTCAAGGCTCGAGGATGCCACCCGACATGTGGTTTGCATGCCGGGCACTCACTCCAAATGGGTGGTCGTCGACAGCGGTGCGGTGGAGGCTTTCCGCACATGGCCGACCGGTGAATTGTTCGCGCTGCTTTCAAGCCACTCCATCCTGCGCCATTCGATTGGCGAGCAGTCGTCCCCCGTCTCGGCGGAGAACCCGGTGTTTGCAAAAGCTTGCGAGATCGCGCTGGCCGAAGGCGGCGATTTCGCCTCGCGACTGTTTTCGATCCGGGCCGGCTCGCTGCTTTACGGTCTGACGCCTGAGGACGCGGCGGCTACGCTTTCCGGCTTGATGATCGGCAGCGAAGTGGCGACGGCTCGGCGACAGTTCCTCCATGCCGATCGAAGTGTCACCCTCGTCGCTTCCGGCGTGCTCGCCACGCTTTATCGCCGTGTGTTCGAGATCGCCGGGCTCGAAGTCCGCGATATCGATGCCGACGCCGCGGTGCGCATCGGCCTGCTTGAGGCGGCGCGCCAGAACGAAATGATCGATGGAGTGCCTGCATGACCAGAACAGCGGAATTTCCGAAATTGCAGCGCGGACTTGTCGCGATCCTGCGCGGGCTCACCCCCGATCAGGCCGTTGCGGTGGCCGGCGCGGTCTACGCGGCCGGCATCAAGGCAATCGAGGTACCGCTCAACTCGCCAGAGCCTTTTGTCTCCATCGCTTCCATCGTCGGCAGCCTGCCAGCTTCCGCGTTGATCGGAGCAGGTACAGTGCTTGAAGCAACCCAGGTCGACCGCCTCGCCGAGGTCGGCGGCCGCCTTGTCGTCAGCCCCAACATCGATACCGAGGTCATGGCCGCAGCTGCCCGACACGGCATGGTGACCATGCCCGGGGTGATGAGCCCGACCGAGGCGTTCAAAGCGGTTCGGCTCGGGGCTTCGGCGCTGAAATTCTTCCCGGCCAGTGTAATCGGGGCAAGCGGTATCGCCGCGATGCGCGCGGTACTGCCCCAAGATACTGTCGTCGGCGCCGTCGGCGGTGTCTCCGATCGCGACTTCGCCAGCTATCGCGCGGCCGGCGTCAGCGCCTTTGGTCTCGGCACGAGCCTGTTCCGCCCTGGCATGAGCGTCGAGGAGGTGGCGGCGCGGGCAAGGTCCGCAGTTGCTGCCTGGGACGAGGCGTTCGAGGACAACGACAATGCCGGCTGATCTCGTGTCGGTATTGTCCGACCATGCCTGCGAACTCGGCGAGGGACCGAGCTACGATCCGGCGAGCGAAACGCTTTACTGGTTCGATATCGTCAACGGGTTGCTGCTGGAGAAGCGCCTGGGCAAGGACGGCACCACGACAATCCAACTCGGCCAGATGGCGAGTGCCCAGGCGAACATCGATGGCGAGCGCCAGCTGATCCTGACCGAGACCGGCCTTTATGTCAGGGACAGGACGTCTGGCCGCCTGGTCCTTCACACATCGGTGGAGGCGACCAACGCGGCGACGCGCTCCAACGATGCCCGCGTGCATCCCTGCGGCGCCTTGTGGTTCGGCACGATGGGCAAGCAGGCAGAGACAGATGCCGGCAGCATCTACTGGTTTTTTCGCGGCGAATTGCGCCAACTTTACAGTGGCATCTCGATCCCCAATTCGATCGCGTTCTCCCCGGACGGCACCATTGCCTATTATGCAGACACCGCGGTCGGTCGGATCATGCGCGTCGCTTGCGACGCAAGGACCGGCCTGCCCGAAGGCGAGCCCAAGGTCTTCGCCGAAAGCGAGGGCGCGGGCAGCTTCGACGGATCGGTGGTCGACGCCGACGGAACCTTGTGGAACGCGCGCTGGGGCGAGGGACGGCTCGCCGCCTACGCGCCCGGTGGCGAACTTGTCCGCACGGTGCCGTTGCCGGTGAGCCAGCCGTCATGTCCAGCATTCGTCGGCAAACATGCCGACCGTCTTGCGGTGACTTCAGCCTGGATCGGGCTGAGCGATGATGCGCGTCGTGCCGAGCCGGATGCTGGCAGGACCTTTCTGGTCGACCTGCCGGTCAAGGGCCGGCTGGAGCCTCATGTGCTGATCTAGCGGCTTGCCGAGCCGGCAGCTTCTGGCGGGTCTTCAACTACGGGAATACAAACAGTGACACGGAAATTGCGTTCACAGGCATGGTTCGGCGGCGTCGGCAAGGACGCCTTCATTCACCGCAGCTGGATGAAAAACAACGGTTTGCCCGACGACGCCTTCGACGGCCGGCCGGTGATCGGCATCTGCAACACCTTTTCCGAGCTCACGCCCTGCAACGCCCATTTCCGCGGGCTGGTCGAGCATGTAAAGGCCGGCATTCTCGAGGCTGGTGGCCTGCCGCTCGAGTTTCCGGTCTTCTCTTGCGGCGAATCCAATCTGCGCCCGACCGCCATGCTGTTCCGCAATCTCGCCTCGATGGATGTCGAGGAAGCGATCCGCGGCAACCCGATGGACGGCGTGGTGCTGATGGCCGGCTGCGACAAGACCACGCCGTCGCTGGTCATGGGCGCGGCCTCCTGCGACGTGCCGGCGATCGTCGTTTCGGGTGGCCCGATGCTCAACGGCCGCTTCCGTGGCAAGCCGATCGGCTCTGGCACCGACGTTTGGAAGTTCTCCGAGGATGTGCGCGCCGGTCTGATGACTGAGCGGGAATTCGCCGCCGCCGAAAGCGCCATGTCGCGTTCGCCGGGCCATTGCATGACCATGGGCACCGCTTCGACAATGGCGTCGATGGTCGAGTCGCTCGGCCTGGCTTTGCCTGGCAACGCCGCCTATCCGGCAGTCGATGCCCACCGGGCGCGGCTTGCCCGCCTGTCGGGTCGGCGCATCGTCGAGATGGTCAAGGAAGATCTGCGGCTGTCCCATATCCTCACCCGAAAGGCGTTTGCGAACGCTATCCGCGTCAATGGCGCCATTGGCGGTTCGACCAATGCGGTCGTGCACCTGCTCGCCATCGCTGGCCGCATTGGGGCTGAGTTGACCCTCGACGACTGGGATCACTTTGGCCGTGATATCCCGACCATCCTCAACCTGATGCCTTCCGGCACATTCCTGATGGAAGAGTTCTGCTACGCCGGCGGTCTTCCTGCCGTCATGAAGGAGATCGCCGACCTGCTCGATCTCGACGCGCTGACGGTGACCGGCAAGACGGTCGGCGACAACATCGCCGGTGCCGAGAACTTCAACGAAGAGGTGATCCTGCCCCGCGACAAGGCGCTGACGCAGCAGGGCGGCATCGCCGTTCTACGCGGCAACCTCGCGCCCAATGGCGCGATCCTCAAGCCCTCGGCAGCGTCACCAGACCTGATGCGCCATCGCGGTCGTGCCGTAGTGTTCGAAAGCATCGAACACTACAAGGCGCGCGTCGACGACCCGGCGCTCGACATCGACGAGACCTGCATCATGGTGCTCAAGAACTGCGGTCCCAAGGGCTATCCCGGCATGGCCGAGGTCGGCAACATGGCGCTGCCCCGGAAACTCTTGGAAAAGGGCGTTCGCGACATGGTCCGTATCTCCGACGCGCGCATGTCGGGCACTGCGTTCGGCACCGTCGTTCTTCACGCGGCACCCGAAGCCGCCGTCGGTGGTCCGCTCGCGCTGGTCCTGGACGGCGACATGATCGAACTCGATGTCGAAAACCGTCGCCTGCACATCGAAGTCAGCGACGACGAACTGGAACGCCGCCGCATGCTGTGGACCCCGCCGGTTGCCGAGATGCAGGGCGGCTACCAGAGCCTTTATGTCGAGCGCGTCTTGCAGGCCGATCGCGGTGCCGACCTCGATTTCCTTGTTGGCTGCCGTGGCCACGACGTTCCGCGCGAAAGCCACTGAGGGAGGTTGCGATGTCACGTTTCGCCGTTGCCGACATGCATGGCATCCACGCCATCCTCTACGCGCTATTCGATGACCAGGAGCAGCTCGACCGGTCGGCGATGCGACGGCAGGTCGAGGTTTGCCTCGAGGTTGGCGTCCATGGCATGGCGGCACTCGGTCTTGCCACCGAAGTGTCGAAGCTGACGGAGGCCGAGCGTCGCACTGTTATGGACTGGATCGCCGAGGACACCGGCGGAAAGGTGCCGCTGGCGCTCACCATCTTCGGTTCGTCGGTCGCTGAGCAGATCGCACAGGTGCGTCACGCCGAAAGCGTCGGCGCTGACTGGCTGATCCTGCAGCCGCCGATGGTTGGCCAGTATGGCGCGGCCGAATACATCCGCTTCTTCGGACGCGTGACAGAAGCGACGGATTTGCCGGTCGCCATCCAGAACGCGCCGGCCTTCATGGGACGCGGGCTGAGCTCGACCGAGATCAGCGATCTGGTGCGCCAGCATCCCAACATCCAGTTGGTCAAGGGCGAGGGTCCGGTGGTCGACATTGCCGGCCTTGTCGAGGCAACCGGTGGCAAGCTGCCGATCTTCAACGGGCGTGCCGGGTTGGAAATGCTCGACAACCTGCGTATCGGTTGCCGCGGGCTGATCCTGGCGCCGGATTGCATCGACTATGCGGTCGCGGCCTATGACAGCTTCCAGGCTGGCGACGAAGCTGGCGCGCTTGAGACTTACCGCCAGATGCTGCCGGCGGTCGTCTCGACCATGCAGGGACTTGAGAATTTGCTGTGCTACGGCAAGCGTCTCTTCGCTCTGCGTTGCGGCTTGTCTGTGCATGATCGTGGACCGGCACTGCGCCCCAATGCGACTGGCCTTGCCATGATCGAGCGCTTCGCCGCGGAGATGGGGCCTTTGCAGCTTCGGGCATGCTCCCATGCACGCGGAAACGGCAAGGTTGTTGCACGGCAGACCCAACGCTAGTCGCGGCCTTCTGCGCAGCGGGCGCGTTCAAGCACCTGGTCGAGTATCGCCACGGGTGGGAGTCCCCGTGGCGCTTTTTTTGTTGGAGGCTTTGGCCGGGCCGACTAACGCGACTTCAGCACGGCCGTCACGCGGTCGCCTTCGCCGTTTAGCTGGATCGATACCTTCTCGCCTGCTTGGAGCGGGGGCAAGGCGACATCGCGCGGCACCGTGTAGCTTCTGCCGTTCTCGAGCGTGATGACACGTACGTCGTGGTTGTATTTAGCGACAACGCCGTCCGAGGAGGCTGCAAATGCTGCGCCCGCAAGGAAAATGAGAGGCGAAGCGATGAGGAGAATGGTCTTCATTTTAGGTGTACCTTATGTTTTTGGACAATGGAGGGGCGTTACCTGGCATCGCTTGATGCCTGGATTGTCCACGCCAGTGTTTTTCGTAAAGATCTGACTTCGGTCTGATGACCGGCGATGCGGGCCTACGGGCTGGCCGCAAGCCATGTTCGATTCAGCAGGGCATTCCGTTTCCTTCCTGGTTGGCGGCTTTTCGAGCCGTTGTTGAAGGCTGCGCTTTCCAGTTGCTGGAAAGTCAAGCGTGACGACGGATGGCTATTTCTGATGGCCTTGCCGGCAGAAATCCCTCTGAGAATCGGCAGTAAGCACCATAGATGCGTGGGCATCTGGCCATCCCTCGTGAGGATGCGAGCGCGGTTGATTCGTTGCCGATCAGAGGTTTTCTGCGGCGACGCATGCAAATTGGCCGCAGCAACAAAAGACGGTTGACCTTCCAGTCACCGGAAACACTAGCGTCGTCGAAAATCATTCAGCGGTGTCGTCATAGACCTCGCGCATTGTCGACGGGATCGTTTCAAATGACTGGGAAGACGAGAGTAACACTGATGGCCGCAGCGGCGTTGAGTGGCGCCGCATGGTTATCCTACATCGATGGCGTCCCGGCCTATGTCAGACAGGCTCTGGCCTCGGGCGAGGCGAACCAGACCGCGCCAACACCCCCACCTCCGCAGGTGCCGGTGGCGGAAGTCGTCACCCGCGTGCTTGCGCCGTCCTCCGAGTTTACTGGCGTCGTCGCAGCCGCCAAGACAGTCGAACTCCGCTCCCGTGTCGGCGGGGCAATCGAAAGGGTCAGCGTTCCCGAAGGTGGACTCGTCGAGCGCGGCCAGTTGCTCTTCCAGATCGACCCCAGGCCGTTCGAAGTCGCGCTCCAGAATGCGGAAGCGCAGTTGCAACGTGCCGAGGTTCTGCTGTCCCAGGCCGAGACCGACCTCGATCGATCGCAGCGGCTGCTCCCGAGTGGAGCCATCGCCAGCAAGACCTATGATGACGACGTGTCCGGCAAGCAGGAGCGGCAAGCGCAGGTGCAGGAGGCAAAGGCGGCAAGTGCCGCAGCCAGGCTCGATCTTTCCTATTCCCGCGTGACCGCCCCGATCTCCGGGCGCGTCGACAGGGTACTTGTGACAGAAGGAAACCTTGTCACCGGCGCATCTGGAGCCACGGCGACATTGCTCACCACGATCGTGTCGGTCGCCCCTGCACATGTCTATTTCGACATCGATGAAGCGACCTATCTGAACTTTCTGGGCCAAGCTCGCCCGGAGGCCGTCGGGCGCAAGGGCGCCTCGTTCCCGGTGGAGGTCGGGCTCGCCACCGAGAACGGCTACCCGCATTCGGGCACCTTGGACTTCCTTGGAAATCGTCTCGATCGTGGCACCGGGACGATCCGCGCCCGAGCAGTGCTGGCCAATCCAGACGGCCGGCTGACCCCGGGCCTGTTCGCGCGGGTGAAACTTGCCACCAGCGTGCCCCGGGAGACCGTTCTCATCGATGACCAAGCAGTCGGGACCGATCAGGGGCGCCGCTACGTCCTGGTGCTGGGTGCCGGTGACATGGTCGAATACCGGCCGGTCGAACTGGGCGGGATGAACGAGGGACTGCGCGTTGTTGCAAGCGGCCTCAACCCTGGTGACACGATCATCATCAAGGGGCTTGTCCGGCCCGGCATGCAGGTGACCCCGAACCGGATCGTGATGGCTCCCGATCAGCGTTCAGTCGACGGCGTTGCCGACGGTAACACGCAGGAGGCACGTCGATGAGCCTGCCGCACTTTTTCATCAATCGCCCGATCTTTGCGATCGTGCTGTCGGCTCTCATGCTGATCGCCGGCGCGATGGCGCTGTTCCGTCTCTCGCTCAGCGAATATCCGTCCGTCACCCCGCCGACGGTGCAGGTGACGGCAAGCTATCCTGGTGCAAATCCCGAAGTGATCGCCGAGACGGTTGCCTCTCCGCTCGAACAGTCGATCAACGGGGTCGAAGGCATGCTCTACATGAGCTCGCAGGCCGCGACCGACGGCCGGATGACGCTCACCGTCACCTTCGCGCAGGGCACGGATCCTGATATGGCCCAGATCCAGGTGCAGAACCGCGTGTCGCGGGCGCTGCCACGCTTGCCGGAAGAAGTTCAGCGCATCGGCGTAGTTACCCAGAAGACGTCGCCCGACATCTTGATGGTGGTTCACCTCGTATCGCCCGACAAGCGCTACGATCCGCTCTACATCTCCAACTTTGCCACCCTCCAGATCCGCGACACGCTCGCCCGCCTGCCAGGGGTCGGCGACGTCATCATTTGGGGCGCCGGCGAATACGCCATGCGCGTCTGGCTGGACCCCGCCAAGGTTGCCGCGCGCGGCATGACCGCGAGCGATGTCGTTGCCGCCATTCGCGAACAAAACGTGCAGGTCGCAGCCGGCTCGGTTGGCCAGCAGCCGTCGGAGGCAGCCAGCTATGAGGTCACGGTCAGTACGTTGGGGCGACTGTCCAGCGAGGAACAATTCGGCGAAATCGTCATCAAGACAGGTGATGACGGGCAGATCGTGCGCCTGCGCGATGTTGCGCGGATTGGTCTCGGCGCTGATGGCTATGCGTTGCGTAGCCTGCTCGACGGTGAGCCGGCCGTCGCGATACAGATCATCCAACGGCCTGGTGCAAATGCGCTGGATGTCTCCAACGCCGTGCACGCCGAGATGGAGCAGTTGCAGCAAGGTTTTCCAGAGGGCCTGGAATACCGGATTGCCTACGATCCGACCGTCTTCGTACGCGCGTCGCTCGCCGCCGTCATGACGACGTTGCTCGAAGCGATCGTCCTGGTCGTCATCGTCGTCGTCCTGTTTCTGCAGACGTGGCGTGCTTCCATCATTCCGCTGGTTGCCGTGCCCATATCACTCGTCGGCACGCTTGCGGTGATGTATCTCATGGGGTTCTCGCTCAACACCTTGTCGCTGTTTGGCCTGGTCCTTTCGATCGGCATAGTGGTCGACGACGCCATCGTTGTGGTCGAGAATGTCGAACGGCACATCGGTCTTGGCGAAACGCCGAAGGAAGCGGCCCGCAAGGCGATGGATGAGGTGACCGCCCCGATCATCGCGATCACATCCGTCCTGGCTGCCGTCTTCATTCCGTCCGCATTTCTGTCGGGCCTTCAGGGTGAGTTCTACCGCCAGTTCGCGGTGACGATCGCCATCTCGACGGTGCTTTCAGCGATCAACTCGCTGACGCTTTCGCCGGCATTGGCCGCTATGCTGCTGAAACCGCATCATGATGGAGCCCGCCGCGATTGGCTGACCCGTGGCATCGACTTCATGTTCGGAAGGTTCTTCCGTCTGTTCAACCGCTTCTTCGACAGGGCGTCGAACGCCTATGTCGGAACCGCGCGCCGCGCCATCCGCATCAGTGGCGTCGTATTCGTCATCTATGCGGGGCTTCTGGGTGCGACGTATCTCGGCTTTCAAAGCATCCCGAGCGGCTTCGTGCCTGCGCAGGACAAATACTACCTCGTTGGCATCGCGCAGTTGCCCTCGGGCGCCTCGCTCGATCGCACCGAAGCCGTCGTCAAGGAGATGTCCAGGATTGCGCTGGCCGAGCCCGGCGTCGAAAGCATCGTCGCCTTTCCCGGCCTCTCGGTGAACGGCTTCGTCAACCTGCCCAATGCCGCGGTGGTCTTCGCCATGCTCGACCCCTTCGATCAGCGCAAGGATCCGTCGCTTTCGGCCAACGCCATCGCCGGGCGCTTGATGGGCAAATACAGCCAGATCCCCGACGGGTTCGTCGGCATCTTCCCGCCGCCGCCCGTCCCCGGGCTCGGCACGACAGGTGGCTTCAAGCTTCAGGTCGAGGATCGCGCCGGCATGGGGCTCGAGGCGCTGGCCAAGGTGCAGGGCGAGATCATGGCCAAAGCGGCCGCCGCACCTGAACTCGCCGGCATGATGGCGAGCTTTCAGGTCAATGCGCCGCAGGTCCATGTCGATCTCGACCGCGTCAAGGCAAAGACGCAGCACGTTCCGCTGACGGGGATTTTCGAGACCCTGCAGGTCAATCTCGGCTCGCTCTACGCCAACGACTTCAACCGCTTCGGCCGCACCTATCGCGTCATCGTGCAGGCCGATGCGCCCTTCCGCGCCGAGGTGGACGACATCGCACGCCTGAAGGTTCGCAATGCCGCTGGCGAAATGGTGCCGCTTGCGGCACTTGCAACCATTGCTACCAGCTCGGGCCCCGACCGTGTGATGCACTACAACGGCTATCCGTCGGTGGACATTACGGGAGGGCCTGCGGCCGGCTATTCGTCCGGTCAGGCGACGGCGGCAATCGAGCGGATCATGCGCGAGACGCTGCCGGCCGGCATGGCGTACGAATGGACCGATCTGGTCTTCCAGGAGAAGCAGGCAGGCAATACCGCCATGATTGTGTTCCCGCTCGCGGTCCTGTTGGCGTTCCTGATCCTGGCGGCACAGTACAACAGCTGGTCCTTGCCGTTTGCTGTCCTTCTCATCGCGCCGCTGGCCGTGCTCTCGGCAATTGGAGGGGTTTGGCTCTCGAACGGCGACAATAACATCTTCACGCAGATCGCGTTTGTCGTCCTTGTCGGGCTTGCGGCCAAGAACGCGATCCTCATCGTCGAGTTTGCCCATGAGGAGGAAAAGAAAGGCAGCGATCCTCTGACGGCGGTGCTGGAAGCCGCGCGCTTGCGCCTGAGGCCGATCCTGATGACGTCGCTTGCCTTTATTGCCGGCGTCGTGCCCCTGGTCATCGCAACCGGCGCCGGCGCCGAGATGCGTCATGCCATGGGCATTGCGGTGTTCGCCGGCATGCTTGGCGTCACGGTGTTCGGATTGGTGCTTACGCCCGTCTTCTACGTCGTGATCAGACGGCTGGTGGTGCGGCGCGAGCGCAACATCAGAGCAGCGATGGCCGCCTCCGACAGCGATCTCGTTCACTAGATGTTGAGTTCAGATATGGGTGTTGGTGGCAAGCCCAAGACGACATTCTTCCGGTCGGCCCTGACGAGTGACGACAAAGCACGAACGAGAGCGCTACGTCTGGCGATGAGCCACGATAGACAAGCAGCGGACGGGCAATTTGGCCAGCTCGTCGGCACCGTGCTGGGTCGCTGCGTCGAAGAACAGGCTATCACCTGGGGTCAACCTGTAGGGGATTGCCCCATGGCGGAACACGATTTCGCCTTGCAGTATGTAAAGGAAAACCATGCCTTGATGACTGCTTACCGGAAACACGTCGGTCTCGCATGTGAGAGTGATCATACAGGGCTCGACACGCAGTCCATTGGCGTTGACGTCGGGGTGTCCAAGGGACTTGCACTCATGGCTGGCTGGCTCGAAGTCAGGAGCAGCATCGCTGCCGGATCTTACGAAGACGGCAGTGCGCTCAGATTCGAAGCGGCTCACCAACCAGGTAATCGGCACGGCCAGGCCGCGTGATATTGCTTGCAAGGTCGTCAGGGAGGGAGAAATACCTCCGTTCTCGATTTTCGACAACATGCCGACCGACAGGTTGGCAGCCATCGCCAGGTCGCTCACCTTCATGCCGTGCCTGGTTCGAAAGGCGCGGACCTCCCGACCAATTGCGTTGTGCAACAATGGTTCCCTGGCTTTTTTCATGATCGCTGGAATCCGGAACCATGTGCTGATGCAGGGGTGCGGCGTTGGCAAGTTCAGGTGACTTGGGTGATCCGTCACATGAACGGATCACCCAAAATCGAGATCAATATCCCCCGCGCCTTGCCGGCATCACCATCGTCCTGGTCAGGACGTAGTGAACGATCGCCGCCACAAAGCAGGCGGGCACCGAGGCGCTGACCCAGACGAACGGACCATGCGCTGCCAGCGATTGAGGATTGAACAGCGCATAATAGACAGCGCCGCCGGCGGCCAAAGCCACAAACGATGCCGGGTTGATGCCGCCCCAGAAGGCGTAGTCGGAATCGGCACCGTCGTTGAAGACGTCGCATTGCTTGATGCGGCCGCGACGCAGGATCAGGTAGTCGACCGCCGTCACGCCTGAAAGGGGTGCAAAGCCGAGCGCTGTCCAGGCCAGAAACTTGAAGAAGTTGTCGTAGATTTGGCCGGGGAAGAAGGCGATGACGATGACTGGAAGAAACAGCGCGCCAGTCAGCACCCCCCATGGGAGCGCTTCGAAATAGCGCCCACCCGCTTGCCGCATCGCCAGGCACATGCCGTAAAAGATGCTGACGATGGCGGTAATGTTTGCCAGGCCAACGAACAGCAGGGCTGTCACTCCGACAAAGGCGCCACCCAGCGGGATCATCCAAGCGGTAGGGTCATGCGATCCCAGGCTGAGCGCTGCAAACAGGCCAACCAGTTCGCCGAGCACAGCTGCTGCGAAAATGCCGATCAGGTTTGGCCACAGCGCTGCCCGCGGGGTGCGCGTGAACCGCGAGATGTTGCCCAGTACCGGCCACCAGCCAAAACCGGCCGCCAGATTGAATTCGACCGCGATCATGAAGTTGATCCGCTTGTCATCAAACGGCGCAAGCGGCGCGGCATTGGCGATGTCGCTCCAGCTCTTGTGGCTGAAGATGAGAAACAGGATGCCGAAGCATAAGATGAGCTTGCCAGGGCCGACAAAGCGGTTGAGCCATTTGACGGCGGTTGGGCCCTTCCATAGCAAGAGCCACGAGATCGCGATCGCGAGGATTGCGAACAGCGTGACCCCGAGGTCGTTTTCGCCGATATGCGTGCCGCCGACCTGGTTCATGACGCCGCTAATCGCGCGCCCGAACATGATCGACAGAACCGCAGACCAGCCGACGCCGTAGATGGCCAGGAAAAATCCGACAAGGATTAGGATGCCGGTTGGTCCAAAAACGCTGCGCATCAGAGTGAACTGCTCGATGCCGAACTTGCCGGTCGAGATGCAGACGCTGACGGCCATGATCGACACGCCGATGACGTTGCCGATGATGATCGCATAAATGCCGTCGCGTGCTCCGACGACCAGGGCAGTGCTGCCGCCGAGCAGGAAGGCCCATGTGGCGATGGCGAGACCGATATTGATCCATGAATGATCGATGAAACCGAGCTCGCGCTCTTCTTTCAGCACCGGCAGCGTGCCGAAGGCGGCACTGGCGCCGGTGAATTTTGGTGCGGGGGCGGCCATCAGTTGCCTCCACTCCACATGGCAAGCGCGCCGATCAATATCGCCGCCGTTACGACGAACCAGATGCCGATCTCCCGACCCGATATGTCGGCCCGGGCCGGATCTTCATAGCCGGGGGCTGAAATGATGGTCAGTCGTCGGTTCAATTCGCGACGTATTTCATTGTCTGGATTATCTGAAGCGATAGTCATTTCATCCTCCTCCAAAGATTAAATGAACACGAATACAGGATCAGATCGCTGTTTCGGGCCTGTTTCGAAATCGATAGGCGTTCCCTACCTGCCGGAGCCGGCATAGCACTGACCGGGGCTTGCGCGGCAGCTATGTCTGTTTTGGGTTCGGGAATTTGCGGCGGGGTTCTCCTGTTTGAATGGCCCCAGTTTCCAGCAGATTTTGGGATGAGGGGCGCACCACGAACTCTGTCGCCAGGGATGCCCACTCATCTGGCTATTACGTTGCGGCAGTTTGTTTTTGCTGTCAAATGATATCGTTGACATTGATGTAAAAAGATTAGCGCTGGTGCATATATGGAGCGCCGTGGGCTCCTTGTTGCATTGAGTGTGCGATGGAGAGCGGGTAACTCCGTTGGGAGAGACTGACACCAGGACGGCGCCAATTTTCGCTGTAATTTCAATTAACACGACAAGTGAAGCGCAGCTTGCTCGGATCCTGGGAAGTTTGAATTGGCGCGTTGTTGGGGAGGCCACTTTGGACCTCGAACGCCAAACTGAGAAAAAAAGGTCGTTGACACAGATGTCAAAGCTACGTAGCGTCAAGGTCGAAAGAGCAATCGCAAGCCCTACCGCCCTCGACATCTGAGGCAGTACTTTGACCTCCTTCAGATATTGAAGCGACGCACTGCGTCGAACCTTGCTCGAAATCAGGAAGCATCAATGGTATCCGCTGCCCTCATTCATCTTGAAGATCGCGTGAAATCGGTCAAACGGGCCAAGGTCCGCTTCTACCGCAATCCTGGTGTTCGGGCGGAGTCCCTCCTGGAGGCGGCGCTCGAATGCTTCGCTGAAGAAGACTATGAGAGCGTGACGATCCCGCTTATTGCTAAAAAGCTGGGTGTTGCCCATTCCCTGATCTACTATTACTTCAAGAACAAGGACTCGCTTTACCAGTCTTCGGTGCTTCATGCGCTCGACCGACTGATGACCAATTATGGCGAGGTCGTTGCACGGCATGACAGTCCGGCCGAGTTGCTGAGTGCCTACCTGGATCTCAATGTCGAGATGTCAGAGACGCTGCGCAGCCTCGTGCGCATCATGTTCGTCAATGCCGGTGGTGCCAAGGACGCCGGCCCCAGGTTCATCGATAGCTTCGTCGAGGACTTCTATGAGTCCGAAAAGAGGGTTCTCGCCGATTGCATCCGCCAGGGCGTCGAGATCGGCATGTTTACCTGCCCGGATCCCGAAGAGATGGCGGCATTCATCTCGCGCAATATCGACGGCATCTACTTCGGCAGCTTCATGCCGCATGGCGCGCCGATCCCGGCGGCGATGCGTTACCTCAAGGAGGTGACCTGGGGCCTGCTGCATTATGCCGGAGATGCCAGGAGCAAGACTCCGTCCACGACCAAAAGCGGGAGATAGCCATGTGCCAGGTATGCGGCTGCGGGCCTGAGAACATTCGTATCGATGGCAAGGGCGATGCCGAGCTCGATGGAAGCCATGAGCACCAGCATCACCATCACCATCACGATGGCCACCACCATCATCATGACGGGCACGACCACGGTCATTCCCATCATCATGGTCATGATGGCGATCATCATCACGACAACGATCCCCGCCAAGTCGAAAATCCGCGCCACAGCGACCTGCATTTTGGCAAGGACGCCGCGAAGACCCACGTGCCGGGCATGAGCCAGAAGCGGTTGGTGCAGATCGAGCAGGAGATCCTGGCCAAGAACGGCATGTTTGCCGACGACGTCCGAGGCGAACTCTGTGGCCATGGCGTGCTTGGGCTCAATCTGATCGCCAGCCCCGGAGCGGGCAAGACCACCTTGCTGGTCGAAACGCTGCAGCGGTTGAAAGGCACGTTCCCGACCTGGGTGATCGAGGGCGATCAGGAAACCTCCAACGACGCCGACCGCATTCGCGCCACCGACACCCAGGCGGTGCAGATCAACACCGGCAAGGGCTGCCACCTCGACGCCGACATGATCCAGCGCGCGCTTGCATCGCTTGCGCTGCAGCAGGGCGGGGTACTTTTCATCGAAAACGTCGGTAATCTGGCGTGCCCAGCCGGCTTCGATCTTGGCGAAGCGCACAAGGTTGTCATCTTGTCGGTGACCGAAGGCGACGACAAGCCGGTCAAATATCCGGAGGCGTTCGCCGCGGCCGACCTTCTGGTTATCTCGAAGTCGGATCTGGCGCCCTACTGCGATTTCAACATTGAGGCCTGCATTGCTCGCGCTCGTGAAGTCAACCCGTTGATCGAAACCATCGTCGTTTCGGCGCGTGACGGCACGGGCATGACGGAATGGCTCGACTGGATTGTCCGCGCCCGCCAACAGCAATTGCAGGACCTCGCGCGAGACCTGCAGGCACGGGTCGAATCCATCCGCAACACATTGCACGCGTGAGGTTGGCGTCATGCACGAACTCACTATCGCCTCAAGCATGATCGATCTCGCCAGCGATCACGCATCGCGCAACGGCAGCGCGCGGGTCACCGGAATGCATGTGCGCCTTGGCGTCATGTGCGGCATTGCCCGCTCGCTCTATTTCTGCTTCGGCCCGGCGACGCGCGGCACGCTTTGCGAAGGCGCCAAGCTGCACATCGAAGAGGTGCCGCTGACAATATTCTGCGAGCACTGCGCCGAGGCGCGCTCGCCGATCTCTGTTTCCAATCTTCGCTGTCCCGACTGCGGGAGGCCTTCACGTAAGGTGCTGTCCGGGCGCGAAATGGAACTGACCCATATCGAGCTTGAGGAAGAAGCTCCATTTCCAGCGTTGGCCCCGGTTGGGCAAACACTTCAGTAGTTACATCTGTTGGGAGGAACAGCAGCATGCTTGATCGAAAAGCAGACACAGCCAAGTGGCAGTTCACGCCACATCAACATCGTGGCCCTGCCGAGCAATTCGGCGAGAACGACCACATCTATTCCCCGAAACTGCACAACGGCGCGTTCAAATCGCGGGGTCTCGCGACCTTCATGGGCGCGCCCTACTGCCCGCCGGACCGCCACAAGATCCGGGAAATGGGCGCGAAGATCTGCTTTCTGGCCGTGCCTTGGGACCAGGGCCAGATCGTGCGCGCCGGCGCTTCGCAGGGTGCTTCAGGTCTGCGTGAGGCAACGACGCAGTACTTCCCCTATATGTTCGAATATGACGTCGACCTGCTGAGCTATTTCCGCATCGTCGACTGCGGCGATGTACCGACAGTGCCCGGCAACAACGTCAAGTCGCAGGAATATACCACCGACTACGTCACCGAATGCCTCGAAGGTGGCGCCAAGGTGATCCTGTTCGGCGGCGATCACTCTCTGCCGATCCCTGGCGCCAAGGCGCTGTCGCGTTTCACCGGCGCCGGCAAGATGGGTTACCTGCATGTCGACAGCCACCTCGACGCCGGACCGGACTGGGCCGGCAACTTGATCACCAACTGCTCCGGCGCGCCGCGCGCACTCGACCTGCCGAACTGCAACGCCCGGAACATGGCGCATATGGGCTCGCGCAACGGGCTCAATCCCAAGGATTGGTGGGACTTCTACGTCGACAACGAGATCCGCGTCGTCACCATGCCCGAGATGATCGAGCGCGGGCTGGAGGTGTGCGCCAACGAGATTTTCGAACGGGTAAAGAAGGACGCCGACACGCTCTACTTCACCTGGGATACGGACTCGATCGACATGAGCTGCATGCCCGGCTCCACTTCGCCGGAATGCTACGGCCTGAAGGGGCGCGAAGCGATCCAGTTCGCGCGGATCGCTGGCCGACACGGCTGCGACATTCTCGATGTCGTCGAGCTCTGCCCTTACTTCGACTCGAGCCAGATCAGCGCCAAGATGACGGTCAACATGATCTACCACTATCTCGGCTCGCGAGCCCAGACGCTGCGTCAGCAGGGCAAGCAACCGTAAGAATTCTTGAGGAGGAGATACAGTCATGAACCCAGCAAAATCCTACGCCCACCTGTTCTCGCCACTAGGCGGCGACGCTGGTGACAACTACCGCGCACCTGGCCTGATCACGTTCCTGCGTTCGGCCCACGTGCCGCTGAACGCCGAAGCGCTCAAGGCCTGCGGCGCCAAATATGCCTTCGTCGGCGTGCCCTTCGACGAGGGCAATGTCGGCAAGCCCGGATCGGAGGACGGACCGCGCGAATTCCGCCTCGTCTCGCAGGAGTACTTCTCCTATTGGTTCGAATACAATGTCGACCTGCACGGCGCGGCTGTCGATTGCGGCGACGTTTCGATGCCGAAGGTCAGCCCGGAGGTGGCGCACGAGCGCATCTATCGTGCGGTCCGCGAAGTGCTGAAATCCGGCCTCACGCCGATCATCTGCGGTGGCGACCGCTCGATCTCGATCGCCGCGGCGCGCGCGCTTTCCGACCATATCGGCGCAAACAAGAAGATGGGCTACATGCATTTCAGCGCCCAGCTCGACATGGCCGACAGCTGGGCCGGCGAGCGCAATCTTGCCCCTTGCGCCATGGCCCGCATCACAGAGCTGCCCAATCTCGATATCAAGAATGTCGCGCATTTGGGTGCTCGAAACGCTATGAACCCGAAGGACCATATCGACCTGTCCAAGGAGAGAGGCCTTGAGTTCGACTCGATGTTCGACCTGTTTGACGGGGGCATCTACCCGTTGGTCGAGCGCTCGATCGAGCGGGTCTGGGGCGATACCGACGCGCAGTATCTCAGCTTCAATTTCAACGTCATGGATTCGTCGGCAGCACCTGGCGTCACCTCGACGGAGCCGGGCGGCATCGAGTCGCGGGAGATGATGCGCATCGCCGACATGATCGCCAAGCGAGGCAGTGTCAGCGTCATCGATCTCACCGAGCTTTGCCCGATCTTCGACATCAGCGGCACGGCGGCACGGCTCGCGGCGTGCGTCATCATGCGGTTGATGGCGTCGTTGGCGGCACAAAATGGCGACGTGATCGACGCCAACCTGCGCCGCACTGATCTGGTCGCCGCTGAGTAACAGACAACCACTTGGACAAGGCCGGCTGCGGCCGGCCACAGGAGTTGATGGTGAACACGACAACGAACACGAAGAAGATGACGCGGATCGCTGCAGCGGTTGCTGTTGCCTATGTCGCGTCGACGATGCCGAGCTACGCGCATTTTCTGCCCGAAGCCGGCGGCCTTGGAGCGGGACTATCTCACCCGCTCTCCGGGCTCGACCATATCCTTGCCATGGCCGGAGTCGGCATCTGGGCCGGGCAGAATGCCGACAACGAGCCGGTGTTCCGTTGGCTGCCGCTGGGCTTCGTCATCGGCATGATCGCCGGCGCGGTGTTTGGCATGACCGGGCTGTCGCTTCCCTTCGTCGAACTTGGCATTGCCGGATCGGTCGTTCTTCTTGGAGCAATCGTTGCACTGGGCAGCCGAGTGCCGTTCGGCGCGGCCTTTGCGATGACCGTTGTCTTTGGCGGCCTGCATGGCTTTGCCCATGGTCAGGAATTGCCAATCGCCAGCAATGCCTTCCTTTACGGGCTGGGCTTTGTCGCTTCGACCGTGGTCCTGCATGCGATGGGCTTTTCGTTGGCAACCTTCGTTGCGCGCCTGTCCTGGCGCACAGCGCTCAAGGTGGGCGGTGGCGGCATCGCCGCAGCGGGCGTTGCCCTGGCCGCCGGCCTGGCTGGCTGATCAGTCGAACCAGGTGATCGGCGGAGCCGGCGCGGCCGCGCTCCGCCTGGCCTGAGCGTTGGAGGGCGCTCAGGCCCATCGCCTCCACAAAAAATCCTGAAATTCTGTCGCTGGCCATACTCATGTGGAGCGACGAACAAAAGTTCTGGCGCATGTCTGCCGCGCCGGCACGAAATCTGTTTGCCAAAATTACCGGAGGATACAATGACTTTGAGCTGGCGCTTTACGGCCCTCGGCGACCGCCATCGCGCGCTGGGTTCCAATCTCGAGGATTGGAGCGGCATGGGCACCGCGTGGACTTACGATGCCGACCCGTTCGACCAGCATGTTGCGATCCGCACCAAGGCCGGCCTGATGGACGTTTCGGGCTTGCGCAAGATGCACCTGATTGGACCGCATGCGATCGCGGTTCTTGAGTATGTCACGACGCGCAGCGTCGCAAAGATCCAGCCGGGTCGTTCGGTCTATGCCGCCATGCTCAACGAGCGCGGCCATCTGATCGACGATTGCGTGATCTACCGCAACGGCCCCAACTCATGGATGCTGGTCTCTGGCACCGGCACCGCGCATGAAGAGATCATCAAGCAGGCGGCGGGCCGCAACTGCGCCGTGCTGTTCGACGACGACCTGCACGATCTTTCGCTGCAGGGGCCGGTGGCGGTCGATTTCCTTGCCAAGCACGTGCCGGGCATTCGCGACCTCAACTATTTCCACCACGTCCACACCACGCTGTTTGGCGCTCCGGTGACCATTTCGCGGACCGGCTACACCGGCGAGCGCGGCTACGAGATCTTCGTGCGCGGCCAGGATGCGCGGCTTGTCTGGGACACCATCTTGTCCGAGGGCAAGGAGATGGGCATCATTCCGTGCTGCTTCAGCACGCTCGACCTGCTGCGCGTCGAGAGCTACCTGCTGTTTTTCCCCTACGACAACTCGCAGATGTACCCGCTTCCCGGTCAGCCGGCCGGCGACAGCCTGTGGGAACTCGGCCTCGACTTCACCGTTTCGCCTGGTAAGACCGGCTTCCGCGGTGCCGAGGAACATTACCGCCAGAAGGGCAACGAGCGCTTCAAGATCTTCGGCATGCTGATCGAAGGCGACAAGATGGCCGATCTCGGCGACGAGGTCTGGGCCGATGGAAAGAAGGTCGGCGTCATCACCTGCCCATCCTATTCGAAGCTGACCAAGCGTTCGATGGCGATTGCCCGTCTCGACGTGCCCTACGCCAGGCAAGGCGTGAAGCTCGAGGTACGCGGCAAGTCGCTCAAGGCCAGTGCCATCGCCCACACGCTGACCTTCGACGATCCGGAAAAGAAGAAGCGTACCGCAAAGGGCTGAGACGCACGGGTGATGCTGTGATCGCTGCGCTGCTCGATCGCCCGGTCGATTGTGGCGCGGTCTGATAGCGAAGCAGGCACTTCGACTTCGAAGCGCCCGCTTCGAGATGGATAGGCCAGGTCCAAATTGGGACCTCAGGCTTGGTCGTCTCCGCGACCGGTTTTCAACCGAGCCAAATGAACAACATGCTGGCTGAAATCCGATGCTCAGCGCTATCGCGCCTGATGGCTCATCAGCACCCAGTGGCGCATGAGGCCGTTGCGGGAAGCCATGACGCCGCCAGACCTAGCGTCGATGGAGGCGCTGGCGGGATTCATAGAGATATTGCAAGCCGATGATCACCGCAGCGATCGCGAGATAAAATACCGATACGACCAGCAGCACTTCGATTGCCTTGTAGGTCTCGGCAATGATCGTGGTCGACGCTGCAGTCAGCTCGTCGATGGCGACCAGGCTGGCCAACGAACTGCCCTTGACCATCTGGATGGCGTTGGAAAACAGCGACGGTGCGGCGAGCCGATAAGCCTGTGGGGTCATCACCTTCCAGTGGATGGCGACGGGTTTCAGCCCGAGCGCCTTGGCCGCGTCGAGCTGGCCCGCGGGCACGCTTTCGAAGCCAGAGCGCAGGAATTCGAGGTTGTAGGCGGTCGAAGCGAATATCAGGCCGATCAGCGCAGAGGGCACCGGCTCGAGATAGATGCCGAGCCGGGGCAGGCCGTAATATAGTGCAAACAGCAATGCCAGCACGGGTGCAGCGCGAGCGAAGAAGCTGTAGGCGATGATCAGCCGCCGGAAGACGCCATTTGGCCGCTGCATGTAGATGGCGAGCGGCAAAGCCAGAAGGTTCGACACGAAAATGACAATCACGGAGATCAGCAGCGTCATGCCGAGCCCGTTGAGCAGCATGTGCTGGTAGCTGGGGTCGAGAAGGATGCTCATCGCGCCATCGCCTGCTTCGGCTTGCGCTCGTTGAAGACGAGCAGCGGCGTCACGATCAGGATGTACAGGCCCACGGCAAGCGCCAGGAAGGTGAAGGGCGCGTTGGTGGCGGCGATGCCCTGCTTGGTGACGTAGAGGATTTCGCTGACCGACACCGCCGAGGCGATCGACATGCGCTTGACCGTGCCGATGGCGTAGGTGATCCAGCCCTTGCGTGCCAGCGGCAATACCTGCGGGATGAGAATGCGCCGGAACACTGTTTGCGACGACAGGCCGAGCGCCTTGCCGGCCTCGTACTGGCCGAACGGGATGGTTGCCAGCGCGCCCTTGAACACCTGGTAGTCGAAGGCGATGCCGACCAGCGTGAAGGCGATGATGGTCGAGCCGATGGGGCCAAAATCGATGCCTATCTGTGGCCCGCCAAAGAAGAACAGGAACAGGACGACCAGTTCCGGCACCGAGCGGAAGAAGGCGCTGAATGCCTCGATGCCCTTGCGCGCCAGCGATTTCTCGCGGCCGTAATGGACGAGCGACAGCAGGAGGCCAAACAGCGCCGACAGCGTGAAGATCACTGCCGACAGCGCAATCGTTAGAACTGCCGCGGTCAACAGCCGCGGCAGCCAGGCAATCGCAATTTCCATGTCCGGCCACCCCTCCGGCTACGCTAGCTACTGTGCCTTTGACCAATCGATCGACGCGCCGAACCACTTGTCGGCGAGGCCCTGCAGCGTGCCATCCTTGCGCCATGTCTCGAACAGGGCGTCGATAGCGTCGGCCAGCGGCTTGTTCTTGTTGTTGACGGCGACGCTCTGGGTCACGGTGGAGAGCAGATCGTCAAGCGTGACGACGCCCGAGAGCTTGCCCGATTTGGCGAGATATTTTGGTCCGAGGAAGTCGTGCGCTGCGAAGTCGATGCGGCGGTTCTCGAGGTCGAGGAACAGCTCCGTCGAACCGGGATACTCGCGGCTCTCGGAGACGCAGTCTGCCGGCAGCTTCTCCTTGGCGACCTTCTGGAACGAGCCGCCGCGCACGGCACCCATGGTCTTGCCGCAGACATCCTTCCAGCCTGTGATGCCGGTGTCGGCCTCGCGGCGGGTCACGGCGACGCCGTTGACGATGTAGGGCGACAGCAGGAAGAAGTCCTTCGAGGCAAGCCGTTCCGGTGTGCGGCTCACACCGGAGGCGATCGCGTCGAAGCGCCCGGCGGTCAGCCCCGGCAGCAGGCCGGCAAAGTCGAGCTTCTCGAACTTGGCGGTGACGCCGAGCGATTTCGCGATCAGGTTGATGACATCGATATCGAAGCCTTCAAGCTCGCCCGTGGCGTTGGTCATGCTGAATGGCGGCGCCGAACCCGAAGTGCCGACCGTGATCGTGTCGGCGTTGACGAGGGCGACCTTGTAGTCCTGCGCACTTGCCGCGCTCACGCCGAAAACCGCGATGAGGGCCAGCAGTGCTGTCCGCGCAAATCCCATGATCACTCCTTTGATGGGTAGCTTGAAAACAGAATGTTTGGGTTATATCACAAACCGCTAAAGCCACCAAGGCGGCAGCCAATTTGGATACAATAGTTTCTGGAGAATCTGTTTCTCAAGAACGACCGTTCCGAAAGTTCGAGGTTTTATGGAATGGAACTGCGTTTCAAGCTCAACTACCTGTTTCAGGGGCAGAATTCGCCGTTCCTGTACGCCGTTGACGCCGGCTATTTCGGCGACCACGGCCTGTCCTGCACCTTCGTCGAGGGTTTCAGTTCGTCGCTGGTGACACGCGCCCTTGTGGGCGGCGAAGCTGATATCGGATACGGTGATGTATCCTCGGTTTTCGAGCGCGCGCTGCGCACTGGCGAGGCTGAGATCTCATGCCTCGTGCCGATTTATGAACACACGCCTTGCTGCCTCGGCTATCTCTCCGACGACAAGCGCCTGACGCTGGCTGACATTCCTGGCAGCACCTTGTGCGGGCCGAACGGCGACACCTCGGCGCGCCTGCTGCCGCTGCTGCTCAAGCGCAACGGCCTTGCGCCGGACAGCTACACCTATCTCGGCGTCCAGCCGGAGGAGCGCGACCGGCTGGTGGCGCAGCGCTCGGTGCTTGCGGCGACCTGCTTCGATGCGACGCTGAAGTTTGCCATGCAGATGCGCGGCTATGACACCAGCGCCCTCGAGTTCCTCTACTTCGCCGATAACGGTCTCGACACCTATTCAGGCGCGCTTGTGGCGCTCAACTCGGTGCTGGAGACGGAGCCGGGCCTTGCCGGCAAGCTGCAGGCGATCACCCGCCAGGCTTGGCACGATTGCCTGGCGAACCCGCAGCTCGGCGTCGATGCGGTTATCAGTCGCTCGCCTGACATGGATCCCGAAATCGTCCGCAAACAGCTGACCTGGATCCTCGAGCGCCAGGTATTCCCGAATGGGGCACGGCCGATGGCTTTCGATCTCGAAGGTGCCAAGATGGCCGACACGCTCGAATGCGCGGTCTTTACGGTTGGTGGGGATGCGTGTCGGTCGGCCGAAGGGCTGGTGGCCGCTGTATGCCAAAACTAGGCAAATTGCAGCGATCCGCCGGACGCCTTGGGGTAGGGCCGTGATGTCCGCGGTACCTGCTGTCGGCGTCGAACGGATGGACGCCCCGGTGTGGGCAGCCCATTTTCGATTGGTCCCACCATGCTTGTATGTTAGGAATAACTAATTCCTCGTAGGGGTGGCTTTCGGCAGCAGCGTCATAAGTTGCGCCGGCCATGGCCGGAAGCCGGCTGACGAGGGGCTGGAAGGCGGAGGATAAGATGTTCGCATTTCATCTTGCCATGGACGGCAGTTGAGCATGGGTCCGACGGGCGAGCCTTGGCGCGTCGGCGTCCTCTTCTCGCAATCCGGAGATACCGGAGCGATCGAGGAGACGCAGCTCAAGGGCACGTTGCTGGGCATCGCCGAAATCAACGCGGCCGGCGGCATCAATGGCCGTGAGATCGTGCCGATCATCTATGATCCGACATCCAGCACCGAACTCTATTCCCACTATGCGCGGAAGCTTTTGATCGAGGATCGCGTCACGACGATCTTCGGTTGCTACACTTCGACAAGCCGCAAGGCTGTTCTGCCGCTGGTAGAGCGGGTCAATGCGCTGCTCTGGTATCCGACGCGCTACGAGGGTTTCGAATTCTCGCCCAACATCATCTACACCGGGTCCTCGCCCAACCAGAACACCATCGAGCTGATCAACTACCTGCTCACGACCCACGGTAACCGGTTCTACCTGCTCGGCACCGACTATTGTTATCCCAGGCGGACCAACCGGATCGTTCGCGATCTGGTGTGTGGCCAGGGTGGCACGATCGTCGGCGAGGAATATCTGGGTTTCGGTGCGAGCCCGAACGATTTTCGTCCAATCATCCGCGACCTGCGCAACAACAAGCCCGACGTCATCTTTTCGACGGTCGTCGGTCAGGCGATCTCTCACTTCTACCAGGCCTACACTGACGCCGGCTTCACCCCGGACAACATGCCCATCGGCAGCTTGAACACCTGCGAGGCGGAACTGCGGCTCATGGGAACGGACGTCGGGGCCGGACACATCACCGCTGCGACCTATTTCGAGAGCGTGGAGAATGAAGAAAACGACCGCTTCATTCGCCTCTTCAAGCAGCGTTTCGGCGAGGATGAGTCAACCAACATGTGTGCCGAGGCTGCATATTTCCAGGTTCACCTCTTCGCCCAGGCCGTCGCCGAGACAAACAGCATGGACACCGACACCTTGCGCCCGGCGGTACTTGGCCGCGAGATGGCTGCTCCTCAGGGGCGGATAGGCATCGACTACAAGAACAGCCACGCAGAGCTCTGGACGCGGATCGGCAAGGCGGATGATCACGGCCGGTTCGACATCTTGCGGGAATCGATGGTAGCGCTGCGGCCCGATCCGTTTCTCGTCACATGAGGGTGGCCGACTTGCCTGAGAGCTCAGCATACGAGGTTCGGTCATGAGCGGTCCTTCTCGTAGTTCCCACGGAGCCGGCGCCGACGGCTCGCAGCGTGCAAGTGCTGCGCAACCAAGGGCTACGCGCGGATCGGGTGGCGTGCAGGCGGAATTGCGCCAGTCGACGGTGCTGCTTGTCCATCCGCGCGACAGCGAGGGCGATGCCGTCGCGCGCGAGATCAGGCGGGTTGGATGCCGCGTCGAGATGGCCTGGCCAGCGCCAACACTGCCGCCAATCGGGTTCGACTTCGCACTGGTGGCAATCGATGCCGAAGTGCTTGCGGCCGCCCCATGGCTTTCCGGTGCGCCGCCGGTGCCCGTCGTGGCAGTCGTCGACGGCGACAAGGGGGTGCCGGTCGATGTGCTCAGGCTTTCCAATGCTCAGGCGGTATTAGTCAAGCCATGCCAGCCGGCCGCGATCCTGTCCAACCTTGCTCTGGCACGCAACATATTCAGCTACGAACGGCGTTTACTCAACAAGGTAACGAAACTCGAAGAGACGCTGCATGCCTCGCGGCAGATCGAGCAGGCTAAACTCATCCTGATGACGCAGAAGAAGCTGCGTGCCAACGAGGCTTATGACTACCTGCGACGGCAAGCCATGACCAAGCAGATGTCGGTCGCCGCAATTTCCGCGGCCCTGGTTGACGCCTACGGCCTGATGGAATAATATCCAAGTGTTCGTGAGGCCTCGAGGCTTCCGAAGGCTCCAAGTGAGCCAATCTCCGCAGCAAAAGCGCTGCGTTTCATAGAGGATCAAGATTGACCTCGCGCAAACTCAGGTTTCTGAGTGCGCGGGGTTTTTGCGTTTTTCTACCGCCTGCGGCTCGCGCCCGGAGAAATACGCCAGGAGGTTTTGAGGTAGTCAGCAACTGACCCTTGCGGGTTGGAAAGAATACTTATTGCCTGATCGGAACTATCACAACGGCCGCCCAGAGTGGGGCGGCTGAACCCTGAACTATTGCCAAATGCAGGAGGTAGCTATGGCGCAGTGGAAGATAGACAAAGAAGTTGACTACGAAATCTTCGAGCTTGGAGATCTGAAACTCCAGAAAGGGATGACCCTCCCCAACGCAAAGCTGGCATACAAAACGTTTGGCAGGCTGAATGCCGACAAGAGCAATGTCATTCTCCTGCTGACCTACATGGCCTCGACCCACTACGACAACCAGTGGGTCATCCGTGAAGGCGGCGCGCTCGACCCGAGCAAGTATTTCATCATTATCCCCAACGTCTTCGGCAACGGTCTGTCGTCCTCGCCGAGCAACACGCCGGCGCCCTATAACAAGGCGCGCTTCCCGCATGTCACCTACTACGACAACATCAAGGCGCAGCATCGCCTGCTGACCGAGAAGTTCGGCATTACCAAGATCAAGATGGTCACCGGCTGGTCGATGGCCGCCGCGCAGACATTCCATTGGGCAGCGCTCTATCCCGAAATGGTCGAGACAATCTGCCCGACTGCCGGCTCGGCAAGGACGGCAAAGCATAACCACGTCATGCTGGAGGGCGTGAAGGCGGCACTGACGGCCGACGATTCCTTCAAGGAAGGCTGGTATGACGACCAGCCGTTCAAGGGCCTGCGCGCCATGGGGCGCGTCTATGCCGGCTGGGGCTTCTCTCAGGAATTCTTCCGCAAGGAGGAATATCTCGAGCTCGGCTACGCCTCCGTCGAGGACTTCATCGTCGGCTATTGGGAGCAGTGGTTCAACTTGCGCGACGCCAACAACATGGTCGCGATGATCCGCACCTGGCAGTCCGGCGACATCAGCGATAACGAGCTCTACAACGGCGACTTCCGCAAGGCGCTCGGTGCCATCAAGGCCAAGGCGATCGTCATGCCGGGCGACTGCGACCTCTACTTTCCGCCGGAAGACAGCGCGTTCGAGGTCGAGCACATGCCGAACGCCGAACTTCGCCCGTTCCGCTCGAGCCACGGGCACTTCGCCGGCGGTTCCGGCCTCAGGCAGGCGGATGTGAAGTTCCTTGACGAAGCCTGGCGGGAGTTGCTGGGCGCCTGACGAGGCGGACGTTCGCGATGTGATTTTCAAGCATGAACCTAGTCGGCCGGCGCATTGGCGTCGGCCGCGGAAAACAGGGGAACAAAGATGATAATGAATTCACACCTCAATCGCCGCACACTTCTCAAGACCGGCGCTGGCGCCGCGGCGGGCCTAGGCCTGGCCAGCATCGGTGGGCGAGCTTTCGCGCAAGAGGACACGATCAAGATCGCCAGCCTGCTCGATCTCTCAGGTGGTCTCGACGCCGCCGGCAAGCCGATGCAGGACGCCATCACCTTCGCCGTCGAGGAGATCAACCAGGCAGGCGGGCTCCTGGGCAAGCAGATCAGCCTGGTTACCTACGACACCCAGACCGACATGCGGCTCTATCCGCAGTATTCCCAGCAGGCGGCTTTGAAGGACAAGGTGTCCGCCGTGTTTGGCGGCATCACGTCAGCCTCCCGCGAGGTGATGCGGCCGGTACTTCGGCGGCTCAATACCCTTTACTTCTACAACACCCAATATGAGGGCGGCGTGTGCGACCGCAACATTTTCTGTACCGGCATCACGCCGGCCCAGAAACAATCCAAGCACGTGCCCTATGCCATGAACAAATGGGGCAAGAAGATCTACACGCTGGCTGCCGACTACAATTACGGCCAGATCACCGCCGCCTGGACCCGCAAATACTGCACTGAAAACGGCGGGCAGATCGTTGGCGAGGATTTCTTCCCGCTCGACGTGACCAACTTCGGATCGACGATCCAGAAGATCCAGGAGGCCAAGCCGGACTTCCTCTATCTCGTCCTGGTCGGCGGCGCGCATCAATCATTCTACCGCCAGTGGGCAGCCGCCGGCATGAACAAGCAGATCCCGATGGCGTCGACGACGATGACCATCGGCGGCGAGCAGATGGTGCTGTCACCAGAAGAGACCAACGGCATACTGTTGTGCTTCAATTATTTCGAGGCGCTCGAAACGCCGGCCAACAAGGCCTTCTTGGAGCGCTTCCACAAACGCTTTGGCGCCGACTACCCCTATGTGACCGAGCTGGCCATGGCGACCTATCAATCCGTCTATCTGTGGGCGGAAGGGGTCAAGAGGGCGGGCACCGCCGAGCGCATGCCGGTGATCGAAGCGCTCGAGTCCGGCATCAGCCTCGACCTGCCGAGCGGCAAGTTCTCGATCGATCCGCAGACGCATCACTGCGTCATGGACATCAATATCGGCCAGATCCAGGACCGCAAGATCAACATCCTGGAGAGCTTTTCGCAGCAGCAGCCGCTCGACACCTCGGGCGTCTGCGATCTCAAGAAGAACCCTGACGACAACTCGATGTACGTCATCAAGGTCTGAGCGACCCAAAAGTTTGCGGGTCGTTCGGTCGTGTAGGAGCGAACGACCCTGCAGCGTTCCAGGAGGCCTGAAATGGACCTGCTCGTAGTACTTTCCTTTGAGGCTCTCAAAGCCGTTGCAAGCCTGGCGCTGATCAGCGTCGGACTTGCCATCATCTTCGGCATGATGAGGGTCATCAATCTCGCCCATGGCGAGTTCCTGATGCTTGGCGGCTACGCGGCGATTGTCGCCACCAAGGCCGGGATCAACATCTGGATCGCCACGCTGCTTGTCAGCCCGCTCGTGGTGGGGGTGATCGGTGTGGTGATCGAACGGACGATCATCCGCTTTCTCTATGGCCGGCCCCGCGACACAATGCTTGCAACCTGGGGGCTGAGCCTTCTGCTCGTCGGTCTGGCCACCACCATTTTCGGCAATACCACCGAGGGCATTTCGGCACCGGCCGGCTCGCTGCAGATCGGTGATTACCGCATCGCGGCCTATTCGCTGATCATCATCGTCATCGCAATTGTTGTGTTTGCCGCGATCTGGGCGGTCTTCCGCTTCACGCGCTACGGGCTGATCGCACGCAGCACGATGCAGAATGCCGACATGGCCGCCGCGCTGGGCGTCAATCCATCGCGTGTCTACGCCGTCACATTCGGCGTCGGCGCAGGGCTCGCCGGCCTTGCCGGCGGCGTCATGGCACCGATCACCGGCATCGTGCCGACGATCGGTGCTGCCTATGTCGCCAAGGCCTTCATCACCGTCATCGGCGGCGGCCCGGCAATCCTTGCGGGCACGGTTTCGGCCTCCGTCATGTTCGGGGCGATCGACCAGATCATCACATATCTTTCTACCCCGGTTATCGGCGAGGTGGCGCTTTTGGCCGCTGCCGTCGTGATGCTGCGGTTCATGCCGCAAGGCATCACCGGGCGTTTCTTCAGGAGGGCGGCATGACCGCGAGTTTGCAAGGCAATGGCGGACTGATTGCCGCCACGGTGTTGGGGCTGGGCCTGCTTGTGGCGCTGCCACAGCTCGTCGACCCCATCATGATGATCGAGCTGACGTCCTATGCGATCATGGCGATCCTGGCGCTCAGCCTCGGGCTGATCTGGGGCTATGGCGGTATCCTGTGCTTTGGCCAGTCGGCATTCTTCGGTATCGGCGCCTATGCCTATGCCATCGCCGTCATCAATTTTGGCGACAGCACCATTCCGCTGCTGCTTTCGATCGTCGTCCCCGGGCTGTTTGCGGCCTTGCTCGGCTACTTCCTGTTCTACGCGCGGATCACCGACGTCTATTTCGGCGTCATTACGCTGACGGTGACATTGATCCTCTACAAGGTCATGGGTGCGACTTCAGGTTCCCAATACGTCATCGGGGCCGCGCCCTTGGGTGGCTACAATGGCATTCCGGCAGTTCCCCCCTTGAATTTTCCGGGCCGACCCGAGCTGGCACTGTCCTTTGACGGCCTTTTCTATCTGTCCGGTCTCACCTTGCTGGCGGTCTATGTCGGCCTGCGGCTGATGCTGAAGAGCCGCTTCGGCCAGGTCGTCGTTGCCATCCGCGAAAACGAACGCCGCGCCGAACTGCTCGGTTTATGACGCACGTTTCTACAAGCTGGCGACCTTCGCCATCGGCGGCGCGATCGCCGGCCTGGCCGGCTGCCTGTTTGCCAATTGGGGCATGTTCATCAGCCCCGACGTATTCGGGCTGGCGCAGTCGGCGCAGGTGATCATCTGGGTGATCGTGGGGGGCACTGGCACGCTGCTCGGTCCCATCGTCGGTTGCTTCGCCATCCAGTGGATCGCCACGAAACTCGGTGCCCAGCAGCTTCTCAACGCCAACCTGGTGCTCGGCACGATCCTGATCGGTTTTGTCCTGCTGGTCCCGAAGGGTGTGGTGCCGACAATCAGTGACGCTCTTCGGCGGCTGAAGTTCCGTCCCTACGTCGCTCCGCTCGTCGAGCAAAGGAGGGTGCCATGACCTCGTCCGATTGTATCCTTGAGACCCGGGGCCTCGAAAAACGCTTTGGCGGTGTCGTTGCCATCGCAAGCGTCGACTTCAGCCTCAAGCAGCGCGAACTGCGCTGCCTGATTGGCCCCAACGGCGCTGGCAAGAGCACCTTCTTCAAGATGCTGACGGCACAGCTCAAGCCGACGACCGGCCAGATATTGTTTGACGGCGTCGACATCACCCGGGCCCAGCCGCATCAGGTCAGTCAGCTGGGCATCGGCATCAAGAACCAGGTGCCCGATGTCTTCAACAACCTGACGGTTGCGGAAAACATCTCCGTTGCCGCCCGTTCTCGTCATGGCAAGGCGCGCGCCGCGGTCAAGGGCAGGGACGTCATGGAGCGGCTAGGCCTGACCGCACTGACAGGCAGGCTGGTCGGCGAACTGGCCCACGGCCAGCGCCAATGGGTCGAGCTCGCCATGGTGGTGGCGCTCGAGCCCAAGCTCATCTTGCTCGACGAGCCGGCAGCTGGAATGACGGCCGATGAGACCAACAAGACCGCCGAACTCATCCTCGAGGTCAACAAGTCGGCGGCAATCGTGGTGGTCGAGCACGACATGCAGTTCATCAAGCAGATCGCGCAGACGGTGACCGTCTTCCACCAGGGGCGCGTGCTGATCGAAGACACGATGGAAAAGGTTCAGGGCAACGAACTGGTTCGCGAAGTCTATCTGGGGAAGTCAGAAGATGATTGAGGTCAAGAATCTGCACTCCGGCTACGGCCGGATTCCGATCCTGCACGGCATCAACTTCACGATGAAGCCAGGCGAGGTCGTCGGTATCCTCGGCCACAACGGCATGGGCAAGACCACGCTGTTGCGGACGCTCGTCGGCCAGATCAAGACGACGCAGGGGCGCATCGAGTTCGACGGCCGCGACATCACTTTTGCCAGCTCGTCCGAGCGCGCCCGAGCAGGCATCGGCTACGTGCCGCAAGGTCGCGACATCTTCCCACTGCTCTCCGTCATGGAGAACTTGAAGATGGGGGAGATCATGCGTGGTGGCGAAAGCGCGATACCAGAGATGCTCGGCCACTTCCCGGTGCTGAAGGACCTGCTTGAGCGGCCCGGGCGAGGGCTGTCAGGCGGACAACAACAGATACTGGCGCTCGCCCGCTGCCTCGCCGGGCGCCCGAAACTGATACTGCTCGACGAGCCGACCGAGGGCATCCAGCCCTCGATCGTCGATCTCATCGCTGAAAAGCTCGGCGAACTGAAGGCCAGTCTGGGCCTGGGCATCATTCTCGTCGAGCAGGATATCCGCTTCATCCGCCAGTTGGCCGACCGTGTGCTGATCATCCAGAAGGGCGCGTTCGTTGCCGAGATTTCTCCGGACCAGCTCTACGACAGGGAAATCGTCGACGCGCATCTGGGGATCTGACTTGGGCGGCCCGCAGCCGCGCGAGTTCGCCACGGATCCGGAGCTTGTGCCCAGTTGTTCGAGGGGAACGGTGAATGTTGAAGCTGAATTCCATTATCGGATTGGCGGCTGACCAGCAGCTGAGCGCCCGACTCCATCTGCTGGATCACGAAGGTCGTGTCGAGTTCATCATGCTCGACACCGCCGAAATCGCTCGCCGGCGGTTGTCGGCGAGAACCGATCGAGGCACGCTCTGCGCGATCTCCCTGCCGCGCACGCAGCGGCTTGTCGATGGCGCGGTGCTGTTGCTGGAGGACAAACGCGCCATTGTTGTCCGCGCCGAGCCGGAACGATGGCTGGTCTTCAAGGCCGCCGATGCCGCGGCCGGGATCGAGCTCGGATATTGCGCCGGCAACATGCACTGGCCGGTTCGTTTCGAAGGCGATCATCTCTACGTCGTTGGCGAACTTGGATCGGGTCACGTTCTGGACCGGCTCCACCACGTACTCGACCGGGGCGCCGTGATTTTCCTCGGCGAAGACAAGTGACTGCTGCCCATCAGGAAATGCCGACGGTATCCAAAATCGGCAACCCTCGACGTTCCGTTGGCGCTTCTTACGCCAGCGTTAGCTTGGCGCGCTGATCTTCGAGATATCGCCTGAGATGTGCGGCCGACATCGGTGCGCTGAAGAAGTGTCCCTGGACGGCGTCACATCCGGTCGCCCGGACGATCAACAGCTGTTCTTCGGTTTCGACACCCTCGGCAACGGTGGTCATCTCCAGCGCATGCGAAAGGTTCACGATTGCGCTGACGATGGCGCAATGGTCGCGGTTGCCGGCGATCTCGGCGATGAACGAACGGTCGATCTTGACCTTGTCGACGGGAAAATTCCTGAGATAGCTGAGCGACGAGTAGCCCGTCCCGAAATCGTCGAGCGAAATCTTGACGCCGAGCGCGTGCAGCCGGTTCAGCGCGAGCAAGGTTTCCTTGTTGTCGCCGAGCAGCAGGGATTCGGTGATTTCGAGTTCAAGGCGCTCGGGCGCAAGGCCTGTCAGCGACAGCACGTTGGCAACGGTGCCGACGATGTTTCCCCGCCTGAACTGACCCGGCGACAGATTGACCGCAACACTCACGTGGCCCGGCAATTCCACCGCTTCCCGGCAGGCTTTCTCGAGCACCCAGGCGCCGAGTTGCACGATCAGACCCGTGCTTTCGGCGATCGGGATAAACTCGTCGGGCCGGATCTGACCACGCTGGCAGCCCGGCCAACGCAGCAACGCCTCGACCACGGCGACTTGCTTGCTCTGGAGATTGACGATTGGCTGGAAGGCCAGCTCAAACTCCTTGTCGAAATCGGCTCCCCTGAGATCGAGTTCGAGCATGCGCCGGCGTTGGAGCCGGTCATCCATCTCCGGCGCATAAAACTGATAGCTTCCACGTCCATCGCTCTTGGCGCGGTAAAGTGCCAGATCGGCATTCTTCACCAGGTCGTCGGCAACGCCGTCGCAATCTGATGCAAGCGCTATTCCGATACTTGCGCCGATGACGACATGGTGGGCGTCGAGGTGATACGGTTCTTCAAGAGCTTCGATCAGCCGCTGCGCCACATGCGCTGCCTCATCGCGCCCTACTGCGGGCTGGACGACGAGAAACTCGTCGCCGCCAAGGCGGGCAACGACATCATATTCGCGGACCATGCCAGAGATGCGATTGGCAACCTCGCGCAGCAATGCATCTCCGACGGGGTGGCCTAGCGTGTCGTTGACGTTCTTGAAGTTGTCGAGATCGAGGCAGAGAACCGCGGTGTCCTGATGATGCCTGCGGCCATGCGCCAGCTCCTGTTCCAGACGCTCGCGCAGCAACAGGCGGTTTGGCAGCCCGGTCAGTGGATCATGGCGCGCCATGTGGGCAATGCGCTCTTCCGAAAGATGGCGCTCGGTGATGTCCTCATAGGTGGCAACCCATCCGCCTGAATCCATTGGCTGATGCAGGATCGAGACGATGCGGCCGTCGACAAGCTTCTGCAGCAGGACGCCGGGCTGGCCCTTTTCGATCAGCTGCTGCTGGGAGCGATAGGCAAGGTCGGCGCCTTGTTGCGTGGAGGTCGCGGCGTCGATCGATGCCTGCATGATCTGTTGGGGGGTGGTCCCCGGCGCAAGGCTGCTGTCGGGGAGGCCGTACATCGCGGCGAACTTGCTGTTGCTGACGATAAGCCGCTGGTCCGCATCGAACATGCACAGGCCCTGCGACATGTTGCTCAAGGCGGCATCGAACAGGCCGTTCTGGGTGGCGAGGGCGTGGTTCGCGCCGAGCACCGCGGCGTTGGCCGTTTCAAGGTCATCGGAGGTGCGGCGAAGATCCTCGTTTGCGCCATTGAGGGCATCGGAAGTCTGCGTTAGCAGCCGGTTGTGCCACCGCAGAAGTGCTATGAAGGCAAGGCTGCACAAGAAGAAGCCAATCGCCACCCCAGAGAAGCTGCTATGCAGGCTCAGCAGCTCGTCGTCGACCTTGGCTGCCTGCACGGCGCTGTACTGGTTGGCTTCCGATGCCAGGCCGATAAGTTCGGACTCCAGCGCGGCCATCGATGTCAGGATGGATTGCGCATGGTCGGGTTCGTCGATCTGGGCAATGACGCTGTCCATGTTTTCGACAAACGCGGACAGTTGGGCAATGATCGCCTTTCGCTCGGGCGCCTCGTCGACAAATGCCTCGAATTGGCCGGTGGTAAAGCCACCGAGCCGGCTCTTCAGAATCTCGAAGCGGAGCTTCGTGTCGGCCTTGAGCTGATGGTTTGGAGAAGCAGCCAGCGAGGCCACCCGCTGGTAAAGGCGCAGATATTCGTTGACGCCCTGGCTGGCACTCCACGCTACATCGTATCGCGAGAGCTTTCCTATCGATGCCTGACGTTCGAAGATGACGACGGACAAATAGGCCGCGGCGACAGCGAACGCGGCAATGGTGCCGATCAGCAGTGCCTTGAGCAGATGGAACGCCAATGCACGGCGGGACCCAGGCGCTAACAAAGCGGCCATGACATCTTCCCTACCGGATGATTAAGCGAGCCAGCTGCCAAACCGAGCGTGAATAGAACTTCTGGCTTTGAAGCTCCGGTTCGCTGTCGTACGGATAGACGATGAACAGCGGACCCTTGTCGCTGACCTCCATGTACTGGCCGTCACGCTTGAGGGCTAGCAGCACGTTGTGGCGGGCAAAATCCTCTGTCGGGATCGTTGTCTTGTAGTCGTTGAGCGCAACCGCGACGGCTTCTTTTCCGTCGGCGCCAACAAGCTCCATGATCTTCTGAAGCGGGACGCCCTCGAATTTGACCATGCCGGTAAACCACGGCGTCGTTGTCTCGATCGAGCTGACGCCGAGCGCTTCGAGCATATCGCGGTCAAACGATGCCACGCCATTGCCGTTTGTGACGCTGATCTTGCCTTCGATGATCAGGATAGGTGGGCCTTTTGGGGCTTGGAGTTTGCCGTCTTCAGCCTGAGCCGCAGACAGCGCGAAAAGTGCCAATGACGTTGCCATTGCCACTGCTCGTACGATGGAAGACAAAAGATGTTTCATTGCGCGTTCTCCCCGGCACCGTCAGTTTGCATTCGACGATGACAAAGGTCACTGAAAAACACATTAACGACGTTGAATATGCCACAATAATCAGCACGATATCGTGTATCTGCAAGTAGCAGACCGTATTGCCTGCTTCGATCGAATTGACCGACTCAGGAGCTGTGTGCAGATATCCAGCACTGCGTTGAACGCGACAAGGGTCAGGACAGGAAATGATCGAGACTTTCAAGGAGTTCACCTTCGAGGCCGCGCACCAGCTGCAGCCTTACTCGGGCCTCCACGGTCATTCGTTCCGGGTCAGCGTTCACCTGGTCGGCGAACCCGACCCCGTCTATGGCTGGCCCGCCAATCTCTATGAGCTGGAGCAGCAGATAGAGGTCGTTCGCAAGACCATCGACCACACCTATCTCAATGACATCGAAGGACTGGCGGTCCCTTCGCTGGAGAACGTCGCGCGCTGGATTTGGGATAAATTGGAATCGCAGTTCCCGCAACTTGATCGCGTGGAGGTTTGCCGGGGAGCACAAGGGCAAGCCGAGGGCACGGTGTACAGCGGGCGCGCGCTACACAAGGCCGGGGCCTGAACGGCAGCTCTCGACTTACCCAGCTACACGTATCCGATCGATTGCAGATCCATGTGGGGTTTGGGCTGCGAGTTGAGCAGGCCCATCAGCCGATTCAGGCCGAGCGCGATCTGCGGCAGGGAGTGAGCTGCTCCCAGGCAGAGCCTGACGGCATGAGGGGCATGGTCGCGCTTGACCGCAAATGCGTCGGCGGTGATCACACGGACGCCCTCACGCAAGGCTGTCGCGGAGAAGGAATCCATTCGCCAGGGTTCCGGAAGCTGAAGCCAGAGATGATAGCACGACGTGGAAGCGTGCTCCGCATGCGGGCCGAGGATCCGGTGGGCCACTTCCTGGCGTTCATGCGCCTGATTGCGGTGCCAGGCGATCAGCTTGTCGGCGTACCCGTTTGCCATCCAGCTGGTTACCACGGCCGCCATGAACGGTGGCGACATCCAGTTGCTCATGGTAACGATCTCTTGGATGGAGCGGCTCAGCTTGGCCGGTACCACCAGAAAGCCGATCCGCAGTCCAGGGGCCATGCTTTTGGAGGCGCTGGTGAGATAGACGGTTCGCTCTGGAATGATGGACGCAAAAGGCCGCGGCCTGTGCTCGGCCAGAAAGCCGTAGACGTCGTCTTCAATGATCCAGAGGCCGTACTCCTCGACGATTGCTGCAATCTCCCGCATCCGCTGTTCGGACATGGTGATCGTCGTCGGGTTCTGCAGGACGGGCATGCAATACAGGGCCTTCGGCCGCTTGGTCTCGCATAGTTCGCGAAGGGCTGCCGGGTCCAGGCCCTGGTCGTCCATTTGAACCGCTGCGAGATTGATGCCGAGTTGATGGGCAATGGCCCTTGCACCCGGATAGGTGAGTTGCTCCGTGGCAATGGCCTCGCCATGGCCAGCCAGTGCCATCATGCTAATCAGCAGACCGTGCTGCCCCCCATTGCAGATGATCACATTGTCCGGGTGAGCCCGTATTCCGATGCCCTCCAGCCATTGTGCCGCGATGGCCCGGTGCGAGATCATCCCCGCGCTGGGCTGATAGGTGAGAAGCGCGTCAAGGGACCCTGACCGCGACAAATCCTTCAAGGTCGATCTGAGGATTTCGTCCGCTTCGCCAATGGCAGACAGGTTCAGCCCGAGGTCGATCACCTCCGGCTGGGGCTTCTCCGGCACCACCAGCCGGGTGATGTCGTCGCGATGGTTGTCGAAGTCGTTGATGAACGTTCCGCGACCGACCTCGCCGACAACGAGGCCTCTTACCGCCGCCTCCGCATAGGCCCTCGCTATCGTTCCAACTGTCACGCCCAGTCGATAGGCGAGGTCGCGGTGTGGCGGCAGCTTCTCCCCGGGCTGCAGTTGGCCTTCGGCTATGCCGCGCTCCAGCGCATCACATATCGCTACGTAGATCGGCCCGGCGCCCTTTCTGATCTCCGGCTTCCAGTTCATGTGGCTCTCGCTACTTTGACACCATGTCAATGAAATAATTGACACCTTCTGGTCTCAGAATTACGCTCAAATAATAACAAAAACAAGGGAACATAGCTGCGAAATCTGAGCATATTGAACCAATTGACACGGGTTCAATTGCAGATGAAGGACGAGTTTCACAATGGAGGACAAGATGATTTTGCGTCAGCAAAGACAAAGTGCCCTGCGCAGGGCGCTTATATTAGGTGCGGCTGCCGGAGCGTTGGCCTTTGGGACTTCGGCGTATGCCGAAGAAACTCTGAAGATCGGCGCGCTGGGTGTAATGAGCGGGCCGTTTGCCGGTTGGGGCGGCGTCATGTGCCAGACGTTCAAGTCCCGGGCTGGCATGTGGAATGACGATGGCGGCGTGGCAATCGGCGACAAGACCTACAAGGTCGAGGTCGTGTGCGTAGACGACAAGGGCGATCCCAAGGGCGCCCAGACTGGTGCCGAAAAGCTGGTGTCGGAAGGCGTTAAATACATCCAGGGGCCGAACACGGACTCCACGGCTGAAAGTGCGAAGACCGTCATGGAGGCGAACGGCACGATCAACATGCCCTACGCCTTCTCCAAGTCGCTCTACAAGGCGCCGGCCTCCCAGTCGATCCTCGGCATGGTTGCGTCCTACCAGGTTGGCCCGGTCATCTACAAATGGCTGATGGAAAACAAGGGCGTGAAGAAGATCGCGTTTGTTTCCGAAAACAATGCCGATCCGATCAAGCAGCGCGACGAGGGATCCGCCGGCGCAAAGGCGCTCGGGCTGGAGGTCGTCTCCGACCAGGAGACCTATGAGTCCGGTACGACGGATTTTTTTCCGATCCTGACCAAGGTGATCGGCACCGCGCCGGACCACATCGTCTTGTCAGGCGTTTCGCCTTCGGATGTCGGCCCTCTGATCAAGGCGGCGCGCGAACTGGGCTTCACCGGTACCATGAGCACCGAAACCGGGCAGGATCCGAAGGCCATCTATGAGGTGGCCGGCGATGCTGCGAACGGCTTCATCGCGGCCGGCGGCGCAAGCACCGAAGCCATCCGCAGTGACTTCATGGTCAAGTTCATCGAGCGCTACACCAAGGACTGGGGCGAGTGGAACGATGTCGCCGGCCTCTATGTCTACGGCCCGGAGATCATGATCCAGACGTTGCAGAGCGCAGGCCCGAAGGCTCTCGAAGATACCGAAGTATTCAAGGCTGCGCTGACCGGCTTCGTCGGCAAGAACCCGTTCCTCAAAGACGGCGGCGAACTGAAATATGTCGGCCGAACTGACTATGGGCAGGCGCGTCAGGTTTCCGTGCCCATTGTCGTCCAGGCGGTTGAAAACGGTGAATACAAGCCGCTGTTCGTCGGAAAACTCCCAGACTGACGAACCCGGGCGGCGGTCTGCCCCCATGGCCGCCGCCCGCATTTCTTCGCACGAGGTCCGCATGGCGCGGGCCCGGATGGGCGAAAGTGCCCGTCCTCGCACAGGAGACTTCGCATGACGCAGGTTATGCTCAACGCGCTTGTCGTCGGAACGACCTACGCTCTGATCGCGCTCGGCATCACCATCATCTTCAGCATCATGAAGGTGGTGAATTTTGCCCATGGTCAGCTCTACATGATCGGCGGGTTCGTCGTTTACTACTTCAATGTCGTGTTCGGCCTGCCTTTCTGGTTTGGCCTCGTCATGTCCTTCCTCATAGTCGGCCTGCTCGGCGTGGCCATGGAACTGTTCCTGTTCCGGCCAGTGATGCTGCGCGTCAAACGCGAGGAGGTGACCATGCTGCTCGCCATGGGCACGGCTGTATTCCTCGAAAGCCTGGCGCTGATTGTCTTTGGCGAGAAGCAGCGTGGGGTGCCGCCGATTGCCACCGGCATCGTCGAACTCTTCGGTGCCAGGCTGCCCACCGGACGCATCGTCGTCATCGTTGTCGCAGCGATGCTGATCGCCGCCCTGATGGCCTTCATCGGCTACACCAAGACCGGCCGGGCGCTCAGGGCCATGGCGCAGGACCGCGAAGCGACGGCCCTGCAGGGCGTCAATCTCAAATGGCTCTCCGCCATGGGCTTCGGTCTCGGCACCGGCCTTGCCGGCCTGTCCGGCGGCCTGCTCGTGGCGATCTTCGCCGTCCACACCGGCGCCGGCACGGCGATCTCGATCAAGGCATTCCTGATGATCATGATCGGCGGCGCCGGCGTGCTCTCCGGCGCCATTCTCGGTGGCTTCGTCCTGGGTTTCCTCGAATCCGTCGGCTACGCGCTGCTGCCGGGCTCGCTGACCTTTCTCATCATCTTCCTGATCGTGATCTGCTTCCTGATCGTGAGGCCGAACGGGATCATGGGTAAGCCCTGGGGCTGAGACGACCATGCAAAAGACAATCTCCATGCCGAATGTGAACCTGCCCCAAAGCGTGCAGCGAAGCTCTGCGCTTAAGCCCATCGGGCTGGGGCTCTTGATCGCGGCGGCCTATTTCATCGCCATTCCGCTGGTCTTTGGTGCCAACGGCTACCTGCTCAACGTGTTCACCACCATGGCCGCCGTCAGCTTCATCAGCTTCGGCGTCTGGCTGACCTTCGCCATTGGCCGCATCAATCTTGCCCAGGCGGGATTTGCGCTGATCGGTGCCTATGTCACCGCCATCCTGGTGTCGCGTCTCGGCGTCTCGTTCTGGATCTGCCTGCCGCTCTCGGGAGCCGTCGCGGCCCTGCTCGGCGGCCTGATCGGCTGGCCGGTGCTGCGCCTCAAGGGCGTCTACTTCGCGATGATTACCCTGTGTATCACCGAGGCCTGCCGGCTGACCGCCCTGAGCTTTCCGGCACTCACCAGGGGTGCGCAAGGCATTGTCGACCTGCCGCTTCCAGGCGAACTGTCGCTGTTCGGGCTGACCGTCATTCCCGCCTTCGAAAAGGGCGCGCGGCTGCCGTTCTTCTATCTAGCCGGCACGCTGATGCTGCTCGGACTCGGGTTCATGTGGTTGCTCGATACCAGCCGAGTCGGTGCGGTGTTCCGCTCGCTCAGGCAAAACGAGGATCTCGCTTCCAGCCTGGGGATCAACGTCGCCAAGTACCGCGTCGTCGCCTTCATGGTGAGCTGCTTCTACGCGGGCGTCGGCGGCGCCTTCTTCGCAACGCTCCAGCAGAACGTCTACCCGACCACCTTCCAGGTCCTCGATAGCGTCTACTTCATGGTCTACTGCTTCGTCGGCGGCCTGGAATTCGTCATCGGTCCATTGGTCGGGGTGCTGGTGATGATGACCAGCTTCGAATTGCTGCACGAGTTCCAGCGCTATCAGACTGTCATCTTCTCCGGGCTGATGATCCTGTGCATCCTGTTGATGCCGAACGGAATCCTGAGCGTCGTCAAGCGCTCCGGCAAGCCGGAGGAGGCAACCAATGCTTGAAGTTCGCGGACTGACCAAGATCTTCGGTGGGCTGACGGCAGTGAAGGATCTGAACTTCACGCTGGATGCGGGAGAGATTCTTTCCATCATCGGCCCCAATGGCGCCGGCAAAAGCACCTGCTTCAAGCTGATCGCCTCCTTCCTCAACCCAACGACTGGCACCGTCCGTTTCAACGGCAAGGACATTACCGGTATCGGACCGCATGCGGTGGCTCGCCACGGCATCGTGCGGACGTTCCAGGAAAACACCAGTTTTCAGGACATGACCGTGCGCGAAGCGGTGCTGCTCGGTTACCAGAAGGATTGTAAGGCCTCGCTGGCCGGCATGATCTTCCGGTCGCCACGAGCCAGGAGAGACGAGCGCGAGGCCGGCGACTATGCCGATCACGTGCTCGACATGCTCGGTATGACAGGCCTGGCCAATACGGTTTCGGCGGCCTTGCCGCACGGCATGCTGCGCAATCTCGGCATCGCGGTGGCACTTGCGGCCAGACCCAAGCTCATCCTGCTCGATGAGCCGTTCGCCGGCCTAAACTCGGACGAGACCAAGCGCGGCGTCGAGCTGATCCGCAAGATCCGCGACGATGGCGTCACGCCCATCCTGGTCGAGCACGACATGACCGCGGTCATGTCGGTCAGCGAGCGCATCGTGGTTGTCAGTTTCGGCAGCAAGATCGCCGAGGGAACGCCGGCGGAGATCCAGCAGAACGAGAAGGTCATTGAAGCCTATCTCGGTGCCGAAGACACGGAGATCGGGCTATGAGCGCGCAATTCTCGATCCGGGACTTGGCTGTGTCCTATGGCAGGGTTCGCGCCGTGAAGGGCGTCTCCCTGACCGCCGGCGAGGGACAGATCATTTCCCTCATTGGCGCCAATGGCGCCGGCAAGTCTTCCATCCTTCGCGCTATCACGGGTCTGACCGCGCCTGAGAGCGGCGAGATCTGGTTCGACGGCGAGCGGATCGACGGCAAGGGACCCGACCAGATCGTGGCGCGCGGCGTGGCAATGGTTCCGGAAGGGCGGCGTATCTTCCCGTTCATGAGCGTACGTGACAACCTTTTGATGGGAGCGTATCGCCGCAAGGACAATGCCGGTGTCGCGTCGGATCTCGAAGGCATCCTGACGCGGTTCCCTCGCCTGCGTGAACGCATCAGGCAGCAGGCCGGCAGCCTGTCCGGCGGCGAACAGCAGATGGTGGCGATCGGCCGCGCGCTGATGTCCAAGCCGCGGCTTTTGCTGCTGGACGAGCCGTCGCTCGGCATCGCACCGATCATCGTGCGCGAGATTGCCCGTTTCATCACCAGCATCAACCGGGACAACGGCGTCAGTGTCATTCTTGTCGAACAGAACTCGCGCATGGCGCTCAAGCTCTCCAGCCACTCCTACGTGCTCGAGACAGGCAAGATCGCCTTGTCGGGGCCGTCGCACGAACTGGCCGAGAATGACGACGTTCGTCGTGCCTATCTCGGCGGCTAGGGGCAGGTCATGAAGATCGAGATCATCAATCCGACGACCACCGCGGCCTTTGCGAGGAAAAACCTGGCGGCCGCGCAAGGCGTCGCCTCGCCGGGTACCGAGATTCTGTCGGTGTCGGTCAAGAGCGGGCCACCGTCGATCGAAAGCCACTACGACGAGGCGCTCAGCACGATTGGCATCCTGGAAACGATCCGCGAGGGCGAGGCAGCTGGCGTCGACGGCTATGTCATCGCCTGCTTCGGCGACCCAGGCTATCTCGCCGCTCGCGAGATCGCGCGGGGGCCGGTGATAGGCATTGCCGAGGCGGCCTTCCATGTCGCCAGCATCGTGGCGACCCGCTTCTCGGTGGTCACCACGCTCGCCCGCAGCAAGATCATCTGCGAGCACCTGCTGCAGGTCCACGGCTTCGAGCACCAGTGCCGAAAGGTCAGGGCCTGCGGGCTCGAGGTTCTCAAACTCGAGGAGACCGGCATGGCGGCCTGCCGCGACATCGTCGAGGAATGCCGCCGCGCTGTCGCCGAAGACGATATCGGCGCCATCGTGCTCGGCTGCGCCGGCATGGCCGACCTGGCCGAGCATATCCAAGAGCAGATCGGCGTTCCGGTCATCGAAGGCGTCACCGCCGCAACCAAGCTGGTCGAAGGCATCGTTGCCCTGAGGCTCGGCACCAGCAAGTTCGGCGACCTTGCCTATCCGTTGCCCAAGCGGCTGAGCGGATCAGTCAAGCATCTTGAAATCGCACCGCGCGACTAGGCCGGCGTCAGTCTCCGTCCGGATCAGGTAGAAAGGATCGAACAATGTCTTACCCCCGCGATATGATCGGCTACGGCAATCGGCCGCCGATGGCCAACTGGCCGAACGGCGCCAAGCTTGCGCTGCAGTTCATCGTCGCCTTCGAGGAGGGTTCGGAAAACTGCGTCCTCCACGGCGATGCCCATTCGGAGAACTTCATCTCCGACATCATCGGCGCACCACAGCTCTTCGGCGTGCGCAACATGAACATGGAGTCACTCTACGAATATGGAACGCGCGTGGCGTTCTGGCGGGTGTTCGACGAGTTCAAGCAGCGCGGTATCAACACCACCGTGCTGGCGAACGGCCTGGCGCTGCAGCATTACCCTGAAGCCGGCAGGATCATGCACTCGCTTGGCCACGAGATTGCCAGCCATGGCTGGAAGTGGATCGACCACCAGTGGATGGGCGAAGACACCGAACGCGCCCAGATGAAGCTTGCCATAGACACCATCACGCGCGTGACCGGCGAACGACCGGTCGGCTGGTACACCGGCCGCTGCAGCCCCAACACGCTCAAACTGGTGGTCGAGGAGGGCGGCTTCCTCTACGATTCCGACACCTATGCCGATGACCTGCCCTATTGGGAGAACGTCAACGGCAAGCAGCACCTGCGCATTCCCTACACGCTCGAAGCCAATGACATGCGCTTCGTGGCGGCTGCGGGCTTCAACTCCGGCGACCAGTACTTCACCTATCTCAAGGATACATTTGACGTCCTCTACCGCGAGAGCGACAGGACCCCGCGGATGATGTCGACCGGGCTCCATCTGCGCATCGTCGGTCGTCCCGGGCGCTGGGCGGCCTTCCTGCGCTTCCTCGACTACGTCCAGAAGCACGAAGGAGTCTGGATCTGCCGGCGCGATGAAATCGCCCGCCACTGGCACAAGCATCATGCACCTGAGCGGCAGTAGAGGCGCAGCGGCCCGGGAACGCATCATGTCGAACTATCTCAGCGAGACCGACGCCGGGCAGCGCATCATGCGGCGCTGCAACGAGCTTGGCAGCATCAGCGTGCCGGGTGCTGGCGTGACGCGACTTTATCTTTCACAGCAACACCGCTCAGCCGCCGAAACCATTGCCGGATGGATGCGCGATGCCGGTATGGACGCGCGCATCGACGAGGCCGGCAACGTTGTCGGCCGCTACCATTCCGTGAGCGGCGGAGGCCCCTATCTCGTCACCGGCTCGCATATGGACAGCGTCGTCCATGCCGGCCGCTATGACGGCCCCCTCGGCGTGCTGACCTCGCTCGACTGCGTCGCCGTGCTCCATGGCCGTGGTCGCCGCCTGCCATTCGGCGTCGAAGTCGTCGCATTCGCCGACGAGGAGGGCACCCGGTTCAGGACGACGCTTGCCGGAAGCCGCGCGATCACCGGGCAGTTCGGCGACGACCTGCTGGACGCAATGGATGCCGACGGCCACAGCGTTCGCGAGGCAATGGTCGCGTTCGGGCTCGATCCCGGCGCCGTCGGCAATGCTGCCCACCGCCCCGACGAGGTGATCGGCTACGTCGAGCTGCATATCGAGCAGGGACCGGTACTGCAGGCGGCCAACCTGCCCGTCGGCGTGGTGACCGCGATCAGCGGACAGACGCGCGCGGTGATGCGGCTGAATGGAGCGGCCAATCATGCCGGCACGGTACCGATGGGCATGCGCAAGGATCCGCTTCTGGCCGCAAGCGAAATCGCGCTCGCGGTCGAGCGAATCGCCTCTGCCTATCCGGACACGGTCGGCACCGTCGGCTTCATCAAGGCGGAGCCCGGATTGATCAACGTCATTCCAGGCGAGGTCTCGCTGACGGTCGACTTGCGTTCGCAGGTCGACGGCATTCGACACGCCGCCTTCGACGAGCTTGGAATCGCTGCCGGAAACATCGCGGCGCGGCGCGGCGTGGAGATCAACATCGACACGATACTCGATCTCCATTCATGCCCGTGCGCACCCGATTTCGTCGACCGCATCGCGACCGCGGTCGAAGCAGCCGGGGTGCGGCCCCTGCGCCTGCCAAGCGGCGCCGGCCATGACGGCATGGCGATGAGCACGATGACCGGCATCGGCATGATCTTCGTCCGTTGCAAGGACGGCATCAGCCATTCACCGGAAGAGTCGGTCACTGCCGAGGACGTCGCAACGGGAGCGGCCACGCTCCTGCATTTCATCGAGAATTTTCAGGGAAGACCCTAATGGAACCGAACCCCATCGCAAAAAGTCCCGGCCTCGGTTCGGAGCGCCTGCTGGATTACGTCGGGGCGCATCGCGACGACCAGGTGCGCATGCTGGCGGAACTCGTCAAGGTGCCGTCTGACAATCCGCCCGGGGACTGTGCGGCGCATGCCGATCGAGCTGCTCAGCTCTATGAAGCCTTGGGCTTCACGGTCGAGCGGCACAAGGTGCCCGACGCGCTGGTTGCGAGCGTCGGCATGATCAGTGCCACCAACCTGATCGTCCGGCACAGCTTTGGTCCCGGCCCGACCATCGCGCTCAACGCGCATGGCGACGTCGTGGCACCTGGCGAGGGCTGGACGGTCGATCCCTATGGCGCCGAGGTCAAGGATGGCTGGATGTATGGCCGAGGCGTCGCGACCTCGAAATCCGACTTCGTCACCTACGCCTATGCGCTGTTGGCGCTGCGCTCGCTGGGCGAGAAGCTGTCGGGCACGATCGAAATTCACTTAACTTACGACGAGGAGGTTGGTGGCGACATCGGGCCGCTCTACCTTCTGCAGCAAGGGCTGACCAAGCCGGATTACGCGATCTGCGCCGGCCTGTCCTACGGTGTGGTCACTGCCCATAATGGCTGCCTGCATCTCGACATCGATGTCCGCGGCAAGTCTGCCCACGCGGCACGGCCTGAAACCGGCATCGATGCGCTCGAGGCTGCAACCCACATCCTGAGCCGGCTCTATTCGCTGCGCTCAGGCTTTGCTGCGCAACGCTCTTCGGTCGAAGGCATCACCACGCCGTCGCTGGTCGTCGGGCTGATCTCTGGCGGCATCAACACCAATGTGGTTCCCGACAAGATCGTGATGCGCGTCGACCGCCGCATGATCCCGGAAGAGGACGGCCCGGCGGTGGCGCGCGACCTGATCGCCTTCATTGAGGCCACTGCGCGGGAGATGCCGGGCGTCGAATGCCATGTCCGCCAACTCATGCTGGCCAACCCGCTGAAGCCGCTCGAGGGACAGGCGCGCCTGGCTGGCGCCTTGCAGCGGCATGCTTCGGAACTCGTCGGCGAGACCGTGCCGACCCATGGCGTGCCGCTCTACACAGACGCGCGGCACTACAGCAACGCCGGCATTCCGACCGTGCTGTACGGCGCCGGCCCGCGGACGATGCTCGAGGCCAATGCGCATCGCGCCGATGAGAAGCTCAGGATCGATGACCTTGTCCTGGCGACCAATGTCGTGACGCTGGCCCTCTATGACATGCTCACCGGAAACGCGTGACGGTTGATGGGACAAGCCGCCTGAATATGGCTGACGGAGGCGGTCCGCCGATCGCCTTCTTGCCGGCTATGGCAGGGAACACGTGCGGCTCCAGCTCATGGACACTCTCGGCCCGCGCAGTCGCGCCGCAGAGCCCGCGTTGCCTTTCCCGAGCGGTCAGGATATCTCTATGGGATTGGAAACAGTGGCGTTTCCCAAATCTCCCAAAACAGACTCCGCCCGGCTCGCGCCGATGACTGGGTATATTGTATTGACCGGCTCAATAGGTGGCTTATATCGCATGGCGAATGGTGACTGGCGGATTGGCGTCCTGTTTTCCAGCAGCGGGGTGACCGCTGCGGCCGAGACGGCCGAAGCGAACGCGACGCGCCTTGCGATCGAAGAGATCAATGCAGCGGGCGGTGTGCGCGGGCGACAGATAAACGCCGTCTTCTACGATCCGGAATGTTCGGCCAAGAAGTACCAGGAACTTGCTGTTCGCCTTCTCGCCGAGGATGGCATCAAGATCATTTTCGGATGCTACATGTCGTCGGCCCGAAAAGCCGTCCTGCCTGAAATCGAAGCCTATCGCGGCATGCTGTTTTACCCGACCTTCTACGAGGGGTTCGAGTATTCGACGCGTTGCTTTTATACCGGTTCGTCGTCGAACCAGAACGCAGTCCAGCTTGCGCGCTATTTGATCGAGAACTACGGCACACGTTTCCTGCTGGTCGGCTCGAACTACGTGTTTCCCTACGAGTACAACCGCGTCGTCATGGATTTGGTGACCAGGGCCAAGGGGACCATTCTCGACGAGATTTATGTGCCGGTCGAAGCGGTGCGCAAGGATTTCAACCGTGTCATCAAGCAGATCGGCAAGCTGAAGCCGGACATCGTGGTGTCGACCGTTGTCGGCACTGGCGCGGTCATGCTCTACGAGGCCTACAAGGAGGCCGGCTTCGACGTCGAGATGATGCCAATAGCCAGCCTGACGACGACCGAAGCCGAAGTTGCCGAGATGGCGCCTGATATCGCGGCGGGGCACCTGACGTCCGCGTCGTTCTTCGAAACGCTCGACACACCGCAGGCGCGGCGGTTCGTTTCGGCCTACAAGCAACGGTTTGGCGCCGATGCGCCAGTCACGGCGGGCGCCGAGGCTGCCTATTTTCAGGTCCATCTCTACGCCAAGGCCCTGGAACTGGCTGGCACGGACGAGCCGGAAGCGCTGGCCAAGCATCTCGCCGGGCTGGAGTTCGAAGCGCCGCAAGGGCGGATACGCATTGACCCCGACAACCACCATACGGAACTGTGGTCGCGCATCGGGCGAGTCAACGCGGAGGGCAAATTTGACGTTATCTGGCAGTCCGAGACGAGGATCAGGCCGGATCCTTATTTCGTCACGGCGTCATTCGATGATTGGATGAGCAAGCCCCATCAACTGAAACGCAAAGCATAGCGGGTCGTTTTCGGTGCCAACCAGTATTCTCCACGATCTGAAGGGCTTGCGCGTCCAAGTCATCCATCCGCCGGATCAGGCGGGGCTGGCATTGGTCGAGCATCTCAGGCGCATCGGCTGCAGCTGCGAGACGACCTGGCCTTTGCCCGACGCAATAAGCCCCTCCGCGGTGGTGGTGCTCGTTTCAATCGAGCAGGAGAACCGCGACAAGATCCTGAGCCTGTTTCGGCCCGTGCAGCCGTCCGATCCCGCCTTGGTGGCGGTGGTGACCTATGAGGATCCGAGCACGCTGCAGGTGGTGCTGGAGTGCGGGGCGCTGGCGGTTATCGAGCGGCCGATCCGCCCGTTCGGCCTGCTGACCAATTTGACCATCGCGCGCGCGCTCTGGCTCGAGCGGCAGAATGCCAGCAAGCGTATCCGCAAGCTGGAGCGGAAGCTGGCCGGTAACAACCGCATCCTGCGTGCGAAGAATATTCTGATGGAAACGCAAGGCCTTAGCGAGCAGGATGCGTATGAGAACATTCGCCGGCAAGCGATGGCAAAACGCGTTCCGATGGACGATCTGGCGAGCGCGATCATCAACGCGCATGAGCTCTTGACGTACAAGGATATGCGTGACTAGTATGAAACATAATTGACGCCGGGTGAAGCTTGGCGTCGATACGGTGTGAGACAATGTGGTCTGCACCGAGTGGCTATGTAGCCCGCAAACTCCTTATCGGAGTTGGCGGGCTTTTTTGTTTTTCGGCTTCCGACAAGGCCGTTGGCAGCCGTTGGTTCGATCTGCAGCACTTCTTGACGCTCGTTGGTCAGCGCATGCGAACGCGTGCGCGACATCGCCTTTGCTCGGCGGCGGCTCGCCTCGATTTCGGTCGGGTCTGTCGCTTCCTGCCTGGAGATTATTGCGATTGTAGAAGAACAAATGAGTAATTCATCGAAATAGTGAAGTGCATTATTGCTCGTCATTTGTGATGGCGAGGGGTTCTATTTAAACACTTGTTTTGAGGAGAGAAAAATATACTAAAAACTGTTGCTTATTATAATTTTCTAATACAGCCTGTAGTTGGTCGCGAATGGGGCGGCTTCACAAAAAATCAAACGCACAACGATGCGAACAGGAGGACCAATGAAGAACCATGATAGGCGTACCTTTCTGAAAGTGTCGGGCCTCGCGGCTGTAGGATTGGCCGCTCCGGCGATCCTGCGTCTCGGCGACAAGGCCTGGGCAGCCGACGAGATTCCCGTCGGCATCATGTATTCGCTGACCGGGACCACGGCGATCGTCGAGAAATCGATGAACCAGTGCGCCCAGATGGCAATTGACGAAATCAACGCCAAGGGCGGTGTCCTTGGCCGCAAGCTGCGCGCGATCATCGAGGATCCGGCGTCCGAACCGCGCATCTACAGTGAAAAGGCGCGCAAGCTCACGATCGAGGACCAGGTTCCCGTGATCTTCGGCTGCTATACCACCGCAAGCCGTAAGGCGGTCCTGCCGGTCGTCGAACGGCGCAAGGGCTTGCTGGTCTGGCCGACCTGGTATGAAGGCGAGGAGTGCTCCAAGAACGTGCTCTATGCTGGCTCCGCTGTGCCCAATCAGCAGTTGGAAAATTCGCTGCCGTGGCTGCAGAAGAGCCTTGGCAAGAACAAGGTCTTTATCGTCGGCTCCGACTATGCCTTCCCACGCGGCATGGCCAAGACGTCGAAGACGATCTGCGAAAAGATCGGCATGCAGGTCGTCGGTGACGAGTACCTGCCGCTAGGCCACACCGAATGGGCGTCGATGGTCTCCAAGATCGGCTCCAGCGGCGCCGATGTGATCTTCTCCAACGTCGTCGGCGACTCGATCGTCGCCTTCTACAGGGAGCTGCGCAACCAGGGTTACGACTTTGACAAGCTGCCCTTGTGTTCGTCGACAACGACGGAAGTCGAAATCAAGGCGATGGGTCCCGAATATGCGCTCGGCAGCTACGTCTCGCTGCCCTATTTCCAGACGGTCGACACGCCTCAGAACAAGGTGTTCGTCGAGGCCTTCAAGGCCTATGCAGGCGCCGATGCCGTTACCCACGCCGCGATGGAGGCGGTCTATGTCGGTGTCAACATGTGGGCGATGGCCGCGGAAAAGGCAGGCGACCTTGCGCCGGAAGCGATCGTGGCAAGTGCCGGAGGGCTGTCCTTCGACGCACCGCAGGGCAAGGTCACCATCGACCCCGACAACCTGCACAGCTACCTGACGCCGCGCATCGGCAAGACCCGCGCCGACGGCCTGCTCGATATCGTCGACCAGTATGCCGAACCGCTAGTGCCGCTGCCGTACTCAAGCGTCGGCGAGACGGCGGAGAAGCGGGTCTGCACGACGAGCGGCGCAACGCTCTAGTCACGGACTGCCAGCTGTGCCGGCGCGGATCCTGCGCCGGCACGCCCCCGACCAACGCGGATGGAAGCGGCATGGAAACTTTTGTCATCGGCCTGAGCATCGCATCGATATTGTTCATGGTCGCCCTCGGCCTGGCGATCATCTACGGCACCATGAACGTCATCAATCTCGCCCATGGCGAGATGGTGATGATCGGCGCCTACACCACGGTGCTGGCAACCAAGCATCTCGGCTTCAACATCTATCTCTGCCTGCCGCTGGCGTTCCTGGTGACGGCGACATTCGGGCTGATCATCGAGCGCACCGTCGTGCGTAGGCTCTATGGCCGGCTGCTCGACACCTTGCTGGCGACGTGGGGCATCGCGCTCATCCTGCAGCAGCTCATCCGGATTCACTTCGGGCTCGGGCTGTTCGGTGTCGAGATCGACGGGCTTGGCTCGGATCTGCAGAACGTCCCAGTCCCCGCCGAATTGCAGCAGGCCTTTCAACTCTTCGGCGCCAACATTCCCGTCTATCGGGCCTTCGTATTCGTCGCCGCACTGGCACTGGGCGCCATCACCTGGCTCCTGATGTTCAGGACGCGTTTCGGCAGCCAATTGCGCGCCGTTTCGGTCGCCCGGAACACAGCCGCTGCCTGCGGTATCAACGACAAGCGCGTCAACATGCTGGCCTTCGCCTATGGCTCCGGCCTCGCCGGCATCGCTGGCGTTCTGGTGTCGGGGTTCAAGACCGTTTCGCCTGACATGGGCACGCCCTATGTCGTCGACGCCTTCCTCGTTGTCGTCGCCGGCGGCGTCGGCCATCTGCTCGGCACCTTCGCCTCGGCAGGCATTCTCGGCGAAGTACAGAGCTTCGTCGCCACCTGGGCAAATGACGTCTACGGACGAACTGTCCTGTTTGCCGTCGTGATCTTCATTCTCCTCTTCAAGCCTCAGGGTCTCTTCGTCACGAAGAGCCGCTGAGCTTGGCTGCAACATGGACGAGCGCATGACATACCGCACCGCTTCCATCATCGCCTACATCGTCTTCTTCGCCGTTGTGCTGGCGCTTCCGCTGGTGCTCAACAGCTTCTGGACCAACCGCGTCGCGATCTACCTGGTCTATTCGATCTGCGCGATCGGCATCAGCATGTCGTGGGGCTATGCCGGCATACTGAGCCTCGGCCAGGGCCTGTTCTTCGGCATGGGCGCCTACATGCTGGCGATGTCGCTGACCCTCGCCGTGCCGGACAACAACCCGGTACCGCAGCTGATGCTGCTCAACATGGAGCCGGATGCGGTTCGCGATCTCTGCTGCGTCACGACAGGCTCCTTCCTATGGATCCCATTCCGGTCGGTTGCCGTCGGCATGATCGCGGGGATCGTCGTGCCTTGCATCCTGGCCGCCGGCATCGGCTACGTTATGTTCAAGCGGCGTACGACAGGCGTCTATGTCAGCATCATCACGCTGGCCTTCGCGTTGATCGGTCAGTTGCTCATCATCAACAACCAGCCGCTGACCGGCGGCTTCAACGGCTTGGCTGATCTGGCGCTGCTGGAGATCGGCGGCTTTGAGTTCGACCCCTACGGACCGAGCGCCTATTATGCTGTCGCGTTCACGCTGATCGTAGTGATCCTGCTCGCCCGCTACATGCTGGCCGGACGCATCGGCCAAGTGCTCAAGGCCATTCGCGAAGACGAGGCGCGCGCCCGCTACCTCGGCTACGACGTCGAGAACTACAAGCTCTTCATCTTCTGCGTGTCTGCCGGCGTCGCGGGCCTGGCTGGAATGCTGTTCACGCTTACCTCGGAGTTCGCCACGCCGTCGCTGATGGCGACGTCGCTCAGCATCTCGATGGTGATCTGGGCCGCGACCGGCGGTCGCGCATCCCTGCTCGGCGCCTGCATCGGCGCGCTGATCGTCAATTTCGTCGGCTCGCTTGCCAGCGAAAGCGCGACCTTCCAGCCGGTGTGGCCGATCATCCTTGGGCTGCTGTTCGTCGTCGTCGTGCTGTTCATGCCGAACGGAATTGCTGGGATTTTCAAAGCCTTCATCGAACGCTCCGGCAAGGCCGAGCGCTTCGCTAAGGCAGAGCTTTCGGCAAGGGAGGCGTGAACGATGAATGCCGTCCATAAGACATCACACGTGGCAGCCGCTTCGGCGGCGCCCATCTTGCGGACTCGGAACCTGACGGTTCGCTTTGACGAATTTCCCGCCGTGCGCGACGTCGACCTGTCGATCGCCGATGGCGAACTCAGGGTGATCATCGGCGCCAATGGCGCCGGCAAGTCGACCTTGCTGGATCTGCTGTGCGGCAAGACCTTGCCCTCCGAGGGTGAGATCTGGCTGCATGACCGCAACATCACCGGCATCGGCGAGGCGGCCATCGCCCGCAGTGGTGTGGGTCGCAAGTTCCAGACGCCGACGGTGTTCAAGGACATGACGGTGCTTGAAAATCTCCAGGTGGCGAGCAGTCGCCGGGTCCGCGTGTTCCAGAACCTCTTCGAGCGGGTGAAGTCAGGGCCGAGCGACAAGGAGATCGCGGTTGCCGAGCGGACCGGCTTGCTTGGCTCGATGAAGCGCAAGGCATCGGAGCTGTCGCACGGCCAGCTGCAGTGGCTCGAACTGGCGATGGTACTGAGCCAGGACCCCAAGATTATCCTGCTCGACGAACCCGCCGCCGGCATGACGGCGGCAGAAACCGACAAGACGGCCGAGCTGCTGCTTGATCTCGCTGGCGGCCATACGGTGCTGGTGATCGAACACGACATGGCCTTCGTCCGCCGCATCTGCCGGACCATCACGGTGATGCACCAGGGGGCTGTACTTGCCGAGGGAACTGCGGAGGAGATCGAATGCAATCCCGCAGTGATCGAGGCCTATCTTGGATCGGCGACGCTCAGCCATGCTTAAGTTCAAAGACCTCAATGTGTTCTACGGAACCAGCCATATCATCCACGATCTCAACCTTGAAATCCGCAAGGGCGAGGTCTTCTGCATCATGGGCCGTAACGGCGTTGGCAAGACGACGCTGTTGCGCAGCTTGCTCGGCATCGGCGTGCAGACCAAAGGCGGCATCGAGCTCGACGGAGCAGAGATCAGCCGCGATCTTACCTATCAGCGGGCGCGGCGCGGCATCGGCTACGTCCCGCAGGGGCGCGAGATCGTGCCCGGGCTCAGCGTGCTCGACAACATCTTGCTTGGCTGCAACGCGCGGGCGGATGGACAGACGTCGGTGCCGCCACTGGTCTGGACGCTGTTTCCTTTCCTGAAGGACCATCTCAACCGGCGCGGCACCAACCTCTCGGGTGGCCAGCAGCAGCAGCTGGCGATTGCCCGTGCGCTCGCCACCGATCCGAGCATTCTTGTTCTTGACGAACCAACAGAGGGCATCCAGCCAAACATCGTCGAGCACATCGAACAGGCGATCGTGTCGCTCAATCGGGATTATGGTTTGACCATCATTCTCGTCGAGCAGAAGATACGCTTTGCGCGCACCGCTGCGCATCGGTTTGCCATCCTTGAAAAAGGTCAGATCGCGGCGGCCGGTCAAACCGCCGATCTCAGCAATGAACTGATCCACAAGCACATGAGCTTGTAGTGCTGCCGCGTACTTATGCCTGCCGGACACCGACTACGCCCACCATGGGTTCAGCGCAGAAAGGTTACTGAGATGCTCCGAGTTGAAACTGTGCTTGGCAGCCGAAACGATCCGGCCTTGCATGAGGCGATCCACCATCTCGAGCATCACCATGCCGTGGAGTTCGTGACTGTGGCCGTCGGCGATCTCGACCGGCGGCGGCTGATGGCGCGAACCGACAAGGGCGAGGAGGTGGCAATCACTTTGCCACGCGACCAGAAGCTTCATGACGGTGCAGTGCTTGTGCTCGACCATCATCGCGCGGTGATCGTGCGCGCTGGGGAGCAGCGCTGGCTGAGGTTCACCCCGCGTTCGGCCAGCGATGCGCTGGAACTAGGCTACCACGCCGGCAATCTTCACTGGCGTGTCCGCTTCGACGGCGACGACCTCCTCGTTGCTCAGGATGGGCCTGCTTCGGCTTATGCCGCGCGCGTCGATCCGCTTATCTCAAGCGGCCGCGTCGAGATGAGCGAGGTCGCCGAATGAACCAGCCATCGATACAATTGCTCGTCGCTCTCCAGCACGCCGACGGGCAGTTCCCGTCAGGAGGATTTGCCTTCTCGCAAGGGCTCGAGGCGTCGTCATCGCTAGCCGGCAAGCTGGGCGTGTTCGAATTCGCTGGCTTCGTCGACACCCAGATTCGCCATCGCTGGGCCAATGCGGACCGTGTCGCGCTGGTGCGGGCTTTTCGACTTGCCGGCGACCTCGACGCGCTTGCCGAGCTGGACCGCGAGGTCGAAGCCTCGACCTTCGTGGAGGGACTGCGGTCGGGCTCGCGCCGCAACGGTGCTGCTCTTCTCACCACCCACGGACGCTTGGGGACGAAGGGGGCAGCGGCCTATCGCGCGATGGTTCGCGATGGCCGGGCCAGCGGTCATCTTGCTGTCGTGCAGGGTCTTGCGTGGCAGGCAATCGGCCTCGACGAGGCGACGGCTGTTGCGATCGGCGGCTACCAGATGGTCGCCTCGCTGGGGACAGCCGCGGTGCGGCTCGGCTTGATTGGCGCCATCGACGCGCAGGCTTCGATCGCCCGGGCGCTGCCCGAGGTCGAAGCGGCGGCTTGCAGGCCTGTCGCCGACGATGAAGCGTTGCGTTCGTTCGCGCCCCTTTGTGAGATCGCGGTCGCGATGCACGGCGCTTCGGGCCAGCGCCTGTTTTCCAATTGATGAGGAGCGCACGCCATGCTGCTGACCCCAACCGAACTTGAACGCCTGACGATCTACACGGCGGCCGAACTTGCGCGCAAACGCCGGGCCAAAGGCCTGTTGCTCAACTATCCCGAAGCCGTTGCCATCATCTCCGACGAGATTCTCGAGGGCGCCAGGGAAGGGCGCTCGGTTGCGGACATGATGTCGTTCGGTTCCGCCATCCTGACCCAGGCCGAGGTCATGCCCGGCGTGGCGGCAATGCTGCCAATGCTGCAGATCGAGGCGACGTTCCGCGACGGCACCAAGCTGGTCACCGTGCATGAGCCGCTACGGCCGGCAGCCGGTGCCGCGGCCGACGATCTCGAGCCCGGCGCAATCATCACCGAAGACGGCGACATCGAGCTGAACGCCGGGCGCCGCAAGCTCACGCTGAAGGTCGTCAATACCGGCGACCGACCGGTGCAGATCGGCAGCCACTACCATTTCTTCGAGGTCAACAAGGCGCTCGACTTCGACCGCGCGGCTGCCTTCGGCATGCGCCTCGACATTGCCGCGGGCACCGCCGTGCGCTTCGAGCCGGGACAGGAGAAGGATGTTCCGCTCACCACCTTCGGCGGGCAGCAACAGCTCTCCGGCCTCAACGGGCTATCGAATGGCTCAGCCGACGATGCGGCGGTGAAGGCCGCTGCGCTTGAAAACGCCCGCGCCCGCGGCTTCCGCGGCGCCTGAGGGGAGGAACGATCATGGCAATCCTTTCACGCCGCGACTATGCGGCAATGTATGGCCCAACCACCGGTGACGGTTTTCGTCTCGGCGACACCTCGCTGGTTGCCGTCGTCGAAAAGGACTTCGCGGTGTATGGCGACGAGTGCCTGCATGGCGGCGGCAAGACCTTGCGCGACGGAGCCGGCCTTGCCGCTGGCGTCACCAGTGCTGAAGGCGCGCTCGACTTCCTGTTGTGCAACGTCACCGTGATCGATGCCGTCGTCGGCATCGTCAAGGGCGATCTCGGCATCCGCGATGGCAAGATCGTTGGCATAGGCAAGGCCGGCAATCCGGCCATCATGGACGGCGTAGATCCACGCCTGATCGTGTCGGCGGCAACCACGGTGCGCGACTGCGAGGGCCTGATTGCCACTGCGGGTGCGCTCGACGTGCATGTGCATTTCGACAGCGCGCAACTGTGCGATCATGCCATTGCCTCGGGCATCACCACGATGCTCGGCGGTTCGCTCGGACCGATCACCGTGGGCATCGATTGCGGCGGTCCGTTCAATGTCGGCAAGATGCTGCAGGCAGCCGAAGAGTGGCCGATCAATTTCGGCTTCCTCGGCCGCGGCAATTCGCACAAGCCGGCCTCGCTTGTCGAGCAGATCGAAACCGGTTGCCTTGGCCTCAAGCTGCATGAGGACTGGGGTACGATGCCGGCCTCAATCGACACCTGCCTGACGGTTGCCGATCAGCTCGACTTCCCGGTCCAAATCCACACCGACACGCTGAACGAATCCGGCTTCCTCGAGGATACGCTCGCCGCTATCAACGGCCGCACCATCCACATGTACCACACCGAAGGTGCCGGCGGCGGCCATGCGCCCGACATCATCAGCGTTGCCGGCGTGCCGTGGTGCCTGCCGTCTTCGACCAACCCGACCAACCCCTACACCGTCAATACCTTCGACGAACACCTCGACATGACGATGGTGTGCCATCACCTCAATCCGGCGATTCCGGAAGATGTCGCCTTCGCCGAAAGCCGCATCCGCGCCCAGACCATCGCGGCAGAAGATATCCTGCACGACATTGGCGCCATCTCGATGCTTGGCTCCGACAGCCAGGGCATGGGCCGCATCAACGAGGTGATCTGCCGCACCTGGCAGCTCGCCGACAAGATGAAGAAGCAGCGCGGCCGCTTGCCCGAGGAGGCGACGCGCTTTGGCGACAACGAACGCATCAAGCGCTACGTCGCCAAATACACCATCAATGCGGCCCGCACTTTTGGCATCGCCGAACATGTTGGCTCGCTCGAGGATGGCAAGATGGCCGACATCGTGATCTGGCGGCCAGCGTTCTTCGGCATCAAGCCGGAGCTGGTGATCAAGGGGGGCTTCATTGCCTGGGGCGCCATGGGCGACAGTGCCGCCTCGCTGATGACCTGCGAGCCACTTTTGCTGCGCCCGCAATGGGGTGCTTTCGGCCGCGCCAAGCAGGCGCTTTCGGCGTGCTTCGTCAATCCGCTGGCTATCGACCGGGGCCTTGCCGCGACGCTCGACCTCAAGAAGGCCCTGCTGCCGTCGCGCGGCAATCGTGCCCTGTCGAAGAAGGACATGCTGCACAACGATGCCTGCCCCAACATCCGCGTCGATCCGCAGACTTTCGACGTCTTTGTCGACGGCGAACTGGCAACCTGCGAGCCGGCGCACGAACTGCCGCTGACCCAACGCTACATGCTGAGGTGACACCATGGACACCAGGACGTCTTCCCTTTCACAGTCGCCCTCGCGTGTGGGTGCTGCCCGCATCGGCATTGGCGGCCCCGTCGGCTCCGGCAAGACAGCGCTGATCGAACGGTTGATCCCGGCTTTTGCGGCACGCGGCGTGTCGCTGGCGATCGTCACAAACGATCTGGTAACGGCCGAGGACGCCGAGCGCATCCGCCGCTCGGGCCTGATCGACCCGGCGCGTGTCGCCGCCGTTGAAGCAGGTGCCTGTCCGCACACGGTGATACGCGAGGACCCAACGCTCAACATCGCCGCCGCCGATGACCTGGAAGCCCTGTTTCCGGATGTCGAGCTGATCCTGATCGAGAGTGGTGGCGACAACTTGGCCTCGACCTTCTCACTCGACCTTGTCGACTGGTGGATGTTCGTGATCGACGTCGCCGGCGGCGACGACATTCCGCGCAAGAACGGCCCCGGCGTCCTCAAATGCGATCTGCTGGTCGTCAACAAGACCGATCTCGCCCCTTATGTCGGCGTCGATCTCGCGGCGATGGCTGCGCAAGCCGCGACCGCGCGGGCTGGCAGGCCGATGGCGCTCACCAATTGCCGCAGCAATGACGGGGTAGACGCGATTGCCGACCGCATTGTCTCGGACGTGTTGTTCAGATGACGAGCCACTGGCCCCAACCGCGTACCGCTCCAACCCTGCAGCCAACTCGGCCCGGCGCGCGCAGCGGCCGCTTCGAGCTTGTGCTGTCCCGCCACGGCGCACGCACGCATATCGGCCGCCAGTACGTTTCCTACCCGTTCCACATGACGCGGCCGTTTGCGCTCGATGCCGCCATCCCGTCGCTGCTCACGGTCTATCAGCAGTCTTCGTCGGGCGGGCTGTATCGCGACGACAGGCTTTCGAGTTGTTTCGATGTCGGTGCGGGTGCCGCCGGCCACGTCACCACACAGGCCGCGACAGTGGTGCACGACTGCCATGGTCAGCCGGCGCACCAGACGACAGAGATCCTCCTGGCGGATGGTGCGTTCCTGGCACTGACGCCCGATCAGTTGGTGCTATTTCCCGGTGCCGCCTGTTCGAGCCTCACTCAGGCCAGGCTCGCGCCTGGCGCCGTTCTGCTGTTATCCGACGCCTTCGCTTGGCACGACCCCGAAGGCCGCGGCCGCCCGTTCGAGCGACTGGAGGCGAAAGTCGACATTCTCGACGCCGACGGCCGGCTGCTCGTGCGCGACAATCTCGAAATCGTCGGAGCGGACCTCGCCGGGACAGCATCGCCCGCCGGCGGCTGGAAGGTCGTGTCCAACTTCATGCTTGTCGGCGCACCCGACCGGCTTCCCACAGCCGACGAACTTGCCGCCCTTAGCCGGCCGGAACGCCAGGTCACAGGCATCACCGTGCTCCCCAACGGAGCTGGCTGGGGCGTACGCTGCCTGGCGGCTGACGCCATTGCGGCACGCGGCATCGCCGAAAGCCTGTTTATGCTCGCCGTCGCGGCGGCCTTCGGGCAGCAACCCGTGCCGCGGCGCAAATGAGTACGTCTTCGTGTCAGACCCATTGTCGATGAAAGGAAGCAGATCATGAATACCAGGTTTTTTGCAAGGACAGCGGCACTGACCGCCTTCGCACTGGCGCCAAGCCTTGCCAGTGCCCATACCGGTCTCGGGCATGTCGATGGCTTCGCCCACGGCTTTACCCATCCGCTGGGCGGGCTCGACCATGTCCTCGCCATGGTGATGGTCGGCCTGTTCGCTGCCCAGTTGGGAGGCAGGACCCGCTGGCTGGTGCCGGCAAGCTTCGTGTCTGTGATGGTCCTTGGCGGTGCGCTTGGCCTGGCTGGCATTGCTGTGCCATTCGTCGAGCTCGGAATTGGTTTGTCGATTGTCATCCTTGGCGGTGTCGTTGCATTCAACCTTCAAGCTGGAGTGGCCGCCGCCATGGCGCTGGTCGGCTTCTTTGCCGTCTTTCATGGCTATGCCCATGGTGCGGAGATGCCGGAGAGTGCCAGTGGCTTGGCCTATGGCCTGGGTTTTGTGCTGGCGACTGCAGCGCTGCACGCGGCCGGTCTTGGCTGTGGCTTGCTGCTCAATGGACAGGAAAGCGCGAAAGGGGCGCTCGTCGTTCGTTCGCTCGGCGCGGTGGCAGCCATTGCCGGCGTCGGAGTGGTGAGCGGCCTCGTCTGAGAGGCCGTCTGCTGCGGCGCGAGTCTGGCGGCACGCAATGCTCAACGGAGGTGCCACGATGAATGCTTCAATCCCCCTACACCAAGCTCGGCCCGTCGGCTTCCCTGAAAAGGGCGGGGCTGGGCTTGGCCGGAAAGCCAGTGCGGTTCCGCTGCAACAGGACCCGCACGCCGTTCGTGTGCCGGGGGAGAACGAGCTGCAGGCCGCGATAGGCCGGGAGGTACGGGCCTGTCGCAAGCGTCACGGCATGACGGCAACCGAGCTTGCCTGTGCCGCCAACATCTCGGTCGGCATGATGTCGAAGATCGAAAACGGTGTCATCTCGGCGTCGCTGACCACGCTGCAAGCCTTGTCACAGGCGTTGGGCGTGCCGATGACCGCGCTGCTCAGAAGCTTCGAGGAGGAGCGCAGCGCGGTGTTCGTCCGGGCTGGAACCGGGGTCGAGGTGGAACGGCGCGGCACACGCGCCGGTCATCATTACAATCTGCTCGGCTACATCGGCTCCGCATCCAGCGCAGTGTCCGTCGAGCCTTACCTCATCACGCTTGCCAGTCACACCGACACATTCCCGCTGTTCCAGCACGCGGGAATGGAGTTCCTTTATCTGCTTGAAGGCGAGATCACCTATCGCCACGGCTCGACGCTCTATCACATGGCCCCAGGTGACAGCCTCTTCTTCGAAGCCGACACGCCGCATGGCCCCGAGCAGCTGTCAAAGCTGCCGGTCCGGTTCCTGTCGATCATCTCCTATCCGCAGGGCGGAGAGGAGTGACGCCTTATCGCGCTTGTGCCTGTACCACCGTCACCGCGATCATGTGAAATGCGTCCTCTGCGGTGCAGCCGCGAGAGAGGTCGTTGGCCGGCTTAGCGAGGCCTTGCAGGATCGGGCCGATGGCATCTGCCCCACCGATGCGCTGGGCGATCTTGTAGCCGATGTTGGCGGCGTCGAGATTGGGAAAGACAAAGACATTGGCTTCGCCGTGCAAGGCCGAGTTGGGCGCCTTGGAGGCGCTGACGGCCTCGACGAAGGCGGTGTCGAACTGCAGTTCGCCGTCGATGACGAGATCGGGGTCGGCGGCGTGTGCCAGGCGTGTCGCCTCGACGACCTTCGAGACGCGTTCATGGGCAGCGCTGCCGTTGGTCGAAAACGATAGCATCGCAACCTTGGCAGCTCCACCCGCCAGCGCCTGGTAGGAGCGAGCTGACATCCGCGCGATGTCGGCCAGGCCGGCGGCATCGGGGTCGACGACAAGGCCACAATCGGCGAAGACGAAGGCTCCCTTCTTGGCGTGGTGCGGTTGGCACAGCATCATCAGGAAGAAGCTCGACACCAGGCCAACGCCGGGTGCACGACCGATCGTCTGAAGCGCAGCGCGAACGGTGTCGGCGGTGGTGGCAACTGCCCCGCCGACCGTGCCGTCGCCCTCGCCCTCGCGCACCATCATGGCGGCAAAGATCAATGGCGAGCGCAGCGCTCCGACCGCCGCTGCCTCATCGACGCCCTTGGCCTTGCGCAGCTCGTGGTAGGCAGCGGCGAGCCGGGAGGCGAGGGGCGAAGCTTGCGGGTCCTCGATACGGAATTCCTGCGGGTCCGCACCAACGTCGGCCAGCCGCCGCTCGATGACGCCGCGATTGCCGACCAGCGTGATTTCGGCGATGCCTTCGCGCCTGGCCCGGACCGCCGCCTCGACGATGCGCGGGTCCTCGCCTTCGGCGAGCACGATGCGCCTGGGTGCCTGTTTCGCGGTCTCGATGATGCGTTCCAGCGGTTTCATCAGGCGTGCCCCAGATAGTAGATGCCAGCGAGAATGAAGAGGCCGATGAAGATGGTCTCGGCGACGATCAGGGCGACAGCGTCGCCGCCGACTTCGAGCACGCGGCGCAGCGACGTCTTCATGCCGACAGCGACGATGCCGGCGAGCAGTGCCCAGCGCGACGCTTCCATGCCGACCTTAGATACTGCTTCGGGAACGAGGCCGAACGAGTTGGCAGCGGCAAGGATGAGGAAGGCGATGACGAAGCCGGGCAGCAGCGGCGGGCGCTTGCCGGTCTCACCTGCCGGCTGGGGAACATTGCGCGTGGCGATGGAGAAGATCAGCACGACCGGTGCGAGCATGGTGACGCGGATCAGCTTGACCAGCGTTGCCGTTTCGCCGGCCTCCGGCGATACCGAAAAGCCGGCGCCGACGACCTGTGCGACATCGTGGATGGTGCCGCCGAAGAAGATGCCGGTGGCTCTAGCATCGAGCCCCATCGTCTGGGCGATGATCGGATAGGCGATCATGGCGAGCGTCGACAGCACTGTCACCGACAGCACGGTGAAGATCAGGTTACGTTCGGCGAACTCGTTCTTGGGCAGCACCGCGGCAATCGCCATGGCAGCGGAAGCGCCGCAAATGGCGACCGATCCACTGGTCAGCAGTGCCAGCCGCCAGCCGCGACCGAGCAGCTTGGCCGCGATCAGGCCAAAGACGATGGTCGCGGCAATGGCAGCGACTAGCAGCAGGATGGTGCCGGCGCCGAGCCCGACAAGCAGGTCGACGCTGATGCGCATGCCGAGCAAAGCGACGCCGATGCGCAGCACCTTCTTGGCGCAGAAGTCGATGCCGGCGACGCAGCGACCTTCCTCCGACAGGAAGTGGAAGGCGATGCCGAGCAGCAGCGCCATCAGCATAGCCGGCGCCCCGTAGTGGTCGGATAGGAACTGGGCGGCAATCGCCACGGCACCGGTGACCGCGAGGCCAGGCCAGTAGGTCTGCACCACCGAAGGCAGGCCATTGAAGCGTTGGGTTGCGGCGGCGGTGTTCATCAATTCATTCCCAGATCACTGAGCATTGCGGTCTGCCCGCCCGGCGGAACCGGGCAGGCGAGGGGGTGTCGCCAGGTTAGGCGAGCTGCTGCGGCCGCATGTCGGAACGCTCGATGCCGGCAACCGGCACCGGCTTCTTCATCGCGTCGCGGCGGAAAGGCTCGCCGAGCTCCTGGTTGAGGATGACCTCAACGAAGGTGGTCACGCCCTTGGTCTGATCCTCGATCGCCTTGTGAAGTGCCGCGGTCAGCGCTGCCGGCGTGTCGGCGACGACGCCTTTCAGCCCGCAGCCATCGGCGATCTTGGCGTAGCTGAGGTTGGGATTGAGCTCGGTGCCGACGAAGTTGTTGTCGTACCACAGCGTCGTGTTGCGCTTTTCGGCGCCCCACTGGTAGTTGCGGAAGATCACCATGGTGATCGCCGGCCAGCCTTCGCGGCCGATCGCGCCCATCTCGTTCATCGAGATTCCGAAGGCGCCGTCGCCGGCAAAGCCGACCACCGGCACGTCGGGACGGCCGATCTTGGCGCCGACGATCGACGGGAAGCCGTAGCCGCAAGGGCCGAACATGCCCGGTGCGAGATACTTTCGGCCCTGTTCGAAGCTTGGATAGGCGTTGCCGATGGCGCAGTTGTTGCCAATGTCGGTGGAGATGATCGCTTCCTTGGGCAGGGCTGCCTGGATGGCGCGCCAGGCCTGGCGCGGCGACATGCGGTCTGCTTCGCGCAGACGGGCTGTAGCGTTCCACTCGGTGCCGACGTCGTCATCCTCGTGGTCCATCGACGACAGCTGCTGCAGCCAGGCCGAGCGGGTCTGGTGGATCGCCGCCTTGCGCTGCTCGCGACCCTCATTGCCGGCTGACGGGGTCAGCTGCTCGAGGATTTGGCGGGCGACCTGCTTGGCATCACCGCAGATGCCGACTGATACCTTCTTGGTCAGGCCGATGCGGTCGGCATTGATGTCGACCTGGATGATCGAAGCGTTCTTGGGCCAGTAGTCGATGCCGTAGCCGGGCAGGGTCGAGAACGGGTTGAGGCGGGTGCCGAGCGCCAGCACAACGTCTGCCTTGGCGATCAGCTCCATCGCTGCCTTCGAGCCGTTGTAGCCGAGCGGGCCCGCGGCAAGACGATGGCTGCCGGGGAAGGCGTCATTGTGCTGGTAGCCGCAGCAGACCGGCGCGTCGAGGCGTTCGGCCAGCGCCATCGAATCCGCGATCGCTTCGCCGATGACGACGCCGGCACCGTTGAGGATGACCGGGAATTTCGCCTCGGAAAGCAACTTCGCTGCCTGGGCGATGGCCTGCTGGCCGCCCGATGGCCGCTCGAGCCTGACGATGCTCGGCAGGTCGACGTCGATGACGTGGGTCCAGTAGTCGCGCGGGATGTTGATCTGCGCCGGCGCGCAGCCGCGCCAGGCCTTCTCGATCACCCGATTGAGCACTTCGGGAATGCGCGAGGGGTCGCGCACCTCTTCCTGGTAGCAGACCATCTCCTCGAACATCGCCATCTGGTCGACTTCCTGGAAGCCGCCCTGGCCGATGGTCTTGTTGGATGCCTGCGGGGTCACCATCAGCATCGGCGTGTGGTTCCAGTAGGCGGTCTTCATCGCGGTGATGAAGCCGGTGACGCCGGGACCGTTCTGGCCGATGGCCATCGCCATGGTGCCGGTGACACGGCTGAAGCCGTCGCACATCATGCCGGCGTTGGTCTCGTGCGCGCAGTCCCAGAACTTGATGCCTGCCTTGGGGAACAGGTCGGACACCGGCATCATGGCAGAGCCGATGATGCCGAACGCATGCTCGATGCCGTGCATCTGGAGGACTTTGATGAATGCTTCTTCGGTGGTCATCTTCATGGTTTTTTCCTTTCGATTTCGGGTTGGGCTCGGCCTTGGGAGGGCTAGAGGATTTCGTCCTTGAGGTAATACCAGCGGTACATGCCCCATTGGCCGAGGCGCCTGAACGGCGTCAGCAGCCCGTGGCTCGGCAGCGGCGAGGTGAAGATCGGCAGGTCGAGTTCACCGCCCTTGCCGGCGACCATCTGGGCCATGCGGCGGCCGGCCTGGGCGGAATACATGACGCCGTTGCCGCCATAGCCCATGGCGTAAAACAGCTGCTGTTTCGGGTCCGGGCGGAAGACGCGCGGCATCATGTCGTGGCTGACATCGACCCAGCCCCACCAGGAGTAGTCGACCTCGATGCCGCGCAGGATCGGGAACTTGCGGTAGAGGCCTTCGAGCAGCCGGTCGAGGTGACTTGCATTGACCGCGTCGCGGCCTGTGATGGCGCTGCGGCTGCCGATCTGCACACGACCGTCGGGCAGCATGCGGTAGTAATGGCGCAACGTGCGCGTATCGGTCAGCGGAATGTGTGTCTGGAAGTTCAGCTCCTGCCGTTCGCCCGATGTCAGCGGCCGGGTGACGATCGAGTTGGACAGGATCGGCATCAGCCTGTGCCGGGTCAGGTCGTGCAGACCGGGCGAGGTGTAGCCGGCGGTGGCGATGCAGACCGCGCGCGCCCTGACGATGCCACCCGGCGTGCGCAGGTGATGCACGCCACCCTTGAGCTCGCTGCCGAGAACCGGGCTCGACGTATGCACTTTCGCACCAAGCTTGCGGGCGAGTTTGAGATAGCCGAAGGCAAGCTTGGCCGCATGGATGCCGATGCCGTCGGGCTCGTACATTGCGCCCTTGGCCTCGGCGTCGCGGACGAAATCGCTGTGAACTTCGTCGCGGCCGATCATGCGGGCGCGGTAGCCGAACACCTCGTTGAGCAACCGCGTTTCCTTTTCCAGCGCCAGCAGCACCTTGTCGCGATGAGCGATGTAGAGGTGGCCGCCGTCCTGCGGTTCGCAGTCGATCTCGGGCGAGCGGATCAGATCGCGGAACAGGTCGAAGGCTTCTGATATCTCGACATGCATCTTCTTTGCGACATCGACGCCCCAGCGTTCGATCCACTGCGAGCGCTTCAGGCGCCCGGCGGAAATCTGTGCCTGGCCGCCGTTGCGGGTGCTGCAGCCCCAGGCAACCCCATTGGCTTCGAGCACGGTTGCCTTGATGCCGTGCTCCTTGGCCAGATGGATGGCGCAGGACAGACCGGTGTAGCCCGAGCCGATGATGGCGACATCGACGTCGATGTCCTGGGTGATCGGGCCATCGTCCTCCGGCTGCGGGCCGGCAGTGGCGATCCAGTAGGTTGGCGCATAGTCCTTGCCAGCGCCCGGATTGGCCGCATGAACCGGATCGTAGGCCGGATCGAAGGGCTTTCTGGTTGCGGTGGGCCGTGTGAGCTGATGTTCCATCTGCCGATCCTTTCGACCGTGCTCAGCCTTTGGCCGGCGCCGGGATCAGCGGCCGGTTCTTGCGGAATGCCTGCTTGCGCACGATCTTGCCGTCGCTGAGCGTGAACAGGTCGCAGCCCTCAGCTTCGATGCGGCTACCGTCGGCGTTGGTGCCGGAGAAGGTCCATTCCGAGACGGCGCGGTCGCTGCTGACGAAGTGACCGTGGTGAGCCCAGTGTGCGTCGGGCATCGCTTTCCAGACACCGCTGAAGGCATTGGCGATCTGTTCCATGCCTTCGAAGCGGGTTCCGTAGACTTCGGATCCGGCAACGCCGTTGAAGACGCAGTCCTCGGCGAAGAAGCGCATGACGCCGTCGATGTCGTGCCGGTTGAAGGCGTCGAACAGGTTGGCAAGGTCGTCGGCGGTGAGCGCCATGTCGTGGTCCTCGTGTCTTTCATGGCGATGCCGAGCAGGCATGGCTTCGCCGTGGCCGGGCAAGCCGGCAATTGGGTCTGGTCGTTCGGTTGTCAGGTTCGGGCTAAGGTCAGCCGGGCGGCTAAGTCGCCAGGTGCGCGAGCCTTGCCATCAGATCTTGCCCTTCCAGGGGATCAGCGCCTTCTCCAGGTAACGGAGCATCAGGTCGAAGGCGAAGGCGAAGATGCCGATCACGATGATGCCCATGATGACCGTGTCACTGGCGAGGTACTCGGCGGCGTTCAGCACCATGAAGCCAAGACCGCGGTGGGCGGCAACCATCTCAGCGGCCACCAGCGTGGTCCAGCCGACGCCGATGCCGATGCGCATGCCGGTGAAGATCTCGGGCAGGGCAGCCTTGAGGATCACCTGGCTGATGACCTGGGCACGGGTGGCACCCATGGCGTAGGCGGCGTGGATCTGTTCGGTCGAGACTGAACGGACGCCTGCACGGGCGGCGATCGCCATCGGTGCGAAGATCGCAAGATAGATCAGGAACACTTTCGGAAATTCGCCGATGCCGAGCCAGATGATGATCAGTGGCAGGTAGGCGAGCGGCGGCAATGGCCGGTAGAATTCGATGATCGGGTCGAACAGGCCGCGCACGGTGCGGTTGACACCCATCAGTATGCCGATCGGCACCGCGGTCGCCAGCGCCAGGAAGAAGGCGCCGAGCACGCGGCCGAGGCTCGCCAGCGTGTGCTGGATCAGCGTTGAATTGGAGACGCCTTCGGTCATGGCGATGACGAACTTGTCCCAGACGGCGAGCGGCGAGGGCAGGAACAGCGGCTTGACCCAGCCCATTTCGGTGATCAGCAGCCACAGGCCGAAGAGAACCAGCGCGGTGATCAGGCTGATATGGCCGCTCATGCCGTCGCCTGGCGCGCCGTAGATCTTGCCGGGGCGAACGGACTTGGCTCGGGAGAGGCGCTCAAGCATGGAGAAGTTCCGGGTTGCCGGACTGGCGCTCGTCGCCATAGATGATACCGAGGATTTGCTCGCGCATGTCGATGAAATCGCGGCTGGATTTGATTGCACGTGCGTTGCCCTCCTCGAGGAAGCGCCGATTGAAATCGAGCTCATAGGTGTGGGTGATGCGGCCCGGACGCGGCGACATGACGATCAGCCGGGAGCCGAGAAACAGCGCCTCTTCGACGCTGTGGGTGATGAAGAAGAACATCTTGTTGGTGAGCTGCCACACTTTGAGCAGCAACTCCTGGATGGTTTCGCGGGTCAGCGCATCAAGTGCTGCCATCGGCTCGTCCATCAAAAGCATGGCCGGATCGCAGGTCAGCGCCCGGGCGATGCCGACGCGCTGCTGCATGCCACCGGAGAGGTGGTAGATCATGTGGCGGTGAAAATCCTGCAAGCCGACAAGGGCCAGGTTCTTGGTCGCCAGCTCACGCCGGGTCGCCTTGTCGACGCCGCGCAGCTTGAGCCCGAATTCGGTGTTGTCGATGACGTTGAGCCAGGGCAGCAGGGCGTGCTTCTGGAAGACGACGCCGCGGTCTGCGCCGGGTCCGACGACCTGCCGGCCACCAAGCGTGATGTCGCCGTCTGTCGGCGTCATGAAGCCGGCCATCAGGTTGAGCAGCGTGGTCTTACCACAGCCGGAGGCACCGAGTGCGACGACGAAGTCACCGCTTTTGACCTCGAGGTTCACGCCCTTGAGCGCGATCACTGCCTGGTCGGAGTAGAGGCCTGGATAGGTCAGGCTGACATTGCTGACGTTGAGGGTTTCCATCGCGTCGAGCCTTTCGAAGAAAATGCAATCGAGGGTGGAGGAGGGTGCCGCCGGCGCAGCGAAGCGTCCGGCGGCTCGCCCGGTGTTACTTGGACGCGTCCTTGGCGTAGCTACTGTTGACGAACGGCGCGTAGTCGTCGAGCGCTTTGTCGATCTGCTTCTGTACGACGAGGAACTTGGCGCTTTCGTTCAGCGCCTTGATGGCGCCGCCGCCCAGCCAGGTGTCCGAGGCCTGTTCCTCGGCGTTGGGGAAAGACAGCAGGTTGAGCGCTTCGACAGCACCAGCGCCGTCGCCGCCGATCAGCTTGACGATACCCTGCACCTGCGGCGAGTCCGCCGTCCAGGCAGCCTTGTTCTTGTTGTAGTCGGCATAGGAGTCGGCCAGTACCTTGGTAAAGGCCGCCATGAACTTCGGGTTCTCCGTTGCCCATTTCTTGTCGGCCACAAGCCCATCGAAGGTCGGCACCGACGCGGCACCGATGACTTCGGAGTCAGCGATTGTCTTGCCGTTCTTGAGCAGTTCGGTGAGTGCCGGCGGCCAAACATAGGCGGCGTCGATGTCGCCGCGCTGCCAGGCTGCGATGATCTGCGGTGGCTTCATGTTGAGGATGTTGACCTCGCGCGGATCGACCTTCCACACCTGCTCAAGACCGACGAGAAGGTGGAAGTGCGATGTCGAGACAAACGGAACGCCGACATTCTTGCCCTTGAGGTCTTCCGGCTTTTCGATGCCCGAGCCGTTGCGTACGACGAGCGCTTCCGACTTGCCGATATTGTCGAGGATCCAGAACAGTTCAAGTTCGACGCCGCGGGTGGCGGCGGCGGTGGTGCCAGTCGAGCCGATGACGCCAATCGGCACGTTGCCTGAGGCGAGGGCGGTGGAGATGTCACCGCCAGAGCTGAACTGGCGCCAGTCGATGGTGTAGCCGGCCTCCTTGGCGGCTGCGTCGAAGCGGCCCTCGGCGATCGCTGTGACGAACGGACCTACAATCTGCTGGTAGCCGACCACGACTGTCGTTTCGGCGTAGGCGAGACAGGAAGTGAAGACGCCGGCCGCGACGGTTGCGGCACTGGCCAAATGTTTGAAATGCTTAAAGTGTATCATCGTTACCCTCTTGTTTTGTTAGCCACCGGTTGTTCCGGGAACTTGCCGGCTTTGATGCCGGTCTTGGTTCTGACTAACAGGGTTAAATGAGACACGCCGATTGCCTTATATCCAGATTGGAAGTTGAATGAATCCAGATTTAACGCGAGTGGGGAGACCATGGCTCAGGCGACCGTCTCGGAAACGATCTTCTTCCTTGACCGGACGAGTCGCATCGGTCTGCAGGCGCAGATCCGCGAAACGGTCGTCTCCGCCGTGTTGTCTGGTCGGTTGCAGCCGGGTGCTCAACTGCCCTCGACACGCAAGCTTGCGGAATATCTGAACATTTCGCGCATCACCGTGACGCTTGCCTATCAAGAATTGGCGTCACAGGGTTATGTCGAAACGGCCAGCCGAAGCTCGTATCGTGTTGCCGGCAATCCGCCGACAAGCGGGCTTGAAGCGGCGACATCCGATACCGGCGCCGACGAGATCGATTGGTCGTCGAAGCTGTGCAAGAGCTTCATCGTCGCCAAACAGATGCGCAAACCGCTCGACTGGCGGCGCTATCCCTATCCGTTCCTCTATGGCCAGATGGACCCGTCGCTGTTCGATCTTGGGGCCTGGCGCGACTGTGCCCGGCGCGCGCTGGCGCGCGAGGATTTTGAGCTCATGGCCGGCGATTTTGCCGCCGCAGACGATGTGCAACTGGTCAACTACATCTGCTCCAGGACGCTGCCCAGCCGCGGCATCCGTGCGACGCCGGACGAGATCCTGGTGACAGTGGGGGCGCAGAACGCGCTCTGGATCGTCACCCAGCTGCTGCTGCGGCAGGGTGCGCATGCGGTGTGCGAAAACCCCTGCCACCCTGACATGAGCGCGTCGCTGAAGCTGAGTGGTGCCGATGTCACGGCCATCGACGTCGACAAGGAAGGTCTGCCACCGGCGGCGCTGCCAGGTAAAGTCGACGCGGTTTTCGTCACGCCCAGCCACCATTCGCCGACCGGTGCCACCATGCCCGTCGAACGCCGTGCCGCACTCCTGGCCGCCGCCGCCGCCGAGGACTTCATCATAGTCGAGGACGACTACGAGTTCGAGATGAGCTTCCTGGCGCCGCCGTCGCCGGCGCTCAAGTCATTCGACCGCACCGGTCGGGTGTTTTACATAGGCAGCTTTTCCAAGTCCCTGTTTCCCGGCCTGCGGTTGGGCTATCTCGTGGCACCGGCGCCCGTCATCCGCGAGGCACGGGCGTTGCGGGCACTGATGCTGCGCCACCCGCCCGGCCATCTGCAGCGCACGGCAGCCTACTTCCTGGCGCTCGGCCATCACGATGCGGTGCTGCATCGCATGCGCAGCGAGTATCACAAGCGCCACATCGTCATGGCCGAGGCATTGCAGCACGAAGGCTTCATTATCGCTGGTTCATCAGCCTTTGGCGGCACCTCGTTCTGGGTCGCGGGACCCGAGGGGTTGGACGCCGATCTCTTGATGAACGAACTCAGGCAGGATGGGGTGCTGATCGAATCCGGCTCGCCCTTCTTTCCTGATGCGGACGGTCCGTGCCGGTTCTTCCGCATGGGCTATTCATCCATCCCGCGCGCTAACATCGCCGAGGGCGTGTCGCGGACGGCTGCCCGCATGAAATGGCTGCTCGCATGAGGTCACCACTCTGAGAACGCCCCCCGTCGTGACACCGGCTGCCAGGACGTTGTCACGTCTGAACAGGACAGTAAGGGCTCGGCACCGAGTCGGCGCGATAAGTACACTCTGCGACGGCTGTCCAGAGGTGGTACAGCGAGCTGCCGGGAATCGCCCGCGACAGGGGTGGCCTTCGAGGTCGAAGCAATCTCACCAAGTGCCGAGGGGCGTGTCCGACAGGTAACTTTCGAACAGCGCGCTCGCGACTTCGTCAGCACGGATGCCGCCTGCATTGCCGACCGGCCGCCAGGATGCGTCGTCCTCAGGCTGAGAGACTGCCACTGTTGAGCTAAGCTCTCCCGATGGCTGTTTGTCGAGTTATGCGACCAGCCGCTCGTCGGCGATGACCTTCCCGTCATTGGGTAGGCTGCCGGGAGCAACGATCTCGACAGTTCCTCGCATTCTGGTCGCGGCCTGGAGTGCGGCCTCGAGCTCCGCCTGCAGTCCATCTCCCGACGTCGCGGCCTCGGCCTTGAGCAACATCACATCCTGCTCGGCCTCGCGGCTGACGACGAGGCGGAGGCGGCCCAGCATAGGAAATTTTCGACCGATCGCGGCGATCTGGGCCGGGTCAACGAACATGCCCTTGACCTTGGTGCGCTGGTCGGCGCGGCCCATCCAACCGGCGAGCCGCATGTTGGTGCGGCCGCAGGCGCTGGGGCCGGGCAGCACACGCGACAGATCGCCGGTGCCGAAACGTAGCAGTGGATAGTCGGCGGTGAGGCGGGTAACGACAACTTCGCCAACCTCGCCATCGGCAGCGGCCTCGTCGGTGCCCGGGCACACGATCTCGACGATCAGCCCCTCGTTGACCACAAGACCCGAGCGCGCCGAAGTCTCATAGGCGGCGACACCAAGTTCGGCGCTGGCATAAGCCTGATAGGCATCGATGCCGGCGCCGGCGATCTCCTGCTGCAGCGAGGCCGGGAACGCGGCACCAGAAACCACGGCGTGGCGGAAGGGGCTGGCGGTGCCAGTGGCGGCCATGCGGTCGATCAATATCTTCAGGAAGTCCGGCGTGCCGATGTATCCGGTCGGCTTGAGCACCCCGATCGCCTCGACCTGCTGGTCGGTATTGCCGACGCCGGCCGGGATGACCGCACAGCCAAGCGCATGTGCCCCCGACTCCATCATGTGCCCGCCCGGCGTCAGATGATAGCTGAAGGCGTTATGGACGATGTCTTCCTTGCGCATGCCGGATGCGAACAGGGCACGCGCGGAACCCCACCAGTCGTCGCCGCGGCCTTCGGGATCGAAGATCGGCCCAGGTGAGACGAGCAGGCGCTTCAGCGTGCCAGGCTTGACGGGCGACAGGCCGGCGAAGGGCGGATTCTTGGCCTGGAGTGCCAAGAGATCACCCTTGCGGATGACCGGGACCCGCTGCAGCGCAGCGCGGTCTACGAGGGTATCTGTGGCAACGCCCTCGAGCTGTTGCCGCAGTGCTGCGGCACCGGCCTGCGCCTCATTTAGGAGCGAACGCAGCCTGGCAAAAAGTGCCGTCTCGCGGGAGGCCGGATCCTGGATTTCTCCGGCATCGTAATGTGCGTTCGTCACCATGGTTCACCTAGATTCTTGACAATGAGGCTCACGTGCTCGGCGGGTGTGACCGCGCCCGGCATGCCTGCGAATGACGCACTTCACGCCAGCCAGCGCTTGCGCCGCTTGTAGCTCTTGACCTCGCGGAACGACTTGCGGCCCTCGCCAGCGATGCCGAGGTAGAATTCCTTGACGTCCTCGTTGTCGCGCAGGGACGCAGCATCGCCATCCATGACGATGCGGCCGGTCTCCATGATGTAGCCGTAGGTGGCGTATTTCAGCGCCATGTTGGTGTTCTGCTCGGCCACCAGGAATGACACGCCCTGCTTGCTGTTCAGGTCCTTCACGATCTCAAAAATCTCGTCGACGACCTGCGGTGCCAGCCCCATCGATGGCTCGTCGAGCAGGATCATCTTGGGCCGGCTCATCATGGCGCGGCCAATGGCGCACATCTGCTGCTCGCCGCCCGAGGTATAGCCGGCCATCGACGAGCGCCGCTGCCTCAGCCGGGGGAAGTAGTCGTAGATCATCTCGAGGTCGGCGCGGATGGCGCGGTTGCCGTCGCGCCGCGTGAAGGCGCCGGTGAGCAGGTTCTCCTCAATGCTGAGATGGCCGAAGCAGTGGCGCCCTTCCATCACCTGGATGCAGCCGCGCCGCACCAGTTCGTTCGGGCTGAGGCGGTCGACGCGGTCGCCGTTGAACTCGATCGAGCCTTTGGTCACCTCGCCGCGCTCGGCATGCAGAAGGTTCGAGATCGCCTTCAGCGTTGTCGTCTTGCCGGCGCCATTGGCACCGAGGATAGCGACGATGCCACCCTGGGGCACTGCGAGCGATACGCCCTTGAGGACGAGGATGACGTGATCGTAGATCACCTCGATGTTGTTTACCGTCAGCATCGGCCGGGCCGGTTCGACCGCTTTGGAAGCATGTTCAGACATCAGCAAGCTCCGGGGCATCGTCCCTTCCCCATCAGGGGAAGGGACTGGGTTCAGGGTCAGCCTCAGGAGGCGTCGCAGGCCTCGGAACGGGCCGGCCACGGCGCGTTCTTTTCAGCATAGGCCTTGGCGTCGGCATCGAGCAGCGGACCGACCTTGTCGCTCAGTGGAGCGATATAGTCGGACACCTTCTCGTAGGTGGTGCCGTTCCAGCTCTGGACGAAGGTCGAGAAGTGACCGTTGTGGTCGGCGCAGGAGAGCTTGACCGCGCTGGTGAAGCCTTCGAGGCCGATTTCCTTGAGCCGTGCCTCGTCGATGTTGAGGCCTTCCAGTCCGCGGCGGACGTCCTCGCCGGTGACGACCTTGTTGCCGGTGATTTCCTGGGCCTTGCGGATCGCCTCGGCAATAAGCATCGAGTTGTAGATGCCGCGGTTGTAGAGGACCTGGCCGACCTTGTCCTTGCCCGATACCTGGCTCTTGCCGGCATCGACGACGTGCTTCTGGATGTCGGCTAGAAGCGGGAAGTCCGCGCCCACGGCATGCCAGTTCAGCGTCTTGAAGCCCTTGGCGCCATCGCCGGCACCCTTGGCGTCATCCTCGCTCGGCCACCAGATCGAGATGAACTTCTCCATCGGGTAGTTGGTCTTCACCGCTTCCTTGACGGCGGTGGCGTTCAGGGCGCCCCAGCCATAGAGGATCATGTAGTCAGGCTTGTCGCGCCGTACGCTCAGCCACTGCGACGACTGGTTCTGCATGTCGGCGGCGGCAACCGGATACAACTTGGCTTCAAAGCCGAGTTCTTTCGACAGCTGTTCGATCAGCGGCAGCGGCTCGCGGCCGAAGCTGGCGTCGAGATAGATGTAGCCGATCTTCTTGCCTTTGAGCTTCTCGACGCCACCGCCTTCCTGGGTGGCGATGTATTGCAGGATCTGGGTGAAGCCGTCCCAGTAGGTCGCCGGCGGGTTGAAGATCCAGGGGAAGGTGTCGCCCTTGGCCGATGCCGAAAGGCCGTAGGCCATCGACAATACGGGGATCTTGTCCACGGCCGCCTTGGGGATCAGCGGCAAGGTTATGCCGGTCGACCACGGATTGACGATCACCGGCTTCTTGGGTTTCACCGACTCGTAGCATTCGAGGCCCTTCTTGGTGTCGTAGCCGGTCTCGCATTCCTCGACGATCAGCTTGACGCCGCCGATGCCGCCGTCGCGCTCGTTGAGAAGCGTCAGGTAGTCATGCATGCCGTTGGCGATAGGTGTGCCGGAGCCGGCAAACGGGCCGGTGCGGTAGGTGAACAGCGGCACGTAGATCGAGTCCTCGGCCTGCGCATCATGGACGGCCGGCAAGGTCAGCGATGCTGCTGCAGAAAGTGCGTACAACCAGTTCTTGAGCGACATTTCGTTCTCCTCCCTTACTTCTGTGCATTTCCGTCTTGTGGGCAGCCCCTAGTAAGGGAAGGGCCACACACGAAGCTTCTGCTTGGCGATCTGCCAGAGCCGCGCGAGGCCGTGCGGTTCGACGATCAGGAAAAAGATGATGAGCCCGCCGACGATCAGATACGTCAGGTGCTCCACTGTTGCGGCGGCAATCGGCAGGCCAAGCGCTTCGGGCAACATGCGGATGACGATCGGCAGGATGTGGATCAGCGCGGCGCCGAAGAAGCTGCCGATCATCGAGCCCAGGCCGCCGATGATGACCATGAACAGAAGCAGGAACGACAGCTTGATGTCGAATGCCGACGGTTCCGCGGCACCAAGCCACAAGAAGACCATCAGCGCGCCCGAAACCCCGCAGTAGAAGGACGAAACCGCGAAGGCCAGAAGCTTTGCCGGCAACAGGCGGATGCCCATCAACTGCGCTGCGATGTCCATGTCGCGCACCGCCATCCAGGTGCGGCCGATCCTGCCATGGACGATGTTCGAGGCAAGCAGCGTCATGACAACGACGATGGCGAGCACCACCAGGTAGCGCGTGACAGGCGTGGCAGAGGGGCCGGTGATGGCGATGCCGAACAGCGTACGTGCTGGCACTTCGATGGCTCCCGACGGATTGTCGTTGTAGAGCCAGCTGATGCGCACGAAGCACCACTGCAGGAAGAACTGCGCGGCAAGCGTTGCGACAGCGAGGTAGAAACCCTTGATGCGCAGCGACGGCAGGCCAAACAGCACGCCGACACCTGCGGCGAAGAAGCCCGAGCAGAGGATCCAGACCAGGATGTTGACGCCTGGAAAGATCGTCGAGAGCTTGTAGGCCGAATAGGCGCCGACACCCATGAAGGCGGCCGAGCCGAGGGAGAGCAGCCCGGTGTAGCCGACCAGGATGTTGAGCCCGATCGCGCCGAGCGACAGGATCAGGAACGGAACCATCACCGACGCGAGCAGAAATTCGTTGCCGAACAACGGCACGACGACGAAGGCGACGAGCAGGATAATGGCCAGGCCGATCCTATCCTGCAGGATCGGGAACACCGCCTGGTCGGCCGCGTAGCTTTGCTTGAACTGGCCCGTCTCGCGATAGAACATGGTGTCAGATCCGCTCGATTATCTTGTCGCCGAACAGGCCCTGCGGCCGGTACAGCAGGAACAGCAGGGCAATGGCGTAGGCAAACCAGCTCTCGATGCCGCCGCCGAGCAGCGGGCCCCAGTAGAACTCGCCGAGCTTCTCGCCGATGCCGATGATCAGCCCGCCAACGATCGCGCCAGGCACCGAGGTGAGGCCGCCGAGCACCAGCACCGGCAGTGCCTTCAGCGCCACGATCTCGAGCGCGAAGGAGACGTCGGAGCGGGCGCCCCACATGATGCCGGTCACCAGCGCGACCAGGCCTGCGGCGAACCACACGATCACCCAGATCTGGTTGAGCGAAATGCCAACCGAAAGAGCTGCCTTATGGCTGTCGGCCACTGCACGCAAAGCCCGGCCAATGCGGGTCTTCTGGAAGAACAAAGCGAGCCCGGCGATCATCACCGAGGCGATGACAGCTGCGGCGATGTCGATCTTCTGGAAGCTGACCATGCCGCCGAGCATCTCGACATCGACCGAACCGCTCGGCAGAAACAGTTCGCTGGCGATCATCTGCTTGGGATCGCCGCCAAACACCATCTCGCCAAAGCCGATCAGCATATAGGTGATGCCGAACGTCGCCATGAACAGGATGATGTCGGGCTGGTTGACCAGCGGCCGCAGCACGACGCGTTCGATCAGCATGGCCAGCACGAACATCACGCCCGCGGTCAATATCAGCGCGACGAAGGCAGCCGTGTGTCCGGAAAACCCGTAGGCCGAGAATTTCTCGTAGAAACCGACGAGGGTGAGTGCCGAAAACACCACCATGATGCCCTGGGCGAAGTTGAACACGCCCGACGCCTTGAAGATGAGCACGAAGCCAAGTGCGATCAGCGCGTAGAGCACGCCCGATACCAGCCCCTCCCAAAGGGTCTGGACCAGCAGGTCGGGCATCTGCGCCATCTGCACGAAGGGGTCGATGAAGATGTTGTAGAGCATCTGTTCCCCCTCAGCCGATCCAGCAGGCGGCACGCGCCTGCCGGCAAGTTGTGCTGACTGTGCGTCTCGTGTTCATGCGGAATTTCTCTCCTGCACCAGACACCGTCATGGCTAATGCCCCACGCCAAGATAGGCTTCGATGACCTTGGGGTCGGCCTTGACCACCTCGGGCGTGCCGTCGGCGATCTTGTGCCCGTATTCGAGAACCACCACGCGGTCGGACAGGTCCATCACCACGCCCATGTCGTGCTCGATAAGGGCGATGGTGGTGCCGAAATGCTTGTTGAGGTCGAGGATGTAGCGGCACATATCCTCCTTCTCCTCGATGTTCATGCCGGCCATCGGCTCGTCGAGGAGGAGAAGTTCCGGCTCCATCGCGAGCGCGCGGCCAAGCTCGACGCGCTTCTGCAGGCCGTAGGGCAGCTTGCCGACCGGCGTCTTGCGGATCGACTCGATCTGCAGGAAGTCGATGATGTCTTCGACCACGCGCCGGTGCTCGATCTCCTCGCGCATCGCCGGCCCGTAACGCAGCATCTGCCAGAAGAGCCCACGGTGCATCTTCAGCGTGCGGCCGACCATGATGTTGTCGAGCGTTGTCATGCCGCGAAACAGCGCGACGTTCTGGAAAGTGCGGGCAATGCCCTGGCTCGCGGCCTGGTATGGCCGCATGCGCGGACGGGTCTTGCCCTTGTAGGTGATGCGCCCGTGCTGTGGATGGTAAAAGCCGTTGACCACGTTCAGCATCGAGGTCTTGCCGGCGCCGTTGGGGCCAATGATGGCGCGGATCTCACCCTTGCGGATGTCGAAAGATACGTCGGTGATGGCCTTGACCCCGCCGAACGACAAGGACACGCCGTCGACCGAAAGCAAAGTTTCCGATGCGGCGTTCATGCGGCGGCTCCAAGCTTCGCAGGTGCTGCAACCTTGGCATCGGCGATGCGCACTCGCGCCGAGATGACGCCCTTGCGGCCATCTTCGAAGGTCACCTCTGTCGAGATGTCGGCGGCTTCAGTGCCGTTGTAGAGCGCGTCGATCAACGGCTTGTAGCGTTCGGCGATGAAGCTGCGACGGACCTTTTGCGTACGCGTCATCTCGCCATCATCGGCGTCGAGTTCCTTGTGCAGGATCAGGAAACGCTTGATCTGCGCCGCCGCCATACGCGGCTCGGCGGCGAGCGCCCGGTTCACCTCGGCGACATGCCCGGTGAACATTTCATAGACCTCGGGACGCTGCGCCAGTTCCTGGTAGGAGCCGTAGGCGATGTTCTTGCGTTCCGCCCAGTTGCCGACGGCCGTCAGGTCGATATTGAGCATGACGGTGGCGAAGTCGCGGTCCTGCCCGAAGGCCACGGCCTCCTTGATGTTGGGAAAGAACTTCAGCTTGTTTTCGATGTATTTTGGCGCGAACAGCGCGCCCGAGCTCAGCTTGCCGACGTCCTTGGCGCGGTCGATGATGGTCAGGTGGCCGTCGGGATCGAAGAAACCGGCATCGCCAGTCTTCACATAACCGTCCGCCGTGACCGTTTCGGCCGTCCGTTCAGCATCCTTGTAGTAGCCGGCAAACTGGCCCGGCGAGCGATAGAGCACCTCTCCATCGTCCGCGATGCGGATGTCGACATTGGGCGTCGCCGGCCCCACCGTGCCGGCGCGGATCTGCCCGTCCGGCTGAGCCGTGACATAGAGGAAGGCTTCGGTCTGGCCGTAGAGCTGTTTCAGGTTGAGCCCGAGCGAGCGGTAAAAGGAAAACAGATCCGGCCCTATGGCTTCGCCCGCGGTGTAGGCGACGCGAATGCGGGAGAAGCCAAGCACGTTCTTGAGCGGCGCATAGACCAGCAGATTTCCGATCGCGTAGCCAATGCGGGCGCCAATCGGGACCTTCTTGCCGTCGAGGATCTTTTCGCCCCAGCGCTTCGCAACGCCGATGAAGTAGTTGAACATGCCACGCTTGAGTGCGCCGGCATCTTCCATGCGGATGGTGATCCGGGTCAGCAGCGTCTCGAACACGCGTGGCGGCGCGAAGTAGAAGCTCGGGCCGATCTCCTGGGTGTCCGCTTCCGCCGTTTCCCTGCTTTCGGGGCAGGCGATGCAAAAACCCGCGACCAGCGATTGGGCATAATTGAGATAGTGATCGCCGACCCAGGCAAGGGGCAGGTAGGCGAGCACTTCGTCGCGGTCGGTCAGCTTGTCGAAGGCGACAGTGTCGCGCGCGGCGGCGATCGAGCCGCCAGCGGTCAGCAGGACGCCCTTGGAACGGCCTGTCGTGCCCGAGGTGTAGAGGATGATCGAGATGTCGCTGGCTTGGCCATTGTCCCGGGCGGCATCGATGGTGGCGGCAACCCCAGGATCGGCCGCTAGCCGGTCGCGCCCCTTTGCGATGACATCATTGATCGCGTGGAGCCGGCTGTGGTCGTAGTCGCGCAGTCCGCGCGGCTCGTCGTAAATCACAGTACGCAGCTTTGGCACCCGATCCTGCACCGAGATCAGCTTATCGACCTGTTCCTGATCCTGCACCGCTGCAAAAGCGACGTCGGCATGGTCGAGCACATAGGCCATCTCATCGGCAACCGCGTCGGCGTAAACAGGCACGGGGATGGCGCCCAGCCACTGTGCGGCGAGAATGGTCCAGTACATTGCCGGCCGGTTTTCGCCGATGACGGCGATTGTCGCGCCGCGCTCGAGCCCCAGCTGCTGCAACCCGGCAGCGTAGGCGCGGATCGTCTCGGTCAGCTCGCTCCAGTTCCACGTCCGCCAGATGCCGAGGTCCTTGTGGCGCATCGCCGGGCGGCCCGGCCGCACCAGTGCATGCTCACACAACAGCTTGGCAAACGTATCGCGTTCGCGCGTCTCGCTCCCTTGTGCCAAAGGCACGCCTCCCGTTCGTTCCCTCGTAGGTCGCCGGGTGTTCCCGGTCGTTGGATGGAAGCTCGCAACCTTGGCAGGCTTTTTCAAGGGCTGGCTTGACAGACAGGGCGCCAATGTTCAGTCTTGGCTACCGGCCTTGTATGCCTGCGCTGGAAAAATCCTCATAACATATTGAATTTATTGACTTCAGGTGTCGGGCATTCGTGTGCAAGACGCGCTACTCGCCGTAGCCGCGCAGCTTTTCCAGATCCAGGATCGTCACGCCGCCGCTTTCGTTGCGGATCAATCCGGCCTTTTCCAGTTCCTGCAGGATTCGGTTGGCGACAGGCCGCGACACGCCGGCCAGCAGACCGATCTCCTCCTGGCTGATGTCGATGTGTGAACCAACGAAGGGACTAATTACCGGGTTGAACAACGAGGCCAGGCTGCGTGCCACCTTGCCGGTCGAATCGAGCGTTCGATCATGCTCGACCTGGGCGATGAATTGCCCAAGCCGCTCATTGATGAGCCGCACCAGCAGCCGGTCGAAGGCGACGCTGTTTTCGAACAGCCAGAAAAATGTTGAGCGGTTGAGCAGCGCCACCTGCGTGCGGCGCAGGGCAAGGACGTCATACTGGCGCGGCTCGCCCTTGAGCAGCGACCCCTCGCCAAACCAGCAGCTCGGCGGCAGCCCGGCATAGGTCACGGCCTTGCCCGAGGTGGTGATCGAACCCAGCCGCAGCAGTCCGCTGACCACGCCGATCCAGTTGTCGATGCGATCGCCGCGATGGATGAAATAGGTCCCCGGCTCAAGCATGCGCAGCATGATGCCGCGACGCGCACGCTCACGCTCATCCTCCGGCAGTTCCCGCGCCCAGAATACCGACGCCAGAAATTGCTCCGAGCTTATCACGCGCGCTCCCACTCTTCATGACGGAGTTGTGCGTACCATGTCTTTGGGGCGCTCGCCATGCCGCGGGACTTGCCCGTCAATGTCCCACACAGGCTTGTCGGTCATGCCTTTTGGGAATGTTAGCGGCTGCTCAAGGAATGGCAGGGACATCGTCCGGATCGACTATGCCAACAGTGCAGAAGTCATTGTAGGCATGATCCGCTACGGCATCGATTGGACAAAGGTGCCTGGCCGATCAGCCCGACCGCGGAGGAGCCCCAAGGGGAGCGGATCGTGGCGCAGATCGCATCGAGGGGAGGGTATCGATGAAAGCTGTCTTGCATTCGCGTGGCCGACAAACAGGCCCGACGCCTCGTACCATTGGCATTGACCGGCGTTGAGCCGGCTTCTCGTCGATTGGCGGTGCCAGCTTCGCGGAAATCAACAAGCGCTCCGCGATCGGATCTCCAGCTTGATGCTCTCATGCATTGGCAAGGATTGAATGGAAATGGTTGAAGACATTCATGCGCATGGAATAAATCTTGTTAACAAATACACTGAGTTCTTCTTCAGTGAATTGAAGAATATGTTCACGGTTGAAGCTGAAAGTACTGGGTGGCCGGCACAGCAGCCAAGATCGACCGGCGCTGTGACCCGAGCCCCAGCGGCGCAGCCACCGAGCAGCATTTCTGCTGAGCTGCCTGATCTTGCCTCGCAATTTATCCGTGCCCTCGCTGTCGAGGCCTCCCGCCAGTGCCTAGCGAATGAGGGCGGGGATCCCGGAATGCTGGCGCAGCCTTCGGTCCTTGCGATGTCGCCGGCCCAACCCCGTGGCGGGGATCTCGACTCCATGACCATCGAAGAGTGGGCAGGCCGGGTCGCGGGCGCCACCTATTTGGAAGAGAATCTGCGCATACCGCGCTCCACCCTGCATCGGTGGTTTCGTTGCAACGAGGTCATCGCGTTGCGAAAGGGGCGGCAACGTCACGTATTCCCCCTGGCGCAGTTCGTCGACGGAAGGCCTGCGTCGGGCATTCGCGAAGTGCTGGCGCACATCACGCATCCGCGGCAGGCCTGGCATTGGATGATACACCCCTCGCCGATGCTCAACGGTCGGACCCCGATCGAATTGCTCAAGCAGGATCTGGTCGACGACGTCGTTTCCGCCGCGAAAGAGCATTCACTAGCGTCATAAGTTTCGAGCGCCTGCCTGCCGGATCGAAGTGGTGTCCGTTCTTTATGTATAAATGACGTTCCATTTGTGCCGTTTGTGTTTGTTGTTTCATTTGTACAGTATTGTTGTTGTTTTAATATCACTAGTCGTTTAGATTCATCGAATTTTTGACGAAGTGTTGAATTTGGTTGTTTATCAATCAATCCAGTTGTGGATATTCAAACTCACCGGAAACGCCATATAATGTTTCTGGCAGATCGGCACTGAATGTACTTTCAATATAAGAAAGTACTCTGTGTCATTTGAATCAATTCTACTGGAGGTTGGATAATGAATATCAAGAGCGTTCTTCTTGGCTCTGCTGCGGCCCTGCTCGCCGTCTCTGGCGCCCGTGCGGCCGACGCTGTCGTCGTCGCCGAGCCGGAGCCGATGGAATATGTCCGCATCTGCGACGTATACGGCGCGGGCTTCTACTACATCCCCGGCACCGAGACCTGCCTCAAGGTAGGCGGCCTGGTTCGCTACCAGATCGATTGGGCTGACTCCGACAATGGCTGGAAGAAGTACTCGGCGGCCCGCCTCAAGCTCGATGCCCGTTCTGAGACCGAATACGGCACGTTCCGCCGCTACATCGAACTGCATTGGCAGAACAATGGCGGCGAGTTCGGTACCACCTCGACCACGCCGAGGCCGTACACCGACACGACTGACATGTGGATCCGCTATGCGTACTTCGAGGTTGGTGGCCTGATGATCGGCCGCAACGACACGCTGTTCGACGGCGGCGTCGACGGCGAGTTCGACAAGGGTGGCGGCAACTTCATCAACCAGATCCGTTACACCTTCGACGCCGGCAACGGCATCGCCGTGTCGGTCGGCCTGGAAGAGGAAGACAACAACTTCGACTACGTGCCGCTCGTCACCGGCAAGGTGTCGATTGCCCAGGGCTGGGGTTCGGTCAACCTGTACGCCGCCTATGATGACCGCTTCTCCGAGTTCGCTCTGAAGGGCATCGTCAATGTCAAGGCAACCGATGCCCTGACGCTGCAGGCAATCGCGACCTATGAGTCGGGTGCGACCTGGCTCGGCCTGCTTGGCCCGTACTCGGGCTACGACTGGTCGATCGGCGGCTACGTGAAGTACCAGGTCAACGCAAGCCTGTCGGTCGGTGCCGGCGGCCAGTACTTCGGTGACCGTCACGTTGGCAACTTCGCCACCGGCCAGACCGTCGACCTGAACGCCAACGACTGGGCCATCGGCGCGGTTATCGACTACAAGATCGTCGAGAACCTGAACGCCAAGCTGGCCCTCAACTATAACGACGGCGACAGCTACAAGGACAATCCGCTTACCGCCGTTAAGGAAGACGGCTCGTTCTCGGGCTTCCTGCGTCTCGACGCTTCGTTCTGATCTGCTGAACTGATCTTGGCAAACCCGGCTTCCAGTCGCCGGGTTTGTCTTTTTCCGGCGCTGTCGCTGGGAATTTTCGGGACGACTGTCTCGAATTTCGTGAATACTTCTTGCTATGCGTGACATATAACAGGTCAAGCGCAGCGGAAGAACAGCATGAGACGGTCGAACCAGGACAATGACGACGAGCAAGGATCCTCGTCAACGGTAAAAAGCGTCGAGGTCGCGGTCCAGATTCTCGATGCGCTGGCCGACGCGCCGGGTCCGGTGCGCGTGACCGAGCTAGCTCGCTCGCTCGACATGACCAAAGCGAGGGTATCGCGGCATTTGCAGACGTTGACCCGGCTTGGCCTTGTCGACCATGCTCGCGAGGGCGAAGGCTACGTCTTCGGCCGCAAGCTGTTCAAGTTCGGCCGAGCCGCAGTCTACCGCAGCAATGTCGTCGAGATTGCGCGACCCTATCTCAATGAGCTTTGCGCCCAGACCGGCCATACCGCTTTGCTGACAACGCCGATCAAGGGCGGCGCGATGGTCGTGCACGCGGTGCCCAACCCGTTCGAGCCGGGTATCATGGTGCAGCCTGGCATGGTGCTGAGCTTGCCGGGATCGCCGGCAGCCCGGCTGTTTTATTATTTCGAAAACAAGAAGCCGGTGCCGCCGCGGGTGGTGGAGAACCTGTCGGCCTATGGCGTCGATTTCGAAACCGACACGCGCGGCAACGGGCTTGGCGGCATCGCCGCGCCGATCTTCGAGGCCGACGGCCAGATCTGTGCCTCGTTGGGTGTCATCCTGTCTTCTTCGCTGCTCGTTCCCGAGCCGGACGTCCAGTTGCTCTCGACCGTGAGGTCGGTCGCCAGCGAAATCCAGAGGCGTTACGCCGACGGTGTCAACCCGCCGCTGATGCCACGGCAATCAAGCTGATCACGATGTTGCCGGCGCGCAGGTAAACCTCCGAGCCGGCAGCTCGATCACGCCCTGGGTACGACGCGCGATCCGGCCTCGAGCTCGACCAGCGCCTTGGCCCGTTCGAAGACGACGCCAATCGGATCCTTGCCATTGGCGACCGCGTCGACCTGCTGGCGCAGGACACGGCGCAGCATGCCGATGCCCTGGTCGGTCGAGGTCAGGTTTTCTTCCGAGTGGTAGGTGATCGGCCCCTGGCCGACTTGCGCCTCGTAGTCGCCCGGCAGCTTCTGGTGCTCCTGCTCCGACAATTCGTGCCAGAGCTTGCCGGCATACTTCGAACGGATCTTGGCCAGCGTGCCGGCTTCGCTGACGCGGCCGACCGAATAGATGCGAAACGACGTGTCGTCCATCGGCAGGACCCAACCTAGCAGGCTACACGGACCGTCGACGGTTGCGACGGGACTTGCCACCGCGCGCACGGTCGGCAGAACGGCCTCGGTGATGCGCTGGTGCTCGCCGGCTTCTAGGTCGCGCAGCTGCAGGCTGGAGACGCCGCGCGGCGTGTAGTGGAACGTCACGCGCGGCATCAGGCTCATCTTGGAATTGAACTGGTCGCCGCTGAAGGAACCGTGCAGGATCGGCACGTGGAAGGGATCAAGCACGTTTTCATAGTGCTGGAGCCAGTTGCAATCGACGATGACAGGCCCGCCGCTGCCGATGCTGCTGTCGTCGGTTTCGAGAAACTGGCCGGCTTCGAGCTTCTCCAGCACGTCATAGCTCGGCAGCACTGGCTTGCGGTCGAGAGGGCCCATATACGCAAAGATCAGGCCGTACTTCTCCTCGACCGGGTAATGCGGCTGGCGGACTTGGCCGCGCGTCTTTGCGCCCATTTCAGGCTCGCAGGGCTGCTCCAGGCAGTTGCCTTCGGTGTCGAACAGCCAGCCGTGATAGCAGCAGCGAATACCAGTTTCCTCGACCCGTCCGTAATAGAGCGATGCGCCGCGATGGGCGCAACGTGGGTGCACAAGACCGGGTCGACCGGTACCGTCGCGAAACAGGATGAGCTCTTCGCCCAGCGCCATGATTCTTCGCGGTGCGGCCGTGGCGTCTTCCGACAGGCCGACTGGGTGCCAGTAGCGGCGAAGCATCTCGCCCATCGGTGTTCCGCGCCTGACTTCGGTCAACTCGGCGAAGTATGTCGGTTTCGGCAAGGTGTAGGCCGATCCGTCTTTGGTCATTGCAGGTTCCTCCCCTAGCGGTCGAGCCGCAGCAGCGCTGTCGTGGCGCGTGAACAGCAGATCATCATCGTGTTTCCCGCCGCGCGCTCGGTGTCGCTGAGCACCTTGTCGCGATGGTCGGGCACACCCTCCAGAACGCGGGTTTCACAGGTACCGCAGACTCCGTTGCGGCACGACGAGGGGGCGTGCACCCCGGCCTGTTCGAGCGCGTCGAGAATTGTCTGGTCAGCACCAATCTGGATGGAGAGCCCCGACTTGTTAAGGACGACCGTGAAGCCGCCATCGTCGGCGGCTGGTACGCTCGGCGTGAAAGATTCCGAATGCACCGTCGAGGGATCCCGGGACGAAGCGGCGTCCAGGAACGCATCCAGCATCGGCGCGGGACCGCAACAATACAGCTGGGCCTCCGGCGCTGCCTGAGCGACGATCCTGGCGATATCGAGCAGGCCATCGTTTTCGCTGTCGACATGAATGCGGACATTGTCGCCGAGCATGGAAAGTTCGTCGAAAAGCGCGCATTCGGCCCGTGAGCGCACTGCATAGTGCAGTGTCCAGCCGGCCCGGGCCTCGTGCAACTGTCGCGCCATGGCGAGCAGGGGCGTGATGCCGATGCCGCCGGCGATCAGGATCGAAGCGGCTTTGGTGTCCGCAAGCGCGAAGGTCGAGCGCGGCCGCGAGATCCTGATGCGATCGCCTGGCCGGGCGCTTGCATGCAGCCAGCGCGAACCGCCGCGCGTTGCCCGGTCGAGTGCGACGGCGATGCGGTAGTATGAAGCATCCGGCGCGCCGATCAGTGAATATTGCCGCACCAGCCCATCGGGCAGATGGACATCGATATGGGCGCCAGCTTCGAAGGAAGGCAGAGGCGCGCCATTGAGGTGCCTTAGGTCGTACGAAAGGACCGTGGGCGTTTCGTAGGAAATCCGACGCACGATCACCTCGAGCGTCGCGTCGGTTGTCTGCTGGTGACCGTCGTTCATGTCAGCGGCCATCCCAAAGCCGTATCAAGGAAGGGCCCGGCCGCGCGTCCGCGGATGCCGGGCCTGGTGAGATTTAGCCCAGAGGGTTGGCTGGTGGCGTAACGGGCGAGGGCACAAAGGGGTGGATCAGCGCCCAGGGGCTCGGCATTTCGCTGACCGAGACGGCAATCAGGGCAGGCCCCTTGCTATCTTTTGCCCGTGTCAGCGCGGCGTGAAGCCCAGACGGCGAGTCCACCTTTTCAAAGGGCAGGCCAAAGGCGCTTGCCAGATGGGCGAAGTCGGGATTGGCAAGCTCGACGGCGAAGGTGTCACCGAAGGTGCGCTGCTGGATGCGGCGTACATTGCCGTAGTGCCCGTCGACGAACACCACGACAGACATGTTGCAGCCGTCGCGTGCCAGTGTCGCCAGTTCCTGCATGCCCCAGCCGAAGCCGCCGTCGCCATTGAGCGAAACCACGCGCCGGTCTGGATTGCCGTGGGCAGCGCCGAGTGCTGTGTTGAAGCCGTAGCCCAGCGTGCCCTGGTAGCCAGGGGTGACGTAGGAGTTGGCGGCATGGACCGGGAAGGCGATGTTGGAGAAGTAGCCGACCTGGGTCAGTTCGCTGACCAGGATGTCGTCATCGGCCATGCTGGAACGAATGGCCCTGACATAGTCGGTCTGCGGCTGGATCGCGTCGGTCTGCGATGCCGACCAGGCCTTGACCTTGCCAATCTTGTCGGTTGACGAGGCGCGTGTTTCGGACGGCAGTGCCGCGAGCAGTGCTTCGGCGGCGGCGGTCGCGTCTGACAGCACCAGGCAGCCCGGCGCGCGTGGCGCTCCGGAAGCGCCCGCATCAACATTGACATAGATGTATCTGGTGTCGCCGCTGGCATGGGTCGGCTTGGCGATGCCGTCGATGAACCGGGTCCCGACCGCAACGATCACGTCGGCATGCGGGAACACCGCGCGTCCGCCAAGTGATGTCAGGGCAAGCGGGTGGTTGTCATCAAGCAGGCCGCGTGCGCCATCGGTCATGACGACAGGCGCCTGCAGCCGCTCGGCGAGGGCTTGGATGGCCTTGCCGGCACCGGATGCGGCGGCACCGCCGCCGACCTGGATGACGGGGAACTTCGCCTGGGCCAGGATTGCGGCCGCTTCCTCGATGGTGTTCGGCTGCGGTTCGAGGCGATTGAATTCGGCGCGCTGCAGGATTGTCGTCACGCCCTTGGCCTGCAGCACGTCGGGCGGCAGTTCGATGGCGACCGGGCGCGGATGGCCCGAGCGCAACTGCACGAAGGCTTCGTGGACGAGCGCGGGCACGTCTTCGGGGCGATGCGCGATGCCATGCCACTTGGTCAGCGACTTGAGGATGCCGCTTTGGTCGGGAATCTCGTGCAGCATGCCATGCTTCTGGCCGATCAGGGTCGAGGGAATCTGGCCTGAGATGCAGAGCACGCGCGAACTGCAGGCGTAGGCGGTGGCGAGGCCGGAAAGCGCGTTGAGCACGCCGGGGCCGGGCACGACCATGAAAACGCCTTCACGGCCGGTGGTGCGGGCATAGCCGTCGGCCATGTAGGACGTCGCCTGTTCATGACGCGGCATGATGTAGCGAATGCGGTCCGGCTGGCTGCGGATCGCGTCCACCGCCCAGTCGAGCTGAATGCCGGGAATGCCGAAGATGTCGGTCACGCCTTCTTCGAGGAGCTGCGCAACCAGTGCCTGTCCTCCGGTCAGCTCCATAGGTTCGTACTCCCCGCTCACGCCGCTCTTCTCCGATTAGTTTTGATCGCAGGACAGGCTCTGACCCAAGGCCGTCTTGCCAGCCGAGGAGTGTCCCAAAACCCTGCGAATAGTCACATGAAATGCAAAGTCGTCTCATAATGCGTTACATCGTCTCGCTAGTCAACGGCAAAACGCAACTCCGGATCCTGACCCGCTGGCCCTACAGGCACCCTGTCGTGTGACATCAGGAAAAATGGTAGAGGACGCGCGCCACAAGAGGTCGACTTGACGAGTCCGAGTTGACCATGTTCAAAATGCGCGATAAAGTCTCATAATACGAGACAATAGAGGGTGATATGTTTTCAAATCTCTCCACGCCGACAGCTGATCCGCTGCTCGGGATGATGCAGCAGTTTCGCGACGACCCGAGCGCCGACAAGGTCGACCTCGGCATCGGCATCTACAAGGACGGGCAGGGCAACGCGCCGGTGCTGGCAACGGTCAAGCAGGCGGAAGCTTTCCTGGTGGAGAACCAGAAGTCGAAGGCTTATGTCTCTTCGGCCGGCGATGAAGACTACAACCGCCTGACGCGGGAACTTATCTTCGGCGCCAACAGCGGCCTGCTCGCGCGGTCGCAGGCGATCCAGACGCCGGGCGGCACGGGAGCGTTGCGTGTCGCGGGCGATTTCGCCAATCGCCTGAAGCCCGGTTGCAAGGTGTTCCTGCCGAACCCAACCTGGCCGAACCACCCCTCGCTGCTGGCCGCCGCTGGTCTCGAAGTGGTCAGCTATCCCTATTATGACGTGGCTTCAGGCAAGCTGCAGTTCGACCGGATGATCGAGGCGTTGCGCGCCGCGGGTCCCGGTGACCTGGTGCTGTTCCATGGCTGCTGCCACAACCCCGGCGGGGCCGATCCGAGCCTGGCGCAGTGGGCCGAAATCGCCGAGCTGCTCGCCTCGACCGGCGCGATGCCGCTGATCGACCTTGCCTATCTCGGTTTTGGGGATGGGTTGGACGAGGATGCTGCAGGTGTGCGCCTCCTCGCCGAGCGCCTGCCGGAAATGCTGATTGCCAGCTCCTATTCGAAGAACTTCGCGGTCTATCGCGAACGCGTCGGCGCGCTTACCCTGGTCGCCAAGGACGAAACCACCGCTAGGCACGCGCATGGCCACCTGCTGCCGGTCGTGCGCACCAACTATTCGATGCCGCCGGATCACGGCGCCTCGGTCGTCGCCCATATTCTCGGCAATGCGGCTCTACGCACGACCTGGGAAGGCGAGGTCGCCGAAATGCGTGAGCGCATCAACGGCATGCGCACTAAACTGGTGTCGGCACTTGCCGGCCGCACCACGCGCGACTTTGGCTTCCTTGGCGAGCAGCGCGGCATGTTTGCCATGCTCGGCATCACCCCTGCCGATGCCGAGCGGATGAAGGTCGAGCATCATGTCCACATCACCAGCTCGGGCCGCGTCAACGTGGCCGGCCTGACCGACAAGAACGTTGGCCATGTCGCTAATGCCATCGTGGCCGTCTGCGGCTGAGATCGTCGACTGCGCCTGTCGGACTGAATGAAAAGAGGGGCGGCGTTCCAGTGGAGCGCCGCCCTTTCGTTTTGTAGATTGCAGCCGGGACCGGCGCGTTGCCGTGGCCCGGACCTGGCCGCGTGTTAGATCTCGTAGGGCAGGCCGAGCTGGGCCTTGCGCAGCCGCTGCTGGCCGATCTCGGTGTTCCCCCAGTGATTGAGCGTCTGGTACTGCATTCTGGTCTGGAAGCTCGTCTGTCCTGGGAAGATGTGCAGGGCCTCGCACATCGAGCACGCCCAATGGACTGTCGGCCAGATGCGGCGCAGGCACATCTCCGAATAGGTGTCGAGAAGACCAGTGTCGTTGGCCGTCAGCAAGCGGCGGATGGCTTCGGCCATGATGCGGGCATCGCCGACGGCGAGGTTCAGGCCCTTGCCGCCGCTTGGCGGCACGATGTGCGCGGCGTCGCCGGCAATGGCGAGCCGGCCGTGGCGCATCTTTTCGCAGACATAGCCGCGCAGGCGGGCAACGCTGCGCTCGATGATCGGGCCGCGATTGAGCTGCGCTGCGGTACCGTCATCCATGCGGACGTCGAGTTCGTCCCAGATCTGCTGGTCGCTCATTGCATTGGGATCGGCGTCTGTTTCAACCTGCAGATAGAGCCGGCCGACCGACGCCGAGCGGGCGGAGGCGACGGCCAGGCCGCGCGTCGAATGGGCAAAGCCACGACGGGCGGCGAGCGGTGCCGCCTCTGCCAGGATGCCAAGCCATGCAAACGGGTATTCGGTCAGGAAGACATGCTCGTCCGATCCCGGAATGTGCCTGCGGCTGACGCCATGGTAACCGTCGCAGCCAGCGATGAACTGGCACTCCAGCACCTTGTCTTCGCCGTTGTGACGGTAGTGGATACGCGGTGCGTTTTCGATATCGTCGAGGCTCGATACGTCGGCTTCAAAGACGATCGGCAAGCCGTCGGCCTCGCGCTGGAGAATCAGGTCCTCGACGATCTTCTGCTGGCCATAGGTGGTCAGGTGCCGGCCGGTGCCGTCGTCGAGCGAGATGTCGGCCTTCTGCCTGGCCCAGCACAGCTGCATCGAACGCATCGGAATGCCCTCGCGATTGAGACGTTCGCCCATACCGTAGGCCCGCAACGTATCGACAGTGCCCGCTTCAAGGACGCCGGCGCGCACGCGCTCGAGCACATAGGCACGCGTGCGCCGTTCCAGGATCACCGAGTCGATGCCGTTGAGCTGGAGGATACGCGCCACGAGCAGGCCGGCTGGCCCCGCGCCGATGATACCGACCTGAGTTTTCATGAGTTCACCCATTGCTGCTTGTTAGGTTGTGGCGCCGTTGCCGGCGTCAGTATTCGAGGCCCTTGTCCTTCAGGCGCTCGCGCAGATTGAAGAGATCGAGGCTGAGAACGCCCTTGGCCAGTTCTGTGCGCTTGGCTTCCTCGTCGGCGATGCGACGCTCGGAAAGTTGCGCAACGGTATCGGCCAGTTGGCGCGGGATGATCACAACACCATCGTCGTCGGCGACGACGACATCGCCGGGATTGACCACCGCACCGGCGCACGAGACCGGCACGTTGACCGAACCGATCGTTTCCTTGACCGTGCCCTGGGCGCAGATCGCCGTCGACCAGACCGGGAACTTCATCTGGGTCAGGTCGCGGATGTCGCGGACGCCCGCGTCGATGACGAGGCCGATGCCGCCGCGCGCCATGACAGAGGTTGCCAGAAGGTCGCCGAAAAAGCCGGCGTCGGAAGGCGAGAACGGCGCAACGACAAGGATGTCGCCGGGCTTGATCAGTTCGATCGCCACATGGATCATCCAGTTGTCGCCGGGCGGTACTAGAACGGTGACAGCACTTCCGGCAATGGCAGCCCCCGGATAGATCGGCCGCATCCGTGAGCCCATCAGGCCGGTACGGCCTAGAGCTTCATGGGTGGTGGCGACGCCGGCCTTGGCCAGCCGGGCGATGGTCGCGCTGTCGGCGCGCTCGATGTTGCGGACGACCTTGTTCATGACTGGCGCGTCTGCAGCGAGTGATAACGGTATTTCACGCGGGCATCGCGCAGCGACATGCCCTCGGTGATGGCTTTCCGGATGGCGTTTTCGGCGGTGGCGATCTCGTCGGCGAGGTCGAGAACCTGCTCGGCCCGCTCGCTTGGAATGACGACCACGCCGTCGGCGTCACCGACCAGAATGTCGCCCTGGCGAACCAGTGCGCCGCCGATCTCGACCGTGATGCAGGTGGAGTCGACCTGGACACGGTCCTTGCCGGTCTTCATCGAATAGCTGCGCGAATAGATCGGATAGCCAAGCCTGAGGCAAAGGTCGACGTCGCGGCAGGCACCGTCGATGACCGTGCCGGCAAGCCCCTTGTGGCTGGCGAGCTGGGTCATGATATCGCCCCAGACGGTGCAGTCCTCGCGGCCGCGATTGTCGAGCACGACGACCGTTCCAGCTGGAAGGTCATCGATGAAGTCGCCGACATTGCCCGGTGCCAGCACGTCGACAGGGACGTAGCGGACGGTGAAGGCGCGGCCGACAAGCCTGAACTTGTGGTCGCGTGGCTTGATGCCCCGGCAGACGCCTTCGATGCCAAGCCGGTCCATGGCGTCGGACAAGGTGGCGCAGTCGTGTTTGCCGGCGCGTTCTACGGCCTGGTCGGTCATTGCATTGCCTCGAGCATGTCTTCGTAATCGGCGCCGAGCACCTGCAAGACCGGCTTGCCGGACTTCAGGGCTTCGACCATCAGGCGTTCCTTGGCCGCGATGCGCTCGGCCGTCCGGATCACCTTGTCCGCCTTGTCGGCGGCAACAAACACCGCGCCCGAACCGTCCGAGATGACGTAGTCGCCGGGGGCAATCGTCACCGCCTCGATGGTGACAGGCACATTGGTTGCGACTTCGTGGACGCGGCCGCGCGCCGTGCGCACCGTTGTCGCACGGGCAAAGATCGGAAAGTCGAGTCCGTTGGCTTCGTCGACGTCACGCAACGGGCCATCGACGATGACACCTTGTATCCCGGCAAGGCGCGCAGCCTGGGTCAGCACGCCGCCCCAGCCGCCGGCGTCGATCCCGGGATGCGAAACCACGATGATGGAATTGGCGTCGCCGGCTTCGATGGCGCGGGCACCAAGATGCACCTTGGGGGCCCCGGCTGGTGCCGGGCCTTCGGCGAGGGCAACGGTGACGACCCGCCCGGCGACAACGCCGCCGCCGGAGCGGCGGGCGATGCCCGTGACAGCACCAGTCAGCCCGAGCGCGTCAAGCGCATCGGAGACCGAGCAGGCATCTAGCTGGCGCAGCCGTTCAAGCAGCTCCGCGCTCATGACTTGACGCCCCACCAGTACATGCCTTGCGCGGTGCCAGTGCCGGCCGGCGAGCGGTAGCAAGGCACATAGGCCACTTCATGGAACTCGGTGTCGTAGGCTTCCATGACACCCGCGGTGGTGATCCAGCTCTTCATTTCCGAAGTGCCGGACTGGAGCTCCGAGAGCGGGATGCTCTTGAGGAACTCTGCATCCTTCTCGCGCATCGCCTGCATGAAGCGGGCATCCCAATCCTCGTCGATGGTGAAGTGGCTCATGCCGCCCGAACCGAAGACAACAACGCGTGCGTCGCTGTTCCAGGAGCGGATGGCCTCGCCGACGACCTGGCCGAACTTGTAGGAGCGCCGCGCTGTCGGCTGGTTCGGCGGGAAGAAGGTGTTCTGGTAGATCGGGACGTTGGGAATGACCTTGTCGCGCATGACCTGGCGGTAGATGTGGCCGAAGGCATGGCTGATGCCGGTCGTGCGCGGATTATGCGTCGGCAGCTTGGGCGAGACGGTGATGTCGAACTCGTTGTCGACCAGGTTGCCGATGATGTGCTTGGCGAGTTCCGGCACCGTGTCGTATTCGCGGTACTCTTCCGGCGCATGACCGGCCTCGCCCTCGGCGACACCAGGCGGCATCAGGCGGCGGCCCTCTTCGGTCGCCGGATGATGACGGATCTTGTCACCGTAATAGATCATGTAGGGCGGGCTCAGATCCTCGCCGTAGATCTCGTGCTGATCGTTGCCGAAGATGATGGCGACGTCGGCCTTCATGGCGTCGAAGGCGTCGGCCAGGCGTTCGCCGGCAACGTGGCACTTCTCGTAATTGGCGGTCATCGCCTCCATGGTACTGCGCTCGGCAAGGTTCTCGTCCTTGCGCAGCTCGCAGAGTTGGTCGAACGAATAGACGCCGCCGCGGAACGGGTGCATACGCGTCCGGTCCGACTGGACGCGCAGCAGCCATTTGTCAGGCGTGGTGTGCAGTTGTGGCCCGTGAGCCGTGCAGATGAATCCGACTATTTTCGCCATAGGGTAGCCTCCATGTTTGCCAAGGCTGCGCTTCAGGTGACCTGGGTTGATCAGGCTTCGATGTTGAAAAGCCGTGCGGCATTGCCGCCCAGGATTGCCTTGCGTTCATCATCTGAGATGAACGACAGACCGTTGATGTGTGGGATGATGGTGTCGAAGGTCTCGCCGGTTTCGGGATCGATGGACGAGCCGACTCCCGGCATTTCTGCGCCATAAAGGCACTGCGAAGCGCCGACTACCTTGACCAGGAGCTCGATCGCTTCGCGCGAGTAGAGCACGGTGTCGAAGTAAAGCTTCTGCAGCCGATCGCGGAAACGCACGCCTGACGTCGACATGCCGTTGCGCGGCACCGTGGTCGCATCGAAGCGGCCGAGCTGGTAGGGGATCGCGCCGCCGCCATGGCTGACAAGGATCTTGAGGTTAGGGAAGTCCTCGAGCACCGTCGACTTGCACAAGCCGTAGACCGCTGTTGTCTCTTCATTGATGAAGTGCAGCGAGTAGGGCTCGCGTTCGGGCGCCCGTGAGCTCGCCGAATGGATATGGCCGACGACGTCGAGTTCGCAGAGCTTCTCGTAGAGCGGGTACCAGTAGCGGTCGCCCATCGGCGGCGCCATGCGGCCATTGTTTTCGAACGGATCGGGATTGATCAGGCAACCGCGGAAGCCGAACTCCTTCACGCAGCGTTCGAGTTCCGGCAACGCCTCGGTAATCGGGCTGTCGCCGGTCTGCGGCAGGCCGGCAACACCATAGAAGCGCTCGGGGTAAAGCGCGCATTCCTGGGCGATGATGTCGTTGGCGTATTCGACATACCAATGCACGAGTTTCTTGGGCTCTTCCGAATGCATGAGCTGGAACGGGCGCGGCGACAGAAGCTGGATGTCGACGCCGGCCTGGTCAAGACAGGCGAGGTGACCCATCGGCGCCATCTCGACGCGGTTGAATGCCTGTTCCAGCGCTTCGTTGGAGACCGGCGGCGCCTTGCGGCCATGCGCGCCGCGATGCGACAGGATGCTGGCCTTGTAGGCGGGAAGCTGATGCGGCACAGCCATGTGTGCGTGACAATCGATGATCTTCATCGGGCACTCCAGAATTCCAGAAAGGTTCGCATTGGCCCGCCTCAGTTCGCCGAGGCGGCAGTGCCGGTAATTGTATCGAGCAACGCGTTGGGGTCGGCCGGGCAGGCATCGCCGCGCCAGGCGACATGCCTGTCGGGCCGCGACAGAACGAAGGCTTCGGCGTAGGGGCCTGAGCCATCCTTGCCGGGCACGACGTCGAGCAGCTTGATCGGGATCCCGCGTGCCGCTGCCGTCGCCATCAAGGGCTCTGCGTCCTGGCTAGGGTCGAACCGTAGCAAGGTGTAGTCGGGCCCCATCGCGTCATAGAGCGAGCGCTTGTCCGACAGCCAGATGTGCGGCGTGCGGCAGCCTGGCACCGTTGATGGAGTGAAGTCGGCCATCGAATAAGCCGGCTGCGCCTGGCCGTCATAGGAGATGATCGGTGAGCGGTCGTAGTAATATCCAAAGTTCAGTCCGCCGCAGCAATATTGCTGGACGTTGAGGTCGTAGATCTTGCGTCCCAGTGCCTCGCGCGCGGCAGCGCCGGTCGGTGTGTCGTCCTCGATGTCGGCGGGCACCACCTTGCGTTCCTTGGCCATGGCGTGGGCATGGTTCATGGCGAAGACCGATACCTGCTCGGTGATCGGCTGGCGTTCGGCGGCGTAGGCGTCGAGCATGCCCGATTTGCCCCAACCGGCGACGTTGGCGGCGAGCAGCCAGCCCAGGCATTCGGCGTCCGCAATGCCGGCATTCATGCCGTAGCCGGCGTAAGGGACCCAAAGGTGTGCTGCGTCGCCGCAGATGAAGACACGGCCCTTCTGGAAGCTGTCGGCGACGAGGCGGCGGCCGAACCAGTCTTCGTTGGACAGGACTTCATAGGAAAAGTCCGGGCCGACGCCGAGGATCTCGCGGATCGACCAGTCACGGTCGACGCTGTCGAAATCCGGTTCGTCGTCGCGCAGATAGTTGTGCACCAGCCAGGTCTCACGGCCGTCGATGGCATAGACGTTGCCGCTGCGGCGAGGGTTGAGCGAAAAGCTCGCCCAGGCAGGTTGATCGTTCATCAGGCCTAGCAGTTGCGGCGCGCGGATGTAGGTCGACTGCACACGCTGGACCACCGCGTCGCCGACGAGCTTGGCACCGATGTCGCGGCGCACCTGTGAGCGGCCGCCGTCGCAGCCGGCGAGGTAGCGAGCACTGATTGTCGTCTGCTCACCGCTGTCGATGTTGCGGGCACTGATCTGGATGCCATCGCCAGTTTCGGTACACGACAGATATTCCGTGCGGTTGAGCACTGTTAGGCCAGGCATCGCCACGGCCTGTTCGAACAGGATCGGCTCCAGGAACAGCTGGTTGATGCGGTGCGGCGGCTCGGCCGTCGGCCAGTCGGTATCGGGGCCGCCGGTCGCCGTGAAGCGGTCGCGCCGGCAGGGGATCGGTATGCGGGTAATTGCCTTGCCGGTCATGCTGGTGCGGTAGGCGATGTCGTTGGCGTAGTCCTCGGGCAGGCCGGCGTTGCGCGCGGCATCGGCCACGCCCAGGCGCCGCAGGATTTCCATCGAGCGCGCCGAGACGTGATTGCATTTGACGTTCGGCGGCTCGCCACGATGGCGGGTCTCGACGATCGTTACTGCCACGCCGCGCTGCGCCAGGATCATGCCCAGCGTCAGCCCGACAGGTCCCGCGCCGACAATGAGGACGTCGGTCTTCAGCGCCGAGGTCATGGCCGAGGCTCCCTGACGGTCAAAACAACGTCGCCGTTGCTCACCTGCACAGGAATGGGCGTCAGCCCGACATTCTTATCGATGGGATGGCGACCGGTGAGCATGTCGAATTCGAAGCCATGCCAGGGGCAGACGATGTGCAGTTGCTCCTTGGAGAAACCAAGACCGAGGCTCTTGCCGTTGTCGGCCACCAGCTCCAGCGTGCGCGGCATGATCTTGCCCTGGCACACAGGGCCGCCCATGTGCGGGCAGATGTTGAGATAAGCGCGGACTTCCTCGCCGACGAAGTAGACGCCGATGCCCGTGCCATCGACGTCGATGACCATGCGCTGGCGCTTCTTGAGCTCGTCATGCCGGCCCAGCACGATCTGCCGCGACGTTGCCGTCGCCATGTCAGCGCCGCTCACGATGCCCTCCGGAACCACATGGCGAGGTCGAACACATTGAGGTCGGCGGCACGCAGCAGCTCGCTGACCAGGACTGCCGTTTCGGTGGCGGTCAGGGCGTCTTGGTTGACGGGCGGAAAGATCTTGTCTGACTTCTCGACCTTGGCCGAGTAGAGCTTTCCGAGCGCGGCGAGTGCGACCGCTATGTCGGCCTCGCTGACCTTGTCGAGTGTTCCCGAGGCAAGCGCCTCGTCTGCTGCCGCTGCAACTGCTGCGGCCGCCGCGCTGAAACCAGCGCCATGTTCTGAAGTTGTCATTGTCTGTGCCACTACGATGCGGTTTTCGGGCGATTGGCGAGGACGTCCTCGGCCAGCGGCTTGCGGCGTGCCGTATCCAACTTGAACAGCCGCGCGGCGTTCAGGCCGAGGATGTTGCGCTTGGCTTGTTCGGAGAGGAAAGGCAGCGAGTCGATAGTCGCCGGCGAGTCCCAGTCCCAGTGCGGCCAGTCCGAGGAGTAGAGCAGCTGGGTCTCGGCGTTCATCGCCTCCATGGTCGCTTCGAGAAGCTTCATGTTGGTGCGTTCGAGCGGCTGGCTCGTGTAGTACATCTCGCGCATGTATTCGCTCGGCAGCCGCTTGAGGCCGGGTGCCTCGCTTGGCCGCATCAGCACCTCGTGATCGAGGCGCTGCATCAGGAACGGGATCCAGGCGAGGCCGCTTTCCACCCAAAGCATGTTCAGCTTGGGGAAGCGCTCCGGCATCGCGTTGACGATCCAGTTGGTGAGGTGGATCTGGTTATAGTGGGTGAACGACAGCGCATGCATCGACAGGAAGCGGTTGAGCTGCGCGAAGGACGGATCGCCCCAGTGGTAGCCGGAGTGGAAGGCCAGCGGCTTGTCCAGTTCCTGGATCATCGAATAGAGCCGCATGTAGCAGTCATGGTGGACCGGCTTGTTGCGGGTCGAGCAGACGGTGAAGCCGATGATGCCTTCAGTGTCGCCGTAGCGCTCGACGAGTTCCTCGCACGCCTCGGGCGTGTTGAATGGCAAATAGAGCAGGCCCTTCATGCGGCTGTCGATCGGCAGGATGCGTTCGATCATCCAGCGGTTGAACGCCTTGGCCAGCGCCACCTCGATCTCGTCCTGCGGATGCATGCCGAGCAGCAGCATGGCGCTCGGGAACACCACCTGATAGTCGAGCCCCATCGCATCCATGCTGCGGCGGGCGGTTGAGATGAAGCGGTGGACGCTGTCGTCGTTCACCGGCTCACGCCGGCCCTGATGGCCGATGCGGCCACCGACACTCTGCAGCGACAGGCCAGGCGAGATGTTGAGCAGGGCGTTCGATCCGCCGAAGCCCTTGACCTGGTGCTGGCCGATCTGGCGCAACACGTCGTTGTCGATCAGGTCGATGATCTCAGACCAGAAATGGTCTTCCGACACATGGGCGTCGACGTCGACGATGAGGTAGTCGTCGAAGTTCCTGGCCGCCTGCCTGGTGGCGTGCGCCAGCACGTCGCGGGAATCCGTCGAGCCGGTGATTTCGCCGATCTCACGGAAGTTGGGAATGGAATGCTCGGTCATTGCGCTACGCTTCAACCCTGTGTCACGAATTTGGTCACGAGATAGCTATCGAGGCCTTCCGACCCGCCTTCGGAGCCATAACCGCTCTCCTTGACGCCGCCGAACGGGGTCTCGGGTGTCGTCAGCACCATGTTGTTGATGCCGACCATGCCGGACTCCAACTCGTCGCCGATGCGTGTGGCGGTGGTGGTGTCGCGGGTAAAGGCATAGGCGGAGAGACCGAAGGGCAGCCTGTTGGCCTCGGCAACGACCTCGTCGAAATCCTTGAACCGGCGCGTCACCGCAACCGGGCCGAACGGCTCCTCGTTCATGATCCGCGCTTCGTTCGGCACGTCGGTCAGGACCGTCGGCTGCCAGAAATAGCCGCGTTCGCCATGACGTTCGCCGCCCAGTTCGATACGCGCGCCGCAACGTTCCGCATCCGAAACCAGGCTTTCCATGGCCTCGATGCGGCGGCTGTTCGCCAGCGGCCCCATCTGGGTCTCCGGATCGAGTCCGTCGCCCAGCCTGAGCGACGCTGCCACTTCGCAGAACCTGGCGACAAACCGGTCGTGAATGGCTTCATGGAGATAAAACCGTGTCGGCGTGATGCAGATCTGGCCTGCATTGCGATACTTCGACCGCGCCGTCATTTCGGCTGCCTTCTCGACGTCGGCGTCGGCGAAGACGATGGTCGGCGCATGGCCGCCGAGTTCGAGCGTCGCCGGCTTGACACCGTCGGCGGCCAGCCGGGCGAGATGCTTGCCGACGCGGGTCGAGCCTGTGAACGAAATCTTCTTGATCACCGGCGATGCGATCAGATGCGTCGAGATTTGGTCCGGCACACCGAAGACGATGTTGAGCACACCATGCGGAAGGCCGGCATCGGCAAGCGCCTGGGCGATCGCCAGGGTTGGCGACGGCGTTTCCTCAGCCGGCTTGGCAATGCACGAGCATCCGGCGGCAAGGGCCGCGGCGATCTTGCGCGCCGGGATGGTGACGGGAAAATTCCACGGCGTGAACACGGCGACGGGGCCTATCGGCTCGCGGAACACCAGGCTGCGCACGCCTGAGGTGCGCGACGGAATGATGCGTCCATAGGCGCGGCGGCCTTCTTCGGCGTACCAGTCGAAGATGTCGGCAGCACCTTGCACCTCGGCCATCGAATCGCCGACCGGCTTGCCTTGCTCCAGCGTCATGGCACGGGCGATGCCTTGTGCGCGTTCACGCAGCAAACCCGCCGCGCGGCGCAGAATACCGTAGCGCTCGAATGCCGAAACCTTGTGCCAGGAACGGTATGCGGCTGCGGCCGCAGCGAGGGCATCGTCCAGGTCGGCTGTGGTTGCGACCGGGATTTCACCGATGGTTTCGCCGCTGGCGGGGTTGATGACCGGCAGGATCTCGCGGTCGTTCGCCCGAACCCTCTCGGAACCGATGCGCAACGAGCGATCTATCTGACCTTCTGTGACCATGTCCCACTCAACTGATTGAAATTGTTGAAGGCGGGACCTCGTCACCGCCAATCTTGAAATATATGATAGTTTAAAAATTTTGGTCGCGCAATCGCCATTTTTCGCTTGATTTTCGACTCTGAATGCTCTTTTTTGTCCTAAATATCTTATCAAAGGGATTGGCATGCAAAAGGCACCTGATGCTGAAGGTGGCGGTCTTGCTCAGATGGTCGGCCCGGCAGAGCGGCTGTGGTCCTCGGGCAAGCAGACGACGCTTTCGGCGAGCGTGATCGATCAGATACGCACCGTGCTGTTCGCCGGCAGGCTTGCTCCCGGCGATCGCCTGGGCTCGGAAGCCTCGCTGGCGCTGCAGTTCGGCGTCAGCCGCATGACGATGCGCGACGCGCTGCGATCACTGCAGGCGTCTGGCGTGATCGAGGTCAAGGTCGGCATCAAAGGCGGCATCTTCGTCGCCGAGGGCAATTCCGAGCGCCTGGCCGAGACCATCGCCATCCAGCTGAAGCTGATCGGCATCAGCACTGAAGAGCTGCTTGATACCCAGATTGCCATCGAAGTGATGGCGGCAGGCCTTGCCGCCAGCAACGCCAACGGCGCCGATATCAAGGCGCTGCACGAAGCGCTGGCCGAGGCCGAGCGGCTTGTCGACGACGCCGAGGAGTTCACATGGGCCGCGATCAATTTTCACGGCTGCGTTGTCGGGTGTTCGCACAATCGTGTGCTTACGGCTCAGTTCAGGGCGCTTAGTCACGTCCTGATGCCGCTTTATGTTCGCGGATCGTCGCCTGACGTCGCCCGCCGCGCCGTGGCGTTCCAGCGTGCGCTGATCGCCTGCATCGAGGCACGTGAGCCGGATGCGGCGAGAAATCTCGTTTACGGACGCCTGCAGTTCGTCAAGTCGCGCCAGTTGGGCGACCTGGCGAAGGGGGAGGCCGGCGAATGACCATGGAGGAACGGTAAGGCCCGTGCCTTGCCGCTTTGGTTTCAAGCCGGGTGCAGAGGGGAATGCCTGCTGAACGCCGCAAGAGAAGCGACGTTGCAGGTGAATTTTTGCGAAAAAGGGAGTGAGGAAGATGTTTACGATTTCGCGCCGGAGCCTGCTCAAGATTTCAGCGGCTTCGGGCCTGATGGCGGCATTGCCCGGTGGTGGCGCATGGGCAGCCGAGCCCAAGCGCGGCGGGCACCTTGTGGTGGCCAGCGGCGGCGCTTCGACGGCGGACTCGCTTGATCCGCGCACGTTTGGCTCGCCTTACACGGCGGTCATGTCGGGCATCACGTACAATTCGCTGATCGAGGTGCATGGTCTGGACATGGAGTTGCGTCCCGGCCTCGCCAAGAGCTGGGAGCCGTCCAACGGCGGCAAGACCTGGATCTTCGATCTTGTCGAGGGTGCGACGTTCCACAACGGCAAGGCCTTCACCAGCGAGGACGTGGTGTTTTCGCTCAAGCGCCATGCCGAAGAGGCGTCGCGCTCCAACATGCGCGGCATCATCAAGGGTGTGACCGATATCCGTGCCGACGGTCCGAACCGCGTCATCATCGACCTGCCCGAAGCCAACTATATGTTCCCCGCGATGCTGACGGCATTTTCGCTCGGCATCGTTCCGGCGGGAACAACCACCTTTGATGGCGTGGGCACCGGCCCCTATAAGCTGAAGAGGTTTTCGCCGGGCGAGGTTCTCGAAGCCGAGCGCAACGAGAACTACTTCAAGTCGGACGCGGCTTTCGTCGACAGCCTCGAATTTCTCGCCATCAACGATGCGTCCGCGCTGGGCAGCGCCTTCCAGAGCGGCCAGATCCACCTGACCACGTTGCTCGACGCCCGTACCGCGCCGCTGATGCGGCAGATGCCAAACCTGAAGATATACAACACCGAAGGTCGCGGCTTCATCTGCTTCAACATGCGCACCGATATGGCGCCGTTCGACAATCCCGACATGCGCATGGCCCTGAAGCTCGCCGTCAACCGTCCCGACATGCTCGAGCGTGTCTCGGTCGGCGTCGGCCGCATCGCCAACGACACGCCGGTGGCACCGAGTGATCCGGTCTTCGCCGCCGAACTACCGCAGACCGAATACGATCCGAAGCGCGCCAAGGAACTGTTCGACAAGACCGGCTTCAAAGGTCCGCTCGTGCTGCAGACCTCGGAAGCGATCTCGTCGCGCGCCGTAGACATGGCCGTGATTTTCCAGGAGCACGCTGCCAAGGCGGGCATTCCGATCGAGGTCAAGCGCGAGCCCTCGGACGGCTACTGGGAAACCATCGTCGGCCAGACGCCATTCCACGTTTCGGCCCGTTCCGATCGGCCGACTGCGGATGCAATCTTCTCGGTCGCCTTCCTCAGCACGTCGGGAAACAACGAGTGCAAGTGGGTGAACAAGGACTTCGACGCCGCGGTGATCGCCGCGCGTGCCGAGCCTGACCTCGAGAAGCGCAAGGCCTTCTATGCGACGGCGCAGAAGATCTGCCGGGAAGATGGCGGCACCATCATTCCGTTCTTCTCCAGCACGGTCGAAGGCACGACCAGCGACCTCGACGGTTTCGTGCCGTCGGCTCTGCAGATGGCGGGCTACCGCGCCATCGAGCAGGTCTGGTTCGCCTGACAGGACTGGACGGCATGACTCTGTTCGCCAACTCCCCGGTGAAATCGTTCGTAGTCGCCAGGGTTGCGTCCGGGCTCGTGTCGATCTTTTTCATTTCGTTCCTGGTTTTCCTGGGAACGTCGATGTTGCCGGGCGACGCAGCCAATGCGTTGCTCGGCCAGAATGCCACCCCTGAAACGGTCTTGGCCCTGCGCACGGAGCTGGGCCTCGACCAACCTTTGCCGGTGCGCTACTTCCATTGGCTTGGCAATGCGCTGCATGGCGATTTCGGAACCTCGCTTTCCAACGCGCAGCCGGTGATCAACCTGTTGGTGCCGCGGCTGATCAATTCGCTGATCCTTGCCTGTTCGGCGGCGGCGATCGTCCTGCCGCTCGCCGTCGGCATCGGGCTGCTCGCCGCCATCAACCGCGGCAAGGCACTCGACACTGCCACCGGTTCGATCTCGGCGATCTTCCTGTCGATGCCGTCCTTCCTGATCGGTTACCTGCTGGTCTTCATTTTCGCGGTCAAGCTCGGGCTGTTTCCGCCCTTGTCGATGGTCCGTTCCAGCGCCAGCCTGCCAACCTGGATTTCGGCCCTGACATTGCCGGTGCTGACCCTGGTGCTGGTGGCGCAAGCCCATGTGATGAAGCTCACCCGTGCCGCTGTGCTCGGGGTGATGAGCTCCGACTACATTCTGATGGCCGAGACCAAAGGCATCCCGCGCAACAGGATCATCCTCAAGCACGCGCTGCCCAATGCGTTGTCGCCAATTGTCTCGATCTGCATGATCACCATGGCCTACCTGATCGTCGACGTCGTGGTGATCGAAGCCGTGTTCAACTATCCCGGCATGGGCAAGCTTATGGTCGACGCGGTTGCCTATCGCGACATTCCGATGGTGCTGGCCTGCGGCGTGCTGTTTTCGACGATCTTCATCTCACTCAACTTCACCGCCGACTTGTTGGCCATGCTCGTCAATCCGCGTCAGCGCCTGCCCAGGAAGGGGAACTGAACCGTGTCGAGCAAGTTGACTCTGACCGTTTCCCTGGCTGTCCTCGCAACGATGGCAGCAGCCGCCATCCTTGCGCCGGTGCTGGCGCCGTTCCCGCCCAACGAGATGGTCCATGCCGCATTCGACGCACCGGGCGTGGGTGGTGTGCTGGGTGCCGACGGTCTTGGCCGGGACATGCTGTCCCGCATCCTCTACGCCACGCGCTACACTTTCGTTGCGACACTGATCGCCACCACCCTGGCCTGCATGATCGGCGTGTCGCTCGCCATCATCGCCGGTTTGAGCAAGGGGTGGGCTGACATCATCATCGGCCGCGCCGTCGACATCCTGATGTCGATCCCGCAGATCATCTTCGCGTTGATCATCCTCGCCATTGCCGGCGTGTCGCTGACGACGCTGATCCTGACCATGGCGGTGCTGCAGTCGAGCACCTACTACCGCGTCACCCGGCCGATCGCCGGCGACCTGGCGGCGATGGAATATGTCGAGGTCGGCCGTCTGCGTGGCGAGCGGCTGCACTGGTATTTGTTCAAGGAAATACTGCCTAACATGGTGCCGTCGCTTTTGGCGCAGTTCGGACTGGGGCTTTCCTCCGCGGCACTTTTCATCAGTTCGCTCAGCTTCCTGGGCATTGGCATCCAGCCACCTGCGGCTGATCTCGGCGGGCTTGTTCGCGAGAATGCGCTGGCCCTTTCAACCGGCCGTCTGACACCGCTGATACCGGCGTTCTGCATCGCGCTCTTCTGCCTGAGCGTGAATGGGATTGTCGATTGGCTCGTCGGTCGCTTTTCAGACAAACCGGACGTCAAATGAGCGGAAATCGCATACTGAGCATCGACAATCTGCGCGTCGAGACACGAACGGGCGTCCTGCTCGATGACGTCTCGATCCATGTCGACCGCGGCGAAGTGCTGGGCATCATCGGTGAGTCAGGGGCCGGCAAGAGCACGCTGGCGCTGAGCTCGATCATGCTGTTCAAATCGGGATGCAGGCCGACATCAGGCTCGATCACGCTGTGCGGCCAATCGCTGATGGAACTCGGTATCACCGAGCTCGAGACCATCAGGCGTACCAAGGCGTCTTATGTCGCCCAGAGTGCTGCAGCTGCGTTCAACCCGTTCTACCGGCTGGAAGATCAGGTCACCGAAATCCCCGCCATGGCGCAGAAGCTGACCTCGGCCCAGCGCCGGCGCATGGCGGTCGAGCTGTTCGAGGAGCTCCAGCTGCCCGATCCCAAGAATTTCGGCCGTCGCTATCCGCACCAGGTCTCAGGCGGCCAGCTGCAGCGGGCCATGATCGCCATGGCGCTGATCAACCAGCCCGACCTGATCATCTTCGACGAGCCGACCACCGCACTTGATGTGACAACGCAGATCGAGGTGCTCAGGCTGATCAAAAAGGTGGCGAGCACGCACAATTGCGGTGCCCTCTACATCTCGCATGACCTGGCGGTGGTGTCTCAGATGGCCGACCGCATCATCGTCATGCGCAACGGCAAGATGGTCGAACAGGGCCCGACGCGTCAGCTGGTCGACCATCCACAGACAGAATACGCCAAGCGGCTCGTCGCTCACCAGGGCGATGGCAGTTACGCCAGCATCGACGGCAGCGACGCGACCTTGCTCGATGTGCGCAATGTCGATGTCGGCTATGGCGGGGTCGCTGCCGTGAAGGACGCATCGATCAGGCTTGGCGCCGGCTCGGTGCTGGCGCTCGTCGGCGAGTCTGGCAGTGGCAAGACCACGCTGGCGCGCAGCATTGCCGGGCTGCAGCCTGCCCGCACCGGCGAGATCCGCATGCGCGAAAGCTTGCTTGCACCGCTGGTCGAGCGTCGCAGCTTCGATCAGAGGCGACTGATCCAGTACATCCACCAGCTTCCCGACCTGGCGCTCAATCCGCGCCAGTCCGTCCGCGACGTCGTTGGCCGGCCGCTCAGCTATTTCCACGGGTTGCGCGGTGCCGCCGCCGAACAGCGGCTGCGCGAGCTGATGGATGCTATCGAGTTGCCGGCGGCCTATCTCGACCGCTACCCGGCATCGCTCTCCGGCGGGCAGAAGCAGCGTGTCTGCATCGCGCGTTCGCTGGCGGCAAAACCCGACATCTTGATCTGCGACGAGATCACCTCGGCGCTCGATCCGCTGGTCGAGGAGAGCATCGTCAAGCTGCTCACCCGGCTGATCAAGGACGAGGGGCTGAGCATCCTGTTCATCACCCACAATCTGGGCCTCGCGCTGCGCTTTTCGCACAAGACTGCCGTGATGCAGGCGGGGCGCATCGTCGAGCATGGCGATACGCGCGCCGTGTTCGAACAGCCGCAATCCGACTACACCAAGAGCCTGATCCGGGCCGTGCCGCAGCTTCGCGAGGGCTGGCTGGACGGCTTTTCCGCCTATGCCGCCTGAATGAAAGCGAGGCCGCGCAATGTGCGGGCCAGCTCCGCGATTTGCGGCGGGTCAAATTTCGAGGGAGACAACCATGACGCATTCGCATGCGATGATCATCAATGGCGAGAGGGCGGAGGCCGCGGGCACGTTCGGCGTCATCGACCCGGCGCGGGCGGAGGTCTTTGCCCAGTGTCCTGCCGCCGGTCCGGAGCATCTCGATGCTGCGGTTGCAGCCGCGCGTGGGGCGTTCCCGGCATGGCGCGACACGGCAATCGATGAGCGGGCGCGTCTGCTCAACGAGATTGCGAATGCCGTCGAAGCCGACAAGGAGGCGCTGGCGGTCCTTTTGTCGTGCGAACAGGGCAAACCACGCGCCAGCGCCCATGGCGAGATCGGCGCTGCCATCCACTGGATGCGCGAAACGGCAAAGCTCAGGCCGCCGGTCGAAGTCATCCGCGACGACGAGAAGATCCGGATCGAGGTTCACCGCAAGCCGCTTGGCGTGGTCGGCTCGATAACCCCGTGGAACCACCCGGTGCTGATCGCCACCTGGCACGTCATGCCGGCGCTGATGGCTGGCAACTGCGTCGTGATCAAGCCGTCTTCCTACACGCCTTTGACCACGCTTCGGCTCGTCGAGCTTGCCAATGCGCATCTGCCGCGCGGCGTGCTCAATTCGGTCACCGGCGAGGGCGGCATCGGCCGCGCCATCACCAGCCACCCCGGCATCGACAAGATCGTCTTCACCGGCTCGACGCCGACCGGGCGCAACATCATGTCGAATGCCGCCAACACGCTGAAGCGCCTGACGCTCGAGCTCGGTGGCAATGACGCGGCGATCGTGCTTGCCGATGCCGATATCGATGCCATTGCGCCGGTGATCTTCGCCAAGTCATTTGGTAATAGCGGTCAGACCTGCGCCGCGCTCAAGCGTCTCTACGTGCATGAGAGCCTGCACGATGCGCTCGCCGAAAAGATTGCCGGCCTGGCGCGCGCCGCCAAGGTCGGTCCGGCCAGCGATCCGACAAGCCAGTTCGGTCCGTTGCAGAACAAGGCGCAGTTCGATCTTGTGCGCGCGCTCGCCGACGATGCCAGGGCAAAGGGCGGGCGCTTCCTGGCAGGCGGCGAAGCCTCTGGCGAAGCCGGCTACTTCTTCCCGCTGACAGTCGTCACCGAAGTGACCGACGGCATGCGTATCGTCGACGAGGAGCAGTTCGGCCCGATCCTGCCGATCGTGCGTTACAGCGACGTCGACGATGCGATCGCGCGCGCCAACGCCAATGAAAACGGCCTAGGCGGCTCGATCTGGTCGTCTGATCTCAGACGGGCTGAAGAACTGGCGCGGCGCCTCGAATGCGGAACAGCCTGGGTCAACGACCACAGCTCGATATCACCGGCAGCACCTTTTGGCGGCGCAAAACAGTCGGGCATCGGCGTTGAATTCGGCCATTGGGGCCTCGAAGAGTACATGCAGATGCAGACGGTCCATATCACGCGCTGAGCGAGCGCCGACTTCGGCTGTGCGATGCGGTTGCGGCTTGCGCCGGATGATCGCAGGACAGCAAAACGAAAGGGCGGCTCCTGGAGCCGGCCTTTCTGCATTTCAGATGGGACGGCCGGTTCAGTAGCCGGAGCCTTGTGCCCAAGTGTCGTCGCCGCCACCCGCCTTGAACTTTGCCGCCAGTGTACTCGTCGCCTGCGCCAGCAGGCCGACATCGTTGCCCACTGCGACAAATGCCGCACCGAGCTCCAGATATCGCTGCGCCAGACTGGCGTCGGAGGTGAGGATACCGGCAGACTTGCCTGATATGCCGATGCGCCGGATTGCATCCTCCACAGCTGCCTGCACCTCCGGCGCACCGGGCTTGCCGAGGTAGCCCATGTCGGCGGCGAGATCGGCCGGCCCGATGAAGATGCCGTCAACGCCGTCGACGGCAGCGATGGCTTCAAGCTCGGCGAGCCCAGCCCGGCTCTCCAGCTGGACCAGCAGGCAGGTCTGGTCGTTGGCGGTGGCCAGATAATCGGGGATGCGGTTGAAGGCGGAGGCGCGGGCAAGTGCAGCGCCCACGCCGCGCACGCCATGTGGTGGGTAGCGCATGGCCTTGACGAGTTCGCGCGCCTGGTCGGCGGTTTCGACCATCGGCACCAGGATGGTCTGTGCACCGATGTCGAGCAACTGCTTGATGATCCAGGTTTCCCCGATCGGCGGGCGCACGACCGGATGCGAGCCGGAGGCGGCGATAGCCTGCAACTGCGCCGCCATCACGGGTATGTCGTTCGGTGCGTGCTCGCCGTCGATCATCAGCCAGTCGAACCCGGCGCCGGCGCAGATCTCCGCCGTATAGGCATTGGCAAGGCCGAGCCACAGGCCGATCTGGGAGTCGCCGTTCAGCAGGGCGGCTTTGAAATTGTTGCGTGGCGCGGGCATGACGATGTCCTCAGGCGAAGTAGGCGCTGACGGTTCCGAATGGGCCAAAGTCGGCCATGATGGTGTCGCCGTGGCGCGCCTCAACGGGGCGGATGAACGAGCCTGAGAGCACGATGTCGCCGGCTGCGATCGAGCCGCCGAACATGGCCAGCCGATTTGCCAGCCAAGCGATGCCGGCGGCCGGATGGTTGAGCACGCCGGCACCCAGGCCGGTTTCCTCGACTTCGCCGTTCCGCGACACGATGGCGCCGATCCAGCGCATGTCGGCCTCGGTCGGGCGCATCGGCCGTCCGCCGGTGATGATGCCGGCATTGGCGGCATTATCGGAGATGGTGTCGACGATGGTGCGGGTGCGGCCCGTTGCCGGGTCGCTGCGCAGGATACGCGTGTCGAGGATCTCGATGGCCGGCGCAATGAAATCGGTGGCGTTGAGCACGTCGAAGACCGTCGTGTTCGGACCCTGCAGCGGTGCCTTCATGACGAAAGCGATCTCGGCCTCGATGCGCGGCTGGATAAAGCGGTCGGCCGGGATTGTCGCGGCATCGGCGAACATCATGTCGTCAAGCAGGACGCCTGAATCGGGGATGTCGATGTTGAGCGCATATTGCATCGCCTTGGACGTCAGGCCGATCTTCCAGCCGATCCGGCGGTTGCCCTGGGCAAGCTTGAGCTGTACCCACTGGGCCTGGACGGCATAGGCGTCCTCCATGTCCATCTCTGGGTGATCCAGCGACAACAGCCCGATCTGCTTGCGCTGCCTTTCGGCCTGGTCGAGCCGCTGCGCGGCAGCCTGATGCTGTTGGGGCGAGAGCTTCATGGTTGCTCGTCCATGATCGTGTTGCGCAATGCGCCAATGCCTTCGGCTTCGACTTCCACGATGTCACCCGGCACCAGCCAGCGCGGCGGATCGAAGCGCGCGCCTGCGCCGGTCGGTGTTCCGGTGACGATCACATCGCCTGGAACAAGCGTTGTGAAGGTCGATATGTAGCTGATCAGCTTGCGGAAGCTGAAGATCATTCGGCTGGTGCGGTCGTCCTGCCGCAGCTCGCCATTGACCTTGGTCGTCAAGCGAATGTCGGCAAGCTGGGATTCGTCGGTGTAGGGCACGAGCCAGGGGCCGATGGCGCCGGTGGCGTCGAAATTCTTGCCCTGGGTGACGTTGAACTTGGCGTGCCGCACCCAGTCGCGGATCGTGCCTTCGTTGCACAGCGACAATGCCGCGATGTGATCGAGCGCAGCGCCTTCGGAAATGCGACGTCCGCCTTTGCCGATGACGATGACGATCTCGCCTTCATAGTCGAGTTGCGGCGATTCCGGCGGCCGTACGAGGGCTGTGCCATGTCCCACGAAGGAACGCGGAAAACGGATGAACAGCGACGGATTGCCGGGCGCAGCCTGGCCGTCCTTGTACTCCTCGTTGCGGTCGGGGAAGTTGACCCCGACGCAGATCAGCTTCTCCGGCGTGGAGATCGGGATCTGATAGCTGATCCCGGCTTCGGCAATTTCGGCCGCGCGCTTCGATGCGGCTTCCGCCAGTCGACTAAACCCGTTGTCCGCGATGACCTCGCGCAGTGTTGGCCATTGTGGGAAAAGGGGGGCGAGGTCGACAATGCCTTGGGCTGTCACAGCACCGTAGCTGGTCGTGCCGGCGTGGGTATAGGTGGCGAAACGCGGTCGCTCGGTCATGTCACTGCTCACGGTGCGATAATCGGCGACGCGGCGAGTGCCGACGGCCGTGGCTCGGTGCCGGCGAAGGTGCTGCCTTCCTCGAACCACGAGCGTGGGGCAGGGGCGCCCCACAGGGTCTGGCGTTGCGGATCCGTGAGGTCCCACTTGATCGGCTCGAGGTCGGGATCGACCGTCTGGTAGTCCGAGCAATAGATCTCGATGCGGTGACCGTCAGGATCGCGGATGTAGAGGAAGAAGGCGTTGGAGATGCCGTGACGGCCGGGGCCGCGCTCGATGTTGCCGACGTAACCCGTGGTTGCCATCAGGTCGAGCAGGTCGATGATGTTGAGTGGCGTCGGCACCCAGAAGGCAACGTGATGCAGGCGCGGGCCGAGCCCGTTGGTGAAAGCGATGTCGTGCACCCCGCCCTTGCGGTGGGTCCATGCCGCCCACAGCCGGCCGGTTTCGGCATCTTCCGTGAATTCGGTGACGCGGAAGCCAAGCTCGTTGTAGAAGGCCACTGACTGGTCGACGTCGGGCGAAAAGCAGTTGAAGTGGTCGATGCGCAGTGGCTTCACGCCCTTGTAGAGCGCGTATTTCTGATGGATCGGCGCCAGCCGATCCATCTTCGAATAGAACTCAAGCGGAATGCCATGCGGGTCGCGGGTCCGCAGCGTGCGCGACTGGTAAGGCTGTTCGACCCATTCGACCGGCAGCTCCTTCGCCTTGAAGAAATGCTCGGCCTTGTCGAGGTCTTCGTCCGAAAACACCTTGAAGCCGAGGTCGCGGGCTTCGGCGCGGTCGCACTGCTTCAGCACGATGCAATGATGGCCACGCTCTTCCATGGCGCGCAGGTAGATCGTATCAGCGGTCTCGTCGGTGACCTGCAGGCCGAGCGTGTCGACGTAGAACGCGCGGGACTTCGCCAGATCAGTCACGGCCAGCTCGACATGGCTCAGCCGAACGATGTTGAAGGCGGGATAGAGGTTGGGTGTGGGCAATGGCATGATGTCTGTTCCCGCTCAGCCGCCGAGCTTCTGGATGTTGTGGGCCGTCGTGGCGAAGGCGATGTTCTTGGTTTCCATGTAGAAATCGAACGACCAGTCGCCGCCGTCGCGACCGATACCTGAGTTCTTGACGCCGCCGAATGGCGCCGGCAGGTGGCGGACGTTCTCCGAGTTGACCCAGATCATCCCCGCTGCCAGCCCTTCGGTGAAGCGCAGGGCGCGCGTCACGTCCGATGTCCACAGATATCCGGCAAGACCGTATTGGGTGTCATTGGCGATCGAAAGGGCGTCGGCCTCGTTGTCGAACGGGATCGCCGTCAGCACCGGCCCGAAGATCTCCTCCTGGGCGATGCGCATGTCGTTGCGCGCGCCGGTGAACAGCGTCGGCGCGACATAGCAGCCACCTCCCGGTCCTTCGACCTTGCTGCCGCCGGCGGCAATGATTGCGCCTTCCGAACGGGCGAGCTCGATGTAGGACAGCACCTTCTCCTCATGGATCGGGTGGATCAGCGGGCCGACGACGGTCTGCGGATCAAGCGGGTGGCCAACACGGATGCGCTTGGCCTTCTCCGCCACGATGGCGGTGAAGTTGTCGTAGATCGAAGCCTCGACCAGCAGGCGCGAGGACGAGGTGCAGCGCTCGCCGTTGAGCGAGTAGATCATGAACACAGCGGCATCGGCGGCACGTTCGAGGTCGGCGTCGGCGAACACGATCACCGGGTTCTTGCCGCCGAGCTCAAAATGCACGCGCTTCAGGGTTTCGGCGCCCTGGCGCATGATCATCGAGCCGGTACGGCTTTCGCCGACGAAGCCGATCGCCTTGATGTCAGGGTGTTCTGTCAGCGCCTTGCCGGCATCTTCGCCCAGGCCGTTGACCAGGTTCCAGACACCCTTCGGCAGGCCAGCCTCTTCGGCGATTTCGACCAGCAGCCGCGCGGTCAGCGGCGAAAACTCGGCCGGCTTGTGGACGATGGTGCAGCCGGCGGCGAGCGCCGGCGCGATCTTCCACGTCGATAGCATAAAGGGCGTGTTCCACGGCGTGATGACGCCGACCGGGCCGATCGGCACGCGGGTGGTAATGTTCAGCTGGCCGGGCGCCTGCAACGTGCGGCCGTCGCGCGCCTCGGGTGCCTTGTCGGCGTAGTAGCGGAAGTTCTCGGCGCCGCGCAGGGCTGCCTTGGCCATAAACTTCAGTGACTGGCCGGTGTCCATGCATTCGACGAAGGCGATCTCCTCGGCCCGCTTGACGATGGCGTCGGCGATTGCGTGCAGCACCTTCTTGCGGGCATCGCCCGACTGGGCAGCCCAGGCCGGGAAGGCTGCCTTGGCCGCCTTGGCGGCCATGTCGATGTCCGCCGCCTTGCCGTGTGCCACCTGGGCGAGCGGCTTGAGGTCGACAGGCGAGATGGTCTCGAAGGTCGTGCCGTCGAGTGCCGGGATCGCCTCGCCATTGATGTGGTTGCTGACCCCATTGGAGCTGAAGCGCTCAATATAGGCTTCAGCCTTGCGCAGGTTGTTTTCGAAATCTGACATTGAGGTTTCCGTCACTTGTTCCGCAGGCGCGGATGGATGGCGTTGTTTTTCCAGCTCAGCTCGGCATCGATCTCGCGAATCTCGAGCGAAAGCGCGAAATGAGGCGTGGCAAAAAGAGGTGCGAGAAACGCGTTGGCGGCGGCGAAGATCGCTGCGCCGGCCTGTTTCTTGTCTTCAGCGGAGCGGCCTGCGCCGATCCTGAAGCTCATGTCGATGAAGCCGTTTTCGGGCAAGCGGTCGGCGACGGCATAGGCGTCAGCGCGGAGCGCCCGCACCCTGACTGCGCCGTGTTCGAACAGGCCGGTGTCGAGGATCGCCTGCGACAGCTCTCCGCACAGCGCCGGCATGTCGACGCGACCGTCGAGATTAGCGGAATATTCGAGCGTGAGGTGAGGCAAGGCGTGGGTCTTCCCGCACAGGTGGCGTTTCGATATTTAACATGTTAAATAGTTTTGCCGACCGCTGTCAAGGCGCTTATGCCATCAGAATTCGGCTGGTTACCGCTGCGCGGCGTTGATCCGCCGGGGCGCGGGTATTATCGAAATGAAGTGGAATGCCGGCCCAATCGCCGCCTGCCATCAGGAGTTCGCCTTTGCTGCAAAGCACCCGACGTTCATTGCCGATGTCACTGCTGCGTGCGCGCGAAGTGGTGATGGCTCAGTTCCGACCCATACTCGCCCAGCATGGCGTATCGGAGCAGCAATGGCGCGTCATCCGTGTGTTGGGTGAGCAGAGCCCCCTCGACGCGACGGAACTTGCCGAGCGAGCCTCGATACTGGCGCCGAGCCTGACGCGGATCATCAAGGCGCTGGAGGAGCGCAAGCTCATCACGCGTGGCAAGGTTGAAGGCGATGGGCGCCGTGTCATGCTGGCGATTGCACCCAAGGGGCAGGTTCTGATCGCCGAAGTCTCGCCGGAGAGCAGCGCCATTTATGACGAGGTCCAGCGGCGCATCGGATACGAGCGTTACGAACAGCTGCTTGACCTGCTCGAGGGGCTGATCGATCTTGAAAAGAAATGACGGTCTCGCGGCCACAAAGTTTCGGCAGGTAGGAGTCATTCGCGCACAAGCTGGTATGACTACCGCATGATCGCCCTCAAGAAGCTGCGCGAATTAACCCTGACGGCTGCGACAAGTGCTGAGCGGCCATTGCATCTGAGCGCCGCAAGCGGCCTCGTCTGCCTCGATTCGACGATGTATGTCATCGCCGATGATGAGCTCCATCTTGGTGTCTTTTCGACCACCGACGCCGGCCCTGGCCGGCTGGTCAGGCTGTTCGACGGTGTGCTGCCGGAGGAGAAAGCCGCGCGCAAGCGGCAAAAGCCCGACCTCGAAGCACTGACGTTGCTGCCTGCTTTCGAGGGTTTTCACCATGGCGCACTGCTCGCTGTTGGCTCGGGCTCGCGGCCTAACCGGCGGCAGGGTGTCCTGCTTGGGCTTGATCCGTTGGGTCGCATTTCAGGCGCGCCACGAAGCCTTGACCTGTCGGCCATGCTGGTTCCGCTCGCCGACGCCTTCGCCGAGGTCAATGTCGAAGGCGCCGTTGTTGTCGGTGACGAACTGTGCCTGTTCCAGCGCGGTAACAAGCAGCACGCGGACAATGCAATCATCCGGTACCGGCTTTCTGAGGTCGTCAATGTCGTGACCGGCCGTCGTGCCGATGCGCTCCGGTCGGTGAAAATCGGCAGGTTCGATCTCGGCCATATCGACGATGTGCCGTTGTGCTTCACAGATGCTGCGCCGCTGCCGGGCGGCGCCATGGTTTTCAGTGCGGTTGCCGAAGACACGGACGACGCTTTCAACGACGGCACATGTGTCGGGGCTGCCATCGGTGTCGTGGGCAATGATGGCCGGCTGCGTTTCGTCCGTCGGCTCGATCGGCCGTACAAGATCGAGGGCATTCACGCCCAGCTTGCCGCCAATCGCATCGACCTTCTCGCGGTTACCGACGCCGACGATCCGGACGTTGCAGCCGCGCTCTATTCGGCGACGATCGTTATCTGATCACGCCGGTAGCGTCTGATGCACGAACTCTTCGTTGAAGATGTCGTCCTGGTGCAGGCCAAGCTCGCGCAATGCCTTGCGCGCCGCACCAACCATCCCGGGCGGTCCGCAAAGATAGGCTTCGGTGCCTTCTTGCAGCGGCACACCAGTGACATGACCGATGCCGGCGACCGGATTTCCTGTCTTTCCCGACCAGCCTGGATTTGCCGTATCGGCCGTCATCACGATCTCGAGCGGTAGCTCGTTTGCCAGCACTTTGAGCTGGTCGATGGCATAGGCGTCCTGCTCGTCAGCGAAGCCGAGTACAAGGCTAAGCGGTGGTGACGATAACCGATCGATGCCGCGCAGCATGGCGATGATCGGCGCAAGTCCGGTGCCGCCGGCGACGAACAGTTTCGGCTTCGGGTTGGCGCGCAGATAGAAGATGCCGAAAGGGCCGCGCACGGTGAACGCATCCTGCGGCTTGGCCCGCGTCGCCAGATAATCCGCCATCGCCCCGCCTGGAAAGTCGCGCACATGCAGGATTTGTTCGGCTTCGGCAGGGCCGTTGGCCATCGAGAAGCGCCTGGGGCCGTCGATACCGGGAAAGGTCGCTTCGACGAACTGGCCAGGCAGGAATGGCAGCGGGAACTGCAGCCGGTACCTGATTTCCCAGACCGAGCGCGACAGCTTCTGGAAGCTGTTGATCTTGGCGCGGCGCAGCGTCGGCGGCGACACGTCGGCCCGGCGATAGGGAACCACGGCCTCGAAACCGCTCTGCGCCGGTTCGACGCAGAGCAACACCTCGTCGCCGTTGGGGCGGCGCGCCACGCAGGTCCGGCAGGTGCCTTCACGGCAGCTGTGGGCCAGGGCATTGCCTGCCTGTTCGGCGGAGGTCAGCACCGAACCGCCAGGTGTCGGTGCAAAGCTCATGACTTCGCCATCGGCGAAGGTGATCGAAATCCCGTCCATCATGCCGACCTAGAAATCGTCGGAGACGTAGCCGGTCGACAGACCGTCGATGCTGACGACATTGTTGCTGAGACGGTAAGCCTCGAGATTGTCCTCGCCCTTAGTCTCAGCCCACTCGATCAGTTCGTTGCGCTCCTGCATCTCGCCGATGACGGGGATGCTCCAGCCGCACGATGTCGCCACGCTGTCGACGTGGAGCCGGAAGATCTGGCGCGTGCCGGGCAGTCGAGGGAACAGTGCCAGCATGGTCTCCCATTCCGGATGATCGGGGCGGATCAGATCTGCCTTGCCATAGAGCCTGAGCGTCATCGCCTCGCCGGTGAAGGCGCAAAACAGCATCGTCATGCGGCCGTTCTCGGTGACGTGGGCGGCGGTTTCATTGCCGCTGCCGGTGAGGTCGAGATAAGTCACCGTGCGCGCATCCAGCACTCGGAGCGTGTCCAGGCCCTTGGGCGACAGGTTCACTCGACCGTCCATCGGAGCGGTGGCGACGAAGAACAGCTTCTGATCCTCGATGAAGCTACGGATGTCAGGCGGAATTTCCTTCCAGTTCAGGCCCATTCTGCTCGCTCCTCACCACATCATGAACGAGGCCACGTCCTTGTCGGACACCTTGCCGGCAAGCACGTCCTCGATCGATTGTCCGACGATGGCGACACCTTCGGCGGCCTCGTCCTCGCTCAGCGTCAAAGGCGGCATGAATTCGAGAACATTCGCCTTGAGCCCGACATAGGTGAAGGCGGCACCCAACTGGTAGCCGCGGTAGATGATCTTGGCGGTGGTCGTGGCCGGCACCGGATTGCGTGTCGGCCGGTCCGCAACGAGGTCGACACCGACAGCGAGGCCGCGGCCTCTGACGTCGCCGATCATCTCGTACTTCGCGCCGAGCGCCCGCAATCCATCGGCGAACAGTTTGCCTGTCAGTGCAGATCTTGCAGCCAGGTTTTCGCTGGCGATGGTCTTCAGCACGGCACCGCCAGCGGCGGTGGCCACCGGGTTGCCTGCAGTGGTCAGCAGCGCGAAGGCGGGAGCATGGTCCATGATCTCGCTCGGCCCGACGACCGCCGAAAGCGGCAGCCCGCCGCCGAGTCCCTTGCCGAACACCACGAGATCGGGCGTCAGCCCTTCGTGCTGGAAGCAGTGCATCAACCCGCTGCGACCAAGCCCGACCTTGACCTCGTCGACGACAATCTTGATGCCATGTCGCCGGCAGCGTTCCTGAAGTCCGAAGAGGAAGCCGGGCGGTGGCACGATCAGGCCGCCGTCCGACATCAGCGGCTCGATGAAGATTGCCGCGACCTGGTCGGGCGGGCAGGTGGTCTCGAACTGATAGTCGAGCAAGGCGAGCACGTCGTCGGTGCTGAAGCGTGGCCGGAACGGGTCCGGATAAGGCAGGAGCAGAACACCCGGCCGCGGCAAGGTATGGGTCATCGCCGTATGGCCGCTGATGCCCATCGAGCCCGAAATGTTGCCATGGTAGGAGCCGATGAACGAGATGAAACGCGAGCGCCGGGTCGCCGCTTGCAGCACGCGCACGGCGCAATCGTTGGCGTCGGAGCCGGAATGCCCAAACCAGACGCGCCGTTCGCCTTCGCCCGGCGTGATCGCCAGCAGTTCCTCCGCCAGCGAGACGGCGGGCTCGTTGGGGTAGAGCAGCAAGCTGGCACCCGCCATGTCGCGGACGGAGCGTTCGACGGCCTCTACGATCGCCGGATGACCATAGCCCAGGATTGCCGGACCGGCCGATCCCGAGAGATCGAGCACTTCGCGCCCGCCTTCCTCGATCAGGCGATTGCCGCGGCCACCGACAAGGCTCAGCGGCGAGAACCTCAGCCTGCCGATCTCGGCGATGACCCTGGCGTCGCGTTCGCGCAGCGAAAGCCCTGACGTGTTCATGCCACCATTTCTCCGCGGAAAGCCGGCAGGGCAGCCACCAGGCGGTGTGCCCATGCGTCGATGTCGTCAGAAGATGTCAGAAGGTCCTGGCGGATCTCGATGAGTACGGCGTCATGGCCGCGGTCGTCCCCGTGGACAGGTATGGCGTAGTCGGAATCGCGGTTGATGACATAAGGCACGTTGGCATCGACATTGAGCGCCTGCCCATTTTTGCGCAGGGCATCGACAAGCCTCGTTCCCAACTCGGTCGCGCCAGCAAACAGCACGCCTGCATGCCAAGGCCGGGATATGCCGAGATAGGTCGGCGTGAAGCTATGCACGGTGACGATGCGGGTTGGCCTTCCGTCCTTCTCACGGTCGGCGAGATGGCTGCTCACCTTGTCGTGGAAGGGTTTGAACATGATGGCCTCGCGGCGCGTCCGTTCGGCGTCGTCGATACCGCCATTACCCGGAATGGTCGTGTCCTCGGAAAGCGTGGGCATGCTTCCTTGCGATCCGAGCGGTCGGTTGAGGTCGATCAGCAGCCGCGAATAGGTGCTGAGAAAGGCCGGAGCATCGAGCAGGGCTGACAGCCGGTGCGTCAGCAACGCGGCGCCGATGTCCCAGGCGATGTGCCGTTGCAGGTCGTTTTCGGAGAGCCCCAGGCGGTTGTATTCGGCAGGCATGTGGTTGGACGCGTGCTCGCACAGCAGCACGGTGTCCGAGCGGCCGGTCTCGTTGAGCACGACGACGGCCTCGGGCCAGTCATCGGCCCGGTTATGCAATGCGGCTGATGACATCAATAGAGCGTCCGGTAGAGCTCGCAGATTGCAGCCTTGTCCTGGCTGGCGAGCTTAGCGATCTCGGCGCGCTTGACGCCGACGAAGGTCTCGATGAACACCGGCGCAAACCAGCTGGTCACCGTGGCGTTGTCGAGCAGCACGTCGAGCGCGGCATCAAGCGTCTGCGGCAGCCTGACAAGGCCGAGTGCATCTCGCTCGCCATCACTCATCAGCGTCGGGTCGTCGGAGACGAGTGGCGGCACAGCCAGCTTGTGCGTCATGCCGTCCAGCCCGGCGCGGACGATGGCCGCGAGTGCCAGATAGGGATTGGCGGTGGCGTCGGCTGCCCGGTACTCGACGTTGAACTGCTTGGCGGGATCGCGACCGCCGATGGTTACGGTCGGGCAGATGCGCAGCGTCGCCTCGCGGTTCTTGTCGGCGAGCCAGGTGTACGATGAGCTCCAGTTGTGCGGCGTCAGGCGATAATAGGACGGCACGCTGGAAGCGGTCAGGCAGGTGATCGCCGGAAGGTGCTTGACGATGCCGGCGCAGAACGAGCCGGCCGCGGCCGACAGCCCGCCTGGGCCGCTCGGATCGTAGGTGACCGGCTGGTCGGCTTCGTCGACGAAGCTGAAATGGATATGGACGCCGTTGCCGACGGCGGTCGGGGCGGTTTTGGGTGCAAAGCTGGCGCGCCAGCCGAAATTGCGCGCCACTTCCTTGGTGATCTCGCGGATCGCCACCGCGCGGTCCGCCGCACTCAGCGCGTCGGTCGGCGCATGGGTGATCTCGAACTGGTCGGCGCCGAATTCGGCGATGATCACTTCGGGTGCAACGCCGGCCTCCTCAAGGGCCGCCATCAAGTTGGGCGCGAAGGGGTCGGTCCGGCGCAGCGCATCCACGGAAAACGAATGCGCGGTCGGGAAATTGGCGCCAAAGATCTGGAACTCCTGCTCAAAGGTCGCCACCACCGACAGGCCGGTTGCTGCCTTCAGGTCGGCCAGGGCCTGCTGCAGCATGGTGCGGGTGCAGCCGAGCCATGGCGTGCCGTCGAGCTCGACGATGTTGCCGGCAACGATGTCGAATGGCGTGGCTGAGCCGGTCAGGTCGGTCCTGTAGCGCGCCTTGAGGTCGGGAAGGATCCTGAGGTCGCCTTCCGAACCCCAGGGGTTCGGATCGGCGATCGCGTTGAACGGTGTCAGCGACAGGTTGGCCTGGAGCCAGCCGATGCCGGTTTCGGCGACCTTGCCAAGCTTGCTTTCGACGACCGAGCGACCACGCGTCACCGCGGCAAGATCGGTCGTCACCACGGCGACCAGGGGTTCGAAGCGGTTGGTCATGCGTTACGTCCCAAGGAATTGAAGCGGGCAACGACCGTCGCCGTATCGGCGGTCCAGCAATAGCCCTTGAAAGCGGAGAGCGCGGTGTCGTGGCGCTGCTGGGTGAAGGATGCGCAGGCGTCGGAAACACAGGTGACGAGGTAGCCCCGGTCGGCAGCGTCGCGCACGGCCATGTCGACGCACTGGTCGGTCATGATGCCGGCAATGACCAGTTGGCGAATGCCGAGATTGCGCAGGACGTAGTCGACATTCGTCGAGTTGAAGATGCCTGAGGAGGTTTTGGGCAGCATGATCTCGTCGTCGACTGGGACGAGGCTCGGAACGGGCAAGCCCTCGGCCATGCTCGGGGGCACATGCATCGGTGTCAGCTTGTGGTCGAGCGAGCGGTCGCGGCCGTCCTCGGTCAGGCTCTGGATGATGGTGTGCAGGACCTCGACGCCGTTGGCGCGTGCTGCTGCCAGCAGCCGTTCAGCGTTGGGAATGGTCCGCGTCGCGGTCTCACGATAGAAATAGTGATCCGCGGTCAGGTCGGCGTGGTCTGGGTCGAGGCCGGGCTCCAGCCAGATCCGCTGCATGTCGACGATCAGGAGCGCCGTTGCTCCCGGTTGGTAGGGCGCATCTCGCCCTGTCAAAATCTCGGTCATTGCTTGGGTTCTTTCTTCGAACGTTTCGGACCGAACGAGCCGGAACCGCTGTCGGGCTCGGTCGCGGTGCGTCTTGTGCTGTCGAGGGTGACGGCGTTGGCGTGCCGCACGTTTTCGAGATCGACGATGCGGGTACGGGTGGCCTCGCTCATGGTCGAAACAATGTGGGCGACGAGTGCCTCGATCTGGGCCACCGCCGGCGCCATCGAGTCGTAGGGCGACTCGACCTCGAGCTGGCTGACGATGACCACTTCGGCGAGATCGGCGATCGGCGACAGCCATGGGTCGGTGAAAAGCACGATGCGCACGCCACGAGCAGCCGCCTGCCTGGCATAGGCGACGACGTCGAGCTGGTAGCGGCGATAGTCGAGGACGATCAGCACATCACGCTTGTCGAGATCGACCAGCGTGTCGAAATCCTGGGCCGAAAGCGACGGAACCTCGCGAATGCTGGGGCGGAACTGCATCAGATAGCCGGCCAGCATGCCGGCGACATGGCGGCTGAAACGGCCGCCGATCAGCACGACCTGACCTTTCGCCTCCATGATCAGCTTGGCAGCGCGGTCATAGGTCTGCGGCGGTGTCGCTGTGGTCGACTTGTCGACACTGGCAGTCACCGATTTCAGGTAGGAGATGATGACGCCGTCCTGGCTCCCGTCGGGGCTCTTGGCTCCCATCATCTCCAGTGGCGAGTGCAGCCGCGCTTCGACTTCGGCGAGTAGCTTCGACTGGAAGTCGGCGACACCGTCGAAACCGAGCTTCATCACCAGTCGCACCACCGTCGGGTCACTCACCCCGGCACGCCTTGCCAGGCTCGTCGCCGTACCCAGGCCCGAGGTCGGATAGTCGGTCAGCAACAGCCGTACGATCTTTTCCTCGGAAGGCGTCAGCGAGAGGTCCTCCCGCATCAGAATGTCCCTAATGGCCATCAATGCCTCCAGCGCTCGACAGCGCGATCAGATTTCGCGCAGGCCGCAGAATTCCGCGATCGTTGCCGCCAGTACCTTGGTGGTTTCGACGAGACTGTCGATCTCTACGTATTCATCGATGCCGTGCAGGCCATCGCCCGCGCAGCCGTAGATGACACAGGGAATTCCGGCGCCGGAATAATGTGCCGCGTCGCAGACGCCGGCCATTGCTGAGATCTCGACCGGCAGGCCGAGCGCCTTGCGCTGGCTGACCAGCGACTGGACGATGGCGTGGTCGACGGGCGTGTCGAGCGGCGGGAAATGCAGGCCCTGCAGTTCCCAGATGACGCGCGGCGGGTTCTGTCTGAGGAAGCCGTGCTGCGACGCGAAGGCATGCACAAAAGCTTCGAACTCGGCGCGGACGTTTTCCTTCTTCTCCTGCGGCAGGAATTTCAGGTCGAGATCGACGACGAACGCATCGGGAATGATCGCCGGGTTCGAAAGCAGCGTCGGCTTGCCGTCGGCGTCGGGCGACACGCCGCCGATGACCACGCCGGGATTGATGGTGGTGATGCCAGGTGGCAGCAGCGGGTGGAATTTGTTCATGCCCCATTCGCGCTCGAACTCGCGCAGCGCCATGATGAACAGGGTGCCGAGCTCGATGGCGTTGACGCCAGGCTCGAGCCGCTTCGGGTTGTCGTGGCGCTGCGGATAGATCGTGTTGTAGCGCCAGCCGGCATGCGCGCTCTTGCCCGGGATGGCGACGCGCACCCATTCGAGGCCACCTGCAGCCGGCAGGATATCACCCCATGTCGGTTCGGTGACGATGCCGGCGCGGGCCTTGGGCATTGTCCTTGCCGCGTGCGCTGCACCGAAACCGCCTGCCTCCTCGTCGACCACGGCGTGGAAATCGATCCGGCCGATGGGGCGATAGCCTGCCTTGCCGATGGCCCGGACGGCGGCGGCCATGGTGGCAATGCCGCACTTCATGTCGATCGCGCCACGGCCCCAGACCCGGCCGTCGCGGATTTCGCCGCCGAACGGATCGACGGTCCATTTGGCTTCGTCGACCACCGGCACGACGTCGACATGGCCATTGAGGAGCAGGCTTCGCTCGTCGCTGCCGGCAAGCGTGCCGATCAGATTGGGGCGGTTGGGGAAGACTTCCTGCTGCTGCGTCGTCAGCCCGATTTCTTCCAGCACGCGCGCCAGATGCGCCTGCACCTCGGGCTCGCGGTTGAGCTTTTCGTTCGCCTCGAACTTCGGATTGACGGAAGGAATCCTGACCAGGTCACGTGTCAGGCCGACGACAAAATCGCGTTCCTGCTCAACAACTTGCTGGATGCTCTCGATGGCCTTTTCGATGCTCATGTCTCTCCCCGTTCATGCTCTCAGGCGTATCTGAGCTGTAGCCTAATGGCGAAGAGAATTCTACAAGAAAATAGTATCTCGTCAATCTTGAAGAACTATTGACATGATCGTGACGATGGTCTTACCTCACGTCAAAGCGGGAACCCGCAAGCACCGCCGGCAAAGGCGGCCCCAGCCCATCCAGCACGTCAGATCGCCGGTGGTCTCGACCGTCGGCGTCGCCAATTCTGTTTCAACAATGGGAGAGTGAAATGAGTACCAAACGTCTGATGGCGGCCCTGCTGGCCACATCGATGCTCGTCGCCGGCGTGGTTGCCGGCAGTGCCCAGGACAAGACCACCAAGATCGCATTGCTCGCGCCGGTTTCCGGCAAGGCAGCAGCCGATGGCGCCGAGATGGTCAATGGCGCCCGCATGGCGGTGGACGAGATCAACGCTGCCGGCGGTGTCGCCGGCTACAAGCTCGAACTCGTCGTCGGCGACATCCAGGATTCGACACCCGACGTCGTCACCAGCGTCTTCGAACGCCTGGCCGGCGATCGCGACGTCAACGCCATGGTCTCGGGCTACACCAGCACGACCAATTTCGAGATCGAACTGATGGCCGAGCAGGAGATGCCCTACATCATCGCCGGCAACACGGCGGAGACGCGGGCCATCATTGCGGCTGCGCCCGACAAGTATCCGACGGTCTGGTCCTACATGCCGACCTACGACGCCTATGAATCTGAGCTGGTCTCCGTGGTAGATGGGCTTGAAAAGTCCGGCAAGCTGCCGGCCGGCAACAAGAAGGCGGCGCTGATCTCGTCGGACAATCCCTACTCCAAGACGATCATGGACGGGCTGAAGAAGAACTTCGAGGCCGCCGGCTGGACTGTCACCTCGACCGATCTGCTGCCGTTCGGCGAAATCAACGACTGGCGGCCGTTCCTTGCCAAGGTCCGCGAAGCCAAGCCCGCGGTGATCGTCAACACCGACTACATCTCGGCCAATGCCGCGACGTTCCTGACCCAGTTCCTCGAGCAGCCGACCAAGAGCCTGGTCTTCATCCAGTACGCGCCATCAGTGCCCGAGTTCATGGAACTGACCAAGGATAAGTCCACCGGCATCATGTACAACATGATCGGCGGGCTCTACGGCACCAACGGCGACAACAAGCGCGCCACCGAGGTGGTGTCCAAGTACAAGGCCAAATACGGCGCCGAGCCGGGCGGTTATGGCGCCCATCTCTACGAGCAGGTCTACATCTACGCCGATGCGCTGGCCAAGGTCGGTGACCCGACCGACCGGCTGGCAATCGGCAAGGCCATCGGCGAAACCGACAAGCAGGTCTCCATTGGCCGCATCGCCTTCGACCCCAAGACGCATCTCGCGCTTCAGGGTGCGGATGCCGTGCCGATCCTGTTCTTCCAGCTGTGGAACGGCGAGCGCAAGCTTGTCTATCCGGCCAATCTTGCCGGTGCAGAGTTCCAGACTCCGCCCTGGATGAAGTGATCTTTCACGACTTCCGACGGCCGGTGCGCGCATCGCGTCCGGCCGTCGCCGCTCTTCGAGGAAAAGAGACATGAACCCATCGCCAGATCAAAATGGCGCTCTCCTGCAAGCGCGCAATGTCACCCGTCGGTTCGGCGAACTGGTCGCCGTCAACGACGTGTCGTTCGACGTGCTCAAGGGCGAGATCTTCGGCATTGCCGGCCCCAATGGCAGCGGCAAGAGTACGCTGTTCAACATCCTGACCGGCATTCCGTTCGGTCCGTCCGGTGGGCGGATTATCTTCAAGGGCGAGGAGATCCAGCGCCTGCCGGCCTACCGGATCAGCCAGGCTGGCCTCGTCAGGACGTTCCAGAAGGACGCCGAGTTTCCGACCATGACGGCGCGTGAAAATGTCGTCTGTGGAGCGGTCTATTGTGGCGGATTGCGACGCGATGCCGCCCAGGCCGCCGCCGATGACGCGCTCGACGCCGTCGGTTTCGACAAAAGGCGCCAGTCGCTGCCGGCGATGGACCTGTCGGTTTATGAGCGAAAACAGCTGATGATCGCGTCCGCCATTGCCGGCAATCCGGCGATGCTTTTGCTCGACGAGCCGGCTGCCGGCCTGACCAAGCCGGAGATCAAGGAACTCGGCGATCTCGTGCTCAGCATCCGCGCCCGCGGCGTGACGATCATCCTCATCGAACACGTGCTGACGCTGCTGCTGAAGGTTTCAGAACGGCTGATGGTTCTCAACCAGGGTTCCGTGCTGGCGCATGGTGACCCGCACGAAGTGGTGCGCGATCCGCGCGTCGTCGAGGCCTATCTCGGCAAACGGGAGCTCGTCCTATGACGCAGGATCTGGCACTTGAGGTCTCAGGCGTCCGTGCCGGCTATGACAGCTACGACGTGCTGATGGGGGTATCGCTCAAGGTCGGCATCAACGAGCGCGTCGGACTGTTTGGCCCCAACGGCCATGGCAAGACAACCCTGCTGAACGCGATATCAGGCGTCATCAAGCCGCGCGTCGGCAACATCCGCTTCATGGGCGACGAGATTGCAGGCAAGTCGCCGCAAGCCGTCGTCGATCGTGGGCTGATCCACGTGCCCCAGGCCAATCTGCTGTTTCCGCAGATGGAGGTGTTCGAGACGCTCGAACTGGCAGCCTTCTGCAAACGGGCCAAGCCGGAGAAGTCGGCCAATCTCGACAAGGTCCTGCAGCTGTTTCCGCGGCTCAAGGAGCGTCGGCGCCAGCAATGCAAGACGCTGTCCGGTGGCGAACGGCAGATGCTGTCGATCGGCGTCGGGCTGATGTGCGCGCCAAAGATGCTGATGCTCGACGAGCCGACGCTTGGCCTTTCGCCCAAGCTGAAGGACGAGCTGGCGGTGGCCATCGGCGAGATCTCGCAGACCGGCATTCCGCTCCTGCTCGTCGAGCAGGACATTTCATTCGTCCTGTCGCTCGCCGACCGGATGTATCTCGTCGACCATGGCGAGATCACCCGCGAGGTCAGCAAGGGCCAGGACGTCGACCACGAACAGATCATGCAAATGTATTTCGGCGAGGAGCACGCGTGATGAGCCTTGATGCTTTCAGTGCCCTGCTTGTCAGCGGGCTCGTGCTGGGTTCGATCTATGCGATGATGGCCAGCGGCCTGTCGCTTGTCTGGACAACGCTCGGCATTTTCAATTTCGCCCACGGCGTCTTCATGGCGCTCGGCGCCTATGTCGCCTGGACGGTTTCGGACGCTGCCGGCCTCAACCTCTGGCTCGGCTTGGCCATCGCCATGTCGGTGGCCTTCATGGCGGGGCTCGGCATCCTCATCGAGCGCACCGTGGTGCGCCCGTTCTACGGTCAGCGCGACATGCTGCTGATCACCGTCATGACGACGCTCGCCGTCATGATGTTCCTGGAGAAAGGCATCCAGATGTTGTGGGGCCCGCGTCTCAAGCAGCTGCGCCCGATCGTCGAGGGCAAGGTTTCGCTTCTCGGCATCACGATCTCCGCCCAGGAAGCGTTCATCATCGTCATCGCACCGCTGGTGCTGGCGGCACTGTGGGCATTCCTGCGCTGGACATCGACGGGCAGGGGCATCCGCGCCGTCGGCCAGAACCCCGATGCGGCCAAGCTAATCGGCATCAACGCCTCGGCGATGTTTGCCGTCACCTTCGCGCTATCCGCAGTTCTTGCCGGCTTCACCGGCATCCTGCTCGGCTCGCTCAGATTGCTGACGCCGGGGCTTGGCGCCGAGCCGCTGATCAAGGCCTTCATCATCGTCATCTTCGGCGGCATGGGCTCATTGGCTGGTACCATCGGTGCTGCCTACATCATCGGCCTCGTCGAAGCTTTCCTGATCACCATAGTCGGCTTCTACTGGGCGCCGTCGGCCCTGTTCCTCATCCTCATTGCGGTACTTCTGGTACGGCCCGAGGGACTGTTTGGAAGGAGGGTCGCATGATCCGCTCGCTCTCTGGCAATCGTGCACTGGCCATCGCCGCAGCGCTCGCCGTTGCTGTGCTGATGCCCTTCTTCGTCCAGGACACCTATTGGCGGCACCTGTTCATCATCGCCTTCATCTACGCGATGGTGGCGTCGAACTGGGATCTCAGCCTAGGTTACGCCGGCATCTTCAATTTCGGCCATGTCGCCTTCTTCGGCGTCGGCGTCTATGCGGCAGCCCTGTCGACCAAGTTCCTCGGCGCCGATCCCTGGATCGCCATTTTCCTCGGCGGTGTTGCTGCTTCGCTCGCCGGCGCGCTTGTCGCGCTGCCGGTGATCAGGCTCAAGGGCATCTATGTCGTGCTGGTGACTTTCGCCTTCGGCCAGCTCGTCTTGCAACTGGTGCTGAGCCAGTCCGAGATCACCGGTGGCACGCAAGGCATCGTTCGCATCCCGGCGCTCGAGGCATTCGGCTACAACTTCCTGCGCGATTTCAAGTTCGGCTATTATTATGTGGCGCTCGGCCTGCTTGTCGTCTCGACAATCTTCCTGCGCTTTGTCGTCAGGTCGGATTTCGGCATGTCGCTGCGCGCTCTGCGCGACAATGAGGAATATGCTGTTGCCCGCGGCATCCCGACCGGCCTGCAACGCCTCAAGGTGCTGGTTGCCAGCGCCTTTTTCACCGGCGTCGCCGGCGCGTTTTTTGCCGTCTATCTGCGTGTCGCCTCGCCGGAAATCTTCGGCTTTCCGGTCCAGTCTCTGGTTCTGTCGATGGTGCTCGTCGGCGGCACTGGCACGATCTACGGGCCGATTGCAGCAGCGGTCATCCTGACTTTTGCATCGGAGATGCTGGGCAGCATCGAAGGGCTCGACGAAGGCCGCGTCATGCTGATCGCCGTGGCGATGATCGTCGTGCTGCTGTTCTTCCCCAATGGATTGGCCTCGATCTGGCGCAGGCGCTCGCAACGCGCCGCGCTCGCAGACAGTGCTGATAAGGCCGTCGCCGAAACCCGCCTGATCGAAAACTCCGCAGGAGCTTCGCGATGATTTCATCCTCCGTTACCCGCCCGGCGCAACCTCCCAAGACGTCCGCGCCGGGCACGCTGGCCATCGTTCCCTTCGTCAGCGTCGACAACATGATGAGGCTGGTTCTGGCCATCGGCGTCGAGCGCTTTCTGGTCGAACTCGCCGGCTACATCGAGGAGGACTTCAAGCGCTGGCCTCTGTTCGACAAGACGCCGCGTGTCGCCTCACACAGCCTGGAGGGCGTCATCGAACTGATGCCGACCAGCGATGGCAGCCTCTACGGCTTCAAATATGTCAACGGCCACCCCAAGAACACGCGCGACGGGCGCCAGACGGTAACCGCATTTGGTGTGCTGTCCGATGTCGGCAGCGGCTATCCGATGCTGCTGAGCGAGATGACGATCCTGACGGCGCTGCGCACGGCGGCAACCTCGGCCGTCGCGGCGAAGTATCTCGCTCCGCAGGATGCCTGCTGCATGGCGCTGATCGGCAATGGCGCGCAGTCCGAATTTCAGGCCCTGGCGTTCCGTGCGCTGCTCGGTGTCGACAAGCTGCGTCTCTACGACATCGACGTGACGGCTTCGCGGCGCTGCGCCGACAATCTTGCCGGCCTGGGGTTTGACATCACAATCTGTGGCTCGGTGCAGGAGGCGGTGGAAGGTCCGCAGATCATCACGACCGTAACCGCCGACAAGCAATACGCGACGATCCTCACCGACAACATGGTCGGCAGCGGCGTCCACATCAACGCAGTTGGCGGCGATTGTCCTGGCAAGACCGAGTTGCACAGGGACATCCTGCTGCGGTCGGGCATCTTCGTCGAATACACCCCGCAGACGCGGATCGAAGGCGAGATTCAGCAGCTCGATGCCGACCATCCGGTGACGGAGCTATGGCAGGTGATCGCGGATCAGGCTCCTGGCCGCACCAGCGCTCAGCAGATCACCCTGTTCGACTCGGTGGGGTTCGCAACCGAGGACTTTTCGGCACTGCGCTATGTCAGGGACCAGCTCGCCGCCACCGGGCTCTATTCCGAGCTCGATCTCATCGCCGACCCCGACGAGCCGCGCGACCTGTTCGGCATGCTGTTGCGCATGCAGGGCAACATCGCCGCGCGCTGATCGCGGCGATCACCCGGCTGCGTCTGCCTAGGCGGCAAAGACGCTGTCGAAATCCTTGAAGCCCTTGACCTCGATCGGATTGCCGGAGGGGTCGAAGAAGAACATCGTGCGCTGCTCGCCGGGCTCGCCTTCGAAACGGATGACAGGCGGAATGTCGAACGCGATGCTGCCCTGCTTCAGCCGTTCGGCGAGCGCGAACCAGTCGTCGAGCGGAAGCACGATGCCGAAATGCGGCATCATGACGAGGTGAGTGCCGACCTTGCCGGTGCGGGTGACCTCGAACGGCTTGCCGAGATGCAGCGACAGCTGATGGCCGAAGAAGTCGAAATCCACCCAACTGTCGGTCGAGCGCCCTTCGACACAACCGAGCACGCCGCCATAGAAGCCACGCGCCGCGTCGAGGTCGGTGACGTGGATGGCGAGATGGAACAGTGATTTCATTGCGGGTCATTCCTGCTGTTTGACCGACATCTAGAACGTCGGATAGGAAAGGAAAACTACGGAATTCTGTTTCTCAGCCTAAGGAAATCCATTGGACATCCGGTTTCTGCAAAGCCTGGTGGCGGTGGTCGAGACGGGCTCGATCGTTGCCGCCGCGCGACGGGAGAGGCTGACGCCAGCGGCTGTCAGCCAGCGCATTCAAGCCCTGGAGAGGACCCTCGGTTGCCCGCTTCTCGTACGCGGCGCCCACACTGCGCGGCCGACGGAGGCCTGTCATTCGCTGCTGCCGCGTGCCCGCGCCCTTGTTCGCGACGCATCATTGCTTGTCGATGACCTCGACGCCAGCGGCCTATCTGGCGATTTGCGCGTGGGAGCGATCTCGACCGTCCTGACTGGCCTGGTGCCGGTGGTGCTGGGCAGGCTTGCTGAACGCGCGCCGTCGCTGAAGCTGCGGCTCACGCCTGGAACGTCCGAGCATCTCTACGATCAGATGCTGGCTGGTCATCTGGATGCGGCGGTTCTCGTCGAGCCGCCCTTTGCGCTTCCCAAATCACTCAGTTCGGTCCGCGTATCGCGCGAGCCGCTGGTGTATCTGACGCGCGATGCCGTCGCGCCTGCCGACATCGTCGATCATGCGCGGAATGCGCCATTCATCCGCTACGACCCTTTGTCGTGGGGTGGCCGGATCGTTGCCGGCTACATGGAAAAGGCTGGCCTGTACCCGGACGTGCGTTGCGACATGGATGCGCTGGAGACAATCGCCATCCTCGTTGCCAAGGGCATCGGCAGTTCGCTGGTGCCTCGCTGGCCGGGGCTCGTCGCCGATGGGTTCAACATGGTGCCCGTGCCGCAGGCGCAGGCTTACGAACGGTCGCTGTCGTTTCTTTCGTCGAGCGTTCCGCAAAAGCCGAACGCCATCCGGCTCTTGCGCGATCTGCTTGTCGAGGCTGCTAACGCCTGAGCAGACGCTCAGGCACTCTTTCTCCCGATGGCCGCGCCGATCCAGTCCAGCCGCGCAGCCGGGATCAGCCCGTAGTTGTAGAAGTTGATCCCGTCGACATCTGCCGCAAGCGCAGGCGCGACCTTGGCGGCGAGCACTTCCGGCCCGGACATTTCGGGATAAAAGAGGCGGTAGCAGGTGCCGAGGAACTTGTCCGGTCCGAGCGCCTGGCGTCCGGTTGCCAGCAATCCGGGCACCTCCGAGGCCTCCATGCCGTAGGCCGAGAGGATGACGCCGTCGCAGGCCTTGCCGATCGAAGCGAGGTCAGAGCCGCCGAGCCAGCCTTCCTTGAGGTCGATGACGACGATCCGGGTGGCAGGGTGGGCGACCTCGCGCAGTTCGGCGACGAGGCTGGTGACCGGTTCGAAGCGCCAGCCGAGAAAAGAGTGAAGCTCGGGCCACGGAGCGAAGGTGTCGAGGCCGCGCGCTGGGAAATCCGGAAAGCGCGGCTGCGGCGTTGCGCGCTCGCACGTCTCCGCGATCCACTCGCAAACCAGCCGGCGCGCTGCCTCGCCATCGACGCCGGCTTTCGCCGCGCTCGCCAGGCAGGACGGGCAGAAGCAGAGTGAGAGCAGGAAATCGTCCTCTGCGGTCAGGCCGACACCATCCTTCTCGTGATGGTACTCGTGGGCGAAGCCCATGAAGGTCGGCGTCTCGAGCTCGATCATGTCGGGCCGGTACGTATGGCTGATGTCAGCGACCAGCGCCCGAACATAGGCGCGTGCATCGGCATTGGACGGGCACAGGCTGTAGTAGTTGGGATCACCGAAGGCATTCCGGGTGACGGCGCGGGGATGGAGCATGCCGAGCCGCGTATTGTGCAGGCACACGGTCCAGCACGACACTTTCAGGCCGCCGGCATCGCGGCGCCGGATGAGATTGGCGAGCACGTCGCCGCCCTCGGTGATGACATCAGCGACCTTCGGCTGGATGGCAAGCCTGGCCCAGCGACTGGGCGTGGGCTGGAAATAGATTGTGCCGTCTTCCGGGAAATAGGCCTTGCGGCGCGGGCTGCGCGGTTGCAGGAAGCGGCCGGCGTGATAGGACGTCGCCAGGCTGATCGTGTTCATGCCGGCGCGCTCGGTGAGTTCGCGCGCGACCGTGTCATGGCCGATATCCTGGATGTCCCAGGGGTAGGTCCACATGGAAAGCTGCATGGGATTCCTCGCAGTTTGCGTCATGCTGGAACCGGCTCGGCGACTTGCATTAGGCAATCGCCGGCTTCGCACATGGTGTGCAGCCGACGCGAGATGACGATGCCGGCCTCGGCGAAATGCAGTGCCTCTTCTGATACGTCCAGCCGTTCGAGATCATGGTACCAACCGGCCAGCTGCCCGGCGGCGACGCGCTCTCCAAGCCTGGTTGCCGGCTCGAACCAGCCGCGGCGCGTGGCGTAGATGCCTTGGCTGTGACGCGATAAGGACAGGAGCTGCGTTGCGTCTACCGGCCCGGAGGGCGGGGCCAGCATCGGCTCGTCGATCACTTCCGCTGCGAGCAGAAGGTTGTCGATGGCACGCGCGGTGATGGTCATGGAATCGACGGTCGCCGTGCCACCGCCGCCGAATTCGCCTGAAATGCCGATGGCACCGGCACGCCGTGCAGCGCCCATCGAGGTAGGGGAGGCAGCACCGTTGTCTGCGACAAAACCGTAAGGCAGGCCGAGCGAAGTCATCAGGGCAACAGCGCGCTGGTGGCGTGTCGGGTCGGCATTCCGTTCGACCAGTGCCGTCGGCAAGTGCTCCATCGAGGTGCCGCCCGAATGCAGGTCGAAGACGATGTCGTGGCGCGGGAACAGTTCACCTTCGAGGAAATGCGCCAGCCGGCTGGTCGGCGTGCCGGACGGGTCGCCGGGGAAGGCGCGGTTGAGGTTGCCGCCGTCGAGCGGCGAGCAGCGTTTGGCCGCCATCACTGCCGGCGTGTTGGCCATCGGCAAGATGGTGACGCGTCCCCGGATGCGGGCTGGGTCGAGCTTGCGGATCAGCCGGGCCAGCGACAGTTCGCCTTCGTATTCGTCGCCATGGTTGCCGGCCATCAGCAGCACTGACGGCCCCTCGCCATTGCGGATCAGGCAGATCGGTATCTTGACCTGGAAGTAGGGCGAGCGGTCGATCGAAAACGGTATGCTCAAATGCGTGAGCGTCTTGCCGTCGCGATCGAAATCGAGGCTGTGGACGAGGCCGGAATGCATGGTCGTTCCCCTCAGACGGCGGCGACGGCGGTGATCTCGATCCTGAGATCCGGGTCGGCGAGGCGTGCTTCGACGCAGGCGCGGGCAGGCAGGCGCTCCGGGTCGACCCAGGCGTCGTAGATGCTGTTCATCGCCTCGAAATCGCCGATCTGCGGCAGGAACACGTTGACGGCGACCAGCCTCGACTTGCTGGTTCCTGCTTCGGCAAGCAACTGGTCGATCTTGGCCAGCACGTCCCTTGTCTGGCTCTCGATACCAGCCTTGCGGTCGTTTGCGACCTGTCCGGCAATGTGGACCATGCCGCCATAAACGACCGCCTGCGACATGCGCGAACCGGACTGGAAGTACTGGATCATTTCAGGTCCTTTCAGATTGTCTCAAGTCGGCGGCCGTGACCGCCGGTCAGCCGAAATAGGTGGGGAAGGCGTTGCGCACGTGCCCTGTCTCGTCGACGCCGTAGATGACGCGGTAACGATCGAGGCAGGTGCAGGGGTGGGAAATGCCGAACTCCAAGACATCACCGACGGCGAGGTCGCTGTCCGATGCGAGTGAAAGGAACGCATGCTGGTCGTTGAGCTTGACGACGGTCGGCGGGACCCCCTTCAAGGTGAGCGCCTTGCCCGAGCGGTAGCGGCCGACCACCACGGGGAACCCCTGGTCGAAGGAGACGTCGCGCATGCCCATGCCGCAGATGGCGGTGCCGGGTTCGGGGTGTGACAGCACCTCCGCCCAAAGCCGCAGCGCCGGGCGGAAAGACTGCCGTGCCGAGACGGAAAGCCCGCCGAGCGCAAAACCGTTGCGCTCGTCGATGGTTGCCATCGCTCGGTCATAGACGCCGTTGTCATGGAAGAAGATCGCGCCGCTGCGCAGCACGAGCGTGGCATTGCCGTCGCGGGCGACGACGGGCGCCAGTTTCGAAACGACCTTGTCGAAGAACACAGAGCCGCCGGCGCTCAGGATCAGCGGCGCGTCGGCGCCGACCCGCGTGCGCAAAAGTGCAAAGACGTCGGCGGTCAGATCCAGCAGTCCTGATATTGCCGCGTCGGTCTCCGCCTGCGACTGGCGACCGGCAGCTCCCTCATAAGTCGCCACCCCTGCGGCGACGAGACGGCCGCCGGTGCCAAGGATCGCATCGACGATGGTGTTGGCGTCACCGAGCGTGCGTGCGCCACCCCGTCCGGCGCCGGTCTCGACAAGCACGCGCAGCGGCGGCAGCGCGTCGTTGGCGCGCCATATTTCGGTCAAGGCTTCGACCGATGCAACGGAATCGGCGAAGACATGGAGGTCAGCTTGCGGGTTGGCCGCTACCAACATGGCGAGGCGACCAGCGCCGCCCGTGCCGCCAACTTCATTCGCAAGAATCAGCCTGTCGAGCCCGGCGCTCAGCATCACCGAGGCCTGCCTTATGTCGGCGACGGTGGTGCCCCAGGCACCTGCTTCCAGCAGCGAGCGTGCCAGGTCGGGCGCCATCGGCGTCTTGGCATGCGGGGCGATCTCGGCGCCGGCCTGCCTGATGTAGCGGAAGAACAGGTCGCGATTGCTATTGAAGGCCTGCTCATCGAGGGTCAGTACCGGCAATGACATCGCTCCGTCGGCTGGGTGCCAACCTTTGGAGCCGATGGCGTTGCTGGCGAATGCCGTCGTGCCGGGCGGCACGCCGCGGATGCGGTCGTCGAGCATGAAATTATCGCGGGGGCCTGTCAGCATGGCTGGTGCTTCCATTTCATCTGATGCTACCCCTTCGCGCATCCGGCCGAAGGGTGCCGGGCGCATTGAGGTTCAGGGCGAAAGAAGAGGGACGCGTGGCGCACTATTCCGGTCCGATCATCGATGCCCATCACCACCTGTGGGATCTCGGCATGGGTCGCCATCCGTGGCTGGTCCCGGCGGCCAACGGGCGCGACAGCCTTGGCGACCTTGGTCCGCTGCGCCGGAACTACCTTCCGAACGACTACTTGCGCGATGCGCGCGGACACAATGTCGTAGCCAGCGTCCATGTCGATGCCGGCTGGGTCAGCGACGACACAACAGGCGAAACGCGCTGGCTTGAAAGCCTCGACAAGGCTGGTGGAGTGGCGGCGCGCTACGTGGTGCAAGTGCCGCTTGCCGACGGCAATGCGGAAGCGCTGCTTGAAGAGCAGGCGGCGTTTGCCCGTGTCGTTGGCGTGCGTGACATCCTGAGCTGGGACGCCGATCAGGCTCGGCGCTTTGCCGCGCGCGACGGCATCATGGACGAACCTGCCTGGCGCGCCGGTCTCGGCCTTTTGCAACGCCATGGCTTCGTTTTCGACTTGATGGTCTTCCCGCGCCAGCTTGCCAGCGCTGCCCAGCTGGTAGCTGCCTTCCCGAACCAGCTCTTCGTCCTCAACCATTGCGGCAGTCCGATCGACCGTGATGACGAGAGCATGCAGGTCTGGCGCGATGGGCTGCGCATGCTTGCATGCTTCGACAACGTCGCCATCAAGATTTCGGACCTCGTCGCTTACGATCATGACTGGACGCTCGAAAGCCTGCGGCCAGTGGTGATGCATTGCATCGAGTGTTTCGGCCCCGAGCGCGCAATGTTCGGCAGCGACTTTCCCGTTGCCGGCCTGCATGCGACGTTCGACGAGGTGTATGACAGCTTCAAGGCCATTACTGCTGAGCTTTCGTCAGAAGAACAGAGCGCGCTGTTCTTCGATACGGCCAAGCGCATCTACAGGCTGGATGACATCTCATCGACGGGCGGCCTCGCGACCGGAGAGTAGCAGCAGGCCGAGGATCAGGGAGCCGAACAGGATGCTGCGCCAGCCGGGCGAAGCGTTGACCACGGTGATCAGCGCAGTGATCGTGACCAGCAGGATCGAGCCTGGAATGGTGCCGGCATAGGTGCCGAGGCCGCCGAGGATCGACGTGCCGCCAAGCACGACGGCAGCAATCGAGGCCAAAAGATACGGGTCGCCGATGCCGACATAGCCTTGACCGTTCATGCCGAGAACGAGCACCCCGGCGAGCCCGGCGGTCAAGCCGCTGATGCCGTAGATGGCGATCGTCGTTGCCGGGACGGGTACGCCTGAAAGTTCGGCGGCGCGCGGATTGGCACCGATGGCGAAGATACGGGCGCCGAATGGCGTGGCGTGCATGACGAACAAGACGAGCACCGAAACGAACAGCCACAACAGCACGCCGGCAGGAATGCCGGCCGGGCGGGCATTGCCAAGCCAGCCGACGAGGGAGTTCTGCAGCGACACGGCGCTGCCGCCGGCGATGATGATCAGCAGGCCCTGGAGGAAGGTCGCCATGGCAAGAGTCATGATCATCGGGTGGACGCGGAGATAGGCGACGCCGAGCCCGTTGACGAGGCCGATGGCGGTGGTCATCGCCAGCACCAGCAGGATCGCCGAGAGCCCGGTCGGATCGGCCGACGAGGAGACCAGGGGCAGGCCAACGGCGGCGACGGTGACGATCGCTGCGACCGAGAGGTCAATGCCGCCGGCAATGACGACGAAGGTCTGTCCGGCGGCGACGAGGCCGATGACGGCTGCAAGCTCGACCAGATAGCGCAGGTGGCCGAAGGCGCCGAAGCCGCGCGTGGCGAAGCTGGCGACGATCCAGACGGCGGCTACCACCAGCAAGGTCAGGAACGGCCGGCTGCGCAGGATAGCCATGATGCGTGCCTTGGACGAGGTGGATTGGCTCGCGCTACTCATCTTTGCACCTTGCGGAATTGCGGCAGCGCGACAGCGCCGATGATGATCAGGCCCTGCGCGACATATTGCGCAACCGGGGTGAAACCGAGGAAGAACATGACCGAGATCATCAGGCTGAGCAGCAGCGAGCCGGCAAGCGCCCCGCGCATCGTGCCCTGACCGCCGAGGAAGCCGATGCCGCCAAGCACCGCGGCGGCTATCGAGTTCAAGGTGAAGGCTGCGCCGATGACCGGATCGCCCGAGCCGGTCTGGGCCGCGACGAACAGCCCTGCGCCCGTCGACAGCAGGCCGCTGAGGGCGTAGGCGGCGATGCGCGCGGCATCGACCGGCACGCCCGACCGGTAGGCACCGACGGGGTTTTCACCGGCGGCATAGAGGCTGAGGCCGAGCGGCGTCGCCAGATAGAGCTTCCACAGCAGGACGATCACCACCAGCAGCACGAAGGCCGCTGGGGTATTGCCGGCCAGCAGGTCTGACAGCCATTCGGGCATGGCGCCGCCCGGGCGTGGCAGGATGAGAAGTGCCGCGCCGCCGATGATGAACGAACCCGCGAGCGTCACGACGATGGCCGGCAAACGCAGCTTGACGACGATGAAGCCGGTGATGGCGCCGATGCCGAGACCGGTGGCTGCGACGAGCGCGGATCCTCCGGCGACGCCAAGCGGGCCTACCATCGTGGTTGCCGCGATGACGGCGCCGAGGCTGACTGTCGCGCCTATGGCGAGACTGATGCCGCCGGTCAGCATCAACAGGGCCTGCGCCATGGCGACCAAGGCGAGGGGAAACCAGCTCTGGGTGAACTTGGCGAAGCCGGACATGGTGAACAGGCCCGGAAACAGGAAGCCATAAGCGACGATGAAGGCAAGCACGACCGCAAACAGGCCGCGCACGCCGACATTGCGGCCGGCCTGAACCGGCCAATAGAGCCCGCGGGAGTGTTGCCCTGATGTGGATGGGACGACGCTCATGCGGCCACCTTCGGCTTGTAGGTACCGACGGCTGCGGCAACGATGTTTTCTTCGCTCAACGCGTCACGCTCCAGCATGGCGGCGATGCGGCCTTCGCGCACCACCGCGACGCGGTCGCACAGATGCACAAGTTCGGGCGTGTCGGAACTCATCAGCACGACGGCCTTGCCGTCCTGGGCGAGCTGGCGAAGCATGATGTAGATCTCGCGCTTGGTCTCGACGTCGACGCCGCGTGTCGGGTCGTTGAGCAAAAGCACCAGCGGATCGTGCGGCATCCATTTTGCCAGCGCGACCTTCTGCTGGTTGCCACCCGACAACGCCTGGGCGGGTCGGCCAAGGTCGCCCTTGATGCCGAGTTGAGCCGCAAGCCCCCGTGCCAGATCCCGTTCGTTGCCGCGATTGCGCGGCTTCAGGGCCGGCCGCCGCGCGAAGGCGGGCAGCATCAGATTGGTGATGATCGGATGGATGAGGTGCAGCCCCTCGCGCTTGCGGTCGGCCGGCACATAGGCCAGTCCAAGCGCATTGGCCTTTGGCACGCCGCCGGGCAGCGCCTGATGTCCGTTGACTTGTGCCGACGTAGCCTTGGCGGGGATCGCGCCATAGAGGCCGAGCAACAGGTCTTCCTGTCCTTGGCCGACCAGTCCGCCGATGCCGAGTACCTCGCCGGTCCTGATGTCGAGGTCGACATCCCGCATCAGCCCGGCCGAGAAATTGCGAACCGAGGCGGCGGTCGCTTTCGACGGCGACGCCTGCCACTTTGGAAACAGGTCGCCCGGATCGCGCCCGACCATGAGCCGCACGAGGCCCGCCGCGTCGGTGCCTTCGAGCGGCCGGTCAGCGGTCACCGAGCCGTCCTTCAGCACGGTGACATGCTGGCACAGCGCCATAACTTCGTTGAGCCGGTGCGAGATGTACAGGATGGCGGTTCCCTCGCTGCGAAGCCTCTCCAGAAGGTCGGTCAGGGTCCTGGTCTCGGTTGCCGACAATGACGATGTCGGTTCATCGAGGATCAGCACGCGCGGCTTGCGGTAGAGCGCCTTGGCGATCTCGACCATCTGTCGCCGGCCTAGCGAAAGCTCGGCGACCGGTGTCGACAGCGGCTCGTCGAGCCCGACAAGCGCGCATGCCTCGCGGGCCCGCGAGGCCAATTCGGAATAGTCGACAAGGCCGAAGCGGCGCGGATAGGCGCCGAGCCCGATATTTTCCGCGATCGAGAGATTGGCCGTGAGCGACAGCTCCTGCTGGACGACGGCGATGCCTGCCTGCCGCGCCTCGGGCGGTGTCATGTGCGACGCAGCCTTGCCGTCCACTTCGATGGTGCCGCCGTCCGGCCGCAGCGCGCCGGACAGCATGTTGATCAGGGTCGATTTCCCGGCGCCGTTCTCGCCGAGCAACGCATGCACGCGTCCAGGCAGGAGTGCGATGGAAACGTCGCGCAGGACGGGGTTGCCGAAGAAAGCCTTCGACACCCCCCGCGCGGCAAGAAGCGGAGCCGTATTCGCCACGTCTACAAGTCCCTGGGGTTTACTTGGCGGCCAGGATCTTCTCGAACAGGGCCTGGTCGTAGGGCGAATAGATGTAGCCATCGGCGGGGAAATCTGCGGCGCGCGCGAGATAGTCGCCGATATTGCCGTTGTCGATCACCGGCAGCGGGATCTTGACGAATGCCGGCACGTCCTTGCCTTCCAGCGCCTGCACCGACAGCCAGGTGGCGAAGGCGCCGAGCCAGTTCGGCTGCATGGTCGCCCAACCCTTCAGGTCCTTTTCCTTCCACAGTTCGAGGAACTGGCGGGCATTTTCGCCGGTAATCGGCACCTGCGTGCGGCCCTGCTTGTCGAGCGCCAGCACCGCACCTGCCGAAAGCGCGCCGCCGAGCGACAGGATGCCGTCGATCTCAGGATTGGCGAAGAGCAGGCTGGTGACGGCTTCCTGTGCCGGGGCGACGTTGTAGGCGGTGTTGGTCTCGGCCAGGATCTTCACGTTGGGGTTGGCTTCGAGCACTGGCGTTGCGCCCTTGCGGCGGTCGTCGCTGACCGAAACGCCGGCTGGGCCGTTGAGCACCAGGATGTTGCCCTTGCCGCCCATCTGCTCGACCAGGAATTTGGCGGCCTGCTCGCCCCACTGGGCCGAATCCGTGTTGACCTTGGCGGTGACCTGGTCGGTGTCGACGAGGCTGTCGAAGTTGATGATTGCGATGCCCTTGGCGCAGGCATCGGCCAGCACGCGTGCGGGAGCGGTCGACGAGCCGGCGATCAGGATGATCGCATCGACGTCGGAATCGATCATCGACTGGATCTGCTGGATCTGGACGTTGGCATCGCCCTGCGCGTCGGTGATCACGAGCTTGTCGACGAGGCCTTGCTTCTTCAGCTCTTCGACCTGGGCCTCGAGCGTGCCCTGGGTCTGCTTCATCCAGGTAGGCACGGAATAGATATTGGCCCAGCCGATCGTGTACGGCGCTTTGCGGTCACCCTTGATGCAGTTTGCTGCTGCCTCGGCCGCGGAAGTGGCACCGAAGCTGAGTGCGAGGCCCAGACAAAGGGCGCTTGCGGATGCAAAATACGACAGTTTCATTGTTCTCTCTCCCTCAAAAAGTTGAGCCTCGGGGCGCCCGCAAATACGGCTCCGCCTGTCAGTTTCTGCAGGGCAGAAGCCGTCGGTCGGTTCGTCTTGTTTAGGCCGCTCTAGGACTTCGATTGTCTGCTATATTGGACAGTATTGCCGTATAATGGACAGCAACGCATGCTACACACAGCTTTGGATAACTTTCAAGCTACTTGGCCCTGGAGCGGGCGAAAAAAGTCGAGGTGACTTGGGCAGTCGGGAGAGGTGCAGGTGATCCTGGCGGGGTTTTGACGCCGACGAGCGGTGATGCCCGCGATCACAAGGACGGTGCCGCGCTAGACTAGTGACAGGAGGCTTAAGCCCCCTCGCGAGGGCTTTGCCCGAAACGCAAACAGGCCTCCGATTGGAGGCCTGTGCTGGATCGCTGGGGACTGCGAATGAGTTTGGTTGCGGTTCAGCTCAGATGGCGGCCTGGCAGGGCGCGCACATGCGCTCAAGCCAACCCATGTCATCTCGGCCGAGCAGGGGGCTCAGCGCGGATCTGACCTCGTCATGATATCCGTCGAGCCAAAGCCTCTCGGTGGGGCTCAGCAGTCCGATATCGGCAAGGCTAAGGTCGAGCGGCACTAGCGTCAGGCTCTTGAACGTCATGAAGCCTTCGCCGGCTTCGACGATCTCGACCTGGTTTTCGAGACGGATGCCATATTCTCCCGCCTTGTAGTAACCGGGTTCGATGGTCGTCACCATGCCGGGCCTCAGGGCGATCTCGTTGACGCGCTTGTCGAAGCGCTGCGGCTGCTCGTGCACCGACAGGAAGTGGCCGACGCCGTGGCCGGTGCCGTGGTCGTAGTCCAGGCCGAGCTCCCACAGCGGGCGGCGGGCAAAGGCGTCGACATGGTGGCCGCAGGTGCCGTTGGGAAATTTCAGCGTCAGCATCGAAATCAGCCCCTTGAGCACTGCCGTGTAGGCGCGGCGGATTTCGGCGCTGACATCGCCCAACGCGGTCGTGCGCGTGGCATCGGTGGTGCCGGTCAGATATTGACCGCCGGAATCGAGCAGATAGACGCCGGCCGAGGTGATCGGCGCATTGGTTTCGACGGCGGCGTTGTAGTGGCACATCGCGGCATTGCCGCCGGAGGCCGAGATGGTACGGAAGCTCGGCTCGACGAACAGCCTGCTGTCGCGGCGATAGGTCAGGATGCGCTCTTCCGCCTCCAGTTCGCTCACCGGCATGCCTTGCGCTTCGCGCGTTACGCCATAACGGTCGAGCCAGGCCAGGAACCGCGCCCAGGCGGCACCATCGAGGCGATGGCAATCACGGAAGCCCTGCAGCTCGACCTCGTTCTTCAGCATCTTGGCGAGCGTGATGGGGCTGCGCGCCAAGCGGACTTCACCGCCCGCCGCCTGAGCAGCATGGGCAACGGCCGACGGCGCGAAACCCGGATCGACAACCACAACTCGCCCCCGCGCCAGCACCCCCACCTTGTCGATGAGCGTGGCCGGCTCGGCCATCGCAACGCCGTCCAGTTCGAAGTCCGACAGGTCGTTCGGCAGCTTGCGGTGATCGACCAGCCATTCGGCGCGGCCGTCCTTGTCGAAGATCATGAAGGAGTGCGGCATCGGGTTGAAGGCGACGTCGCGGCCACGCACGTTGAGAAACCAGGCAATGTTGTCGGGCTGCGCCTCGACGAGGAAATCGGCACCCTGTTCGGCCAGCATCCCGGCGATGCGGCGCTTCTTTTCGGCGACGCTTTCGCCGGCGCGCTCGCGCCCGAACGCCATGATTTGCCCATGCGGCTTTTCCGGCTGGCCGGACCAGATCGCATCGACAAGATCACCTGGCGTGGCAACCCAGCAGCCGCCGGCCGCCGCTACCGCCTGGCCGCAGTCCTGATCCCAGGTCGAAGGCAGCAGCATGGCGTTGAAGCCGATGCGCTGTCCCGGGCGCACATTGTTGGCCAGCCACTGCTTGAGCGGCGCGTCATGGAAGTGCTCGATGGCGAACATGTCGAGATCGACCTCGTCGCGCACCTGCACCTGGTAGCGGCCATCGACGAAAATCGCCGCCTTGTCTGCCATGACAAGAGCAACGCCGGCCGAGCCGGTGAAGCCGGTGACATAGGCCAGACGGCAATCGTGCGGCGCGCAATACTCACTCTGATGTTCGTCGAAGCGCGGGATGACGTAACCGTCGAGCCCTTCTTCTGCGAGCTTGTGGCGAAGCGCGTCAACTCGGCCGGATATGCCCAGCCTGCTGGTCGATGTCATGTCGTCTTTCCCTGAGTGAAGATGGCGGCGGCGTTCACGCCGCGGAAATGGTTTCGGCAAAGTGACAGGCCGCCATGCCGGCGCCGACAGGCCGCAGCATTGGCTTCTCCACTCGGCAGCGATCGGCTGTATGCGGGCAGCGCACATGGAATGGGCAGCCCGATGGTATGTCGAGCGGGCTCGGCAATTCGCCTGACAGCGCCGGCGCGCGTCTGCGGTCGGCCGGGTCAAGCGACGGCGCAGCAGCCAGCAATGCCTGCGAATAGGGATGGCGTGGCCGCGAAAACAGCGCCTCGGACGGACCGACCTCGACGATGGCACCGAGATAGATGACCGCGACGCGATGCGAGACATGGCGCACCAGCCTGAGATCATGCGCGACAAACAGCACCGTCAGCCCGAGATTGTCCTGCAGCTCTAGCAGCAGGTTGACCACCTGCGCCTGCACCGACACGTCGAGTGCCGAGACCAACTCGTCGGCCACCAGGCAGGTCGGCTCGAGCGAAAGCGCCCGGGCGATGCCGATGCGCTGGCGCTGTCCACCCGAGAATTCGTGCGGATATTTGTCCGCTGCGCCCTCCGGCAGCCGCACCAGATCGAGCAGTTCGTCGATGCGCCGGTCGATCGCCGCACCTTCGCGCATGCGATGTACTGTAATCGCCTCGCGCAGCGTATCGCGCACCGTCATGCGCGGGTTGAGCGAGGTGTAGGGATCCTGGAACATCATCTGCACGCGCCTGTTGTAGGCGCGCCGGCTAGCGCCCTTCAGGCCGATGACGCTTTCGCCCTCGAAGCGGATGTCGCCGCCGCTCGGCTGGTGCAGACCCGCGATGCAGCGGGCGAGCGTCGACTTTCCGCAGCCGGACTCGCCGACGATGCCAAGAGTTTCGGCAGGCATGACGTCGAGATCGACGCCGTTCAGCGCCGACACGATCTGGCGCGGCCTGCCGGCGATCGTGTCGGACAGTGACCGGTTCTTGGCAAACCGCATCGACAGGTCGCGGATGGACAGCAGCGGCGCGGCGGGCTCCATGGTCAGCATGTTCATTGCGCCGCCTCTTGTTGTCTGAAATGCGCAAGCGCCTCGAAACGATGGTGGCAGGCCACCGCATGAGACTGGGCGACGGCATCAAGCGGAGGGCGCAGGTCGCGGCATTCCGGTCCGGCGACCGGGCAGCGGGCGGTGAAGGCGCAGCCCGGAGGTAGCGCGTTCAGCGCTGGCGGCGCCCCGGGGATCGAGTAGAGTGGGGTGCGTGGCGCGACGTCGCGCGGGATCGAGCGCAGCAGCCCCAACGCATAGGGATGGCGAGCGTCGCCGATCACCTGGGCAGTCGTGCCCACCTCGCAAAGCCTGCCTCCATACATCACCGCGACCCGGTCACATGTCTGGGCAACGACGCCCATGTCGTGGGTGACGAGGATCACCGCCATGCCAAGATCGCGGCTCAGCGACTGGATCAGGCGAAGTATCTGGTCCTGGATGGTGACGTCGAGCGCCGTCGTTGGCTCGTCGGCCAACAGCAATTGTGGGTTCGAAGCAAGGGCGATGGCGATCATCACGCGCTGGCGCATGCCGCCCGAAAACTCGTGTGGATAATCTCCGAGCCTGTCGCGGGCGCCGGGAATGCCGACCATGTCGAGCAGTTCGATCGCCCGCGCCCTTCGGGCTTTGGCATCGAGGTCGGTATGAGCGACAAGATTTTCCGATATCTGCAAACCGACTGTCAGCAGTGGGTTGAGCGACGACATCGGCTCCTGGAAGATCATCGCGATCTCGCGCCCGCGCACCTTTCGCAGCGCCGCCTCGTCAAGCGCTGCGAGATCGCGGCCCTTCCAGAGTATCTCGCCACCGACACGTCCACGCGGGCGAACTATGCCAAGGATCGAGCGCAAGGTGATGCTCTTGCCCGAGCCGGACTCGCCGACGAGACCGAGGATTTCGCCCGCCCTCACAGCGAACGAGACGTCGTCGACGGCGACCAGCGGATGCTCGCGCGAGCCGAATTCGGTCCTGAGATGGTGCAATTCGAGCACGGTTTCTTGTTGGGGATTGGCCATCTCAGCGTCCCTTCGGTCGAAGCAGGTCGGCAAGCGCATCGCCGAGCAGGCTGAAGCCGAGGCCGGTGAGCACGATGGCGAGGCCGGGCATCAGGCTCATCCACCAGGCGGTGAGTAGGAAGTTGCGCCCTTCCGAGATCAGCACGCCCCATTCGGCCGCCGGCGGCTGGGCGCCGAGACCGAGATAGCCAAGCGAGGAGCCGAGCAGAATGGCCAGCGCCATGTCGGTCATCCAGTAGACGATGATCGGCGACATCGCATTGGGCAGCAGGTGGCGGAAGATGATGCGGCGGTCCGAATAGCCCAGCACACGGCCAGCGGCGGCGTAGTCGTTGGCCTTCTGCGTCATGATCTCGGCGCGGGTGAGCCGGGCGTAATAGACCCAGTTCACAATGGTGATCGCGATGTACATGTTGACCAGGCCCGGCCCAAGCACAGCCACGATGGCGATCACCAGCACCAGGAACGGAAAGGTGATGATGGCATCGACGCAACGCCCGAAGATCGTGTCGGCGATGCCGCCATAATAGCCGACGAAAGCCCCCACGGTGACGCCGATGGTCAGCGCGAAGATGGTTGCGAAAAGCGCCATCTGCATGTCGACGCGGTAGGCCCAGATGACCCGCGACAGCACATCCCGGCCGAAATTGTCGGTGCCGAAGGGATGCGCAAGACTCGGCGGCTGCTGGATCGCCGTCATGTCGAAGGCGAGCGGATCGTAGGGCGCGAAGACCTGCGGCAAGAGCGCCAGCGCGATCGAAAACGCAATGATGGTGAAGCCGATGACGAAGGATGGCCTCAAAAATGCGCGGCCGATGAAGGCGCGGAACCGGCTCTGCCTGCGCGGCTGGATCTGGGTAACGACGCTCATGCCTTGCGAAGCCTCGGATCGAGCATTGATTGGACGATGTCGGTGAGCAGGAACACGACCGACACCAGTACGGCGAAGGTCAGCGTCAGGCCCTGGATCAGCGGATAGTCGCGGGCGAAGATCGCCTCGAGCATCAGCCGGCCGACGCCGGGAATGGCAAACACCGTCTCGGTCACCAGCGTGCCGCTCATCAAATTGCCGATCGAAAGCCCGAGCAACGTGACGGTTGATACCAGCGCATTGCGCAGCACGTGCCGCGTCATGATGATCCGCGTCGACAGCCCTTTGGCGCGGGCGAACTGGACGTAGTCGGCGTCGAGCACCTCGATCAGCGACGCCCGCAGGTTCCTGAGGATGATCGCCGAGGTGTAGAGCGCGACGCTGAGTGCCGGCAGGATCAGGTGGTGCAGATTGTCGAGGAAGTTCGTGCCGTAGCCACCGACGGGAAACCAGCGCAACTGCGCCGCCAGCACTGTCAAAAGCACCAGGCCGATATAGAACACCGGCATCGACAGCCCGATCTGGAAGACGCTGCGGATGACGACATCGGTCGTGGTGTTGACGCGTGATGCCGCCAGGAAGGCGAGCGGGCCGGCAAGCACAATGGCGAGGACCACCGAATACAGCGCGAGGAAAATCGTCGTCGGCAGCCGGTCGAGAATGACTTCGGTCACCGGCGCCTTCAGCATGATCGAACGACCGAGGTCGCCGGTCAGCGTGTTCTTGACGAAGATGACGAACTGCACCGGCAAGGGCCGGTCAAGTCCGAGATTGTGACGGATCTGCTCGACCTGAGCGTCTGTCGCCTTGGCTTCCGCCATGGCGATGGCGGGATCGCCGGGCAGCATGCGCACAAGCAGGAAGATGAAGACCATGACCAGCAGAAAGGTCGGGATGATCTGCAACAGCCGCGCCAGAAGATAGGAAATTGAGGGCATGGGCCGAACCTTGTGTCGGATGCCGGGCAGTACGGGCCGCCCGGCATCCACCGGTCATCTTGGGATCACTTGGCGCGCCAAGCGCTGGCGAAGTCGTTGGCGCCGAGCGCTGTCTGGACGTAGTCCTCGATCGACTTCGACACGGCGACAGCGAAGGGCGTTTCGTACAGGAACAGCAGCGGCGCGTTTTCCGCATAGATTTTCTGCATGCGCTTGTATTCGTCCTTGCGCTTGGCCAAATCGACCTCGGAATTCGAGGCCTCGAACAGCGTGTTGAACTCCTCGTTGTTCCAGCCTGTGCCGACCGCCTGGCGCTGCTTGTAATAGCCGAGCCAGCCGGTCACCTGCGCCGGGTCGTTGACGTCGTTGGCCCAGCCATAGGTGTGGATGTCGAACTCGCCGGAACGGTTTTTGGCGCCGCGTGTCGGGTTGTCGACCTGCTCGACCTTCAGGTTGACGCCGAGAGGCGCCCACATCTGCTGCAGGGCGGTGAATAGCGTCGCATCGTCCGCGCTGCCGGCAAGCGTGGTGAAGGTGATGTCGAGGCCGCCATCGATGCCGGCTTCGGCGAGCAGCTGCTTGGCTTTTTCCGGATTGTAGGGGTAGAGCGGCTCCGGCCCGTAATGCAGCTGGGTTGCCGCCGACATCAGCGAGGTCATCGGCTTGCCGGTGTCGAAGGTCACCAGCTTGATCAGCATGTTCTTGTCGGTGGCGTAGTTCAGCGCCTGGCGCACCTTGATGTCGGCGAGCGGGTTCTTCGAGCCGTCCTTGCGGGTGTCGCGGGTATTGATCGGCGCGTAGATGATGCGGGTCGAGGGGAACAGCTCCATCTTCAGGTTGGCGTCGCCGCGCAACTCGCCGACGCGGGCGAATGGAATGAACTCGGCGACATCCACTTCGCCAGCCTGCAGCTTGAGAATGCGGGTGGCGTCATCAGGAATTACGACGAAATCGACCTCGTCGAGATAAGGCAGCGGCTTGCCGTCTTCGCCCTGGCGCCAGTAGTTGGGGTTGCGCGCAAAGCTCATGCTCGAGCCTGCAACCCGGCTCTTCATGGTGAACGGGCCGGAGGTCACCGGGTTGTTGTCGAAATAGGCCTTGGCCTTTTCCTGGTCGTTGGCGCCCGCGGCCTTTTCGAAGGCGGCCTTGGACACGATGCCGGTGTTGAAGGTGGCGAGGATCGAGGGGATGGTCGGATCGGGCTGCTTCAACGACAATGTGATCTTGCCGCCCTCGGCCGTTACTTTCTCGACCGAGCCAAGCAGGCCGGCCCACGGGCCATCGGGATTGCGGGCGCGGTCGAGCGAAAACACCACGTCGTCACCGGTGATCGGCGAACCGTCGGAGAACTTCAGGCCATCCCGCAGCTTGAGCAAGATCGACTTGCCGTCGCCGGAGACCTCGTAGCTCTCGGCAAGGCCGGGCTCGATCGAGCCATCTGCGCCGTTGCGCAGCAGCGTTTCGTAGAGGCTGGTAATCATCCACAGATCGGGATTGCGGTCAGCCCAGACCGGATCGATCACGGCCGAGTCGTCGTAACGGGCGAAGCTCATGGCACCGCCGCGCTCGATCGCCAATGCGGATGTCGCGGCACTCAATCCCAGCGCGGCACCCAGCAAGAACGGCAACAAACGTTTCATGTTTTCTCCTCCTCTTGGCCTGCCGGCTTGAGCCGGCGCTACGCCTCGGCGACTGGTTTGGATATTTTATCCAATTTTTCCGGACATTTTTCTTTGCGTCCGGATTGCCGCGAAGGCATTGTGCAGTTCCCCATCAAAAGCGGGTCAGGCTTGGTGATGCCCTTGCGCAACCAACTTTAGCTGGACTAAAGTTCATCGAAATAATGAAGTCAAGCGGAAACACATTGATGGCCCTCGATATCGATGCTGCGGGCGCGGCCAACGCGGACGCATCGCATCCGGACCTACCTGCCGCCATCTCGCTCGGCCAGATGCTGCGGGCGCGCCGCAAGCTGATCGGCAAGACGATGAAGCAGGTGGCCGCCGAGGCCGGCCTGACCGAAGGTTTCATCAGCCAGATCGAGCGCGGAATTTCGACGCCTTCGCTGATTTCGCTCTACAACGTCGCTAACGCGCTCGAAACCAGCGTCGACACCTTCCTGTCGCAGCCTCCAGAGCATGCCCATTCGATGGTCTCTCACGCCGGCGAGCGTCGCGGCTACAATGTCGAAACCAAGGAACGTGTCTACGAACTGCTCGAGCGTGGCTTTCCTGGCGCCCAGCTCAATGGCTGCATCACCCATATGCCGCAAGGCTATGCCTCGGAGATCACGACCCATCAAGGCGAGGACTTTCTCTATCTGATCGAAGGCGAGATGCTCTACGAGATCGACGGCAAGGAGTATCTGCTCAAGGCCGGCGACACGCTGCATTTCCCTGCCTCGCTGCCGCACCGCGCCCGCAACGTCGGTTCGGGACCGGCACGCGAACTCTGGGTCGGCACGACGCGCATCATCTCCGAGACCTGACCAGCTATTGCTTGCGAGGCCAGGTGTCGGCGAGCCTGTAGCCCGCCGGCCAGGGATCGTCAGGGTCGAGCATCACCTGATGCGTACCGGTGATCCAGGCGCGGCCCGAGATTTCCGGAATGATCGCCGGCCGTCCCGCGACGGTGGTTTCGCCAAGGATACGGCAGTCGAATGTCGAGTCGATGATCGAATGCCCGCTGAAGCGCTGACCGACCTGCATCAGCCCGCGCGCATGCAGCACCGCCATGCGGGCCGAGCAGCCGGTGCCGGTCGGCGAACGGTCGAGCTTGGCTGGCTGGATGACGACCGTGTTGCGGCCATGCAGGACACTGTCCTTTTCCTCGATCGGAAGCGTCAACTGGCAAAAGGAGATATGATCCCATTCGGGGTTCTCGGGATGCGAGAAACCGAGCTGTTCGTTGGCGGCACTGGTGATCCTGATGCCGGTTTCGGCAAGCTCGCGCGCCTCGTCCGGCGTGACGGAAAACCCCAGGGCGCGCGCATCGGCAATGACGAAGCTGTCGCCGCCATAGGCGGTGTCGACCGTCAGCGTGCCTAGGCCTTCGACCTCAAGTCTTGCGTCTAGCATGTCGACGAAGGATGGCACGTTGGTGACCGCGATCCGCTCGGCCTTGCCATTGCGACACGAGGCAACCACGTCGACCAGGCCGCCGGGCGCTTCAAGCACAAAACGTGTCTCGGGCTCTTGCATCGGCACGATGCCGCTATCGAGTAGCACGGTGGAAACGCAGATCGAATTGGAGCCCGACATCGGCGGCGTGTCTTCCGGCTCCATGATGATGAAGCCCATGGCCGCACGCGGATCCTTTGGCGGCACCAGCAGGTTGATGTGACGGAATACCCCGCCGCGCGGCTCGTTGAGCACGAAATTGCGCAGTGCCTTGTCTTCGGCGATGAAACGCCGCTGCTCCCACAGCGTCTTGCCGGGCGGTGGCGCTACGCCGCCAACGATGACGTCGCCGACCTCGCCCTCCGCGTGGCACGAAACGATGTGGATCACCTTGCTTGTGCGCATCCTTCGCCTCCTCGCGAACTTGCTCTACCCTGCGCCGATCAAGGCACTTCGCAAGGTCATTTCCCGCTCCCGCATTGCGGCGCTCCTCAGGCCGATGATGCAAGCTTGGCATCCATAGAAAAATAGGATCCAATATACAATCTGGAATATGCAATTGTACGGGAAGAAAATGCTGGCATGTTGCCCACTGCTGCCGGAGCACCTATCACCTAGCCTTGGCATCTGCCGAAATCCCGCAAGGTTGAACCGCAATGAAACTGGAAACCGTCGATATCAGGCAAGCCGCATCAGCGGCCGATATCGTCTACGAGGCGCTGCGCAAGGCGATCATCGAGGGTCAACTTGCCGAGGGCGAGAACCTCAGGCAGGACCAGATCGCCTCGATGTTCAACACCAGCCGCATTCCGGTCCGCGAGGCGCTGTCGCGGCTTGAGCAGAATGGCCTGATCACCACCGAGCGCTACAAGGGCGCTGTCGTTGCCGGCCTGTCGATCGCAGAGATCGAGGAAATCTTCGAGTTCCGCGCTTTGGTAGAGGCGGAAGTCATCCGGCTTGCCGTGCCCAAAATGAACGCGAGGACGCTCGACGTCGCCCGCAGACATTGTCAGGAGTTCGGCGACGAGCCCAACTCGGCCAAGTGGGGCGAGATCAACCGCAACTTCCACTATAGTCTCTATGAAGCAGCGCGGCGGCCCTATTACCTGCAGATCGTACGCGCCTCGCTTGACCGTATCGACCGCTATTTGCGCGCCCAGCTGACACTAACTGACGGTATGAAACGCGCCCGGCGCGAACACCAGGGCATCCTTGACGCCTGCATTGGCGGCGACGCCGACAGGGCCGCCGAACTCACCCGCGACCACATTCTTGGCGCCGGCCGCGCTCTGATTGTCTTCCTCGAGGAAACGCGCGCCCACGGCGACTGAGACGTCGAGCAGTCGCCTTTGGTTCCGGCGGCTGCTAGACCATGCTTGACGTGCTGGCATGAGGCGGCTTACCGCAGTCGGCTAAGATCCGCGGCCCGGTTCTCTATGATCGCTTCCATGGAAAAGAAACCAGTCACCGTCGCCAGGTCGAAGTTGGTGATCAGCTTCTGGTAGAAGGCGTCGTAGCCCGACATGCCCCTGGTCACCACCTTGATCAGGTAGTCCCAATCGCCGCCGATACGGTAGAAGTCGGTCACCTCGGGCATGCGCTCGACATGCTTGCGAAAATTGTCCGCCCACTCTTTGGAATGGTGGCGGGTGCGGATCATGACGAACACCGTCAGGTCGTAGCCGAGTGCCGCAAGGTCGATGTCGGCGTGGGTGCCGCGGATCAAGCCGGTGGCGTTGAGGCGCTGCAGGCGGCGCCAGCAGGCATTTTGCGACAGCCCGACGCGTTCGGCCAGATCGCGCTGCGAGATCGCGCCGTCCTTTTGCAGGCATGCAAGAATCTTGTGGTCGATTTCGTCGATTTTTTCCATTACTCCGATCATATGACCCAAGTCTGCGGCAAAGTCGCGCGAAAATGATAAGGTTTCACCTGCCGCATCCGATTAGAATCGCCTCCTGTTGGTTGCGGGAGAGATTCGATGAAGACCGAGCGCTGCGAAAAGCCTGGCGGCACCGGCTTGCTGGACAAGTTCAAGCAATGCCTCGTCGTCCGCGACGTGGTGGCTGAGCTGAGAAGCGGTCTCGTCGGCAAGGACGCCAAGGTCGACGGGCCGTTCGGGCCAAAGGCCATGGTCTATGCCGACTATGTCGCTTCGGGCCGGGCGCTGATGCAGATCGAGCGCTTCGTCCTCGAAGAGGTCTTGCCCTACTACGCCAACAGCCACACCGAAGCTTCCTACTGCGGCGGCATGATGACCCGCCTGCGCCGCGAGGCGCGCGCGGCGATCGCCGAATGCTGCGGCGCGAGCGACAGGCATGCAGTCATCTTTGCCGGATCGGGCGCGACGGCCGGCATCAACCGGCTGGTCAAGCTCCTGGGCGTCACCGACGCGGTTGCCGCCGGCAAGCAGGTCCGTGTCATCATCGGCCCCTACGAGCACCATTCCAACATCCTGCCCTGGCGCGAAAGCGGCGCAGAAGTGATCGAGATCGCCGAATGCCCAGCCGGGGGCCCTGATCTCGCCGCACTGGACGAAGTTCTGCAATGGGAGGCCGACCTTACGGTCTGCGCGTTCTCGGCTGCCTCCAACGTCACTGGCATCATCACCAACGTCGCTTCCATCACCAGGCAGGTGAAGGCGGCTGGCGCGAAGATCGTCTGGGACTATGCCGGTGCCGGGCCATACATGCCGATTGCAATGTCACCCGCAGCCGGTGCCGACATCGATGCCGTGGTGATCTCGCCGCACAAGTTCCTCGGCGGGCCCGGCGCTTCGGGCGTGCTGATCGTCCGCCGCGACGCGGTCACGACTGACAAGCCTTCATGGCCCGGCGGTGGCACCGTCAAGTTCGTCTCGCCCTCCGGTCACGACTACAGCACCAGCCTGGAAGCGCGGGAAGAGGCGGGCACGCCCAATGTGGTCGGCGATGTTCGTGCTGCTCTTGCCTTCCTGGTCAAGGAGGCGCTCGGCGCCGACGCAATGCAGGCTCGCAACACTGATTTGACCAGCCGCGCAATGTTGGCGTGGAATGGCGCCGAAAACATCCAGCTGCTCGGTGCCCTGGCACCGCAAAGACTGCCGATCTTTTCGTTCCGGGTGAAGGACGGCAAGGGCGGCTATGTCCACCAGCAGCTCATCACCCGCATGCTCAGCGATCGCTTTGGCATCCAGGCGCGCGGCGGCTGCGCTTGTGCCGGCCCCTATGTCCATCGCCTGCTGTCGATCGGTGAGGCGGAATCGCAGCGCATGCGCGAAGCGATCCTCGCCGGCGACGAGATCAGCAAGCCGGGTTTTGTCAGGCTCAATTTCAGTGTGCTGTTGCCGGAAGACAAAGTGCAGTTCATCCTCGATGCGGTCCTGAAGCTGGCTTCGGACGCGGTGCAGTATCAGGAGCGCTACGATTTCGATGCCAGCCGCGCGATCTTCTACCCGCGTGCTGCCGAAATGGCGGAGGCTTGAGAGATGGCAAGACCCGATGTCGCCGCCTTTTTCGATCCACGCACCTGGTCGGTGCAGTATGTCGTTTCCGACCCGCGAACCCGCAAATGTGCAATCATCGATCCGGTTCTCGACTTCGACGAGAAATCGGGTGCGACAGCGACTGCGAACGCCGACAAGCTGCTGGACTACGTTCGTGCGCAGGATCTGGAGATCCAGTGGATCCTCGACACCCATCCGCATGCCGACCACTTCTCGGCAGCCGCTTACCTGAAGGCAAAGACCGGCGCGCCGACGGCGATCGGGGCACGCATCGTCGACGTGCAGAAACTGTGGGCCGGTATCTACAACTGGCCGGACCTGCGCACCGACGGCTCGCAATGGGACCGGCTGTTCGACAAGGGCGAGACGTTTGCGATTGGCGACATCAAGGCGGGCGTGATGTTCTCGCCTGGCCATACGCTGGCCTCCGTCACCTATGTCGTTGGCGATGCAGCCTTCGTCCACGACACTGTCTTCATGCCGGACAGCGGCACCGCGCGCACCGATTTTCCCGGCGGCAGTGCCAATGCGCTGTGGTCGTCGATCCAGGACATCATGGCGCTGCCCGACGATACCCGCATTTTCGTCGGCCATGACTATCAGCCAGATGGCCGCGAGCCGCGCTGGGAGAGCACCATTGACGCCCAGAAGAACCAGAACATCCACCTGACGCGTTATGCGCGCGAAGAAGATTTCGTAGCCTTCCGCAACGAGCGCGACGCCACCTTGCCGATGCCCAAGCTGATCCTGCATGCCCTGCAGATCAACATCAACGGCGGTCGGCTTCCCGAGCCCGAAGCCAACGGCCAGCGTTACCTCAAGTTCCCACTCAATGCGCTAGACGGAGCTGCCTGGGGCTAATCTCCGGCACTCGCCGGGGCCCAATCAGTCGATCAATGACCAGGCAAACTGGGCCGCGACGAGCAGCAAGAAGACACCGAACGAGATCTCCAGCGCGCGCTTGGGGGCGGCGTGGGCGATCTTCGCACCCACAGGCGCAGTCAGGATCGAGACCGGCATGATCAGCGCCACGGCCATCAGGTTGACGTAGCCGAAAGACAGCGGCGGCAGCTCGGGCCGTTGCCAGCCGGCAATCACCAGGCCGATCACGGCAGGGATCGAGATGAGCACGCCGACGCCCGACGAGGTTGCCACCGCGCGCTTGATCGGCTGGTTGTGCAGCATCATGAAAGTGTTGTTCATGATGCCGCCGCCGATGCCCATCAGGGTCGAGAAGAAGCCAATCACCAGGCCGTAGGCTGAACGCGCTGGCTGACCCGGCAGGTCAGAGGCGACGACCCAGCCCGGGCGGTTGAGCAGCATCTTGATGCCGACAACAGTGGCAATGACGGTGAAGATCCATTTGAGGCTGGCACCCGAAATGACAGCCGCGACGGCCGAGGCGAGCACCGCGCCGACCGGCAAGACAAAGGCCCAGCTTTTCAGCAGCGACATGTCGACCGCACCGTGCTTGCGGTGAGCCATGAAGGAGCGGATCGAGGTCGGCACGACGATGCCGAGCGAGGTCGCGACCGCAAGATGCATGCGAATGCTCTCGTCGACGTCCATTACCGCGAGCGCCTGCAACAGGACAGGTACCAGGATGGCGCCACCGCCGATGCCGAACAGGCCGGCGAGGACACCGGCAATCGCGCCGGAGACGAGAAGGGCAATGGCAAGCATCAGCATCGGGAGTGCACTTTTCTCACGCGTGAAAGATGAGGGGAACCCGGGCGTGCCTGGATTCCCCTCGACAAAGTTGGCCAAAGGCGTCGTCTTGAAGCGACGCCTGAGTGGCGACTACGGCTGGTAGTCGGCCGGCGCGATGATCTTGGAGAAGTCGTAGGTGGCGACCTTTTCCTTTGTCACCAGCAGTGCCGGTGCCTCGATGCGACCGAGCACCTTGCCGCCTTCGATGGCAGCGACGGCTTCGCGCACGGAGTCACGACCCATCGAGACGGCCGGCTGCAGCGAGGCGCAGGTCAGCGTGCCGTTCTGCAAAGCCGCACGGGCATCGTCGTTGAGATTGGACGTCGAGACCTTGAACTTTCCTGCCGCACCGGCGGCATCCAAGGTCTTGAGCGACTCGACGGCCATGGTGTCGGCGGCGGTGAACATGCCGTGCATGCCAGGATAGGCCTTGGCCCATTCGGCCGCCGCCACGCCCGCGTCCTTGGTCCCGCCAGCCTTTTCGGCGACTATCTTGATGTCGGGAAAGTCGGCTTCCATGGTGTTCTTGAAACCGGTGACGCGCAGCTTGGCCCAGATCTCGTCAGGGCCGGCAAACAGGCCGACCTCTCCCTTGCCGCCGATCGCGCGACCGAGGCAGATGCCCTGCAGACGGCCCATGCCGATGTTGTCGGCACCGACGAAGGAGGTCAGGCGGTCGGATTTCGGCGGAACCGAAAGCGCGATCACCGGGATGCCCTTGTCGATGGCTTCTTCAACTGCCGGGCCGACGGCCGCTGCGTCTGCCGCGCCGATGATGATGGCGGCCACCTTCTTGTCGATGAAGCTGCGGATCTGTTCGATCTGCAGCTCAGCCTTGTCCTTGGCGTCGCCCTTGATGATGGTGTAGCCGCGTTCCTTGCTGGCGGTCTCGACGCCATAAAGCCCGGCCTTCCAGAACGGTGAGGCAAAATAGGGGACCGTGACGCCGATAGTCTTTTGTGAGTCCGCCAGTGTGGGGGTAGCCAGCGCGCTCATCGCCGCCATCGCCAGTGCCAATGTCATATACCGTGCATTCTTGCCCATGATTTCTCCTCCAGAATTCGGGTCGTGAATTTCGCTGGGGCGCCTCTACGCGCCGGCGACGTCAGGTATCGATACCAGTATGCAATACCACCATAGTGTATGCACAGATGATAGCAAGAATGCAAATGATGGAATGTGCACATTTTGGCGAGTCGCAGGGCGAGGATCGTCGCTGTGATCCGCGGGGTAGCTGACAGGCATAAAGGTGAGTAGCGCTGGCCTGCCCGAGCTTGGCCCTGCGACCGGGTTCGGACGGAGGGCGCGACAGCTCTGCAAGCCTGTCTAGGTCGCACAAAATTGACCCGGCCAGCGATCAGCCGGCCCAGCCAGACATGTCGGACGGAATGGCGGATTCGGTCTACTGGCTTGCGGCAGCCACGAAACGGCGCATCACGCCGGCGCTGAGGCGGGCATTATGTTCGGAGAGCGCGGCATAGGCCCCGGCTGCGTCATTGGCGCGGATGGCGTCAACGATCTTCTGGTGCTCGTCGAGCGACTGCTGCAGCCGGACATCGGCAGGGCCGGCCTGATGCTGGCGGAAAGGTGCGAGGCGCACGCGCAGCTCGACCGCCATGGTGGCGATGGTGACATTGTGGGCGCCACGGCAGATGGCGTCGTGGAACTTGCGGTTGATCTCGCGGCAGCCGTCGAGATCCTGGTTGCCGACGCATTCGGTGTATTGCCGGTGCAGTTCGTAGAGCTGCTCGCGCTCCATCGCCGTCATGCGCTGGGCGGCCAGCCGGGCGCATGACGCCTCGATCTCGCACTCCGCCTCCAGCATGTCGGCCATCTGCTCGACGTCGATGCGGGCGACGACGCCGCCGCGCCGCGGGTTCATCTCGATCAGGCCACGGGCGCCAAGTTCGCGCAGGGCTTCGCGGACCGGGGTGCGCGACACGCCGAACTTTTCAGCGATGACCTTTTCCTCGAGCTTCTGCCCGGGAGCCATGACGCCCTTGGCGATCTCTTCCGCCAGGGCGTGATAGATCTGAGAGGCGATCGTCGTCATGCGCGCAGCTTTCCAGTCTTCACGACAAATAGCGAGCTGCCCCCACGGCAAACCCAAACCGATTTAGTGACAGCCTTGGATTTATGCAAGTTGAGCCGTCAGCGGTCGGCCTTCGTGGCACGCCCGAAGGTTGTGCAGCAGCACGTCGATCTGCGCTTCTTCGGATGCCGGCGAACGTCCTGCCATATGCGGGGTCAGCACGACATTGTCCAGGTCGCGCAGCCCCTCGGGCAGGTTCGGTTCGCCCTCAAACACGTCGAGGCCGGCACCGGCGATGGTGTTTTGCTTGAGTGCCACCACCAGAGCTTCGGTGTCGACGACCATGCCGCGCGAAACGTTGATGACAAAGCCCTCCGGGCCAAGCGCGTCGAGTACGGCCTTGCCGACGAGATGGCGAGTGGCGGGGCCACCTGGGCAAGCAACGATGAGGAAATCGCTGTCTCGGGCGAGTGAGACGGTGTCGGCATGGTGCTGCCACGGCACCTCGGCCACCTTGTTGCGGCTGGTGTAGGCGATGCTCATGCCGAACGCCTCGCCGCGCTTGGCGATGGCCTTGCCGATATTGCCGAGGCCGATGATGCCAAGCCTCGCACGTGACAGGGTCGGGCGAGCGGAGCGTATCGCGTTCCAGGCACCCTGGCGCAGGGCCCGGTCGCGCACGCAGATGTCGCGCGCCACCGCAAGCATCAGCGCCATGGCATGGTCGGCAACCGTTTCCATATTGGTGTTGGGCGCGTGGGTGACATGCACGCCGCGTCGTTTCGCGGCTTCGATGTCGACATTCTCGTAGCCGGCACCGTAAGCGCAGGCGAGCTTCAACTGCGGCAGCCGCGCCATCTCGTCGTCGGACAGGCCGGTGCTGCCATTGGTGACGACGGCCCAGATGTCGTCGAGGGCAATGCCGGGTGATCCGCCGCCCAGTCCACCGGGCAGCGTGATCACGTCGTACGAGCTGGACAGGCGCGACAGGCAATTGTCGGACACCGATATCGTGACCGCGATCTTTGGTTGCGCCATCTCACATGCTCCAGTCGTTTTATGCTCACCGCCTCCCAAGATTGGCGGTGCAGTTCAGGTCCGGCGCCGGGTGCTAGTGTTCCCGCCGCATGGTCGAGCCTGATCAGGCAGGATTGACGTTCTTGACCGCGCCCTTCCAGCCATTTTCGGTGACGTCGAAGACGATGCCTTCGGGCGTCTTATACTTGACCTCGTAGAACACGTTCGGGTTGGCCTCCTTGCGCCCGGTCATGTACGAGCCGCCGGCAGCCTGTACCAGCGCATCGGTCTCTTCGACCGAATCGACCCACATGCCGAAATGTATGAGGCCGTTGTAGTCCTTCTCGGTTTCGAAGCCCGGAACCGGCTCTTCGCCGAAGTTCAACAGGGCAACATTCATGATGCCGTCGGTCATGTAGACGCCGCGCATCGCCTGGCCGGCGCGGGTCATGCCGAAAGCCTTTTCAAAGAACTGTGCCGCCGCTTCCGGATCGGAGACGGCAATCGCGAGATGGCGCAACTTTGCCATTTGGTTTCCTTTCGTCGTTGATGGCGGAACGCAAAACGCCCCGCAACACAAACATAAACCAGTCTGTGTATGCAAATAGTAATCTGTGTATGCAAATCTGTTGTCAAGTGTGATTCCGGGTGTTATCCAGCACCCATTGAGGACGGCGGGGCGATTGGCCCGCTGGTCCTCCCAGAACAGATTTGAGGCAGCAGCGATGCGTTTTGCGGGACTTTCCGCCGCCGACCGGGCGCGGCTGGATGCCGTCGGCAAGGTCTGGAACGACGACCTCGGTGCGAGCCGGCAGGTGGTGCTCGACGTCTACCGCCCGCACCACAAGGAGAAGGCCGCGAGCGACGGCATCGTCGTCCATCGCGACATCGCCTATGGCGCTGATCCGGCCCATCGCCTCGACGTCTTCGAAAGCAGCAGCCGTTGCGCCTCGGGCCGGGGCAGGCCCGTTGTTTTCTTCGTTCATGGCGGCGCGTTCACGCGCGGCTCGAAGAGCAGCGACGGTCTCATCTACGACAACGTGCTGCGCTGGTTCAGCCGCCAGGGACTGGTTGGCGTCAATGTCGAGTATCGGCTGGCGCCTGGCGCGCAGTACCCGGAGGGCGCGCGCGACGTTGCGTCCGCGATCGACTGGATCGCCGCCAACATCGAGCGTTTTGGTGGCGCTCCGCGTTCGATCCTGCTGATTGGCCATTCGGCCGGCGGCTGCCATGTCGCCAGCTATCTCTATGATCCCAATGTCGGGCGGTTGCCATCCAAGGACGTCAAAGGAGCGGTGCTGATCAGCGCCCGGCTCAGGGCCGACAGCCTGCCCGACAACCCCAACGCCAACAATGTTCGCCAATATTTCGGCGACGATGAAGCGGCCTATGAGGCGGTGTCGCCGGTCATCCATGCAGGTTCAACCGGACTTCCGGTGCTCGTCGCCGTGGCCGAGTTCGAGAACCGCTACATCGACGCCTATGGCGCCGAGTTCGTCCAGCGGCATGCGATGCGCACCGGCAAGGCGCCGCGCTTCATCCAGATGAGCCGCCACAACCACACATCCATCGTCGCGCATTTCGATACGCACGAAGAGGAACTGGGGCATGAGATCATGCGCTTCGCCATCGACGAATGCGGTCTCTTTCCCTGCGGACTGTCCTGTCAAAAGCGAAAGTGAGATCCATGCATCAGGAGCTTCTCTCCGTCTACGCCCCCGTGCTGACACCGTTCAATGCGGATCTTTCCGTCAATTCGCCGCGGTTCCTGCGCCATTGCCGCTGGGTCGTCGAGCAGGGCGCAGGCCTTGCGGTCTTCGGCACCAACAGTGAGGCAGCCTCGCTGTCGCTGGTGGAAAAGCGTCGCCTGCTCGACGAGGTCGTTGCTTCAGGCATCCCCGGCTCGGCGCTGATGCCCGGCACGGGCGCCAACTCGCTCGAGGAAACGGTCGAACTGAGCCGTGCTGCTGTCGACGCCGGTGCGCCTGCAGTACTGGTGCTGCCGCCCTTCTTCTTCAAGCCGGCATCGACCGAAGGGCTGATCCGTCATTATGGCCGCCTGATCGAGGCCGTCGGTTCCGACAAGCTGTCGGTGGTGCTCTATCACATCCCGCAATTCACCGGTGTGCCGATCACCGTCGAGCTGATCGACGGCCTGCGCCGTCGCTTTCCGAATGTCGTGGGCATCAAGGATAGCTCCGGCGACCGCGAAAACCTTGCCCGCTACCTCGAGGTCGGCGACGGCTTCAAGGTTTTCCCGGCTTCGGAGATCCTGCTCGGCGAGACGATCGCCAAGGGATCGGTGGGCTGCATTTCTGCGACGGCCAATGTCAATGCCAAAGGCATGGTCGAGGCGGTCGCAAACGCGTCGGAATTTGGTACGGAGAAGGCTTTCGCCGACGCCGTGAGAGTGCGTACGCTGTTCCAGAAGTTCCCGATGATCCAGGCGATGAAGTCGCTGATCGCCCGCGAACTTGGTGCCGCCGAATGGCGTACTGTGCGCGCACCGCTGGTCGAACTCGACGAGGCTGTCGAGCAGAATTTCCTGGCGGCGGTCGACGAGCTTGGTTTCGAGCCCTGGGCGCTGGAGAAGGCGGCGTGAGCGCTGCTGCCACTGAAAGGCCGAAGCCGCTCGCCAACTATCCGTTCCTGCGCGAGGCCGGCGGGCTGCTGTTCCTGTCGGGCGTCAGCGCCCGGCAGAAGGACGGCACGATCGCTGGTGTCATCAGGCAATCCGGCGAAGCAAACTACGACGTCGCCGCGCAACTGAGGGCGATCATCGCCAACATCACGGAGTCGTTGCAATCGGTGGGTGGCACGCTGGCCGATCTCGTCGACGTCACAATCTTTGTCACCGACATGGCCTACTACCCGGCGATGAATGGCGAGTACAACAAGTGGTTTGGGCCAGACGGTCCGGCCCGCACCACCGTCGGCGTCAGCCAGCTTCCGCATCCTGACATGGTGATCGAACTCAAGGTCGTCGCCCGCCGGCCGGACTGATTTACTTCAGGACTTTTCCAGCCAGCGAGTTGTTGCATCCATAGCCTAGCCCCCCGGCTTAGCCGGGGGCATTTTTCATTCAGTCAGGCATCAGAGCACGGTGCATGCCTCGGCAAATGGCAGGCGCGGGTGGCGAGGGAACAGCTTGGCCGGGTCGCCATGGCCGATGCCGCAGATGAAGTTCGCCTTGAGGGCGGTTCCGGCGAAGAAGATCTCGTCGGTGGTGGCGCGGTTGAAGCCGGAGATCGGGCCGCAGTCCAGGCCAAGCCCGCGCGCCGCCAGCATGTAGTAGGCCGCCTGCAGCGTCGCATTGCGGAATGCGGTGTCCTCGACAATGTGCGGGTTGCGCTCGAAATGGCCTTTGCCGTCGGTGTGCGGGAACAGGTACGGCATCTTTTCGGCGAAGGCGTAGTCGGTGGCGAAGATGGCGACGACCGGGCACGTCACGATCTTGGAAACGTTGCCCGGGGCGAGCGCCGGCTTCAGCCTTTCGCGCGCCGCCGCCGTCGTCAGGTAGACAATGCGTAGCGGCGAACAGTTCATGCTCGTCGGGCCCATCTTGGCGATGTCGTGGATGCGTTCGAGCAAGGCGAGCTCGACCGGCCGGTCGAGCCAGCCATTCTGGCTGCGGGCGTCGAAGAACAGCCGGTCAAGCATGGCTTGTCCGTTGTCCAGCACATCTATCTGCATAGCGTGGTCCATTAAAGCGGTTCCATTTCTGTCGTGGTGTTGTGGCCGAGCACCTCGGCGAGCAATCCGGCAACGAGGCCGATGTCGATGAGCGGATCGGGGCGTGTTTTGTCCGGGCCCTGGGCGATTGCGAAAGCAGATCGCATGCGGATGCGCGTGGCCCATTTGGCGGCGAGGGGGAACGGCGTGAGCAGCCCTTCCATCGCCAGCCTGTCGAGCCTGTCGACGAATGCCGCCATCGCTACGTCGGCGAGCGAGAAGTTGTCCGACGCCAGCCAGGTGGTGGAGGTGAGTGCCGTCTCCATCCTCTCCAGCACCGTGCGGAAAGTCCGGACCGAGGCGAGCACTGCGGTGCGATCGAAAGGCGCGTTGGCTACGGCCAGATAGGCGTCCCGTCTTGTGGGAAGGGGATGGCGGGCCATCAGTTCAGCGAAATCGCCACGGTCTAGCCTGATCACCCGCGCCTTGAGAATGAGATTGAAGGTCGGTGGCCGTACGGCTGGATGCACCACCTCGTCCTCGTAACGCGTCCAGCTTCGCGCGCGTGCACGTTCTTCTAGGGTGACCGGCAGCAGAGCTCCGCTGGCGATGTCGTCGAGCAGTTCGTTGATGTCGGACGATTCGTCGAAGACGTTCCCGTTCCAGCGCAACGCCGGCACCAGCCCCTTGGGGTTCAGCGCGAGATAGGCGGCGTCGAGATTTTCGAACCTGGACAGGTCGACACGTTGCGAGGTCCAGGGGAGGCCGAGTTCGGCAAGGCACATGCGGACTTTGAACGACTGGATCGAACCCCATTCGTGAAAAAGCTCGATCGCAGACATTGTTGGAAATCTCACGCCTCGTGTGCACCTTATGCTTGACATGAATACACAGATACGAAAATGTATGCAAGAAGATGACGAACAGCATGAAAGGAGCAGCCGGTGGTTTGGCATGCGCTAGGACAACGAGTGATCAGGGACGAGGTTCGGCCCGTATTGGTAACGGAGCAGGGAGTCTATGATCTTGAGCTGATTGCTCGCCTTGCGGGGAAGAACGCAGCCCTCTGGGAGAAGTGGATTGCCGGCGGTGTCGGCGCGATGCTGGATCGGTGGACCGATGTCGAGCCGGCTTTGGCTGGGCTTGCCGCCAATGTCGTCGAGGCCGGCCCCAAATATGAGCCGCTTGGCACGGGGACGAAGCTCTGTGCGCCCTATCGCCCGGTGCGGATTTTCGCTACCGCGTCCAACTATGTTGAGCACGCACAGGAGATGGGAACGGTGCTGGCGTCAAAGGCCGAGAGCCAGCCATATGTCTTCATGAAGGCGGACTCTTCGATCATCGGCCCTGACGAGGCGATCATCCTGCCGCAGCGCGCCGAAAAGGTCGATTGGGAGGTCGAACTCGCCGCAGTCATCGGCATCGGCGGCCGCGATATCCCGGTCGAAAAGGCGCTCGACCATGTTGCCGCCTACACGGTGATCAACGATATCACCTCGCGCGATCTGACGCGCCGCAGCGACTTTCCGTTCAAGTTCGACTGGTTCCGCGGCAAGAGCTTCGACACCTTCGCGCCGCTCGGGCCATGGCTTGTGCCGGCCGATTGCGTTGGCGACCCGCAAAACCTGCGCCTGACGCTCGACGTCAACGGCACACGCAAGCAAGACGACAGCACCGGGTCGATGATCTTTTCCGTCGCCGAACAGATTTCCTATCTGTCGTCGATCCTGACGCTGAGGCCGGGCGATCTGATCGCCACCGGCACGCCCGACGGTGTCGGCATGGGGACCGGCGAGTTCCTGAACTGTGGCGATGTCGTCACGGCGGCAGTCGAGAAGGTCGGCGCCATCACCAACCCGATCCGGGGTAGTCAGATCGCATAAGAACTACCTAATATACCAACAACGACCAACACTGAGGAGGACAGTATGGCATTCGATTTTGGAAAGACGCTGCGTGGTTTTGCGCTGGCAGGCGTTCTCGCCTCGATGGCGACAGCCGCATCGGCTGCGGAAAGCATTTCGTTCAACATGTCGTGGCTGCCACAAGGGAGCGTGGGAGGCGTTCTCGTGGCCAAGGCCAAGGGCTTTTACGACGAGGCCGGTCTCGACGTGACTGTCTACCAGGGCTATGGCGGCCAGCGAACCGTCAACGAGATCGACCAGGGCCTGTTCGACATCGGTTACGGTGACCCGGTCAGCGTCATTCTCAACCGCGCCAATGGTGGCAAGGCCGTGTTCGTCGGCTCGATCAACACTGTCTGGCCGGGCGCCTTGTGCTATCTCCAGAAAGAGGGTGCAGCCGAACCGAAGCTCGCCGATTTCAGCGGCAAGTCGGTCGGTGGCGGCGCGACCTCGCCGGTCCAGAACATCGTGCCGACCTGGCTCGAACAGAACGGCTTGCCGAAGGAGCATCTCAAGCTTCTGCGCATGAATCCGGCCGTCATCACTTCGGCCTTCCTCGAAGGGCAGGTCGATCTCGCCGAGTGCTGGGAAGGCGCCAGCCTGCCGATCCTGACCGAAAACGCCAAGGAGACGGGCAAGAAGATCGGCATGATCAAGTATCGCGACTTCGGCCTCGACATGTATGGCAGCGGCTTCGTCACCACCGAGGCGATGCTGGCCGAGAAGCCTGAGGTCGTAGATAAGTTCCTCGATGCGTCTTATCGCGGCTACGAATATATTGCGCAGCACCCCGAGGAAGCAGCCGACCTGATCGTCAAGCAGTATCCGACGTTGAAGACGAGCGTGGTGCTCGAGCAGATCAAGCAGATCAACACGCTGGTCCGCGACGCGCAGGCGGAAAACAAGGACCTCGGTTTTGTCCGTGCCGACCGCATGGAAAAGACGATGGGCTTCGTGCGTGACGCCTTCGTTCTCGACGACACGATCAAGACCGACGACCTGTATCGCAACATCAGTCGCTAAGGCTGGTTCAGCCCTGGATGAGGCACATGAAGAAGAAGATCAATGTCAGGAAGCTGGGCCACATGGTCCTGATGGTCCGCGACATCAAAAAGTCCGTCGAGTTCTACACCAGCGTCGTTGGACTGGAGGTCTCGGACTGGATCGAGGACAAGATGGTGTTCCTGCGTGCAGGAAGCGACCACCACGATCTCGCTTTGTCGCAGATCCCGGAGGATTCGCCCGATCGCGACGATCTTCCGAAATATTCGCGGCCCGGCCTCGAACATTTCTCCTATCTGGTCGACAGCCTGGAGGACATGGAAGCTGCAGCCGAGATGCTGCAGGAGCGCGGTGTGGAGATTGTCCGCGGCATCGGCAAGCATGGGCCGGGAGCCAACTGCTTCCTCGTGTTCAAGGATCCCGACGGTAACAACTGTGAGATCTATTGCGACATGATCCAGGTGACTGAAGACAGCCCACATACGCCGCAGGTGTGGGAACGCAACATCGACGCGTTCGACCAGTGGCACTTCAAGCGCTTTGTCGTGCCGCCGCCCCATCAGGTGGTGAAGGACAAGCAGGGCAAATGACCTGCTGACAAGCCAGGGCGTCGGTGTCAGCCGGCGCCCATTCACCACGGATGCCAACAATTCTCTTCGGAGGCCTTTATGTCAGGCGTTAGTTCTCGACTTGCCGCCTATGTCCAAGTCATCTCGTTTTTCGGTGCGTTTCTGCTCTTTTGGGAATATGGCGTCCGTTATTTCGAAGTAAAAAGCTACATTCTGCCCCCTATCTCGTCGATTGCCGTCGCGATCTGGGAGTCCAAGGACCAAATTTTCGAGCATTCGATGTACACGCTCGGCGAGGTACTAATCGGCTTCACCGCCGCCGTCATCGTCGGCGTTCTGCTCGGCATGATCGTTTATGTCTCGCCCTTCGCCCAGCGCACCATCTATCCGCTGGTCACCGCCTTGCAGACGACGCCCAAGAGCGCGCTCGCGCCGCTGATGATCGTCTGGTTCGGCTATGGTTTCATCTCCAAAGTGGCGATGGCGTTCCTGTTCGCCTTCTTCCCGATCGTGGTGGCGACGCTCGGCGGCTTCGCCGGTACCTCGAAGAACCTCGAGGAACACTTTCGCGCGCTGAACGCGGGACCGTGGCGGACCTTCACCACGCTGCGCCTGCCAAGCGCGCTGCCGAGCTTCATCGACGGTTGCCGTGTCGCCATGCCGCTTGCCATGATCGGCGCGATCATCGGCGAACTGGTCGGTTCTGACCGCGGCCTCGGCAACCTGATCATGCTGGGCACGGCGTCGTCGCGTACCGACCTGGTGTTCGGCTGCATCATCGTCATCACGCTGATCTCGCTGGTGCTGTACGCCCTGATCGAATTCGCGGCCAAGTCCGTCTGGTGGCGGGGTATCCAGGTATGAACATTGCAGTTCGGGAGGAAAACATGTCGGCAACGGCGATGAAGCAAGAACCCCATCCGGGCCAGGAACGGCCGGTCGCTGACGCCGCAGCTGTCCACATCGAAGCCAAGGGCCTGAACAAGGCGTTCGGCAAGGTCAAGGCGCTCGAAGACATCAACTTCGGCATCAGGAACCAGGAGTTCGTTTCGGTCCTCGGACCGAGCGGTTGCGGCAAGAGCACGCTGTTGCGCATCGTTGCCGGCCTGATCCCCTATGAATCCGGCGTCGCCACCATCAAGGGCGAAAAGGTCCTGTCGCCGCGTCCCGATATCGGCGTGGTGTTCCAGACCAACAATATGCTGCCGTGGCTGACGGTGCGCGGCAATGTCGAGCTCGGCGCGCGCATCCGCAACATGCCGGCGGCGGCGCGCGACAGCGCCGTCGACAAGATCCTCGAGGTGATGTCGCTGACCAAGTTCGCCGACGCGCATCCGCATCAGCTGTCGGGCGGCATGCGCCAGCGCGCCTCGATCGGTCAGGCGCTGGTTCTCGATCCGCCGATCCTGCTGATGGACGAGCCATTCGGCGCGCTCGATGCGCTGACCCGCGACAAGCTCAATGTCGAGCTGCTGCGCATCTGGCAGGAGCATCGCAAGACCGTGATGCTGATCACCCACAGCATCGCCGAAGCGGTGTTCCTGTCGGACCGGGTACTGGTCATGGCCGACCGGCCGGGCAAGATCATAGAGGAAGTGGTCATCGACCTGCCGCGTCCGCGCAACGCCGCAGCGACTCGCGCAATGCCGAAATTCGGCGAGTATGTCGCCTATCTCGGCAAGGTGATGGGCGTAACGAGCTAATCTCGTCCGACCCCGGCCAAGCGGTCCATTCGGCATCAAGAGGGGCCCGCGATCTAGGAAGCTTGGTCGCCGCCGGCTTATGGCGGTCACGCTGCCGCACAGGCAGGGTTGCCGTTACTTCCTGTTGGCGCGGCGTTCGAGATAGGCCGTCGCCTGCAACGCGGCCAGAACAACTGCGGCACCGATGACGATGCGCTGGTCGGGCACCTCGTCGAAGAAGATGTAACCTGCGGCCGTCGTCACGACGATCGAGAGGTAGCCAATGGGGGCGAGCACGCTGGCGTCAGCGAGGCGATAGGCGCGCAGGAAGCAGTATTGCCCGGCCTGCGCCAGAAGTCCGATGCCAAGCAGGGGCACCCAGTCGAAGGTCTTGACCGGCTGCCAGACGAAGATGGCCGGGACAGCGGTGATGACCGCGAGGCCGACAGTGTAGAACACCATCATCACGGTGGTGTTTTCATCGCGCAGCATGCGTGTCTGGATGATGGCGAGCGAGCCGAAAACCACTGTGGCGAACACGGCGAGCAGGCCGAGGTTCCACTCTACGCCGCCGGGCGCCAGCATCAGGAGCACACCGGCAAAAGCGAAGGCGGCACCTATCCAGCGTAGCCGCGACACTGTCTCGCCCAAAAAGGCGACCGCCATTGCCATGGTGACGAGCGGCCTGGAAAAGCTCAGCGCGTTGACCACTGCCAGCGGCAGCAGCGTGTAGGCCATGAACTGGCTGGTCAGCGCAATCGCATTGCAGCTGATGCGCGAGACGTTCTGCCACGGATGCCTGGTGTGGCGGATGTGGTGGCGGTGGCGCCAGATCAACGGCAGGATGAACAGCAGGCCGATCATCGCCCGGATGAAGACGAGCTGGAAGGCTGGGTAGATCAGCCCTTGCGCCTTGACCAGCGCCGTCATGCCGCCGGAGACCAGCAGCATGTCGGCAAGCACCCAGACGACACCTTCGCGGTTGGCCTTGTGACGCTCGTCCCCCGCCTCGGGCGTCACCGTGCTGTCAGGCTGGCTGGACAAGATTTGCCATCAGGCGGAATGCTCCCGGTACAAGCTTGTCCAACTGGTGGTGCAGGACGAGGCTTGTATGGGTGTGGCGGCCCTTGCCGATCGCAGCCGAGACCAGCGCGCCCATCAGCGGCTGTTCGTTGGCGTCATGCATGGCGAGCAGAGGCTGGTAGGCCTCGTCCCAGCGCGCGGCGAAGTAGAGCCCGCGCTCCTTGTTCCAGCCGGACCAGTCCTGCGGGCCGATCATGTTCGGCCCCCTGAGCAGGACATGGTCCGGCGCCAGCACCGTGACCTCGGCGTTCGGATCCGTTACGCGCCAGCGTAAAGACGGCGAGCCAATCTCGAGTTTCCTCGGCGGCGTCGCTAGTGGATCCCAACCGTCGGTCGGGCGGTGGTAAAGGGTGACAAGGTGGCCGCCATTTTCGACGAAGCGGTGCAGCTCCTCGGTTGCGGCCGCCAGATCCTTGCGAATGCCGAAGGCGAAGATGCCAACGACAATGGTGGTGTATTGGCTGAGGTCGCCGGCAAGCGCCTTGGCGTCGAGTTCGGTGACATCGAGCCCCATGCGCGACAGCCACAGGCCGACGCGGTCGGCACCTGCGCCGACATAACCGACACGCGCGCCTTGCGGCAGCTTGAGGTCGAGCGTGAGCACGCGCAGCGCTTCTGGCTGGCGATGGGTGACGCGGCCGATATGCGGATAGACAATCGGGGTCAGCCTGAGTGCTGGCCTGCCGCCGACGAGCGGGGTGATGGTGGAAAGCCCCGCGACACGTGTTTCGGGCGCCCGGATGACCTGGCTGCCTTCCGCTTGCGCCAGGGACCAGCCGCCATCCATGTTGAGCGAGACGGGCGCGTCCTTGCCGGCGACGACAGGCCTGATCGGCCATTCGCGCCTTGTGCCGTCGAGCGGCACGATGATCGCTTCCGGGTCCATCACAACGGAGCTTGCCGGCAGCACGGCGAAGGCCTCTTCGAAGTCGTAGATGGCGCGGGCGGTGTGATCGCCGAACCTCGCCGCGATGACGACATGGGCGTCACCATTGCCACCAAGAGCCGACCATGACGGCGGATAGAGCTTCGAGTAGGCGGCATTTGCCGAGGCAACAATTTTCAGGGTGCGCCGGCGCCCGGTGCTGGTCTCTGCCTTGGCAGTAACGGCATTGGGCAGGACAGTTTCGATCTCCACAGAACGACTGTCGCTGGCGGGGGCAAGATCGACGGTGAGTTCAGCCGTTTCCCCCGGCGACATTGTCGACGGCGACAGCGTCGCGCGGTCGAAGATGCCGGCGGCTTCAATCAGTGCGGCGTCAATCTCGCGTGCCTTGCGTTCGAGACGGTGGCTGTGAAGCTCGAGGAAGGCCGGCGACGCATTGGCGCGCGCGGTCGCGAGCTGGCCGGCCGCTTCGATGAGATGGCCGATGATCGCGTCGGTGTTGGGGAAGGCGGCGATCGCCTTGTCGATGGCTTCGACGGCAGCGGCCAGGGCTGCAGCAGCTTCGCCGGACAGGTCCTTCGACTGACCCAGCGCATCGAGCGTTGCCGGGAGCGCGTCGAGCACCGATGTCTCGGCCTTTGTGCCGTTAGCGGCGAGCAGCAGGTGCAGCGGCCAGCGCGTCTCCGGCACGCTAGGCCAATGACCCATGCCCTGCGAGGCGTGGTAGTAGCGGGACCATTCGCCGATGCGGTCATATTCCACGCCCGTCGCCGGCTCGCGGCCGGGCGGGTCCACAACAACGGTGGCATCAGGAGGCGGCACTTCATCGTCATAGGTGTCGCCGCCGCCAGACCATGCCGGCAGGTAATATTTCGTCACCTGCCAGGGGCTCATGCCTTCCTTGAAATGCTCAGGAAAAGCTTCGGGATCGGCGGCAAGCCTTATCGCCTTTTCGGCGGCGCGGGTCATGGCGCGGTGGTGGCCATGCTGGCCGGGCACGTCGAGGAAGGTCGGGATGACGATGTCGGGCCGTTCACTGCGATAGGCGCGCACCAGCCGCTCGACAGTGCGCATCTCGCCCCAGCGGGTGAAAGTCTGGTCGCCGTCCTTGGAGAAGCCGAAATCATGCACTTCGTCGTCGGGACCATGGCCGAGCCAGACGACGTCGGCATCGAGCTCGCGCGCGGCCTCTTCCATCTCGCGCGTGCGCATCATGCCGAGCACACCCAGACGCTCAGGCCCGAGCGAGTTCTGGCCGCCTTCGCCACGTGTCGAGCAGGCGACGATGACGCGCACGCCAAGGCCGAGACGGAAGTATGCAAGCAGGCCGCTCTGCTCGTCGTCAGGATGCGCGCCGGTGTTCATCATGGTGACGGTGGACTTGAGACGGCTGAGGGCACGGTGAAGCCTGAGCAGCGACGGGCTGGCCTTTTGTCGTTCAATACGTTCGCGAGCGCTCGGCATTCAGGTCTCCGGTATTTCAGTCTGCTATTCGGTATGCGAGGTGGCGGCTGTTCCGAGCTTGGGCGTGACCACCTCAAACAGCGGCAGTGCGGCGGCACCGAGTGCCGCTGTGTATTGCCCGGTCTGGCCGCGCATGACGCGGGGCAGGGCGCGGGTCCTCCGGCTGGCGACCGAGATCGGCAACGGTCCCATCCGTTCGATCAGCTCGTCGATGATCGCATCGGGCAACATGCCGCCAAGGATCACCGTCTCGGGATCAAGGATGTTTTCGATCATCGCGATCATTGGCGCGAGATAGGTCGCGGTCTCGTCCATCCACTCCAAAAGCACCGGATGGCGCTTGGCATGGAGGTCGGCGAAGTCGGCGAAATCGCAGTCGGGGATGCCGGCGTCGCAAAGCTTTTCGCGCAGCGCATGGACCGAGGCGTAGCGCTCAAGGCATCCGTGCTGGCCGCATGGGCAGGCCCGGCCGCGCGGGACGACGACGACATGGCCGATTTCGCCGGCATTGCCGAAGGCGCCGCGGAACGGGGCACCGTCCTGGATCATGCCAAGGCCGAGGCCGGCACCGAAATAGACCATGCAGAAACTGGAGATGGCGTGGCCAGCGCCGAAGAAGCGTTCGCCGACGGCCGCGGCATTGGCGTCGTTTTCCACCGTCACCGGCTCGCCGCAAGCCTCGCTGAGCAGGCTCGCCGCATCGATATTGGCCCAGCCCGGCAGCGTCGTCGGGCCGACCGAGGTCATGCCCTCGATCTCGAACGGGCCGGGCATGACCACGCCGATCCCGAGCAGCCGTGACTTGAACGTCGACCTGACCGTGTCCAGCTCGGCGCGCAGATGGGCGATGACCTGGCTCGGGCTGGTGTCGCTGACCGGCATGATCCGCCTGGAGCGCGGCTGACCCGACAGGTCGAGCACTGTCGCCACCATGTGGTCGGAGGCCATCTCGATGCCCATCGTCATGGCGCCATCAGGGTTGACGGCGAACTGGATCGGCGGCTGGCCGCGACCGGAGCGTAGGCGCCCGGTCTCCATCAACAGGTTTTCGCTGACCAGTTCGTCGACGATGTTGGCGATGGCCTGCGCGGTCAGATGCGTTAGCCGGGCGATATGCATGCGCCCCAAGGCGCCGTTGCGGCGCACGACGTCGAGCACCACGCGACGGTTATGGTCGCGGCTGCGCTCGGGGTTGTTACCCAAAGTGACCTGATGTGTGCTGCCCGGCTGAAACGCCATTTCGCGCATCCTGACTTCAGTTGCAAAATTGATAACGCGGAAGGCCCGAACCCCGCAACAGATTAATTCAAGTAAATTATCTTATTGACAAAAGGCGTCCGGCAGGAAAGCGTATAGGCAGTGTGCGGGGAGGATCCGCAGCTTTGCTGGTGCATGTTTTTGTCGAGCGTGATCCGCTCGCGTCCGACGGCATCGGAGTCACGAGACGGCCCGGGCTTCGTCTGCATGCGAGGCTACGGTCCAAGGGGATAATCACCGCCCGAAGCCCGGATTTTCCGGCGGGCGCAGATGGAGGTTTACATGCGCAGAGCAACCCTATTTGCCGGACTGATTGCTGGTTTCAGCACGCTGGCACTCAACGCGGCCCAGGCCGTCGAGATCGAATATTGGCAGTATGTCTTCGACTCGCGCGTCAAGGCGATGGACCAGCTGATCGAGAATTTCGAGAAGGCCAATCCAGACATCACCGTCAAGCAGACGACCTTCCCCTATGCCGACTACCAGACGCGCGTGATCGCCGCGAAGATGGGCGGGCAGGGCCCTGACGTGATGCAGCTGTTTTACGGCTGGCTCGACAAGTTCGTTGCCGGTGGCCTGCTGCAGCCACTGCCGACCGATGCGTTCCCGCACGACAAGATCGAAAGCGAATTCTTCCCGATCGTCAGCGCCATGAAGCGCGGCGAGGATTATTACGGCCTGCCGACTGCGGTGCGTTCGCTGGCACTGTTCTACAACAAGAAGCTGTTCACCGAAGCTGGTCTCGACCCGGCGAACCCGCCCAAGACGCTCGACGAGTTTGTCGCGGCCGCCGAGAAGGCGACCAAGCGCGATGCTGCCGGCAACCTGATCGTCGCTGGCTCGACCCTCGACATGGCCGGCCAGGACCACCAGTGGTGGCGTGAAGTGTTGGTCCGCCAGTTCGGCGGCCAGCCCTACACCGACGGCGACCGCAAGGTGGCCTACAACACGGAGGCCGGTGAAAAGGCCCTGAAGTTCTACACCGACCTGCAGACCGAAAAGAAGATCGGCCAGGCCGGCTTCATGGACGAAGGCCAGGCGGCATTCCGTGCCGGCATGGCGGCAATGACCATCGACGGCACCTTCCGTCTCGGCGCGTTCAAGTCGATCGAAGGCTTCGAATGGGGCGTGACCGAACTGCCGGCCCATGCCGACGGCACCCGCTCGAACTATGCCAGCTACTTCGCCAACGGCATCTCGGCCACGACAAGCGGCGAAAAGCTCGAGGCCTCGAAGAAGTTCCTGGCCTACATCTCCTCGCCCGAGGCCATGGACGTCTGGCTGAAGACGGTCGGCGAACTGCCCGCGCGTCGTACCGCGGCGATGACCGAGGCCAACCTTGCGGACCCGATCTACGGTCCGTTCCTCAAGGGCCTCGAATACGCCCGCACCACCATGTTCGTTGATGAAGCGGCCCAGCGCCAGACCACCATCGACATGGCCAACCGCGTGCTGCTCGAAGGCCAGTCGGTGAAGGATTCGCTCGCACAGGCCGCAGCGGCCGAGCAGGCGATCATCGACGCAGCAGCACCCAAGTAAGGCGAAGGCTTGATGTCTGTGACAGCGGATCAACAGGGGGCGGCGCTGAGCCGCCCCAGCGGAACCTTCTGGAACCGCCGTTCCATGCGGACGAGGCGGCTGGTTTGGGTGTGGAGTTTCCTTGCTCTGCCGATCCTGTTCTATTCGGTGATCCGCTTTTACCCGACAATCGAAGCCTTCTGGCTTTCGCTGACCAACTGGGACCTTCTGAAGCCGCCACAGTTCATCGGCCTCGCCAATTACGAAAAGCTGTTCGCCGACCCGCAGTTCTGGAAGGTATTCAAGAACACCTTCGCCTACCTGCTTGTCGGAACACCTATCAGCCTGTTGCTGTCATTCGTCATCGCCTACCATCTCGATCGCGTGCGTTTCATGCACGGGCTGATCCGCGGTCTTTATTTCCTTCCCTACCTGACCACGGCTGCCGCCATGGCCTGGGTGTGGCGCTGGTTCTATCAGCCGGCACCGATCGGGGTGATCAACAATGCGCTCGGCACGATCGGGATTCCGCAGCAGCCCTTCATCCGCTCGGTCGACCAGGCTTTGCCGTCGATCATGCTGACGGCGATCTGGGCCGGCCTTGGCTTCCAGATCATCATCTTCATGGCCGGCCTGCGGTCGATCCCCAACACCTTCTATGAGGCGGCACGCATCGACGGCCTGGGCGAATGGGCGATCCTGCGCAAAATCACGCTGCCGTTGCTCAAGCCGACCACCGTGTTCCTCGTCGTGTTCTCGTCGATCGGCTTCCTGCGCATCTTCGACCAGGTCTACAACATGACCACCAACGATCCGGGCGGCCCGCTCGGCTCGACCAAGCCGCTGGTGCTGATGATCTACCAGACGGCGTTTTCGTCCTACGCGATGGGATATGCAGCGGCACAGACGGTCGTGCTGTTCACCATCTTGCTGTTCGTGTCGCTGTTGCAGCTCTGGATCCTGAGGGAAAAGAAATGAGTGCCGTCACCCAAACGCCGGCGCTTTCCCACGCCAATCTTCGGCCCGGTCGCATCCTCACCTGGACGCTGCTGTTCATCGGCGGCCTGATCATGGTGACGCCGCTGGCCTTCATGTTCTCGACGTCGTTCAAGACGGCGGGCCAGGTCTATGACCTCAGGCTCATTCCGGCGGCACCGACACTCGCCAACTACATCGCTATCCTGGCCGACGGGCGCTTCATGCGCTGGTTCTTCAACTCGATGTTCGTGGCGGTGATGGTGACGCTGTCGAACGTCTTCTTCGACAGTCTCGTCGGCTACACCCTGGCCAAATTCGAGTTCCGCGGCCGCTATTTCATCTTCCTCGCGATTTTGTCGACGCTGATGATCCCGACCGAGATGCTTGTCATCCCGTGGTACCTGATGTCGAGCAAGCTCGGCTGGCTGGACAGCTACTGGGGCATCATGTTCCCCGGGATGATGACGGCCTTCGGCACCTTCTTGATGAAGCAGTTCTTCGAAGGCGTGCCCAACGACTTCCTCGAAGCTGCGCGCGTCGATGGCCTGAACGAGTTCCAGATCTTCTGGAAAGTGGCAATGCCACTGGTGACGCCGGCCTTGTCTGCGCTCGCCATCTTCACCTTCCTCGGCAACTGGACGGCGTTCTTCTGGCCGCTGATCGTGACCACCAGCCGCGAACTCTACACTCTGCCGGTGGGGCTATCGAGCTTCGCGGTGGAACAGTCCATCCAGTGGGAAATGATCATGACCGGTGCGGCGATCGCCACGCTGCCGACCCTGATCGTCTTCATCATCCTGCAGCGCTACATCGTCCGCGGCGTCATGCTGGCAGGGCTCAAAGGATAAGACATGCCTGAACTGAACCCCAAGCTCGCCGACAGATCGGTCTTCCCCGATCCTGTCTACAAGGAAACGGTGCTGAAGCCGCTGTTTGACGGCGCCAAGACCCACCATGTCGACGGCTTCCGCGCCATCGACCGGGCGCATCTGGTGATGCTGACCGAGACAGGCATTCTCGACGCCAAGCAGGCGTCGGCGATCGCCGGGGCATTGGAAGCCATCGACCGGGAGGTCGATCCGTCCACGCTCGTCTATACCGGCGAAGTCGAGGACTTCTTCTTCCTCATCGAAAAGGAACTGAAGGCCCGCCTCGGAGCCGATGTCGCCGGACGCCTGCATACGTCGCGCTCGCGCAATGACATCGACCACACGCTGTTCAAGCTCGGGCTCAAGCAGCGCATCGATGCGCTGGTGGTCAAGGCGCGGCATCTGCTGGGCGCGATGATCGACGCTGCCGAGCGCGAGAAGGCAACGCTGATCGTTGCCTACACGCATGGCCAGCCGGCCCAGCCCTCGACTTTCGGGCATTACCTGGCGGCTGCCATCGAAGTGCTGATCCGCGACATCGAGCGTTTCGAAGAGGCGCGGAAAATCGTCGACCTGTCGCCGATGGGTGCCGCCGCCATCACCACTTCGGGTTTTCCGATCGACCGCAAGCGCGTCGCCGATCTGCTCGGCTTTGCCGCGCCGTTGCGCAATTCCTACAGCTGCATCGCGGCGTCGGACTACATCACCTCGACCTATTCGGCTATCGAGCTGATGTTCCTGCATCTCGGCCGCATGATCCAGGACTTCCAGTTCTGGACGAGCTTCGAGGTCGGCCAGGTCTATGTGCCGAACGCCTTCGTGCAGATCTCGTCGATCATGCCGCAGAAGCGCAATCCGGTGCCGATCGAGCATATGCGCCTTTTGGCCAGCCAGACGATGGGCCGGGCCCGCACGGTCCTCGGCGTCATCCACAACACGCCGTTCACCGACATGAACGACAGCGAGGGCGAAACCCAGTCGATGGGTTATGAGGCGTTCACTGCGGCATCGCGCGTGCTCGACCTGCTCGCTGCCTTCATCAGTGCGATCCGCATTGATCCGGAGCGGGTGGCCGAAAACATCCGCCGCTCCTGCATCACCATCACCGAACTTGCCGACTCGCTTGTCCGCATCGAAGGCTTGTCCTTCCGCGAGGCGCACGAGATCGCGGCAACAGTTGCCAAGGCAGTGGTTGCGGCAGGTGGCGGGCTTGCCAAGGACGGCTACGGGCCGTTCCTCGATGCCTTCAGGCATTCGACCGGGCGCGAACCGAGTTTCGGCCGCGACAAGTTCGAAGAGATCGTCTCGCCGGAGCATTTCGTTGCCGTGCGTGACCGCTTCGGCGGCCCGGCACCGGCTGCGATGGCGGAGGCGATTGGCGTCTACAGGGACAAGGCTGCGTCCTTTGCGGCGACAGCCAACAACCATGCCGAGCGCGAGGCGAAAGCCGCGAAAGAACTCGGTGAGAAATTCAAGGCACTGGTAGGGGCGCGCTGATGGCGACGATCGAACTTGAAAAGCTGGTCAAGCGCTACGGCAAGGTAGACGTCGTCCAGGGCATCGACCTTGAAATCGCAGACGGCGAATTCGTCGTCTTCGTCGGGCCTTCGGGCTGCGGCAAGTCGACGACCCTGCGCATGATTGCCGGCCTCGAAGACATCTCCGGCGGTACGCTCAAGATCGGCGGTGAGGTGGTCAACGAGCGCGATCCCAAGCAGCGCAACATCGCCATGGTGTTCCAGAACTACGCCATCTATCCACACCTGACCGTACGCCAGAACATCGGCTTCGGGCTGTACACCTCGAAGCTGTCAAAGGCTGAAAAGGACAAGCGCATCGAAGAAGCGGGCAAGATTCTTGGCCTGGAGAAGTATCTCGACCGTCGTCCGGCGGCCCTGTCGGGTGGTCAGCGCCAGCGCGTCGCCATCGGCCGCGCCATGGTGCGCAACCCCTCCGCCTTCCTGTTCGACGAGCCCTTGTCCAACCTCGACGCCCAGTTGCGCGCCCAGATGCGCATTGAGATCAAGCGCCTGCACCAGAAGCTCAAGACGACGACCGTCTACGTCACCCACGACCAGGTCGAAGCGATGACCATGGCCGACCGCATCGTTGTGATGAAGGACGGTCACATCCTGCAGGTAGGCACGCCGACCGATCTCTACGAAAATCCGGTCGACGTCTTCACCGCCCGCTTCATCGGCAGCCCGTCGATGAACCTGGTGCCGGGCCGCAAGAACGGCAAGGGCATCGAGCCCGCTGCCGGCGGCGACATCCTGATCGGCGTACGCCCGCATCAACTGACGGCGGCCATCGAAAAGGCCGAAGGCGGCCTGGAACTCACCGGCACGGTGACGGCGGTCGAACCGCTTGGACCAGAAACGCTGGTGCATCTCGATGTCGACGGCAATGCTGTGATTGCCACCGCGCCGAGCAAGTTCATTCCTGCGACGGGCAGCACACTGACCTGCCGCGCCGCACCCGGCAGCCTCTACCTCTTCGATGCCAAGACCGAGAAGAGCCTGGGCCGGCAATGACTTCGGGAAATGCCAAGCGTCCGGCGGTGCTCAGCATCGGGCGGATTTACTGCGACCTGATTTTCACCGGCCTGGCGTCGTTGCCGGAGCCGGGACGTGAGGTGTTTGCGCAGGACATGAAGATGGCCGCCGGTGGCGGTGCGTTCATCGCGGCCGCCCACATGGCCCATGCCGGCAGGCAGGTGGCCCTGGTGGCGCGCCTAGGCACCGACTCGCTGTCGATGGGGATCGAGACTGAACTCGGCGCCAGCAACGTCGATCTTCGCTTCGTCGAGCATTCAGCGGGTGCGGGGCCGCAAGTCACCGTCGCCTCGGTGATCGGCAACGACCGTGCGTTCCTGTCGCGGCGCGCCGGGACTGCCCTTCCATCAACGCTCGATGCCGCGCTTGACTGGAGCGATGCTGGCCATCTGCACATCGCCGAGTATGCCACGTTGCACGAGATCCCCGATCTGGTGACGCGTGCCAAGGCGAAGGGGCTCACCGTCTCGCTCGATCCGAGCTGGGACGAGACGCTGATCTACGAAGCCGAACTGCTTGATCGCTGCGCGGGCGTCGACCTCTTCCTGCCCAATATGGAAGAGGCCACCGCGATCACCCGCGAGAACGATCCGATCGCGGCGATCGAGATTCTGTCCAAGGACTTTCCGGTCGTCGCACTGAAAGCGGGCGGCGAAGGCGCATGGCTGAAGGCCAGCGGCCAGTTGCTGCACCGGCGGGCGGAAGCGGTTCCGGTCATTGACACGACGGGCGCGGGCGACGCCTTCAACGCCGGTTTTGTCGATGCCTGGCTGTCGGGACAGTCCGAGGAAGCCTGCCTTGCCGCCGGTATCACTTATGGCAGCCTCGCCGTCCAGGCGGCAGGAGGCTCGGCGATCCTGCGCCAGCCGCTGCGTCGCGCCGCGGGCTGACCGCTGCCGGCGTGTAAGGCCTATGTGACCTGCCAAGGCGTGTGCAGGGCTGACCCGTAGAATTTCCTCGCGCCTCGCCGTGGAACCCAACGGCGGGCAGATCGCGGTGGTTGGTGAAATGGAATTCGACGGCGTGACCGACGCTGTCCCAACCGCAATGCATTCAGATTCCTTGAAATTCTAAAGCAAGGTGGTTGAGGAGCTCGCACGTATTCCCGAAATCTGGGAAGGTCGCTCCCATATGCATTAGTCGCACCAAGGCGCCGTGTCACCTCAACGGGCCGGTGGCAGCGAGCGCGTAGCTACGGACCTTGCAGGCCAGGCAGGCAAACATTTGTTCACCACCTTGCCGATCAATCGCTGTCGTGGTAACGTTCCCACAATATCGCTGAGGAGGAGCGTGCAGGTGCAGCGGAGGCGTCCGACGATCATTGATGTCGCGGAGAAGGCGGGTGTCTCGAAGAGCACCGCCGGCCGCGCGTTGTCCGGTGCCTCCAACGTGACCGACGAGGCGCGCGAACGGGTGCTGGAGGCTGCCAAGGCTGTCGGCTACGAGCGCAATGATCTCGCCGTTGGCATGCGCTCGGGACGTACAGGGCTGCTCGGTCTCGTCATTCCTGATATCACCAACCCGTTCTGGGCCGAGGTTGCCCGTGGCGCCCAGGACCGCGCCGCCGAAAACGGCGCGTCGCTTTTGGTCTTTTCCTCCGACTGGAACCACGATCGCGAAGCCAGCCATTTGCGCGCCCTGCGCCAGGCACGCGTTGATGGTGCGATCATCAATCCAGTGGCCGACAATTTTGACGACCTCGACCGCTTCGGCCTGCCTTTCGTCCTTATCGGCTCGAGTGCCGAGCGCTTCCCTTCGACCTCAAGCGTCGGCTCGGACATCGCGCAGGCCGTGCGGCTGGGCATGGATCACCTGGTTTCCAAGGGCCACCACGCGCCGGCGCTGATCCTCGGGCCCAAGTCGCGCATCGCCCGCGCCCGGTTCCTGCGCACCTTCCATGAGCATTGCGTCGAGCGCGACGTCGATCCGGCGGCGCTGCCAATGGAAGACGGCGAATACACCGTCGAGGGCGGGCGCACGGCGATGAAACGCCTGCTTAAACGCGACCGGGTTGGCCATTTCGCGGTATTCGCCGCCAACGACCTGATGGCGCTGGGGGCCATGGTCGCCGTGCGCGAAGCCGGATTGCGCTGCCCTGAAGATGTTTCGATCCTTGGTTTCGATGGCGTGCCGGCCGGTGCATTCTCCTGGCCAGGGCTGACAACAGTCGCCAAGCCGGGCCGCGAGATGGGCGTGCGTTCGCTCGATTGCCTGCTCGATGAAATTGCCGGCCGTTCGGAGCACGGCCGGGTGTTCCTGCCGTGCCGGCTGATCGAGCGGGGTTCGCTTGCCGACCTGTCGCTGAACCGGCCCAAACGCGCGGTCGGGGACGGGAGGTAACTGACGATGACGGACCATGATCAGACGCTGAATGCGCCGCGAGTTGGGAACGTTCCCAAAGCGGCGGTTCGCGGCAAGCCGAAACGAGCGACGGCGTTCGCCAATGGCTGGCGCCGCTGGTGGCCGTTCTACGTCATGATGGCGCCGGGCCTGGCGTTCTTCCTGGTGCTGCATTACCTCCCGATCTGGGAAGCGCGCATCGCCTTCGAGCAGGTCAGGATCGTTCCGCCCAACATCTGGGTCGGGCTCAAGCATTTCTACGTGTTGTTTGCATCGCCGGTGTTCTGGCAGGTGCTGGCCAACACGCTGATCATCTCGGCGATGAAGATGGCCTTCTTCCTGCCGGTGCCGATCCTGGTGGCGCTGTTGATCAACGAGGTGCGCGGCGGACGCCTGCGCAAGTTCATCCAGTCGGCGATCTATCTGCCGCATTTTCTGTCCTGGGTGGTCATTGCAGGCGTCTTCATCGCCGCACTGTCGCCCACCGACGGCGCTGTCAACAATCTGATGGGCATGGCCGGCATCGCGCCGCGCTCGTTCATGACCGACACCGGCGCCATCCGCTGGGTGCTGGTGTTCACCGAGATCTGGCGCTCGGCCGGCTGGGACAGCCTGCTCTATCTCGCCGCGATCATCGCCATCGACCAGCAGCTTTATGACGCCGCCGAGATCGACGGCGCCAACCGCTGGCAGAAGATCTGGCACGTCACGCTGCCCGGCATCGTGCCGACGATCGCCACGCTGTTCATCCTCAACGCCGGCATGTTCCTCAACGCCGACCTCAACCAGGTCATCAACTTCTCCAACGACGTGGTCCGTTCCAAGATCGATATCGTCGACACCTATGTCTACCGCATCGGTCTGCAGACCGGTGAATACTCGCTGGCGACCGCGGCTGGCCTGTTCAAGGCGGTGCTTGGCACGATGATGATCGTCACCGCCCATTTCGTGTCCAAGCGCCTGACCGGCAAGGGAGTCTGGTGATGGCTTTGTCGCGCAAGACCCCGCTCGAACGCATCGAATACGCCATTATCGTTTCGACGCTTCTGCTGCTCGTCGTCGTCACGGTGCAGCCGATCCTCAACCTCCTGGCGGTGTCGCTGTCCGAGCCGGGCAGGGTACCGGGCATGAGCGGACTGACCATCCTGCCGAGGGGCTTCTCGCTCGAGGTTTGGAGCGTCCTGCTGCAACATCCCAATGTGCAGCGCGGCATCTTCAACTCGATCCTGATCACCTTTGTCAGCACGCTGATCGGCGTAATCGGTACCGCGCTGATGGCCTGGGGCCTGTCGCGGCCCGGCCTGCCGGGGCGCAAGGCGCTGTTCATCCTGGTGCTCGTCACAATCGTTTTCGAGCCCGGCATCATCCCCGAATATTTCGTCAACAAGCGGCTCGGGTTGCTCGACAGCTACTGGTCGGTGATCCTCTACAAGGCGGTCAACGCCTGGTACCTGATTATCCTGATCCGCTTCTTCGAGGAAATTCCCAAGGAGCTGCTCGAGGCTTCCGAGCTCGACGGCGCCAACCCATTCCAGGTTTTCTGGTATGTGGTGCTGCCGCTGGCCAAGCCCGCGCTGGCAACGATCTCGCTGTTTTACCTCGTCTTCCATTGGAACGAGTTCTTCCACGCGATGATCTACCTCAACGACCAGAGCAAATGGCCGCTGCAGGTGGTGCTGCGCCAGTTCGTCATCGACGGCGACAAGCTTGCCATCGTCGGCATCGACAACGCCAACAACAATACCGGCGCCAGCCAGATCGATCTCAGGTCGCTCAAGGCCGGCATGATCCTTCTGACCATCGTGCCGATCCTGGCGATCTACCCGCTGATCCTGAAATTCTTCACCAAAGGCACCATGAGCGGCGCGCTCAAGGGCTGATGGCGAAGAGTGCCTAACCAAAAAGCCTATCCAAACGGAGGAGATGAAATGTTGAGACGAGTGTTCCTGATGACATCGACGGCCTTGGCGCTGAGCCTTGCCGTGGCTGTCCCCGCCATGGCCGAGCCGGTCAAGATCCGTATCGTGTCGAAGGATTTCGGGCCGACCAATCCCGACGACGTCAAGCACGTCAAGCGCATCCAAGACGCGCTGCGCGCCCAGGGCACCGATCTCGACATCGAGCTCGTCGACCTGCCTTCGTCGGGTTATGCCGACAAGCTGTCGGTGATGCTGCTGTCGGGCGACATTCCGGACCTGATCTACTTCCAGGGCGGCGACGCCAAGATGGTCGAGCAGGGCGTGCTGGAGGACCTCACGCCCATGATCGCCGAGTCCAAGCACGTCAAGGACGCGCTCTGGCCGCATAATGTCGAGCGCCTGAAGAACTATCCTTATCTGCTCTACGTCTATCCGGTGCGCGGGCCGCAGCCAGTAATCCGCAAGGACTGGCTCGAAAAGACCGGCCTCAAGGCGCCTGAAACCGTCGAAGACTATGTGACGCTGTTCAAGGCAATCAAGGATGGCGACCTCGACGGCAACGGCAAGGCCGACACCTATGGCGTAACCACGGCCGACAACACCAACGAGCTGGACTCGATCTTCAACCAGGCATTCGGCATCACCGGTTCGTGGATGAAGAATGCTGCCGGCGAATGGGTGCATGCGCGCATCACCAGCCAGGAGAAGGACAAGATCGCCTTCTACGCCTCGCTGCGCGAACAGGGGCTCTACGATCCCGAATACATCACCACCAAGTTCGACGTGAAGGAAGACAAGTTCTACACCGGCAAGGCCGGCGTGATCTTCGGCTCGTCGGGCGAAGTGATCGACATCTATGGCGGCAAGATGCGCCAGGTCCATCCCAACACCGATCTGGTGCTGCTGTCGCCGCCCAAGGGCCCGGCTGGCCAGGGCCTGTCGGCAGTCGACGTGTCCAAGGAATCGCGCGGCTTTGCGATCTCGACGACGTCCAAGCACAAGGCCGAGGTGATGAAGCTGCTCGACTTCATGGCAAGCGCCGAAGGCCAGATGATGGATCGCCTGGGCTTCGAAGGGCAGGAATTCACCAAGGAGGGCGACAGCTACAAGGTCACCGACAAGATCTCGACCTGGTATGCCCGCTTCATGGTGGCGGCGAACTGGAAGCCGCCGGTGGTCTGGCAGTCTGAAGCGGCGCAGCAGTCGCTTGCGACGATCCAGAAATACTTCAAGCCTGACAACGCCTTTGTCTGGCCGGCCGACTACGCCGCCGATCTCGACGCCACCGAAAACGTCTATCGCGCCTGGGTCTACAAGTTCATCTCCGGCGAAGCCAAGATGGACCAGTGGGACCAGTATGTCGCCGAATGGGAAGCCGCCGGCGGCAAGCGTCTCAACGAACATGCAAGGACCGTTCTTGATGCTGCCAAGTGATGCACAAGGGCTCTCGCTGAAAGGCAGGGTCCGTGCGCTCATCCATGGCGTCGCTTTAGGCGACGCCATCGGAGCGCCGATCGAAAAGCTATCCGCCGCCGAGATCGCCGCGCGTTACGGGCGGGTGACCTCGCTTGAGACGCAGTGGCACAAGATGTCGCTCGATGCCACGGCGCGCAACGGCAGGGTGCGCGGCAGTGGCATCGTCACCGACGACACGATGATGACGCTGTGCCTGATGGATATCTATGCCGAGACCGGCAGGCATCTCGACGCCTGGGACATGGCCGACGGCATGGTGCGCCAGATCGCCTGGATCCCGCGTTATGTGCCCGAACTGCAGCGCGAAGCGATGCTGATCGAGCGGCTGTTTTATCCCGAGAAGTGGATTTTCCAGCGCCACCAGCTGGCGTCCTGCGACCCGCGCCAGGGCGGCATCGGCAACATGGTCAATTGTGGCGCGGCGATGTATGTGGCGCCGATCGGCGTGGTCAACGCCTGCGATCCCAAGGCCGCCTATGACGAGGCGATCGCCTTCGCTTCGGGCCATCAGGAAAGCTACGGCCTGGAGGCCGCCGGCGTGTTCGCGGCGGCCGTGGCCGCGGCCTTCATTCCCGGCACGTCGATCGACACCGTGATCGACACGGTGCTGACCCTTGCCAAGGACGGCACCAAGAATGCCATCGCCGACATAGTCGCCGCTGCAAGGACGCTGAAGGCATCCAAGGCCGACTACGCCACTGTCGTTGCCGAATTCCACAAGATCATGGCGCCCTATTCGCCGATGGGCGACGACGTCAACCACACATCAGGCAAGGTCGGGCGGCTGACCAACGCCTACCAGCCGAGCCGCCTGGGCGCGATCGAGGAGCTGCCGCTGGCGCTGGGCTTTTGCCTGCTCAACGTTGGTGATTTCCGCAAGTCGATCGAAGACGGCGTCAATTCGGGCCGCGATACCGACTCCATCGGCGTTATGGCCGGCGCGATCCTCGGCGCCATGCATGGCGAAAGCGTCGTCTCCGAAACCGATCGCAAGCTGCTCGACACCACCAACCGGCTCGACCTCAATGCCTCGGCCGACGCCTTCACCGAAACGGTGAAAGCCATCCTCGCTGCTGACCAGCTCGCCGCCGACACGCGCGCCACGCGCCGCGCCGCCCTTACGCTCTAGACGAAAACGAAAGACCGATGATGCCCAAGCTCACCAAAGAGACGATTTACGAAAAGATCTATGCCGGCTTCATCGGCAAGGCCATCGGCGTGCGGCTTGGCGCACCAGTGGAACCGACAATCTGGAGCTATGAGCGCATCCAGAAGACCTATGGCGAAGTCACCCAGTACCTGCGCGATTTCAAGAATTTCGCTGCTGACGACGACACCAACGGCCCGGTCTATTTCATCCGCGCGCTGCGCGACTACGGTTTGGGCGCCACCGCCGAGCATGTCGGCAAGACCTGGGTAAATTACGCCGCCGAAGAGCATGGCATGTATTGGTGGGGCGGTTTCGGCGTGTCGACCGAACACACCGCCTACCGCAATCTGCGCGCCGGCATTCCGGCACCGCAGTCGGGTTCGATCGCCCAGAACGGCGCCAGCGTCGCCGAGCAGATCGGCGGGCAGATCTTCATCGACAGCTGGGGCTGGGTGCACCCGGGCGAGCCGCAAAAGGCCGCCGACGCCTCGGCGCGCGCGGCGTCCGTCGCCCATGACGGCGAGGGGCTGAACGGTGCGCGCTTCTGCGCCGCTGCCATAGCCAAGGCCTTTGAGGCGACCTCGATCAACGAGATCATAGAGGCAGCGCTCGCCACCATCGACGCGCGCTCGACCTATGCCCGCGTCGCCAACGCTGTGATCGCGTTCCACAAGGCCAACCCGGGCAACTGGCGCGCCTGCCGAGACATGCTGACCGCCGAATGGGGCTATGATCGCTACCCCGGCGTTTGCCATATCATCCCCAATGCGGGCGTGACTGTCATGGCAATCCTCTATGGTGAGGGCGATCTGCCGCGCACCGCCGAGATTGCCACCATGGCCGGCTGGGACACCGACTGCAACGCCGGCAATGCCGGGGCCATCGTTGGCACTTTCCAGGGCGTTCAGCCGGGCTGGGACAAGTACCGCAAGCCGATAAACGATTTCGTCATCGCCTCAGGCGTTGTCGGCTCGCTCAACATCGTCGACATTCCGTCCTTTGCCCGCGAATTGACGGTGCTTGCGCTGCAGTTGCGCGGCGACGAGGTGCCGGCACTTTGGCTGGAGGACTTCACCCGCCGTGGTGTGCGTTTCGACTTCGATCTGCCCGGCTCGACGCATGCTTTCCGGACCGCGGGCTTCAACCAGATCAGTGTCAAGGCTTCGACCGAACGGCATGTCGAAGGTTCGCGCGGTTCGCTCGAAATCCAGCTCGACCGGCTTGAGCGCGGACAAGGCGGGCGCATCTTCTGGAAACCGTTCTACCGCCGCGAGGATTTCGACGACGAGCGCTATCGGCCGATGTTCACCCCGCTGGTCGATGCCGGCCAGAAGGTGTCGCTCAAGCTCTGGCTCGACCCGTGGAACGGCGACGGCAATTTGCGCATCGCACCTTACGTGCGCCGCGCCATGTCGGGCGCCATCGAAGAGATCGGCGGCTGGCATGTGCCCAATCACGAGGCCTGGCAGGACTATGAATTCACCGTGCCGGAGGGCCTCGAAGCCATCGACGAAATCGGCATCCAGGTCGAGTATTTCGGCCGCGTGAAGTTCCTCGGCCGCCTGTTCCTAGCCGACTTCAAGGTCGAAGGTGCGGGCCATTGCGTCATCGATCCACGCACCGAGGTGCAGGAATGGGGAGCGATCTCGCGCTTCACCTGGAACCGTGGCCACTGGACGCTGCAGAACGGCCGCATCCATGCCCACACGCCCAGCGACGCCGACATGTGGGCGGGCCACTACTATGCCCGCAACGTCAAGGTTGTTGCCGACATCCAGCCGCTCGCCGGCGCATCGCAGTTGGTGACGGCGCGCGCGCAAGGCACCAGCCAGTTCTACGCCGCCGGCTTTGACGGCGACGACGTGGTGATCCTTAAGGAGGATTTCGGCACGACCGTTCTCGCCCGCGCGCCGTTCAAGCGCGAGTTCGGCAACAACTATGCCTTCGCGTTTTCCGTCACCGGCGACACGCTGTCCTTTGCTATCGACGGCAAGACGCTGATCGAGGCGAAAGACGGCAAATACACTTACGGCATGGCCGGCCTGCGCCTCGGCGCGCTCGGCCGCATGAGCGTGGGTACGGTCGAAATCATCGAGACGGCCTGAAGACGGTGGTCCCCGCTCCTGCTTTGGCGGCTGGAGCGGGAGCCCGCGTGGGCGTATCGAAAGGGAGGAATACCATGTCGGAAATCGAACTCAGGAATGTCGGCAAGAATTATGGCAGCGTGCCGGTGCTCGACGACATTTCACTCGACATGGGCAGCGGCGAATTCGTCGTCCTGGTCGGCCCGTCCGGCTGCGGAAAGTCGACGCTGCTCAGGATGATCGCCGGGCTCGAAGACATCAGTTCCGGGGAGATCACCATCGGGGGCAAGATCGTCAACGACATGCCGGCCAAGGAGCGAGACCTGGCCATGGTGTTCCAGAACTATGCGCTTTATCCGCATATGAAGGTCGCCGACAATATGAGCTTCGCGCTCAAGCTCGCCGGCGTTTCGAAGGCCGAGATCCAAAAGCGTGTCGCCGAGGCCGCCGAAATCCTCGGGCTCGAAAAGCTGCTCGACCGGCTGCCACGCGAGCTCTCCGGCGGCCAGCGCCAGCGCGTGGCAATGGGACGCGCCATCGTGCGTGACCCGCGTGCCTTCCTGTTCGACGAGCCGCTGTCCAATCTCGACGCCAAGCTGCGCGTCAAGATGCGTGGCGAGATCAAGAAGCTGCATCAGCGCCTGGGCAAGACCACCATCTACGTTACCCACGACCAGACCGAGGCCATGACCATGGCCGACAAGATCGTGGTGCTGAATGGCGGCAAGATCGAGCAGATGGGCCCGCCGCTGGAGCTCTACAAGAACCCGCGCAATCTGTTCGTCGCCGGCTTCATCGGCTCGCCTGAGATCAACCTGATGCATGGCGAGGTCGACGGACAGAGCCTGCGGCTTGCCGACGGCGCGAAGCTGCCGCTGCCGATCGAGATCGATCTCGCGCAGGGCCGCAGGATCGTCTACGGCATCCGTCCGCAGCATATCGGCCTTGCTGACAATGGTGTCGCGGCCGAGGTGGTGCTTGTCGAGCCGACCGGCGATGCGCAGGAGGTCCTGCTGCGTATCGTGTCTAGCGACATCTCCATGGTGCTGAGCGAGGCGGCACCTTTGCAGCCGGGGCAGAAAGTGACGCTCGGCTTCGATCCGGCCAAGGTACTTTTGTTCGACAAGGACAGCGGCGAGCGTATCCGATGACCGGCTTTGCCCAAATGCATTGGGATGCTGCCGCCCAAGGGCCGCTTGAGGGCATCAAGGTGCTCGACCTGTCGCGGCTCGTCGCCGGTAACATGCTGTCGCTGCAGCTCGCCGATTTTGGCGCCGATGTCATCAAGATCGAGCCGCCGGTCGGTGATCCCTTGCGCGAGTGGAAAGAAGACGGCCTGTCGATCTTCTGGAAGACCTATGGCCGCAACAAGCGCTCGGTCGTCCTCAACCTGCGCGAGGCGTCCGACCGCGAGGCGTTGTGGACGCTGATCGACGGCGCCGATGTTCTGATCGAGAACTATCGTCCCGGAACGCTGGAGCAGATGGGTTTTGGCCCGAACCTGCTTCTCAAGCGCAATCCCGATCTCGTTGTCGTGCGCATTTCCGGCTTCGGCCAGACCGGCCCCTATGCGGAATTCCCCGGCTTCGGCACCATCGTCGAGGGCATGAGTGGTTATGCCTACCGCACCGGTTTTCCCGACCGCGAGCCGGTGCTGCCGCCCTTGGCGCTAGCCGACATGATCGCTGGCATCTACGGCATGTCGGCGACGATGACAGCCCTTTTCGCCCGCCAAAAGGGCAAGGCGCGCGGCCAGGTGATCGACCTGTCGCTGCTGGAGCCGATCTTCTCCGTGCTCGGTCCCGAGGCGGGTATCCATGCGCTCACCGGCAAGGTCAAGGAGCGTGTCGGCAGTGCTTCGAATACGGCCAGCCCGCGGAATGTCTATCGCTGCGCCGACGGCAAATATGTCGCCCTTTCCGGCTCGACGCCGGCTGTCGCGCGCCGCATCTTCGAGGTCATCGGTCGGGCCGACATGAACACCGATCCGCGCTTTGCAACCAACAGCGAGCGCCTCAAGCACCGCGAGTTGGTTGACGAGGCGATTGGTGCGTGGTTCGCCACCCGCTCGCATGACGAAGCGCTTGCCATCATGCGCGACAGCGGTGCCACCGTCGGGCCGATCTACAGCATCGCCGACGCCGCCACAGACCCGCATTTCGCTGAACGCGAGGTGATCGTTTCGCTCCACGATCAGGATCATGGCTCCTTGCCGATGCACAACATCGTGCCGCGCTTGTCGGCGACGCCTGGAACTTTTCGTCGCCCGGCGCCAGGATTGGGCGAACACACCGCCGAGGTGCTGGCGGAGGCGGGCATCGCGCCAGAGGCCGTCACCGCAATCGTCGCCGGGGCCGGCAAATGAGACTGCGCTCCTTGCTCTACGTGCCGGCTCATGCCGAGCGGTTTGCTGCCAAAGCGCATGAGCGGGGTGCCGACGCGATCATTCTCGATCTCGAGGATTCGGTGCCAGTTAGCAGCAAGCTCGCTGCTCGCGAAGCCCTCAGTGCTGCTGTCCGGCAGGTCGGGCAAGCAGGCGCCCATGTCTTTGTGCGCATCAATGCGGACGCCGATCTTCGATTTGACGACGCCGCTGCAGCCGTTCAGGCCGGTGTAACCGGGCTGATGGTTCCGAAGCTGGCGGCGGTCGAAGACCTCAACCGGCTTGCAGCACATCTCGCGCCGTTCGAAGACGAACAAACACCATTCATCGGCCTCGTCGAGGAACCCGGCGCCGTGCTCGACGCCCGTTCGCTTGCGGCACATCCACGCGTCATCGGGCTGGCGCTCGGCGGCGAGGACTTCGCCACCGCAATGGGCGCCGAGCCGACGCCCGAGGTGCTGCGCTTTCCCAAGCAGCTGGTGCATATGGCAGCCAAGGCCTCGGGCAAGCTGTCGTTTGGCCTGCTGCGCAGCATTGCCGACTATGCCGACATCGACGGCATCCGTGTGGCAACGGCCGAAGCAAAAGCCTTCGGGTTCGATGGCGCCACTTGCGTCCATCCCTCCGCCATCGCCGTCTTGAACGCCGGCTTTTCGCCGACCGAGACCGAACTCGACTGGGCAAGGCGCGTCATTGCCGAAGCCGAAAAAGCGGAACGCAAAAGCCATGGGGTCTTCGTCTTCGAAGGCAAGATGGTCGACGCGCCCATCATCGCCCGCGCCCACGCCATTTTGGCCAAGGCATAGCTCGCCTTCCGGCTTGGGGCGCCGTGAAAATCCTGACGATAGCCCATGGCATTGTCGTCAACCTTGCGCCTGTCGGCGAGCGGGCGGCTGCCCTGCAGCAGGGTAAGGCTGCGGTCGAGGCAGGGGTCGCGAGGCAAAAGGACGATTGGTGACGTCGCCGGCCACGTCCATCCACCTGTGCAGCGGGAAGGCGGCGACAGCTACAATCTGCCGGAATCCATCAACATCGCCTGCGCGTTCACACCGTCAGAATTTCCATTTGTAGCCGGTAGCGTCAGTTAAGGCCGGCTCATCAAAAGCGAAATACCCTGGCCGACGCCGATGCACATGCTGGCGAGCGCGCGTCGTGCGCCTTGCTGGTCGAGTTCCAGCGCCGCCGTCAGCGCCAGGCGCGCGCCGGACATGCCGAGCGGATGGCCGAGCGCGATGGCGCCGCCATTCGGATTGACGTGGGCGGCATCGTCGGCGAGGCCGAACTGGCGCATGCAGGCGAGCGACTGTGCGGCGAAAGCTTCGTTGAGCTCGACGATGTCGATGTCGGAGATGCTCAGGCCAGTACGTTCCAGAAGTTTGCGTGTCGAGGCGACCGGACCTATGCCCATGATGCGCGGGGCTACACCAGCGGTGGCCATGCCATCGACCTTGGCGAGTGGCTTGAGGCCGTAGCGTTCGACAGCACGAGCGGACACGATGATCACGGCTGCGGCCCCGTCATTGACGCCTGACGCGTTGCCGGCAGTCACCGTGCCGTCGGCGCGGAACGGTGTCGAAAGGCCAGCGAGTTTTTCGATGGTTGTTTCGCGCGGGTGCTCGTCATGCTCGATGACAGTCGCCTCGCCCTTGCGGCCCCTGATGGTGACCGGGGCGATTTCACGAGCAAACCGGCCGCTCTTCTGGGCGGCGGCAGCACGGGCCTGACTGCGCAAGGCGAAGTGGTCCTGATCGTCGCGCGAGATGGCAAATTCCGCCGCGACGTTCTCGGCCGTCTCCGGCATGGAGTCGATACCGTATTGTTTCTCCATCAGCGGGTTGACGAAACGCCAGCCGATGGTGGTGTCGAAGATTTCGGTGCTGCGCTGGAACGCGCTCGAAGCCTTGGGCATGACGAAAGGCGCGCGCGACATGCTTTCGACGCCGCCGGCAATGATGATGTCGGCCTCGCCAAGCTTGATGGCGCGTGCGGCATAACCGACCGCGTCGAGACCGGAGCCACAGAGACGGTTGATGGTCGTTCCAGGGACCGTCTCCGGCAGCCCCGCAAGCAGGGCGGCCATGCGGCCGACATTGCGGTTGTCTTCGCCTGCCTGGTTGGCGCAGCCGAGCACGACTTCGTCGATCTGGTCGGTGGGAATGCCAGGCAAGCGCGCCAGTGCCTCGCGGATGGCATGGGCGGCGAGATCGTCGGGGCGCACGGATGCGAGTGCACCGCCATAACGCCCGATCGGGGTGCGGACGCCGGCAACGATGTAGGCTTCGCTCATGAAGTCGCTTCCTTGTGCGTTTCGGCGGCGAACACCGGCCCGCCCTTGTGGGCCGGGAAGCCGTAGCCGTTGATCATGACCAGATCGATGTCGCTGGACCGCGCCGCAATGCCCTCCGCGAGCAAGGCAGCGCCCTCATCGGCCATCGCCTGGAGCAGGCGTGCAACGATTTCGTCTGAGGTGAAGTCGCGTGACACAATGTTCTTGGCCGCGCGCGCGGCCTCGATCAGTGCTGTCACCTCGGGATCGACGGCGCGCTCGCCGCTGGAATAATCGTACCAGCCGCGCCCGGTCTTGCGGCCGAAGCGCCCGGCTTCGCATAGCCTGTCTGCGATTTCGACATAACGCGCTTTGGCATCGCGGGTCGTCGCCTGGCGCTTGCGCCGGGCCCAGGCGATCTCGAGGCCTGCCATGTCGTAGACAGTGAAGATGCCCATTGGAAAGCCGTAGGCTTCTAGCGCGGCGTCGATTTCGTGCGGCGCAGCACCGTCCTCGACCATGAACTCGGCTTCGCGGCGGTAGGCCGAAAAGATGCGGTTGCCGATGAAGCCTTCGGTGACGCCGCAGACCACCGGCAGCTTGCCCAAGCGCTTGGCGAAGACGAGCACGCTGGCGAGCACGTCAGGTGCGGTCGACTTGCAGTCAACGACTTCGACCAGGCGCATGATGTTGGCCGGCGAGAAGAAGTGCAGGCCGACGACGCGCTCGGGATGCGCTGTCGCCGCAGCGATTTCGTCGGGGTTCAGGTAGCTGGTGTTGGTGGCAAGGATCGCATCCGGCCTGACGATGCGGTCGAGCCGCTGGAACAGTTCGGTCTTGACGGTGAGATCGTCGAACACCGCCTCGATCACGAGGTCGGCCGCTGCGAGTTCGCCGGCATTGGCGGTCACTACAAGCTGGGCCAGGCATTCGTCGCGAAGTGTTGCCGCCAGACGCCCTGATTGGACCGACTTGTCGAGAATGCCTGCGATGCGCGCGTGCCCGTTGGCGGCGGCGGCCTCTGTATGCTCGATGCCGACGACGCGGTAGCCAGCTGTCAACGCTGCCACCGCGATTCCCGCGCCCATCAGGCCGGTACCGACGATTCCGACAGTCTCGATCTTGCGCGGGGCGATGCCTTCGAGTTTGTCGACCTTACCGGCCTGCCGTTCGGCGAAGAAGACGTGGCGAAGGGCTGCCGCCTCTTCGGAATCGCGCAGGCGCAGGAATGTCGCGCGTTCGTCGGCGAGGCCCTGTTTCAGGTCGACCTTTGCGGCTGCCTTAACGAGGCGGACGGCCTCGGCAGGGGCTGCTTGGCCACGCGCTTTGGAAAGGACCTTTCTCGCCGCTGCCTCGACGGCCACCGGTTCGACGGCGGGGACTTCCAACATGCCGGTGCGGCGCAGCGGCTCGCCGGCGAGATCATGGACGAGGCTTAATGCCGCGTCGAGATGATCTTTGGCCAAGCCATCGACGAGTCCAAGAGAGAGCGCTTCCGTTGCCTTGACCGCCCGCCCGCTGCCAATCAGGTCGATGGCGGCGATTGTGCCGATCAGGCGCGGCAGGCGCTGTGTGCCGCCGGCGCCCGGCACGATGCCAAGCTTGACCTCAGGCATGCCGAAGCTCGCCTTGTCGCCGGATATGCGGCCATGGCAAGCCAGCGCGATCTCGCACCCACCGCCAAGCGCGGCGCCATTGATCGCAGCGACCACCGGCTTGCTGTTGGACTCGATGCGCTCGATGACTTCGGGCAAAGCCGGCTCGACAGGGAGCTTGCCGAACTCCTTGATGTCGGCGCCACCGACGAAGGTCCGGCCAGCACCTGTGATCACGACGCCGACCACCATGGCGAGCGCGGCAGCATGGTCGAGTGCCTTGACCAGACCCTGGCGGACATGGGCCGAGATGGCGTTGACCGGCGGGTTGTCGATCGTGACGACGAGCACGCCGTTGCGGATGCCACCCGTAACGCTCTCGGAAAACCGCGTCGCGCTCATGTGGCCTTACTCGGGGATGACGGCTGTGGCTTGGATTTCGATCTTGGCGCGGTCCTCGACCAACGCCACCACCTGCATCGCAGCCATGGCCGGGAAGTGCCGGCCGATGACGTCGCGATAGGCCTGACCGAGGCCGCGCAGGTTTTCGGTATATTCCTTCTTGTCGGTGAAGTACCAGGTCATCGTGGTGATGTGCTGTGGCTCGGCGCCACCGGCCTTCAGCACGGCGACGACGTTTTCCAACGTCTGGCGCACCTGGCCGACGAAGTCGTCGGTCTCGAATTCGCAATTGCTGTTCCAGCCAATCTGTCCGCCGACGAAGATCGTCCGGCCCGTTGCCGCCACGCCATTGGCGTAGCCGATCGGCTTGGCCCAGCCCTCAGGTTGCAGGACTTCATGCATTGGATGTCTCCAGGAGTGTTTCCAGCGCGGCGCGGAGGTCGTCCGGCCATGCGATCGATTTGTGTGTGTCGAGCGAGGTGGCGACCACGCTGTGGCGGGCGCTCCACAGCAGCGTGCCGGCAGCCGAGACCTTGTGTTCCAGGTCGAGCGACGAGCGGCCGATGCGGCGAACGAACAGCTCGAAATCGAGCGTGTCACCATGGAAGCCAGGGTGAACGAAGGTGAGGTCCAGCCTGACCGTCGGCGTGCCGATGCGGCGCTCGGCGATCATGTCTTTCCACGGCGAGCCGACCGAGCCGAAGAATTCCTCGAGAACACCGACGAGGATGTTCAGATAGGAAGGGAAGTAGGCGATCCCGGAGGGATCGCAGTCCCCAAAACGCAACGGCCGGCTGGTGCGGAAGGTCAAGGCTTGGCCCTCTACTTTGCGGCCTTCATCAGCTCGCGGCCGATGATCAGCTTTTGTACTTCGGTTGCGCCTTCATAGATGCGAAGCGCGCGGATCTCGCGGTAGAGCCGCTCGGTGATCTCGCCGACGCGTACGCCGCGCCCGCCGAACATCTGCAGCGCCTGGTCGATGACCCACTGGGCGTTTTCAGTCGCCGTCATCTTGGCCATGGCGGCCTCACGGGTGATCGGCAGCTTCTGCACGTCGCGGCGCCATGCGGTGCGCGCGGTCAAGAGCGCTGCCGCGTCGATTGCGGTCGCCATCTCGCCAAGCGTGCTCTGCGCCGTCGGCAAATCGGCCAGCGTCGCCCCGAACATCTTGCGCGACTTGGCGTGTGCCACGGCCTCGTCGAGCGCGCGGCGTGCGAAACCGAGGGCAGCCGCGGCCACCGACGGGCGGAAGATGTCGAGCGTGCGCATGGCGATCTTGAAGCCTTCGCCCGGAGTGCCCAGAAGCTGCGACGCGGGAATGCGGCAATTGTCGAAGCGCACGCGCGCCAGAGGATGCGGCGCGATGGTTTCGATGCGTTCAGCAATGGAAAAGCCCGGCGTGTCGGCATAGACGACAAAGGCCGAGATGCCGCGCGTCCCAGGCGCTTCGCCGGTGCGGGCAAAGACGGTGTATACGTCGGCGATGCCACCGTTGGAGATGAATATCTTCTCGCCGTCGAGGACATAGTGATCACTGTCGCGACGGGCGCTGGTGGCCATCGCGGCGACGTCCGATCCGGCGTCGGGCTCGGTGAGCGCGAAGGCCGAAATCAACTCACCCCGGGCGATCTTCGGCAGGATGGCCTGCCTGAGCTCGTCCGATCCGGACAGGCTGATGGCGCCGGTGCCCAGCCCCTGCATGGCGAAGGCAAAGTCGGCGAGGCCGTCGGCATAAGCAAGCGTCTCGCGGATCAGGCACAGTGAGCGGCTGTCGATCACCTCGGACAGACCGCCGAATGCAGCCGGCACGCAGTTGCGCAGGATGCCGGCTCTACCCAGGGCCGCGACCAGCTTCTTGCAGGCGCCATCGGCGTCGGCATGATTGATCTCGCCCAGCCCGCCCTGCGATATGAAGGCATCGAGTTCGGTCGCAAGCGCGCGGTGGCTGTCGGCGAAGAACGGCCAGTCGAGATGGTCGCGGGTCGGCGCACTGGTCGGCATCATATGCGCGGCCATGGCTCAGTTCCCCTTGAATTCGGGCTTGGACTTGGCGGCGAAGGCCTCGAAGGCGCGGCGGAAATCGCCCGTAGCCATGCAGATCGCCTGCGCCTGGGCTTCGGATTCGATCAGCTGGTCGATGCCCATCGCCCATTCCTGGTCGAGCATCTTCTTGGTCATGGTGTGGGCGAACCAGGGGCCGTCGGCGATGTCGCGGGCGAACTTCTGCGCAGCGCCGAGCAGGGCAGGGCGTTCGTGTAGGGCGTTGTAGAAGCCCCAGGCATGGCCCTCGGCTGATGTCATGACACGGCCGGTGAACAACAGTTCAGCGGCGCGGCCCTGGCCGATGATGCGCGGAAGGATGCCGCAGGCGCCCATGTCGGCGCCGGCAAGGCCGACGCGGTTGAACAGGAAGGCGGTCTTCGCCTCGGGCGTCGCGATGCGGTAGTCCGACGACATGGCAAGGATCGCGCCGGCACCGGCGCAGATGCCGTCGACGGCAGCGATGATCGGCTGCGGGCAAGCGCGGATCTGGCGCACCAGGTCGCCGGTCATGCGGGTGAAGTCGATAAGATCTGGCATCGACATCTTGGTCAGCGGCTCGATGATGTCGAAGACGTCGCCGCCAGAGGAGAAGTTGTTCTCAGCGCCAGTGAGCACCACGGCGCGGACGTCGCTGGCGCGGCCGAGCGCACGGAACAGATCCGTCAACTCCTCGTAGCTCTCGAAGGTCAGCGGGTTTTTCTTTTCGGGGCGGTTCAGCGTGATTGTCGCGACCTTGCCGTCGGCATCGGTCTCGAACTTGAAGTGCATCGCCTGATGGCCCTGGAAGGGGCGCTTCTTGTCCTGCATCGGGTTGGTCATCGTCATCTTCCCAGAACTTCGCCTCCGGCGACCGGGATCGCCTGGCCGGTGATTGCGGTTGCCTTTTCCGAGGCGAACCAGAGCACGGCGTCGGCCACTTCCTCGGGTGTCACCAGCCGTCCCTGCGGATTGGCACGGGCGAGCGCGGCGCGTGCGTCTTCGGCCGAACGGCCGGTCTTGCCGGTGATGGTCTCGACGGCGTTGTCGAGCAGCGGCGTGTCGGTGAAGCCGGGGCAAACGGCGTTGACGGTCACATCAGTGCGGGCGAGTTCGAGCGCCAACGCGCGGGTCATGCCGACCACGCCGTGCTTTGATGCGCAATAGGCGGAGACATAGGCATAGCCGGTCAGGCCGGCGGTGCTGGCGACGTTGACAATGCGGCCCCTGCCGGCGCGCCTGACCGAGGCGAGTGCTGCCTGGATGACGAGGAACGTGCCGGTGAGGTTGATGCCGATCACCCGGTTCCACAATGCCAGGTCGGTCTTGTCGAATGGTGCCGACGGCGCTTCGCCGGCGCAATTGACCAGCACCGCGATGTCGCCTGCCTGGGCAATCGCCTTGGCGATGCCTGCCTCGACCGAATGCGCATCGGTGACGTCGAAGCTATCAAGCACAAAGGCCTCGCCGCCCGCCTTGGCGATCTCGTCGCGTACGGCCTCCAAAGGCGCGGCACGCCGTCCGCACAGGCTGACGCTATGGCCGTTGGCTGCCAGCGCTAGTGCGATGGCCTTGCCGATGCCGCTGCCGGCGCCGGTGACGAGGGCGTGACGCTTGGCCATGCTCATGACTTGCCCGTGGGTGCCGTCGCCGCGGCGCGGGCCAGGTTGTTCACATACTGACCGCGAGCCGAATGATATTGCTTCGGCCAGGCTTGCTCGGCATAGCCGATCTTCGCCGCCTCGTGCATGACGAAGGACGGGTCGGCGAGATGCGGGCGGGCAACAGCGCAGAGGTCGGCGCGACCGGCGGCGATGATCGAATTGGCATGATCGGCTTCCGAGATCGCACCGACAGCGATGGTCGGCACCTGGATCTCGTTGCGGATCTTGTCGGAGAACGGCGTCTGGAACAGGCGACCGTAGATCGGCTGCTCTTCCTTCACCACCTGGCCCGACGAGCAGTCGATCATGTCGGCGCCGGCGTCCTTGAACATCTGGGCAAAGATCGCGGCGTCCTCTGGCGTGTTGCCGCCTTCGTACCAATCATGAGTCGACAGGCGCACCGAGATCGGCTTGTCCTGCGGCCAGACCGCGCGGATGGCGCGGAACACCTCGAGCGGATAGCGGGCGCGGTTCTCGTGGCGGCCGCCATATTCGTCGTCGCGCAGGTTGGTCAGCGGCGACAGGAAGGACGACAGCAGGTAGCCGTGGGCTGCGTGCAGCTCGAGGATGTCGAAGCCGAGGTCGCGGGCGCGCTCCGTGGCGCTGACGAAGTCGGCCAGTACTCGGTCCATATCCTGCCGCGTCATGGCGCGCGGCATTTCAGAATGCTTGAGATAAGGCAGCGCCGACGCCGAAATCAGCGGCCAACCGCCCTCGACGACAGGCTGGTCGATGCCTTCCCAGGCGAGCTTGGTCGCGCCCTTGCGGCCGGCATGGCCGATCTGGATGCCGATCTTGGCCTGGGTCTGGTTATGGACGAAATCGACCATGCGCCTGAAGGCCGTGGCCTGCTCGTCATTCCACAGGCCGAGACAGCCCGGCGTGATACGCGCGTCGGCAGAGACGCAGGTCATCTCCGGGAAGACAAGCGCTGCCCCGCCCATGGCGCGCGCGCCGATATGGACGAGGTGAAAGTCGTCGGGCAGGCCGTCGGTTGCCGAATACATCGCCATCGGCGACATGACGATGCGGTTCTTCAGCGTCAGCCCGCGAATGGTGAAGGGCGTGAACATCGGTGGCGGCACCGAGCCGTTGGGCGCAGGGCTCACGCCTGCACGTTCGGCGAACCAGCGCTCGAAGCCCTCGAGCCAGTTCTTGTCGCGCAGGCGCAAATTCTCGTGACTGATGCGTTGCGAGCGCGTCAGCATCGAATACATGAACTGCTCGGGTTCGAGCGTATCGGCATAACGCGTGCCGACGACTTCGAACCACTCCATGGCGTTGCGCGCCGCATTCTGGATGCGTGCAACGTCGACGCGGCGCACGTCCTCGTATGCCGAAAGCACGGCCGGGATGCTGGCCTTGTCGTGGCCGATCAAGTCGAACTGGCGCGTCAGCTCGATGGCGTCGTCGATGGCCAGCTTGGTGCCCGAACCGATGGCGAAATGGGCGGTGTGGGCACTGTCGCCCATCAGCACGACGTGGCTTTGGCCATTGAAATGGCTCCACTTGTCGCAGATCAGACGGCCGAAATTCAGCCAGGCCGAGCCGCGCAGATGGCGCGCATTGGTCATCAGCTTATGGCCCTCGAGCGTGCCGGCAAACAGCTTCTCGCAAAACGCGATGGACTGGTCCTGGTCCATCTCGTCAATGCCATGCGCCTTGAACACCTCGTCGGTGGTTTCGACGATGAAGGTCGAGGTGTTGTCGTCGAAACGATAGATGTGCGCCTGGAACCAGCCGTGTTCGGTGCGCTGGAAATCGAAAGTGAAGGCGTCGAAGCGCTTGTCGGTGCCGAGCCAGATGTAGCGGTTCGGCCGCATCACCATGTCGGGCTTGAAGATGTCGGCGTATTTGTGCCGGATGCGCGAATTGACGCCGTCGGACGAGATGATCAGGTCGGCGTCGGGGAAGTCCTGGTCGCCCTGCACGTCGGTCTCAAACACCAGCTCGACGCCAAGCTCAAGGCAGCGCTCCTGCAGGATGTTGAGCATCTTCTTGCGGCCAATGCCGACGAAGCCGTGGCCGGTGGTGCGGATCTTGCGGCCTTTGAACACCAACTCGATGTCGTCCCAGTGGTTGAAGGCGACTTCGATGGTTTCGGCCGTCTGCGGGTCCCACTGGCGCATCGACTGCATGGTGGCGTCGGAGAAGACCACACCCCAGCCGAAGGTGTCGAAGGGACGGTTGCGCTCGACGACGGTGACCTGATGTTCAGGATGCTGCTTCTTCATCAGCAGCGCGAAATAGAGACCGGCCGGTCCGCCACCGATACAGACAATGCGCATGCCGTCCTCCTCCTGAAGCCGTTCGGCCAAGTGGACATGCGTGCCCGACCCTGACCATGGAAGGCACCATGGACGCTTTCCAAAAAAACTTCAAGCTTAAAGTTGTTTTAGAAATGAGCGCAAAAGGCCCCGGTCGGCGTGCGCACGACCGGGGGCCGATAGGACCTTAACGTGCTAGCGCGACAGGTAAGTCGCCGTATCCACGAGTTCTCCGTAGCCGAAGGCGATCGCGGCCATGACGGCGTCGTGGACCTGTGCGGCAGCCACGGTCTTGCCGTTGAATTCGAGATCCCGCGTGGCGCAGGCATCATGGACGACGGTCGCCTTGTAGCCGAAATCCGCTGCGGCACGGGTGGCGCCTTCGACACACATGTGGCTCATCGCGCCGACGATGACCACTTCCTCGATGCCGTTGGCGTCCAGCGTCGCCTTGAGATCGGTTTCGCGGAACGAATTGACGTAGTTCTTGGTGATGACCTTCTCGCCATCGGCCGGGGCGACAATGGCGTTGATCTCGATGCCGTCGGTCCCGGGTGCGAAGATCGGCGCGTCCGCGCCCTTTGAGACATGACGGACGTGGATGACGGTGTCGCCCTTGGCGCGTGCGGACTCGATGACGCGGGCGGCGTTTTCAGTTGCCTTCTCGATGCCGACGAGCGGCATGCGGCCTCCTGGGAAATATTCATTCTGGATGTCGATGGCGATCACTGCGCGCTTGCTCATGTCCCTGATGCCTTTGCTGTTGGGAAGGATGTTGCACGGAAGATGCAATGGATTATGGTGCCGGCCCATTGGCGATATCGACATAACAAGGGGTGATTTCGACAAATGGCAAATTCCGGCGTCATCGAGATCGGGCTGGTGTTCTACCCCGGCGCACAGATGTCGGCGGTGCTCGGCATGACCGATTTGTTCGAGCTCGCCAACCGCACCGCCGCACGCAAGAGCCAAGGTGCGCCGGCGAAGCAGCTGCGCGCCAGTCATTGGCGGGCGGAGCATCCGGGACGCGCACCTGTACGGGTGTTCGACAGCCATCCGGATGCTTCAGGTGTGCCCGAGGTCTACGTCGTGCCGCCGGCGCTCGGCGATCCGATTTCGCGGGAGGCAGTCGCTGCTCTCGCTGGCTGGCTGCGCGAGCGCCACGGTGCCGGCAGCGTGCTGGCATCGGTCTGCGCCGGTGCCTTCGTGCTTGGCGAGACCGGGTTGCTGGCCGGGCGGTCGGTGACCACGAACTGGGTCTATGACGAGGCGTTCAAGGTGCGCTTTCCTGAGGCCAGGCTCGATACCGACAGGCTGCTCATCGACGATGGCGACATCATCACGGCCGGCAGCCTGATGGCCTGGACCGATCTTGGCCTCAAGCTGGTCGACCGCTTCCTCGGGCCGACCGTGATGATCGAGACGGCCCGGATTCTGGCGCTCGATCCGCCCGGGCGCGAACAGCGCTACTACAGCGCCTTCGCGCCGCGGCTCAGCCATGGCGATGCGGCCATCCTCAAGGTGCAGCACTGGCTGCAGGCGGGCGAAGGCAAGGAGCTGAACCTCAATGTGCTGGCATCGTTGGCGGGCCTGGAGGAGCGCACCTTCCTGCGCCGGTTCCAGAAGGCGACCGGGCTGACGACAACCGAGTATGGCCAGCGCCTGCGCGTCGGCAAGGCGCGCGAATTGCTGCAGTTCACCACGCAGTCGATCGACAAGGTGGCGTGGGAGGTCGGCTACGGCGATCCCGGCGCCTTTCGCAAGGTTTTTGCCCGCATCGTCGGCCTGACGCCCAGCGACTATCGCGCCCGGTTTCGCGCGTAGCGCGCGCGGCTAGGCACCCTTGGCGAGCGACGCGACGATCGAGCGTTTCAGCTTGCCAAGTTCATCGAGCAGGATCCCGCCGTCCTTGGCCGTCAGCGTGCCAAACAGATCGGCGATCCATTCGGCGTGCGCCGCAGCCATCTTCTCGAACTCGGCGCGACCGAAGGGCGTCAGCGCGATGATCTGGACGCGGCGGTCGGTGGACGAGGTGGTGCGGCTGATGTGGCCGCTCTCGGCGAGGCGCTCAACCAGCACGGTGATGTTGCCGGGCGACACCATCATGCGCTTGGACACTTCGCCCAGCACCATGCCGTCGGGCGCGCGTTCGAGCTGCGCCATCAGGTCGAAGCGGGGCAGGGTGGAATCGAACTCTTCGCGCAGGCGCCGTCGCACCTCTGTTTCAACTAGCGTCGAACAGGTCAGCAGGCGCAGCCACAGGCGCAGTTCGGTGCCGTGATCGGCGGGTGCTTCCAGCACCTTCGTCTCGCCGTCCACCCATCCGCCGGCATTCGCCGCTTCCTTGCGCTCATCCATCTGCTATCTGGTCTTCCTCGCCACGCGGATCGGAAAACAAGCCGATCCGACCGGGCATTTGTAGTGCCGTTTCGCGTGATAGTACAAGCTTGAAAGGTTCAGGCGTCCGGGATGCCACCCGCCAGGACCGTCGAATAGGCTTCGGCGTCGATGTTGCCGCCCGAAATAACGCAGACGACATTGCCGGTGGCATGCTCACTGGCAAGAGCGGCGGCCAGCGAGGCTGCGCCCGCACCCTCTGCCACCACCTTGGATTTGCCGAACAGCAGCCGCATCGCGGCGGTCACCTGGTCGAGGCTGACTGTGACAGCACCGTCGATCAACTCGCGTGCCACCGGCCAGAGCTGCGGCACCAACGACGGGCCGCCGATGCTCTTGATGAAAGAAGGGCGCGTCTCGATGTCGACGATGCGACCGGCCGCAAGTGCCGCCGTCACCGGTGCCGCATTCTCGTCCTCGACGGCGAAGACCTTCGCTTGGGGCTTCAGGGACTTCACAGCGCTGGCCACCCCTGAGGTCATGCTGCCGCCGCCAAAAGGCGTGAGCACCACGTCGACATCGGGCAGGTCTTCGATGATTTCCATGCCGATCGAGCCGTTGCCTGATAGCACCGCCTGATCGGTGACCGGATTGATCAGCAGTTCTGGAAAATCGGGCCGGTCAGCGCCGATGATGTACTGCCACCATGTCTCCATGGAGATGAAGCGGACATCCCCGCCGAGGCGGCGCACGCCTGATATCTTGGTCTGCGGGGCACCGGAATACATGTAGGCCGCCATCGGCACGCCCAACTTGTTAGCGGCCCAGGCCATGCCATAGGCCATGTTACCGGAGCTTGTGGTGGCGACGCCATTGGCGAGCGTATCGGCATCACGAGACAGAAGCGCGTTGAGCGCCGGCCTCAGCTTGAAAGCGCCGATTGGCGACAGCGTTTCAAGCTTGAGGAAGATCTGCCGGTCGGGCAGGCCGAGATCGAGGCGGACAAGCGGCGTGCGCGGAACATACGGCGCGATCAGGGCGCGGGCAGCGGCGATCTCGTCCAGTGTCGGTCGGTAGGGAGCGGTCATTCGGCAGCCGATTTCGATCGCAGGCTGCCGGCGCGCGCGGCATGCTTGTTGCCGCTGTAGTCCTCGGTGTGGACATAGACATGCAGCGTGTAGCCGATATGGTCGATCATCAGCGCTTTCGCCTTGTCGAGATCGCGGTCGAGCGCGGCCTCCATAAGGGCAGTGTGCGGTCCGATCGACTGTGCTTCGCCCAGTGCGGCCATCGCTTCTTCGTAGCCTTGCTTTTGGCCCTCGGCCGCTCGAAGCGTTGGCGCCAGACCGAGAAAACGATGGTGGCGGCGCAACTGGTCGGAGATCGTCGAACGGAAGCGCAACAGCCAGTTCGACGTCGCTGCGCTCAGGAGCGCCGAATGGAACGCTTCGTGCTTTTCGTCCCAGTCATCGACGGAGGAGTCGGAAGGATTCTCGACTGCGGTCTTGCAGCGCGACAAGCGATAATGCGCTGTCACGACAGCCTCTTCCCAGTCGCTGCTGCCCTTTTCGATCGATTCCAGCAGAAGCGGCAGTTCGACCACCATCCTGGCGCGTGCCAGGTCTTCCAGTTCCTGGCGCGAAACGGAGGCCACGGTGAAACCGCGATTGGAAATTGCCGTCACCAACCGTTCGGCTTCCAGCCGCGACAGCGCCTCGCGCAACGGTGTCCAGCCGACGCCATAGGCAGTGCGCAGCGCGCTCAGCTTCAGCGGCGCGCCTGGCATCAGTCGGGTGGTCAGGATATCGCGCCGCAGCAGCCGATAGGCCGCTTCAGTCTTGGTGGAGTGCTCGTCATCCTGCATCGCTATCCGTTCCTGTCTGCCGCAAAATTATATATCATGGGAGCATGTGGCAAGAATTATATATAATGTTTGACAGACCCCTTCGGACTGCTCATGATTGCCCCATGCCGTCGTTCCGTGAGCGGCGCTTGTCAAATCTGGGAGGAATAGATGAGAAATTTGAAGTCCGGTCTGATGTCGGGTCTGGTTCTGGCTGGCGCTCTCGCCGTCAGCCTCGGTGCCGCCGTCGCTGATCCGATCAAGATCGGCATTGCCAATTTCGGTGAACATCCGCAGCTCAACGCAGCCGTCGCCGGCTTCAAGAAGGCGCTGGCTGACAATGGCTATGTCGACGGCAAGGACGTCGTCTACACTGAGAGCCACACCAATTTTGATGCGTCGCTGGTTCCCCAGATGATCGCCAAGCTGCAGGCTGAACAGCCCAAGCTGATCTACACCGTCACCACCCCTGTGTCGCAGATCGCCAAGAAGGCGCTCGCCGGCTCGGGCATTTCTATCGTCTTCTCCGCCGTAACCGACCCGGTCGCCGCCAAGCTGGTCCCGTCGTGGGAAGCCGGCGACGAAGGCATGACTGGCGCCACCGATCTCCAGGACGTCAAGGCGGTGATGGAATTCACCAAGAAGCTTTTGCCAAACGCCAAGCGTTTCGGCGTGCCTTACAATCCAGGTGAAGCCAACGACGTTGCCTTGGTCGAGAAGATCAAGGAAGCGGCACCTGCCGCAGGCTTCGAAGTCGTCGAAGTCGGTATCGACAATGTCAACGACATCCAGCAGCGCATCGCCTCGCTGGCCGGCAAGGTCGACGTGATCTACGGTCCGACTTCGAACCTGATCCAGCCGGCGATCCCGGCCGTCTCGGCGGCAGCGCGCCAGGCCGGCATTCCGGTCGTCAATGCCGACGACAATGCCGTGCGTGACGGCGTCGTGCCGGCAAGCTTTGCGGTCAATTACGAGCAGGTCGGCATCAACGCCGGCAAGATCGCTGCCGAAATCCTCAAGGGCAAGGACCCCAAGACCATCGCGCCTTCGCGCCCGGCCTATGAGGACCACGCCGCGATGATCTCGAAGAAGGCGATGGCGGCATTCGGCATCGAAATCCCGACTTCGCTGGCTGATTGCGGCTGCATCGTCGAGTAAGCTTCAGCTTCGTCAAAAACAGGTGGCGGCGTCTATGACGCCGTTGCCTTTTTCGGGAGGGACGGATGCTCGAAATCCGATCTGCACGTAAAGTTTTCTACAAAGGCCAGGCCGACGAAAAAGTCGCGCTGGACGGCCTCAACCTCAAGCTTGCCACCGGTGAATTCGGCGTCGTCATCGGCTCCAACGGTGCCGGCAAGAGCAGCATGCTCAATGCCATTTCAGGCGCGCTGGTGCTCGATTCTGGCCAGGTCCTCATCAATGGCGACGATGTGACGGATATGCCCGTCCACAAGCGTGCGATCCGCCTTGCGCGTGTCTTCCAAGACCCGATGAAAGGCACCGCCGCCTCGATGACGGTGGCCGAAAACATGCTGCTGGCTGATCTGCGCAGCAAGAAGCGCACCTTGCGCCAGGGCCTCAATGCCACTCGCCTTGCCACCTACAAGGAGCGGCTTGAACTCCTTGGCCTTGGCCTCGAGAACCGCCTCGACACCCGCGTCGAACTGCTTTCGGGCGGCCAGCGCCAGTCGCTGTCGCTGATCATGGCCGTTGGCGGTTCGCCGGACCTGCTCTTGCTTGACGAGCATACCGCTGCCCTTGATCCGCGCACCGCCGACATCGTCATGAAGGCAACCGTGCGTGCCGTCGAAGCACTGAAGCTCACCACCTTGATGGTGACCCACAACATGCAACATGCCGTCGATTTCGGTCACAGCGTCATCATGCTGGACGCCGGCAAGCTTCGGCTCGAAATCTCCGGCGAGGAAAAGGCCAAGGTGACGGTTGTCGACCTTATCGGCCATTTCTCCGTGAAAACCGACCGCATGTTGCTGGCGAGCTGATCATCATGGACTTTATCCAGACCGTTTTCACGAGCTTCGTCTCGCTCATTCCCGTCACCCTGGCGCAGAGCCTGATCCTGGCATTCGTCGTGCTCGGCATCATGATCCCGTTCCGCACACTCAACTTCCCTGACCTCACCAGCGAGGGCGCGTTCCCCCTCGGCGGCTGCGTCTGCGGCGTGCTTTTGGCAAGCGGTGCCTCACCGCTCACGGCAATTGCCGTGGCAATCATCGCCGGCTTCCTCGCCGGCTGCTGTACCGCCTTCATCCACCTGCGGTTCCGCATCCATACGCTGCTCGCCGGCATCCTGATGATGACGATGCTGTACAGCATCAATCTTCGCATCATGGGCAAGTCGAACCTTTCAGTCTTCGGCGCGCCCACCGTTTTCGACTGGGCGCCGTTCGTCCAGCCGGGCTTCCCGGTCGCCAAGATCATCGTGGCGGGGTTGATCGGGGCGATCGTCTTCATCCTGCTCAACATGTTCTTTAAAACCGAGAAGGGCACGGCGATCCGCGCTGTCGGCGCCAACCCTGATATGGCCGAAGCACAGGGCATCAATGTCTGGGTCGCCACCATCGGCGGCGTCGGCCTTGCCAGCGCGTTTTCGGCAACCAGCGGTGCGCTGATGGTTCAGAGCCAAGGGTTTGCCGACGTCAATATGGGCCTTGGCATCTTGATCAACGGCCTTGCCGCGCTGATGATCGGTGAAGCCATTGTCGGCAAGCAGACAGTGCTGCGCCAGCTCGCCGCCCCGTTCGTCGGTGCGGTTGTCTACTACCAGCTGGTTTCGTTCTGTCTCGCCGCCGGCATGCCGCCCCCCGACCTGAAGCTCGCCACCGGCCTGTTCGTGCTTGCCATGCTTGCTCTTCCGAGCCTGCGTCGCAGCCGGGGACCGGCGCAAGCACGCGAAACCATCCGCGAATAAGCAAGGATAGCCCGCATCATGACTGCAATTCCCGATCTCGTCGCTGTCGAGGCGATGGACGCTGTCGATCCGCTGCGTTCGATGCGTGATCGCTTCATCCTGCCGGAAGGAGTGATCTATCTCGACGGCAATTCGCTGGGGGCCGCTTCGCACGCCGCCTTCAACGAACTCCAGGCGGCCGCGTCCAAGGAGTGGGCGCAGGACCTGATCCGCGCCTGGAACACCGCTGGCTGGTTCGACATGCCGACAGAGCTGGGCGACCGCATTGGCCGCCTGATCGGTGCCGCACCTGGCCAGACGGTCGTCTGCGACACCACCTCGAGCAACATCTACAAGGTGCTGCACGCAGCACTCGCAATGCGGCCGGACCGTTCGGTCATCGTCGCCGAAGGCAACAGCTTCCCGACCGATCTCTACATGGCGGAGGGTGTGGCCTCGACACGAGCTGGTGCCGTGCTGCGGCTAGAAGGCGTCGACGCGCCCAGCATCGAAGAGCTGATCGACGACAAGGTTGCGGTGGTTCTCGTCAACCATGTCAACTACAAGTCGGGCGAGCTGCGCGACATGGCGGCGTTGACCCAAAAGGCCCACGCGGCAGGCGCCCTGATCGTCTGGGATCTCTGCCACACGGCAGGCGCCCTGCCTGTCGACCTCGACGGCGCCAATGTCGATTTCGCCGTCGGGTGCACCTACAAATACATCAATGGTGGCCCCGGCGCGCCGGCCTTCATCTACGCCGCAACCCGCCATCTCGCCGACGTCAGCCAGCCTCTGAGCGGCTGGTGGGGCCATGCAAGGCCCTTTGCCTTCGAGCAGGGTTATGCGGCGGACGCCGGCATCCGCCGGTTCCTGTGCGGCACCCAGCCGATCCTGACCATGCGGGCGCTCAAGGGCGCGCTCGATGACTGGGAGGACGTCGACATGGCGGCGCTGCGCAAGAAGAGCATCGCCCTGACCGACCTGTTCATCCAGCTGGTCGAAGCGAAATGCGGCGCCTACGGCCTCAAGCTGGAAAGCCCGCGTGACGGAACCAAGCGCGGCAGCCAGGTATCGTTCGAGCACGACAACGCCTACGCCATCATGCAGGCACTGATTGCGCGCGGTGTTATCGGCGACTTCCGTGCGCCGGCCACCGTGCGCTTCGGCTTCACGCCGCTCTATGTAGGCTTCAAGGACGTCTGGCAGGCGGTCGAGATACTCGAAGACATCATGCGGACTGACGCCTGGAAGGAAGCCCGTTTTGCCGTCAAATCGGCAGTGACCTGATCTCAGGGGAAAACGAAAAGGGCGGCAATTGCCGCCCTTTTTCATACGCCGAGATAGCGGTCCTGGATGTCAGGCGTCAGCCGGTCCGGCGTTCCCTCGAAAACCGTCACGCCCTTCTCCAGGATGAAGCAGCGGTCGGCCACCGGCAGCAGCTCCGACAGCGTCTTGTCGACTACCAGGATCGACTGGCCTGATGCCTTGAGCTTGCGGATCGCCGCCCAGATATCCTGCCGGATGACAGGTGCCAGCCCTTCGGTCGCCTCATCGAGGATCAGCAGGCTCGGATTGGTCATCAGCGCGCGGCCGATGGCCAGCATCTGCTGCTCGCCGCCCGAAAGCGTGTTGGCGTACTGGTCGCGGCGTTCGCCGAGGCGCGGAAACAGCTCGACGACCTTTTCCAGTGTCCACTCGTTGCCGCGAGCTGCGGCGAGCAGGTTTTCCAGCACGGTCAGGTTGGGAAAGCAGCGCCGCCCCTCAGGCACCAGACCTAGACCGAGGCGGGCGATCCGATGCGGGCGCATGCCCGCGACCTGGCGGCCGCCAAAGCTGATCGAGCCTGAGCGCGGTATCGCCAGGCCAAGTATCGAATTGATCGTCGTCGTCTTGCCCATGCCGTTGCGGCCCATCAGAGCGACGACTTCGCCCTCCCTTACGTCAAGCGAGACGCCGAACAGTGCCTGCGATGCGCCGTAGAAGGTTTCGACGCCTTTGAGTTCGAGCAGGCTCACGCGGCTTCTCCGAGATAGGCCCGGCGCACTTCGGGGTCGTTACGGATCTCGTCCACCGTGCCAGTGGCGATGACGCGGCCGTAGACCAGCACCGAGATGCGGTCGGCGAGTGCGAAGACGGCATCCATGTCGTGTTCGACCAGCAGGATCGGCGCTTCATGGCGCAAACCGTCGAGGAATTTTGTCAACGCTTTCGATCCTTCAGGCCCCATGCCGGCCATCGGTTCGTCGAACAGGAACGCCCTGGAGCCGAGCGCCAGTGCAATGGCGATTTCGAGCTGGCGGCGTTCGCCATGCGACAGCTCGGCGGCGGGCAGGTGGGCGCGTCCGGCGAGACCGACGCGCTCCAGAATCGCCATTGCCGGTTCGGTCAGGCTCTTGTCGCTCATGACAGGGCGGAAGAAGCGGAAGCTCGTGCCCTCGCGTGCCTGCACCGCCAGCATCACATTGCGCAGGGCGGAAAACTCCTGAGCCAGCGACGAAATCTGGAAGCTGCGGCCAAGGCCGAGACGGGCGCGTGCGGCCATATCGAGCCCGTCCATGTCCTGGCCGAGAAAGCGGATGGTGCCGCTGTCGGGCCGGAACGAGCCGGAGATCTGATGGATCAGTGTGCTTTTGCCGGCGCCATTGGGGCCGATCAGCGCGTGGATCTCGCCAGGTCTCAGATCGAGGCTGACGCCGTCGGTGGCCTTCAGTGCGCCGAAGGTCTTTTTGAGATCGCGGATTTCGAGAACTGGCTCAGCCATGACGCGCCTTTCCGGCCAGCAGGCCCAGCAGCCCACCGCGCGCGAACAGCACCACGCCGAGCAGGATCAGGCCAAGGAAGAACTGCCAGCGCTCGGTGATGCCGCCAAGCGCATATTCGATCAGCACATAGAGCATGGCGCCAGCGACGGGACCGAACAGGCGGCCCTTGCCGCCCAGGATGATCAGCACGATCAACTCGCCCGACATATGCCAGGACAGCATCGATGGGCTGACGAACTTGTTGAGGTCGGCGAACAGCGCACCGGCGAGGCCTGTGACCATGGCCGAGACGGCGAATGCAACAAGTCTGACGTTGAAAGGCGCGATGCCGACTGCGGCTAGGCGCGTCGCGTTCTGCCGCGCTGCCTGCAGGGCCGCGCCGAAACGCGAGCCGCGCAGCAGCCAGAACAGCCCGAGTGCTGCCATCAGCACCACATAGCAGATCAGGAAATAGGACAGCGGCTGGGCAGTATTCACTCCGGGGAATTCGTTGCGAACATAGATCGAAAGCCCGTCCTCGCCGCCATAGGCCGGCCACGACACGGCGAAGTAGTAGATCATCTGCGCGAAGGCGAGCGTGATCATGATGAAGTAGACGCCCGTTGTGCGCAGGCTGATGGCGCCGATCGGCAATGCGATCAGGCCGCAGACCACGACCGCGACAAGCCATATGACGGGCATTGATGCCGTGCCCGGGATACCGGCGAACAGCGGCGCGCCGTCGAAGGCGTGTGTGGCTAGGATACCGGCTGCATAGCCGCCGAGGCCGAAGAAGGCGGCATGGCCGAACGACACCAGCCCGCCAAGCCCGAGTGCGATGTTGAGGCCGACAGCAGCGAGCGCCAGGATGGCGATGCGCGTGGCGAGCGTGATGTAGAACGGCTCGCCCATCGCCTCCGCCGCCAGCGGGAAGCCGAGCAAAAGCAGCGCGAGGCTCACGTTGACGAGGGTTTCGCGGTTCATGAAGGGTGCGTTGGTCATGGTGCCCTCACGACTGCGTCGCAAACAGGCCGCTCGGCCTGAAGGCAAGGATGAGCGCCATGACGATGTAGATCAGCATGGAGGCAAGCGCTGCGCCGATCGGGCCGGCCTGGGTGGCGGGGATCATCAGGGCCAGAACCTTGGGCAGCAGGAAGCGACCCATCGTGTCGACGACGCCGACAAGGATGGCGCCGAACAGGGCACCCTTGATCGAGCCGATGCCGCCGATGACGATGACCACGAAGGCGAGAATGAGCGCCGGTTCGCCCATGCCGACCTGCACCGACTGCAATGCGCCGACGAGCGCGCCGGCAAGGCCAGCCAGTGCAGCGCCAAGTGCGAAGACGACGGTGTAGAGGGTTCGGATGTCGACGCCGAGTGCCGCGATCATCTCGCGATCGGATTCGCCGGCGCGGATACGCATGCCCAGCCGCGTTCGGGAGATCAGCACATACAAGCCTAGCGCGACCACGACACCGACGCCGATGATGGCCAGACGGTAGAGCTGGTACTGGCCGCCGCCGGGCAGGGGCACTGCTCCCTGCAGCAGCGGCGGGATGTCGAGATAGAGCGGGAACGAGCCGAACACCCAGCGCGTGCCTTCGGAGAAGATCAGGATCAGCGCGAATGTCGCCAGCACTTGGTCGAGATGGTCGCGGTCATAGAGGCGGCGTATGACGGTCACTTCGATGATCGCGCCGGCCGCCGCCGCCGCAACGAGGCTCGCGGCCAGGCCGATCCAGAACGAGCCGGTGGCAGCCGCAACCGCCGCGCAGGCGAACGCGCCGATCATGTAGAGCGAGCCATGGGCGAGGTTGATCAGGCCCATGACGCCGAAGATCAGCGTCAGGCCGGCGGCCATGAGGAACAGCATCACTCCGAGCTGCAGCCCGTTGAGAAGTTGCTCGAGGAGCAGTGCTATGGACAAGGGGACGCTTTCGCTGGCTGGATTGTCGGTTCAGTGCGGCGGGACGCCTGCCACGCTTCAATGCGATACCGAAGGAAGTCGACCCCCACTCCGGTTAGCTTCGCAAACCACCTCTCCCCCGTTCGACGGGGGGAGAGGAAAAGCCGTCTGCGGCTTGGCTCCTTTCCTCTCCCCTTTTGAGGGGGGAGAGCTGCCGAGTGCAGCGACGCGGAGTGGGCGCTCCGTTTAAAAGCCGGCCTGCAACGGTCAGGCCTTGCCTAGCTCACATCTTGCACTGGTCTGCGTAGGCGTCCTTGTGGTGCTCGAAGGCGGTGGCAACGATCTTGTTGGTCAGCACGTCGCCTTCCTTGATCACTTCACGCACGTAGATGTTCTGCACCGGGTGGTTGTTGGTGTTGAAGGTGAACTCGCCGCGCACTGACTTGAAATCGGCGGCCTTGAGTGCTGCGCGGAAAGCATCCTTGTCCTTGACGCTAGCCTTGCCGAGCGCCGACAGGATCAGGTTTGCCGTGTCCCAGCTCTGGGCGGCATAGACCGAGGGCAGGCGCTTGTATTCGGCCTTGAAGGCCTCGACGAACTGCTTGTTGGCCTCGTTGTCGAGGTCCTTGGACCAGCTTGCCGAGTTCTTGACGCCGAGTGCCGCGTCGCCAACCGCCGGCAGGATGTCCTGGTCGAAGGAGAAGCCTGGTCCCATAACAGGGATGTTCACGCCCGACTGGGCATACTGCTTCATGAAGGAGATGCCCATGCCGCCGGGCAGAAAGAAGAACACCGAGTCGGCGCCGGAATCGCGGATCTGGGCGATCTCGGCGGCGTAGTCGGTCTGGCCGACCTGGGTGTAGACTTCACCAGCCAGCTCACCCTTGTAGTAGCGCTTGTAGCCGGTCAGCGAATCCTTGCCGGCCGGATAGTTAGGGGCGAGGATGAAGGTCTTCTTGTAGTCCTTGTTGGCGTATTGGCCCATCGCCTCGTGGAAGTTGTCGTTCTGGTAGGCGACGTTGAAATAGCTCTTGTTGCACTTGGCGCCGGCAAGTGCTGAAGGGCCGGCATTGGGCGACAGGTAGATAACGTCCTGCGCCACCGCGTTCGGCACCACTGCCATCGCCAGGTTCGACCAGATGATACCGGTCAACAGGTCGACCTTGTCGCTCTGGATCATCTTTTCAGCGAGCTGAACGGCGATCTCGGGCTTCTGGGCATCGTCCTCAATGACGAGTTCGACGTCCTTGTTGCCGGACTGCTTCATCGCCAGCGTAAAGGCATCGCGCATATCGACGCCAAGGCCCGCGCCGCCGCCTGAAAGGGTGGTGATGACCCCGATCTTCACCGGCTCGGCATAAGCCAAGCCCGACGCCGCCAGCGACAGGCCGAAAATTCCGGCCGCAATGATTTTCTTCATTAGGTACTCCTCCCAAGTGTTCCCGATTATTGAATTGAAGTTCTAGAGCCGGGTGCGAACTTTCCAGAGTTCAGGAAACAGTTCAACCTCCAGCATCTTCTTCAGATACGAAGCGCCAGACGTGCCGCCGGTGCCGCGCTTCATCCCGATGATACGCTCGACCGTGGTGACATGGTTGAAGCGCCAGCGACGGAAGTAATCTTCGAAATCAACCAGCTTCTCGGCCAGCTCATAAAACATCCAGTAGCGTTGCGGATCGCGATAGATCGTCTGCCAGGCGACTAGCACCTCTTCGCTTTCGGTGCGGGTCTCGCGCCAGTCGGTGCGCTTGCCATCCGCGCCGACATCGAAGCCGTTGCGACCAAGTAGCAGGATCGCCTCATCGTATAGCGAGGGCTGGGCAAGAACCGCTTCCAGCTTCTCGGCTAGTTCGGGCTGGTGCGCGTGTGGGCGCAGCATGGCGATGTTGCGGTTGCCGGCCATGAACTCGATGGCGCGATATTGCCAAGACTGGAATCCCGAGGACTGGCCGAGCGAGTCGCGAAACTCGGTGTATTCGCTTGGCGTCATCGTCCTGAGCACATCCCAGGCGCTGTTGAGTTGCTCGAAGATCCGCGACACGCGCGACAGCATCTTGAACGATGGTTCGAGCTTGTCGGCGCGGATCGAGCGGATCGCCGAGCCGATCTCGTGCAAAGCAAGCTTCATCCACAGCTCCGACGTCTGATGCTGGATGATGAACAGCATCTCGTCGTGCGCGGTCGAAAGCGGCGCCTGAGCGTCGAGGATCTTTTCGAGATGCAGATAGTCGCTGTAGGACATGCGGTCCTTGAACGACATCTGCGCGCCCTCGACGGAGGGATCGTACGGCTTGCTCAATTCATTTTCTCCGCACGCAACCGGAAGCGCTGGATCTTGCCGGTCTGGGTCTTGGGCAGGGCGTCGATGAACTTCACCGAGCGCGGGTATTTGTAGGGCGCGATCGTCGCCTTGACGTGATCCTGCAGGCGTTTGACGGTCGCAGCATCGGCGGCCACGCCAGTGACAAGCACGACATAGGCTTCGACGATCTGGCCGCGCTCGCCGTCTTCTGCGCCGATGACGGCGCATTCTGCGACTTCGGGATGCGAGAACAGGGCTGCTTCAACCTCCGGGCCGGCAATGTTGTAGCCGGCGCTGACGATCATGTCGTCGGAACGGGCGGCGAAATGGAAGAAGCCATCAGCGTCCTGCAAGAAGGCGTCGCCGGTGACATTCCAGCCGTCGCGAACATATTCGAGCTGGCGGTCATCGGCCATGTAGCGGCAGCCGGTCGGGCCGCGCACGGCGAGCTTGCCGACCGTGCCGCGCGGCACCTCGTTCATCTCACTGTCGACGACACGCGCCTCATAGCCGCCGACGGGTTTGCCGGTGGACGCGGGCTTCATGTCCTCGAAGCGGTTGGAGATGAAGATGTGCAGCATCTCGGTGGCGCCGATGCCGTCGAGGATTGGCTTGCCGGTCTTGGCCAGCCATTCCTCGAACACCGGTCCCGGCAAGGTCTCGCCAGCCGAAACCGCGACGCGCAGCGACGACAGATCGGCGCCTTCGTCCATCGCCTTCAGCATCGCGCGATAGGCGGTTGGGGCAGTGAACGAGATCGTCGCCTTATAGGTCTCGATGATGTGGATCATGTTGGGCGGCGTCGCCTGCTCAAGCAGGGTCGCAGCCGCGCCAAAGCGAAGCGGGAAGATGGCCAGGCCGCCGAGGCCGAAGGTGAAGGCGAGCGGCGGCGAGCCGACAAAGACGTCGTCGGAGGTAACCGAAAGCACCTCCTTGGCATAGGCGTCGGCGATGATAAGCAGGTCGCGGTGGAAGTGCATCGTCGCCTTCGGCACACCCGTGGTGCCCGAGGTGAAGCCGAGCAGGGCAACGTCGTCGCGGCCGGTCTTCACCGCCTCGAAGATGACGGACTTGTCGAGTGCTACACGGTCGAGCTCGGCGTCGTGATTGGCGGTGCCGTCGAAGCCGATCACGGTCTTGAGGAACGGACTGTCCTTGGCACAGGCGACCATCTCGTCCATCAGGCGCGTGTCGCAAAGCGCGATGGTGATCTCCGCCTTGTCGACGATCTTGGTGAGTTCGCCGGCGCGCAGCATCGGCATCGTGTTCACGACAACTGCTCCGGCCTTGGTGGCGGCCAGCCAGCAGGCGACCATTGCGGGGTTGTTGGCCGAGCGGATCAGCACTCGGTTGCCTGGCTTGACGCCGTAGTTCTCGACCAGCGCATGCGCCAGCCGGTTGGTCCAGTCGGACAGCTCCTTGTAGGTACGGCGGCGGCCATTGCCGATCAGGGCAGTGTGGTCGCCGAGGCCCTTTTCGACAAGCCGGTCGGTCAGTTCGACGCCGGCATTGAGGTGTTCGGGGTAATCGAAGCCGTCGAGCAGGAAATCCGGCCACTGCTCGGCAGGCGGCAGGTTGTCGCGCGTGAAAGTGTCGATATGCGCTGACGGTCCAAGCATTCTGCGGCTGTCCCCTACCTGCTGATCGCCCCGGCAAGTGGCCGTGCGTGCGTTTGAATGCGTTACTCGGGGGAGGCTTCGCGCCGGAAATAGGGGGTCACGTCCGACAAGCGGCGCACCCCTTGCGCGATCGAAACTGCGACCGGCGTTTGGCACAGCGAGACCTCCCACGTTCTCGGCTGATGATTGAGAATTGCACCGGACCAAAATTATTTCAAGCATAAAGTTTTTGGTGCTGGCCCATTGACGCGATCCGGTGGGCTGGCCATTGCTTTGGTGCCGAATGTCATTGCCTGGGAGGGGCCGAGTGTTCGAACGTCACATCACCGATTGGGACAACGCCTACACCAATGGCGCCAACATCGCCGGTGGCGACCGTTGGCCTGCTGCCTGGGTCGAGCCGGCGCAGTCGTTTCGCGAGGCCCTGTCGACTGCTGATAGGGCGCAGCTCGACATCGCCTATGGCGACAAGCCGCGTAACCGGCTCGACCTTTTCCTGCCTGAAGGCGCGCCCAAAGGCCTGGTCGTGTTTGTGCATGGCGGCTACTGGATGGCACTGGACAAGAGTTTTTGGTCGCATCTCGCCAAGGGTTCCGTCGATAGCGGTTATGCGGTGGCGATGCCGTCCTACACCTTGTGTCCGGAAGTCAGGATCGGCGACATCGTGCGTGAGGTCGGCGCGGCGGTTGGCAAAGCAGCCGGACTTGTCGAAGGCCCGATCATGCTGACCGGCCATTCCGCCGGCGGACATCTGGTCTCCCGCATGGTCGCAGCCGGTTCGCCGCTTGCGCCTGAATTACAGTCCCGTATCCGCCATGTCGTCTCGCTCTCCGGCGTCCATGACCTCAGGTCCTTGATGAACACCGGCATGAACAAGACGCTGCACATCGACGAAGCCGAAGCGCTGGCCGAGAGCCCCGCTCTGCTGCGGCCGGTCGCTGGCGCGCGCATCACCTGCTGGGTCGGCGGCGGAGAACGGGCGGAGTTCCTGCGCCAGAACGATTTGCTCGCCAATATCTGGACCGGCCTTGGCGCCGCCACGGTGACGGTGGTTGAGCCCGATAGGCATCATTTCAGTGTCATCGACGGACTTGCCGACAAGGACCATGCGCTGACAAGGACCTTGCTCGGCTGAACCCCGCTCGAGCGTGAAATCGTGGCGGCAGTTCCTCAAGGGACTTGCCCGGCAATGTACAGAAGCAGAAAAGCGGCGGCTTTGAACTAGGCCGTTTTCTCTATATCTATTTGAAATCGAAAGTTTTTCTTCTTCTGTTGATCAAACTTGATTGACAAGGTGGACATTGCTTGAGTAGCGTCCGCCTCGGAATCGGTTCCACCGAGAGGTGGATGAAAAGGGAACACGGTGAGGTCGCAAGGCCAAATCCGTGACTGCCCCCGCAACTGTAACCGTTGAGCCTCTTCCACTGTGCCACTGAACGCATTCGTGCGTTCGGGAAGGCGGAAAAAGGCTATGACACGGAAGTCAGGAGACCTGCCCGTTCCAGTCACCCATGCTTGTCCACGGGGTGTGGTCAGGCGCGGTCGCTCGTGGCGGTGACATCGAAAGTGTTGCCGCATGCGGAAGGCCGTCGGGTCAATCTTGTCCCAGAGTCTGCCTGCCGACCTGTCTTGCCTGCGGTTTGGAAACCGGGTGCGATCCTTGTCGCGCCCACCAAGCCATTTGGGGGCAGAAATGCAGAAACTGACTTTAGCCGCCGGCGCCATCGCGCTGGCATTTCCAATATCTTCCCACGCGCAGCAGCTACCCGCGAGCGGCAATGTGACCGTGCTGCCGCGCCTGATCGTGACGACGCCACTCCGGCGTGAGACGGCGCTTGTTCGGTCGACCTCGTCGGTCACCGTCATCGATGAGCAGGAGCTTGCCAGGTCGTCAGCGCCCGACCTGCCGTCGCTGCTGAAACGCTACACCGGCGTTTCGATCATCGGCTATGGCGGCCAGGGCTCGGCCTCGAATGTCTATCTACGCGGCATGTCGGCCGGCCAGACTCTGGTGCTGGTCAACGGCGTTCGCACGGCTTCGCCCACCAGCGGCACCAGCTCCATTTTCAACATCCCGCTTTCTTCGATCGAGCGCGTCGAAATCGCCAAGGGACCGCACTCGGCCCAATATGGCGCTGATGCCATCGGCGGCGTCATCAACATCATCACCAGGCAGGGCGGCCAATGCGCCGACGGCCGCGACGCCTGCGGCAGCGTTACGACTGGCGTCACGCATCCCTGGGGCGGGTATGTCTCTGGCGATCTGCGCGGCCGCACCACGGGCGGTGTCGACTACTCCGTCGGTGGCAGCATCCTGGGTACGCGTGGCTACGACTTCACCACGCCGCTGGCCTGGGGACACGAGCCCGACAATGACGGCTTCCTTCATGGCTCGCTCAATTTCGCACTGGCAAAGGAGTATGCCTGGGGCAGGCTTTATGCCGACGGTCTCTTCGCACGCGGCCGCAGCCAGTATGACGCCTCTGCCCCTTCCGCCAACGAAGTCGACACCAACACCTTCGCCGGCAAGATCGGTGCGCGGCTGAAGCACTCTGACAGCTGGAGTTCGACGGTCGAGCTATCCAGCAGCCTGGACTATTCGACCAATTTTCGAGACGGCATTTCTGGCAGCAGCGCGTTCGACACCAGGCGCTACGGCATCTTCGCTTCGACGGAAAAGTCCTTTGAAACAGGTGAAGCCAGGCATGTCCTTCTCGGCGGTGCCGAGGCCTATCGCGAGGAGGTGGATTCGACTGTCGATTTCGGCGTCACGTCCCGAAATCTCGCGGCGGTGTTCGGCCAGTACTCGGTCGAACATGGCGCGCTGACGATCGACAGCGGCCTGCGCTACGACCACAACGAACAGTTCGGAGGCGCCACCACCTACAATATCGGTGCCAGCTATGAGATTGTCCCCGACCTTGTGGCGCGGGCATCCTATGGCACCGGCTTCCGCGCGCCGACCTTCAACGACCTTTATTATCCCAACTATTCGAACCCCAACCTGAGGCCGGAGAAGTCGAAATCCTACGAAGTCGGCGTCAACTGGCGGCCGACCGACCGGACCACACTTGACGTGGCGTTCTATCAGACCTGGCTTACAGACGCGATCGCCTCCAACCCTCCCACCTACCTGCCGTTCAACGTCGCGCGCGCAAAGGTGACCGGTATCGAGGCCAGCCTGTCGCACGAGTTCAACGATCGCTGGAGCGGCAAGGTGTCGATCGATTACCGTTCGCCGAAGAATGAGGATAACGGCCGCTACATCCCTTACCGCGACCGCTTCAAGGCGGCCGCCGAAGTGAGCTTTGCCGCCAGCGACAGCCTGGACCTTACCACCAAGCTGCTCTACGGCGCAGCGCGCTACGCAAATGCTGCCAACACCGTCAAGCTGCAGGAGTATGTGACGGTGGATTTCGCCGCCAACTACACTTTCGACGAGCGGTCGAGCCTGAAGTTTTCGGTCGAGAACCTGTTCGATGAACAATATTCGACTGTCACCAACTATCGCGCGCAGGGCCGAACCTTCAATCTGAGCTTCACGCGTGTGTTCTGATGCGAGGTAACGTGTCCACCAACCACCCCGTATCCGGCAGGGCCCTTTCGGGGGCGCTGCTCACTGCACTGGCCGGTGTCGCTTCCGTGCTCTGCTGGCCAGCACTTGCGTTCGCCGCGCCGCCGCTAAGGGTCGTTTCCATGAATGTCTGCACCGACCAACTGGCCATGCTGGTGGCGGCCAAGGGGCAGTTGCATTCGGTCTCCTATCTGGCAAGCGACCCCAACACGTCAGTGCTGGCCGACCAGGCAAGTGGCCTAGCGGTCAACCACGGCCTCGCCGAGGAAGTGTTCCTGATGCAACCGGATCTGGTGCTGGCCGGTACCTATACGACACGAACCACGGTTGAGCTGCTCAGGCGGCTGGGGATCAGGGTCGAGGAGTTTGCGCCTGACAGTTCCATCGCCGATATCAGGTCGAACATCCTTCGCATGGGGGAGGTGCTGGAGCGGCGCGAACGGGCTGCCGAACTCGTCACCGAGCTGGACCGCGGCGTGACCGAACTGGGCGAGGGGAGTGCCTCGCACAAGACGGTCGCGACCTATTATGCCAACAGCTACACCTCCGGTGCCGGCACACTTGTCGACGAAATCGTCAAGCTTTCCGGGCTCGTCAATGTCGCCGACAAACTCGGACTTAGCGGCACGGCGCGCTTGCCGCTGGAGATGCTGGTGCTGAGCAAGCCGGACCTCATCGCCGGGGGCGGCGAAGACTACGGCGCCCCGGCACTCGCCCAGGAAAACTTCGTTCATCCGGCATACCGTGCGGTCGCAGCGCAAGGCAGGGCGGTGGCTGTGCCGTCGCGCTACACCATTTGCGGCGCACCCTTCACGCTCGAAGCCGCCCGCCTGCTGCGCGACGCCGCAAGCCAACCGAATAAGGGAGAGGCCAAATGAGCGATACCTCCCGCTATCGGCTGGTGCTGGCTGTTCTCGTCATCCTGGCTACGGTCCTGTTCCTGCTCTCGCTCACCGTCGGTCCGGCGGCTCTCGGTTTCGCCGACAGCATCGCCGCATTGTTCTCCGACAAGGCCGGTGCCATCGAACTGATCATGCGCGAGATCCGCCTGCCGCGCGCGCTGCTCGGACTGATGGTCGGCGCAACACTCGGGCTTTCCGGTGCCGCGCTGCAGGGCTATCTGCGCAATCCGCTGGCCGAACCGGGGCTGATCGGCGTCAGTGCCTCGGCCTCGCTGGGCGCGGTGATCGCCATCTATTCCGGCCTGACCATTGTCTTCCCGTTCGCATTGCCGTTGTCCGCCTTGGCTGCGGCCGTGCTCGCCGTCGTGGTGGTTCAGGCGCTTGCCGGACTGCGTGGCAGCACGCTGACAATCATCCTTGCCGGCGTCGCCGTATCGAGCTTCGCCGGTGCGATGACCTCGCTGGCACTCAACCTGTCGCCCAATCCGTTCGCAGCACTCGAAATCATGTTCTGGATGCTCGGTTCGCTCACCGACAGGTCGATGACCCATGTCTGGCTCGCCTTGCCGTTCATGCTGGTCGGCTGGGCGATGCTGGCGGCTCTTGGGCGGGCGCTCGATGCGTTGACACTTGGCAACGAGACCGCGGCGAGCATGGGCGTCGACATGCGCCGCGTGCAGTTGCTGGCCGTCTTCGGTACGGCGGCTTCCGTGGGCGCAGCAACGGCGGTGTCGGGCGCCATCGGTTTCGTCGGCCTCGTCGTGCCGCATATGCTCAGGCCGCTGGTCGGCGCACGCCCGTCGCGGCTGTTGCCGGCGAGTGCCCTGGGCGGCGCCTGCATGCTGCTCGCCGCCGACATACTGGTTCGGATCATTGCGCCAGGTCGCGACCTCAAGCTCGGTGTTCTGACCGCCATCGTCGGCGCGCCGTTCTTCCTCTGGCTTGTCTATCGCACGAGAAGGAAGCTCGCCTGATGCTGCTCGACGTTCAAAATCTCACTGCGTCACTCGGCAGCCGGCCGGTGCTAAAGGGCGTGTCTTTTTCGATCATGGCGGGCGAATTCGTCGGCCTGATCGGTCCGAACGGTGCCGGCAAGTCGACCTTGCTGCGGGCTTTGCTCGGGCTTACGCCGTCCGAAGGAACTGTCGCGCTGGGGGCGTTCGATGCCGCCCATGTCAGCGCCAAGGAACGTGCCCGGCACATGGCCTATGTCGCGCAGGAGCGCGAGATCGCCTGGGCCGTGCCGGTCGAGATGCTCGTCGGGCTTGGCCGCTCGCCCTATCGGCCAAGCTTCGCATCGCTTGGCCTTGCCGACCGCAAGGCCATCGAAGCGGCGATGCGCAAGATGGAGGTCGACGGCTTCCGGGAGCGTGCGGCGACCGAACTGTCGGGTGGCGAAAAGGCGCGCGTGCTGATCGCCCGGGCGCTGGCACAGGAGACGCCGCTGTTGCTCGCCGACGAGCCGACTGCCGGCCTTGATCCGTCGCACCAGATCACGCTCATGCGTCTGTTCGCCGATCTGGCAGCCCACGGGCGGAGCGTAGTGGCCTCGCTGCACGACCTCGGGCTCGCTGCCCGCTGGTGCACCCGCCTGCTGCTCATCGACGCCGGCCGGATCGTCGCCGATGGCACGCCGGCTGAAGTGCTGACCGCCCGAACCCTGCGCGACGTCTATGGCGTCGAGGCCTTCTTCGGCGAGACGTCGGGCGGGCTGGTGGTGCAGCCGCTCGATCTGATTGCCGCCGACACCGGAGCACGACCATGAGCTTTCTCGAGCAGTTGCTGCGCCACCACCTGACCGACTGGCGCAGCGGATGGAGCATGGGCACCTTCGGCGCCATCGCCGAGTTCCATCAGGATTACGGCGAGGTCGCCGTGATCGACGACACGCATCTGCTGACTCGGGCCACCCGGCGCGGCGGCATTCGCGTCGACCGCGGCATGCTGGGCGAACTGGTGCCCGTCGCCTACGAGACGCTGAGCCCGAAGCGGCATCGCTGGAGCCAGGCGGTGGCGTTGTGCCTTCCTGAATCCAAGGCGCGGCGCAGCGGCCGAAGCGTGCTGAGCGAGATCGGCCCGGATGATCACGCGATCCGGGGCATCGACCGCACGGGCATCCTGTTCGACATGGGGCTGTCCTTGCCGCAATGCGACTTCTGCATCCGCACCAGCGAACCGAAGCTGCTGGCCGTGCTGCGCGCCAATCTCGGCCGCTCGCTGTTCGAACATGGCAATGAGGCGATGCCGGCGATCCTCGCCGCTCACCCGCATCGCGTTGCGCTGACCAATCTCGGCCGTGTCGAGGTGTACCAGAAGATCGGCGGACCAGACACGGGGGGTGTCTCGCCGGAGGGGCCGCACACGCATCTGCTGCCGAAGCTGCTGAAGGGTGGCCGCACGCATTCGGCCAACACGCCGATCCCAACGGGCCTTCTGCCTGTCGGTGGATTGCATCCGGGTAATCCTGTTATCGACCCGCTGGGCCAGCACCGACCATTCGACCTGACCCTGCACAGCGAGTTCCAAGAACTAATGAGTCGCTTCGGCACAGCCGAAGCCCTCGCCGGCAAGGCCTATATCGACAATGCGCTGGAGGCCGGCAGGGATCTCGATCCCGTTGAGGCACCCGCCGGGCGCCAAGCCCGGGCGGCGTTGCGCGTCGCGCTGCGGCAGAAGGCGCGCTTGGCCGAGCGTATCGGTGATGAAGCGCGCGTCCGAAGGATCGTTGCCTGGCAAGCAGGCTTCGAGCAGTCGGAACCGGAGGTCGAAGACGACGACGCGCCGGGCCACGCGGTCTGAGTTCTAGGGCGCCGGTGACGCCCTGGCGGCGAGGTCGTGGCCCTCGCTGACGAGAAAAACCTGATCAAACTAAACTTGATATTTATAGTCATGTTTTATATGTTCCTTTTGTGCTCGGGACAGGATGGCCGCGACGGCCACCGTCGGCACGATGGAACAAGGTCGTGGCAACAGCTCTTTCGGCAATGAATGTCGGGACGCACCGGATCAGCAGGCTGGGCTTGCGGGCCAACAGCGCCGTTGTCGAACTGACGCGTGCCGAGCTTCATCAGCTGGTCTGGTCGCGACCGATGACCGAAATTGCCATCCAGCTTGGCGTGCGCGACCAGCAGATAGCGCAGGCCTGCGATCGCCACGACATCGCCCGCCCGCAGGCGGGGCATTGGCAGAAACTGCAATACGGCAAGGGTGTCGAGATCCGGCCGCTTTCGACAGACTCCTACGCCGCCGAAGAGCCGGTCGTCATCGCTGGTCGCGAGCCTTTTTTGCGGGTGCGCGACAATGAGCCCAGGTCGGAGGCCAGCAGGTCATGATGCATTTCAATCCCTACAAGGATGCCGGTGAGCCGAAGGGCGACGACATGCGCCGCTACCGCGAGACCTTCGCCGAGGTCGAAGCGCTGGGCGCCCTTGTTCGCCGGGCAAAGCGACAGGCCAATCTGAGCCTGAAGCGTGTCAACGCGGCGCCCCAGCCCCACAGCGTGGGCAATGCTGTTTTCGCAGTTGAACTCGAACGCCACCGTGCCGACCGCGAGACGATGTTCGAGGCGATGCGCAAGCTCGAAGCCGCGCGCCAGGCGCTGCGGGCCACCGCATCGGATTTCGCCCTGGATCAGGACAAGACCGCCACGACGGATCTACGCCGCCCGGCCTGAGGCAGGGCCGGACCGTTCCGAGACAACACATCAGCTGGAGACTATCGAGTGTCAAAGATGGCCGAGATCGAGCGCCGCAGCGAAGAGGCGTCGGCGCATATCCGCGCAACGATCATGAACGAGTTTTGCGAAGTCATGCATAAGACAGGACTGTCGCCAATTGCAGTGATGCGCCTTGCCGCACAGGCGGTCGGGTCGATCTACCGCGAAGTGGCCGACGTTCATGCCTGCCCCGATGGCTGCCCGTGCGGCTGGCGTCCACATGAAATTTCCGACATAGAGGTGCTTGGCGCGGCACTAGCGGCTGCGTGCCGGCAGCACCGTTGCAGCCACGATTTGCGCTTGATGCGGGTCATCGGCAGCGCCTGATCGGCGGCGGGCGACGCATCTTTAGCGGACCGTCTGCCTCAGCCCTGCAAGCGCCTCTTGTATGTCGCTCCGCGCTTCGCTTGCTTCGGGCCAGACGGCGTAGACCGGATAGGTAAATTCCGGCGCGCCTTCGACAGCCTCCAGCTCGCCTGCGGCGATCAAGGGTGCAACCACGCCCTTGCGGAAATAACCCATGCCGCCGGCGCGCAGGATGTAGCTCAGGCCGAGCGGGCCAAGGCCGACAACAAGGCCTGGCTCGCCGAACGCCGTCGAATTGGCATCGTGCTGGGCGGCAAACAATGGCCCCCAATCGACATAGACATAGGTGTCGGCGTCGGGCCTACCGTTGCCGGGCCTGGTCCTGACCAGTACGAGCTGCTCTTCCTGAAGTATCTCGACCTTGAAGCTAGGCAGAAGCTTCGGCGCATAGAGTACCGCGATGTCGAGCACGCCGTTCCGGAGCTGGTCGAGCAACTGGTCCGGCACACCGACATGGGCGTGAACGGCAATCTCCGGCTTTGCCTTTTTCATCCACACCAGCCAGTCGAGCAGCAGCGGGTTCCACAGGCTGAGCTCACCGCCCAGCGCAACGACGCTCGTCCGCCCGGAGGGGATGGCCAATTGGTAGCGGGCGCGTTCCCATATCTGGACGAAGGACTGGGCGAAGCGCTCGAACTCGCGGCCGGCCGGGGTCAGCTGCGCCCCATTGCGATTGCGCACGAACAATTGCCGCCCGAGTTCATTCTCGAGCGTGCGGATGCGGGCGCTGACGGTCGTCTGGGTGACATGGAGTCGATCGGCCGCCCTGAGGAAGCTGCCGCAATGAACGATTTCGAGGAACGTGCGGGCGCGATCGATGTCCATAGGCGCATTAGTGCAAAATAATTGCATCAATGCAGCATTTAATTCCGTTTGCCTTCCGGATTGATGGAGCGCAACTTTTCTGTAACGACGATCGATCTCGCCGCGAATACGGGACGCGAAAATGATGGCTGACGAAAAAAGCATTCCTGCCGATACACGGGAATACGCCTCGCCACCTTGCTTCATGCATGAACTCGAACCGGGCTACCGAGCCGAAACGGCTCCCATGGACGCGTGGGCTGATGTTGCGCGATGGCGCAAGGCAGAGCGCGCGCGCCTGATCGACGAGCGGCTGCTTGCCGATCCCGACGAGCGCAAGGCTTGCTCCGAACGCATCGCCGCCGAACTCGACTTGGCAATCGGTAAGGTCAGCGGACGGATCGTCAGTGTCTACTGGCCTTTCCGCGGCGAGCCGGATCTTCGCAACTGGGCTGTCAGAGTGATCGCGCGCGGCGGCAGGATCGCATTGCCCGTCGTCGTCAAGAAAGCCTGGCCGCTCGAGTTTCGCGCCTGGTCGCCGGGCGACCCGCTGGAGCGGGGCGTCTGGAACATTCTAGTTCCCGCCAATGGGCCAGCGATCCTGCCCGATGTCGTCATCGCGCCCGTCGTCGGTTTCGATGATGCGAACTATCGGCTGGGCTATGGCGGCGGCTTCTTCGACCGCACGCTCGCCGCCATGCCGAAGCGTCCGCTGGTCGTCGGCGTGGGTTACACCGGCAGCCGGATCGCCACGATCTATCCGCAGCCGCACGACATTCCGATGGATGTCATCGTCACCGACGAATGAGTGATGGCTAATAGGTCGCAGCGCGCCGGCCTTGTCGTGAGGGGCTCTGCTGCTAGGCTTTGACCGTGCGATGCCGGATGTCCGGACAGTCAGTGCGACACGCATCGTAACTGGGAGGAGGTCGCTGTCGTGAACGAAGCTGTGCAGCCAAAAGGGCGTTCGCTCTATCTCGAACTCGGAGGCGAAGAAGCCGTCCGACGGCTAGTCGAGATCTTCTACGACATCGTCGAGCAGGACGAGGCTGCTGCTGAGCTGCACCTGTTGCACCGCAGGGGACATGGCGTCGCGCATTCGCGCGAGGAACAGTTCAACTATCTCTCAGGCTTCTTCGGTGGTCCGAGCTACTATGTCCAGAAGCACGGGCATTCGCGCCTGAAGGAAATCCACGAGCATGTGGCGATCGGCCCGGAACTGCGCGATCTCTGGCTGACATGCATGCGCCAGGCGGTGGAGAAGGCCGGCCTGTCCGAGCATCTGCAGGCATTGGTGATGCGCCACTTTACCTTTGCTGCCGAGATGACAAGAAACAGGGACTGAGCCAGTCCAGCTGGCTTACCAGCCGCCTTGGCGGCTGGTTCCTGGCGTTCAGCCTCAGTGGTAGGGCTGCATCGAGCCCGGCGCGGGTTCGCCACGCATGTTGACGACCGGCTCGCCTTGCGACGTCGGCGCAGACAGCCCGGTGGCAACCACTGATACCTTGAACTGGCCCTGGAGCGAGTTGTCGAAGATCGCGCCGACAATGATGTCGGCTTCGTCGCCGACCTCCTCGCGGATGCGGGTGGCCGCCTCGTCGACCTCGAACAGCGTCATGTCCATGCCGCCGGAGATCGAGATCAGCACGCCCCTGGCGCCCTTAATCGAGTTCTCATCGATGAGCGGGTTGGCGATTGACGCTTCGGCCGCCTTGCTGGCGCGGTTTTCGCCGCTGCCGACGCCCGTGCCCATCATGGCGCGCCCCATGTCGCGCATCACCGTCTTGACGTCGGCGAAGTCGAGATTGATCAGGCCTTCCTTGACGATCAGGTTGGTGATGCAGCTGACGCCGGAATAAAGCACCTTGTCGGCGATGCCGAACGCATCCTCGAAAGTGGTCTTGGCGTTTGCGATGCGAAACAGGTTCTGGTTCGGAATGACAATCACCGTGTCGGCGGCCTGGCGCAAAAGCTCGATGCCCTGTTCGGCCATCTGCATGCGCCGCTTGCCTTCGAAGGTGAAGGGCTTGGTGACGATGGCGACGGTAAGGATGCCTGCCGCCCGCGCTGCCCTTGCAATGACTGGTGCAGCACCTGTTCCGGTGCCGCCGCCCATGCCGGCCGTCACGAAGCACATATGCGTGCCGGCAAGCTGGTCCATGATTTCGTGGATCGATTCCTCGGCTGCGGCCTGGCCGACCTCTGGTAGGGAACCGGCACCGAGGCCTTCGGTCACCACGGCGCCGAGCTGAACCAGCTTCGCAGCCTTCGACATGGTCAGCGCCTGGGCGTCTGTGTTGGCGACGATGAACTCAGTGCCCTCGAGACCTTCGGCAATCATGTTGTTGACGGCGTTGCCGCCACCGCCGCCGACACCGATAACGGTCAGCTTCGGCCTCATTTCCGAGATCTCAGGTTTCTTGGAAGTGCTCATAGTTCCGTTTCCTGCGCAGCGCCCCTGCCCGAATCGGACCGGCTCAGGGAATCAGATTGATGAGGAGGCTGCAAGGAATAGCCTGCCGATTGCGGTTTTTAACCGGCAGGTTCAGGCTTTTGCACTTGTATGTGACAGTGGTGGGCGTTCGATCTGACGTCCGGCCGCGGCTGGCGCGACCGGACAGGACTGGCTGCGTTTGGTCAGAACGATCTTGCCGCCTCTTCGATCAGCGCGACAATCTCATTGGGATGCGAGGCCAGCGAGGCGTGGCTGGCATCGAGCGTGATGGTCTTGCGCGTCTTGATGCGGTCCGCCATCCACTGCTCGGTTTCAGGCGGGATCATGTTGTCGCGGCTCGAGACCTGGTACCAACTCGGCTTGGTGTGCCAGGCGGCCGGACCGGCCTTGTCCTCGAAGCAACGCGCCGCGATTGGCTTTTGCGTCACCGCCATCACCAGTGCTTCGGTTTCGTCCAGGTCCTGGCTGAAGCTCTGGCGGAACGTGTCCTGGGCGAGCCAGAGAAAACCCTCCTTGTCGGGGCGGATGCTGGCGGCCCCGGAAGGCGGTTCACGACGGGCAAAGATGCTGCCAAGGCTATCGCCTTCCTCTGGCGCGAAAGCGGCGATGTAGACCAGTCCGACGACGTTCGGGACGTGGCCTGCGCCTGATATGACTGCGCCGCCATAGGAGTGGCCGACCAGCAGAGTGGGTGCATCCTGTGCGGCGGCGAGCTTTGACGTGCGGTCTATGTCGTCGGCCAGCGAAGTCAGCGGGTTCTGTACCGCAGCGACCTTGTAGCCCTTGGCGTGGAGCGGGGGAATGACATGGCGCCAGTGCGAGGCATCGCCCCAGGCGCCATGGACAAGAACGATATTCTTTACCGATGGCATAACCAGTCTCCTTCTGTTGAATTCGAGCAGATTGCGCGCGGTTGCAGGTCGCGTTCGAGAAATGGCAGGGCGAGTATCCACCGATCGCAAGGTCCGGCGGATTGCGCCTTCAGTGGCTGCAGCACGGGCAGTCTGCGTTTGCCTTGTGACGACTATGCGACGCCCAGCCTATGCGCGTGCGGTCCCCGCGTCGATTCATTGTCTGGTCTAGTGCTGCAAACAAAACCTTGATGCGGGTTGCCGGCTCACGCCGCGGCGCAAAAGGAAAGGCTCGTTCTTCACAGCCAGGATGGTGGCTATCGGCATACATTATGCATATATATGGAAAACGATGATGGAACCTGTGGCGTCATGACTGTCAACAATTGGTCCCCTTCGATTTCGAAGGCCGACGGTCCGCTCTATCTGGCCATAGCCGATGCCCTGTCGGTCGACATCGCTTCGGGCCGGCTGCCCGGCGGCTTCCGCCTGCCGCCGCAGCGGACGCTTGCCGACCAGCTTGGCATCGACTTCACCACGGTCAGCCGTGCCTATGCCGAGGCGCGCAAGCGCGGGCTGGTCGAAGGTCGGGTCGGGCAGGGCACCTATGTCAGGATGCGTCGTCCAGCTGGCACTCCGTCAACGGTAACCGGCGTCGTCGACATGAGCATGAACCTGCCACCACGCTTCGACGACCCGGAGCTGGCCGCGAGGATGTGGGACGGCATCGCCGAGCTGCAGGCTGGCGACGGCCTTGGCCTGTTGATGCGCTATCAGGAAGCCGGAGGCACTTTGCGCGACCGCGCCGCGGGAGCGATGTGGCTGGCACCCCGGCTGGGCGATATCGGTCCGGGCCGGTTGATGGTCTGCCCCGGTGCGCAAGGTGCGTTGCTGGCGCTGCTGGGAGCATTGGCCGCCCCGGGCGAGACAATCTGCGCCGAAGCGCTGACCTATCCCGGCCTGCTTGCGGTTGCCGAGCATCTGCGTATCGGCGTCGCCGGTGTAGCAATGGATGCGGAAGGGCTGATCCCCGAAGCCTTCGAGGAAGCCTGCCGCAAGCGCGCGCCCAAGCTGATCTATTGCACGCCGACTCTGCACAATCCGACGACGACAACGTTGTCGCAAGCGCGGCGCGAGCGGATCGTGGCGATCGCGCGCCAGCACGATGTGCTGATCGTCGAAGACGATGCCTATGGTGCCCTGCCGGTCAATCCGATAGCTGCTTTCGCGGCACTGGCGCCTGAAATCACCTACCACATTGCCGGCCTGGCCAAGTGCCTGGCGCCGGCCCTGCGCGTGGCCTACGTGGTGGTGCCGCAGGAGCGCACGGTCGCCCACCTGGCAGGCGCCATCCGGGCGACCGCCGGCATGGCTTCGCCGCTCACCGCGTCGCTTGCCACGCGGTGGATCGAGACCGGCGTCGCCCAGTCCGTGCTGATGGCAATCCGCGCCGAAGCCAAACAGCGGCAAGCGATTGCGTCGCAACTGCTGCCGTCCAGCCTCGTGCAGGCAGACGCCGAAGGTTTTCACGTCTGGCTGAAGCTTCCGCGGGACTGGAATCGGAGCGACTTTGCAGCACGCCTGCGTTCAGTCGGCATTGGCGTCGTCACCAGCGATGCATTCTCGGTTACCGGTCCCGCTCCCGAGGCGGTGCGCCTTGGTCTAGGTGCGGCGCCCAACCAGGCTTCGCTTGCCGCGAGCCTTGAGACCGTCGCCGACCTGCTTGGCCAGCAGTCGTCGATGTCGTCGATGGTTGTGTAGCCTAGAGCGCGGAGACTACGCTGGCCGGCATCGGGCCGGCAAAACGCTCGATACGGTTCATGCCAAGGATTTCATGCAGCGGGGTCTCGTCGCTCACCCTGCGGAACATGCCGGGCGACATCCAGCGCGCAAAGCCATCGACATTGGGCGCGCCGCGACCTGAGCGAACATCGTCGATCCACAGCGTGCGGGTTTCGAGCGAGATGCGGGTCAGGCAGGTCGAATTCGGCACGCCGGCATGGGCGTGAGCGCTGGAAAACGCGATGATTTCGCCCGGTGCTATGACCACCGGCGTCGCGTCGCTGACCTCCAGCTCCTCGGTCAGGTGAGGTATCGCCGCATCGGCATCGACGGCGTTGCGTCCACCTGATTTCGATCGCTCCAAAAGTGCGGAAAGGTCGAAGTCGGCGCTGGTGTTTGCGACCGGACGATCCCAAAGCGAGGGGTAGATCGCAAAGGTCCGCCCTTCATCGATGTCGTAGATGGGCGCCCACCAGTTGGTCTGGGCATAGAGGTTGGAGCCCCAGGTGTCGCGGTGGAAGGCGATGGTTGCAGTGGTGCGGGCACGCGGCACGACGGTGCCGGGATCCTGGTGCGGCTGGAACCTGAGGTAGAGCGCGTCGCGGGCGAGCCCTTGCGCGTCCAGGCCACAGGCCTCGAAGACATTTCGCCATAACAGCCTTACCTCGGGCGACCGGGCGAAATCGCGTTGGCGTTGCGCAAAGCTTTCCGTCTGCTCTTGATGCGACAGGTGGCGATGGATCTCTGTCGGTACGAAGGGCCCGAACGCATCTTCCAGAAAGGCTCGCGTGAAGCTGACGAGCTCGCGCATCGGCGAAAGTGCGCCGAAACGAAGCACATCGCCGGCATAGATCCGGTCATGAAGCATGCGCTGGCCGAGCGTCTGGGTGACGTTGCTGTACATCAGATCATTCCATAATTCACACGGTGAGGCCGGCAAAATTCATCAGCAAGCGGAAGAGATAGGCCACGGCACCTAGCCCCAGCACACTGACTGTCCAGATGAGGACCAGCCAGCCGATCCGCTTCGGCCACGATACCGGTGCCTGGGAGGAGGCCGCCATCAGTGGTAGCCCTCGCCAGCCTTAACCTTGCCGCGGAATACGTAATACGACCATGCGGTGTAGCCGAGGATGAAGGGGATGATGAACAGCGCGCCGACAAGCGCAAAGCCCATGCTCTGCGGCGGGGAGGCGGCCTCTCGGATGGTGATGTCAGGCGGGATGATGTTCGGCCACAGGCTGATGCCGAGCCCGCTGTAGCCGAGGAACAGCACAAACAGCGCCAGGATGAATGGCCCAGCATGCGGTGCACCTTGCAGGCTGCGCAGGATCAGCCACGTGGCGAAAAGCACGAGAATGGGCACCGGCGAGAAGAAAGCGATGTTGGGGAAGCTGAACCAGCGTTCGGCAATGTCGGGGTGGGCGAGCGGCGTCCACAGGCTGACGATGCCGATGACGGCAAGCAAGGCAAGCGTGATTGGGCGCGCCAGCGCCACCATGCGGTCATACAGCACGCCTTCGGTCTTGATGATCAGCCACGTGCTGCCGAGAAGTGCGTAGGCGACGATCAGGCCGAAGCCGGTGAACAGGCTGAAGGGCGTGATCCAGTCGAGCGCTCCACCGGCATAGGCATTGTTTTCGACCTTGAAGCCGTCGAGGAAGGCACCGAGCGACACGCCCTGGAAGAAGGTGGCGACGTAGGAGCCGCCGGCAAAGGCCTTGTCCCAGAATGCCCTGTGATGCTGGTCGGCCTTGAAGCGGAACTCGAAGGCAACCCCGCGCCAGATCAGCCCAAGCAGCATCAGTACCAGCGGCAGGTAGAGCGCACTGAGGATGACGGCATAGGCAAGCGGGAAGGCGGCCATCAGGGCAGCGCCGCCGAGCACGAGCCAGGTCTCGTTGCCGTCCCAGACCGGGGCGACGGTGTTGACCATGGTGTCGCGCTGCTCGCGGTCGCGAACGAAGGGGAACAGGATACCGATGCCGAGATCGAACCCGTCCATGATGACATACATCATCAGGCCAAAGGCGATGATAACGGCCCAGACGACTGGAAGATCGATGCCCATCGGTTCAGCCTTTCCTGTCGGCGTGGGTCGGCGCGAACATGTCGATCTGTTCGTGGGTGGCGGATAGCGGGCGCGCTGGCCGGCCATGCTGATCGTCCTCGCCCGGATCGTGCTCGTCCACTTCAGGGCCTTTACCAACCAGCTTGAGCATGTAGCTGGTGCCAATGCCGAAGACGATGAAATAGACCACGACGAAGACGATAAGCGTGGTGCTCATTGCCAGCACAGAGTGGTTTGAGACCGCGTCCTTGGTGCGCATGACGCCATAGACGATCCATGGCTGGCGGCCGATCTCGGTCGTGTACCAGCCGGCGAGGATGGCAATCAGGCCCGCGGGACCCATCCAGGTGGCGAAGCGCAGGAACAGCCTATTTTCATAGAGTTGTTTGCGCCAGCGCAGCCATAGTCCCCAGGCGCCGAGCAGCAGCATCAGCATCCCGAGCCCGACCATGACCCGGAAGCTCCAGAACACGACGGTCGAGTTTGGACGGTCTTCCCTCGCGTATTCCTTGAGGCCCGGGAACTGGCCGTCCCAGCTATGGGTCAGGATCAGGCTGCCGAGGCGCGGAACCTTGATTGCGTAGAGCGTCTCTTCCTTCTCCATGTCGGGCCAGCCGAACAGCGTAAGCGGTACGGCTTCGCCGGGCTTGTTTTCCCAATGGCCTTCGAGTGCTGCGATCTTGGCGGGCTGGTGCTTAAGCGTATTGAGGCCGTGCAAGTCGCCGATCAGGATCTGCACCGGCGCCGAAATCAGCACCATCCACATCGCCATCGACATCATGGTGCGGACGTGGCGGTTGTCGTTGCCGCGCAGCAGATGCCAGGCACCCGACGCGCCAACGAAAAGAGCGGTCGCCAGATAGGCGGCGACCGTCATATGCGCCAGGCGATAGGGGAAAGAGGGATTGAATATGACCTCGAACCAGTTCACGGGCACGACGATGCCGTTGATGATCTCGAAGCCTTGCGGGGTCTGCATCCAACTGTTGGAGGCGAGGATCCAGGTGGCCGAGATCAGTGTGCCGATCGCCACCATGATCGTCGAGAAGAAGTGCAGGCCAGGGCCGACCCTGTTCCAGCCGAACAGCATGACGCCGAGAAAACCGGCTTCGAGGAAGAAGGCGGTCAGCACTTCATAGGCCAGCAGTGGGCCGGTGATCGAGCCTGCAAAGGACGAGAAGTAACTCCAGTTGGTGCCGAATTGGTAGGCCATGACCAGGCCGGAGACCACGCCCATGGCGAAGTTGACAGCAAAGATCTTCGACCAGAAATGATAGAGATCGCGATAGACGGTTTCGCGCTTCCACAGCCACAGACCTTCGAGCACTGCAAGGTAGCTTGCGAGGCCAATAGTGATGGCGGGGAAGATGATGTGGAAGGAGATGGTAAAGCCGAATTGTATCCGGGCCAGTTCGAGTGCTGTCAGGCCGAACATTAAGGACCTCTCTTGCATGTACAATCGGCTTTCGCGCGATTGCCGGTCGAAGCGTAATACTCGTCGATTGTCGTCAGGTATTGCTCACGCCTTGCAATAGACCCCCATCTTGATCTGCGCAGCGCGGAAAGTCGACGCACCCCCGGGGACATTTTGCCCCATGTGGCGGACCCGCACAGGCGACTTTCGTCTTCGCGGGTGTCCATACAATGAATCCATTCAATTGCAGATTGATCGGAATGTATGTGAATTATATGTATATTGCGCCTTGCCGGCAAGGGTGAAGCGCCCTATGTGTTGAGGTGATGGGACGCCTTGTGGCGCTGCCCGCGTGCTTGCGACCCGCAAAGAGGAGACGCGCATGTCTCGGTCCAGATATTCAGCGGAGGGGTTCACCCCCACCGACAATCCGATGAAGACAGGCATCCGGGGGCTTTGCCCGCGCTGCCAGATGGGCCACCTGTTTCAGGGTTTCCTGAAGCTGGCACCACGCTGCGAGGTCTGTGGCCTCGACTATTCCTTCGCCGATCCCGCTGACGGTCCCGCCTTCTTTGCCATGACTATCGCCGCGGTGCCGGCGCTGGCATTCGGCGCCTGGTTCCAGACGGCCTTCGGCCTGCCACTGTGGGTGCACCTGTTCATCACCTTGCCGCTGACCGTGCTGAGCTGCATGGCGCTGTTGCGACCGCTCAAAGGCTGGCTGGTGTGTTCGCAGTTTTTCCACAAGGCGGAGGAGGGCTCGATCGACTTCGATTGGCATGACAAGGCCAAGGGACAGCAGAAGAACGGCCAAACACCGGCTGCCTAGTCGGCGGGAATTGTCTCCCGCGATCGCGCTGCGCGGCTGGAAACAGCAAAAAGCCATGGGCAGGGGCGGCCCATGGCTTTGCGGCAGCTCAAGCTGCCCTGTGGCGGTGGGGAGGTGTCGATCAGCGCAGGACGCTGGTGACCTTGTCTCCTTCATCGTTGAGCTCGATCGAGACCTTCTCGCCGATCTGGACAGTCGGAAGGGCGACGTCACGTGGCACCGTGAAGCTGTGGCCGTTCTCGAGAGTGATGACGCGAGATGCCGGGCTGAACTTCATGACCACGCCGTTGTTCGACGATGCCAGGGCGGCGCCCGACATGAAGGCGAGGGATGCGGCAGCCAGGATGATCTTCTTCATTTGGTAGGTTCCTTTCTTGGGAGGTGACGCCAACAGCGGCGACGGCTCATTTCTACCGGCCTCCCGTTTCGAGCTGTTTTCAGAACCTGGCGATAAGTGTTTCGTTTGTTTCAGTGTCTGGCAGGAAGCGAAACATTGCGCTGCTTTTCGGCCAGAACGGGCAGGCTTGCTGGAATAGCGATCGTGCCATTGCAGCCATGCAGGCGCGATGGCCTGTGACCAGGCACAGGCGCAAAACGATTGGGCTTGGCGTGGGTTCAATTGGGTAGGTGACCGTAGGCATGAGTGCAGCCAAGCGCGAGGGGCACTCTTGGTTCTGTCGAGCCAACTGCAACGCGACGGGATTGGGAAAGGGATGGAGAGGTTTGTCCGTATCCTGCGGCGCGACCCGTCGATCGGGTGGAAACGCAAGCGCACCGACCGGCAAGCGCCGGTCGGTCAGAGCGAATGGGATAGTGACGCTGTTGAACGCCGCGACTTTCGGACGGTACGTACTCCGGCGGCGGCTCGCAAATGTGCGGCAATCATCGGATTGACGATATGTGGGTCGGTCAGCAGCGCCATGTGTCCGGCATCGGGAACGATGGCCAGCCGTGCGCCTGGAACAGCCTCGGCCACCATTTCGCTGACGCGCAAGCTCGGGATCGGACTTTCCAATGCCATCATAACAAGCGTCGGGCAGACGAGCTCGCGGCAGCGGCTTGCTGGCCAGGTTGCAGCAAGCACCGCTTCAAGATCCCAGCCCACTTGCTTCGCATGGCGCTCAAGCTCTTGCCGGAGGCTTTCGCTGCTCCGGCGCCAGGCTTCCGCGCCATGCCAGAAGTCGACATAGGCACGCATGCCGGCTGTCGGGCCGGAGGCACTTGTCGTTGTCGCCAGTTTGTCGGCCATGCTGGCAAGCTCGATGAACAAGGCCAGATCAGACGGATCGCCGTCACGCAGCAGATGAAACAGTGCTGGCTCGATCAGCGTCAGGCTTTTGACCAGTTCCGGCCGCAATAGCGCAATTTCCAGCGCCACCGCCGCACCATGTCCATGGCCGACAAGATGCATCGGCTCTGCCATCGCGCCGAGAACGACGCCCGCGACATCGGGGACATCGCGGGACGCTCGCTTGGAAGCATTGCCATAGCCGGGCAGATCAGGCGCGATTACTTGGTAGCGCCCTCGGAGGTAGTCCGCGGTGCCTTGCCACAGCATGCCTGTGCTCGCCGAGCCGTGCAGCGCAAGCACAGGCGGCATGAGCACAGACTTGCTGAGCACACGCTGGCAAGCGTCGCCAGGGTCGGATCGCCAGCTGGCATCATTCCACATTGTGTGCATGGCGGCGGTTCCGATCAGCCGATGGGTCGCTGACAAGCGACTGGATTTCGGAGCGGGCCACGCCAATGTCCTTTAGCAGGTAATCGTCAAGTTCCGCGAGGTTCCAAACCGCGCGGCGATGGGCGCTATGCAGCCAGAATGCCCGATGGGTAGCCGCGATGCGCGAAGCCATCGATGAGACGAGGCCGGCGGCGGGCGATCGGATGGTCAGTGTAGTCATGTCATGGAACTCCTTTGAGCTGTGCCGAAGTCGGCAATGCTGTCTAGACCTCTCCTGTTTCGGGCATGTTCCCGGTGTCGGGGAGAAGTGTTTCGTTTGTTTCAGTCGGAATGTTCAGTCGGTCTGCGGACCGCCGCACGGTGCATGGCGGCTGCCTGGACGCGCAGGGTCGCCAATCGCCATCGAGGCAGCTGACGAAAGTCCGATCGAGCCGTGCCCGCCGTCGGCCATTGAAGACAGTGGCAGGATTCCGAAGAGACGGCGTGACGTGAGACGCCCTGGTGTCGCGCCCAGCGACACGCGTGAATAGACATCGGTTCGCTGCTTCTTCACGATCCGCGACGATGTTGCGTTCGACGGCTCGTGCCGTGACGACATCATCCCGGCGGGCGGGAACTGAAAGGTGGAAGCGACGTCGAAAGCGTGCGCCACGCCGAAGGTCGGCAGAACAGCGCAAAAGGCTAGAATGGTCGATCGCATCTCATGTCTCCTTAATGGACGTTTGAGTTCTCGACTTTGCCGGCGCCTTGCCTGTGAAAGCGCGGCCTATCAACATCCCGTGGGTTTTTGATACACTGCCGATTCCGCATGCCGGGAGCCGACCCAAAGAAGTCGACATGGCGGAAGTTAGCTCAGGGCTGTTTCGGCGCTTTTTCTGTGCTCAAGGAAAAGGTTTCGTTTGTTCGCGCAAATACGCAGAAAAGGCTCTCAAGCCGAAACAATTGAAACAAAGTGAGTGAGTTTCGACCTCATACCGAAACAGAGGGCTTGTAATCATCCGCCGCGCTCACGCCGCCGTGATGTGGCCGCGCTCAGGATTGAGGAGACGATCATGCGAGCTGGTGATCCGGCCGTGAATGTTCGGACGGGCTACGCGCTTTTCGACAGCGACGACATACTTGTCGATGCTAACGCCGAAATTTTCGGCGGCATTATTCAGCCGCGCGGCGAGCAGCCGCCGATGAATGTCATCGCAGCCGTTGCCAAGGTCCTCCGGCAATTCACCAGCTTCGACGGTCTCGTAGTGGAAACGACCGATGACTTCGTGCGGCGCGCCGCGCTGCGCTGGCGGCAGCCGAACGTGCCGCCAATCGAGGCACAAACCGTCGATGGTGGTTGGAAACTGCTGACGAGCCATCCCCGCCTTGATGCCGGCATCGCCTTGATCAGCACCGACATCACCGAAATGAAACTGGCCCAGATTGCACATCTCAACAGTGCCGAGATATTCCGCTGTATCACCGACAGCCACCCGTTGCCGGTCTGGGTCGTCGACGAGCAAAGTAAGCAGATCCTCTATGAGAGTCTCGATGGGTCGCACCTGCTTGGCCGCAAATGGCAGCCGCAACAGCAGCAGCTCCTCACTGACTATTTTGTGAACCCGGACGAATTCGATGAGGCGTGTAGCCGTGTTCACGGCAACGACATCCTGCGCGACTGCGAGATCCAGATGCAGCGGGAAGATGGGTCACGCGTCTGGTGCTCGACGAACTGGCGGCGAAGTGTCTTTCGCTCGCGCCCGTCGCTGGTCATCGGCGTGCTCGACATCACGGAGCGCAAGAAGGCCGAGGCTGCCGAACGCGAAGCGACGTCGCTAATGCAGCGGGTGCTGGACGCTTGCCCTTCGCCAACACGCATGTCGACGATCGAGGGCGAAACCATCTACTGCAATCCCGCCAGCCGGGAACTCTATGGCAATCGTCCACACATCGCTGACTATTATGTCGACGCTGGCGACAGGGAGATCTTGGTCCGCACCCTGCTTGAGAAGGGCAGCATCGACGATTTTCGGGTGCGCCAGTATTGCTCCGACGACACCATCTTCTGGGGCTCGCTCTCGGCGCGGCTGATCGACTTCCAGGGCAAGAAGGTGATCGTTTCCAACGCGACGAACATCAACGACATGATCGTGGCGCAGCAGCAGACGCGCCAGGCAAACAACCGCCTCACCGACGCGATCGAGTCGCTGGCCGAAGGCTTTGCGCTTTATGACAAGGACGACCGCCTGGTTCTGGCAAACAGCCAGTATCGGAAGATGCACGCCATCAGCGCCGATGTGCTGGTTCCCGGGGTGAACTGGTTTGATTTCCTTCGCGTTACGGCCGAGCGCAGCCAGTTCCGCGTTCCTGGCGACAAGATCGACGAGTGGCTGGCCGAGAGGGCGAGGGATCGGCGCGAGTACCGTCAGCAGGAGTTCCAGCACGCCGATGGCGGCTGGTTTTTCGTTTCGAACAGCCCAACGCGCGAAGGCGGCTTCGTCGTTACCCGCCTCGACATCACCGAGCGCAAGCGGGCTGAACTGGCGGCCAAGGAGGCCGACGATCTAGTACGCAGGGTCCTGGAGGCAAGCCCCGTCAGCATCCAGATGACGCGCGCGCACGATGGCAAGCAACTGTACAGCAGCCCGGCGACGACAAGGCTTTTGGGCGACGTCGCCGGCGCACTTGAACACTTCGCCAATCCGGCGCACCGCGACGAATATATCGAACGCCTGCGACGCGATGGTGCCGTCGACGAATTTGAAACCCAACTCACGCGCAACGACGGCAAGACATTCTGGTCCTCGATCTCGTCGCGGTTGATCGATTTCCATGGCGAGCAGGTCATCGTCTCCCACACTTACGATCTAAGCGACCGCATCGAGTTGCAGAAGCAGCTCGAACACCAGCGTGAGAAGCTGCACCAGAACGAGAAGCTGTCCGCGCTCGGCGGGTTGCTTGCCGGCGTTGCCCATGAGTTGAACAATCCGCTGTCGGTGGTGCTGGGCATGTCGCTGACGCTGAAGGAGACTTCGACCGACCCCAAGACGGTCGACCGCGCCGATAAGATCAGCAGGGCGGCGGAGCGCTGCGCCCGTATCGTCAAGACTTTCCTGGCAATGGCCAGGCAACAGCCAACGCGCGCCACAAATGTCTCGATCGACGAAGTTGTTTCCGCAGCGATTGAAGTGGTCAGCTATTCGATCCGCTCCTCCGATATCCAACTGCGGCTCGACCTTGAGCCAGACTTGCCGGCGATCTGGGGCGACCCCGACCAACTCAGCCAGGTGCTGATCAACCTGCTGGTCAATGCCGAGCATGCACTGCATCACTGGGAGGGCCCGAGGAAGATACTGGTTGCAACGGGGCGTCACCCGGAATGCGGCAATATCACCCTCAGCGTCACCGACACCGGCCCCGGGATTTCGGAAGAAATACTGCCACGCATCTTCGAGCCGTTCTTCACGACCAAGGAGGTTGGGGCCGGCACGGGCATCGGGCTGTCCTTCTGCCATCGCATCATACAGGCTCACCAAGGGACGATAGAGGTCGAAACCGTACCTGGCGGGGGCTCGACCTTCGTCGTCTCGCTGCCGGCTTCCGATCGGCTCGTCGAAACTTTGGGACCGCCCGACGAAGAACCATCCAACTCGGCCGGCCTCTCATGTCTGGTGGTGGATGACGAAAGGGAGGTTGCCGATTTGATTGCCGAGGTCCTCAAGCGCGATGGTTTCAATGTTGTCGTCGCGCGGTCGGGCGAGGAGGCGTTGACGCAGCTGAGGAAGCGGACTTTTGCCGTCATCCTGAGCGACCTGAAGATGCCGAGCATGGATGGCCGGCGGCTCTATAACTACATTGCCGACTATCACCCGGCGGAGGTCGACAGGCTCGCCTTCCTGACCGGCGACACGATCAGCCCGGATGCCCAGATATTCCTGCGCGCGACGAAGCGGCCCTATCTGGAAAAGCCGGTGAAGCCGATCGAATTGCGCAGGTTCGTTTCCGGACTGGTCGTCAGGCAGGCGTGAAGGGATGCCGTTTCATTTGCTGCCCACGTCGAAGAAGGGTACTTTTCCAATTGAGGTGAGGACCCGGTGACTGCCAACTCGCAGATCGTCGTTTGCGATGATGAGCCCGATGTCCGCGACATGGTCGCGGAGTATCTGGAGCGCCACGGCTATGCCGTGACGACAGCCGATGCCGGGCCGGCCTTGCGCCAGCTCGTCGAGAGCCAGCCCGTCGATGTCGTGATCCTCGATATCCGCATGCCCGGCGAAGACGGTCTCTCCCTGGCGCGCTACCTGCGCGAGCATTCTCAGGTGGCCATCATCATGTTGACCGGCTCGGCAGAGATCATCGACCGGGTCGTCGGTCTCGAGATCGGTGCTGACGACTACATCGGCAAGCCGGTCGACCTGCGCGAACTGCTGGCCCGCGTGAAGGCGGTGCTGCGCCGGACAACGGGGCGGGATCGTGTCTCAGAAAATGCCATCGGCGCCCAGAGGGCCCAGTTCGGCACCTGTCGGCTGGATCTGGAGACGCACAAATTGGTCGATGCTGACGGCATAGACATAGCGATCACCCCGATGGAATTCAGGCTGCTCAAGGTATTCGCCGAGAACAGGGGGCGGATACTCAATCGTGACCAGTTGCTCGAGCTTGCGCATGACCGGGGCTGGGACCCGTTTGACCGCAGCATCGACATTCGCATTTCGCGCTTGCGCAAGAAGATCGAGACCGATCCCTCCAAGCCCGAGGTGATCAAGACCATTCGTGGGGTCGGATATCTCTATGCCTAGCCCAGTATCTGGCGTTGCGGGTGCATCGACGGCCGCTGCGTAAGCGGCGAGACTCGCTTGGCGTATCCATCAAAATGCCTTACTGGTCGGCTCCTTGGGCAACTCAGCCCCAGAGATCACGGACCGCGCCACCACCTTATGCAGCAGACCAAGGCATATAGATCGTCTATGACCGGCATGTTGCCGGCCATGCTGCTATGCCTGGCGGTGATGCTTGCCATCGTTGGCGGGTCGCTGATTGACAGCGTGCCCTTGGCATCGGCTGCCACCGAGCCTGCTTCGGGCCAAATGGATGTCCGTGGACGGAGCACCGGCCCCGCCATTCCCGAGCGATCATTCGTCGTCGTCGATTGGCGCAGTGCCAAGGCGATGCCCCAGCACGATGACGGCAAGTCGGCATTGATCCCGGCCGGGGTGGAAATGTCCACAACGGCCAATGCCAGGCCGCGCTCCGATCTGGTCCTGCGGATAAATCTTCGCCCCTCTGGGCCGACCTATGGCGCGCGCGCGCCCCCTTACTTTTCCTGAACGTTTGTGAATGGCGCGGGCCTTCGTATCCGCGCCGCTGAACTAACAGCCGTTGTCCGCGCGCGATGATGCCGCGGCGATTGCTTTTGCAGGATAAATCATATGCGGACCTCCCGATGGGTGGTGGTGACATACACCATCATCATTTTGGCCGGCATCATTGCCGCGCTTCCCAACGCCCTTACATCAAAGCAACTGGCGGCATTGCCGAGCTGGTTTCCGAAACAACAGGTCACGCTCGGCCTCGACCTCCAGGGCGGCTCGCACCTGGTGCTTGAAGTCGATGCGGCGGCGCTCAAGACCGACCGTCTGCGCTCGCTGCTCGACGATGTACGCGGCGCCCTGCGCAAGGAGCGCATCAACGCATCGTCGGCACGGCTCGCTGGCGATGCCATCGTCGTCAGCATTCCCGACGATGCGCAGCGCGCGAAAGCTCTGGCCACGCTGCAGTCGCTGGCTGTGCCCGTCACTGGCGGCCTCGGTCTTGGCGGAGGCAAGCCCGACATCGAGGTCACTACTGATAACAAGCAGATCAAGGTCGTGTTGACCGAGGCTGGCCAGCGCGACAAGCTCGACGCAGCGCTCCAGCAGAGCCTCGAGATCGTGCGCCAGCGCGTCGACCAGGTCGGTGTCGCAGAACCAACGATCCAGCGCGTCGGCAGCGACCGCATGCTCGTCCAGCTGCCGGGCCTGCAGGATCCGACACGTTTGCGCGAGCTGCTCGGCAGCACCGCCAAGATGACGTTCCACATGGTGGCCAATGTCGCCAATGGCGAGCCGTTGCCGCGCGGTGTCAGCATGCTTCCGGACGCCAAGTCCGGCGCGCAATATCCTGTCGAGGATCGTGTCGCGCTCGATGGCGCACGCCTCACCGACGCCCGCGCCGGCTTTGACCAGCGCACCCAGGAACCTCTGGTTTCGTTCCGCTTCGACAGCGTCGGCGCGCGCCAGTTCGCCGAGATCACCGCCGCCAATGTAGGCAAGCCGTTCGCCATCGTCCTCGACGGCAAGGTCTTGTCGGCGCCTTCCATCCGCGAGCCGATTACAGGTGGCTCGGGCCAGATCAGCGGCAGCTTCAGCGTTGAAGAGACCGTGACGTTGTCGGCGCTTCTGCGCGCCGGCGCGCTGCCGGCACCGCTGACCGTCATTGAAGAGCGGACCGTCGGTCCCGACCTCGGCGGCGACGTCATCAAGATGGGCATCTATACCGGCATCGCCGGCTTCGTGGCCGTCGTGCTGTTCATGGTCGCGCTCTACGGCACCTGGGGCATGATCGCGAATTTCGCGCTGTTGCTTCACCTGATCCTGACCTTCGGCGTGCTGACCCTGATTGGCGGCACACTGACGCTGCCCGGCATCGCCGGCATCATCCTCGGCATCGGCTTCGGCGTCGACGCCAACATTTTGATCAACGAACGCATCAGGGAAGAATCGAAGAAGGGGCTCAGCGCTTTTGCCGCCTTGGACAATGGCTTCAAGCGTGCCTATTCGACAATTGTCGACGCCAACGTGACGTCGCTCATCGCAACTGGCCTGCTGTTCATGTTCGGCTCCGGCCCGGTGCGCGGCTTTGCCATCACCATGTTCCTGGGCACTTGCCTGTCGATGTTCACCGCCGTTTCGGTAACGCGCATCCTGATGGCCGCGGTTGTCCGCCGCAAGCGCCTGAAGACGATCACGATCGAACCACTGGTTCGGTTCTTCCCGGAAAAGACCTCGATCTCGTTCATGAAGGCGCGTTACCTCGGCATCGGCATGTCGATCTTCCTGTCGCTGGCCTCCATCGGCCTGTTCTTCAAGCCGGGCCTCAATTACGGCATCGACTTCAAGGGTGGCATCCAGGTCGAGATCGCGACGTCGACACCGGCCGACCTGGCGCAACTGCGCAGCACGCTGGGTAGCTTGAACATCGGCGAGGTGGCGCTGCAGCAGATCGGCAGCGACGGCAATGTGCTGATCCGCGTTCAGCGCCAGGAAGGTGGTGAAGTGGCGCAGACCGCTGCCGTCGACACCATCAAGGCTGCCGTGCAGAAGCTCGACCCGAGCGTGAAGTTCGAACGCACCGAGGTGGTGGGTCCGAAGGTCAGTGGCGAGCTGGCGCAGTCCGGCATCCTGGCCGTGGTGTTGGCCGCACTTGCCATGCTGGTCTACATCTGGTGGCGCTTCGAGTGGAACTTCGCCGTTGGCGCCATCGCGACGCTTGTGCTGGACACCACCAAGATGGTCGGCTTCTTCGCGTTGTTCGGGCTGGACTTCAACCTGACGGCGATTGCAGCGCTTTTGACCATCATCGGCTACTCGGTGAACGACAAGGTGGTGGTCTATGACCGTATGCGCGAGAACCTGCGCCTGTACAAGAAGATGCCACTGCGCGAGATCATCGACATGAGTATCAACCAGGTGTTCGCGCGCTGCATCTACACCTCCGTCGCCATCCTGCTGTCGATGCTGCCGATGGCGATCTGGGGTGGTAGTGCTGTCGAGAACTTCGCCATTCCAATGGTGTTCGGCGTGTTCATCGCGACGACCTCGTCGATCTTCATTGCAGCACCGATACTGCTTCTGCTCGGCGACTGGTGGCAGCATCGCAGTGCCGGCCGCGAGCCATCGACCGGGCTGGCCGCAACCAAGGCCTGAACCGTACCGGAGCCGTCTCTGGCCGGCCCCGGTACTCCCAGACAAAAAAGGCCGGCGGAGCCACAAGGGCTGCGCCGGCTTTTTGCTTGACCGATTGCGCTTTAGCCGTTGGCGGCTCGGACCTCGACGCGTAACAGGCCGAGCATTTCATCGAGATCGGCCCGATCGGCGATCGAGATGCGCAGCCATTCCGGCAAGCCGTAATCCTCGTTCGAGCGGATGATGAAGCCTTGCCTGGCAAGGCGCGCCACGGTCGCCTGGGCCCAGCCGGCATAAGCACCCGGCAGGCGAACGAAAGCGAAATTGGCGGCACTCGGCGAAATCTCGAAGCCTAGCTTGCGCAGCTCGCCTTCGAGATATTCGCGTTCCTCGGTAGTGCGGGCGCGCACGTGCTGGACGAATTCCTGCTCGCCGACAGCAACCGTTGCCGCTACCTGTGCAAGGCCGTTGACGTTGCCGATGCCACGCACATTGTTCAGTGCCGAAACCACCTCCGGATAGGCATAGGCCCAGCCGGCCCGCACTGACGCCAGGCCGTAGGCCTTGGAAAAGGTGCGGGTGACGATGACGTTGGGGTGGCGATCGGCGATCTCGAAGGTCGCGACCGCCTCGGCCGGGTCAACATATTCGGCGTAAGCTGCATCGAGCACCAGCACGATATGCGACGGCAGCTCGAGCGCCAGCCGCGCGACCTCGTCCATCGGCACGACCGAGCCGGTCGGGTTGTTGGGATTGGCCAAAAAGACGACGCGCGTCGCCGGCGTGACGGCGGCCAGCAGTGCGTCGACATCGACGGAGAAGTCGGCGCCAAGCGGTGCCTCGACTGCTTTGGCGCCAAGACGATAAGCAACGATGGCGAACTGCAGGAAGGAATAGGCCGGAAACAGGATCTCGTCGCCGGCGCGCGCATAGACGCGGCCGACAGCATCCAACAGCTCCTCCGAGCCGTTGCCGCAGACGATGCGGGCGGGGTCGAGTTTAAACTGCTTGCCGATTGCCGCACGCACCGTTCCGCAGTTCGGATCGGCATAACGGTAGACATTAGGCGCGGCCTCGCGGATTGCCTCGACCACGCCCGGTGCCGATCCGAGCCAGCTTTCGTTGAGCCCGAGATTGACGACGCGTGCCGCACCAGTGGTGTCGATCTTCTTGACGACGGTCAGCGTTCGGGCGGACAGATAAGGCACAGGCAGGGACATTTCATTTCCTCAGTTCGTACGAGCTGGCGCCCTCATTCGGAGCCGATCAGGATCTTGGTATAGAGCGAGCGGAAGCGCTTGCGGTCCGCCGGCGGCTCCTTGAAGTGCGTGGCGTAGTAGCCAATCTGCTGGAAGTAGGTGATACGGGCGCGGATCAGGCTTTCGTCCTGGTCGTAGCCCATCACGGCAAAGGCCCGAACGAGCAGGGCCATGCGAAAATCGTCCTGTGCCTGCACCTTGCGGGCGATCACCGCCGAGCTGCGCGCCCAATCCCTGATGGCTAGATCGAGGCGTGGGCTGAACGGGTCCTCCCTGATCCACACACCGGTAACCGCATCGAAGAACGCGGGGCCGTCGATGACCTCCTGGTTGATAAGGGCTTCGAACGGCTTGCAATTGCGCTGTCGCCACTCCTCCAGCAGGCTGTCGAACAAATCCTTCAGGTTCTTGAAATGAAAATAGAAGCTGCCACGCGTGACCTTCAGCTGTTTCGACAGGTGGTCGATCTTGACGTTGGCGATGCCCTTCTTTTCCAGCGTGGCGATAGCCGCGGCAATCCAGGCCTCGCGCGACAGCGTTTTCCGCGTCTCGGGCTTGGCCCTTCGCTCGGGAGAAATTGTGCCGCGCTTCATCTCGTCGTCCTAGGGAAGGTTGCCGAAGCGCTCCAGCATCAGCGCGAAGAAGCCGTCAGCGTCGATGCGGCGCAGCACGTTGCAATTCTTGCGCCGGCCGGTGACGTGCCACCAGTCGACCACGGTCATGCCGATGGTCTCGGGCGACATCAGCTCAATGGTAACGTTGCATTGTTTCTGCTCGTAGAGATGCGGAGCAAGCAGATAGCCGGTGACGCAGGCGTCGTGGATGGGCCGCGCTTCAGTGGGAAACTTGTGCGACCCGTACTGGCGGTAGAAATCGGCCATGTTGGCGGCCTCTATTGCCGAGCGGGTGCCAAGCGCACGCAGCTTTTGCAGCCATTCCGGTGTCATCTGGGCGGTATAGGTGCAGTCGATGCCGGCCATAGTTACCGGCACGCCGGAATCGAACACGACAGCCGCGGCATGCGGGTCGACCCAGATGTTGAACTCGGCGGCGGGCGTGGCATTGCCACCCTCGAAGAAGCCGCCACCCATCAGCACCACTTCGCGGATGCGCGGGATGATGCGTGGTTCCATTACCATCGCCATGCCGAGATTGGTCATCGGTCCGAGCGTGCAGACGGTGATCTCGCCTTCGGCTGCTTCCATCAACGTGTCGACCAGGAAGTTGACGGCGTGCTTTTCCTGCAGAGGCTTTGTCGGCTCGGGCAGGACACAGCCGTCAATGCCGGTCGGACCGTGGACATATTCGGCGGTCTTGAGCGCCTTGACCATCGGGCGCGAGCAGCCGGCATAGACCGGTACATCGGAGCGGCCGGCGAGCTCGGCGATTTGCAGCGCGTTGCGCGAAGTCAGCGCCAGCGGCACGTTGCCGCCGACGGTGGTCAGCGCCACAACTTCCAGTTCGGGCGAACCGAGCGCGAACAGGATGGCAAAGGCGTCGTCCTGGCCGGGGTCGGTATCGATGATGATTTTTCGCTGCGACATGGCTCTTCCCCCCGGTTCGATCGCCGGATAGCTTCGGCGGCATTGCATGAATTAGACGTCAATGCATACAGTACTGTATGTTATTTTCAAGACGGGCTGGGACGCCACCCCGTTCGCACATTGGGAGAAATGAATGGGGCCTCCAGTCGATCCGGTTCCTGCTGGCGACATCCAGCCGAAGAGTGCCGATGTCGTAATCGTCGGTGGCGGCATCATCGGCGTCAGCGCGGCGCTGTTCCTGGCGAGGAAGGGCATTTCGGTCGTCGTTTGCGAGAAGGGCCACGTCGCGGGCGAACAGTCGAGCCGCAACTGGGGCTGGTGCCGGCGCATGGGCCGCGATCCGCGCGAGCTGCCACTGATCGTCGAGGCCATGAAGATATGGGGCGGCATCGAGGATCTGGTCGGCGAAGATGTCGGCTTCCGCCGTACGGGCATCCTCTATCTCTGCCAGGACGAAAGCGACGTCGAACATCATGCCGAATGGGTGAAAAGCGCGGGCGACCACGCGCTCGACACCAGGTTGATCGAGGGCAATGAGCTGGCCAAGCTGATGCCGGGCGCGCAAAAGACGTTTAGGGCTGCACTGCACACGCCAAGCGACGGCCGCGCCGAGCCGCAGAAGGCGGCGCCCGCGATTGCACGCGCCGCCCAACGCGCCGGCGCTCGCATCCTGCTGCGCTGCGCGGTGCGCGAGATTGAAACCGAAGGCGGTCGCGTCTCAGGCGTGGTAACCGAAAATGGCCTGATCCGCGCCAGCACCGTTGTGGTGGCGGGCGGTGCCTGGTCGAGCCGGCTGTGTCGTACTGTCGGTGTCAAGCTGCCGCAACTTGCCGTGCGCTCATCGGTGATGCGTACCGGTCCTGTTCAGGGTGGCCCCGATGGTGCCGCGTGGACCGAGGGCTTTGCCTACCGCAAGCGTCTCGACGGCGGCTACACCATCGCCAACGGCACCGTCAGCTATCACCATCTGAACCCCGACAGTTTCCGCTTTTTCGTCGACTTCCTGCCGATCCTGTCGCGCGAATGGCGCTCGGTCGGCCTGCGCTTCGGCGATTTCCTCGGTGGCCCCTTCGGGCTTTCACCCCAGCTGGAAGGCGCGGGCAGTGTCTATGAGCGGCACCGCACGCTCGATCCGGCGCCGGCCGTTGCCCCGCTCGAAGCTGCCCGTGCCAACATGGAGAAGGTGTTTCCGGTGTTGAAGGGCGTGCCCACGCTGCAGCGCTGGGCGGGTTTCATCGACGCAACGCCTGATGCGGTGCCGGTGATTTCGCCTGTTAAGTCGCTGCCCGGACTGGTCATCGCCACCGGCTTTTCTGGCCACGGTTTTGGCATCGGCCCGGCCGCCGGGCGGCTGACGGCCGATCTGGTGAGGGGCAACACGCCGCTCGTCGATCCCCAGGCCTTCCGTTACGAGCGGTTCATCGACGGCACCAAGCATCGTCCGACAACGGGGGTGTAAGGAGTTCAGCGGCTGTCGAGGATGCGCTGCATCTCTTGCACGGCGGCATCGCGCTGCGGGTCCCGGCCCGCGGCGTAGGGCAGGCTGAAGGCCACCGGGATGTCGGGCGCAACACCGACACCCTCCAACCGCACGTCGTCACCGATGACGGCGTCGGAGACTGCCACTTCGAGAAGGCTGTCATCGGGCAAGAGATAGGCGCGCCCCGCCAGCAATGCGCCGGCAGTTCGGGCGCCGACGAGCGGAATGCCGTTGCTCTTCAGCGCATAGGCGAACAGCTCCAGCCCGCTTCGCGCCCCTTCGTCGATGATGGCGACGACCGGCTTTTGCCAGCGCATATTGGCAAGCGTTGCCTCGCCGCCACGCTGGATGAGCCGGAATGTCGGCGTGTCGCCAACGAACAGCTCGGCGGCATCGGAAGGGCCGCCGCCCCAGCGTCCGCGCAGGTCGACGACCATGCCGTCGACGTCCTTGAGGCGACCATCCGCCATTTGGCGGGCAACGATGTCGAGACCGTCAGGCGCCGAAAGGGTCCACAGCCTGACATAGCCGATCTGCTCTCCATCACGCTCGCTGACGCCAATGCTTGCCTCGATCGCTTGCTCGAAAGTCCTGAGCGGGCGCAGCCGCTCTACCCCGACCTTGACCGCGATGGGTTCGGCGTTGGCGTTCCGGCGTAGCCTGATCTCGACGGTGCGGCCGACCTTGTCGCTGAACGACGCGATTTCATGATAGGGCGCGCCGTCGACCGAGAGGATTTCATCGCCGGTCTGGATGCCTGCTCGCGCGGCCGGCGAGCCGTCATAGACGTCGCTGACGAACAGGGTCCCTGCCAACGGTTCGGCGATCATGCCGATGCCGGGGTAGCTGACCTGGCCATCGGGCGGAAACAGCCGCCGCATGTCATTACGGATGGCAAAGCGGAAGATGTCGGCGAGCTCGAAATAGGCGATCGTGTCTGGCTCGAAACGGCCGGTGTGGGACGCCTGAAGACTGGCAAGCACACTGTCGATCGCCTTGTCGACCCGCGTCTCCGAACTGTTCGCGTTCAGCGGCTCGCTGCCAATTTCCTGCCTGACCGCCGAGCCGAACCGCGGAAGCGCCGAAGCGTCGTGGAAATTGTCGACGACGAGTTCGACGGCGCGGTCGAAAACGGGATTGCCCGATTTTGGCGGGGCGTCATCCGCCGTAGCCGGCAAAGGCTGCAGCAGATAGAGGGCTGTTGCTGCGAGGAAGCCGAGGGTCTTGAAGTCCATGGGCGGTTCCTTCTCCGGCCCATTATCGGCCTAAGTGGCGGCAGAACGAGCCCCCTCGCTGACAAGTTTGCGTGAGCGGAACTGGCGCCAATCGCGCGGTTGCCGGGTAGGTTCCACCCTATCCGAAAGGCCGCCGGCACATCTGAAAGAGTAGGGCCGGTCCAACGCCCAAAGGTCCGCGAATCTATCCCGGCAGGTGTTGTGAGCCGGCAGTGCAAAACCGATCATCTTCCCGAAAGCCACAGACAGGGCACCACGCCGCAACAGTTTTCGGGAGGACTTTTCATGGCCGGCTTCAATCAGCTTTTCGTTCCAGGACCGACCAACGTTCCGGAGAGTGTCCGGCAGGCGATGAACATGCCGATGGAGGACATGCGCGCGCCGGATTATCCAAGCTTCACGCGTGGCCTGTTCACCGACCTGATGAAGGTCTTCCGCAACGAGACCGGCCGCGCCTTCATCTTCCCGTCCTCGGGCACCGGTGCCTGGGAGTCTGCGATCACCAACACGCTCAGCCCAGGCGATCGCGTGCTGATGTCGCGTTTCGGCCAGTTCTCGCATCTGTGGGTCGACATGGCCGAGCGCTTCGGCCTCGATGTTGATGTCGTCGATGCCGAATGGGGCACGGGCGTTCCGGTCGAGATCTATGCCGAGCGTCTCGCCAAGGACAAGGAACACCGCATCAAGGCGGTCTTCGTCACTCACAATGAAACCGCTACCGGCGTCACCAGCGATGTCGGCGCGGTGCGGGCAGCGCTGAATGCTGCCAAGCACCCGGCGCTTCTGTTCGTCGATGGCGTTTCGTCTGTCGGCTCGATCGATTTCCGCCAGGAAGAGTGGGGTGTCGACTGCGCCGTTTCAGGTTCGCAGAAGGGCTTCATGCTGCCGCCCGGTCTCGGCTTCCTGTCGGTCAGCCAGAAGGCCCTGGACGCTGCCAAGTCGGCGAAATTCAGCCGCTGCTACTTCTCCTTCGAGGACCAGATCCGCGCCAACGATACCGGCTATTTCCCCTACACGCCTGCCGTCCAGCTGCTGCGCGGCCTTCGCGCTGCCCTCGACCTGATCCAGGAAGAAGGCCTCAACAACATCTTCGAGCGCCACAACCGGCTGGCAACAGGCGTGCGCAAGGCGGTTGACGCTTGGGGCCTGCGTGTCTGCGCCAAGGAAGCGAAGTGGAACTCCGACACGGTCAGCGCGATCGTGGTCCCCGAGGGCATCGACAGCGCCGAGGTCGTTCGCCGAGCCTATAACAGCTACCAGACCTCGCTCGGCGTCGGTCTCAGCAAGGTCGCCGGCAAGGTCTTCCGCATCGGCCATCTCGGCTGGGTCAATGAAGTGATGATGTGCGGTGCGATCTCGGCAGCCGAAATGTCGCTGCGCGACGTCGGCGTGAAGGTGCAGCCGGGTTCCGGCGTCGGCGCCGCTCTCGAGCATTACCGCCTGTCGGCACAGCCGGCCGTCGCCAAAGCGGCCTGAGGAGGATCGAATGAGCCATACACTCCACCACCTCCGCAAGCTGCGTCTGCAGCGCTCGGAGCTCGCCGTACCGGGCTCCAACCCGGAGATGATCCGCAAGGCCGCCGATGGTGAGGCCGACTACATCTTCCTCGATATCGAGGATGCAGTGGCACCGCCGGACAAGGAACGCGCCCGAAAGAACATCATCCAGGCCCTCAACGAGATCGACTGGCGCGCCAAGGGCAAGACCATTTCGGTCCGCATCAACGGCCTCGACACCCATTACATGTATCGCGACGTGGTCGATGTGATGGAACAGGCCGGCGACAAGCTCGATACCATCCTGGTGCCGAAGGTCGGCGTTCCTGCAGATCTCTACACTGTCGACGCCATGGTCAGCCAGATCGAGATGGCAAAGGGTTTCAAGACCCGCGTCGGCCTGGAAGCGCTGATCGAAACGGCACTCGGCATGGCCAATGTCGAAGCCATCGCCGCCTATGGCGGCCGGCTTGAGGCGATGCATTTCGGCGTCGCCGACTATGCCGCGAGCTGCAAGGCACGCACCGTCAGCATCGGCGGGCTCAACCCCGACTATCCCGGCGATCAGTGGCACGCAGCCCTGTCGCGCATGACAGTCGCTTGCCGCGCCTACGGCCTGCGCCCGATCGACGGGCCATTCGGCGATTTCTCCGATCCGGAAGGTTACATCGCAGGCGCAAAACGTGCGGCAGCGCTCGGCATCGAAGGCAAGTGGGCGATCCACCCCTCGCAGATCGAGCTGGCCAACGCGGTGTTTTCGCCGCCGGAAAAGGAAGTGACCCGTGCCCGCCGCATCATCGAGGTGCTGAAGGAAGCCGAGGAGCAGGGCAAGGGTGCCGCAGCCCTCGATGGCAAGATGATCGACGCCGCATCCGAACGCATGGCCCGCAACGTCCTGGTCATGCACGACGCAATCGAGCAGTCGGCGCGGTCGCGCAACGGCCTGCCAAACTGAGGAGGAGTTCGACATGGATATTCATGAATATCAGGCCAAGGAACTGCTCGCCCGCTACTCGGTGCAGATCCCGCGCGGCGGTCTTGCCTACAGCCCCGAGCAGGCGACTTATCGCGCCAGCGAGATCGGTGGCGGCAAGTGGGTTGTCAAGGCACAGATCCATTCCGGTGCCCGCGGCAAGGCCGGCGGCATTCGCATCTGCTCCACTGACAATGAGGTCTCCGAGGCCGCCGAATCCATGCTCGGCCGCAAGCTGGTAACGCATCAGACCGGCCCCAAGGGCAAGCTGGTGTCGCGGCTTTATGTCGAAGAAACCGTCGATATCCGTCAGGAGCTCTATCTTGGCATCGTGCTCGACCGCAAGTCGGAGCGCGTCATGATCGTGGCGTCCGCTTCCGGAGGCATGGAGATCGAAGAGATCGCTGAAAAGCAGCCCGACTCGATCATCCGCGCCATCGTCGATCCGGGCGCCGGAATGCAACAGTTCCAGGCCCGCGAGATCGCCTTCGGTCTAGGGCTCGACAACAGTCTGATCGGCAAGGCCGTCGATACGCTGCTCGGCTGCTACCGCGTGTTCCGCGACTTCGACGCTTCGATGCTGGAGATCAACCCGCTCGTCATCACCAAGGACGGCAACCTGATCGCGCTCGACGCCAAGATGTCGTTCGACGAAAACGCCTTGTTCCGCCGCGCCGAGATTTCGGAACTGCGCGACAAGTCGCAGGAAGATCCGCGCGAAACCTTCGCCAGCGACCGCGGCCTGTCTTATGTTGGCCTCGAAGGCAACATCGGCTGCATCATCAATGGTGCCGGCCTGGCCATGGCGACGATGGACATGATCAAGATTGCCGGTGGCGAGCCGGCGAACTTCCTCGACATCGGCGGTGGTGCTTCGCCGGAGCGAGTGGCCAAGGCATTCCGTGCCGTCTTGGCCGACAAGAATATCGAGACCATCCTGGTCAACATCTTCGCCGGCATCAACCGCTGCGACTGGGTGGCCGAGGGTGTCATCAAGGCCATCCGCGAGGTTGGCGTCAACGTGCCACTGGTCGTGCGGCTTGCCGGAACCAATGTCGAGGAGGGCCGGCGCATCCTCGCCGAGTCGGGCGAAAAGGTGATTATCGCCGACACGCTTGCCGAGGCAGCCGAGAAATCGGTCGAGGCGATGCGCGCCTTCTCGAAATCAAAAAAGAACTAAGGGAGGTCGAAATGGCAGTTCTCTTGAATCGCCGGACGCGCGTCATCGTCCAGGGTCTGACCGGCAAGATCGGCTCGTTCCACGCCGACGACATGAAGCGCTACGGCACCAACGTGGTCGGTGGTGTCACCCCCGGTAAGGGCGGGCAGGTCCACCAGGGCATTCCGGTGTTCAACACCGTTCGCGGTGCTGTGCGCGAAACCGGGGCCGAAGCCTCCATCGTCTTCGTGCCGCCGCCCTTTGCGGCTGACTCGATCATGGAAGCGGCCGAGGCCGGCCTGAAACTCTGCGTCTGCATCACCGACGGTATCCCCTCGCAGGACATGATGCGGGTCAAGCGCTACATGCGCCGCTTCCGCTACGAAGATCGCATGCGCCTCGTTGGCCCGAACTGCGCCGGCGTCATCACCCCCGGGCAGGCGCTGATGGGCATCATGCCCGGCAATATCTACCTGCCGGGACGTGTCGGCATCGTCGGTCGCTCGGGCACGCTTGGATATGAAGCGGCCTCGCAGATGAAGGCGCTCGGCATCGGTGTTTCGACTTCCGTCGGCATTGGTGGCGATCCGATCAACGGCTCGTCGTTCAAGGACATCCTCAAGCTGTTCGAGGACGATCCGGAGACCGATGCGGTTGTGATGATCGGCGAGATCGGTGGTCCGCAGGAAGCCGAAGCCGCCGAATGGGCCAGGCATAATATGCGCAAGCCGCTGATCGCCTACATCGCCGGTCTTTCGGCACCGAAGGGTAAGCGCATGGGCCATGCCGGCGCCATCATCTCGGCCTTCGGCGAATCCGCCCAGGAGAAGGTCGAGATCCTGCGCGAAGCCGGCGTGACCATCGTGCCGACCCCGGCAGCATTCGGCCCGACCGTCGCGGGCGTGCTGGAGCAACAGAAGAAGGCCGCCTGACCTGGCCTTCGGGGAGCCGGCGCCGACCGGCTCCCTTCTATCCGACCGGTGCGCCGGCCGATTATCGATGATCCATCGCATGATGTGTCGTTTCGAACTGCTTAGAATGCCTGTTGCGCGTCCATTCGGGGCGTGCGGTGTTCCAAGCATGACCAAGGAATTGAAATGAAACCTCGCGTTATCGTCACGCGGCGCTGGCCCGCGGCAGTCGAACAGATCCTGGCGGAGCGGTTCGACACAACCTTCAACCAGGGTGATGCCCCTCTGGGTCCGACTGAGCTCAAGGCGGCGTTCCTGAACTTTGACGCGATCCTGCCGACCGTCAGCGACAAGCTGCCGGCGTCGGTTTTCCCTGACGCCGACATCCGCACCAAGCTGCTGGCCAATTTCGGCGTCGGTTTCAGCCACATCGATACGGATGCGGCACGTGCCCGCGGCATCGCCGTTACCAACACGCCAGGTGTGTTGACCGACTGCACCGCTGACATCGGCATGAGCCTGCTGCTTGCGGTGGCTCGGCGGGCGGGTGAGGGCGAGCGCCAGCTGCGCTCTGGCCAGTGGACGGGCTGGTGTCCGACGCACATGATCGGCACCAAAGTCACCGGCAAGACCATCGGCATCATCGGCATGGGCCGCATCGGCAAAGCCATGGCCAAGCGTGCGCATTTCGGCTTCGACATGGATGTCGTCTTCTACAATCGCTCGAAGGTCGACGACGAGGAAACCCGCGCCATGGGCGCGCGCCAGTTGGCGACCATCGAGGATGTGCTTGCGCAATCGGACTTCGTTTCGCTGCATTGCCCTGGCGGCGCCGAGAACCGCCATCTGATCAATGCCGAACGACTTGCCTCGATGAAGCGCGGTGCGTTCCTGATCAACACCGCGCGGGGCGACGTGGTCGACCAGAAAGCGCTTGTCGCAGCCCTCGATAGCGGCACGATCGCCGGGGCTGGCCTTGACGTCTATGACGGTGAGCCTGACGTACCCGGTGCGCTGATGCGCATGGAGAATGTGGTGTTGCTGCCGCATCTGGGCAGCGCCACCGAAGAAACCCGCGTGGCCATGGGTATGAAGGCGGTCGACAACCTGACCGCCTTCTTCGAAGGCCGCGCCTTACCCGACAAGGTGGTGTGATGTATCTCGACTGCTCGGTCTCGGCACTGGTCAAGCTTCGCGCGCAGGCAACGGCCCTGTTTCGCGAAGGTATTGCGGCTTCCGATCCCGAGCAGGCGGTCATTTCCACACTTGAAACGAAAACGGATGAGATAGCCGCCGCCAGGCGTGTCATCCTGATCGCGTTCGGCAAGGCGGCGTGCCCGATGGCACGCGCTGCCTTGCCTTTCGTTGGCGACAAGCTTGCTACCGCCGTTGCGGTGACCAATTTCGAGAACCTGACCGAAATCGAAGGCGTCGAAGTGATATCAGGCGGTCACCCCTTGCCCGACGAAGGCAGCATCAGGGGCGCCGAGGTCATCGAGCGAGCAGCCTTGTCGGCCGAAACAGACGATCTTGTGCTGGTGCTGGTCAGCGGCGGCGGTTCGGCCCTTACCTGCGCTCCCGCTGCAGGCATCGCGCTCGCCGACAAGATCGCGCTCAACGACACGCTGATCCGCTGCGGCGCCGACATCAGCGAAATCAATGCCGTCAGGCAGCTGTTCTCGCGGCTCAAGGGCGGACGTCTCGCCCAACTCGCTTCACCGGCCAAGGTGCTTTCGCTCATCCTGTCCGACGTGCCCGGCGACGATGTCGGCACTGTTGCAAGTGGTCCGACCGCGCGGCCTTCGGCGACGCAGGCCCAGGCAATCGCCATTCTCGACCGCTATGGTCTGGTCAAGACGTTGTCGCCGGCGCTCAAGGCGCATCTCGACCTGCTAGTCGAACGCGACGACGTCGCACCCAGCTTCGATCATGTCGAAAACATCGTCATCGGAAGCAATGGCATCAGCTTGCAAAGGGTGATGAATAGTGCCGAGGCCAACTACCCCGTTGTCGTCAAGGCAGACGACTGGTTGAGCGGTGACGTGTCCGATGTCGCCAAGACGCTGCACCGCATGGCGGTGTTTGCGGCTAGCCAGCGTGGTCCCGTCGCGATCGTCGCTGGCGGTGAGCCGACCGTGCGGGTCGCCGGCAATGGCAAGGGCGGACGCAACCAGGAACTCGCGCTGCGTTTTGCGCTGCTCAACGAATGGACATCGATCAAGCGTCCCTGGGTTTTCCTGAGCGGGGGAACAGACGGCCGCGATGGCCCCACCGACGCTGCAGGCGCCATCGTCGATGCTGGGTCGACGACTTGGATGCGCAAGCTCGGCTGTAATCCTGTAGCACTGCTCCAGAACAACGACTCGTACCATGCGCTGGCATCGTCGGGCGATCTGCTGATGACCGGTGCCACCGGCACCAATGTAGCGGACCTGCAAATACTGCTGATGCAGTAGCCGGGCTCACCCGTCAAAACTTCCAACCGAATGCCTGGCCAGCTCGTGTTTCGCCGGCCGCCGCCGCTCCGTTTCTCAGAATCTGTTGAACCCGACACTGAAAATGTTTACTGTCGGTGAAATAGATTCAGCGAGCAGAGGCAGGCGGCGTCAATATGAGCAAAGCTAAGGCGGCAGAAAAGAACGGGCATTCGAAGAAGAATGGCAAGGCGCTGTCGGCTGCGGTTTCAGTCGGCGCCGCGAAATCCGCTCTGGCTCATGTCTCGCCGCCGCTGCACCAGGATCCGCATGCGGTTCGCGACACCCGCGAAAAGGTGCTCGAAGTGGCGATCGGCCACGAGGTTCGCGCCTTCCGCAAGAAGCTGGGCATCACCGTCGCCGATCTTGCATCGGCCACCGACATTTCCCTTGGCATGCTATCGAAGATCGAAAACGGCATCACCTCGCCGTCTTTGACGACCCTGCAGGCGTTGTCCCGGGCGCTAGGCGTACCGGTCACCGCCTTCTTCCGCCGCTTCGAGGAAGAACGCAACGCCGTTTTCGTCAAGGCCGGCGAAGGCGTCGACGTCGAACGTCGCGGTACGCGCGCCGGGCACCAATACACGCTGCTTGGCCATATCGGCTCCGACACGTCGGGCGTGACTGTCGAACCCTACCTGATCTCGCTGTCGGAGGATTCGGACGTCTTTCCGACCTTCCAGCATGACGGCATGGAGTTCCTCTACATGCTGGAAGGCGAGGTCGTTTATCGCCACAGCAACAATCTCTACCGCATGACCCCGGGCGACAGCCTGTTCTTCGACGCCGATGCACCGCATGGCCCTGAAGAGCTGACCCATCTTCCTATCAAGTATCTGTCGATCATCTCCTATCCGCGCGGCCGCGGCGGCGACTGAGCGGCGGCCAGACAAGATTGAGGTTTTTGCTCGCTCGCCCAGCCGGATCCATGGCGCCACTTGCGTGTCATTCCGTATCGAGTTCCTTCCCAGCTGATCGAATACGGGCCGGAGCACATTGATGAACGCATTGGTTCGCTCCTATAGCCAAGCAATTGTCTCCGCGCGGGATGCGGAATCGTCGATATCGCTAACAGTATGGCTCTGTGAGCTCACAGGTCCATCTCCCGAGAAATCGATTGGGGCTCCAGGCATTTCCTCCCAAATCGTCTCGGCCTGATCCGTCCGAACGTTATTGTCACCCCGATCCACGAAAAGGCCATGCCGGTCATCCTGACGACGATAGCCGAGATTGAAACATGACTGACGGCGCCCCGGGTCAGAGGCGAACAGGCTGCAACGTCCGCTGCCTGACGGCGAGGTGCTCATGAATCCCGTGATTAGCAGCTTTGATCGGATATCGCTTCGCAAGCAAAGGCATGAAAATTTTAGCCGAGCAGATCGCGGTCGTTAAGAATGGTTTCGACTAAACGCGCAGGGCTGAACCGCTCTAGGGCAGTTAAACGACCGCGCTCCCCAATCTCTGGTTTCACCACAGCATCGTTCAGAGCAAGACAAAGCGACTCTGCATCGTTGAAGAACAAAATATCCCGCCCATGCGAAAAGTTTGCCTGGAGCGGCCCGTTAGACGCAGAGACTACAACCGACCCGGCTGAAAAAGCCATAAATGGCCGCTCGTGGAACCCCATGGCATGGGTGCTTGGACACACCACGGCTTTGCTGCGGGACATCATTGCCAACAGCTCTGTGGCAGACCGCGCAGGTGCAATTTTGATGCTTTGATGAAGTCCCGGAACTTCTCGATCGGTCACTAACGTAACCGGCAGATCCCGAAGCGCGTCTAGCATGATGTGCCTGCGTGAAAACTTAACATGGTCAAGAACGGCAGTCAGCAGAAACCGGAAATCCACATCTCGAACGCTCCATTCAATCCCGATCGTCTGCAGCAAGTGCAATAGCTCTGTAATCGGGTTGGCTGACCAATCCAACTCACATGCTGCTGTCACTTCATCGAAGACGAGGCGAAAAACACGACCTTTCATCGCCAGCCCACCCAGCCGTTCTCGGCTTTTATCTGGCGAGCTAAGTCCAACGGCAAATAGGACATCGATGTCGCGATTGATCTGCGGCTCGACCGAGCGCGGGAAGCAGATTGTTGCCGCCGGGACTACATTCCTTATTCCCATCATTTTTGCGAACCAAGCGTAGTCGCTGTCGGTGCACAGCAGCCGTCGATAGGAAGTAATAGAACCCAATTGATGCGCCATCGTTTCATGCATGGGGCAATCATGCATAAGGTCAAATACCGGGCGGCCAAAAACCTGAAAAGCCGACTCCAAGCGCCCCGGCGTTCCAGTGGGCATCAGCAACTCTGTGCCAAAGCCATTGAACGTAACGAAAAACCGACAGTTTTTATCCCTTAGAGCGTCGAATGTCTCTCGGCTCTGGGCAACATAATCCACGATCTTTGCAGGCCAACCTTTTGTCTCCAAGGCGGCAACGATTTCATTCGCGAATAGGTCATTGTGGGAAAAACGATCAATGTCTCGTCGCACCAGGATAACGCAGTACATACTGTCCATCACTGCCACCCGCGCCGGGTAAAACGTTTCACGAAATTCTCGACAACTCGCGTCAGGCGCCGCGCTGGCCGCTTGGAACGACGATCGGAGGCTGCACGATGCGCAGAAATTTCGTTCTGCAACGAGTGGAGACGTTCCCGATATGAGGATAGCCTGCCATCATCTAAGGAACTAGCTGCGACCATCGGAACAGTCACAAGAGATTGGTGCTTCTGCAATTCGTCAGCGATGATCTTCGTACGCAACCACAATTGCCTGTTGACGTCCATTACTCTGCGAAACGCCTTCCAAGATCCCTCGCCCAGGGCCGTCAGTTCTGCCGGATTGGAAAGTAACTGGTGGATCTTGGCAAATGATCGATCGAAGTCATCGTCGATCAAAAGTATGTCTGAGCCATCTTGAAATTCCACGTTCAGGTCCAGCGGGTCATTGATAATATTTGCTACACCGCGGAAAGCTGCCTCTAAGCACGCCCCGGTGGGGAACCCATCAAACGCACCGGGCAAAAGCGTAAAGGGACGATTGAAGGAGATGATCGCATCCATTCGCGGATAGAACGACCCGAAGAACGGCTGTGGCTGCTTTCCATAGAAGGTGAACGCATTTGCGGCTGAACCGAGGTCAATGTCTTTAGCCTGATAATCGCCAACGACATGCAGGCGAAGATCTTTAAAGTCAGGAATGAGCCGCTTGGCCACCTCAACAAAGTAGTCGTAGCCCTTCGACGAAAGGTCGCTACCGTACTTGTGAGCTACGAAGCATAGGTCCAGCGTATCCTTATCGCGACCAAATATTTTTTTGTCCCGGGCAAAATCGAATTTGACATCGCTGTTGAAGACGCCTCCGAAAATGAACTCCACCTTCTCCGGACCGCAGCCAATCTTATCGATCACGTAGCGTTCGGTCAGCCGCTGGGTTGTGATCACCTTCCGGCACAACGGGTGCAGGAGTACCGCCTTTAATTCCCCATCCGTTTCTTCGATGTCTACCGCGAAACCTCCCCCAGGATACAGCTGCAGAATGAAAGGGATGTTTCGTCGTTCAAAATACGGCAGCAAGCGAACCGCGTTCTTCAAGAACGTCACATAAGCAAGCCTTGTCGCGATGTCAGAGTGGGTCGTGTATTGAAAAACACGCGAGCGAAACCGCTCATCTATAGTGGCGCGGTGCTCTTCAAAATGGTTATTCTCCACCCATAGATGCCAACCTTCGAGTGAAAGCGCCGCCGCATCAAAGAACCACATATAATGGTCGTATTCGAGCGTCCTGAATGGTGAAAAATTCGACGGATAAATGTCGTCAACAATCATTAAATCAAAGAACAGATGGTCGCTCATTATTAACACGCTCCCCTCGCAAGGAGCGCTCAAATATTCACCGATCCCGAGCAATTACAAGGGCCTATGTCACGGCTTCAACACTATTGCTTTCAATATGCCGCTACCAACATCGAGCACGCCACCGCTTTCATTCTGGAACCGAACCGAGACCGTGTCGGCCGCACCGAGCTAGGCGGTGATGATAATGCCTGAGGTGTTGAGCGAGAACTAAGCGGAGGCTACGTGGCCAAAAGCGGCACCTACCACCATGTCCGTAGTTGTGGCACGGGCTGCGTCAGCCACACTGCGCGGATCGTACGTGGTTGTGGCTGAAAGGTACGCCGCGTGTTCAACTGGGCGGCGGCTGTAGCCACAGCTAGGATCCTCGACACGCGGAGGTGCGGACCGCTTGTGCGACGTGCTCCTCCTCCAATGGCGGGATGGCTTGATCACATAATGGCTAGCCGCCATAATACGACTGCGCCTCTCACTGTTTCGAGAGGGAACGCTTTTGGGTGCCGGCTTCCCCGGCATGCCACCTCAACATCAGCTGACGCTTGTAACGACTGCTAACGCTTTTCTCTAAATTTGGAGGCTAAATGTCTATTGCAACGCCTTTCGCGCTGCCGGAAGCAGTTCAGTCTGCAATTGCAAACGGAACGCCCGCCATTCAGGCTTACCGCCAACACTTGTGCTATTCGATCAATGCCATTGCTGTGACAAGTGGCCTCACGGTCGAAGAAGTCGACAAGATCGAATCCGGATACCGCTTCAAAAAGGGATACCGGGACCGCATCGCTCGAGCCCTTGGCCTTCCGGACGGCATATTCGACGAAGTGTCAATGTCTCCAATGCCGCGTAGTAGTGAGGTGACCCCGCAGACGTAAGCGGGCCATCCTGCAGCGCCTTGTCCTTGCACGGCGCGCTCGGCCGCTAGCCAGGCGGCACCCCGCAGCCCCTCAGGAAGCGCCGAGCCATTGTTTATCTTTTAGTTTTTGGGGACTAGTGTTGGCATCGGGTGTCGCGGGGGGGCGGTAGGCCGGAGATGGCTAAAATGAGCAAGCGACCCGTCAGCGCAGGCGATTGTGTTCTCGTGCGGCCTGAGGTGACCCACCGACTCAACGATGGCTATCTAATAGTGGCGGGGCCAGGCGTATCGCCGATAACCGTTCATGAGCACGATGTTCTAACAGTTGCAGCAGTGCCGGAGAGGCACCCCAAGGCAAGGCCTTCTCATTGGGCTGCGGTTGGGTAACCTCTTCGCGACGGCAGAACGCCGGCGGCGTTTCATGTGTGCTCGGCGCCACGCTCATGCCGACCCGCAGGCAGATTGTTGACGGCCATGAGGTGCCGATCGTGGGGCCGCCTCTGAAGCCGTAGCTTCCCCACCAGAACAGAAGCCTAGACAGTGTTTCGATTGTGCGCGCAGCCAAGCATACGCGGCGAAAGGAGCTGAGACGGCTCTTCAGCGACATTAATGAATTCACGACCTCCCGCCAGCCGGAGCCAGCGGGCAAATTGTGTCTGCCCCGGCGTTGGATAGCGAACGCTAGTTTGACAGTACGCCGACGACTGCCACCCCATCGCTGGGGCCTTCCAACAAATAACCGTGCTTCAGTGAGCTTGCTAGACATTCCCCTGCGTCATAGCGTAGTAAGCAAGTGACGATTTGTGCGCCATCATGGGGATCAATGTGTATTGTATCTATGGTGCAGGAGGACATGCGAAAGATCTCTTGGGGCAACTTTCGTTGGATCCTTCCGCGCAGGTCATGGCTCTAGTTGACGATTTCGCCCCAGGCAGGGAAATCTCTGGGGTTCCTGTTGTGACTCTGGATACAGCTACAAGTTGCTATCCAGACGTTATGTGGCTGGTCGCGATAGGCGCTTCAGCGCACCGTAGGCGGGTATCAGAGCTATTAATCGAGCGTGGCTTAAAGATAGGGCACTTTGTCAGCCCGCGAGCATTCGTAGCAAAAGACGTTGCAATTTCGAAGGGGGTTCAGATCTTTGCGGGCTGCTGCATCTCATCCCATGCTCGCATTGAGAGTGGAGTTATTATCAACTTCAATTGCACAGTCTCGCACGACACAGCGATTGGCTCATACGCCACCATCTCACCTGGATGCTCGATTGCGGGTAGGGTTGTCATCAAATCAGGCGCCTTTATTGGGGTGGGCGCTACCATCACAAACGGCACGCCGGAAAGCCCAATCATCATAGGTCGTGATGCCACGATCGGCGCCGGCGCAGTCGTAATCCGAAATGTCAAAGATGAAGAGGTCGCAGTTGGAGTACCGGCTCGACCAATAAAGCGGACTTAAAACATGCTTTTGGTCTCGCAGCCCGTTGTTCCTGATTTCGAAAAATTCACGAGCTACCTTCGTAGCTCTTTTGACCAGAAGCGGTTCACCAATGGCGGGCCGCTTCAGTCCTTGCTCGAACTCCGACTTCGAGAACTAACTGCCGCGCGCAACTTATGTTTGGTTACGAATGGCACTGTTGCGATCAGCCTTGCCCTCCAGGCGCTCGGCATCAAAGGCGAGGTTATTACTACGCCGTTCACTTTCTGCGCCAGCAGTCATGCGATAACTCAATCGGGTGCTCAGGAGGTTTTCGTCGACGTCAACGGGACGTCACTTACAATCGATCCTTCCCAGATTGAGGCAGCTATTACGCCTCGGACAGAGGCCATTCTTGGCGTCCATGTTTATGGCCAGCCCTGTGACGTGGAAGCGATCCAGGCAATAGCAGATCGGCACGGCCTCGCCGTGATCTATGACGGCGCGCATGCGTTCAACACCTCGTACAAAGGCAAGCCGATAGGCCACTTTGGCAATGCGACAACTTATAGCTTTCACGCCACCAAACTGTTCCACACTGGCGAAGGCGGCGCGATCGAAACCAACGATCACACTCTCGCTGACAAGATCCGATTGCTTCGCAATTTCGGCATTGAATCCGAAGAGGTTATTTCCGAATGTGGCATCAACGGGAAAATGTCCGAACTATCCGCAGCACTCGGACTTGCGGTTCTTGACTGCATTGGCGAAGAACATGCCGCCCGGGCAGCGCTTCGTTTGCGATACGAAGAACTATTGGGCGACGTTCCGGGTGTCACTATTTGTACAACATCAGAAGACACTCGCACCGGCCTATATTTCATTATCCGCGTAGATGTATCAAACGACCACGGCCTGCGCGACCGCCTTCAAGCTGGCCTCAAATCACACGGTATCCTGTCGCGTCGATATTTCTATCCGCTGACAAGTGAGGCGCCATTCTACCGAGATCGACATAATCCGGTGGACACGCCAGTCGCATTCTCAGCGAGCCGAGAAGTCCTTGCGCTTCCATTTCATGGATCAATCACTGAGAAAGACGCCCTTAGGATCTCGCGCGCCATACGCTCAATAATGCTGCAGGAGACCGCGTCGTGATCGATGTCATTATTCCTGCCTATAATAATAGTGAAACGATTGACGAAACAATAGAATCGATAGTTCGCCAATCGATATTCAAGGACATCAAGGTCATTGTTGTCGATGACGCATCTCAAGATAAGACGTTCGAAAAACTGTCGGATTGGTCTCGCGGGTTCACGAACATTACTGTTGAAAGAAATGCGAAAAACCTTGGTGTGATGGGCAACTACAGACGGTTGGTTTCCATTGCCAGACAGAAGTACATCGCTCCACTTGAGGGAGATGACATTTGGAATTCCAATACTCGCCTTGAGAAGCTGGTCGAATACCTCGAGCGGACAAGTCGCCCTGCTTGCTTCAACGGCTTCCTTATTGTGGACCGCTTAACCGGTGAAGCGCCGCCCAACAATTTGATGTGGCCACCTAGGTACCGTCGCGTGTCTGCATTTGATATGCTCGATGGAAACCCGCCATCGTCGTTTTCAAACTGTATCTACCGCAGGGAGGTGCTCACCTCAGTTTTGGAGGAAATCAACGGTGCGGCAGGTTACGACTGGCTTGTAAACACGGTAATTGCTGCGCGCCATGATGGCTTAGACTTCTACCCGGAGGTTCTATCTTCATATCGAGTCCACCCGACTGGAGCATGGTCGTCTTTGGCTGCCGACAAGAAGAACGCTATGATAGTCGCGACGCTAAAATCTATCCAAACCCTGCTTCCGCCGCGGTATACGAGCACCGTAGACAAGAAGTTGCGATCGCTAGATGTGACGGCCGCTCAATGACTGCCATATCGGTGATTATCCCCTCCTATAATCACGGCCGGTATGTGATCGATGCAGTGAAGAGCGTCCTTCGACAGACGATCGCGCCGGCAGAGATAATCGTAGTCGACGATGCATCGCAGGATGATAGCGTGGAAAGGCTTCGCAGCCTTCCTGACCCAAGAGTACGGCTGATTTCACAGTCGGAAAACCAAGGTGGCAGCGAAACGCTCAACGTCGGCATCAGGGCCTCGAAATGCGACTTCATTGCGATTTGCAACTCGGACGACCTTTGGGAACCGAATAAACTTGAGAGGCAGCTCGCTGCTTTTGAGGAAAATCCCGAGCTGGCGGCTGTCTTTTCGGATGTCAGCTGGATTGGGGAATTCGGACAACCCCATCGAGGCTATCGCGCCGCCTTTAGGCCCGGCAACAGAACTCGCCATGGATGGGTTCGGCATTTGGTTGAAAATGGCAACTGCCTTTGTCACCCATCAGTGCTTATTCGGCGGGATGTCTACAAGGCAGTGGGCGAATACGACAATCGGTTTCGTCAGCTGCCCGATTATAAGATGTGGCTGTCAGTCGTATGCCACTTCGATATCCATGTGCTCGAAGAAAAACTCATTAGATTCAGGATACACGACAACACTAGCGCACCCTCTCCCGCAGTCAGCACAAGGGATCGCAACGAGTGCGCACGCATCATTGAAGGGCTGATGGCCGACATCAGTCCTGAAGTGTTTTGCTTGGCATTTGGCAGCCGGCTTCACCCAAGCGACCCCCGCTTCGATTTCGATGTTGAGAAGGTCATTTACCTCTGGTCGATCGGTGGACATCTGATGCCAATGTTCAGGGATATTGCGGGCCGCATTGCAATGAGATTGCTTGGTACCGAAATCGGGACCAAAGCTTGGAGTCGATATGGCTTCAACATGCGTGATTTTCACATTCTGCATGGCATTACATCCCCATGGCACAGCGCGCTCGCTCGCCCTTCATTTTCCACCGACGAGGTTGACGTCCTGACGCGTGTTTTGGGGACGCCGGCGTTTCCCCATCATGAGTCGCTACCGCGTCAGGTCCGACTGCTAAGCAACGTACGAAAATTGAAAATACAACGAGAGCTGAGCAGGCTGAAAAGACAGATTAGATCCTTGTTTAGCCATTAGCAGGAAACGAGCAGTCATGAGTTTTACTGCGCATAACATCCGCCTTCCGGATGGTAGCCTGACCTTTTCAGAGGTCGGCTATACCGTAGACCAATATGAATGGTTCAAAGCCGCCAAACGGATTATCCGTGCCACTTTTCCGTCGCTACACGGGGTCAGCCTTGTCGACCTGGGGTGTCTCGAAGGGGGATACACCCTTGAGTTCGCCAAACTGGGAATTCGAGCACTTGGCCTAGAAGTGCGGCAGAGCAACTTCGAGAACTGCCTGCTTCTGAAGGATCTTTTCCCTATCGAAAACCTCGCATACGTTAAAGACAACGCTTGGAACCTCCCAAGTTACGGTTCGCACGACGTCACGTTCTGCTGCGGTTTGCTTTATCACCTCGATCGTCCGCGCTCATTCATAAAGATGCTTGGGGAATGCACGAAGAGATTGCTGGTTATCCAAACCCATTTCGCTGATGAACAGATACCTGAATCATTTAAGCTGTCACCAATCACGCAACACGAAGGCCTGGAGGGGCGCTGGTATCGCGAATATGACGGCACAATGAGCGAGCGTGATCTCGAGAAGCTCCGTTGGACATCGTGGGAAAACTCAAATTCATTCTGGCTCAAAAGATCATCCTTGCTTCAAGCTATATCAGAAGCTGGATTTGATACCGTACTAGAACAATTCGATGGGCTCGGGCAAAACATAGTGCATGCTATGGGCGAGGACGGCATCTATCAGAAGATGCATCGCGGAACGTTTATTGGAATCAAGACATGATTCCAATTATTACCATCTCTGTATGGCCTTAAGCAGCGCAGAAAATCTGCGCTTTCGTCTAACATATTCTAGCTCGGCGTGAGGGATGGCGGCCATATCGAGGCTACGCTCATTGGCTACGCGCATGTTCTGCGCTACGGCACCGAATGTCATGCAACGCTCCAGAATATGAGCCAAGGTCCCGTCCATCTGGCCCTTTTCGGGAGGGAAATCTCCGCCAGACAATCCCAGGGCCATGATAGGCTCCATAGCCTTCATTCGGGCGATAAACATTGTGCCTGCAAAAAAACCTAGTTCTGACATCCGCGCGGGAGACAGGCCGAGGCGCGTCGCAATATCGGCAACACCGATTTGATTTGCTCCAAGATACCTGCTCAGTGACACATATTGCCGATCCGGCCCAACAATTCCCAATGAAGGGTCCTGATTGAAGGCCCCTAGAATGCGACCAAGGTTCTGACGACCCAATAGCGCCAACACCATTTCGCGACGCCATTTGTCTCCATTCTTCAGCTGAGGAGAGCGTTTCGTATGCACCTTGGCGACAAGCTCATACCCAGCACGCTTCACTTTGGGAAGCGTACGCAAGAACGGCAACACGTCCCGCCCGCGGTTCTCAACGATTTCTACCTCTGATGTTCCCTTGTAGTATTTCAACGACCGGTGGACCGCGTCGGCGGCACCATTTGTGGTTGTCACAAAGAGGCTCATGCAGGCGGGCGCGTCATTTATGGCAGCGAGCAGATCATCGAAAATATCGGCATAATGAACATGTATCGCGGCAGCTACTTTAGAGGCGCCTTGCATTTTCCATCACCGCCCTATTTCAATGCGACTATCCAGCAACATTGAACCACCAGAGGTTCTTTTTGGAAGTTAACGTGCATCAAACGCCAATTGCTTCCCGCGTCAAGCCAGTTGAGAAGACAGCCATTCTCCACCGGGGAACGATAAAGACAGGAACAACAGGAACAACATACATCCAATCTCTGGCTCGAAAAAATGCACGTCGCGTTGCTGACCAGGGTGTTGTCTACCAGCGTTCGACGGCGTTTCCCGCGACGTGTTGTTTACTTGTGCCACTCCCCCAGCTCTGGTTGAGGAGGTGAGGGCCATCTGCACCATGAAAGCCGGTCAAGGCTGCAGTTCCCAACCAAGCGCAGGCCTTGACCGCTCGGTCGGCCCTAACAATGCGGGCCGAACTCGCAAAAACGCTCTCCGGTAGCCATCTCGCGGCCTATGCGCAGCAGCCATCTCCGAACGTTGGCATGGGGCTGATCCTGCACGCAACTTCATCTCCTGAGGCCTGTCATCCACATGGCTGCTTGCAGCAAAGTTGAGGCCCGCCGCGGAGTGCCGCGCCCGGGCGGGTCAGCGGTGGTTGCAACGCCATTTGTCAGCCGCTCGTTGTTTTTCTACAGGAATAAAAAATTCATCTCAGTTGAATTGGGATCTGGAACCTGCTAGCTTTTGTCACAGGCAGCCAATCAGGTGAGGAAACCGGGATGTGCGGAATTGTAGGACTCTTTTTGAAGGACAAGTCGCTGGAGCCCCAATTGGGCGCATTGCTGTCCGAAATGCTCGTAACCATGACCGATCGCGGCCCCGACAGCGCTGGCATCGCCATCTACGGCGGTGGCACCAAGGGTCATGCCAAGGTCACCATCCAGTCGGCTAACCCGGACGCGGATTTCAAGGGTCTCGACGCCGAGCTCGGCAAGAAGATCGGTGCCAAGGTTTCATCGACAGTGAAGTCCACCCATGCGGTGCTGGACGTGCCGACCGAAAAGGTCGCGGAAGCCCGCGCGGCACTTGCCGAACTGCGCCCCAACGTCCGTGTCATGGGCGCTGGCGAGGCGATCGAAATCTACAAGGAAGTTGGCCTGCCGGTCGACGTGGTGAAGCGCTTCGACGTCACCAAGATGAGCGGCAGCCATGGCATCGGCCATACCCGCATGGCTACTGAATCCGCCGTCACTACACTCGGCGCGCATCCTTTCTCGACCGGCCCGGACCAGTGCCTGGTGCACAATGGCTCGCTGTCGAACCACAACAACCTGCGCCGCGAGCTGATCCGCGACGGCATGCGCTTTGAGACCGAGAACGACACCGAAGTCGCCGCCGCCTACCTGTCCTCGAAGATCGCGCACGGCCAGAACCTCGGTGAGGCGCTCGAAAGCAGCCTGAACGACCTCGACGGCTTCTTCACCTTCGTGGTCGGAACCAAGAACGGCTTCGGCGTCGTCCGCGACCCGATCTCCTGCAAGCCCGCCGTAATGGCCGAGACCGACCAGTACGTCGCCTTCGGCTCCGAGTATCGCGCCCTCGCCAATCTGCCTGGCATCGAAGACGCCAAGGTCTGGGAGCCCGAGCCGTCCACCGTCTATTTCTGGGAGCACTGAGATTATGCATTCAACAAATCTTGCGACCGCGCCTCTGCACCAGGCCAACTACGCGCCGAAGACCTTCGATCTGGCCAAGATCACTCTGCGCGAGTTCAACCAGGCCCTTCATAACGTGAAGGATGCCGCCGGTGAATCGAACTGGGAGGTTCTCAACCCCAAGGGCAGCCATGCTGTTGCCGTCGGCGCCGAGCACGCGATCTCGATCGATGTGCAGGGTTCCGTTGGCTACTATTGCGGCGGCATGAACCAGAACAGCACGATCACCGTGCACGGTTCGGCCGGCCCCGGCGTCGGCGAAAACATGATGTCGGGCACGATCGTCGTGAAGGGCGACGCCAGCCAGTACGCCGGCGCCACCGGCCGCGGCGGCCTGCTTGTCATCGAAGGCAACGCCTCGTCGCGCTGCGGCATCTCGATGAAGGGCATCAACATCGTTGTCCGTGGCAACATCGGCCACATGTCGGCCTTCATGGCCCAGTCGGGCAACCTCGTTGTCCTCGGCGATGCCGGCGATGCGCTGGGCGACTCGATCTACGAGGCCCGCCTGTTCGTGCGCGGGTCGGTGAAGAGCCTCGGTGCCGACTGCATCAAGAAGGAAATGCGCCCCGAGCACATCGCCATCCTGAAGGACCTGCTTGATCGCGCCGGTATCACCGACGTCAAGCCGGAAGAGTTCTCGCGCTACGGTTCGGCGCGCACGCTCTACAACTTCAACATCGACAACGCCGACGCTTACTGAGGAACAAAATGAGCTATCACAATCCTCCGACGACGCCACGTAAGTCGGCCACGTTCGATGAATACGCGATGTCCGAAATCCGTCGCGCCGCAGCGACTGGTATCTATGACATTCGCGGCTCCGGTGCGAAGCGCAAGGTCCCGCATTTCGATGACCTGCTGTTCCTCGGCGCCTCGATCTCGCGCTATCCCCTCGAAGGCTACCGCGAAAAGTGCGACACCACTGTCGTGCTGGGCACCCGCTTCGCCAAGAAACCGATCGAGCTGAAGATTCCGATCACCGTTGCCGGCATGAGCTTCGGCTCGCTGTCTGGCCCGGCCAAGGAAGCCCTTGGCCGTGGCGCTACCCTGTCCGGCACCTCGACCACCACCGGCGACGGCGGCATGACCGAGGAAGAGCGCGGCCACTCCAAGCAGCTGGTTTACCAGTACCTGCCATCGCGCTATGGCATGAACCCGCGCGATCTGCGTCGCGCAGACGCCATCGAAATCGTTGTCGGCCAGGGCGCAAAGCCAGGCGGCGGCGGCATGCTTTTGGGCCAGAAGATTTCCGACCGCGTCGCCGAGATGCGCACGCTGCCCAAGGGCATCGACCAGCGCTCGGCCTGCCGTCACCCCGACTGGACCGGTCCGGACGATCTCGAGATCAAGATCCTCGAAATCCGCGAGATCACTGACTGGGAAAAGCCGATCTACGTCAAGATTGGCGGCGCACGCCCCTATTATGACACAGCACTTGCAGTGAAGGCCGGCGCCGACGTCGTCGTGCTCGACGGCATGCAGGGTGGCACGGCTGCGACCCAGGAAGTGTTCATCGAGCATGTCGGACAGCCGACGCTTGCTTGTATCCGTCCGGCAGTGAAGGCGCTGCAGGATCTCGGCATGCACCGCAAGGTTCAGCTCATCGTCTCTGGTGGCATACGCAATGGTGCTGATGTGGCCAAAGCGCTGGCGCTCGGTGCCGATGCAGTATCGGTTGGTACCGCGGCACTTATCGCACTGGGCGACAACGACCCGCGTTGGGAGGAAGAATACCAGAAGCTTGGCACCACTGCCGGTGCCTACGACGATTGGCACGAGGGCAAGGACCCGGCCGGCATCACCACGCAGGACGTCGAGCTGATGAAGCGCGTCGATCCGGTCGCGGCTGGTCGCCGTCTGGCGAATTATCTGAAGGTCATGACGCTTGAGGCACAGACGATTGCCCGTGCCTGCGGCAAAAATCACCTGCACAATCTCGAGCCTGAGGATCTCTGCGCTCTTTCGATCGAAGCTGCCGCCATGGCTGGCGTGCCGCTTGCGGGGACAAGCTGGGTACCTGGTAAGGGTCCCTTTTAAAACCACGAGGATTGGGAGGAGCAATTCATGGGTACGGCCTTCGAAGCCAAAATCGATCAGTCAGAGGTGACCGATCTCAGAGAGTTCGCAAGAGCTCGCAACATCAGATACTTCATGGTCTCGTATACGGACCTTTTCGGCGGCCAGCGCGCCAAGCTGGTTCCGGCCCAGGCCATCTCGGACATGCAGAAGGACGGAGCCGGCTTTGCCGGCTTCGCGACCTGGCTGGATCTGACGCCTGCACACCCCGACATGCTTGCCGTGCCGGACCCGCTTTCGGTCATCCAGCTGCCGTGGCGGCCGGAAGTGGCCTGGCTAGCGTCTGACTGCCTGATGGAAGGCAAGGGCGTTGCCCAGGCTCCGCGCAACACGCTGAAGCGTCTTGTCGCCGAAGCTGCCAAGGAAGGCATGCGCGTCAAGACCGGCGTCGAGCCGGAATTCTTCCTGACGACTCCGGATGGCAACCAGATTGCCGACGAGTACGATACGGCTGCAAAATCCTGCTACGACCAGCAGGCCGTGATGCGCCGCTTCGACGTCATCGCCGAAATCTGCGATGCCATGCTCGACCTTGGCTGGAAGCCCTACCAGAACGACCATGAGGACGCGAACGGCCAGTTCGAAATGAACTGGGAGTACGACGACGTTCTGCAGACCGCCGACAAGCATTCCTTCTTCAAGTTCATGGTTCGCTCGATCGCCGAAAAGCACGGCCTGCGCGCGACCTTCATGCCGAAGCCCTTCCAGGGGCTCACGGGCAGCGGCTGCCACGCCCATATCTCGGTATGGGATCTTGCAGGCAAGTCCAACGCCTTCGCCGACAAGAACATGGAACTGGGCCTGTCGGAGAAGGGCCGTCACTTCCTCGGCGGCATCATGAAGCACGCCTCGGCACTCGCCGCGATCTGCAACCCGACCGTCAACTCCTACAAGCGCATCAACGCGCCGCGCACTCTTTCGGGTGCGACCTGGGCACCGAACACGGTGACCTGGACCGGCAACAACCGCACCCACATGGTGCGTGTGCCCGGTCCCGGCCGCTTCGAACTGCGTCTGCCCGACGGTGCTGCCAACCCGTACCTGATGCAGGCGATCATCATCGCCGCCGGCCTCAGCGGCATCCGCTCCAAGGCCGATCCCGGTCCGCGCAGCGACGTCGACATGTACCGCGAAGGCCACACCGTCACGCATGGTGCCAAGCTGCCGCTCAACCTGCTCGACGCGCTTCGCGCCTATGACGAAGACAGCGAGCTGAAGGCTGCCATGGGCGAGGAGTTCTCCGCCGCCTATGTCAAGCTCAAGCACCAGGAATGGAACTCCTACGCTTCCCACTTCACCCAGTGGGAACGCGACCACACGCTGGACGTCTGAGGCACCCAAACAGGTAATGCGCCCGGTCATCCAGATCGGGCGCGGTCCTCGGACACACCTCACATTTCGCCGGAACACATGCGATGAAATACTCGATCTTCTCACTCGCCAAGGCAGCTTTGTCCGGCCACAAGGGCTGGACCCGGGCCTGGCGCGATCCGGCACCCAAGAGCCACTACGACGTGGTGATCATCGGCGGCGGCGGCCATGGCTTGGCCACTGCCTACTTCCTCGCCAACGAGTACGGCATCCGCAATGTCGCGGTGCTTGAAAAGGGCTGGATCGGCTCCGGCAATGCCGGGCGCAACACCACTATCATCCGCTCCAATTACGGCCTTCCAGGCAATACCGGCTTCTACGAGATGTCGATGAAGCTGTGGGAGCGCATGGAGCAGGACCTAAACTACAATGCGATGGTTTCCCAGCGCGGCATCATCAATCTCTACCATTCCGATGCCCAGCGAGACGCCTTTGCCCGTCGCGGTAACACCATGCGCATCAACGGTATCGACGCCGAACTGCTCGACGCGGCGCAGATCCGCAAGGAACTGCCGTTCCTCAATTATGACAGCCCACGCTTCCCGATCATGGGCGGGCTCATGCAACGCCGCGGCGGCACCGCCCGCCACGATGCGGTCGTGTGGGGTTATGCCCGTGCTGCCGACCAGCGCGGCGTCGACATCATCCAGAATTGCGAGGTCACCGGCTTCGTGCGCGATCACAACGGCAAGGTCACCGGCGTCGAGACGTCGCGCGGCAAGATCAGCGCCGGCAAGGTCGGCATGGCGGTCGCCGGCAACACCTCGCGCGTTGCCGCGATGGCCGGCATGAAGCTGCCGATCGAAAGCCACGTGCTGCAGGCCTTTGTCTCCGAGGCGATCAAGCCGCTCATCCCCGGTGTCATTACCTTTGGCGCCGGCCACTTCTACATCAGCCAATCCGATAAGGGCGGCCTTGTCTTCGGCGGCGACCTCGACGGCTACAACTCCTACGCCCAGCGCGGGAACATGCCGGTAGTCGAGGACGTCTGCGAAGGCGGCATGGCGGTAATGCCGATGATTGGCCGCGTCCGCATGCTGCGCCAGTGGGGCGGTATCATGGACATGTCGATGGACGGCACGCCGATCATCGACAAGACGCCGATCGACGGCCTCTATCTCAACGCCGGCTGGTGCTATGGCGGCTTCAAGGCGACGCCTGCTTCCGGCCTCGTCTTCGCCCATCTGCTGGCGCGCGACGAACCGCACCCAGAGGCCGCGCGCTTCCGGCTCGACCGGTTCCGCCGCGGCGCGATGATCGATGAAAAGGGCCAGGGCGCCCAACCCAACCTGCACTGAAAGCGAGACTGGCGGAATGCGTATTGCATGTCCTTTCTGCGGCGAACGCGAGAATGGCGAGTTCACCTATCTCGGCGACGCTTCGCCCAAGCGGCCCAACTTCGCAGTCGATAGCGGCGAAAGCCTTGGGGGCGTCGAGGACGCCTTCTACGACTATGTCTATCTGCGCGACAACGTCGCCGGCTACATGCGCGAGTACTGGTACCACGGCGGCGGCTGCCGCTCCTGGCTGATAGCCGAGCGCAACACGGTGACGCATGAATTCAGATCGGTGACCGCAGCCCCAGGCGTTGGCGCGGCCAAGCCGGTGCAGGCAGGAGAATAATCATGTCGGGCTATTCCGGATCCGAACCGCTCGGCAGGACGGCCGCACTCGAGGGCACCACCCCCAGCGCGCGCAGCCAGGCAGCATCGGCCAGCCAGTCGCACCGGCTGCGCAGTGGCGGTCTGATCGATCGCCAGCAGCCACTGCAGTTTTCCTTCGACGGCAAGGTCATGTCCGGCTTTGGTGGCGACACGCTCGCCTCGGCGCTCGTCGCCAACGGTGTCAAGTTGGTCGCGCGTTCGTTCAAATACCACCGCCCGCGTGGCATCATCACCGCAGGTTCCGAGGAGCCGAGCGCACTGGTGGAAATGCGCACGGGGGCCCGAAAGGAGCCAAACACCCGCGCCACCACGCAGGAGCTCTATGACGGGCTTGTCGCCCAGAGCCAGAACCGCTGGCCGTCGCTGCGCCGCGACTTCATGTCGATCAACCAGCTGTTTTCGCCGATCTTCGTCGCCGGCTTCTACTACAAGACCTTCATGTGGCCGGCGAAGTTCTGGGAGGCGATCTACGAGCCGATCATCCGCCGCGCCGCCGGTCTCGGCAAAAGCGCCGCGCTGCCCGACCCCGATCACTACGACAAAGCCTGGGCGCACTGTGACGTGCTCGTCATCGGCGGCGGCGCGGCTGGTCTTTCGGCCGCCTTGGCGGCTGGCCGTGCCGGTTCGCGTGTCATCCTCGTCGAGGAAGACAGCCGCCTTGGCGGCCGCCTGCTCAGCGATGGCGGCGAGATCGATGGCATGCATGCCGAGGAGTGGGTGCGTCGTACGACCGACGAACTCACAGCGCTTCCGAATGTCCGCATCATGGTCCGCACCGCGTTGTTCGGCGTCTATGATGGCGGCGTCTATGCCGCGCTCGAGCGCGTCAACGACCACGTTCCGGTGCCGGGTCCGCACCAGGTGCGCCAGCGCGTCTGGCGTATCGTCGCCAAGCGCTCCGTCGTGACAGCCGGCGCCATCGAGCGCCCAGTCGTCTTCCCGGGAAATGACCGCCCGGGCGTGATGATGGCGTCCGCCGTGCGCACCTATGTCCACCGCTTCGCTGCAATGCCGGGCCGCAAGGTTGCCTTGTTCACCAACAATGACGACGGCTGGCGCACGGTCGAGGCCGTCCAGCAGGCGGGCGGCGACATCGCCGCTGTCATTGACCCGCGCGGAAAAGTGCCGGCGGAATATCAGGCGCTGGCGGAGCTCTCCGACCTGCGCGTGTTTTCGGGCGGCGTCTCGGACGTCAAGGGCGGCGTCGACGGTGTACGTGGTGTTGTCGTCACCGACGGCAACGGCCGCACCCAGCAGATCGACGCCGACTGCCTCGCCGTCTCAGGTGGCTGGAACCCGAATGTCGGGCTGTCCTGCTTCCACCGCGGGCGGCCTGTCTGGCGCGACGACATCGCAGCCTTTGTTCCCGGGGATTCGCCCAAGGGCATGACCACGGCTGGTGCCGCCAATGGTGAATTCTCGCTCGGCGCTTGCCTGCGTGATGGCCATGCGGCTGGTGTAGCAGTCGCCGCAGAATGCGGCGCGACCGGCAATGCCGGCGAGGCGGCGGAGGCCGGCGACGAAATCTATGCGATCTCACCGCTCTGGCAGGTAAAGGCCAAGGGCAAGGCGTTCGTCGATTTCCAGCACGACGTCACCGCATCAGACGTGACGCTGGCGCAGCGCGAAGGTTTCGAGAGCGTCGAACACCTCAAGCGTTACACCACGCTTGGCATGGCGACCGACCAGGGCAAGACCTCCAACATCACCGGCCTTGCGATCATGGCCGAAGCCACCGGCCGCACCATCCCGCAGACCGGCACGACGATCTACCGTCCCCCCTATGCACCGGTCGCGATCGGCGCGCTCGCCGGTCATCACCGCGACGAGAATTTCCATGCCTGGCGCTTGACCCCGTCGCATCACTGGGCAGCGGCCCGGGGCGCTGTCTTCGTCGACACAGGCCTGTGGAAGCGCGCACAGTGGTATCCGCAGCCTGGCGAGAAGGACTGGATTGAATCGGTTACCCGCGAAGTGCTCGCGGTCCGCAACGGCGTTGGCTTCTGCGATGTCTCCACGCTCGGCAAGGTTGACGTGCGCGGCGCGGATGCCGGTACGTTCCTCGACCGCGTCTACATCAATGCCTTCTCTTCGCTTGCCGTGGGCAAGGCGCGTTACGGCCTGATGCTGCGCGAAGACGGCATCGTCATGGACGACGGTACGACCTCGCGTATCGCCGAAGACCACTATTTCCTGACCACCACCACGGCCAAGGCCGGTCCTGTGATGGCGCATCTCGAATTCTGCCGCCAGGTGCTCTGGCCCGAGCTCGACGTGCAGCTGTCGTCGGCGTCGGATCAGTGGGCGCAGTTCTCCATCGCCGGGCCCAACACCCGCAAACTGCTGCAGGAACTTGTCGATCCGTCCGAAGACATGTCCAACGGAGGCTTCCCCTTCATGGGCGCCCGCGAGGTCAAGCTGCGCGGCGGCGTCACCGCGCGTCTGTTCCGCATCTCGTTCTCCGGCGAAATCGCCTTCGAAATCTCGGTCCCGGCTCGCTACGGCGGTGCAATGGCGCAAAACCTGATGATCGCCGGACGCGATCTGGGCGTCACGCCGTACGGCACCGAAGCCCTGGGCGTCATGCGCATCGAAAAGGGCCACGTTGCCGGTCCCGAACTCAATGGCACGACAACAGCCGACGACCTCGGCCTCGGCAAGATGATGTCGAAGAAGAAGGACTTCATCGGCCGCGTCATGGCTGGCCGCGAAGCGCTGACGGCGCCCGACCGCCAGGTGGTTGTCGGCATCAAGCCGCTTGACCAGAAGCGTCGGCTGCGTTCCGGCGCGCATGTCTTGCCCAAGGGGGCGATACCCGGTCCTGAGACCGACCAGGGCTACGTCACGTCGGTCTGCTATTCGCCGATGCTGGAGCAGTGGATCGGTCTTGGCCTGGTCGAACGCGGCCGCGAGCGCTTCGGCGAAATCGTGCGCATCCACGATCCGCTGCGCAACGAAGACTATGAAGCCGAAATCTGCAACCCAGTCTTCTACGATCCAGAAGGAGCGCGCCAGCGTGGTTGATTATCTCTGGAACACCCAATCGCCGCTGCAGAAGGCGCTTGTTCCCGGCCGTCATGGCGCAGCTGGAGCAAATGTCGGCGTGACGCTCAACGAAGTGCGCGACATCGTGCTGGTGCAGGTCATGGCCCGGCGCGGCAAGACAGCGGAAACCGCCAAGGCGGCCAAGAAGCTGTTCGGCGTCGAGGCACCTGCCACGCCCAAGGCTGTCATTGGAAAAACCGCGACGCTGATCTGGTCCGGCCCCGATCAGTTCACTGTCATCGCACCACGTACCGACGAGGCTTCGCAGCTTGCGGCGATGACCCAGGTCTTCGCCGGCTCGGCATCCCTATCCGACCAGTCGGACGGGCGCTGCCTGATAAGGGTTTCAGGCCCGCGTGGCCGCGATGCCATCGCCAAGTTCTCGTCGCTTGATCTGCACGACCTTGCCTTTCCGGTCGGCGCTGCGGCGAACACCTCGGTCGACCACACGGCGGTGAACCTGTGGCGCGAGGCAAATAGCGCTGACGGGCACCCAGTTTACAACATGCTGGTGTTCACCAGCTTCGCCGACAGCCTTTGGCATACCATCGTGGATTCGTCGCTGGAGTATGGCGTCGAGGCGTCGAGCGCCCGGGCGGCCTAGATAGAGCGCAGACAGGCATCAAAAGCCCCGGCTGATAGCGCGGGGCTTTTGACAATTTTGGACGCTTGCTCAACGGTGCTTGGTATCGTTCTCGTAGGTAGAGTCCAAGCATGCCTGCCCGCATACTCAGTCAGGTCCCATTCCTGCCAGCCGTGACACGATCGTGGTCCTGGATTGGATGTCGGATGAGACAAGAGATGGCCGCAACCTCGTCAGGATAACTCCGGATGGCCAGGCGGTCTGGAAAGCGGCACGGGCGGAGAATGGGCCGACTTTCGTTGCGGTAGAGTGGGAAGGTGCCGTCCTGACCGCAACCACGATGAGCTGATATCGCGTGACTGTCGACGTCGACAGCGGGGCGATCACAGTCCTGTATTTTACCAAGTAGCCGCTTGTTTCAAAGCGAAGCTGCCGCACAAGGCGGCAGCAAGAAGCCTGCATTCGGCAATCAAGCTTCGACGCAGGCCTTGCGCAGCTCGATCAACGAGGCTGTCGGACGCAGCAGCGACAGCGTCAGACGCTCGACGCAGATCGGCATCACCAGCTTGGCGCCATCCGCATAAAACGAACCGCCCGAAGCGCGGAACGAACCCTTGTCGACGATGGTTTCGAGCACATCGCGCGTGCGCAGCGGCAGCAGGTCGGTACAAGCGCTCATCCGTGCGAATATGTGACTGATGGGGACGTTGTAGCCATCGACGGCTACGAGAGGCTCTTCATTGCCTTCTTTCCACTCCTCCAGCGCTTCGAGCGCATCGTGAAAGGCGTTGTGAAGGGTAATGGGCGCGTGGCCCTCGAAAAGTTCCGGCAGCACTTTCTGCATTGGCATGTTCCTCTTCAAGCTCGGTTGGATCGTGCTGCGGCGATGCGGAATTCGATAGTGGACCTCACTTTCAAGCGCCTCCCGTACTTGCCTTGTATGCAACATATTTGCACATGAGTTAAATCTCGTCCACCGCAAAACGCGCTGGACCAATCCTCGGCAAGATCCTGATTTTCAATATGGGGCGGTAGTCCAATTTGGGCTTTGCGACCATCGTTCGGCCAGTGCCGGCACCACCCGAACGAATGGGAAATCTACCCGTCCGGGGCGTTTTCAAGCCGGCACAAAAACTGTCTGCTGTCAGTTAGGAAAACTGCATCTTCCCGGACAGCCGGCTCAACAAGGCGAAGTTCGGGAACAACTCGAGATGAATGGGTGCCGCTTGGAGGAGAGCAGACCACTCAGCTTTCGCGAGGACGTCCGCAGCCTGTTGTTCAGGGTGCTTTTGGCCGTCGTCAGCGAACGCGAGCCCGATATGGCGGAGGTGCTGACCGGCCGTGCGAGCCTCGACGCGCTTGAAAGCGGGCAACGCATCGCTGCGTTGCAGGCAACCGGCATCTGGTTCCAGCTCGTCGCCATTGCCAATGAGCTTTTGGCCATGCGGTCGCGTCGTGAGCTGGAGCAGATGGGAGGCGCTGACGAGGTCATCGGCTCCTTCGCCAATGTCGTGGGCGAGATCGCAGCCGCCGGCTACCCGGCCGAGGAGATCCAGACTACCCTCGACGGGCTCAGTGTCGGGCCGACAATGACGGCGCATCCGACCGAAGCCAAGCGCGTCACCGTCCTCGAAATTCATCGCCGCATCTATCGCAAGCTGACCGAACTCGAACAGCAGCGCTGGGCGCCGCGCGAACGCGAACAGCTGATCGACGATCTCAAGAGCGAGATCGAGCTTCTGTGGATGTCGGGCGAGCTTCGGCTCGAGCGCCCGTCGGTTGAACGCGAGATCGCTTGGGGCCTGCACTTCTTCCGAGAGGTCATATTCGAGGCCACACCTAAGCTCTACGACTCGGTCGAAGAGGCGCTCGCTCGCCACTATCCGGAATACGATCTGAAGGTGCCGTCCTTCATGCGCTATGCCTCCTGGATCGGCGGCGACCGCGACGGCAATCCCAATGTCACCGCCAAGACCACGGCCTATGCGCTCAACGAGTGTCGCCAGGCGATCATCGGCTGGTATATCGGCCAGGTGCGCAAGCTGGTCACCGTGCTCAGCATCAGCGCCAATGTCGTCGATGTCCCTGATGCCTTCATCAAGGCGCTGGGGCATGCGCTGCACCGAAGTGGCAATGCCTCGGAGATCGTCGCGCGTAATCCCGACGAGCCGCTGCGCCAGTTCGCTGCCGCGATGCTCGATCGCCTGGAAGCGATGCGCGGCGAGGCCTCGGCCAAGCCTTATGCCCGCTCTGATGGGTTCAAGACCGACCTGCGCGAGCTTGAAAACGTGCTGGCCCAGCTCGGCGGCAAGCTGATCGCCCGACGCTTCGTCCGGCCCTTGCGCCAACAAGTCGAAACCTTCGGTTTCCGTACCGTCTCGCTCGACATCAGGCAGAATTCCACCGTCGTCAATCGCGTGCTGGCGGAACTGTTCAAGCTCGCCGATCCGGCTGCGGCGCCAGCATCCGATACGCCACAATGGACGCAGCGTATCCGCGCGGCGCTGAACTCCGGCGAACAGCTGGAAGTCGACCGGCTGGCGTTGTCTGAAGAAGCGCAGGAACTGCTCGACCTGTTCGACGTCATCCGCAAGGCTTCGGCTGGCTTGAATGGCGGTGCCGTCGGTGCCTTCATCCTGTCGATGACGCGGTCGAGCGACGATCTTCTGGCCGTCTATCTGCTGGCGCAGTATTCCGGCTTGGCCACGGCGATGGACGGCAGCGGAACCATCGCGCTCCGCGTTGTCCCGCTGTTCGAGACCATTACCGATCTGCGCGCAGCGCCCGAAATCCTCGACCAGCTGTTCGGCGTCTCGATCGTGCGCCGCTCGGTGCGCGATTTCGGCAACGCCCAGGAAGTGATGCTCGGCTACTCCGACTCCAACAAAGACGGCGGCTTCCTTGCTTCCAACTGGGAGCTGAACAAGGCACAGCGCCGCATCACCGCGCTCGGCATCAAGCGCAAGGTCAAGATCAGCTTCTTCCACGGTCGCGGCGGCTCGGTCAGCCGCGGCGGTGCGCCGACGGGCAGGGCGATTGCCGCTCAACCAGCTGGCACGATCGGCGGCGCGATGCGTGTCACCGAACAGGGCGAGGTTGTGTCGTCGAAGTTCGCCAATCGCGGCACCGGGCTCTATCAGCTCGAAATCCTTGCCGCGAGTGTCTTTGCCCACAGCGTCAAGTCGCCGAATGAAGCCGAACTGAAGGACATTCCCGAGTTCAGCGAGGCACTGGAAGCGCTGACCGGCATGTCGCAGGCCTCATATTCGGGCCTGATCAACGAGCCCGGCTTCATCGACTACTTCCACCAGGCAAGTCCGGTCGAGGAGCTGTCGCTGCTCAAGATCGGCTCGCGCCCGGCGCGGCGTTTCGGTGCTCGCGACATCTCCGACCTGCGCGCTATCCCTTGGGTCTTTGCCTGGAGCCAGAACCGTCATCTCTTAACCAACTGGTACGGTATCGGCAGCGCGCTGAACTCTTTCGTCAATGTGCGCGGCGATGCCGGGTTGGAATTGCTCCAGCAGATGTTCGAGCGTTCACGCTTCTTCCGGCTCGTCATCGATGAGGTCGACAAGGGCCTCTACCAGTCCGACATGGACATAGGAAAGCTCTATGCCGGGCTGGTGCAGGAACGCGAGGTTGGCGAGCGCATCTACGCCAAGATTTCAGCTGAATATGCGCTGACGCGGCGGATGATCTCCGAGGTCAATGGCGGCTTGAAATTGTCCGAGCGCTTCCCAGCCTTCAAGCGGCATTTCGATCGCATCCGCCCGCAGATGGACTCGATCCACCGGCTGCAGGTGCAGCTGTTGCGCGAGGTTCGCGCCCAGGATGATGCCACCGTCAATCCCAAGCGCGCGGTCAACGCGCTCCTGCTTTCGATCAACTGCATTTCCGCCGGCCTTGGCTGGACCGGATGACCCAGATTTCAGGCGTCGCGTGACGCCGCTAGGAGGAGCCTCATGAACATTCCAACCAGACCCGGCATCGGCAGCGCGCGTCACTTCTTCCGCACTGGCGTCGCCCAGGCGGACCCCGCCGTCAGTGATGCTATGGGCCGCGAGCTTCAGCGCCAGCGCGACGAGATCGAGTTGATCGCGTCAGAAAACATCGTCTCCAAGGCGGTGCTCGAGGCGCAAGGCTCAGTTCTTACCAACAAATACGCCGAGGGCTATCCCGGTCGCCGCTATTACGGCGGCTGCGCCTATGTCGACGAGATTGAGGATTTGGCACGCGAACGCGCCAAGACGATGTTCGGCTGCAGCTTCGCCAACGTCCAGCCCAATTCAGGCAGCCAGGCCAACCAGGCGGTGTTCATGGCGCTGATGCAGCCAGGCGACACCTTTCTCGGCCTCAATCTGGCCGCCGGCGGTCACCTGACCCATGGCGCACCGGTCAACCAGTCGGGCAAGTGGTTCAACGTCGTCTCATATGGCGTCAAGCCCGACACCCATCGCATCGACATGGACGAGGTCCGCGACCTCGCCAAGAAGCACCAGCCCAAGGTGATCCTTGCCGGTGGCTCGGCTTATCCGCGCATCATCGACTTCAAGGCGTTCCGTGAGATCGCCGACGAGGTTGGCGCCAAGCTGTTTGTCGACATGGCGCATTTCGCCGGTCTGGTTGCCGGTGGCGTCCACCCCAACCCGCTCGAACACGCCCATGTCGTGACGACAACCACGCACAAGACCCTGCGCGGCCCGCGCGGCGGCATGGTGCTTTCCAATGACGAGGAGATCGGCAAGAAGATCAATTCGGCTGTCTTCCCCGGCTTGCAGGGCGGCCCGCTGATGCATGTCATCGCCGCCAAGGCGGTCGCCTTCGGCGAGGCGCTGACGCCCGATTTCAAGGTCTATGCCGCCAATGTCGTTTCCAACGCCAAGGTACTGGCCGAAACGCTGCAGGAGGGCGGTGTCGACATCGTCTCCGGCGGCACTGACACACACCTGATGCTCGTCGATCTACGCCGCAAGAACCTCACCGGCAAGGCGGTGGAAGCCTCGCTCGGCCGTGCCCATATCACCTGCAACAAGAACGGCATTCCGTTCGATCCGCAGGGACCGATGGTCACCTCTGGTGTTCGTTTGGGCACGCCGGCATGCACGACGCGCGGCTTCCTCAATGAAGAGTTCCGCCAGGTTGGCCGCATGACGATGGCCGTCATCGACGGGCTTGCGGCTAATGGCGAGGAGGGCAACGCCAAGATCGAGGCGGCCGTTCGCGAAGAAACGCACGATTTGGTCAGCCAATTCCGAATCTACGACTGATTTCTGTCGTAGAAGAGCAGGCATGCCTTGGCGAATTCGAGTGGAATGCGCCAAGGCACGATGCCTAAGATGGCGGGCTGATGGCGCAACAAAAGAAGCTGAATGTCCTGATCGCCGAGCGCAACCCGCTGGTGATATCGGCTTTGCGCGACATGATCAGCCGCGACGAGCGGTTTACCTTCGTCGAAGGCGTGCAGAGCGGCGACGCCTTCATCAAGGCTGTCGCGGCAGTAGAGCCGGCATTCGACGTCGCAATCGTTGCCTGGAAGCTGTCCGACATGGACGCCAGCGAAGTTCTTACCGAGCTGCAGCGCCGACAGCTTACCGCTCGTATGGTGATCTTTTCCAACGACCATGACATCGGCATATTGAAGCAGTGCGTGCGATTGGGCGTGCAAGGCTTCTGCTATCAGTTCGATGATCCATGCATCCTGTTCGACACGCTGCTTGCGGTCGCGAATGGTCGCATCTGCATTCCTTACATCGATGTCGCTAAGATCAACGAGACGCCGCTGTCGCGCCTGACGACGCGTGAGCTGGAATTGCTCGGCGTGCTGGCGGACGGCTGGACCAACCTGCAGATCGCGACAAGGACCGGGATCTCGGAGAACACGGTCAAGTATCACCTCAAAAATCTCTACGACAAGCTGGGCGTGCGCAACCGCGCCATGGCGGTCGCGCTCTACGCCAGCGAGCGCAAGCGCGGTCCGCAACCGAACCCGAGATAGAGCCGGTCAGGGCAGGCCGAGCGCCTTTTTCTCCTCCGCTTGCGACAGTGGCGCCCCGGCGTGGATCGTGGTCAGATAGGTATCGACTGTCTCGGAGGCGCCGGCCGGAACATAGTCCTGTCCGGCAGTCGGTGCCGCAACGGCAAGCCTGAGGTCCCAGTTTTGCCCGACCCGGCAAGCGACCGAAACCAGTGACGTTTCCGATACACGATGAAGTTCGAACTCGCGGCAGAGTGCGCCTGCTTCGTCGCGGAAACTCGAGACGAACTTGATCGTGGTGCCGCCGGCATTGATGTCGGCGCCTGATGGTGTGGTGGCGAGCGCCTTGGCGACCACTGGATCACTGATCGCGGCAACCATCCCGCCTGAAACGGGTGCGCCTGCCTTGCCGGCGAGATAGCCGCCGGCGCCGACGATGACGGCTGCCAGTGAGGCCGCGAGCGGCAACGTCCAGCTCGAGCCGGCCTTGCGTGCTGCTGTCTTCGGCTGGAAGGTCACGACGTTGTCGGCGGCAGGCTGCTGGCTTGTTTCAACAGTTGCGTTTTCGCGCTTGCGCGCCACGTTGATCATCTTCTGCACCGACTGCGTCAGTGCCTCGGGCACCGGCTCGTCGATCAGAGGCTTCAGCGCAGCCGATGCCTGGACGCGGCTTTCCATGAAGGCTGCGACGCGGGTAATGAGCGCGTCATCCGAGCTCATGGCTTCCTCGATCGCTGCTGTGGTTTGAGCGTCGAGCTCGCCATCGGCGAAGGCCATCAGGGTTTCGTCGTCGAATTCGCGCCTGCTCATATCTTCCCACCTTTTTCGGGTGAACGGTCAGCCGCCGGGTTTATTCCGGCTGCCTCCGCAAGATTCTTGCGGGCGCGGGCTAGCCTGCTCATGACGGTACCAATGGGGATGCCCAGCACCTCGGCTGCCTCCTTGTAGGACAGATCCTCGACGCAGACGAGCAGCAGCACCTCGCGTTGCTCGTCGACCAGCTCGTCGATCGCCACAGCCACGCTTTTCAACGTCAGGCGCGCTTCGACGTCACGTTCGCCGCTCGAACCGACAATGTCCTGGCGGTCGTCGATATTCTCGCGCGGGCCAGCCGTCTTGGTGCGCCTGATATGGTCGATCCACAAATTGCGCAGGATGCGGAACATCCATGCGTCGAAACGGGTACCCGATTCGAACCTGTCATGGCTGGCCAGGGCCCGTTCGCAGGCCGCCTGTACGAGATCGTCGGCAAGATCGCGCGACCGGCACAGCGAAATGGCGAACCGGCGCAGATTGGGCAGGAAAGCGATCAGGCGATCGCTGACCGGAACATCGTCACCCTTCATGCAGTCGTATCCTGTCTCTCCCCCGCGGAAATAAACGAGGCCACGGAATAAACCTGCCCCTCGTCCGTTGGGCTCAAAATGCACAAATGTAGTCAAAATGATATGGGATGCCGAAAGGCTTATGTGGATCGCTAACAATTGCCGTCTGCGCGCCATATCGGCAGGAAAGGACGAACCATGCCTCTGAAAGCCCCATCGGGTTCACTCGCGGTTGTTTTCGCGCTGGCCTTGAGCGGCGCGACCTTTGGTGTCCCCACAGCATATCAGTTGCCAGGGCAGGTTTTCGGAACCGGGCTTGCGGTCGCCGATGACGACGATGACGGTGGCGGTGGTGGCGGAAGTTCTGCCGGAAGCAGGGACTCAAACTCGTCGGGGCAAGGGGTTGGAAAGGGGCGCAACCTTTTCGACCTTTTCCGCAAACCGGAACCACGGCGGAAGGCAGCGGCGCGGCCGGCTGCCGCACTTGTACGCCAGGCGCCGCAAGAGATTGTGGCCCTTGGTATCGACGAGGGTGCGATCACCAACCTGACCGCCGCAGGCTATTCGGTCAGCGACCGTGCTGATGTAGCACTCGTTGGGGCCGAAATCGTCAAGCTGCGCGTTCCCAGCGGGACGACGCTCGAAGCGGCCCGCGCACAAGTGACGGCTGCGGCACCTAACGCGGTCGTCGACTTCAACCACTTCTATCGACCCGACCAGGATCGCACTGAGCCTTGCGGTGCCGACCAGTGCCTGGCGCGCCATGTCGTTGGCTGGCCCGAGACTGGGGTGATGCCGGTTCGCTGCACGGCGCCGGTGCGGATCGGTCTTATCGACACGGCCATCAATGCCGAACATCTCGCCTTTGCCGGCGGGCGCATTGAGACGGTCAGGCTGGGAAAGGGCGCTCTTCCGGAATCTACGCGCCAGCATGGCACGGCGGTGGCGGCACTTCTTATCGGCTCGGCAAAAAGCCGAACGCCTGGCCTCGTACCCGGCGGCGAACTCATTGCGGTGGATGCTTTCCAGCGCAATGGCAAGGATGACCGTTCCGCCATCTACGATCTCGTTCGGGCAATCGACCTGTTGGCGGGCAAGAGGGTGTTCGTCATCAACATGAGCCTGACAGGCCCGGCAAACCTTCTGCTTGAGCGAACCGTCGAGGCGGCAGCGCAGCGCGACATCGTGCTGGTCGCGGCGGCCGGCAATGGTGGCCCGCGCGCCGCTCCGCTCTATCCCGCTGCCTATGAGCATGTGATTGCCGTGACGGCGATCGACCGGCGCAAGAACCCCTATCGCCGCGCCGGAGCCGGCGATCATATCGATATCGCTGCACCGGGCGTTCAGGTCTGGACGGCGGCTTCGGTCAAGGGTGCCTCCTCGAAGACCGGCACGTCCTTTGCCGCACCGTTTGTCACGGCTGCAGCCGCGATGATCAAGGCCGCCAATCCGCAGCTCACGGCTGATGAGGTCGAGGCGCTGCTGCGTCAAGGTGCCGAAGATCTCGGCAAGCCCGGCAAGGACCCCGTGTTTGGCTGGGGCCTGCTCAACGCGCGAACGATCTGCCGGAGCTGAGCTGCAGTCGAGGCGCAGGACGCGCCTCGTATCATCCTGCTTTCATGTTGTTTTTCAGATTATGCGCGGAGATCGAAAATAGTTTGCCGGCGATGGAATAGGTTACCGTAACGCCCGTTCTTCCTGATGTAACCGCTCTGCGGCGCAATTCAGGAGTACGAAAATGCCAATCCCTTGCCCGCCTTGTCAGGCGCTACGAAGGCCCTCTATGACGACCGGGAGAGGCCGATGATCGCGCAACTTTTCCAGACGCCCTTCGCGGCCGAACTCGTGCGCTTCGGCCTCAACCTTACCGGCATGTCGGCGCTGCTGTTCGGCATGTATTACCGGCGCTACCGCGACAAGGAGCTGGTTACCGCGGCGGCCCTGTTCAACATCTTTGTCTTTGCTGTGCTGACGGTACTGTCGACGGTACAGTTCGGGGTTGCCGCCGGCTTCGGGCTGTTCGCCATCTTGGCGCTGTTCACCCTCCGCTCGGAGCCGCTGTCCAAGACCGAGATGACCTACTTCTTCGGTAGCGTGGCAATTGCTGTCATCTGTTCGGTCCAGGGCACGACCTTGCCTTTCGTGGCAGTGACGGTGGCCTGCGTGCTTGCAGGCGCCTTCGTCGTTGATCATCCCCGCATGCTGCAGTCGGTCAGCGGCACCAAGGTCTCGCTCGACAAGATCAACGTCGCTCTGCTGTCCGACCCCGCCGCCATGCGCACCGAGCTGTCCCAGCGACTGGGCGTCGACGTGCTGTCCTACCAGGTGCTCCAGCTCGACTACATCACTGAAATGGCGAAGCTCAATGTCCATTATCGCAAGCACTGACGCGCTGATTTCTGGTGGTTTCGCGCCGATCAGCCTGACGGCCCTGAACGGCAAGGCCGCCATGCTCGAGCGGCTGGACAACAAGTATGTCGTCGACGGCACCGTGCTGATGCGGGCCGCCGGCGACTTCACCGAGGTCTTCGACATGCTGGAGATCGACGGTAAGCGGGCCTTCACCTACGAGACCTGCTACTTCGACGATGCCGGGCGTCGCAGCTATTTCGACCATCACCAGGGCAGGCGGCAACGCGCCAAGGTGCGCATCAGGCGCTATGTCGAGGCGGGGCTCTGCTTTCTGGAAGTGAAGCTCAAGGACAAGCGCGGCATAACCATCAAGAAGCGTCTCGACATCGATATCGGGAGCTTCGGCAAACTCGACGATGAGGCGGTAGGATTCATCAACAAGGTCTACCACGCGCAGTACGACCAGGCCTTCCCGCATGAACTGTCACGCGTTCTCGACATGCGCTACCGCCGCATGACGCTGGTGGCCCGACAGGGTGGCGAGCGCATGACCATCGACACGGGCCTCGAGTTCTTTGCCGGCGTCGCGCGCCGTGCCGTCGACCCCAACCTGTTCATCCTCGAAACCAAGTCGGCAAATGGCAATGGCGTTGCCGACGGCATCCTCAGGGCGCTGCACCAGCACCCGACAAAACGCTGCTCGAAATACTGCGTCGCCACCGCGCTGCTGAACCCGGGAACCAAACACAATCGTTTCCTGCCGGCCCTGCGCAAGCTTGGAGGGATGCCCGCCCGTCCAGCCCTCCACCAGCCAAACATCCAATAGGAGTGAGAGATATGATCAAGCACTTCACCGCCGTGCTGCTCGGCGCTTCGACCCTCGTGTTCACGGCTCCCGCAATGGCCGGTTCGTCCGAACTTGCCGTACTGGACAGCAAGCCAGCTCCAGTGGTGGCTCCAGACGGTCAGTCGATCAACGAGCTATCCGGCCTTGCCTGGGATGCTGATGAAAAGCTGCTCTACGCCGTGTCCGACGACGGCATCCTGCATCACTTCCGGCTCGAGATCGCCGACGGCAAGATCGCTAGCCTGGAGCCCGTGCTCTCGGTGCCACTGAAGGCGGGCGTGACCTCTCAGGTTGTCAATGCCGAGGGGCTCGCTGTCACCAATGGCGACAATGGCAAGCAGGGCGACACCGAGCTTCTCGTCGCTTTCGAGGACGGGCCGGCTATCCATCGGTTCAAGGCCGACGGCACGTCGCTCGGCGCACTGCAATTGCCCAAAGCACTCGCTGATGCAGCCAATTACAGCGAGGCTAACAGCCGCCTTGAGGCGGTTGCGGTCGCTGGCGCGCTCGGTGTCGTCACGGCCCCGGAGGAAGCATTGCTGGGCGAGCCCGGCGACACCCATACTATTCACGGCCTCGAAGGCAAGCGCTGGAGCTTCGCCACTTTCCAGCCCAAGCGCAGCAACCTCAAGGCCATCGAGCCGATATCAGACGGCCGGCTACTGCTGCTTGAACGCACGCGCGAACAAAAGGGTGGGCCGAGCATCGGCCGTCTCAGGGTTCTCGATCCCAAGACTTGCGGCGAGGCCGATGCGTGTGCTGTCGAAAATCTCGATCCCGGAGCCAGCCAGTTGCTCAACAACAATTTCGAAGGGCTGACCGCCTTGGGCGGCGATCTATACCTGCTGGTCACTGACAAGACGAAGAAAGAAGGGCCCGCAAACTTCGTTCTCGTCTCGGTCAAATCAGGCGCCTGATCCGCATCTTCACAGCAACCACTGGCGGCAACCGGGATCGCATTCCGGTTGCCGCCGCTGGCGTTTGAGGCTGCCTCCGCCCTGGGCGACTCCTTTGGCGCTCACTCGGAAAAACATAACGTGCAGTGCCGTTCCTGCCCGTTTGGGCAACGCGGACCGCCCGTTAGCGACCTCAGGCGTAAAATTTCCGACACCGTGTCGGACCCACAAAATCCAATCGATTCAATGTCATTCGGCTTTGTAGAAAGTCGTAGTGCGACAAGTGCGCGCGGTCGTCACTTGACAGGAAATTAACTTTGCCAGACATTCCTCAGGGGAAATTAATTTCCCGCAGAAGCAAACCAGAATGAAGCCGAAAACGGCCGTGGTGGAGGAGGAAATATGGAAGCGACTATAAGTCAGCAACGCGGGGACGCGACTCTCGAGCAGCGCATCGACAAGATGCATAGCCGTGATCGAGCGGGCCTCGTGGTTTTCGTTGCGGTGCTCTGGTGCACCATGTTGTTCGCGCTGTTCAACATCTGGTCCTACATCTCGGTCCCAGCCATCCGCGTCATCCTGTCGATTGCCTGCGGCCTGGTGCTGGCCTTCAACACGGCCGCTATCGTCGCCATGCTGCGCCATTACGTCGAAGACAAACATTTCATCTATGGCCTCGACATCAAGCATCTCGACGAGATGCGTCGCCGTCGGGGCTAAGGAGCGCACAATGGCTTACAAACCACCGAAACAGGGCCTCGCCGGCCAGATTTTCGACGTCGTGACCTTGCTCGTGCTGACCATCGGTGCACTTTATATTCCGCTCTATCTGGGGTTGGCGGGCGCGGTCAAAGTGCCGAACCCGATCGCCAATCCGACCTGGGAGGCGCTCGGCCAGAACGCCGCCGAGCAGCAGCAGTGGGCAGCCCTCGGCATCACCGACCCGGCCGCTGCCAACGACATCATCACCGCCCGCTTCGACTACAGCTTCAGCTGGAGCGCGCTGATCGTCATGGCCGTGCTGGTCATCGGCTATTTCGTCATGGTGGTCCGCCTGTCCGACCGTGAGTACCGCGAAGTCATCGAAGAGCGCTTCGGCGACAAGAAGCGCTAGGGGAGGCCACAATGGATACCTGGAATTATCTCGAATACGCGGCCTGGGCACTATCCGCACTTTTCGGCGTGCTGATGCTCATCGACCTCGTCCGCATCGACACCACCTACGACAACGAACTGCTGATCTCCTCTCGCGAAGGCGAGATAGAGGCGACTGCAGAACGCCACGAGATCTGAGGGGGCGACGATGGCAAATGTGACTTCAACCGCAGCCGAGCCGGAACGGCTTCAGCTGCTGCGCGTGCTCGGCCCCGCCCACATCTGGGCACTCGGCGTCGGCATCGTTCTTGTCGGTGAGTACATGGGCTGGAACTTCTCGGTTGGCAAAGGCGGCATGATTGCCGGCCTGATCGCCTGCTGGGTCGCCGGCCTGCTCTACACCTGCGTCGCCATGATCGACTCCGAAGTGACCTCGACGGTAGCCGCCGCTGGTGGCCAGTATGCCCAGGCAAAGCACATCGTCGGCCCGCTGATGGCCTTCAATGTGGGGCTGTTCCTGGTCATGGCCTACACCATGCTGGAAGCAGCCAATGCGATCACCGTCGGCTTCCTGCTCGACACGGTGGCCGGCTTGCAGGGCCATACAGGGCTCAACCAGCAGCCCTTCATCATCCTCGCGATCATGTTCCTGGCGTGGCTCAACTATCGCGGCGTGCTGGCGACGCTGACCTTCAATCTGGTCATTACCGCAATCGCCTTCCTAGCGATCATCACGCTGTTCATCTCGGTGCAGTTTGGCGCTTCCAACGTACCGCTCGACTTCTCGGCGATCACCTCCGATCCGCTGCCTTATGGCTGGGTCGGCATCGTCGCGTCGTTGCACTTCGGCCTGTGGTACTATCTCGGCATCGAGGGTACCTGCCAGGCCGCCGAGGAAGTGCGCTCGCCGGCGCGCTCGCTGCCCTACGGCACGATGGCGGGCATCATGACGCTGCTGATCGCGGCGACCATGACCTGGTATGTCTGCTCGGGCCTCATCCCATGGGAATATCTCGGCCAGGCCGGCACTCCGCTGTTTGATGCCGCGCGCGTCACCGGCAGCACCTCGCTGATGATCCTGCTTTTCGTCGGCACGACCTTCGCAACGCTGGCATCGGCCAATGGCTGCATCAACGACGCTTCGCGGGCTTGGTTCTCCATGGGCCGCGACCGATACCTGCCCAGCTGGTTCGGCGCCGTTCATCCCGTCTACCGCACGCCCTACCGGTCGATCGTGTTCCTGGTTCCGATCGCGCTCATCTTCGCGCTCGGCGCTCCGCTCGACCAGGTCGTGACCTTCTCGATCCTGTCGGGTCTGCTCGGCTACACCTTCATGACCTTCAACATGGTCATGTTCCGCAACAAGTGGCCGCTCGACACCATCAAGCGCGGCTATGTGCATCCGTTCCACCCGCTGCCGACGATCGTCCTGCTGATCCTGTGCTCGACCGCCTATTTCGCCGTGTTCCTCGGCTATGGCACGCAGCTCAGCGCGATGATGTGCTTCTACATCGTGGCGTCGCTCTGGTTCCACTTCCGGCGTTACCAGTTCGTGCGCCGTGGCGACCAGTTCACCATGCCTTGGCCGAAGCCGGTCGGGTACTGACCATCCAGTGAATGGCGGCGCGGACCTCGCGCCGCCATTTTCGCAAGCAAGGCACTCCCCATGATCACCACGCTTGCATTTTCAGCTTTCGTCGCGGTTTCCTGCTGCTGGATCGGCGTGCGTGCGGTCCGCGAGCATCGCGCCGTCCTTGCCGAACGAAGGGGCCTGCTCGATGACGCGGCCAAGCTGTTCGACAATGCCCGGATTACTTTCGGACGCGATCATTTTCCCGTACTCGTTGGCCGGCTCGACAACGGCAGGCGGGCCAAGGTCGAGCTCATCGCCGACACCATGGTCACGCGGCGGCTGCCCCAGCTCTGGCTCAGGGTCACGCTTAGCGAAGTCAAGCAGTGTGCAAGGCCGACAATCGGTGCGCTCGCCCGCCCGACAGGTGCTGAATATTACTCACTCGTCCACGACATGCCGGAATGGATGACGCCGCCCCAGACCGAAACATCACTCCTGATGCGCGGTGACGGTGGCGCGACCGCCTGGCAGGCCGAAAGGGTTTCGGCGCTGTTCAGAAGCCTGTTTGCCGACCCGCAGGTCAAGGAAGCAGTCATCACGCCGCGTGGCACACGCGTCATCAGGCAGGCGGCTCAGGGCGATCCTGGCGCGCATAAGGTTCTCCGGCAGGCGCGTTTTCCGCTTACGGCGATCCCGTCCGAACTGGTGAGCTTGGCCATCGCCGAAGCCGAGACGCTGAGCGCCTTGCTGGCTGAAGACGACGATACGATCCCTGCCTACCAAGCAGCTTGAGGACAAGCCATGGCCAAGCCGATCAATCCCTACCTCGTGCTCGCCTTGGCAATCATCTTGCCGGGGGCAGGGCACGTCGCCACGCGCGACGCCATGCGTGGGCTGGCCTTCGCGTTCTTTGTTGTTTTGTTTTCAGTGATTTCTTACGCCACGACGACGCCGGAAACGTCCTTCATCGGCCGTCATGCCGGGGGACTATTCGTCTGGGCGTTATCAATCCCGGACGCCTACCGGCGCGCGCGCCTGCGCTGGGCCATGGTCGAAAGGGCATGATCGCGGATAAAAAGAAGGCGGGTTGCGCTGCGTGCAACCCGCCCCAACAGAGGCCTGTTTGATGTCGCCGGCTATGCGGCGGTCTGCGAGATCACGCCGCGACGGATCTGGTCTTCCTCAATGGATTCGAACAGGGCGCGGAAGTTGCCTTCGCCGAAGCCCTCGTCGCCCTTGCGCTGGATGAATTCGAAGAAGATTGGTCCAATCACGGTCTTGGAGAAGATCTGCAGCAGGATCTTGGTCATGCCGCCATCGACCACGCCTTCGCCGTCGATCAGGATGCCGTGCTTCTTCATCTTGTCGAGCGGTTCGTCATGGCCGTGCACGCGCTGGCGCGACATTTCATAATAGGTGTCGGGTGGGCCGGGCATGAACTTCAGGCCTTTGTCGGCGATCCTGTCGGTCGCGGCGTAGATGTCGTCGCTGCCGACTGCGATGTGCTGGATGCCTTCACCCTTGTACTTCCTGAGGTATTCCTCGATCTGGCTGGTGTCGTCCTTGGACTCGTTTAGCGGGATGCGGATCTTGCCGCAGGGCGACGTGATGGCACGGCTGACGAGGCCGGTGATGCGGCCATCAATGTTGAAGAAGTGGATCTGCTTGAACCCGAAAAGCTCGCGGTAGAAGTCCCACCACTTGTCCATGTTGCCGCGATAGACATTGTGGGTCAGGTGATCGAGGAAGTAAAAGCCGACGCCTTCGGGCTTCGGATTGGCTTCGCCAAGCCAGTCGAACTCCGCCGCATAGGTCGAGCCCTTGGCACCATACTTGTCGATGAAATAGAGCAGCGAGCCGCCGATGCCGACAATGGCGGGCACGTCGAGTGCCTTGTCGTTGCCGGTGTAGGGTGTAGCACCCTTGGAGACCGCATGGTCAAAGGCGTGCTTGGCATCGACGACCCGCCAGGCCATCGAGGCCGCGCACGGGCCGTGCTCGCCGACGAAGCGCATAGCATGGCTGCCCGGCTCGGCATTGATCAGGTAATTGATGTCGCCCTGGCGCCAGACGGTGATGTTCTTGGTCTTGTGGCGAGCGACCGGCGCATAGCCCATTCGAGCGAACAGCTCTTCGAGCTTATCCGGTTCGGGGTGGGCGAATTCAACGAATTCGAAGCCGTCGGTGCCTGCGGGATTGTCGGCACTGATCTTGGCCGGCGGTGCGTCGTGCGGGAACGGACCCATGCAAATTCCTCCTCAAATCTCGGTGACGCATATTGTGCTCCCGATCTAATGCAATGTGCTTGCATTCTGGGCCTATTTAAGCCGATCTATGCGTGAAGCGTGCATGGATAGGGAGTTGGATGCAATGAATGAGGTGCTCGACAAGTTCGACGTCAAGATTCTGCGCGAGCTCCAGCTCGACGGCAGGCTGACCAACAACGAGCTTTCGGAAAAGATCGCGCTGTCGGCTTCGCAATGCTCGCGCCGGCGCGGCCGGCTAGAGGCCGACGGCTACATTCGCGGCTATCAGGCGATGCTCGACCGCGAACGGCTGGGGCTCGACCTTCTCGTGGTGATCTCGGTGACGCTGGCCACCCATAACCGTGACAACGCCCAGCGTTTCGCCCGATTGGTCAACGATTTGCCCGAGGTACTCGAAGCGTATTCGCTGACTGGCGAGATGGACTACCACATCAAGGTCGTGGTGCGCGGACTGTCGGACCTGTCGCGCTTCGTCAACGAAGTGCTTTTGCCGCACGATTCTGTGCAGCATGTAAAAACAGCGATCGTGCTGACGACGCTGAAGCAGTTCGGACCGCTGCCGATCGGATGATCACGCCCGCTTTCGGGGCCGGGCCAGCAGGGCCTGCTCGACATCGGCGAGCCCGGCCTCAATGCGCTCGATGGCTCCTGATCCGAGCGCTTTTTCGAGTGTGGATTGATAGGTGCGGGCGAGATCGGCAACCTCGCGATACGCCTTCTGGCCCTGCGCGGTAAGCTCGAGATGTTCGACCCGGCGGTCAGCTACATTCTCGCTGCGTTTCAGCCAGCGGCGCTCCTCCAGCGCGTGCACCGCGCGGCTGACCTTGGTCTTGTGCATGTTGGAATGGACGCCGATGTCGGTGGCGGTCATGCGGCCGACACTGCCAAGTGCCGCCAGCGCACGCCATTCAGGTCGCGTCATCTGGAACCGCTGCTTGTATTCCTTGGAAAAGCTCAGGCTGATCAGCTCGGCCGCGCGGTTCAGCCGATAGGGCAGGAAACTCTCAAGATCGAAGGGGGCCGGCATCGAACAGCCTTTGATAGTTACAAAATCGACGGTTACACTTGCAACCAATTCGACGATCTCATGTGCTGATGGGAGGTGCAAGCGATGCTGGACAAAACCGACAAGCAGGTAGCCGCGGCAGCTGGCGTGAAATATATGCCAGGCTTCGGCAACGACTTCGAGACCGAAGCACTGCCAGGTGCCTTGCCGCAGGGCCAGAACAGCCCGCAGAAATGCAACTACGGCCTTTATGCCGAGCAGCTTTCAGGCTCGCCGTTCACCGCGCCGCGCGGCACCAACGAGCGCTCCTGGCTTTATCGCATCCGCCCGAGCGTGCGCCACACCAAGCGCTTTTCGGCGGCGAGCTACCCGCACTGGAAGACAGCACCTTGCATCGACGATCATTCGCTCGCGCTCGGCCAATTGCGCTGGGGGCCGCTGCCCACGCCGGCGGAAAAGCTCAGCTTTGTCCAGGGCATCCGCACCATGACCACGGCGGGCGATGCTATGACCCAGGTCGGCATGGCGGCGCACGTCTATGCCTTCAACGCCGACATGGTCGACGACTACTTCTTCAACGCCGACGGCGAACTGCTGATCGTGCCCGAGGTCGGATCGATCCGCATCTTCACCGAGATGGGCATCATCGACGTCGAGCCCTCGGAGATCTGTTTGATCCCGCGCGGCATGATGTTCAAGGTGTCGCGTATCGGCGACGGCGAGCTGCGGCGCGGCTACATCTGCGAGAACTACGGCGCCAAATTCACGCTGCCCGACCGCGGCCCGATCGGCGCCAATTGCCTCGCCAATCCGCGCGATTTCAAGACGCCGACAGCAAGCTACGAGGACAAGGAAACGCCGTGCCGCGTGCTGGTCAAATGGTGCGGCAAGTTCCATGTCACCGAGATCGGCCATTCGCCTCTCGACGTCGTCGCCTGGCATGGCAACTATGCGCCGTTCAAATACGATCTAAGGACTTTCTCGCCGGTCGGCGCGATCCTGTTCGACCATCCCGACCCGTCGATCTTCACCGTGCTGACGGCGCCGACTGAAGAAGCGGGCACGGCCAATGTTGACTTCGTCATCTTCCCGCCGCGCTGGCTGGTGGCCGAGCACAGCTTCCGTCCGCCTTGGTATCACCGCAACATCATGAGCGAGTTCATGGGCCTGATCTATGGCCAGTATGACGCCAAGGAAGAGGGTTTCGTTCCGGGCGGCATGAGCTTGCACAACATGATGCTGCCGCACGGACCTGACGCCATGGGTTTCGAGAAGGCGTCGAACGGCGAGCTCAAGCCGGTCAAGCTCGACCACACCATGGCCTTCATGTTCGAGACGCGGTATCCGCAGCAGCTGACGAAATTCGCGGCCGAGCTGGAGACCTTGCAGGAAAATTACATCGATTGCTGGGATGGTCTCGAACGCAAGTTCGACGGCACCCCAGGCATCAAGTGAAGACGGGAACATCATGAAACTCGCGACGCTGAAAGACTCCACCCGCGACGGCAGGCTTGTCGTCGTCTCCAAGGATCTGACCCGCTGCTCGGAAGTCGGCCACATCGCCCGCACGCTGCAGGCAGCACTTGACGACTGGGCCCATGTCGGCCCACGTCTCGCCCTTGTCGCCGAAGGCATCGAGACAGGTGCGCAACCGACCATCCGCTTCCACGAGCATGATGCGGCCTCGCCCTTGCCGCGCGCCTATCAGTGGGCAGACGGCTCTGCTTATGTGAATCATGTCGAGCTGGTGCGGAAGGCGCGTGGCGCGGAGATGCCTGCAAGCTTTTGGACCGACCCGCTGATGTACCAGGGCGGTTCGGACACCTTCCTTGGGCCGCGCGATCCGATCGTCATGGCCGATGAGGCCTGGGGCATCGATCTCGAGGCTGAGATCGCTGTCATCGTCGACGACGTGGCCATGGGCGCAAGCCGCGACGAGGCACTTGAGGCGATCCGCCTTGTCATGCTGGTCAACGACGTGTCTCTCCGCGGGTTGATCCCGGCCGAGCTTGCCAAGGGATTCGGCTTCTTTCAGTCGAAGCCCTCGACAGCGTTTTCCCCCGTCGCGGTGTCGCTCGATGAGCTGGGCGATGCCTGGGACGGCGGCAAGCTGCGTCTGCCGCTTTTGGCCGGCATCAACGGCAAGCCGTTCGGCCGGGCCAACGCCGGCGTCGACATGACCTTCGATTTCGGCCAGCTCGTCGCCCATGCCGCGAAGACGCGGCCGCTTGTGGCAGGCACGATCATCGGTTCGGGGACCGTTTCCAACAAGCTCGACGGCGGGCCGGGCAAGCCAGTCAGCGAGGGTGGCGCGGGCTATTCCTGCATCGCCGAGATCCGGACCATCGAAACAATCGACCAGGGTGCTCCGAAGACCTCGTTCCTGAAGTTTGGCGACCAGGTCCGCATCGAGATGCACGACAAATCTGGCCACTCGATCTTCGGCGCTATCGAGCAGACCGTGGCGAAGTACGAGAAAGCCTGAGTACGATGAGCGATACGGTTCTGTTCGACTATTGGCGCTCGTCGGCGAGTTATCGCGTGCGTATCGCGCTCAACATGCTGGGTGAAGAATTTCGCCCGGTATCGGTGGATCTGTTGGCGAAGACCCAGAAGTCAGCCGAACATCTGGCGCGCAATCCGCAAGGGTTGGTGCCGGTGCTGGAGATCGATGGTCACGCCTTCACCCAGTCGCTGGCGATCATCGAATATCTTGACGAAACACGGCATGCAGGTTTCCTGCCTGCCGATCCGGTTGGGCGCCAGCGCGTGCGCCAGCTGTCTTATGCGATCGCCATGGAAATCCACGCTGTCTGCAACACCGGCGTGGTAGCCGAACTGATGCGGGTCACCAGCAATGGCGAGGCGGCCCGCGATGCCTGGATGCAGAAATTCATTGGCGAGGGCATGATCGCCTTCGAGAAACTGCTCGACCATCCCGCGACTGGCAAGTTCTGCCATGGCGACACGCCTGGCATGGCCGATTTCTGCCTGGTGCCGCAGGTCTACAATGCGCGGCGTTGGAACGTTGATATCTCGGGGTTGCCGCGCGTCCTCGAAATCGCCGGGCGCTGCGAAGGCCTTGATGCCTTCGCCAAAGCTCATCCCGAAAGGGCCAAGCCGTAATCCTACCGCATCCGCCACGCCTGGGTGCGGGCGATCAGAACCTTTGACAGGAACAGGTGGATCAGGCGGGCTGCGGCGTTGGTGTAGAAGATCATCATTGCCATCGCAGCGGCCGGTGCCACATCGCCTGCGTCGTCCATGTTGAGTACGGCGACCGAGGCCAGAGCGGTGTCCTTGGAATAGAGGAAGACCACCGCCGACACCGTCGTCATGGCATTGACGAACAGGTAGATCGAAATCTCGAGAATGGCGGGCAGGCAGACCGGTACCGTGACGCGGGCAAACAGCCTGTAGAACGGCTGCTTGAGCGACGCCGCAACCGGCTCGAATTCCTGGTCGATCTGCTTCAGCGCGGTTAGCGCCGTGAGGTGCCCGACCGTGTAGAAGTGAGTGATGGTGCAGACAACCAGGATGGTCATGGTGCCATAGATGGCATGCAACGGGTTGGCCGGGTCGTTGAAGAAGAAGATGTAGGCGAGACCCAGAACCATACCTGGCACGGCCATCGGCAGCATGGCGAGGAATTGGAATGCCGAGCGTCCCGTGCGGAAGCCCTCAGTCTTCTCGACCATATAGGCGCCGACGAAGACGATGATCGTTCCGAAGACCGCGGTCAGGCCGGCGAGCCGGATCGAGTTGTAGTACGAAGCCCATCCGCCGCCGTCCATTCGGTCGAAGGCGAAGTGCTTGAGGCTGAAGCTGAGATCATAGGGCCACAGCTTGACGACCGCAGCGAGCTGGCTTGTGGCCATGATGCCCAGGATGAAGACGGCGATCAGCGAACACCAGGCCACGCATAGCGCATCGAAGCGGCGGTTGGGCTTGGGCTGGTAGGGCACCGAGCGGGCCGAGAGCAGCGCCACCTGCTTTTTCGTCACCATGCGGTCGACGATGAAGGCGGCGATGGCCGGGACGAGCAGGATCACCGAAACGACCGCGCCCATCTCGAAGTTCTGCTGACCGATTACCTGCTTGTAGATGTCGACGGCAAGCACGTTGTATTGACCGCCGATGACCTTGGGCAGGCCGAAGTCGGTGATCACCAAGGTGAATACCACGAAGGCCGCGGAGATCAGGCCATAGCGTGCGCCGGGGATGGTGACCGTCCAGAACGTACGCCAGTTGCTGGCGCGCAGCGAAGCCGCCGCTTCGTAATGGCGCTGGTCTGATATCGCCAGCGCGGTCGATATGATGATCATGGCGTGTGGGAAGGCGAAGAACACCGAGCCGACAATGATGCCGAGTGGCCCGTAGATCGACGCGCCCATCAGCAGGTCCTTCAACATGCCCTGATTGCCGAAGAGGTAGATCAGCGCGATACCCGGCAGCAACGAAGGCACCAGGATCGGCACCATGGCGACCAGCTTGAAGGCGTCCTTGAAGCGCATGCAGCTGCGGTTGAGGGCATAGGCAAAGCCGAATGCGAGCCCAACAGTGACGATGGTGCTGATAAAGGCGATAAAGACCGAGTTTTCGATCGAACGGAACAGTGTCGGGGTCGAGAAATAGGTTGTGTAATTTTCCAGGCCTATCGACCGCGACGGCCTGAGCATCACCCGGCGGAATTCGTTGGAACCGAGCTCCCGCCACTCGGTGCCGCCGTGCAATTGCAGTCCGACGAGATAGCTCGCATCTGCGGTGGTGCCGCGGATCTTGTATTTCACAGGGCTGCGGAAGCTGAAATCGGGAAAGAAGCTCGTCGCTTGCAGGCGGCCGTCGGAATTGGTCGCCAGCGCCTCCGGCGAGACAGCGGCGATCTTGTCGTTGAGTGCCGCGGCAGTGACCGGCTCGCTCCAGTTGCCAGCGGCATCGCTAACCTGGAACTCGAACCTGGCGAGGTCGAAGCTGTAGGTCGAAAACGACTTCGACAGCATGACATAAAGCGGGGCAGCCAGCGCGACGATGAGATAGAGCGCGATGACCACCATCAGGCCGCGCTTGATCAATTCGTCCTTGTCGAGGGCAAGCTTCAGCGTGCGGCCGGCCGGCAGGGCGGTGTCGATTGCCATCGCCATGTCATTGTCCTCCGGGATAGACCAGGAGGCGTTCTTCCGGCAGCTCGACCGTAAGCGCTGTTCCCTCCGTCAGTGTCAGGCGGCGGGCGGCGTTGATCGAGAAGTCGGCAATCAGCGTCTCGTCGCCTAGATCCGCGCCACGCAGACGGGTGCGCCAGAATGAACCTAGGAATTCCATCTCGCCGATGGTCACGTCGAGCAGGTTCGCCGGCTCTTTCACGACATCGGGTGCACCCGGCGAGCGGGCACCGGGCCCGTGCGGGATGACATCCTCAGGCCGGATGGCCACGATGACAGATACGCCGGCGTCGAACGAATGGGCGGCGCATTTGAAGGTCTTCGAACCGAAGCTGACAGAGCCTTTTTCGGCCGTTGCCTTGAACTTGTTCGCCTCGCCGATGAAGTCGGCGACGAACAGCGTTGCAGGATGGCGGTAGATCTCGGTTGGCGAGCCGATCTGCTCGATGACACCGTGGTTCATCACCACGATGCGGTCGGCCATCGACAGCGCTTCCTCCTGGTCGTGGGTGACCATGATGGTGGTGACGCCGAGCTTGCGCTGCAGTTCCTTGATCTCGTGGCGCAGATGCGTGCGCACCTTGGCGTCGAGCGCCGACAACGGCTCGTCGAGCAAAAGCAGGCCCGGCGAAATGGCAATCGCCCGGGCGAGCGCGATGCGCTGCTGCTGGCCGCCGGAAAGCTGTGCAGGATATTTGTTGCCCTGTTCAGGCAGGCCGACGAGCTTGAGCAGTTCGGTGACGCGGGCCTCGATCTCGGCGCGCGGGCGCTTGGTGTTTTCCAAGCCGAAGGCAATGTTCTTGGCGATCGTCAGGTTGGGAAACAGCGCGTAGGACTGGAAGACGATGCCATAGTCGCGTTGCGACGGAGGCAGCGTGGAAACGTCCTTGCCGCCCTGGCGGATCGTGCCGCGTGTCTGCAGGTCGAGTCCGGCGATGGCGCGGAGCAGGGTTGTCTTGCCGCAGCCCGACGGGCCGAGGAAGCAAACGAACTCACCCTCGCGGATGTCGAGCGAGATATCCTTCAGCGCATGGAAATCGCCGAAGGCTTTCCAGACGTTGGAGATCTCAAGATAGGCTGGCTTCACGTTCAGGCTGGCGGCGGTCATGGCGCTCACATCAGTCGGAGTTCGCGGCTGCCCGGCGAGGGTTTCGTGTCTCATCGTGATCATCCGGCTTGGGGGCAAGAGATCGGACGCCGCCCCTCGGCGACGTCCGGTTCAACTGGAAAAGCCGGTGGTCAGCTCTTCGGCTCGGACTTCGAGTCGTAGCGCTTGGTCCACTCCTCGAGGATGGCCTTGCGGTTGTTGGCCGCCCACTCGAAGTCGTTCTTGATCATCTTGTCTTCGATATCGGCCGGCAGGTACTGAACCGGCTTGGCGACACCCGGCATGGCGACGACAGCGTAGCCGACATTGTACATCTCGTTGGCCTTCTTGCTGATCGACCAGTCAAGCAGGGTCTTGGCCGCTTCCTCGTTGGCGGTGCCGGCAACGATCGCCGACGCTTCCATGTCCCAGCCGATGCCTTCGGAAGGGATGACGATGTCGAGCGGGGCGCCTTCAGCCTTGGACTTTGCGGCGCGGAATTCGAAGGAAATGCCGATGACCGTTTCACCCGCCGCTGCCATCTTGCAGGGCTTCGAGCCGGAATGCGTGTAGGTGGCGACGTTCTGGTGCAGGCCATCCATGTAGGACCAGCCATCCTTCTCGCCGAACAGCTGCAGCCAGCTCGATACATCGAGGAAGCCGGTACCCGACGAGGCCGGGTTCGGCATCACGACATGGCCTTTGTATTCGGGCTTGATGAGGTCTTTCCAGCTTTTCGGTGCGGTCAGGCCGAGCTTCTGACCCTCAACCGTGTTGAAGCAGATCGAGGCAGCCCAGGCGTCCATGCCGACCCAGCTTGGCGGCGTGTCCTTGTCGATGAAATTGGGCTTGAGTTGCTCCACGCCCTTGGGGGCATAGGCCTCGAGCATGCCTTCGCTCTTCAGCACCAGCAGCGAGGTTGCCGCCAGTCCCCAGATCACGTCGGCTTGCGGATTGTCCTTTTCGGCAAGCAGCTTGGCGGTGATGACACCGGTGGAGTCGCGGATGAAGTTGAGCTTGATGTCGGGGTGATCCTGGCTGAAGGACTCGGCGTAGCGCTTGAGGTCTTCCGCTTCGATCGCCGTGTAGACGGTGAGCTCGGTCCCCGCCCATGCAGCCGACGACATCATCATCGTTGCGAAGGCGGCGAGCGCGAAGGATTTTTTGTGGTTCATGAATATCTGGCTCCCATTTGAATCGCTTAGGCACATTCTGATTGGGAGAGGTCTGAGCAGGGATGCGCTTGCCGCGATTGCCCCGATTGCGCCTCGTCCAAGGCTGATACTGGGAACCGGGGGTCAATAAGTAAAATCTATTCTTTTTATGATACTGTAGGCTCAGCTTATGAACTGCACAGCCCTACGACAGGCGTATGACAAGCCTGTTTCAGGCATGTGAATTCTCAGGAAAAGGCCAGCGCAATAACGCCGCAAGCGACGATGACAGCCGAGATGACACGCGCCAGCCAAGGGCGCTCGCCGAAGATGAACAACCCGATCAGGGCGGCGATTATGACGCTCGATTCCCGTACGGCTGACACCGCACCGAGCGGGGCGATGGTCTTGGCGTAGATAACCAGTCCATAGGCGGTGACGGCGCCCAGCCCGCCGATCAGCCCCAGCCCGACGGTGCGGAGATCGATGGTGTGGGTCGCGCCACGCCGGCGGAACAGCACAAACAACGTCACCGGAAATTCGAGCAGGAAAAGCCAACCCATGTAACCGAACGGGCTGTCGGACAGGCGAACGCCGATACCGTCCACGACAGAGTAGGAGGCGATCAGCACGCCGTTGATCGCCGCCGCCCCCACCGCACGCGGATCAGCATTCGCCGCGCCGCGCTGGAAGGCCAGGAAAGCGATGCCGAAGGTGACTGCGGCAAGCCCGGCCCAGCCCAGCGGAGGCAAAGTTTCGCCGATCATCACGTAGGCGCCGAAGGCAACCAGGGCGGGGGCCAGACCTCGGGCGATCGGATAGACCTGGCTAAGATCGCCGAGCCGGTAAGACTGGAACAGGAAGACGTAATAGCCGAAGTGGATGACCGTCGAGAGGACGATGTAGATCCAGCTTTCCATCGATGGCGACGGCGCTGACAATACCAGCACCGTGCCGAGTGTGGCATGCGTGGCCGAGACAGCGGCGAGCACGATCGCCCGGTCAGTTGCCGCCTTGACGACGGCGTTCCAGCTGGCGTGCAGGAATGCCGCGACCAGCACGATGGTCAGCGCGAAACCGGACATGCAATCAGGCTTTTACGCGGGAGAGGAGCGCGCCAGGCGACGGGCCTGCCAAGGCATTCAACGATTGCATTTCCCCTCCAGACGCAGATGAGGGAGCGCAAGCGCTCCCTCATCGATGCTTATGCGATTTGCCGGCTCAAGACCATGGCAGCGAGAAAGTCTTGACGTTTGTGAAGCTCTTCATCGCTTCGATGACGCCTTCCTTGTAGCCGTTGCCGCTATCCTTGATCCCGCCAAATGGCGACATCTCGATGCGATATCCGGGGACTTCCCAGATGTTGACGGTGCCGACTTGCAGGCCGGCGATGTATTTCTGCATGCGACGGAAGTCGTTGGTGCAGACGCCTGACGACAGGCCGAAGGCGGTCGAGTTGGACAGTGCGATCAACTCGTCGTCATTGTCGGGGGCGCGCACGATCGGGATGATCGGACCGAAGGTCTCTTCCATCACCAGCTCCGAGGTGTGCGGCACGCGGTCGACGACGATCGGCGGCAGCAGCGCGCCCTTGCGGCCAGGATCGTAGAGCACTTCGGCACCTTGTTCGGCGGCCATGTAGACACGGCTTTCGAAGAGTGCGGCAGCCTTTTCGTGGACCACCGTGCCGAGATCGGTCGTCCGGTCCATCGGGTCGCCGAACCTGAGCTTCTTGGCGCGTTCGAGCACCATCGGCACGAAACGGTCGGCGACACTTTCCTGGCACAGGATGCGCTTGACCGCCGTGCAGCGCTGGCCCGAGTTCTTGGTCGCGCCTGCCACCGCGAGATCGGCTGCCTTGGCGAGATCGTCGTCGGAGAGATCGTTGAGGATGATCAGCGGATCGTTGCCGCCGAGCTCCAGCACCTGGCGCTTGTAGCCGGCGGTGCGGGCGATCAGCTTGCCGACCGGCACACCACCGGTGAAGGTGATCAGCTCGATGTTTTCGTTGGTGATCATCTCGGCACCGATGTCGGCCGGCATGCCTGTCACCACCGACAGCATCTCCGGCGGCAGGCCGGCTTCGTACAGGATGTCGGCGAGGATCAGCGCCGTCATCGGGGTCAGTTCCGTCGGCTTGACGACGACGCAGTTGTTGGTGGCGATCGCCGGTGCGACCTTGTGCGAGACCATGTTGAGCGGATGGTTGAACGGCGTGATCGCCGAGATCGCCTTCAGCGGCTCACGCGTGGTGAAGATCTTCCGCGCCTTGCCGTGCGGGGTCAGGTCGCAGGAAAAGATCTGGCCATCGTCCTGGATGCACATCTGCGCCGACAGCGTGAACACGTCATAGGCGCGGCCGACTTCGTAGAGCGAGTCGGCCTTGGAGATGCCGAGCTCCAGCGTGATGATGTCGGAGATCTCCTCCTTGCGCGCGGCAAGGGCTTCGGCGGTGCGGAACAGGATCTGCTGACGCTCGTAGCGCGTCAGCTTCGGCTTGTAGTTGGCGGCGATCTCGAAGGCCTGGCGGGCGTGCTCGGCCCGCCCCGCCGGCACCGTGCCGATCACCGCATTGGTGTAGGGATAGTGGACGTTGACGACGCCATCGGCATCGACCTTGCGTCCGGCGATGCGCATCGGTTCGTGGCGCACCTTGAAGGTTGTTTCAGCCTTGACCATCACAGGTCCTCCCTCAGGCCAGTGCCGCCGCCATGGCGGCATAATAGAACGCATCGAAGTTGCGCAGAACCGGCTCGTTGGGCAGCGCCGGCAGCTTGCGGTTGACGATGAACGGTACCGCCTGCTCGGTCAGGCCGCCATGCGAGCGCAGCGGCTCGTTGAGCGCTGCCAGATCGTGGCGATGCTCGCTGGTGCCGATGGTCTTGTTTTCCGTCGAGACCAGCACGATGTCGCCGATGCGGTCGGAGGGCAGTTCGAAGCGCTCGCAGGCGGTGGCGTTGTCGATGACGACGTCGATGCCTTCGATGGCGGCGAGGCGCTTCATGATGCCGGCCTGGTCGGCACCTTCGGGCAGGTAGGCGGTGGCAAACGATCCGAGCGCGCCATGGTGGACGACGTAAGGGTCGGTGATCGGCAAGATGACCCGCGCCGCGTCCTTGCCGAGCCACTCGTCGAGCAGGTCCTGGACATAAACCACGTCAGGGGTGCCGTCGGCCTTGTGCTTGGGCTTCATGCCATGGTCGGCGGTAATCACGATGGCAGCACCGAGTGCGTCGAGTTCGCCGAGATATTTGTCGAACATCTCGTAGAAGGCGTTGGCCTGCGGCACGCCGGGCGCATATTTGTGCTGCACGTAGTCGGTGGTGGTCAGATACATCACGTCAGGCTTGAATTCCTTGAGCAGCTTGACGCCGGCGGCAAAGACGAACTCCGACAGTTCGGCCGAATAGACCTCCGGCACCGGCTTGCCGAGCCAGGCGGATGCATTGTCGATGCCGTGCTCGGCCTTGTTTGAGACATCGGACTTTTCCGACGAAAAGCAGATGGCGCGGCCCTCATCGAACTTCAGGCCGCTGCCGAGCAAAGCGCGCAGCTTGTCCTTGGCGGTGACCACGGCCACACGGGCGCCGGCATCGTAGAAGGCCTGGAAGACGGTCGGCGCGCGCAGGAAGCGCGGGTCGTTCATCATCACTTCCTTGCCGGTCTCGCGCTCATAAAGATAGTTGCCGCAGATGCCATGCACGGCCGGCGGACGGCCAGTGGCGATCGACAGGTTGTTGGGGTTGGTGAAGCTCGGGATGACGCTGTGGGCGGTGCGTTCGGTGCCATTGGCGCGGATCTTCACCAGCGACGGCATCAGGCCAGCCTTGATCGCCTCGTCGAGATAGGCCGGCTCGCAACCGTCGAGGCAAATCGCAATCGCCGGCACACGCGGCCATTCATAGTTGCGGCCGTTGGCGCTGACGTTGATCGTTGTCATCTTGTTCATGGGAGGGGTCCTTGTGATCTTCTTGTTGTCAGGCGGCGAGCTTGGCGCGCTCGGCGATGGCTGCTGCTGGGGGAGCAGCGGTGTCGACGCCCATTTCGCGCAGCGACTGGCCGGCGGCCTCGACCACCTTGCGCATGACGTGCTCGTCCATGCGTCCAATGCACCCGACGCGGAAGCTGTCCACCACCGTCAGCTTCCCGGGATAGATGATGAAGCCCTTTTCTTTCATCAGCTCGTAGAAGCGGTCGAAGGAAAAGTCCGGATGGGCCGGGTTGAAGAAGGTGACGATGATCGGCGACAACCAGCCGTCCTTGAGCAGCGTTTCGAAACCCAGTTCGCGCATGCCGGATACCATGACGTCGCGGTTTCTGGTGTAGCGTGCGCCACGGCCGGCAACGCCGCCTTCGACCTCATGCTGGCGCAGCGCCTCGAGGAAGGCGGCGACGACATGTGTCGGCGGGGTGTAGCGCCACTGACCCGTCTTGTTCATGTGTGCCCACTGGGCATGCACATCGAGGCTCAGCGAATGGCTGCGGCCCTTGGCAGCTTCAAGCTCGCTCTTGCGGGCAATGATGAAGCCGAAGCCGGGCACGCCTTCGATGCACTTGTTGGCCGACGACACCATGGCCTCGTAGCGCACTTTGCTGACTTCAAGCGGGATCGCACCAAAGGCGCTCATCGAGTCGACTAGGAACTTGCGGCCCTTGGCGTAGACCGCCTCGGAGATCTCGGCGACCGGGTTGAGGATGCCGGAACTGGTTTCGCAGTGAACGAGGATGACATGCGTGATTGCAGGATCGGCGTCGAGCGCTGCGGCCACTTCGCCGCCGCGCGGCGGCATGTAGTCGCCCTTGTCGATCGCCACATGATCGCGGCCGAGATAGCCGAGCGTCTGGACGATTCGTTGGCCATAGGCACCGTTGACCAGCACCAGGGCCTTGCCGTCGCGTGGAACGAAGGAGCCGAGCATCGCCTCGACGGCGAAGCTGCCGCTGCCTTGCATCGGCACGCAATCGAATTCGCCACTCCCGTCGTCGAGCATGGCGAGGAGGCGCTGGCGCATCTCCGCCGTCATCGCCCGGAAGTCACCATCCCACGAACCCCAGTCGCGCAGCATCGCCTGCTTGACGGCATACGAGGTGGTCAGCGGTCCGGGCGTCAGCAGATAGGGTTCGCCGAGAGCCGGTGCGGGGAAGGGAGCCTGAGCTGCAAGCTTGTGTTCGGACAGCATTTCTTTTCTCCTGGCCGTCTTCGGATGTCTTGTTCGGCTTCACTTTGCTGACAGGCAATCCATATGTAAAATCGTTATTTTGTATTCATCCATAAGCTTGATCGATGATGCCTGTGTGACAGGCAATCCCGTCAGGCGATCTTGGCAAGCCGGCTTTCCAGCAGGTCGCCGCTCTGGGTCAGGATCGGGTAGGCGACCGAGACCAGAAGCGAATTGAACTCCTTGAGCGCACGCACGGCCTCGAGATGGATGTCGCTGGTCTCGATGCTTTGCGGCGTGCCGGATTGCAGACGCTTGAGGTGGCGTTCGTGGCTTTCGCGCTCGAGCTTGCGCATGCGCTCCTTTTCGACGACCAGCTGGCGCGCCGCGTCGAGGTCGCCCGAGACCAGTACATTCATGGCGATCTGCATGTTGGCGAGCACGCGGTCGTGCAGCGCGGTCAGCTCGCTCCAGCCCTCCTTGGAGAAGCTCAGCTGCTTGTCGTTTTTCTCCTGCGCCAGAACCAGGAGGTTCTTGGCGATGATGTCGCCGGCATGCTCGAGATTGATCGCAAGATCGGTCAGCTCGATGCCGCGCCGGGCTTCTTCCTGGCTCATTGTCCCGCGGTTGACCTCGGCGATGTAGAGCTTGATGTCGGTGTGGGCGCGGTTGACCTCCTCGTCGAGCTTGCGCACCTGCTCGACGCGAACACGGTCGCCGGAATCGAAAAGATCCATCACCGGGCGCAGCATGATCTCCACCACTTCGGCCATGCGCAGCACCTCTCGCGTGGCACTGGCGAGCGCCACGCTCGGCATCTTGATCACCGTTCGGTCGAGCGCGCTGACCCGCCGCGACATCAGGTCGAAGCTTTCCGCACCTGCGGGTGCGTCGGGCAGGATCAGCGCTACCAGACGCTCCATCGGCCCGGTGAATGGCAGGCACAGCACCAGCAGTGCCAGGTTGAAGGCGAGGTGCAGGTTAACCACCTGACGCGCCCCGCTGGCGCCGAACCAGCCCATTGGCAATTCGATCAGTTCCAATGCAATCAGGATCGCGACGGCCGCCACGGCCCTGAAGATCAGGTTGCCGACGGGGATGCGGCGCGCCTCGATGGCCTGGCCGCGCGTCAGCCCGACGGCGACGAGTCCAGCGCCGAGATTGACGCCGAGGATCATCGGCAGCGCTACTTCGGCCGGCAGCAGGCCCTGGGCCGCCATCGACATGAACAACAGTACCGAAGCGACACTGGAGTGGATCAACCAGGTGAATAGTGCGGCCGCGCCAAAGGCGGTGACCGGGTCGCTGCGCAGATAGTCGACGGCCATCGGCAACAGCGCGCTATGGCGCATGGGGGCCGTCGCTTCGCCAACCATGTGCAATGAAATCAGGATGAAGGCGATGCCGAGCAAGGTACGTCCTGTCTGCTTGACGATGCGCGCCTCGAATTTGAGGAACATGGTGGCGCCGAAAAACAGCAGCAGCGGCACCAGCCAGCTGAGGTCAAAGGACAGCGCCTGCACCACCAGCGCCGAGCCGACATCGGCGCCGAGCATCACGGCGAGCCCGCCCGAAACGGTCAGCACACCGGTGGTGGCAAAGCCCGCGGCGAGTACGGCGACCGCGGTTGCGCTCTGCAACAGGATGGCCAGCGCCGTGCCGGCCGTTGCTGCTTTCAGCCGACCCTTGGTTGCTCCGCGTAACGCTTCGCGCAGCACAGCACCATGGGCGCGCTCGACGCCGGTGCGGACCATGCGAACCGCCCACAACAGCAGCATGATGGCGCCGGCCAGTTGCAGCAGGATGAACATGAAATGCATGGCCGACAGCCTCCGATTGCAAGCGCGCAACTGTGGCGCTTGCCGTATCCTCGGTGGTTTTGAATATAAATCAAATCGTTAGTTTCGATATTTGTATTGGCTGAGTTTATTGGTATTCTACACTGACGTCAGGGAGTAGACATGCGCTACGTTCAGCTTCGGGCATTCCATTATGTCGCGATTTGCGGCGGCTTTTCGCGCGCTGCCGAAACGCTTTTCCTCACCCAGCCGGCAATTTCCGATCAGGTGCGCAAGCTCGAGGAAGAGTACGATGTGCTCTTATTCAACCGCCACAAGAAACAAGTGACGCCGACGGCGGCCGGCCAGCAGCTGCTTGAAATCACCCGGCGCATGTTCGACACCGAGCAGCAGGCGCTGGAGCTTCTGTCTGAGTCTCGCGCATTGCGCTCGGGCACGCTGCGCATCGTGGCAGATGCCGCCCACCATCTGCTGCACATCCTTGGCCAGTTCCGCCAGAAATATCCCGGCATCCAGGTGTCGGTGCGCGCCGGCAACACCGAGACCGTGATTTCCAGCCTCTACAGCTACGAGGCCGACATCGGCGTGCTTGGTGAAATCCCTACAGGCCGCGATTTCGAAGTGGTGAACCTCAACTCGACGCCGATCGTGGCTTTCGTTTCCACCGACCATCCGCTCGCCTCGGCCAAATCGCTGTCTCTGCACGAACTGTCCTTGCTGCCGCTGGTGATGCGCGAGCGCGGCTCGAAGACCCGCGCCAAGCTGGAGGACCTCGCCGTCAAGGAAGGCTTCGAGTTCAAGCCGGCGATCGAGGCAGAGGGCCGCGAGGCGGTGCGCGAGATCGTGGCGTCGGGCGCAGGTGTCGGCTTCGTTTCGTCCGCCGAGTTCGGCCAGGACGCGCGGCTGGTGCGGATCCCCATCGCCGCGCCGGAAATGCTGATGGACGAGGCGCTGATCTGTCTCAAGGAACGCAGCGGCGGCAAGCTGGTGCGGGTCTTCCTCGACATTGCCAGGTCGATGGCAGCCGGGTGAGGGTAGAGCATGAGTGAACGGGCTATAGGGAAATGACGTTCGTCGCTGTTGTTTTGATCTGGCTGGGTGCCCTGAACGCTATCTTGGCGATGACTGTTGAAACCTGCACCGGCGGGTCAGCCGATAGCTTGATGGGGGGCATCTACACGCTGGTTTTCTACATGCTTGGCATAGCCATTCTATTCTATCGGCGGCCTAGACGGCTGGTTTACATCAGCTTGGTCCCACCTCTGTTGGTTGCGATCTGGCATACCAAGTATGCTGTGCTTTTTGGCGTGGGATACTGGCTTTATGACATTTCCGCCTGCTCTATCATGCCGATTGCGTTCGCTAATCCCGGCATGGACGGGCGCGAGCCATTCCTAACGGTCTTATGGGGCGGGCTGAGCTTGCTCATCTGGGTTGGCGTGGTTGGAAGTTTTTTCCGAGCCATGGGTCCTGATGGCTCCAGTGTCTAGCTGGTGCAGGCTCGCCGTAAAATTTTCTCTGGTGTGAAACAAGATTTCATGCTAGGAATTATCTGACTTCGGATCAGATCGGCAAAGCGACCGCCATCCGAACATTCGCAGACTCAAGCAACCGAACCGTGTGCTGAGGCCCCAGGGCTTCGGGCAGGTAGTTATTGACTGGCGATGGCTATGAAAACGGCATCAACCTTCCTTCAGCTTTTGGCCCTGAGCGCTTGCCTCGTCGCCCGTGTGCTTGGCGCGGGAGATCTTCAGATGCCGGGAGTGCGCCGTGCCCTCCAAACGATGGCGGGAGCGGGACAACAGGCGATCACTGAATGCCTGGCGGCGCAAGCGTGAGGGTGTCGCCGCTGAAGAGCGCGCCGCGACCTGAGGAGAATGCCTGCTAGCCGTCGCCGGCGGCGATCGAAGCGCCGGGTACATAGAGCATGATCGGCCGTATTTCATAGACAGCGGTCGGATTGGCTGAACGCAACTCGCGTGCCGCGGCCACTGCGCCGTCCATGCTGGGGTAGTCCACCACGTAGAGACCGAGCAGCTGCTCCTTGGTCTCGGCGAACGGACCGTCGGTGACCAGTCCGAGTCCTTTTCCCCTCAGCGTGACCGCGCTGTCGGTCGGCCCGAGGCGTGCCGCCGGTCCCAGATGCTTCTCTCTGACAAGACGATCGTTGATCTCGAGCAGATCCTCCATCAGTGCTGCGTCTTCCTCCTCGGTCCAGGATTCGACCACTCCTTCGGCGTGATACGCCAGGATGGCATAAAGCATGGCTGGTCCTCCATTCGTTCCGCACATTACAATTTCGGCCAGCGAGCCATTGTTTGGTTCTGACCGCAAGTACCAAAAGCTGCCCGGCTATCGACCTTCCAGCATGGCCACTGATCACAAGCGCCGCTTGCCTTCGAACATGTCCCTCTCGCGGGCCAGTCCCTCGCCAACGACATCGAAGAAGGCGCGGACGCGGGCCGTCGCCTTGAGATCGGAATGGGTGACGATCCACAGCTCGCCGGCAAGTTCGGGCAATGGATCGGCCAGCGCGCGCACCAGCCCCGGCTCGCCGTCGCCGAGATAACAGGGCAGGAGCGTCAGGCCGATGCCGGCTTTTGCCGCAACCGCATGGTTGACCAGGCTGTTGGTGCGGTAGACGAAACGCTCGCTCGCGACGTTCCGGTCAAGCCAGTCAGCGGCCATGATGCCACTGGCGGTCTCCTCCCAGCCGACCAATGCATGACGGCCAAGGTCGTCTGGACCTTCGATCCCGCCTCCATGGGCATCGAGGTAGGCGGACGAGGCAAAGAAGGTCCAGGCGACGCCGGCGAGCTTGCGCCCCCACAGATCACCCTCCTTGGGCCGGATCGGCCTGAGCGCTACGTCGGCCTCTCGGCGCGACAGGGAGAGCACGCGGTTTTCGATGGCAAGCTCGACGACGATGCCGGGATGGGCCTGCCGGAAGGCTGCGAGGTGCCCGGTCAGCCTGGAGTAGGCCAGCGTTTCCGAAGAGGTGACGCGCAGCCGGCCAGACAGCCGGCCGTCGGCGCCAGCGATGTCGCGCGCCAGGGCCAGCGCCTCGTCTTCCATGCGTTCCGCGGCGGCGGCCATGCGTTCGCCCGCTGACGTCAGCTGGTAGATGCCGCCGGGAAGACGTTCGAACACGCGCACCGCCAGCCGCTGCTCGAGCGCATTGAGCCGGCGAAAGACGGTCGAGTGGTCGATGCCGAGCAAGCCTGCCGCAGCGGTCAGGCTGCCCGCTCGGGCCACAGACAGCACCAGCCTGAGTTCGTTCCAGTCGTCCATGCGAGCCTTCTAGCATGACCCGAGTTTGCAGTCATGCAAGCGCGGCTGGCAAATACCCAACGAGCATTGCAGGTGCGCAACGCCTAACTTTGTCCTCGGAAGCAACGACCACACGGTCAGAACCCAAAAGGACAGATCATGAAACTCTATTACGCCACCGGCACCTGCTCGCTCTCGCCCCACATCGTCGCGCTGGAAGCCGGTATCGCGCTCGACATCGAGCGTGTCGACATTTCCAGGAAGCCGCATGTCACCGGCTCCGGTCATGACTTCACCAAGGTAAACCCCAACGGCTATGTGCCGGTGCTCGAACTCGACGACGGTTCGCTCCTGACCGAGGGTGCTGCGATCGTCCAGTACCTCGCCGACCTCAAGCCTGAGGCGAAGCTGGCGCCGGCGGCCGGCACGCGCGAACGCTACCTGTTGCAGTCATGGCTCAACTTCGTCGCCTCCGAACTGCACAAGATGTACAGCCCGTGGCTGTTTCATCCCGAATACGGCGCCCAGGCGCAGGAGGTGGCGCGCGGCAAGATCGCTGAACGCCTTGCCTATGTCGAAAACCACCTGGAGGGCAGTGGTTCCTATCTGTTGGGCGAGACCTTCACTGCCGCCGACGCCTATCTTTTCACCATCGTCGGCTGGTCGGCTTTCGCGAAGGTCGACCTTTCCGCCTTCCCGCGGCTGCGCGCCTACATGGATCGCATCAGTGCACGGCCGAAGGTGCGCGAGGCGATGCGGGCCGAAGGCATGAAGCTCGCGGCCTGACCATGAGCCAGGGACTTGCCTGGACCCTGCTCGTGGTTGCCGGCGTGCTCGACGTCGCCTGGGCGGTGTCGATGAAATATGCCCAAGGCTACTCGCGGCCCGGCTGGTCGATCGTCTCGGTGCTGCTGCTGGCAGCCTTCGTCTACCTGCTTGGCCGTGTGCTGGAAGCTCTGCCCGTCGGCACCGCCTATGCGGTGTGGACCGGGATCGGGGCGGCCGGCACCGTCATCATGGGCGTCGTGCTATTCGGCGAGACGCTCAGTCCGCTGCGTCTGGGCGGCGTTGTTGTCGTGCTCCTGGGTATCGCCATGCTCAAGCTCGCTGAAGCCTGACGGACAAGAAAAAGCCCCTCCCGATATGGGAGGGGCGGTCAGGGGAGGGGTCAGATGAATTTTTACGCGGCAGCGCGCAGTTCAGTGCTGTCGGCCTTCACTCGCTCGGACTTCGAGTCGTAGGGCGCCTTGAGATGGGCGGTCGCCGCATGGCGTTCGCCGGCAAGATCGATCTCGTAGCGTCCGCCTTCGATGAACGCCTTGTCGACGCCGTCGGCATGGTCGAGCAGGCCAAGGGCGACGGAACGGCCGAGCGTGTGGCCGTAGGCCGCCGAGCGCACTTCGCCGACCGGTTTGCCATCGCGCAGGATCAACTCGCCACCCCACAACATCGGTGCTGCGTCATCAAGCGTGAACTGCACGATGCGGCGTGTGAGCTTGCCCTTGGCCTTTGCCTCGACCAACGCCTCACGACCGATGAACCCGCCAGGTTTGTCCATCGACACGGCGAAGGCGAGACCGGCTTCGAACGGATTGACGTCGGGCGTGAGCTCCCGGCTCCAGGCCCTGAAGCCCTTCTCAACACGTAGCGCTTCCAGCGCGTAATAGCCGCAATCGGTCAGCCCAAATTCGCGCCCGGCCTCGTGCAGCGCCTCATAGACACCGACCGCGAATTCGCTCGGCACGATCAGCTCCCAGCCAAGCTCGCCGACATAGGTCATGCGGTTGGCGTAGGCAGTGGCATAGCCGATGTCGATCTCGCGGATAGTGGCGAAGGGGAAGCCGGCATTGGACAGGTCGGCCGAGGTCAGCTTGGCAAGGACGTCGCGTGAGCGTGGTCCCATCAGCGCCAGCACCGAATAGGACGAGGTAACGTCGGTCAGCGTGACATGCGCATTGTCGGGGATGTTCTTGTTGATCCAGTCGGCGTCATGCACCGCTTGCGCCGATCCGGTGACGATCAGGAACTTGTCGCGGCCCAGGCGCATCACCGTCAGGTCGCTTTCATAGCCGCCGCGCTCGTTGAGCAGGCCGGTATAGATCGAGCGGCCGATCTCGACGTCGATGTCGGCGGCACAGATACGGTTCAGCGCCGAAGCCGCGTCGCGGCCCTGCACCAGAAGCTTGGCGAACGAGGTCTGGTCGAAGATGCCGGCGGCCTCGCGGGTGGCCTTCATCTCGCGCTTGACCGCGTCGTGCCAGTTCTGGCGACCGAAGGAATATTGCGTTTCGGGCTTTTCGCCTTCAGCAGCGAACCAGTTGGCGCGCTCCCAGCCCATCTTGGAACCGAAGCAGGCGCCCTTGGCGGCCAGCCGGTCATAGAGCGGCGAGCGGCGGAAGGGCCGCGCCGTGTCGAGCTCGCGGTTCGGCCAGGGCATGGCGTAATGCAGGCCGAGCGTTTCCTTGACGCGGTCGTGCAGCCAGCGCGGGTTGTTGTTGAAGCCGGCAAAACGCCTGATGTCGACCGGCCACAGATCCATGGTCGGCGCACTGTTGATGATCCACTCGGCCAGCGCCTTGCCCGCACCACCGGCGCTGGCAATGCCCATCGAATTGAAGCCGGCGCCAACGTAGAAATTCTTCAGTTCCGGCGCTTCGCCAAGGATGAAGTTGTTGTCGGCGGTGAAGCTTTCCGGCCCGTTGTAGAATTTCTTGACCTCTGACGTCTCCAACTGCGGCACGCGCACCAGCGCGTTCTGCATCAGGATTTCGAACTGGTCCCAGTCGTCGGGCAGAAGCGCGAACTCGAAATCGTCGGGGATGCCGTTCATGCCCCATGGCTTGGCCTCGGGCTCGAACCCGCCCATGACAAGGCCGCCGACCTCTTCCTTGAAGTAGATGAAGCCGTCGGGGTCGCGCATGACCGGCAGATCGGGATGCACGCCCTCGATCTTGCCGGTAACGATGTACATGTGCTCGGCTGAGTGCAGCGGCACGGTAACGCCGCACATCGCTCCGACCTTGCGCGCCCACTGGCCAGCGCAGTTGACGACGATCTCGGCTGCGATATCGCCCTTGTCGGTCGAAACACCCGTCGCCTTGCCGTCCTTTGTCTTGATGCCGGTAACGCGGACACGCTCGATGACGCGCGCGCCGCGATTGCGCGCGCCCTTGGCCAGCGACTGGGTCAGGTCGGTCGGGTTGGCCTTGCCATCGCCCGGCAGCCAGACGGCGCCGACCAGATCGTCGATGGCCATAACCGGCCACAAATCCTGCGCCTCCTTGGCCGAGATCACCTCGATGTCGACGCCCTGCGCTCGGGCGGAAGCTGCGGTGCGCTTAAGCACCGTCATGCGGTCGGCGGTGCGGGCCACCGACAGCGAGCCGCAGTTCTTCCAGCCGGTGGCGAGCCCCGTCTCGGCCTCGAGCTCGCTGTAGAGCTGCGTCGAGTATTTGATCAGGCTGGTCATGTTGGCGTGGCTGCGCAATTGCCCGACTAGGCCAGCCGCATGCCAGGTGGTGCCGCCGCTGAGTTGGCCTTGCTCGAGCAGCACGACGTCCGTCCAGCCGAGTTTTGTCAGGTGATAGGCGACCGAGCAGCCGATGATGCCGCCGCCAACGATGACGACGCGTGCCTGCGTCGGGAATTCCTGCGCCATGGTGAAACAACCTCCCAAAGGTGATGGTCGCAACCATAACGCTGTCGCAACAAAATGCAACATTAAATGCAACAAATAATCACATCGCGTTGGCTGGTGCGATAGGGGCCGGGATGCGGCCATCAATTTTCCACGGCGTTGTCGGAACGGGTCGCCGCTGAACGTCTTCAAGACGTAGAGTCGGCAGCGGTGACGAAGGAGAACGCATATGAGAAAGATCGTGGTGGGTGCATTCATGAGCCTCGACGGCGTCATGCAGGCGCCGGGCGGGCCGGAAGAGGATCCGATCGGCGGCTTCAAGTTTGGTGGCTGGGCTGCGCCCTATTTCGACGAAACCATGACCGATGGGGTTGGCGAGATGTTCGCCAAACCGTTCGACCTGCTGCTCGGGCGCAAGACCTGGGATATTTTCGCCGCGCACTGGCCCTATGTCGACGCCGACGATCCCATCGGCCCGCTGTTTGATCGCATCAACAAATATGTGGCGACCCGCAACCCGGACCTGAAGCTCGGCTGGCAGAACAGCCATTCGCTCGGTCCCGACGCCGCTGCCGCCGTTCGCAAGCTAAAATCAGAGGACGGGCCGGACCTGTTGACCCAGGGTTCGACGGAGTTCCTCAAGACCCTGCTTGCCGGCGACCTCGTTGACGAGCTCAACATCTCGATCTTCCCGCTGGTGCTGGGCAAGGGCAAGCGGCTGTTCGGCGACGCCGCCATGCCGACGGCGTTGAAGCTGGTGTCATCGAAGGCTTCCGGCACCGGCGTGACGGTCAACAAATACGTCCGCGATGGCGACGTCGTCACCGGCTCGTTCGAGTTCGAGACCCCGACCGACGCCGAACTGGAGCGGCGGCGGAAGTTGACTTGATTGTTGTGCGGGCCAGCGGAGCGGCAGTCTTGCTGCTCCGCCATCTCTGCTATTCGCCGACAATCACCTTAGGTCCCTTCCGCTCCAGCGCCTCGACCATCGCAGCGGGGGGAGGGGCATCGACGATGACACCGGCGGCGAGTTCGAAACGCTGGATGCGCAGCGGCGTCAGCCGGCCGAACTTCGAGCTGTCGAGCACGAAGTAGGCGCGGGCGGCGGTCGCTGCCATGCGCGAGCGCTGTTCGGCGCCGTTGCGGGTGAAGTCGGTGACCTCGCCGTCTGGCGATAGCGCGCCGCCGCCGAGGAAGGCGACGTCGATGCGGAAGCGGCCGATGGCGTCGAGCGCGTCGATGCCGACTGCAGCCTCCTCCGATGGGTCGATCTCGCCGCCGAGCATATGCACGCGCACATGCGGCTGACGGCACATGTGCAGGGCGATCACCAGGCTCGTCGTGCAAACCGTCAGGTTCTGCTTGCCTGAAAGTGCGTGTGCTACCGCAAGCGTGGTGGTTCCGGAATCGAGAAACACCACCATACCGTCCTCGACCAGATTGGCCGCGGCGCGGCCGATCGCAGCCTTGCCGGCCGCGTTTTCCTGGCTGCGCTCGGTCAGCGCCGGTTCGGTTGCCTCAAATAGCGTCGCCCCGCCATGCACGAGGTCGAGTTGGCCGCGTTCGGCGAGATGCTTCATGTCGCGGCGTATGGTCTCCCGCGACACGTCGAAGAAATTGGCAAGCTCGGTGATGCCGACCGAGCCGTCGGCGGCGAGCCGCCTCAGGATCTCGTCATGGCGGCGCGGCGCGAGCGCCCGGGCACTGGAACTTTGCGAGTCGGACATGAGCCCAATGTGGCGATATTGGCCTCATCGGGCAAGCGGATGTTGCAATATGTGGCACAGCCTGAGCGCGCCAAACTTACATGCGAACACGCTCGCCGGCGGGATCGTAGACGCAGCGCTCGACGACGGTGGCGCGGCTGCGGCGTCCAAAGGCCTCGACCTCGACCTCCTTGAGGCCCATGTCGTCGCCCTTGAGATAGCCGAACACCAGTGAGGCGCCCATGCTGTGGCCGAAATCGCCGCTGGTCGTCATGCCGACGACGCGGTCATTCACCGACATCGCCTCGCCGCCATAGACCGATAGCGGCTCCTCGAGCTTGAAGCAGGCGAGCTTGCGGGTCAGGCCGCGCTCCTTCTGCGCCACAAGCGCATCGCGACCCTGGAAGTCGCCCTTCTTCATTGACACCGCGAAACCGAGGCCGGCTTCCAGCGGCGTGTCGTCTGGCGTGATGTCGGCACCCCAGTAGAGATAGCGCTTTTCCATGCGCAGGCTGGAGATCGCCTTGTAGCCGACGTCGGCGATGCCGTACGCAGCCCCCGCATCCTTCAGCACTTCATAGACATAGGCCATGTATTCGACGGGCACATGCAACTCCCAGCCGAGCTCGCCGACATAGGTGACGCGCGCGGCCATGACCGGGGCCCAGCCGACGCGAATGTTGCGGCAGCTCATATAGGGGAAGGCGGTGTTGGAGACGTCGTCCTCGCTGACCTTGGCGAGCACGTCGCGCGAAAGCGGTCCGCACAGGTTGATGACGCCATAGGCGCCGGTGACATCCTGCACGCTCACCGAGCCATCGCGCGGCATGTGGCTCCGGATCCAGCCACCGTCACGTGTGCCGAAGGCCGAGCCGGTGACGACGTGGAAGACGCCCTCGCGTGGCCGCATGATGGTGAGATCGGCCTCGATGCCGCCGCGCTTGTTCAGCAGCTGGGTGTAGATGACAGCCCCTTCGCCGCGATCGACATTTGCTGCGGCCAACCACTGCAGATAGGCGAACGCACCTGGACCTGAGACCTCGAATTTCGAGAATGACGACTGGTCGACAAGAGCCACGCCCTCGCGCACGGTTCTGTGCTCGCGGCCGATCACCTCGGCATAGGGCGCGCGCTCGAAGGTTTCGAGCGGTGGCTTTGCCTCACCCGCTTTCAGGAAATAATTGGGTCGCTCCCAGCCAAACTTGACGCCGTTGACCGCACCTTGCGCAGTCAAGGTCTGGTACAGCGGCGAGCGGCGCAGCGGCCGGCAGGCCGAACGCTCCTCTTCCGGCCAGGCGATGGCGTAATATTTGGAATAGGCCTCGATAGCGCTGTCCCTGAGGTAGGCCAGCCCGCCATGCGGCTTGCCGAAGCGGCGCAGGTCGAAGGCCCACAAATCCATGCCGGGATCACCCTCGACGATCCAGTTGGCCATGGCACGGCCGGCACCGCCCGACGCCGCAATACCCGAGGTGAAGCCGCAGGCGACGAAGAAGTTCTCATAGTCGCCGGCAAGGCCCATCACCGGCTCGCCATCGGCAGAGATCGGGATCGGGCCGTTGACCACGGCGCGCACGCCGAGTTCGCCGAGGATCGGGATGCGGTTCGCAGCCCCTTCGATCACTTCCGACATCCGTTCGAGATCGTCGGGGAACAGCTCCTGGCCAAAGCTCATCGGCAGTTTGCCAAGGCCATAGGCGGCGCGGGTTTCCTTTTCCCAGCCGCCGATGGCCATCGCGCCCGGCTCCGGCTTGACGTAGAAATTGGCATCGGGGTCGCGCAGCGTCGGCAGGTCGTCCGGCACGGAAGGCGACTTCTCGGTGACGAAATATTCGTGCTCGACAACCGTTATCGGCAGGTCGATGCCGGCGAGTTCGCCGAGCTGGCGGGCCCACAGGCCGGCAGCATTGACGACGATCTCGCAACCGATTTCGCCCTCGGCAGTCTTCACGCCAGTAATGCGGCGGTCCTTGATCGTGAAGCCAGTGACGGTCACGCCCTCGACGATGCGCACGCCGCCTGATCGCGCGCCCTTGGCATAGGCATGGGTCAGCGAATAGGGATCGACGTGGCCGTCCGAGGCAATCCAGGTCGCGCCGCGCAAATCCTTGGTGTCGACCAGCGGGAACAGCTTCTTGACCTCGTCGGGACCGACAAGCTCCATGTCGAAGCCGTAGCTCTTGGCAGCCGTATGCGCGCGTTTCAGCTCCTCCCAACGCGCGTCGGAGGCGGCAAGGCGCAGGCTGCCGACGTTCTTCCAGCCGACATCCTGGCCGATCTCGGCACCGATTTTGGCGCAGAGGTCGGCGCTGTATTGCATCAGGCGCGTCAGGTTCACCTTGCTGCGCAGCTGGCCCATCAGGCCAGCGGCATGCCAGGTGGAGCCAGCCGTCAGCACGTTCTTTTCAAGCAGCAGCACGTCTTTCTCGCCCGCCTTGGCGAGGTGATAGGCGATGCTGGTGCCAAGGGCGCCGCCACCGACGATGACGATGCGGGCGTGCGAGGGGACTTTACTGGACATGCTTTGACTTTCCGAGTGGTCTCGCGGCTGCGAGGCGAGTTCAGGTTCGTTCAGCCGGCTTTCGCCGGGCCGATTTGTCAGAGGTCGAGGGTCAGGCTTGCAGAGCGGGCGCGCGAACAGCACACGGTGAGGAATTCGCGGCGCTCGTCGTCGGTGAGAGCCTGGTCGCGGTGGTCTGGTTCGCCGTCGAGATAGGAACCATGCAGGAGCCGCAGATGCCTTGCCGGCAGCTGGTCGCAATGTCATGGCCGGCTGCCTTGAGTGCGGCGAGCAATGTCGTGCCAGCAGGAACGTCGATGACCGCGCTGCTTGAGGCGATCGTCACCTGGAACGCCCTGTCGCCCTCCACGATCTTGGCTTCGGGCGCGAAGCTTTCGACATGCACCTGCTCGCGCGGCCAGTTTTCTGTTGCCTTGGCGAATGCCTTGAGGAACCCGGCCGGGCCGCAGGCATAGGCGTGGACGCCGTCCGCCACCTTGCCGACGAGTGCCGCCATGTCAGGGCGTTTTGCCGGGTCGTTGCCGTCGAGGTGAAGGGCTGCGCGGCCGGCCTTGACCTCTTTGAGAATGAACTCGCGGAACGCTGTTTCTTTCAACGAGCGAGCACACACATGCGCGAAGTAGCTCGCCTTGCTGCGCTTGAGATGATGGATCATCGCAATGACAGGCGTGATGCCGATGCCGCCGGCGATGAGGATATGGTGCCTGCCATTCTCGACGAGCGGAAAGCCGTTGCGGGGCGGATCGGCGCGAACCACAACGCCGCGCTCGAAGGCCTTCGCCACCTCCAACGAGCCGCCTTCGCCGTGCTCCTCGCGCTGTACGGCGATCCAGTATTCCGACTTGTTGGCGGGGTCGCCGCATAGCGAATAGCAGCGGGCGCGACCACTCGGCAGGCGGAAGTTGAGATGAGACCCGGCCTGCCAGGCCGGCAGGCGCTCGCCATGCGGCGAGACCAGCCGATAGGCTGAGACCCTTGTCGTGAGCGTCTCGACTTCTGCTACCTGCAGCAGGATTTCCGGCCTGGAAAGCATGGCGTGGCTCCTGTCTTGCGAGGATCAGGCGCCCATCTGGCGCGCGTACCACCTGACGTAGCGGTCGACATTCTGCTCCTTCAGCGGCGAGTAGGGTCCGGGTTGGAAACCTGGCGAGGTCACGCCGATCCACTGGCGCCGGCAGATTTCCCAATCTTCCGACATCACCTCGTCGTGGAAAGCGGCGACCTTCTCGGGATCGTAGTCGCGGCCCTCGACCGCATTCTCGTCGACCAGCCAGTAGCCGCGCACGATTGTCTTGGTCGGCGACACCGGCGTGATGCGCACGGTGTGGGCATAGTCGGAATTGGCGTGGCACCAGAAGTTGATGTTGGTGTTGGCGCGTGCCGTACCCATGTCGGGGTCTGAGAAACCGGCCATCAGCACGTCGCAGACCAGCTGCCCGTCGGGGCTTTCGGTGACCATGCCCTTGCGCACCGGCGTGCGGTTGGCACGAAACCACTCGGCGGTGTAGTCGGACGAGGTGTTGACGCGGGCCGTGTCGAGACCGGCCTTTTCCCAACGGATGGCGCAGTCGGCGAGGCGCTCCGTTATCTCGCCCTTGAGGTCTGGATTGTCGTTTTCGGTGTCGTACTGCACCGATACATAGCCGTGGTGATTGGCCTCGCAGTGATAGCACTCGCGGTTATTTTCGACGACGAGCTTCCAGTTCAGGTCAAGCTCGTAATCGCGGATCAGCGCGATCTTGGCGCGGTTCATGCCTTGCGACTTCAGGATCGGCGACAGGTGGTCGCGCAGCTCGTGAAACGGCGAGGGCGTGTCGGAGAGGTTGACGAAGATCAGCCCATCGAACTCCTCGGCATGCACGCGCTTGAGGCCATGCTCGGCCTTGTCGAAGTCCTCGCCCATCATCGGCGCGCCGATAAGCTGACCGTCATGGGCATAAGACCAGGAATGATAGGGGCAGACCAGCCGCGTCGCCTTGCCCTTTTCCTTTGTGCAGATGATAGAGCCGCGATGGCGGCAGACATTGTGGTGGGCATGCACCTTGCCGTCGCGATCGCGCACCACCACAACCGGCGCGCCGCCGACATTCAGCGTGATGTAGTCGCCCGACTTGGGCAGTTCGATGGAATGCCCGGCGAAGAACCAGTTCTTGCGGAAGATCCGTTCCTGCTCTTCGGCGAAGATGTCCGCGTTGGTGTAGAAATCGCGCGGCAGTCCGTAACCCGGACGGTAGCTATTCAGCCAGTGGACGTTCATTGCGGCGCCTCCCAGTGCTTGTTTGAGGCAGATTAGAATTGTTCTTGTCTGTGCCGGCAAACGCGATTACCTTGGGGGAAGACCAAGAAAAACTAATGGTGCCATGGCAGCTGCCCGACCTCCGTTGAACTGGCTCCGGGCATTTGAGGCTGCCGCTCGGCTCGGCAGCTTTGCCGGCGCTGCCAGCGAGCTCAACGTCACCCCGTCGGCGATTTCCCAGCACATCCGGGCATTGGAACTGCGCCTCGGCAAGGAGCTGTTCGACCGCCACGCCAATGGCGTCAGGCTGACCGACCGTGGCCGCATCTATGCCGAAGACCTTGGCCGGGCCTTTGCGCTGATCGACGAGGCGACAGCCAAGCTCGCCGGGCGCGGCACGCGCGAAATGCTAGTCGTGCATGTGCCGACCTCGTTTGCCAGCCAATGGATCGCACCGCGGCTCGACCTGTTTCGCGCCCAGCATCCGACCATCGACCTGAGGCTGACCGCGCTCGACCACGGCGAAGGCAAGGTCGACGCAGCAATCGAATTCGGCTGGGGCAACTGGCCCAAGCGCGAGGCGACGCTTCTGCTGCGCGACGAAACTTTCCCAGTCTGCGCGCCGAAATATGCCGCCGGCCTTTCCTCGCCCAACGACCTGCAGGCGCGCAACCTGTTGCATGTGCCTGGCTATGCCGAGGACTGGGACACCTGGCTTGCACATGTCGGCGTGAGCGGTATCGACACCTCGGCAGGCTCGTTCTTCGACCAATCGATCATGGCGATCCGCGCGGCGATTGAAGGCAAGGGCGTGCTGCTTGGCCGCTCGGCACTGGTCGAGCGTGAACTGGCGACAGGACTGCTGGTTGCGCCTTTCGAGCAAAGGCTGCGCGGCGCCGGATCCTACTGGTTCCTGGCAACGCCGCAGAAGGCAAAAACCCCGAAAGTCATCGCCTTCCGCGACTGGCTGATGAGCATGGTGCAGGCGACCGAAACAGCCGACGGCTGACCCCTAGTGCGCCAAGCGCTACTGAAGCCACATTTTACCATGTTGCATTTTGTGTCATTTATTGCCATTTTGTGATCCTGCAGTCTCATTTGAGGCAATCGGTTCCTGATGGGGTCGGGAGGGGCACATGAACGCACCGAACAAGCACGCAGCCTTCAACGTCGAGGCCTGTTGGCCTGGTGCCAGGGCATTGCCCGCCAATTTGCCCCTTGGAGCGAACGTTGAGGCCCCCGCCGAGTTCCTGGTGCTGGTTTTGCCCGGATTTTCCCAGCTCTGCCTGTCATCGCTGATCGACCCGCTCAGGATCGCCAATTCGCTCTCAGGCCGCAGCCAGTTCCGCTGGCGGCTGATGAGTCTCGACGGCTTGCCGGTCGAATGCGCCAGCGGCTTTTCCATCGCAGCGTCGGCCAGCTTCATCGAGCATCAGAAAACAATGTTGCTCGACCCGCGCTGTGCGATCGTCATCTGCGCCGGCGAAGGCGTCGAAAAGCACGGTTCGCACGAATTACGCGCTTTCTTGCGCCGCGCCTTTCGCGCCCATGTTCCGATCTACGCCCTGGGTACCGCGACCTGGCTGCTTGCCGAGGCGGCATTGCTTGATGACATCAAATGCACCATCCACTGGGGCAAGATGGCGGCACTCCAGGAGACCTTCTACGACCTTGCCATTGACGACGCGCTGTTTGTCCGCGATGGCCAGATCGTCACCTGCGCCGGCGAACTTGCCGCCTTCGACCTCGCGCTGGAACTGGTTCAGGAGCGCTGCGGCACCGAGCTTTCGCGCAGCATCTGCCAGCATGTCACGGCCGACCGCTGGCGCGATGGAGCAAGCTGCCAGTCGGTGCCGCCCGGCCTGCGCTATGGCAGCACCGGCAAGAAGCTTTTGCGCATCCTGCAGCTGATGGAAAAGAACATCGAAGCGCCGCTATCGCTGGAGGAAATCTCCTGCCAGGTGTCGCTGTCGCGCCGCCAAATCGAGCGGCTGTTTGAACGCCATCTCTCAACGACGCCGTGGCAACATTATCTGGTACTCAGGCTGACCAAGGCGCGCCAGCTGATCGAACTGACGCCGATGCCGATCATGAACGTTGCCGTTGCCTGCGGCTTCGTTTCCTCGTCGCATTTTTCCAAGAGCTTTCGCGACCATTTCAAGGTGCTGCCCAGCAAGGTTCGCGCGGCATAGCCGTGGCCCGAGGCACGACATTGACAGCTGAATTAATCAGCGTGGCTGATTAATGGTCTAAGATTTGCAATTTGCCGATCAATCATTTGCGTTGCTAAAACCTGAGCGCCGCATAAGAGGGGCGTGCGGTCGGCAGCAAGACAACCAGTGGGCAGCTCATATGTCCCACGGCCAGTTTTCATCACCTGAGAATTTTCAAGTTCGCTGACACATGTGCCGCGATCCATGCCTCTGAAGTGTTCGAGACAAACGCATTGATCGGCGTTGGAAAGTTGGCGGACCATGAGCGAACCATCTGTCGAGATGCTTGAAGGCCGCACCTTCGACGTGCTCGTTGTCGGCGCCGGCGCCAATGGTTCCGCAACGGCCGAGGCGCTGGCGATTGCCGGCTATGCGGTGTTGCTGGTCGAGAAATCGGATTTTGGCAGCGGCACCAGCAGCCGTTCAAGCCGGATGCTGCATTGTGGTTTTCGCTCGCTAGAGGGTGCTGCCGGCAAGTCGTTATGGCAACATCTGACGCAACTTCCCGATAGGCTGGCGCTGTTGAAAAGCGCGCGCGAACAGCTTGCGGCGCGTGCCGATTTCGTTGGCGCCATGCCGCACAGGGTCCGACCGGTCACCATCGTCATGCCGCTGTTTCGCGGTGGCGTTGGCGGTATGCAGATGGACACAGCTGCTGCGCTTTTGGCGTTGCTCGGCACCGGCGGTATCCCGCTCGACTACAAGCGCCTGAAAGCCGATGACCTTGACGACTTGCCGTTCGCCGAATGGCTGCGGCCGCGCCATGATCTTGCCGGGGTGGTGACATTTCGGGATTACGTCTTCGACTGGCCGGAACGCGTTTGCGCCGACCAGGCTCTGGCAGCAGAGCGCCTGGGGGCTGAAGTTCGCAACCACACCTCTGTCAACGCATTACGCCAGATGCCTGATGGCCAGTGGAGCGCCACGCTGCGCGACGAGATGAACGGAGCCGAGGCGACGGTTGCCGCGCGAATGGTGCTCAACCTGGCCGGACCGTGGATCGACAGCGTGACGGGCCTGGTATCGGCGGAGACGCCGCAACGCATCGCGGCCAGCAAGGGCGTCCAGATCGGCGTCGCGCTGCCTGAGCGATACAAGGACCACGGCCTGGTCGCGGCGACGGACAAGGGCGCGTTCGTCTGCATCCCAAGTCAAGGGCTGCACCTGATCGGCGCCACCAACAGCAAGTTCACAGGTGATCCATCCAAGGCAGCAGCGACGGATGCCGAGATCAACGACTTGCTTGCGCGTGCAAATGCGCTGTTGCCGGGCATTGGTCTGGACCGCTCGGCGGTGTGTTATGCCATTGCTGGCGTCCGTCCGGGCAGCCGGGGCTCGTCGGGCCGGATTGTGCACGATCATGCGGCCGATGGTTTACCCGGACTTGTTTCGGTGACGGGCGGCACTGTCGCGACGTCTCGCCAGACCGCCAAGTCGCTACTCAGGCTGGTTGTCCAACAGCTCAAGGTATCTCGCCCGAAGGCTGGAAGTGCGCGCCCCAACGTGCTTGAAGCGGGACGCGGCGCCGCTGACGCAACGGCATTTGCCGCTGAGCATGCCAGGACGATCGCCGATGTCGCTCTGCGTCGAACCGGTGAGGCCTGGTCGACCGATTTCAACGAACAAACAATTCAGGACATCGCAGCTTCACTGGGCGCCAGCAACGGCTGGGATCAAGCCCGCATCGCCAAGGCCATATCAGACTTTCGCGCCGAACTGGCCGAACTCTACCGACGCGACCTCGGGTCGGTCTCTTCACCGCAAACAGACATCAGCAGGAGTACAGCATGCCCTTCGTAAGGATCGAACTCTTTCCCGGCCGCACGCGCGAGCAGAAGGCCGCAGCTGCCAAGGCCGTCACCGAGGCGTTGGTCAATACGCTCGGCGGCATGGGACCCCAGTCCGTCTACATCACCTTCTGGGAGATGCAGCGCGAGGACTGCGCTGTGGGCGGGCTGCTGAAAGACGAGCCGGCGGCCCCGTCGAAGGGGCCGTAATCGGCAGCGTAAGAACATCTTCGCCGGCCAGGTCTGGCCGGCGTTTTGCTTGAAGGGGACGACAAATGACCGAAGAGACGCATGGTTGGGGTTTCAGGGTACTGAAGCGTTTGCACAAGGTGGATGAAGCGATGGTCGAGCTGTTTCGTCAGCTTCCGGTAGCCATCGTCAGCGATAGCATGTCGCGTATGGTGGCTGGCGGTAGCCGCATCCGGCCGATGCATGCCGGTGGCAGTTTTGCTGGTCCGGCACTGACCGTGAAGACGCGGCCTGGCGACAACCTCATGGTGCACAAGGCGATCGATCTCGCCGAACCGGGCGATGTGCTGGTGGTCGACGCAGGTGGTGATCTGACCAATGCGATCATCGGCGAGATGATGGCGGCACATGCGGTCAACAGAGGGATCGCCGGCATCATCATCAATGGTGCCATCCGCGACAGCAAGGCGATTGGCGAGGCCAGCTTTCCGGTCTATGCCGCCGGCGTCACCCATCGCGGCCCCTACCGCAATGGCCCGGGCGAGATCAATGTCGAGGTTTCGATCGACGGCATGGTCATCTGTCCGGGCGACCTGGTCATTGGCGACGATGACGGCATTCTTGCCGTGCCGCATGGCGACGCCGGCGCCCTCTATGCCGTGGCAGCGGCGAAAAAGGCCGAGGAGGACGCGGTCATGGCCAAGATTCTCAAGGGTGTGAACGATCGCTCCTGGGTCGATGCGGAGCTGGCGCGCACGCCCTGCCGTTTCGAATAACCGGGACCGTTCTCCCTCATGCCTGCCGGGGTATCTCGGTCGTCAGGCAGTCTCATCCGCCGGTTCGATCAACTTGTCCTTGGCTGCGGCGAGCAGCGCGGTCTTGATTAGGCGGATGATCTCTATCGAGGCCGGCGGCAATATTCTGCCGCGACGCTTGATGATACTGACGTCGCGCCAGACCGTCGGCTCGACTAGCTGACAGAACCGCAGGCTGCTATCGGCTCGCGGTGCCGACAAAGCGGGCGTCGTCGTAACACCTAGCCCCGTTTCGATCATCGCCCAGAGAGTTGAATTGGTCGAAACTTCATACCGCGGCAGGCGGATGGATTCCGGCAGGTTGGGGATCTGCTCGAGCAGCGGGGCGGTTGCCGTATCGACACTCAATCCGATGAAATCCCAGCCGGCGAGCTCTGCCCAACGGACCGGGCCGCCGGTCTGCGCCAGCGGATGGTCGTGGCGGGCCAAAAGGCCAAGCTGATCCCGAAACAGCGGCGTGAATTCGAGCTCGGCGTCCTCGCGCTCCTTGCTGCCCACACCGAAATCGACCTCGTTCTGACGCACCCTGCGGCGGACATCCGACGAATTGCCGTCACGTACGCGCACGTGGATATCGGGATTGCGGTCGGCCATATCCTTGACAATGTCCGGTAGCACCTTGGTGGCTATGGAATAGACCGAGGCGATCGCAACGCGCCGTCGACGCTGGTGCGCGGTGGCGCGGATATCCTGGATGGCGATATCGAAGTCGCCGACGATCTTTTCGGCAATGGGCAGGAAGTCGCTGGCCTCAGGCGTCAGCGTCACGTTGCGGGTCGTGCGGTCGAACAGGCTCGCTCCAACCATGTCTTCGAGCTGTCGTATCGCCATGGTCAGAGCCGGTTGCGAAACATGCAGGTCGACGGCAGCGCGGGTAAAGCTCTTGTACCTGCACACGCTCAAGAAAGAGCGGATATGCCGAATGCTGACTGTGTAGATGGGAGAGTTTCGAGGCGCTGTGGCCATATTGATTCGTCCATCTTCGATAAATAAGTTTTGCTGATTAATAGACGAGTTTTTCAGATTTGAATATCCAATCGCGCTGTTTGATAGTGGTCTCGGTCCTGGATGAAGTGGCGCCGGATTGGTCCGCATGAGGCTGCATCCACGAACCTAAATACAAGAACAATCGAGCTGGGGAGAGCGAGATGGAATTGGGGAGGAACAACATGTTTCGTTTGAAAATGAAGGCGCATGCAGCGAGCATCGCGCTTATTGCGCTTGGGGCGGTCATCGCATCGGCGCAGGCCCCGGCCTGGGCTGCGACGGTCACAATCGGCTCGGAAGCGGCGCTGCCGCCGCTCGATCCGCAGCGTACCACCGGCAGTGTCGGGCTCAGGATTGCAGGCGCTATCTTCGATACGCTGATCCGCGAGGACCTGTCCAAGGGCGGCGCCGGCGTCCCCGACATCGCGCCGGCTTTGGCTGAGTCATGGAGCGTTTCGGATGACGGCCTGACCTATACGTTCAAGCTACGCAAGGGCGTAACCTTCCACGACGGCACCGCATTTGACGCCCAGGCGGTGCAGACCAATTTCGACCGGCTGCTAAACAAGGAATCGGCCGTCTTCGACGAGCGTGCCAGCAGCACCATGGCCTTCCTGACGCGCTGGATCGCCAGCTCCAAGGCGGTCGACGCCGAGACCTTTACGTTGACGCTCAAGGAAGCGTTTTCCGGGCTTCCGCGTTTGCTCAGCGACCGCAGCATGTCGATCATCTCGCCTGCGGCGATGGAAAAGTACAAGGGTGACGAGCTGGGTTTCCACCCGGTTGGAACCGGCCCGTTCAAGCTTGCCACGCTGGAACAGGGGCAGGCCCTGACGCTTGCCCGCAATGACGGCTACTGGCGCGGCACCCCCAAGGTCGAAACGCTGGTTTTCAAGGCCGTGACCGACCCGACCGCTCTTGCCATCGCCATGCAGACCGGTGTGATCGATGTGATCCCGAGCGCCAGCGCCGAGCAGGTGACCCAGCTTTCGGCCGAGCCGGACCTCAAGGTGCAGTACACCGATGCGGCGAACTTCTACTTCATTCGTCTCAACATGAAGGCCGAATACACCAAGGACGCCCGCTTTCGTCAGGCGCTGAACTACGCGGTCAATCGCGACTTTATCGCTGCCTTGTTCGGTGGACAGGCTGTACCGCGCGGCGGTCCCGTGCCAACAGGCAACGAGATCACTGCACTCGCGGCGGGCACCGTCAAGGAATACAATTACGATCCGGAAAAGGCCAAGGCGCTGCTTGCCGAGATCGGCCTGAAGGCACCGGTGACGCTTACGGTGCTCGCGCCAAACAATGGCCCGGGTTTCGGCCTGTCGCCGCAGTTGATGACGCTCATTCAGCAGGATCTGGCGGCGGTTGGCGTTGACCTGCAGCCACAACTGCTCGAGTTCACGACCATGATCTCGACAGAGCGTCCGGGCTATGCCGACGATGTCCACGGTTCCTATAATGGCTGGGTCACTGGTGCCGGCAGCGCCTATGTCTTCGAGCGCCTGTTTGCGAGCTCGCAACAGCCGCCCAAGGGCGTCAATCGCGGCTGGTACCAGAACGCCGATGTCGACGCCAAGCTGGCCGCAGCCCGCAGCGAGCGGGACGAGGCCAAGCGTGCTGCGCTTTATGTCGATGCCGCCGCCAAGGTGGCGGAGGATGCGCCGTACCTGTTCCTCTATCAGGATCGTCTGCCGCGGGTAATCCGCAGCAACGTCAAGGGCATCGAAGCCGCCGCGTCGGTCTACATCGACTTCTCGCAGGTCTCGGTCGACTAGGGCCTGTTTCATCCCGAAGGAAATCGGGATGCGGCTCCAACTTCTGGTCCGAGCATGATCCCGGCGTAAAACCGTACGCGTTTTGCGGGATCACGCTTCGACCGTCATTTCACTACTTTTTCAAAGGGAGAGTTTTCACATGATGTTAGGTTGGCGGGCCAGGATTGGTCAGATGCGTCCGGCGACGTCCATCGAGGGCGCGGAAGAGTGGCGCTCGGTGGCACCGGTCGGTGTTGCCTTCGCCGACGCCCGCACCATCGTTCCGCGCGTCGATGACGCCGGGCTGCGGGTGATGATGAGCCAGGTTCTCGAGGCATCGCGTCAGCTTGCCACCGCCAAGGTCGACCTGATCGTCCAGTGTGGCGCACCAGGTACCTTTCTGCGTGGCCCCGGCCATGACGAGCAGGTCGTGGCCGAGATCGAGAAGGAAACCGGCATTCCCGCGATCACCATGATGGCCGCGATGATGGATGCGCTCAAGGCGGTCAACGCCCGCAAGATCGCTGTCGGCACGATCTACTCCGATGAGGTCAACGCGGCGATGACTAGCTACATGGAGGCACACGGTTTCCAGGTCCGCGCAATGGGCGGTCTCCAGATCACCGACCCATTCGAGGCCAGCCTGCACGATTCCGACAGTGCCTATCGCCTCGGTCGGCAGGTGTTCAAGGAAGCAGGCGATGCCGACGCGATCCTGATCTCGTGCGGCACCTACCGCACCTTCGAAATGATCCAGTATCTCGAAATGGACACCGGCGTGCCGGTGATCTCCAGCAACCAGGCGACGCTGTGGCGCGCACTGCGTTACCTCGGCCTTCGCGACCAGATTCCCAATCTCGGGAAACTCTGGTCCGTCGCCTAGACAGCGCTTGGGGAGGATAGCGATGTCAGAGGCAGCAACAACCGCAGGCGGCGAGGGCACCAAGCACTCGTTCGACTTCGGCAGGCTCTTCCGCAATGGGACTTTGGTGACCGGGGTCGGCATCCTTGCCGTGATGGTGTTCGTGGCGATCTTCGCCGACGTCATCGCGCCGCATGATCCGTTTCGTGCTAACCCCATTGCTCGCTATCTTCCCCCACTGTCGCCCGGCTATTTCCTCGGCACCGACGAACTCGGCCGCGATATTCTGAGCCGCCTGATGTATGGCGCGCGCCTAGCTCTGCTGGTCGCGGTCGTCCCGACGGTCATTGCGCTCGTCATCGGCGGGGCGGTCGGGCTGTTCGCCGGCTATGCCGGTGGTGTCTGGGACAGCATCGTCATGCGCATCTTCGACGTGATGTTTGCTTTCCCGGGCATTCTGCTGGCACTGGGTATCAGCGCTGCGCTCGGGCCCGGGCTTTCATCGATGATCATCGCCATGATCGTTGTTACCATCCCGGCTTTCGGCAGGATCGTTCGCGGCGTCGTGCTTGGCGTCAAGGAGGAGCTTTATGTCGAGGCGGCAACTGCGCTTGGCTATGGTCACCTCAGGATAGCACTGCGTCACGTGTTGCCCAACGTACTTGCCCCGGTGCTGGTCTATGGCACGTTGCAGACCGGCCGAAACGTCATCTTGGCGGCGAGCCTGAGTTTCCTTGGTCTTGGCCCTCAGCCGCCGACGCCAGACTGGGGCCAGATGCTTGGCGGCGGCCGCATGGCGCTCGCCACCGCAGCCCACGTTGCCACCATTCCAGGACTTGCAATCGCACTGCTGGCCATCGGCTTCAACCTGCTGGGCGACGCCGCAAGAGACCTGCTCGACCCGCGCATGAAGCGCGACCGCGACTGAGCTTAGGAAATCGAGATGTTGTCCTTTATCGCACGTCGCGCCTTGCAGACGATCCCCGTGATATTTGGTGTCACGCTGGCGACGTTCCTGCTGTCGCAGATCATCCCCGGCGACCCGACCGACATATTGCTCGGGCCGGGCGCTTCCGAAGAGGCGAGGGCGCAATTGCGCCAGGCACTCGGCCTCGACCGTTCCGCCCTCGGCCAGTACCTGCTCTATCTGCAGAACCTCGTCCATGGCGACTTTGGCCAGTCGCTGACCTTCTCCAAGCCGGTTTCCGAAGTGCTTGCCTCGCGCATGATGAACACCGCGCTGCTCGCATTTGCCGCCATCGTCCTGGCTTCGGTGCTCGGGGTCGCGGCAGGTACGTTCGCTGCCCTCAAGCCCGGATCGCTGCGCGATCGTGCACTGACGGTTGTTGTGTTGTTCCTGAACTCAATGCCGTCCTTTTGGCTCGGACTTCTGCTGATCCTGGCCTTCGGTCTCCAGCTTCGGCTTCTGCCCGTCAGCGGCATGACCTCAGGTGACGGCGGCTTCGTCAACCTGCTCGCGCATATGTTGTTGCCGACGCTAACGCTCGCCGCCTGGTCGCTTGCCGCGATTGCCCGGATGACGCGCTCCTCGCTCCTTGACGTCATCGGCAGCGACTATGTCCGCACCGCCCGCAGCCGTGGCATCGGCGAATGGCGTATCGTCTTCTTCCATGCCCTGCCAAACGCTATGCCGGCCGTCATCACAGTGATCGGCATGCAGATGGGCTTCCTGCTCAGCGGCGCCGTCATGACCGAGACTGTGTTCTCTTGGCCCGGCATTGGCCTTGCGATGTACCAGGCCATCTCGACGCGGGACATCCCGCTGATCCAGGGCGGCATCCTCCTTCTCGCGGTGGCGTTCGTCCTGATCAATTTCACGATCGACATCCTGTACGCCTACTTCAACCCCAAGATTAAGCTGGCCTGATCCGATGAACGCCATTTCAACGTCCATGGATGCCGTACGCCCTTCGCCGGTGCTGGAGGTCTCAGATCTTCGCGTCAGCTACGGCAGTACGCTGCGCTCGGTTCATGTCGTTAACGACGTGTCTTTCGTTGTCGGTCGCGGCGAAGCACTTGGCATTGTCGGCGAGTCCGGCTGCGGCAAGAGCCAGACCATGCTCGCCGTGCTCGGTCTTCTGCCGGCGAGCGGGCGCATCAGCGCCGGCAAGGTGAAGTTCGAGGGCCAGGACTTGGCCGCGCTGTCGGCGCGGCAGTTCCGCAGCCTGCGGGGCAAGGGCATGGCGCTGATTTCCCAGGATGCGCTGTCGGCGCTCAATCCGTCGATGACAATCGGTACACAGATGGCCGAGCCGATGATCCACTATGATGGCATGAGCCGGAAGGCGGCGCGCGATCGGTGCATCGAACTGCTCGACCTTGTCGGCATTCCAGGGGCGGCGGCACGATTGGGCGCCTATCCGCACGAGCTGTCAGGCGGCATGCGCCAGCGCGTGTTGATCGCAACCGCGATCAGCGGCAATCCCAAGGTGCTTATCGCCGACGAGCCGACCACTGCGCTCGACGTGACCATCCAGGCCCAGATCCTGCGCCTGATCGATCAGCTGCGCCGCGAGCTTGGCATGGCGCTGGTGATCATCACCCACGACCTCGGCGTCGTTGCCGGTGTCGCCGACCAGGTGGCGGTCATGTATGCGGGGCGCGTGGTCGAGTCAGGATCGACGGACGCCATCTTCAGCGAACCGCGCCATCCCTATACGCGCGCCTTGCTGGAGGCGATCCCCAAGCTCGATGAGCCAGCTGACAAGCGCCTGACCCCCATCGCCGGTCTACCGCCAGATCCACGCCGCCCACCATCAGGCTGTGCCTTTCACCCGCGCTGCCGGCTGGTGCAACCGGCCTGTCGCGAGCAGCTGCCGGCGCTTGAAGCCAAGGACGCCGGCCCCGGCCATCTCATCCGTTGTTCGGTCGATCCTTGGGCAAGATCCCATATGGCGCCAGTCCGCGGCATCGCGACATCGGGAGGGGTGTCATGACAAATCTCGACACCAGGTCTTCCATCCGGGTCGATGACCTTCATGTCCAGTTTCCGATCCGCAGCGGCTTTCTCCGCCGTCCAACCGGCGCCATCCGCGCGGTCGATGGGGTGTCTTTTGAAATTCCGGCGGGCTCGACCGTCGGCCTCGTCGGCGAAAGCGGTAGCGGCAAGTCCACAACTGGCCGGGCGCTGCTCGGACTGGCGCCGGCAAGCAGCGGTTCGGTGAACATCTTCGGCCGGGACCTTGCCGCCCTCAAGGCGGAGCGCGGTGCACTGCCACGTATCGGGCAACTGGTGTTCCAGGATCCTTATGCCAGCCTCAATCCGCGCATGACTGTCGGCGCGACATTGCGCGAAGCGCTTGTCTACCACCGTATTGTTTCCAAGGCCGATTGCGGCGCCTTCGTGCAGGAGCTGCTCGACAGCGTCGGCCTGAGGCCGGAACTCGCCGCCCGTTACCCGCTCGAACTGTCAGGCGGCCAACGCCAGCGTGTGGCAATTGCCCGCGCGCTCGCCGTGCAGCCGGAATTCATCGTGCTCGACGAGGTGGTCTCGGCACTCGACGTCAGCATCCAGGGGCAGATCCTCAATCTGCTGATGGACCTGCAGAAGAAGCGCAAGCTGACCTACCTGTTCATCACTCACGACCTCAGTGTCGTCAGGCATGTGTCGAACCAGGTCGTGGTGCTCTATGGCGGCAAGGTGATGGAGATCGCGGGACGTGATCGGCTTTTCGCTGCCCCGCACCATCCCTACACCCATGCGCTGCTTTCGGCGGTGCCTGTTCCCAATCCGCAGATCGAGCGCAACAGGGCACGTATCGAAGTGCGTGCCGAGCCGCCAAATCCGATAGCGCCGCCGAGCGGCTGCCGGTTCCACAAGTCATGCCAGTTCGCAACGGACGAGTGCCGCAGCATCGAGCCGAAGCTGCGCGAAGTGGAACGAGGACATCTCGCCGCCTGCCATCACATGCAGAGCACCATTGTCCGCCGCGCACTTGGTGCCGGCATCGCAGGAGTAACCGCGTGATGGACGCCAAGACAGAAGCCCGGGCCAAGCAGGAGACGAGCTTCGTGCCGGTCTTCACCTCCTTCGTCGATGGCAATGCATTGCGAGCCGGCGGTAACTCCGTGCCACTGGTCGATCCGGCTACCGGACAGGCCTGGGCCTACGCTCGTCTTGATCCGGCTTCGGCTGACGCGGCGATCGTAAGTTCCGCCGCCGCGCGGGATTCTGGTGAGTGGGCAGACCTCACTGGGGCCGAACGGGCTGCATTGTTGCGTCGGCTGGGCGATCTCATTGCCGCCAACGCCGAGGAACTGGGCCGTCTCGAAAGCCTGGCCAACGGCAAGCCCAACCGGGCGACCTTTGGCGAGATGCGGGCGACGGCGCGCTGGTACCATTATTACGCCAGCCTTATCGAGACGCATGATAGCGCCGCTCGCGAGATCGGGCGCAGCGTCGAGGCACGCATCGAACGCGAACCGCTCGGCATCGTCGTTGCCATCACACCTTTCAACGGTGCCTTGTCGCTGGGGTCATGGAAGCTGGCGCCGGCACTTGCCTCCGGCAATGTTGTCATCCTCAAGCCGCCTGCTGAAGCGCCAGCGTCGAGCATCCGCCTCGCCGAGCTTGCCATCGAAGCTGGTTTCCCGCGGGGTGTCGTCAATGTCGTGATCGGCGATGCGGCGATTGGCGAGGCGCTGGCCACGCATCCCGATACGGCGATGGTGACCTTCACAGGCAGCACGGCGGTGGCACGGCAGTTGGGCGCCAAGGTTGTCGGCGCGATGAAGCGCTTCGTTTGCGAGGCTGGCGGCAAGTCGGCGCACCTCGTCTTTGAGGACGCCGACATCGGTTCGGCTGTCATCGCAGCCACGCAAGGTTCTTTCTCGGCAACCGGACAGACCTGCGTCGCGGGCTCGCGTCTGCTGCTGCACGCCTCGATCGCCGGCGAATTCCTCGAGCGCTACCAGGCCTCGATCAGCCGGCTGCGTATCGGTGATCCCAAGGCGGCCGATACGCATGTCGGCCCCGTTGCTTCGGCACGGCATCTCGCCCGGATTGCAGATTTCGTCAGCGGAGCCGTGGCTGAAGGCGGCCGTGTGCTCGTCGGCGGCAAGTCCCCAGAGATGCAAGGTCCGCTCGCCGAGGGCTGCTGGTTCCAGCCGACCGTCATTGTCGATGTTACGCCCGACATGCGGATCGTGCGCGAGGAAGTGTTCGGTCCGGTCGTCACGGTCCAGACCTTCGAAACCGAGGATGAAGCCGTAGCTCTCGCAAATGCCAGCGAGTTCGGACTCGCCGCTGGCTTTTGGACCACTGACATGCGCCGCATCAGGCGCGTCAGCCGCAAGCTCAAGGCCGGAACCGTCTGGGTCAACACCTACCGCGCCATCGACGTCCGGATTCCCTTCGGTGGCTACAAGCAATCAGGGCTCGGCCGGGAGAACGGCCCCGAGGCCTTGGACGAATTCACGCAGATCAAATCGGTCGTCACCGACTACGCACCGGCGATCGACCCCTTCGCTTACTAGAACAAACGTCAAGTACTGAAAGGACTGGCAGATGGACCACCAAAGCGCGCAGCTACGAGCCCCGATCATCGTCGACGCATTGCAATTCAACAAGCCGGAGCGTGCCCGCTTCCTCGAATGGCAGAAGGGACGCGTCGGCTGTGTGCACGTGACGCTGGCGATCTGGGAATCGGCGCGCGAAACGCTGTCGGCCATCGGTGAATGGAACCGCCTGCTCGAAAACAATGCCGATCTGATCGCCCTGGCGACGACGGCAGAAGAAATCGAAGCCATTGCCGCTTCGGGCCGCACGGCAATCGTCTACGGCTTCCAGGACACCTCGCCGTTCGAGGACGATATCGAACTGATCGAGATCTTCTACAAGCTCGGCGTCCGCATCGCACAGCTGACCTACAATGTGCAAAACCGCATTGCCTCGGGCTGCTGGGAGCCAGACGAAAACGGAGTTTCGCAGTTCTTCGGCCGCAATGTGATTGCTGAAATGAACCGTCTCGGCATGCTGATCGATGTGTCGCACTGCACCGAGCGCAGCTCGAGCGATGCGATTGAATACTCCTCGCGGCCGATCGCAATCACGCACGCCAACCCTTCGGCTTTCGTCGGCACCGACATCGAATTGAACCGCCGCAACAAGTCGACCGCGTTGATCAAGCGTCTCGCCGAACGCAACGGCGTTCTCGGCCTGTCGATGTACCCCAAGATCATGCGCGATGGCTCGAATTGCACACTCGACACCTTCACCGAGATGGTCGCATGGACCGTCGAAACCATTGGCATCGACGCCGTTGGCATCGGCACCGACTTCTATGACGGCTGGCCGGTCAGTGAGATCAAGTGGTGGCGCGCCGGACGCTGGGCTCGCGAAAGCGCTGTACCGATCACGGGCTTTTCGAGCTGGCCGTCCTGGTTCCAGTCGCCGGTCGATTTCCCGGCTTTGATCGACGCGCTGGAAAAGCGCGGGTTCTCGTCTGAAGAGGTTGCGAAGATCGCTGGGGGCAACTGGGTGCGCCTCTTCCGCGACAGCTTCGCGCCGATGCAGTGAGGACATGATGGCTTCGAAGGATACTGGCGCCGGTCTGGACGTCATTGTCATTGGTGGAGGCCACAACGGCCTCGTTGCGGCCGGCTATCTGGCGAAGGCCGGCCTGAAAGTCGCGGTACTGGAGGCACGGGATATCCTCGGAGGGCCATGTGGCGCCATCGAGTTCCTGCCTGGCTTCCGCAGCGCGATCACCAATTCGCCCGGATCCTTCGAGCCGCGCATTCTCCGTGACCTTGATCTCGAAGGTCACGGATTGCGCTTCCACCGTACAGACCCGAACGTCGTCCATGCCTTTCCGGGGGGATGCTTCATCGGCTGGCGCGACCGCGACGCGGTCGCTGCCCAACTCGATGCCTTCGCCCCGGGTGAGGCGGCCCGCTACAACAGCCTGCTGTCGCGACTGGAGGAGCTTGGCCGCCATCTCGGTGTCTCGGTGTTCGAGCCCTCGCGCAGCCTCGCTGAAATGGCGCGGAATGTCCCGCTGGCCCAGGAGCGCCTGTTCGAGCAGGTGTTCCTTGGCAGCCTGCGCGAATTGCTTGACGAAAATCTCCGCTCCGAACAGGCCAAGGCGTTGCTGGGCATGGTTGCGCTCAATGCGACTTTGGCCCCGCCTTCGGCCCCTGGTACCGCCATCGGATTGATGATGCGGCCGATCTCACTCGCTTCATCGCCGGCCCTCGACGCCAACGATCCACGCCGCACCGCGCTGCGCGGATCGACTGGTCTGCCGATCGGCGGCATGGGTGCGATCATCGACGCACTGGAAAGCGTGCTGCGCACCCATGGTGCGGAAATCCACACCAATGCCCGCGTGGCTTCCGTGCTGCACAGCAACGGTCGGGCCACGGGCGTCGTTACGGCCTCGGGTCGCGAATTCCATGCCAGGCAGGTCATATCGGCGGTCAATCCGCGCCTGTTGTTTGGTGACATGCTCGATGATGCCGCAGTCGGTGCCGAGATGCGGCGCGAAGTTGCCGCCGTTCCGATGCGGGGCTCAGCCTTCAAGATGTTCCTCGCGCTGGATGGCCTGCCGAGCTATCGCGGTCTGCCGGATGGGGTGAGTTCCGAACAGGTCGCCGGCACGCAATTCCGTATCGCCTCGTCGCTCGCTCACATCGAAGACGCGGTGCTCGATGGCATGCGCGGTTTGCCGTCCGAGGAGCCGATCATGTGGGGCCTGATGCCGACCGTGTCGTCGCCCGATCTCGCGCCTGCCGGCAAGCACCTGATGAGCGTCAATGTCTGGCACGCTCCCCATGATCTGCGCCACGGCAGCTGGGACACTGAAAAGGATGTTTTCGGCCATCGTTGCATCGACGTGCTGAGCCGTCTCCTGCCGGATCTCAAGGACAGGATCATCGGGCACCATTTCCTGAGCCCGGTAGATCTCGAGCGCGAGCTTGGCCTTGTCGGTTCAAACATCACGCATGGCGACATGCTGCCCAACAATCTGTTCGGCGCGCGCCCTCACGTCGCGGCCAATGATTATCGAACGCCGCTGCAAGGCCTCTATTTGAGCGCCTCGGGCACCTGGCCCGGCGGTTACGTCACCGGCATCCCCGGCCACAACACGGCTGCGGCCGTGCTTGCCGACATCGCCAACGCCACCTCCAGACACGTCGAGGAAACAGCATGGAATTCCTAGTCAACATCACGCTCAAATGGACCGAAACCATGGATCCGGAGCTCAAGGAGCGGATCATCGTCGAGGAACGGGCACACGCTGCCGAATTGATCCAACAGGGCCATCTCGTGCGTATGTGGCGAGTGCCGGCGCGCTTCGAGAACTGGGGCCTGTGGCGCGCCAGGGATGCCACAGAACTACACGACATCATCTCCGGGCTGCCGGCATTTCCGTGGATGGTTCAGGTCAACGTCCATCCGCTGGCGCGCCATGCGGTCGACCCCACGCCTTACCTAGCTGCCTGACCTTTGTTGCGCCGCCGTTCAAGAACGGGCGCGCGGTTCCCCTCACGATTTTCGTCGAAGGCGCATGAACATGCTCAAAGCATCCCAACTGGCGGGCATCCTTCCGGCCATGCCGACGCCTGTGCGAGCCGACGGCAGCATCGACGAGGTGGCGGCGAGAGCGCTCGTCGGGCATCTCCTGACGGGTGGCGTTGACGGCATGCTACCGCTTGGCGGAACCGGCGAATACGGCGCTCTGTCGCGTGGAGCACGCAACACTATGGCAGCCGTCTGTGCCGAGGCCGTTTCCGGCAAGGTCCCGGTCATCGCAGGTGTGCTCGATCCCGGTTATCACGACGCGCTGGCGACGGCGCATGACTTCGCGTCTGCAGGCGTCGATGCTCTTTTGGTCGTCACGCCCTACTATACCAACCCCACGCAGGCCGGATTGCGCGACTACTTCTTGCGCTTTGCCGATGAATCCCCGCTGCCAATCCTGCTTTACGAAATCCCTTACCGCACCCGCATCGCCCTGGACCCGGAGGTGACGCATCAGCTCTCGCGGCATGACCGCATCATCGGAATGAAGGTGTGTAACACGGACATGTATCACTTCCTCCGCGTGATCGCCGGGGTCGACAAGGATTTCGCTGTTCTCAGCGGTGAGGACAGCTTGTTTCCGCTGCATGTCGCAGCCGGCGCGCATGGTGGCATCGTCGTTACCGCGAGCCTGTTGCCACGCACCTGGCGGCGGATGTTCGATCTTGCTTCGCAAGGACGTACCAGCGAGGCACTGCAGCTGCACCGGCAGCTCATGCCTCTGATCGATCTCGCTTTTGCTGAAACAAATCCGGGGCCGCTTAAATCCGTGCTCGATCTGGTCGGCATAGATGCCCCTGAAGTGCTTGCCCCATTGATCTCGCCGGCACCCGCCTTGCAGGCCCGGCTGCGATCGGAAGTCGAGCGCCTGCTTGGAGCATACGAATTCGCGTAGTGCGCCAAGCTTGGGACCAGACGTCCTAGTTCAAATGCTCGGCGATCTGGCTCACTGCCACCACGATAAGCTGAGCATGCGCGGCGCGCGCTTCGGCGGTCGCGCGGGCGGCGGGCGTTGAGATGCTGATTGCCGCGATCGGGCGCCGGTCCGGCCCACTTATTGCAGCACCGGTCGCAAACACGCCGTCGCGCCACGAAGTGGTGGTGGCATAGCCGCGACTTGCGATCTCGCGCAATTCGACAAGCAGGTCGTGCAGTGGCAGCGCGGCGGAAACAGCGCTGGCCTGGCTGTCTGCCCTGACCGCATCGCCATAGATCCGTTCGATGTCAGCGTCCGGCATCTGCGCCAGCATGGCCTTGCCAGTTGCGGTGACCAGTACCGGCGCGCGGCCGCCCAGTGGCTCGACATGGCGAACTGCATGTGGGCTTTCCAGTCTTTCGATAAGCACGATCTCGGACTCGTCCAGGACCGCAAGGTGGATGGTCTCACCACTCTCGCGTCGCAGGTGTTCCATCACCGGCAAGGCCGCCTCGCGCAGGCCGAAATGGTTGCCTGACTTGCGGGCGAGGCGACTGGCTCGAAAGGTCAGCTCCCAGCGTGTCCTTTCGCCCGTGGCGGGCCTGATCCACGCTGCCTCATGCAACGTTTCGAGCGCCCGCTGCACCGACGATTTCGGCTGCTTGAGGTGAACGGCCAGTTCGCTGACTCCGACCGGCTGCAGGTCGGCGACCGTCTCCAGAACCACAAGAGCCTTCCTCACGCTGTTCATGCCTTGACATCCTTCCAAGCCTGAAATAGCAATTGTCCCGTAATTTGGAACATCGTACCGAAATACGGGACGGATTGCAAGTTGTAATTTCGCCAGACGCAATGCGCTCATCATCGCTGACCGGCGCATCAATAGGGGAGGAGAACGAAGATGAAGATTCTGTCGGCAGGCAGATGGATGTTGGGTGCTGCCCTTGTCGGGCTTTGCATGGCGCAGCCGGCTATGGCCAGCGAGCCCAAGTCGGGAGGCACCTTCAAGCTCGTGGGCTCGGGCGATGTCGCCGGCTTCGATCCGGTCTCGGCGCGCACCGCCGCGGTGTTTCTGCACCGCGCGCTAACACGTACGCTGGTGGCGTTTCCGACTGATGCCGATCCCAAGGTGGCTGCCCAGCCCGTCGCCGATCTGGCTGAAGGGGTGCCGGTCGCCGAGGAGGGCGGCCTTGTCTATCGCCTGACTATCCGTGAGGGAGCGACCTGGAATACCGACACCCCGCGCCAGATCACTGCGGCCGACGCCATCCGTGGTTTCAAGCGGCTGTGCAACCCGGTCCAGCCGACCGGGACGCCGACTTACTATATCGGCGTCATCAAGGGTTTTGCTGACTATTGCGCGGGCTTTGCCAAGGTGCCTGCCGACGTTGTCGCCATTCGTGATTATGTCGAGGGTACCAGCGTTGAAGGGCTGACGGCTGAGGACGAGCGCACGCTCAAGATCACGCTCGAGCGGCCGACCGCTGACTTCGCTTCAATCCTTGCGCTGGTGTCTTCCGCGCCGGTGGCTGTCGAGATGCTCGACTACCTGCCCAATTCGCCTGAGCTGCGCCGCAACTATGTCAGCTCCGGACCCTATGTGATTGAAGACTACATCCTGAATGAAAGCCTGTCGCTGGCACGTAGCGAAAGCTGGAACGCGGCCGCCGATCCCATCCACAAGGCCTATGTCGACCGCATCGAGGTTGCCTTCGGCACGCCCGATGCCGGCAAGACCCAGCGCATGATCGAGGCAGGCGACATCGACGGCTATTTCGACCTGTCGATCGCCACTGCGGACCTGACCCGCATCATGGCCAATCCAAGCGATCCCCAACTGCTGCAGTTCGCCGACGGCGCGGTCAATCCGATCCTGGTCATCAATCTGGCTTCGCCGAACAACAACAAGGCATTGGCCGACATTCGCGTCCGCCAGGCGCTGAACTTTGCGGTTAACAAATCGGCGATCGTCCAAGTCGGCGGCGGCCCTGTCGCCAAGCAGCCGATCGGCCAGCTGCTGACGGCCAATGTCGTTGGATACAAGCCTTACGACCCGTACCCGACACCCGACAGCAAGGGCGATCCGGACAAGGCCAAGCACCTGCTTGCAGAGGCAGGTTTCCCGAATGGCATCGAGCTCAAATACAGCTACGCCGCCGGCGGCCGCTACGATCTGTATTCGGCCGCGCTGGAAGCCGATCTGGCCAAGGCCGGTATCAAGCTGATCATGCAGCCGGGTCCCTCGCGTACGGTGATGTCGCAGATGTACCAAAACCGGCAGGCAACCAACGCCGGCGCCTGGGATCTCGGCTTGACGTCGCTGCGCGCCGACTGGGTAGGCGATTCCGCCCGCACCATGATCGTGCCGATGTTCCATGGCGAGGCCTGCGAGAAAAGCACCAGCAACTGGACCTGCTATAATAATCCGGAGGTCAACGCGCTCATCGACAAAGCGCTGACGGCAACCGACGAAACTGTTGCCGCCGATGCTTGGGCTGAGGCGGACCGTGCGATCATGGCCGACGCCCCCGTCGTGCCGCTGATCACCGGTAAGATTTCGCTTTACGCCTCCGAGCGCATGCGCGGCACCACGGTCAACCTGCTGTTCAACAACGTCGACCCGACCTTGGTCTGGATCGACGAATAAGCAAGCCGGCGGGGGCGGCGCGTGCCGCCGCCCCGCTCTTTTTCAATCCACATGCCTGGAGCCTAACGTGCAGTATCGCCAGATCGGAAAATCGGACCTCAAGACCTCGGTCTTGTCGCTGGGGTCCTACCAGACTTATTCACGGATGGAGTATCGCGACGTCGTCAATCTCGTTCGGCGCGCCGCCGAGCTCGGGATCAATCTCTTCGACGTTGCCCACTACCGCACCGCGCCGCACACTGAAGTGGTGCTCGCGCGTGCCCTGCGCGACGCCGGGCTGAAGCGCGATCAGATCATGATCATGGACAAGGTCTGGTGGTACGACAATGACGAGCCGACGCTGGAGCACCAGCTCGACGAACTGCTGTTCCGTCTCGACACCGACTATCTCGACGTGATTATGTGCTACGGCATGCGCCCGGGTCGCGACGACCCGGCGGCAACCGCACGCCTCAACGCCGGCTTTGTCACGTCGGGCAAGGCCCGTGCCTGGGGTGGCCTGAACTGGTCGGCAAAGGACCTGCGCATTGCGCATGAAACCTGCATCGCCGAAGGCCTGCCGACACCTGAAATCGTGCAGCTGAAATACAACATCGCGCGCCGCCACATCGTCGAGTCGCAGGAATACACGCAACTGCGCGCCGAGACGGGCATTTCCATCCACGCATCGGACAGTCTCGAAGGTGGCATCCTGGCGGGCAGCCTCGTCCGCGAACGCGTGCTTGGACGCGATCCCGGCAATGTGCGCGAGGAGATCATCGCGCTGGTGCCGAGGCTCCGCGAAGTGGCCGAAAGCTTCGGCTGTTCGATGGCGCAGTTGGCGATCGCCTTCGCCATCGCCAATCCGCAGACAGCCTCGCTTCTGTTCGGCGCAAGCCGCATCGCGCAGCTTGAGGACAATGTCGGTGCGGTGGAACTAGCCGAAAAGCATGGCGACGCGATCATTGCCGCACTCGCTGATTTCGGCGTCTCCGGCCACGAGTTCGACCTGCCGCCGAACCACGCCACGCCGTTGACCAAGGACTGAACCGTCTCGCCCATGTCCAATACAACAGCCATTTCACGGCCGCAGGCCGCACCAGTGAACAGCACAAGGCAGCGCGTCTTGCGTCAGTTGCTGCGCGACAAGGCAGCCATGGCAGCAAGTGCCGTCATCCTGCTGCTGGTGCTGACAGCCGTCCTCGCGCCGCTGATTGTGGCGTTGATCGGGCATGGGCCTAACGAGCAATTCCGCGACACCGGCTTGACCGCCGGTGGCGTGCCCTTGCCGCCGGGGTCGACCTTCTTGCTCGGCACCGACGTCGTCGGTCGCGACCTCTTCGTACGCCTGGTCGTAGGCACCCAGGTCACCGTCTTCGTGGCAATTACTTGCGCGCTGACAGCGATAGCCATTGGCGTCGTTGTCGGCATGCTGGCCGGCTATCGCGGGGGGCTCATCGACACATTGCTGTCCGGCTTCGTCGATGTGGTTCTGGGCTTGCCGCTGCTCATCACCGCCGTGGCGCTGGTCTCGGTCTATGGCGCAAGCTTCGCCATCATGATGGGAACCATAGTCTTCTTCACCTGGGGGCCGGTGGCGCGTGTCGTGCGCAACCTGGTGGTGGCGACCAAGAGCGGTGAGTTCGTCGATGCGGCGCGCATGCTTGGCGCGTCCGACACCCACATCATGGTGCGCGAGATCCTGCCCAACATCGCCGGCCAGGTCATTGTCTATGGCAGCCTTCTGATCCCGCAGGTCATCGTGCTCGAGGCTTCGCTCAGCTTCCTCGGCCTTGGCGTTCCGCCACCCACGGCGACCTGGGGCGGGATCATCGCCGAAAACCAGACAAACTACGCCGTTGCCTGGTGGTCGATCCTGTTCCCGAGCCTGTTCCTTCTCGCGGCGACCTTGGCTTTCAACGTCCTAGGCGACGGTCTTCGCGATGCCCTCGATCCGACTGCCCAGCGCAGCAGATAGGATTTGTCATGTTCAGATTCCTGCTGCGCCGGCTCCTGTTCGGGCTCTTGACCCTTTGGCTGATCACGCTTGCCGTTTTCGTCCTGTTTTTCCTCGCAACGCCAGGCGATCCCGCGCTCAATTTTGCGGGTGAGTTCGCCACCGCTGACCAGGTAGCGATGGTGCGCGCCCGGCTCGGGCTCGACCAGCCGGTTTATGTGCAATATCTGCGCTACATGTGGGCGCTGCTCCACTTCGATCTCGGCATGTCCTTCGTCAACCAGGAAGAGGTGTTGACGACCATTGTGCGGCGCATGCCGGCAACGATATCATTGGCGCTGGGGTCGGTGGCCGTCTGGCTGCTCGTTGCCATTCCCGCCGGCATCTTCTCGGCCCGCCACTCCGGCCATGCCGCCGACCGGCTGATCACCATGGCGGCGCTCGCCGGCATGTCGTTCCCTACCTTCGTGGTCGGCACGTTGTTGTTCTACGTGCTGTTTTTCCAGCTCACCAATGCCGGACTGCCAATCTTTCCCTCTGGCGGGTTTGTTCCGATCAGCCGCGATCCCTTGGAATGGTTGCGCCACATGATCCTGCCGTGGGCGACGCTGGCGGTTGTCGGCACCGGCACCTATACCCGCATCGTCCGCGGCTCGATGCTGGAGACACTCAACCAGGATTATGTGCGCACTGCGCGCGCCAAGGGGCTCGGCGAACAGCGCGTCATGTACAAGCACGCGTTGCCGCCGGCGATGACGCCGGTGATGACGCTGGTCGGCCTCGACCTCGGCGGCTTGCTTGGCGGCACCATCATCACCGAGCGCATCTGGGGCCTCAACGGCGTCGGTTCGCTTGCCGTTCAGGCGGTCGAAAGCGGCGACCTTCCCGTTATCATGGGCACCGTGCTCATTGCCGCGTTCTTCGTCGTCGTTGCCAATCTTTGCGTCGACATTCTTCAGGCCGTGCGCGACCCCCGCGTTCGCCTCGGCTGACTTGTATCAAGTGGAGTTCTTCATGTTTCTGGCGTTGCGCGATTTCGGCGGCTCATCGAGGCTGCCATGCTGAACCGCCCGCATCTCGGTCTGATCGTTCCGCCTGCCTCTGGCGCTGTGCCGCCGGATGCCAGCACGATCTATCCGCAGTTCAGTTTTCTCGCCGAAGGGCTTGGTCTCACCGAACTGTCCAGCAATGGCTATGACTCGGTGATCGAAACGGTTGGTGCCGCCGCCGCTCGTCTCGTGGCACGCGGCGCAAGCGTAGTCTCACTGATGGGTACGTCGCTCAGTTTCTACCGTGGCCCTGACTTCAATGCCGTGCTGGAAAGCGAGATCGCAGCCCGGTCCGGTGTTCCGGCACTCACCATGAGCAGCGCCATACTGGAGGCGGCTACATCTCTCGGCGTACGCCGCCTTGCGGTTGCCACGGCCTATCGCGACGACGTCAATGTCTCGCTGTTGCGCTTCCTTGAAGCAGCCGGGCTGGAGGTGCTGTCTCTGGAGCATCTCGGCATCTCCTCTGTCGATGCGGTCCATCAAGTGCCGGAGGATGATGTTACCGATTTAGGCCGTCGTGCTTTTGCTGCGGCACCTGATGCCGACGCCGTGCTGATCTCCTGTGGCGGGCTTGCTACTCGGGCGGCCGTGCGCGCGATCGAGGCAGAAGCCGGCATTCCCGTCATCACATCGCCACTTGCCGGCTTGTGGGCAACTGTCAGGCGTGCCGGGCTCGACCCGCGCGCCGATGGGGCTGGGCGCCTGTTCAGAACCGCACCGGAATAATAGAGGACGACATGTTCGTTTCTGTTCGTGATCTGAAGGTACATTTCCCAGCCGAGGAAGGCCTTGTCCGCGCCGTCGATGGGCTGTCCTTCTCGATTGAACGCGGCAAGACTTTGGCGATTGTCGGCGAGTCCGGATCTGGCAAGACCGCCGCCAGCCTTGCCATGCTCGGCCTGCACGGCAAGTCCGCCCGCATCAGCGGCGAGATTGCGATTGGCGACGCCCAGATCGTCGGAGCGCCGGAATCGGCGCTGCGTCGGCTGCGCGGCAATCGCATGGCGATGATCTTCCAGGATCCGCTGACCGCCATGCACCCGTATCACAAGGTTGGCGAGCAGATCGTTGAGGCCTATCGCACGCACCATGGCGTATCGCGATCGGCAGCACGGCGACGCACGCTCGATATGCTGGCACGCGTCGGCATGGCCGATCCGCAGCGCGCCTTTGACAGCTATCCGCACCAGCTTTCCGGCGGCCAGCGCCAGCGCGTGATGATCGCCATGGCGCTTTGCTGCGATCCTGAATTGCTGATTGCCGACGAACCGACCACCGCGCTCGATGTCACCGTCCAGGCGCAGATCCTCGACCTACTCAAGGACCTTCAGCGCGAATTCGGTTCGGCGATCATCATGATCACCCATGATCTCGGCGTGGTGGCTGAGGTCGCCGACGAAGTTGTGGTGATGTATGCAGGACGTGCCGTTGAAACCGGTACCGTGCGCGACGTCTTTTACCGGCCCGCACACCCCTACACCTGGGGCCTGCTCGAATCCATTCCGCGGCTCGACCATCAGCGCGATCGGCTGACGGCTATTCCCGGTGCGCCGCCATCGCTCGCCGCACTCGCAGAAGGCTGTGCCTTTCGCCAGCGTTGCCGCTTTGCGGCGACTGTGCCTGATCGATTGTGCAGCACGCACGCGCCGTCGCCGACCATTGTCGCCGAGGGCCACGCGATCCGCTGCCATCTTTCACAAGCCGAGCACGCCGCAGCGCGTGTTGGCGCAGCCCAACCTTCACACCCCGAGGTCCTTTCATGAACCCGGCCGCGTTAAGCCTGCAACAGGTTACCCCGTTGCTCAAGGTCGAAGGCCTGAGCAAGCATTTTCCATTGTCTACTGGTCTGTTCGGTGGACAGGCGCGTTCGGTCAAGGCTGTCGACGGCGTGTCCTTCGATGTTGCGCAGGGAGAAACACTTAGCCTCGTTGGTGAATCCGGCTGCGGCAAGTCGACGACGGGTCGCCTGATCGCCCGCCTGCTCGACGTGTCCAGTGGCAAGGTAAGCTTCCAGGGGCGCGACATGTCCCATATCCAGGGAGCCGAGTTGCGGGCGCTGCGGCGCGACATCCAGATGGTATTCCAGGACCCCTACTCCTCGCTGAATCCGCGGCAAACGGTTGGTGACATCATCGGCGCGCCTTTTCTGATCCAGGGCGTGACGCCGCCTGAAGGCCGTCGCGCCGCCGTGCAGGAGTTGATGCGCCGGGTCGGGCTCAATCCGGAGCACTACTACCGTTACCCCCGAGAGTTTTCCGGTGGTCAGCGCCAGCGCATCAGCATCGCCCGCGCACTGGCGCTGCGGCCGAAGCTGATCATCTGCGACGAACCTGTTTCTGCGCTCGACGTTTCGGTCCAGGCGCAGGTCATCAACCTGCTTCAGGACCTGCAGCGCGATCTTGGCCTGTCATATCTGTTCATCGCTCATGACCTGTCGGTGGTTCGCCATATCTCGCACCGTGTTGCGGTGATGTATCTTGGGCAGATCGTCGAGATTGCCGATGTGGGGCCACTCTACGAGCGGCCACTGCATCCCTACACGCTGGCATTGCTGTCATCTGCTCCCAATCCCGATCCCGATCGGGCGGCGTCGCGCAAGCGTTTCGTGCTCAAGGGCGAACTGCCCAGCCCGGTCAACCCACCCAGCGGCTGCCTGTTCCACACACGTTGCCCAATGGCCGCGGACAAATGCCGCAACGAAGTGCCGACGCTCATGCAGGTCGCGCCTGGTCGCCAGACGGCCTGTCATTTCGCCGATAGAGTGCCGCCACTTGCGGCTGCATAATCGCCGTCTTAGCGATACCTCGGAAAAAAGGGCGGCCATGGCCGCCCTTCGACGTTCAGATGTTAGATGATCAAAGCCTCTCAGCCGCCAAAGCTTCCGAGCGGTGCGGATGGGTGGGCATAGTTGCGGTCGACATAAAGCAGCGCGTTGCCGTCGCTGCGCTGCCTGACTTCCACCACCCGGCCGATCATCACATTGTGGGTGCCGACGCGGTGGACGGCTTCCAGTTCGCAGTCGAGATTGACGATGGCGTCGCTCAGCGCCGGAGAGCCCGAGCCCATGACGAGCCAGTCGGCCGCGGCGTAGCGTTCATCCATGTCCTGCGTCGTGCCGGCGAACTTGCCTGCCAGGTGAGCATGCTCATGCGTCAGCACGTTGACGCAGAAGCGCCGGTTGGCCAGGAACATATCGCATTGCGCCGAACGGCCGTTCATGCACACCAAAATGGATGGCGGTTCATCCGATACGCTGCACATCGCGGTCGCGGTAAAGCCGCCGCGGCCGGCTTCGCCATCGGTCGAAACGATGTTGACCGGTGCGCAGACCCTGGACATGGCATTGCGGAACTCGGCTTTCGTAACGATGTCTGACATGGAACCTGCCCCTTCGCAGCATTCAGCCGCGAAGCGGCGGCAACCAGGTATCACCGGTCCAGCCATGTTGGTCGTAGTCGGCCATGCACGTGTCCACGAGCTCTTCCATGGCCTTCAGCCTGCCGCCGCGCTCGGCGCCCTTGAGCACCTGCAGCCGCACCTCTTCGGGTGCCCCTGCATAGTTCAGCTCATAGAGCGAATGGCGGCCGCCGAATTCGCTTCCGGTCGCATCCCACAAAAGCTTCATGATCTTGATCCGCTCGATGTGCCCCATGTCGTCGGAGCCACGGACATATTTGGCGAGGTAAGGATTGATTGCGGGGTTGTCGAAATCGAGCGCTGAGGATGGAAGGTAGATCAGCCCCGAAGCAATGACCTTGCGGACCGTTTCGACTACGCGTGGGTAGGCTTCCGACATGAAGGTGCGGTAGGCGAGGGCCGCGTCCAAATTGGGCAAGACAGCGCCATTTGCCCATGGGATCGGGTTGTAGGCCATGGCGTTGGAGAAGCTCCAGAACATGTGTCTGAGCGCGATCACCTCACCCAAGGAAGCCTGGTTGCCGCGGAAGGCATCGCCACCCGTCGCCCGCAGCGCCTTGGCCAGCAGTCCGGCGAGGAAGTCGAGCTTCACGGCAAAACGCGTGCAGCCCTGGAAACAGTAGCCGTGCATGAAACCGGACGCCGGGTGGAACGACAGGATCTTCGGTGCGTCGCGCAGAACCAGCACGTCCTCCCAGGGGATGAAGACATTGTCCAGCACCAGGATCGCGTCGTTTTCGTCGAAACGCGACGACAGCGGATAGTCGAAGGGCGTGCCGACGGTGTTGGCCGTCTGCTCGTAAGACACCCGGCAGAACATCTTGATACCCGGAGCGTTCATCGGAACGATGAACATCACCGAGAGCGATGGGTCTTCCGTCACCGTCGCCGAGCTTTGGGCCAGGAAGTTGTAATGCGTCAGTGCCGATGATGTCGCCACCACCTTGGCGCCCGAGACATAGATGCCGGCGTCTGTTTCCTTGGTGATGTGCACAAACACATCCTTGACCGCGTCGGCCGGCTTGTGCCGGTCAATCGGCGGATTGACGATGGCATGGTTCATAAACAGGACCGACTCCTGGGCCCGCCTGTGCCACGATAGCGCGTTGTCCTTGAATTGACCGTACCAGTCGGCATTGGCGCCGAGCGTGTTCATCAGCGCAGCCTTGTAGTCGGCGGTCCGGCCCATCCAGCCATAGGACATGCGCGCCCATTCGGCGATCGCGCCCTGCTGGGCGACAAGCTCCTGCGACGAGTGCGCGACGCGGAAGTATTTGTGGGTGAAGCCGCCCGAACCGGTGTCGGTCGGCGATGTCAGGCTGTCCTTGCGCTTGGGGTCGTGCAGCGCGTCATATAGGCGGGCCAGCGAGCGCGCCGAATTGCGCATCGCCGGATGCGAGGTGACGTCGGCCACGCGTTCGCCGTTGATGTAGACCTCGCGCCCGTCCTTCAGGCTTTCGAGATATTCGGCGCCTGTGAACGGCTTGGTCTTGTCTTGGCGGAAATCTTCGGAACGCACGGTCTTCTCCCCTGATGATGCGTGAACCTAGCGTGTAAGCGGTGCGCAAGGGATGGACAGGTTGCCAAATTCGCTTGTACTTTTACCTGCATGCAGGCCAATCCGAACATCCCGAGTTTTTTCGTTTATGGCGAGCCAAGCCGCCTCTTGGAGGTCGGCTTCCTTCATGTCGAAGCTGTAAGCGACAGAAAAGACATCCATTTCGGCAAGGTGCGATCGCATCGGCATCCGCATATGGGCCAGATCACATTGTGGACCGAAGGTCGTGGCCGGTACCGGATCGAGGACAAATCATGGGACTTTTCCGCGCCGGCGGTTAGTTTTGTTCCGAGCAACATCGTCCATGGTTTCGACGTCGAACCTGATGCTGACGCGACCGTGATTTCCATTGCCGATGACATGCTCAAGGTTCTGGCTCGGCAGCTTCAACTGTCGCTCGACATGCCAGTCTTCGTCGCCGGCCAGGGCGAAAGCGATAGCTGGCGACGGCTGGCCACGGTCGTCGAGACATTGGCCATTGAATATCGCGACGACGCGCCACTGGTCGGCAAGCTGATGCCCGAACTTGCTGCCGCGGCGCTGTGCTACATCGCGCGGCTCAATCGCAGCCTGCCGCAGGCAGTGGGATCGCCCGCTGTCGTTCTCGCGACGGCGTTGCGTGGAGCCGTCGAAACCCATTATCGCGAACCATGGCTGGTCGACGACTATGTCGCGGCGCTGGCGACGACGCCACATTTGCTCGACAAGGCGGCGCGTCAGGTGCTCGGCATGTCGGTCAAGGATGTGGTGCTGGAACGCCGCCTGCTCGAAGCCAAGCGGATGCTGATGTTCACCGTCCGGCCCGTCGAGGATATCGCTTTCGAGACCGGCTTTGGCGACCCGGCTTATTTCTCACGCTTTTTTCGCCGCCGCTGCGGCGACGCGCCCTCGACCTGGCGTAGGCGGCACGTCGAGGCAAAATAGCGGTGTTGATGGAAATGCCGAAGATACACTCGCATTTAGTAATGGCCAGTTTCGCTTGGCGGACGGGCGCATTGGCGTAAGCGGACGATGAGCCATTTTATGCTTTATTCGCCCGCCCGGGCCTGATCTTCGCTCTTTCCGCTGCGCCAGTAAGACACGACTAGATGCTCATGCCTGGTCAGGCCGCACTCCTTGCGCAGATAGGTGCGGATATCGCGAAAGGCGTCGAACTCGCAGCCGGCCCAGACAAAGACGCGGGTGCCGTCGCCTGGCAGGTGCACGCGGCGTACCGCTTCGGTCAACAGCGCGCCAGGCGCTGAGCCATTGCGGCAGAGCCATTCGATGGGGATCGCCGCCTTAGTCTCTACCTCTTGAATCTCGCTTGCGTCGGCCACCTCGATAAGGGCGGTTCCGTACGCCGTTGCCGGCAGGTGTTCCAGCATGCGCGAGATTGCCGGCAGCGCGGTCTCGTCGCCTGCCAGAAGATACCAGTCGGCCTCGACCAACCCGCCACCACCGGGGCCGAAAATGCCGATCCGGTCGCCTGGGCGCGCAGCCTCGGCAAAGGCCGATCCCGGCCCGGCATCGGCATGCAGCACGAAATCGATGTCGAGGGTACGGGCCGCAAGGTCGAGCGTGCGGACAGTGTATTTGCGCAAGGAGGGCCGCCGCGCGGGATCTTCCCACGCGACCAGTCCATTGCTGCCGACGCGTGGCCATTGCGGCGCGACGAGGTCAGGATGCTGGATCAGTATGTTGAGGTGCAGCGCGCTCATCGGCGCGAACCGGCTGACATGCTCGCCGGCGAATGTAATGCGGCGCATGTGAGGCGTCACGTCGCGAACCGCCTTTACCTCAAGGATCTGGAAGTTCGGTGGCCGCCCGGTTTCGTTGCCATCGCCGGTCCAGGCAATGATGGGCGCGTCATCTTTGGCGAGTTCGATGATGTGCGAGGCGACGGTGAGGCGGAGGAAATAGAGATCTTCGAGACTGCCAGCGATAGCATCGATGCGGATGGCATCGGTATCGTGCGAGATACGGGCATGGGCTCGGTCAAAGCGTACAGTACGCTCGTCGCCTGAAGTCTCCACCTCGGCGCCATGCTCGACCATGTGTTCGCAGAAGGCCGCAATCAGCGTGTCGGGATCGGCCAGCGCGATGCGGGTACGTGTGACAAATTCCTTCACCGAAACTCCGTCTGTAGTGCTGTCAGCTTCATGGCCCTTTAGTCTGGTCGAGCCCGATCCAGAACGTGCCTTCGAGTGGCACGGCCATGAACCGGCTGTTGATCTCGGCCATCGTTCGCGCCGGATCGAGATCGGCGAAAAGCTCGGGATGGCTCCATTTTGCGAAGCATTCGAACACCAGCACCGAGAGAGCGGAGATCGAAAGCTGATGCGAGACACCAAAGGCGCGGCCATCGCGCACGGCGCTGAGTTGGCCAAGCAAGTTGCGGCCACTCACCGATTTCAGCGAGGCGCGCGCGTCCGCTGCATCGACACCGCCGCCGACAACGAGCCCGCCTTGTGCCGCAAGATGCGGTCCGCCGGTGCCGATATAGACGCGTGGATCGACACCGAGCACGAACTCAGCATTGATCTGGCCGTCATATCCCGGGACATCGTCCGAGCCGACGCTGTGGCCGCCGGCCAAACGCATCATTTCAGTGATGCGGTTGTGAGCGCCGGGGATGGCGCAGCACAGCGTGCCGGCATGAGCATCGATCAGCACCTCCGGGCGCTCGATGACGCCCTTCAGCCGTTCGGTGACTAGTCGGTAGCGTTGCCCGACGAAATCGAAGAAGGCGTTGGCCTCGGCCTCCCGGCCGATTGCTTGTCCCAGGAGCCGCATCGAAAAACCTGTCGCTTCGGCTGGGCCGCGTGCGTCGTTTTCCGGGCCGTCAAGAAAGATCACCGGCACGCCGGCGGCATCGAGCAACTGCACGGCACTTTCCCAGCCTGGCTGCCACAAGCTGACAACGAACAAATCCGGTTCGACGCTCAGGATGGATTCGACCGACACATTGGCCGGCATCACAGCACCGACGACGGGAATGTTGTCGATTGCAGGGAAGCGCTTGCGGAAGTCGGCATACATGCCGCGATCGAAGCGCTGGGGTGCTGCCCAGCCTGCGAGCTTGGACACCGGCTCTGGATCGATCAACGCCAGCGACAACAGCAGCAGCGGTTCGTTGGTGACGATACGTTTCGCCGGCGCGTCAAGGCGTACCGCGCGCCCGGCCGCATCACGCAGAAGGATTTCTGCATGCGCCATTGGCACCACAAACAGGGCTGCCAAGCAAAGCATGGTAGCAAGCAGGCCGAAACGGTTTCGGCGAGCTCGCCCGCCGGCCCTCTGTTTCATCTGTCTATCGAGCAAGCGATCACCATGTGGATTTCAGATTCGCCGTGATCGCGCGTCCGGCGCCATAGTTGCAACTGCCACCGTTCATGTTGAGGCAGTGCGAGACATAGGTCTCGTCGAACAGATTGGTGACATTGACTCGCAGCCTGGTGCCTTCGAATTCCTTTTTCAGGGCACCGAAGTCGAACTCGGCGCCGATGTCGACCAGTGCGCGTCCGGGAATGCGCAGCTTGTCGAGATAAGTGGCGTCGGTCTGGTAGGACGACATGGCGCGAACGCCGGCACTCAGCGACAGTCCCTCGGCATAGCTCGGGCTGTAGTGGACCCACAAGCTGCCCTGATGCTCAGGCAAGCGCAGCATTTCGCGCCCGACCGAAACAGGATTGTTCGAGCTCAGCACCTCTGAGTTCGAATAGGCGTAGGAGGCAAGAAGGTCGATCTCGGGTGTCAGCTCATATTTGCCCTCGATCTCAAGGCCGCGCACGCGCTGCTTGCCGGTCTGGACAAACTGCGTCGGTCTTGTCGGATTGAGGTCGGTCAGGGCCGGCGTCAGTCCGTTTTCGAGCGTCAGGTCGAACAGCGAAAGCGAAATCATGCCGCGACCGTCGACCGGCTCGTATTTGATACCAATCTCGTATTGCTTGGCGTTCTGGGCAACGAAAGCATTGCCATCCTTGTCGGTGCTGAGCAGTGGCAGGAAGGCGGTCGAATAGCTGGCATAGGGCGCAAGGCCATTGTCGAACAGATAGGTCATGCCGACACGGCCAGTGAGAGCCTGGTCCCTGGTCTCGACTGATGTCACTTTGGGGACGCGGGTGTCGGTGTCGATGTCAGAGAAATCGTAACGCAGGCCGATCGTGCCGACCCAATTGCCGTAGCGCATCTGATCCTGCGCATAGAGGCCGATCTGGTTCTGCCTTTGATGGGCCGAGGTGGTTACTGGCGCCATCGGGATCGGCAGGCCGTAGACCGGATTGTTGAAGTCGATGCCCGGCACATTCACGCCCCAGCCGGTATTGCCGAAATTGGTGTCGGAGACGCCGCGGACATAGTCGATGCCAAACAGGCCAGTATGGGCGACGTCGCCGGTCTGGAAACTGGCCTCGGCTTGGCTGTCTACGGCGAACGTCGATATCCAGTCATCGGAAACGGCCGACACGCGGTCTAGCTGGCTCGATGGCGCGCCAGTGTAGGCAAAGGCCGGGTTGACCAGCGCCAGGAACATGTCTTGCTGGGCATAGCCGTAACGCAGGTTCTGCCTCACGGTCCACGTCTCATTGAAGCTGTGCGAGAATTCGTAGCCGACATGACCATAGTCGCGGTTGAATTCATTGGCATTGGTGTCGCCAAGGAAGAGGTCGCGCGGGATCTGTCCGGCCGGATTGGGCAGTAGTGTGCCGACCGCCGGATAGAACCGCGGGCTGAAGATGTCGCGGTCACGCTGGTAATAGGCATAAAGCGTCAGCGAGGTGTCGTCGTTAGGGTTCCACGTCAGGCTTGGCGCCAGCATGATCTTGCGATCGCGCTCCATGTCGATCTGCGTGTTCATGTTCTTGGCAAGGCCGGTGAAGCGGTAGAGCCAGTCGCCGTCCTCGGTCACAGCACCGGTCATGTCGACCGCGCCCTGTATGCCGCCGAAGCCGCTGGTTTCGACCGAAGCCTCGCGATACGTCTCGGCCTGCGGTCGCTTGCTCACCTGGTTGACCAGCCCGCCCGGCACGGCGCGGCCGTACAGGACCGAGGCCGGCCCCTTGATGACCTCGACACGCTCCAGCGCATAGGGATGGATGCTCGGCGTGGCATAATTCAGCGGGTCGCCCGCGACGGCCAAGCCATCCAGCCACATCGTGCCGTAGCTGTTGAAGCCTCTGATGTAGAGCCAGTCGTAACGCAGGTCGTAGCCATTGGGATCTGGCAGCACACCTGGAGTGTAGCGCAGTGCCTCGGCGACCGAGTTGACGCCCTGCGAATTCATCTGGTCGCGAGTGACGACATTGATTGCCTGCGGCGTTTCAAGCAGCGGCGTGCTTGTCTTGGATGCAGCCGCACTTCGCTTGGCAACGATGCCGCTGTCTGGGCCGCGCGGACTTTCCGTGCCGACCTCGATGGTCTTGAGAACCAGGGGATTGCCGTCCGCCTTGGCCGGATTGGTCTGCTGGGCGTGGGCGGGCAAGGTGAGGATGGCACTCAGCATAGTAGACGCCAGAAGCAGCGCGCGGCTGTCGCGTCGGCATTGTTCGCCTTTTGCCGAATGGTCCTGCAAAACTTCTGTACCGCGCACGTGCCGCCCCTATCCAGAGCCTCGGGCGCCCATCTGGACGCACCAAGGCGCTCTCATTATCAATCTGCGCGAGGGTTTTGTGCCGCTGCGCCATAAACTTGACTATTGTCATCAAGTTAACCTATTCACTAAGGCACCATGGCATGGCTGACAACGCAGCAACCTTTGCGCGACGATCAGAAACATTTGCGGTCCAACGAAATTGCACCGCAAAGCCACGGTCGCGAAGGCCTGTTAGGCCACGTCGGGCTAAACATGCTCGTGACAGAAAGGGCATAATCAATGAGGTCGGGCACAAGCCAGCATGCCTGCGCTCCTGGTGACAGCAAGCGCGTCCGGGTCAGCGATTTCATGCGGATGGACGGCGTTGTCCTCGATAGCCGAGACGACCGGTTGTCCATGGACGATACGCTGATCGAGGGCGCATATCTGCACCAGGAGCTTCGGCAAGGTCTGTTTCTTCATGTCAGCGACGCTGTCGAGAAGCGCGATTTCACCGTAACCTCGCGCCAGCGCGAAGAGCTGTCCTGCATCTTCTTTCTCGATGGCGAGATCGACCTTCGGATCGGCGACCGCAGTTTCGCTTTCAAGGGCGACCTGCGCAACGCAATGCAAGGTGCCGCCATCATGAGTTCCGGCCGGGAGAGTTTCGAGCGGGCGTCGGCTGGGCGTCAGCATGTCCGCCATCTCGTGGTCACAGCCACGCCCGAATGGCTCAACATCGACGCCATGGAAGAGATCGGCGACGAACGCCAGGCCAAGGCGTTACTCAAGGACAATCTTGCCGACCACCGCTGGACGGTGACGCCGCGCGTGGCCGAACTGGTCCGTCAGGTGCTTGCACCGCAGGTTTTCACGCCTGCACTGCGCAACCTCTATCTCGAGGGCCGCGCCGTCGAGATTGTCGCCGAAACCATTTCTGCGGTCATGCATGCCGACCGCCGCACTGAACCAGGCTCCATCTTGCGCGGCCACGAAGCCGTCCGCCTTATGCGTGCCAAGGAACTGATCGCTGAAAGCCTGACGGCATCGCTGAGCGTCGAGTTGATCGCGCGAGAATCCGGCATCAGCGCCAGCGGGCTGCAGCGCTTGTTCCGCCTGTCAGAAGGTCACAGCGTCTTCGAATATGTTCGCCGGCGCCGTCTCGACCGCGCCTTCGAAGCGCTCAAGGGTGGCGAGACCACTGTGCAGGAAGCCAGCGCCATCGCGGGTTACTCAAGTCCGGCGAATTTTGCCACTGCGTTCCGGCGGCAATTCGGCATTACGCCCCGCGAGGTGCAGTTCCCATCGTTGGGTCTACGGAACTAGCAATCTCGGGGCGCGCAATCCTGCGCGGCCCGAATGCGGTGCGCTTCCGTAGCACCGCATTTGCTGAGGGCTCAGAATTTGTAATTCAGGCCAAGCTTGAACTGGTCGACCTGGAACTTGGTCTTTTGCTCCCAGTGGCAGCGCGGTGGACACAGCGCTGGCCTGGATGTCGCCCCTGACCGCTTCGTAATAGACCCGTTCGATGTCGGTGTCCGGCATCTGCGCCAACATGGCCTTGCCGGTGGCTGGGTCGAGTACCGGCGCGCGGCCGCCGAGCGGGGACTACCGCGACCATGCGTTGACTACCTAGCGGACCAACGGGAGTGCAACTCGAGCCGATACCGGGATCAATCCCTGATGTTGACGACGTGGTCGTTGGATTTTGGACCTGCGCTGACAGTCTGCTGAGCCGTGCAAGACCGCAGGCGGCGGCCTGTCGGTGGACTTTCTGCGGTGCTTGAGACCGCTCTCAGAGAGCGAGCGACATCTCTCCCCATGACACGGGCGATGGCGTATCGAGCGGGCGTGCCGGAAGCGGAGGGGTTCGTCGCCCGTCAAGTCAGCGTGCGATGACAGATGACATCGGCATACTGGCCGCAGCGCCCTTCCTTCCGTGTCGCGACAGCCGGGTCCTTCCGCGGGCTCGATGGGGCATGTCTGACCGGAGAGCGGCTTCGCCTCGATCGTTGTCCCGCAACGGCAGGCGCAACTTTCTTCCCCAGCGAACTGCGTTCGCATTCCTCGCGGCCCAAGAAAGCCGCTTCCTGCCGCCCTCCATTTCATTCCGGCCCTGACGGGTGCGGTCCGATCGTCTCCGATCTTTTCGACTGCCATCGAGGCCGCGAAGGGCGCGGCCCGAAACACTAGGAAAGGAATACCACTCATGGCTACCATCGGCTCATTCACCACCACCGCCAACGGCTTCACCGGTTCGATCAAGACCCTCACCCTCACCGTCAAGGCCCGCTTCGAGCGCATCGAAAACCCCTCCGACAAGGGCCCGCACTTCCGCATCTTCTCCGGCGCCGTGGAACTCGGCGCCGCCTGGCAGAAGCACTCCGAGCAGAGCGGCCGTGACTACCTGTCGGTCAAGCTGGACGATCCGAGCTTCCAGGCTCCCATCTACGCCACCCTGGTCGAGGTGGAAGGCGAGCAGGGCCTCCAACTCATCTGGTCCCGTCCCAACCGAGACTGACCGGCCGAGCTCGGCCCCGCTCACAAGGCGGGGCCACAGCTCTGGTCCTTGGGGCGTCAGCGTTGGTCTCATCTCAAACACCTACTGTCCCGGCATCTGAGACGTCCCTTGGCGCTCCATAGCCCCGCCATTTCTTCATCGTGTCCAGCCGCTTTAGAGCGCGTTGAGCGTCGTCGGTTTCGTCGAAGGTTCGATCATGGCATGTTCGTTGGTACCGATCCCACCCCAGTTGGGAATGACCGATGCACCGCCAAATAAGGTCGGCTGGAGAGTGAGACCGTAGAACCGGCGCATGTTCAAAGTCCGGTCGACACGGTGGGGCTAAGGAGCTGAAGTGCGGAGGCGCGAAAGAAGCCGTCCCAGGCCGATGTCTGTCTCGGCGGGTCGGTCCTCACCCATGTCGCTAAAGCAGCAATGTCCTCCTCCTTCTTGCCGCCGAAATGAGCGATCCAGTCGAGGGCGTTGAAGTCGGTCGCGGGTCAATGGACCGAGCACGATGACCTTGCTGCCGGCTTTGCGGCGGCGCGATGATCACCATCGGTGCGATCTCGAAGTACGGATCAAGCACGGCCAGTTTTGAGCGCGGTCGGGATCGTCACTGACGTGGTCTTGAAGCAACCCGAGATGGCAAAGACGATACCATTGCACGAACCTAAGGAGCTGTCGAAACACAGGAGCAGCGAGCTGCTCGCCTTCTTCGATCTCGATCTCACCGAGCCCGGCCCGGAGTGCGATCCGCCCGATGCGCTCAGCCTCGCGCATTTCCGCCTGTCTCAGTTGCCCTTGCAGGCGGGAGATTTCTTCCCTGATCTTCGACGACGGTCTTTTCATCCCGGTAGCCTCTTCCCTTGCCTGGATTGAGCAAAACGCCAGCTCAGGATCGACGTGGAGGGTGCGAAGCACATCCCCGTTTATTGTGCAGTCGGCTGTGCCGACACTCTCGACGATGATCCGGCCGTTCGAAAGGAGCGGCCAAGGGCGCAATTATACGTCGCTGACGCGACGCCTTGCTCAACGGCCTGTCCAGCCAGCCGCTCCTGACGAACGCACGAGTGCCCGTTCGCTATCCAGGAGCAATCTCTGCCGTGGCTGTCCCGCATTTCTCCGTCAGCATTGTCAGCCGCGGTGACGGCCGCAGCGCGGTGCTTTCGGCCGCCTATCGCCATTGCGCGAAGATGGAGTACGAACGCGAAGCGCGCTCGGTCGATTACACACGCAAGCAGGGGCTGCTCCATGAGGCGTTTTCGGTGCCGCCCGATGCGCCGCAATGGCTGCGCAGCCTGATTGCTGAGCGCTCAGTGGCAGGTGCTGCGGAAGCCTTCTGGAACAAGGTCGAGGCGTTTGAGAAACGCGCCGATGCCCAGCTTGCCAAAGACATCACCATCGCCTTGCCGCTGGAGCTTTCAGCCGAGCAGAACATCGCGCTCGTCAGTGATTTCGTTGAACGCCACATCCTCGCCAAGGGCATGGTTGCGGACTGGGTCTATCATGATGCGCCCGATAATCCGCACGTCCATCTGATGATGACACTGCGGCCGCTGACCGACGACGGGTTCGGTCCCAAGAAGGTTGCCGTCATTGGTCAGAATGGCGAGGTCTTGCGTAACGCCGCCGGCAAGATCGTCTATGAGCTTTGGGCCGGCGGGATGGACGACTTTACGGCTCTTCGCAATGCCTGGTTCGAGACGCAGAACCAGCATCTGGCACTTGCCGGGATCGACCTGCGTGTTGATGGCCGCTCTTATGCCGAGCGTGGCATCGATCTCGTCCCAACCACCCATATCGGCGTTGGCGCCAAGGCGATCCAGCGCAAGTCAGCGCGTGAAGGCCATGAGCTGTCGCTCGAGCGGATCGATCTGCTCGAGGCGAGGCGCAAGGAGAATGCGAACCGGATCCTGAAGCGGCCCGAGATCGTGCTCGACATCGTCTCCTCGGAAAGAAGCGTCTTCGACGAACGCGACATCGCAAAGATCCTGCATCGTTATGTCGATGATGCCGGCACGTTCCAGCAGCTGATGGTGCGCATTCTGCAGAGCCCCGAGGCGCTGCGTATCGAGCGCGACGGCATTGACCTTGCAACGGGAGCGAAGATCCATTCCCGCTACACGACGCGCGAGCTGATCCGCATCGAAGCCAGGATGGCGAAGCAATCGCTGTGGCTGTCGCAGCGCACAACACATGGCGTTCAGGAGAAGGTCCTGGACAGCGTGCTTTCGCGTCATTCACTGCTGTCGCAGGAACAGCGTGTCGCCATTGAGTACGTCGTGGATGAGGCACGGATCGCTGCTGTCGTTGGCCGCGCCGGGGCGGGCAAGACCACGATGATGAAGGCAGCACGCGAGGTCTGGGAACTGGCCGGTTATCGTGTTGTCGGTGCAGCCCTTGCCGGCAAGGCAGCGGAGGGCCTTGAGAAGGAAGCAGGCATCGTCAGCCGCACGCTGGCATCGTGGGAGCTGCGCTGGAAACAGGGCAGGGACATGCTCGACAAAAGCACGGTGTTTGTTGTCGACGAGGCCGGCATGGTTGCCTCAAAGCAGATGGCACTGGTCGTCGAAACGGCAACCATGGCCGGCGCAAAGCTTGTGCTGGTGGGGGATCCCGAGCAACTCCAGCCAATTGAAGCAGGTGCTGCGTTTCGGGCGATCGTTGACCGCATCGGCTACGCTGAACTGGAGACCATCTACCGCCAGCGCGAAGAGTGGATGAGAGCCGCTTCGCTCGATCTGGCGCGCGGCCGCGTCGCACAGGCGCTCGAGGCTTATGGCGAGCACGGCAGAGTGTGTGGGTCAGAGCTCAAGGCACAGGCGATCGCCAGCCTGATTGCCGACTGGAACAGCGACTACGATCCGAGCAAGACTACACTGATCCTGGCCCATCTTCGGCGTGACGTACGCGAGCTCAACAGCCTGGCGCGCGACAAGCTCGTCGGGTGCGGGATCGTCGGCGAAGGACATGCCTTCCGCACCGAAGACGGTCTTCGTCAGTTCGACGCTGGTGACCAGATCGTCTTCCTCAAGAACGAGACTTCGCTCGGTGTGAAGAACGGCATGATCGGACGGGTCGTCGAAGCCGCACCAAACAGGATCGTTGCGGCCATCGGCGAGGGTGAACATCGCCGGCTGGTCACGGTCGAGCAACGCTTCTACCACCACATCGACCATGGCTATGCGACCACGATCCACAAGTCGCAAGGCTCGACCGTCGACCGGGTCAAGGTGCTCGCCTCGCTGTCGCTGGATCGGCATCTGACCTATGTCGCGATGACCCGGCACCGCGAGGAAATGGCGCTCTATTACGGGCGGCGTTCCTTCGCCAAGGTTGGCGGGCTCGATGGCGTTCTGTCGCGAACGAATGCCAAGGAAACCACGCTCGATTACGAGCGCGGTACACTCTACCGGCAGGCACTGCGTTTTGCCGAAAACCGCGGACTGCACATATCGCGTGTTGCCCGCACGCTCGTTCGCGACCGGCTCGACTGGATGCTGCGCCAAAGGCAAAGGCTTGCCAATCTGGCGCAGCGATTGCGTACCAGCACCGAGCGCCTTGGTCTGTTCCAGCGCCCCTCAATACAAACCCGGAAAGAGGCCGAACCGATGGTCGCTGGCACCAAGGTGTTTGACAGGTCGCTGGCCGACGTCGTCGAGAAGAAGCTTCTCGCCGACCAGGCCTTGGCAAAGCAGTGGGAGGAGATGTCGACGCGCTTTCGCTACGTCTTTGCCGATGCGGAAGCCGCCTTCCGGGTGATGGACTTCAGTGTGCTTCTCACAGACCCCAAGGCCGCGCAACAGACGCTCGCTCGGCTGGTCGGCGAGCCGGCATCGATCGGAGCACTGAAGGGGCGGACGGGTCTTCTCGCATCGAAAGCTGACAAGGAGGCGCGTCGTGTTGCCGAGGTCAACGTGCCGGCGCTGAAGCGCGACATCGAGCGTTTTCTCAAGCTGCGCCAGGTTGCTGCCGAAAGGATCGGGACCGAGGAGCAGGCGCTGCGTCATCGAGCTTCGATCGACATCCCGGCGTTGTCGATGGAGGCAAAATCCGTGCTCGAAAAGATCCGTGAGGCGATCGATCGCAACGATCTTCCAGCTGCTCTCGCCCATATCCTCGGCAATCGTGAGGTGAAGCTCGAGATCGACGGCTTCAACCGCGCGGTATCCGAACGTTTTGGCGAGCGGACTTTGCTCGTCAATGCCGCGCGGGAGCCATCAGGTGCTCTCTTCGACACGGCCGCCGAAGGCCTTCGTCCTGGCGAGCGCGAGAAGCTGCGTCAGGCCTGGCAGGTGATGCGCGCGGCCCAACAGATCGCTGCCCATGAGCGTACCATGCAGACATTGAAGCAGACCGAGCAGTTGCGACTGGGGCAGCGCCAGGGCTTGGTACTATGAGACACCGGCGCACCAAGATTGTGGTTGCTATCGCGGCGCAGATGCGGAGGCCATGTGACCAAAGAGTTGAAATCGTCGCCAACCCGCGTGGCGGCTCGGTCACGCACGCCCGTGCCGGGTAGTCCCTTTGATAACGTTCGAGCCGAGGCCGCGTACGCTTATGTTGCGAAAGCCGGTGCTATGGTCCTGCGCGTCGAAGGGGCACGCAATGTCGGTGGTGCATGAGGATTAGGGTACGTCCACTACCAGCTTGAACAGGCAATCTCCAGGCTCGGCTAGTGCCGGAGCCCGTTGGCAGGCAACGAGACCAGACTGCGCGAACTGCACCAATCTGGCAGGCTCCGACGGCCCAGCAATCGGATGGATTGTGCCGGCAATATCTCCAGCTTGAACCTCGTCTCCCACAGTCACCGCCGGCTCGAATATCCCCCTGACCGGCGCATAGGTGAAGGCCTGCCTGCCATCGACCCGCATGGATCGTGTCGGCCCCGCCGGCTCAACAATGGCGTCGGGCAGGATGCCCATATGCTTCAGCACGCGCAGCACTCCGTCTCGGGCAAGGGCTTCGCCTTTCCGTGACATCGTCGCGCCACCGCCGAGTTCGGTCGTCAGGGCAGGAATCCCGAGCATCTGGGCTGTCGCCGACAGGGTGGTGGCGCCACCGCCACCCGAACCATCGCTGATCGAGCCGATGGGCGCGCCGAAGACATGCATGAGCTCGATGAGTTTTGCCGTCTCGGCTGCGGTCTTGCCCACGCGGATCAGGCAGCAGGGGAGATAGAGCAGCGAGGTGCCACCGGAGTGCAGGTCGATGACGATGTCGGCAAGGGGCAGCAGCACCTCTGAGACGTAGTGGGCGATCATCTCAGTCGGTGTGCCATTGGCGTCGCCGGGAAACATCCGGTTGAGATTGCCCTGATCGAGCGGCGACACGCGCCTGCCCGCATCCACCGCGGGATAGTTCAATGCCGGCAGGATGATGATGCGGCCGCGGAGCTCGTTTGCATCGAGCTGCCGCGCGAGCTTGCTGAGCGCCACCTGGCCTTCATACTCGTCGCCATGATTGCCGGCGATCAGCAATGCGGTTGGTCCGACACCGTTCCTGATGCAGACGATCGGGATGGGGATAGTGCCATAGGCCGAACGGTCCCTCGAAAACGGCAAACGCAGACAAGTGATCTGCTTGCCGTCCTTGTCGAAATCAACGTCCGTCCAGATGCGCGTGTCGGTTACCACCGGTCCGTCCTCTCAATGCAGCAGCGTGTTGAGGAAAGACTGGGCGCGGGGATGACTGGGCGTCGAAAAGAACGTCATCGGCGATGCCTGTTCGACGATGCTGCCCTGATCCATGAACACCACCTGGTCGGCAACCTCGCGCGCAAAACCCATCTCATGGGTGACGCAGATCATCGTCATGCCTTCCTGAGCCAGCCCGGTCATGACATCGAGCACCTCCTTGACCATTTCGGGATCGAGCGCGGAGGTTGGCTCGTCGAACAACATCAGCCGCGGGTTCATGCAGAGCGCCCGCGCAATCGCCACCCGCTGCTGCTGTCCGCCTGACAGTTGTGCGGGGTATTTGTCGGCCTGTTCGGGAATCCGGACCTTTTCCAGGAAATGCCGCGCCAGGCTCTCGGCCTCCTTGCGCGGCATGGAAAGAACCCGGCGCAGCGCCAGCGTGCAGTTCGACAACACAGTCAGATGCGGAAACAGGTTGAAGCTCTGGAACACCATTCCGGTCTGCCGGCGGGCCAGTGCCGTCTCCCTGGCATTGTCGCCCAGCCGGACCGCGCCAAGTGTGACGGTTCCCTGCTGGTAGGCTTCAAGCCCGTTGAGGCAGCGGATCAGGGTGGATTTGCCCGAACCGGAGGGTCCGCAGATCACGACGCGGGAACCGCTTGGGATGGTGAGGTTGATCTCCTTCAACACATGGAAGGTGCTGTACCATTTGTTGAGCGAGGCGATCTGGACGGCAGGTTTGTCGTCTGTGAGGGTCATGAATTCTCCATACGATCCGCTCGAAGGGATCGATCTAGCTATGTGACTTTGCTGAGATATCGACGGCCGCTGGGTTCCCACCCGCCGAACTACCTTGTCGTCGGCCCCATCAGCCTGACCTCAAGCCGTTTGATGGCCTGCGAGATGAGGAGTGCGAGACCGAGGAAGATCAGGCCGGCCACCGTCAGCGGCTCGGCATAGCGGTACGTCTCGGATGCGATGTCGAAGGCACGGCCCAGCATTTCCGGCACCGCAAGCACCGCCAGATAAGGTGTCGCCTTGAGGATCGAGACGAAGTAGTTGCCCATGGGTGCTGCGATGTTGCGCAGCATCTGCGGCGCGATGACAAAGATGGTCATATCGATCCTGCCAAGGCCAAGCGCCCTTGCAGCTTCCGCCTGACCGTTGGGGATGGCGTCGATGCCGGCCTTGAACACCTCGGCGAGATAACCGCTGTAATAGAGGCTGAGCCCGATCATGCCTGTGGCAAGCGCACCAAGGCGAATGCCGTAAAAGGGCAGAATGAAATACAGGCAGTAAAGCCAGACTAGCACTGGCGTTGCCCTGATGAAGTCGATCACGAAGCGGACGAACAGCCCTCCCAGCCCGCCCGAGCGGCGAATGAGTTCTAGGCCAAACCCGACTGCCGAGGCACCAACGCAGCTGACTGCTGCCACCAGCAGCGTCATGCCGATGGCGCCAAGGATGGTTGGCACCGTCGACAGCGCAAAGGCCACATCAAACTGCACGACGCGCCTCCCTTGCCGGGTTGATGCGCCGTTCCACCCAGCGTCCGAACAAGGCGACCGGATAGCAGACGATGAAGTAGGCCAGCAGCAGCGAGGTGTAGATCGGCACCGGGTCGTACTCGATCTGCGAGATCTCCTTGGCGCGGAAGGTCATGTCGGTCAGCGTCACCAGCGAGACAAGCGATGTCGCCTTCACCAGTTGGATAAGCTGGTTGATGAAGGTAGGGCTCATCGCCACCAGTGCCTGGGGCAGCTCAATGCGCAACAGGATGGTGGAACGCGACAGTCCAAGCGCGTGGCCAGCTTCCTTCTGGCCACGGTCCAATGCCTGCAGGCCGGCTCTGACGGCCTGGCTGGCATAACCGCCAATGTTGAGCCCCAGCACCATGGCACTGACCGTCATCGCCGACAGCGCCAGTCCGGCGAGGGGCAGGGCGTAATAGAACACGAACAGTAGGATGATGACGGCGGAGCTGCGCCAGAACTCGATGATCGACGTCACCACAAACCGCACCGGACCGGTGGTCAGGTACTGGGCAACGCCAAAGATGAGGCCGAAGGGAATGGCAAAGACAAGGCCATAGAGCGTCACCAAAGCGGTGACGCGAAAGCCCTGCAGGATGCCGAGCCAGATCTCGAGGATGGTCATTTGCCGGCACCAGCCGTGCCACACAGCTTCCCGACGGTGACGGTATCAGGCACGACCTCGGACTCGCCAAAGCCATATCTGGCCATGACCTTGGACACCGTGCCGTCCTTTGTCAGTGCCAGAAGCCGTTGGTCCCACAGTGCCCGCAGATCCTGGTCTTCGGTGCGGAACGCCACAGCCGCATAGGTTGCCTGTTCGTCTGTCGTCACGAAGGGTGTCGCACTTTCCAGTCCCTTGAGCTTGCCACTGGCAAGCAGCCCGATCGCGGTGGGGGAGGACAGCACCGTCACATCGATGCGGCCGGAGCGCAGGGCCGAGATGTTGGCCTCGATGTCGGGAAACAGAAGCATGTTGCTTTCCGGCACACCGGCTACAGTGGCATTCCTGACCGACACACTGCCGCGACCGGCACCCATGATGATCTTCTGGCTGACGATGTCGTCAAAGCCATGGATCTGTTTTGGATTACCAGTGAGCACGATGGCTGCGTCATGGACCTTGAGATCGGGTGCACCGAAGGCGACCTGCCGGCAGCGCTCCGGCGTGATGGACAGACCCGACCCCACCGCATCGAAGCGGCCGGCCAGCAGGCCCGGGATCAGGGCGCCAAACTCGGTGACCCTGATGTCAATCTCCGTGACGCCAAGTTCGGCAAAGGCGGCCCTCAACAGATCCGGATGCCATCCCTTTGCCTCGCCGGTGGCTTCATCGCGAAAGCCCCAGGGCGTCCGGTTGTGGATGCCGATGACGATCTTGCCTTCGCGCAGGACACGCTCCTTGGTGGTCTCGGCAAAGGCCGGACCACCTGGCAAGGCGACGATCAGCGCGAGCAAAACGGACCACATGAATGCAAGCCGCAGGCGTACAGAACTTCTGAAGGTCATTCTCTCTCTCCCATTGTTGTAAAAGATGCCTGCCCAACCGCCGCTCCAGGGCACGCCTGATGCGTGGCCGCGTGGCATCGCAGCCTCGCCTCGCGATCCTGCTATGCGTTCAGCTTCGCCGTGGATGGCTTTCGCGGGCTATGGTGCCGTCCGGCATGGATGCGCGAAGGCGGTTCATCTCGCCGTCCAGGCCACGATCCTCAGCGGGCTGGCGCCGGCTATCCGCCGGCAGCGCGTCCGCGCCGCGGTCGCCCAATGCCTCGAGATCCGCCAGAGCCGACTGAATTTGCGGCCAGGGAAAGGCCGATGTGTCGCCCATGTTCTCGCCACCGCCGGCAATGATCCTCAGTTTGGCGATCACCCCGGCAAGTGATTGGGCCGGAGTGGCGGCAACAGCGTCGAGGATCTCTTCTTCAGCCTCAACGGCCTGCGCCTCAGCAGCACGGGCTCGTGAGTATCCGACCTTCTGGTCGAGCTCGTTCCAACGTGTCTGCTGATCTGCTGGCTGCCGTACGCTCTTCTGGTCGCTCTCACCACTTGGTTCAGAAGCCCTCAGGGCATTCCTGATCCTTATCTCGAGGCGCTGCTGCAGCCGGCACAAAACCACGGTCATGTGGTGTGCTTGTTCCCATTCCTGCAAAAGGATCACACATGGGTCGAGCGGCGCAAGCAAATGCGCGGCAAAGCGCTCCATGGGCGTAGCAGCCACCGCAGCGCCGCCACCTTTCGCATCGTCATCCACAGAACAGCTCTTCCTTCGTCCCCCTTGGGTGACGAAAGGCAAAGCTGTGGTATTGTCGGAATCAGCCATGATCCGAGCTCCAACCAGCTAGGGTTTGGTCAGGCTGGCCAGGGATGTTCGCGCATCACGGTCAGCCGCTCTGAGAAGCCGAGTCGGCACCGACGCGGCATCAGAGAATTAATAGAAAAAATATCAACAAGCCCATTTGAATGTCAATAGAAAATCTATCAATCACTACTCGGCAGGTGAAGGCGGCGAGGGCACTCCTCGGATGGTCTCAGACAGATCTTGCCTATCATTCTGCGGTTTCCGAGCCGACTATTGCGCGCTTGGAAGCGGAGGACGGTGTTTTTGGTGGTCGCCCTGATACCATTGCAAAGATAATCAATGCTCTCGTGAAAGCTGGCATCAAATTCATCCCTGAAAACGGCGGTGGAGCAGGCGTACGCCTTGTCCGACGTTCTACCGTCTGACAAGCGCGAAGTGGCGTCGCATGGGCCAGATAGGAGGCCACAGCAAGTCATTAGTAGTCGGATTGGTCAGCGGCAACAAGGTTGGCGCCCTCCGGTGGTGGTGAGCCGCAGGGGGCGGCAAGAGCCTGCCGGCAAATTAGCCATGGCTAACGCCATGCCACTCAACGCTAGCTTGTCATGGTTTAGCGAAGCGCAACTCGCGAGATCTGGCTTTCAGCCCAGCCGTTTCATCCAGGATGCCACACGTTGGTCTAGCCAGACGCAAATCGGATGACCAGCTCGGTTAAATCAGCGGGCGACGCAAGGAGCGTTCTAGCGTCATTTGCGAGAGCAGGGGATAGGCAGAGTTGGCAATAGAAGCCTTCTTTTCCTCATCCCGACGGCTCTGTGCGCCTAATCTCGGACACTCGGATCGTTTACGTCCGTTCCCTGGAGCAGACGTCAATGTTGATGCGAGGTGACTAAGCGGTCGATTGGCGGGGGATACCGCTGCTGCCATGCTACGCCAAAAAATCGTCGACGATCATCTCTGCGACCTTGACGAAGCGTGTTGCGGCTCCGCCAGGCCCGGCGCTGCGCCAGTTGGTCCGCGCGCCCTCGACAAGTAGCGTCAACGCATCGACCAGCAGTTCGGCGTCGGCAGCGCCGGCGGCACGGCAGAGCTCGACCAGTCGCTCCCGGTAAAGGCCGCGAAGGTCCTCGATGAACTGCCGCGCGGGATGGTCGCTCTCGATCAATTGCGCGGCGGCGTCGAGAAGCTCGCAATTGCAATGTTCGACGGTGACGAATTCACCGGCGCGGCGGACCCAGTCGCTCAGTTGCGCCCTGGGATCACCGGGGTTCGCGGCCTTGATCCCCTCCCAGAAGGCTTCAGCTTCGCTTGCTGCCTCCTGCAGGCAGACAAACACCAGGTCGTCCTTCGAGCCGAAGTGGCGGTAGAGCGTCATCTTGTTGCTGCTTGCCGCCTCGGCGATCGCATCGACACCAATGCCCTTGATGCCATGCTTTCTGAAGAGGTCGCGCGCAGCGTCGATGATCCGTTCCCGTGGTGGACATCTGACAGCAGCTGTCATCAACGTTTCCTCGCTTCCAATCTTGTTGCTGGAACGGGCTTGACAATGTTACCGATCCGTAACATTTATCCTGTTACTAGATAGTAACATCCACCATCGCAAGTCAATATCGGGTTGTTCAAGAGCAGCGCACGGCTCCGTGTGCTGCAACGGTTTTTCGTTGCCGTCGCCAGGGCAGCCATCGACCATCACGAGCCGCCTCGGAGAGAACCATCATGGTCAACTTCTTCATCCTGCGGCCGATCTTCGCTTCGGCGATCGCCATCATCATGGTGCTGGCCGGCGCCATCTCCTACTTCCTTTTGCCCGTCGCGCAGTTTCCCGACATCACCCCGCCCCAGATCGTTGTCGCCGCCAACTATCCCGGCGCCAGCGCCCAGGTCGTGGCCGATACGGTGACGACGCCGCTGGAGCAACAGCTCAACGGCGTGCCGGGCATGCTCTACATGTCCTCGACCAGCTCGAATGACGGGTCGGCGCGCATCATCATCTCGTTCCAGGTCGGCTACGACGTCGACATCGCCGCGATGGACGTCCAGAACCGCGTCTCGCAGGCGGCCCCCTCCCTGCCCGCTTTGGTCAACCAGACAGGCGTGACCGTCATCAAGCAGAACCCCAACTTCAACGTGCTGGTCAATCTCAGCTCGCCTGACAAGTCGGTCGATTTCACCACCCTGTCCAACTACGCCTATCTGCAGATCCTCGATCCGATCAAGCGACTGCCCGGCGTCGGCGACGTCCAGTTCTTCGGCGAGCGCCGCTATTCGATGCGCGTCTGGCTCGACCCCGACAAGATGGCGAGCCTCGGCGTCACCGCCGTCGATGTCCAGAACGTCATCCAGGAGCAGAACATCCAGGTCGCGGCCGGCAAGATCGGCCAGTCGCCGGCACCCTCAGGAACGCCGTTCGAGATGCAGGTGAGTGCTGTCGGTCGCCTGAGCGACCCCAAGCAATTCGGCGAGATCATCCTGCGCGTCGATCCTGAAACCCACGCCGCGATCCATCTGCGCGACGTGGCGCGCATCGAACTCGGCGCGCTCTCCTACTCGTCGTCCTTCAGCCTCGACGGCGAAGACAGCGTCGTGCTCGCGGTGCTTCAGGCCCCGGGCTCCAACGCGCTCGACCTGCAGAGCAGCGTCAAGGCCAAGATGGACGAGCTGTCGAGCCGCTTCCCCTCCGGCATGTCCTACAACATGTTTTACGACACGACCCGCTTCGTCTCCGCTGCCATGGACGACGTGGTCACCACGCTCGTCGAAGCGCTGCTGCTCGTCGTCTTTGTCGTCTTCATCTTCCTGCAGAGCTGGCGCGCCACCATCATCCCGATCATCGCGATACCAGTGTCGTTGATCGCCACTTTGACGGTGATGTATCTGCTCGGCTTTTCGCTCAACATGCTGTCGCTGCTCGGCATGGTGCTGGCCATCGGCCTGGTCGTCGACGACGCGATCGTCGTCGTCGAAAACGTCGAACGCCAGCTCGAAGACGGCCACCCGCCGCTCGAGGCGACAAAAATCGCCATGAAGGAAGTCACCGGCCCGATCATCGCAACGACTGGCGTGTTGCTCGCCGTCTTCGTGCCTGTCGCTTTCATCCCTGGTGTCGCCGGCCAGCTCTACAACCAGTTCGCGCTGACGGTTGCGATCTCCTTCGCCATCTCGGCCTTCAACTCGCTGACGCTCAGCCCGGCGTTGAGTGCTGTATTCCTGCGCCATCGCGGCGCGCCGAAATTCATCCTATTCCGCTGGTTCAATGCCGGTTTCAACTGGATGTCGAACGCCTATGCCGGCAGCATCCGCAGCTTCGTGCGCTGGCGCTGGGCGTTCATCGGGCTGTTCGGGCTGGCCTTGTATGCAACCTACGCCTTGTCGCAGCGCATTCCCTCCACCTTCCTGCCGGTCGAAGACCAGGGCTACTTCTTCGTCGTCCTGCAATTGCCCGATGGTGCCTCGGTGGAACGCACGGCAGCGGTGGCCAAGAAGTCGGAGGAAATTCTTCGCACCCTGCCCGGCGTCGAATCCGTCGGCTCCGTCGTCGGCTTTTCCTTCCTCACCTTCGCCAACCAGTCCAATGCCGGCGTCCAATTCGCCGTGCTCAAGCCCTGGGACGAGCGCGGCGCCGGCGAAAGTGCGACCGAGCTCAAGAACATCGCCCAGGGCAAGCTGATCCAGATTCCCGAAGCGCTGGTGTTCGCCTTCGACCCGCCCTCGATCCAGGGTCTGGGTGCGACAGGCGGCTTCGAGTTTCAGGTCGAGGACCTGACCGGCCGCGGTGCCGCAGCACTCGATGAGGCGACGCAGGCACTGCTCGCTGAGGCCCGTAAGCAGCCGGAGTTGAACCCGTTCACGCTGTTCACCACCTTCAGCACCTCGACCCCGCAATATTCCTACGACCTCGATCGCAACAAGGCGAAGCTGCTCGGCCTCAACCTGCCTGACATCTTCTCGACGCTGCAGATCTATCTGGGCTCGCTCTATGTCAACGACTTCAACCTGTTCGGCCGCACCTTCCGCGTCACCCTTCAGGCCGAACAGCAGGCGCGCGCCGCAGCCACCGACATTTCGCGGCTATATGTCCGCAGCAATACAGGCGACATGGTGCCGCTCAGCACGCTGGGCGCGTTGAAGGCAGTTTCGGGACCGGAAACGGTCACCCACTACAACAATTATCCCTCGGCACTCATCAATGGTGCGGCAGCCGAAGGCTTCAGCTCAAGCCAGGCTGTCGCTGCCATGGAGCGTGTCGCGGCAACCGCCTTGCCCAGGGACTTCTCCTTCGAATGGACCGGCATCACCTATCAGGAGATCCGCGCCGGCTCGATCGCCAACCTCGTCTTTGGCCTCGCCATCGTCTTCTGCTTCCTGGTTCTGGCCATGCAGTATGAAAGCTGGTCGATGCCCTTCGTCGTGCTGCTCGCCGTGCCGCTCGCCCTGCTCGGCGCCCTGCTGGCGATCTGGGTACGGGGCCTGCAGATCGACGTCTATTCGCAGATCGGCTTCGTCATGCTGATCGGCCTCGCCGCCAAGAATGCGATCCTGATCGTCGAGTTTGCCAAGCGCAGGCGCGAAGAAGGTGTCGAGATCGTCGCTGCCGCCGTCGAAGCCGCGCGCCTCAGGCTGCGCCCGATCCTGATGACGGCCTTCGCCTTCATCCTGGGTGTCGTGCCGCTGATGCTGGCGTCAGGTGCCGGCGCCGCAAGCAGGCAGTCGATCGGCAGCACCGTCTTTGGCGGCATGTTGATCGCAACCGTGCTGACGCTTGCTTTCGTTCCGATCTTCTACGTCGTGCTTGAAACCTGGCGTGAACGTTTCGCGCGCGGCTCGCAGCCCACCCAGCTGGTCGAGCCGGCCGAATAAATCAGGAGTATTACGATGCGCATTTTCAAACTCGGTCTGAACGGCAGCCTTCTCGCATTGGCTGTGGCGGGCGGCTACCTGCTTGCTGGCTGGGACGTCGGCAGCACGACTGCGGGTGCAGCCCCTTCGGCACCGGCGCCCCAGGCCATGCCGGTGCCGGTGGTCGGCGTCGTCAAGAAGACAATTCCCATCTATCTCGAATATGCCGCGCGCACCGAAGCCATCCGCAATGTGACGCTGCGCGCCAAGACGTCAGGCTATCTGCAGGAACAGCCGGTATCTGACGGCACCGACGTCAAGGCAGGCGAGCTGCTCTACAGAATCGAGGCCTCGGACTATCAGGCCGCTCTCGATCAGGCCAAGGCGCAGATCGAGCGCGACCAGGCATCGCTCGAGTACCTCAACTCCAGCCTCAACCGCGGCAACAAGCTCGCCGACAACGGCTATCTCGCCAAGGACGGCTTCGACCAGCGCCGGAGTGCTGTGCGACAGGCGGAAGCGGCGCTCGCCATATCACGTTCGGCCTTGCGGACCGCCGAGATCAATCTGAAAAACACCGAGATCCGTGCCCCCTTCGACGGTCGCCTCGGACGCAACCAGGCGCCGGAAGGCACGCTGGTCACCAGCGCCGCCGGCACGCCGCTGAACAATCTCGTCCAGCTCGCGCCGATCTACATCACCTTCAACCCTGGCGAGACCGAACTGGCCGAGATCCAGCAGGCCTTTGCCAATGGCACTGTCGAGACCGAGGTCATCATCCCCGGCAGCGACAGCAAGCCGCGTCAGGGCAAACTGACCTTCATCGACAATGCCGTCGAGCGCAACACCGGCACCATCGCCGCCCGCGCGACGATCGAGAACCTCGACCTCTCGCTGCTGCCTGGCCAATATGTCCGCATTCGCCTGCACATCAGGGAATTGCCCAACGCGCTGATGGTGCCGCAGACGGCACTCGGCTCCAGCCAGTTCGGCAAATATGTCTATGTCGTCGGCAAGGACAATCTTGTCGAACAGCGCGTCGTCGCACTGGGCCCCACCGACGGCGATCTGGTGACACTGACCAACGGCATCAAGGAAGGCGACAAGATCATCTCCGGCAACCTGCAGAAGATATTTCCAGGGGCTGCGGTTCAGCCGCTCGATGGCGGCGGCGGTTGATCAGCGTGCCTGACGCGCGGGAGATGCGGCAGGGACGGACCGCCTTGGAGTCTTCAATTCAGAGGTAAGGGCAACCTAAGGCGGGCGCAGAAGGACCGCAGGGCTGGGCTTGTCCAGCCACTCTGCCATTTAGGGCCTGCGGCAGCCGGGCGCCGCAGAAACAATCACATCGCAAAGCGGCCTCTCATCGGGCCGACGAGCTTCGGCGGCAATGCGCCTAATTGCGGCCGTTTAGGCTGCTCGGACTGTTTCCCCGAAAGCCGACATGGAATCTGGCGGTCCCTGCGCACCGGTAGTTGGAACAGAGATTACATGCTCGCGCGGTCCGGAGGGCTATCTCGACGGTTCGGTGGCAATATTTGCCATGTCGGATCAAACCCGTCTCGCCAGGACACGAGGGCCTTGTCAGCATAATGGGCGGTGCGTCTGTTAAGGGCCGCCGCAGTCGATGCACTTGCTCTTAGGTAGCTCACCGGCTTCACGAAGGGCGTCATCGGATGATGCAATATGATCGTGTGCCGCGGCGAAAGCGGCATCGTGACCTCGATGCCCGGGTCCGACAGCGAACTCTTGTGAGTCAGAAGCTTGTCGCTGGCCACTGTTGGATCGAACCACGTCACCGGACTGTCTGAGGTGATGAAGCTGGGCTCATCGGTGCAGATGATGGTCATCGTCATCTGGCTTAACATGGGGAGCCCGTCGGCTATCGCCCCCGGCAGCAAGAACTGCATCGGGGACTCTACCGCTCTTCGAAGGTCGTCCAGCGTCACCTGAGGACTTGGGGGTAGACGGAAGACTCCAGCCGCTCGCTCTTTTTTTGAAGCGCTCGATGTCGCAAAATCGCTTTCTTGCCACTCGGCAACATCCAAGGTGTTCTGCCAAAGCGTTCGTTGGATCTCTCGAGCTAGGGGCGTACGCCCGTGCATCGCCGCGATGAACGCGATCAACCTTGATTGCCGAGGGTGCGGCAACTGGCGGTGTCGGGCGACGAAGTCCGTGACGAGAGTCTTCAATCCCTTCTCCAGTTTCGACAGTTCATGCTCGACCCTCAGATCTCGGGAGCCATCCGGCATGGAGATCGTGTAGATATCTGTCTCAACAAAGAGGTTGTGGGGTGCGCGCTTTCTCCCTGGGCCTCCAGAAGGATCAAACATCCACACATAGGGCTGCATTCTAGCAGGCGTATCCGGATCGCACCAAGCAGAGAGGTAGTTTTTTGGCACATAGTGCTGCGCTTTGTGACTGCCGGATCTAGACACTGGCCGCTACCATGGCCTTCGCGTCAGCCACCATTTCGTCTTTGTCGGCTGTCATACTTGTCCCTTGCACAAACAAGCCTTGAGCATACTGCCACCACTGCAACTAGGGTATCAGATCGCTTTCTCGTTGCTCACCTGGTGGCGTAGGCCTACGAGCTTCGCTGTCGGTGACGCGCCCAGGACGTCGTCGCCAGGTCCCAAAAGCTGCCGTTCCGATCGGGCTGCGGTCAGAGCCTACAAGGGGTGGTGAGTTGATAGTCCGCCATTCGGAAAACCGTCAGATCTCTTCGCGCGTTTTGTCGAACCACCTTTTGCCGCCCTGCCGGGTAACCCACTTGAGTTCGAAACTCGGGCAACTCTACAACGTAGCTATTGACAACGCACCCGGTACCAACCGGAGCTTTGTTTGAAACCCTTAGTTGTTGGCTCGTTGAACGTGTCTAAGGCGTCACTTCGCCGACGGCAGCGTATCAAGAATGCGATAGGCGCGCTCCTTTGTCTCCCGATCGGGATCAGCGGTCATCGCGGCCGCCTTGCTTCGAATGAAGTCGACCGGACTATACTGATGCTGCAATACCGACATCGCCGCATAGCGCAGGTCTGCCCGAGGGGAATCGAGGTAAGCGCGTACATGGTCGAAATTTTTCGCTTCCCATGCGACCCCACCTTTCAGTGCCGTATCGAGTAAGTGCGAAGGTAAGGCTCCAATGTCGACGTCGTCGAGGAACGTCGAGGCCAGTCCCGGCTGTTCTCCTAGGAGAACGACAAGCGCCTTGCCCCCAATGTCGCGCACGTCCGATCGCGTGTCTGCGACGTATGTCTTCGCAACGTCGTATGTCGGTGCGCGGATAGCGGCCATTGCCTCCACGATCTTGGCCCTGGGGCTCTCGGGGACGATACCGCCGTTGACCGGATATGGCTCCTCATGGGCTTTCCAATAAGCGGCAGCGGTGTCCAGTATCGTGAGCATTCCTGTTGTTGAGGTCGAGGCGTAACGCGCCGCCAAATGCCCCGCCGCCATAGCCGTCTTGAGCGTGCCGCGCAGAAACCCCGTCTCCATCGCCGCCAAGAGCCTTGCATCCGCCGGCGCATCAAGGTTGGGCAAAGCAAGCAGCAGATGGTCGCAGCCGTAAGAGATGTCACGGCCCAGACGGTCATAGATCGCTTGCACCATGGCCGCCTTATCGAGATCGACAGCCAAACCAGCGGCGGCCCATAAAGTGTCGCCGCGTCCGTCGGCGATGGCGCGCAGGACTACGTCCCGTAACTCCGCCTCTTGGAGGAGGACCTCGACGAGATGTGCGGCGATCCAGACGATCCATGCAGACCGATGATATAGCGCCGCCTCGATTTTCCCCAGATCGGCGCGGGCAGCGTTCCAATCCATCGGCGCTGCATCGACGTTCGCGACGTACTGGAGGACACGGCCTGTTCCGTAGGGTTCGGCCAATGCCCGTCGCGCTATGTGAGCTTCGTGCTGAAGAGCATCCCTTGGGATACCTGAGGCCGCGACGGCGGCACGTAGCGTCTCACGAACCGGCTCAGGATCGAACGGCTCCTGCCATTTCCATATATCTCTGATAGGGAGCGTCATATAGCCGGTGGCATAAAGGAATGCACTGAGGTTAAGGAGCTTGGGCCCTTCTGACGACGGCGCCTCAAATTCGTTTCCAGAGTGGCAGATGGCGTCGAAAATGGCCTCGTGCGCCTTTCGCTGCGCCCGAACAAAATCCACCCCTGGGTGAAGAAGGCTCGAAACGCTTTTCTCCAGGTTAGGCGGCCAAACCTTTTCGGTGATTCCGAATTCCGCCAGCAGCCTCGACGCTCTCTGGAGAAACTCAATGCTGCCCAGACTCTCGATGCGGCACGCGGCGACGACGGCATCGTCAGTCGCCTTCCCGGGGCGATGTTTCAGGAGCTGTCGGGCGCCCGCAAGCACCAGAGCTCGAGCCAGATCGCACTCGGTATCGGACCCCAGGACCATGCCACCGCCATGGCCGCTCCGCATGCTCTCGTCCGCCAGCGGAGGTTCTTGCAATATCGCGGACTGCAGTCGTTCGAGGTCGAGATATGGTGGTCCCGCCGCGACCAGGCTAGCCCAGCCGGCCAGTCGCGTCCAAGACTGCGGGTGAGAGACAAGTGCGGCGCAACTCGGCGCGATCTCGTCCGGAAAGCGCCGCGTTGCCGGCCACGCGGCGATCCCGATTTCGGTGGCCCATCTTCTGCGTGGGGAGCGCATCGCTTCTATAGCGTATGCGAAGACGGCCTTACGGATCGGCGCAGCGGGAGCGGACTCCGCCTCTCCCAAGATCTCGAGACAGCGGACTGCCTGCGCGATGCCGGCCCTGTCGAAGGTGATCCCGTGCATGAGAATGTCGCACACGTCCTCCGCGATGCCCATCATCGCTGCGAAACCTAGCGTCTCGTTCCAAGTCTCATCGTCGCGGATGGACGCCAAGGTGTCGGTCCTCTGGGCGGCCGGCATCGCCACCAGGAAGCGCGCGGCTGCGAACTCACCGAACGTTTTGTGGAGGAAGGTGAGGGCTTCCGACCCCTGCAGGCCGATACGCTCCACCAGCCCGACATCCTGCCAATATCGCAGATATGACTCCGCAGCGGCGCGACAGGCCAGAGGTTTCCAACCGAGATCCTCAACAAGGATATAGGCGCATTTTTCTAGAGCCGCGTCGACCGACGCGATCGGGTCCGACACCGTCTGCCAGCCGAGTATATCTAGGAATCGGCGAAGTATTGCCGATTCGGCGGGCGGTTGCGGTATTCGGGAGTTCGGCGCTTCGTCGACGAGCGCGAACAGTCGCTCGTATAGCCGGTGTCTGCTTCCGCCCAGTGGTCCGCCGCGCGCGATGACGGACGCACTCAACGCCAGAAGGAGAGGCGAACGCGCGACGGCTTTGGCGGTGGCGTCCTCCTCTAGTTCCTTACTGGCGATCCGTTCTGCATCCTGCGCCAGTTCAGAGTCTTCGCCACCGATCTCGACGAGCAATCGCTCGAGATCGCGATCGGCCGAACGTCGCTCGAGGGGGACGATGTCGTAGTGCCGCCAGGCCTCGAAGTCAGCGGCGTGATATCCGACTGGCCGGGTCGTCACGATGACGCGGCATTCGGGATGTCCCGCCGTGAAGCGTTCGGCCGCGGAGGCGATCTGAGTCTGGGCGGCTCCGGTTTCGTCGAGGCCGTCGCAGAGCAGAACCCAATCGGGAATACCGGCCGCCCTTGCCAAGACGGGCGAAATCGTGCTCCCCGCCAGTCCGAGCGCGAACACCGCCTCCTCGAACGTCTCCCCGCTACTCATGCGAGCGGCCACGGCAGCGAGCCTGACCCTGAGTACGGGAATACCGTCGTTCGCGTAGGCCCTCGCTATTCGGCCGAGCAACGTCGTTTTTCCCATGCCCGGCCCCGCTACCAAGACGCCGAGCTTGACGAAACGGCCCAGCGTTTCCGGGTCGACAGTCGACGCATGCGAGTATTCGCGCTCGTGCCAAGATTGGTAGGCGGCGAGTTCTGTTAGCGGGTCGGGATGCCGCACCCTCTCCTCGCGGACGACAGCGTGCAGCGGAATCCACGCCTTGTCGATCCGCAGCGGCCTCCTCACCCCGAAGATCTGGAACGTCGCATTCGTACTGATCGTCCACTCTGCCAAGCGGGACAGCAGAGAGGCGGGGGACGTGACGTCGTCGACCAACGCGACTGCGTCGGCTTTGAGCAATCTCACGAGCGAAGAGGCTTCTCGGCGACCACGACGATCGATCAGCTCGACGGCGTCGCGGTACAAACTGTTCCACGCATCGCCAATCCTCACGGTATCGCGACATACATGGCCTAGCTCGGCCTGGGCGGCCGCGATGGACGCTCCATCGTGTGTAGCAGCAGAAAGCGTCACGATGCGTAGCGCCCGGCAGACTTGTGCGGGCGATAGGCCCGCGGCCGTGAGCTTGGTCAGGAAAGTTTCTGCAATCTCGGGCAAGTTGTCGGTGCGACCGTCGCCGATCCGGAAGATGGCGTTTGCCAGGTCCTCGCGTATGGTGCCGCTGCTGCTCGAAGACACCGCTAGAACGCCGAAGTCGATCCGGCCACAGACGATGGCGGTTCCCATGGCCAACAGAGAGGCCCACAGGTCGCCACCCCTGCGAAGACCGCGCTTGGCCTGTACGTCGCAACGCTTCCCGTCGCGTAGGGTCATCCGGATGTCGTCGCCCCCGCTGCCCGTTTCGGCAGCAACGGAGACCGGAACATCTTCCTGCAGACCACTCAGCCACCCCAGTCGGCGTCCGCGCAGCGTGTACGTGTAAGCGATGGCCGTGACGGCAGCCTGGAAATTGATGCCACCGCCTGTCGCAGCCCCACCCGCTATCCGGCTTTCGGATTCTTTCATTGCGCTCTTAGGCTCGAACGTCGCGGATATACTGTTTTCTGAGGAGCGCTTCGCCACGGGCCGGTCTGTCAATGGTTGCGGGAAAGTATATAAGCGCGGACCCGCGGTGCGCCGCAATACCGGCTGGTCCTACGGACCACGGCCATCATGGACTATGGGATTGGCCGAGGGTCTAGCCGAGCATCGCACATCCAAGCAATGTGAGCTTTCGAATTTAGAGAGTTCAGCCGTATGTCAGTTTGCAGCGAAGGACCGTTTTCCGTGTGCCCGAGTTTAGCACTCAATGGCAGCGAAGGAGTCACAGATGGAGCTTTCGCGGCAAGATGGCTTTGACGCGGATTTTCGCTGTCACGATCACTCTGGTGGCCAAAGTTTTTGCACTTGCAGGACGATAAAGAGTTATGTTTCACGATAAGGATAACCTTTGGCTTTGAATTCCTGATTTAGGAATATTCCTTGGGACGGAGCATCACGAAATTGCTCCCAAACATCCAAAGTCACCTGTGAATATATGTAGTGACGCCCACTCTTGAATATGACGTGAACCTCTCCTTCGTGCTCATCAAATCCAATCTGGTCCACGGTCCTCGAGTCCACATACAACATATCCATTGACTACTCCTTGACCTGCCGGCGCCAATTCGTGAGGGCCTCGCCATAGGCGGCCGTGTTCGGCCTTGGGCTAGCCGCCCATTGTGTCGTGACCTTGGGATCACTGCCGCCCTCTGGAGATCGTGTTAGCTTCACCCGCACGCGAGACGGGACGAACATCGCTTCCCCGACGAATAGCCCTTCACCGGTCCGAAGAGATGGGAGAAGATCAACCAGTCCACCCAGATCGTCCGGAAATGCAGCTGCGACTCGGCTCCGGTCGCCAGGATTTGTCGTCCGCAGCGCAATCATAGTTCCGCACTGACTTAAGACCGTTGCGTCAACTTCGCTGGGACGTTGAGTTACAACGAACAGGCCAACGCCGTACTTCCGACCCTCTTTGGCAACGCGGGTAAGAATGCGGTGGCAACTGGTGTCCGCGCCTTCAGGAAGAAAGCGGTGGGCCTCGTCGACCACAATTAACAAGGGTTGCGAGCGGCCCGATATGGGCTGGGTGCCAGCCCAAAATAAGGTGTCATAGACGATGCGTATGAGAAGGCCGACGACGTCGCTAGCCACGTCCGAAGGTAGTTCCGAGACGTCAAGAATTGTGAGTGGCTTTTCGCTGCCAACCCAAGAAGCTACCAGCCCATCAATGTCCGCCGTCACGCGCCCTGTAAGATCGGGTGAGTAACCCCCTGTCGGCTGAAATAGGAATGCATATCTAGCGTCGGTCAACCGGCTCCTGGCCAACTCAAGTTGTCGCCCCAGACCCCTTGGCGCCGGATTTTTGAAAGGTTCTTTTCCGCCTGGCCCGTGGATCGGATAGACATTCGATGTGAGAGCCTGTGGGTCGCCAGGCTGTTCAACGTCAGCTTTTATCCGTTGGCCCGCTTCATTGCGGTAGGTCGACCTCTCAAAGTCGTCTAAATCGAACCAGAGCTGGCGGAGACTAAATGGAACCGGTGAATCGGCCGTTATCGCCTCCAGCGGTGGGGGGGTCACTAGATGCGCCGCGGCCGTTTTTTTCATATCTTGAACCATGTCTCGGACGGCGGCTTCGTTCGCAGGCGACATGCCGCCAAAAGTGATGGCCAAGAGCTCCTCAAAAGGGAGCGCCCAAAAAGGGACAATCAACGCTCTATCGTCGGCACTCGGCGTAATGCGAAACACCGTCGATCGACCAGCGGCAACGCCGCCGTACTCGCCATGTGGGTCAATTACCAATACTCGCGCTGACGGGTAATCTGTTGATGCAAGTCCCTCCAATATCACCGATACTAAGTTCGACTTTCCAGCGCCCGTCGAACCCACAACTGCACAGTGCCGGCTCACGAGACGATCGAGATCCAGCGTTGCCGGGATACCGCTGGTAGAAGCGATGCTGCCGACGGTCAGACCGCCAGCATCTGGTCTTCGGCCGTAGATGATGGAAAGGTCCGCGCTGGTGACGAAATGGACCTCGTCGCCCACCGTGGGATATTGGCCAACGCCCCGTTCGAAGCGACCGCCGCTAGATTCACCGAAAAGTACGATCGTCATCCAGCGATAACCCGCCAGACCTTCATCCTTGCCAGCGTCCCTTTCCAGAAATGATGGCTCTACCGTAGAGTTCGGAGGCACGGCATCTGCTCCAACCTGCGAGCAGACTGCGTAGAGCTGGGTGTAACCCATCGGGACGCGGAAAAAGCCTCCAATTTGCCCGACGCGGTAAGATTCACCATCAACCAACACAAGCGTCGTCGGAAGGTCGCGGCGCAGCCTAACGCGGACAATACCACCGGCGACGGAGGCTACTTGACCAACGTACGTGGGGTCTGAACTGGGCATCTTCAGACGGGTCCAGTCAAGGCGCCGAGAAACGCGGCGAACCTAGCGAAGTCCCCTAGAAGCATGGTCCCCGTGCCCTTCGGGGCATCATCCTCTTTTACATCGTCAAGGAGGAAAGCGTCCGCAATCTGATTGGTATGACGTGTCTCTTCAAGTTTCCATTCGCCGGGCCGACCACCGATATGGCCAACTCGCGGTCCAAGAACCATCAGGTTTAGAAAACGGCCAGCACGATCAACCAACACCGTATTTGGTTCGGAATCCTGGTACTGAAGGGCGACAACATGCGGCCGCTTCTTTGCTTCCAAGGCATCAAAAATGATTGCATTGATATGGTCGTCGGAGAAACTGTATCCACAGACGAAAAGAATAGCGTCATCCCTTTCCAACACTCGAGTGAGACGTTCAAGAAGTGCGGAATAGGGCTGTTTCCTAGACTCGTCATATTTGTGATGTGAGGGCAAGATCATCTCGCCCTCATTGTGCGGATCGGTGCGAACGACCCGCGAACGGCCTCGCACGATATCGAGGCTCCAATTTATGGAGCCGTGAATTTTCCAAAGCCGAGTCCAGGCGGAACCCGGCGAACTCTCAGGCCGCGTCAAACTATCATGACAAAAGAACGGTCGGTTACAGCCAACGAATCCATCAAAGGCAGGCACGCGTTCGGCTTCCAGTGCCGTTTCGATCAAAATATCATAGTTGGTGGTAAACACTTCAACAGGGTGAACACGCGGCATACGAGCGATCCAGCGCACGAAGTCCTCGTGCGGAAGGCGATCTGGGAAGCTCGATGGATCCGGATTGACCTGAGCGGCTATCGTCGAACGAATGGTCTTTTCCAACTGTGCCAAATCTACTGCCGTGAGACCCGAGAGTGTATCGCCAACACCGATCGCCGATACTTTTCGGCGAACACAAGACAATATGTCCTCAATGTTGGTCGCGCGGCCTTTTGGGCGGATTTCTGCTTCAATCGAATCATACGCTGGCCCAAAACGCTTTGCTTCGCCGTCTGGATCAAGCTTCCGAATTTCTTTTACGCAGATTGCGGTCAATTCGGCGACATTGGGAATCAACGACCGAGTGGCTGGCGGCTTAGCTTCCTCGTCAGAAGGTCCGTTGTCTTCACCCTCAATTGTGACGGGTACTCGCACGGAACAGGACGTGCCCGCTCCGAGAAGGAAAGCGACGTTCGCTTCCGGCTGGGTTAGGTGATTGCGTAGGGTCTCAAGTACCTTGCGTGGATCGTGTGTTGTCACCAGCTCCCCTTGCCACGAGAGTTGTTCCTCGCGAATCGGTAGATAAGAGGAGCTATCCTAGATTGAGTCGCTGACGCGCGATATCAATGGGCTCCTACAATTAATCTCTACCCACTACCGATATTGACCTTGGGAGAACCTTCGCAGACAAACAGAGCGAGGAACGGAATATCTCGCGACTAATATGGGATGTAGAACTCAAGCATCGGACGATCACACCGAGTAGCCACTACGGCACAATTGAGCCGTACAGCGCATGGGGCGCTACTGCGACCAAGCCGAACGGAATGGTCCCAGCGAAATTTGGCACTGCTTCGTTTCTAGTTTGGCCGCGTCGCAATGTGCAGACAGTCTTCAAAAAGACTCCGATGATTTTCAATCACAGAAAAGAAAGCCTCGAAAAGAGTCGCGGGATGGATAGCCTCCCGCATGTTCGCTTATTGTGAGTTCTCGGCGAAGTGCGACTTTGAGCCAAGGCAAGGTAGCTGGTTCATCGCCGGGCAGCCAGAAGCTTGTGCCTGAACACTTCCGCTGGCGTTCTGAAGCCAAGACATTTACGTGGTGTCGCGTTGAGATGAGCGCACACTTGCTTGAGGTGGCGGTCATCGAAGGCCAGTGGGTCGGTGTCACGCGACAGCCATTTGCGAGCGCGCCGGTTGGTGTTCTCGACGGTACCTTTCTGCCATGGAGACTGTGGGTCGCAGAACCAGGTCTGAACACCGAGGCCGGCCTGCAGGTAGGGCCAGTCGGTGAATTCCGTGCCGCGGTCGAAGGTGATGGAACGACGTGCTGCAGCGGGCAGGGGCGCCAGCGCCTCGATCAATCCATCCATGATCGGTTTTGACTGACGGTCATTGTTGCGCAGGAAGACCGTGAAGCGGCTGACCCGTTCAACCAGTGACGTCACATTGGCCTTGCCGAACTTCTTGCGGAATTGCAGCAGGTCGCATTCCCAGTGCCCCAGCTGTTTTCTGTCCCGGACGATGTCAGGACGGTTCAAAATGCTCAATTCCGGGCTGAACCGTCGGCCATGGCGACGCCGCGCATAGCGCGGCCGGCGCCTGGCACGCGCTTCCGGCAGGTGGCGCCAGAGCTTCATGTCGCGGCCGTCACTGGAATAGGCAAAGCGGTAGATCGTCTCGTGGCAGACGCGGACGCTGCTGCGCTCGTAAGCCAGCCGGCCGGCTATCTGCTCCGGCGACCAACCATGTTTGATCCGCTCGATGATTGCGGCCTGGAGCTGCGGATGTCGAACAAGCTTGCGATATCGGCTGCGACGTTCCTGGGCCTGGCCATGTGCCGCGACACAGAAGTAGCCGGTCAGATCCGGCATCTCTGCATCCTCGAATCTGTTGCGGCGCAATTCCCGAAAAATCGTCGAGCGATGGCGACCGAGGTTTTCGGCGATCGCCTCTACGCTGGCGCCGGCTCGACGCCAGCGCTCAATCTTGCGGCGCTCATCCAAATCGATCTGGGAGTAGGTGCGTCTCATCTGCGGTTCCTTGCCTGCGATAAGCCATTGGTATCGCTGCAAAGTCGCAGTTCAAGGTAGAACCCACCTCACAACCATTGCCGAGTTACCACAGCCAAGTACCGCAACGGTGCACGATGCGCGCCATCCTATTTGATGAGACGAAATCAAACCGTCGAATCTGCCGCCTGCTCATGCGATTTCACGAAACACGTCGCGGCAATGCCGCAGCGCCTGTGCCATGTATTTCGCCACCATGCTTTCCGACACGCTTAGTTTCATAGCAATCTCACGATGGGAGAGCCCGTCGCAGCGGTTCATCAAAAGGGCCGCGCGGGGCTTGGCCGGCAGTTGCCCCAGTGCCCGCACCAAAAGGCGAAGCTGGTCGCGATCGATGACGAAAGTCTCGGGCGAAGGCGTGGTGTTGGCGATTGTCTGCAGCAGCGCCTCGTCGGATATGCAGCGTGAGCTGTGTCGTCGGTCCTTGCGCACGAGATCGATGGCGATGTTGCCGGCAACCCGCAAGATGAAGGCCTGCTGATCTTTGACGACAGTAGAATTGCTGTCCATTCCGGCGAGGCGGAGCCATGTCTCCTGCAACGCGTCTTCGGCCAGCTCGTGGCTGCCAACACGCTTCTTCAACAGACTGCGCAGCACTCGCCATTGCCTGACATAGACCGCCATCAGGCCGTCGTGGGGATCGGCCTTGGTCATTCCTGTTGCTTCCGCCAAGCTCTCCACCAACACGCCACGCCACCTTCGTGGAGCCGCGAACGCGGTCGAGATCCAGCTGATGTTTGGAGAATAGGCATCAAATCCAATGGCTTGGAACCGATTTCGTCGGTCGCGTATCGGGAATTTTAAAACAAGACTATAACAGTCATGTTTAGCCATTGGAATGCTGAATTTAGCGCTGGCAATTGACGAAAGAGGGTAGCCCGGCCATCCCCATGGACGAGTGCTGGTCGCCCCGGGGCGGTCTCGGGAAATCCAGTATCGAATGAGCTGTCAGAACCCCGACGTAGATTTCTCGATCTGCTTCAGTTTGCCATTGTCGATACGAAAAAAGGGCATTGCGCGTTCGCCGGCACCGTCATCGCGGAAACGGAAGACGCCGGTCGAGCCGCGGAAGCCGGTCGGGTTTTCGATCACCTTCTTGGTGAAGCCCTTTGGACCCATGGCGCTGGCAATGCCGGCGGCCAGCGCCACCGTATCGTAGCCATACGCGACATTGACATCTGGCTCGTAGTTATAGGCCTTGCGGAAACGGTCGGCGATTGGCCCGATCTCAGCGGCGTCGAGTGTGGCGACATAGGCACCTTGCAGCGCCGGATCGTTGATGCCGTGCTCGAGCCAGCGACTGGAGCCGATCAGCGAGACATTTCTGCCAAGCATGCCTTTGGCCCTCAGTGCCGCGACCAGAGGTGCCGGATTGGCGCTGCCGCTGGCGATGACGATCGCCTGCGGATCGCTGACCAGGGCCATCATGTCTGCGACCGCTTTTTCCGAACCGCCGCCCGATGGGCCGAAAGGCAAAGCCACTGCCAGTGATGCACCGTAGATGCTCAGGCTGTTGGCGACGCGTTTTTCAATGGTCTTTCCGGTTTCACCTTCGGCCATGAACAGCACGAACTTGCGGGCGCCCTTGGCGGCGATGGCGGCAGCACCAGCCGCGGCACTGTCTGCCTCATTGAGCCGGACCGAATAGACTCCGGGCGCACCGGCGTAGTTGTCGGCGAGCGCCAGAACGAGGGGCCGGTTGGTGCCCGATACCGCTGCCAGTTGGCGCACTGCACCTTGCTCGGAAGGGCCGATGACCAGCTTGGCGCCCGAAGACAGGGCGCCGGTCGTGAGCGAACGCGCGCGATTTTCATCGCCGCCGGTATCTTCGATGTTCAAGGTCAGCAGATCATTGCCGAGGTCGGCCATTGCGAGGGCAGCGGCATCACGCATCTTGCGGCCCCGGTCGCCGGCGGTCCCGCCGGCCGACAAGGGCAGGAGCATCGACACCTTGACCGAGCCCTTGCCGAGGCTTTCGCTAGATTTTGCCGGCCCTCTTTTTTCGGCAGAGACACTCTGGGGGCCTTTCTGGCTGTCGGTCGCGGAGCCCAGGACGTCCTCGCTGCTGGTACCGGACTGGCACGCACCGAGCCCAAGCGGCAGCGCCAAGGCGAGAGCCAGCATTGCGGCATGCCGCAGCCGTTTAGATCCCCTCATCATCCCTCCCCAGGAGCGCTAGCCGGCGCCCCGACAATCAACCTGTTCACCGCGTGCTGCAAAAGTCCACGCCATTTCCACCGGGCCGTTGACCAGGCGACCAATTGTCCCTGCCACCTGTTGCAAAAATATTGATTGGCGCATTGCTGGATGGGTAATCCTAGCCACCGAACAGCTTGGCACGCAGGCTGCGGATATGGCGCGCTTGCGCCGCCGGTCGGTACTCCGCGCAACGCATGTAGCGTGGGCCTGGCACCAAAGACCTCCTGACGCAAACGCCCTTGGGCGCTGCCGATCCCGTAGCATTGACGTCGCCAAGGCCAGCTACGGCAGCGAAGCCGAACGTCGCCTCCGGCACCGTACCGGTGACCTTGAAACCGTCTCGTTCGAGGATCGCCCGGGCCCTGAGGCAATAGCGTACCGATAGGGCTGAAAACCGGGTCTCGGCGTGGCCGGCACGATACTTCATCACAGTCGTGCAGAGGTCGCCGTGGGCCAGCCGAAAGGCACCGGCGAGATAGCGCACGCCAAGGGAAACGTTGGTCCGGGGGTCGGCCAGATCATCGAGTGTGCCGCGGAACCCCATCAAACGGGCCGTGGCCGGCATAACCTGCATAAGGCCTATTTCACCATCGCCGCCGCGTGCCTCGGGATCGTAGAAACTCTCGATTTCCATCACCGCAAGTACAAACTCTTCCGGCAGGTCCTTGGCGCGGGCCTCGCAGGCGGCTAGGGCACGGAACGCGTCCCTGTCTGCCTCGCTGCCGGGTCCAACACAGGCCGCTGCGCGCGCATCAACTATCCTTTCAGATTGTGGCCACACTTGCTCCGGAACCGCAGCCAAGGCCGCTGCCGACAGCGTCAGACTGGTCAGCAGTGCCGTGACGAAGCGCTGTCTCATCGTGCGGAGCCAAGGCTCATCAAACGACCGCCACATCGCAAGGGCGGTCGCGCCCAGCTAGTTCATGTACTCCACCATGCGGCTGTGGAAGCATTCGCATTTGTTAAGGTAGTCCTCGTCGCGGTAGTTGGTCTTTAGGTAGCCATAGGCCTTGCCGCAGGCGACCTTGGCTTCTGACGCCCAGACGAAGACCGGTCGTGCAGATTCGAGCCATTGCGAGCTGTTTGCCGCCGTAACGGCCTCGTCCATCATGCGCACGACCTCGGTCTTCACCTCACCAATGTTTTCGTTCAGCGCCAGATCCGATGTCGTCGCGAGACGGCAATAGCTTGCCGTCGGCACGTCGATCAGATCCGCCGCAGCCACCTGCCCGGCGAAGGCGAGCACGCACAGGCCGCCAATGGCCGACCGCTTGAATCCATCAAACAGCATCGATCGTTCCTCTCTTCGCCGGAAGCAGTTGTTGCCGGCCTGCTAACATCATGGCGGTCCGGCTAGCCGGGCCGCATCCCCTATCACAAAGCAATATGCCCCTTGTCGCTGTCGTCGAACAAGGGCGCTACAGTTACGGTTGGTGCGAAAAACACATCAGGAAGATCGATAACGTCTCCTGCCGTGCTGGCTCGATCATCGCTCTGTCCCTGCACCGGCTCCGGAACAACCGGCAACAGGTCCGCAATGTCGACCACTTCCCCGAACAGCACCTCAGAGAGGAGGTCGCCGACCGCCATTTCGCTACCCAAAGCCTCGGCCGTGGGGGCAGACACCAACAGCGGGCCCGGTTCGAAATCTGGCGTCAATTCCAGCGCCAGATCGGTGACAAGATCGGCTTCTGCGGTCATTCGCTAATTCCACCCGTTCAGAGCGCTTCTCCACGCGGATCAAGTAATAACATTCGCCTGGACTGTATGGTTGTTCGTTCCATCATCATAAAGCAACGTGATCGTGGTGATGGTAGGGTTGTTTTGGAAGACGGCGACATTCTGGAAGTTGGCAGGGCCGCTTGCGCCGTCCACATCGACGCTGAGCGTGTTCGTGGCGTCGTCATAATTGACGTAGTCGTTGATCGTCCCCGTTGTCGCATCGAACAGCGCCGTCAAATCCACGACGTCGCCGTGACCACCCGTGCCAGAGTAGTCGGTGATAAGATCAGCCATATCCAAATGCTCGAGCTTGAACGTATCGGCGTTCGCACCACCTGTCAGCGTGTCCTGCCCAAGGCCGCCTATGAGCAAATCATCGCCACTGCCTCCGCTCAGTATGTCATTGCCGCCTAGGCCATAGAGGACATTGGCGCTGCCATCGCCCGTTAGCGTGTCGACGAAATTCGAACCCATCAGGTTTGCGATGCTAGAATAGGTGTCGCCCTGAGCATCGCCGCCACTCCCGGCGCCGCCGGAAAGGCTCACCGTAACGCCGGCCAACGAGTTTTGATAGCTGACAGTGTCGCTACCCAATCCGCCGTTCAGGACATCAGCACCCGCGCCGCCAATCAGCCAGTCATTGCCGTCACCAGCGTTTATGGTGTCGCCACCGGTGTCGGCGACCAGGAGATCGGCGCTGCCGGTGCCATCCACCGTAATGTTAGAAGGCCGTGTGGTCACCGATATCGTGCCCGCAGCGGTGTCGCCATCGGCGTCTGTGGCGGTGATGTTGAACTGCATCGGTAGGTTATTGCCGATGCCGACCGTTCGGAAACCTACGTCGTCAACATCGAACGTATCGCTACTCTCGAACGTATAGGTGGTACCGTCGACGACGGTTGATCCAGTTGCATTGACAATCTCAGCGCGATCGTACCCAGCCGCAGTTTCGAACCTAACTACATCTCCTTGTTCAAGATTTCGGAGCACGAACCCGTTGTTTGCGACAGGTACAACCAAATTGCGGTCGTTCATATTAATAGCGACGTTGTTTACGTAGATCTTTGTAATCGCGACCGTTGGGTCGTCAGTTAAATCTATGTAATGTGCAGCGGCTGCCGCTGTATTTGTACCGCTTGGGTCTACATCGTCTGCATTGTAGGCGCGAATGAGAACGTCTACGTCACCGCCTGCGGTAGCATCGTTGTCAGTGGCATTGACCTGCACCACGGTGAACTGAAAATTGTTCACTTGATAATGACCGCCGAGCGCATTGCCCTCATCGAAATCATAGAGGCTTCTACCGCTATTAGTCACAAGCGCCAGCGTCCGCACAAAGTCAAAACGTAGCACTTCGCTGTCGTTCATTGCCTGATTGTTGACGCCAAAGCCGTTCGTGCTTGCGTTTACGGTTCCTTGGAACCCGTCGGCGCCCGTCCCAGAAACCAGCATATCAAGGTTTGTATTTGAGCCACTGGTGAACGGATCCAGCGCAACATAGTCATTGTTGCCTGCTCGTATCTGGCTACTGTTCAAGACGGAGATTTGGCTCCCGTCATCCAGCTCCTTGAGGAACTGGACAGTATAGACATCCTGCGCCTCGGCTGTTGCGTTCGGCGACAGTTTGACGGTGAAGATCGTGGTGCCTCCATTGCCGGCTGCATCTGCGCCGGTCTTCGCGGTTAAGGTATCGGTACCGAAGCCGTACAGTTTGACCTGCACACCACCCGACGTGATGTTCGTGGCGCCGGTTGTTTGAAGGTTGGAATCGTTGGTCCCGGTGAAGACTACGGCGCCGCCGTCAGCTCCAATATTCTCGAAGAAATTCAGCGCGCCGCTGCCAATTGCGTTCGCACCATTTTCAAGGATCATCGCCTGTGCAGTGATTGCCTCTGGCGTATCATCGTTGAATGTGACCGCCAACTGCCCGGTACCTGTGTCGGCCGCCGAAGTGTCTGCGTCTGCGTCGGCCACCTTGTATGCAAGGTTAACCACCACGCTGGTCTCGTTATTGCCGCCGGCGGGGTGCATGACAGGCTTGAGCAGCACCAGATCGTAGGCGCCGTTTGCCGGGTTAAGTGCGACGGTGAACAGCGCTTGGCCGGCTCGCGCGCCCGTGGTGATTGTCGCCGTCAAAGTGTTAGTTGTCCCGTTCCAACCATATTGAACCGTCTCCGTTCCGACCGACTGAGTCGTCGTGTTCAGATTGGAGAAGGTGTAGGTCAAAGCACCGTCACCACCCGTAGCAGTCAGCGTGCCGGAGAAAGTCCGCTCGTTGTTATCAGTCTGTGCCGGTACAACGATGTCGCCGGTGCCGCCGGGGTTCCCATTATCCAGACCTTCGTCGTCCACCTGGGCAGCAACACTGCCGCCAGCCGGAACTTTGTTCACGTTCTGAACCGTGATGTCCAAAGTGGCAGTATTCCCATCGCCGTCGCCATCCACCAGCGTGTAGGTGAAAGTCTCATGCTGATTGCTCGTGACACCGTTTGGCGCCGTGTAACCCCAGGCGCCAGCTTGGTTGGAGCCGTTGTTGGCGAAGTTGAAGACGAACACGCCACCGAGGTCCGTTTGAATCTTGATTTGAGTTCCAGTGTTTGAAATCAGGCCCGAGTCGATTGCGGACGCCGAGATCGTGCCGTTGGCAGGATTGTAGGTATAGGTCACTCCGTCGACGATGATCGTCTTAATATAGCCGCCATCGGCGCCGAACGCGCTGCTGGGAACGCCGTCATTCGTCAGCACATTGCCGATGATCGCGCTCGGGAGCGTGTTGCCCAGCGTCTCGCTCAGTTCCGTGGCGTCCGTAATGATGATCGGATCGAAGCCGGGGTCGGCTTGCGTCCACGCCACCGGCTCGAGCGGGCCAGTGGCGATGTTTCCACCGATGCCCACGGCGTAGACGGCGTCGATCGCGTCGTTGGTTAGCGGATCTCCATCCGGATTGACTAGGAAGTTTTCCCAAACCGTCTGCTCAGGGCCGTCGAGCCCCGCTGAATCCGGGTCTGGATTACCATCGGACAGGAAATAGACATTGGTCAAATCGGCTGACGTTGGGCCGCTGCCCCAGTTGGTTCTGACCGCTCCAGTGGCGGCTTCGTAGCTGGTACCGTCGCTTGCCGACATGCTGTTGATGAAGGCGATGATGCTAGCTTTGTCGGCAGGATTGTTCCAGTTGCCCCAGACCGGTGAGTTGACAACCGTGTTGTTGTCGAAGTCGACAACCATCACCTGGTTGATGTTCACGCCAGCAGAATTGAGCAGATTGAGCGCCGCCGCCTTGGCAAGTTCCATACGCGTCTGAAAGCCTGGGGTGTTGGGGTCGACATCTTCGTCATCCATACTGCCCGACGTGTCTATGACCAGGACGATGTTGACGCTAGGCACGGTGCCTTCCTCAACGACTGCCGTGTCGTTGACGGCGTCAGGCGTGTCGTCGTCGACCGTGATGGTCAAGGTCGAGCTGCTCGAATCACCGTCTCGGTCCGTCGCCGTGTAGTTGAAGGTGAGGTTGAGATTGTCCTCATAGGCTGTCTGCACTGCACCGCCTGGTTCGTCACTTAGCGGGTGCGACAAAGGCGCATTGAGCGTGAATGTGTAATCGCCGTCCGCCTCAACCTTGAGGGTAAACGCTGGCGACCCGGCTGGATAGTTTGCGCTGGTGCCCGTAAGGGTCCCGCCGCCCGCACCATCTGCCGTCCAACTGGTGCTGATCGTCTCAAGGGTAGGCAGCTTGGTAACCGGATCCACGTAAATCGCCTGCAGCGGCGAAACTGCGCCAGCTTCGCCAGTGGCAGATATGCTCGCCGAAAAAGCGACCGAAGCCAGTCCGTCCGCGCCGGGTGTTATGTTGAGCGTGCCTGTGGCCACTTTGACCGCTTCCGGTGCATCGACATCTCCAGGAGCCTCGTTGGCAGTGATGCCCCCAGGCTGCGCCTCGTCATCAAGGACGGTCGCTGTGGTTGTCGCATTGGCTGCGGGGCCGTCGTCTTTGAAGCTGACCGCGTTGCCGATCTGGGCGCTGCCCGAGGCGGTGTCGCCGTCGCTGTCGGTGATGGTGACGGTGGCGGTGAGCAGGCCGGCGAGGCCGAGCGCATCGTCATGGGCGGCGGGCGTGCTGCCGTCGGTGGTGTGCTCAAGGGCGACGTTCTGCGTCACCGTCAGTGTGCCATTGGCATTGATGACGACGGTGAAGGCGGTCTGGGTGCCGCCGTCCTGGTAGGTGCCGGTGATGGTGGTGGCGTTGGTCTGCACCAAGGTGATGGGGAAGTCGCCATTGGCCGTGGCAAGACCGCTGGCGGTCGGGCCGGTCAGCTGCAGGCCATAGACGGTGCTGCCGCTGGCAGCAGCGCCATCGGCGCCAAACAGCAGCGTCGCCGAGATGATTGCGGCCGCACTGGTGGCGCTGATCGGGCCGGAGACGAAGTTCTGCCCCGCACTCGTCTCGTCAAGCGTCACAGCACTTGCCACGACGGTCCCGCTGACTGCGGGGCCGTCGTCTTTGAAGCTGACCGCGTTGCCGATCTGGGCGCTGCCCGAGGCGGTGTCGCCGTCGCTGTCGGTGATGGTGACGGTGGCGGTGAGCAGGCCGGCGAGGCCGAGCGCATCGTCATGGGCGGCGGGCGTGCTGCCGTCGGTGGTGTGCTCAAGGGCGACGTTCTGCGTCACCGTCAGTGTGCCATTGGCATTGATGACGACGGTGAAGGCGGTCTGGGTGCCGCCGTCCTGGTAGGTGCCGGTGATGGTGGTGGCGTTGGTCTGCACCAAGGTGATGGGGAAGTCGCCATTGGCCGTGGCAAGACCGCTGGCGGTCGGGCCGGTCAGCTGCAGGCCATAGACGGTGCTGCCGCTGGCAGCAGCGCCATCGGCGCCAAACAGCAGCGTCGCCGAGATGATTGCGGCCGCACTGGTGGCGCTGATCGGGCCGGAGACGAAGTTCTGCCCCGCACTCGTCTCGTCAAGCGTCACAGCACTTGCCACGACGGTCCCGCTGACTGCGGGGCCGTCGTCTTTGAAGCTGACCGCGTTGCCGATCTGGGCGCTGCCCGAGGCGGTGTCGCCGTCGCTGTCGGTGATGGTGACGGTGGCGGTGAGCAGGCCGGCGAGGCCGAGCGCATCGTCATGGGCGGCGGGCGTGCTGCCGTCGGTGGTGTGCTCAAGGGCGACGTTCTGCGTCACCGTCAGTGTGCCATTGGCATTGATGACGACGGTGAAGGCGGTCTGGGTGCCGCCGTCCTGGTAGGTGCCGGTGATGGTGGTGGCGTTGGTCTGCACCAAGGTGATGGGGAAGTCGCCATTGGCCGTGGCAAGACCGCTGGCGGTCGGGCCGGTCAGCTGCAGGCCATAGACGGTGCTGCCGCTGGCAGCAGCGCCATCGGCGCCAAACAGCAGCGTCGCCGAGATGATTGCGGCCGCACTGGTGGCGCTGATCGGGCCGGAGACGAAGTTCTGCCCCGCACTCGTCTCGTCAAGCGTCACAGCACTTGCCACGACGGTCCCGCTGACTGCGGGGCCGTCGTCTTTGAAGCTGACCGCGGTTGCCGATCTGGGCGCTGCCCGAGGCGGTGTCGCCGTCGCTGTCGGTGATGGTGACGGTGGCGGTGAGCAGGCCGGCGAGGCCGAGCGCATCGTCATGGGCGGCGGGCGTGCTGCCGTCGGTGGTGTGCTCAAGGGCGACGTTCTGCGTCACCGTCAGTGTGCCATTGGCATTGATGACGACGGTGAAGGCGGTCTGGGTGCCGCCGTCCTGGTAGGTGCCGGTGATGGTGGTGGCGTTGGTCTGCACCAAGGTGATGGGGAAGTCGCCATTGGCCGTGGCAAGACCGCTGGCGGTCGGGCCGGTCAGCTGCAGGCCATAGACGGTGCTGCCGCTGGCAGCAGCGCCATCGGCGCCAAACAGCAGCGTCGCCGAGATGATTGCGGCCGCACTGGTGGCGC
>CBDIHR010000004.1:0-362500 GCA_965279395.1 Aminobacter sp.
GTCCCCAAACTGGCGCTATGATCACGTGTTCCGATCATCGGAAACACTTTGTTAAGCATACGCCCTTTTGAAATCGGTGCAAAGCCCGCCCGCATGGGTTGATTTATCTAGCTCTAATATGCTGTCTGCTAGTACCCATTGAGAGGGGGAACAGCACATGCGGAAGTTCGCGGCGCTCATTGCGATCGCCTTGCTTTCGGCTGGCTGCAGCCAGTCAGCCACCTCAGGATCAAGCATGAGTACCGTCGGCTATGCCTTTGCCCCGCCGGCGGCAAACACCTTTTGCGCTAGACAACCGGGACTATGCAGCACCGCCGGCAAGACCAAGGTAATGGCGCTGACCGAAGCGCGCATGCGCGATCTCAAAAAGGTCAATTCCACGGTCAACCAGCGCATCCAGCAGCGCGAGGACATCGCGACCACGGGGCGCAACGACGACTGGCGGCTGCCGACATCGGTGGGCGATTGCGAAGACATCGCCATTCTCAAGAAGAACGAGTTGCGCAAGCTCGGCTGGCCGGCCTCGACCCTGCTTTTGACCGTCGCCACCTATGGCGGCACCGGACACACGGTGCTGACCGTTCGCACCGATAGCGGCGATCTCATCCTGGACAACCGTACTGGCGCCATCAGGAACTGGAAGAGCACGCCCTACCGCTATTTTGCGCGACAGTCGCAGTCGGAAAGCGGCAGGTGGACGCGCATCGGCGCCTGACGATACTCGGTCCGCTCAGTGCGGAAACGCATTGTCTTCGACGATCTTCCAGATCTGTCGGTTGATGTCCCTGATGGCCTCGATCGAGGCCGAGATGCGATGCATCTCATTGTCGTCGAGTTCCTCGTTCTTGCCGTAGCGAACGCTGTCCTTGCTGTCGAAGATACGCATCAGCTGGGTGCTCGCGCGCGTGCCGGTCTCGTCGAACGAATAGATGCAATGGCTGTATTTGTTGCGCAGCTTGCCCTGGTGCGTCAGCTGATCGGCCACCGAAAGCACGGCGTCCCGGCAGGCCTGAGGTGTCTTCGCCATCTTGGCGAGCCGCTCGACGAGGTCGAGGCGCGCGCGCGTGGTGTTCAACGTCAGGAAGATAATGATCGCCGTTTCCTTGTCGACCTTGGCAAGGCCGGCGATCAGATAGATGAGCAGGCTTTCGGTGTTGGTCCAGGTATAATTGAGCTGGCCAACGGTAAGCAGCACGTCCTGGAAACGCGGCATCTCGCACTCATGACAACGTTTGCTGTGCATGAAGCACGGCGAGATCGCCAACGCGTCGTTCGCCGCTTTCCCGCCGCCTGTGATAGACTGCGGCGGCCTCGGTGCGGTTGTGGGCGCCGAGCTTGGTGATGATGTTGTGCAGATGGATCTTCACCGTGTGCTCGGAAAGGCCGAGTGCTGCGGCGATCAGCTTGTTCTGCAGGCCGCGGGCGACCATGGCCAGAATCTGCAATTCGCGCTCCGTGAGTTCGTCGAAGTCGTCCACCTCATTGTCCTGTGGGACTTGTGCCTTCGATGGCGCGTCGAAACTGACGGCAGGCCCGGTAGCGCCGGCGCGCCGCCGTTCGATGATCGGCTCGAACAGTGACAACGGAAAATACTCGCCGCCGCGCAAGACCAGGCGGACAACTGACAGCCATACGTCGAGCTTGAGATTCATCGGCAGAACGCCGCGCACATTGCGCGCCGTAACCACATCGCGGATCGAAACCTCCTGCCGCCCGTCTTCCTGGATCAGCATGATCTGCGCCGACGGATGCAGAAGCGCCAGCCGTTCGGACTGGGCCGCGACCTGGGGCAGCTGCTTGGCCTCCACCAGGATCAGCGACACAGGAGCATCGAAGCCCACGCAGGCATCAGCGAGCGTCGACACCTGATCAACGGTGATCCAGTGGAATTCGCGTTCGATCGCAAAGATAAGGCTCTCCGACACGAAGTCGGCCGGAGCAACGATCAGCAACGTCTTGCAGGTTTTCTGAGCGGAGCCATCCGCTCCGTTAGCGCGGCGTGCGCTGGGAATTGCCACTCGGTACATGAGTTCACCCACCCAATGTTCACAAATGCGCGTCTTTTTTCCCCCAGTTGCCGCCATTGGGGACCATTGTTTAGACACCATATACCGCTTGTTAACGGTTCGGTATATGCAACATGAGCTAGCGAATGCCCTGGCATAGCCCTTCCGGACAATTGGGCTCTCAAGCGAGCTAGCCCTTCGGCCTATTTCGGCTAGCCCATCCATACGATCATCGGCTTGGACTTTTTGCCCGATGCAAGCAGCCGGAACTTGGGCAATTCTGCCGCAAATGACTCGCAATTGTAGACTTGTGGCAAGAGGTCAATATTTCTGACCGATTGTCGGCTGCAATAGCTAGATCACCGCCGCGACTTCTTGGCGTGCTGACCCAAACAGCCTAGCGCGAACTGTCAGCTTACAATTTCCCGGTCTCGGCCACAGACTTTGTTGGTTCCGCCACCATGGGCATGGCGTATCCGGGGCTTCAGAACTGAACATTCAATGCCGTGCAAAAACGGCATTTCGTTCACGTCATTGTGAAGACTCCGAGCACCGCCCCACACACAACAAGGGAGGTTTCGGCCAGTCAACAACGATGCGGGATCAATGGCCACCAGTCCCCTCGGCCTGACGATCCGCTTAACTCCATCTGAAACAGTGGAAAATAGACAACTGTCCGCGTGACCCCAAGACCGTGTGAAAGATGAGAACGGTCCAGCGATCGCGGTCCTAACCAAGGACAAGACGATGTCTGATCGTAACAGCAACAATCTCAACGCGTTTGGCCTGCAGTTCATCGGCAACGAAATTGAATTGGGCGGCGACAGCGAGAACGAAAACAAGAACGAAAACGAGAATAAGAACGAGAACGAATCGAAGAACGAAAACGAAAATACGAACGAGTCCGAGAACAAGAACGAGTCTGAAAACAAGAACGAGAACGAATCCAAGAACGAGAACGAGAACACCAACGAGTCCGAGAATAAGAACGAAAACGAAAATAAGAACGAATCCAAGAACGAGAATACCAACGAGAACAAGAACGAGACCAAGGTCGACGTCGAAGTCGACGTTGATGTCGAGCTCGACGGCCGTCTCGGCGACTACAAGGAAGACAATGATTTCGCCGACATCAGCGACGTCAAGGGTGACGTTGTCTTCAGCAAGGACGGCGACGTCGATTACAATCCAGGCGACGACATCAGCTTCAAGGACGTCCTGACCGGCGCGATGGGCGCCAACAGCAACGCCTTCCTGATCAATCAAACCGCCGACATGGTCGACAACGACAAGCTTGAAGAAGCCACCGTCAAGAACGACGGCGACTTCAAGCAAGAGTTCGACGCCAAGGGCGGCCACGCCTCTGCTGAAGAAGGCATCAATGCCGACGGCGGCGGCGGCGGCGGCGGCGACGCCAAGGCTGGCGAAGCCGATGGCGGCGACTCCGGCGATGCCAAGGGCGGCGAAGCCGACGGCGGCAAGGGCGAAGGTGGCCTGGCGCTCAGCGCAGCCTTGGGTGGCGACGCCAAGGGCGACACCAAGGCTGAAGGCGGCGACAGCAAGGGCGGCAGCGCCGATACCGACGCTGACGGCGGCAAGGGCGACGGCGGTCGCGGTGGCGACGGCGGCACCGGCCTCGGCCTCGGTCTCGGTCTCGGCCTCGGAGCTGGACTTGGTCTCGGCGCGGGAGAAGCTGACTCGGGCGATGCCAAGGGCGATGGCGGCAATGCCAAGGCCGACAGCGGCGATGCCGATGCCGATTCCGGCAAGGCCGATGCTGGCAACGGTGGCGACAATGGCGATACCGAAGGCGGCGACGCCAAGGGCGACGCTGGTGACGGCATCGACGCATTCGTGCCGATCCTTCCGATCCTGAACTTCGGTGAAGGTGGCGACGCCAAGGGCGATGGCGGCAATGCCAAGTCCGACACTGGCAGCGGCGGCGATGCCGATTCCGGCAACGCAGACGCCGACAGCGGCGACGCCAAGGCCAACGCCGGCGATGCCAATGGCGATACCGGCGATGCTCTCGGCTTCGGCCTCGGCGCTGGCGTCGGCTACGGCGACGGCGACGGCAGCGGCGAAGGCAATGGCGGCGGCGGCGGCGGCGGCGGCGCAGGGACCGGTGGTTCTGCGACTGCAGGCGCGGCAACTGGCGGCGCAAGCCTGAGCGGCAGCGCCTGGGCCTACGGCGACGGCGACGGCGGCAATGCGCTGAGCGGCGCCTGGGCTGACGGCACTGGCGGCAACGCCACTGGCGGCGGCGCCTGGAGTGGCGGCGGCGGCGGCGGCGGCACGGTCGGTGCAGCTACTGGTGGAGCCGGTGGCGCAGGTGGCGCAGGCGGCAACTGGGGCTCGGGCAATTCCGACGACGGTTACGTCACTGGTGAAAGCTTCGCCAGCGCCGACGCCATCATCGACACCAGCGCCTTCAACCAGCAGATCGTGATGGGTGCCAACCTGCAAGGCAATACGGTCGACATGACCGTTGTAGGCGGCAACTTCACCGAGACGCTGACAGGCGAAGACGACAACGCCTGATCGTCTGAAGCTGGTCGAATGATTTGCGACCAACAGCCAAACGAAACGGACTGCGCGGAGTTTTCCGCGCAGTCCTCAAATGCGACCGGTGGGAGCGCCTAGGCGCTGCCGTTCCGTTCGCAAAGGGCGGAGGCTAGGCAGATGAATTCCGTTTATTTGGACAAGGTCTCTGACGCGATAGCCCACTTCGTCGGGCTCTTCGATATGAACGTCGAGGCAGCACGTCAGAAGCAGGCCTATGATGGCTTCAAGGCGTCCCAAGAAGCTGAAAACCAGCTTCCGGACCCTGAGACCGTCGCCATCAAGGTCGACGCCTCCCACACCCTCAAGGATTTTGATCCGCATGTGCCGTATCTGGCGATGCGGCCCGAGATCGAGCAGATCACGGTCTGGTCGAAGGTTGCCTTCACCGCTCCTGACGTACCGATCCCCGACGGACCATTCCTCCACGATTTCACCCGCCTTCCCGACGGCACGACGGTCGGATCGGGCGGCGTTGTCCTGCCTCAGATCGAGCCGCCAGGCGATTTGGCCGCCATCATCAATCAGGAAATCCGGCTGTCCGACGACGACTATGTCGGTTTCGGCGGCAGCGGATTGAAGTTTACGCCGGCAGCGCTGGACAACAGTTCGCTGGACGAGTTGCAACAGGCCGCTGCCGACCTGTCGCCGATCGACGACCTGACTCTACCGGGCACGACCGAAGACATGGCCACCTTCGTGACGACTGCCTCAGTGCGGCTCACCGCCTTCAGTGCCGACGGTCATGGCAATGCGGACGTTTTCACCACAAAGGGCGAAACCCTCGAAGGCACATACCTCAACGGCCAGTTGGTCGACGAGGCCGATGTTCCCAAGATGGAGGACTACGTCAACTTCCTGAAGGAGCAGGACGACGATGAGGAAGAAGCAGGGCCGGACGGTCCGCTCGACATAGATACACCTCCTGATTCCAGCGATTTCATGGACGGCTGGGGCGACGGCAGTGTGAACCCGAGCGTCGAGATCACCACCGGTGGCAACACCGTCATCAACAACGCCGTGGTGGTCAACGAGTGGGTTACGGCAGAGGTCATCGCCGTCATGGGCGACCATATCTCGCTCAATGCAATCGTCCAGATCAACGGCACATGCGATGTCGACAGCGTCGGCTCGGCGGTTGGCGGCTGGCCGTTCGATCCTGGTGGCGAAAACCAGAGCTTCAACATCGCGATGTTCAAGCACATCGACCCCTCCGCCGACACCGGCGGCGAGGCCGCGCCTCCCCCTGCCGGTTTCCCGGCCTACTACGTGGTCACCGAGATCTCGGGCGACCTCATCATGATGAACTGGATCGAGCAGTATGCATTCGTCATGGACAATGACATCTGCATCGCCTCGTCATCCGGCGTGCAGTCGGTTGTTTCGACCGGCGACAACACCGCGTTCAATGGCCTTAGCCTGTACGAACTGGGCAGCTACTACGACCTCATCATTGTTGGCGGCAATGTCTACGACGCCAGCATCATCAGCCAGCTCAACCTGCTGATCGACAATGACATGATCGGTGCCGTCGACGGCTTCGAGACGACTGGCGAAGGCTCTGCCTCGACGGGCGGAAACCTGCTGTGGAACCAGGCAAGCATCATCAATGTCGGTACTGGCACCTGCGAGCCGTTGCCCGATGGCTACGACACAGCGGCAGGCGATCTCGCGGCGGGCAACAAGGAATTGCCGACTTCAATCCTTCAGGACGCCGCATTCGCCGGCATCGGCATACTGCGCGTGCTCTACATCTCCGGCGATATCTACAATCTGCAGTACATCAAGCAGACAACCGTGGTGGGCGACAGCGACCAGGTGGCGCTTGCCATGAACCAGATGGTCGCCAATCCCGACGCGGAATGGACGATCACCACCGGCGGCAACCAGTTGGTCAACGACGCGACGATCGTCGACGTCGACGGCTACTCCAAGATCTATGTCGGCGGCGACAGCTATTCCGACGAGATCCTGATCCAGGCGAACCTCGTATCGAGCGAACCGGATCTGGGTGGGCAGGACCCCGACATACTCATCAACGAAGCCGTGGCTTTCCTCGATGACGACGGTAGCGACGACATCGGCGACGCTTCCCAAGGCAACAACATCACACCGCAAGCCGCAGATTCCGGATCGTCCGACGTCATGCAGCATATGCTGGGGTAAGCAGTTTTAGAGGGGCTCAGGATGAACGACGACCGCGATCAAGGCTGGAGTGCCTTTCAGAACGTACCGGACGACGGCGACAGCCAGGACAGTTCGCCGGCGCGCGCGCGGTCATCCGAAGCCAAGCCCGTCCCGCAAGCGAGATTGTCGAATGCCGTAGCTCCCCAGGAGCAGGCACTCGACCGGCTGGAGCGATACATCGATAACGTCGTCGGTGAATTGCGCGACGCTGCCAGTGACAAACCTGCTGCTTCGGCGGAGCACCGGTCGACCAGCGCTCCGACTCCCACTCCTGCATCTCCCGCGGCCGCCTCGACGGCGCATGCGCAACAGCCATCCGGAAGGCCGACTGAGCCTTCGATCATACCTCCGGAGCGGAACGCTACGGCTCAACGCCCCCCAGCGTCTGCCCCCGCCGAAGCACCCGGCACGCGGCCTCAACAGACCGCGCGTGCAACTCCGGAGGCACCCATTGCCGCGCCCCAACCTGAGGCCGCAGCTCCTCAGGCTGCGGCTCCTCAGGCTGCGGCTCCCCAGGCCAGATCAGCCTCGAATGAGCCGCCACGCCCGGCAGCCGCCACGGCTTCGGCGCCTGTGTCTCCCGACATGCGGGTAAGCGAGCCGCAAGGGCCGGCCAAGCCAGAAATGAAGGATACGTCGATGCCGGTCGGCAAGGTGATCGACGCCGACAACGGTCCGATCAGGGCAAGGGAAAAACTGCCTGAGGCCAAGGGCCCGAACGGCGGCGATATCGACAGTGGCGGCGGGGGTGGCGGCGGTGGCGGTGGCGGGGGCGGTGTCTTCCACAAGCGCCTCGGACCGGTGGATTTCTCTGCCTCGCTCAAGACTGGCCTCAACGTCGTCAAGCGCAACCTGCTGATCGTCATGCTGTTCACGCTGGCCAGCAACGTGCTCGTGCTCGCAATACCGCTCTATCTCTTCCAGATTTCCGATCGGGTGCTGACCAGCCGCTCGGTCGACACGCTGGTCATGCTGACAATCGTGATCGTCGGCGCCGTGATCCTTCAGGCGATGTTCGACGCAATCCGTCGCTTCATCCTGATGCGGACAGCCGTCGAGGTTGCCGCCCAGCTCGGCGCGCCAATCCTGAGTGCGGCGGCGCGTGCCGCACTCCACAGCAACGGCCGCGAATACCAGACACTCGGCGACTTGGGGCAACTGCGCTCATTCCTTGTCTCGGGCACCTTGTTGTCCCTGCTGGATGCGCCGCTTGCTCCATTGTTCGTGCTTGCCGTGTTTCTCGTGCATCCCCACCTCGGCTTCATTGTTGTCACGTCTGCGTTGCTGTTGCTCGTGATCACCATCATCAACCAGCGCTCGACGGCTGCCTCGTTTAGCGAAGCCAATTCTTTCCAGAGCAAGGCCAACCTGCATCTCGACTCGATGTCGCGCAATTCGCAGATCATCAACGCACTCGCCATGATCCCGGAGGCTGTCCGCATCTGGGGCAAGGACACAGCCGGCTCGCTGAGGGCGCAAGTCCTCGCACAGGACAGAAACATCGCGTTCGCCGCGATGTCCAAGGCGGTTCGCTTGCTGACCCAGGTCACCATGCTCGGCTGGGGTGCGCATCTCGCGCTCGATGGCCATCTGAGTGGCGGCATGGTGATCGCCGCCTCGATCATCGCCGGCCGTGCGCTAGGCCCGATCGAAGGCGCCATCGAAGGCTGGAACCAGGTTGTGCAGTCACGCTCCGCCTATGGCCGCATCGCCAGCCTGCTGCAGACGTCGCCGCTCAATTTCGAGCGGCTCAACCTTCCCCGCCCGGAAGGCCGGCTCGATGTCGAGCGGCTGCTGTTCGTGCCGCAAGGCACCAAGCGTGTCGTGCTCAACGGCATCACGTTTGCACTCGCTCCGGGCGACTCTCTTGCCATCATCGGCAATTCGGGCGCCGGCAAGACCACGCTCGGCAAGATGCTGGTCGGTTCGATCCTGCCGACCTCAGGCAATGTACGCCTCGACCTGATGGATCTGCGCAACTGGGATCCACGTCAGTTCGGCGAAAACATCGGCTACCTGCCCCAGGACGTCCAGCTGTTCCCGGCCTCGATCAAGGCAAATATCGGCCGCATGCGCGAGGATGCAACCGACGCCCAGATCTACGAGGCGGCCCAATTGGCGGACGTCCACGAGATGATCGCCACCTTGCCGCATGGCTACGAAACCTTCGTCGCCGCCGATGGCGCGCCTCTTTCGGGCGGCCAGAAGCAGCGCATCGCGCTGGCCCGCGCCTTCTTCGGCAATCCGCGCATGGTGGTGCTGGATGAGCCAAATTCAAATCTCGACGCTGCCGGGGACGCAGCGCTTGCCCGTGCGCTCCAGCACGCCAAGCAAAACAAGATCACCGTCGTCACCATCACGCAGCGGCCGGCATTGCTGCACAGCGTCGACAAGATCCTGCTGCTGGTCAACGGAACGGTGGCCCTGTTTGGTCAGCGACAGGACGTGCTCCAGGCGCTTGCCCAACGCGGGTTGAGCATCGAGGGCGGCTCGTTCGGCCATCAGATTCCTTGAGGGGGCAATGTCATGAGCGACACGGCAATCGCAAAAGTCCATGATCTCGAATGGTACGCCGATGTGCCGCGCTCGATCGGCAAGCAGACCAGGATCGGCCTGTTGCTCATCGCGCTCACCTTCGGCGGTTTCGGCACCTGGGCTCTTACCGCTCCGCTCGCCGCGGCCATCATCGCACAGGGTTCGTTCGCCGCCGCTGGCCAGAACAAGATCGTCCAGCATCTGGAAGGCGGCATCATCAAGGAGCTGTTGGTCAGCGAAGGTGATCGCGTACGCTACGACCAGCCTCTCGTCCGCCTCGATGAAACGGCAGCAGAAGCCAGCGAGCGTCAGCTCTTCCTGCGTCAGGTACGCCTCGATGCCATCGCCGCCCGGCTGAATGCCGAGATCAGCGGCGCGCCTGAAATCTCCTTCCCCAGCAACGTCAGCGACAACATCGATGATCCGGAGATCAAGCCGATCGTCGACGGTCAGCAGCTGAATTTCACCGCAGCCCGCGGCAAACTCCAGAGCGAGATCGGGCTGTTGAAACAAAACATCGCCGCCTACCGCTACCGCGCCGACGGCTATCAGCAACAGCACGACGCGGTGCAACGGCAGCTGGCCTTGATGAAGGAAGAATATACCGGCAAGAAGTCTCTGCTCGACAAGGGCCTGCTGCGGGCGACCGAAATCAAGGCGATCCAGCGCGCCATGGCCGACGCTGAGGGGCAGATCGGCCGGCTGGCCGCCCAGGGCTCCGAGATCGGCGCCGAGATCATCAAGCTCGACCAGCAGATCAAGCAGACAGAGGAAGCCTACAAGCAGGCCGCGCTCGAGCAGTTGCAGAGCCTTGAAGGCGACCTCGATACGATCCGCGAGCAGCTTCGCCAGGCCAAGAGCATCCTCAGCCGTGTGACCATCAACGCGCCTGTCGCCGGCACCATCGTACGCATGTATTACCACACCGCCGGCGGCGTCATCGAAAGCGGCAAGCCCATCGTCGAGATCCTGCCATCAGACGTGCCGTTGGTTATCGAGGCACTGATCTCCCGCACCGACATCGACAGTGTCCGTGTCGGCCAGAACGCGACCGTGCAACTCACCGCCCTCAATCGCCGCACCACGCCGGTGCTCGAGGGCCAGGTGATTTATGTCTCCGCGGACGCCCTGCCCGACACATCGGGTCCAGTGGCGCGCGAAGTCTATGTCGCTCGCGTCAGCCTGGCGCCGGACCAGATCGCACGGGTCCACGGCTTCACGCCGACGCCTGGCATGCCGGCGGAAGTGCTGGTCCAGACCGAAGAGCGGACGTTCTTCAGGTATCTGACCAAGCCGATCGCCGACAGCATGTCGCGCGCATTCATGGAGCGCTGAACGAGGGGGAAGCCATGTCATCGAGGGGGACACAGATGCAGGTCGACGTCATTACCGATGTTGAAACGCTGGCGAAGCTGCAGCAGGACTGGGAACGCCTGTACAAGGCCGACCCGGAGGCGCAGTTCTTCACCTCGTGGAACTGGCTGGTGCCTTACATGCGCTTCTACAAGGGCGCCTGGTTCGTTCTCGCCGCGCGCCTCGGCAATCCGGGATCGCCGTATGTCGCGCTGATGCCGTTGCGCATGCGCACCCGCATGAGCGGCAAGACCGGCCTGTTCTTCAACGAGATCAACATGGCTGGCAACAATGCCGCCGACTACACCGGCGCCATCTGCGATCCTGTCCATGCCGAAAAGGCGCTGCAGGCCTTCGGCCGCCATGTCGCCCAGATGGGTTGGGCGCGGCTCAATCTCGAAAACCTGCGCATGTCGCGCGAGCGCATATTCGCCTTCATCGGCCAGTTCTCCCGCGACATCTTTGCGATGCGCGAGTTCAGCCGCGTCAACGCAGCCGACAATGTCGACAATTGCCGCTGCTTCGCTGCCGCCCTGCCGGATACCTTCGACGGCTATCTCGACAATGTGCTCAGCACCAACACCAGGCAGAAGCTTCGACGCTTCCTGCGCAAGGTCGATGCGGGTGAACTGCGCATCACCCGCGCCGACGCCGATAGCTACGAGCGCGACATCGACACGCTGCTTGAGCTCTGGCGGGTGAAATGGGGCGCCCGCAAGGGCGATCGGTTGGCAGCCATCCTGCACAACAATCGCCGCGTGCTGCGAGACAGTTTCAGGAACGGCACCCTGTATCTGCCAGTCCTGTGGCAGGGCGAGCGGCCGCTGGGCGCGCTCGCCATCTTCGTCGACCCCGTCAAGAAGGCGTTGCTGTTCTTCATGGCCGGCCGTGACGAGGCGGTGACATCCATCCCAGCCGGCCTGATCTTGCATGGCCACTGCATCAAGCTGGCCATCGAGAACGGCTTCACGACCTATGATTTCCTGCGCGGCGACGAGCCATACAAGTTCGCCTTCGGCGTCACCGAGAGCAAGATAAACTGCGCGATGATCCATACCAAGAGCGGCCGCAATAACGGTGACCGTCTCGATCCCCGTTCACTCCACGGCATCTTCTCCGAGGTCACGCGCTTCCACCAGCAGGGCCAACTGGCGCGAGCGGAGAACGGCTACCGACAGATCCTTGCCACCGACTCCAACCATTCCCGCGCGCTCTATGGCATCGGCCAGCTGCTGGCGGCCAAGGGCGACCACCGCGAGGCGCTGGCACACTTCCAAACGCTTGCAACCTCGGTACCGACGTCATCCAAGGCTTGGCTCAGAATGGGAATGGAACTGCAGGCACTGTCTCGGCATATCGAGGCAGCGGATGTGTTCCGCAAGGTGCTGTCGCTCGCACCCGATTTCGCTGGAGCCGAATTCTCGCTGGCCAAGAGCCTCGCCGCGCTGGAGCGCAGCGAGGAAGCCATCGAAACGCTGGAAGCATTGGAGCACAAGCTCGAGGCGGCATCGCGCGACGACACGCTGTTGGCCAAGACCAGGATCATGCTCAAGCGACTGAAACTGGAAACCCGGCCGAGCTACATTATGCTCAATCCGGATCGGAAGCCGGTGACGCGAGTTCTGAGTACGGCGCTTTAGACGCTGATATGCGAACCGCCTTCCGGAGCGGGCAGGTCTAGGCCTGCCCGCTCAGAAATTCCTCGAACCTGCGCATCTCCTCGGCATCGATGCCGACCATGTGGCTGGTCGCCGGATAGGCACCGCTGGCGATGTCGCCAGCATACTCCCTGAACGCGGCGATCCGCTCCTGCTGGATGCGGTGGTATTCCACAGCCAGGTTGCGATAGACCTTGGCGTGGCGCGGAGTGTGGCCGCGATTGAGCCCAAGCACATCTTCGGCAAACAGATATTGCGCGTCGCAACCAGCTCCCGCTCCCATCGAGATCAGCACCAGCGAGGTGCGCATGGAGATCGCGCTAGCCACCTCCGCCGGCACGACCTCGATCTCGGCGGCGAATGCGCCGGCATCCTCGAGATCCTTGACCTGCTTCCACACCAGCGCCGCCGTCTCGGCCGTCTTGCCGACTGCCCTGAAGCCGCCGGTCCAGGTCGAATGCGTCGGGATCAGCCCGACATGGCCACAGACCGGGATATGCTCGTCGCGCAACCGTCGGATCGTCTTCAGGCTCGCCGAACAGTAAACGGCATCGGCGCTCGCAGCCCTGAGCTTGACCGCCGTGCGGAGGATCTCGCCAGTCGTCGCCCCCATCATGCCGTACTCGTCGCCAGGCACGGCAAAGCAGGTCGGTGCCGCGTCGCGAAAGCGCTTGTCGAGCATCAGCCCATAGGTCACCGACAGAAGGTCGATGCCGGCGCGCTCGGCGGCCTCCGCTTCATCCAGCGTCGTCACCCTGAGCTTCGACAGTTGCCTTTTGCCTTTCAGCGCGCGCAAGTCCGCCACCGTTGGCCTGTTACGTGCCATCGTTTTCTCCTCGGTTCGGGAATGTGCAGGCTGAGCCGGCTGTCAGGCCTTCAGCAGCCACTCATGCTCTTTGGCGTTGTGGAACTTCCACGTTCGCTTCGGCCCGGCCATGACATTGAGATAATAGAGGTCGTAGCCGTGGCAGGCCGCGCACGGATGATAGCCCTTGGGCACCAGTGTGACGTCGCCGTCTTCGACCGCCATCGCCTCGTCGAGATCGCGATGGCCGGCATCGTTGAACTCGGTGTAGACGCGCTGGAAGGCGAAACCCTGCGGCGGGTTGAGCCGGTGGTAGTAGGTCTCCTCCAGCAGCGATTCTGCCGGCAAATTGTCTTCATCATGCTTGTGCGGCGGATAGCTCGAGGTATGGCCACCGGGCGTGATGACTTCGACCACCAGCAGCGAATCCGCAGGCTCGCCTTCGGGCAGGATATTGGTGACGTAGCGCGTGTTGGTGCCCTTGCCGCGCGTCTCCTGCTTGACGTCGTCAGGGCCGATCACCCGCACCGGCAGGTTGCCGCCTAGGCCGGGTGCCGTACAGACGGCGAGTTCGACATTGGTTTCGGCCCGCACCGACCAGTCGCCGCCCGCCGGCACGTAGACCGACCACGGTTTGCCTTCGAAAGGCGACATGCGTTCGCCCAGCGTACCGAGATCGTCTTCGCCGACCCGGACATGCGCCTTGCCCGTGACCAGCACCAGGCAGGTCTCGCGGTCGGCCGTCCAGTCGCCGAAGGTGTCGCCGGGCTCGAGCTTGTGCAGGTCGAAGCCGACATAGGTCCAGCCGGCGTTTTCGGGCGTCACATGGGTGACGCGTCCGGTGCCGTGCTTGGGCTTGATCAGAAGTCTGGACATCGTCTCACTCCTTGCCGGCTTCGCTATCGGCGTCAGGCTTGTAGGCGATCAGGAACTGGTAGGTGCCGACGGCCGCCATGCCGCCGGCGAGCGTGCCCCAGAAAGCCGATCCGGTGGCGAACTCAAAGATCGACCAGGCAGCGCAGAAGCCAACGAGCGCTATGCGCCTCCACAACGGGCGAAGGAACGGATGGTTCTGGTCGTTGGTCAATTTCGCAATGCCTCGCCTGTGATCCCGTCGGGATCGTAGCTGGCCCCGGCACCATGCTCAAGCACTGCGGCACCGCGCATGCATGACGCGCGAAGGCCGCTGCAATGCCTTGTGTTGAAGCATAGCCCCCAGCGAAGACCGACTGCGCTCCTGGGGGTCATGCGTTGGCATAGCCCTGCGTCTCCACCGTGTAGCCGGCGGCAGTCATCACCCGCATCAACTCGGCGTAGCCGACCTCAGCCATCTTCAGCGGCGGGTTCTTTCTTGGATCCTGCTCGGCCTCGACAACGAACCAGCCTTCGTAGCCATGGTCAGCGAGCTTCTGCACGATCTTGCCGAAGTCGAGCGAGCCATCGCCCGGCACGGTGAAGGCGCCGAGGGCCACGGCATCGAGGAACGACTGCTTCGTCCAGTCGAGCGCCGCAATGACGTCCATGCGCACGTCCTTCACATGCACATGGTTGATGCGCTTGTGATGATTGTCGATAGCGCGCAGCACGTCGCCGCCGGCAAAAGCGAGATGGCCGGCATCGAGCAGCAGTGGAATGCCCTCGCCCGAATGCTTCATGAAGGCGTCGAGCTCATGCTCGAACTGCACCACCGCCGCCATGTGGTGGTGATAGGACAAAGGCATGCCCTGCCCGGCGCACCATTCGCCAAATTCGGTCAGCTTGCGGGCATAGGCCTTCATCTCGTCGTCGGAGAGCACGGCCTTGCCGGCGAGCGGCTTCGAGCGATCGCCCTGAATCGAGCGGCCGACCTCGCCATAGACGATGCACGGTGCATCGACCGCCTTGAACAAATCGATCATCGGTTGGATACGATCCTTGTTCGCGGCCAGTTCGTCATTGACCAGCGTGCCCGAGAACCAGCCACCGCACAAAGTCACGTCGGCCTTCTTCAGGATCGGCAGCATCTCCTCCGGCGTGCTCGGGAACCGGCGCCCCTGCTCCATGCCGGTAAAGCCGGCCGAGCGCGACTGGCGAAGGCATTCCTCGAGCGACACGTCATCGCTCAGTTCGGCAAGATCGTCGTTCCACCACGCGATGGGGGACATGCCCAGTTTGGCTTTCACGTCAGTTCTCCATTCTTACCTCCCCCTTTGTGGGGGTCGCGCCGCAGGCGCGGGTGGGGGTATGATGAAAGAGCGCGACGCCGGGCACCCCCACCCCGCCGCTTCACGCCGCCCCTCCCCACAAGGGGGAGGGTAAAGCCGTCAGTCTCCAACCCGCTGCAGCTTGAGCTTCTCCTCATAGCCCTTGCGCGCGGCATTCACTTCGGGACGGGCGCTCACCTCAGGCACCGCGACGTCCCACCAGTGGCCACCCGCGTCGGTCGAGATCAACGGATCGGTATCGATTAAAACGACAGTCGTCCGCTCGCTCTTGCGGGCGCGGTCGAGCGCTGCCTCGAAATCGGCGATGGACGACGCCTTCTCGGCATTTGCTCCAAGGCTCCTGGCATGCGCGACGAAGTCGATGTCAGGCAGCACCTCATGGCGGCTGTCACGCAGGAGGTTGTTGAAGTTGGCGCCACCGGTCGCCATCTGCAGCCGGTTGATGCAGCCATAGCCACGATTGTCGAGCAGCACGATGGTGAGCTTGAGGCCGAGCATGACTGAAGTCGCGATCTCCGAATTCAGCATCAGGTAGGAGCCGTCGCCGATCATGATGACGACCTCCTTGTCGGGCCGCGCCATCTTGGCACCCAGCCCGCCGGCGATCTCGTAGCCCATGCAAGAGAAGCCATATTCGGAGTGGTAGGAGCCGGGGCTCCCCGCCTGCCACAGCTTGTGCATCTCGCCCGGCAGGCCGCCAGCCGCGTGCAGTACGATGACCTCGCTGCCCAGCGTGCGCTGGACCGCACCGATCACCTGCGCGTCGGAGGGTAGCGCTGCGTTGGTCGCGGCCGTCACCTTGGCCGCCGCAATGCGCCACTCGGCTTTTCCGCTCCTGGCATTCTCGGTCCACGATGCCGGCACCCTGTAGCCGGCGACTGCGGCGCCGAGTTCGGCGAGCCCTTCCCTGGCGTCCGCCACCAGCGGCAACGCCTTGTGCTTGGCCGCATCGAACGGCTGGACATTGAGACCGATGATGGTCTTGCCGGTGTTCTTGAACAGCGACCATGAGCCGGTGGTGAAATCCTGCAACCGCGTACCGACCGCAAGCACGACGTCTGCCTCTTCGGCAAGCCGGTTGGCAGCGGATGTGCCGGTCACGCCGACAGCGGCCATGTTGAGCCCATGCTCGTCAGTCAGTGCCGACTTGCCACCCTGCGTTTCGCAGACCGGAATGCCGGTGGCCTGGACGAAGCGGTCGAGTTCCTCGGATGCGCCGGAATAGAGCACGCCGCCGCCGGCGACGATCAGCGGCTTCTTCGCCGCCTTCAGCACCTCGGCCGCGGTCGCGAGTTCATCACGGTCCGGCCGTGGCCGGCGCTGCGACCACACCTTCTCGGCGAAGAAGCTCTCTGGATAATCATAGGCCTCGGCCTGCACGTCCTGGCATAGCGACAGCGTCACCGGCCCGCATTCGGCCGGGTCGGTCAGCACCTGCATGGTACGCGCCAGCGCCGCAATGATCTGTTCGGGCCGCGTGATGCGGTCGAAATAGCGCGACACCGGGCGGAAGCAGTCATTGGCTGAAACCGTGCCGTCGCCAAAATCCTCGACCTGCTGCAGCACCGGATCGGGCACGCGATTGGCGAACACGTCGCCGGGCAGGAGCAGCACCGGCAGCCGGTTGACATGGGCAAGTGCCGCCGCCGTCACCATGTTGACCGCGCCCGGTCCGATGGAGCTGGTCGCCGCCATCATCCGCTGGCGGAAATTGGTCTTGGCAAAAGCGATCGCCGCATGCGCCATCGCCTGCTCATTGTGGGCGCGATAGGTCGGCAGCTCGTCACGTAGTTGGTACAGCGCTTCGCCGATGCCGGCGACATTGCCATGGCCGAAGATCGCCCAGACACCGCCGAACAGCGGCAGCTTCTTGCCGTCGATCACGGTCATCTGCCGCGTCAGGTAGCGCGTCAGCGCCTGCGCCATCGTCAGGCGAACGGTCTTGGTCATCGTATCCTCCTCCCGCTGCAGCAGTGCATCCGGGGATGCCAGCATCGCTTCAGCTGTCTGTTTATGCCGCCCGACGGTCCCGTGCGGCAAGCCATGCCTTGGTCAGCTGTTCGAAACGCTGGGCCATGTCGTCGACCGCGGCCTGGTCGTTCATCCGGCCGGCCATCCACTCTTCCGCCGCATGGGCAAAGATGCTGCGCCCGACCGCGAAGCCCTTGACCACCGATGCGTCAGCGGTCGCGGCAAACGCCACTTCCAGCTCGGCCAGCGGCGCCTCGAGCCCGAGCAGCACCACACCGCGGCAATAGAGGTCGTTGTTGTTGATGACGGCCTCGATCTTCTTCCACGCGCCGGCTGAAGCCTGCGGCTCGAGCTTCCACCAGTCTGGCTTGATGCCGAGCGCGTAGAGCTCTTCCAGCGCGCGCGGAATGGTGTCCTCATCGAGCTTGCCGTGCTTGCCAGCGATGATCTCGATCAGCAACTCGCGGCCGACTTTCCGCGCCGCCTCGAACAGGGTGCGCAGCTTCTGCTGCTGCTCGGCCTTGAGTTCCGCCGGATCGTCGGGGTGATAGAAACACAGGCACTTGATGGTGTGGTCGAGCGGCCATTCGACGAGCTGCGAGCCGATGTCCTGCGAGAATTCGAAACGCAGCGGCCGCGAGCCCGGAAGCTCCACCGGCCGGCCGAGCCAGCCGAAGGGATGACGGGCGAATTCGAACATCGCCTCGCGGCCATGCTTCTCGTCGATCAGCATGCCGTAGCCATCGCGCCCGCCGGCAACCTTGGCCGCCGCCTTGACCGCCAGCACCTTGAAGTCGCGGATGCGCGCCGGATCGGTGCCGGTGCGCGCGGCGACATCTTCGAGCTGGCTGCGATGGTCGCAGGCAAGCGCCATCATCGAAGGGATCTCGTTGCGTCGCGTCGTTGCCCAGTGAACGTGGTTGATCGCCTCGTCCTTGCGCAGCGCACGCTGCTTGCTGCCGTTCTTGAGGAAGAACTGCAGCTCCTCGAAAGTCGGAATTTCGGGCGAGCAAAGCAGGCGCGACACCGCAAACGCGCCGCAGGCATTGGCCCAGGTCGCCGAAGTGCCCAGGCTTTCGCCGCCCAGCCAGCCGCGCAGAAAGCCCGACATGAAGGCGTCGCCGGCGCCAAGCACATTATAGACCTCTATCGGAAAACCCTTGCCGACGATGCCGGCTTCGAGGTCGTCTGAGATCGGCCCGTCATAGACAATGCAGCCCATCGGCCCGCGCTTGAGCACGATTGTCGCATCCGACAGCGCGCGGATGGTCTTCAGCGCCGCGAGCAAGTCGCTCTCGCCTGAGGCGATCATCACTTCTTCCTCGGTGCCGACGATCAGGTCGCAGTCACCAAGCACGCCCTTGATGTGGTTCGACACCTTGTCGGAGGCGATGTAGCGGCTTTCACCGGCGGCATGCCCTGCCAGGCCCCAGAGGTTCGGGCGGTAGTCGATGTCGAACACCACCTTGCCGCCGGATTGCTTGATCAGCTTCATCGCCTTGCGCTGGGCGGCATCCGTGTTGGGCCGTGAAAAATGCGTGCCGGTGACAACGATCGCCCGGGAGGATGCGATGAATGAAGGATCGATGTCGTCTTCGACCAGCGCCATGTCGGCGCAGTTCTCGCGGTAGAAGATCAACGGAAACGTCTTGTCGTTTTCGACCGACAGAAGCACCAGCGCCGTCAGCCGTTCCTTGTCGGTCACCAGCCCCTCGACGGAAACGCCCTCGCGCAGCATCTGCTCGCGGATGTAGCGGCCCATATGTTCGTCGCCAACGCGTGTCAGAAGTGCTGAGCGCAGGCCGAGCCTTGCTGTGCCGATGGCAATGTTGGCCGGGCAGCCGCCGACCGACTTGGCGAAGGACGCGACGTCCTCCAGCCGCGATCCGGTCTGCTGGCCGTAGAGATCGACCGAGGCGCGGCCGATGGTGATCACGTCGAGTTGCGCTGTAGGCTGGGTGTTGGGATCGGCCATGTGTTCCTCCCGGTCGCTCCGCCGCGCCGGCCTGCCTTGCTTGGTTTGCTGCAGGCCAAACAATGAAATTTCAATTCCACAATGCAGTCAATCGGAATGTTCATTCCTTCGACATATTGTGGTTGTCCGCCCCGGAACAGCCATGCTCCGAGGCGGAGAGCCTTGCGGCGATCAGCCCTTGAGACGAACCGTCTTGCCTTCCTTGGCCGATTTCAGCGCGGCATCGGCAAGCTGCAGCGCGATCAGCCCGTCGCGGCCGCTTGGCGAAACCTTGGCGCCCTTGGTCACCGAGGCGACGAAGGCAGCGATCTCGGCGGCATAGGCCTCGGTGTAGCGGGTCATGAAGAAGTCGTGCAGCGGCGGGCGGGTATAGCCCTTGCCGTTGGCGACTTCGATCGACACGGCGCGCTGGTTCTCGGCTGCCACCATGCCGTCCGAACCATGCACCTCGATGCGCTGGTCATAGCCATAGGTGGCACGGCGCGAATTGGTGATGACGCATTGCTGCCCGGCCGCGGTCTCCAGGATGACGCTGACGCTGTCGAAATCGCCGAGCTCGCCGATCTTCTTGTCGACCAGCACCGACGCTGTCGCCGTCACCGCCACCGGCTCGGCGCCGAGCAGGAAGCGCGCCATGTCGAAATCGTGGATCGTCATGTCGCGGAAGATGCCGCCCGAACGCGTGATGTATTCCGCCGGCGGCGGGCCTGGATCGCGCGAGGTGATCACCACCTGCTCGACCTTGCCGACGGCGCCGTCGTCGATCGCCTTGCGTACGGCAGCGAAATGTGGGTCGAAGCGGCGGTTAAAGCCGACCATCAGCGTGCCGCCGGCCTTCTCGACAACGGCAAGGCACTGTTCGACGCGCTTCGCATCAAGGTCGATCGGCTTTTCGCAGAACACTGCCTTGCCGGCGAGCACGAAACGCTCGATCAGGTCGGCATGGGTGTCGGTCGGGGTGCAGATCACCACCGCGTCGATATCCGACGCCTCCTCGATCTGCTCGATCGAACGCACATCGCAGCCATAAGCCTCGGCCAGATCGTTCGCCGCCTTCTCAAACGCGTCCGCCACTGCAACGAGTTTTGCAGAAGCATTGGACGCCACTGCCTTGGCGTGGACCTTGCCGATGCGGCCTGCGCCCAGGACACCAAACCGAACTGTCATGACAACCTCATTTCCATGGCCCGCGCCGTCCGGGCCCGCAATCTTGATCTGTAGGGATGGGGCCGCCCGCTGACGGGTGCCGGGCGGCCCTGTTTTTCTTCAAGCCTTCTTGCGCTTGTTCTGGCGGTGCTGGTCGATGATCACGGCCGACACGATGATGATGCCCTTGATGATTTCCTGATAGTAGGCGCCGACCTTGAGGAAGGTGAAGCCCGAAGTCAGCACGCCGAGGATGATCGTGCCGATGACAGTGCCGGTGATGCGCCCGACGCCGCCCGACAGCGAGGTGCCGCCGATGACCGCCGCCGCAATGGCGTCGAGTTCGTAGGCGACGCCCATGCCCGGCTGTCCGGAGGCGGCGCGGGCCGCGGTCATCACCCCTGCCAGGCCCGAAAGCAGGCCGGCGATGGCATAGACCTTGATCAGGTGGCCGCCGATATTGATGCCCGAGACGCGCGCCGCCTGCGGGTTTGCACCGATGGCATAGGTGAACTTGCCGTAGCGGGTATAGCCGAGTGCGATGTGGAAAATGACGGCGACGAGCAGGAAGACGATGACCGGCAGCGGCAGCGGAAAGCCCATGATGTTGAAGCTCTTGCCGAACCAGGTGAAGCTCTCGTCGAGCAGCGCCACCGGCTGGCCGAGCGTGTACCACTTGGCAAGGCCGCGCGCCGACACCATCATGCCGAGCGTGGCAATGAACGGCGGTATCTTGGTTCTGGCGATCAGCGAGCCGTTGACCATGCCGGCCAGAAGACCAACGCCGAGCCCGGCCAGGATCGCCCATATCGGCGACATGTCGGTCAGCGAGGGATAGACAGCGCGCGGATTGGCCGATGTCTGCGCCAGGCTTGCCGCCACCATGGCGGCCAGGCCGACGACCGAGCCCGAGGACAGGTCGACGCCGGCGGTGATGATCACCTGCGTCACGCCAACAGCGATGATGCCGATCACCGACACCTGCAGGATGATGATCGACAGGCGCTGCTTGTTGGCAAGGAAGCTGTCGCCGACGAATATCCAGCCGAGAATTTCGAAGACGATGGCGATGCCGATCAGCACGCCGAGGATGGAAACCTCCGGCGGCAGGCGCTTCTTGCTTCCGATGACGTTTGCGGAACCCGCAATCTCGTTCGTCGACATGGTTCTTCCACCCTTGAGCTAATTGGCGTCAGTGCGACGCGAGTTCCATGATCTTGACCTGGCTGGCTTCGGCGCGGTCGAGGAAGCCTGTGACGCGGCCCTCGTGCACCACCATGATGCGGTCGCTCATGCCCAGGACCTCGGGCATTTCGGACGAGATCATGATGACCCCCACGCCCTGCCCCGCGAGCTTCGAGATCAGGCGATGGATTTCGGCCTTGGCGCCGACGTCGATGCCGCGCGTCGGCTCGTCGAGGATGAGGATCTTGGGCTTGGTCAAAAGCCAGCGCGCGATCAGCACTTTCTGCTGGTTGCCGCCGGACAGGTTGATGATCGGCTCGGCCATGTCGGGTGTCTTCACCCTGAGTGCCTGGCTGATCTCGACCGAATCCTTGCCAAGCTGCTTCTGTTGCACGAAGCCGTTCTTGACGTAGCGCGACCGCAACACCGCCATCTGGGTGTTTTCCTGGATGTCGAGCAGCAGGAAGCAGCCGGTTTCCTTGCGGTCCTCGGTCAGGAAAGCCATGCCGTGCTTCATGGCGGTCGCCGGACTGTCGATGCGCACGGTCTTGCCGAACAGCTCGATCGTGCCGCCATCAGCCGGTGTCACGCCAAAGATCGTCTCGGCGATGTTCGAGCGGCCCGAGCCGACGAGGCCGGCGATGCCGAGGATTTCGCCGGCACGCACGTCGAAGGAAACGTCGGTGAATACGCCCTTGAGCGTCAGCCCCTTGGCCGACAGCACGACGTCGCCGATCGGCACCTCTTCCTTGGGGAACATCTGGGTGATCTCGCGGCCCACCATCATGTGGATGATTTCGTCGCGGGTCACTTCGGTCGACGCCTTGGTGGCGATGTACTTGCCATCCCGGAACACCGAACACTCGTCGGCGATCTCGAACAGCTCGTTCATCTTGTGGGTGATGTAGATGATGCCTTTGCCCTGTTCGCGCAGGGCGCGGATGATGGTGAACAGGTGATCGACCTCGCGCTCGGTCAGCGCCGAAGTCGGCTCGTCCATGATCAGCACGTCGGATTCGTATGACACCGCCTTGGCGATCTCGACCATCTGGCGGCTCGCGACACTCAGCGTGCCGACCTGGATATCGGGATCGATGTCGATGTTGAGGCGCTTGAACAATGCAGCCGTCTTGCGCCGCATCTCGCCATGGTCGACGAAGCCGAAGCGGCTTGTTGGCTCGCGCCTGATCCAGATGTTTTCGGCCACCGTCATCGGCGCCATTAGGTTCAGCTCCTGATGGATCATGGCGATGCCGTGTTCGAGCGCATCGAGCGGGCCTCGCAGCTTGATGTCCTCGCCGCGCAGCTTGAAGCTGCCGGAATCGGGCGTGTAGATGCCGGCCACGATCTTCATCAGCGTCGACTTGCCCGCACCGTTCTCGCCCATCAGGGCATGCACGCTGCCGCGCTTGAGGCGAAGCTGGACATTGTCGAGGGCGACGACACCCGGGAACTCCTTGCGGACGTTTTCGACCTCGAGAAGATAGCCGCCGTCCACCGCGGCACCGCCCGCAGGCGCCGCTTCCATCGTGCCAGTGTCTTGCATGATTGGTCCTCCCAGGCCGGCCCGACTTTTCGCGCGGGGCGTGGTCCTTGTGGGGAAATGCGCCGCCGTTGGCCGACGGCGCATTGGTCAGATCATATCAGTTCTTGGTGGTGTACTTGTCCATGTTCGCCGGGGTCACCAGCTCGAACGGCACCCACACAGGCGATGTCACCGCTTCGCCCTTGGCGAGCTTCATCGCCGTTTCGACTGCACCGCCGCCCTGTGCCGCAGCGTTCTGGAACACGGTCACGTCAAGGTCGCCGGCCTTCATGTAGGCGAGCGCTTCCTGGGTGGCGTCAACGCCAGCCACGATCACGCTCTTCATGTCCCAACCGGCCGCCTTCATGGCGTTGATCGCGCCGATCGCCATGTTGTCGTTGTTGGAAATAACGGCATCCGGCTTGTGGCCGGCGGCGATCCAGTTGGTCATCAGGTCCTGTGCCTTGACCGGATCCCAGCCGGCGGTCTGCTCGTCGATGACGTTCAGCTTGACGCCGCATTCGCTGCCGGCATTCACATCATGGATGTCCTTGGTGCGCATCACGGCTGCCTGGTTGGCAAGGTCGCCGACCATGATCAGGATGCCCGCCTCGGTCTTGCCGGCTTCCTTGAGGATGCGGCAGACTTCCTTGGTTTCCAGCGTGCCGGAATCGACTTCGTTCGAGCCGACAAAAGCGCCCTTCGCACCCAGCGCGCCGACGTCGATCGGCTCGCGATTGACATAGACGATCGGAATGCCGGCGTCGTTGGCAAGCTTGGTCATCGGCCCGGTGGCCGAGGTATCGACCGGGTTGACGATGATGGCGTCGACCTTGGCGGCGATGAAGTTCTGGACCTGGCTGAGTTGCTTGTTGACGTCGTCGTCAGCGATTTCGATGACGACAGGCTGGCTGGCATCGGCCGCGGACTTCTCGATGCCCTTACGCAGGACAGTCAGGAAGGTGTCCGAATTGGCCATGCTGACGCCGACGTCGCCGGCAAACGCAGAGCCGGCCATCAGCGCGGAAATGGCAGCGCCGAGCAAATACTTCTTCATGATTACTCTCCTCCACGAATGGTGCCCGGCTGCACCCCACAGTGCCGGAAGCCCGCGGCTGCGCCGAAGGCTCATATCCACGGGCGCCACCATCGCTCCTCTGCGATGTAGATGCGCCGCCCGCCTCCCGATGGTGTCGGCCCTGAATTCAGAATGTTCGGGCCGTGTTTTTATAATATGAAATGTTTATTCCATATTCCGCCTGAACGTCAAGCGATATTCCATTCCAGCGCGATCAATCTTGCGTACAAACGCAAAGAGGCCGGCCCGATGCGGCCGGCCTCTGGCTTTCCTGCGTTTGTGGAGCGCGATCAGACCCGCGAGCGGATGAATTCGATGCTCTGTGCCAACGCCGCCTGCGGCTCAGCGAGATGGTGCACGGCGGGCGAAAACGGCTCGAACGACAGCAGCCCGGAGTAGCCGCCAGCAATCAGCGCCCGGATCTGCCCGACATTGTCGAGCCGGTCGCGGGCATCGACCAGGATCCGGTGCGGGTCGCGCATGTCGGCCACGCCGACAGCGGGATCATCGACGCCGGAAATGTGCACCAGACCGGTCATTCCGGGGAAAATGTCGGGTTCGCCGGCGAGATGATGGTGGAACGTGTCATGCACAAGCCGGAAAACATCCAGGCCGCCAACATCGGCTATCGCCGCGGCTGCCTCGCGCTTTGAGCGCAATGAACAGATCCCGAAGCCAAGCGGCTCGACAAGGCCGCGCACGCCGCGATCGCCGAGGATGGTCTTCAGTGCCGTCAGCGACTCCCTGACGTTGCGCTGGCGGTCCCCGTCCGCCTGCCCCGTGCCGTCATTGACCGGTACAAGCACCAGGGCTGTGGCGCCGACGTCGCGGGCATAGTCGGCAAGCTCGATCGCTTCGGCTTGCCGTGCGTCATTCCACTCGTTGAAGCGCTGCAGCGCGTTGATGCTTGCAATAGATATTCCATTTTCCGCGGCCAGGTCGCGAATGACCCTAGCGGGCGTGCCGTCGAGAATGGCGTTGCCGGCGAGATCGTTGCGAATCTCGACGTCGCTGATACCGAGCTCGCGGCACAGCGCGAAGAATGCCGCCGGCTTCAGCCCGGGAGCCACCATATGGTTCAGCGCGAAAGTGAGCTTGCTGGTCATGCCAATTTTCTCCTCCGGGATCGCGGCAGACAAGATGCGATATTTTCGTTCCAATCCTCCCGATAAACGGAATAGTCAATCTGGATAATGACGAGAATCCATCATTCTCTGATAGATTCGCACTTCCAGCCGCATGGTGGATCAGATGTTCTCAGGCAGGAAGATGTCGAAGGGCAGGAAAGTCTGCCCGGGAGCATTGGCCGCTCCTTCCTCGATCGCATGCGCCATCAGCCCGACCAGTTCGCGGCACAATGGCGCCAGCGGCGTTGCGATCACCATATCCGCCAGATTGTCGGCGAGTGCTGCGCGCGTGTCGACTGTGATCTCGTTGCAGACCAGCACCGGCAGCGGAGCGGGCATTGCCTGGCGCAGCGCGGAGATCGCCCCTTCGATGCCACCGCCAGCGACGTAGCAACCGACGAGGTCGTCATGCTGGCTGAGCAGACCCGCAACGACTTCCTGCGTGACCTCATGCGACTCGTGGTTGACGATCGTCTCGAGCAGCGTGAAACCGGGCGCACGTTCGCGGAAGAAAGCGCGAAAACCGATCTCGCGCAGTTCGTGGCCATGGAAGCGGTGGCTGCCGACGAACAGCGCCACCTTGCCTGGCCTGCGGGCGCATTTCGAGATCATCCAGGCAGCCGTGCGCCCGACCTTGAGGTTGTCGATGCCGACATAGCCCTCGCGAATTCCCGTAGCGAAGTCGGACAGCAGCGAAAACACGGGAATGCCGCGCTCCTTCAATTCAGCCACCGCCGCCGTCACGCTCGGATGGTCGGGACTGACCAGTGCCACCGCATCGCAACTCGCCGCCAGGCGCCGCAACCTTTCCAGAATTTCTTCCGGCGCAAGCGTATCGGCGAATTCGATCGCCGCGGTGCCGCGGAAACCGGGCGCCTGGGCGATCGCCTTTTCCAGCTCGTTGGCGAAGGCACGGTAAAACACATCCTTCGGGCGCAGCAGCAGGAAGCCGAGCCGATGCACCGGCAGCTCCTTGCGCATGCGCTGCGCGATCAACCCGGCGGCGTGATAGCCGATTGCGGTCGCCGCCTCATAGACGCGGCGCTGCGTTTCCTCGCGCACCGGCAAGCGCCCGTTCAGCACCCGGTCGATGGTGGCGACGCTGACGCCCGACGCCTGGGCGAGATCGGTGATGGTCGGGCGCTTGCTCATGTCCGCTCCTGCAACAGGCTCTCACCATACTTCATCATGATAGAAAATGATAGAATCTATCATTATGTGATTGAAAATATCGCATCTTGGGTTACCATCCTTGCAGTGAACGATCTCCAGCGCCCATCGCGGAACCGTTTCCGACTTCCAGGGAGAGAGCCATGACCGTGACGCCTTCGGCGCGCGACTACAGCCTTGTGGGAGAGAGCGCGCGCCGCGCGATCGACAGCGGCATCGCCGCCGCCGAGTGGTACCACACCGACATTCCGCGCAAGCAGATGAAGGAGCTGATGCAGCGCTCCGACGGCCCGGCCATCCGCGACACCGCGATCTGGCTCGGCCTGCTCGTTGCCTTCGGCGCTGCCGGTACAGCGCTCTGGGGCAGCTGGTGGTGCGTGCCGTTCTTCCTCTGCTACGGCGTGCTCTACGGCTCGGCCACCGACTCGCGCTGGCATGAATGCGGCCACGGCACCGCGTTCAAGACGCCGTGGATGAACGATGCGGTCTACCAGATCGCCTGCTTCATGATCATGCGCAATCCGGTGACCTGGCGCTGGAGCCATACCCGCCATCACACCGACACCGTCATCGTCGGCCGCGATCCCGAAATATCAGTCATGCGCCCGCCGGATCTGCTGCGTGTCGTGCTCAACTTCGTCGGCCTGCTCGACGCCTGGCATGCCATTGTCGACATGGTCCGCAACGCATCAGGCGTGATCGGCGCCGAGGAAAAGACATTCATCCCCGAGAGCGAGCAGCCGAGGGCCATCCGCATCGCCCGCATCTGGGTGGCGATCTACGCCGCGACCATCGCCGTCGCCCTCTATTTCGGCTCGTGGCTGCCGCTGATGCTGATCGGCCTGCCGCGGCTCTACGGTGCCTGGCATCATGTGCTCACCGGCCTGCTGCAGCATGGCGGCCTCGCCGACAACGTCATCGACCACCGGCTCAACAGCCGCACCGTGCTGATGAACCCGGTCAGCCGCTTCATTTACTGGAACATGAACTACCACGTCGAACACCACATGTTCCCGATGGTGCCCTATCACGCGCTGCCCAAGCTGCACGAGATGATCAAGCACGACCTGCCGGCACCATGTCCATCGATCTGGGCCGGCTATCGCGAGATGCTGCCGGCCTTCGTCCGCCAGCTCCGCAACGAGGACTATTTCGTCAAGCGCGAGCTGCCGCCGACGGCGCGGCCCTATCGCGACGAGTTCCACAGCGAGACTGCACTCGCCGCCGAATAGCCTTCAAACACCAGGGAGAGAGACATGAGCGACTGGATCGAGGCCTGCGCGACTGAGGACATCGACGAGGAAGACGTCATCCGCTTCGACCATGCCGGGCGCACCTTCGCGCTGTACCGCAGCCCGGAGGACGAGTTCTTCGCCACCGACGGCCTGTGCACGCACGAGCAGATCCACCTGTCGCAAGGGCTGGTCATGGGCGACATCATCGAGTGCCCCAAGCACAATGGCCGCTTCAACTACAAGACCGGTGCCGCCCGCGGCGCGCCCGTCTGTGTCAACCTCAGGACCTATCCGGTGAAAGTCGACGCCGGCAAGGTCTTCGTCCAACTGGGTTGACCGAGATGACAGCGGGAATGGTCATCATCGGCGCCGGCGAATGCGGCACGCGCGCTGCCTTCGCCCTGCGCGAAGCCGGCTACGACGGCACCGTCACGCTGGTCGGCGCTGAAACGCACCTTCCCTATGAACGGCCGCCTTTGTCCAAGGAGGCGATGACCGCCCAGGTTGCGCCTTCCATCAAAGTCATTGCGGATACCGCCCGCCTTACAGAACAGCGCATAGACCTGCTCACCTCCACCTCGGTGACATCCATCGACCGCGCCAACCGCTCCGTGCGCCTGACCGACGGTTCCGACCTCGACTATGACAAGCTGCTGGTCGCCACGGGCGCCACCCCGCGCATGTTGCCGCTTCCGGGCCTGGGTCCACGCTGCGTCTACCTCCGAACCTTCGACGACACCCTCGCCATCCGAGGCCACTTACGTGCCGGCGCACATGTCGCCATCATCGGCGGCGGCTTCATCGGCCTCGAGCTCGCCGCCTCCGCCCGCAAGTTGGGGGCCGACGTCTCCGTTATCGAGGCGCAGCCCCGCATCCTGATGCGCGGCGTACCAGAGGAAATCGCGGCCATCGTCCACGAGGCTCACGCAGCCGAAGGCGTCGATATCATCTGCGGCGATGGCATTGCCGCCATCAACGACGACGGCACGTCCGTCCGCATCGCACTGGCCAGCGGTCATGTCGTCGCCGCCGACCTCGCCATCATCGGCATCGGCGCCGTGCCCGTCACAGCATTGGCCGAAACTGCCGGCCTCACCCTCAACAATGGCATTGCCGTCGACCCGCAACTGCGCACCAGCGACGCGCATGTCTTCGCTGCCGGCGACTGCTGCTCCTTCCCGCTCGCAATCTATGGCGACCGCCGCGTCCGACTGGAGGTCTGGCGCAGCGCCCAGGAGCACGGTGCGCTCGCCGCACGCAACATGCTCGGCGCCGACGAGGCTCACGCCTGCGTGCCCTGGTTCTGGTCCGACCAGTACGGGCTCAGCCTGCAGATCGCCGGCCTGCCCGACGAAGGCGAGACCACCATCCGCCGTGACCTCGACGACGGCGCCTTCATCCTGTTCCACCTCAAGCACGATGGCCGCCTGGTCGCTGCCAGCGGCATCGGTCCCGGCAATGCTGTCGCGCGCGACATCCGCCTCGCCGAGATGCTGATCGCGAGATCGGCCCACCCCGACATCGACGCGCTGGCCGCGCCGTCGGTCAAGCTCAAGAGCCTGCTTGCCGCCTAGGCAAAAGCCGCTTGAGAATCGTGCCGGTTTGCACGACCCTGCGCGTGGCCCGATGGCCGCGCGGAGCGAACCAACATGCCGATCAGCGAATTCGGTCGAATGCCCGACGACAGCGTGGTTCAGGCGATCACCATCGCCGCCGACGGCATCGGGGCAAAAGTGCTGACTTTCGGCGCGACACTTGCCGATCTGATCGTCACCACGCCCAGCGGCCCGCGCTCGGTCATCCTCGGCTTCGACGATCTCGACGGCTACCTCAGCCATGGCGGCTATTTCGGCGCCATTGCCGGGCGTTGCGCCAACCGCATCGCCGGCGGCAGCTTCGATCTCGATGGACAGGCATTCCAGCTCGATCTCAACGAGGCCGGCGGCACCCATCTCCATGGCGGCAGTGACGGGTTCTTCCGCCGCAACTGGCTCGTCGTCGACGCCGACGACAGGTCGGTCCTGCTGGCACTGATCTCGCAGGCTGGCGATCAGGGCTACCCCGGCAAGGTCATCGCCACCTGCCGCTATGCGCTCGACGCCGGCGGCTTGCGCATCGCGCTTGGCGCGCGCACCGATGCGCCGACTTTGGTCAGCCTCGCCGCCCATGCCTACTTCAATCTCGACGGCGGCGGCTCGATCCTCGATCACCGCCTCAAGATCGCAGCCGAGGCCTACACGCCGGTGGATGATCACAACATCCCGACCGGCGAGGTGCCCGCCGTCGACGACACCATTTTCGATTTCCGCGAGCTTCGACCCGTCCGCAATGGCGCGGGCGATGCGCATAGTGCCTACGACCACAACTGGGTGCTCGCGATGCAGCCGGCGCCCGAGCCATGGCACGCCGCGCGCCTCGAAGGCCCGCAATCAGGCATCCGGCTCGACCTGTGGACCACGGAACCCGGGCTGCAGCTGTATGACGGCGCCTTCCTGCCGGTCGCCCCGCCCTTGCGCGGCGGCATCGCGCCAGTGCGCCACGGCGCGCTGTGCCTAGAGCCGCAGCGTTTCCCCGACGCGATTCACCACCCGCATTTTCCGAGCGCTGTGCTGCGACCCGACGAGATCTACTCGCAGGTCACCGAGTATCGCTTCTCGATGGTCGAGTAGACGCGGGCGAAGCTTGCACATCCTTGCGCCAAGATACCCCCACCCCTAGCCCCTCCCCACAAGGGGGAGGGGAACTCCGGGCGCGCATTCTTCAGCAATGGCTCCCGGTGAAACAGCTACGACATGATCCCCCTCCCCCTTGTGGGGAGGGGTTAGGGGTGGGGGTATCCTCCTCCCGAAGCCGCGAACTGTAACGCTTCGCTGCCCTACACCCAGCCGCCATCGACGACGAAATTCTGCGCCGTACACATCCTTGAATCGTCGGCGGCGAGGAACAGCGCCATGCGCGCGATGTCGTCGGGCAAGACGCGCCCGGACAGGCACTGACCCTTGTCGATCTCGGCATTCGCTGCCTCGTCGACCCAGAGTTCGAGCTGGCGCTTGGTCATCACCCAGCCCGGCACCAGCGTGTTGACCCGGATTCCATGCTTGCCGAGATCGCGCGCGAAGGAACGCGTCATGCCGTGCACGGCGGCCTTCGACGCGGCATAGACGGGATAGCCACCCGATGCCTTCATCCAGCCGATCGAACCGAGATTGACGATCGCGCCCTGGCCGGCGGCGATCATGCCCGGCGCCACCGCCTGGATGGCGAAGAACGAGTGCCGCAGGTTCACCGCGACGCGGGCGTCGAAATAGTCAGGCGTGACCTCGCGCCAGTCGTGGCGAGTATCGTTGGCGGCGTTGTTGACCAGCGCCAGCGTCGGACCGTGCAGCGCCTCGATCGCTGAAATCGCCTTGCGATAGGCCTCGATGTCGGTGATGTCGCAGCAGCGGAACGCCACTGTCGCACCTTTTGCCGTCAGCTCATCGGCAAGTCCATTGCCTTCGGCCTCGGCGAGATCGACGAAGCCAACCCTCGCACCTTGCGCGGCGAAGTTCCGCACCAGCGCTTCGCCAATGCCGGTTGCCCCGCCTGAAACCAGCACCGGCCGGCCGACAAGGCTCGGGTAACGTCCCATCATCTCGATGCTCATCGTTTTGGTCCCTAAAGAGTTCGCACAGCGACCGGTGCCGCCGCCCGCGCCAGCTTGAGCGGGTTGCGTAATGGCAGCCCGAACGCCGCCGCCTCGATCTCGAACACGTCGCCCTGCTCGGCCTTCACCCCATCGGCAAAGGACAGCGTCGCGGTGCCGAACATGTGTACATGCACATCTCCCGGCTGGCGGAACACACCGTACTTGAAATGATGGTGCTCGAGATTGGCGATGCTGTGAGACATGTTGGCCTCGCCCGACAGGAACGGTTTTTCCCAGATCGTCTTGCCGGCGCGGACGATGCGCGAGGTGCCCCTGACATCAGCAGGCAGATCGCCGACGAGAATCTCCGGGCCGAACGAGGCGTTCCGCAGCTTGGAATGGGCGAGGTAGAGATAGTTGATGCGCTCGGTGACGTGGTCGGAGAACTCGTTGGCGAGCGCAAAGCCGATGCGGTAGGGCGTGCCGTCGTCGCCGACAAGGTAGATCCCGGCGATCTCCGGCTCCTCGCCGGCATCGAGCGCGAAGTGCGGCGACACCAGCGCCTTGCCGGGATCGACGACCATGTTGCCGTTGCCCTTGTAGAACCATTCCGGTTGCACCCCGGCCTGCCCGCGCCCCGGTTTGCCGCCTTCCAGACCCATGCGGAACATCTTCATGGAATCGGTAAGCGCCTGCTCACCCTCGGCGTCGAGCTTCTTGTGCATGCTGTCGCGCGTCGCCGCCGAGCCAAGATGGGTAAGCCCGGTGCCGGTGAGATGCAGATGCGCCGGGTCGGGATGCCGGACCGGCGACAGCAGCTGTCCGGCCTTGCAGGCAGCCGTCAGGTCAACCGCTTCACCCAAGCCGCGGTCGGCAACGATTGTCGCAAGCGAGGTCCCGGCGCGCACCGCCTCCAAGGCGAGTGCGTAGATCGACTTGGCGTCGTTGACCAACCGCGCGGTCTCGTCCTCGCGCACCGCCACGCGGCTTTTGCCGTCGGCGGAGACAATCTGGGACATCAGCATTCCGGTACTCCTTTACCTTCGCCGCGTCGCTGGCCTCGTTGCCGGCAATGGGCAAAATCCATTCCCTTCGCCAAGCGGCCATCGCCGCTCGCCGTTCAAAGTCTTGGTCTTTCAGATTGTGGCCCCGCCGTGCGGCGGTGCCTTCAGCCGCTTGCCGCGGCTTAAGCCTTTTTCTTGTTGTAGAGGTCGAAGGCGACGGCGCCGAGCAGCACCAGGCCCTTGATGACCTGCTGCCAGTCGATGTTGATGCCCATCACCCCCATGCCGTTGTTCATGACGCCCATGATGAAGGCACCGATGACCGCGCCGGCAACCTGGCCGACCCCGCCGAGTGCGGACGCACCGCCAACGAACACCGCGGCGATGACGTCGAGTTCAAGCCCAGCACCCGCCTTGGGCGTCGCCATGTTGAGGCGCGCGGAATAGATCAGGCCGGCAAGGGCTGCCAGCATGCCCATGATGACGAAGATGTAGAATGTCAGCCTTTCGGTCTGGATGCCCGACAGCTTTGCCGCCTTCTCATTGCCGCCCATGGCATAGATGCGCCGGCCAAACGTCATGCGCTTCGTCACGAAGACGAACAAGGCGATCAGTATCCCCATGACGACAAGAACGTTGGGCAAGCCCTTGAACGAGGCGAACTTGTACATCAAAAACAGGATGATCCCCGACAGGACCAGGTTCTTGACGACAAAGAACGAGAACGGCTCGGCGGCATAACCATGCTCTTCGCGGTTCCGACGGCTCTTCAAGGCAAAGTAGAGCATCGCCGCAACGATCAGGATGCCGATCAGCATCGTCGTTGAATGCAGCACGATGCCCGTTCCTGGCGTCGGTCCGCCGGCAGCGTTGAGGGTTGGCGCGACAAGGGTCACCGGTCCCAGGAAGTCGGGAATGAAACCGGCGCTGAGCAGCTGGAACACCGGCGGAAACGGGCCGACCGAACGGCCGCTGAGAACGTTGAGCAACAGCCCCTTGAACACCAGCATGCCGGCCAGGGTGACGATGAAGGACGGGATCTTCATGTAGGCGATGAAATAGCCCTGCACGCCGCCAATTCCGGCACCCAATGCGATGCACAGCAGTCCGGCCAGCAGCGGGTTGACGCCGTAGTCGACCATGAGCAGTGCCGCGACCGCACCAATGAAACCCGCCACCGCACCGACCGACAGATCGATATGGCCGGCCACGATGACCAGCAGCATGCCGAGCGCCATGACGATGATGTAGGAGTTCTGGAGAACGACATTGGTGAGGTTGACCGGCAGGAACAGGATGCCGTTGGTCATCACCTGGAAGAAGACCATGATGATGACGAGCGCCAGGACGAGGCCGTATTCGCGCAAGTTTTCCTTCATCGCGCCCTGCATCGAGGCCTTGGCGGCGTTGACGACGGGCGGTGCGGTTTCCGTGCTCATGACGCTACCTTCTCTTCGCCGCGGACGATCGCCCGCATGATCTTTTCCTGTGATGCTTCCTCGCCTGAGAGTTCGCCGACGATGCGACCCTCGTTCAGCACGTAGATGCGGTCGCAGATGCCGAGCAGCTCAGGCATCTCCGAAGAGATCACCAGGATGCCTTTGCCCTCCTCCGCCAGCTTGTTGATGATCGTGTAGATCTCGTATTTCGCCCCGACATCGATGCCGCGTGTCGGCTCGTCGAGGATCAGCACGTCGGGGTTGGCAAACAGCCACTTCGACAGCACCACCTTCTGCTGGTTGCCGCCGGAAAGATTGCCGGTGATCTGGTAGATGCTCGACGAGCGGATGTTGGTCTTTTTGCGGTATTCGTTGGCCGCCCTGACCTCGCTGTTGTCGTCGATGACGCCTGACTTCGACGAGATGCCAGGCAGGTTGGCGATCGTCACATTGTGCTTGATGTGGTCGATCAGGTTGAGGCCGTAGACCTTGCGGTCCTCGGTGGCGTAGGCGAGCCCGGCGGCAACCGCCTTGCCGACATTGCTGGTGTCGGCCGGCTTGCCATGCAGAAACACCTCGCCGGAAATCTTGGCGCCATAGGTTCGGCCAAAGACGCTCATCGCCAGTTCCGTGCGCCCTGCTCCCATCAGCCCGGCAATGCCGACAACCTCGCCTTTGCGCACCGACAGATTGACGTTCTTGATGACCTGCCGTTCGAGGTTGAGCGGGTGATAGACCGACCAGTTCTTCACCTCGAAAATGGTCTCGCCAATTTTCGGCGTTCGCGACGGGTAGCGGTTTTCCAGCGCGCGGCCGACCATCGAGGTGACGATCCGGTCTTCGGTGATATCCGCCTTGTCCATCGTCTCGATCGACTTGCCGTCGCGAATGACGGTGATCTGGTCGGCGATCCGTTTGATCTCGTTCAGCTTGTGCGAGATCATGATCGAGGTGATGCCTTGCGTCTTGAACTCGAGCAGCAGGTCGAGCAGCGCGTGGCTGTCCTTTTCCGACAGCGAGGCTGTCGGTTCATCGAGAATGAGCAGCTTGACGTCCTTGGCCAGCGCCTTGGCGATCTCGACCAGTTGCTGCTTGCCGGTGCCGATGTTGGTGATCAGCGTGTCGGGGGCTTCTTTGAGGCCGACCTTCTTCAGCAACTCGCCGGCGCGGCGCTGCACCTTGTCCCAGTTGATGATGCCGCGGCTTGCCTGCTCATTGCCAAGGAAGATGTTCTCGGCGATCGACAACAGCGGCACCAGCGCCAGCTCCTGGTGGATGATGACGATGCCGAGCTTTTCGGAGTCGTGAATGCCGTTGAAGCGGCACTCCTTGCCCTCGTACTCGACCTCGCCTTCGTAACTGCCGAACGGGTAGACGCCGGAGAGAACTTTCATCAGCGTCGACTTGCCCGCACCATTCTCGCCGCAGATCGCGTGGATGTCGCCGCGCTTGACCTGCAGATTGACCTGTTCCAGCGCCTTGACGCCGGGAAACGTCTTGGTGATGCCGCGCATTTCCAGAATGGTGCTGTTCGTCATTCGAGCTCTCGATCCAGCATGGCCGCGCATTTTTCAGCTAAGTGACGTCACTTGGCGTTGGCAAAAAATGTGCAAATTCAAAGTGCTAGAGCGGCCTTTGCGCGTCGTTCGGGCGCATGGCGCTCTTATACAAAAGACATCGCAGTCTGCCGCACTTCTGGAGAGAAGAAAACGCCCGTGGGTGGAACCTGCCCTTCCCCCGCTGTTGCGGGAGAAGGGTGAGGTCCGAGAAGGGCGCTTTGGCCTACTTCAGCTCTTCCGCCTTGATGTAGCCGGAGCCGACCACGATCTGCTCGTAGTTGGACTTGTCGACCGAGACCGGGACCAGGAGGTAGGACGGAACGACCTTGACGCCGTTGTTGTAGGTCTTTTCGTCATTGATCTCCGGCTTGCCACCAGAAAGCACGGCATCGACGAGATTTGCCGTCACCTTGGCCAGCTCGCGGGTGTCCTTGAACACCGTCGAATACTGTTCGCCGGCGATGATCGCCTTGACCGAAGGCACTTCGGCATCCTGGCCGGAGATGATCGGCCAGGGCTGTTCGGCTGTGCCGTAGCCAACGCCGCGCAGCGACGAGATGATGCCACGCGACAGGCCGTCATAAGGCGCCAGCACAGCATCGACGCGGCTGCCGTCGGAATAGTTGGCGGAGAGGATATTATCCATGCGGGCCTGCGCCACCGCGGCATCCCAGCGCAGCGTGCCGACCTTTTCCATGCCCATCTGGCCCGACTTGACGACAAGCGTACCCTTGTCGATCAGCGGCTGCAGCACCGACATCGCGCCGTCGTAGAAGAAGAAGGCGTTGTTGTCGTCAGGCGAACCGCCGAACAGCTCGATGTTGAACGGGCCGGGCTTTTCCGGATAGCCGAGGCCCTTGAGCAGCGAATCTGCCTGAAGCACGCCGACCTTGAAGTTGTCGAAGGTGGTGTAATAGTCGACATTGCCGCTCTCGCGGATCAGGCGGTCATAGGCGACGACCTTGACGCCCTTGTCGGCTGCCTGCTGCAGCACCGCCGACAGCGTCGTGCCGTCGATCGACGCGATGATCAGCGCCTTGGCGTCCTTGGTCACCAGATTCTCGATCTGGGCGAGCTGGTTGGGGATATCGTCTTCTGCATATTGCATGTCGACGGTATAACCCTTGGATTCCAGTGCCGCCTTGAGCGCATCGCCATCAGCGATCCAGCGCAGCGAGGATTTGTTCGGCATGGCGATTCCAACCAGGCCCTTGTCCTGGGCTTCGGCCGCAAAGGTCATGGCCGAAAGGCCAACCGCCAGGGCGGCTACGAACGTCTTGATGATCTTCACCTTCTTCTCCCTTGTGAAGTGCCGGCGCGCGGACAGCGCTCGCGCGTGGCCCCGCCATGAACGGCGCGGCTAAGCCAAAATTCTGTGACTTTCTCCCAAAAGGCCGCGAGCCCTGCGTTTCCTCCGCTCGATGCGCCAGCGTCCGGCTGGCTGACATCGAACTCGCGACTGCCCTTAACGTCAGAGAATGTGACATAACAGTCAAATGCAATTTTAGCTGTACAGCATATCATTTCTGGTATGCATTTGGTGCTGCCCGGTCGCTGAACCGGGCACGGCACGGGAGGAACCGCAGCCATGGTCGACATGCCTATCGACGTCCGGTCCCCCACCAGCGTGCGCCTGAACGAGAGCGAAACGCTTCTGCGCAGCGGCCTCAAGCTGCGCCACATGCGCATGGTGGTGGTGCTCGAGGATCATGGCCAGATCAGCGCCGCGGCCCAGGTGATGAACATCTCCCAGCCCGCCGCCTCGCGCATGATCTCCGAGATCGAGGATATATTGGGCGTGCAGATCTGCGAAAGGTTGCCGCGCGGCATCCGGCTCACGCCTTATGGCGCAGCCCTCGCCCGCCGCGGCCGCGCTATCCTGCTCGAAATGCAGCAGGTCGACCGCGAGATCTCCGACCTCAAGTCCGGCAAGGGCGGCTCCGTCGCCATGGGTGCCGTGACCGCGCCGGCGATCGAACTCGCCGTGCCGGCGATCCGCAAGATCCGCGAGCGCTACCCGCGCATCGAAATCAGCGTCCAGATCGAGACCAGTGCCGTACTGGCGCGCGAACTTTTGGCCTCGCGCCACGATTTCATCGTCGCCCGCGTGCCCGACGATCTCGACCCGCGCCTGTTTGAAAGCCGCATCATCGGCATCGAAAAGGCCTGCCTCATCGTCCGCCGCGGCCATCCGCTGGCCGGGTCCGGAACGATTGCGCTGGAGCGTCTCGCCGAGTTCGACTGGGTGTTCCAGCCCGGTGGCTCGCTGCTGCGCCAGACGGTGCAGGGCATCTTCATGAGCCGCAACGTCCGCATGCCCGACCGAATCCTCAACACCAGTTCGCTGCTGCTGACGCTGGTGATGGTGGCGCAGTCTGACGCCATCGCGCCCATTGCCATCGACGTCGCCAAATTCGTCAACAGCGAGAGCGGGCTGGCCGGGTCGATCGAAATCCTGCCGATCGCCTTCGACATCAACGTCCAGCCCTACAGCCTGATCACCGTGCACGGCCGCACGCTGTCACCGACGGCACAGCTGCTGCACGACCACATCCTGCGCGAAATCGCGTAGCAACCTGGCAGAACTTGGGTTCCTCGCCCCCACGGAGTGGGGGAGAGGTGGCACGGCGAAGCCGTGACGGAGAGGGGGTAGTTCGACAGAACTCGAAAGCCCGACCCCGTCAAACCCTCGCGCAGATAGCCTCGAAGAACGCGACATTGTCGAGGTCGAGCGAATCGTCGACCGGCAACGCCTGCGACGACATCTTGGAGATGACCACCTCGGCCTTGGGGTCGACATAGAGCCACTGGCCATGAATGCCGATGCCGCAATAGGCACCGCTCGCATTGGCGCTCTGGTACCATTTGTTGCGATAGCGCCCATGGGCGAACAAGTTGGTCATCGTGCCACGCTGCCAGGCTTCGGCATCGCCACCATGGATGGTGTCCTCGACCCAGGCCTGCGGCACGATCCGCCCGCCCTCGCCGACACCGCCCTGCCGCATCATCTCGCCGACCCGCGCAAGGTCGCGCACCGCCACCGACACGCCGCCGGCAGCACGCGACGAGCCTTCCGCGTCGACGCTGACGAAGCCGTCGCGCACCGCACCCAGCGGCCGCCACAGCTTGTCCGACATCAGCTCGGCATAACGCTGCCCCGAGGCCCGTTCGACGATGATGCCGAGCAGGTCGGAATTGGGCGAACGATAGCGGAAGGTTTTTCCGTGCGGCTCATCCAGCTTTTGCAGCGAAACGAGGAACTCCAGCAGCGTCTCGGAGCCACCGCCCGGGTTCCACATCGTGGCGCGGCGGTAGCGGGCAAACGCGCTTTCGGGATCGAGATAAGCTTCGTCGAAATCGAGGCTGACGGTCATGTCGAGCACGTGCTGCACACTGGCATTGGCATAGACCGAGCCCTTGGCCTCGGGCACATAGTCGGTCACCGGCGCATTCGGGTCGAGCTTGCCCTCGCCTTCGAGGCTGCCGGCAAGGATCGCCGTCAGCGACTTCGAGATCGAAAAGATGAGGTGCCGCGCTTCGGGCTGCATCGTCGGCGCGAACCAGTCGCCGACGAAGCGCCCCTGCTTCATCACCGCAAGCGCGTCTGTCGACGAGCGCTCGAGGAAGCCGGCCACGGTCTCGCTTCGGCCATTGATCGCCACGGTTTCCGCCAGAAGCCCACCGAGCTCGACCGACTCGCCCTCGACCTTGCCCTCGCCGGCCGGGATCCGCGCGCTGCGCACCATCTCGCCGACATTCTGGAACGCCCAGCGGTTGAACGGCTGTTCGCGCCAGTTGCCGAGCGTCACATCCTTGCGCGCAAAACCGAATGCCTGCTCGAAGGCGGTTGATGACGTCATGATATGTCCTTGCTGCTTTATGTTCCGATCAGGCGAGTGCGGCTGAGATCGCGTGCACGGCCTTCAAGGTCGCCACTGAATAGGGCACCGAAGTGAAGTCCGGCCAGGTCGACAGCTTCACCGTCACCATGGCGGCGTCGAAGTCGATATGGATCAGTTGCCCGAACACGCCCCGGCACATCAATGCCCGCGAGCGCGGATCCTCGATCCAGAACTGGTTGCGGTAGCTCGCTTCCGGCATCGACGTGCTGAAGTTCGGGCCGTGCACGCCGTTGCGCGTGTCGGCGATCCAGTCGGCGGGCACGATGCCGGCGCCGCCTTCGAGGATCGTCTGGCCGAAGCGAGCATAGTCGCGCAGCGTCGCGTTGAAGCCGCCGTCGGCCACCGCATAGCCGGCACTGTCGACTGTGAAACAGGCGCTCTCCTCGGCGCCGATCTTTTGCCACAGCTCCTCCGAAACCAGCTGCGGCAGCCGCTTGCCGGTGGCGCGTTCCATGATGAAGGCGAGCACGTCTGTCTCGATCGAGCGGTACTCGAAGGCAGCGCCATGCGGCCGCGTCGTTTCGTTGAGGCGCTGGATCAGTTCGAACATATGCCGCGGCCATTGGAAACCGGGATCGGTGCCGGAGGGGACCGGCTTCCAGCCGCAGGCGACGTCGACCTGGCCGATATCGGAGTACGGGTCGGTGTAGGCTTCGCTGAAGCGCACGCCGGTGGTCATGTCGAGCACCTGCTGGACAGTGGCACCCTTCCAGCCGGTCGTTGCCAGCTCCGGCAGGTAGTCGGTCACAAGCTTCTTCGCATCGACGATGCCTTGCCCGGCGAGGATGCCGAACACCGTTCCCGTCACCGATTTCGCCACCGACTGCGACAGATGCAGCGTGCGCGCCGTCATGCCGTTGAAGTAGCGCTCATAGGCGATCTTGCCGTCCTTGAGCACGAGGAAGCCGTCGGTATAGGTCTCATCGAGCAGGCCCGAAAGCGTCGTCGGCTTGCCCTCGCTGTCGACGACATCAAGCCCGTCCAGGTCGGTTTCCGCGCGCGGCAAGACGCGCACCGCCCCTTCGCCGCGCCACACCTCCGCCGTCGGCACGATCTCGCGCACATGCTGGAAGGCCCAGCGGTTCCATGGCGGACGGTCCCAGTGCTCGCGTGGCAAGGCCATGGCAGGCGGCGAACCCTGCATGATCGGCGGCACGTTCTGGCTGTTGCGGTAGGAGCTCATGGCATCATCCTCACGCGTTGGGCGTGCGTGGGTCCGGCGCATGCGCAGGACCCACTTGTCGAACGTTACTTCTGCAGGTCGGTCCAGATCCTGGTGTAGATCGCATCGACCTCCGGCGGGCACATCAGGGCCATCGTACCATGCGCCTTGCTGGCTTCCGGAATGACGATTTCCGGCGCGTCCTTCATCTCGGCCGGCATGAACTTCTCCGAGCCGGCAATGCCGTTGGCATAGCGGTGGAAAGTGGAAAGCGCGCCCGCGACCTCGGGATCCATGATGAAGTTCTGGAACAGCTTGGCGTTCTCGACGTTCTTGGCGTCCTTCAGCACAACGGCGTTGTCGCTCCAGAAGGTGAAGCCTTCCTTCGGATAGCCGTAGTGGACTTCGGGACGCGCCAGGCGGATGCGCAGCGCAGCCCCGTTCCAGGTGGTGGAGGCCTGGAAGTCGCCGGCCTTCATCTTGTCGATGGCGCCAAACTCCATGGCGACCCAGTTCGGCTTGGCTGCCACCAGCAGATCGCGCGCCTTCTTCAGCACCTCCTTGTCGGCCGTGCACTGTTCGCCGCCGACATAGCGGATCGCGGCTGTTACCACGTCCTTCATCTCGGGAACGACGTTGACCTTGCCCTTCAGCTCGTCGGGCGTCTCGAAGATGATTTTCCAGGTGTTGATGTCACCCTTGTAGGTGCTGGTGTTGACGACGGTCCCAAGGGTGCCCCAGGCCCACGGCACCGAATACTTGCGGCCGGGGTCGAATTCGGGGTTGGCCCAGTCGGGCGCCACGTTCTTGAAGTTCTCCATGCCGCCGGGATTGGTCTCGAGCAGGAGGCCTTCCTTGATCCAGATCGGCAGGTGTGTCTGTGAGGGCACGGCAATGTCGAAACCGCTGCCGCCCTGGCGCACCTTGGCAAGTGCGGTCTCGTTCGAGTCGTAGTCGGTGATCGTCACCTTGACCTTGTAGGTGTCCTCGAACCTCTTGATGACGTCCGGATTGGTGTAGTTGCCCCAGTTGTAGATGTTGAGCTGGCCTTCGGCGCGGGCAAGGCCAGTTGCAGCCAGCAGCGCCAGGGCCGCGGTGGCCGCGGACAATCTCGGGTTCATGGCAATGTCCTTTCATTCATATGATTTTTTCTGCCGGCGGCAGATAAGAAGTGGGTGACTGCCGGGATCGATTTTCGTCGATCCCGGCCGCAATGATCAGCGCAGGAGCTTACTTCTGCAGTTCGGTCCAGATCTTGGTGTAGAGCGCCGTCACTTCAGGCGCGCAGGTCTGCAGGATCTCGCCATTCTTCTTGAACTCTTCCGGTACCACGACCTCAGGTGCCGAGGTCATGTCGGCCGGCATGAATTTCTCCGAGCCGGCGATGCCGTTGGCATAGCGGTGGAAGGCCGAGTTCATCGCCGCGTTCTCAGGATCCATCATGAAGTTCTGGAAAAGCTTGGCGTTCTCGACATTCTTGGCATCCTTCAACACCACGACGTTGTCGCTCCAGTACTGGAAGCCCTCGACCGGATAGCCGTAATGGATCGCCGGGTTCTTCAGCCGCTGGCGCAGCGCCGAGCCGTTCCAGTCGCTGGTCGCCTTGAAGTCGCCCGCACCCATCTTCTCGATGGTGTTGTATTCCATGGCGATCCAGTTCGGCTTGGCGGCCACGAGCACGTCGCGCACCTTCTTCAGCACTTCCTTGTCGCCGGTGCACTGCTCGCCGCCAACATACTTGATCGCGGCATGCATGACGTCGTTCATCTCGGGAACGACGTTGACCTTGCCCTTCAGCTCTTCGGGCGTGTCGAAGACGATCTTCCAGGTGTTGATATCGCCCTTGTAGACGTCGGTGTTGACGACGGTGCCAACGGTGCCCCATGCCCACGGCACGGTGTATTTGCGGCCGGGATCGAAGGCCGGATTGGCCCATTCGGGCGCCACGTTCTTGAAGTTCTCCATGCCGCCCGGGTTGGTCTCCAGGATCAGCCCTTCGCTGATCCAGATCGGCACGTAGGTCTGCGACGGCATCGCGACGTCGAAGCCATGGCCGCCCTGGCGGACCTTGGCCAGTGCGGTGTCGTTCGAGTCGTAGTCGGTCACGGTGACCTTGACGCTGTACTGCGCCTCGAACTTCTTGATCATGTCGGGGCTGATGTAATTGCCCCAGTTGTAGATGTTCAGCGCGCCTTCGGCTGAGGCGAGGCTGGTCGAGGCCAGCAGCGCCAGGCCGACGGCCATCGATATGGATTTCAGGTTCATCATTCCACTCCCGTTGAACTAGTCCCGTTTTCTGCTCATGAAGAAGAACAGTGTGACGATGACGACCGACAAGAGCAGGAAGACGGTCGAGATCGCATTTACCTCCGGCGTGATGCCGCGGCGGATCTGCCCCAGCATGTAGGTTGGCAAGGTGTCCTGGCCGCCCGACTTGACGAATTCGGTGATGACAACGTCGTCGAGCGAAATCACGAAGGCGAGCATCAGCCCGGCGATGATGCCGGGCCACAGCAACGGCAGGGTGACCCGCCGGAACGCCTTCCACGGCGTCGCGTAGAGATCGGCCGCGGCGCGTTCGAGCGTCAGGTCCATGTTCTCCAGCCGCGCCCGGATCGGCAGATAGGCGAAGGGGATGCAGAACGCCGTATGCGCGGCAATCAGGTAACCCAGCCCCGAATAGCCGGTGGCGACCTTGATCTGGGCAAAGAAGATCAACAGCGCAACGCCGGTGACGATCTCAGGCACCATCAGCGGCTGGTTGATGAAGGCGTATTTGAACGTCAGCCCGCGATAGGCCTGCGTCCGTGTCGTCGCCAGCGCCGCCATCGTGGCGGCGATCGTAGCCAGTATGGCGGCACACGAGGCGATCTGTAGCGAACGCAGCGACGCGTCGATCACCTGCACGTTGCTCCAGGCGGAGACGAACCAGCGCAGCGAAAAGCCACCCCATTCCGACACCGAAGTCGAGTCGTTGAAGGCGTAGGCGACCAGCACGACGATGGGCAGATAGAGCAGCACGAAGCAGGCCGCGGCGATGGCGGTGAAGCCGGTCTGCTGTCGGATCGAAAACCGCTTAGCCATGACGCGCATCCGATCCAGACGTGTTGCGGACATAGACCAGCAGCGCCACCATGACGATCGCCATGACGGTGATCGAAAGAGCCGCCCCCAGAGGCCAGTTGCGGCCCTGCCCGAACTGCAGCTCGATCAGGTTGGCGAACATCATGTTCTTGCCGCCGCCCAGGACGCTCGGCGTCACATAGGCGCCGATCGCCGGAATGAAGACCAGGATCGAACCGGCGATGACGCCCGGCTTGACCATCGGGAAGATGATCCGGCGCAGCACCTGCCAGCGCGTGGCATAGAGGTCGTAGCCGGCCTCGACGAGGCGGAAGTCGAGCTTTTCCATGCTGGCATAAAGCGGCAGCACCATCAGCGGCAGATAGACATAGACCATGCCGACCATGATGGCGAAGTCGGTATAGAGCATCTGGATCGGCTGATCGATGATGCCGAGATTGATCAGGCCGGTGTTGATGATGCCTTCATTGCGGATCACCTGCAGCACGGCGAAGGTGCGGATCAAAAGGTTGGTCCAGAACGGAATGGTGATCAAGAACAGCCAGATGTCGCGGGTCCGCTCCGACCGCGTCGCGATGAAGTAGGCCGTCGGAAAACCAAAGATCAGCGTCGCCACGGTCGCCATGAGGGCTAGTTTCAACGAGCGCCAGAAGATGGTGAGATGCGCGCTGGCAAAGGCCAGCGTGTCATCGAAGATGTCGCGTTCAAGCAGGACCGACACCCAGCCTTCTGTGGAGAATTTCCACACCACGTCGCCATAAGGTCCCGGTGTCAGGAAAGAGTAGATCAACACGATCAGCAGCGGCCCGGAGGCCGCCAGGAAGATGATGGTCAGCGCCGGCGCCGACAAAAGCCAGCGCTTGCGCACATCGCGGCTTTCATTGAGCTTTTCGACTTCCGCTGCAGTGGCCATGGCTCAGTCCTTCAGGATCTGGGCCGCGTCGTCGCCGATCACCACGCCGACGCGCTCGCCACGCTCGAAAGTGGCTCCCGCGCCGCGCGCGTTCTGCTGGCGCACGGTGAACGTTTCGCCGTCGTCCAGCTTGATGTGAACATGCGTGTCGGTGCCGAAATAGACAACGTTTTCGACCACGCCTGAGATGTCGCCCTGCCCTTTGACGGCTTTGGCGTGCTCGGGTCGGATCACGACGGTTGCATCACCATCGGGCTTGAAGCCCTCGGCAACGGTTGCTGAGATGGAGGCGCCAGACTTCAACGTCACCTTGGCCTTGCCTCCGTCGAGGCTGTCGATCCTGGCGTCGAGGAAATTGGTCTCGCCGATGAAGTCGGCAACGAAACGCTCGGCCGGGCGATCGTATATGTCGCGCGGACTGCCGACTTGCAGGATCTTGCCCGACGACATCACCGCGATGCGGTCGGACATGGTCAGGGCTTCTTCCTGGTCGTGGGTGACGAAGATGAAGGTGATGCCGGTCTCGTGCTGCAGCCGTTTCAGCTCGATCTGCATTTCCTTGCGCAGCTTGTAGTCGAGCGCCGACAGCGGCTCGTCGAGCAGCAGCACCTTGGGCTGCGGCGCGAGCGCGCGGGCAAGGGCAACGCGCTGCTGCTGGCCGCCCGAGATCTGGCTCGTCCGGCGCTTGGCGAGCTTCTCCATGCGCACCAGCTTCAGCATTTCGGCGACGCGCGCGTCGATATCGGCGCGCGGCTTGCCCAGCATCTCGAGGCCGAAGCCGATATTCTGCGCCACCGTCATGTGCGGAAACAGCGCGTAGGACTGGAACACCGTATTGACCGGCCGCTTGAACGGCGGCAGCGGCGCGATATCGCTGCCATAGAGCAGGATTTCACCTTCCGAAGGGAAATCGAAGCCGGCGATCAGTCGAAGTAGCGTGGTCTTGCCGCAGCCGGACGGTCCAAGCAGCGTGAAGAACTCGTTTTCCCTGATCGAAACCGAAACGGTGTCCAGCGCTGCGACCTGCGCCTCTCCCGTCCCGAATACTTTACGAACCCCACGAACCTCGATCGCATTCTTACCCGGTGTATCCGGCACGCAAACGCCCCATTGTTCCGCCCACCTTCACAGTGGAACTTTTTTCCCCGTTCAATTGTCACCACACGCCGTCAGGCTTGGCAACAACGGCTCGCAGTCATGTCGTCAAGCGCTTGCCATCCGGCTCACGCCTGGTAGGTCACCCGCCCCCCGCAGATGGTCGTCACCGGCCGCACCTCGTGCAGGACAGCTGGATCTGTCGCCTCGATGTCGGCCGAGAGCACCACAAGATCACCGAAATAGCCTGGCTTCAGCTGGCCCTTCCGGTCTTCCATGAACTCGGCATAAGCGCCCTCGACGGTGTAGCCCGACAGCGCCTGGTGCAATGAAACGCTCTGCTCGGGCATGTCGTCCGCCCACGGCTTGCGCAACATTGCCGCCTGCATGCCTTCGATCGGATCGATCGGCGCCACCGGCCAGTCGGAGGCGAACACCACATGCGCACCCGCCTCGATCAGGGTGCGCGTCGGATAGGCATAGGGCCAGCGCTCGCGGCCGATGCGCGACACCGTCGGCTCCAGCGGAAAGCTCATTGCGCCAGGCGGGTGCGGAGGCTGCATCGAGGCGATCACGCCGAGATCGACGAAGCGCTGGATGTCTTCAGCGGTGGTCAGCTCGACATGCTCCACCCGGTGGCGGCTGTCGCGCTTGCCATTGGTCCTTGCGGCGGCTTCGTAGCCGTCAAGCACGGCGCGTGTCGCCCCGTCGCCGATCGAATGCACGGCGATCTGCAGGCCGCGCCTGTCGATCTCGACGGCGATGCGCTTGAATTCCTCGGGCGAAAACAGCGGCTCGCCGACCCAGTCCGGGCGGTCGGCATAAGGCTCGATCATGACGGCCGTCCAGGAGTCCAGCACGCCGTCATAAAACAGCTTGACCATTCTCGACGACAGCCAGTCGCTGTCGTAGCGCTCGGCCATGTCTGACGCCTTGTCCAGCATGTCTGGTGTCATGAAGTTCTTGTAGTGGAACGGGATCTTGACCCGGCAGATCAGGTCGCCCTCCGCCTCGACTTCCGACAAAAGCTCGAGTTGGTAGAAATTGCCGTCCATGTTCTGGACAGAGGTGATGCCGTGCCGGGCGCACCAGTCCAGCCCGCGTCGCATGATGGCGCGGTCGCCGGCGCGTTCGTCGGCGTTGGGCATCGGGTCGGGCTCGCCGCCGGTCGACAGGCCGAGCCGAACACGCTCCTCGCCCGCAAGCTTGAGCACCGGGTTGAACGCCTCGTTCTCACGCAACTCGCCCTCGGCCAGCCCGTCGGCGCCCATGACGATCTCGTTGCCGGGCGTCAGTTCCCGTCCACCCAGCACGTCGGCCATTTCGAGCGCCCTGGTGTTTGCCCAGTAGGTGTGATGATCGGGTGCGGCCATGATGAATGCCCGGTCCGGCAGGATGGCGTCGAGGTGATAACGCGTCACGCGTTCGCTGCCCAGGATGGTGTAGTCGGCGCCCTGGCCGACCAGCATGCGCTGGTCGGGGTGCGCCGCCGCATAGGCCAGCACCGCCTCACGCAAAGCCTCGAAGCCGTGCACGCCGGCAAGCTGCAAATGCGCAAGTTCGGCAGCGCCGGAGAAGAGATGCATGTGCGCTTCGATGAAGCCCGGAACCACCGATCCGCCGCGTGCGTCGATGACCTTGGTGTCGGGGCCGCGCAGAGCTTCAACAGTGGAATTGTCGCCGACAGCAACGATCAGTCCGTCCGTGACGGCCACCGCTTCGGCAGCGGGCCGGGTCGAGTCCATGGTCAGCACGCGACCGTTGATGACGATCAGGTCGGCATTGCGAACCGTTTGGACAGACATCGCGACTCCGCGCACTTGACTGACTGAGACCGTTCACACCCGCACCGGCTGCCCCTTCCCAAGGAGTGGCGCAACCAGACAGCGGGCTGAGGCCGGTTCGCTGTCCCAAGGAATTCCTCTTGTTTCCCTAAAGACAGCGTCGAGAAAAAATGCGACTAATTATTCGCGTTTGTCAATATGCGGGTTTTCCGGGGGATGCGTTGTGGAGGACGCCCCTGGTGTATGCTGGCGACGAGCAGGGAGCGAGAAGTCCAGTCCGTGAAGAGCAGTCTCACAAAGAAGGCCACGACGGCGCTTAGCCCGCGCAAGCAGCCGCGACAGGAACGGTCGAGCAAGGTCGTCGACAGGATCCTCGACGCGGCCCTGATCCTGACCAGGGAACAGGGAACCAAGACGCCGACGACGCTTGCCATCGCGCAGCGCGCCGGCCTGTCCGTCGGTTCGGTCTATCAGTACTTCCCCAACAAGGAAGCGATCCTGCTCGACCTCGCCCGGCGCTGGCTCGGCGCCTTTCCCGAGGTCATCGCCAAGCGCATCGCAGCTCCCCGCCCCGCCAACCGCGCCGAATTCCAGCAGGAGGTGGACAAGCTCTTCGTCGACACCTCCAGGCTCTATCTCGACAACGCCACCCTGATGCCTGTCATCGAGGCCATTACAGGCAATCCCGATCTCAGACCGATCCAGAACGAATATGACGACCAGATCATCGCCCTCTACGCCGCCTGGCTGCAGCATGTGAACCCGGCCCTTGAGGACGGCATCGCCAGCCGGCTCGGCGTGGTGATGATGGAAGTCGGCCACGTCTGCCGCCTCGTCGGTCTCAAGCGCGACCGCAAGGCATTCGATCTCATCCAGGACGACGTCAAGACCATGTGGCTTGCCCTCGTCGCCCCCTACCTCGACCTCAACTAGAACCAGGAAGGATTTTCATGAAGACAGTCTTTTCGCCGCTCCACGCCAGCCACGGCGGCCAGATGGAGCTTGTCGCCGGCGCCATCGTGCCCGGCTTCGAAAAACCTTCGCGGGCCGAGATCATCAAGGCACGGATCGAAAATCAGAAGCTGGGGGAAATCCTGGCGCCCGAGATACACGACCTCACCGCCGCAAAGCGGGTGCACACCGCCGACTACATCGACTTCCTGCCAACCGTCTGGCCGCAGTGGGAAGCCGCCGGCAAGACCGGCTCGGCCATTCCCTTCGCCTGGCCGACACGCGGCCTGCGCGGCGACGTGCGCCCAAAGACCATAGAGGCGCTGCTCGGCTACTATTCCTTCGATGGCGGCGCGAGCTTCGTGAAGGGCACATGGGACGCCATCAAGTCGTCCTATGACGTGGCGCTCACCGCAGCCGAGCTCATCAAGGCTGGCGAACGCGCGGCCTTCGCACTCTGCCGTCCGCCGGGCCACCATGCCGGTGCTGCCTTCATGGGCGGCTACTGCTTCATCAACAATGCCGCCGTTGCAGCCCAATGGTTCCGCGACCAGGGCGCCAAGCGCGTCGCCGTCCTCGACGTCGATTACCACCACGGCAACGGTACGCAGGAGATCTTCTACGACCGCCCCGACATTCAGGTCATCAACCTGCATGGCGATCCGCTGACCGAGTATCCGTTCTTCCTCGGCCACGCCGACGAGCGCGGCGAAGGCGAAGGCGAAGGCTTCAACCTCAACTACCCGATGCCGTTCGGCACCTCGTGGGAGAAGTGGAACGAGGCGCTGGAAGATGCCTGCCAGAAACTAGCGGCCTATGCGCCCGATGTCGTCGTCGTCTCGCTCGGCGTGGACACCTTCGAAAAGGACCCTATCAGCCATTTCAAGCTGACCAGCGCCGACTATCCCAAGATCGGCGCCCGCATCGCCAGGCTCGGCCTGCCGACACTGTTCGTCATGGAAGGCGGCTACGCCGTCGACGAGATCGGCGTCAACGCCGTCGGCGTGCTCACCGGTTTCGAGGGACGGTAACGAGCTAAGCCGTCGCGCCCGCCTGGGGCGCGGCGGCTGCCGCCTTGCGCTTGCCGAACCTCGTCAGCAGATAGGCCAGAACAAGCCCTGCCACCGCGATGCCTATGGCCAGCAGCGGCCGGTACCAGAACCAGGCCACGGCGATCGTCGCCGTTCCCACCAGCAGCGCCAGCACGAAGGCGACGAGCCCCGTGCCCATGCGCACGATGCTGCCGACAAACGGGATCACGTCGGCCAGGACGCCGAGCGGCGCCAGCAGCAGCCCGAAGCCGATGGCCAGCAGCAGCAGGCAGCCGGCGCGCACCAGCCAGGTGATGAGGGTGTTGACGCTCACCGCATCGGCGAACATCTTTTCGGCCGGCACCCTGCCACTGTCGACCAACAGCAACTCGTCGCCGGCCACCGTCTGGTAGGGCGAAAACCTGTCGCCGGTTTGCCGCCCGATGACACTGATGTCGCCCAACGGCACCAACTGGTAGCCAATGCGGTAGTCACCGATTGCCGGAGAGGTCGGATTGGCGCCGAGATAGATGCGGCCATCGACGACGCTGACGCGTTCAGTACCCGGATAGGCCGCGGCGATGTCTGGTAGCTGGCTCGGCGTGATGGTCAGCGGATTGCTGTCGCCGATGCGGTCGAACACCGGCTCATCCAGCGTGAACGCGCCGAGCTTGCCCTCATGGATCTGGAACGATCGCGAGCCGAGTTCCATCGGTGGATTCTGGTGGTTGCTCGCCTGCTTGAACTCCGAGGAGGCGATAGGCCGGTCCTGCCATTCCTTGGCATAGCTGTAGGTGGTGACTGTCTCCTCGCCGCCACCCAGCTTGGTGTTGGTTTCAGACTTGGAGTTTTCGACCCACTGGAACATCTCGGCGGTACGCACCAGGCGCACGCCCTTGGACTCGATGGCGAAGTCCGGATCGCTGACCTCGTCCGACGTGGTCAGCGGGCCTGTGGTGTGCACCAACTCGCCTTCGTTGACGGGATCGACCTTGTCGACAGGCACCGATATCACGGCCCCCGCCCCTTCGGCCAATGAGCGCGCGGTCGTCACCGCCCGGCCTTCGTTCCAGAACAGCACTGCCACCATCGCAACGGCAAGGATCAGCCCGACCAGCACGCCGCCGACCGAACGCTTGATCCGTCCGAACCACGACACGCTGGTCACTTCACGAAATTGATCGCTCATTGCATTCCCCTGCCCAAGTGAACGCAGCGTTAGGCCGATTGTGCCGACCGATCAATGGCGATTTTCGCAAGCTTTCCCCAAGGTTTCCGCGACGTTTCACCCCGCCTTGAGTCTGTCGAAGGACTCTGAATTAACTTTTTGTCAATTATGTTTGCGGAGCGATTCGCGAGGGGTTAGATTACACCCGAATCAGCCGGTCCTCGGGGGGCGCGGCGAACCACCAACTCTCTGAAATGCCGGGGATTTTCCCGGTGGAGAGCGCGTCAGGTTTCGCGCGACCAGCACGGATTCGGCCGATGGATGCCCAAGCGTCCGCGTCGCGTTTTTAACGTCAAAGTTTTGAGTTTTTCGACCGGTTCGGGCACCGCCCAAATCTGGTTCCATAATGGATTCCGGCAGAAGTTTTTCAGATGACCGCCCTCGCAGCCCGCAACGAACAGACCACCGTCGCAGCAAGGCTCGCATCCAGAAGCGATCTCACCGCTTTCTTCATGAACCTGACCGACGAGATCGGCGCCGACGGCTACATGCTCGTCGCCATCGCCCAGGACCAGGAGCGCGACAATCTCCAGATCATCGCCTCGAACTGGATCTACGACGCCATCCAGCTCGCCGGCCACGCTTTGATCGCCGGCCTCGCCCAGGGCCCGTTCGCCAGCGCGCCAGGCGTCCGCCCACAGAGCCTGCTTGCCTCCCAGGCACCCGCAGTGCTCGGCGGCGAGGAAGCCCGCCTGCTCGACGTGCTCGGCCATGCCGAGATCTTCGCGCTACGCCTGCATGTCGGCCGCCAGCGCCTGTTTGTCCTGTTCTCGGCGGCCGAGACCGGCCGCATCGACCCCAACGTCATGCCGCGCACCCAGCTCGAATGCTGCTATGCCCTGTCGCAGGCGCCGAGCGTGCTGGCCGCAGCGACGATGCAGGACCCGCTGTCGGACCGCGAGCGCGAATGCCTGTTTTGGGTGTCCGAAGGCAAGACCACCGACGAGGTGGCGCTGATCCTCGGTGTGTCGTCCAACACCGTCAACAGCTACATTACCCACGCGATCCAGAAACTGTCGGCATCCAATCGCGCCATGGCGATTGCAACCGCAATCAGGAGTGGCATCATTTGAGCTACGCCCAGGCAAAGCAGCTGAGCCGCGCACCCGAATTCCAACAGGACGTTCCGGCCGCCCCAAACCCGGTGGGCCTGCACGCCGTCACACTCGCGGATGCCGCCAGGCGCTGCCGCTGGATCTCGATCGATCTCGGCGCCCGCGATTTCGCGCTGTGCCTCGCCGGATCGTCGGCCGACAGCGGCCGGCTGACGCCTTGCTTTGATTCCGACTATCCCAGCACCATGTCCGCGGCGCGCCTGCTCGGCGGCGGCATCGGCGAACACCTGATGCGTCATGCGCGCCAGTCGACGGCGCCATGCTGGTGGGCGGACGACGCCGACGCGGCGCAGGCTTTTGCGGCACTTCCCTGGACAAGCCGCATCGAACCGCTTGCGCAGAGTGGCCGCGGCATCGCCTTCCCCGTCTACACCGATCGTGGCCAGGTCGGCCTTTTCATCTTCGCTGGCCCCGAGCTTTCGCCCAATCCACAATCGCTGCACGACCTGCACGGGCGCTGCTTTGCCCTGTTCGATGCGGTCGCCCGCATCATTTCCACCCAGTCCCGCGACCTGCCGTCGATGTCGCGCCGCGAAATCGAGTGCCTGAAGCTGACCTCGCGCGGCTACACCAGCGAAGAGATCGCCAAGCTGCTTAAGCTTTCGGTCCACACCGCCAACCAGTACCTCACCCAGACGACGCAGAAGCTCAATGCCGTCAACCGCATGCATGCGGTCGCCAAGGCGCTGCGGCTGGGCCTGATCGACTAACGTAGGTTCAGGTCAGGCTGGCCTCACCTGGATCCTAAGCCGCTTCGGCTTGCGGCGCTTCCGTCTGCCTGATCATCGCGTGCTGGATGGCGGCGGCGAGATATTCGGTGTTCTTTTCGGGCTCCGGATCAGGCTTTTCGAACGACACGTAGTGGACTTCCACCGATGCGTTGTTGGCCGTCATCGACAGCTGGAAATAGACCACGGCACCTTCGGGCCGGAGCTCGAGGTCGAGAACGATGCGCGGAGCACCTGTCCAGCTGACATGCGCCTCTCCGCCCAGACCGAGACGCAGCGCGCCTGGCATGAAATACAGCTCCGCCGCTGAATCGACGAGGTCCGCCACATTGGCGAAATGCTCCAGCCGGATGAAGGCGATGTAGTCGGCCAGGTCGACGAGGCGCAATTCGCGCACCACCGGCTGGATGGCCGTTGCGACAAGGACTTCACGGGACGAAGCATGCTGCTGATTTTTCATGACGGATTGCGCTGAGCCCTGTTTCCGTAAACGATCCGCACCAGTTCGGCGACGGCCTGATAGAACTGCGATGGAATGACACTATCCACCGAAACTTGCTTGTACATGGAGCGGGCAAGAGCCACGTCCTCGAATACTGGAATGCCGTTCTGTTCGGCAATTTCGCGGATCTTCAGCGCCACCAGGTCTTGCCCCTTGGCGAGCACGATAGGTGCTGCATCCTCGTTGCGGACATAGCGCAGCGCGATGGCGAAGTGGGTCGGGTTGGCAATCACCAGCGTCGCGCGCGGCACCGCCGTCATCATGCGCTGGCGGGCGCGGTCACGGGCGATCGAACGCAGGCGGGCCTTGACGATCGGATCGCCTTCCGACTGCTTCATCTCGTCCTTGACCTCCTGCTTGGTCATGCGCTGTTCCTGGAACCAGTGGAAGCGCGACCACAAGATGTCGGCGACGCCGATCGCCCCCATGACGAAGACGATCGCCACCAGGATATCGACGGTGATGCCGCGAATGACATCGCTGAAGGCAACCGGATTGGTGATCATGCCGGCGAGCAGCCTTCTATGATCGTCCGACAGCACGAAGTAGAGCACGATCATGACGAAGCCGAGCTTGCAAAGCGACTTCAGGAACTCGACGAGGCCCTGTGCACCGAACATCCGCTTCCATCCTTTGGTCAGCGAAATACGGTCGACTTGCGGGCGGATTCGCTCGCCTACGAACTGCGGCACGTTCTGGATCAGCGAGGCGCCGACTCCAGCCACGATCAGCATCAGGAACAGGCTGGCGACGGCACGGCCGACCTCGACCGCGACGGCCTGGTAGAGCTCTGTGACGTCACGCTCGGTGCCGAGCGGCCACGCCTCGGGTTTCTCGAGAAAATTCGCCAGGAAGACGCCAAGTTCGGTCACCGCCGAGCCGGCAAAGAACACGGCGTAGACCATGATCGCCAGAAACGAGGTGAAGATCGCGACTTCCTTGGAGACAGGCAACTTGCCTTTCTCCATCGTGTCGCGGATTTTCTTCTCTGTCGGCTCTTCTGTTTTGGAGTCTTTGTCCTCGTCCGACATCGCTCAGCAGCCCGCGGCCGACGGGGTCAGGCGGCGTTCTGCGTCGATGGCAATTCGAGGAGCCCCTCGTTGGCCATGCGCAAAGCGGTGGAGGCGACGGTCTTGCGGGCGCGCAGGATATCGGCCGGCTGAACGCCTTCCGATCCCTGGCCGAGTTCGGATTCGATCATGCGGCGCGTGCGGGCGCCGATCGACGACAGCACGGCTTCGGCAAGCGGCAACGCCGTACCACGAAGGGCAAGCGTGATGAGTTCGCTCGACAGCCCATCGAACAGTGCGACGCGCGCCTTCTGCGACATGGCCGGAACGTCCTCGAAGGAGAACAGCCGGGCGCGGATGGCGTCGAGATCAGCCATGCCGACCTCCCTGAGGTCGCTCATGACTTCTTCGAGCTGCGACTTGTCGAGTTCGTTGAGCACGCTGGCGACGCGCGTCTGGCCAACCGAAGTATCCTTCTGGGCGCTTTCGGTCAGAACGCGGCTGCGGATCTGGTCTTCGACCAGCTTGGTCGCGGCCTCCGGCACACTCGCCAGTTCCATCATGCGCTTGATGATCTCGCTGCGCACCGGCTTTTCCAGCGACAGCACCACCCTTGCCGCATAGGTGGGCGCGAGATTCGACAGGATCATCGCCGCGGTCTGCGGATGCTCATTGGCGAGGAATGCGCCGATCTGGGCTGCTTCGAGCCTTTCGACCTGCGGCCACACCGGCGGCAAGTTGTCCTTGATCGCCAGGGGCGCGCCGCCCATCAGCGCGTTCATCTCTTCCGGCGACAGGGACTCGTTGAGGATCGTGTCCATCTTGTCGGCCGAATCGAGCAGGCCGGCGCCTTCGGTGAACTCGGCCTCGAACTCGGCGACGATGCGTTCGAGGTCAGCCTGGGGGATGGTACGCAGCAGCCGCGCACCTTCGATCAGCGCCTTGAGCTCATCCTGCTTGAAGAACTTGAGCAGCCGGCTTGCCGACGGCTTGCCCATCGCAACCAATATGGCCGCCGCCTTCTGCGGCCGCGTAAGCGTCGCCAGCGTCGTCATGCGGAAGCCTTTCTAGAAGCGAGGGTAAGCAAAATCAAAGTCCTCAGGCGCTCTTGGTCGCCGCAACGATTTCGGTCAAGCGGATGCCGAAGCGCGACGGGTCGCTTTCGAGCACGGTGATCTCGCCACGGGCGATGCGGCGGCCATTGACCACCACGTCGACCGGTTCGCCGATGCGGCGGTCGAGCGCGACGGTCGAGCCTTTCTGCAGCGCCATCAACTCGGACACCGGCATTTCGGTGCTGCCGAGCACGATCTGCACCTCGACTGGAATGCCGAAGATCACGCTGTTGTTGCCTGCGGCGGCGGTGCTCGCAGCACTTGGTCGTTTTTCCTCTTCGCTCAGAACGCCGCGCAATTCTTCGATGGCACGGTTGAGCTGATCGTCCTCGACTTCTTCGATTTCGGGCTTTTCGACCTCGGGCTTGGACTGCGCCTTGCTCATCGGTGTTCTCCAGTTCTGTCGTTCGCGGTGGCTGCTAGGCAGCGCTCAACCCGCGACGATCCCTTCAATTGTTTCTTCGGTAGAGTCGAACGGACGCCGGATGCGTACGGTGTAGTTCTGGCCGAGCTTGCCGAACTCGCAGGCAAACAATGTCTTGCCGCGGGCGGCGATAATCGCGTTGGACTGGGTGTTTTCGGCGAGTTCGATGACCTGCCCGACCACGAGCCCGGTCAGGTCGCCGAGCGTCATGCGGCCGATAGGCATCGAGGCCTCGAGCTTCACTGTCGAGCGCATCAATTCGTCGGAGAAACGCGAGCGCCATTCGGTGGCTGGCGCGGCATTTGTTTCCACCTCGACCGGACGGCGATCCGTCACCAGCACGCGCTGCGGCAGGGTCAGCGTCAGCGTGCCGCGCGAAACCGTCGTCGAAATCGTCAACACGATGCGCGCCGAAGGTCCGTCGCGGAAGACATGCTTCTTCATCGTCGGGCCGGTCATCGCTTCCGGCGCCGGCAGTTTGACGCCGAGCCCGCCGTCCGGGCCTTGCGCGTTCAGGGCACGCGCCACGTCCTGGGTCAGCAGCGAGACAACGCCGAGTTCGATCGACGAAAGATCGCGGTCGATCGGCGCGACATCGCGCGTGGACTCGCCACCGAACATCAGGTTGACAAGGATGGCGATCGCCTGCGGATCGAACGTCATCACCAGGCCATCAGGCGACGCGCGGGTCGGAGCAACGGTCATCGCCTGGTTGTTCTTGCCGGCTTTGGCATCGGTCATGCGGCCAAGCTTGACCTCGCCGACCTCGACGAAAACAGGTGAAGGCAGCACGCCATTGATGGCTTCGGCAACTGCGGTTGCCGCGCGCTCAGCCAGACGGCGCGACGCGGCAAGTACTTTCTCCGGTTCGCCGGTATCGCCCAACAGGCGCTCGATGACGACGTCCCGCGATTCCGCCGGGCTTGCGGTGGTATTCATGACTTGCGATGCCCTTTGTCAGCGTCCCGCATTGGCTCAGGCCGCCTTCTTTTCGACGATGGCCGTGTTCAGCGTGCTCTGCTCGACCGAATCGATCGATGGGCGATCGTAAGACGAAATCGTCTTGCGGCCGAACTCGATCGCCACCTGCGGCAGCGAACCGTTCATGTAGGCAAGCAGCGTCTGCTTCACGACGATGTAGAGGCGGTTTTTCTTCTCGCGCACCGTCTTGATCTTGGTGGCGATCGGACCGACCACCGCATAGGACAAGAAGATGCCAAGGAAAGTGCCGACCAGTGCGGCGCCGATCAATCCGCCGAGGATCTCGGGCGACTGGTCGAGGGCACCCATCGCCTTGACCACGCCGAGCACGGCGGCGACGATGCCGAGCGCCGGCAGGCCGTCGCCCACAGCGATCAGCGCATGATAGGACTTGAGCTTGTCGGTGCGGATGGTCTGGATTTCTTCGTCCATCAGCGCCTCGATCTCGTGCGAACGGGCATTGCCGATGATGATGATACGGCAATAGTCGCAGATGAAATGCGTCAGGTCGTAGTTCTTCAGCACCGAGGGATAGGCCTGGAAGATCGGCGAGTCGTCGGGGTTGTCGATATGGGCCTCGACCTCGGAGCGCGTCTTGGTGCGCAGCTCGCGCATCAGCGAATGCAGCACGCCCAGCGTTTCGAGATAATCCTGCTCTTTCGGCACCGCCTGCTTGAGCGCTTCGACAATCGCCTTGCCGGTGTCCTTGACGGTGGCCATCGGGTTGGCGACCAGGAAGGTGCCGAGGGCTGCGCCGCCAATGATGACGAGCTCCCACGGCTGCATCAGGACTTCTAGGTGTCCACCCATCGCCATGAAGCCGCCGAGCACACAGCCCAGCGTCACGACGAGTCCAATCAGAATGCCCACAGCAGGTCCTTCCGCATTCAAAGCAACATGCAGGCACAGATAGCTGCCGTGCCTTGTGTGAGGCTTGAAGGACCATCGCGAGCCGATTCAGCCTCGCGCAAGCATTTGAGCGTAGCCTTCCCCGTCTATGCTGCGGCGGAAGGGCTGTTGTCGTGATCAATACCTATACGAGCTACCAGCTGATCGCGCGGGATCTCGGCAAGGCTCTTAGTCGTGTCGAGGACCAGCCCACGGTCGAGCGCGAAACGGAATACTACCTCAAGAACATCACCAAGGTGAAAAGCGTCGACGAGTTCGTCAAGAACGACCGTCTGTTCAAATACGCCATGAAGGCGCATGGCCTTGAAAACATGGCCTACGCCAAGGCCTTCATAGCCAAGGCGTTGAAGGAAGGCGTGGCCAACAAGGACAGCTTCGCCAACAAGCTGAGCGACAAGCGCTACGCCGAATTCGTCAAGAGCTTCAACTTCGCCGAACTCGGCGACAAGGCCACCGTCTTCAACAAGGCGCAGCAGGGCGCGGTCGACAAGTACCTCGCCCAGGTCAAGCTGGGTGGCGGCAACCCCAACTCGCCTGCTGTTCAGCAAGAGGTCCAATATTACCTCGACAACATCGTCAAGGTGAAGTCGGCCAAGGACCTGATGTCCGACACGCGGCTCTACGCCTTCGCGATGAAATCCTTCGCCATCGAAGCTTCGATCCCCAACAAGGAGATGATGGAGAAGGTTCTGGCCGGCGGCGTTCGCGATCCGAAAAGCTTCGCCAACCAGATGACGGACAAGCGCTACGCCGCGTTCGCCAGCACCTATAACTTCGAGGCCTTCGGTGAGAGCGCAACGACCTACAATCCGGCCCAGAAGCCGGCGGTCGACAAATATGTGCGCCAGACGCTCGAGGAAAACGCCGGCAAGAGCAATGAGGGCGTGCGCCTCGCCCTCTATTTCGAACGCAAGGCCAAGACTGTCACCAGCTACTACGAAATCCTCGCCGACCCCGCCCTCGCCAAGGTCGTGCGCACGGCACTCGGCCTGCCTGAATCCTTTGCCTCTGCCGACATCGACAAGCAGGTCAAGCTGTTCGAGAGCAAACTCAAGATCGAGACCTTTTCAAATCCCAAGAAGCTCGGCGACTTCCTCAAGCGCTTCACCAGTCTGTGGGAAATCAACAACCCTTCCTCCCCGGTACAGCAGTCAGTCGGCGTGCTCTTCGGCAATTCACCATCCTATGGCATTTCAGCCGACCTGCTGTTTGCCATGCATAAGATGAGGTTCTGAGACATCATGCAGAACGGTCTCTACGTCGCCCTTTCCGCCCAGGTCGCACTGGAAAAGCGTCTCAACACCATCGCCGACAATGTCGCCAACGCCTCGACCGTCGGCTTCCGCGCCACCGGCGTGAAGTTCGAGGACGTCGTTTCCGGCATCGGCCCGAAATCCGTCTCTTTCACCTCGCCGGGCGACACCTATCTTTCGACCCAGCATGGCGGCATGCGCGAAACCGGCAACCCCTTCGATTTCGCCGTGCGCGGCGACGCCTGGTTCGGCATCGAGACCCCTGCCGGCGTCGTGATGACGCGCGATGGCCGCTTCTCCATGACCGCCGAAGGCCAGCTCGTCACCGTCGAGGGCCACCCGGTGCTCGACGCCGGCGGTGCGCCGATGCAGCTCGACCCGCGCGCCGGGCCGCCAACCGCGGGTACAGACGGCTCGTTGCGCCAGGACGGGCGCCTGGTCGGCGCCATTGGCCTCTACGAATTCAACCCGGGTACCAATTTCGTCCGCTACGGCAATTCCGGCGTCATCCCGCCGTCAGCGCCCGAGCCGGTCGTCGACCGCATGGATGCCGGCATCGTCCAGGGTTTCGTCGAGGAGTCCAACGTCAATCCTATCAAGGAGATGACCAAGCTCATCATGGTGCAGCGCGCTTTTGAGAGCACCGCCGCCCTGATGCGCCAGACCGAAGCCTCTTTCTCCGAGGCCATCAAGACCCTTGGCTCGAAGTAAGTGAGCACCTCGCTGGCCAATATCCGCAACGAGCCCCAGGCGGTTCACGACAATCGGCTCGAAGCGCTCGAGCGGATCCAGCATCGCTTCGCCGACGACCGCCTGCTGGTCAGGCGTGGTGGGCAAGTCACGGAAATCGCGCCGAGCCACTACAAGGTCGGCGGCCTCTCCTCGATCGCGCGCCTCGGCGACATCGTCGAGCATCGTGGCCATGGCCGCAACCGCCGTGGCGAGATCGTCCAGATCGGCCGCGATGAAGTGCTTGTCGCGCCATACGAGAGCAGCGGCGATGTTGGTGTCGGCGACGCCGTCTTCACCCGCGGCCCAATCGCCATCACGCCCCATCCAAGCTGGCGCGGTCGTGCCATCGACGCCCTTGGTCGCCCCATCGACGGCGGTACGCCGTTGATCCGCAACGCCACGCAGGATGCGGCCGAATCCATCCCGCCGGCAGCCCTCGCGCGCCAGCGCGTCGAAACCGGCTTCATGACCGGCGTCCGCGTCATCGACATCTTCACGCCTCTGTGTTTCGGCCAGCGCATGGGCATCTTCGCCGGCTCGGGCGTCGGCAAGTCGACGCTGCTTGCCATGCTGGCCGGCGCCGACGCCTTCGACACCGTCGTCGTCGCGCTGATCGGCGAACGTGGCCGCGAAGTCCGCGAATTCCTCGAAGACACCATCGGCGTGGCCTCCATGGCCAAGACCGTCGCCGTCGTTGCCACCTCCGACGAGAGCGCGATGATGCGCCGCCGCGCCCCCGATACCGCCATGCGCGTCGCCGAGCATTTCCGCGACCGTGGCGACCGCGTGCTGCTGGTGCTCGATTCGATCACCCGTTTTGCCCACGCTCTGCGCGAGGTGGCGATCGGCGCCGGCGAGCCGCCGGTGGCGCGCGGCTATCCCGCATCGGTCTTCACCGAACTGCCCAAGCTGCTCGAACGCGCCGGCCCCGGCATGGAGGGCACCGGCTCGATCACCGCGATCATCTCGGTGCTCATCGACGGCGACGACCACAACGATCCCGTCGCCGATTCCGTCCGCGGCATCCTTGACGGCCACATCGTGCTCGACCGCTCGATTGCCGAACAGGGCCGCTATCCCCCGGTCAATCCGCTGGCATCGATCTCGCGTCTCGCCGGCAAGGCCTGGACCCCTGAGCAGCGCCAGCTCGTCAGCAAGCTCAAGGCGCTGATCTCGCGCTTCGAGGATACGCGCGACATCCGTCTGCTCGGTGCCTACCAACCCGGCGCGGATCCGGACCTCGACCTCGCTGTGCGCCAGGTACCGGTGATCTACGAAGCACTTGGCCAGTCGCCTGCCGACGGCCCCTCGCTCGATCCGTTCTCCGACCTCGCGCGCCATCTGAAATCCAAGGATAGAAACCATGTTCAGGCGGAATGACCCGGCAAGCGAGTTCCTTGAGATGATCGGCTCCAGGGACAAGCCGCGCACATTGCTGCAGCGCCTTGGCTTGAAGCGCTCGCCATTGACGATCGCGCCAAGGCGCGAAAAGCGCGACCACCGCAGCGACTTCATCATTGCCGCCTTGGGCATCGCGCTCGGGCTCACCTGCGCGCTGTTTCCCTGGTACATCTTCTTCAACCAGGAAAAGTTCGGCATTCGCGCGATGAAATTCTCCGGCGGTGGCCAGAATGACCAGGCGCCGCCACTGGTGATGGGCCAGCAGGTCGAACGCGTCGGCGCGCCGATGTCGGTCGAAGACATTCCGCCGATGAAGCTCGACCTGTTCGCAACCGGCTCGCTGCGTCCTGACAAGGACAATGAGGCCGGCGTTCCTGGCCTTGCCGAACAGCCCTTCCCCGGACCCAAGATCGAGTTCAAGCTCGTCCATATCACCAACGGCCGCGCCATGGTCGAAGACGACGCCGGCGTCTGGGTCGTCCAGCGCGGATCGGTCCTTCCCGACTCGAGCCGCGTCGCATCGATCGAACAGCGCGACGGCAAATGGGTGCTCGTCACCTCGCGCGAAGAGGTCTTCCAGGTCTCGCAATAATGGCGCTGGGCCCCGCGCAAGGCCCGCGCAAGACTGAGGCAATAGTGTTTGGAAATCTGCTCGGAGATTTCCATGGACCCCGTCAAACTGTTCGATCTGGCCGCCCAGCAGGCTCGCTGGCTATCAGTGCGCCAGAACGCCATCGCCGGTAACGTCGCCAACGCCAATACGCCCGGCTACCGGACCAACGACATCGAACCGTTCGACAAGGTTCTTGATCGTTCGCGTGTCGCGATGACCTCGACCCAGACGGGTCACCTCAGCGGCGGCGCCACCGAAGCCGGTTACGCCATCAAGGCCGAGGATCCCAAGCACGCGGTCCTGCCTTCCGACAACACGGTCGCCGTTGAAGACGAGCTGATGAAAGCCGGCGAGGTCCGCCGCTCGTTCGAGCTCAACACGGCCATCGTCAAGGCCTTCCACCGCATGATCATGCTAAGCACGAAGGCCTGACGCCGATGGATCCGCTCGTCGCCGCCCTCAAGGTCGCCGGTTCCGGTCTCGGAGCCCAGTCCGAACGCCTTCGCATCGTTTCGGAAAACCTCGCCAACGCCCAGTCGACCGGCAACACGCCCGGTGCCGATCCCTATCGCCGCAAGACTGTCAGCTTTGCTGCCGAGCTCGACCGAGCCACTGGCGCCTCGACTGTCGAGATCGCCTCGATCGGCCATGACCGGACTGCCTTTCCGCTGGAATTCCAGCCCGGCAACGAGGCCGCCGACGCCGCCGGTTTCGTCAAGATGCCCAACGTCAATGTCATCATCGAAATGGCCGACATGACCGAGGCCAACCGCTCCTATGAAGCCAACCTGCAGGTCGTCAAGCAGGCACGCGAACTCATTTCCATGACGATTGATCTTATGAGGAACCAGTAATGATCGGCAGCATCAGCCCAGTCGGCACCCAGCTACTGTCCAAGCCGACCAGCATTGTGCCCGAGGCTGGCGCGGCCGCCGGTGGCGGTGTCGCCTCGTCATTCGCCGCAGCGCTTGCGGACGCCGCCGCGCAGACCCAGGCGACCTTGCGCCAGGCCGAGCAGCTGTCGCTCGCCGGTCTCCAGGGCAAGGCCGACACGCGTGAAGTCGTCGACGCGGTAATGAGTGCCGAACAGGCGCTGCAGGCCGCCGTCGCCATCCGCGACAAGATCGTCACGGCCTATCTCGAAGTCAGCCGCATGGGCATCTGAGGAACATCCCGATGAAAGCACTTGCCATCGCAGCCACGGGCATGAATGCCCAACAGACCAATCTCGAGGTGATCGCGAACAATATCGCGAACATCAACACCACTGGCTACAAGCGCGCCCGCGCCGAATTCTCCGATCTGCTCTACCAGGTCGACCGCACGCAGGGCGTTCCGAACCGGGCCAATTCGGCGATCGTGCCGGAAGGCGTCAGCATCGGTCTCGGCGTCAAGACGGCGGCAGTGCGCAACGTCCACATCCAGGGCGTGCCCACCAACACCGGCAACGAATACGATCTCTCGCTGACCGGCAAGGGCTGGTTCCAGATCGAGGGCGCCGACGGTCAGACGCTCTATACCCGCGCCGGCTCGTTCAACAAGAACGCCACCGGCCAGCTTGTCACCGTCGATGGCTTCAACGTCATCCCGGCGATCACCGTGCCGCAGGACGCGGTCGAGGTGGTCATCAACAATTCCGGCCAGGTCTTCGCCCGGCTGGACAACCAGACAGCGCTTCAGCCACTCGGCCAGCTGACGCTCGCCAACTTCGCCAACGAGGCCGGCCTCGCGCCGCTCGGCGACAATCTCTTCGCCGAAACCGAAGCCTCCGGTGCTGCCAATGTCGGCATCCCCGGCGATCCCGGCTACGCCACCGTCCGCCAGGGCTACCTCGAAAGCTCCAACGTCGACCCGGTCAAGGAAATCACCGAGCTGATCTCGGCGCAGCGTGCCTACGAGATGAATTCGAAAGTCATCCAGGCGGCCGACGAAATGGCTGCCGTCGTTTCCAAGAATCTCCGGTGAAGATCATGCGGCGACGGAACGCCCTCCTCCATATCCGCACGGCGGTGCTTGCATTCGCCATGCTTGGCGGCGCAGCGCAGGCTGCCGACCAGGAGGTCGTGCTCGTTCCCAACCGCGTCATCTATCCCGGCGAGACGATTGCCTTGTCTTCGCTCAAGGAAATCACCCTCAAGCCGGGCAAGGTGCGGCCCGATGCCGTCGCCACTTTGGCCGACGAGCTCGATGGCCGCATTGCCAAGCGCACGTTGCTGCCCGGCCGCTATGTTCCGATCACCGCGCTGCGCGAAGCCTGGCTGGTCGACCGCGGTGCCTCCGTTCAGGTCGTCTTTGCCTCCGGCCCGCTGATGATTTCGGCGGCTGCCGTGACGCTCGAACCCGGCGCTGCCGGCGACGTCGTCAAGGTCCGCAACCTCGACAGCGGCAAGGTCTTCACGGGCACGGTCATGGCCGACGGCTCGATCCGCGTGGGTGCCATATGATCCGTAGACTGCTGCTCGCCGCAATCGCCGTGTTCGGCCTGCAAACCGCTTATGCGGACGGTCCCAACGGCGTTCCGGCCGGCCAGCTGAAGGCCGGCGGCAAGGCAGCTGCCGGCGGCTATGCCGCAACGCAGCTCGGCGGCAGCGGGGGCGACGGCGACTTCATTGCTACATCAGGCGACGGCGGCCGCCAGACGACCCTCAACTCGGGCACCGGCGCCAATCTCGTCAACGTCCGCATCAAGGACGTCGCCTCGCTCCAGGAAGCCCGCGACAACCAGGTCGTCGGCTACGGTCTCGTCATAGGCCTGAACGGTTCAGGCGACAGCCTGCGCAACTCGCCTTTCACCGAGCAGTCGATCCGCGCCATGCTCGAAAATCTCGGCATCGCTTCCGAAGACGGCCGCGCCCGCGTCCGCAACGTCGCCGCGGTCATCGTCACCGCCAACCTGCCGGCCTTCGTCCAGGCTGGCGCCCGCATCGACATCAACGTCTCCTCGCTCGGCGACGCCTCGTCGCTCGCCGGCGGCACGCTTGTCATGACCCCGCTCAAGGCACCCGATGGCGAGATCTACGCGGTGGCCCAGGGCTCGGTACTGATTTCCGGTTTCAACGCGCAAGGCAAGGCCGAGCAGGTCACCCAAGGCGTCCCCACCTCGGGCCGCGTGCCCAATGGCGCCATCGTCGAGCGCGAGGTCAAGGCGCGCTTCGCCGACGAGAACGTGCTGACGCTGCAGCTTTTCAATCCCGACTTCTCGACCTCTGTGCGTATCGCCGACGCCATCAACGATTATGCCCGCCATCGTTTCGGCAAGCGGGTCGCCGGCGAGCAGGATTCGCGTGTCGTCGTCATCCGCAAGCCCGAGGGCGTTTCCACGGCGCGCTTTTATGCCGAGCTCGAAAACCTGATGATCATGTCGGACACCCCGGCACGGGTCGTCGTCGACGAGCGCACCGGCACCATCGTCATCGGCAACGAGGTCAAGATCTCGCGCGTCGCCATCAGCCACGGAACGCTCACCGTGCGCATCACCGAACAGCCGCGCGTCGTCCAGCCCGAACCGTTCTCGCGTGGCGAAACCGCAGTCGAGGACGCCACCGTCATCGAGACGGAAACGCCGACCTCCAAGCTCGCTTTGCTCGACGGCCCCGACCTGCAGACGCTTGTCGCCGGCCTCAATCGCCTCGGCGTCAAGCCGGACGGCATCATCGCAATCCTCCAGGGCATCAAGTCGGCAGGCGCGCTGCAGGCCGACCTGGTGGTCCAGTAGGCCATGGCCATGACGAGCACGCTTTCCCACTTCCGCCTCCGGGCACTTGCCGCGGCAGCACTTGCCGTGGTGTTCACCGGCGCCGCTCATGCCGAGCAGGCCGCGCCGAAGACGCCACTGGTTCAGGGCAAACCGACGCGGGTCATCGAGCGGGAAGTTCCGGCTGCCCCGGTCGAAGCCGCACCCGTGCTCCCTCCGGTAGAGCAAAGCGAGGTCGAGCGCTTCTGCTCCAACATCGCCGACGCTGCCCGCGACCGCCGCTACCAGTTGCAGGCCGAGGAGCTGAAGAAGCTTCAGGCCGAGGTCGACAAGCGCATCGCGCTGCTCGAGGAACGCAAGACCGAATACGAGACCTGGCTGAAGCGCCGCGAGGTCTTCCTCGCCCGTGCCGAAGAAGGCGTGGTCCAGATCTATGCGCGCATGAAGCCCGACGCCGCCGCCGAGCGCCTGGCGGTGATGAATGTCGATCTCGCCGCCGCCATCATGATGAAGCTCGACGCACGCAAGGCCAGCGTCATCCTGAATGAAATGGAAAGCAAGGCGGCGGCGGAGCTGACCCGCATCATCGCGAGCGCCGCACGCCGGGAAGACCCCACATGATCAGAAAAGCCCTCTTCACCGTCGCTCTTGCCAGCCTCGCCGGTTGCGGCGCCAACCTCAAGGAAATCGGCAAGGAGCCGACCATGTCGGCCGTCGGTTCCGGCATCGAGGACGGCAGTTCGTCGATGTACCGCTACCCTGAATCGCCGGCCGCTCCGCCCAAGCGCTTTTCGCTGTGGCAGGACAAGCAGAGCCGCATGTTCACCGACCCGCGCGCGCTGCAGCCGGGCGACATCCTGACGGTCAAGATCGAGATCGACGACAGGGCCCGTTTCCAGAACGAGTCCGAGCGCAACCGCGTCACCAACCGGACCATCGCCGCAGGCCTCAACGTGGAATGGGATGGCGCCAAGACCGGCGGCAAGGGCGACGGCAGTGCCGGCTCCAAGTCGATCTACTCCGGCGACGGCGCCACCACACGTTCCGAGAAGCTCAACCTGCTGCTCGCCGCCGTCGTCACCGACGTGCTGCCCAACGGCAACATGATGATCCGGGGTTCGCAGGAAGTCCGCGTCAACGCCGAGCTGCGCGTGCTGACCATCGCCGGCATCGTGCGTCCGTCCGACATCGGTCCCGAAAACACCATTCCCTACGAGCGCATCGCCGAAGCCCGCATCTCTTATGGCGGCCGCGGCCGCATCACCGAGGTCCAGCAGCCGCCCTATGGCCAGCAGTTCCTCGACCAGGTCCTCCCCTTCTAGGTCCGGGGCATGTCAGACATAAATCAGTTCCTTCCCCCAAAGCCCGGCCCCTCGCTGGTCGTGCAGCTCGGCATCCTGGCGGTGATGACGTCGGCCGCCATCGGCATGGGCTGGCTGTCGGGCAGCTACCTGAAAGGCGAAAGCACGCCTGTCGAGCAGGTCGCAGCCGAAGCGCCCGCGGCGCATGCGCCCAAGGAAGGCGAAGCTCCGCATGCCGGTCCGGCCACCGAGGCCGCCGGCACGCTGATCCAGCTTCCCGCAATCACCGCCAATCTCGCGGCACCCGACACCATGTGGATCCGCCTCGAGGTGTCGCTCGTGCTCGACGCGCCGCAACCCGCCGACCTCGCCGAGCGTGTCCACCAGGACCTGCTCGCTTTCGTGCGCACGCTCAGGATCCATCAGGTCCAGGGCGCCAGCGCTTTCCGCCATCTCAAGACCGACCTCGACGAACGCGCCGCGATCCGCAGTGACGGCCACGTCAAGGAAGTGCTGATCAGAACGTTGCTCTTCGAATGAAAAAGTTCCTGGCCACCGCAGCCATCCTCGCTGGTGCCATCGCGCCCGCGAGCGCGCAGCAGCTCGACCTGAGCGCGCTCGGCAACACCGATGGCGCCACCATTGGCTACATCATCCAGATGTTCGGCCTGCTCACCGTGCTTTCGGTGGCGCCGGGCCTTTTGATCATGGTGACGAGCTTCACCCGCTTCGTCATCGCCTTTTCGATCTTGCGCACCGGCATCGGCCTGCAATCGACGCCGGCCAACCTGATCCTCATCTCGCTGTCGCTGTTCATGACCTTCTATGTCATGTCGCCGACCTTCGATCAGGCCTGGCAGAACGGCGTCAAGCCGCTGATGGACAACCAGATCACCCAGGCGCAAGCCATCGATCGCATTTCCGACCCATTCCGCACCTTCATGATGCGCAACGTCCGCGACAAGGACTTCAACCTGTTCGCCGACCTCGCCCGCGAGCGTGGCCAGACGGTGTCCGAAGACAAGGTCGACCTGCGCATCCTGGTTCCCGCCTTCATGATCTCGGAAATCCGCCGCGGCTTCGAGATCGGCTTCCTGATCGTGCTGCCCTTCCTCGTCATCGACCTGATCGTCGCCACCATCACCATGGCCATGGGCATGATGATGCTGCCGCCGACAGTCGTGTCGCTGCCGTTCAAGATATTGTTCTTCGTCCTTATCGACGGCTGGAACCTGCTTGTAGGCTCGCTCGTGCGATCATTTACATAGCGTCGCTCACGCACACGACCGTCGTTCCAGCCAGTTCTCGGCCGCCCCCGAGAACTTTGGCTCGCTTCAGCAAAACTCAAAAAAATCAACCATTTACGGTTGATTAACCACATTACTTAGCCGTTTGGCAGGGTGTTCCCGGTTAGATCGCGATACAGCGCGAGTTGGCCCGGAACAGTTGGCCATAGGCATGATGCCGCTTCGCCTGAGCCGGAATGTTCGCCGGCATGTTCCTCAAAAAAATCGAATACAAGGAACAGGGCTTATGACCAGCCTTCTCACCAACGCGTCCGCAATGACCGCTCTGCAGACCCTGTCGAGCACCAACAAGAACCTGGGCGTCACCCAGAACCGCATCGCCACCGGCGAGCGCGTCTCGACCGCTTCCGACAACGCTGCCTACTGGTCGATCGCCACCAGCATGCGCACCCAGTCGGGCGCTCTCGGCGCCGTTCAGGATGCTCTCGGCCTTGGCGCCGCCATCCTCGACACCGCTTCTTCGGCACTGGAAGAAGCCATCAACAAGACCAAGGAAATCGTTCAGAAGTACGTTGCCCGTGCAACGCCCGGCACCGACACCGCCGCCATCGACGCTGAAATCACCCAGCTCAAGGCCCAGGTCGTGTCGATCGCCACGAATGCCGATTTCCAGGGCGTCAACATGCTCAAGACCGGCGGTACGGCCGCTGCCATCGTGACTGGCTACCAGCCGGGTGCTGCGCCGACGACGATGTCGGTTGCCGCTTACGACCTCCAGGCTGCCCTGGGTGCTGCCACCGACACAATGACCGTGGACACCGCGCTCAAGGCGATGCAGACGGCAGCCGCCACGATCGGCGCCGCCAAGACGCGCGTCGACTCGCAGAAGTCGTTCACCAGCAAGCTGGTCGACTCGATCGAACGCGGTGTCGGCCAGTTGGTCGACGCCGACATGAACAAGGAGTCGGCTCGCCTCGCCGCCCTGCAGACCCAGCAGCAGCTCGGCATCCAGGCGCTCTCGATCGCCAATTCCAGCTCGCAGTCGCTGCTGTCGCTGTTCCGCGGCTAATGGCGTCGGGCGGGGCGGTTCACCGCGCCGCCCCGAGCCGATCCGAGCCGTCTCAGGCATTCGGGTTGCAAACCGGGTCGTACCGCAAGGTACGGCCCGGTTTCGTTTTAAAGGCAAATTTCCGCTCTGCCTCAACAAAGCACGTGCATGGCAACCAGCCTCAGCACTTGTGATGGAAAATGAAACTTATAGAAAAATCAACAGTTTACGGTTGATTAACCACATTACTTAGCCGTTTGGCAGGGTGTTCCCGGTTAGATCGCGATACAGCGCGAGTTGGCCCGGAACAGTTGGCCATAGGCATGATGCCGCTTCGCCTGAGCCGGAATGTTTGCCGGCATGTTCCTCAAAAATTCGAATACAAGGAACAGGGCTTATGACCAGCCTTCTCACCAACGCGTCCGCAATGACCGCTCTGCAGACCCTGTCGAGCACCAACAAGAACCTGGGCGTCACCCAGAACCGCATCGCCACCGGCGAGCGCGTCTCGACCGCTTCCGACAACGCTGCCTACTGGTCGATCGCCACCAGCATGCGCACCCAGTCGGGCGCTCTCGGCGCCGTCCAGGATGCTCTCGGTCTCGGTGCCGCCATCCTCGACACCGCTTCTTCGGCGCTGGAAGAAGCCATCAACAAGACCAAGGAAATCGTTCAGAAGTACGTTGCCCGTGCAACGCCCGGCACCGACACCGCCGCCATCGACGCTGAAATCACCCAGCTCAAGGCCCAGGTCGTGTCGATCGCCCAGAACGCCGATTTCCAGGGCGTCAACATGCTCAAGAGCACCGGCGGTTCGGCTGCCAACATCGTGACCGGCTACCAGCCGGGTGCTGCGCCGACGACGATGTCGGTTGCCGCCTACGATCTCGAAGCTGCTCTGACTGGCGCTACCACCACGGTTGCAGTGGACACCGCGCTCAAGGCGATGCAGACGGCAGCCGCCACGATCGGCGCCGCCAAGACGCGCGTCGACTCGCAGAAGTCGTTCACCAGCAAGCTGGTCGACTCGATCGAACGCGGTGTCGGCCAGCTGGTCGACGCCGACATGAACAAGGAGTCGGCTCGTCTCGCCGCCCTGCAGACCCAGCAGCAGCTCGGCATCCAGGCGCTCTCGATCGCCAATTCCAGCTCGCAGTCGCTGCTGTCGCTGTTCCGCGGCTAATGGCGTCGGGCGGGGCGGTTCACCGCGCCGCCCCGAGCCGATCCGAGCCGTCTCAGGCATTCGGGTTGCAAACCGGGTCGTACCGCAAGGTACGGCCCGGTTTCGTTTTGAAAATACTTAATAAAAATGCAATTTATCTCGGAACACACAAAACAATATCCGCAACACCAGAGACGACTAAGATTCACTAAGTAGATTTCATAAAAATTGTCTTATTTATATTCTATTAACCATAAAAATTAGCCATTTGGCAGGGGCTTCCCGGTTAGATCGGGTTACAGCGCGAGTTGGCCCGAAACAGTTGGCCATAGGCATGATGCCGCGTCGCCTGAGTCGGCCTTTGCCGGCATGTTCCTCAAAAAATTCGAATACAAGGAACAGGGCTTATGACCAGCCTTCTCACCAACGCGTCCGCAATGACCGCTCTCCAGACCCTGTCGAGCACCAACAAGAACCTCGCCGTCACCCAGAACCGCATTGCCACCGGCGAACGCGTCTCGACCGCTTCCGACAACGCTGCTTACTGGTCGATCGCTACCGGAATGCGCACCCAGTCGGGCGCTCTCGGCGCCGTTCAGGATGCTCTCGGCCTCGGCGCCGCCATCCTCGACACCGCTTCTTCGGCACTGGAAGAAGCCATCAAGAAGACCGAAGAAATCGTCAAGAAGTACGTTGCCCGTGCAACACCCGGCACCGACACCGCCGCCATCGACGCTGAAATCACCCAGCTCAAGGCCCAGGTCGTGTCGATCGCCCTGAACGCCGATTTCCAGGGCGTCAACATGCTCAAGAGCACCGGCGGTTCGGCTGCCAACATCGTGACCGGCTACCAGCCGGGTGCTGCGCCGACGACGATGACGGTTGCCGCCTACGATCTCGAAGCTGCCCTGGGCGCTGCAACCGACACCATCACCGTCAACACCGCGCTCACCGCGATGAAGACCAACGCCGCCACCATCGGCGCTGCCAAGACGCGCGTCGACTCGCAGAAGTCGTTCACCAGCAAGCTGGTCGACTCGATCGACCGCGGCATCGGCCAGTTGGTCGATGCCGACATGAACAAGGAGTCGGCTCGTCTCGCCGCCCTGCAGACCCAGCAGCAGCTCGGCATCCAGGCGCTCTCGATCGCCAACTCCAGCTCGCAGTCGCTCTTGACGCTGTTCCGCAACTAGCATCGATCCGAGCTGTCTCAGTCACCAGGATTGCAGGCTGGGTCGTACCGCAAGGTACGGCCCAGTTTCGTTTCATCCAATGCAAGCGCAAGACGGCATCGCCGTGACATTCTACCCAGGCGGGTCAAACTGCCTAATCGGCTGAATAATTTGGCATTATTCTGGCACCAAGCGACCCCGCCGCGGACAGTTGGATAGGCTCGCACAAGCTTGGCCACTGATCATGTTGCTGTGTTCGTGCCCGTTCACCTGTCCGGGCAATGTTAATCTGCCATTAACCATACTTGTTTAGCAGTGGTTAACCAGCGGCAGACGCAGCAAAGCGCGATTCAGGGTCGCGCGAATTACAGTGGGGACCTATCCGATGTCCAGCATCATGACCAACGCTGCGGCTTTGACTGCGCTGCAGAGCCTGAGCGCCACCAACAAGGCCCTTCAGGTAGCACAGGGGCGCATCTCGACCGGCTACCGTGTTGCTGAAGCCTCGGACAACGCCGCATACTGGTCGATCGCAACGACGATGCGCTCGGACAACGGCGCCAACTCCTCGGTGCAGGACGCGCTCGGCCTTGGCGCCGGCAAGGTTGACACTGCCTATACCGCGCTCAAGGATGTCATCGGCGTTGTCGACGACATCAAGCAGAAGCTGATCACCGCACGCGGGCAAGGTCTCGACACCCGAAAGCAGATCCAGGGCGAAATTGCCACTTTGCAGGTCCATCTCAGGAGCGCTGCTATTGGCGCCAGCTATGCCGGTTCCAACATGCTCGCCACCGATGACGCCGGCCCTGTCGAGATCGTTTCTTCTTACAATCGGGCCGCAAACGGTTCCGTCACGCTCGGCAAGATCTCGATCGACCTGGCCAACGTCACGCTGTTCGCCGCCAACGGCACGGCCAAGCCTATCACCGCCGACATCATGGCAATCAATGTCGAGACTAATGGTACCGACGCCGACATCGACGGCTTCCTGACCGACATTGAAGCCGCACTGACCGGCTTCACGCTGGCTGCTTCCGAACTCGGCGCTGCCAAGTCGCACATCGACCTGCAGAAAGACTTCGTCTCCAAGCTCATGGACTCCATCGACCGTGGCGTCGGCCAGCTCGTCGACGCCGACATGAACAAGGAATCGACCCGCCTTCAGGCCCTCCAGGTCCAGCAGCAGCTCGGCATCCAGGCTCTGTCGATCGCCAACTCGAATTCGCAATCGATCCTGGCCCTGTTCAAGAGCTGATCCACCCTCATTAATCCCGACGAAATGCCATGGGCCGCGCATCTTGCGCGGCCCATAACATTTTCGCACAAGCTTCGACGTCTAGGGTCTGCGCGTAAGATATTGCGGGGAACTAACGCACGTGCCCGAACAGCTACAGAGCATCGTCGCCAATCTCAGGAGTTTCGGCCCACGCCGACTCGCCATGTTGGGCGGTATCGCAGCGCTGGTGATCGCCATCGTCGGCGTGGCGTCCGTCTATCTCAACCGGCCGGCATACGAGACGCTTTATGTCGGGCTTGAACGCTCGGACGTGAACCAGATCGGCATGGTGCTGGGCGAGGCCGGCATCGGCTTCGACGTCGCCTCCGACGGCACCACCGTGCTGGTCCCCGCCGGCAGCACGGCGCAGGCGCGCATGCTGCTTGCCGAAAAGGGCCTGCCGACCAGCGCCAACGCCGGTTACGAGCTGTTCGACAATGTCGGTTCGCTCGGCCTCACCTCCTTCATGCAGCAGGTCACCCGCGTCCGCGCATTGGAAGGCGAGATCGCCCGCACCATCCAGTCGATTTCGGGCATCAAGGCCGCCCGCGTCCACATCGTCATGTCCGAGCGCGCCAATTTCCGCCGCGACGAACAGAAGCCTTCGGCCTCGGTGGTCATCCGCGCCGCCGGCATGGACGCCGACAAGAGCGCCATGTCGATCCGCCATCTCGTCGCCGCCGCAGTGCCCGGCCTCGATGCCGAACGCGTGACGGTGCTTGATTCGAGTGGCAACCTGCTGGCGGCGGGAGACGATCCCAACAACACGAGTGCCGCCCGCTCCATCGGCGTCGAGCGCACCGTCGAAACCCAGATCGAAGACAACATCCGCCGCGCCCTGGCCGCCTATCTCGGTCCGGACAACTTCCGCGCCAGCGTCAAGGCCGACGTCAACACCGATTCGCGCCAGACCGAAGAGACGATCTTCGATCCGGAATCGCGCGTCGAACGTTCCGTCCAGGTCGTGCGCGCCAACGAGAATTCCAACCAGAAGCAGTCGTCCACGCCTGCTACCGTCGAGCAGAACCTGCCCGACGCCGAAGCGGGTGGCGCCACCGACGGCCCGCAATCGACCTCGGAAAGCGACCGCAAGGAAGAGATCACCAACTACGAGATGAACTCCAAGCGCATCGCGACCGTCTCGAACGGCTATTCGGTGACCAAGATGTCGATCGCCGTCGTCGTCAACCAGCAGCGCCTCGCCGCCATCCTCGGCAAGGACGCAACGCCCGAGGCCATCGCCGCTCGCGTCGCCGACATCCAGAAGATGGTGACTTCAGCCACCGGCTTCGACGAAAAGCGCGGCGACCTGATCAACGTCTCGGCGGTCGAGTTCATCGACGGCCTCGACGGCGAAGTCATCGAGAGCCCCGGCATGTTCGCCTCGGTCGGCCAGCACGCCGGCACGCTGATCAACGCCGCCGCCTTCATCGTCGTTGTCTTCCTCGTCGCCTTCTTCGGCCTGAGGCCGATGGCGGCAGCGCTTTCGGGCTCGTCCGGGGCAGCGCCATCGCTCCCCGCATTCGCCGGTCCGAGCTTCGAGGAGATGCAGCGGGCGTTGCCGAATGCCGATGGAATGGCCTCCTTTGAGGAAGAGCCGGTCGCCCTTTCCGACCACCGGCCACACGCCATGGACGATCTGCGCAACAAGCTGCGCCCCGCCCCCCAGGACCGCCTCGCCCGCATGGTCGACATCAATGAAGAGCGCACCGCGCTGATCCTGCGCAAATGGGCCGGCAACGAGGTCGCCGCCTGATGTCGATTGCAGCGCTTTTCGAACGGCTGACCGACTTCGCGCCGCTCGCCTCCCATGGTCTCGTGCCCGATGCGCCGGTCGCGGAGTATCCCAAGGCCGTTCCCGATCTGGACATCCCGGCCATCGTCGCCGAGGCTGTTGCCAAGGCCGAGGCCGATCTGGCCGCGCGCCTGACGGCGGAGCATGAGGCAGCGCTCGAGGCCGAGCGCCAGCGCCACGCGGCCGAGATCGCCCAGCTTGGCGCCCGGTTCGGCGCCGAGGCCGGCGAGGCCATCGCCACGCGCATCGCCGAGATGGAGACGCGTGTCGTCCACCTCGCCACCGACGCCGCAGCCCGCGTCGTCGCGACGCTCGTCAGCGACGACATCCGCAAGCGCTCCATCGACGCGCTGTCCACGGCCATCCTCGCCGCCTGCGCCGATCGCGAAGCGGTGCGCATCAAGGTCAGCGGCCCGCAATTCCTGTTCGACGCGCTGGCGGCCGCCATCGGCGAACGCATCGACAATGTCGACTTCGTCGAAGCCGTCGGCTTCGATCTCAGCGTCGCGATCGACGACAACCTGTTCGAGACCCGCCTTGGCGAATGGTCTTCGGCCCTTTCCGAGACCTTGCCATGAACGGCCCCGACGGCCCCGAGCCACGCCACGAGATCGTCATCGTCAGGCGGGCCCATTCCGATCACGACGAAGGCCACCATGGCGGTGCCTGGAAGATCGCTTTCGCCGACTTCATGACGGCGATGATGTGCTTCTTCCTCGTCATGTGGCTGATCAGTGCCGCCAACGAGCAGACCAAGGCTGCTGTTGCGAGCTACTTCAACCCCGTCAAGCTGGTCGACCGCAATGCCTCCCGCAAGGGACTCGAAGAACTCGGCGACGGCCCCAATTCGGTTGGCCTGACCGCCGAGGATCCGCAGGAAGCCAGCGCCAAGGCAGGCTCCGACGGCCGCGGCAATGCCGGCCCGTCGACCGAGAAGAACTCCGCCGACGCCAGCCCGGCCGTCAACCGCTCCGACGAGCACCTGTTTGCCGACCCCTACGCCGTGCTCGCTGAAATCGCCCAGGACACCGGCACCAAGGCCAATGTCTCGGAACGCGGCGAAGGCGGCGCGCAGAACGCCGGCCCGGCCAGCGGCGCCTCCGGCGGCGAAGCCTATCGCGATCCCTTCGCCCCCGATTTCTGGACCGAGCAGGTCGCCACTCCGGCAGCTGAGGCAAGCGCCGAGCGCGCCGCCATCGAAGGCGAACCGGCCAAGCCCGGCGACAAGACCGAGCGCTCGGCGAAGTCCGACCCGGTGAAGGCACAGGAACCGCAGGCAAAAATCGCCGAGCAGACACCACCTGCAAAGCCCACGCCGGCCCCGGCAGCGCGCGAAACCGCCGCCAAGCCAGGCGATGCTCCCAGGAGTGAGGTTGCCGAGGCGATGGCCGAAAAGCCAGAACCCAAGGACGAGGCGCCCACACGCCAAACCATCAACGATGCCGACGCCATCCGGCGCGAGCTCGTCCAGGCGATCAAATCGGGTGGCGCCCTGCCCGATGGTCTGTCGGTCGTCGCCACCGACAAGGGCGTCGTCATCTCCGTCACCGAACAGTTCGATTTCGGCATGTTCGAGATCGGCTCGGCCGTGCCGCGCAAGCAACTCGTGCTCGCCATGGAAAAGATCGCCAAGACCATCGCCGCCCATGAGGGCAACATCTCGATCAACGGCCACACCGACGCGCGCCCTTTCCGCGGCGGCGGCTATGACAACTGGCGCCTGTCCACGGCGCGTGCCCATTCGGCCTACTACATGCTGGCCCGCGCCGGGCTCGACGAAAAGCGTATCGTCGAGGTCGCCGGTTTCGCCGACCGCAAGCTGAAGGATACGGCGGAGCCGTTCTCGGCCACCAACCGGCGCATCGAGATCCTGCTGGAGCGCTCCGAATGAGGCTCGCGGCGACCCTCTCAGGCGCCGCCCTCATCGCCCTGCTGGTCGCGGGCGCGCCCGGGCGCGCCATGGCCAGCGAAGCGCCGGCGCTCGAGCCTTACCAGCTAGTGCGCTGCCTCCAGCTTTTGCAGGACCGCATCGCGTCCGGCGACCAGGCATCGCTGCCGCTGCAGCGCCGTCTGCTCGAAATGACCGACCAGCGCATGCGCACCGCCGATGTCACCGCGTTCAAGGATCCCAAGAATTTTCGCGCCCTGCTGATCTACGCGATGAGCGGCGGTAACCCGCTGACCATCGAGCAGGTCGTCTCGCGGCTTACCCTTGAAGAGGCCGACCAGAAGCTGGCGCAAGGCGTCATCGACTATCTCAGGGGCAAGCCCAAAGGCACTGTCGAGGCACTCGCCTCGATCGACCCGCTGACGCAGATCTCCGAACTCGGTGCCTTCCTGGCCCTGGTCAAGGGCTCGGTCAGCATCGCCGAACAACCCGAGCAGGCGATGAAGTTGTTCGACCAGGCCCGGCTGCTCAGCCCCGGCACGCTTGTCGAGGAAGCTGCCCTGCGCCGCTCGGTGGCGCTTGCGAGCAGGGTCGATGACGGTGGCCGCTTCCTGCGCAACTCGACGCAATATGTCCGCAACTATCTGCGTTCGCCTTACGCCAGTCAGTTCGCCGACGCGTTCGTTGCCGGTGTCGTTGCCCTGCACAGCTCGATCAATCTCGACACGCTCGCTGAAATCACGGCGATGATGGATGCCGAGCAGGAACAGGTCGTCTACCTCCGTATCGCTCGCCGCGCTGCCATCGACGGCCTGACCGAACTCTCCGCCTTTGCCTCCGCCAAGGCTGAAAAAGGCCGTGACGGCATGCTCGACAGCGCCGATCCCCGCGCCCAGCTCTATTCCGGCCTGTCGTCGGTCACGTCGGGCACCGCAGCCGACATGCTGGGCAAGCTTGGCGGCATCGACCGCGACAAGCTGTCCAAGGGCGATCGTGCCTTGCTGGACGCCGTCGAGGCCGTCGCCTCCGAACTCACCTCGGCGGTGCCGGCAACGCCTGCTAGCGCGCCGAAACCGGTAGCCATCGAAGACTTGCCGCCTGCGCCGCTCGACATCGCGCCGCCGCCGGCCGATCCAATGATCCCCGACGCCGCCGAAGCGACGAGCCCTGCCCCGACCGCTGTGGCCCAGCCGACGGCGCCCGCCGCCGCTGCGCCTGAGCAGCCGACGGTCGCCGCCGCACCGCGGGTCGTGCCGCTGACCCAGCAACAGCCTGAGCCGGTGGAACCGGAAGACCCCAAGATCACCGAAGCGCGCCGCACGCTTGAATCCATTGACGAACTTCTAGGAGGCTCCCCCAAATGACCAACGCCCTTTCGGCGCTGGTGAGCCCACTCGCCCGCCACCCATCCGCTTCAGAACGCAGCGCCCTTGTCGGCAACGACGACCAACCCGATTTTGGCCAGGCATTGGCTTCGCCCCAGAAGGACGAACCGAAATCGAAGGGCCATGCCGCCGATCATGATGCCCCACGTCCCAAGGGCCTGAACAAGCTTGCCGAGCGCCTTGCCGCGCGTGACGCGCTCGCCGAAGCCGAGGGCGATACGCTCAAGACCGGCGAGGCGGCGGCGGGCGATGCGCTTGATGTATCCGAGCCGCGGCAACCCGATGCCACGGCGAAGGAAGTCAAAGCTGAAAAGACCGACGAACCCGCATTGCCGCTGGTGCTTGCGCTGAGCGAACTGCGCAAGGCGGGCGCTCAGCCGGCGAAGACGGGTTCCGCCGACGCAGGCGACGTCGAAGCCACCGATGCGGGCGCACGGCCAGACGCGTCGGGCGACGTCTCCGAGACCGAACTCGCGGCACTCGTCACCGGCGGCAAGTCCGGGCGCTCGGCCGCCACCGGCTCCGCGCCACAGGCTGCGGCACCTGTTTCGACACCCGCAACGGGCTCCGCGCCCGAGGCACAGCAGGCATCACAGCCTGGAGTGCCGGAAGCGGGAGCTGCCAACGACGCCGCTGCAGGCGCCGACAAACCAGCGCGGCCGACGCCCGTCAGGCAGGCCGAACAGCCTTCCGTCGGCAACACGGTCACCGTGATGTCGGAACAGTCGATCCCGGCCCCGGCGGGCAATGGGGCGAACAGCACCGCAGGCGCACTCGCCCTCGATATCGCTTCCGCGGCACCGCGCCACGTCGCTGCCGCAACGTCCGTCCAGCAGCTCCAGAACAGCGCCTCCAGCACGCCTGGCGCACAGGTTCTCAAGATCCAGCTGCGCCCTGTCGAACTTGGCATGGTCACGGCCAATCTCCATCTCGCCGGAGAGCAACTTTCGGTTGAAATCGAGGTTGAGAACAATGAGGCCTATGTCAGGCTTTCGTCCGACCGGGAGGCGATCAACAGCGCCCTGCGCGGCCTCGGTTTCGATGTCGACCGGGTCACCATCCTGCAGCCCCAGTCAGCGAATACGCGAGCTGACGGCGGCGCCTCCTCCGGCTTCGCAAGCCGTGACCAGGCGTCCGCCCAGTCGGGTGGAGCAGGTGGTGATGGCGAAAATTCCGGCAATGGACGCCCCGGCGGGAGAGCGGCAAATGACGAAGGCAATTCGCGCAACATCTCGTCGTCTAACCCTGATCGCCCTGGCAGCAGCCGCTATATCTAGCGTCGTCACCGGCATGGCCGCGGCTGCGGCCAATCCGTGCGAGCCGGAGATCCTGCGCGCCGCCGATCGCTATGGCGTGCCGGTCGGCATTCTCTATGCCGTCGGCCTGACGGAGACTGGAAAGAAGGGCAGCTTGCAGCCCAACGCCTTGAATATAGAGGGAAAAGCAGTTTTCGCCAGGAGCGAAGCCGATGCTCTTGCCGCCTTCGAGGCCGCCCGCGGCGAAGGCAAGACGCTGATCGATCTCGGCTGCATGCAGATCAACCACCGCTACCACGCCGCCGAGTTCCGTTCAGTGCGCGACATGCTCAACCCCCGCCTCAATGTCGACTATGCCGCGCGCTTTCTCGTCAGCCTTCACGCGCGTCACGAGTCCTGGTCGATGGCCGTCGCCCGCTACCACGCCGGACCTAACAACGACCCCGCCCAGAAGCGCTACGTCTGTCGCGTCATCGCCAACATGGTCGCCACCGGCTTCGGCCGCTGGACCGAAAACGCCCGAACCTTCTGCAACCCATAGGCGTCCTACGCCAATCTGAACCGGACACGGGCCGCCATTCCCGCCCCTCATCACAGGCTTGAAACCGGATGCACGCATGTCGTGCAACCTGTTCAACCCACGCGATTCCAGACTCCCTAAAAAATAGCGGCAAGAATTCACGATTGGTCGCCTTGATCACGACCCATTACCGATTGGTTAACAGGGCATTTTTACTGATTCGGGGGCGGGATCATGATCGTAATCGTGGACGAGCGAGAGCTCGTCACCAACGGATATAATTCACTCTTCGACAGGGAAGGCGTGGCGTGCGCGGGCTTCCGCTCGGGCGAATTCGGCGAATGGGTCACCAGCGCTCCCGAAGAGGATCTGCGCTCGGTTCGCGCCTTCCTCATCGGTGACTGCAACGAGGGCTCGATCTCGCCGCGTCAGCTGCGCGACCGCTCCAAGGCGCCGGTCATCGCGCTCAGCGAACAGAACAATCTCGAAAACACGCTCAAGCTTTTCGAGTCGGGCGTCGACGACGTTATTCGCAAGCCCGTGCACATCCGCGAAATCCTCGCCCGCATCTCGGCGATCCGCCGCCGCGCCCAGGAAGACACCGGCTTCACCGAGATCGGCGCGATGCGGATCTTCATGGATGGCCGCGACCCCGAAATCGAGGGTCAGCCAATGCCGCTGCCGCGCCGCGAACGCCGTATCCTCGAATATCTGGCAAGCAACAGTGGCCGCCGCGTCACCAAGACCCAGGTTTTCAATGCAATCTACGGCGTCTTCGATGAAGAAGTCGAAGAGAATGTCGTCGAAAGCCACATCTCAAAGTTGCGCAAAAAGCTGCGCGAGCGTCTTGGCCACGACCCTATCGATTCAAAGCGTTTCCTCGGCTACCGGCTGATCGTCTGATCAGCCTCGCGCAAGACATGCCACGTAACTTCACTAACGTGGCATGAGATTTGAGGAGACCACCGATGAGCCTTTACGGAATGATGCGAACCGGCGTTTCGGGCATGAACGCCCAGGCGAACCGGCTGTCGACGGTCGCCGACAACATCGCGAATTCGAGCACGACCGGCTACAAGCGCGCCTACACCGAATTCTCGTCGCTGGTCCTGCCCAGCACGCCGGGCGCCTACAATTCCGGCGGCGTCACCACCAAGGTGCTGAACGCCATCGCCAAGGACGGCACGCTGCAGTACACGACGTCAGGCACCGATCTCGCGGTCCAGGGTAACGGCTTCTTCGTCGTCCAGGACGCGTCCGGCTCGCCCTACCTGACCCGCGCCGGCTCGTTCGTGCCCGACGGCCAGGGTCGCCTCATCAATGCCGCCGGCTACCAGCTCATGGGCTACAGCTACGCCAACGGCGTGCCTGCAGCCACCGCCAACGGCTTCGACGGCCTCGTTCCGGTCCAGATCTCCAGTTCCGAGCTTACCGCGCTGCCGACGAAGAACGCCACCTTCACGGCCAACCTGCAGAGCGACGCGGCCGTCGTAACCGGCCCGCTGCCGAGCGGCAACGCCGCCGGTGCGACCTACACGTCCAAGTCGTCGATGGTCATGTATGACAATCTCGGCGCCAAGAAGATCGTCGACATCTACTACACCAAGACCGGCGCCAACACCTGGGACGTCGCCGTGTTCGACCAGTCCAAGGCTGCGCCCGGAACATCGTTCCCCTATGCCGCGGGCGGCCTGCTGACCAGCAGCAGCATGACTTTCGACGGGACCACCGGCAAGCTGACCAGCCCGGGCAGCCTCAGCTTTACCGTACCAAACGGTGCCGCGGTGAGCCTCGACATCTCCAAGATGACGCAGCTTGCCTCGCCCTACACCGTGACCAAGGCTGTCGCCGACGGCAATGGCCCGAGCACCATCGAGCGCGTCGAGATCGACACCGACGGCACCATGTACGCCCAGTACGCTGACGGCTCGATGAAGCCGCTGTACAAGATCCCGCTGGCCGACGTTGCGAGCCCCGATCGTCTGAACTCCCTTTCGGGCAACGTCTTCCGCGAAAGTGCTGACTCCGGCCCGGTCCAGATCGGCTTTGCCGACTCCGGCGGCCTCGGCAAGATGATCTCCGGCGCGCTCGAAAACTCCAATGTCGATATCGCCGAGGAACTCACGGCAATGATCGAGTCCCAGCGCAACTACACTGCCAATTCCAAGGTCTTCCAAACCGGAGCGGACCTGATGGATATCCTCGTCAACCTGAAGAGATAGGACTGACGGGCTTATCGCCCGCTGGAAAAACAACGCATGTCGCTGTCGTCTGCCATTAGCATCGCACAACAGGCGCTTCGCAATACGTCGCGCCAAACCAGCACGGTTTCGCGCAACGTCGCGGATGCATCAAACCCTGACTACGTGCGCCGCACAGCGGTGCTTGCCAGCACCGGCCCCGGCGCACGCGTGGTCGAAATCCAGCGGGCTACCAACGAACTGCTGTTTCGCCAGAACCTCTCCGCTCTGGCCGATTTCTCCGGCCAGAACACCCTTCTCGAAGGCCTGCAGAAGCTCTCGCTCGACGTCAACGGCTCCGACAACAAGGGCTCGGTCGCGACAGCCCTTGGCAAGTTCCAGCAGGCGCTGCAGCTTTACGCGGCAGCGCCTTCCAACCAGAACCTCGGCACGGCGGCGATCGACGCCGCCCGCCAGGTGGTGCGTTCGCTCAACGACGGCAGCGATGCCATCCAGCGTATCCGGACCGAAACCGACGGCGAGATCGCCACGTCTGTCGATGACCTCAACAGGCTGCTGGCCGATTTCGAGCAGGCCAACAAGGCGATCATCCAGGGCACCCGCGCCGGGCGCGACGTCAACGATTCCCTCGACCAGCGCGATGCCATCCTGAAGAAGATTTCCGAGATCGTGCCGATCTCGACCTTCAAGCGCGCTGACAACGACATGGTCATCACCACGGGCGATGGCACGACCTTGTTCGAGACGATCCCGCGCTCGGTCACCTTCACACCCTCTGCCGGCTACTCCGCCGGCATGACCGGCAACAAGATTTTCATCGACGGCGTGCCGCTCCAGCCCGGCACCGGCGCCAACACCGACGCCGGCGGCAAGCTGGCCGGCATGATCCAGCTGCGCGACAGCGTCACCACGACGATGCAGGCGCAACTGGACGAGATGGCGCGCGGCCTGATCACCGCCTTCTCCGAAACCGCGCCTACGCTTGCCGACCAGGCAGGCCTGTTCACCTGGTCGGGTGGCCCGGCTGTCCCGCCGGCCGGCGTACTGGTCAACGGTCTCGCGCGCTCGATCAAGATCAATCCCGCCGTCGACCCAAATGTCGGCGGCAATCCCAAGCTGCTGCGCGACGGCGGCATCAACGGCGCGGGCTATGTCAAGAACCCCGCCGGCAATGCCTCCTACGCCGACCTGCTGATTTCCTACGGCAACCGCATCGATCAGACGATGGCCTTCGATCCGGCAGCCGGCATCGCCGCCAGTTCGAGCCTCAGCACCTTCTCCACCAACTCCATCGGCTGGTTCGAGGGTATGCGCAAGCAGGCCGACACCGCGGCCGAGACCAAGGAAGCGCTGGCCGTCCGCACCGCGGAAGCACTTTCCAACGAAACCGCCGTCAACGTTGACATCGAGATGTCGCTGATGCTCGACCTCGAGCACGCCTACCAGGCGTCGGCGCGGCTCATGAAGGCCGTCGACGACATGCTGGCCGCACTTCTGGCAGCGGTGAGATAGCACGATGAAAGCAACCTTCGTCTCCTCGTCTGCGGTCACCAACGCCCTGCGCTACTCGATGCTGCGCCAGCAGTCGGAGCTCATCAAGGCGCAGAAGGAAGCCACCTCGGGCTTCGTCGCCGACACCGGGTTGGCGCTTGGCGCCCGTACCGCGCAATCGGTCACGCTCCACCGCGACTACGAACGTCTCGACGGCATCGTCGATTCCAACGGCCTTGTGTCCTCACGCCTTGCGGCAACGCAGAAGTCGCTCAACGAGGTCGGCAAGGCAGCGCAGACCTTCCTTGCCAGCCTGACCAGCAGTGCCTCCGGAGACGCCGGTTACGCGCTCACCCAAAAGAGCGCGCGCGGCACGCTCGACACGTTGACCTCGGTGCTCAACACCAGCCTCAATGGCGAGTATCTGTTCGCCGGCACCAACACCGACGTGAAGCCGATCAACGACTTCAAGCCCGGCTCGCCGGCCAAGGCGGCATTCGACACCGCCTTCCAGACGCATTTCGGGTTCACCCAGAACGATCCGGGCGCGCAGACCATCACTGCCGCCCAGATGGACAACTTCATGACCACGGTCGCGGAGCCGATGTTCCTCGGCGCCGGCTGGCAGGCCAATTTCTCGAACGCCACCGACCAGGGCATCACCAGCCGCATCACGCTCAACGAAACCACCGAATCCTCGGTCAGCGCCAACAACATCGGCATCCGCAAGGTCGCCATGGCCGCCGCCATGCTCAGCGATCTGCTCGACTCGAATGTCGGCCAGGCCGCTCGCGGCGCTTTGGTCACACGCGCCGTCTCGACAATCGGCGCAGCCATCAGCGACATCGGACAGCTCGAAGCACAGACCGGCATCGTCGAGCAGCGTGTCACCAACGCCACCGACCGCATCAAGATGCAGATGGACCTGTTCGAGCGCCACATCATCAACACCGAGGGCGTCAACCCCGAAAAGGCGGCGACACGCGTCACCGATCTGATCTCGCTGATCGAAAAATCATACGCACTGACGGCACGCATCCAGAAGCTCAGCCTGATGAACTACCTCTGACGTGAACGGCAACAAACGGGACGCATATGTATCAATTCTCCTATGCCGACATTCAGACCGACTCCGTCGCCGACGCGCGGGACCGCGAACGTCAGCTTCTCAGCCGATCGATCGACATGCTGATCAAGGCCGGCGAAGCCGGAGCCAATACAAGTGAAGCAATCGCGGCGCTGAACTTCACCAACAGGGTCTGGACTTCGCTGCTCGACGACCTCGGCAACCCTGAGAACGCGCTTCCCAAGGAACTGCGCGCCAACCTCATCTCGATTGGCTTGTGGATCCTGCGCGAGGGCGAGGATCTGCGCCAGGGCCGCACCGACAGCTTTGAAGGCCTGATCGAGGTCTCGCAGATCATTCGTGACGGCATCCAATGAAAAACACCCTGAAGATATCGCTGAAGGCCAACGAGAAGATCTACATCAACGGTGCCGTGGTGCGCGCTGACCGCAAGGTCTCGCTCGAATTGCTCAACGATGTGCAGTTCCTGCTCGAAAGCCACGTGCTGCAGCCCGAACAGGCCTCGACCCCGCTGCGCCAGCTCTACTTCATCCTGCAGGTGATGCTGGTCGACCCCATCGGCGCGGTCCAGGCGCGCGACATGTTCCGCCGCTCGCTGCCGCTGTTGCTCGCCACCTTCGACAATGCCGAAATCCTGTCAAGCCTCAAGCATGTCGACCGCCTCGTCGCCGAAGACCATGTCTACGAAGCATTGAAGACGATCCGTTCTCTTTACCCACTCGAGCAGCGCATCATCGCCGGCAACGATTCCCAGCCCGTCGAACGCGCCGTCGCAGCCGGAGGAAAATACTGATGGCCATTGATTTCACCGCACCGGTCAACGCCAACACCAACGCCAATGCCAACAAGTCGACCGGCTCCAAGACCCAGGTCGACTATCAGTCCTTCCTCAAGCTGCTGATGGCGCAGATGAAGAACCAGGACCCGACCAAGCCGATGGAATCGACTGAGTATGTGGCCCAGCTCGCCACCTTCTCGCAGGTCGAGCAGTCGGTGCAGATGAACGCGCGCCTTGACCAGATCCTGCAGTCCTCGGCACTCGCCCAGGCCGACGCGCTGATCGGCCGCAACATCACCTCGGCCGACGGCAAGACATCAGGCACCGTCACCGAGGTCCGTCTCGCCAAGGACGGCGTCACCGCCGTGCTGGCCGACGGCAAGACCGTCGCCGTGGTCGCCGGCGTCAAGGTCAAGGCCGCCGCGTGAACGAGGCCGATGCCCTCGACCTTGTCCAGTTCGCCATCTGGACCGTGCTGACCGCCTCCGCACCCGCGGTGGCGGCAGCCATGCTGGTCGGCGTGGTCATCGCCCTGATCCAGGCCCTGACCCAGATCCAGGAAATCACCCTTACATTCGTACCCAAGATCGTCGCCATCTTCCTGGTGGTGGCGCTGACCGGCCCGTTCATCGGCGCCCAGATCTCCAGCTTCACCAACGTCATCTTCGAGCGCATCGAAAACGGTTTCTGACCGCGCGAGCAGCTGGCCTTCGAGCCGCCTCGCCTCAATGCTGCGCTGTGGCCCGCTGCCGAACCGCCGCTGGACCATGCCGGTTCCAGACAAATGGGTTCACCCCGCCGCGCGATCATGGTCTATTCGTTTGACAACGATTCACACGAGGGGCACCCGGCTCGGCCGGCTTGGCGCATGGACGACGACCACCAGTACGAGCAAGGTTCGGCACTCGCGCCCTTCAAGCACGGCATCTTCCGTTCCGTCTGGTTCGCCAGCCTGGCATCGAATTTCGGCAGCCTGATCCAGTCTGTCGGCGCGGCCTGGCTGATGACCTCGATCGCCACGTCGTCGGACATGGTGGCGCTGGTCCAGGCCTCGATCTCGCTGCCAATCATGCTGTTTTCGCTCGCCTCGGGCGCGCTTGCCGACAGCTACGACCGCCGCCGCGTCATGCTGACCGCCCAATGCTTCATGTTCGCCGTCTCGGCGATGCTGACGCTGTTTGCCTATCTTGGCCTGATCACGCCCTGGCTGCTGCTCGCCTTCACCTTCCTCATCGGCTGCGGCACCGCCCTCAACAACCCGTCCTGGCAGGCCTCCGTCGGCGATATGGTCCCGCGCACGGTCATGCCGGCGGCCGTCGCGCTCAATTCGATGGGCTTCAATATGACGCGCAGCGTCGGCCCGGCCATCGGCGGCATCATCGTCGCCACCGCAGGTGCCGCGGCCGCTTTCGCCGTCAACACGCTGAGCTACTTCGCGATCATCTTCGTCCTGTTTCGCTGGCGTCCCGAGTACCCGGCAAACCCGCTGCCGCGCGAAACGCTCGGCCAGGCCATGGGTGCCGGCCTCCGCTATGTCGCCATGTCGCCCAACATCGGCAAGGTGCTGTTGCGCAGCTTCGCTTTCGGCTTCACCGCCGTCGTCATCCAGGCGCTGCTGCCGCTGGTTGCCCGCGATCTCGTCGCCGGCGGCCCCCTCACCTACGGCATCATGCTCGGCGCCTTCGGCATCGGCGCTGTCGGCGGCGCTCTTATCAGTGGCCGCATCCGCAGCAGCATGTCGAGCGAATCCATCGTGCGCTCGGCCTTCCTCGGCTTTGCTTTGTGCAGCTGGATCGCAGCCTGGAGCTCCAACGCCTGGCTCACCAGCGGCGGCCTGCTCATCGGCGGCGCCTGCTGGGTGCTGGCGCTATCGCACTTCAACATCACCGTGCAGATGTCGACCCCGCGTTGGGTCGTCGGCCGCGCACTGTCGATCTACCAGATGGCGACCTTCGGCGGCATGGCGCTGGGCAGCTGGATCTGGGGCCTCGTCGCCGAAAGCAACGGCGCGGCGACAGCCCTTGTCGCCGCCGGTGTCGTGATGCTGGTCGGTGCGGCGATCGGGTTCCTGTTGCCGCTGCCCGAGCACACCGCGCTCAACCTCGACCCGCTCAACCGTTTCCGCGAGCCGCATCTGGCGCTCGACGTCCGGCCGCGCTCGGGCCCCATCGTGATTTCGATCGAGTTCATCATCCGCGAGGAGGACGTGCCGGCATTCCTCGATGCCATGACCGAGCGGCGGCGCGTCCGCCGCCGCGACGGCGCCCGCAACTGGGTGCTGGCGCGCGACCTCGAAAACCCGGAGATATGGGTCGAGACCTACCACACGCCGACCTGGCTCGAATATATCCGCCACAACCAGCGCGCCACCCACGCCGACGCCGTCATCGGCGACAAGCTCAGGGCGCTTCACAGCGGCGCCCAACCACCCCGCGTCCACCGCCTCATCGAACGCCCCACCAGCCTCGCGGCGGCGCTTGGCAGCCACAAGGGACACATCGAACTGCATTGAAGGGTTGACTGGCGCTTTCAGGCGTCGAATGCGCGCCAGGACGTGGAAATGCTTTCTACACTTCGGATTTTTCTGGACACCAATCGCCAAGCAAGAACGCCCGCAACAACGCCTCGGTCGCGATCCTTCCCACCCCCCTCTGCCCTGCCGGGCATCTCCCCCAAAAAGGGGGGAGATCAGGCTGTCATCTGCCCCTCAACCAATCACCACCGTCGCCAACACCGCCGCGCTGTTCCTCGCTTCGCCGCAGGATATGCGCCGCCGGCGACGCGACTAATCTCCCTCCTTGTGGGGGAGATGGCCGGCAGGCCAGAGGGGGGTGCGAAGGATCACGATAGTGACGATTTTCCTTGGCCCTCAGTTCGGTGGGACGGTCACGGCATGGATCCCCGGGTCTCCGCACTCGCTTCGCTCCTGCTCCGCCCGAGGATGACGAAGGTGTTGGGGCTCGCGGCTAGTTGCAGACGTCAGAGACTGGCAGGACACGTCAAGTTCCCGTATTGCCGGTTGGCGCCGGAAGCTCCGAGGTTGGTCGCTGAGCGTGTCCGTCACGCATTGACCTTGGCGACTTGCCGCGAGCTCCCATGCCTTCGTCATCCTCGGGCGGAGCAGGAGCGAAGCGAATTGCGGAGACCCGGGGATCCATGCCGTGACCTGGCAACTGCCGCAGCGGTCCAGAACGTCTTCAAAGCCAAGCGCAGCATGTCACCATCTGTCACCAACCCGCGTGGATAGCCGCCCCCATTTCTCCACGCCCTCTCCACCTCCCGTACAATCCTCGCATCGCCCTTACGGGACCTGGTGCGCACCGGGTATCAGGGAGGGCGGCGGTGACCTCCCGCCACGGTATCGGTAGCCGTGGCTCCGAGGGCCCGACGACAGGTCGGCGTTTTCCGGCGCTTGGTTCCGCAAATGGAACCATGTGCGGCAGGGAAATGCGGAGAAGCCGCGGCGATTGTCCATGGAATGTACATGGAGCGGCGCTGTGACCGGCCAACCTCGGGACAGACACCGAGCGGGGGCGCGAGGTTCGCGCCACATACTATCTAATCGGAAGGCACGGCCTCGCGCCCCGCTTCCCGAACCTTTCTCCCTGAAACGGGAGTGTTCTTTGACAATGGCCAGGCGCGAAAGCGAGCGTGGCAGTGAATAGGTTTGGCGCCACGCCGTCATCCCGGAAACCGGAGCGAAGCAAAGGTTATCCGGGACCCATTGACTGGACCATCCTCGTCTTGGCGACCTTCATGAAAAGCATCGCAAACCCAGACCCCGGCCGCGCCCATCAATGGGTCCCGGGTCTCGCTGCGCTCGCCCGGGATGACGGCCGCGACCTGCCGTCCCATTCAAAGCCTGCCTCCCACCCTCGCGCAAGCTTGGCGCAATAGGGTCAACAGGCCGTGGCATTGGCTCGCGGCGGGATTCGATCGGAAGTATCAATGGCGATCAGCGAAACCATTTCAGGCGAAGGCTCGGCGAACAAGAGCGGACGCGACGTCTTCTTCGCCATAGGCATCGTCATCATCCTGGCCGTGCTGTTCCTGCCGATCCCCGCCTTCCTCATCGATGTCGGCCTCGCCTTCTCGATCGCCATTTCGGTGCTGATCCTGATGGTGGCGCTGTGGATCCAGCGCCCGCTCGATTTCTCGTCGTTCCCGACGATCCTGCTGATCGCCACGATGCTGCGCCTGTCGCTCAACATCGCCACCACGCGCATGATCCTGTCGCACGGCAACGAAGGCACGCACGCCGCCGGCTACGTTATTTCAGGCTTCTCGAACCTCGTCATGTCGGGCGACTTCGTCATCGGCCTGATCGTGTTTTTGATCCTGATCGTGGTCAACTTCATCGTCATCACCAAGGGTGCGACGCGTATCGCCGAAGTCGGTGCGCGTTTTGCCCTCGACGCCATTCCCGGCAAGCAGATGTCGATCGACGCCGATCTGTCAGCCGGCATGATCGACGACAAGACCGCGCAGTTGCGCCGCCGCGAACTGGAAGAGGAAAGCTCCTTCTTCGGCTCGATGGACGGTGCCTCGAAATTTGTCCGCGGCGACGCCATCGCCGGCCTCATCATCACCGCCATCAACATCATCGGCGGCATCGCCATCGGCTACTTCCGCCACGACATGGGCATGGGCGAAGCCGCCGACGTGTTCATCAAGCTGTCGGTCGGTGACGGCCTGGTTACCCAGATCCCGGCCCTTATCGTCTCGCTCGCTGCGGGCATGCTCGTCTCCAAGGGCGGCACCCGCGGTTCGGCCAACCAAGCGGTGTTTGGCCAGCTCGGCGCCTATCCGCGCGCGCTCTACGTCGCGGCTGGCCTGCTGCTGCTGCTCGCTCTGCTGCCCGGCCTGCCAATGTTCCCGTTCATTACGCTTGCCGCCTGCATGGCAGCGCTCGGCTATGTCATCCCGCTGCGCCACAACCGCCGCGTCGCCGAGGCCGACGCCGAAAAGGAACAGGCTGAAGCCGACAAGGTCGAAGAAGAGAAGAACTCGGTCAAGGCATCGCTCGCCACAGCCGAGATCGAGCTTCTGATCGGCAAGCAGCTGTCGACGCGCCTGCTCGCCACGCATCAGGAACTCGCCTTCCGCATGTCGAAGATGCGCAAGAAATTCGCCACCCAGTACGGCTTCGTCGTGCCGGAAGTCAGGATGACCGACGATTTCTCGATCCCGCCCAAGAGCTACCAGATCAAGGTCCACGGCACCGTCGTCGCCGAATACCAGATGCGCGTCGGCGAGATCATGGTGCTGCTCGGTTCGCGCGAGCTGCCCGACATTCCAGGCGAGGAAGTGCGCGAGCCGGCCTTCGGCATGCGCGCCTTTTCGGTGCTCGATTCCTTCGCCGAGGATCTGAAGCGCGAGCAGTTCACCTTCGCCGACAACATGTCGGTGCTGCTCACCCATCTCTCCGAAGTGATCCGCAACAACCTGCCGCAGCTCTTGTCCTACAAGGACATGAAGGCGCTGCTCGAACGACAGGATCCCGAATACCGCAAGCTCGCCGACGAGATCTGCACCTCGCACATCACCTATCCGGGCCTGCAGGCGGTGCTCAAGCTGTTGCTCGCCGAGCGCGTCTCGATCCGCAATCTCCACCTCATCATCGAAGCCATCGCCGAGATCTCGCCGCATGTGCGCCGCACCGAGCAGATCGTCGAACATGTCCGCATCCGCATGGCGCAGCAGATCTGCGGCGACCTGAGCGAAGGCGGCGTGCTCAAAGTGCTGCGTCTCGGCAACCGCTGGGACCTCGCTTTCCACCAGAGCCTCAAGCGCGACGCCAAGGGCGAAGTGCGCGAGTTCGACATCGACCCGCGCCAGCTCGAGGAGTTCGGCCAGGATGCCTCCAAGGCGATCCGCACCCATCTCGAAACCGGCGAGCGTTTTGTCATCGTCACGGCACCCGACGCACGTCCTTATGTCCGCATGATCATCGAGCGGCTGTTCCCGACACTGCCGGTGCTCAGCCATGTCGAGATCGCCAAGGGCGTCGAACTGCGCGTGCTCGGTACCGTCTCATGAATGCGGCCGCGCAAGGGATGGTCCTTGCGGCGTTCCTCGCCTTCTGTCGCATCGGCGGCTGCTTCATGCTGATGCCCGGAATATCGAGCGTGCGCGTGCCCATGCATGTCAGGCTGTTCGTCGCCGTTGCCGCCACCGGTGGGCTGTTGGTCCATCTATGGGACCAGATCTTTCCCTTCGTCGACGCCCGCCCCGGCATACTGATGCCGATGATCGCGTCGGAACTTTTGATCGGCGGCATGATCGGCCTAATGGCCAGGCTCTACATCCTGGCGCTGATGTTCATGGGCTCGGCGATCGCCATGCTGATCGGCTTCGGCGGCGTCGGCGGCCACGCCATCGAAGAAAACGAACCGCAGGGAGCCCTCGCCTCGATCATCTCGATCTCGGCGCTTCTTTTGCTGTTCACATTCAATTTCCACCACGAGATCGTTCGCGCGCTGGTCGCCTCCTACCAGGTCGCGCCGGTCAACATGTTCTTCAACCCGCAAGCGGCTCTGGTCGACATCACCGACACGCTGTCGGAGAGCTTCATGGTCGTGCTCAGGCTCGGCAGTCCGTTCATCGCCTATGCCATCCTGATCAACCTGACGATCGGCTTCGTCAACAAGCTGACGCCGCAGATCCCGGTCTACTTCATCTCGCTGCCCTTCGTCGTCGCCGGCGGGTTGATCCTGACCTATTTCGGCATCGCCACCATGCTCAGCCTGTTCGCCGACGGCTTCGTCGACATCACCGTGGGGAGATAGGCATGGCGTCACGCCGGGATCGTCTGAAGAAGCTGGTGGTCGTGCAGGAACAGCTCAAGGCACTGCACGAAACCCGCCATGCCGGCTTTGTCGCCAACGCGATCGCCGCCGAAGCCGAGGCGCAATCGCTGTCGGACAGCTTCGACAGCACCGACGGCATCTCGCAACTGTTCCCCGAACTCTACCATCGCCGCATCAAGGCGGCGATCGACAAGAAGCAGCTCAACCTCGGCCTCGCCAATGTCGAGATCGGCAAGATCGCGACGGCCACCGCCCGCACCAACATGGTCGAGCGCGCCTACCGCGATGTCCGCCGCCAGGACGAGCGCGACAGCGCCGACCGCGAACGTCTCGAAATCATTGAAAGAAAGTCGGCTGACGACAAGTAAGGTTGCCGCAAGCTTGACCCGCCACAATCAGCAATAACGTAAACCCCGGAAAGGCGAGCCAGATTTGGCCATCTCCCCACCCAGCGACATCATTCTGGACGTTGCCAAGGCTGTCGAGCCGGCCGGCCTCCAGGCTGCGCGCACGGCACTCGCCAACCGGACGGCCAGCACTGCCACGTCAGGTGCCTTCTCGCTCACCGAGGCCGAAGTTACCGGCGGCGTCGCGCGCCAGCCCGACAAGACGGCGCCCGACGCTTCGATGAAGAAGTTCGAGGCGATGGTGCTGCAGACCTTCATCGGCAACATGATGCCGAAAAACACCGAGAGCGTTTACGGCAAGGGCATGGCCGGCGACATGTGGAAGTCGATGATGGCCGAGCATCTTGCCAACCAGACGGCCGAAGCCGGTGGCATCGGCATCGCCAGGACGGTGATGCGCGACCACTACATCAAGGACGAAAAGGCGGTGCCGGTAAGCGGCGTCTCCGGCGGCCCCGAAAAGGCTGCGCTCGACGAACAAATGAGCCAGGCGACTGCGCTCATCCAGGAATTGCAGAGGAAGATGGTGAAGTCGCTTGGAAGCGATGAGGCCGCCTCCGTCACTGACACAAAATCGTAGAGGATAAGATATGTCGGATCTCTCCGAATACAGGCTGAACCTTCCAGCGCCGGCCGATTTCAACGACACCGCGGCCCGCCCGGGCAATGTCGCGGCCATCATCAGCCGCATCGAAGACGCGGTCGAGGAAGAAACCGCCGCGATCCGCACCGACATCCATTTCGACATCAAGGCGTCGAACGCGCGCAAGAGCCGCTATCTCTATGAACTGACCCGCGCCACCAAAGGCCTGGTCGAAGGCGATTTCCCGGGCGAGCTCAAGGTCGGCGTCGAACGCCTGCGCGACAAGCTCGTCGCCAACGAGCGTGCGATCCTCGCCCATCTCAGCGCCGTCAGCGAAGTCGCCTCGCTGCTCCGCGACGCCATCCAGCGCTCCGAAGCGGACGGCACCTATTCGGCCAACGAATTCGGGTGGGCGCGGTGATCAAGTTCATCGCGGCGGCGCTGTGGATTGTCGCCGTGACCCTCGGCGCGGTCTTCTATTCGTTCCAGGCCGCCGCCAACCTGCCGGCGTCCGAGGAGCAGAAGCCGCTGCTCGGCGGTCTCGACTACGTCAAGACAGACGTCATCTCCGTGCCGCTGCTCAAAGGCGAGCGCGTGCATGGCTATTTCCTGACGCGCCTCGTCTACACCGTCGAGCCCAAGGAAGTCGCCAAGATGTCGGTGCCGATGGACTCCCTGCTCGTCGACCAGGTTTATTCATATCTCTACGGCAATCCGCAGATCGACTTCACTGACTACGAAAAGCTCGATCTCGACGGCTTTCGCAACGGCATCCGCGACAGCATCAACACGCGCGTCGGTTCGAAGCTGATTCACGAAGTGATGATCGAGCAGATCGACTTCCTGACCCCCGATGACGTCCGCGACAACGCGGTGCGCCAGCGTGAATCGGCAGCTGCCGCTGCAGCGACTGAAGCCGCAAAGCCGGCGGAAGCAACCCCGGCCAAGGCACACTGAACCCTGCAGGCAGCCAGTCTGGCTGCCTGGGAACAAGTTCAAGCGGCCACCACCAGTCAATTCAACGTTGACGTAAACGTAAGATGCCGGCTATAGCCAATTCAGACCTGTGACATGGGCCGGCTCGTCCGGATTGGTCCGGGGAGGCCGGGCGCCAAGCGCCTTTCAGGAACAGACCAGGAGAGAGCCATGAGCATTCAGGCAATCGCAGACAAGATCAAGGCGAAGGTGGAGAGCGCCGGCTTTGACCGCTCGATCAAGTTCGACACCGGCGGCGACGGCGTCATCGTCATCGACGGCGCAACCCTTTCGACCACCGACGGCCCGGCCGATTGCACCATCAAGCTGTCGCTCGACGATCTCGAGTCGCTGATTGCTGGCGACCTCAACCCGACGATGGCGTTCATGACCGGCAAGATCAAGGTCGAGGGCGACATGTCTGTGGCCATGAGCCTGAGCCAGTTGCTTTAAACCCACGACGCAAAATCATCCAAAAGAAAGGCCCGGTGTCACAACCGGGCTTTTTTTTGCATGCGAATTCTGCTCGCCTCGGTTGAAGGCGCAATGCAACGGCAATGGTCAAGGTCCACACCCCCGACGGGGACGTTTCGATGTGGAGCTTCAAATGAACCTAAATCGACTGGCCGCATTGGCTGCGACCCTGTGCGTGGCGGTCCTCGCCGGCTGCGTGGACGACCGGTATGGACCTCGCGACTGGGATGGTCCGCGCCATGGGCCACGCAACTGGGATGGTCCCAGAAACGGCCCCCGCAACTGGGACGGCCCACGCGGGCCGCGCAACTGGGATGGGCCGCGGGAATACCCCCGCCATGGCCCGCCGCCGCGTCCGCGCGGCGAACCGCTCGACTGCCGAGGCGGACCGGCAACGACGCCGTCGCCTGATTGCATCGACCGTCCGAGACCGCGCCGCTTCTCCAATGACTGACCAAAAAGGCCGGGTTCACCCGGCCTTTTTCGTCTCGTGAAGGACAATGGCTGGGCCAGGCCGACCGGTAATGTCCCCACAACAATTGAAGCCCACATCGCCCCGGTCAAGTTCACCCGGAGTGTCATGTGAATCGAAACCGACTGATTGCCCTGGCTGCGACCCTATATGCGGTCATCCTCGCCGGCTGCGTGGATGACCGCTACGGCCCGCCGCGTTGGGACGACACGCGTTATCCGCCGCGCCATGGCGACAACTACACGCGTTACCCACCGCGCCATGGTGGAGACAGCCCACGCTATCACCCGCGCCCGCCGGTACCGCCAATGCCTCCACGCCCACCACGTGCACCACGCCCGCCCTTTTCGGAACCAGTCTTCTGCACCCAGGAGTACGGCCGGCCTCGGCACCCGGATTGCGACGACAGGCGGCGGCCGCGCCATGGCGGCGACCGGTACTACACCAACGAGCAGTGACGGATGGCGCCGTGCCCATCCGGGGCACGGCGTCTTCGCAGCAATCCCAAAGCCGACGTGGAGTCGAAGTGAGACGAAACCGCCTTGCAGCAATGGCAGTGGTAATGGCTTGCGCAATGCCACTGTCGGGCTGCGGATACCTTAGCTCGGCGGTCGGGTTGGACGACGGGCACGCCGTGCAGGCGGAGCGGCCTTCAAGGTTGCCGCTGTCCTCACAACCGTCGATCGCTTGCGTCAAGGACAGGACGCCGTCACCAACCTGTTTTCCGGCAGCTCCAGGCCGAATGTCGGCCTGGAAATGACTTGAGTAGCTGATTGCCTCAGGCAGCCGGAGGGGACGCTCCGATCAGAGCGCCACGCGTCCTGCGGGACGCCCAAAGGATGTACTGACGCTGTCCGTTGCCACATCGCTCTTTCCGAAAGCCGAATCCGACTTGCGAACCGAGGCGCCGAGCTTGCGGCCGGCAGCCTTGAGCACGCCTTTGGCCCCGTCCAGTGCGCGAGGCACGAGTTCCAGCGCCAGGAAGCGATCGCGCTCATAGGGGCCGGGCATCGAAAGCTGTCCGGTCTTCTCAGCGGTGAAACCGAAGCGCGCGTAATAAGGCGCATCGCCGACCAGGAGGATGGCGCGGTGGCCCAGCCGGCCAGCCTCGGCAATCGCCTGGCGCATCAGCGCCGAGCCGATGCCGGCACCTTTGGTCGACGGATCGACGGCGAGCGGGCCAAGCAGCAGGGCTGCCGGGCCGCCCTCGCCCAGGCGCACGTCCCACAGCCGCACGGTGCCTATGGCCGAACCCTCGGCATTGCGCGCGATCAGCGCCAGGCCCTCGGATGGGCGACGGCCGCGCCGCAGCTTCTCTGACGACTTCTTGCGCCGCTTCGGGCCCATGGCACGGTCGAGCAGCGCCTCGCGCGCTGCAACGTCGGCGAAGGTTTCGGCCACGATGATGAAGTCGGGCGAGGTTTTGGTGGTTTCTTTTTCGATATGCATGTCCGTGATCCTTCACGAGCGGAGAACTGTTCCACAAGCGAACCCGTGCGGGCGCCGATTGCGCCCGCGCCGGGGTGATCTGATCAGCTCTTGCGAGCCGTCAGATCACGTAGGATCGGAGAGGCTCGAAGCCGTTGAAGGCGACCGATGAATAGGTCGTCGTGTAGGCGCCGGTGCCCTCGATCAGCACCTCGTCGCCGATAGTCAGCGACAGGGGCAGCGGGTACGGCGTCTTTTCGTACATGACGTCGGCCGAGTCGCAGGTCGGGCCGGCGAGCACGCAAGGCGACTTCTCATCTGCGTCACGCGCCGTCACGATCGGGTAGCGGATCGCCTCGTCCATCGTCTCGGCGAGACCGCCGAACTTGCCGATGTCGAGGAACACCCAGCGCACATTGTCGTTGTCGGCCTTCTTCGAGATCAAAACGACTTCCGACTTGATGACGCCGGCGTTGCCAACCATGCCGCGACCCGGCTCGATGATGGTCTCCGGGATGTTGTTACCGAAGTGCTTGGACAGCGCGTCGAAGATCGCCTGGCCATAGGCCTGGGCCGCCGGCACGTCACGCAGGTAACGCGTCGGAAAGCCACCGCCCATGTTGACCATGCCGAGCGTGATGCCTTCTTCAGCGAGCTTGGCGAACACCTTCTTGGCGTCGGCCAGCGCGCGATCCCAGGCAGTCAGATCGACCTGCTGCGAACCGACGTGGAACGACACGCCGTAAGCATCAAGGCCAAGCGACTTGGCAAGGCGCAGCACGTCGACGGCCATGTCAGGCACGCAGCCGAACTTGCGCGACAGTGGCCATTCGGCACCTTCGCCATCGGTCAAGACGCGGCAGAACACACGGGCGCCAGGAGCGGCACGTGCGACCTTTTCGACCTCTTCGACGCAGTCGACGGCGAACAGGCGAATGCCGAGCTCGAAGGCACGCGCGATGTCGCGCTCCTTCTTGATGGTGTTGCCAAAGGAAATGCGCTCGGCAGGAGCGCCGGCATCCATGGCCATCTCGATTTCGGCAACCGAAGCCGTGTCGAAGGAAGAGCCCATGCCGGCAAGCAGGCGCAGGATCTCAGGCGCCGGATTTGCCTTCACCGCGTAATAGACCTTGGACTCCGGCATCGCCTTCTCGAAGGCGCGGAAATTGTCGCGCACGACATCGAGGTCGACGACGAGGCAAGGGCCGGACGGGCGTCGGGTGGCGAGGAAGTCGAGGATGCGCTGAGTGGCCATAGGTCTCTCCATCGCGCGGTCCTGCCGCGCAAAAATCATCAAGCTGCGGGACGGCCGTTCCCGGCCGCGGAATCCCGCGGTGGACAAAGACATGACCGCTATTTGATGGAACCAGCCTGTGGAGACCCTGGAACCATAAATGCGCTTCACGCGGCGGTGAACCTAAGCCAGCCCGGCTTCGGTTCGCTTTGTCTGCCTTGGCTTGGAAATGGGAAGACCCGTTCCGCACTGCCGGCAATGAAGGTGTGCCTCTTCAGTAACCCCGGCTTTTGGACAGCCGGAAGAGAACCAGAAAGGCCCGCACCGTCGTTGCTTCAAGGTGTCCTCGATTTTGCGGTTGGCCGCTAAATCGACTGGAGGGGTTAGCTCCAGTTACCTTACCGATTTCCTCGCCATTCGAGGGATCGGCGGACACCCACAGGCACGTGCGACTTTGGGCAAGCGCGGATATATGGCTCGCGACCGTCACAATCAATTAAAATCTCATAGTGGGTTGAAAAAATTCAAACGCTGAACAATCTTGGAGATATCGTAAACAGGTTTCGAACGATGACTGGTACGCCCAAGTCCTTCAACGCGTTTCTAGATCTGCCGCAAGTACCTGTTTTCAATTCGGAAATCGGCCCTTTGGCGGGACTGCGGCTGGCAGTCAAAGACATCTATGATGTCGCGGGCCATGTAACCGGCTGCGGCAACCCCGGGAGGGCTGCCAGCGCTGATCCGGCCATCAAAACCGCAGCTCCGGTACAAATCCTGCTCGATGCCGGCGCGCGATTCGTCGGCAAGACCCAGACCGACGAACTCGCCTTCTCGCTGATGGGCCAGAATGCGCACTTCCCTCACCCGATCAACCCCGCCGCACCGAGCCGTGTCACCGGTGGCTCGTCATCTGGCTCGGCCGCGGCGGTCGCCGGCAAGCTCGCCGATATCGCCATCGGCTCCGACACCGGCGGCTCGATCCGGGCGCCGGCGAGCTTCTGCGGGCTTATCGGCCTGCGCACCACGCATGGACTGATTTTGCTTGATGGCGCGATGAAACTGGCGCCGAGCCTCGACACCTTCGGCTGGTTCGCGCGGGATATCGACATCTACGAGAAGGTGGCGAAGCTTTTGATCGGCGAGGACGCCCATCGCGGCCAGCTGACAAAGCCCGTGGCGCTCGACTGGCTCGACAGCCTGCCAACCGGCACGGATGAAGCGGCAGAATACCAGCGTATGCGCCAGCATGCCGAGGCGGCCCTCGGCCCGGTTGCCAAGGCTGGCCCCCTCTCTTTTTCACCCGACGAGCTCTACTGGTGCTTCCGCAAGGTCCAGGCCTTCGAGGCCTGGCAAGAGCATGGCGCCTGGATCTCCTCGGGGGATCGCAGCCTCGGGCCGGGCGTCAGGGAACGCTTCGAATTCGGTGCCACCATTTCCGCGGCCGACTATGCCGCGGAGATCGAAAAACGCGACGCGTTTCGCCAGGAGCTCGGCGCGCTGCTCGGCGCGGACGGGATTCTGATCCTGCCGACGGTGCCGGGAGCAGCCCCCCTGGCCAACGGTACCCATGACGAGCTTCTCGCCTATCGCGAGCGCGCCCTGATGCTGCTGTGCCTGTCCGGCCTATCCGGTTTCCCCCAGATCACTCTACCCATCGGCACGGTCGGCGGTGCGCCATTCGGGCTCTCGCTGCTCGGGCCCGCCGGCAGCGACCTGGCGCTGATCCAGCTCGGACGCCGCGTGCTCGACGCCGCTCGCACAAAGGACTGATGTCATGGACACGCTCACCCGCATGCGCGCCTTCATCGACGTCGTCGAGGCCGAGGGTTTTTCGGCCGCCGCGCGCAAGATCGGCCGCTCCAAGGCGCTGCTGTCCAAATATGTGCGCGAGCTCGAGGACGAGCTCGGCGCGTTGCTGCTCAACCGCACGACACGGCAGTTCTCGCTGACCGAGGCCGGCCACACCTATTATCGCCGCGCCTCGGAGATCATCCGCGAGGTCGACAGCCTGGCGGACGCCGTGCGCGAATCCTCGGGTGACGTGCGCGGTCGCGTCAAGCTGTCGGCGCCGCGGACCTTCGCCGATGCGCCGATCGGCCGCTCGCTGATCGACTTCGCCAAGGCACACCCCGACATCGTGCTCGAAATCCATCTCGACGACCGTTTCGTCGATCTCGTCGAGGAAGGCTTCGACCTCGCTATCCGCATCTCCAGGCTCGAGAACTCGTCGCTGATCGCCCGGCGCCTGGCGCCGTTCGGCATCCGGGTCTGCGCCTCGCCCGAGCTGATCGAAAAATTCGGCATGCCGAAAAAGCCGGCCGACCTCGCCAATGTCCCTTGCATCATCGATACCAACGGCCGCTACATGTCGAACTGGCCATTTTCGGGCGAGACCGGCGACATCATGACGGTGTCGGTGTCGGGCCCGATGGAGGTCAACAGCCCGATGGCGGCACGTGCAGCGGCAGTTGCCGGTCTCGGATTTGCCATCCTGCCCGACTTCATCGCCGCCCCCGATCTCGATTCTGGCAAGTTGGTGCCGGTGCTCGACGACCGCCGCCTCGGCGGCGGCGGCATCTTCGCGGTCTACCCGCACCGGCGTTATCTGCCGGCGAAGATCCGGGTCTTCGTCGACTTCCTGGTGCAGTGGTTCAAGACCAACCCTTGCGACCATGCCGTTTAGTTGAACGGCGGCTGTCCCACTTTCGCCCGGTTTCTGATAATTGTCGGCATCACCCAACAGGTCGGCCTGCCGGAGCTATGATTCTGAAAACACCCACGACGATGCTGGCCACGGCGGCGGTGGCCCTGCTGGCCATGACGGTGCCGGCGAGCGTTCATCCGCACGTCTTTGCCGAAGCGCGGCTCGACGTCGTGCTCAATCCCGACAAGACGGTGAAATCGCTCAGGCACCTGTGGCGGTTCGACGACCTGTTTTCCAGCACGGTGCTGATGGAGTTCGACAAGAACTCCGACCTCAAGCTCGACGACAGAGAGCTGGCGGAGGTGTCAAAGACGGTTTTTGAATCGATCGGCGAGTACAATTATTTCCAGGTCGTGACCTTGGACGGCAAGGATGTCGCCATGAAGCCGCCGGCCAATCTGGTTGCCAATTTCGAGGACCAGCAGCTCATCATCCTGTTCGAGACCGAGCCTAAGGAACCGCTGAAGCTTGCCGGCAAGATCGATTTCGGCGTCTACGATCCGACCTTCTACACCGCGATCGATTTCACCGAGGACTCCAACCTCAACGTCGCCGGCCTGCCTTCGACCTGCAAGCAGAGCGTCATCCGTCCCGATCCGGACGAGGCGATCGCGCAGAACCAGTCGAAGCTGACCGACGCGTTCTTCAACGATCCGTCAGGCACGGACATGAGCAAGATTTTTGCCACGCGCCTGGAATTGAACTGCCAAGCCAAGGGGTGATGCAGTGAAGAAGACGACCATCCGCGTGATCTTCGCGCTCCTGGCGCTCAGCTACGTGCTCAGCCATTTCGCGGTCCGGGCGCACGCCCAGAGCTCGCTCGGCATCGGCACCAACGAAGCGATGGTGCCTTCGACCGGCATGTTCGCCGAGTTGCTCAACTGGATCAACGTGCATCAACAGCAGTTCTACCGCTCGCTGACCGGTTCACTGAAGGCGATGCGCGACGGTCAGAGCGGCGGCATCTGGGTGCTGGTCGGGCTGTCATTCGCCTATGGCATCTTACATGCCGCCGGCCCTGGCCACGGCAAGGCGGTGATCTCGTCCTACATGCTCGCCAACGAGGTGGCCCTGCGCCGCGGCATCATGCTGTCCTTCGTCTCGGCCTTTCTCCAAGGGGCCACCGCGATCGTTTTGATGACGCTTGTGTTCCTCGTCCTGCGCGGAACCTCGGTGTCGATGACCAACGCGACATGGTTCCTGGAGACGGTGAGCTATGCGCTGATCGCCGCCTTCGGTGCCTGGCTGCTGTGGAAGAAGCTCAAGCCGATGGCGTTCCTGGCCGGTGCGGTCCTGGTGCACAGCCTGTCGGCCGCCCATGTCCATGCGCATGATCATCATGATCACGACCACGCCACCTGCGGCCATGACCATTCGCATGATCATCATGACCACGCGCATCACGACCACGGGCACGATCACCAAGCTCACGATCACGGCCATTCCCACCACGCCGTGGGCGAAGTCTGCTCGACCTGCGGCCACTCGCATGCCCCCGACCCGAAGATGCTGGAGGGCAAGCACTTCGACTGGCGTACGGCATGGTCAGCGGTTGCCGCCGTCGGCATCCGCCCCTGCTCCGGCGCACTGATCGTGCTCAGTTTCGCCTTCCTCAACGGCCTGTGGGCCGGCGGTATCCTGTCGGTCTTCGCCATGGCGCTGGGCACCGCAATCACCGTCTCGGCGCTCGCCGTGCTTGCGGTGACGGCCAAGAACTGGGCTGTCGCCGTCGCCGGTGACGGCCGCGCCGGCAACCGCGTCCACAACACGATCGAGATCGGCGGCGCGGCCATGGTCATGCTGCTGGGCCTGGTCTTGCTGGCGGCAAGCCTGAACGCCTAGGGGCGGCGAACCAGGCCTACGGGTTCTTGTTGCGCTGGCTGCGGCCGCGCAGCCAGAACACGCCGAAAAAGCCGAGCACGAACAGCACCGCAACGACACCCGCTGCGACCGTCGAATAGTCGCCGACCGCCAGCATGACCTTGGGCAGGTAGAATGCGGCGACGCCGAAAATGATCATGATCCATGCGGCGGCGACGGCGGCGTGGCGGGTCTTGGTGTCCATCGGCGTAGCCCTAACATCTCGTTGCGTCCGGACCGCGCCCGGCAAGGTTCAGCTACATAACGCCCGTTGGCGTTTCAGCCAACGCGCCAGCGCCGGTTCCTTTGTCGCATGCCTTGCCGTTGAAGCCTAAAGATTGTCGACTGACAACGTCAGGCGCCGAACTCGGCACGAAAGTCTTCGAGCTTGCGCTTCTGCTGGCCTGCCGCATCGAAATTGGCCGGGTCGAGCCAGGCGTCGTAGGCCTGTTTCAGCGCCGGCCATTCCTTGTCGATGATCGAATACCACGCCGTGTCGCGGTTCTCGCCCTTGGTCACCATGTGCTGGCGGAAGATGCCCTCGAACTTGAAGCCGAACCGTTCGGCGGCGCGCTTGGAGGGATCATTGCGGTTGTTGCATTTCCACTCGTAGCGGCGATAGCCGAGCTCGAAGATGTAGCGCGCGAACAGGAACTGCGCCTCGGTTGCCGCCGGCTTGCGCGAGACGATGTCGCTCCAGTAGATGTTGCCGATCTCGATGACGCCGAAATTGGGGTCGATGCGCATCAGCGTCTGGCGCCCGGCCATTTTGCCGCTTGCCTTGTCGATGACAACGAAAAACAGCGGATCCTCGCTCGCGGCTGATTTTTCGAGCCAGGGCTGGAAGTCGGCGCGGGTCTGCGGCTTGGTGTCGAAGAGCCAGCGGAAGCGGCCTTCGGCATCCTGGGCGGTTGCCATCTCGTAGAGGCGTTCGCCGTGTTTTGCCGCGTCAAGCGGCTCCAGGCGGACATAGCGTCCGTCGAGGGCGATGCGCTCGGGACGAGGCCGCGGCTTCCAGTCCTGCAGGTTGTCGGACAAGGACATCTCCAATTCGTTTGACATGGTCGCCCCAAGTCTCGCAAAAATCGGATGCCCCCGACAGAACCAGACGGACAGCCGGAATGCTCCACACGATTGCCGCCTTCGACCGCCTCGGCGAGGAAAATGCCTTCGCCGTATTGGCCCGCGCCACGGCCTTGCTCCATGAGGGGCGCGACATCGTCAATCTCGGCATCGGCCAGCCCGACTTCCGTACGCCCGAGCATATCGTCGATGCGGCAATCAAGGCGCTGCGCGACGGCCACCACGGCTACACCCCGGCCAACGGGCTTCTGGCGACGCGTGAGGCGGTGGTGCGGCGCACGCTTGCGACCACCGGCGTCGAGGTCTCGGCTGAGAACGTCATGATCATGCCCGGCGGCAAGCCGACGATGTTCGCCGCGATCCTGATGTTCGGCGAACCCGGTGCCGAAATCCTCTATCCCGATCCCGGTTTCCCGATATATCGCTCGATGATCGAATTCACCGGAGCAACGCCCGTGCCGGTACCGATGCGCGAAGCCAACAGCTTTGCCTTCTCGGCCGAGGAAACGTTGTCATTGATCACGCCCAAGACGCGGCTTCTGATCCTCAATTCGCCGGCCAATCCGACCGGCGGGGTGACGCCGCGCGTCGAGATCGCCAAGCTTGTCAAAGGGCTCGAAGCCCACCCGCATGTCGCTGTTATGTCCGACGAGATCTATGACGTCATGACCTATGACGGCGAAAGCCACACGTCGCTGCTGAGTTTCCCCGAAATCCGCGACCGGCTGATCATCCTCAACGGCTGGTCCAAGACCTGGGCGATGACCGGCTGGCGCATGGGCTGGTCTATCTGGCCGAACGGGTCCGGGAGTGGCAATCTCTACGACAAGGTGCGCAAGCTCGCCGTCAATTGCTGGTCCTGCGTCAATGCGCCGAGCCAGTTTGCCGGCATCGCCGCGATCGACGGACCGCAGGATGACGTCGAGCGCATGATGCGCGCCTTCGACAACAGGCGCAGGATCGTCGTCGAGGGGCTGAACGCCATCCCTGGCATTTCCTGCGTCACGCCGAAGGGCGCTTTCTATGCCTTCCCCAACATCAGCCAGACCGGCTGGAAGGCCAAGAAACTGGCCTCGGCCCTGCTCGAAGACGCCGGCGTCGCCCTTATCGGCGGCCCCGACTTCGGCATCCTCGGCGAAGGCTACATCAGGCTGTCCTACGCCAACTCGGAAGAGAACATCCTGCGCGCGCTGGAACGCATCGAGGCGTTCCTGGCGAAATAGGCTTGGTTCACCCGCGCCCGACATAAGGCATCTTGGTCGCCATGACGGTCATGAACAGGACGTTGGCGTCGAGTGGCAGGCCGGCCATGTAAACCACCGCCTCGGCGACGCGGGCAACGTCCATCACGGCTTCCGCTGAAATCGAACCGTCCGCCTGCTGCACGCCGATCGTCATCGGCACCGCCATTTCGGTCAGCGCATTGCCGATGTCGATCTGGCCGCAGGCGATGTCGAACGGACGGCCATCGAGCGCCAGTGTCTTGGTCAGGCCGGTGATGGCGTGCTTGGTGGCGGTATAAGGCACGGAACCGGGGCGCGGCGCATGCGCCGACACCGAGCCGTTGTTGATGATGCGGCCGCCCATCGGCTCCTGCCGGCGCATCGCGGCAAAGGCCGCCCGCGAGCACAGGAACGTGCCGGTGAGATTGACCGACACGACGGCGTTCCAGGACTCGACCGGGATCTCGTCGATTGTCGAGGCCTTGTAGCCCATGCCGGCATTGTTGAAGAGCAGGTCGACCCGGCCGAACGCCTCGGTGATGGTCTCGAACATGTCGTCGACCTGGTCGGGTTTGGTCACGTCGCAAACGACGGCCAACGCCTTAGCGTCGGTCTTGCCGGCATCGCTGATTGCCTCATCGAGCGCGTGCTTGCCGCGGCCGCAAAAGACGGTGTTCCAACCATCCTTGAGCAAGGCCGTAGCCACCGCCTTGCCGATGCCCTTGCCAGCACCCGTGACCACCGCAACCCTGTTGCTTGCCATGATGAAGCTCCTGCGCATGACCGATCGCCCGCGGCAGATCATTGGTAGCGCTTCAGTCTAAAGCGCCACCCGAAGCAAAACCAGTCAGTTGTTCTTGAAGGAAGGGGAGGCGAAGGAAAGCGGCCACACAAAAAGGGCGGTCATTGGCGACCGCCCAGTTTTTGATCGAACCGTGCTTGGGAGGAGGAGAGCCGATCCGAGTAAGAAAATGATGCGCTTGGTCGGTTAACAAATCCTTAACGCGAAAAAGTGCCTTTTAGGCACTTCCCCGCGCCTACCGGTTGGTCACCAGCGCGGGTTGACCTGCGGATTGGCCGATGCCTCGACGACCGGCACCTTGACGCTCGAAACAGTCGCCTCGATGTGGTCGACGAGCGCGTCCGGCAGTTGCAGGCGGCCGGCGAGCAGGTCGAGATAGCCGCGCTCGGCGCGAGTGTCGGGATCGATGGCCAGGCGCGAGGCGGTGTAGAGCTCGACCTTCTGCGCCTCGGTCTGGGCGGCAGCGACGATCGCGTCGAGATCGAGCGGCGAATTGAGCTCTTCCATCATGAACTGCTCGGCGTCGGAGCCGATGCCCGACAGGCTGAGCTTGTCGCCGATCTTCTTGCGCTCGTCTTCGTCGATGTGGCCGTCGGCCTTGGCGGCGGCAATCATGGCGCGGATCAGCGTCAGCACGAACTCGGTCTCACCCTGCGGGGCCTGCGAGGGGTGGAAGGAATTGTCGCTTGGCGGCGGCAGAAGCTGCGGCTCGGCATTGGGGGCAGCGGCGGTCTGCTCGGGAGCATTGCCGGCCTTGTAGTTCTGGTAGGCCTTGTAGGCGAGCCCACCGATGGCAGCGAGGCCGCCGACCTTCAGCGCCGTACCCGTGACCTGACGGCCGGCACCGGTGCCGAGCAGCACGGCAACAAGCGCGCCGGCGGCAAGCGGATTGTCCTTGGCGAGTTGCGTCGCCTGCCCGGCCTTGTCGCGCACGGTGGAGCCGGTACCTGGGATCTTGGAGCCGAGGAGATCGTCGAGCAGCTTCTTGGGGTCGAACATGGATGCCTCCGGTTGGGAATGTCGGTCGCCGAGAGGTAGGCGGACGATCAAGACATTACAATGACGCCAGCCAATTTGGCGAGGCAATCCGGATACAGCCGTTCAACTGCCGATATGGGGGGCGTCGCCGCGTTGTTCTGCCAGCTCTACTTGGCGGTGGCGCTCGGCGTAGCGGGCGCGGTCCTGTTCGCTGCGGGCGTCATGGCAATGCGGACAGGACACACCAGCCTCGAACTTGGGTGACAGCAGTTCCTCGGGCATCAGCGGATGCCGGCAGGCACGGCACAGTTCAGCCTCGCCCACGGCAAGCCCGTGCGACACCGACACGCGCTCGTCGAAGACGAAGCACTCGCCTTGCCACAGGCTCTGCTCCGCGGGTACCTCTTCGAGATATTTGAGGATGCCGCCCTTGAGGTGGAAAACGTCGTCGATGCCAATCGACTTCACGTAAGCCGTGGCTTTCTCGCAGCGGATGCCACCGGTGCAGAACATCGCCACCTTCTTGCCTTCGAGTTCGCGGCGGTGGTTTTCGACCCAGGCCGGGAACTCGCGGAAACTCTTGGTCTGCGGATCGACTGCGCCCGAAAAGGTACCGATCGACACTTCATAGTCGTTGCGGGTGTCGACAACGATGGTGTCGGGATCGGAGATGAGCGCGTTCCAGTCGCCCGCCTCGACATAGGCGCCGACGCTGGCAAGCGGATCGATGCCCTCGACGCCCATGGTGACGATCTCGCTCTTGAGCCGCACCTTCATGCGGTGGAACGGCATCTCCTCGGCGGCGCTGTACTTGACCTCGAGCGCGCCGAATTCCGGCATGGCTTCAAGATGAGCGATGAGTTCGGCGATCGCCTCTCCGGTGCCGGCGACGGTGCCATTGATGCCTTCGCGGGCCAGCAGCAACGTTCCCTTGATGCCGCTGGCGCAGCAAAAGGCGGCGAGCGGCGCGCGCAAGGCCTCGTAACCGTCGAGCCGGCAGAAGCGGTAGAGGGCAGCGACGCGGAACAGGGGCTGGGGTGTGGACAGATTCATGGCCTGAGCCACTAGCGCCTTGGCTCGTTTTTTTCAACGTGCAGCTGAAAGTAGAATGATTACAGGCAGTTCGTGATTCGGGTGCGACCGCGTGCCGGATTATTTCGCTGCCTGTTTTTCCACGCCTGCCGAAACCGCGCGACAATGGCCGCTGCGAAATGGAGAATGTCGCGCATGTTCAGCAGGCTCACGGCAACGGAAATCGAAAAGGCGGCCAGGGAATTCGGGCTCGAACCGGCAGCACTACTCGCCATTGCCGAGATCGAGAGTGCCGGCCAGGTGTTCGCCAAGGTCGACGGCCGCAACGAGCCGCTGATCCGCTTCGAGGGTCACTATTTCGACCGCAGGCTTTCCGGTGCCAAGCAAGACAAGGCGCGGGCCGCGGGCCTCGCCTCGCCGACGGCTGGCACGGTCGCCAATCCGCGTGCGCAGGCGGCGCGCTGGCAGATGCTCGACAGGGCAGCCGATATCGACCACCAGGCCGCCTATGAATCGACATCCTGGGGCCTCGGCCAGGTGATGGGCGCGCATTGGCGATGGCTCGGTTTCGACGATGTCGATGCCCTTGTGACCGAAGCGCGTTCCGGGGCTGCAGGCCAGGCACGGCTGATGGCGCGTTATCTCGACAAGGCGGGGCTGACCGATGCGCTCAACAGGCACGACTGGGAGGCCGTCGGGCACGGCTATAACGGCCCCGGCTTCCGCAAGAACGGCTACCACCTCAAGCTGGCGGATGCCTACAGCAGGCAGATCGACGGCCCTGCCCCCGGCGACCGCACGATGATGGTTGGCTCGCGCGGCGAACTTGTCACCGAGTTGCAGGAAACACTGGTTGCCCTGGGATATCCCGTCGATACTGACGGCATTTATGGGCCGGGCACGGCTACCGCGGTCAAGCGGTTCCAGGCCGACCATGGCCTTGCTGCTGACGGCATCGCGGGCGAGCGCACCCAAGCTGCTATCGGAAAGGCCCGGCCCCTCGGCGGCAGCGGTTTGTGGTCGAAACTGAAGGGCTGGCTCGCCGGGATTTTCGGCAAGGCATAGACCGCAGGCGCCACAAAGACGCCTGGCATATCGGCGAATGTCGCAGGCCCGGCGTGTCCGCCAGACGGTCGCAACACCATGTCGCTACAGGCTTCGTGGACTCGGAATGTCGGGTCTGTTAAATCGGTTGAAAAATGACAGCGGAGCGAATTCCATGACCAGCAAAACCCAGAAACTGCTTGCGCTGCTCGATGGCCAGCCAGTCATTCCGGTGCTGAAGATCGAGCGCGCGGCTGACGCCGTGCCGCTGGCCCGCGCGCTGGCACGTGGCGGCCTGAGAGCGATCGAGATCACGCTCAGGACGGACGAAGCGCTGGAATGCATCCGCCGCGTCGCCGCCGAAGTCGAGGATTGCATCGTCGGCGCCGGCACCATCCTGAACGCGCGCCATTTCGACGAGGCCGTCGCCGCCGGCTCGAAGTTCATTGTCAGTCCCGGGCTGACGCGCGAGTTGGCGGCTCATGCCGCCGGCAGCGACGTGCCGCTGCTGCCGGGCACTATCACGCCAGGTGAGATCATGGCCGCGCTTGAAGCCGGCCTCGACTTCCTGAAATTCTTCCCGGCCGAGCAGGCCGGTGGCGCGCCCTTCCTCAAGGCGCTGGCGTCGCCCATCGCCGGCGTGAAATTCTGCCCCACCGGTGGCGTCTCAGCCAAGAACGCGATGGATTATCTCAGCCTACCGAACGTCGTCTGTGTCGGCGGCTCGTGGGTCGCGCCCGACGACATGGTCAAGGCAGGCGACTGGGCCGGCATCGAGGCACTCGCCGCCGAGGCGAACAAGCTGCGCAAGAGCTGAGGGGTTTCTTTCCCCTTTTTGGGGAAAGGTCGCTCTCCCAAAAAGAAAAAGCCGCGCGGGTTTCCCAGCGCGGCTTTTTTGGATGTCCGGTTCGTCAGTTCGTCTGGAAGCGCGCCACCGAGAGAAACTTGACCGCGCTGCCCGAGAAGCGGTGGGCATCGGCGGCCTGATCGCCCTGCTGGAAGCCGGCCGTGTAGACCTCCTTCGGCGCAGTGCGGACCATGTTGTAGGCAAAGCCCGGCGCCTTGGTATTGGTCGTCACGGTCGTCACCTGCTCGCCACTGCGCAGTGCCCAGCGGGCGGCATCGGGCGCGGCGGCGACGACGACTGCCTTGGGCTCGGGCTTGGCTTCCTGAGCGAGAGGCCGAGCCGACTTGCGCGTCGTCTTGACGTTGCCGCCGACGGCCACGGCAGGATCGGTTCCGGCCGAGGCCGTAGTGATCGCGGCCTTGGGCGTAGCGGTGGCGACAGTCTCTGGCTGGTCGAATACGGAACGCGGCTCCGGCTGAGGCGCAAGGGCTGCGATTTCGAGCTCGTCCTGGCCGGACTCGTCTTCGGTAGGAATGTCGTTTGCAGCAGCAAGCGCAGCTTCGACGGTCATGTCCTGCGGACGGGCCGACGGCAGCGGTGCCGTGACGTCGCTGGCAGTCGCCGGCACGTCATCCGTCGATGCCAGCGCCATCAGCACGCTCTGGTTCTCGGGCTTGAGCTCGGCCGGCGGGTTGTAGTTCGGGCGCCAGGTCGGCAGCGGCACATTGGCTGCGATCTGCTGCTCGACAGCGGTAGGCGGCTCGCCTTCGGCCATTGGCGCCGAAGCCGCGCCAAACGGCACGTTTTCAGCAGTTGCCAAACCAACCTCGGCCTGCGGACGCGGCGCCATGCCTGGCAGCGGCACGCTGCGCGCCGGGAGGGCCGCGATGATGGTCTCTGGGGCCTGCTGGTCGGGCGCCTCGTCAGCGACCTGCGGCAGCTCGGCACGCTGGGCATTCTCAGGTGCTACGATCTGGATGCCGGGCAGCGACTTGGCGGCCGGCGCCTCGGCGATAGCCTTGGCCGGTGCCCGCTTGGGCGCAACGGCGGCCACCGCGATTTCGCCGGTATCCTCTTCCTCGTCGGCACCACCACCGCCAAACAGCGCGGCAAACAGGCCGCCGCTGCGCTTGGCAGGTGCACTGGCGAGCACGAGGTCGCCGCTCTTCTTGCGCGACTGATAGGAGGCCAGCGCCTGCTCGAAGCCGGGCAGCGGCTTGCCGTCGCTCGGCACATGCAAGGTCTTGCCCGACGGGAACACCGCGACGAGTTCCTTGCGGCTCATGCGCGGCCAATGGCGCACATTGCCGACATCCATGTGGATGAAGGGCGAACCTGAACGCGGATAATAGCCGACGCCGCCGGCTTGCACGCGCAGGCCCGCGTCACGCAGCTTCTTGAGCGGCACCCCGGGAATGAAGAAGTCCATCGCCTTGCCGAGCATGTGCTGGCTTTTTTCGGCAACGCCGCTGGAGCGGCTGCGCAGCAGCGAATTGGTTGCCGGCGAGCGATAGGCCGAAACGACGTGGATGTAGTCGCGAGCGCCGGCAGAACGATAGGCTTCCCAGACCACGTCAAACAGACGCGGGTCCATCTTGGTCGGCTCGTTGCGGCGCCAGTCGCGCAGGAACTGATTGAGTTTCTTGAGCCCGGCGGCGTCATACCTGCCGTTGCGCTTGTAGGTGATCTCAGCCTTTTCACCCGTGTGGGTGTAATAAAGCTTGAGCGTCCGCGTCTCGGCGGAGGCAGTTGCCTGGGAAGCTGTCAGGAAACCAAAAGTCAACATCGCGGCGGTAAGCCACTTTTGCCAGACGTTCGATTTCGAGTGACGCCCTTCGGTGTTCTCGATCCTGTTCAAATCAAAAGGCCCTGTTAGGCTGCCATCTGTCCCCGGATTTGAAGCCCGGACACGCTTACGGATTCGCGTCCGAATATCGATCCTAATGGTTAATCACTGCTTATTGAAGGCGAAATGCGGTAACACCATGGCGATATCCCAGCAAAAAGGAATCGCGCCTTTTCATGGTAAACCACTGGTTTAAACCACAAAAACACCACTGAACAAATACGCACGAAACTGTACAGCGCTGCGGCCCGCAAGCGACACGCAAGCTTTAATTCAAAATCGGCGGCAACAAAATATCAAGAGGCGAGTCGTTCGCTGCGCCCGGTCTCGGGATCGATGCCGTATTCCTTGAGCTTACGATACAGCGTCGAGCGGCCGATTCCCAGCCGCCGGGCGACCTCGCTCATCTGGCCGTTGTAGTGGTCGATGGCCAGCCGGATCATCTCGAATTCGACATCGGCGAGCGGGCGGACATTGCCGCGCTCGTCGAGCGCGCGCAGCGTTCCCGGCCGGACGCGCTCCGGCGCCGACGACAGCACCGGCGTTGGCACGAACTTGTCGGCACCGCCATCCGCAACCACAGGCGCCGCATCGCCACCGAGATCGACCACGCCCTCGACCTGCGCGCGGATCTGTGGGAACTCGTCTTCGGTGAGCACATCGCCTTCGGAAAGAACGCATGCTCGGAACACCGCATTTTCCAGCTGGCGAATGTTGCCGGGCCAGTCATAGGCCTGAAGCAGCGCCAGCGCGTTTTCCGAGATCATCGGGATCCGGCCATGCGGGCTTGCCGGCGCGACGCGTGAAATGAAATGGCTGACCAGCAGCGGAATGTCGTCGCGGCGGTCGCGCAGCGGCGGCACGAAGATCGGATAGACATTGAGCCGGTAGAACAGGTCCTCGCGGAACTTGCCGTCCTTGACCTGCTGCAGGAGGTTGCGATGGGTCGCCGAGATCAGCCGGATGTCGACCTTGACCGTCGAGCGGCCGCCGACCGGGTCGACCTCGCCTTCCTGGACCGCGCGCAAAAGCTTGACCTGCACGTCGAGCGGCAGGTCGCCGATCTCGTCGAGGAAAAGCGTGCCATTATTGGCTTCGACGAACTTGCCCGCATGCTTGTCGGTGGCACCGGTGAACGAGCCCTTCTCGTGGCCAAACAGGATGCTCTCGACAAGATTATCGGGAATGGCACCGCAATTGACGGTGACGAAGGGTTTCGAACGGCGGTCGCCGGAGCCCTGGATGGCGCGGGCGACGAGCTCCTTGCCGACACCCGATTCGCCCTCGATCAGGATCGGAATGTTGGACGCCGACGCCTTCTGACCGAGCCGGATAACACGGTCCATGGCCGGGCTGCGGGTGACCATGTCGCGGAAGGTAAGCAGTCCGCTGCCGCGGCGCGCCGTGCGCCGGACCTGATCCTCGACCGCCTCGACCTTGAGCGCATTGGCGATCGCCGCCAGCAATCTGTCCGGCGAGGCCGGCTTGACGACAAAGTCGAAGGCGCCGTTGCGCATCGCAGAAACCACGGTCTCGATGCCGCCCTGCGCGGTCTGGACGATGACGGGAAGTGCGATGCCGCGCTCGCGCATCGCCTTGAGCACGCCGATACCGTCGAGCCCGGGCATGGACAGGTCGAGAATGATCACGCCGATCTCGCCGGCGCGCGGGCCGTCGAGGACGCGCAACGCGGCCTCGCCGCCATCGACAGCCATTGCGGTATGGCCAAATTTCGTCACCGCCGCGTCGACAAGGCGACGTTGGACGGGATCGTCATCGACTATGAGAATCGAACCTGCCATGAATGTCCGCAATATGCCCGCAGCTGCTGATTGGATGTGGATCATCCTGGCACAGGGTTCTAAATAAGGTTTCAAGAAAGCCGGTGAACGAATCCCTTAGGATTGAATCAAACCGGCATATGAGCAGTAAAAAGGAAGACGCGATGCGTTGGAATTCCGGGCAACAGATGTCGGCCACCGCCTCCGCCGGAAGCGCGGCAGGGCTTGGCGATCTGCCCGAGTGGGATCTTGCCGACCTCTATTCCGGCATGGATGCGCCGGAGCTGGCTCGCGACCTGGAAAAGGCGTCAAACGATGCGGTTGCCTTCGAGGCGCGCTGGAAAGGTACCCTTGCCATCGAGGCCGGGCGCGGTTCCGCCGGCAAGCTTGGCGAGGCGATGCGCACCTATGAGGCGCTGGAGGAGCTGGTCGGTCGCGTGGTCTCTTACGCCGGGCTCGTCTATGCCGGCGACACATCCGATCCCAAGCGTTCCAAGCTTTACGGCGATGTCCAGGAAAAGATGACCGACGCCAGCGCGCATCTTTTATTCTTCGCGCTAGAACTCAACCTCGTCGATGATGCGCTGATCCTCGATGCGCTCGATTCCGACCCCGCCTTCGGCCACTACCGCCCCTGGGTCCTCGATCTCAGGAAGGACAAGCCTTACCAGCTCGAGGACCGGGTCGAGCAACTGTTCCACGAAAAGTCGATCACCGGGCGCGGCGCCTGGAACCGGCTGTTCGACGAGACCATGACCGACCTGCGTTTCAACATCGGCGGCGAGGAGTTGGCGCTCGAGCCGGCGCTGAACATGCTCCAGGACCCCGATGGCGAAGTCCGCAAGGCGGCGTCCGACGCGCTCGCCGCGACCTTCCGCAAGAACCAGCGCGTCTTTACGCTGATCACCAACACCCTGTCCAAGGACAAGGAGATTTCCGACCGCTGGCGCGGCTTCGAAGACATCGCCGACTCGCGCCACCTCGCCAACCGTGTCGAGCGCGAGGTCGTCGATGCGCTGGCCGCCGCAGTCCGCGAGGCCTATCCGCGCCTGTCGCATCGCTACTACAAGATGAAGGCCAAGTGGCTCGGCATGGAGGTGATGAACCACTGGGACCGCAACGCACCGCTGCCCGAAACGCCGCAGGCGATGATCGGCTGGGACGAGGCCAAGGATACGGTGCTGACGGCCTATCAGCGCTTCTCCCCTGAAATGGCCGAGATTGCGCGCGACTTCTTCGACCGCCGCTGGATCGACGCGCCGGTGCGGCCGGGCAAGGCACCTGGCGCCTTCGCGCACCCGACGGTGCCGTCGGCTCACCCTTACGTTCTGCTCAACTACATGGGCAAGCCGCGCGACGTCATGACGCTCGCCCACGAGCTCGGCCACGGCGTGCACCAGGTGCTGGCCGCCGGTCAGGGCGCGCTGATGGCCTCGACGCCGCTGACGCTGGCCGAGACGGCAAGCGTGTTCGGCGAGATGCTGACCTTCCGCTCGCTGCTCGACCGCACCACCGACAAGCGCGAGCGCAAGGCGATGCTGGCCCAGAAGGTCGAGGACATGATCAACACGGTCGTGCGCCAGATCGCCTTCTACGAGTTCGAGCGCAAGGTGCATTCCGAGCGCAAGAACGGCGAACTGACCTCCGACCAGCTCGGCCAGTTCTGGCTCGAGGTGCAGGCCGAGAGCCTGGGGCCGGCGATCAAGCTGCGCGAAGGCTACGAGGTGTTCTGGTCCTACATCCCGCACTTCATCCATTCGCCCTTCTACGTCTATGCCTACGCCTTCGGCGACTGCCTGGTGAATTCGCTCTATGCGGTCTACCAGAACGCCGAGCGCGGCTTTCAGGACAAGTATTTCGAGATGCTGCGCGCCGGCGGCACCAAGCATCATTCGGAGCTTCTGAAACCGTTCGGGCTCGACGCCACCGATCCCGCCTTCTGGCAGAAGGGGCTTGCCGTCATCAGCAGCCTCATCGACGAACTGGAAGCGCTGGACTGAGTTCCAGCCCTTTCCCAGGCAACTGAAATCATGACTGGTCCCTCATCCCCCTTCGTCCTGTTCAGGGACGACCCCGCCGGCCGCGAAGTGCTGTTTGAAGCGCCGCGCGCGATCATCGTCGCGCATGACGCGGCGGATTTCTTCCCGGCATTGCAGGCCGCGCAGAAGGCGCATGAGCAGGGTAAATGGCTCGCCGGCTATTTCTCCTACGAGGCCGGCTATCTGCTCGAGCCGAAACTCCGGCCGCTTTTGCCAGGGGGCCGGCGCACGCCGCTCGTTTGCCTCGGCGTATTCGACCAGCCGTCTGACAACGAGCGTCCGACATCGCGCGCGACCGTCTCCAACGGGCCGATCTTCGACGCGCGCGCGACATGGTCGGAGGCCGACTACGAGCGTCGCTTCAAGAGGCTGCATCAGCACCTGCGCCAGGGCGACTGCTACCAGGCGAACCTGACTTTCCCGGTCCACGCGCAATGGTCGGGCACCCCGCTCGACGCTTTCGACGCACTGATCGCCCGCCAGCCGGTGAAGTACGGCTCGCTGGTCTCGCTCGGCGGCCCAACGGTGCTGTCGCGTTCGCCGGAGCTGTTTTTCGAGATCAACAGTGCTGGCTGGATCGAGACCCATCCGATGAAGGGCACCGCCCCACGCGGCAAGACGCCCGAGGAGGATGCTGCCCTCAAGAAGTTCCTGCGCAATGACGAGAAGAACCAGGCGGAAAACCGCATGATCGTCGACCTGCTGCGCAACGACATCTCGCTGATCAGCGAAGTCGGCACGCTCGACGTGCCCGAGCTGTTCCGCATCGAAAGCTATCCGACCGTGCACCAGATGGTCAGCACCGTCAGGGCGAAGCTGCTGCCCGGCCTCAGCATCGAACAGGTCTTCGCGGCACTGTTTCCCTGCGGCTCGATCACCGGCGCGCCCAAGATCCGCGCCATGGAGATCCTGCGCGAGCTGGAGAGCACTCCGCGCGACGTCTATTGTGGTGCCATCGGCTGGATAGCGCCCGGCGGCACGATGCGGTTTTCGGTGGCGATCCGCACCATCACGCTGCATGACGACGGCGAGGCGGTCTACAATGTCGGCGGCGGCGTGGTGTTCGATTCGACGGCCGAAGCGGAGTATGCGGAATGTCTTCTGAAAGCGCGCTTCGCCACGGGCACGGTGCCGGCTTCGAGCTGATCGAGACGATGCGCTGGGAGCCGGTCGGCGGCTTCCTTCGCGCCGATCTCCACCTCGCCCGGCTCAAGGCTTCGTCGGAAGCACTGGGCTTCGGTTTTGACCGCGAAATCGTCGAACACGGCCTGAAGCGAGCGGTTGCTGGGGATGCCGCCTTGCGTGTCCGGCTCGCCCTTTCGCCGGATGGCAGCGCCGACGTCACTACCCAGCCATTTGCACCGCTTGCGCCCGATGCCGTGTGGACAATTCGCATCGCAGAAACGCGCCTCGACAGCTCGAACGAGCTGCTGCGCCACAAGACCACGCACCGCGAAGCCTATGACCGCGCCCGCGCCGAGTTTTCCCGCGAAAAGGCGGACGAAATGATCCTGCTCAACCAGGCAGGAAACGTCTGCGAAGGCACCATAACCAGCATTTTTGTCGACCCTGGTGACGGCGGGCCGCTCAGGACGCCTGCACTTGCCTGCGGGCTGCTTGCCGGGGTTTTGCGTGGCGAAATGCTTGCGCGAGGCGAAGCGGTCGAGACAACCTTGAGCTTAGGTGACCTCAACAGCGCATCAAGACTGTGGGTCGGAAATTCGCTACGCGGGTTGATCGCCGTAAAGCTGGCGCGAGGTTAGGTTTGACTCACCGCCATAGTCGACTACATTGTCTCCAGGTGCATTTGTAGAGCCTGAACATGGCCAGCGAATCCAAATTCTCTATCAGCCTGCCCGACGATCTGCGCAGCGAAGTAGACGATTATGCGACGCTGACAAGACGCTCGCGCGCCTTCATCATCAAGGAAGCCGTGGCGGCTTACGTGGGCGACCAGCAGGCCTATCTCGCCAGCGTGCGCGAGGCCGAACGCGAGGCCGATGAAGGCACCTTCGTGCTGGGCGAAACCGTGGCGGATTGGCTCGCATCATGGGGCACGGACAGTGAACTGCCAGCCCCCGAAGCCGGTGCCCCCCAGACATGACGCTACGCATCCTTCCCCGTGCCGTCCGCTATCTCGCCGAACTCCGCAGCACTATTGCCGCTGACGATCCCGAAATGGCGCAGAAGGTCGGCGAACGCATTATCAAGGCGCTGCGGCTGATCGAGGAACGGCCCGATATCGGCCGCCCGACAGCCGGTCGTGAATCGGTCCGCGAGTGTGCCGTGCCCGACCTGCCCTATTTCATTCCGTACCGCATCAAGGACGGCAACATCGAAGTGCTTCGCGTCTATCACACGCGGCGCAACCGCCCACCGCAGTGGCCGACCACCCTGTGATCCCCACGCATACGCCTTACGACGGCACCTCAAAACCTTTCGCCATCGGTCTGAAGCAGGCCGAGACGCACGACTGGATCGAGTTGGACAACCACCTTGAGGTCTACCTCTCGGAAAAGGACCGGCTCTACGCTGATATCCCCGACAAGGTCTTCGTCGCCGAGCCGGATACGCGCGCGGCACAGCAGGTAGTGCTCGACCTCCTGGTCGCGCATCTGATCGAGCGTTTCCCCGAGACCTACCGCCGGGAAGGCGGGCGCTGTGTGATCGCCGGCTCGGGCCGCTCCGTCGACATCACCGATGCGGGCGACAACCCTCTGATCGCCGCCTCGAAGCTCGTCCAGGAAGACCTGATCCTGATGCGCCAGGGCGAAAATGGCTGGCGGCTAGCCGCCGGTTCGCTGTGTTTTCCCTCATCGTGGCGGCTCACCGAGAAGTTCGGCAAGGCGATCCATGACATACACGGACCGGTGCCAGGATTCGGCCCCGGTACCCGCATGGCCGAACTGATCTCGCGCATGTTCGACAAGCTCGCCGTGCTGGTCGAGCGCTTCAACTGGTCGATCCAGGCCGATGGCTCGCTCTACCATCCGCTCTCCGACCGGCAGCGCCTGGCTGGTTCGGCCGAAGCAGATTCGACCTTTCCCGGCTCAGACGTCGCTGCCCACGCCTTCATCCGCGTCGAGCGGCAGACCCTAAGGAAGCTGCCTGCTACAGGCGACATCCTGTTCACCATACGCATCTATCTCGACCCGCTGGCGGTGCTTGCGCGCAACCCGGACCGGGCGCAGCTCGCCGCCTCCTTCGCCGAGCAATTGTTGGCTCTCGACCACCGCCAGCTCCAATACAAGGGCCTTGCCGCCGACCGAGGCAGGCTGGTCGCATTCCTCAACGGCATCGCCTCTGCCGGCTAAGAATAGCGGCATAACGTCCGCTTCCTACAGCATATGGGAAGCCGGATTCGCTTTATTGTGACAAGCATGTATGGTTTAGCCGTTGAAGCCGGGTCAATTGGGGCCCGGCTCTTTTAGTGTGAGAAGGAGTGCCATAAAAAATGGCGAATGAAAAATGGCCTGTTTACGGTGAGATTACTGGTCCTGTTGTGATGATCGGCTTTGGCTCGATCGGTCGCGGAACTCTCCCCCTCATTGAACGCCATTTCAAGTTCGACAAGTCGCGCATGGTGATCATCGATCCCAGCGACGAGAACCGTAAGCTCGCGGATGAGCGCGGCATCAAATTCATCCAGGAGGCGGTAACCAAGGACAATTACAAGGAGCTTTTGACGCCCCTGCTGACCAATGGCGGCGGCCAGGGCTTCTGCGTCAACCTGTCGGTCGACACCGGCTCGGTGGAGCTCATGCATCTGTGCCGCAAGCTCGGCACGCTCTATGTCGACACCGTCATCGAGCCATGGCTCGGCTTCTATTTCAACAGCGATGCCGGCAATGACGAGCGCACCAACTATGCGCTGCGCGAAACGCTTCTGGCCGAACGGCGCAAGCACCCGGGCGGCACCACTGCCGTTTCGACCTGCGGCGCCAATCCGGGCATGGTCTCGTGGTTCGTCAAGCAGGCGCTGGTCAACCTGTCCAGGGATCTCGGCCTGGAATTCGAGGAGCCCGCGACCAGCGACCGTGAGGGCTGGGCCGCGCTGATGAAGAAGGCCGGCGTCAAGGGCATCCACATCGCCGAACGCGACACCCAGCGCACCAAGAACCCCAAGCCGATGAACGTGTTCTGGAACACATGGTCGGTCGAAGGCTTCATCTCCGAAGGCCTGCAGCCGGCCGAGCTTGGCTGGGGCACGCACGAGAACTGGAAGCCCAAGAACGCCAAGAAGTTCAAGCATGGCAACAAGGCGGCGATCTATCTGGAACAGCCGGGCGCCAACACGCGCGTCCGCACCTGGTGCCCGACCCCTGGCCCGCAATACGGCTTCCTTGTCACCCACAACGAGGCGATCTCGATCTCCGACTTCTTCACCGTGCGCTCGAAGAAGGGCAAGGTGACCTACCGCCCGACCTGCCATTACGCCTACCACCCATGCAACGACGCGGTGCTGTCGCTGCACGAGATGTTCGGCGCGGCCGGCAAGGCGCAGCCCGTTCACCACGTGCTCGACGAAACCGAGTTGGTCGATGGTTCCGACGAGCTCGGCGTGCTGCTTTATGGCCACGACAAGAACGCCTATTGGTACGGCTCGCAGCTGACGCTCGAACAGGCGCGCAAGCTCGCGCCCTACCAGAACGCGACCGGCTTGCAGGTGACCTCGGCAGTGCTCGCCGGCATGGTCTGGGCACTTGAGAACCCGGAAGCCGGCATCGTCGAAGCCGACGAGGTCGACTACAAGCGCTGCCTTGAAGTGCAGAAGCAATACCTCGGGCCAGTCAAGGGCCACTACACCGACTGGACGCCGCTCGAGGGCCGCCCCGGCCTGTTCGAGGAGGATCTCGACAAGGACGATCCCTGGCAGTTCCGCAACATCCTGGTGCGCTGAGCAACAGAAGGCTGAATAGAAAAGGGCGCCGTTTGGCGCCCTTTTTGTTTGAAGGATTGAAGGCTGCGATTACTTGCGCAGCTCGGCCTCGATATCGTCGAGCGCCTTGTCCTTGCCGATGCCGGTCAGGAAGGCGAGCCCCTTGATCACCGGAACCGTCACCGACGCCGAGATCGGCGTCGTCGAAACGACCAGATCAACATTGTCGGCAAGGCTCGGTACTTCGGTTGCCTTGCACTGCATGGCGTTGAAGGTCAGCCCACGTGCCTTCATGGCTTCGGTGACAGCCGCGTTGACGGCCGTCGAGGTGGCGACGCCGGTGCCGCAGGCAAAGAGAACGGTCTTCTGTTTGGCCATCTGATATGTCCCTTCCTGTGGCTAGCCGAGCACCGCGGCGATGTCTTCGATCGTCTTGGCGTTTCTGAGGCTGGCAAGTGCCGCCTCGCTCTGGATCGTATCCATGATCTCCTGAAGCATATCTATCTGCTTGTCCTTGTCATTGATGGCAAGGAGAAACACGAAGCCCACCGGAACCGCCTCATCGGGGTCTTCCATGTTGGCAAAGTTGACCGGCTGTTCGAGCACGGCAAGCGCGATGCCCGGCTTCAGCACATGTTCCGGATCGGTGTGCGGGATCGCGACATTCAAGGCATAGCCGAGTGGCAGGCCGGTCGGCATCGTCGCCTCGCGTTTGACCACTGCGTCCGCGTAGGAACCCTTGACGTAGCCGAGCGTCTCGAGCTTGCCGGCAAGCAGGCGGATGACGGCCTCGTTGTCTTGCGCCTCGACCCCCAGGGCAATGGCTTGGGGGTCGAGAAAATTCATCAGGGCTCGCGCCATTCAACTACTCCAGTGTCCGAAACCGGCGGCAGGCACCGCCGGTTCGGGTTTCGATATCAGGCGTTGGCCGAAGCCTTGGCGCGGATGGCAGGGGCTGCCTCTTCGGCAGCTTCATCCTCGGCACCCGCCGCACGCTCCCAGGCCGCGCTGTTGCGACGGTAGAGGACGAACAGCAGGGCGATCACAGCGGCGAGCAGTACCAGGCCGGCAATGGCGAGGCCCTGGATCGCTTCGATGATCACGTAAGGGATCCACAGGAAGCCGTCGACCACCGAAGTGATCTGCACCGCATTGGCCGGCATCTCGAAGCCGGACGAGACGGCGGCGCTGGTGAACAGCGGCGCAAGGGCGTTGGCGACGTAGAAGCCAAGCGCCAGCGTGACGGTGCCGACGATGACCATGCGGAAGACGTTGCCCTTGAGCAGCGGTGCCGTCATCGCGACGATGAACGGAATGACCGCGAGATCGGCGAACAGGATGACACGGTTGCCGGGCAGGATGATCGACAGCACGATGGCGATCGGCACCAGGATCAGCGACGACGAGATCGCGGCCGGGTGGCCGATCAGGATCGCCGAATCGAGGCCGACGAGCAGCTCACGGTCGCCGGTGCGCTTGCGCACGAACTCCTGGGCGGCATCGGACACCGGCAGCAGGCCTTCCATCAGGACCTTGACCATTCGCGGCAGCAAAAGCATCACGGCGGCCAAGGTCATGCCTGTGGTAAGCACCTTGGACAGCACGGTGCCGAAGTCGCCGGCGTTGTAATAGGCGATCAGGCCAAGCACGAGACCGATGATCAGGCCGAGCACGACAGGTTCGCCGAACACGCCGAAGCGCTTTTCGATGGTTTCGGTGGAGATGTTGATCTTGTTGATGCCGGGAATGCGGTCCATGACCCAGTTCAGCACGATGGCGATCGGCAGGATCTGGGCCGAAGCCAGATGCGGCACCGACACGCCGGGAATGCCGTAGAACTGCTGCACGGCGCGTGCCGACCAGTCGGCGAACAGCAAGGCAAGGGCTGCGACCAGTGCCGCGACCGCCAGGCCGTAGCCCAGGCTGCCGGTGGCGGCAGTGGCCAGCGAGCCGACGAAGGCGAAGTGCCAGAAGTTCCAGACGTCGACATTGAGCGTGCGCGTCAGGCGCAGCAGGAGCAGCGCGATGTTGACGGCGATGCCGATCGGAATGACCCAAAGGCCAACGGACGAGCCGAAAGCGATGGCCGCGGCCGAAGGCCAGCCGACATCGACGATGTCACGCTGGATGCCGGTGTTGGTGACGATCGCCTTGGCGACGTCGCCGATAGAACCGAGCATCAGCCCGAGCACCAGATTGATACCGATGAAAGCGACGCCGATGGTGATGGCGGCGCGGAACGCCCTGCCCACCTTGGCGCCGAGAACCACAGCGATGATGAAAATGACGATGGGCAACAGTACCGTTGCTCCAAGTGTATCCACGGCCGCTTTCAGGCCGGTCAGAAACGAATCCATTTTGCCTCCCCAAGGCGTCTAAGCTGCTCCAGGCACATCCCTTGCCTAGAACATTTGTGTTTGACGATGTACGAAAGTTGCATCGTTTACAAAAACTGTCAATCTGCCGATGCTGTCCCGGCGGTCCAACGGGCGGGCAAATCGGCCACAGTTGCGGTCAATTCGCAATTGCCTGACCGACGATGCCGGTCGTCAAAGCCTTGCCTTCAAAGCAAAATCGGGCGATTGAAGGCTGCGGACTGAGGAGAGGATTCTTTCATGACGACTTCGCGCAAAATTGCTTCGGCCGGAGTGCTTGCCTTGCTTGCGGCCGCCATTGCCGGCTGCTCGACCAGCGGCGGCGGATCTTCGGGCGGTGGCGTGAGGCCCGCCCCCTCGGGTGTCGAGGGTGCATGGCTTGACGCCAAGGGCACCGGACTTTCGACCTTTGCCGGCGGCTCGTTCCAGACGGTGGCGACTGACACCGGCCAGAAGCTTTCGGACGGCACCTACATCCTGACCGGCGCCAACTCAGTGCAGATCAACGGCACCTCGCTGATCCGCCAGTCGCCCATCAGCTTCAACTGCCTGCTGATCTCGGCCAACCAGCTGAACTGCACCAGCTCCGCTGGCCAGCAATTCACCCTCACCAGGCGCACGGCCTGACCTAATTCGGTGCCCGCTACGGCGGGCACATCGACTTCGTGACGCCACCGGCGCAATCGCCGGTCTTAGCGCTGGCAAAGCCGCTTCCGGCCGACAAGCAAGACGGCTCCAAGCTGCCGATTCTCCCTTGCATCCGAAAATTCGGAATGTGAACATGTGGCCAAGGAATGTGTAACATTCCGGTCAAGCGAAGGCGTTAAATGCCTCGCGGGGGTCATTCGGGAGATTTCATCATGAAGAGATTGGCTGCCATTGCGGCTTTGTCGGCTTCGGCATTCGGCTATTCCGCCGTGCCGTCATTCGCCGACTATACTTTGACCATCATGCACATCAATGACTGGCACAGCCGCATTGAGAGCAACAACAAGTTTGAATCGACCTGTTCTGCCGAAGAAGAGGGCAAGGGCGAATGCATCGGCGGTGCGGCGCGCCTGGTGACGGCGATTGCCGACCAGCGCAAGAAGCTCGAAGGCAAGAACGTCCTGCTGCTTAATGGCGGCGACAACTTCCAGGGCTCTTTGTTCTACACCACCTACAAGGGCGCGGTTGAAGCCGAATTCCTCAACCAGATGAAGTTCGACGCCATGACCGTGGGCAACCACGAGTTCGATGATGGCGAGGACGCGCTGGTGCCGTTCCTGGAGAAGATCCAGTTCCCGGTGCTGTCGGCCAACGTCCATCCCAATGCCCAGTCCAAGGTCGGCGACCGCATCAAGCCGTCGCTGGTGCTCGAGGTCGGCGGCCAGAAGGTCGGCATCGTCGGCGCGGTCACCAACGACACGCCCGAAGTCGCCTCGCCCGGCCCCAACATCGCCATCGAGGACGACATCAAGACGATCACCGCCGAAGTCGAGAAGCTGAAGGCCGAAGGCGTCAACAAGATCATCGCGCTGACCCATGTCGGCTACCCCCGCGACAAGGAGCTGATCGCCAAGATCCCAGGTGTCGACGTGGTCGTCGGCGGCCACTCGCATTCGCTTTTGTCGAACACCGACGCCAAGGCCGAAGGGCCCTACCCGACGATGATCGACAACCCCGAAGGCTACAAGGTGCCGGTGACGCAGGCGGCGTCCTACTCCAAGTATCTCGGCGAATTCACGGTCACCTTCGATGACAACGGTGTGGTCAAGGAAGCCAAGGGCGACCCGATCTATCTCGACAATTCGGTCAAGCCCGATGAAGCCGTGCTCGCCCGCATCAAGGAACTCGGCGCGCCGATCGAGGAGCTGAAGAACAAGGAGGTCGCCGAGACCACCGCCGCGATCGACGGCAGCCGCGAAACCTGCCGCGCCAAGGAATGCGAGATGGGCAACCTGATCTCGGATGCCATCCTGGACCGGGTCAAGGACCAGGGCGTCACCATCGTCTTCCAGAACGGCGGCGGCATCCGCGCCTCGATCGACCAGGGCGTCGTCACCATGGGCGAAGTGCTGACGGTGCTGCCGTTCCAGAACACGCTCGCCACCTTCCAGCTTTCCGGCAAGGACATCGTCGCCTCGCTTGAGGCAGGCGTCAGCGAGATCGAGGAAGGCAAGGGCAAGTTCCCGCAGGTCGCCGGCCTGAAGTACTCCTTCGACAAATCGGTTGCCGCCAATGCCGGCCGCGTCAAGTCGGTCGAGGTGCTGGACGGCGGCGCCTGGAAGCCGATCGACGAAGCCAAGGTCTACACGGTCGCGACCAACAACTACGTCCGCCAGGGCGGCGACGGCTACAAGCTGTTCGCCTCGAACGCCACCAACGCCTACGACTACGGTCCGAGCCTTGAGCAGGTGGTCGCCGACTATCTCGCCAAGAACCGGCCGTTCACGCCCAAGCTCGACGGCCGCATCACAGAGATCGCAGCGACAGTAGCTGCGGCACCTGCCCCGGCCGAGCCGGCAAAGCCCGCCGAAGCCGCCCCTGCAGCGGCTGCCAAGCCCGCGGAAGCTGCACCGGCAACGCCGGCGCTGCCGAGCGCGTCGGGCGAGATCGCCGCCACGCCGCCGACCGTAGAGCCGGCCAAGCCTGCCGAAGCGGCGGCGCCTGCGGCAGCGCCGGCCGCAGGCGGCAGGTCGCACACCATCGCACGCGGGGACACCTTCTGGGACCTCGCCAAGACCTATCTCGGCGACGCGACCAAGTGGCAGGCCATCGCCGCGGCCAACCCGGATGCCAAGGCCGAGGACCTGACCATCGGCGGGACGCTTTCGATCCCGTCGGCAAACTGATAGGGCTAACCTGCCCTCGACAAGCCCGCCCGGCAAACCGGGCGGGCTTTGTTTTTGGAGATGAGCGAATAGGGAATAGTGAGTAGCGAATAGGGCCTGCGGGTCCCTTGGGCACCCATTCACTACTCACTACTCACTACTCACTACTCACTATTCGCCATTCGCTACTCCCTACTCGCTACCCCTTCCCAGGGTGCGGCCAGACGCGACATTGAACACCGGCGCCTTTCAATTAGGTATCCCGCGTAACGGAGACACCGAATGAACCTGACCACCACAATCGACGAGAAATCGGCCAAGGCGCTCGGCCCATTCCCCAACGCTCACCCCTCTGTCCGCAAGGGCAAGGTCGGCGTTCTCCTGGTCAATCTCGGCACGCCCGACGGCACCGACAAGAAGTCGATGTGGCGCTATCTCCGTGAATTCCTGTCCGACCCGCGCGTCATCGAACTGCCGCGCATCGTCTGGTATCCGATCCTTTACGGCATCGTGCTCAACACCCGCCCGAAGAAGTCAGGCGCAAACTACAAGAAGATCTGGAATACCGAGCGCGATGAGTCGCCGCTGCGCACCTACACCCGCGCGCAGGGTGAGAAGCTTGCCGAAGCGCTGCGCGACCTGCCCGACGTCGTCGTCGACTGGGCCATGCGCTACGGCAATCCCTCGACCGAGAGCATCACCAAGAAGCTGATCGCCCAGGGCTGCGACCGCATCGTTTTGTTTCCGCTCTACCCGCAATATTCTGCGACGACGACGGCAACCGCCAACGACCAGCTGTTCCGCGCGCTGATGAAGCTGCGCGCCCAGCCGAGCATCCGCAGCGTGCCGGCCTATTACGACGAGCCGGTCTATATCGAAGCACTGGCGCGCTCGATCGAGCAGCATCTTGCCAAGCTCGACTTCGAGCCGGAGGTGATCCTCGCCTCCTATCACGGCATCCCAAAACCCTATTTCGAGAAGGGCGACCCGTATCACTGCCATTGCGTGAAGACGACGCGACTGCTGCGCGAGCGGCTGGGCATGAGCGACAAGAAGCTGATGACAACCTTCCAGTCGCGCTTTGGCGCACAGGAATGGCTGCAGCCCTACACCGACAAGACGGTGGAGAGGCTGGCCAAGGAAGGCGTGAAATCGATCGCCATCGTCAATCCGGGTTTTTCGTCCGACTGCATCGAGACGCTGGAGGAGATCGCCGGCGAAAATGCCGAGATCTTCCACCACGCCGGCGGCAAGAATTTCTCCCACATCCCCTGCCTCAACGACAGCCCGGAAGGCATGGCGGTGATCGAGACCATCACCCGCCGCGAACTGATGGGCTGGGTCTAGCCGCCGCGGGCGGAACCTCCATCGGCGCGCGGCGTTGAACGCGGGCCAGGGAGGCCCGCCCGTTCATGACCCGCAAGCTCGACCTCAGGACCGGACGGCCCGTCTGGTACGCCTATCGCGCGCCGTCCGTCCCCACAGGCAGGCTCACGCGCGACATCAAGACCGACGTCGCCATCATCGGCATGGGCGTCAGCGGCGCGATGATCGCCGAAGCGCTGACCGAAGCAGGCCATTCGGTCGTCTGCATAGATCGGCGCGGACCGCTGCTGGGCTCGACCTCGGCCACGACAGCCCTTGTCCAGTTCGAGATCGATCAGCCGCTATCGCTGCTGTCACTGAAGATCGGCAAGCAAAAGGCCGAGCGGGCGTGGCGTCGGTCGCGGCTTGCGGTGATGAACCTCAAGGCGCACATCGACGAACTCGGCATCCGCTGCAATGCCGAGGCGAAACAATCGCTCTACCTCGCCGGCGACGCGCTGGACGCCGCCGCATTGCGCGCCGAGGCCGAAGCACGGCGCCTTGCCGGCATCCACGCCACCTATCTGGCGCCATCGGCGCTGCGCGAGAAATTCGGGATGGAGCGCGACGGCGCGCTTCTCAGCCACGACAACCTGGCGCTCGACCCGAGGCAGCTGACCGCCGGGCTGTTCCGCAAGGCACACCAACGAAAGGCACGCTTCTACGCGCCGGTTGAGGCGACCGCCGTCAAGTCCAGCCGCGACGACGTGGTAGTGGCGACGGCTGAGGGCCCGACGATCACGGCCAGCCATGTCGTTTTGGCCACCGGCTATGAGCTTGTCGCCGATCTCGTGCCCGCGAGCGGCCACAAGATCATCTCGACCTGGGCGATCGCCACGCGGCCGCAGGAGCAAAAGCTGTGGCCGCACGAAGCCTTCATCTGGGAGGCATCCGACCCTTATCTCTATATGCGGGCCACCGCCGACGGCCGGGTGATCTGCGGCGGAGAGGACGAGGATTTCATCGACGAGGCGCGGCGAGACGCGCTGATCGCCGGAAAATCGGATCGCATTTCGCAGAAGCTGAAGCGGCTCTTGCCAAGGCTCGACACGACACCCGAATTCGCCTGGGCCGGCTCGTTCGGGACCACGGCCACCGGCCTGCCTTTTATCGGCAAGCTGCCTCGCCATCCCCGCATCCACGCGGTGATGGGCTATGGCGGCAACGGCATCACCTATTCCCGCATCGCCGCCGAGATCGTCAGCGCGGCTATTTCGGGCGGCAACGATTGTGACGCAGACCTGTTTGGCTTTCGCCGTTGAGAACATCCGACAATCCAACTCCACACGATTGTAACGGCTCCCAAAGACCCTTAAGTCTTCATCATCGAGCGGTGCGGTGACTTGCGCCACCGCGTTCAATTTTGGGGGATAGCCGAATGAACTTCAGCGGATTTGACATTGTCATCCCGGTACTTGTCGTTCTGGTGCTTTTGGTGCTGTTCGCGGGCATCAAGACAATCCCGCAGGGCTTCAACTACACCGTCGAGCGTTTCGGCCGCTATACCAGGACACTGACGCCCGGCCTCAACCTGATCATCCCCTTCATCGACCGCGTCGGCGCCAAGATGAACATGATGGAGCAGGTGCTGGACGTGCCGACGCAAGAGATCATCACCAAGGACAACGCGATGGTCGCCGTCGACGGGGTCGCCTTCTACCAGGTGCTGAACGCGCCGCAGGCGGCCTATCAGGTCGCAGGCCTGCAAAACGCCATCCTCAACCTGACCATGACCAACATCCGCACCGTCATGGGCTCGATGGATCTCGACGAGCTGCTGTCCAATCGCGACGCCATCAACGAGCGGCTGCTGCGGGTCGTCGACGAAGCTGCCCACCCCTGGGGCATCAAGATCACCCGCGTCGAGATCAAGGATATCAACCCGCCGGCCAACCTCATCGAGTCGATGGGCCGACAGATGATGGCGGAACGCAACAAGCGCGCCCAGATCCTTGAAGCCGAAGGCATGAAGCAGGCGCAGGTGCTGGAAGCCGAGGGCCGCAAGGAAGCCGCCTTCCGCGACGCCGAGGCCCGCGAGCGCGCCGCCGAGGCCGAAGCCCGCGCCACCCAGGTGGTGTCCGAGGCCATCGCCAAGGGCGACGTCCAGGCGATCAACTACTTCGTCGCCCAGAAATACACCGAGGCTCTGGCCAAGATCGGTTCTGCCAGCAACAGCAAGGTCGTGCTGATGCCGATGGAAGCCTCGGCGCTGATCGGTACACTTGGCGGCATCGGCGAGATCGCCAAGGAAGTGTTCCGCGACGGCGGCACATCAGGCGCGCAACGCCAGGCTTCGCGCACGCCGAAGATTCCGCCCGAGCAAGGGTGATCTGGCAGCCGGGCGAGAGGTGAATTGAGGAACTGCACATGATCGCAAGCATCGTTGCCGAACTCGGTCCCTGGAACTGGATGCTGCTCGGCTTCGTCCTGTTGTGCCTGGAAATTTTCGCGCCCGGCGTCTTTCTGCTGTGGATCGGCATCGCCGCATTGATCGTCGGCTCGGCCTCTCTGTTGCTCTGGGACGTCGCGTTCTGGACCTGGCAGGTGCAGGTACTCACCTTCCTCGTCCTCGCGCTCGCCTCCGCCTATGTCGGCAAGAAGATCGTCCGCGACCGCGAGACGGCGTCTGATCAACCCTTGCTCAACCGCCGCGGCGCCCAGATGATCGGCCGCACGGCAACGCTGTCCGAGCCGATCAAGGAAGGCCGTGGCCGCATCAAGCTCGGCGATACGACATGGCGCGTCTCAGGCCCCGATTTGCCCGCTGGCGCGCAGGTGCGTGTCATAGGCGCGGCGGACGCTGATCTCGAGCTGGTGGTAGAGCCGGCCTGAAGCGAGCTGCGGTAGTTCACCGGCAACTCACCACTTCGCGTTTCGCGTCTTGCCTTGACCAGGCGATCCCGCTCAATTATTAGACTGAATAATCTAGTAATAAAAGAGAGCGCGGATGCGCAAGGTCGACCCTGAAAAATTCGAAGCGCGCAAGCAGCAGATCCTGGCTGCGGCGATCACATGTTTCACCAGCAAGGGCTTTCACGGCACCTCAACCGCGGAAATCTGCGCCGAAGCGGGCATGAGCCCCGGCAACCTGTTCCACTACTACCCGACCAAGCAAGCGATCATCGCGGCGATCGTCGAGCAGGACCGCCGCGAGACGGCGGCCTATTTCGCGCAGATCGACCAGAGCCAGGACCTGTTCGTCGAGATCCTCAAATTCATGGATATCGTGCTCGAACTGGCCGCCGATCCCGCCTATTCGAGCCTTGCCCTCGAAATCTCCGCCGAGGCGATGCGCGACAAGCAGATCGCGGCGCTGGTCTCTGCCCACGATGCCGAGATGCAGGCAGCCCTCGCCGCCATACTGCGCGATGCCGCCCTTCGCCGACAGATCGATCCCGCGCTCGATCCCGTCGATAGCGCGCGCTGGATCGCAGCGCTGATTGACGGCATATTCGGCCGCGTCGCTGTCGACCCCGGCTTCCAACCGCTCGAACAGAAGAAGTCCCTGCATCTGCTTCTGACCCGATTCCTCAGGCCGAGCGAGGTTCCCGCCACGGCTGCCGCCCGGGACCAGTTCAGCAAGGCCTGAAGCAACAGTCATGAACACCTTGCGCCTTGCCCGAACGCGTGGACCTTTTGCTGGTCTTCAATTGGCCAGCATCGTCTTCAATCTCGGCAACGCGATCACCGCGATCGTCTACCCCTGGCTTGTCTATGATCTCACCGGCAGCGCCAGCTGGATGGGTGTCATCGCCTTCATGACGCTGACCCCGGCAATCGTCGGCAGTGCCTTTGGCGGGCTCATTGCCGAGCGTCTGGGCATCCGACGCACGGCCATACTCGCCGCCTCTCTAGGTACCGTTGCCGCCGTCATGGCTGCCTTGCTCTATAGCCTGGACACGCTGACGATCGGCCTGCTGGTGGCGCTTGCATTGTGCGGCGCCATTCTCGACGGCCCCGGCGGCGTGGCGATCGAGGCCCGCGTTCCTGAGATCGCGCGCCTGGCTCGGATGCCGCTGCTGCGCGCCAACGCCATCGACGATCTCGTCGACAGTGGCGCAGCCATTGTGGGGCCGGCAATCGCCGCGGTTCTGGTGGCGGTCGTCGACACGTCGACCTTGCTGTGGATCATCGCCGCCATCAACGCCGCGGCCGCGGTTCTGGTTATGCTGAGCCTGCCGCAATTCCGCCTGCGGCAGGCGTCATCAGCTGCCACGGCCGAGTTTGCTGCTGCCCTGCGCATCATCTTCGGGTCGGTCCGGTTGCGGACGGCATTGCTGCTGGCGAGCCTCGGCACAGGCACCTTCGTGGCGATCGAGGCGGTAGCGCTGCCCGCCATTTTACGCGCCGAGGGTCAGCCGGCTTCCGCGCTGGGAATCTATCTCACCGCCGCTGCGGCGGGTGCTATTGCAATCAACCTTGCCTTGGCCGCAATGGGCCGGAGCCCCGGTCTTCGCAACGTCTTCGTCGCTGCGTTCGTCGGCCTGGCCGCCGGCGTCATCTTGCTTGCCATCGACCGCTCGATGCCCATGCTCATTGCCTCGGGTGCGGTGCTGGGCATTGCCGCCGGCCCGCTTTCGCCTGTTTTCACCACGCTGCTACAGACCAGCGCGCCAAAGAGCCTGCGCGCCCATGTGATCGGCGCGTCGATAAGCCTGATCCTGGTGGCAGCGCCGGTCGCAGTGCTGGTCGTCGGCACGGCCCTCGACATGTTTGGCGCAGCGCCCGTGCTGATCTCATGCGCCGCAGTGCTCGCAACATGCGCGGCGATTGCCGCGCTCGCGCTGGGTCGAGACGAACCAACCGGCACGACGGAACTTTAAGCCGACGCCGGAAGGCGTCGGTCAGGCAGCGCCAACCCTGAGCAGATCGTGGAAGTGGATGATGCCGACAGGCTTGTCGCCTTCAACCACGGGGATGGCGCTGATATTGTGCTCGTTGAGCATCGCGGTTGCCGTGCCTGCCAGCATCTGTGGCGGCACCGTCTTGGGCTGCCGGGTCATGATGTCTTCGACATTTGTCTCGGCGAGATTTCGGTCGAGATTGCGCGCCAGGTCGCCATCGGTGACGATACCGGCAAGCCTGCCCTGTTCGTCGACGACAACGACGCAGCCGAAGCGCTTCTTGGACAGTGTCTTGGCGGCCTCCGGCATCTTGGTGCCGATCGTGACGATCGGCATCTCATCGCCTTTGTGCATCAGGTCGCCGACCGGCATCAGGCTCGCGCCAAGCTGGCCGCCGGGATGGAAAGTGCGGAAATGATCGGCGGTAAAGCCGCGCGCTTCAAGCAATGCCACCGCCAGCGCATCGCCGACGACAAGCTGAAGCAGCGTCGAGGTGGTTGGCGCAAGACCGTGCGGACAGGCTTCCGGCGCACGCGGCAACGACAGGACGACATCGGCCTGGCGCGCCAAGGCTGACGAATCGCCGGCGGTAAGCGCAATCAGCGGGATCGAAAACCGCCTGGAATAGGCAACAATGCCCTTGAGCTCGGCTGTTTCACCAGACCAGGACAGCGCGACAATCGCATCCTCCTTGGTGATCATGCCGAGATCGCCGTGGATGGCTTCCGAAGGGTGGACGAAATAGGCCGGCGTCCCGGTCGAGGCGAAAGTCGCCGCCAGCTTGGAGCCGATATGCCCGCTCTTGCCGACGCCGGTGATGATCGCCCGGCCGCTGAGTTGGCCCAGGATCGAGACAGCCTTGGCGAAGGGTTCGGCGAGCGGCCCTTCGAGCGCTGCGACAAGCGCGGCGATACCGGCCTGCTCGATGGTGACGGTGCGGAGCGCGGAGGCGATCGACGCCTGCCCGTCCGGCTCTTTTTTCAACGATCCAGCGTGCATGGCGATGCGTTAGCGCGTCGGACGGCGGCTGTCCATGATTATCCGCCCAAAACCGGGCTCCCGCAGGCCAGTGAGAAACGCTCCGTTAACCATGGCCATTTACCAGTTGGTAAGTGCGGCGCCCTTGCGTCGGCGAAGCAGTGGGAAAGATGGCGCAGATCAGGCCGGAGCATCGCAAACGGAATACTGCACTCCGCGTCTTGCTGGCGACAGCAAGCGTGGCGACGCTGCTGTGCGCTGCCCCGCTCCATGCCCAGGAAACCGGGCTGCGCGGACCGGTCAGCGAAGACGACCTCAACAACACCCTGCTGCTCCGCAAAAGGCGCCCCGCGGCCGAGCCGGCACAGGAACAGGCGCCGGCCTACCAGCCGGTCAGCCCCGGCGCGATCCCCACCCAGGCTGACGCCGAGGCCACCGATCTGTTCAGCGAGCCGCCCAACACCGAAAACGCGACCGGCTCCGCCTCGTCATCCGCCCGCCCGCCGACCACCGCGCGTCAGCGTGCCCGCGAGTTACGCGCACGGCAGGCCGGCACCACCGCGCCGTCGGTCGCCGAGGCGCCATCAACGCCGGCAACCGACGAAGAGTTGACCACCGGCACCGTGCGCCAGGGCACCGTCGATTCCGAAACGGAGATCGAGAACGGCCCCGAATCCGAGCGCCAGCGCGCCATCGAGGGTCGCAGGCCGCAGCCGGACGCAAACCCGTTCGAGCCGACCGGCATCCGCTTCGGCACCTTCGTGCTCAAGCCGAGCCTCGAACAAGGCATCACCGCCACGTCGAACGCCGATTCGAGTTCCGGCGGAAAGTCAGCGGTCCTGTCCGAGACGACGCTCAGGCTGAATGCCGCGTCCGACTGGGAAAACCATTCAGCCACCATCGACGCCTACGGCAATTACCGCAAATCCGTCTCCGGCCAGGAGGTCAAGGACCTCAGCGGCGGCATAGACGGGCGCTTGCAGCTCGACTTCGCCGACGACCTGCGCGCACTGGCGCGACTTGGCTACAGCATGCGCCCGGAATCGACGTCGTCGCCCGTGGTTATCTCCGGCACTGCGGAGCGGCCGACCCTGCATACGCTCAACGGCGCGCTGGGTGTCGAAAAGGATGTCGGCAAGCTTCGCTTTGGCGTCACCGGCGCGGTGGTCGATGAAAGCTACAGCGACGCCGAACTCACCGACGGCACCTCGCTATCGCAAAAGGACCGCGATTCGACGCTCTATACCGGCAAGGTCCGCGTCGGCTACGAGGTCTCGCCGGCGCTTACGCCATTTGGCGAGATCGAATTCGGCCGCCGGGTCTATGATCTGCGCTTCGACACCGCCGGTTTCGAGCGCTCGTCCAAACGCACCGGTGCGCGTGCCGGCGTCGAGATCGACATGGGCGAGAAATTCGGCGGCGAAATCTCGGCCGGCTGGATCTCGGAAGATTTCGACGACGATCGCCTGAAGACAATTTCCGCCGCCACCATTGCCGCCGATCTCCGCTGGTCGCCAATGCGCGGCACGATCGTCGGCCTGACCGGCGAAACCCTGGTCGAAGGATCGACCACCGCCGGCGACAGCGGCTCGGTGCTCTACAATGGCCGACTCAGTGTCGAGCGGCAGATCCGCTCCAACCTGACCGCGTTCCTGGCGGGTGGCGTCGGCTACCGCGACTATGCCAGCTCCAACGACCACGAACTCAGGCTGAGTGCTGAAGCCGGTGTGACCTGGTGGCTCAATCGCTACGCCGGCCTCACCGGCAAGCTGCGCCATGAGACCTTCGACAGCACCCTGTCCAACCGCGACGCCAAGACCAACAGCGTGTTCGTCGGACTGAAAATCCAGCGCTAACCTGTTGCAGGCAAACCGCTGATACCGGATGCGGCCACCTTCAAGGCTGCCTCCCCCTGCCCCGCATACACCTCGCTCATGATCAGATCGGCAAGCGGCAGGCGGCGGGCCCAGCCGTGCCGCTCGAGGTCTGGCTTGTCGGCGAATTCGCTGACATGACCGACGCAGAGATAGGCAACGGGCACGACGTGATCGGGAATGCCGAGCAACTGCTTTAGCTGCTCGCGGTCGAGGATGCTGACCCAGCCGACACCGACGCCTTCGGCGCGCGCGGCAAGCCAGAAATTCTGCACGGCACAGACGGTGCTGAACAGATCCATCTCCGGATTGTGCCATCGCCCGAGCGGGGAGCTTTCCGAACGGCTGCGATCGCAGGTGACGACCAGGTTGAGCGGGCTCTCGCAGATGCCTTCGAGCTTGAGCTTGCGGTAAAGCTCCCGCCGCTCCTCGGCGATTTCTGGCAACTCCTGCTGGCGCGCCGCGAAAAACAGGTCGCGGACCCGTTCACGTCGTTGGCGGTCGCGGATGACGATGAAATTCCACGGCTGCATGAAGCCGACGGATGGCGCGTGATGGGCCGCAAGCAGCAGCCGCGCCAGTACATCATCGTCGACCGGATCGGACAGGAAATGGCTGCGCACGTCGCGGCGCGTAAAGATGGCGCGGTAGACGGCGTCCTGGGCGGCAAGGTCGAAACAGCCTGAAATGGCTTTGAACTGGTCAGCAAGCATCGCATGTCCCCTGGCGAGCATATCGGTTGCCGCCGCCTGACCATGCGGAGGTCGATGTCTGCCGGGCCGGTCTTCTGGCTCGAGTTCAACCCGTCGTCGGCGCCTTCCCGTTCGACATGAACAGTGGCTTTTGCCGATACGGTCCCTCTCACAGCGTTGGGCACGCCACGGATTTGCACCGTGTTCCCGATTCTCCCGCATTGCTGCGGGCACCTGGCAGGATATTTCTAGCGGCAGTGGCAGCCGAACGCCATCGCGCCGTGCGTCCAATCCTGACGCACGGGCGACACGTCGGTTACTTGCCCGACTTCATCTCGCCGAGCAGGCCTTCTATGATACCGGCCATGCTCTTGCTGAGATCGGAACGCGACAGTGCAAAGGCGACATTGGCCTCGACGAAGCCCTCCGGTGAACCGCAGTCGAAGGTGCGGCCGCGATAGTGGTAGCCGTAGAACGACTGCAGCTTCTCGAGCTTGAGCATCGCGTCGGTGAGCTGAATCTCGTCACCGGCACCACGCTCCTGGCTTGCCAGGATGTTGAAAATCTCCGGCTGCAGGATGTAGCGGCCGTTGATGAACAGGTTCGACGGCGCGGTGCCCTGCTTGGGCTTCTCCACCATGCCTTCAATCTCGAAGCCGGTGTGGACCGCTTTGCCCTGGCCGACGATGCCGTATTTGTGCGCCTCGGCGGGATCGCATTCCTGCACGGCAATGATGTTGTTGCCGGTCTCGGCATAAAGCTCGACCATCTCGCGCATGCAGCTCTTTTCCGACTGCATGATCATGTCGGGCAACAGCAGCGCGAAGGGCTCGTCGCCAACAAGCTCACGCGCGCACCACACCGCATGGCCGAGGCCGAGCGGCACCTGCTGGCGGGTGAACGAGGTCTGGCCCGGGCCCGGCTGCAGCCGTTGCAGGCGTTCGAGCTGCTCGATCTTGCCGCGCTGGGCGAGCGTATCATAGAGCTCGAACTGGACGTCGAAATGGTCTTCGATGACCGCCTTGTTTCGGCCGGTGACGAAGATGAAATGCTCGATGCCCGCTTCGCGCGCCTCGTCGACGACATACTGGATCACCGGACGATCGACGACGGTGAGCATTTCCTTGGGGATAGACTTGGTGGCAGGCAGAAAACGGGTGCCCAAGCCCGCTACGGGAAAAACTGCCTTGCGAACTCTTTTCATAGGGTGATCGTCCGATAGAGGATAATGAGTATCGGGTGGCAACTTTGCCACGTCCGCATTGATGAATACTGAATGCGTTCACATATTCGGTGACTACGGGCAAGGCCATTGATCACGCGATCTTGATTGTCCAAACGGCTAGATGGACAATCCCCCAAACCGCTTTTCGTTCCCCAACGGGTCTATGGTAAACTGATTGCTAACCGGCTTCGGCGATGAATCGACTTTCTGATCTCTCCAAGGAGGAAAGAATGCCCCTTCGCAAAACCGCCAAAAGTCTCGCAGGCGTCGCCGCGATCGCTGGTCTTTCGCTCGCGCTGCTGTTGCCTGCCGGCCCAGCGGCGGCTGAAGCTGGCTTCCAACGCTGGGTGACGAGCTTCCGCTCGGTTGCCGCCGACAACGGAATCTCCGGCTCGACCTACGACCGCGCCTTTCGCGGCGTGACCGCAGCCGACCCGGAAGTGCTGGAAAAGGCTCGCTTCCAACCTGAGTTCACCGCGCCCGTGTGGGACTATTTCGACAACCGCGTCCACGACCAGTCGATTACCGTCGGCCGCGAGATGGCACGCAAGTGGAAGCCCTGGCTTGACCGCATCGAGGCCAAGTTCGGCGTCGACCGCTACATCCTGCTCGCCATCTGGTCGATGGAATCGAACTACGGCGAGATTCTCAAGAACGACAAGGTGATGCGCAACGTCGTGCGCTCGCTGGCAACGCTCGCCTATGGCGACCAGCGCCGAGCGAAGTTTGCCCGCACCCAGCTGATCGCGGCGCTCAAGATCCTGCAGCGCGGCGACATCGACGAAAGCCATCTTGTCGGCTCCTGGGCCGGCGCGATGGGCCACACGCAGTTCATCCCGACCAGCTACCAGGCCTATGCCGTCGACGCCGACGGCAATGGCAAGCGCGATATCTGGAATTCCGTGCCCGACGCGCTCGCCACCGCCGCCAATCTGCTGAAGAAGAACGGCTGGCAGGCGGGCAAGACCTGGGGCTACGAGGTCGTGCTGCCTCAAGGCCAGAAATTCCCCTCAGGATCGCTGACGATCGACAAATGGGCTTCCCTCGGCGTCGAACGCGCCAATGGCAAGGCCTTCAAGCGCGGCTCCGACGTCGCCACGCTCAAGGTTCCGGATGGCCGCGGCGGACCGGCGTTCCTGATGACCAAGAATTTTTCGGTCATCAAGCGCTACAACAACGCCGACAAATACGCGCTCGCCGTCGGCCTTCTTGCCGACGAGATCGCCGGCTATGGTGGCCTAGTTCAAGACTGGAAGCGGCCCTTCACCAAGCTCAGTTTCGAAGAGAAGCAGGAGTTGCAGAAGCGCCTGTCGGCGCACGGTTATTACGACGGCAAGAGCGACGGTAAGATCGGCGAAGGTTCGCGCTCGGCAATCAAGGCTTTCCAGGCACAGCTGGGCTTGACGCCGGACGGTCATCCGAGCATGGAAGTGCTGAAGTTCCTGCGGCGTAACTAGCAACCGGAGGCTGTATTGGCATCGACGCGTCGTCCACGGTTTTCGCTGTTGCGCCTGACGATGCCACTGGTCGCGGTGGCGGTCGCCTTGACCGCCATTTCATCGACGATGCCGACGCCGGCGGTGGCGCAGGAAGGCATATTGCGCAAATGGTCCCTGCGCGACCTGTTCATGCCGCGCCGTGAACCGCGCGTCGATCCGTTCATCATGGACGAACCGCAGCCGCGCAAGAAGATCCGCAAGACGCCGCGCAAGCCAAAGGCTACGGCCGGCAACGTCGGCAGGGCAGCCGATCCCGCCGTGCCGGTGGTCGAGAAGCTGCCCGACGCGCGTGTCGTGCTGGTCATCGGCGACTTCCTTGGTGGCGGTATTGCCGAAGGCCTCGGCACGGTCTTCGCCGAGAACACCAAGATCCGGGTGATCGACAAGACCAACGGCTCGTCGGGCCTCGTCCGCGAGGACTATTACAACTGGCCCGAGAAGGCCAAGGCACTGATCGAGCAGGAAAAGCCGGCCGCCGTCATCATCATGATGGGCTCCAACGACCGCCAGCAGATGCGGGTCGCCGACAACCGCGAGCCGCCGATGAGCACGGCCTGGACCAGGGAATATGCCGGGCGTGCGGAGAAGCTGGCCAAGGCCATCGCCGAGACCAAGGTTCCGTTCCTGTGGGTCGGCATGCCTGCCTTCAAGTCGTCGAAGATGAACACCGACATGCTCGCCTTCAACGACATCTATCGTGCAGCCACCGAAGCCGCTGGAAGCGAGTTCGTCGATGTCTGGGACGGCTTTGTCGACGAGGCCGGCGCGTTCGTCACCAGCGGCCCCGACATCAACGGCCAGCCGGTACGGCTGCGTTCCGACGATGGCATCAACGTCACCCGCGCCGGCAAACGCAAGCTCGCCTTCTTTGCCGAAAAGCCGCTGAACAAGCTGCTCGGCATCACCCCGCAAGGCACCGAAACCGTGGTGCCGGCAAGCCTGCCGCAGGCCACGCCGGGCGAGCTCAACGTACCTGTCAACATCGACCGCACGGTGCCGGTTTCGCTCTCGGATCCGGAACTGGACGGCGGCACCGAGCTTCTTGGCGGCCAGACGGCCGCCAAGACCGACCCGCGTTCACCCGGCGAAAAGCTTGCCGTGCAAGGGATCGCGCCCAAAGCGCCTGCAGGCCGCATCGACGACTTCTCCTGGCCACCGAAGCCGCTGCCCGCCGCGCAAAGCACCGAAACGACGACCGCCATCATCAGGCGATAAGCCACGCAGGCCAGTCGTGCGTCCTTCGAGGCTCGCCCGCAAACGTTCGAACCAATCCCGACGTCGCAGTGGGGCTCGCACCTCAGGATGAGGACCGTTTGCGCTACGGTCCTCATCCTGAGGTGCGAGCCCTCATAATTATTGCAGGGCTATGGACGGCATCTGCGGGCGAGCCTCGAAGGAGGCACCCACAGTCTCAGCGCGGCAGGACGCTCGAACCCATCAGGTCGGTGTCGATCGAATGCGCGGCCTGGCGGCCTTCGCGGATCGCCCAGACCACCAGCGACTGGCCGCGACGCACGTCGCCGGCGACATAGAGCCTGTCGACGGTGGTCTTGTAGTCGCGATCGTTGGCCGCGACGTTGGTCGAACGGCGGCTGTCGGTGGTGATCTCGAGCTTGCCGTCGAGTTCCTTGACCATGCCGTCGGCGAGCGGGCCGGCAAAGCCGATGGCGATGAAGGCGAGATCAGCGCGGATAACGAACTCGGTGCCGGGGATCGGCTTGCGCTTGTCATCGACTTCGCAGCACTTCACGCCGGTCAGCTGGCCTTCTTCGCCGATGAACTCCAGCGTCGCCACCTGGAACTCGCGCTGCGCACCTTCGGCCTGTGAGGACGAAGTACGCATCTTGGTCGCCCAATAGGGCCACACGGCGAGCTTGTTTTCCTTTTCCGGCGGCTGCGGACGGATGTCGAGCTGGGTGACGCGCACGGCACCCTGGCGGAACGCCGTGCCGACGCAGTCGGACGCGGTGTCGCCGCCGCCGACAACGACGATGTGCAGGCCGCTGGCGACGATCGGCTCGGAGGGCCAGGCAACCGACTGGATGTCTTCGCCGCCGACGCGCTTGTTCTGCTGGACGAGATAAGGCATCGCGTCGTGCACGCCTTCGAGGTCGTCGCCCGGAATGCCCGCGGGACGCGGCGTCTCGGAGCCGCCGCAATAGAGCACTGCGTCATGTTCGGCCAGAAGCTCGGTGACCGGCTTGTCGACGCCGACATTGACGCCGCAATGGAAGGTCACGCCCTCGCCCGTCATCTGCTCGATGCGGCGGTCGATATAGTGCTTTTCCATCTTGAAGTCGGGGATGCCGAAACGCAGCAGCCCGCCTGGGCGGCTTTCGCGCTCATAGACGTGAACGTCGTGGCCGGCGCGGCCGAGCTGCTGCGCCGCTGCCATGCCGGCAGGGCCGGAGCCGATGACGGCAACCTTCTTGCCCGTCTTCTTCTCGGGCGGATAAGGCCTGATGTAGCCGGTCTCGTAGGCCTTGTCGGCAATCGCCTGCTCGACGGTCTTGATGGCGACCGGAATGTCCTCGAGATTCAGGGTGCAGGCTTCCTCGCAAGGAGCCGGGCAGATGCGGCCGGTGAATTCGGGGAAATTATTGGTCGAATGCAGGTTGCGGATCGCATTGTCCCAGTCGCCATTGTAGACGAGATCGTTCCAGTCCGGGATCTGGTTGTGCACCGGACAGCCCGTCGGACCGTGACAGAACGGAATGCCGCAATCCATGCAGCGCGCGGCCTGCTTTTCGACTTCCTTGTTGGACATCGGCAGCGTGAATTCGCGGAAATGCCGGATGCGGTCGGAAGCCGGCTGGTACTTGTGCACCTGCCTGTCGATTTCGAGAAAACCTGTAACCTTGCCCATCGTAACTCTCGTCTCATGCCCGGCGCTTCGGCGTGGGCGTAGAATTCCACCACTTCAAATGAAGCATGCGATGGCGCGCGTCCAGCTGGACGCGGCCGGCAGGTAAGTCGCGGCTACTCCGCCGCGACCCCCATCCTCATGCGCTCCATCTCGATCAGTGCGCGGCGGTACTCCACCGGCATGACCTTGCGGAATTTCGGGCGATAGGTCGCCCAATCGTCGAGGATCTGTTTGGCCCGCGTCGAACCGGTGTAGTGCATGTGGTTCGAGATCAGTTGCACCAAACGCTCCTCGTCATGGCGGGTCATGTCGCCCGAGACGTCGACGCGGCCCATATGGGCGATGTCGCCGCCGTGATGGTGCAGCTTTTCGAGCATGTCGTCCTCTTCGGGAACCGGCTCGAGCTCCACCATCGCCATGTTGCAGCGTTCCGCGAAATCGCCGTCCTCGTCGAGAACATAGGCCACGCCGCCGGACATGCCGGCCGCGAAGTTGCGTCCGGTCTTGCCGATGACAACGACGACGCCGCCGGTCATGTACTCGCAGCCATGGTCGCCGACGCCTTCGACGACGGTGACTGCGCCTGAGTTGCGGACGGCGAAACGCTCGCCGGCCACGCCGCGGAAGTAGCATTCACCTTCGGTCGCACCGTAAAGCACGGTGTTGCCGACGATGATCGATTCCTCGGCGAGGATCTTTGAGTCCTCCGGCGGGCGGATGACGATGCGGCCACCCGACAGGCCCTTGCCGACATAGTCGTTGCCGTCGCCGACCAGCTCAAAGGAGATGCCGCGCGCCAGGAAGGCGCCGAACGACTGGCCGGCGGTACCCGTCAGCCTGACCGAAATGGTGTCCTCGCGCAGGCCCTTGTGCCTGAAGCGCTTGGCCACCTCGCCCGACAGCATGGCGCCAGCGGAACGGTCGACGTTGCGGATCGACGCTTCGATCTTCACCGGCTGGCGAGACTCGAGCGCTGCCTTCGCCTCGGCGATCAGCGTGCGGTCGAGAACGTCGTCGATCGGATGCTTCTGGCGTTCGGTCCAGTGCATCGCCTCACGCGGCGCATCGGGCTTGTAGAACACCTTGGAGAAGTCGAGGCCGCGTGCCTTCCAGTGGTCGATCAGTTCGCGCTTCTCCAGAAGATCGGCATCGCCGATGATCTGGTCGAGATGGCTGTAGCCCATTTCGGCCAACAGCTCGCGAACCTCTTCGGCGACGTAGAAGAAGTAGTTGATGACGTGCTCGGGCGTGCCCTTGAAGCGCTTGCGCAGCACCGGATCCTGGGTGGCGACGCCAACCGGGCAGGTGTTGAGGTGGCACTTGCGCATCATGATGCAGCCAGCAGCGATCAGCGGCGCGGTCGAGAAGCCGAACTCGTCGGCGCCCAGAAGCGCGCCGATGACGACGTCGCGGCCGGTGCGCAGGCCGCCGTCGACCTGGAGCGCGACACGCGAACGCAGGCCGTTCAGCACCAATGTCTGGTGCGTCTCGGCGAGGCCCATTTCCCATGGGCTGCCGGCATGCTTGAGCGAGGTGAGCGGCGAAGCACCCGTGCCACCGTCATAGCCCGAGATCGTGATGTGGTCGGCGCGCGCCTTGGCGACACCTGCCGCGACCGTGCCGACACCCACTTCCGACACCAGCTTGACCGAGATGTCGGCCGCCGGGTTGACGTTTTTCAGATCGTAGATCAGCTGCGCCAGATCCTCGATCGAATAGATGTCGTGGTGCGGCGGCGGCGAAATGAGGCCAACGCCCTGCGTCGAGTGACGGGTCTTGGCGATTGTCGCGTCGACCTTGTGACCGGGCAACTGGCCGCCCTCGCCGGGCTTGGCGCCCTGGGCAACCTTGATCTGGATCATGTCGGAGTTGACCAGATACTCCGTCGTCACGCCGAAGCGGCCGGAGGCGACCTGCTTGATCGCCGAACGTTCGGGGTTCACGCCACCACCTGGCAGCGGCAGGTAGCGATCCGGTTCCTCACCGCCCTCGCCGGTGTTCGACTTGCCGCCGATCCGGTTCATGGCGATGGCAAGTGTCGTGTGCGCCTCGCGGCTGATCGAGCCGAAGGACATGGCGCCGGTTGAGAAACGCTTGACGATCTCGGCGGCGGGCATGACCTCGTCGAGCGCAAGCTTCTTGCGCCCGCCTTCCTCGGCCAGCTTGATGCGAAACAGGCCGCGGATGGATTGCGCCCGCGCGGTTTCGCTGTCGATCTGGGCAGAAAACTCCTTGAAGGTCGACCACGAGCCCGAGCGCACCGCATGCTGGAGCGAGGCAACCGCGTCAGGCGTCCACATGTGGGCTTCGCCACGCATGCGGTACATGTACTCGCCGCCGACTTCGAGAGCGTTGCGCAGCACCGGGTCTTCGCCAAATGCCGAGGCATGGCGGCTGACAGTTTCTGCCGCGACCTCCTCCAGCCCGACGCCCTCGATGTTGGTCGCGGTGCCGGTGAAGTACTTTTCGACGAAATCGGTCTTCAGGCCGATGGCGTCGAATATCTGCGCGCCGCAGTAGGACTGGTAGGTCGAGATGCCCATCTTGGACATGACCTTGAGGATGCCCTTGCCGATCGACTTGATGTAGCGCGAGACGACTTCATAGGCGTCGACTTCTTCCGGCAGCTCGCCACTCTTGTGCATATCGAGCAGCGTGTCGAAGGCGAGATAGGGGTTGATCGCCTCGGCGCCATAGCCGGCGAGACAGCAGAAGTGATGCACTTCGCGCGGTTCGCCCGATTCCACCACCAGACCGACCGACGTGCGCAGGCCCTTGCGGATCAGGTGGTGATGCACGGCGGCCGTCGCCAGCAGCACCGGTATGGCAATGCGGTCCGGTCCGATCTGGCGATCCGACAGGATGATGATGTTGTAGCCGCCGGCGACAGCCGCCTCGGCGCGCTCGCACAGGCGCTCGATCGCGCCCTGCATGCCTGCCGCTGCTTCCTGCACGCCATAGGTGATGTCGATGGTCTTGGTGTCGAACCTGTCTTCGGTGTGGCCGATGGAGCGGATCTTCTCCAGATCGCCATTGGTCAGGATCGGTTGGCGCACTTCAAGGCGCTTGCGCCGCGACGAGCCGACGAGATCGAAGATGTTGGGGCGCGGGCCGATGAACGACACCAGGCTCATCACCAGTTCCTCGCGGATCGGGTCGATCGGCGGGTTGGTAACCTGGGCGAAGTTCTGCTTGAAGTAAGTGTAGAGCAGCTTCGACTTGTCCGACATCGCCGAGATCGGCGTATCGGTGCCCATCGAACCGACGGCTTCCTGACCCGTGGTTGCCATCGGCGACATCAGGAGCTTGGTGTCTTCCTGGGTGTAGCCGAAGGCCTGCTGGCGATCGAGCAGCGAGACGTCCTTGCGCAGGGCACGCGGCTCGACCGGCTTGAGGTCCTCAAGGATCAGCTGGGTGTTGGACAGCCAGGTCTTGTAGGGGTGCTTGGTGGCGATCTCGGCCTTGATCTCCTCGTCCGAGATGATGCGGCCCTTGGCCAAGTCGATCAACAGCATCTTGCCCGGCTGCAGGCGCCACTTCTTGATGATGTGCTTTTCCTCGACCGGCAGCACGCCAGCCTCGGAGGCCAGGATCACCCGGTCGTCGTCGGTGACGATGTAGCGGGCCGGGCGCAGCCCGTTGCGGTCGAGCGTGGCGCCGATCTGGCGGCCATCGGTGAAGCACACCGCGGCCGGACCGTCCCACGGCTCCATCAGGGCCGCGTGATACTCGTAGAACGCCTTGCGTTCGCTATCCATGAGCTTGTTGCCGGCCCAGGCTTCCGGGATCAGCATCATCATGGCATGCGCCAGCTTGTAGCCGCCCTGGAACAGGAACTCGAGGGCGTTGTCGAAGCACGCCGTGTCCGACTGGCCCTCGTAGGAGATCGGCCAGAGCTTGGAGATGTCGTTGCCGAACAGCTCGGAGTCGACCGAGGCCTGGCGCGCCGCCATCCAGTTGTTGTTGCCACGCACCGTGTTGATCTCGCCGTTATGCGCGACCATGCGGTAGGGATGCGCCAGCTTCCAAGACGGGAAGGTGTTGGTCGAAAAACGCTGGTGAACCAGGATCAGGGCCGTCTCGAAGCGCGGATCGGCAAGATCCTTGTAGTAGTCGCCGACCTGGAAAGCCAGGAACATGCCCTTGTAGACGATGGTCCGCGCCGACAGCGACACGCAATAGGCGCCGATGTCCCTGTTGTTGTTTTCGGCATAGATGCGGCCGGAAATGACCTTGCGCAGCAGATAGAGCCGCGCCTCGTATTCCTCGTCGTCATCGATTTCGGGCGTGCGGCCGATAAACACCTGGCGGTGGAACGGCTCCGACGCCACGATCTCCGGCGCCTTCGACAAAGAGGAGTTGTCGACCGGAACGTCACGGAAGCCGATCAGCGGCAGGCCTTCTGATTGCGCCGACTCGCGGATGATATCTTCGATGTGGTCGCGCATTGCCGCATCCTGCGGCATGAACCAGTGGCCGACGCCGTACTGGCCGACCGGCGGCAGCTCGATGTCCTGCTTGGCCATCTCCTCGCGGAAGAATGTATCGGGGATCTGCACCAGGACGCCGGCGCCGTCGCCCATCAGCGGATCAGCGCCCACCGCACCGCGATGCGTCAGGTTGTTGAGCATGAACAGGCCGTCCTTGACGATCTGGTGCGACTTCACGCCCTTCATCTGGGCGATGAAGCCGACGCCGCAGGCGTCATGCTCGTTGCGCGGATCGTAGAGGCCATGCGCTGCATAGCCGGTGGGGGTTCGGAGATGATCGGTTTTATTGTTGGCCGCTTTCGTCTGCGCGGCCGGTGCAAAATCCGTCGTCACAGATGGCGTCAACTCCGTCATCATCCTGTCTCCATTCCAGCCCAATCCGGGCAATTTGCTTTGGGACGGCAATATGCCGATCCGTTCACCTTCAGATATGCTCGATATGCAGCGGCACAGTGCCGTTCGCCGGCACTAAACCGCAGTCGGGACAGACGTGAACGGATTGCTCCGGCCTCTCCCCTGACCCTAGCTCGCGGCGGAAGCCGGACGCGGCGTCATCATACGCCAAATCCGGTTCGCTTTGGGCAGATAAATAAGACAGCACTGCTGTCCTAAATTTTGTATGACAGAATTCTTGAATACACACAAGACCGATTCACGAATTTTCCGCCCTTGCGAAGACCGAAAATTACGCCGGACCGGCATCCGGCGCAATTTTTGAACAAGCGGTCAAAACAGCGCTCTCCCTGCCTCAATCGTTTTCCAGACCCCGCACTTGCCGAAGATCGACAAATCCGGTCTAGCTCCCGCCTACCCTGCCACGCAGTCTCCCGCAGCCATATTACGGACGGACGAAATGTTCTTCGCATCAGACAACTGGGCCGGCGCTCACCCCAAGGTCGCCGAGCGTCTGCACGCCAACGCTGCGGGCTTCAGCCGCGCTTATGGCGACGGCGATCTCGACAAAGCGGTTTACGCAAAATTCTCGGAGGTTTTCGAGCGCGAAGTGGCTGTGTTCTTCGTCGCGACCGGCACAGCCGCCAATTCACTGTCGCTCGCAGCTTACGGCAAGCCGGGAGGCATTTCCTTCGGGCACCGCGAGGCGCACATCCTCGAGGATGAATGCGGCGCGCCGGAGTATTTTTCCCATGGTTCGCGGCTTCATCAGGTCGATGGCCCGCTCGGGCGCATGGACATCGGCAATATCGAGCGCGCCGTCGGCCGCTTCGCCTCGGAGAACGTGCACGGCGGACGCCCCGCGGCGATCTCCATCACCCAGGCGACCGAGGTCGGGACCGTCTATGGCCTTGGCGACATCTCGGCGATTTCGGCGGTTGCAAAACGCCATGGCATGCCGCTGCACATGGACGGTGCCCGCTTTGCCAACGCGCTGGTATCGCTCGATGTCTCGCCGGCCGAAATGACCTGGAAACGCGGCGTCGACATCGTCTCCTTCGGCGGCACCAAGAATGGTTGCTGGTGCGCCGAGGCGATCGTCATGTTCGACCTCGACCGCGCCAAGGAAATGGCCTTCATGCGCAAGCGCTCGGCCCAGCTTTTCTCCAAGGCGCGCTTCATCTCGGCGCAATTCGACGCCTATTTCGACGGCGGCCTGTGGCTGGAGACGGCACGTCACGCCAATGCGATGTCGGCCAGGCTGGCCCAGGCGATCGAAAGCTCGTCGGTGGCGCGCCTCGGCTGGCAGCCCGAGGCCAACGAAGTCTTCGCCATCATCAGGAAAGATGTCGCCGAAAAGGCGCAAGGCGCCGGCGCTGCCTTCTACACATGGCCGACCCCGACTTCGCTCGCTGGCCAGATTGGCGACGACGAGGCGCTCTATCGCTTCGTCACCTCCTTTGCCACCACGCCCGACGACATCGGCAGGTTCAACGACTTGCTGCGTTAAATCAGGTTCCGGATACCCGGATAACAAAAAGGCGGCGCTGATGGCGCCGCCTTTTGCTGCTTGGGAGGAGCAGTCTTAGTTGACCGTGTTGGCCTCGATCTGCTTGGCATTCGCCGGAGCAGCCGAAATCTCGATCTTGCGAGGCTTGTGCTCTTCGGGAATGTTGCGCTTGAGATCGATGTGCAGCAGGCCGTTCTTGAGGTTCGCACCTACGACTTCGACATGGTCGGCGAGCTGGAAGCGGCGCTCGAAGGCGCGCGAGGCGATGCCGCGATAAAGCAGCTCCGAACCTTCGCCGGCGGCTTCGTTGGCGCGGTCGCCCTTGACCGTCAGCACGTTGCGATGGGCTTCGATCGAAATCTCGGTCTCCGAGAAGCCTGCGACCGCCATGCTGATGCGGTAGGCGTCCTCGCCGGTGCGCTCGATGTTGTAGGGCGGATAGGTGGTGCCGCCGTCAGGCTGGCCAAGGCCGTCGAGCATGTTGAACAGCCGGTCAAAGCCGACAGTCGAGCGGTGGAGCGAGGAAAAATCAACGTGACGCATGGGTGTTCTCCAGTGAGCAACAAGGTTTGCGCATGACCTGTGCCGAAACCCGTTCTGGCGTCCCGGCGGTGATCAGCGGCCCCGATATTGGGCGCCGCAGGAGACATTTGGGGGTCGCCCAAAGCCATTTCAAGACATCGCCGCCACAGCTTTTTTCATGACCGCCAGGATGAACCGAAGATGAACCGGCCCTTCGGTATCCGTTCAGGTCGCCCCGCCTAAAGTGCACCCAAGTCAACGAACAGGCGGCACCACAGAATGCCGCCGACGAAGCCGGACCGGGTTGCAACGTCCCTTCCTCCCGGAACGACAGAGGCCGAAGGCAACCCGCAAGCTGCCTTCGGCCTCATTCGCTTGGCTTCGCACGAATTTCCTTTGATTTTCTCGATCCGGCTTTCTATCACCTTGGCATCGCCAGTTCCCACGGCACAGAGTGCCCAGCCGAAGCGCCTGATGACGGACCTGTTCCACGAAATCCCCGGCAATCCGGTTCCGGAGCGGGCAAGCGCCGGCCACTTCGCCGCGCATGACGGCAAACAGCTGCGCTATGGGCTGTTTCCCGCCACCTCGCACCCGTTCAAGGGCACGGTGATTCTGCTGCCGGGCCGCAACGAGTGTATCGAGAAGTATTTCGAGACCATTCGCGATCTCTCGGTTCGCGGCCACGCGGTCGCCACCTTCGACTGGCGCGGCCAGGGCGCCTCCGAGCGGCTGCTGCGCGACGGCCATCGCGGCTACGTCAAAAACTTCGACCACTACGTCAGGGATCTCGAAGCTTTCTTCGAGCAGATCGTCCTGCCCGATTGCCGCGGCCCGTTCTTCATCCTCGCCCATTCGAGCGGCGCGCTGATCGCGCTACTTGCCGCGCCCGCAATGATCAACCGCGTCCAGCGCATGGTCCTGGTGGCGCCGTTCATGTCGGTGGTCGGCGCTCCGCTGTCGATGAAGGCGATCAGTCGCCTCACGACCCTGATGTGCTGGCTCGGCCTCGGCGGGCTCTATGCCGCTTGGGGGCCGAGGCCTCGCGAAGGAACGCCCTTCGCCGTCAACAAGCTGACCAGCGACGAACGCCGCTACCGCCGCAACATTCTGCTCTACGAGACCTATCCCGAGCTGTCTGTCGGCGGGCCGACGATTGCCTGGCTGCGGGCAGCCGCGGCGGCATCGGAAGCCGTGCGCGAGCCCGCATTTATCGCATCGCTCAAGGTGCCGATGCTGATCGTCACCGCCGGCGCCGACGAGGTGGTGTCGACACGCGACGTCGAGCAATATGTCCACCGCTGCCGCGTCGCCTCGCAGTTGACCATCGACGGCGCCCGCCACGAGATCCTGCAGGAAGTCGACATCTATCGCGAGCAGTTGCTCGCCGCGTTCAGCGCCTTCGTGCCGGGAACACCAGCGACGGTGGAATAAAGCCGCTCAGCCTCTGAGAATCTTCAATGCCGCGGCGTGCAGCTCAGGCGTTGCCGCAGCTATGATGTCGCCGCCATTTTCCGCCGGACCGCCTTCGAAGGTCGTGACGATACCGCCGGCCTGCTCGATGATGGGGATCAGCGCCACGATGTCGTAGGGCTTGAGCCCCGGGTCGACGACGATGTCGACCTGCCCCGCCGCAACCATGGCGAAGGCGTAGCAATCGGTGCCGTAGCGCGCGAGCTGGACCTGGGTCTCGAGATGGTCGTAGCGCTTGCGCATCTCTCCCTTGAACAGCGCCGGCGTGGTGGTGAACATCGTGGCGTCCGCCAGCGCGGTTGTCTTGCGCACGGCAAGCGTGCGCGGCCCGCCGGGGCCCTCATAGTGCGAGCCATTGCCGTCGGCATAAAACAGCTCGCCAGTGAATGGCTGCGACATCAGGCCTGCAACCGCATCGCCATCGACAGTGAGCCCGACCAGAGTGCCCCAGACCGGCAGGCCGGAAATGAAGGCGCGGGTTCCATCGATCGGGTCGATCACCCAGACATGACTGTTGCCAAGGTTTTCGCTGCCATGCTCCTCGCCGAGGATGCCGTGATCAGGAAATTCGGCGTTGATCAGCGCGCGGATGGCGCGCTCTGCTTCCTGATCGGCCTCGGTGACCGGATCGAAGCCGCCGGCGAGCTTGTTTGCCACCGTACCTTGCCGCCGGAATCTCGGCAGCGTCTCGGCAGCCGCGGCACTCGCGATCCGTCGCATGAACTCGGCGTCGACCATCATTCACCCCATCTCCAACTGTGGCGTGGATGACACGCCACCACCCCGCTCGGCAATAACCACATCACCGTGAATTAAAAAGCCCAAAGGCGCCTTGACTTTTGTGCAGCGCACAATAATCTCGGCTTCGGACAGTTCTCCTGTCCATGCCCTCCTTGGGCGTTTCCTCCCTAGACTTCGACCGCTCTCCGGAGCGGTCTTTTTTTAGCCACCTGCACCCAGCCGCCTACTCCGCGGCCAACGGCAGGTCGAGGAAATAATAGTCCGGGATCGCCATCAGATCCGCAGAAAACCGGGCCAGATCGTCCGCAAGCGCATAAAAGCCCGCCGATTTCCTGAACGTACGTTCGTCCATGTAAAGCCCGCGATTGATCTCGATCTGCAGCGCATGAAGCTTACGCGCCGGCCGGCCATAATGCTCGGTGATGAAGCCGCCGGCGTAAGGTTTATTGTGCGCCACGGTATAACCCATGGCCGCCAGGAGCCCGATCGCCCGCTCCGACAGAGCAGATGCAGCAGAGGTTCCGAAGCGATCGCCGACGATGAAATCGGGCCGCACCCCGTTGTCGCCGAGACGGACCGAAGCCGGCATCGAATGGCAGTCGACCAGTACCGCATAACCAAACCGGGCATGCGTCCGCGTGACCAGCCGCTTCAGCGTCTCGTGATAGGGCTTGTAGACACATTCGATCCGCCCGACCGCTTCGGCCAGCGGCAACCTGCCGGGATAGATGTCGAGCCCCTCGCCCACCAGCTTGGGCACCGTGCCAAGCCCGCCGGCAACGCGCGCCGAACGTACGTTGGCGAAAGGCGGCACCGGCTCGGCGAACATCCGGGGATCGAGTTCCCACGGCTCACGGTTCACGTCGAGATAGGCGCGAGGGAAATGCGCCGCCAGCATCGGCGCGCCAAGGGCGACTGCCGCACCGAACAGCTCATCGACGTAGCAGTCCTCCGAACGCCTGATGGCCATGGCATCGAGCCTGGACATGGCCAGGAACCGGTCGGGGTAGCAGCGTCCGCTATGCGGCGAATTGAACACGAACGGCACACGCTGCTCGGCACTCGTTCGAACCTCGAACGGCAGCAGCTCCGAGAAATCTTCGGCTGGCGTCATCTTTGTTGATGGACCTGCGAAATGCACTCATTCATCAGCCGAAGGTGCCACCTGCCGCCGCTGGTGTCCAGCATTTCGAGCTGTGGAAAGCCGGCCTTTATTATGCCTTTGCGTCACTCTGCCGGCACGGCATTCACTTGATGTTTACCGTCGCGGACTCATATACAAGATGGTTAACGAAGCCCCTGCTGGGGGGCGGCTTCGACCGCTGATTCGGACGGGAAACTGATGGCACGCATTCTTCTGGCAGAAGACGACGACGATATGCGTCGCTTCCTGGTCAAGGCGCTGGAACGCGCCGGCTACCAGGTGAGCGACTTCGACAATGGCGCCAGCGCTTACGAGCGGCTGCGCGAGGAACCTTTTTCGCTGCTCCTGACCGACATCGTGATGCCGGAGATGGACGGCATCGAGTTGGCGCGCCGCGCCACCGAGATCGACCCCGACCTCAAGGTGATGTTCATCACCGGCTTTGCGGCGGTGGCGCTGAACCCTGATTCGAAGGCTCCGCGCGACGCAAAAGTGCTGTCGAAACCCTTCCATCTGCGCGATCTCGTCAACGAGGTCGAGAAGATGCTTCACGCCGCATAGGCGTTACCTAGCGTCGCCAAGGGAATTCATGGCGTCGCCAAGGGAATTGATGATCCGGCGCATTTTTCCGCCAAACACGCTATTGACGCGCCGGATCAAAAATGGTGTATCCGCCTCCATCGGATGGGCGTGTAGCTCAGCGGGAGAGCACTGCATTGACATTGCAGGGGTCACAGGTTCAATCCCTGTCACGCCCACCATCCGAACTCCCTGATATCGCTCAGAAAAACAGCCGGCACAGCCCAACGAACACCTGGACGCGCTGCGGTCTTTTTCGCCGCCTGGCCATGCCGCGCGATAATCCGGCGCGGTCTTGAGATAGCCCGCATAGGCATCGGCATTTGTCGGCCCAAAGTTCTCGGCCAGAGGACTACGTCGACGCTTCCTCACGCGGATATCCGCCACCAGCAAATAACAATGCTTGACCGCGCAGGCCTTTGTTCCGAAAGCGCGTTCGCAAATCAACCGGTAGCAAAACTCGACCCCACACGATGCCGCATACGCACCCTCTGATAAGCACCGATTGCAAGCAACCAACAGTCATGCAAATTAGAAGATGCAAATATTGCAAAAGGGGAGGAAGAATTGGTCTTACATTCTATCCGAAACATACCCGGCACAGATCTACCTCAGTCGATTTCCGTAACAACCGATGATGGCCTTGTGGAGGTAGTATATTCCTACGTAGCAACTCCGGGACTTCTCGGAGATACGATGCATGCGTTTGGCGCCAGTCTTTTCTTGAACGGTCAACTGCGCGAATGCTTCGCTGTTCAGGTCGACGGCCGCAACGTCAAAGTGACGGGCAGCTCGAACAACGAATTGCTCTACGGCAGCGAGATGAAATTGAGGAACCTGAACGACAACGATCTTCCCTGGGACGCAGAGGAGATCGAGAAGATTGTCGAAACTGAGATCGCCTTGAAGGACCTGAACATTTTCAAGCACTTCCCAGCGATTGGCGGCTTTGTGCCCAAGCTTCGTCAGTTGGTTGGGCGTGAAGAAATCCTGCTCGACGTGGCCGGCAAGGAGAGCCGCCTTCGTGCGGAGCAAATCTACGGCGCAGCGCGTGACAAGAAAGGCGAGCGTCTCATCGGCTGCATTATTGGCGGCCCCGTTGGCTGCGCAATTTCGATCGGCATCTTCATCTTGCTCAACACCAACTTCACCCAGGCTCACTAGTTCCTGAGCAGCGTCAGGCTGCGCGATAGTCCGGTGCACTCGCCAGATATCCCGCATAGGCATCGGCGTTCGGCGGCGCGAAGTTCTCGGCGACGGGATTGCGCTGCCGTTTCGTTGCGCCGATGTCGGCCAGCAGTTCGTCGAAATGCTTGAAATGATAGGGTGCGACGCACAGCCCGCCATAGACGCCAGCGGCGGGCCGTTCATTACGTTTCCAGGCCAGCATCATCTCGATGTTGTCGGTCATCTCCTGGTGCGTCGGCTGGCGCCCCAGCTTGCCGTCGGCGTAGCGCACCAGCCAGTTGGCGGCGAGCTCGGCGCTCAGCACCGTGCAGAATGATGAGTTGAAGCCGACAAAGCCCATGTCGGGGAGGTCTGGATTGGCGATGACGCGATAGAGCCGATATTGCCCGTCTGGTTCAACCAGCTTGCGCTGATACTCCTCCGGCAGGAACGGCACGCCGGATTTCCAGCCGACGGCAAGAATGGCCATGTCGGCCTTGACCCGCTCGCCGCCCGACAGAATGACCGTGCCCTGCTCGTAGGCAGCGATGGTGCCTTGGATCGCCTTGATGCGTCCGTCGGCGACCATGTCGAAGAACCCCGGCGTGACGATCGGCACCGAGCAGTTGATGCTGGTTTCGATCGGCACCTTTGGCCTGAGCCCGGTCTTCTTGAGCTTGAGCTGGAGCGAGAGCAGGCTTTCCAGCGCCCGCCAGTTGGCCCAGACGAACGGCTTGGCCAGCGCATGGCCAAGCCGCGCCAGCAGGGGCTGGTCCCAGTTGGGGAACATCACCTCCTGGGCGCGGACATAAAGGATGCGCTTGAAGTTGATCAGGCCGCCGATGAAGTAGGGAATGCGCCAGACCGGCTCGAGATAGACGATGGTGACGTCGGCCGCGCCCGAATTGACGGCGTTGACCGCAATGTCGGTCGCCGACTTCGAAAAACCGAGCACCACGACACGCTTGCCCCGCACCGTCGCCGGATCGGTGTACTCGGACGAATGGAGCACCTGGCCGCCGGCCACGGTGAAATCATGCTGGCCCGGATGCACGAGCTCGCGTTTCTCGCTGAAGTTTCCGGTGCAGACGACAACGAAATCGAAATCCTGGCGCACGGTTTTTCCGTCACCGTCGGCAAGCTCGACAGTCCAGCCTTTCGCCCCTTCCCGCCGCCGCATGGAAACAACCTTGGTGCCGAAGCGGATGAGCGGAACGAGGCCGTTTTTCTCGGCATAGCTCTTGAGATAGGCATGGACCTGCGTGCCTTTCGGCCATTCCGGATAATCATCAGGCATCGCCATCGAGGTGTAGCGATAGAGATCCTTCGGGCTTTGCGTCTGCACGTCGGGATAGGACCGCGCCGGCTCCCAGACCCCGCCCAGATCGTTGCTGCGCTCGACGATTTCAACGTCGTGTCCGCGCTGTCTGAAGGCGTGTGCTGCCGCAAGCCCGCTCACGCCGGCGCCAATAACGCAGACTTTCTTCTTGTCGACCATGTCGTTGTTCCTTGTTCGCCAGGACACGGGACAGCCTTCGCGCGCGACCCAAGTCGCGCGCGTCAGGCAGATTCCCCGGTGAAAGCTGGCAGCCTAGTCGTTGGCTTCGGGCGGCAGGAAGTTGACCTCGTGCTGGGCCGAGACCTTCACCACCTCGGCCGGATCGGCGAGGTTGTCGAGCTTGTTGAACAGCTCTTCCAGCATGCCAGCCGGCGAGACCCAGAACAGCGCCTTGGTCGGCTTGTCCGACTTGTTGAAGTAGCCATGCGGGATGCCCCGGGGCATGCGCACCAGGTCGCCCGCCTTGGCCTTGACCCATTCGCCGTCGAGCTTGAGATCGAGTTCGCCTTCCTGCACCAGGATGAACTCTTCCTGGTTGGGATGGATGTGCACCGGCACGAACTGGCCCGGCTCGCTGTTGGTCTCGAAGGCGAAGGTCGACTCACAGACCGCCTTCGGGAAATAGACCTGCCCAAGGATGTTCCAGGTCTTGCCGGCATGGCCGGTGCCCTGGCGCGTGATGCCCTTGGCGAGTTCATTGCTCATGTGATGCTCCCTTTGTTTCGAAGGGCCTGCCGCAGGCGACCCTTTCATTTGTTCCACCGCAGAGATTGCTGCGAACGTTCCTAAAGCACTAGCCGTATTGCGCGATGACTATCCAGAAAGCGCAAAAATGCTGCCGGCGCGACCTACTGCCGCTCATTTTCATTGGCAGCCCAAGGATCGGTGCTAGTCTGCCAGGATGCTGATGGAAGAGGCGTCCGTCCGAAGGGTACCGCTTTCAGACCATGTCTTGTTTCAGTCGAACGATCTCGACTGCGCCAGGGAGCGGGTCGCCCAGAAGTTTTGCAATCACCGACTGGACATCATCGGTGACCGGAAATCTTTTCGAGTCACGCATAATCATGCGCCGGGCGAGATGATCTCGCTGAACTACATCAGCTATGGCGCCGACGTGCTGATCGATCCGGGCGAACTCGGCGACTTCTACCTGATCCAGATGCCGATCTCGGGCGCGGCCACCATCCGCAACGGCACGCGCGAATTCCTGACCGACCGCAGCATCGCCTCCGTCCTCAACGCCGACCTGGCGACCAGGATGAAATGGTGGCAGGGCTGCACCCAGTTGCTGGTCCAGGTCCGCAAGGCACCGCTGCACGCCTTTGCCATGCGCCTGCTCGACCGCGACATTTCGGGGCCGCTGATCTTCGACCCGCTGATCGATTTTGCCCGGCCCGAGATGCTGGCATGGCGGCGCCTGGCCAACTCACTTTTCCATGCCGCCGACGCGAAAGCGCCGTTGCACGGTCCAGGCTTGCATAACGTGCTGCACGAGCAGCATTTGCTGGAACTGTTCCTACGCAACCAGCCCAACAATATGAGCCTGTTCTTCAACGAACAGAGGCCGGGTGCAGCACCGCGTCACCTGAAGCGGGCGGAAGAATTCATCCGCGCCAATGTCGCGGCACCCATCGGGCTGCATGAGATCGCCGAAGCCGCCGGCGTGGCCCCCCGGACGCTGCAACTGGCCTATCGCAACGCCTTTGGAATCTCGCCCATCCGTGCGCTGACACGCGAGCGCATGCGGCGTGCCCGCTTCGACCTGGTGGCGGGCGAAGCCAGCGTCACCGACATCGCGTTGAAATGGGGCTTCACCCATTTCGGCCGCTTCGCGGCCGAGTATCGGCACGAGTTCGGCGAGCTTCCGCGCGAGACGAGAAAAGCCAGCGCTTTGCCGCAGTAGCTTGCGGGCACTTGCCGGAACACCTTACCTTCCGTCCCGATACGCGCAACCGCCGGCTGGCATTCCGTCGCCCTCGTCATTCAGCAATCTCTGGAGCCCACCGATGCCCGACCTGCCCAAGATGGCCCCGCCATTGCAGGCGATCCTGATGTCGGAGCTATCAAGGGGAAACAGCATTCTCTCGGTCGGCGACTGGCCGCCGGACTGCCGCCTGTTCATCATGCTGGCGCGTCCGTTCAGGAAGAAATACGCCACGGTGGCCGAGGTCGAATACGCCGTGGTCAACGACCCGCACTACTGGAAAGCCGAATATTGCTACAGGAACGGCCTCGAATGCCTTGCGTGCGGTTTCTAAGCCTGTTCTCGGCAGAACCTGGAAATCCATACCTGTATACAATTCCCGCGACGTCTTGATTCGCTAGCCGTCCCGAAAAGCCACGCATTGCTTGGCTTTGAGCTGCCGCCCGCCGCAGCGCAGCAAATCCCAAATCCTTCAAATGCTTGTCCAACCTATCGCGGCAGCGCGCCGATCGGCGTGCGATGGCCACTACCCGATCCGCCAATAGCCGGCGCTGGTTATCGCCTGTCCCGCAAAATCGCTCGCCTCTGTGTTGACAACAGCAAATTACATCCAATACGAATACACAATAGTATACAATCTAAAGCTCGGAATTACCCGTACCGCGGCAAGCCACCGGCTTCAGAGGATCGCATGAGAATTAAGCTCATCAATCCCAACACCACCCAGTCGATGACCGATCTCATCGGCGACGCGGCGCGATCGGTTGCGGCACCTGGAACCGAGATCCTGGCGGTGACCTCCCGCTCAGGGGCTGCCTCGATCGAAGGTCACTATGACGAGGCGATGAGCATCATCGGCCTTGTCGACGAGATCATGGATGGACCCGCCGCCGACGCTTACATCATCGCCTGCTTTGGCGATCCCGGTCTGCTTGCCGTGCGTGAAATCACCGGCGCGCCTGTGTTCGGCATCGCCGAGGCGGCGATGCACGCCGCAACCTTCGTCGCCACCGGCTTTTCTGTGGTGACGACGCTCGAACGCACCCGCATCATCGCCGAACAGCTCGTCCGCAGCTACGGCATGCAGCACCATTGCCGCCGCGTGCGCGCCACAGACGTTCCTGTGCTGGAGCTTGAGAAACCGGAATCGAACGCCCGCGCGATCATCCTTGCCGAGTGCGAAAGGGCGCTGTCCGAGGACCGCTCCGAAGCCATCGTGCTCGGCTGCGCCGGCATGGCCGATCTCGCGCATTATCTGGAAGACCGGCTGCAGGTGCCGGTCATCGACGGCGTCGTGGCCGGCGTCAAATTCGCCGAGGCTATAGTCGGCATGGGCTTGAAGACGTCCAAGCGCGGCGACCTCGCCTACCCGCTACCGAAGACCTATCGCGGCAAGCTTGCCGGCTATGCGCCCGATACGCGCCTCGCAAGCACCGAAGTGACGAGAAAGGTCAGTTAGCTCAGGGGTTTGAACAGCGTCTTGAAGTCGACGCGCACGGGGTGGTCGGACAGGTCGATCTGAGCCTCGATATGACGGAGATGGTGGTCCATGTACTGCGCAGCTTTCTTGCCGTCCCGCCGCTTCAGGGCGTCCACGATCTCCTTGTGCTCGCTGTACGAGCACGGCACCGCCCCTGGCGATTCGTACAGCGCAATGATCAGCGACGTCCGCGACACCAGTTCGTGGACGAAATCGCGCAGCACCTCGTTTCCGGCAAGCGAGGCGAGTTCACGATGAAAATCCCCGGAGAGCTGCAGCCGCCTTTGTTTGCTGTCTTGCTCGACTGCCTCCGCCTCGGCGCCCACCATGGCGGTCAGCCGATCGACGTCTTCCTTGGTGATCGTCGAGGCGAGCTTTTCCGCGAGGATGCATTCGACGCCGCGCCGCGCCTCGAAAACCTGCCGCGCCTCCTCGATCGAGGGCTTGGAAACGAAGGCACCCTTGTTGGGTATCAGGTCGACAAGTTTTTCGTGCGACAGCCGCTGCAGCACCTTGCGGATGATCGTGCGGCTGACACCGAAGGCCGTCGCCAGCGCGTCTTCCTGCAGCGGCGTCGCCGGCCGTATCTGATGGTTGATGATCGCCGAATAGATCTCGCCGTGAATGTGCTCGTCGGTTGGGCCGCCACGCTTCTTGGTCTTGCCGCTCGGGCTCGTCGAAACGGCGGTCTTCGAAGCGCGGGGCTCGCGTAGCATGTCACGATCCTGGTGAATTGGGCATAGGGAGGACTTGGTATGTATTCTATCCTCTACGGTTCCAGCTTGGAACATGCCTTTTCCCTTGGCACAACCCTTGAACGAACGGCGGTGTTCCAATGAACGGACTGGCCCTTGAGCCGAGCCCCATGGCGCAGACAGGCGCTGTACTGGATGTACACAATCTGCGCATCGAATTTCCGCTGCGCCAACGTTCGCTCGTCGCGGTAGACGACGTGTCCTTCAGCATCGGCAAGGGTGAAATCCTCGGCGTCGTCGGCGAGTCCGGTGCTGGCAAGTCGCTGACCGGCAGCGCCCTGATCGGGCTGCTGCAGCCGCCCGGGCGGATTGCCAGCGGCACCGTCCACCTGTCAGGACAGCGCATCGACGACCTTTCGCAGACAGAGCAGCGCAAGCTGCGCGGCCGACACATCGGCGCGATCTTCCAGGACCCGCTGACAAGCCTCGATCCGCTGTTCACCGTCGGGCGCCAGCTGACCGAAACCATCCGCGCGCATCATCCCGGCAATGCCGAGATGGCACGCGCCAAGGCGCTGCAGCTGTTACGCGAAGTCGGCATCGCCGACCCTGAGAACCGCTTCAGCCAGTATCCGCACCAGTTTTCTGGCGGCATGCGCCAGCGCATCGTCATCGCACTGGCGCTCGCCGGCGAACCCGAGCTGATCATCGCCGATGAGCCGACGACAGCACTCGACGTCTCGGTCCAGGCCCAGATCATCGGGCTGCTCAAGCGGCTGGCGACCACGCGCGGCACGGCAATCATGCTTGTCACCCACGACATGGGCGTGATTGCCGAGACGGCGGACCGGGTGGCAGTCATGTATGCCGGTCGTGTCGTCGAGATCGGGCCTGTCGACGAGGTCATCCACCGTCCCCGGCACCCCTATACCGCGGGGCTGATGGCCTCGATCCCTTCACTCAAGCGCAAGGCGGATCGCCTTGCGCAGATCGATGGCTCGATGCCGCGCCTTGGCAACTGGCCCGATGGCTGCGCCTTCAATCCGCGCTGCCCCAGGGCCGGTGATCGCTGCCGCGGCGAACTGCCAAGGCTCGCCGACGCAGGCGGCACATCCGCCGCCTGCTTCATCCACCAGGGCGGCACGACGCTCTGAAGGCATAACAGCCGCCCCCCAGAAGGGCGCTGCCGCGGTCTGAACATGGCCTTCGATCAGCGTCGCCAGTTGCGAACGGCGCTGGTTTCGCCACGCCCACGCCCCTGCCATGCAGCTCAAATTTCAGGCATTATTTGTATACAATTGATGCCATTTTACGCATACAACGCTGTAGACGAAGCGTATTCGATGTGAAATCATCCTTCCTGTCGGCTCTCAACAGGCTGGGGTCCAAGTGACAAGCGCTCGAGATCAGAACGGATCGAAATGGGCATTCCCCGCATCTTGGGGAATGAGAGGATCGCGGTTTCGATATTGTCATGCCGGCCACGCAGCCCTGTTGAACCAGCTCTCGAACCCGATGGATGCGGCGGCTTTCGGCACGCTCGACGCCCTGGCCATCGGCATGCCGACGCCCGACCGAGACAACGAACGTCCAACAATCAAGAACTGTGTGGGAACAGCCGATGAACCGTTATCTGAAACTACTTCTCCTCGCCTCGTGCGCTGGCTTCGCCGCCGGCGCGGCTGACGCCAAGACGCTGCGGTTCGCTGAATCGCAGGAAATCAGTTCGATGGACCCTCACGCGGCGCGTGAGGATTTCACCCTAAGCCTGATCGGCAACGTCTATGAAGGCCTCGTCCGCTGGAACAAGGGGCTCAAGATCGAGCCGGCGCTGGCCGAAAGCTGGGAAACGCTGTCCGACACCAAATGGCGCTTCCACCTGCGCAAGGGCGTCGAGTTCCACAATGGCAGCCCGTTCACCGCCGACGACGTGATCTTTTCCTTCGAACGCGCCGGCTCGCCCGGCTCGCCCTTCGCCGGCCTGCTCGAGCCCATCGCCGAGGTGACCAAAGTCGACGACCACACCATCGACATGACGCTGAAGCGCAAATACGCGCTCCTGCTCAATGATTTCGCCGGCTGGTACATCCTCGACAAGGAGTTCCAGGAATCGATCGGCGCCCAGAAGCCGCTCGACCTGTCGACCAACACCGGCGGCGCCATGATCACGCAAGGGATCGGCACCGGGCCGTTCAAGGTCGCCAGCCGCGAGCCCGACGTGAAGACAGTCTTCGTCGCCAACGACAAATGGTGGGACAAGCGCGAACACAACATCGATGAGATCGTCTACACGCCGATCGCCAACAATGCGACGCGCGTCGCGGCCCTGCTCTCCGGCGAGGTCGACTTCATCCGCAACGCGCCGCCGCAGGACGTCGCGCGCATCGAGGCGACATCGGGCATGCAGATCATGCGCGCCCCTCACCTGCGCAACATCTTCTACGGCATGGATCAGCAGTCGAAGACCTTGCCCGGCCTCGATTCAAACCCGCTCGCCGACGTCCGCGTCCGCAAGGCGATCTACCAGGCGATCGACATCGATGGCATCAAGCGCTCGATCATGCGCGACAACAGCCGCCCGTCGGCGATCATGATGGCGCCGCAACTGCCGTTCTACGACGCCAGCCTCGACGTGCGTTTCCCCTATGATGTCGAGGCGTCGAAGGCGCTGCTCAAGGAGGCGGGTTATGCCGACGGCTTCACCTTGCCGATGGATTGCCCGGCCGGTTCGTTCATCAATGACGAGCAGATCTGCCAGGCAACGGTCGGCATGCTTGCCAAGGTCGGCATCAAGGCGCAGCTGACGATGCACCCACCGGTGCAGTTCGACACCGAACTGCCGGCCGGCAAATACTCCTTCTACATGCTCGGCTGGGCCGGCCTGCCGACGCTCGACGCCTACAACATCATCTCGGCGACCTTCCATACGCCCACCGGCGACCTCGGCGCCTGGAACCCGAAGGGTTACTCCAACGCCCGGGTCGATGAGCTGATCCCGCAGATCGGCACCGAATACGATGCGGAAAAGCGCCAGGAGATGGTCTCGGAGGTGATGAAGCTGCATCGCGACGAGGTCGGCAAGATCATGCTGCACCAGCAGTTCCTGACCTGGGGCATGAGCGACAAGGTCCACGCCATCGTACCGGCCGACGAGTATACGCGGTTCTGGTACTACACGATGGACTGACGATTGTTCGGAGGCTGGGCGCTTGCTGCGCCCGGCCTCTCTCCGTTTCAGAGGCTGAGATGATTTCCTTGCTCGCCACGCGACTGACCAGCGTCATCCTCGTGATGCTGGTGGTGTCGGCACTTTCGTTTTCGATCTTCAACTTCCTTGGCGACCCGGTGAACAACATTCTCGGCGTCAACGCCACGCTTGCCCAGCGTGACGAGCTGCGGGTCGCGCTCGGTCTCGACCAGTCGACTTTCGTCCAGTTCTGGCGCTTCGTCGAACGCGCCGTGGTCGGCGATTTCGGCGTCTCCTACCGCAACCGCCAGCCCGTCGTCGACCTGATCCTCGCCCGCCTGCCGGCGACGCTGGAGCTGGTCTTTTGCGCCACCGTCATCGCCCTTGCCGTCGGCATCCCGATGGGCGTCTACACCGCGCTCAAGCCGCGCGGCCTCATCAGCCGCAGCCTGCAGTTCGGCTCGCTGCTCGGCATCTCGATGCCGCAGTTCCTGATCGGCATGCTTTTGATCCTGGTCTTCTCCGTCGAGCTGCGCTGGCTCTCGGCCTTCGGCCGTGGCGAGGTCGTCAAGCTCGGCTGGTGGACGACGGGCATGCTCACCACATCGGGGCTCAAGGCGCTGATCATGCCGACAATCACGCTGGCCGTGTTCCAGGTGTCGATGATCATGCGACTGGTGCGTGGCGAAATGCTCGAGGTGGTGCGCACCGATTTCGTCAAGTTCGCCCGCGCCCGCGGCCTCTCCGACCGAGCCGTCTACCTGACGCATGCCCTGCGCAACTCCCTGCTGCCTGTCATCACCATCACCGGCCTGCAGATCGGCTCGCTGATCGCCTTCGCCATCGTCGTCGAGGCGGTGTTCCAGTGGCCCGGCATGGGCATGCTGATCCTGCAAGCCATCGAATTCGCCGACTTCCCTGTCATGGCCGCATATCTCGCCTTCGTCGGCTTCAGCTTCGTGACGATCAACCTGATCGTCGACCTGATCTATCTCGCCGTTGATCCAAGGTTGCGTGCAAAATGAGCCAGCTCGTCCTCAGACTCAAAGCCTTGGGCAACAGCGATCTCGCCTGGCGCTTCAGGAACTCGCCGCCGGTCACCTTCGCCGCTGTCGTGCTCATCGTGCTGGTGTTCTGCGCCGCAGCCGCCAGCCTGATCGCCCCGCACAACCCGTTCGACCCAGCGACCCTGAACATCATGGACGCCCGCCTGCCGCCGGTGTGGATCGACGGCGGCACCTCGACCTATCTGCTTGGCACCGACGAACAGGGCCGAGATATCCTTTCGACCATCTTCTACGGCATGCGCGTATCGATCCTCGTCGGCATCGCCGCCGTCGCCTTCTCGATGACCATCGGCGTGGCACTCGGCCTGATCGCCGGTTATCTCGGCGGCTGGGTCGACACCGTCATCATGCGGCTCGGCGACATCCAGCTCAGCTTCCCGACCATCATGATCGCCTTCTTCATCGACGGCGTCGCCAAGATCGTCATGCCGATCGGCATGCGCGAGGAGATGCGCTTCTACGTCGTGATCCTGGCGATCGGCGTCGCCGACTGGGTGCAGTTCGCCCGCACCGTACGCGCCGCCACCATGATCGAGCGCCGCAAGGACTATGTCGCGGCAGCCCGTATCAGCCAGGTCGGCGGCGTGCGCATCCTGCTTACCCATATCCTGCCCAACACCATCGGCCCGGTGCTGGTGCTGGCCACGCTCGGCCTCGGCGTCGCCATCCTCACCGAAGCGATCCTGTCGTTCCTGGGCCTCGGCATGCCGCCGTCGCAGCCTTCGCTCGGAACCCTGATCCGCGCCGGCAACGACCTGCTCCTTTCAGGCGAATGGTGGATCTCGCTCTTCCCCGGCGCGGCACTTGTGCTTCTGGTGCTGGCCGTCAACATCGTCGGCGACTGGCTTCGCGACGTGCTCAATCCTCGCCTCCGCTAAGACCACGGAACCGCATCATGACCGATCTTCTGCTCACCAATGTTCGCCCTGATGCCGGGGCAACCAGCAACATCCTGATCGAGAACGGCCGCATCTCGGCCATCGGCACCTACGTCAAGGCAACTCGCGACGGCATCAAGGTCGTCGACGGAAAGGGCGCGATCGCCATTGCGCCCTTCGTCGAAGCACACGTCCATCTCGACAAAATCCTGTGGGGCCTGCCCTGGCACGGCATCAACGTGCCGGATTCGCTACGTGCCATGATCGACAACGAGGTCGAGATCCGCCGCACCTTGGCCTGGTCGGTCGCTGAGCGCGCCGGCAATCTGATGCGCCAATGCGTCGCCAACGGCGCGACCCATATCCGCAGCCATGTCGACATCTCGCCCGAATACAAGCTCGACAATCTGCATGGCGTGCTCGCCGCCTGGGAGAAGATCAAATACGCCGTCGACCTCGAGATCGTCGCCTTCCCGCAGCTCGGCATGCTGATCGAGCCGGGCACCGCCGAGCTGATGGAAGCAGCCCTCGACGAAGGTGCCTCCATCATCGGCGGTATCGATCCCGCCAGTGTCGACGGCGACGCCAAGGGTCACCTCGACACCATCTTCGGCATTGCCCACCGCAAGCAGGCCAAGATCGACATCCATCTGCATGAACGTGGCGAGCTCGGTCTCTACGAACTCGGCCTGATCGCCGAGCGCGCCAAGGCGCTCTGCATGCAGGACAAGGTCATCGTCAGCCATGCCTTCTGCCTCGGCACGGCGTCGCGCGACGAGCTTGCCCGGATGATGGACCTGCTCGCCGAAGCCGGCATCGGCATCATCTCGGCGGTTCCGGGCGACATCCCGTTCCCGCCAATGTTCGAGCTCGCCGAGTACGGCGTCCGCTGCGCGGTCGCCTCCGACTCCTTGCGCGACACCTGGAACCCGCACGGCAATGGCGACATGCTCGAACGCTGCTGGCTGCTGTCGTGGCGCAGCAACTGCCGCACGGACGCCGAGCTGATCGCGGCCCTCGACATGGGCACCAGGCGCGGCGCCGACCTGCTCGACCTCGACGGCCACGGGCTGGACGTCGGCTGCGACGGCAGCCTCGTGCTGATCGAAGGCGAGAACCTTGCCCAGATCGTCGTCGACCGACCCAAGCGCGCGCTCGTCGTCAAGCGCGGCCGCATCGTTGCTAGGGACGGCGCCTGGATCGACGGTGGCGGGGCATGAACGCAATCGTCACCGAACTGCCCCTGCTCAAGGTCGCCAATCTCGGCCGCACCTTCGACGTCTCGGCACCGTTCCTGCAACGCCTCGTAACGCGAGCGCCGCGCCGCAGCGTCAAGGCCGTCGACGGCGTCAGTTTCTCGATCCGCCCCGGCACAACCTTCTCGCTGGTCGGCGAATCCGGTTGCGGCAAGTCGACGGTGGCCCGCCTCGTCGCCGGGCTGGAAAAACCCACAAGCGGTTCGGTCGAGATCCACAAGCCGGGTGGCGAGCGCGTCCGGCTGCAGATGGTGTTCCAGGATCCCGTCGGCAGCCTCAACCCGCGCTGGCGCATCGGCCAGAGCATTCTCGAGCCAATGGCGCGAAAGCTTGGCCGCACTGAGCGTCGCAAGCGCATCGCCGAACTGCTTGTCACTGTCGGCCTGGCGCCCAGCGATGCCGACAAGTACCCGCACGAGTTCTCCGGCGGCCAGCGCCAGCGCATCTCGATCGCCCGCGCGCTCGCCGCCGAAGCTGAGCTGCTGTTGCTCGACGAGCCGACCTCGGCACTCGACGTGTCGGTGCAGGCGCAGGTGCTCAACCTGCTCAAGGATCTGCAGCAGAAACTGGGCCTGACCTATTTGTTCATCAGCCACAATCTGTCGGTGGTGCGCTTCCTCACCGACCGCATCGGCGTGATGTATCTCGGCCGCCTCGTCGAGGAGGGCCCGAGCGAAATCATCCTCGAAAATCCGCAGCACCCCTACACCAGGCTGCTGCTCGAAACCGTGCCCGACCTCGAGGCGCCGAAGCGCAACCGTGCGCCTCTGGGTGGCGACATTCCGAGCCCGCTCAACCCGCCGAGCGGCTGCACCTTCCACCCGCGCTGCCCGCTGGCGATGGATATCTGCAGCAAGGAGCGGCCGGAACTGCAGCGTTCGGCCATCGGCGCCAACGTCGCCTGCCATGCGGCAATTGGCCAAATCGGTTGAGCGGAGCGCTATCGGCGTTCGATGAACTGCGTGCGGCGTTTTTCGCGCTCTGCGCCCACCGGCCAATCAAGCACAACTCAGATTAGCGGCTTGGCACCGGAACCGATCCTCGCACCGAAGGTTTAGCTACCCTGGGGTGGAGCAAATCCCTGCAGAAACTGGGCATTTTGCCAAACACCAAGGAGCACTTTGATGAAAAGATTCATTCTCGCCGCAGCCGCCGCAAGCTTCATGCTGTTTCCCGCCTTCGCCGCCGATGGCGTCGTCAAGGAATACAACGCGGAAACGCATGTCCTCATGCTTGAGGATGGCACGAGCTTCACCATTCCCGCCGATCTCGCGGTGCCGCCTGAAGTGAAGCCGGGCGCCAAGGTTACGGTCGAGATGGACAAGAGCGACAGCACCAAGGTGTCGAGCGTCCTCGTCAATCCATAACGGATTACTTCTCGAAGAAATACAATTCAGGCCACGGGCGCGCCTTGCGCCCGTGGCCTTTCGTTTGCGTAGAGCGGGTGACAGCGGATGCGGCCTACCCTCCGTTGACAGGCTTGGCATCGCACGTCACAAGGTAACTGCACCGTGCGGCTTCATCTTCTGGTTGCTCGCCAATACCTTCGCTGATCGGTCATGTGCTGAGTACATCCAGTCTTGGGCCTGGAGCTTGTAGCATCATGAAAATACCCAAGAAGCTCGGCCATATCTGGATAGGCCCAAAGCAGCAGCCGTCTCATTGGATGCGGAGCTGGAACGACCGTCACCCGGACTGGGACTACACGCTCTACGACAACGATTTCCTGCGTAACGGCAAGTTCAGGACACGCGCTCAGATCGATGAGTATATGAGGCGCGGTTCATATGCTGGCGCAGCAGATTTGCTGCGCTTCGAAATTCTGTACACACAGGGTGGATACATGGCCGGTGCGGACAGCATATGCGTGCACCCGGTTGATGAACTGTTTGACGATGGCGGAACGCTCTACACCGTCTACGAAAACGAATTCCTGCGCGGCCAGCTGGTAGCGCCGATCGTGGCCGCGGCACCAGGCCATCCATTCCTGGATCTGATCCTGTCCATTCTGGAGCGGACGCCTCCGGCAGAACTGGACCAGCCGTGGAGAACGACGGGCAATCTATTCATCGCCGAGCTGATCGAAACGCATCGGCCGGATATCGTGATCTGGCCCTCGCACGTCCTCATACCCGAACATTTCATCGGACGGAAATATTCGGGAACCGGCAAGATTTATGCACACCAGATGTTTGGAGAAACGACCGGCGCCTATCAATTCGGCTCTGTCTTTTCGAACCTGCTTGAATATCGGCGGCGTATCTATGCTTCAATGGCACGCAAGCGACTGAGAGCGATCAAGCGCAAGAAAGCGGCACAGTGAACGCGCAATTCGTATTGGGAATGCGTAACGCAGATAGGGCGACCGTTGAAGCATGGCATTGATGTACAAGGCCTTCAGGGATGCCACACGGTCCTTTCGCCGCAAACATGGGCCACGCGCCGTCATGGCTCGGCTGGGCAATGGCCTCCGGCTCAGGCTAGCGCAGCTGAGACGTAGCCGGTCCAAGGCCCTGCACATCGGCATAACTGGCAGTTCGGGGAAATCGACAACTACAGCCTTGCTTGCCCATATTCTTGAAGGACAGGGCAGCGTTCATGCCCAGATCTACGAAAACACGATCCCACAGCTGGCAAGAACATTGTGCAAAGCACCAACCCTGGCGGACTACGTCGTCGCCGAAGTCGGTGCCACGGTCAAAGGGTCGATATCGCCGATGGCCCGGCTTCTCAGCCCTGACGTCGCGATCGTCACCAAAGTTGGCCTTGAGCATTACTCGGCGTTCCGCGGCAAGGACGCCGTTGCCCAGGAAAAGGGAGAGCTTGTTGCGGCCCTAGCTTCATCCGGGTTGGCTGTCCTCAATGCAGACGATACGCATGTGTTGACCATGGCACGGCGGACCCAGGCGCGGATTGTGACATTCGGCAGATCGCAGAGCGCCGACTACCGGCTGGATGCGGCCGAGGCTTCGTTCCCGCAGCGCCTTAAGGTGATGGTGTCGTGCAAGGACGGGATCTTTGAGTTGCAGACACCTTTCGTGGGTGAAGAATTCTGGATCGCCACCTTGGCGGCATTCGCCACAGCCGTCGAACTCGGCGTGCCACCAAGCATGGCGGCGACAAGGATTGCCAGCTTTTCGGCCCCGTGGAACCGCTGCGGCATTCTCGCGACCGACGGCGGCCCCACCTTCATCGTCGATACCGTGAAGGCTCCCAATGACAGCATTCCAGCTGCTATCGACATGCTCCGCAAGGCGCAAGCTGCCAAGAAGCGTGCAGTGATCGGCTCTATTTCGGATTACACGGGAGGCCGAAGGAAGGGTACCGCCTTGGCGTACGAGCTGGCCCATCCATGCTCCGACCAATTCATCTTTGTTGGAGAGAATGGGCATCGCGCGCATCCTTCCGACGAAGACAAGAAAAGCGGCAAGTTCATCGACTTTCTGACACCAAAGGAAGCGTCAGACTATCTGAAGGCCACATCACGCCCAGGCGAACTCATTCTGCTCAAGGGGTCTCAGACGCAGCATCTCGAACGAATAGCACTTAGCTGGACCCACCATGTTCAGTGCTGGGAAACCAATTGCGGAAAGTACATCGACTGCCTGCAATGCGGGATGGTCGAAGTCCCGTACAATGAGCATCGCAAGGCGCGCAAAGCTCGCGCTTGGAATCTGGCAAAGAACCGCATGCCCGCTGCAGGTTGACCCTGAAGGGTTTGTCGCGAGGCAGCGTTGCCTGCCGCGCACAAGCGCTCCCGGCTAGCTCACCTCGGCGCGCGCCCGTGGCCTGATATCGTTGCGCTCGTGCGCGAAGATCGCAGGCGGCAGGGGCTCGCGGTTGCGGATGATGTCGGCGCCCTTTTCGCCCATCATGATCGTCGGGCCGTTGGTGTTGCAGGAGGGCACGCGCGGCATCACCGAACTGTCGCAGACACGCAGGCCCTCGATGCCGTGCACCTTGAGGTCGAGCCCGACCACCGCCATCTCGTCGCTGCCCATCTTGCAGGTGCCGACAGGGTGATGATCGGTCTTGGCGTTGGCGCAGCCGTATTCGAACAGGTCCTCGTCCGAAACCTTGCCCGGCCCCGGCAGGCGCTCGGCCAGCACGAAGGGCTTGAGCGCTGCCTGCTGCATGATCTCGCGCGCGACCCTCAGGCCTTCGATCGACATCCTGCGGTCGTGCGGATCGCTCCAGTAGTTCGGATCGATCAGCGGAGCCGCGGCAGGATCGCTGGAGGCAAGCCGCACCGTGCCGCGCGAGCGCGGATGCAGGTAGGCCGAGTTCAGGGTCACGCCGGCATTCTTGAGCCTGGCCACGCCGGCCTCGATGCCCGAGCCAAGCCCAAGATGGAACTGGATGTCGGGCGAGCGTGCATCGGGGTCGGCATACCAGAAGCCGCCCGTCTCGAAGAGGCTCGACGTTACCGGTCCGGTTCGGAACAGCACATATTGCAAGCCGGCCCACAATGTCCGGTGCAGCTTGGCGACATTGTCGTAGGTGTGATCGCCGGTGCATTCGGAAATCACGAACAGGTCGAGATGATCCTGCATGTTCTCGCCGACGCCCTTGAGGTCATGGACGACCGGAACGCCGACACTCTTCAGGTGATCGGCCGGCCCGATGCCCGACTGGAGCAGAAGCTTGGGCGAGCCAATGGCGCCGGAGGATACGAGGACCTCGCGCTCGGCGCGAATGATCTCGGTGCCCTTGCCGGTCGCCACTTCGACGCCCACGGCCCTGCCCTTTTCGACCACGATGCGCGTCACCCGAGCGCCAAGGCGGACGGTCAAATTGCGCCGATCCTTGATCGGGCTGAGATAGGCCATCGAGGCCGAAGAGCGCCGCTTGTTACGCTGGGTCAGCTGGTAAAAACCAACACCGGCCTGCTGCTTGCCATTGAAGTCGTGGTTGTAGGGAATGCCCAATTCCTGGCCGGCACGGATATAGGCATCGCAGATCGGCAGCGCTGCCGACGGCATCGACACGCCGAGCGGCCCGCCATTGCCATGATAGTCGTCGGCGAAACGCTGGTTGTCTTCCGAGCGCTTGAAATAGGGCAGCACCGAACGGAAATCCCAGCCGGTGCAGCCGTCTTCGCTCGCCCACAGATCGTAGTCGGCGGCGTTGCCGCGCGTATAGAGCTGGGCATTGATGCTCGAGCCGCCGCCGATGACCTTGGCCTGGGTGTAGCGCAGCACGCGGTTCTTCATGTGCTTCTGCGGCACGGTTTCCCAGCCCCAGCTCGCCACGCCCTTGGTCATCTTGGCAAAGCCGGCCGGCATGTGGAACAGCGGGTTCCAGTCGCTGCCGCCCGCTTCGAGCAAAAGCACGCGCACGTCGGGATCTTCGCTCAGCCGGTTGGCAAGCACGCAGCCGGCGGGACCCGCACCTGTGATGATGTAGTCGTAGGTCATCTCTGATCTCAAAGTCGCGCGACCGACAGCGCACCGTCAGCCCTGATGATGGAACCGGTGGCAAAGCCGAAGCTTCCACCGGCAAGTGCCGCCGCGATGCGGCCGATGTCATCGGGCTCGCCCCAGCGCTTGATCGGCACGAGCCCGTCGGCGATCAGCCGGTCATATTTTTCCGAAACCTTGGCCGTCATATCGGAGCGGATGATGCCGGGCCTGATCTCGAACACGTCGATGCCGGTACCAGCGAGCCGCAGCGTCAGCCCTTGCGTGAAGGCGGCGAGCCCGGCCTTCGACATGCAATAGTCGAGCCTGTCGGGCGACGTCATCTCGGCCGAGATCGACGTGATGTTGATCACCGAGCGCGGATGCAATGTGGGTGGAGCGATGAGCATGGCGCGCAGCACCGCCTGGGTGAAGAACACGGTGCCACGCAGATTGACCGCCATGATGGCGTTGTAATTCTCGGGCGTCAGTTCGAGGAAGTCGCCGCGCACGCTGGACGCGACGCCGGCATTGTTGACCAGGCAGTCGATCCGCCCGTAGTGCCCGACGATCGTATCGACAGTTCCGGCGTGGCCGTCGAGATCGGCGAGGTCGGAGGCAACGAACAGCACACGCGCGCCATGTTTTTCCAGGCCCGAGACTGCCTCATTCGAGGACGCGTCTGCTTCGCGATCCGTGATCGCAAGGTCGAAGCCGGCCCTGGTCAGCGCCTCGGCGACCGCAAGGCCGATGCCACGGCGCGCGCCGGTTACCAGCGCTACAGGTTTTGCCTGCCCTTTCATGCCGCCAGATCCTTTTCAGCGATGTGGTCGGCGACCCGCAACGCCTGGGCGGCGATTGTCAGTGCCGGATTGACCGCCGCCGAGGTCGGCAGGAAGCTCGCGTCGACGACGAACAGGTTGGGATGATCGAAGGCGCGACAGAAGACGTCGAGCGGCGCGTCCTTGGGGTCGTTGCCCATCCGAACCGTGCCGCACTGGTGCGAGGGTGTGCGCTTGTCGAAGGCGCGGGAAACCACGAGCGGAAAGCCGGCACTGCGCAGCACCTGTTTGAGCTTGGCCACCAGCCGCTCGTGCGCCTGCCAGTTGCTGCGCACCCATTTCAGCACGATGCGCTCGCCGTCGACCATGACCCGGCTTTCCGGCGACGGCAGGTCCTCGCTCATGGCGTAGAAGTCGATCGAATGCGCGGTCGTCAGGTTGAGCAGCCATTCCGGCACTGAAGGCATGGCCCCCTTCAGGATCGTACCCGAAATGCGCCCGAGCAGTTGCACATTGCCGAGTGGCGGACCGCCCTCGCCGTCGGAGAGGTAGAAATCGTTGAAGCCGAAGCTCTTCTGGTAGACCGAGTCATTGCGGAACCATGGGCTCATGGCGATCACCGCCGTCGAGTTGTGGTTCATGAAATTGCGGCCGACCTGGTCGGAGCGATTGGCGAGCCCGTTGGGATTGCTGTCATTTGCCGAGCGCAGCAGCAGTACCGCCGACTGCACCGCGCCCGCCGAAAGGATCACCAGCTTCGGCTTGATCACGGCCGCCTCACCGTTGCGCACATAGTGAACCGCAACGACCCGGCCGTCCGGACCGGTCTCCAGCCGCGTCACCCGCGAGCCGGTCTGCAGCTTGACATTGCCGTGCTTCAGCGCCGCAGCAAGCGCTGCCGTCTCGGCGTCCATCTTGCCGTCGAAGCTGTTGGGATGCGCATCCCACGGCGTCTTGCCCTTGGCCAGCCAGCGCTCGATGTCGATACCCAGCGGCAGCGAAAACGGATGCACGCCCTTGGCCTTGAGACGCGTCCGCACCTTAGAAATCGCCGGCTCGTCCGCCACCGGCTTCAAACCATAAGGCTTCGAGTGTGCCGGCTCGGTAGGGTCTTCGCCGAGTGCACCGCGGACCTGGTAGAGCTCTTCGGCCAGGCCGTACCACGGCTCAAGTTCCTCATACCCAATCGGCCATGCCGGCGACACGCCGTCGAGATGCTGCATCTCGTCAAAGTCCTCGCGGCGATAGCGTGTCAGCACGGCACCGTAGAATTTCGAATTGCCGCCGACATTGTAATAGTTGCCCGGGTTGAAGCCGGTGCCGTCGGCCTCGTACCAGGTCTCGTCGGGGCGGAAATGGCCGCGCTGGAAGATGGCGCGCTGGTCGCGGTTCTCCGGCCGGTCCTCGATATGCCCGCCGGTCTCCAGGATCAGGATTTCGGCATCGGTCGCGGCAAGGCCGGCGGCGACAGTCGCGCCGCCGACACCCGAACCGATGATGACGATGTCAGGCTGTCTGGACATGTCAGGCGATGCGCAGCTGGCTCTTCGGGTCGAAGAACACCGCCTTGTCGAGATTGAAGGCGAGCTTCGTCTTCTGGCCGGCATGGATGGCTGCATCGGCACGCAGCCGCGCCACCACTTCCTTGCCGCCGAGCTTGGTCACCGCGAAGGTGTCGGAGCCTGCAGGCTCGACCACCTCGATCAGGCATTCGCCCTCGGCGATCGACTTGGCGTTGCGGTCGGCGCCGTCAGGGTCGGTCAGCGCCTCCGGGCGGACGCCAAAGATGATGTCCTTGCCCGCATAGGCGCCAAGCGCCCCGTTGGCCCCCTTGATCGGCAGCGCCAGCGGCTGGTCACCGGGCCGTTCAAGCACGACGCTGAGCCCGCCAGCCCCGCCTTCGAGGCGGCAGTTGAGCAGGTTCATCGCCGGCGAACCCATGAAGTCGGCCACGAACATGTTGGCCGGGCTGTTGTAGATCTCGGCCGGCGTGCCGAACTGCTGCAGCATGCCGTCCTTGAGCACGGCGATCTTGGAGGCCAGCGTCATCGCCTCGATCTGGTCGTGGGTGACATAGACGATGGTCGTCTTCATGCGCTGGTGCAGGCGCTTGATCTCGGTGCGCATGTCGACGCGCAGCTTGGCGTCGAGGTTGGAAAGCGGCTCGTCGAACAGGAACACCTGCGGGTTGCGCACCAACGCCCGCCCCATGGCGACACGCTGGCGCTGGCCGCCGGAGAGCTGACTCGGCTTGCGGTCGAGCAGATGGCCGATCTGCAGGATGTCGGACACCTGCTTGATCGCCTTTTCACGCTCGTCCTTGGGCACACCGCGGATTTCCATGCCAAACGCGATGTTCCCCGCCACCGTCATGTTCGGGTAGAGCGCGTAGGACTGGAACACCATGGCGATGTCGCGCTTGGACGGATGCAGCCCGGCCACCGAATTGCCGTTGATGGAGATCTCGCCCGAGGTAATCGGCTCGAGACCGGCGATGGTGTTGAGCAGCGTGGACTTGCCGCAGCCGGAGGGCCCGACGAGCACCAGGAAACCGCCCTTGTCGATCTCGATGTTGATGTCCTTGAGTATCTCTACCTGGCCGTAGTTCTTGTAGAGATTGCTGATCTTGAGAAACGACATGGGCTTACCCCTTGACCGCGCCGGCCATCAGGCCGCGCACGAAGTAGCGTCCGGAGACAATGTAGACGATGAGGGTGGGCAGCGCGGCGAGGATCGCGCCGGCGAAATGCACGTTGTATTCCTTCACGCCGGTCGACGAGTTGACGAGGTTGTTCAGCGCCACCGTCAGCGGGATCGAGTTGAAGCCCGAGAAGGACGAGCCGAACAGGAAGTCGTTCCAGATGTTGGTGAACTGCCAGATGACAGTGACGACGATGATCGGCCCTGACGACGGCAACAGGATACGCCGGAATATCTGGAAGAAGCTGGCACCGTCGATCTGCGCCGCCCGGATCAGCTCGGTCGGGAACGCCTCGTAGTAGTTGCGGAAGAACAGCGTGGTGAAGCCAAGGCCGTAGATGGCGTGGATCAGCACCAGCCCGGTGATGGTGCCGGCAAGCCCGGTCATGCCGAGGATGCGCGCCGACGGGATCAGCACGATCTGGAACGGGATGAAGCAGGCCAGCAGCATCAGGCCGAAGACGATGTTGTCGCCCTTGAAGCGCCACTTGGTCAGCACGTAGCCGTTGAGCGCGCCGAGCATGGTCGAGATGGCGACCGCGGGCACCACCATCATCATCGAGTTGATGAAATAGGGCTTCAGCCCAACCGGCTGCACGCCGATCTGCGCCGTCGACCAGGCCGACAGCCATGGCGCGATCGTCCATTGCTGCGGCAGCGCCAGCATGTTGCCCTGGCGGATTTCGTCGAGCGGCTTCAGCGAATTCACCACCATGACGTAGAGAGGAAGCAGGTAGTAGATCGCAAACAGGATCAGCACGACATAGATGATGGCGCGGGTGAAGATGCTGTTGCGGGTGGCGACGTCCTGGGAAGCGGCACTCATTTCTTCTTCCCCCCGAGCTCGGAGTAGAGATAGGGCACGATGATGGTGAAGATCATCATCATCATGATGATCGCCGAGGCGGCACCCATGCCCATTTCGTTGCGGCCGAAAGTGAATTTCTGCATGAACAGCGCCGGCGTCCAGGTCGCGGTACCGGGCCCGCCGTCGGTCATCGCCACCACAAGGTCGTAGGACTTGATGGCGAGGTGGGCGAGCACGACGAAGGCCGACAGGAACACCGGCCGCATCAGCGGAATGATGATCCGGCGATAGATCGTCAGCGTCGAGGCGCCATCGATCTGGGCCGCCTTGATGATCTCGTTGTCAACGCCGCGCAGGCCGGCGAGGAACATCGCCATGACGAAGCCCGACGACTGCCAGACCGCGGCGATGACGATGGTGTAGATCGCCATCTGGCCTTCCTTGATCCAGCGGAACGAGAAGCTCTCCCAGCCCCAGGATTGCATCACATGCTCGAGGCCGATGCCGGGATCGAGGAACCATTTCCAGGCGACGCCGGTGACGATGAACGACAGAGCCATCGGGTAGAGATAGATCGGCCGCAGCACACCCTCGCCGCGGATCTTCTGGTCGAGGAAGATAGCGAGCGCCAGGCCGATGAAACTGCAGATGACGATGTAGAGCACCGAGAAGATCGCGAGGTTCTTGAGCGCGGTGATCCAGTTCGGATGATTGAACAGCCTGACATAGTTGCCGAAGCCGACCCAGGTCGAAAAATCGGGCAACAGCTTCGAGCCGGAAAACGACAGGAAGGCCGTGAAGATGATGAAGCCGTAAACGAAGATGAGGATCACCGCGAAGCTCGGCGCCAGCACGAGCTTCGGCAGAAGGTCCTGCAGCGTCGCGCGCGGGTTCGTTACCGCGCGGGGTGCGGTCGTCGTGAGGTCGGCCATGTGTTCAGCCTCTGGGGTTGTCAGGTACGGGGTGCCCCGGCCGGAGCCGGGGCACGAAGACGAACGATCAGCCCTTGGCGGCAGCGACTGCCTCGACCAGCGCCTTGGCGGCGGCCTTGGAGTCGATCTCGCCGTTGAAGTGGCGCGTCACCACGTCATAGAGCGCGTTCTTCACAGCTGCCGGTGCCGCATAACCATGGGCCATCGAGCCGAACAGCTTGCCGCCGGTGCTGGCTTCCGCCAGGTCCTTGATGCCCTTCTTGCCGCAATCGTCGAAGGCGGTGTCCGGCACATCGGTACGCGCCGGCACCGAGCCCTTGACCACGTTGAACGAGGACTGGAACGCCGGATCCTCGATGTCCGCGGCCATCTGCATCTGGGCCTTCTTCTTGTCGTCGCCGACCTTGAACATCATGAACATGTCCGAGTTGAAGGTCACCGCACCCTGCGTACCGGGGAAGCGGATGCAGACGAAGTCGGTGCCCGGCTTCTGGCCGGCCTTGAGGAACTCGCCCTTGGCCCAGTCGCCCATCATCTGCATGCCGGCCTTGCCTTCGATGACCATTGCCGAGGCAAGGTTCCAGTCGCGGCCGGAGAAGTCCTTGTCGACATAGCTCTTGAGCTTGGCCATGCGGTCGAAGGCTTCGACCATCTTGTCGCCACCCAGTGCCGCCGGATCGAGATCGATCATCGACTGCTTGTAGAAGTCGGTGCCGAGTGAAAGTACGACGGAGTCGAAGATCGTCGCATCCTGCCAGGCCTGGCCGCCATGGCCGAGCGGGGTGATGCCATTGGCCTGCATCTTGTCGAGAACCGCGACCAGTTCGTCCCAGCTCTCGGGTGCCTTGCCGCCGGCAGCGTCGAGCGCCTTCTTCGAGATCCAGACCCAGTTGGTCGAGTGCACGTTGACAGGTGCGGCGATCCACTTGCCGTCATGCTTGGCGAAGCCCTGGAGTGCTGCTGGAATGACCTTGTCCCAGCCTTCCTTGTCGGCCACTTCGCCGAGATCGCCGACGACGCCCTGATTGGCCCAGTCAGTGATGTCGAAGCCAAGCGCCTGCACGGCGGTGGGCGGATCGCCTGCGGTAACGCGGGCGCGCAACGCGGTCATCGCCGCTTCGCCGCCGCCGCCGGCAACCGGCATGTCTTTCCAGGTCACGCCCTGGCTTTCGAGGTTCTTCTTCAGCACGTCGAGGGCGGCAGCTTCACCGCCCGAGGTCCACCAGTGCAGCACTTCGACGCTGTCTTCGGCATGTGCCATCGGCATCGGCGCGGCAAACAGTGCAGCCACAGCTGCCGTACTCATCAAAAACTTACGCATTCCAGTTCCTCCCGGGTTGCAAGTTCCTCACGCATCATTGCGTGACATAAGTTCCCCTTGGCCCCGCCTCGGGGAATTCCTCCATCGCGTCAGGCCCGTGCCTCCTTCGGCATCCAGTGGCCCGTGCGCGGTCCGATATGCATGTTGAGCGTCTTGGTCTCGGTGTAGTCCTCCACCGCATGGCGGCCGAGTTCGCGGCCGATGCCCGACTGGCGGTAGCCGCCGAACGGCAGTTCCGACGCGCCGTCCATGAAGGTGTTCATCCAGATGGTGCCAGCGCGAACGCGGCGGCCAACAGTCAGGCAGGTGTCGAAGTCGCGGCTCCACACCCCTGCCGACAGGCCATAGTCGATCGAATTGGCGATGCGGATCGCCTCGTCAGTGGTCTCGAAGGCAAGCACCGAAAGCACCGGTCCGAACACCTCCTCTTTCGCCACCGCCATGTCGGGGGCGACCGACGACAGGATCGTCGGCTCCATGAACTGGCCGAGGCCGAGATCGGCGGCAGATCCGCCGATGGCGACATTCGCCCCGTTCGCGCTCGCACCTTTCACGTAAGTGACGATCTTCGCAAGATGCTGCGGCGTGATGATAGCACCAACCTGCGTCGAGGGGTCGAGCGGATCGCCGACTTTGACCTTGGCTGCAAGTGCCGCGACACGCGCCGTCACGTCGTCAACGATGTCGCGATGGACGATCAGCCGCGAGCCGGCGTTGCAGCATTCACCGGCGTTGAAATAGGCCCCGAACACCGCCGCATCGACAAAATCGTCGAGATTGGCGTCGGGGAAGACGATCTGCGGGTTCTTGCCGCCGAGTTCCAGCGACACCTTCTTCAACGTCTGCGCGGCATTCGCCATGGTCAGACGGCCGATGCCGGTCGAGCCGGTGAACGACACCATGTCGATGTCGGGGTGGCTGGTCAGCGGCGCGCCGGCTTCAGGGCCGGTGCCGACGATGATGTTGACCACACCAGCGGGAACGCCGGCGGCTTCCAGGATTTCGCCCAGCACCAGCGTCGAACCTGAGGTCAGCTCCGACGGCTTGACCACGGCCGTGCAGCCGGCGGCGAGCGCAAAGGGCAGCTTCTGGCTGACGATCAGAAACGGGAAATTCCATGGCGTGATGATCGAAACGACGCCGATTGCCTCGCGCAGCACCACGCCCAGCGTGCCGTCGCCCAGCGTGTTGTAGCTCTCGCCATGCAGGTCACGCGCCAGTGCTGCCGCATAGCGCCAGATGTCGGCGGCGCCACCCAATTCACCCTTGGCCTGCGAGATCGGCTTGCCCGACTCGATGCAGTCGAGGAAGGCGAGTTCGTCGGCGCGCTCGTCGATGATGTCGGCGGCCCTGAGCAGGATGCGCGAGCGCTCGGCGCCGGTCATGCGCGGCCAGTGGCCGTCGTCGAAAGCTTTCCGTGCGGCCGCGATGGCGCGCTCGGAGTCGACCGCCGTCGCAGCCTCATAGCGGCTGACAACAGTGCCGTGGCCGGGGCTGGAACGCTCAAGAATCTTGCCTTCGGCGCCGGTGGTCCATTTGCCGTCGATCAGCATCTTGAATTCGCGGACCTTGAAGCCGTCGAGCGGCTTGGGGCGCATCAGGACCGTCATCACCATTCTCCTGCAAATTTGGCGGCACGCTTCTCGCTGAAGGCGGCAAGCCCCTCCTTGAGGTCGCCGGTCTTGGCCACGAGAATCGAGCCCAGCGCCTCGACGGCGGTGCCATTGTCTTCACCGCTCGCGGTAGCGATCATCAGTTTTGCGACTTCGACGGCCGCCGGCCCTCTAGCGGCGATCCGGGCGGCATAGTCGCGCGCGGCTGCGACCGCCTCGCCTGTCTCGACAACCTTGTCGACCAGCCCGAGCACAGCTGCTTCGTCGGCGGAAAAGATCTCGCCGCCCAACGCCATGCGCCGCACCACCTGCGCACCGGCACGGCGCACCAGCCGCTGCGTGCCCGACCAGCCCGGCACCATGCCGAGCCCGGTTTCCGGCAGGCCGACCTTCACATGGCGTTCGGCGATGCGGATGTCGGCAGCAATGGCCAGTTCCAGCCCGCCGCCCAGCGCATGCCCATTGATGGCAGCAACCAGCGGCACGCGCAGCGTCGCCAGCCGCTCGAACACGCGGTGGCCGAAGCGCACCCAGGCGTGGCCGAACTCGTTCGGCGTCATGCCGCCCCAGGCCTTGATATCGCCGCCGGCCGAAAACGCCTTGCCCTCGCCTGTCAGGATCGCAACGCGAGTATCCGCATTGGCCTCGACCTCGTCACAGGCCACCGACAGCGCCTTCAGCATCTCGATGTCGAAGGCATTTAGCTTGTCGGGCCGGGCCGCCGTGATGACGGCGATCTGCCCGTCGAATTCGACCTTGATGCGCTGGTCAGCCATGGGTGCCCTCCAGCTTTCGCACCGGCTTGCGCGGCAGCTTGAGACCGATGGGGGCTGCGGCAAACAATGCCGCATCCATCTGCTTGAGCTTGTCGGAAACGATCAGCGGGAATTCTGACTGGTCGAGGATATGCGCCTGCAGTTCGACTCCGGGCGCGATCTCGGTCAGCACTATGCCTTGAGGCGTCAGCTTCATCACGCAGCGCTCGGTGACATAGGTGATGTCCTGGCCCTGCTCGACGCCGCGCCGGCCCGAGAAGGTGACGTGCTCGACCTCGTTGACCAGCTTCTTGAGCTTGCCCTCCTTGTCGATGACCAGCTTGCCACCCGATATGTCGAGCTTGGCGCCCGCATTGAACATGCCGGAAAAGACGATCTTCCTGGCTCGCGCCGTGATGTCGACGAAGCCGCCCGCACCCGCCGTCACATGAGGCCGGAAGCTGAGCTTGGAAACGTTGACCGAACCGCTGCGGTCGATCTCGAGGAACGACAGCAGCGAGGCATCGAAGCCCGCGCCCTGGAAATAGGTGAACTGGTAGGGCGATGGCATGAAGGCGTCGGCGTTCGACGAGCAGCCGAAGGCGAAGTCGAGCAGCGGCACGCCGCCGACGGCACCTTGTTCGATCACCCAGGTGACCTCGCCATGCAGGCCTTCCTCGAGCAGGATGCGCGGCACGTTGGCCGAGATGCCGAAGCCGAGATTGACCGCACTGCCGGCTTCGAGTTCCTGCGCCACGCGGCGCGCAATCACCTTCTGAATGTTGAACTCAGGCACGCGGAAGCTGTCGAGCGGGCGCATGATCTCGCCCGAGATTGCCGGGTCGTAGGCCGTCTGCGTCGTTTGCTTCTGTTCGGGGTCGACGACGATGTAGTCAACCAGCATACCCGGCACGCGCACGTCATGCGGCCGGAGCGAACCGTCTTTGGTGATGCGCTTGACCTGGGCGATGACGATGCCGCCATTATTGCGCGCTGCCAGCGCCTGGTCGAGCCCGCCGAGATAGGCACCCTCGTGCTCGTAGGTCAGGTTGCCACGCTCGTCTGATGTCGTCGCGCGGATGATCGCCACATCAGGCTTGATGGCAGGGAAAAACAGCCAGTCCTCGCCCTCGAAGCTGACCTTCTTGACCAGCGGCTCGGCGGCGGCGAGCGCATTCATGGCGCAGCCTTGCCTGTCAGGATCGACGAAGGTGTCGAGCCCGACCTTGGTCAGCACGCCCGGCCGCTTGGCCGCCGCCTCGCGATGCAGGTCGAACATGATGCCCGACGGCACGTTGTAGGCAGCCACCTCCTCATTGCCGATCATCTGCCAGATCAGTGGCGGTTCGGCGCTCGACGGCCCCGACGGATAGGAACCGCCGATGATCTTCTTGAGCAGGCCCTTCTTGGCGATGTGGTCGACACCCTTGATGCCGCTCATGTCGCCTGCGGCGATCGGATGCAATGTCGTCAGTTCGCGCGGATGGCCAGTTGCGTCGAAGCGCTCGCCGATCGCCTTCAGCATCAGATCGGGGCAGCCGAGCCCGCTCGACGACGACACCGAAACGACAGCGCCATCGGGAATGAGCGCTGCGGCCTGATCGGGGGTGATGTGCTTGCCCATCGCCTCAGAGCCCTGGTTCGATTGCAATCGCCGCACCGGTCGCAGCCGACTTGGCGACGGCGAGGCCGGTGGCCAGCGACCAAACACCATCCTCGCCCGTCGCCGATGGCAAACCTTTGCCGGCGACGGCGTCGTGGAACGCACGAAGTCCCGCCTCGTAGAGATTGTGCTGGCCAAGCTCGAGCTCGTGTTCGCCGTCGGCATTGCGCAGCACGACCGAGCCGACCGGCTTCTGCGTCATGACATTGCGCGCGATCAGCGAACCCTCGGTGCCGTGCACCTCGAAACCCGTCTCGGCGAATTTGATGGTGAAGGCATCGTGGAACTGCGCGATGACGCCCGACTTGAAGCGCAGCACGCCCATCACGCCGTCTTCCAGCCCGCGCATGCCCATGCCGCCGCTCTGACTAAAGGCCACAGCTTCGACCGGGTCGTCGTTGAGCACGAAGCGTAGCGTATCGGCGTCATGCACCGTGATGTCCAAGATCACACCGCCGCCCGCCTGCGGCTTGTCGAGGCGCCAGCCCTGCAGATGCGGCGGCAGGTAGACTGCGTGGAAGACGCGTGCCGCCAGCGGCTTGCCGATCTTGCCCGTAGCAATCGCATCGCGCATCGCCCGGTGGCTCGCCGCGTTGCGCAGATGATGGTTCGTCGCAAGAACGACGCCGGCTTCGCGCGCCGCCTTCACCATGGCCAGCGCATCGTCGAGCGTCAGCGCCAGCGGCTTCTCGCACAGCACATGCTTGCCGGCCTTCGCCGCAGCAATGGCCTGCTCAAGGTGCAACTCGTTGGTGGTCGAGATGTAGACGGCATCAATACCGGCATCACCTGTGATGTCTTCGAGTGCAGTCACCGACTTCGCAATGCCATTCGCCTCGGCATAGGCCCGGCCGCGCTCGGCATTGCTGCTCATCACCGAAACGGTCTCGCCGCCGGTCGCCCGGATCGCGCCGATCACCCATTCCTTGGCGATTGTGCTCGCCCCGATCAAACCCCAGCGCGTCATGCCGTAAGCTCCTTGACCCGTTGCGGCGCACCGCAGCTTTCGCGCACCACCAGCCGCACCGTCGCCACCATCGCCTCAGCGTCGAACTCGCCGGCATTGATCTGCTTGAGCAGCAATTGCGCCGCCCTGCGGCCCATGCCTTGCGGATCGACGGAGACGGTGGTCAGCGCAGGCACTGCAGTCTTCGCCTCGATCACATCGTCGAAGCCGATCACGCCAAAATCTACACCCGGTTCGATGCGGGCGCTGCGCAGCCCGTCGCAAGCTCCGAACGCCACCGCGTCGTTGAAGCAGAGAGCCGCTGTCGGGCGATCGCGCATGGCCAGCATGCGCTCGACAGCCGCCACACCGCCCGCGCGCGACGGCGCCGAACTGATGACCAATTCATCCGAAGCGTCGAGACCGGCTTCCAGCAGCGCGTCACGGAAGCCGCGCATGCGCTCGTCGAACACAGCCGTATCGTTGAAGCCGCCGAGAAAGGCGATGCGGCGGTGCCCGAGCTCGATCAGATGCCGCACAGCCGACATGGCACCGGCATGCCCGTCCGAAACCACCGACGACACTTTCAGCCCCGGCACGTTGCGCGCCACCAGCACCACCGGAATGCCGCTGTCGACAAGCGACTTGAGGTCGGCGGCGGTCGTGCCACGCGCCGGCGACAGGATCAGCCCGGCCATGCCGTGCTCGCGCATCGAGGCGATCACCTCACCCTGGCGGTCGGCATTCTCCGAGGTGTTGGCCATGAACTGGATGTAGCCGGCCGACTGCACCACCATGTCCATGCCGACGGCAAGCTCGGCGAAGAAGCTGTTGGTCAGGTCGTTGACGACGATGCCGACGATCTTCGATTTCGACTGCCGGAGATTGGCGGCACCCCGGTTGTAGACGTAGCCGAGTTCGCGAATGACCGCGCCCACCCTGGCCCGCGTCGTCTCGTTCACCAGCGAGCTGCCCTGGAGCACCAGCGACACAGTCGACTTCGACACGCCGGCGGCGTGCGCAACATCGACAACTGTCACCTTCGGCTGCTTCAAAACAATCCTCCCGAGGAGCGTCTTTGGCTCCCTTTTCCGAGTCAAATAATTGGAACGTTCCAAACTGTCAAGCATGGAAGCAGGCGGGCGCGATCGATTTCGCAACGGCTGCACTCCGCGAGGCAGGTCTTCGGAATGCCTATTTTGTACACAATGCGACATTTCAAACGATTTACTACACTTCTTAACGTCTGAGTGCTCCGGCACGACGCGCCACCGGCAAATCCAGCACCACCGTCCAAGACGTCATGAAATTCCAACTTGAAATTTGGAACGATCTAAATTACGAGATGCAGCCGATCAAGGGAGGAACCCATGGCCAAGGCAGTGAAGCTTCCGCGGGTTGACCGCAGCGTCGAGACCTACGGCCTTGTCGGCACGCCAACCGAACGGCCTGAAGCCACCCCGGTTTTCAACCGCATCGCCTATGCCGCGGCCCATGTCGTCTCCGATCCTTGGGCCGACGCGACCCCATGGAGCAGCCCGGCCATCGACTGGGATGCGACAATGGCCTTCCGCCACCATCTCTGGTCGCTCGGCTTCAAGATCGCCGAGGCGATGGACACCTCCCAGCGCGGCATGGGGCTCGACTGGGCCGGCGCGCGGGAGCTGATCCGCCGTTCGCTGGCCGAAGCGCGCACGTTTGCTGGCGCCGACCTCGCCTGCGGTGCCGGCACTGATCAATTGTCCAGACAGGATGCCAGATCACTCGACGACGTGATCGCGGCTTACGAGGAGCAGTTCGGCTTCATCGAAAAGCACCGTGGCCGCACCATCATGATGGCGAGCCGCGCGCTTGCCCATGTCGCCAAGTCCCCGGACGACTATCGCAAGGTCTATGGCCGCATCCTCGGCCAGGCCAGGGACAAGGTCGTGCTCCACTGGCTGGGTGACATGTTCGATCCCGAGCTTCGCCGTTATTGGGGCAGCGAGCGCTTCGAGGACACGCTGGAAACGGTGCTTTCGATCATCGGCGAGCACAAGGACAAGGTCGAAGGCATCAAGATTTCGCTGCTCGACCAGGCCTGTGAAATCGAGCTGCGCCGCCGCCTGCCCGAGGGCGTGATCTGCTTCACCGGCGACGACTTCAACTATGCCGCCCTGATCGAAGGCGACGGCACCCACCACAGCCATGCCCTGCTCGGCATCTTCGATGCGGTGGCACCTCAAGCCTCCAGGGCGCTGTCAGCCCTGGCCAACAACGACCTCGCCACCTTCCGCGCCACCATCGAGCCGACGGTGCCACTGTCGCGAAAAATCTTCGAGGCGCCGACCCAGTACTACAAGGCCGGCATCGTCTTCCTCGCCTGGCTCAATGGTCACCAGCGCCATTTCACCATGCCCGCAGGCATGCAGTCGGCGCGCGGCGCGGTGCACTACGCTGACGTCTTCCGCCTCGCCGACCAGGCCAATGTGCTCGACAGGCCGGAGTTGGCCGCAGCGCGCATGGCCGCGCTGATGACGCAATACGGGGTGAGCTGACAGGCGACCTCTTCCTTCTCCCCGTTCACGGGGAGAAGGTGGCCAAAAGGGCCGGATGAGGGGCGGCTCGAACTTTCGACCAGTTGCGCTGCCCCTCATCTGCCTGCCCGTCCGGCCGGGTCCCCGCTGCCTGCGGCAGCGTCCCGGCGTTCGCTGGTCTGCCATGATGCCACCGGCATCATGGCTTTCGCGCTGCGCGCGAAACCGCCCGCTCACCCATGCGCGATCATGACGTGGCGCACGGCGGTGTAGTCCTCCAGCGCATAGACCGACATATCCTTGCCGTAGCCGGACTGCTTGAGGCCGCCATGCGGCATTTCGTTGGTCAGCATGAAATGCGTGTTGATCCAGGTGCAGCCATATTGCAGCCGCGCCGCCGTCGACATGCCGCGCGAGATGTCCTTGGTCCACACCGACGACGCCAGGCCATAGTCACTGTCATTAGCCCAATTGACCGCCTCGTCGACGTCGGAGAAGCGCGTCACCGAAACGACCGGGCCGAACACCTCGCGGCGCACGATCTCGTCTTCCTGCAGCGCGCCGGCGACGACGGTCGGCTGGTAATAGAATCCGCCGCCCTCGCCCGGCTTTCCACCGGTGGTGATCTCGATGTGCTTGAGCTCGGAGGCGCGTTCGACGAAGGAAGCGACGCGGTCGCGCTGGCGTCGGGAGATCAACGGTCCGATCTCGTTTTCGGTGTCGTCGGACTGGCCGAAACGAATGGTCGACACCGCCGAAGACAGGTCGGCGACGAGCTTGTCGTAGACCTTCTTGCCGGCATAGATGCGGCAGGCCGCGGTGCAGTCCTGGCCGGCATTGTAGTAGCCGAAGGCGCGCAGGCCGCTGACAACGGCGTCGATGTCGGCATCGTCGAAGACGATCACCGGCGCCTTGCCGCCGAGTTCCAGATGCGTGCGCTTGACCGACTTGGCGGCGGCCTGCAGCACCTTCTTGCCGGTGGCGACGTCGCCGGTGATCGAGATCATGTTGACCTTGGCGTGGTTGATCAGCGTGTTGCCGACGCTTTCGCCGCGACCGAGCACGACATTGACCACGCCTTCAGGCAGCACCTCGGCAAGGATTTTCGCCAACTTCAGCGCCGTCAGCGGCGTCTGCTCCGATGGCTTGAAGACCACCGTGTTGCCGCCTGCAATGGCTGGTGCCAGCTTCCACGCCATCATCATCAGCGGGTAGTTCCACGGTGCGATCGAGGCGACGATACCGACCGGGTCGCGGCGGATCATCGAGGTGTGGCCGGGCAGATATTCGCCCGCCACCAGCCCGGGCATAGAGCGTACCGCGCCGGCAAAGAAGCGGTAGCAGTCGACGATCGCCGGGATCTCGTCGTTGAGCACGGCGTTGATTGGTTTGCCGCAGTTGAGCGCTTCAAGCTTGGCAAAACCTTCCGCTTCGGCCTCGATCCGGTCGGCGATCTTGAGCAGGTAGCCCGAGCGTTGCGCCGGCGTGGTCTTCGACCAAGTCACGAAGGCCTTTTCGGCCGCCGCCACCGCCGCCTCGATCTGCGCCTGCGATGCCTCCGGCAGGCTGAGGATCGTCTCGCCGGTGCGCGGGTTGAGGATCGCCTCCTCCGTCTCGGTTCCTTTTTCGAACTTCGAGCCGATCAGCATTTGGGTGTCCATGTAAGCTCTCCCTGGATGTCTGTCTCAAGAGAGCGAATAGGGAGTAGTGAGTAGCGAGGAGGGTTCTCCAATGGCCCGTTCTATTCGCTATTCACTACTCCCTATTCGCTGTTTTCATTTCCCCGCACCGGCGATCTGGTCGCCTTCGCGGGTCAGGTAGTAGGCGGCGAGGATGGGCAGCAGGGTCGCGAGAACCACGACCATGGCCACGACATTGGTGACCGGGCGCTGGCGCGGTCGCACCAGTTCCTCGAGCATCCAGATCGGCAGCGTCTGCTGCTGTCCGGCGGTGAAGGTGGTGACGATGACCTCGTCGAATGACAGCGCGAAGGCGAGCATGCCGCCGGCCAGGAGTGCCGTGCCGATATTGGGCAGGATCACATGCCGGAACGTCTGGAAGCCGTCGGCGCCGAGGTCCATCGACGCCTCTATCAACGACCCCGAGGTGCGGCGAAACCGCGCCACGGCGTTGTTGTAGACGACCACGACGCAGAAGGTGGCGTGGCCGAGCACGATCGTCCAGAATGAGAACGGGATCTCCGCCAGGCTGAAGGCGGAGCGCAGGGCGATGCCGGTGATGATACCGGGCAGCGCGATCGGCAGGATGACCAGAAGCGAAATCGCCTCGCGGCCGAAGAACCGGGTTTGGCTGACGGCTGCGGCGCAAAGCGTGCCGAGCACAAGCGCGATCGCCGTCGAGATCGCTGCAACCTGCACTGAAAGTCCAAGCGCCTGCCAGACGTCGGGCCGCGCCCAGGTGGCCGCGAACCACTGCGTCGTCAGGCCGGGCGGCGGCCACTGGTAGCTCTTTTCTTCCGTCGTGAAGGCGTAGACGAAGATCAGCAGGATCGGCAGGTGCAGGAAGGCGAGGCCCACTGCGGCCGCGATCTTGATGCCGAGCGGTGCTGATTGCGAGCGGTCAGAGCGCATGAGCAGCCTCCTGTGCGTTTGGGTCGACCCCCACTCCGGTTTGCTGCGCAAACCACCTCTCCCCCGTTCGACGGGGGCGAGGAAGAAGTGATGGTCCGCTCAGCGCCCTTCCTCTCCCCCGGGCAGGGGGAGAGGTGTCGAGCGAAGCTCGACGGAGTGGGGGTGCTTCCCTTGCCAAGTCGAGATCAAGCTCACAGCGCATCGAAGGCCCCCATGCGTTTGGCGCCCCAGAGGTAGAAGCCCATGATGACGATCGGCACGACGGTGAAGGCGGCGGCGAGCGGGATGTTGCCGGCGGTGCCCTGCTGGGCATAGACGGCCTGGCCGATGAACAGCCTGGACGTGCCGATGATCTGCGGGATGATGTAGTCGCCGAGTGTCAGCGAAAAGGTGAAGATCGAGCCGGCGACGATGCCGGGCAGCGCCAGCGGAAACAGCACGTTGCGAAAGGTCTGGCCCGGCGACGCGCCAAGGTCGGAGGAGGCTTCGACCAGATTGCCGGGGACGCGCTCGAGTGCCGCCTGGATCGGCAGGATCATGAACGGCAGCCAGACATAGACAAAGACGATGAAGGTGCCGGTGAACGAGACCGACAGCGAGTTGCCGCCGACGACGGGCAAAGACAGCCAGCTGTCGAGCAGCCACGACAGATGCAGCTTGGCGAACACCCAGGTCAGGATGCCTTCCTTGGCGAGGATCAGCTTCCAGGCATAGACCTTGACGAGGTAGCTCGACCACAAGGGCAGCATCACGCCGAGATAAAACAGCGCCTTCCATTTGCCGCGGGCATAACGCGCCGCGTAATAGGCGATGGGGAACGCGACGACCGCCGAGGCGAGCGTGACCAGGGCCGCCATGGTCACCGTACGCACGATGATGTCGAGATTGGCCGGCTGGAACAGGTCGCCATAGGTCTTGAGCGTCAGCTCGCGGCTGATCAGGCCGGAGAATTCGTCGATCGAAAAGAAGCTCTGCGCCAAAAGCGCAATCAGCGAGCCGATGTAGACGACGCCAAGCCAGAGCAGCGGCGGTGCCAGCATCAAGAACAACAGCAGCCCCGGCTTGCGCCACAACAGGTCCGACAGCGAGCCGGCGAAACCACCACGCCTCGGCAGGATCGCCGCAGCCACATCAGCCGTCCCGGTGACAGCCTGGAGGCTCATGCCTGCTCCTCCATCAGGTGAAGCTGGTCGCGGTTGAAAGTCAGCATGACGTGGGCGCCGTCTTCGGGAACGCTCGTGCCCGACGGCACCGTCGCGTGCAGCCTGAGACCGTCGACATCGAGCGCAAGCTTGGTGGCAGCACCGAGATAGTGCCGCGAGACGACGCGCGCGGCGACGCCGTCGCCTGACGTATCGCGGCGAACGCGAATCTGCTCCGGCCGGAGACTGCCCCAGCGCCGCTCACCGGCGTAGCGCTGCACGAAGTCAGGCGGCAGCACGTTGGACGAGCCTACGAAATCGGCGACGAAGCGCGATGCCGGACGCTGGTAGATATCCTCCGGCGCGCCGACCTGCATGATGCGGCCGTCATTGAACACCGCGACCCGGTCGGCCATCGACAGCGCCTCGCCCTGGTCATGGGTGACGAAGACGAAGGTGATGCCGAGCGCCTTTTGCAATTGCTTGAGCTCTTCCTGCATGCTCTCGCGCAGCTTTAGGTCGAGCGCGCCGAGCGGCTCGTCGAGCAACAGCACCTTGGGCTTGTTGACCAGCGCACGCGCCAGCGCCACGCGCTGCCGCTGGCCACCCGACAGCTGCCCCGGCTTGCGGCCGCCATAACCCGGCAGTTGCACCAGCTTGAGCGCATCCTCGGCGGCGCGGTGGCGTTCGTCCCGGCTGACGCCCTTGACCATCAGCCCGTAAGCGACGTTGTCGAGCACGTTGAGATGCGGGAACAGCGCGTAGTCCTGGAACACCGTGTTGACGTTGCGCCGATAGGGCGGCACGCCCTCGGCGCGTTCGCCGAAGATCGAGATGCTGCCCGAGGTCGGCTGGTCGAAGCCGGCGATCAGCCTGAGGCAAGTGGTCTTGCCCGAACCCGACGGCCCCAGCATGGCGAAGAACTCGCCCGGCTTGATCTCGAGGTCGACGGCATCGACCGCGCGCACCGCGCCGAAGTGGCGGGAGGTTTTTTGAAAGGCGACTGCAGGGGTCATCGCTAAAGCTTCCGATGTCTGGTCCATGTGTCTGGGCCATGGCTGCGCATCCGCCCGACCCGCGGCCGCCGATGCCTTCATGCCGCACTGTCAGGCGGTCGTCTCAAAGGGTCGGTTGGTGCCCTCCGCCCCCTCTCCCCGCGGGGAGAGGGTGGCCGCAACGCGGCCTGGCGTGGGGGCATCGTTCGTTGCCGGCCTCAGCGGCCGCCGATCACGCCGATATAGTCCGATACCCAGCGATAGTAGGGCACGCACTGGTCGTTCTGGCTGGCGCATTTCGACACCGGCGTCTTCCAGAACTTGATCCTGGCGAACTCCTCGAAGCCGTTGGTCTTACAGCCTTCGTCGGTGAGCAGCGCGTTGCCCTTGCAGGCGGCGGGCACTGCCGGGTTGGACCCAAACCAGGCGGCGAGGTCGCCCTGCAGCTTGGGGTTCAGCGAATGCTCGAGCCACATGTAGGCGCAGTTCGGATTGGCGGCATCGACATGCATCATCGTCGTGTCGGCCCAGCCCGTCGCCCCTTCTTCCGGGATGGTCGATGCGACCGGCTGCTTTTCGGCACCAAGCAGGTTGACCTGAAATGGCCATGAACCGGAGGCGACGACGCCCTCGTTCTTGAAGTCGTCGATCTGGATCATCGCGTCGTGCCAGTAACGGCCGACAAGCGTGCGCTGGACGCGCAGCAGGTCGAGCGCTGCCTTGTACTGATCCTCGTTGAGCTCGTAAGGGTCCTTGATGCCGAGTTCGGGCTTGTGCGCGATCAGGTAGTTGGCCGCGTCGGCGACATGGATCGGGCCGTCATAGGCCTGGACGCGGCCCTTGTTGGGCTTGCCGTCGGGCAGGTCCATCGCCTCGAACACGACGTTCCAGCTCTTGGGCGCTTCCTTGAAGACGCTGGTGTTGTACATCAGCACGTTCGGGCCCCACTGATAGGGCACGCCATAATGCTGGCCATCGACGGTGAACCACGGCGCATCCTTGAGACGCTCGTCGACGGTCGACCAGCTCTTGACGAGATCCGTATTGATCGGCTGCACGCGCTTGCCGGCAACAAGCCGGAGCGAGGCGTCGCCCGAGGCGGTGACGAGGTCGAAGCCGCCCTCGTTCATCAGCGCCACCATTTCGTCCGAGGTGGCAGCGGTCTTGACGTTGACCTTGCAGCCCGACGCCTTTTCGAAATCCGTCACCCAGTCGTAATTCTTGTCGGTCTCGCCGCGCTCGATATAGCCTGGCCAGGCGATGATGTTGACCTGGCCTTCGCCGGCGCCGATTTCCTTGACCTGCGCCACCGCCTGGCCGGAAAAGCTGCAAGCCAAGGCGATTGCCGTGCAGGATTTCAGAAAAGACTTCATCTCGATCCTCCATGTGCAGGGACCGCTCTCCATCGGCGGCGTTGCCCTGAAACGAAAGGTGCTGCCAAAGCGCAGGTTTCGCAAATTCATTCGAAAGAAGGGTGATATCGGTTTTTCCGATACCTAGAGCTTCTGGCGGACCGTGCGTTGCGCCTGGGCGATGCCGATGAAATCGCGCGCCGCCGCCGGCAGCGACGAGCCGCGCCGCCACACCATGCCGACCTGCACCACAGGCAGCGAGCCGGAGACATCGCGCGACTCGATGCGGTCGCCTTCGAGCGACCACGGCCGGTAGACGAGGTCGGGCAGCAGTGCCACCCCCGCCCCGGTGGCGACCAGCGAACGCACGGCTTCCACCGAACGCGTGCGGAAGGCGACATGCGGCTTGGCGCCGATGGCTGCGAGCAGCTTGCCTGTGTTCTCCTCGATCTCGTCGACCGACAGCATGATCAGCGGCTCGGACGCGATGTCGCCGACGCTGATGATCTCGGCCGAAGCGAGCCGGTGGCCGAGCGGCAGCCACAGCCTGTAGGCCGAGACCTCGAGAATTTCCGACTGCAGCGCCATGCGGTCGCGCAGGTTGGAGGTGACCATGACGGCGAGGTCGAGCTTGCCGCCGACCAAAAGGTGCTCGAGATAGTCGCCATTGTCTTCGATCGCCGAAATCTCGACCGCCGGATGGGCGCGACGGTAGCGCGCCAGCAGGTCGGACAGCACGTAGCCCGCGACAAGCGAGGTGACGCCGAGCTTGAGCTGGCCAGTCGTTGCCGTCTGGCCGCCAAAGAAGGTACGGCGCGCGTCCGAGACGTCGGCCAGGATCTTGGTGGCGTGGCGCAGAAACTGGTGTCCCTTGTGGGTGATGTTGAGGCCACGCGGATGGCGCTCGAATAGCTCGACGCCGAGGTCGCCCTCCAGTTCCTTGATCGCCTCGGTGACCGACGACTGCGAGATCGACAGGTTCTGCGCCGCACGCGAAATCGTGCCCTGCTCGGCGACGGCGACGAAGAACTGGAGCTGGCGAAGCGTGAAGGCCATGGCCGGAGTAGACAGGGCGACAGGGTGTTTGGGAAGGCCCTTCCCCTCAGCAGAACTTGCTCGCCTCTCGCCCGAACTTGCTCGCCTCTCGCCCCGAGCTTGCCATCAATACGCGCCGTCATCCCGGGCGAGCGCAGCGAGATCCGGGACCCATTGACTGGCACGGCCGGGGTCTGGGTTCGCGAGGCATTGATGAGGGTGCGACAAGACGAGGACCCGGCCGTGCTTGAGGATGGTCCAGTCAATGGGTCCCGGATAACCTCCGCTGCGCTGCGGTTTCCGGGATGACGGTGGACGGTTGCGCCGCCCTTCATCCCCCTGCCGGCGTTCGATGCTCGAAAAGCCAAGCAGTTGGCTTTTCGTCCGCTGCGCGGCCGCCTCTCACCTCCCCGTATAGTGACGGGGAGAAGGAAGCACACTTGTTTACTGCCACGCCCCGTTGCCGGTCTGGCCATTGTCAAAGAACGCTCCCGTTCAGGGAGAAAGGCTCGGGAAGCGGGGCGCGAGGCCGTGCCTTCCGATTGATTGGTATGTGGCGCGAACTCGCGCCCCGCTCGGTGTCTGTCCCGAGGTTGGCCGGTCACAGCGCCGCTCCATGTACATTCCATGGACAATCGCCGCGGCTTCTCCGCATTTCCCTGCCGCACATGGTTCCATTTGCGGAACCAAGCGCCGGAAAACGCCGACCTGTCGTCGGGCCCTCGGAGCCACGGCTACCGATACCGTGGCGGGAGGTCACCGCCGCCCTCCCTGATACCCGGTGCGCACCAGGTCCCGTAAGGGCGATGGGAGGGATTGTACGGGAGGTTTTGGAGGCGTGGAGAAATGGGCACGGCTATCCACGGGGGTTGGTGACAGATGGTGACAAATGCGTAGCAATTTTACGAAGCCAACCTTTGACGTCGTGATCCTTCGCACCCCCCTCTGGCCTGCCGGCCATCTCCCCCACAAGGAGGGAGATTAGGCCTACATCGGCCCCTCGCCCAACGTGGCAAGGCTTACCTTGCTACATTGCAGGATGAGCGCCGCCGGCGACGCGACTAATCTCCCTCCTTGTGGGGGAGATGGCCGGCAGGCCAGAGGGGGGTGCGAAGGAATGAGAGGGCGGCGATTGGCCGGTTAAAAGCGCGCGCCGACGAAATCGGCTGACGGCGAAAACGTCCCCAACCGTGGATATCTTCTCCCCGGTCGGCTCGCCCCAAACGCAAACGAGGCGGGAAATTCCCGCCTCGCGCAAAGCCAATAGTCACGTGCGCAAAAGCGCCCCAGCCCCCTAATGCAGCACCAGCACGTCGCCCGACGAGAAGCTAATTTCGGTCTTCTGGCCGACGACCGGAGGCGGGCTGCTCGGGCTGTTGAAGGTGTCGAGCGAGACCACGTTCTGGCCGACGCCGACGCGGACGCGGATGACCGAGCCCAGGAAATGCACGTCGGCGATCTGGCCGGTCAGGTTCGAATCGTTGCCGGCCTTGCGGCCGAGCGAGATTGCCTCGGGCCTGAGCGCCAGCGACAGCGTGTCGCCAGCCTTTGAACCGTTGAGCTTGCCCTTGAGGCCGATCTCCTCGGCGTTGATCTTGACCGTGCCGGATGCCGCGTCGCTGATCGTGCCTTCGAGCACGTTGAGCGTGCCGACGAAATTGGCGACGAACTTGGTCGAGGGGCGGTTGTAGATCTCGAACGGCGTGCCGGTCTGGTCGGCGCGGCCCTCGTTCATCACCACGATGCGGTCGGACATCGACAGCGCCTCTTCCTGGTCGTGGGTGACGAAGATGGTGGTGATGCCGAGCTTTTTCTGGATCGAGCGGATTTCCTCGCGCAGCGAAATGCGCACCTTGGCGTCGAGCGCCGACAGCGGCTCGTCGAGCAACAGCAGCTTGGGCTTGGGCGCAAGGGCGCGCGCCAGCGCGATGCGCTGCTGCTGGCCGCCGGAGAGCTGGTAGGGATAGCGATCGCCGAAGTCGGGCAGCTTGATGATGCCGAGCATCTCGTCGATGCGCGCCTGGGCCTCGGCCTTGGGCATGCCGGCGACCTTGAGGCCGAAGCCGATGTTCTGGGCGACGGTCAGATTGGGGAACAGCGCATAGGCCTGGAACACCATGCCGATGTTGCGCTGGTTGGGCTTGAGGCCGGTGACGTCCTTGCCGCCGATCAGCACCTTGCCGGCCGAGGGCTCCTCGAATCCGGCGACGATGCGCAGCATCGTGGTCTTGCCGCAGCCCGATGGTCCGAGGAAGGAGACGAACTCGCCGGCACCGACGTCGAGGTTGAAGTCCTTGACCACGGCGACGTTGCCGAAGGACTTCTTGACGCTCTGGATGGAAAGGAAGGGATCGGCCATTGGCTTGTGCTCTTCTTGTTCAGTTCGGGCGGTTTGCCGACTTCGGCGCGAAACGGGCGAGAATCTGGATCACCGACATGCAGCCCCAGGTGATGGCAAAGGCGATGACCGCAAGCGCTGCCGGCTCATAGGCGCGGTTGGCGCCGATGTTCTGCAGATAAGGACCGAAGGCAGGACGGTTGAGCAGGCTCGCCAGCGTGAACTCGCCGATGACGATGGCGAAGGTCAGGAAGGCGCCCGACAGCACGGCAATCAGCACATTGGGCAGGATGACGCGGGCGATGATCGTGGTCCAGCCGGCGCCGAGGATCTGTGCTGCCTCGGTCAGCGTGCGCACGTCGATGGTGCGCAGGCCGGTGTCGACGGCCCGGTACATGTAAGGCAGTGCAAGCGTCGCATAGCCGATGACCAGCAGCGCGTCGGTGCCGCGCGCCGAGCCGAGGAACGGCAGCGGCGAATTTGAGCCGTACATCCTGATGTAGCCGAAGACGATGACGATCGCCGGGATGACCAGCGGCAAAAGCGTGATGAACTCGACGACCGGTCTGAGCTGCGGCATGCGCAGCCTGATCCAGTAAGCGGTCGGCACGACGAGGAACACGCCGAGCAGGATGGTGAACACCGCGACCGTCACCGAATAGGCGAAGGTCTCCTGGAAACGCGCATCGCCGAGCACGACGCGGTAGGCGTCGAAGGAATAGACGCCGCGGCGCATGCGCAGCGAGAACTCGAAGGTGGCGATCAACGGGATGAAGAAATAGGCGGCGCCGACGACAAAGACGAGCCAGGCCCAGAAGCGACTGGTCTTCATTTCAGCCACCTCTCGCTGCGGGTGCGGAACCAGATGTAGAAGATGTTGGCGAGGCCGGTGACCACGATCATGCCGAAGGCAAGCGCATAGCCGAGATGCGGATTATGCAGCACGTCGCCGCGGATCTGGGCGTAGAGCTTGATCGGCACGATGTTGAGCGACGAGCCGGTGAAGGCATAGGCCGTGGCGATGGCGCCGAAAGAATTGGCAAACAGCAAGATGACCGTGCCGAGGAAGCTCGGCCACAGCACCGGAATGACGACCATGCGCCAGTACTGCCATGTGGTGGCGCCGAGCGTGGCAGCTGCCTCGCCCCACTCGCGCTTGAGGCCGTCGATCGCCGGCGTGATGATGACGATCATCAGCGGGATCTGGAAGAACAGATAGACGATGATCAGCCCCACCGACGTCAGTACGTTGAAGCCCATCGCATAGATGTCGATGCCGATGTTGCGCAGCAGGACTGTGACGAGGCCGAGACGGCCAAGCGTGGCGAGGAAGGCGAATGCCAGCGGCACGCCGGCGAAATTGGAGGCGACGCCCGAAAACGTCATCGTCGACGAGCGCACCCAGGCTGGCAAGCCGCCGCGCACGATGGCGATCGCCATGGCGAGGCCGATGAAGGCGCCAATGGTGGCGGACCAGAAGCTGATCTTGATCGACACCCAGTAGGCATCGCGGATCGACTTGTCGATGAAGAGCTGGCGGATGTTGTCGAGCGTGTACTGGCCCTGGTCGTTCTGGAACGCGCCGACGACGAGATAGAGCGTCGGCAGGATCAAGAACATCAGGGCGAAGATGAAGAATGGCGCGACGCCGAGCCAATGGGTCGGCAAGCGGAAACCGCTGCGAGCATCCGGCGGAGCGGAGCGTGTGGCGATGGCCGTGTCGGATATGCTGGCTTGGGTCATCGGGGCGCCGTCTTGAGAGAGATGCGGGCGGCCGCGAAGCCGCCCGCGATAGCAGATGCTCAGTTACTGAACGTTGGCGCCGACAACGGCATCCCACTGCTTGGTGATCGCTTCCTTGCCCTTGGCCTGGTCGTCAAGCGTCGGGAACACGGCCTTTTCATAGGCAGCGGCCGGCGGCAGCTTGTCGAGCATTTCCTGCGGGATCTTGCCGTTCTTGGCGAGATCGTTGAAGCGGATCGGGTGGCAGTAGCCCTTCAGCCAGCCGAGCTGACCTTCGTCGGAGTAGAGGTATTCCATCCACAGCTTGGCTGCGTTGGGATGCGGCGCATAGGCGCTGATCGCCTGGACGTAGACGCCGGCAACGACGCCCGAAGCCGGGACGACGACGTCGACCGGCGGGTTGCCGTTCAGCGTGTCGCGGCCAGCAAGGGCGTTGTAGTCCCAGGTGATCAGGATCGGGGTCTGGCCCTGTGCCAAGGTGGCCGACTTGCCGATGACCGGCACGAAGTTGCCCTTGGCGTTCAGTTCCTTGAAGAAGGCGAGGCCCTTCTCGGCAGCCGAAGCGGCGTCGGTGGCACCTGCGCCGAGACCGGCGGCATAGACGCCCTGGATCGCCTGGTTGGACGCGCGCGGATCACCGGCGAGCGCAACCGAGTTCTTGTATTCGTCCTTGAGCAGGTCGGCCCAGTCGGCCGGCGCGTTCTTGACGAGGTCCTTGTTCACTTCGAAGGACAGCACGCCGTAATAGTCGCCGTACCAGTAGCCTTCAGCATCCTTGGCGGTGTCGGGGATCGAGTCCCAGGTCGCGACCTTGTAGGGCTGGATCAGGCCGTCGGCCTTGGCCTGCGGGCCGTAGGACAGACCGACGTCGATGACGTCAGGCGCCTGCGGGCCCTTGTTGTCCTTGTTCGCCTTGATCGCCTCGATCTCGTCGCTGGAGCCCGCGTCGGGGTTCAGCTCGTTGACGGTGATCTCTGGGTACTTCTTCTTGAAACCTTCGATGACGGCGCCGTAGCCGCACCAGTCATGCGGCAGCGCGATCGTGGTCAGCTGGCCCTCCGCCTTCGCGGCGGCTTCGAGTGCGGCCATATCCTGGGCCGACGCAAAAGCCGTCGTCACCATCAGCGACGCCGCGCTTAGGGAAAGCACTTTCCCTGCAAACTTGAACATGTTGTTCTCTCCGTTGAACTGACGCCATGAGACGCCTGCGATGCGGTAATGGCTTCATGTGACAGTCACATGAAAGTTCCATGAAGCCAGCGCCCGCAGTGGAAAAAAGTTAACTACTTTTAATCGGTTGTCGCAATCGTCGCCGTTGTTTACCGGCTAATTAAATTCCGGATCCCTCCCAAGCCCCTCCCCTTTGTTTTGCCGACTATACAAGTCGGCTTTTCCTTCTGGCACTGGTCTCAAACCGTCCCTTCGATGGCGTTTTCAAGCAAGCCGAGTGCGGCCTTCTTGGTGAGCTTGACCGGGTTGCCGCCAGCCGTCGGATCAACGACCGCCATGTCGGCAATCAGCGTCTTGCGCTTCTTGTCCATGTCGAGGCCCTTGATCAGGCCGGGCAGCGCGTGCGGCACCTTGAGCTCCTTGCGCAGCTTGATCACCGCCTTGGCGAAACCGTCGAAACCGCCCTTGATGCCGCAATAGGCGGACAGGCGAACAATGCGTTCCTCGATGGCGTCGCGGTTGAAGGCGAGCACGTAGGGCATGAACACAGCGTTGGTCATGCCGTGGTGGGTGTCGTAGAGCGCGCCGATCGGATGCGACAGCGAATGGATCGCGCCGAGGCCCTTCTGGAAGGCGGCGGCACCCATGGCGGCAGCACTCATCATGTGAGCGCGGGCGGTCAGGTCCTTGCCGTTGGCATAGGCCTTGGGCAGATTCTCGAACACTAGGCGGATGCCCTCGACGGCGATGCCGTCGGCCATCGGATGATAGCCGGGCGCGCAATAGGCCTCGAGGCAATGGGCGAAGGCGTCCATGCCGGTGCCGGCGGTGATGAAGGACGGCATGCCGACCGACAGCTCCGGATCGGCGATGACGATCGCCGGCAGAAGCTTGGGATGGAAGATGACCTTCTTGGTGTGGGTCTCTTCATTGGTGATGACGCCGGCGCGGCCGACTTCGGAGCCGGTGCCGGCGGTGGTCGGCACCGCGATGATCGGCGCGATGGCGTCGGAATTGGCGCGGGTCCACCAGTCGCCGACATCCTCGAAATCCCACACTGGCAGCGTCTGGCCGGCCTGGAAAGCGATCAGCTTGCCAAGGTCGAGCGCCGAACCGCCGCCAAAGGCGACGACGCCATCGTGCTTGCCCTTCTTGAAGGCGGCGATGCCGGCGGTGAGGTTGGATTCGACCGGGTTCGGCTTGACGTCGGAGAAGACGCCATACGGCACCTTGGCATCGTCGAGGATCTTCAGCGTCGAGGCGACGACCGGCAGCTTGGCGAGGCCCGGATCGGTGACGAACAGCGGCTTCTTGATGCCGGTGGCGGCAAGCACGTCAGGCAGCTCTGAGATGCGGCCGGCGCCGAAACGAACGGTGGTCGGGTAATTCCACTTGGAAACGAGTTTTGTCATGGGTTTGCTGGCTTTCCACGTTTGCAAAGATCCCCTCTCCGGCCCTGCGGGCCACCTCTCCCCAAAGGGGCGAGGAACCCAAGCTTGAAAGGCGCCGCCGACGCAGCAGCATTTCCTCGCCCCTTTGGGGAGAGGTGCCGAGCGCAGCGAGGCGGAGAGGGGTAGTTCATTAATCGACGACCTAGATCTTCTCGCGCAGGTGATACGACTTCGGCCGGGTCAGGTTGTCGTAGCCGATCTGCGAGAGCGCAGCGCCCTTTCCGGTGTCCTTGACGCCGGTCCACACCAGTGCGGGATCGAGATAGTCGCAGCGGTTCATGAACACGGTGCCTGTCTCGACGCGGTCGCCGACTGCAATGGCGTGCTCGGTGTCGGCGGTCCAAATCGAGGCGGTCAGGCCGTAGGGGCTGTCGTTCATCAGGGCGATCGCCTCGTCGTCGTTGCGCACCTTCATGATGCCGACGATGGGGCCGAAGCTTTCGTCGCGCATCACCGACATCTGGTGGTCGACATTGGTCAGCACCTCGGCCGGCAGGTAGGGCGAGCCGGCCTTGTCCTGGTCGTCTTTGGTGTTCATGTGGGCGACCGCGCCCTTGCGCAGGGCCTCGGCCTTCTGCTCGCGGATGAAGTCGGCGAAGCGCGCCTGCGCCATCGGACCCATCGTCGTTGCCTGTTCGAGTGGATTGCCGAGCACATAGCTTTTGGTCTCGGCGATGAAGCCCTCGACGAACTGATCGTAGATCTTCTCATGGACATAGACGCGCTCGATGCCGCAGCAGCACTGGCCCGAATTGAAGAACGCGCCCTCGACGAGATTGGCAACGGCATGGTCGAGCTTGGCGTCGGGCAGCACATAGGCCGGGTCCTTGCCGCCAAGCTCGAGGCCGAGCGTCATGAAGGTGCCCGCAGCCGCCTTCTCGATGGCGCGGCCGCCGGCGACCGAGCCGGTGAAGTTGACGTGGTCGATCTTGCCCGAGGCGAGCAGCTTCTCTGTCTGGGCGTGGTTGAGCACCAAGTTCTGGAAGACGTATTTCGGCAGGCCGGCGGCCTCGAAGGCCTTGGCGAAGCGCTCGCCGACCAGCAGCGTCTGCGCGGCATGCTTGAGGATGACCGTCGAGCCGGCGATCAGCGCCGGCACGATGGTGTTGACGGCGGTGAGGTAGGGATAATTCCATGGCGCGATGACCATCACCACGCCGAGCGGATCCTTCTTCACGTAGCGGAGGAAGCCGTCCTTGGGGTTGGAGGCGAGCACCGGCGCCAAAGCGCGTTCGGCGATCTCGACCATGTAGTTGGTGCGTTCCTTGACGCCGCCGAATTCGCCGCCATAGCGGGTCGGCCGGCCCATCTGCCAGGCCAGTTCCGGCACGATCTCGTCGCTCATCGCAACCAGCGCCTCGAGCATCTTGAGCATGTAGCTGGCACGCTCGGCCACAGGCACCCGGGCCCAGTCGGCCTGCGCGGTGCGCGCGCGTTCGACCGCGGCATTGACCGCCTGGTCGGAAGCGACCGGCCGCTCGACAAAGATCGAGCCATCGATGGGGGATTTGAGTTTGACCGTCTCGGTCATGTTTTTTGTCCTTCCAAGTTCAACACCCTCCCCTGGCCGGCAGGCCCAAGGGAGGGTCACGCAATGATGATGACTTTAGTACCGCTCGAAACCGCGGTGCAATTCCCAGTCGGTGATGCGGCGGTCGTATTCGAACTGCTCCCAGCGCGCGGTGTGGACGTAGTGCTCGACGACCTCTTCGCCGAGTGCTTCCCGCAGCATCTTCGACGATGCCAGGGTCTCGGTGGCATCGCGCAAGGTCTTGGGAATTTCGGGCAGGCTGGCAGCCTGATAGGCGTCGCCGACAAACGGCTTCTGCAGCTCGAGCTTTTCATCGATGCCGGCAAGGCCGGCGGCGATCAGCGCGGCGAAGGCGAGATAGGGGTTGAGGTCGGCGCCGCCGATGCGACACTCCATGCGGATGCCCTTGGTGCCCTCGCCGCAGAGGCGGAAGCCGGCGGTGCGATTGTCCTCGCTCCACATGATCTTGGTCGGCGCAAAGGTGCCCGACTGGAAGCGCTTGTAGGAATTGATGTAGGGCGCCAGGAACCAGGTGAACTCCTTGGCGTATTTGAGCTGGCCGGCCGACCATTGCTGGCCGAGCCTGGACAACGTCCACTCGGCACCCTTTTCGTAGAACAGCGGCGTCTTGCCATCCGCGCTCCACAGCGAATTGTGGATGTGGCTGGAGTTGCCGGCGAGGCCGTAATTGTATTTGGACATGAAGGAGATCGCCTTGCCTTCGCTGGCTGCGATTTCCTTGGCGCCGTTCTTCAAGATGACATGGCGATCGGCCATCTCGAGCACTTCGGCATAGCGGACGTTGATCTCTTCCTGGCCTGGGCCCCACTCGCCCTTGGAGTTTTCGATCGGGATGCCGGCGGCTTCCATCTCGTTGCGAAGCCGACGCATGACGCCTTCTTCCTTGGTGGTGATGCCGATCAGGTAGTCGCCGATATAGGGCGATGCGGTGTCGAGATTCTGCCAGTGCTTGGCGCGCGCCGAATCGTAGGTTTCGGAAAACAGGTAGAATTCGAGCTCGGAGGCGAAATAGGCGAGATAGCCGCGATCCTGCAGCCGCTTGACCTGCTTGCGCAGGATGCCGCGCGGCGAATGCGCCAGATCCTCATGTGTGTGGTGATCCTTGAGGTCGCAGAGCAGCAGCGCCGTCTTTTCGAGCCAGGGCACGTTACGGATGGTGTTGAGGTCGGGCTTCATGACGAAATCGCCATAGCCCTTCGACCAGCTGGCCGCCTTGTAGCCGGGCACCGGCTCCATATCGATGTCGTTGGCCAACAGATAGTTGCAGCCATGGGTCTCGTCATAGGCGGATTCAACGAAGTACTTGGCCAAAAACCGCTTGCCGACCAGACGGCCCTGCATGTCGACGGCACAAGCGAGGACCGTGTCGATCTCGCCCGCGGCGACTGCCTTTTTCAACTGATCGAATGAGAGATTTCCAGCCATTTTTGTTCCGCTCCGGGCAATGCCACTTTCAGGTTTTGGAAGATCGTTCTGAGGGTTGAAACAAGACGTGGCCGGCGCATGGCCGGCCACGGCCATTTTGAGAACTGTCAGTGTCCGGTTTCGCCGACGGCGCGTTCAGCCGCCTCGATGATCGCCTTTCGCTTGGCGATCTGATCGCCGATCGGCGGGCCCTGGAAGCGCCCCTTCTCGACGGTGAACCAGAGCACGGCGGCCAGCACGACGAAGCCGAGCACGATCCACAGAACCTTGTCGTTCGGCGGCTGGATGGCAATGTAGAAGATGACGGCCATGCCGACGACCGACAGGAAGGTGACCAGCTTGTAGAGCCCGCCGGACATCGCCCATGGGCCAGGATTCGGCCATTTCGGCGTGCCGTAGGCAAACATCGCCAGCACCAGCGGAATGGTGAATGAGAGGAACAGGAACACCAGGGTCGAGTTGACGACGATGGTGTAGAGGTTGGTGCCGCCGATCGAAACGAACTGCGCCAGGAAGACGTAGAGGATTTCAAGGATGGCGGCAGTCCAGATCGCCGTCACTGGCGTCCGGTACTTCGGCGACACCGTCGCCAGGGCCTTGGAGCCGATCGGCATGCCGTCGTCACGCGAGAACGCAAACAGCATGCGCGATGCCGACGTGACGGTGGCGAGGCCACAAAGGAACTGCGTGATGAAGATCAGGAAGTACAGGATCTGCTTGAACGTGGTCGGCAGGATGGCATCCATCGTTCCAAAGAACATGCCCCAGCCCTGCTTGGCTGCCACACCCATGTCCGGAATGGCCAGCGTGATCGCGCAGATCATCACCCAGCCGACCAGCGACGACCACAACACGGCCGACACGATGCCGCGTGGCACCGAGTTGGCGGCATTGACGGTCTCTTCCGATGTGTGGGCCGAAGCGTCGTAGCCGGTGATCGTATAGACCGGCAGCAACAGGCAAAGCAGGAACAGGTAGCCCATGTTGTCGCTCTGCGGGAACACATTGCCGCCCGCTTCGCCAGAATAGTTCGTGAAGGTCCACAGCCGCGAGAAATCAAGCGCGGGCGCGTAGACAAGGCAGGCGACGACAAGTGCCGCCGTGGTGGCGAAAATGATGTAGCCGGAAATGTCGGTCAGGAACGTCGTGACCTTGATACCGAGATGATTGAACAGCGCCTGGATGACGGTGATCAGCGTCACGAAGGCGACGATGTGACCGGCCGATACATCCATGCCGACATAGCTGCCGAAGGTACCCTGGAAGAAGAACGCCGTGCCGATGTTGATGGCGCCCATGACCGTGATCAGACCGAGCAGGTTGAGCCAGGCGGTCAGCCAGCCGGTGAAGCGGTTGCCGAGGATAGATGCCCAGTGATAGAGGCCGCCGGCCGTCGGAAACGCCGAAGCGATCTGCGCCATCGACAGGGCGAACATGCCGGAGATGATACAGCCGAAAATCCAGCCGATGCCAGCGCCAGCGCCGCCGATCGACGAGATCGCCTGCGCGAAGGAGTTGATGCCGCCCGACAGGATACAGATGATCGAGAACGAAATCGCGAAATTGGAGAAGCGGCTCATCGACCGCTGGAGTTCCTGGGCATAGCCCATACTGTGGAGGACTTTGACGTCCTCGCTCTTGTCTTTCTCGGTATAACCAGGTGCTGCCATTTCAGTGTCCCCTTATTGTTATGCCTTCGATTGAGCTGCGCGACTGGGGCTCGCCTGGAATGGGGCAGCCTCGCCCGCTTCCGGTTCGAGCTCTGCAAAGATGCCCGTGAGCAGATCCGCCCATTTCCGCTGCCCGGTCTGCGCCGAGATTTCGTCGTTGCGGATTTCGATCATCGCGCACGGCAGACCGCGCGACCTGCCGTGGTGTTCCAAGGTGAAGTAGACGCGGTCGGCTGGCGCGTAGGGCTCGTTGACGCCGACTTTGACGCCGTCGAGCCCCTTGAGCGCCGCGATCAGCGGTGCGGCGAGCCGGGAGTCCTCGTCATGGATGATGCCAATGTGCCAGGGGCGCGAAACGCCCTTGTAGACAGGAGTGAAGGAATGGACAGACACCAGTCTCGTCTCCCGCCCTTCGCGGTGCCGTTCCGCAACGACCTCGTCGATCGCATCATGGAACGGGCGCCAAGATAGCGCGATTCGCGCCTCGCGCTGAGTGGCCGAGAGTGCCGCGTTTCCAGGGATGGCGGTGGTTTCGCTGATCTCCGGGATCAGGTCGTGAGCGCCGAGCGGGCGGTTGCAGTCGATGGCGAGCCGCGACACGCAGGATTCGACAAGCGTCGCGTCGAGGCCCTCGGCCAGGCGATGGGCGACAGGCAAGGCGCCGGGATCCCAGGCGATGTGGCGCAGCATCTCGGACGCATCAAGGCCGAGCGTGCCAAAGCTTGCGGGCAGATGATTGGAGGCATGGTCGCACAGGATGACAAAGGGGCTGCGCCCGGCCCGGTTTGTCACCCGGACGGCATTCGACATTGCACGCGCAGCGGCCTGGCCCGATCCCATTCAGTCATCCCCGGGGCCGTATCGTATGTTACGTATTTTTGTTCATTGCGCCCCTGCGGATGATTTCATACACTTTGCAGGAGTTTGTCAAATGTCATTTCAGGCCTGAACCAGACTGTGCGCTGGGCCAGGGCGGCAACCGATACAGCAGGGGATGAGATGGTTTCGAGCGTTGCCGAACTGATCACCGAAAAGATCGACACCATGCCTGCCGGCGAGCGCCGGGCAGCGCAGACGCTGATCGCATCCTACCCGCTGATCGGCCTCAAGACGGTCGCCGAATTCTCCCAGCAGGCCGGCGTTTCCTCCCCAACCATCCTGCGTTTCGTCTCCAGGCTCGGCTTCCAGAACTATCCCGACTTCCAGTCGGCACTGCAGGATGAGCTGGCGGCACAGCTGCAATCGCCTGCCTCGCGCACCAACACCACGCAATCGCCCCTGCCCGCTTCCACGGCGCCGATCCTTGAAGCCGTACTGGAAAACATTCGCGAGACGTTCAGGCATATCTCCGACCGGCAGCTCTCCGACATCGTTGCCCAGCTTGCCAACCCAAAGGCGCATGTCTATCTCGTCGGCGGACGCTTCACCGATCCCCTGGCGCGCTACATGGCGGCTCATCTCAACCTGATCCGGCCCAACGTCACCCATCTCGTCGGCCAGGAAAGCCTGTGGCGCGACAGGCTGATCGACATGGGCAAGCGCGACACGCTGCTGATCTTCGACATCCGCCGCTACCAGGACAGCCTGATACGTTTCGCCGAGAAGGCCCACAACAGGGGCGCGACGATCGTCCTGTTCACCGACCAGTGGCTGTCGCCGATCGCACGCTTCGCCCGCCACGTCGTTGCCGGACGCACGGCGGTGCCTTCGGCCTGGGACTCGTCGGCGGCGCTGTTCGTCGCCGCCGAAGCGGTGATCGGCGCGCTGACGCGCCAGCTCGAAAGCGAGGGCGCAAAGCGCATCCGCGCGATCGAGGATCTGCGCTGAACCAGAGCCAATCCGGCAAATATTACGCAGATTTAATGTGCTACCCGCCGAGATTTGCCCTAAGCCTCCGCTGACGAACTAGGCTATACTGGCGCCCGTCCGCGCCCGGTTGCCGACCAACGATCCCTTGGCAAGGCGCAGCGACGGCGCAGTGCTTTGCCCGCGATGAGAAGCCACGTGTTCCCGAGCGGAACGAAAACGCAGCAGACCGGAGTACGCATGGCCGCCTGGAAGCAGATTGTCTTGGCAATTGTCATTGTGCTTGCGGCAGCCGCCGGATGGGTGCTGCTGGTGCCGAGCTCGCGCACGGTTCTCGCCAGTTGGGGCATCGACTGGGCCCAGGCCAAGACCGAACAGCCGCAGACGGCGCGTAGCGGCAGCGGTGGCAATCGCGGCGGCAATCGCGGCGGCAATCGCGGCGGCCAGCCGCAGACGCCGGTCGTCACCCAGACAGTGGCCACGGGCACGATCAACGACCGGCTGTCGGCGATCGGCACCGGCCGGGCGCTGAACTCGGTCGTCATCAACCCCTATGCCTCCGGACGGCTGACCGAAATTACGGTCAGCGCCGGTGAAAAGATCGAGGCCGGCACCATCGTTGCCAAGCTCGATTCGGATTCGGAAGAGATCGCGCTCGAACGCGCCCGCATCGCCCAAGGCGACGCCGAGGCGGCGCTGGAGCGCATCAAGGCGCTGCGCGCCACCAACACCGCGAGTGCGGTGCAGCTCCGGGAGGCCGAGCTCGCGCTCGACAATGCACGCCTTGGCGTGCGCGACGCGGCACTCGCGCTCGACCGCCGCACCATCACCGCACCAATCGCCGGCATCGTCGGCATCCTGCCGGTCGAAGCCGGCAACTATGTCACCAGCCAGACCACCATCGCCACCATCGACGACCGCTCCAGGATCATCGTCGACATCTGGGTGCCGGAACGCTTCACCGGCTTGATCTCGGTCGGCGCGCCGCTATCGGCCAGTTCGGTCGCCCGTCCCGGCCGGGTGTTCGAAGGCGAGGTCAGCGCGGTCGACAACCGGCTCGACGAGCAAAGCCGCACGCTGCGCATCCAGGCCCGCCTCGACAATGACGATGATGCGCTGCGTGCCGGCATGTCGTTCCAGGTCGGAATGCAGTTTCCCGGCGATACCTATCCCTCGGTCGATCCCCTGGCGATCCAGTGGGGCGGCGACGGCGCCTTCGTCTGGGCGCTCGACAATGGCAAGGCCAAGCGCGTACCGGTGCGCATCATCCAGCGCAACACCGACAGCGTGCTGGTGCAGGCGGCGCTGACCGCGGGCGACAAGGTCGTGACCGAAGGCATTCACACGGTGCGCGAAGGGGCTGAGCTGCTGATTGCCGGCCGCGAGCCCGCCGGCAGCGGCTCCTGAGCGGGAGCGCTGATATGAGCACCATGCAAAACGACAACGCCGAAAAAGGCATCACCGCACTTTTCGTGCGCCGCCCGGTGCTGGCCTTCGTCATCAACACGCTGATCGTGGTTGCCGGCCTGGCCGCCTTCTACGGTGTAGAGGTGCGCGAACTGCCCGACGTCGACCGACCGGTCATCACCGTGTCGACAAGCTATTCGGACGCTGCCGCGGAAATCGTCGACCGCGAGGTGACGGCAGTGGTCGAAGGTGCCGTGGCACGCGTCACCGGCGTCAAGTCGATCTCGTCGAGCTCGTCCTACGGCAACAGCCGGGTCACCGTCGAATTCAACGACGGCGTCGACCTCAACGTTGCGGCTTCCGACATGCGCGATGCCGTCGGCCGGGTGACCAATTCGCTGCCCGACGACGCGGATGCGCCACGCATCGTCAAGGCCGACGCCAACGCCGACGCGGTGATGCGCCTGGCGGTGACCTCCGACACCATGCCGGTCGAGGACATGACCATCCTGGTCGAGGACCAGATCGTCGACACGCTGGCCGCCGTCGACGGCGTCGCCGACGTGCAGACCTATGGCGACCGCGCCAAGATATTCCGCGTCGACATCGACCAGGCCAAGGTGGCGAGCCTCGGCCTGACGCTGGCCGACATCTCCAATGCGCTGGCGAGCGTGTCCTTCGACGCGCCGGCGGGGTCGCTGACCGTCGGCAACCAGGACCTGATCGTCCGCGCCAGCGCCGCGGTGACGACGCCCGAGGCCTTCGAAAGCATCATCATCAACGGCAGGACCAAGCTCGGCGACGTCGCCACCGTCACGCTCGGCGGCGATCCCGGCTCAACCTCGCTGCGCTCCGACGGCAAGACCGGCATCGGCATCGGCATCGTGCGCCAGGCCCAGTCGAGCACGCTCGACATCTCCAAGGGCGTGCGCGCGGCAGCCGAGAAGATCCAGACCACCTTGCCCGCCGGCATGACCATCCGCGTCACCTCCGATGATGCCACCTTCGTCCAGGGCGCCATCCACGAGGTCGAGATCGCGCTGATCCTGTCGGTGACCATCGTGCTGATCGTCATCTACGCCTTCCTGCAGGACTGGCGCGCGACACTGATCCCCGGCTTTGCCATGCCGGTGGCGATGATCGGCACCATCGCCGGGATCTATCTCGCCGGCTTCTCGGTCAACATCCTGACGCTTCTGGCGCTGGTGCTGGCGACAGGCCTTGTCGTCGACGACGCCATCGTCGTGCTCGAAAACATCGTGCGCCGCCGCAACGAGGGCATGGGCCCTCGCGCCGCTGCCGTGCTCGGCACGCAGGAGGTGTTCTTCGCGGTGGTGGCAACAACGGCAACGCTTGCCGCGGTGTTCATCCCGATCTCGTTCCTGCCCGGCCAGACCGGCGGCCTGTTCCGCGAATTTGGCTTCGTGCTGGCGATCTCGGTGCTGTTGTCGTCGATCGTCGCGCTGTCGCTGTGCCCGATGCTGGCCTCGCGCATGCTGACCGAAAAGAGCATCGAGCACAGCCATGGCGGCGCGCTCGGCAAGCTCGGCACCAAGCTTGCCGCACTCTACAAACGCTGCCTGCATGCCTGCCTCAATGCGCCCGCCATCGTCATCCTGGTGTCGCTGCTGTTTGCCGGTGCCGCCTATGTCGCCTTTGGCAGCGTGCGCCAGGAACTGACGCCGACCGAGGATCGCTCGCTGGTGATGCTGCGTGTCTCGGCTCCGCAAGGCGTCAGCCTCGACTACACCGCCTCGCAGCTGCGCCGCATCGAGGGCCTCATCGAACCGCTGCGCAAGTCAGGCGAGATCGAAAGCACCTTCGTCAGCGCCGGCATGGGCAACAACAACAACAGCGGCTTCATGGTGCTGTCGCTGGCGCCGTGGAGCGAGCGCAGCCGCACCCAGCAGGAGATCGCCGCCGACATCTTGGCCCGCACCAGCCAGGTGCCAGGCGTGCGCACCACCGTCGGCCAGCCCAACAGCCTCGGCATCCGCGGCGCCGGCAATGGCCTGCAGTTTGCTCTGATCGGCAACAGCTACGCCGACCTCGGCACCGCCGCCGCCAAGGTGCTGGCCGAGATGGAGAAGGACCCGCGCTTCCGCCAGCCGCGGCTTTCGACTGACGCCAACCAGCCGCAGCTGTTCGTCACCGTCGACCGCGAGCGCGCCTCCGACCTCGGTATCGACATCAAGGGGCTGTCGCCGGCGCTGCAGGCGATGCTCGACGGCCGCAAGATCACCAGCGTGTTCATCGAAGACCGCAGCTACGACGTGAAGCTGGTCTCGACCACCAACCCGATCAATGATTCGACCGACCTCGAAAACATCTTCATCCGCACGACCGACGGCCGCTTCGTGCCGGTGTCGACGATCGCCACGCTCAGTGAGCGCGCCGTGCCACCGTCGCTGTCGCGTGAACAGCAGCAGCGCTCGGTGGCGATCACCGCCGGCCTCGCCGACGACTTCGCGCTCGGCGAGGCGCTGAAGCAAGTCGAGCAGATCGCAGCACCGGTGATGCCTGCGGGCAGCCGGTTGTTGCCGCTTGCCGAAGCAGCGACGCTGAACGAGACCAGCGGTTCCATGCTGACGATCTTTGGCTTTGCCATCGTCATCATCCTGCTGGTGCTGGCAGCGCAGTTCGAGAGCTTCGTTTCGGCGGTGATCATCATGGCAACCGTGCCGCTGGGTCTCGCCTGCGCCGTCTTCGCGCTGATCCTCACGGGAACCTCGCTCAATGCCTACAGCCAGATCGGCCTTGTGCTGCTTGTCGGCGTCATGGCCAAGAACGGCATCCTGGTGGTCGAGTTCGCCAACCAGCTGCGCGACCGCGGCATGGGCGTGCGCCAGGCGATCGAGGAAGCGGCGACGATCCGCCTGCGGCCGGTGATGATGACGATGATCTGTACCGTGCTCGGCGGCCTGCCGCTGGTGCTGGCGCAGGGCGCTGGCGCGGAGGCGCGCATCGCGCTCGGCTGGGTGATCGTCGGCGGCCTTGGCCTGGCAACGATCTCGACGCTGTTCCTGACGCCGGTGGCCTATCTGCTGCTCGGCCGCTTCATCACGCCCAAGGTTGCCGAGGAGAGCCGCCTCAAGCGCGAGCTCGAGGAAGCCGCCTATACTGGCGTCGAACCGGCGGAATAGCAACATCATCAACTGATACTGGCCAATCTGCGACTGATTTGCCGCCGCAAGCGATGACATGGCGTGTCTGATTCTGTATCAGTCCTCGCAGTTACAGCGCCGCATGACTTTTACTTATGCAGGACAGGATGCAATGAGCCTGAAATCGATCACCCTCGACGAACTTCAGGCCAACCTCGGCAAGGAGGTTGGCGTCTCGCCTTGGCGCACCGTCACCCAGCTGATGATCGACCAGTTCGCCGATGCGACCGACGACCACCAGTTCATCCATTGCGACCCCGACCGCGCCGCGGCCGAGACGCCTTTCGGCGGCACCATCGCGCATGGCTTCCTGACCTTGTCGCTGCTTTCGGCGATGACCTTCGACACGCTGCCTTCGGTCGAAGGCGGCAGCATGGGCATCAACCAGGGCTTCGAGGAGCTGAAGTTCGTTGCCCCGGTGAAAACCGGCTCGCGCATCCGCACCCGCTTCGTGCTCTCCGGCCTGAAGATCCGCCCGTCCGGCTGGATCCAGGCCACCCATGACGTGACGATCGAGATCGAGGACCAGAAGAAGCCGGCATTGACGGCGCGCTGGCTGACCATGACGTTCGTCGAGCCCAAGCGCGAAACCGCCTGACCCTTGGGCGGCTCAGCCCCCCGCCGGCCTTAGTCCCGATGAGCTACGTCGTCGCTCGCCTTGCCGCATCATTGGCTGGCGTATAGACTCGGCCGATCTGATCAAGGGAAGTAGTAGGGCGGGTTCTTGTCCAGCAGTGCAGCACAACGACGCGAGCTCCAGAAGGCCGAACTGAGGGCCGAGTTGGTTGCGGCGGCCCACGCGCTCGTGCGGGAGGAAGGTTATGACGGCCTGACCATCCGCAAACTGGCGACAAGGGTCGGCTACGCGCCGATGTCGGTCTATTCCTACTTTGCCGACAAGCAGGAAATCCTGATGGCGCTGGCCGAGGACGCCTTCGCCGACCTAGCGCGGCGAATGCGGCAGAACCAGCCCGACGACCCCATCGAGGCGATGCGGGCCGCACTCGCCGAATATGCCGAGTTCGGCCTAGGCAATCCGAACGAATACCGCACCGTGTTCATGACCGAAAAGCAGAAGCACCCGCCCGAAGAAACATTCGAGCAGATGGAACGCGAGAACCCCGCTTTCCAGATCATCATCGATCGGGTCCAGGCCTGCCTTGCCGCCGGCGTGCTGAAGGGCGACGCCCGCGCCATCGCAACCGCGCTGTGGACAGTGGCGCACGGCTCGGTTTCGCTGCTGATCACCTTCCCTTTTTACCCCTTCGGCGATCCGAAGGCCTATGTGATGCGGATGGGCGACCTCGCCATGGCAGGCCTTGCCGTCAGCGAGACGCCGCCGCTCACCGACGAACCCGGCATGTGTCCTGGGTAGCAGTGCAGTCAGTGCATCCAAATTAATTTCGTACGCGTACGGCTTACCCCTTGCAAAACGCAAGGTGCGGCCGTATCTGTAAGTTGTACCGTACACGTACGGCAAAAATTTACGGAGATGACAATGCGACGGACTATTTTGGCGCTCGCGGCTCTCGCCGCGACGAGCGGCTTTGCAATGGCAAACGACACCCACAAGACGACGCACGCGCCTGTTGCGTGCAGCCAGACCATATCGGGCCAGAAGCTCGACTGTGGTTCGACCGGTTCCATCAAGGACGACAAGGGCCCGCAGACGACCAACTCGATCAGCGCGGAAAAGCCGCGCATCGGCATCGACGTCAACCCGTGGATCGTGCCGAGCTTCAACTGATCCTCCCAGGACGTTGACGCAAAAGCCGCCCCGAAAGGGCGGCTTTTGCGCTTGGGTGTGCATTCTGGGCGCGGCTGGATAGTATTTTGGACTCTTGAATCGTCGCAACGCCTCAGCCTCACGGCATGGATCCTAGGGTCTGCGCGACGGAGCTGCGCTCCTGCTTCGCCCTAGGATGACGAAGGCGTAAGAGGCAACTGCGAGTCGGAGACCATGCCGATTTGCGATTGTCAGCCGTAACGTCAGCGACTAGCGGAAACCTTAAATCGCATTCGTCATCCTAGGGCGGAGCAGGAGCGCAGCTCCGTCGCGTAGACCCTAGGATCCATGCCGTGAACGAGCCGTCACATACACCGTCCAGGATTGCTCGATAGACGACGGACGACGCCTAGTTCTTCCAGGCACCGTTCGCGTCGCCGTCGGGTGCGGGCGAACCGGAAATCGTCGTAGAGGTCACCGACACAGGGTCGCTAGCCGGAAAGCTGTCTTCCAGGCCCTCGTCGAGTTCTTCCTGCAGCACCTGCTGGTCCTTCGGCCGGTCGTCGCTGCGGCGCGCACGCCTTACGCGCTTCGGCCGGGTCTGGCCGGGGCCTGGTACGGGCATGGCGTTGTCCTCTCTTTCGACGTCGAGAACAAACGCCTGCCCTGCCCCGAAGTTCCGGGGCACGGCGCATCTTCCGCGTGGCCCTAGGGCTGGCACGAGCTAGCCGTCGCGCGCGGCCTCCGACAGGAAGCCGTAGACGTAGTCGGAGAACGAGCGCCAGCATTCAACGCGGAAGGCGTCCTCGCCGGTCCGGAGCAGCACCATCTCGACCTTGCCAAGCACGGTGCGCGAGGCAGCACCGACAGGGAAGGCCTGAAGCGACAGGTCCTGCGGACAGCCGGCATTGATGGTGGCAGCAGCATGGGGGCCGGTGACCGCGATGGCGACGTTGCGGTGCGAGACGTCAACCGCCGAATGCAGGCCCTTGACCGAAGCGCAATCGGCAACGGGGTCGCCGCCGGCCTCGTCGATGACAAGCCATTCGTCTGGGCCGAGCCAGAGCACAGTGCGGCCGCCCTTCGCGGCCGATGTCTTGGGCTTGTCGGGCAGGCTCACGCCGAGCGCCTTGGACAGGGCGGCGACCGCAGCCGGGCGGGCGCGCAGCGACATGCGGTGCGCCGGTTCCAGCACCTTGAGCGAAACGCCGTGCCCGCCGAGGCTCTTGCCGGCATGGGCCGGCTGCCGGGTTGCGATTGCGAGCTTAGCCATTGAGGCGGTCTCCCTTCTCGTCGAAGAACACGGTTCCGGTGACTTCCACCTCGATGACGCCGTCGGGCATCGGCACGTAGAGCGTTTCGCCGATGCGGTCGCGGCCGCCGAGCACGAGGCCCATGGCGATCGAGCGGTCGCAATTGGCCGACCAGTAGCTCGACGTGACATGGCCGATCATCTTCATCGGGATCGCCTGCTTGGGGTTCTCGACGATCTGGGCGCCCTCTTCGAGCACCGTGCGCGGATCCTTGGTCCTGAGGCCAACGAGTTGCTTGCGGCCCTTGGCGACAAGGTCGGGGCGCGTCAGGCCGCGAATGCCGACGAAGTCGGTCTTCTTCTTGCCGACGGCCCAGTCGAGGCCGGCATCGTTGGGCGTGACGGTGCCGTCGGTGTCCTGGCCGACGATGATGTAGCCCTTCTCGGCGCGCAGCACGTGCATCGCCTCGGTGCCGTAGGCGCAGGCGCCATGCTTCTGGCCCTCGGCCCACAGCGCCTCCCAGACGGCGCCGCCATAATCGGCCGGCACGTTGACCTCGAAGCCGCGATCGCCGGTGAACGACATGCGGAACAGTCGGGTCGGCACGCCGCAAATCCTGCCCTCGCGCACCGACATGTGCGGCATGGCCTCGTCGGACATGTCGATGCCCTCGACCAGCGGCGCGATGATGTCACGCGAGTTGGGACCTTGCACCGCAATCACCGCCCACTGCTCGGAGACCGACGTCAGCCAGACGTCGAGATTGGGGAACTCTGTCTGGAGGTAGTCCTCCATGTGGTTCATGACGCGCGCCGCACCGCCTGTCGTGGTGGTGACGTGGAAGCGGTCGGCGGCAAGGCGGCCGACGACACCGTCGTCATAGATGAAACCATCCTCGCGCAGCATGATGCCATAGCGGCAACGGCCGACCTCGAGCTTTTCCCACGGGTTGGTGTAAAGCAGCTCCATGAACTTGGCAGCGTCCGGGCCAACGACCTCGATCTTGCCGAGGGTGGAGGCGTCGAACAGGCCGGCTGCTTTGCGCACCGTGACACATTCGCGGTCGACAGCGGCGTGCATGTCCTCGCCCGAGCGAGGGAAGTACCAGGCGCGCTTCCACTGGCCGACATCCTCGAACACAGCACCGTGGCTTTCGGCCCAGCTGTGGGTCGGGGTCTTGCGCGTCGGGTCGAACAGGCCGTGGCGGGCATGGTTGACGATGGCGCCGAAGGTCACCGGCGTGTAGGGCGCACGGAAGGTGGTGAGGCCGACCTGCGGGATGTCCTTGCCAAGCGCTTCGGCGGCGATGGCGAGGCCGTGCATGTTGGACGTCTTGCCCTGGTCGGTGGCCATGCCGTTGGTGGTGAAGCGCTTGACATGCTCGATCGAGCGCATGCCCTCATGCACCGCCTGGCGGATGTCCTTGGCGGTGACGTCGTTCTGGAAATCGACGAAGGCCTTGACCGTGGTGCCAGCACCGGCGCCCGGACCGGAGCCAAGCATGCCGCCGGTCCAGCCTTCTGAAGCCTCGACCTTGAGCGCCGTGCCTTTCGACACCTTGGCGCCGGCGGACCTGGCGGCTTCCGCGCCCGCCTCGAGCGCCTGCGCGACGCTGTCCTCCAGCGAGTCAGAGCCGTTGCAGGCACCGACCGAGACGCAATCCTGGGCGTAGGTGCCGGGCAGGAAGCGCTTGGTGGCGTCGTCGAAGGCGACCTTGCCGCGCGACTGCGAGAACATGTGCACCGACGGCGTCCAGCCTGCCGACATCAGGAGTGCGTCGACGGCGATGGTGCGTTCGGCGCCGCCGCCCTTGGCCTGCACGGTCATCGACTTGATGCGCTGGCTGCCATTGGCACTGGTGACGGCGCGGCCATGATTGACCTCGATGCCGAGCGCGCGCGCCTCGTCGACAAGCGGGCCGGTCGGGTTGTCGCGCAGGTCGACGATGGCGGCAACGCCGACGCCTGCCTTCTTGAGGTCGATCGCGGCGGCATAGGCGCTGTCATTGGCGGTGTAGACGCCGACCTGCTTGCCGACGACGACGCCGTAATGGTTGAGGAAGGTGCGCGCGGCCGAGGCCAGCATGACGCCCGGACGGTCGTTGTTGGCGAACACCATGTGGCGCTCGATGGCACCGGTGGCGATGACGACGCGCCTGGCGCGGACCTGCCACAGCCGTTCGCGCGGTTCGTCGCGACCGGGACGGGCGAGATGGTCGGTAACGCGCTCGACGAGGCCGACGAAGTTCTGGGCGTAGTAGCCGAAGGCCGTGGTACGCGACAAAACGGTGACGTTGTCCATGGCGGCGAGCTTCGCCACCGTCGCCTGGGCCCAGCTCCAGCCATCCTGGCCGTCGATGACGGCACCCTTTTCGTAGCGCAGCGCGCCGCCGAAATCGGCCTGCTCGTCGCAGATGATGACGCGCACGCCGGTCTCGGCCGCAGCGAGAGCCGCAGCCAGGCCGGCAGCGCCACCGCCGAGCACCAGCACCTCGCAATGGGCGTAGCGGGCCGAATAGTGGTCGGGGTCGGGCTGGTCGGGTGCAACGCCAAGGCCGGCGGCGGCACGGATGTTGGGCTCGTAGAACTTGTGCCAGGCGGCCTTCGGCCACATGAAGGTCTTGTAGTAGAAGCCGGCCGAAAACATCGGCGACGCCAGATCGTTGACAGCACCGACATCGAAGGAAAGCGACGGCCAGCGGTTCTGCGAGTTGACGGTCAGCCCGTCATAGAGCTCCTGCACGGTGGCGCGGACGTTGGGCGTCTTGCGGGCGGCATCACGCTCGACGGTGACGAGCGCGTTCGGCTCCTCGGCCCCGGCGGAGAGAATGCCGCGCGGACGGTGATACTTGAACGAGCGGCCGACGAGATGCACGCCATTGGCGAGCAGCGCCGACGCCACGGTGTCGCCGGCGAGGCCGGTCATCGGCTTGCCGTCGAAGGTGAAGCGCGCGGTCTTGGCGGGCGTCAGGCGGCCCTGGCCGGAAATGCGGTACGAACCGGCCATCATGCCTCTCCCTTGGTCGGGCGTTTTGCCTTGGGCTTTTCGTTGAGCTGGTCCGGCGGGCGGTTGGCCCAGGCGGCGGGACCGGCGTCGACCGCGAGTTTCGTCAGGTCGGGCTTGGGCTCGCCGGCCTTGTAGGTCACAAGGAAGCGGTCCGTGATGGTGTCACGGGCGGCATTGAAGAAACGCGCGCAGCCATGGATGTGGCGCCAGCGCTCGAAGATGACGCCCTTAGGGTTCGAGCGGATGAAGAAGAACTTCTCGAAGTCCTCGTCGCTCTCGGCGGCAATGTTGTTCGAGCGCGCGATATGCGCCTCGCCGGCGTTGCGGAACTCGAGCTCCGGGCGCTCTTCGTCGCAATAGGGGCAGTGAATGAGAAGCATCTGGATGATCCCTAGAGTTCGCCGGGGCCGATGGTGGTGCCTTGCGGCTGGTCGCAGAGCCTTCGCCCCAATGCCTCGAACGGGGCGACGCGCTTGACCAGCGTCTCCACGGTGTCGGCCGGCAGGAAGAGGCCGCGGCTTGAGATGTTGAGGAAGGTGAGCTCGAACGGATTGGCCGAGACGATGACGTGGCGCCCGGGCGGGGCTTCATGCTCGTCGTCGGGGTCTTCGGGCTGCTCGATGAACGAGACCACCTTGCGCCCGCCACTCCAGACGCAGGCAAGCAGGCCCGACGCGACCGAGAACGGCCACTCGGCCTCGTTGCCGCTGCGGCTGATCGCCTGCAGCCGGACCTCGCTGGCGTCGGGCAAATGGAACATGCCCTTTTCGTCGGCGAGGACGAACGGCGCGGCCACTGCCGCTATGGTGGCGGCGAGCATGGTCATCAGTGGGCGACGGCCGCCGCTGCCGCTTCGTCGATGAGGCGGCCGGTGCGGAAGCGCTCGATGGTGAAGGGCGCGTTGATCGGGTGCGGCTCGTCCCGCGCGATGGTGTGGGCAAAGACGTTGCCCGAGCCCGGCGTCGCCTTGAAACCGCCCGTGCCCCAGCCGCAATTGACGTAGAGCCCCGGCACCGGCGTCTTGGCCAGGATCGGCGAACGGTCCGGCGTGACGTCGACGATGCCGCCCCACGAGCGCAGCATCTTCATGCGCGTGAACATGGGGAACATCTCGCAGATGGCGTCGAGCGTGTGGTTGATGATGTGCAGCCCGCCGGTCTGCGAATAGGAGATGTACTGGTCGGTGCCAGCACCAATGACCAGCTCGCCCTTGTCGGACTGCGAGATGTAGGCGTGCACGGTGTTGGACATCACCACGCACGGGAACACCGGCTTGACCGGCTCCGACACCAGCGCCTGCAGCGGGTAGCTTTCGAGCGGCATGCGCACGCCTGCCATGTTCATGATGACCGAGGTGTGGCCGGCGGCAACGACGCCGACCTTCTTGGCGCCGATGAAACCCTTCGAGGTCTCGACGCCCGAGACGCGGCCGTCGGGCGTGCGGCGCACGCCGGTGACTTCGCAGTTCTGGATGATGTGGACGCCGCGATCCGAGGCGCCGCGGGCATAGCCCCAGGCGACAGCATCGTGGCGGGCGGTGCCGCCGCGGCGCTGCAGCGAGGCGCCGACGACGGGATAGCGCGCCGAAGCCGAGATGTTGAGCGGCGGGCAGAACTCCCTCGCCTGCTCCGGCGTCAGCCATTCATTGTCGATGCCGTTCAGCCGGTTGGCATGGACGTGACGCTTCAGCACCTGCACGTCGTGGACATTGTGCGCCAGCATCATGACGCCGCGCGCCGAATACATGACGTTGTAGTTGAGGTCCTGGCTGAGACCGTCCCAAAGCTTGAGGGCGTGGTCGTAGATGCCGGCCGATTCGTCATAGAGATAGTTGGAGCGGATGATGGTGGTGTTGCGGCCGGTATTGCCGCCGCCGAGCCAACCCTTTTCCAGCACCGCGACATTGGTGATGCCGTGCTCCTTGGCGAGATAGTAGGCGGTGGCGAGGCCATGGCCGCCGGCGCCGACGATGATGACGTCGTATTCGCTCTTCGGCTCGGGCGAGGACCACTGTTCCTCCCAGCCCTTGTGTCCGCGCATCGCCTCACGGGCTATGGCAAAAACCGAATATTTCCGCATTTTTTCAGGGCCTCGCTGATGCCGGAAGCTTGGGAGCGCGAGGTGTAGCACTAGCGAAATCTCACGACCAGCCTTGCACTGTTTGCGACGGCGCCTGCCGTTTTGCGCCGCCCGTTTGCGCCGCGTGTATCGGGTGGCTGGACGCCGCGCGAATTGCGACCTGTGCGGACGCGGCCGGCAACGGCCAGCCGCACTCATACAGGAGCATGAACGATGTTTGATTTGAACGGAAAGGTCGCAATCGTGACCGGGGCGAGCTCGGGCATTGGCAAGGCGACGGCCAGGCTGTTCGCCGCGCAAGGCGCGAGCGTGGTGCTGGCCGCACGCCGGCCGGCGGAACTGGACCTTGCCGCAAGCGAGATTGCCGGCGCGGGCGGCGAGGTTCGGACGCTGGCCGGCGATGTCAGGGACGAGTCATTCGCCCGTGCGCTGGTCGAACTTGCCGAAGCCGAGTTTGGCGGCCTCGACATCGCCTTCAACAATGTCGGCCTCGTCGGCGAGATGGGGCCGATCACCGGGCTGGAACTGGCGAGATGGACCGAGGTCATGGAGACCAACCTGACCAGCGCCTATCTCGGCGCCAAATACCAGATCCCGGCGATGCTGAAGCGCGGCGGAGGTTCGCTGATCTTTACCTCGAGCTTTGTCGGCCACACCGTCGGCATGCCTGGCATGGCCGCCTACGCTTCGAGCAAGGCAGGGCTGATCGGCCTGACGCAGGTGCTGGCTGCCGAGTACGGTTCGCAAGGCCTCCGCGTCAACGCGCTGCTGCCCGGCGGCACCGACACGCCGATGGCGACGTTCAAGACCGCCGACGAGCGTGCCTTTGTCGAAGGGCTGCATGCGCTGAAGCGCATCGCCCAGCCCGAGGAGATCGCCCGCTCGGCGCTCTACCTCGCCTCGGAAGCCTCGAGCTTCACCACCGGCGCAGCCTTGCTCGCCGATGGCGGCGTGTCGATAAACCGGCTCTGAGCAGGCCGGCCGCAGGGCCGCGCCAAGGCGCGCGGCCTGCACAGTGGTCGAGAGCAATGCCGCCGCCAATTTCACCCGGCATGTCACGTTTTGCGATGCTGCCTTGTCATGAGTTCTGTAACCAGCATCACAGAGGACATGGTCATGGATAACTTCTCTGCCGCCAGCGGCTCGACGCGCATCGCGATCGTCTTTCATAGCGGCTACGGTCATACGCGGCGCCAGGCGGAGGCCGTCGAAGCCGGTGTCCGCGACGTCGCCGGGGCCGAGGCACTTCTGTTGCCGGTCGAAAACGTCGACCGGCATTGGGACGACCTCAATGCGGCGCAAGCCATCATCTTTGGCGCCCCGACCTATATGGGCGCTGCATCCGCGCCGTTCAAAACCTTCTCGGAAGCGACATCGCGAACAGTGATGGCCAAGGGCTATCTGTGGAAGGACAAGCTCGCCGCAGGCTTTACCAATTCGGGCGCGCGCTCCGGCGACAAGCTGTCGACATTGATCCAGTTCGCACTGTTTGCGGCACAGCACGGGATGCATTGGATCAATCTCGACCTGCCGCCGTCAAACAGCTCTTCGACAGGATCGGAAGCCGACCTGAACAGGCTGGGTTTCTGGCTGGGCGCCGCAGCACAGTCCAACACCGACGAAGGCCCTGAAATAGCTCCGCCAGAATCCGATCTCGCCACCGCGCGTCATCTGGGAAGGCGCGTCGCCAATGCAGCACTCCAGTTTGCGCGCGGGCGTGACGCCGTTGCAGCGTCAGCCTAGTCTGGAGCGCAGATGACCGAGATTTCGTTGACCACAGCATTCGCCGATCTGCGTCCGGGCCTTGTCCGGCTCGCCTATCGGATGTTGGGATCCGTCGCCGATGCGGAGGATGTCGTTCATGACGCCTGGCTGCGCTGGCTCGCCGCCGACCGTAGCATGGTGGACGAGCCGGCCGCCTACCTGCGGACTATAGTCACGCGCCTGTGCCTCAACGAACTCAAGTCGACAAGGCGGCTGCGCGAGACCTATATCGGCCCCTGGCTGCCGGATCCGATTTTTGATCCCGAAGACGAGGAAGCGGCAGATGACATCACGCTTCCGCTGATGATCGCGCTGGAACGGCTGTCGCCATTGGAGCGAGCAGCGTTTCTGTTGCACGACGTGTTCGGATTGAAATTCGAGGCGGTGGCCGAAGCGATCGGGCGCGAGGCCGGCACCTGTCGCAAGCTCGCCAGTCGGGCGCGGACGCATATCCATGACGTCAGGCCGCGCTTCGCCATCCCGAAGGAAGAAGGACTGCGCTTTGCCGCCGCCTTCTTCAATGCATCACGGACTGGCGATCTTGAAGCGTTGCGCGCCTTGCTCGCCGAGGATGTCGTAACCTACGCCGATGGCGGCGGCCAGGTCCCGGCGCCGTCTCAACCATTGGTCGGGATCGAAGCCGTCATGGCGCGCCATGCAGGCCTGGCGCGGCTGTTTGCCGTGCGTCCCTCGCAACTGATCCGCTATGCGATGATCGACGGCCTGCCGGGCTTCATCACCATGGAAGAGGCAACGACGGTCCAGACGACAGCCTTGAACGTCGAGCAAGGAAAGGTCGTCGCGATCTATGTGACGCGCAATCCCGACAAGCTGCGCAACGTGCTGGATATCGGCTATCGCGAGGCAGGCGCCGGAGCATAAGCCAAGGCCGGTTCCCGTTATGCGGGTCGCCGGCTCGGGATCATGCTCCTCGGCGCGACCTGCCTCAGGCCGCGCCGAGGCGCGCGGCCTTCATGTTGGGCAGGAACACCGTCAAGAGGCCGAGCATCGGCAGGAACGAGCAGAGCTTGAAGACGTATTCGATGCCGCGCGAGTCGGCGATCACGCCGAGCACCGCGGCGGCAATGCCGCCGATGCCGAAGGCGAAGCCGAAGAAGATGCCGGCGATGAGGCCGACGCGGCCCGGCACGAGCTCCTGCGCGAAGACGACGATGGCCGAGAAGGCGGACGCCAGGATCAGGCCGACCAGCACGGTCAGCACCTTGGTCCAGAACAGGTCGGCATAGGGCAGCATGATGGTGAACGGCAGCACGCCGAGGATCGAGAACCAGATCACCGTCTTGGCGCCGAAGCGGTCGCCGATCGGACCGCCGAGGAAGGTGCCGAGCGCCGCCGCGCCGAGAAACAGGAACAGCAGATATTGCGATTCCTGCACCGACACGCCGAAGCGCTCGATGACATAGAAGGTGTAGTAGCTCGACAGGCTGGCCGTATAGGCCTGCTTGGAGCAGACCAGGATGGCGAGCACGACCAGCGCCGAGATGACCTTGTTGCGCGGCAGCGGGTTGAACAAAGTCGGTGCGGCGCGCTTGGCGGCGCTGACGATGTGGCGGCTGTACCAGACGCTGACGCGGATCAGCACGACGATGCCGACCATGGCGGCGATGGAGAACCAGGCGATGCCGCCCTGCCCCAATGGCACGACGATGAAGGCGGCGAGCAGCGGGCCGAGTGCCGAGCCGAAATTGCCGCCGACCTGGAACAGCGACTGGGCAAGGCCGAAGCGGCCGCCGGAAGCGAGGCGCGCGACGCGCGAGGATTCGGGATGGAAGATCGCCGATCCCAGGCCGACGAAGGCCGAGCCGACAAGCAGCATCTCGTAGCTATGCGCAAAGGCCAGCGTCAAAAGGCCGATCAGCGTCAAACACATGCCGACAGGCAGCGAAAACGGCAGCGGCTTCTTGTCGGTGTACATGCCGATGACCGGCTGCAGCAGCGACGCCGTCACCTGGAAGGTCGTGGTCAAAAGGCCGATCTGCCAGAAGTCGAGATGATAGTCGTTCTTCAGCATCGGGTAGAGCGACGAGATCAGCGACTGCATGACATCGTTGAGGAAATGGCTGAAGCTGACCGCGAGAAGAATTGCCATCACCGTGCCATCGGCGGACGACGAACGGGCAGGCATGGCGGTATCGGTCACGGCGTAACTCCGGGCGCATTTCAAGGGACAGGCTGACATAGACCCGGAGGCCACGCCTTTCATGGTGCACGCTGCGGTACTGTACGGTCCAGTTGTCAGGCCCTGGCAGCACCCGCAAGGGCCGCGAAGCGCCCCGGCGTGATGCCGTAGCGGGCGCGGAAATGACGCGTCATGTGGCTCTGGTCGGCGAAACCCGAGGCACCAGATGCTTCCGCCAGCCCCTCGCCGGCAGCCATGCGGGCGCGGGCGGCGGCCAGCCTGCGCCCGACGAGGTAGCGGTGTGGCGAGGTGCCGAGAAGACGGCGGAAGGCGCGGGAAAGCTCGAACCGATCAAGGCCGGTGATGCGTTCGAGATCATCAGAGGTCACCTGCCGGTTGAATTCCTCGGCGAGGAACGAACGCGCAGCGGCAACCTGTTCGACAGGCAGTGCCGTCGCGCGCTGCGGCTTCGCATCGTCGCTGCGGCGAGCCAGGTGCGCGGCGACATCTGCGACGAAGGCGTCTGCCTGCAACGGCTCCATAGGATTGGGGAAGTCGGCGAAGGCACCGTCGATGAGGGCGGCAAGCTCGGCGTCGCGCTCGACCACGCCAGGCACGAAAGGCAAGAGCCTGTCGCGGCCGAGCGCCCGGCAGACGAGCCACGGCTCGACATAGAGCATGCGATAGGAAAACCCTTCAGGCACGCCGGCATGGCCGTCATGCACTTCGTCGGGGTGGATAACCATGCATTCGTCCTGGACGCTTATCCTGTCGCTGCCGCGATAACGGAAAGCCTGCGCGCCCGACAGGGTATGGCCGACTGCATAGGTTTCGTGCCGGTGCGGGTCGTAGGCATGGCCGCCGAAGCGCGCGACGAGACGCTGCAGCCCCTGGGCCGGTTCGTCGGTGGCGATGAAGTCTTTGAGCATCAAGGCGGGGGTCATCAAGCAGGTCCGTGGTGCCTAAGGCTGCAATGTCGGGGCCCATGCACAAACGTTCAAGACCCCGTCGGGACCGGGAGCTAGGCTTAAGCCATGATGTACCCGACAAAGACCGCCCTCATCCTCATCGACGATCTCGCCGCCTGGCAGAAGGTCAACATTTCAGCCTTCCTGACCGGCGGGCTGATGCACGGCTATCCCGAGATGGCCGGCGAGCCCTATCGCGACAATGACGACAACTTTTATCTCGCAATGATCCGCGAGCCGGTGTTCGTCTATGGCGCCGATGCCCAAACGATCAGGCGCACCTATGAGCGGACGCGCTCGCGCGGGCTGGCGTTTTCGATCTACACGCGGCCACTGTTTGCCACCAGCAACGACGCCGACAACCGCGCCTCGGTGGCGGCGACGCCGGCCGCAGAACTCGACATCGTCGGGCTCGGCCTGCATGGCGAACGCAAGCTCATCGACAAGATCGTCAACGGGCTCAAATTCCTAGCCTAGCGCAATTCGATGAGAGCGGCAGAATGGCTGCGGTGAGCGCCAGGGCGAAAATCAGGGAACGCATGAAAACCTTGCATATGGGATTCGAAAGTGGGAGAGGCTTGGTCAGCTTGGATTGCGGCGGAAGTGGGCATGGTTCGCCTTCGGCTTTCGCACAGAGCGCAGGAAATGCGGCCTTTGCAGTGGACAAGCAGAGCTGATTCTGCTATCAGCCGCCCACAATTCGCGGTGGAACCCATCGCGGAGGCATCGTGGCTATTGCCGCTAGCCTTAGGATTTCGAACCCGAAAGACAGGATCACACGTGCAGGTACTCGTCCGCGATAACAATGTTGACCAGGCGCTTCGCGCGCTGAAGAAGAAAATGCAGCGCGAAGGCATCTTCCGTGAAATGAAGATGCGCGGTCACTACGAGAAGCCTTCGGAAAAGCGTGCTCGCGAAAAGGCTGAAGCCGTTCGCCGCGCCCGCAAGCTGGCTCGCAAGCGCGCCCAGCGCGAAGGCCTGCTGCCCAGCACGCCGCGCCCGGCAGCTGCCGCTGGTGCAGGTGCTGGCGCACGTCCGGCACGTTGATCTGCCAATCTTTGGTCCTTTTCGAAGGATAACGACGAGGTGGGGCGACCAAAAATCGCCGCCACCTTTTTGTTTTGTCCGGATGACACCGGATGCGGCGCTCAAGCCGTAGAGGCGCAAGCGAGGGACACGCAGCGATGAATGCAGTCATGAGCAACCGCAACTTTCTGCTGCGCAGCGGCGCCATGACAGCTCTCGTGCTTGTCGCCATGACCGTTGCAGGGTGCCAGTCGTCCGGCCCGGCCGGCGAGCTGACGCGCATCGACACGATGCAGGGCTCGAGCGAGAACATCTCGTCGCTGAGCGCCGTCATCTCGAGCAACCCCAACGACCCCGAAGGCTACAATGTGCGCGGCTCGGCCTATGGCCGCGGCGGCAAGTACCGCGAAGCCCTGCAGGACTTCGACCGGGCGCTGCAGCTCAACCCGAACTTCCACCAGGCCTATTCCAACCGCGCGCTGATCCACCGCTTCATGGGCAATCAGCCGGCGGCACTCGCCGACTACAACAAGGCGATCCAGCTCAACGCGTCCTACGACGCCGCCTATATCGGCCGCGGCAACCTCTATCGCAAGGCAGGCCGCACCCAGGACGCCTTCAACGATTTCCAGAAGGCGATCGAGCTCGACACCACCGACCCGCGCGCCTACCACAATCGCGGCCTGATCTATCAGCAGCAGGGCCAGCACGCCTTTGCCATCGAGGATTTCTCCAAGGCGATCTCGCTCTCGCCTGACGCCGCCGAGCCCTATAACGGCCGCGGCCTGTCCTACCTCGCCACCGGCGACGACGACAACGCCTTCGCCGACTTCAACATGGCGATCAAGCTCGACGGCAAGATCGCCGAGAGCTGGGCCAACCAGGCGCTGATCTACGAGCGCCGCGGCGAAAAGGCCAAGGCCGCCAAGGCCTATTCCGAAGCGGTCCGCCTCGATCCCAACTACAAGCCGGCGGTCGACGGCCTCGCCCGCACGCGCGGCGGCGCCTGATTTTCCAGACGAGGCATACCGTGAACTGCCTCGTCATCCTGTCGCATCCGCTGCCCGAAAGCCTCAACAGGCATTTCGCCGACACGGCAATTATTGAACTCACCAGCGCCGGTCACAAGGTCGAGTTGCTCGACCTATACCGCACCGAATTCGACCCGCGCCTGACGCCTGCCGAGCGTGGTTCCTATTATGGCGGGACCTTCGACGCTGCCGCGCTCGAAGTCCATGTCGAAGCACTGCGCGAGGCGGAAATGCTGGTGCTGGTGTTCCCGACCTGGTGGTTCGGCCTGCCGGCGATGCTGAAGGGCTGGGTCGACCGGGTGTTCGCGCCCGGCATCGCCTTCGACCACGGCAGCGACTTCGGCCCGATCAGGCCCCTGCTCGGCAAGCTCCGTCATGTCATGGTGGTGACCACGCTTGGCAGCCCTTGGTGGGTCGACCGGCTGGTCATGCGCCGTCCGGTGCGCCGGATCCTGAAGTGGGGTCTGTTCAAGGCATGCGCGCCCAAGGCCCGCTTCGCCATGCTGTCCTTTTACGCCGCAGAAAAGCCGCAGCCCGAGCGCGTCATGCGTTTCGCCGACGCGATTCGCCGGCAAATGCGTGAGATCGCCTAGCCGCACCCGCTCCCAACGGGAACCTTTCAGCGGCTATCCGGTTGATATCGCTTCATGCCTGAAAGGATTCTCCTATGAAAAAGCTCGCCATCCTCGCCCTTGCCCTTATGCCGTTTGCGGCACCAGCCCACGCGCAGTTCGGCGCCAAGCTCGGCATGCTCAGCTGCACCGTCAACGGCGGCACCGGCTTCGTCCTCGGCTCGAGCAAGGACATGCAGTGCACCTTCACGCCGGCCTTCGGCAACCGCGCGCAGGAGATCTATTCCGGCCGCATCAACAAATATGGCGTCGACATTGGAACCACGACCGGCGGTGCGCTGGAGTGGCTGGTTCTGGCGCCAAGCCGCGACGTCTACGATCCGGGCGGGCTTGCCGGCAACTATCTCGGCGCAACGGCTGAAGCAACCGTCGCCGTCGGCCTTGGCGCCAATGTGCTGGTTGGCGGCTCCGAGCGCTCGATCGCGCTGCAGCCGGTCAGCCTGCAGACCCAGACCGGCCTGAATGCTGCGCTGGCGATTGGCGCGCTGCAGCTGACAGCCCCGCTCAAGTAAGAGACAACACCGGTCGGGGCTGCCGCAATTGGTTGCTCCGACCTGCCCCTGTCGCCGCCTTCGCGGAGGCGATAGGGTTTCCCCTCGACGTCATCGCACCGCGAGGGGGACCCCATGCCCGAGACTGCCAGCCTGATCGCTTTTGCAGCCATTGCGCTCGGCATGGTGCTGACGCCGGGCCCCAACATGATCTATCTCGTGTCGCGTTCGCTCAGCCAGGGCCCCAGGGCCGGCCTGATCTCGCTCGGTGGCGTGGCGCTCGGCTTTGTCGTCTACATGCTGTGCGCAGCCTTCGGCATCACGGCACTCGTGCTGGCCGTGCCCTACGCCTATGACGCGATCCGCTTCGCCGGTGCCGCCTACCTGCTGTGGCTCGCCTGGCAGGCCCTGCGCCCAGGTGGCCGCTCGCCCTTCCAGGTGCGGCAGCTGCCCAAGGACACGCCGCGCAAGCTGTTTGCCATGGGCTTTCTCACCAATCTGCTGAACCCCAAGGTAGCAGTGCTTTACCTGTCGCTGCTGCCGCAATTCATCGACCCGACCGACGGCAGCGTGCTCATGCAGTTGCTTGTGCTCGGCTCGATCCAGATTTCGATCAGCATCACCGTCAACGCCATCATCGCCATCTCCGCCGGCTCGATCTCGGCCTTCCTTGCCGGCAACCCCGGCTGGGTCGCGGTGCAGCGCTGGCTGATGGGCACGGTGCTGGCCGGACTGGCGGTGAAGATGGCGACCGAAGCCCAGCGCTAGGCAATCGGGCCCACCGGCTTTCTGCGTCGGCGCGTGGCGGGCTTTGGAACAGGCAGCAGCGGGTCGGCCTTGCGGCCAAGGTCGACGGCGTCGCGCAAGACATCGAGATGGCTGCGCGGGCCGCGCTCGCCCGACGGCAAAACCTCCCAGCCTTCGGCATCGCTCGACCAGTAATTGGTGTGGGTGAAGATGCGCCCGAGCGCCCAGTTCAGGCTGACCTGGATGTTGAGAATGCCGGGGCCGAAATTCTCGACCAGCGGGCCGGAGATTGGATCGCCGGTAAGCCAGCCATTGCCCCTGTCGTGGATGTTGGTCCAGCGGGTTGCCGCAAAGACTGCGGCATGGTGCGGGTATTTCGGCGACCTCTGGGGATAGAGAATTCCCGATGTCTTGGTTTCCGCCACCGGCGGGCAGGTCGACAGCAGCCGCTCGTCGACAGCCTTGGCGAAGTCGGCGGCATTGTGTGTGACCAGGAACTCGGCATGCGTAAGCGGGCTGCCGAAGGTGACGAAGTCGCTGACCTTCCAGCTATCGAGCTTGTCCGACGGTGCAGTGCGAAGCTGGCGGTAGAGCTGCCACTGCAGGTCGCGAAATTCGGCTAGCTGGGCCGCGTCCAGCGTGACCTTGGCCCGCTCGGCACTGTCGATCGGCAGTGCCTTCTTGCCGACGGCACGGAATGCCTTGAGCAGTTCCGGCTCGGTGCGGTTGTTGCGGCCGCTTGGCGCGCGTTCGGCCCACAGCAGCTGCAGGATGTCGTAGGCAACGATGGTGCCGAGGCTGTGGGCGACGACGACGATGCGGTCATAGGCGGGGTCGTCATTCAGCCCGCGCAACAACGCAAGCCCCCTCTCCCGGACCTCGGTGCGCTTGGCGATGGTGTCGGGCTCAGCCCTGACATAGATGGCGACGTCGCCGAAATAAGGCAGCAGAAAACTGCTGATCAGCCAGCCGACGACGACAGCGGCAAGACTCCACACCCAGCCCGGCGCGAGCCATGTTCCAAGCCCGAACCACTCGATCAGGTTGGGCACGACCAGCAGGGCTGCAACCAGCACTGACACCACCCAGGCGGCGATGTAGAGCCGCCGTGCATCGGCGGGTACGTCGGGCCACTTGCGCAGCAAAAGGCCCTTCACCCAGGCCACGAGGCGTTGAACGGTGGTGCCCTGGGTAATGTCGGACCAGTAGAGCTCATAGAATTCGGTCCGCCGGCCGTTGACGTCGTCGGGCGTGGTAATGCGGCGCAGCTCGTAGGATCGCGCCCGCCGGTCGGGGTGAACCCAGCTCTTGTTGATCACGCCTTCGCCATCGGGGTTCGGCTTGCGCGCGCCGAACCTGCCCTCGGTGCGGCTGAGATCGGAACTCCACACGGCAGCGACGAAGCCGCGGATGGTGTCCATCGGACGTTGCTCGCCCATGCCATGGACGATGACGACGGCCTGGCGCGGGACAGCCGCCGCCGGTGACGGCTTTGCGGGAAGGCTGACTTTCATTCGCGCATCCCCCTAAAAAGAGCGAAGACTATTCAGCAGCCTAGACAGCCTAGGTCAGTTCAAGCCAACAAAAAAGCCCGGTTTGCACCGGGCTTTTGTTAGCAGTGGTAATGGTTGGCTGAGCTTTTGGCTCAGTGATCCATGGCCTTGACGATTTCTTCGGTCATCTTCTTGGCGTCGCCGAGCAGCATCATGGTGCCATCCTTGTAAAACAGCGTGTTGTCGATGCCGGCGTAGCCGGAGCCGAGTGAGCGCTTGACGAACAGGCAGGTGCGGGCCTTGTCGACGTCGAGGATCGGCATGCCGTAGATCGGCGAGTTCTTGTCGTCGCGTGCCGAGGGGTTGGTGACGTCGTTGGCGCCGATGACGTAGGCGACGTCGGCCTGGGCGAACTCGGAGTTGATGTCTTCGAGCTCGAACACCTCGTCATAAGGCACGTTGGCCTCGGCGAGCAGCACGTTCATGTGCCCGGGCATGCGGCCGGCAACCGGATGGATCGCGTACTTGACCTCGACGCCATTGGCCTTGAGCTTGTCGGTCATCTCGCGCAGCGCATGCTGGGCCTGGGCCACCGCCATGCCGTAGCCCGGCACGATGATGACCTTCTGGGCGTTCATCATCAGGAAGGCGGCGTCATCGGCCGAGCCCTGCTTGACCGTGCGCTCGATGCCGTCGTCGGCGACAGCCGCCGTCTCGCCGCCGAAGCCGCCTAGGATGACCGAGATGAACGAGCGGTTCATGCCCTTGCACATGATGTAGCTGAGGATCGCACCCGACGAGCCGACGAGCGCGCCGGTGATGATCAGCGCGAGGTTGCCGAGCGTGAAGCCGAGTGCTGCCGCCGCCCAACCCGAATAGGAGTTGAGCATCGACACCACCACCGGCATGTCGGCGCCGCCGATCGGCACGATGAGCAGCACGCCAAGCGCCAGGGACACCACAACGATCAGCCAGAACACCGTCGTCGACTGGGTCGTCACCAGCATGACGATGAGCACGACAAGGGCGATGCCAAGCGCTGCGTTGATGAAGTGGCGGCCGGGCAGCATGATCGGCTTGCCCGACATGCGGCCATCGAGCTTGAGGAAGGCGATGACCGAGCCGGTGAAGGTGATGGCGCCGATGGCGACGCCAAGGCTCATCTCGACCAGCGCCTGGCCGTGGATGGCGCCGACCGAGCCGATGCCAAAGCTTTCCGGCGCATAGACCGCCGCTGCCGCGACCATCACGGCGGCCATGCCGACGAGGCTGTGGAAGGCTGCGACAAGCTGCGGCATCGAGGTCATGGCGATGCGGCGCGCGGTGACCGCACCGACACCGCCACCGATGGCAAGGCCCAGCACGATCAGGCCAAGGCCGGTCACCGAGGGCTTGGCCAGGGCCAGCGTCGTGACGATGGCGATGCCCATGCCGATCATGCCGTAGGTGTTGCCCTGGCGGGAGGTGGTCGGATGCGACAGGCCGCGCAGGGCCAGGATGAACAGGATGCCGGAGACGAGGTAGAGGAAGGAAGCGAGGTTGAGGGTCACGTCACTTGTCCTTCTTCTTGTACATCGCCAGCATGCGCTGGGTGACGAGGAAGCCGCCGAAGATGTTGACCGAGGCCAGCACCAGGGCAACGAAGCCGAAGCCGGTGGCAAGCCCCGAGGCGGCGATGCCGACGGCAAGCAGTGCACCGACGACGATCACCGAGGAGATGGCGTTGGTGACCGCCATCAGCGGCGTGTGCAACGCCGGTGTCACCTGCCAGACGACGTAGTAGCCAACGAAGATCGCCAGCACGAAGATGGCGAAGCGGAACACGAACGGGTCGATCGCCCCGCCGGTGACGGCGTGCGCGGCATTACCGGCGGCCTCGGCCGCAGCTTCTGATGTGGCGAGATCCTGGATGCCGAGCCGGACGGCGGCGACCGCCTGGTCGAGCTGGTCGAGGGCTTTTTGAAGACCTTCCATCACGCGTCTCCCTGAGATGACTTCTTCGGCTGGGCAGCCGGCTTCTTGGCAGCGGCAGGCTTTTCCGATTTGGCAGCGGCCGGTTTGTCAGCCTTGGCGGCAGCGGCTTTCTTCGGCGCAGCCTTGGCAGCACCGTCGCTTGCCGGGTCGTCGCCGCGGTTCTGGCCCGCAACGATCGGTTTTGGCTTGTCCGCTGCCGCAGCTGCTGCCGCGCTGGCGAAGTTCGGATGCACGACCTTGCCGGCGTCGGTCAGCATGGTTGCCTTGACCAGCTCGTCGTCGCGGTTGATGACGATCTGCTTGCTCGTCTTGTCGACCATGGTCTCGAGGAAGGCGAACAGGTTCTTGGCATAAAGCAGCGAGGCCGACGCCGCGACACGGCCCGGCACGTTGAGATGGCCGACGATCTTGACGCCATTGGCCGTGGTGACGACCTTGCCGGCCTCAGCACCCTCGACATTGCCGCCGCGCTCGACCGCGAGATCGACAAGCACCGAACCCGGCTTCATCGAAGCGACCATGGCCGCAGACACCAGCTTCGGCGCCGGACGGCCCGGGATCAAGGCGGTGGTGATGACGATGTCCTGCTTGGCGATGTGCTCGGCGGTGAGGGCCGCCTGCTTGGCCTGGTATTCCTTCGACATCTCCTTGGCGTAGCCGCCGGCGGTCTCTGCTGCCTTGAACTCCTCGTCCTCGACGGCGAGGAACTTTGCGCCGAGCGAGGCGACCTGTTCCTTGACCGCCGGACGCACGTCGGTGGCGGTGACGATCGCGCCCATGCGGCGTGCGGTGGCGATCGCCTGCAGGCCGGCAACGCCGACGCCCATGATGAACACTTTCGCCGCCGGCACGGTGCCGGCCGCAGTCATCATCATCGGCAGCGCCCGGTCATATTCGGACGCACCGTCGATGACGGCCTGGTAGCCGGCGAGATTGGCTTGTGAAGACAACACGTCCATCACCTGGGCCCGGGTGATGCGTGGCATGAACTCCATGGCGAATGCGGTAACACCCGCCTTGGCCATCGCCGCGACCGCGGCATCATTGCCATAGGGATCCATGGTGGCAAGCACCGCGGCACCTGGCTTGTAGCCCTTGACCTCGGCTTCCGAAGGACGGCGCACCTTCAGCACGACATCGGCCTTGGCCGCATCGGACGCCTTGCCGATGACAGCACCAACGGCGGCAAAATCGGCATCGGGAATGCGCGACAAGGTGCCAGCCCCGGTCTCGACAACAACCGCAAAACCAAGCCCGACCAAGCGTTTCACCGTATCCGGCGAAGCCCCGACCCGGGTCTCAATCAACTCAAGCTCTCTGGGTATGAATATCGTCTGGCCCACCGTGACGTCCTTTCGGTTGGAACCTTACCAAACGTAAAGTGCCGGACGCACACAGACGCGTCGGCGCCTTACCAACGAAATCTACTGGGGTAGTGACGAAGAAGCCGCCGACGCACCCGTACCAAAAACTTATCAGGACCATGCCCTGCCGGGCGCTTCGCCGGCAAGGTTATTGCTTGCAGCCGCCTTTGGTCCACGCTCTTCGAGTGAAGATCGCCCGTTCAGCTTCGGCCGGAAATTGGCCGTGACACGAACCGGCGCGGGAACCCCGCGACTGCCAAGAAATCAATCAGCGAATGTGGGTCGGTACGTCGCGCAGCAGGTAGCCGCCAACGCCGCAGATGACCAGGAACAGCACGACACCCGAAAAGAACCCGGCCGGCGTGAAAAAGCCGAAGGCCATGGCGATCATCAGCGCGACGCAGCCGAGCGTGCCGTATTTGGAAAGCGAAATGAAAGTCGAATAGGTTTTCTCGTGCTCGGCATAGTCCATCTGGGCGCCAAGTTCGATCGGGCCGGTCGGCGTATTATCAGCCATGAGAGTCCCCTCCGGAAAACGAGTTCAAGGGCACATACCTAAATGCGCGCTGCAGGGCAATGGAAAGATTGCCCCTTTGGCTGCGACAAGATTATCAATCCCCAACGGGGAAATAGATGCTCATTTGATCAAACGTCAAGTTATTTATGGCGATCGCGATGACTGATATCGCGAGACGAGGTAGCGACGGCTGTGGAAGGGGCGGCCGAGGGGTTACGATGAGGCAATCCAGCCCCGCAACGACGTCGCGCCGGAACCGTTGAAGTCGGCCTGAAACCTCATCCTCCCGATTGGCCAGAGCAGCTTTCTGGCGGACCGGAACGCGGCAGCGCCGGCGTCGTGCAAGGACGGCGCTAGTTCTTGCAGGCTTGGTTGAGCGGCCACGGCGCATGCGCGGCCGCGAACTTGCTGGCTTCCTGCTCGGCCAGCGGCGTGATCATCTCGGCATCGGCGGTCAGCAGGCCGGATGCCTTGACGAAGCTGGCACCGTCCCACTCCAGCATCCAGGCGCCGCCATGGCCGGCATGATTGGCGCAACTGGTCGAGAACGGACCGATCATCCCGGCCATGCCCAGCGACGCCAGCCTGGCATCGTCGATCTTGAGGTTCTCGAGGCCCCAGCGCATCTGTTCGCCATTGATCAGCCTTTTGTCGAAATGCTCCTGCGCGGCCTTGACCGCCTCGGCTGACAACATCGAGATCAGCACGCCGCGCTGGTAGAACAACTTGTCGAGCGCCTCCACCGGCGTCTGCGATTTGCCGGCGTCGATCACGTATTTACGGATGTCCTTGATCGCCTCGGCATCTGGCGCGGGCAGGTTCCACGACAGGGCCCGATAGCCTTTCGCCGCCTCGCCGGCCGCCTTCAGATCATCGTCGTGCGCCGACCACCAGATGCCGACGAGCCTATCCATCGCAAAGCCTGATTTCACCGCCTCGGCCAAAGCGCCGGCATTCATCGCCCCCCAGCCCCACAGCAGCACAAAATCCGGTTTCTCGTTTTTTATCTTTGCCCATTGCGACGACTGGTTTTGCATCTCCTTTGCCGCCACGGGCACAGGCAGGAGCGTGAAGTCGAAGCTGTCGGCATAGGCCTGGAGCAGCGGGATCGGCTCCTCGCCGTAGACCCCGTCGAGATGCAGCAGCACGATCTTCTTGCCGCGCAGGCTGTCGAGGTTGTCGCCCGATATGCTCTTGAGCATCATCGAGGCACCGTCCCAGTAGGTGACGGGCGGATTGAAGGCCCACGGAAAACGCTTGCCGTCTGATATGGCCGAGAAGCCGTATCCCGGCGCCAGGACCGGCACCTTGGCGGCGCTTGCCTTCGGCAGCAGTTCAAGGGTGATGGCGGGCGACCAAGGCTGGGTGACCAGGCTCGATGCCTTGGCCTTGTCGTAGCATTCGAGGCCCTTGTCGACGCTGAAGCCGGTCTCGCACTCGTCGTAATTCAGCTTGATGCCGTTGATGCCGCCGTCGCGCTCGTTGAGCATCAGCATGTAGTCGCGCTGGCCGTCCATCAGCGGCGTGCCGGCATCGGCGAACGGACCGCTCCGGAACGTCATGTTGGCAATAGAGATTGCATCTTCGGCGAGCGCCGGCACTGGCAGGGTCAGCCCAACCAGCAGTGCTGCCCGCAGAATGAAGTTGGTGGCCGTCGGCGTCATTGTTCCCGCAGATTCCGGATTACAGCGCCGCCGATCTTACGCGAAGCTCAAGCGGCTTCGCGATAGTATTTTGCGGTTGGCAGGATGGTCAGCGGAGCGAGCTCGCCCATCGGCTGCCTGCCGAACATCAGCCGCTGCTCCATCGGCGTCGACTTGAAGAATGGGAACCGCTGGAAGGAGCGCTCGCGGATGCCGTTGACGTCGGCGCGGTAGAGCACGACCTTGTTGAACACACCTGGGTACGGACGCGGCTCGCTGATCCGCTCGGAGTAGTAGATGCGCTTGTAGAAACCGGCATGGTCCTCGCGAACTGTCGACAGGCAGTATGGCGCGTTGAAATGAAAGCAAGCCATGCCCGCGAGGCGCAGCGTAATGTAGGGAATCTGCGGATAGACCCGCGACCATTCGGGGTCCGACGCAAAGCGGCTTGGACAAATGAAGGTCAGCCCCTCGGCCAGCATCGGCATGACAATGTCGCCGAATGCCTTGGTAGACGGTGAAAATGGCGTCGCGAGCGTGACGTGGTGGATGCGGAGCGTGCTTACCAGCCGCTGGTCGACATAGACACCAAAACGGTAGGCGTTGGGCGTCTCGTCCAGCTCGTCACTGATGGTGTGGCTCTCGTTGTCGGGAACCATATCGTTGGAGCGGTACGATTTGTACCTGAGCCGATAGATGTCCTCGAGATCTTCGCCCTTGTCGCAGCGGCGGTATTCGGTGCGCTCGAGCAGGTTCGAAACGTGTCGCGCAAATGACGACCCCGCTCCGGACGCACTGCTACTCTTAACGTCGGCGTCTCCGCCGGACGTCGCTTGATGGATCGTCATGGTATTCCCCGTACTTCCGCCCAGTCGAAAGGTAGCGGAGGCCGAGATGATGTAAAGATGAAATTCAAACTGTTCCTATTTACCTTCCGTTAAGGTTAACAATTAACGGATAATCAAGTGTTTTCGCAGGGCGGGCGGGCCGCGCCCCACTCACTTCAACGACGGGCTGTGATGCGTGCGAGACCGATGTCCTTGGCGAAGGGCCAGACTGTGTTCGACATGGTTTCAATGCCGGACGACGACAGCGCCGATCCGAACAGGAAGCCCTGGACCAGGTCGGGATGCACTTCTACCGCAAGGATCTTGAGCTGTTCGAAGGTCTCAACCCCTTCGACCGTGACCGACAGGCCGAGCGGACGCGACAGGTCGACAATGCCCTTCAGCAGCTTCAGCGAACGCGGGTTCTGGGCGACATCGGCAAGGAAGCTGCGGTCGATCTTGACCTTGTCGAGCGGCAGCTTGTGCAGGTAGCTCAAGCTGGAATAGCCGGTGCCAAAATCGTCGAGCGCAATGCGCACGCCGATCGCCTTGAGTTCTTCGATGTAGCTGCGTGTCGACGACTTGTCGTCGAGCAATGCCGTCTCCGTGACCTCGATTTCGAGGCGGTGCGGCGCGAGGCCTGAAGCCGCAAGCGCCTCCCGCACCTTTTCGACGACATCGCGATCGCGGAAATCCTTGGCCGACAGATTGACCGACACACCGATCGGTGCCGGCCACTTGGCGCATTCGGCGCAGGCCGCCTGCAGCACGAAGGTGCTGATATCGGAGATGATGCCCATCTCTTCGGCGAGCGGAATGAAGGTCGCGGGCGAAACCGGACCAAGCTCGGGATGGTCCCAGCGGCACAGCGCCTCGCAGCTGGCGATGCGCATCGTGCTCATCGAAACGATCGGCTGATAGACGACGCGCAAGGCACGCGCCTCCACCGCATTGCGCAGATCGGCCTTCATCAGCTGGCGGTTGCGGAAGGCGGCGTCCATCACCGCTTCGAACAGATGCCAGCTGTTCTTGCCCGATTCCTTGGCCTTGTAGAGCGCGAGGTCGGCCTTGACGATCATCGCGTCGACATCGGATTCGCGCACTTTTCCCAGCACAGCGCCACCGCTTGCCTGGATGCGCAGCGCGTGCCCGGCGACGTCGACCTCGCCTTGCATTTCGGCGAAGATCCGGTCGAGCATCAACTTGAGATGGCTCTCGTCGTCGATGTTGTCGAAATAGATCATGAACTCGTCGCCGCCGAAGCGGCTGACCTTGACGCTGTCGCTGGCAAATGCCGCCAGCCGCTCGGCGACTGCGTAGATGAGCCCGTCGCCCACAGGATGGCCAAGCGTATCATTGACGCTCTTGAAATCGTCGAGGTCGAGAACGGCAAGGGCGCATAGCCGATCGCGATCGCCGGAGAGAATGCATTCCGCCGCCAGTTCATGGAAATAGGCGCGGTTGGGCAGCCCGGTCAGGCTGTCGTAACGCGCCATGAAGCGGATCTTCTCTTCGGCGGCGACGCGGGCGGTCACATCCTCGAAGGTAATGACGCCAAGTTCCTGGCTGCCTTCGCGCGCCGAAAATTCCAGGCACTGGCCATTGGCGAGCGTGACCAGGACTTTGCGGTCCCTGCCCTCGCGCAGAGCGCGCGTCAGTTGCGCCTCGATGTAGCGGCAGTCCTTGAGCGCCAGTTGCCCGCCGGCGACACCGCGCATCAGCAGGCCGTGGATCGAGCGGCCAAGCAGCGCCTCCGGCGATTTGACCGACATCAGATGCGCTGCTTCCGCATTGGCGACCGCCACGCGGCCATCGGGGCCGAGCATGACCAGGCCATGCGACATCGTGTTGAGCGCGCGATTGAAACGCTGCGCGAGGCGATTGGCCTTCTTTTCCTCCGACACGGCAGTGAAAAGAACATCGCGCACGGTATCGGCGAATTTCCGTATCGCAAACAGGAAGGGAGCAGACAAAAGCCCCAAGAAGACATGGTAGCCGTCGCCGCGAAGCAAGAAGCCGACCGAGATCGGCCACGTCAGCGCAATGATCAGAATGATGACCATCCGCGGCGACCCGTAGTTGCGTCCGGCAATCGAGGTCGCCGTGGCCAATGTCACGCAGACAGAGGCAATCTCTGCGAAGGTATCGTGCGCGAAGTAGATGCCGGCGAGGCAGAACGCACCCAATGCGGCGCCGTGCAGCGTGCCGTAGAGAATGTAGTCATTTTCGCGCTGGTGAGCTTCTTCCCAAGTTGTCGGCGACGGTAAGCTATTGTATTTGCGAAAATTTCGCATGCGCAGCGTGCCGACCAGCACCATGACGAGCGCGACGACCAGATAGAGCGGATGGGCGGTCTTCCACCAGACAACGCCGATCAGAAACGTCTGCGCTATGATGCCAACAGCCAGCGTCGAGCCGTCGCGGAAAAGCGTTTCCACGAAGGGGATGTAGACGTCGACCGGTATCTCGTTGTTTCTTCTGCGCATCCGAGGCCCGCCTGGGAGGCCAAGAACTGCCACACACGCCTTAAGAAAGGCTTAGAAAGCGAGCCCTTATGTGTCTGGAACGCTACTCAATTGCGCGACACAACTTCTAATTTAGGTTCAGGTAAACAAGTCGTATCGCCTATTCGGCAGCCTGGAGAGCATGGCTCGACGGCGCGGCACCCAACCGCTTGACCAGCCGTTCCCGTTCCCCCGATGCCTTGTCGATGCTTGCGTGCTTGACGTGACCATAGCCGCGAATGAGCTGTGGTACCGACGCCAGTGCTGCGGCCGCCTCAAGGTTGTCGCTTGCCAAGGACGAGCGGATCAGCTCGAGATCGGCCTCGTAGCGGTCGAGCAGATGGCGTTCCATTCGGCGCTCGGCGGTATAGCCAAAGACATCGAGGGCACCGCCACGCAGGCCCTTCATTCCTGCAAGCAGTTTGAAGCCCTGCATCATCCAGGGGCCGAAGCTCGACTTGCGCGGCGTACCATCCCCACCCTTGCGGCCGAGGATCGGCGGCGCGAGATGGAACTCCAGCCGGTCGTAGCCCTGGAACTGCTTTGCCAGTTCGCGCTGGAACGAGCCGTCGGTGTAAAGCCGCGCGACCTCGTATTCGTCCTTGATCGCCATCAGCTTGAACAGGGAGCGTGCCGCGGCTTCGGTGACATCAGTCGAGCCCGGCTTTGCCTTCTGCTCGGCAGCCCGGATCGATGCGATGCGGCCGATGTAACGCTCGGCATAGGCGGCGTTCTGGTAGGCTTTCAGGAACTCGGCGCGGCGGGAAATCATTTCGTCGAGCGTCTGCGCCAACGCAGGCTCGTCGCCGCGACTTGTACGGTCAATCATCGCGCGGACGAACTCCGGCTCGTGCGCCGCGCGGCGGCCCCAGCGGAATGCCGCGACATTCATCGCCACCGCCTCGCCGTTGAGCGCGATCGCCTTTTCGACTGCTTCAGCCGACAGCGGCAGGCCGCCATGCTGGAAGGCGAAGCCGAGCATGAACATGTTGGCGCCGAGCGAATTGCCAAACAGGGCCGATGCCGTGCGGGTGGCGTCGAAGAAATGCGCGTTCGCTTCGCCGGCCGCCTCCCGGATGGTCTTCTTCAGCCGCTCCGTCGGCAGCGAGAAATCGGCCGACCGGGTGAACTCGCCGGGCATGATCTCGGCGGTGTTGGCCACGAAGATGGTGTGGTTTTCGCGCACCGCCGCCAGCACCTTCTTGGCGCCCGACACGACGAGGTCGCAACCGAGGATCAGGTCGGCCTTGCCCGCCGAGACGCGGATGGCATTGATGTCGTCAGGCGAACGCGCAATGCGGACATGGGTGAACACCGAGCCGCCCTTTTGGGCGAGGCCGGCCATGTCGATCATGCCGCAGCCCTTGCCCTCAAGGTGGGCTGCCATGCCGAGCACTGCGCCGACGGTGACGACACCGGTACCGCCGACGCCATCGATGATCGCTGCCCAGCCATCGCGGTCGAGCGGGAACTGCCTTGGCTCGGGCACGCCATCCAACGCGTCGCTGGTGCCGGCGATGCCTTCGGCCTTGCGGATCTTGGCGCCATGCACCGTAACGAAAGACGGGCAGAAGCCGTTGACGCAGGAAAAGTCCTTGTTGCAGCTCGACTGGTCGATCTTGCGCTTGCGGCCGAACTCGGTCTCGACCGGCTGGATCGAAACGCAGTTCGACTTGACGCCGCAGTCGCCGCAGCCCTCGCAGACAAGCTCGTTGATGAAGACGCGCTTGTCGGGATCGGGGAAGGTACCGCGCTTGCGCCGACGGCGTTTTTCGGCAGCGCAGGTCTGGTCGTAGAGCAGGACGGTGACGCCCTTGATGTCGCGCAGCTCGCGCTGAACGAGGTCGAGATCGTCGCGATGGTGGAAGGTCGTGCCGACGGGAAACTGCGTACGACCGCCATATTTGTCCGGCTCGTCGGTAACGACGGCAATGCGCTCGACGCCCTCAGCGCGAACCTGGCGGGCGATCATGTCGACGGTCAGGCTGCCTTCATGCGGCTGGCCGCCGGTCATCGCGACCGCGTCGTTGTAGAGGATCTTGTAGGTAATGTTGGCATCCGAGGCGAGCGCGAAGCGGAGCGCCAGCGTGCCCGAATGGTTGTAGGTGCCGTCGCCCAGGTTCTGGAAAACGTGCTCGCGTTTGGTGAACGGCGCCTGGCCGACCCATTGCGCGCCCTCGCCGCCCATGGCGGTGAAGCCGACGGTGCTGCGGTCCATCCACAACGACATGAAGTGGCAGCCGATGCCGGCACCGGCGATCGAGCCCTCCGGCACCTTGGTCGAGGAATTGTGCGGGCAGCCGGAGCAGAAGAACGGCGTGCGTGACGCCACATCCTTGGTGTCGGCCAGCATCGCCTGGTACTGGCGCAGCCGGCTGACGCGGGCGGCGATCTCCTCGGACGGGCCGATGACCTTGAGCACGCGCTCGCCGATGGCGATGGCTATGTCGTTGGGGTCGAGCGCGCCCTTGGCCGGGAACAGCCAGTCGCCGCGCTCGTCCTTCTTGCCCACGACCTTCGGCTGCATCGCAGTGCCGTAGAGCTCCTCGCGCACCTGCACCTCGAGCAGCGAGCGCTTTTCCTCGACGACGACGATCATCTCGAGGTCGCGGGCGAAGTCCCTGATGTGCTCGATGTCGAGCGGCCAGGGGCAGCCGACCTTGAACAGGCGGATGCCGAGCTGGTTGGCGCGGCTTTCGTCGATGCCGAGGTCGTCGAGCGCCTGGCGCACGTCGAGGAAACTCTTGCCGACGGTGATGATGCCGATCTTGGGCTTGCGGCCGCCAGAATAGACGATGCGGTTGATGTTGTTGGCGCGGATGAAGGCGGAAGCAGCGGCGCGTTTGTATTCGTGCAGCCGCGCCTCCTGGCCGAGCTGATCGAGCTCGTGGCGGATGTTGAGCCCGCCAGGCGGCATGTCGAATTCGGGAATGACGATGTTGAGCCGGCCGAGCGAGGCATCGACGGACGCGGTGGACTCGATGTTGTCCTTGACGCATTTGATCGCCGCCCAGGTGCCGGCGAAGCGCGACAGGGCAAAGCCGTAGAGGCCGTAGTCGATCAATTCCTGCACCCCGCCCGGATTGAGGATCGGGATCATCGTGTCGACGAACAGGAACTCGGTGGCGTGCGCATTGGTCGAGGATTCGGCGGTATGGTCGTCGCCCATCAGCGCCAGCACGCCGCCCTTCTTCGAAGAGCCGGCGAGATTGGCATGACGGAACACGTCGCCGGAGCGATCGACGCCGGGCCCCTTGCCGTACCAGACCGAAAACACGCCGTCATGCTTGCCTTCACCGAGCAGTTCGGCCTGCTGCGAGCCCCAGCAGGCAGTAGCGGCGAGTTCCTCGTTGAGGCCGGGCTGGAAGACGATGCTGGATTGCGCCAGCTGCTTCTTGGCCTTCCACAGCTGCAGGTCGAGGCCGCCAAGCGGCGAGCCGCGGTAACCCGAGACGAAGCCAGCCGTGTCGAGGCCGGCAAGGCGGTCGCGTTCGCGCTGCATCAGCAGCATCCGGATGACGGCCTGGGCCCCGGAGAGGAAGATCCGCTCCTTGCCCAGATCGAACTTGTCATCGAGAGCGACGTCGTGAAGCGTCATCAGCATTTCCTGTGCCCCAACCACCCTCGATTCGGGCGGCTGACCTTGGGTAGCCTAGCGATAGCTTTTCCGGGCGCGGCTGTCGCGTCAAACGAATTTCTTTGCTTGGGGAAAAGAACAATCGAAGCTGCGTATGGCCGCTTGCCACGCACGAATCCGAAAGCCAAGGCCGTCCGCGCGCACGAAAATTTCCGCTAGCCGGACAGCTCAGGCGGCAGGCGGACAGGTCACGCCACGGCCACCGGGCAGATGCCCGTCCGGATGGCCCTTCAGCTCGGGATTGGGCTGGTATAGCGGGCCGACGACGAGTGGCTTGTCGGGCAGCACCGACTGGTCCTGCGCTGAGACCATCGTTGTATCCAGCGCCTGCATCACGGCCCCTTTCGCATCCTCGATGCGGATCGACACCTTGTAGGGCCTGTCCTTGACCACGCATTCGAGCGGCGGGCTGTTGATCGTCACCTTGTCGTTGAGAGGCCATATCTTCTGGCGCACGACAAGCGCCTCGCCGCCGGCGGGGTTTTCGAAACTCGCGACCGCGACCTCGCCCTCGCCGACCGGTTTCAGCGGCCGCAGCGTGACCAGATATTGCACGGTCGCCACGCGGTAGTTGAAGACGAACAGCCGGCCGGACAGCTCGAAATACTCGCTCTCCTTGCCACGGTCGCGACAGCCGGCCAACGCCAGCGAAGCGAGCGCCGCACAGGCAAAGGCCGCGCGCAAAAACCTCCGCTCAGGCATTCGCCACCTCCTCCTTGCGCCTGCTGTAATGGCGCTTTGCCTTCTGGCGGTTGCCGCAGACAGCCATGTCGCACCACAGCCGGCTGCCGTTGCGGCTGCGATCGACGAAGAGCCAGTTGCAGTTCGGGCAGATGCGGAGCCGGGACATTGTGCCGGCAGATAATAGCGACAGCGCTGAAACGGCGAGTGCGGTCTCGAAGGCGAACGGTGCCAGCCCTGCACCGAAAGGTGCGCCGGCGGTCAGGCTTTCGCGCGAGCCAGCGAACCCATCGGCACAAGCGTTGAGGAACTCTGGCATGTCGGCTGTCGCAAGGGCGCCGGCTGTCACCGTTCGCCGGAAAAGCCGATCGGTCGTTTCACGGATGGCGATGACCTTGGCAGCGATCGCATGCGGGTCGGGCGCAGCGAGCGCCCTGCCCTTGAGCTCGTCGGCGCGAAAACCGCTCGCAGCCAAGGCGAAGCGGGCGATCTCCGCTGGATCGGCGAAGCGGTCGAAGCTGCGCTCGACATCGCCGCGAAGCACAACCGTGTTGGTGGTGTCGAGCGCGAGCGCGCCGCCGGAAAAGCGATGCCGGGTCCAGGAAACTGCCATAGCCAAATCTAACTGGTAAACGCAATTTGACAAGTTAGATTCCAAGGCGCAGTTTTGCCTGACGCGGAAGGTGGCCGCCAGCCGGACAGCGCATGCTCTATTTCTTCCAACAGCTCCTCAACGGCGTGCATTCGGCGGCGATCTACGGCCTGCTTGCCTTCGGCTACGCGCTTGGCAACGGCCTGCTACAGCGCACCAACCTCGCCTATGGCGGCGTCTTCGCCTTCTGCGGCCAGACGATGATCCTGGCGGCCGTCTACGGCTACCAGGCGCTGTGGCTGACGTTGCCGGCGACGATCGCCTTCGGCATCGCCATCGCGCTCGCTTATGCCGCCTTCTTCAGCCGGCTGCTGTCGCGCGCGGTATTCGCCCCGCTCGCCGGCCGATCGCCCAACGCCATTGTCGCCGCCACCCTTGGCGTTCTGCTGGTGCTGATGGAATTGAGCCGCATTGCCGCCAACACGCATGACTATTGGCTGCCGCCGATGCTTTCGACACCGGTGGTCTTTGCCTCGAACGGCAGTTTCGCCGTGACGCTGACCATCATCCAGCTGATCAACACAGCAATCGCCGCAGCGGTCATCATCCTTGGTGCGCTCCTGCTGGCGCGCTCGAATTTCGGCCGGCACTGGCGTGCGGTCGCCGACGACCCGTTTGCCGCAAAAACTCTGCGGCATCGACACGGCGCGTGTGTTTCATCGCGCGCTGCTGTTCGGCGGCCTGTGCGCCGGCCTGGCAGGTGTGCTCGCAGCCCTTTACTTCGGCAATCTCGGCTTCGGCGCCGGCCTCGTCTACGGCCTGAAGATCCTGTTCATCACCGCGGTCGGCGGCTATTACGCTCCCGGCCGCGCCGCTGTTGGCGCGGCAGCCTTCGGTCTGGCCGAGTCGCTTTGGGCCGGCTACTTCCCGATCGAATGGCGCGACGCCTGGATGTATGGCTTGCTCGCGGCGATGCTGGTCTTGACCGGCGACCGCAAGGACGCGCCCAGCGCGGTCTGAAACTGACGCTTTCCGTGTGCGACTTTGGTTGTATGCCGCAGCGTCCTACAAGCTTTTTCCCTAGATTGGCGACCTTCGCAGCGGTTGACGCCGTAGGGCTGTCGTGTTGACGCGGCACCCTTGACCGGCATACCCATGAACATCAGGGGAGTGCCGGAAAAAAGAACGTCGGGGAACATCGGCTGCCCCATCACATCAGGGAGGAATGCATGGCAGGGCTTCTCGCTCTATCCAGGGTCATTGACCGTATCAACGAGGCGATCGGCAAGACGGTATCCTGGGCGATTCTGGTTGCCATTCTCGTCAGCGCTGGCAACGCGGTCATCCGCAAGACCTTCAACATGTCGTCCAATGCCTGGCTGGAGCTGCAGTGGTACCTGTTCGGCGCCGCCTTCATGCTGGCCGCCGCCTACACGCTGCGGCAGAACGAGCATATCCGCATCGACATCGTCTACGGCATGTTCTCGCGCCGGGTGCAGCACTGGATCGACCTGCTCGGCCACCTGCTGTTCCTGATGCCCTTCGTCATCCTGATGATCTTCTACTTCGTCCCCTATGTCAGCCTGTCGTTCCGCTCGGGCGAAATGTCGTCGAGCTCCGGCGGCCTGATCCTGTGGCCGGCCAAGGCGCTGCTGCTGTGCGGTTTCGTGCAGCTCGGCTTCCAGGGCATTTCAGAGATCATCAAGAAGATCGCCATCATGCGCGGCGACATGGACGATCCCACACCATTCATTTCGGCGCATGAGGCCGCCGAGCTCGAAGGCAAGGCGCTGGCCGACGAGGTGCGCACATGATGGAGTTCATCGCCCAGAACATGGCGCCGATCATGTTCTTTTCGCTCATCGTCTTCATGCTGCTCGGTTACCCCGTCGCCTTCTCGCTCGCCGCCAACGGCCTGCTGTTCTTCTTCATCGGCGTCGAGTTGGCGCCCTACTCCAACGGCTCGATCAACCTGTCCTGGCCATTGCTCTATGCGTTGCCCGAACGCTTCTGGGGGGTGATGTCGAACGAGACGCTGCTGGCGATCCCGTTCTTCACCTTCATGGGCATCGTGCTCGAACGCTCCGGCATGGCCGAAGACCTGCTCGACACCATCGGCCAGCTGTTCGGACCGATCCGCGGCGGCCTCGCCTACGCGGTGATCTTCGTCGGTGCGCTGCTCGCGGCGACCACCGGCGTGGTTGCTGCCTCGGTCATCGCCATGGGCCTAATCTCGCTGCCGATCATGCTGCGCTATGGCTATGACCGGCGCGTTGCGTCGGGCGTCATCGCCGCGTCCGGCACGCTCGCCCAGATCATCCCGCCCTCGCTCGTGCTCATCGTGCTCGCCGACCAGCTCGGCCGCTCGGTCGGCGACATGTACAAGGGCGCGCTGATCCCGGGCCTGGTGCTGACCAGCCTGTACATGGGCTACATCTTCCTGATGTCGATCTTCCGGCCGAAATCGATGCCGGCGCTGCCGCTCGAGGCGCGTACGCTCGGCCACGGCGTGACCTCGCTGTTTGCGGCTCTGCTGCTGGCAGTGGTGATCGCCTATGCCGCGCATGTCTATCTGTCGCCAACGCATGGCGCCAATGCCGACATCCTCGGCGCCTGTGTCGGTGTCGTCGTCATCTACATCGGTGCCATCCTCGACCGCGGCCTCAAGTTCAACCTGATGTCGCGGCTGGCGCAGCAGGTCATCATCGTGCTGATCCCGCCGCTGGCGCTGATCTTCCTGGTGCTCGGCACCATCTTCCTCGGCATCGCCACGCCGACCGAGGGCGGCGCGATGGGCGCGGTGGGCGCCTTGATCATGGCCGCGATCAAGGGACGGCTCAACCTCGATGTGATCAAGCAGGCGCTGGCCTCGACGACGAGGCTGTCGTCCTTCGTGCTGTTCATCCTGATCGGCGCGCGGGTGTTTTCGCTGACCTTCTACGGCGTCAACGGCCATCTCTGGGTCGAGCATCTGCTGGTGTCGCTGCCCGGCGGCGAAGTCGGCTTCCTGATCGCCGTCAACATCCTGGTCTTCCTGCTAGCCTTTTTCCTCGACTTCTTTGAGCTGGCCTTCATCATCGTGCCGCTGCTGGCGCCAGCCGCCGACAAGCTCGGCATCGACCTGATCTGGTTCGGCGTGTTGTTGGGCGTCAACATGCAGACCAGCTTCATGCATCCGCCGTTCGGCTTCGCGCTGTTTTACCTGCGCTCGGTCGCCGCCCGCGTGCCTTATCTCGACCGCATCACCGGCAAGAACATCGAGCCGGTGACGACGGGGCAGATCTACTGGGGTGCCGTACCCTTCGTCTGCATCCAGGTCATCATGATCGGGCTGACAATCGCGTTCCCGCAGATGGTGATGCACTACAAGGGCACGCCGGTTGATCCGAGCACCATCGAGATCAAGATGCCCGACATGCCCGGACTGGGCGGCGGGATCGGCCTGCCGCCGCTCGGTGCGCCGGCTCCCGGCACGGCACCGGCGGCACCTGCCAACGACCTGACGAAGCCGCCGAGCTTCAACTGACGGCTACGACAAGACAAAGGGCGCCGAAAGGCGCCCTTTGTCATTTTGACGAAGCGTTGGGCGCTGGCCTTGCGCGGTGACGCTCAGAGCGCTTCGGAGCGCTGCTGGATCATCATGAAGGTGTCGAACGTGTACTCCGACAGCTGCGCCCAGAGGTAGGCGTCCTTGCGGAACGCCGTCTGGCTGTCGAGGATCTTCTTGAAGCCGGCGTTGGTTGCGGAGATTTCGACATAGGTCTGGTTCGCGGAATCGAAGCAGGCCTTCATGATCTCCGGGCTGAAGGGGCGCAATTGCGCGCCGTTTGCCACCAGCCGGCGCAACGCCGCCGGGTTCTTGTAGTCGTAGGTCGCCATCATGTCGCAATTGGCCGCCTGGCAGGCGGAGGCAAGCGCCACCTGATAATGCTTCGGCAGTTCCTGCCATTTGGCGAGGTTGACCAAAGTGTGCAGCGTCGGCCCGCCTTCCCACCAGCCGGGGTAATAATAATAGGGCGCGACCTTGTGGAAGCCGAGCTTCTCGTCGTCATACGGCCCTACCCATTCGGCCGCATCGATGGTGCCTTTTTCGAGTGCCGGGTAGATGTCGCCGCCGGCGATCTGCTGTGGCACCAGCCCGAGCCTTTCGAGCACCTTGCCGGCAAAGCCGCCGACACGCATCTTCAGCCCCTTGAGGTCGGCGACGGTGTTGATTTCCTTGCGATACCAGCCACCCATCTGGGCGCCGGTATTGCCGCATGCGAGCCCGTACAGCCCTTGCGTCGCGTAGAACTCGTTGAGCAGGTCGTGGCCGCCGCCATGATAGATCCAGGCGTTCATCTGCCTGGCATTGAACATGAAAGGCACGGCGGTCGCCAAGGCATAGGTCGGGTCCTTGCCCCAGTAGTAGTATGACGCCGTGTGGCAGCATTCGACGGTACCGGCCGACGCCGCGTCCGCCGCCTGCAGGCCGGGCACGATCTCGCCGGCGGCGAAGACCTGGATGTCGAAATTGCCGTCGGTGGCGTCACGGACGTAGGTGGCCATCGTTTCGCCGGCGCCATAAATCGTATCGAGCGCCTTCGGAAATGACGAGGTACAGCGCCAGCTGACCTTTGGCGACGACTGTGCAATCGCCGGAGCGGCAAGCATCGACGCGGCAGCGACCCCAAGACTGGATGCACCGGTCCTGCGGATGAAAGATCTGCGATCCATCCCTTACTCCCATTTGTTGCTTATGTTCTTGAGCGCGCCGGGGACCCCTTGATGTTCTGCTTGTCCGGCACGGGCGGGAGAATAGCAGAACCGAAAACGGTTGCCGCAAAAAAACAAACGCCCCGCGGCTTGCGCCACAAGGCCTCCGCTACTGCCGACACCGCGCCGGGAGCACGATCATGGCGCGTCAGCTACGCCCGGCGAGATGCTCGGCCCGTCGCCGCAGGAAGGCCGCGTCTGACACCGAGCTGGCCAGCTCGATGGCGATGGCATAGGCGGCGGCAGCTTCGCTGGAATTGCCCATGCGCGACATCAGCTCGGCACGCGCCGCATGATAGGGCTGATAATCCTTGAGCGCGGGATGCAACGCATCGAGTGAGCGCGACGCGGCTTCAAGCCACCCTGCCTCGGACAGCGCGACCGCACGGTTGAGGCGCACGACGGCGGTCGGCTCGAGGCGCAGCAGGCTGTCGTAAAGCAGGACGATCTGGGGCCAATCGGAAGCAGCGCCCTGGACATGACAGGCGGCGATGGCGGCCTTGATCTGGTAAGGACCCGGTGCGCGGCGATGCATCGCCACGTCGATCAGCCCAAGGCCTTCGTTGATCTGCGCCCGATCCCATTTGGTCCGGTCCTGCTGGGCCAGCGCCACCGTCACCCCATCAGCATCGACCCGCGCCAGGCAGCGTGCGTGCGTGATGAGCAGCAAGGCGAGGCAGCCTTCGATCTCGGGATCATCTGGATGAAGCCGGTTCAGCAGCCGGCACAGGAACAGCGCTTCTTCGGCGAGGTCGCGGCCATTGCCCGGGCCGGCGGCATAACCCGATGTGAAGATGAGGTAGATGACGGCGAGCACCGACTGCAGCCGCGTCGCCCATTCCTCCGGCTCGGGCACCACGTAGGGAATGCGCGCGGCGGCAATCTTGGCTTTGGCCCGCGACAGGCGTTGCCCCATTGTCGTCTCGGCGTCGAGAAAGGCGCGCGCGATCTCCGTCGTCGAAAGGCCGGCGATGGTCCGCAGGGTCAGGGCGACCTGCGACTTGGTTTCGAGCGCCGGGTGGCAGCAGGTAAAGATCAGGCGCAGGCGTTCGTCTGGAATCTCGTCGGGATCATCAGCGGCTTCGCCCGGCACCAGCGGGCGCAGGTCATCGACCTTGCGCGCTTCGGATTTGTTCTGCCGGATGCGGTCGATCGCCTTGCGGTAGGCGGCCTGCAGCAGCCAGCCCTGCGGCGAATGCGGCACGCCATTGCGGCCCCAATGGGAAACCGCCGACACCATGGCGTCCTGCAGGGCCTCCTCGGCGAGCTGGAAACTGCCCAGCCGGGCGATCAGGGCGGACATGAGCCGCCCCCGGTCGTTGCGGACAAGACTGTCGAGAGCCCTGGTCACCGCAACGGCACTGGAGGCAGCAGACGACATGTTACTGTTCTGTCGGATTGTAGTTCATCAGCGGGCGCACTTCGACGGTGCCCCAGGCAGCCGAAGGAACCATCGCTGCATAACGCAGCGCGCTATCGAGATCGGGCACGTCGATGACATAGTAGCCACCGAGATGTTCACGCGTCTCGGCAAACGGGCCATCCATCGTCTCGACCTTGCCGCCGCGCAGCTTCACCGACGTTGCCGTCTCGACGCCCTGCAGGCCTTCACCCGAAACCAGCACCTTGTCCGCCTTCATCTGCTCGTTGAGCGCGAAGAACCCGCCCATCATGGTTTCGAACTCCGGCGTGCCATAGGCAGGTTCCAGCTTGGGATCACCGTAGATCAACAGCATGTATTGCATGGATTTTTTTCCTTCCGTTGCGGTTATGGCGGTTTGTGCCTGCAGCGGCAACGTCGCTGCGAAGGTAAGAGCGAGCGTCGCCAGCAACAGCGTGCGGCGCTGGCGCAAGCGCGCTGACAAGTCCCGAACATTCAGGGTCATGATGGACTCCGTGGTTGAAAAAATGCCGGGGATCAGAGGCCCGTGAGGATCCGCACCAGCGCAATGGCGAGCACCAGGACCGCCAGGATGTTGGTGCCGTTGCCGACATAGCGCAGCGGATGGCCGGCATTGTCGATCTTCAGGCCAAACGGATGGGCGAGCCGCCCCACCACCAGCAGGATGCCGGCACCATGGAGCCACATTGCGTCAGTGCCCTGGGCTTCGGCCAGCACCATCAGGACCAGCACAAACGGCACCCATTCGATGAAATTGCCGTGCTGGCGGATCTTTTGCAGCAGGGCAAGGTCGCCACGATCGCCGATCGAGCAATTCAACTCGGACCGGGCGGAGGTGACCCTGATCCACAGGACAAACCAGATTGGGATCAGGATAAGGGCGTAGAGCGTTGTCGTCGTCAGCATCATGTCGAAATCACCGTTGAGTTGTTGCCTATGGTCCAAGAACGGAAGCCATTAGCGGATTTCGACATGCCTTCAGAAAAATTCTTCCAAATAATTCGAGTAAATCGCAAACACTTCGGCTGTTCGGAACGATCTTCGAACTTATTGTTAAGCAACAACTTGATTAGAGAGGAGACAAAGACAAGAACATCACTGGCCGTTCTCGTCGAGGTCGCCTGCTCGTGAGCCTGCAAACGAAAAGGCCCGGAGCGCATGCGCGCCCCGGGCCTCTATCAGGTGGCAGCAGGAAAGCTTAGAGCTTGCCGTTGCGCTGCTGGATCATCATGAAGGTGTCGTAGTTGTATTCGGCGATCTGGGCCCAGAGGTAGTGCTCCTTGCGGAAGCCCTTGATCGAATCCCAGATCTTCTTGAAGCCGGGATTGCTGGCTTCCATCTCGGCATAGACCTCGTTGGCCTTGTCGAAGCAGGCCGAGAGGATTTCCGGGCTGAACGGACGCAGCTGCGCGCCGTTGGCAACCAGGCTCTTGACCGCCGTCGGGTTGAGGAAGTCATACTTCTGCAGCATGTTCGCGTCGGCCGCCTGGGCAGCCGTGCGCAGCAGCGCCTTGTAGGCTGCCGGCAGCTCTTCGACCTTGGCCTTGTTGAACATGAAGTGGACCGTCGGGCCACCTTCCCACCAGCCGGGATAGTAGTAGTAGGGCGCGACCTTCTGGAAGCCGAGCTTCTCGTCGTCATAAGGGCCGACCCATTCGGCAGCGTCGATGGTGCCCTTTTCCAGCGCCGGGTAGATGTCGCCGCCGGCGATCTGCTGCGGCACGACGCCGAGCCGCTCGACGACCTTGCCGGCGAAACCGCCGATGCGCATCTTCAGGCCCTGCAGATCGGCGACCGTGTTGATCTCCTTGCGGAACCAGCCGCCCATCTGCACGCCGGTGTTGCCGCCGGGCAGACCATAGAGACCCTGGGTCGCCAGGAATTCGTTGAACAGGTCGATGCCGCCGCCATGGTAGTGCCAGGCGTTCATGCCGCGTGCATTGAGGGCGAACGGAACGGCCGCACCGAGCGCCCACGTGGGGTCCTTGCCCCAGTAATAATATGCCACCGTGTGGCAGGCTTCGACCGTGCCGGCGGTCGTTGCGTCTGCTGCCTGCAGGCCAGGCACGATTTCGCCGGCAGCAAACACCTGGATGGTGAAGTTGCCATCGGTAGCTTCCGACAGGTGCTTCGACAGGACTTCAGCGCCACCATAGATGGTGTCGAGCGACTTCGGGAAGGACGACGCGAGCCGCCATGTGATCTTGGGATTGGACTGGGCAATTGCCGGTGCCGCAAGCGTCGCTGCGGCAGCGGCCGCACCTACGCCGGTGGTTCCGGCCTTCCTGATAAATGAACGGCGATCCATCAAAATCCTCCCATAGTGGACCGAAAGACATACGACGCCGGGGAAATATCTGGCCTCCCACCACTAACGCCGACCGCGACAATACACGGCGAAGGGGATGAGTAAAGCGCGCCCGAGGGGGCGGCGAAAGTTTGACCGCGCAAAACGCTGCGGCAGCCCAAGCATCTAAAACTATAGTCTAATCCTGCTCGTCTGGCACATACGAGATATGCAAACTTGTGTTGGAAAAGCGCCTCGGGATCGCCTATTTTGTAGGCAAGGAAGCAGCCTGCTTTACACAAGGATTCGTGGCCGATCATGCACCAGCCGCTTGTTGCCGTGTCGTCAGACGTCAAGCAGTTCGAGAACTACACCTGGCATGCAGCACCCCAGCAGTATCTGGAGGCGGCGATCTCGGGTGCTGGCGTGCTGCCGGTGCTGGTGCCCAATTTCGGCGACCGCCTCGACCTCGACGAACTCTTGTCCTCCGTCGACGGGGTCATGCTGACCGGCTCGAAGTCCAACGTCGATCCGCGCCTTTATGGCGAGGAAGCGACCGAAGCCAACGGCCCTTACGACTTTGCGCGCGATGCCACGACCATGCCGCTGATCCGCAAGGCGATCGAGCGCGGCGTGCCGCTACTCGCCATCTGCCGCGGCATCCAGGAATTGAACGTCGCGCTTGGCGGCTCGCTCGCCACCGAAATCCAGGAGCGCGAAGGCATCGCCGATCACCGCGCACCCGTCAGCGACAACCAGGACGAACGCTTCGCCATCCACCAGGTGGCGACCATCAAGCCGGGCAGCTGCCTTGCCGGTGTGTTCGGCCCCGGCGACATCCTGGTCAATTCGGTCCACCGCCAAGCGGTCGAACGGCTCGGTTCGAAGCTGCAAGTCGAAGCGGTGGCACCCGACGGTACTGTCGAAGCGGTGTCGGTCCGCGACTCCCGCGCCTTCGCCGTCGGCGTGCAGTGGCACCCCGAATACTGGGTCAAGTCGGACGACGTCTCGCAGCGTATCTTCAAGGCCTTCGGCGACGCCGTACGCGCCCATGCGGTTGCAAGGCAGGCGGCACGGACGGCAGCGGAGTAGCTCCTGGCACCTTCCCCTCACCAGGGGAGGCCAATCCCAGCCCGATAGGCTCAGCTAGATCTTGGCCGTCACTTCAGCGGTCTCGGGCACCGGCGTCAGCGCCCGGCGCTGATCGGAAAACCAAGCGAAGATGTTGTCTGCCGCAAGGTCGGCCATCGCTTGCCGGGTATGGACGGTGGCGGACGCGACGTGCGGCAGCAGCGATGCGTTGGGCAGGTCGATCAGGGCCTGCGGCACGTTGGGCTCATCAGTGAAGACGTCGAGGCCGGCCGCCAGGATCGTGCCTTTTGAAAGAGCCTCGATCAGGGCTGCCTCGTCGACGGTGGCGCCACGGCCGACATTGACGAAGACGCCGTTGGCCCCGAGTGCCGCGAAAATCTCGGCGTTGACGATCTTTTCGGTCTGCGGCGTGGCCGGCGCCACCGAGACGAGTGTGTCGACAGCCGCCGCCAGCTGCTTCAGCGTCGGATAGTAATCATAGGCGACGCCATCGACAGGGCGGCGGTTGTGATAGGCGATCGGCAGCCCGAATGCCTCCAGCCGGCGTGCAATCGCGAGGCCGATGCGGCCCATGCCGAAGATGCCGACGCGGCGGCCGCGCAGCGTGCCGGTCAGCCGATAACCGCCGTCGCGTTGCCACCGGCCTTCGCGCAGCCAGGCTTCGGCCCGCGGCAGTTCGCGCACGGTGTTGATGAGCAGGCCGACCGCTGTATCGGCGACCTCTTCAGTCAAAACGTCCGGCGTGTTGGTGACCATGATGCCATGCGACCCGGCATGGCGGGCGTCGACGGCATCATAACCGACGCCGAAATTGGCGATGATCTCAAGATGCGGCAAGGCGTCGATGAAAGCGGCATCGACGCGGCCCATCGAAGCGATGCCGCGCACGCTTGCCTTCATCTCGTCTGTCAGCAGCGCGGGATCGCTTTCGGCGACATGGACCAGCGGGAATGCCGACTTGAGCCGCTCTGCGACGTGCGGGTGCATCCGGCCGGGGATCAGGATCACCGGCTCTTCGATGTTCGATACGGTCATGTGCGTTCTTTGGGTTTTCCGGTGGACTGCCTGACATGCAGCTCGGGCTTGATCAGTTCCTGCGACGGCCGCACCGACTGGCCGTTGAGCTTGTCGAGCAAAGCACTTGCGGCGCGTCGGCCAACTTCCCGCTGGCCGTTCCACACCGTGGTCAGCGCCGGCGTCGCGATCTGGGCCTCCTCGAGGTCGTCATAACCGGTGACCGAGACATCGATGCCGGGCACGAGGCCGGCGCGGGCGATGCCGTTCATCAAGCCGATGGCGACGAGGTCGTTCCAGCAGCAGGCGGCCGTCGGCTTGTCCTTCAGCGCCAGGAACTGTGCTGCCGCCTCGAAGCCACCTTGCTTGGTGCGTGGGCCGGCGATGCGCCACGTCGGCAGCACTTCGAGCCCGGCCGCTTCCATGGCGTTGAGATAACCCTGGTAGCGGTGGCGGCCGGTCGAGGTCTGGTCGGTGCCGCCGATCATGGCGATGCGCTTGTGGCCGAGCGAGATCAGGTGGTTGGTGGCGAGCGCGGTGCCATAGGCGTCGTCGCCGCGGAAGACCGGCACCTCGGCACCTTCGACCGAACGGGCGATCAGCACCGCCGGCAGGCCGTTTTCCTCGGCCATGATGATGTCTTCGGCCGGCGTGCCGATGGCAGGCGACATGATCACGCCGTCGGCGCCAAGCTGCAGCAGCGTGTCGACGAAAGTACGTTGCTTTTCGAGGTCGTCGTAATGGTTGGAAAGGATGAAGGTCTGCCGGCTGCGGTCGAGCTCGCTCTCGATGGAGCGCAATATCTCGGCGTAGAACGGGTTCATGATGTCGTGGACGACGACACCGACGATGCCGGAGCGCGAAGTGCGCAGGCTGGCGGCGCGGCGGTTGTAGATATAGCCGATCTCGCGGGCGTGCTGCTTGATGCGATCACGGGTCGTGTCAGCGACAAGCGGGCTGTCGCGCAGCGCAAGCGATACGGTGGCGGTCGAAACACCGAGTGCGTCGGCGATCGTCGAAAGCTTGATCTTCTGAGCCAGCCGGCCCTCCATCCGCTAGCGTGAACGGACGGTCTTTTAAACCGTTTAAAGCCGTATGCCATTGTTCAACGGCAAATCAAAGCTTTTTTGCCAGCTCCTCGATTTCGGCATTGGGCGCGGCACGATTTCGAACCCTGAGCGTATGCTCGCGGTGGATGATGTAGAGGCCGCTGGCGACGATGATCATAGCTCCCGCCAGGGTCCAGCGGTCGGGCAACTGGTCGAACACCAGCCAGCCCAGAATGATCATCCAGACCATCTGGAGGTAGGGGTAAGGCGCAAGTGCCGTGGCCGAGGCGCGCTGGTAGGCCTTGATCAGCAGCCAGTGGCCGAAACCGCCGAAAACGCCGAGCCCGAACAGCACCAGCCAGTCGTAGAGATGGACGGGCAGCGAGCCGGCGAGCGGGACGGCCGGCAGCATGAAGATGGCGGGCACAACCGCCGAATAGAGGATCAGGCTCTCGGCCGTCTCGCGCCTGCCCATCTGCCGCGTCATGATGGTGTAGAGCGACGAGCTCAGCATGGCGCAGAGCGAAAAGATGTGGCCGATGTCGAAGCCGCCGAAGCCCGGCCGGGTGATGACGAGCACGCCGAGAAAGCCGACGAAGACCGCGAGCCAGCGCCGCCAGCCGGCCCATTCGCCAAGCAGCGGCCCGGCAAGCGCGGTGATGACCATCGGACTGGCGAAGTTGATCGACACGGTTTCGGCCAGTTGCAGGGTTTGCAGCGCCAGGAAATTGAAGATCGTCGAGCCGAACATGAAGACGGCGCGCAGAATCTGCAGCCAGATGCTCTGCGGCACCAGGCGCTCTGGCCGTTCCCAGGCCCTGAACAGCACAAGCACGATCGCGGCATGCACGGCAAAACGCACCCAGGTGACGAAGGGTGCGGCCATACCGGATGTGACCAGGTGCTTGGCGCTGGCGTCGAGGAAGGAAAAGATCAGGCCCGAGGCGAATATCAGCAGGATCGCCGACGAGGGCGTTGCTGTTTCTGCTGATTTTTGAGGAGACACGCTGGCAGGCCGGGCAAATGACTGGGGATATCTGGCTATTGCGCCTATCGCCGCCGCCCGGCAAGGCAAAAGAGGTGGACCAGGCTCTTTTCCATCCCTGCATCAGGGATGGAACGCTGCTGCCGCTGTGGCTATTCCGCCGCTTCGGCTTCCAATTCGGGCTCGACCTCGGCCGCACCCTCGACATCGGCGGCGGCCTCGTCGTCGATCAAGGTCAGGTCGGACAGGTTGGCCTCGATGCGCAGCAGAAGCTTGGAAAGCTGCTTGACGTCCTTCTTGTCGAAACCTTTGAGCGCCTGCTTTTCGGTCTTCTTGACCGACTTCTCGACGGCGCGGATGGCGTCATGGCCGGTTTCGGTCAAGAAGATGTGGGCCTGGCGGGCATCGGTTTCGGAAGCGCGCTTTTCCAGGAAACCCTGGGCCTGCAGCCGGTTGATGGTCTTGGTGATGGTCGGCGGGCGCACGCCGAGCCGCGAGGCGAGCTGGCCGGGAGTCTGGCCGTCGTCGTCATGCAGCGACAGCATGATCTGGTCCTGGCCGGCATAGAAGCCATGCGCCAAAAGCCGCGCGGCAAGCGAGGTGCGCGCTAGTCGGGCCACCTGATGAAGCCGGCTCATCGCCGCGCCTTTGTTGGACTTGGACATCCGCCTCTCCTGCGCCACGCCCCCGTGCCGTAATGGCCGAGAATAGTTGCTGCGTGGCCCTTGGCAATCGACCGCGGGGAGATTGTTGCCAGCTCAGTTTGCCGGCAACCGACCACCCGCAGCAGCGCTATTGCCAGACGCATGTTACAGTTCGATGACAGAGACCCTTCGCCGGCAAATCTTCCGGCAAGGTAGCATCATCCTGCCCGTTTCACCGCAATGATCATCTGCGCTTCATAGGCGGAAGCCGCTTCGCGCACCGCGCTTTGCACGCCCGGGCCGGCACGGCGCAGGATGCCGTCGTCGGCGTTCATCGTGTCGCGCTGTCCGCCACGTTGGTTGTAGGGCGCCCTGGTTGAGAAGATGTGCTCGCTCACGTCGTCGGGGAAAAACATCTGCCCGGTCATTTCAGAACCTTCCCTCGAAAAGGCCTTGAAGTGGATGTGGGTGGTGCGGCCGCGGTACCAGCCGGGATAGATGGTTTGGAAAGTGACGATGCCGGCCTTGTCGGCCCGCTGCCAGCCGCGCAGGAATTTCTGGCCCGTGGTGTCGACGTCGCGGTTGTCGCCCTGGCCGGGATAACCCGAATAGTGCCCGGTTGCGTCGCAGTGCCAGAGATCGACGCGCGCGCCCTCGATCGGATTGCAGACCTCGTCGACGACCTGCAAGCGTACGGTGAGCCTGACGCCTTCGCGGCCTTCGGTGATGTCGCTGCGCTCGAGTTCGGGGTCGAAGTAGTAGGGACCTTCGGTTGTCTCGGGCGTGATTGAGCAGACGCCGGCTTCCGGCATCAGCAGCGCTGTGCCAGATGCTGGCGAAGCCTGCTGTGCGAACAGCTGGACCGGCTCGAGCGCTGTGCCGCCTGCTGTCACCGCGATGAGGCCAAGCGCGCGGCGGCGGCTCAGATTGCTGGGAAAAGACGCTTTGTGCATCGCTGGCTGTCTCCGCGAAATGGCTCGGCAAGCCCCTTGCCCGGCTTTCAATCTAGGTGCGCCTGATCTGCTGTCCCAATGAAACTTCCGTAATGTTTGAAACGCGCGGCCGCGATGACGTTTGAGACGTGCAAAAACCACCCCGGCATCCTATATGGAGCCTCTATCCGATCCCGAGGACGACCATGACCGAAGCTCAGACCCAAATCCCCGTTACCGTGCTGACCGGCTATCTCGGTTCCGGCAAGACGACGCTGCTCAACCGCATCCTGTCGGAGAACCACGGCAAGCGTTATGCGGTCATCGTCAACGAATTCGGCGAGATCGGCATCGACAACGACCTGATCGTGGAATCCGACGAGGAAATCTACGAGATGAACAATGGTTGCGTCTGCTGCACGGTGCGCGGCGACCTGATCCGCGTCGTCGAAGGCCTGATGCGCCGTCCCGGCCGCTTCGACGCCATCGTCGTCGAGACCACCGGCCTCGCCGACCCGGTGCCGGTGGCCCAGACCTTCTTCATGGACGACGACGTCCGCTCCAAGACCAAGCTCGACGCGGTCGTCGCCCTCGTCGACGCCAAGCACCTGCCGCTGCGCCTCAAGGATTCCCGCGAGGCCGAGGACCAGATCGCGTTTGCCGATGTCGTCGTGCTCAACAAGACCGACCTGGTGACGGCTGACGAGCTGCGCGACGTCGAAGCCGCCATCCGCGCCATCAACCCGTCGGCCAAGATCCACCGCACCACCCGCGCCGGCGTGGCGCTCGACCAGGTGCTCGACCGCGGCGCCTTCGATTTGAAGCGCGTGCTGGCCGACGACCCGCATTTCCTCGACGCCCACGATCATGACCACGACCACGATCATGAGTGCGGCCCAGATTGCGGCCACGACCATCATCACCATGATCATGACCACGACCATGCCCACCATGATCACGGCCATCACGAGCATGGCGCGGTGTCGCCGATCCATGACGTGACGGTGCAGTCGGTGTCGCTGCGCGGCGGCGAGATGGATTCCAAGAAGTTCTTCCCCTGGATCGAGAAGATCACCCAGATGGAAGGCCCCAACATCCTGCGCCTCAAGGGCATCATCGCCATCAAGGACGATCCGGACCGCTACGTCATCCAGGGCGTCCACATGATCATCGAGGGCGACCACCAGCGCGCCTGGAAGGACGACGAGAAGCATGAGAGCCGGCTGGTGTTCATCGGCCGCGAGCTCGACGCCGAGCGTCTCAAGCGCAGCTTCGAAGCTTGCCAGGCGGCGTAAGCCGCCGACACAGTCACCGGATAGCCTGCCCCTCATCCGCCTGCCGGCACCTTCTCCCCGTAAAGACGGGGAGAAGGGACAAGTGGCATCGCCGACGCCCCCCCCTCGCCCCGTTTACGGGGAGAGGGTAAGGGTGAGGGGCAGCATAAATCTCGAATGGAATAGTCTCTTATGCCGACAGTCGCCCCGCTTGATCTCGACGGACATTGCGTCGCAGCAGCCTTCCTCGACAACATCCCCTTCTTCGCGCTTGCCGACGGCATGGTGCACTGGCTTGACCACGGCCAGAAGTCGCTGAAGCTGCATGACGGGCTGCTGTCGGCGACGACCACCGCCAAGAACGACGTGATGATTTCGGGCGGCGAGGACGGCAAGGTGATGTCGTTGACCTCGGCGGGCGTGGCCGAGGAACTGGCAAGCATTGGCAAGAAGTGGGTGACCTCGGTTGCCTCCGGACCGCAAGGCGCGCTTGCCTATGCCAGCGGCCGCAATGCGTGGGTGCGTTTCGCCGACGGCAAGACCAAGGAATTCAACCACCCGCGCTCGGTCGAAGGCATCGCCTTTTCGCCCAAGGGCATGCGCATCGGCGTCGCCCGCTACAATGGCGCGACGCTGCATTTCCCCGCCGCCGACGGCACGCCGACCGAACTGCAATGGGATGGCGCCCATACCGGCGTCACGTTTTCACCAGATGGCGCCTTCCTCGTCACCACCATGCAGGAAAACGCCCTACATGGCTGGAAGCTTGTCGATGCCAAGCACATGCGCATGACCGGCTATCCCGCCAAGGTGAAGAGCCTGTCGTGGAGCGCCAAGGGCAAGTGGCTGGCAAGCTCCGGCGCACCGGCGGCGATCGTCTGGCCGTTCAGCGGCAAGGACGGCCCGATGGGCAAGGCGCCGCTGGAACTCGGCACGCGCGGCAACACCATGGTAACCTCTGTTGCCTGCCACCCGAGCGAAGACATCGTCGCCATCGGTTATGAAGACGGCATGGTGCTGGCCGTACGTTTTGCCGATGCCAAGGAAGTGCTGCTGCGCCGCCCCGGCAAGGGCGCGATCACCTCGATGGCCTGGGACAAGGAAGAACGCCGCATCGCCTTCGGCAGTGCCAGTGGCGATTGCGGCGTCATCGACATCACCGGCTAGCGCAATTCCGGGAAAAGTGTGAAGCGGTTTTCCGTTCGGAATTGCGCTCAACCACGTGCTGAGACGCGGCCGCGACCAAGCCGACTGCCTGGCGGGAGCTATTCGACCAGGCAGGTGGCGCGGCCGGTGAAATTGTAGGTCTTGCCGTCGCCGCCGGTGGCATCGGTCATGTCAAAGACGGTGACCGAATACTGGCCGATATAGTCGCCCTCGTCGCCTGACTTGGTCCTGACCGTGACCTCGACATAGCCATGCGGCTTGTCGCCTTCGCGCTCGCGATAAATGACCATGCGCAACTCTTCGCCGTCGAGCCAGTATTGCGCGAGGTGCTCGCGCTCGAAGCTCATCTTGCGCAAATCTTCCGATATCGCCTTTTCAGCTATCTCGATGTCGCCGCGAAAATTGAACACTGGACTGCCCATGCCGCGAGTGACGCCACTCTCGATGGTCAGCTTCACTGCCTCATCCTTGGCACCGCATGAGAGCCCGCCAGAGGCACCGGCCGGGCCCGCCGCAAGCAGGATCGACATGACAATCATCATAACACGCATCGGCATTCACCCCCAAAGCACAGTGTCATGATCGCCGATGTTCCGGCGCGGTCAAGAGCTGGCCTGCTGCGCCAATCGACGCCTTTCGCACGGCCAATTGCCGTTTCGCTTCCGCTCTGGCTAGAGTGGCGCCCGTCTGTCCAATGGGAGCCATGATGAACCGCATCGAACGACCAGAAGCCACCGAAGGCGGCGTGCCACTGTCGCGCATAGCAGAACTCGCTGCGACCGAGGCCGAGATCTTCATCAAGGCGCGGCCGAAATCGCAAGCGGCACTCGGCAATGGCGTGGCGGGCTTCTTCGGCGGCGTTCCGATGCACTGGATGAAAGACTGGCCGACGCCGTTCCCGATCCTTGTCGACAAGGCGAGCGGTGCCACAATTACCGACGTCGACGGCAACAGGCTGGCTGATTTCTGCCTCGGCGACACCGGTTCGATGTTCGGCCATTCCCCTGCCCCCGTCGCCCGCGCCATCCGCCGGCAGGCGAGCCGCGGCCTGACCTACATGCTGCCGTCGGAGGATTCGCTCACTCTTGGGCTGCTGCTGGCAAAACGCTTCGGCCTGCCGCACTGGCAGATCGCCACCACCGCCACCGACGCCAACCGCTTTGCCCTGCGCGTCGCGCGCGCCGTCACCGGCCGCGACAAGATTCTGGTGTTCAACGGCTGCTATCATGGTGCTGTCGACGAAACGATGGTGCGGCTCGACAATGGCAAGCCGATCAACCGGCCCGGCCTCGCCGGCGAGTTCCGCGACCTCACCGCTCGCACCCGCATCGTCGAGTTCAACGACCTGCCTGCACTGGAACAGGCGCTCAGCCATGGCGACGTCGCCTGCGTCATATCAGAGCCGGTGCTGACCAACTCCTGCATGGTGCTGCCCGAGCCCGGCTTCCTCGAAGGCGTGCGCGCGCTGACGCGGCAAGCCGGCACGCTGCTGCTCATTGACGAGACGCACACCATCTCGACCGGGCCCGGCGGTTATGTCGGCAAGCATAATCTCGACCCCGATTTGTTCGTACTCGGCAAGCCCGTTGCCGGCGGCGTGCCGGCGAGCGTCTGGGGCATGAGCGAAGAGGTCGCCAACCGCTACGCCGCCTACAACAGCACCAAGCAGCCGGGCTATTCCGGCATGGGCACGACCTTGTCGGCCAATCCGCTGCAGTTCGCGGCGATGCGGGCGACGCTCGAAGAGGTGATGACCGAAAAAAACTACGCCCATATGGAGGCGCTGGCAGAGCGGCTGGCGAGCGGGCTCGACAAGGCCATTCGAAAACGCCAGATGCCCTGGCACGTGATGCGGGTCGGCGCCCGCGTCGAGTTCATCTGCTCGCCTAGCCCGCTGCGCAATGGCGGCGAGGCCGAGCATGCGCATGCCTCCCGGCTGGAGGCTGCCATGCATGTGGCGCTGGTCAATCGTGGCGTGCTGATCGCGCCATTCCACAACATGATGCTGGTCTCGCCGGTGACGACAGCGCGGCAGGTCGACAGGCTGGTTGCAGCTTTCGGCGATATTGCCGCCCGTCTTGCGGCGTGAGACAAGGTTTCAGGACAATCGAGTGACATCATGACATCACCTTCCGGCTCGACCGTCGACGAGGCCAGAGCCTTCCTTGACGCGAACCCCGACATCGAAGCCTTCGACATCGTGCTGACCGACGCCAATGGCGTTGGCCGCGGCAAGATCATCCGCCGCCACGAACTGATGGGGCTTTACGAAGGCGGCCGGCATCTGCCGATTTCCATCCTCGGCCTCGACATCACAGGCGAGGATGTGCACGAGACCGGGCTGATCTGGGATTCCGGCGATGGCGACCTCAGGGCGTGGCCGATACCAGGCACGCTGAAGCCGATGCATGCGACGAGCCCGGCTCGCGGCCAGCTGCTGATGTCGATGTACCATCTCGACGGCGCGCCGATGACCTCGGACCCACGGCTGGCGCTGCAGCGCCAGGTCGCCAAGCTGGCGGCAAAGGGCCTGCATCCGGCCGGCGCCTTCGAGCTCGAATTCTTCCTGCTGTCCAACGAGCGCGACGGCGACGGCAAGGTCCAGCCGGCCCGCGCCGTGCTCGACGGCCGCGCCTCCGGTAAAACAGAGGTCTATTCGGTCGACCACCTGCACGGCATGGAGCCTTTGTTCTCCGACATCTATGCCGCGGCCAAGCTGCAGGGCATTCCGGCGGAAACCGTCATCTCGGAGTACGCGCCGGGCCAGTACGAGCTCACCTTGCGCTACCGCAAGGACGTGATGCAGGCGGCCGACGACCTGATCATGCTCAAGCGCATCGTCCGCATGCAGGCGCGCCGTCATGGCGTGACCGCGTGCTTCATGGCCAAGCCGATCGAAAAATATGCCGGCTCGGGCATGCATTTCCACGCCTCGCTGCTCGACGCCGACGGCACAAACGTCTTCACCGAGGCCAAGGCAGGCAAGTGGCAGCCGAAGCTGCTGCACGCGATCGGCGGCCTTGCCGCGACCATGGCGGAATCGATGCTGGTGTTTGCCCCGCACGCCAATTCCTGGCGCCGCTTCGTGTCGCAGTCCTACGCGCCGGTGGCCCCGACCTGGGGCGTCAACAACCGCTCGGTGGCGCTGCGCGTGCCGGCCGGCGACGCCAGGAACCGTCGTATCGAGCACCGCCCCTCGGGCGTCGACGCCAATCCTTATCTGGTGGCCGCAACCATCCTCGCCGGCATTTCCAAGGGGCTCGACGAACAGCTCGATCCCGGCCCCGAGACCTCAGGCAACGGCTACGAACAGGCCGAGGGCACCGAAAGCGTTATGCCGCCGGACTGGCGTTCGGCGATCGAGGCGGCCAAGGGCTCGGAGTTCCTGCGCGAGGCGCTGGGCCACGACCTGCACCGCACATTCACGGCGATCAAGGAAAGCGAATATTTCCGCGTCGCCCGCACCGTGAGCGAGCTGGACTACCACCTGTATCTGCACGAGGTGTGAGGACGGGCAGCAGCCGGTTAGGACTTCGTCGCAGGCTGCACCGTCACGGTCATACCGAGGCTCCTGACCACGCCGAGCAGCGTCGTCAGTCGCGGATCGCCGTCAGCACTAAGGGCTTTGTAAAGGCCCTCACGCGTCACCCCCGCATCCCTGGCAACCTGGCTCATGCCGCGCGCGCGCGCCACGACCCCGAGTGCGTGCGCAATGTAGCCGGCATCACCAGTCTCAAAAGCATCGGACAGCAACTCTGCCTGCGATTCAGGCGTGTCGAGATAGGATGCCGCATCGAATGGAGTGGTCTTAAGGGCCATACTCAAACCTCCTTGGCCAGTCCCAGAGCCCGGTCGATATCGCGTGCCTGGGTGGATTTGTCGCCGCCGCACAGCAGAATGATCAGTACCCTTCCGCGCTGCACGAAATAGACCCGATAGCCGGGGCCGAAATCCACGCGCAGTTCGCCGATGCCATCGAAGAATTTAACATCGCCAAACAGACCGGCCTCAAGCCGAACCACGCGTTGGGCGATCTTGCGCCGGGCCGTCAGGTCCCGAAGCCCATCAATCCAGTCTCGGAATGTGTCGGTCTGACGGACCTCGAACATACGTGAACTATAGTTCACAACCACGCGGAGATCAAGAGACGCGCAACTATGGTTCACACCGCCCCTTACGGCCTCCGGCAGCGATCACATTTCGCCACGTCGCAGCAAAGCCACTGGCCTCATCGCTCAAAAGAACATATCATGAACATATGGCAGTTCTTTCGACCCGCGAGAAACTCGCGATCCTTTCCGACGCCGCGAAATATGACGCCTCCTGCGCCTCGTCGGGTGCCGGTGGGCGCGATTCGCTTACGTCGCGCGGCATCGGCTCGACCGAGGGTATGGGCATCTGCCACTCCTACGCACCCGACGGCCGCTGCATCTCGCTGCTCAAGATCCTGCTGACCAACTTCTGCATCTATGACTGCAGCTACTGCATCAACCGCTCGTCCTCCAACGTCCGCCGCGCCCGCTTCACTGTCGACGAGGTCGTGCGGCTGACCATGGACTTCTACAAGCGCAACTACATCGAGGGTCTGTTCCTGTCCTCCGGCGTCATCCGCTCGCCCGACGAGACCATGACAGAGATGGTGGAGGTGGCGAGGCGGCTAAGGCTCGACGAGAAGTTCGGCGGGTACATCCACCTCAAGACGATTCCGGAAGCCTCGGCCGAACTGGTCGAAAAGGCCGGCCTCTATGCCGACCGGCTGTCGATCAATGTCGAATTGCCGACCGACGAGGGGGTGAAACGGCTGGCGCCGGAAAAGCGGCCGGAGACGATCCGCGTCTCGATGGCCAAGCTGCGCTCGAAGATCGAGGAGAAGGCGGAGCCAACGCTGAGGACGAAGACGCGCGAGCGCTTCGCCCCCAGCGGGCAGTCGACGCAGATGATCGTCGGTGCCGATGCCACGCCGGATGCCGGCATCCTCAAGACCAGTGCCCGGCTTTACGGCAGCTACCAGCTAAGGCGCGTCTACTACTCGGCCTTCAGCCCGATTCCCGACGCCTCTTCCGCTTTGCCCCTCAGGAAGCCGCCGCTGATGCGCGAGCACCGGCTGTACCAGGCCGACTGGCTGATGCGTTTCTACGGCTTTGAACAGAGCGAGATCCTCGACGGCCAACCCGATGGCATGCTCGACCTGGAAATCGACCCCAAGCTCGCCTGGGCGCTGCGCAACCGCGCCTCGTTTCCCCTCGACGTCAACCGCGCCGACAAGGAGATGCTGCTGCGCATCCCCGGTTTTGGCACGCGCGCCGTGGAACGCATCATCGAGACCCGCCGCTTCAAGCGGTTGCGGCTCGAAGATGTCGGCCGGCTGTGCCAGTCCATCGCCAAGGTCCGCCCGTTCATCGTCGCCGACGGCTGGTCGCCGGGCGCGGCCACCGATGCGGCACGGCTGCGCGAGACGATCGCGCCGAAGCCACGACAGCTCGAGCTGTTCTGATGGTGAGCCAGCCCACCTTGTCGCTGGCCGCATACGCCGTGCAGCTCTCCGGCCCAACCGACTTCGACGGCTGGCGCGACGCCGCGCGAAGGCTGGCGACAAACGAGGTGAGGCCCGAGGACATCGAGTGGCATGTCGGCGGAGAAGCGACCGAGCTGCCAGCGCCGACCCCGGGTGTCGAATTCAGGGTCTCGCGAGACTTCATCGACCGTGCGGCCATCGTGGCCTGCCATTCCGACAGCGAACGCTTCGCCCTGCTTTACCGGCTGCTCTGGCGGCAGCGCAGCGCACCTCATCTGCTCCGCATCGCCTCCGACCCCGACGTGCGCCGCTTCGAGGCGATGGAGAAGTCGGTCAGGCGCGACGAGCACAAGATGCATGCCTTCGTCCGCTTCCGGAAGATCGGCGACGGCGACGAAGAACGTTTCATTGCCTGGTTCGAGCCCGACCACTTCATCCTCGAACTGGCAGCACCTTTCTTCGTGCGTCGTTTCACCGGCATGCACTGGGCGATCCTGACGCCGCATGGCTCGGCGGAATGGGACCGCGAAAGACTGGCGCTCGGACCCGGCGCCTCAAGGGACGACGCGCCCGCCGCCGACCAGTCGGAGGAGATGTGGCGGACTTATTTCGCCAACATCTTCAATCCGGCTCGCCTGAAGGTGAAGGCGATGCAATCGGAGATGCCGAAGAAATACTGGCGAAACCTTCCCGAGGCTTCGCTCATTCCTGGACTGGTGGCCGGTGCCGACCAGGCCGCCAGGGAGATGATCGCGAGGATGCCGACGATGCCCGCACCGCATCATCAGGCGATTCAGGCCAGGCACTGGCCGGCTGCGGAAGATCATGTGGAGACAGAGGCGCGATCCATCGACGCCTTGCGACAGCAGGCGAGCCAGTGCCGACGCTGCCCGCTGTGGAGCGAGGCGACGCAGACGGTGTTCGGCGAAGGCCCTGGCGATGCCGAACTGGTGTTCGTCGGCGAACAGCCCGGCGACCAGGAGGATCTGCAGGGCAGGCCGTTCGTCGGCCCCGCTGGCAAGATCTTCGATGCCGTACTCGGCGAAGCCGGCATCGACCGCACTGCGGTCTACGTCACCAATGCCGTCAAGCACTTCAAGTTCGAGCCGCGCGGCAAGCGGCGCATCCACAGCAAGCCCAATGCCGGCGAGGTGCAGGCCTGCCGCTGGTGGCTGGTGCAGGAGCTGACGCTGCTGAAGCCGAAGCTGGTTGTGGCGCTCGGCGCGACCGCAGCCCAGTCGCTGCTGGAAGCACCGGTTGCGATCACCCGGCAGCGCGGCCAGACCATCATGCGCGACGACGGGCTCGCCGTGTTCCTGACGATCCACCCGTCCTACATCCTGCGCATCCGCGACCCGCAGGAGGCGGCAGCCGAACGCGCCCGGTTTGCCGAGGACATCAGGACAGTACGCGAGATGATGGCTGCCTAGCGAACCAGGATCGCGCGGAGATCGTTGACGTTGGTGCCAGTCGGCCCGGGGACGAAAAGATCACCCACCGAATCGAACGCCGTCCAGGCGTTGTTGCCGGCGAGCATCGCCTTGGCATCGATGCCCGAGGCGTGCATGCGGGCGACCGTCGATGCGTCGGCAAAGGCACCTGCATTGTCTTCCGAACCGTCGATGCCGTCGGTGTCGGCTGCCAGTGCGTCGATGCCGGCAATTCCGTCGATGCCGATGGCAAATGCCAGCAGGAACTCGCTGTTGCGGCCACCCTTGCCCTTGGCCCTAAGCGTGACCGTGGTCTCTCCACCGGAAAGGATCAGTACCGGCTTGTGGAACGGGCGGTTGCGCACCGCAACTTCACGCGCGATCGCAGCGTGAACGCCGCCGACCTCGCGCGCCTCACCCTCGATGGCGTCGGACAGGATGACCGTTTCGACGCCTTGCTTGCGCGCTGCCTCGGCGGCAGCGTCGAGCGACACGGCGGCCGAGGCGATGACATGCACCTCGTTGCGGGCAAAGCGCGGATCGGACGGCTGTGGCGCGTCGGCGACTGCCGAATTGATATGCGCCATGACATTGGCAGGCAGCGCGATGCGGTAGGTCTCGATCATCCTGAGCGCATCGGCCCGCGTGGCCTCGTCGGGCACGGTCGGACCGGACGCGACGAGCGCGGGATTGTCGCCGGGGATGTCGGACACGACAAGCGAAACGACGCGTGCCGGCCAGGCAGCGGCGGCCAGCCTGCCGCCCTTGATGCCGGAAATGTGCTTGCGGATGGTGTTCATCGCCGAGATCGGCGCGCCGGACGCGAGCAGCGCCTCATTGACGGCGATTTCGTCGGCGAGCGTGAGAGGGCCGGCCGGCGATGGCAGCAACGCCGAACCGCCGCCCGAGACCAGCGCGACAACAAGATCGTCCTCGCTCAGACCAGACACTGTCTGGAGCAGCAGCTTCGCCGCTTCGAGACCATTGGCGTCGGGCACCGGGTGCGACGCCTCGACGATTTTAATGCGCTCGCAAGGCGCGGCAAAGCCGTAGCGGGTGACGACGACGCCCTCCAGCGGTCCGTCCCAGGCTTTTTCGAAGGCTGCGGCCATCTGCGCCGAGCCCTTGCCGGCGCCAATGACGATGGTGCGGCCCTTGGGTTTGACCGGCAGATGGCGGCGGATGGTGAGCTCCGGGTCGGCAGCCGCGACGGCGGCCTCGAAAATGCTGGTGAGGAAGTGTCTGGGTTCAAATGTGGTCATCCGGACTCTCGCTATACGCTTTGCTTATTCATGTCGCGCTGCCCCTCATCCCCCTGCCGGGACCTTCTCCCCGTGTAGAACGGGGAGAGGGTAAGGGTGAGGGGCGGCGCAGCGTTCAAATCATGCAGGCCCGAGCGCAAGCTCCTGCCGGGCAATACCCAAATGATCGCAGATCGCCGCGACCACCACCTCGTGATCCTGGCGCTCCGGCAGGCCCGAAACGGCAATGGCGCCGATGACACCGGCACCCTTGACGCGGATCGGGAAGCCGCCGCCGGCCAGCACGTAATCGTCCATCGGCAAGGCATCGCCAACCGGAAATGTGCGGTCGCTCCGCGCCTTGGTCAGCACCATGCGGTAGCTGCTCTTGTGGAAGGTCCTGACGACATTGATCTTGCGCCGCGCCCAGTCGGTGTTGTTGACGGTCGAGCCTGATAGCGCGCAGTAAAACAGCGCGCGATCCCACAGGCGGATGTCGACGATGATGGGAAAATTCTCGGCCAGCCCGCGGGTACGGATGGCCGAGCCGATCTCGAAGGCAATCGCCTCGTCGAAGCGGTCGAAGACCAGTCGGTCTTCCTGCTCGGCGATCTTTTCCAGGTCCTCGGCTGCTGCCATGGTCCGTTCCTCCGTCAGACACGGCTCACATGGCAGACGCGAGCCGATGACGCAAGGTCAGGCGGCCTGATCCATCGTCGACTTTGCGGCTTTGCCAGCGACATAGACCTCGACCACGGCGCGGTCGTCGCCGAGCGTCTGGAGCAGGAAAAGCTCCTCGGCCAGCGTGCCGGTGCGCTCCATCCGAAGCCGCATGCCGGGCGTTGCGCGGGCGTTGAGCACCACGATATCTGCGTCAGTGCCGACATCGAGCGTGCCGACCTTGTCGGAAATCGACAGCGACTCGGCATTGCCGCGCGTCAGCTGCCAGTAGGAGGCCAGCGGGTTGAGCTTCTCGCCATTGAGGGCGATGACCTTGTAGGCCTCGTCCATGGTGCGCAGCATCGAATAGTTGGTGCCACCGCCGACGTCGGTGGCGGTGGCGATCCTGAGCGGCTTGTCGCGCTTCCGATAACGCTGGTAATCGAACAGGCCCGAGCCAAGGAACAGGTTGGAGGTCGGGCAGAACACCGCAATCGAGCCATGGTCGGAGATCGCGTCGGATTCGCGCTCACCGAGATGGATGCAGTGGCCGAGCAGCGTGCGTTTGCCGAGCAGGCCGTAGTGCTCGTAGACGTCGGTGTAGTCGCGCGACCAGGGATAGAGTTCCTGGGTGAAGGCGATCTCGGCGTGGTTTTCCGACAGATGCGTCTGGATGTGCAGGTCGGGGTGCTCGCGCGCCAGTTGCCCAGCCATCTCCATCTGCTCGGGGGTCGAGGTGATCGCGAAGCGTGGCGTTATGGCGACGAGTTGCCGTCCCTTGCCGTGCCACTCCGAGATCAGCGCCTTGGTGTCGTCATAGCTCGCCTGCGGCGTGTCCAGCACGCCTTCAGGTGCGTTGCGGTCCATCATCACCTTGCCGGCGATGCTGAGCATGTTGCGCTCATGCGATTCGGCGAAGAACGCCTCGGCCGACTGCTTGTGCACCGAGCAATAGGCAGCGACCGTCGTGGTGCCATGGCGCACCATCTCGTCGAGGAATAGCCGCGCGATGCGGCGGCCGTGCTGGGCATCGATGAAGCGCGTTTCCTCGGGGAAAGTGTACTTGTTCAGCCATTCCAGCAGCTCGGCGCCATAGGCGGCGATGATCTGCATCTGCGGGATGTGGACATGGGCGTCGATGAAGCCGGGCAGGATCAGGTGCGGGCGATGGTCGATGACCTTGGCGCCGCCGGCCTGGGCCGCGACCTCGGCATAGGCGCCAACGGCGGCGATCTTGCCGTCGCGCATCAGCACCGCGCCGTCTTCCTCATAGGCATAGGACGCATGGTCGTCGGCGCTGTCGGGCCAGCGCAGGAAGGACAAGGTACGGCCGCGAAGAAGTGTGGTGGTCATGATCGAACTCTACAAGCTTTCTGGCGTGACAAAACCGCGGCCGTCGCCGCGCGTCGAATTGGGCGCGACCAGCGCGCCCTGAGCTTTCAGTCTGCGTCGTCGTACTGCTGCTATTTCCGCGCCTGCTCGTACCACGCGACCAGCAGCGCGCGTTCTTCCGGCGTGATCTGCGTCAAGTTGGCGGGCGGCATGGCATGACTGCGGCCGGCCTGCAGGTAGATCTCGCGGGCATGCAGGGCAATCGCGTTGTCGGTCTCCAGCACCACGCCCTTTGGCGCGTGATAGACCCCCTCGTAGGACGGCTCGTTGGCATGGCACATGGCGCAGCGGCCGAGAACCGTGTCACGAACCTTGGGGAACTGGGCCGAGGCGACGAAGGGTGCCGTGGTGACCGAGGCGTTCTTGTCCTCGCCGGTCAGCACTTTCGGCACTGTCGACAGCCACATGATGATGATGAAGACAATACCCGCCGCCAGCCACGTCCAGTGTGGGTTGCCCTCGCGCTTGTGCAGCGTGTTGAAGTAGTGGCGGATCAGCACGCCGATGATAAAGATCAGCGAGGCGATGACCCAGTTGAATTCGGTGCCAAAAGCCAGCGGATAGTGGTTCGACAGCATCAGGAACACGACCGGCAGGGTCAGGTAGTTGTTGTGCGTCGAGCGCGTCTTGGCGATCTTGCCGTACTTCGGATCAGGCTTGCGGCCGGCAATCAGGTCGGCAACGACGATCTTCTGGTTCGGGATGATGGTCATGAAGACGTTCGCCGACATGATCGTCGCAGTGAAGGCGCCTAGGTGCAGGAAGGCGGCGCGGCCGGTGAACAGCTGCGTGTAGCCCCAGCTCATGAACACCACGACGGCGTAGAGGATGATCATCAGCAGCGTGTCGTGGTCGCCAAGCTTCGACTTGCAGAGCTGATCGTAGATGACCCAGCCAATGCCGATCGAGGCGAGCGAAATGGCGATGGCCACCGGCGCCGACACGTCAAGCACGTTGCGGTCGATCAGGAACAGCTCGGCGCCGCCATAATAGACAAGGCACAAAAGTGCGAAGCCGGACAGCCAGGTGGCGTAGGATTCCCACTTGAACCAGGTCAGGTGCTCCGGCATCTGCGCCGGGGCTACCAGGTATTTCTGGATGTGATAGAAGCCGCCGCCATGGACCTGCCACTCTTCGCCATGGGCGCCGACGGGCAGGCCGGGGTGCTTCCTCAGGCCGAGGTCAAGCGCGATGAAGTAGAAGGACGAGCCGATCCAGGCCATCGCGGTGATGACATGCAGCCACCGCACGGCGAAGCTCGCCCACTCCATGAAAAACGCCAAGTCGTACATCCGCCGTCCCTTTTTCGCAGCGTGCCGATCTTACGATGCCCGATGCATTGGGGAAGTGAAAGGATTCGCGATGACTTTCAAAAAAATCTGGAAAATACTACCCTATCGCGGCACGGCATAAGCCGGCTATGGAACCCTCGGCATCGCATGGCTTATCTCGACAACATCGCCGTCTTCGTACGCGTCGTGGAACTCGGCAATCTTTCCGCCGCGGGACGCGACATGCGCATTTCGCCGGCTGTCGCCTCCAACCGCATCAAGGAGCTGGAAAAGCACCTTGGCGTCAGGCTGTTCAACCGCACCACAAGGCAGTTGATGCCGACCGAGCATGGCAACGTGTTTTACTCCGGCGCCAAGCAAGTGCTGGAAGCGATCACCGAGGCCGAGGCCGCCGTCTCAGCGCTGTCGGGCCAGCCGCGCGGCACCATCCGCGTCACCGCCCCACTCGGGCTTGGCCGCCGCCTCGTCGCCTCGGGAATCCCCGAATTCCACGACAAATACCCCGACATCGAGGTCCGGCTCAGGCTGTCGGACCACAATGTCGACATCCTCAAGGAAGGCCTCGACGTTGCCTTCCGGCTCGGCGTGATCGAGGATTCGAGCCTCAGGATGCGCGGCATCATGGAATGCGAGCGTGTGCTGGTCGCAGCACCCAGATATCTCGAAAAGCGCGGCGAACCGGAAAGCCCCAACGAACTGATCGGCAAGAAGCATGACTGCCTGATGCTGCGTTACCCCGGCTCGCGCGAGTATTTCTGGACGTTGGAAACGCCGGGCGGCCCGACCAAGTTCGAGGTCCATGGGCCGTTCGATTCCGACGATGGCGACGTGCTGACCGGCTGGGCGCTGGCCGGGCGCGGCATCATCAACAAGCCGCGCTTCGAGGTCGAGCCGTTCATCCGCGACCAGCGGCTAAAGATTATCCTGCCGCAGACGCCGCCGACGCCGGTGCAGTTCGCCGCCGTCTATCCGCACAAGAAGCTGCAGGACCCGAAGGTCCGGCTGCTGCTCGATTTCATGGCCGAGCGCTGCCACAAGCTGATCAAGGACATCCTGGCCGGCAAGTGAGGCAGGCGGGGAAGCGAGGCTTGCGCCTCACCCCTCGATTGCCTGGTAGGCCGATGTCCAGAAGTCGACATGGTGCTTGGGCGCCTCGGGCGAATCCATCAGCTTCTGGGACAGAAGGATGCCGGCAAGGTCGTTTTCGGGATCGGCATATCCTGAGGTGCCGTAGCCGCCGTCCCAGCCGAAGCGCCCCGGCGTCGTAAAGAGATTGTCGCGCTTGAGCGCCACCGACATGCCGAGACCCCAACCCGAATTGCCGTTGAAGAACATCGCCGCACTCGCCTTTTGTTCTTCGGTGAGCTGGTCGGTGGTCATCAGCTCGACCGAGGCACGCGACAGGATGCGCTCGGCGCCGAGCTTGCCCTTGCCAAGCAGCATCTTCTGGAAGGCGAGATAGTCCTCGGCTGTCGACACAAGTCCGCCGCCACCGGATTCGAAGCTGGCAGGCTTGGCAAACAGCCCGCCCTTGGCCTCGTCATAGAGGCCGAGCTTGCCGGTCTGGAAATCCCTGGAGTAGGCGGTGGCAAGCCGGTCGACTTTCTCCGTCGGCACGTGGAAGCCGGTATCCTTCATGCCGAGCGGCGCGAAGATGCGCTCCTGCATGAAGGCTGACAGCGGTTGGCCGGATGCCCGCGCGATCAGTACGCCGGCGACGTCCAGGCCGGTGTGGTAGAGCCAGCCTTCGCCTGGCTGATGCGCGAGCGGCAGTGAGCCGACCGCTTTCATGAAGGCATCGGGCGAGCCGCGGAACAGGTCGGCACTAGGCGCTATGCCGGCCTCGGCCATCGCATGCTGGAGCGGATAAGCGAACGGATAGACCATGATCGCGCCGACGCCGAAGCGCAGGGTGAGCAGGTCGCGCAGCGTGACTGGCCGGTTGGCTGGAACGGTGTCGGTGAGCTTGGCGTCGATGCTCTTGAGCACCTTGCGATCGGCAAGCTCGGGCAGCCATGTGTCGACGGGATCGTCGAGGCGCAGCCGCGACTCCTCGACCAGGATCATCGCGGCAGTCGCGGTGACCGGCTTGGTCAGCGAGGCGATGCGGAAAATGCTGTCGCGCCGCATCGGTGCCGAGCCGTTGAGCGCGAGCGTGCCGGCAGCCTCGACATGGGTCTCGCCGCCGCGGCTGACCGCCCAGACAAGCCCCGGTACATCGCCGCGCTCGACATGACCGGCCATGACCTTGCGCATCCGCTGGAGCCGGTCCGCTACAAAATTTCCCGTGCTCATCGCCGTGCTCCTTGTTGCCGCGGTATTGGCCGAAGCCTGTTGTGTAGGCGCCTCCTGGGCGCCGACCGCCGTCGGCGCAGCAATAGCCGACAGGGCAAATCCCTTCATCAGGGTACGACGATCCAACCCCGAAGACATGCTCATGCTAGCCTCCTTGCCTGGCATCTCGCCAACTCCAGGCGCCGCCTATGCGGCGACCGCCACCTTCTCGACTTCGCCGGCCAGGAGCTCGAGCAGGCCCCTGCAGCCGGCCTCGCGATCGGCCGAGCCGTACTGTCCGTCGAGGAACGAATCCTGCTCGACATAGGTCAGCCGCGTGCCATTGCCTTCGGGCGTGAACTCGATGGTGGCGAGCGAGGCGGAAAAGGGTATGCCGGCAAGCGCCATGACATAGGCGATGACGATGCGCTGGTCAGCGACGATGTCGAGATAGGTGGTGTCGTTGGAAATCTCTGGGCCGCCCTGGAAGCGGAAACGGCTGCGCTCCGAGCCGCCAACGCGGAAATCGAGTGAGAATTCGTCGACCTCCCAGCCCTCGCCTTCCGCAAACCAGCGGCGCTTGCGCTCGGCATTGGAGAAGGCGGCGAACACCTCGGCGGGCGCTGCGGCATAAGAGCGGTCGATGCTGAAGCTGGCCTGAACTGTTGCAGTTGCGGTCATGATTCTCTCCATCAAAAAGGCTGCCCATCAAATGTACTTTTGCAACCGGTTGTGATTACTAACTGGTTGCAAGATAGGTAAACTGATTTTATATTGCAACTGGTTTTTCGGGGACGCATTGCATGAACCTGCAGCATCGGTCGGGCTGTCCGATCAACCTCACCCTCGAGGTGGTCGGCGACAAATGGAGCCTCATCGTCCTGCGCGACATGATGTTCGGCAATCGCAGGCACTTCCGCGAACTGCTGACCCAGTCCGAGGAAGGCATCGCCTCCAACATCCTGGCCGACCGGCTGCGGCGGCTGCTCGAGGACGGGTTGATCAGCAAGGCTGACGACCCCAGCCACAAGCAGAAGGCGATCTACTCGCTGACCGAAATGGCGATCGAGCTGCTGCCGGTTTTCGCGCAGATCGCCGCCTGGGGCCGCAAATGGCTGCCGGTCAGCGAGGAGCTCAGCATCCGCGCAGAACTCCTGGAAAAGGGCGGGCCCGAAATGTGGCAGCGTTTCATGGAGGAACTGCGCACCGACCATCTCGGCGAGCCGCTGTCGGAGGCAGCACAGCGCCGGCTGCCGGTGCGCCAGGAGCTGCAGGCGGCCTATCTCGAAGTGGTTGCCCGCAACGCCATGGCTGGCTGATTTTTGACTGGGCCAGCCCGGAACCGAACTGTCATGAGGCTGTTGTAGGCTGCGTGCGTCGCCTGGCAACCGCCGGGCGGCGCGACCATTCTATCAAGGAGCAGGCAATGATTTCGCATCCGACGCGCAACGACCTCAAGTCAAACGCCAAGAAGGTTTCGATCGAGCTTCTCAACGCAAGGCTTGCCGATGCGATCGACCTGGCGCTGATCACCAAGCAGGCGCACTGGAACGTCAAGGGCCCGCATTTCATCGCCATCCACGAGATGCTGGACGGTTTCCGCAAGGATCTGGACGAGCATGTAGACACCATCGCCGAACGCGTCGCGCAGCTCGGCGGGGCTGCCCTGGGCACCTCGCAGGTCGTCGTCGAGGCCAGCAAGCTGAAGCCCTACCCGACCGATATCTCAAAGACCAAGGATCATATCGCAGCCCTGATCGACCGCTATGCCGACGCCGCAAAAAGCGTGCGCGCCGCCATCGACGAGGCGGGAGAGGCAGGAGACGCCGATACGGCTGATATCTTCACCGCCTATTCGCGCGCGCTCGACAAGTCGCTGTGGTTCCTCGAAGCCCACATCCAGGAAAGCGAATAGCCGTCGGCTGACCTCAGGCCACCGCGCCGGTCACTTGCCCCGTTCACTTGGCCCCGTTCACTTGGCCCTGAGAACCAGCGCGGTCATGATCTCGGCTGCGGCGAGTGCGGCGATGACGGCGGGGCGCTTGTCCTTGACGCCGTCGCCGCCGATCGGGCAGACGAGCCGCGCATACTGCGCCTCGCTGCCGCCCGCGCTCTTGAGGAACCAGCTCTTGAATGTCGCCTTCTTGGTCTTCGAGCCGATCATGCCGACATAGGCCGCGTCGTCGCGCTTGAGCGCTTCGCCAACGATCAGGAAATCGAGCGCGTGGTCGTGGGTCAGCACGACGAAGGCCGTGCCAGCGGGAGCCTCGCGCACCATCTCCTCGGGCATCGGCGTCAGCCGCGTGACGACGTTGTCGGGCATGCCGTCGAGCGCATCGGCACGGGTCTCGACGACGACGACATTGAGCGGCAAAAGCGCAAAGGCCGATGCCAGCGCGTGGCCGACATGGCCACCGCCAAAGACATGGACATGCGGGCGCGCCGCATCGGACGCCTCGGCTGAAGCAAGCAGGTCGGCGCGCAGCGCCGCGTCGACATTTTTGATGGCGATCTCGACGCGGCCGCCGCAGCACTGGCCGATCTCCGGCCCGAGCGGAATGTCGAGGGTGAGACTTTCCCTCCCCCTTGAGGGGAGGGTGGCGGCGAAGCCGCCGGGTGGGGTCCCAGCGGCCGGACTCAACGCCCCTTGGGCGCTTCTTCCTGAGGTTACCCCCTCAGCCCGCTTCGCGGGCATCTCCCCCTCAAGGGGGGAGATTGTCTCCTTCAGCATCGCCCGCGCCGTGTCGATGGCCATGAATTCGAGCTGGCCGCCGCCGATGGTGCCGAAGATGCGCTGGGGCGACACCAGCATCCAGGCGCCCTTTTCGCGCGGCGTCGAGCCCCTGGCCTCGGCCACCTCGACCAGCGCCACCGAAGGCGCCGCGTCGAGGAAGGCCCTGAGGCTTTTGGCCGTCGTGCTCACTTGGCCTGGGCCGCCTCGGCCCGCAGGCGTTCGATCGCCATCAGCACCCGCTCCGGCGTTGCCGGCGCGTCGAGACGCGGGCAGATCTTGTGTTCGGCAACGCTTGCCACAGCATCCGACAGCGCGTGCAACACCGCCATGCCATGCGGCAGCGGCGGTTCGCCGACAGCCTTCGAGCGGTGGATCGTCGGCTCATAGGCCTCGGACCAGTCGGTCAGGGCGACGTTGAAGATCTTGGGCCGGTCGGAAGCGAGCGGGATCTTGTAGGTCGACGGCGCATGCGTGCGCAGCCGGCCCTTGCCGTCCCACCACAGCTCTTCCGTTGTCAGCCAGCCCATGCCCTGGATGAAGCCGCCCTCGACCTGGCCGATATCGATGGCCCGGTTCAGCGAACGGCCGGTGTCGTGCAGGATGTCGGCGCGCTCGACGACATATTCGCCGGTCAGCGTATCGATCGAGACCTCGGCGCAGGCAGCACCATAAGCGTAGTAGTAGAAGGCGTGGCCACGGCCCTTGCTGCGATCCCAATGGATCTTCGGCGTCTTGTAGTGGCCGGCCGCCGACAGCGGGACGCGGTTGAGATAGGCCTGCTTGACCAGGTCGTTGAAGGAGATTTCCTGGTTGCCGACGCGCACGCGGTTGGGCAGGAACACCACCTGGTCGACCGGGACCTGGAACTTCTCGGCAGCAAAATCGGTCAGCCGCTTGCGGATCTGGCGTGCCGCGTCCTGCGCCGCCATGCCGTTGAGGTCGGCACCAGAGGAGGCCGCTGTCGGTGCCGTGTTCGGCACTTTGGCGGTGGTCGTCGCGGTGATCTTCACCCGGTCGAGGTCGATCTGGAATTCTTCCGCCACCACCTGCGCCACCTTGAGGTGCAGGCCCTGCCCCATCTCGGTGCCGCCATGGTTCATGTGCACCGAACCATCGGCATAGACGTGCACCAGCGCGCCGGCCTGGTTTGACTCGGTCTTGGTGAAGGAGATACCGAACTTGACCGGCGTCAGCGCCAGGCCGCGCTTGATGAAGCGGCTGTTGGCGTTGAACGCCGCGATCTCGCGCCGGCGCCGTGCGTATTGGGCGCTTTCTTCGAGTTCGGCAACGATGCGCTGGATGATGCAGTCCTCGACCTTCTGGTGATAGGGCGTGAGGTTGCGCTCGCCCGGCGTGCCGATCTGGTCGTAGAAATTCAGCTTGCGGATTTCGAGCGAGTCCTTGCCGACGGCGAAGGCGACCTCGTCGATGACCCGCTCGGCGCCGACCATGCCTTGCGGACCGCCAAAGCCACGGAACGCCGTATTGGAGACGGTGTTGGTGTAAAGCGGCGCCGACTTGGCATGGACGTGGGGATAGAAATAGGCGTTGTCGCAGTGAAACAGCGCCCGGTCGCCGACCGGTCCCGACAGGTCGGCCGAGAAGCCGGCATTGAGCGCGAACATGTAGTCGACGCCAAGGATGTTGCCCTCGTCGTCGAAGCCGACTTCATAGTCGATGGCAAAGTCGTGGCGCTTGCCGGTGGCGGTCATGTCCTCGTCGCGGTCGAGCCTGACCTTGACGGCGCGCTTGTGCTTCTTGGCAGCGATCGCGGCAATCGCCGCGCACTGGTTGGCCTGGGTTTCCTTGCCGCCGAAACCGCCGCCCATGCGGCGCACTTCGACCGTCACCGCGTGGCTCGGCACGCCGAGCACATGCGAAACAAGGTGCTGGGTCTCGCTCGGCCCTTGCGTCGAGCAATAGACTGTTACCTCGTCATCTTCGCCGGGCACGGCCAGAGAAATCTGGCCCTCGAGGTAGAAATGGTCCTGGCCGCCGAGCTTCATCCGCCCCTTGATCCGGCGCGGCGCCGCGGCAATCGCTGCCGCCGCATCGCCGCGATTGAGCGTCAGCGGCGTCGTCACCTGCTTGTCGTTTTCGGTATCGAGATCCCAGATGCTGATGACCGCAGGCAGTTCGTCATATTCGATCTTGGCCAACCGCGCGGCGCGGCGCGCCTGCTCGCGGGTTTCGGCGATGACGGCAAAGATCGGCTGGCCGTGGAACTGCACCTTGCCTTGGGCGAGAACGGGGTCGTCATGCATGCCGCTCGGCGACACGTCGTTTTCGCCTGGAACATCGGCATAGGTCAAAACGTCGACGACGCCCGGTGCAGCGCGGACCGCCGACAGGTCGACGGTCTTCAAGGTGCCATGGGCAACGTTGGACAGGCCAAGCCCGACATGCAGCGTACCCGCCGGTTCCGGCATGTCGTCGATGTAGACGGCCTCGCCGGCGACGTGCTTGTGCGCGGAATCATGGCGCTGGTCGGTGTGGACGCCGCCCGATATCTTGGCGGCCTTGAGGTTCGGAGTGTGCTGGGTCATCTCACGCGGCCTCGTATCTCGACACCTGCAGCGGTGCCTTGGTGCCGGTCGTTTCCATGTAGAAACGCAACAGCAGGTTCTTTGCCGCCAGCGCGCGATACTCGGCGGTAGCGCGCATGTCGGTCAGTGGCGTGTAGTCTTCGGCGTATTTCGCCATCGCCACCTCGACCGTCGCTTCGGTCCACGGCTGGCCGACAAGCGCTGCCTCGACCGCCGAAGCACGTTTCGGCGTCGCCGCCATGCCGCCATAAGCGATGCGGACCTGATCGACAGTGCCGTCCTTGGCAAGCCTCAGCCAGAAGGCGCCAAGCGTGGCGGTGATGTCTTCGTCGCGGCGCTTGGTGATCTTGTAGACGGCGAATTTTTCGCCCTTCGCCGGCACTGGCACGTGCACCGCCTCGACGAATTCGCCGGGCGCACGGTCCTGCTTGCCATAAGCGATGAAGAAGTCCTGCAGCGAAATCGTCCGCCGCGTCTTGCCCTTGCGCAGGGTCAGCGTTGCGCCGAGCGCGATCAGAGGCGGCGGCGTGTCGCCGATGGGCGAACCATTGGCGATGTTGCCGCCAATGGTGCCCATGTTGCGCACCTGCTCGCCGCCGATGCGGTCGATGAGCGGCCCAAGTGCCGGAATGCGCTTCGACAGCATCTCGAACGCCTCGGTGTAGGTGACGCCGGCGCCGATGGAGATGACGCCTTTATCCTCAGACATGGTGTGCAAGCCATCGATATTGGCGATGAACACGGCGGGCGAAATGTTGCGCATGTGCTTGGTGACCCAGAGGCCGACGTCGGTCGAGCCGGCGACGACGGTCGCGGTCGGCTCGGATTCGAGCACAGCGGCGAGATCGTCGACGCTGGCCGGGATGATGAAGCGCTCATTGCCCGCGCCGACTTCGACGCGGGTGCCATCCTTGAAGGCTTCGAGGCGGGCGGTGATCGCCTTGCGCTCGACAAGCAGCGGGTCCCTGGCGACCTTGCCATAGTCGGAGATGGCGCGTGCTGCGCGCATGATCGCCTCATAGCCGGTGCAGCGGCACAGATTGCCCTGCAGTGCCTTTTCGATCGCCTGGTCGGATGGATCGGGTGTCTCCATCCACAGGCCATAAAGCGACATGACGAAGCCCGGCGTGCAGAAGCCGCATTGCGAGCCATGGAAGTCGACCATCGCCTGCTGCACCGGGTGCAGATTGCCGTTCTCGCCGCGCAGATGCTCGACCGTCACGACATGGCAACCGTCGAGCGACCCCATGAAGCGGATGCAGGCGTTGACGCTTTCGTAGACCAGCTTGCCGGCGGCGAGGCGTCCGACCAGCACCGTGCAGGCGCCGCAGTCACCTTCGGCACAGCCTTCCTTGGTGCCGCGCAGTGTGCGCTGGAGCCGGAGGTAATCGAGCAAAGTGGCGTCGGGCGCGACATCGCCCAGTGTCACATCCCCGCCGTTGAGGATGAAGCGAATTTGGTTGCGTGTCTTGACCGTCGCCATGGCTCAGCTCCCCCTATAAGTGGAATAGCCGAAGGGCGAGATCAACAGCGGCACGTGATAATGGGTGCGTTCGGCCATGCCGAATCGGATCGGCACGATGTCGAGGAATGCCGGCTTCGGCAGATCCGTGCCAATGCCGCGAAGATAATCGCCGGCAGCAAAGACAAGCTCATACTCGCCGGTCTGGAACTCGTCGCCGGTGAGCAGCGGCGCGTCGCAGCGGCCGTCGGAATTGGTGGCGACCTTCTTCAGCAGCGTGCGCACGTCGCCGTCGATGCGGAACAGCGAAATCGCCAGGCCTTCGGCGGGCTTGCCGGTGGCAGTATCAAGGACATGGGTGGTGAGGCGTCCGCCTTCGGCCTTTGTCATTCGCTCTCCCTATTGGCGTTGAACGCCATCGTCTTGGATTTTGCGCCATTTAAGGCCATTGCATAAGGTGCGGTCGAGCAGAGCACTACAAAAAGACTTTCAAATTTTTTCGAGGGAATGTCTGCCGCTCCTTTCGCTATTCTGCTCAAGTGCCCGGCAAGAGACCGAATTTCGAGGGACCATGCGTTACGTAAGAGACATGCGCGGCTACGGCGCCAATCCACCCCACCCGCAATGGCCGGGCAACGCCAATGTCTGCGTGCAGTTCGTGGTCAATTACGAAGAGGGCGGCGAAAACAACATCCTGCATGGCGACGCGGCTTCGGAAGCGTTCCTGTCTGAGGTCGTCGGTGCGGCCCAGTGGCCCGGCAAGCGCCACTGGAACATGGAATCGATCTACGAATACGGCGCCCGCGCCGGCTTCTGGCGGCTGCACCGCATGTTCACCGAGGCCAATGTGCCTGTCACCGTCTACGGCGTGGCCACCGCCCTTGCCCGTTCACCCGACCATGTCGCGGCGATGCAGGACGCCGACTGGGAAATCGCCTCGCACGGCCTGCGCTGGATCGACTACCGCGACCACGCCGAAGCCGACGAACGCGCCGACCTGATCGAAGCGATCCGCCTGCACACCGAAGTCGTCGGCGAGCGCCCGAAAGGCCTCTATCTCGGCCGCACCTCGGTCTATTCGGTCCGTCTCGCCGCTGAAGAAGGCGGTTTCGAGTGGATTTCTGATACCTATGACGACGAGTTGCCTTACTGGCTCGATCATGACGGCCACGGCAACGCGATTGCCCCGCAACTGGTCATCCCCTACACGCTCGACGCCAACGACATGCGTTTTGCCACCGCCCAGGGCTTCAATTCGGGCGACCAGTTCTACGCCTATCTCAAGGACAGCTTCGACACGCTGTACCGCGAGGGTGCAGTTGGGCGGCCGCGCATGATGAGCATCGGCCTGCACTGCCGCCTCGTCGGCCGCCCCGGCCGCGCCGAAGCACTGCGCCGCTTCATCGAATATGTGCAGGGTCACGACAAGGTCTGGCTCGCCCGCCGCCAGGACATCGCCCAGCATTGGCAGCAGCATCACCCCTACCAGCCGCAGGCGCTGCGTCCCTCGCGCATGGCGCGCGGCGAGTTCGTCCAGCACTTCGGCTCGATCTTCGAGCATTCGCCCTGGATTGCCGAACGCGCCTTCGAATTCGAGCTCGGCCCGGCGCATGACAGCGCCGGCGGCGTGCACAACGCGCTCTGCCGCGCCTTCCGCTCGGCGAGCGAAACCGAACGGCTCGGCGTGCTGACCGCCCACCCCGACCTCGCCGGCAAGCTGGCCCAGGCCAAGCGCCTGACCGACGAGTCGACAAAGGAGCAGGCGTCCGCCGGCCTCGACGCGCTGACCGACGCCGAGCGCGCCCGCTTCACCGAGCTCAACGCCACCTATGTCGACAAATTCGGCTTCCCCTTCATCATCGCCGTGCGCGACAATGACAAGGCAAGCATATTGAAGGCGTTTGAGACCCGCATCGCCAACAACCGCGACCAGGAATTCGCAACCGCCTGCAAGCAGGTGGAGCGCATCGCCTGGTACCGACTCCACGACCTCCTTCCAAGCTAAGAGACCATGGCAAACCGCTCCTACTACGCTCCGAAAGGCGGCTTGCCGCCCCAGACCGACCTGATCACCGACCGCGCCGTCTTCACCGAGGCCTATGCGGTGATCCCCAAGCGCGAATTTTCGGACATCGTCACCAGCTTCCTGCCGCACTGGGACAAGACGCGGCTGTGGGTCATCGCCCGGCCGCTCTCGGGCTTCGCCGAGACATTCTCGCAATACATCATGGAAGTGCAGCCCGGCGGCGGCAGCGAGCGGCCAGAACCGGATGCGGGTGCGGAAGGTGTTTTCTTCGTCGTCGAAGGCGAAGTGACGGTGACCATATCAGGCAAGAACCATGTGCTGACGCCGGGCGGCTACGCCTACCTGCCGCCGGCGAGCGGCTGGACGATGCGCAATGCCGGAACCGAGACCGCGCGCTTTCACTGGATCCGCAAGGCCTATGAATATGTCGACGGCCTCGATGCGCCCGATCCGCTGTTCCTCAACGACAACGACATCGAACCCAACGCGATGCCGGATACGGACGGCAGGTGGGCAACGACCCGCTTTGTCGATCCCAACGATTTGCGCCACGACATGCATGTCACTGTTGTGACCTTCGAGCCGGGCGGCATCATCCCCTTCCCCGAGACCCATGTCATGGAGCACGGCCTTTACGTGCTCGAAGGCAAGGCGGTCTACCGGCTCAACAGTGACTGGGTCGAGGTCGAGGCCGGCGACTTCATGTGGCTGCGCGCCTTCTGCCCGCAGGCCTGCTATGCCGGCGGCCCCGGCCGCTTCCGCTACCTGCTCTACAAGGACGTCAACCGCCACATGCAGCTCGGCGCCTTCAACGCCACGCGCCGCCGCTGAGGGAAAGCCATGTCGGGTGAGATGAAGCGGATCATCGCCAAGCCGCTGACGCGGGAGAACTTCGCCGAGTTCGGCGAGGTGATCGACACCAACTGCGACAGCCACTACCCGATCAATGCAGGCAAATGCGAGCGCTACCATGCGCTCGCCCGTGCCGAGGCGGCCGGCCCCGACGGCCACGTCATCATCAACATCTTCAAGGGCACGCCCTACGATTTCCCGCTCAAGCTTTCAATGGTCGAGCGCCACCCCTTCGGCAGCCAGGCCTTCATTCCGCTTTCGCCGCGTCCCTATCTCGTCGTCGTCTGCCACGATATCGGCGACGGCCCTGGCGAGCCGCATGCCTTCATCACCTCGCCCGGCCAGGGTGTGAACTACCCGCGCAATCTCTGGCACGGCGTGCTGACGCCGATCGGCGAGATCCAGGACTTCGTCGTCGTCGACCGCGGCGGCACCGGTCCCAATCTCGAAGAGTTCCATTTCTCGCACCCTTACGAAATCGTGCTTCCGGAAGGCTTCTGACACATGGCCGAACTCTCGCTCATCGAACGCCTCTTCGACGTCATCGAACATGACATCGTGCCCAAGACCGCCGAAGGCGTGACGAAGGGCAACAAGCTGTTCGGCGCTGCCCTGCTCGCCAAGGACGACCGCTCGCTGGTGTTGGCCGAGACCAACAACGAGCTCGAAAATCCGCTCTGGCACGGCGAGATGCACTGCCTGAAGCGGTTCTACGAAATGCCGAAGGCCACCCGCGCCGACACCAAGGACCTTATCTTCCTGTCGACCCACGAGCCCTGCTCGCTGTGCCTGTCGGCGATCACCTGGGCCGGCTTCGACAATTTCTACTATCTGTTCAGCCACGAGGATTCGCGCGACAGCTTCGCCATCCCGCATGACCTCAAGATCCTGAAAGAAGTCTTCACGTTGGAGCCCGGCGGCTACAACGCCGAAAACGCCTACTGGCAGAGCTATTCGCTGCGCAAGCTGGTGCGTGAATTGCCCGAGGCCGACCGCAAGCGGTTGGAGGAGCGCGTTGCAAAGATCTCGGCGCTCTACGACGAGATGTCGGAGACCTACCAGGAGAGCAAGGGCGACAACGACATTCCGTTGAATTGACGCCTCAGCGCTTGGCAGCGGCGGCGTAGACTTCCATTCGGTCTCGCCGCCCTATGGCGATGACGACAACGACCACCCGCCCGTCCTCGACCTCATAGACCAACCGATATCCGGCGCTCTTGAGCTTGATCTTGTAGCGATCCTTGGCGCCATGCAGTTTGGCAGAGGGGACGCGCGGGTTTTCAGAGCGTTCCTTCAGCTTCTTTCGGAACTGCTCGCGCGTGTTGGCATCGAGCCGCTTCCATTCCTTCAACGCCGTTTCGAGGAACTCAACCTCATAGCGCATCCAGGTCGACCCGGATGCGTTTCTCGTCTTTTCGGGCATCGGCGATCGCGTTAAGTTCGATGTCCTCCAAGCGCTCCATCATGGCTTCGAATGCCTTGGCCGGAACACAGTAGAAGGCGGGTTCGTTGCGGTTGAGAATGGCGACCGGAAAACCCTCGCCCGCCGCAACTGTACCCATCGGGTTCTTTTTCAACTCGGAAACGCTGGCCGTGACCTCGGCAAGGACGGAATGGGGCATGACGACCTCGTTACTTTACTGGTACCACAATTAGTACCTTTAACTGGTCTTTTCAAGGGGTTGCACATTGCGGCTGGCAATGGCGTTTCCATGCTAGCCAGCGGCAAGGACAGCGTGCACAAATAGCACGACAATGCATCGGACTGCCTCCATGAAGACCATCACCGAATTTCCCCGCGACATCGTCGAATTTCCTGACATGGGCATCTTCATGCCCGACGGGGTGCGGCTGTCGGCGAGGGTGTGGATGCCGGCCGATGCCGACCAGGATCCGGTGCCTGCAATCCTCGAGCACCTGCCCTACCGCAAGCGCGACGGCACCACGACGCGCGACTGCCTGACCCATCCCTATTTCGCCGGCCACGGCTATGCCTCGATCCGCGTCGACATGCGCGGCAATGGCGATTCCGAAGGCCTGATGGAGGACGAATACACCGAACAGGAATGGCAGGACGCCTGCGACGTCATCGCCTGGGCGGCGGCCCAGCCGTGGTGCAACGGCAAGGTCGGCATGATGGGCATCTCCTGGGGCGGCTTCAACGGCCTGCAGGTGGCAGCGAAGCAGCCCAAGGCACTGAAGGCAATCATCACCTTGTGCTCGACTGACGACCGCTACGCCGACGACATCCACTACAAGGGCGGCCTCTTGCTCAACGAGAACATGGGCTGGGGCGCGACAATGCTGTCCTACTCCTCCAGGCCGCCGGATCCCGCACTTGTCGGCGACGCCTGGCGCGACATCTGGCTCGACAGGCTGGAACACGAGCCGTTCCTGCCGGCCGTCTGGTTGAAGCACCAGACCCGCGACGCCTACTGGAAGCGCGGTTCGGTCAGCGAGGATTTTGCCGCGATCAAGGCCGCGGTGCTGGCCGTTGGCGGCTGGGGCGACGCCTACAAGAACGCGGTGTCTCGGCTGGTCCAGGGCGTGCAGTCGCCGGTCAAGGGCATCGTCGGCCCCTGGATCCACAAGTACCCGCATTTCGCCGTGCCCAAGCCGGCCATCGGCTTTCTGCAGGAAGCTTTGCGCTGGTGGGACCACTGGCTCAAGGGCATCCATACCGGCGTCGAAGACGACCCGGCGATGCGGCTCTACGTCATGGATTCCGAGCCGCCGCGCGACTGGTATCTCGAACGTCCCGGCCGCTGGATAGCGGAGCCGCAATGGCCGGCGCCCGGTATCACCGCCAGGCAGCTCAGGCTCGGCACGAATGGCCAACTATCGGAAACCGCAGCCTTGGCCGCGCCGGTGCAAATCAACTCACCCCAGGATTGCGGCATGGATGGCGGCGAATATTGCGCCATCTGGCTCGGACCGGAGCTGCCGGGCGACCAGCGCGTCGATGACGGCAAATCCGCCTGTTTCGATGGGGCCGTGCTTGACGCCCCGCTCGACATCGTCGGCGGCCCGGTCATCCGGCTGAAGCTCGCCGCCGACCGCAGCCGGGCGATGGTCGCGGTGCGGCTCTGCGACGTCCAGCCCGACGGTGCATCGACACGCATCAGCTATGGCGTGTTCAACCTCTGCCACCGCAACAGTCACGAATTCCCGGAAGCCGTCGTTCCCGGCGAGATGATGGAGATCACCCTCAAGCTCGACGACATCGCTTATCGCGTGCTGCCGGGCAACCGGCTGCGGGTCGCCATTTCCTCGACCTACTGGCCGCTGGTCTGGCCGTCGCCCGAAGAGGTGGCGCTGACGCTGCATGACGGTGCGATCGATCTGCCGGTGCGTCCGTCCGGTGACGGCGACGAATGGAAATTCGAACAGCCGGAGGGTGCGACGCCGTGGCAATTCGAGACGCTGCGCGAAAGCTCGAACAGCCGCAAGGTCGAACGCACCGACGGCAAGGTGACCTTGAGCATCGTCGACGACTTCGGCGAAATCCGCGACTCCGACCATGGCCTGGTCATCGGCGATGTCGCCCGCGAGCACTGGACGATCGACCCCTCCGACCCGCTTTCGGCCCATGGCGAGACCCACTGGACACAGACTTTGTCGAGAAACGACTGGGCCATCCGGACAGAAACTTTCACGACAATGCGTTCCGACGGCCAAAACTTCCAGTTGACCGGCCGGATCGAGGCTTACGAAGGCGACAAGCTCGTCTTCGAGCGCGATTTCGACGAAATCATCGCGCGCGACCACATCTGACACGGAAGCCGCTTAGTCCAAAAGCGACATGGAGATTGCGCCACTCGATGTCGCATTCGGCCTTGCCGCTGCCCTTACGTTACGGTCAATATTGCTACCAGAAGTCGAGCAATAACGACCGCCAGAGTGAGGAGCCTTTCCAATGTCCAATGAAGTGGAATATCTGAGCCGCCGGGTTGCCGCGGGCAAGTTGAACCGCCGCGATTTCCTTGGCCGCGCGGCGGCCCTGGGTGTAGCGGCAACCTTCGCCAACTCCTTGCTGGCCAGCGCCGCCAAGGCGGAAGGCCCCGTCAAGGGCGGCATCCTGCGCGCCGGCATGCAAGGTGGTGCGGCCACCGACAGCCTCGACCCGGCATCCTGGTCGAGCCAGGTGCCTTATTTCTTCGGCCGCCAGTGGGGCGAGCAGCTGGTGCAGATTTCGCCCGAGGGCGAGCCCAAGCCTGCTCTCGCCGAGGAATGGGGCGCATCCGACGATGCCAAGATTTGGACCTTCAAGATCCGCAAGGGCGTGCAGTTCCATGACGGCAAGGAGATGACACCGGCAGACGTCGTCGCCACCATCGAGCGCCATTCCGACGAGAAGGCGAAATCAGGCGCGCTCGGCCTGATGGGCGGCATCGCCTCGGTCAAGGCCGACGGCCAGAACGTCGTCTTCGAACTGAAGGACGCCAACGCCGACCTGCCGTTCCTGCTCGACGACTACCATCTGATGATCCAGCCCAATGGCGGCAAGGACAAGCCCGACGCCGGCATCGGCACCGGCCCCTACAAGGTCACAGTCAACGAGGCCGGCGTGCGCCTCGGCGCCGAGAAATTCGCCAACTACTGGCGCGACGACCGCGGCTTTGCCGACCAGATCGAAATCATCGTCATCAACGATGCCACGGCGCGCACCTCCGCCTTGCAGGGAGGCCAGGTCGACATCATCAACCGTGTCGAGCCCAAGATCGTCGAGCTGATCAAGCGTGTGCCGGGCGTGGTCATCCGCAACGTCGCCGGCCGCGGCCACTACGTCTTCATCGCCCATTGCAACACCGCCCCCTTCGACAACAACGATCTGAGGCTGGCGCTGAAATACGCACTCGACCGCGAGGAGATGCTGCAGAAGATCCTGATGGGCTACGGCTCGCTCGGCAACGACACGCCGATCAACAAGGCCTATCCGCTGTTCACCGAGATGGAGCAGCGCAAGTTCGATCCGGAAAAGGCGGCGTTCCACTACAAGAAATCGGGCCATTCCGGTTCGGTGCTGCTGCGCACCTCCGACGTCGCCTTCCCCGGCGCTGTCGACGCCGTCCAGCTTTACCAGCAAAGTGCCGCCAAGGCCGGCATCACGCTCGAGGTCAAGCGCGAGCCGGGCGACGGCTACTGGTCGGAAGTGTGGAACAAGCAGCCCTTCTCGGCTTCCTATTGGGGCGGGCGCCCGACCCAGGACCAGATGTATTCGACCGCCTACTACTCGAAGGCCGAATGGAACGACACGCGTTTCCAGCGCGAGGATTTCGACAAGATGCTGTTTGCGGCACGGTCGGAACTCGACAACGAAAAGCGCAAGAAGCTCTATGCCGACATGGGCCAGATCGTGCGCGACGAAGGCGGCGTGATCACCCCAATGTTCAACGACTTCATCGACGCAACCAGCGCCAAGGTCGGCGGCTGGGTCGATGACGGCAACCAGGAGATGATGGGCGGCTACGCGCTGTCCAAGTGCTGGCTCAACGCCTGACGGCCGCCTGCATGAGCTCCCCCATCGTGAAACTGATAGCCCAGCGCGTCGCGCTGGGCTTGCTGCTGCTCCTGGCCGTTTCGGTCCTGATCTTCGCCGGCACCCAGATCCTGCCCGGCGACGTCGCCCAATCCATCCTTGGCCAGTCGGCCACGCCGCAGGCGCTGGCCAACCTGCGCGAAGAACTCGGCCTTAATGCGCCTGCCTATGTCAGGTATTTCCGCTGGCTTGGCGGCGTCCTGACCGGCGATCTCGGCACCGCTCTGTCGAGCCGGCAAGACATTGCCACCGCCATTGGCGGGCGGCTGTGGAACACGCTGTTCCTCGCCTTCTGGGCGGCGATCGTGTCGATACCGCTGGCGATCATCCTCGGCCTGCTCGCCGTGCGCTACCGCAATGGCTGGATCGACAAGACCATCTCCGGCCTGGCGCTGGCCTCGACCTCGCTGCCGGAGTTCTTCGTCGGCTACCTGCTCGTCTATTTCTTCGCGGTGAAGTGGCAAATCTTTCCCGGCATCTCCACCGTCTATGACGGCATGCCGTTCCTCGAGCGGATGCGGGCGATCGCCCTGCCGGCAACGGCACTGACGCTGGTGGTGCTGGCCCACATGATGCGCATGACGCGCGCAGCGATCCTCAACGTCATGCAATCGGCCTATATCGAGACTGCCGAACTCAAGGGCCTGTCGCCCTTCGAGATCATCCGCAAGCACGCCTTCCCCAATGCGATCGCCCCTGTGATCAACGTCGTCATGCTCAACCTCGCCTTCCTCATCGTCGGCGTCGTCGTCATCGAGGTGATCTTCGTCTACCCGGGCATGGGCCAATATCTCGTCGACCATGTCGCCAAGCGCGACGTCCCGGTGGTGCAGGCGGTCGGGCTGATCTTCGCGGCCGTCTATATCGGCCTCAACATCATCGCCGACATTGCCGCCATTGTCGCCAATCCACGCCTCCGGCATCCGAAGTGAGAGGCGCGCCATGCTCGATCTGAAACATATCCCCCTTGGCGCTGCGATCGGCCTGATCCTGACGGCGCTGTTTTTGATCACGGCGATCTTCGCGCCGCTGATCGCGCCCTACGGCCTCGGCGAGATCGTCGGCGACGTCTGGGCACCGATGTCGTCGCAGTTCCTGCTCGGCACCGACAATCTCGGCCGCGACCTGCTCTCGCGCATGATCTTTGGCGCGCGCACGACGATCTTCATCGCCGTGATGGCGACAGCATTGTCGTTCTCGCTCGGCGCGATCCTGGGCTTTACCGCCGCCGTCGTCGGCAGCTGGCTCGACACCGGCATGTCGCGCTTCGTCGACCTGCTGATGGCGATCCCGACGCTGATCTTCGCGCTGGTGGTGCTGTCAGTGCTGCCATCGACGCTGCTCACCCTGATCCTGGTCATGGGCATCCTCGATGCCACCCGCGTTTATCGCCTGTCGCGGGCTGTCGCCGTCGACATCAACGTCATGGACTTCGTCGAAGCAGCCAAGCTGCGCGGCGAAGGCAATGGCTGGATCATCTTCCGCGAGATCCTGCCCAACGCGCTGTCGCCGCTGATCTCCGAACTCGGCCTGCGCTTCATCTATGCCGTGCTGTTTTTGTCGGCACTGTCATTCCTCGGCCTCGGCGTGCAGCCGCCCGACGCCGACTGGGGCGGCATGGTCAAGGAAAACAAGGACGGCATCGTCTTCGGCATTCCCGCCGCCCTGATCCCGGCTGCCGCGATCGCGGCGCTGGCCATTTCCGTCAACCTCGTCGCCGACTGGGTGCTCAACCGCACCACCGATCTCAAGGGAGGGCGCGGCAATGGCTAAAGATACAAAGCCGACAGATAGCTCCGACCTGCTGCTCGACATTCGCAACCTCAGGATCGAGGCCAAGGTCTATCCGCCCGGCGAGGCGCCACGCACGATCACGCTGGTGCACGACGTTTCGCTGACGCTGAACAAGGGCAAGGTGCTCGGCCTGATCGGCGAATCCGGGGCCGGCAAGTCGACGATCGGCCTGTCGTCGATGGCCTATGGCCGCGGCGGCGTGAAGATCACAGGCGGCGAGATCATCCTCAACGGCCGTGACATCCGCAAGGGCGGCACACAAGGCATCCGCGCCCTGCGCGGGCGCGAAGTCTGCTACGTCGCGCAGTCGGCCGCCGCCGCCTTCAACCCGGCGCACCGGCTGATGGACCAGGTCGTCGAAGCCTCGATCCTGCACGGCGTGGCGAACCGGGCCGAGGCGGAAAAGCGGGCGGTGGCGCTGTTCAGGAAACTCAGCCTTCCCGACCCTGAAAACATCGGCCAGCGCTTCCCGCACCAGGTCTCGGGCGGGCAGTTGCAGCGCGTCATGACGGCGATGGCGCTGTGCTCCGAGCCCGACCTGATCGTCTTTGACGAGCCGACCACAGCACTCGACGTGACCACCCAGATCGACGTGCTCGCCGCCATCAAGGAGGCGATCCGCGATACAGGTGTGGCTGCGCTTTACATCAGCCACGACCTTGCCGTTGTCGCCCAGGTCTCCGACGAGATCATGGTGTTGAGGCACGGCAAGCTGGTCGAGTGGGGCGGCACCCGCCAGATCATCAAGGAGCCGCGCCAGGAGTACACCTCGGCACTCGTTTCGGTGCACGAGATTGCGCATGAGGAGAAGAAGCCGGGCGCGAGCCCGTTCCTGTCGGTGCGCAACGTCACCGCGGCCTATGCCGGCGGCAAGATCAAGGTGCTGAAGAACGTCTCGGTCGACATCCTGCCCGGCCAGACGCTGGCCGTGGTCGGCGAATCCGGCTCGGGTAAGTCGACGCTGGCCCGCGCCATCACGGGGCTGTTGCCGCCCGAGCAGGGCAGCATCACTTTTGCCGGGCGAACCCTCGCCAACCGCCTCGCCGACCGCAGCCGCGACGACCTGCGCGAATTGCAGATGATCTACCAGATGGCCGACGTCGCGATGAACCCGCGCCAGACCGTCGGCACCATCATCGGCCGGCCGCTGGAGTTCTATTTCGGCATGGGCGGCAAGGAACGCGACGCCCGCGTCGCCGAGCTGCTCGACAAGATCGAGATGGGACGCGGTTTTGTCGACCGTTACCCGGCAGAACTCTCCGGCGGTCAGAAGCAGCGTGTCTGCATCGCGCGTGCGCTCGCTGCCAAGCCGAAGCTGATAATCTGTGACGAGGTGACGAGCGCGCTCGACCCGCTGGTCGCCAACGGCATCCTCAAACTGTTGCTCGGGCTGCAGGCCGAGGAAGGCGTCGCCTATCTGTTCATCACCCACGACCTGGCGACGGTGAAGTCGATCGCCGACTCCATCGCCGTCATGTATCGCGGTGAAGTCGTGCGCTACGGCCCAAAATCGGAAGTGCTGAAGCCGCCCTTCGACGACTACACCGACCTGCTGTTGTCGTCGGTGCCGGAGATGGAAATCGGCTGGCTCGAAAAGGCCATAGGCGGCCGCAGGATGGCAAGCGCGGGGAACTGAGGGTTTGGAGCGCTAGATTATCAACGGCGCGCCCCTTCGCACCCCTCTCTGGCCTGCCGGCCATCTCCCCCGCAAGGGGGGAGATCACGCCGTCATCAGCGCCGTGGCCAATCGCCAACGTCGCAAGACACGCTCCTTGCAAAATAGCAGGTCGGGCGCCGCCGGTGACGCGACTGATCTCCCCCCTTGCGGGGGAGATGGCCGGCAGGCCAGAGGGAGTGCGAAGGAACGCTAACTTCTAACCGTCACCACACCCACTCGCCCCGCCCCAGCACGGCCGCCGCATCGACGATGCGGGTGAAGCTTTGGCGGGCGCGGCCAACCGTGTGGCGCGCGCGCAGGTAGCCGTGCACGAGCCCCGGCTCCTCGAACCAGAAAGCCTTGCCCCCTGATGCAACGATGCGCTCGCCATAGGCCTCACCGTCGGACGACAGCGGGTCGCATTCCGCCGTGATGACGACGGTTGGAGGCAGGTTGGCGAAGTCGGCGTCGGCAAGCGGCGACAGGGTGATGTCGCCGGTGCGGTCCTCGCCGCCGCTGCGAATGTCCTTGTAGAATTCGAGGTCGCGCATGGTCAGCATCGGCGCCTCGGCATGGCTGACATAGGAGCCGCGGCTGCGGTCGCCGCCAAGGCCGGGATAGACCAGCAATTGGCCGACCGGACGTCTTGCGTACCCGCGCGTCGCGTGGCTGACGGCGGCCGCGATGTTGCCGCCGGCGCTGTCGCCGGCGAGCATGATGGGCTGGCTGTATCTCGCCACCGCCCATTCGAAAGCGGCCATGGCATCGTCGAAGGCAGCCGGATGCTTGTGCTCGGGCGCCAGCCTGTAGTCGACCGACACCACCTCGTAGCCGGAGCGGCAGCAGAGTTCGGCACAGACGTCGTCATGGCTTTCGAGCCCGCCAAGGATGAAGCCGCCACCGTGGAAATAGAGCACCACGGCCTCCGGCGCCTTGCCGGCGAGGCGATAGACGCGGATCGGCACGTCGCGCCCGGGATTAGCGACGGCCGTTATCTCTGCGGACACGCCCTCGGGGTAGCCGGCGAAGAACTCCCGGCACATGCGGTCATAGATCTCGCGCTGTTGGGCGATCGTGTAGTCGATGGTATCGGGCGGATAATAGGAATTGGTCCGCTCGATGAAGGCCCAGGTCTCGGCGTCGATGAGTTTGGCGTAGTCGGTCATTGGCTCTCCCTTACCCTCCCCCTTGTGGGGAGGGTCGATCCGCGCAGCGGAGCGGGGTGGGGGTCCTCAAGCCGCGCCCAGGCACCCCCACCCCCGACCTGCGGTCGGACCCTCCCCACAAGGGGGAGGGTAGACACCGCTAGACTGCCTACTTCCCCTTCCACACCGGATCGCGCTTTTCGGCGAACGCCTTGAAGCCTTCGAGATTGTCCTCCGAGGCGTAGAGTTCGTCGACAGTCGGGAACTGGCGCTTGGTGATGCGGTTCATCGTTTCCTGGAAACCCATCACCTCGGCGGCGCGCGCCACCTCCTTGATGGCGGCGAAGACCAGTGGCGGGCCGCCGGCGAGCAGGCGAGCGACCTCCCAGACACGATCCTCGAGCTTGTCAGTCGGCAGCACCTCGTTGACCAGGCCCCAGCGATGCGCCTCGGCCACGTCCATCCAACGGCCGGTGAGCAACAGGTCCATCGCCACGTGATAGGGAATACGCTTGGGCAGCTTGATGGTCGCGGCGTCCGCCAGCGTGCCGGCCTTGATCTCCGGCAAGGCAAAGCTCGCATGCTCGGAGGCGTAGATCAGGTCGCAGGACAGCGCCAGCTCGAAGCCGCCACCCACAGCCATGCCGTTGACGCAGGCGATGACAGGCTTGTTGAGGTCGCGCAATTCCTGCAGCCCGCCAAAACCGCCGACGCCGTAATCGCCGTCAACCGCATCGCCATTGGCGGCAGCCTTGAGGTCCCAGCCAGCCGAGAAGAACTTCTCCCCAGCGGTTTTGACAATGGCGACGCGCAGGCCGTCATCGTCGCGGAAGGCCTTGAAGGTCTCGCCCAGGAGCCGCGACGTGGCGAGGTCGATGGCATTGGCCTTGGGCCGGTCGAGGGTAACCTCGATGATCGCGCCTTCGCGGCGGGTTTTCACGACGTCGGACATTTTTTCCTCCTTCGACGATTGCGTCCCACCCTCCCCCTTGTGGGGAGGGTCGACCGGCGAAGCCGGGCGGGGTGGGGGTAGTTCTCAAAGCGGCACCTCGGCACCCCCGAACTGCGGTCGGACCCTCCCCACAAGGGGGAGGGTGGGAGAGGTCACCAGCAGTGCATCGGCGATCCAGGCGCCCTGCCCTTCACCACTGACGATCAGCGGGTTGATGTCGAGCTCCTCGATAACATCCGTATGCCCGGACACGAATGCCGCGATCCCCATGATCGCATCGACCGCGGCACCGACATCCGCCCTGGCGCGGCCGCGATAGCCTTGGAGTAACGGATACATCTTCAGCCCCTTGAGCGCCGCCTCGACCTCGCCGCGCGCGGCAGGCAGCAGCAGCGTGGCGCTGTCCTTGAGCAATTCGACCAGCACGCCGCCGCTGCCGATGGTCATGACCGGTCCGAACAGCGGATCGCTGGTGACACCGACGATCAGCTCGGCCACGCCGCCCGGGACCATCTTTTCGACATAGAGCCCGGAGCCGAGCGGCAACAGGTCGGCCGCGGCTGTGTCAACCTCCTCGCCGCTCCGCAGGTTGAGCCTGACGGCACCGAGTTCGCTCTTGTGGGCGACGCCCAGCGCCTTGAGCGCGACGGGATAACCCAGCGCCTCCGCCACAGCTACGGCCTCCGCAACACTTACTGCGCGACGGCCAGCCGGCACGGCGAGGCCGGCATCGCGCAGCAGGGATTTGGCTGTGGCTTCGTCGAGGGCGGTTGGCAAGGATTCGACAATCGGAGTTGACGTAGCCCCCCTCACCGTCTCGGGCTCCGCCCGAGCCACCTCTCCCCCACTGCGTGAGGGAGAGGAAACGCCGATCGTAGAGGCCGCTACTTTAGCGAGTTCATTTCCTCTCCCCCGGGCAGGGGGAGAGGTGTCGAGCACAGCGAGACGGTGAGGGGGTGATTTCCGGCCAATCGCCGCGGCGACAGGCTTCGCCCACGCCTCTCCAATTGTCGCCGCAGCCTCCGCCGCGTCCATCGCCTCCGCTATGCCCTGCAACGGCACGATGCCGCGCGCGAAGAGATCGGCGGCGTGTTCTTCGCTCAGGTTCTCCGACATCGATGCCACCACCGCACCAGACGCGCCATTGGCTTTCAGCGCCGCCTCGAAGGCGCTGACGGTCGGCCACCAGTCGGCATCCGAGCAGCGGTCGTTACGCGGGAAGTCGAGCACCAGCATGTTGAGGTCGAAACCGCCTGATGCCATGGCGGTGAAAGTGGCCGTCATCGCCGGTTCGTCGTTCCAGATGAAGGTGTGGTAGTCGAGCGGATTGGCGACCGCAACGAAGGCGCCGAGCGTCGATTTTATCCTCGCATAGTGCTCGGGCGTCAGCGCGGGGAACCGCAATCGCCGGCCCTCGGCGCTGTCGGCCATGACGGACGCCTCGCCGCCCGAACAGCTCATCGACGATAGCGTGAAACCCCGCAGCGGACCGACTGTATGCAAAAGCTTCAGCGTCTCGAGCAGCGAGGGGATGGTGTCGACACGGGCAATGCCCAGGCGCTTGAGGAAGGCATCCGAGGCGGCATCCGAGCCAGCCAGCGACGCCGTGTGCGAGATCGTCGCCTTGCGCGCCTGCTCGGAGCGGCCGACCTTCATGGCGACGATCGGCTTGCCGAGTTCGCGTGCCCGCGCCGCCAGTTTCTCGAAGCCGTCGACCTTGTCGAAACCTTCGATATGCAGGCCAAGGCAGGACACGCGCTCGTCCTCGATCAGGCCCAGCGCCATCTCGGACAGGCCGGTCTGCGCCTGGTTTCCGGCCGTCATCAGGAAGGCGACCGGCAGCCCGCGCTTCTGCATGGTCAGGTTGCAGGCGATGTTGGACGACTGGGTGATGATGGCGACACCGCGAGCACCTTGCGCCAGCCGCTGGCCGCCATGCTGGTCGGGCCACAACAGCGCACCGTCGGCATAGTTGATCAGGCCGTAGCAATTGGGACCGATCACCGGCATGTCACCGGCCGCCGCCACCAGCTCGCCCTGCAGCCGCTCGCCATCGGCATCGTCATTGCCGGCCTCGAGGAAGCCGGAGGCAAAGCAGATCGCCCCGCCCGCCCCGCGCTCGGCGAGCGCCGCAATCACCTCGATGGTCAGGAAGCGGTTGACGCCGACAAAGGCCGCGTCGGGGGCTGCCGGCAATTCCGCCACCGAGCGGAAGGTCTTGATGCCCTCGACCTCGGCCTTTGTCGGATGCACCGGCCAGATGTCGCCGGCAAAGCCCATCTTCAGGCATTGCCTGACCACGGCCGCCGCCTGCGAACCGCCGAACACGGCGATGGATCTGGGGCGCAGGAGGCGTTCGAGCCTGCCTTTACCCTCCCCCTTGTTGTGGGGAGGGTCGACGCGCAGCGTCGGGGTGGGGGTAGTCGAGCCAGACATATTCACCCCCACCCGGCCCTGCGGGCCACCCTCCCCACAAGGGGGAGGATCGAACCAAGAATCTGAGCCATCATCCGCCCACCGCCCTCAGCAGCGCGCGCGAGATGATGTGGCGCTGGATTTCCGAGGTGCCTTCCCAGATGCGTTCGACGCGCGCGTCGCGCCAGATGCGCTCCAGCGGAAGGTCGTCCATCAGGCCCATGCCGCCATGGATCTGGATCGCCTCGTCGGCGACGAAGGCCAGCATCTCGGTGGCCTTGAGCTTGGCCATCGCCATGTCCTGGTCTGTGACGGTGCCCTGGTCGTATTTCCAGCCGGCCTCCATCACCATCAGCTCGGCCGCCTTGAGCTCGGTCTTCATATCGGCGAGCTTGAACGACACGCCCTGGAATTTGCCGATCTGCTGGCCGAACTGCTGGCGCTGCGCGGCATAGTCGATGGCGTGGCCAAGCGCGCGTTCGGCGCGGCCGAGGCAGGTCGCGCCGACCTGCAGGCGGGTGGCACCGAGCCAGCTGTTGGCAACCTCGAAGCCCTTGTGCACGTCGCCAAGAACCTGGCTTGCCGGCAGCCGGCAGTCGTCGAACTCCAGCACCGAATTGGTGTAGCCGCGATGCGAAACGTTGCGGTAGCCGTCGCGCACGGTGAAACCAGGCGTGCCCTTGTCGACAAAAAACGCGGTGATCTTCTTGCGCTTGCCGCGTGGCGACTCTTCTTCGCCCGAGGCCATGAAGACGATGGCGAAGTCGGCAATGTCGGCGTGGGAGATGAAATGCTTGGTGCCGTTGAGCACCCAGTCGCTGCCGTCCTGGACAGCAGATGCCTTCATGCCGCGCAGGTCGGAACCGGCTCCCGGCTCGGTCATCGCCAAACAGTCCGACTTTTCGCCGCGGATGCAGGGAAACAGGTACTTCTCGCGCTGCTCCGGCGTGCCGGCGAGCAGGATGTTGGACGGACGCGCCACGCAGGTCCAGTGCAGTGCGTAGTTGGCACGGCCGAGCTCCTTTTCGTAGAGCAGCCAGGTCAGCGTATCGAGCCCGGCGCCGCCGACATCGGCCGGCATGTTGGCGGCGTAGAGCCCGGCTGATATCGCCTTTGCCTTGATCTCCTCGATCAGCTCGCGGCGCAGGTGGCCCGTGCGCTCGACCTCCAGTTCATGCGGATAGAGCTCGTTCTCGACGAAGGCGCGCGTCGTGTCGACGATGAGTTGTTGTTCCTCGGACAGACCGAAATGCATCGCTTAGCCCTTCCTCGATTGCGGCGTTGGCACGTAATCACCTCCACTCCGTCGCGCTGTGCGCGCCACCTCTCCCCCTGCCCGGGGGAGAGGAAAAGCGCCAAGATTGCGGCCGCCCTTCCTCTCCCCCGTCGAACGGGGGAGAGGTGTTTTGCGCAGCAAACCGGAGTGGGGGTCGACCTCCACGCGCATCGCCTCAGCCCTTCTTGCCGGCAACTTTCTTCGCAGCCTTCGCCTTCTTCACCGGCTTGCTCGCCTTGGCATTTTCTGCGGCCTTCGAGACCTTTGGCTTGGCCTGGGCGGCGAGTTGTTTTGTGTAGTCCTTGTAGAGCGCGCCTGCGCCCCAGCCCTTGCCCTTGTTCTGCTTCGACAGCGCATCCATGATCGCAACGAGGTTGTCGTCGCGGATCTTTTCGAGCTCGCGGATCGACCATTTGTCGGACTGCTCGTCCGACTGGGTGGCGATCAGGTCGACAAGCTCGTCATTGAATTCCGGCACGTCCATCAGCTTGGTCCACGGCCATTTCAGGCATGGCCCGAACTGCGCCATGAAGTGGCGCATGCCCGCCTCGCCGCCGGCGACGCGATAGACCTGGAACATGCCCATCTGGGCCCAGCGCAGGCCAAAGCCGTAGCGCATGATGTCGTCGAGTTCCTCGACCGAGCAGATGCCGTCCTTGATCAGCCACAGCGCCTCCCGCCAGGCCGCCTCGAGCAGGCGGTCGCCGACGAAGGCTTCGATCTCCTTGCGGATGACAACCGGCTTCATGCCGATCGACGAATAGATCTCCTTGGCGACCTCGATGGCTTCGGGGAAGGTCTGCGCGCCGCCGACGATCTCGACGATCGGCAAGAGGTAGACCGGGTTGAACGGATGGCCGACGACCAGCCTTTCAGGATGCTTCTTCATCGCCACCTGCATGTCAGACGGCTTGATGCCCGAAGTGGACGAACCGATGATGGCATTGGCCGGTGCATGCAGATCGATCTCGGCCAGCACCTTGTGCTTGAGGTCGAGCCGTTCGGGCACGCTTTCCTGGATGAAGTCGGCATCGGCCACCGCTTCGGCGATGGTCTTGGCAAAGGTCAGCTTGCCTTCCTTGGGCAGGCCGCCCGGCAGCATCTGCTTGTAGGCGCGGCGCGCGCCCTTCATCACTTCACCGACCTTGCGCGACGCTTCCGGGTCGGGATCGAAGATCGCAACGTCGATGCCGTTGAGCAGCAGCCGCGCCACCCAGCCCGCGCCGATAACCCCGCCGCCAATGGCCGCCGCCTTTGAAATAGTGCTCATCACAAAGCCCTCCCGGCGTTTTGAAAATCTCGTTACGCCGCCAGCGGCGCGCGCTTGACGAGGTTGAGCTTCTTGCGCACCTCTTCGGGTCCGATGACCCGGGCGCCGAGCGTCTCGACGACGGTGACGGCCTTTTCGACCAGCTGCGCGTTGGTGGCGAGCACGCCCTTGTCGAGCCAGAGATTGTCCTCCAGCCCGACGCGTACATTGCCGCCGGCAAGCACTGCCGCCGCCGCATAGGCCATCTGGTTGCGGCCGAGCGAGAAGGCCGAGAAAGTCCAGCTCTTCGGCACGTTGTTGACCATCGCCATGAAGGTGTTGAGGTCGTCGGGCGCCCCCCACGGCACGCCCATGCACAGCTGCACCAGCGCGTCGGGCGCAAGCACGCCCTCCTCCACCAGTTGCTTGGCAAACCACAGATGACCGGTGTCGAAGGCCTCGATCTCGGGCTTCACGCCCATATCAGTCATCATGCCGCCCATGGCGCGCAGCATGCCCGGCGTGTTGGTCATTACATAGTCGGCCTCGGCGAAGTTCATCGTGCCGCAGTCGAGCGTGCAGATCTCCGGCAGGCACTGGCGCACATGCTCGACGCGGTCGGTGGCGCCGCCCATGTCGGTGCCGGCTTGCTTCAGCGGCAGCGGGGCCTCGACGCCGCCAAACACCATGTCGCCGCCCATGCCGGCGGTCAGGTTCAGCACCACGTCAACATCGGCCGCGCGGATGCGCTCGGTCACCTCGCGGTAGAGATGGATGTCGCGGCGCGGCTTGCCGGTCTCGGGATCGCGGACATGGCAATGGACGATCGCCGCTCCCGCCTTGGCCGCCTCGATGGCCGAGTCGGCAATCTCCTTGGGCGAACGCGGCACCAGGCGGCTGCGATCCTGCGTGCCGCCGGACCCGGTCACGGCACAGGTAATGAAAACCTCGCGGTTCATCTCAAGCGGCATCGCATTCCTCCCATACGAAACTGATGGAGATCATCGCGCCGCTTGCGCCGGCACGTTTTGCGTTTTACGAAATACAAATGGCAAAAAGCGAAAAGCCTACAATCTTTCGCGAGGACCGTTCACCGCTCAAGGTAACGATGCTGGTGTTCTCCGGCGCGTCGATCATGTGCGTCGCCTCGGCCGTCGACCCGCTGCGCGCCGCCAACCGCATTTCAGGCGAAACGCTGTTCGATTACCGGCTGGTGTCAGCCTCCGGCGAGCCGGCGATCACCACTTGCGGCCTGCCGGTGGCGGTGTCGGGCGCCTTCGACCCCGACGCACCATGCGACGTGCTGATGGTCATCGCCGGCTTCGGCACCCAGGGCTACACCACATCGAAGCTGCTCGGCGGCATCAGGCGCTGCGCCCGCCAGGCCCGCGCCGTCGGCGGCATCGAGGCCGGCACCTGGCTTGTCGCCCGCGCTAGGCTGCTCGAGGGCCGCACGGCGACCACGCACTGGGAGGACATGGAGGATTTCGCCGCAGCCTTCCCCGAGGTCGAGGTCCGCCCCGACCGCTACATCATCGACGGCCCCGTCTTCACCTCGGGCGGTGCCGCCCCGACCTTCGACCTGATGCTGCATCTGGTGCGCTCGCGCCTTGGCATGGCCACCGCCCTCGATGTCGCCAGCGTCTTCATCTACGACCAGTCGCGCGCCGCGACCGACGCGCAGCCCTTGGTCTCGCTCGGCCGGCTCGACGGCTACGACCCGCGCCTTGCCCAGGCGATCCGGCTGATGGAAGCACATGTCGACCAGCCACTGACCATCGCAGCGATCGCAAAACGTGCCGGCGTGACCGCACGCACGCTCGAAAGCATCTTCCGCGCCTCGATCGGCGAAACGCCTGGCGCCTATTATCTCAGGCTCAGGCTGAACGCCGCGCGAAGGCTGGTGGTCGACACCCGCGTCAGCATGGCCGAGGTCGCCGAGCGGACCGGCTTTTCGTCAGCCGCCGCCTTTTCGCGCAGTTTCTCGCATGCGTTCGGTACGCCGCCGGTCAGGATGCGTCGGGGATAAACGGCACCCTAAAGGCTCGGTCTCGCGGCTTCAGACCCCCACCCTCAATCCCTCCCCACAAGGGGGAGGGAAGCTTCGCGTCACGTCATACGATCAACGGAGAGCACAAGTCGCTTGGCGCTGAGAGTGCCGATCCCCCTCCCCCTTTTGGGGAGGGGTTAGGGGTGGGGGTAACCTCGTACGCACGTACGAGAAGAAGGATGCACGCCACGACGGCTAGCCACGCTTGCGAAGGATCCAATCCACCGCACCGGGCAGATCATCCACCACCGCAGTCGGATGCGGTGCGTGGCGGCTTTCGTCGCCGGCGCGATATTTCCCCGTCCGCACCAGAAGCCCGCCGCCAAGTCCTGCCCGCAACGCACCGGCGACGTCGCTTTCGGCGTCGTCGCCGACCATCACCGCCTGCCCCGGCATGCAGTCCAGCCCGGCCAATGCGGCATGGAAGAAGTTCCGCGCGGGCTTGCCCAGCACCGTCGCCTGCTTGCCGGCGGCGAATTCAAGCGCTGCGACGAAGGCGCCGGCATCAAGGCTGAGCCCGCCGTCGGCGTCCTTGAAGGTGCGATTGACCGCAAGCGCGAGAAACTCGGCGCCGTCGATGAGCTGGCGGAAGGCGGCGTTTAGCGCCGCATAGGTGAAGGCGTCGGCGGCATCGCCGACCACCACCGCCTTTCGCGCGCCGAACATCTTGCCGGCGAATTCGGGCACAAGATCAGGATGGACCAGAAGCTGCGGCACGCAGCCTTCACGGGCGAGCCAGTCGACAGCTGCGCGCGCCGGCGTGAACAACTCTTCGTCGCCGACGGCAACGCCAAGGCTGGCCAGTTGCGCAACGATCGCCCGGTGCGGCGACCGTGTCGTGTTGGAGACGAAGCGGATCGGCAGGCCCTCGGCTCGCAGCCTACCGATGGCCGCGACCGCGCCTGGTATCGGCGTGTCGCCGTCATAGACGACGCCCGAGAGATCGAGCAGCACCGCGCGTATCATGCAAGGAGGATGGCCGACCGCCTTTGGTTGGTCAAACCACGCTGTCGGGATCAGGCCGCCTGGTAATCGACGCCGTCGATGCGCGAACGCATGCTCTGGGCCAATATGGTTTCAAGGCGCGACGCGACGGCCCGGGTCCATTCGTCGGAAAGTTCCGGCTCCAGCGACGGCGGCAACGCCATCAGCCGGTCGACGATCGAACCGGCCTCTGATTTGTTCAGCAGGGCGTCGATCGCCGGTTCGTGGCTATGTCCAGTGAAAGTCTGTTGTTCCGGTCTCATGGCGCGCTAAGTCCCTGATTCGACCGGCGTCTTGAGGGCGAGAAAGAGGCAATTCGGGGGCAGGCGTGTGCGCCGTTGTAGGGCTCAATCAGGCCGAGTCCCCACTGTCCCGTCAGCCCTTGGCCAGCGGCTTTTCGAACAGCACCGTCGTCAGCCCGCTGTCCCACTCCTCGTCGGGATAGCGCGCCGTCTCGACGTAACCCATGGCGCGATAGAAGGCCTGGCTCCGCTGGTTGAACGTATCGGTTTCGAGTCGCACTTTCGGCAAACCGGCCTTGCCGATCTCCTGCTCGGCCCGCGCCAGCAGCAGCCTGCCGAGGCCGAGGCGCTGGAATTGGCCGCAGACGTGCAGTGCCTCGATGAAGTCGCCGCTCCAATGGACCATGCCGGCGACCTGGCTGTCGACTTCGGCGACCCAGAAGGCCAGGCCGTTTTCATCGACATAGCGGCCGCCGACATCGGACGAGAGGTAGCGTTCGGCAGCCGCTTCGGTGATCTCCGGCCGCCAGGTGCTCTCGAATGTATCGGCCAGTACCTGCTTCACCGCGGCGAAGTCCTCTGTTCTCGCCCGCCGCACCGAAATGTTGCGCTTGTCCATGCTTTGGCTCCTGCTCCTGAGGCGCCGCCCTAGCAGCAACCTCGTATCTGGGCATCGGACAGCGCGGACAAAAAATGGCGCCAGCCCGAGGGGCCAGCGCCATGACTCATGAAAGCTGTCAGACGTAGCGGTTAACGACGTTTTCCAGATATTCCTGCCGCCCCGACTTGGGCTGCGGCTCGATGCCATCAGCAACGACGCGCGCGGCGATCTGTTCGAGGCTGCGTTCGCCAGCCAGCATCGCCTTGGCCTCGGCCGTGTTCCAGCCGGCATAACGCGCCTCGAGCGGCCCCGACAGCGCCTTGTCCTCGATCATCTTCGCCGCCGCCTTGAGGCCGCGCGCGCAGGCGTCCATGCCGCCGATATGGGCAACCAGCAGGTCCTCAGGATCGAGCGACTGGCGGCGCAGCTTGGCGTCGAAATTGGTGCCGCCTGATTTGAAGCCGCCGCCGGCGAGAACCTGGTAGTAGGCCAGCGCCATCTCGGGCACGTTGTTGGGGAACTGGTCGGTGTCCCAGCCCGACTGGTAGTCGTTGCGGTTCATGTCGATGGAGCCGAAGATGCCGAGCGCATTGGCCGTCGCCAGCTCGTGCTCGAAGGAATGGCCGGCCAGGATCGCGTGGCCCTGCTCGATATTGACCTTCACCTCGTTCTCCAGCCCGTACTTCCTGAGGAAGCCATAGACGGTGGCAACGTCGTAATCATACTGGTGCTTGGTCGGCTCCTGCGGCTTCGGCTCGATCAGGATGGCGCCGGTGAAGCCGCTTCTGTGCTTGTAGTCGACGACGAGGTTGAGGAAGCGGCCGAGCTGGTCGAGCTCGCGGCCCATGTCTGTATTGAGCAGCGTCTCATAACCCTCGCGGCCGCCCCACAGCACATAGTTCTCGCCCTTGAGCCGCTTGGTGACGTCCATACAATGCTTCACCGTCGCCGCCGCATAGGCAAAAACGTCAGGATCGGGATTGGTCGCGGCACCCGCCATGAAGCGGCGGTTGGAAAACAGGTTCGCCGTACCCCACAAAAGCTTGACGCCGGTCTTGGCCATCTTGGCTTCGAAATGGTCGGCGATCTCGTCGAGACGCTTGGCGCTCTCGGCGAAGGTGGCACCCTCGGGCCGCACGTCGGCGTCGTGGAAGCAGTAATAAGGAACGCCGAGCAGGGAGAACAACTCGAAGGCGACGTCGGCCTTCAGCTTGGCGTTCTCCATGGTTTCACCAAACCAAGGCCGGTCAAAGGTCTGGCCGCCGAACGGGTCGCCGCCCGGCCAGGCAAAGCTGTGCCAGTAGGCGACGGCAAAGCGCAGGTGGTCTTCCAGCCGTTTGCCCAGCACGACCTCGTCGGCGTTGTAGTGACGATAGGCCAGCGGGTTGGTGCTGTCGGGGCCTTCGTAGCGGACGGGCTTGATGTCGCCGAAATAGCCGGTGCTCATGGCAGAACTCCTTTCAGTGAGTACGCTTTGCCGCCGCTGACAGGGCGGCTGCTGAAATTCCGAAATTGATTACCTCAGGCGTAATTGGTTCCAGTCGGCACTGCTGCGACAAGGGTGGCGTCAACCAAGACGCAACCGACGGAGAGCAGAAATGACCGACTACAACGCCATCACCGAAGCCTACATCGCGGCCTGGAACGAGACCGATGCAACCGTCCGCAAGGCGCTGGTCGAAGCAGCCTTCACCACGGGCGTGTCCTATCGCGACCCGATCATGCAGGGCGACGGCCACAACGGCATCGACGCGCTGATTGCAGGCGTGCACGGCCAGTTTCCCGGCTTCCGTTTCAAGCTCAAGGGCAAGGCCGACGGCTTCGGCGACAACATCCGCTTTTCCTGGGGCCTTGGTCCCGATGGCGCGGAAGCCGTGATCGAAGGAACCGACTTCGCCATCATCAAGGACGGGCGCCTGAGCATCATCACCGGCTTCCTCGACAAGGTGCCGGGCTGAGCTGGTTGGGGCGGCGTTCACATCGCTCCCCGGATTGCCGGATAGAGCTTGCGGTAGCGCTGGTAGGCCTCGTCATAGGCGCTGGCCAGTGCTGCCACCGGCTCGATCGTTTCGGCCGTTTCAGGCGGCGTGCAGACCTGACGCGGGTCGGCCCCTTCGGCCGCGATGAGGCCGAGACGCGCGGCACCGAAGGCGGCACCGAAATCGCCATCGGCGGGAATGTCGACGGGCAGCCCAAGTGCTGTCGCGATCGACTTCAGCCAGTAGCGCGAGCGCGAACCGCCGCCGATGGCGGTGACGCGCGTCAGCGACGTTCCGGCCGTGGCAAGCGCTTCCAGGCTGTCGCGGAAGGCGAAGGATACGCCTTCAAGCACCGCTTGCGTCAGCCTGGCCCGGTCGATCTCATGCGCAAGCCCGGTGAAGGAGCCGCGGATCGCGGCATCGTTGTGCGGGGTGCGTTCGCCCGAGAGATAAGGCAGGAAGCTCACGCCCGACGGCGTGCGCAATTCGTCGCCGAGTTCGCCGGTGAGTTCGGCTGCATCCTTGCCCGTGATGTTGCTCAGCCAGTTCAGCGAATCCGTCGCCGACAGGATGACGCCCATCTGGTGCCACGCTTGCGGCAGCGCGTGACAGAATGTGTGCACGGCACTTCCAGGATTGGGCAAATAGGCGCCATTGGCGGCAAACAGCACGCCCGACGTGCCGAGCGACACGAAGGCCGCACCTGGCGTGACCGTGCCCATGCCACAGGCGGACGCGGCGTTGTCGCCGGCGCCGCCTGATATCACCACGCTCTGCGCCATGCCCCATTTGGCGGCCAGTTCGCCGCGCAGGCGGCCGGCTTGTTCCGTACCTTCGACCAGATGCGGCATGTGCACTTCATCGAGGTCTGTTGCCGCAAGCAGTTCCGGCGACCAGCGTCGTGCCGCGACGTCGAGCCATGAGGTGCCGGCGGCGTCGGACATTTCGGAGATGTATTCGCCGGCCAGCCACAGCCGGAGATAGTCCTTGGGCAGCAGCACCTTCGCCACCCTGGCGAAAATCTGGGGCTCGTTGGCCTTGACCCAGGCGAGCTTGGGGGCGGTGAAGCCGGGAAAGACGATGTTGCCGGTGATCTTGCGAAAGCGCGGGTCGGCGTCGAGGCTGGCTGCCTCGGCAAAGCTGCGCGTGTCGTTCCACAGGATGCAGGGTCGCAGCACCTTGCCCGAGGCGTCGAGCAACGTCGCGCCATGCATCTGGCCCGACAGGCCGATGCCGCGCACGGCGGCGAGTTCCCTGGGGTGCGCGGCCTTCAGCTCAGCGATCGCTTCCTCGCTGGCGCGGATCCAGTCGGCCGGGTCCTGTTCGGACCAGCCGTGATGCGGCCGCGACACGTCGAGCGAACCGTGGCCGGAACCGATGATCTTCTGGTCGGCGTCCATCAGCAGCGCCTTGACGCCTGACGTGCCGAGATCGAGCCCGAGATACATGCCATTCCTCCCGAATGAGCGATGCGGACGCTGGCTAGCGTCCATCCTCTCACGTCATTGCCCGGCCTTCATCGCCAAAAGGCTGAAACGGCCAAGCCATCGGCCCGTTCCTCCGACGGACGCTGCTTATTAGCAAACATTCCGCAGTTGGGTCGACATTTATTTCGGAACTCGTAAAAAATAATCGAATGTCAAGATGAGCGACCCTGCGATCGGCAAACTGAGACAGCGATGCGATGTTCCGAACACCGGGAACGCTGCCACGAGTTTACCCGCATTGCCTCTGGTGCAGTCGATCGCAAGGTGGTCTCATCAAACATCTCAAGTACAGGAGACGTTGAATGATTGTGAAAACACTCGTCATAGCCCCCGAATACGTGAGCTTTTACGTTGCCGGCACGCGCGAGGTCACACCGCCGATTGACCTGGACTATGGGCGTATTGCGGCAACACGTGATTGCATCACCGTTCCATCTCTCTATTCGAACGATGGCGATACCACGGTGGTTGTCGGGCCACTCTCGGAATTGAACCAGACGTTAGCGCCGGACCACGACGGTTTGCTCGACACCCCTCACCGGCTGCTGATGCTGTCGGATGCCCTCATTGACATCGCAGACACCCCGGTTAGCAGCACAAGGACGCACATCCGCATCTGGGTCAACCATCCAACACAGCCTGACCACGTCGTGATCGGCTGGGCGGACAGCTAGGGTCAGGACTCATTGATCCAGAAGATCATGGTTGCAGCGATGCAGATTGCCGAGAAGAAGGTGTGGGCGCATCGGTCGTATCGGGTGGCGATGCGTCGCCAGTCCTTGAGCTTGGCGAACAGGTTTTCGACTCTGTGGCGCTGGCGGTAGATATCCTTGTCGTAGAAGAACGGGACCTTCCGGCTTCGGCTTGACGGGATGCAGGGTGCGATGCCCCTGTCGCTGAGCGCCTGCCGGAACCAGGCGCTATCGTAGCCCCGGTCGGCAATCAGATGGGAGGCGGCAGGCAGTTCGTCGAGCACCATGGCGGCGCCCTTGTGGTCGCTGACCTGACCGGCGCTGAGCTTGAGGATGATCGGCCGTCCGGCCTGATCGCAGACGGCATGGAGCTTGGAGTTCAGTCCGCCCTTGGTGCGCCCGATATGGCGGGGAACATCCCCTTTTTTAAAAGGCTCGCCGCGGTGCGGTGCGCCTTGAGGTGGGTCGCGTCGATCATGATCCGCTCCGGCCTGGGGCCGTCCTGGCTGAGCGCGACGAAGATCTTGTCGAACACGCCCAGCCGGCTCCAGCGCATGAAGCGGTTGTACAGCGTCTTGTACGGGCCATAGGCAATGGGCGCATCCTTCCACTGCAAACCATTGCGGATCACGTAGACAATCCCGCTCACCACCCGCCGGTCATCAACCCGCGGCACTCCGTGGGCCAGCGGAAAATGAGGCGACAGCCGAGCCATCTGCCGCTCACTCAGCAAAAACAAATCACCCATCAGACCCTCCAATGGAGAATCTGAATCACAGATCAATCCGGATTAATAGGTCCTGACCCTAGACCCACCGAGCGGCTCAGCCGTGCGCTAGCAGCGCCGCGCGCTGGACGAACAGGCCCGACAGCGGGCTCGCCGGGCGCGCATGATCGCGCGCGGAGGCGAGCTTGACGGCAAGCGCATCATTGCCGTCGCGCAAGGCCGCCTCGATCAGCGTCAGTTCGATCACGTCGCGCTGGGCATGGCTGCCGCCGAAGCGGTGGGCGATGGCCCTGACAGGTTCGAGCAGCCGCACCGTCTCGCCATAACGCCCCTCGCCGAAGGCCTTGATCGCCAAGGTGACGGGGTGGCCGACGTCCCGGGTGAAGGCGGCATTGTCGTCGTCGCCGGCGATCGCCTCGTGCTGGGCATCGAGCATCGCCTTGGCCGGAGCTTCGAGCCCGGCTCCGACGAAGGCCATCATCGCATGCGCATCGTTGAAGGCGTAGTTGCCGGCTGCGGCCTTCGGCGCCCAGTTCGCCGCAAGGCTGGCCCAGCGCCGGCCGACGTCGACGCCGCCGAGATTAAGCCGCCACAGGATCGCCGAGGCGTCGACCATGTTGAGCGCCAGCTTCGACTGCGCGCCGTAGATCGGCCCGTCATAAAGCGCGAGCACCTCGTCGGTCTCGCCGAGGTCGTAGTGGAACAGCGCCAGGTGCCACCAGTTGTGGACCTGGAGAAAACTCTCCTTCGTCCAGGCATCGCTATTGCCGCGCATCCAGGCGATGCCGTCGCGCTGACGGCTCTGCATCTCCATCACATGCGCCACCGCATGCTGAGCCCAGCCGTCGCGCGGCTCGAGCGCTACCGCCTCACGTCCGAGCGTCTCGGCCGTGACGTAGTCGCCCATCTCCTCGAAGCCGAAGGCCTGCATGCCCAAAATGGCGTGGTAGCCGGGCATGCCCTTGCTCCACGCCGGCAATGCCCGGCCGATGCGGTCGCGCAGCTTCGCTGCGTTGCCGGTGAAGAAGTCGATCTGGTGTCCTGCCTGCAGCGCCAGCGCATCTGTCGGATGCTCTGATGTCAACTCTTCAAGGATATGTCCGGCCTCGTGCCAGTGCCCGGCGGCGAGACGGCCAAGTGCTGCGACATGCGCCTTCTCGCGGGCGGTAGCGGCAAGCCCGCGGGCGGCGGCGTGGCAATCGCGTGCCACGGCCATCGCCTCGCGTTCGGTCGACAGGCCGTAGAGCCAACCCTTCAGCACATGCGCCATGACGAAATCGGGCGCCGCGGCGATCGCCCTGTCGGCAGAACCGACCGGATCGCCGACGAAGCGCTGCAGTTCGCTCACCCCGCGCTGGTAATGCGCGGCTGCCGCCTCGTCAGCGCCGCTCAGCGCAAGCCCGAGCGCGTCCTTCGCCATGATGGACCCTCAACTGCCCGAGCGCACGGCCACCGCAACGCCAGCCCCGACCAGCAGCGTGCCGCCGGTGCGGTTGAAGACGCGGATGGCGCGCGGATTGGAAACCACGCTGCGAGCCCGCGACGCCACCAGCGCGTAACCGAAGGCATTGGCGAAGGCGAGCGTCAGGAAGGTCAGTTCGAACACCAGCATCTGGGTCCAGAAATCGCCGTTGCGGTCGAGGAACTGCGGCAGGAAGGCAACGAAGAAGGTGATGCTCTTGGGGTTCAGCGCCGTCACGATCCAGGCATGCGCCATCATCTTGGCGGCCGAAGCTGCATCGGTGCGCGGCTTGGCATCGAGCGACCCGCCGGCGCGGAACAGCTTGATGCCAAGATAGATGAGATAGGCGGCACCGATCCATTTGAGCATGGTGAAGACGGTGGCCGAAGCGGCAAGCAGCGCGCCAATGCCGAGCATCGACAACGTCATGGCGGTGAAATCGCCCAGCGCCACGCCGACGGCCATCGGCAATGCCGTGCGCCAGCCCTGGCCGAGCGCATAGGACACGACAAGCAGGATCGTTGGGCCCGGAATGACCAGCAGCACCGCGGATGCGGCGGCAAAGGCGGCCCAGCTTTCGAACGACATGCAAACTCTCCCTCTTTGAAAAACGGGATCAAGCTCCGGCTCCATGCCGATGTAAAGCCCTTAACGCGTCGCATGTGGCGTTCATGCTTTTTCAACCATGAATGGTGAAAATGCATTTCATCCACAGCCGGGGTTCGCTCCGGTGCCTGGCCGCCCCGCGTGTAGAGTGGAACTGTGCCGTGTCCAAATCGCCGAAATCCGACCTCACCTCGAAACTTGCATCGCGCCGCAACGTGCTGTTCGGCCTCGGTGCCGCCGGTCTTGTCGCCGGCTGCAGCCGCAGCATGGATTTCGAGATGCCGGCGATGGGTCTCGACAACATGGCCACCGGTTCGGTCCGCCCGCAGATCAGCGTCGACAAGCAGGTCACCAGCCCCAATGTGATGTACGCGTCCTTCACCGACGAAGGCTACCAGCTGCCTGAAATCCCGTTCGCCAAGGTCGACCCGAAATTCCGCCGCCAGATCGTCGTCGATCCGACCGGCGAAGCGCCCGGCACCATCGTGGTCAAGCTGCAGGAACGATTCCTTTATCTGGTCCAGCCCGGCGGCGAAGCCATCCGCTACGGCGTCGGCATCGGCCGCGACGGCTTTTTGTGGAACGGCCGTGCCAACATCCAGTACGGCAAGAAATGGCCGACCTGGACGCCGCCGCGCGAAATGATCGCGCGCAAGCCGGAGTTGGTGAAATGGGCCGGCGGCCAGCCCGGCGGTCTCGAAAATCCGCTCGGGGCGCGTGCGCTCTACATCTACAAGGACGGCCAGGACACCGGCTACCGCGTCCATGGCTCGCCCGAATGGTGGACGATCGGCCAGGCGATGTCGTCGGGCTGCGTGCGCATGATCAACCAGGACGTCATCGACCTCTACAGCCGCGTCAACGGCAAGACCCCGATCGTCGTCGGCTAACCGGCAACCGCCGGGGCGGAAGCTCCGCCCCGGCATGCCCGAAACCTTGCGAACCGGTTGAATCTCCCATTGCGTCGCTTCGCCAGAAGGGCGAATGTGCCGGAAAACAGCGCCATGTCGGCAGCCATTTCCGGCACCCCTGGGGAGGACGACCATGCCCTCGACATTCGTGATTGCACAAGGCGGCGGACCGACCGCGGTGATCAACCAGACGATGGCGGGCGCGGTGCTCGAAATCCGTCGACGCCATCCCAAGGCACGCGTGCTCGGTTCGCGCCATGGCGTCCGCGGTATCCGCGACGGCGACTATGTCGACCTGACCGACATCGCCGAGGAACAGTTGCTGCGCATTGCCGCGACCCCCGGTGCAGCACTTGGCAGCACACGCGACAAGCCTGATGCCGCCTATTGCGACCTGGTGCTTGAAGGCCTGAAAAAGGCCGACGCACAGGCCTTCATCTATATTGGCGGCAACGACACCGCCGGCACCCAGCAGATCCTGACCGAAGCGGCCAAGGGCAGCATCGCTTTCGTGCACGCGCCCAAGACCATCGACAACGACCTCGAGGAAAACGACCACACGCCGGGTTTCATCTCGGCAGCGGAGTTCGTCGCCGGTGCCTTCCTCAGCGTCGATCTCGATTTCCGCGCCCTGCCCGGCATCTATGTCGGCATCGTGATGGGCCGCCACGCCGGCTTCCTGACCGCCGCAGCCGCCGCCTGGCGCGACGAAGACACCGATGGGCCGCATTTGATCTACGTGCCGGAGCGCGCCTTTTCGGTGCCGCGCTTCATCGACGAGGTGAAGGAGACGCTTGCCCGCCATCGTCGCTGCGTCGTTGCGGTTTCCGAAGGCGTCAGCACCGCCGACGGCAAGGCACTGGTCGAAAGCATCGTGCCCGCCGACAAGCTCGAACGCGACGCGCATGGCAACCTCAAGCTGTCTGGCAGCGATCTCAGCCGGGCCTTCGAAAACGCGCTTGCCGAAGGCCTGCCGGGCAAGCGCGCCCGTGTCGATGCGCTCGGCTACATGCCGCGCGGCTATATCGGCGCGGTCAACGCGGTCGACGCGCAGGAAGCTTTTGACGCCGGCGTCTTCGCCATCGATGCGGCCGACAAGGGCGGCGGCTCGGTGGCGCTGAAATATGAGGGCGGCAAGACCGTGCTCAGGCTGGTGCCGCTGGCCAATGTCGCCGGCAAGACCCGGCACATGCCCGACGACTACATGCTGCCTGATGTCAACCACCTGTCCGAAAAGGGCATGGACTATCTCAGGCGGCTGGTGCCCGGCCGCTTCAAGATCGGCAGGCCGTTCGTGTGAAACCCCGGCCCGGCTGGTTTTCGAAAAGCATCGTCGACACGACCACGACGATGCTGACCGAACCGTTCGTGACAGACTATTGCCGCGCCAATATCTGGCTGGTGCGCGGCAGCGAAATCGACATGCTGGTCGATACCGGCATGGGCATCTGTGCGCTTGCACCCGAAATCGCAACGATCCCGGGCAAGCCGCTTCTCGTCGTTGCCACCCATGTCCATCTCGACCATGTCGGTTCGCTGCACGAATTCGCCTGGCGCGCCGGTCCGCGCATCGAAGCACCATTCTTCGAAACGATGCCTGACGCAGCCACCTACGCCCATATGTTCCGCAACTTTCCCGGCGCGGTGTCCGAGCTGCCTCATGCCGGCTGGAACTCCGCCGACTATGCCATCAAGCCTGCGCCGCTGCACCGCCTGCTCGACGAAGGAGACGTCATCGAGTTGGGCGACAGGCGCTTCCGCGTCCTGCACCTGCCCGGCCATTCGCCGGGGTCGATCGGGCTGTTTGACGAGCATGACGGCACGCTGTTTTCGGGCGACGCGATCCATGGCGGGCTGCTTGTCGACGACATGGCGGATTCGGATCGCGCCGCCTATTGCGCCACCATGCGCCGGCTCATCGCCCTGCCGGTCCGCGTCGCCCATGGCGGCCATGGCAGCAGCATCGACGGCGCCAGGATGCGCGGGATTGCCGAGGATTATCTGAGAAGGAATGAGAGCTAGGCGCGGTGTTGGTGGCGCTCCAAAGGCCCCTCACCGCCTTGCAACAAGTCCCCCTCACCGTTACGGCTTCGCCGTGCCACCTCTCCCCCACTCCGTGGGGGCGAGGAACCTAAGTCCTGCGAGGGTATCGCCTCACGATGCGCCGAACGCACGCAAACGTGATTGGCGATTCCTCGCCCCCACGGAGTGGGGGAGAGGTGGCTCGGGCGAAGCCCGAGACGGTGAGGGGGGAGCCTTTTAAGGCTATTAGATGCCGACGTTCAGCCCAGCCCTTCCTCAAACCCGCTGATCGCCTTGACCTCGAGGAAGTCCTCGATGCCCCACTTGCCGCCCTCGCGGCCGAGGCCCGACTGCTTGTAGCCGCCGAAGGGGCTGCCATAGGGGCGGTCGGTGCCGTTGATCTGCACCATGCCGGCGCGAAGCTTGCGCGCCACACGCTGGGCCCGGGCCTTGTCGCTGGTCTGGACATAGGCCGACAGGCCATAGGGCGTGTCGTTGGCAATCGCGATCGCTTCTTCTTCGGTCTCAAACGGGATCATCGCCACAACAGGGCCGAAGATCTCCTCACGCGCGATGCGCATGTCGTTGTTGGCGTCGGCAAACACCGTCGGGCGTACATAGTAGCCGCGGTTGAAGCCTTCAGGCCGGCCGAGCCCGCCGGCAACGACGCGCGCGCCCTCCTTGATGCCGGCGTCGATCATGGCCTGCACCTTCTCGAACTGCACGTCCGACGACAGCGGGCCGATATGGTCGCCGTCCTCGGCCGGGTTGCCGACCTTGACGGTGGCCGCGTATTTGGCCGCGATATCGACCGCCTTGTCGTAGACCGGGCGCTGCACCAGCATGCGCGTCGGCGCGTTGCAGGACTGGCCGGTGTTTTCGAAGCAATGCGCCAGCCCGCGCGTCACAGCGTCGGTGAGGTCGGCGTCGTCGAAGACGATGTTGGGCGACTTGCCGCCCAGCTCCAGCGCCACGCGCTTGACGGTCTCGGCGGCAGCCTTGGTGACGGCGACGCCGGCGCGCGTCGAGCCGGTGAACGACATCATGTCGATGCCGGGGTGACGTGACATCGCCTCGCCGACGGTCGGCCCATCGCCATTGACCATGTTGAACACACCGGCCGGGAAGCCGGCTTCCTCCATCATTTCGGCAAACACGATCGACGACATCGGCGCGATTTCGGACGGCTTCAGCACCACAGTGCAGCCGGCCGCCAGCGCCGGCACGACCTTCAGCGCCACCTGGTTCATCGGCCAGTTCCACGGCGTGATCAGCCCGCACACGCCGATCGGCTCGCGCACGATACGCTCCTGCGGGTTGTTCTCATTGAGCGGCTCCTCGAACTCGAAGCCCTTCAGCACGTCGATGAAGCTCTCGATGTGGCCCGAGCCGCTGGCGGCCTGCGATTCGAGCGCCAGCCTGATCGGCGCGCCCATCTCCCAGGAAATCGCCTGGGCCATGTCGCGCACCCGCCTGTTGTATGCGGCGAGCAGCTTTTCGAGCAGCGCCACACGCTGTTCGCGGCTGGTTGTGCTCCATGCCGGGAAGGCGCGCTGCGCTGCCGCCACCGCCTTGTCGACATCGGCGGCGGAGCCCAGCGAGATCACCGCGAAGGGCTGCTCGTCGGCCGGGTTGATGACGTCGAGCTCTTTCGCGACCGTTGGCGCGACCCACTTTCCGTCGATGAAGAAATCCGTCTTGCGCAGCATGGCAGGCTCCCTGGTGCATGACCCCGAAAACCGGAATCGATTTTAGGGTCATGCACGATTTTAAATTGCTACAGCGCCCCTTGCGCGTCCAAGGGGAGGCGCGGCGCTATAGTGTTGGCGTCTTGTAGAACGGCGCGGGGCACGTCCGTGTCTCGAATCCGACCGCATTTGTAGGCCGGCAGTCCCGCTACGGGAAGTCTTGGTTCACTGCTTCGCGCGTTCTTGCCCCAATGTCAGTAGGTTTCGATAATATTCCCTGCCACGGCTGGATCGCGCGCCAGCTTGTTTTATAAGGCTCGTCCATCGAGGCCACCATCATGTCCATCACTGGGTCGCGGCGCCAGGCGGCAATCGCCTTCATCTTCGTCACCGCCGTCCTCGACATCGTCGCCATGGGCATCATCATTCCGGTGCTGCCATCGCTGATCGAGGAGTTCGCCGGCTCCAATGCCGACGCCGGCTGGATCAATGGCGTCTTCATCGCGCTGTGGGCCTTCATGCAGTTCATCTGCTCGCCGATCATCGGTTCGCTTTCGGACCGTTACGGCCGCCGCCCCGTCATCCTGCTGTCGACGGCGGGGCTTGCCGCCGACTACGTGCTGATGGCGCTGGCGCCGAACCTGTGGTGGCTGGCGCTTGGCCGCATCGTCGCCGGCATCACCTCGTCAAGCTTCACCACTGTCTTCGCCTACATGGCCGACATCACCCCGCCCGAGGGCCGCGCCCGCGCCTACGGCCTGATCGGTGCTGCCTTCAGCGCCGGTTTCGTCGCCGGTCCACTGATGGGCGGCTTCCTCGGCGAGATCTCGCCGCGCGCGCCCTTCTGGGTGGCAGCGGCAATGAGCGGCCTCGCCTTCCTCTATGGCGCCTTCGTCCTGCCGGAATCGCTGCCGCGCGAAAAGCGCATGACGTTTTCCTGGCGCCGCGCCAATCCGTTCGGCGCCATGATGCTGCTGCGCTCGCACCCTGAACTGACCGGGCTCGCCGCGGTGACCTTCCTGCTGCACTTCGCCCATCACGTCTTTTCGGCGGTGTTCGTGCTCTATGCCGCCTACCGCTACAACTGGCATGCCTGGGAGGTCGGCACGCTGCTCGCGATGGTCGGCGTGCTCGACATGATCGTCCAGGGCCTGATCGTCGGCCCCGTCGTCAAGCGTTTCGGCGACCGCGCCACCATGGTCTTCGGCCTGTTCGCCGGGGCCTTCGGCATCGCCTGCATGGGCCTGGCACCGAGCGGCTTCTGGTTCACCCTGGCGATCATCCCGAACGCATTGTGGGGCCTCGCCATGCCGACGACGCAGTCGCTGATGACCCAACGCGTCTCCGATTCCGAGCAAGGTCAGTTGCAGGGCGCCAACATGAGCGTGGCAAGCATCGCCGGCGTCGCCTCGCCGCTCTTCTTCGGCGCCGTCTATGCATGGACCGTGCGGGACGGCACGTCGATGCCCTATCCGGGGCTCGCCTTCTATCTCGCGGCAGCCGTGCTGCTTGGCGCGGCATTGCTCGGATGGGTTGTGGCGCGCCAGGCGGACCGTGCCGACGCCGCCGAAAAGGCGGCCTGAGAAATCCTCAGGCAGGCCGCAACGACGGCAGCACCTCGCGACCGAAAAGCGCCATGTCGGCAATAGCTGCCGGCAGCTCCACGATGCCGTTGCCGTTGAAGACCAACCGGATGGCGTCGATGCCGCTGTTTGAGGCAAGTGCGTTCAATTGCGCGGCGCAGTCCTCGGGTGAACCCGCGATGACCTGCCGGGCCATGGCCGTCTGTCTGTCGGGCATCACGATCTGGTCGGTGGACCGCCCCGCGGTCTGCGCCGAGGCCAGCCGGCGTTCGTATAGCCGCGGGACCAGTTCGTCGAGTTTCGCCATGGCCTGCGCGGTCGTCGGCGCGATGCAGACGTAGCGCGACAGCGACGACGCCGGCAACCGGCAGGCATGTCCATCCTCGCCGAGAATTGCCCGATAGGTGGCAAGCTGCGCTGCCTCCGGCGGGTCGAGGCTGAGCAGCAGCGGCAGCCCCTCGCGGGCAGCGAAACCAAGCGTGTCGCGTGAGCTTCCCGCGACATAGACCGGCACCGTCTTGCCGGCCAGAAGCGGCCCGACAGTAACTTCACAGGCTGGCCAGCATGCGCCCTCCTCGATCCTTGTGCCATTCGTCCAGGCGTCGCGCATGATCCTGTAGGACTGCTCGAAACGGTCCCGCGTGCTGTCGGCAGCAATGCCAAGTGCGGCCAGCGTCGCCGGATGCGTGCCCCGGCCGATGCCAAGATCGAAGCGACCACCGCTTTGCCAGTGCAATTGCGCCACCTGCTCGGCCAGCAGCAACGGATGGTAGAGCGGCGTAACGACGATGGAGGTCCCGACCCGCAGGCGCTGCGTCCGCGCCAGGATCGCGGAGGCCAGCATCAGCGTCGACGGATAAGCCTGCGGCGGGTTCTGGAAATGAAACTCGTTGAACCAGATGCCGTCGAAGCCGATGCGCTCGACCTGTTCGCACAGTTAAAGCACCCGCTCATGGCTTTCGCTGCGGCCGCCCCTGAAGAAGCCGGCAATGTCGAGGTGCATCAGGTCAGCTCATGCGGGGCAAAGACGGGAATGTCGCGCAGCAGGCCGATCTCGACATTGACGCCGTAGACCTCGCGCACGGTCTTTTCGGTCAGCGTGCCTTGCCAGTCGCCATGTCCGGCCACCGCCCCCTTGTCGAGCAGAAGCAGGCTGTCGGAAAAGCGCGCGGCAAGCGACAGGTCGTGAATGGCCACCAAGGCGGTGACGCCCCTTTCGCGCGCGATTTCCGACACCACCCGCAAGGTGAAAAGCTGGTTGCCGATGTCGAGCGCGCTCGTCGGCTCGTCGAGCACCAGCACCTCGGTTTCCTGCGCCAGCGCACGCGCCAGCATCACACGCTGGCGTTCGCCGCCGCTGAGTTCCGACATCGGACGAAAGGCGAAATCCTCGAGCCTCAGCCGCCGCAACATGTCTTCGACGACAGCGAGATCGCCACGGCTCGGGCTTGCTCCCATATGCGGCGTGCGCCCGAGCAGGCAGGTCTCGAACACCGTCGCCGGAAAACTGAGCGGCGACGATTGCGGCACATAGGCGATGCGGCGCGCCCGTGCCTTGGGCGACATGGAGCGGATGTCGGTGCCGTCGAGCAGGACCCGGCCCGAGGACGGGGTGGCGAGGCCGAGGACGGTGCGCACCAGCGTCGACTTGCCGGCGCCGTTCGGACCGATCAGGCCGAGAATGTCGCCCTTGTTCAGGCCGACGGAGACCTCGCGCAGCACGCTGCGGCTGCCGTAGCCGAAGCTGACCTTGTCGATGGAAAGATAGTCGCTCATGAAAAATACTCCGAGCGCCGCGACAGGATCAGATGCAAAAACAGCGGCACGCCGACGAAGGCGACGACGATGCCGACAGGGATGACGGTCGGGCTGAACGCCATGCGTCCGACCGTATCGGCCAGAAGCAGCAGCATGGCGCCACAGATGGCCGAGAAAGGAATGAGGTAGCGATGGTCGCTGCCGATCATCAGGCGGGCGACATGCGGCCCAATCAGTCCGACGAAGCCGATCACCCCGGTAAAGCTGATGACAACCGCCGACACCACCACCGAGAGCACGACCGCGAGACCGCGCAGCAAGGCGACGTTGATGCCGAGCGAGCGCGAGACGTCATCGCCGGCACTGGTCAGCGCGTTGAACTGCCATGCCCTGGACTGGGCGAGCGGAAGGGCGACCAGCAAGGCAGCGCCCGAAACGGCAACCGCATCCCAGCCGATGCCGTTGAGGCTGCCGAAGGTCCAGTGCACGACCCGGGCCAGTTGCTCTTGGGTGGCGACGAACTGCACGGCCGCCGTCATGGCGGAAAACAGGTACATCAGCGCGATGCCGGTCAGCACCATGGTCTGCGCCCCCATGCCGCGCAGCCAGGCCATCGAAAACACCAGCACGGCACAGCCAAGCGCAAACAGGAATGCCGTCAGCGGCACGAAATACAGCCCCGCGGCACTGAAGCCGACGCCGAACATGATGGCGATCGAGGCCCCGAAAGCGGCCGCCGAAGACACCCCGATCGTATAGGGGCTGACCAGCGGGTTGCGGGTGATTGCCTGCATCAGCACCCCGGCGAAGGCCAGCGAACCGCCCGCCACCATGGCCATGACGACGCGTGGCAAGCGAAGATGGACAAGCACCCGCGCCTGCTGCGGATCGACCTCGGCGACGAAATGGCCGAAGGTGAGCTTCTGCAGGATCACCATGAGCAGCGTCACCAGCCCCGTTTCGGCGATGCCGATGATGGCAACGGCCCCGGCCACCGCCAGGAGCACAAGCAGCGAAGACAGGATAACAGCCGCCTTGCGATAGCCGCTCCGGCGGTAGCGGCTGGAAGTGCCGGCGGATTGGCCGCGCGCCAAACCGGCACTGCTTGCGATGTCCATGGTCTAAGGCTCCGGATTGAGGATGCACGCCGCGGCCTCGCGGGCAGCGGCGTGCCGGTCGATCAGTTGGAGGCTGTGCCCTGGTAGGTCATGCCGCCCTGGAACGGCAGCCCCTGGTAGATCTCGATCCATTCCTTCATCGCCGCCTCGGGATCGACGTCGGCGAATTTTTCGGGATAGAGCCACTTGGCGACCTGCAGCGCCCCTGTGACCTTGGACGAGCCACCGGCGAGGTAGTAGTTGATCAAGCGGACATTGCCCGCCTGACCTGCCGGCGTACCCACGATCTCCTCGCGGGCGACGATCGCCTTCCAGCTCTCGGCGAATTTGGCTTCGGGGATGGTCTGGTAGGAGCCCGGCTGGAGCTTGATCACCAGGTCAGGCTTGCGCGCGATGATCTCCTCGGGATCGACGGTGAAGCTGTTTTCGTTGCCGCGCGACGACGGCTCCTTCTTGATGTCGATGTCGCCGAAGACATTGATGCCGCCGCCAGCCTCGATCATGTCGTGCCAGCCTGAGCCGGGCGTGACGGTCACGAGGTCGCGCACCTCCTCGAGATAGACGCGTCTGCGTTCGACGCCCTGCAGGCGCTCGGCCAGCAGGTTCATGTACCTGGTGTAATAGGCGTTCAGCGCGTCAGCCTTTTCCTTCTCGTCAAACAGCTTGCCGAACAATGTCACGTTCTGCACATGCTGCAGCGTGTCCCAGCCCGTGACCACCAACACCGGGATGCCGAAAGCTTCGAGCTGTCGCGCCGCTTCCTCGTAGACGCCGTTGCGCGGGATGATCACCACGTCGGGCTTGAGCGCCACGATCGCCTCGTAGTTGGGCTGCGTCTGGCCCTGGCCGACGATGTCGGCTTCCTTGAACTGCGGCCAGTAGGCCGGGTCGCGCATCGTGCTCGCATCGACGCCGACGACCTTGTCGATAGCGCCAATGGCGCGGGCGAACTCGACGGCATAGCGGTTGAAGATGACGGCCCGCTTGACTGGCAGCTCGAGCTCGACCTTACGCCCGGCATCGTCGGTGAAGGTTTCAGCGGCGGCCGGCGCAAGGCCGATGGCAGATGCCATGGCAACCCCGAGCCACAGGGCCCAATGTCTGATGTTCATGATCTCTCCTTGCTTGAATGGGGTGCGCAACGCGCAGCACAGCCGTGCCCGGCAAACGCCGGGGACAAGATGTCGAGGCACAGCGCCACGGCTGCAGGCGACGAAAATTTCGCCTGCCCAAGCTTTTGATATCGAGGGGAAACCGTTCTTCCCGCCATCGCCGCGCCAACCTCTGCCTGCCGTGGCGGGGATGCGGAAATGCGGACCTGACGAAAGCCGCAAACAGGCTTCCGGGTTGGAACCGGCATTCCTGTGGCACACCCCGACCACGGAATCTCACTCTGTCAGGCAGGTCTCCTGGCTCGCGGGTCGTAGCCTTCATCACCCGTCTTCCCGGCAGGCATGCCAGTGACACAGGGGCGATCGGCTCACCGCTTACAGTTGCGGGTCAGCTCCGGTTTCACACCGGATTCCCTCTTAGCTTCCATCCGGAGATGGAAGACCATGACGGCGGCAAACTATCGCTGGCCAAGGTAAAGTCAAGTTGCCATCGGGGACTATGCAGAAAGGCATCTGCATGAACTGCAGATGCTGCAAAGCAGACTGGACTGGCGGCACGGCGAATTGTTCTCGGCCTCAGCGAAGCGGCGACACGCTCACCGAAACGATCCGGAACGGCACCGCGCCATAGGTGGAAACAGTCTGCTCATGCTCCCACTGGCGGAACTGCCGCGACGGCCGTGCCGAAAGCACCAGCACGCCATCTGCCTGGTCGACCCGGATTTTGCCTCGAAAGCGCAATGTCAGCCGGCCGCCTGACTTGCCGAGCTTGCGATAGCGCAGCCGGGCGAAATGGCATTCGCCGCCATTGAGCTCCATCTCGATGCGACGGCGCACGGGCGGCACATCCATTTGCAAGACGATGTCGAGCTCGGCCTGGGCAGCGCCTGTCGCGGCCTGTGGCAACGGCAGTTGCTGCGACAGCGCCGGAGCCGCCGCCCCAACGCCGTCGACCGCCTGGGTGCGGCGGCCATGCCACTCGACACCGGGCAGTTCGCGTTCGCGGACGGCGCGTTTCTTGCGCATGCGCAATTGCTTGGCGACGCCGCGCGACAGCCAGGTCAGGCCCCTGAAATCGGTCCGCGGCTTGGCCTGCAGCAGCGAAGCGATGCGCGAAGCCCCAGTGCGGTCGGCCATCGCCACGATGCGTTCCAGAACGTCAGAGGGAACCGGCACGGACATCTCGGCTTCGAGATAGGTCAGCGCGACCGCGGCCGGCACGGCAAGATGCCGACGTGTGATGACCTCGCAAAACACCGCCCAGTCGATGTCGCAGGCGCGGATCGCCACGGCGCTGTCGACAAGCCAGTCGCTGTGGGTATGAGCGTCCAGACCGCCATGACCGATCGCCAAAGCCACCCGGTCGGCGGCTGAAGGCACCAGGACGTCGAGACCTGAAAATGTCGCCGGCAACGCACGCCTCCAGACTGCCTCGTCGTCCTCATCGTCGGCCTGCGACCAATCGTAGGCAGCCTGATGCAGGTCGATGTCGCCATAGCTGCCCATGAAGAAGTTCATCGAGCGCACGGCGCCAAGCCGAGGCCTGAGATATTGCGGGCTGACGCCCGTCGACACTTTCCAGTCGCGCTGGCGCAGCACGTCGAAGGCAACCACCATGTGCTCCGGGCGCACCAGAATGTCGATGTCGTGAGCGACACGGCCGCGCTGTGCCGCCGGTTCGACGGCGATGCGGCTCGCGCCCTTGAGCAGCATGATCGGTGCGCCTGCCCCGACCATCGCCTTCAGCGTCGGCTCGGCCTCACGCATGGCAAGCCGCGACTTGGTCCACAGCATCTTCTGCAGGCCGGCAAGGCGCGGAAAGGCGGCGTGTCCGCCCAGCGCCTTGCCGAACCGGTCGGCGATGGCGGCCAGCAGCCGGTGCTCGCGAAACTCGACGGCGTCGATGTCGTTGGCGTCGAGCCACTTCAAGGCCTGTGCCTGGGCAGCCTCATGGTCCGGCAGCAGCACCGCCTTGAGCAACCGGTCGAGACCGTTTGTCGGCCATGCCCAGCCATAGTCGGGAAAGCGCCGGCCGATGCGGCGTGACGCCGAAGCCATCAGCCTTGCCCGGCGTTCTTGAGCTTGCGCCGCAGCATCGCCATCCGCGCCACTTCAAGATAGCCGCGGTCGCGCGCGGGATCGCGGCCATAAGACATGCTGCCCGGCAGGATCCGCCGCAGCGCCAGCACCTCGTCGATCATGCCGAGTTGATGGCCGTCCTCGCGGGCGCGTCCGAGCCAGTCGACCATGTCGCCGCGGTTGCCGGGCGGATCGATCACCGGCCCGACCGCCAACGCCACCTCGCGGCGGACCAGCATCGTCGTGCGCGACCAGCCCGGCCCGGCAGTGCCAGTGCCATCATCGGGTTGGCCATGCCTGAACGTCCGCCACAGCGTGAACACGGCAGCCAGCTGCGGCGCCTGGTCCAGCCTGCGCAACTGCCGCTCGACCTTTTGTGGCAGCCACAAATCGTCGGCATCGACGGTGGCGATCAAGGATGCCGTCGCCAAAGCGAAGCCGCGTGTCGTAGCACTGCCCGGTCCGGCATTGTCCTGCCTGACATATCTGACTGGAATACCCGACTGCAGCACGGTTGCCTCGGTTTCGTCGCTCGAGCCATCGTCGACGACGATGATCTCGGCAGGCACGACACTCTGCGCGGCAACCGAGCGCAGCGTCTCGGCAATGGTGCGAGCGGCGTTCCAGGCCGGTATGACGACGCTGTAGCTCATGGGCGCAGCGGCGCTCCATCGCCCGACGGATGCGCCACCTGGATGAAACCGCGGAGGTCGCCGAGCGTCGGATCGGCCTTGCGGCGGCGCATCGATTTCTGCATCGCCTTGAGGAATTCGCGGCGCGACTCCGCGAGATTGCGGGTCAGGTTGTGCTCGTGGCGGCGGTAATAGAGCGCGATGGTGTCGGGAAAGACGAACCGGGCCCGCTGCTCGAAGATGCGAAACAGGAAGTCGGTGTCTTCGGACTGCGCCAGCTCCTCGTCGAAATCGCCGATCCGCTTGATCAGGCCGCGCCGGTAGATGCCGGCCGACAGATGCACGCCGCGAAAGATGCGGTCGTCGCATCCCGCCACCGGCTCCAGCGTCTCGTCGTCGATCTGGTCGACCATGCGCATGTAGGAATAGGTCAGCTCGAGCCCCGGGTCGGACCTGAAATGGGCTAGGTCGGCGGCGAAGCGCCCGACCGGCGAGATGTCGTCGGAATCGATGAAGGAGACGAATTCCGTGTCGTCTAAAAGCCGACGCAGGCCGGCGTTGCGCGCCCTGGTGACGCCTGTATTGGCCTGCGAAAACAGGCGGATCGGCGCACCGTCGGCAATGAATGAGCGTACGACTTCGGCCGTGCCGTCGACCGAGCCGTCATCGATGACGATGATGTCGAACTCGGCTGCCTCGCGCTGGCGCAGCACCGATCGCAGCGCCGAGCCGACATAGGTCTCGCGATTGTAGACGGGCAAGACGACGCCCAGCTTCATGGTATGCCCCTGTCCAGAAACGCAGCGATCGTCTCCGCGATCTCGTCGCCGCGCGTGCCCAATGCCAGATCGTAACATGGAAGCCGGCGCGTCAGCTCGCCAAAGAAGCGAAAACCGCTCTCGCGCTCACCCGGCATCTGCGCGATGCCGGACGGTGCCAGCGCCATCAGCGCCTCCTTGCGCGCAACGGGCGTGATCGCGCTGCGCCCTGCGCCTGAAATCCTGGGAACCAGCAGCGCCACGATATCGAGTTCGTCGGCCAGGCCACGCGGACAAACGTCCTGTACCCTGAACTGGTGCTTGCCTTGCCAATTGAGCGGCCCCGGTTCGGGCAGCCATCTGGCAAGCCCAAGCCTGTCGAAACCCGCGGGATCCTGCTTCAGCGTCGTGAACAGTGGCCGCGCCATCGAACGGTCGCCGTCCAGTTTCATCAGCACATAGTCGTCGCCAACGCTGTCGAGCCCGGCCAAAAGACCCGAGACGACCGTCCCCGATTTGCCCGCCCCACCGGCGCCGGCCAAAAGCACGCCCTTGCCGCCGACGCCAAGCGTTCCGGCGTGCGTCAGGCGCATGCCGCGCGCGGCATATTCCCAGTGCAGGAAGCACCGCAACGGCGCGCCGAATTCCCATGGCGGACAGCCATCGGCGGACAGCATCAGCTGCACGCCCAGCCGCTTTTCGACGTCGTAGAACTGCCAGTAGCTGAGATCGTGGAAATAATGGCCGCGCAGGCCATTGGCTTCGAGCCGTTCGGCAAACATGTGCGGATTGAACAGCGCCTCGCCCCACGAGGCAGGTCTGGATATCGAGCCTATGCCGGGATGCGCCAGGAATATCCTGACACGTTGCCCTTGGCCGGCCTGAGTGGCCGTCGCCACGCCATGCGCAAGAGCCGTTGCCAGCTCGCCGCGATCGGAAAAGACGTCGATGCCCAGGCCAGGCAGGTCAACGCGGCTGAGCACCGGAAAGGCTGCGGCATTGGCATCGCACGCAGCGAGCAACCCGCGCGCATAGTCGGCAAGACCATCAAGGGTTACACGTCGCATCTGCACCTGAAGGCAGGAAATGAGAACAGAAAGTTGCGCATAAGGCCGGCGCTATTGCTTCACCACCGGCCAGCCGGCGGGCTCGTCGACATCATGGATCGGGTCGACCATCACCAGGTCGGCCAGTTCGTCGTGCATGTCGATCTTGAGCGCTTCGCGGGCTGTGGCAAGACGCCCGGCCAGGTCGGGAGAAAGGGCTGAGGCTACCGCTTCCGGTGCCAATGAAAGCAATCCGAATTCGGTCAGCCTAGCGACAAAAGCGTCGAGATCATCGGCGGAAAGCTCGCCACCACCACAGGCGCTGCCGACAAGGCTCGCCGGCGGAACCTGCGCGATCAGGGCTTCCCACACGCAACTGCCGCTGTCGGAAAACCCGAAATACCTGCCGCTGGCGAGGTCGAGCACGACCGCGTCGCCGTCGAAAGTCTCATAGACGATGTCAGTGCTTGAGACCGCGTAGATCGCCGAAAACCCCATCAACCCAACCTACCCCTAGGCTACACACAAGACTGCGCGCTTATACAAGAACAGGCGCATATTAGCAGCCCCCGGCGGCGGTGTGTACGTGGTTGTACCGTCAACCGCAACATTCATCCCCAGATTGTTGAATGGTGGTATCCAAGAACTCGTCGGCGGTGTACCGGCCAAGGCCTTCTCGGCGGCGCCATCGATGTGCGATAGGTGCGTCTTGAAACTCAGGTCGCCCCCCGGAAATCATGCGGTTCAAGAACAGATTGAGGCTGGCGTTTCGCACCCACATCCATGCGGATCGCAGCTTTGCGCCCGATGCCGCGGTCCGGGCAGGAGACGACCTCCGGATGGCGGCGGGGCGGCTCGACGACGGATCATATCCCGTATTCTGTTCTTCGATGCTCAATCACGCGCCACTTGGCGTGGCGAACTACCTTGGCCCACGCCTGGCCGGGCAGCGCGTCCTTTTTCTCGTCTGGTTCACCTGGGCCATGCGCAAGGAAAGGCAGATCTTAAGGGCTCTGACCGCGCACCGTCTCTATCGTCGCCGCTATGCTGAACATCGCTTCGTCTTCATGTGCAATGAACTCGAGGAAGTTGCGCTGTTTCGCGAAAACGGACTCAACGCTGTATTTTGCAGCCACAACGCCCTGGCCGACGAAGAGACCTTCAAGCCCGTTCCAGGAGCCGAACGGGCCTACGATGCGTTCTACAATGCGATGATCAGCCCGTGGAAACGGCGTCACCTCGCCCGTCTTGTTCCAAGCGCGGCACATGTCTTCTACGAGTCCAGGCTGACCGGAAGACGACAGACCGCGGAGTTGCTCAAGGAACTCAAGCGGATGATGCCCGCGCATCATTTCCTCAATCCGCACGATGATTCCCGCATCGAAAAGCTGCATTGGGGGACGATCAACACGGCCATGGCGGCCAGCGCCACCGGCCTTTGCCTTTCCGCGGAGGAAGGGGCGATGTACGCCAGCATCGAATACCTGCTTGCCGGACTGCCCGTCGTCTCGACGCCGTCGATCGGTGGTCGCCATCTCTTCGGCACCCCCGAGACGTGGCTGACGGTCGAGCCGACGGAGGAAGCGGTTCGCGATGGTGTCGCCGAGATGAAGGCGCGGAATGTGCCACCCGAACGGGTCCGCGCCATCACACTCGACAAGGTCCACGAGCATCGCAAACGCCTGCGCGCCTGCGTGCTTGTGGAAACCGACGGCCATGTCGACCTGCCGGAAGACTACGGCCACGCTGTCTATCGCGGCCTCAACAACTGGCAGCGCGGCCTGGATTTCGCCCGGCTCCTCGTGGACGATTACCGTCGCAAATGATGGGGCCAAACGCTCCGGTTCGTCCCAGCCCTGGCGCTATGATCAGCCTACACCAAACCTTGCAGACCAACCTGCCACGTCGAGCGGCAGCTCATTGCCTAAGCCGCGGCGCAACGGCTCGCCTGGCGTCGGCTGGTGGCCGAAATGCGCGTCGCGCAGGCTGAACGCTCCAAGACACTTAGGGAACTTCGTCGCTGGCCGCTGGCCCGCCCTCACCTTCGAGTGTTGACAGCCGCCGGGTCACCGAGCGGCTGAATTTCAGGCGAACCCCGGCACCGTTGGCGCCTTCTTCGGGAATGAAGACCGCGCCGAACGTTTCCAGCGCCGTTTCCAGGGCACTGATCACGGCATCGCTGGGGATGGCGATCTTGCGTTCGAAGGCTTCGATCACCGTCTCTTCGATATGGGACGCGGCGGCGAGCCGTGACCGGCTGATCTCCACCAGGGCCCGCGCCGCCCTGCACATCGATCCTGTTATCATCGCCCGAGCCTCCTTGCCGAAAGCCCAGTGATGACAAATGCGGGCGCGTCTGTCACCCCGCCACGCAACTGGCGAGGAATGCGCTCAAGCGCCTTGCAAAGAGCATGGCAATCCCGCAGCCGTTCCGCGCTGCGCTCCAGCCACCTCAGTCTCAGCTAGCGGCGTTTGTGCCGGCTTGGTAGGTCATTGTCCTGGCCACATCCCGCGCCGGGCGTTTTTCGCCGGCGAGCACCTCGAAGTCGAGCTGGTTCTCGCGCGGCACCAGCGGACAGGTGACGAAGTTGGTGAAGGCGCAGGGCAGCGCGACCGCGTAGTTGAAATCGATCCAGTCGATGCGGGTGTTCGTCTCGTCGGTGAACTGCAACTCGATGACGCGGCCGGCACCATAGGTGATGGGGCCGCTGGTCCGGTCGCGAACATGCGCCACCGGCTGCAAACCGGTCGCCGTGTCCTTGCCGATCAGCTCGATGCTGTAGCTCTTGCCCTTGTGCTCGAAAGTGAAGGTGCCGATGCGCGGCGTCGATTCACGCACGCCGGCTTCCACCGTTTCCGCCTCATATTCGGTAAGCGCGGTCGGGGTGTAGACGCCTGCAATACGCCAGGTGGGATCGTAGTCGAAAGCGGATACGCCCGCCTCCTCCACCGTCGTCGCCACGCGCGGATCGCGCACGCGCACGCCATAGAGGGACTGGCCGTCATTCTTGCTGCGCAGGATGGCCTCGACCTCGTTTACGCCGAAATAGACCGGCTCACTCTGGCCGTGGCCATAGGTCTGGTTGCGACCCGGGATGATCTCGACCGGCTCGGTCGGATACTTGCCATTGACCGAAAGGTTCGGCCCCGAGGCCGGCGGGGTGAACATGACCTTGCCGTCCTTGACCGACCAGGTGCCGGGAAGCAGGTCGAAGCTGACGTCCCTGTCGCCGGCTTCCAGCCAGTACTGGGCCACCAGCGAGGTCCAGCCATAGGGCCGGAACATCTTGGCGACATGGGCATAGCGCCATTCGCGCCACTGGCCTTCCAAATGTTCTTTTGTGGGCATGTTCGTCTCCCTATTGAAGAATTCAGCAGTCTGCTTGCGCGTGAGGGGTCAGGCGGGCTCAGCCTTGGCCGGCGGAATCGGTGACCTCGCCGAGGAAGGCGAGCATGCCGCGCCAGGAACCGTCGTCGGCCCTGGAATTGCCGGAGGGCGTGCCGCCATTGGTGTAGGGGACCTTCGAGACCGGGTGCAGGCGGCTCAGCTGCGTCGACGGCACGATCGGCAGGTTGATGGCGTGGCCGGCATCATCGAAGTCGAGATGGCGGACCAGATGCGGATGATCGTGTCGGGCGAGCGTCGAGACCACCATGCGGGAATAGAGGCTGGACGGCCAGGCGCGGTCATCGCGGCCCGAAATCAGCAGCACCGGGCCGGCGATGTTTTCGACCGGAATGCGCGCGCGCGCCGCAAGTTCGGTGTCCTTCAACCCCTCGAAGAAGACCGAGTGGTGCCGGCTTGGCGGAGCCTCACCGGCCCAGGGGTGCCAGTGCACGGCTGCATTGTCCTGCCACAGATGCGGCAGCGGAACGCCGCCCCTCGTCCAGGTCGTGCCTCGCCAGCCGCCACGCGCCGGATCGCCGGCACCCTGGGCGCCATGGACCATCGCCCCGGGCACGAAGGCGATGACTGCGGAGACCAGTTCGGGAAAGGTGGCGCCAAGCAGGAGCGCGAGTTCGCCGCCGCGCGACTGGCCGCTGACTGCGATGAAGCCGTCCTTCGGCTGCAGCTCCCGCCGCGCCCAGCGCAGGCCGGTCTCGAGATATTCGAGCGGCGTTTCGGTGATGAAGGGCGACAGGCCCGGCGCCTTGAAATAGCCGAGCGCAAAGGCCTGGTAGCCGCGCGAGGCAAGCAGGGCTGCGCGCGGTTCATTGATGCCGCCGCCCGAGCCGTTGAGCACGATCACGACCGGATGTGGGCCCGGTCCCACCGGCGTGAACAGAGTGCCGACAAGTCCGTCCTCGCGGATATCCTGACGCTGCACACCGGATGCGGCGAACCCCTGCAAAAGCGTGGCTTCGGCCTTGATCCCGGCGCCGGTTTCGGCCGTCAGCGTCGTTGCCAAGGCCTGCATGACATCGTCGGCGAAGAGCTCGGCACTGGTGCTGTCGACCGGCTGCTGGCTCCAGATCAGGCCCATGGCCGAGACTTCCGCGTAGTCGCCGCCAACCGGCGCGTCGCGGGTCAGGTCGACCACGCCCTCGGCATCAGCCATGAATGTCGCCTGGCTCATCCAGGTAACGCCGCGCCCCCGTGTCGTGCGGGCCGAGATGGCAACCAGTTCGTCGGGCGCGAGGCCGGAGACGACGATCCGGCGCGGCTCGTCGATCAGGCCGTCGACGGCATCGATGGAAAAGACGGGGGCGGAAGCAGGCTTTGTCGTCATCTGAATTTCGGTCTCTGCAGGGAAGTGGCCGGCGTGATCATCGGCCGGCGGGGCGGCCGGTCATGCGGGCGAGATGGGTATCGAGACGCCGGGCGAAATCGTCGTCCAGCTCGGTTTCCAGCGACAGGCTACCGCCGCGCGGCCAGTGACCGCCGCCTGTCGTCCAGTCGCGCTTCAGGCCGGCAAGCCTTGTTTGCCAGTCGATATCGTCTCCGGCCCGGGCCGGATCAATGGCGAGGATAAACACGCCGCGGCCTTTCGCATCGCCCCTGCCGCCGCCGGCAACGCCGGCCATCAGCTCGACCACCAGACCGAGCAGCGAGCCGATCTGGCCGCCGCGCGGCAGCAACGCCGCAACCTCGGCAGCGATGCTGGTCGGCCGTCCTTCGCCGTCGAGCGCGATGCCGTCAGGCAAGGGCGCGCCGGAGACACGGGCATTGCGGATATCAGCCATGGTCGCCGTGCTGGTGGCAACGTCGATGACGACGCGATCCGCACCTTGTCCGATGGCAAGCGCCAGCGGGTTGGTGCCGATCACCGGACGGTCGCCGCCATGTGGCGCGACGAAAGGCGGCCCCTCGGCGCCGGCGATGGCAAGCAGGCCGGCATCGGCGAGGTGACGGACGAAAGGCGCGAGCCGGCCAAAGCCCCTGACGCCGCGCAGGAAGACGGCGGCGAGGCCGAACTGTCGCGCATTCTCGGCGACGTCGAGTGTGGCGCTGGCCACCGCCAGCGGCGCGAAGCAGGAGCTGCAGTCGAGCCAGCCTATGGCCTGCGCGCCATCGCGAGCTGGCACCGGCGCGGCGTCAACAGTCCATTCGTCGAGCATGGCGATGCCGAAGCGCGGCAAGCCGAGCGCGTCGGCCTCGACCAGGGCTGAAGCAGCAAGCTTGGCCGCCGCACTGCCGCCCAGCGCCGCCGCCAGCCGGCCGGTCGCATCAGGGATCGTGATCATTCGCCCGGGCTCCGCGCTGCGCCAAGCTGGATCTCGCTTGCCGAGAGATAGCCCAATGTCATCAGGCGCTCGATCAGGAATTCCCTGGAGTGCTTGATATGGGCGAATTCGATCGCCGCGGCGCGCTCGCCGTCGCCGGCTGCGATCGCATCGACGAGTGCGGTGTGCTCGTCGGAATGCTCGCCTGCCTTGACGGTGAAATCGATGGCGAAGCGCAGCAGGCGTTCGAGCTCGTCGAACAGGGTCTCCGAAAGGGTGACGACACGCTTGTTGCGGCTGCAGCGGGCAATAGTGAGGTGAAAGCGCCGCGCCACCTGCTGCATGGTGCCGATATCCATCGGCGCGGCGTATTCCCTGACGATCTGGCGCAGCAGCGCAATCTCGGCCGGCGTGGCGTAGCGCGCCGCCTGCCTTGCCGCATGCGGCCCGATCGCCGCACGCATGTCGAGGATGTCGTGCACCGCCTGGAAGGTGATGGGGGCGACGCGATAGCCGCTGCGCGGCAGGATCATCACCAGCCCGTCGGCGGCGAGCCTCTGCATGGCGTCGCGCACCGGCGTCTTCGAGACCTCGTACTTGCTTGCGATGGAGGCTGCGTCGAGCGTCGTCCCCGGCACGATCTCGCAGCGCATGATCTCCTGGCGCAGCGCCAGGTAGATGCGCTCCGAGACTGGGGCATGGGCGATGGGATCGGCCTCGACGGTCATGCGCTTGCTCCTCAGTGCCTCAATGCTTCGCCCAGGGCACGAGCTTGCGCTCGATCAGCTCCAGCGCGAGGATGGTGAAGTAGCCGAGCGCCGAAATCACCACGATGCCGACGAACATGCGCGACACTGCGAAGGTCTGCCACGACGCCCAGATGAAGAAGCCGACGCCGCTGCGCGCACCGAGGAATTCGGCCGCCGCGATGATGATGTAGGACGAGCCCGCCGCAAGCCGGAGCCCGGTGAAGATGTTGGGCAGCGCCGATGGCAACGCGATGCGGAAGAAGGTCTGGAATCTTGTTGCACCGGCGTTCTTGGCGACATCGAGATAGATCTGCGGCGTCTGCATCACCCCGCCCATGGTGTTGTAGAGCAGCAGGAAAAACACGCCGATGGCGATGACGACGAATTTCGAGGCGTCGCCGACACCGAAGATCAACAGGATCAGCGGCAGGATGGCGATCTTCGGCACGGGATAGAGTGCGGCGAAGATCGGCCCGAGCACGCGCCGCGCCGGCTGCGACAGGCCAAGGAACAGGCCAAGCAGGATACCTGGAATGGCACCCATGACGTAGCCGACCGAAACACGGCGCAAAGTCGCGCCGATATGGTCGAAGATCTCGAAACTGGTGATCATCTGCCAGAACGTCCCGGCAATGGCGCTGGGCGGCGGAAAGAAGCGCCGGTCGATGACGTTGAGCTGCGAGGCGACCTCCCACAGCAGCAACAGCAGGATCGGGCTGAAATAGGAAATGGTGCGGAACAGCCGCTCGCGCTGGGCCGGTGCCTTGAGCTCGCGGATCTGCTCCTCGGTCAGTTTTGCGGTGACGACGCTCATGCGTGACGCTCCGGCGAGGTTGAGGCCAACAGGCGCCAGACCTCATAGGTGAGGTCCCAGAAACGCTTGTCGCGGCGCATCTCGACGACGTCGCGCGGCCGATCGAAAGGCACGGCAAGGTCGGCGATGATAGTGCCAGGGCGCGGCGACATCACCAGCACCCGGTCGGCCAGCGTCAGCGCCTCGTCGACGCTGTGGGTGATGAAGACGACGGTCTTTCCCGTCGTCTCCCAGATGCGCAGCAATTCCTGCTGCAGCACCAGCCGCGTCTGCTCGTCGAGCGCGCCGAACGGCTCGTCCATCAGCAGGATCTCGCGGTCGTCGACCAGCGCGCGCGCCACCGACACGCGCTGTTTCATGCCGCCGGACAGCCTGTGCGGCAGCGCATCGGCGAAATCGCTCAGGCCGGTCAGCTCGAGCAGTTCGTCGACCCGCGCGCGCCGCTTGGCGGCGGAAACGCCCTTCAGGCTAAGCGGAAAGCCGACATTTTCGCGCACGGTGAGCCAGGGCAGCACCGAGGCTTCCTGGAACACCATGGCAGGCGGGCTGTCGCTCTTCATGTCGATGCTGCCGCCGAGCTTGGTTTCAAGCCCGGCAAGGATGCGCAGCACCGTTGTCTTGCCGCAGCCGCTGGGGCCGACGATGCAGACGAACTCGCCGCGCCTGACCTCGAACTCGACCTCATAGGCGGCGACCGTGGTACGGTCGCTGTCGGCGTCGTAGAACGCCTTGGTGAGGTTGCGCACCTCGATCGCCGTCTCGTTCATCGTACCCGCCCTCAGCGGCAACGCGGCCTGCGTCACTTCTTGGCCACCAGCTCGTTGGCGCGCTTCAAAAGGTCGCTGCGATAGACCGAGTTGATGTCGACATCGCCCTTGTATTCAAGGTCGCCACGCTTGCGGAAAAACGCCTCCTGCTCGCGCACCGAGTTCAGGTCGATCGAGCCGTCCTCGGAACGAATGGTGTAGGCGATGCCCTGCAGCAGCGACTTTTCGGTGCCGGTGTAGCGGGCAACGATGTCGAGCACTTTCTCGTCCTTCCAGCCGCCATTGTCGAGCTGGCGCGCCGCCTTGAGATAGGCGGCGAGGAAGTTGACGACGGCACCTTCATTCTGCTGCACGAACTCCTTGTTGAAGGCAATGAAGCCGAGTTCGGTGCCGAAGGTGTGGTCCTCGACGAGACGACGGCCGAGGCCTTCGCGCTCGAGCTGCAGGGCGAAGGGTTCGATGCTCCAGCCGGCCTCAAGCCCGCCATTGGCGAAGGCCGCGGCGGTCGCGGGCGGCGGCAGGTAGATCGCCTCGACGTCGTCGACGGTCAGCCCGCCCTTTTCCAGCGCCTTGGCGACCGAATACATGCCGAAGCCGCCAGGCCCGGGAATGCCGACGCGCTTGCCTTTGAGATCCTGCACCGTGCGGATGCCGGCGTCCCAGGCGGCCTGCGAAACCATGAAGGGCGACGGCGACGGCACGGTGTTCGGCATCTTGGCCGAGGTCGCGACAATGGCGACGGTGGCGCCCGCATTGATCGAATTGAACAACCCGGCCCCCCAGGTCGCGGCACCGGCCTGGACATTGCCAGAGGCCAGCATCTGGATCGTCTCGGCCGTACCGCTCTTCGGCGACAGCGTCACGTCGACGCCGTATTCGTCGAAATAGCCGAGATCCTCGGCGAGGAAGAACGGCGCATAGTCGGCAAAGGGCGAATAGAGGAATTCGATCTTCGGCTTGTCCTCAGCCAGCGCGCCGCCTGCGGCGCCGGCCAAAAGGCCAGCCGCAAGTGCTGAGACAAGAAATCCGCGACGATTGACGGCAACCATAAGAACCCTCTCCATTGAGCGATCAGCCAGACTTTGATGTCCTGGATTTTGCAACTGATGCATCACATGAAGAAGGTGATATTTTCTAATCTCCTTGGCAAGTGGAAAATTCGCGTTCGCAAACAGCGCCGGTTGCAGCACGCCGCACGCCGGTCCAGGCTGAGCAGCGTCCCGGCGCGGGCCCGACAGGGTCGTCGCCAATCTCCATTCAGCTCTCGCTCAGGGGGCTTGATCTGAAATATATTTCAGTATATGAATTTTATTGACATATGATGGGTGAGCTGTAATCTCCAGACCGTCGGCTTTCGGGAGGAAGTCCGGCGGCAATCAATCCACATAGCGGCGCCTTGGGCGGCCGCGACGGTCATTGAGGATGGCTTCGGCCAAGGGAGGAAACTTGCGCAAATTTTTGAGCACGCTCGCAATCGCGGCGGCTGCGTCGACCTGTTTGGCTTCGACCCAGGCGCTTGCCGAAACCGCCAACCCGTTCAAGTGCGAGCCGGGTGAAAAATACGTCATGAACGTCATGGTCTCGGGCGTCGAATACTGGTTCCCGGTCTATGAGATGTTCAAGCAGGCAGGCCAGCAGTTCGGCTGCGAGACCGAATATACCGGCACGCCCGAATATGACGTCAACAAGCAGATCGCCACCTTCGACCAGGCGCTGGCCCAGAAGCCGGCCGGCATCCTGGTCCATCCGATGAACTCCGATCCGTTCATCGAGCCGATCAACCGCGCCATCGAGCAGGGCACGGCGGTCGTCACCTTCGCCGCCGACTCGCCCAATTCCAAGCGTGTCTCCTTCATCACCTCGGACAATCTGGCCGAAGGCACCTATGCCGCCGACGCCGTTGCCAAGGCGATGGACGGCAAGGGCGAATATGCCGTGCTGGAAAACCCCGGCCAGGACAACCACGACAAGCGCGTCTCGGCCTTCATCGCCCGCATGGAAGCCAAGTGGCCCGACATGAAGCTGGTCGGCCGCGCCGCCTCCAACCAGGATCCGACCAAGGCCTATCAGGCCGTGCTCTCGCTCGCCCAGGCGCATCCCGACCTCGGCGCGGTGTTCATGCCGGAAGCCAACTCGGCCATCGGTGCGGCCCAGGCGGCCAAGGAAGGCGGCGGCAAGATCAAGGTCATGCTCGCCGACGTCAACGCCAAGATCCTCGACATGATCAAGGCCGGCGAGATCTACGGCTCGGTCAACCCCAACCAGGGCATGCAGGGCTATATGGGCTTCATGCTGTTGTGGCTGGCCAAGCACCCCGACCTGATCGACCCGATGAACGACACCAAGCGTTCGGGTGCCAACGGCATGAGCGTGCCCTTCGTCGACAACGGCTTCTCCATCGTCACAGCCGAAAACGCCGACGACTTCTATTGGGACAAATATCTCAAGCGCCGCGGCACCAAGGGCATCGAGGAATAAGCTCGCGCCTCGCCTTCACGGCAGAAAACCCGGAAGGGGGCCTTGGTCCCCTTCCCCTTTGCAGCGCCCATCGCAGGAGCATGGCGTGACCGAGACGCCCATTCTTGAAATACGCGGCCTGTCCAAGGCGTTCGGGCCGGTCAATGCGCTCAGCGACGTGCGGTTCGAGCTCAAGCGCGGCGAAATCCACGCGCTGTGCGGCGAAAATGGTGCCGGCAAGTCGACGCTGATGAACATGATCGCCGGCGTGCTGCATCCCGACCACGGCGAGATCCTGATCGACGGGGTGGCTGTTTCGATCCCCTCGCCGGCGGCAGCCCAGCGCCTCGGCATAGCCCTTGTCCACCAGGAGATCGCGCTCTGCCAGGACGCGACGGTCGCCGAAAACATCTACATGGCCGCGATCAACGGACGGCGCGCGCCGCTGATGAATTTCCACAGGCTTTATGCCGACGCGCAGAAGGTGATGGACCTGCTTGCGCCCATTCCGGTGCGCACCAGGGTCGCCGACCTTTCCATTTCCAACCAGCAGCTCGTCGAGATCGCCAAGGCGCTGACGCTCGACTGCAAGGTGCTGATGCTCGACGAACCGACCGCGGCACTGACCGAAGGCGAAGCGCAACGGCTGTTTGCCATCGTGCGTGGCCTTAAGGATCGCGGCATCTCGGTGGTCTATATCAGCCATCGCATGGCCGAGATCTTCTCTTTGTGCGACCGCGTCACCGTCTTCCGCGACGGCCATTACGTCGCCACCGATCCGATCGCCAAGAGCTCCCCCGATGACGTCGTGCGCAAGATGGTCGGCCGCGAGATCACCCAGCTTTATCCCGACAAGCTGGCACCTGGGCAACCCGGCCGCCTTTTGCTCTCTGTCGAAAACCTGTCCGACGGCAAGCGCTTTGCAGATGTGAAACTGCAATTGCGCGCCGGCGAAATCCTCGGCATTGGCGGCCTGATCGGCGCTGGCCGCAGCGAGATCGCCCAGACCATCTGCGGCCTCAGGCCGGCAAGTTCGGGAACCGTCGAACTCGACGGCACGGCAGTGCGCATCCGCAACTACAGCGATGCCGTCAAAGCCGGGTTGGTCTACCTCTCGGAAGACCGCAAGGGCTCGGGCGTATTCCTCGACATGCCGATCGCGGCCAACGTCTCCGCCCTTGACCTTGGCAAGCTGACCGGTTCGCTCGGCCTGCTCGACCGCAAGGCGGAAGACCGCCAGGCCAACGACCTGACCAAGCGCCTCGGCGTGCGCATGGCCGGCATCGACGCAGCGGTGTCGACGCTGAGCGGCGGCAACCAGCAGAAGGTGGCGATCGCCAAGCAGCTGTCGATCGATCCCAAGGTCATCATCATGGACGAGCCGACGCGCGGCATCGATGTCGGCGCCAAGGTCGAGATCCATCGCCTGTTGCGCCAGCTTGCCGGCAAGGGCGTCGGCATCGTCGTCATCTCCTCGGAGCTGCCGGAACTTATCGGCCTGTGCGACCGCGTCATGGTGGTGCGCGAAGGCCGCATCGCCGGCGAGCTCGGCGCCGACGAACTCGGCGAAGAAGCCATCATCATGCTCGCATCGGGCGTCCAGAATTCGTCAAATCAAGAAAAGCAGGCTCAAAATGTCGCCTAGGGAAGCGGGAGAAACCCTGATGCAGGCCGAGATCAAGGCACCCGACACAAGGCGCATCAACTTTGCCCGCCTCGCTTCGATGCGCGAAGCCGGCCTGATCGTCATCATCCTGGCGCTGTGCATCGCCATGAGTTTTGCTTCGCCCCACTTCCTGACATGGGGCAATTTCCGCGCCATGCTGATGAGCTTCTCGATAGAGGGCATCGTCGTCGTCGGCATGACCATCCTGCTGATCGTCGGCGGCATCGACCTGTCGGTCGGCTCGGTCGTCTGCTTCTCGATGGTGGTCTCGGGCGCGCTGTTCCTCGCCGGGCTCGACCCGTGGACCGCCAGCCTGATCGGCATTGGCGTCAGCGCCCTGATCGGTGCCGCCATGGGCTTCTTCGTGACAGTGGTCGGGCTCAACCACTTCATCACCTCGCTTGCGGCGATGGTCATCGTGCGCGGCCTGTGCCTGGTCATCACCAAGGGCACGCCGCTGTCGCTGTTCACCTTGCCGCCGGCCTTCAAGGCCATCGGCCAGGGCAGCTTCCACGGCCTGCCTTATGTCATCATCATCTTCGTCGTCGTCGTTGCGATCTTCGACTTCCTGCTGCGCCGCGCCACCGCCTTCCGCAAGGTGTTCTACACCGGCTCCAACGAGAAGGCGGCGCAGTTCTCCGGCATCAAGACCAAGCAGGTGAAGTTCTGGGTGACGGTGCTGTGCTCGACCCTCGCGGGCCTTGCCGGCGTCATCTACATGGCCCGGTTTGGTGCCGCGACCCCGACCTTCGGCGCCGGCATGGAGCTCAACATCATCGCTGCGGCGGTGATCGGCGGCGCCTCGCTCAATGGCGGCTCGGGCACCATCTTCGGCGCCATCCTGGGCATGGCGCTGCTTTCGGTGGTCACCAGTTCGCTGATCCTGCTCGACGTCTCGGTCTACTGGCAGGACATGATCAAGGGCTGCATCTTGCTTGCCGCCGTCTCCATCGACCACTTCCTGCACCGCAAGAAGTCCTGAGCATCCGGACGAGACAGATCATGGCACCCCCAAACACCCGCGACGACATATCGACCGTCCGCCAGATGCACCAGGCGCTCGTGCTGCATTATGTCGAAGGCAAGACCCAGGCCGATATCGCCAGGGAACTCGGCATCTCGCACGCCACCGTCAACCGGTTGATCAAGCGCGGCCACCAGCTCGGTCTCGTCGAGATCAAGATCAAGTCGCCGATCGACAATCTCGTCGACATCGAGACCCGCCTCGTCGCCCTTGGCGGCATTGAACGCGCCGTGGTCGTGCCTTCGGTGTCGGACAATCCGCAAACTGCATTGCAGCGCGTCGGTGAAGCGGCGGCCCGTCTGCTGCTCGACACCATCAAGGACGGCGACACCATCTCGATCACCGGCGGCAAGGGCGTCAGCGCGCTCGTCGCGGGCCTTCAGCCCGGACGAAAATACGACGTCGAGATCATCCCGGCCACCGGTCTGGTCCAGGGCAAGCACTACACCGACGTCAACCACGTCGCGTCGCTGATGGCCGACAAGCTCGGCGGCCGGTCCTACCAGGTCCATGCGCCGCTGTTTGCCGACACGCCGGAGCAGCGCGAAATGCTGATGGGCGTGCGTTCCGTCGCCGACGTCTTCCGCAAGGCGCGCGAGGCGGATGTCGCCGTTGTCGGCATCGGCTCGATCCTCAGTGACGACTCCAGCTATTACGACCTGCACCCGTCATCGAGCGCCGACCGGCAGGCCATCCAGCAGTCCGGCGCGTCGGGCGAGTTGCTCGCCCACCTGATCGGACGGGACGGCAAGCTCTGCGGCTACGCCCTCAACCGCTCGCTGGTGTCGCTGACATTGGACGAATTCGCCACCATCCCGCGCTCGATCGGCATCGCCAGCGGCCCGAGCAAGGCAGCGCCGATCCTCAGCGCCATGCGCGGCAACCATCTCGACACCATCGTCACCGACGAGGCGACAAGCCTCCAGATTCTCGACCTTGCCGAACAGGAGGCAGCATGAGCTCCCGACAAATCCAGCGCCGCATCGGCCGCTCCGACGTCTCCGCATCGGCCGTTGGCCTCGGCACCTGGGCGATAGGCGGCTGGATGTGGGGCGGCACCGACGAGCAGGCCTCGATCCGCGCCATCGAAGCCTCCATCGAGGCTGGCATCAGCCTGATCGACACCGCGCCCGCCTATGGCCTCGGCCGCAGCGAAGAGATTGTCGGCAAGGCGATCAAGGGCAAGCGCGACAAGGTCGTCATCGCCACCAAATGCGGCCTCAACTGGCATTCCGGCAAGGGCAACCACTTCTTCGACCAGGACGGCAAGCCGGTGCACCGCTATCTCGGCGCCGATGGCATCGCCCATGAAATCGAGCAGAGCCTGCTCCGGCTCGGCACCGATTATATCGACCTCTACATCACCCATTGGCAGGACCCGACGACGCCGATCGCCGAGACCATGGCGACGCTGGAAAAGCTCAAGGCATCGGGCAAGATCCGCGCCATCGGCGCATCCAATGTCAGCGCTGAGGATCTCGAGCACTATGTCGCCGCCGGCCAGATCGACGCGATCCAGGAACGCTATTCGATGATCGACCGCGAGATCGAGCAGAGCCTGCTGCCGATCACCCAGCGCAACGATGTCGCCACGCTCAGTTACTCCTCGCTGGCGCTCGGCCTGCTGACCGGGATGATCGACCCGTCGCGCGAATTCACCGGCGACGACCAGCGCAAAGGCAACCCGCGCTTCTCGTCCGCCAACCGGCAGAAGGTGGCGAAGCTCAGGCAGGCCATCGCGCCGGTCGCTGCACAGCACAAGGCGTCGATGGCCCAGATCGTCATCGCCTGGACACTGGCGCAGCCGGGCATCACCTTCGGCCTGTGCGGCGCGCGCACTGCCGAGCAGGCGCTTGACAATGCCCGGGCCGGCGAAATCACGCTTGGCGCGGACGAACTGGCAATCATCGACACGGCGATCGCCACGCATCTCACCTCAATGGATGCCTGAGCGAAAAGGCACAGCCCACATGAACCGCAACGACACACTCGCCGCTCTGCGAGAGCGGCCCGATATTGCCGTGCTTGTCATAGGCGGCGGCATCAACGGCATCTCGGTGTTCCGCGAGCTCGCCCTGCAAGGCGTCGACGTCATGCTCGCCGACAAGGGCGACTATTGCTCCGGCGCCAGTGCCGCCCTGTCGCGCATGGTGCATGGTGGCCTGCGCTATCTCGAAAACGGCGAGTTCAAGTTGGTGCGGGAATCGCTGGTCGAGCGCGACCGGCTGTTGAAGAACGCGCCGCACTATGTCGCGCCGCTGCCAACGACGGTGCCGATCTTCGACACCTTCTCCGGCATTGCCAATGGCGCGGTCCGTTTCCTCGGCCTGACGCGCAATCCCAGCCGCCGTGGCGCGCTGGTGATCAAGGCCGGCCTGACCATGTACGACCTGTTCACGGCGGCCAGGCGATTGATGCCCAAGCACCGCTTCCGCGGCCGTGCCGAAACCCTCAAGGCCTGGCCTGCGATCAATCCCGATATCCGCAGCTCCGCCACCTATTACGATGCCTGGGTCAGCCGTCCCGAGCGCCTTGGCCTCGAAATGCTGTTCGACGCCATGGCATCGAGCCCGACCGCGCGCGCCCTGAACTACGCCACGGTCGCCGCATCCGACGATGGCCTCGCCCTCACCGACAGCTTGAGCGGCGAGAAGTTGCCGCTCCGCCCCAGGCTGATCATCAACGCCACCGGCGGCTGGATCGACCTGACCAACAAGGCCATTGGCGCTTCGGCACCGCGCATGATGGGCGGCACCAAGGGGTCGCACCTGATCGTCGACAATGCCGAGCTCTACGACGCGCTTGGCGGCCACATGGTCTATTACGAAAACGAGGATGGCCGCATCTGCATCCTGTTTCCTTATCTCGGCAAGGTGCTGATCGGCTCGACCGACATCCGCGTCGACGACCCGGACCAGGTCCGTTGCGACGACGATGAGCGCAGCTACATCCTGCAGTCACTGGCTTTCGTGTTCCCCTCGATCGCCATAACCGACAATGAGATCGTCTTCCGCTTCTCCGGCGTGCGGCCCCTGCCCGCCAGCGACGACAGCTTCACCGGGCGCATTCCGCGCGATCATTTCTGCGAGTTTGTCGAGCCGGGCGACGGCCTGCCGGCAACTTTGTGCATGATCGGCGGCAAGTGGACGACCTTCCGCTCCTTTGGCGAGATGGCCGCCGACATGGCGCTGGAGCGCCTCGGCCTGAAACGCCGCACCGGCACCGAGGACCTCGCCATTGGCGGTGGCCGCGACTTCCCTGCCGACCCGGACAAGTGGTGTGTCGCCTTTGGCGCCAGGCACGGCGTGCCGGTCGAACGCGCAAAAGTCCTGCTTGAGCGCTACGGCACGTCGGCGGTGGATTTCGCAGCCGACCTCGCCTCCGACCCGATGCTGGCGGGATCGACCTACTCGACCGGCGAGATCCGCCTGATCGTCGCGCGCGAGCAGGTCGAATGCCTCGCCGACATTTTCCTGCGCCGCACCACCATCGCCATATCGGGCGGCCTCAGCCTTGCCCTTATCGACGCCGTGCTTGGCATCCTCACCGAGCACAAGGGTTGGAGCACGGCCCAGGCAGCCGCCGAGCGCACCGCCTTCCTTGCTCTGCTCGCCCACCAGCATGGCATCGCCATCTCAGATCTCTCCCAGACGAACGACAAAAGGAGCGCCCTATGCGCCTGAACCACAAAGTCCGCATGAACCGGCTCTTCACAGACGGCCGCTGCCTCGACGTCGCCATCGATCACGGCGTCTGCAACGAGCCGAGCTTCCTCAACGGGCTCGAGGACATGGCCGGCGTGGTCGCCCAGTTGGTCAAGGCCGGCCCCGACGCCATCCAGATGAACTACGGCCAGGCCGACCTGCTGCAGGCGGTGCCGGGCAAGGACAAGCCCGCTCTGGTCATGCGCATCGACATGGGCAACCCCTACAACAAGATCCGCCACCGGGCGATGTGGGCTGTGCTGCAGAACGAGGCAGAGCCGTTGGTTGGCGCCATCGAGATGGATGCTGCCTGCGTCGTGGTTAATCTGTTCATGCTGCCCGACGAGCCGGACCTGTTCCGGCAATGCGTCCAGAACATCGCCCGTGTCCGCGCCGACTGCGAAAAATACGGCCTGCCGCTGATGATCGAGCCGCTGGCCATGCTGCCGGTCGACCAGAGCGGCGGCTACATGGTCGACGGCGACGCCGAAAAGATCGTCACCCTGACCCGCCTCGCCCGCGAGATGGGTGCCGACATCATCAAGGCCGACCCGACCACCGATCCCAACGACTTCCACCGCGTCGTCGAGGCGGCGCGCTGCCCGGTGCTGGTGCGCGGCGGCGGCAAGGAAGACCTGCGCGCCGTGTTCGACAAGTCGGCGGCCCTGATGGCGCAGGGCGCGATGGGGATGGTCTATGGCCGCAATATCTACCAGCATGCCAATCCGAGCGCTGTCGTGCGCGGACTGATGGCGATCATCCACGACGGCGCGGATGGTGCCACGGCCTTCGACCTGTACAAGCAGGCCTGAGCAGCGGCATCGGGAGGAGCCAATGGGCACGTATATTCTCGGCCTCGATGCCGGCAACACCGTCATCAAGGCGATCATCTTCGACGCGCAAGGGCGCGAACTGGCGCTCGCCGCCTGCGACGGCCACTCGTCCATGCCCAAGCCTGGCCATGTCGAGCGCGACCTCGACGAGCTCTGGCGCAACGCGGTCGCCGTCATCGGCCAATGCATCGACAAGGCCGGCATCGACGCAAGCGAGATCGTCGCCATCGGCTGCGCCGGCCACGGCAACGGCCTCTATGCACTCGACCGCGACGGTGCGCCACTTGTCGGCATCCAGTCGCTCGATACCCGCGCTGTCGGCATCGTCGACGAATGGGCGCAACAGAAAGTCGGCGACCGCACCTATGTCCATTGCCTGCAAAAGCCGTGGGCGGCACAGACACCAACCCTGCTCGCCTGGCTCAAGCGCCATGCGCCGGAGCTGTTCAGCCGCATCGGCACGGTGTTCCTGTGCAAGGATTTTGTCGTCAACAGGCTGACCGGCGCGCGTTCGACCGACACCACTGACATGTCGGGCTGTGGCCTGCTGCAGATGCCCGGCAGGCGCTACGATCAAGACCTGCTCGCCGCCTATGGTCTCGGCGACTGCATGGCGCTTTTGCCGCCGGTGCTGGAATCGGCCGACATTGCCGGCCATGTCACATCTGATGTCGCGGCCCTGACCGGGCTGCGCGCCGGCACACCCGTCGTCGCCGGCCTGTTCGACGTCGTCGCCAGCGCCCTCGGCTCCGGCGTCACCCGCACCGGAGCCGCATCGATCATCGCCGGCACCTGGAGCGTCAACCAGGTCATCACCGACGAGCCGATCCGCGATCCCTCGATCTTCATGCTCTCGACCTTCGATCCCAGCCGCTATCTGGCGATCGAATCGAGCGCCACGTCAGCTGCCAATCTCGAATGGATCGTCCGCGAATTCCTCGAACACGGTCATGACACTGCCGCCTCGCCGTTCGAATTGTGCAGCGAGCTCGTCGCCTCGGTCGATCCCGACGGTGACATCCCGATCTACCACCCCTTCCTTTACGGCTCGCAGCAGAACGGCCACGCCCGCGCCGGCTTTTACGGCATCGCCGGCTGGCACAGCCGGGCGCATTTGCTACGCGCGCTGTTCGAGGGCGTCGCTTTCGAGCACAAGCGCCATGTCGAGACCTTGCGCAAGGCGGGAGCCGTCTTTGACGAGGTCGTCTTGTCCGGCGGCGGCTCGCGCAGCGCCGTCTGGCCGCAAATCTTCGCCGACGTGCTGGGCGTTCCCGTCACCGTGGCGCGCAGCCGCGAGACCGGCGCGCTGGGTGCGGCGATTGCCGCTGCTACCGGCGTCGGCATCTTTGCAGACTACAGCGCCGGCGCGACCGCAATGACGGCGGCAGCCCGGCACTATACGCCCAATGGCGCGATTGCCCCTGTCTATTCCAGGCGCTATCGCCTGTATGGCGAGATCAACCAGGCGATGACGCCGATCTGGCAGCGCATCGCCCCAGAGCAGGCACCGCAGTGACCGAAGCATCCTCATCATTTGGCGACTACGACTACGTCATCGTTGGTGCCGGCTCCGCCGGATGCGTGCTCGCCAACCGGCTGTCCGCCGACCCGCGTACGCGCGTGCTCCTGCTCGAAGCCGGCGGTTCCGACCGCTACCACTGGGTCAACATCCCGATCGGCTATCTCTACTGCATGGGCAATCCGCGCACCGACTGGCTGATGAAGACCGAGCCGGAACCAGGCCTCAACGGCCGCAGCCTCAACTATCCCCGCGGCAAGGTTCTGGGTGGCTGCTCGTCGATCAACGGCATGATCTACATGCGCGGCCAGGCCGCCGACTATGACGGCTGGCGCCAGGCCGGCAATACCGGCTGGGGCTGGGACGACGTGTTGCCCTATTTCCTCAAGTCGGAGGACTATCACGGCGGCAACAGCGCCATGCATGGTTCTGGCGGCGAATGGCGCATCGAAAAGCAGCGCCTGTCCTGGCCGATCCTCGATGCCTTCCGCGACGCCGCCGAGGAGCTCGGCATCCCACGCACCGACGATTTCAACACCGGCACCAATGAAGGCTCCGGCTATTTCGAGGTCAACCAGCGAGGCGGTGTGCGCTGGAACACCTCCAAGGCCTTCCTGCGCGGCATCGCCGAGCGCCAGAACCTGCGTGTCGTCACCGGTGCTGATACCGAACGGCTTGAATTGGACGGCCGCCGCGTCACCGGCCTGGTCTTCCGCAAGGACGGCCAGTTGCATCGGGTCAAGGCTGGCCAGACAATCCTCGCCGCCGGCGCAATCAACTCGCCGAAGATTCTCGAGCTCTCCGGCGTCGGCCAGCCCGAGCTGCTTTCACGCCTCGGCATCGAAATCCGCCATGCGCTGGCAGGCGTCGGCGAAAACCTGCAGGACCATCTGCAGATTCGCACCGTATTCAAGGTGACGGGTGCGGCGACGCTCAACCAGCGCTACCACAATCTGTTCAGCCGCGCCGCCATGGGTCTCGAATATGCGTTGAAGCGCAGCGGCCCGTTGTCGATGGCGCCGAGCCAGCTCGGTATCTTCGCCAGGAGCGATCCGCGTCTCGAAACGCCCGATCTCGAATACCACGTCCAGCCGCTCAGCACCGACCGGCTCGGCGAGCCGCTGCACCGCTTTCCCGCTGTCACCGTGTCGGTCTGCAACCTGCGCCCGCAAAGCCGAGGCACGGTGCACATGGCATCGGTCAACGCACGCGAGGCGGCGAAGATCCAGCCGAACTACCTCTCCACCGACGGCGACCGCGACACGGCCATTGCCTCGCTGCGCCATGTCCGCCGCCTGATGAAAGCAAAAGCCGTGGCGCGTTTTGCGCCCGAGGAGATGTTGCCCGGCACGCAATATGACAGCGACGAGGACCTGCTGCGCAAGGCCGGCGACATCGGCACGACGATCTTCCACCCTGTCGGCACCTGCAAGATGGGTTCGGATGCCATGGCCGTGGTCGACGACCGGCTGCGCGTGCATGGCCTCGATGACCTGCGTGTCGTCGATGCCTCGATCATGCCGACGATCGTCTCCGGCAACACCAACTCACCCGTCATCATGATCGCCGAAAAGGCGGCGGAAATGATCCTCGCGGATCGCCGCGCCTAAGCCAGCAGAAAATCGCCTGGGGTGGCGCCGCCTGATCAGGTTGATCCCACCGGTACCAACAAAAAAGCCCCGCTGTTGCGGGGCTTTTGCATTGTCGGGTGTTGTTGCGGCGATGGCGGTGCTTACGACCGTGGGCGTTCCTTCTTGGGATCGTAGTGGGCGAAGGGCACGATCCTGGCCGGCAGGCGCTTTTGCTGGCCGTCGAGCTTGCCGACTTCGACTTCGGTGCCTGTATTGGCGTGGGCTGCGTCGACGCGGGCGAGTGCGATGTTCTTGCCCAGCACCGGCGAGCGCATCGACGAGGTGACGATGCCGATCTGGGCGCGGCCGATGTGGACGCAGTCGCCATGGCCGACAGCGACGTTTGAGTCGATGTCGAGCCCGACAAGCTTGTGGATCGGGTTGTCCTTGCGCCGGATCAGTGCCTCGCGGCCGATGAAGTCGTCGGTCTTGGTCTTGAGCGGCACGGTGAAGCCGATGCCTGCTTCAAACGGGTCGGTCTGGTCGGAGAACTCGTAATTGGCAAAGATCAGGCCTGCCTCGATGCGCACCATGTCGAGCGCGGCAAAACCCATCGGCTTCAGCCCATGCGGCTGGCTGGCTGCCCAGACCGCGTCGAAGACGGTCTCGGCATCGCGCGGATGGCACCAGACCTCGTAGCCGAGCTCTCCGGTGTAGCCGGTGCGGGAAACGACGATTGGAACACCCGTCGCATCGCCGATGCGGCCGATGGTGAAGCGGAACCATTCGAGCTCGCTGAGTGCCGGCTGGTGCGGCGGCGTCCAGACGATCTCTTTCAGGATATCGCGGCTGTTGGGGCCCTGCACCGCGATGTTGTGCATCTGGTCGGTCGACGAGCGCACCAACACCTTGAGGCCGAGCTTCTCCGCCTGCTCGCGCAGCCACACGCCGGAATAGTCGTCGCCGCAGATCCAGCGGAAATTGTCCTTGCCAAGCCTGAGCAAGGTGCCGTCGTCGATCATGCCGCCATGCTCGTAGCACATCGCGGTATAGACGACCTGGCCGATGCCGAGCTTCTTGACGTCGCGGGTCAGCGTGTACTGCAGCAGGGCTTCTGCGTCGGGGCCGGTGACCTCGAACTTGCGCAGCGCCGACAGGTCCATCACCACCGCCTTTGTGCGGCAGGCCCAGTATTCCTCGATGGCGCCTTCCTTGGCGAATTCCTGCGGCAGCCAAAAACCCTTGTATTCGATGAAGTTGCGGGTGTGCCTGGCAAAGCTTTGGTGGAAGCCGGTCTCGCGGGTCATCTTGGGTTCTGTCTCCGGGGTCGTGCGTCTGGCGATCGCGCGCTGGAATGTGTTGTTGCCGGAATAGGTCCGGACGTGGATGTCGGTGAGGTTCCAGCCATTGGCCGGCGTGGTGTCATCGGGACAGGCCGAGGAGACGCAGACGATGTCGGTCAGCGCCCTGAGCAGCACATAGTCGCCCGGCCGCGACCACGGTTCGTCGGAGAACATCACGCCATGGGCATCGATGCCGGTGTTGAAGAAGAAGTTGACCGCCATCCAGCCGGCGCGGGCATTGACCCCATGCGGCGTGAGGGCGCCGTTAAAATTCTCCGAGCAGTTGATGTGGCCGGGATAACCGATGTCGTCGTAATATTTAGCGTAGCAGGCGAGCGCAAAGGCGTCATGACGGCCGCAGGTGTCCTGCACGACCTCGACGAGCGGTTCGAAATCCTGGTCGAAATATTTGGCATGCAGCCCCGGCATCGGATAGGCGTGGCCCATCAGCGACCGCGTCGCGGTGACGTCGAGCGCGAGATCCCTGCCCTTGTCGAGCTTGCGCGCCGAAAAGCACTGGAAATCGGTGCACTGGCGGCCATCGACGTCAATGATCTGGATGTAGTCGCCGGCCTTGACGAAATAGCTCTCCGCCGTCTTCGACTTGACGCGGAGATCGAGCACCGGATCGGCGAGCGGATCGGGCACGTCGAAACCGACAGGTGCCGTGCGGACCCTGGCCCGCTTGACCATCACCACCAGAGGCGTCGCGGTGTCCTGGCTGTCGATCGCCATCGGCGCACCGGGCGCAGAGACCACCAGCGAACCGGCGCGGGCAGCGACAAAACTCTCCTCGGTGCCGGCGGGCGTGCCGCCATCGAAGAAGCGCACGGCTTCGGCGCGGCCGAGCTCAAGCTTGCGGCGGGCGAGGCCTGAGCGGAACGTCTGCAAACTGTCGTCGCCGTCGACAAGCAGCGCCTTCAACCCGGCCGCATCGCTGTTCGAACGCGCGCCCAGGATACCCGGATCCGCCCTGCCCTGCGCATCGAACGCCACCAGCTCGCATGGCTGGCCGCCCTCGAGATTGCGCACGCTCACCGTGTCGCCCGCCTCGATGTCAACAAGCACGGCACCGCGGCCCGGCACGTGGTAACGCTCCATGCCAGGCACCAGAAGCCCAGGCTGCAGGATCAGGCTCGGACGCGGCGGGCCATTCGTCACGGCGGGGTATGCCTCACCACTCATCGCCATCACCGCCTCCTCGCAGCAATCCTGATATCATAAAGCTCAAGCTATCCGGCGGCTGTGAACCAGTCCGCCGAGATACGTGAAAATCGCCATATCAAATGTGAAAAGTTGTGACTGGGAGCGAGCTACTGGACCTCGAAGGTCGGCTTGAACCAGGCCGGCGCGAGGCTGCGCTCGAGGTCGAGCGACTGGACATTGGTGCGGTCGATCACTTCGACCGGCGGCCCGACGTGGCGGTAGCGCAGCGTGCCTTCGATCGCCCGGATGGCCTGGTCGATGGCGATGCGGCCCTGCAGCGGCGGTGAGTCGGTCGGCGCCGCGACCACCTTGCCCCGGTTGATCTCGCGGAACGTGCCGTGGGTGAAATAGTCGGCCAGGACCTGGACGTGGTTGGCGCGGCCCTGCGCCCTCAGGATGCTGACAGCCGCGTCGGCTGTCGGCGCGCTGCCGACGATGTAGTCGATGTCGGGATTGGCTTCGAGCAGTTCCTCGATCAGCAAGAGCTGGATCTCGACACCAGTGTCGCCCCATTTGACGGCGGCGATGTTGGCCGAACTGTGCTCCAGCGCGCCCCGGAAACCGGCCTCGACGAACTTGACCCAGCCCGCGCCCTTGGGCCCCGGAAACCAGGCGACGCTGACCGGCATCGAACCTGTCGGGTGCAGCCGCGCGAGATAGGCGCCGATCGACTGGCCCATCTCCTCCCACGAAACGCCCGACTTGGCGGCGATGCCGGCGTCGTCGATGTCATTGACCGCGGCAATCACCGGCATGCGCTTGGCAATTTCCCTGATCGTCGGCGTCAGGCCCTCATAGGATACGGTGCCGACGATCAGCGCATCGGCATTGGCGCTGCAGGTGCGGATCTGCTCGATCTGGCGCTCGATATTGGGATAGCCGCCGGCCTCGACGACGGTCAGCTTGACGCCCGCCGAACGCGCCTGCTCGACCATGCCGTAGTTGACGCTGACCCAGTAGGAATCCTTGAGATGCGGGTAGGATGCGCAGATGCGCCATGGCTTGGCTGCCTTGGCGACCGGCTGGTAGTCGATCTCAGTAGGCTGCCTGGAATAGTCGAAAGGCGGGTCCCACGCGTTGAGTTTCCAGCTGGTCGCCGCCTCGCCCGCCATGGCGGAGTGGCCGGCGCCGAGCGCCAGAAACGCGACGGCAAGCAGGCCCGGGCATTGGCGGCGGATGCGGGATTTCATCGCCATAGGCTAGTGCATGACCCCGCAAATCGAAATCGATTTCCGCTGGGGATCATGCACAACTCAAAATGCTGCGGCGTCCTTTGCGCATCCAATCGGACGCGCGGCGCTGTAGACAGCTTACGCTGGCAGCGCAAACCATGGTTATATGAGCCATGCTTCATAGGTTCGGCATCGGCGGGAGGCTGTTCCTCGCCTTCTTGTGCATCACTGCCTTGTCCCTGACATCCGGCATCGTCAGCTGGCTGATCCTGCGCAACATTGCCGATGCGCAAGCCGTGGTGAACGCCCAGGCGCTGCCGGCGGTGGCCGCGACCCAGCGCACCGCCGAACTCAGCGCCAAGCTGATTGCCACGGCACCCGCGCTTGCGGCCGTCACCTCGCGCGACGAATTGCAGGCCGAGCAGACGAAGCTCACGAGCCTGTCGCAGGAGATCGTCAAGTCGCTGGCCGAGGTCCAGCTTCTGTCGATCGACCCCGAACTCGTCGAGGCGTTTGCCGGTTCGGTCGAAAAGATGCTGGCCAATCTCAAGCAGAACAACGAGCTGGTGCGGCAGCGCCTCGACGAAGACAAGGCCTATCGCGATGGCGCGGAGGCTGCCACGGCTGCGGCGCAATCGATCCTGCTGCTGTCGGAAACGCTGATCTCCAACGCCTCCGCCGGCGCCTCGGCTGTCACGGCAAGCCTGTATGGCCTCATCGGCGATCCAGCGCGCCGGGAGGACGCCTATGTCGCGCTTGACCGGCTGATCGAGCACGACATCTACCTGATGGAGCGGATGTACGAGCTGCGCCACCGCAGCGCCCAGGTCAGCCTTTTGATCAACCGGCTGAGCCGCGCCGAATCGAAAGCCGAGATCAACGAGATCAGCGGCATCTTCCAGGACCATGTGAAGGTCATCCGGCGGCGTATCCTCAGCATCGACGATCCGGTGCGGCGCAAACAGGGCATGGAATTCTTCGGCGCCATCGAGGCGGCGACCGGCGAGGCGCCGGTGTCGGGATCGATCTTTGGCCGCCGCCAGCATGTCGTCGACCTCGCTGGCAGCCTCGACGCCATGGCCCAGGCCAACCGCGACCTCGCGGTGACGCAGAACCAGGTCGCCAGGAACATCCTCGACCGTTCCGACGAGTTCGCCAGGACGACGGCAGAACGCGCCGACAACGCCGTCCGCATCGGCGTCATCGTGCTTGTCGTCACGCTGCTCGGCGCCATCCTCGCCTCCGGCGCCATCGTCTGGTTTTATGTCGAGCGCAATCTCGTGCGGCGTCTGAGCAGCCTGTCGCGCGCCATGCAGCGCCTGACGACAGGCGATCTCGACGTCACTGTCACCGACACCGGCGACGATGAGTTGCGCACCATGGCGGTCGCCGTCAATCAGTTCCGCGACGAGTCGCGCCGCAGGCTCGAACTGGAGCAGGAGCGCGAACGCATTACCGACGAGTTGCGTCGCCACCGCGAAGAACTGCAGCAACTCGTCGAGGAACAGACCGAGCAGATCAGGCTGGTCAACACGCGCCTGCGCCAGGAGGCGGTCGAGCACGACGAGGCCCGAGCCCGCGCCGAACAGGCAAACAGCGCCAAGTCGGCCTTCCTTGCCACGATGAGCCACGAAATCCGCACGCCGATGACCGGCATGCTGGGGATGATGCGGCTGCTCTCCGAGACAAGGCTCGGCCCAAAACAACGCGAGCACCTGTCGGTCGCGGCGAGTTCGGGCGAGGCGCTGCTCGGCATCCTCAACGCGATCCTCGACTATTCCAAGGTCGAGTCGGGCAATGTCGCCATCGACAAGGTCGATTTCGATCTCGGCAAGCTGGTCGGCGGCGTGGTTGCCTTCATGCGTCCGATGGCGACCGAAAAGGGGCTCGACCTCAGGCTCGACCTCGACCGCAAGCTGGCGCCCGCCTTCAGCGCCGATGCCGGCAAGATCCGGCAGATCCTGTTCAACCTTGTCAGCAACGCGATCAAGTTCACCGAGCGCGGTCATGTTCTGGTCGACGTCAAGGTAACGGCCAACCGCAAGGATTTGCAGGCGTTGCGCCTCACCGTATCGGACACAGGCATCGGCATTTCGCCTGAGCGGCAGCAGGACGTCTTCCAGCCCTTCACCCAGATGGACGCCTCGATCACCCGCCGCTTCGGCGGCACCGGGCTCGGTCTCGCCATCAGCCGCGAGTTTGCCCGCCTGATCGGCGCCGAGCTGGGCGTCGCCTCGCAACCGGGTAGCGGCAGCATGTTCACGCTCCAGATGACGCTCCCCAAGGCGAAGGCCGCAGGCCTGTCTGCAGACAAGCGCAACCGCGTCCGCGCCACCACCTTGGCCCCTTGCAAGATACTGGTGGTCGAGGACGACGATGCCACGCGGCTTGTGTCGACCACTGTTTTGTCCAATGCCGGTCATGACGTGAAGGCGGTGAGTACGGGTTATCTCGCGCTCGAAGCGATCGGCACGTTCAGGCCCGACGTCGTCGTCATGGATGTCAGCCTGCCCGGCATCGACGGCATCGAGACGATGAAACGTATCCGCAACCTGCTTGCGGCGCCCGACCTGCCCGTGGTGGCGATGTCGGCGCATGTGTTCAAGACCGATGTCGAACGCTACCTCGATGCCGGCGTCGATGCGTTTGTCGCCAAGCCGATCGTGCATGAGCAACTGCTCGATGCCGTCGCCGCCCTTTCGGGCCGCGCCATCCACGGCCAGACAGTAGCGGCCCTCGACATCAGCGCCTGCCAGGACGATGTCGAGGCACTGGGCTCGGACACGGTTCGGCGGCTGCACCGGATCGCGCATGACAGCATGCCCAGGCGCTTCCAGTCGATGCACGACGCCCTGAAAACGGACGCCCGCGAAGCCTTGCGCGATCTCGCCCACGCCACCCGCAGCACTGCCGGCTCGCTGGGCTTTCCGCGCCTGTTGAAAGCGGCGGAAGCGCTCGAAACGGCGGCGGCGCAAGCGCCCGCGAGCGAACTGCAAAAGATCGTCAACGCCTGCGAGGCAGCCTTCGCCGAGGGCTCGCGGCAATGGGAGGAAATGCTGGAAAAGGCTGTCGATCCAGCCCATTCGGCCTAGCAACCGCCGTCAGAAGCCAGAAGCCCCGCGCACCGGCTGGTTGGCATCTGGCGCGAAGAAGTAGCCCTCGCCATGGGCGGTGACGATGATGCGCGGGGTGCGCGGGTTGTCATTCAGCTTCTGCCTGAGGCGCCGGACCAGCACGTCGACGGTGCGGTCGCTGGCATCCCATTCGCGCCTGGAAATCTCGTGCAGCAGCCGCTCCCGCGACAGCACCTGGCCGGGGTTGGCGGTCAGCACCGACAACAGCTTGAACTCGGCGCCGGTCAGCTCGACGAATGTGCCGTCGGTCGCCTGCAGCGTGCGTCGCGCCACTTCGAGCGTCCAGCCATGGAACTGGCGCGCGCCCGAGGCCACAGTCGGCTGCCGGCCCTTGCCGACGCGGCGCAGCAGGCCCTTGACCCGGGCGAGCAGCTCGCGGTGCTCGACCGGCTTGGTGACATAGTCGTCGGCCCCGATCTCAAGCCCGACGATGCGATCGACGGTATCGGTGCGTCCGGTGACCAGGATGATGCCGACGTCGGAGCGCTCGCGCTGCTCGCGGGTCAGCTTGAGCCCGTCCTCCCCAGGCAGGTTGATGTCGATCATCAAGAGGTCGGCCGGGTGCCTGCCCATGATGGCGCGCATCTGCTCGCCGTCCCCGGCCTCGCTGACCTTGTATCCCTCGGCCAGGAAATACCCCGCGAGTTTGGCTCGCGTAACCGGATCGTCCTCGACGATCACGATGTGATGTTGAACCCGCATGCCATCTTGTCCTCCCGACTTTGTTGACATCATTTCACAAGTCGGCCCGCACCGGCAACGAGCTTGCAGCGCTCGCTGGTCCGAGGCAAAGCGGCAACGTCGCGAATGCTGCACTGCCTGAGGGATGAAACAAGCCGGCGGCGCAACTGTCATGGCGACGCCGGCTTTCGCCATCACGGCCTGGGATCTGCCACTTCAGCCTTTCCTTGCCGAGAAGCAAGGCAGGACGTCTTCTGCGAAATATGGCTCCTGATTGACCCAGAACATGTAGCTGACCTTGAGGAAATCCTGGGCAAAGGCATGGAGGACCGGCACCCGGTTGGTGCGCTTGGCCACCACATTGGTCGAGCCTGTCTCGCCGACATAGTTGCCGTCCTGCACCGCAATCCCGAGCGGCACGGTGAACTTGCCTTCATGCATCATCGCCAGGGCATGGTTGAGCTGACCCTTTTTCATGTACATGAGATCGGGAGCCCCCATGCCGACACCGATCTTGTCGCCAAACTCATAGATCCCGCGGAGATATCCCTTGTCCTCCCAAGGCAGCCATTCGCCGGGCATGAAGTTGGCGTAGAGCATGGTGGTCGAGGTCGGGAACGCCGTTTTCATGGCACGCATGTTGGATTTGAGCGCCGCCACATATTTGTCCGGGGTAAAGGACCTATCCGTCTCCGGCGAAACCCCGATTGCCGTTTCCTGCAGGTTGATGCCTTCGATCACGCCGTCAAACCGCTTGCCAAGTGCTGTAAGCAGTGCCGCAAAACGCAGCTGGACCTTGGCGTTCCAGCGCTTGGCGACCCAGCCTTCGACAGCCCCGCCGTCAGTATATTGCGCGGTGACGCCCCCGTCATAGTCGCCCTTCAAAAGATAGTCGGGCACCGGCTTGTACTCGGGTGAGAAGGACGCTTCCTGCAACTGGATGAACAGCCGCTTGCCATGTTTGGCGAGATAGTCGACGTCGGACTGGATCAACGAGAAATCATACTGTCCTTCAGTCGGTTCGAGCTGGCGCCACGCATACATGATCTGCGCACCGACAAAGCGATCGCTGGTCAAGAAGGCATGGTCGCGGATCGCCTCGCGATCCCGGCTGAAATAGACGAAATGTTCGATCTTGTCCGCCGCCAGCGGGCATGCCGCGCCCGTGTACTGCTTGTAGGCATTGGCATATCGATTGGCGGGATTGTCCCCGGCCATGGCGGAGCTGGCGGCAATCGCGGCGCCAAGCACCATGACAAGGCCGAGAGAACGTTTCAACTTCATAGGTCTACCCCTAGTGGATCGAGGCCTGCAGGCCCGTTGCCCTCCATTGTCTAGTTTTCGGGCGAGCTGCTTTCGACCTCGAAGTGGTGCAACCCGCGTGCAGATTCTGTGCAGGCGACGGGAGCTAGTCGAACTCGATCTCGAAAATGGCGCCGCCGATGTTCGCGACTGGCGTCAGGCGCGCTCCATAAAGCTCGAGGATGGCAACCACGATGGCCAGGCCGAGGCCTGTTCCACCCTCTTCCCGGCGCGTGGTGAAGAACGGCTCGGCCAACCGGCCAAGGTCGATGTCGGCAAACCCTGTACCATTGTCTGAAAGCCGGAGGGTCCGTCCGGACCAGACCAGCTCAAGCCTGGTCGCCCCATGGTGGCGCGCATTCTGCGCCATATGCGCCAGCACCGCTTGTCCATGCGCAACCGACAGCGGCAGGACGGCATCCAGCGGAGCCAGGCTGATATCGAGATCGGCAATCTCGGGCAGCATATACCTGATCTGACCGGGCTTGCCGCGCAAACTCTCGCGCGATCTCGTCATGTCGCGGAGCTGGTGCAGCAGCAGATCCATCCGCTGCCCCTGGGCCTTGATGGTGCCGATCAGGCTGTGCTGCGCTTCATTGGACAGGTGGCCGTCCTCGAGCAGCTCGGCGGCACCCATGATCGAGGTAACCGGAGATTTGAGCTCGTGGGTGACGTGGTTGGTGTAGATGCCGATTTCCTTGCTGCGCCGCGACAGTGTACCGGCCATGGTGATGACGGCCTCGCCGAGTTCGGCAATCTCCCGCATGCCGTAATGGCCGAGCGGAGCAAGCTCGGAATGACCGCCACTGGCGACCATTCTCGACTGGTCGCGCAGGGCGCGGATCGGCCGGAGCATCGTCCGCACCAGCAAGGTTCCAACGACAGCGGCGCTCAGCAGCGTCACGGCGACCAGGACGATGAAGGCGATGCGCTCTCCGGCGAAATACTCCGTCAGCCCAGGAGCGGTCCTGGACAGATAGACCGCGCCGATCACCCGGTTCTGGCTGATGACAGGATAGGCAATCAGCACCCTGAAACCTGTTCCGCCGCCAAGCGCAGCCAGGCGAAACCGCGTGCCCGCGTCACTGCGCCAGCGCAGCGCGGCCCCGACATCGCCTTGCAGCGCCTGCTGAACCTCCGGCACCGCGGCAAAACTCGCCGGCTCGCGGGCGAGCAGGTCGATCCCTTGATGGTCGAGGAAAACGACAGTCGAAAGCGTCGTACGGCTGGCATTGTCGGCCAGGGCACCCAGCCCCGGCGCAATCTGGAGATATCGCGGATCGAGTCGCGCCGCGGTGGGCACGGGATCGGGGCGAACAGGCTCGACCACATCCTGACGAAGGTTCAGCAGCGGTCGAAAGGTTCGTGACGCCGCACTCCAGAATATGCGCTTGGGCGGTGGCAGATAGTATCCAGGCAAGGACCCTCCTGCTTCGGGCGACCCGGCCTCGATAGCCACGACATAGGCCCCGGCATAGATCGCCGCTTGCTTGATCAGCGAAGCCTCCGTCTCGTTGACGAGCCGGTTCGTTCCGATCTGCAACGCCAGCGTCGCCACGATCGGCACCGCAAGCAGGCTTGCACAGACAAGCGACACAACCAGCGACATTGACGGCCGCCATTTCCGGGCTATCTGGCTCACGCGGTACAAGGCCCGGCGGTGCAATTGCCAAGCCGCAGCCCCACCCCCCTCACCGTTTCGATCACGTCGGCGTAACCAAGGGCCGCAGCCTTGGCGCGGATGTTGCGCACGTGACTGTCCACCGTACGCCCCGACAAGGTGTTGTTGCCGCCATAGGCCTTGTCGATCATGGCCCCACGGCCAACGACGATGCCGGGTCGGGCCGACAGGATTTCCAGCACCGAAAATTCCGTTGCGGTCAGAGCCAGGTCCTTTCCGGCGAGGGCGCAGATGTGGCGTTCGCTATCGAGCGTGAGGTCGCCGTGCCTGGTGATGCCAACTGCCTGCTTGCCTCGTGCCAGTATGGCCTTGATCCGCAGCAGAAGTTCGCGCGGCGAGAACGGCTTGCTGACATAATCGTCCGCCCCAAGCTCGAAGCCTACGATCCGGTCGACCTCGTCGTCATGCGCGGTCAGGAAGACGATCGGAACATGTGAGCTGGCACGGATCGCCTTGCAGCATTCGACCCCGTCCATGACAGGCATTCCAATGTCCAGCACCACCAGGTCGGCATGGTGTCGCCGCAACTGCTCAAGAGCCAGGCGCCCGTTGGCTGCCTGCTGGACATGCATTCCCGCCCTTTCCAGCGCAATGCCGATCACGTTGCGGATATCCGGGTCGTCATCGACAACGAGAATGCTGGGGTTCATAGCGCGATCACCAAGGAGACATGCCACAAGATGGCCGAAACCAGCTCCTTCTATCGGAGCGGGCGGTTGCAAGCCAAGACCTGGTTGCAGGTCAAGACCGGAGCGGTCCGGCAACCTCTGATACAAAAGCGCGAAGATGATGGCGCTTCTGCGCTGGCCTTGAGGCCCGTGGCCGGAAAACAGCCGGCACGTTTCGTCGTGCGATCCGACCCTTCATTCACATCTTTTCACAATTCGGACCACGACTTTTACACCCCGCCCGACACCGGTTCACTTCTCCCGGCTATCTTTGCAGGGCTGGAGCGGAAAAGGCACAGGCCCATAGAGGCCACATCCGAAACTCCACGGGAACGATCGCAACACAAAACAATGGGAGCTTCAATGAGCAAGTTCACGAAGTCTGCAAGCATGGCCACGATCATGGCTTTCGCAGCCGGCACGGCGTTCGCCGAGGATTCCACCGACGTCATCAAGATCCCGACGCACAACTGGTCGAGCCAGATCGTCGGCGCGCATATCGTCGGCAAGCTGCTCGAGAAGAGCGGCGCCAAGGTCGAATATGTCTCCGCCGACAGCCAGGTCGTCTACACGGCACTGTGCGAAGGCGACGTCAGCCTCGTCCATGAAGTCTGGGAAGGCGCCTTCGGCGTCGCGTTCCAGAAGGTGGTCAAGGAGGGCTGCGTCGTCGATGCGGCGACCCACGACGCCAAGACCCGCGAGGAATGGTGGTATCCGACCTATGTCGAGGAAGTCTGCCCCGGCCTGCCGGCATGGGAAGCGCTGAACGCCTGCGCAGATAAATTCTCAACGGCTGAGACCGCTCCGAAAGGCCGGTTCCTTGGCGGCCCGGTCGACTGGCTCAAGCACGATTCCGAGCGTGTCGAAGCGCTCGCCATGAACTTCGAAGTCGTCAATGCCGGTTCGTCCGCGGCGCTGTGGGCCGAACTCGAATCGGCCTTCAAGCGCAAGGAGCCAATTGTCCTGTTCAACTGGACGCCGAACTTCGTCGAAGCGCTGTACGACGGCAAGTTCGTCGAGTTCCCGGCCTTCGATCCCAAGTGCAAGGACGATCCGGCCTGGGGTTCGAACAAGGAGCTGTCCTATGACTGCGGTAACCCGAAGGACGGCTACCTGAAGATCGCCGCCTGGAAGGAATTCCCGACCAAGTGGCCCAAGGCCTACGCAATCTTGCAGAAGATCAACTTCTCCAACATGGACATTGCCGTGCAGGCCAAGCTCGCCGACATCGACAACATGGAGCCCGACCAGGCCGCCGACAAATGGCTGGCCGACAATGAAGGACGCTGGAAGACCTGGCTGGGTTCGGCCAGCTAACCGCCCCATACGTCGTGTCATGGCATAGTGACGCTCGCTTCGCGCGGGCGCCACCTTGCCGTGCTTACCCATCGGCTCCCTTGGCGAGAGGCAGACATGTCCGAACCCAAAATCGCATGCCGCAACCTTTGGAAGCTCTACGGTTCCGATCCGGCCGGTTTCCTCAGCCGCCAGGGCGGTTCGCCCTCCATCGAAACCATCCGCGCCGAAGGCTATATTCCGGCTGTCCGCGACGTCTCGTTCGACGTGATGCCGGGCGAGATCCTCGTCGTCATGGGCCTGTCCGGCTCGGGCAAGTCGACCCTGCTGCGCTGCCTGGCACGGTTGATCGAGCCGACCTCGGGCGAGGTCATGTTCGAAGGCCGCGACATCCTCGCGGCTACCGAACGCGAGCTGATCGATCTCCGGCGCCACAAGATGGGCATGGTGTTCCAGCACTTCGCGCTTCTGCCGCACCGCACGGTGCTCGACAATGTCGCCTTCCCGCTCCAGGTCCGCGGCACCGACCGCCAGAAGCGCGAGGCGCGCGCCCGTGAAGTGATCGAGCTCGTCGGGCTGAAGGGCCGCGAAGGCTACTATCCGCGCGAGCTTTCCGGCGGCCAGCAGCAGCGCGTCGGCATCGCCCGCTCGCTCGCCGTCGGACCGGACGTCTGGTTCCTCGACGAACCCTTCTCGGCGCTCGACCCGCTGATCCGCCGCGAGATGCAGGACGAGTTCCTGCGCCTGCAGCAGGTGCTCAACAAGACGATCGTCTTCATCACCCACGACTTCGACGAGGCGATCCGCGTCGCCGACCGCATCGCCATCATGAAGGACGGCGTCGTCGAACAGCTTGGCACCGCCGAAGAACTGGTCACCTGCCCGGCCACCCCTTATGTCGCCGAGTTCACCCGCAACGTCGCGCATGACCGCCTGCTGTCGGTGCGATCGGTCATGGCGCCCGCATCCGCCCGCACCCCGGACGCGGCAGCCGTCCAGGCCCAGGCGCTGCTCGCCAGCGTCGCCCGCCAGGTGCTGTTGTCGGAACGCCCGGTCGACGTCGTCGACGATGGCGGCGCCCTTGTCGGCACGCTGACCCGCGACGGCTTGATCGACGCCCTCTATGGCAAGGAACAGTGCGCATGAGTGCCGCGACGCTGATCCGACCGGAAGAGATGGAGACGCAGAAGCCGCTGGCTTCGCTGACCAGGCCGCTGCTCGTCATAATGCCCTTCGCCATCCTGCTGCTGGCTGCCTCGGTGCTGCCCGACTGGGCGGTGCAGGTGCCCAAAGGCTGGACCATCCCCTTCGTCGACTGGGCGAACACTGTCGTCGACCACCTGCGCGACGACGCCATCTTCGGGCTGTTTTCGTTCCGCGACCTGACGCGCGGCATTGCCGAGCTGATCACCTGGCCGCTGGCCTTCGTCGAGGGCCTGCTCGTCGCCGGCTTTCCCAAGCTCGGCGTCGCCGCGATGCCATGGGTGATGACGGCCGGTCTGTCGGGTGTGCTCGGCTGGTACCTGAAAGACTGGCGGCTTGGGCTACTTGCGGCCGGTTGCGTTGCCTACATGGCGATCTTCGGCAAATGGGAACTGTCGATGATCACCTTGTCGGTGGTGCTGGTCGCTGCCCCCATCGCCGGTCTCATTGGTTTCGGCATCGGCATTCTCGCAGTCAAGAAACAGTGGTTCGAAGCGCTCGTCGTGCCGCTGCTCAACGTGCTGCAGTCGCTGCCGCATTTTTCCTACCTGATCCCGATCGCCGTCTTCATCGGCGTCGGCCACAAGGCCGGAACCATCGCCACCGTCATCTTCGCCATCCCGCCAATGGCCCGACTCACCATACTCGGCCTCAAGGGTGTTGCCGAAGAGGTCCGCGAGGCCGGCAAGATGGCCGGCTGCACCCGCTTCCAGACCTTGTGGATGGTCGAGATCCCAGCCGCCCGTCAGCCGTTGCTGGTCGGCGTCAACCAGGTCATCATGCAGTGCCTGGCGATGGTGGTCATCGCCTCCTTCGTCGGCGCGCGTGGCCTGGGCCACGACCTTTTGTTCCGCCTGCAGGCGCTGAAGATCGGCCAGGCGCTGGAAAGCGGCGTCGCTATCGTGCTGATGGCGATCACGCTCGACCAGTTGAGCCGCGCGGCGGCCTTCAAGGAACCCTCGCATGTCGCGCCTGACGCCACCTTGATCGAGCGCTTCCCCTTCCTCGCCGCATCGCTGGCCGTCATTGCCGCCTCGCTGCTGCTGGCCGCGATCACGCCTTACGCGCACGCCTGGCCTTCAGAGCTCGCCATCAGCACGGCCCCTTTCTGGGACGCGCTCGTCGACTGGGTCACGCTCACGCTCTACGACCCGCTGCAATATCTGCGCAACGCCATGCTGCTCTACGTGCTGATCCCCATTCGCGACCTGTTCCAGTCGATCCCCTGGACGGCGATGGTCGCACTTGTCGCTGCTGCCGGCTGGTCGCTCGGCGGCTTGCGGCTCGCGCTCACCGTCTCCGGCTTTGTCCTGTTCATCGCCTTCGCCGGCTACTGGGAGCGCTCGCTGATCACTGCCTATATGGTGACGGTCGCGGTGCTGCTGTGCATCGCGATCGGCCTGCCGATCGGCATCTGGGCCTCGCGCAGCGAGCGCCGCACCGGCATCGTCAAGCTGTTGTGCGACACCTTCCAGACCTTCCCGTCCTTCATCTACCTGATCCCTGTCATCATGCTGTTCAAGGTCGGCGACGTCGCCGCCATTTCGGCGATCATCATCTATGCGATGATCCCGATCGTGCGCTACACCATCTTCGGGTTGCGCAACGTGCCCCAGGAGATCGTCGAGGCCGGCGTCACTTCAGGCTGCACCAGACGGCAGCTTTTGTGGAACATCCGCATGCCGCTGGCCTTCCCCGAGATCATGCTCGGCATCAACCAGACGATCATGTTCGCGCTGTTCATGGTCATCATCGCGGCCTTCATCGGCACCAAGGACATCGGCCAGGAGATATTCCGGGCGCTGACCTTCAACGATGCCGGCAAAGGCCTGGTGCTTGGCCTCTGCGTCGCCTTCATGGGCCTGACCGCCGACCAGCTGATCACCGCTTGGGCGACGAAGCGCAAGCAGCGGTTGGGTCTGGCAGCCTGACCACCGGCCCTTCGGCCCGTCGCACCGTCTGTGCGATCGACAGCCCGACTGGCCCGTAGCCGTCGCCATTCAGGAAAAACTTGCATGGCGGCCAGCGCCGGCGAAAGCGTGCTTTTCGCCGGCGTAGCCAATCCCGTCAGGACAGATCAGAACGTGTAGTTCAAGCCAACCTTGCCGCTTGAAAAGGTGAGGTCGTAGGTATCCCCATCGAACTCCTGCTCGCCAAGCCCGTAATAGGCGTACTCTCCGAAGACCGACCAGTTGGCGTCGAGTTTCACAGCGACGCCGGCGCCAGCCGTGTACCCGGTGTATGTGGGGTCGTCGGATCCTCCCGGGTATTTTATTGTAGCATCCGCCACGGCCACGCCGGCCAGGCCGTAGAGCAACACGCTGTCGAAGGCGGCACCGCCACGGGCGGTCAGGCTGGCCAGCCAGTTGACCTCCATGGAGACGTTGGGCAGAGGCCCGAAGCCGAAGTCGTAGTTGCCGCTCAGGCCTCCCCCGGAGACATCGCCCTGCACACCGAGCACAAATTGACCGAACTGCGCCAGAGCGCCGACCTGGCCGCCGGCGAGCAAGCCGTCAAGCTCAAAGCCTGCCTCAAAATCAGGAACCCATTGTTCCCCTTGGATCGCGGCGCCATCGGCGAAACCGACATGCAGGCCGGCGTAGATTCCACTCCAGTCCGTCGCGTCAGCCACACCCGCTGGGGCGGTCTCGGTCGTCACATTTTCCGCCCGCGCCGTCCCCACGCTCATCGCAATCAACGCAGTGGTCATCAAAAGGGCATGTATCTTCACAGGCTAATATCCTTCAATATATATCGCTTCGGTTTCAATATATGTAGCTTCAGCAGCCTCGCCTGACAGGCGCCGCCGCCATCGCAAAAGTGTAGACAGTGTGCTGGGCAGTCAGACCTTTTTGTCCCGGCATGTCAACCAAGCAAATCGATATTTCCCCGTTGATCGAAATCATGGCCGCGCCGCAATCCCGTTGACGGTTTTCCGCGGGATCTGGATCAGGACGTCTCGACCATCCGGCACTACACGATCGAAGAAGCCTACGAAGTTCGTTCCGACGGCCGTCCGCTTCATTCTGACACCTGGCGCAAAGCGCGGCGAGATCGAGGCGACGCTGTCTGGGGAACTGGGCACGATCCTGAACGGGACCGAGCGGCAGGCTCCCGGAGCAGAGCTCACGGGAGTGTCGTTAGCAATGTTCCAGGCATTGTCTTTTAGCCGCGCTTTGTCGGCTGTTGCCTGCTTTGCGGGGGGTCTGCTTTGGGTTCAATTGGCGGAGAGCAGGATTTCGATAGCAAAACAGCCCGCCGGTTTTCACCGAGCGGGCTGTTTAGTGTTGGTTGCGGGGACAGGATTTGAACCTGTGACCTTCAGGTTATGAGCCTGACGAGCTACCGGGCTGCTCCACCCCGCGCCACCATTTACGCAAGCTGCGCTTGCGGAAGCTTTGGGCTTTCCCTTGAGATCATATGGGCGTTTGCCCGGCTGATTTCGAGAGAGCGCCAATGGAAAGGGCCGCTTACGCGGCCCGTCTACCCGTTGGCGGGCCATTTTTGTATCGAGAAGATTTGCGACATTGCGTTGCTCGTTTCCGAGTTGGCGATGTTTTGATTTAACGTGCGTTTGGCAGACCTGGCAGCGACTTACTCTCCCGCGTCTTGAGACGAAGTACCATCAGCGCTGGAGCGTTTCACGGCCGAGTTCGGAATGGGATCGGGTGCAGCCGCTCCGCCATAACCACCAGGTCGGCAAAACGCACGTTGTTTCGAGAAGCTGTGTGAGCGAATAGCGAATAGAGAGTAGCGAATAGGGTTCTATCCGGTGCCTCTCGGGGCTGTTCGCTGGTCTTTGTTGTGCCTTTACAGTTCTTCGGTCCTGGCGCCTTCGAAGCGAAGCTTCGCAAGGTCGACCGACCGTCGGCGCCGATGCGCCGCACCCACGTAGCGCCGCCCGCAGGGCGGAACAAGCGTGAGTGAGAACAAGACATCTGACTTTGTCAGATGAGCATTAGGAATGAGAACGATCAAGCCTATCGAACTATTAGTACCGGTAAGCTTCATGCGTTGCCGCACTTCCACACCCGGCCTATCAACGTGGTCGTCTTCCACGGTTCTCAAGGGAATACTCGTTTTAAGGTGGGTTTCCCGCTTAGATGCCTTCAGCGGTTATCCCGTCCGGATATAGCTACCCTGCTATGCGGCTGGCGCCACAACAGGTCCACCAGAGATCCGTCCATCCCGGTCCTCTCGTACTAGGGACAGATCCTTTCAATATTCCTACACCCACGGCAGATAGGGACCGAACTGTCTCACGACGTTCTGAACCCAACTCACGTACCGCTTTAAATGGCGAACAGCCATACCCTTGGGACCTGCTCCAGCCCCAGGATGCGATGAGTCGACATCGAGGTGCCAAACAACCCCGTCGATATGGACTCTTGGGGGTCATCAGCCTGTTATCCCCGGCGTACCTTTTATCCGTTGAGCGATGGCCCTTCCACGCGGGACCACCGGATCACTATGACCGACTTTCGTCTCTGCTCGACTTGTCAGTCTCGCAGTCAGGCGGGCTTATGCCATTGCACTCGACGACCGATTTCCGACCGGTCTGAGCCCACCATCGCGCGCCTCCGTTACTCTTTAGGAGGCGACCGCCCCAGTCAAACTACCCACCATACATTGTCCCGGACCCGGATAACGGGCCGCGGTTAGACATCCATAGAGATAAGGGTGGTATTTCAAGGTTGGCTCCACCAAGGCTGGCGCCCTGGCTTCAAAGCCTACCACCTATCCTACACATGCCACTACGAATGCCAATGTAAAGCTATAGTAAAGGTGCACGGGGTCTTTCCGTCTAACCGCAGGAACCCCGCATCTTCACGGGGAATTCAATTTCACTGAGTCTATGCTGGAGACAGCGGGGAAGTCGTTACGCCATTCGTGCAGGTCGGAACTTACCCGACAAGGAATTTCGCTACCTTAGGACCGTTATAGTTACGGCCGCCGTTTACTGGGGCTTCGATTCAAAGCTTGCACCTCTCCTCTTAACCTTCCAGCACCGGGCAGGCGTCAGACCCTATACGTCGTCTTGCGACTTCGCAGAGCCCTGTGTTTTTGATAAACAGTCGCTACCCCCTGGTCTGTGCCACCCTCACCCTGCTTGCGCAGGAAAGGGTCACGCTTCTTCCGAAGTTACGCGTGCAATTTGCCGAGTTCCTTCAGCATAGTTCTCTCAAGCGCCTTGGTATACTCTACCAGTCCACCAGTGTCGGTTTCGGGTACGGTCTATAATGGAGGAGCTATTTCCTGGAACCACTCCGCTGCAGGGATCAATCCAATAAGACCCCACAACATACGTGATCCGTCACTTCCTCCAGGCCCACGAATATTAACGTGGTTCCCATCGTCTACGCATTTCTGCCTCGACTTAGGGGCCGGCTAACCCTGCTCAGATTAGCTTTAAGCAGGAACCCTTGGACTTTCGGCGGGGGTGTCTCTCACACCCCTTACGTTACTCATGTCAGCATTCGCACTTCTGATACCTCCACGGCCCCTCACAGGTGCCGCTTCGTCAGCTTACAGAACGCTCCGCTACCGCTTGCAGCAAGCTGCAAACCCTAAGCTTCGGTGTATGGCTTTAGCCCCGGTACATTTTCGGCGCAAAGACCCTTATTTAGACCAGTGAGCTGTTACGCTTTCTTTAAATGATGGCTGCTTCTAAGCCAACATCCTGGTTGTTTTGGGATCCTCACATCCTTTCCCACTTAGCCATAACTTGGGGACCTTAGCTGTAGGTCAGGGTTGTTTCCCTTTTCACGACGGACGTTAGCACCCGCCGTGTGTCTGCCGACTAGTACTCCCAGGTATTCGGAGTTTGGTTAGGTTTGGTAAATCGGTGAGATCCCCTAGCCCATCCAGTGCTCTACCCCCTGGGGTATTCGGTCGACGCTCTACCTAAATAGATTTCGCGGAGAACCAGCTATTTCCGAGTTTGATTGGCCTTTCACCCCTAGCCACAAGTCATCCCGAACTATTGCAACAGTTATGGGTTCGGACCTCCAGTAAGTGTTACCTTACCTTCATCCTGCTCATGGCTAGATCACTCGGTTTCGGGTCTAATGCGACGAACTGAACGCCCTGTTCAGACTCGCTTTCGCTGCGCCTACACCTACCGGCTTAAGCTTGCTCGTCACACTAAGTCGCTGACCCATTATACAAAAGGTACGATGTCACCATTTCAGGCTCCATCTGTTTGTAGGCAACCGGTTTCAGGTACTCTTTCACTCCCCTTGTCGGGGTGCTTTTCACCTTTCCCTCACGGTACTAGTTCGCTATCGGTCATGCACGAGTACTTAGGCTTGGATAGTGGTCTACCCATGTTCAGACAGGATTTCACGTGTCCCGCCTTACTCAAGGACGATTGATCGCATTACGCGTACGGGGCTGTCACCCACTATGGCCCTACTTTCCAGAAGGTTCCGCTTGTCTCTCAATCGCCACTGGCCTGGTCCGCGTTCGCTCGCCACTACTTGCGGAGTCTCGGTTGATGTCCTTTCCTACGGGTACTTAGATGTTTCAGTTCCCCGCGTTCGCCACTTTACCCCTATTTTATTCAGGGTAAGTTACCTAATTTCGATACTTGTAAACCACAACAGCCAGCAAACTTGCGCT
>CBDIHR010000004.1:367500-1492500 GCA_965279395.1 Aminobacter sp.
GCCCCCACCGGCACGCCGATCATCGCCTCGGGCAATGGCGTCGTCGAAAAGGCCGGCTGGGCCGGCGGCTACGGCAAGCAGACGATGATTCGCCATACCAATGGCTACGAGACGTCCTACAATCACCAGAGCCGCATCGCGCCCGGCGTCGTTCCCGGCGCCCGTGTCCGCCAGGGCCAGGTTATCGGCTATGTCGGCACCACCGGTCTGTCGACCGGCGCGCATCTGCACTACGAGCTGATCGTCAACGGCACCAAGGTCGACCCGATGCGCGTGCGCCTGCCCACGGGCCGCGTGCTGAAGGGCGACGAACTCGTCGCCTTCAAGCGCGAGCGCGAACGCATCGACGACCTGCTCAAGGACGAAAACAAGGATGCGCTGAAGGTCGCGAGCACCGCCAAGGTCAGCGGCTAGCTCTTTTGCTTCCTCTTCCATGACGGCTGGGTGAGCCAGGCGACGGCTGCGGCGACGAAACACATCGCAGCCGAGATGGCGGCGATCGCCGCAAAGGCGCTGTTGGTCGCCGCAACCCGCAAGGCTTCCGCCCCGGCATCGAGCGGTGTCGTCACGTAGGCGCCGAACTCCGCGCCGGGTGCCGCCGTTCCCGCCACATTGGCAAAGACCACGCCGGCGACAGCGCCGAGCGAGGCCACCGCCATCAGGCCGGCGGCGCGGGCAAGCGCGTTGTTGATGCCCGACGCAAGCCCGGTGTCTTCCTCAGGTGTCGCCCGCATCACCGCCGCCGAGACCGGCGACACGACGATCGCCATGCCGAGGCCCTTGAGCAGCAGGATCGGGAAGGTCACCTGCCACAACATCATCAGCGGCATGGTCAGGGCGAGACCGACATAAGACATGCCGACGATCGCCGCCCCCACGGTCAGCGGCCAGCGCGGGCCGATGGCATCCGACAGCCGGCCCGAATAGCTCGACAGGCCGGCGATGAACAAGGACAGCGGCAAGAACAGCAGGCTCGCTTCCCATTCCTTCGCGCCCCAGCCCGAGACGACAGTCATCGGCAGGAAGAACAGCACCGCGTTGAAGGCGAAGAACAAGATCAGCGTGTAGAGATTGGCGCCGGTGAAGGCGCGCGAGGCAAACAGCTCGAGCTTGACCATCGGCGCCCGCGCCCATTTTTCCCAGACGATGAAGCCGGCGAAGATCGCAGCCCCAAGCGCGATCCAGGCCCAGGGCGAAACGGTGCGCATGTCGGCCGGCAGGCCAAAGGCGGTCAGGCCCCAGGCCATCAGGCCGAGACCTGCGGTGGCCAGCACCGCACCCATGATGTCGAGCTTGCGCTTCGACGACGGGCGATCCTGCGGCACCTTCTTGAGCAGCATGGCGAGCGCGACGAGCCCGATCGGCACGTTGATGGCGAAGATCAGCCGCCACATCCATTCGGCGCCGAACGACAGCACCATGCCGCCGACGAACGGCCCCATCGCGGTGGTCAGCGACGAGAACGCCGCCCACTGGCCGATGGCTTTGCCGCGCGTCGCATTGGGGTAGGACTTGGCGATGAGGGCGAGGCTGCCCGGCACCATCAGCGCAGCACCGATGCCTTGTGCGGCGCGCATGACGATCAGCATCTCGGCGTCGACGGCGAGCGCGCAGGCCGCCGAGGTGATCATGAACAGCACGATGCCGGTGGCGAAGATGTTGCGGACGCCGAAGACGTCGCCGGCCGCACCGCCAAGCAGGACGAGCGCCGACAAAAACAGCATGTAGCCGTTGCTGATCCACTGGGCGTCGACGAGCGACGCCCCGAGATCGGCACGGATGACCGGCATCGCCAGCGACACCACCGAGCCGTCGATGAAACCCATGCTCGAGGCAAGGATCGCCGAGACAAGCACATAGCGCCGCGCCTCGGGCGGGCAAAAGACGTGGTTGTTGTTGGCCGGGGCCGGCGTGGTGTCGGAGATGTCCATGCGACGAGACTATGTGGGCGCGCGTCGGGCGGGAAGCGACCAGGGGGACGATTTCTGGAAGCCAGGCGACATGGGTTTGTCCTGTGGCGAGGAGCTACGCGGTCTTGCCTTCTCCCCTTGTGGGAGAAGGTGAGGTCGCGCGCTTCATCCTTGCCACGCTCGCTTTCGCGCCTGGCCATTGTCAAAGAACACTCCCGGTTTGGGGAGCAGTCGGGAAGCGGGGCGCGAGGCCGTGCCTGCCGATAGTCTGATATGTAGCGCGAACCTCGCGCTCCGCCGGCGATTTCTGTTCCCGCCCGTTCCGCTTCCGCAGGCTGCCTTGAAGCATTTGCGCTTTTCGGCAGCCGCACTAGCGCTCGTCCAGCGCACCCCGGGCATAGTCCCGGGAGGGGAACCTATTGACGGAACCTCCCCGGGCGACGAGCTACGTTGGCTCGTCGCCGGAGGCGCCGGTCCCTCCCCACTCGACCACCGTCGCGACCGGTGTTCCCGTGGGAGGAACTGGCGATGATTGTACGGGAGGTGGCGAGGGCGTGGAAAATCGGGCGCGGCTATCCACGCGGGTTGGTGACAGATGGTGACAGGCGGCGATGCCGATGGGCCATCATGCACCACGGGGGCAGTTGCCAGTTCACGGCATGGATCCCCGGGTCTCCGCACGTCGCTTCGCTCCTGCTCCGCCCGAGGATGACGAAGGCATTGGGGTCCACCGCTAATCGTCGACGGCGGCTACTGGCAGAGCGCATCAATCTCGCCATCTTGCCAACCAGTTGTCCAGCATTTTCTGCCAATTGCGATTTTGGAGATTAGCCGAAGCCCAAAATGCCTTCGTCATCCTCGGGCGGAGCAGGAGCGAAGCGACGTGCGGAGACCCGGGGATCCATGCCGTGACGGTTCCGCGAGCCAACGGTGCCGGCAAGGTCGCGATCCTTCGCACCCCCCTCTGGCCTGCCGGCCATCTCCCCCACAAGGAGGGAGATTAGTCACGTCACCGGCGGCGCTTCGCTCCTGCAAGTTTGTAAAGAATAAAGAGCTGGCGGTGCGACGCCGGTGATTAGCCAAGGCGCCGATGAAGGCGTGATCTCCCTCCTTGTGGGGGAGATGGCCAGCAGGCCAGAGGGGGGTACGAAGGAATGAGGCGTAGAAAATTGGCTGCCAAAAGCATCAGGAAAAATCACCGACCGTGGAAAACCTCTCCACGTTCAACGTTGGTGTCCGTCAACCGAAGTCAAATAGTTTCCCTTCTTGGAAACTTTCTCTTGCCAACCCCGCCGACGCCGCATAGTTTCCTCTCACGGAAACTGTTGGAGCAACCCCACGATGGCGCTGACGCTATACTCCCATCCCCTCGCCTCGTTCTGTCACAAGGTGCTGATTGCGCTTTACGAGAACGGGACCGCGTTCAACCAGGTGATTGTCGACCTCGGTGATCCTGGCGAGACGGCGGCGCTGACGGCGAAGTGGCCGGTTGGCAAGATCCCGGTGCTGCATGACGGGGCGCGCGAGCGCGTGGTGCCGGAGACCAGCATCATCATCGAGTATCTCCAGCAGCATTATCCCGGGCCGGTGACGATGCTGCCCACTGAGGCCGAGCGCCAGCTCGACGCGCGGCTGTGGGAGCGCTTTTTCGATCTTTATGTCAGCGTGCCGATGCAGAAGATCGTCACCGACAGGATACGCCCCGAAGGCGGCAACGACCCGGTCGGCGTGGCTGAGGCGCGGCGGACGCTCGACACCGCCTATGCGATGATCGAGAGCCAGCTGGCCGGCAAGAGCTGGGCGACAGGCGAGGATTTCACCATTGCCGACTGCTCAGCCACGCCGGGCCTGTTCTACGCCTCGATCGTGCATCCCTTCTCAAGCAGCCAGCGCAACCTCGCCGCCTATTTCGAGCGGCTTGTCGCGCGCCCGTCGGTGCGGCGGACGCTCGCCGAGGCGCGGCCCTATTTCCACTTCTTCCCCTATCGCGAAGCCATGCCGGCACGGTTTCTCCATGACAACGCCTGATACGATCGGGCCTGACACCAACGGGACGCAGCGATGATCGAAGCGCAACAGCTGGATCGCGTTTTCACCGCCCTTGCCGACGCCGGCCGGCGCGGCATGGTCGAGCGCCTGAGCATCGGCCCGGCAACGGTCAAGCAACTGGCCGAACCACACGGCATGCGGCTGCCTTCGGCGCTGAAACATCTGAAGGTGCTCGAGGATGGCGGCATCGTCGCCTCGCGCAAGGTCGGCCGGACCCGCACCTATACGATCGAACCCACGGCATTGGCTGGCATCGACGACTGGGTGAGACAGCGGCAGAGTGCGATGAACCAGGCATTCGACCGCCTCATCCAGGCAATGAAGGATTTTCCCGAGGAGGAAGCAGAATGACTGACGTGGCGCACAAGACCTTTGTCATCGAGCGCGAGCTGCCGGCCTCCCCGAAACACGCCTTCCGCTTCTGGTCGGAGCCAAAACTCAAGCGCGCATGGAACGACTGTCATCCGGACTGGACCGAACTCGAAGACAGCTTCGATTTCCGCGTCGGCGGCATCGAGGCCAAAAGCTGGCGCATGCCCGATGGGGCGGAGTTGGCGTTCCGCGCCGACTATTTCGACATCGTGGCCGAGCGGCGCATCATCTACGGCTTCGAGATGAGCCATGGCGGCAAGCGCATCTCTGCATCGCTGGCGACCATCGAGCTCTTGCCCGATGCCGGCCGGACGCGGATGAAGTTCACCGAGCAACTGGCCTTTCTCGGCACCGCCGAGGCGATGGCGGCGCGCATTGCGGGCACCGGCACGGGCTTCGACCGGCTGGTCGAGGTCCTCGCCAGGGAGACAGCGAGCGTGCACTGAGCGCTGGCCACCCGGCTCAGCTTGCCTCGAAGCCTGCGTGATAGAGGATTTCGCCGCGGGCGATGTGCTGGCCGAATGCCAGGCGCTGGACATATTCAGGCGGAATGTCGCCATAGGTGACTGCGGGGTCGGCGACAAAACCGAAGCGGCTGTAATAGGCCGGATCGCCGATCAGCACGCAGCCCTTGGCGCCCATCTGCCTGAGCGCGTCGAGTCCGTGGCGGATCAGCGACTGGCCGATGCCCCTGCCCTGGCTTTCAGGCCAGACCGAAACCGGGCCAAGGCCGTACCAGCCGGCGTCGCCGCCGACGGTGACGGGCGAAAAGGCGACGTGCCCCAGGATTTCGCCATTGTCCTCCGACACCAGCGACAGGGTCAGCGCGCCGGCATCACGCAAGGCGTCGACGATCGCCGCCTCGGTCTGGCTCGAATGCGGCGCATTGGCGAACGCAGCACGGGTCAGCGCACGGATGGTGTCGATGTCGGCGGGCTGTTCGGGGCGGATGTTCATTCTGGACTTCCTGAAGCTCCACGACATTTGCCGGCTGCCGCGATGCAAATGCAAGACCGCATTCAGGCGGCCGCTCCCGGTCAAGGCCCGCAACCCGGCTTCGAGTGCCGCCGCATCGCCATGATCGACGCCGAAAAGCATGTCGAGCAATGGAAAAGTGCTGCGATAGAATGTGATGCGGTCCGACATCGCGGCGATGCCAGGATAGTGCGGCGCCATCAGCGCCAGGAAATCGTCACCAAGGCCGGCGGACAGGCTGGCGAAATCATAGGCGGGATCGCCGATCCCGCAGCCTGCGAAGTCGATGACGCCAGAGACCTTGCCATCCGCAACGAGGATGTTGCCGGTGCCGAAATCGCCATGGATGATCCTGCGCGGGGTAGCAGTGGCACGCCCAAGAAACCTGATGAAACTGTCGCGGATGGAACTGCCGACGGCCGCAGGCAGCAGCGGCAGCGCCTTGGCTTCTAGCTGGTCGAGAAGCTCGTGCCATTCGGCCATGGGATCGGGAGAGGCCTCGGCTGGCAGGAGCTCGACCGGGATCGCATGAAGGGCGCGCAGGAACAACGCGAGGTCACGGGCCAATTCATTCTTTTGGGCGTCATCCATTCCGTCGAGCGACAGAAGCGGCTGGCCCGGCAGCTTGCGATGAACGGCGACGACATGCGTGCCGACAGTCCGCAACTCCGGCACTGGTACGGGCAAGGGCAGCCTTGGCGCGAGCACGGCCAGGATGGCCGCCTCGCGGACAAGATCGCTTCGCGCCTCGTCATGTCGGGGCACCCGCACGACGTGCCGGCCCGTGTCGAGGACGCGGTTGTTCTGCCCGCTGTCGATGATGGTCGCCGACACCATGTCAGGCGCATGCAAGGCCGCGGCGATTTCCTGCACAGTCGGCTGCATGCATACCTGCGAATTCTTCGCCCGCCGTGCCCCAACGGGCCGGCGGGAGGCTACTCCATGAACTCGACCGGTACGCCCGACTTGACGATCTTGGCGAGTTCGCGCGCATCCCAGTTGGTCAGGCGCACGCAGCCATGGCTTTCGGTCTTGCCGATCTTGGAGGGATCGGGCGTGCCGTGAATGCCGTAGGTCGGCTTGTCGAGCGCGATCCAGACCGAACCGACCGGGCCGTTCGGCCCCGGCGGAATGGTCAGGACCTTGTCGTTTTCGCCCTGTTTGAAATTGATCTTGGGGTTGTAGGTGTAGTTGGGATCGAGCGCGACGCGCGACACCGCATGGATGCCGGTCGGCGACGGCGTGTCGCCCGAGCCGATGGTCGCCGGATAGGCGGCGACAAGCTGGCCGGCCTCGTTGTAGGCGCGGACCTGCTTCAGCCCCTTGTCGGCGATGATGCGCGCAACCGGCTTGTTCACCAGCTTGCCGAAATTGGCGACCTTCACGATGGTGCCAGGCCGGTTGAAGTTGAGCTCCGGGTTGATCGCCTTGAGGTAGTTCTCGTCCATGTGGAAACGCTCGGCCAGCATTTCGGTGACCGAGGTGAAGGCCATGCGCTCGAGCTGGGCCTTCTCGCTGTAGTCGGCCGGCACCGAGGCGATGTATGGCCCGGCGGCGTCTTCCGGGGTGATGGTGTAGGAACCGAAGGCGTCGCCGCCAGTCTCGGCGAGCGCTGCCTTGATGCCCTCGGCGTCGGTCGATTTCAGGCTGGCGCCGGTCATCTCGTTGTAGGCGGCCAGCGCCTTGTCGACATTGGAACCGAAGCGGCCGTCGATGACCCCAGGCGAAGCGCCGAGACGATCAAGCAGGATCTGCAGCGAAGCGACGTCCTCGCGGCCCTTGACCGCGATCGACGGCTCGAGCGGCTGCTCGGTGATGCGCGGGGTGGCCGGCAGCGCCGGCTGGTCGTCAGGGCTCTGCAGCGGCTCGCGCGAAACGACGCGCGGCCCGCCCGGTGCCTCCGGGAAGGCGTTGGGATCGTTGTTGTAGTAGTCGTCGCCATTGGGATCGGCCGGAACGGCAAGCGCGTCGTCGCTGTAATAGCCGTCGTCAGCAGGCCCGAGCAGCACGTCGCCCTGGCGGTAGTCGCGACGCAGCTCCTGACGGCGCTGTTCGCGCCGCAACGCGGGCCGGTTGAGGCGGCTCTCCGGCGGTTGCACGGCGATGACCTTGCCGGTGTAGGGATCGACGAGCACGCGGTTGCCGCGGCTGTCGTAGAAAATCTCGACGTCGCTGTTTTGCGCCAGACGGATCATCTGCTGGTCTGTCGCAGGAGGCATTGGCATCTGCTCGCCCGAAGGCGCGGCCGCAGCCGCTGCCTGGAGCGCCGACAGGCCGGTGGCCATGGCTGAAAGCACAACGATCTTGCGCAACATGGTCGCCAAATCTCTCCAAATCTCGACTGCCGCAAAGGCAGCCCGGTGGAATCACTGTTATCCACCGACATCCAATAACGATCTGCTAACCTTTCCAACATGAACGGGGCATGAAAATGACCGCGTTAGGTGGATTTTGAGACCTTGGGACGGTCGAGCGCGCGCCGCGAATCGACGTCAGGCAGGAAAGCCGAGTTGCTTGCGCGTTGCCTTGGGCAACTTGACGGCGATCAGCCGGTGGCTTTCGCCGATGTAGTCGCGCAGCCCCTGGTCATCCATGGTCTCGCCGGTCTGGCGCTGGATCCACTTCATGCCGCGCGAGGCGAGATAAGGTGCCGGCCTGAGGCCGGGCTGCTCCTTCAGGATGTCGAAGGCCATCTCGGAGACCTTGAAGGTGACGGCGAGCCCGTCGCCATCGCTCCAGCCAGCGATGGCAAAGACCTTGCCGCCAACCTTCCAGACATGCGCCCCGCCCCATTGCACGACATGGGTCGTGTGGGGCAACGAAGCGCAGAAGCCGTTGTATTCGTCGAGTGTCATGGCTGACCTTTACCCTCCCCCTTGTGGGGAGGGTCGGTGAAAGAAATTTGCGAAGCAAATTGATGGGACCGGGGTGGGGGTATGTCAAAGCACCCCCACCCCGACGCTGCGCGTCGACCCTCCCCACAAGGGGGAGGGTAAACGGTGCTTACGCAGCCGCCTCTTCGCTCACGACCGTTGGCTTTGACCGGAAGTTGAGCCGGTCCGAGCCCGAGGTGATCTTGACAGTCGAGCCGTCGAGGATGTCGCCGAGCAGGATCTTTTCGGCGAGCGGGTCCTGCAGTTCCTTCTGGATCACGCGCTTCAGCGGACGCGCGCCATAGGCCGGGTCGTAACCCTTGTTGGCGAGCCAATCGATCGCATCCTGGTCGAGCGACAGGACGATCTTGCGGTCGGACAACAGCTTTTCGAGCCGCTTGAGCTGGATCGCAACGATCTTGCCCATGTCCTGGCGACGCAGGCGATGAAACAGGATGACCTCGTCGATGCGGTTCAGGAACTCCGGCCTGAACGCGCTCTTTACCACGCCCATGACATCGTCGCGGACCTTGTCGACATCCTCGCCCTCGCCCAGCGCCACAAGATATTCTGCGCCGAGGTTGGAGGTCATGATGATCAGCGTGTTGCGGAAGTCGACGGTGCGGCCCTGGCCATCGGTCAGGCGGCCGTCGTCGAGCACCTGCAACAGCACGTTGAAGACGTCGGGATGCGCCTTTTCGATCTCGTCGAACAGGATCACCTGGTAAGGCCTGCGGCGGACAGCTTCGGTCAGCGCTCCACCCTCCTCATAGCCGACATAGCCGGGAGGCGCGCCGATCAGCCGGGCGACCGAGTGCTTTTCCATGTACTCGGACATGTCGATACGCACCAGCGCATGCTCGTCGTCGAACAGATAGTCGGCGAGCGCCTTGGTGAGTTCGGTCTTGCCGACGCCGGTCGGGCCGAGGAACATGAACGAGCCGATCGGCCGGTTCGGATCCTGCAGGCCGGCGCGGGCACGCCGCACAGCCTTGGACACCGCCTGGACGGCTTCGCCCTGGCCGACGACGCGCACGCCGATCTCGTCTTCCATGCGCAACAGCTTGTCGCGCTCGCCTGCGAGCATCTTGTCGACCGGGATGCCGGTCCAGCGCGACACGACATGGCCGACATGGTCTGGCGTGACTGTCTCTTCGACCATGGTGCCGCGGCCTTCGAGCGCTTCGGCTTCGACGAGTTTCTTTTCAAGCTCGGGGATGCGGCCATAGGCTAGCTCGCCCGCCTTCTGGAACTCGCCCTTGCGCTGGGCGATGGCGAGTTCGTTGCGTGCTTCTTCGAGCTGGCCCTTGAGGTCGGCGGCAAGGCCGAGCTTTTCCTTCTCGGCCATCCACTGGCTGGTCACCCGTGTCGACTCTTCCTCGAGCCCGGCCAGCTCCTTTTCCAGCCGATCGAGACGGTCGCGCGAGGCGTCGTCCTTCTCGATCTTGAGCGCCTCGCGCTCGATCTTGAGCTGCATGATGCGGCGGTCGATCTCGTCGAGTGCTTCCGGCTTGGAATCGATCTGCATGCGCAGCCGCGAACCGGCCTCGTCGACGAGGTCGATCGCCTTGTCCGGCAGGAAGCGGTCGGTGATGTAGCGGTTCGACAGCGTCGCGGCAGCGACAAGTGCCGAGTCGGAAATGCGCACCTTGTGGTGCTGCTCGTACTTCTCCTTCAGGCCGCGCAGGATCGAGATGGTGTCCTCGACCGTCGGTTCCGAGACGAAGACCGGCTGGAACCGGCGGGCAAGGGCCGCGTCCTTTTCGACATGCTTGCGATACTCGTCGAGCGTGGTGGCGCCGACGCAGTGCAGCTCGCCGCGCGCTAGCGCAGGCTTCAAAAGGTTGGACGCATCCATCGCGCCATCGGCCTTGCCGGCACCGACAAGCGTATGCATCTCGTCGATGAACAGGATGATGCCGCCGGCAGCCGAGGTGACTTCTGAAAGCACGGCCTTCAGCCGCTCCTCGAACTCGCCGCGATATTTCGCACCAGCAATCAGCGCGCCCATGTCGAGCGCCATCAGCTGCTTGTCCTTGAGGCTTTCGGGCACGTCGCCATTGACGATGCGCAGCGCGAGGCCCTCGGCGATGGCTGTCTTGCCGACACCGGGTTCGCCGATCAGCACCGGGTTGTTCTTGGTCCGGCGCGACAGCACCTGGATGGTGCGGCGGATCTCGTCGTCGCGGCCAATGACCGGATCGAGCTTGCCTGCGCGGGCATCGGCGGTGAGGTCGCGGGCGTATTTCTTCAAGGCATCGTAACCCTGCTCGGCGCTTGCCGAGTCGGCGGTACGCCCCTTGCGAATGTCATTGATCGCCTGGTTCAACGCCTGCGCGGTGACGCCCGCCTTAGCGAGGATGTCGGCGGTCTTGGCCGACTTCTCGACCGCGAGCGCGGTCAGCAGGCGCTCGACGGTGACGAAGCTGTCGCCGGCCTTCTTGGCCAGATCCTCGGCCGAGGAAAACACCTTGGCGAGCGGCTGCGCCATGTAGAGCTGGCCGTTGCCGCCCTCAACCTTCGGCATCGCCTTGAGGGCCGCCTCGACACCAAGCCTGACATTGCCGGCATTGCCACCGGCGCGCTCGATCAGCGAAGAGGCCAATCCCTCTTCGTCGTCCATCAGCACCTTGAGGATGTGCTCGGGCGTGAACTGTTGGTGATTGTTGGAAAGGGCGTAGGTCTGCGCGGACTGGATGAAGCCGCGGACGCGCTCGGAGTATTTCTCAAGATTCATTCGATGTCTCCATTCCGTACCCGGCCCGCTTTGCGGCACCGGTTAGGTTCAGGGTGACGGGTCCGCCCGACCGGGCCGGCCCCAACTGAGGCTGATATGGTGAGTAGGACGATATACCTCAAGGAGCCGGGCGCGCCGCGCGTCATTTTTTGACGTACAAAGAGCGCTCCAACATTTTTGACTCTGCGCACCGAGCATTTGGAAAATCAAACCTGATTTCCGGACCGAGGACAAAAACAAAAACGGCGGGATTTTCATCCCGCCGTCTTTAATGGTTTCGAAGCCCTGCCTGCGAAAGGCGATCAGCCTTCGACGACAGCAGGCTCAGCTGCCGGCGCTTCGCCAGCTTCGCCCTGCACCTCGGTGGCAGCGCGTTCGCCACGGCGCGGACGACGTCCACGGCGCGGCGCGGCGGTGACTTCACCCTCGGCAGCTTCGACAGCAGGGGCCGGCTCGGCGACGACTGCCTCCGTGACGATTGCTTCGGCAACCACGGCTTGCGGCTGCGGCTGCTCGGTCACTGCGACATCCGCCTGCGGTGCGTCGGCCTGCTGCTCATGATGGCGCGGACGGCGTTCGTTGCGGTTGGGGCGACGCTCGCGGCGGCCTTCACGCGGCTGGCCTTCGGCGGCTTCCGGGTTAAGCGCGACCTCGGCCGGCGTGCCTTCGATATCAGGCTGCGGGCCGGAACCATTGACGACCGGCTGCGGCTGGGACTGAGGCTGCTGGACCTGCATGTCGGCAACGTTGTTGCCCATGCCGTCGTCGTCGCGCTCGTCATCCATGTCGGAGTCGAAGTCGTCGCGGCTCTGCTGCTGCTGCTGGATCGGCATCTGCGCCATGGCGGCGGCAATGATGCGATTGTAGTGCTCAGCGTGTTGCAGATAGTTTTCGGCCATCACGCGATCGCCAGAGCTGTGCGCGTCGCGCGCCAGGGTGGTGTATTTTTCGGCGATCTGCTGCGCGGAGCCACGGATCTTTACGTCAGGTCCGTTGCTCTCGTAGTTGCGCGTAAGCGGGTTGGGACCCTTGCGGTTGTTATTGCCGTTGTTGTTATTGCTGCTGTTATTGTTGTTATTGTTGTTACGACCGCGCATGCGCCTATTCTGCTGTTGTGGCCTCATCAGATTCTCTTTGTGTTGAAGTCTAATCCGAACGGGGGCACTTAGGCGGCCTGCCGTTTCGTATTCTTCCGCCGGTGATCGCCCGCAATTTTACTGCGTCGGCGCCACATGCCATCCTGTTTCGGTTCATGTCACTTGCCGGACGATCCCCGCACGAAGCTTGAGCGTCGTCTACGCAAGAAGGCAGCTAGTTTCGAAGGAAACCGAATCGTTTAACAGCACTGCCTGCTTCGTCTCATCCGGTTGCCGGGAACCTAGCGGCAATCACTTTCCTTGCCAAGCGGTTTTTTGCGGTGCCCAAAAGCCCGGCTCAGCGGCGGAATACGAGCACCCGGTCATTGCCGCCCAAGTCCTTGTGCTGGGCCAACAATTGGTAGCCGGCTTGCTCGAATATCCCGGTTACATCGCGCCGTTGGTCGTGCCCGATTTCGAGCCCGACAAGGCCATCCTTCTCAAGATGGCGCGCAGCACCCGACGCGATCATTCTGTATGGCTCAAGACCGTCCGGGCCGCCGTCGAGCGCGCGGCGCGGATCAAAATTGCGAACCTCGTTCTGCAAATTCTCGATCTCTGAAGAAGAGATATAGGGAGGATTTGAGACGATTAAATGGTGCAGGCCAATTATCTCTGCAAACCAGTCGGATTTCTTTGCCGTAAAGCGCGCCGACACGCCAAGCTGGCCGGCATTGGCCGCCGCCGTCGCCAGCGCGTCGTCGGAGACGTCGACGCCGATCGCCACGGCCAGTGGCTCCTGGGTGACAAGAGCCAGCGCGATCGCGCCGGTGCCTGTGCCAAGGTCGAGGATGCGGCAGATGCCCTCGCGCGCCGTCGTCTCACGGACGAATGGCAAGACGGCATCGACAAGCGTTTCGGTGTCGGGGCGTGGTTCAAGCGTCTCTGGGGAGAGGCTGAGGCGCATGCCGTAGAAATCGCGGTAGCCGAGGATGCGGTGAACGGGCTCGCCCGATATGCGGCGGTCGAGTGCGGCGGCGGCTGACCGGACGGCATCAGCAGTAACGGGTGTGTCGGGCCGCAGCACTGCATCCGTGCGCGTAGTGCCGGTGAAGTGCTCGACGACCAACCGAGCGTCGAGCGCGGCACCGTCAATGCCACCATCGACGAGGCGCCGGCGGGCAGCGACGTGGAGCGCGGCGAGCGTCTCGGCCAGCAGACTCATCCGCCAACCCTACCCGCATCGTCCACGACGAAAATACCCCCACCCCTAACCCCTCCCCACAAGGGGGAGGGGAATCTCGACGCACAACGGCGACCGTTTAGCCGCTGCCGACTTTGGTCATGAGGCCGACGAACCAGTCCCCCTCCCCCTTGTGGGGAGGGGCCAGGGGTGGGGGTAGGGCATCGCATGCCCGGCAACATGTTTTGCGCTGCTGGGCGGGCGGCAATCTCAGCCATCCGAGCCCATGTCGGCCAGAAGCCTCGACTGGTGATCGGAGATCAGCGCGCTGACGACCTCGTCGAGCTCACCCATCATCACCCGGTCGAGCTTGTAGAGCGTCAGGTTGATCCGGTGGTCGGTCAGGCGTCCTTGCGGGAAATTGTAGGTGCGGATGCGCTCGGAGCGGTCGCCGGAGCCGACCTGCGACTTGCGTGACGAGGAACGCTCCTCGTCGGCGCGGCTGCGCTCCATGTCGTAGAGGCGGGCGCGCAGAATCTGCATGGCCCGCGCCCGGTTCTGGTGCTGCGACTTCTCCGCCTGCACCACCATGATGCCGGTGGGCAGGTGGGTGATGCGCACGGCCGAGTCGGTGGTGTTGACGTGCTGGCCGCCCGAGCCCGAAGCACGCATCGTGTCGATGCGGATGTCTTCGGGGCGGATGTCGATGTCGACTTCCTCGGCTTCCGGAAGCACCGCGACCGTCGCGGCGGAGGTGTGGATGCGGCCGCTGCCTTCGGTCGCCGGAACGCGCTGGACGCGATGGACGCCGGACTCGAACTTCAGATGCGCGAACACGCCCTTGCCCGAGACGGTGGCGATGATTTCCTTGAAACCGCCGGCGTCGCCGTCGCTGGCTGACGCAACCTCGAAACGCCAGCCCTTGGAGGCGGCGTAGCGCTCGTACATGCGATAGAGGTCGCCGGCAAAAAGAGCGGCCTCGTCGCCACCGGTACCGGCGCGGATTTCGAGGATGGCGTTGCGTTCGTCAGCCGCGTCCTTGGGCAACAGCAGGATCTGTATTTCGTGCTGCAGGCTCTCGATACGGTCCTCGACGTCGGGCTTGTCCATCTCGGCTAGCGAACGCATCTCGGCGTCGGTGCCCTTGTCGGACAGCATCGCTTCGAGATCGGCAAGCTCCTGCTCGGCGCCGCGCAACTCGCGGATCCTGGCAACGAGGTCCTGGATGTCGGAATATTCGGACGCCAGCTTGACGTAGACGTCAGGCGCAGGCCCGGCCGCCATCTGCGCTTCGAGCATGTCGAAGCGCTTGACGACTTGGTTCATTCGGTCATGAGGCAGGCTGATCATAATGGTATGGAACGGTCGTCCGCAAAGGCCTGGAGCAGCGCGCGCATCGGCAGGCTGGCGGCAGGACCGGAAAGGTTATCGTCGAGAAAGGCGGTGAGCTCGCCAAGCGGAAGCTCGGTCAGCATCGCCTTGACCGGGCCGATGGAGGCCGGCGACATCGAAATGGAACGGTAGCCGAGACCGAGCAGCGCCATCGCCGATATCGGCTTGCCGGCGAGTTCGCCGCACAGGGTGACCGGCGTGTGGTTGCGCACACCCGCGTCCGCAATCTGCTTGAGCACGCGCAGGAACGGCACCGACAGCGTGTCGAAGCGATCGGCGAGCTGGGTGTTGCCGCGATCGGCGGCCATGACGAACTGGAACAGGTCGTTGGAGCCGACGGAGACGAAATCGACAGCCTGCATCAGCTCGTCGAGCTGCCACAAGAGCGACGGCACCTCGATCATGGCGCCGAGCTTCAGGCTTGTCGGCAGATGGTGGGCGAAGCGCGACAGGTGCCTGACTTCCCGGTCGATGATCTCGCGCGCCTGGGCGATCTCCGAGAGTTCGGTGACCATCGGCAGCATGACCTTGAGCTCGCGCCCGCCAGCAGCCTTGAGCAGCGCGCGGATCTGGGTGCGCAGCAGGCCGGGACGGTCGAGCGTCAAGCGGATGGCGCGCCAGCCGAGCGCCGGATTTTCCTCTTCCTGCACCGAGCCCTTGAAATAGGGCAGCACCTTGTCGCCGCCGATGTCGATGGTGCGGAAGGTGACGGGACGGCCGCGCGCGATGTCGAGCACGTCGCGGTAGAGCTTCTCCTGCGCTTCGGCGCGCGGGAAGGTCGAAGCGACCATGAACTGCAGCTCGGTGCGGAACAGGCCGATGCCGGCGGCACCCGCCTCGGCGAGCTGCGGCAGGTCGACGGCAAGGCCGGCGTTCATCAAAAGATCGACCTTGACGCCATCCTTGGTCTCGGACGGCTTCTTGCGCAGTTCGCGGTAGAGTTCCTGCCGGCGGGCGCGGAAGCGCACCTTCTCGGCGTAAGCAGCTTCCAGATCGGGCTGCGGCCGCAGGTGGACGAAACCCTCGACGCCGTCGACGATGATCGGGTCGCCGTTTTCCGACATGGAAACGGCGCCCTTCATCTGGCCGGCGACGGGAATGCCCATGGCACGCGCGACGATCACGACGTGGCTGGTCGGCGCACCGTCTTCCAGCACAAGGCCACGCAGCCTGTCGCGCGGATAGTCGAGCAGCTCGGCTGCCCCCATCGAACGCGCGACGATGATGGCGTCCTTGGGCAGGGATTCGGCGATCGTCTCCGGGCCGCGGCCCATCAGCTGGCGCAAAAGGCGATTGGCGAGATCGTCGAAATCGCTCATCCGCTCGCGCAGATAAGGATCGGTCATGTGCAGCATGCGCGCGCGCATGTCGCTCTGCACCTTTTCGACGGCGGCTTCCGCCGTCAGGCCGTTGCGGATCGCCTCTTCGAGCCGTCGCACCCAGCCACGGTCATTGGCGAACATCCGGTAGGCTTCGAGAACCTCGCGATGCTCGCCCTCGAAGGCGACGTCGCGGCGCTCCAGCATGTCGTCGATCGACAGGCGCAGCGAGCCGAGCGAAACCTCAAGGCGGCGCAGCTCCTCGTCGCTGTCTTCGTTGAACAGGTTGGTGACGACGATGCGCGGCTCGTGCAGCACGACATGGCCAAGGCCGACACCTTCGTTGAAGGCGATGCCAGTGAAGCTCGCCGGGCGCGACATGTCGAGTTCGAGCCCGGGACGGCTGAGCCGGCCGATGTCACCCGAAGCGATCATCTCGGCGATCACCATGGCGGTGGTTTCGAGCGCCTCGATCTCGTCGTCGCGGTAATGCCGCATGGTCTTGTTCTGCACGACCAGAACGCCGAGCGTGCGCCCTGCCCTGAGCACCGGCACGCCGAGGAAGGAATGATAGATTTCCTCGCCCGTCTCCGGCAGGTAGGCGAAGGCGGGATGCTCCTGGGCGTTGGACAGGTTCAGCGCGCGCGCGCTCGCAGCGATGGTGCCGACGAGACCCTGGCCGAGCCTGAGCTGCGCCAGGTGGACGGCGTTGGGATTGAGACCGACGGTGGCGTAGAGCTCGAGCACCGAGTCGGCGCGCAGCACGTAGAGCGAGCAGACTTCGGCCACCATGTTGGCGGCGATATCGCGCACGATCCTGTCGAGCCGTTCCTGTGGCTCGAGGGGCTCCGCCATCAATTCGCGGAGCCGTTTCAGAAGTACGCGCGGCCCGGCGGCCATGTCACGTATCATTCACCGTCTCCAATGGTTGAAGCCGGCGCGGTACATGCTTGCCACGCCGGCAACGCGGTGACGCTCGACTCCTAATACTACTGCTTATCGAGCCCGTAGACGGAATGCAAAGTCCGAACAGCAAGTTCGGTGTAAGGCCCGTCGATAAGGATCGAAATCTTGATCTCGGAGGTGGTGATGGCGCGGATGTTGATGCCCTTGGCGGCCAGCGCCTGGAAGGCGGTGGCGGCGACGCCGGCGTGGCTGCGCATGCCGATGCCGATGACCGAAACCTTGGACATGCCCTCGTCGTGCTGGACGGCATCGTAGCCGATGTCGGGGCGGATCTTTTCGAGCACCGCCAGCGCCTTGTTGACGTCGCCCGACGGCACGGTGAAGGTCATGTCGGTGAACTTGCCGTCCTCGGAGATGTTCTGGACGATCATGTCGACATTGATGTTGGCCTCGGCCAGCGGGCCGAAGATCCCGCCGGCGACGCCCGGCCGGTCGGCGACACGGCGCAGCGAGACCTGGGCTTCGTCCTTGGCGTAGGCAATTCCGGTGACGACCTGCTGTTCCACGATTTCATCCTCGTCACAAATGAGAGTACCAGGCGGGTTGAGGAAATCGCCCATGCCGGGCGCATCAGGATCCTCGAAGGACGAACGCACGAAGGTGCGGACCTTGTGCACCATGGCGAGTTCGACCGAGCGGACCTGCAGCACCTTGGCGCCGAGCGAGGCCATTTCGAGCATTTCTTCAAACGAGATGCGCGACAGCCGCCTTGCCTTGGGTTCGATGCGCGGGTCGGTAGTATAGACCCCATCGACATCGGTGTAGATATCGCAGCGATCGGCCTTTACCGCTGCCGCGATTGCGACAGCCGAGGTGTCGGAGCCGCCGCGGCCAAGCGTGGCGATGCGGTTGTCGGGGCCGATGCCCTGGAAGCCGGCGACGACGGCGACCTGGCCTTCCTGGAAGCGCTTGATCAGGAACGAGCCGTCAATGTCGAGAATGCGGGCGGCACCATGGGCGTTGTCGGTCTTGATCGGGATCTGCCAGCCCTGCCAGGAGCGGGCGTTGATGCCCATCGCCTGCAGCGCCAGCGAAAGCAATCCAGACGTCACCTGCTCGCCCGAGGCGACCACGGCGTCATATTCGCGGGCGTCGTAGATGTTGAAATTGGCGCCTTCGGCCTTCGAGGCTTCCTGCACCCAACCGACGAGCTCGTTGGTCTTGCCGGACATCGCCGAGACAACGACCGCGACCTCGTGGCCGGCGTCAACCTCACGTTTGACATGACGCGCCACATTGCGGATTCGGGCGATGTCGGCGACGGATGTCCCGCCGAATTTCATCACGATGCGCGCCATAGAAGCGAAATGCCCTTGCCATAAACGCCGGCCCCAAGGGGCCGGAAAATGAGTGAAAACACCGATGAATGGCACGGTGTCGAATGCGCGGCCTGCATAGCCAAAACACGCGCATTCCGCAAGGACGCCCAGTCAGACAAATCAGCGCGACATTTTTTGCCGGCGTGCCATGACAGGCCGGTGCCAAGCCAGCATCGGACGGCTGGGGAAATTGTCGCCTTGACAATCGGGGCGCCAGACCCGACTTCCTTGCGCTCGAAGGAGACCACAGCAATGCCAGATCCCCGCCCATCGACGATCGATGCCGGAGAAGTCGAGCGGTTCTCGGCGCTATCAGCCGAATGGTGGAACCCCAACGGCAAGTTCCGCCCGCTGCACAAGTTCAACCCGATCCGCCTCGGCTACATCCGCGACCAGGTCGCAGCGCGCTTCGGCCGCGACACCCATGCCGCGCGGCCGTTCGAAGGCCTGCGCATCCTCGACATCGGCTGCGGCGGCGGCCTGTTGTGCGAGCCGATGGCGCGCCTGGGCGCTGATGTCGTTGGCGCCGACGCCTCGGTCACCAACATCGAGGTGGCGAAGATCCATGCTGCCGAAAGCGGCGTGACCATCGACTATCGCGCCACGACTGCCGAGGATCTCGCCGACGCGGGCGAGAAGTTCGACATCATCCTCAACATGGAAGTTGTCGAGCACGTCGCCGACGTCGAGCTGTTCGTCAAGAAGTGCGGCGAGATGGTCAAGCCCGGCGGCATCATGTTCGTCGCCACGATCAACCGCACCTTCAAGGCGCTCGGCCTCGCCATCGTCGGGGCCGAATACGTCCTGCGCTGGCTGCCGCGCGGTACCCACCAGTACGGCAAGCTGGTGCGCCCGGAAGAGCTTGACAAGGCGCTCGTCGGAGCCGGCCTCGCCACCATCGACCGCACTGGCGTGACCTACAACCCGCTGGCCGACCGCTGGCAGAAGTCCCGCGACATGGACGTCAACTACATGGTGCTGGCGGAAAAGGCGGCGTAGAGCCGCCTTTTCATTTCCTCCGACATTCAGGATCAGGCGTCGAGCGCGCGGTAGCCTTCACGCCGGTAGATGAGTGCCTGAAACTTGCGCCTTCCGCCCGGAACCCTAGGATGGTGAGCTCGCCATGACGGGATCGAGCAGCCATGACACCAGATGATGTCAGACGGATCGCCCTGGAATTGCCCGGGGCGGTCGAGAAATCACATTTCGGCAAGCCCGACTTCCGTATCCGCGACCGCGTCTTCGCCACCTTGCCCGAGGACGGCGATGCCGTGATCAAGCTGACGCGCGATCAGCAGGAGATGATGTGCGCGGCGGAAGCAGCGCTGTTCCGGCCCGTCGAAGGCGGCTGGGGCAAGCAGGGCTGGACCCGGGTGATACTGTCGGCAGCGGACGAGACGACATTGCGCAGCGCGCTGGTGACGGCATGGCGCAACACCGCGCCAATGACGCTGCGCAAGGCGTTTGATCTGGCCGGTGGGTGAGGACAACCTGCACGCATGCTGCAGCGCCTGCGCAGGGTTGTGGTGACCGAGACATCCTGCACCGTGTTGGAGCGGCAAGATCACGGCATGGATTCCCGACACTCTCCGCTCGTTTCACTCGCTCGCGAGGTCGGGAATGACGAGTGTACTGGAGCGTCTCCACAAATCTCCAACGTCTGCGATTGGCGGTGACGATCATGAAGTTCGTCATTCCCGACCTCGTGAGCGAGCGAAGCGAGCGGGGAGTGTCGGGAATCCATGCCGCGACGGCGCCATTCCACAAGGGTGGAAGTTGCCCGAACACGCACGGCGCACCAGCCTCAGCGCGCCCAAAAGGCCTGGCCAGCACTCGTCCTGCCCGTCGGCATGGCCAAACGATCTCACCTCCGCAGGTCTTCCCTCACATCCATTTCCATGCGAGCCTGATGGCAGGACACCGCTCCTCACCCGGCACGCGCATCGCCGCCCCTGCCGTTCGACATCAGGAGCACGCGATGAGCCCATCCCCCATTCATTCGATCACCTTCGGCCGAGCGGCCCCAGGCCTTGCCGTCCGCGACATCCAGGCTGCATTCCGCTTCTACTCCGAGATTCTCGGCATGCAGAAAGTGTTCGAGAACGGCAATCCCGTCGGCTTCATGGTGCTGAAGAAGGACGCCGCCGAGATCCACCTCAGCCAGAGCAAGGAGCACGCGCCGACGACCGTCAATGCGTTCCACATGTTCGTCGACGACATCGACGCGCTCTACGCGATCTGCGAAGCGGCCGGCGTCAGGATCATCAAGTCGTTGAAAGACAAGGATTACGGCCAGCGGGCCTTCGTGTTTGCCGACCCCGACGGCAACCGGATCGACGTCGGAGAGCGCATCTGAGTTAGGGCGCACCCCGCTAGCGGGGCGTCGCCTCAGCGCTTCCATCCTTCCGGATAGACCCGGGCCAGATGATACTCGTTCTGCTCGTCGGTGTAGCCGAGCAGCCTGCCTTGCAACCATTCCAGCTGGCGGCACCAGGCGCCTCGATGCAGCATTTCAAGCAGCAGCAAACAGGCTTCGACGCGCCATTCCTCGCCGGGCAGGGCATAAAAAAAGTAATCGATATCGACCCCGCTCGGCGCGTGTCGGATTGTCCTGACATACTCGGACAGCACACCACTTCTCACGTGGGCGTCAAAGTCTTGACCGTCCAGCGCATCGCGCTTCTCAAAGCCCTCGACGCGCTCGTGAGCAAAAATAGCGAACGGCTTGGTGCCCGCCAGCATCATCTCGAGCTCGCGGTTGGTGTGGAGTGGATAGGGATAGTCCGCCATGCGGTGCATCTGAGGTTCCATCACAATCTCCAGCAGAAATGGAAGCCCTGCTCCCTGCTATTTCCTGGCCGGTCTCAGCGAGTGCCGGCAGATTTCTTTTGTCGTCGCCGATGCAGCCAACTGCCCGTCACGATAACGAAACTGACCAACCACCGTGGCACGCCATTTCGCAGGAAAACCGCACGGTAGTTCTCGCTACGCCGCAGAGCAAAGCCCTCGTCGCTCAGGTCGGGCAAAGAATGAAGGATCGCCTCCGCCCCATGGTTGTCGATTCCGTTCGGGACTTTCGCGGCAAAAGCCAATTCTCTGCGCAGGCAAATTTGTTCGACCCGTTCCCGGATGGCCTCCTCGTAGCCAAATCCCATCCGAAACAACCGCGCGTGGGTTGCTTCGTGCACGATGACGGAGGCAATCAAATCGGGTGCTGTCGTTTCCACAAATTGCTTGTCGAGGTCGCAGGTCCAGCCCAAATGCCTGAAGCGGCCGACACTCCCGGGGATCGCCCATACCCAAATCTGCTCCAAGTCACGGATCAGGCGGCCATGGCGAACGGGATCATGTTCGCGGATAAGATTCAAAGCGGTCTCGACGCGCTCCAAATTGGCCATCTCCGATGCGAGGACCCGCACGCCGTCGATACCGCGCGTCTGGTGTGACTTAGACGCCAGCCATTGCAGGAACTGAAAGACGATGCTTGGACGTGCTGATTTGGGCTTGCAAGCAGCCGCTGGACGCTGAGGTTTTCGCATTTCCCCCGCGCCTTCAGCCATAAAACTCAGTTCCGGTCGTCGGGGAACACCGGCAGCGGCATGAATTCGATGCCGTCTTCGGCGAGGCCCTTGGCTTCCTCGATGGTGGCGGCGCCGTAGATGCCGCGCGCTTCGGTCTCGCCGAAATGGATCTTGCGCGCTTCCTCGGCGAACTTGTCGCCGACGTTCTCGGCGTTCTCACGCACCTTCTCGGACAGCTCCTTGAGCGCGGCCATCATCTTGCGCTGCTCAGCACCCATGGCGAGCGCCATCTTTTCCTGCTTGCGCGAGGTCGAGACGGCCGGCGCCATCAGCGCCTTTTCAACTTTCTGCGAGCCGCATTCGGGGCAGGAGACAAAACCGCGCTTGCGCTGGGTCTCGAAGTCGTTGTTGCTGCGGAACCAGCCCTCGAAGTCATGCGCGTGGTCGCAATGAAGCGAAAAGCGGATCAAGACGCGGCTCCCCGGAGCGCTCCCTGGCCGGCTCCACGAAGCGCCACCCTGAACTCGCGCGCATTCTTGAGATTGGGGATCTTCTTGCGCGCATCAGCCGAATGCTGGGTGTCGATCTCGGCGACGATGACGCCGGGTTCGTCATGCGCGGCCTCGGCAAGGATGCGGCCCCACGGGTCGATGATCAGCGAATGGCCGAAGGTCTCGCGGCCGTCCTCATGCGTGCCGCCCTGGGCCGATGCGATGACGAAGGCGCCGTTTTCGATGGCACGCGCCCGCAGCAGCGGATGCCAGTGGGCGAGGCCGGTCTGGCGCGTGAAGGCGGCCGGAACGGTCAGCACTTCGGCGCCCGCAAGGGCCTCGGCACGGAACAGTTGCGGGAAGCGCAGGTCATAGCAGATGGCAAAGCCGATTTTTGCCAGCGAGGTGTCAGCGACGACGGCCTCGGTGCCCGGCTCATAGGCCGAGGACTCGCGCCAGCTCTCGCCATTGTCGAGATCGACGTCGAACATGTGGATCTTGTCGTAGACGGCAAGCGTTGCGCCATCGGGACCGAACAGGAAGGCGCGGTTGGCGAGCTTGCCATCAGCGCGGACGATCGCCGTCGAGCCGACATGCAGGTGGATGCCCAGTTCGGCCGCGAGCCTGCGGCCCGAGGCGACGATGATGTCGCGATCCTCCGACGTAAACGCCGCAGCACGCGCGTCCTTGTCGCCGACGACGGCGCCGGTCATCTCGGGCGTCTGCACATAGGTCGCGCCGAGCCCTGCGGCCTCGCGGACCAGCGCCTCGAAATCGCGCGCGTTACGCTCCGGCTCCTTGCCCGAACGCATCTGCACTGCCGCTGCCTTGAAAATCGCCATGGTCCGTCCTCAGCTCTATGCGCCGGCTGCAAGAAGTTGGTCGAGCCTGCCTTGCGAATCGAGGTCATGCAGGTCGTCGCAACCACCGACGTGGGTGTTGCCTATGAATATTTGCGGGAAGGTCGCGCGTCCATTAGCGCGCGTGATCATCTCCTGCCGAAGCTCAGGCGAGAAGCTAGCGTCATGTTCGGTGAATGCAACGCCCTTGCGCTCCAGAAGGCGCTTGGCCGCAGTACAATAGCCACACATCATGCGCGTATAGATAGTCACATCGACCATGACGAAAATCCGTTGTCCTTGGTCGACTATATAGTGCCTGCCTCGTCGGGCCGGAAGTCCCCCGGCAGCACACGCGCGAAGGTCAGGATGTCGACGGCGCTGGCGCCGCCCTTCCTGAGCGCGCGCGTCACTGCCGAAACAGTGGCGCCGGTGGTGTAGACGTCGTCGATCACCAGCACCCTCCTGCCCCTGACATCGATCTCGGCCTCGGGCGGAACGACGAACGCGGCGCGCACATTGTCCTCGCGTTCACGCTGGCCAAGGCCGATCTGCTGGCGCGTGCGCCTTATGCGGCGAACGGCTGTCGGCGCGAACGGCACGCCGGAGAGCGATGCGATGGTGCGGCCAAGCTCCGCCGACTGGTTGAACTTGCGCCAGAAGAAGCGACGCCAGTGCAACGGCACCGGCACGACGACTTCGGCATCGGCGACGAGCTCGGCGCCGGCGCGCAGCATCCAGTGCGCCATCCATGGCGCGAGGTCGGTGCGGTCGTGGAATTTGAGGCCTTGCACCATGCGGCGGGCGACGCCGGAATAAGCGACGGCGGCGCGGGCCCTGTTGAAGGGCGGCGGGTTGGCGATGGCTTCGGCCGAGAGGAAGCCTGTGCCGAAATCGTGGGAAAACGGCGTGCCCATCACCTCGCACCACGGCTTTTCGAGAAAGCGCAGTTTTGGCCAGCACGCGCCGCAGAGCGCGCCGGGTTGCGTGACCTGGCGGCGGCAGCCGGCACATACGGGCGGAAACAGCAATCGCGCCGGCCAGGCGGCGACTGACAAGGCGAGGCTCTTGATCTCCGGCATCGGATCGGCCACGACAGTTCTGGGTCGGGCGACCATAGCAGAAACCCGGCGAACAAGGACATCTCGACGTGCAAGCCATTTTCGACGCCAGCCTCGTGATCGCCCACCGTCGGCGCGCATTGGCGCAAGGCGTGGCCGGCGCCGACTTCCTGATGGCGCGCGCCGCCGAAGACCTCGGCGAACGGCTCTCGACAGTCGAGCGCAGGTTCGAACGCGGCGCGGCGATCTTTTCGGTCAGCCCGGCGGCAACGGCAGTCTTGGCGGCCAGCGGCAAGGTCACCGAACTGGTTCGCGTCGAAGCCGACGCGGCCTTTCTCGGCGGCGGGCCGGGCATCGTCTCCGATCCCGAGACCATCGCGCTGGAGCCGGCGAGCATCGACCTCGCCGTGTCGCTGCTGGCGCTGCAGGAAGCCAACGACATTCCCGGCCAGCTGATCCAGATCAGGCGCGCGCTGAAGCCGGATGGCCTGTTCCTTGGCGTTTTGGCCGGTGCCGGCACGCTGGTCGAGCTGCGCGAAAGCCTGCTGGCCGCCGAGACGGAACTTTCAGGCGGAGCAAGCCCGCGGGTGATCCCCTTCACCGACGTGCGCGATGCCGGCGGGTTGCTGCAGCGGGCCGGATTTGCCCTGCCTGTCGCCGATGTCGAGACGGTGACGGTACGCTACGACACGATGTTCGGGCTGATGGCCGATCTCAGGGCGATGGGCGTGACGAGCGCGCTTGCCGACCGTTCGCGCAAGCCCGCGACGCGGCGGCTGTTCCAGCGCGCGGCGGAGATCTATGCCGAGCGCTTTTCCGACTCGGACGGGCGCGTGCGGGCGAGCTTTTCGTTCGTCTGGCTGTCGGGCTGGGCGCCCGATCCTTCGCAGCAGAAGCCGCTCAAGCCGGGTTCGGCGCAGGTGTCATTGGCCAAGGTGCTGGGGGATGAGGGAAAGAGCTAGGCTCTAAGGCGTCAGGGTGTCGCGACCTTGGTGCCGATGTTTTCCCAATAGGCGGTGAGTGCCGTCCCGAATTGTCCCAGGCCACCGATGATTCCCATCGCGATCAGCGTCGCGATCAGGCTGTATTCGATCGCTGTGGCGCCTCTTTCGTCCCTGAGAAATCGCCTGATCATCGGTCGCGTCCACCCGTCTTTGTTGCGTGAGACCATAAGGCCGACATCTTAAGAAAGGTTAACGGCGCAGGCTTAACGGGCTGTGAAGCCGAGAAGCCGGGATCGTCAGCACTGGCCGCTGCGCTGGCCGTTGCCGTTGATGACGCAAACCGACTGCGGCGTATCCTGCAGCACGCTGCGGCGCAGTGTGTAGGTGGAATTGCGGTTGACCGAGCCGGTAGCGGTGTAGTCGAGACCGTCGAACCGAACCTGGCCGATCAGTGGGCGCGTCTTGTCTTCGAGGAAGGGCGTGGCGAACAGCGTCAGCGCGAGCGCCACGAAGCCGAACAGCAGCGCGACACGCAGGATGCCGGCCCGCGCCCTGGCCGTCGAGGACGAGCGCGCAGGGCGGATCAGATCCCACTCGTTGTCAGCCTGCATTGGCAACGTCCCCCGCGAAAAGCCGTGTCGATGCGCAGCCGAGACGGGCGGCGGCCATTCAACTTTTCACGATTGGATAAACTTTGGCTTAACGCTGACTAATATGCCGCGTCAGAGCAGATCGATGAGGAACGGGATCAGGGGCTCGTCGGCGGGCGGCATGGGATAGTCGCGCATCTGCTTGGGCCGCACCCATTTCAGCACCTGGCCTTCCCTCGGTTCGGGAATGCCCCAGAAGCGGCGGCAGACATAGAGCGGCATCAGCAGATGGAAGTCGTCGTAGGTGTGGCTGGCGAAGGTTAGCGGTGCCAGGCACGCCGTCTTGGTTTCGATGCCGATCTCCTCGCGCAGCTCGCGGATGAGGGTTTCCTCAGGCGTCTCGCCTTGCTCGACCTTGCCGCCGGGAAACTCCCACAGGCCGGCGAGCGACTTGCCTTCGGGGCGCTGGGCCAGCAGCACGCGACCGTCGGCATCGACAAGCGCGCAGGCAGCCACTAGCAGCAGGCGTTTTCCCTGTTGGGTCAAGTCAGGCCTCCGGCGGGCGGCGATAGTGGTAGCGATAGACTTCCTTGAAGCCCATCTTCTTGTACAGGCGGATGGCGCCGGCATTGTCGGCCTCGACCTGCAGCCAGGCCTGGCGCGCGCCGCGCAGGCGAGCCCATTTCAGCGCCGACAGGATCAGCCGGTGGCCAAAACCCTTGCCGCGTTCGGCTTCGGTGGTGGCGATCTCGAACAGGCCGGCCAGATCGGTGTCGTGGACGCAGATGGCGGCCGTCACCGGCTGCTCGTCCTGTTCCAGCACGAACATGCCGGCTTCCGGCTGGATGGCGCCGATGATCTCGGACAGGCCGGGCCTGAGCGAGGGGTCGAGCCCGTGCACCGCCATCGAGGCACTGACGAAGCGGCCGATGTCCTTGAGCGGGATCTGGTCCATGGCGCTTTCGACGACGCCGTCGTCGAGCGACAGCCGCATCACCATCGATTCCGAGAATGTGCTCCAGCCCTCGCGGTCGAGATGCGCGGCGATCGCCGGACCCGACAAAGGCGACATGCGGAAGGTGAGCGGGCGGCCATAAGCCTCGAAGCGGCGGCTGGCGCGGGCGATGCGGTCGGGAATATTGCGGATGTCGGCGGGGTCGAGCGGATTGACCGAATTGAGCCGCTTGGCCGGATGCCCCGCCGTCAGGCGGACCAGCCAGGTGCCGTCATAATGAACCGCCGCCGCCGGCCAGGCGCGAAAACCCGCCGCCTCGTAGCGGCGGACGATCGCGAGTTCATGCGACGGGCGGTTCTGGTTCACGTCAGCTATCAGCTCCGGTAGTCGCCGTTGATGGCAACATATTCCTTGGTCAGGTCGCAGGTCCACACCGTCGCCTTGCCGCGGCCGATGCCGATATCGGCGCGGATGACGATGTTGTCGCCCTTCATATAGGCCGAGGTCGCCGCTTCCGAATAGCCCGCATCGCGCTCGCCATTATGGGCGAGGCGGTTGTCGCCGAACCAGATCGACAAAAGATCGCGGTCGGCCGGCTCGCCGGCCTTGCCGACGGCCATGACGACGCGGCCCCAATTGGCGTCCTCGCCGGCAACCGCCGTCTTGACCAGCGGCGAGTTGGCGATCGACAGCGCGATGCGCTTGGCCGAACGCGCCGACCTGGCGCCGGTGACCGTGACTTCGACCTGCTTGCGCGCGCCTTCGCCGTCGCGCACGACCTGAAGGGCAAGCGCCTTGAGCATCTTGTTGAGCGCGCGGCGGAAGGCGCCGAGGCGCGCATCCTTGGGGTCGGAAATGGCAGGCGCACCGCGCCTGGCGGCAGCACCGGTGGCAAACAGCATCAGCGTGTCGGAGGTCGAGGTGTCGCTGTCGACGGTGACGGCGTTGAAAGTCTTGGCGGTGCCGCGCGAGAGCATGTCCTGCAGCACATCGGCTGCAATCGGCGCGTCGGTGGCGACAAAGGACAACATCGTCGCCATGTCGGGCGCGATCATGCCGGCACCCTTGGCGATGCCGTTGATGGTGACGTCGGTGTCGCCGAGCTTGACGGTCGCCGTCACCACCTTGGGATAGGTGTCGGTGGTCATGATCGCCTTGGCGGCCTCGGTCCACTGGTCGGGCCGGGCGTCCTTGACCATGCCCGAAAGCAGGTGGCTGAACTTGCCGGCATCGAGTGGCTCGCCGATGACGCCGGTCGAGGCCAGGAAGACATCGCCCGGCGTGCAACCAGCAGCCTTGGCCGCGGCCTGGCCGGTCAGCGTGGTGGTCTCGCGGCCCTTCTTGCCGGTGAAGGCATTGGCGTTGCCGGAATTGACGACCAGGATGCGCGCCTTGCCGCCCGACAGGTTCTGGCGGCAGAAATCGACCGGGGCCGAGGGGCACTTGGAACGGGTGAACACGCCGGCGGCCGTCGTGCCCTCATCGAACACCATGGCCAGCACGTCGGTGCGGCCCTTGTACTTGATCCCCGCTTCGGCGGTGGCGATGCGCACGCCTTCGATGGCGGGCATCTTTGGGTATTTCTTGGGCGCGAGCGGGGAAATGGCGTCGGACATGAGGGGACCTCTGCGGGCTCGGGAAACGGTAAGGGAAGCCCCGTTTGCCCGATAGCGCGAGGCTTCGCAAGGCGTTTTCACCTCACGAAGCCGTGGGCCAGCGTCAGCCGACGACCGGATTGAGGAAACCGCGGAAGACGCGCTGAACCGTGGGGATCAGGCCCCAGATCATCGCTGACACCATCAGCGGCGCAATCAGCAGCGTGCGCTGCCAGATCGTCCAGCCGTCGGTCAACGGCATGATGATGTAGAGCAGTGCGGTGATCAGCGGGTAGACGCCGAGCAGGACCATGAGGGCGAAACGCGGGCGGGAAAAGCGGGTTGGGGAGGCAGTCATTGTCATCTCCATCGGAACGAAACGTTTCGTTATATAAAACGGGCCGTTTCGTTTCGTCAAGAGGTGGTGTAGAAGAATTGGAGAACCGGAGAACGAGATGAGCATCGAAGCAGACAGCGCGCGAAAATCGATCGGCGCCAAGCGCAGCCTGGAAAGTGCTGAAGCCATCCTCGAGGCGGCCGAGGCCGTGCTGGTCGAAAACGGCTATTCCGGCTTCTCGATCGAGGCGGTGGCGCGCCGGGCCCGCGCCGGCAAGCCAACGATCTACCGCTGGTGGCCGAGCAAGACCGCGCTGCTGCTCGAGGTCTACCAGCGCCAGAAGCGCGACATCACCTACCCTGACACCGGCGACATCGAGGAAGACCTGTTCATCTTCGCCAGGAGCCTGTTTGCGCAGTGGCGCGAAACGCCGGCCGGCAACATCTTCCGCTCGCTGGTCGCCGAAGCGCAGCAGGACCCCGCCGCCGCAGAGGCGCTGGCCACCTATTCCGCCGGCCGCCGCGCCCATACCGGCAAGCTGATCGAGCGGGCCAAGGCACGCGGCGAAGTGGCCGCGGATGTCGACCCCAGCCAGATCGCCGACATGGTCTCGTCCTACGCCTGGGTGCACCTCTTGACCGGCCGGCTCGACGAGGACGAGGCTACTCTGCGCAAGGCGATCCGGGTCATCGCGCACGGCATCAAGACTTGAGCCGGACGCATCACAGCGTTCCGAAAGCGGCCGCACCTGCAAGGCACGCAAACAAAAAGGGCGGCGCCATCAGGCACCGCCCTTTGAGTTGGAAGCGTTGAAAATTACTTCGAGGCGTCGATGGCGTCGATGGCCTTCTTCAAGGCCGGATCGGTGATCTCGACCTTACCGGCGGTACGAACCTGCTTGACCAGTTCGATGTACTTCTCGCGGATCAGCAGCGAGCGGACCTGGTCCTTGACGGTTTCGAATGCCGGCGGCTGCTGCGAGCGCTTGTCCTCGACCTTGATGATATGCCAGCCGAACTGGGTCTGCACCGGCTCCTTGGTGTAGGCGCCGATCTCGAGCGCGAGTGCGGCCTTTTCGAATTCCGGCACCATCTGGCCGGGGCCGAAGAAGCCGAGATCGCCGCCGGAGGTCTTGCCGGACGGGTCGGTGGTGTTTTCGTTGGCGAGCTTCTGGAAGTCGTCGCCGCCTTCAAGCTTCTTGATGATCGCGTCGGCCTCTTCCTTGGTCTTGACCAGGATGTGGCGGGCATGGACCTCATTGACCGGCTTCTGGGCCGCGATTTCCTTGTCGTAGCGGGCGCGGATCTCGTCATCGGTGATCTTGCCGGCGACTTCCTTTTCCACCAGTTCGCCATGCAGGGCGCGCTGGTCGAGGAAGGCGACACGACGCTGGAAGTCGGCATCCTTGTCGAGGCCCTTCTCGACGGCCTGGGCAGCCATCAGCCTGATTTCGATGATCGACGACAGGGCAGCGGCGCGGCGCTGCTCGGGCGGCAGGTTGCCGAACTGCTGGCCAAGGTCCTGCTCGGCAAGGGATATGTCGGCCTCGGTGACGTTCTGACCGTTGATCGTCGCCACGATCGCGTTCGGATCGACGGCAGCGGCGGCAGGGGCAGCGGCCTGGGGTGCAGGCGCAGTTTCCTGTGCAACCAGCGGCAGCGACGACAGCGCCACAAGCCCGGCGGCAAGCCCGACGCGGGCAAGCGAGGCGCTACGGAACGAAAAAGACATCTAAACTCTCCGGTGGGGTGATGACCGCACTTCCAAATCAACCTGAATGTGGCGGAATTTGGCGTCTCCGGCAGGCTCTCTGCAACGTTGACATAAGGTGTGCCCCCTCTTATCTGTCCATCGTCTTCGCGTCCAGAACCGTTTTCCGGGCGCTTTTCGTGTTGAGTCTGCCACCCTATGTCCTCGGCAGGCTTGGCCGGCGGACAGTCGGCTTCATTCGAATTGAAAGGACCACTTGATGGTCAGTCTCGGCGGTCTCGCCCGTAAGATTTTCGGTTCCTCCAACGACCGCCGCGTCAAGTCGACCCGGCCCCGGGTGGAAGCGATCAACGCACTGGAAAATGAACTGCAGGCGCTGACCGATGAGCAGCTTCGGGCGCGGACCGAGCAGTTCCGCCAGGACATCGCCAACGGCGCCTCGCTCGACGATCTGCTGATCCCGGCCTTCGCCACGGTGCGCGAAGGCGCCAAGCGCGCGCTCGGCATGCGTCCCTTCGACGTCCAGATGATCGGCGGCATGGTGCTGCACGGCCGCGGCATCGCCGAGATGCGCACCGGCGAAGGCAAGACGCTGGTCGCCACCCTGCCCGTCTACCTCAACGCCCTGACTGGCAAGGGCGTGCATGTCGTTACCGTCAACGACTATCTCGCCCGCCGCGACGCCGAATGGATGGGCCGTCTCTACAAGTTCCTCGGCCTGTCGGTCGGCATCATCGTGCACGGCCTGTCCGACGAGGAGCGCCGCGCCGCCTACGCCTGCGACATCACCTACGCCACCAACAACGAACTCGGCTTCGACTATCTGCGCGACAACATGAAGTATGAGCGCGCCCAGATGGTGCAGCGCGGCCACTTCTTCGCCATCGTCGACGAAGTCGACTCGATCCTGGTCGACGAAGCCCGCACGCCTCTGATCATTTCCGGTCCGCTCGAGGACCGTTCGGAAATGTACAACACCGTCGACGCCTTCCTTCTCCACCTGGTTCCGTCCGACTACGAGGTCGACGAGAAGCAGAAGACCGCCATCTTCACCGAAGAAGGCACCGAGAAGATGGAGAACATGCTGCGCGAGGCGGACCTGCTGAAAGGCGAGTCGCTCTACGACATCGAAAATGTCGCGCTGGTTCACCACGTCAACAATGCGCTCAAGGCGCATCGCCTGTTCCAGAAAGACAAGGACTACATCGTCAAGGACAACGAAATCATCATCATCGATGAGTTCACCGGCCGCATGATGCCAGGCCGCCGTTTCTCGGAAGGCCTGCACCAGGCGCTGGAAGCCAAGGAACACGTGGCGATCCAGCCCGAGAACCAGACGCTGGCCTCGGTCACCTTCCAGAACTATTTCCGCATGTACGAAAAGCTCGCCGGCATGACCGGCACGGCGCTGACGGAAGCGGAAGAGTTCGGCAACATCTACAATCTCGACGTCACCGAGGTTCCGACCAACCTGCCCGTCAGCCGTATCGACGAGGACGACGAGGTCTACCGGACGGTCGAGGAGAAATACAAGGCGATCGTCCGCGAGATCAAGGAAGCCAACGCCAAGGGCCAGCCGACCCTGGTCGGCACGACCTCGATCGAGAAGTCCGAGCAGTTGGCCGAACGGCTGCGCAAGGACGGCTTCAAGGACTTTGAGGTCCTGAACGCCCGCCATCACGAACGTGAAGCCGCGATCGTCGCCCAGGCCGGCAAGCCGGGCTCGATCACCATCGCCACCAACATGGCCGGCCGCGGCACCGACATCCAGCTCGGCGGCAACGCCGACATGCGCATCGCCGATGAACTGGCCGACATGCCGGCCGGTCCCGAGCGCGATGCCAAGGAAAAGCTGATCCGCGAAGACGTCGCCCGCCTCAAGGAAAAGGCGCTCGCTGCCGGCGGCCTCTACGTGCTTGCCACCGAGCGCCATGAAAGCCGCCGCATCGACAACCAGCTGCGCGGCCGCTCCGGCCGCCAGGGCGATCCGGGCCGGTCGAAATTCTTCCTGTCGCTGCAGGACGATTTGATGCGCATCTTCGGTTCCGAGCGCATGGACGGCATGCTGCAGAAGCTTGGCCTCAAGGAAGACGAGGCGATCGTCCATCCCTGGATCAACAAGGCACTGGAAAAAGCGCAAAAGAAGGTCGAGGCGCGCAACTTCGACATCCGCAAGAACCTGCTCAAATATGACGACGTCTCGAACGACCAGCGGAAGGTGGTGTTCGAACAGCGCATCGAGCTGATGGACGCAACCAGCCTGACCGAGATCGTCGGTGAAATGCGCCACGACGTGATCGAGGATCTCGTCTCCAAGCACATCCCCGAAAACGCCTACGCCGAGCAATGGGATGTAAATGGCCTCAAGGAAGGCGTGATCCAGTATCTCAACCTCGACCTGCCGATCGAGGATTGGGCCAAGGAAGAGGGCATCGCCGAAGAAGAAGTGCGCGATCGCATCACCGCCGAAGCCGACAAGGCCGCGGCCGATCGTGCCGAGCGCTTCGGCCCCGAGGTCATGACCTATGTCGAGCGCTCGGTGGTGCTGCAGACGATCGACCATCTGTGGCGCGAGCACCTGGTCAATCTCGACCACCTGCGCTCGGTCGTCGGCTTCCGCGGCTATGCCCAGCGCGACCCGCTCAACGAATACAAGGGCGAGGCCTTCGAGCTGTTCCAGGCAATGCTTGGCAACCTCCGCCAGGCCGTGACCTCGCAGCTGATGCGCGTCGAACTGGTGCGTCAGGCAGCCGAGGCACCGCCGCCGGAAACCCCTGAGATGTTCGGCCACCACATCGACGGCACCACCGGCGAGGACGATTTCGGCGAAGGCTCGATCGCCGTCCTGCAAGACAGCCGCGTCGTCGCCGCCGAAGACCGCGACCCCAGCAACCCCGAGACATGGGGCAAGGTTTCGCGCAACGAAGCCTGCCCGTGTGGCTCGGGCAAGAAATACAAGCACTGCCACGGCACGTTCGCCTGATCGAAGGCTGCCGGTAGACGCAAATTGATGAAGGCCTGGCCCGGCGCCAGGCCTTTTTCATTCAGCCAGGCTCATTGTTCGCCAGATCAATGAGGTTGCGCAGCGCCGCAACGCCCAGGCTGTTCATGTGCTTGCGCCCGACAGCGATGTCGATGCGCAGGGCGATCTGGCGCGGATCGGCACCACGGAGATCGCTGAGCCGCTCGATGCCGATCTGCTCGAGATAGCGGATCATCTTCGGCCCGATCGAATGGGCCCGCAGCATCGATTTGCGCTCGTCATCGGAGATCATGCCGCCCTCTTCGCCCATCCAACCGTTTCTTAATTGCTCTCGGCTACATGCTGTGAGCGAAATTGCGGAAGATGGAGTGTATCGAGTTGCGTTTTTCCGCAGCGATGACGGCCGAAAGGTGGCTGCCGGGGCAGATTGCCTCGCGCCTCGCGCCGTTGCTGCGCCGCGTCGACGCGATCCTCCTCGGCACCGACGAGCGTGGCGAAGCAGGCCGCATGTCGCTGTTTGCCTTTGCGGTGCGCATTGTCAGCGCGGCCATCGCCTTCGTCAGCCAGGTGCTGCTGGCGCGCTGGATGGGCAGTTTCGAATACGGCATCTTCGTCCTGGTGTGGGTGACGATGATCATCGTCGGCTCGCTGTCCTGCTTCGGCTTCCACACCTCGATCATCCGCTTCATTTCCGAATACCGCGAAAAGGGCATGCTGGACGACCTGCGCGGCGTGCTTTTGGCCAGCCGCCTGTTCGTGATCATTGCTTCGACCATCATCGCGGCGCTGGGCATGGCCGGCGTCTGGGCCTTTTCCGGCCGCATCGAGAGCTATTACGTCGTGCCGTTCTTCCTCGGCATGACCTGCCTGCCGATGCTGGCCCTGTCCGATGTGCTGCAGGGCCTCGCGCGGGCCAATTCCTGGGCCTTCGCAGCACTCGTGCCAACCTACATCACCCGGCCGGTGCTGATCCTGGTGTTCATGGCCATAGCCGTCGCGGCGGGTCTTGCGCCGACCGCGGAAACGGCCGTCTTGGCCTCCATCGTCGCCACCTACGTGACGACAATCACCCAGCTCATCCGCGTCACCTCGCGCACCGACAGGCGCATCCCCGTGGGTCCGCGCAACTTCCGGCTCGCCTACTGGCTCAAGATCTCGCTGCCGATCTTCCTGGTCGAGAGCTTCTTCTTCCTGCTCACCAACGCCGACGTGCTGATGGTCGGCTTCTACATGGAGCCCGACAAGGTGGCCGTCTATTTCGCCACCGTGAAGACGCTGGCGCTGGTGCATTTCGTCTATTTCGCCGTCAAGGCGGGCGTGGCCCAACGCTACGCCCAGATCGCCCATAGCGAACCGGAAAAGCTCGGCGGCTTCGCCCGCGAGACGGTGTCGTGGACCTTCTGGCCATCGCTTCTGATGGGCATGGTGGTGCTGCTGCTCGGCGAGCCGCTGCTTGGCATGTTCGGTCCCGGCTTCGCCGACGGCTACCCGCTGCTGTTCCTGCTGGTGGCGGCTGTCGTCGGGCGCTCGGCCGTCGGCCCATGCGAAAGCCTTTTGACGATGAGCGGCTACCAGAATGTCTGCGCAATCGTCTATGCCGCCACGCTCGCGCTCAACATCGGCCTGAACGTTGTCCTGATCCCGACACTGGGCCTGTGGGGCGCTGCGATCGCCACTTCGGCGGCGATGGTCTTCGAGGCGACGGCACTGTCCTTCACCGTCTGGCGCAAGCTCGGCATCGTCATGGTCCTGTTCATCCCCACGAAACGCACGGTAGAGAACGCCTGATGGCAGCCATCCCGCTTCTTGAGGAAACCAGTGGCGGCCCGGCGGGCTCGCTGATCGCCGGCATTGCCGGTCTGCCGGCCGACGCCGCCGACCTCGCCCACCTCGAACTGACATCGGCAGAAAGGCCGCTGCGCAGGCTTGCGATCTATCCGGCCTCGGCAGGCTTCGACCTGGTCGAGGAGCTCGACCATCTCTGCGCCCGCACCATCGAACCCAACGTCTTTTTCAACCCGCGCTTCCTGGCACCGGCAATGCCGCGTCTCGAGGACCGCGAGGTGCGTCTCGCCGTCATCCGCGACGGCACCGAATACCGCAGCAGGCTGCGGCTGCTGGTGCCCTATTCGGTCGAAAAGCCGGCGGTGCCGCTGGGCATACCAGTGATGCGGACATGGTCGAGCCCATTCGGGCCGCTGGGCACGCCGCTGCTTGACCGCGACGACCCCGAAGGGGTGATTGCCGATTTCTTCGCCATGCTGGCGAGGCCGCATCTCAAGCTGCCAAAAGTGTTCGTGATGCCCGACATGCGCCTCGACGGCGCCGTGGCACGAATGCTGAGCGCAACCGCCGAATCGCGCGGCCTACCGCTCGTCGTGACCGGCCAGTTCGAGCGGCCCTTTCTCGAAAGCGACGCCGAGGGCGAGGATTATCTCAAGGAGTCGCTGGGCAGCCGCCACTACAAGGAATTCCGTCGGCTGGGCCGCCGGCTCGCCGACCAGGGCGTCGTCGAGCACAATGTCGCCCGCACCCAGGACGACGTGCGCCACGCCATCGAGCAGTTCCTTACGCTGGAGGCGTCCGGCTGGAAGGGACGCCAGCGCACCGCCATGGCGATCGACCGCTACCGCGCCGCCTTCGCGCGTGAAGCGGTGCACCGTATGTCGGAGCAGGACATGTGCCGCATCCATACGCTGACGCTCGACGGCCGCACCATTGCCAGCCTCGTGGTCTTCGTCGAGGCTGGCGTCGCCTACACCTGGAAGACCGCCTATGACGAGACACTGGCAGCTTTTTCGCCGGGCGTGCTCCTGATGATGGCGGTAACCGGCCAGCACCTCGACGACCCCAACATCATGATGACCGACTCTTGCGCCGTGCCCGATCATCCGATGGTCTCCAAGATGTGGAGCGAGCGCAAGCCGATGGGCACCTTCGTCGTCGGGCTGACGCCTGATGCCGACCGCGTCACCCGCCAGGCGGCCTCGCAGCTTCACCTCTATCGCGAGACACGCAAGCTCGCCGTCAAGCTGCGCGACCGCGTGCGCAGCTTGCTCAAAAAGCGCTAGAGCCTAGCCTCCCACTTTTCGGGATCATGCTCAGATCGTCTTCGCCTCGCGCTTGGCGCGGTCGCGAAAGATGCGGCGGATGACCTTGCCAGTGGTGGTCAGCGGCATCGAATCGACGAACTCGACCTCGCGCGGATATTCATGCGCCGATAGCCGCTCGCGCACCCAGAGTTTTATCTCATCGGCAAGCGCCGCATCGCCTGCGACACCATCTTTCAGCACGACATAGGCCTTGACGATTTCGGTCCGCAGCGCGTCGGGCTTGCCGACAGCGGCAGCGAGCGCGACGGCCGGATGGCCGGTCAGGCAATCCTCGATCTCGCCGGGGCCGATGCGGAAGCCGGCCGAGGTGATGACGTCGTCATCGCGGCCAAAGAAGGCGACATAGCCGTCCTTGTCCTCGATGCCCTGGTCGCCCGTCGTCATCCATTCACCGATGAACTTCTTTTCGGTCGCCTCGGGGCTTTGCCAATATTCGAGAAACATCACCGGGTTGGGCCGGGCAATGGCGATCTGGCCCGGCTCGCCCACCGGCACGCGGCGACCCTCGGCGTCAATGATGGCGACGCGATGGCCAGGCACCGCCTTGCCGATGAAGCCGCCACGGCTGACACCGAGGCCAGCACAGGAAGCCAGCACCGCGTTGCATTCGGTCTGGCCGTAGAACTCGTTGACGACGAGCCCGAGCTCGGCGGCGGCCCAGTCATAGGTCTCGCGCCCGAGCGCCTCGCCGGCGGATCCGACGCTGCGCAGGCTGAGCCTGAAGCGCTTGCCGATGTCGGGCACGACCTTCAGCATGCGCAGTGCGGTCGGCGGGATGAAAGCGTTGCGCACCCCCATCTTTTCCATCAGCAGAAGCGCTGCCTCGGGTGCGAACTTGTCGAAGCGGGCCGCAACCACCGGCAGGCCGAAATAGAGGCCGGGCAGCAAGAGGTTAAGCAGCCCACCGGCCCAGGCCCAGTCGGCCGGCGTCCACATCAGATCGGCGGATTGCGGCAGGAACTCCTGCGCCATCTGGATGCCCGGCAGGTGGCCGAGCAGCACGCGATGGCCATGCAGCGCACCCTTGGGCGGGCCTGTCGTGCCGGAGGTGAAGATCATCATAGCCGGATCATCCGGGCCGGTGTCCTCGGCGGTAAAGTCAGGCGAATACGCGGCGAGCAGGCGATGAAAATCATCGACATCGCCGCCGCCGACAACGATCACGGCTTCCAGCTCAGGCAGCCGGCCACTGACCTGGCTCACCTTGGCGAAACCGGCCTCGTTGGTGACGATCGCCCTGACGCCTGCCGTCTGCAGCCGGTATTCGAGCGCCTCGACGCCGAACAGCAATGCCAGCGGCACGGCAATCGCGCCGAGCTTGTAGATCGCGACATGGGCGATGGCTGTTTCGAAGCTTTGCGGCAGAAGCAGCGCCACCCGATCGCCACGGCGCACGCCCCGGGCCTGCAAGGCATTGGCGAAAGCATTGGAGCGGCGCGACAACTCGCCGAAGGACAGCGTGTCGGCTGCACCATCGACGCGGTAGTCGAGCAGCGCGGTGCGGTCAGGATCGACAAGCGCCCAGCGATCGGAAACGGCAACGCCGATGTTGAATCTTTGCGGAATATGCCAGCGGAAATCGCGGTAAAGGGCGTCGTAAGTATCGCGCCGTTCGAGCATGGACGGTCGTCTCCGCTCCTCCGCGAGGGGATTTCCTTGTGGCCGGATCGAAGTTGACCTACCAACCAACAGCAAGCCTGCCTAATATCGGAAGCGGCTCACGTCAAGAAACGGCCTCGATCGTGACGTCCCAGATAGCATTTCGTCGTGTCAGCCGACTGTCCGGCGGCCAGCGCAGCACCAGACAAGGATCGAAATGCCGAAACAACACCCGCTGCGATCCCTCAAGAAGCGTGTTGCAAAATTTCGCTACCACGATGTCGAGGTCATCAGGGCCAAGCTGAATCGACGCCTTGGAAAGGAAGAACCATATCAGGTTCATCAGGGCGCGCGGCATCACCCAGGGGGTGTGTATGCCATTTTTCTGATTTGGCAGCCCAAGGAGACACCCTGGTATGTCGACAACGCGCTCGCATCATTGGACGAAAGCCAGGCCAATGTGATCCTGGTCGTCAATCATGACCTCGATCCGGTGCGCCTGCTCGATCTCAAGCAACGCTGTTCAAAGATCATCATTCGCAACAATTCCGGCTTCGACATTGGCGGATACCGGGACGCGACGCTCTATCTGCTCGAAAATGAGCACCCGGCACGCCTGCTCTATCTCAACGACAGCGTGTACTTTTTCAAAAAGGGACTCACTCCGCTCTTCCGGGAACTGGCAGGCACGGAAGCGGACATCGCAGGTTCATTCGAAAACTGGGAGTACACCTACCACATCCAGTCGTTCTGCTTCTCCGTGGGGCACCGGATCATAGAAAGCCCGGAGTTCGCGAAGTTCTGGAAAGAGTATCTGCCGGTCAATTCCCGCCTTTGGGCGATCAGGAAGGGGGAGGTCGCTTTCTCCGAGGCGATCCTGCCGATCGCGAAATCTGTCACATCCGTCTACACCCCAAACAGAATTCGACAACATCTGTCCGAGATCGAACCCGACAAAGTCGAGTCGACAAATATCTACATCTGCCGAGGGCAACGGCTTCCATCCTTGAGCTTCAAGGAAGAAAGCCACACCGGATTGGTGTCGAAAATCTGCGAGCACATCGCCATGCGCTCCCAGATCCACACGGCTGGTTTCCTGTACAAAAAATACCTCGACTGCCCGCTGATGAAACGCGATCTGTTGTATCGCCTGCAGTTCGACATCTACGAAATCGAGCACAACCTGGTGGAGGTGGGCCATGAGGGCCACCTGATCGACATTCTGAGCGACATGAAACGCAAGGGTCCAGGTTATCAGTTGCGCTCGACCAAGAGGCGGCTGTTCGAGCAAGGAATAGTTTAGCCTTGGGCGCCGTCGACGCCGCAACTGCCGTTCACCCGGCCCGGGCCAGCATCCGCCGCAGCGCGTTTCCGATCTTGGCTCGGGCGGCTTTGAAGTTGGATTTCAATCGCGCGGAGATGGACGGCCGGCGTGGCCGTTTCGCAAAGGCATAGCTGTCGTTGAAGCTGGCATGTCCGAAAGGATCCGCACTCGAGGCGATCCGGCGATTAAGCACAACAGCGCCGAGGCCAAGGCAACGTTCGAATGCATGCGCCATCGTCCCGTCAACCTGGTTGGCTTCCGCCTCGAAGTCCTCGGCGGCGAAACCGAGATCGACGAGCGGCGCGACGACGTCGCTGCGCGCGATGAACATGGTTCCGGCACAGTAGCCGGCGTCGAGCACCTGCGACCGGCTCAAGCCAAGCCGCTGCGCTATGGCAAGAACGCGCGCCTCGTTTCCGCCCATGTAGCGGGCGAGCGAGAGGAAATGCCCGTCGGGACCGACGATTCCCAGCGAGGGATCGTCAGCGAATGCCGATGTCAGGCGCTGCAGCGCCGGAGGCTGCAGCAATGCGGAGACCAACAGGCGGCGCCAGCTGTCTCCGTCCCTCAGATGCGGCGACTTCTTGGTGTGTACCTTGACGATGAGGTCAAAACCCTCGGCGCGAACTTCCGGGAACATCAGCAGCAAGGGCAAGACATCGCGGCCCCGGTTGTCGAAGACGCCAAGATTGTAGTCTCGTCCAGCAGCATCAAGCCGCGCGCGGACCACAGCCTCATGAACCGGGACGGTCGTCACGAAGAGCTTGTGTTGCTGGGGGAGAGCTCGTGTGAGGTCGAGGATTTCATCGAAAGCATCCATGTAGAACGCATGGACGACGATCGCGGCCCTAAGCTCCCCGTGCATATGCAATACCTGTTTACAGTCGAAAAGTGCTTTAATAGGACAACGTTTATATACCAATTCCTAATATTGTGACAAACAAATAGGCGGTTTGTTTCAATTGCCACTTGAAAATTCGGCGGTGGCTTCACCCGCCGGATTCGTGGCCGGTATGGTTCACGTGGCACCGCAGGCACGGCGTGATCATGGAGGCAAACTCGCGTTCCACGCCTCCGCATGAAGGCAAATGGTGCCCCTAGCCGGGATCGAACCAGCACTCCTTGCGGAACTCGATTTTGAGTCGAGCGCGTCTACCAATTCCGCCATAGGGGCCTGCCCTAAACGGACAGAATGGTCGCGGACTATACGGTCGGGCTACCCGCCGTCAACAGGGCAGTCGCGTCTTTGCGCAACTTCATGCCAGAACCCTGTTCACTGGCGCGACTTCCTGCGACGGAGGCGGCTCAGGGATCGGCGGCCTATCCGCTTTCTCCAAAACGCACCAGCAACCGTTCGCGCAGGTGAAGTGCGGCGGGGCCGAGCGGCTGGTCGATGCGCCAGAGCAGATAGGCTGTCAGCGCCGTCTCCGCACGCGCGCCAAGGGCGGTTGCCGTGACGCGCACCAGGACACCGCCGGCGAGATCGGCATCGACCATCCACCTAGGAAGATTACCCCAGCCCACGCCGGCCTGGATCAGTGCCAGCTTGGTGGCGAGATCGCTGACGCGCCAGGTGCCGGGCGACAACACGCCGAAATCCTGCCCTTCGGTCATCGGCGAGGGATCGCTGACGACGATCTGCAAATGGTCGGCGAGTTCGACGGCCGACCAGCCGGCGGTGGGAGCCGTCGCCAGCGGATGGTGGGCCGCGCATACGGCGACGAAGGGCGGCGCGCGGCCGAGGCACTCGGCCTCGACGAGGCTGTCACGTTGCGTGTCGGTGGTGATGGCGAGCGCGCAGTGCCGGTTGATCAGCGCATGCAGTGCCGCGCGCATCGGCAAGGTCTTCAGCGCGACCCCGACCGAGGGGTGTTCGGCCCTGAGGTCGAAAAGCGCGCCGGCCAATATGCCTGACGGGATGACCGGATCGACCGCCACCGCAAGCGAAAGCTCAAGTCCCTGCCCCAGCCCGCGCGCCCGGGCGCGCATGGCGTCGACCTTGATCAGGATCGCCCTGGCGTCCGCAAGCAGTGCCTGCCCCTCGGCGGTCAGCTCGGGCTTGCGCCCCGTGCGCGTGAATAGCGGCATCTTGAGTTCGGTTTCGAGGTTGCCGATGGCGTGGCTGATCGCCGATTGCACCCGCGACAGCCGCGCAGCGCCGGCACGAAAGCTGCCGCCTTCGACGACGGCAACAAAGGTCCGCATTTGGTCCAGTGTCAGATTATCAAGCACAGTTCGAATTCTTCGATCAGAGAGTGCAGGATTATAGCAGTTACCAAGATCGGTCCGAAGTCGCAACTTGATGTCATTGAAGCAAGCAAGGACACATCATGCGCATCGACAAGGCCCTCATCTACGAAGCTCCCGGCGCCGACCCCAGCACCGACCGCAGCGTGCTGGATACGCCGGACGGAAAGATCACCATCGTTGCGGTCGGCGACCCGATCCAGGCGCCGGCGGTGGCGCACGAACTTGCCGCGCACGGGGCCAAGCTGATCGAGCTGTGCGGCGGCATCTCGCCGGCATGGCGGCCCAAGGTTTCGGCTGTCGTCGGCGCGGACGTGCAGGTGAGCTCGGTGACCTTCGGCATCGAATCGCTGCAGCCGGCCGCCGCCTACAACCAGGCCTTCATCGACGGCAAGCCGCCGCTGGCGGCGTTCATCATCCTCAAGCGCGATGCCGAACCGGACCAGGACCGTTTCGTGACGGTTTTCCCGCCACTGGAAACGCATTTCATCCGCGTCCCCGACGGAACATCTGCCGCGAAAGTCGCAGCGGACCTGGCGCAGGCCGGCTTTGGCCTGATCGAGCTTTATGGCGGGTTCTCAACCGAGGACGCGGCTGCCGTCATCGAGGCTGTCGATGGGCTGGCACCCGTCGGCGTGGGCAGCTTCGCGCTCGACGCTCTGCAGCCCGCACGAATGGCGGCAACAGGCCGCGCGGCGTAGTCTGCGCCGAGACATGATCGGCGGCCGCAACGGCCGCCGATTTTGTTTGTCGTTCTGGCAACCGCAATCATGCGACAGATTGTGCCGGTTACCCTGCTTTCGCATTCGTGAAGGCCCCAAGCATTGTGCGCCACAGCAATTCTTCCTAAACAGGCAGCGCATTACTCCAGGGGGCCAGATGCTTCGCCGACTCTACGACTGGACCTTGTCGCTCGCGGCAAGGAAATCCGCCGAATGGTGGCTGGCCTTCATCGCCTTCGTCGAAAGCTCCGTTTTCCTGGTGCCGGCAGACGTGCTTTACCTGCCGATGGCGCTGTCGCGGCCCGACAAGGCCTATCGTTATGCGATCATCGCCACCGTGGCCTCGGTGCTCGGCGGCATCGCCGGCTGGTACATCGGCCACTACGCCTTCGAGGCGGTGGCAAAGCCGGTGCTCGAATTCTACGGCAAGTATGACGAGTTCGAAGCCCTCAAGGTTTCCTCCGGCGCCGGCATCATCCTGCTGATGCTGGTGACGTCAGGGCTGTCGCATCTGCCGCCGATCAAGGTGGTGACCATCCTCGCCGGCGTCGTCAGCTTCCCGCTCGGCTGGTTCATCGTCTCGGCGATCATCGCGCGTGGCGCGCGTTTTCTGTTTTTGGCCTGGTTGCTCAGGACCTATGGCGAGCCGATCCGCGAATTCATCGAAAAGCGGCTCGGATTGCTCGCCGGCCTCGGCGCCGCCGCCCTCATTTTGCTCTATCTTCTCGTCAAATACCTGCACTGAACGGCAATAGCCGGTAACGACAGCTGGGCACCACAAAATGACCTCCCTCGCCTCCCCGACAGGCCGCAGCCAGACGCTGACCGCGATCTTCCTGACCATTGCCATGGCCGCCGTCGTCGGCACCGCACTCGGCTTCCAGCACATTGGCGGCTACCTGCCCTGCAAGCTCTGCCTCGAGCAGCGCACGCCCTATTATGTCGGCGTGCCGCTGATGGCGCTGGCAGCCCTGTCGTCGGCGCTGCACTGGCCAGCCTGGCTGACCCGCGCGCTTTTGGCCGTCGGCGGCTTGCTGATGCTCTACGGGCTTTATCTCGGCGCCTACCACGCCGGCGTCGAATGGCGCTGGTGGGCCGGGCCGACCGACTGCGCGGCCGTCAGCGGCACCATCGACACCGGCGGCAAGGGCCTGCTCGACGTGCTCAACGACGTCGTGCCGCCACGCTGCGAGGATGCCGCCCTGCGCGTGCTCGGCCTGTCCTTCGCCGGCTGGAACGTACTCGCCAGCGCGTTTTTGGCCGTCGTTGCCCTGCGCGGCGCGTTCACCAAGGCCTGAACACTTTTTCCCTTCTCCCCGCTCACGGGGAGAAGGTGGCCCAAAGGGCCGGATGAGGGGCAGCGAATAGCCTTGCAAGGTCGATAGTGGGTCAGTTTGAAACAAGTGAGAGCGCAGACTCTTCAACCGATCCGCTATCGTAAGGGCCATCAGCGCTACGGTCATTCAGTGGCTTATCAAACTCAACCCAGTACACCACCTTCTCTCCGTCAAGGAACGGCTCGAGCCGTGCCACGCCATCGATCCAGTCGCCGCTCAGGTCAGCAACGTAGTCGGGTGCTGCCCGAACCGTTCCGGTGCCACCTGAACCCCAACCATAGGAACTGGTTATAAGCACTCGGTCGCCGTCAGAGAATTTTGCCACCAGTTTCACCTGCTTTTTGTAAGGACCGCGCGCGGCAGGCTTCTCGGCCTCTGGCTTCGATCACCGTAACGATATCGCTAACCTAAGGCACTTTTCCCTTCGCCCCGTTCACGGGGGGAAGGTGGCCCGAAGGGTCGCATGAGGGGCAGCGCCCACATTCGGAAGCTTGTGCTGCCCCTCATCTACCTGCCGGCGTTCGATGCTCAAAAGCCAAGCAATTGGCTTTTGTCCGCTGCGCGGACCGCACCTCACTTCCCCGTAAACGGCGAGAAGAACGAAAGCCTCTACGGCTCCAGCTCAACATCCCAGTAGAGATAATCCATCCAGCTTTCGTGCAGATGGTTGGGCGGAAACAGCCGGCCGTTGTTGTGCAGGTCGTGCACCGTCGGCTGGAATGGCTTTTGCAGCGGCCACATCTTGGCCTGCGCCGGCATCAACCCACCCTTCCTGAGATTGCAGGGCGAGCAGGCAGCGACAACGTTTTCCCACGTCGTCGCACCGCCGCTGTGGCGCGGGATGACGTGGTCGAAGGTCAGATCCTCGGGGGTACCGCAATACTGGCACTGGAAGCGGTCGCGCAAAAACACGTTGAAGCGGGTGAAGGCGGGAAAGCGCGACGGCTTCACATAATGCTTGAGGCTGACGACGCTGGGCAGCTTCATCGAGAAAGTCGGCGACGAGACGGCGTGGTCGTATTCGGCGACGATGTTGACGCGGTCGAGGAACACCGCCTTGATCGCGTCCTGCCAGGACCAAAGCGACAAGGGGTAGTAGCTGAGCGGACGATAATCCGCATTCAGCACTAGTGCTGGGAGCCCATCCGGAGACACGGCAACCGTCACTTCCACTACCTCCTTGGTCCTCGAACCTAACGGCGCGAATACTGTAAGCCCGAGGTGACAGGAATGTGAAGCGTCTGGTCGGTCAATTAACCCGTCAAAAATCCGCGATTTTGCGGATTTATGCAGGATTTCCGGCCGGCGGCGCGCCATCGCGACCACGGGTCTCGCGATAATACGCCCAGAACAGCCGCGATGCGACCCCTCGCCACGGCGCCCATGATTCGGCAAGCCGAATCAGTGCCTTCTCGCCGGGGCGCGGATCGATGCCGAGCGCATGGCCGACGGCCGATTGCAGCGCCACGTCGCGGGCCGGAAAAATGTCGGGGTGGCCGGCGGCAAACAGCAGATAGACCTCCGCCGTCCACGGGCCGATGCCTGATATGGCGACCATCGCCGCCATCGCCTGCTCGGCATCGAGCCGGCACAGCCCGTCGAGGTCGAGCCCGTCGGCCGCAGCCTGCGCCACAGCCACAAGCGTGCGCTGCTTGGGCCTGGACAGGCCGGCCTCGCGGAACATCTCCTCGCCGGCGCCAAGCAGGCCTTGCGGTGTCAGCGGATCAATGAGCGCGGCCAGGCGGCCGAAGATCGCCCGGGCGCTTGCCGTCGACACCTGCTGCGAAACGATGATCGAGGCGAGGCTGGCGAAGCCCGGCTTGGTCAGCCTGAGCGGCACCTCGCCGGCCATGCCGCGCACGGCCTCCAGGCGCGGATCGAGCGCGCACAGCGCGTCGAGGCCGAAATTGACATCGTCGAGATTGGTGATCCGGCGCATGCGTCACTTGTTAGGTTGCGGCGGGCAACGTAGCAATCGGCAACGCAAACCTTCAATCCGAAACCGCAACGCTCATGACGGCTCCTGTCTTTCGCTTCGCGCCCAGCCCCAATGGCGAGCTGCATCTCGGCCACGCGCTGTCGGCGCTGACCAACCAGCGCATGGCGACTGCAACGGGCGGGCGTTTATTGCTGCGCATCGAGGATATCGACGTGACCCGTTGCACGCCGGAGTTCGAGACGGCGATCCATCGCGACCTCGCCTGGCTCGGCATCACTTACGAACAGCCGGTGCGGCGCCAGTCGGAGCATTTCGCCTGCTATGAAACAGCGCTTGAGCGTCTGAAGAAGGAGGAGCTGGTCTATCCAGCTTTCATGAGCCGGGGCGACATCCGCGGCGCGATCATGGAGCATGAGGCATCAGGCCACGTTTGGCCGCGCGACCCCGACGGCGCACCGGTTTATCCCGGCGCGGACAAGCAGATGTCGAAGCGTGAGCGCCAGCGGCGCATCGATTCAGGAGCGCCGTTCGCATGGCGGCTAGATACGGCAGCGGCACAGGCGCGGCTGCCTGATGCGCTCAACTGGCGCGAATGGACAAATGAGGACATGGCGATCACCACAGACATCGCCGCCGATCCGCTGCAATGGGGCGACGTCATCATCGCCCGGCGCGAGATTCCGACCAGCTATCATCTGTCGGTGGTCGTCGACGACGCGCTGCAGGGCATAAGCCACGTCGTGCGCGGCCTGGACCTCTATTTTGCGACCTCGCTGCAGCGCCTGCTGCAGCAGGTGCTCGGCCTGCTGCAGCCAAGCTATTTCCATCACCGGCTGGTGCTCGGCCCGGACGGGCGCAAGCTGTCGAAAAGCCAACGCGACACCGGCCTCGCCGCATTGCGTGAGGCCGGTGAGACGCCGGAGACGGTCAAGGCGATGCTAGGGTTGTAGCATCCGGGCGATCGCCGCCTTGATCAGCGCAAGCACGCTGATGAAGGCGAAGGCGCCGCCTAGCCCCCAGGCAGTCGCCAGTTGCAGGTCGCGCAAGGTGATGCCGTAGCTGTTGGCGACGAGCACCGCGCCGAAGAAGCCCGCGGTGAACAGCATCATGTTGCCGGTCGGGCCAAAGCCGTCGTCCTTCATGATGGCGTCGAGTGCAGCGCCAAAGAAGAACGCCATGACGGCAACGAAGGCGATCGCCATCATCAACCAGCCCGGGTCGAGATTCCACAACATCCTCGGTCCTTTCAAAGGCCGACTGTGCAGTTTCTCCCGGGCCGCCTCCCGGGCAAGCGTCATCCGGATCGAGTGGTCAGATCAGGTCCGATGAATCTATGGATCAATCGTTTCATTTTGCTTGTTCGAATGTTCGGCATTAGAGCGATCCCGGTAATCTTCCCTTCCGGGCGTGGCGTCCGGCAACGTCCGGTGTGCCATGACATCCTCCCCAAAGCGGCTGATCCCGGCCACCTTCGTGCTTCTGTGGGCGACCGGCTTCATCGGCGCGCGCTATGCCATGCCTTGGGCGGAGCCGTTCACCTTCCTCGCCGTGCGCTTCGTCCTTGCCTTCCTGCTGCTCGGCGCGGTGATGCTGGCGCTCGGTTCTGCCAGGCTGCCACGGCGTACCGCCCTTCACGCCGTGCTGATCGGCATGCTGCTGCACGGGGTCTATCTCGGCGGTGTGTTCTGGGCGATCCACCAGGGATTGCCGGCGGGCCTGTCGGCCCTCATCGCAGGCCTCCAGCCGCTGGTCACCGCCGTGCTGGCCGGCAAGCTGCTTGGCGAGGAGATCAAGCCGCGCCATTGGGTCGGCCTGGCTGTCGGCTTCATCGGCGTGGTGATCGTGCTCTCGCCCAAGCTCGGCGCACTCGGCGGCGGCGTGACCTGGCAGACCTTGACCGCTTCGGTCATCGCCATGGCCGGCATCAGCGCTGGCACCATCTGGCAGAAGCGCGTCGGCACCACAGGCGACCTGGTGACAGGCACCTTCTGGCAATATGTCGGCGCGGCGATCCTGATGACGGTTGCCTCGATGCTCTTCGAGACGCAACAGATGACGGTCAATGGCGAGCTGATCTTCGCCATGGCCTGGTTGGTCTTCGTGCTGTCGATCGGCGCGATCTTCCTGTTGATGGTGATGATCCGCGACGGCGCGATGTCGAAGGTCGCCTCGCTGTTCTACCTCGTGCCGGCGGTGACGGCTCTCATCGCCTGGGCGCTGTTTGGCGAGCAGCTGTCGGCGATCCAGCTTGTCGGCATGGCGATCGCCACGCTCGGCGTCGGTCTTGCGACCGCTCAGCCGGGGACCCGGGCGCGGGCCTCGAGATAGCGGCTGATCGCGGCGTTGAGTTCGCCGCCAAGGATGAAGATCGCCGAGACGATGTAGAGAAACACCACCGCGATCATGATCGAGGCGAGACCAGCATAGGTGGTGACGTAGGACGAGAAGGTGTCGAGATAGGCGGCGAAGATCGTCGATCCAACGACCCAAGCGACCAGCGTGAATACGATGCCGGGGATGATGCTGAAGAAGCGGCGGCGGCCGGCCGGCAGCCACATATGCACGGCAAACAGGCCGAAGACGATGACACCAGAGGCGATGGAGAAGCGCCAGACGGTGATGGTGCCCATATAGGGCTGGATCCATTCGAACTTGGCTTCGAGGATGCGCGCGATGATCGGCGCGAACACCAAAAGCACCGAGATGGCAACGAAGCTGATCGTGGCGATCAACACGAAAATCAGGCTCTGGGTGCGCCGGTACCAGATGGTGCGGGTCTCGGTGATGCGGTAGGCGCGGTTGAGCGAGGTGCGCAGCGCCTCGACGCCGTTGGATGCAAAATAGGCCGCCAGCACGACGCCGTAGGTCAACAGGTCGGTGCGCGGCACGGTCAGCACGTTGACCACCTCACGCGCGATGGGGGCAGCGATCTGGTCGGGCCAGGTGTCGAAGACCAGATGCACGGCGGTTTCGGCGAATGCGTCGGCGCCGAGGAAGCTGGCGAGCGTGGTGGCGAAGATCAGGAACGGAAACAGCGCCATCAGCGCCGAGATGGCGAGATGACTGGCCATTGCCCAACCGTCGTCGTCATGGAAATGGCCGGCTGCGTCAAAGAGCACGCGCCTTGTGGCGACGATCCTGCGCATCAGCTCCAGTTTACCACTCCGTCCGATTGTTTCTGAGGCGCGAATATGGGAAGGCTTTGCCCCAGTTGGCAAGTAGCGCATCGGCTCCAAAGTCGGCAAGGCTTTCGGCAGGCACGATGCGCGGATTCGACAAAGTGGCGGCAACGAGGTGAACCCGATCAACGAGTTACGCACTGTCATCGTGACCGGCGCGTCGTCGGGCATCGGCGCTTTTTGCGCTCGCGCGCTTCATGCCGAAGGCTGGCGCGTGTTCGCCACCGCCCGCAAACCACAAGATCTGGCAGCCCTTGAATCCGACGGGCTCGAAGCACTCTATCTCGATTATGCCGAGCCGCACTCGATCGAAACGCTTGTTAAAACCGTGCTCGAACGCACCGGCGGCAGGCTTGATGCGCTGTTCAACAATGGCGCGCACGCCCAGCCGGGCGCTGTCGAAGACCTGCCGATGGCCGCACTGCGCGACCAGTTCGAGGCCAATTTTTTCGGCTGGCACGACCTGACGCGGCGCCTGGTGCCGGTCATGCGCGCCCAGGGCCACGGCCGCATCGTCAACTGCTCGTCGATCCTCGGGCTGACACCAGTGCCATTCCGCGGTGCCTATGCCGCCTCCAAGCATGCGCTCGAAGGGCTGATGCTGTGCATGCGCCAGGAGCTTTCAGGCAGCGGCATCCATGTCTCGATGATCGAGCCCGGCCCGGTGACGTCGAAGATCGCCAGCAACGGGCTGACCTGGTTCCTGCGCTACATCGACCATGAGAACTCCGCGCATCACGAAGCCTATCGTGCCCAGCTCGAAAGGCTCTCCAGCGGCGGCTCGAAATCGCGGTTGAAACTGGGGCCCGATGCCGTTCATGCGGTATTGCGACACGCCCTGCTGTCGCCTCGCCCGCGACCGCATTATGTTGTCACCACGCCAGCGAGAATCGGCGTCGCGCTCAAGCGGATATTGCCCGCCTCGCTGCTCTACAGAATACTGGCCCGCCAAGCCTGACCGGCCGCCGACTGAACTGGAACCCAAATGGCCACCGTCTTCAACATCCTTGCCGTCGTCTTCATGTTCGCCGTGGTCGTCGTTTTGATCCGCGGCCTGGTCAATCTGTTGCGCGGTGGCTCGGGCAACACCTCCAACAAGCTGATGCAGGCGCGTGTGCTGTTGCAGGCGGTGGCGCTGGTGTTCATCCTGCTGACGCTTTATTTCACCCGCGGCGGCTGAGCAAAGATGGTCAAGCTCAACAAGATCTACACCCGCACCGGCGACGACGGCACGACGGGACTTGGCTCCGGCGAACGGCGGCTGAAATCGGATTTGCGCGTCGAGGCCTATGGCGCTGTCGACGAAGCCAATGCCTGCATCGGCATGGCGCGGGTGCACACGGCAACCGGGCATCCCGACATCGACGCCATGCTCGGCCGCATCCAAAACGACATGTTCGACCTGGGCGCCGACCTGTCGACGCCCGACACCGGCAAGGATCTGGGCTACGAGCCACTGCGCATCATCGCCAGCCAGACCGCGCGCATCGAAGCCGACATCGACAGGCTGAATGCCGGGCTCGAGCCGCTGCGCTCCTTCGTGCTGAATGGCGGCTCGCCGGCGGCGGCTGCGCTTCATCTTGCCCGCACGGTCGCACGCCGGGCCGAGCGCGTGATGGTGGCGCTGGCGCAGGACGCGAACGAGCACGTCAACCGCGAGGGCATCCGCTACATCAACCGCGTTTCCGACCTGCTGTTTGTTGCTGCCCGCGTGGTCAATGACAACGGAAAAGCCGATGTGCTATGGGTTCCCGGCAAGAACCGCTGATCAGCCGATAGTTTGAATTCACGCAATCATCGACCCTTCCGAAACCGGATTCGGGTCGACGTCATCGCCGGGAAGGCGGAAGCGAGCCGCATGTTCATTCCGCTCTACGATTCAAACCATCTGCGCCATATCAAGATGCAGTATGTGACCTTGGGCCTGATCGCCATCAACGTCATCGTCTACCTGATGACCTCGGTCGGCGGCGAGGAATTTGCCACCGCAGCCGTGCTCGGGCTCGGCTACATCCCCTCTGTCGTGCATGATCTGGCCGAGCTGTCGCCTGACCTGATCATCATTCCGGAGAAGTTCAGCTACGTCACCTATTCCTTCCTGCATGGCGACATCTTCCATCTCGGCGGCAACATGCTTTTTTTGTGGGTGTTCGGCGACAATGTCGAAGACGCGCTCGGCCATTTCCGCTTCCTGGTGTTCTACCTCCTGTGCGCCGCCGCCGGCGCCTTCCTGCACGGCTTCATCCTGCCGGATTCGCAGATGCCGCTGATCGGCGCCTCGGGCGCGATTGCCGGCATCGTCGCCGCCTATCTGATCCTCTATCCCCGGGTGAAGGTGTGGGTGCTGGCCTTCGCCCGTATCCCGCTGCGCATTCCCGCCTGGATCCCGCTGGTGCTGTGGGTCTGCTTCCAGTTCCTGATGATCGCCATTGGCGGCGACGACGAAGTCAGCTGGGCAGCCCATGTCGGCGGCATCATCGCCGGTGCGCTGCTGGTGCTGATCCTGCGCCGGCGCGAGGTGCCGCTGTTTGCCGATGCCGAACAGGCCGTGCCAGGCCCCGGCAAGGCGGCAGCGCCTGCCATGCCGGAGCCGGCGACACCAGAGCCGCCGACCGCCCAGCCACCTGCCCAGCCGGGCACACGCTGGGGCCGGCAATAGCGGCCATTGGCACAGGCTTTTTTCAAACGATTTGAGCTTGAAGCAGATATTGACGCTAACGTTAGCCGCAACTACGGTCCGGCCGCTTGCGGCAGCCCTCCCGCCACCAAAAGCGCGAGATCAAGTCTGTTTTTCCGCCCAATATGTCGGCAATCGACAATTGCGTGGCCACAAGCGCTGCTATAGCGCGCACACTATCGCTGTTCAGAGAGGTACCAGCCCATGAAAGTTCTCGTCCCGGTGAAGCGGGTTGTCGATGCGAACGTGAAGGTGCGCGTGAAATCGGACGGCTCGGGCGTCGAGCTCGCCAACGTCAAGATGGCGATGAACCCGTTCGACGAGATCGCTGTCGAAGAAGCGATCCGCCTCAAGGAAGCCGGCAAGGTCGAGGAGATCGTCGTCGTTTCGATCGGACCTGCCCAGGCGCAGGAAACGCTGCGTACCGCGCTCGCCATGGGTGCCGATCGCGCGATCCTGGTCAAGGTCGACGAAGCCGTCGAGCCGCTCGGCGTCGCCAAGGTGCTGAAGGGCGTGGTCGAGGCTGAGAAGCCGGGCCTGGTGCTGCTCGGCAAGCAGGCGATCGACGACGATTCCAACCAGACCGGCCAGATGCTGGCAGCTCTGCTCGGCTGGGCCCAGGGCACCTTTGCCTCGAAGATCGAACTCGCTGGCGACACCGCCAATGTGACGCGCGAAGTCGACGGCGGCCTGCAGACGGTGGCGCTCAAGATGCCGGCGATCGTCACTGTCGACCTGCGCCTCAACCAGCCGCGCTACGCCTCGCTGCCCAACATCATGAAGGCCAAGAAGAAGCCGCTCGACGAGAAGTCGGCCGCCGATTTCGGCGCCGACGTCGCTCCGCGCCTCAAGGTTTTGAAGACCGAGGAGCCGGGTGGCCGCAAGGCAGGCATCAAGGTCAAGACCGCGGCCGAGTTGGTCGACAAGCTGCGCAACGAAGCCGGCGTTTTGTAAGCGAAGCGGAAAGGGATCAACAACATGGCAATTCTCCTCATCGCCGACCACGACAACGCTTCGCTCTCCGACCAGACCGCCAAGGCGCTGTCGGCGGCGCTCAAGATCGGCTCCGACATCGACGTGCTGGTTGCCGGCAAGGGCGCCAAGGCAGCCGCCGATGCTGCTTCCAAGCTCAAGGGCGTGCGCAAGGTTCTGCTCGCCGAAGCCGACGAACTGACTGAGCGCCTCGCCGAGCCGATGGCAGCGCTGATCGTTGGGCTCGCCCCCAACTATGACACCATCGTTGCCGCAGCGACCTCGACCGGCAAGAACGTCGCCCCGCGCGTCGCCGCCCTGCTCGACGTCGCCCAGGTCTCGGAAATCATCGAGGTCGTCTCGGCCGACACCTTCAAGCGCCCGATCTATGCCGGCAACGCCATCCAGACGGTCCAGGCATCGGGCGCCAAGAAGGTCATCACCGTGCGAACCGCCTCGTTCCAGGCAGCACCCGAAGGCGGCTCTGCAGCTGTCGAGACGGTTGCAGCGGCGGCCAACCCCGGCCTGTCGACCTTCGTCGAAAACAAGCTGTCGGCGAGCGATCGTCCGGAGCTGACCTCGGCCAAGATCATCATCTCGGGTGGCCGCGCGCTCGGTTCGTCGGAGAAGTTCCAGGAAGTCATCCTGCCTGTCGCCGACAAGCTCGGCGCCGCCGTCGGCGCCAGCCGCGCTGCAGTCGACGCCGGCTACGCCCCCAACGACTGGCAGGTCGGCCAGACCGGCAAGGTGGTGGCGCCCGATCTCTACATCGCCTGCGGCATTTCGGGTGCGATCCAGCACCTCGCCGGCATGAAGGACTCGAAGGTTATCGTCGCCATCAACAAGGACGAGGAAGCGCCGATCTTCCAGGTTGCCGACTACGGCATCGTCGGCGACCTGTTCGTCATCCTGCCGGAACTCGAAAAGGCGCTTTGACGCCCAAACGAGTGAGGTATTTAAATGTGATGGCCGGGGTAGACGAGTGCTACCCCGGCCATTTAGTTTGCATTGCACAAAACTAAAAAAGACGGCGACGGGATAGGTGTGATGACGGGTAAGATCGAGACGATCGGCATTGTCGGCGCTGGCCAGATGGGCGGCGGAATTGCGCATGTCTCGGCGCTGGCCGGCTACTCCGTGCTGCTTTACGACGTGTCGCCAGACCGCATCGAAAAGGGCATCGCCACCATCAACGGCAACCTGGCGCGCCAGGTCGCCTCGGGCAAGCTCGAGGACCAGGCCCGCAAGGAAGCCATGGCCCGCATCTCGCCCGCGCCGGCGATGGCCGACCTCGCCAGCGCCGACCTCGTCATCGAGGCGGCGACCGAAGACGAGACCATCAAGCGCAAGATCTATGCGCAGCTGTGTCCGCAGCTCAACCCGGAGGCGATCCTCGCCACCAACACCTCGTCGATCTCGATCACCAGGCTTGCCGCCCAGACCGATCGTCCGGAACGCTTCATCGGCATCCACTTCATGAACCCGGTGCCGTTGATGAAGCTTGTCGAGCTGGTGCGCGGCATCGCCACCGAAGACAAGACCTTCGAGGCGTCCAAGGAATATGTCCGCAACCTCGACAAGACGGTGACGGTGTCGGAGGATTTCCCCGCCTTCATCGTCAACCGCATCCTGTTGCCGATGATCAACGAGGCGATCTACACGCTGTATGAAGGCGTCGGCACTGTCGAGGCCATCGATACCGCCATGAAGCTCGGCGCCAACCACCCGATGGGGCCGCTGCAGCTTGCCGACTTCATCGGCCTCGACACCTGCCTGTCGATCATGCAGGTGCTGCATGATGGCCTGTCGGACTCGAAGTACCGCCCCTGCCCGTTGCTGGTGAAGTATGTCGAAGCCGGCTGGCTCGGCCGCAAGACCGGGCGCGGCTTCTACGACTATCGCGGCGAGCACCCGGTGCCGACGCGCTGAGCCGCGTTCAGGCGGATGCGCCTTGTCTGCCGGTCGCCAGCAAAAACCTGGCTGCCGGCCAAAGGCACTGACCAGGCCTTTTCAGCCTGGATGACATGCAGCCAGAGCAATTCCGGGAAAACTGCGCAGCGGCTTTCCCCAGGAACTGCGCAAAAACAAAGAAAAGCGGAAATGCTCTAATGGCCACTCCCGGCTGCGAGGGCGGCCCCCTCCTTGTCATGTGTCGCCAGCTTTTCGACCATGGTGGCTGTCGCTTCGTTCATGCCAATGATTTCGACCGGGATGTCGTGATGGCGGAATTTCAGCACCACCCTGTCCAGAGCGCTGATGCTGGTGATGTCCCAGAAGTGTGAGGCATGCAGATCAATGACCACACCCTTCAGATCCTCTTCGCGGAAGTCGAAAGCCGAATGAAAGGCCTCTGCCGTGGCAAAGAAGATTTGGCCGGTGACGTAGTAGGTACGAACGGCATTGGTGTCGTCGCGCGTTGAAGCGACCCCGAAGAATTGCGTCACCTTATGCGCGAAGAACAGACCGCTCAGGATCACGCCAAACAACACGCCCTTGGCCAGATCGTGGGTGGCAACCACGACGATCACCGTTCCGAGCATGACGAAGCTTGAGCTTTTCGGATGCGTCAGCAGTGCCTGGAGCGAGCGCCACTGGAATGTGTTGATCGACACCATGATCATGACAGCGACCAAGGCAGCCATCGGAATCTGAGCGACGTAGGGTCCGAGTACGACTATCAAGAACAGCAGGAATGCCCCGGCCCAAAGTGTCGATAGCCTGCCACGTCCGCCAGAAGACACATTGATGACGGATTGCCCGATCATGGCGCAACCGGCCATGCCGCCGAAGAAACCGGCCGTTATGTTGGCGAGACCTTGACCGGCGCACTCGCGGTTCTTGTCGGAGGTTGTATCTGTCATCTCGTCGATGATGGCCGCAGTCATCAGACTTTCCAACAATCCAACCATGGCCAGAGTGAGCGCATAGGGCAGGATGATCCGCAGCGTCTCGAGCGTGAACGGAACCTGCGGAAGCGCGAACCAGGGCAACTCACTTGGCAACGCGCCCATGTCGCCGACGGTACGGATACCGAAGCCGAAATACATCGATACCGCCGTTAGCAAAACGATGGTCACGAGTGGCGAAGGCACGGCCTTGGTGAGGTAGGGGAAACCGTAGATGATCGCGAGACCACCAGCCGTCATGAGATACACGTTTGGCCCCTGCCCCAGCAGCTCGGGCATCTGCGCCAGAAAAATCAGAATGGCGAGGGCATTCACGAAGCCGGTGACCACGGACCGGGAGACAAAGCGCATCAAGTTGCCGAGTTTGAGGACGCTTGCAATGAGCTGAAAAACGCCTGTCAAGATCGTTGCGGCGAAAAGGTAGCCGATACCATGCTCGCGTACGAGCGTGACCATGACCAAGGCCATGGCGCCCGTCGCGGCTGAGATCATCGCCGGGCGTCCACCGGCAAAGGCTGTAACAACGGCTATGCAGAAAGACGCATATAGGCCGACCTTGGGGTCAACGCCGGCGATAATCGAAAAGGCGATGGCCTCGGGAATAAGCGCGAGCGCCACAACGGTGCCGGACAGCAGTTCGCGTGTAACATTTGGAGCCCATTCGCTCCGAAGGTGAACCAGGGTCATGTGGAAGTAACTTTCATCGTCTCGCAGAAGCCTGGTTGAGGCATGCGAGGCTCGCAGCACGGAGAGCCGGCGTCTTCAGGGGAGCCGTATCTAGCGAGACCGTGAATTGAGTTGTCCGGCGGATCGGCGGCCGGAAGAGCCACCCGGGATTTCACCGGGTCCAGTTTGGTGGCCCTTCCTAGCCGCATTTCACGCTGCGTTGCAATAGCCTCTGACACCCGGACATGGAAACACAATGGCCTGCGAGCATGCGGTTTCGGGGGTCAAGAACATCTCGACACGCACGAACGAGAACGTGGAACGGGCGCTGGTGCCGACGCGCTGACTGCCGTCAGTTCAGGTTTTCCGATGTGTCAGGCAAGGGTCCGATGCGTCGGGCTCTTTGTCTGCACGCCCGGTTGGACGCGCCAGAACGCTCAGCCGAGCCGCCTCTGGATAAGCCCCTGGATGACCATCAGGATCGAGACGATCACCAGATAATAGATGAGTGCCGCGCAATACCATTCGACGAAGCGGAAGCTCGCGGCGATCGCGTCATTGACCACCGCCATGATCTCGCGCAGCGAGATGACATAGGCCAGCGACGTCAGCTTGATCAGGTTGATGAATTCGTTGACGAGCGACGGCAGCGCGATGCGCAGGGCCTGGGGCAGGATGACCAGGAAAAAGGCCTGGGCATTGGTCAGGCCGAGTGCCTTGGCGGCATCCATCTGGCCGGGTCCGATGGCCCGCAACGCACCGCGCATGACCTCCGCCATGTAGGCGGCGGTGACGAGCGTGAAAGAAATCGCTGCGGCAACGAAGGGCGTGTACCAGTTCGCCTTGAGCAGGGCCGGGATCAGTTGCGGCGCCCCGTTCCAGACAATCAGCAGAACCAGGATCAGCGGCGAAGCGCGAAACAGCCAGACATAGATCTGGGCGGCAAGATTGCGGCCGCGTTTCGGCGAATTCAACGCCAAGGCCACCGGCAGGCACAAAAGGAACGAGACGAGTTGCACGACCGCCGACAAGAGGATGGCAACGCCCGCCCCTTTGAGCATGGCCGTGGACTGCAAGGCGCTCAGGAAAAGCGCGAGATCGAAAGACATCCGCCGCCAACTCCCCGCCGGCTCGAGCCTTTTACCGCCATGCCGGTTGGCCGGCGGCAAAAGCCCGGTTTCAAACTGTCAGAGCATCTGCAACGCGCGCGGCAGCAAGCTGTCGGAGGGTGGACTACAGATCATAGTCGACGTCAAACACCGCCGGATCAAGTCCGTACTTCTTGGCAAGCCCGGCGAAGAAGCCCTGCTCGCGCAGCGCCTTGAGTGCCGACTTCACGGCGGCGAAATCTGCCGGGTCGCGGCGGCTGTAGATGCCATATTTGAACTCCGACTGCCAGACATAGGCGACGCGCAGCTGGTCGCTGGCACCGGCGACCCGGAAGGCGCCCTCGGCTTCCTCGGTCAGCGTGGCGTCGGCGCGCCCGACCATGACCTGCTGGTAGGCCGCCTGCTGGCTGGGATAGTCCTGCGCCGTCAAAGGCGGTACGCCCTTGGCCATCAGATCCTTGTTTAGCGGATCAACGCGTTCTTCGCGGTAATAGGTGCCGGCTTCGAGCGCGATGGTCTTGCCGCTGAGATCCTCGGGCGCCTGGATCGCGGCATTGTCAGCTTTGGTGACGATGACCGTCGCCGACTTCATGTAGGGTGCGCCATCATAGGTCTCGCGGCGCTTGTCGTTGATGTAGATGCCGCTGACGATAAGGCCGCAGCGGCCCGAACCCAGCGTCGGCAACAGGCCGGCGAAATCAGTCACAGTGTAGGCCGCCTTGGCGTTCCACAGCTTGGCCAGCGCCTCGACGACATCAATGTCGATGCCGACCGGCGTGGTGTCGCCTGGATTGGTCTTGTAGGTCAGTGGCGGAAAGCCCGCTGTCGTGCAAACGTTGAGCTTGCCTTCGGAAACGAACCCCGGCACGTCGGCCCGGGCGGCACCCGTCATCAGCATCGCCATGGCGGCAATCGCAAGCAGCTTGTTCATCGGATTCATTCCCCCGTTGTTGTTATTTATTGCAGGACCGCCTCGACAATGCCGCCGTAAGTCGGCGGATCGAATGCCGGCAGGATAAGCGGATCAACGAAGCCGTCGCGGCGGGCAGTGAGCACGTATTGCATCATCGCCTCGTTGCTCGGCATCTCGAAAACCTGAACGAAGTCATAGCTTCCCAGCGTGGCGTAGAAGGCGATCGACTTGCCCCCAAGCGCTGCCACGCGCGCCTCGCTGACCTTGCGGCGCTCGACGCTGCCACTGAGTTCGGCGAGGCCCTTGTCGGTCAGGCGCATCAGCGAAACGTATCTCTGTGTTGTCGGTGCCGGCATCAGATCGCCTTCCCCGACAGATCCTGCAGGTAATCGATGACAGCGGCTGAATCGGAAAGCGCGCCAAAGATGCCGTTCTCGACGGTCACCATATGCAGCGCAGCCTCATGAGCCCGCTGGTCCCCGCTGGCGCAGGCGTCAGAAATCGTCAGGCACTGGAAATTGCGGTCGCAGGCTTCGCGCAGCGTGGTGTGGACGCAGACATCGGTGGTGCAACCCGACATCAAAAGATGCGTGATGCCCTGCGCGCGCAGCACATGTTCGAAATCGGTGTAGGTGAAGGCGCCATTGCAGGTCTTGTCGACGATGATGTCTTCGGGCGCGACATCGATTTCCGCAACAATCTGGAAACCGGGGCTGGAGCGCAGCAGGATCTCGGTGCCGTCGATGCCGGCCCGCTTGCGCCGCCACTTCTCGTAGGGCGTCATGTCGGCCATATCAGCCCGGTAGCCCTGGCGCGTGTGGATGATCCTGACACCGGCGGCACGCGCGGCGGCAATCAGCCGGTTGACTGTCGGCAGGATCGCCCGCAGCGGCGTCGGATCATAACCATGCCTGGCGAAGTAGCCTGTCGCCGACAGGAAGTCTTCCTGCAGATCGATGACGACAAGGGCGGTGTTTGCGGCGACGAAATTGCCGTCATAGGGAAAATTGAATGGGATAGCCTTGATCATATTGGTCCTCCTTTTTTCACGATAGGACGAGGAATCGTTTGAAAAAAGCAATTTATTCAGATCAGTATCGTGCAGTTCTACTCATCTATCAGAAAGCCACGAAGCCTCGGCCAACCAGCGCACGGAGAGCGACGACAGATGCGATCACTGGGCTTTCTGCAGTATCTGCCAGCGTTCGAAGCCGTCGCCCGGATTGGCACCTTGCGCGGCGCAGCCGACGAGCTTGCCTTGAGCCCAAGCGCGGTATCGCTGCAACTGCGCAAGCTTGGCGAAGCGACTGGGCTGATCCTGTTCAGGAAATCGGGCCGCAACGTCGTTCTGACCCAGGCCGGGCGGGAATTTTCCCACACCGTCACCCAGTCGCTTGGCCAGCTCGCGGGCGCGGTGCGCTCGGCGAGCGATATCGATCTGGATGGCAAGGCGCGTTCGCTGACGATCTTCATGTCGCCGTCGCTCGGCATCGCCTGGCTGACCGCGACGCTTGTCGAATTCGCCGAGGCGATGGGCGCGTCACGCCTGACCTTGCGCCACTGCATGCGCGAGAGCGACGTCGACTGGACCGAGGCCGATATCGCGGTGGTCTACGACAACCCGCCCTTCGCCAATTGCCGCTGGCTGCTGCTGAGCGCGGTGAAGCTACGCCCGGTCTGTTCGCCGATCCTGTTTCCCCGGCTCGACCTTCAGCATCGCGAACGCAAGCTGGGCGGCATCACGCTGCTGCACGAAGATGACGGCCAGGAATGGGCGCGCTGGGCGACGGCGGCGCGCGTTAGCCTCGAGGGTTGCGGCAGCGTGCGCGTGCCAACTGTGGCGCATGCTGTGGCTTCGGCGGTGCAAGGCCAAGGCATTGCGCTGGTGTCCGACGTCCTGACCCGCAGTCATTTCAACGACGGGCGGGTCATCCAGCCATTTTCAACGTCGATCGATGCCTCATGGGCCTACTACATCGTCTGGCCGTTCGAGCGCTCAGACGATCCGCTGATCCAGGCTTTGATCGGCAGGATCATGGAGAGCATACATCCGGCCGGCGGCTAGTCCGGTCGCGGCTTCTACTACCATCGCGGCGAGCACCCGGTGCCGACGCGCTGACAGCCGCGTTCAGGCGGACGCTTCGCCCGCAGACGCCCTGAAGTCTTAGTTCGGAAGTCCTGTGTGATACCAGCTCGGTGTCATCTCCGACGGCATTGCCGCGAGCTCGACACGGTTGCGTCCCGCACCCTTGGCTTCGTAGAGATGCAGGTCGGCGACGCGGAACAGCTCCTCGAACACCACCGGCCGGTCGAACAGCGCACCACCGACGCTGACCGTCAGCACATGGCTGTTGCCGCCGGGCCTGAACGGCGCGTCGGCCACCGAACGGCGGATGCGCTCGGCGATGTCGGCGGCATTGACCGGCGTCACGCCTGGCAGAAACACCGCGAATTCCTCACCGCCGAGACGGCCGAGCATGTCGTCGCGCCTGAGGCAGGGCTGGATCGCCGCAACGATCATGCGCAGCGCCTCGTCGCCTTCGGCATGGCCGAAGCGGTCGTTGACCGACTTGAAGTGATCGGCATCGATGACCAAAAGCGCGCCCATGGCGTGCTTTCGGCGCGCGATCTCGCGGGCGAGCACGTTTTCGACCCGGGTCGAAAACGCCCCCCTGTTGAGGCAGGCGGTCAAGGCGTCGGTCGAGGCTGCGACGACGAGCTTGTGGTTGACGATCGCCAGTTCACGCAGCTTGAGCGTCAGGTAGAAGAACAACGGCCCTGCCAGCAGGATCGGCACGACCGCCGCCTCGATCAGCCCGAGATGCAGCACCTCGGCACCGGCGTTGCGGAACAGCACATAGGTCACCGCAAGCGACACTGCGATGCAGCCCAGCGTGCCGAACACGGTCCATCCGGCGAGTTGCAGCCATGCGCTAGGCGAAAGCTTCTTCAGCGATACCGGCAACCCTGCCACCTCCTCGATGCCTCAGCCGATCATCGATCATGCTGCATGAACAGGAGGTTAGCACGGGTCGTCAAATTCGAGCGATGTGGCGGTATGCGGCGTGGTTGCCCGGTTGTGCGTCCTTCGACAGGCTCAGGATGAGGGAGGTTGGCGCTGCAGCTTCTTTGGAAGGCGCCGCATGGCCCTTTGGCGCTGCCGACTGGTACTGGCCGCTCCAAACGCAGCGCCAGCACCAACGGTCCTCATCCTGAGCCTGTCGAAGGACGCAGGACCGATCAACTGCTCCAGAGGCAACCGCCGGAGCTCAGACCCTTTTGCCGTCGCTGCCGAAGAAATGCAGCTTTTCGCGCCGGGCAAAGATCGGCAGCTGGTCGCCGACAAGCACTTCGGTCCGGCCGGCCACCCGCACGACGATCTTGCCGCCGCCGGCGGCGCAATAAAGGAAGCTCTCGGCTCCGACCGGCTCGACGCCCTCGACCCTGGCCATCAGCCTGAGCCCGTCGCTCGACGTCGCGCCATCGGCGCCGACCTCGCAGTCCTCGGGCCTGAAGCCGATGGTTGCGGCATTGCCTGAGACTTCAGGCAGCGTGATGGCATCTTCGAGCTGGCCGCCGCGCAGCGGCAGGAGGTTCATCGGCGGTGCGCCGATGAACGAGGCAACGAAGGTCGAAGCCGGCTTTTCATAGATGTCGAGCGGCGCGCCGAGCTGTTCGACAAGCCCGGCATTCATCACCACCAGAACGTCGGCGAGCGTCATCGCCTCGAGCTGGTCATGGGTGACATAGACCGAGGTGACGCCGAGCTTGCGCTGCAGGCTCTTGATCTCGACGCGCATCTGGCCGCGCAGCTTGGCATCGAGGTTGGACAGCGGCTCGTCGAACAGAAAGACTTTCGGGTTGCGCACGATGGCGCGGCCCATGGCGACGCGCTGGCGCTGGCCGCCCGACAGTTCGCGCGGCCGGCGTTCGAGCAGTTGCTCGAGTTCCAGCGTCTGGGCCGTCGCGCGCACCCGCTTGTCGACCTCGTCCTTGGGCGTGCCGCGGTTGCGCAGGCCGTAGGCCATGTTGTCGTAGACCTTCATATGCGGGTAGAGCGCATAGTTCTGGAACACCATGGCGATGTCGCGCTCGGTCGGGCCGATGGCATTGACCACCTTGCCGTCGATCGAGCAGGTGCCGGCCGAGATGGTCTCGAGCCCGGCGACCATGCGCAAAAGCGTGGACTTGCCGCAGCCCGAGGGGCCGACAAGCACGCACAGCGCCTTGTCCGGAATGGCGATGGACACGCCCTTCACCGCTTCGACCCCGCCGGCATAGACCTTGCGTACGTCCTTGAGATCGACGGTTGCCATTATTTCTCCGTATCGACGAGGCCGCGGACGAACCAGCGCTGCATCAGCACAACGACCAGGATGGGTGGCACGATGGCCAGCATTGAGGTGACCATCACCAGATGCCATTCGGTATCGGCATCGGCAAACGAGATCATCTTTCTCAGCGCAATGACGATGGTGTTCATGTCGTTGCGGTTGGTGACGAGCAGCGGCCACAGATATTGCGTCCAGCCATAGATGAACAGGATGACGAACAAGGCCGCGATGTTGGTGCGCGACAGCGGCAGAAGGATATCCTTGAAGAAGCGCCACGGGCCGGCCCCGTCGACACGCGCCGCTTCGACCAGTTCGCCCGGAATGGTCAGGAAGAACTGGCGAAACAAAAGTGTTGCCGTCGCCGAAGCGATCAGCGGCACGATCAGCCCGGTATAGGTGTCGATCAGGCCGAGATCGACCATCACCTTGTAGGTCGGCAGGATGCGGACCTCGACCGGCAGCATCAGCGTGATGAAGATCAGCCAGAAAAACACCATGCGCAACGGAAAGCGGAAGAACACGATGGCATAGGCCGACAGGATCGAGATGATGATCTTGCCGATGGCGATGCCGAGCGCAACGATGGTGGTGTTGAACAGAAGTGTCGTGACGCTGACCCCGCCGATGCGCCCGACCCCGCCGAACAGTGCTTCGGAATAGTTCTCGACAAAACGGTCGCCGGGCAGAAGCGGCAGCGGCGGGCGCAGGATGGTCTGCAGCGAATGGGTCGAGGCAACGAAGGTGTAGTAGATCGGAAACGCCACAATGACGATGCCGAGGATCAGGATGGCGTGGGCGACATAGATGCCGGCCTTCGACTGGCCGATCATCAGCTTGTCGTGGCCGCTTGTGGGCGGAAGGGCTTTCGGCTCAGCCATAATGCACCTTCTTTTCGACATAGCGGAACTGGATCGCGGTCAGCGCGATGACGATGACCATCAGGATCACCGACTGTGCCGCCGAGTCGCCGAGGATCAGATTGACGAAGCCGTCATTGTAGACCTTGTAGACCAGCGTTTCGGTCGACTTGCCCGGCCCGCCGCCTGTCACGGCATGGATGATGCCGAAGGTGTCGAAGAAGGCGTAGACGGTGTTGACCACCAGCAAGAAGAAGGTGGTCGGCGCCAGCAGCGGAAAGACGATGGTCCAGAAACGCTTGTTTTCGCCGGCGCCGTCGATCGCCGCCGCCTCGATCAGCGTCTTGGGGATCGCCTGCAGGCCGGCGACGAAAAACAGGAAATTGTAGCTGATCTGCTTCCATGATGCCGCGGCAACCACCAGCGCCATCGCCTGCTCGCCATCGAGCAGCGGGTCCCAGTTGATGCCGAGCCAGCGCAGGCCATAGGCAAGCGAGCCGATCGAGGGGTTGAACAAGAACAGCCACAGCATGCCGGCAATCGCCGGTGCCACAGCATAAGGCCAGATCATCAGCGTGCGGTAGAGGTTGCGGCTGCGCACCACCTTCTCGGCCATGACGGCGAGCAGCAATGCGGTGCCCATGGCAACTGCTGCCACCGAGATCGAAAAGACCGCCGTGACCTGGATCGAGTTGAGGTAGTTGGGATCCGACAGCACCTTCTTGAAATTGTCGAACCAGACGAATTTCGACGACAGCCCGAACGGGTCCTCGCGCAGCATCGACTGGCGCAGCGCCTGGCTCGCCGGCCAGTAGAAAAACACCAGCGTGATCGCCAGCTGCGGCGCGACCAGCAGATAGGGCAGGATCTTGTTGGGAAAGACGACGCGTGGGGACAATGAGGGCCTCGTGACTGACGTCAGGCGTTGATGCCGCCCCTCATCCGCCTGCCGGCACCTTCTCCCCGTGAAGAACGGGGAGAAGGGACAAGTGGGAACGTGGACGCCCCCTCTCCCCGTTGTTCACGGGGAGAGGGTAAGGGTGAGGGGCAATTCTCGGTCAAGCCGCCCGGATCAGTTGCCGATCGCTTCCTGGATCGCCTTGTTGCCGCGCGTCACCGCGTTGTCGAGCGCCTGCTGGGCGGTCTGCTGGCCGGCGAGCATCTTTTCGAGCTCTTCATTCTCGATGTCGCGGACCTGCGGCAGATTGACGAGGCGAACGCCCTTCGAGTTTTCGGTCGGGGCCTTGCCCATCATCTGCTTGATCGGGATCTCGCGGGCCGGGTTCTTGTCGTAAAAGCCCGACTTCTTGGTTTCTTCGTAAGCGGCGAGCGTGACCGGCAGATAGCCCGATACCTGGTGCAGGCGGGCCTGGATCGGCGTCTGCGACAGGAAGTTGAAGAAGGCGGCGACGCCCTTGTACTGCTCGTCGGCCAGGCCGGCGAAGACCCACAGCGAAGCGCCGCCGGGGATGGTGTTCTGCGGCGCGCCGGCAGCGTCGGCCTCGTAAGGCAGCTGGCCGGTGCCGTAGTTCATGCCCGACTTGACGATGTCGCCGAGACCGCCGGAGGATTCGGTGAAGATGCCGCATTCGCCGGCGAGGAAGATCTGCTTGGCCTCGGAGGTACGGCCGCCATATTTGAAGGTGCCGTCCTTGGCGAGGTCGGCGAGCGCCTGGAAGTGCTTGACGAAAGCAGGCGCATTGATCTTGAGCTCGACATCGGTGCCGCCGATGCCGTTTTCATTGGTGCCGTAGGACAGGTTGTTCCAGGCAGCGAAGTTTTCGGTGTGGATCCAGGTCAGCCAGGTCGAGGTGAAACCGCAAGGGGCGGCACCGCTCGACTTGATCTTCTTGGCCGCGTCCCAGACCTCGCCCCAGGTCTTGGGCGGGTTGTCGACGTCGAGGCCGGCTTTCTGGAAGATGTCCTTGTTGTAGTAGAGGATCGGCGAGGACGAATTGTAGGGGAACGACAGCATGGTGCCGTCGGGCTTCGAATAATACGAAACGATGCCTGGAAGGTACTGGCTCTTGTCGAAGGCCTTGCCGTCCATCGACAGGATGTCGGCGACCGGCTTGATGGCGCCTTCGGCACCCATCATCGTGCCGGTGCCGGCGTCGAAGACCTGCATGATGGCAGGCGGCTGCTTGGCGCGGAAGGCGGCGATGCCGGCATTCAGCGTCTCGGGATAGGTGCCCTTGAAGACCGGAACGATCTTGTATTCGCTCTGGCTCTCGTTGAATTCCTTGGAAAGCTGGTTGACGACCTCGTTGTTCGCGCCGGTCATGGCGTGCCACCAGGAGATCTCGGTGACGGCGAAGGCGGAGGTGCTGGACAACAGCGTCATGGTGGCGGCAACTCCGGCCGCGAAGCCTAGGGTCTTCATTGTCTCGCTCCCGTTCTGGTTGGCGAAATGTTTAGTTCCGCAAGGACCAGTATTGTCGGATTATGACAGCGCGACAACAGTTTTGTAGCGATCGTATGAAGGTCGCATTTGGCGCGCTTCGATTTCGCTTTCGCCACAACCTCCTGACATGCTTTCGCTTTTTGAAAAAACGAAAGCAGTTTGCCGAGAATTAGACTCATCTCAACTATCGGCAATGCCGGCTAATGAAAGGCTGGAAATGGAATATATGTGCCGCCGGACACCGTTCGCGGAAAAAACCCGCGAAGATGGCGGCCCCATAGGTGCAATCTGAAATTGCAGTTGCGCAGCGCTAAACGTGTGTGGACACGCAAGGCTACTTAGCCAGCGCCGCCTCGATCAGCTTTTTGGCGTCGGGTCCGGCCCATTCGGCGGGGCCGTTCATATTGGCGAGCAGGCAGCCTTCGCCGTCGATCAGCAGTGTCACCGGCAGTCCGAGCGCCAGTCCGCGCTTCTTCAGGTCGTTGAACACGGCGAGCGTGTTGTCGCGGTAGTGACCAAGCGAGGCGACACCGGTTTCTTCCAGGAACTTCTTCGGCTTGGTGTCGTCGCCGGTGTCGACATTGATCGCCACGACCTCGAACTCCTCGCCGCCCATCTCGCGCTCGAGCGCATCGAGTGCCGGCATCTCGGCGCGGCACGGCGCGCACCATGTCGCCCACAGATTGACCAGAAGCGTACGCCCTGCATGGTCGGCAATGGTCATCGGCTTGCCCTCGGGGTCGTTGAAGGCAAGCGTCTTCAGCGACTGCGGCGGATCGGCCGGCATCATCGCCGCGACATGGCCGGTGGCCGCAGCACCCACGACCTTCGCCCTTTCGGCCTTTGCCGCGCAGAGCTTGTCGTCGGGGCTTGTTGCCTGGGTGTTGGCAATGACGGTCGGCTGCGGCGTCTTGTTGCCAGGAAGGGTCGTGCTGACATATACCGCGACCGCGCCGGCGATCACGCCCGCAACGGCGGCAACCAAAATATGGCGTGGGGCTGGAAACATTTTTCTGCGGTCCGACATCTAATCAATTTTCTCCGGAGCCCGGGTATCACGATGAGCGACAAGAAGGCCAGCAACCAGATGTGGGGCGGACGTTTTGCCTCGGGCCCAGCCGCGATCATGGAGGCGATCAACGCCTCGATCGGCTTCGACAAGAAGCTCTACGCCCAGGACATAAGAGGTTCCGTCGCCCACTCCGAGATGCTGGCGGAAACGGGCATTATTTCGGCTGACGATCAACACAAAATCGCTCACGGGCTGAACACGATCCTGCGAGAAATCGAAGACGGCACATTTGCCTTCTCGACCCGGCTTGAAGACATCCACATGAATGTCGAGTCGCGGCTCGCCGAGCTGATCGGCCCGGCGGCCGGGCGCCTGCACACCGCGCGTTCGCGCAACGACCAGGTCGCCGTCGACTTCCGGCTCTGGGTCAAGGACGAGTTCCACCGCGTCGCCGAAGCGCTGAAGGGGCTGATCGCCGCCTTCCTCGAACGCGCCGAGCAGCACGCGGCAACCGTCATGCCCGGCTTCACCCATCTGCAGACGGCACAGCCGGTGACCTTCGGCCACCATTGCATGGCCTATGTCGAGATGTTCGCGCGTGATTTGAGCCGCGTCCGCGACGCCATCGAGCGCATGAACGAAAGCCCGCTCGGTGCCGCCGCCCTTGCCGGCACCGGCTTTCCCATCGACCGTTTCCAGACCGCCAAGGCGCTCGGCTTCCGCGAGCCGACCCGCAACTCGCTCGACAGTGTGTCGGACCGCGACTACGCGCTCGAGTTCCTGTCGATCGCCGCGATCTCGGCCACCCACATGTCGCGGCTTGCCGAAGAGATCGTCATCTGGTCGACGCCGCAATTCGGCTTCGTGCGCCTGTCGGATTCCTTTTCCACCGGCTCGTCGATCATGCCGCAGAAGAAGAACCCCGACGCCGCCGAGCTGGTGCGGGCCAAGACCGGCCGCGTCAACGGCCATCTGATCGGGCTTCTGACCGTCATGAAGGGCCTGCCGCTGACCTATTCCAAGGACATGCAGGAAGACAAGGAAGCGGTGTTCGACGCTGCCGAGACACTCGACCTGATGCTGGCGGCGATGACCGGCATGGTCGGCGACATGACGATCAACGACCAGGCGATGAAAAAGGCCGCAGGCTCCGGCTATTCGACGGCGACCGACCTTGCCGACTGGCTGGTGCGCGAGATCGGCCTGCCCTTCCGCGAGGCGCACCACGTCACCGGCCGCGCCGTGGCCCTGGCCGAAAGCAAGAAGCTTGGGCTCGAAAAGCTTTCGCTCGAAGAGCTCCAGTCGATCCATGCCGGCATCACCTCGGATATCTTTTCGGTGCTGTCGGTGCAGAACTCGGTCAGGAGCCGGACCTCGTTTGGCGGCACGGCACCTGTCGAGGTGAAGAAACAGATCCGTTACTGGAAGAAGAGACTGACGAAAGCTTGATTGAGCCGGGGTGCAAAGCCCAAGAATCTCCGCTACAAGCGGCGGGGAAATTTTCTCGGATGGATGGGTCATGACCGCTGGCAGGATTTTGGTGACGCTCGGGCTGATGGCGGCGGTCGGCATGGTTTCGGCCTGCGGCCGCAAGGGCGACCTCGACACGCCTTATGACGCCGCCGTGCAGGCGCAGAAGGACGCGCAGAAGGCCGGCCAGCCGGCGACGGCAACGCCGCAGAAACCGGTCGCAGACAAGCCGTTCATCCTCGACCCGCTGCTCTGAGCCGCGCTCCCCTTTCGAAAGCATGCTGCCGTGAACCATTTCGACTATCGTGACGGCGTCCTGCACGCCGAAGACGTGGCGCTGACCGATATCGCCGCTGCCATTGGCACCCCGTTCTACTGCTATTCGACAGCGACGCTGACCCGCCATTTCCAGGTCTTTTCCAAGGCTTTCGCCGATCTCGATACGCTTGTCTGCTACGCGCTCAAGGCCAACTCGAACCAGGCCGTGCTGACGACGCTTGCCAAGCTCGGCGCCGGTGCCGACACGGTGTCGGAAGGCGAGATGCGACGCGCGCTCGCAGCCGGCATCCCGGCGCAGAAGATCGTGTTTTCAGGCGTCGGCAAGACGGCGCGCGAAATGGATTTCGCGCTTCAGGCCGGCATTTTGTGCTTCAACGTCGAATCCGAGCCGGAGCTCGAACTGTTGTCGGCGCGTGCGGTGGCCAACGGCAAGATTGCGCCGGTGTCGCTGCGCATCAATCCTGACGTCGATGCAAAGACACACAAGAAGATCTCGACCGGGCTTGCCGAAAACAAGTTCGGCATCCCGCGCCAGCGGGCGCGCGAGGTCTATGCCCGCGCAGCAGCCCTGCCCGGCCTCAAGGTCACCGGCATCGACATGCATATCGGCAGCCAGATCACCGAGCTGCAGCCCTTCGACGACGCCTTCGCTCTGATGGCCGAACTGGTCGAAACGCTGCAGGCGGACGGCCACGCCATCGACCATGTCGATCTCGGCGGCGGCCTCGGCATTCCCTACAAGACCGACAACAACCCGCCGCCCTTGCCCGACGCCTATGCCCGGATCGTGCACAAGCGCGTCGGCAAGCTCGGCCTCAAGGTGATGTTCGAGCCGGGCCGGCTGATCGTCGGCAATGCCGGCATCCTGGTTTCGGAAGTCATCTATGTGAAGGAAGGCGACGCCAAGAACTTCCTGATTGTCGATGCGGCAATGAACGACCTGATCAGGCCGACGCTCTATGACGCCTATCACGACATCCGTCCGGTTGTGCAGGCTGGGGCCGACGCGCCGCGCATGACTGTCGACATCGTCGGGCCGGTCTGTGAAACCGGCGACTATCTCGGCCTCGACCGCGACTTGCCCAGGCTGAAGGCGGGCGACCTGATCGCCGTCGGCACCGCCGGCGCCTATGGCGCGGTGCAGGCCGGCACCTACAACACGCGACTGCTGGTCCCCGAAGTGCTGGTCGATGGCGAGCGTTTCCACGTCGTGCGCAAGCGCCAGAGCTATGACGAGCTGATCGGGCTCGATTCGGTTCCCGACTGGCTCGCCTGACGGCCGGGCTCGGCCGCCGATATCGCGCCGAGCCTCAAGCTTAACCTCGACAGCTGCATCGGCGTAAGGGTCAACGCGAGAGCCCGGACGTGGTCGGTGAACATGAAAAAGGCGCCCCGAAGAGCGCCTTGCCTGGTTCGTCAACCAGCTGATGTCATTTCGTGCCGTGAGCCTTGGTCTTGCCCTTGGCGGCGCGTGTTGCCGGCGGTGCGAGCGGATATTGCTCCTCTCCGCGAGGACCAACCACGAGATAGCGACCAGGCACAACCTCCTCGTGGACGTAATGTCCGGCAAGGTAATGGCTCTGGCGTAGCTGCTGCTCCTCCGAACGCGTAGCGGCAGCGACCTTCCCCATAGCGGCCCCCATGGCGGCGACAGCCGCGGCATAGTCCACGAAGACCGCGCCGGTATAGAGGCCGCCCTCCGCCGTCTTGACCGGCTCTTTGCTTGCCTTTTCGGCAAGCAGCTCGCGCAGTCGCTTCTGCTTTTCGGCGTTTGCTCTCAGACGAGCGTCAACGGCGGCGTCAGCTGCGTGATCTACGGCGAGCTGGCGGCCGAATTGGTAACGGGTAATGGCTGCCCAAACCAGGGCAGCGCCGAGCCCGATCATGGTAATCCAGAATGGATCGATCATATGCTGTAGCCCTTCTCGAGGGACTCCTGTCCCAACAAATGTAAGAGGTAGGCGACTGCGAAGCAAGCAAACACCCCAAACACCTGTCCGACCGGCGTCATCGACGTATCAACGACCGAACCATAATAGGCGTTCAACGCCGGGGTGAAAATTCCAAGCGCGATGATCGCCGTTGACGCCCGGTCGAGGGCATTTGCGATCAGTTTGCCGCGCTCGACGTTGAAGGCTTGTCGGCGCTCCTTCTTCTTGACGTCGTTCTCCAAAGGATCGGTTTCTTCGGCAAGCTCCATTCGGAGCGCCTCGATCTCTTCGTCGATAGTCACCATGTCCCCACCCGGATGCTTTCGGCTTTCTTAGCCGTTTGCATTGTCGCACGTCCGAATGGACTTCGGCAGTGCTCGAGCGGCTGTTAAGCCACGGATTCTTCATTTGTCAGGCGTCATCTCTGCTTTGGGCTTTGCGCATTTGCTCGACCAGAACTGCCGCTGCCTTAACGTCTTCGACCGAGCCCGCCTCGGCGCCTATGGCGCGGTGCAGGCGGGCACCTACAACACGCGACTGCTGGTCCCCGAAGTGCTCGTCGACGGCGACCGTTTCCATGTCGTGCGCCAGCGCCAGAGCTATGACGAGCTGATCGGCCTCGATTCGGTTCCCGACTGGCTCGCCTGACGCCGCTTCGCCATCAGCGAGCCGACCTCAAGCCTAACCGCAACATGGCTGGCCCTTTTCAGCTGCGCAGCATGACGCCGCCGCCTGGCTTTGCGCGGCCAGCCAACGATCCCTTGGCTTGCAGCTGGCAGCCCTTGGCACAAGCTGCACATCGACCTGGCCATTGCTGACGGTAGCGGTCGAGGCCTTGTGCAGCTGCATCGGCGCCAGGCCATCGCTGACCTCGAAGGTGAGCTTTGCGGCAGGATCGAGCGACAGATGCTCGCTGACCTTGCCAATGATGGCGGCGAATTTGCCTGACGGCATGTGCGTGCGCGCGCCCTCGTCGACATCCCACAGCTGGATGAAGATTTCGGTCCAGGATTCGGGATTGGCGCCGCAGTCCAGTGCCGAGAACGCTCCAGCCTTGACCTCGGTGACGTGGTAGCCGGGCTTCACCGCCCGCCCGCCATGGCTGAACACCAGGGGCTTATCCCTATGATCTGCGAGCAGACCGAGCAGGTCGCCAATTGTCATTTCGTCGGGCGTCATGTCGTCGAACCTCATGTCGTCGGTTTTCGTGACCTGTTCAAATTCCCGGTTGTCAGGCGTCGGCATGTCGGCTATTCCTCATTTTGACATTTCTAGGATTGTTGAAATATGGATGAACGTCAAGCACTGATCGCGTTCGGGGCGATGTCCCAGGAAACCCGGCTCAAGATCGTTCGCCTGCTGGTCAAGGCCGGCCCCGATGGCATGGCCGCCGGCAACATCGCCGACGCCGCAGCCGTCTCGGCCTCGAACGTATCGTTCCACCTCAAGGAGCTCGAACGCGGCGGGCTGGTCGCTGCCCGTCGCGACGCCCGCTCGATCGTCTACTCGGCACAATATGATGCGCTGAGCGGCCTGATCCGCTTTCTCATGGAGGATTGCTGCGCCGGCAATCCGGCGATCTGCCAGCCGGCACTCACCCCATCCTGCTGCGAGCCGGCGGAGATCGCGCCATGACCTTCAGCCCGAGCAGGTCGCGCCTGGTGTGAATCGTGAACCTCAGCAAAGGCGCGGCCCGGCAGTCCCGCCAGCCAGCCAATCAGCCAACCAGCCAATCAGCCAGCCAATCAGCCAGCCAATCAGAAAGGACTGCATGATGGACATCACCATCTACCACAACCCCCAATGCGGCACATCGCGCAACACGCTTGCGCTGATCCGCAATGCCGGGGTCGAGCCAACCATCGTCGACTACCTCGCGACACCGCCGAGCCGCGCCGTTCTCCAGGATCTGATCGCCAAGGCGGGGCTGACTGTGCGCCAGGCCATCAGGCAGAAGGGCACGCCTTATGCTGAACTCGGCCTTGCGGATGCGACACTCGGCGACGATGCGCTGCTCGATGCCATGCTCGCGCATCCGATCCTGATCAATCGTCCCTTCGTCGTCACGCCCTTTGGCGTACGCCTCAGCCGTCCGTCGGAGGTGGTGCTCGAAATCCTGCCGCTGCCCCAGAAGGGACCGTTCCACAAGGAAGACGGCGAGTTGTTGATCGATGCCGAGGGAAACCGCGTTGCCTGACGAAACCGCGTTTTTGGAGGCAACCGCATTGCCTGACCTGCCCAACATCATGGCAGAGGCGCAACAGCCGCCTGACGCCAGCCGCCTCTCGGCGCCGGCATCCAGCCACAAGCCGCGCATTCTGCTGCTCTACGGGTCGCTGCGCGAGCGTTCCTACAGTCGTTTCCTCACCTGGGAAGCAGCCCGCCTGCTGCAACATTTCGGCGCGGAAACCCGCATCTTCGACCCCAGCGGGCTGCCCTTGCCTGACGGTGCGCCGACAGATCATCCCAAGGTCAAGGAGCTGCGCGACCTCTCGCTCTGGTCGGAAGGCCAGGTCTGGACCAGCCCCGAGCGCCATGGCGCGATGAGCGGCGTCTTGAAGTCACAGATCGACTGGATCCCGCTCGCTGTCGGGTCGATCCGGCCGACACAGGGCCGCACCCTGGCGGTCATGCAGGTGTCAGGCGGCTCGCAGTCGTTCAACGCCGTTAACCAGATGCGCGTGCTCGGCCGCTGGATGCGGATGCTGACCATTCCCAACCAGTCCTCCGTCGCCAAGGCCTATCAGGAGTTCGACCCTGACGGCCGCATGAAGCCGTCCTCCTATTACGACCGGGTGGTCGATGTGATGGAAGAACTGGTGAAATTCACCTTGTTGACGCGCGATGTCTCGGCCTACCTCACCGACCGCTACAGCGAGCGCAAGGAAGATGCCGAAAAACTTGAGGCACGGGTCAAGCTGAAGGCCATCTGAACCTGCCACTGTCGTTTCATTGCTGTATTTCCGCAATTGCCGAAATACCGATTGACGGCTCCGACGGCGGCATTTAGCTTATTTCCATGAACATCGAAGCAGCGGCAAATCAGCTTGAGGCACTCGGCAATCAGACCCGATTGCGGGTGTATCGGGCGCTCGTTCGCGCAGGTGTCGACGGTCTTGCCGTTGGACACCTGCAAGACAGGATCGGCATCGCTGCATCGACCCTTTCCCATCACCTGCATCGACTGATTGCAACTGGACTGGTCACGCAGGAGCGGCATGCGACGACGCTGATCTGCAGGGCCAACTACGCTGCCATGAATGGACTGGTCGGGTTCCTCGCCGATGAATGCTGTGCCGACGCAAAGGCTCCCGCGCAGGACGACGCCGCTTAATTTTGGCTGTTAATTTCGATAATCCCGGAAAGATCGAATATGCCCCGTCCAATTGAGCAGCGTTACGGTGCCGTGATCTGGGGCCTTGGGCTGACACAGATCATTGGCTACGGCACGCTCTACTACAGCTTCAGCATGCTCGCGCCCGACATGGCCCACGACTTCGGCTGGTCTCAGCAATGGGTGTTCGGGATATTCTCCGTGTCGCTGCTGATTGGCGGCTTTGCGGCTCCAACTATTGGCCGCCGGATCGACCAGCATGGTGCAGGTCAAATGATGGCGCTCGGCTCCGTGGTCGCTGCCTGCGCGTTGACTGTGTGCGCGATGGCCCCTGGTCGCATTCCCTTCATTGCGGGAATGGTTGTCATGGAGATTGCCTCGGCTTTCGTCCTTTACAACGCTGCCTTTGCGGCATTGGTGCAGATCACCCCGCAAACCGGGCAGAGAAGCATCACGCATCTGACCTTGATTGCAGGCTTTGCTTCGACCATTTTTTGGCCAATTACGTCCGAGCTCCACAAGTATCTGACCTGGCGTGAGGTCTACCTCGTTTTTGCCGTCCTCCACCTCGCTGTGTGCCTGCCTGTCCACTATTGGCTAGCAAGGGCGATGGCGGCTGAGAGCAAGCGAGGGGACCCAGCGAAAGACAGGAAAGTCGCACCAGTAGAGGCAAGCATAGCTTCATCCGATCGGCGGCGAGCCTTCGCATTGATGGGCCTCGGCTTCGCCCTCGAAGGTTTTGTTCTCTCGGCCCTGCTTGTTCACATGGTGCCGCTGCTCACGGCCGTTGGGCTTGGAGCCAGTGCCGTATTGGTGGGCACACTGTTTGGTCCTGCCCAGGTGTTCAGCCGTTTTATCAATATGCTTGCAGGACGCGGGCTTTCGCCTTTGATGCTGGCGGTCATTTCCGCAACATTGCTGGTCGCGGGCCTGACGGCGCTGCTGGCCACCGCGCCCTGGTTCGCCGGCGCCATAGTCTTTGCCATTGTCTTTGGCTTGGGTTCCGGCCTGACCAGCATCGTCCAGGGCGCCTTGCCGCTCGCGCTGTTTGGTTCTGAAGGCTACGGCGCCATGCTGGGCCGGATTTCCGCCATCAGGCTGATCGTCTCGGCGCTGGCACCGTTCATTTTCTCGATGCTGATGGCCCATGTCGGCACCTGGGCGGCCCTTGCGGTTGCCATCGTGCTCGGCATCGCCGCAGCCCTCGCCTTCGCTGCCATCGGCTGGCGGCGCCGAGGCAGGTTACCGGTGCCGGCAAGCCTGACGACAAAATAGCCGCATCGCCTTTTCGGGCGATGGACATGCATTTCGGCGTACCCGGCAATCGATCCGCAACTGATGCCAACGTGCGCAATCGCGCCCATCGAAAGGTCGTGCTACAGGCCCGGCGCATCTGCTGGCAGCGTGGCTGCCAAGCTTCACGATTACGTAGGTCGCCTCGCCTTCGCCGTGATTGATGCTATTCTGCCAAAAGGCAGGTGGCCCGCGCCACCCATGCGGAAAGGCCGATGACGGAACCGACAAGACCAGCTTTGCACCGCAAACTCGCCGCCAGCCTGGGCCGGACGCGCCTGGCCATATCGGCGGCCATGGTCGTCGAGCGCGGCTGGCCGCTGGTGCTGCCGGCAATCGTTGTCGTGAGCCTGTTCGTTAGCCTGTCATGGCTCGGCCTGTTCAGGGTGCTGCCCGACATGGCGCGGCTGGCGCTGGCCATCGCCTTCGGCCTTGCCGGGCTTGCCGCGCTTTATCCGTTGCGCTTTTTCCGCTTGCCGACATGGGTCGAGATCGACAGCCGTCTCGAACGCGCCAACCAGCTGCTGCACACCCCGGTGCAGGTCCAGACCGACCGGCCCTCGGGCAAGCCCGACGGCTTTGCCGACGCCTTGTGGCGCGAGCACCAAAAGCGCATGGCCGCGCGGCTCGGCAGCCTTGGCGGCGACCTGCCCAGGACGCGTGTGCCCGAGCGCGACCCATGGGCGCTGCGCGCTGGGGCCGCCTTGCTGTTTGTCTCAGCCTTTGCCCTCTCGTTCGGTCCGAGCGGCGGCCGCTTGGGCGACGCCTTCAGGGCGCATGCGGCGCATGACCTCGTTCCGCCGCGCATCGACGCCTGGGTGACGCCGCCGACCTATACCGGCAAGGCGCCGATCTTCCTGACCGCCGATGCCAGCAAGGATGCTGGCGTCGTCAACGTGCCCGAAGGCAGTGAATTGTCGCTGCGTGTCACCGGCGGCTCGGGCGAAGAAACCCTCGCCTTCACCGATGCTTCAGGCACGGTGCGCGACATCGCCCCGATGGGCCCAAAAGCCGATCCCGCAGCACCCGTGACTTCAGGGCCTGTCGCAACTGTCAGGCAGTTTGCCGACAAGCTCACCACCGAGGGCCGACTGACGCTGAAATCCGGCGACGACGCACTCGACAGCTGGGCCTTCACCGTCATTGCCGACACGCCGCCCAAGATCAGCTTTGCCGGCGAGCCCAAGCGCGCCGTCAACGGCACGCTGGAGCTGAACTACACTATCGAGGACGATTATGGCGCAGCCTCGGCCAAAGCCGACTTCGCCCTTGCCGACACCCAGGCGCCGGATGCCCGCCCGCTCTACGGCCCGCCCGAAATGCCGCTGTCCTTGCCGCGCCGCGGTGGCGCCAAGAAGCCCATCAAGGCGACACGCGACCTGACCGAGCATGTCTGGGCCGGGGCTTCGGTGAAGCTGACCTTGCACGCCAGCGATGACGCCGGCCAGCAAGCCAAAAGCGAAACCAAGACCATCATCCTGCCCGAAAAACCCTTCACCAACCCGCTTGCCCGGGCGGTGATCGAACAAAGGCGGCTGCTGGCCCTCGACGCCAATGCCAGGGTGCGCGTGCTCGAGCTGATGGACGCGATCACGCTCAGGCCCGAGGATACGATCGACAACCTGTCGCATTACCTCGCCTTGATGAGCGCCCGCACCCGGCTCAAGATGGCCGGCTCCGACGATCAGCTGCGCGAGGTCGTGACCTACCTCTGGCAGGTGGCGCTCGGCATCGAGGACGGCGACCTGTCGGCGGCGGAAAAGCGCCTGCGCCAGGCCCAGCAGGCCTTGCAGGACGCGCTCGAACGCGGCGCCAGCGATGAAGAAATCGACAAGCTGATGGCCGAGCTGCGCGAGGCGATGAACGAGTTCCTGCGCGAATTCGCCGAACGCAACCAGCAAAACCAGACCACCCAGGACCAGTCGCCGGGCCAGGAGCTGCGCCAGAGCGACCTGCAGCGCATGCTCGACCAGATCGAGAACCTGGCCAAGTCGGGCAACCGTGACCAGGCCAAGGAGCTTTTGTCGCAATTGCAGGACATGATGAACAACCTGCAGGCCGGCAAAAGGCAGCAGGGACAGCAGGGCCAGCAGAATTCCGAGATGCGCCAGCAGATGGACAAGCTCGGCGAGATCATGCGGCGCCAGCAGGAGGTGATGAACGAGACCTTCCGCATGGACCAGATGCAGCGCGGGCAACAGGGCGACCAGCAGAGCGATCCGTTTGGCGACAGCGGCGAGCCCGGCCAGCAGCAGCAACAGGGCGAGCAAGGCCAGCAGGGCCAAGACCAGCAAAACGGCGGCCAGCAGGGCCGGCCGATGACGCCGCAGGAATTCGCCGATGCGCTGAAGCAGCTGCAGCAGGGCCAGGGCCAGCTCGAAAAGGATCTCGAAGGGCTGATGAAGGGGCTCGAGGGCCTTGGCATCAAGCCCGGCAAAGGTTTTGGCGATGCCGGTGAATCGATGAACCAGGCCGAGGGTTCGCTCGGCAAGGGCGAAGGCGACCGCGCCGTCGGCCATCAGGGCCGTGCGCTGGAAGCGCTGCGCCAGGGCGCCCAGGACATGATGCAGCAGATGCAGGCGATGCAGGGCGACCAGGGCGGCAGCGGCGAAGGCGGCCGCCAGCAGAATGCCGACCGCGATCCGCTCGGCCGCCCCCGCGCCACCACCGGTCCCGACTTCGGCGACTCGACCAAGGTGCCCGACGAGATCGACGTCCAGCGCGCCCGCCAGATCCTCGACGCCATCCGCAAGCGCCTGGGCAATGCGCTCAGCCCCGAACTGGAACGCAGCTATCTTGAGCGGCTGCTGGAGCTGAGATAGGCTGTTCTGGCGGCGGCGGGAGCTGCCTTGCTTCGTGCGCCCTTACTGCACCGGCGCTCTCCGTCCCACCCCTCTCTGTCCTGCCGGACATCTCCCCCGCAAGGGGGGAGATTAATCTCGCCGCCGACGGCGCTCATCCTGTGACGACGTAGAACCAGCTTTGCGGCGTTAGTGATTGGCTTCGGCGCCGATGACGGCCTGATCTCCCCCCTTGCAGGGGAGATGTCCGGCAGGACAGAGAGGGGTGTGAAGAAGCGCGAGGCCGAAAGTGCAAGGTCCCGCTCTGCCCTTCAGCCGCCGCCCCCCCTCACCCCACAACCATGCCCGCCTGTTGCGCCATGGCATAATCCTTCTGGCTGGCGCGCTGGAAGGCGGGGCGCGCTGCGAGCCGCTCGACATAGTCGAGGAACACCGGTTTCTCGGGCAAGGTCTTGAGCACGCGGATGCCGAAATTGATGCCGCCGCCGATCTGGGTGTCGGCCGCGGTGAAGCGGTCGCCGGCGATATAGGGGCGCGAGGCCAGCGTCTTTTCGAGATTGGCGACCATCTCGCTGAACGAGCCGTAGGAATAGCCGCCACCCATGAATTCGTGGCCATGCGCCTTGGCCGCAAGCGTAGGGTCGAACACCGCATCGGCATAGACAAGCCAGGTCAGATAAGGCGCACGCATCTTGTCGCCGATGGCGGGCGCAAGGCCCGCTTCGGGGAAAGCGTCGCACAGATAGGTGCAGATTGCCGCCCGCTCGGTGACCACCACGCCGTCATGGACGATCGCCGGCACCTTCTTGTTTGGCTGGATCGCGCGGTATTCTTCCGCCACCCCGCCAGGCGCGCGGATGTCGACAGTCTCGATCTCATAAGGCGCGCCGAGTTCCTCGAGCAGCCAAAGCATGTTGGACGCGCGCGACCAAGGGGCGTGATAGAAGGTGATCATGGCTTTCTCCTCGTTTCGATGGCGTGAGATAGCACCCCCATCCTGACACCATTTTGTCAGGAACCCTGGCAGGAGGTCGATCCAGTTTGGGATCACCGCCGTTGATGAAACGCCTCGCGGATGGCATCCGCCATGGCGTCGACGGCTTCGCTGGTGGCGCGCGGATTGCGGTGCAGCACCACCCTTGTCGTGTCGATCGCCCCAAAACCTTCTGTTTCGGTCAGTTCGCGGCAGTCCAGGGGAATGTTGGAGCGCGCCATCGGCGCCACGGCAAGGCCGGCGGTGACGGCCAGCGACAGCCCGTTGGTGGTGTCGCTGGTATAGGCGAAGCGGTAGTCGATGCCGCGCCGTTCGAGCGAGCGCAGCGCATAATCGCGCGACCAGCCAAGGCGGGTGTACATGGCGATCGGCAGCGGCCGCAGCATGTGCAGATGATGATGGATCGAGGTCACCCAGACGGTCGGGTCGCTCATCAGCACTTCGGCGCCCGAGGGATGCTGCCATTCGAACACCACCGCCAGATCAAGCTCTCCCGCCGCAAGGGCTGCCAGCTGCGACACCGAATAACCGAAGCGGACGGTGACCTCGACCTGGGAATGGCGCTTGGCAAATGCTCCGAGCGCACGCGACAGCACCGGCTGGCCATATTCCTCGGGCAGGCCGATCCGCACCGGCCCGCCCAGCGGTGCGGCGCGCATCGCCGAGGCGGTTTCATCGAGCAGGGCAACGATGCGGCGGGCATTGGCGACAAGCTCGGTGCCGCGCTCGGTCAGTGCGACGCCGCGTGCGCCGCGCGCAAACAGCGTGTCGCCGACGATCTGTTCGAGCCGCTTGATCTGCATCGAGATCGCCGACTGGGTGCGGCCGACGCCTTCGGCCGCGCGGGTGAAATTGCCGCTCTCGGCCACGGCGAGAAATGTGCGCAACAGGTCGCTGTCGAGGCGGGCGGTCATGAAAACGTTTTCAGCCATGAGAAAATCTAATGACTGTCATCATTTCAATTCGTTTGCATCGTGTCAAACGGCGGAGAATAGTCCCGCTACCCATTGGAAGGTGGCCGTCAGATGCGGCTGCCGACTGGTAGTTACTCACCCGCCGCGACTTTGCCGGCGGGTTTTTTTTGGCTCGGCGCTTCGTTTTTGGCCTAATGCTCCGAAGACCGGACGCCCGGCGCTGGCCCAACAGGCAGCGCCGGCAAGCGCTCTCGCGCCGCCCGATCTCAGGCTACAATCGTCAGGACGACCTCACAGCTGGGCACCCCCATAACATGCACAACAGAACGCTTGTCGGCATCCTCTGCCTATGCCTGGGCGTGCTGGTGTTTTCGATCCAGGACGCGCTGATCAAGGCGGTTTCAGGCACCTACCCGGTCAGCGAGGCGCTGCTGATCCGCGCTGTCGTGGCGCTGCCGATCCTGCTTGTGCTGGTGCATCGCGATGTCGGGCTGGCGGCACTGGCCTCGCCCAACTGGCGTTTCCTTGCCACGCGCTCGGCGATCCTGTTTGTGTCCTACTGCGCCTATTACCTGGCGATCCCGGCACTGCCGATCGCCGATGCGGCAGCCCTTTTCTTCCTCGCACCGCTTTTGATCATGACCATGGCCGGCCCCTATCTCGGCGAGCGCCTGCCGTGGCAGAGCCTTTGTGCCGGCACCGTCGGCCTGCTCGGCGTCATCGTCATGGTCAATCCCGGCGCCGGCATCTTCGAATGGGCAGCCCTGCTGTCGCTGGCCTCGGCGTTTCTCTACAGCTTCTCGCAGCTGATGGCGCGCAAGGTCGGCGTCAGCGAAAGCGCAACGACCATGGCCTTTTACCAGAACGCCGCCTATCTCCTCGGCGCGGTGGTCATCACCACGGTCTTTGCCGCCACCGGCTTCCAGCAGACCGGGCACCCCAGCCTTGATTTCCTGATGCGGCCATGGCTCTGGCCAAGCCTCAGCGATTTCCTGATGATGGGAGCCTGCGGCGTCATTGCCGCTGCCGGCATGGTGCTGCTCGGCCAGGCCTACCGGCTGACGCCGGCCAACAAGGCGGCGACCTTCGAATATACCGGGCTGCTGTGGGCGCCGTTATGGGGCTTCCTGTTCTTCGCCGAGGTCCCCGGCTCAGGCACTGTCATCGGCGCCTTGCTAATCGTCGGCGCCGGCATCTTTGCGCTCAATGTCGGGACGCGGCCGCCTCAGGCAGCACCGGCAAGCGCCACCGTCGACTGAGCGGCGAGCGCCAGCGAGACGCGGTCGCGGATCTCAGACAGAGTGAACGGCTTTTGCACGACATCGATGATGATCGCGTCGAGTTCCTCGGCGCGTTCGCGCTGGTCGGCATAACCGGTCATCAACAGGATCGGCAGGCCGGGATAGGCGCGCGCCGCATTCTGCGCCATCTCGATGCCGTCCATCTCCGGCATGCGGATGTCGGAGACGACGAGGTCATAGCCGCCGCGCGCCTGAAGGATACGGTCGAGCCCCTCGGCGCCATCGCACGCGACATCGACCTTGTGGCCGGCGCGTTCGAGCGCGCGGGCAGCGAGGGTACGGACGGACTCATCGTCCTCAACGATCAGAAGTTTTGCCATGGCGGCGATATTTGCCGCGACTGGTTGACGATTTCTGAACACCGCAAAATTTGTGATCGCCGCTCAGGCTTCGCCTTTGACCACGCCGACGAAAGGCAGCTCGCGGAAGGCGTGCGCCACGTCCATGCCGTAGCCGACGACGAAATAATCGGGGCAGTCGAAGCCGACATAATCGGCGTCGAGGTCGGTCTTGCGGCGCATGCGCTTGTCGAGCAGCACCGCGATCGAGCAGCTCTTGGCGCCGCGCGACATCATCAGTTCGCGGGTGAACTTCAGCGTCTTGCCCGATTCGAGAATGTCGTCGATCAGCAGAACGTCGCGGCCGGCGACTTCGTTGTCGATGTCGCGCAGCACGCGGACCTCGCCGCTGGTGGTGCCGGCGCCGTAGCTCGAGATGAAGATGAACTCGACTTCCGGCGACAGGCCGACATCGTGCATGGCGCGGATCAGGTCGGCGGCAAAGATGAACGAGCCCTTCAACACCGAGATGACCAAAAGGTCGGTGTAGTCGTGCGCCGCGATGTCCTTGGCCAGTTCGAGATTGCGCCGGGCGATCGCCGAGGCGGAGAACAGCACTTCGATTTCCTTGTCGCGCACAACAGGCATGACAGCATCCTATTCCGAGAAAGCGACCGTGACGGTCTTTATCCCGTTCATAGGCACGTCGAGCCGGCTCGAAAAGGCCCAACTTGCGCCCGGCGCCACCGGAACGGCCCCTGTCCCCAGCCTGTAGCGCAGGGTTTTGCCGTCATTGCCTGTCACCGCAACGTCGATCGGCGGCAACACAGCCGGGCTTTCGCCATCGTTGAAGGCTGCACCGTCAACCAGCAGCAGCGGCCTGACCCCGGAGCTGTCGATGCGCGAACTGATCTCGGCGATGCGCAGATCAGGTGCCTGCCAGGGCAGCGGCAACGCTGCCGCATGTACAAGCTGGTGCCCGCCGGCGACCCAAAACGCCACTGCCGCCAAGGAGATACCGGCAAGCCAGAAGATCGGCCCGCCGCGCACCGGGCCGGCCTCAGGGCGCAGTCGCGCCGAACGCAACATCTCCATGCCGCCGACATCGGCGGACGGGTTGGCGAAAACGGGCTGGGCGGCAGATGATTCGTTTTGGCGCTCGGCAGGCGTCACGACCTCGAAATCGGCGTCGATGATGTCACAAGCATGCACGCGCTGGGGCTGGGCGGATGTGTCGCGGCCGTCATCGGTCATGATTTCGCCGGAAACCGGGCGTGCTTTCCGCTGCTCAGCCATCAGACCCCTTAGACATTTTGCTGAGAGGGGGTAAACGGAAATGGTTAATGCTTCGCCACCGAGGTGCCACAGCGCCCCACCCCGGACGGAAACTTAACCGTCCGTTAACCATGCGGACCCATGGTCGTTTCGTAGAAACGGGCAGCCAGGGTCCCGATGAATCTCCGTGGATTCGCAAGTTCCCATGGTTTCGTAAGTTCCCGGGGTTTCGCCAGTTCCCAGGGTTTCGCCAATTCAAGGTCTGTTGCACGTGATCCGCTTCGAGAATGTCGGCCTCAGATACGGGATGGGACCGGAGATCCTTCGTGACATCTCCTTCCACATCCCCGAGCGCTCGTTCCAGTTCCTGAGCGGGCCTTCCGGTGCCGGCAAGACCACCTTGCTCAGGCTGCTGTTTTTGTCGCTCAAGCCGACACGCGGCCTGATCAGCGTATTTGGCAAGGACCGCTCGCGCATCACGCGCACCGAACTGCCGCTGATGCGCCGGCGCATCGGCGTGGTGTTCCAGGATTTCCGCCTGCTCGACCACATGACCACCTACGAGAATGTGGCGCTGCCGCTGCGCGTGCGCGGGCGCGAGGAGGCGAGCTACCGCACCGACGTCACCGAGCTGCTCAAATGGGTCGGCCTCGGCGAGCGCATGCATGTGCTGCCGCCGGTGCTGTCGGGCGGCGAAAAGCAGCGCGCCGCGATCGCCCGGGCGCTGATCGAGCAACCCGAAATCCTGCTCGCCGACGAGCCGACCGGCAATGTCGATCCGCCGCTGGCGCGACGCCTGCTCAGGCTGTTCATCGAGCTCAACCGGCTTGGCACCGCCGTCGTCATCGCCACCCACGATCTCGGCCTGATGGACCAGGTCGACGCGCGACGCATGATCCTCGCCGGCGGGAGGCTCGACATCTATGACTGAGGCCCTGACCGACAGCCGCGCCCACGACAACGAGCCCGAAGACGAGTTCGAAGACGAGTTCGAAGACGAGTTGGGAGTCGCCGGCCAACAGCAGCCGGCACCGCGCTTACAGCGCAAGACCGCGCCCATCGTGCCGTCGCAGAACATCGCCGGCCGCGCCTTGGTGCTGGTCATCGCCATCATGACCTTTTTGTCGTGCCTGACATTGGGCGCGGTCACTTTGGTGCGCGACACCGCCTCGGTGTGGGAGAACCAGATTTCGCGCGAGGCAACGATCCAGATCAAGCCGGCCGAAGGGCTCGACATGGAGGCGGCACTGGAGACGGCGGCCCGCATCGCCGGCGAGTTCGCCGGCGTAAGCTCGACCAGGATCGTCGACCGCGCCGCAACCGCCCGCCTGCTCGAACCCTGGCTCGGCTCGGGGCTGAACATCGACGAACTGCCGGTGCCGCGGCTGGTGATCGTCACCATCGACCAGACGAACCCGCCGGATTTCGGCGCCATGCGCGCAGCGATCACGCCCAAGGTGGCGACCGCAACCCTCGACGATCACCGCACCTGGGTCGACCGGCTGGTGGCGATGGCGCGCACCACCGTCACCATCGGCACCGGCGTGCTGGTGCTGATGCTGGCGGCGACCGTGCTGTCGGTGGTGTTTGCGACGCGCGGCGCCATGGCCGGCAACGGCCACATCATCGAGGTGCTGCATTTCGTCGGCGCCGAGGCCGGTTTCATCGCCAGCGAGTTCCGCCGCCACTTCCTGCTCACCGGCATGAAGGGCGCTGCCGCCGGCGGCGTTGCCGCGGTGTTGGTGTTCATCATCTTTTCGTGGTGGTCGTCGCTCAACCTCGCCACACCCGAAGCCGACCAGGCGACAGCCCTGTTCGGAAACTTCGCCATCGGCGTGAACGGCTATCTCGGCGTCGCCGTCATCGTTGCGGTGATCGGCGCGCTGACGGCTGCGACCTCGCATTTCACCGTCGTCAACTATCTCGGCGACATCGACGTGCAGCATCCGGAGAGGATGTGATCACCGATGATGTCACAATGTTGCAGAATGTGCTTAGATAGCCGCTGCAAAAGCCTCAATCCCTGCGTAACCATGGTTTCGTGATGGGTCAGAACACGCTCGCCGCATCGGGATCGGTTTCGGAAAGGAAATTCTACCCGGCCGGGCTCAAGCCGCGCCGGAGAATGATTTTTTTGCGCCGCCTCTTGTTCATCCTCGTCGCGGCCGCCTTCATCTTCACGGGCGGTTTTGCGCTGTTTGCCACCCATGTCAGCAGCCTGACCACGCCCGCCAACCCTGAAAAAGCCGACGCCATCATCGTTCTGACCGGCGGCCAGTCGCGGCTGGACGCGGCACTCGACCTGCTCAAGGCCGGCAAGGGCGACCGCCTGCTGATCAGCGGCGTGCACCCCGCAGCGACGCGCCGGCAGCTGCAGCTGGCGACGCGCAGCGACAAGTCGCTGTTCAACCGCGTCGACATCGACCGCGCCGCGCTCGACACCATCGGCAATGCCGAAGAAAGCGCCAAGTGGGTCGAAAGCCACGATTATGCCCGCGTCATCCTGGTCACCAACAACTACCACATGCCGCGCAGCATGCTGGAAATGGGCCGGCTGCTGCGCAAGGCAAGCCTGGAGCCCTATCCGGTGGTCAATTCCAAGCTTGGCGAGGGCCGCTGGCTGACCAAGCCCGAGGCCTTCCGCGTGCTGTTTACCGAATACAACAAGTACCTGCTGGCGCTGGCGCGTGGCATCGTGCCGGTCAAGCCGACGACAGACGGCATCGTCGTCGTCCAGGCCGCCGCCGAATAGCTTCCGCACAAGCTGGCCCGCAAAAGCCGGAGCCTGTGTGCGCCGCCGTTTTCCTTTTTGGGCGGCTTGGTGTAACCAACGGCGACATTTAGTCCTCAGGCGCGCCTCACCCATGCTCATTATCCGCTCGCTGGCATTCAACTTCGTCTTTTATGTCAGCCTGATCGTCCAGATGATCCTGTGGACGCCCTACTACTTCCTGTCGCCGCGCCATCGCGCCTGGCTGGTGCCCAAGTTCTGGGCCCGTTCGAGCCTGTGGCTGCAGGAAAAGATCGCCGGAACCAGAAGCGAGGTGTCGGGGCTCGAAAACCTGCCCGAGGGTTCGTTCATCCTGGCGCCCAAGCACCAGTCGTTCTGGGACGCCATCGCCTTTTTCCCCTATCTGCGCGACCCGCTCTACATCCTCAAGCGCGAGCTGATGTGGATTCCGTTCTTCGGCTGGTACATCGCCAAGATGAAGATGATCCCGGTCAACCGCGGCAAACGCTCGGCAGCGCTGAAGGCGGTGGTGGTGGCGACACGCCGCGAAATGCAGAACGACCGCCAGCTGATCATCTACCCCGAAGGCACGCGCCGCGCGCCCGGCGACGAGCCGGCCTACAAATGGGGCATCGCCGAACTTTACGCCGCACTCAACATGCCGGTGGTGCCGGTCGCCCATGTCGCCGGCCTGTACTGGCCGCGCCGCAAGTTCCTGCGCTACCCCGGCACCATCAAGGCGCGTTTCCTCAAGCCGATCCCCGCGGGTCTGACGCGCGAGGAATTCATGCAGCGCCTGATCTCGGAGACCGAAGCCGCCTGCGACGCCTACCTGATCGAAGCGGCAACTTCGGCGAACCCGCCGCCAATGCCGCCGACGGCGGCAAAGCGACTGAAGGAACTGGGCATAATCACGTGACAAGGTTCCCAACTGGCCGCCGAACATTCTTCCTGCAAGAAATCGGAGAGCCAGAGGCGAACGTCCTTCGTATTGTCGTGGCAGAGGCGAGCGCCCAGGAGCCAGAAGCATCAATTCCCGGGACCGACATCGTAGCCCGACCAGTCACCCTGGTAGCCAATGAACAGTCTTGGCAACTGACATGGGATTCCTACATCGCCTATGCAGTTCGCAACGAGAGCTATTGGGAGTCAGACAATCGACCAGATTCTGATGATCGCTTGATTGTCAGATCGCAATCCGCCTTCCTCGATTTCGTCAGGACTTCGACTTTCGCAAGCGACGAGTATCCTGGGAAGCGCTCGCACTGGGAGCTTATCTGCGCCGATCACGTCGTTGATGTGGTTTCGAATTCTGGTCCGGACATTGTAAGACTGCCCACAGACTCGTGACCAGCCCTAGTTAGTGCGCCGCCATCCGCCGCTCATGTTCGAGCAGCCAGCGCTTGCGCCACAGCCCACCGCCATAACCGGTGAGATCGCCGCTGACCCCGACCACGCGGTGGCAGGGAATGACGATGGCGATCGGGTTGGCACCATTGGCGCGGCCAACGGCACGCACCGCCGCGGGATTGCCGATCTCGGCGGCAAGGCCCGAATAGGTCGCAGCAACGCCCGCCGGGATGCGCCGCAACCCGTTCCAGACCTGGCGTTCGAAGGCGGTGCCTTGCGGCGAAAGCCGGGTGGTGAACTCAGCCGTATCGCCGGCAAAATAGGCGCCAAGCTCGGCTTCGATCTTGTCGATGGGGGGCGCCCGGCCAAAGGCGATGGCCGAGCCGGTGGCAGCCCTGAGCTTGGCGACCTCGCTGGCCAGTGCCTTGCGTTCGAGAAATTCGAGAATGTGCAGCGCATGCTGGTCGGCAATGGCGATCATCGGCCCGATCGGCGTTTCGATCCAGTCCGCCCAAAGCATGGTCTTGCCACGCAATTTGGCCGGCGCGTCACCAAGCAGCCTTGTAACCGCGGCGCGAAAACCGCTGCCGGAATCAAAACCCGCCTCGACCTGCGTCTCCAAAACGCTGTCGCCGGAGGCCAGCCGTTGTGCCGCCTGCCCGAGCCGGCGCAGCCGCGCCATTTCGAGGAAACTCATGCCGAAGCGGCGCTTGAAGGCGCGGCGGACCGTCGAGGCATCGAGGCCCATGGCGACGATGTCGGCTTCGAGCCAGCGCCGCTCCGGCTCGCGCTCGAGCGCATCGACAAGCGTCGCCACCAGCGGCTCCGGCTCGCCTGAGCCCATCATCGGCCGGCAGCGCAGGCAGGGCCTGAAGCCGGCATGCAGGCATTCGGCCGTGGTGTCGAAGAACTGCACGTTCTCGCGCCTGGGTTTTCGCGCCGTACAGGTCAGCCGGCAGAAGATGCCGGTGGTGCGCACCCCGACATAGGCAAAACCGTCATAACCGGCATCGCGGCTTATCAGCGCTTCGTAGAGCGTATCGTCATCGGGGCGTTGAAACAGCATGGCTGATCCTTAGCGCCAAACCACCCGCCACGCCGCCGAAAATCGGGCGTCGATATCGCCTGCTGACATCAGGCCTGCTGACTGATGCGCCGCGCCACCTCTTCGAGCCAGTGGTCGCGAATGCCGAGCGCCTGGAGATGTTCGACTGTGGTCAGCACATAGTCTTCGTTGCGGCCCGATTGGCCGACAGCGCCGGTGACGATTTGCGCGGCGTGTGCCGCGTCGAGATTGCCGGCATATTGGTGATGCTTGCGGTCGGCGATGTAGCACACCGCCTCGACCCTTTCGCCCCGGTCGAGCTTTATCGCCAATTGCCGTTCGAGATAGACGCTGGTGACAAGTTCGCGCGCCCGCAGATAGGCCAGCACCTCGTCGCGAAGATCACCGGGCACGCAAAAGGCGAGGCCGACGCAGGAGCCGCCACGGTCGAGGCCGAGCACCAGGCCGGGGCGCTTTTCGGTGCCGCGATGCACCCAGGATCGGATGCACAAGGAGCGGCGAAAACCCATCAGCCGGGCGCGGCGCGTCTCGATATGCGCGAAACCTGGCCGCCACATCAGCGAACCGTAGCCAAAAACCCAAAAATCGCCCATATCGCCAGCCTGTTGGTGATCGCGGTGAACATCACCGCGTTAGCGAGAGCCCGAGCATGCCGTCAAGTCAGCAACCGAAACCGAATTCCAGCCGCCGCTTCTTCTGGCTCGGTGTTTTCATCGTGCTTTTGTTCGGCGGCTACAGCGCCGGCTGGTTCTGGTTCGCCGGAAAAGTCGAGAGCGAGGTGCGCAAGGCGATTGCTACCGTCAACCGCGACGGCGTGTCGCTCGAATGCGCCAACCCTCAGATCAAGGGTTTTCCGTTCCGCATCGGCCTGTTCTGCGACCGCCTCGACTATGAGGATTCGGGGCGCAGGCTTTCGGCCAGCGCCGGCAATTTCCGCACCGCCGCCCAGATCTACCAGCCGATGCATTCGGTGCTCGAGATCGACGGCCCGCTCAGGCTCACCGCACCCGACCTGCCGCAATTGCAGTTCGACTGGGAGCTTTTGCGTGCCAGCGCCCGCATCGCCCGGCCCCTGCCCGAGCGGATCTCGGTCGAAACCAGGATGCTTTCCGGCAAGGCGGCGTTCATCGACGGCGTCGCCAAGCCCTTGTTCACCGCTGACGAAACCCAGACGCATCTGCGCCCCAACGGCACCAATATCGATCTTGCCGGCACCTTCAGCGGCCTCCAGATCGATCCGCAGGCGATCGGCGGCCGCACGCTGCCCAGGCTCGACGGCAGCGCCGACACCACGCTCAACAATGGCGTTGCCCTCATCGAAAGCAGGCAGCCGGCATTGCGCGGCCAGTCGGGCACCATACGCTCGCTGACGCTGACCTCGGGCGGCACCTCAGGCGTGGCGCTGAGCGGCCCATGGTCGGTCGCAGCCGACGGGCTGGTCGACGCCGACCTCAAGGTGACGATCCAGAACCCGCGCGAGCTGTCGCGCATCCTGTCTGAGGTCATTCCCGAGCAGAAGAAGCAGTTCGAGACCGCATTCACCGGCCTCGCTCTGCTCGGCGACGCGCCGACCCTGCCGCTGAAGATCGTCAAGGGCAAAGCGACGCTGGGCTTCATTCCGCTCGGCATGGTGCCGGCGGTGGACTAGAGAAGTTCCGCTTTTCTTCGAATCGCGGAATCTCTCTATCTTCTTGTTTTTGCACAATTCCTAGGGAAAACCGCTACGCACTTTTCCTGGAATTGCTCTAAGATACACTCATGAACTGCCGGCGGTAGTTGCAAGGTTCTGTTTCAGTCTTCTTGACGGGAGCTGATGATGGGCCAAGCTCGCTACGAGTTGACGGATTTCGAGCGGTAGCAAACTCAAGCACCTCGGTGCCGCCGCCGCCCGCTTCGAAAGCACAGCGAAAGCTACCTTGCTCTCGTCAAACGCGCTTCAGCCAAAATCTGGATGCGCTTTACCAGCCGGTGAACTAGAAAGGCTCCTCGCACGCCCGGAAGAGGCGTTTCAGGCAGGAGTTCGACCATGATCAAGATGAGCGTCTACTATCGGGCCGATGGCGGCACCAAGTTCGATCACGACTACTACCGCACCCGCCATATGCCACTGCTCCAGCAACGGCTCGGCGATGCCTGCCTGCGCTACGAGATCGATAAGGGCCTTGCGGGTCGCGAAGCTGGAAGCGCGCCGGAGTTCGTCGCGGCGTGCCACGTCTACTCGCCTGACCTGGCGACATTCCAGGAGGCGTTGGGTCCCCACCGCGCGGAGATCGCCGCGGATGTCGCCAACTATACCGACATCGCCCCCATCGTGCAGATCAGCGAAGTCGTGGACTAAGGCAGTAGGGGATTAAGGCAGTAGGGCAGTATGTGAACAAGCACACATTGTTGCCTTACTGCCCTAATCCCCTACTGCCCTAATCCCCTACCCCTTCACCGGATGCTCGATCGCCTCGCGGCCGAAGTTCGGCACGTCGACCTCCTGGCCGGCGTCGATGATCGAGCGGCGGATGGCGCGGGTACGGGTGAACATCTCGAACAGCTTGTCGCCGTCGCCCCAGCGGATCGCCCGCTGCAGCGACGCCAGGTCCTCGGAAAAGCGCGCCAGCATTTCAAGGATCGCATCCTTGTTGTGCAGGCACACGTCGCGCCACATCGTCGGATCGGAAGCGGCAAGACGGGTGAAGTCGCGGAAACCCGAGGCCGAATATTTGATCACTTCCGACTTGGTCACCGACTCGAGATCATCGGCGGTGCCGACGATGTTGTAGGCGATGATGTGCGGCAGATGCGAGACGATGGCGAGCGTCATGTCGTGATGCTCGGGGTCCATCGTGTCGATGTTGGAGCCGCAGCGGCGCCAGAACTCCGACAGCTTTTCGAGCGCTACCGGGTCGGTATCCGGCAGCGGCGTGAAGATGCACCAGCGGTTCTCGAACAGTTCGGCAAAGCCGGCGTCAGGCCCCGACTTCTCGGTGCCGGCCAGCGGGTGGCCGGGGATGAAATGCACGCCTTCAGGGATGAAGGGCGCCATCTGGGCAATCACCGAAGCCTTGGTCGAGCCGACATCGGTGAGGATAGCGCCCGGCTTCAGTGCTGCGGCGATGTCGGCGGCAACGACACCCGACGAGCCGACCGGCACCGAAACGATGATCAGGTCGGCATCCTTGACCGCCAGCTTGGCGTCGGTCGCGTAGCTGTCGCCGAGGCCGAGTTCCTCGGCGCGGGCAAGCGTGACTGCACTGCGTGTCGAAATGGCGATGTGGCGGGCCAGGCCCTCGCGCCGGATGACCCGGGCGAGCGAGGAGCCGATCAGGCCGATGCCGATCAGGGCGATCTTTTCAAACAGGGGTTCGGACATGGGTCAACTTTTCAGGAAATCGGTGAGTGCGGCAATGACGCCGCGATTGGCCTCTTCGGTGCCGATGGTCATGCGCAGCGCATTGGGAAAACCGTAGCCGGTGACCCTGCGCAGGATATAGCCGCGTGCCGAGAGATAGTCGTCGGCGGCAGCAGCCGCGTGCCTGGCCTCATCGGGGAAGTGCACCAGCAGGAAATTGCCGACCGAAGGCGTAACACGCAGGCCGAGCTTTTCGAACTCGCCAACCAGCCACTCCGCCCATTTGGCGTTGTGCGCCACGGTGCGCTCGACATGGCCGCGGTCTTCCATCGCCGCAACGCCGGCTTCGATCGCCGCCGCGTTGACGTTGAAGGGACCGCGCATCCGCTCGAGCACGTCGATGACGTGCGCCGGCGCATAGATCCAGCCGATGCGCATGCCGCCAAGGCCGTGGATCTTGGAGAAGGTCCGCGTCATGACGACGTTTTCATTGGCCGCGACCAGCTCGACACCCGACTCGTAGTCGTTGCGGCGGACATATTCGGCATAGGCCGCGTCGAGCACGAGCAGCACGTTCTTCGGCAGTGCTGCGTGCAGGCGACGCACTTCCTCGAACGGCAGATAAGTGCCGGTCGGGTTGTTGGGGTTGGCGAGGAAGACGATTTTCGTCCGCGGCGTCACAGCGGCGATGATGTTGTCGACGCTGGCCTTCTCGGCATCTTCCTTGGCAACGACCGGCACAGCACCGGCCGCCTGGGTGTAGATCTTGTAGACCATGAAACCGTGCTCGGTGTAGACGGCCTCGTCGCCCGGCGAGAGATAGCTCTGCGACAACAGCCCCAGCACCTCGTCGGAGCCGTTGGTGCACAGGATGTTGGCCGGGTTGAGCCCATGGGTCGCCGCGATCGCCTGCCTCAGGCGTGACGCCGACCCGTCGGGATAATACTCCATCTTATGCGCCAGTTTCTGGACGGCCTCGATCGCATGGGGAGAGGCACCGAGCGGATTTTCGTTCGACGAGAGCTTATGGACCTTGGCGACCCCTGCCGGAGCTGCGCTCTTGCCGGGGACATAGGCTGCGATGTCCATGATGCCGGCGCGGGGTTCTGGGCGAATCTGCTCGGGTGCCTTGGTCATTTCGAAATATCCTGGATTGGCGCCTCCGGTCGGAGGCCGCTGCGGAAATACCGCCCGGGGCGCGCAATGTCGAGGAAAACCAGTGAAACCGCCCTGTCTGGCCGGACGATTGGGTCGCGGTTGACGCAATCGGCGCCCGGGCGTAATAGCAAGCTATAGACCCGTGGTGATTTGGCCGGTCGGCTTGCAGCCACGTTAAACAAGTCGCTAAAGGGCCGTTTGCGATCCGTAAACCGGCTATGCGACTGCAAGCCGGTTTTTTGTTGTCTGGAGTTCGCACAGTGCCGATCAAGATCCCCGATCAGCTTCCTGCCCGTGAAGTGCTGGAAAAAGAGGGCGTGTCCATCATGGATGAGCAGACCGCTCTCCGCCAGGACATCCGTCCGCTGCAGATCGGCCTGCTCAACCTGATGCCCAACAAGGTCAGGACGGAAACCCAGATCGCGCGCCTGATCGGTGCCAGCCCGCTGCAGGTCGAGCTGACCCTGGTGCGCATCGGCACCCATAAGGCCAAGAACACCTCCGAGGACCACCTCATCGCCTTCTACCAGACATGGGAAGAGGTGAAGGACCGCAAGTTCGACGGCTTCATCATCACCGGCGCGCCGGTCGAGCTGCTGCCCTTCGAGGAAGTGACTTACTGGGACGAACTCAAGCAGATCATGGACTGGACGACGACAAACGTGCACTCGCCGTTCTTCATCTGCTGGGGTGCCATGGCCGCCGCGTGGCATTTCCACCGGGTTCCCAAGCACACGCTGGAGGACAAGGCGTTCGGCGTCTACCGTCACAACAACAACGCGCCCGCCTCGCCTTACCTCGCCGGCTTCTCGGACGATTTCGCCATTCCGGTGTCGCGCTGGACCGAGGTTCGCGCCTCAGACATCCCCGAGGATTCCGGCCTCGAGCTTTTGATGGAATCGGAAGAGACCGGCCCGAGCCTGCTGTCGGAAGAAGCCGGCAACCGGCTCTACATGTTCAACCACATCGAATACGACTCGACCTCGCTCAAGGAAGAGTACGACCGCGATGTCGCTGCCGGCGTGACCATCGCCGTGCCACACGAATATTACCCCGATGACGACCCACAGCGTAAGCCGCTGAACCGCTGGCGCTCACATGCTCATCTGCTGTTCGGCAACTGGATCAACCGGGTCTACCAGACCACGGCCTACGATGTGGAAAACATCGGCAAGGGTCGCTAGCCTCCCCGAACAGGACCGCGCTCGACGCCGGACGCGGTCCTTTGATGCCCTGCTGGTCCTGGAAACCCTTGGTCTGCAGCCGGCGATGGACGCGAACTTGCCGTCATCGATATCGCTATGGCCGTCGAGAACGCGCACAACATCGACAAGCAAACGCAAGACCTTCCGATCGAGCACGGCTAGCGGTGAAAGCCTGACATTTGGCACCCGACGCTTGGGGCAGGTCAGGGGTGGCTAGCGGCTGTCGGCTTTTGGAAGAGTCTCCAGGAAAAGCAGACATTGGTGGGTTAGCGAATCGAACAAGCAGCTAAAGCGCCTTCATTCGCACCTGGCGCGGACTCTTCCCATATTTGCGGGTAAAGCGATGACTGAAGTAGCCGGGATCGTTGAAACCGTTTGCGAATGCTATGTCCTGTATCGTCTGGCTGCGCTGATTTAGGCGTTGGAGCGCGCGGTAGCAGCGATCGAGACGCTCGTTTTCGATCCATTTCTGAAGTGTCGTTCCTGTGGCGCTGAAAAGCTTGTGCAGGTAGCGAACAGAAATACCCGCCTTTGCCGCAACCAAAGAAACCGAAAGCTCCGGATCCGAGAGGTTGACCAGCACGATGCTGCGAATGCGGCGGATGAGATGATCGTGGGATTGCGTGAGGTCATTGCCGCGCGATGAACCGTCATTGGGCTCGGAATCGGCTATGAGGTCGAGAATGGCGGCGGCCAGCGAGTATCCGGCCTGCGGGCCGACACCTGCGGGATCGGCAGCGAGCGAGCCAAGTATCTGGGAGGCTAGGCCGCTGGCACCGCTTTGCCCACGGAATACATGTCCGCACAGCCTGTCGGTACTCAGCCCCCGGTGGACGAACTCGTTGCGCGGAAACCGGACGACGATCCGCCGAACTGGACCATCGAACTCGACAGAATAGGGCAGAGTGGCGTCAACGATGGTGAAGTCCCCCGGCATCAGCCGGACATCGCGGCCTATGTGGCGGGTTACACCGCTCCCGTCTATCTGCAATGCCAGCAGATAATCCTTGCCATTGTCCCGCCCGATATTGGCAAGGCTTCGTTCGATCACGACGGATTCGCAGTCGACGAACGAACAGTCGAGGAAACCAACCCGGCTCTTTCGAATCTTGGCGTGGTAGGCGTCGGTTTCGGACCGATGCGCCGACAAATCAGCGATCTGGCAGATTGCCTGCTGGAAACTCGTAAATCGGGCGGTCGGATCGACCGCATCGGTGGATAAGACAGTAATCATCGGCACCAACAACCCTGGACACGTTACCGCAGCGATTGGTCTCTCACAAGCCCGCAACGCTACCCATGGGAGTGCACAAACGCGGCATTTGTCGTGCACGATTGCACCACGACATTTGTCCGCGCCGACGCTTTACTAAGGCCAAGCAGTGGTGATCACAACCACGCATTGGGGAACAACGGGATGAACGGTACTTCACGGAAAATGACAGGAGTCGCGCTGATTGCGTTCGCATTGGCCGCGACCACCGCCTTGCCGGCCTCGGCCGTAGATCAGGGCGCCATCGATTTCGCCAGGAAGGTGGTCGATCAGGCCACCAACACGGTGATGTCGCGCGACCCGCTCGGTGCGGGCTCGTCGCGCTGGACCGGCGCCGAGACATCGCCGAAACCCGTGAAGGACGCGACGATCGCGGTTGTTCCATGTCCGCTCGCACTCTCGGTCTGCCAGACCGCTCTTGCCGACGCCACAGCCGCCGCCGAGGCCATAGGGTGGAAAGTCATCCCAATAGATTCGAAAGGCGATCCCGCCGTCGCTCAAAAAGCCGTCGAGGCAGCAATCAACCGCGATGTGAGTTGCGTGCTTACCATCGGCTCACCTTCGCGAGATATCCGCGCCCAGATCCAGCGCGGGAAGGAAAAGGGTATTGCCTTCGTGACGGGCTTCGCCGACGACCCGAGGGAGTTTGGCGGCGACATCGGCTTCGGCATCGATCAGACCGCAGCGGGCAAGCTTCTTGCCGCTTATGTGGTTGCCAATGGTGGCGGCAACGTCGTCATGTTTACCGCCTCCGCCTTTCCGCAACTGGGGCAGCGTCTCCAGGGGTTCAAGGATTATCTCGCAGAACATGGCGGCGACGTCGCCAAGGTCGTGGAAGAAGTGGAATTCAATGTAGGCGCGGGCGCTTCCGACCTGATCACCAAGACACAGGCGCTGCTGACCAAGCATCCAAAGGACAGCATCCGGTGGGTGCTGGGACCGTATGACGAAGCGCTCGTTCCGGTGCTCGCAACCGCGCGGCAACGTGACCGGACCGAGATCAAGGCGTTGGGCTTCGACGGCGAACCTGTCGCGCTGGACTCCATCGTTTCCGGCGGCGGTCAGGTCGCGACGATCAGCTGGGGCCTGGAATGGGTGGCCTGGGCCGGTATCGACGAATGCAATCGCGCCATCAACAAGGCCGAGGTCGGCGTGAACAAGGACTTCCCGCTTCAACTGACCATCCAGTCGAATGCCGCGCCGGGCAAGCGCTACGATCCGGGCTTCGATTTCAAGGCGAAGTTCCGTGAGAGCTGGGCGGCGGCTGAGTAGCCTGCGGAACAGACGCGTCAGGGCCGTCGCGGCGGACATGCAGTCCGCCGCCGGCTTCATTCGCTCGCGGAGCAAGCATCGATATGTCCCTTCTCCAGTTCTCCAACATCTCGAAGACCTTCGGTGAGACCCGTGCACTGAAGGGAGTGGATTTCGATGTGCGCGAGGGCGAAATCCACGCGCTGGTCGGTGAGAATGGCGCGGGGAAATCGACTCTCATCCGGATACTCGCGGGAGATTTCCCTCCTGATACGGGTTCCATGATGCTGGCCGGAAGTCCGCTGCGGCTCCTGCATCCCAGCGATGCGCTGGCCGCAGGGATCGGCTTTGTCCATCAGCGGCCGCCCTTCATTGCCGATCTTTCAATTACCGAGAACTTTCTCCTCGGCCTTCCATATCAACATCGTCGGGCCGGCCTGATCGACTGGAAAGCCCAGCATCGCGAGTGTGAGGCAAGCCTGGCGTCGCTGGGACTGTCCGTCGATCCGCGGACGCCTCTCGCCTCGCTGAGCGCGCATCAACGCCAGATGGTGGCATTGGCAAGGGCGTTGCTCCGCAAGCCCAGGCTCCTGGTGCTCGACGAGATCACGGCGTCCCTGTCCGAACCGGAGGTCCGCACCCTGCTCGACACCATCCACAAACTGAGGCAGCGGGGCGTCAGCGTCATCTATGTCAGCCATCGCCTTGAAGAGGTCTTCCGGATCGCCGATCGCGTGACCGTGTTGCGCGACGGTCGGCGCATATCGACCACGCGGCTTGACGAGATGACCGAGGCCGGACTGGTGCGCGACATCGTCGGCTCCGACATGCAGGACCTGTTTGCGCGCGAAGACGGACCGGTCGGCCAGAAACGGGAAACGCTGGTTTCAGTTCAGGGGCTCAGCGACAACAGACTTACCGACATAAGCTTCGACATTGCCAAGGGCGAGATCGTCGGGATAGCCGGCCTTGGAGGCTCGGGCCGGTCGCGCATACTGCGGATGATTGCGGGCGCATCGCCGCGAACTGCCGGCGATGTCCTTGTTGAAGGCAGGCCTGCCGCGATCGGCTCGGTGCGGCAGGCGTTGCAGGAGGGCATCGCCCTCGTGACGGAAGAGCGCAGCCATGACGGTTTCGTCGAAACGCTGCCTATCTGGCAGAACGTATCGCTGCCTTGGGGAAGCCGTTTTAAAACAAGGGGCTTTTTGAACCTTCGCGTCGAGCAGCGCAAAACCGAGGAAGCGACGCGACGGTTCTCCGTACGGATGCCCTCGATGAACGCCTCGATGCTGGCGCTATCCGGGGGAAACCAACAAAAGGTGATCTTCGCGCGCTGGGTGCTGGGTCCGGTTCGCCTGCTCCTGCTCGACGAGCCGACGCATGGCGTCGATATCGGCTCGAAGACCCAGATCTATGGCGCCATTCGCGAGCTTGCCCATGAAGGGCGCGGCATTCTGGTGGTGTCTTCCGAACTGGAGGAACTGCAAGCCCTGTGCGATCGAGTCCTTCTGCTGAAGGGCGGGACGATCATCGACGAACTCAGGGGCGCCGATATTTCCAAGGATGCGATGCTGCATCGCCTCCTGTCTTCCTCTGACAGCACAAAGGTCGCCGTATGACGATTCAGGAAATCACCGACACACCGCCCAAAACATCGGCGCGCTCGTCATGGATTGGCAGTTTTGACACCGCATCCGCGGCACCCGTAATTTTCCTCGTGCTGCTGATCGTCGGCTTTTCGATCGCCGAACCTGCCTATTTTCCCACGCGTGAAAATTTCGTGACGATCCTCAACGACGGAGCGCTGCTCGCCCTGCTTGCGTGCGGCCTGACGTTGGTCCTGATCGTCGGCGAATTCGATCTTTCCATCGCTGCGACCGCTTCCTTGGCGGGCGCGCTTGCAACTGTCCTGATCACGCAGCTCGGATGGCCGGTCCCGACAGCGTTCCTTGTGGTTCTCGCCAGCGCGCTGATCATTGGCGCCTTCAACGGCGTCCTCGTAACGGTGCTCGAGATCCCGGCCCTGGTTGCGACAATCGGCACGGCAAGCCTGCTTGACGGCGCGACCCTCTGGGTGACCGGTAACTCGGTTATTTTCATGGGCTTCACCGACGCTTTCATATGGTACGGTTCCTGGCGCATCGCCGGGTTGCAGGCGCCCTTCTTCTATCTCCTGGCTTTGGCGATACTGATCGCCATAGCACTGCGCTATACGGTGACAGGGCGTCATCTATACGCGACAGGCGGCAATCGGGCGGCCAGCCGTATGGCCGGAATTCGGGTCAACCGAAACGTACTTCTCGCCTTCGTTGCCTGCGCCGTCCTGGCCAGCATCACCGGCTTCATGTACACCGCCAGGCAGGGTTCGCTTACCCCTTTGTTCGGCACGTCGATGATGCTCCCGGCCTATGCCGCGGCATTCCTTGGATACGTGACCCTTGCCAACCGGCGCTTCCACATCCTCGGCACGGTAATCGGCGTTTACATCATCGGGACCGGAACGCTCGGCCTGCTTCTGATCGGCGCTCCGGCCTATTCGCAGCAACTGTTCGCGGGAGCCGTGCTGATCGCTGCGACCGGTGGCTCACGCGTCCGCCACCTGCTGCTCAAGTGAGGTCTGTCATGCCTGGTCTCGCTACAATCGAAACGAGTTTCGTCGGGTCATCGCCCCGGATAGCGGTGGAGAGCGTCGGCAAGGGAGAGCTTGTCGTCTTCATGCACGGCATCGGCGGCAACCGGCGGAACTGGCGTGACAATCTGCCGGTTTTCGGAGAGCATTTCCGCGCCGTCGCCTGGGACGCCAGGGGTTATGGCGACAGCGACGACTACGAAGCGGCGTTGCGGTTCAGGGATTTTGCCGACGACCTGGCCAGAGTCCTCGATCATTTTGGCGAGGAGCGCGCGCATATCATCGGGCTGTCGATGGGGGGGCGCATCGCTATGGATTTCGCTCATGCCTACCCTCACAGGCTTAGTACGATTACCTTGTGCGCGACCAACACTGGTTTTTCCCGCTTCACGCCTGAGGCCCGAGCGGAATTCATCCGGTCCCGCAAAGAACCGCTGATGAGTGGCAAGGAACCAGCCGACATCGCCGAACCCGTAGCGCGATCGCTGATGGGCCCGAAGGCGTCCGAGGCGGCGTTGGCGCAACTCGTAGACAGCATGTCGAGACTGCACAAGCACAGCTACATCAAGAGCATCGAGGCGCTGGTGAATCTCGACACTCATGCGGGCCTCGACCACATGAGCGTGCCCGTCCATGTGATGTGCGGGGCGGACGATCCGCTCACCCCGCTCTCCATGTCCAAGGAGATCGCGCAGCTCATTGCGCATGCGACGCTGACCGTGGTGCCGGATGCCGGCCATCTTCTCAACATCGAGAATCCGGCAGATTTCAACAATGCCGCGCTGAACTTCCTGCTTCGCCACAAGCAGACATAAAGGTCGGCCAGATCCACGCCAGAGAGCCAGGGGAAAAACGATGCCAGAACAAACAGCGAAATTCGGCGGGAAGACCGGAATCGACCCGAAGATCGCCGCCCGGATATCCGACGGAAAAGCCTGGGAACCGCTTCCCGACGACATCTTCGTCATAGATGGGGTAGCGCATACCTACAATCATGCGCCCGACAACCTGATACCCGGCTCATATGCCCCCATGATGACGCAGATGTTGTGGGGGATCCACGAGTTCTACACGCCGCGCGACACACCCAAATGGCTTGTCCCGCAACAGCATCGGATCATGCAGGACGCCGATCTGATCGGCCATTCGCTCTTCGGCGAGAGCCAGGTCGACGCCTGCGTCTATCACCACCTGCCGATCTTCAACCTGTTCAAGGATGGCGGCGGTCCGCTCTATGTCGGCAAGCAGATGCGCGAGCGGTGGCCCGGACGCGTCCTCATCTATGGCGGTATCAGCCCCTATCACGACAACGTGCTGGATGAGATCGACCGCTTCCTGGACGAGGACAAAGTGTCGGGCTTCAAGTTCTACCCGCTTGATCTCGTGGGCGGCACGGTGCGCGGCACCAGAATGGACGACGAGAAACTGATGTTTCCGCTTTACGAGCGGATGCTCCAGCGCGGCATCAAGACCGTTGCCATGCACAAGGCAATCCCGTTCGGTAACGTCGGCCACGAGTATTTCATGGTCGATGATGTCAACGATGCCGCGACCAGTTTCCCGGAGATGAACTTCGAAATCTTCCACGGTGGCTTTGCGTTCCTCGAAGATACCGTGCTGAAGGCGACCTACAATTCCAACGTGACGATCAACCTTGAGGGCACAAGCGCCCTGATCTTCTACGCCCCGGAACGGCTGGCCCACATACTGGGGTCTCTGGTTCAGGCGGGCGCTGCGGATCGCATCGTTTGGGGAACCGGCGTGCCGGTCATCCATCCCCAGCCGTTCTTGGAGGCTTTCTGGAATTTCCAGATCCCGCTCAGCATGCAGGAAGGTTACGCCTATCCAGCGCTGACTCCCGAAATCAAGCGCATGATGCTTGGAGGGACACAGGCGCGTATCCTCAACCTCGACGTGGAAAATCTAAAGCGGGTTGCCGCAACCGACGAGTTTGCGAAACGCGACCGGCTCGCCGAACCGTGGACAAGCGGCAGGGGGACGAAATGATGGATATGCGTAGCGCGGTCGAGGATGCCCTGGATCAGATCATCGATCCCTGCAGCGCCGGCATCGGCAAGCCGGTCGGGCTTGTCAGGATGGGGCTGATCAAGGAACTCGATCTTGTGATGGAGGGCGACGCTGTAGCAGTAAGATTGCAGCTGCGCGTGACGTCGCCCTGCTGCATGATGGGCCCCAGCTTCACGGCGCAAGCCAAGGACAAGCTCATGAGCCTGCCCGGCATCTGTTCGGTCGAGGTCACCATCTCCCCGGAGATCGACTGGACGCCGGGCCACATGGCCCCGTCCTATCGCGCTACCCTCAGCGGTCCGCGGATTGGCTACCCGGAGGCATAGCAAGGTCTTGCCCGATCGGATCGTCCTGGGCCAGCGCGCATGGCTGCGACGATGAGCCGTCGTAACCCTGCTCCGCTGGCTGACGCGGACGACATTTGCAGGCTCGACGCACGGCAACCGGCCTCGGCTTACGGGTCGGGATCGTTGTCGCCCGTCGAAGTGATCCATGCCGTGTTGAAGCGGGCAGACGTGCGCGCTTCAATGCTTTCACCAGGATCGACGTCGAAGGGGCATTGCAGGCAGCCCGGCTCTCCGAGCAACGCTGGAGAAGGAAGGCTCCGCTGTCCGCAGTGGACGGCCTGCCGCACGAATATTACCCCGACGACGACCCGCAGCGTAAGCCGCTCAACCGCTGGCGCTCGCACGCCCATCTTTTGTTCGGCAACTGGATCAACCGAGTCTACCAGACCACGGCGTTTGATCTGGAAACAATCGGCGAGGGTCGCTAGCCGACCCGAATAGGGCCGCGCTCGACGCCGGGCGCGGCCTCGGACACAACCCGGTACCGGCCAGTTCGACCTACTCGTCGAACATGCCTTCGCCGATGTCTCGATGCCCGTCGAGAACACGGATCACATCTACCGAATTCTCCCGCACCTCATAAAAGACAACATGCGTCCGGGTCGCGAAACTGCGCAACCCATCTCCAAGTTCGTCGCGCCGGCGACCGGCTTCCGGCTGCTCGACCAGCAAACGCAAGACCTCGTTGATCCGCTCGAGCACACGCTCGGCGGCAGCCATGCTGTCATTGGCAATGTAGGCCCAGATCTGCCCGAGGTCAGATCGGGCTTTCGGCGCAAGGCGGAGTTTACGCGCCACGTTTGCCCGAGCCATCGCGAAGCTCGTTCATGAATGACTGGAAATCGAACGGCTCGGGCGCTCCGCTTTCGATGCCCTCGCGTATCGCCTCGCGCAGCGCCTCAAGCTTCGCCTGGTGCCGATCCTCGCGTTCTTCGAGAAGGCGCAAGCCATCGCGCAGGACCTCGCTGGCCGACGCATAGCGGCCGCTGTCGACGAGGTCGCGCACCAGCCCTTCGAAATGGGTGCCCAGAGTGTAGCTTGATGGCATGAGGCCTCCGACTGCAAACTATCACTTTATGATAGTACCTAAAACACCGCAAAACAAGAAAGGCCCTACCCCGCCTTTGCCCGGTGCTCGTGGAAAGCGCAGGCGAGGATGCGCAGGGCTTCGCGCGAGCGCCGGTCGGTCAGCGTCGAGTGCAGCACGATCTCGGTTGCCGGCACGTCGGGCAGGCCGAACTTGCGGCTGACCTCGACCGTGCCGGGCGGCGCCAGGCGGCTGGGGAAGACCGCGGTGGCAAGCCCGGCCGAGACGGCGGCGGTGACCAGCGACGAGCCGCCGCCGACAAACACCTCGACCCAGGCAATGTTGGCATCGTCGAGCACTCGCGTTGTGCGTATCTTGGGCCTGCAGGGACAGATGACCAATGGCACCATTGACGGCTTCTGTCTGGGTGTTCATTTTGGGAAAATTATTTCCCTCGTAGGAATGACGTGCGTTGTGAAAGCGCATGTCGCCGGGGTGACGTCATTCTCCTTGCCTGATCCGGCAAGGAACGCGAGGATGGATTGTTTCGTGGCCTGGACCACTGAGGTCATGGGCCCCAGCGGGATGAGAAGTTGAGCTTTCGGCTTAACGGCCGTCGCCTGTGAGGAGCTGATCGAGGTTGGACCCAGATGCTCTGACAATCGCCTTGGGCGGTTTGGCCCGAGAAATTGGCGAACCCAATTTCCATCGTCGGTTGCTGGAGATCGTAGGCCAGTTGCTGCCCCACGAAATGGCTTGGATCGTGCGTTATCGCGCCGGATCGGAACCCGATGTACTCCATACCAAGGCGATTGATGCCAAGCTTGTAGAGTACTATCTGCAGACAAAACCGAGTTCCGGCGATCCCTATCTGTGTTCATGGCGAGGTAATTCGGCGGCACGCGTCGAAACGCTTGACGTGGCACTGCCTCAGGCCATCGACAGGCATTTTTATGCAGACGATTTCAAGAAGCGGGCCGAATTCACTGATGAATTGGCGCTGTTTCTGCCCGTGCCCGGCGCTTCTTGCATCTCACTGTTCTTGGAACGGCGTGAACAAATGTTCGCCAACAGTGAACTTGAACAGATACGACGCCTCTTTCCGGCGATGCTCGATTTCCATCACGCCCACATCAAGTCGCTGTTCGGCAAGCTGTCGATGGCGCTGACGGACTGCCATTCCATCGACGAGTCTGCCGTCACCGTACTGGATCGCTCAGGACGGGCCGTGTTCTCGACCCCGGGATGGCGTAAATTCGAGGCCGCCGATGCGCGAAACAGATTGTCAGGGACGTCGGCTTCCATCGTCGAAATTTCCGACCTGATTGGCAGGGCGTCGGGCCGCTTGAGGATGCTGCCGCTCGACGATTTGAACCCCGTCGCTCCGGGCGGACTGGTTGTCTACGTGGCCCAATCAGACCAGCCTATTGACGACAACAGCGCCCGGGCGGCCGAAATGGTCGTCGACAAGCTGACGCCGCGCGAGCGTGACATCATGCTGCTGACGCTGGAAGGGTTCAGTACGGGCGCGATTGCTCAAACGCTCAGCATCGCCAAGGGTTCGATCAAGAACTGCCGATTGCGGATGTATCGCAAGCTCGGGGTCTCGTCGGAACGTGCCATGGTTTCCGCTGTCATGCCGTTCACGAGCCAGCTCAAAGCCTCGCTCAAGGACGGCCGCTAGCATCGCCTGATCTGGCCGTGGGGCCCGAACATCCAATTCCACCGCCTGAACATTTGAAGAGATAGCACCGGCAGACCGGCCGATGCCCGTTGTTGCACGCGTTCCTGCCTGCACAGCTTTCCGACTGGTGCCAAGCGGCACCATTGCGACTGACATCGGAATGCAACCAAATTGGGTTCAGCGCAGAGGTGCGCCGCCTGTTTCGACGGCGATCTGAATGTGGAGGAACCCAATGCTGAAGACAAACGACCATGAATTCTTTGGGATGGATCGGTTCAAACCGAATGATCCGGCCCATTCTTATACACTGCCTGCAAATCTCTATTTTGACCATGACGTCTACGAAGCGGAAAAGGAGGCGGTATTCTACAAATCGTGGAACTTCGTCTGTCATGCCAGCCAGCTTGAGGCGCCCGGCTCGTACACGACCGTCAAAGTCGGCGACCAGAACATAGCCATCGTACGCGGTCGCGACGGCGAAATCCGCGCCTTCCACAATGTCTGCTCGCACCGCGCCCATCAGTTGCTGACTGGTGAGGGCAAGACACGCATGATCGTGTGTCCCTACCACGCCTGGACCTATGAGCTCGACGGACGGTTGAGATCCAACGCGATCCTCGAAACGGTAGACGGTTTTGCCACCGAAGAATTCTGCCTGAAGCCCGTGAAGGCCGAGGTCTTCCTCGGTTTTGTCTGGATCAACCTTGACCTCGGCGCCACATCGCTTGCGGAGCAGTCGGGAGCCTTCGGCGACGAGGTTCGCAAATATGTCGACACGCCGGAAACCTTGAAATTCGCCGGCCGCCTGACCTTCGAGATCAAGGCCAACTGGAAGAATGTGGTCGAGAACTTCCAGGAGTGTTACCACTGCCCGCCGGCTCACCCGGCGTTGGTCGAGCTATTCGATCACGGCATCTACCGGACCAAGAACTACGGCATCTGCTCAAGCCACATCGCGCCGGCGCGGGAAGACAATTCCGCCTATAAGTTCGACGCGACAAAACCGGGCAACCAACTGATGTACGCTGCCTGGTTCCTGTGGCCGAACGTGACTTTCAACGTCTTTCCCGGCCGCCGGAACCTATCGTTCATGCACATCATGCCGACCGGGCCGGAAACGACCTTCGAGCATTGGGACTTCTTTCTCGACGAAGCGACGCCCAACGAAGAAGAAGTCGCGGCCATGGACTACGTCAAGCATATCCTCCAACCCGAAGATATCGGCTTGGTCGAGAGCGTCCAACGCGGCCTTCACTCGCAGGCCTATAGCCAAGGGCGGCTCGTCGTCGACAAGGACATGACGTCCAACAGCGAGCACGGCATCCATCATTTCCAGTCGATGTATTTCAGGGCGATGACTGCAAACCGCGGTTAGCCGATGCCTGTCCGACCCGGCGGCTTCGTCCGCCGGGGCTTCATCTCCCATGCGTCAGGGCTCCCAGATGAACCACAAAGTGTCGATCCAACAGTTCGGCCGCGCCATCGATGTGCGGCCGGGACAATCGATCCTCGACGCGGCGTTGAAAGCCGGACTCGACTATCCGTATGCCTGCCGTTCCGGCACATGCTCGGCATGCAAGACACAGGTGCTATCCGGCAAAGTGGAGCAGCGCGCCTACGACGCTTCAGCGTTGAGCGACGCGGAGCGAGACGCCGGCATCATCCTCGCGTGCCGGGCGCATCCCGTGTCGGACTGCGAAATCTCTGTCGTGGAGGACGAAGCGGCTGTACCGCCGCGAAAGGCGGACTGCACGATCACCTTTGTCGAACGCGCGACGCACGACGTGGTGGTTATTCGCGCAGTACCTGATGGTGGGCAACCCGTCCCGTTCCTTGCCGGGCAATTTGCCGTGCTCGCCCCGCCGGGGTTTCCCAGTCGTGAATACTCCTTTGCCAACCGTCCTGGAACGCTGGAGCTTGAATTTCACATCAGAGCGCGCGTTGGCGGCAATGTAAGTTCGTACTTTTACGACAGAGCCCGCCGCGGCGAACGCTTCTCCCTCAGCGGGCCTTTCGGAAACGCTTACCTACGCAAGGAGCATCCCGGGCCCGTCACGCTAGTGGCAGGCGGAACAGGGCTCGCTCCCGCCAAATCGATCCTGGCGGAAGCTCTGGCGACTTCGCCGAACCGCCCGGTCGATCTGTACTTCTCCGTCAGGTGGCAGCGAGATCTCTACTTTGACGACCAGTTTCGAGAACTCGCGGCCAGCAATAGCCAATTCCGGTTTCATCCGGTCGTGACCGATGAGCCAGACTCGCCATATCCGCGCGACATATTTGCCGTCATGGCGGAGAACGTCGAGGATTTCAGAGCGACCAAAATCTACACCTGCGGTCCCCCTGCTCTGGTCCGCGCTTGTCAAGACTTCGTGTTCTCGTGCGGAACGTCTCCCCAAGACTGTCATGCGGATCCGTTTGTCAGCCAGGAAGCTCAGCAGATCCTGAATTCAGCTTAGCCGGCCCGAGGCTGAGCAAAACAACTCAAGGCATTGGAAGAAAGTGACATCATGAAATCGCGTGCAGCCGTCGCCTGGGGAGCAAACCAGCCTTTGACCGTCGAGACCATCGAGATTGGCGGGCCCAAGGCCGGAGAGGTTCTCGTCGAGATCGTGGCGACAGGGGTCTGCCACACCGACGCTTACACGCTTTCAGGCCTCGACTCCGAAGGCAAATTCCCTGCAATCCTCGGCCACGAGGGGGCGGGCATCGTGCGCGAGGTCGGCGCAGGCGTCACCACGTTGAGGCCGGGCGACCATGTCATCCCGCTCTACACACCCGAATGCCGCGAATGCAAAACCTGCCTGTCACAGCACTCCAACCTATGCACGTCGATTCGTACGACCCAGGGCCAGGGGCTGATGCCGGACAAGACCACGCGCTTCTCTTGCGAAGGCGGCGAGATCTTCCATTACATGGGCTGCTCGACCTTCTCCAATTTCACGGTGCTGCCGGAAATCGCGCTCGCCAAGGTGCGCGACGATGCTCCCTTAGACAAGATTTGCTACATCGGTTGCGGTGTGACGACAGGCATCGGCGCCGTGATCTACACGGCAAAGGTTCGGCCCGGTTCCAATGTGGTCGTTTTCGGTCTCGGCGGTATCGGCCTCAATGTTATTCAGGGTGCCCGCATGGTGGGTGCCGACAGGATTATCGGCGTCGACATCAATCCGGCCAAGGTCGAAATGGCTCGTAAGTTCGGCATGACCGACTTCATCAACCCGCGCGAAGTCGGCAACGACAAGGTGGTGCAGGCTATCCAGGAGTTGACCGACGGCGGCGCCGACTACTCGTTCGATGCAACAGGCAACACCAATGTCATGCGCCAGGCGCTTGAGTGTTGCCATCGCGGTTGGGGGGAGTCGATCATCATTGGCGTCGCTGAAGCGGGCAAGGAGATCGCCACCCGCCCGTTCCAACTGGTGACCGGCCGCGTCTGGAAGGGAACAGCCTTCGGTGGTGCGCGCGGGCGCACCGACGTACCCAGGATCGTGGACTGGTACATGGAGGGCAAGATCAACATCGATGATCTCATCACACACAAAATGCCTCTCGAAGAGATCAACACTGCCTTCGACCTAATGCACGAGGGCAAGTCCATCCGTTCGGTCGTCCTGTTCTGACCTGGCGCACCGCGTCACCCACGGTGGCGGTCAGCCGGGCCCGCCAGCCGAAGCGCGTCCCGGCAATGGAGGTAAAAATGGTATCGTTGCATCCCGCCCTTGATCAGGGCATCAAACCGGGTTCGGGAAACTTTTCGGGCGGAACTTTGGTCTGCGACTGTGCCGACCGGCCTGTAAAGGTGAGGATCACAGGCGACGTCGCACACAACCATGCTTGCGGCTGCACCAAATGCTGGAAGCCCGATGGTGCCATCTTCTCCGTGGTCGCGGTTACCGCACATGAGAACGTCCATGTCGTCGAAAATGGCGACAAACTGGTAGTGGTCGACTCCAACGCCCTTATTCAGCGCCATGCTTGCAAGGAATGCGGTGTCCACATGTACGGCCCGGTCGAGCGGGATCATCCGTTCAAGGGCCTCGACTTCGTGCATCCAGAGCGTTTCGAGGACAGTGGCTGGTCGGCGCCCACCTTCGCGGCCTTCGTTTCGTCGGTCATCGAAGCGGGTGTCGATCCAACGGCCATGGAAGGCATCCGCGCTAGGCTCGACCAGCATGGCCTCGCACCGTACGACTGCCTGTCGCCTGCCTTGATGGACTACATCGCAATCTGGACTGCCAAGAAGAACGGCATGCTTAAGTAGCATTATGACGATCGGCGGATGTTGACGTCACGCCGATCTCATTTGCCGCTGGGCCTGCGGACTCAGGGGAAGTGCGATTGAACTAGTGCCAAGCGGCATCATTGCCGCCCAAGGTGACTTCTGTATCCTCCATTAGCCGATGCTTTATCGGCCAATAACGAGCGGGAACTACGTTCATGAAACCCGCTCAAACGTCCGTCGCATTCGATCGATTCTGAAACTCGTATCAGCAGGCTGAGGCACATGCTTCGAGCCACGGCGAAGCTGTGACCAAGAACAAGAGCATTTTTCAGCAGGAACAACCCGGGAGGAAACCGATGGTAGCAATAGCCGAGACCGACGTGCCTAAAGAAGAGATGCGACGCGCGCTTACTTGGAAAGGAGCGTTCTGGATAGCAAGCGGGGCCCCCGCTTTCGTGCTCTTTTCGATCGGCGGACTAGCGGGAACGGTCGGCAAGCTCGCCATCGTTATCTGGGCGATTTCGATGGTCATGGGTTTTGTGCAGTCGTTCACCTATGCCGAGATTGCTGGGCTCTTTCCCAACAAATCAGGAGGAGCCTCCATCTATGGTGCCTCCGCGTGGCTCCGCTACGGGAAGTTCATTGCCCCCCTCTCAGTCTGGTGTAACTGGGTTGCATGGACTTCGGTACTTTCCTTGGGTTCATCAATCGCCGCCGCCTATGTGCTCAACACCTTCGCATCCGTTCCATCTGCGCAATCGGCCGAGGTGCTCTCCTGGATCGCCGCCAACGGCTCGTCGCTTGCCGGGCTTACCCACGACGCACAGGTGGCCAAAGCGATCGCCTCGCTGACACCAGCAATCCGGGAATGGACGTTGTTCAGCGGGCAAATTGGGCCCGTGTCTTTTTCGTTGAACGCGGCATTCTGGATCGGCGCTGCTCTCATGCTGCTGGTGTTCTCCATCCAGCATCGCGGCGTCTACGGCACAGCTAACGTTCAGAAGTATCTGGGACTTGCCGTCATCATACCACTGGCGATCGTCGGCATCGTGCCGATCCTGCTTGGCAAGGTGGACATCGATAATTTCCTGCCGATGATGCCAAACAGTGGCGATTGGGGCCTAACGAGTTGGACGGTCATCCTCTCCGGCCTGTTCATTGCCGGCTGGTCGACCTACGGCTTCGAGACGGCTATCTGCTACACGCGTGAATTCAAGGACCCTGCCAACGACACCTACAAGGCAATCCTGTCCGCCGGAATCCTGTGCCTGGTCCTCTTCATCATCGTGCCGTTCACTTTTCAGGGTGTCCTCGGCCTGGAGGGCGTCACCGATCCCACGATCGTCGACGGATCTGGCGTTGCGCGGGCTCTGGCGTTCATGGTCGGCGGTGGTCCGGTCGTGCTCTACGCGCTGATCCTGATGATGGTGCTCGCAGTATTGTTGTCGATCATGACGTCGATGGCCGGGTCCTCGCGCACCCTATACCAAGGATCGGTCGACGGCTGGCTGCCGCGCTATCTCGGTCGGCTAAACCATCATGGCGCGCCTACGAATGCCATGTGGACGGACCTGGTTTTCAATCTTTTCGTCCTTGCCGTCGCCGTTTCGGATGCAACGAGCTTCTTCTTCCTGCTCGCTGTCTCCAACGTCTGCTACATGATTTTCAATTTCCTCAACCTCAACGCGGGATGGATTCATCGCATCGATTCGCCCAACCGGAAAAGACCCTATCGGGCGCCAACGCTTATCCTTGCGGCAGGAACCGTCTTGTCCTTCGTCAACTGCCTCTTCATGGGTGCAGGTGCGAAGATCTGGCATCCTGCAGCCTTGTGGGCGGGCCTCGGAACCGCGCTGCTGATCATTCCGGTCTTCTGGTATCGGCATTACGTCCAAGACGGCGGACGCTTCCCGTCAACCGACGCCGAGAGTCAAGGCGAACGGCGGGCCGGCATGCTCCCCTATATCGCCTTGTTTGGTGGTTTGGGGGTCATCCTGCTTGCCAACTGGGTCTTCGTGCTCTGACCGATCGCCGGGCTGATGTAGGCTCCACTGCCTGCCATGGCCTACGCGAGATCATCGATCGCAACCGTAGTGGACCAAACCTCCTCAAACTTGGTCCTTCTGGCCGACAATGCAGTCGAGAACTCCCCATTTCTTGATTGCGTTGTCGGTCTTTCTTCGCTCTGGGACTTCGCGCACCCTGGACCTGGCAAAGCCAAGCAAACGCATCTGTGGCCGCTTCGGTTTTGCTGACGCGCCACCTTTGCCCGAGCCCACAGCGAAGCTCGTTCATCAATGACTGGAAATCGAACAGCCCGGGCGCTTTCGATGCCCTCGCGCATCGCCTCGCCCAGCGCCTCAAGAGAGGCCCTGGCTCGCCTTTGCCCGGTGCTCGTGGAAGGCGCAGGCGAGGATGCGCAGGGCTTCGCGCGAGCGCCGGTCGGTCAGCGTCGAGTGCAGCACGATCTCGCTTGCCGGCACGTCGGGCAGGCCAAACTTGCGGCTGACCTCGACCGTGCCGGGCGGCGCCAGGCGGCTGGGGAAGACCGCGGTGGCAAGCCCGGCCGAGACGGCTGCGGTGACCAGCGACGAGCCGCCGCCGACAAACACCTCGACCCAGGCAATGTTGGCATCGTCGAGCACTCGCGTGGCGAGATCACGCACGCCGCATAGCCGCGACAGCGTCGCCAGCCGGATCGGCTCGCCGGGGCGATGATCGAATTCAGGCGTCGCAAACCAGCCGAAATGCTCCGGTCCCAGCACCTCGCCGTCGCGGCGGTCATCCTCTCGCCGGACGATCGCCGCATCGAGCTTGCCGCGGTCGAAGGCGTCGAGCAGCAAGGTCGAATTGTCGACCTGGACCTCGATGGTCAAGGCCGGGTCGTGCTGGCTGAGGCGGGCCAGCAGCGTCGTCACCTCCGGTCCGGCGACATGGCCGGCAATGCCGAGCGTGAAGCGCCGCGCCGAACATGACAGGCCGGCGACCGCATTGTCATGCGCGGTCAGGAAGGCGCGCGCCGATTCGATGAACAGCGCGCCGTCGGCCGACAGCCTGACACGGCGCGGGGTGCGCTCGATCAGCTTGCGCCCGACCCGCTCCTCCAGCCGCTTGAGCTTGACCGAGACCGCCGCCTGGGTCGAGCCCATGGCGTCGGCGGCACGGGTGAAACTCTTGAGCTCCGCCACCATGACGAAGTTGCGGACGGCCTCGGCGTCGAGCCACAGCATTTCATCTATCCCAATTTGTTATCACTGATATAGGTTTTCATGGCATTTATGCATGATCAAGCTTCATCTATCTCAGCTGTTTCCAGATAACCAGTGGCACCGCTCACCGATGCCGCCAGCCGGAGACACGGGATGAAGTTGACGATGAGAGACAGTCTGGCGCTGGGGGCGATCTGCCTGTCGGCGCTGATGTTCGGCCTCGAGATCTCGAGCGTGCCGGTGATCCTGCCGACGCTCGAACATGTGCTGCAGGCCGACTTCAAGGACATGCAGTGGATCATGAACGCCTACACCATCGCCTGCACCACGGTGCTGATGGCGACGGGAACGCTTGCCGACCGCTACGGCCGCCGGCTGGTCTTTGCCATCACCGTTGCGGCCTTCGGCCTGACCTCGCTGATGTGCGGCCTCGCCCCCAACACCACCGTGCTGATCGTCAGCCGGTTCCTGCAGGGCATGGCCGGCGGCGCCATGTTCATCTGCTCGATCGCCATTCTGTCGCACCAGTTCCAGGACGCCAAAGCGCGCAGCAGCGCCTTCGCCATCTGGGGCGTCATCTCGGGCATTGGCCTGGGTTTCGGGCCGCTCATCGGCGGCTTGATCGTCTCGCTGTCGACCTGGCAATGGGTGTTTTTGGTCCACGCGCCGCTCGCCGTGCTGTGCCTTGTCCTGACCTATGGCAGCGTCAGCGAATCGCGCGATCCGCAGGCAAGGAAGCTTGATGTCGCCGGCATCGTCATCCTGAGCGCATCGGTGTTCGGCCTGACCTACTACATCACCGGCGGCGCCGACCTCGGCTTCCTCAGCCCGGCCGCACTTGCCATCGCGGCAGCTACCATCGCCGGCCTGATCGCCTTCGTTGCCGCCGAGCGGCGGCATCCGCATCCGATGTTCGACTTCTCGGTATTCAGAATCCGCGATTTTTCCGGCGCCATCATCGGCTGCATCGGCATGAACTTCAGCTACTGGCCGCTGATGATCTACCTGCCGATCTATTTCACCGTCGGCCTCGGTTATGACAGCGCAACGACCGGGCTGGCACTTTTGGCCTACACCGTGCCTTTCCTGGTGATGTCGCCTGTCGCCCAGTATCTCTTGTTGCGCACCAGCGCCCGCACCATCATCCCGCTCGGCCTGTTCACCATCGGCCTTGGCTTCATCGTGATGTGGTTCGGCAGCACGCTCGGGCAGGCAGCCGGGGCGACCGTGCTGGCCGGCGCCCTGGTCTCGGGCATCGGACTTGGCCTGACGACGACGCCCGCCACCAACATGACCACAGGCGCGGTGCCGGCCAGCCGTGCCGGCATGGCCTCGGGCATCGACGCCAGCGCCAGGCTGATCGCCCTTGCCGTCAACATCGCGGTGATGGGCCTGGTCCTTGTCGAAGGCATTCTCCACACGTTGCGCCAGGCGCTGCCTGAAGCAACTGACGCGGCGCAGCTGCGCGCGCTGGCCGAGCGCATCGCCGCCGGCGGCGCTGCGACACCGCATGCGCTTTCAGGCCAAACGACGCTGGAGGTGCCAGCGGCGGTGGCGCACGCCGCACTCGTCGACGGCTTCGGCTGGACGCTGCTTTATGGCGGTGTCGGCGTCTGGGTCCTGGCCGTGCTCAGCTTCGTCATCTTCGGGCCGGCCAGGACAGTGAGCGGCGAGCCGCGGCCGAAGGCCGAGTCGCAGGTGATCTGACCTGTCAGAGCCGGGTCCGCATCGTGCAGGACCCACCACTGGCGATGAAACAGCCTTGCATTTTTGGCCCCGCGTTTCTTCCCGCCCCCTCTGTCCTGCCGGACAGAGGGGGGCGGAGTGCTTCGGTGCAGGAAGCGGGTATGGTTCTGAGCCCCGGCCGCAGCCATTCGGTGATCAGGTCGAGCGTCAGCCCCTCGCCCAGCTTGAGCCTGCGGTGTCAGCCCTTCGGCACGAACACGTTGACCGATTTGGGCCTGATGCGGAAATGCGCCGGCGTCCAGGTCACCAGCTCGCCGTCGGTGTTGACGGGGCGCGGCTGCTTGGTGCGGATCGTCACTTCAGTGGTCTTGAAGGCGCGGACGTCGTCCCACTGGCCGTGCGTGCCCTTGCGCAGGCTGGGCAGAAGCCTGAGCAGCCGCCACCAGTGGTCGACCTCGAGGCTGTAGAGATCGAGCCAGCCATCGTCGGCGGTCGCGGTTTCCGCAACCGTCATGCCGCCGCCATAGTGGCGGCCATTGCCGACCGAGACCTGCATGGTGCGGATCTTTTCGGTGGTGTCGTCATGGTCGACATAACAGGTGAACAGGCGCGAGCGCATCAACAGCCGGGCCGCGACGATGCCGTAGCCGAGCGTGCCCCAGCGCTTCTTGGCATGCTCGGTCAGCTCGCCCGCGAGTTCGGCGCTGAAGCCGATGCTGGCGACATTGAAGAACAGATGGCCGTTGACCTCGCCGAGATCGACTGTCGCCTGGTGGCCGGCGGCGATGACCTCTGCTGCCTTCACCGGATCCGGTGAGATGCCCATGGTCCGCGCGAAATCATTGGCGGTGCCGAGCGGCAGCACCCCGAGCGTCAGGCCGGAATGGGCAAGACCGGCAGCCGCGTTGTTGAGCGTGCCGTCGCCGCCGCCGACGATGGCGATGTCGAAATGATCGGCGTTGCGCGAGATCAGCTCGGAGGCGTTTTCGTCCTTGCTGGTCGCCATCTCCTCGATCTGGAGGCCGGCATCGGCGAGCACCTGGCGCGCGGCATCGATCGACCCGCCGCCGCGGCGGGCGCGCGGATTGACGATCAGCATCGCGCGCTTGCCTTTGGACTGCTGCACGGCGCGCTTTTGGTGGATAACGTCGGTCAGGAGGAAAATCCCTGTGATGTAAAACGGGTTGTTGCCCGCGTCATCTAGGGTGCAATCGGCACTATTTTAAGATGCGCCAGCAACACAAGCTACAAAACCTACCTGTCGAGCTCGGGAAAATAAGGGTCTGAGTATCTCAGCCGGTCACGTTCGCCGGCCATGCAGTCGACCGCAGCCCCAGTGTCGATCCTGATCACCGGCACGGCATCGGTGTCGCCGCTGACTTCCAGCACCAGCTTGCTCCGGATCGCGGTGGCGAACTCCGACGCCGCCTTGATCGGCAACACGAACGAGCCGGGACCGCCGGTGACGCATTCGGCGTAATAGCGGTCGAGCGAAGCTGCGGTTCGCGACGGCCTGATCAGGATCGGCAGGCCGTTGATGACGATGCCCTTGGCAAGCGCGGCATTGCGCGCGGGTATCACCGGCTTGCCGAAATTGTTTGGTCCGTCGCCTGAAATGTCGATGACGCGGCGAAAACCATCGGCATCGTTGTCGTCGAACAGGGACGCACCATAGGTGACCGCACCGGAGATCGAGGTGCCGCGATAGCCGCTGAACGGCCTGGCCTCGAGCCGGGCGGCAAAGGCTGCGGCACTTTGTGGCCCGTCGATGATCTGCCACGGCACCACCGATTCCGCGCGCACCGTGCCGGCCCATTCGAAATAGGTGATGGCGACGCGGCCATGCTGGCCCGACAGCACCGCATCGACGAAATCGCTGTGGCGCAGTGCCTCGACATAACCGGCGCGCTGCAGGGTGAATTCTTCCAGGTCCATCGACCTGGACACGTCGACCGCCAGCACCAGCTCGACATCGACCATAACACCGGCCACCGGCATGGCGACCGGGCCGGGCAGCTCGCAACCCAGACATGAGATGATGGCCAGCACGCCCAGCATCGGCAGGCTCTCCGCTCGGATCAGCCAGTGTCGCGGCCCAGTGTCGCGGCAATGGCGGCGGAATGGAAGTGGGCCCCCTTCACCCCTTCGTGAGGTCGGGCTCAGCCGCCGCTTTCGCCACTGCCGCGCCGCAGAGCCGGGAACCCGCGCGAAGCACCGCTGGGCGACAGCACCGGCACGAAGACGCGGCGCGAGGCGCGCTGCGCCACCGGAATGCCCTGGTAGACGCGCTTTTGCGCCTCAACGACGATGGCGCCGGAAAAGATCGGCCAGAAGCGGCGGCCGGCGCGCTCGAACAGATGGTCGAACTTCATCATCCACTTGCGCCGCGACGGCGGGAAATGCAGCGCATCCGACCATGCCGAAACGGTGAAATTGGCCTCGCGCAACAGTTCGTTGAGCTGGCCTGATGAAAACGGCCGCCCGGTGCCGAACGGCGTGTGCTCGAAACGCGCCCACATGCCGCGCCGGTTTGGCACGACGATGACGATGCGCCCGGCCGGCGACAGCACCCGCCAGATTTCCTTCAGGGTCTCGCGCGGGCTTTCGGCATGTTCGAGCGAATGGACGAGCAGCACCCGGTCGATCGAAGAATCGACGAGCGGCAGTTCCTCGTCGAAGACAAGGGCCGTCGACGACGGTCCGTTCGCCGGCCAGACGACCGCGCCTTGCGTCGCCGGCATGAAGGCGAAGACACGCTCAGCGTCGCTGCCGAAGCGGTCGAGCCAGGGCAGCGTGTAGCCTAGCCCGACAAGCCGTTCATTGGGCAGGCCGGCCCACACCGACGACAGCGCCATAGTGATCGACTGCTCGGCGAGGCGGCCAAGCGGCGTCGAGTAGAAGGAGCGAAGGTCGACGATGTCGGAATTCATGGACCGAAGGTAGACGCGGCCGAGGCCGACTTCAACGACCCCGGCCCATTTGGCGTGACAGCCTTGGCGGCGCGCCCTATCGTTCCCGGCAAAATGGAGTCCTGTCATGGCTGTCGAGATCAAGCTTTTCATGTGCCGCACCGACAATTTCGGTGCCCTGCTGCACGACCGCGAAACCGGCGAGACGGCGATCATCGATGCGCCCGAGGAAGGCCCGATCCTGGCGGCGATCGAGCAGAGCGGCTGGACGCCGTCGATGATCCTGACGACGCATCACCATGCCGACCATGTCGAGGCCAATGTCGCGCTCAAGCAGCGTTTCAAGCTGCGCATCGTCGGGCCCGAGGCCGAGCGCGACAAGATCCCCGGCATCGACGACACCGTCGAGCAGGGCTCGGTCATTCCCTTCGGCAACGAGACCATCGAGGTCATCGAGACCCCCGGCCACACCGCCGGCCATGTCTGCTATGTCTTGCCCAGGTCGAAAGTGGCGTTCACCGCCGACACGCTGTTTGCGCTCGGCTGCGGCCGGCTGTTCGAGCGCCCGGCACCTGTGATGTTTGAATCGCTGCGCAAGCTCGCCGCCTTGCCGCCTGAGACGGTGGTCTATTGCGGCCACGAATACACGCTGTCCAATGCGCGTTTTGCGCTGACCATCGACCCCGACAATGCAGCCCTGCGCGCCCGCGCTGCAAAGATCGAGGCACTGCGCACCGATGGCAAGCCGACATTGCCGACCACCATCGGCGATGAGCTCGCCACCAACCCGTTCCTGCGCTGGGCCGATCCGGCGATTCGCAAGCACCTCGGCATGGAGCAGGCTGATGACGTCGACGTCTTCACCGAGATCCGCAAGCGCAAGGACAATTTCTGACCATGTTGGCTCAACAGATCGTCGCCACGCTCGGCATGCAGCGCCACCCCGAAGGCGGCTGGTATGTCGAGACCTTTCGCGACAGCGCTGAAGGCGGGCCACATGGTCGGCGCGGCAACCAGACCGCGATCTACTTCCTGCTCGAGCATGGCGACGTCTCGCACTGGCACCGCGTCAGGGATGCCGCCGAGATCTGGCTTTTCCATGCCGGCGCGCCGATCGAGCTCAGGCTGTTTCATGACGGCGGCGACATCGTCGCCCACACGCTCGGCATCGACATCACAGCCGGCCAGCGGCCGCAATGCGTGGTGCCGGCAGGCTGGTGGCAGACGGCACGCGGCCTCGGCGACTGGACGCTTGTCGGCTGCACCGTCTCGCCCGGCTTCGAGTTCGCCCAGTTCGAACTGGCGCAACCTGGCTGGGAACCGGGTTAAGCCCCTGCCCCATCAGTTGCCGCGGCCTTGCGCCCCCCGAAGATCAGCGACTTGGCCGCCAGCACCGCACCGCCGGTGATCAGCACGCAGGCCGCGAGGATGCGCAAGCTGGGTTCGGCGAAACCGGCTGATATCAGCACCAGCGTCGACAGCAGCGGCGCGGCATAACTTGCGGCGCCGAGCACCTGGATGTTGCCGCGCTTGACGCCGATGTCCCAGGCATAAAAGGCCGCACCGACGGGCATCAGGCCAAGGCCGAGCACGGCGAGCCACTGGCCGGCATTGGCCGGCAGCACCGTCTCCTCGAGCGCCAGATGGCAGGCAAGAGACAGCACTGACGTCGCCAGGCAGAACCAGGTGACGATTGTCGTCGGCACCGAGGGAAAGCGGCGCGACAACAGCGAATAGCCCGCCCACAAAAAGGCGCAGGCAAAGGCCATGGCGTAGCCGAAGGCGTAACGCGGCTCGAAGGCCAGCCCGCCGCCCTTGGTGACGATCAGGAAGGTGCCGGCAAGGCCGAGCAGCGCACCGACGATGTGGTTCCAGCGCAGCCTTTCGCCCGGCATCAGTGCCGAGCCGAGCACGATGAACAGCGGCCACAGATAAGCGATCAGGCTGGCTTCGACCGCCGGCGCGTTGCGCAGCGCGGTGAAGTAGAAGAAGTGGTAGCCGAACAGCCCGACAATGCCGATGACCCAGACCTGGGCCGGAATCTTTGCAGTCGTGTCGGGTTTCGGCATGAACAGGCGGGCAACCAGGCCGACGCAGGTGCCGATGGCAAAGGTGATCGCCGACATCAGGAACGGCGGCACCGTGCCGGAGGCGTCGGTGAGCAGCGCCAGCAGCGCCCACATGGCGACAGCCGAAAACCCAATCAAAGTCTCGCGCCCCACACACCCCTCCCGGTTTAGTCGATTGCCTCGAAACGCCGGGCCTTGACGGTGATCGTGCCGATCTGCGTGCTGACCGTGGCATAGATGGGGGCATATATGCCGGTTTTGCCGAGCGGCGCAAACGTCACCATGACGCGCGAGCGGTCACGCAGGAAGGTCAGCGCCTTCTTGTCGCTGCGGTAGCCCGAAACCGGCTGGAAGCCCATGCGGCAGGTGACCGTCTCGCCGGCAAAACCCTTGACCGACATCGTCTTGCGCGACACCTCGGTCAGCTTGAGGTCGGCGCGCAATTCGCCGTCATACATCCTGATGGTGCGGCCACAGACCTTGTCGAGGCTGGGCGCGCGGATGACGGTGGCGGCGATCGGATCGGCGACGCCGCGGAGGTCGTTGGCACCAAGCGGGATCCAGGTCGCGCCGCGCTTCCTGGGCGCCGGCACGACCTGGGTGCGGCTGACGCGATCGCCGGAAAAGCGGATATCGACAAGCGAGCTGACCTTGCCCGAGACATAGTCGGCGCGGAAGCCACGCGGTTGGCTGCGGCCACCGTCAAAGCTGCCGCGCGACGAGATCGTGCCGCGCGTGTCGTCGAAGAAGGCAGCCAGGCCGGCACTGGAGACCTTGCCGTTAACGACATAGGTGTCGCCCTCATAGCTGCTGTCGAAGGTTGCCTTGGCTACGGGAATGCCGAGGAACGACAGCGAATAGTCGCCACTGAAGGATTTTTTGGCGGCGAGCAGCGGCGATGGCAGCAGGGCCAGGGCGACAGCGAGCAGGATAGGTGAAAGGCGGGGCATTGCGGCAAACACCTCTTCGTCAGCGGAAGCTGACTTCGCGCTGTTCGTGTCCCTTGTGATCGGTTATAGAACCAATTCCGGCCATTCTGTGGAGTTGGGGACAACGCCCGGAAACGACCACGACGCTTGACGCGTCCGTGAAATGCAACTATGGAACGCCAACTTTTTCCATGAGGCCGCCTGACTGAGACCGCGCGCCATATCGGTGCGTTATCGTCGCTTGGTCCGCCAGAACTGAAGGTAAGTAACATGTCCCGCGCTTGCGAACTCACCGGCAAAGCCGTCATGACCGGCAACAATGTGAGCCACGCCAACAACAAGACCCGTCGGCGCTTCCTGCCGAACCTGGTCAATGTGACGCTCATTTCCGAGACGCTGAACCAGAACGTGCGCCTGCGCATTTCGGCCAACGCCCTGCGTACGGTCGAGCATCGCGGTGGCCTCGACGCCTTCCTGGTCAAGGCAGATGCCGAAGAGCTGTCGCAGCGTGCGCGCCTGCTCAAGAAGCAGATCGCCAAGAAGAACGCCGAGCAGGCCGCAGCCTAATCGTCAATTCAGGCGGGGGACACCGCCTGGAGCCTCCGACGGCCGCAAGGACGATGGAGGCTCCGCCCAATCCGCCCGGGCACTGCCCGTAAAGCTGGTTCCATTACCCAGGATAAAAAAATGAACTCCGGTTCAAAATATCTGCCTTTCGTGGCGGCCATGGCGCTTGTCGTCGTCGCTTCCAACATTCTCGTCCAGTTCCCGATGCAGGGGCAGGTCGGATCTCTGGCGCTTGCCGATGTCCTGACCTGGGGCGCTTTCACCTATCCCTTCTCGTTCCTGGTCACCGACCTTGCCAACCGCCGCTACGGCCCGAGGCTGGCGCGGCGCATCGTCTTCGTCGGCTTCATGACCGCGGTGGTCTGCTCGATCGTCGCCCAGCCGCTGCTGTTCCGCTACGGCCTGGTGCCCTTCGACACCGCCGCCGATCGCCTGGCGCGCATTGCCGTTGCCTCCGGTGCCGCCTTCCTGACCGCGCAGTTGCTCGACATCACCGTGTTCAACTGGCTGCGCCGGCAGAGCTGGTGGCGCGCGCCGATCTTCGGCACGCTTGTCGGCTCGGTGTTCGACACGGCGATCTTCTTTGGTGTTGCCTTTGCCGCCGCCTTCGCCTTCCTCGGCCCCGAGGACGCCTTTGCGCTTGAAGCAGCACCCTTGTTCGGCGTGCTGTCGATGGAAGCGCCGCGCTGGGTCTCCTGGGCGCTGGGCGACCTGACGGTGAAACTGTTGATTGCGCTGTTCGCGCTGATCCCCTACCGGCTGATCGCCGCGCGCTGGACGCAGCCGGCGCTGGCCTAGCCTTCGAGCCTATACGACAGCCTTCCAAGAGCAGCCGAACACCGATCGGCTGCTCTTGCATGTCGGGCGCTGCCGAATAGGCTGCCGCCTCGCGCCACGGCATGACAGGCAGATAATGGCTCTCGATTCGGTTGATCTTTTTCTCGAGGTCGTTCGCACCGGAAGCTTTTCCGGTGCAGCTAGAGCCACCGGCATCCCCGTCTCCACCGTCAGCCAGCGCATCGCGGCACTGGAAGCGCGCCTCGGCGCCACCTTGCTCAAGCGAACGACACGACGCCTCGCTTTGACCGAAGCCGGTGCTGGCTATCACGCGGTCGCTGCGCGCGCGCTTGCTGAACTGCGCGGCTTCGAGGCCGAGCTGACCGACACGGCAGCGGGGCTGAGCGGCAAGCTCAAGGTGGCGAGCACGATTGCCATGGACGATGTGCTGGCACCTGTCTTGAGCGGCTATCTCGAGGCCTATCCCAACATGGCGCTGGAGCTGCATTTGAGCGGCCGCAACACCGACCTGTTTACCGACGGCATCGACGTCGCCATCCGTGTCGGCGCCCTGCGCGACGATTCGGGCCTGGTTGCCCGTTCGCTCGGCGCTGCCGCGCTTAAGCTTGTCGCCTCGCCTGACTATCTCAAGGCGCATCCGCCGATCGGCCATCCCAACGACATCGAGGCGCAACAGCTGATGTCTTTTGCCGGATATGGCACAGCACGGCTCCACCATGCCAATGGCGAGGCCTGCGAGGTCGACATCTCGGGTCGTTTCGCCGGAAACCAGCTGTCGTCATTGCGGCATCAGGCCGTTGCCGGTCATGGCATCGCCTTGGTGCCGGCGGCCTTCCTGGCGCGCGAGCTAGCCAGCGGCGAGCTTGTGGCGGTGCTGCCCGAATGGCGCGGCGAGGCCCAGCCGATCCACATCGTCTATCTCGCCCAGCGCATCATCTCCAGGCGCCTGCGGTCCTTCATCGACCATGTCGTTGCGCATTTCCCGCGCCGGCTTTTCGCCGACTGATCTTCCGTATCTCCGGAAGCTGCATCTCGAAATCCCCGGCTAATCCTGTTGTCCGCCTGTCCTTACCTTCGGCTCATCGAACCGGACAAAGGACAGCAAAGATGCAAGACACCAGGGGTTTCTACTCGATCATCGACTACACGGTGGATGGTCCGCAAATGCAGCTCGAGCTGATCGAGGCCTTTGCCGGCCTGCAGGAAAAATGGGTGCGGTTTTATCCCGGCTACAAGTCGGCGCATCTGTTTGCCAGCACCGACGGCAGCCGCGTCTACAACATCATCCACTGGGACAGCGAAGAAGCACACCGCGAATTCGAGCGCGTTTCAGACAATGCCGCCCGCATCGCCGCGATCCAGGGCGTGATCGACAGCCTCAAGGGCAAGGCCGAGCCGAGGATGAGCGGCCCGCCACGCTACAGGCTGGTTCGCGAGGTGGCGCCCGGCCCGCGCCCGACTGACGCCTGAGCGGGGAGAATGTCATGCTGATCGAAATCCATGCCGACGTGCTGTGCCCGTGGAGCTACATCGCCAAGCGCCGCCTCGAAGCGGCAATGGCAGTCCTTGGCGACACGCGGATCGGAATTGTCTGGCGCAGCTTCGAGCTTTCGCCTGAAGGCAGCGCGATGCCGGGCGAAAGTGCTGCCGACATGATCCGGCAGTGGCGTGGCGATGCGGCCGCGGCACGCATCGCCGAGATCATGGCGCTCGGGGCTGAAGAAGGCATCAGGCTCGATCTGGAAAATGCCCGCCCGGTCAACAGCTTCGACGCGCACCGGCTGATCCATCTCGGTGCGGCTGTCGGCAAGGCCGATGCGGTGATGGAACGCCTGCTGCGCGCCTATCACAGCGAGTCGCAAAACATCGCCGTTTCAGGCGTGCTCGACAGGCTTGGCCGCGAAGCCGGACTTGAGCCGAGTGCTGTAGCGGTAATGCTCGCCGGCGAGGCCTTTGCCGATGCGGTGCGCGCCGACAGGCGGCTTGCCGTCGAACGGGGCATATCGGGCGTGCCTGTCATGGTTCTGGCCGGACAAGCCCCGACATCGGCGGTCAAGCCGGTCGCGGAGCTTGTAGGTCTGCTGCAACGGGCGGCGGCGAGCCAGCCGGGCGGCTGAGCCTATCTGTCGATGCGCGTCGACAGGATGATCGACGACAAGGTGCGCTCGACGCCTTCGAGCGCACCGATGCGATCGATCAGCGCGTCGAGGTCGCGCACCGACGGTGCTTCGACGACGACGATCATGTCGAAATTGCCGCTGACCGAATGCAGCGTGCGCACCTCGGGAATGCGCTTCAGCACCGCCTCCACCGCCGCCGAGACCTTGGGCAAGGCGGTGACCAGGATGTGGGCCCGAACCAGGTTCTTCTCATAGTCGGGCGACAGCCTGACGCTGTAGCCGGCGATAACGCCACGCTGCTCCAGCCGCTCGATGCGGCTTTGCACCGTCGTTCTCGACACGCCGAGCTTGCGTGCCAGCTCGGCGGTCGAGGCGCGCGCGTTGTCGCGCAGCAAGGCGAGCAGGGCGCGGTCAGGGTCTGTCGTCATTTCGTCAATACCATACGTCGTTTCGCTCAAAACATATCGGCTTTTCGGCAATATCGATACTGCCTTTCGACGAGGCGCGGACATAGAATCCGCAGCGAAATTCCAGTTGAAGGGGACATGACCATGAAACAGATCGTTGTCGTAGGCGCAGGCAAGATCGGCTCGACGATCGCCGACATGCTGGCTGAAACGGGCGACTACCAGGTGACAGTGGTCGACCGCTCGCAGGCGGCACTTGATTCGCTCGAAACCGGCAACCCGGTCGAGACGCTGAAGGTCGAGATCGCGGAACAAGGCGCGCTCGACGCCGTGCTGGCCGGCAAGTTCGCCGTGCTTTCGGCGGCCCCGTTCCACCTGACCACGCGCATCGCCGAGGCTGCCGCCAAGGCCGGCGTGCATTATCTCGATCTGACCGAGGATGTCGCTTCGACCCGCATCGTCCGGGAATTGGCAACAACCGCCAAGAGCGCCTTCATTCCACAGTGCGGCCTGGCGCCGGGCTTCATCTCGATCGTTGCCAACGACCTTGCCAAGCGTTTCGACACGCTCGAAAGCGTGCGCATGCGCGTCGGCGCGCTGCCGCAGTATCCGTCCAACGCGCTCAACTACAATCTGACCTGGAGCACCGACGGCGTCATCAACGAATATTGCGAGCCCTGCGAGGCGATCGTCGAAGGTTCGCTGGTCGAGGTGCCGCCGCTCGAAGAACGCGAGGAGTTCTCGCTCGACGGCATCACCTACGAGGCGTTCAACACCTCGGGCGGGCTTGGCACGCTGTGCGAGACCTACAAGGGCAAGGTGCGCACGCTGAACTACCGCACCATCCGTTATCCCGGCCATGCCGCGATCATGAAGGCGCTGCTCAACGACCTCGGCCTGCGCCACCGCCGCGAAGTGCTCAAGGACATCCTGGAGAATTCGCTGCCGGCAACCATGCAGGACGTTGTGGTGATCTTCGTTACCGTCAGCGGCCGCAAGGGCGGGCGCCTGCTGCAGGAAAGCTACGCCAACAAGATCTACAGCCGCCAGATGGGCAAGATGGTGCGCAGCGCCATCCAGATCACCACCGCTTCCGGTATCTGCTCGGTGCTCGACATGCTGGCCTCCGGCGCGCTGCCGCAGCAGGGCTTCATCCGCCAGGAAGACATCGCGCTCGACGCCTTCCTGGCCAACCGCTTCGGCCACAACTACGCCCAGGCGGGTGCCGCACACCTGGCGGCCTAGGCTGTTACCCTCCCCCTTGTGGGGAGGGCCGGTCCGCAAAGCGGAGCGGGGTGGGGGTACATCGTGCCCAACACCCCCACCCGGCCCTTCGGGCCCCCCTCCCCGCAAGGGGGAGGTTAAGGGCAGTGCTGCCCCTCAATCGCCGTGCAGGATGAATTCCAGATAGAGATTGCGCTGCAGGATCGAATGGTTGTCGTCGGAGACCAGCGACACCATCAGCGCGCCGTCGGCACGCTGCCAGACGTCGAGCCCTTCCATATTGTCGATCTGGTAGCCCATATTGGCTTCGAGCAGCACCGGACCGTCGGCGACCTGGCCCTTGGCGATGGTTTGCGAAGCGATGCGCCGAAGCCGCATCTTCACCCCTGAAGCCATCGAGAAGCTGCGTTCGAGCAGCAGCAGGTCGCCATCGGGCAGGAAAGCGCCGTCGGTGATGTCGAACTCGCCATTGCGCTTGACCGTGAAGACGCCCTTGCCGGGACCCTCGAGCACCGCAGCAAAGATGTTGCCTGATGTGTCGAGGCTCTTTTCCGACACCACCACCAGCCCGCCTTTTTCAGCGGAATAGGCGACGGTCTCAAAACCGCGATTGGTCCGCAGCTCGTTGCGCGGCACCAGGAAATCGAGCTCGCGCAGCGGGCCCGCCATGTTGTCGGGATCGATCTTGTATTGGGCGACGCGGTGGGTGCGCTCGAAGCCGACGGTGGCGATGCCGTCCCTGACGGCGAGGCCTTCGGCATCGGCCTGCCATTTCTTCTCGATGCCATTGCCGGAGCCGTCGCGCATCTGGACCATGCGGAAATTCTCGACGCCGGTCGGGCGCAAGGCGGAATCGCGGGCGATGCGGCCGAAATACCAGAAGCCGGTGTCGGCGACGCCGATGAAATCCGAGCCCGGCTTGAGGAAGCGGAACGCCGACAGCGCGCCCAGATTGCGCGACGGCGAGGTCATTTCGAGGCCGCCGACAAATTCGAGCGGGCCAAAGATCTTCTGCTCGAGGCCGATCTGGAAGCGCGCGATCGACCGGGCCGAGACCTCGATGCGCTCGATGTCAGGCTGCTCGGCCCGCGACGAGGCGCTCAGCGACGTCGAAAGCGCAAGCGCTGCCATGGCAGCGCAAGCAAGGTGCCGCAACCGGGATAGAGACAAGATCATCCGGCGCGCCGGAAGCCGCCGCGGCGGGTCTCACGCGCGCTTTCTTCGCCAAACAGCGAAGCCAGCTGCTCGGTCATCGCACCGGCCAGTTCTTCGGCATCGACGATGGTGACGGCGCGGCGATAATAGCGCGTGACGTCGTGGCCGATGCCGATGGCCAAAAGCTCGACCGGCGAGCGCGTCTCGATCAGGTCGATGACGGCGCGCAGGTGGCGCTCGAGATAGTTGCCCGGATTGACCGACAGCGTCGAGTCGTCGACCGGGGCGCCGTCCGAGATCATCATCAGGATCTTGCGCTGCTCGGGCCGCGCGATCAGGCGCTGGTGCGCCCACAGCAAAGCTTCGCCGTCGATGTTTTCCTTGAGCAGGCCTTCGCGCATCATCAGGCCGAGATTGCGGCGCGAACGCCGCCACGGCGCGTCGGCACTCTTGTAGATGATGTGCCTGAGGTCGTTGAGGCGGCCGGGATTCGCAGGCTTGCCGTCCTTCAGCCACTTCTCGCGCGCCTGCCCGCCCTTCCACGCACGGGTGGTGAAGCCGAGGATCTCGACCGAGACGCCGCAGCGCTCCAGCGTGCGCGCAAGGATATCGGCGCAGGTGGCGGCAACGGTGATCGGGCGGCCGCGCATCGAGCCGGAATTGTCGAGCACCAGCGTCACCACGGTGTCGCGGAACTTTGTGTCGCGCTCCTGCTTGAACGACAGCGGCTGCATCGGGTCGATGACGACACGCACAAGGCGCGCCGGATCGAGATAACCCTCTTCGAGGTCGAAGTCCCAGGAGCGGTTCTGCTGCGCCATCAGGCGGCGCTGCAGCCGGTTGGCGAGGCGGCCGACGACACCGGACAGATTGGCAAGCTGCTTGTCGAGGAAGGCGCGCAGGCGGTCGAGCTCGTCCTCGTCGCACAGCTCCTCGGCACCCACCGTCTCGTCAAAGGCGGTGGTGAAGACCTTGTAGTCGATTTCCCGGGGCAGGTTGGCGAACGGGTTGTCCTGGCGCCGGGCTTCGCCTGGCGTCTCCGAATCGACGTCATCGTCGTCGGACATCTCGTCGGAGGTCGCATCCGACGCCTCCATCTCGCCGGACTGCTCGTCCTCGGCGGCGGATTCGGCGTCTTCGGACTGCGACTGGTCGGAGCCGGCATCGTCCTCGCCGCCCTCCTCGCTCTGTTCCTCGCCTTGCGGCTGGTCGTCGTCCTGGTCGTCGTTGTCTTCGGTTTCCTGGTCGTCGCCATATTCCTCGGCCATCTCGAGCGAGGCCAGCATGTGGCGCACGACACGGGCAAAGGCCTGCTGGTCCTCGAGGCTGCCGATAAGCCCCTCGAGATCGCCGCCGGCCTTCTGGTCGACCCATTCGCGCCAGAGCGCGACCATGCGCTCGCCGCTCTTGGGCACCGGCTGGCCGGTCAGCTTCTCGCGCACCATCAGCGCCAGCGCCTCTTCGAGCGGCGCTTCCGACTGTTCGGTGACGTCGGCGAGATTGGCCTTGGCGTATTTATCCTCGAGCATCGAGCTGATGTTTTGGGCAACGCCTGACATGGCGCGGCTGCCGATGGCCTCGACGCGGGCCTGCTCGACGGCGTCGAACACGGCACGCGCCTGCTTGCCCTCGGGCGCCAGGCGGGTGTGGATGCGCGCATCGTGGCAGGCGCGCTTCAGCGCCATCGAATCGCCAAGGCCGCGGGTGACGGCAATGTCACCGGCCGAGGCCTTCTTGGGCAGTTCAGGCAGGCGGGCGCGATTTCCGGCAAGTGCCGGCCGCTCCTTGGCGAAGGCCACTTCGAGCCCGTTGTCGCCCGAAATGGCACGCATGCAAACGGTCATGGCGCGCTTGAAGCTGTCGGCTTCCGAGCCCGTCTTCGACTTGTTGCGTGTGTTGTCGCCCGGCCCCGCCATCTAGTTTACCGTCACCTTGCCGCCAGATGATTTGCCCTCTTCGCCGAGAACAAGCATCCGCTGGCTTTCTTTCAGCTTTGCCCTGTCGCGACACTGCCCTTGTGTCGCCAGAGTGTAGTCCATGTAGACCGCAGCGCCAGGCTCATACCCTGAACTGACCACGGCAGAATTCCGAGAATGCGCCGCGTATTTCTGCGGGATGTTCCAGCTCAATTGCTGCGGCCAGGTCCCCTTGCAGAATACGTAAGCGCATTGAATCCTTGCCACCTTTCCAGCCGCCGCCGGGCGCACTGTGCAGGTTGCACCTCGCCGGGCGAGGTCAGCTGCAAGAGCATCACCATCGCCCGAATATCTGGTGGCCAGGCTGACCCACTGGGTCTGCAGATCCTCGCCACTCCGTATCGCAGTAAAGCCCGACCCCATGGGATGCCAGGCAGTACCGCAGCCAGCCAACAGGCCACCGATGCACGTTACGGCAACGGCGCTGGTCGGCTTTCGGCCCATTCGGTTATCCCAGCACGACGTTGGCGGCGGATTCCGGCAGGTCTTCGCCGAAGGCGCGCTGGTAGAACTCGGCCACCACGGAACGTTCGAGCTCGTCGCACTTGTTGAGGAAGGTCAGCCGGAACGCCATGCCGACATCGCCGAAGATCTCGGCGTTTTCGGCCCAGGTGATGACGGTACGCGGGCTCATGACCGTCGACAGGTCGCCATTGATGAAGGCCGAACGCGTCATGTCGGCGACCCGGACCATCTTGTTGACGATCTCCTTGCCCTTGGCGTCGCGGTAATGCTTGGCCTTGGCAATGACGATGTTCACTTCATTGTCGTGCGGCAGGTAGTTCAGCGTCGTCACGATCGACCAGCGGTCCATCTGTGCCTGGTTGATCTGCTGGGTGCCGTGATAAAGCCCGGTGGTGTCGCCGAGGCCAACCGTGTTGGCGGTGGCAAACAGGCGGAACGCCGGATGCGGACGGATGACGCGGCTCTGGTCGAGCAGGGTCAGGCGGCCCGAGGATTCGAGCACGCGCTGGATGACGAACATCACGTCGGGCCGGCCGGCATCATATTCGTCGAAGCACAAGGCGACATTGTGCTGGTAGGCCCAGGGCAGGATGCCGTCCTTGAATTCGGTGACCTGCATGCCTTCCTTGACGACGATCGCGTCCTTGCCGACGAGATCGATACGGCTGACATGGCTGTCGAGGTTGACGCGGACCATCGGCCAGTTGAGGCGGGCGGCGACCTGCTCGATATGGGTCGACTTGCCGGTGCCGTGATAACCCGAGACCATGACGCGGCGGTTGTAGGCAAAGCCGGCGAGGATCGCCATGGTCGTTGCCTTGTCGAACAGATAGTCCGGATCGATGTCGGGCACATGCTCCGACGAGGCCGCATAGGCCGGCACGACCATCTTCGACTCGAAGCCGAAAGTGTCTTTCACCGACACCGTGGTATCAGGCAGATTGGTGATGTCGCGATCGACCTTGTTCATAGCGTCTCCACGCGCGTGGGTTCAGGCCACGCCGGCAATCGAATTTTCTTCGGGGGCGGTCTTAAAGCCTTTTTTGACCAGATGAAAGTTGGAAAAAGGCCGCGGCCGCGGCTGGCTCAACACAATCCCGCTTGCTTGAGCACGCGATAGGCCTGGAGCACGTCCCTGAAGCGGTCCTCGGACCCCCGGTCGCCGCCATTGGCGTCGGGGTGGTGGCGTTTGACCAGTTCCTTGTAGCGCGTCTTGATGTCGGTCGCAGTCGCCCTGGTATCGAGCCCCAGCGTCTCCAGCGCCTTGGCTTCCAGCGGCTTGGCCTTGCGCTGGCGCGGTGCGCCCTGCCCGCCGAACACATTGCTGGAATCGCGCATGCGATTGTAGTAGCCGGCGCGGCCCGAGCGCTGCTGGGCAAAGTCCGGCGCCGAGCGCGCCGCGCCATTGGAACCGGCGGCAGCATTGGAGCCGATGGTCCAGGTCGGCCTGTGCCCGGTCAGCGCCTCTTTCTGGAAGCGCGCGATATCGCCGTCGGCGAGGCCGGAGAAATAATTGAACCCCTTGTTGTACTCGCGCACGTGGTCGAAGCAGAACTGGAAGTACTCGCCTTCCTTCATGCGGCCGACCGGTGCCTTGTGCGTTCCCGGCTGCTTGCAGCCGTCCCACTGGCAGACCGGCGCGTGCGACTTCACCTCCGTTTCCGGATCGGGCCGGACGCGGATTTTGTCAAAATATTTCGGATACGGCTTCATCGGATTGTATTTACCGCCTCTTGGCGCGGCGAAACAAGAATTGACATTTCAAGGATGTTGGCCCTAACGCCTGATTTGCGGCCCAATTGCGCCTGATAGCACGATTGTCCGCGGCGACACATGTGGTGAAAGGCGAGACCGATGTCCATACAGGCGACCATCGAAGACAAGCTGAACGAGGCTTTTTCGCCAGAACGGCTTGCCGTCCTCAACGAAAGCCACCTGCATGCCGGCCATCACCACGTTGATGGCGGCCATCATGCAACGTTTGACGGCTCAGGCGAAACCCATTTTCGTATCCGTATCGTCGCACCTGCTTTTGCCGGCATGAGCCGCATCGACCGCCACCGCGCGGTCAACGAAGCGCTGGCCGCCGAGCTCAAGGCCGGTCTGCACGCGCTCGCCATCGAACCGGCAGCGCCCGGCGAAAAGACGCGCTGGTAGCAGACCCGCGCCGATAGCGTTTGAACGATGGCGGCGCAGCAGTGCCGTCATGTGGCTGTCACATATATCCATTACTCCAGATATATGGATGCAAATGACACGATCGACGCGCTCGCCGCTTTGGCCCAGCCGAGCCGGATGGAAGCCTTTCGCAGGCTTGCTGCCGCCGAGCCTGAAGGCATCGCCGCCGGCGAGCTGGCGCGCCGGCTCGACATTCCGCAAAACACCATGTCGGCGCATCTGGCCGTGCTCGTCCGTGCCGGCCTCGCCGCGGGCGACCGCCAGGGCCGCTCGATCATCTACCGCGCCGACCTCCCTGCCCTGCGCAAGGTCCTGCTGTTCCTGTTGCAGGACTGCTGCGACGGCAGGCCGGAAATCTGCGCCCCTCTGATTGCCGAACTGTCCCCTTGCTGCGTTCCACAGGAGTGATGCCATGACGCACAGGCCCTTCAACGTGCTGTTCCTCTGCACCGGCAACAGCGCCCGCTCGATCCTTGCCGAGAGCATCCTGCGCAAGGACGGCGCTCCCAATTTCAACGCCTTTTCCGCCGGTAGCCAGCCCAAGGGCAGCGTCAACCCGTTCGCGCTGAAGGTGCTCGAAAGCTACGACTATCCGATCGACGGCTTCCGCTCGAAGACCTGGGACGAATTTGCCGTTGCAGGCGCAGCCGAGATGGATTTCATCTTCACCGTTTGCGACGACGCCGCCGGCGAAGCCTGCCCGGTCTGGCTCGGCCATCCAGCCAATGCCCATTGGGGCATCGAGGACCCGAGCCACGTCTTGGGCAGCGACCTCGAAAAGGAAGCCGCCTTCGTCACCGCCTTCAAATACATGCGCAACCGCATCGCGGCATTCGTGGCCTTGCCGATATCAAGCCTCGACCGCATGGCGCTGACCTCGCATCTCCACGACATCGGCAAGATGGACGGCGCAAGCGCCAAGGCCGGCGACACGAATACCGGCAGCGGCATTGATCCCAGCGACAAAAGCACCAGCGGCACGGGCAAATGAGCATGCCGCTGGCACGACGCCTGCTTGCCGAATGTCTCGGCACCGCCTTCCTGCTCGCCACCGTCATCGGCTCCGGCGTCATGGCAACGCAACTGGCGGGCGGCAACGTCGCGCTCGCCTTGCTTGGCAATGCGCTGGCGACCGGTGCCATGCTGATCGTGCTGATCACCATATTGGGGCCGGTTTCCGGCGCGCAGCTGAACCCGGCGGTCAGCCTGGTCATGGCGCTCGACCGGCGCCTGGCATGGGCGGCGGTTGTGCCCTACATCGCAGCACAGCTCGCCGGGGCGATGCTCGGCGTGTGGCTGGCGCATGCGATGTTCGACCTGCCGCTGCTGCAGCTTTCGACAACCATCCGCACCGGCCCGGGCCAGTGGCTCGGCGAAATCATAGCGACATTTGGCCTGGTGCTGACCATCCTCGGCTGCATCGCCCAGGCGCCGAAAACGACGCCTGTCGCTGTCGGCCTCTACATTCTCGCGGCCTACTGGTTCACCTCGTCGACGTCGTTTGCCAATCCTGCCGTGACCATCGCACGCGCGCTGAGCGACACATTTGCCGGCATAGCACCGACCGACGTGCCGGCGTTCATCGCAGCGCAACTGGTTGGAGCACTGCTCGGTCTGGCGGCGGCAAGACTGTTGTGGGTCAGCCCTCGATCCGCAGATGAGGCCGCCACGGCGCGATGACTACCAGATGCTCTTCACGTGAGGGTAGCGCGAGATCTTGCCGTCTGCGCTAACCAGCGGCGCGCCCAGTTCTCTCGCCAATGCGACAATCATCCGGTCCGCCGGGTCGGCATGGAATTCGCCCGGCAGCGTCACGCTCCGCACCGCCACCACATTGTCGATGGGAATGAAACGAAAGCCCTCGACCTCGCCGGCAAGATCGAGCCAATGCGTAACGTCCATTGAAAATTCCAGCTTGCCTTTCGCAACCAGCATGGCGATCTCCCAGGCTGAGATCGACGACGCGACGACGCCATCGCCACGCAGTCCGCTTTCGATCGCCCGCAGCGCAGCCTTAGACAGGCTGGAACTGCCATTGACCCACCAGACGAGGGCGTGGGTATCCAGGACGATCATTTCAGGACTTCCCAGTCCCCGTCGCCGACCGGCTCGAACGGATCGTCATAGCGCAGCACTGACCCCTTCAGCATATCGAGCGGGTTGTGGTGCTTTTGAGCGATCCGCCTGATCTCCAGCTTCGGCTGGCCATGATCAGTGACAATAAGCGGCTCGCCGGTCGCTTCGATTTCACGAAACAACTCCAGCGCTTTTGCCTTGAACTGGGATTTCGAAACGCGCGCAACCATCGGTCGCACCTCCTGCATCTTCCGAAGATAGTGCAAAAATGACTATGGTCAATGACCATGGTCAGCGCGGCGATGGCGGCTCCACCACCAATGCCGGCCGGATCCTGATTCGCGCCAGCCGGTTCTTGTCGCGCTTCATGACGATGAAGCGTTTGCCGTGGAAGGTGAAGGCCTGCTTCTCCTCGGGGATCGACTGGGTCTCGTGGATGACCAGGCCAGCGATGGTCGTTGCCTCGTCGTCGGGCAGATGCCAGTCGAGCGCGCGGTTGAGGTCGCGGATCGGCACGGTGCCGTCGACGACCACCGAGCCGTCGGCCTCCTGCTTGACGCCCTGGACGTCGATGTCGTGCTCGTCGGCGATCTCGCCGACGATCTCTTCGATGATGTCTTCGAGCGTCACCAGCCCTTCGACCTCGCCATATTCGTCGACGACGATGGCGAAATGCGCCTTGCGCCGCAAAAAGGCGTTGAGCTGTTCCTGCAGCGTCGTCGTGTCGGGCACGAACCACGGCTTGGAGGCGACCTTGGGCACATCGACCCTGGAATAGTCGCCCTCGACGTCGTTGAGCGCGCGCAACAGGTCCTTGGCGTGGACGACGCCGACGATGTTGTCGATCGACCCGCGCCACAACGGCATGCGTGTATAGGGGCTTTGCAGGATCTCGCGGACCAGCGCTTCAGAGGCGATGTCGGCATTGACCGAACGCATCGCCGTGCGGTGGACCATGACGTCGGAGACTTCGAGTTCATGCAGGTCGAGCAGGCCACCGACCTGGTCGCGGTCCTGCTTGACGACATGGCCGTCGCGGTGGAAATCGTCGACCGCGCCGCGCAGCTCGTCATGGGCCGAGCGCTGCGGCGTCAGCTCAAAAAGCTCGTAGCCCAGCGATGCGAGCAGACGGTCGCGGAACACCAGGGCCAACAAGATCAGCCCCGCCAGAATGCCTGCGACGATCCAGCCAGCGCTCATCCCGGATGGTTCTCCTTGAGAAACGACACGACTTCCGAGGCCGGCACGTCCTTGGCGATGAAGGACTGGCCGATGCCGCGCGTCAGGATGAAGGTCAAGGCGCCGCGCGACACCTTCTTGTCCTGGGTGATGTAGCCAAACAGCGCCTCGGCGTCGGGCAGGGCGCCGGGAATGTCGGCCATGCGCCACGGCAGGCCGACGTCGCGCAGATGCGCCTCGACACGCGCCGCGTCGTCAGGGCTTGCCAGGTTGAGCCGCGCCGAAAAGCGATGCGCCAGCGCCATGCCGATGGCAACGCCCTCGCCATGAACCAGACGCGCACCGTCATAGGCGGTGGCGGCTTCGAGCGCGTGGCCGAAAGTGTGGCCGAGATTGAGCAAAGCGCGGTCGCCGGTTTCGAATTCGTCGCGGGCAACGACATCGGCCTTGGCGCGGCAGGATTGCGCGATGGCCTCGATGCGGGCCGGGCCGCCTGAAAAAACCTCGCGCCAGTTGTTTTCCAGCCAGGCGAAAAAGTCGGGGCGGTCGATCAGGCCATATTTGGCGACTTCGGCATAACCGGCGCGGAATTCGCGCAGCGGCAGCGTGTCGAGGGCGGCGGTGTCGGCCAGCACCAGCTTGGGCTGGTGGAAGACGCCGATCAGGTTCTTGCCGCGTGGGCTGTTGATGCCGGTCTTGCCGCCGACCGACGAATCGACCTGGGCCAGAAGCGAGGTCGGCATCTGCACGAAATGCATGCCGCGCCTGACGATGCCGGCGGCAAAGCCGGTGAGATCGCCGATGACACCGCCGCCAAGCGCGATCACCGCATCGCCGCGTTCGAGCCGGGCAGCGATGATCTGGTCGACGACGGTTTCGAGCGAGGCAAAGCTCTTGGTCTTTTCGCCGGCCGGCAAGGTGATCACCGCAGGCGCATTGCCGGCAGCGCTCAGGCTTTCGACCAAAGGTTCAAGATGGGCGGCAGCGACGTTTTCGTCGGTGACAACAGCCGTGCGCGCCTTGGGCAGGCACTTGTGGATCAGCTCGCCGCCACGTCCGATCAGGCCGGGGCCGATCAAAATGTCATAGGCGCGCTCGCCAAGTCCGACTTCGACAGTGACGACGCTCATTCGTGATCCTCCGAGCCTTCCGAAACGTGAATCCTGCCGGGCACGCCGAAATGGCTGCACAGCGCTTCGATGACCTCGCTGGCGATCGCTTCCTTGCGGTCGTCGCGCGTCGCCACCATGAGGTCGGCAAGGCCATAGACCGGGTAGCGCTCGTCCATCAGCTTGGAAAGCACGGCGCGCGGGTCGGCGTTCTGCAGCAGCGGCCGGTTCTGTTTTTTGGAAACCCGTTCCATCAACAGGTCGAGTTCGGCCTTGAGCCAGATCGACACGCCGTGGCCTGAGATCGCCGCCCGGGTCTGCGCGTTCATGAAGGCGCCGCCGCCGGTCGACAGCACCTGCGGGCCGTTCTCCAGAACACGGCCGATGACGCGCTGCTCGAGCGCGCGGAACTCGACCTCGCCATAACGTTCGAACAGCTCGGGAATGCTCATCCGCGACACGCTTTCGATCTCGTGGTCGCTGTCGATGAAGCCGAGCCCGAGTGCCTGCGCGACCTTGCGGCCGATGGCGGTCTTGCCGGCCCCCATCAGGCCGACAAAGACGATCGAGCGCGTGCCCAGCCGTTCAAGCAGGGCAGCGACGGAGCCTTCGGGAAATGGTGTCTGCGCGTCGGGTGTCATGGCGTGCCTTTCGCCGGCGTATCGACATGAAAAGCCCCGTTGCGTCAAGCGCATGAGGCCAAACGCGCCCTTGAATTGCCTGAAGCGGCGTCCCATAAGGGCACAGGATAGGACAGACGGGCAAACACATCGATGCCGACACTTTTCCGGTTCCTTGTCACGCTCGCTGTTCTGGCGGGCATCGCTTACGGCGCCATGTTTGCGCTGGTGATGTTCGTCGAGCCGAAGAAGGCCGAAATCACCGTGCGCATTCCACCGGAAAAGCTCGCGCCCAAAAAATGAAAAGCGGCGCGCGCATCGAGGCCTTCCTTGAAATGATGAGCGCCGAGCGCGGGGCTGCCGACAACACGCTTTCGAGCTATCGCCGCGACCTCGAAGACGCCTCGGAATTTCTGGGCGGCCGCCTCGCCGATGCCGACGCCGCAGCGATCCGCAGCTATCTCGACGACATTGCCGGGCGCGGCTTCGCGGCGACCTCGCAGGCGCGCAAGCTCTCGGCGCTCAGGCAGTTCTTCCGCTTTCTCTATGCCGAAGGGCTGCGAAGCGACGATCCGACCGGCATCCTCGACAGCCCGAAAAAGGATCGGCCGCTGCCCAAGACGATGAGCGAGGCTGAAACAGGCCGGCTGCTCGACCGCGCAGCGACCGAGGCAAGTGAAACAGCCGATGGCGACAGCCTGGCAGCAGCCCGGATGCACGCGCTTGTCGAGGTGCTCTACGCCACCGGCCTGCGCGTCTCCGAGCTGGTCAGCCTGCCGCTGACGGTTGCGCTGCGCGACGAGCGCTTTTTTGTCGTGCGCGGCAAGGGCGACAAGGACCGCATGGTGCCGCTATCATCCAAGGCGCGCGCAGCGATGCGGGCCTGGCTCGCCCAGCGCAATCGTGATCCCAGGCAAGCCGAAAGTGTGTTTTTGTTTCCCGCTTCATCACAAAGCGGCCACCTGCCGCGCCAGGTTTTTGCCCGCGACCTCAAGGGCCTTGCGGCGCGGGCCGGCATCGCTTCGGCGAAAATCTCACCGCATGTGCTGCGCCACGCCTTTGCCAGCCACCTGCTGCAGAATGGTGCCGACCTGCGCGCCGTGCAGCAATTGCTCGGCCATTCCGACATTTCGACCACCCAGATCTACACCCATGTTCTGGAAGAACGGCTGCTGAAACTGGTCAACGAGCATCATCCGCTTGCCGATTAGAGCCCATATCGCTATGTGAGTGCCACGTTCCACTGGCGCGGTGCCACATTCCCCGGCCCCCGGTGCCTCAAATTTTCAGCGTGGTAGTCCGCTCGCCAATGTACAATTACCTCGATTTCGAAAAACCGGTCCAAGATCTCGAAGGCAAGATCCTCGAGCTCAAGAAGCTTGCCGAAAATGGCGAGGCCGTCGATGTCGGCGACGAGATCAAGCGGCTGGAGAAGCGCTCGCGCGATGCGCTGCGCGACGCCTACAAGGCGCTGACGCCGTGGCAGAAGGTCCAGGTGGCGCGCCACCCCGACCGTCCGCATTGCCTCGACTACATCAACGGCCTGTTCACCGACTTCACGCTTCTGGCCGGCGACCGCAATTTCGGTGAAGACAACGCCATGGTCGGCGGCTTCGCCCGCTTCCGCGGCGAGCCGGTGCTGGTGCTCGGCCAGGAAAAGGGCAACGACACCAAGAGCCGCCTCAAGCACAATTTCGGCTCGGTCCGCCCCGAGGGCTACCGCAAGGCGGTGCGCCTGCTTGAAATGGCCGACCGCTTCAACATTCCTGTCGTCATGCTGGTCGACACCGCCGGTGCTTATCCCGGCGTCGGCGCCGAAGAGCGCGGCCAGGCCGAGGCCATTGCGCGCTCGACCTCGGCCTGCCTTGGCCTCAAGGTGCCGTCGATCGCCATCGTCATCGGCGAAGGCGGCTCGGGCGGCGCCATCGCCATTGCCGCGGCCAACCGCGTCTTCATGCTCGAACATGCGATCTATTCGGTGATCTCGCCGGAAGGTGCAGCCTCGATCCTGTGGCGCGACACGACGCGCTCCAAGGACGCGGCGACCAACATGAAGATCACCGCGCAGGACCTGCTCTCGCTCAAGATCATCGACAAGATCATCGAAGAGCCGCTCGGTGGCGCGCACCGCAACGCCGAAGCCGTCATTTCGGCCACCGGCGACCTGATCGCCAGGACGTTTGGCGAATTCAACGGCTCCAACATCGACTTCCGCGAGCAGCGGCGCGAGAAATATCTCGCCATCGGCCGCAGCCTCTGAGCATCGGCCAGAGGATCGCCAACGATTTTTCCGAAAAGGCGCGATACGCAGCCAGTGATTGCATAAACTGTGGCCTCAACGGGCCACGGCACGGTTTCGCCACAAAATTGCCGCCTCGCCCGGTTCAATGAACTTGCCGTGATTTTTCGCGCGTGGGACGGGCCAGGAACTTGCGGTAAGGATTTTTCAAGGTTAACGACCCTAAGGTCGAGGCAGTACCAGGACGGGCCGGTCGTTGGCGCATGTGCCATGACTGCAATCAGAGACGACATTTAGACCGATGATCGCCAATATCGCACGCGCCGGATTGCTTCTCGCTGCCCTTGCGGTAGCCGGCTGTTCGGAATCTTCCGTAACCGACTTCGTGCCGCAGCACGCCAACAGGCAGCTGCCGGCCAAGATCGTGGCCGAAATGAAGGCCAAGGGCATGACACGCACCTCGCCTGTCTTGGCGCGCGTGTTCAAGGAAGAGGCCAAGCTGGAAGTCTGGAAACAAAAGACCAACGGCCGCTACGACCTGATCGCCACCTACGACATCTGCAAGATGTCGGGCAAGCTCGGCCCCAAATTCACCGAAGGCGACCGCCAGTCGCCGGAAGGCTTCTACACCGTGCGTCCGGGCCAGATGAACCCGAACTCCAGCTACCACCTCGCCTTCAACATCGGTTATCCCAACGCGTTTGACCGCGCCAACGGCCGCACCGGCTCGAACCTGATGGTGCACGGCGCCTGCTCGTCGTCGGGCTGTTTTTCGATGACCGATGCGCAGATCGAAGAGATCTATGCCTTCGCGCGCGACGCCTTCAAGGGCGGCCAGACCGAGTTCCAGGTCCAGTCCTATCCGTTCCGCATGACCCCAGCCAATATGGCGCGTTACCGCAAGGACCCGAACTACCAGTTCTGGGCGATGCTGAAGGAAGGCTACGACCACTTCGAAATCACCAAGGTGCCGCCGAAGGTCGACGTCTGCGAAAAGCGCTATGTCTTCAACCAGATCCCCGAAGCCGGCACAGCGTTCAATCCGACCGGCGCCTGCCCTGCGGTGACCCAGCCGCAGGCGCTGCAGACCGCCTACCAGGCCTATAAGAGCAAGTATGACGCTGCCTTTGCCAGCGCCACCGGCGCTGACATTCCAGCCCCCAAGCCGACGATTGCCGGCCTCAAGGAAGCGGCCATCGTTTCCGACTGGACCAAGCGCCGCGCCCGTGGCGAGCGCGTGACCATCGAACCGCCTGCCATGGCCCAGGACGGCAGCATCGTCCAGACCACCGCTCGCATGGGCCGCATCGATTCGGCTGAAGGCCGCCGCATGGCAGCAGCTGACGCCGCAGCGGACGCCAAGAAGAAGGCGGCCGAAGAAAAGGCTCAAGCCGTCGCTGCCGCCAAGGCTGCCAAGCTTGCAGCCCAGCAGGAAGTCGTGACCGCCACCGTGCCGCAGCAACAGCCTGTGGTGACCGAAGCGCCGACGCAGGCCGCCCAGGTCGCCCCTGTCGAAGAGGCAGGTGCCGCCACCAAGCTCAAGAAGAAGCTGCTCGGCCTGTTCGGCAGCTGACCAGCGTGAGCGAAACCACCGACATTTACGATCTCAGGGGGCTCAACTGCCCCCTGCCCGTGCTCAAGGCGAGGCGCCGCCTCGCCGACATGGCATCGGGCGAGCTGTTGTGGCTCGAAACCACCGACCCGCTCGCCGTCATCGACATCCCGGCCTTCTGCCAGGAGGCCGGCCATAAGCTGGTCGAAACGGCGCCGGTCACCGGCGGCCACCGCTTTCTCGTCGAACGCGGCAGCTGATTTTCGGCAAAATCTGGGAAACTACAGCCCGGCGATCGCCAGCGGGTTGTTTTCCATCGCCTGACGGTCCGGCGTGTCGATGGCAGGCTTGTTGACGAAGGCTGCAAACAGCCGTTCGACATAGTCGCGCGGCAGGTCGATGCCGATCAGCACCAGCCTTGTGCCGCGCACGGCATCGGGCCATGACGGCAGGCGTGCCGGCGGATGCAGAAGCTTCTGCACGCCATGGATGACCAGCGGCCGCTCCCGGTCCTCCATCAGCTCGACGATGCCCTTGATGCGCAACAGCCTGTCGCCCTGGGTCGACAGCAACAGGTCGAGGAACATCTCGACCGTCGAAAACGGCAGCGGCCCGGCATGGGTCAGCGAAAACGAGCCGATGCGGGCATCGTGGCCGTGAGCGTGCTGATGATCGTGGTCGTGATCGTGGTCGTGGTCGTGGTGGTGATGATCATGCGCCTCGCCGAGCCAGCGGCGCACATCGGCGGTCTTGCTTTCCGGGTCGTAGAGCCCGCATTGCAAAAGCCTGGCCACAGCGGCGTCGACGGCGCGGATTTCGGCGCCCGGATTGATGCGCAACAGCCGCGCCTCAAGCGCATCGAGCCATGCGGCATCGTCGACGAGATCGGCCTTGGTCAACACGATGCGGTCGGCCACCGCCACCTGCTTGACCGCCTCGACATGGGCGTCGAGCGTCGCTGCACCATTGACCGCATCGACGACGGTGATGACGCCGTCGAGCCGGAAGGCATGGAGAAGGGCCGGATGGCCCATGATCGACTGCAGCACCGGCACCGGATCGGCAAGCCCGGTGGTCTCGATCACCACCCGCGAAAGCCTGGCGATGCGACCGGTCTGCAGCCGGTCGACGAGATCGGCCAGCGTGTCGACAAGTTCGCCGCGCACGGTGCAGCACAGGCAGCCGTCGGACAGTTCGATGACCCCGTCGGAGGCCTTTTCGACCAGCAGGTGGTCGATGGCGACGTCGCCGAACTCATTGATGATGACGGCGGTGTCGGTGAGCTCGGGATCCTTAAGCAGGCGGTTGAGCAGCGTCGTCTTGCCGGCGCCGAGAAAGCCGGTCAGCACCGATACCGGGATCGGGAACGCGGCTAGCGAATTCACGAGCGCGCCTGAACGTTGGCAGCGCGAGGTGCTGCACCAACCGGGGCCGGCCGGTCGGGACGCCAGGTCGGCAGCGGCACGCCGGTGTCGACAACGATGTCGCCGCCGCCCAGCGCCTTGGGTTTCGGCCCGGTGGCGCCGCCGAGGCTGACGGTGACCCAGTTACGCTGGCGCGTCATTTCGGGAATGATCGAGACCTTGTCGGGCGCAGCTCCCGCTTCGGTCGGCGCCGGACCATCGGAAGCCGCATGCTTGGCCTTGGGCGAGCAGACCTCCTCGCGCATGCTGGTCGCCACGTCGCGGCTGTCGCCGTAAGGCGCAAGCCCTGTCACACTGACCGAGGCGCCGTTGCGGACAAAACCGGTCTGCAGCATCTTCGCTGCCTCTTCAGCGCGCTTGTCGGGTGAATCGGCACCGAGCACGATGGCCGCCAGCGTGCGGCCGTCGCGGGTGGCGGTGGCGATCAGGTTGAAGCCGGATTCGCAGACGAACCCTGTCTTCATGCCGTCGGTGCCGGGGAAGCGGCCGACCAGCGGGTTGAAATTCTTGAGCTTCGCCTTGCCGGCAATGATGCCTTCGATGTCGAAATAGGCGGCATATTCAGGATATTCCAGGCGGATCGCCCTGACCAGCACCGCGAGATCGCGCGCCGTGGTGTACTGGGCGGGATCATGCAGGCCGTTGGCGTTGACCCAGTGGCTGCCCGACATGCCCAGGCGCTGCGCCTCGGCGTTCATCCTGTCAGCAAACGCCTCTGGGGTGCCGCCGACATTTTCGCCGATCGCCGCTGCCACGTCATTGGCCGACTTGACCATGATGATCTTGAGCGCGTTGTCGAGCGTCAGCACCGAACCCGGCTTGTAGCCCATCTTGGCCGGCGGGAAGGCCGCCGCCTTCTTGGAGATCTTGATCGGCGAATTGAGCGCCAGCTCACCGGCCTTAACGGCGCGGAAAGTGGTGTAGGCGGTCATCAGCTTGGTCAGCGAGGCCGGATGCCAGCGCTTGAACGCCTCCTGGTGCTCGATGACGGCACCCGAATTGACGTCGAACAGCATCGCCGGATTGGCCGACGCAGGCGCAGCACTGAGCACGGTTGCGGCCGCCAGGCCAAGGAGCATGCTTTTGACGAACCTAATCTTCATCATCAAATCCGAAATCGCCTCTTGCCGATCATAGCCGGCCGTCCATAAGATTTCCGTAAACCGGGATGGCAACGCGCTGGCCGGTACGAAAGACCATGGCCACGGCGTCGCCGCCGCTGCTAAATAACCTATGTGACGCCAAGATGGCAGAGCTTGGACGATCACAATTGCGAATCCGGACCCTGGTTCCACACCCGCTGGGTCCACCACACAGGAAGTCGAGACAACCATGCCGATCCTGAACCGAGCCGCCGAACTGCAGGACGAGATCGCCGGCTGGCGCCGTCACCTGCACCAGAAGCCGGAGCTCAATTTCGACGTCTTCGAAACCGCCGCTTTCGTCAAAGCCAGGCTTGAGGAATTCGGCTGCGACGAAATCGTCACTGGCCTGGGCAAGACGGGCGTCGTCGGCATCATCAAGGGCAGCCTGGGCGCTGGCGGCGTTGTCGGCCTGCGCGCCGACATGGACGCGCTGCCGATCGAAGAGATCACCGGCAAGCCTTACGCCTCAACCGTCCCCGGCAAGATGCATGCCTGCGGCCATGACGGCCACACCGCCATGCTTTTGGGTGCTGCCAAATATCTCGCCGAAACCCGCAATTTCGCCGGCTCCGTCGCGGTCATCTTCCAGCCCGCCGAAGAGGGCGGCGGCGGCGGCAACGAGATGGTCAAGGACGGCATGATGGAGCGTTTCGGCATCCAGAAGGTGTTTGGCATGCACAACATGCCGAGCCTGCCGGTCGGCCAGTTCGCCATCCGTCCGGGCGCGATCATGGCGGCGACCGCCGAGTTCACCATCACCGTCAAGGGCAAGGGCGGCCATGCCGCCATGCCGCACCGCGCCATCGACCCGATCGTCGCCGGCAGCCAGCTGGTGACCGCACTTCAGGCGATCGCCTCGCGCAGCACCGACCCGGCTGAGGCGATCGTCGTTTCGGTGACCAAGTTCAATGCCGGCACCGCCTACAACATCATCCCCGAACAGGCGATCATCGCCGGCACCGTGCGCACGCTGAAAAAGGAGATCGCCAAACTCGCCGAAGAGCGCATGAACGCCATCTGCCGCGGCATCGCCGAAGCCACCGGCACGGCGATCCATCTCGACTATGACGCCAACTATCCCGTCACCTTCAACCATGAAAACGAAACGGTGTTTGCCGGCGATGTCGCCGCATCCGTCGCCGGCGAGCCGCAGGTCCACCGGGCGATCCAGCCCTTGATGGGCGGCGAGGACTTTTCCTACATGCTCGAAGCCCGCCCCGGCGCCTTCATCTTCATCGGCAATGGCGACACCGCCAACCTCCACCACCCCGCCTATGACTTCAACGACGAAGCCATCCCGCACGGCGTCAGCTACTGGGTCCGCCTCGCCGAAACCGCGCTGGCGGCCTGACCTTCGCCGCCCAAACGCGTCCATGGCTGCCCACCGGCCCTGGACGCGGAAACAGCATTTGGCCTGGCCGGCCACCGCCAAAACGTTTCAGTCGCAGCCCGCCAAAAACCGTTGGCGAATCCGTTCTAAGCCGCTATGTGTGCAGCCGAGTGGTCCCGTAGCTCAGTAGGATAGAGCGGCAGATTCCTAATCTGTAGGTCACAGGTTCGATTCCTGTCGGGATCACCACTTGAAAATCAAGAGCGTGACGAAGTTTCGGCCTAGTGATTTCCGGCGCTGGCAGGGCGTATCAGACAGTCTGTTTGAGCGGCTTGGGATCGAAGCTTCTCGACTTAGCGGCACATGTGCCAGATGACACCGCCGACTTAGAGGGCGATGTGCCCCGGCCGAACCGCCGGAAAATCCTCTAGTTGGGGCTGGCATCAGCCACGCCGAGCGGGGACATGGGATCAGTCAGGACAACCGGCGCGCCGCTGTGCCTAGTCCTGAACCGTTTCGGCCGCTCACGCACGCCACGAATACGCCAAAGCTTTTGTCTGATCAGTATCGAAGTTTGCACCTGCGCGCTCCAGCGTCGACCGCCCGCTTCCGCGATTCTGTGAACGAGTTGGAGCAGATCCTGCGCTTGAAGCAGGATCACTACGCTTGGCATTGCCAAACCTGCCACGAGGTGGCCCAAGCTACGCCGCCCGACACCTATGTGGCCCTGCAGAAGTACCGCCAAAGTTGGATTGAGGCTCATCACGTCCAGCATATACAGAACGACGGCGCCCCTGGTGTCGCGAACCTCCTCGCACTGTGCCGCTTTCACCACGATTGTCTAGGGGATCAGGTGTCACGCGAGATGCCGTCCATCTGGCGCTCGAACGCGCAAGAGCGGTAGTCCGGACTTTCCCTACCGATACTGCCCATCCTCATCGACTCGCAGGATTCATCGCAAAGCTGGAACTCGATGCGGCGCCCTTTGAAGTTTGCCTGTTCTTCACAGAAGACCATCGCGAGGCATGGCTTGTACCTATGTAGAAGATCTGCGACTCTTGGAGTCGCTCCTGAGACTGCTGTTTCAGTGTAACACGCCTCGGGCTCTGGACTGCAGGCTAGGACCGGTGCATGGCGACCGCCGAGTGGGCACCGCCTAGATCGGACAAGCTGGAGGTTTGGTCAAGCGGGATCTGCACCACGCTAGAACTAGGCCGACCGCCAATGAGGCTCCGCATCAAATCACCTCTTCCGTGATCCCGGAACTATCGAGCTGGCCCACCGTGATCGCACTTTGAGACGGATCCAATTCCGCAAGCCGGGCTTCTTCGATCAATTGCTGCATGACATTCACAACCTTACGCGGAGTACGGAAGGTAAGTTGCCCAAGCACCGCCTCTAACGCTTCAATCGTGAATGGGAACCCGCCCTTGCGCGCAACATCCGTGCCATCGTGTCGACTGCCGTCCATGACTTGCATGGCAAACTCGACAGCAGCGGTACGGTCAAACGGTTTGAACTCAATTTGACGACTGACCCGGGTCAAGACGTACTCGGTGAAGATGGAGGGCAGGATTTCTTGCTCGGCTGAAACGGCCAACACGAGGCCAAAGCAATTGGGGCACAGGTCATAGAGGTGCCGGATAAGGTCATTGACCTCCAGAACCTCCTTGGTCGAGGCCTGGGCAAGGACATCCAACTCGTCGATCATCAAATGAACGGACTGACGGAAGCGCTTCACCTCATTCTTGAAACGCATCTCGTAGACGAACAGATTGGCCAGCCGCGTGAACGTAATCATCGCTTGGTAGTCAGTCTGGCCCTTGGGCGCTAGGAATGCTCGAATGGCATCCTCGGTCTCGTGACGAATGAAATCCTTCGCGAAATTGTACAGCTCTACTGCCGGGACGAGTCGCTCGATGATGTCGTCGTTGGATGCTGTCGCGTGGACATCATTCTCACCGGTGTACTGATTGACGCATCTTTGCAGAAAGGTTCGGTAATGAAGAGCGTCCTCTACTAGACCGGTCTTGGCAATTAGATCATCCTGAAAAGCGCCACCAAAAGTCAGCTTGCCTTTGTCTTTTTTAAGAGTCGGAACGTAGTAGGCGGTGGATTTCCCGCCATCTTCCATGTGCTTAAGCCAGTGAATTCCCCATAGCAAAGCATGTGATTTGCCCGTGCCATACGCGCCATAGAGCAAGGTTAGATTGGTATTGCCGACTTGCTCGGCGCGTGATCGCAACAGAAATTTCTGGAGCTGCTCGCGCTCTTTAATTTGACCTGCCCAGATTGCCAGCCGGGGATCATCGTCGAACGTCGCGTTTGATCGGAACGGGTTTCCGGTAAGATTGCACGCCTAGTAAAACGTCGCATTGTCGACAGGCATTAGGCGCCTCCTAGTGCAACGCAAAGCGCTGGAGATGGTCCTCCAGCGACAACGCATCGTTAGCCAATTTCATTAGATATTCGCTAGAGCCATCGAGATCATCACCAGCAATCTCGTAGCAGAGTTCTTCATGGATGTCGTCGGCGCCCGCAACGCCCAGTCCGGCTTCGGTCAATTCCGAGGAGCCAACAACGCCAATAGAATCGACATGGGTCATTTCCGCGTCGAGCCGTTCGCGGGCCACTTCAAATAGGAGCATCCTAGCGTTGACGCGCCGATGAACCAACAGGTCGACGCCTCGCGAGACGAGCCAGCGGTATTGCGTCAGATCGCGCTGTGCCGGCGGCTTAGTGATGACCGAAACCGTACCATTGGATTCGATCACCGCATCAATCAACCGCCCAACCAATCCTACTGGGCTGAAAAGAGCGACGGAAAGCCGCGGCGTGACGAGCGCCACGTTGCGGTGTGGCACAAGAATGCGCGAGGCGACCACCTCTCTCAGCAACCGTGGTTCTGATGTCTTTAGATACCGGGGGTTTCGATGCGACATGAGCGCGTCGAGACCAACAGGTGTTTCACCAATCGCTACGGCTGCCGCGAGGTTTTGTGGAGGCTGCACCCGGTCTTCTATGGAGTGTGAGCCCGCTCGATACCAATAGACATCGACTCCACGTCGCAGGAAGATCGCGCGATAGGCCGTATTTTGCCGGCTGATGTAGCGAATCCAACCATCCTCGATACCGCGGTAACGATGATCATCAGCGTCCGCTTCGAAATCCCCGTTAGCGCCGACAATCTTGCTCAAGACACGAGCTGCGAAATGAGCGTCGTTGTGTTCGATGAGATCCCGCACAAATTCGCGACACAAGAAAATGGTCATCCGATACTCAGATCGAAAGAGCGGATTCGGCGAGACGAGACTGCCTTGCAATGATGCGAGGAGACGGCAATCTCTGCTCCTCGGCAATAAGCACTGGATAGTTCGGCACGGAATCTCGCCCCATAGAAAGACTCAAAGCACATCGATAGGCAATCCTAGCGGGCAATTCGGTCCGCACAATACTCTTTGAGGTGTTAAGCGCTCGGTACGTCTGAACTAGTAGGCGCAGCAGCGACAGCTCTTTTTCGCCACCTTCGGTATCGGAAGCGGGCAGTAGGCCCATGCCACGTCCGATCAGCATCATAAACGACCACGAATCGAGTACTGGAAACTCCGCCTCCTGCAGTTTTACGTAGGACGGACTGAGCAACTCGTGTCGTAATGGCCACATGGCGATACAGGCAGGACCGCAGTAACCCGTGTCGGCCAAGGTCTTCAGCAGTCCCTCGCCTTTTGCCGTCGGTATGCCTGCGTCAGAGGCGAGGCCTAGGGAAATCGCCCAGGCTTTTCGGCGGGGAAGCGCCTTCGACAGATAGGGGTCGGAAATCTTCAGCTCAGGGCGACTGACCTTCGGAGCTAGGGCACCACGCGTCTGCCGCAGGCGCGCTGGATTTGGCGCGTTGCCGAGCGCCTTTCCACGGCTGCCCGGGTTGTTCTCCTGTGCCTCCATATTGATAGCGCTGTAGATGGCGGCCCGCTGGTGGGAGGACAAAAAATGGCTTTCGAGAAGCGTCCATTTCGACTCTATCATCCGTAGCATTCGCCGCGCGAATTCCTCAGGCTCGAAGCAAGCGGCGAGGGCGTTGAAGAAGATATCACCATCCGCCAAGGCCAAGCTGTGCGCGAAAATGAACTTCGTGCTGTTCCTGAAGGCTTCGCCATCCCCTTGGAGCCGCATCAGCATCCCTAAGGCATCGCCCGTTTCCAGGACGGCGACCTGACCACGACGGACATCGACGACGCCAAGACTGCGAAGGACGTCTAGGATATGCTCATTGTTTCTATCAAGCCCCCACCCGGCAGGCTTGGAGGCGTGAAGCAGCCGGCTAATGTCAGCGTAGCTCAAAATGTCTTGGCCACCATAGAGGTGTGCGAAATCATTCAGCCGCTCAAGCGTGTGCTCAAGACCAACCGAATAGCCGATCTTCCGAATGAAGACCGAAAATTCTTTAGATGGGACTCTGTCCACCATGGGCTGTCACTCTCGGTCGCATCTGTACAAGGACGGTCCGGCTAGTCGCATGGTCTCCTACAAAGCACTGCCCGGCTTCAACAAGCCGCAAGATGTCGCCGAAGTCCGACAGTTTCGTCCCGCCGATCCGCAGCCCGCTAAGGGTTTTGGTAGGAATCCTGCCAATCGCCGCGTTGATATCGCTTTGAAAGGTCAGTCGATGTGACAGTGACAGATTGACTTGGCTCAACACCCTGTCGTCCACTGCCGATGGTTGCTGGGTGGCGAGAACCAAAGACAGACCAGCATCTCGGCCTCGCTTAACATATTCGACAAGTGCCTCGCGAGCAGGCGATGCTCCGCTGTTGGGGCAGACCACGTGGGCCTCATCTACAAGGAGCCACACCCGGCTTGGGAACTCACGTTCGGGCCTATCCTTGCCAAAGAAATTGGAGACGCGTCGTTGCTGGTGATAGCGCCCCATAACGATGAAAAGTTGGCGGGCCAGAATGGCAGTAACCAGCGCCTTGTCGTCATCGCGCAGGTCTCGAAGCATGAAGATGTTGCACTGCCCCCCCACAAGGAGGTCTTGAATATCTATACCATTTGGATCGAATAGACCGGTCCTGCCGTAGTCTGTTAGCCGGTAGATGACAACGTTTCGCGAACTCTCAGCCACAGAGGAGGCCAGACGGCCCTCTCGCAAAAGCTGCACCATGTCGTCGAGGGAAAAGTCTTCGCCCTTCAGCTTTTCAAGGATCTCGGCCAAGAGGTGACCTTGGGGGCCGTAGACCTCCTGACCGAGCAAGGCGCACCATTCTTCGTGCAGTACATCGCGCGGGCGTAGGGTCAAATCTTTCTCGTCACCGAGAAACTTGGTGGCTCCCTTCGGGACGAACACTGCGGCGTCGGCCAACCCGTTAGCTTGCAGGTTCCAATCCGCGAGTTCGCCGAGTTGCGAGCGGCTGGCATCACCCTGGGGCGGATATCGTAAGGTCCAAAACTGGCTCTGCGTGTCGATAAGAAACGTTGCGACGGGAGTGATGTTTTGTTGAATAGGCGACGGCTGGTTGAGGTGGGCGAGCCCCTCGATGAGGATTCCGAGGTCCATGCTCTTGCCGCTTCCACGAGTGCCGGTGATGTAGATCACGTGGGGAAATTTGGTGTCCAGCCAGGCATCCGCGCCGAGCAAGCTGGTGCCGGTGGCGGTTTCAAATACCTTTCCCAGATAAAGAAGATCATTAGGTTCCTCGGCCACGGCGCTGCGACCGAAGATTAAGTTCTTGCCCTTTGGGGTATAATTATATTTCACGATGGGGTCGAGCGCCACATATGGGCTTTGCTCTATTGCCTTCCCGAATGACTCAGAGAGCTTGTTCGAGAACGCCATGCGCGTAATCCTTCCATGTCAGCGTCTTACATTCGCCTCCTGTTCGCAGAGCCAGGATTCGATGAGGTCTCAAGGCGGCGATGAAATGGGCGTGGTTGGCGGCGGCGACGAAGGCGATCCGCTGCTCTTGACGCACGGTTTCGCGAAACTTGTGAGCGACGATCCGGGCGGTCAACGGATCTAAGTCGGAGCAAAACTCGTCGACAAGCCACACTTGGGCATCACCGAGTATGAGGTCCGCCAGCATCGCGCGATAACGCTGACCGCGGCTCAGCAGTTCGAACGGCTTGAGAAAGACCAGTGCCTCGCTTAAGCCCACTCGCGCGAGCGCATCGAAGGCGCGCTGTGGGCCGTGCTTGTCTGCGAGATGTTCGAAGAGTGGGGCATGCGCCGGAAACGACGTCAAACGGGCGACCGAGTAAGCGGCGGGCATGATCGTTCCATGCATTTCTACGCTGTCCGAATGCCAGGCAGGGTCGAGGCGGTCCAGAAGGAGACTTTTGCCACAACCGCTGGCTCCAGCGACAAACGTAATCGTTCCAGCCTGAACCGTCAGACTAAGAGGCCCAACGATGCGAGTCCGCACTGTCTTGGTCGTGATGCCGAAGCTATCCATCACCAAGCGGCTGTGATCGGTCAGCGGAAGGTTATAGTTAGAGTGAAGGTCGAGGTTGGAAAGCGCGAGTTCTTGTAATGCGGCGGACGGGACCCTCTGACGTTTTGAAGCAATTGCCAGAGAACCAGCCTTAACGTAAGCGTCTGACGGCTGATCAAGTCCGGTCATGAAATAAGGAATTGGCGAGCGAATCACCGGACGTAGCGCCAGCCACTCATCGACGGTCATCGCTTTCCACGGATCATCATGCTGCAAGACGTCGGCGACCCTTGAGCGTAAAGCCTCGAAGCTATCGCCCGTTACGCCGCGATAGTCTTCAAAGAAGGCGTGGTACCGCCGCTGTAGGCTCATGATGCCGGATGAGCCCTTCGCCCCTCTGTTGATGCTGCCCAAATCCTTGGTCAGTCGAGCGCGGTTGCCCTCCGTGTCACCGAGGTAGTGAAAGCCGCAGCTCGACACGAAATCGATGTGCCGCAACATCTCGGCGGAGATTTCCAAGAAGAGAACGCGCTTGCCGCCAATGTGCCAGCGCTCGCGTGCAAAGCCGATAGCCGCGTTTACCAAGATTCTCGATAGGCTTCCCCCTCGCAATTCGGGATTGACCACCACGCGGGCAATCCGAGCGATGCGGTTCACGAGAGTCTGGCCGCCCTTTGTCCATGACGTCCATGCTACGTCGAGCGAGGGATGCTGAAACGGTCGAGCAAACGCGAGATGGCGAGGCTTAGCCATCATTAAGGGCATCTGAACCTCAATGTAGCCTGCGCTGATCCACTGGCTGGCGAGCTTCAATTGTAGCAGTAGAATCGCGCGCCGCCCGCCCGTGCCTTTTCGGTGCGTACCCAAGCCCACAACCTCCCCGGAGAGATCCAAGCCGCGATAGTGAAATGCTTCTAGGATGGCGTAGTCTCTGAAATCACTGTCGGTGGAAAGCTCCACCACCCGTGTCTCAACCGGCTCGCCCGCGAACGAATGTGTGGCGTGGAGAGAAAAGAACGGGGAAACCTGGATCTGTGTGTTGTCCTCCCCAAGCACCCATACGCGACGCTCTAGCCCGTCACGGATTACTAGCCGATCCCTTTCGCCGACCATTGCGAAGCGGTGCAGTGCTAAGACGGCCCGTTCACCATCGCGACTCTCCACAGAAACTCGTTTGATGTTCCCCTTTGCCGAAACGGCGACAACTAGAACGCCGACACCCTCATCCGCCGCTGCCGTTCGCTGATCTTCAGGTTTTGTGCCACCATCTAAAATCTCAGTCATCCGCCTCAATACGCATGTCGCTCCCGCCGATAGAGCGGTTATTGTCTGGTCAAAGATCACATACAGCAGAAACATTGATTAGGCACCATCAGCTTTCGCTCCCGGGCAAGCCCTAACGGAGTTTGCATCCCGGTATAGAGCGTGACTTGATCCGCTGCTCCTAGCGCCTGACCTTTGTTCCCTTATGGTCTCTGCGGTAGCAGGCGCAAGTTAGCCCGCTCAAGTGCCAAGTCCTGGCGCAATTTCAACCTCCATCATTGTCCCTGATATGTCAGCTTCCGGTCGAAGGCCAAGTTGGCTTCAATGGCAGTCATGGCGCGCGCAGCAGCCGCTAATCAGGCCCGACAAGAACGACTGGAACTGGCCAGAAAGCCGACGTCTTCGTCGTAGAAGTGAACCGATCCATAGGAGCACCCTGATCAGCCGTCACAGATTCCAGTCGGGATCACCACTTTATTCTTTTCGATTATCTCAGATGCATTGAGTGGCCATAACAGCCTCTTTCGGCATGCAGCTTATACTTCGTGCATGCAAGGCTCCCCCACCTATGCCACCCCCTCATACCCACCTGCCGAAAATTCACTTTTCTGACTGACCGAACTTTCCTCAACTGGCCAGGCCGGCCCGATGCGAGGGCCAATCGTCGGGAGGGACGTCATGACACCTAGGATTATCGCGATCGGCTGTTCGGTGCTGGCGCTGACGGCCGGCATGGCCAAGGCCGCCGACTGGGGCAGCAAGGTGCCGACGGAGGTCAACATCACCGATCCCGCCCTCAAGCAGTGGAACGCCTTGACCTATGACAAGGCGCCGCCGGCGCCCGTGCCGGGCAAGGATTATGGCATGGCCGAGGATGGCACATTCCGCGCGCCGCGCGCCACGCCTTTGGGCGAAAGCCCGGCCTTTCCCGGCCAGCTCGAGGCCTGGGACGACAACAGCTATAGCCACAATGTCGAGGAGATCGCGTTTTATCCTCATGTCAGCTCACCCTGGCATGCCTGGCCCGACGTCGCCGACTTCGACGGCAAGCGCTACATGTATGTGCACGACCGCGACTACATGCGCGTGCTCGACATCACCGACCCGGCCAAGGCCAAGGTCGTCTATTCCAAGGGCGGGGTGTGGGGGCCGGAGGGCTCGAGCGAGGACTGGGACGCCAAGACGGTCCAGGACTATTTCGGCGGCATCACCATCGCCTGGAGCGCAAAGCTTAAGAAGAACGTCGTCGTCGCGTCCTACGAAATCGGCCGCTTCGGCATTCTCGACAACAAGCGCACCCAGCCCGACATCGTTGCGAGCCTGCGCAACTACAATTCGCTCAAGGGCTTCAAGGTCTATGAGATGAACGGGCCGCTGCCCGACGACTGGAAGCTGATCGCCACCCGCACCACCGACACCAAAAATCCCGATGCGCCGATCGGTCAACAGCAGGGCTCGGGCTCGCTCGACGCGCCGGCCTGGTTTGGCGGCAAATACATGTATCTGTCGGCAGCTCCAGACGATTCCTACGCGCTGACCGAATATCCTGATTACCTGCATTCGCCGGGCTATCAGGTCTGGGACATGTCGGACCCGGCCAATCCGGTCTTTGTCAGCCAGGTCAGGGTGCCGGGCCAGGTGGTCGGCGACAAGGCAAGCGAAGACGCGTATCTGAAGAACCCGCGCGCCGGCAACCGCACGTCGTGGATGGGTTCGCGCATGCCGCCGTTCCTGCCGACCCCGGTCGAAAAGGGCGGCAAGGTTGCCTTCGGCGCGATGGGCGGGCTTGGCCTCTACACCTTCGACCTTTCCAATCCCGACAGGCCGCAGATCAAGGGGCATGTCGAGACAGCGCCGAGCTTTGCCGGCACCGAGTTCGACAATGTCGACACCTCCCAATATGCCCGCACCGGCTATGTCTTTGCCAATGGCTATCCGATGAACTCGAACTGCTACGAGCCCTACAAGGACGTGCTGGTGATCGACGCCAAGGATGTGGCGGCCCCCAAGGTGGTGGCGACCTTGCCACGCCCGACGCCGCCGAAGGAAGCCAAGTTCAGCGATTTCTGCCAGCGCAAGGGCAGCTTCGGGCCCAAGCGCTCGGGCACCACGCACCAGCCGGGCCATGGCCGCGACGGCATCGTGCCTTACGCCTTCTACAATGCCGGGCTGCAGATCTTCGACGTCAAGGACCCGGCGCAGCCGAAGATTACAGGCTATTTCGTGCCGCGTTTCCCAACGACTTCGGAAATGCCCGACTACACCTTCGACAATGCCAGCTTTGCGGTGTTCACCGAATATGACCGCAACATCATCTGGCTGTTTTCGGTCAATGGCGTGCATGCGCTGAAGACGCCGCTGCTCGGCGAGCCCAAGCTGGGGATGAGGGACAAGGTCTGGCCGCCGCGCGACTGACCCGATCGATCTGCTTTGGCGCTCAAACCCCGGCTTTATGCCGGGGTTTCTGTTTTGCCGCGCAAGCGCGCCCGGTCAGTGCCCGGGGTGCAGCGCGTCGTTGAGATACATGCAGGTCAGCATGGTGAAGATGTAGGCCTGGATCACCGCCATCAGAAGTTCGAGCGCGGTCAGCGCAACCGTCATGGTGAGCGGCAGCACGGCGGCGAAGATGCCGAGCGTGCCCATGCTGCCGAGGCTTGCGACAAAGCCGGCAAAGACCTTGAGCGTGATGTGGCCGGCCAGCATGACGGCAAACAGACGCACCGAATGGCTGATCGGCCGCGAGATGTAGGAGACGATCTCGATCGGCACGATGATCGGCGCCAAGGCCAACGGCACGCCGGATGGCAAAAACAGGCGGAAGAAACCGAGCCCGTTTTTCCAGATGCCGTAGAGCGTCACCGTGCCGAACACGATCATGGCGAAAGAGAAGGTGACGATGATGTGGCTGGTGACAGTGAAGGCATAAGGAAACATGCCGGCGAGGTTGGCGATCAGGATGAAGACGAACAACGAAAACACCAGCGGGAAGAACTTCATGCCGCCCTCGCCGGCATTTTCGCGCAAGGTCTTGGAGACGAACTCATAGATCAGCTCGGTGATCGACTGCAGCCGGGTCGGCACGAGCGCACGCGCACTTGTCGACAAAAGCAGGAACAGCCCGCCGAACACGGCGACGCCGACCATGTAAGCGGCGGAGTTGGTGAAGGCGATCTCCTGGCCGGCAAACTCGAACAGGGTGACGATCGGCTTGATTTCAAATTGTTCTATCGGTCCGGCCATGGCGCCTCTCCGGTCTGGGTGATGCGAATGCGAAAACGCGCGCCCCGGATCCCGATCCGGAAGCCTGACAGGGTCGAGCGCACAGCGCAGTCCGCCGCGCGGAGGCTGCATGTTTTCGCGGTTTCAAGGGGTGAACAGGTTCGGGTGACAAGTCTGCGGCGCCATCTCTTGGATGGGGCCGTCCCCGAACGTACTAGACACTGGTCGTCCAGTGCGTGGGCTTGTTAGCCCAGCTCAGCTGATTGGGCAAGACAGTAAGGGACGCGGCGCAAGGCCGCGTCCAAATCGGGATAGGGCATCAGATGTGCAGCGCGTGGCCGAGCGTGCGCAGTGCTGCCTCGAGGAAGGCCTCGCTTTGGGTTGGGTGGGCATGGATGGTGCCGGCAATGTCTTCCAGCCTGGCGCCCATCTCGATCGCCAGGCTGAAGGCAGAGGAAAGCTCGGCGACACCGGTGCCGACCGCCTGGATGCCGAGCACCAGATGGTTGTCCGCGCGGGCAACGATGCGCACAAAGCCATCTTCGCCGAGCAAGGTCATCGCCCGGCCATTGGCCGAGAACGGGAATGACGACGACTTGATCTCGATGCCGAGCGCCTTGGCCTCGTCGGGCGACAGGCCCGCGGTGACGACCTCCGGATCGGTGAAGCAGACGGCGGGGATCGAACGTTTGTCCCAGCTGCGCTTGTGGCCGGCAACGATCTCGGCGACCATTTCGCCCTGGGCCATGGCGCGGTGCGCCAGCATCGGCTCGCCGGTGACGTCGCCGATGGCGTAGATGCCGCGCATCGAGGTGCGGCACTGCTCGTCGATGCGGATGAAACGGCCGTCGCGGTCGAGGTCGATCTCTTCGAGGCCCCAGCCTTCGACCAGCGGCTTGCGCCCGACAGTCACCAGCACCTTGTCGGCCGCAATCTTCTGCTCGCTGCCATCGGCGGTCTCGACCAGAAGCGCATCGCCCTTGGCGGAAAGCCCCTTGGCCTTGGCGCCTGTCAGCACCTTGACGCCGAGCGCTTCAAGCCTTTTGGCGACGGGCCGGGTCAGCTCGGCATCATATTGCGGCAGGATGCGCGGCAAGGCTTCGACCACCGTCACCTTGGCGCCGAGCTTGGCAAAGGCGGTGCCGAGCTCAAGGCCGATATAACCGCCGCCGACGACGGCGAGTGCCTGCGGCACCTGCTTCAGCGCCAGCGCCCCGGTCGACGAGATCACCGATCCGCCAAAGGGCAGGAACGGCAGTTCGACAGGCACCGAGCCGGTGGCAATGACGATGGTTTCGGCACGGATCACCTGCAGGCCGGTCTCGGTGTCGACCTCGACGGTCTTGCCGTCGCGGAAGCGTGCCCAGCCCTGCACCGACTTGACCCGCGCTTTCTTGAGCAGGCCGGCGACGCCTGTGGTCAGGCGGCCGACGATGCGGTCTTTCCAGGCAACGGTCCTGGCGAGATCGAGTGCCGGTGCCGACAGGGAGATGCCGAGCGGGCTTGTGCCCGACGCCATCTCCGAAACCTTGAGGTATTCGTCGGCGGCATGGATCATCGCCTTGGAGGGGATGCAGCCGACATTGAGGCAGGTGCCGCCGGGCTTGACCGCTTCGACGATGACGGTGTCGACGCCGAGCTGGCCGGCGCGGATGGCGCAGATATAGCCGCCGGGACCGGCACCGATGATCAGAAGCTTGCAGGAGATTTCCTTCACAGCCTCAGCCCTCCACGAAGATCATTGCGGGTGCTTCGAGCAGCGCCTTGAGGCGCTGGACAAAGACCGCCGCGTCCCAGCCGTCGATGACGCGATGGTCGAAGCTGGATGACAGGTTCATCATCTTGCGCGGCACGAACTGGGAGCCGTCCCACATCGGCCGGATCATGATCTTGTTGACGCCGACAATCGCCACTTCCGGGTAGTTGATGACAGGCGTTGTGGCGACACCGCCCATCGCGCCGAGCGAGGTGATGGTGATGGTCGAGCCGGTCAGCTCCTCGCGTGTCGCGGTGCCGGCCTTGGCGGCCTCGGCAAGACGGTTGACCTCGACGGCGCAATCCCACAGGTCGCGCGCCTCGGCATGCTTGACCACAGGCACCATCAGCCCGCCCGGCGTCTGGGCGGCCATGCCGATATGCACGCCGGCATGGCGATGGATGATGCCGGCATCGTCGTCATAGATCGCATTGAGCTGCGGCTGTTCAGCCACCGCCTTGACCAGCGCCCGCATCAGGAACGGCAGCAAGGTCAGCTTCGGCCTCTCCGGCTTTTTCGTGGCGTTGAGCTTGGCGCGCAACTCCTCGAGTGCTGTGACATCGATCTCTTCGACATAGGTGATGTGGGGGATGCGCGACTTGGCCAGCGCCATCTTTTCGGCGATGCGCCGGCGCAGGCCGATGACCTTGATCTCCTCGACCCCTGTCCTGGCCAACAATCCGGCCACCGGGACCGCCGCGCCGCGCGCGGCAAAACCGTCGAGATCTTCATGGGTGACGCGGCCGGCCGGACCGGTGCCGGGGATCTGGCGCAGGTCGATGCCGGCTTCCTTGGCGCGCAAGCGCACGGCAGGCGAGGCAACGGGGCGTTCGCCTTCCGGCCGCGGCAGGCCGGCTGTTGTCGCACGTGGCACAGGCTTGAGTGCTGCCGCAGGTGCTGGTGGCTTTGCCGCAGGTTCGGCTTTCTTAGCCGGCGCAGGAGCTGCTTCCGCAGCTGCCGGGGCCGGCTGCCTGGCCTCGCTTTTCGGCTCGGCCGCAGCGGCTTCAGCCACTGTTTCCGCCGGTCCGTCGCCGGCAATCTTGATGCGCACGATCGGCGAGCCGACGGCGACGGTTTCGCCGATCTCGGCCCCGAGCCAGATGATTTCGCCATCGACCGGCGAGGGGATTTCGACCGTCGCCTTGTCGGTCATGACGGCTGCGATCACCGTATCCTCGCGCACGAGGTCGCCGATCTTGACGTGCCATTCGACCAGTTCGGCCTCGGCCACGCCTTCGCCGACGTCGGGAAGCTTGATGACATGTTCGCCCATGTTCAGGCCCCCATCGTTTCGATCAAAGCTTCGCCGACCCGCTTGGGGCCGGGGAAATAGTCCCATTCCTGGGCATGCGGATACGGCGTGTCCCAGCCGGTGACACGCGCGACCGGTGCTTCGAGATGGTAAAAGCAGTGCTCCTGCACCAGTGCCGCAAGCTCGGCACCGAAGCCCGAGGTCAGCGTCGCCTCATGCACCACGACACAGCGGCCGGTCTTCTTGACCGAGGCGATGATGGTGTCGAGGTCGAGCGGCAGCAGTGTCCTGAGGTCGATGATTTCGGCATCGATGCCGGTCTCCTCTGCCGCCGCCTGGGCGACATAGACCATGGTGCCGTAAGCAAGCACGGTGACGGCTGAACCGGCCCTGCGGATCTTAGCCTTGCCGAGCGGGGTGGTGTAATGCCCCTCCGGCACCTCGCCGAGCTCATGCTTCGACCAGGCCGTGACAGGCCGGTCGTGATGGCCGTCGAAGGGGCCGTTGTACAATCGTTTCGGCTCCAGAAAGATCACCGGATCGGGGTCTTCGATCGAGGCGATCAGCAGACCCTTGGCATCGAGCGGGTTCGACGGAACGACGACTTTCAGGCCCGAAACATGGGTGAACAGCGCTTCCGGGCTCTGGCTGTGGGTCTGGCCGCCAAAGATGCCGCCGCCGGTCGGCATGCGCACGACGATCGGGCAGGTAAATTCGCCATTGGAGCGGTAGCGCAATCGTGCCGCTTCCGAAACGATCTGGTCATAGGCTGGATAGACATAGTCGGCGAACTGCACCTCGACACAAGGCTTGAGCCCGTAGGCGGCCATGCCGATGGCGGCACCAACGATGCCGAGTTCGCTGATCGGCGCGTCGAAACAGCGCGAGCGGCCGTATTTCTGCTGCAGCCCTTGCGTGCAGCGGAAGACGCCGCCGAAATAGCCGACGTCCTCGCCAAAGACGACGACATCGTCGTCACGCCCCATGGCAACGTCCATGGCGCTGCGGATGGCTTCGATCATGGTCATGCGCGGCATGGTCTATACCCCCGCCTTCTGGCGCTGGCGCCTCAGATGCGGCGGCATCTCGGCATAGACGCCCTCGAACATGTCGCGTGTCGACGGCTTGCCGCCGGCATGCAGGGTGCCGTGGCTTTCGGCTTCCTTCTGCGCAGCGATGACGGTTTCGAGGATTTCGGCTTCGGCCTGCTTGTGGCGTTCGTCCGACCACAGGCCACGCTTGATCAGGTGGTTCTTGAGCCGGATCACCGGGTCGCCGAGCGGCCAGGCATCCGATTCGGTCTTGGGCCGATAGGCGGAGGGATCGTCCGAGGTCGAATGCGCGCCGACGCGGTAGGTGACATATTCGACAAGCGTCGGGCCGAGATTGCGCCGGGCGCGTTCGGTCGCCCATTTGGCCACAGCATGGACGGCGAGATAGTCGTTGCCGTCGACACGCAGGGCCGCGATGCCAAAGCCAAGCCCACGCGCCGCAAACGTGCCGGAGCCGCCGCGGGCGATGCCCTGGAAGGTCGAGATCGCCCACTGGTTGTTGACGATGTTGAGCACCACAGGCGCCTTGTAGGTCGAGGCGAAGACGAGGGCGGCGTGGAAGTCGCTCTCGGCGGTGGCGCCGTCGCCGACCCAGCCGACGGCGATCTTGGTATCGCCCTTGATCGCCGATGCCATCGCCCAGCCGACCGCCTGGATGTATTGCGTCGTCAGATTGCCGGAGATCGAAAAGAAGCCGTGCTCCTTGGAGGCATACATCACCGGCAGCTGGCGGCCCTTCAGCGGGTCGCGCTCGTTGGAATAGATCTGGTTCATCATCTCGACCATCGGATAGCCGCCGGCGATCAGCAGGCCGGCCTGGCGATAGGTCGGGAAATTCATGTCGCCTGGGATGAGCGCCTGGCGGAAGGCGCAGCTCACCGCCTCCTCGCCCATATGCTGCATGTAAAACGAGGTCTTGCCCTGGCGCTGCGCCATCTGCATGCGCGCATCGAAGCTGCGCAGCGTCATCATGTGGCGCAGGCCCTCGAGCTGCTCCTCGTCGCTCAGCGTGCCGGCCCAGGGGCCGACGGCATCGCCCTCGCGGTTGAGCACGCGGATGATCGAATAGGCCAGGTCGCGGATGTTGCGCGGGTCGACATCGACCTCGGGTCGCGCCACCGATCCGGCCTTGGGTATAGGCACATTGGAGAAGTCGGGCGTCCCGCCCGGCCGAACCTCGGGTTCGGGCACGTGAAACTTGAGTGGCGAGGGATTGTCCGTCACGGATGTTCCTCCTGTCTCGCGCGCAGGCCAATCGGTCCTCCCTGCGCGGCAGACAATTTATGTCAGCAACGCTGACCTATTATCCCAACACTTTCGAAACCGCAATGGCTGCTGAGGCGAGTTTGGCATTGTCGCGACAATATCGAAAGCCCGGTTGACAGCACCGGCCTTCCTCCCTCATGTTGCCGGCCTCACCAGGGGGGTCCCGACAAGGGGCTGAGATACTGCTCGCTAACGCAGCGCAGTGACCCGTTGAACCTGATCCAGTTCACACTGGCGTAGGGACGGTGCGAGGCGTTGCGGGTCGGGCATTCCGGCTTTGGCATTCGGGCTCATGCCCGGAGTCCCCCAGGCAAACCTCACCTCCTCCTCATCGCACGAACTGGGTCTCCATGCGGCGCATCGCGTCCGAAAACCGGTTCTCGGTTTTCGGCAAGCACGATGCGCAAACCCAAGGACCCGGAGCGTTCTTGTGCGTCCTGCCGGACGCATGGCGCGCCGAAGCAAGGAGGCTCACTCATGAATGCCCACACCCCGACAGTTACATCAGGCGAACTTCCCGCATCGAGGAAGGTCCACAAAGCTGGAAAGCTCCATCCCGCCATCCGCGTGCCGATGCGCGAGATCTCGCTCCACCCGACATCGGGCGAGCCGCCCGTCACCGTCTATGACCCCTCGGGCCCCTACACCGACACCGCGGTCAAGACAGACATCGAGCGTGGCCTGCCCCGGCTGCGCGAGGACTGGATCGTGGCGCGCGGCGACGTCGAGCGTTACGAGGGCCGCGCCGTCAAGGCCGCAGACAACGGCTTTGTCTCGGGCGAAAGGCTGACACCGGAATTCCCTGTCCGCAACGCGCCGCTGCGCGCCACCGGCGGCCGTGCCGTCACCCAGCTCGCTTATGCCCGCGCCGGCATCATCACGCCCGAGATGGAGTTCGTCGCCATCCGCGAAAACCTTGGCCGCGAGCAGCTGCACACCAAGCTTGTGCGCGACGGCGAAAGCTTCGGCGCTGTCGTTCCCGACTTCGTCACCCCCGAATTCGTCCGCGACGAGGTGGCGCGCGGCCGCGCCATCATCCCTTCCAACATCAACCATCCCGAAAGCGAGCCGATGATCATCGGGCGCAATTTCCTGGTCAAGATCAACGCCAATATCGGCAACTCGGCCGTCACCTCGTCGATGGCCGAAGAGGTCGAAAAGATGGTCTGGGCGACGCGCTGGGGCGCCGACACGGTGATGGACCTGTCGACCGGCCGCAACATCCACAACATCCGCGACTGGATCATCCGCAACTCGCCGGTGCCGATCGGCACGGTGCCGCTCTACCAGGCGCTGGAAAAGGTCAACGGCATTGCCGAGGACCTGACCTGGGAGGTGTTCCGCGACACGCTGATCGAACAGGCCGAGCAGGGCGTCGACTACTTCACCATCCATGCCGGCGTGCGCCTGGCCTATATCCACCTGACCGTCGACCGCGTCACCGGCATCGTCTCGCGCGGCGGCTCGATCATGGCCAAATGGTGCCTGCATCACCACAAGGAGAGTTTCCTCTACGAGCATTTCGACGAGATCTGCGACATCTGCCGCACCTATGACGTCGCCTTTTCGCTCGGCGACGGCCTGCGTCCCGGCTCGATCGCCGACGCCAACGACGCCGCCCAGTTCGCCGAACTGGAAACGCTCGGCGAGCTGACCAAGATCGCCTGGGCCAAGGATTGCCAGGTGATGATCGAGGGCCCCGGCCATGTGCCGATGCACAAGATCAAGGAAAACATGGACAAGCAGCTCGAGGTCTGCGGCGAAGCGCCTTTCTACACGCTCGGGCCTTTGACCACCGACATCGCACCCGGCTACGACCACATCACCTCGGGCATTGGTGCGGCGATGATCGGCTGGTTCGGCACGGCGATGCTCTGCTACGTCACGCCCAAGGAACATCTCGGCCTGCCCGACCGCGACGACGTCAAGGTCGGCGTCATCACCTACAAGATCGCAGCCCACGCCGCCGATCTCGCCAAGGGCCATCCGGCGGCCAAGGTCAGGGACGACGCGCTGTCGCGGGCGCGTTTCGAGTTCCGCTGGGAGGACCAGTTCAACCTGTCGCTCGACCCGGAGACGGCGCGCTCCTATCACGACCAGACCTTGCCCAAGGAAGCGCACAAGGTGGCGCATTTCTGCTCGATGTGCGGCCCGAAATTCTGCTCGATGCGCATCTCCCACGACATCCGCGCCGAGGCACAGAAGGAAGGGCTGGCGGCCATGGCGGCGAAATACCGCGACGGCGGCGACCTCTATATGGCGGTGGAGAGCGTCGAGCCGGTGGAGCCAGCGAGCCAGCCATGAAGGTGCTGATCCGCGGCGCGGGCGTCACGGGATTGACGCTCGCCCACGAGCTTTCATCGCGCGGCGCCGACGTCACCGTCGTCGACGCCAGAAGGCAGATCGCCGGCAATGCCTCATGGCAGGCCGGCGGCATGCTGGCGCCGTGGTGCGAACGCGAGAGCGCCGAAGAGGCGGTGCTGACGCTCGGACGCGGTGCCGCGGACTGGTGGGACGCCGCCCTGCCCGGCCATGTCATGCGCAACGGCACGCTTGTCGTTGCCGCCGCCCGCGACATGGCCGAACTCGACCGCTTCGGCCGCCGCACCTCTGGTTACAGCGCCATCGACGCCGAGACGATCGCAGCGCTTGAACCCGACCTCGAAGGCAGCTTCGTCAGCGCGCTGTTTTTTAATGAGGAAGCCCATCTCGACCCGCGCCAGGCGCTGCTTGGGCTGCAGCAAAAGCTCGCCCGGATGGGTGTGCGTTTCGAGTTCGGCTACGGCGCGGTGCACAGGCCGTCAGCCGATGTCGAGGCCGACTGCACCGGCATCACCGGCCAGCTTACAGGCCTGCGCGGCGTGCGCGGCGAGATGCTGATCCTCAGGACGTCGGAGGTGACGCTGGCGCGGCCGGTGCGGCTGCTGCATCCGCGCATTCCGGTCTATGTCGTGCCGCGCTCCGGCAATCTGTTCATGGTCGGCGCAACGATGATCGAAAGCGATGCCGCCGGACCCATCACCGCGCGTTCGGTGATGGAACTGCTCAACGCCGCCTATGCGCTGCATCCGGCCTTCGGCGAGGCCGAGCTTGTCGAGACCGGCACCGGCATCCGCCCGGCCTTTGCCGACAATTTGCCGCGCGTCGAACGCGAGGGAAACACCATCCGCATCAACGGCCTTTACCGCCACGGCTTCCTGCTCGCACCCGCCATGGCGGTAAAGGCCGCCGCCATGATCCTGGGCACGGAGACGGAGAAGGAGCGCGCCGATGAAGCTCACCATTAACGGCGAACAGTGCGAGGTGACGGCCGCCACGCTCGCAGCGCTGCTCACTGAGCTCGACTACCAAGGCGGCTGGCTCGCCACAGCACTCAATGGCGAAATCGTGCCGGCCAGGCAGCGCGACGGCTGCGCGCTTGCCGATGGCGACCGCATCGAAATCCTCGCACCGATGAAGGGAGGGTAAGCCATGCTCGAACTCTACGGACAACAAATCTCGTCCCGCCTGCTGCTCGGCACCGCGCTTTACCCCTCGCCCGCCATCATGGCCGAGGCGATCAAGGCGTCGGGCGCCGAAATCGTCACTGTCTCGCTGCGCCGCGAGACTTCCGGCGGCAAGACGGGCGGAAAATTCTGGTCGCTGATCCAGTCGCTCGGGGTGCGCGTCTTGCCCAACACCGCCGGCTGCCATTCGGTCAAGGAAGCGGTGACCACGGCGAAGATGGCGCGCGAGGTCTTTGCCACCAGCTGGATCAAGCTTGAGGTCATCGGCAATCATGACACGCTGCAGCCCGACGTGTTCGGGCTCGTCGAGGCGGCCAGGATTCTCGCTGCCGATGGCTTCGAGGTCTTCCCCTACACGACAGACGATCTGGTCGTCGCCGGGCGGCTGCTCGCTGCCGGCTGCAAGGTGCTGATGCCGTGGTGCGCGCCGATCGGCTCCGCCCGCGGGCCGCAGAACCTCGACGCCTTGCGCAGCCTGCGCGGCCATTTCCCCGACGTGCCGCTGATCGTCGATGCCGGCATCGGCCGTCCCTCGCATGCCGCAACCGTCATGGAGCTCGGCTACGACGCCGTGCTGCTCAACACGGCTGTTGCCAAGGCCAGCGACCCCGTCGCCATGGCTTGTGCTTTCGGCAAGGCGGTTGAAGCAGGACGGCAGGCGTTCCGCGCCGGCCCGCTCGAACCGCGCGACATGGCCGTTCCCTCCACCCCCGTCATCGGCATGGCAGCATTTTCATGAAGCTCGACCCGTTTTACCTGATTGTCGATTCCGCCGCCTGGATCGAGCGGCTGGTGCCGTTGGGCGTCAAGCTGGTGCAACTGCGCATCAAGGACATGGACGAGGCCGGCCTGCGCCGCGAAATCCGCGTGGCGAAAACCATCTGCGCGCGCCATGGCTGCCAGCTCGTCGTCAACGATTACTGGCGCCTCGCCATCGACGCGGGCTGCGACTACGTCCATCTCGGCCAGGAGGATCTGGCCGAGGCTGATGTGGCAGCGATCCGCCATGCCGGCCTGAAGCTCGGCCTCAGCACCCATGACGATACCGAACTCGACACGGCACTTGCCGCCGCACCCGACTATGTCGCGCTTGGCCCTGTCTATCCGACCATCCTCAAGGCGATGAAATGGGCGCCGCAAGGGCTCGACCGCATCGTCGAATGGAAAAAGCGTGTTGGCACCACACCGCTGGTTGCCATTGGCGGGCTCAATGTCGAGCGTATATCAGGCATCTTTGCCCACGGCGCCGACATTGCTGCCGTCGTCACCGACATCACGCGCAACGCCGATCCCGAGGCGCGCACGCGCCAGTGGCTGGCAGCGACGGCTCAATGGCGATGAGCCCGCATGTGCCCCCGCATGTGCTTGTTGTCGCCGGCTCGGATTCGAGCGGCGGCGCCGGCATCGTCCGCGATGTCGAGGCGGTGTCGGCCTTCGGCCTGCGCTGCAGCCTCGCCATCACGGCGGTGACGGTGCAGACGCATCAGCGCGTCGAGCGTATCGAACAGATGCCGCCCGACCTCGTCGCCGACCAGATGCGCGCCGCCTTCGCCGCCGACCCTGTCGCTGCGGTCAAGATCGGCATGCTCGGAACGTCGGCTGCCATTGACACCGTCGCTTCGGTGCTGGCGAGCAGCCTGCCGGTGCCTGTCGTGCTCGACCCTGTGCTCGCCTCGAGCTCGGGGCGGCAGCTGCTCGACGACGAGGCCATCGACACGCTGAAGCGCAAGCTGTTTCCGCTGTGCACGCTTGTCACGCCCAACCTGCCCGAACTGGCGCTGCTGAGCGGCCGGCCGCTCGCCAGCGGCGAAACAGAGATCGTCGAACAAGCCGAAAAACTGTTCGCCGCCGGCGCCTCCGCCATCCTGGTCAAAGGCGGCCACGCAACCGGCGCCACCGCGACGGACCTGCTGATCCAGCCGGGGCGCGAACCCGTCCGCTTCGACGCATCGCGCATCGCTGTCGCCATGCGCGGCACCGGCTGCATGCTGGCCAGCGCGATCACGGCACATCTGGCACAATATGAAACGCTGGAGATCAGCATCGGCAAGGCGAAGCGCCATGTCTTCACCAAGCTGCTGGCGGCGAGTTTCGCCGCTCAGCCAAGCCGGGCGGCGTGCCACCTCAGGTGATCGTCCATGAAGGTCGAGATGAAGTTGTAGGAATGGTCGTAGCCGGCCTGCATGCGCAAGTTGAGCCCGATGCCTGATTTCGTGCAGGCCTCTTCGAGCAGCCAGGGGCGCAGACCCTCGTCGAGGAAGCTGTCGGATGAACCCTGGTCGACGAGGAATTCCGGGAAACGCTTGCCATCTTCGATCAGCAACGTCGTGTCATAGGCGCGCCAGGCGGCCTCATCGGTGCCGAGATATTTCTCCAGCGCCGGCTTCGACCAGCCCGCCGTCGAAGGCTGGGCGATCGGCGCGAAGGCCGAGCAGCTCTTGAAGCGCTCGGGGTGCTTGAGCGCGATGGTCAGCGCACCATGGCCGCCCATCGAATGGCCTGTAATCGCCTGGCGCGACATGTCGGCGGGGAAGTTTGCCGCGATCAGCGCCGGCAGTTCCTCGGTGACATAGGAATACATCAGATAGTTCTTGGCGAATGGCGCCTCGGTCGCGTCGACATAAAAGCCGGCACCCGATCCGAACTGCCAGTTGTCCTTCTCGTCGGCGATACCTTCGCCGCGCGGGCTGGTATCGGGGCAGACGATCATCAGGCCAAGCTCGGCGGCAAGGCGGCGGTATTCACCCTTGTCCATGACATTGGCATGCGTGCAGGTCAGGCCAGAGAGATACCACAGCACCGGCACCGGGCCGTCCTTGGCCTGCGGCGGCACGAAGACGGCAAAGGTCATGTCGCAGGCGCAGGCCGCGGAGGCGTGCGCATAGACGCCCTGGATGCCACCATGCGACTTCGACGTGGAAATGGTCTTCATCTGCTTAGCCTTCTCGTCAAACAATCCCGACCCGGCATAACGTCGGGATGCGGGACCTGCAACCGTTCAAAAAGAGATGCCGGCGGTGCGGACGAGGGTTGCAGACACCTCGGACGCACCGCCGGTCAACACCATGACTTTGGGAACACGCGGGCCAAGCTGGGAGGCTTGAGGGCCGGCGAAAAGCCACAGCGCTTAGAGGACCGGCCATGGGAGCCTGGCCGGTCTGGGGAGCTCAGTAGACCACGACGCTGCGGATGCTTTCGCCCGAATGCATCAGGTCGAAACCCTTGTTGATGTCTTCGAGCTTGAGCGTATGCGTGATCATCGGGTCGATCAGGATCTTGCCCTCCATGTACCAGTCGACGATCTTCGGAACGTCGGTACGGCCACGCGCGCCACCAAAGGCGGTGCCCTTCCAGGTCCGGCCGGTGACCAGCTGGAACGGCCGCGTTGCGATTTCCTGGCCGGCACCGGCGACACCGATGACGATCGACTCGCCCCAGCCGCGATGCGACGCTTCGAGTGCCTGGCGCATCACCTTGACGTTGCCGGTGCAGTCGAAGGTGTAGTCGGCACCGCCGATCTGGTCGGCACCACGCTTGGTCATGTTGACGAGGTAAGGCACGATGTCGCCCTCGACCTCCTTCGGATTGACGAAATGCGTCATGCCGAACTTTTCGCCCCAGGCCTTGCGGTCATTGTTGATGTCGACGCCGATGATCATGTCGGCACCGGCAAGACGAAGACCCTGCAGCACGTTGAGGCCGATGCCGCCGAGACCGAAGACGATCGCCGTCGAACCGATCTCGACTTTTGCGGTGTTGATCACCGCACCGATGCCTGTCGTCACCCCGCAGCCGATGTAGCAGATCTTGTCGAACGGCGCGTCGGGGTTGACCTTGGCCAGCGCGATCTCGGGCAGCACGGTGAAGTTCGAAAACGTCGAGCAGCCCATATAGTGGAAGATCTTGTCCTTGCCGATCGAAAACCGGCTCGAACCATCCGGCATCAGACCTTGGCCTTGGGTCGAGCGGATCGCGGTGCACAGGTTGGTCTTGCGGCTGAGGCAGGACGGGCAGGAGCGGCATTCCGGCGTGTAGAGCGGGATGACGTGGTCGCCCTTCTTGAGCGAGGTCACACCCTTGCCGACATCGACGACGACACCGGCACCTTCATGGCCCAAAATGGCAGGGAAGATGCCTTCGGGATCGGCACCCGACAAAGTGAACTCGTCGGTATGGCAGATGCCGGTCGCCTTGATCTCGACCAGCACCTCGCCCTCGCGCGGCCCCTCGAGGTCGACCTCCATGATCTCGAGCGGCTTTCCAGCTCCAACGGCGACTGCAGCGCGGGTTTTCATCTTTTTCTCCCAGTATCAGGTAAATGTCGGGCGCTCGCCCGGCGAACTATCGAATTCAGGCAGCCTTGGCTGGGCCTGCCGGGAACACGCCCGACATCACGGCAAAACCCTTGATGCGCTTGACACGGTCACACCAGCGACGGATCGCCGGATAGTCCTGTCTGGGTATGCCGCCTTCTTCCGACAGCATGATGTAGGGGAAGCAGGCGATGTCGGCGATCGTCGGCTGGGCCGCCGAGCAGATCCAGTTGCGCCCTTCCTGTTCGCCGAACCACAGATGTTCGTCGAGGATGCGAAACAGCCGGTGCGCACCGGCCCGCGCCGCCTCGACGTCGAAATCGTAGAACAGTGCATCATGTAGGCGCGCCGCCGAGGCCGTGCCGGTGATGCCGTCGGCAAAGGCCAGCCACTGGCTGATTTCGCCGAGGAGTGCCGGATTGTCGCGTGGGTACCAGCTGCCGGACGCATCGTATTTAGAAGCGAGATAGACAAGGATCGCCTGGGCATCGCGCAGGATGAGCCCGTCGTCGTCGATGACAGGCAGCTGGCCGAGCGGATTGATCTTGAGGAACCAGTCCGACTTGTGCTCGCGGCCGGGATAGAAGTCGACGGGAACGGTCTTCCACTCGACACCGAGCATGCCCATCAGCAGGCGCAGCTTGTAGCAGTTGCCCGACAGTTCGTAGTCGTAAAGCGTAATCATCGGTAACTCCTAGAGGTCGAGCACAAGCCGCGCCGACTTGGCACGCGACACGCAGGTCATGATCTTGGTGCCGGACTTGCGCTCGGCATCGTTGAGATAGACGTCCTGATGGTCGGGCTCGCCTTCGATGACGGTGGCAAGGCAGGTACCGCAGGCGCCCTGCTCGCAGGACGACGGCATGTCGATGCCGGCGTCGCGCATCACTTCGAGGATCGTCTTGCCGGCCGGCACCGTCAGCGTCATGCAGGAGCGCGCCAGCGCCACTTCGAAGCTGGTGGAGTCGTCGATGATGTTGGTGTTCTTGAAATATTCGAAATGCACCGCCGTTTCCGGCCAGCCCATCTCGGCGGCGATGGCGCGCGCCGCTTCCAGCATCGGGCCGGGTCCGCAGAGATAGACATGCTTGTCGGGGCCATAGCCTGACAGGATCTCGCGCAGCTTCGCGCCGGTCTGGTCTGGCGAAAGCCCAAGATGCGGCTTGAGCGAGGCGCCAAGCGTCTTGGTCTTTTCGGGGAAAGCGAGCTGGGCTTCGTTCTGGGCGAAGTAGTGCAGCTCGTGGCCGAGATTCTGGTTGTTGAGCGCCTGGGCCATGGCGAGCAGCGGGGTGATGCCGATGCCGCCGGCGATGAACAATGTCTGGATCGCATCGCGGCGCAGCGGGAAGTTGTTGCGCGGCTCGGAGATCGCCAGCACGTCGCCTTCGCGCACCGTCTCGTGCAGGCAGGTCGAGCCGCCCTTGGAGTCGCGTTCGAGCTTGACGCCGATGACGTAGCTGTCGCTTTCGCCCGGACCGTTGGTGATTGAATATTGCCGGATCAACCCGTTGGGCAGATGCACGTCGATATGGGCGCCGGGCTGGAAGGTCTGCAACAGGCCCTTGAGCGGCCTGAGTTCGAAGCCGGCAATGCCATCGGCGGCCGGCCACTTCCTCGTAACCTGGACGCGGATCGTCGCCTTGCGGCCATGTGTCGTCTCTTCCGGCATCTCGGCCAGTTCTGGCGAGACCCGTTCGATGATCGGCTCCAGCGGGGCCGGTGCAGGTTCCCGCGCGGCCTCGGCTTCGACGGCGACCCGCAGGCGCGACAGAAGTTCATTGTGGTGGCGCAGCACGGCAAGACGGGCAGCGCCTTCGACCTCGCTGTCGAGCACGCCGCGGATCACCGAGCGGTTGGAATCGACCGGCTGGACGAACAACACGGCGAGTGTGCTGGCATCGCCCTCGCTCGAACGCAGCGCCACCGAAAAGGCGTTGGACGCTTCGACCGCGACCTTGGCTGCGGAGCCGTCGATGTTGCCGCTTGGCTGGAAGCGGTAGCCCGTAAGCTGCGCCGCCACCACGTCGGCGGGCGCGTTGACCGGGATGGCGCGCAGCGCCAGAAGCTTGCCTTCGGCAAACCCTGACACCTCGGGCACCTCGCCTTGCGGCTCTTCTGCCGACCACACCAGGCCGTAGCGTTCGACGGCGGCAAAGGTGCGGTTGGTGATGGTGCGGGCCGGCGCATCGGCCGGGTGTGCCGGGATATAGGTGCAGCCGGCGGTGCGGTTCGAATAGCGCCAGCCATGGTACTGGCACTTCAGCTCGCGGCCGTCATTGATGCCGATCGACAGGCGCACGCCGCGATGCAGGCAGCGGTTCTCCCAGATGTTGACGTAGCCGTCGTCGGCGCGCCAGACGGCGAATTCGCGGCCAAGCAGCTGGCCATGAAAGACATGACGCAACGGAAGGTCGTGCGCCGCGGCGATGGGATGCCATCTGGATTTGGCTAGGTCGAGCATAGGTTCCTCGCTGATATCTTGTCGTTGGCGCCTTCAGGCGCTCAGGTGGCGGCCGGGATGACCCCGTAGGTCACGCCCTTCTGGCTCAGCCACCGGCGGTAGGCGATCGCCGACTTGTCGGCTCTGATGGGGGTCTCGGCGCGCGGATCGAGCGGCAGGCGCTTGGGGAACTGGTTCTCCAGGATCGGCTTGTCCTGGCCGAAGATCGTCTGCTGGAAACGCTTGATCACCTTGTCTTCATTGTCCTCGTCGAGCACGCACAGCAACATGTGCGCGCGGACATGCTCCTGGTCGACGGGCTGCAGGAACACGGCAATGACGTCGAGCCGCGTCTCGTCCATCGGGCTCGATTTGTAGAGCACCGAGCAATAGGGATGCGGCACCCGGTAGATGTAGTCGACATCGGCGCCGCCATCCGAAGCGGTCGATGCCATCGGCTGGAAAAAGCGGCAGCGTGTGGCCAGGATCTCGTCGCGGTCGACCGAGATCTCGACGTCGTATTCCTTCACTTCCGTATGCGGTTCGGCACCGAGGATATCGGTGTGGACATAAGGGAAGTGGCCCATGTCGAGGAAGTTCTCGATCGCCCGCGGCGCCGAGACATTGACCCCGAAGGTGGCGGCGTTGAGCTTGCGTCGGTCAGCTTCGGCATATTCGGGGATCGGGAAGATGTCGGCCGGCGGATTGCCGAGCGACGTCCAGACATAGCCATAGGCAAGCTTGACCGGCAGCGTGCCTGCGACCGCAGAAATGTCGACCGGCCCGTCGACAGGCAGATCGCGTCGCGAACGCCAGACGGCAACCTTGCCGGTGCCGTCGCAGGCCAGGCTGAGGCGCTCTTCGAGCAGGATGGTGCCGACCACCACGCCGGCCGGCACTTCGGAAAGCGCGGCAAGCGGGTGCCAAAGGTCGAGGATCACCTGATCCTTGCATCTCGTCTCGGTCATCTAAGGTTCCTCCTGAGAGCGCGGGTTCACATCCGCGCCGGTATCGCGCCGTAAGTGACTGATTTGTCGCGCAGCCAGCGCCGGTACAAGACAGCGACCGCATCGGCGCGGATCGGCGTTTCAGCACGCGGGTCGAGCGGCAGGCGTTTCGGCAGCTGGTTTTCCAGGATCGGTTTGTCCTGGGCAAAGATCAGCTGCATGAAGTTGCGGATTCCGGCCTCGTCGCTGCCGTCCTTGAGATAGCAAAGGAAGGGATGGGCGACGCAGTTTTCCTCGTCGACGGGTTGGACGAACAAGGTGATGACGTCGAGCCGCTCCTTCTGCACCGGATTGCTCTTGTAGAGCGCCACCGTGTAGGGGCGGATCACCTTGTAGATATAGTCGACGACAAAGCCTTCCTTGGCCGTCGGCGACGCCACCGGCTGGTAGAATTTGCATTCGGTCGCGACCAGTTCGTCGGCAGCCGTCAGCTCGACCTTGTAGGGCGCGACTTCGGTATGCGGCTCCTCGCCGAGCCAGCCGGTGTGGACGAACGGGAAATGGCCCATGTCGAGGAAATTCTCGACCGTTCGCAGGCCTGAAACCTTGACCGCGATCGACCCGCCGGTGAGCAGATATCGGTCTTCCTCCTCGGCCTCCGGCACGAACACGATGTCGCGCTCCGGCTTGCCGAGGCAGGCCCACAGGAAGCCATAACGCTTGGTCGCATTGACCAGCGCCCCGGTGTCGTTTCGCACCACTTCCTTGTTGTAGCGGCCACGGCAATAGACGGTCAGGTCGACGCCAAGCAGGCGGGTCTGGAACGGCTCGTGCGCCGACAGGTTGGTCAGGTCGGCGATCACATGCCAATCGTTAAGAAGGACTCTGTCGCTACAAAGGGCAGCTATGCTCATCGCACCCTCCCTGGCTAGCACTTCCCCGTGAACCTAGCTCTGTTATGCCCATATTGGAACCACAGGATTGGATATCAATCAATGACAATTTGCATGTCAATGAAAGAATTTTGGTTGACAGGTTGATTTGATTGACTACCGATATGAGAAACGCAACTCGGGATATGCGGCACATCAGGTGTTGCCAACGCCGGTCGTGACCGCTGAGCAAGCCAAAGTGCGCAGGCGGGGGAGGAAGATGCCATGAGCAGTCGCTCGCAGGCCATTGCCGACATACTGACGCGGGCGATCATCGATCACCGGCTGGTGCCCGGCTGCAAGCTCGGCGAACGCGAACTGGCCGAGATTTTCGACGTCAGCCGCATCGTCGTGCGCCAGTCGCTGATCCGCCTCGCCGACGACGGCCTTGCCCAGATCGAGCGTAACCGCGGTGCCTTCGTCGCCCGTCCCAGCATGCAGGAAGCGCTCGAGATCTACGACGCGCTGACGCTTGTCGAGCAAGGTGTCGCCGCCCAGTTGAGCGACCGCCTCGGACCCGCCGGCTGGGCCGAACTGCGCCAGCATGTCGAGCGCCAGCGCCAGGCAGTGGCATCAGGCAACGATGCGCTGGCCGACGTACTCGGCCAGGAATTCCACACCGTCTTCGTCCGGCTCAGCCGCAACAAGGTGATGCAGGAAATCCACGCCCAGCTGGTGCGCCGCACGACCTTGCTGCGCTCGCTGATCACCGCCGATTTCGACTACTGCAACCTGCTCGACGACCATGCCAAGGTGATCGACCTGCTCGAAAAGGGCCGGCTGAAGCAGGCGATGGAGCTGATCGACATGCATCACCGTTCGGTCGTGCGCGGCTACATCATGGACCGGCAGGTGTTTCCCGAGCTGACGCCGCGCGAAGCGCTCGAACCCTATCTCGACGGCAAGTCAGGCGAGCCGCCGAAACCGGCACCGCGAAAGAAGGCAGGAGAAAACGGCGCGGCACGGGCACATGCCCATGTCCACGCCTCAAAATAGACCCGGCAACAAGCCGGGCGCATCCAACCAACAGAGGGTTACCACCATGTTCAATCTGACCAGACGGCAATTTCTGCAATATTCCGGCGCCGCGGGCGCCGCTCTCGGCACCACGGGCCTTGCCGGCATCGCCAGCGCCCAGGAGCCGCTCAAGATCGGTGTCGTCTATGTCTCGCCGATCGCCGATATCGGCTGGACCAAGCAGCACAGCCTCGGCGTCGACGCCATCAAGGCGGAATTCGGCGACAAGGTCGCGCTGACCGTCATCGACAACATCTTCATGCCGCAGGATGCCGAACGCGTGTTCCGCGAACTCGCCGCCTCCGGCAACCAGCTGGTCTTCGGCACCTCGTTCTCGCATGGCACGCCGATGCAGAAGGTGGCGCCGCGCTTCCCCAAGGTCGCCTTCGAGCATTGCTCCGGCATTGTCCATCTCGCCAATCTCGGCACCTTCGAAGCCAAATATTATGAAGGCACTTTCGTTGCCGGTGCTGCCGGCGCGCATATGAGCAAGGCCGGCAAGATCGGCTTCATCGGCGGCTTCCCGATCCCCGATATCGTCGGCCCGGCCAATGCGCTGCTGCTCGGCGCGCAAAGCGTCAATCCCGACGCCACCTGCAACGCCATCTTCCTCAATTCCTGGTTCGATCCGGGCAAGGAAAAGGAAGCCGCCAACACGCTTCTGTCGCAGGGCTGCGATGTCATCTGCTCGATGACCGACACCGCGACCGGTGTCCAGGTTGCCGGCGAAGGCGGCGCATGGTCGATCGGTTATGCCAGCGACATGGCCAAGTTCGGCTCGGGCAAGCAACTCACCGCCTTCACGCTTGACTGGTCGAGCGACTATGTCGGCGCCGCCAAGGGCGTGGCAGCAGGCACCTGGAAGCCCGAAGCGCGCTGGGACGGCCTGGCCGGCGGCGTCGTCAAGATGGCGCCCTACAATGAGGCGATCCCGGCCGACGTCATCGCCAAGCACAAGCAGCTCGAGGCCGACATCGGCTCCGGCAAGGTCCATCCTTATGCCGGCGAACTCAAGGACCAGGACGGCAACGTCAAGGTTGCGGCCGGCAGCGTGCTGGCCGATGCCGACATCCGCGGCATGAACTGGTTCGTCAAGGGAATGATCGGCAAGCTCGGCTGATCTTCGCCTACCCGCTAGCAAGGCCACCGGGGCACGACAGCGCCGCATGATTCCGATCTCGGGATCAGGTGCTGGCCCCGGTGGACTATGGCTGCGCACCGTCCAACCCTCACGGCAGGACCCGGCTATGCCCCCACGCCTCGAATTGCGCAACATCACCAAAAGTTATCCAGGCATCATTGCCAATGACGACATCTCGATGTCGATCATGCCAGGCGAAATCCACGCCGTGCTCGGCGAAAACGGCGCCGGCAAATCGACATTGATGAAGATCATCTATGGCGCGGCCCAGGCCGATTCCGGCGAGATCTTCTGCGACGGCAAACCCGTCGCCGCCCACACGCCGGCGACATCGCGGGCGCTTGGCATCGAGATGGTCTACCAGCATTTCGCGCTGTTTGAATCCGTCACCGTGGTCGAAAACATCGCGCTTGCGGTGTCGAGCACCTTCGACCTCGATGCGCTGGCACGCCAGATCACCGAGCTGTCGAACCGCTACGGCATGCCGATCGACCCGCATCGCCGCGTCCACGACCTGTCGGTCGGTGAACGCCAGCGCGTCGAGATCGTGCGTTGCCTGCTGCAGGCACCGAAGCTTCTGATCCTCGACGAGCCGACTTCGGTGCTGACGCCGCAGGCCGTGGTCAAGCTGTTCGAGACCTTGCGCCAGCTGGCCAGCGAAGGCTGCTCGATCGTCTACATCAGCCACAAGCTCGACGAGGTGCAGGAGCTTTGCGACACAGCGACAGTGCTGCGCAACGGCAAGGTGACGGGCACCGCAAGGCCCAAGGAAAGCACCTCGGCCCAGCTCGCCCGCATGATGGTCGGCGCCGAACTGCCCGAAATGCATGTCAGCCCCTCCGTGCCGAGCGACAAGCCGGTGCTCGAGGTGCGCGGGCTGACCGCCCCTGCCCGTGACCAATATGGCGTCGAGCTCAAGAACGTCTCGTTTGAAGTGCGCGGCGGCGAGATCGTCGGGCTTGCCGGCGTTTCCGGCAACGGCCAGGCCGAGCTGATCTCGCTGCTCAGCGGCGAGCGCACCCATCCCAATGCGCTGGCGATCCAGATCGACGGCAAGGCCGCCGCCCATCTCAATGCCAGCGAAAGGCGCAAGCTCGGCATGGCCTTCGTGCCGGAAGAGCGGCTTGGCCGCGGTGCCGTGCCGCCGCATGCCTTGTGGCAGAATGCCGTTTTGACCGCCCACCGCGCAGGCCTGGTGCGCAATGGCCTCGTCGACCGCAAGCAGGCGAGCAGTTTCGCCGCTGGGATTATCGAGCGCTTCAAGGTCAAGGCCAACGGCCCGCAATCGAGCGCCCAAAGCCTGTCGGGTGGCAATCTGCAGAAGTTCATCGTCGGTCGCGAGATCGCGCTCAAGCCCAAGCTGTTCCTCGTGGCACAGCCGACCTGGGGCGTCGATGTCGGCGCTGCCGCTTTCATTCGCCAGACGATTGTCGACCTGAGCCGCTCGGGCGCCGCGGTGCTGGTGATCTCGGAGGAGCTCGACGAATTGTTCGAGATCTGCGACCGGCTGCTCGTCATCTGCCAGGGCCAGGTCTCGCCGCCACTGATCAGGACAAAAACCAACCGCGAAGAAATCGGCCTGCTGATGACAAGGGTCGACCGCGGCAACGGTAGCAATGGGAGAGCCGAAGTTGCGATTCAGGATTGAACAAAGACCGGAACCATCCGCCAGGATGCGGGTGGCGGCACCGGTCATCGCGACCGGGTTAACACTTCTCGTCGGCTCGCTGCTGTTTGCCGTGCTCGGCTATGACCCGCTGGCGACGCTGCAGGCCTTCTTCATCGCCCCGCTCAATTCGTTGAACGGTCTGTCGGAGTGGCTGCTCAAGGCCTCGCCGCTGATCCTCATCGCCTGCGGCCTCGCCGTCGGTTTCCGCGCCAATGTCTGGAACATCGGCGCCGAAGGTCAGCTGATCATTGGCGCCATCGCTGCCTGCGGCGTCGGCCTGTTTTACCCCGACCCCGACAGCATTCTGCTTTTGCCGCTGATGTTTTTTGCCGGCGCTATCGCCGGCATGGCCTGGGCTGCCATCCCCGCCTTCCTCAGGGCGCGGATGAACACCAACGAGATCCTGGTCACGCTGATGCTGACCTATATCGCCACGCTGCTGTTGTCGTGGCTGGTGCACGGCCCCTGGCGCGACCCGGCCGGCTTCAACTATCCGCAGACGGCACTTTTGTCGGCGGCGGCGATGTTCGAGCCGTTCGACTATGCCTACCGGCTCAACGCCTCGGTGTTCATCACCGTGGTCGCGGTGTTTTTGATGTGGCTGTTCACCGACCGCAGCTTCCTTGGCTACAAGATGTCGGTCAGTGGTGCCGCACCTCTGGCCGCGCGTTACGCCGGCTTCCGCGAATCCGCTGCGGTTTGGACCGGCCTGCTTGCCGGTGGCGCTGCCGCCGGTATTGCCGGCATGGCCGAGGTCTCGGGCCCGCTCGGACAGCTGTCGCCGCAGATCTCGCCCGGCTACGGCTTCGCTGCCATCATCGTTGCCTTCATCGGCCGCCTCAACGCCTTCGGCATCGTCCTCGGTGGATTGCTGATGTCGCTACTTTTCCTCGGCGGCGAAGCAGTGCAAATGAATCTTGGCCTGTCGGCTGCGCTGACCCGCATCTTCCAGGGCATCTTGTTGTTCTTTTTGCTTGCCGCCGACTTCTTCATCTTCTACCGGCTTCGCCGCATTCCGGAGCATGCCTGATGGACTTGTTCACTGCCATTTTCACCGGCACCATCATTGCCGCAACACCCCTGATCTTCGCTGCCCTCGGCGAACTCGTCGTCGAAAAATCGGGCGTTCTCAACCTTGGCATCGAAGGCATGATGCTGATGGGTGCGGCCTTCGCCTTCTGGGCTGTCATCGCCGGCCTGCCGATGCCGGTCGCAATCCTCGCCGGCGCGCTTGGCGGGGCAGCCGCCTCGCTTTTGTTCGGCGTGCTGGCGCTGACCTTTTTGACCAACCAGTATGCCGCCGGCCTGGCGCTTGCCATCTTCGGCTCCGGCGTCTCGGCCTTCTTGGGCCGCAACTTCGGCTCGGCACCTATCGATGCGCTGAAGAAAATCTACATCCCCTATCTCTCCGACATCCCCGTCATCGGGCCGATGCTGTTCCGCTTCGATCCGATGGTCTATTTCGCCATCGTCATGTTCTTCGTCATCAGTTGGTTCCTCTACCGCACCAAGGGTGGGCTGGTGCTGCGCACCATCGGCGAGTCGCCGGAGACCGCACATGCCATCGGTTATCCGGTGATCCGTATCCGCTATCTCGCCGTGCTGTTCGGCGGGCTGATGGCCGGTCTCGCCGGCGCCTATCTGTCGGTCGCCTACACCCCGCTCTGGGTCGAGAACATGACTGCCGGCAAGGGCTGGATTTCGCTGGCGCTGGTGGTCTTTGCGACATGGCGGCCGCTGCGCGTGCTGCTCGGCGCCTGGCTGTTCGGCGGCATGACCATCTTGCAGCTGCAGGGCCAGGCACTCGGCATCGCGGTTCCCTCGGAACTGCTTTCCGCCCTGCCTTATCTCGCCACCATCATCGTGCTGGTCATCATCTCGCAGAACCGCCAGATGCTGGCGCTGCATTTCCCGGCGTCGCTGGCCAAGCCGTTCCGGCCCGCGACCTGACGAAACGAAATGCGAGGCTTCGCGGCCTCGCCTTTCAAGCCCACGGATCGTTGACCCTGGGCCAGACCGGACGGACAAGCTTGGTGTAGTTGGTGACGCGCGGATTGCTTGGATACGAGCTCGGCGCGTCGACATAGATGATCTCGGCCGCCACCGGCGCGAAACCGGCATAAAAATGGTTGGTCGACTTGACCAGCAATATGTCCTTGTCTGCCAGGTTGATGCCCAAATTGGAGAAGATGTCGGGCTCGAAGGTCTGGGTCCGATTGGTGTTGAGGATGACGTCGACCTCGGTGCCCAGGATGCGCACCAGCGCCGTCAGCCCGAGCGTGACGCGGCTTGGCCCGAAACTCTGCCAGCCTTCCTCGACTGCCTTCAGCACCTGAACCCTGGCATCGATCGGCTCGCCGGCCTGCGGCCCGGCCTTGCCGCCGAAACGAAGGTCGATCACCGCGCCCTCGCCCGCCGCATGGCAGAAGGTCACCGCGATCGGGTCCCAGATCGTTGCCACCCCGACCTTGTCGAGGCCACGCTCCAGCATCCGCCGCAGCATGAAGGTGCCGTCACCGGCGACGCCGCCGCCAGGATTGTCCCAGACGTCGGCGACAACAGCGGGCTTTGCCGGATTGGCCTTGCGCGCGGCGAGCGCCTGGTCGATGCCGGCGTCGGTGTCGACCATGGTCATCGCGGTCTTTTCGCGCATGGCATAGAGCTCGCGGCCAAGCTTTTCGGCGAGCGCATCGCCCTTGGCCTTGTCGTTGTCGCTGACGACGACGATGCGCGTTCCCATTTCCGGCACGTCGGAGGCCATGAAGCCATGGATCACCGACACCGACAGGATGCCGTCCTTGCCATGCAGTGCCTTGATGCGGTCGACGAAGCTCCGCATCGGCTCGCGGCTGGTCGGCAGCACGGTGATCATGCGGCAGTCGAAGGTCGAGATGACAGGCTTGATCTCGCCGCGCGCTGCCGCCAGGCCAAGCGCAACGACATGCTCGCCGCGCTCGTAGAAATCGGTATGGGGAAATTCGAGGAAGGCCGCCAGCACGTTGCAGGCAGCTACACGCTTCGGCGTCAAATGGCTGTGCGGATCGAACTCCGCAGCGATCACGACATCGGGCCCGACGATCTCGCGCACCCGCGCCAACAGATCGCCCTCGCAATCGTCATAGCCTTGCGCCACCATCGCGCCGTGCAGGCCAAGCATGACGGCATCGACCGGCAGCGCCGCCTTGAGCTGGTCGAGAATTTCGTCGCGCAGCGCCTCGAAGGTCTGGCGTTGCACCAGCCCGCCCGGCTCGGCCCAGGTGGCGGTGCCTTCGATGACGGTCAGTGCGTCGGCAGCGGCGCGGCGGCGCAGCGCCACCATCGGCGACGAGCACAAGGTCGGTGTCTCAGGATGCTGGCCCGGCCCGGCGTAGAATGCCATCTCGAACGAGGCGCGGTCGGTCGGCACCGGCGAGAAGGTGTTGGTCTCGGTCGCCAGCGAGGCGGTGAAGATGCGCATGTCGGGTTCGTTTCTTTATCGTTGACGTCAGGAGGTTGCGGTCACTTGACGGCGCCGAGCGCCAGCCCGCGGACGAGGTAGCGCTGCAGCCAGACAAACAGGATGGCGACCGGCACGGTGGCGACAAGCGTGGCCGCCATGACGTAGTGCCATTCGACACTGTAGCGCCCGGCAACAAGCGAAAACACCTGGATCGGCAGCGTATAGCTTTCCTGGCTGCGCAGCATGGTCAGTGCGACGACGAACTCGTTCCAGGCATTGATGAAGGTGAAGATGGCGGTGACGGCAATGGCCGGCACGCACAGCGGCAAAAACACCTTGCGCAAGGTCAGCCAGCGGCTGCCGCCTTCCATCCACGAGGCTTCCTCGAGATCGCGCGGGATGGTGTCGAAATAGCTCTGCAGCATCCACACGGTGAAGGCGATGTTGAAGGCCATGTAGACACCGCCGACGGCATTCAGGCTTTCGACAAGGCCGAAGGAAGCGAGCAGGCGGAACAGGCCGAGCACCAGCACGATCGGCGAGATCATCTGCGAGACCAGCAGGAACTGCCGGAAGGCGCCATGGCCGGCAAAGCGGAAGCGCGACATCGCATAAGCGGCCGGGATCGAGATGACGATCGCGCCGACTGTGGCGATCACCGACACGTAAAGCGAATTGAACAGCGCCCGGCCGAAGCCGGCCTGCACCCACATGTCGTAGAAATTGCGCCAGCGAAACTCGCTCGGCCACCAGCTCGGCGTCAGCACTTCCTGCGCCGGCTTGACCGCGGTCAGGAACATCACCGCGAACGGAAACAGCGTGACGACGACAAGCGGCGCAAGCAGGCTCCAGGCGATGATGGTGCGCTTGAGTTTGGGCGCGATCATGCGCGTTCTCCCCGCATGGCGAGCCTGATGTAGATGGCGGTGAAGACCAAAAGGATCGCCAGCATGACCAGCGACACCGCCGACGCCTCGCCGAGTTTGCCGATGCGGAAGGCCAGCTTGTAGAGATGGGTGACGAGGATGTCGGTCGAGTTGGCCGGACCGCCCTGCGTCATCACCCAGATGATCGGGAACGAGTTGAAGACGTAGATCGTGTTGAGCACGATGGCGATGTTGACGAAGGGCTTGAGCAGCGGAAAGGTGATGCGCCTGAATTGCTGCACCGGCCCCGCACCCTCGAGCGCGGCAGCTTCATAGAGGTCGTCGGGGATCGACGACAGCCCGCCCAGAAAGATGGTGGTGGTGAACGGCACCGTCACCAGGATGCCGATCATGATCTGCATCGGAAATGCGGTCGCCGCACTCGCCAGCCACTGGATGTTCTGATCAGTGAGGCCAAGCCCGCGCAAGGCCGAATTGAGCATGCCGCTTTCGCCGTTTAGCGCCCAGCGCCAGACGATGGCCGTCATGGTCAGCGACACCGCCCAAGGCAGCATGACGATGACACGGGCGAGCGAACGGCCGTAGAAATCGGTGTTGAGGATCACCGCCACCGGGATCGACACCAACAGCGCGCCGCCGACGACGGCTGCCGTCCAGACGCCGGTACGCACAAGCGCCTTGATGAAATCGGGATCGGCCACCAGTGCGGCGAAATTGTCGAGGCCGCTGAAATCGCGCAGCTGGCCGAAACGGCTGACCTCATGCGTCGAGATCTGGATCAGGTCGACGACCGGCCAGAAGATCACCACCGCCGCCAGGATCAGGCTCGGCAGCGTCAGCAGATATGGCAGGGCGCGATTGTGCATGGGAGCCGTGGCCTGGAGCGCGGGGCAAGGTGAATGGGCGGCAGCGCAGCTTTGGATGCGCCGCCGCCCGAAGAAAGTGGACTACTTCTTCAGGATGCCGTCGGCCTTGGCGGCGGCTTCCTTGAGCAGGGCCTCGGGATCGCCTTCGCCGAGATAGACCTTCTGGATGGCATCGGAGGTGATCTGCGCGACCTCTTCCCAGCCCGGAATGATCGGCGCGAAGCGGGCGTCGGGCAGAAGGGCGGTGAAGGCAGCCAGGTCGGCATTGTTGACGTAGTAGTCCATCTTGGCCTCTTCCTTGTTCACCGGCAGGAAGCCTTCGCCCTGGGTGAACTTGGCGCGCCAGTCGGTCTGGAACAGGAAGTCGAGCAGCTTCCAGGCCTCGTCCTTGTTCTTCGAATTGGAGAACATGACGATGGAATCGGTGACGCCATAGGTGCCGCGCGCACCGGTCGGGCCCGCGGGGATGGCGGCGACGCCATATTTCAGGTTCGGCGCTTCTTCCTTGATCTGGTTGGACAGGAAGGGCGCGGTGATCATCATGCCGACCTTGCCTTGCTTGAACAGGTTCTGCACGTCCTCACGCGCATAGGAGGTGACGCCCGGCTGGGTCAGGCCCTCGTCGATCAGCGACTTGTAGAGCTTGGCCGCCTCGATGGCGCCGGGGCTGTCGAGACCCGAGGTGCCGTCCTTGTCGAGGATCTCGGAGCCTTGCGACCACATCGCGTAATAATAATAGACGTCGGTCTCGATCTCCTTGCCCTGCAGGCCGAAGCCGTAATTCTCGCCGCCCAGCGCCTTGATCTTGGCAGCCGCATCCTTGAGCTCGGCCCAGGTCGCCGGCGGGTTGGCGACGCCGGCCTTTTCGAGCAGCTCCTTGTTGTAATACATCGCCCGCGCCGAAGCGGCGATCGGCAGGCCGTAGGTCTTTCCGTCCATCACCGAAGGCGACATGAAGGTGTCGATGAAGCGGCCCTTGAACTCGTCATTGATGTAGCCGTCGAGCGGCTCGGCGACGCCCTGCTGGACGAAGTCGATCAGCCAGCGCGTACCGATGATCGACAGGTCGGCATTGGTGCCGGCGGTGATGTCGGTGGTCAGCTTCTGCAGCAGCACGTCCCACGGCACGACCTCGAACTTGACGTCGACACCTGGATTGGCCGCCTCGAATGCCTTTTCCACTTCCTGGAAATAGGGGCCGGTCTTTGCGCTGTATTCCGCGACCGTGACCCTGACTTCGCCGGCATTCGCCTGGGCGGCGAGTGCCAGCACGCTCAACCCGGCCAGAAGGCCAGTCTTCAACTTCGAAATCGCCATGTCGGTGTTCCCTTGCTCCCACGGGCCAAGGCCCGGTCCTCCGGCGCTTTACCGCGCCTCTTTAATTAAGTGACTTTCTTACATTATCCGGCAATTTCGTCATATCAAGCGATTTTCTTTGTTGCTTAATTACATTTTCAGCCATAGTCCTGAACACAGAAAGCGGCCAAGATCGCTATGGGAGCACATCGTTGAGCAGTGACAGCGAATTCAGCGGAAAGTCCGTCCTGATCACCGGCGCCGGTGGCGGCCTCGGCCGGGCGCTGGTGGCGATCTTCAATGAAGGCGGCGCCCGCGTCATCGGTTGCGACCAGTATATCGAGGCGATGGACGGTCTCGATCTCGCCGGGCGCCACAGCTTCGACCTGACCGATCGCCCCGGCCTCGAAACAGCGGCGCGCAAGCTCATCGAAGCCGACGGCGTGCCCGACATCGTCATCAACAATGCCGGCTGGACCCGCGCCGAAACCATTCCGGCGCTGACCCAGGAGCGGGTCGAGACCGAGATCGACCTCAACCTGACCGGCGTCGCCAGCCTGACCAACGCGCTGCTCAAGCCGATGGTGGTGCGCGGCGCGGGCTGCTTCGTCTTCATCTCCTCGGTCAACGCGCTGTCGCATTTCGGCAATCCGGCCTATGCCGCGGCCAAGGCCGGCATCAACGCCTTGTCGCGCGCCATTGCTGTCGAGCATGGCCGCCAGGGCATCCGCGCCAACGTCGTCTGCCCCGGCTCGATCCGCACCCCGGCCTGGGACCATCGCCTGGCCAAGGATCCCGCCATTCTGGGCAAGCTGCAGCGGCTCTATCCGCTTGGCCGCATCGTCAACGCGCGCGAAGTGGCCGAGGCCGTCGCCTTCCTTGCCTCGCCACGCGCCTCCGGTATCACCGGCACTGTGCTGCCTGTCGACGCCGGGCTGACCGCCGGCTGCCTGCCATTCATCGACGACATATTGGGAGCGTGAAGACATGACCGGCGTAGCCTTCCGCAACCTCTCCAAGTCGTTTGGCCAGCACAAGGTGCTCGACGACATCAACCTCGACATTCCAAGCGGCGAGTTCGTCGTCCTGGTCGGCCCCTCCGGCTGCGGCAAGTCGACCTTGCTGCGCATGCTGGCCGGGCTCGAGCCGATCAGTCACGGCGACATGGTGATCGGCGGCATGCGCGCCAACGACCTGCCGCCGCAGAAGCGCAACATCGCCATGGTGTTCCAGTCCTACGCGCTGTTTCCGCATCTCACCGCGGCCGAAAACATCGGCTTCGGCCCGAAGATCAGGGGCGAGGCGGCCGAGGTCATCGACAACAAGATCAACAACGCCGCAGCGATCCTCAACCTGCACGCCTATCTCGACCGCTATCCGCGCCAGCTCTCCGGCGGCCAGCGCCAGCGTGTCGCCATGGGTCGCGCCATCGTGCGCGAACCCTCGGTGTTCCTGTTCGACGAGCCGCTGTCCAATCTCGACGCGCAACTACGCGTGCAGATGCGCACCGAGATCAAGGCGCTGCATCAGCGCTTGAAATCGACGGTGGTTTACGTGACACACGACCAGATCGAGGCCATGACCATGGCCGACCGCATCGTTGTCATGAACCAGGGAAAGATCCTGCAGGTGGGTGCACCGCTCGAACTCTACGACAAGCCGGCCAACAAGTTCGTCGCGAGCTTCATCGGCTCGCCGTCGATGAGCTTTGTCTCGGGCAACCTTGGCAGTTCAACGTCGGGTACGCATTTCGAGACGGCGACCGGCGAGAAGCTGTCGCTCAATGGCGGCCGTGCCTCGGCCTTCACAGGCGCTGTCGAGGCCGGCATCCGGCCGGAGCATTTCATCATCAGCGCCAGCGAGGGCGCGTTGCAGTTCAAGGTCGACGTCATCGAGCCGACGGGCTCGGAGACCCATATCTACGGCGCCATTGGTGACGAGCAGGTGCGCGCGGTGTTCCGCGACCGTGTTTCGGTGCGGCCGGGCGAGACGCTGCCGGTCAGCGCCGATCCGAAAAACATCCACCTGTTCGACAAGGCGACCGGCCTGCCCGTATGAGCAACATCGCCGACATCATCACCCGGCTTCAGGTCATGGCGCAGGACGGCTCGAAGTCCGACAAGCGCCTGGCGAGCCTGGTGTTGTCGGATCTCGACTTCGCCTCCAAGGCCGCCATCTCGGAGATCGCCGCGCGCGTCGGCGTCAGCGAACCGACAGTCACGCGCTTCTGCCGCAATCTCGGCTGCGACGGGGTGCGCGATTTCAAGTTCTTCCTGGCCCAGGCCATCGCCATTGGCGGCCAGTATCTCAAGCCAGAACCACTCAGCCGCGACGCGCGCGAGCAGCGCATCGCTTCCGCCGTCACCGAAGCGGCGATCGTGGCGATCCAGCGCGCATCGGACAATCTCGACATGGCGACTTTGGTCTCGGTGGCCGAGCGGCTGTCGGCCTCGCAGCACATATTGTGCTTCGGCTCCGGCGGCATCTCCTCGATGATGGCGACGGAGCTGCAGAACCGGCTGTTCCGGCTCGGCCTGTCGGTCGTCGCCCAGGTCGACGGCCAGTTGCAGCGCATGTATGCGGCGGTCGCCAGGCCCGAGACGACCGTCGTTGCCTTCTCGGTCTCAGGCCACGCCAAGTCGGTGGTCGATGCGGTCCAGGTCGCCCGGCAATATGGCGCCCGCACCGTTGCGGTGACAGCGCCCGGATCGGCTTTGGCCAAGGTCGCCGACATCGTCATCCCGTTCCAGCCGATCGAGGACGGCAACATCTACAAGCCGACCTCGTCGCGTTTTGCGCTGCTTGCCATCCTCGACATGATCGCCACCGCGACCGCCGAGACCCGCGGCACCAACGTGCTCGAAGGCCTGCGGCGCATCAAGCAGAGCCTCAGCATGCTCAAGATCGACGACCCCAGACTGCCTCTAGGTGACTGACATGATGATTGCCGAAAACCCGTTCCCTGGCGATGCCGACCGCGCCGCCATCTGGGAGATGCTGGTCGAACGCGACATCGCTGCCTTCGTCGGCCAGGACTGGGCCATGGTGTCAGGCGACTTCGACGAGCAGCGCTTCCTCGGCATCCACGCCCACAACTCGGCCAATCCCGACGCGTGGGACGCCGCCTTCCCGACGCTCCAGGTTTATCGCAACGAGTGGCTGCGCCAGGCAGCCGAAACGGCCGCCACCCAATATGCCGAGCCGCTTGCCCAAGGCATCCACCGCGCGACACGGCTGACCGAGATCGACATCACAGGCGATGTCGCTGTGGCGCGCAAGAAGTTCGACGGCACCATTAAACGCGCCGACGGCAGCGACGACGTCTTGAACTGGCAGACGCTGTATTTCTGCCGCAAGGCGGATGGGCGTTGGAAGATCACCGGTTTTGTCGGCTACATGAAATACATCTGAGGTTTTCGGGTAAGGCCGTGCCCCTGCCCTGACCGACACCCCCCGGAGCGCCTTTTTCATGTCCAACCCAGGCGCTCCCCGGAGCGCTTTTTTTCATGTCCAACCCGGCGCTGCAAGACAGAAAAGCCAATCTTGCACACGTTTGCACTTGACTGCAAGATATCTTGCATCATAAGAGTCGAGTGCAAAATGGGTGCAAGATGATGACGCTGCTGGATCGCATCAAGAGCCATTCGACCCGCCTCACCGAGGCCGACCAGCGACTCGTCTCCGCCCTGCTCGAAAACGCCGCCGAGGCCGCTTTCCTGTCGAGCGCCAGGCTTGCCGAACGTGCCAGCGTGCATGAGGCGGCAACCACCCGGCTGGCCCAGAAGCTCGGCTTCAAGGGCTATCCCGAGTTGCGCTCGCAGCTGCAGCGTGAGCTGGTCGAAAGCCAGGACGCCGCCGAACGCATGCGCCGCTCGGTCGCCAAGGTCGAGCACGGCGATTTCCTGCTCGACCTGATCGGCAGCGAGATCGCCGCACTCGAACATCTGCGCCTTGCCGTTTCGCAGGACAGCATCAACCGCGCCGCCGACATGATCGTCGACGCCAGGCGCATCTTCCTGTTCGGCCAGGGCCATGCCCAGTCGATCACCCAGTTCCTGCGCCGACGGCTCGACCGCTTCGGCATGACCACCATCGTGCTCGAAGGCCGTGGCCGCGACATCGCCGAGCGTGTCGTCGGCATGGACAAGGGCGACCTCGTGCTGGCGCTGGCCTTCCGCAAGCAGCCGACAAGCTATGCCCCGCTTGTCGAGCACTGCCATGCGCAGGGCGCGAGCGCGATGCTGGTCACCGACCTCGCCGGCACCATGATGCAGCCCGAAGCCGACCTTGTGCTGGCCGCGCCGCGCGGCCGCTCGGGCAGCGAGTTCCAGACGCCGACGGTGCCGTTCGCCATCGTCAACGCCATTTTGCTGACCATTGCCGGCCGGCACCAGAGCCGCGTCATGGGCGCGCTCGAACGCCTGTCGGGCCTGTTCGACGAATTCGATTGAGAAAAACCTGGGAGGGAAAAATATGCTCAAGTCGATGAAATGGACACTTTTCGCAGCAGTCGCCTTGCTGCCCCTGGCAGCCAGCGCTGCCGAACTCGATGCGATGAGCGTCAAGGAGCTGCTGCCGCTGGCGCAGAAGGAAGGCAAGGTCACCGTCTTCTCGCTGTCGAGCCGCATCGCCAAGGTGGAAAAAGCCTTCGAGGAAACCTATCCCGGCATCGACTTCGTCGGCATCGACATGAGCTCGGTCAAGCAGATCGCCCGTGTCGTCGCCGAGCAGACCGCCGGCGTCAACGCCGTCGACGTGCTCTACATCGCCGACACGCCGGTGGTCTATGAAGACCTGGTCAAGACCAACCGCGTCGTGCCCTACATCCCGCCGCGCGTGGCGGGCGAACTTGCCGACGAGCACAAGACCCCGCTTCTGACACAGCGCCTGTCGACCAAGGTGCTGATGTACAATGAAGCTGCCAATCCCAACGGCGCGCCGATCAAGAACCTGTGGCAGCTGACGACGCCGGACTGGAAAGGCCGTGTCCTGATGGTCGACCCGTTGCAGCGCGGCGAATTGCTCGACCTGCTGGTCGAGTTCTCGCTGCGCCCCGACGAGATGGCCAAGGCCTATGAGGCGCAGTTCGGCAAGCCGATCACTGTCGACAGCGACCTGCAAGGTGCCGGCGAACAGTTCGTCCGCGACCTCTTTGCCAACGACCTCGTGCTGGTTCCCAATTCCGACGTCATCAACAAGGCCATCGGCGACAAGACCTCAGCCAATCCACCAGTCGGCTTCGCCACCTATTCCGACCGTCGCGACAACGAAAAGGAAGGCTGGGCGCTGCAGGTCGCCAACGACGTCGAGCCTTCCAATGGCATCCTGTTTCCTGCAGTCCTTGCATTGGTCGACAAGGCTCCGAGCCCGGCTGCTGCACGGTTGCTGATCGACTTCATGATGGGCGACGATTCTGCCACCGGCGGACCGGCCTTCGAGCCCTTCAACGTGCCAGGCGACTACGCCGTGCGACCAACGGTGAAAGACAGCCCGGATTCCGTGCCGCTCAAGGAACTCAAGGCCTGGCGCATCGATCCGGTGAAGACCGCCGCCGCCCGCAAGCGTATCGCCGACCTAGTGCTGACGCTGCAATGACTGCGGCCGGACCGGCGCCTTTGGGGAGGCGCCGGTCCCCGCTCGCAGCCCGCCCGGCACCTTGGGGGAGGCGCCGGTCCGCTCTCTCAGCCCGCCCAGCCGCCTCGCCGCGGCCTGGTTGCCCCCGGTCTCTCCAATGAGAAAGATTGTCATGTCCGCCGTCGCAACATCCGTGTTGTCGAGGAGAGGCTTCTTGCGCTCCGAAACACTCGTGCCCATCATCCTGATCCTGATCGTTTCGGCCCTCGTCGTCGCGCCGCTGGTCAAGATCGTGTTTGCCACCCTGACCGTCGAAGGCCGTGACGCCTGGCAGGCGGTGCTTGCTTCCAAAATGTCCGAAAACCTGTGGTGGCGGCCACTGTGGAACACCGTGCTGCTCGGTGTCGGCGTTGCCGCCGGCTGCATCCTGATGGGCGGCTTTCTTGCCTGGTTGGTGATGCTCACCGACGTGCCGGCACCCAAAACCATCGGCCTGCTCGCCACCATGCCGTTCATGATCCCAAGCTTTGCTGCGGCCCTTGCCTGGGGTGCGCTGTTTCGCAACAGCCGGCTTGGCGGCTCGCTCGGCTTCTTCGAGGCCAATGGCTATATCGTTCCCGACTGGCTCGCCTGGGGCCTGGTGCCGACGCTGATCGTGCTGATTGCGCATTACTACTCGCTCGCCTTCACCGTCATTTCAGCCGCCTTGAGCTCGATCGGCGCCGATCTTGTCGAAGCAGCCCAGGTCGCCGGCGCCAGGCGCTCGCGCATCTTCTTCGGCATCATCCTGCCGGTCGTCACCCCGGCACTGATCGCTGCGGCATCGCTGACCTTCGCCGGTGCCGTCTCCAACTTCGCCGCCCCTGCTTTGCTTGGCCTGCCGGTACGCATGCAGACCCTGTCGACACGCCTGTTCGGCATGATCGAGACCGGCCAGACCGAGCGCGGCTTCGTCATCGCTTTGCTTTTGATCGTCGTCTCCGCCTCCTTCCTCTGGCTCGGCGAACGCCTCGTCGCCGGGCGCAAGAACTTCGTCACCGTCACCGGCAAGGGCGGCCGCACCAAGCGTTTCCCGCTCGGCAAGTGGCGCTGGCCGCTGTTTGCGGTTGCCGTGCTGCTTTGCCTGCTCACCACCTTCCTGCCGGCACTGATCCTCACCGCGTCGAGCTTCGCCTTGCAGAACGGCTCGCTGTTTTCCAACTGGACGACGCATTTCTGGATCGGCGAAGGCGGCACCGACATGGCCCAGGGCCAGGCCGGCATCTTCCGCAATCCGGTGCTGATCGAGGCGCTGTGGATGACGCTGAAGCTCGCCGTGACGGTGGCAATCACCACCATGGCGCTCGGCCTGGCGCTGGCCCACACCATTGCCCGCAACAAGGGCACGGTGCTGGCAACGGTGCTCGGCCAGGTCTCGTTCACGCCGATCCTGATCCCCTCCATCGCCTTCGCCGCCGCCTATATCGCGCTGTTTGGCGCCCCGATCGGGCCGCTGCCGTCGCTCTACGGCACCTTCCTGCTTCTGGTGTTGGCGGCTTCCGCTCACCTGTTGCCTTATGCGGTCCAGTCCGGCCGCTCGGTGCTCGGCCAGATCTCGGCCGACATCGAAGAAAGCGCGCGGCTGACCGGCGCCGGCTTCTTCCGCCGCATGGGCGCCATCATCATGCCGCTGGCCATCCGCGGCCTCCTCGCCGGCGCACTGCTGGTCTTCGTCAAGATCGTCCGCGACCTGTCGCTGGTCGTGCTGCTCTTCACCTCGACCTCGCCCGTCCTCAGCATGCTCGCCTACCGCTATGCCGCCGAAGGCTTCATGCAGTTCGCCAACGCCATCACCATGGTCATCCTCGTCCTTTGCGTCGTCGCCACGCTCCTGGCGCACCGCCTGCAGAACCGCGTCCAGAAGTGGAAATCCGCATGAGCCCCGCCAACGGCAATCCGGCCGCGATCGCGATCCGCAACGTCTCCAAGCGTTTCGGCAGCTTCACCGCCGTCGACAATGTCGACATCTCGGTGCCGCAGGGCGCCTTCCTGGTGCTTGTCGGCCCGTCCGGCTGCGGCAAGTCGACCTTGCTCAGAATGCTCGCCGGCCTGGAAACCCCGAGCGAGGGCGAAATGGCCTTCATGGGCCGCATTGTCTCCGACGGCGCCCGCGGCCTGGTTGCCGATGCCGGCGCCCGCGACGCCGGCCTGGTGTTCCAGAGCTACGCGCTGTGGCCGCACATGACTGTCGCCGGCAACATCGAATGGCCGCTCAAGGTGGCGAAATGGAGCAAGGCGGAGCGTACCGCCCGCGTCGACGAGGTGCTCGGGCTGCTCGGCATCGCAGCGCTCAAGGAGCGTTACCCGGCCGAGATTTCGGGCGGCCAGCAGCAGCGCGTCGCCATCGCCCGCACCATCGGCCCCAAGCCGAACATCCTGTTGTTCGACGAGCCTTTGTCCAACCTCGACGCCAAGCTGCGCATCGAGATGCGCAGCGAGCTGATGCGCATCCACCGCGCCACCGGCGCAACCTCTGTCTACGTCACCCATGACCAGGTCGAGGCGATGACCATGGCAAGCCATGTCGCCGTGCTCAACAATGGCAAGGTCGAACAGTTCGGCGCGCCGCTCGAGTTGCTGGAAAACCCGCGCACCACCTTCGTCGCTACCTTTCTTGGCACGCCGCCGGCCAATCTGATCGAAGTCAGTAGGAGCGGCGACGGCCTTGTCTATGACGGCCTGCGCCTAGCCGACGCCGGCCGCGCCGAAGCGCGCGATGGCGTGCAGCTTCTCTACCGTGCCCACGATCTGATGGTCGGCAATATCGAGGGGCGGCCGACGATCAGCGCGCGTTTCGAGGAAGCCGCCCCGATCGCCGGGCGCACCATGGTGACGGCCTTTTCGGGTGGGCAGCGGCTGACGGCGATGGCCGACGGCTACTTCCGTGCCGCGATCGGCGACCAGATAAGCCTCAGCTTCGTCAACGGGCCGAGCGCAGTTTTTGCAATGAGTGGTGAAAGGATTAGCTGATGAGACTGGTAATGGTGCGCCATGGCGAGACCACCTGGAACGCCGAGCACAGACTCCAGGGCCATGACAATGCGCCGCTGTCGCCGCGTGGCATCAAGCAGGTCCAGAGCTTCGCCTCCTTCGCCAAGGCGATGGCGCCTGATCACGTCGTGGTCTCCGACCTAGGCCGGACGCGCCAGACCGCCGGCCTGCTCGGTTATGGCGATGCGCCGCTCGACCCGCGCCTGCGCGAGATCGACATGGGCAACTGGACCGGCCGCATCAAGCACGAGCTCGAGGCCGAGCGGCCGCACGAATATCTCGCCTGGCGCGCAGGCACCTTCACCCCCGACAGAGGCGAGCCATGGGCGGATTTCTGCGCCCGCATCGTCGAAGGGTTGCGGGACTGCCTGAAGAAGTGCAACGGCGACACCCTCGCCATCGTCCATGGCGGTGTCATCCGCGCTGCCTGCCACGCCTTCCTGGGACTGCCGCCCTCGCGTGTCGTGCCGGTGACGCCTGGGACCGCGACGATCCTGAGCTTCGATACGGCCGACGCCCCGACGGCACGGCTCGAGGCCTACAATATCGCGGCTGTGGCGCCCGACTTCGACGCACCGGATTGAGAAAGAGCAAGAAGGAAAAAGAGGGCATTGCGCCAAGGAAATGTTGCGGCCGCCTAGCCCCCCAAGCGGGCCGCAATTTTTCCCCTCCAAGGAAAGGCGAGAATAGCTAAGTGATTCAAAACCAATGCATACAATATGGCAAAGCGATAACAATTTCATACAATGTCAGCAAGGGTGAAATTTCACGGCAGGCGTGGAACGACGCAGCTTGCCAGGGCCAGGTGAAAGCGCGCCACAGCAGCGGTTGGCACGATGTCTCGTCCCGACGGAAAGGCAGCCACGCCCAAGGCATGCGCTGTCGCTCGCTGGCGTGGAAATGAAGCACTCTGCCGGTCGCGCATGGCGACCGGTCAGGCACCCGTCCAGCCTGATGAAAGCCCTGACGAAAGCAGTGTCGGTGAACGCCTGCGCGCTACTTCGACATCTCTTCGATATATGCAATCACATTGGCAATGTCGGCGTCGTCCTTGAGACCGGGGAACGCCATCTTGTTGCCTGGGATCTTCTCCTTGGGCGCTTTCATATAGGCGGCGATGTTGGTCTCGTCCCAGACGAGGCCACCGGCACCGGCCGCTTTCATGGCGTCGGAATATTTGGCTTCGAAGCTCGGCAGCGTGCCCGCCGTGCGGCCGATGACACCGTGCAGCGATGGGCCGATCTTGTTCTTGTCGACCGCCATGTCGTGGCAGGCCATGCATTTGGTGAAGACCTTCTTGCCGGCGGCCGCGTCGCCTGCCGCATGAACCGGATTGGTGGCTAGAAACGAAGCTGCAAGAAGGGCTTGGACGCCCCATGCCGTCGCTCTCATGGCTGTCTCCCTGGTCAGGCCGGCGCCAAGCGCCGACGCTGGCGATACTAGCGTTGCCAATGCCAACGCGCCATGCGCCATTCCGTTGCAGCCTTTGGCGCCAGCACGCCAAAGGGGCGACAAGGGCGGCGATGGTTGCTATCATCCCACCCGGTGCAGGTCGCGGTTTCGCGTGACCAGACACGCTGGACGGCAGCACCGCGAGCCGCGACCCGAACCGGACCCGATCTCGGAGGAATGGTTCATGGCAAATTTCCACGTTTACGCAGCAGGCACTGGCAGCAGCGTCGAACACCCCGCCATACGTCGGATAGGGATTGCGGATGTCTTCGACGCGCTTCGCCTGGGATTTGAAGATTTTTGGGACAAACCCTCACACTATGTCTTTTTATGCCTGATCTATCCGGTTGTCGGCGTGTTCCTGATCACATGGACCTCAGGCGGCAACGCGCTGCAGCTGATCTATCCGCTGGTCACCGGCTTCGCCCTGCTCGGACCGTTCGCGGCCCTTGGCCTCTATGAGATCAGCCGCCGGCGCGAACAACACCTCGACACCTCGTGGAAACACGCCTTCGAGGTCAGGCAGTCGCCCGCCATGCCGGCCATCGCCGTCCTCGGCATCATGCTTATGGCGCTGTTCGTCGCCTGGCTGTTCACCGCGCAGGCGCTGTTCGCATGGCTCTATGGCGACAGCGCACCGGCGAGCTACACCGCCTTCATCACCGACGTGCTGACCACCCAGCGCGGCTGGACCCTGATGGTCGTCGGCAACCTCGTCGGCCTGATGTTTGCCCTTGTCGCGTTGAGCACCACTGTCGTTGCCTTCCCGCTGCTGCTTGATCGTGACATCGGCGCCTATGCCGCCGTCGAGACCTCGGCACGGGCGATCATGGCCAACCCGATACCGATGCTGCTCTGGGGCCTGATCGTCGCCGCCGGTCTTGTGCTCGGATCCATACCGCTGCTCGTCGGCCTGGCGATAGTGCTGCCGGTGCTCGGCCATTCGACCTGGCACCTCTACCGCAAGCTGATCGAACCGGCGCCGGCACCTGTACCGGTCAAGAAGACGCGCAAGCGCGCCGCCTGAACCATTGCTCGACGGCGGCGTTCAGCCGTCGGCTCAGCCCCCTCGATTTAAGACCTTCGCCCGCCCTGCCGCCCGCCCTGCCAAGGGGGCGGGCGTTAGAGGCTTCGGCTTTGATCACGCCGGGTGGCTGAAGCGGGCTAACCGCGCGCCTTGCAGCAGGTTGCGGAAGTCAGAGCCGGTGACATGCACCAGCGTCCTGTGGTCGCCGCCCTCGAAATAGACGTCGCCTTCAGCGCCAAAGCTTTCGTCGAGGATGACAGGCACGTCATAGGCGGCACCCACCGGCGGCACGGCACCGATGTCGCAGTCGCTGAACAGCTGGCTGACCTCGTCTTCCGAGGCGAGCCCGAGACGCTTGTCGATGACGTCCTGCAGCGTGCTGAGCTCGACCCGGTGGCTGCTGGGAACCACCGCCAGCGCATAACCCATTTCATGGTGCAGCAGCACCGATTTGGCCAACCTGCGACCGGGTAATTGTGCTGCCAGCGCCGTCTGGCTGCTGGTCGAGGTCCGGTGATGGGCAACGGTATCGTAGTTGATACCCTTGCCGGTCAGGTAGTCTTCAAGTTTCCTTGCGATCGTCATCGTGGGCGTCCTTGTGTTGGAGGGGTGACGCATCGGAGAACGAGAAAGCTCATTCTCCTCCCATCATTTTTCCTGTCAACGAAGAACGCGAGCGGTGAGCCGAGCCGTCGGCCGGCCAAAATGCCCCTGCCTATTGCCCGGTGCCGAACGACAGCACCCGGGTGATTTCGGTGTAGCGGGCCTCGACCACCATGATCGCGACGAACACCAAAATCACCAGCGGCGGCACGATGATGGCGTAGCTCAGCGCCAGCCGCTCCCAGGCCATGTGCATGAACACGGCGACGATCAGGCCCGCCTTCAGCATCATGAAGATCAGGATCAGGCTCCATCTCAGCATGCCCTGAAGCGCGAAATAATCGACCGCGTAAGAGCAGGCGCTGAGGATGAACAGCCAGCCCCAGACCACCAGATAGAGCTTGATCGGGTGTTGCTGCCCTTCGGCATGCGCCATTGCCGGAGCGGGAGCGGCATGTCCGTGCAGCCCGTGATCCTGCGCCTCTACCTGTGCCATCACTTCACCTCACCAAAGATAGAAGAACGCGAAAATGAACACCCACACCAGATCGACGAAGTGCCAGTAGAGCCCCATGATCTCGACGCTTTCATACTGGCCGCGCCGGCTGGTGAAGAACCCCCGCTCGCCGGTCTCGTAATCACCGCGCCACACCTTGCGCGCGACGATCAACAGGAAGATCACGCCGATGGTCACATGGGTGCCGTGGAAGCCGGTGATCATGAAGAAGGTCGAGCCGAACTGTGCTGCACCCCACGGGTTCTCCCATGGCCGCACGCCCTCGCTGATCAGCTTGGTCCACTCGAAGGCCTGCATGCCGACGAAGGTGGCGCCGAGGGCTGCGGTCAGCAGCATCAGGATCGCCGTCTTCCTGCGGTCGCGGCGATAGCCGAAATTGACCGCCATCGCCATCGTGCCGGAGGACGAGATCAGCACGAAGGTCATGATCGCGATCAGGATCAACGGAATGTTCTGGCCGAACAGATGCAGGCCGAAGACCTCGCTCGGGTTCGGCCATGGCACCACGGTCGACATGCGCGCGGTCATGTAAGACAGCAGGAAGCAGCCGAAGATGAAGGTGTCGCTGAGCAGGAAGATCCACATCATGGCCTTCCCCCACGAGACACCCTTGAACGCGCGCTGGTCCGACGACCAGTCGGCGATGAAGCCGCGCAGGCCCGGCGGCCGCGGCGCGGTGTGGTCGGCATGTCCCAGCGTGGTTTCGGCCATCCGCGTTCTCCTCAGCTCAGCAACTGGCGGCAGATGTCGACGAAGTCGGCGGCCCAGCCCGCCAGCACGGCAAACAGCACCAGCCACACGACAAGCAGCACGTGCCAGTACATGGCGCACAGCTCGGTCGTCAGCGTAAGCTTTGCCGGCCTTTCGCCGCGCCACGCCCTGACATTGGTTCGGCCAAGCACCAGCAGCCCGCCTATGATGTGCAGGCCGTGCATCGCGGTGATCAGGTAAAAGAAGCTGACGGCCGGGTTCTCGGCGGCGAAGTAGCCGCCGGCGGCAAGGTCGCGCCAGGCCAGCAGCTGCCCGCCGAGGAATGCCACCGACGTCAGCGCGCCCACGAGCAAGGCAAGGCGCAGATTGTCGACCTGCCCCTTATGCGCGGCGACCACAGCACATTGCAGCGCCACGCTCGCCAGCACCAGCATGCCGGTGTTGAGCCACAGCAGCCACGGCATCGGTGCCGCCTGCCAGTCGGCATAGACCATGCGCATGAAATAGGCGCTGATGAACAGCGCAAACAGGGCGCCGACGACAGCGAGAAACACGCCCAGGCCGAGCTTTGCCGGATGCAGCAAAGACGCTTCCGTCTCGGGAAAGGCGTTGACCGATCCTGCTTCCAGCCACGGCTTGGACATCAGCCGCTGGCGCGCCAGCCACCAGCCGGCGACGGCCATGACCAAAGCGAGGAAGATCAGGATGGCGCTCATGCCGGCCCGCCTTGCGTGGCCGGACCGGGATCGTTCTGGGCGATGAAATCCTCAGGTGCGCCTGGTACCGAGTAGTCATAGGCCCAGCGGTAGACGACGGGCAGTTCTCTGCCGAAATTGCCATGCGGCGGTGGTGTTCCCGCCGTCTGCCATTCCAGTGTCGTTGCCCGCCATGGATTGTCGCCCGCTTCCTTGCCGTGGCGGATGCTCCAGAACAGGTTGAACAGGAACACCAGCTGGGCGAAGCCAACGGTCAGTGCTGCGACGGTGATGAACTCGTTCAGCGTATGCACCGACGGCGGGATGAAGGCGGTGTCGCCGAGCTCGGGATAACGCCTGGGAACGCCGACCAGTCCGACATAATGCATCGGGAAGAAGATCAGGTAGGCGCCGATGAAGGTGACCCAGAAATGGAACCGTCCCATCCACTCGTTGAGCATCCGGCCGCTGATCTTGGGATACCAGTGATAGACCGCGCCGAAGACGACCATGATCGGCGCCACGCCCATCACCATGTGGAAATGGGCGACGACGAACATGGTGTCCGACAGCGGCACGTCGACGACGACGTTGCCCAGGAACAGCCCGGTCAGCCCGCCATTGACGAAGGTGACGATGAAGGCGAGCGCAAACAGCATCGGGATGGTGAGGTGGATGTCGCCGCGCCACAAGGTCAGCACCCAGTTGTAGACCTTGATCGCCGTTGGCACGGCGATGATCAGGGTGGTGGTGGCAAAGAAGAAGCCGAAATAGGGATGCATGCCCGAGACATACATGTGGTGCGCCCAGACCACGAAGGACAGCGCGCCGATGCCGACGATCGCCCACACCATCATGCGGTAGCCGAAGATGTTCTTGCGCGCATGGGTGCTGATCAGGTCGGAGACGATGCCGAAGGCCGGCAGCGCCACGATGTAGACCTCGGGATGGCCGAAGAACCAGAACAGGTGCTGGAACATGATCGGGCTGCCGCCATTGTGCGGTGACTGCTCGCCCATCTCGACGATCGCCGGCATGAAGAAGCTCGAGCCGATGGCGCGGTCGAACAGCATCATCACGCAGGCGACGAACAGGGCCGGGAAGGCCAGCAGCGCCATGACGGTGGCGGTAAAGATGCCCCACACCGTCAGCGGCAGCCGCATCAGCGTCATGCCGCGCGTGCGCCCCTGCAGCACGGTCACGACATAGTTGAGACCGCCCATGGTGAAGCCGATGATGAACAGGATCAGCGACACCAGCATCAGGATGATGCCCGGTCCCGTGCCGCCTGGCGTGCCCGAAAGGATCGCCTGCGGCGGATAGAGCGTCCAGCCGGCACCCGTCGGCCCGCCGGGCGCGAAGAAGCTTGCCACCAGCACCAAAACGGCGAGCAGGTAGATCCAGTAGCTCAGCATGTTGACATAGGGAAACACCATGTCGCGCGCGCCGACCATCAGCGGGATCAGGTAGTTGCCGAAGCCGCCGAGGAACAGGGCCGTCAACAGGTAGATGACCATGATCATGCCGTGCATGGTCATGAACTGGTAATAGGCCTCGGGCGTGATGAAATCGAAGGTGCCGGGAAAGCCGAGCTGCAGCCGCATCAGCCACGACAGCACCAGCGCGACGAGCCCGATGGCAAGTGCGGTGCCCGAATACTGGATGGCGATGACCTTGGCGTCCTGCGAGAAAACGTATTTCGTCCACCAGCTGTGCGGATGGTAGAGATCCATCTCGCCCACTTCGGCCGGTGGGATCAGGTCTGCTCCGTGGGGCGTGACATCGACCATGCGTGCACCTTGCTCTTGCCTCTGCCTTCGCGGTGAGGCCGCCTTCAAGCGGTCGCGCCGTGTCTCCTATTCCATCTTCGCGGTGGCTTTCGCCTGGTCGACCAGGGCGCCCACCTTGGCGGGACCGGTCAGCTGGGCGAATGTCGACTGCTGCTGCAGCCAGCTCGTGTAGTCCTGCTCGGTGTCGACCATGACGATGCCGCGCATGAAACCGTGTCCCGTGCCGCAGAGTTCCGCGCACAGCACTTCGAAGGTTCCCGTCCGTGTCGGGGTGAACCAGAAATAGGTGACCATGCCAGGCACCATGTCCATCTTGGCGCGGAACTCGGGCACGTAGAAATCATGCAGCACGTCGATCGAGCGCAGCAGCATCTTGACCGGCTTGTCGATCGGCAGATGCAGGTCGGCGGCCTCGACCACGACATCGTCCTGGCCGTTGGGATCTTCGGGATTGATGCCGAGCGGATTGTCGGAATTGATCAGCCGGGCGTTCGAGGTGCCGAGCTTGCCGTCGGCGCCCGGCAGCCTGTAGCTCCACTGCCATTGCTGGGCGACGACCTCGACCTCGGTGGCATCCTTGGGCACGGTGACGAACTGGCCCCAGACATAGAGGCCCGGCGCCAGCATCGCCGCGACGCCGACCGCCGTGATCAGCGTCAGCCAGGATTCGAGCTTCTTGCTTTCGGGTTCATAGGCGGCCTTCTGCCCTTCCTTGTGGCGGAAGCGATAGACGCAATAGGCCATGAACAGGACGACGGCCGAGAAGACGGCACCGGTGATCCAGAAAGTCGCAACGAGAGTGCTGTCGATGTAGCCCCAGTTGGAGGCTATCGGCGTCCACCACCATGGGCTCAGCACATGAAACAGCACCGAGCCGACGACAACAAGAACGAGTACGAGCGCTATGGCCATCCTCTGTCCTCCCCGGGCATTCCGGGGGACGCTGTCCCCTGAGGAAGGCCTGCCGCATCATAGCTTGATTTGGCGCGGAAATACTAGAGCAGGAGGGCGGTTGCAGGTTGCGTCAAGTTCGCGCGGCCACTTGTGGCTGCGGAAACTCTTGCACAGCCGGCTTTATGCTGTTGCGCACAAAGTCAAAGCGCGCCATGTCAAACGAAGTGGCGGCGGACCGCCCCCGGTCGCGCCGCCCTTTCCGGCAGGTTTCAGATCGCCTGGGCCGGATAGCCGGCGGCGTCGAGCGCCTGGGCGACCCTGGCGGCATCGGCACTGGTTTCGACTGAAACCGTCTGCGCCTTGAGATCGATATCGATGCGCGCGGCCGCGTCGACGCTCTGCACGGCCTTGGTGACCATGCCGGCGCAATGGCCGCAGGTCATGTCGGGAACATTCATCTTCAGCATTTCAAGATCCTTGGTTAGGTCGGCATCGCGCCGTTTCTGCAATCTGGTGTTTCCAGCTACAGGAAGGTCAAACATTTTTCGATCACGGATTTGTTACCACGACTTTTTCGTAACCGGCAAAGCCCCGGGACCCACAATGCAAGGGTATATGCCAATACTTTCAGTCAGTTACATCGACGCTGAAAAACATGCGCTGGAGCTGTTGACCTTCCCAACACTGGAAGCCTTAGACCTCTGTTCGAAATTGATGACATAGAGGTCCATGGCCATGAACGCACCATTCAATCCGCCCCCAAGCCAAGCGGGTAGGCAAAACTTCCCGATCGAGGGCATGACCTGCGCCTCCTGCGTGCGCCGCGTCGAGCTGGCCATCGCCAAGGTGCCTGGTGTGACCACCGCCACAGTCAACCTCGCCACCGAAAGTGCTGACGTGACTTTCGGCGGCAGCATCGACGCCGGCGGCGTCATCGCCGCCATCCGCAACGCCGGCTATGACGTGGCGGTCGAAAAGATAGAAGTCGAGATCGAAGGCATGACCTGCGCCTCCTGCGTGCGCCGGGTCGAAAAGGCCATCGCTGCCGTGCCGGGCGTGAAGGCGGCTTCGGTCAATCTCGCCACCGAACGCGCCACCATCGAGACGCTGGCCGGCACCACGCGCACAGCGATCGATGCCGCCATCCGCAAGGCCGGCTACGAGCCGCGCCGCGTCGAGCAGGCGGGTGCCGAAGGCGACAGCCGCGAGGAGGCGCGTTACCGCGAGTTCTCCCGCCTCAAGCGCGACTTCGCCATCGCCGCCGTGCTCACCTTGCCGATCTTCGTGCTGGAGATGGGCTCGCACGCCATCCCCGCCCTGCATCACTGGCTGATGATGAATGTCAGCCAGCAGAAGCTCTACATCGCCTTCTTCGTACTGGCGACCATCGTCCAGTTCGGCCCCGGCCTGCGCTTCTACCAGAAGGGTGTACCGGCCTTGCTGCGTCTCGCACCTGACATGAACTCGCTGGTCGTGCTCGGCTCGAGTTCCGCCTGGGCCTATTCGGTCGTCGCCACCTTTGCACCGGGCGCACTGCCCGCCGGCACCGCCAATGTCTATTTCGAGGCCTCGGCCGTCATCGTCACGCTGATCCTGCTCGGCCGTGTGCTCGAAGCCAAGGCCAAGGGCCGTACCTCGGAAGCGATCAAGCGGCTGATGGGCCTGCAGGCCAAGTCGGCGCGTGTCGAACGCAACGGCGCGTTCACAGACATTCCGCTCGACGAGGTCGTTGCCGGCGACGTCGTGCAGGTCCGCCCTGGCGACAAGGTGCCCGTCGACGGCATCGTGCTTTCAGGCTCGTCCTTCGTCGACGAATCCATGATCTCGGGCGAACCGATCCCGGTCAGCAAGGGCGAAGGTGCCGAGGTCGTCGGCGGCACCATCAACAAGACCGGCGCCTTCACCTACCGCGCCACCAAGGTCGGCGCCGACACGCTGCTGGCCCAGATCATCCGCATGGTCGAAACGGCGCAAGGGTCGAAGCTGCCGATCCAGGCGCTGGTCGACAAGGTCACGGCCTGGTTCGTGCCCGCCGTTATGGCCGCAGCCGCATTGACCTTCATCGTCTGGCTGGTCTCCGGCCCCGAGCCTGCGGCGACCTTCGCGCTGGTCAATGCCGTTGCCGTGCTGATCATCGCTTGCCCCTGTGCCATGGGCCTCGCCACCCCGACCTCGATCATGGTCGGCACCGGCCGTGCCGCCGAACTGGGCGTGCTGTTCCGTAACGGCGAAGCACTGCAATCGCTGAAGTCGACCTCGGTCGTGGCGCTCGACAAGACCGGTACGCTGACCGCCGGCAAGCCCGTGATGACCGACCTCGACGTCGCCAGCGGCTTTGACCGTGCCAGGGTGCTGGCGCTGGTAGCAGCCGTGGAGGCGCAGTCCGAACATCCGGTTGCCGCTGCAATCGTCGCAGCAGCCAGGGATGAAGGTCTCGCTCTGGCCGAGGTCGGTTCGTTCGAGGCAGTGCCCGGCTTCGGCGTCAGCGCCAGCGTCGGTGCGCATCGCGTCGACGTCGGTGCCGACCGCTACATGGCCAGGCTCGGCATTTCGGTGCAGGACTTCGCCGAGACCGCCATCCGCATGGGCTACAAGGCCAAGACCCCGCTCTATGCGGCGGTCGACGGCAAGCTCGCGGCTGTCATCGCGGTTTCCGACCCGATCAAGCCGACGACGCCGCAGGCGATCCGCGCGCTGCACGATCTGGGCCTCAAGGTGGCGATGATCACAGGCGACAACCGTCGCACCGCCGAAGCCATCGCCGCCCAGCTCGGCATCGACGAGGTCGTTGCCGAAGTGCTGCCCGACGGCAAGGTCGACGCCATCAAGCGCCTGCGTTCAGGTGGCCGCGCGGTGACCTTCGTCGGCGACGGCATCAACGACGCGCCGGCACTCGCCGAGGCCGATGTCGGCATTGCCATCGGCACCGGCACCGACGTGGCCATCGAAAGTGCCGACGTGGTACTGATGTCGGGCGACCTGCTCGGTGTGACCAACGCGATCGCACTGTCCAAGGCGACGATCGCCAACATCAGGCAGAACCTGTTCTGGGCCTTTGCCTACAACGCCGCCCTCATTCCGGTCGCGGCTGGCGTGCTCTACCCGGTCAGCGGCACTTTGCTGTCGCCGATGCTGGCGGCAGGCGCGATGGCGATGTCGAGCGTCTTCGTGCTCGGCAATGCGATGCGGCTGAAGCGCTTCAAGGCCCCGGCCCGCGCAACGGCGGCATCGACCGCTCCCGCACTGGTCCCCGCCGCCTAGCCAGCCCTCGCGGCCTGCCCCAGGAGCAAGATCCCGAAAGCGGACATCCGCTTTCAGACAGATCGCGCTCGTGCAGGCAGGCCGCTCGTCCCCTCTCCTCATCACGCGAGGCCGTCATGCCCAACGCTCCCTGGATCGAGATCTTCACCACGCCCACCTGCCCCGACTGCCTGGCGCTGAAGCGCTGGCTCAATGCTGAGAGCCTGCCCTTCGTCGAGCGCGACCTGCGCGACCCTGAAATCGCCGACGAAGCCAAGCGCCGCACCGGCGTGCGCGTCGCCCCCATCACCATCATCGACGGCAAGCACGTCTTTTACGGCACCTTCGCCACCCAGCGCGCCGAGATCGAAGCGCTGCTCGACCTGACCAGGGCGGCATGACAATGACCTACCTGACCCTGCCCCAGCCCGGCCGCCGCATCGCGGTCGGCGACACCAGGACGATCCTTGAGGCAGCCCTCGACGCCGGCATCGCCTACCCGCACAGCTGCCGTTCCGGCCGCTGCGGCGCCTGCAAGTCGCGTCTCATCTCCGGCCATGTCGAGCTCGGTAAACACTCACCTTTTGCGCTCACCGAACTGGAGCGCGAAGACGGGCTCATCCTCGCCTGCCGCGCCGTGCCTGCCGATGACGTCGTCGTCGAATGGCTCGACGAAAGCTTCGCCACAGCACAGCCTGTCATGCAGGACGCCGAGGTCGTTGTCATCAAGGCCATGACACACGACATCGTCGCACTCCGTCTTCAACTTGCCGATCGCCAAAACTTCCGCTTCGCCGCCGGGCAATATCTGTCGCTGACCATGCCGGGCGCGCCGCCACGCAATTATTCGATGGCCAGCCGGCCCGACGAGGAGCTTGTCGAACTTCACGTCAGGGCGGTGCCTGGCGGCCGCACCAGCGGGCTGATCCACACCTCGCTGAAGCCGGGCGACACGGTCCTGATCCAAGGCCCCAGCGGCTCGGCCTATCTGCGCGAGGCCCATGCCGGCCCGATCGTTGCCCTTGCCGGCGGCAGCGGCCTCGCCCCGGTCAAGTCGATCGTCGAGACGGCGCTGCTTTCCGGCTTGGCCCAGCCGATCCATGTCTATTTCGGCGTCCGCGCCGAACGCGACCTCTATCTGGTCGCGCATTTTCGCGCCCTGGAACGGAGATTTCCCAAGCTGAGCTTCGTCCCGGTGCTGTCGCAGACTGCCGCGAAGGGCTGGCGCAGCGGCTTTGCTTCAGACGCACTCACTGAGGACCATCGCGACCTTACTGGCGCCAAGGCCTATGTCGCCGGCCCTCCCGCCATGGTCGACGCTGCCATGTCAGTTCTCGGCGCGCGCGGGGTGCCGGCCGGCGACATTCACGCCGATGTCTTCTTCACATCAGAGGCAAGCGACAACAACGCCGCTTGACCTCAAGGGGTCGCAATCCCCATCTATAGGACATGCATTCGATGCAGCACATCCCGGCGACGACCCATCCGCTCAGCGCTCAGCAGCGCGGGCAGGCCCGTGCGCGTGTTGCCGTGATGGATGACGGCAGGGCCAGCATGCTGAGGCTCCTGCGGCTGATGCTGCCGCTGGTGTTGCTGTTCTTCCTGGCGCTCGGCCAGGCCGCCTCCGCTCACCCCGCCGACGGCCAGCACCAGCCGCACGCCACCCAGATGATGTCGCATCACGCCAAGGCCGACGCCGGTTGCTGCGACCCAGACAAGGACGCACGCGCCTGCCTGGCGCAATGTCTCGCCTCGTGCAGCTATTGCGCACCGCTGCCGCTGCCCACGGGCTTCCCCGAACTTGCTGGCGTCTCGCCTTTTCCCGCCAGGACCGAACCGCTGCACGGATCGATCGCAGCACCTCACCTGCGACCACCATCCCACTCCTGAACTGACGCGTTTCGACGCGCACGCTCCGGCCCTGTCAGCGCCGGGAGACATCAGTTTTGGAGACCATGAACATGAATACCCTTTCGCGCCGCGGCTTCATCGCGGCATCGGCGGCAACGCTTTCGGCTGCCGCAGTCCCGTCCCTGCTCCTGCCGGTGCGCCCGGCCCACGCCCAAGGCCACAAGGTCGTAACCGCGGGCAAGCGCGTCATCGAGGTCAAGGGCAAACCCGCCAATGTCTTTGGCCTCACCCAGGCCGACGGCTCTTCCGGCCTCGTCATGAATGCCGGCGACAACTTCCGCGTCAGGCTGAAGAACCTCATCGGCGAACCGACGGCCATCCACTGGCACGGCCTCACCCCGCCCTGGCGGCAGGACGGCGTCGCCGGCATCTCGCAGGAGCCGATTCCCGACGGCGGCAGCCACGACTACGACTTTCCGGTCGCCCGGCCCGGCACCTTCTGGATGCATTCGCATTTCGGCCTGCAGGAGCAACTGATGCTGGCAGCGCCGCTGATCGTGCGCGACCCGGCTGAAGCAGGCCAGGACGTGCAGGAGGTGGTGGTGTTGTTCCACGACTTCACCTTCCGCGATCCCAGGGAGATCCTTGCCGAGCTCAAGGCCGGCGGCCACGACATGAGCGCCATGGCGCCGGCGCCCGCTCCGGCAGCTTCGGGGCACGAGGGCCACAACATGCCAGGCATGGCGATGGGCAGCGGCCAGATGGATCACGGCACCATGGACCATGGCGCGATGGGCGGCATGCAGATGGGCGGCGGCCAGATGGCTGGCCCGGCGGGGGCAATGTCCCACCTGCAGGACGTGCAGTACGACGCCCTGCTGGCCAATGACCGCACCCTCGACGACCCTGAGGTTTTCACTGTCGAGCCGGGTGGACGCGTTCGTCTGCGCCTGATCAACGGTGCCGCCTCGACCAACATGTGGCTCGATCTCGGCCAGCTCCAGGGCAGGCTGATCGCTGTCGACGGCATGCCGGTCGAGCCGCTCGAAGGCCAGCGCTTCGAGTTCGCCGTGGCCCAGCGCCTCGACATCATGCTCGAACTGCCGAAGCAGGCTTCAGCCTGGCCCATCCTTGCCGTGCAGGAAGGCGGCCGCATGCGCAGCGGCATCGTTCTTGCCGCCAGGGGCGCGTCGGTCGGCAAGCTCGCTGACATGGCCGACGAGGACTTCCCCGCCGTCGGCGTCGAGCTCGAACAGAAGCTCAGGGCGGCCAGGCCGCTCGACGACAAGGCCGCCACGCGCAAGCACACCATGATGCTCGGCGAAGGCCCCAACTATGTCTGGACCCTCGATGGCGCCATGCACGGCCAGGACAAGCCACTGGCGGTGGCGAGCCGCGATCGCTTCGAGCTGACCTTCATGAACCACACCACCATGCCGCATCCGATGCACCTGCACGGCCACCACTTCCAGGTGGTCGCGGTCAACGGCAAGCGTTTTGCCGGTGCGGTGCGCGACACGGTGCTGGTGCCGGCCAATATGGGCATGGTGACCATCGCCTTCGATGCCGACAATGCCGGCAACTGGGCGCTGCACTGCCACCATCTCTACCACATGGCCGGCGGCATGATGACCTCGATGGCCTACGCCGACTGAGCCCGGGCATGCTCCCGGAGGTGGCATCAGCTTTCGGGATCATGCACCGGCAAGATGCGGCAGGTCGGCGCCACCAGCGCCGGCCTGCATCACGATTTCGCCAGCCCCTTGCACTTCCAGTTACTGGAAGCTTTATATGACACCCAAGTTGATCGAGGAGTGACCATGAACATTGGTACCGCTTCGGAAAAGTCGGGCCTGCCGGCCAAGACCATCCGTTATTACGAAGACATCGGCCTGTTGCGCCCCGACCGCGCCGACAATGGCTATCGCGACTATTCGATGTCCGACGTGCACCGCCTGCGCTTTTTGCAGCGCTCGCGCAGCCTCGGCTTTTCGGTCGAGGAATGCCGCCAGCTTCTGTCGCTCTATGGCGACAAGGAGCGCGAGAGCGCCGACGTCAAGGCCATCGCCGAGACCAAGCTTGTCGAGATCGACCGCAAGCTGGCCGAACTGACCGAACTGCGCAACACGCTGCGCCACCTCGTGCACAACTGCCATGGTGACGCCAGGCCCGATTGCCCGATTATCGACGGCCTGTCCGGCCGCATGCAGACGCAGTGACCGGCGTGAAATTCCGGTGACCAGCCTCGCCGCCTATGGCGGTCTCTTCGTCGCGGCCTTCGCCGCCGCGACGCTTTTGCCGGCGCAGTCCGAAGCCCTGCTTGCCGGGCTGACCATCAATGGCGGCTATTCGATTGCCCTGCTCGTTGCCGTCGCCACTTTTGGCAACGTGCTTGGCTCCCTCGTGAACTGGCTGATCGGCGGCCAGGTCGAACGCTTCAAGCACCACCGCTGGTTTCCGGTCGGCTCGGCATCACTGCAGCGCGCCGAAAACTGGTACCGCCGCTATGGCCGCTGGACGCTGCTGCTCTCCTGGGTACCCATCATCGGCGACCCGCTGACGCTGATCGCCGGCACGCTGAAGGAACCGCTGTGGAGCTTTCTTGCTCTCGTCAGCATCGCCAAGCTCATCCGCTACATCGCTGTCGCGGCGGCCGCGCAGGGGTTTGTCTCCTAGCGCGGGAGCGCAGAGGGTGTTTCCATCGCGGAGGCGTTTGGGCTTTCTCTGGTGTTCCACAGATCGACCGAGGACCCCCGAGAAAGAAACTGAACCTCCACCCTCCCATCATGTCACAACTGTCACGGCATGGATTCCCGACACTCTCCGCTCGTTTCACTCGCTCACGAGGTCGGGAATGACGAGAAGGGGAGCTGTTGTGATCAACCTTCAGCAGCCAGCCACTTCGTTTTGGTTTTGCCGGCGGCAGATTTGTAATTCGCAGACGTCGAGACTTGGCAAGGCGTCCACCGCATCTCGTCATTCCCGACCTCGTGAGCGAGTGAAACGAGCGGAGAGTGTCGGGAATCCATGCCGTGACGTGGGCGAAACCACAGGGGTCCAGATCAAGCGAGATGACCGAGACCAGCGCGTCACATCAAATGCCAGGCGATGTCCCGCCACTCTGGATTGCGCTCTTCGATCAGTTTGACCTTCCACGCCCGTGGCCATTTCTTCATCGCTTTCTCGCGGGCGATGGCGTCGACAACCAGGTCATACTCGTCGAACCAGACAAGCCGTATTGCGCCATAGCGGGCAGCAAACCTGGAGCCGGTCCCGGTCTGATGCTGGAGTAGGCGACCGGCAAGATCGGATGTCACGCCGATGTACAGCGTGCCGTTCTTCTGCGAGGCGAGGATGTAGACGTACCCCTTCCGTCCCATGGTGGAAGCTTAGCCGGACGTGAACAAGAAGCCAAATCCTACACCGGCTTTGATTTTCGGCGTCACGGCATGGATTCCCGACACTCTCCGCTCGTTTCACTCGCTCACGAGGTCGGGAATGACGAGATGCGATGGACGCCTTGTGGCCGAAACCACAACGGTCCAGAACACGGCACCTCCGCATCTGGCACCTGCGTGCTTCACCAAACACCAGGACCATGAGCGCGGGAGAGGTAGCGGCAGCCCGGGCGGGAGCGAGAACTAAGCCCTGATCAGCACCGGACCGCGCGCGGCAAATCCCAGCCCGACATCCTGCCCCGGCACAAAGGGTGCATCGACGTCGGACGACACGGCAAAGACCTCGCCAAACTCGGTGCCGACCATGAACTCCAGGTCGGAGCCGACATAGGTCACCTTGTCGAGCCGGCCCGGTATGGTGCGTGGGCTGCCGGCCGGCTTGATCTCGATGCGGCTCGGCCGCACCGCGAGCTTGGCCGGTCCCGGCGACATGCCGCGCGCGTCGAGCTTCGTTTCGAGCCCGCCCAGAAGCACATTGGCCAGTCCGCCCTCGACCGAGGCGATCTCGCAGTCGAAGATGTTGGCCTCGCCGATGAAGTCGGCGACGAAGGCGTCGGCCGGCGCGTCGTAGAGTTCGCGCGGCGTGCCGTCCTGGGCGATGACGGCGTTGTTCATGACGATGATGCGGTCGGAGACGGCCAGCGCCTCCTCCTGGTCGTGGGTGACATAGACCACCGTCAGCCCGAGCTTGGTCTGGATGTCGCGGATTTCCTCGCGCACCCGCCGCCTCAGCTTGGCGTCGAGATTGGACAGCGGCTCGTCGAACAGCAGCACCTGCGGCTCGAGCACCAGCGCGCGCGCCACGGCGACGCGCTGCTGCTGGCCGCCCGACAATTCGCTCGGCAGGCGGCTGCCGTAGCCGCCAAGGCCGACAAGTTCGAGCCCGGCACGGGCGCGGTCGCCGATCTCCTTCTTGGCGAAACCGGAGAACTTGAGCCCGTACTGGACGTTCTCATTGACCGTCATATGCGGAAACAGCGCATAGGACTGGAACACCATCGACACGTCGCGGTCGGTCGCCGGTAGATGCGTGACATCGGCCCCGCCGATCAGGATCTGGCCACGCGTCGCCATCTCCAGCCCGGCGATCATCCTGAGCGTCGTCGTCTTGCCGCAGCCGGAGGGCCCGAGCAGCGTCACCAGCTTGCCCGCCTCGACAAACAGCGACACGTTGTTGACCGCCGGCACCGGGCTCTTGCCGTAGACCTTGGTGACCGCGCGGAACTCCACCGAAGCGGCGTTGCTCTTGATCATCAGCTACCTCCCGAAAATGCCGGCTGGCTTACATTGGTGCGCGACTGCGACAGCTCATGCCCGCGCCGGCCGATGTTGCGGCGGCCGACCACAAGCTGCATCAGTCCGACAACCGCCAGCATGACGCCGATCAGCACCGCCGAATAGGCAATCGCGATGCCGTATTCGTTGTTTTCGACGCGGCCGACGATGTAGCTGGTCGACATGTCGTAGCGGGCGCTGACCAAAAAGATGATGGCGCTGATCGCCGTCATGGCGCGGACGAAGGAATAGACCAGCGCGGCAACGATCGCCGGCCTGAGCAACGGCAGCACCACCCGGTAAAAGGTCTGCCAGGAATTGGCGCCGAGCGTCAGCGACGACTCGTCGAGGCTCTTGTCGATCTGCGACATCGACGCCACGCCTGCCCGCACGCCCACCGGCATGTTGCGGAAGATGAACGACAAGACAAGGATGATGCCGGTGCCGGTCAGCTCGATCGGCGGCACGTTGAAGGCAATCACGTAACTCACGCCGATCACCGTGCCGGGGATGGCAAAAGACAGCATGGTGCCGAACTCGAAGGCATTCTTGCCGGCAAAGTTCTGCCGCACCAGCAGATAGGCGGTGAGCAGGCCGATGGCTGCCGTCAGCGGTGACGAGATCAACGCGATCTGCAAGGTCGTCCAGAACGAACTCCAGGCCGAGCCCTTCCAGTGGATGCCGAATTCGTTCCAGCCGACGGCAAAGGCCTTCACATAATGGGCAAAGGTCAGGCTGTGATCGACGCCCCACAGCTTGACGAAACTGCCGTAGAAGATGGTCGCATAGATGAAGATGGTGAACGCCACCCAGAAGCCGGCGACGCCGTAGACGGCGTGCTTGAGACCGGTCGGCAACTGCGGATGCATGCCGGCGTCGCCCTTGCCCGACATCGTGGTGTAGGACTTCTTGCCAAGCCAGAAACGCTGCGCATAGAAGGCGAGCAGCGTAAAGGCGAGCAGCACCAGCGCCAGGATCGCCGCCTGCGCCTCGTCGTTCTGCGCGCCGACGATGGCAAAAAAGATCTCCGTCGACAGCACGTCGAAATTGCCGCCCAGAACCAGCGGGTTGCCGAAGTCGGCCATGCTTTCGATGAAGCCGAGCAGGAAGGCGTTGGCGAGGCCGGGCCGCATCAACGGCAGCGACACCGTCCAGAAGGTCTGCCAGCGATTGGCGCGCAGCGTCTGCGCCGCCTCCTCCATCGACGGGCTGACGCCCTCGACGACGCCGATCAGCACCAGGAAGGCGATCGGGGTGAAGGCGAGCAACTGGGCGATCAGCAGGCCGGGCAGGCCGTAAATCCAGCGCGTCGGCTGGATGCCGAACAGCTCCGAAAATGTCTGCGTCACCGCGCCCGACAGGCCGAACAGCAGGATGATGGCGAGGCCGATGACGAAGGGCGGCGTGATGATCGGCAGCACGGTCAGTGCCCTGAGCAGCTTGCCATAGCGGAAGCCGGTGCGCGTCACCATCAGCGCGAAGACCAGTCCAAGGACCGTCGTCAAAACGCCGACGAGCACGGCAAGAAACAGCGAGTTCCAGGCGACGCCGCAGCGGCTGCCACCAGCGAGGCAATCGAGGCTCCACAGCCTGGCGCTGAACAGCTTGCCGAGGAAGGTCGTCAGCGAATAGCTGCCGTCTTCGGTGATCAGCGCATTGGCCAGCATCTGCAGGATCGGCATGAAGATGAACAGGCCGACCGCCGCCACGACAAACGCGATGGTCGAGACAACGAAGACGTCGCCGCCGACAGCGCCGCGCGCGGCAAGACCTTGGGAAAACAGAAACAGGAAGGCGAGGCCGACCAGAAGCGCGCCATAGCCCATGCCGAACTGGCGGTCGCCGAGCTCGCCAAACAGGCCTTGCAGCCAGCCGAACTGCCAGCCGCGCAGGCCGATGGCAAAACCCTGGAACAGCAGCCAGGCAAAACCCGCCGCACCGATCGCAACGAGCAGCTTGCCAAACAGCGGGTCGGACTTTTTCCGCCCCCACAACAGCAACGGCGCCGCCAACAACAGGCCGAGCGGCGCAAGCCACAGCTTTTCGCCCTTGAGATTGAGCACCAGGGCCGGTGCGAACGCGCTGTCGAGCGGATAACCCTCAAACAGCCAGGACATGCCGAAGAACCCGTCTTCGACGCCATACCAAGGCAGCACGGCAAAGCCGAGCATTCCAACCGCCATCCACAGGACGACGGTCGGATGCAGGCGGCCGCTCAATTCGCGGGAGCGCATGTCTTACTGTGGTAGCGAGGAGACCTCCGTGTCCCATTTGCCAAGCAGCCGCTTGCGCTCTTCGCTCGAACCGTACTTCTTGAAATCGTAGTCGATCAGCTTGATCGTCGACAGATCGGGGGTCAGCTCGGACACAGCGGCCGTTTTGTTCGAGGGCAGCTGGAACGACTTCACGTCCTTGGCCTTGCCCTGCATCTCGGCCGTCAGCGCCCAGTCGTAGAACTTCTTGGCCGCCTCGGCATTGCGGGCGCCCTTGATCAGCGACATCGAGCCGATCTCGTAACCGGTGCCTTCGCACGGTGCGACAGTGACGATCGGGAAGCCCGCCGCCGTCTGCGCCACCGCATCATGCATGAACACGATGCCGATGGTGGTTTCACCGAGGCCTGCGGCCTTGATCGGCGCCGAGCCCGACTTGGTGTACTGGTTGATGTTCTTGTGCAGGGCCTTCATGTACTCGAAGCCCTTGTCCTCGCCCATCAGCTGCACCATCGTCGCCAGCGTCGTATAGGCGGTGCCCGACGAGTTCGGGTTGGCGATCTGAACCTGGCCCTTGAACTCGGGCTTGGTCAAATCGGCCCAGCATTTCGGCTCGGGCAAGCCGTTCTTGGCCAGAAGATCCTTGTTGTAGCCGAAGCCGAGCGCGCCCGAATAGACGCCGATCGTCTTGTTGCCGGAAGCCTCGGCCTGCTTGATCGCCCAGTCGTGCAACTCGCCGCGCATCGGCGAGACATATTCTTCCGTCAGGTTTTCCTCGGCTGCCTGCAGGTGCGGGTCGCCTGTGCCGCCCCACCACACGTCGCCCTTGGGGTTGCTCGCTTCGGCGCGCACCTGGGCATAGGTCTCGCCCGAGCTCTTGCGGGTCATGTCGACGGTGATGCCGGTCTTTTCCTCGAAACCGGTCTTGATCTGCTGGCACCAGGCCTCGTCGGCGCTGCAATAGAGCGTCAGGCTTTCAGCATGCGCCGACGTGCCGCCGGCCATCATCAACCCGGCCAGCGCGGCCGAACGCAAAAGGGCAGTTTTCATATTTCGATTCCCTCCACATAATTATTCGCCGTCTAACGATCTGTTGTCGCTTTGGTCACTTGCAGAGTGAGTGCTTTTTACGCATTTTGCAATCGTGTTCATTGCACTATCTTAAGCGTCATGAACCCAAACGGGCCGAGGTGATACAATCGAAGCTGACAGCGCTTCGGCACAGGCAAAGGAACGACCGGGGCGAAAATGCCAAAGGACAAGAAGACCATCCGCAAGGCGAGCAACGGCGAGATCATCGCCCAGGTTGCCGCCATTCCGTTCCGGCTGGATGACCAGGGCGAACTCGAGGTCATGCTTGTCACCTCGCGCGGCACCCGTCGTTTCATCGTCCCGAAGGGCTGGCCGATGAAGGGCAAGAGCGAGCGCCAGGCGGCGCTGATCGAGGCTCGTGAAGAGGCCGGCGTGCGTGGCAAGGCGCTGAAAAAGCCAGCTGGCAGCTACTGCTACTGGAAGCGGCTGTCGACAAGCTTCGTCCATGTCGTGGTCACAGCCTATCTCGTCGAGGTCAGCGAGGAGCTTGAGGCCTGGCAGGAGGCCGGCGCCCGCCAGCGCGCCTGGCTTACGCCTGCCGATGCGGCCGTGCTGATCGACGAACCCGAGCTTGCCACCCTCATCCGCAGCCTGTCGGTTGCCGATATCACGCCACCCGTCGAGGCCATGGCCGAAGCGGCATCCTAGCCACGCCCGCGGCTCTGCAAGATTGCAGCTCAAGCATTGCAGGCGCGACAATCCGATTGTATCAGGGACAGTGCGTTGCACATTTGTGCAACGCTTGCGAAGCGGTTCACCGCGTGGCCAAACCGGAGCTGTGCAATGTCCGAAATGAAGCCGGGCAGGTCATTCGTCAGCGCACAGCAGGTGGCGGAGCTGGCCGGCGTGTCACGCTCGGCGGTGTCGCGCACCTTCACCGATGGCGCCAGCGTTTCGGAAACCACCCGCAAGAAGGTGCTGGAGGCAGCCGAACAGCTCGGCTACCACGTCAATCATCTCGCCCGCAGCCTGATCCATGAAGACAGCGGCATCGTCTGCCTGATCGGCGCCGACATCAACACGCCCTACCATTCGCGCCTGCTTGACGCGATCACGCGGCGCCTGCAGGCGATCAACCGCGTCGCCATGGTCATCAACACCTCGGGCGACAGCGACAGCGTCGAGGCAGCCCTGCGCCAGACGCTGAACTACCGCGCCAATGCCACCGTCGTCTTGTCGGGCACGCCGCCGGCGTCGTTGATCAACACCTGCATCAACAGTGGCCAGCACGTCATCCTGATCAACCGCGACGACCATCTCGACGGCCCCGAAAGCATCACCGTCGACAATACGGTCGCGGCCCGCGAAGCCTTCCACATGCTGCATCGCGCCGGCTGCCGCCGCATAGCGGTCGTCTCATCGCAGGCCGGCACGCCCAGCCTGGTGGCCCGCGAGCGCGGCTTCGAACAGGCGGCGCGCGAGGCCGGCCTCGGCGTCACCATCACCCGCGCCGGGCCCACCGGCTATGGTGCCGGCTTCGAGGCCGGGCGCCTGCTGCTCAGCGGTTCGGAACGGCCGGAGGCGGCGTTTTGCGTCACCGATCTCTTGGCCTGCGGCTTCATGGATGCGGCGCGCGTCGAGTTCGGCATGAACGTGCCGGCCGACCTCTGCGTCGTCGGCTTCGACGACATTGAGCAGGCGAGTTGGGCGTCCTATCAGCTGACCACCTTCCGCCAGCCGATCACCCAGATCGCCGAACACATCACGACATTGCTCGACAGCGACAATTCGGGCGTTGTCAACGGCCCGGACGTTAACAACGGCCCGGGCGCCGTCAGTGGCAGCCGCGTCTGCTTTCACGCCGCTCCGGTCTGGCGCCGCACCGTGCGGCCCAAATGATCCTTCGACTTTACCTCGCCGGTGGCGAGGTCGACGGAGAAATCACGCGACGGCTGGCTGTCGAGCCAGTCCATCATCATGCGCATGAACGAACCGAAACGATCCTGCAGGCTGCCCTGCGGCCATGAGCCGGCGGCGTATCGCTGCGCTGTCAGGCGATAGGCGGCGATGCGCGCCGGATCGATGAAGTCGAGCGCGACCTCCCTGCCCTTGCGCAGCCGGTACCAGTCGACGATCACCTCGAACAGCGCCAGCGCAGCCATCGTCCCTGCTTCATCCTGGGCGGACCCGATCACGGCCCCGGCATCCTCGACGGACAGCGGCCGGGAGGTGGCGGCGAAGGCATCGAGGTCGCCAAGGGTCAGCTGCGGCACCAGACGAGCCAGATCCTGCGGCCACTCCTTGGGCAGGTAGCGGTGGCGCACCATTTCAGTGAGGTGCCGGCTGAGGAAGTCGGCATGGCTGGTCGCTTCGGTGACGGCAGCCGAGACGCCATCCCTTGCCGCCTCGATGCGGTAGTGGGCAAACGCCGCATCATAACAGGGCACATCGGCGATGGTGATGGTCTCGACATCCAGGCGCTCGCCGTCAAACTCGACGATCTTGTAGGCAGGCGGAAAGCCGACCATCGACGGCACCGCGATATTGACGAGGAAATCGTCACCGTCGCGGAAGACCGCGGTGTCGTTGATGTGCAGGTGGCCGCTGAAATGCAGCTTGATGCCGGTCGCCGCCGCGACCCTGGAAACCTCGGGATTGGGCGTGCGGCGCAGGAAGCTGGTGTCGTTGAGCAGCCTGGCCTCGTCGGTCGAGGTGCCGTTGAGCGGATCGATGACGGGATAATGCGAAAACGCGATCAGCCGCTTGCCCGACGCCCTCGCCCGGGCCGCCACGTCCTTCATCCAGTCGAGCACGAAACCCTTGTTGCGCAGCATCGAATTCCAGCCGGCATCGGTGCTGTCGTGGAAGCTTTTCTCCAACGACGGATCGAGGTCACCATCCCTTGGTTCGAACACGTTGGCATCGATTGACAGCAGCCACAGGCCTTCGACCGGCTCGACCAGGAAGGAAGCATCGATCATGCGCCTGATGGTCTGCCCATCCGCGGAAACGATCTCGAAGCTGCGCAGCTCCAGCCTGTCGTCAGGCCCGAACGGGCACTCCCAGTGCAGGTCGCCGTCGCGCCGGAAGAAGCCATAGGCACCCAGCGCCGGGATCGCCGTGCCGTAGCCGCCGCAATACATCTCGTCCGAGACGACGCGTTCGACGGAGCCTCCCTGCTGCATCGCCGGATCGCTCGTCACCAGCGTGTGCGAACCATCAGTGTTGAGGTAACGCTTGCTCTGGTGGCGGCCATGGATGGCATAGAGATCGTGATTGCCTGGTGTGGCGACAAAACGCAGGCCGAAGCGCCTGGAGTAGTCGTCGAGAAGCGCGGTCGCCGCCGCCATCGTCGATTGCTGGCCGTCGTCGCTCAGGTCGCCGGCAACGATAACAAGAAAAATGCCGCGCCGCACGATGTCGTCGAGCAGCGCGCGGGTCGCATGAAAACTCTCGTTGAACACCCGCGTCGAGGCCGCCGTGTCGGCCAGCGTCCGCATCGCCGCCCCTGCGCCGACACCAGCACCTTGCCGGTGGTTGATGTCATGGAAATGCGGGTCGGCGATGACGGCAATCTTCATGTCAATCTCGCTATGAACGGGCCGCGCCGTCAGTCCTGCGTGGCCAGGGCCCCGACAGGCAATCCCTTGTCGATCATGGCAATCCATTGCGCCGCCTTGCGGGCGGCTGCGACCAGCATCGGCTTGGGCGCTTCGTGCCATTCGTCGCGGCGCAGCTCGCGCTTGGTGCGCACATGGTCGAGGGCTGCGTCGAGGGTGGGAAATTTCTCGGGCATCTCGACATGCAGGAACAGTGCGACCAGCGATACCGAACGGCTGCGGCCGCCACGGCAGTTGACCAGCACATTGCCCTTCTCGCGCCGCCTGTAGGTGGCCTTGTCAGGCAGCACCTGGCTGAGTGCGCCACGCAGCAAGTAGAAGCCCGACAGCATCATCGTCTCGGGATTGCCGTGGCCATCGATCAGGCCAAGCTTGTAATAGCGCACGGCACCGACGCCGTAGATGGCATCGGCCGCCTCGCCCTCGCCGAACGGCTCGGTGGCGTAGTTGAAGTCGAGATTGACGGCACAGTTCACCACCGTGGTGATGTTTTTTTCCCTCAGCAGTTCGAGGTCGCCGGCGCCGTCCATGCCGCCGACATAGACGTCGATGCCGTAGCCGGCGATGTCGCGCTCGATCAGGCTGAGCGCCGGGCGCTCATATCGCGGGCTGGTGCGGTCCATTTGGGTGGCCTTGATGCTCGTTGGTGCCTGGAAAATTCACTTGCCGGCTTCGAGCGCGATGCCGGTCGCCTCGCTCATGCCAACCGCCACGCCAGGTGCTGCCGCCAGCACCGCGCCGCCCTTGGTCAGCCCACTGAGCGACAGGAAGGGAGCGACGACGCCACCGGCCTCCTTGACCATCAGCAGCCCGGCCAGGCAATCCCAGGCATGCATGTGCAACTCGGCATAGGCATCCGAGCGACCATCGGCGACATAAGCGAGACCAAGCGCGCCCGAGGCGCCACGGCGCACATTGGCGCCGCGCTCGAGGATGCTGGACAACACTTCGAGATAGCGCTTGTTGGTCTTGCGGTTCGACCAGCCGAACTCGACGCAGGCGGCATCGAAATCGCTTGTTCTGGCAACCGACAAAGCCTTGCCGTTGCGGGTTCCACCATGCCCGCGGCGGGCAAAATACAGCTCGTCCAGCACCGGATTGTAGATCGCGCCGATCTCGGTCTCGCCATTGCTGACGAAGGCGATCGAAATGCAGAAATGCGGAATGTCGCGGGCAAAGTTCGCCGTGCCGTCGATCGGATCGACGACCCAGATGTCCGACTTGATGGCGCCGCCGCCCTCCTCGCCGAGAAAGCCGTCCTCGGGGAATTCTTCGGCGATGCGCGCCTTGAGGTGCCGCTCCACCGCCGCATCCGTCTCGGTCAGGAAATCCTGCGGCCCCTTCATGTCGAAGCCGGCCACCCGGTTGGTGAAGCCGTCAAGCGCCACCGCACCCGCCGAACGTGCGATATCGCGGCAGAATGCTGCGCGCCGGTCGAGGCCGGTTTCATCAGTCGCTTTGGTGGCTGTCGCGTGAACCGTCATTTTTATGCCGCCTGTGATATCTGTTGATCTCAACTTGCACAGGTGTGCAAAATCGTCAACGCAATAAGTTGAATAATGTTTCGGCACTTCCTGGAACCTGGTGCAAACAGCAATATCGTAGGAATGCACACGCGTTCTGTCGTCATGCCGCGTCTCGCGCACGGGCCGCATCGCGGCCGTCGGAGATCCGCCGCGCCACCCGCATCAGCGAGGGATAGTCGGCGCCTTCGCCCAATGCGACGTAGCCCGGGCACATGAAGTCGCTTGTATCGGTGCAGACCTTGCCAAGCGTCAAAGGGTGATAGCTGCCCCCGGCCTGCTTGAGGATGAGTACCGCCGCCGCCACGTCCCACGGATTGCTGCCAAACCCGGCCGAGGCATCGACCCAGCCGGCGGCGACATGGCACAGGCTGAGCGCGCCGCTGCCTGGCCGGCGCAATGTCGAAAATGTCTCGACCAGCTCGCCGAAATTGGCCAGCGTCTGCTCGTGGCCGTCGAGCCGGAAGTCGCGCGCCACAGGGTAGCCCGTGATCAACGTCGCGTGGCGCTCGTCTGCGATGGCGCGCGAGCGCAACGGTTCGCCATTCAGCCAGGCGCCGGTCAGGTCGGCCGAAAACAGCATGCCGGCGACCGGGTCGTAGACCGCACCGGCAACGACCTCGCCATCGATCGCCACGCCGACCGAGACGCACCAGAAGGCAAAGCCTCGGGCGAAGTTGGAGGTGCCGTCGATCGGATCGACATACCAGCGCACCCGGCCGACACCGCTTTCGCCGGCCTCCTCGCCAATCACCACGGAACCGGGCACCTCGCCCAGGATGAAGGCGCGGATCGCCACTTCCGCTTCCTTGTCGTATCGGGTCACCACGTCATGCAGATCGACCTTGTAGTCGACTGCCATGTTGGAGCGGAATGCCGCCAGCAGCGGGGCGCGCATCAGCTGCGCCGCCTGTTCGGCAACCGTTCTCAGCCGCCTGGATTCCTCGATGCCAGTCATGCCGCGATCCCGCGTGTGGCTTCATGGAAAAGACCGAGCAGCCCGACCGGGTCGGCGACGATGGCATCGGGCTTGAGCTTCAATTCATAGGGCAGGTCATAGGTGCCCTTGGCTTCCATCAAGATGTTGCCGCCGATGCCGGCGCGTTTGCCGCACAGCACGTCGCGGTCGAAATTGTCGCCGACATACCAGGCCTCGCTTGCTTCGACACCGAGCGCCCGCGTTGCCAGCCAGATCATCTCCGGATTGGGCTTGCGCAGCTTGACCTCGTCGCTGTGGATGATGGTGGCAAACCGGGCGGTCAGCCCGTGCGCGTCGAGGAAGTCGAGATGGACCTGGCCGCACAAGGCATTGCTGACGATGCCGACCGGCACGCCTGCCGCGTCGGCCGCATCGAACAGGTCGAGCATGCCCTTGCGCAGCACGCGTTCGCTCTTCCAGTTGCCCATCTTGCGGCAAAGGTCATAGGCTTCGGTCACGACCACGTCTCGCGCCTGTCGCGGCCAGTCGCCGGCGGCAAAGTCGCCCCAGAACTCCTCATGCCGCAGTTCGCGTGGTGCCAATGGCCGCGACATCGCATCCTTCCAGTGCGAGTCGGCGATGCCGGCAGCCTTGATGTCGTCGGTGATATGTTCGACCGAAAGCTCGGGCGCTGGAACGCCGGCCCTGTCGAGCAGGCCGCGCACGTGCCCGGCCAGCCGCGCCTGCCAGCCCGGCAGATGCGTGGTCGACACGATGACGCCGCCGAAATCGAGCAGCAGTGCCTTGGGAGCCGCGAGTTGCCTCGCCGAGGTTGCAGTCATTCAAAATCTCCAAGTCACCAGGTGGAAAGTCACCGGTGGAAAAAAGTGGACGGAGCCGAAGGAGAAAGGCTCCGTCCCAGTCCACCGGAAAGCTATTTCTTGTAGGCGACGCGCCAGAGGTCCTGCCAATCCTGGCGCGCATCCCAGTCTGCGAGCGCCGTCGAGGCGTCGTATTGCTGCAGCCTGTCCAGCACCTTGCCGATGCCGGAAGGCTCGTCGGCGGGCAGGCCGATGTCGGGATTGGTCGGCAGCTTGCCGTCCTTCACCTGCGGCGCGATGCCTTCGGCGGTCAGGATGTAGTGGATGAACAGCTTGGCCGCGTTCGGGCTCTTGGTGCCGGTGGCGATCAGGCCAAGCTTGACATAGGTCCAGCCCGGCCAGGGATCGAGCCCTTCGCAGAGCCCGAGCTTGAAGCCCTTGTCGGCATTGTCGCGGAACTTGGCCGAGCTCATCAGCCCGAAGAACGGCTCTTTCTGGCCCGGCGCGCCGACAGCTTCCGAGATCGCGTCGTCGGCATCGGCAAGCAGCGGCGCGTTGCCGGCAAAGCCCTTGACCCAGGCAGCGGTCGCGCTGTCTTCGCCGACCTCGATGTCCTTGCCGAACAGCGCCTTGTAGGCGGCCTTCATCTTGTCGTCGTCATGGGTCGCGGTCTGGTTGAACCAGTCGGGATAGGTGCCCTTCGACAGCGGATCGTAGAAGGCGACCTTGCCTTTCCACTTGGGCTCGGTCAGCTCCCAGATGTTCTTGACCGGGCAGGCGCTGTAGACCTCGGTGTTGTAGGCCCACACCGCGGCATTGGTGGTGATCGCCAGCGGGTTCTGGAACTTGACCGGGATCTTGTCGGCCATATCTGGCGGCAGATAGCTCTCGACGAACTTCTGCGGCAGAAGCTGCGCCAGGCCGGCCGGCGCGTCGGTAATCAACACCACGTCGCCCTTGACGTTCTTGGCCTGCCCCTCCCGGATGATCATCTCGAGCTGCGCGCTCGCCGACACCTTTACGCCGGTCGCCTTCACCCCGTATTTGGCGGTGAAGTTCTCGGCCATTTCGACGATCTTGCCGGTGCTGTCATAGATGTTGATCGGCGCTTCCTTTTTCGCCGCCTCGACCAGCGCATTGAGGTCGAAGGCCTCGGCGCGCGCCGGCGCCGATGCCATCACGCTGGCTGCCATCATCCCGGCCAGCGCCGTCGTCGCCAGTGCCAATTTCCTGCTCGTTCCAAGTGCCGGTTTCATCGTTTCCTCCCCAAAAATCCGGCTGAACCGCGCTCGGCATTGTTGCCGGGCGCGGCAGTCGCAAGCGTCATTTCTTGTAGTTGATGCGCCAGAGATCCTGCCAATCCTGGCGCGCATCCCAGTCGCTCTGGGCCGACGCCGAGTCGTAGGGGAAGATCTGGTCCAGCACCTTGCCGATGCCCGAGGGCTCGTCGTCAGGCAGCTTGGCATCACTATTGGTCGACATCTTGCCGTCGGCCGCCTGCGGGGCGATGCCCTCGTCGGTCATCAGATAGTGGATGAACAGCTTCGAGGCATTCGGGCTGTCGGTGCCCTTGGCGATGAAGCCGAGGCTCGGATACATCCAGCCCGCGAAGGGCTTCAGATCGGTACACAGGCCGAGCTTAGAGCCGACATCCTGGTTGTTGCGGAACTTGGCCGAGCTGATCAGGCCGATGAACTGCTCCTTCTGGTCGGGCGCGCCGACAGCCTGTGCGGCTCCTTCGTCAGCGTCGGTGAGCAGCGGGCCGTTGGCGGCCAGCGCCTTGACCCAGGCACCGGTGGCGCCGTCCTCGCCCGCTTCGAGATCCTTGCCGTAATAATCCTTGTAGGCCGCCGCCACCTTGTCGTCGGCGTTGGTCGCCATCTGGTTGAACCAGTCGACATAGGACGCCTTGTTGAGCGGGTCCTGCATGGCGAGCTTGCCCTTCCACTTGGGCTCCGTCAGCTCCCAGATGTTCTTGACCGGGCAGCTCTGATTGAGCTGGGTGTTGTAGGCAAAGACATTGGCTTCGTTGGAGACGGTCAGCGGGTTCTGGTACTGCGCCGGGATCTTGGCGGCGAGATCCGGCGGCAGCCAGCTCTCGACGAAGCCCTGCGGCACCAGCTGCGCCACACCCGCCGGCACGTCGCTGATCTGGATGACATCGCCCTGGACGTTCTTGGCCTGCCCTTCGCGGATCACCATTTCGAGCTGGGCAGCGGCATTGGCCTTGGTGCCCGTCGCCTGCACGCCGTATTTCTTGGTAAAGTTCTCGGCCTGTTTCACGATCTTGCCGGTGCTCGAATAGACTGCGATCGGCGGCTCTTTCTTCGCCGCTTCGATCAGCGCGTTGAGGTCGAACTCCTCGGCCTGCACGGCGCCTGTAAACAGGCCTGCGGCAACGCCAAGTGCGGTTGCTGCCAGGAGCCGTTTCACATCGAAATGTCTGCTCATCTTTTCCTCCCTCTGTCGGGCCGGCGCCATGCCGGCCGTCTCGTTCCCGATAAGTCCTCCTTCTTGCCGCCGGGCGGTCCTCCACCGCCCGCCGAACCTGTCAGTGCAGCTTGGTTGGCCGCATCAGCCGGTCCGCCGCCTCCAGGCGCTGGCCCGCCTTGTCGAAGACATGCAGCGCCTTTGATTTGGCCCACCAGGTCACGGCATCGCCGACCTCGATTTCCGGTGACTGGTGCGTGGTCAAGAACAGTTTTTCGCCTGAGGCGGTCAGCTCGATGATCCAACTGCCCCCGGTCGGCAGGATGCCGGTCACCTCGGCCTCGCCCGACAGCGCCCCTTCGGCGACGCCGCGCTCGGCGTCGGCCAGCCTGAGAGCTTCCGGACGGAAGCCGATCGAACCGGCGTCGCGCAGCTCGGCAAAGCGTGAGCCGAGATAGGCATTGGCCAGCCGCGACAGCTCGGATTTGGCGTCGCCGAGTTCGACGATGTTGATCGGCGGGTTGCCGACGAACTGCGCGACGAAACGGTTGGCCGGACGGTCATAGATGTCGTTGGGCGTGCCGACCTGCTGCAACTGCCCTTCGCTCATCACGGCGATGGTGGTGGCCAGCGTCATCGCCTCCCACTGGTCGTGGGTGACGAACACGATGGTGGTCTTGAACTCGGCATGCAGCCGCTTGAGTTCTGCGCGCATTTCGAGCCGGAGTGCGGCGTCGAGGTTGGACAGCGGCTCGTCGAGCAGCAGCACCTCGGGATTGACCGCCAGCATGCGGGCCAGTGCCACGCGCTGCTGCTGGCCGCCCGAAAGCTGCGAGGGATAGCGGTCGCGGTACTTTTCGATGCCGAGGGTCTTCATCACCTGGTCGACACGCTGTTCGCGCTCGGCCTTGGGCATCTTGCGCAGCCTGAGGCCGAAATCGGTGTTGCGCTCGATGGTCAGATGCGGCCACAGCGCGTAGCTCTGGAATACCAGCCCCATCTCGCGCCGTTCCGGCGGCACGAACACGCCTTCGACGACGGAATCGACCACCTTCGGGCCGACGCGGATCTCGCCCGCCGTCAGGTGCTCCAGCCCGGCGATCATGCGAAGTGTCGTGGTCTTGCCGCAGCCGGACGGTCCGAGCAGGCACATGAATTCGCCGTCGCCGATTTCGAGGTCGAGATCGGCCACCGCATTGGCGGAGTTGCCGCCATAGTTCTTCTCGACGCCGCTCAGGTTGATCTTCGGCATGTCAGTTCCCCAGTCCTTGCGCGAGATTGGTCTTGGTCAGCTTCTGGCCGAGCAGCGCGCCGAAATAGGCGAGACCGGCGATGATCAGCACGACGGCGTTGGCGGCCTGCGTGTAGTGGTAGTCGACCAGCCGCAGCGAATAGGTGGTCAGCACGTCGGTCGACGGCACCGCCAGCACCACGAACAGGCTGAGCCCCTTGATGCCCGAGATGAAGGGCAGCAGGATGCCTGTCGTCAGCGACCCTTTCTGGATCGGGATGACGATCGAGATCATGCGACGGAACCAGCCGGCGCCGGCGATCTGTGCTGCCTCTTCCGGTTCCTTGCCGAGCTGCGTCATCGCGGCGATGCCGGCGCGCGAGGCATAAGGCATCTGGTCGGCGATCAGCGCCAGCATCAGGATCAGTGTCGTCCCATACAATGCCGGGATCGGCCCGCGCGGCACGGCAAACAGCGACAGATAGGCTGCGGCAAAGGCGATGCCCGGCACCAGGTAAGGCAGGAACGTCACCTGGCGCAGGAAGGTGCCGAGCGGCCTCACCGGGGTGCGGGCCACGACATAACCAACAAGCAGGCCAAGAATGCCGGAGGTGATCGAAGCGACGCCGACGATGCGCAGGCTGTTCCAGGCGGCGTTCCACAGATCGGGGCTGAGCAGGATGCCGGTCTGCAGCGCCACCGTGTTGAGATTGGTGCCGATCCAGTAGTCGAGCGTGAAATTGTCCAGGTTGAACTGGCCCGGCATGCGCATGATCGTCGACAAAAACAGCGTGCCGATCGGCAGGCCGACACTGAGCACGAACATCAGCGCGGCAAAGCCGGTTGCCGGCATCCTGAGGATACCGAGCGGGCTCAGCCGGTTCATCGAGCCCTTCGAGCCGATTGTCACGAAACGGCGCGCTTCGCGCATCAGCCGGGCATCGATGGTGATGGTGATGATGCCGATCAGCATGATCGCACCGGCCAGCACCGCCCCGACGCCGACCTGGCGCGACGAGATATTCTGGTACAGCGAGGTCGCCAGCACGTCGAAATTGACCGGCAGGCCGAGCACGTAAGGCACACCGAACTCGCCGAGGCACTTGGCGAAGATCAGCACCATCGCCGACATCAGCGACGGGCGCATCAGCGGCATGATGATCTTGCTGGCCACCGTCAGCCTGCTGGCGCCGAGGATGCGGGCCGAGTCCTCGAGCTGCGAGTCGAAGCGGCGCAGCGCGTTGCCGAACAACAAGATGACGAAGGGCGAATAGTGCAGCGCCAGGATAATTGTCACCGGCAGCTGGCCATAAGACAGCCAGTCGGGCGGCGAAAAGCCGAGCGATTCCATCCAGCCCGGCTGGCCGCCGACGGTGCGGTTCTTGAACAAGGTCGTCCAGGCCAGCGCAAAGGTCCAGGCCGGCAACATGTAGGGCACGATGAGGGCGGTAGCGAACCAGCGGCGGCCGAACATGTCGGTGCGGCTGAGCAGCCAGGCGAGCGTGCCGCCGACAAGCATCGACAGCGTGATCGCGCCTGCCGCCACGCTCAGCGTGTTGACCAGCGGCTCCCAGAACAGGTCATGTGAAATACGTGAGAGGAAGACGCGGTCGATATAGTACCAGGTCAGCTCGCCGACATCCTGCTTGATGCGGCGCTCGTCGCCGAACTGCACCCGCATCGCATCCGACAGCATCGAGATGATCGGCACGACGATGAGATAGGCAAACAGTGCCGCCGCCAGGATGCCGATTGTCGTCGTCGGCTCGCGCAGCGCCACCTTCAGCCGGTAGCGCAGGCGCTGCCCGCGTGTCGGCGCGGCCAAGGATGCCTTGAGCGGCCGCATCGCCACAGCCTTGACCGATGTCTGGGACGAACTGGTCACGAGGCAACGCCTCGCGGGCACATTCCGTCATGGCTGCGGCGTGCGGCACCGGGAACGATCCGGCGCGAAGGCACGGCACAGCTTGCATGCAATGGCACGAGCATGAATTCTCCTCCGTTGGGCGCCTTGAAGCGGTACTTGCCCCTTGCGACCTCAGTCGCTCGAACGCACCTCACCCGTCCTGCTTCCGACACCACCGCCTCCTCCAGGCGGTGCGGCACATTCCCGTGCCTGTTGGCATATTCATTCCATTGGCGGTACGTTCATGTCAATCCGGAATCTGCAAAAATTTGCACAGGCGTGCAAATCATCGTAATTTGTTAGAACTAGCCATGTTTTATACGGCTAAGCTTGAACCAACCGCAATCCAGAAGCTCCACAAGGATGAAAACATGCACTGCCGTGCAATGCACAAAACGCGGCATTGACGAAACGCGCCAAAATCAACGGGAAAGCACCGTCGGCGCACGATCCGGACGGCGCCTCTTTCGCAGTGCACGCAACATCTCTAGGGTGCGCCGCACGTAAGAACCGCAAGGAATCGGGAATGTCGAACGAGCAGAAATCAGCGCCGGCAAAGAACGGCAAGGTGGCGCTGATCACCGGTGTGACCGGACAGGACGGCGCCTATCTCGCCGAGATCCTGATATCAAAGGGTTACGTCGTCCACGGCATCAAACGCCGTTCGTCGTCCTTCAACACCGGTCGCATCGAACATCTCTATGAGGATCCTCATGTCGCCGACCCCCGGCTGATCCTGCATCACGGCGACCTCACCGACGCCACCAACCTGATCCGCATCGTGCAGGAAACCCAGCCCGACGAGATCTACAATCTCGGCGCCCAGTCGCATGTCCAGGTCAGCTTCGAGACGCCCGAATACACCGCCAATTCCGATGCGCTCGGCCCGCTCAGGCTGCTCGAGGCGATCCGCCTGCTCGGCCTCGTCGGCAAGACCCGCTTCTACCAGGCCTCGACGTCCGAACTCTACGGCAACATTCCAGCGCCGCAGCACGAGACCTCGGGCTTCGCCCCGCGCTCGCCTTATGCGGCCGCAAAACTCTACGCCTACTGGATCGTCGCCAACTACCGCGAGGCCTATGGCATCCACGCCTCCAACGGCATCCTGTTCAACCATGAAAGCCCGCTGCGCGGCGAAACCTTCGTCACCCGCAAGATCAGCCGCGCCGTGGCGGCAATCGAGGCCGGCACCCAGGATCGCCTCTATCTCGGCAATCTCGACGCCCGCCGCGACTGGGGCCATGCCCGCGACTACGCGCTCGGCATGTGGATGATGCTGCAGCAGGACAAGCCCGACGATTATGTGCTCGCCACCGGCGAGGCCCACAAGATCCGCACCTTTGTCGAAAAAGCCTTCGCCGAGATCGGCATCACCATCGCATGGCGCGGCCAGGGCGTTGGCGAAACCGGTGTCGACACCGCCACCGGCCGCGTTCTCGTCGAGATCGACCCGCGCTATTTCCGCCCCACCGAAGTCGACTATCTGCTCGGCGACGCCTCCAAGGCGCGCAAAGCGCTTGGCTGGCATCACAACACCAGCTTCGACCAGCTGGTGGCCGAGATGGTGCGCGAGGATCGCCGCGCCTTGGCAAAGACCGGTGAGCGCGCCAATGGCTGATCTCCTCTACCCGCTCGCTGGCAAGCGCGTCTGGGTCGCCGGCCATCGCGGCATGGTCGGCGCAGCACTTGTGCGCCGTCTGGCGCAGGAAGACTGCGAGGTCGTCACCGCCAGCCGCGACAGCGTCGACCTGACCAGGCAGGCCGAGGTCGAGGCCTGGCTCGCTGACACCCGCCCACAGGCCGTATTGCTGGCTGCGGCAAAGGTCGGCGGCATCCTTGCCAACGCCACCTATCCCGCCGCGTTTCTCTACGAGAACCTGGCGATCGAGACCAACATCATCCATGCGTCCCACAAGGTCGGCGTCGAAAAGCTGCTGTTTCTCGGCTCGAGCTGCATCTACCCGAAATTCGCGGCCCAGCCGATCACGGAAGACGCGCTGCTGACCGGCGCGCTCGAGCCAACCAACGAATGGTATGCGATCGCCAAGATCGCCGGGCTAAAGCTCGCTGAAGCCTATCGCAAGCAGCACGGCGTCGACTTCATCTCGGCGATGCCGACAAACCTCTACGGCCCCGGCGACAATTTCGACCAGACATCCAGCCACGTCCTGCCGGCACTCATCCGCAAGGCGCATGAGGCCAGGCTCTCGGGTGCCACTGAGCTGACGATCTGGGGCAGCGGCACGCCGCGGCGCGAGTTCCTGCATGTCGACGACGCCGCCGACGCACTGGTTTTCCTGCTCAAGTCCTATTCAGGCGACCAGCACGTCAATGTCGGGTCGGGCACCGACGTGACCATCCTCGAACTGGCCGAGACGGTGGCGCGTGTCATAGGCTTTGCCGGCCGCATCGCCCTCGACACCTCAAAGCCCGACGGCACGCCGCGCAAGCTGATGAGCGGCGACAAGCTCGCCCGCCTTGGCTGGCAGCCGCGCATCGAACTCGAAAGCGGCATCCGCGCGACCTACGACTGGTTCGTCGACAACAAGCTGTAGCCAGGACGGCCAGCCCCGGCCCCTGGCTGGCGCGCGCCTATTTGACGATCTGGATGCTGGTGTTGGACGGGCCGTAGGCCTGGACCAGCTGGTAGAAATCAGACGCATTGTCAGGGTGCAGCCGCACGCAACCGTGCGATGCCGGCCGGCCGAGGCGGCTGATGTGATTGGTCGCGTGCACAGCGTAGCCGCCATTGAAGAACACCGAATGCGGCATCGGCGCGTTGTCGTATTTCTTCGAATACCACATCTCGTGCATGCGCGTCGGCTTGTAGGAGCCCTTGGGCGTGACATAGCCACGGCCCGCCGTCGACACCTTCCACACAAAGGCCGAGCGGCCGTCGATGATGACATGCATGCGCTGCTGGCTGATCGACACCCGCGCCACGATCTTGCTCGCTGCAAAGGCGCTACCCTGGCCTGCCGCCAGCAGCAGTGCCGCGCCTGATATGGCGATGGCGGTGATGTTGATGAGCCGCTTCTTCAGTTCGGAATTCATGACGTCCCCCTTGAGCCGGTCGCACCGGCAGTAAGATGCATTTCGCAATGGACGTCTTTTGCCAGCTTCGTGTTTCCGACGAATTTCGTTTATCTATTCTTTCTGTTTCATATTCGTTTCCACTTTATTGAATTTGGTTTCGCGCCTGCCACGCTTGCAACGGCTCGGCTCCGATGCGGACTGCCCTGAAACAAAGCCCCTGGGCCAGCCACAGCCCTATGAAAACCTTCACGTAAGGGCCGGTTATGCCGCTGAAACGGCGGCGCAAGCGCTCGGCCAGCCCGCAACTTGCCCACACATGGTTGAAACATTCGGAAGCACTAAAGGTCATCCGGCGGCATCTTCCCGATACAGCCGCCCGGCACATTCAGCTCCGACGAAACGAACGTTGCGAAGGTTGGATGAGCGCGAAACGGTTGGCAGCGAGATGGTTCCTGCGGGTGGGCGTCGCTACGGCGATTCTGTCAGGAATCGGCTTTCTGGCCAATCCGGGCAACGCCATGGCAGCTGAATTGCCGCCGGTGCAGGACATGGCGCCTGCGGCCTCCGCCGCCATATTCTTTGCAGCAGCATTGTTCGTCGCAACTCTGCGCATCGGCCGGGTCCATGGGCGTGGGTGCCTGGCCTGGGTGAGCAGAACCTCGCGCGTCACGCGCGGCGAGGACAGGATACCCGCGCCGTCCACGGCAGGTCAGGCGGCGCGGGTATCTCGGTAGCCGGTTTTTCAACCCCCTGAAATGGAAACGGGGCCACAGCAATGAAGAGACAATTCGCAGCATCGGTGCTTTCGGCACTGCTCTATGCCCAGGGGCTGCTTGGCTTCGCGGGCGTGGCGAGCGTGCTCCTCAAGGACAGGGCCCATGCCGAAGAGATGGCGGTTGTCGAGATGGCCGCGCCGGCGGTCATTGCGCCGGCACGCTGACATTTTGGTCAGTGCAGCGTCATCAGTTCGGGTTCTCGGTTGGAGTGGTTGTGCCGGCCTCCTGGCCGGCTGTCCTTGTCGGGGGATCGAAGCGATAGCCCGAACCCCGGATCGTGGTGATGCTTTCGGTGTCGAGCTTGCGGCGCAGGCGCACGATGCGCGAGTCGATCGAGCGGTCGAAGGCATCGGCACTTTCAGCCGGCGCGGCCGCCATGATGTCGTCGCGCGTCAGCACGCGCCTGGGCTGCGACAGGAACAGCTTCAGCAGCGCGATCTGTCCGGGCGACAGCTGCTCCTCCTCGCCGGTGCTGTGCATGACAAGTGCCGAGCGCAGGTCGACAGTCGAATTCTCCAGCACCACCAATTCCTGCGTGCCGCGTCCCCGGCGCGCGAGGAGGCCGCCGATGCGCGCGGCGAGCTCCCTCACCACGAGAGGGCTCTCCACGACGTCGGCGGCGCCAAGTTCGAGCGCCAGCACCTTGTCGACGAGTTCGCCCGGACGGCAGATCAGCACGAAATCCGGTCCGCCCTCGCCGCCGAAGCGGCGCAGCAGGTCGCGGCCCTCGGCCGGCGTCACCCCGTCGCCCACGACAACGACATCGATGCCTTTGGCGGAGAACAGGGACTCGGCTTCCCACAGCCGCTTGGCGCAGCGCACGTCGTGGCCGCGCCGTTCGAGATGATCGGTCAGGTCGGAGGCTATGACCTCCGCGATGGCGACAAGTGCTACGACCGATCTTCCAGCCACGTTCCACCCCGCATCGTCAGCCTCAGTGCGACCATTGCCTTCAGGCGCGGACTGCGCGGCGCCTGCCGTGGCAAGAAGATGCCCAGGGATGCGCTTGGCCGGGGATGGGTCCCCAGTCGTCTCGCCCCAAGCTTCAAATCGCCCCTAACGAGGCAGGACGCCATTGGCAACTGCCCACCTGAAATGATCGCTGGACATCATGTTTATACCCAATCTACTTTCCGCCGGTAGCGGAGGCGAGACTAAACTGCGCGCTCGGATTGTCATCGTCGAAGATGAGCCCGACCTGAGGGATGCCGTTGCCGAGTATCTCGGCGCGAACGGCTTCGACGTCACCGGAGTCGAAAGTGCCGCTGCCCTGCGCACCCTCATCGAAACCGAACAATTCCAGCTTGCCATCCTCGACATCGCCATGCCCGGCGAAGACGGGCTTTCGCTTGGCCGCTGGCTGCGGGCGAAAATGCCGATCGGCATCATCTACGCCACCGCCGCGGGCACCGCACTCGACCGCATCGTCGGCCTCGAGATCGGCGCCGACGATTACATGGTCAAGCCCTACGAGCTGCGCGAACTTCTGGCGCGCGTGCGCTCCGTCATCCGGCGTGTGCCACAGCCGGAGAGCTACAAGCAGTCTTTGCTCGCCGCCCAGCCGCCGCGCCGCACCATTGCCTTCGGCCCGTTCCAGGCCGACCTCGACGGCCGCCTGGTCACCGGCGGCAGCGGTGCCATCATCGACCTCGCCAAGAGCGAATTCGACATGCTTGAGGTCTTCCTGACGCGGCCCAACCGGCTGCTCAGCCGCACAACAATATCGGAGGCCATCGGCTTTGCCGAAGACCCCGAATCCTCGCGCGCCGTCGACATTCGCATCATGCGGCTCAGGAAGAAGATCGAGGACGATCCGGCGAACCCGAAATTTCTGCGCACCGTGCGCGGAGAAGGCTATATCTTCTCCTTGCCCGGCAGCGAAGGCTACTAGCGCGTCGGCCCGAAAATCGGAGCTGATTTTCGGACAAAGCACGATGCGCAGAATCAGAAACTAGAGCGTCTTTGTGCGTCCGATTGGACGCACGGCGCTCTAAAGCCTCCGGCCCCCGCCAGGAACCGCGATGACCTTGTTGACCGTCTCACGCACCGACAACCCGTCGGGCACGCCGAGCCCCACCATCGTGGCCGCTCAGATCGTGCGCCGGCTGCGTCAGGCCCAGGATTGGCAGATCGAGATCGACCATATCCTGGAAAGCTTTGCGCGCGGCTTCGGCGGCCATCGCAGCATCCTGTTTCGGCTGCGCGACATGCCCGGCCAGGGCTTCGCGCAGTCGATCTCGGCCTACTGGGTCGATCCCAAGGTCGATGCCATCGCAGCACCACCCACGACCATCAACCAGGCACTTGTCGATTCCGACCCGCTGCTCGAGCGCCTTGCCGAAGAAGGCCGCCAGGGCAAGATCTTCACCGGCCTGACACGCGACCTGACCGGCTTCCTGCGCACCGATTTCGAAAAGCAGCACATCAAGTCGTTCCTGTCGGTGTCGGTCTCGGCGCACGGCCATCTCTGGGGCACGCTCGCCGTCAATGACTGCCTGGTCGAGCGCCACTGGAACGACGACGAGATCGCCGCGCTCGAAATCATCGCCGCAGCGCTTGGCGACGCCATCGAGCGCTCGCTGTCTGAGTACCATGTCAGCGAGATCATCCGCCGCACCATGCTGCAGGCCTCGCTCGACGCCATCATGGTGGTCGACGAGACCGGCTCGATCATCGAGTTCAACCCGGCGGCCGAAAAGATGTTCGGCTGGACCCGCGACGAGATACTCGGCAAGGACCTGCTCGATACGGTGATCCCCAGCTACTACCGCAAGGGCTACAACAACGGCGCCGAGTACCTGGCCGGACGCGGTTCGCCGATGGTCGGCCACCGGCTCGAGACGGTGACCCAGAACGCCACCGGCGAGATCATCCCGATCGAGCTCACCGCCAACGAGATGCGGCTCGCCGACCGGCGGCTCGTTCTCGGCTCGATCCGCGACCTCAGGGAAAAGCACCGCGCCGAAGAAGAGATCAACCGCCAGCGCGAAAAGCTGCACCAGAACGAAAAGATGGCGGCGATGGGCTCGCTGCTCGCCGGCGTCTCGCATGAGCTCAACAACCCGCTTGCCGTGGTGGTGGCGCAATCGACGCTGCTGCACGAATTCGCCCCCGACCCCCAGACCAAGATACGCGCCGAAAAGGTGCGCGCCGCCGCCGAACGTTGCGGCCGCATCGTCAAGAGCTTCCTCGGCATGGTCCGGCTGCACCCGACGTCGCGGGCCGAGACCGACCTCAACCAGGTCATTCGTGCAGCACTTGAAGTCACTGCCTATGGCGCCCGTTCAAGCGGCATCAGCATCGACACCGATTTCGCCTCGGGCACGCTGAGTGTGATGGCCGACGCCGATCACATGACCCAGGTGGCGGCCAACTTCCTGGTCAACAGCCAGCATGCGCTGGCCGCGGCACCCGCCGACCGCAGCATTCGCGTCAGAACCTTCCGCAATGCCGACGGCAGCGCCGGCTTTTCGGTCGAGGATTCCGGTCCCGGCATCCCGCAGGCGATCCGCGATCGCATCTTCGAATCCTATTTCACCACCAAGCCCGTCGGCGTCGGCACCGGCATCGGCCTGTCGATCTCGAAGGCCATCGTCGACCGCCACAATGGCAAGGTCTGGTTCGAGCCGGTGGAGCCGACGGGTGCGCGCTTCATCGTCGAATTGCCGCCGATGGGCGCCGGCCACAGTGCGGTGCTGGAAGCCACGCCGAAGTCGAGCGGGCTGCGCCATGCCGTCATCATCGACGACGAGCCTGACGTCGCGGCATCTCTGGCCGACATCCTCGAACTGATGGGCGTCAAGTCGCGTATCGTTTCGACCTGGGATTCGGTCGCCGAAGCGCTTGCCGGCCAGCCCGACATCATCTTTTCCGACCTGCGCATGCCCGACCGCAGCGGCATCACCATCTTCCGAGAAATCGTCGCGACACAGCCCGACATGGCCCCACGCTTCGTGCTCGTCACCGGCGACCTGATCGGCGCCAAGGCCGAGCTCGAGCAGCTGCCGCCCAACCTCAAGCCGCATATACTGGAAAAGCCGTTCAGCACCTTCGATGTGCGCAGCGCGCTCAGCGCGGTCTCCGAACAGGTCGCCGACAGCGCCTGACCTCGTCCTGCATCGACAGCGTCACTGAGCGGTGTAGCCACCGTCGATGACCAGTTCCGTCCCGGTCACGAAGCTCGATTCATCGGAGGCCAGGTAGAGCACGCCATAAGCGACGTCGTCGGGCTCGCCGACCCGGCCGAGCGGGGTCAACTCGACGGCCTTGTTGCCCACGCCGCCTTCGGCCAGCTTGTCAAGTGCATCAGACGACATCGGCGTGCGGATCCAGCCCGGGCAGATCGAGTTGACGCGGATGCCGTAACGCTCCTTGGCGCAATGCAACGCCGCCGATTTGCTGAACAGCTTGACCCCGCCCTTGCTCGCGACATAGGCGGCGGTCGAGGGGCTGCCAACGATACCCATCGTCGACGAGAAGTTGACGATCGAGCCGCCCTTGCCGGTCGCCCGCATCGCCTCGATGCCGAATTTGGTACCGAGAAACACGCCCTCCAGATTGACCGCCATTACCTTGCGCCAGTCGTCGAGGCTCAGATCTTCGACACTGCCGAACGGCGTGCCGACGCCGGCGTTGTTGATAAGGATATGGAGCCCGCCGAACGCCTCGCGCGTCTTTGCCATCACACCTTGCCAGCCGGCTTCCGAGGTCACGTCATGTTCGGCATAGAGGCTGCGCCCGCCGGCGATCCGGATGGCTTCGGCGACCTGGCGACCCTTGTCGGCCTGCAGGTCGCTGACGACGACCGCAGCACCCTGGCGCGCCAAAAGCTTGGCGCTCGCTTCCCCCATGCCCGACGCGGCACCGGTGACGATCGCAACTTTTCCTTCGACGCGGCCCATCGCTGATCCCCTTGCATGAGGAGTTCATGGTCGGGCAACGACGGTCGCCACTGCATCGTCTTGAGGGACTAACAGCACGCTTGCGTCGGAACAAAAAAAAGCCCCCGCAGCCGAAGCCGCGGGGGAGGTACGCGCTGGAGGATCTGTGTGCAGGCGCGGGGATTGGTGGCAGCGCGCGGAGCGCTAGAAGATGTTGGGTGTGGTGCGGACCAGTTCGGCGCTGGCGATCAGCCTGACTTTGCGCGCTTCGCGCATGCCGGTTTCCTTGGCGATGGTCTCGACGCAGACCTTGCTTTCCGCGCCCCAGGCCTGCCCACGGCAGGCGATCTCGGTCTCGGACAGCGGCAACCTGTCGGTCTTGGCAGTCGTGTGCGCACCGTCGATGACCCGTGGCGTCGAGCCCATCGAGGCAAAGGCCGGACCGCTGGTCGGGGCGAGCACCATCGACGAAAGGGAGGCGATCACGAAAACCGAAAACATGGCCATCGGGTGCTCGTTGGCACGCTGGCGGATGGCAAGCCGCGGACGGCGATAGATGTGCGAACGCGGCTGGAACTTGTGGTCGAACTCGGAAAGCTGGGTGGAAACGGACATTGGGCAGCTCTTTTCGTTAAATTTCATTCCCCTGTTGATATGAATGTAACCGCGCTTTGTAACGCGCCGATGCTGATCAGCGACACCTAATGCAACAACCGGTAAACGTCATAAACAGTCAGTATTTCTGTCTAATCGGGCACATTCAGCCGACATATCAGTCATTTCGACCAGCAAGCTGTACCATTCCGAGAAAGCGACGAAATCGGCTTTGTAACAGTCTGCCTGAAATTCAGGCAGATACGAAAATAACGAAAGGCCGATGCAGTCGCCTGCACCGGCCTTTCGGATTGGGCCGGGCGATGCCCGGCGTCGGTGTTTGAGCCTAGCCGTTCAGCACGTCAGCCCATTCGGGATGGCGGCGGAATTGCGCCGCCGCAAACGGGCACAGCGGGATGATCTTCTTGCCCGCGGCGCGTGCGTCTTCGACCGCCCGCGTCACCAGCCGCAGGCCGGCACCCTGGCCACGGAAGGCATCGGGCACTTCGGTGTGGTCGATGATGAACAGCTGCTCACTGACATTGCTGTAGGTCATCTCGGCCTCGGCGCCGCCGGCACCGCGTATGACATAGCGCCCCTTGCTGCCGCGGTCCTCGTGGTCGATCGCCGCCAGTTCTTCAGTCATTGCTACAGCTCCTTGGTTGCGGTGGTGAAAAGGCGCTTCACCGCATCGATTTCGTTTGGCCGCACCTCGTGGCCGCCCTCGTGCCACTCGAGACTGACATCGGCACCGGCTTGCCGCAAATAGGCATCGAGCCGGCTCGTCAGTTCGGGCGGGCAGATCGGATCGCGCCGACCGGCTGTAACAAGCACTTGCCGGCCAGCAAGGCTGCCCTTCACCTCTGGCGCAAACGGGATCAGCGGATGCATCAGCGCTACCGCATCGAACAATCCGGGTTCGGCAAACAGCACCGAGGCCAGGATGTTGGCACCATTGGAATAGCCGAGCGCCAGCACCTGCGAGGGTTTTGCCGCTTCGATGTGTGCCTTGACGAAGCCAGCCATCTTGCTGGTCGCCCGGGCGAGATCGTCCATATCGTAGACGCCCTCGCCGGTGCGGCGGAAAAACCGCGCCGCCCCCATTTCGGATACATCGCCGCGCGGCGACACAACGGTCGCCCCCGGCACCAGATCTCGGGCAAGACCCAAAAACTGGTTCTCGTCGCCGCCGGTACCGTGGAAGGCGAAAATCACGGGGCTGCCAGGTTCCCCGGACAACAGTTTGTGGATGTAGCTATCCTTGCTCATCAATCCCTCCTCAGTCGCCCAGCGGCTGCAGGTTGTTTTCGAGATAATCACGCAGATGCGCGTGTTGCGACGGCAGCTTCAGCGCCTCACCGAGATGGGCGGTGTCCTCGTCCCGGTCGAAGCCGGGCTCGTTGGTCGCCACTTCGAACAGCACGCCGCCTGGTGTACGGAAGTAGATCGCCCAGAAATAGTCGCGGTCGATAACAGGCGTCACCTGGTAGCCCGTTTCCATCAGCGCCTTGCGCACCTCGAGCTGCTTGGCCCGGTTCTCCACCGCAAAGGCGATGTGATGCACCGATCCCGCGCCCATGCCGGCAAAGGACGCCCCCGGCAGCGTCTCAATGTCGATGAAGTCGGCACCGTTACCGTCCTTCACCGCCAGCCGCTTGATGTTGCCGGACGTGTCGACCGCCTCATAGCCCATGAACTTCAGCAGTTCCTCGGTGGCACCACCGTCGCGCAGCCTGAGCGTCGCCGAATGGAAGCCGCGGATCGCCTCGTCATTGGCAACGCCACCCTTGACCCAGGGCGCACGGGTGTCGCCCTTGGCCTCGACCAGCGCAAAACCATCGCCATCGGGCCCGGCGAAGCTCAGGCGCTTCTCGCCAAACTGCTCGGCGCGGGCAAGCCCGCTCACGCCCTGGTCAGTGAAGCGCTTTTCCCAGAACGGCAAGGTGCCCTCGGGCACCGAGAACACCGTGGTGCCGACCTCGCCGACACCAGGACGGCCCTGGCCGATATTGGGGAACGGGAAATAGGTCATGACAGAACCCGGCGTGCCGAGCTCGTCGGCATAATAGAGATGGTAGACGTCAGGCGCGTCGAAATTGACCGTTTTCTTGACCCGGCGCAGGCCGAGCTTGTGGGTGAAGAACCGGTTGTTCTCGGCCGCATCGCTGGCCATCGAGGTGACGTGGTGCAAACCCTTGATCTGGTTGAGCATCATCTTGCTCCCTTTCTCGCTGCGGCCCCTGCCGCGCTGTTGCGATGAATATGGTCGCATTGGCGGAAGCGGCAAAGTGGGCGGGGACAGAATGGACTGTCGCCGATATGTGAACAACAAATGCGCCAGCGTTCACAGATTCTGGCATGAGCCGCGCAGGCACAATGGCGCTTGCACGCGTCGATGAATCCGGCTTCCTTGGCCCGCGATTTCAGATTTGGGGGCGAGCTTGGCAGGCACCGGCAGACGGCAGAACATTCTTCTCATCACCTGCGACCAGTGGCGCGGCGACTCCTTGTCCGCCGCAGGCCATCCCGTGGTGAAGACACCCAACAGCGACGCGCTTGCCCGCGAAGGCGTCCTGTTCAAGCGCCATTATGCCGGGGCAGCACCCTGCTCGCCGGCGCGGGCCTGCCTCTACACCGGCCTCTACCAGATGAACAACCGCGTCTGCCGCAATGGCACGCCGCTCGACGACAGGCACGACAACATCGCCCGTGCTGCCCGCCGTGTCGGCTACGACCCGACGCTGTTCGGCTACACCGATGTGTCGCCCGACCCGCGCAACCGTGCACCGGGCGATCCGTTCCTGCGCACCTATGAGGGCGTGCTTCCGGGGTTCACCACGAGGCAGCTGCTGCCCGAACACCAGAAGGGCTGGTTGTCCTGGCTCGCCGCTCGCGGCATCGATTCCAGCGCCGGCTTCCCCGACGTTCACCGGCCGGCAAACGCCGATGCTCCAGAAGTCAGCAACGCGATCCCCGTCTATTCGAAGGACGAAACGCCTGCCGCCTTCCTCACCGGCGAATTCCTGCGCTGGCTCAGCGAACAGGACGAAGGCGAACCATGGTTCGCCCATGTCTCGTTCCTCAGCCCGCATCCACCCTTCATCGTGCCCGAGCCGTTCAACACCATGTACGACCCGGCCGAAGGCCCGGCCTATGCGCGCGCAGCGACCCTTGGCGCGGAGAAGGCGAGCCATCCGTTCCTCGCCTACCACCTTGAACATCACCAGAATAAGTCGAGCTTCATCCCCGGCGCCCCTGGCAATGTCGGCGACTGGAACGAGGACGAGTTCCGCAAGATCCGCGCGCTCTATTACGGCATGATCTCGGAGGTCGATTCCCAGCTCGGCCGCATCTGGCAAGGTATCCGCGACAAGGGCGACTGGGATAACACCATCGTCATCCTGACGTCCGACCACGCCGAGATGATGGGCGACCATTTCATGCTCGGCAAAGGCGGCTGGTTCGACGGCAGCTATCACATCCCGCTCATCGTCAAGGCGCCCGGCCACGAGCAGGCTGCCGGCAGCAGCGTCGACCATTTCACCGCCGCCGTTGACGTCATGCCGACCTTGCTCGACCTGATTGGCGGGGCAGCGCAACCGCATCTCGACGGCCAGTCGCTGAAGCCGTTCCTCGACGGCAGCGAGCCGGCAGGCTGGCGCGATGCCGCCTATTGGGAATACGACTTCCGCTCGGTCGCCGGCGGCACCACCGAAGCCCATTTCGGCACCGGCTCGCGACAGCTCAACCTGTCGGTCATTCGCAGCGAGACGGTCAAATATGTCCACTTCGGCGGCGGCCTGCCGCCCTTGCTCTACGACCTCGTCAACGACCCCGGCGAAACGCGCAATCTCGCCAGTGATCCGGCATGGCTGGCCGTGCGACTCGAATTCGCGGAACGGCTTTTGGCCTGGCGTGCCAAGCATCTCGACCAGTCGCTGGCGCTGTCGGAGCTGGCCGTGTCAGGTCCCACCGGCCATTTCCTGCGCCTGCCCTAGCACGCAAAAAAGCCCGCGCCGAAGCGCGGGCCTTTCTTGCTCAGTGCCGCCGCATCTACTGAACGATGATCAGGCGCTGCTCGTCGCGCTTGGCAGCCCAGCTGCCGGAGTCATAGGCCGGCTGGGCCTCGAGCTGTTCCTTGCTGAAGGTGGTGTAGAGATACTTCTTGCCTTCTGCATCGACCATGAAGGCGAGATTGTCGCTGCCCACGGCAACCTTCTTCTCACCCATGCCAAGAAAGCCGCCGACATCGATGACATAAGCATCGATCTTGCCGTCCGCCGTCATCAGGATATCGCCGATCTCGCCGATGTTGGCGTCGTCAGCGCCATAGACGGTGGTGCCCATCAGCTCCTCGGCACGCAGATCAGCAGCCGGCAGCTCCTTGAGCGTCGACTTGTCGATGGCAGCGGTCTTGGTCTCGTCTGCCGTAGCCGCATCAGGCGTAGCCGGTACCTGGGCCGTCTCTTCCGTCGCCGGAGGCGTCGCCTCAGGTGCTACGGGAGCCTGTGCCGTCTGGTCGGTTGCCGGAGCAGCCGGGTCGGTCGCCGCTACCGGTGCCGGCGCCGGCTCATAGCCACGGCGGTCGAAATCGGGCAGCGCCTGCAGCTGCTCCTTGGTCGTGGCCATCACCAACCAGCGGTCGCCATTCTTCTCGGCCCAGTCGAATTTGTCGAAGCTGACGGCGACATTCTTTTCGCCGATGCCAAGGAAGCCGCCGACACCGATGACGAGCTGATCGGCCTTGCCGTCAGCGGTCAGGACGATGTCGTTGACGTTGCCGATATTCTCGGCGTCGTCGGCGGTGCCGTTGTAGACCTTCTCGCCAATGATGTTGGCGGCAAGAAAACCGTCGGCATGGGGGATCACTTCAGGCGTGGCCGGAGTGGCCTGGCTCGGTGCCGGTGCGGGAGCCGGTGCAGTGGTATCCTGGGCGTATGCGCCGGTTGCAACAAGCGTAGCAAAGGCGGTCGTGGCCAAAAGGTTGCGGATCATGATATTCTCTCCTCGTGCGTGTTTTCATGCATGCCGCGCCTCGACCAGTCTTTTGCGGGAAGGGTCCGGCGCGGCCCCTTTACGGGTTCACAACGTCGTGACCCGGTCATGGTTCCGAAATTGTGGCAGGCTTATTTTCGGTGAGTGCCGGGAACCGAAGCGTCACTGGCATTTCGGCAAGCATTTCAAATTCCTCATTCCCCAAGGGCACTTAGCCCGGGGCAGCGGTGGTCTGGTTGGCATTCTGGTCGATCATCTCGCCATAGAATTCTGCAGCACCCCATGCCGCCATCGCCAGCATCAGCGCTGCCACTAGCATCACCAGGACGTGGCGACCGCGCGTTCCCTGGCGCGCATTTCGGGCTGGAATGATCCTGGTCATCTTTGCTCTCCCATGTGGTTCCAGGAGGGCTAACGACAGCATCACGGCATGGTTCCCAAGTTTCGACCAAGGCTTTTCAATCGTGCCGCGCACGTCTAGTTTCCCCAGGCCAAGAGGGGTGGCCGAGTGCAGGACGACACAACCAACCCAGTCTCCATCGCCGAGGACAGCGAAAACGCTGCGCACAAGCGTGGGCCGCATGACGCCGATTTCGACCGGCTGGCACGCCTTGCTGCCAAGCTGATGGCGGCACCCGCGGCCCTGCTGACCCTCACCGACGCGGCAGGGCAGCAAGTCGTCCATGCACATGTCGGAACGTCTCCCGCGCAGGCTGCGGAGGCGCTCGGCCTGGCAGAATGGTTCCTGGCAAACGATCCGGCCGAAGCGCGTGATCGCGCATATCTCCTGTATGCCGGCGCGCCGATCGTCGCATCCGGCCGCACCGTCGGTGCCTTGCTGGTTATCGACGGCGGCGAGCGCCCCGCCCCCGATCTGGACAAGCTCGAGCAGCTGCAGGACATCGCGGGACTTGCCGGAAGCCTGATTGTGCTGCGCGACCGCTCGCAAGCCGGTGCGCGCGCCGAGGCAGCCCTGGTCCATGCCGAAACCCGTCGTGCGATCGCGCTTGAAGCCGCTGCCCTTGCCAGCTGGGTCTGGGACCCGCGCACCGGCGTCGTCGAATGTGACACGCTCTTGCCCGAACTCTTCAACATGCCGCCAGCAACGAGAATGCGGGCGCGCGACATTGTCGTCGCCATCGATCGCCGCGACATCGGCAAGACGCGGAAAATCTTCCAGGAAGCGCTTGAAGGCAGCGACGACTATTCCGGCGAGTACCGCATCCGCGGCTTCGATCCGCCGCGCTGGCTCGCCGCCCGCGGCCGCGTTGTCGAGCGTGACGCCGATGGCCGCCCGACGCTGGTCTTCGGCGTCAACTACGACATATCCGAGCGCCGCAGTGGCGAGGAGCGCCAGCGTCTTCTGCTGCGCGAGATCAACCATAGGGTCAAGAACACGCTCGCCACCGTTCAGGCGCTTGCCACCCAGACAGTGCGCCATGCGCGCGAGCCGCGCGAGTTCCTCGACGCTTTCAGCCAGCGCCTGCGCGCACTCGGCGTCGCTCACGGGCTTTTGTCGGAATATGAATGGCGCGGCATCGGCATCCGCGATCTCGCGCGGCTAGAGCTCTCGCCGTTCGACGACGCCGACACCCCGCGCATTGCGATATCAGGCCCCGACGCGCTGCTGACCCCGGACCAGACACTGGGCCTGGCGCTGATCCTTCACGAACTGGCCAGCAACGCGCTGAAATATGGCGCCCTTTCAGTGCCGGCCGGTCGGGTTTCCGTGTCGTGGACCGTGAGCGGCGACAAACAGCTGGAACTGGAATGGGTCGAAAGCGGCGGGCCGAAAGTCACCCCGCCCGCCCATCATGGTTTCGGCTCGATCCTCATCCGCCGCAGCCTCGCCAAGGTCATCTCCAGCGAGGTGACACACGAGTTTCCAGCTGACGGCGTGCGCGCTCACATCTCGATGCCGCTTGGCGAAATGGCTGAAGCCTGAAGGCCGCGGGCCTACTCGCCTGCCACGCCGTCGGTGCCGTCGGGCTTGTGATTTTCGCGATAGATCGCATAGGCAGCCAGCGCCACCACCGGCCCCAGCAGCGCGCCGATACCGCCCTTGCTGCGCAGCAATGTCGGCAGCACGGCCATCGCTGCCGTCGTGCCCAACGCCGCCATGTCGGCGCGCCGCCGCCTTTGGTCCTCGCGTGCCCGCGACCCAGCCATCAGCTTGTGCAGGAGCAGGATCAATCCCGCCAGCACCAGGAAGCCAAGGCCAAAGCCCAGTGCCGCTTCGAGATGACCATACTTCTCGGCGGCCCAGATGAAGGTGGCACCGACGAGAAAGCCGGTGCCACACAGGCCAGCGATCGCAGCGGCCAGATAAGCCGCTGCCGCGCGGCGCGTCCGCCTCAGCGCCAGTGTCGTCTCGCCGGTGGCGAAACTCGCAATCAATGATGCCAGCATGTGTCCCCCGACCTGGTTACTAGCGCCGCGCCAGAAGCGCGATGAGGAACCCAACGCCGGCGGCGATGGCAAGCGACGTCACCGGCTTTTCGCGCACGGTCGTCATGAACTGCTCTTCGATGTCGTGCGCGTTGGCACGCAAGGCTTCAACCGCCGCATCGCTCTGTGCCTTCAAATGCTCGGCACCTTGAGACGCCGCGCGCCGCGCAGCACCGTAGCCATGCTCGCCGGTCGCGGCCAACTGCTTGGCGAGCGCTTCGATGTCGGCCTTCAACTGCTTGATGTCGGCCTCGAGGTCCGGCGTCGTCTTGGTGCCGTTGCCGGTCTTGCCTGTCGCTGTCGCCATGTCATTGCTCCTTGCATTTCGATGGGGCCGAAACGCCTGATATCCCTGTCGGTTCCGTCGTCGCAGGAACCATCGCCGACCGCCGGACGTTTTGCCAGTCTCATTCAGCTGGAAAAATCATTGATGCCGTCCCGCACCCTCAAGAAGGCGCCAACCGTGCGCCTGCCGCCAAAATCCAATTTCGAGATCCTGCTTACGCGCGGTGCCCAGGTATCGATCATCTTCATCGGCATCGTCGTCACCGTCTTTGCCCTTCACGCCGGCGAGTTCATCCTCACCCCCATCGGCCTCGGCGTCGTCATCGGCCTGATGCTCGGCCCGCTCGCCTCGCGGCTTGAACGCTTCAAGGTTCCGCCGGCACTGTCGGCGGCGATTGTCGTGTTGCTGTTCATCGTCTCCGTTGGCATCTTTGCGCTTCTGATCAGCTCTCCGCTCAGCTTCTGGCTTCAGCGCCTGCCGCAGATCTGGGCGCAGCTCGCCACCCAGCTGTCCGACCTCAAGGGGCCACTCGAAACCTTCAAGAGCATGCGCGACCAGCTGCGCCAGGTCACCGGCGGCGAAGGTGTGTCGGTCTCTGTCGACGAAGGCATGGGCGTCGAGACCATGGCGACGCTGGCCCCGGCCGTCATTGCCCAGGTGCTGTTGTTCTTCGCCAGCCTCTATTTCTTTGTCGCGACGCGCTCACAGACCAGGACCGCAATCCTGCGAATGTGCTTCAACCGCCGCCTGCGCTGGCGCGTCGCCCATATCTTCCGCGACGTCGAAAGGCTCGTCTCGCAATACCTGCTGTCGATCACCGTCATCAACTTCGCCGAAGGCCTGACCGTCGGCATCGGCCTTTACCTGCTCGGCGTGCCCTCCGCGCCGCTATGGGGCGCGCTGGCGATCGTCACCAATTTCGTGCCCTTCGTCGGGCCGCTGGTCATGGTGGTGATCCTGTTCGCCGTCGGTCTGACCGAGTTCGACACTTTGGGCACGAGTCTGCTTCCGGTCGCACTCTATCTCGGCGTCAACACTGTCGAGGGCCAGTTCATCACTCCGCTGGTCATCGGCAGGACGATGACGCTCAATCCGTTCGTGGTGCTGCTGGCTCTGGCGTTCTGGATCTGGCTGTGGGGTGCCATCGGCGGCTTCATCGCCATTCCTGCCCTGCTTGTCGGCTACGCCATCATCCGCAACGTGCTGCCCGGTGTGAACTGGGGCGTCGACGACCTCGACCGGCAATACGAGCGCTAGCACATGGTCCCGAAAAGTGAGAACCGGTTGTCCGTCACAGCAGCGGTCGCACACCCTCGTCGAGGCCGCTCCAGTTTGCCAGCGCCATCAGTCCCTCGATGTCGAGCACCTTGCAGCCGCCATCGCGCCACTGCACCAGCTTTCGGTCCATCAGCTTTCTGATCGTCTTGTTGGTGTGGACAACTGAAAGCCCGAGCGTGTCGGCGACGTGCTGCTGGGTGATCGGAATTTCGACGTCGCCCTTGCCACTGATGCCGACCTTGCGCGCCCGGCTGGCGATGAAGGCAAGAAGATAGGCCGCGCGTTCGAGTGCAGAGCGGCGGCCGACGCTCAACAGGATCTCGTCGAGCATGCGCTCTTCGCGCGCCGCGATCCAGGTGATGTCGTAAGCGAGTCCCGGATAGTTCGAGTAGAGATCCATCAGCCGGTCGCGCTCGAACATGCACAACAGCATCGGCGACAGCGCTTCCACCGAGTGCTGCATCTCGCCCATCAGGCTGCCCTGCAGGCCGATCATGTCGCCGGGTAGCACGTAGTTCAGTATCTGGCGGCGGCCATCCTCGAGCAGCTTGTAGCGAAAGCCCCACCCTGCCAGCACAGTAAACAGATGCGCGCTGTTGCTGCCCTCGGAAAGCAGCGTCGCACCCTTGTCGACCGCAAGTTCGCCGCGCTTGAAGCTGCTGACGAAAGCCAGTTCCGCCTTGTCGAATGGCCTGAAGGCCGGCAATGGCCTGAGCGGGCACTTCTCGCATGGAACCTGCCGCACCATGTCGGTTGGAATGCTCTGCGCCGTCATGAAATCCTCCAGGAATGTGACCGGCAACGCCCTGAGACCACCGAAGGTTCCTCCCCCGCGCGCCAATGCCTGCTACTCGACCGCAGCATGTCTTTTTTAAATGACAGCGGGCGCAACTGCCGCCATGTTCGGCTTCGATTTCATGGAGTGCCCCGCGACGTGCCAACCCCGCTTTCAGGACTGCGTATCCTCGTGCTCGAAGACGAGGCGCTGATTGCACTCGATGTCGAGCAGCTCTGCCGGGACCACGGCGCCGGAGAAGTCGCCATCGCCGGCAATCTCCGCGAAGCACGCGAAGTCGCAGTGCCCTACGATGCCGCCATCATCGACGTCATGCTCGGCGGCGAGCCGACTTTCGATTTCGCACGCTCCCTCGAGGCTGCCGGCGTGCCGTTTGTCTTTGCTTCCGGCTACGACCAGCTTGACGAGATCTTTGCCGGCTTCCCGGGCGTCGCCCTGGTGAGCAAGCCCTATGCCGGCGCCGACCTTATCGAGGCCGTTGCCGAGAGCATCCGCAAGGCTGCGCGTTCAGCCGACAGTTGATCCCATCACCTGGGCGGCAATGGCGTCGGGGCCGTAATCGGCCTCGCCGGAGATATCAAGTATCTCCTGCAGCCGGTTGCGGGCGCGGCTGACGCGGCTCTTGATGGTGCCGACCGCACAGCCGCAGATTTCCGCCGCTTCCTCATAAGAAAAACCCGAAGCGCCGATCAGGATGATCGCCTCGCGCTGGTCTTCCGGCAATTGCTCCAGCGCCTTGCGGAAGTCGTCAAGATCGAGTCGCCCGTGCTGGCTCGGATGCACGGCCAGGCGGGCTGTCAAAAGACCCTCGCTGTCCTGCACCTCGCGTCCGCGCTTGCGCATCTGCGAATAGAACTCGTTGCGCAGGATGGTGAACAGCCAGGCCTTGAGGTTGGTGCCGGGCTGAAAGCTGGACTGCTTGTCCCATGCCTTGACCAGCGTTTCCTGGACAAGATCGTCGGCCCTGTCTGCGTTCTGCGACAGCGACATGGCGAAAGCGCGCAGGCCAGGGATGGTGGCGAGCAAGTCGCCCTTGAAACCGAGGGAAGCTGCCATGCCCGGTCAGTCCTTCTGCTGCTCAGGTTCGGCCTGTTCCAGCTGGCTGAGCAGCTGGGCAAATCGATCCGGCACCTCGTCGGACACCAGCTCATCGTAATATTGTTTGAGTTTGCGGCCTATTTCGGAATTTGCCCCAAGAGGTTCCCCGTCGCGTCGACGGTTCGTCCCGGCGCTGGCTACGCCACTGGTCTGCTTGGTCATATGCTTGTCTTTGCCCTTTTGCCCCATCGGACGTCCCGCCCCAAACGGCGCGCAACAACCTTGTCGGTTTATCGAATTTTGCATCCAACTCCTCAAATGCGGATAGGTTCCACAAACGAGGAACTTTTGCACAAACCAGGCGTTGTGTGTCGCTTCACAACAGTTCAGCAACGTCGAATGAGGGAGACGTCAATCATGACACTATCCACGAGAATCGCCCCACACCTGCCCTATCTCCGCCGCTTCTCACGCGCGGTGGCGGGGTCCCAGGAGAGCGGCGATGCGCTGGTGGCTGCGATGCTCGAAGCACTGATCGACGATATCGATGTTTTCCCATCCGCTTCCAACGACCGCATTGCGCTTTACAAGATTTTTGCCCGCCTTTTCACATCCGTCTCCATCCGCGTGCCGCAGGATTCTCCGACGCTCGGCTGGGAAAAGCGAGCCGCTGCCAATCTGTCCGCTCTTTCGCCGCGCCCGCGCCAGGCATTCCTTCTGGTTGCCGTCGAAGGCTTCAATGAAGCCGAAGCCGCCGAGGTCCTCGACGCCGACCAGGACGAGTTCGCAAGGCTCCTGCAGGAAGCGAGCGGCGAAATCTCGCGCCAGGTGGCAACCGACATCCTGATCATCGAAGACGAACCGCTCATCGCAATGGACATCGAAGAGATGGTGGAGAGCCTGGGCCATCGTGTCGTCGGCACGGCGCGCACCCGTGCCGAGGCCATCACGCTGTTCAAGAAGACCCGGCCCAAGATGATCCTGGCCGATATCCAGCTCGCCGATGGCAGTTCCGGAATCGACGCCGTCAACGAGATGTTGTCTTCGGCACCGCTGCCCGTGATCTTCATCACTGCCTTTCCCGAACGCCTGTTGACAGGCGAGCGCCCGGAGCCGGCGTTCCTCGTCACCAAGCCGTTCAACCCCGATATGGTCAAGGCGCTGATTAGTCAGGCTTTGTTCTTTGACAGACAGGCAAAGGCTGCTGCATAGGGTTTTTTAGCACCGCCGCAGGGAACCAACCTTGGGGCGGTACGTTTTTCATTCGTCATTTGAAGGAGATAGATCATGCTGTACTGGGCGCTAGTATTCCTCGTCGTCGCGATTATTGCCGGCGCCCTCGGCTTCGGCGGCATCGCTGGAACATCTGCCGGCATCGCGCAAATCTTGTTCTTCATCTTCTTGGCGTTCCTGGTCATTTCACTGATCGCGGGCCTGTTCAGGCGCGCTTGACGCCGGCGTGAAGAACCAACCCGAGACTGGAAGCCGGCCCCCTCAGTCGGAATCCAGCGCCGCCGGGTAGCGCCTCACTCGTGAAGCGTTGCCCGGCGGTCCCATCTGGTTCTTCCGAAATCATTCGGCCGAACCGCAATGCAGAGCAAAGGCTCTCGTCGCATGGCCAATTCCACAGCGGGACAGAGTAAGCAGATCGACGTCGCCCTGCTTCATGCTTCCCGCAATGCGGGCATTGCCGTGCTCTACCAGGATCATACGCTGCACACGGTCTGGTCGCACAATCTGCAGCCGCCTTGGGCAAGCGCTCTGGAAGAGCAGACCGGCGAAGGAGACTTTCTCCCCGAACAGCAGGCCGATCGCCTCGTGGCCGCCAAGAAGAACGTCCTTGCAACAGGCAATTCGGACAGCCTTGAGGTCAGGATCGCCGACAATTCTGCCGGCATGCGCTGGTTCGACGTCTGCATCGACGCCGACCGATCCCCCGGCGGCCAGGTCCAGGGTGTCGTCATCACCGTCATCGAAACCACCGAGCAGAAGCGCCGCGAGCAGACCCTGAAGGCGCTGCTGCGCGAGGTCAGCCACCGTTCCAAGAACCTGCTTGCCATCATCCAGAGCATCGCCAGCCAGACTGGCCGCTATTCCGGTTCCATCGACATCTTCCTCGAGCGCTTCCGCGGGAGGCTCCAGTCCCTCGCCTCGTCGCAGGATTTGGTCACCTCGTCCAACTGGCGCGGCGCTGGCTTCCGCGAACTGGTCGTCGGCCAGGTCAAGCGCTACAGCAACGATACCGAGCATGCCGTGCGCATCCTGGGCGAAGACCCGTATCTCAATCCCAATGCCGCCCTGCATATCGGACTTGCCGTGCACGAACTGGCCGTCAATTCGGTGAGCTATGGCGCGCTTTCGCGCGTGGACGGCCACGTCGAGGTGACAGCCAGCAAGATAAAGGGTCCCGACGGCGAAGAGCAGATTGCCCTGCACTGGTCGGAGGTAATCGATCCCGTTGCGGACGCGTCAACGCGCAAGAAGCGGTTTGGCAGTGTCGCGCTCGAACGTGTCGTCCCGGCCGCGCTGAACGGCAACGCCGAACTCGAAATCGGCGTCGACAAGCTGCAGTACCGCCTCGTCATGCCCCAGGCGAACTTCGAGCTGGAGCAGGATTAGCTCGATTCGAAATTCAAACGGTTCAGCTCCGTCGATCCATGGAACTTTTAACCGCCATTCCCCGTTTCTTGGCCGAGGTAGTTTGCCATGGAACACATCGCAGCATTTCTGTTGGTCGTTTCCTGCTCCCAGGATTTGTCGGGCTGCCGCGAGATTCCGGCGCCTGCGCCGCTGTTCGAGGCCTATGACGCGTGTCAAGCCGAACTGCCGAAGGTTCTCGGCGCGTTCAGGTCAAGCAGCAACCGCACTTTTGCCAGGTGCCTGGAGGTCGATCCAGCCCTTGAGGACGACTACGATCAGCTGACATGGAGTGTCCTGCCCAATGGCACCATCGAGGCGTCTCTTACCGTTTCCAGCGTCGTCGTGGCGTCGGGTACGGCCACGGGCAAGCCGGCTTATCTCCATTGATGCGGGCCATGAATGCAGCAGCGTATCCGCCCACCCCCCTCATACCAGGGAGCCGACATCATGCGGATACGCTAAGCCGTTGAATTGATGCGGCGAGCGGAAAAACGATTCCGATTTTCAGACCAATACGCTAAGTATTCACAGGGCGATGTTAAAGTGAGAGGACTGACCACATGAAGAAGCTTATCCTTGTCGTTGCAGCCGTCGTTGCAATCTCAGGCTGCACGACGACCGAGCGCGACGTCGCGACCGGCACGGGTGTCGGCGCTGTTGCCGGCGCGCTGATCGGCGGCGGCCGCGGTGCACTTATCGGCGGTGCCGTAGGCGCTGCGTCGGGCCTGCTGGTGCGCAACCTGCGCAATGGCTACTGCGAATACCGCAACAGCCGCGGCCAGATCTACACAGCGCGCTGCCGCTAACACGGCTTGCCAGACAAAGCCCGGCATCGACCCTGGTCGGCGCCGGGCTTTTTTCATGCCTGCACAAGGCTTTCAGCCGCGATAGGGTATGTCGATTTCCACCCGCAGCCCGTCTTCGGCATAGCGCCGCACGATCTGGCCATCGAGTTCGCGGGTGATGTTCATGTCGATCAGCTTGGTGCCGAAGCCGGTCTTTTCAGGTGCCGATACGCCGTTGGCGTTGCGTTCGGCCCAATTGAGGAGCAGCCGCCGCTGCTTGCCCTGGCCGCTTACACGCCAATTCACTTTCACCCCACCAACCGAATTGTCGCCATCACCATACTTCAGTGCATTGGTCGCAAGCTCATGGAAGGTCAGCCCAAGCGCCTGCGTCGTCGTCTCGTCGAGTTCGACCTTGGGACCGGTCATCATGTCCACGGGCAGTTCCTTGCCGAACACCTGGCCGAGCTCGATGCGCAACAACTCGCCGAGATCGGCCTTTTGCCAGCGCGAACGTGTCAGCATGTCCTGGGACGAAGCCATCGCCTGCAGCCGCGCCGAGAACGAGGTCGAGAAATCGTCGATATCCTTGGAGTGTGCCGCCGTCTGGCGCGCCATGGCCAGAACACGGGCGATCGAGTTCTTGATGCGATGCTTCATTTCCTGAAGCATCAGGTCCTTTTCCAGCAGGCTCTTCTCCGTCGCCTCGTGAAGCTGCGCCGCAGCTTCGTAGGCACGCTGCTGGTAGCGGGCAACCAGCGCAATCGAGCCGGCCAGCACCAAGCCGAACAGCCCCAGCATCAACGGAGCGGTACGTGGTGACGGCGGCATGAAGGCGGTGCTCGGCCTGAAATTGATCGTCCACTTGCGGCCGGCGACATCGGCCTCGCGCGTGACCGAGAAGTCGTGACCATAGCTTGGGTCGGGCGGCGCCTCCGAGCGGAACAGCAACGTGTCCTCGCCCATCGTGCCGTCGAACACTTCGACCGCAACCGGCAGCAGCGGCGCCTTGCCGAGTGCGGCCTGGAACAGCTCGGAGGTGCGGAAGGCAACATAGAGGAACCCGGCAGGCGCCGTCCCCTCGCCATCGGGCCGGTCGACGCGCGAAAACACCAATATCCCCGGCTGGCGCGGGCCGCTGTCGCCCTGGCCGAGCAACACCCGGCCGGTTGCCCTGGGCTCACCCTTTGCCGCCAATGCCGCTTCGATCGCCGGGCGGCGCAGCGGGTCGGTCGCCATGTCGAAGCCCATGGCGTCGAGACTGGACTTGCTCATCGGCTCGAACAGCACGATAGGCGCCCGCCATGGCAGGTTTGTATCAGGAAAAGGCGGCCGGTCGATGCCGTAGCCTTCTTTCAGCTCGGCTGTAATGGAGTCGCTTTGTCCACTGTCGATGAGCCGGACAAAGCCGATGCCGCGCAGGCTCGGGAAGCTCCGTTCGGCATCGAGCGAAGCGAAATAACTGCGAAACTGGTCGCGCGAGAGATTGCCCTTCTGGGCCGCAAACATCGCTTGCGTCGCATGCAGTAGGGCAAGGTCGAACTCCATCCTGCCCTCAATGCGATTGAGCGCATCGTCGGCCACCGACTGGAATTTGATGCGTGCCGCGTCGACCGTCGCAAAATAGACGAGCGCCGCCATCGTCAGGCTGACCAGCGCGACGGCAACAAAGATCAGACTGGGAAAGTATTTTTTCAATTCCGGCTGGCTCGCGTCACGCTCAACTCATTAAAGCATGATCGCGAAAAGTGGGAACTGCTTTTCGCGATCATGTTTTGAGCCAGATTCGTAGCCGGCAAAGCCAGACGGCTGATCGGTCAGGCGGCGATCTGCATCGCCCCCGGTCCGGGTGTTGCACCGGGCGGGCATTTGCCGAGGATGATCATGCCGAGCACTTCGTCCTTGGTCACGTCCTGGGTACGCGCCGTGCCCACCACCTGACCGTTCTTCATCACGCAGACGCGGTCGGCGAGATCGAACACGTCATGGATGTCGTGGCTGATCAGGAAGATGCCGATGCCGTCGGCCTTGAGCTGCTTGACCAGTTCGCCGACCTGCGCCGTCTCTTGCGGCCCGAGTGCCGCCGTCGGTTCGTCCATGATCAGGATGCGGGCGTTGAACAGGATGGCGCGCGCGATCGCCACCGACTGCCTCTGGCCGCCCGACAGCTTGCTCACCGGCTCCTTGAAGCGCTGGAAGCGCGGATTGAGCCGGCCCATCACCTTGCGCGCCTCAGCCTCCATGGCGACGTCGTCGAGCGTGCCGTAGGCGGTCATGATCTCGCGCCCGAGGAAGAGGTTGGCAGCGGCGTCGACATTGTCGGCCAAAGCCAGCGTCTGGTAGATCGTCTCGATGCCGTATTTCTTGGCGTCGCGCGGGTTGGAGATCGACGCCTCCTCGCCGCGGACGAATATCGAGCCTGCGTCGCGCTTGTAGGCGCCCGACAGGATCTTGATCAGCGTCGATTTGCCGGCGCCATTGTGGCCGAGCAGGGCCACCACTTCGCCGGGATAGAGATCGACCGAGGCGTCGTCGACGGCGCGGATGCCGCCGAAGGCGATCGAGATGTTCTTGAGGTCGACGAGCGGGATACGGGTCTGTTCCATGATCTTGGCTCCCGGGTTTCGTTAGACGCGCTTGCGGTAGAGCGTGTCGAGCCAGACGGCCACGACCAGCACCAGGCCCACGACGACGTTCTGCAGCGGCGTGTCGAGGCCGAGCAGCACCATGCCCGACTGCAGCGACTGCATCAAAAGCGCGCCGAGCATGGCGCCCGCAATTGTGCCGGCACCGCCAGCGAGCGACGTGCCGCCAATGACCGCTGCCGCGATGACCAGCAGTTCGTCCAGCGTGCCGAGCGAGTTGGTGGCCGAGTTCAGGCGGGCACTCGAAACCGCTGCGCTGATCGCCGCCAGCACGCCCATGATCATGAACACCTTCATGGTGATCCAGCGCGTGTTGATGCCGGCGAGGTTGGCAGCTTCGGGGTTGCCGCCGATGGCGAAGACATAGCGGCCAAAGCGGGTGCGGTTGGTGACGAAGGTCATGATGATGCCCACGGCGACCGCAATCAGCACGGGGATGGCGATGCCATGGGCGATGAACAGCCCGCCTTCGGGGATGGTGATGCCGTTGGCCTCAGCATATTTGCGTACAATCCCGATGGGCCAGGGATAGGAGTTGGCAATCCAGACCGCACCGAGGATCACACCGCAAGTGATGGTGCCGAGAAATGCCTCGGCCCAGAGCGGCCTCAGCGGGAACTTGAAGCGCTTGCGTTGCTGGCGGCCATTCAGCAGCGCGAGCACCACGGCAAGGCATGCGGCAAGGCCGACGATCCAGCTCCACATCGCGCCGATGGCACCTTGCGGACCACCACCCATGAGCTGGAAGTTCGCATCGAGCGGCGCGATCGTCTGGCCTGAGGTGACCCACCATGCCGCGCCACGCCAGATCAGCAGTCCGCCCAGCGTCACGATGAAGGCAGGGACCTCCATATAGGCGATGACGAAGCCCTGCAGCCCGCCGATCACCAAGCCAAGTACGATGCCGATGACGAGTGCCAACGCCCAGATCCACGGATTGCCGAGTTCGAGACCGACGGCCTTGATCAGGAAATGCACCTGGGCGAAACCCATCACCATTCCGATCAGGCCTTCTGCCGACCCCACCGACAGGTCGATATTGCGCATGACGATGACCAGAACCATGCCGGTAGCCATGATAGCCACGGCAGAAGCCTGCACCGACAGGTTCCACAGGTTGCGGAAGGTCAGGAAGGTACGGCTGTCGAAATCGAGCGGATTGACGCCAAGGCGCAGGCTCGAGATCACCTGAAGCCCAACCCAGATCAGCAGCAGCGCGCCAACCATGCCGAGCATGCGGGTATCGATTTCCGTGTCTCTGAGGAAGCGCCCGATCGGGCTAAGCTCCGTCGTTCGCGCACGGTCGGTCGGCGCGTTGGATGTCGTATCTGTCATTGTTACCTCCCGACCGGGGGCCGTCTACGCGGCAGCCGGTGCGCGCATGATAGGGTCAATCTGCCATGTCATGAAGCGGCGCTTTTGAAAAACGCCGCGGCATTGCCGCGGCGTTTGACCAATCGGATCAAGCCGATCTTAGTTGCAGGCTGCGACCGAGCCGGCTGCCACGCCCTGGCAGACGACGTCCTTGCCAACCCAGCCGGCGTCGATGACGACGTTGAGGTTGTCCTTGGTGATCGGAACCGGCGTCAGGAACACCGAGTTCAGATCGAGGCCGCCGGGCGTCTTGAACTTGGTGACGTTGGCGATCTCTTCCATCTTCTTGCCGTCGGCGAGCTGCGAGGCGATTTCAGCCGCGTTCTTACCGAGTTCGCGTGCGTCCTTCCACACCGAAACGGTCTGGGTGCCGAGTGCGATGCGGTTCAGCGCGGCATGGTCGCCGTCCTGGCCCGATACCGGCACCGAGCCGGCAAGGCCCTGTGCCTGGAGTGCAGCGATCGCACCACCGGCAGTGCCGTCGTTCGAGGCCACGACCGCGTCGATCTTGTTGTCGTTGGCGGTCAGGAACTGCTCCATGTTCTTCTGGGCATTGGCGGGCAGCCAGCCGTCGGTATAGGCCTCGCCGACATTCTTGATCTTGCCGGCATCGACGGCTTCCTTGAGCACTTCCATCTGGCCGGCGAACAGGAAGTCGGCGTTCGGATCGGCACCGCTGCCCTTGATGAAGACGTAGTTGCCTTCGGGCTTCGCGGCGAGCACGCCCTTGGCCTGCATGCGGCCGACTTCCTTGTTGTCGAAGGTCAGGTAGAAGGCGTCCTTGTTTTCGATCAGGCGGTCGTAGCCGACGACAGGAATGCCCTCGGCGACAGCCTTGTCGACGGCCGGCCCAATGGCCGAGGCATCCTGCGCCAGGATGATCAGGGCGTTGGCGCCCTGCGAGATCAGGCTCTCGACGTCGGTCAGCTGCTTGGCCGGCGACGACTGCGCGTCAGCCGAGATGTACTTGTCGCCGGCAGCCTCGATGGCAGCCTTCATGGCGGCTTCGTCGGTCTTCCAGCGTTCTTCCTGGAAGTTCGACCAGGACACGCCGATGACCTTGTCCTTTGCCGAAGCCACTGCCGAAAGCGACAGAGTCATGGCAACACCCGCCAGGATGGCGGTGGTAAACTTTTTCATGATTTCCTCCCTGCGCCCAATGGGCGCGCCTACTTCGCATAGCCCTTGGAGAAGCTCTTTTTTTCGAGCCTCGAAAAAATAGTGACGCAACGGCCCGCCACTGTCAACATGGTTTCGCATGGCCTCGATATTTTTTTCGAGTCCCGAAATAAATAAAGACATTTGGCGCGCGCTCTGTCACAATCACTTGGCGCGTAAGGGACTGCCGCTTAAGAAGGCAGCGCTTCGCCGGGAGGAAGACGAGCACATGTCGGTCGGCATACGTCACGACGATCTGAGACGGCGCAACCGCGCCATGGTTATATCCGCGGTTCGCCGCGCCAGCCAGCCGTCGCGTACGGAAATCGCGGCCACCACTGGCCTCAGCCATTCGACGATCTCGACGATTTCCTCCGATCTCATCTCAGAAGGCATCCTCGCCGAAGCCAAGGTCAGCGAGCCGGTTTCGATGAAGCGCGGCCGGCCGCAGGTCGGGCTGATGCTCGAACCCAGCGCCGCCTCGATCGTTGCCATCGTGCTGTCGCTCAACAGCCTGTCCGCCGCCGTCATCGACTATGCCGGCAACACGGTTGCCGAGGAAACGACGCGGCTGGTGACCCAGAAGATGACCGCCGAGGCGCTGATCGACGAGTGCGTCGCCATGATCCGGCGCTTGATCGACGGTTCGACCGCCTCTCGCGGCACGGTGCTGCGCATCGCCATGGCCGTCCAGGGCATCACCGATGCCGCCTCGCGCAAGCTGTTGTGGTCGCCGATCACCCAGCACGACGATATCCCTTTCGCCGACCGGCTCGAACAGGAGTTCGGCGTGCCGGTCTCGGTCGAAAACGACTGCAACATGATCGCCGAAGCGCTGCGCTGGCGCGACCCGGTCCGCTATCGCGACGACTTCATCGCCATCCTTTTGTCGCATGGCATCGGCATGGGCCTGGTCATCAAGGGCGAACTGTTCACCGGCACGCAGTCCTCCGGCGCCGAATTCGGCCACATGGTTCACCGGCCTGATGGCGCGCTGTGCCGATGCGGCCGCCGCGGCTGCATCGAAGCCTATGCCGGCAACTACGCCATCTGGCGCAACGCCAAGCTTGGCGACGAGAACGCCGAGCCGCTGGCAGACCTGTCCGACGACGACATCCGGGCGCTTGCCGATGCGGCGCGCGACCATGACGGTCCCGAGCGCGAGGCTTTCCGCAAGGCCGGCGAAGCCATCGGCTTCGGCCTCGGTTCGATGTTCGCCCTGTTCGATCCGGCCCCGCTCGCCTTCGTTGGCGTCGGCGCCACAGCCTTCGACATCATGGAGCCGCATGTGCGCAATGCCATCGCCAAGACGGCAGGCGGGTTGCACTCGAAGGCGATCTCGTTCGACACCGAACCCAACGAGGTTCCGCTCAAGCGCGAGGGCGCGATGATGCGCGCCCTGCTCACTGTCGATCAGGAGATTTTTGCCGCCGGCACAGCCCCTCGCCGTGCCGAGGCCGACGTCGCCTAGAGCATGACCCCGAAAAGTGGGAACCGGTTTTCGGACAAGATCATGCTCCAGCAAAAGGGATTAGAGTCCGGAACGGAACTCTAATCCTCGCGGATGGCGTAGCCGGCGCCGCGGATGGTGCGGATCACGTCGGGCATGCGGCCGTTGTTGACCGCCTTGCGCAGGCGGCCGACATGGACGTCGACGGTACGCTCGTCGATATAGATCGTCTCGCCCCAGACATTGTCGAGCAGCTGGCTGCGCGAAAACACCCGGCCCGGATGCCGCATCATGAATTCGAGCAGGCGGAACTCGGTCGGCCCGAGCTTGATCTCGCTCTTCTTGCGGTAGACCCGGTGCGACTCGCGGTCGAGCATGATGTCGCCGACCTTGAGCACCGACGACAGCACCTCGGGCTTGGCCCGTCGCAGCAGCGCCTTGACCCGAGCCATGAATTCCGGCGTCGAGAACGGCTTGACCAGATAGTCGTCGGCACCCGTCGAAAGCCCGCGCACCCTGTCGCTTTCCTCGCCGCGCGCCGTCAGCATGATGATCGGCAAACGTTCGGTGTCGGGCCTCATCCGAAGCCTGCGGCACAGCTCGATGCCGGAAAGTGCCGGCACCATCCAGTCGAGCACCAGAAGGTCGGGCACGTTTTCCTGCAGCCTGATCTCGGCCTCGTCGCCACGCGTGACGACCTCGACCTGGTAGCCTTCGGATTCGAGGTTGTAGCGAAGCAGCACGCCCAGCGGCTCTTCATCTTCGACGACCATGATCTTGGGAGCGATCATCGGCGATACCTTGTCCTGGCGCACGGCCCCCTGCGGACCATGCGCTGATTTAACCTGTGCAGCGCCCCCGCGCCAAACGCATGCGGTTGCGGAGTGCTCAGGCCGGAACCGTCGCCGTGGTCTCGTCGACCTTCGGCCGGTTCAGCGGCAGCTGCGTGCCGGTCACCACGAAATAGGCGTTCTCGGCGATATTGGTGACGTGATCGCCAATCCGCTCGAGGTTCTTGGCGCAGAACAGAAGATGCGTGCAGGCGGTGATGTTGCGCGGATCTTCCATCATGTAGGTCAGGAGTTCGCGGAACACCGCGGTGTACTGGATGTCGATCTTCTGGTCGTCGGCGCGCAGTTCCTTCAGGCCCTCGGCCTGGCGCGCGACATAGAGATCGACCACACCGCGGACCTGGCCAAGCACCAGCTGCGCCATGGCGTCGATCGAATGCGACAGGTTGCGCGGTGTCGCCGACTGGCCGACAGCGCCGACGCGCTTGGCGATGTTCTTGGCAAGGTCGCCGATGCGTTCGAGATCACCGGCCATGCGGATGGCGCCGACAACCGCACGCAGATCCTGCGCCATCGGCTGGCGCTTGGCGATCAGCGTGATCGCGGAATTGTCGAGATCGCGCTGCTTGGCATCCATGATGGTGTCGTCAGCAACCACGTTCTGCGCCAGCGACTGGTCGGACGACAAAAGCGCGCGAATGGCGCCGGCAACCATCGCGCTGGCGAGATCGCCCATGTCGCGGATGAGCTGGTCGACGTGCTGAAGTTCTTCGTCGAAGGACCGGACTGTATGTTCGCCCATGATTTCTTCCTCGTCTCGTGTACCGCGGCGAAAACGCTCACTCAGCCGAAGCGGCCGGTGATGTAGTCCTGCGTCCGCTTGTCGTCGGGGTTGGTGAACATCTTGTCGGTCGGGCCTTCCTCGACGAGATAGCCGAGGTGGAACATCGCCGTGCGCTGCGACACGCGTGCCGCCTGCTGCATCGAGTGCGTCACGATGACGATGGTGTAGTTCTCGCGCAGCTCGTCGATAAGCTCCTCGACCTTCGCGGTGGCGATCGGGTCGAGCGCCGAGCACGGCTCGTCCATCAGGATCACCTCGGGCGCAACGGCAATCGCACGTGCGATGCACAGGCGCTGCTGCTGGCCGCCCGACAGGCCGGTGCCCGGCTCGTTGAGACGGTCCTTGGCTTCGTTCCACAACGCTGCCTTCTGCAGGGACTTCTCGACGATCACGTCGAGCTCGGCCTTGTTCTTTGCAAGGCCGTGGATGCGCGGGCCGTAGGCGACGTTTTCGTAGATCGACTTCGGGAATGGGTTCGGCTTCTGGAACACCATGCCGACACGGGCGCGCAATTCGACGACGTCGATCTTGGGATCGTAGATGTCTTCGTTGTCGAGCGTGATCTTGCCGCCGACGCTGGCGCTGTCGATGGTGTCGTTCATGCGGTTGAGGCAGCGCAGGAAAGTCGACTTGCCGCAGCCGGACGGACCGATCAGAGCTGTCACCTGGTTCTGCCGGACGTCGAGATCGACGCCGAACAGCGCTTGCTTGTCGCCATAGTGCACGGTGACCTTGTCGCCGCGCATCTTGATGATTTCATTCGATCTGGCGTTCATCTCAGCATTCACCGCGTCGTCAAGGGATTTTTCGGTCATGATGTTCATAGCAGGATACTCCTTGTCCATGCCCTACCAGCGGCGCTCGAAGCGGCGGCGCAGGACGATGGCGACGATGTTCATGGCCATGAGAAAGATCAAAAGGATGATGATGGCGCCCGACATGCGTTCGACGAAGGCGCGTTCGGCCTCGTTCGCCCACATGTAGATCTGCACCGGCAAAGCCGTCGCCGGGTCGAAAGGCGTCGTGGGATAGTCGGCAACAAAGGCGACCATGCCGATCAGCAGCAGCGGCGCCGTCTCGCCGAGCGCACGCGCCAGGCCAATGATCGTACCGGTCAGGATGCCGGGTGCGGCCAGTGGCAGAATGTGCTGGAACACCATCTGCATCTTCGAGGCACCCAGACCCAGCGCTGCCGAGCGGATCGACGGCGGCACGGCAGCCAAGGCGGCACGTGTTGCGATGATGATCGTCGGCAACGTCATCAGCGTCAGCACCAGGCCGCCGACGAAGGACGCCGAGCGCGGCAGGCCGAGGAAGTTGATGAACACCGCAAGGCCGAGCAGACCGAAGACGATCGACGGTACGGCGGCGAGGTTGTTGATGTTGACTTCGATCAGGTCGGTGAAGCGGCTCTTCTTGGCGAATTCCTCGAGATAGATCGAGGCTGCGACGCCGATCGGCAGCGCCAGCAAAAGCACGATGACCATCATGTAGAACGAACCGATGAGAGCGACACCGACACCAGAGGTTTCAGGCCGGCTCGATGCGCCGTAGCTGAACAGGCCGGTGTTGAAGTGCTCGGCCATCACGCCTTCGGCCTTGAGCTTGTTCATCCACTCGACCTGCTGGTCCGACACCTTGCGGCGGCTTTCCGGCACGTCGAGGTCGATCTGGCCCTTGAAGGCCGAGTCGAGATTGGCGGCCGCCAGGATATCGACGTTGCGCGTCGTGCCGATGACCGAAGGATCGGCGGCGACGATCGCCCGGAGCTGGACGCGCGAGCTGTCGGACAGGAAGCCCTTGAGCTTGCGCACCTCGGCCTTGTCGTTCGGGTCGATGCCGAGCTTTTCGATCAGCGCGGCTTCGGCAAGCTTGGGATAGTTCGCCGTGATCAGCACGTTCGGATCGGTCGCCCGCTTGTTGGACGGGTCGATGATCTTTTCGTCGAAATTGATCGGCAGCGTCACCGTCGTCTGCCAGAAGGCAGTGTAGCCCTTGGAGATGATCGAGGTCAGCATGACACCCAGGAACGCCAGGCCAACGGCAATCGCCAGCACGCCATAGAGGCGGAAGCGGCGTTCGGCGGCGTAGCGTTTCTTGATGCCGATGTCGCGGCGTGGTCGGGCAGCCGACGTGGTCAGCGTGTCGAGCGAAATATCGGTCATTCGTATTGCTCCCGGTACTTCCGGACTATGTAAAGCGCGACGATGTTCATCACCAAGGTCAGCGCGAAGAGCGTGATGCCGAGCGCGAAGGCAACAAGCGTCTGCGGCGTGTTGAACTCGAGGTCGCCGGTCAGCTGGTTGACGATCTTGACGGTGATGGTGGTCATCGCCTCGAACGGATTGAGCGTAAGGTTGGCCGCCACGCCGGCTGCCAGCACCACGATCATCGTTTCGCCGATGGCGCGCGATGCGGTGAGCAGGATGGCGCCGACGATACCAGGCAAGGCGGCCGGGAGGATGACGCGCTTGATCGTTTCAGAGCGCGTGGCGCCAAGCCCGAGCGAACCGTCGCGCATGGCGCGCGGCACCGCGGTGATGATGTCGTCGGAGAGTGAAGAGACCACCGGGATCAGCATCACGCCCATCACCAGGCCGGCGGTCAGGATCGACTGCGCCTGGATGAACGGGGTGCCGCCGGTCAGGGCCGCGCTGATGTCGCGCAGGAAGGGTCCGAGCGTGACGAGCGCGAAGATACCGTAGACGATGGTCGGGATGCCGGCGAGAAGTTCAAGCGCCGGCTTGACCACCGCGCGCACCTTGGGAGCGGCGTATTCGGACATGTAGACCGCCGACATCAGGCCGATCGGCACGGCGACGAGCAGCGCCACGAACGCGATGTAGAGCGTGCCGGCGAGCAGCGGGATCAGGCCGAACTGGCCTTCGCTGGCGCCCGCGCCGGCAGCGGCGAAGCGCGGATCCCAAACGGTGCCGAAGAAGAAGTTGCTCAGCGGCACCTTCTCGAAGAAGGCGATGGTCTGGAATAGCATCGACAGCACGATGCCGATTGTCGTCAGGATGGCGAGCGTCGAGGCGCCGAGCAGGCTCCACAGCATCACCTTCTCGACATTGTTGCGTGCCCTGGCGCGCGGGCTGATGCCCTTCAAGCCGTAACCGACACCGATCAAGGCGAGGCCGATCGATACGACGGCGGAAATCATGCCGAGCCGATCGGAGACACGGTTGGCCTCGGTCGCGATCGGGATCATGTAGTCTTGCGTGTCGGGCGCCAGCGCCACGCCCTTTGCGGCGAGCATCGGCTGCAGGTCGGCAAAGCTCGAAGGCAATGCACCAAGCGTCTGGCTGTCGAGTTTGCGCAGCCCGCTGGCGAGGCTCTTGACCAGGCCGGCTGCGAGATCTTCATGTGCGACGGTGCCGTCGGCGACATCTGCCGGCAGGGCCGAATGGATGTGGCTGTTGAGATAGGCGCTCGCGCCGATATCCCAGGCGGCGAGGAACAATACGGCCGGAACGACGCCCATCAGGAACGCCCACCAGCCATGGTAGTGCGCCCGCGAGTGCGGCTTGACCGTTCCGTCATCCTGCGCACGCGCCCTTTGCCGGCCGGCCACGAAGGCCGCCAGTCCGATTGCAAGTACGATGGCGAAGACAAGCAGGAAGGACATGGGCCAGCCTCGGTGGATTCAGATCATTGTGCCGAACGGAACAGCCGGCGAAATATTCCAAGGGGCGGCAGTTTTTTCCGCCGCCCCTTGGCAGTTCAATTACATGGTCTTGCCGGCGCCGAAGGCTTCGCGCTGGGCAGCGCGCTCAGCGTCCGGAGCGGCAACCAGGCCGTAATCGGCAAGCGGGCTTTCCGGGCCGACCATCTGGTCGTCGAGGAAGAACTCGACATATTCCTTGAGGCCCGGAACGACGCCGAGATGTGCCTTCTTGACGTAGAAGTACAGCGGACGCGACACCGGATACTCGCCCTTGGCGATGGTCTCGACCGAAGGCGTGATGCCGCCGACGGTGGCGACCTTCAGCTTGTCGGCATTGTTTTCGTAGAAGGCCAGGCCGAACACGCCGACGCCGGTCTTGTTGCTGTCGATGCGAGCGAGCGTCTCGGAGTAGTCACCGTCGATGTCGACTGCCTTGCCGTCCTTGCGCACGGCCTTGCAGGCGGCTTCCGCGGCCTTGTCGTCGAGGCCCGAAGCCTTGCCGGCGTCAACGCCGCCGAGCTTCTTGCAGCCGGCGATCAAAAGCTTTTCTTCGAAGACTTCGCGGGTGCCGTGCTTTTCGCCAGGAATGTAGGCGGCGATATCCCAGTCGGGCAGGTTCGGATTGACCTGGTTCCACTTGGTGTTCGGGTTTTCCACCAGCTTGCCGTCGACGGCGATCTTGGCGGCGAGCGCCTTGTAGACGTCCTCAGGGGTCAGCGCCCAGTCCGGGCCCTTGACGTCGGTTGCGAAGACGATGCCGTCATAGCCGATCTTCACTTCCTGGATTTCCTTCACGCCTGCGTCGACGCAGGACTGCACTTCGTCCTTCTTCATCGGACGCGAGGAGTTGGCGATGTCGATGGTGTTTTCGCCGACGCCCTTGCAGAATTCCTTGATGCCAGCGCCCGAGCCGCCTGATTCAACGACCGGGGTCTTGAAGTTGGTGAAGGTTTCACCGAACTGCTCGGCGACGATCTTGGCATAAGGCAGCACGGTCGAGGAACCGGCAACCTGGATCTGGTCGCGGGCCGAGGCATAGCCTACCGAGGCTGCGATCGCGAAGGCAGCAGCCGACGCGGTGAGAAGAGCTTTTTTCATTGGGGCCTGCTCCTGTGGGAGTATCTCGTATGACGCCATTCCTCGGCGCCCGGTGAGCCAATAGCCCCCCTCTATTACAGTTGCATGACAGTTTCGTGTCACCCCTGTAACGGTTGCAGTGCTTGGCGCTGAAGGGGTCGTTTCCTCGTTCCTTTGCCGGCGCGAGGCAAACTACAGGCAGGCAACGAAAGCAAGCCGCCTACCCAACGGCAGGCAGGCCTTTGTCGCCAGGAGTTGTCACATTTCCACAGTCTTCGAGGGATAGGGCTCAGATCGCGTCGCGGCGCTCGTCGTCCTGCCACGACCAGCGCTCGATCTTTTCCAGCAGCGCGCGCGGGCTGATCGGCTTGGGCAGGTAATCGTCCATGCCGGCTTCGAGGCAGCGTTCCTTGTCGCCCTTGAGCGCATGGGCGGTGACACCGATGATCGGCACGTGCATACCGGTGCCGCGTTCGCGCTTGCGGATTTCCGCGGTCGCCTCAAGCCCGTTCATCTCGGGCATCGACACGTCCATCAGGATCATCCGCGGCTGGCGCTCGCCATAGGCGGCCACCGCGCGCCGGCCATTGCCGACGATCTCGAACGACAATTCCGTCTCAGCCAGGATCTGGCTGAACACCATCTGGTTCACCTCGTTGTCTTCGGCAACGAGAATGTCGAGACCGCCATCGCCGCCCGGCCGCTGGCCGCCACGCAGGCGCGCGACGCTGGGCGCCGGATTGCTGGCATGCTTAGCCGGCACCTGCGCATCGGCCATCTGCGCCGGCGTGAGGTTGGGCGCCCGCTTGCGCTGGATCGCCGCGACGAGCGCCTCCAGCAGTGCCGAGGAGCGCGCCGGCTTGATCAGTTGGGCATCGATGGCGAGATCGCGGTGCCCGGGCCCCGAAAGCGACTGGTCGACCGAGGTCAGCATGACAACAGGCGTCTCGGAAAGGGTCGGCGATTGCCTGACGATCCGCGCCATCTCGGCGCCGGTCATGCCGGGCATCTGGTAGTCGAGCACGATGCAGTCGACTTTGACGCCCATCGCCTGCGCGGCCTGCAGCACCTGCAGGCCCTCGGCACCGCTTTTGGCGGCGCAGGAATCGAAACCCCACGACAGCATCTGTTCGGTCAGGATGGTGCGGTTGACCGCGTTGTCATCGACGATCAGGACCCGCGCGCCGGTCACGTCGATCAGCGCCGCCGGCCGCGTTTCGAGCCGCCCCGCATTGGGCAGCGTCAGCGTGAACCAGAAGGTCGAGCCGGCACCCTCGCCGCTTTCGACGCCGATCTCGCCGCCCATCATGTCGACGAGCCGGGAGGTGATGGCGAGGCCGAGCCCCGTGCCTTCGTGCCGACGCGTCGACGACGCATCGACCTGGCTGAACTTTTCGAACACCAGCTTAAGCTTGGCTTCGGGAATGCCGATGCCGGTATCGGTCACCGCGACATGCAACTTGGTGGCCTCGCCATCGCTGCGCCCGGTGACGTCGATGAGCACATGGCCCGAATCGGTGAATTTCACCGCATTGCCGAGCAGGTTGGTGATGATCTGCCTGATGCGGCCGACATCGCCGACATAGAGATGGCGCAGATCAGGCTGCATCCTGACGATCAGCTCGAGGTCCTTTTCCTTGGCCCGCGTCGACATCAGCGTGGCAACGTCTTCGATCGCCTCCGACAGGTTGAACGGGATCGGGTCGAGCACCAGCTGGCCGGCATCGATCTTCGAGAAATCGAGGATGTCGTTGATGATCGTCAGCAGCGCATTGCCCGACTTGACGATGATGTCGGTGAAGGTTTTCTGCTTCGGATCGAGATCGGACTTCGCCAGAAGCTCGGCCATGCCGAGCACGCCGTTCATCGGCGTGCGGATTTCATGGCTCATGTTGGCGAGGAATTCCGACTTGGCGCGGTCGGCCAGCACCGCCCGGCGCTGCGCTTCCTCAAGCTCCGTCTCGCGCTGCTTGAGCTCGGTGATGTCGGTGGTCGAGCCGATCAGATAAAGCGAGCCGTCGGACGCCACCATCGCGCCCTTGCGTGCGAACTGGTGGCGCACCATTCCGTCGGCGCTTGTCGCAGTCTCTTCGATCTCCACCGTCGTGCCGCTACGCATGACCTCGCGGTCGGCCTCCATGAACGGCTCGCCTTCGGCGCCGAAGATCTCCAGGTCCGTCTTGCCGATGGCTTCCTCTTTGGAATAGCCGGTCAGCTCGCACCAGCCCTGGTTGACATACATCAGCCTGAGGTCGGCGTGCTTGGCGTAGATCGACACCGGAACATTGTCGATCAGGCTGCGGAACACCTCGTTCTCGCGCATCGAGTCCTGCAACGCGCGCTCGCGCTGCTTGAGTTCGGTGATGTCGACGCGCACGCCGATGAAGGTGCCGTCGGCCAGCCGCTGGTCAAAGATCTGGTACCAGCGCCCGTCGGGATTGCGCCGTTCCCGCACCGCCTGGCTGGTGTGATAACGCTCGACCATGCCCTCGACCCAGGCTTCGGGATCGGCGTCATACAGGTCATCGAGATCTTCGTCGCTGGTGTCGCGGAAATAGCCCGAGCGCTGCGCCAGCACCATGCTGTCGCGCAGCGTGTGGCCCTCGGTCAAGACGCCGCTGAGTGCCGGCAGCGCGCTCTTGAGCTTGCGGTTGGCAAGCACGAAACGGTCGTCGCGGTCGTAGATGATGACGCCTGCCGGCAGCGATTCCAAAACTTCGGCCAGCCGGTGGCGGGCCTCGACGGCTTCGACCTCGCGCCGCTTCATCTCGCTGACGTCGTAGTAGGAAACCAGCCGCTTGCCGCCCGAAAGAGCGGTGACCGAATAGATCATGGTGCAGCCGTCGGCGCGGCGGAATTCGCGCGGCGCGACATCGCCGGCCGAGATCTCGGACTCGCGCAAGGCGACGTAGCTTTCCCAGTCGCCGTCGGGAATGGCGTAGACGCCGCTATAGCGGTTGATGTCCATCAGGGCCCTGAACGGGCAGCCCATGGCGACCTGGCCGACGGTCAGCTTCCAGATGTCGTAAAAGGCCCTGTTGATGAACTGCACGTTCAGGCCGGCATCGACCAGCACCACGCCCATGTTCATCGAATCGATGGTGCGTTCGAGATCGGCGTAAGGCAGGCTAAGATCGTCCCGGACCCGCGCATCGCCAGCCTGGTTCGTCAGCCCCCGCTCATTGGCCGGCTCGCCGGTCGGATCGTTGACGTCCGAGCCCAGAATTTTCCGCATCCGTCAGCCCTGCATGCATGGAGCGATGCTGCTCCCCTGCAGACCGCCGCGACAAACCTTGCCGCAGAAGCATTAACGACTGACTAACCTTAACGCCGCAGGGCCATACATGAGCGGATTCAAATGTAATCGAAGTGAGAAGCTGCGAAAAGCTACCGCCGAATCTGCACTTACTTTCCGCAGCGTCACAAGCGGACGACCAGGAAACCGCCAGTCGCAGCCTCAAGAGCTTCCGAAACCTCTCGGCTAATCGTCATTGGCCGCGTTGAGCTCCTCCGGCCGCATGCCGCCATTGGGATCGACGAGGCCAAGCGACCTGGCAAGGATCCGCCGGCGCGACTTGAGCAGCGGCGAAAGTGCTGCCTGCACATCCGCCATGCGCGGATTGCGCTCATGCGCGGCGACGGCCGAGTCGTCGGCGTAAAGCTCGTTGACCATCACCTTGTTGGCGATCGGCGTGCCGTCGCGCTCCACCGGCTTGATGACCTCGAAACGCAGGCAGCCCGGCTCTTCCTGCAACGTGGCGCGGGCATGTTCCGAGATCAGGTCGAGGAACTGCTCCTCCGCCCCGTCCACTGTCTCGAATTCGACGATGATGGTCATTTCAGCCAAGCGCTTGTGCCTTTCCTTCGATCCCGCGGTCCGGTGCCGCCATCCGGCTGCCCGGCACGACGGTGACGTCAGGCTAAGTCATGCAGGCAGCGTTGGAAAGGCCATGGCAGGGCTGAGGCGCACCGGCGGGCGAAGGGTTGTGCAGCCCGCCGGGCGTTGCCAAAGACGCGCACTCGATACATTGCGCATGTGAATGGTGCGGAGTTGATGGTGAACAAATGATAAAGGATTGCGATCACGGTCGATGTCAGGATGTAAGGCAAAGCCTCTTGTGCGGAACCATTTCGCGGCCCGGAGAGTTGCATTCAGGCACACCGGGCGTGGTCTTTTCCTTTCAGCCACGCTCAGAAAGGGCCCGCCGCCCCCCTCGCGGCGGGTCCTTTCACCAGATTTTCAGCACCTTTGCTTGCAACTCCGATGCAACCCAGAGTGACTCGACATCACGCAGGTTGTAGAGCAGAATTTCCGCCCTGAAATGACCCACGCCAGCATGCAACCTTTGCCTCAAGGAGGCATATCGATGCTATCGCCTGCGGCAGATGCTTCCACATACGTGACGATGCTGAACTCTATCCTCGTTCTATACCCACGGGCATAGGCGGGGATTTAGTTGTCGATCGCGATCAGCTTTGCTGACCGTGACAGCAAGCAGGCAAAAACTCAGCAGCAAAGCATAAGACAAAAGAACAAGCACCATATGGGAGAAGACTATGGAGCACGTACTTTTCACCCAGCCTAACTCCCCGATTTATCCCAGGGATCTCGCGCTTCTTCAGCATGTGTTCGACCAGATTTGCCACGAACGCGGCGAAGATCCGAGCTCGGTATGGGCAAGCGAAATAGCGAGGACGCTCCTCAAGCTTTATCGTAGCGGCGTGCGTGACAAGGACCTGCTGCTGGCAAGCATTCCCCGTTTCAGGACGAGAACCGCCGCCTGACGAAAAGGCGGACTGCAACCCCGAATTGATTAGCCCGAAAGCATTCGGCTTTCGGAAAGTGGTGATGTTGATGCCAGGCTGCTGGCACGCTTCACCGAGCGCTTTCTGCGGCCCTGATGTCCGAGCGCGCTGGGCGCTCGGGTTTTTGTGTCGATTCATTTTCCCGAATTTTCTCGGATTTTTTCTGCCCCCTGGCAATCCATGTGCGGATTTGGTCAGCCATTGATCCCGCTACGTCAAGCGGCGACAATGACATCGACTGATTCTTTCCCGAAAACTGGGAAACGGGTTCTCGGGCAAGGTCACGCTCCAACGAGAAAATTGGCGCTCGTTCCGGTCAGGAACAGGCTCCAAGGTCCGGGCACATGTCGCGACGCATCGCCACGCTGCTTGCCGCCATCGTGGCCATTGCCATGGCCACAGCGGTTCATGCTGCCGAAAGCCGCGCTCGGCAGTTGCTGGTCGATCCGCACCAGCATGGTGTTGGCGCCCTCTATGCGCGCTGGCCTTCCATTGCCGCAGACTACACCACCGCGATGATGCGCTATCGCATGGCCGCCGAATACGAAGACCTGCCGCCCAGCACCTACCCCTTCGTCATGTTCTCCCGACCGCCTCTCGGCGGGCCGTGGACGTGGACGGCGACCAACGGCTCCCATGCGCGGCGTCTCAAGGACGGCGCCTTGCGCATCAGCCTGACCGACCAGCTCGGCAACTGGTTCGTCGATATCCTGTGCGCCGACAGCGGCTGGCCGGTATTTTCCTGCAGCGACGGCGTCCAGCGCATCGCCGCCGCCCCCGAGCCCCGCCTGCTCGTCATCGACGGCGTCGAGTTCGTACGGGCACTGCCGGTACAGCCAGATCCCTGAGAAAGCCTTGTACAACAAAGCCCGGCGCGAAGCCGGGCTTTGTCTTGCATCCAGTGCCGGTCAGAACTTGTAGCTGATGCCGGCGCGCACGGTGTGCTCCTTGAGGCCGATCTCGATGTCGCCCGGGAACGACTCGGAGCCGAAGTCTGCATAGCGGTATTCGAAGCGGCCGATCCATTTGTCGGTGAACGCATGCTCGATGCCGGCGCCCACGGTCCAGCCGAGGAACGTCTTGCTTTCGTCATATGCCTGCATCTTCACGTAGGTGTTGGCAAAGCCCACGCCGGCGGTCGCGAAGAGCAGCGTGCGGTCCATGGCGTAGCCGGCGCGCAGTCGCGCGCTGCCTTGCCAATTGGTCCCGGCCTCGACGGCAATGTTCATCGGCGGAAAATCGGGAACGCTGACGCGGACGAGCAGGTCGCGCTTGGTCCACGTATGCGAAATGTCGGCCTCGACGCCGGCGACGAAATTGCCGTTGAGCTGCCAATTGTAGCCCGCGTGGACACCCAGAAGTCCGTTGTCGAAGCCATCGATATCGAAGGGCCGTTCGGCCGTAGCGACATCGACAGTGCCATTGAGCCAGGCGTAGCCGCCATGCAGGCCGACATAGCCGCCGGTCCAGACAAAACCTGCCGGCGCCGCCGCGGGCGCCGGCTCGTGGGCAACCACATCGGCAGCAAGGGCGCTGCCCGCAACGGCAAACAGGAAGGTCGAAGCAAGAAGAACTGTTTTCATGAAAACCCCTGGAATGAAGGGGCACAACACGGCAACTATTCGTTGCCCTGAAACCTGACTGCTGCACGCCCTGCGGTGCGTGATAGAGGCTAGCTCCGCGCCCGGTAAACGACCAAATCTGGTGCTATTCTGCCGCTCCAGCATGTTGTGGCGGTTCTGCCGCATCAGGCAGTGACATACTCGTGTCTCCGGCGACGTTTCGAACCGCCCAGCAATAGGCCTCGTCCAGGGCCGCGAATTTCTGCGCCTGCCACAGGAAATAGTCGTCCAGGAACGCGGCCGACAGCCACAGCACCCGCTGTTCCGATGTCACCGACCAGCCCAACAGGCCGCTTGTCTCTGCCTTCCTGAACATCCTGCGCAGGTTCGTGACGGAGATGAAGTATTGCGCGGCAAGTTCCGCGAGGCTGGAGGGGCCGACGACCACCTTGCCGTCCCGCGGCGTGAAGTCGTCGATGCGCGAGATGATTTCGTGCAGGATCATCCCGCCCAGTTCCGACTGCAGGAACGAATTGATGCTTTCGGCCGGATAGCGCCACAACGGGTTTTCGATCAGCCGGCGCGCGGCGCGCGGCTGGGCCGCCCGGAAAATCCTGCCGTCGGCCGCACAGCGGGCATGGCGGCCGCCATTGTCCAGTTCATCGAGGCAGCTCATATGCCCCATGAACCAGCCCGTCATCGCCTTCCGGCTCGCCTCGGTCGTATCGAGCAGGCGCAGCCGCTTGTCGTGAGGGGTGGGTATCTCAGCCAGAAACTTGTAGGTCAGCAGCTCCTGCAGAAAGGCCCTTGCCGTGTTGTGGCTCACAGCGCCGATGCTGGTGGCGATTTCGACCAGGCGCGACTGGGAAAGACCGGAATCGGGGTCGTCCTCGGTGCGTTCGAGCGTCAGCGCATAGAGCGACTGGGTCATCAGCCATTTGCGATGCGAAGCCTTGAGCCGTGCCAGCCTTGGCGTCTGCTCGTGGATGGCGATCAGGTGGAGGGCCAGGCGGCGGTCAATGCGTGGAAAGAGCGGATGCGCCGTCAGCTCCGCTGCGCTCATTGGGTCTGTCGGGCGGCGGGGCGAACTCTGGACGGGCGTGTGCATGTGAACGTCGCGATGCAATTGCATTTTGTGGCAATGGGCCGCCTGTTGGGCGGCTCCGGTTCCGGGCAGCAACCCAGCCAGCTGATATCGAGCAATCCTGGATTGAGCACTGCTCATGCCCAAGGAGAATCGATAGCACAAGATGATTTCGTGTCGGCAAGGCAAGTCCAGCGCTGTCGGCCGATGCATTCTCCCGACTGCGAAATGCCACTGATCGACCGTCGTCGATCGTCAAACCAACAACCACAGGACAAGGCTTCGGCTTTCTGCTAAATTTAAAGTTGTATCAGTTCAACGAAACAACCTTTGAGAGCAGGGGACTGCATGGGTTGCGATGCCAGGGACTATTTACGGTATGCCATGGCTGCCGCCACGCTTGCGCTCACAGCCTGCTCGGCCGTCAACAGCCAGCCAGTGACGCAAGCCTACACCTCGGGCGGCGGCCAGAAGGCCGGCGTCTACTACTTGCCCAAGCATCTGCTCAACGTGAAGCTTTACGGCGACAAGACCGCCCAGAGGATCGTCGTTGCCAGCACGCCGGTGCAGGATCGCCGGCTGGCGCTCGAGACTGGCCTGGCGCTTTCGCCACTTTCCGATGACGACATCACCGTCGACTATGACAATGGCCTGCTCAAATCGGTGAGCGCAACGCTTACGGACAGGACTGCCGATATCCTGGTCGAGGTCGCCAAGCTTGTCGTGCGACTGCGCGACACTCCCATCAGCCAGCCATTGCTCAAGGACATTTCCTTCGACCCGTTCAGCTATAGCGATGCGATGGCCGTCAACGCCAGCCTCAGCCAGCACAATTCCTGCGTCGAGGTCGAGGTGGCGCCCGGGCTGTGGAGCCCGGGCTGCGGCAAGCACTCGCTCGGCACCACCTACGTGCAGGGCGCAATGGTCGACACCACATTGCCACCGCGCGCGGCACCCGGCATCTACTACCGCCGCCCGGCCTCGCTGATGGTCCATGTCGTCGAGAAGGGCGTCACCACCCAGCTCATGCCGCACGCTTTCGCCAATGGCTCGCCGATGTTCCGGATCGACATCAGGCGCACCCTGTTCGTCGCGCGCGCGACGACGATCACCTTCGTCGACGGCGCCTTGACCCAGGTAAAGGTCAACAAACCCTCCGAAGGCCTCGCCGTCGCCCAATTGCCGCTCAAGATCATCGAGGCGACAGTCAATTCAGCCACCGGCGGCGTGGCGGGGGCCCGTTCGACCCGGCTTCAATCGCAGGCATCCCTGAACGACAGCGAAGCCGCGCTCAACAAGGTTGTGGCCGCGCGCCTCGCTGCCGGAGACAATATCGACGCTCTCGCTCCTCGCAGCACCGTTCTGCCTTCGCCACGGTCGGCCGCGCTGACCGCAGACGAAATGGCGCGGTGCGAACGCATCAAATTCGCCTCCGAAGACTGCCTCAGATATTACGCCGAGTGACACCCATGCGCCTGGCGTTCGTGCGCGCTGCGATTGCCTTGCTGGTCATGCTGTCGGGTTGGTTGCCGGCGGCCGCAGACCCGACGCAGACGGGGCGTCTGCCGGCTGGCATGACCGTGCCCGCACCGCTGCCGCTCGGCATTTCGGTGATCGGCGGCGCGCCGAGCAACGACCGCAAGATCGTCGGCATCGCCTTTACCCAGGATAGCGAAACAAGGGTGTGCAGCGGGCTCTACATCTCGGCCCGTCGCATTCTCACCGCCGCCCACTGCACCTGCGGCGCCAGCAACTACCGGGTCACCAACGAGGACTTCGACAAGGGCAAGTTCCGTGCGGCCACCTTTGTCGCGCGCTTCGGCAACTACAACTGCGACAAGCGCTACATTCCGCGCGGCGACGACCTGGCGCTGCTCGAGATCACGCAACCGCTGTGGTCGACCGACATCGCCACGACCTGCCCGCAATACAGCCTGTTGCCGGCAATCGAGTTCGCCGCCCACTGGTTTCCGACACCGCCCGAAAACATCAGCGTCGCCGGCTACGGCTTCAGCGGCTCGGCGGCCCAGGATCTCGGCAGTCGCCAGGAAGCCGTCGTCAGCCTCGATTCGGTCCTGTGCGCCACAAGGCAGGCGCGCGGCCTGAGCTGCCTCCCATTCGCCGAATTCGTCGCCGGCGCCACACCGGTCCGCGGCACAGCGCGCGACACCTGTGGCGGCGACAGCGGCGGGCCGGCCTTCTTTAGCGCCCGGGGTAATTTCATCCCCTTTGGCGTCATTTCGCGCGCCCTCCCCGTCAACCAGCGCTTTCCCGACAAGGCCTGCGGTTCGGGCGGCGTCTATACCCATCTCGGCCGCAGCGACGTGATTACCTGGCTCAAGGACAGTGGCGTGCCGGACGGCGAACCGAATTGCGGGCCGGCGGCCATCACCGAGTGAGCCGCGCATAGCCGCTTCGAAAGATGTGCCGGAATGCCGCGGCCCGCGAAGACGGCCGATGCAACTCTCCGTCCTCAGCCGCGTTTTGGTGGATGGATTTTACACCGAACGTCTGGATCAGGGATGGAGAGTTTTCGTTGCGCGAAGTCGTCTCGGTGCCGGATGCCATCGATTTTCTAGGCGGTTGGCCGCAAGACAAGCGCAATCCGTTCTTCTACCTGGCTGAAAACGCCATGCAGGCCGCGATCAACGGCTCGATCCCCGTCGATGAGGCCAGGGAAGCTTTCGAGAGCTTCTGCAATGAGGCTGGAATACTGGCCATGCCACCAGGCACGGCTTGAACTGCATTCTTGACTGGGAAGGCAGCCGTCGCCATTTTCCTGGTCAGCTTGTCGCGCCATTGCCGGCAGGTCGCTTGCTCGAAAGACGGTCCATGACCAGGAGGAAGTGATGACAGCAACAACCTTTTCCAGCCCGATTTTCGTCAAGGACGCAGATCAGGCCATCCTGCAGATCGCAAGCGTCGCCGACGCGCTCGGCTTTTTGGCAAGGTGGCCCGAACAGCGGCGCGGACCGATCTACAACACGGCGATGCGCGCATGCCATGCGGCACGCGAGGACCGGCTGTCGGTCGACGGAGCCCGCAATGCCTTCGCCGGCTTCGCCCGTTCCGTCGGCATCCGCGAAGCCGATCCGGTGTCGATCGATCCGTGGATGGTCACGCCGAAACGTGGCCGCATGCCGCTTTAGCGTAGGGAACGTTGCCCTTAGCTTTCCGTTGAAGCGGAAAGGAGCCCTGCCATGGAAAATCGTAGCGGCGAAACCATTCGATTTGGCAGCTGCTATTGCCGTGCCGTCGCCTTCCGGGTCACCGGTCAGCCTCTCAGGGTGGGAATTTGCCACTGCGCCGACTGCCGCAAGACCAGCGGTTCGGCTTTTTCCGCCTATGCGGTCTGGCCGATCTCGGCCCTCGAACAGACGGGACAGGTCAGCACATATGGCAACCGGAGCTTCTGCGTCACCTGCGGCAGCCGCGTGACCTTTGTCCGCGACGACGAGGCCGAAGTCATGCTTGGCAGCCTCGACGTCGTGCCGTCAGATCTCACGCCTGAATATGAATTGTGGACCGGCCGTCGCGAAAACTGGCTGCACCCCCTGCCGGCGGCACGGCAGTTCGAGCACGATCGCGACCTAGGGTCAGGACTCATTGATCCAGAAGATCATGGTTGCAGCGATGCAGATTGCCGAGAAGAAGGTGTGGGCGCATCGGTCGTATCGGGTGGCGATGCGTCGCCAGTCCTTGAGCTTGGCGAACAGGTTTTCGACTCTGTGGCGCTGGCGGTAGATATCCTTGTCGTAGAAGAACGGGACCTTCCGGCTTCGGCTTGACGGGATGCAGGGTGCGATGCCCCTGTCGCTGAGCGCCTGCCGGAACCAGGCGCTATCGTAGCCCCGGTCGGCAATCAGATGGGAGGCGGCAGGCAGTTCGTCGAGCACCATGGCGGCGCCCTTGTGGTCGCTGACCTGACCGGCGCTGAGCTTGAGGATGATCGGCCGTCCGGCCTGATCGCAGACGGCATGGAGCTTGGAGTTCAGTCCGCCCTTGGTGCGCCCGATATGGCGGGGAACATCCCCTTTTTTAAAAGGCTCGCCGCGGTGCGGTGCGCCTTGAGGTGGGTCGCGTCGATCATGATCCGCTCCGGCCTGGGGCCGTCCTGGCTGAGCGCGACGAAGATCTTGTCGAACACGCCCAGCCGGCTCCAGCGCATGAAGCGGTTGTACAGCGTCTTGTACGGGCCATAGGCAATGGGCGCATCCTTCCACTGCAAACCATTGCGGATCACGTAGACAATCCCGCTCACCACCCGCCGGTCATCAACCCGCGGCACTCCGTGGGCCAGCGGAAAATGAGGCGACAGCCGAGCCATCTGCCGCTCACTCAGCAAAAACAAATCACCCATCAGACCCTCCAATGGAGAATCTGAATCACAGATCAATCCGGATTAATAGGTCCTGACCCTAGCTGCCGAGCCTGAACCGCCCGAAACCGAACAGCCGGGCCGAACCCTCGAGACGGAAGTTCCGCGTCCCACCGAACTCGTTCGGCCGGTTTAAGGCTAATCCAAGCAACCTCAGTGCGTGGTCGCCGGGGCCCCAGCCTTGGCACTCGGCTTCGCGGCCGGCTTGCGGCGGCGCTTGGGTGTGGCCGAGGGCGCAGGCACCGGGTCGAAATCCGACGGCACGCTGGCGATGAACTCCCGGCCCATCCTGTAGGCGGCATAGCCGACGACAAGCAGTGCTAGCGCTCGAAACATGGCGATGGTTCTCCTTTGCCAACGCAACGCCTGTCGGCACGCTAGGTTCCGCAATTCGCTGGTCGTCTGGCAGTTCAAGGACGTCCAGCCCAGCACCCGTCGCCAGCCGAATTATGTGAATCCGGCGCAGTCATCTTCACCGCACATTCACATCGGCTCACATATGGATGCTTACACAGCTCAATGGGGGCTGGGGTGAAATCCCAAGGGTGATATTTTGACACGACATCTTTCAGTTCTACTGGCCGCAGGCGCCATGCTCGCCAGCGCAGGCATGGCCAGCGCCCAGACAACGGGCGACTGGGTTCTGGGCAACTACAAGGGTTCCGGCTACTGGTTCGCGGGCGTCATCGAAAAGGTGGACGGCGACACCATCACCGTCCGCTACGACGACAACGAGCGCGAAACGACCAGCCTCGGCAAGGTCCGTCCCTACGACTGGATGATCGGCACCAAGGTAGAGTGCAACTTCAAGGGCGCCGGCGAGTGGTACAAGGGCACCATCACCTCGCTGGCTGGCGAAAAAGTCGGCATCGCCTATGACGATGGTGACAAGGAAACCACCAAGACCGGCCGCTGCCGCACAAAATAAGTGTTTCGGGCAGGCTAAATGCCTGCCCGTTCACCTGCGCCCGTCGATCGGTGGATGAGCCTGGAGACGCTGTCGGCTCCAGATCGATCCGTACCAGGAGAGGCGTTTCAGTGGCGAAGGGTCACGCCGCTGAAATTTGCGCGACAGCGTTTCGCATGCCGTCGCGCAGCAACTGCACCTTGCGGTTCAGTTCGATCATGTCGGGCACCGTGAAGCCCGAATTGAGCAGCAGCGCTGATGTCAGGCAGCCCGTCTCGGCGTGGAGGTCCGCGCCCTTCTTGCTCAGTTGGACCTGCACCTGTCTTTCATCTGTCGTGCTGCGTTGGCGGGCCACAAAGCCTGCGGCCTCCAGCCGTTTGACCGCTGGCGTGATCGTGCTTGGCTCCAGCGCCAGCCTTTCAGCCACAGCGCCGATCGTCAGCCCGTCGCGCTCCCAAAGGGTGCTCAGAACCAGATATTGGGTGTAGGTGACGCCGAGCTCGTCCAGCATCGGCTTGTAGACGCGCTGAATGGCGATCGAGGCGGAATAGATCGAAAAGCAAAGCTGGCCATCAAGCGGCAGCACTGGGTCGTTGGCCATTGTGGTCTCCATCTGGTGGCGCGGGCACCCCTTACCACAGAAAATGATATCGCGATAAAGAAATCGCTTTACAAGGGCGGCGCGCTGCCATACACGATGATTATCGCGATAATGATTGTCGCGGCAAACACAAAAGGAGATGCTGAAATGACCAACACGCTCATCACCGCCGCAGCCGCAACGCTTGCAATGGCTGCAACTGCTCTCACCCCGGCCGCAGCCCAGCCGACAGGCGCAAAGAACGTCGTCCTCGTCCATGGCGGTTTCGTCGACGGGTCGGGCTGGCAGGGCGTCTACAACCTCCTCAAGAAGGACGGCTACAATGTCACCATCGTCCAGAACCCGACGACCTCGCTGGCTGACGACGTGGCTGTAACGAAGCGTGCGATTGCCGAGCAGGACGGTCCGGTTGTTCTCGTGGGCCATTCTTATGGCGGCGTGGTCGTCAGTGAAGCCGGCACGGACGAGAAGGTGAAGGCTGTCGTCTACATCGCCGCTTTCGCACCCGACAAGGGCGAGTCCGTGTCCTCGCTGATCGCCAATCCACCTGCCGGTGCTCCGGTGCCGCCGATCCTGCCGCCCGTCGATGGTTTCCTCTTCCTCGACAAGGGCAAGTTCGCCGCCTCCTTCGCCGCTGACGTTGATGCCGAAGTGGCGTCCTTCATGGCCGACTCGCAGGTGCCGTGGGGTGTCGAAGCCCTGGCCGGCGCAGTGACGGATCCGGCCTGGAAGTCCAAGCCGAGCTACTATCTGGTCGCCTCCGACGACCGCATGATCCCGCCGGCAGCGCAGCGCATGATGGCCGAGCGCGCCGGGTCGACCATTGTCGAAACGGCAGGCAGCCATGCCATCTATGTCTCGAAGCCCGAAGCCGTTGCCGCCATCGTCGAGCAGGCCGCGACTACCAAGTGACAACTGGCAAGTGAATGACGTCGACAATATGCCCCGAAGTGTCGTCCGGCGCTTCGGGGATTGTTGCTTGATGCGCTCGGACCACCGGCGACGATCAACGTCAACAATCGCCGATGCGAGCGTCACGATCACGAGCGCCGTCTTGCTTGGCCGTCATTTGACGGTTTCAGCCCGAAGTAAGACAAGTGCTGGAAAAACTTGGTACGCCCAAGGGGAATCGAACCCCTGTTCCCGCCGTGAGAGGGCGGTGTCCTGACCGCTAGACGATGGGCGCAGCCGAGATCGGCGATATAGGCTGGCGGTTTCGAAAAAGCAACAGGCCCAAAGGCGTTATTTGCGCCCGGGCTTGCTGCCGCAGGGGCATCAATGCTTCGGTTCGAGCAGATCCCACAGATTGCCGTGGATATCGGCGAACACCGCAACCGTGCCGTAGGCCTCGTGGCGCGGTGCCTCGCGGAATTCGACGCCGTTCGCCAGCATCAGCGCATGGTCGCGGGCAAAATCGTCGGTTTCAAGAAACAGGAAGACGCGGCCGCCTGTCTGGTTGCCGATGGCCGCCGCCTGGCCCTCGCCGTCCGCCTTGGCGAGCAAAAGCCTGGCGCCTTGCCCGCCGCCGGGCGCGACCGTCACCCAGCGCTTGCCGCCGCCGAGGTCGACATCTTCGGTTGGCACGAAGCCGAGCTTTTCGACATACCAGGCGATCGCCTGGTCATAATCGGCGACGACAACCGAGACAGTGGCAACGCGGCGCGAAGCGGCGAAGTCGCTCACTTGTTGCGGACCTGGAACTGGCCGATCAGGCGGCGCTCGGCGATGTCGTAGAGGAAGATGGTCCGGCTGCCGTCGACAAGTTCGGCATCGATCGAGATGCGGTTGCCCGACAGCGCCTGCGACATGATCTTGGCGCCCACCGGCAACACGATTTCGCCGCTGATCTGGCCGCCCGCCGGCACCTGGATGACGCCGCTGGCCACTGGTGCCGTAGCCTCGAGCGTCTGTGATTTGTAGACAACGCCCCCGAGGACGGCCATAAGGGCGATGAACAACAGCCCTATATTGATGATGAAGAAGCGGACGAGTTTCCTGCGGACGCGCTCAACCGACGGGTCGAGCGGCTTGTCTTCTTCTTCGATGGCGGGCCGAGACATGTCAAACTTCCGGAACAATTGTTATGAGCGCATCAGATAGCGAAGCGACAGGCACTTTGATAGTGCTCGAGGCCGACGCCGATGCCGCAGGCCTGCGGCTCGACCAGTGGCTGGCCGGCCGCCTCGCGCCCGATCTGTCGCGCAGCCGCGTCCAGGCGCTGATCAAACAAGGTGCTGTGCGCATTGCCGGCAATGTTGTCGGCGAGGCCAAGCGCAAGCTCGCCCCGGGCGACCAGATCGCCATCGACATGCCCGAACCCGAACCAGCCGATCCCGAAGGCGAGGCGATCCCGCTCGACATCCTCTACGAGGACGACGAACTGATCGTCATCAACAAGCCGGCCGGCCTCGTCGTCCATCCCGGTGCGGGCAATTGGACCGGCACGCTGGTCAATGCGCTGATCCATCACTGCGGCGACTCCCTGTCGGGCATCGGCGGCGTCAAGCGGCCGGGCATCGTCCACCGCCTCGACAAGGAAACCTCAGGCGTCATGGTCGTCGCCAAGACCGACCGCGCCCACAAGTCGCTGTCCGCGGCCTTCGCCGACCATGGCCGCACCGGCGACCTCGAACGCGCCTATGACGCGCTCGTCTGGGGCTTTCCGCAGCGCATGACCGGCACCATCGATGCCCCGCTCGGCCGCCATGCCGACCGTGTCCGCCGCGCCGTGGTGCCGGAGCATCGCGACGACGCCCGCCATGCCATCACTCATTTCACCGTGCTGGAGCGTTTTGGCTCCGAGCAAGGCGAATTTGCCGCCGCCAGTCTGGTCGAGTGCCGGCTCGAGACCGGCCGCACCCACCAGATCCGCGTCCACATGGCCCATATCGGCCACCCGGTCCTCGGCGACCCCGATTACGGCCAGGCTTTCCGCACCAAGTCGAACCGCTTGCCCGAGCCGCTGAAGTCAAACGTCAAGGCGTTTCCGCGCCAGGCTTTACACGCCCGGCTCCTTGCATTTCGCCATCCGGCTACCCACTTGATCATGCGGTTCGAGGCACCCTTGCCTCGCGACATGGGGGAATTGGTCGAAGGCTTTCGCAATCTCTGAACCTTCGATCAGAAAACCTGACTCGTATTGTTCACTTAGGCGTGACAGTCTGTTTCGCGTTGAACAAATCGTGTCTTTTCTGGTTTTGTTCCTGTATAACACCCCATGGCGCGACAGGCATCCGGCAGCCGCGCCACATGCTCGCCTGGATCAGGGAGCATTTCTCGCAAAGAGGGAGGGCGCTTTATGGCCCAGTCACTACCTAGTATCGTCTCCGGCGAAGGCGGCCTCAGCCGCTACCTGGAAGAAATCCGCCGCTTTCCGATGCTCCAGCCGCAGGAAGAGTACATGCTCGCCAAGCGGTATAACGAGCATGAGGACACCTCGGCCGCCCACAAGCTGGTCACCAGCCACCTGCGTCTCGTGGCCAAGATCGCCATGGGCTATCGCGGCTATGGCCTGCCCATCGGCGAAGTCATCTCTGAAGGCAATGTCGGCCTGATGCAGGCCGTCAAGAAATTCGAGCCGGAGCGTGGTTTCCGTCTCGCCACCTATGCCATGTGGTGGATCAAGGCTTCGATCCAGGAGTACATCCTGCGCTCGTGGTCTCTGGTCAAGATGGGCACCACCGCCAACCAGAAGCGTCTGTTCTTCAACCTGCGCAAGGTCAAGGGCAAGATCCAGGCGCTCGACGATGGCGACCTGAAGCCCGAGCACATCACCGAGATCGCAACGCGCCTCAACGTCTCCGAGGCCGAGGTCGTGTCGATGAACCGCCGCCTGTCGGGCGACGCTTCGCTCAACGCGCCGATCCGCGCCAGCGAAGGCGAGTCGGGCGAGTGGCAGGACTGGCTTGTCGACGACCATGACAGCCAGGAAACCATGCTCATCGAGCAGGACGAACTCGACAATCGCCGCGGCATGCTGGCAAGCGCCATGTCGGTGCTCAACGATCGTGAAAAGCGCATCTTCGAGGCGCGCCGTCTTTCCGACGAGCCGCTGACGCTGGAAGAGCTTTCGTCCGAGTTCGACATCTCCCGCGAGCGCGTCCGCCAGATCGAGGTCCGCGCCTTCGAAAAGGTCCAGGACGCGGTCAAGGCCGCCGCCAAGAAGCAGGCCCAGGCGCTCCGCACCATCGACGCCTGACACGGACAGTCTCACCGAACAAAAAACGCGCCGGCAAAACCGGCGCGTTTTTGCGTTTTGGCATGATTACGCCATTGGGTGTGGCTGCCAACTCAAACCGGCACCGTCAGATCAACGGCCGCGTTGAGGCATGGATCCCCGTGACCCTTCGCAGCTTCGCCGCTACGGGCACGAGGATGACGAGATGGGGGGCGTCTCGACCAATCGCGAACGTCGGCGATTAGCGCGCAGATCATGGCTTCCGTCATCCTCGGGTCGGAGCGCGAGCGCAGCGCGCGGCGGAGATCCCGGGGATCCATGCCGTTACGGTTGCAAAATCGGCGACGGCGCCAGATTGCCTCTTGAATGCAACCCTCGCGGAGCCGCCAATAGGCGGTGACCGCACCAGCCCCGCAGCCAAGAAGCAGGCCCAGGCGCTCCGCACCATCGACGCCTGAGACTGACAGCTTCACCGAACAAAAAACGCGCCGGCAAAACCGGCGCGTTTTTCTTTTCGGTCTTCATCCTCCCCTCGAAGATGAAGGCCCGTCCCTAAACTTTCTTCGTCAGGCTCAGCGCCATCTGTTCCATGCGCTCGGCCAGCGAGCCCAGTGCGCCGGTCAGCGCGGCATCGTTCTTGTCGGCCTTGGTCAGCGCGTCGTCACGCGTCTTGCGCAGAGTCAGCACTTCGCTCTCCATGCCCTTGACGCGCTTCTGCAGCTCCGACAGTTCGTCCATCACCATGATACCGGCCATCACGGTCAGGCGCTGGTCGCCGATTTCGCCGAATGAATCCTTGAGATGCAGCACGTAGCGGTCGAAACGGCTGGCGAGATCGATGAGGTGCTCTTCCTGCCCCTCGTCGCAGGCCATGCGGTATTGCTTGCCGTCGATGGTAACCGTGACTTGCGCCATCTCCATCCTACCTGTCCAGCACGGCGCGGATCGTCTCCATGGCGGTCACGAGCCGCCGCGAGACTTCCTTGTTGGCTTCTTCCAGCCGTTCGGCGCGGGCTTCGGAATTGTCCAGCTCCTGCGCCAGGCGCGCCCGGTCGGCATTCATGCGCTGAACCTCGGCTTCGGCTTCGCCGTAGTCCTGTTCATGCTCCAGCCGTGCGGCAACCGCGCCCTCAAGCGTATCGATCGCCTTGCCTAGCCGGCCAATGACTTCCCTGAGTGTCGTATCCCCGGTCATGGCTCCCGTAGACCCTCGCCCATCACCGAATCGCGCACGTTTCAGAACGCGTTATCGCAGAAACATTAGGCACCGGTTGAACGAGGCGTCAACAAAGCTGTTTTGTCTTTCCCCCACTAACCGTGTCCAGCCCGACATAGGAAAGTGGCCGGGGCGTGACTTGGCGCCGCAATGCGGCTGTGAAAACGCACCGATTTATTGACTCAAGCCCTGTGCCTGCTATGTGTCGCGCACTTTTCCGGGGCTCCCATCGCCCCAGTTTCCACGGCTTATGGGAGGGACGATGTCCTCGCGCGAAAAACACGACCGGATGGCCAACGCGATCCGCTTTCTGTCCATGGATGCGGTCGAGAAGGCCAATTCCGGCCATCCCGGCCTGCCGATGGGCGCCGCCGACATCGCCACCGTGCTCTACACCCGCTTCCTCAAGCATGACCCAGCCAACCCGAACTGGCACGACCGCGACCGCTTCGTGCTTTCGGCCGGCCATGGCTCGATGCTGCTCTACTCGCTGCTCTATCTCTCGGGCTACGAGGACATGACCATCGAGCAGATCAAGAACTTCCGCCAGCTCGGCTCCAAGACCGCCGGCCACCCCGAATACGGCCACGCCGCCGGCATCGAGACGACCACCGGCCCGCTCGGCCAGGGTCTCGCCAATGCTGTCGGCATGGCCCTCGCCGAACGCATCATGAATGCCCAGTTCGGCGACAAGCTCGTCGACCACTATACCTACGTGCTCGCCGGCGACGGCTGCCTGATGGAAGGCATCTCGCAGGAAGCGCTGTCTTTTGCCGGTCACCTCAAGCTCAACAAGCTGGTCGTCTTCTGGGACCACAACAACATTTCCATCGACGGCCCGATCTCGCTTGCCGACTCGACCGACCAGCTCGCCCGTTTCGCCGCATCGGGCTGGAACACGCTGGCCATCGACGGTCATGATCCCGAAGCGATTGCCAGTGCCATCGAGGCCGCCAAGCGTTCCGACCGCCCGACGCTGATCGCCGCCAAGACCACCATCGGCTTCGGCTCGCCGGCCAAGGCCGGCACCAACAAGGTCCACGGTTCGCCGCTCGGTGCCGCCGAAATCGAAGCCACCCGCAAGGCACTCGGCTGGGAATACCCGGCCTTCGAGATCCCCTCCGACATCCTCGACGCATGGCGCCTTGCCGGCCTCAACTCGGCCAAGAAGCGCAATGACTGGGAAAAGCGCCTCGCCGAGACCGAGACCGAAATCCGCGCCGAGTTCGAGCGCCGCATGCGCGGCGACCTGCCGGCCGGCTTCGATGCCGCGATCGCCGACTACAAGAAGAAGCTCGCCGCCGACAAGCCGAAGGTCGCGACCCGCAAGTCGTCGGAAATGGCGCTCGAGGTCATCAACGGCGTCGTGCCCGAGACCATCGGCGGCTCGGCCGACCTGACCGGCTCCAACAACACCAAGACCAGCCAGACCAAGCCGATCTCGGCTGAGGACTACGGCCAGCGCTTCGTCCATTACGGCATCCGCGAACTCGGCATGTGCGCTGCGATGAACGGCATGGCGCTGCATGGCGGCGTCATCCCCTACTCCGGCACCTTCCTGTGCTTCTCCGACTATGCCCGCCCGGCGATGCGCCTGGCCTCGCTGATGGGCATCCGCGTCGGCTTCGTCATGACCCACGATTCGATCGGTCTCGGCGAAGACGGCCCGACCCACCAGCCGGTCGAGCACCTGGCGGCCCTGCGCGCCATCCCCAACCACATCGTCTTCCGCCCGGCTGATGCCATGGAAGCCGCCGAGTGCTGGCAGCTGACGCTTGAGAACCGCGCCACCCCGTCGACGCTGGCCCTTACCCGCCAGAACCTGCCGGCGGTGCGCACCGAATATGTCGAGGAAAACCTCTGCGGCTACGGCGCCTATGAACTCGCCACCGCCGACGGCGATGCCGAAGTCACCATCTTCGCCACCGGTTCCGAGGTCGAGATCGCGCTCGACGCCCGCAAGCTTTTGCAGGCCGCCGGCCACCCGACCCGCGTCGTGTCGGTGCCTGCCTTCGAACTGTTCGAAAAGCAGAGCCCCGAATACCGCAAGGCGATGATTGGCAATTCCAAGGTCAAGGTCGCCATCGAGGCCGGCATCCGCATGGGCTGGGACAGCTTCATCGGCAGCGACGGCATCTTCATCGGCATGCACGGCTTCGGCGCCAGCGCCCCGATCGAAGAGCTCTACAAGCATTTCGGCATCACCGCCGAGGCCGCCGCCCAGGCTGCCACGGCACGGCTTCAGGCATAGACGTCCCCAGGAGAACCAACATGACCGTTAGAGTTGCCATCAATGGTTTCGGCCGCATCGGCCGCAACATCGTGCGTGCCATCTATGAGTCGGGCCGCAAGGACATCGACGTCGTTGCCGTCAACGATCTCGGCCCGGTCGAGACCAATGCCCACCTGCTGCGCTATGACAGCGTGCATGGCCGCTTCCCGCACGAAGTGAAGGTCGAAGGCGATTCCATCAACATCGGCACCGACAAGTTCAAGGTCACCGCGATCAAGGATCCGTCGCAGCTGCCGTGGAAGGAACTCGGCGTCGACATCGCGCTCGAATGCACCGGCATCTTCACCTCCAAGGACAAGGCCTCGGCGCACCTGACCGCCGGCGCCAAGCGCGTCATCGTCTCGGCACCCGCCGACGGCGCCGACCTGACCGTCGTCTACGGTGTCAACCACGACAAGATCACCAAGGACCACATCGTCATTTCGAATGCGTCCTGCACCACCAACTGCCTGGCCCCCGTCGCCATGGTCCTCAACAATGCCTTCGGCATCGAAAAGGGCTTCATGACCACGATCCACGCCTACACCGGTGATCAGCCGACCCTCGACACCATGCACAAGGACCTCTACCGCGCCCGCGCAGCGGCGATGTCGATGATCCCGACCTCGACCGGTGCCGCCAAGGCCGTCGGCCTGGTGCTGCCGGAACTCAAGGGCAAGCTCGACGGCGTTTCGATCCGCGTGCCGACCCCCAACGTCTCGTGCATCGACTTCAAGTTCTTGGCCAAGAAGAACGTCACCGTCGAAGAGGTCAACGCGGTGCTCGTCGCAGCCGCCGACGGCCCGCTCAAAGGCATCCTCGCCTACACCAACGAGCCGCTGGTCTCCATCGACCTCAACCACAACCCGGCCTCGTCGACCTTCGCGCTCGACCAGACCAAGGTCATCGAGGGCAACCTCGTCCGCGTCATGTCCTGGTACGACAATGAGTGGGGCTTCTCCAACCGCATGGCCGACACGGCCGTCGTGATGGGCCGCACCATCGGCTGATTGCCGGGACCCAGCTAACCCATTGGCAACGCCCGGCTTCGGCCGGGCGTTTTCGTTTTTGCTGCAATGCACGAAAAACTTTGGCCCAAGCCGGCAAAAATCCATTCTTGCTTGGACATGGCCTTGTCTTCGCCGCACTCTCAACCGACGCAACTAACAGGTGGTTCGCAGACGGGTCGGGGATGGAACAGGCGGTATATCTAATCACGCTGATAGGCACCGCCTTGGTGGTGGCCGCGGCGTTTTCGAGCCTGATCGCCTTTCGCTTCGGCGCACCGCTACTGCTGCTGTTCCTGGGCATCGGCCTCGCCAGCGGCGTCGACGGCCTCGGCATCGTCTTCGACAACGCCCACATCGCCTATTTCGTCGGCGCCATAGCGCTCGCCGTCATCCTGTTTGATTCCGGCTTCGGCACTCCTGTCGGCGTGCTGCGCCAAGCCGGCATGCCGGCACTAACCCTCGCCACCATCGGCGTCGGCATCACCACCGTCGTCTTCGGCATCGCCGCCTACTACCTCACCGGCTTCACCTGGCTCGAATCCTTCCTGCTCGGCGCCGCCGTCGCTTCGACTGACGCTGCGGCCGTGTTCTTCCTGCTGCGCGCCGGCAACATCAATTTGCGCGAGCGCGTCCGCTCGACGCTCGAAATCGAGTCCGGCACCAACGACCCGATCGCCATCTTCCTGACCATCACGCTTGTCGAGATCATCGCGCTCGGCGCCAAGCCCGAAACCGACCTGCTGCTTGTCGACCTCGTCGTCGGTTTCTTCGTCCAGATGATCCTGGGTGCCGCCATCGGCCTGCTTGGCGGTTTCCTCATCGTCAAGCTGGTTGAACGGCTCAACCTCGACCGCGGCCTGCTGCCTATCTTCGTGCTCACGCTGTCGCTGCTGGTCTTCGCCGCGGCGGGTGCCGTCGGCGGCTCGGGCTTCCTCGCCGTCTATCTCGCTGGCCTCGTCGCCGGCAATTCCGACATCCGCGCGGTCTCGACGCTGAAGCGTTTCCAGGACGGCATGTCCTGGCTCGCCCAGATCATCATGTTTTTGGTGCTCGGCCTGTTTGCCACGCCGTCGCAGTTTCCGGAGATCTTGCTGTCGGCGCTGGTGCTCGGCTTCTTCCTGATGTTCGTCGCCAGGCCCCTTGCGGTGTGGCTGTGCCTGATCCCGTTCAAGTTCCCGCGCCAGGAAACCGCCTTCATCTCCTGGGTCGGCCTGCGTGGTGCCGTCTCCATCCTGCTTGCCATCACGCCGGTGCTCGGCGGGCTCGAAAACGGCCGCGATATCTTCAACATCGCCTTCATCATCGTGTTGGCGTCGCTGGTGGTCCAGGGCTGGACCGTCGGCCCGCTCGCCCGCCGCCTCGGCCTGATCGTGCCGCAGCGCTTCGGCCCGCTCGACAAGGTCGAGCTCGAACTGCCGGGCTCGGCCCATCACGAACTGCTCGCCTACCGCGTCGTGCCCGGTTCGCCCGTCGCCAAGGGCCAGCGCATCCCGCGCTGGGCAAGGCCTTCACTGGTCGTACGAGACGGCCGCTCGATGCGCTTCCAGGACATGGGCCGCCTGCAGGCCGGCGACAACGTCTACATCTTCGTGCCCGACCGCTACCCGCGCCTGCTCGACAGGCTGTTTGCCTCCCGGGCCGAGGTCCACGCCGAGGACGAGGATTTCTTCGGCGCCTTCACCGTCGACCAGACCCACCTCGCCGGCGAGCTCGTCGCCATCTACGGCGCGTCGGTGAAGGACGAGGAGCTCAAGCTCACCATCGCCGACCTGATCAAGCAACGGCTGCGCGGCCACGTCGAATATGCCGACCGCGTTTCGCTCGGGCTGATCGACCTGATCGTCCGCGACGTCGACGAAAAGGGCCGCATCATGTCGGTCGGCCTGTCGATCGAGCCCGCCCCGCCACCGCCACCAGTACCGGTGTTTTTGAGCGGCGGCGAGATCAGCGACCGCATCAAGCGATTGTTTGCCCGCCGCTCCGACAAGGCCAAGCCCGAAGCGCCAGCGACCACCTCCGAGGGCCTGCCCGAGGACGCGTAGGCTCATCGAGTTTCGTGCCGGCACCGTGAGCTCGATACCTGCTGCCTTTGCAGTTTGGGACCGCAATAGCGGTGGCCATGTCACGGCATGGATCCCCAGGATCTTCGCACTTCGCTCCGCTCGTGCTTCGACCTGAGGATGACGATTGGCATTTGACGCTCCCGCTAATCTCCTAAGTCGCCAGTTGGCGATGGCGAAAAAGGAAATTCGTCATCCTCGGGTCGGAGCACGAGCGGAGCGAAGTGCGAAGATCCCGGGGATCCATGCCTCTGCGGTAGTGAAGTCTGTGACGGTCCAGAAAGCCCTGATCAACACCAAGCCGGTCCAGAAGACCCCACTATTTTCCACCCGCCGCCCCCCACAAACCTTGCATCCGCGTCGGCGCTGGCTATGGTCCGCGCGATCTCGCGGCGTATCGGCAGATGCGCACCCAATGAGGAAAGGGAAACCCCATGGCCGGCTTCAGGACTCTCGACACCATCGGCAACGTCAGCGGCAAGCGGGTGCTGGTCCGCGTCGACCTCAACGTGCCGATGGCCGACGGCAAGGTTTCCGATGCCACCCGCATCGAGCGCGTCGCCCCCACCATCACCGAGCTTTCCGGCAAGGGCGCCAAGGTCATCCTGCTCGCCCATTTCGGCCGCCCGAAGGACGGCCCCGATCCGGCCCTGTCGCTGGCCCCCATTGCCGCGGCCACATCAGAAGTCATCGGCCGTCCGGTCGGCTTCGCCGCCGACTGCATCGGTGACAAGGCGGCAAGCGCCGTCGCCGCCATGAAGGACGGCGACATCCTGCTTTTGGAAAACACCCGTTTCTACAAGGCCGAGGAGAAGAACGACCCGACCTTCACCGAACAGCTCGCCGCCAATGGCGACATCTTCGTCAACGACGCCTTCTCCGCCGCCCACCGGGCGCATGCCTCGACCGAAGGCCTCGCCCGCAAGCTGCCGGCCTATGCCGGGCGCACCATGCAGGCCGAGCTCGAGGCGCTGGAAAAGGGCCTCGGCAACCCGGTCAAGCCGGTCGTTGCCATCGTCGGCGGTGCCAAGGTCTCGTCCAAGATCGACCTGCTGATGAATCTGGTGAAAAAGGTCGACGCGCTCGTCATCGGCGGTGGCATGGCCAACACCTTCCTCGCCGCGCGCGGCACCGATGTCGGCAAGTCGCTGTGCGAGCACGACCTCGCCCCAACCGCCAAGCAGATCATGATCGAGGCGGCACAGTCTGGCTGCGCCATCATCCTGCCGTCGGACGGCGTCATCGCCCGCGAGTTCAAGGCCGGTGCCGCCAACGAGGTCGTCGCCGTCGACGCCGTTCCCGCCGATGCCATGATCCTCGACGTCGGCCCGAAGACCGTCGCCACCATCAACGAGTGGATCGACCGTGCGTCGACGCTGGTCTGGAACGGCCCGCTCGGCGCCTTCGAGATCGAACCCTTCGACAAGGCGACAGTCTCGGCCGCCCAGCACGCCGCCGCCCGCACCAAGGCCGGCAAGCTCGTCTCGGTGGCTGGTGGCGGCGATACCGTCGCAGCGCTCAACCACGCCGGCGTCGCCGACGACTTCTCCTACGTCTCCACCGCCGGCGGCGCCTTCCTCGAATGGATGGAAGGCAAGGAACTGCCCGGCGTCGAAGTGCTCAAGGCCTGACGCGCAACGGTTTTCCTCCCTCGCGAAAGCGAGGGAAGAAGCCTTCATCCGGAAATCGCCCTGATCGGCGCCAGGCGCCCCTCTCCGCCTCGCTACGCTCGGCACCTCTCCCCAGAGGGGCGAGGAAACAAGCCGGAGAGGCATAGCCGCTTCAGTAGATTTCCTCGCCCCCCTGGGGAGAGGTGGCCCGAAGGGCCGGAGAGGGGTTCTCAGCCTCAACTGCTTCAGGCAGCCGCCCGGGGCCTATCCAGACGACCAACAGGGCCAATCCCAAGGCCTCCCTGGATGTACTTTTATATGCCCAACAATCCACAAGTTCAAACTCGTAACAAACCGTCGTAAATCTTGCCCGCAAGCTAAAACGATTGAAATAATTTCAATCGGTTATAGGCTTGTTGCCGGCATTCCGTTCGGGAAAACCATCTGCTATGCGCGCCGCATCTGATCAGGAGAAACTTGTATGAGCGAACGTCTCGAAGACATCGCCGTCGCCATGGTTGCGAACGGCAAGGGCATTCTGGCTGCGGACGAAAGCTCCGGCACCATCAAGAAGCGTTTCGACGTTATCGGCGTCGAGTCGACGGCCGATAGCCGCCGTGATTATCGCGAGATGATGTTCCGCACCAAGGAGGCGATGACCAAGTACATCTCCGGCGTCATCCTCTACGACGAGACCATTCGCCAGAGCGCTGCCGACGGCACCCCGCTGGTCGAGCTCATCAAGGCATCCGGCGCCATCCCCGGCATCAAGGTCGACGCCGGCGCCAAGGGCATCGTCAACTTCCCCGGCGACACCATCACCGAAGGCCTCGACGGCCTGCGCGAGCGCCTGGCCGAGTACTACAAGCTCGGCGCGCGTTTCGCCAAATGGCGCGGCGTCATCGACATCGACACCAGCCGCAACGTGCCATCGGCCTACTCGATCGCCGCCAACACCCATGCGCTCGCCCGCTACGCCGCACTGTGCCAGGAAGCCGGCATCGTGCCGATCGTCGAGCCGGAAGTGCTGATGGATGGCGCCCACGACATCGACACCTGCTACGACGTCACCAAGGCGACGCTGGTCAAGCTCTATGACGAGCTCTACGCCGCCCGCGTCAACCTCGAAGGCACGATCCTGAAGCCGAACATGGTCATCTCGGGCAAGAAGGCCGCCAGGAAGGCCAGCGCCGAGGAGATCGCCGAAAAGACCATCAAGCTGTTCCGCGAAACGGTTCCGGCTGCGGTCCCGGGCATCGCCTTCCTTTCGGGCGGCCAGTCCGACGAGGAGGCAACCGCCAACCTCAACGCCATCAACGCGATCGGCCCGCATCCGTGGAAGCTGACCTTCTCCTACGGCCGCGCGCTGCAGGCAGCGCCGCAGAAGGCATGGTCGGGCAAGGTCGAAAACCTCGCCGCCGGCCAAGCCGCCTTCACCCACCGCGCCCACATGAACCACCTGGCGGCACTTGGCCAGTGGAAGTCTGGGCTGGAGAAGGCGGCGTAAGCCTCCAGGCAAGAAACAAAGAGCCCCGGAGCGATCCGGGGCTTTTTTCTTGTCGACGGGCGATAGCCGTTGGTTCCCGCTCATGGGCTCGAACCACGATTCACGCCTTCAAAGGGCGGTGTCCTACCATTAGACGAAGCGGGAATATGTTCTGGGTGCTCAACAGATCATCGCAGGCAGCGCTTGTCGAGCACCAGCCCGACGGCGCGCGTCTATGGCGCCGCCCGCCCCTCAATCCTGATACGTATACGACGCGCACATCTCGTCGCTGTTCTCCGGCGGTTCGTCGCCGGTGAACACCGCAACGATCGTCAGGCCCTCGCCGCCGCTCCAGCTCGCGAGGTAGGTCACGTCGCCCGCGCCGCACAGCCTGTTGCCGTTCTCCAGCTCGGGGTCCGATGGGTCCTCGACGCTGTAGAGCGAGGCGTTGACCCGCTCGCCGTCGACGACAAAATGATCGCCCAGCAAGGCGGCGAACTTCAGGGATTCGCCATTGGCGAAGGTGATGGAGAAATCGTCCATCGAAATGTCGCCGGTGATGCTCTCGGCAGTGGTGCTGAAGGCGCGGTAGCGGTCGCCCTCGGCGAAAGCCGGCGCGGCACTGGCGACCAGCAGGCCAACAATGGCAGGCAGTATCCGTTTGATGTTCATTCTTCCCCACCATGGTTCTTGAAGCGTGTCGCCTCATCTGTCACGGTAGGCACAGCCCCACAAGAGGGCCAAACCGGGAGCATCGCCACCGGCTGTCGAGCCGACGCAGCACAAGCTTGCCTGCTCTTCAACCGTGAGACGTTATGCGGCTCGCTTCCCTGGCCGGTTTGGCGTATGAGCGGCGATGGAAAACGTCAGGTTTGAAACTCCCGTCACCGTGAAGGCCGATCCGGCCGGCACTCCGCTACTCCTGCGCACCGCCAAGGAGGCGTCCGCCTTCCTGCTCAACAGCTGGCCCGGCAAGCGCAGCCCCAAGCATCGCGCAGCGCTTCAGGCATGCTCGGATGCGATGTCGGGCGAAAAGCCGGTCATGGCCGCGCGGCGTGCCTTCATCGCCGCGGCACGCGAAGTCAACGTCTTCGTCAACGACAAGGACTGACCCCGGCGCATCGGCCCGAAGATCGAAACGATCTTCGGCACGGCACGATGCCTCCGGGTGTCACAGCGTCCTTGTCCGCCCCGTCGGGCGCAACTCGCCTTAAAGCTCGGTTTCCGCCTCAGGGGTCGCTTCGACCTCGCCTTCGGACTTGCCGCGTTCCTTGGCTTCGGCCTTGGCCGCGAGCTTGTCGGCCTTTTTCATCGCCTTGGCGCGATCGCGGTCTCTACGTTCCTGGTTATAATTTGTCGGTCTGGGCATGCAGTGTCCTTTTCTGGTTCATGCCTGCGCAGAGCATGATCCCAAACCCAAGGTTCGTCTAGCGAACGGTGGAAACCGGTTTTCGGAAAAGATCACGCTCATAGTGTGGAACAGGCTCTAGGGCGATATGCCCCGGAACACAACAAGACATGTCGGCGCACGATGCTGCCGTGCAAACATCAGGGACAAAGCCAGGCGGCCTGTCGACCGCCGATGGCGGCGAAGAAATGGCAGGCTCACATCTGGTCGTTATACGGTTCCTTCATCTGGCCCACCATCCGGGCCAGTGCCGAAAACGACGGTATGTCGGCTTCCGGCTGGCACTGGTTGGCCAGCTGCAGCAGCCGGATCGGGAAGTTGACGGCATCGCGATGGGACGATGACAGCTCATCTGAGCGCTCTTCCGCTGTCTCGCTCGCTTCTGCCTTGCGCAGGGCGATGTCGATCTCCTCGGCAGACAGAACGCCCTTGCGGACAAGGATGTGATTGATGGTTGCGATGGCCATCAGCAGGCCTTCGAGTTGCAGGTTGGCAACGTTCACGGTGTTTCCTCCTTTCGGGAGATGCCGGCTTGCTTCGATTTCGGCGGGTTCTGGCCGTCAGAGTGCCTGACCTTTTCGGGAGCCTCGTCGACAGGCTCGGTGTTGCCGTATCTGTCCGCGGGTTTCCTGTTTTTTGCAGCGTCCTGGGAAAAGGCATCGCCGGGGTCGGGTCCGCGGCGAACTTGCGGCGCGCGTGCGCCAGTTTCGCGGTTGTTCTGGTTTCCAGACATGATTGGCCGTCCTTTCGATCTATTGGGCATCCCACTGGTCAGCGAGCCCGCCGCGTCAAAACGATTGTTCATTGCTTGGGCTCGGAGATCTGTTCGTGGATCGCTTGAAAACACGCGTCGAGATCGCGATGCAGACGCTCGCTGGCGTCGCCCGCTGTGACAACGTCCAGCACCGGATCGTTGGCGTCGGCCGGTTGGCCGTGCCAGGCCGAGGCCAGGAAGTTCTGCAAAAACTGGTACATCGCGGGTCTCACCTTTGTCTCGCCATGAGACAACCCACGATGCGGCAGAGCGTTCCATTGACGCCGTTCAAAACGGGACGAAGGGGCGCGCTACTCTTCCTCGTCGTACCCGAGCAGCGTCAGGAGCTGATCGACGAGCAGTTCGGCCATCGTCCGGTTGATTGCGAGTTCCACGGCCCCGTCGTCGGTCTCAAGGTTGAGCAGCGCCAGCAGCGGCTCCTCGTTCACCACTGTCGTGTCGACAGCCAACACCCGGTTCGGAGCGGTATTCGTCAATCTTGCCATGGCGCATCATTCCATCAAGCCCTGTTAGCGGCAATGGAGATATTGCCGGCGGAAGGCGGGCGGCGGCGCCCATCCGCGTAGGCCACAAGGGCAGGAACCTTTGCGCCGCCCATCGCTTATTCCCCACACCAACACAGAGGAAAGCGATCATGAAGACCCTTGCAGAGCTGTTCGAACACACCTTGCACGACATCTATTACGCCGAGAATGCCATCGCCAAGGCACTGCCGACAGTGTCCAAGGCAGTGACCGACAGCAAGCTCAAGCAGGCGTTCGACGACCATCTGGAGGAGACCAAGGGTCACGTTCAGATATTGAAGAAGGTGTTTTCTTCAGTCGGCCTCAAGCCTGAAGGCGAAAAATGCGACGCCATCGAGGGCCTGCTGAAAGAGAGCGCAAGCCTGATCGAAGACACCTCGGGAACGGCATTGAATGCCGGCCTGCTCGCGGCGGCACAGGCCGTCGAGCACTACGAGATCGCACGCTATGGCTCGCTCAGGGAGTGGGCCAAGGTTCTCGGCCACGACGAGGCGCACAAGCTGCTGAGCGAGATCCTCGACGAGGAAAAAGCCGCCAACAGCAAGCTGACCAACCTCGCAGTGGCTGGCGTCAACAAGAAGTAGCCAGCGGCGGGTGCTGGTTACTTTTCCTGGACGGAAATACCTGTTTCGTCGATGCGCAGCTCGACGCCCTTGGGCTTCGACTCTTCACGATAGACATAGATGCCGAGAGCGATGACGGCTGCAACCAGCGCGCCGATGATGAGGTAGAGGTTGTTCTGCTTCATCAGGTTCTCGTACCGGCATGCAGCCGGTGAGTCCAGCAACCCGTCAATGATGGCGCGGCCCGGCAATGTATCCGACATTGGGGTATCCGACATTGGGCCGTGCCATCGATCAGTCGGAGCCCACGATCCCGTTGCCGATGGTGATGGGCGAACGTTCGGGCCAGAACCAGACGAAGGCGGCCACAACAGTCGCAACCAGTTGGGCGAGCATCACCGCGCTCTCGGCCAGCGATCCGGCCTGCCACAGCTTGGCCAGCCCGGCCGCGGCCAGCACCGCCAGGGCATAAAACACCGCGCGTGGCAGGTAGGCGGCGAATGCGAAGTCGCAAACCACCCGCGCCACCCAGACGCCGGCGCATGCGCCGGCAGCCGCGCCGACCATGGCGGCAAAAATCTGGAGGTAGCGCGACGGCCGCACGCCCGCCGTGATCCAATCGCCAAGCACCAGCAGCTGACCGACGGCAATGCTCAACGCGGCCGTCACGAAATAAGCGACAAGCGTACAGATCATTAACGCCAGGACCATGGCGGCAACCGTCGTCGGCCCGAAGGGGACTTTGGCAACACCTTGGGAACTCATCCCGCCCGCTCCGCTGCTGGATGTATCAAAATACCACGAAACGCGGCTGCCGTTTCCTACAGGAATTCAGCTCATTTCGGCCAGAGCCATTCAAGCAGGAACGCGAAGACGATGAGGATGACCATGCGGCGGCCCGGGGCGAGGCCCGCCTCCTGTCCCATCCCGGCACAGAAACCGCTGGCACGCATCATGCTTGGCATTCCTTGCCGGCGGTAGCCGGAGCCTGATTTGTCTCAAATCAGGTGGGGCTCGCCGGGGTGGGGAAGGGGTTTCCCTCCGGCGAGCTCTTGTCTGTCCCCAAGCGCAACGCGTCAGTGGCTCCTTGCCCGCCCACACACGGGCATTGCAAGCTGGTCGGCATGCCGGAACAGCTTTTCCTCATCGTCAGTGCCGTCTTCGTCCTTGCCGGGCTGGTCAAGGGCGTGGTCGGGCTCGGCCTGCCCACGGTCGCCATGGGACTGCTCGGTCTCGTCATGCTGCCGGCGGAAGCCGCCGCCATCCTGCTGCTCCCCTCCTTCGTCACCAACATCTGGCAGTTGCTCGCCGGCCCCGACGTCGCAGCGCTCGTGCGGCGCCTGTGGCCGATGATGCTTGCCGTCTTCGCGGCAACGCTCGCTTCCACCGGCCTGATCACCAGCAGCTACACATCAATCGTCACCGCTGGGCTCGGGCTCGTGCTGCTCGCCTATGCGGCGCTCGGGCTCCTGAAGCTCAAGATGTCGATGCCGCGCGCAGCCGAGCCATGGGCCGGCCCTGTCGTCGGCGCACTCACCGGCGTCATGACCGGCGCCACCGGCGTCTTCGTCATTCCGGCGGTGCCCTATCTCGGCGGGCTCGGCCTTGACCGCGACGACCTCGTCCAGGCGCTGGGCTTGTCCTTCACCGTTTCCACCGTGGCCCTTGGCATCGGGCTGTGGTCGAACGGTGCCATTCCGCTCCAGTCGATCGGCATGTCAGCCGTGGCGATCGTTCCGGCATTGGCCGGCATGTGGCTCGGCGGCTGGCTGCGCAGCCGCGTCGAGCCGGAAACCTTCAGGCGCTGGTTCTTTGCCGGACTGGCACTGCTCGGCGCGCATATTTCGTGGCAGGGCTTGGCCCCTGCCTTCTAGTGCCCCAGCAGCGCGGTGATCGATATCGCCGCCAGCGCCAGCACCGCAAGCTTCCAGAAATCCCGCCGCTGCCTCAGCCCCGGCAAGCCGAGCGGCTTGATCAGTTGGAGCGCCATGATGGCAAGGATGATGAGCGACAGCGCCTTCGACATGCTGCCTTTGATCAACTTCGCGCGCCTCTGTCAAAGCCGGTGGCCCGATCTGCTACAGTGTGCCGGCGCGCTACAGTTTGAGAACAGCGGCCTTGCACCAAAATGCGCCGAAAAAACCGGTTTGCGGACAGGCTGTTAAACCAAGGTCAAATGGACGCCGCGTTGGCTCGGCGGGTACAAACTGAGCCAACAATGACGGCCTCAAGGGCCACAGTCCTGGGAAGGAGACGCCATGCCATCTCGCTATCACGAGGTCTATGACGGTTGGGCCAGCGATCCCGAGGGTTTCTGGGCCGAGGCGGCAAGGGCGATCGACTGGTTCAAGCCCTGGGACAAGGTCTTCGATGCCGAACGCGGCGTCTATGGCCAGTGGTTTTCAGGGGCCGAATGCAACACCTGCTACAACGCGCTCGACCGCCATGTCGCGGGCGGCCGCGCCGAACAGATAGCGCTGATCCACGACAGCCCGATCACCGGCACCCAGCAGAAATTCACCTATGCCGGCGTGCTCGCCGAGGTCAACGCGCTGGCCAGCGTGCTTGCCGACCAAGGCGTCCAGAAAGGCGACCGCGTCATCATCTACATGCCGATGGTAGCTGAGGCAGCCTTCGCCATGCTCGCCTGCGCCCGCCTCGGCGCCATCCATTCGGTGGTGTTCGGCGGCTTTGCCGCCAAGGAATTGGCCACCCGCATCGACGACGCCACGCCCAGGCTGATCATCTCGGCCTCCTGCGGCATCGAGCCGGGCCGCGTCGTTGCCTACAAGCCGCTGCTCGACGGCGCCATTGAACTCTCCGCCCACAAGCCTGAAAGCTGCGTGATCCTGCAGCGGCCGCAGCTTGGCTGCGAGCTCGTTGCCGGCCGCGACCTCGACTATGCCGTTTCAGTCGGTGCCGCCAAGGCCGCCGGGCGCACGGTCGAATGCGTCTCCGTCGCCGCCACGGATCCGCTCTACGTGCTCTATACCTCCGGAACCACAGGCCAGCCCAAGGGCGTGGTCCGTGACAATGGCGGCCACATGGTCGCGCTCAAATGGTCGATGGAAAACGAATTCGGCGTCAAGCCGGGCGAAGTGTTCTGGGCGGCATCCGATGTCGGCTGGGTCGTCGGCCATTCCTACATCGTCTATGCCCCTTTGCTGCACGGTGCCACCACCGTCCTGTTCGAGGGCAAGCCGGTCGGCACGCCCGATGCTGGCACATTCTGGCGTGTCATTTCGGAACACGGGGTCGTCGCCCTGTTCACCGCCCCCACCGCCTTCCGCGCCATCAAGAAGGAAGACCCGCAAGGCACCTTCGTGCCGCAATATGACCTGTCGAAGTTCCGCACCTTGTTCCTCGCCGGCGAGCGCGCCGACCCCGAAACCATCAAATGGGCCGAGAACAAGCTGAAGGTCCCTGTCATCGATCACTGGTGGCAGACGGAGACCGGCAGCCCGATCAGTCAGAACCCTGTCGGGCTCGGGCTGTTGCCGGTCAAATACGGCTCGCCCTGCGTGCCGATGCCGGGCTACGACGTGCGCGTGCTCGACGATGCCGGCCATGAGGTGCCACGCTCAACGCTCGGCAATGTCGTCATCAAGCTGCCCTTGCCGCCCGGCTGCCTGCCGACGCTGTGGCACGCCGACGAGCGTTTCTTCAACGCCTACCTCGCCGAGTTCCCCGGCTACTACAAGACCGCTGACGCCGGCTACATCGACGACGAGGGCTATCTCTTCATCATGGCCCGCACCGACGACATCATCAACGTCGCCGGCCACCGCCTGTCGACCGGCGGCATGGAAGAGGTCGTCGCCGAACACCCCGATGTCGCCGAATGCGCCGTCATCGGCATCGCCGACGCGATGAAGGGCCAGATCCCGTGCGGCTTCATCGTGCTCAACTCCGGCGTCGACCGCGACACCGGCACGATCGAGAAGGAGGTTGTCGGCCTTGTCCGCGACCGTATCGGACCGGTCGCCGCCTTCAAGATGGTCGTCACCATCAAGCGCCTGCCCAAGACCCGCTCGGGAAAAATCCTGCGCGGCACCATGCAGAAGATCGCCGACCGCGAGGAGTGGAAGATGCCGGCAACGATCGACGATCCTGTCATCCTCGACGAGATATCCGAGGCGCTGAAAGCGCGCGGCATCGGGGTCTAGGCTCAGGACCCATCAATCCTTCACCACGTCACGTCCCCCTCGGCATTCGCTCGAATGTCTGCAACGCGGGGTCCATCGTGTCCCAGCCATGGCCGCGGATGCTGTATGTGACCGCGTGCGGGTTGAATTGGCCCGGATCGTCAAGGCTGGTCGCGGGGACCGCGATCAAGTCCGGCATCCCGACGAATGTCAGGTAGACAGGCGTGCCGCAGGTCGGGCAGAAGGCGTGGACCTTTTCGTTGCCGCTGTCGCCCGCTACCCGCCAGGTGTTCGCATCGCCCGTAATTGTGACATCGGCGCGTTGGGGCAAGGTCAAATAGGATCCATGCCCGGTGCCGCTTCGTTTCTGGCAATCGCGGCATTTGCAATGGTTCTGGAAAATGGGTTCGCTGCTCGTTTCATAACGGATCGCGCCGCACGCGCATCCGCCGGCGCAAGGGATCAGGCCGATTTTGGCTTGGCGAGAAGGTCTATCCAGGGCCAGGATCTCGCGCCTGAACCCCGGCTCTAGAATGGATTGAGTGAACGGTTCAGTGCTATGATATCGGCATGGACATCGGCATAGGTCGGCTTATTGGCAAAGAGCCTGCCATATTTCTCCCTCCACACGCTGTCGCGTATCTTCTCTGCCCTGCCTTTAACGGCTGCCCTGATCCCTTCCCGCGTCTTTGCCGCACCATAGTCGCAACAATAGGCAGGCGTTGAAGGTTGCTGCCGCCACGATTCCTCTAGCGAACCACCATCGACCGGATCAAACCCCAATTCATTCACCAGTCCCATGACGATCTGTTTGGCCCGAGCATCATCACCCGCGACGGGGATAGCTAACCGATCTGGCGAGCCCTCGGGCTTTCCCAGTTCAGAGAGGGCGTAGAACATGATGTTATTGAACGCCTTGAAGATGGGGCGGCCAAGCTGCTGCGATACCCAGACACTTTCCGGCATTCCGGCGTCGATCTGCGGAATGCGGGGATCGCGCACGTCGGGATAATAGTTCGCGGTATCAACGATTGCTACGCCTTCCGCCGTCCGATCGAACAGGTCGCTGGGCAGTGTCGCCACGGCGGGAAAGGGCATCGACAGCAGCACAACGTCCGCACCTTCCACGGCGCCGTAGATGTCGGCAGCAACAGCTCCGATTTCATTCGCGCGTTTCTTGACTGCCTCCAGGCCGCGCGAATTGGCGACACACACGCTGTGGCCCTTTTTGCTCCACCTCGAGGCGATAGTTCCCCCCATTTCGCCAATGCCAATAACGCCGATCTTCATGATTTCGCCTTTCCGTTGTCAGGCCGATTTCGGCTTGGCGAAAGCGTCGATTGCGCGGCCGGTTTCCAGGAAGGATTTCAAGCTGGACAGCACGATCGGCCAGCCCTTGCTGATACCGTTTGCCATGCCGCTGCCGGCTTCGAGTTCGTCATGGGTAACGGTCAGCCGGACCATGGTGTCGTATTCCTCGATGTCGAACGTCACCCGGCTGTAACTTGCCGGACTTGCGGCCTCGGACGGGTCTGCCCAGGTGAAGGCGGCTCGGCGGCACGGCTCGCCGAGCGTCGGCCCGTTCTTTTCGCACAGAAGGTCAAGCAGCCTCCTGCGTGTCGGGTCGCCCAGCGCTTTGAAACCCTTGTCAGCGTCCATTGGTCTCGTTCGTATTTGGAGCACAATATGCAGGTAAATACCTGCATGTCAAATGGCAGCTAAGCCCGCCGCGACTGCATGGCCGGCCACGCGCCCGACAGGTGGCGCGGCCCTGTAACGTCAGCTTCGGTATTGCGCCATGGCGAAGCGCAGGGCAACGTGCCCGCGAACGAGCATATCGGGGGCATTGCATGCTGCGAAACTGGGTCATCAGGTACTGGTATTCGTTCTCGACGACCGGCCTGCTGCTCGGCACGCTGTTCTTCGCCGCGTCGCTGACCCCGACGCTTATCCCGCGCAACTACCTGACCCAGGGCGTACTCTCCGGCCTTTCCGCCGCCGTCGGCTATGGCTGCGGCTTCTTCCTGCGCTGGCTGTGGCGCTATCTCGAGCTGCCCGAACTCAAGGCGCGCACACTGCTCGGCGGCAAGCTCGTCGCCGCCGTCGCCTGCGGCATCATCGGCCTGGTCTTCCTGTGGCGCGCTTCCGAATGGCAGAACTCGATACGCGCCCTGATGAAGCTCGACCCGGTCGATACCGCCCATCCGCTCGAAGTCGGTGCCATCGCGCTCGTCACCTTCATCGTCCTCGTCGCACTTGGCCGGCTGTTCAAGCGGACGCTGATCTTCGTCTCCGAAAAGCTGCGCCGCTTCGTGCCAACGCGGGTGTCTTACGTCATCGGCACCACCATCGCGGTGCTGCTGTTCTGGTCGGCGGCCGACGGCATCATCTTCCGCTACGGCCTGCGCGTGATGGACAGCTCGTTCCAGCGCCTCGACACGCTGATGCCACCCGAAACCCAGCAGCCCTCCGATCCCGGCAAGACAGGCAGCGCCGCATCCCTGGTGCGCTGGCAGGACCTCGGCCGCATGGGCCGCTCCTACATCGCAACCGGTCCCACCGCCGCCGATATCGGCAACCTCACCGGCAAGCCGGCCAAGGCGCCGGTACGTGTCTATGTCGGGCTGCAGTCGGGCGACACGCCGCAGCAGCGCGCCAAACTCGCGCTGGAGGAACTCAAGCGCGCCGGCGGCTTCGAGCGCTCGACGCTTGTCATCGTCACGCCCACCGGCACCGGCTGGGTCGACGAACAGGCCATCGACCCGATCGATTTCCTGCACAATGGCGATGTCGCCAGCGTCGCCACCCAGTATTCCTATCTTGCCAGCTGGCTGTCGCTGCTGGTCGAGCCCGGTTACGGCGCCGAACAGTCGCGCGCATTGTTCACGGAGGTCTACGGCTACTGGCACACGCTGCCCAAACAAACGCGCCCGAAGCTTTATTTGTTCGGCCTCAGCCTCGGCGCCTTGAGCACGGAGCTTTCCAACGAGCTGTTCGAGGTGCTTGGCGACCCCTATCAGGGCGCGCTGCTCAGCGGCCCGCCCTTCGCCAGCCGCATCTGGCGTTCGATTACCGACGACCGCAATCCCGGCACGCCGGAGTGGCTGCCCGCGTTCCGCGACGGCTCCTATGTCCGCTTCACCGCGCAAAAGAACGCGCTCGACATCCCCGGCGCCCAGTGGGGGCCGCTGCGCCTCGTCTACCTGCAATACGCCAGCGATCCGATCGTCTTTTACGAAACGCATTCGCTCTACCGCGAACCCGACTGGATGAAGACGCCGCGCGGGCCTGACGTGTCGCCCGAACTGCGCTGGTATCCTGTCGTCACCTTCCTGCAGCTGACGCTCGACATCGCCATGGCCACCACCGCCCCGATGGGCTACGGCCACGTCTACGCCGCCGAGCACTATATCGACGCCTGGATGCAGGTCGCCGACATCCAGGGCTGGTCGCCGGACGACGTCACAAGGCTGAAGCAGCATTTCATCGACAAGAGGAAATAGCGGTTCGTCCAGCGTGGACGAACCGCACCTTCGGCCGAAACATCAGCGGATCAGGTCGGCCGCCTTTGCGCCAAGTGCGGCGATCAGGTCGGCCGGGCGCATGCGTATCTGCAGGCCCCTCTGGCCGCCATTGAGATAGACCTCGTCCTCCAGCGTCGCCATCTCCTCGACCGCCGTCGGCACCTGCTTGCGCTGGCCGAAGGGCGAGATGCCGCCGACCTTGTAGCCGGTCAGACGCTCGGCATCGACGGGCTTCATCATCTGCGCCGCCTTGCCGCCGAAGGCCGCCGCCACCTTCTTCATGTTGACCTCCTGGTCGGAAGGCACGACCACGCAGGCGGGTTTGCCATCGACTTCGACCATCAGCGTCTTCAGCACGATGGCAGGCGAAACCCCCATCGCCTCCGCCGCCTGCAACCCGACGCGCTCGGCGCCGGCGTCGTAGTCATAGCTCGCGAGCGCAAACGGGATGCCCGACCTGATCAGTGCGAGCGTGGCGGGAGTGGTCTTCGACATGCCCTGTTTTGCAACGGCGCCCCAGCGGCGCGCAAGGGCGGTAGCAAGGCAGGCGACCTCGATCCACCCTGGCGAAATGTTCTTTCTGGTCGGCATCAATGATGCATTGACAATCCCATACCCAATTGGCTATGCATCATCACATAGCCAATTGGGTATGACTCATGACCGAGCCTCAGGATGCGATCTTTCGCGCGCTTTCCGATCCGACGCGCCGCGGCCTGTTCGAGCGTCTCTGCCGCGATGGCGACACCACCGTCGTGGGCCTCCTGGGCGAGGCCGGCGTCTCGCAGCCGGTGGTCTCAAAGCACCTGAAGATCCTGAAGACGGCCGGGCTGGTGCGCGACCGGCAGCAGGGCCGCTACACCTACTACAGCGCCGAGCGCGATGCGCTGAGAACCCTGGTCGACTGGACGACGGAGATGTCCGGTTTCTGGAACGACCGCTTCGACGATCTCGACAATTTACTCAAGAGGATGGACCAATGACCGAAACAATGGAAACCACGCGCTCGGTCGTGGTCGAACGCGATTTTCCCTACCCGCCGGAAAAGCTCTGGCGTGCGCTGACCCAGCCGCATCTCATCGCCGAATGGCTGATGAACAACGACTTCGCCCCTGAGGCCGGCCGCCGCTTTAAGCTCTCCGCCGACTGGGGCCAGGTCGATTGCGAGGTCGAGACCGTCGAGGAGCACCGCGCTCTGTCGTATCGCTGGGACACCAAGGACCTCCGGAGCATAGTCACCTGGACGCTCGCTCCCACCGCATCTGGCACCAGCCTGCGCATGGAGCAGCGCGGCTTCACCACCGCCCAGAAGGCCTACTTCCAGGGTGCATCGGTCGGCTGGCCGCGCTTCTTCGACCAGTTGGGCAACGTCGTCGCCAAGCTCGACTGACCGCAGCGACGCCATCGATTTCAGGGAGTCTTGCAATGAGCCAAGTGATCCGCATCGTCCATCGCTGGACCTCGCTCCTGTTCAGCCTGATCGTCGCATCGATCTTCGTCGGCATGGCCCTCACCACCCTGCCCGAGTGGTATTACTACCTGCCCTTGCCGCCGCTCTTCGTGCTGATCCCGACCGGCATCTACATGTTCTTCGCGCCCTATTTTGGCAGCCAGCAGGATGGTTTGCCGGCTGCAAAGGGCAGCACCTGATGGCCAAGGACGAAGCACCCAAGCTTTTATCAGGCGGCAACCCGCAGATACCAAAGGGTTATGGCGACGCTGTCGTCCAGTCCTACATCGACGCCATGCCCGGCTGGAAACAGGACGTCGGCCGCCGCATCGACACCCTCGTCACCGAGGCCGTCCCGCAAGTGGTCAAGGCGGTGAAGTGGAATTCGCCCTTCTACGGCATGGAAAAGGACCTCTGGTTCCTCGGCTTCCACTGCCTGACCAAATACGTCAAGGTCGCGTTCTTCAAGGGTGCGCAGCTCACGCCGCTGCCGCCGGGAACCTCGAAACAGGCCGAGGTGCGTTACCTCGACATCCATGAAGGACGCCCATTCGACGAAGCGCAGTTCTCCGAGTGGGTCCGGCAGGCAAGCGCCCTGCCCGGCGAGAAGATGTGAGGGCATCCAGGCGTTGCGCAAGGGCCGCCATGTGATAGCAATCGGACGGCTGGGCAGGTTGAAAGGCCGCTTAGGTGAAGAGCAAATACACCATCGACGGCACGCGCATCCATTCGCTGGAAACCTTCTACGACGAGATCAGCCGCGTGCTGATCCCGAACCAGCGCTGGGGCCGCAATCTCGACGCGTTCAACGACATTCTAAGGGGTGGCTTCGGCACATCAGAGGGCTTCACCCTGACATGGTCCGACGCTGCGGAGTCCAGGGCCAGGCTGGGATATCAAGAGACAGCCAGGCAGCTGGAGCTACGCCTCGCGCAATGCCATCCCGACAACCGTGACCAGCTAAGCCAGGAGATCGCCGACGCCCATGCCGGCTTAGGCCCGACGGTCTTCGACTGGCTCGTCGGCATCATTCGCAATCACGGCCCCGGCGGCGACGAGGCCGAAGATGGCATCCGGCTGGTGCTCGATTGATCGCATCAGTGCCCTGCCCGCCAAAGAGATGCGACGGCAGACCGCCACGAGCACGCCGCGTGGTCGCGAATAGATAGCTGGATTGCCCACAAGGGGCCCACAAGGGGATTGCAATGACCGTTGGCATTCGAACGGCGCGCGCCGAAGACAGGAAAACCCTCGGCGCACTCAAGCTGCGCTCTTCGCTGGCGTGGGGAGATCATGTCGAGGCATTGCAGGCGCTGCCGGAGGCGAGTGAGGTTCCGGCCGAACACCTGCCGCATGTCGCGGTTGCCGAGATCGCCGGCAAGATCGTCGGCTTTGTCACTGTCCTGCCTGGCAACAGTGCCGCTCAAGCCGAACTGGAAGATCTCTTCGTCGCGCCGGAAGCATGGCGAACGGGGATAGGCAGCTTGCTGCTTGCCGAAGCCGAACGCAGCGCTATAGCGCTCGGCGCACGGTCGCTGGAGGTAGTGGCCGGCGAACGGGCGCGCCCGTTCTACCAAGCCTCAGGCTTCCGCTTTGCCGGCATCGTCGCGACACTTCTGGCACCCGCCATCCGGTTGCGAAAGGACCTTCCCTAGATCGACCATCGGGCCGACAGGCATGCTCTGCCGGCGGTGGTAATCGGACCCGACAGCACCTCAGCCGCGCCGCGCCGCCTCGATCTTGGCGACGTCGATCTTCCTCATATCCATCATTGCGGCAAACGCGCGTTTTGCTTCGCCACCGCCTGCCGCCATGGCCTCGGTCAGCACGCGCGGCGTGATCTGCCAGTTGATGCCCCACTTGTCCTTGCACCAGCCGCAGGCGCTTTCCCGCCCGCCATTGCCGACAATGGCGTTCCAGTAGCGGTCGGTCTCTTCCTGGTCGTCGGTGGCGATCTGGAACGAGAACGCCTCGTCATGCGTGAAGGCCGGCCCGCCATTGAGGCCGATGCAGGGGATACCGGCGACAGTGAAGTCGACCGTCAGCACATCGCCCTCCTTGCCTGAGGGATAGTCGCCAGGGGCGCGATGCACGGCGTGCACCGCACTGTCGGGAAACACAGTGGCATAGAATCTGGCCGCGGCCTCGGCGTCCTTGTCGTACCACAGGCAGATCGTGTTCTTGGCAGTTGGCATCGTGCGCTCCTCTCGCTTGCAGCCAGTACGGACCCCGCCCGTCCCTTTCGACATAGGGGCGCGACGGCGATTGTCCACCCCGGCCGCCGGTGAAGGAAGGTCGCGGCTTTTGTCTGCTGACAAAAAGCACCAGCCAAGGCCGTGCGCTATTGGAGCTTCCGAACGCGAAATGCCCAGGCTCAAGAAATGACTCAAGAAAATGCGCCGAGGCTGTCGGGAACCCTGCCCACCGTTCGTCCTGTGGAGGCACCATGCAGCGATATGCACCAACCCGGAGCCTGCCGATGACGCCCACCATCACCGCTTTTGAGGCTTCGCCCGACGAAGGCCAGGGACTGGCGCGCGACATGCGCGTTCGCTGGGCGCTCGAGGAGGTTGGCCAGCCCTACGACGTCCGTCTTGTTTCGTTCAAGGCGATGAAGCAGCCGGCGCATCTGGCGCGTCATCCCTTCGGGCAGATCCCAACCTACGAGGAAGGCGACTTGGTCCTGTTCGAGTCGGGCTCCATCATCCTCCATGTCGCGGAGCGCCATGCCGGGCTGCTGCCAAGTGAAGCCAACGCCCGGGCGCGCGCCATCACCTGGATGTTTGGCGCGCTCAATACGGTCGAGCCGCCAATCGTCGAGCTCGAACAGGCGCCTTTTCTGGAAGGCGACAAGCCCTGGTTCGGGGAGCGGATACCGATGCTCAAGGATCGCATTCGCGTCCGGATGGACCAACTTTCCAATAGGCTCGGTGAAGCCGAATGGCTCGATGGCGACTTCAGCGCCGGTGACCTCACGATGGTGATGGTGCTGCGCCGTTTGGACGGAGACGGCATAGTGGAAGAGTATCCAAACCTCGCCGCCTATGTCGCCCGAGGCCAGGCCCGCCCTGCCTACAAGCGCGCATACGAAGCTCAGCTGGCCGTTTTCACCGCCGCATCAAACGGCTGAAAAGGGCCGGCGGTCGCCCCACCCCTCCCCGTTGACCGCACTCGCCCTTCCCGCCACTGTCCGCCACTGGATTCGCCGTCGCGGCGACAAGGGCAGGAGCGGACAATGAAGCTCGACGGCAAGACGGCGATCATCACCGGCGGCGCCAGGGGCATCGGCTATGCCATCGCCGAACGCTTCCTGCGCGAGGGCGCCCGCGTGGTCATCGCCGACATCGACCAGGAGCAGGGCAACGCCGCCGAGCGCGATCTCGAAAAGCTCGGCCAGGCCCGCTTTGTCCGTGCCGATGTCGGCAAGCGCCTCGACGTCCACAATCTTGTCGCCTCGACGATCGACGCCTTCGGCGACGTCGACGTGCTGGTCAACAACGCCGGCATCGACCACCAGGCCGATTTCCTCGACCTCACCGAGGACGATTTCGACCGCGTGCTCAGGATCAACCTCAAGGGCGCCTTCCTCGCCGGCCAGGCCGTTGCACGGATCATGGTCGACAAGGTCAAGGCGGGCGGGGCCCCGGGTACCATCGTCAACATGTCGTCGGTCAATTCCGTCGTCGCCATTGCCGACCAGGTGCCCTATGCGGTGTCCAAGGGCGGCATCGCCCAACTGACGACAGTCATGGCGCTCGGCCTCGCGCCCCACGGCATCCGCGTCAACGCCATCGGTCCCGGCTCGATCTCGACCGACATGCTGGCGCGCGCCAAGGCCGATCCGGCGGCGAAAGCCCGCATGCTGTCGCGCACGCCGCTCGGCCGCATCGGCGAGCCCGAGGAGATCGCCGCGATCGCCGTGTTCCTGGCTTCGAACGACGCCTCCTACATCACCGGCCAGACCATTTTTGCCGATGGCGGCCGGCTCGCGCTCAATTACACGGTCCCTGCCAAGGGCTGACGCAAATATAGTTCAAGACGCCGACCTGCTCCTGACAGACTGCTGTCAGGAGGGGTGTGCGATACTCCTCTCGTACAAGATTAGGAGGACCCGTCATGAACACGTTCACGCCTGACATATTTCGCACCATCAGGCACTATGCCGGCAAGGTCAGGACCATGCACAATGAGATCCGCACCGAGCGCCTCATGAATTCCCTACCGACGAGCATCCGCAAGGATATCGGCTGGCCCGACCGCTTCGACGCCCGCCGCGCCGACCGCAACTGACATATCGCCTGACAGAGGGGACACACCCATGACCGCATCCAAGACAATCGGCGTCTTGTTCATCGAAGGCTATGCCGACTGGGAATACGGCCTTCTGGCCGCGTCGGCTGTCGAGTGGTTCGGCGCGCGCGCAATCGCGATTTCGCCGCATGCCGCACCGCTGACCTCGATCGCCGGCTTCAGCCTGTCACCGACGCGTGGCGCAAATCCCGCGGAAAACATGGATCTCGACGCGGTCGCCGTCATCGGCTCGGACGGCTGGACCGCGAAGGACGCGCCAGACGTTGCGCCGCTGCTCAAGGCCGTTGCCGCGCGTGGCGGCGTCGTCGGCGGCATCTGCGCCGGCACGCTGGCGCTCGCCCGCGCCGGCCTGTTCGAAGGTGTCTCCCACACCAGCAACGGCCGCGACTGGATCCTCGGACATGAGCCGGCCTATGCCGGCGCGGCAAGCTACCAGGACGTGCCGCATGCCGTCGCCGACAGCAACATCGTCTCCGCCGCGGGCTCGGCACCTGGTACGTTCGCCGCGGCCTTCCTCGAGACGCTCTATCCCGAAATGGCCGGACAGATCGGCGAGATGCGCGCCATGTTCGCGCGCGAGCATGCCACGGTCTAACGTGGCCATGGTGACGGCTCCTGACAATACGCTGTCAGGAGGCCTGTGCGATGATAGGATGAAGAGGTTCGCATTCCGAGGTCTTCGGCGCCGCTCGATGCCAGGTACGAGACGGTATGCCGGACCGACTTTTTGACGACGCGCATTGTCATCGACGCCAGGCGCCCCCACTTGGCCAAGAACAGCGCGAGACTTTGAGGGGTAATCGATGAGACGCGCCGACAGGCTGTTCCAGATCGTACAGCATCTCCGAGGTGGCCGCCTGGTCACCGCGCACAAGCTGGGCGCGTGGCTCGAGGTTTCCGAGCGCACGATCTATCGCGACATCGCCGACCTGCAATCGACGGGTGTGCCGATCGATGGCGAGGCCGGGGTGGGCTATATGATGAGGGAGGGTTTCGACCTTCCGCCGCTGATGTTCACACGAGACGAAATCGTAGCATTGGTTGCCGGCGCCCGCATGGTCCGCGCCTTCGGCGGTGCCGCCATGGCCCGGGCCGCCGACGAGGCGCTGGTCAAGATCGGCGCGGTGCTGCCGGACTCGGAAAAGGACCGCATCGCCCGCACCGAGATTCATACCCCGATGTGGGTGGTCTCCGACGCCGACCGCGAAGCGATCGACCTGATCGAACGCGCCGTCGAAAAGCGCCAGGTGCTCAAGCTCGACTACAATGACGAGGCCGGTCGCGGCTCGGCCCGCGAGGTGCGTCCGCTCGGCCTGTGGTTCTGGGGCAAGGTTTGGACCCTGATCGCCTGGTGCGAGATGCGCAACGACTTCCGCGCCTTCCGCATCGACCGTATTTCCTCGGTCGCCTCGGCCGGCCGCGCGTTCAAGCCCGAACGTGGCAAGCTGCTCGTCGACTATTACCGCAGCGTCGAACGCAGCGAATCCTTCGGCACCCCCGACCGCAACTTCCACGGCTGACAACGAATTCCCTCCCCCTCCCCCGCTCCCAAATTGTCCCGGTGACAAGCCGGGACTTTCTTTTGCCCGGCGCAGGCAATACCGGCATGCTGGCATGCTTGGTATTTGAAGCGGGAAGAGAGACTGCCCATGGACATGGATATCCGCGAGATCAACGGCGCCTGCCACTGCGGTACGGTGCGCCTGCGTGTCAGGCTGTCGGACGGCCTGCACAGCGCGCGACGCTGCACCTGCTCATACTGCCGGATGAAGGGTGCTGTCGCCCTGTCGGCCGATCTCGGCGGCGTCGATGTGCTTGCCGGCGAAGATGCCCTCACCCTCTACCAGTTCAACACCATGGCCGCGAAGCATTACTTCTGCTCGAAATGCGGCATCTACACCCACCACCAGCGGCGCTCGAACCCCAACCAGTTTGGCGTCAACGCCGCCATCCTCGAAGGCATCAGCCCGTTCGACTTCACCGAAATCCCGGTCATGGACGGCATCAACCATCCGTCGGACCGCAAGGGCGGCGCGTCGGGCTCGGGCATTGCCGGCATGCTGAAGTTCATCGCCAGCGAATAGGCTCGCATCGGCAGCGGCCGCGCGTTTCCCGGCCGCTCAGCCTGGCGTTTTCGCCTTGACCATCCAGGCACGCGCCAAAAGTTCGATCGGCTCGGTTGATCCCAGCCGCTCGGCCAGGCGCGCCTTGAGTTTTGCCCGCTGATACTCGTTCAGGCTCATGCAGTACCCAGGCGCCGGCCCCGCGCCGAGGGTGAATGGCTGCCAGAATGCCTCGAAATCCGCGAAACGGGTTTCGATCTCCATCGGCGCGATGGCGACGTCGCGCAAGCCGGCTTCCTGGCACAGCGCCAACAGCCCTTCTCGTGTGCAGAACGGAAACCGCCTGCCTTCGCCCAGCTCCGCCGCAGCCGGATCGATGGTGATCGCCGCCTGCCAGAACTGGCGGATGAAGCCGATGCCGCCGCCCGGATAGTCCCAGACATAAAACGACAGCAGGCCGCCCGGCTTCAGCACCCGCCGCATTTCGGCAAGGGCGGCCGGCCTGTCGGGAACAAAGTTGAGCACGAGGCCGGAGGTGACGACGTCGATGCTTTCAGGCTCCGCCGGCAGCTTCAGCGCATCCGCCACCTCGAACCGGACGCGTCCGTCGCCGATCGCCTTGCGGGCGTGCGCGACGAAATCGACTGAGGGATCGATCGACACGATCGAGCGTGGTGCCGCGCCTGAAAGCACCGCTGCAGTCAACGCGCCGGTGCCGCAGCCGATCTCGAGCCACGCCGCCTGCCCGGGCGGCGAAAGCCAGGCGACGAACTTCGCCGCCACCAGCCGGCTCCACCGGCCCATATAGTGCTCGTAGCTGTTGCCGGCACTCCAGGCGTCGAATGCGGCGGAACCGCTCATCTCGCACCTCGGGGGCATTTCGAGTTCGCTGAACGTCATGATCATGCGCCGACCAGCGCGAGCCGGCAAGCCGGACGACTGCGCTTCGCAGCCCATCTGATGAGGCGCGCTCGCGCAATGCTGTTGCAATCTCAAGCTGTCAGATGAGCGATGCTCCCAAGCGACAACGCCTGTTCGAGAGACAGCAACACGATGAATTCCAATAGAAAACCAACCGCGCTTTCAGGCGCCCTGACTGCCGCCGCGGCGATCTGCACAGTGGCTGCTTTCTCCGGCGGCCTGCTCTATCTTGACCAACTGATCGAGAGACCTTTCACGGTGACGACAGCATCCGCCAGCAGCGCCTCCAATCCATTCCCGGCCGATTCGGAAATCCGCAAGATCCTTGCCGAACGCATCGACCTCAGGGCCGAAAGCGTCGGCATCGTCGTCGGCACGATCGGGCCGCAGGGCCGCAGCGTGGTTGCCCACGGCAAGTTCGGCGCCAACGATCCTCGCCCGGTCGATGCCAACACGCTCTACGAGATCGGTTCGATCACCAAGGTCTTCACCGGCCTGCTGCTCGCCGAGATGGCGGCGACTGGGGAAGTGAAGCTGGACGCCCCGCTCGCCAACTACATGCCCGACGGCGTCACCGTGCCCGAGCGCGCCGGCAAGACGATCACGCTTGCCGATCTGGCAACCCATCGCTCCAGCCTGCCGAGCCTGCCCGACGATCTGATCCCGCCTGACACACTCAACCCCTACGCCACCTACACCACCGAGCAGCTCTACCGCTTCCTGTCGCGCTACCAGCTGCCGCGCGACATCGGTGCTGATTTCGAATACTCCAACACCGGCTTCGGCCTGCTCGGCCACGCACTCGCTCGCCGTGCCGGCGTCGACTACGAGATGCTGGTCAGCCAGCGCATCACCACGCCACTCGGCATGTCGAGCACCGCCATCACGCTTTCGCCCGAACTCGCCAAGCGCATGGCCACCGGCCACAACAGCGATCTGCAGCCAGTTCCCAACTGGGACCTTCCGGCCTTCGCCGGCGCCGGTGCGTTGCGCTCGTCGACCAACGACCTGCTCAATTTCCTGGCCATGGCGCTGAGCACCGAAAAGTCCCCGCTCACCGCGGCCGTTGCCACGGCCAGCGTCAAGCGCAAGCCGGTCAACGCCGACACGCAGATCGGCCTCGCCTGGATGGTCACCGAAAGCTCGTCGGGCGACATCGTCTGGCACGGCGGCGGCACCGGCGGCTTCACCACCTTCATCGGCTTCCACCCCGCCTCGAAGATTGGCGTCGTCGTCCTCGCCAACTCCGACGCCGGGGTCGTCGACATCGGCATGCACCTGCTCAACCGTGACATACCGCTCACCGAGCCGAAGCCGAAGCCGGTCGAAGCCGTCATCGACCCCAAGCTGCTCGACGGCTATGTCGGCCGCTACCAGCTCGCACCCGAGATGGTCTTCGACATCACCCGCGACGGCGACAAGCTGTTTGCCCAGCTGACCGGCCAGCCGAGATTTCGCCTTTTCCCCGAAGGCGGGCATCGCTTCTTCTACAAGGATGTCGAGGCCGCGATCACCTTCGTGCCGGCCGACACCGGCCCATCGCCAAGCCTGACATTGCACCAGTTCGGCAACGACGTGTCGGCGCCGCGACTGGCCGACTGATCCACCCGACAAAGCGGTGTGCGGCCCGACCTCACTTTTGCGCAATGTCGCCTCAAGCTATTCTGAGTCCCTGCGGCGGAGATTGTGCAGCATGGCGACGCTCGTCTTTGGAATGAACCAGTCCCTGGATGGCTACGTCGACCACCAGGAGTTTGCGCCTGACCCCGTGCTCTTTCGTCACTGGATAGAGCATGTGCGCGACCTGGCGGGGAGTGTGTACGGTCGCCGCATGTACGAGGTCATGCGCTATTGGGACGAAGACCGTCCTGAGTGGAGTGCGGAGCAGCGCGAGTTCGCGGCGGCGTGGCGGCGCCAACCCAAATGGGTCGTGTCGCGCTCGTTGAAGTCAGTCGGCCCCAACGCCACGCTTGTCGAGGATGACATCGAGGCGGTGATACGCGGGCTGAAGGCTCGGCTCGTCGGGGAGATCGCAGTTTCCGGACCAGACCTGGCGCGAAGCCTGACCGACCTCGGCCTTATCGATGAGTATCGACTCTACTTCCACCCCGTCGTGCTTGGTCGCGGCAAGCCGTTCTTCGCCGGCCCACGGCCACCACTCCGCCTTGTTTTCACCGATCGCATTGGCGAAGACGTGATCAGGCTGACATACGTTCCTGCTTGATCGCGCCCTCTTCCATCAACCGATGGGTTCTGTCACCAGAAATCCTTGTGGTCGTTTACGATCTCTTCTTCGAGTTCAGGGAATGGACCACGGACCGCGACATGGCGCCGTCCGGCGGCGAACACCTGGTGACAGCTCAGGTCGAGAGTCAGATTCTCCGGGTTGTCTCCTGTCAGCTCGGCCAACCGCCTTTCGCTCAATCCATAGACCACGGTGCCGATGCCAGCCCAGTAACAGGCCCCGGCGCACATGCAGCACGGCTCGACCGAGGTCACCAGCGTGCACCGCTCGAGAAAGGCCGGGTCGTATTGCTGTGCGGCCGAGCGGGCGACGTTCGCCTCTGCGTGGCCAACGCCGCGATCCCGCCCATAGGTGTTGCCGGATGAAAGCAGCACATCGCCCTCCGGCCCGACCAGGAGCGCCCCGAAGGGATGATTGCCGCTGGCCCGGCTCTCGGTGGCGATCTCCACGGCGAGACGTAGATACTCGGTATCGCTCCTCATGGACGCCTCCTGGCATGCCCATTTGCAATTCACGCGTAAGCCCCTTTGCCTGGATTCCATCTTCTTGGAGCGCTTGGGATCTGTCCAGCAGGCTGTTGAAAAAGGCCGCCGCTGCAAGGCAGTGATCGTGATCATAGGCTCCGGCGCGTTGCGGCGACTCAGGCCTCGTCTGCGCGCATGCCTGACTTCTTCAACGGCCGCCTGCTAACCCGAGCCAATCCCGGCAGCCGCAATGCTCTTGCAATCTGTCGGAGCCAGACAATGCGGTTTGAATCTGCAAGTCAGGCATCGCGCCGAAAAACGCGCCCAGAGACAGCACCGCCAATGAAACTCTTCAGGACACCCTCGGCCTTTTCAGGTGCGCTGACCGCCGCCGCCGCGATATTCACTGTCGCAGCCTTCGCCGGCGGCCTGCTCTATCTCGACCGCAAGATGGGCAGGCCCATCGTCGTGACAACCACCGCCAGTGTTTCGACCAACCAGCTTCCTGACGAAGCGGACATCCGCCGCATCCTCGTCGACAGGATCGACGTTCAAAGACAAAGCGTCGGCGTCGTTGTCGGCACCATCGGCCCGAACGGGCGCAACATCATTGCCCATGGCAGCTTCGGCGGGCTCGATCCGCGTCCGGTCGACGGCGACACAGTCTTCGAGATCGGCTCGGTGACCAAGGTGTTCACCGCACTTTTGCTTGCCGATATGGCCGCGCGCGGCGAGGTCGCCCTGGCCGACCCGGTTGCCAAGTACCTGCCGATGAATGTCGCCGTGCCCGAGCGTGGCGGCAAGGCGATCACCTTGGCCGACCTCGCAACCAATACGTCCGGCCTGCCGCGCATGCCCGACAATTTCGAGCCGACCGACGAGACCAATCCTTATGCCGACTACACGATCGACGAGATGTATGCATTCATGTCGGGCTACAAGCTGCCGCGCGACATCGGCGCCGAATATGAATACTCCAATCTCGGCTCGGCTCTGCTGGGACAGGCCCTCGCTGGCCGCGCCGGTAAGGATTATGCAGCACTGGTTCAAGAGCGCATCGCCGGCCCACTCGCCATGCGCAGCACAACGATCGAACTGACGCCGCCTCTCAACAGGCGCATGGCCACCGGCCACAACGAGATGCTGGAAATCGTGCCCAACTGGGACCTGCCTGCCTTTGCCGGCGCCGGCGCCTTGCGCTCGAGCGCCAACGACCTGCTCGAGCTGCTCCAGCTGACGCTCAACAAGGACAAGACGCCGCTGGCCACCGCACTTGCCGGCACGCTGGCAACGCGACGCGCGATCGGCGAACAGGAAACCTCGGCAGCGCTCGGCTGGTTCGTCACCAAAAGCAGTAATGGCGAGATTGCCTGGCAGGATGGCGGCACCGGAGGCTACAGCGCCTTCATCGGGTTCCATCCCGGCCTCAGGACCGCTGTCGTTGTCCTGTCCAGTGCCAACACGGGCGTCAGCGACATCGGCCTGCACCTGCTCAATAGCGAGATCCCGCTGACAAGGGTCAAGCCGCGGCACACAGAAGCCACAGTCGATCCCAGGCTGTTCGACACTTATGTCGGCCGCTACCAGCTCGCGCCCGACGTGATCCTCACCATCATGCGCGAGGACGACGTGCTGTTCGCCCAGTTACCCGGCCAGTCGAAGCTGCGCCTGTTCGCCGAAGGCGAGCACCGTTTCTTCTACAAGGAGGTCGAGGCCGCCATCACCTTCGCGGCCCCGGCAGCCAACCGGTCGCCCAGCCTGGTCCTGCACCGCTTCGGCCGCGACATGTCGGCACCGCGCCTGCCGGACTGACCTTCGCGAAAACGGCCCGGAAACGAAAAAGGCCCCGCATTGCGGGGCCTTTTGCTGATCCGGGGAAACCCTCAGAACTTGTCGTCTTCGTCCTCGTCGGGCGTCTTCGAGCGCAGCGCCGACAGCTTGGCGAACACGGCGTTGGCGTCGAGCTCCCTGTCTTCGTCCTTGGGTGCGGCCTGCTCGGGCGTCAGGCGCTCGGTCAGCGATGCCGGCAGCAGCGTATCGCCGGTCGGTGCCGGGGCTTCGCGGCCGCGCGAGGCACGCTGCACTTCGATGTCGAGGTCGATCTGCGAGCACAGGCCAAGCGCGACCGGGTCGAGCGGCGACAGCGTCGCCATGTTCCAGTGCTTGCGCTCGCGGATCTGCTCGATCGTCGCCTTGGTCGTGCCGACGAGGCGCGAAATCTGCGCGTCCTTCAGTTCCGGATGGTTCTTGACCAGCCAGTAGATGGCGTTCGGGCGATCCTGGCGCTTGGACAGCGGCGTGTAGCGCGGCCCCTTGCGCTTGGCCTCGGGCACGCGGACCTTGGGGTCCGACAGCTTCAGGCGGTGGTTGAGGTCGCCCTCGCCCTTGGCGATCTCGGCGCGCGTCAGCTGGCCGGTCATGATCGGGTCCATGCCCTTGATGCCCTGGGCCGATTCGCCATCGGCGATCGCCTTCACCTCGAGCGGGTGCAGCGAGCAGAACTGCGCGATCTGGTCGAACGACAGCCCGGTATTGTCGACCAGCCAGACAGCGGTCGCCTTGGGCATAAGCAGCGTATTGGCCATGCGATATATCCTCTTCGCTCGCCCGCGTCCCTCACGCGGGCGGTGGATCAAGACCACCAGAAAATGGGAAATTCGGCCCGTATATAGACGCATTCGCCGGCCACCGCAACGATTTTGGAACCGCCCCAAAGCGGCCTTCGGAGCCCCCTTCCGGAACCGGGCTGCCCGGGCAAAGTCGCAGTCGCTCGCGGCCATTCTGGGTAGCGGTGAAGTGTAGAAACCGATCTTGAGCCAGTTGATCTATCAGCAAAAGCTTACTATTCAATGGAAAGGGGAAATCCAAGTTTTCTGCAAGCTATCCCGATGGCAGTCAGCTCTTGCGATGCGCTGGCGACGTCACACCTTGGGCGGGATTACTGGCGGCATATTTGAACACTCCATTCGAGCGGCAGCCTGCTGCGCGTGGAAAACCATTTTGAGACGACGATTTTTTGGGGGGTGTATCATGACAACTGGCCACAACGCGGCCATGCGCGGATTGTTGCGCGCTGTTTCGATAGCCGGCATGGCTAGCACCGTCTTGTGCACCCTCGCCGTCGCTGCTCACGCACAGACCTGGGAAGGGGACCAAAGCAGCGACTGGTTCAACGGCGGCAACTGGTCGGGCGGCAGCGCCCCTGCCGGAACAGCCGTGATCGTCAACCAGCCGGGCGCGCCCAATGCCCCAAGCATCGGCACCCCTGGCGCAAGCACAAGCACCATCTTCGTCGGCGGTGTCGCCGGCGCCTCGCTCAACATCGTCAATGGCGGCAGCCTGGCTTCGACATCGGCGATAATAGGCAACTCGTCTGCCAACGGCGCACCACCGGCCAGCAGCCAGACAGGCGAAGCAACGGTTACGGGCGCCGGCTCCACCTGGACGACCGGCGACCTCAATGTCGGCTTCTACGGATCGGGGACATTGAACATCGCAGCTGGCGGTAGTGTTGAAGCTGCGCACACGTCGGTGGCCACGCAGGCGGGCAGCGTCGGCCTGGTCAGCGTGACCGGCACGAACTCGTCGCTGAGCACCGGCAACAGCGGATTTATTGTCGGCGACGGCGGTGAAGGCACCTTCAATCTCAGCCTGGGCGCAACCGCGAGCAGCTACTCCGCAAGCCTGGGCCAGCAGGCGAGCGGCCACGGCATCGCCAACATCTCGGGTGCCGATACGCTGTGGCAGGTCACCGGCGCCAACCTCGTCCTCGGCCAGGCAGGCGACGGTGAATTGCATATCTCCGCCGGCGCGAAGGTTACGGCCAACAATCGGACCTATCTGGGCAATGGAACCGGCTCCTCGGGCACGCTGACCATCGATGGCACGGACTCTGCCCTCACCTCGACCGTCGACATCAGGATAGGCGTCAATTCGGCCGGTTCGGCCAGCGTCACGGCAGGCGGCACACTGCAAAGCGCTGCAGTGATCGTCGGCGCCAACGCAACCGGCGTCGGCGACCTGATCGTCTCCGGCCCGGGCTCCCGCGTCGTTTCAGGCTCATATGTCATGCTCGGCTGGAATGGCGCTGGTACCGCAACTGTCAGCCACGGCGGCACGATCTCGACGGCAGCTGCCGGCATCCAGATCGGCTTGGCCGGCGGCTCCACCGGCACGCTCAACATCGGTGCGGCCGAGGGCGACGCGGCCGTCGCTGCGGGCATCATCGATGCACCGAAAGTCGTATTCGGACCGGGCAGCGGCACGCTCGTCTTCAATCATACCGACGCGGCCCATGATTTTGCCGCGGCCATTTCAGGCAGCGGCGCGATCAGGCATCTGAGCGGAACAAGCCGCCTGCTTGGCGACAACTCGGCCTTCACCGGAACGACCGACGTTGTCGGCGGGACCTTGTGGATCGGCGATGGCCTCGGCGGTGTGCTCGAGGTCTTTTCGACCGCCAGGCTTGAAGGCAGCGGCGATCTCGGTGACGTCACGATCCGCTCCGGTGCAACCGTCGCGCCCGATGGAACCTTCAACGTGGCCGGCGATTTCGCCTTTCAGGCAGCTTCGCTCTACGAGGTCGGCATTGGCGGCACGGCCAGCCGCATCGCCGCCGGCACCGCCTCCATCGACGCGACATCTTCGGTCCATGTCATCGCCAATGGCACGGGTGCGCTGTCGAACGAATATCTGATCCTGTCGACAACCGGAGCGCTGACGGGCGCCTTCAGCGGCGTCACCGACGACTTTGCCTTCCTCGACAGTGCGCTCGACTACAGGAACGCCACAGAGGTCTGGCTCACCTTGCAGTTCAACGGTGCCGCGTTCGGCACCGTCGCCATCACCGACAACCAGCAGGCGGTGGCCGGCGCGCTCGACAATTTGCCAGCCGGCAACCCGATGGTCGGCGGCCTGCTTGGCCTTTCCGCCGGCGGCGCGCGCGACGCGCTCGACCAGCTGTCGGGCGACATCCACCCCTCGCTGATGAACGCCGGCATCATATCAGCGACACTGGCACAGGATGCCGTGCACAACCGCATCCGCCAGACCTTCGACACAGCGGCCGGCAAGCCATCGCGTGCCTTCTGGGTCGAAGGCGTGGGCAATATCTCGGAATTGTCAGGCGTGGACGATGTGGATGGCTTCAAGGTCAAGACCGCGGCACTGTTCGGCGGCCTCGACGGCGAGGTCGCCGAAGGCATCCGTCTCGGCGCCATGGCCGGCTATTCCAGCAGCAGCATCTCCCGGGATGGGCGGGCCTCGACCGGCACCGCCGATACCTTGCATACCGGCCTTTATGCCGGGGCCGAACTTGGTGCGCTTCGCCTGCAGCTTGCCGCCATCCAGGCGTGGCACGACCTGTCGAGCGAGCGTCGCGTCGCCTTCGGCGGCTTCTCCGACAGCCTCGCCGCCGGCTACGATGCCACAACCACCCTCGTCCATGGCGACGTCGGCTACCGCCTTGGCCTCGGCGCGTCCTATGTCGAACCGTTTGCCGGCATCGCCTATGTCAGGACCGGCAGCGACGGATTTGCCGAGACCGGCGGCGCCGCGGCACTGACCGGGGCAGCCGGCGACCAGGACGCGACCATCTCCACCCTCGGCATCAGGGCGAGCACCGAACTGCCGGCCGGGGCGCGATCCGTCACGCTGCAGGGCATGCTCGGCTGGCGCCACACCGAAAGCGACGCGCCGCTGTCGCGCCTAGCGTTTGCCGGCACGGCACCGTTTTCCGTCGTCGGCGACAGCCTGGCATCGGGCGCCTTCGTCTACGATGCCGGCCTGAGCTTTGCCGTCAGGGACAATGCCCGCATCGACGTCAGCTATGCCGGTGCCGTCGGCGGCGGCACCGCAGCGCACCAGCTGCGCGGCAGCTTCGCCATGGGCTTCTGACCAGCACGCCCGAAACGAAAAAGCCCCGCCTCCTGGTCCCAGGAAGCGGGGCTTCGTTCTTGCCGGCAATGCTGCCGGATTAGCTTACTTCAGCTGATCAGTGACCTTTTCGAGCGCAGCGACAGCGCAAGCCTCGTCGAAGTTGCCGCCCGGTGCGCCGCCGACGCCGATGGCGCCGATGACCGCGTCGCCAGCCTTGATCGGCAAACCACCTGCCAGCACCAGGAAGCCGTCAATGTCGACGAGACCGGCGGCACCGGGGTTCTTCTGCACGTTCTCGGCCATCTTGGAGGTCGGCGTGCGCGACGAGGCCGAGGTGAAGGCCTTGTCCTGGGCGGCCGAAACCGTGTGCGTGCCGGCATTGTCGGCGCGGACCAGGGCGCGCAGGACGCCGGCGCGGTCGACCACGGCGGCGGTGACGTTGTACTTGTCGGCAGCACATGCTGCGACCGCGTTCTGGGCGATCTCGACGGCGAGGCTCGACGAGATGTTCTTCTCGGTCAGCACCTGTGCGGAAGCGGCGCCATTGAGGGCGACGGTGGCAGCGGCGGCGAGGAAAATGCTCTTGATCATGACTGGGTTCCTGTCCTGATGTTGCTCGGGAGAAAGCGTCTTGCTTGTCCGAGGCAACATCTACGCTGGTCCGAGGCACCGAAGAATCCGCGATGCCACCACCTGGCCTAGGTAGGACTACCTAGCCGCCCGTCAGGCTCAGTCCGTCAGGGATGATCCCGAAGCTAGGCCCGAGCGGCCAAAGCTGAAGTCACGCGCCCTTTTCCAGCAGCGTCAGCCGCACGAACTCGGCCACTGAGCTTGTGCCGAGTTTTTCGGCGATCTTCGCCCGGTGCGCGTCGATGGTGCGCACCGACACGTCGAGCGCTTGTGCCACCTCCTTGCTGGCCCAGCCGCGCGCCACCATGTCGAGCACCTCGCGCTCGCGCTCGGTCAGCCTGGACAAAAGCGTGCGCGCCTCGCGCTTTTCCAGCCTGGCGTCGAGGCTCAAAAAGCCCTGCTGCAGTGCTTCGACCAGCACCTCGCCATCGACAGGCTTGGTCAAGAAGTCCTGGATGCCGGCCTTGAAGGCGCGGCGGCAGGCGGCGACGTCGCCATGGCCGGTGATCATGATCGTCGGCCAGTCGATGCCGCGCTCGCCAAGCTTCTGGTGCAGCTGCAGCCCCGACACCTCGGGCATGCGCAGGTCGACCACCAGGCAGCCCGGCCGGTCCTCCTGGACATGCGCCAGAAACGTCGCCGGTTCGCCGAAGGTCTCGACCTCGATGCCATAGGTGCCGAGCAGGAACGCGATCGCCTCGCGCACCGCCTCGTCGTCGTCGATCAGATAGACCTTGTACCGGCTCATGCTTTCGCTCCCCGGAGCGCCGCGCGTCCTGTGGACGCGCAAAGGACGCTCCGGCAGTTATTGAATCTACGCATCGTGCTTTCCGGAAATCGGTGCCGATTTCAGGGCCGATGCGGCGGGTAGCGTGATGACGAACCGCGCCCCGCCACCGGCGGCGTTTTCCGCCTCGATCCGCCCGTCGACCCGCTCCACCAGCGTCTGGCACAAGGACAGCCCCAGCCCCATGCCGTCGGCCTTGGTGGTGAAGAATGGCACAAACAGTTTTGGCAGCACCGCAGCTGCGATGCCCGGCCCGTTGTCCGAGACCACGACCTGCACCTCGCCACCGACGGCGCGCGTCTCGATGCTGATCCGCGCGCCCACGGTGCCCTCCAGCGCATCGGCCGCATTGCGGATCAGATTGTGCAGCACCTGCTCCATTTCGATTACGTCGACCACCGCCTCCGGCCCGTCCTCGCCGAGCGCAAGCTCCAGCGCGATGCCGCGCCGCGCCAGGTCGGCTGAAGTCAGCGCCACGATCTCGGTGACGATCCCGTTCAGATCGGAAGCGACAGGCGCCGCCGCCTTGTTGGAGGCATAGTCGCGCATGCGTTTCAGCATTTCGCCGGCGCGCTTGGCCTCACGCACATTGACGTCGAGTGCCTGCGTGATCAGCCCGAGATCGGGCTTGTCGGCGCCCGCGAGCCTCAGTGCCGCCTGGCTGCGGCTCAGCACCGCCGTCAGCGGCTGCGTCAGCTCATGCGCCATGCCCGACGCAAGCTCCCCCATGGCGTTGACGCGCGAGGCATGCGCCAGCAGCGTCTCGCGCTCCTGCAACAGCGCCCGTGCCTCCGCCTGCCGTGCCGCTTGCAGCGACGCCTGCGCCGCCGCCCGCTGGCGCAAGGCAAACATCAGCGCAAACGACGCAAGGCCAGCCAAGACGGCAAAGCCCAGCAACTGGCCCGGCGGCAAGAGTGCTGCCAGCGGCAAAGCCCGGTCGAGCGTAAGCAAGATCCGCTGCCCCTCGCCGTCGATCACCTTTTCGAAATGCGGTGCTGTCACAAGCGCGCTGCCCGCGCCCTCGTCCGCCGGCAGGTCGAGCAGCTCCTGGCCGTCAAGCACGAGCCTGAGATGCGCCCAGCCGGGGCGCTCCTCCGGCTCCAGCAACAGCCTGGCCTCGATGCCAAACACCAGCGCCGCATCCGAAGGGGCCTGCGCCCGCTTGGCCAGGAGATAGCGCCCATTCTGGCTCGCATACACCGAGATCTTGCCGCGCAGCTGTTCGCCGATCGCCCCGCGCAACGGTGTCAGGTCCTCGCCGCCGCCCTCGGGCACCTCGACCAGCATGCTGACCCCGCCGGGCGCGACGCCAATGCCAGCCGCCTGGCCGCTGGCACCAGCCGCGCCACCACCCTCGCCACCGAGCGAAACCAGCGCGATCCAGGCGATGCGCGGATAAAACCTTGATATGCTCTCCATCACCTGCCGCACCGCGCCCAAGGGCGGGTCGGCACTGGTCAGCGCGATCAGGCTGGTCATATGCGCATCATGCTGCGCCGCCCGCTGCGAGATCAGCCGGTGCAACGTCCGCCCGGTCACCTCCAGCTCCCCCGCCAGCCGCGCCCGCGACGCCTCGACCGAATAGAGCGCAAACGCCGCAAGTGCGGCGAGCCAGAGCAGAAGGCCGAGGAGGCAAGATTTTGTCAGGTTTTTTGTCACGCTTTCAGCCCGAAGCCCGCCCGGGATGGGAGGGCGGTGTGGCGCACTATAGGGGAAGGGGTAAACAGAGGGATAGCAGAAGGGCGGCCCTTGGCGCGTCAGGTTACAATAGGTCCCATGTATACATCCGCCTTGATACGCAGACAAAAGCACTAGGTGTAGAAACGATGGCGAGGCGCTGCCTTCTCTTCGAAGAACGCTGCGATACGTTTGCGATTGCGCTCAAAATCTTCGTCGGCAAGATCGGGCAGTGTGTCGACCGCTGACTGCCAGTCAGCGAGATCAATCGCAGCTGCGTCGCCCTTCGGTTCTAGTCGCAGAATGTTTTCTGGCCCAAGCAGCAGTGTTGCTTGGGCCTGCGCATTGTCGGTAGTTAGGAACATTGCGCCCTTAATAATCTCGCGCCATTGAAAGAAACCACCCCGAACAGCAAGTTGGCCGATCTCGTAGGGCGCATTGCCAGTGCCGATGGATAGGATTTCTACCTGATTACACGATACGTCATATGCAGAAAGCACATCAATGAGAGCGGCCATTATCGGGTTGTTTGCCCAAACGCCACCATCAAGAAAGACATAACCGTCTCCCGAATGACCAGGTAGATAAGTAGGAGCAGCCGAAGTAGCCCTAGCTGCCTCCCAGGCGGCCATACGGCAATCATTGCGAAAATCTTGATGGTGATCAGTCTTGAGCACAGCAATTTGCATCTTGGGGCCCAGAAATGCCGGGATTACTAGTCGCGTTCGTGCATCACCAAGAGTGTCGTCACCAAACGTGTCATAAAGCAGTTGCTCAAGAACTCGCGGATTGTGGAGAGAGGTGAAAGCCTGTCGGGCAAACCGCAACCATGGGTGTCGCGTCCAAAAAACTGGAAATACGCGCGATCCATCTTGCACATAGAGACGGTTGATCTGCGCTGCAGACTTCCCCAGCCCTAGTCCTATGGCAATGATGCCACCGGTTGAGGTGCCAGCAATCATGTCGACGTGGTCAGCTATCGCTGCACCACTTAGCAGTTCAGCTTCGACACGAGCCAACATGCTTGATGCATAGACGCCTCGGATACCGCCGCCGTCTAGTGACAGGATACGAAACGGCTTATCTGCAGGCCAAGCAAGGCGTTCACGCCGAGTCTGCAGCGAGTTCAGCCGCCTGTCTGTAAAGGGTCGTGGCCCTCGCTTCGGCGACGCTCTCTGGGCCAACACCACCTCCTCGCCAAACGCCGTCGGCGTGCCACAGTTCGTAGTAGAGCAGCCATTCCGCCGCCCACGGGAGCGTAGTGTCTGCAATCAATTGGCGATTTGACCACTCGCGCCCATCGGGATCAAACAAGCAGAGCCCAGAAAGCGCAGGATGCTCATCATTGTAAATTAGATGGGGTATCTGCTCGAACGTTCCATTCCCACGAGGCCTCAACGGAGGCGTTATCAAATGGATATAGGGTGTTTCATCCGACGCGAAACGCCAAAGAACAGCAATATCGTACTGCTGCTGAAAACCCCTTAGTGGGCCTACCCATCGGATTAGGTCCCCAGTCAAACGAGGACGAAACAACGGCCAACGAAGCCGCATCCGCGCCATTTGTGCTGCCGGTTTCCTCGGTCTCTGGTGGTATCCGAGACCTTTCACTGTTTGCCTCGCAGCCTCATGCTGTGAAAGTTATGAGCCGGCACAGGGGTAGCCGCGCGAACGATAGCCGGTGCGAGAACCGCCGCGGAGCCAATCATAGCCCCGGTTCCGCGTTCGTAGTGCATCGACTTGCGCTCAAGCCGCTGGTCTTGGCGTTTCATAAAGTTGTCAATTGTTCGCGTGCTGACTCGCTCGCCGAAAAGTTCAGCAAGAATGCGCTGGACGTCTTTGAACTCAGCGCGCCTGGCACGGGCCAGCCCATCCAGCAACCCCCCCATGTCCCCAAGCAGCGCCTTTCGCTGCTCTTGAGACGAAGGCCATCGATCATTCAGGCGATCTGGGAAATGACTGGGGTTACGTTCATCCGGCCCGTCATTCCTTTGATAGGCAATTTCCATTTCTGATCTGACGGTATGAGCGAAACGCTCTAGTTGCGCCGTCAATCCTTCCTGCACAAATCCACAAGTCTGGGAAAGCTTCGTAAGATAAATAGACGGCGGGCGCTTCAATGTGCGCCCCTCGTAGCGCAAATTGAGAAATCTTTTCATCAGCTTCAACGCGACTACCTGTTGAGAGTCTAGTCGAGGAGGGACAATAGGCGGAAGCTTCTCTTGTTCAGCCTTCTCAAAAAGCGACATATTCAACCTGTCGATCCCGTAGATTTGTCGACGTTCCTGCAAGGACTTGAGAAAATCTGCGGACGGATATTGCACTGAGGCTCGATACCATTTCGCAAAGCCATAAGGATTTGATGGCACGCGATAGGAACCACCTTTGTCGGGGCTGTGGAATATATCTCCGACACGGTCAACGCGCGGATCTTTGGCTGGATCTAAGATGGTCACGTCCATGTGCATGAAGGCAAATTGCAGCTGAACGCATCGGGTACAGCGCACAATCCTGATAGCTCCGGGGAAACCTTGTAGCGCCTCAAAGAGCTTATCGAGGGCCTCATCATCAGACCAAGATGCCGGCACATCCATCTCGACCAACGCATCGACATCGAAGCGATCGTCTTCGGTGCCGCTGACTATCGTGGCGCTGATCGCCATCGACCCCTGAGGATAGATCAGGCTTCTGTTACCCAGCAGGTACTCACGCAAAGGGCTGGTCGGCCGCTCAAGATGTACTTTCAGCCTCCGGTAGCGGTTGTCCGCCACTGCGCGGTCGTTATCACTCAACTCAATTACGGTAGCTAGATCGAGCAGCAGGTCATCAAGACCCGGCGCCGTTTGCTGGAAGACCATCAACAATCCCCATGTTCACGATACGTGCACGTGTGATATATGGGACACAATCATCAATATTTCAAGGCCCCCATACCCGATATAGGGAGATACCTCAGGAGAAACACTAAATGCTGTGGAATTTGAGAAAGCCCGCCCACCGACAAGCGGCTTGAACCCTCGCTGAGGTATATTCAAGCGAATGGCACCCTCGACGCCGGACACGTTCAGCTTTAGGTTGAGTTCACTTCCCTTCACCAGCATGTCGGGATGGACTTCCCCAGTTTCTGGCGATCTGGCGATTAAGAGATCACGTGGATAGATTCTACACGTTTTGGCGTCGGAACATTTTTCCTAATTGCCTCAACCAATTGAAACAGCTTCCTTTCCCGGACATTTCCCCCTCTACATCCTCCGTTCAGAGAATTTTCTTTTCCACGCCCCTTCGCACCTCAGCGATAATCCCCAGCATCGCTCTCAGGGAACCCGGGTCATGAACCGGATGCCTGGGGAGGGCGACGGCGTCCGGGCTGGCAAGGGATACGGTGCCCCTGCTGGGTGATGAGCCCCCAAGTCCGGGCCTTGCGGCGGCTGGCGGCGCGAAAGCGTCGAGGCGACTGAGCGGGGCAAGAGCGCTGGCGGACGCATGGCTGCGCGTCACGCACTCACATCACAGAGACGCAACGCCATGCGTCCGCTTCCCAATCCCGGCTTCATCGGCGCGGGACACTTCTGCGCGCCCCAATTCCCCCATTCACCCCGCCCGCGCACGGCAAACGGCGCGGGCCGCCAAGCGGAGACAGCTTCATGCCGAGGAAACGCAAGCCAATCGAGATCATCGACCCGCCGCTGCCGGGCTACGGCCACCTGCCCTATGCCATGCACAACGCGCTCGTGCTCGCCGTCAGCATCGCCGCCACCATGGAGGGCGCGCACGAGAGGTGCCAGCGCCGCGAATGCCGCAATTTCAGCCGCTGCCGCGCCTCGCCCACCGAATTCGGCCGCGCCGGCTTCTGCCCGGTGCCGCTCGGTCGCGACGCCGACCGCCGCATCGAGGGCATGTTCCTGTTCGCCATGCAGCTCGCCCATGGCTGGCGGTGACGATTGGGAACGCCCCCTCATCCGGCCCTTCGGGCCACCTTCTCCCCGCTGGGAGAAGAGGCGAGCGGCAGCGTCTCAGGCCATCTCGGCCCCGGAGGAGCGGTGCCCCCTCAGGACTGGCTTCCTCGCCCCTTTGGGGAGAGGTGCCGAGCGCAGCGAGGCGGAGAGGGGCAACGCCGACGCAGAATCGAGCGCGACGCCAACGACCTCCCTCCCCCTTGTGGGGAGGGATAAAGGGTGGGGGTACTCTTGCGAACGGCGGGCAGAAGCCCCCCGCCCCGGCCCTCCCCACAAGGGGGAGGGAGACGTCACCCGACATCCAGCACGATCTTGCCGATATGCTCGCCCTCTTCCATGCGCTCATGCGCCCGCCAGGCTTCCTTGAGCGGGAAGATCATGTCCATGACAGGCGCGACGCGGCGGGTGGCCAGCAGCGGCCACACCTGGGCCTCGAGCGCGGCGGCGATCGCGCCCTTGAACTCGGTGGTGCGCGGCCTCAGCGTCGAGCCGGTATGGGTCAGCCTCTTGGCCATCAGCTTGGAGAAATCAGCACTCGCCACAGCCCCGCCTTGCGTCGCGATCTGGACGATGCGGCCGTCGATGGCTGCGGCATGGTAGTTGCGGCCGACATAGTCGCCGCCGACCATGTCCAGGATGACATTGGCGCCCTTGCCGTCGGTGGCGTCTTTCACCGCCGCAACGAAGTCCTCGGTCTTGTAATTGATCGCGCGGTCGGCCCCGAGCTTGAGGCAGGCAGCGCATTTTTCCGCCGAGCCTGCGGTGGCAATCACATAGGCGCCAAAGGCCGAGGCGAGCTGGATCGCCGTGGTGCCGATGCCCGACGAGCCGCCATGCACCAGAAGCGTTTCGCCCGGCTTGAGCGCGCCGCGCTCGAACACATTGTGCCAGACGGTGAAGAAGGTTTCCGGCACGGCGGCTGCTTCGGTGAAGGTGAAGCCGCTCGGCAGTGGCAGCGCGTTGGTTTCGTGCACCCTGGCGTATTCGGCATAACCGCCGCCCGGCGTCAGCGCGCAGACCGCATCGCCAAGCCGCCAACGCGCAACACCTGCGCCAAGGGCTGCCACCTCGCCCGACACTTCAAGCCCGGGCAGGTCGGAGGCGCCAGGCGGCGCGGGGTAGGCGCCCTTGCGCTGCTGCACGTCGGGCCGGTTGACGCCGGCCGCATGCACCCGGATCAGGATCTCGCCGGCGCCCAATTCCGGCAGGTCGCGCTTTTCCGCCTTGAGCACGCGCGGCCCGCCCGGCTGCGAGATCGCCACCGCAAGCATCTTGTCGGGAAGTCTGGTGGCCATGTCTTTTCGGTCTCCGCTGGTCCGGCGTGCCCCGGACTTTACATGTGGTTGGCCGCACTATGTATTCTGATTGGCAAATCAGGCAAACGCCTGTCTGACCAAACGCCTGCCCGACATGGAGGAAAGCGAGATGGCGCTGTTCGACGACGAGCCGAAAAAGAAAAAGACCGTCCACGAGATCGGCCAGGACCTGTCTTTGCTGTCGGTCGGCGAACTCAACGAGCGCATCCTTGCCCTGCGCGCCGAGATCGTGCGGCTCGAAGCCGAACTTGCCGCCAAGGGCTCGACCAAATCGGCGGCCGAAGCGCTGTTCAAGCGCGGCTGACGCTGGCGCGCCACCGATAAGCCCCAAAGAGGCTATCATCACCTACTGGCGCTAATTGATTCGTGGTGGGACACCTGATGCTCGCAACCTACCGGCCGATCCTGTCCTTGCTGCGCGGCACCGCCTTCCTGCTTGCCGCCTCGGGCCTGCATGGCCTGCTGCTGCCTTTGCGCGGCCAGGAAGAAGGTTTTTCGACCACCGCACTCGGCCTGATGGGCACCGCCTGGGCCGGTGGCTTTGTCGCCGGCTGTTATTTTGCCCCGCGTGTCGTGCGCCGCGCCGGCCATGTCCGCGCCTTCGGCACCTTTGCCGCATCGGCTGCCATCATTGCGCTGCTGACCGGCCTGATCGTCAACGAATATGTCTGGATCGCACTGCGCGCCTTCACCGGTTTTGCCATGGCCGGCGCCTTCATGGTCATCGAAAGCTGGCTCAACGAGCGCGCCACCAACGAAAACCGCGGCACCGTCTTCGGCCTCTACATGATGGTCACCTATGCCTCGATCATGGCCGGCCAGATGATGGTCGCCGGCGGCGACGTCACCAGCTCGTCGCTGTTCATGGTGACGGGTATTTTGTTTTGCCTGTCGCTGATTCCGACCGCCGTCTCCAGCGCTGCCCACCCCAAGCCGCTGCAGGACGTCTCGCTCGACATCAAGGGGCTTTACGCCAATTCGCCGGTCGCCTCGGTCGCCTGTTTCCTGATCGGCGTCGCCAATGGCGACTGGGGCACGCTGGGCGCGGTCTATGGTGCGCGCGTCGGCATCTCGACGCCCGAGATCGCGCTGATGATGAGTCTCGTCGTCGTCGCCGGTGCCGCGCTGCAGATTCCGGTCGGCAAGATCTCCGACCGCACCGACCGCCGCTACGTGCTGATCGGCGCCTCGCTGGCCTCGGCGATCGCCGCCGTGCTGATCTTCCTTGTCGCGCCGCGCTCCGGCGTCTTCGTCATCGCCATGACCGCCTGCTATGGCGCCTTTGCCTACACGCTCTATTCGCTGGCGGTAGCGCATGCCAACGACCACGCCAAGCCCGAGGATTTCGTCAAGGTTTCAGGCGGACTTTTGCTGCTCTACGGTTTCGGCACCATGGTCGGGCCTATGTTGGGTGCCGGCCTGATGGATGTGATGCGGCCCGAAGCGCTGTTCCTCGCCACCGCCGCAGCGCATTTCATGCTCGCCGGCTACACCGCGCTGCGCATCAAGCGCCGCGCGCCGGTGCCGATCGAAGATCGCGAGGCCTTCAAGACCCAGCCGGCCGACCGCTCGGCGACGCCTGAGTCGCTCAGGCTCGACCCCCGCCACGAAGATGCCGCCTGACGGGCAACGCAGTGCTGCGACAGCCCGGCACCTGCTTTACGACCGGTAGTTGAGATTTCGCTGATGTTGCGGCACAAATGGGCCATGACAACAGACGCGCCCTTCCTCGCCATATCGGATGCCAACCGGCGCCATCTGCTGGAAGAATTGCGGCGTGGTCCCAAGACCGTCAGCGAGCTTGCCGCCGGCCTGCCGGTTTCACGCCCGGCGGTGTCGCAGCATCTCAAGGTGCTGCTCGATGCCGGGCTTGTCAGTGCCCGCGCCGAAGGCACGCGCCGCGTCTACGCGGTCAGCGTCGGCGGCTTCCGCAAGCTCAACATCTGGCTCGACCAGTTCTGGGACGCCTGAGGCGGCGGAAAAAGTGCAGCTGCAACGGTAGAGATTTCCACGATTGCAGCAGGTCAAGCAGGCCCACGATTGCAGCAGGCCAATGACACGTTGGTTCGCAGCGTCAGCGCCCATGCCAGTACGGCAAATCCACCAGCCGCGCCGCACGGCGCCTAGCTTCAGCTGATTTGGCTGATAAACAACACCCTGTCCCGGCGGCGATGTTGTTTCGCCGCCGGCTGTCGGGCCCGTGCCTGATTATGGGGCCTTTATGGAGAGACCGCGATCGTCGCCTAGTGCTGGGTCGGGTCGTCGCCTCTCAGCTTTTCAATCTCGTCCTTGAGAGCCAGCTTGCGACGCTTCAGCGCTACGATTTGCAGGTCGTCCATGGATGGATGATTCATTGCTTCGCCGAGCTGACGCTCGACGTCACCATGTTTGCGCTGGAGTTCTTCAAGATGGGAAGCAAGAGACATGATTGGTTCTCCCTTTCATGGTTTCCTCGATACCCCGGGCACAGCCCTGCCCACCGCAGACAGTGCTCTGTGACGGAACCATGACAGTCTGCCATCCTCGATCGGCGATGTCGAATAAAGTGTGGTAGCATTTCCTGACAGCGCGAAATGTGATAAGGGCTTCGCGCCGGTGACAAGGAGTCGCCGACCCCGCCTTAGGAGCGCCCCGGGTGCGCCAGTGAGTTTGCAGACGGTAGACATGTCGGAACAGGAACAGGCCGAGATTCGTCTCGAGTTTGCACGCTTGAAGCAGGACCATGCCGATTTCGATTCGGCGATCAACGCGATGATCGCCATGGGCTGCGATACGTTGCAGATCCAGCGGATGAAGAAAAAGAAGCTGGTGCTCAAGGACAAGATCACCCAGATCGAAGACCGGATCATCCCCGACATCATCGCCTGACAAACCGCCATTTTCGGACGGCCTTTGGTTGCGATGGCAGCGCATTTCGGTTAAGCGCAGGCTTATCAAGCAGGGGTGCCGCGCGTGAGCAAAGACAGGGTCGACGTCGCCATCATCATGGGGAGCCAGTCAGACTGGGCGACCATGCGCCATGCCGCCGAATTGCTCGAAGTGCTCGGCATCGCTCATGAGGCGCGCATCGTCTCGGCCCACCGCACGCCTGACCGTCTTTACGAATTCGCCAAGGGCGCCAAATCGGCCGGCTTCCGCGTCATCATCGCCGGCGCCGGCGGTGCTGCCCATCTTCCCGGCATGACGGCGGCGATGACCCCGTTGCCGGTGTTCGGCGTGCCGGTCGAATCGAAGGCGCTGTCGGGCCAGGATTCGCTGCTCTCCATCGTCCAGATGCCGGCCGGCATTCCTGTCGGCACGCTGGCCATCGGCAAGGCGGGTGCGGCCAACGCAGCGCTGCTTGCCGCGGCCGTGCTTGCCCTTTCCGACGACGCGCTTGCCGCAAGGCTCGACGAATGGCGCGCCGCCCAGACCGCCAGGGTCGCCGAACAGCCGACGGACGACGCGTGAGCGCCCCGCTGCCTCTCGGCGCCACCATCGGCATCATCGGCGGCGGCCAACTCGGCCGCATGCTGGCCATGGCAGCGGCGCGCCTCGGCTACCAGACGGTCGTTCTGGAGCCGCAGCCCGACTGCCCGGCAGCCCAGGTCGCCAACCGCCAGATCGTCGCTGCCTATGACGACCCGGCAGCTCTCGACGAGCTGGCGCGCGCCAGTGCCGTCGTCACCTATGAATTCGAAAACGTGCCGGTTGTCGCCGCCGAGCAGCTTGGCCGCACGGTCGCGGTCTATCCGCCGGCGCGCGCCCTTGAAGTGGCCCAGGACCGGCTCGTCGAAAAGACCTTCCTGAACGGCATCGGGATATCCACAGCCGACTTCCGGCCTGTGGAAAACGATGCCGAGCTGGCCGAGGCGCTGAAGGCCTTCGGCGGCAGCGGCGTGCTCAAGACCTGCCGCATGGGCTATGACGGCAAGGGCCAGATGGTCTTCCGCAACATGACCACAGGCGGCTTCGACGGCGCCTGCGCCTCGCTCGGCAATGTGCCGCTGGTGCTTGAATCCTTCGTTGCCTTCGAGCGCGAAATCTCGATCATCGCCGCGCGCGGCACCGATGGCAGCATCGCCGCCTTCGACCCGGCCGAGAACGTGCACCGCAACGGCATCCTGGCGACTTCGACGCTGCCGGCGGCGATCGGCAGCGAAACCGCTGAAGCCGCGCGCGACGCGGCACGCAAGATCCTCGCCGCGCTCGATTATGTCGGCGTCATCGGTGTCGAGTTCTTCGTGCTTGGCGACGGCTCGCTGCTGGTCAACGAAATGGCGCCGCGCGTGCACAATTCCGGCCACTGGACCGAAGCGGCCTGCGTGGTCTCGCAGTTCGAGCAGCACATCCGCGCCGTTGCCGGCCTGCCGCTCGGCGACGCCAACCGCCACGCCGACTGCGTCATGGAAAACCTGATCGGCGACGATATTGCCAAGGTCCCGACCCTGCTCGCCGAGCCTGACGTCGCCGTCCACCTCTACGGCAAGGCCGAGGCGCGGCCGGGCCGCAAGATGGGCCATTATACCCGGCTGTTGCCGCGCCGCTGACGGGCGGAATCGACAAGCCCCGCTTCGCGATCTCGATCGCAACCGACGAAATCCCGCTGTACCTGGTCAAGGGCCGGCAAGCCTTGGCGCCTCAAAGCTCCGACACCGGCTCAGCTTGCCGGCGAGGACCCTTTCAGCGCGCCAAAGAAGCCGATGATGCGCGTTATGCGCTGCTGCTCGGGGTCGACGAAAGCTATGTCCAGGCCCTCGGGCAGCGACGATCCGTCGGGCATCACGAACCTCCAGGCGAAGCGCGCGACGCCATGATGAACATCGACGTCACTGGTGCGCAGGATGCGGGCGCCGGGATGCCTGGCCTGGATTGTCGCGATATGCGCAAGCAGCTCGTCCGCACCTTCGGCATGGACTGATGGGTCCGTATATGTTGCGCCCTCGGCCCAGACCGACAGCAGCAGCACCCGCCGCTGCTCGGCGCTCTCTGTCGACCAGGCGGCACAATAGGTGTCCAGGATAAGCGTCAGAGACATTTGATTTCCTTGCATCAATTGTTTGCCGGAGGCTGGCTGTTTACCGGAGGCTGGCCAGCACCACGGCCAGCCTCCTTCCTGCCGCTGCTCTTATGCGGCCTTGCCCAGGAATTGCGACAGCGCCGCGAAATCGCCTTGCAGCTGACCAGCGGCAATCGCCCGCTGGAAGATGGCGTCGTAGCCGCCAACGATGGAGCGATCGATCCCACGCGCAGCCATCAGTTCCACGAGGTGCTGAAAGGCGCCGTAATGTGCGGAGATCGAAGACAGCGTCTCGTCGTCGCTGGCAAAACGGCCGGCATTCACACGCTTGATAAGGTCTGCGACAAGCCCCTCGACGACAGGTGCCGTCGCGGTCCACTGCCGGCCCAGTTCGCCCAGGTCGATCTCTTCGGCCTGACACACGGCAATCGCGTTGAGCGCACCAAACAGTTCGCCCCACATCAGCGCCAGCAGCGCGCTATCGAGCGCATTCGCCCGCCCGGGGTCTTGTCCGACATGCTGGACATTGCCGCCCAGGGCGCGAAAGACCTCCTCATTGTCTCGGAAAACCTGGCCTTGCCCGGAGACCAGGATCGTTCCGGCATCGGTGCCGATGAAGTCGGGCGTCGCCATGATGGCGCCATCGAGATAGCTGGCCCCATGCCCGGCCCACCATTCGGCGGCGTCGCGTGCGCCATGCGGCGTTCCCGACGTCAGCTCGACGATCAGCTTGCCGCGAAGGGCGGAAGAGACGTCGGCGTCACGCAGGATTGCTGCCGTCGCCGCATAGTCGCTGACATTGACGATGATGATTTCCGCGGCAGACACCGCTTCCAGCACCGAAGGCGCAATGGTCGCGCCAAGCTTAGCCAGCGGTTCGGCCTTTTCTTTTGTCCGGTTCCAGACCGTGACGCGATGGCCCTTTGCCAGCAGGGCACGGGCAAGAGCAGAGCCCATGCGACCGGTTCCAACAACGGCGATTGAACGCTTCATTCCAACTCTCCATATCAAATGGCGGCGCCACGACGCGACGACTGTCGCGATGGCGTGGAGGTATGTTGGAACGGGCGGCACACAATACGAACCTCGGCGTAAGTGGTCACCTGAAGGTAAGGAAGGCTCGATGGACAAGACGGCGGCCAACGGCTTTGCGGCAGCTGTCAGGATGACCGAAGGCAAATGGAAGGTGGACATCCTGTGCCAGCTCGGAACGGCCTCGCGCAGGTTCGGCCGATTGAGGCAGTCGATTCCGGGCATCAGTGAAAAGATGCTGGCGCAGCAGTTGCGTGAAATGGAGGCCGATGGGCTCGTCGACCGGAAAGTCTATGCGGAGACGCCGGCCAAGGTGGTCTACTCGATCACGCAACGCGGCGCGGCACTCAACGCGGCAGCAGGCTCACTATGCCGTTGGGGCGAGCAGTTCGGTCTTCCCTGCAATGTTCCGAACAAGGCGGAATACGCCTGAGACGACTCGACCGATCCTGAACCGCAAGCGGGTACGCATTCCCCAGCCAACGCCGCTGGCGGCACAAGTCGATAGAATCGGAAACCGCATCCATCCTCCGTTGGTTGGATGAGCGTGAGGATTCCAGCGGGGGCCGTCCGCCGACGAGTGCTCGCCCCGGCATCGCCATGACCATTGCCGGCAAAAAAGCCGATCAAACCACTCTGCTGCGCCCACTCGCGGTTGACTGGCCAAGACTCCTCGTCTAAGAGCCACTCACACAAATTGGGCGCGCTCCTTTGGCGCGCTTTTGGTTTCGGCCCGGAAGATGGGCCCCATCTGACGGGTTAGTGACATGAAGATCAAGAATTCGCTCAAGGCGCTCAAGGGCCGCCACCGTGACTGCCAGCTGGTTCGTCGCAAGGGCCGCGTCTACATCATCAACAAGACCGCCCCGCGCTACAAGGCACGCCAGGGCTGATGCTCGCCCGGCCGCTTTCGGCCGGCGCATCACGGCAATTTCAGTTTGACGTTCCCATGCGGGGGTCTAGAATTTCCGCATGCGGAGCGTTTTTGCCTTTTTTGTCCTGACCATCGCGGCAACGCCGCTGTCGCTGCAGGCGTTCGCCCAGACGAGCGGCGATCCCATCATCGCCAAAGCTGACACGCAGCTCGATTCGCTGTTTTCCGATCTCAAGCGCGAGCGCAACGAAAAGGCCGCCGAACGCCTCGCCAACCGGATTTGGGAGGCCTGGTACAGGTCCGGCAGCGCGTCCGTCGACCTGATGATGCTGTGGGCGCAACAGGCGCTGCAAGCCAAGAAGTTCGACGTCGCCCTCGATTTCCTCGACCAGGTCGTGACGCTGCAGCCCCAATACGCCGAAGGCTGGAACCGCCGCGCCACGGTTCATTTCATGATGGGCAACTTTCGCAAGTCGATGACCGACATCGAACGCACGCTGGAGCTCGAGCCACGCCATTTCGGCGCCCTCTCCGGCATGGCCCAGATCATGGCCAACACCAACCACAACGAACTGGCGTTGCAAGCCTGGCAGCGGGTGCTCGTCATCTATCCGATGCTGCGCAACGCCCAGAACGAGGTGTCGCGCCTGGAGGAAGAGCTTGCCGGCGAAGGCATTTGAGGGAGCGAGTAGGGAATAGCGAATAGTGAGTAGTTAGGGCGTGCCGACGGCGACGCATGCGCTAACATGTTCCACTACTCACTATTCCCTATTCCCTATTCGCTATTCGCTATTCGCCACTGCCTCCCCCCTCATTCGCCCTGGCCGCATGAACATCCTCACCTTCGTCCTGGTCCTGCTCGTTGCGATCGTGCTTGCGCTTGCAGGTTTTACCGGCGTGGCCTCCTGGCTGATAGAGCGCCGCAACCCGCCCGTGGGCAGCTTCATCGACATATCGGGCGCCAGCATCCACTACGTGCATGTGCCGGCGCCGGCCAGGGCGGACCTGCCACCGCTGGTCTTCATCCATGGCGCCAGCGCGAACCTGAAGGACCAGATGCTGCCGCTCAAACAGCTGTTTGAAGGCCGCGCCGAGATGCTGTTCTTCGACCGGCCCGGCCATGGCTGGTCCGGACGCGGGCCCGGCAACAACGAGACCCAGGAAGGACAGGCCGCGACAATCTCGGCCTTGATGGACAGGCTCGGCATCAAGGACGCGATCATCGTCGGTCATTCGTTCGGTGGTGCGGTGGCCGCGACCTTTGCGCTCGAGCGGCCCGAGCACACGCGCGGGCTTTTGTTTCTGTCGGCGGCAACGCACCCATGGCCGGGCGGTGACACCTCCTGGTACTACAGCCTGAGCGCCAGGCCGGTGATCGGACGTCTCTTCGCTGCGACAATTGCCAATCCGGCCGGGCTTATGCGCATCGGGGCAGCTACCACCTGCGTCTTCTCGCCCAACAAGGTGCCCGACTTCTATGTCGAGGAAGCCTCGATCGAGCTCGTGCTGCGGCCAGGGGCTTTTCGCGCCAATGCCATCGATGTCGAGGGATTGTACCGGCACGCGCTGAAGACGACGCCGCGTTATCACGAGATCAAGGTGCCAACGGTGGTGATCTCGGGCGACGCGGACACTGTCGTCTACGAGGAGATCCATTCGATCGGCCTCGCCCGCGACATTCCCGGTGCCGAGCTGGTCTGGGTCGGCAACCTCGGCCACAAGCCCGACTGGGTGGCGCCCGATCTTGTGCTGGCTGCAGTGGAAAAGCTCGCCGGCCAGCCGCGCGACCTGCAGGCGATGGCGCGGCAGGTCGAGGCCCGCATTGCGGGTGATGCGTATGGCACGGATGTGTGCGTGAACGAGAAGGCGGCGGCCGGGTGAGTAGTGAGTAGTGAGTAGTGAGTAGTGAGTAGTGAGTAGTGAGTAGGAAGGACCCTTAGCCGCCGGCAGGGCGCAACCGCTCCACCCACTTCTTACTACTCCCTACTCCCTACTCACTACTCACTATTCGCTATTTACCTGCTGCCTTTGCCTTCCGGCCCGACATAGGCGATGCGCAGCATGTTGGTCGATCCGGGCGTTCTCAGCGGCACGCCGGCGGTGATGATGACGCGGTCGCCGCCAGTTGCGAAACCCTCGTTGAAGGCGACGTTGCAGGCGCGTTCGACCATGTCGTCGAGATTGACGGCATCTGGCGAGACAACACAATGCGTGCCCCACAAAAGCGACAGCCGGCGCGCAGTGGCCAGGATCGGCGACAACGCGATGATCGGCACCTGTGGCCGTTCGCGTGCCGCACGCAGGCCGGTGGTGCCCGAGGCGGTGTAGGTGACGATCGCCGACAGCTTCAGCGTCTCGGCGATTTCACGCGCCGCAAGCGAAATGGCATCGGCACCGGTGGCTTCCGGCTGCGAACGCTGGGCGTTGATGATGCCGGGATAGGTCGGATCCTTTTCGACCTGCTGGGCGATGCGGTCCATCGTCGCCACCGACTCGACCGGATATTGTCCGGCAGCGGATTCGGCCGACAGCATGATCGCGTCAGCACCTTCAAACACCGCGGTCGCGACGTCGGAGACCTCGGCGCGGGTCGGCACTGGTGCGGTGATCATCGATTCGAGCATCTGGGTGGCGACGACCACCGGCTTGCCGGCGCGGCGGGCGGCGCGCGTGATCTGCTTCTGGATGCCGGGAACCGATTCGATCGGCATCTCGACGCCGAGGTCGCCACGGGCAACCATCAAGGCATCGGACAGCTCGATGATTTCGGCCAGACGCGCCACGGCTTGCGGCTTTTCGATCTTGGACATCAGCAGGGCGCGGCCCTGCGCGATCTTGCGCGCTTCGGCGAGATCTTCGGGGCGCTGGATGAACGACAGCGCGACCCAGTCGACGCCGGTCTCGAGCACCGCATCGAGGTCCTTGCGGTCCTTCTCGGTCAGCGCGCCGACCGGCAGGTCGGTGTCGGGCAGGCTGACGCCCTTCTTGTCGGAAATCTTGTTACCGGCAACGACGGTGCAGACGATCGACTTGCCGTCGCTCTTGACTGCCCTGAGCTCGAGCTTGCCGTCGTCGATCAGCAGGCGATGGCCTTCCTGGACCGACTTCAGGATTTCGGGATGCGGCAGGTGCACGCGCTTGTTGTCGCCGAGTTCGGCGCTGTCGTCCAAGGTGAAGGTCTGGCCGACGGTCAGCTCTTCCTTGCCGTTGGCGAACTTGCCGACGCGGAGCTTGGGGCCCTGCAGGTCGGCGAGGATGCCGATCGGGCGGCCCGCCTCTTCTTCGACCTTGCGGATGCGGCCGACAAGCGTGCGCATCGAATCATGGTCGGTATGGCTCATATTGATGCGGAAGACGTCGGCGCCCGCATCGAAGAGCTTGCGGATCATGACCTCGTCGGAGGAGGCCGGACCGAGTGTGGCGAGTATCTTGACCTTGCGGCTGCGTCTCATTGACCGTTCGTTCCCGAGGCGGCAGCATCGCCGCCCGTTGCGGGCTCGTCGGTGAGCTGGACCATCCAGTTCGCCTGCTCGCCCGTGTCGTATTCCTGGAAGCCGGCACGCTGGAACCCGCGCGCTACGCAGTCGGTGACCCCGGCAACCTTGAACTCTTTTTCAGCCACGCACATGTTGACTGGGCCATCCCAGCGTCCGCCACGCTCGGCATCTTCTGCATAGAGATAATAAAACCTCGATGACAGCGGGCCCTCGATCAGCGTCTTGCAGGTCTTCCCTTCGATGTGCCACCAGCCTTCGGTGATCCAGCCGGCCTTGGCGCGATAGCCGATGCCGACACCGACGAGGCTCTGGGTCGCGTTGCAGACCCTGAAGTCGGCATGGGCAGGCGTCGCAGCGACGGCCGTAAGAACGGGAATTGCCAGGAAAAGAAAGAGCATTGCGAAGGCTGAGCGTGCGCGCGGCCTTCCGGCAAGTTCCATCCCCAAGCCCCTCTTCGACGTATTCTTCATTTTCTGGTGCCCTTTTCGGCAATGTGCAAGCGCATGTCAACGCATGGCACGGCGCTTATCCAATCGATTTAGATGCGCTCAGCCGGTGTGATTTGCCGCCTCTTCTGGCATATTCGAAAAAAGGTTGGCAAAACAACGGCGTTAGCACATATCCCCACAGCAGCTGCGGCGACGAAAACTACACCAAAGCCGTGCCGAAGGACAAATTGCCTCCGATGACGCGAAACACTCTTTTTGCCCCGTTCGAAATCATCGATGGCGACCGCGGCCGGGGTCTGGTGCTTCTGTGCGACCACGCACGGCGCGACCTGCCGCAGGAATATGGCGACCTCGGCCTGCCGCCCGAGGAGTTCGAGCGCCACATCGCCTATGACATCGGCGCCGAGCAGGTGACCCGCAAGCTTGCGGCAATCATGGGCGCGCCGGCGGTCCTGGCCAATTTCTCGCGCCTCTTGATCGACCCCAATCGCGGCGAGGACGACCCGACCCTGATCCGCCAGCTCTATGACGGCTCGGTCATCCCGGGCAACTATCCGATGTCTGGGCAAGAGCGCGAGCGTCGTCTCGACACCTTCTACCGGCCCTATCACGACGCCGTCGGCGCGATGATCGCCTCGGTGCACAAGGAGACCGGTACCGCACCCTTCATCCTGTCGGTGCATTCGTTCACGCCCATCATGCAGGGCCGCGCCAGGCCCTGGCATGCCGGTGTCCTGTGGGACATGGACCATCGCGCCGCCTGGCCGCTGATCGAGATGCTGGCCGAGGACAAAGCTATCGTCGTCGGCGACAACGAGCCTTATGACGGAGCCCTGCGCGGCGACACCATGTACAAGCACTGCATCGTCAACGGCTTTGCGCATGCGCTGATCGAGATCAGGCAGGACCTCATTAGCGACGAGGCCGGAACCACCGCATGGGCCACTCGGCTCACCCCAATCGTTGACGCGATCAACCGTCGTGCCGATATACATGAGGTCAAACAATTCGGCTCACGCACCGGGCCGCTGTGATGGAGATTGAGATGGCCGAACTCAGCGAAGCGCAGAAGCGCGAATTCGAGGCGGCCGCCTTCCGCCGCCTGCTCGAACATCTGCGCGAGCGCAGCGACGTGCAGAACATCGACATGATGAACCTCGCCGGTTTCTGCCGCAACTGCCTGTCCAACTGGTACCGCGACGCGGCCGGTGCGGCTGGCATCGAGCTGTCCAAGGAAACATCGCGCGAGATCGTCTACGGCATGCCTTATGCCGAGTGGCAGGCCAAGCACCAGCGCGACGCCACCGACGCGCAAAAGGCAGCCTTCGTGGCCAGCCGGCCTGGGGATCATTGACGCAGAATCGGCGGCGCAGTGTCAGCTGCGCCGCCACGTCCCCTTGACCCTCTGGCCATCATCGGGCATCGAACCGGGCCGAAATGCCCCATGGCGCGCCGAGTCGCGCTGTTCCAGTCACAATTGCGGAGTGCCCCATGGCCGACGAAATTTCAGATACCAGCCAGACCGTTGCCGCCGGCCAGTTGCGCGCCTTCATCGAGCGCATCGAGCGGCTTGAAGAAGAAAAAAAGACCATCTCCGACGACATCAAGGACGTCTATGCCGAAGCCAAGGGCACCGGCTTCGACACCAAGGCCGTCCGCACGCTGATCCGCCTGCGCAAGCAGGACCAGGCCGAGCGCGACGAGGCAGAGGCGATCCTCGACCTGTACAAGGCCGCCCTCGGCATGGTCTGAGGCCAAACGGCGCGCCGCGTTTCCGGACGGTACGCGGCCGCCTCTATGGCTTTTGCATTTCAGCCACGCGCACAGCCGTGCTGGCCACGTAGCCTCATCTCCCCGATCTCTCTGCTTGGTCACCATCCGGCATAGGCTGGCATCTTCGGAGTTCGCGCCGGAGCGCAGAGCCTTTGGCGCTATCCAAGGTTTGGCCGTGCCGGCGGCTGCACCGACACGGCTTCGCCTCTCATTTTGGAAGCCGATGACCGTTCACCTTGTTGGCGAACGATACTTTTGCCGCACTTGTAAACGCGGCAGATATGATGCCCTAATTGAGGGCTAGACTGTCACGACAGCGGCAATGGCGCGGGGTCACCAGCGATGACACAGACCGGGCAATTCCATCCTTCCGACAACCCTCTGGGTGAGCAAGACGGCATTTCCACGTTCTTCAAACGACGCTGGAACGGCGACGCGCCGCTCGGCCAGCTGTTCTGGCGGGACATGGTGGTTGTTGGCAGCATCATCAACATCGCCACCACGATCGTCGCGCTGCTGATCCTGGCCGCCAAGATGTCGGCCCTGCTGGCAGTCGCCGTCCACCTGATCCCGCTGCCCTACAATCTGTTCCTCTATGGCAGCGTGTTGCGGACGGCCGACGTGGCCGGGATACCGAATGCACGCGCGCTGAAGATTGGCGCCACGCTCTGGATCATCCTCGCCAGCCTGCTTTGAACGCCGGAGACTGACGCAGCGGTCAAACGACCGCGCCGCGGTCGCGCCAACTGCTGCACCTGCGGCGCGCATTTCTGGAAGTGTGATTTAGGCCGCCGGCTCGAAGTTCAGCGCCACGCCATTGATGCAGTAGCGCAGGCCGGTCGGCGGCGGGCCGTCGGGGAAGACGTGGCCGAGATGGCTGCCGCAGCGTGCGCAATGGCATTCCGTCCGCACCATGCCGTAGCTGCGGTCGACGGTGTTTTCGACGGAGCCTTCGACCGGATCGTTGAAGCTCGGCCAGCCGGTGCCGCTCTCGAACTTCAGCTTGGATTCGAACAAGGGCTGGTCGCAGCCGGCGCAGGTGAAGGTGCCGGCGCGCTTTTCGTAAAGCAGAGCGCAACTGCCCGGCCGCTCGGTGCCGTGGTTGCGCATCACCTGGTACTGCTCGGGCGTCAGCAGCGCGCGCCATTCGGCGTCGGTGCGGGTGACGGGGTAGGTCTTGGCATCCATTCTGGGATCTCCGGGACTTGTTCTTCTTGCTGTTCGCGTTCCTGGCACAGATAGTTACGAGCCGCCTCGCATCACAGGGCATCACATCATGGTGAGCCGTATCAGTGCCTGCGCGACAGCTGCTTCGTCGCCGCTTCGAGCCCTGCCAGTGTGAGCGGGTACATGCGGTTGGCGAAGATCTCACCGACCATCTTGATCGAGCTGGTGTAGCCCCAGTGCTTTTCCTGCGTCGGGTTGAGCCAGACGGCGTTCGGCCATTGATCGAGAACGCGGCGCAGCCACACAGCGCCCGGCTCGGGGTTCCAGTGCTCGACCGAGCCGCCGGCATAGGCGATCTCATAGGGGCTCATCGAGGCGTCGCCGACGAAGATGACCTTGTAGTCGTGGCCGTATTTGTGCAGCACGTCGAGGGTCGGCAAGACCTCGGCATGGCGGCGGCGGTTGTCCTTCCACACGCCTTCGTAGAGGCAATTGTGGAAGTAGAAATATTCGAGCTGGCGGAACTCGACCCGCGCCGCTGAAAACAGCTCCTCGACGACCTTGATGTGGTCGTCCATCGAGCCGCCGACGTCGAAGAACATCAGGAGCTTCACCGCATTGCGCCGCTCGGGGCGCGTCTTGACGTCGAGATAGCCGTGGTCGGCGGTGGCGTGGATGGTGCCGGGCAGGTCAAGCTCTTCTTCGGCACCCTCGCGCACCCAGCGGCGCAGGCGCTTCAGCGCCACCTTGATGTTGCGCGTGCCGAGCTCGACCGAGTCGTCGAAATTGCGGAACTCCCGCTTGTCCCAGACCTTGACCGCGCGGCGGTGGCGGCTGGTCTCCTGGCCGATGCGCACGCCCTCGGGATTGTAGCCATAGGCGCCGAAGGGCGAGGTGCCCGCAGTGCCGATCCATTTCGACCCGCCCTGGTGGCGGCCCTTCTGTTCTTCCAGCCGTTGCCTCAGCGTCTCCATCAGCTTCTCGAAGCCGCCAAGTGCTTCGACAAGCTTTTTCTCCTCATCGGTCAGCGTCTTCTCAGCGAGCCGGCGCAGCCACTCCTCGGGGATGTTGGCAACGTCGACGCCGCCCTCGCCGGTGATGGCCTCGACGCCCTTGAAATAATGCGAGAAGACCTGGTCGAAGCGGTCGATATGGCGCTCGTCCTTCACCAGTGCCGCGCGGGCGAGATAATAAAAACCCTCGACGTCATAGCTGACGAGGTCGGCATCGAGCGCTTCGAGCAGCGCCAGATATTCGCGCAGCGAAACCGGGACCTTGGCCGCCTTGAGTTCGAGAAAGAAGGGTATGAACATGCCGGGCACTTTGCTTGCGCGCAGCCGCGCAGGCAAGCCCATCGCCACCGCCGCGTCCAAGTGGCACGCGCTGCGTCAGCGTTTCGGCACGGTTGCAACACCCGAAATCTAATTAAAGTAAAAATCGGATTCAGTCTTTCTTGGTAATTTCCCGTTAGCAATTGCCGTCAGTGGGGAAGCGGGGCGAGTCTGCCTTCGCTCCGGTCTTGTTTTGCGTACGGGTACCTATGCGTTTCTCAGCGGCGTCAGCGATCGTTCTCGCCAGCCTGGCTCTGGCCGGCTGCACCTCCAGTTCGGGCCTTGGCAGCCTGATGGAGCAGGCCTCGCCTTCGCCGGAAACGACGAGTTCGGTGATCAGGCCCTCGGCCGACATCGCGCCAATGGTCGCGCAGGCGCCCCAGCCCCAGCCGGTCATGGCAGCGCCCACCGAAGTGACCACGATGACGGCACCGCCGGTGCAGGTCGCGATGGCCATGCCGACGCCGATGCCCCGAACGCCGATGGAACCGGCCATCGAGCTTGAAGACATGCCCACGCCCGACGCCAAGCCGATCGCGCTGATCGCACCGTCGCGGCCGATGAAGGCAACGCCCTTTGCGCCCGGCCAGATCTACGGCCGCCGCTTCCGCGACGCCAAGCCGATCAACTTCGGCAAGGCCGCGTCGCCCAAGAACTTTGCCGTCCACGGCGTCGACGTCTCGCGCTGGCAGGGCGAGATCGACTGGCCGAAGCTGCGCACCCAGGGCGCCAACTTCGCCTACATCAAGGCCACCGACGGCGGCGACCATCTCGACCCGATGTTCCGCAAGAACTGGCGCGAGGCCGAGGCCGCCGGCCTGAAGCGCGGCGCCTACCACTTCTTCTACTGGTGCCGCACCGCCGGCGAGCAGGCCGACTGGTTCATCCGCAACGTGCCCAAGGTTGCCGGCGCACTTCCGCCTGTCATCGACGTCGAATACAATGGCGAGTCGAGCTGCAAGCGCCGCCACGGCCGCGAGAAGATCGTTGAGAAAATGCAGGTCTTCATGGACAAGCTGGAGCGCCACTACGGCCAGCGTCCGATCATCTACACCGCGCCCGACTTCTATCGCGACAACCTGCGCGGCGAGTTCCAGGACTATCCGTTCTGGCTGCGCGCCGTGGCCGAGCCGCCATCCAAGGTCTATCCCGGTCGCAAGTGGGTGTTCTGGCAGTATTCGGGCTCAGGCCTGTCGCACGGCGTCGACGGCAAGATCGACCTCAACGTCTTCCGCGGCAGCGCCAGCGACTGGCACCGGTGGGTGGCGCGGACGGCCGGCTGAGCGGCCGCCCGAAACCCTTGATGCCTACAGCAAATCGTATTCGATGAAGCCCGTGCGGCGGGCGACGCGGTCGTAGAGCTTGCGCGCCGTGGCGTTGGTCTCATGCGTCATCCAGTAGACATTGGTGACGCCGAGCTTGCCGGCCTCCTGCTTCACGGCGTCGATCAGCGCCGCGCCGACACCCTTGCCGCGCGCTGCCGGGTCACTGAACAAATCCTGCAGGTAGCAGTTGTTGGCTTCCGACCAGCCCGAGCGATGGTAGAGGTAATGGGTCAGCCCGACCGCCTTGCCGTCGACGATGGCGATCAGGCCCTTGGGCTCGAACTCGCCCTCGGTGAACAGCCGCTTCCAGGCGAGTTGGTAGATGTTTTCGGGCAGCACCGTGTTGTAGAAATCGAGATAGGCAGTCCACAACCGCCGCCATTCGGCATGGTCGGCAAGCTGCAGCGGGCGAATGGTGGTGTCGGTCATGGGATTGATTTCCGTGGTTGCGTCGGTTGGCTGGAACGTGCCTGAGCACTGGCGCGCAGCCAACGGTCCACAGCGCGGGAATGTGCTGGCCGGATGGTGTATCTGCCCGCGATACCCCGACCCCTAACCCCTCCCCACAAGGGGGAGGGGGACGACTTCACAACCGTTGCGGCAAACAGATCGACCGCTACGGCATGATCCCCCTCCCCCTTGTGGGGAGGGGTTAGGGGTGGGGGTGCCTGCAACGCACGATCTTTCAGATTACCCCTGCCGTCTTGCCATGAACGCCAGCCGCTCGAACAGGTGCACGTCCTGTTCGTTCTTGAGCAACGCGCCATGCAGCTTGGGCAGCGCGTTCTTGGGGTCGGCGCGCAGGTCCTCCGGTGCCACGTCGTCGGCAACAAGCAGGCGGATCCAGTCGAGCGCCTCCGAGGTCGACGGCTTCTTCTTGAGGCCGGCGACTTCGCGGATCTCGTAGAACTGGGTCAACGCGGCGCGCACCAAATTCTGCTTGATGCCGGGATAATGGACCTCGACGATCCTGTGCAGCGTGTCGACGTCGGGGAAGCGGATATAGTGGAAGAAACAGCGGCGCAGGAAGGCGTCGGGCAGTTCCTTTTCGTTGTTGGAGGTGATGATGACGATCGGACGCACCTCGGCGCGGATCGTCTCGCCGGTCTCGTAGACGAAGAACTCCATGCGATCGAGTTCCTGCAACAGGTCGTTGGGGAACTCGATGTCGGCCTTGTCGATCTCGTCGATCAGAAGCACGACCTTCCTGCCGGCGGCGAACGCATCCCACAGCTTGCCGCGCTTGATGTAGTTCTTGATGTCGTTGAAACGCCCATCGCCAAGCTGGCTGTCGCGCAGCCGCGAGACCGCGTCATATTCGTAGAGCCCCTGCTGCGCCTTGGTCGTCGACTTGACGTTCCACTCGATCATCTCGAGGCCGAGGCCTGATGCCACCTGGCGTGCCAGCTCGGTCTTGCCGGTGCCGGGCTCGCCCTTGACCAGAAGCGGCCGCTCGAGCGCGACCGAGGCGTTGACCGCCACCATCAGATCCTTGTCGGCGACATAAGCCGACGTTCCTTCAAAGCGCATGCGAAACTCCAAATTCGTCGGCGCCGACACTAGGGAGCTGCGGGCGGCGGGGCAAGCTTACTCACTGCCACGCCCCGTTTCCGGTCTGGCCAGCACTCCCGGCTGGTGAGAGCAGTCGGGCAAATCTCGCAGGTCTCATTCCTTCGCACTCCCTCTGGCCTGCCGGCCAGAGGGAGTGCGAAGGATCGCGACGGCGAAAATTAGGAGCCCAGAAGGCAATAAGAAAATCACCGACCGTGGAAAACCTCTCCCATAAATATCGTTGCACGGACGCTCGCATTGCCATGGCGCATTGCGACCATAGCGCCTATATTGGCGGTGACGGTCTGCGCTTCCCGGCAGGAGAGCATTTTCCCCGGGGCCTTAACGATCCTTAGGGAGCTGTCCCTGGGAAGACCCGTGGGTCTTTTCACACGGCGCCCACCTACTTTGTAGGTCTCCGGGATCGACTTCTCCACCGGTCGTGTGGATCGTCACTTCTTACCCAGATAAAACCTCCCCACTCGGATAAAACCTGCCTACCCGCGCCCTGACAGCGGCGACTTCTGCGTTGCCGTTGCAGCAGCCGATGTGCCAAACACTTGTTACGACAGGAGAATGGGGCACGGCATGACCTCTCACCGCGAGATCAAGAAGCAGTTGCGCAAGCAGGCGCTGGCCCGCCGCGATGCGCTCGACCAGTTCTGGCGCATCGAGGCGTCGCTGGAGATGGCCGAGACCGCGCGCGACAATCTCCGCTTCGAGCCCGGCACGATCGTCTCGGGCTTCTGGCCGATGCGTTCGGAGGTCGACGTCAGGCCGATGATGTTTGCGCTGCGCGAGCATGGCGCCAGGCTTTGCCTGCCGGCGATCCTCGACAAGCACACAATCGTCTTCCGCGAACTGGTGCGTGGCGCGCCGATGGTCGACATGGGCTTTGGAACCGTCGGCCCGCACGAGGAGGCCGAGGTGCTCGACCCTGAGATCATGCTGGTGCCGCTCGCCGCCTTCGACAAGCGCGGCCACCGCATCGGCTATGGCGCGGGCTATTACGACCGGGCGATCGCCAGGCTGCAGGACAAGGGCATCGAACCCAGGCTGATCGGCATCGCCTTCGACTGCCAGGAGGTCGAGCGTGTTCCAGACGAGAACCACGACGTGATCATCCCCGAAATACTGACAGAAAGCGGGTTGCGCAGCTTTGCCCCTGAATTGTAGATGATTTCATGAGACTTCTTTTTCTGGGCGACATGGTGGGCAAGGCGGGACGCACGGCGGTGTGGAACCAGCTGCCCGGCCTGATTTCGGATTTCCGGCTCGATTTTGTCATCGTCAATGGCGAGAACGCCGCCGGCGGCTTTGGCATCACCGAGGAAATCTTCCGTGAGACGATCAATGCCGGCGCCGACGTGGTGACCACAGGCAACCACGTCTGGGACCAGCGCGAGGCACTGGCCTTTGCGCCGCGCGAGGAACGCTTCCTGCGCCCGGCCAATTTTCCCAAGGGCACGCCCGGCCGTGGTTCGGGCCTGTTCATCGCCAAGAATGGCGCGCGCGTGCTGGTGTCGAACATCATGGGCCGGGTGTTCATGCACCCCGAACTCGACGATCCGTTCCAGGCCGGCGAGCGCGAACTGTCCGCCTGCCCGCTCGGAGAACAGGCCGATGCGGTGGTGATCGACTTCCACGCCGAGGCGACCAGCGAGAAGATGTGCTTTGCCCATTTCGTCGACGGCCGCGCCAGCCTCGTCGTCGGTACGCACACCCACCAGCCGACTGCCGACCACCAGATCCTCAACGGCGGCACCGCCTATCTGACCGACGCCGGCATGTGCGGCGACTATGATTCCTCGCTCGGCATGGACAAGGAGGAGCCGCTCAACCGCTTCCTGTCGAAGGTGCCGAAGGGCCGCTTCGAGGCGGCCAACGGGCCAGCGACGATCTGCGGGGTCGGCGTCGACATCTCCGACCGCACCGGCCTTGCCGAGCGGGTTGCGCCATTGCGCCGCGGCCCCCGGCTCGAAGAAACCGTACCTTCCTTCTGGTCCTGACATTGACGAGGGGCCAGTGGACACCTACTTGCCCGCAACAAGTCAGCAAATGTTAGAGCGGCCTCGCGGCCGCTCGTTTGTTATCCATAAGGACTAAGGGGACACCAAGATGATCGAATTCCTGGCGCCGTATTTCAGCTTCGTCAACGACCCGACCGCCTGGGTGGCGCTGCTGACGCTGATCGCGCTCGAGGTCGTGCTCGGCATCGACAACTTGATCTTCATCTCGATCCTGACCAACAAGCTGCCGGAGGCGCAGCGCGCCAAGGCACGGCGGCTCGGCATCGGCGCCGCCCTGATCATGCGGCTGGTGCTGCTGGCCACCATCTCCTTCATCGTCGCGCTGACCGCGCCTGTGTTCACGGCGTTCGGCCACGGCTTCTCCTGGCGCGACCTGATCCTGATCGCCGGCGGCCTGTTCCTGGTGTGGAAGGCGACCAAGGAAATCCACCACTCGGTCGATCCCGAAGACCACAAGGACGATATGGTGTCGCGGACGCTGCAGCTTTCGATGGGCGCGGCAATCTTCCAGATCCTGCTGCTCGACCTGGTGTTTTCGATCGACTCGATCATCACCGCGGTCGGCATGACCGACGAGATCGGCATCATGTACATCGCCGTGATCGTCGCCGTGACGGTGATGCTGCTGGCAGCGACCCCGCTCGCCAAGTTCATCGAGAAGAACCCGACGATCGTCATGCTGGCGCTCGGCTTCCTGCTGATGATCGGCATGACGCTGATCGCCGACGGCTTCGGCTACCATGTGCCCAAGGGCTACATCTACGCCGCCATGGGCTTTTCGGCGCTGGTCGAGGGACTCAACATGCTGCAGCGCAACCGGCGCAAGCAGCAACGCATCGACGGCGGCCATTGACGGACAAGACGAACGGCGGGCCAAAAGCCCGCCGTTTTCGTTTTGGTGCCGATTCCGGACCGACATGATCTGGGCTATCATCTGATTCTGGCGCGGCCCACGCCTCCCCCCTCCACCGGGAAAGTACAGTTCGTGCGGGGTGTCTCGATTTCCGAGCCAACTGTTCGAGCGAACGCATAAGGAGGGGTTGCGAAGTCTGCTCGCAATAGGAGGTTCGCCGCATGAAACTTTCCGCCCCCATACCCATGCTGAAGCGCAAGGCCAGGCTTCTCGCAAGGACCGGCCATGTGCCGTTGCATCAGGCCCTCGACCGCATAGCGGCCGAGGAAGGCTTTGGCGCATGGAGCCTGCTGGCCGCCACGTCAGCAGCCACCCGGCCAGCGGGCAAGCTATTCGCACGCCTCGCGCCCGGTGACATGGTCCTGCTTGGGGCACGACCCGGCCAGGGCAAGACATTGATGGGTCTCGAACTCGCCGTCGAGGCGATGAAATCAGGCCAGCGCAGCACCTTCTTCACGTTGGAATATACCGAAAAGGAGGTGCTCGACCGCTTCCGCGCCATCGGCGTTGACCGGGCGCAATTCGGCGCCCTGTTCGAACTCGACAGCTCCGATGCGATCAACGCCGAGCATATAGCCAGGCGAATGGCGACCGCGCCGCGCGGCACCGTGGTGGTTGTCGATTATCTGCAACTGCTCGACCAGAAGCGCGACAATCCGGAGCTGATGGAGCAGGTGCGGACGCTCAAGGCACTGGCGCGCGACAAGGGGCTGATCGTGGTGATGATCTCGCAGATCGACCGCTCCTACGACCCGTCGACGAAGGCGGTGCCGGACCTTGGGGATGTCAGGCTGCCCAACCCGCTCGATCTCAGGCTGTTCGACAAGGCCTGCTTCCTCGCCAACGGCGAGGCGCGGTTCCAGACGATTTGACGAGATAGGGCGGCGGCTAGTCCCGCCGCCCTATCTGTGGCGCATGTCACCAGGCGTCGGGTTCGCGCACCATGTGCACGATGTTGGCCGGGTTCATGATCCAGCCGCCACGGAAGGTCTCGCCGAGCGGCTCGATCGGGTCGCAGCGCACCGCGCCCGCGTCGCCGAGTTGCTTGAGGGTCCCGGCGTGGTCGGGCGTGAACAGCTCCAGCCAGACTTCGGCCTGGCTCATCGTCGGCGCCTCGTCGATCCAGAGCTGGTTCGGCCCGAGCTTGAAGCCGACGGCAGGCGCCTTCTCCGGGATGCCTTCGAGGCCGACCACGTCGCGGTAGAAGGCGATGGTCGCCTCGTACTGGTGGCTCGGCACCTTCATGGCGATGTTGATGCCGCCTTCGATCTTTGCACTCATGTTCTCGCTCCTCACTTGCGTTCGCTGGTTGTTGGCAGTTCGCCGCGCATCTCGCTGGGGTAAAAGCCCTCGCGCAGGTTGATGCCGTATTCGAGCCAGGCCTTCATCGCCGACAGCATCTCGGCCCAACCTTCGCAATTGCCGTAGGACGCCTTGCGCCCGACCGCGTCCTCGACCCAACCGGATTCACCGATGGTGACGAAAGTCGAGCCGTCCTCGAGCACCTCGAAGCCCATCTCGATCCTGGTCTTGTAGGCCGGCTGGCCCTCGGCCACCTCGGCGTCCCAGCGCAGCACGATGCGCTTGTCCAGCTCGACCTCCTCGACCTCGACCGGCACCGAGCCCCACCAGGTGACGGTGGTACCAGTAACCAGCGGCGCGCTCGCACCGCGGATGGTGGTGAAGTAGGCGCTGAGCTTCTTCGGGTTGACGACCGCGTCGAACACCTCGTGAACGGACTTCGCGATGCGCCCCGAAACCTTGAACTCCAAGGACATTGTGAGCCTCCTATGCTTGCACTTGGCGATAATGTGTTATAAAAACATAACATGTCAAGCGATTCGAAAGACGACAATGTTTTCAAGGCCCTGGCGCATCCACGCCGGCGCCTGATACTCGATTGCCTGAAGGATGGCCCGCTGACGACGGGAGCGCTTTGCGAACGCTTCGACGACATGGACCGCTGCACCGTGATGCAGCATCTGAAGGTTTTGGAGGAGGCCGATCTGGTGGTCGCGCGGCGCGACGGTCGGGAACGCTGGAACCACCTCAATTCGCTGCCGATCAAGCAGATCCACGACCGCTGGATCAGCGAATATGCCAGCCACGCAATGTCGATCCTCGACCGGCTGAAGCTCGACCTGGAGGGCTGAGACGCGGCCCCAGCCTCGATATCCGTCGCGGCCTAGGCGGCGTTCGTCTTGCGCGCCTCGATGGCGGCACCATGCTGCTTGCCCCAGTTGGCGAGCGGAACCAGGGCATCGTCGAGCGACTGACCGAGCGGCGTCGCCGAATACTCGACGCGCGGCGGCACCTGGTGGAATACCTCGCGGTGGACGAGGCCATCAGCCTCCATCTCGCGCAGCTGCTGGATCAGCATCTTCTCGCTGATGTCGGGCACCAGACGCTTCAACTCGCCGAAGCGGCGCGGCTCGGTGTGCACCAGCCAAAGGATCAGCGCCTTCCATTTGCCGCCGATGACCTGGAAGGCCGGGCCGAGCCCACAACTATCTGGCTGCGTCTTGGCCATGAAATCCTCAATTCTTACTTTGAAGTCAGTACCTTACAAAATTGTAGGTACTTGTTGAAACGAACGCAATGCATAGGTTCTGCGGCACGCCGCGACTGTTTCGCGGTCCGATTTCAAGAGGATGAGACATGGAACCTGTACTCTTCTACGGCGTGCCGCACGGCTGTTCGTTCGGCTCGATCGTGGCACTGGAATGGCTCGGCCAGCCTTACCGCCTGCACCGCATCGACATGATGGCCAAACGCTCCGGCACCTTTGCCAAGGTCAACCCGCTCGGCCAGACGCCGGCGATGATCACCAGCGACGGCGGAACGCTGACCGAAAGCCTGGCCATCCTGCACAACATCGCCGCGCGCGGCCTCGACAAGGGACTGGGCTTCGCCCAGGGCAGCAAGGAGTTCGACCAGTTGAACTGGATGCTTTCCTACCTGCACACATCGCTGCATTCCGATCTCGGCTATGGCTGGAATGCCTTCAAGCTGGACGAGGGCGACACTGTCGGCCGCGACATGCTGCGCAAGATGGCGCGTGAAAAGGCCGCCAAGGACTATGCCTTCCTGCAGGGCGTGCTCGATAACAGCGAGTGGCTGGCCGGCGACAGGAAGACGGTGGCCGACGCCTATTTCATCGGCATCGCGCGCTGGGGCGAAGATCTCGGCCTGTTCGACATCGCAAGCGAGTTCCCCGGCATCTACAGGCACATAGCCAGGCTTGAAGCCGACCCGGCGGTGATCTTCGCCCATGCTATCGAGGACGAGGCGCCAGCAACCTCTTCCGGTGGGTTCGGCGGCCACGTCACGGCCGAGGAACTCGAACCGCGCATCGCCGCCTGAGCTGCCATGCCTCCCGCACCGAAAGGCAGCGGGAGGCATCCCGCCCCCCGAAGATCTTCGCAACTCGCCTGCATGTTGCCGATACATCAGAATAAGCTCATTAAGCCGGATTGAACGCTTCGGGCATTTAGTCCAGTCTACGGTAACACGCCTGACGGACTGGGAATGCTGACTGCCACTCTGGGCCTACCCGCCAAACCAAGCACAGAACCGCAGCTTGCGGTCGCCCTGATCGTCGCAGGCATCGTCTTTCTCGCATCATTCTTCGGCATCCTGACGCGGCCGATCGGTTTTCTTGCAGCGGTCTGGCCGGCAAATGCCGTCCTGCTCGGTTTGATGGTGCGCAACCCAAGCTACGCCACGGTTTCCGGCTGGCTCGCGGCGTTCGCCGGCTACATCGCCGCCGATCTTCTGACCGGCGGCAATTTCTTCGTCACGCTATGGCTGACGATTGCCAACATGACCGGCGCGCTGACGGGATATCTGCTGTTCAGGCTTGCACCGGAAAGCGACCGCTGGCTGCAGCGGCCGGCGTCGGTGCTCCACCTGTTCGCCATCTGCTGCGCGGTGGCGCTGTCGGCGGCAATCGCCGGCGGCGGAGCCGCGCGCCTGCTGTTTGGCCGGGACCTCCTGGGCGGCATCGCCTTCTGGTTCATCACCGAACTGGTCAACAGCCTGATCATCCTGCCGGTTCTGCTGACGTTTCCGGGGTTTCGCAGGCTGCGCGCGTCCTTGCCGGCAAGCCTGTCGCCCGCAACAGTCCAGCATGCCTTGCCGGCGCTCGTGCTGGTGGCCTCGGTCGCGCTTGCCATCACACTCGGCGGACCGGGCACGCTGGCCATGCCCATCCCTGCCCTGCTCTGGTGTTCGCTGACCTACAGGACCTTCACGACGTCCGTTCTGACCATGCTGCTTTGCACATGGCTGCTGATCTCGATCCCGGCCAATCTCATTCCGCTGCCGGAGCTGCCAGATCCGCTGCGCTCGCTCGACTCGCTGCGCCTCGGCATCGCCTTGATGGCGCTTTGTCCGCTGACGGTTGCCAGCATCAACGCCGCGCGCGCCGAGCTGATCGAACGCCTGTCACGCGCAGCGAATTACGACTCGCTGACCGGCGCGCTGTCGCGCGGCGCCTTCATTGAACGCAGCGAGGCGTGCCTGCGCGTGAACCGCGACCATGGCACGGCACTGCTGATGCTCGATATCGACCACTTCAAGAACGTCAACGACCGCTTCGGCCATGCCGGCGGCGATGCGATGCTGAAGAAATTTGTCGGCATCGTCTCTGATTTGCTGCGCCCGTCCGACCTGTTTGGCCGCATGGGCGGCGAAGAGTTCGCGGTGGTGCTGCCGGGCCTCGACATGATCGCCGCGACCTCGGTCGCCGAGCGCATCCGTCACGCACTCGAAGCGCAGGCACTCGATATGCCTTCGGGCGGCAAGGTCTGGGCCACCGTCAGCATCGGCGTGACGACGCGCGCGCCGGGGGAGCAGACAGATTTCGAAGGCATGCTGCTGGCCGCCGACCGCGCGCTCTACGAAGCAAAGGGAGCTGGCCGCAACATGGTTCGGATCGGCGCGCAGAAGGCCGAGGCCGCAGCCCCGACCTTGAACTGACTGAATTCAGACGCCGTCGAGAACGACGATCGTCGGTCGCGCCGGCAGCGACCTGAGCGACACCTTGAGCGATCGGCCGTCGCGGAACTCGACGGCAAAACCGTCGCCCATCATCGCGGTGAATTCGCCGATCGGGGTGGAGTGGCGGTGCATCGGCAGGATCATCGACGAATAGAGCCGGGTGGTGATCTCGGTCATCGCATCAATCGACAGCGTCATGCCGCCGTCGATCGGCACCATGACGACGTCGAGCCGGCCGATGGCGCCGTAATGCGCATCCTCGAGCCGATGATGCAGGTGGCCGAGATGGCCGATGCACAGGCCGGCGACTTCGAAGATGAAGATCGAATTGCCGTCGCGCTCCATCTCGCCAAACCGCCTGATGTCGGTCGGCACGTTACGGACATAGACGTCGTCGACGACCAGCGCGTGCCTCGCAGGCCCGCCATCGGGGTTCCAGCCGCGCAGGACATGTTCGATGCCTCGGTCCGGCAGGTCGGTATAGTGGGTGCGGTGCGCCTTGTTCATGGTGACGATGCGCGGCAGCGGGTTTGATCCATAGATGCCGCTGTAGTCGGTGGCGATGCGCACGCCGCCGGGCGTCTCGATGACATAGGTCGAATGACCGGCATAGGTGATGGTGACGTCGCCATCGACAAACGCCTGGGCCGGCGTGAAGCTGGCATAGGTCACTTCGGGCAGCGCCTGGGCGATGGCCATGCACTTGCTCGGCACCGGGTCATCGGCAGCGAGCGTGGGCTGAGCGAAGGCAAGCAGGGCGAGAAGGCAGGCGGCGAACAGGCGAAGGGGCATGGCGCTCTCGGGCGTTCGTGGCGAGGCCGCACTATCTCAGCCAGCCGGTGGGCGGTAGAGTCACGTTTTCGCGAGTTCGACGAAGGCCAAACGCTGGACGTATTGAGCCGATTTATCTATAACGCGGCCCATTCCAACACTGCCGAAGCGACAAACAGGGGTCCCATGGCCGGCCATTCACAGTTCAAGAACATCATGCACCGCAAGGGCCGCCAGGACGCGGTGCGGTCGAAGATGTTCTCAAAGCTCGCGCGCGAAATCACCGTTGCAGCAAAGACCGGCGTGCCCGACCCGACGATGAACCCGCGTCTTCGCCTTGCCGTGCAGAACGCCAAGGCCGTGTCGATGCCCAAGGACAACATCGCCCGCGCCATCTCCAAGGCCTCGATGGGCGACGCCGAGAACTATGAAGAAGTGCGCTACGAAGGTTATGGCCCCGGTGGCGTGGCGCTGATCGTCGAAGCGCTGACTGACAACCGCAACCGTTCGGCCTCCAACGTGCGCGCAGCCTTCACCAAATCAGGCGGGGCGCTTGGCGAAACCGGCTCGGTGTCGTTCATGTGGGACCGTGTCGGCGAAATCGTCTATCCGGCGACCGCCGGCGATGCGGACAAGGTCATGGATGCGGCAATCGAGGCCGGCGCCGACGACGTGCAGTCGGACGAGGACGGCCACACCATCATCTGCGCTTTCGAAAACCTCGGCGAAGTGTCCAAGGCGCTCGAAAGCTCGCTCGGAGACGCCGAGTCGGTGAAGATCATCTGGAAGCCGCAGAACAACATCCCGGTCGACGAAGAACGCGCCCAGTCGCTGATGAAGCTTGTCGGCACGCTCGAAGACGACGACGACGTGCAGAACGTCTACGCCAACTTCGAAGTCGACGAAGCAACGATGGCCAAGCTCAGCGCGGCGTAAGCAAGTCCAGAAAAGCTTGGCCAAAAGGACCTGGCCAGAAGAACTGGATTGAACCATTGGCGTCGGTCGAAAATCCTCGACCGGCGCCAATTGCGTTTTGGCCGGGGATAGGCGAGCTTCGTCTTCGCTTGGGGGAGACTATCCAGATGACAGACGTTGAAAGCGCTCCAGTGCGAGCTGGCTTCTGGCGGCGCGTCGGCGCGTTGGTGATCGATTGCCTGATCGTCCTGGTGCCGCTTCAGATCGTCGTGGTCGTTTTGTTTGCGATGAGCAACGGATCGATCCAGGGTAGCTTCGGTTTCGTGTCGAGACTATGCCAGACCGTCGCGCAGGCTCCGTCAGGACTTGAGCCGCCACCGCCGGCGGACGCCAACACATTCACGGAATGCGAGATCGGTTTCTTTGGACTGCCCACAGCAAGAACTCTTGCCATCGGCACGGTCAAGCAGCAGGGGAACACCACGTCCGGTCGTTTCATCACCTATGCGCTGGATGCCCAAGGCAACCCTGTGAACGCGTTCACCACCGACTGGATCGCAATCCTTGCGGTTGCCGTCTATCTGATTGCCATGGAGCGGCGGTCAGGTGCCACGGTTGGCAAGCGCACCCTTAGCATCAGGGCAGTACCAACAAATGCCCCAGGTCGGATCGGACTGCCTCTCAGGCAAGCCGTGATCCGGCAAGCCGCAAAATGGATCGGCATGATCCCAGCTATGCTGTTTGCTGTCGTCGTATTCTTTGTTCTCGAGGACCCGTTTGCGGCGATGGAAACGCAAGGTTACTGGACTATGTTTGCCATCGCGGCTGCCATCCAGATCGCCTGGCTGCTCTGGATCATCATCTCGGTTTCCAGCAAGCGCGATCCGATCTATGACCGGATTGCTGGAACGAGTGTATTGAGGACCGGATGAGCCTGCCCCAGATCCGCATCACCTACTGCACGCAGTGCATGTGGCTTCTGCGCGCCGGCTGGATGGCGCAGGAGCTGCTGTCGACCTTCGGCACCGAGCTTGGCGAGGTGACGCTTGTGCCGGGCACTGGCGGCGTGTTCACCATCACCTGCAACGACACGCTGGTGTGGGACCGCAAGCGCGACGGCGGCTTTCCCGACGCCGCCAAGCTGAAGCAGCTGGTGCGCGACATCATCGACCCCGACCGCGACCTCGGCCATTCCGACCGCAAGGGCCACAAATCCAAGGACCCGGCCTGAACAGCGCAAAAGCTGCGCGGGACCGCCGAACCTGATACGGCGCCACAGATAAGTTCGAATTGCTGAGCAAGCAGGACATCGCGCCGCGGGATGGCGCGAACTCAGCGGCAGAGCGGAAAGCACCATGACCACGAAACCACGCATCGCAGTTCTTTTCGGCGGACGCTCCTCCGAGCACGACGTCTCGCTCATGTCGGCAAGCAACGTCGTCAAGGCGATCGACACCTCCAGATATGATGTGGTGCCTGTCGGCATCGCCCGCGACGGCCGCTGGTTCCTGGCCGAGCTCGACCGCGACGGCGCGCTGCCCACGGCCGTGCCCGTAGGTGGCACCGAGGTAGCACTGGTGCCGGGCGGCAAGGGGCGGCTGGTTGCCCTGCCCGCCGGCGAAACGCCGTTCGAACTGCCGAGGGTCGATGTGCTGTTTCCCGTCCTGCATGGTCCGTTCGGCGAGGATGGCGCGGTCCAGGGCCTCGCCGAGGTGGCCGACATTGCTTATGTCGGCTCGGGTGTGCTGGGCTCGGCCAATGCCATGGACAAGGACGTGGCCAAGCGGCTGATGACGCAGGCCGGAGTGCCGGTGGCGCGTGGCGTGACCGTGCATTTCGGCGACCGGCCCGCTTTCGACGCGATCAAGGCCGAGCTCGGGCTGCCTGTCTTCGTCAAGCCGGCGCGGCAAGGCTCATCCGTCGGCGTCAGCAAGGCCGAGACGGCAGAGCAGCTGGACGCCGCGCTGGCCGAGGCGTTCAAATATGACCGCAAGGTGCTGATCGAGGAGTTCGTCGCCGGCCGCGAGATCGAGTTCGCCGTGCTCGAGGCGCCCGACGGAAAGCTCTCGGTCTCCGTGCCGGGCGAGATCGCGCCGGCAGCGAGCCATGGCTTCTACACCTACGAGGCCAAGTACATCGACGCCGACGGCGCAGCCTTGCGCATCCCGGCGGAGCTGCCGGAAGCAGCCACGGCCAAGTTGCAGGAAGTTGCCCGCAGCGCCTTCCTGGCGCTCGGCTGCGAGAGCATGGCGCGTGTCGACTTCTTCGTGAAGGCGGATGGCTCCGCACTGGTCAACGAGGTCAACACCATCCCCGGCTTCACCAACATCAGCATGTATCCGAAGACCATGGCGGCCTCGGGCGTGTCCTACCCAGACCTCGTCGGCCGGTTGATCGAGCACGCCGTTGCGCGCTGGAAGCGGCAAGCCTGAGACAAAAGGCCGGGGGGCAGCCCCGGCCTCGCCTTCAAGCTGTACGCGCAAAGGCCATGATGAACGAGGCCAGCGACACGAGGCAGGCGACCGCACGCACGTGGTTCCACGGCAGCCATTCCTTGAGATAGCGCGTCCACATGGCAGCGCCTTCGGCGCTTGCCGGGTCGACTGCGGCGATCGCATCGTTCAGTGGCACGTTGAAAACCATCGTCACCAGGAAGCAGCCCAGGAGATAGGCAACGCTGCCGGCCAGCAGCCAGGCAGCGCCCGCCTCGCTCCAGCCGAAGATCGCCTTGGCACCGAGCACCAGCGACAGCACCACCATCCCCATGAACACCAGCATGAACAGCGGGTTGATGATGGTGACGTTGATCTGCTGCATGGCGGCGATGCCCTGGGGCACTGGCAATTTGGCAAACGACGCCATGATGGTGTTGGAGAAGATGAAGAACAGGCCCGCCGCGATACCGCTGCCGAGCGCCGCGAGGAAGATGAGTGCCGTGAAAGCTGCAGCGATCATGTCTTGTCTCCCCAGATGCCGGTTGCGGCGACAGTCCTGGCATAGTCTTTGAAGTCGCGCGCGGGCCGGCCGAGCGCACGGCTGACGCCGTCCCCAACATGCTGGTTGCGGCCGTCGAGCACCTCGGTGAACAGCATCATCAACAGGTCGATGAGGTCCTGGGGCAGTTGTTGTTCGGCGAGGCCGGCCTTGAAGTCGGCGGCGCTGATTTCAACGAAGCGGATATCGCGGCCGGCGGCTGTGGCGATCTCGGTTACGGCCTCGGCAAAGGTCAGCAGGCGCGGTCCGGTGAGTTCGTAGAGCTGGCCGATATGGCGGTCGTCTGACAAGGCTGCGACAGCTGCATCGGCGATATCGTCGGTATCGACGAAGGGCTCACCTACAGCGCCGACCGGCAGCGCCACCTCGCCCGAAAGCACAGCGTCGAGCAGGAAACTCTCGCTGAAATTCTGCATGAACCAGCTGCAGCGCAGGATCGTCCAGTCTGCGCCGGACTGCTGGACCCTTTCCTCCGCGCACTGCGCCTCCGGCTCGCCGCGGCCGGACAGAAGCACCAGGCGCTTGACGCCCATGCCAACGGCGAATTCGGCGAAGGCGCCGACTGCCTCGGCGGCACCGGGGGCCGCGAGGTCGGGATAGTAGGAGATGTAGACGGCACCGGCGCCCTTGACTGCGCTGGCCCACGTGGCGCGGTCATCCCAGTCGAAGGACGGGGTGGCGCCGCGCGAACCGATACGGACCGGCAGGTTGCGCTGCGCAAGCTGGTCGGCAATGCGGCGGCCGGTCTTGCCGGTGCCACCGAGGATGAGAATGGGCTTCATGTCATGCTGGGATGCGGTCATTTTGGCCTCCTTCGTTAACGTGAGCAATCCTCACATTTGCAAATGTGATAAACCCTCATATTATGGAGGTCAAGCGGATTCGAAGCGGGCAGAAGATCATGGAAGCGATCGACGATATCTCGGGCCAGGCGCTACGGCGCGCCCCGAGCCAGAAGCGCAGCCAGGAGCGCGTCGAGCGCATGCTGCAGGCGGCGAGCGCGCTGATATCGGAAGGCGGTAGCGACGCGATGCGCATGGGCGAGGTGGCCGAACGCGCCGGCGTGTCAATCGGCTCGCTCTACCAGTACTTTCCCGACAAGGGCGCGATCATCCGCACCCTGGCCGAACGCTACAATGCCGAAGGCCGCGCCTGCATTTCAGATGGGCTGGCGGGCGTTGGCGACATGAAGGGGCTGATCGACGCCTTCGGCGGGCTGATCGACGTCTATTACGGCATCTTCCTGGCCGAACCAGTGATGCGCGACATCTGGTCGGGCACCCAGGCCGACAAGGCGCTGCGCGACATCGACCTGCGCGATTCCAGGGCCAATGGCGCGCTGCTGGCAGAAGCGTGGCAGCGGGTCGCGCCCGCTTCAGATGCTGCCGAGATAGAGCGCAAGGCGTTCCTGATCATGTCGCTGGGCGAAGCCACGATGCGGCTGGCGATCTCGGTCGACCGCGGCGAAGGCGACGCGCTGGTGGCCGACTACAAGGCGATGGCGCTGCGGGAGATCGGGGCGCTGTAGGCAAGATTCCCCTCCCCCTTGTGGGGAGGGGTTAGGGGTGGGGGTAATTGGCAATCACCCCGTATCTGCTGACGAACTGCCAACATATAGGCTGCACCCCCACCCTGTATCCCTCCCCACAAGGGGGAGGGAGGGCGTCAGCGCCGGGCCCTTCCTCACGCGCTTGCGCGGCAATTCGCGCCAACACGATCCAACAAACAAAAAACCCGCCACGAGGGCGGGTTCTTGGTATGCTTGAAACAGGTCGGCTTAGATGCCGAGGCCTTCGTAGCGCTTCTTGAACTTCGACAGACGGCCACCGCGGTCGAGCAGGTTGTGCTGGCCGCCGGTCCAGGCCGGGTGCGTGGTTGGGTCGATATCGAGGTTCATCGTATCGCCTTCCTTGCCCCAGGTGGAGCGGGTCATGTATTCGGTGCCATTGGTCATCACGATCTTGATGACGTGGTAGTCGGGATGGATATCGGCTTTCATCGCTCTGTTCCTGCTGTCGCGGCGCGGCTTGCGCAGGTATCCTGCGGCGATGCGCCTCTTTCGAAAATTCGAAGCCACGGCTAGATAGGCCACAGCTTCAGAAACGGTCGGCGTGCCTATACATCAGCCGATTTCGAATCACAAGGCCGGCAGCCTGCAAATGGGCCGAGGCCGAGAGGGAAATAGCATGGCGAGCACGACAACGGCCGCGAATGAAGAGCGCCGGCGTTCGCTGCGTCCGCTGAGCCGGCTTTCGCCCTATCTCTACCGCTATCCCAGGCTGGTCGTCGGCGCGATCATTTCGCTGGTCGCCGCCGCCGTCACCACGCTGACCCTGCCGATCGCCGTGCGCCGGATGATCGACCACGGCTTCTCCTCGGCCGATTCGAACTTCATCGCCAAATATTTCGCCATGCTGGTGGCGATCGCGGCACTGCTCGCGCTGGCTTCAGCCTGCCGCTACTACTTCGTCATCACGCTCGGCGAGCGCGTCGTCTCCGATATCCGCCGCGACGTCTTTTCGCATGTCACCTCGCTTTCGCCGGCCTTCTTCGACACGGCGATGTCGGGCGAGATCGTGTCGCGGCTTGCCGCCGACACCACCCAGATCAAGTCGGCCGTCGGTGCGACAGCTTCCGTTGCCCTACGCAATGTCATCCTCGGCCTCGGCGCGCTTGCCATGATGGTGGTGACCAGCCCCAAACTGTCGGGCCTGGTGATCGCCGCGATCCCGCTGATCGTGCTACCGCTGGTCGCCTTCGGCCGTTCTGTGCGCCGCAAGTCGCGGCTCGCCCAGGACACGCTGGCCGATGCCACCGCCTTTGCCAGCGAGCAGATCGGCGCGATCCGCACGCTGCAGGCCTTCACCAACGAACGCCTGGTGACGGGCAAGTTCGCCGCCGCGGTCGAGACCGCCTTCAACGCCGCCCGCGCCTCGGTGCTGGCCCGCGCGGTGCTGACCTTCTTTGCCATCTTCACCATTTTCGCCTCGGTCGTCGCCGTATTGTGGTTCGGCTCGCGCGACGTGCTCGAAGGCGTGGTGTCGCCCGGCACGCTTGGCCAGTTCCTGCTTTATTCGGTGTTCGCCGCAGGCGCGCTTGGCGCGCTCTCCGAGGTGTGGGGTGAACTCAGCTCCGCAGCCGGTGCCGCCGAACGCATCACCGAAATCCTCGCCGAGCAGCCGACTGTCGCAGCACCAGCCTCGCCCACAGCCTTGCCCGCCAAGAGCAGCGGCGCGATCGAATTCCGCGACGTGACCTTTTCCTACCCGGTCCGGCCCGACCGTGCCGCTGTGCATGGCCTGAGCTTCACCGTGAAGCCGGGCGAGACGGTGGCCATCGTCGGCCCCTCGGGCGCCGGCAAGAGCACGGTGTTTTCGCTGCTGCTGCGTTTCTACGATCCCGAAGGCGGCGCGGTTATCATCGACGGCGTCGACCTCAAGAAGGCAGATCCGCGGGCTGTGCGCGAGCGCATCGCCATCGTGCCGCAGGACGTGACGGTGTTTGCCAGCACGGCGGCGGAAAACATCGGCTTCGGTCGGCCCGGCGCATCGCGGGCCGACATCGAAGCAGCCGCGAAGGCGGCGCTTGCCGATGGCTTCATCGGCAAGCTGCAGAACGGCTACGAGACCCAGGTCGGCGAGCGTGGCGTCACGCTCTCCGGCGGCCAGCGCCAGCGCATCGCCATCGCACGGGCCATCCTGCGTGACGCTCCGATCTTGCTGCTCGACGAAGCAACCTCGGCGCTCGACGCCGAGAGCGAGAAGCATGTGCAGACAGCGCTCGAGCATTTGATGCAGGGCCGCACCACCATCGTCATCGCGCACCGGCTGGCAACGGTGCTGAAAGCCGACCGCATCCTGGTCATGGATGGCGGCCGCATCGTCGAGGAAGGCACGCACACGAGCCTTGTCGCCAAGGGCGGCATCTATGCACGGCTTGCCAAGCTGCAGTTCGACACCGGCGCCGGCGCCTTCCAGGGCGCCGCGGAATAGGCCAGATAGCCGGTCCTCACCTCACAGAAACGTCGCGATCTCCGATAGCGGGCGCTTTTCCGTGGCGTGGACGGGGATGGCGGCGTCCTCCTTGGGATAGCCGACGACCATCAGGATATAGGGCTTGTCGTGCGGGTCGCGGCCGCAGATCTCGTTGAGGAAGCTCATCGGGTTCGGCGTGTGCGTCAGCGTCGCCAGGCCCGCGCGATGCAATGCCGCGATCAGGAAGCCGGTGGCGATGCTGACCGATTCGGGCACGTAGTAGTTCTTGCGCGACACGCCGTCGGCCGAGCGGCTCTTGCGCTCACCGAAGATGCAGATCAGCCACGGCGCGTCCTCGAGAAACGGCTTGGAGGCATCGGTGCCGAGCGGCGCCAGCGCCTTCAGCCACTCCTCGCCGGCGCGGCCCTCGTAGAAGGCGCGTTCCTCGACCTCGGCGGCCTCGCGGATCTGGCGCTTGATGTCGGCGTCGCCGATGACGGCGAAATGCCAAGGCTGGTGGTTGGCGCCATTGGGTGCCGTACCGGCTGCCATGATGCAGGTCTCGATGATGTCGCGCGGCACCGGCCGGGTCGAGAAATCGCGCACCGTGTGGCGCGTGCGGATCTCGTCATAGAACGACTGCGCGCCTGCCCGCATCTCTTCAACCGGCTTTTCCTTGTAATCGGGCAGCGGAATGGTGCGATACTGAGCAATGGGAGCATTCATCGAAGCAACTCGCAGCGAGAGTGACTGTAAAAACCGAGCGCCGACATTCGGCAAAATAATCGGCATCGTCAATCGCCGCTTTTTGCGCCGAACACCAAAGACAATTCTCGAATGGGACAAGCTGCCAAGGCGGGCTGGAATGCCCGCCTTGGCAATTTCGGGCTTAGAACTTGACGCCGAGGCTTGCCTTGACGCCGTGGTCACGGGCGCCATTGGCGACCTGGCCGGTGTAGCTCAGGCCGAGATTGGCCTTGGGCGCGATGGCGAAGTCGAGGCCGGCTTCGATCAACAGTGCATCGCGGGCGATCGGCGCACCATAGACCGTGAAGCTGTCGCCACCGCCGACGAAGGCGACCGTGGAAGCAGGCGTGACATCGCCGAAGGCATGACGCCAGCCGAGGCCGCCGCGAACCGTTGCCTTGCCGTCGCCGACGTTGAAATCAGTCGCGGCGCGCAAGCCGAGCGTCGTCGTGGTGCTGTCGAAGCTCTTGTCAGTGCTGGTCAGCGCCGCCGCGCCGCCGGTTTCGGTGAAGCCGTCGGTCGAGGTCGAGACATAGGCCAGGCCGGCGAAGGGCTCGAAGGCGACGCGGCCCATCTCGGCACGGTAACCGGCCTCGACAAAGGCTTGCGCCGTGCCGGCATCGTAAGACGCCTTGAGCGTCTCGGTCAGGCCGGGGAACGACACCGTGCGGCTCGTGTCGATCGCATGCCTGGTGTAGGACGCACCGGCGCGCAGGGCGACGGCGCCGAAGTGGCGGCCGCCATAGACGCCGACATGGAAGTTATCGCTGTCGCCCGAGGCAGCGCCGTCATCGGCATCGAAGCTGGTGCGGCTGTAGCCGCCGAGCAGGCCAAGGCGCCAGCCGTCGCCGACCATGGTGTCGCCACCGGCGACGAGGCCGCCGCTCGAATGCTCGAAGCCGCCCGAATTGCCGTCGCCGTCGAACGAACCCCAATTGCCCAGCGCCTGGCCCCAGACGACGAAGCGGTCGGTATCGGCCGTGACCAGCTCGAGACCGCCTTCGCCATAGCCCATCACAGGCAGGTCGGGTGCTGCGACATCGCCGAAGGCCGAGCGCACGCGGTCATTGGCGAATTCACCGAGGAACTGGCTCGTCTGCGTCGTACCGCCGCTGACCGAGGCATGCACGTCGCCGGCAAGCTGGTCGAGCGCATCGCGCGCCTCGTCCTCGTCAGTCGACATCAGCAGCGCGGAGCGTACCGCGTTGCTGCTCGGCAGACTGTCAACGGCGCCGGCGACAGCCGACTGGTTCGACGACTCGGCTACTTCCTCGACCGAAAGGTCGTTACGGCTGAGCGTCAGCGTCACGTCATTACCGTCGCCGCCCGTATAGTTGATGAGATGGTTGAGGAAGAGCAGGTTGTTGAGGTTCCCAACCGACGCAAAGGCACCGGTGACGGCCTCACTGCCATCATTGGCGATGAGGATATGTGGGCCGTTGAGTGGCAACCAAGGGCCAGGGTTGGCCGAATTGTTTGGCGTCAACGACAGGTTGAGCGTGGCGCCTGAGATGTTGACCGTACCATTGACCGTGAGCTTGTCTGCCGAGGTCGGGCTGGCCTCGATCTCGAGGATGCCGTTGTTGACGTAGTTGCCGTTGATCGTCTGGGTGTGGACGAGCGTATCGCCGGCTTTTGACGACTCGAAAATGTCGCCAACGGCGTGCGTGCTTCCGGCCTTGACCAAGACGTCCCCAATGATCGTACCGCTGCCGCCGAGGCGACCACCTGTGTCGACATCGACCGACCCTGAAAGCTTGCCGACGCCCAATCGGCCAACGTAAAGCGCACCGCTGTTGACAAAGGTCGAACCGTTGAAAGCCGAGCTGTCGCCGGTGAGGATAATCCTTCCCGAGCCTTCCTTGAAAAAGTCGCCCACTCCAGCGAGCTTGCCACCCCAGAACTGGCTGCTGGACTTGGAGATGAGCTTGCTGCCGGCCTCGATGGTTATCGTACCGCCAGCATTCGCGAGCCAGGTGCCCGAACCGTCGCCGAACTGAAGTGTACCGTTGTTGGCGATGCGAACGGTGCCGCTGCCGCTGTTGCCAACGCTGGTAAGTATCAACTTGGCGCCGCCAATATGCTCGAAGGCGCCCGGACCCGTGATGCTTCCGGCGACCGTCACATCGTCGGAGCGATTGAAGATTACCGTTCCATAATTGGTTATCGAGCCACCAACGGAGCCAGTTGTTCCGCCATCACCAATCTGAAGCGTCGCGCCAGCACTGGTGGTGGAGCCGCCGGTATAGGTGTTTGCACCGGTGAAAATCTGCGTCCCACCCATGACACTGACGCCGGCGCTACCATCGATCACGCCGGAAAAGGTTCCACTGGCTGCTGTGATGCGAAGATCTTTGTCAGCGCGCTTGACCAAGCCGCTGCCGTTCAACGCCTTGATGCTGACGCCGCCAACTTTATTCGAAATGTCGAACGTACCATCGACCGTCAATCCGCTGGAGGCGCTGATGCTGCTGCTGCTGCCAACCATCTGGAGAGTGGCTCCGGAGACAATCGTGGTGGCGCCCGTATAGGTGTTTATCGAATCGCTGAGCTTAAGAGTACCGCCGCCGACAATATTGAGTCCGGCAGCCCCTTTCAGGATCATGCCTATCTCGGCGGTGAAGCCGGCACCTACGTTGATCGTCGCAGTGCTGCCTGCGGGCGCCAAGGTCAGCGTGTCCGTAGGGATGGCTGTCAACCTGTAGCCGTTGCCAATGAAACGAAGGGTGTCGAAACTCTGATGCCCTTCGACTTGCACATGCCCACCTGTACCTCCAAAAATGGCGGTGTTTCCAGCGACCCATGTCTGAAGATTGGCGCCAGCCGCGTCGGTCCAGTTAGAGCGGCTGCTGCCCCAATAGCCAGCGCCGCCGTCCACCTGGTTGTTAGCGGAACCAGACATCCCGCCATCCCAATACTGGTCGGCAGCGCGCACCGGCGATGCGGCGCCGAGCACAACCGCCACGGCCGCGAGCGTCGCCAGCGCCGTGCCGGCGCGCAATGCGGCGGTTCGGACGGCTGGGCTTTTCGACGGGTGGCTGGAGGAAGCGCGGGAAATCTGAGTTGCGTCAAAACGAGTCCGTGCAGCAGAGCTGCAGCCAACAAAATCCATTATATCCCCACCACTTGTATGCGCGCCCAATCCGGGCAAAGGCATTGTACGGGGACCCCAATCCCCGCCAAAAACTTAACAATAGCTCTTGCTTAGAACAGCCAAGCTTATACAGCAACACAAAATATTAGACATGGAACACTCAACTTGTGACAACTGGCACAACCACCAGATCGACTCGCGGGCGCGTCACGAAGACTCGCCAATGAAAGTGAAATGCGCCGGCAAATTGCATGAGAGCAGCACGCGCTTGCGATTACTCCCCCAATACCCCACTCCCCTATGTCCTAGAACTTCACGCCGAGGCTTGCCTTGACGCCGTGGTCACGGGCGCCATTGGCGACCTGATCAGTGTAGCTCAGGCCGAGATTGGCCTTGGGCGCGATGGCGAAGTCGAGGCCGGCTTCGATCAGCAGCGCATCGCGGGCGATCGGCGCACCATAGACGCCCACCTGCCGTCGGGAGGGGAGCTTATCCCTCGGGCAAGCCCATAAATGATGAGCCACACCTAAACGACAACATCATGGTTGGGAAGATTTCAGCCCGCGCCATTTTTGGTGCAATTCCAGCGACTGCCTTGCCAGGCGGCAGGGCTAGCGCGTCACGGTGGGAAAAAAGACAGCCGATGACGTTGCCGCGCGGGCGAAAAAGCCGGGCGTCGCCTCTGAACGGCAAGCGGGCGGGCCGACAGCCGAACAAGACGCCACGGCTGCCGATGCGGCCGGAAAAGACGCTGCCGCCGAGGAAAGGCCCTCGGCGAAAACGGCCCTAGGCATCAGCCGTGGTGCCATCCACCAGAGCGGGCATCGACTGGGGTCGCGCGCGCGGCCTTGCCTCGGCCCTGAGCAGCCACAGCATCAGACAAGGGAGCAGGAGAAGCGTCAGCACAGTTGCAACGGCAAGGCCGCCGATGATCGCGTATGCCATCGGGCCCCAGAATATCTGGACGGCGATCGGGATCATGCCGAGAACCGCCGCACAGGCCGTCAGGACGATCGGTCTCGCCCGATGGGCGGACGCCGCGACGATTGCATCAAGCGGCTCCTGGCCTCTTGCGACATTCTCATCCACTTCCTGGATCAGGATGACCGCATTGCGGATGATCATGCCTGCCAGGGCAATGACGCCAAGTTGCGCCACAAAGCCCATCGGTGTCCCCGTCGGCAGCATTGCCGCAACCACGCCGATCAGCCCGAACGGCGCCATCAGCATGGCAAGCCCCATGCGGGTAAAGCTCTGAAGCTGCAGCATGAGAAGGGCAATGATGACCACGAGCATGGCCGGCACGGCCGCAAAGACCGATGAACTGCCCTTTTCCGACTCCTCCACAACACCGCCGGCTTCGATGGAATAGCCCATCGGCAGGGATGCCCGCAGCTCATCGAGCTTTTCGTTGGCTGCTTCCGCGACCGTTGCAGGCTGCACCCCCCGCAGCACGTCCGACTGCACGGTGATCATGGGCTTGCCCTTTTGCCGCCACACGACCGGGTCTTCGAGCCCGTAGGCGATCGTTGCGACCTGCCGCAGCGGGACGGAGGCGCCGTTTTCGCTGCGCAGTTCGAGATTGCCCAGGGTGGCGATCGAGGTGCGATCGGCTTCGATGCCCTTCACCACGACGTTCACCAGCCGGTCACCATCGCGAACCGCGGTCGCGGTGGTGCCTGCGAAGACCGAAGAGATTTCGCTGGCGATGGATTCGGAATTCATCCCGAGCGAGCGCGCTTCGACCTGGTTGACGACGACGGTGAGGTTTCGCTGCGGCTCGCCGGCGGTCAGGTTGATATCGCGGGTGCGCGGATCTTCGCCGAGGATGTTGGCGACTTTCAGCGACAACTCCCGCACCTGCTGATGGTCAGGTCCGAGCACGCGGAACTTCAGCGGCCAGCCGACCGGCGGGCCGAGCTCCAGCGGCGACACACGCGTCACGATATCGGCGAAATCGGTCTCGAAAGCCTGTTCCAGCCGCCCGCGGACAGCATCGCGTTCGTCGATGCCCCTGGTCATGACGACGGTTTCCGAGACGTTGTCATTTTCCAGCAGCAGATCCATCGGCAGATAAAAGCGGACAGAGCCGGAGCCGACATAAGTGGTGAAGTGGTCGACGTCCGGATCGGCTTTCAGCAGCGTCTCGAGCTGACGCGCGCGCTCGTCGGTCGCCTCGCGCGAGGCGTTCTGCGGCAGGGTCAGGCTGACCAGCAGCTCAGGCCGATCCGAGGCAGGGAAGAACTGGTCTTCCAGCCTGGTCATGCCGAACATCGAAAACGCGAAGGCAACCAGTGCTACCGTCAGCGTGAGCCAGCGATGGGTCAGCGACCACTCGAGGGCCTTGCGGTAAGCCTTCATCACCCATCCGCCGTCATGGCTGCCGTGCACTATCCGGTCCGGCAGAATCCACGTTCCAAGCAGCGGTGAAAACAAGACGGCGACAATCCACGAAGCGACGAGCGCGATCAGGACGACCATGAACAGCGAGAAGGTGTATTCGCCCGCACTCGACGCCGCAAAGCCGACCGGGATGAAGCCGGCAATCATCACAAGCGTCCCGGTCAGCATCGGGAAGGCAGTCGTTTCGTAGGCATAGCTGGCCGCGCGCGCCTTCTCGTCGCCCTGTTCGAGCCGCGACACCATCGCCTCCACCGTGATCATCGCATCATCCACCAGCAAGCCGAGCGCGATGATCAGCGCGCCGAGCGAGATGCGCTGCAGGCCTATCCCGGCCAAATCCATGCCGAAGAAGGTCATCGCCAGAACAAGCGGAATCGAGGCCGTGATGACGAGGCCGGCGCGCGTTCCCAGCGAAACGAACGAGACGGCCAGGACAATGACGATGGCTTCGACCAGCACCTTGACGAAGCTGCCGATGGCATCCTTGACCACCGTGGTCTGATCGGCGACCTGCTTGACCTCGATGCCATAGGGCAGCTTCTGGGCGATGTCGGCCATCTTCGCCGACAAGGCCTCGCCAAAGCCAAGCAGGTTACCGCCCTGTGCCATCGAAACGGCCAGGCCGATGACCGGTTCGCCATTCACCCGGACCGCCGGCGCCGGCGGATCGACCAGGCCGCGCGAAACGGTGGCAATGTCGGAAAGGGCGACGTAGCGGCCATCAACGCGGAAGATGAGATCATGCAGGCTCTTCTCCGAAGCGAACGCGCCGCTGACGCGGATCGAGATCTTTTCCGCGTCGGTGCGCACCGTTGCGGTCGGAGCAACCGCGTTCTGCGCCCGGATGGCCTCGATGGCCTCCGACAGGTCGATGCCAAGGCTCGCCAGCCGGGCCGACGAGAACTCGATGACGATTTCCTCGTCCTGCGCGCCGATGAGATTGACCTTGCCGACATCTTCCAGCGTCAGCAGCTCAGCCCTGATGGCGTCGACACGATCACGCAGTTCGCGCGAAGAGAACCCTTCGGCAGTGAAGGTGTAGATGCTGCCGAATGTGTCGCCGAATTCGTCGTCGAAGAACGGTCCCTGAACGCCAACCGGCAAGGTAGGGACTATGTCGTTGATCTTCTTGCGGACCTTGTACCAGACGTCGGGCACGGCCTCGGGGGGCGTGCTGTCGCGCAGGTTCACCGTGATGACGGACTGGCCTGCGCGGGTGTAGCTTTGGGTGAAGTCGAGATAAGGCGTTTCCGACAGCTTCTTTTCCAGCTTGTCGGTCAAGAGGTTGACCGTATCCGTCGCGCTTGCACCCGGCCAGACGGCCGAAACCACCATCGTCTTGATGGTAAATGGCGGGTCCTCGTTGCGCGAAAGACGCTGATAGCTCCAAACACCACCCAGCATGGTCGCAATCATCAGGAAAATGATCAGCGACTGATGCTTCAGCGTCCAGGCCGACAGATTGAACCTGTTTTTGGGAGACGCACTCATTTGGCGCTCCCTTCGATCAAAACAGCTTCACCATCGCGCAGCTTGCTGACACCTGATGTGGCGACAAGATCGCCTTCGGCAAGCCCGTCGGCAACAAGGATCGTCGCGTCCGCATAACGCTCGACGCGGATATCACGGTACCTGACGGCCTTGGCGGCAGGGTCGAGCACGAAGACCGCTGTCTTGCCGTTGTTCTGGGTCAGCGCTGACGCCGGCAGTTGGACCAGCTTCCTGGGGTTGAGCATCAAAGAGCCGCTCACTGCCGATCCGAACTGCATCTCCTGGCCCGCCGCATCGAGTGCGACCTTGATGCGGTATGTCCGGGTGGTGGGATCGGCGGACGGCGCCACTTCCCGCACCCGGCCGCTCGCTTTCACCGCGGGGTTGGACAGCAGCGAAACTTCAACCGAAGGATCGTCGAGATCCATACCCACGAGCTTTTCGGGAACGTCGAAAATGGCATCCCGCTCGGCATTCGAAATTACGGTCACGACCATCTGGCCGGCGCCGACCACTTGGCCTTCATTCGCGCCGACAGCGGATGCGATGCCATCGCGCGTGGCCTTCAGCTCGGTGTAGGACAAGGTATCCCTGGCATTGGCGAGAGCGGCCTTAGCCGCTCCCAGCCTGGAATTGGCAGTGGCCAGCGCGGCTTGCGCCTGCTGCATCTGCGCTTTCGAGGCGATGTTCTTGTCGAACAGGCTGCGATTGCGTTCGGCGTTGACCTTGGCCAGTTCGAGATCGGCCCTGGCCGTCGCAAGATCAGCCTCGGCCGCGAGACCGCCGTTTTCGCTTGGCGTGCGGTCGAGCCTGGCGATGACATCGCCCGCCCTGACCGCTGTGCCTACCTCCGCCCGAAATGTCAGTTGCCCACCCAACCGGAAGCTCATCGGCGTTTCCGACCGGGGGGTGATTTCGCCGGTCTGGACGATCGTTTCGCCGGTGTCCTGCACATGCGCGGTCACGGTACGCACCGGCCGTGGTGCCTTTTCAGCCGTCTGCTCTTCGCTGCAGCCAGCCAGAAGCGCCGCCGCAATCGCTGCGACGGCAATAACTGTCTTGTTCATTCTTTAAATTTCCTTGGGCGAAAGGCCGCGCATGAGAGCGTCGATGGTCGTGCCGAGGAGATCCTCGGGCTTGGCGATTTCGAGACCCTGTACCGTAATCAGCAAGGTTACGGCGCCATGGACTCCCGCCCATAGCGTCTGGGTCAGAAGGTTCGGGTCAGCCGGCAACAAGTGGTTTTCACTGATCGCCCTCTCGACCCGCCTCCGCAGCAGATCGTATGGCGCGTAGCCAACGGCGCTCTGGAACAGGTCGGGACCTACATCCTGATCCTCTTCCAGAAAGAGCAACCGAAACCGATCGTAATCTTCGAGACAAAAATTCGCATAGGCAAAGAGCATGTCGCGAAGCGCGGTCGGCGTGTGCGTCTCCGCCACGTCGATTGCATCGATGCGTTCGGCAACCGCATGAAGCGCGTCTGCCCAGTAGCCCAGCAGCATGTCCTGCTTGCTCGGGAAATAGCGGTACAGCGCACCAGGGGTCAGGCCCAGCCGCTGCGCCAGATTGCGCATCGACAGCCCGCCGATGCCGCTCTTTCCAACGATAACGGCCGCCTCCCGCAAGATGCGGCTGCGGGTCGTTTTGATTTCCTCATCGGTCAGCGGCTGGCGTGGCATCGGTAGCGCCCGTTAAATGTACGCGTTAAATAAACGCGTACATTTAACGGGTCAAGTGCTGTTGGCGTGAATTGACGCGTTTGATTTGTCTTGGCCGGATGGCGGAGCTCGCGCGGGCAGCCGCGCTACCGCGCAACGTGCCTGCCGGCACTGCGACCGGAGAAGATGCAGCCGCCTAGGAATGTGCCTTCGAGCGCGTTGTAGCCGTGATAGCCGCCGCCGCCGAAGCCGGCGACCTCGCCCGCCGCATAGAGGCCGGCGACGGGTTCGCCGTCGGTGCCCAGAACCTGGCCGTCGAGATTTGTGTGCAGCCCGCCTAAGGTCTTGCGGGTCAGCACGTTGAGGCGGACGGCGATCAGCGGGCCGTTGGCAGGATCGAGGATCTTGTGCGGCTTGGCGGTGCGCACCAGACGGTCGCCGAGATAGCGGCGCGCGCCATGGATGGCGGTGACCTGCGCGTCCTTGGAGAACGGATTGTCGATCTCGCGGTCGCGCGCCACGATCTGGGCATGCAGGCGGTCGTGATCGATCAGGCCGTTGCCGGCGAGCGCGTTCATGCCGGCGACCAGGTCGGCAAGATTGTCGCGGACGACGAAATCCTCGCCATGCTTTTTGAAGGCTTCGACCGAAGGCGGCGCGCCCTTGGCGCGGCGGCTCTTCAGCACCTCGATCCAGCGTTTCGAGGTCAGGTCCGGGTTCTGCTCGGAACCGGACAAAGCGAACTCCTTCTTGATGATCTTCTGGGTCAACACGAACCAGGAGTATTCGTGGCCGACAGACAGGATGCGCTTGAGGGTGCCCAACGTGTCGAAGCCGGGCAGGAACGGCGCCTCCAGCCGCTCACCCAGCGCATCGAACCACAGCGACGACGGACCCGGCAGGATGCGGATGCCGTGGTTGGGCCAGATCGGGTTCCAGTTGGTCAGCCCCTCGGTGTAGTGCCACATGCGGTCGCCATTGATCACCGCGCCGCCGGCAGCTTCCGTGATCGCGACCATGCGGCCGTCGACATGATGCGGCACGCCCGCAACCATCTTCTTCGGCGCAGGACCGAGCCGGTCGACCGGCCAGGCCTTGCGGACGAGATCGTGGTTGCCGCCAATGCCGCCTGACGTCACGATGACGGCGCCGGCGTGGAACTCGAAATCGCCTGTGACGGCGCGGCCCGACTGCTGGCCACGATCGACGGTGGAGGGCTCGAGGATCTCGCCTGATACCCCGGTTACGACAGCACCCGTCTTGATCAGGCGGCTGGCCTGATGGCGGAATTTCAGCGCGATGCGACCGGCGGCAGCGTGGTCGCGGACGCGGCGCAGGAACGGGTCGAGCACGCCGGGACCAGTGCCCCAGGTGACATGGAACCGCGGCACGGAGTTGCCATGGCCGTGCGCCTGGGCGCCGCCGCGCTCGGCCCAGCCGACGACGGGAAACCAGCGCATGCCCTGGGCATGCAGCCAAGGCCGCATCTCGCCGGCGGAGAAATCGATGAACGCCTCCGCGACCTTGCGCGGCCAGAAATCTTCCGCGCGGTCGAACTGGGCCGAACCCATCCAGTCCTGCAGCGCGAGCTCGCGGCTGTCTTTGATGCGCATGCGGCGCTGCTCGGGACTGTCGACGAAGAACAGCCCGCCGAGCGACCAGAACGCCTGGCCACCAAGCGAATTCTCGCCCTCCTGCTCGAGAACGATGACCCGCTTGCCCTTGTCGGCAAGCTCGGCCGCCGCAACCAGGCCGGCCAGCCCGCCGCCTACGACAATCGCATCCGCACGGTGCGCCAACTGCCCCTCCCAAGGTCTTTGGTGTCGCGGCGAGTTTCGGGCAAAGGCCGACAAGATCAAGCGGAAAGTCTGGAGAGGCTGGTTCCGCTGGGGAAAGATCAAGCGGGGTTTCTGGCGAGCCGATGCAGGTCAACCAGAGCCAGCACGTGGAACCAGCAGGCTCGTCATCCCGGGCGAGCAAAGCGAGACCCGGGACCTATTGATCAGCGCGGCCGGGTTCTCGCTTGTGGAGCATCCGCGACCAAGCCAAGGACCCGGCCGCGCTACACGATGATCTCGCCAATGGATCCCGGCTCTGCCCTTGCTACGCTCAGTTGGCCGGGATGACGATCGACGTTGCGGAGCTTACGCCCCGTACCTCTTCTTCAGATGCGCGGTGAAATGCGCCGCGTTGAGCTTTTCGCCGGTGGCGCGTTCGAGCAGGTCGGGGGTCGACCAACGCGAGGCCTGCGACCAGATCTTGTCGCGGCGCCAGTTGTTGACCGTCTCGAAATGGCCTCGCGCGATCTCGTCGTCGACCGCCGGGTGCTCCCTGGTCAGCGCCGCCCACTGCTGCGCCGCCATCATCGCGCCGAGCGTGTAGGACGGGAAATAGCCGAAGGCGGCACTTGGCCAATGCACGTCCTGCATCGGGCCATCGGCCGGATTGTCGATGGTCGACAGGCCGAGATAGTCGCGCATCCTGGCGTCCCACGCCTCGGGCAGATCGGCGACCGACAGGCGGCCCGAAATCAGCTCCTGCTCGAGCTCGTAGCGCAGGATGACATGCAGCGGATAGGTGACCTCGTCGGCGTCGACGCGGATCAGGCCGCGCTCGACATGGTGCACATGCGGCAGGATCTCGTCCATCGACCAGCGCTCGCCGAGATGCTGCTCGACGAGCGGCAGGGCCCAGCGCCAGAAGGCCGGGTTGCGGCCGAGCTGCTTTTCGACGAACAGGCTCTGGCTCTCATGGACGGCCATGCCGCGCGCCTTGCCGAGTGGCCAGTGCGACCAGGCCTCGGGCAGGTTCTGCTCGTAGAGCGCATGGCCGGTCTCGTGCAGAACGCCCATCAGCGCCGACAGGAAGTCGGAGGTCTTGTAGCGCGTGGTGATGCGCACGTCAGACGGCACGCCGCCGCAGAACGGGTGATGCGACACCGACAGGCTGCCCCTCGTCAGGTCGAAGCCGACGGCGCCCATCATGGCAAGGCCGAGCTCGCGCTGGCGCTCGATGGCGTAGACGCCGGACAGCGGCCGCTTCGGATTTTTCGCCAGGCGCTCCTGCTGCACGGCAAGCGCCTCCGGCACGAAATCTCTAAGGAACGCCTTGAGATCGGTGAAGACGGGCGTGATGTCGGCGACGCGGTTGCCGGGGTCGTATTGCTCCATCAGGGCGTCGTAGGGGTCGAGGCCGAGTGCTTCGGAACGAAGTGCGGCCTCCTCGCGCGCAATGGCGACGATGCCTTCAAGTGCCGGCTGGAAGCCGGCCCAGTCGTTCTTGGCCCTGAGGTCGCGCCACAGCTGCTCGCAGCGCAGCCGTGCCGAGGTCTGGCGCTCGACGAACTCCGACGGCAGGCAGGTCATGTTGGTGTACTGGCGGCGGAACTCGCGCAGCGCCACGGCCTGCTCGTCGTTGAGCGCTTCCGTCTCGGCGGAGGCGATCCAGTCCGATATCTCGGGCGCGGTCGCCTGGCGGTGATGCATGCCGGCAAGTGCCGAAAGTGCCTCGGCGCGCTTGGCGCCGCCGCCAACAGCCATGTGGGTGGCTTCGTCGGCGCCGAGAATGGCGAGCGCGTGTTCCAGCGCTTCGAGCTTGCGGCCGAGTTCGTCTATTCTTGCGAAGGACATGGTGGCTCCTCTGTCTCAAAATCGCGGCGAGAGGATACCAAAGCGCGCGCATTCGCAAGACTGTTCGGCTGGTCCACCACTTGCCGGTGCGGCAGCCGGCATGCTCAAGTCATGCCCGAGATCGGAGGGGGACAACTATGCTTGCAAACATCCTGGTCGGACTGGTGGCACTGATCCACCTCTACATCGTCTATCTCGAAATGGTGCTGTGGGACACGCCGCGCGGCCACAAGGCCTTTGGCCTCAAGCCGGATTTCGCCACGGCGTCGAAGGTGCTGGCCGCCAACCAGGGGCTCTACAACGGTTTTCTCGCCGCCGGCCTGATCTGGGGCCTGTGGCTGGGCGAGGCAGGGTTCCAGGTCAAGGTTTTCTTCCTGCTGTGCGTTGCCATTGCCGGGCTCTACGGTGCCGCGACCGTCAGCCGCAAGATCCTCTACATCCAGACCGTGCCGGCTGCACTTGCGCTGGCCGCGCTCTGGTTTGGCTTGTAGTCAGCGCTCGGTGAGCTTGAGCTCGATGCGGCGGTTCCTGGAGCGCGCCTCGTCGCTGCCGCTTTCGTCGAGCGGCTGGAATTCGCCGAAGCCGGCGGCGACAAGTCGGTTGGCGGGCACGCCGTTTTCGATCAGGAACTTGACCACCGAGGTCGAGCGCGCCGAAGAGAGCTCCCAGTTGTCGCGGTAGCGGCCGGTGCCCGACAGCGGAATGTTGTCGGTATGGCCATCGACGCGCAGCACCCAGTTGATCTCGGGCGGGATTTCCTTCTGCAGTTCGATGATGGCGTCGGCGAGCTTCTTCATCTCGCCCCTGCCGGCATCGTTGATCTGCTCGGAGCCGGTCGGAAACAGGACCTCCGACTGGAAGACGAAGCGGTCGCCGACGATGCGGATGTTTTCGCGGTCGGACAGGATCTCGCGCAGGCGGCCGAAGAAGTCGGAACGGTAGCGGTTGAGTTCCTGCACGCGCTGGGCAAGCGCCACGTTCAGCCGGCGGCCGAGATCGGCGATCTTGGTGTTGGATTCCATGTCGCGCGCCTCGGACGCGTTGAGTGCCTCTTCGAGCGCACCGATCTGGCGGCGCAGCGCCGATATCTGCTGATTGAGCAGTTCGACCTGGCTGAGCGCACGCTGGCTGACCTGGCGCTCGCTTTCGAGCTCGCCCGACAGCGTACCGATGCGAGTGTTGGCCTCGGCACCGGCGCCCGCACCCTGGGACAACAGCTGTTCGAGCCGGCTCTTTTCGCTCTCGGCCGCCGACAGCGACGCCTGGAGGTTTGCAAGCGCATCCTCGGCATCCTGCGAGCTGGACTTTTCGAGCGCCAGAAGCTGCGTCAGCTCGTTGATCTGCGAATTGAGCCGGGTGAGCACCTCGTCCTTGCCCGATATTTCGCGGCTGAGCAGGAACTGCGCCAGCACGAAGACGGAGAGCAGGAACATGATGGCCAGGAGCAGCGTCGACAAGGCGTCGACAAAACCCGGCCAATAGTCGATGCGGCGGTCGCCGCGCCGCCCGCGCGCCAATGCCACCTTAGTGCACCCCTTCCTTCTTCAGGGCGTCGGCGATCTTTTCGAGCGTGTTGCGCATCGCCTTTTGTTCATCCGACTGCGCCTCGACCCAGTCGCGCATGATCTGCTGTTCGCTGCGCATGTTCTTGACGAGGCCGGAGATGCCGTCGGCGAGATTGGCCATGGCGGCGGCGACACGCGGGTTCGAGCCGCCCTGCTCCTGCATGTTGCGCAGGCGCTCGGACAGCACGCGAATTTCGTCGGAGGAGCCGTTCTTGGCGTCCGCAACGACCATGTCGGAGGACAGGTCGGTGACGGAAGACAGCCAGTTTTCAAGCTCGGTGTAGAAACGCGTCTGGGCGCGGCCGGCTTGCAGGTCGAGGAAACCGAGCACCAGCGAACCGGCGAGACCGAACAGCGACGACGAGAACGCCGTGCCCATGCCTTGCAGCGGTGCCGCGAGGCCGGCCTTCAGCGATTCGAGCACGGCCGAAGCGTCGCCCGAGCCGGGATCGAGCGACTGGATGGTCTCGCCGATCGAGCCGATGGTGCCGAGCAGGCCCCAGAACGTGCCGAGCAGGCCGAGGAAGACCAGCAGGCCGACGAGATAGCGCGAGACATCGCGGCTTTCGTCGAGGCGGGTTGCGATGGAATCGAGCATGGTCCGCATCGAATTGGTCGAGAACACCATCGACGACGAACGCCCGAGCAGCGCCTTCATTGGTGCCAGCAGCACCGGGTGCGTCGCCTCGGAGCCGGCGCGGAAGGAATTGACCCAGCGCACCTCTCGGAATAGCCGGCCGACCTGGACGAAGGCGAGGCCGATGCCGACGACGAGCACGCCGACGATCAGGCCGTTGAGCCCGGGATTTGTGCCAAAGGCGCTGGAGATCTGCCGCGCCAGGATCGCCGCGATGAAGGCGACGATCGCCAGGAAGATGATCATCGTCAGCAGGAACACCTGCGGCGAGGACAGGCGGTGCGGATCGTAGTTCAGCACATCGGAGCCTTTGCCCACTCCGAGAGATTTCAACAATGCCATCGGCGCCCCGGTCCCGGTTCCTGCGATTGGAGCCCCGCCTATCCATTCGGACGCGCCTGGGCCGCTCCATCACTTTGAAGTCTACGCGCCGAGCTTTTCAAGAGTTTTGGCGCGATGCGTTAGTGGACTACGACTGTAAGCGGAAATGTGACGAAAATGAAAGACGCTTGCGCGCGTCGACTTCCGGAACGGCTTGTCAGAGCCGGGCGACCACCAGAAGGTCGATCATCGCGGCCACATGCAATCCCGCGCCGGTGATGACGAAGCCGTGCCAGACCGCGCTCTGGAAACGCAGCCGCTGCCAGGCATAGAAGATCACGCCGCAGGAATAGACCATGCCGCCGGCAAACAGCAGCCACAGCGTGGCGCTGGGCAAGGTGGCGATCAGCGGTTGCAGGATGACGACGCCACTCCAGCCCATGGCGAGGTAGAAGGCGATCGCCAGCCGGTCGAGCCGGCCGGGCAGGAACAGCTTGATCGCCATGCCGGCTGCCGCGGCCGACCAGACGATGGCGGCCATCCAGCCTGCGGTGACACGATCTTCGAGCTGGGCGAGAAACGGCGTGTAGGTGGCGGCGATCAGAAGGTAGATGCCGGCATGGTCGAAGCGGCGCAATACCCATTTGGCCGGCGAAATCGGCCACAGATTGTAGGCGCAAGACACCGTAAGCACGGTGAGCAGGGCAACGACGAAGACCACGGCGGCGAGATACTCGCCGGTGGCGGTGTAGAAGGCGGAAACCGATAGCAGCACGGCACCGGCGGCGACGGCGAGCACGATGCCGATCGCATGGACCACGCCATCGGCGATCAGTTCGGCGCGCGAATGGCTGTAGCGCCCGACGAAGGGCACAGACATTTCATGCTTGCGTTGATTGTCCGACATGGTCCGTCCCTGCGCGGACCCTAATATGGGCAGGCGCAGGGAGTGAAGGCAAGAAGCGGGCGACGCGGCGGATCAGCGCGGCGTGACGGGCCGCTTCAGTGTCTTGATGAGCGCACGGTGGATGGTCTCGTTGCCGGCGACGATCGAGCCGCCGTCGAGCATGTCCTGGCCGCCCTTGTCGTCGGAAACGAAGCCACCGGCTTCCTTAACCAGCAGGATACCGGCAGCGACGTCCCAGGGCGACAGTGCTGTCTCCCAGAAACCGTCCATGCGGCCAGCGGCGACATAGGCCAGATCGAGTGCGGCCGAGCCGAGGCGGCGGATGCCCGCCACTTCACCCATGACGTTGCGCAGCTCGAGCAGGAAGTTGCCATGATGGCCACGGCCGAGATGCGGCACGCCGCAGCCGATGACGGCGTCGACGAGCTTGGTGCGGCCGGAGACGCGCAGGCGGCGGTCATTGAGGAAGGCGCCACCACCGCGCTCGGCGGTGTAGAGCTCGTCCATCGCCGGATTGTAGATGACCGCGGCGACGATCTGGCCCTGGCGCTCCAGCGCGATCGAGATCGAGAACACCGGAATGCCGTGCAGGAAGTTGGTGGTGCCGTCGAGCGGATCGACGATCCAGCGGTGCTGGTCGTCTTCGCCCGGGACAGCGCCACGCTCTTCCATCAGGAAGCCATAGCCCGCGCGGCCCTTCGACAGCTCTGCAAACAAGATGTCTTCGGCCTTGCGGTCGGCCTGGCTGACATAGTCGCCAGGCCCCTTCAGCGAGACCTGAAGGTTCTGCACTTCGCCGAAGTCGCGCGACAGCGAGCGGCCGGCCTTCATGGCGGCCTGCACCATAACATTTAGGATCGCTGAACGCGCCATGATCTAGGACTCCGTGTTGCCGCGCTCAATCCGCGCGGCGGACGTAGGTGAGCTCGTTGGTGTCAACGATGATGCGTTCACCCGACGAGATGAAGGGCGGCACGAGCACGCGGACGCCATTTTCCAGCACTGCCGGCTTGTAGGACGAAGCCGCCGTCTGGCCCTTCACCACCGGATCGGCTTCGGTGATCGTCAGCGTCACCTGGTCGGGCAGCGCGATGCCGATCGGACGCTCGTCATAGAGCTCGACGGTAACCATCATGCCATCCTGAAGGAACGCGGCGCGGTCGCCGACGAAATCCTTGAGCAGTTCGAGCTGCTCGTAGCTGGCGGTGTCCATGAATACCAGTGCGTCGCCCTGCTCGTAGAGGAACGAAAAGTCCTTCTGCTCCAGGCGGACCTTTTCGACGGTTTCAGCCGAGCGGAAACGCTCGTTGAGCTTGGTGCCGTTGATGAGGTTCTTCAGTTCGACCTGGTTGTAGGCACCGCCCTTGCCGGGCTTGACGTGATTGGTCCTGACCGCCACCCAGAGGCCGCCGTCATGCTCGATGACGTTGCCGGGACGGATTTCGTTGCCGTTGATCTTGGCCATGATTGGATTCCGGAAGAGAGGTTTGCGCCGGAAGGGGCGCTATCGGCGCCTCCAAGACCACAAAATGGCTTTTTAGGCAAGAGAAGTCGCGATTTTGGCTGACGTCAGCGGAGACGGTTGGCGCGCTCCAGCCCCTGTTTCATCTCCGTGTCGGTCAGACCGCGCAGGAAGTCGTCCATCTCTGGATCGTTGAGCCCGGCACGGCGGGCGTTGATGTACCATGCCGCGGCCAGAATGGGATCGGGATCGACGCCGATGCCGCCCATGTAGAATTTGGCGAGCCGGTTCTGCGCCGCAACATTGCCGCCATCGGCGGCAAGCCTCATCCAGCCGAAGGCGGATTTCATGTCGCGGTCGCCGCCACGGCCGTCGGCCATCCACAGCCCGAGGTCGAACTGGGCCGAGTCGTAATTCTGCCTGGCGGCGCGCACGAGCAGCAGCCGCGCCTGGTTATCGTCGCGGCGCTTGCCACCAACGCCGTTGGCGTAGACCTGGGCCATGGCGTATTGCGCATCAGGCAGCCCGGTGGCCGCCGCCCGCTCGTAGTAAGGCACTGCCTTTTCGAGGCCCTTGCCGCCCGGCTCGCGCTGCACCAGCATCTGGGCATAGTTGAACTGGGCGAAACGGTTGCCAGCCTCGGCCGCGGCCTGCATCAGTGCATTGGCCGCCTTGTCGTCGCGGGTGACATAGCGCCCGTCGAGCAGCAAAAGCGCATACTGGAACTGGGCTTCGGGAACGCCCTGTTCGGCGGCGCGCTCATACCATTTGGCCGCTGCGCCATCGTTGCGCGCAACGCCCAGGCCACGTGACAGGATTTCGGCCACCAGCGTCTGCGCGGCAGAATCGCCCGCTTCGGCGCGGGTGATGGCGAGATTATAGGCGGTCTTGTAGAGGCCACGCTGGAAGGCGCCATAGGCCTCGTCCGAATGCTTGCCGCCAAAACGGTTGGGATCGATGCCATCGTTGGTCTTGGCCGCCGGATTGGCGCCAAGGTCCGGCGTTCCAGTTGGTACCGGCACCGGTTCGACGATCGGCATGGATCCCGTGTCGAGCGGCATGGGAGCCGGCCCGAAGCGGTTCGGATCGATGAGATCGAGCGACTTGCCGAGCGAAGGAATGGCCCCCTGGTCGGACGGCGTGATCGGCGCGCTCTCGACGGCCATCGCGGGCTCGAGCCCAAAGCCCAGGCACAGCAAAGCAACGAGTAGGCGCGAACGGTCCATCGACGTTTATCCCTCGAAGCGCGGCGCAGTCTCGTCGAGCAGCGCATTGGCGCGGGCCACCGCCTCGCGCGGGTCGATGCCTTCGCCGAACACCGCCGACGATATGGCAACGAATTCGACACCTGTCGCCGCCACCGTCTCCACCGAGGCGATATCTGAGCCGGCCATGACGATGCAGGGGATCTCGATCATCTCGGCCCACCACTGGCCGAGCGACAGGTTGCGCGAATGCGGCTCCGGCTTGTTGTCATAGCCGAAGCGGCCAAAGAACATGTAGTCGGGCCGCTCTTCGCCGAGTTCCAGCGCATCATCGCGCGTCTTGGCGCCGCCGACGCCGACCATCATGCGCTCCTGATAATTCTCGACGGCTTCGGCCAGTTCGGCCTTCTTGCCCTCGATATGAATGCCGTCGGCATGGACACGCCCGGCAACGCGCGTGTCGCCGGCAACGACAACGGCAACGCCGACCGCGCGCGCGGCCGCTGCGACCTTTTCGGCAAAGCTCTGGAAAGAAGCCTCGTCGATGCCTTCGCCGGGCAGGATCAGCGACGCGACGTCGCCACCCGCGAGCGCCGCCTCGACATCCGCAGGCGAAACCGTGGGCGGCGCGATCAGCACGATGCGGCAGCGATTGGGTGGCGTGGTTGGGTTCATGTTCGTCGATCCGGGTGCTTGACGCCTATGCAAGGCGATCATGTTTGCATTGGGGCATAGAACAAAGTGCCGCCGTTGAACAGGACGCGCTGAAGACCCCAAGCACATGAAAACATGGGGCGTGCACTCGCCAACTGCCATTCATCCCGATATTGCGGATTCGAGAGGCTCTTCATGACCGCACTTCTTCTCGACCCGTGGTTTTATGCGGCGGCAGTTCCTGCCGTGATTCTCGTCGGCCTGTCGAAAGGCGGCTTCGGCGGTGCCGTCGGCTTCGTCGGCGTGCCGCTGATGGCGCTGGTGATCTCGCCGGTGCAGGCGGCGGCCATCCTGCTGCCGATCCTCATCCTGATGGACGTCGTTTCGCTGTGGACCTGGCGTGGCGTCTTCGACCGCGCGATCCTGTGGCAGATGCTGCCGGGGTCAATCGTCGGCATCGGCATCGGCTGGCTGATGGCCTCTGTCGTGACGGCGGACAATGTGCGTTTCATCGTCGGCGCCATCGCCTTCATCTTCGTGGCGCGCTGGATCTACACCAGCCTGCGCCACGGCGCCGACCACAAGACCGAGCCGAACGGCATCGCCGGCGCCTTCTGGGGATCGATTGCCGGCTTCACCAGCTTCGTCGCCCATGTCGGCGGCCCGCCCTTCCAAGTCTACACCTTGCCGCTCAGGATGGATCCGAAGGTGCTGACGGGCACCAGCGTGATCTTCTTTGCCGTGACCAACGCGATCAAGCTGGTGCCCTATTTCGCACTTGGCCAGTTTGATACCGCCAACCTCACCGCCTCGCTGGCGCTGATGCCACTGGCACCGCTGGCAACGCTGGCCGGCGCCTGGCTGGTCAGGCGGATGCGCCCGGAAATCTTTTATCCTTTCACCTACGTCACTGTGGCAATCGTCGCGCTGAAGCTGCTTTATGACGGGGTGGCCGACTTCATGTGAGGATGACCGCGGACCGCCCCTGATCTAGGTTAGGGGAACAGGGAGGAACCGATGGCCAAAGCATATGAGGAACACCTCGACAAGAATGCCGCCAACCACCAGCCGCTGACGCCGCTGAGTTTTCTCGAACGCGCGGCCAAGACCTTTCCCGACCATCCTGCCATCATCCATGGCGACACGTGCACGAGCTACCGCCAGTGGTGGGAACGCTCACTGCAGCTCGCCTCGGCGCTTGCAAAACGCGGCATCGGCAAGGGCGATACGGTGACGGTGATGCTGTCCAACACGCCGCCGATGCTGGAAGCGCATTTCGCCGTGCCGATGACCAAGGGTGTGCTGCATTCGCTCAACACGAGGCTTGATGCGGCGATCGTCGCCTTCCAACTCGACCATGCCGAGACCAAGGTGCTGATCGTCGACCGCGAATTCTCCGGCGTGGTCAAGGAGGCGCTGGCATTGGCGACGGTGAAGCCGCTGGTCATCGACTATGACGATCCCTGTTATCCTGCCGACGCGCCCTACCCCAAAGGCGAGCGCATCGGCAGCCTCGACTACGAGGCCCTCATCGCATCCGGCGACCAGGCCTTCGCCTGGTCGATGCCCGACGACGAATGGGATGCGATCTCGCTCAACTACACCTCGGGTACAACAGGCAATCCCAAGGGCGTAGTCTACCATCATCGCGGCGCGGCATTGATGGCCTATAACAACACCATCCATGCCGGCATGGCCAAGCACTGCGTCTATCTATGGACGCTGCCGATGTTCCACTGCAACGGCTGGTGCTTTCCCTGGACGCTTGCCGTGCAGGCCGGCACCCATGTCTGCCTGCGCTGGGTGCGTGCCAAACAGATGTACGATGCCATCGCCGACCTTGGCGTGACCCATCTGTGCGGGGCACCGATCGTCATGTCGATCCTGATCAACGCCCGCGACGAGGACAAGCGCGCGTTTTCGCAGCAGGTCACCTTCAACACGGCGGCCGCGCCGCCGCCCGAGGCGGTGCTGTCGGGCATGGCCGATGCCGGCTTCGCCGTCACCCATCTCTACGGCCTGACCGAGACCTATGGACCCGCCGTCGTCAACGAATGGCATGGCGAATGGGACGAACTGGAAAAAGGGCGGCGCACGGCGAAGAAGGCGCGCCAGGGTGTGCGTTATGCCGCGCTCGAGGACCTGACGGTGATGGATCCCGAGACCATGGAGACGACGCCAGCCGACGGCGAGACCATCGGCGAGGTGATGTTCCGCGGCAACATCGTCATGAAGGGCTACCTCAAGAACAGGAAAGCGACCGACGAGGCCTTTGCCGGCGGCTGGTTCCATTCCGGCGACCTCGGCGTGATGCATCCGGACGGCTATATCCAGATCAAGGATCGGTCCAAGGACATCATCATTTCCGGCGGCGAAAACATCTCGTCGATCGAGGTCGAGGATGCGCTCTACAAGCACGCGGCGGTCGCCTCGTGCGGGGTGGTGGCAAAGTCCGACGACAAATGGGGCGAGGTGCCGGTCGCTTATGTCGAGCTGAAGCCGGGCAAGCAGGCGACCGAGGCCGAGATCGTCGAACATTGCCGAACGCTGCTCGCCCGCTTCAAGGTGCCTAAGGCAGTGATCTTCGCCGAGATCCCCAAGACCTCGACCGGCAAGATCCAGAAGTTCCGCCTGCGCGACATGGCCAAGGGATAAGGCTGCAGCAAGATTAGCCGTGCTAGCCTGCGGTGCGCCGTCGGGAGGATGGCCCACGTCCAGAAGCCGGGCCGCGGGGAGGCGAACGGCCGGCACATCCATGCAATGTAACCGCGCCACATCCATGCCGCCCGGTCGCGCGGCATGCGGCGGAAACACGCCCGGTGCACATGCACCGCAAGACGGCCTTTTGGGCCGGAGATCCAACCCATTCCCTGCGGGGGGGGGGGGAAAGGCAACAGGAGACTGCAATGCAAGGGGTAGCACGGAATTTCTTCACGCTCGCCATTGTCTACGCGCTGTGCGGCATGGCGCTCGGGCTGCACATGTCGATCAGCCAGGACCACAGCCAGATGCCGGTCCACGCCCACACCATGGTGGCAGGCTGGCTGATGTCGGCGGTATTTGCCTTCTTCTACCACCTGTTTCCGGTGGCCCGGGACAAGATGCTGGCCAAGGTCCATTTCTGGTTGACGGCAGTCAGCGGCATCGGCCTTCTGGTCGGGCTGTTCTTCCTGCTCGGCGGCAATGCGGCGATCGAACCGCTGGTTGCGATGTCGTCGATGGGCTTTTACGCCGCGATGTTCCTGTTTGCCTTCATCGCCCTGCCGACTGTGTGGAAGTCCTGAGTCGGCATAAGATCGTGCCTGCCGGAAACGTCGAGCCGCTGTGCCGTGCCGGCACAGTCTAACGCGCCTAAAGGCGAAATCGGCACCGATCTTAAGCGCCCATTAAGCATTCCCAGTGTTTACTGTGCGTATCCAGTCATCTGGATTCTTACCGAGTGGTTGGAGCCACTTTGTTTGACGCCTCCCTGTTAAACTCCTGAGAGCCGCGCTTTTCCGCGGCTCTTTTTTTTCGCCCGCGCGCCACGGAACACCCTCCAAAAGTGTCCCAATCCGGCGCGTTAACCCTTTGTTAAACATGCGCTTGCGTTCACACCGGCGGAAGCGCATTTTCATCGGGCTTGGCGTATAGGAACGGGCCGCGCAGAATCCGTCGCAAAAGACGGGCAGAACGCGAACAGGGTTGCAGGGTAGCGATGATGAACGAGCCTTCGAGGGAAAGCGCAAACACGATCAAGCTCGCCGAAAGGCGGGTGTTTTCGCCGTCCTTCAAACCCCTCTACAATGAGGGCATGGGGTTGGTCGAACAGGCCGCCGAGTATCTCGACGGTGCCGGCCGCGTCGAGGCCAAGAAGCTGTCGCGGCTTGCCGCCACGCTCTACGCCGCCGAATCGATGCGCCTGACCACGCGCCTGATGCAGATCGCCTCATGGCTGCTTCTGCAACGCGCCGCCAATTCCGGCGAAATGACCCGCGACCAGGTCGCCTCGGAGAAATCCAAGGTGCGGCTCGACACGGCTTCCGCCCATGACGACGCCGCCGGCTGGAACGAACTGCCCGGCGAATTCGTCGACCTGGTGCGCCGCTCGCTCCGCCTGCAGGCGCATGTGCGCCGCATGGACGATGAGATCTACGGCAACGGCACCACCGTCGTGCCGGTGCAGGCGATGCGCCGCAGCAATCCGGTTTCCGACCAGATCAGCCTGCTCAACACGGCGTTTGCCCGCAACTAGGCAGCAATCGCCCCGCGATCGCGCGGGGATTGTTTCTGTTTTGTTCACATTTTTCTGGCGTCTTGCCTCCGTGAAGATAGAGTTCGCGGAATGAGAGAGACGATTCGTATCATTGGCATCGACCCGGGGCTTCAGCGCACTGGCTGGGGCATCATCGAGAGCCTCGGCAATTCGCTGCGATTTGTCGCCGCCGGCACGGTACGTTCCGACAACAAGGCCGCACTCGCCAGCCGGCTGTGCCAGTTGCATGACGGCCTTGCCGAAGTGCTGCACCGCGAGATGCCGCATGAAGCGGCTGTCGAAGCGACCTTCGTCAACAAGGATGCCACGGCGACGCTGAAGCTCGGCCAGGCGCGCGGCATCGCCATGCTGGTGCCGGCCCGCGCCGGGCTTGTCGTCGCCGAATATTCGCCCAATGCGGTGAAGAAGGCGGTCATCGGTGTTGGCCATGGCGACAAGAAGCAGATCGCCATGATGGTCAAGGTGCTGTTGCCCAAGGCCGTGTTCGACACCGCCGACGCCGCCGATGCGCTGGCCATCGCCATCTGCCACGCCCACCACCGCCAGAGCCCGGCCTACCGGCTGGCGGCCTTGGCCGCTGCGCACGCCTGATGTTCTTGACTTGTTCCGCCTGTTGGAATATTCCTTACTTGTAAGAATGAGGACATTTCCATGCGTGTTACCAGCAAGGGCCAGGTGACGATCCCACGCGATCTGCGCGAGACATTCGGCATCGCTGCAAACAGCGAGGTCATCTTCGGAATCGAAGGTGGCAAGATCACCATCGTGCCCAAGGATGACATTGGACGGCTCGCCGACCGCGAACGCCTCGACCGCTTTCTTGCGGTGCTCGACCAGCTGGAAGGAACTGGCGACCAGGCGATGAACGCCGACGATGTGATGGCACTGACCAGGGATCGCTGAGCTTGGCAACGCTGGTGGATACCACCGTCCTGGTTGATATCGCGGTTCGAGACCCCGTCTGGCTCAAATGGTCCCGCGGCCAGTTGGAGAAAGCACGCAAGCGCGGCAGCGTGATCATCAACCAGATCGTCTATTCGGAATTCTCGATCCGCTACGATTCGATCGACGCGGTCGATCTCGCGCTGCCGGAAGACGACTTTCGCCGGGAAAGCCTGCCTTGGGATGCGGCCTTTGCCGCGTCCAGGGCATTCCTGCTTTATCGGCGTCGCGGAGGTCCCCGGGAAAAGGTGTTGCCGGACTTCTTCATCGGAGCCCACGCGGCCATTCGCGGCTATGCTGTGCTGACACGTGATCCCAATGGCTACCGCACCTATTTCCCTGATCTCGAAATCATCGCTCCCGACACCCATCCATGACGAGGCTTGAAACATGATCGGCAAGTTGAAGGGCACCGTCGACGAGATCGGTGAGGATTTCTGCGTGCTCGACGTCCATGGCGTCGGCTACGTCGCTTTTTGCTCGACGCGCACGCTCGCCGCCTTGCCCGGCGCCGGTGAAGCGGCTGTCCTGTTCATCGAGACCTATGTCCGCGAGGACATGATCCGGCTCTACGGCTTCAAGACCGAACTCGAACGCGAGTGGTTCAAGCTTTTGATGGCCAATGTCCAGGGCGTCGGCGCCAAGGTGGCACTGGCGATCCTGTCGACGCTGGCGCCGTCCGACCTCGCCAACGCGATCGCCCTGCGCGACATCGCCATGGTCAGCCGCGCACCCGGCGTCGGCAAGAAGGTTGCCGAACGCATCGTCACCGAGCTCAAGAACAAGGCACCGGCATTTGCCGGCGAGGCTTCGGGCACGATCGGCCTGAAGCAGGAGCTTGGCGAGGGCGTCGCCCCTGCCCCGATCGCCGATGCGGTGTCGGCGCTGGTCAATCTCGGCTACTCGCGCGATATCGCCGCCAACGCCATTGCCGCCGCCATGAAGACCGCCGGTGCGGACGCCGATTCCTCCAAGCTGATCCGCTTCGGCCTGAAGGAACTGGCGCGGTGAGCGTTGCTTGGTTCACTTTTTCTTACTATGTTGCCAAGCGTAAGAATTCTGGCCTGGAGTAAGAAAGATGGGTGCCGAAGCCACTTTGACCTCCAAGGGCCAGCTCACCATCCCGAAGGATGTTCGCGATATGCTGGCGCTCAAGCCAGGTGACACCATTGCATGGACTGTCATCGACGACCATCTCGTCGGCACGCCACGCAATCTTGCCTTCGGGGATCTCGCAGGCTTTCTCGGCGACCCGCCCGGCGGCCAGGCTAGCCTGGAGGAAATCGACAAGGCGATACGCGATGCAGTGGCCAGCCATGTCTTCGGCGAAGAGGCAGCCGGCCGAGGGGATGCTGCGTGACCCAGCATGGCATCGACACCAACGTCCTGCTGCGTATGGTGCTGAATGACGATGCCGGCCAACGGGCTGCAGCGCTCGCCTTCGGAAACACTTTGAACGAAGAAAATCCAGGTTTCGTCAGCCTCATCGTGCTTGCGGAATTTTCCTGGGCGCTGACCTCACGCTATCGACAATCGAAAGAACAGACCTTGGGCGCCATTCACCGGCTGCTGAAAGTGAAGACATTGATTTTTGAAGACTTCGACGCTGTCGTGCGCGCGCTGGAACGGGCGGCCGTGCCCCAGGTCGACTTTGCCGATGCCCTAATTGCCGAACACAATCTCCAGCTCGGTTGCTCCCGAACGGTGACCTTCGACCAGCCCGCCGCCAAATTCATTCCGTCCATGGAACTGCTTAAGTGAATACCCCCGACCGTCTCATTACCCCCGACAAGCGTGGCGAGGACGCCGACAACAGTCTGCGTCCGCAAACGCTGGACGATTTCGTCGGCCAGGCAGCAGCGCGCGCCAACCTCAAGATCTTCATCGAGGCGGCCAAGGGCCGAGGCGAAGCGCTCGACCACGTGCTGTTCGTCGGCCCGCCCGGCCTCGGCAAGACGACGATGGCGCAGATCATGGCGCGCGAGCTCGGCGTCAATTTCCGCTCGACCTCGGGCCCGGTCATTGCCAAGGCCGGCGACCTCGCGGCACTTCTGACCAATCTTGAAGAGCGCGACGTGCTGTTCATCGACGAAATCCACCGGCTCAACCCGGCGGTCGAGGAAATCCTCTACCCGGCGATGGAAGACTACCAGCTCGACCTGATTATCGGCGAAGGCCCGGCGGCACGCTCGGTCAAGATCGACCTCGCCAAGTTCACGCTGGTGGCCGCGACCACCCGGCTCGGGTTGCTGACCAACCCGCTGCGCGACCGCTTCGGCATCCCCGTCAGGCTGAATTTCTACACTGTCGAGGAGCTTGAATTGATCGTGCGCCGTGGCGCCCGCATCCTCGGCATGCCGCTCGCCGACGACGGCGCCATCGAGATCGCACGGCGCGCCCGCGGCACGCCGCGCATCGCCGGCCGGCTGTTGCGGCGCGTGCGCGACTTCGCATCAGTGGCCGGGTCGGGACCTGTCGACCGCCGCATCGCCGACGAGGCGCTGTCGCGGCTGGAGGTCGACGCGCTGGGGCTCGATTCGCTCGACCGGCGCTACCTCTCGATGATCGCGATGAATTTTGGCGGCGGCCCGGTCGGCATCGAGACCATTGCTGCAGGACTGTCCGAGCCGCGCGACGCCATCGAAGACATCATCGAGCCCTACCTGATCCAGCAGGGCTTCATCCAGCGCACGCCGCGCGGCCGCGTGCTGACGGCCAACGCCTGGAAACATCTCGGCCTCGACATCCCGCGCGACCTGACGGTCCAGCAGATCAACCTGTTCCAGGAAGAGGATTGAGCATGGCAGGCTATCGTCCCGGACTGATAGCCGACATCGTTCGCCTGCACGCCGAATACTACGCCCGCGACTGGGGCTTCGGCCTGCCTTTCGAGGCCAAGGTCGCTGGCGAACTTTCCGCCTTCATGACCGGTTTCAGGCCGGGCCTCGACTTCTTCGCCGCCGAGGATGACGACAGTGGCGCACTTTTGGGCACGATCAGTCTAGAGGCGCCTGCTCCGAGCGAGCCGCTGGCGCATCTGCGCTGGTTCATCACCAGCGACAAGGCGCGTGGCACGGGGCTTGGCCGCCGGCTGATGGATGCCGCGATTGAGCATGCCGACACCAAGGGCTTTGCTGGTATTTATCTCACGACGTTCGACGGACTGAAGCCCGCCCGCCATCTGTATGAGTCGTTCGGTTTCGCGCTCGTTGCCGAAGAAGAGCGCGACCAGTGGTCGGGCGGCGTCCGCGAGCAACGCTTCGAGCGCCACAAGGCTTGATAAGGCGCTCATTGCCGGACGTGCTCCAGCCGACCAGCATATTGCCTGAAAGGTAAGCAGCCATCCTATGGAGCTTGCTCCACCGGGAACGGCGTCGGCTCCCAGACGCGGGCGAACCCTTTCGGCAACTTGGCCATCCGCGCGTCTTCCCAGGTCGCAAGTTGCCGGGCAATCGCGGCCCTGTCGCCCGCATCGAGCGCCGGCCCGAGCCCATCGACGACCGCCGCCACTTCCGCTTCGGCAAAGCCTGGCATGCACCAATAGGATCGGCCATTCCTGAGATCGTCGAGTTTGGCCCGCGCCGTTTCGAGATCCCCGCGCGCTGCATGCAAACAGGCTCCGCGCAGTTCGTCGATCTCGAAATGGCGATACGGGAGCGGCTTGGTCTCGACATAGGCGACCAGATCGTCAAGCGTCTGGATGCTGCGAAAGACCGGCAGCACCACACTTTCGAGCTTGGAGATGAAGTACTCCGGCATATCCGGGTCGTCCCACAACCAGAGGCCCGGGCTGTCGCGATAGAGGCGATCGCCCCAATCGAGGGGGAAGTTGCCGACAGGTTCGCAGAAATGCGTGACGGCCCATTGGGGGACAACGAAGGAATCGTGATCGCGGCTCAGCATGACGATACCGCGAAGCACATGCCTGATCGGCTTCATGACAAGCCAGCGACCGATCACCTCTATATCCGGATGACGATTCAGAACTGGCCCGAGACGACGCTTGATGAGTTGCGAGGCGGTCATTCGTAGGGCCTTACTAGCGATCAGACTGGTTGAGGCGGCTCGTTGCTGCCGCGCTACGCTGATAGTTCCACCGGGAACAGCGTCGGCTCCCAGATGCGTGCGAAGCCTTTGGGCAGTTTAGCCATGCGCGCCTGTTCCCAGTTCGCCAGCTGCCGGGCGATCGCTGCTCTGTCGCCCTTGTCGAGGGCTGGCCCGAGCCCATCAACGACTGCGGCCACCTCAGCTTCTGCAAATCCCGGCATGCACCAATAGGAGCGGCCATTCCTGAGGTCGTCTAGCTTGGATCGCGCCGTTTCGAGATCGCCACGCGCCGCATGCAGACAGGCGCCGCGCAGTTCATCGATCTCGAAATGTCGGTACGGGAGCGGCTTGGTCTCGACATAGGTGACCAGATCGTCAAGCGTCTGGATGTTGCGGAAGATGGGCAGGATGTCCCGCTCCAGTTGCTTGACGAGTTGGTGTGCCCCTTCGGCATCCCAAGTGAAAAGCCCGGGTGTTTCCCGGTCGATTCTGTCTCCCCAGTTAAGCGGAAAGTTGCCGACAGGTTCACAAAAATGGGTCACGGCCCATTTCGGAACAAAATAGTCATCGTGGTTGCGAGTGAGGATGACGACGCCTCGCAACACGTGCCTGATTGGCTTCATGACAAGCCAACGGCCTATCATCTCAACATCGGGGTGGCGCATCAGAAGCGGCTTGATGTGGCGCTTGATGAGTTGCGAGGCGGTCATTCGTAGGGCCTCACTTCGATGATGATGATCGGACGGCCAAGATAGGCAAGCCTCGTCGCAAACTCGATAGCCCGGCTGCGGCTCAGACCTCTTCGCCCTGTCTTCAGGTCATAGACACAGATCGGACCAACATTTCGGTCTTCCAGAACATCGACGCGCACCGCACTGAAATCGATCAAAGATTCTTCCATTCGTTTCAGCAGTGATTGCTCTGAAGTCAGGGTTGGGTCTTTGAGCGACATTATTTTCTTATGCAGCCGCGTATGTACGGCGGTACCGAACACTGTCGCGTTCGAGTACGGCCCGGTGAGCTTGGCTTCTCCCATCGCCTCGTCAGCGAGCTTCTGGACAAGCTGAAGCTTGGTGCAGACCTTCTCCGTTTCGGCGCGCGAGAGCATGCCGACGAAGCTCAGTGGTGTCAGGAGCGACCCGCCCGGCCGGAACTCCTTCGCGGTGAAGGCAAGACAAGCTCTCTGGTCTCGCGTGTTGGCCGCCGACAGCCTGTTGTAGAGCTGCCGTGCCGCGTCGAAGACACCTTGCGTGTCATCTGCGCTCGCGACACGCACGACCGGCTGCGACATCGGCCCTTGCGGCGTCCACAGCGTCTTGATGATCGGATTGCCGGCACCATCAAGCACGGTTTGGCTCGTGCCCTCGGTTTGGAAGACGAAACGCCGTCCGCCCGGAAGGCTTACCGTGTGCCGGACATCAGGCCTCCCGGGGCGATTGGATGGTCCAGGACGCGTCGCGATGCGTGCGCGGTCAATAGCCGGTTTGTTTGAAGCCGCTGCGCCGGGCGTCCGGCCGGGCACAATGCCCGAGGAGGCGCCCGGGCTGGCAGGGATGCCACTGGGTCGCGAGCGTCCGGCACTTCCACCGCCGTCCGTCCATTGCCCGCCATCAGGATCGCCTGCCGGCACGCGTGGCTGGCTGGTATTGAACCCTGCCTTCAGACCGAGGCGAAGAAGCTTGATGTCCAGGTTAAGGTCGGCATGCCTTGCCTTGAGCTTTCGGAGAGCGGTCTCGTCGTCGTTTGTGATCGTCATCTTCTTCCCATCGCCAAACAACGGCAATGGTACAAGAAAATATTCCTACAATCAATGATGGAATCTGGACAGCTACTTCAGATTGCGAACGACGTCCAGCACGTCAGGCTCGGCCTTCCGCCCCTCGAATTCGTCGACGATGCCAAAGGCGCCGCCATAACCCCAGAGCGACCAGGCAAAGCCGTGCGCCTCGGCGCGGGCGATCATGTCGCGGACATAGGCGGCGCGCCAGGCGCCGGGCATGACATAGGGATTGTTGTATTCCTGCCGGATCATGCCGAATTCGCCGAGATAGATGTTTTCCGAGGCGATGCCGTTTTTCTTCGCCCATTCGGCGACCTTGGCGAATGGCGCGTCGAGCTCGGCCAGCAGCTTCTCCTTGGTCTCCAAGGTTGCAACCTGCTCGTCGAGATAAGCGAGCATGCCGGCACGGCGCAGCATGGGCGCTTCGGCCCCGATCTTCGCCCTGACCTTGTCAAGCGCGGCCTCTAGTTCGGCGCGGGGCACTGCATAGGGCGGATATGGCAGCCCGGTGACATAAGGAATGAAGTCGCCGGCCCAAGTCGCACCTTGATGCGTCAGCAGGAAGGGCTGGTAGGAATGGAACGTCCAGATGACATTGTCGTCCAGGATGTCCTTGGGATCGAGCGCGGCGAGGCCTTCGGCACTTGCCCAGCAACTGCCCGACAGCACCAGGGTCAGCCGAGTCGCCGAGGAACGCGCGGCGGCATAGAGGCGCTTGAGACGCTCGGGCCAGACCTTGGCCTCCTCCGGCTCGCAATCGACGACCGGCTCGTTCATCAGCTCGAAGGCGACCTGGGCGGGATCTTCCTTGGCCAGGGCAAGCCCCATTTGCCGGACCAGTTCGACGTAGCGGTCGAAATTGGCCGGATCGCCCATCACCTCTTCCATGCCGACCTGGCCGTTGCCGCCGGCCGAGATCAGGTGAAGGTCGACGATCGCCTTGAGTCCGGCGGCGTTGACCAGCCGGGCCGATTCCAGGACGCTTTCGAGCAACTGCTCGCGCAGGCTCTCGGTTTTTGGGGACAGGAACACCGAGGGATCGACGGGAATGCGCACGACGTCGAAACCACCATCCTTGAGCGCTTTCAGGTCGCCGGCGCCGAGGCGCTTGCGCCATTCCGGAAACGGCAGGATGACGTTGGCGTCGCCCCACTTGTCCTCGCCGGGCCAGGTCTCCCAGATGTCGAGATTGATGCCGCGCTTCATCGAAAATGTCGCCGCCCCGGCCGAACAGACCGGCAGCGCCAGCACCAGCAACGCCGTCAGACAGGTCTTGATCATCGCCATTATTGCTGCCATCCGGTTCGCTGCGGATAAGACTGGTGCCCAAAAGCCCGGAAAAAGGAAAGCCCAATGGCCGATCATGGTGAACTTGACGTGCTGGCGGCCGGCCTTTCCGGCGCCCTGACGCCGTTCGGCCACCGGGTGATGGCACGGGTCTATTATGCCGACACCGACTTTTCGGGCGTCGTCTACCATGCCCGCTATCTCGAATTCTTCGAACGCGGCCGCTCGGACTTCCTGCGCCTTGCCGGCGTGCATCACACCGAACTTGCCGACGGCAAGCATGGCGAGAAGATCGTCTGGGTTGTCAGGCGCATGGAGATCGACTTCCGCGCTTCGGCGAAGATTGACGACGTGCTGACCATCGAGACACGCACTGTCGAGATATCGGGCGCGCGCATCACCATGGCGCAGCAGCTGAAGCGCGGTGACGAAACTCTGGTCGAAGCCAAGGTCGAGGCAGCGATCATCGGCGAGAACGGCCGCCCTAGGCGTTTCCCCAAGGACTGGATCGAAGCCTTCATGCCCAGGCGGTAAGGCCCTGGCGGTATCCCCTCGACGATCCCGGCGGACAATCGCGACGCCGTTGCCGATCACAAGATTGTGTGACGCATCGGCCACAATTGTGGGCTCCACAGCACCTCAACCCCGGCCCAGCCGGGGCGACAGGTTAGCGCGGCGGCATATTCCTAACCCATCTTTAACCATAACGGTCCATTAAGGGGCCAGTGAAAGTCGTAAGGATTCCGAGCGGCCTTCCTTTCACCAAATTTCGCCCCGAAAAGGCCGAAAAGGCGCATTTTGGGGCACTTCCGGAAGCTTCGCGCGAACGGACCACGATGGGATGATGCGCAAGGGCTAGCTGCGAGCCGGGCCCGGAAATCTTAAGGACTGTTACAAGATGGAAAACCTACCTCTCGCCCAGACCGGCGCGGAATTGTCGATTTGGGCGTTGTTCTGGCAGGCCGGCTGGGTGGTCAAGCTGGTGATGCTGGGCCTGCTCGGCGCGTCGGTGTGGACCTGGGCGATCATCGTCGACAAGCTGGTTGCCTACAACCGCATGCGCGCGGCGCTGAACCGCTTCGAGCAGATTTTCTGGTCCGGCCAGTCGCTGGAAGAGCTCTACCGCAACCTTTCCGACCGCAAGACCACGGGCATGAGCGCGATCTTCGTCGCTGCCATGAAGGAATGGAAGAAGAGCTTCGAGAAGGGTGCCAAGTCGCCGCTCGCGCTGCAGACCCGCATCGACAAGGCAATGGACCTGGCGCTGACGCGCGAGATGGAGCGGCTGGAAGGCCGCCTCGGCTTCCTCGCCACCATCGGTTCGGCAGCCCCCTTCATCGGCCTGTTCGGCACCGTCGTCGGCATCATGACCTCGTTCCAGGCCATCGCCGGCTCGAAGTCGACAAACCTTGCTGTCGTCGCGCCTGGTATCGCCGAGGCGCTGCTGGCAACGGCGATCGGCCTGCTTGCCGCTATCCCGGCGGTCATCGCCTACAACAAGCTGTCATCCGACGCCGGCAAGATCGCGCTGCGGATGGAGGGCTTCGCCGACGAGTTCTCCGCCATACTCTCGCGCCAAATCGATGAAAAAGTCGCGCAGCGGGCCTGAGGAGTAGACCATGGGTATGTCAGTTAGCGCGGGCGGTTCGGGCCGCGGCGGGCGCGGCCACCGGCGGCGCGGCCGCCATCACGGCCTGATGTCCGAAATCAACGTCACGCCGTTCGTCGACGTCATGCTGGTGCTGCTCATCATCTTCATGGTGGCCGCACCGCTGATGACCGTCGGCGTGCCGATCGACCTGCCCGAGACCGCAGCCAAGGCGCTGAACTCGGAAACGCAGCCGATCACCATCTCGATCAACGAAGCCGGCCAGATCCACATCCAGGAAACCGAGATCCCGCTCGAGGAAGTCGTCGCCAAGCTCGGCGCCATCGCCAAGGCCGGCTACGAGGAGCGCATCTATGTGCGCGGCGACAAGACCGCCGACTACGGCACGGTGATGAAGGTCATGGCCCGCATCCAGGCCGCCGGTTACAACAAGATCGGCCTCGTCACGCTGCAGGAACAGGACCAGTAGCCCGCAAAATGAAGACCGGCCTCACGACATCTGTGGTTTTGCATGCGGCGGTGCTGGGCTTCGGCCTGTTTACGCTGTCGGCACCCAGCGCCCTCGAAGTCGCCGACGTCGAGGCGTTCCCGGTCGACATCGTGCCGGTGGAATCGATCACCCAGATCCAGAAGGGCGACAAGAAGGCCCCGGCCAACGAAAAGCCGGCGCCCAAGCCGACAAGCCGGCCCGACATCGTGCCGGACGCCCAGAACGTCGGCGACAACAAGACCGACAGCGACAAGCCGCCGACGCCCGAGCCGACGCAGAAGGAAGTCGATGTCGCGGCAGCACCGCCGCCCTCGCCCAAGCCCGAGCCGAAGCCGACACCGGTCGAGCAGCCCAAGCCCGAGCCGGTGAAGCAGGCCGAGCCCAAGCCCACCCCGGTGCCGGCAACGGAAGTGACGCCGCAGCCGCAGCCCAAGCAGGAGGTCAAGCCCGACCCGGTTGCCGAGACCATCGTCTCCGACCAGGCCGAGGCCGAAGCCGTCAAGCTGCCCGAAAACGCGCCAGCGCCCGAGGCCAAGCCACAGCCGCCGCTCGCCCAGACGGCCAAGACGCCGGACCGCAAGCAGGACGACAAGCAGACCCAGCAGGCCTCGTCCAAGCCGAAGTCGGATGAGAAGGAATTCAACGCCGACGAGGTTGCAGCCCTGCTCAACAAGCAGAAGCCATCGGGCGGCGGCGCCAAGCGCTCGACCGAGCAGGCATCGCTCGGCGGCAAGAAGGACACCGGCGGCAACAAGCTGAGCCAGAGCGAGATGGACGCGCTGCGCGGCCAGGTCCAGCGCTGCTGGAACGTGCCGGCGGGCGCCATGGACGGTGGCGGCCTCAAGGTTTCCATTCAGTTCAATCTGACGCCGAGCGGCGAGATCGAGGGACGGCCGGAGATCATCTCCGGTGGTGGTTCGGCCGGTATCGAGCGCGCAGCAGCTGAATCGGCGCGCCGCGCCGTCCTCCAATGCGCCCCGTACAATCTGCCGGCTGACAAATATGCCGGCGGCTGGGACCAAGTCATCGTCAATTTCGACCCGAGCGAAATGTTCTGAGCGCCCACGCGCTCATCCGGAACTAAGAGGCCTATCTAATGAAGCATGTAATCAAAGCGATCCTTCTGATCGGCGCCATGGCGAGCGGCATGACCGCGTTTGCTACCTTGCCCGCACGCGCGCTGGTCGAGATCGACGTCAACAAGGGCAATGTCGAGCCGCTGCCGATCGCCATCACCGACTTCCTGTCGGGCGATGCGATGGGCGCCGAGATCGCCGGCATCGTCGCCGCCGACCTGCAGCGCTCGGGCCTGTTCGCACCGATCGACAAGGGCGCCTTCATCGAGAAGATCTCCAACCCGGATGTCGCGCCGCGCTTCGAGGACTGGAAGGTCATCAACGCCCAGGCGCTGGTCACCGGCCGCGTCAGCCAGGAGGCCGACGGCAGGCTCAAGGCCGAGTTCCGGCTGTGGGACACCTTTGCCGGCCAGCAGCTTGCCGGCGAGCAGTTCTTCGCCAACAAGGCCAATTCGCGCCGCATCGCCCACATCATCGCCGACGCGATCTATGAGCGCCTGACGGGCGAAAAGGGCTACTTCGACACCCGCGTCGTGTTCATCGACGAGTCGGGCGCCAAGACCGCGCGCAAGAAGCGCCTCGCCATCATGGACCAGGACGGCGCCAATGTGCGTTATCTCTCCGACGGCCGCTCGATGGCGATGACGCCGCGCTTTTCGCCGACGCGCCAGGAAATCACCTACATGTCCTACGAGAGCGGACAGCCGCAGGTCTATCTGTTGCAGATCGAGACCGGCCAGCGCGAACTCGTTGGCAACTTCCCCGGCATGACTTTTGCACCGCGCTTTTCGCCTGACGGCCAGAAGGTGATCATGAGCCTGCTGCGCGACGACGGCAATTCCAACATCTTCTCGATGGACCTGCGCAGCCGCACCACCACGCGCCTGACCAATTCCAGCGCCATCGACACTTCGCCGTCCTACTCGCCCGACGGTTCCAAGGTGGTCTTCACCTCCGACCGTGGCGGACAGCCGCAGATCTACATCATGGGCGCGGACGGCTCAGGCCAGACCCGCGTCTCCTTCGGCGGCGGCAGCTACTCGACGCCGGTCTGGTCGCCGCGCGGCGACCTGATCGCCTTCACCAAACAGTCAGGCGGCCAGTTCCAGATCGGCGTGATGAAGACCGACGGTTCGGGCGAACGCATCCTGTCGACCGGCTTCCAGCAGGAAGGCCCGACCTGGGCGCCGAACGGCCGTGTCGTGATGTTCTTCCGCGACCAGCCCGGCGGCGGCGGTCCCAAGCTCTACTCGGTGGACCTCACCGGCCGCAACGAACAGGCGATCCCGACCTCGGGCTTTGCCTCCGACCCGGCCTGGTCGCCACTGCTCGACTAGGACCCATCGTTAACCTTCCCTTGTGAAGGCGCGACTAATGGACCAGGCGGCGTCATTTGCCCAATGACGCCGCCTTTCTGCCGTATTTTCGCCTACGGTGCGCGGCGAAGTGCATGTTCGACGACTGCCGTATGCGGGGACGCTACAGCGAGCGGCAACGAATTTTTAACCATGTTCATTGAATGCCGGTTAACCGCAACGTGGTTACTGGATGTTCAACGAAATCACTCGAATGCGAAGGAGAGGCTGGATGCGCCGTATCGCAAAATTTGCAACCAACCCTGTGGTCGTGGCCCTGATCGCCTCTCTGGCGATTGCCGGCTGCGCCTCGAAGAAAACCCCTAACAACGCGGCCGATCTTGGCCTCGGCGGCAGTGCCGGCTCGGCCACGCCGGGCTCGTCGCAGGACTTCACCGTCAATGTCGGCGACCGTATCTTCTTTGACACCGACTCCTCGTCGGTCCGTGCCGACGCCCAGGGCATCCTGAGCCGCCAGGCGCAGTGGCTGAACAAGTACGGCCAGTACGCCGTCGTTGTCGAAGGCCATGCCGACGAACGCGGCACCCGCGAATACAACCTGGCTCTCGGTGCGCGTCGCGCCGCTGCCGCCCGCGACTACCTGATCTCGCAGGGCGTTGCCTCGAACCGCCTGAAGACGATTTCCTACGGCAAGGAACGTCCGGTCGCGGTTTGCGACGACATCTCCTGCTGGTCGCAGAACCGTCGTGCTGTCACGACGCTCTCGGGCGCCGGCAGCTGAGCTGCGCGAACGCCACCAAATTGAACGAAAGGCGGTCTTCGGGCCGCCTTTTGCTTATCTGGCGGTCTGAAACAAAATTTGGCCGAAGTCTCCGGTCCTGATAAATGACGAGAGCGCATCGGCGCAAAGCAACCAAATTCTCTTCCACGGCGAGAGGCTAATGCATTTTCGATCAATCCTGAGTGGCACACTTGCCATCTTCCTTCTGTCGGGGGCCGCGGCGCACGCGCGCGACGGCCTTGGCATCGACTTCCCCAAGATCGGCCTGCCGGGCGTTTTCGGCAGCAAGACTGAGAGCACCGAAACTCCGATCCAGCTCGCCCAGGCGGGCGATCCGCGCGTGACAACGCTCGAAGAGGAAATCCGCAAGCTCAACGGCTCCATCGAGGAGTTGAACTTCCAGATCCTGCAGATGCAGGAGCAGATGCGGAAAATGCAGGAAGACAACGAGTTCCGCTTCCAGGAGCTTGAAGGCGGCGGGCAGAAGAAGTCCGACGCAACAGGCAAGACCAACAGCTCGATCGTTGAGGCGCCCACGGCGCCTCAACCCGGTGCGGCGCAGACCGCAACCGCTCCGGCCCCCGGCGGAAACAGCGTCGGAGAGGTGATTACCGAATCCGGCACCGGCGAGTCCGGTGCCGTAACCGGCGGCGGTACCGGCGCGCCGCCGACGACGTTCGGCACCATCACCGTCGATGCCAATGGCAACGTCGTGTCCGACACCGCCAATCCGCAGGCAGCAGCTCCCGCACAGCCGCAGGCGCCTGTCGCTGCACCGGCGCAGCCGCAGGCCAACGGCACCGCCGTAGCCGCCTTGCCCGACACCAACGATCCGGACGAGCTTTACCGCAACTCCTACCAGTTCGTGCTTTCGGGCGACTACACCACCGCCGAGCAGGGTTTCCGCGACCATATCTCGCGCTTCCCCGCCGACCCCAAGACGGCTGACGCGCGCTTCTGGCTTGGCGAGTCGCTGCTGGGGCAGAAGAAGTACCGCGACGCAGCCGAAATCTTCCTCGCCTCCAGCAAGGAATACCCGAAGTCCAAGAAGGCGCCTGAAATGATGCTCAAGCTCGGCGTTTCGCTGGTCGGCCTGAAGCAGCGCGAAGTCGCTTGCGCCACCTTCGGCGAGATCGGCAAGCGTTATCCCGACGTCTCGGGCGCGATCAAGGAGCGGGTCAAGCAGGAACGGGCTCTCGCCGCGTGCTGACGCAGCCGATCGACGCCGATTTTTATCAAGACTTTTCCGAGTTCGACTTCGCCTCGCATACAACGATCGTCGCAGCGGTATCAGGCGGCAGCGACTCGACAGCGCTTCTTCTCCTTCTCAAATCCCATCTCGACCGGCACGCGCCTTCGACGCGGCTGCTGGCTGTGACCGTCGACCACGCGCTGCGCCCCGGTTCGAGCGCCGAGGCCGAGCAGGTCGCGCAGCTCTGCGCACGCCACGACATCGCCCACCGCACCATGCGCTGGACCGGCGACAAGCCGTCGACCGGCATCGCCGCCGCTGCGCGAGACGCGCGCTACAATCTCCTGGCAGATGCCGCACGCGATGCGGATGCGACAATCATCGTCACCGGCCATACCGCAGACGACCAGGCCGAAACGGTGCTGATGCGCGGTGCTCGCGGCACGGGCCGTGGCAGCGCTGGCATGGCGCCGACGACGCTTTTCGATGGCGACATCTGGATCGTCCGGCCCCTGCTTGGCCAACGCCGTGACAGACTGCGCGAGGTGCTCCGGGCGCGCGGCACGGTCTGGCTCGACGACCCCACCAACACCAACCAGGCCTATGAGCGGCCGCGCATGCGGCTGTCGCTGCAACAGGGCGGCGAGCAGCATATCGAAGACGCTCTTGTCCAAGCGCGTTTGGCGGGTGCCGCGCGGACGGATCTGGGCGCGCGGGGCGCAGCACTCATCGCCGAGTATGCAAGCCGTGTCAGCCCCGGCCTGCTTTGCCTCGACCCGTCATTCCCGCAAGCGCCCGACAGGGATGCAGCGGCTTATGCGTTGCGCATCCTGATCGCTGTCGCCGGAGGGTTGTCGCATTTGCCAGACGAGGCGCGTGTCCAGAATCTGCTGGCGCGTCTGGCCGGCAATTCGCTTGGGCAAAAACCGGCCCGCGCCACATTGTCGCGCGCGCTCGTGGACATCAGGCGCACCGGCATTTTTGTGCTGCGCGAGGGGCGCGGATTGCCGCTGGCAGCACCATTGGCATCAGGCATCTGGGACGGCCGCTACGGGCTCTTGCCGCCGGAAGAAGCAACAGAATTGACCATCGCGCCACTGGGTGTTGCCGCGGCCTCGGCCATGTCAGTGGAAGCTAATGCGCCGCAAAGTCTTGTCAGGTCTGCACTTGCGGCCGAGCCCGCCTTGTGGCGCGGCGAAACATTGGCCGGCTTGGCATTTCTAACAACTGCTGACGCGGTGGCCGCCCCTTGGGCGCGTTTCCTGCCGGGCTTCGATCTGGCCTTGGCCCGGGCGGTGCAAAAGCTGATTGGCGGACGCCCGATCCCGGCCTCGCCATGCCGCGGTCACATTGGTGTTTGACCTTAACCGAGACTTAGGGACGTGCTTGGCAATGTGGGAGCCCGTGCCTATGTTAGGGGCAAGCTTACTCTCACCATACGCGTTCCCCACGAACGCCAACGGGATACTCGATGAATCCGAACTATCGCAACTTCGCGCTGTGGGCGATCATAGCCGTTCTGCTCATCGCCCTGTTCAATCTGTTCCAGACCCCGCAGACCCGCGGTGCGTCGAGCGAAGTGGCCTATTCGCAGTTCCTCCAGGATCTGAATTCCGGCCGCGTCAAGACGGTGACGATTGCCGGTGACCGCATCAGCGGCACCTATATCGACAACTCGACCGGCTTCCAGACCTACTCGCCCGGCGACCCGACCCTGGTGTCGCGGCTTGAGCAGAAGAACGTAACCATCAACGCCCGTCCTGAAAACGACGGCTCCGGCTCGATCTTCTCGGTGCTGCTGTCGTGGCTGCCGATGATCCTGATCCTCGGCGTGTGGATCTTCTTCATGCGCCAGATGCAGTCCGGTTCCGGCCGCGCCATGGGTTTCGGCAAGTCCAAGGCCAAGCTTCTGACCGAAGCGCACGGCCGCGTCACCTTCGGTGATGTCGCCGGCGTCGACGAAGCCAAGGAAGACCTTGAAGAAATCGTCGAATTCCTGCGCGACCCGCAGAAGTTCCAGCGCCTCGGCGGCAAGATCCCGCGCGGCGTGCTGCTCGTTGGCCCTCCCGGCACCGGCAAGACGCTGATTGCCCGCGCTGTCGCTGGTGAAGCCAATGTGCCGTTCTTCACCATCTCGGGTTCCGACTTCGTCGAAATGTTCGTCGGCGTTGGCGCAAGCCGCGTCCGCGACATGTTCGAGCAGGCCAAGAAGAACGCGCCCTGCATCATCTTCATCGACGAAATCGACGCTGTCGGCCGCCATCGCGGTGCTGGCCTCGGCGGCGGCAACGATGAACGCGAGCAGACGCTGAACCAGCTTTTGGTCGAAATGGACGGCTTCGAGGCCAATGAGTCGATCATCCTGATCGCGGCGACCAACCGTCCCGACGTTCTCGATCCCGCACTGCTGCGTCCGGGCCGCTTCGACCGCCAGGTCGTGGTGCCGAACCCTGACATCGTCGGCCGCGAGAAGATCCTCAAGGTCCATGTCCGCAACGTTCCGCTGGCGCCCAATGTCGACCTCAAGGTCATCGCGCGCGGCACCCCGGGCTTCTCGGGTGCGGACCTGATGAACCTCGTCAACGAATCCGCCCTGATGGCGGCGCGCCGCAACAAGCGGCTCGTCACCATGGCCGAGTTCGAGGACGCCAAGGACAAGATCATGATGGGCGCCGAGCGCCGCTCCTCGGCCATGACCCAGGCAGAAAAGGCACTGACCGCCTATCACGAGGCCGGACACGCCATCCTGGCGCTCAACGTTCCTGTCGCCGACCCGCTGCACAAGGCAACGATCATCCCACGTGGCCGCGCGCTCGGCATGGTCATGCAGCTGCCGGAAGGCGACCGCTACTCGATGAGCTACAAATACATGATCTCGCGCCTTGCGATCATGATGGGTGGTCGCGTCGCCGAGGAGTTCAAGTTCGGCAAGGAAAACATCACCTCGGGTGCGTCTTCCGACATCGAACAGGCGACCAAGCTGGCACGCGCCATGGTCACGCGCTGGGGCTTCTCCGACAAGCTTGGCCATGTCGCTTATGGCGACAACCAGGAAGAGGTGTTCCTCGGCCATTCGGTCGCACGGACGCAGAACGTGTCGGAAGAGACCGCGCAGATCATCGACGCCGAAGTGCGCCGCCTGATCGACGAGGCCTATTCCTCCGCCAAGACGATCCTGACCAAGAAGAAGAAGGACTGGATCCTCCTCGCCGAAGGCCTGCTCGAATACGAGACGCTGTCGGGCGAAGAGATCAAGCAGCTGATCGCCGGCAACAAGCCGGCCCGCGACATGGGCGACGACACCCCGCCGTCGCGCGGCTCGGCCGTGCCCAAGGCCGGCTCGACCCGCGGCAAGAAGAAGGGTTCGGAGCCCGAAGGCGGCATGGAGCCGCAGCCGTCGAGCTGAGACGTCAACGCCGGTACTGAATGAAAAACGCCGCTGGGGAAACCCGGCGGCGTTTTTTTGTTGTCGGACGATACGTCTGGTCAGTTGTAGATGATCGCAGTAACGCGGTCACCATCGGTCCAGATTTCCAATGTCGTCGATCGCGAAGAAAACGCCTACCTTCGTTCGTTGGCATAAACGTCGCAGACACCCGGAAGATTCACTCCTCTGCTGTTCTCTCGGCTTCTCGTCGTCTCCTACTTGAATGGAGAGATTTCTAACGCGCAGCACTGTTCTCATCATCGTCAATCTCTGTCATAGGAACTTCCTACCATGACCTTGTCTGAAGAGAAGCGCGCGCAATTACTTAGGGCAACTCGTGATGCCGCGAGCGCGCTTGTTGAGGATATGGAGCACTTGGGGGAGGTTATCGCGAAGAAAGACACCTCTCGCCGCGACATCCGACACCTCAGCGCTATCCTGCGGAGACTGATCGTCGAAAACGACATAGCTATCGTTGCCTCTCCCAGAGTAGGAAAGATCACTCTTACTGCACCTGACAATCGGCCCTTTTATCGAGTTGAAGAGCAAGTGCCGTATTTGCTGTTCCTAAGCGGTGGCGCCTCTATGTTTAACGGCAGAATTGATCGCATAACGGCTTTCGATATAGCGAACCCACACCGCCTTTCTGAGAACACACTCATTAAGCGGCTTATCAAGAAATTGCCTAGCAATGATGCGATCGCTGATACCCAGCTAACTCTAGATCAATTCTCACAACAGAAAGTCATATGCTATCGTGGGCGATGGATCACCCGTCAGCAAGTCATAAAATACATGGCGAATGTATCTTCCGGTGTTCACTCCGGCGCCCCGAACGACGAGGTCGACGAAACCCTAGCTAAAATACGAAGCTCTACAGGCGTATCATTGAATGAGAATGGAGGCCTGCATCTCGACCTCTTTCGGCACGGCATTGATAAGGACGAATTGACGATCACCCACTCGCAAAACGCCATCGACTTGGTTCTTGTCGAGACGCTAGCGGCAGCGACTTGGCTTACGAGATCGCCCCGTCTCGTCGAGCTAGTGGCAATGATCCGGCTAGAATTGGGCCTAGCCAGCAAAGACTCCTGACTCCCCCCAAAACCCCAACCCTTTTCTAAGCTTTTGTGACATAAACTCACCAAATGTGATGCGTTGGTCGGCCCGGCTTGTGGCAAAGCAAACGCGGGTGGACTTCACGGGGACAGGCTAAACATGGCTGGACGCTATTTCGGCACCGACGGCATTCGCGGACGGGCCAACAAATTTCCGATGACCGCAGAGATTGCGATGAAGGTCGGCATGGCCGCCGGCCTTTGCTTCCAGCGCGGCAGCCACCGGCACCGCGTCGTCGTCGGCAAGGACACGCGCCTGTCGGGCTACATGATCGAGAACGCGCTGGTGGCCGGCCTGTGCGCCGCCGGCATGGACGTGTTCCTGCTCGGGCCGATCCCGACGCCGGCTGTCGCCATGCTGGTGCGCTCGCTGCGCGCCGACATCGGCATCATGATCTCGGCTTCGCACAACCCCTACCATGACAACGGCATCAAGCTGTTCGGCCCCGACAGCTACAAGCTGTCCGACGAGATCGAGCAGCGCATCGAGGCGATGCTGGACGAGGACGTGACCGCGATGCTCGCCGATTCCGACGGGCTCGGCCGGGCCAAGCGCGTCGACGGCGTGCATGACCGCTACATCGAATTCGCCAAGCGCACCCTGCCCCGTTCGATGTCGCTGTCGGGCCTGCGCATCGTCGTCGACTGCGCCAATGGTGCCGCCTACAAGGTAGCGCCCGCCGCCCTTTGGGAACTCGGCGCCGAAGTCATCCCGATCAATGTCGAGCCCAACGGGTTCAACATCAACGCCGAATGCGGCTCGACCCATCCTGCGAGCCTGCAGAAGAAGATCCACGAGGTCCGCGCCGACATCGGCATCGCGCTCGACGGCGACGCCGACCGCGTCGTCATCGTCGACGAGAACGGCACCGTCGTCGACGGCGACCAGATCATGGCGCTTATCGCCCAGTCCTGGCAGCAAAGCGGCCGTCTCGCCGGCGGCGGCGTGGTGGCGACTGTCATGTCGAACCTCGGCCTCGAGCGCTATCTCACCGGGCTCAACCTCGAACTGCACCGCACCAAGGTCGGCGACCGTTATGTCGTCGAGCACATGCGCGCGCATGGGCTCAACATCGGCGGCGAGCAGTCCGGCCACATCGTCTTGACCGACTATTCGACCACCGGCGATGGCCTTGTGGCGGCACTCCAAGTGCTGGCCTGCATCAAGCGTTCGAACAAGCCGATGAGCGAACTCAGCCGCACCTTCGAGCCGGTGCCGCAGTTGCTCAAGAACGTGCGCTTCTCCGGTGGCAAGCCGCTCGAGGAGACGCTGGTCAAGGCAGCGATCGAGGACGGCCGCAACCGCCTGGGCAAGACCGGCCGCCTGGTGATCCGTCCGTCCGGCACCGAACCCCTGATCCGCGTCATGGCCGAAGGCGACGACCCGCAGCTGGTCGAGACCGTCGTCAACGACATTGTCGGCGTCATCTCAGAAAGCCGCTCGGCCGCCTGAGAAAGCCTCTCAAGTATGAAAAGCCCGCTTCCGGCGGGCTTTTTTGTATGTCGAAACTGGCGCTGTCCTGCGGCTGAAGTCGGGCGGTTGCCACGGTGGCGCACCACTTCGATAGGCGTGAATGGCGCGCCGAAGATCGCTTAGTCCGCGCGAGCGCGAAACATGATCGCGGCGAACATGAGGACGCCGGCAAACACCACTAGAGATGATACGGCGACAACCGGTTCGAATGACGGCTTCCCGGTCAGCAGCAAGTAGAGAGCCGGCGTCATCACAACCACGCCGCCGGTGTAGACATAGTACTGCGCCTTCGCGAAACGGGTGCCGGCACCGCGCGGGTTAAGCGCGTGAAATGTGCCGAAAATGGCCATGGTCACCCAACCGAGCAGGTTGATGTGCGCATGCGCGCCAGTGGCAGTGTAGTCATGCGCAATCGACATCTGCAGGCCAACCAGGATTCCGGCGACAAGAAAACAGATCGCCGTGATGAAGTACAATTTCGCAATGCTTGGCATTTTTCCCTCAAAAATTTTCGACAACGAAAAGACCGACACGCAGTTGTCCATTGCGCACGCTACTGCCCAGCAGAGCACTCGGTGCACCGCCAAAGCCGCTCTCGCTCGCCCAGGATTGTTTCGCCCGACAGGGCTCAAGATGCTGACGCGTTAGAGGTCGCGCCGCTTGGCGTCGCGGCCTTTCCAGCCGCCGAGCATATCGAACGCTTCCATTCCGTCCGACCTTTGGTCGCGATGCGCGCGTCGGCTGTCCAACGTGACAAATGACCATGCGTTGCGCAGGACCCAACCCGCAAATGATGACTGCGGGCGGGCGGGTCTCTCCACCAATGCTTCCCCGATCTGCTGCTTCTGAACTGCTTCGTCCGGCATGCTCGTGTCCCCCGGCTCTCGCTCCGCCCGTGTCTTGCCGTCCTCCGCAGACGGCGGGCGTCAAGACCGAGGATATCTCTCGGCGATGCCGATCATGCTGTCACTGCCCCGAGCACGGTGGCCCTGCACATTGGGACGTTCGGTCATCAAGATGAGACGTATGATCATGGCCGGTCGAATGGCGTTGCCGTGCCGCTCGCTCAATGAGGGAGGGCCCGGTACGAGCCCGAGCCAAAATCAACTGGCGCAAAGAATTTGTCGGCGCCGCCGATGCAAGTCCTGAAGACCGAAGTGGCTGTGGCCGGCACCAGCGGGTGAACGGCAGGCACCGGCCTTTCAGGTGCCCCGTTGCCCCGGGGTTCCTGATTCAAAAGAACAAACCTGCTGCCATTGGGGATGGGCCAGAGGTGAGGTCGCCTGTCAGAACTTGTAGGCGATGCCGACGCGGACGTCGCTGGTCTTGAGCGCGATGTCCAACGGAGGTGAATCCGGCACGTCGAACGCCTTGCTCCCAAGATCGGCATAGCGATACTCGGCCCGGAAAATCATGTTGTCGGAGAAGGCGTATTCCGTGCCGAGGCCAAGCGTCCAACCGGTATAGGTCGTGTTGAAATTTCCATCGGCTCCGACGAGCCTTTGATCTACCGCGGCAAATGCAACGCCACCGGCGATGTAAGGAAGCCACCGGTCCATGGCGTATCCGAGGCGCGCACGGACCGCGCCAGTTCGGTTTATCTCCTGGACGACCGGGTAGTCGGCGGGCCAGGGAATGCCGGCCGAATTATAGACGAGAGCACTGTCGTCGGCCCCGCTCCAGGCCATGTCGGCTTCAATGCCGACGACGACGTTGTTGCCGAATTGGTAATTCGCACCGGCGTACAAGCCTCCGACGAAACCGTCCGGCCTCGGATTGGCATGATCGCCATCTCCCCCGAAGCTGCCATCTCCCCTGACATACCCCGTCTGGGCGCCGACATATCCGCCTGTCCAGGTGAAGGCAGCAACGGTGAGTTCCGAAGCTGGTGCAAGGACAGCAATGTCAGACGCCAGCGCACTGCCGGAAACGACAAATAGGCATGTCGTCGCGAGTAGAACCTTGTTCATTGCCCATCCCTTAAATCAGTCGCACGCAGTGCGGGCTCGACAAAAGCGCTGTAAAGCCAGTGTGTGAGAGGCCGACGCAACGCAAACATGTGTTGCGCGCGCCAGCCACCGGCAGAGCATTCGGTGAACTGCCGTCGTTGCTCTCGCACCGGCAGGCCATGCTGTCACTGCCCCAAACCAGGCTGGAAGACATATTGGGACGCCCGGTCATGAAGATGAGACGCGCGATCAAGGTGAGTGACCGGCTTCTCATGTAGAGAAAAATGATGTTCTCCACATGTGAATCTCGGGGCTGCCTGTGAATGATTTTCTCAGAATTGCTGCAATACATTCTGCTTTTTTCTTAGGTACCGTCGCGGCCCAGGCCGCAGATCTGGCCGGCGAGCCAGCACCGGCACCGGTCGCGGAACGCTTCGCCTATGACTGGAGCGGCTTTTACGTCGGCGTTCACGGCGGCATTGGCGGCGGCACGTTCAAGCACGCGTTCGATCATACCGCCAGTCCTTTGGATGAGGCTGGCGATTACCGCCTCATCGAAGACATCACGGCCTTTGGCGCGTTTGGTGGCGTGCAGGTCGGCTACAACCACCAGCTTGGTCCCAACTGGATTGCTGGCGTCGAAGCGGATCTTTCCGCATCTGGAATCGAGGCAAAGGACTCCCAGAGCTACAACTGGATCGATCTCGGTGAGTTCGGCAACCGCGACGTAGAGACCAAGATCGCCTGGTTTGGCACACTGCGGGGCCGGCTCGGCTATGCCATGGACAACTTCCTGATCTACGGCACCGGCGGCGCAGCCTATGGCAGCATCAAGACATCTGCCGTCGACAACGAATACTGGGATGATGGAGCTTCCGGCAACAGCCGCAGCCATTCGTTTTCCGACACCAAGCTGGGTTGGACGGCGGGCGCCGGTTTCGAATACGGCCTGGCCGAGCGCATCACGCTCAAGACCGAGTATCTCTATGTCGACCTGGGGAGTATCGAAACTTCCCGATACAATGAGTTTTACCGCGACGACGGGCGTACCAGCGTCGACACCGCATTCCACACGCTCAAGACCGGCCTGAACTACAGGTTCTGATCAGGCTTCGCGAACCAGTCGGGGCGGCTTTCGGGCCGCCCTTTTCGTTTGCACGGGGCTCCAAAAATGCTCGGCACGGTCGGTTCTCAGGCTCGAGCGGACGCAAGCCAGGCTTCGACGATCGCCGCTCCATTTCCGCTGCCTTGCTTCAGCACAGTCTCATAGGCGGCCATGCCCACTGAATCGTTGGCGATGCGGCGCACGGAACTGGGGCTGACCTGATACCGCTTCTGGAAGGCGCGGCTGAAGTGCGCCTCGCTGCGAAACCCGTGATCGCGAGCGATGGCTGCTATCTTGTGATCCGGCGTCGAACGCAGAATGCTCTGCAGGCTTCCCTTGAGCCGTTCGGCAAGCATCCAGCGTTGCACGCCACCATGCGGCTCGAACAGGCGGAAGAGTTTCGACCTGGAAACACCCAGCACAGCCACCATCTCATCCGGACCGAAGTCGGGATCGGACAGCTTTTGTCGCGCAGTCGACGACGCACGCTGGAAGAGGAAGCGCTTGTCACGTCTTTCGCGCGTCAAGGGAGTCGTGAAGGCAGCGGCGGCAAAGCGCAGGATGTTGTCAACCATCACCTGGCTCTGATGGATGCTGAGACCTTCAATATGCTCCACGAGCGCCTTGAGCTGGGTCCCGAGCATGGCGCCGCTGGGGTCGTTCGCCGTCAACACCAGCCCGTGCGTGTTGTTCTGCAGCTCGACCGGCACACTGGCCTTGTCGAAGGTCAGCGTGATCCCCTCATAGCCGGGGGTCTGGCTCTCATAGGGCATCGAATAGTCGACGACGACAATATCCCCGGGCACATGCTCCTGGATCAACCCGTCGTAATTGGTCGTAACCTGCCCTTCCATAACCATGTACAGCACCATGTGCGGGGCCGGGCGTTCGTCGATGATCTTTTGGGTCCGCGACATCGTCATCGCAGATCCGCCATTGACGTGCAGGAAGGCACCCGGAAGCTGCCAGCTGCGGCCATGAAAATCAAACAGCGCGGGGTCGGCATCATCGGGAATGGCACAGTCGACAAGCAGGGAAAGCAGACCTTTCCATGCAGCGAAACACTCTGCTCCCGCCGCAAACGGCCATTCGATTCGCTGTGATGCCGCCATGTCGATCTTGGCCCCCGCCCATCAGATCCGGTGTCGAACCTTCTACTGTTCCCTGTCCGGAACGGCATCGATCGAACGGCGCGAGGTGATCCGCATTGGCTATATTAGTCAATGGCTTGGGACGCTCGGTCAAGCAGTTGAGACGCGCGGTCAAGGCGTTCGGTTATACCTTCTTCAGAAAGAGGCAACGTTCGCGCTCATCTACCTGCCGTGTAGCCTGACACCAGGCAGCGTATAAACCCATGAAAGATCGCACCCCCTGAAGGCGACGATCCGCAGCTGGTCGAGACAGTGGTCAACGACATTGTCGGCGGCATCTCGGAGAGCCGCTCGGCCACCTGAGGAACGCTTCTCCAGCACTCGAAAAGCCCGCCTCCGGCGGCTTTTTTTCATGGCCAAAGCAGCCGGCGGCGGCCGATGAAACCGCTGATTGCAAAGCATTCGTGGTTAACCGACACGGTTAAGCACGCCTTAACCTATACCAAGCATTATCCACGCGGGTTAGTCATGGCCGGGCGCGTTGCGGTCCGCAGGGATAGGGTTATCAGCATGTTTAATATCGGAAGGAACGCATTATTCGCCGCGCTGCTCGTTGGCGTGGCCGGGCCGGCATTCGCCGCCGACATGCCCGAGCCGATCATCGAGGTCGAGCAGCCATCCTATGGCGGCTGGTATCTTCGCGGCCACATCGGCATGAGCAATCAGCGGGTGAAGACCCTCGACACGGTTCTGTTTGACGATCCGGCGATCATCGAGCACGGCTGGCTCGACAAGGGCGGCTTCGGCTCGGCACCGATCTTCAGTGTCGGCGTCGGCTACCAGTACAACGACTTCCTGCGCGGCGACATCACCGCCGAGTATCGCGGATCGGCCAACTTCAACGCGCTTGACTACGTCACCTTCAGCCCAGGCGGTGGCGGCGCTCCTGTGACCAACACCAACGACTACCGTGCCAAGAAGTCGGAATGGCTGTTCCTTGCCAACGCCTACGCAGATGTTGGCACCTTCTACGGCATCACGCCTTACCTCGGCGCCGGCATCGGCGCGTCGCGTAACACCATCTCGGGTTTCCGCGACACCAATGTCATCGCTAACGGTGGCGGCTATGCTGGCTCGGCGTCGAAGTGGAACTTTGCCTGGGCGCTCCATGCCGGCCTCGGCATAAAGGCAACCGAACGCATGACGGTCGACCTAGGCTACAGCTTCGTCAATCTCGGCGACGCGCGTACCGGCACGATCTACAATGACGACCCGGCCTTCAACCGTCCCAACGACGGCATGCATTTCAAGGACATCACCTCGCACGACTTCAAGCTCGGCGTCCGTTACTCGCTGAACTAGGCGACCAGTTGGATCCTGACCAACATCGAACCGCCCGGCTTGCCGGGCGGTTTTTCTCTGCCCAGCCGACCGCAAAACACCTGCTAACCATCTGTTATCCTTAACCGTGACTTAACCTCTATGGTTAATGATGCCTCCAACGGCTGCTGGATTCCTGGGCAACACCTGGGGCCATTTCGGGAGAATGCGATCATGACCTTGACGTCCCGCATAGCGCTGGCATTGGCCGCGACCATGCTTTGGCCGCTGGCGGCGGGCGCTGCCGACTACGACCCGCCTGTCGTCATCGACGAAGCGCCGGAATATGTCCCCGTCGAAGTCGGCTCCGGCTGGTACCTGCGCGGCGACGTCGGCTACAACATTACGAAGTCGCCCTATGATTTCACCCTGTTCGGGGTCGAATCGGACAGCACCTTCGTCAATGGCAGCATCGGCGCGGGCTATCATTTCACCGACTACCTGCGCGGCGACCTCAACTTGGGCTTCCTGGCTCATGACAAGTATGCCTGGTCGGATGGCACCGACTCCACCCGGGTCGAAAACAGCATGTGGACCGGCATGGCCAATGCCTATGTCGACCTCGGCACCATTGCCGGCTTCACGCCCTACGTCGGCGCCGGCGTCGGTCTCATCTACTCCAGCCAGCGGGTAGACGACACCACGACGACGCCCGACTGGCACCTCCGCGACACGCAATACGCCCTGGCCTACTCGCTCAATGCCGGCGTCGCCTACAAGGTCAGCCAGAACGCCTCGATCGACGTAGGCTATCAGTATCTCGCGGCACCTGGCCTGGAGTACGCCGACGTGCCGGCAGTGCAAATGAAGAAGGGCGTCGACTTCCACCAGGTCAGGGTCGGCCTGCGCTACGACCTTTGGTAGGCGCCTGATAGCTTAGAGATGGTGACAGCGGCGGGCCAAGGCCCGCCTTTTTTTGTCTTTGGGCTCACCAAATTTAGCTCCAGGTAACAGAGAGGCGTCTCCCACCGTTGACGCCCGTTCACAACGGACCTATTTCTTAAAAACAATCGACAACTCGGACAGGGCTATAAGAAACCGCATTTCATGACCAAAATAAGCAAGAATTAAAGCGGATGCATCCTAGAGATTGGGTCTGGAGCGCATTTGCGCACGAAAGCGTTATTCGTCGAGAAACGATAAAGAAAGTTAAGAAGAATAACATCCCATACGTCATTTACTTCGGTGGACGCTCCGGAAGTACGTGGCTCATGGAGATAGCCGAAAGCACTGGCGCCTTGGGAAAGCCAGATGAATGGTTTAACGAAAACATCGTTGGAAGCCCTTTCGCGCCGCTAGACGTCAACAAACACCTTCTAGAGCATGTCAGGTTGAGCAGATCGTCAAATGGCGTCGTGGGATTGGAGTTGTCATATTTTCAGGCAAGTTGCGTTGCCGAGATGCTTGAACTTCCACGGCCACGAATTGCAGAATTTTATCTGCGTCGTAAAGATATGATTGCTCAAGCTGTATCGCTTTACAGGAGCGCGGAGAGCGGCCTCTACCATAGCCACCAAGCAACGGACGATTCGATCACGAGACATGCCGCTATGGAGTACAGCGAGCAAAAGATCGAACACTGGTGTCATCACGCGCTAAATGACGAAATTGCCTTTTCCCGGCTTTTCGCGCGCTGCCGAATGTCGCCCAAGAGATTCTTCTACGAAGACATCACCCAGAGCCCCGATGGAGTGCTTAACTGGATTGCATCACATATTCATGGGACGCCCCAGAACCTAAAAGCAGAGACGGGACGAGTAGAAAAGATCTCGGACAACAAGAGCCGCGAATGGGAGCAGAAGTTCAGGTCTGACAGAGCGGATTTTGTCCGTGTTGTCGAGAGCCTTCGCCCAGCGCTTGAGTCTGACTATTCCGCAGATTCGGAAGATGGCTCACTTGGTAAGTAGGACGATCGCCTCGGCTACCATCCTGCTCTTTACATCCGCGGAAACGCCCGCATCCAGCTTACGAAGTAAATCCAACGCACACTGGGGCAACTCCCGGGGTCTACCGCTGGCGCCGAGGGTGCCAAGGACGGCTTGCTCAAACATTGTAGAAAAGTCGTCAGTGAGAGGCCTTATTGTAACATTTGAGCATCCAAGCTCGCGCGCTAGGCCCCGCAGATAAGTGGCATTGAACACCCACTTGTCGTCCAGATTGGCGGTCCAAGGCTTAATGCGAGGAACCCCAAAACGGGCCTCGTAGTCCTCGATAATGCCGTTGAAAAAACGCATCAAATCTGAAGGAATCTGACCTTCGAGTTCATCCCGCAATGTTCCGTAAACGGCCGACATCAAGTGTGCGCCGGCCTCCATAGGCTCGAACAGTACAATATGTCCACCAGGCTTGAGCCAAGTGAAGGCATTGCGCAGCGCCTCAAGAGGGTCAAGCATATGATGGAGAATGGCTCCTCCTATCACATGGTCAAACTGCTCCCTCCGAAAAACGTCCTTGTGGAAATCAACGCAGTAACATGCCACCCGGCCTGACGCGCCTTCGATCCGTGCCGTTGCTGCGTGCAGGATCTTCAACAGATCGGGAGATATGTCAGAGGCGACAATTGTTGCATTTGGAAACTCTGCAGCGGCGGCAAACACCGTGTTGCCGCTTCCCGAGCCCACATCCAACAGGCGCAGCGGAACTGCCTTATCTCGCTCGAGCATGAAATCGAATGCACGAGAGATCAAATATCGCCAGTACCCGTTGTTGTAGTAGCGCTGATGATAGGTGTCGGCATTTTCCAGAAACTGGCTGGTTACCCCAACTGGCGTCCAGTTCCGGTCAATCCAAATGCCATCTTCGGATCTAAACGAATGGCCAGGATTCAGTTCGGCGTGCATTTGACTTCCAATCTCCAGATTGACGGCGCGGACCTTGCGTCAAGGGCAATCACATCACGAGGCTTTCAGGAGTTCTTTTTTCGCTGGCGTGAATTGGGCCAGAAGCAGGTCATTGATCCTGGCCGGGTCCGACATTGTTTCGAGCGGCAGGAGCAACCCCGTACCCAAGGCGCGAAGACGTTCGGCGGGAGCTCCCATGTCGAAAGTGCAGATCGGATACCCGGCCTCCAGCGCTATGGACAGAGTGTAAGAGTAGGTTTCCGGCCAAACGGAGGGCAGCAGAGCGACGTGCGCCTTCACATCGTCGAGCGCGTTGAATACCTGGTCCTCTTTGTAGCCGCCTGTGATGTGGATTTCCGGAGAGCCATTCAGCTTCGGGCTGCTCGTGTAGCCGACGATTGAAAACGCGATCGGAAGGTCGCGGTTTCGGGCATCGTCGATGCAGGCCTCCAGAATGCGGGCGCCCTTGTGGTCACCGATGGCACCGATGGTCACGACTTTCAGGACCCCGCCTTCATATGGAAGAGCGACCTGACGGGCGAAAGGCCGGCCTGATTCCCTGTGCGGACGCAGGACGATTTCGCGACCGGGATGATAGCGCGCCATTCTCAGAATGACGTCCTGGCTTGGCGCGACCACTTCGTTGGCTCCTGCGACGAAGTCCTCGTATCTCTGCCGCCAGGCACCAATGTCCGCCATATCGGCGGATTGCCAATCAGGATGAATAGTGTTGGGAGACTTGGGATTCTCGACAATGCACTGGTTGCACTGCTCCACACCCAGTTCACCGCAATAATGTCCTGAGCTGCCAATCATGGTCACCTGCGGACAAACAGACACGTAGTCGTGCAACATGACATCATAGGTCACGCCCAATTCGCGCGCCAACTCTGGAACTAGGTCGAGGACCTTGCTTGACCAGCGAACCGTGCTGTGGACCTCGATATGCGAAACGATTCCATGGAGTTGGCCGACAAGCGTTGAAAGGCTGCCTTCCACCTCAAACGGATCGAGATTTGCGAAGTCGCCCTGCGACGCCACATTGGTGATCCTGAACGCCGCGCCATCCTGTACAGGTACGGCGCAAAGCAAGGCCTCCCCGCCCGACACCCCTGACGCCGCACGATCGGAAAGGTAGCGATCGATCCCGCCACCCCAGCCATGGGTAAAGCAAAGTACGACCCGAGCGAGGCGACCTTCGACAAGACGGGCTATGTCCAGCCGTGCGCGCGCCGCTTTTGCGGGGTCGGAAGCGAGGTAGCGCTCAACCGACGCGGTGTAATGGGGGTGCTTCCTGATCAGTGCGCGGTAGCCGTCCTTCTTTGCCTGCGCGGCGCCCGAACTGAACGACGTCTCCCCGGAATGGAAGACAAAGACATCAAGTGCATGCAGATTGCGCATGCCGTGGGCTTCCGCTCGGACGCAGAAGTCGTTCTCCTCGCCGTAGCCGCGACCGAAAGTCTTGACGTCAAAGTCGCCTATTTTCGCGAATGCGGCACGTGTCACATACATGCAGAAGCCGACGCCCGTCGGCACCTCGACGGCGCCGCCTCGGTTTGCCACGGCGGCATATTCATCAATCTTGGCAAACGGGACGTCCAGTTCCGCCGGATTGTCCTTACAGAATTTCGGATAGCTGCAAATCGTGCCGTTGTTGGTGAACGGCGTTACTGTCGCCACCTGACTTCCCATCGCATGATCTTTCAGCCGATCAAGCCAATCGTTGAAAACCAGGGTGTCGCTGTTCAAGAGAAGCACGTCGCGGTCAGGGTGCAGGGCGATACCGCGGTTTACGGTCGCGACAAAACCCAGATTTTTCTGGTTTCGCAGCAGCGTGATGAGCCCCATCCCGGCAAGCCGCTCCAGCGCGCGCGACAACTCAGGCTCCGGCGAAGCGTCATCAACCACTATCAGCTCGAGGTCGGTCGTGTTTGTGCTCGTCAGCACCGACATGATGCAGGCCAGCGTGTCGTCATAGCCGCGATAGACCGGAACAATCACGTCTACCGTGGCGTGCGAATCGACAGGTGCCGTCGCCTGGGCCGCCAGCGCTTCGAAGTCACCCCAGTCTGGCGCCGCAGGGCGAAAGGAAGGTTTGACGTGATCGTCGCGGCTGACGCTCTGAAGATGCTGGCTCAGGAGTGTCTTCGTCCTGTCCGCATTCGGGTTGGCCTTCAGATAGGATACCGGATCGAAGTTCCCATTCGGCCACCGTCCTTCCCGCTCGCCGTTCTCGATATAGTGCAGCAGCGGATTGCCACCCCAATTGCGAACGTCCGTATTGTGTTCGAGGTAGTAGGAGGTATCAAAGCCCTTGCATGGATCGCGCCCTTCATAAGCGCCAAAGAGCACGTAGTGGACCACCGGCTCATGCCGGGAGGCACCAACGTCAGGGTAGCTGTCCTTGTACCATTTGCGGTCAAACAGCCCTGAATTGACCAAGGTCCGACAGATCAGCGCCAACTCTGAACGCCCGAACCTGCGCGCCAGGGTTCCCAGCGCACTTCTGCGACGTGCGGCCAGTTGCCCGTCGGAAATGTACTCGGACAAGCGATCATGGCGAATGCGATACAGGCTGGCTGCCTCATTGAGCCCCGCGATTTCGCTTTTTTGCTTGGCGACTTCGGCCTGATGCCCGGATGCAACGGCCCTGGCTTCGGCCAACGCGCGCTTCACGCCGGCCAGCTGTTCATTGAGAGGCCAATTCCGGTCGTGGTGCGCATCATCCGCATGTCGGGACGCGGCCGCAGCTTTGGCTTCGTTTAGCGCGCGCTTTGCAGCCGCCAGTTCGTCGGTTAGGGCGACCAGCTTGCGATCACGGTCCGCAACATCAACATGCCGGGACTCTGCCTCGGCCCTGGCTTCGGCGAGCGCGTGCTTTACAACGACCAGTTCTTCATTGAGAGCTACCAGCTTGCGGTCACGGTCAGCATCATCGGCTTGCCGGGACTCGGCCTCAGTCCTGGCTTCGGCAAGCGCGCGCTTTACACTTGCCAGTTCTTCGCCGAGGGCAACCCAATTCCGGTCGTGGTCCGTATCGTCGCCGTAGCGGGGAGCAGCAACAAAGTGCGGCACCAGTTCGTCTATGCCATCCACCCGCTTGCACACACTGGCGCGGCCTTGCGACGGAGCCTCGTGACCTGCCGGCAGAAACAGCAACGCTGTCTCGTGCGCGACGCCGAACATGTTTTCCGGATCGCCATTGCTGTTTTGCGCGTTGTAGGCGGAAGTCGATACAAAATACGAGACGTAGCCGTGCGTGGACATCACATCAAACAGGCCGGAAGCATGTCCAATGGAGTTCACTTCACAGAAGATTGCCGGCTTGTCGCGAGTGATCGTTTTGAACGCACCTTTCAGCGCCAGCGACTCGTAGCCTTCGATATCCATCTTGATGAAGGCAACGCGGTCGAACTCATAGTCATCAATCGCCCTGACTTCGACGGCAATGTCATTTGAGCCAGCCGCGCTTTTGACTGACTGTGCACCGGCATTGACATTTTGATCGTCGGGCAGCCTCCCGATATAGGCACGTCCTGCTTTCTCGCCGATGGCCCCCGGGTGAACGCTGATCTGCCCTCCGAACTTCTCGGCGTTGCGCGACAGCAAGCCCGCCAATTGTGGCTGCGCCTCAAAGGAATGAACCGTCACATCATTGGCAAGGCTGGCAAAGGCACGGGCGTGAAGCCCTACATGGCCACCTACATCAAGAACCAGGCTGCCTGGCGAGATGAACTGGGCAAGGAAGTCGATCTCGATCTGCGCCCATTCGCCGTACTTGGACAACGAATCCGCAATCGGACGGTCGTGTGCCTTGATGAGCACACTCCCATATCGCGTGGAGAACTCCGTCGTTCCCGTGGTCGCATTCATTCGGCAGCTACTCTCTTGAAATCCCTGGCAAGCGTCCCCCCACCGATCATTCTGTCGGCTGGCGAGCCGAGAACCTATCCGCTAACATCGACTAACGGCTATATATCCAGCGTATCCGCTCCGGCCAAGTAGGCATCGCTGCGAGGCGCTCGGCGATGATGTTCAATCTGCCGACACGATAGGTGTCGCGACCAACGCTTCGCCGACAAGAGTTCCCGGTACGGAGAATGCGCGCGCGCCGCAAGCTGGATTTCGCAGTGCCCACAATGAGTATCAGACACGGCGTCATCGCCCCTCTCGTCACCCGGCTTCCTTGTTGCAATTTCATTTTTAGGAAACTATTTTTCCTAGCCTTGGCTTTGCTTGGAGGCGAACTTGCGTGGAAACTTTCCGAAACGAGGGCGGCGGCCGGCGGGGACGGAGGCCGTTCATATGAGGTTTCCATCCGTGGTGCTGGAAGCGGTGGACGAATATCGCCGAGGCAAGCAGACCGAAGCCAGCCGGCAGGAAGCTATCAGGGAGTTGCTGCAAGAGCAGCTGGTACACGCGGGCTATCTGCTGCCGGTCGACTAGGCGGAGCTTGCAGTTTGCGGGAATGGCCGATCGGCGACCCGCAGTCCGGCGGCCTGCATAGGCCTCGTTGACGCATGTTCTCCTTGCGACGCAAACTTTCCTCTTGACGCCGAAGGCCCTCAGGAATATCGCCGTCCGTGGGCCACCCCTCCCCAACGAGGGGCCACCTATCTGGAAGGATAGCACCACGATGACGATCGTCGCCAAGCCCGGACTCCGTCCGGCAAACCCCAATTTCTCCTCAGGTCCCTGCGCAAAGCGTCCCGGCTGGTCGCTCCAGGCACTCGCCGACGCTCCGCTTGGCCGCTCGCACCGCGCCAAGGTCGGCAAGACCAAGCTCGAGCAGGCCATCGCGCTGACCCGCGAAGTTCTCCAGGTTCCAGCCGACTACCGCATCGGCATCGTTCCGGCTTCCGACACGGGCGCTGTCGAGATGGCGCTGTGGTCGCTGCTCGGCGAGCGCGGCGTCGACATGGTCGCCTGGGAATCGTTCGGCGCCGGCTGGATCACCGACGTGGTCAAGCAGCTCAAGCTCGAAGACGTACGCAAGTTCGAGGCCGCCTATGGCGAGCTGCCGGATCTCGCCAAAGTCGATTTCGACCGCGACGTGGTCTTCACCTGGAACGGCACGACCTCGGGCGTCCGCGTCGTCAATGGCGATTTCATCCCTGAAGATCGCAAGGGCCTGACCATCTGCGACGCCACTTCGGCCGCCTTTGCCCAGAACCTCGATTTCCAAAAGCTCGATGTCGTCACCTTCTCCTGGCAGAAGGTGCTGGGCGGCGAAGGCGCGCATGGCATGCTGATCTTGAGCCCACGCGCTGTCGAGCGGCTGGAAAGCTACAAGCCGGCCTGGCCGCTGCCCAAGATCTTCCGCCTGACCTCAGGCGGCAAGCTGATCGAAGGCATCTTCAAAGGCGAGACCATCAACACGCCGTCGATGCTGTGCGTCGAGGATTACCTCGACGCACTGAACTGGGCCAAGGGCCTGGGCGGGCTCGAAGCACTGGTCGCCCGCGCCGACGCCAACTTCGCCGCGATCGACACTTTCGCGCAGACATCGGGCTGGCTCGCCAACCTGGCCGTCGTGCCGGAAACGCGTTCGAACACCTCTGTCTGCCTGTCGATCGTCGATCCTGAGGTAGCGGCGCTAGACAAGGACGGGCAGGCGGCCTTCGCCAAAGGCATGGTGTCTGCGCTCGAAAAGGAAGGCGTTGCCTTCGACATCGGCGCTTACCGCGACGCGCCTCCCGGCCTGCGCATCTGGGCCGGCGCCACCGTCGAGACGTCCGACCTCGTCGCCCTGATGCCGTGGCTCGACTGGGCCTTCGCCAATCAGAAGGCAGCGCTCAAGGCTGCGGCCTGACCAGACCTGCGGCGGCCTCCGGGCCGCCCATTTCCCGAACAGTTTGATCACTCTTCAAGGAGGCAGCTATGGCGCCCCGCGTTCTCGTATCCGACAAACTCTCCACCACCGCCGTCCAGATCTTCAAGGATCGTGGCGTCGAGGTCGACTACCTGCCCGACCTCGGCAAGGACAAGGAAAAGCTGCTCGAAGTCATCGGCCAGTATGACGGCCTCGCCATCCGCTCGGCGACCAAGGTCACCGAAAAGCTGATCGCGGCGGCGACCAACCTCAAGGTCATCGGCCGCGCCGGCATCGGCGTCGACAATGTCGACATTCCCGCCGCTTCGCGGCGCGGTATCATCGTCATGAACACGCCCTTCGGCAATTCGATCACCACGGCCGAACATGCCATCGCGCTGATGTTCGCGGTCGCCCGCCAGCTGCCCGAGGCCAATGCCTCGACCCATGCCGGCAAGTGGGAAAAGAACCGCTTCATGGGCGTCGAGATCACCGGCAAGACGCTTGGCCTGATCGGCTGCGGCAACATCGGCTCGATCGTCGCCACCCGTGCTGTTGGTCTCAAGATGCATGTGGTTGCCTTCGACCCGTTCCTCTCCGAGCATCGCGCCGAGGAGCTGGGCGTCGAAAAAGTCGACCTCGACGAGCTGTTCGCCCGTGCAGATTTCATCACTCTGCACACGCCGCTGACCGACAAGACGCGCAACATCATCAACGCCGACTCCATCGCCAAGATGAAAACAGGCGTGCGCATCATCAACTGCGCGCGTGGCGGCCTGATTGTCGAAAAGGACCTGATCGCAGCGCTGAAGAGTGGCAAGGTGGCGGGTGCCGGCATCGACGTGTTCGAGGTCGAACCGGCCGAGAACAACGAACTGTTCGGCATGGACAATGTCGTCTGCACGCCGCATCTCGGCGCCTCGACCTCGGAAGCGCAAGAGAACGTCGCACTCCAGGTCGCCGAGCAGATGGCCGACTACCTGGTCAAGGGTGCCGTCTCCAACGCCATCAACATGCCCTCGATCACCGCCGAGGAAGCGCCGCGGCTCAAGCCCTTCGTCAAGCTCGCCGAAGTGCTGGGCGCGTTTGTCGGCCAGGTGACGGAAGACCCTATCACCGAGGTCGAGATCCTGTTCGACGGCCAGACCGCGCAGATGAACACCAAGGCACTGATCAGCGCTGCACTTGCCGGCCTGATCCGACCGCAGGTCTCCGACGTCAACATGGTGTCGGCGCCGATCATGGTGAAGGAACGCGGCATCATCGTCGCCGAGGTCAAGCGCGACAAGTCGGGCGTCTTCGACGGCTACATCAAGCTATCGGTCAAGACCGAACACATGACGCGCTCGATCGCCGGCACCTGCTTCTCCGACGGCAAACCACGCTTCATCCAGATCAAGGGCATCAATCTAGACGCCGAGGTCGGCCAGCATATGCTCTACACCACCAATGCCGACGCACCCGGCATCATCGGCCTGCTCGGCACGGTGTGCGGCGAGAGCGGCGTCAACATCGCCAATTTCCAGCTCGGTCGCGACCACCCGGGCGGCAATGCGATTGCCCTGCTCTATCTCGACGCGCCGTTCCCCGAAGACGTGCTCGCCAAGGTACGCGACCACAAGTCGATCGACTCGGCCAAGCGCCTGCAGTTCGACGTCAACGGGATCTGATCGGCGTCAAAACAGCATTGCCTCCCAGGGCTGAAGAGGGCGCGGAACGATCCGCGCCTTTTTCTTTTCCATGTTCCGCAGTAGGATGTTTCCTACTCTGGAGCCGTTCGCATGAAGCTGATCGTGGATGTGCGTTGGGATGATGAGGCCTCGGTCTGGTACGCGGTTTCGCGTGGTCAAACCGGGCTGGCGACAGAGAGTGAATCGCTCGACGGTTTGCGCGAGCGGATACTGGCGGTCCTTCCCGACTTGCTGGACCTGCCTCCCGACAAGATCGACGTTGAACTCGCTGTCCATGGCATTTCTGCCGCATCCGGCCCTATCGCGGCCGAGTAGGCGGTGGAGAATTTCGCCAAGCCATTGAAGAAGCTTCTTGTCTCAGCCGGCTGGGAGCTCCTTCGGCAAGGCAAGGGCGACCACGAAGTCTGGCACAACCCAGCTACCGGGCAGAAAGCAACGGTCGTGACCTTCATGAAGTCACGCCACCTCGCCAATGCAATTCTGAAAGACGCTGGGCTGCCAAAGGCCTTCTGACCGGCTCCATCGATTCAATCCGGAACGTACCTCGCCTCAGCCTGCTCCTTGCCGGCCAGCTTCCGCCCGGAATGCTCGGCAAGCCAGATGCCGCCAAGCACCAGAACGATGGCAACGGCATGGTAGAGCTGGAAATCCTCGCCGATGATCATCACCGACAACAGCGTGCCGAAGATCGGAACCATGTTGATGAACAGCCCGGCACGGTTGGCGCCGATCAGCTCGACACCCCTGATGTAGAAGATCTGCGCCAGGATCGACGGGAACAGCACCATGTAGACCGTGATCGCCCAGCCTGTCGCATCGGGCGGCAGCAGGCGGCCGGTGGCGGCCTCCCAAACGACAAAGGGTATCGACGTGGCGAATGCCGACGCCGTCATCACGATCATCAGGCTCATCCAGTGGATGTCCGGCTTGAAGCGTAGCGCCACCGTGTAGGCGCTGTAGACCAGCACCGCGATCAGCATCAGCGCGTCGCCGAAATTCATGTCGAGCGCGAGCAGCGTCCTCAGATCGCCATGGCTGGCGGTCTGCGCGATGCCGGTGAGCGACAACAGGAAGCCCGTGATCTGGCCCCAGGTGACGCGCGTGCGAAACAGAATGAAATTGGCGGCAAAGATGACCATCGGCATGCCGGCCTGCTCAATGCTGGCATTGATGGCCGAAGTGAAGTTGAGCGCCGAGTAGAGTGCTGCATTGAAGGCGGTGAAGCCGAGCCCGCCCAAGGCGATCAGCAGCCAGATGTGCTTGCGCGCGACTGCCCAGTCGGCCCGCAGCCTGGGCCAGCCGACGGCACCCAGCAGTGCCGCCGCGAATGCCCAGCGCAGGGAGGTCAGGACCATGGGCGATGCGTGGCCGACGGCAAGCTTGCCCGCCACCGCATTGCCGCCCCAGAACAGCGTGGTCGCCAACAGCAGGACATAGGCGTTTCGATGCATGAGGCGGGACTTTCGCTGGCGAGGGGCACCATGCCGGCCTAGGTGCTGGCTTTGGACAAGTAAATGCGCCCAAAGGCGGAAATTGTTGTGCCTGGAGCGGCAAAGAAAGGTCGCACATCCAATTGCTTGGCGTTATAGAGGCCTGTCATTTTGCACTGTTCGCGGCCCACGCCGCGATGTCGGAAGGAAAAAATTATGGCCAATGTGGTGGTCGTCGGTTCCCAGTGGGGCGATGAAGGCAAAGGCAAGATCGTCGACTGGCTGTCGGAGCGCGCCGATGTGGTGGTGCGTTTCCAGGGCGGACACAATGCCGGCCATACTCTGGTGGTCGACGGCGTGGTCTACAAGCTGTCGCTGCTGCCGTCCGGTGTCGTACGCGCGGGCAAGCTGTCGATCATCGGCAATGGCGTGGTCTTCGACCCGCATGCCTTTGTCGCCGAGCTGGAAAAGATCCGCGCCCAGGGCGTCGAGATCGGCCCCGACCGCCTGAAAATCGCCGAAAACACCGCGCTTATCCTGTCCCTGCATCGTGAGCTGGATGGTTTCCGCGAGGACGCCGCCTCCAATTCCGGAACGAAGATTGGCACGACCCGTCGCGGCATCGGCCCCGCCTATGAAGACAAGGTGGGCCGCCGTGCTGTCAGGGTGATGGACTTGGCGGATTTGGAAACGCTTCCCCAGAAGGTCGACCGGCTGCTGACGCACCACAATGCGATGCGTCGCGGTCTCGGTCACCCCGAAGTCACGCACGATGTCATCATGACCGAGCTGACCTCGATCGCCGACAAGATCCTGCCCTACATGGACCGCGTCTGGAAGGTGCTGGACGACAAGCGCCGCGCCGGCGAGCGCATCCTGTTCGAAGGCGCGCAGGGCACCCTGCTCGACATCGACCACGGCACCTATCCTTTCGTCACCTCGTCCAACACCGTCGCCGGCCAGGCCGCCGCCGGTTCGGGCATGGGACCCGGTTCGATCCACTACGTGCTCGGCATCACCAAGGCCTACACCACCCGCGTCGGCGAAGGCCCGTTCCCGACCGAGCAGCAGAACGAAGTCGGCGAGTTCCTCGGCACGCGTGGCCATGAGTTCGGCGTGGTGACCGGGCGCAAGCGCCGCTGCGGCTGGTTCGATGCCGTGCTGGTGCGCCAGGCGGTTGCCGTCAACGGCATCAAGGGCATCGCGCTGACCAAGCTCGACGTGCTCGACGGCCTCGACGAGATCAAGGTCTGCACCGGCTACATGCTCGATGGCGAGCTGATCGACTACCTGCCGGCAAGCCAGGGCGCGCAGGCGCGCGTCGAGCCGGTCTACGAGACGCTCGAAGGCTGGAAGGGCACCACCGCCGGCGCCCGCAGCTGGAACGACCTGCCGGCCCAGGCGGTAAAGTATGTGCGTTACATCGAGGAGCTGATCGGTGCTCCCGTGGCCATGCTTTCCACCAGCCCAGAGCGGGACGACACGATACTTGTGACCGACCCGTTTGAAGACTAGTTTTGGCAGCTTTCCGGCGGCTGATTTGCCGCCGGGCGCGGCCCGGCCCAAAAGAAAAGATAGGTCGACGAGAGAATGGCAGATTTCGTAGCGGTTCTGAAAAAGACGCTGGATGGCATGGGTGACACCACGCCGGCGATGCGTGCGCGGGTATATGACAAAGCCCGCAGCACCATCGCGGCCAAGCTCGCCGCGCTCAATCCGCAGCCGCCCGCAGCCGTTGCCGAACGCCAGACCAAGTCGCTCGAGGACGCGATCGCGATCGTCGAGGCAGAGTTCAATCCACCTGTTGTCGAAGACGATCCGCTGGCCGAGCTGGAAAACGTCTTTACCTCGATCGCCCGCAACAAGGACAAGCCGGCCTACAGCCGGTCTACGCCGGAACCGGAGCCGTACCGGCCGGCAACGCCAGTCGCAACGCCACCTGCCGCCGCTCCTATTCCCGCCTACGCGCCGCAACAGCGCGAGCCGCTGCCCGATTTTTCCGCAAGCGACGATGACGAAGCGCCGGAAGGCGACGACCGTTTCGGCGAAAATGCGGCTGATGGCGGCGATCCTTTCGCCAATACGAGGCAAAAGCCGCGCAAGCGCGTCAGCGGTGGCCTGATCGCGGCGGCCCTCGCCGTGGCGGTGGTCGGTGCCGGCGGCTATGCGCTGTGGTCGAACCGCGATGCCTTCCTCGGCAGCGGCAGCGACACGGCGGCGGCAACACCCCCGCCGGCGAATGAAGCCGCAACCCCTCCGCCCGCCAATGGTGGCCAGGCAGCAACGCCACCGGCCAACGGCGAGCCGGGCAAGTTCACCCAGCGCATGACCGCGGACGGCAAGGAAGTCGATCCCGGCCCGGCCAGCGGCAGCAATGGCGTCGGCGAAGGCACCTCGGTTGCGGCGCTTACCCAGCCTGCCCCGGCAACGCCGCCAGCCACGCCCGAGCCTGCGCCGGCAACCCCTGCCACGCCGGCGACACCCGCCGAAGGCACCCCGGCAACGACACCGCCGGCGGCCAGCGAAAACGCCCCGGTGGCCGTCGGCCAGAAGGCGATCTTCTACGAAGAGCGTACCAACGTGGCCCAGGGTTCTGCCGAACCCGGTTCCGTGGTCTGGACTGTGGTGCAGGAATCGCCCGGCGGCGACCTGCCGCCCGAGCCAGCGATCCGCGCCGAGGCGACCATTCCTGGCAAGGATATCCAGCTGCGCATGACGATCCGCCGCAACGCGGACAAGACACTGCCGGCGAGCCACATCCTTGAAATGATCTTCCTGACGCCCGAAAGTTTCGACGGTGGCGGCATCGAAAACATCCTGCGCGTGGCGATGAAGAGCTCCGAACAGGACGCCGGCAATTCGCTGCTCGGCATCCCGGCCAAGATCGCCGACGGCTTCTTCCTCGTCGCCCTCAACGACACCAAGGCCGAGGTCGACGCCAACCTGAACCTTTTGCGCCGCCAGAGCTGGATCGACGTGCCGGTGGTCTACAAATCCGGCCGCCGCGCGCTGTTTACCCTGGAAAAGGGCATCCCTGGCGACAAGGTGTTCGAGGACGCGATGAAGGCCTGGCAGGCCAAGGAAGCTGGCTGAGCATAGCTGGTCTGACGCGGATGGCCGTCCGCGTCAGTAGCCTTGGAACAGCATGTCTAGCGCGTCGGTGATCTTGTCGTGATGTCGGGAAAGATTCTCCGCGGCAACCGGAAGCTCGAAAGTCATCACAGCGGAAATGAACTGCGTCACCATGACGTAGTCCTTGCCACCGATCGAGAAAATCGGATTCAGCCTACGCCCAGGCTTCGGCGCCATGTCTGGCGGCAACACCGGCACCACGACACGCGTGTTCAGATGCCGAAGCAGATCGGCCTGAACATCGAGCAAGTAGGCGTCAGCGTCTGCATTGCGATACAGATCGAAGCGCGCCATCAGAACAGCCGGTATTTGGCCAACGGCAATCCGTGACGTTCCACATACTCGTTCGAGCTTTCGATCGCTTCCCTGTTTTCCTCAAGCCACTGGCGCGATTTCTCTTCGGAAATCGCTTTCACTAGCCCAGCCTCGGCGGCCTGGGACATATTGATGCCCAGCGCCTTGGCCTCTTCGACCAACCGCGAATCGAGTGAGACATTGGTTGGCTTGCGGGTAGGCTTGGGCGCCTTCTGCAGCATGCGATCCTCCTTCGTTCATGCGCACATGATATGCGTATGATCTTGTGAGATCAATTCCAGTCTTGCGCACGGCATCTTGAGCTTTAGCCACTCCCGTTTGGCGGCTTGCAGTAGCGATTGCTAATGCAAGATGTTAGGCTGACGAACGCGTTGGCAGCGTTTCCGGCTGGTGGATACAGCGCAAGACGACAGAAACCCGGATGCCTCCGGAGAATGTCATGTGCCCTGCGACGACAGATCTTCCGCATCTCGGTACCTCCCTCGCCCTCACCGATGGAGGCCTTGAGACGACGCTGGTCTTCCTGGAAGGGATGGACCTGCCGTGCTTCGCAGCGTTTCCGCTGCTTCTCGATGCAACCGGCCGCGACAGGCTGGACAGCTATTTCCGGAACTATCTCGATATAGCCGAGAAACATGGCCTGAGCTTCGTGTTGGACACGCCGACATGGCGCGCCAATCCTGACTGGGGTGAGAAGCTCGGCTTTGCCCGCGCAGCACTCGCCGACATCAACCGTCGCGCCGTCGCCCAGGCGCAAGCGCTGCGGGCGCCCTACGTCGCCCGTGGCATGACGGTCCCGGTCAACGGCGTGGTCGGCCCGCGCGGCGACGGCTACCGCCCCGACATGAAGATGACGCCGCTCGAGGCCTCAGACTATCATCGCGACCAGGTCGTCGCGTTCCGAGACGCCGGCGCCGACATGGTCAGCGCCGTGACCATGAACTATCCGGAGGAAGCAGTCGGCATCGCCTGTGCCGCCATGGGCGAAGGCCTGCCGTCGGTGATTTCCTTTACGGTCGAGACCGACGGGCGGTTGCCTTCGGGCGAAAGCTTGGCGGAAGCGATCGAGATCGTCGATGACGAGACCGACGGCGCGCCCGCCTACTTCATGATCAACTGCGCCCATCCCAGCCATTTCGACAGCGTGCTGGCACAAGGCGGCGAGAGGACCCGCCGGATCGGCGGCGTGCGCGCCAACGCATCGGCAAAGAGCCATGCCGAGCTTGATGCGGCGACAGAGCTGGACCCTGGCGACCCTGCCGATCTTGCCCGCCGCTATCGCGCCATGCGCGACCGCTTCGGCCACATCAAGGTTCTTGGCGGCTGCTGCGGCACCGACCACCGCCATATCGCAGCCATCTGCGACGCCTGCCTTTGAAGCCGCTGGGCTAGCCCTCGAGCTCCTCGCGCAGCATCTCCAGTTCGAACCACTCTTCCTCGAGCGCGGTCAGCGTCTCGCGCTCCTTGTCGAGGGCGGCGATGGTCTTCTGGAAGCCGTGCGGATCGCGCTCGTAGAACGCCGGGTCAGCGATCTGGTTTTCCAGCCGCGAGATCGAAGCGCTCACAGCTTCCATCTTCTTGGGTAGGCTTTCGAGCGCGAACTTCTGCTTGAACGACAGCTTCTTCGACGCGGCCTTGGGCACTTCCGGCTCGCTGCGGCCAGCTGAGGCCTGGCCATTGGCAGCCTTTCGCGACTTGCGGTCGTCGAGCTTGGAGCCGCCGCGCTGGGCCAGCATGTCGGCATAACCGCCAGCATATTCGATCCAGCGGCCTTCGCTGTCGGGCGCGATGATGCTGGTCACCGTCCGGTCGAGGAAGTCACGGTCGTGGCTGACGAGGATGACGGTTCCGGCAAAACCGGCGACCAGCTCCTGCAGCAGCTCCAGCGTCTCCATGTCGAGATCGTTTGTCGGCTCGTCGAGCACCAGAAGGTTGGCCGGGCGAGCGAGAACACGGGCCAGGATCAGCCGGGCGCGCTCGCCACCCGAGAGTTCACGCACCGGCGTGCGGGCCTGCTCGGGCTTGAACAGAAAGTCCTTCATGTAGGAGACGACGTGGCGCTGCTCGCCATTGATGACGAGGTTTTCACCGCGCCCGTCGGTCAGGTAGCTCGACAGCGTCTCGTTCGGATCGACAGCCTCGCGCTTCTGGTCGAGGGTGGCTATCTCCAAATTGACGCCAAGCCGGATCGTGCCGGCATCGGGCTCGAGCTCGCCGGTCAGCATCTTGAGCAAGGTCGTCTTGCCGGCTCCGTTCGGCCCGACAAGCCCGACGCGGTCACCGCGCTGGATACGGGTCGAGAAGCCCTTCACAACCGTCAGATCGCCGAAGCTCTTGTCGATATTCTTGGCCTCGATGACGAGCTTGCCGGATTCGGCGGCGTCGCTCGCCACCATCGTCGCCACGCCTTCGGCGCCGCGGTGGCCACGAAATTTCTGGCGCATCGACTGCAGGTCGCCGAGGCGGCGCATGTTGCGCTTGCGGCGCGCCGTCACGCCATAGCGCAACCAATGCTCCTCGCGCACGATCTGGCGGCCGAGCTTGTGCTGGTCGCGCTCCTCTTCCTCGAGGATCTGATCGCGCCATTCCTCGAAATGGCCAAAGCCGCGGTCCAGCCGCCGCGTCTGGCCACGGTCGAGCCAGACCGTGTTGCGGCTGACACGTTCGAGGAAACGCCTGTCGTGCGAGATCAGGATCAGCGCCGACGAGGTGCGGATCAGTTCCTCTTCGAGCCACTCGATGACGGAGAGGTCGAGATGGTTGGTCGGCTCGTCGAGCAGCATGATGTCGGGCTCGGGCGCCATGACGCGGGCAAGGGCTGCGCGGCGCGCCTCGCCACCCGACAGTTCGGCCGGAGACTCTTCGCCGGTCAAGCCGAGATGGTCGAGCAGATAGGTGGCGCGGTGCGGATCATCGGCGGGTCCGAGCCCGGCTTCGACATAGGCGCGCACCGAAGCGAAACCGTCCATGTCGGGCATCTGCGGCAGGTAGCGGATCGTCGCCGAGGGCTGGCGAAACACCTCACCGTCCTGCGGCTCGATCATGCCGGCGGCGATCTTGAGCAGCGTCGACTTGCCGGAACCGTTGCGGCCGACAAGCGCGATCTTGTCACCCGAGGCGGCCGAGAGGGCGGCGCCGTCGAGCAGCGGCTGACCGCCGAAGGTCAGACGGATGCCGTCGAGATTGAGAAGCGGAGGCGCCATGTTTCAGAAATCCGAGGCGGGAAAGGGATGGGCGAGAAGCAGCGCGCGACCGCTGCCGAGCGAAATCCGCAATGAACCCCGCACTTCGTTGGACAGTGTCAGCGACGAGCCGAAAGGCACGTCGACATTGTTGAGCGGCCATTTGGCGCCCTCTTCGGAAAGCCCGAAAAGCTCGGAAAAGGCGAGCACGGAAAACAGCATGCCGTCGTCATAGTCGAAGGATGCCGTGCCTGGCAAAAGCGGCAGCGCTTCCTGGCGCCCGCTGGTCAGCAGCACCTCGGTGCCGGCTTCGGCCAGCCTGAGCGCCAGCGCCAGGTGCAGGAAGGCATGGTCGGCGCGCGGGCCGCCAAAGGCGCCAACCAGCACAAGCGATGTCGCACCGAGGCTGAGTGCGGCATCGATCGCCAGCTCGCCGTCGGTCCTGTCCTTTTCGGCCGGAAAGGTCTCGCGTGGCAGGCCAGCGAAGCGCGGATCGAGATCTGATGGCACGGAATCGAAGTCGCCGAGCCACAGTTCCGGCATCAGCCCAAGCGTGGTGGCATGGCGAATGCCGGCATCGGCCGCGATCACGCGGCTGCCCGCAACCTGACGGTCAAGGCGCGGGGTGCGGAAAAGCTCGCCGCCAAGAAGTATGGTGAACCGGGTCATGGCATGCGCATTACCAGTCCGGCAGCCGAAACGGAAGGCCGCGAGATGGTCGGTGGCCGGCAAACTACCGCTTGCGTGACCTTCCGCACGGCCCTATTTGTTGAACCGCTCTAACGGGGTGCCTGACGCGTTCACACGCGTCGGCTGAGAGGCATGGGGAAATCCGGCCAACCCGCTGAACCTGATCCGGTTTGTACCGGCGGAGGGATTAGATGCTTCGGACGCCCGGCGCTTCAAATTCCCTTTCAACACCCATGAAGGAGGCGCCGATGCGCTCGCTCGTCCTGTCCCTGACTTCCGCCCTGGCGCTTGCCGCCATTGCCTTCCCGGCCGCAGCCGAAGGCAAGCTGACCGTCTACACCTATGAAAGCTTCACCTCCGAATGGGGCCCTGGCCCGCAGGTTAAGAAGGCTTTCGAGGCCGAATGCGCCTGCACCATCGATTTCGTCTCTGTCGCTGACGGCGTCGCCCTGCTCAACCGCGTCAAGCTCGAGGGCGCTGCGACAAAGGCCGACATCGTGCTTGGCCTCGACACCAACCTGACCGCTGAAGCCAAGGCGACCGGCCTGTTTGCACCACACGGTGCGGCTGGCACCGACGTCACGGTTCCGGGTGACTGGAAGGACGACACCTTTGTGCCCTACGACTACGGCTACTTCGCCGTCGTCTACGACACCGAGAAGCTGAAGAACCCGCCCAAGAGCCTGAAGGAACTGGTCGAGGGCGACCCCGAACAGAAGATCGCCATCCAGGATCCGCGCACCTCGACGCCCGGTCTCGGCCTGCTGCTCTGGGTCAAGTCGGTCTATGGCGACAAGGCGCCGGAAGCCTGGGCCAAGCTCAAGAGCCGCGTCCTGACCGTCACTCCGGGCTGGAGCGAGGCCTATGGTCTGTTCACCAAGGGCGAGGCCCCAATGGTGCTGTCCTACACCACCTCGCCGGCCTACCACATGGTCGCCGAAAGCACCGAGCGCTACCAGGCGGCACCCTTCGAGGAAGGCCACTACCTGCAGATCGAGGTCGCCGGCATCACCACCACGGGCGCCAACAACCCGCTGGCCGAGAAGTTCATGGCCTTCATGACCAGCCCCGGCTTCCAGGACGTGGTGCCCGAGACCAACTGGATGCTGCCGGCCGGCAAGACCGACAAGCCGCTCAACCCGGCCTTCGACAAGCTGGTGAAGCCGGCCAAGACGCTGATCTTCAGCGCCGACGAGGTTGCCGCCAACCGCAAGGCCTGGGTCGACGAGTGGCTCGGCGTGATGAGCAAGTAGGTGGCGGCCTTACCCTCCCCCTTGTGGGGAGGGTCGATCCGCGAAGCGGAGCGGGGTGGGGGTAAAAATTGAGCTCTTCTTCGTCACCCCCACCCCGATTTGTGGACGCTGCTTCGCAACGCCCACAAACCGACCCTCCCCACAAGGGGGAGGGTAGCCAGCGCCGCACCGACCCCCGAATCGTTGCCGGCATTCTCGCGCTCGCCGCCATCGCGGTGCTGATCGGCGGAGCGTTTGCCGGCCTGGGCATTGAAGCCGTGCGCAACCCTGGAGGTGCCGCCGCGGCCTTCGACGGCTATCTCTTCCGCGTTGCCCGTTTCACGCTGTGGCAGGCGCTGCTGTCGACGCTGCTGTCGGTGGTGCCGGCGATCTTCGTCGCTCGCGCCCTGTCGCGGCATCCGCAGTTTCTTGGCCGCGCACTGATCCTGCGCCTTTTTGCCGTGCCGCTGGCCTTGCCGGCGATCGTCGCGGCACTTGGCATCCTGTCGCTCTACGGCCGCGCCGGCTATTTCGCCGAACCGTTGACGGCGCTGATCGGCGGAACCTGGCCCGGCATCTACGGCCTGTCGGGCATTCTCGTTGCCCATGTCTTCTTCAACCTGCCACTGGCGACACGGCTGATACTGGAGGCATTGCAGACGGTTCCGACCGACCAGTGGCGGCTGGCGAGCCAACTCGGCATGGGTGCGCGGTCGAGCTTCCGCTTGATCGAATGGCCGGCAATTCGCGCTGCCCTGCCCGGCATCGCCGGTCTGGTGTTCATGCTGTGCATCACCTCCTTCACCATCGTCCTGACGCTCGGCGGCGGCCCGGCAGCGACGACGCTGGAGGTGGCGATCTATCAGGCGCTGCGCTTCGACTTCGACCCCGCGCGCGCGGTCGCCCTCACCTTGCTGCAGATCGCCCTCACCGCCGTCGTGGTCCTGGTGTTGATGCGGCTCGGCGCCAACACGACCGGCGACGCCAACCTTCCGGTGGCACGTCGCAACTACATCCAGGCAAAGGCGGGCGAAAAGGCGCTCAACGTCGCCGTCATCCTGCTTGCCCTTGTCTTCGTCGGCGGACCGATGCTGGCGACCGTAGTTTCGGGGCTCGTAGCCGATCTTGGCCGCCTCGCCGGCGAGGCATCGGTACAGCGCGCAACGCTGACCAGCATCGTGCTGGCCACGCTGTCGGCGGCGCTTGCCGCAGCACTTGCCCTGTCGCTGGTCATGGCGCGCCGGGCACTGGCCGGCGGCAGAACAGGCGGTAAAAAGACGCTGCTCGAACGCTTCACCGATACCGGCGCCGGTTTCGTGCTGGTGGTGCCGCCGATTGTCATCGGCGCCGGCTGGTTCGTGCTGGTGCGGCAGTCGGTCGACGTGTTTGCGCTTGCGCCGTTCATGGTCGTCACTGTCAACGCGGTCATGGCGATGCCGTTTGCCGTCCGCGCCGTCCGCCCCGCTTACGATGCGGCGAGCGAGCGTCACGAAAGGCTATGCGCCCAGCTCGGCATATCAGGCTGGAACAGACTGCGGCTGATCGACTGGCCGGTGCTCAAACGCCCGCTCGCCACGGCATTCGCGTTCGCCATGGCGCTGTCGCTCGGCGATCTCGGCGTCATCGCGCTGTTCGGCAGCGACGCGGTGCAGACCTTGCCCTACCTTCTGCTCGCCCGCATGGGCAGCTACCGCACCGACGACGCGGCGGGACTTGCGCTGATGCTCGGGCTGTTGTGCCTGGCCCTGACAATGCTCGCCGACCGCCTCGGCAGGGAGACTTCGAAATGACCTCGACCAGTGCGGCGGTGCGCCTCGACCAGGTGGTGTTCAGCTACAGCGACACCATGGTCCGCTTCGACGTGACCTTTGCCCCGGGCGAGATCACCGCCATCATGGGGCCGAGCGGTGCCGGCAAGTCGACATTGCTCAACCTCGTGGCCGGCTTCGAGACGCCGCGCGAAGGCCGCGTGCTGATCGGCGACGCCGATGTGAACATGGTTCCCCCTGCCGGGCGGCCGGTATCGATGGTCTTTCAGGAAAACAATCTGTTCGCCCATCTCGACGTCGAAAAGAATGTCGGTCTCGGGCGCTCGCCGGCGCTGCGCCTGAGTGCTGAAGACAGGCAGGACGTGGCCGCAGCCCTTGGCCGCGTCGGCCTCGCCGGCATGGAAAGGCGCTTGCCGCGCGAACTGTCCGGCGGCGAGCGCCAGCGCGTAGCGCTGGCGCGTGTGCTGGTGCGCGACCGGCCGATTCTGTTGCTGGATGAACCCTTTGCCTCGCTTGGCCCGGCGTTGCGCGGTGACATGCTGGATCTTGTGGCAAGCGTTCATGCAGAACGCCGCATGACCGTGCTTTTCGTGACACACCAGCCCGAGGATGCCCGAAAACTGACCGAAAACATGGTTTTCGTCGAGGCTGGCACTGTAGCCGCAACAGGAAAGACTGCGGATTTCTTTACGAATTCTGGACCTGAAGCGTTCAGACACTATATCGGCAGTGAACGGTGATGGCACGATCACGCCGCGTTGCCCGGAAGCGGACATAATTTACAGCCAAATCGCCTCATTGGCGGTCACGGCCTTATTGTGTCGGCAAGCTGAGTGTGGCTACGTCCGTTTGGTCGGGCCCGCTTCTGCTTTGCCTGCCGCCTGAGGAATTTGAAAGGACGCGAGCTCTGCCCACCTGCCGCGACGGACTGATCGAGACGACATCGCCCCGCTACGCGCGACTGCTGGTCGCCGTGGCGCTGTCGGCGCTTGTCTCCGGTTGCCAGATGCTCAACCCCTCCGACGTTCGCGAATCCGGATTCCAGCCGTCCAACAATCCGGTGACCGTCGACAACGTCACCCGCAACGACAAGCTCGCCGAAATTGCCAAGGCGCAGCATCCGCGCATCCTGGCGACCTATGGCGGCGAATACTCCGATCCCAAGCTGGAGCGCATGGTCGCCAAGGTGGTCGGCAGCCTGACCACCGTGTCGAGCAACCCGAACCAAACCTACCGCATCACCATCCTGAATTCGCCCAACGTCAACGCCTTCGCGCTGCCCGGCGGCTATCTCTACGTCACGCGTGGGCTCCTGGCGCTGGCCAATGATTCGGCCGAGCTGGCTGCGGTGATCTCGCACGAGATGGGCCACGTCACCGCCAATCACGGCATCCAGCGCCAGCAGAAGGAAGCCGAGGAAGTGCTGGCGACCAAGGTGGTCACCGACGTGCTCGGTGAAAGCCCGACCGCCAAGGCGGCGCTGATCCGCGGCAAGCTCCGGCTCGCCCAGTTCTCGCGCAACCAGGAACTGGAAGCCGACGGCATCGGCATCAAGATGAGCGGCCAGGCCGGATACGACCCGTTTGCCGCCGGCCGTTTCCTGCAGTCGATGGCCGCCTACGCCGACCTTCGCGCCGTCAGCGGCGCGACCGACGCGAGCCTCGACTTCCTGGCCAGCCACCCCAATGCTCCACAGCGCATCGACCTCGCCCAGCGCCACGCCCGCCAGTTCGGCGCGCCGGGCATTGGCAAGCGCGACCGCGATTCCTTCCTTGCCGGCATCGACGGGCTGCTGTTCGGCGACACGCCCGATGAAGGTTATGTCCGCGGCACGACCTTCATGCACCCCAAGCTCGGCATCTCGTTTGCCGTGCCGCAGGGCTTCATCATCGACAACACCGCGGCAGCCGTCACCGCGACCGGCCCCGACAACACCGCGATCCGCTTCGACGGCGTGGCCATCGACGCCAAGCTGCCACTGGCCGACTACGTCAAGAGCGGCTGGGTGGCAGGGCTTGATCCATCGAGCGTGCGCGCTGAAACGATCAACGGCAACGAAGCCGCCTTCGCCCGCGCCAGCGCCGAGGGTTGGCAGTTCGACATCGTGGTGATCCGCAACGGCGCGCAGGTCTACCGCCTGCTGACGGCCGCACCGACCGCCAGCACCACGCTCGAACCGATCGCGCGTTCGGTCAGCTCCAGCTTCCGCGTGATGACGGCAGCGGAAAAGGCAGCGCTCAAGCCGCTGCGCATCCGCGTCGTCACCGTTCAGCCGGGCCAGAACATGGGTTCGCTCGCCGCCAGCATGGTCGGCGTCGATCGCAAGCTCGATCTGTTCAGGGTGTTGAACGCGCTGGCGCCCGGCGCTTCGGTATCGGCCGGCGACAAGGTCAAGATCGTCACCGACAGGTGAAGGCTCAAGCCGGCAGGAATGCGGAGTTTTGCCGCACAAGCGCCGATTTCAGCTTTTCCATCGCGCGGGTTTCGATCTGCCGGACCCGCTCCTTGGAGATGCCAAGGGAGGTGCCAAGCTCTTCGAGCGTCGCACCTTCTTCCGTCAGCCGACGCTCCTCGATGATCTGAAGCTCGCGTGCGTTGAGCACGCCCAGCGCGTCGTGCAACCAGCCCGAACGCCGCTCGATGTCGATCGCCTCGCCGACGAGTTCGTCCGGCCAAGGATCGTCGGACACCAAAAGATCCATGCGCTCGCCGGCATCGCCATCATCGCTCAGCGGTGCATTGAGCGACGAGTCAGGCACCGAAAGACGCATGTCCATCATCGCGACGTCGGCTTCCGACACGCCAAGTGCTAGCGAGATTTCCTGATAGGCTGAGGAGTTGCCGAGCGGGCCACTGCCCTGGGCGAGACGGGCGCGCATGCGGCGCAAATTGAAAAACAACGACTTCTGCGCCGAACTGGTGCCGCCCCTGACGATCGACCAGTTGCGCAGGATGTAGTCCTGCATCGATGCGCGGATCCACCATGTGGCATAGGTCGAGAACCGGACCTCGCGCTGGGGATCGAAACGCGCAGCAGCCTCAAGCAGCCCGACATGGCCTTCCTGGATGAGGTCGCCCATCGCCAGGCCGTAGCGCCTGAACTTGACCGCCATGGCGATGACGAGGCGCATGTGGGCGGTGGTGATCTGGTTGAGCGCGTCCTGATCGTGCCGCTCTTTCCAGCGGATCGCCAACTCGAGTTCTTCGCCGCGCTCCAGATAAGGCGCGCGCGACGCCGCCCTCAGCATCATCTGCTCGCCGGCCAGGCCTGCCCGATCCATATACATCTTGCGCCCCTTGTCCTGAGAGCAGCCGGGCAGGCATCGCAATTGTGACGCTTCCCTGCGGGGCTATTAACGCGCCGTCTCGGCTAATGTTCCGGAGTGACCGACTGCCGCGGCATCTGTAGATTCACATTCCAGTATTACGCTATAATTGAAATTTCATTCCTTATGCTCGAGGCTGGCTTCTGACAGATTGGCGCCAATCACAACTTTCCCGGCGAGCAAGCCGGGCACAGAATCGGGATCACACAAAATGAAGTGGTTTAAATCGCTGGCCGTTGCCGCAACGATCCAGCTTGCCGCCGTCACCGCCGGCCATGCCGGTGAAAACCTCAACGAGATCAAGGCCGCCGGCGTGTTTAAGATCGGCACCGAGGGCACCTATGCTCCGTTCACCTATCACGACGCCTCGGGCGCGCTGGTCGGCTTCGACGTCGAAATCGGCAAGGAAATCGCCAAGCGCCTTGGCGTCAGGGCGGAGTTCCTTGAAGGCAAGTGGGACGGCCTGATCGCCGGCATCGACGCCAAGCGCTACGACGCGGTCATCAACCAGGTCGGCATCACCGAAGCGCGCAAGGCCAAGTACGACTTCTCCGACCCCTACATCGCGTCCAAGGCCGTGCTGATCGTCAGCGGCAAGAACGAAGACATCAAGGGCTTCGCCGATCTCAAGGGCAAGAAGTCGGCCCAGTCGCTGACCAGCAATTTCGGCAAGATCGCCGAAGCCAATGGCGCTGAACTCGTCGGCACCGACGGCTTCGACCAGTCGATCCAGCTCGTGCTCAACGGCCGCGCCGACGCCACCATTAACGACTCGCTGTCGTTCTTCGACTTCAAGAAGCACAAGCCCGACGCCGACGTGAAGATCGTTGCCGAAGAGGCCGAGGCCGACTTCTCGGGCGTGATCGTGCGCAAGGGCGAGCCCGAGCTGGTCGAGGCGATCAACAAGGCACTGGCCGAGATCAAGGCCGACGGCACCTACAAGAAGATCTCCGAGGCCTATTTCGGCGCGGACGTCTCGCAGTAACGACATTGTCCTTCAGGCGGTGGCCAGCGTGGCTTCCGCCTGACAGGCACTCATTTTCCACCTCTCATTTTTTCCCATGAACTTGCCCGGAAAATCTGCGATTTTCCGGGCTCGTTTGTTGTGGAGAGGGAGCACACATCTTGCCACATTGGCTGCAATTGATGCTGGAGTCGCTCGGCCCCCTGTTGTGGGCCGCACTCATTTTCACAGCACCCCTGACGCTGCTCTCCTTCGCCTTCGGCCTCACCGTCGGGTTAGGTGCGGCACTTGCCCGATTGTTCGGCCCGGCCTGGCTGTCGGCGATCGTTCGCTTCTATGTCTGGATCATCCGCGGCACGCCGCTTTTGGTGCAGCTGTTTTTGATCTTCTACGGCCTGCCAAGCGTTGGCATCGTGCTCGACGCCTTCCCCGCCGCCCTGATCGGCTTCACCCTCAATGTCGGGGCTTATTCCTCCGAGATCATCCGTGCCGCCATCAGTTCGGTGGCCAAGGGGCAGTGGGAAGCCGCCTATTCGATCGGCATGACATGGTCGCAGGCGATGCGCCGGACGATCCTGCCCCAGGCAGCACGCGTCGCAGTGCCGCCGCTGTCCAACACCTTCATCTCGCTGGTCAAGGACACCTCGCTTGCGGCCGCGATCACCGTGCCGGAGATGTTCCAGGCAGCACAACGCATCGTCGCCACGACGTATGAGCCGCTGATCCTCTATGTCGAGGCAGCCATACTCTATCTCGCGATGAGTTCGGTGCTGTCGTCGCTGCAGGTCAGGCTCGAAAAGCGGCTCAACCGTTACGGCGGCTTCCTGGAGGCGCGGTCATGATCGGACTGTCCCACATCGTCAAGCAGTTCGGCGACAATGTCGTGCTCAAGGATGTCTCCGTCGAGATCAGGGAGGGCAGCGTCACCGCGCTTGTCGGCCCTTCCGGCGGCGGCAAGAGCACACTGCTGCGCTGTATCAACCTGCTTGAGATTCCGACCTCGGGCACCGTGCGTATCGGCGACGACACGCTCGAATTCCGCCCCGGCCACCGGGTCGCCACCAAGGCGATCCAGCAGCTGCGCCGCCAGACCGGCATGGTGTTCCAGAACTTCCAGCTGTTTCCCCACCGCACGGCGGTCGAAAACGTCATGGAAGGGCTGGTGACCGTACTGAAATGGCCGGAAGCCAAGGCACGCGAACGCGCGATGGCACTGCTGGACAAGGTTGGCATGTCGCACAAGGTCGATGCCTGGCCAGCAACCTTGTCGGGCGGGCAACAGCAGCGCGTCGCCATCGCACGCGCGCTGGCGCCGTCACCAAAGGTGCTTTTGTGCGACGAACCGACATCGGCACTCGACCCCGAACTGGCGCAGGAGGTTGTCGACGTGCTCGGCCAGCTGGCGCGCGAGGGCACGACCATGGTGATCGCCACCCACGACCTGCGCCTGGCCTCCAAGATCGCCCATGAGGTGCTGTTCCTGGAAGCTGGCTCGGTTGTCGAAAAAGGTCCGGCAAGCGAGGTCTTCGGCAATCCGAAGCATGAGCGCACCAAACGCTTCATCGCCACGATCACGCATCAGCATGAGCACGGCAAGGGCGGCGAGGGCTAGGTCCGTCGCCCCCGCCAAACAAGCGTCAGAAAAAGATCTCGGCGGCCGGGCGGACATCGACCTCGGCATCGCCGGCACCAAAACCGTCGAGCGTTTCGTTGTGGTGGGCGATGATGTCGACATGGGCAAGATGTGCCGAGTCGGCGGTCGTATGGCCGTCGGCCACGAGCGTGACATCGTAGCCGAGCGACACGGCGCGACGCACTGTGGTGTCGACGCAAAACTGGGTCATGCAGCCGCCAACGACGAGGTGCGAGATACCCGATTCGCCCAGGCGGGCGCCCAGATCCGTCTCGTGAAACGAGTCCGAGCTCGTCTTGCGAACGAGAACATCACCGGCCTGCGGTGCTAGCTCCGGCCGCACTTCCCAGCCCTCGGTCCCGACCGCCAGCCGGTGGCCTTCGGGCCCGTCGTGCTGGATGACGACGACCGGCACACCGACCGAGCGCGCCTTGTCCTGAAGGACGCGCAACCTGCCTATCGTATCGTCGAGCGCAGCCTCCAGCAGCGGCTGCCGTTCCGAAGTGCCCTTGCCCCGCAGGATCGCATTCTGCACGTCGATGATAAGAAGCGCTTTACCCATCAGCTGTCTGTCCTGAAGCGACCGTGTTTGGGCTGAGATACAACAAAACGGCTCGGCTCAGTAGCGGCTTTCGAACGAAACACTCGCCCGGCGAGGCTCACCTTCAGAACTGTCACCATGGTTGCAAGGTCACGGCATGGGGCTCACATTCTGGACCGTCATCACAGCGGAGCGGTCACGGCATGGATCCCCGGGTCTGCGCAGTTCGCTTCGCTCCTGCTTGCCCGAGGATGACGAAGGCATGGTGGCTTTCGACTAATCTCCAAGATTGGCGCTTGGCAGACGCTTCAGACGATAGCCGGATGACGGCCGGTAACGGGCGGTCACGACCACCAGAGCAAGGCGACCAGTGGATAAGCAGGCGAGCCGGAGAGCCGGAGAGCCGGAGAGCCGGAGAGCCGGAGAGCCGGAGAGCCGGAGAGCCGGGCATGGACCATCGACACTGGTTGCCAACCTCCAACTTCGGCGACTAGCTGCGAGCCACCATGCCATCGTCATCCTCGGGCGAAGCGGGAGCGAAGCGAACTGCGCAGACCCGGGGATCCATGCCGTGACCTGGCCATTGGGGTTACGGTCCAGACATGCCTGCCTCGCTCTAACGGAGGCTGCAGCCAACGAACGCTGCGGCGCGCAACGAGCCAAGTGCCCGCGCAGCAGAACGCTTCACGCATCTTATGCGCACCCGACGTACAGCGCTTCATCTCCGGCGCACGCCGCTTAATCCACAAACAAAAAACCCGGCCAATGGCCGGGTTTTTCATAACTGAACTGAAATGCCCTATCAGGCAGCTTCTTCCTGCTCGGCGTCGGCTTCTTCGTTGTCGGCCTTGGCGCCGCGCTTCGGACCCTTGTTGAGGTTGGTCTCGATGAGACGGACAGCCTCGGTCTCGGACAGACGGTTGACCGCTGCCAGCTCGCGCGCCATGCGGTCGAGCGCTGCTTCATAAAGCTGGCGCTCGGAGTAGGACTGCTCCGGCTGGTTGTCGGCGCGGTAGAGGTCGCGCACGACTTCCGCGATCGAGATCAGGTCGCCTGAATTGATCTTCGCATCATATTCCTGCGCGCGGCGCGACCACATGGTGCGCTTGACGCGGGCGCGGCCCTGCACGACCTTCAATGCACGCTCGACATAGTCGGTCTCGGAAAGCTTGCGCATGCCGATGGACGTCGCCTTGGCGACCGGCACCTTGAGGCGCATCTTGTCTTTCTGGAAATCGATCACGAACAGTTCGAGCTTGTGTCCCGCCACTTCCTGCTCGTCGATCGATATGATCTGGCCGACACCATGCGCCGGATAGACAATATACTCGCCGGTCTTGAAACCGTGACGTGCTGCGGATTTCTTCTGCGGGATGGAAGTTGCCATACGCCCTGAACTCCTTCTTGTGACACCGGCCCGCCGAGGCCGGTTGATCGGGACAGTCGCAAAACGCGACCTTCTGCCGCACGACAATCGACCCCCAATCGGAAGAGCTTGGACCAGCAAACCGCAAACATTGCGACTGCCGGGCCCAGATTACTCTGGTCCGGATTAGGGTTGTCACCTTTCAGTGAGTTAGGCTATGCGCCATAGATCGACGTTGTGTCATCGGCATGTTGGGCTAGCTCTAACACAAAAAGTCGGAAGAATCAAGATTTTGCTGCATACGCGAACATCTGGCCGCGTCAAGAGTCGACAACGGCACTCAATCCAACGATCTAGCGCCTTTTAGGCGCGCAGCCCTCAGTTGCCTTCGCCAGGCTCAGCCGAAAAGAACTTCTCGAACTTGCCTTCGACGCCGTCAAATTCCTTGGCGTCGACAGGTGGTTCCTTCTTGGCCGTGATATTGGGCCATTTTTCGGCATATTCGGTGTTGATCTGCAGCCATTTGTCGAGGCCCGACTCGGTGTCTGGCTTGATCGCGTCAGCCGGGCATTCCGGTTCGCAGACGCCGCAGTCGATGCACTCGTCAGGGTGAATGACGAGCATGTTCTCGCCCTCATAGAAGCAGTCGACCGGACAAACCTCGATGCAATCCATGTATTTGCATTTGATGCAGTTGTCGGTGACGACGTAGGTCATGAAGCAGGCTCCGGGACTTCCCGTATTTTGTATCTTTCGGGTGAGGTATCCCCTTTGCGGGGCCGTTGCAAGGGCGGCCATTCCGCGCAGAAGGCCGTTGGCGGAACGCTATTCTCAACTCGGCCGCGGCGGCTCAAAATGCTTTGCGTCACTCGTTGCGCAGCCGGTCGGTGGCGCGCCGTTCCTTCTTGGTCGGACGGCCGCTGCCAACCTCGCGCAGCGGCGGCTTGGCGTCCGGTGGCGCCTGGTCCTTGGGCGTGGGTGCCGGAGAGATGTCGTCGTAGAGCTTGCGCGCTTCCTCGGCCGACCCACGCCGCTCGCCAGCCAGCAGAACCTTATAGACCAGGATGCGGCGGTCGAGCGTGATCGTCAGCACATCGCCCGTCTTGACGATGTCGGAGGCCTGGCCGAGCTTCTGGCCGTTGCACCTGACGCCGCCTGATTGCGCGAGCTTGGCGCCAAGCGAACGCGACTTGACCGCGCGCGAGAAGAACAGCCACTTGTCGATGCGCTGTCTTCCCTCGCCGGCCAAGGCGTTTACTTCTTGAGCTGGTCGCGCAGCGCGGCGAGCTTGGCGAAGGGCGAATCGGGATCGACCCGCACCGGACGCTCTTCGCGCGGCTTCTGCTGGAAAGCGGGCTTGCCCTTGAAGCCGCCGCGATCGCCGTCACGCTTATCGCCGCCTGGGCGCTCACCACGGTTACGGTTGTCGGGGCGTCCGCCCTCGCCCTGCGGCTTGCCGCCGGGCTTGCGGTCGAAGCGCGGACGGCCGTTATCACGACCGCCTTCGCCGCCTTCACGGGTACGATTGGCTTCGCCCTGGCGGGCGGCAGGTGCGCCAGCGGCACCGGAAGCGGCTGCACGCTGATCGCGCTGGCCGCCACGCGGGCGGTTGTCCTGGCGATGGCGCGGACGCTGTTCGAAGCGGCCCTGACGCCACAACAGGATCGGCTTGGGTGCTTCGGTGGCTTCGGCTGCGTCTGCAACAGAGGCTTCCACCGGAGCAGCATCGGCAGCAGGAGCTTCGGCAACAGCCTCTGCGGCTTCCGCCTCGACTTCCGGCTCGGACACGGGCTCTGCTTCGGCCACCGGTTCAGCGGCGACCCCGGCTGTGGGTTCGCCAACCGCTTCGGCCTGCACGGGGACCGTTTCAGCTGCTTGCCCGTCTGCTTCGGCCTCGGGCGCCTGTTCGGCGACGTCGGAAGCAGCTTGTTCAGTGGTTTCGGCTATCTCGACGAAGGGTTCGGCAGAGACGTCAGCAGCCTCATCGCTCGCAGCGGGCGCAGCAGCCTCGGCGACCGCGGCAGCCTTTGCGGCGACAGCCTTGGCCACGGCCTCGCGAGCGGCGCTGTCGATTGTCTCGAGCTTGTCCTTGACCTCGGCGGCTGGCTTCGGCTCGGCGCGGTAGCCGAGGCCCTTGAGGATCTCTTCCATGTCGTCGCCGGTGGCGCCGAGGATCGACATCATCTGCGGCGTGACAATGAACGAGCTGCCGTCGTAGGCACCATCGGGACGCGCGCCAACGCCCTGCTTCCAGGCAAGGGCCGGGCGGATCAGGTCGGCAAGACGCTCCAGGATATCGACACGCACGGCGCGGCGGCCAAGATTGCGGAAACCGGCAAGCTTGTAGAAGGTCTTGTCGAAGGTCGGGTCGATGACGACGGAGGTGCGGCCAGCGGCGAGCGCGTGGACGACGTCGCCGAACCCCGGCTTATCCTTGCCGTCGTTCTTGATCGCCCACAGCAACGTCACCAGCCCAGCCGGAGCCGGCTTGATCAGTGCCGGCACGAAGACGTGGTAGGCGCCGAAACGCACGCCAAGACGGCGCAGGGCAGCACGGCCTTCCTGGTCGAGCGACTTCACGTCTTCGGCGATGTCGCGGCGGTTGATCAGGCCAAAATTCTCGACCAGCTGGAAAGCGATGCCGCGGCCGATGCCGGAAAGCTGTTCGGCGGCCTTGAGATCGACAAGCGGCTTGAGCAGCGACTCGACCTGGAAATTGACGAAACGGTCGGCGCGCGCCGCGACCTTGTCACGAGCCGGGCCGGTCAACTGCTCGTCTGCGAGCAAGACGACGCGCGGCTTGAGCGCGTCCTCGCCGTCGACCAACGTTCCGATCGGTGCACCGATCCAGCGCAGCACACCGTCGGAGCCAAGCGCGATATCGCCATTGGGCGACGCCGAGAAACGCTCGGCGCGGGAATCGAATTCGGTGGCGAGCGCCTTTTGGGCTGCCGTGCGCACGGCCTTGGCGTCTTCTCCGCCAGCGCTCTGGTCGGCGGTGAAACGGAACCCTTGCAGTTCGCCGACGTGATGACCCTCGACGAGGACAGTTCCGGACGGGCTTATTTCGGCTTCAAGCATAGTGTTTTCTCTAAGGCGGCGCATGAGGACGGAAGTCCTGCGGTCTACAAAGCGTTTCGTCAACCGCTCATGCAGTGCATCCGACAATCTGTCTTCGATGTTTCGCGTTTTTTCTTGCCAGTGTGCCGGATCGGCAAGCCAGCCAGGGCGGTTTGAGACAAAAGTCCAGGTCCGGATCTGTGCGATCCGGTGTGAAAGCGTGTCGATGTCGCCTTCGATGGAATCGGCGCGGCGCACCTGCTCGGCCATGTAGTTTTCGTCGACATGGCCGCGCCGGGCGAGATCGTCATACATCGATGCGATGAGGTCGGCATGCTGGGCCGGCGCGATCCTGCGGTAGTCGGGCAGCGCGCAGGTCTCCCACAACAGCGCGACACGCTCGCGGCCGGTGGCAAGCGTACGGATGTTTTCGTCGCGCGATAGATGCTCGAGTGCCTGGGCATCGACCGCCGGCAGCGCGCGCGTCAGGCCCTCGACGGGCGCCACCGTGTCGATCGAGCGCTTGAGCGTGTCGAGGCTGGCGAAATCGAACTGGGCGGTGCGCCACTGCAGCACCTTCACCGGCTCGAAATCATGGCCTTCGATCTTCTCGATCAGTTCCTCGTCGAACGGGTCGACCTGGCCGGTGACGCCGAAGGTGCCGTCGCGCAGATGGCGTCCGGCACGGCCGGCGATCTGGCCGAGCTCGGCGGCGGTCAGCTGGCGATACTGGTAGCCGTCGAACTTGCGGTTCTGGGCGAAAGCAACATGGTCGACATCGAGATTGAGGCCCATGCCGATGGCGTCGGTGGCAATCAGGTAGTCGACATCGCCGGACTGGTAGAGCTCGACCTGGGCATTGCGGGTGCGCGGACTGAGCGCGCCGAGCACGACGGCTGCACCGCCCTGCTGGCGGCGGATGAGTTCGGCGATGCCGTAAACCTCGTCAGCCGAGAAGGCGACGATGGCCGAGCGGCGCGGCAGACGCGTCAGCTTCTTGGAACCGGCATAGGCGAGATGCGACAGGCGCGGCCGGGTGACCACCGACACGCCCTTCAGGAGCTTCTGCAGGATGCCGTGCATGGTGGCGGCACCAAGCAGCAGCGTCTCCTGCCTGCCGCGCAGATGCAGGATGCGGTCGGTGAAGATATGGCCGCGCTCGAGATCGCCGGCGAGCTGTACCTCGTCGATGGCGACAAAGGCGGCATCCGTCTGTCGCGGCATCGCCTCGACGGTGCAGACCGAGTATTTTGCGCCCGGCGGCAGGATCTTCTCTTCGCCAGTGACCAGCGCCACCTTGTGGGCACCGACCTTTTCGCAAACCCGGCCATAGACCTCGCGGGCGAGCAGCCTGAGCGGCAGGCCGATGATGCCGCTTTCATGCGCGACCATGCGCTCGATGGCGAGGTGGGTCTTGCCGGTATTTGTCGGCCCCAGAACCGCGGTGACATCGCGGCCTGACAGGATCAGGGGGTCGTTCTGCTTGGAGTGGACATTCATTCTAAGGAACCGCCCTCGGCGCCGGGCCAACCCGGCGTTGCGCCGCCTGTCGCGACGACTGGACACATAGGGATTTGCGCGGCGAAGCGAAAGCGGAATGTTCCAGATTTAAGAGTTGGAACGAGTCTAGAACGAATCAGCGACGAATCACTGACCCCGGCAGATTCAGGTTTTGTTCACCCCAACATATAGATTTCTGGCTGGCAAGCTGCACCACATGCAGAATCTCTAAAGTGGCCCGTTTCATGCGTCAGCGCGCCGCCGTTAACCTTTGCCGGCCAAGCGCCGGAACGCCTCGGCAGGCTCGGCGCAAAATAATGATTTTATTGATGTTTCTTATCGCCGAGTTAACGCTTGGACCATCGGCAACAAGCATTTGGTTAAGATTTGAACCAAATGCGGAACGAACAGGCTACGAATCACTGATAGGACAAGTTTCCTGATTTGTTCACCGCTAGATGTTGTGTCCCAACCTACTCCTCCACCGATTATCCACCGGGGAGTCACAGGCTTGTCCACAGCAGGCTCACCGGCGCGTTAACCTTTGCGTACCATAGCGGCACACGCGGCTTGAGCGGAAAATATCTGTGATTGCATTACGTTAAGGGAACCACACCCGTTGTGTGCAGCATCGAGGCATGTCTCCATTCCGAAGGTGAGTCGGCACGGCGCCCCTATGCGGGCCTCCGGAAAAGCGGCGTTCCGGGCAGGCACACGATATTTGGAGGGAATATCATGACCAAACGTCTATTCGCCGAGTTTCTCGGCACATTCTGGCTCGTCTTCGGCGGTTGCGGCAGTGCCGTGCTTGCAGCCGCGTTTCCTGAACTCGGTATCGGCTTTGCCGGCGTTGCATTGGCGTTCGGCCTGACTGTCCTGACCATGGCCTATGCCGTCGGCGGCATCTCCGGCGGTCACTTCAACCCGGCCGTCTCGGTCGGCCTGATGATGGCCGGGCGCTTCGAGGCCAAGAACCTCGTGCCCTATGTCATCGCCCAGGTAGTCGGTGCGATCGTCGCCTCGACGGTTCTTTACCTCATCGTCAGCGGCAAGGCTGACTTCGCCGGCATCGGCGGCTTTGCCACCAACGGCTATGGCGACGCTTCGCCGGGCAAGTACGGCCTGACCTCGGCGCTGATCATCGAAGTGGTCCTGACCTTCATGTTCCTGATGATCATCCTGGGTGCGACCCATGGACGTGTCCCGGCTGGCTTTGCGCCGATTGCCATCGGCCTGGCCCTGACGCTGATCCACCTGATCTCGATCCCGGTGACCAACACCTCGGTCAACCCGGCCCGCTCGACCGGCCCGGCGCTGTTTGTCGGCGGCGTCGCCCTGCAGCAGCTCTGGCTGTTCTGGGTTGCCCCGATCGTCGGCGCGGCAATCGCCAGCATCGTCCACAAGGCGATGTTCGAAAAGGACTGAGCCCTCACCGGCCGGACGAGAAAACGGCGCCCTTCGGCGCCGTTTTCTTTTTCCAGGTCCGGCAGGCGAGCCTGTCAGACGAAATACTGTCCGCCATTGGCACTCAGCGTGGCGCCAGTGATGAAGCCCGACTCTTCCGATGCCAGGAACACCACGCATCGCGCGATCTCCTCGGGTTCGCCGAGGCGACCGACAGGGATCTGGGCGATGATCGATTCACGCACTTTCTCGGGAACCGCCATCACCATTTCGGTGGCGATATAACCAGGGCAAATGACGTTGACGGTGATGCCGGCGCGCGCGCCCTCCTGGGCCAGTGCCTTGGTGAAGCCGATGTCGCCGGCCTTGGAGGCCGAGTAGTTGGCCTGGCCGGCCTGACCCTTCTGGCCGTTGATCGAGGAAATGGTGACGATGCGGCCGAACTTGCGGTCGCGCATGCCGCTCCACAGCGGATGGGTCATGTTGAAGGCACCGTTGAGGTTGGTGTCGATGACTTCCTTCCACTGCTCGCGCGTCATCTTGTGGAACATCGAGTCGCGCGTGATGCCGGCATTGTTGACCAGCACCGAGACAGGGCCGAGGTCGGCCTCGACCTGCTTGATGCCAGCTTCGCAGGCGTCATAGTCGGCGACTGACCATCTGTAGACCGGGATACCTGTCTCGGCCTTGAACTTCTGCGCAGCTTCGTCGTTGCCGGCATAGTTGGCAGCGACCGAATAGCCCGCCTCTTTCAGGGCGATCGAAATAGCAGCGCCGATGCCGCGCGATCCTCCGGTAACCAGTGCAACCTTGCTCATGCGTTTCCCCTTTTCTGCTGCTTGATGGATTGCCCTTGCGACAGGCTTTTACAGCGCCGCGCGTCCTACTGGACGCGCAAAGGACGCTGGAACACTTTGAATTGGCGCACGATCCTTTCCGAAAATCGACCCCGATTATCGAGGTCATGCGCTAAAGACAAAAAGGGCGGCACATCGGCCGCCCTCTTTTCGATTTACATCGCCTCGACACACATCGCGACGCCCATGCCGCCGCCGATGCACAGGGTCGCAAGACCCTTTTTCGCACTGCGGCGTCGCATCTCGTAGACCAGCGTGTTGAAGACGCGGGCACCCGATGCGCCGACCGGATGGCCGATGGCGATGGCACCGCCATTGACGTTGACGATCGCCGGATCCCAGCCCATGTCCTTGTTGACCGCGCAGGCCTGCGCGGCGAAGGCCTCGTTGGCCTCGACGAGATCGAGGTCGCCGACCGACCAGCCGGCCTTTTCGAGCGCCCTGCGCGAAGCCGGGATCGGGCCGGTGCCCATGATCTGCGGATCGACACCTGCGGTTGCCCACGAAACAATGCGGACCAGCGGGGTCAGGCCACGACGCACGGCTTCGGCCTCGCTCATCAGGACGACGGCGGCAGCGCCGTCATTGATGCCCGACGCGTTGCCGGCGGTGACGGTGCCTTCCTTGTCGAAGGCAGGGCGCAGCTTGGCAAGCGAATCGAGAGTCGCGCCATGGCGGATGTATTCGTCCTGGTCGACGATGGTGTCGCCCTTCTTGCCCTTGATGGTGAACGGCACGATCTCGTCGGCGAAACGGCCGGCCTTCTGCGCGGCCTCGGCCTTGTTCTGCGAGGCGACCGCGAACTGGTCCTGCTCGTCGCGGGTCAGCTGCCACTGGCGCGCGACGTTCTCGGCCGTGTTGCCCATATGATAGCCGTAGAAGGCGTCGGTCAGGCCGTCCTTGATCATCGTGTCGATCATCTTGAAGTCGCCCATCTTCACGCCACCGCGCAGATGCTGGCAGTGGGGAGCCATGGACATCGATTCCTGGCCGCCGGCGACGATGATCTTGGCGTCGCCCGTGGCGATCTGCTGCATGCCGATGGCGATGGTACGCAGGCCCGAGCCGCAAAGCTGGTTGAGGCCCCAGGCGGTTGCCTCCTGCGGCACGCCTGCTGCCATGGCTGCCTGGCGGGCCGGGTTCTGGCCGGCACCGGCGGCAAGGATCTGGCCGAGGATGACTTCATCGACTTCCTTGGGGTCGACGCCGGCGCGTGCCAGCGCCTCGCGGACAGCGACCGCACCGAGCTCGTGCGCCGGCGTGTTGGCGAAGGCGCCGTTGAACGAGCCGACCGGCGTTCGGGCAGCACTGGCGACGACGATGGAGGACGAGGCGGACATGTTTCTCTCCAGACTTCGTTTGACGAATGGTTGTTGCGCGTCGAGGACATTGGCGCTCATGACTTTTCTTGCCCGTTCCAGGACCCGAGTCAAACCGGAAAATAGCGGGATTGCCGATGCTGCGGCCGCACTGCAGCAATGCTGCGCAGCATTTTTTTGCCGGCATTGACCCGACTTGCCTTCTTGCAGTGCACAAACCACTTGGATTTGCGATTGCTTTGCGCTTATCCTCATGACCGGCGAAATGTTACCGGCTGCTTACATGGCATTCCGGTCTTCCGGGGGAGGATGCTGATGGCCGCCAAAGACACGCCGATCGTAATCAAGAAATACGCCAACCGCCGGCTCTACAACACCGGCACGAGTACTTACGTCACGCTCGAGGACCTGGCCGAAATGGTCAAGAAGGGCGAAGAGTTTACCGTGCAGGACGCCAAGACCGGCGAAGACATTACTCATCCGGTACTGACCCAGATCATCTTCGAACTGGAGAACAAGGACGGCCAGAACATGCTGCCGATCCCCTTCCTCAGGCAGCTGATCTCCTATTATGGCGACCAGATGCAGATGGTCGTGCCGAGCTTCCTCGAACAGTCGATGCTGGCCTTTTCCAAGGAGCATGAGCGCTTCCGCGAGCAGATGAAGTCGACCTTCGGCAAGGCACCGATCGACATGATGAAGGGTGCAGCGCCGATGAAAGCGCTAGAGGAACAGACGCGCCGCAACATGGAGCTGTTCCAGAACGCGATGCGCATGTTCACGCCCTTCCCGATGCCTGGCGCTGGAGCAGCCCCCGCCGAGCCGACCAAGAAGGAAGCGACCGAGAAGCCAGACGAGCTCAAGGAGCTCAAGGACCAGCTTGCCGCGATGCAGCGCAAGATCGATTCAATGGGGTAAGTCGCGGTCGGCCAAAGGCCGACGGAAAGCCAACTGCTTGGCTTTCCGAGCGTCGAACGCCCTGAGCCATGCGAAGGGCCGGAGGACCTCTCCAACCCTGGAGTGAAGCGAAGCTTCAGTATCCAGGGTTCAGCCCACCCCCTCTCCCACCCATTCAGGTAAGGCAGTTTCAACCGGATGCAGGGTTTTGCCCGGCGTCCGGAGCGTGTTTGCTAGACGGCCATCAATATCACCAGGAGGAATGACCATGACCGAACTGACGCTGGCCAAGGCCAACGCCATCATCGACACCGCCTTTGCGCTCGGCGCCGAGCAGAAGTTCAAGCCTCTGGGCGTCGCCGTGCTTGACGCGGGCGGCCACCTGCTTGCCTTCCAGCGCCAGGACGGATCGCCCTTCATTCGCGCCGAGGTGGCATCGGGCAAGGCCTATGGCGCGCTCGCCGTTGGCTCGAGCTCGCGTGCGCTCGGCGTTGCCGCTGTAGAGCGTCCGCATTTCTTCCAGGGGCTTTCAGCGGTATCGGGCGGCAAGATCGTGCCGGTGCCGGGCGGCGTGCTGATCCGCAACAAGAATGGCGACGTGCTCGGCGCGGTCGGCATTTCAGGCGACACGTCGGACAATGACGAACTCGCCGCCATGGCCGGCATCGAATCGGCCGGCTTCATCGCCAAGGTTTGAATGGCGGGCGCGTTCCCTTTGGGGACGCGCTCTTATTCGCGCCCGAAGGTGACGTCGCGGTTGGCCGAACGGATCGACACCGAGAAGCCGGCCAGCACGTCGAGCAGCGCGATCACCATCAATATGAAGAACACCGAGCTGGTGGCGCCGCGCACCAGCAGGAACTCGACCAGGAACGCGACGAAGACAAAGGTAGAGAGCAGGTGGTCGACGACGGAGGCGCTGCCCGTGCGGGTCGCCTTGACGATCTCGACGAAGAAAAGCAGCAGCGCCACCACGATCAGCAGATCGCCGAGGGTAAGCGCGAAACTGCCGCCCGACATCATTCCCAAGGTGAGAATCTCGGTCGCCCACGGATTGCCGTCGGGGCCGCTGCCGAACAGGCCGGCCACGCCGGCATTGTATAGAATTAAGGGGATGATCAGAAGGGGAATGCCCGCGAGCATGGACCGGTCTCCGCGTTACGCCGGCGTCTTCTAGAATCCCCTGCCGTCCAGGCGTCAAGAGAATTCAGCACCATGCCGACACGCAAAAAGAAAGGACCGGCTCGGCCGGTCCTTTCCCGATACGCTCGCTTGGGAAAAGCTGTTCAGCTTTCCCTGGAAAAGCTGCTTAGCTTTCCTTCGGCGTCAGAACCTGGCGACCGCGGTACATGCCGGTCTTCAGGTCGATGTGGTGCGGGCGGCGCATTTCGCCGGAATTCTTGTCCTCGACATAGGTCGGGGCCTTCAGCGCGTCGGCCGAGCGGCGCATGCCGCGCTTGGACGGGGAGGTTTTTCGTTTTGGAACAGCCATGGATATACTCCACCAATCGGTCAAATGACCCCTGTCCGCCCTCGTAAAAGGGCCGCGCAAGGGCCGGAAACTGAGAAAGTTGGCGAGCCTATACACGGCGAAAGCCGGCTTGACCAGCCCGAAGCGACTCTTTTTTCGGTCCTGCAGGTGCCAATCTAATCCAGGCACTGCACATAGGCGCCAGCCTTGCCGGCACGGCGTTCGATGAGCGAAGCAAGCCGCTTGAGACCTGGCCCTGGCTTGGCCGGATTGCGCGCCGCGGGATTGGGCAAGGTCACCGCCAGAAGCGCTGCCTGGCGCCGCGACAGCTGGCTTGCCGGCTTGCCGAAATAGTGTTGCGACGCCGCCTCGACGCCGTAGATGTTGGGGCCCCACTCGGCGATGTTGAGGTAGATTTCCATGATCCGCCTTTTGGGCATCAGGGCATCGAAATAGATCGCCAGCGGTAGCTCGACCACCTTGCGCAGGAAAGAGCGGCCATTCCACAGATATAGGTTCTTGACTGTCTGCATCGGGATCGTCGAGGCGCCGCGGGTCGCCTCGCCTTCAAGCGCGTCGTTGATGACGCCCCGGAGCTCGCCAAGGTCGATGCCCTTGTGGAAGCAGAACTGGCCGTCCTCGGACATGATGACGGAATGCGCCATGACGGGCGCTATGTCGTCGAGCGGTACCCACTGGCGGTCATAGCCTTGTAGCGTGACGAGGTCCTTGATCATCAGCGTCGAGATCGGACGCACGACGGGAGGCAGATAAAGGATGGTCAGCACCACCGGCAGCGCGATCATGATGGCGGCGACCAGCGCACCGAGCCGCACCCAGCGGCGCAGGCTTCCGCGCGAGAAAATCCCGCGACGCGCTGCTGCCATGTCCAGCCTTTCGGTTTCCGGCTCTATGATCGGTTCCGACAACCCGTCCGCCCTGCCTTGTCAGCCTTTTGGCATAAAGGCGGTTGGCTTCTTGCGCAACGTCTGACTGTCAGCTACCGCTCGCCGCCATGACGATCGACAGCGATATCATGTTCGAAACCATCTTGCGCATGCGCGCCGAGGCCGTTGAGACGCAGCTGCGGCAGCTGCTCGGCGAGAGCACCCTCTCCGGCGAGATCGCACGACCTGGGCATCTGATGGCAGCGATGCGCCATGGCGTGCTCAATGGCGGCAAGCGGCTGCGTCCGTTTCTCGTGCTCGAGAGCGCCGCCCTGTTCGACGCCGACGGCGAGGCGGCGCAGCGCGTCGCCGCAGCCCTCGAATGCGTGCATTGCTATTCGCTGATCCATGACGACCTGCCGGCGATGGATGACGACGACCTGCGCCGCGGCCAGCCGACAGTGCACAAGGCCTTCGACGAGGCAACTGCGATCCTCGCCGGCGACGGCCTGCTGACCTTTGCCTTCGACATCATCGCCGATGAAGCGACGCCGCTGCCGGCGGATCGCCGCGCCGCCCTTGTGCTGGCGCTCGCGCGCGCGGCCGGCCCCGGCGGCATGGTCGGCGGCCAGGCCCTCGACCTCGACGCCGAACGCAACAAGCCCGACGAGGCCGGCATCATCCGCCTGCAGGCGATGAAAACAGGCGCCTTGATCCGCTTCGCCTGCGAGGCCGGCGCCATCGTCGCCGGCGCATCGGCCAACGAGCGCGAAAGGCTGGCCGAATTCGGCTCGGCGATCGGACTTGCCTTCCAGCTTGCCGACGACCTGCTTGATCTCACCGCCGACGCACAGACGATGGGCAAGGCGACCGGCAAGGATGCCGCCGCCGGCAAGGCGACGCTTGTTTCGCTGCACGGCCCCAACTGGGCCCGCTCCCAGCTCGTTGGCCTGGTCAACCAGGCGCACGACTTGCTGGAGCCCTTCGGCGAACGCGCAATCATGCTCAAGGCTGCCGCAAGTTTCATCGCCGAGCGCAATAGCTGATCTTTACTGCCACCCGACAAGCAACAATCTCGCGGACAAGTTGTGCGGGTCAGAAACTCTTAATGTTAATGGTGTCTATTCCGGCTCTGTAAGATTGTGCGTATGTGTTTGGGGTTGCGCATGCCGGAGCACTCGTCCTTCATCCGTTCGATACGGATCAGATACCTTTCGGGGCTCCTGATCTTCGCACTGACGTCCATTGCCGTGATGCTGGCCTTCAGCCAGGGCAATACATATCGCCGCGACGTCGATGCCATTGCCGCCGAACTTCAGCTGTTTTCACGCGAATTGCGCAACGCCAGTAGTTTCGCCGAAACGACGAACGCCGCCTGGCGGCCGGAAACGCAGCAGGCGCTCGCCGCTGCCGCGCACAACCACGCCGTCAGGCTCGATGTCCGCATCAACCACCTTGCCAAAACGATCGACGCGATACGCCCATATCTGTCGGACAAGTCGCTGCGCGAGCTCGACAGCGCCGCTATCAACGGCGATCTGTTCTGGTCGGCCCGCGACATCGCCCGCAATCTCGGCGCGCTGGCGAGCGCCCAGAGCGCCGATGAGTGGAGCTATCGCGAAATCCGCAACCAGAACGACCTGTTTGCCCAGCCCATGCTGCTGCGCGCCACCGCCGCGATGGAGAACGAACGCCGTTACGCCGAGACCCGCAGCGACCGGTTGCTGACGACCGCCGCGGCATTGCTCATCCTGGTCATCGCCGGTGTCGCCGTCTGGGTGTTCAGGCCGATGGAGCATGCCATCCGACGTGCTTTCGCTGAAAGTACCGAGTCGCTTCAGAAAGCCGAGGCTGCCGATCGCGCCAAGTCGGAGTTCCTCGCCAATATGAGCCACGAGATTCGCACGCCGATGAACGGCGTGCTCGGCATGGCCGAGCTTCTGGCGCGCACTGACCTGACGCCACGCCAGAAGACTTTCACCGAAGTTATCGTGAAGTCGGGCAACGCCCTTCTGACGATCATCAACGACGTGCTCGACTTCTCCAAGATCAACGCCGGCCAGCTGACGCTCGACCCCGCCCCGTTCCATCTTGGCGAGGCGGTGGAGGATGTCGCGACCCTGATCTCGGCGCGTGTCGCTGAAAAGAACCTCGAGCTCATCGTGCGCATCGACCCGCGCCTGCCAACCCACGTGACTGGCGACGTCGGCCGCTTCCGCCAGATCATCACCAACATGCTGGGCAATGCGGTGAAGTTCACCGAGCGCGGCCATGTGCTTGTCGATGTCACCGGCGAGGTCGTCGATGGGACAGTGGCGCTCAGCGTCCGCGTCGAAGACACCGGGATCGGCATCCCCGCCGACAAGCTGCAGAGCGTGTTCGAGAAATTCGCCCAGGTCGATGGCAGTTCGACCCGCCGCCATGAAGGCACCGGCCTCGGCCTTGCCATCGCCGCACGCCTCGTCGACCTGATGGGTGGCCGGATCGGCGTCGAAAGCGAGCTCAGCAAGGGTTCCGTGTTCTGGTTCACCGCCATGCTGCCGGTCTACGAAGCGCAGCAGACGAGCAGCGTCGTGCCGGTCGACGTCACCGGCGCGCGCGTTCTGGTCATCGACGACAATCCGGTCAACCGCGAAATCCTGCTCGAACAGCTGAAGAGCTGGGGCTTCGATTGCGCCGCGGCCGAAAGCGGCGCCATCGGCCTCGCCTTCCTCGACCGTGCAGCCCAGTTGGGCGCCAGCGTCGACTGCGTCATCCTCGACTACCAGATGCCGGGCATGAACGGCGCCGACGTCGCCAAGGCAATCGCCGCCGACAGCCGCATCTCGTCGATCCCGGTGGTGCTCCTAACCTCCGTCGACCAGATCGACTTCTCCCGCATGGTGCTCGATTTCGGCATTGCCGCGCATCTGACCAAGCCTGCCCGCTCGGCGGTGCTTCTCGGCACGGTGATCGCCGCGGTACAAAAGGCCCGTTCGCAGGCCGGCCGCACCGAGTTCGTGCGCGAGCCTGTCCGCCACACACCGCCACCGGCCTTCACCGTCATTCGCGGCCCTGCCCCCGCACCGCTCGTCCAGCCGGAGCCTATGGCGTTGCAAGGCAGCGGGCTCGATGTGTTGGTGGCCGAGGACAATGAGGTCAACCAGCTCGTCTTCGGCCAGATTCTTGCCGGCCTCGGCCTCAGCCATCGCATCGCCGGCAATGGCCGCACGGCGGTGGAGATGTACCGCACCTTCAAGCCGAAGCTGATCCTGATGGACGTTTCGATGCCGGAGATGAACGGCTACGAGGCAACGCGCGCCATCCGCACCGAAGAGGCTGCCAATGGCAGCCGCACGCCGATTATCGGCGTCACCGCGCATGCGCTGAAGGGCGACCGCGAGAAGTGCATCGATGCCGGCATGGACGACTATCTGCCCAAACCGGTATCGCCCGACAAGCTTGGCGCCAAGATCGGGACATGGCTGAGCGAAAGCGCGGAACTCGCCCAGTCGGCATAGGCGCCGCTGGATGGCTATGACTTCTTTATTTCTTCGGGTGTCCGCCTCTCTCGAATCCTGATGCGGCGGCTTTTACCTTCCTGACGCGACCGGATGACGGCAATCTTGCCGCTCCGGCGCGAACAAAAAGGAAGTAAAAGATGCTTCGCACCCAGATGCCGGATCGGTTCGTCAGCGCACGGACCGTTGAGCCCACGCGCCGCGAGCCTGCCAATGACGGCAAGCTGGTCAAAGGCCAGACCGAACCCTTCATGTTCACGCGTCTGTTCTTCGTGACCGGCGTGCTGCTAGGTGGGCTGGCGCTGGCCACGATGCTTTCAAGCTGACGATGGAAATCTCGGACGTGATTTCGGTCGAGGACGTGGTCCTCGACCTCCGGCCGGAGGGCAAGACGCGGCTGTTCAAAGCGCTTGCGACCCATGCGTCGCGGCGCACCGGCTGTCCTGCTGCCGAGATCACCTCGGTGCTTGCGACGCGGGAAAAGCTCGGCTCGACCGGGCTCGGCCAGGGGGTGGCGATCCCGCACGCCAGGATGCGCGGGCTGCAGAGGCCATATGGCGCATTTGCGCGCCTCGCTGCGCCCTGCCCGTTCGAGGCCATCGACGACCGGGATGTCGATCTTGTCGTGCTTTTGCTGTTGCCGGAGGCTTCGCCGCAGGAACATCTCAACGTGCTGGCCAAGATCGCCCGCCGGTTGCGCGACGCCGAAGTGGTGATGCGTCTGCGCAAGGCTGACAATGCTGAAACGGCACATCGCCTGCTCACGGATCTGCCGCCACTCAAGAGCTCCGCGGCGGCCTGAACAAATCGGCCGTCAGCGGTTCCTGACCACGATGCAGGCGCCGCCGATGCTGCGCAGGCTCTGGCAGATTCTGCCGGCTTCGCTGCGGTCGTCGGCTCCGATACGCACGGCATAGACGCCGCGCCGGCCGATCGGCGTCCGCACCCGGCTGACGACGGGTTCATGTGTCGAAAGCAGCTTCGGAAACCGGCCCTCCAGCCGCTGCCACTGCCTGATCGCCGCCGAGCGGCGAAAATTGCCGGCGACCTGGATGCCCCATGGCTTCACATGCACGCTCGCCATCGCGATCGTCGCTGACATGATGACCTTCAGGTTTTGACAGGCGGCCGCAAAGGACGTTCTCGGATCGAGTGGCCGGTTCGTGCCGGCATGGGCCTTGTCGGCAAAATTGTCGGCCGGCTCGCCCATGATGTCGAGCACGTAGTCCTCGGTTTCGAGTGGCAGGAAGCCGCCTGACGACAGCCAGCGCGCAACGCGGTTTTCGCCGGCATTGTAGGCAGCGGCGGCCAGGCCGAGATTGCCGAAGCCGGACTTGAGTTCGCCGAGATAGCGCGCCGAAGCCGGGATCGCCTGCTCCATGTCGAACGGGTTGGCAAGACCGCGCATCGCGGCGGTGCCTGGCATGAACTGGGCGATGCCTTCGGCACCTGCCGGGCTCACCGCGTTCGGATCGAAGCGGCTTTCCTTCCAGATCAGGCGGGCGAAGAACTCACTTGGCAGGCCGTGGCGCCGGGCATGGGTGTCGATCAGGTAGCAGACGCGCGCGGCATGGGCCCTTTTCGGCGACCGTGGCGGATCGGCCAGTACAGGCACGCACATAGCCAGCGAAACGAGGAAAGCCAGCGCTGTCCCCGACAGGTTCCGCATCCCTATTCCGCTGCCGCCTGGCCGCCCCGGCCAAAACGCTGCTCGATATAGTCGGCGACCATCTTTTCGAAATCGGCAGCGATCGCGGGTCCGCGCAGCGTTGCTGCCTTCTTCCCGTCAATGAAGACGGGTGCCGTCGGGGTTTCGCCGGTGCCGGGCAAGGAGATGCCGATGTCGGCATGCTTGGATTCGCCCGGGCCGTTGACGATGCAGCCCATGACCGCGACCTTCAGCACTTCGACGCCGGGATATTTCTCGCGCCAGACCGGCATGTTCTTGCGCAGGTCGTCCTGGATGTTCTGGGCCAGTTCCTGGAACACCGTCGAGGTGGTGCGGCCACAGCCTGGGCACGCCGCGACGATCGGCACGAACTGGCGGAAGCCCATGGTCTGCAGCAATTCCTGCGACACCTGGACTTCGCGGGTGCGATCGCCATTGGGCTCGGGCGTCAGCGAGATGCGGATGGTGTCGCCGATGCCTTGCTGCAAAAGGATGCCCATCGCGGCCGACGAGGCGACGATACCCTTCGAGCCCATGCCCGCTTCGGTGAGGCCGAGATGCAGCGCGTGGTTGGAGCGGGCGGCAAGCATGGTGTAGACGGCGATCAGATCCTGCACGCCGCTGACCTTGGCCGACAGGATGATGTTTTCGCGCGGCAGGCCGATCTCTTCGGCGAGATCAGCCGAAATCAGCGCCGACTGCACGATGGCCTCGTGCATCACCTGGCTGGCGGTGAGCGGCGAGCCGCTCGCCTGGTTCTCGTCCATCAGCCTTGTCAGCAGGTCCTGGTCGAGCGAGCCCCAATTGACGCCGATGCGCACCGGCTTGTCGTAGCGGATCGCCATCTCAACGATGTCGGCGAACTGCTTGTCCTTCTTTTCCTTGAACCCGACATTGCCCGGATTGATACGGTACTTGGCAAGCGCCTCAGCACAGGCCGGATGATCGGCAAGCAGCTTGTGGCCGATGTAATGAAAATCGCCGACCAGCGGCACCTCGATGCCGAGCCTGGCGAGACGGTCGCGGATATGCGGCACGGCGGCAGCGCTCTCGTCGCGGTCGACGGTGATGCGCACGATTTCCGAGCCGGCCCGATGCAGGGCGGCAACCTGGGCGACCGTCTTGTCGATGTCGGCCGTGTCGGTGTTGGTCATCGACTGCACGACGACAGGCGCTTCGCCACCAACGATCACACCGCCGACGCTGACGCCGACCGACTTGCGGCGGGGAAATGGGGACGAAAAATAGCCGGTCATCGGACGGCCTTCTTGAAAGCTCGAGGTATCCGCGCCTGAGGTGGCGCGCGCTGCGCGCGATGTCAATATCGCAGGTGGTCGCGCCCGCCAAGGGCGGAACGGGACCGGCCGTTAACCTGGCTGCAAGCCGCGAGATGAACAACGACGCCCGATGCTGTAATATGGACTGATATCCATGGGGGATTTCATGGCAGCATCGCTCCGCAGTCCCATCTTGCCGCTTGTCGCCTTGTCGGCGCTGCTGGTTTGCGCCGAAGCCCGCGCCCAGGCAATCGAACCCGGCAAGGAAGGCGAACTCGCCAATCTCATCCCGCCCGAGGCCGGCGCCCGTGCCTGCTTTGGCCGCGTCTACGATAAGGCGCATCTCAAGGCGCACCCCAGGCAACAGGTGACGGAGATGCAGTTCCGCCTCGCCTACTACATCCATGATCCCGACGAGTTTTTCCCCAAGGGGCAGCGCAACTACTATTTTGAAGTCCTGGCCCGGCTGCGCGGCCACAAACAGCCGAAGCCGTTCAGCGCGATGGGCGAATGCAGCCTCAGAGATGACGGCAAGTCGATCTTCTGCGGCGTCGATTGCGACGGCGGCGGCGTGATGGTCAAACGCAACGGCGACGGCAAGATCATGCTCGATCTCGAGGCGCTCGGCCGGCTGCGCATGACATCGGACTGCGGCGAGGACGAAGAGGGCGGCATCGAGCTGTCATCGGGTGCCGACGACAAGCGTTTCCTGCTGTCGGAACTCCCCGTTTCCGAGTGCCCGGCCTACGACGACTGGTAGAAAAAGCGCAGGTCTCACACCACAATTTCACGAAACTGTGCGACAGCGGTGCTTCTTTTGCGCCGCACAGCACGTATATGTTGCATTGCACCATAGAGATTCCCGAAGGATTTTCATGCCATGACCGCAACCAGGACCGCCATCGTTACCGGCTCGACTTCCGGCATCGGCCTCGCCATCGCCGAGGCTTTTGCCCGCGACGGCATGAACGTCGTCATCAACTCCTTCTCCGACACGCCGGCCGACCACGCCATCGCCGAGCGGCTGTCAAAGCAACACAAGGCAGAGGTCGTCTACATCAAGGCGGACATGTCGAAGGCGGCGGAATGCCGGGCGCTGGTCGCCAAGGCCGCCGAACAGTTCGGCTCCGTCGACATTCTCGTCAACAATGCCGGCATCCAGCATGTCGCCCCGGTCGAGGACTTCCCGATCGAGAAGTGGGACGCCATCATCGCCATCAACCTGACGTCGGCGTTTCACACCATCGCAGCCGCGATCCCGTTGATGAAGAAGGCCGGCGGCGGCCGCATCATCAACGTCGCCTCCGCGCACGGCCTCGTCGCCTCGGCCTACAAGTCGGCCTATGTCTCGGCCAAGCACGGCATCATGGGCCTGACCAAGACGGTGGCGCTGGAGCTGGCGCAGGAAAAGATCACCTGCAACGCCATCTGCCCCGGTTACGTGCTGACCCCGTTGGTCGAGGCGCAGATTCCCGACCAGATGAAGGCGCACAACATGGACCGCGAGACGGTGATCCGCGAGGTCATGCTCGATCGCCAGCCGACCAAGGAATTCGTCACCGTCGAGCAGATCGCGGCGACCGCGGTCTTCCTTGCTTCCCCGGCAGCAGCCCAGATCAACGGCACGCACATCTCGGTGGATGGCGGCTGGACGGCTCAGTGAGCAGGCTCCGCCAAGCGGGCAACAGAACCCAACCAAAGGAAAAATGACGCCATGACTGGAAACGGCAAGGCGGAGGAGAAGAAGCCTATCAACATCGCACTTCAGGGCGGCGGCTCGCACGGGGCTTTCTCCTGGGGAGTGCTCGACCGCCTGCTGGAGGACGGTCGCCTCGACATCAAGGCGATATCGGGCACAAGTGCGGGCGCGATGAACGCGGTGGCGCTCGCCGACGGCTGGGTGCGTGGCGGCGCCGAGGGCGCGCGCGCAAAACTCGAAGATTTCTGGCGCGCGGTGGCGCGTAAGGGCCGCTTCAGCCCGGTGCAGCGTTCGCCCTGGGATGTGCTGTGGGGCAACTGGTCGATCGAGAATACGCCCGGCTACATCTGGTTCGACACCATGTCGCGCGTTCTGTCGCCTTACGTTGCAAATCCCTTGAACCTCAACCCGCTGCGCGACGTCGTCGCCGAAGAGATCGACTTCGCCAATGTCCGTGCCTGCAAGGACATCGACCTGTTCATCTCGGCGACCAATGTCGAAACCGGCCAGCTGCGCGTGTTCAGCGACGGCGAGATCGACCTCGATACGGTGATGGCCTCGGCCTGCCTGCCGCAGATCTTCCAGGCAGTGGAGATCAAGGGCGTGCCCTATTGGGACGGCGGCTATGGCGGCAATCCGGCGATCTACCCATTTTTCAAGGCCAATGACACCGACGACGTGCTGCTCGTCCAGATCAACCCTGTCATCCGCGAGCAGACGCCCAAGACGGCCAACGAAATCCAGAATCGCATCGACGAGATCACCTTCAACGCCGGGCTGCTGCGCGAATTCCGCGCCATTGCCTTCATCAAGGAACTGATCGCCGCCGGGCGCCTGCCGCATGGCGAGTTCCGCGACATCCGCATGCATCGCATCGATGCCGACGAGGCCTTCAAGGATCTTTCGGCGTCGTCCAAGGTCAATGCCGAGTGGGCGTTCCTCGAATACTTGCGCGACCTTGGCCGCACCTCGGCCAGTGACTGGCTCGAAGACAACGTTGATTCGGTCGGCACCAAGGCCACACTCGACCTATCCGGGCAACTCGACGACGGCTTCAAGCCGCTGCACGGCCCCTCTGTCGGACGTCGCGTACGCGAGTTTCTGGCGACAAGGGCCAAGCCGGCTGCAGTCCGCCAACACAACTAACCCGCGAAAATCCGGCTTTTCGGCGCAACAACCGCAGCGTGCTGACATCTCCTGCCAGTTTTGTCAGGATGATGTTTCCATTCTTTTTTATCACTATTTTGCGATCTACATTTGATGTAGAAGACGCCCTTCCGCCACTTTGCCCCCGCGGCGGATTGAATGCGGTATTGCGCGCCACCATATCGGGGCGACGCGCCAGGCAAGATGGCGGTAGCCGCAACCGTCCTTAACGGATAACGACAATGTCGAAGATTAGGTTCCATAAGCTTGCAGCCTTGGTCGTGCTCGTGGCATTCGCCGCGTGGATGGGCACTGGCGAATTCTCCTCGGTGGGGAGCGCACAGACATCCCCCGAAGAAAAACCTGCCGTAGCCGAGACACCCAAGGTACCCCTGCGCACCGTGATGGTCGTGGCGCCGCCGCGTGTCGAGCACGCCCGCGCCATCCGCATCTCCGGCCAGACCGAGGCAGAGAAGCGCGCGACCCTTGCCACCCGCGCTGCCGGCATCATTGCCGAACTGCCGGTCAAACAAGGCGACCACATCAAGCAGGGCGACCTGATCCTGATGCTCGATGCCGAAGAGAAAGCTGCTGCGGTTGAAACATCCAAGGCCGTGCTGTCGCAGCGCAAGGCCGAATGGGAAGCAGCCCAGAAGCTGACCAAGGCGGGCTCGGCAGCCAAGCTGACCGGCGACATTGCATGGTCCAACTTCCAGACCGCCCAGTCGCAGCTCCAGGCATCCGAAGCCGAACTGTCGCGCAACCAGGTCAAGGCACCTTTCAACGGCGTCGTTGATCGCGTCTCCGTGGAGCTTGGCTCCTCGGTCGCCCAGGGCGGCGAAGTTGCCACGATCCTCAGCCTCGACCCGATCCTCGCCAAGGGCGAGATCAGCGAGCGCGACCTGCGCTACGTCAAGATCGGCGACGAGGCAGATGTGAGCCTGATCAACGGCGAAGTGGTCAAGGGCACTGTCCGCTACATCAGCCGCGACGCCACGGCCAAGACCCGCACCTTCCCGATCGAGATCGCGGTCCCGAACAAGGACAATGCCATCCCGGCCGGCATGACCGCGGAGATCACCGTGCGCGCCAACCCGACAGATGCGGTGGTGCTGCCGCGTTCGGTGGTGACACTGGGCCAGAACGGCGACCTCGGCATCCGCGCCATCGACGCGGCGTCGAAGGTGGTCTTCTACCCGATCGACCTGGTCGACGACACCCAGAAGGGCCTCGTGCTCGGCGGCATTCCCGCTGACGCCAGGATCATCATCGCCGGCCAGGACTTGGTCAAGGAAGGCGACGAAGTGCAGGCCCAGGTCGCCGACGAGGCGGCCCTCAAGAAACTCGCTGAAAGCGCAGCCGGGACGCAGTAACAATGGATATTGTCAAGCTTGCGATCCGCAATGCGCGACTGACCCTTTCGGTCTTGCTCTTCCTGATCATCGCGGGGGCGCTTGCCTACCGCGCCGTGCCCAAGGAAGCCGAGCCGGACGTCGCCATTCCGATCATGTATGTCAGCCTCGTCTATCAGGGCATTTCCCCTGAAGACGCCGAGCGCCTGCTGCTTCGTCCTGTCGAGTCCCAGCTCAAGAGCCTGAAGGGGCTCAAGGAGATGAAGTCGAACGCCTATCAGGGCGGCGCCAACGTCATCGTTGAGTTCGACCCGTCGGTGGATCTCGGCGACGCGTTGATCGACACGCGCAACAAGGTGCAGGACGCCAAGCGCGACCTGCCCGCGGGCGTCGAGGAACCGACCGTCAACGAGGTGAACCTGTCCGAATTCCCGGTCGTGTTCATCACGCTGTCTGGCGACATTCCCGAACGCGCGCTGACCGCTGCCGCCAAGGACCTGCGCGACCGCATCGAGGAAGTGCCCGGCGTGCTCGAGGCCGAGATCCAGGGATCTCGCGACGAGCTTGTCGAGGCGATCGTCGACCCGGTGAAGCTGTCCTCCTATGGCCTGCAGCTCGACCAGCTGATCCAGGGCGTCGGCGCATCCAACAGCCTCGTCGCCGCCGGTACCATCGAGGGCGCGGAAGGCAAGTACGCGGTGAAGGTGCCGTCGTTGATCGAAACGCCGGAGGATGTCGCAAACCTGCCTGTCGTGGCAGGCCCTAACGCTGTCGTCCGGGTTCGCGACGTCGCCACCGTCCGCTCGACCTTCAAGGACGCCGAGACGATTGCCCGCATCGACGGCAGACCTGCGATCACGCTGGCTATCAAGAAGCGCATCGGCGCCAATGTCGTCGAGACCATCGAAGGCTCGAAGAAGGTCGCCGAAGAATTCGTGGCGCAGAGCAAGAAGGTGCTGCCCGACCTGCAGGTGACCTACACCCAGGACAAGTCGGTCTTCGTCAACCAGTTGCTCAATGACCTGCAGAACCACGTGATGATTGCCGTCATCCTGGTCTTCATCGTCATCCTCTATGCGCTTTCGGGCCGCGCCTCGATGCTGATCGGACTGGCGATTCCGTCTTCGTTCCTGATCGGCATCCTGCTGCTTGCCCTGATGGGCTACACGATCAACATGATCGTGCTGTTCTCGCTCATCCTGGCAGTCGGCATGCTCGTCGACGACGCGATCATCGTCACCGAATATGCGGAGCGCCGCATGTCGGAAGGCATGCCGAAGGAACAGGCTTTCGAGGAAGCAGCCAAGCGCATGGCCGGACCGGTCATTGCAGCGACGCTGACCCGTATCGCCGCCTTCTCGCCTCTGCTGTTCTGGCCGGGCATCGTCGGCGACTTCATGAAGTACCTGCCGATCACGCTGATCGTCACGCTTGCCGCCTCGATGGCCTATGCGCTGATCTTCGCTCCGGCGATCGGTGCCATCATCGGCAAGGCGCCTCTGCATACCGAGGAAGAAAATCGCGACGGCCTCTACATGGCGGTCGTCAAGAAGGCGGTGTTCTACCCGATCACCGCCATCGTGCTGACGATGATGCTGCTTGGCGGCGGGCTGTATTCCTACGTGAAGTTCGGCAATGGCGTCGAATTTTTCCCGTCTGTCGAACCGGATTACGGCCTGCTCTACGTGCATGCCCGCGGCAACCTCTCGCTTGAGGAAATGGACGCAGCGGTTCGTATCGCTGAGGACAGGATTATCGGCTGGCCGGGCATCAAGTCGGTGCTGACCAAGGTCGGCAAGACGCGCGGCGGCGAGGACGTTCCGGAAGACGTCGTCGGCGTCATCAACTACGAGTTCATCGATTGGCGCGAGCGCCAATCGGCGCACACGATCCTCGAAGACCTGCGTGTCGCGATGGCTGGCATTCCAGGCGTCGATGTCGAGGTGCGCGTTCCGGACGCCGGCCCGCCGACCGGAAAGGCCATCCAGGTCGAGCTCTCGGCGACGGACCCGACCGGTCTCAACGACTATGCCAAGCAAGTGGCAGCGGCCGTGGCCAAGGTTCCCGGTGTCATCGACATTTCCGATGGCCTGCCCCCTCCCGGTGTCGACTGGGCGCTTGAGGTCGATCGCTCCAAGGCCGCGCAGTTCGGCGTCAGCCCCACAGCTGTCGGGACCGTGGTTCAGCTCGTCACCACGGGCCTGAAACTGACCGACTATCGCCCCGCGGGCACGGATGACGCCGTGGACATCCGGCTGCGCCTGCCTGAGGACCGCCGCACGCTGTCGGCGCTCGACGAACTGCGCATCGAAACGGCGCAGGGTTCCGTGCCGATCTCCAACTTCGTCTCGCGCAAGCCGGAACCGACCGCTGGCGTCCTGAAGCGCATCGACAGCAAGCGCACCATCACCATCCAGGCCAATGTGGCAGGCGGCTTCCAGGTCGCCGAAGTGCAGGCGGCGGTGGCCAAGACCGTCGGCGACATGGCCAAGCCTGGCGTCGACTGGAAACTCGCCGGTTCGAACGAAGACAGCGCCGAGGCGGCTGCCTTCCTCAGCAATGCGTTCGGCGCCGCGATCTTCCTGATCTTCATCGTGCTGTTGGCGCAGTTCAACAAGTTCACCAGCGTGCTGCTGGTGTTGTCCTGCGTTGTCATGGCGGTGATCGGGGCGCTGCTCGGCATGCTCCTGACCGGCCAGACCTTCGTCATCGTCATGTCCGGTATCGGCTTCATCGCACTGGCCGGCGTGGTGGTGAACAACAACATCGTGCTGATCGACACCTATGACCGGCTGCGCGACGAAGGTTGGAACAAGCTCGACGCGGTGCTGCAGACCTGCCGCGAACGGGCGCGCCCCGTGGTGCTGACCGCACTCTCGGCGATCCTCGGCGTCATGCCGATCGCCTTCGGCCTCGGCCTGGAGATCTTCCACCACGAGACGACGATCAATGCGCCGTCGACTCAGTGGTGGATCGCGCTCTCCTCGGCGATCGTCTTCGGCCTGTCGTTTGCCACCGTGCTGACGCTGGTGGTGACACCCGCCATGCTGATGGTGTTCACCCGCGACAAGCGCAAGCCCGGCCAGCGTGGCTGGCTCAGCAAGCTCTTCCGCTTCGGCAAGAAGGACAAGGCCGAGGCCAGCGCCACTCCGGCATCCGGTCCCGACGAGCCCGCGGTCGCCTTCCCCAAGGCTGCGGAATAAACCTACCAGGCAAGAGTGCATGAAAGGCCGCCCAGGAACAACCGGGCGGCCTTTTGCGTTGCTGCCTCGATGAAACACAAGATTTCGAGGCATGCACAATGACAATCTCAACGCTGCTCATCATCATCCTGATCCTGATCCTGCTCGGTGCAATCCCGGCCTGGCCACACTCGCGCGGCTGGGGATACGGCCCATCGGGCATCGTCGGCATCCTGCTTGTCGTGCTGCTGGTGCTGATGCTGATGGGCCGGGTCTGACAATCCAGGCGTAGCCGAGAGCAAAACGTCCGGTGGTTGCTCCGGGCGTTTAGCGATCAGGCAGCCTTGAGCCTGGCGGGCAACAGGCCGAGATCGTCGAGCGCCCCTTTCACCGCCTCGTCGAGCGGGGTGTGCGGGATCTCCCCGATGACGGCCTCCAGCCGCGACGACACCAGCCGGTGCGGTTCGAAGCGCAGGTAAGACATCGACACGATCGCCTTCCACATCGCAACGAACGGGCTACCGGCACGCAACACCCACCACGGCATCGAGGCGAGCCTCAGCCTGCGGCCGGTCACGCGCTCCATCGCAGCCTTGATTTCGAGATCGGTCAGCGCATGGCCGGGGAAGTTGAAGTTCTCATAGCTGTCGAGCCGTTGCCCTGCGTCGGCAAGCGCAACGAAGCTGTTGGCAAGGTCCGGCAAATACGCCCAGGCATGGACGAGTTCGACCGGGCCAGGTGCGGTATAGACACCCTTGGCGAACTTGGAGGCGATCACCAGGTCGAACCACGAACCGGTGCCCTTGCCGCCGAAGAAGTCGCCGGCCCTGAGCAGGACCGTGCGCACCCGCCCAGCCTCGGCTTCGCGCCGGTACAGCTCTTCCTGCGCGGCCCGGATGCGACCCTTCTCGGTGCTCGGATGCTGGGGCGTGTCCTCGGTGATTTCAGTCGGCATTGGCGAGCCGAAATTGTAGACCGTGCCCGCAACCATGTGCAGAGCGCTGTTGGCGTGGCACGCCGCCATGACGTTTTCGGCCATCGGCAGGACCGAGCTCCAGTCCGAATAGACAGGGCTCAGGCCGTTGAAGACGATGTCCATGCCTCGGGTGGCATCGACCAGCGACTGCCGGTCGAGTGCATCGGCAGCGAACGCTTCGGCGCCGGTCAGTTCCGCCGGCAATTTGCCGTCGCGGGTGATCGCCCGCACTTCATATCCGGCATCGAGGAAGGCCTTGGCGACAGCGCGGCCGAGCCGGCCACGGGCACCCAGTATTGCGATCTTGGTCATGTCGGTCACTCCGGTTTGTGTGTGACCGCAATGTCGTTCATTCATTTCAGGAAATAAATTGACTGCAAATGGAGTTATTATATCCATTTTTGAATAGATGCCTGAGCTCGACTGGAACCTCATCCGAAGTTTTGTCGCGGTTGCCGAGACTGGCAGCCTGTCGGCGGCGGCGCGCAGCCTGGGCTCAAGCCAGCCGACGCTCGGACGCCATATCACCGAGCTCGAGCAGGCGCTCGATGTCACGCTTTTCCGTCGCGGTCGCCAGGGTTATGTGCTGACCGAAGCCGGCAGCCTGTTGTTCGAACGAGGCCGCGCGGTCAGCGCACAGGCAACCTCCTTCGCGCGGCTGGCGCTGGGTTCGGTGGAAGCGATCGAGGGCACGGTCCGGATCGCCGCAAGCGAAATGGTCGCAGCCCACGTCCTGCCGGCGATGATGGCGCGTCTGGGGCAGGAGGAGCCCGGCATCGAGGTCGAGGTTGTCGCTTCCAACGAGGTCGAAAACCTCCTGCGTCGCGACGCCGACATCGCCATCCGCATGGTGCAGCCGGCCCAGAACGAGCTTGTGGCCCGCAAGGTCACCGACGTCGCGCTCAACATGTGCGCGACCTCAGCATATCTCGAGCGCCGTGGCCGGCCGCAGCGACCTGAGGACCTGCAGCAGCACGACCTGATCGGGTTCGACCGCAGCGACGAGATGATCCGGGGCCTCGAACGTTTCTACCCCGAGATGACGCGGCATGCATTTCGCTTCCGCTCCGACAACCACATCGTGCTGTGGCAAGCGGTGCGGGCCGGCAATGGCTTAGGCATCGCCCAGTTGCCGCTGATCCGGCGCGAGCCCGGACTGGAGGTCGTCCTGCCTGATCTGCCGATGCCTGTGCTGCCGGTCTGGCTCGCAATGCATCGCGACGTGCGCGCCAGCGTACGAATCCGCCGCGTCGCCGACTTCCTGCATGAAGAACTGAAGCGCTATTCCGCCGGCGCTGTCTGAGCCACGGCGCGGAAGTCGGCATGGCGGGCAAGCCCTGCTATCACCGATACCACCACCAGCAAACCCGACAAGGTGACGAAGATCGGCGCGAAGCCGGTATGGCCGGCAACGAAGCCGATCGCCGACGGCGCCACCAATATGCCTGAATAGCCCATCGTGGTGACGACGCTCATGCCGATATTTGGCACCACGCCGGGCTGGTTGCCGGCGGCCGAAAAGGCGATCGGAACCATGTTGGCAACGCCCAGCCCGCACATGGCGAAGGCAGCGATGGCAATCCAGGGATTGGGCGCGAGGCCTGCTGCCAGCATGCCGGCGGCAGCAACCAGTGCCGAGACGCGCAGCGTGTTGACCGCACCGAAGCGGTTGCGCACGCCGTCACCCAGGAACCGCATCAGCGCCATGATGCCGGAGAAGGCGGCAAAGGCGAAGCCGGCGGTGGCGATGTCGGCCCCAAGTTCCTGCTTGAGATAGAGCGCCGCCCAGTCGAGCACGGCACCTTCCGGGATCATCGAAAACAGCGCCATAAGGCCGACGAGATAGATGGCCGCCAGGCGCGGCATGCGGAAATGCCTGCTTTCATGCGCCACCGGCTTGTCCTCTATGAGGTAGCGCAGGGCAAAGGCGGTCATGGCGGCAGCGACAACCGTGGCGAACATGGCGTGCGGCAGATGCCCGAATTGCTGGATGGCGATGCCACCGATCCCACCGCCGACGAAGCCGCCAAGGCTCCAGAAACCGTGCGACGACGACATGATTGCGCGCGACAGCCGCTTTTCCACCGCGACCGCGTTGGCGTTCATGGCGACATCCATGGCGCCTGTTGTGGCGCCGAAGATGTACATCGTCAGCGCGGTCAGCCAGACATTCGGCGCCAGCGCCACCAGCAGCAGCGCAAAGACCAGAATCCAGGCGAAACCGATGACAACAGGACGTGAGCCGCGCTTGGTCATCAGGTAGCCTGAGAACGGCATTGCCGTTAGCGCACCGATTCCGAAGACCAGGATCAGCAGGCCGAGCACGAACTCGCTGATGCCGAGCCGCGTGACCAGCAACGGGATCTGCGGCGCCCAGCTTCCGGTCATGAAGCCGTTCATGAAAAACGCGGCCGCAACGGCCCATCGGGCCGAGGCTGCATTGGCGGATGTCGGGGTGGCGTCGTTGGCGTTCATCGAACGCACTCCTAACATGGCTGCCCGGCGGCTGAAATCGATCTCAGCCTGCCGTGATCGCGGGATTCAAAAAGTGACCGCTACCGTTCGGGTCGGTCGCGATGTGTCATTGCATCCGTGTATTTTTAAATCGATTGAATTTCACGTCAAGGCGGCTTTCGCGGCAAGCATTGGGCCAGGCCGGTAACAAAGGTTAACGATTGCCCGAATTCCGTCGAATAGCTGGGTTAGCTCACAAGCCTAGAAACTGCGGCGGGACGGGCAACACACTCCACGTTCGCAATCGTTTCGATGCGTTGCATGCCAAATCGGGTTGGGGGTCGGCTTCGGCATTGTCGCCGGGTCGTGCCAGTGTGGAGTCTTGTGTCATGAATACCCCCGCTTTCCGGCTTGCCGGGATATCCAGCGGCCTCGCCGCCCGCCTGCCCCGATTGCACTTGTCGAGGCTCGAGGTCGCCTTGCTTGTCGCCGCTGCAGTCTTGGCAATCGCAATCGTTGCCTTCGGGTTCTCCGGCAGCGACGAGCCCGACCCGATAGAAACCGCAGCCGTCCTGCCGCCGCGCCTCGAAACCAAATCTGCAGGCATCGAAATCAAGACAGCGACGGCCGAGCCGATTGCGACCGCGCCCGCTCGGACAGCAGCCGCTCCGGTTGCCGCAGCACAGCCGCCGCTGCTGGCGGCACCCGCCTCGTCGCCTGTCACCGGCCACTTTGAAAAGCCGGCGCCGACCACAGCTGCCGGCCCGGACGAGCGAGGTTCGGAGACCGTTGCCCTCGCCGACATCAGTGCGCCTGCAACCAGCGAGACGCCTGACGCCTCCGACACGGCGTCGATCATGCCTGAAGGGCTGCGCGGGACGCTGGATGTACAGGTTGCCGAAACCGAGGCGGAGATCGCCATGCTCGAAGCATCGACCGGCATGGTCGACGCGAACGCGGTCCAAGCACCCCTGCCCGACATGAGCCCGGCCAAGGCGGCCAAATATGCCAACCTGCGCGATGGTCCTGCCGACGAAGCCAAGGTGATCGTGGTGGTACCGGCCAATGCCGCCATCGAAGCAGAGACCGACTGCAACTGGTGCACGGTCGTCTACAACGGCCAGCGCGGCTACATGTTCAAGAGCCTGATCCGGCGTAGCGTCAAGGAAGAGGCAGCTGCCGGCCAAGGCCTGTTCTAAACCTAGATGTTGGATAGGCCGGGCAACGACAAACGTGCCCGGCCTGCAACTATTCAGCCGTAGACGACTAGCAAATCCTTAGCGTCGATCTGGTCCCCGGTGCGCACCAGCACCTCGGCGATCGTGCCGTCGCGCTCGGCGTGCAGCGCCGTCTCCATCTTCATCGCCTCGATCGACAGCAGCACGTCGCCGGCCTTGATCGGCTGCCCGGCGGAAACGGCGAGTGTCGAGACCACGCCCGGCATCGGCGCCCCGACATGGGCGTCGTTGCCGGCCTCGGCCTTGCGCCGTGCCTTGGAAGCCGAGGCGCCATGGGCACGGTCAGGCACCTTGATGCGGCGTGGCTGGCCGTTGATCTCGAAGAACACCGTCACCATGCCCTTTTCGTCGACGTCGCCGACGGCAAGGCAGCGGATGACAAGCGTCTTGCCCTTTTCGATGTCGACGAAGACCTCGTCCTCCGGCTTCATGCCGTAGAAATAAACCGGCGTCGGCAACACGCTGACCGGACCGTAATTGTCCTGCGCACCGACAAAATCGGTGAAGACCTTCGGGTACATCAGCCACGAGGCGAACTCGTCCTCGGAAAGCTTGCGCCCGAGCTTGGCCTCGATCTCCTTGCGGTTGGCCTTGAGGTCGGCTGCCTTGAGCAGCGAGCCCGGACGCGCCGTGATCGGCTTTTCGCCCTTCAGCACCTTCTTCTGCAACGCTGCCGGCCAACCGCCGGGCGACTGGCCGAGATCGCCGCGCAGCATCGATACGACTGAATCCGGGAAGGCGATATCCTTGGCCGGGTTCTCGACATCGGCAACGGTCAGTTCCTGGCTTACCATCATCAGCGCCATGTCGCCGACCACCTTGGACGACGGCGTCACCTTGACGATGTCGCCGAACATCAGGTTGACGTCGTGATAGGCCTGCGCCACCTCATGCCAGCGGGTTTCGAGCCCGAGCGAGCGCGCCTGCTCCTTGAGGTTGGTGAACTGGCCGCCCGGCATCTCGTGCAGATAGACTTCCGATGCCGGTCCCTTCAGGTCGCTCTCGAAAGCGGCGTACTGGTTGCGCACGGCCTCCCAGTAGAACGAGATGCGGCGGATCCATTCGGGCGCGAGGCCCGGATCGCGGTCCGAGCCGCGCAGCGCCTCGACGATCGAGCCCAGGCAAGGCTGCGAAGTGTTGCCGGAAAACGCATCCATCGCCGCGTCGATGGCATCGACGCCGCTTTCGACCGCCGCCAGCACCGTCGCCGCCGACAGGCCCGAGGTGTCGTGGGTATGGAAGTGGATCGGCAGGTCGCTCGCCTCGCGCAGCGCCTTGAACAGCGCCCGCGCCGCACCCGGCTTGAGCAAGCCGGCCATGTCCTTCACGGCGATGATATGGGCGCCGGCGGCTTCCAGTTCCTTGGCGAGCCCGACGTAATACTTCAGGTCGTACTTGGCGCGGGCCGGATCGAGGATATCGCCGGTGTAGCAGATCGCCGCTTCGCAGAGCTTGCCCTCGGCGCCGATGGCATCCATCGACACGCGCATGTTGTCGACCCAGTTCAGGCAGTCGAAGACACGGAACAAGTCGACGCCGCCGGCAGCTGCCTGGCGGACGAAATGCTGGACGACGTTGTCGGGATAGTTGGTGTAGCCGACGCCGTTGGCGCCGCGCAGCAGCATCTGCAGCAGGATGTTGGGTGCTGCCTGGCGGACCTTCGACAGACGCTCCCACGGATCCTCGGTCAGGAAGCGCATGGCCACGTCGAAGGTAGCACCGCCCCAGCATTCCAGCGAAAGAAGCTGCGGCAAGGCGCGGGCATAAGTGCCGGCGATCTTGGCGATGTCATGGGTGCGGACGCGGGTGGCCAGCAGCGACTGGTGGCCGTCGCGCATCGTCGTGTCGGTGATCAGCACCTGCTTCTGGTCGCGCATCCAGGCTGCGAACTTCTCCGGGCCAAGCGCGTCGAGCCGCTGCTTGGTGCCGTCGGGGATGGCTCCCGTGAACCACGGCACGACGGGAGCTGCGGCTTCCGGGTTGGGCGCGGCACGGCCGCGCGTCTCAGGGTGGCCGTTGACGGTGACGTCAGCGAGATAGTTGAGAAGCTTGGTGGCGCGGTCCTGGCGCTTGACCTGGGCGAACAGCTCGGGCGTCGAGTCGATGAACCTGGTGGTGTAAGAATTGTCGCGGAAGGCCGGGTGCGTGATGATCGCTTCGAGGAAGGTCAGGTTGGTGGCAACGCCGCGAATACGGAACTCACGCAGCGCGCGGTGCATGCGGGCGATGGCTTCGACAGGGTTCGGCGCCCAGGCCGTGACCTTCTCCAGCAGCGGGTCGTAGAAACGAGTGATGACCGCGCCCGAATAAGCGGTGCCGCCGTCAAGGCGGATGCCGAAGCCGGTGGCGCCACGATAGGCAGTGATGCGGCCGTAGTCGGGAATGAAGTTCTGCTCTGGATCCTCGGTCGTGATGCGGCACTGCAGGGCATGGCCGTTGAGGCGAATGTCTGCCTGTGCAGGCACGCCCGATTCCGGCGTGCCGATGGCAAACCCGTCGAGGATGTGGATCTGCGCCTTGACGATGTCGATGCCGGTCACCTGCTCGGTGACGGTGTGCTCGACCTGGATGCGCGGATTGACCTCGATGAAGTAGAACTTGCCGGTGTCGGCATCCTGTAGGAATTCGACCGTGCCCGCGCCGATATAGGCGGTGTCCCTGGCGAGCTTGAGGGCATAGCCGCACAGCTCCTGACGCAGTTCCTCGCTGAGGTAGGGCGCTGGCGCGCGTTCGACGACCTTCTGGTTGCGGCGCTGGATCGAGCAGTCGCGCTCGAACAGGTGCACGGCGTTGCCATGGGTGTCGCCCAGCACCTGCACTTCGACGTGGCGGGCCCGCTCGATCAGCTTTTCGAGATAGACCTCGTCCTTGCCGAACGCCGCCTTGGCCTCGCGCTTGCCCTCGGTTACTTCGCGGGCGAGGTCGGCTTCGCTGCGAATGGCACGCATGCCGCGGCCGCCGCCGCCCCATGACGCCTTGAGCATGACCGGGTAGCCAACCTCGGCGGCGAGCTTCTTCACCTCCTCCATGTCGTCGGGCAGCGGGTCGGTCGCCGGGATCACGGGCACGCCAACTTCGATGGCGAGATTGCGCGCCGCTACCTTGTTGCCAAGCCGGCGCATCGTCTCGGGCTTGGGACCAATGAAGGTGATGCCGTTTTCGCCACAGGCTTCGGCGAACTCCGGGCTTTCCGACAACAGGCCGTAGCCGGGATGGATGGCGTCGGCGCCGGACAGCTTGGCGACGCGGATGATCTCTTCGATCGACAGGTAGCTTTCGATCGGCCCCATGTCCTTGGCGAGATGGGGTCCGCGGCCAACCTGGTAGGATTCGTCGGCCTTGAATCGATGCAGCGAGTATTTGTCCTCTTCGGCCCAGATCGCCACGGTTTTGAGCCCCAGCTCATTGGCCGCGCGGAAGACGCGGATGGCGATTTCGGATCGGTTGGCGACGAGGATCTTGCTGATCGGCACGAAAACGCTCCAGGCACGGGATATTTAAGAGGCGGCGAATGATTAGCGGGAAAATGCTGCGGTGCAACCGAAAATGCATTCCCTTAAATCGATTTAATTTCCCCAGCGTCAGACAGGTATATTTTCCACGGCACAAAAAAATGCCCGGCGCAAAGCGCCGGGCATCTGTCGTCAGCAAATGGGTGCTGAAATTACTTCTGCGGCTTGTAGGTGTACTTGCCGTCGTCGCCCTTGACCCATTCATACATGATGTAGCCAGGCAGCTTCGGGTCGCCCTTCTCGTCGAAGCCCATATCGCCGAGCACGGTCGGGAAGGTGTTCGCCTTCATCGCCTTGGCGACTTCCTGCGGATCGACCGAGTTGGCAGCCTTGGCAGCACCCGCAACGACCTGCATCGCGGCATAGGAGTACAGCGTGTAGGCTTCAGGGTTGAAGCCGGCAGCGCGGAACTTCTCGACCAGCGCGTTGTTGGCCGGGTTCAAGGTCGGATCGGGACCGAAGGTGTTGAGCGTACCGGCAACAGCGTCGCCAGCGATCGAGGCCAGTTCGTTCGAGACGATGCCATCGCCCGAAACAAGCGTCGCCTTGAGGCCCTGGTCAGCCGCCTGGCGGATGATCAGGCCGGCTTCGGTGTGAAGGCCGCCCCAGTAGATGATCGTGACGCCGGCTTCCTTCATCTTGCCGATCAGCGCAGCGAAGTCCTTGTCGCCAATGTTGACGCCTTCGTACATGACTTCAGTCAGGCCGGCGGCGTTCATCGACTTCTTGGTTTCGTCGGCAAGGCCCTGACCATAAGGCGTCTTGTCGTGGATGACGGCGATCTTGGCGTCCTTGAACTTCTCGGCGAGGTACGCGCCAGCGATGGCACCCTGCTGGTCGTCGCGGCCGCAGGTGCGGAACACGTTCCACAGGCCACGCTCGGTGAACTTCGGATTGGTTGCAGCCGGGGTGATTTCGAGGATGCCGTTCTCGGCATAGACTTCCGAGGCCGGGATCGAAACGCCCGAGTTGAAGTGACCGATGACGAATTTGACGCCGTCAGCGACGAACTTGTTGGCGACCGAAATGCCCTGCTTAGGATCGGAAACGTCGTCACCAACCACAAGCTTGATCTGCTCGCCGTTCATGCCACCAGCAGCGTTGATATCGGCGACAGCCTGCTCGGCGCCCTTCTGGAGCTGCGCTCCGAAAGCCGCGTTCGGGCCAGTGATCGGGCCAGCAACGCCAACGATGATATCGGCCCATGCGCTGCCGCTGAACGCGACGAGCGCGGTCAGTGCAACAGCCGACAAAAGTGACTTTTTCATTGAAACACTCCCATTAATTGAGTGGGCGTGGAGTTTCTTTCTTGCGATGCCCACCCATATCGCAGAAAGGTGAGTTTGCCGATTTTCCGGCAGTTGTCACGCCGATTCATTGGCGAATCGGCGCCAATATTTAGCTTCTGCCCCTCAGGACTTCGATCTCCAAGAAAGAGGCGAAACCTTTTCATAAAGCCAATTGTATTGCGTCACCATCTGGTTTGTTCGCGTGTATTTATAACCAATTATTGCAAACGCGAGCAGAATGATGGTGTCGACAACATAGTATTGCAGCGTGAACATCGTGCCTTCGAACAGGGCATGATGGATGAAGCGGATAGCGATCCCAAGCCCCAATATGTAGAGCACAAGCTGAGGGTAGTTTCGCCATGTCTGGGCGCAGGCGCGGCCAGTCATCCAGGCAGCCCAGCCACCCAGAACGCAGGTGACGAAAAAGAACTGCCAGATCGAGGCTTCCTCATAGAGAATGCCGTGCATGATGGATCCTCCTAGTGGCGGCCGCCTTCGAGATAAGCCGCGCGAACCTCTGGATTGGCGAGAAGGTCCTTGCCGGTGCCGCTCATCGTGACCACGCCATTGACCATGACGTAGCCGCGCGTGGCGAGCTTCAGAGCGCCAAAAGCGTTCTGCTCGACAAGAAACACGGTCAGGCCCTGGGTACGGTTGAGCTCGCGGATGGCGTCGAAGATCTGCTTGACGATCAACGGTGCAAGGCCAAGCGACGGCTCATCGAGCAAGAGCAGCTTGGGCCGCGCCATCAGCGCGCGGCCGATCGACAGCATCTGCTGTTCACCGCCCGACAGCGTGCCGCCGCGCTGGGCGATACGCTCCTTGAGCCTGGGGAACAAGGTGAACACCTTCTCGACGTCCTCATCGTAATATTTGAGGTTGTCGAGGCTTGCGCCCATCTGCAGGTTTTCCATCACCGTCATGCGCGGGAAGATGCGCCGTCCTTCCGGCGATTGCGCGATGCGCAGCCTGGCGATCTCGTGAGTCGGCAGGTCGGTGATATCGGTGCCGGCGAAGGTGATGGTGCCGCGGCGCGCCCGGGGCGTGCCGAAGATGGTCATCATCAACGTCGACTTGCCAGCACCATTGGCACCGATCAGGGCGACGATTTCGCCTTCGTTGACGGCAACGTCGACGCCACTAAGCGCGCGGATGTTGCCGTAGTAGGTTTCGACACCCTTGATGTCGAGCAGAGCTCTTGCCGCCGTCACTTGCCACCTCCGCGCTTGGCTTTCGCCGGCTTGGCCGCTTCACGCGCCAGCGCCTTGGCCTGCCCTACCCAGTCTTCGCGCTCTATCCGGCCGTCGAAGGCGAGATAGGCCTCCGCCGCCGCGATGTCCGACTTCTTCCATCCGGCCACCTGGTCGAAATGGAAGATGCCATGATCGTTGAGCTTCTTCTCGTTGACCGGTCCGATGCCCTTGATCAGGATCAGCCGGTCCGCCACGCCGCCGCGCGGAGCGGCAAGCACGTTGGCGATGGTCTTGGCGACAGGCGCCTTGGTCGCGACTGCCGCTTTGGTTGCCGGGGCCTTGGCAGGTGCTGCCTTCGCAGGTTGGACCTTGGCCACGGGAGCTTTTGCTATCGCTGCGGCTGGTTTGGCCACCGCCTTCGCCGCAGGCTTGTCAGTCGCCTTGGCAGCAGGTGCCTTCGACGCAGGCTTGGCCGATGTTGCGGTTTTTGGTGCCGCAGCCGGCTTGCTCGCCTGAGCCTTGGGTGCAGGTGCGGCCTTCACCGGTGCTTTGACAACCGCCGCTTTCGGCGCTGCCGCTGGCTTGGCAGCCTTTGTCGCAGCAGGTTTTGTCGCCGCAGGTTTTGTTGCTGCTTTTGGAGCAGGTGTGGCCTTGACGGCTTTCGCCGGCTCAGCCTTCGCAGTCACTGCCTTCGGTGCAGCCGCAGCGGGTTTTGCCGCCGCCTTGGCTGCTGGCTTCGCTGCGGGAGCCTTGGCAGGCTTTGCAGCGGCTTTCGGTGCATCAGCCTTTACCACTGCCGGCTTGGTCGCCTCAGTCTTTGCGGGTGCCTTGGCCACTGATACCGCCGATACCGCGCTCTTGGCCGGAGCTTTCGGCTTGGCCGGAGCTTTTGCGACAGGAGCAGCCTTGGCAGGCTTGGGCGCTGCCATCAGCCCAGCCGCAGGTGTCGCAGCCGACTTCCCTTTCGGCGCCTTGGCCTTGGGCTTTATCGCTGCTGCCTCGGCTGCCACCGAACGGGCGGCATCGCGCGCTTCGACCTGTGCCGCCTTCGACGCACCCTTGGAAACGGTCACGACTTCGCCGTGTCCGTCGCTGTGACCGATGGTGTCGCTGACCGGACCAGCCATCATCGACGACGATGAGCCGGGGCCATGCGCCGGATCGGGCACACCTTCGAGCTCTTCGATTACCTGTTCGTCGCCGACCTCGACGAGGACTGTGGTGACCTCGTCGTCATCGACGCCGAGATAAGCGGCGATGACCTTCGGATCAGTCCTGACCGACATTGGGTCGCCGTCGGAGATCTTGCGACCGTATTCGAGCACGACGACATGATCGGAGATCTGCATGACCACCGACATGTCGTGCTCGATCAGCAGGATCGACGTGCCGGTGTTGTTCTTGATGTCGATGAGCAGTGTGTTGAGCGCCAGCGACTCCTTCGGATTGAGACCTGCCGCCGGTTCGTCAAGGCAAAGCAGCTCCGGCCCGGTGCACATGGCACGGGCGATCTCGAGCCGCCGCTGCGCGCCGTAGGGTAGGTCGCCGGCCGGATCGTCGGCGCGGTCGATTAGCTCAGCCTTTTCGAGCCAATGCTTGGCGATATCGACCGATTCAGCCGAAGCCTTGCGATAGCCGCCGAGACCGAGCAGGCCCAGGATAGTGTAGCCCGAGGCCTTCATCAGCTTGTTGTGCTGCGCCACCAGCAGGTTTTCGAGCAGCGTCATGCCCGAAAACAGCCGGATGTTCTGGAAGGTACGCGCCACCTTGGCCTTGGCCGTGATCTGGAAGTCGGGCATGCGCTCGAGCAGGAACTCGCCGCCTTCCTTACCGTTGAACCGGATCATGCCTTCGGTCGGCTTGTAGAAGCCGGTGATGCAGTTGAAGACAGTGGTCTTGCCGGCGCCGTTCGGGCCGATCAGCGCGGTGATTTCGCCGCGCTTGGCCTCGAACGACAGATCGCCGATGGCAACAAGGCCGCCGAACTTCATCGACAGGTGTTCGACCTGCAGGATCGAATTGTTCATGGATGCGCTCGCGTTCATCAGCCGTGTCCTTCCTTGGTGAAGGAACTGGAGATGGCTTTTCGCTCATGCAGGAAGGCGGTGGGTTCTCGACTGCCGACGAAACCTCGCGGCTTCCACAGCATCACGATCACCATGGCCATGCCGAACAGCAGCATGCGGTAGAGCTCCGGCGTGAAGTCAGGTCCGAATACGACCTTGAGGAACTCCATCTCGCGCAGGATTTCGGTGCCGCCGATCATCACCGCGGCAGCGACCGCAATGCCGACAAGCGAGCCCATGCCGCCGAGCACGACGATGGCAAGGATGATCGCCGATTCCAGGAAGACGAAGGATTCAGGCGAGACGAAGCCCTGGCGCGCGGCGAAGAACGATCCGGCGAAACCGCCGAACATGGCACCCGTGGCGAAGGCCGACAGCTTGGTCGTCGTCGTGTTGATGCCGAGCGAGCGGCAGGCGATCTCGTCCTCGCGCAGCGCTTCCCAGGCACGGCCGACCGGCATGCGACGCAGGCGGATGGTGACGAAAGCTGTCAGCAGCGCCAATCCGAGAATGAGGTAGTAGAGGAAAATCTTGTAGTAGGCACCGGACTGGGCGATGCCGAGCACCTTGGCGATGTAGTTCGGGTCGGAGACGTTGAACGACATCAGGCCGAAGAAGCTGACCTTGGGAATGCCGGAGATGCCGGCCGCACCATTGGTCACTTCGCGCCAGTTGATCAGCACCAGTCGGATGATTTCACCGAAGGCGAGCGTGACGATGGCGAGATAGTCACCTCGAAGACGCAGCACCGGAAAACCGAGCATCACGCCCCAGAAGGCGGCCATGATGCCGGCGACCGGCAGCAGGATCCAGAACGACCAGCCAAGATGCGTCGCCAGCAGTGCGTAGGCATAGGCGCCGACGGCGTAGAAGGCGACATAGCCAAGGTCGAGCAGGCCAGCGAGGCCGACGACGATGTTCAGGCCCCAGGCCAGCATCACGTAGATCAGGATCTGGATGCCGAAATTGTCGACCCACTTGAGCGAGCCCTGGAAGCCGGATGCCATCGAGCCGGTGTAGAGCGTAAGTGCGACCACCACAAAGATCGGGTAGATCACCAGAACGCCGATACCCAAGGCGGAGAAATGCGCGCTGATGAAGGTCCGGAAATAAAACAGCACCGATGCCAGGGCGTAGATGATCGCCAGGGCCCGGAAGAAGCGCATATAGCCGGCGAGCGCCGGGCCAAATATCCCGTCAAGCGAACCGGCGAAGATCGTCAGCGCAACGGCAATCACCAGTGCCGCGATGAAATAGGGCAGCCGGAAGAACCGGGTCGCCACGCTGTCCGGCAGCAGGCCGCTTGTGACGTTGACGATCTTCTGCCGCGCCATGAATGGCTGGCCGTAGGCGACGTAGAAGAAGCGTACGACCATCACCAGGCCAACGACGATGGCGAGCAGGCCCCAGCGCGGGACGAGGATCAGCTCGTTGGAGATGTTCTGGTCGGTCCTGAGACCGATGAACAGGAAGAACAGGCCGAAAGAGATGGCGCCCCCATAGAGCGCCTCCTTGAGGCCGCGTTGGATCGGCGTTGCGGTCTCGTCGCGCATGGCTTGTGCGATATTGGCCATTGTCTCAGACCTTCTCGACTTCGGGCCGGCCGAGGATGCCGGAGGGCAGGAAGATAAGCACGATGGCAAGGATCGAGAACGCCGCGACATCCTTGTAGTCGATCGAGAAGTAGGCCGACCACATGCTTTCGATGAAGCCGATCATCAGGCCGCCGAGCATGGCACCCGGCAGCGAGCCGATGCCGCCCAAGACGGCTGCCGTGAAGGCTTTGACCCCGGGCACGAAGCCGTCGGAGAAGGCAACGACGCCGTAATACATCAGGAACAGCGTGCCGGCGACGGCTGCAAGGGCTGCACCCATGACGAAGGTGATGGAGATGGTGCGGTCGACATCGACGCCGAGCAGGGCTGCCATCTTGCGATCCTGTTCGCAGGCGCGCTGGGCGCGGCCAAGCGAGGTCTTGTTGACGAGGTACCAGAACAGCGCCAGCAGCGCGACGGTGACGACGACGATGATGATCTGCTTCAGCGAGATCGAGATGCCGTTGACGTTGTAGACCGTCGAGACCATCGGCGGGATCGGCTTGTTGCGCGGACCTTGCGTCACCTGGACGAAGTTCGACAAAGCGATCGACATGCCGATTGCCGTGATCAGCGGCGCCAGCCGGAACGAACCGCGAAGCGGCCGATAAGCGACCTTTTCGATGGTCCAGTTGTAGAGGCTGGTCATCACCATCGCCACAACCATCATGACGAGCAGGAACAGCACGACATGGACCGAGACAAAGATGCTGCTCAGGATCAGGAACACGATCAGCGCAACGAAGGCGCCGAGCATGAAAATGTCGCCATGGGCGAAATTGATCATGCCGATGATGCCATAGACCATCGTGTAGCCGATCGCGATGAGGCCATAGATAGACCCCAGCGTCAGCCCATTGACCATCTGCTGGACGAAATACTGCATATGGATGCGGCTCCCCTGGAATGTCACGCCATGCGCGCATTCCTTTTGATATTTCCCCTAGTCCTAAAGTTTCGAGCCTGGATTGCAACGTGATTCTTCAACCCGTTGCCGCTTGCCGGACAGCGTTTTCCGCCGCCTCTGTTTTATGTTGTCCAAGCCCTGGACTATCGCGAAACCTATCATTGGCTCAACGCAATGTCTTTGCCGATTCCGGTGATTTTTCGCGCCATGATCGAAGAATGTAGCGCCAAAATACGTAACCGCAACAGGTCCTTGCGTCTCGCCGATGGTCTCCTTATCAAGAATGTCTAGACATATTGGCTGCTCCTGCTCCCTGCCATACGACTATTTGACTATGAATCCATGCGCGAACGGATCGCGATCGTCGATGAAGATGGTGTTCAATCCAGTCATCCGCGCCCAGCCGCCGATCGAGGGAATGATCGCCTTCTTGCCGGCCATTTCAACCTCGCGTTCGACGCGTCCCTTGAACAGCGAGCCGATGATCGATTCGTGCACGAAATCGTCACCCGCCCTGAGCTTGCCCTTGCCGTGAAGCTGCGCCATGCGCGCCGACGTTCCGGTGCCGCAGGGCGAACGATCAATGGCCTTGTCGCCGTAGAACACAGCGTTGCGGGCATGTGCCTCGGCATGCTTCGGCTCGCCCGTCCACAGCATGTGCGACAGCCGGTTGATGCCGGGATTTTCGGGATGGACGAACGCGTATTTCTCGTTGAGACGCTGGCGCACGACAGGGCTCCAGGCGATGAAATCGCCGGCCGTATAGTCCGCCATGTCGCGGTAGTTTTCCTGCGGCTCGACGATGGCGTAGAAATTGCCGCCATAAGCGACGTCGACCTTGATCTCGCCGAGACCGGGGCATTCGACCGAGAGCCCTTCGGCATAGAGGAAGGACGGCACGTTGGTGATGCGCACTTCCTCGACATAATCGCCGACCTGCTTGTACTCGGCGATGACGAGGCCGGCTGGCGTGTCGAGCCGCAGCGTGCCCGGCGTCTTCGGTTTGATAAGCCCATACTCGATCGCCATCGTCACCGTGCCGATGGTGCCGTGGCCGCACATCGGCAGGCAGCCCGAGGTCTCGATGAACAGGATGGCGACGTCGCAATCCTCGCGCGTCGGCGGATAGAGGATCGAGCCGGACATCACGTCATGGCCACGCGGCTCGAACATCAGCCCGGTGCGGATCCAGTCATATTCGGCGAGGAAATGCGCCCGGCGCTCCATCATGGTCGAGCCTTCGAGACGGGGACCACCGCCCGCCACCAGCCGCACCGGATTGCCGCAGGTGTGGCCGTCGATACAGAAGAAGGAATGGCGCGCCATGGAGGTACCTTGCGTCAGAAACGTTGTGCCGAAAAGGGGGTGAGATCGAGAGCCGGCTTCTGGCCGAGCATGCGGTCACGCACCAACCGGCCTGTGGCGGCCGCCTGGGTCAGGCCGAGATGGCCGTGGCCGAAAGCGTAGTGCACGTTGGGGTGGCTGCGCGATCCGCCGATGACCGGCAGCGAGTCGGGCAATGACGGCCGGAAGCCCATCCATTCGCGCCCGCCAGAGGGGTCGAGCCCCGGCAGGAACTTTTGCGCCTTTTCCAGCATCGCCTTCGAGCGGGCATAGTTCGGTGCGCGGGCCAGACCGCCGAGCTCGACCGCGCCGCCAACCCGCACACCGGTCGCAAGCGGAGTGATGACAAAGCCATGGCCGGAGAAGATCAGCTGGCGCTTCACGTCGAAGGCATCGGAGGGAAGCGTGGTGTTGTAGCCGCGCTCGGTTTCGAGCGGGATGACGTCGCCAAGCTGGCGGGCGAGCAGGTGCGACCAGGCGCCGGCTGCGATCAGCACCTTGCGCGCGAACAGCGTTCGGCCATGCTTGAGCTGGATCAGGATGCGGTCGCCGGTCAGCCTGACAAGGCCGACATCTCCCTCGACGAATGAAGCACCGTTGGCTTCGGCGTGGCGCCAGATTGCCTTGCCGAGATCCTTCGGGTCGGACACCGTCTTCCAGCCGGGCACGAAGGTACCACGGATGAAGCGGTCGGCGAGGCCAGGCTGGTAGCCGGCAAGCTCGCGCTTTTCGAGATGCCGGTAGGCAATTCCGAAGCGGTCACGCGCCGCCCAGCTCGGCAGCGCCGCCTTGAATTCCGCCTCGCTCTCATAGAGCTCCAGCGAGCCATCCTCGCGCAGCATCGAACCGGTGCCGGAGCTGGCCATCAGCGACGCCCATTCCTGCTCAGCCAGCTTCATCAGCCCGGCTTGCGCGGCGAGACTTGTGTCGTAACTGGCGGCCGCGCCGGCACGCCAGAAGCGATAGAGCCATGGTGCGAGCTTGGGCAGATAAGCGGGCGGGATGCTGAGCGGGCCGAGCGGATCGGCCAGCCATTTCGGCACGTTCCGCATCATACCCTTGTGGGCGAGTGGCAGCACGTCGGAAAAGGCGAAGGCACCGGCATTGCCGGAACTGGTTTCCTCGCAGATGCCGGTGCGATCGAACACCGTCACCTTGCGACCAGCATCAACGAGATAGGCAGCGGCCGCGATGCCGACAATGCCGGCACCGATGATGGCGATGTCGATCTCGTCGACTGCTGTATTCATGCCATGCCTCCCCCGAAGCGTTCTTCCCCGATCAGAACTTCGGCAACGCCGGGCGGACGGCCAGTGCATCCTTGATGATCTTTTCGGCCGCGTTGCGGCGCTCGCCCGACAACGGCTTGCGCGGCATCCGCACACGATCATTGGAACCGATCGCCAGCACTTCCGCCAGCTTGATGTTCTGGACCAGATAGGTGGAAACGTCGAGGTCGAGCAGCGGGCGGAACCAGCGGTAGATGGCGAGCGCCTCTTCGCGGCGACCCTGCTTCATCAGCTGGTAGATCGCGACCGTCTCGCGCGGGAAGGCAACGACCAGACCGGCGACCCAGCCGATGGCACCAACCGACAGCGCTTCGAAAGCGAGATTGTCGACGCCGGTGAACAGGTCGTAACGGGTGCCCAGGCGATTGATGATCTCGGTCGAGCGGCGGATGTCGTCGGACGATTCCTTGACCGCGACGAAGCGCTTGTCGGACGCCAGCTCCTCCATCTGGTCGACGGTGACGTCGACGCGATAGGCGAGCCGGTTGGAATAGATCATCACCGGCAGGTCGCCGGCTTCGGCGACGGCACGCAGGGCGGCAACCGTCTCTTCCGCATTGGTGTGGTAGATCGGGCTCGGCACGACCATCAGGCCGGAGGCGCCTTCCTTGGCGGCGCGCTTGGCAATGGCCGCGGCTTCACGGGTGCCGGCCTCGTTGACGGTCAGAAGCACCGGCTTGCCGCCAGCAACCTTCTGCGCGGTCTTCAGCACTTCGATCTTCTCGTCATGCGAAAGCATCGGACCTTCGCCGAGCGAGCCGGCGACGATCAGGCCATCGCATCCGGCCTCCATCTGCAGCGCGAAGCAGCGCTCCATTTCGGCATGATCGAGACGATCGTCCGCGGTGAACTTGGTGGTGACTGCAGGGATGACTCCGGCCCACATGACGCTTTCTCCATCTGATATATCACTGATATATGACGAAACGGCCAACGCTGTCAATTGGCATTCGCATCTGATATATCAAAAATATATCATTTCGCTTTCAAGAGATTCGGTCATGCAAGCTGAGAAACTGGAACCGGCTGCAACGCGAGCTTATCTCGAGCTGGAACGGCTGATCGTTACCCTCGAACTCGCCCCCGGCAGCATTGCCACTGAAGGTGGACTGATCGATCGGCTCGGCCTCGGCCGCACACCGGTGCGCGAAGCAATCCAGCGCCTGGCATGGGAAGGACTTGTCGAGATCAGGCCACGCGCCGGCCTGGCGATCGCGCCGCTGCACCCCGGCGACTGGCTGCGCGTGCTCGACGCGCGCCGCGGCATCGAGCAGGTGCTTGCCCGCTCGGCGGCCCGTTTCGTCACCCGCGACGCCGCCAACCAGTTCCATGCCGCAGCGCTTGCGATGCAGAAGGCGGTGTTGTCAGGCGACGTGCTCGGCTTCCTCGAAGCTGACAAGGCGCTCGATGAGGCGCTGGCACTCGCCGCCGACAACGACTTTGCCGCCCGCCTCGCCGCCCCCTTGCAGACCCACAGCCGCCGCTTCTGGTTCCGCTACCAGCGCGACACCGGTCTCGCCGCATCGGCCGAACATCACGTCGCGCTGATCCGTTCCATTCTCGAGCATGACGAGGACGGCGCCGCCCAGGAGGCCGAACGGCTGATGTCGATGCTGCGCGCCCACGCCGAGGCCGCGGCGACGCGGTAGTTCGCTAAGTAAACGACTTCAGGCGTCAAGAATGGCTGCAAGGAGCGGATGCGGATTGGCAGTGAACGGATTGACGACAGTCACCCCGCCCCATGTGAAACCGTCCTGCATGTCCTCGGACAGCAGCAGCCGACAGCCGGCGCTCGACGCGGCGCAAAGTATGACAGCGTCCCAGGTGCTCAATCGATGATCCGCAGCCAGATCGGCTGCCTTGAACATGATATCAGGCGTCGTATTGGCGACTGCGAATGTGTCACGCCACTGCAGGATCGCCTCGCGCGCTTCGAACGGGCTGCGACCTGCCTTGCGCACGAGCACGGTGAACAACTCGCCGAGAACCTGGACAGGAACAACAGTCTCGTCTTGCGGGACGCGCCTAAGCAGTTCGAGCGCCATGGATGCGCGGTCGGCGTCATTGACGCCTTCCGCATAAGCCAGAATGTTGGTGTCCAGCGCGAACCGCATCAATCGTCGTAAAGCTCTTGGCGCGACCAACGCCCGGTATTGGCCGGAGCCTGCCGACGCAGACGATCCAACAGGAGCTGCTTTGCGGCACGCGCGGCTTGGCCGGGCTCGGCAGCCGGCACGACGCGCGCGACAGGCCGGCCATGGCTGGTCACTACGAAGCTGTTGCCGTCACGCACCTCTCGCAGCAGGCGGGAGAACTCCCGGTTGGCATCGGCAGCCGAAATTGTTTCGTCCATGCGACACACCATGTAGTTATTTACACTACTATATGACGATGAAGCTCGTCGTTCAAGGCTCTGGCCTTCCTCAGCCTTTCGCATCCTCGCACAGCGGCAACTTTGCGAGCACGTCCTCCGGAAGCAGCTTTCTCAAATCCACCGACGACACCCGGAAATACGTCTCATCTACCTTACTCCGCATATAAATCTCGGCCGTCAACGCCCCCGGGTTGACCGCACCGTCGCGGCAGCCGCCGGTGATCGTCACCGAGATGCTGCCCTTGCCGTCCTTCCTGCCAGTCGCCTTGAACGCGCGCGCCTTGGCCTGCGCCGCGGCCAGCCGGGCCCTATCGGGCTCAGCGACGCGGGCGACCTGGATCCTTTCGAATGAGGGACTGGCTGACACGCCCGGCGCATTGTCACTGGCAACGATTTCAAGCGGCAACTTCTCGTCGATTGGGCCATACGGCGCTGGCGCGTCCATGACGAAATGCAACACCACATCGCCCGTACGCAACCTGAGAGGGACCGGCATGACCGCCGCGACGCTCATTTGTTCCGGTGCAATCCCGAGTGGGTCGAGGCCAGCAAGCTTGGTCAGCGCCATCGGGTTGAGGGAAGCGCAGGCAGACAGCGCCATCAGCCCGGCCAGCGCCGCAATCGAACGTATATGAACGGTCATGCCGTCTCCATATGGTTGTTTGACAGCGTTGACTTATTGTTTTACGATAATTTTTGCAAACAGAATTTGAAGAGGCTGGAAATGAAGGCTGCCCGCGAACGTGCCCGGCTGCTGAGCCGACGGATGGAGATGCTGATCTCGGCGCTGATGGGCGTCGTCGCCCTGTTTATCGTTTACGGCCTGTGGCTGGCCTGGTCGAACCCAAGCTGGATCGGCAATTTCGTCATCGAGAGGCTTGCACTCCCAAAGCCGGCACAGCTGTCGGCTTCAACGGTACTGCTGCTGGCGACGGCGTTTCTCGCTCAGGCAGGGCTGCTGATGTGGGCACTGCAGACGCTGCGACGGGCGTTCCGCGAAATCGCACTGCATGACATCGTCGGAGCCGAGAGCGCACACTTGATGCGGCTTTCGGGCATTGCCTTCCTCGCCAATGCCATTGCAATGATCCTGGCTCCGCCTCTGGTTTCGTTGATCGTCAGCCTCGACATGCCGGTCGGCCAGCGTTTCCTGGCGATCAGCTTCGGCACCCACGAGCTGCTCGCCGTGATCCTGTCGGGCATTCTCATCGTCTTCGGCCATCTGCTCTCTGTGGCCTCGGAGATCGACGACGACAACAAGCGGTTCATCTGACATGCCGATCGTCGTCAATCTCGATGTCATGCTGGCGCGCCGCAAGATGCGGTCGAAGGAGCTCGCCGCCAAGGTCGGCATCACCGAACAGAACCTGTCGCTGCTCAAGTCCGGCAAGGTGCGCGGCGTGCGCTTTTCGACGCTGGCGCGCATCTGTGCCGAGCTCGAATGCCAGCCAGGAGACCTGCTCGAATACAAGTCCGGGCCAGAAGAAGAAGACGAAACGTAAAACGGGCGCCCAAGGGCGCCCGCTTCATCTTCAATGTCAGGAAATCGCTTAGTTCATCGTCGGGATGACGAACTCTGCACCATCCTTGACGCCCGACGGCCAGCGCGAGGTGACGGTCTTGGTCTTGGTGTAGAAGCGGAACGCATCCGGACCGTGCTGGTTCAGGTCGCCGAAGGACGAAGCCTTCCAGCCGCCGAAGGTGTAGTAGGCGATCGGAACCGGGATTGGCACGTTGATACCGATCATGCCGACCTGGACACGCGACGCGAAATCGCGGGCCGCGTCGCCGTCACGCGTGAAGATCGCAACGCCATTGCCCATCTCGTGGTCGTTTGCGAGCTTGATGGCGTTTTCGTAGTTCGGCGCGCGAACGACCGACAGCACCGGGCCGAAGATCTCTTCCTTGTAGATGCGCATGTCGGCAGTGACGTTGTCGAACAGGCAGCCGCCCATGTAGAAGCCGTTCTCGTAGCCCTGCATCTTGAAGCCGCGGCCGTCGACGACGAGCTTGGCGCCTTCCTTGACGCCGATATCGACGTAACCCTTGATGCGCTCGAGCGCCTCGCGCGTCACCACCGGGCCGAAATCGGCCGACGAGTCGGTCGAGGGGCCGACCTTCAGGCTCTCGACGCGCGGGATCAGCTTTTCCATCAGCCGCTCGGCGGTGTCGTGACCGACAGGCACGGCAACCGAGATCGCCATGCAGCGCTCGCCGGCGGAGCCGTAGCCGGCGCCGATCAGCGCGTCGACGGTCTGGTCCATGTCCGCGTCGGGCATGATGATCATGTGGTTCTTGGCGCCGCCGAAGCACTGCACGCGCTTACCGTTGGCGCAGCCGCGGCTGTAGATGTACTGCGCGATCGGCGTCGAGCCGACGAAGCCGACTGCCTTGATATCCGGATCGTCGAGGATCGCGTCGACAACAGTCTTGTCGCCGTTGACGACGTTGAGGATGCCGGCCGGAAGGCCAGCTTCGAGGAACAGTTCGGCGATGCGCATCGGCACGCCCGGATCGCGCTCGGACGGCTTCAGGATGAAGGCGTTGCCACAGGCGATCGCCGGAGCGATCTTCCACAGCGGGATCATCGCCGGGAAGTTGAACGGGGTGATGCCGGCGACCACGCCGAGCGCCTGGCGCATCGAGTAGACGTCGATGCCGGGGCCAGCACCGTCAGTGAACTCGCCCTTCAACATGTGCGGGGCGCCGATGCAGACCTCGACCACTTCGAGGCCGCGCTGGATGTCGCCCTTGGCGTCGGCGATGGTCTTGCCATGCTCACGCGCCAAAAGCTCAGCCAGCGAGTCGTATTCCTTGTTGACCAGTTCGAGGAAACGCATCAGCACGCGCACGCGGCGCTGCGGGTTGGTGGCGGCCCATGCGGGCTGCGCTGCCTTGGCGTTTTCGACAGCGGCGCGCAGCTCCTGCGCCGAGGCAAGCGCCACTGTGGCACGCACCGAGCCGTCCATCGGCTGCAGAACGTCCTGCTTGCGTCCGCTGGTGCCAGCGACATGCTTGCCGCCGATGAAATGACCGTAATCGACCATCGTCTCTCTCCCAGTTGCTTGTTGATGGCTCATTGTCCTGCTTAACGCGCGCATATGCAACGCGAGGGCGAACGCAACCGTTGTGCAGAAAATAAACACCGAGATTAGCTTGAATGCGATTTCATGCATAGTAGGGTGACGTCAACCAGCGCCAGATCAGACGCTTGGGATGGAGGCCTTCGATGAACTGGGATGACGTCCGCATCTTCCTCGCCGTGGCGCGCACCGGCCAGATCCTCGGTGCGGCGCGCCGGCTGGAGCTCAATCACGCAACGGTTTCGCGGCGCGTGGCGGCACTCGAAGAGGCCTTGAAGACAAAACTGTTCCGGCGGCTGACCACCGGCAGCGAACTGACCCCGACCGGCGAACGCTTCCTCGAGGTTGCCGAGCGCATGGAGGCCGACATGCTGACCGCCCGCGCCGAGATATCGGGCGAAGGCGACGAGGTGTCGGGCACGGTGCGCATCGGCGCGCCCGACGGTTTTGGCGTTGCCTTCCTGGCACAGCGCCTGGGTACACTCACCGCGCAACACGCCGATCTGCGCATCCAGTTGGTGCCCGTTCCCAGGACCTTTTCGCTGTCGCGGCGCGAGGCCGACATCGCAATCACCACCGAGCGGCCAAGCGAAGGCCGGCTGGTGGCGGCAAAGCTCGTCGACTATTCGCTCGGCCTGTTCGCCTCACGCGCTTATGCCGAGGAACATGGCCTGCCCACCTCGCGCGCCGAGCTGTCCGGACATCGCCTGATCGGCTACGTGCCCGACCTCGTCGTCAGCCCGTCGCTCGACTATGCCGCCGAATTCAGCCCTTCGTGGGAATCCGCCTTTTCAATCTCGTCCGCGCTCGGTCAGGTCGAGGCGGTGCGCTCGGGCGCCGGAATCGGCATCCTGCACACCTTCATTGCCCGCACCATTTCAGAGATCGTGCCGGTGACGGCGATCGCACCGATCCGCCGCGCTTACTGGCTGGTCTATCACGAGTCCGTCCGGCCGCTGCGCCGGATCCAGACGGTTGCGGGCTTCATTACCAAGTCGGTAGAACGCGAACGGGCGCTGTTCATCTAAACCCTTCCGACAATCTCGCACACCCGCTAACATCGGCGCTCCGTGCGAGGAGACCGATTTGCTGCCCCGCCCCTACGCAGAATTGCTGCGCAAGGCCCGGCGCGCCACACGACGCGCCGACGAGGCCGAGGACTTGCTGCAGACAGTCCTTGTCGCGGCGGTCGAAGCGGGGCGCACCGACATGTCCAAGATCGAGAACCGGCGCTGGCTTGAAGGCGCGCTGCGCCACCGCGCCGCCTTCGACGCGCGTTCAGCGGTACGGCGCAGGAGGCGCGAGGCGCCATTCGCCGCCATTAGCTGCGAGCCGACGCCCCATGAAACCGTGCCGGTGCGTTTCGTGGCAACCCTACCGCCAAGCCTACGCACGACAACGCTTCTGGCACTGACCGGCCATACCCGACAGGAGATCGCCTGGCTGCAGCGCCTTGCCGATCCGGCCCTGCGCCAGCGCATCGCCGAAATCCGCAAGCGCTGGCTGGCTTTTGGCGGCGGTCCGATCGAGGAAATCCCGGGCCTCGCCGGCGCACTCGCCTTCGGCAGTATCAGGCGTTCCCTGCTCGCTCTCGCCAGGCAACCGGGCGCCCTGCTCGCCAGCCACGACCCAGACGGCCATCTTTTTGTGATCGGCACCTCACAAAACCCGGTGGCACGGCAACTCAACAGACGTGCAACCGAAATCACGGAGTGACCAAATGTTCGGCAAAAGCAAACTCGGCAACATCTGCTACTACGTCTCGAACATCGACAAGACGGAAGCCTTCTATCGCGACGTCATGGGCCTCGATATCAAGCGCATGGAAGGCGACGCGGACACCGGCGGCGACTGGCTGCTCGCCAACACCGCCAATGGCGTCGACCTGATCTTCTTTGCCATGGACTCCCGGCCCGGCAATTCGCCGATCATCGTCTTTGAGATCGCCGAAGGCGGCATCGATGACATCGTCGCGACGCTGGCCGGCGAGGGCGTGACCATCGTCACCCCTGTGAGTCACGCACCGGGTGGCTGGTCGTCCGAATTCGCCGATCCCGACGGCCACGTCATCTCGATGTACCAGTCGACGGAAGCGCCGCGCTCGCTAAGGAAGGATGCCTGAGCTCAACCCCAATAGCGCTCAGGGCCAAGCCCGCTGATATCGATCTCCGGCTCACGGCCGGAGATCATGTCGGCCAGGATTTTCCCCGAGCCGCAGGCCATGGTCCAGCCAAGCATGCCGTGGCCGGTGTTGATGTAAAGGTTCGGCAATTTCGTCCTTCCCAGGATCGGCGGACCGTCCGGCGTCATTGGCCTCAATCCGCACCAAAAATGCGCCTCGCGCAGATCGCCAGCACCGGGAAACAGCTCTCCCAGCGACCGTTCGAGCGGGGCACGGCGCGATTCGTGCAAGGTCAGGTCGAAGCCCGACATCTCGACAGTGCCGCCGATACGGATGCGATCGCCAAGTCGGGTGATGGCGACCTTGTAGGTTTCGTCGATGACCGTCGACACCGGCGCGGCATCCGCATTGGCAACCGGCACGGTCAGCGAGTATCCCTTCAGCGGATAGACCGGCAAGCGCTGGTGCAGCTTGCGCATGAAGCGCTCGGAATAACTGCCCGCAGCCAGGACGAACGCGTCGGCCTCTCCGGGACCGTCGGCTGTGATGCGTTGAACTTTTCCAGCCCAGGCATCGATCGAAAAGACCTTCTGGCCGAACTTAAACACGACACCGCGCTCGACGCAGAGTTCCGTCAGCCGTTGGACGAACAATCGGCAGTCGCCGGTTTCGTCGTCAGGCAGGCGAAGGCCGCCGGCGATATAGTGGCGTGCGCCGGCCAGGCCCGGCTCGGCTGCAATGCAGCTGGCAGCATCGAGGATCTCGTATGGCACCTCGAACTTGTCGAGCACGGCAACATCGGCTGCGATGCCGTCGAGTTGTTCCTGGGTTCGAAACAGCTGCAACGTACCGTGGCTGAGTTCGTCATAGGCGATGTCAGTGCCTTCGCGCAGCACGCGCAACATGTCGCGGCTGTATTCGGCGAGCGGCACCATCAGGGACTTGTTGGCCTCGTAACGCTCGGCCGTGCAATTGCGCAGCATCCGGGCGAGCCACATCCACATCTTGGGATCGAATTTCGGCCGGAAAGAAAATGGCCCGTCCTTCATCGCCATCCATTTGAGCGCCTTGAGCGGCACCCCGGGTGCCGCCAGCGGCGAGGCACAGCCAGAGGAGATCTCGCCCGAATTGGCGTAGCTGGTTTCTTGCGCCGGCCCCTTCTGGCGGTCGTAAACGACCACCTCGTGGCCCGCCTCGGCCAGGTAGTAGGCGGTCGTCACCCCGATGACGCCACCACCGACGACTATGACCTTCATTGCCCCCCCAGATGCATGCCCTCGAACCTGGTTCCGATTGCGGGGCATACAGAAACTCAAGCTTCTACAACATCGGTGCCCGTCGAACATGACGTGAGCGCTGTAGAACGGCGCGCGTCAGGCCGCCGTGGGGCCTGGGTCATCGCCATTTCCCGAGATGTGCCGGATTTTTCTCGGCGCGCCAAGGGGTTGTGGCTCATCGGCACTGAACACCAGCACCGGAAAGCGTCGGTCTGACGGGTTGGGGCGAACTTCCGGCGTGGTCACGCCCGGCCGAGCCGCCTCCGGCTGGTAGTGGATCTCGTCGACGCGGATAGTCTCGGTCGCGCCGCGGCCGCAGTCGACCGATATCGACTGCCCCTTGCGCAGGCCTAGCAGTGCAAGCCCGCGAGGCACGGTGATCGGAATGATCTGGCCGACCATGCCGTCCATCGGCCCATGCGCGACAATACGGGTATGAGGTGCGCCGCCATCGACGCTGAAAGTGACGCGGCTGTTCAACGTCACCACGTCGGCATCGGCTTCGTTCGAAAACACCACATGGGCCGAAGCGAGCTTCCGGCGCAAAAGTGCCACCAGCGGCCCGCCCGACCAGGCCAGGCGGTCGAGCATCGTCTTGACGATGGCGAAATCCTTGGTCGTCAACTGACATTTGGACATGGCTTGTCTCCGCAAGCACCGGGTGTTGCCCGGCATGCAGCACCGAGCGTCAAAGTGGACGCGCAGGCGGGATTTCAGAATTGGGCTGGTTAGAGCTCGCGCCTCGTCAGTTGGCGTCAGCCCGCGGCGCTTCGACAGCGACGATCTCGAGTTCGAGGCGGCGCCCGTCGCGTGAGGTCCAGGCGACCGACTGGCCCTCGCGAAGGCCGATCAGGGCGGCACCCACTGGCGTCAGGATCGAGACCTTGCCTTCGGCGATGTCGGCCTTCCCCGGATAGACAAGCGTCACCGTCTTGACCTCGCCATCGCCGCTGCGGAACGTCACGGTCGACCCCATGCGCACGACATTGGCAGGGATTCGACTGAGCGGCTTGATCTTGGCGCGCTCCATTTCGGCGAGCAGTTCCTCGGCGATGCCCGGCAGCCGATCGAGGCTGGATTCGGCGAGGCCGGTCAGCCTGGCATGGTCGTTTTCGCTCACCACGATCTCATGTTCGCGGCGCTGCTTGATGTTCTGGCGCAATGGAATGCCTCATGGATTCTCGTCCGGCCGTCGCGGAAACGCGCGCGACCGGTCCGTCCGCGCAAACGGACGTGCCCAAATGTTCAGACCGTTCCGCTACGCGTTCCGGTTCTCATGATTCATGCGTTGAAGAATGTGCCCCTGGGGCTCGGACGTCGCAAAGCGACCGAGCCGGGGCTAGGATCCCGCGATAGGGCAGACCCGAAACAGGGCAAAGCTGCCAATATGAGCGTAGGTGAACATAGGCGGAGGGTCGCCGACCCTGCCCCGCTTGTCAAGGGCGGCAGCCGGAAGGCCTGTCAGGCTAGGTGCCTGAAGGCCGCGACGACCTCGTCGTAAACCCTGCGCTTGAATGGCACGATCAGCTCCGGCAGCTCGAACATCGGCTTCCACGCCCAACGGTCGAATTCGGCCGAATGGCCGCCCGGAGGCGGATTGATGGCGATCTCCCTTTCCTCGCCCTCGAAGCGGAAGGCGAACCATTTCTGCGTCTGGCCGCGGTATTTGCCCTTGAACGCGATGCCCAGAAGATGCGGCGGCAAATCGTAGTTGATCCAGTCGGGCGCCTCGGCGAGCAAGCTGACGCTGCGCATGCCGGTCTCTTCGTAAAGCTCGCGTATGGCGGCGGGGTAGGGATCCTCGCCCTTGTCGATGCCGCCCTGCGGCATCTGCCACAGCTGGTCGGTATCAGACAGTTCGCTGTCCGGCTCGGCAATGCGGCGCCCTGCCCACACCATTCCCCTGGCGTTCAGCACCATGATGCCGACACAAGGACGGTAAGGCAGATCTTCAGGCGCTTTCAGGGTTTTCGACATCGATTCCTATCCTCGTTCGGGGTCGCTCGCCACAGCCGAAATCGGCACGATCTCGATGCCGCGCTTGCGCGCCTCGCTTGCCCATGAGGCCACGGCGTCGACCGTGACGTCGAACGCATTGCCGGTTCCGATGGCAAAGCCCTTGGCGCGCGCCGTCCGCTCCAGCTCGTCGAGCTTGTCGAGGATCGCGCCACGATCCTGCACGCCGTCGATGATGGCATCGCCGGTCGCAAACGGCACGCCGTTCTTCAGCGCCGTCTCGGGCGCCAGACTGCGTGCCGAAGAGCCGTCATCGACATAACCGATGCCGCGCTTGCCGAGCTCGGCCATCATCACGCCCATCGCCTCCGGGCTCGTCGAGAAGCGCGCGCCCATATAGTTCATCACGGCGGTGTAATTTGTCGTCCGCGACAGCGTCCAGCGCAGGTTCTTGAGAATTTCGTCGGGACCAGCCTCGACCGTCAGCGTATTGCGGCCAGGATTGACGTTGGGAAAATCGAATGGCTCCAGCGGCACCTGCATGACGATCTCATGGCCCTCGCGCCGTGCCGCCTGCATCCAGCGGCCAAGGCTGTTGCCCTGTGGCGCAAAACCAAGCGTGATCTCCGGCGGCAGCTTGCCGATCGCCGTCTGGGTCCCGGTCTGCGACAGGCCGAGCCCGCCGATCACGATCGCCACCCGCGCCCCGCGCGCACCCGACCAGGCCCGGGCATAGACGTCGAACGGGCGGCGCCCGTCGGCGGCGCGTATCGGCAACGGCCCGGCAGCGCTATCCTCGATCAGCGCCTTTTCCGGCAGGTGGGCAATACGCACATTTTGCCCGACGGCCGACGGATCGCGGACCACCACGGCCCCGCCCTCGCTCTCAGGTGGATTGACGCGGATGATCTGCGGGCCGCCGCTGGTCGGCGTTGGTGCCGGTTTCGGCTTGGCCACAGGCTGGGCGGGCGCGGCAACAGGTTCGGGCACCGCCACCGCAACGACTTCAGGCGTGCGAAAAGGCTTCTGGCGAAGGGAGATCGAGGTCGACGCCGCCACCAGCGCCACGATGCACAGCCCAGCAAGCAGCGGGCCCTTGCGCAGCCAGGCGACGCGCTTGCCGGCTGGACGGCGCGGCGCCTGTCCGAGCGGACGGTCGATTTCCTTTTCGATCTGCACCAAGCCGCCTTATGGCCGAAGCCAGCCTCCCCGAATCAAACTGCCGGAACCTTGCGGTCCCGGCAGCATGGCATTGTCATGGTGAGCAGGCCAGCGCTTCGCCGGCCGCTCCTTACTGCTGGTTCATCACGGCCTTGTCGGGGTTGGGCGGGAAGGCCGGATCGGTCTTCTGTCCGCGCAACAGCTCCAGCGCGTAGTTGAGCTGCAGGTCGTCCTTCGGCTCCGGCGGCACATAGGCTGCCGAGCCCGACCCCTTATCGCTCTCTTCCACACCCTTGATGTGGCCCTTGAGCTCGGATTCGCCACGCGTCACGTCGCGGCCCTGCAGATCCGCCGGCAACGGCTGGTCGACCTTGATGTCGGGCGTGATGCCCTTGCCCTGGATCGACTTGCCCGACGGCGTGTAATAGAGCGCCGTCGTCAGCCTGAGCGCGCCGTTCTCGGCCAGCGGGATGATGGTCTGCACCGAACCCTTGCCGAAAGACTGCGTGCCCACCACCGTTGCGCGACGGAGATCCTGCAGCGCGCCGGCCACGATTTCCGACGCACTCGCCGAACCGCCATTGATCAGCACGATCAGCGGCTTGCCGTCGATGTCATCGCCGGGGCGCGAGTCGAAGCGGGTGATGTCCTTCGGATCGCGGCCACGAGTCGAAACGATCTCGCCACGGTCGAGGAAGGTGTCGGATACGCTGACCGCCTGGTCGAGCAGGCCGCCCGGGTTGAGGCGCAGGTCGAGCACATAACCCTTCAGCTTGTCCGTCGGGACCTGCTTCTTGATCGTGTCGATCGCATTCTGCAGGTCATCGAAGGTCTTTTCGGTGAAGGAGGTGACCTTCAGGTAGCCGACGTCGTTGTCGACGCGGAACTTGACAGCCTTGACCTTGATGACGTCGCGCATGATCGACAACTCGATCGGCTTGTCGGCACCTTCGCGCAGGATCGTCAGCTTGATCGGCGTGTTGATCAGGCCGCGCATCTTCTCGACCGCGTCGTTCAGCGTCAGGCCGCGAACCTCTTCGCCGTCGATCTTGGAGATGTAGTCGCCGGCCAGAACGCCAGCCTTGGCGGCAGGCGTATCGTCGATCGGGGTGATGACCTTGACCAGCTCGTTTTCCATCGTCACCTCGATGCCGAGGCCGCCGAATTCGCCCTTGGTCTGGACGCGCATGTCCTTGGCGGCTTCAGCGTTGAGGTATGACGAATGCGGATCGAGCGAAGTCAGCATGCCGTTGATGGCGTTTTCGATCAGCGACTTCTCGTCCGGCGGGGTCACATACTGGCCGCGCACGCGTTCGAAGATGTCGCCGAAGATGGCGAGCTGGCGGTAGGTTTCGGAACCCGCCGCATTCGCTGTCGAGCCGGGCGCACCGTATACCAGGCTCATCGCTGAGCCCCCCATCAGCGCCCCGGCAAGCAGAAGCGACAGTTTACGCATCATCTCATGTCCTTCCAGAGGTACGGTCCGCCCACCACGGGGTCGGATCGACGGGTTTTCCATCCTTGCGGAACTCGACATAGAGTTCCGGCGTCGCATTCGCATTGTCCGAGGCTGAGGTGCTCGCCACCCTCGCCTCTCCCATCGCACCGATCGGCTCGCCTGCTAGTACGGACTGACCCGGCGCGACGCTGATTCTGCTCATCCCCGCCAAGACGACATGATAGCCGTCGCCGGCGTTGAGGATCAAGAGTTGACCATAGGAGCGGAACGGCCCCGCATAAAGAACACTTCCATCCGCCGGAGCGGTGACGATGGCGCCCGATTGTGTCGCAACCATGTCCCCAAGCATGGTTCCGCCGATGCCGTCGTCGGCGCCGAAGCGACGTTTTACCCGCCCAGAAACAGGTAGCGCAACCTGCCCCTGGAGCAGGGAAAACGGAGCGGAAGCAACGAGTTGGTTGGCATCGGGCACCACCGGAACGACAGGTTCGTTTGCTGCCTTTGCAGCCTCCTCCGCCTGCTTCCTTGCGGCTTCCGCGTCGGCCGTCTTCCTCGCCACCTGCTTGTCGAGCGAGGCGATCAAATCTTTGAGACTTTCGGCCCGCGCCGCAAGTTCGGCAGATTTTTTTGTTTCGTCGGCAAGCGCGACCTCGGATTCCGAGCGCAGCCGGCCCTTGGCTTCGAGCAGCAGGTCGAGCCGCGCCTTTTCGCCCGCCTGCGCCGTCATCGCGGTTGTCAGGCGGTCGCGCTCCGCCTCGATGGAGGCGACCACCCGCGACAACTCCTTGAGGTCGGCCATCAATATCTCGGTCTCCGAGCGCAACTCGGGCACCACGGCTCCGAGAAGGATGGCGCTGCGGATCGACGACAGCGCGTCCTCCGGCTTGACCAGGATGGCCGGCGGCGGATTGAGGCCCATGCGTTGCAGCGCGCCCAAAACCTCGGCGAGCACGCCACGGCGCATGTTGAGCGAGGTCCGGATGCCCGCCTCCTGCTCCTTCAGCCCCTCGAGCTTGCCGGCGATGTCTTCGATATCCTGCGCAAGCTTGCGTTCGGTCTTGGCCGACTGGATCAGCGCCGCCGTGATCGAAGCATGATCCTTCTTCACCTGGGCGATCTCGGCCGCCAGCTTTTCGCGCCGCTCGGCTGAAACCTCTATGACGCGCGACAGATTCTCGAGTTCGGTCCGGGTTCGGTCCGGATCCGGCAAGGGCGGCCCCACCTGGGCCGACACAACCCCACAGGCGAGCGCAATCCAGCCTGCCGCGACGATGCCGCGGCATGGTTGGAGCCATGCCTTCACTGGGGTATTCCGCGCCATGCGATGATCCGGTTGTATGCTTGCGACTCTATCGGCGGCATCGTTAACGAACCATCAACCATGTTTGGCCGGCACAGCCGCTCGGGAGCCATGACCAGCCTTTTTGTCGAATTCCGGGCATTTCACGCGCGGTGATAGGGATGCCCTGAAAGAATGGTTGCGGCGCGATAGAGTTGCTCGCCGAGCATGATGCGGACCATCTGGTGCGGCCATGTCGCGGCGCCGAAAGAAATCAGCATGTTGGCTTCGTTGCGCAACGCCTCGTCATGGCCATCGGGCCCACCGATCGCGATCATCAGTCCGCGCTGGCCGCCATCGCGCAACGCAGCAATCTTGTCGGCGAATTGTTGTGAGGAGAAGTTCTTGCCGCGCTCGTCGAGCAGGATCAGCGCTGTTCCAGACACCATCTGGGCACGCAGCCTGTCGGCTTCCTCGCGCCGCCGCTCGTCAACATCGCGGGCGCGACTTTCAGCAATCTCGGTGACCCCGGAGAAGTCAAGGCCAAGCGGACCACCGCTTTTCGAGAACCGGTCGAGATAGCGGTCGGCGAGTTCCTTCTCAGGGCCGGCTTTCATCCGGCCCACGGCATGTATCGCTACCTTCATCCCTGGCGTCTAACGGTTCAATGAACCGTTTCTTCCTCTAGATCCGGCGCCTGCCACATCTTTTCGAGATTGTAGAACTCGCGGATCTCGGGCCGGAAGATATGGACGATGATATCGCCTGAATCGATGAGCACCCAGTCGGCGCCCGACAGCCCCTCGACGCGGGCAGTGCCGAGGCCGGCATCTTTCAGCGCTGTGAGGAGATGATCAGCAACCGCCGCGACATGACGGTGCGACCGGCCCGAGGCGATGACCATATAGTCGCCTAGGCTCGATTTCCCCTGTATGTCGATGGAGACAATATCTTCGGCCTTGGAGTCTTCCAGACTGACAAGGACTGTTTTGATGGCGCGGGCAACGGCGTCGAATTCGCCTATCCCGGCCGGCGAAGGCATAATTTCCGCCTTCTTCCGAAGTGCTGTTCTCAGTGTCTTTCCTTTCCGACAGGAACAACCAAATCACCCTGAACTCGGGCGACACCATTCAGATAGGCAGAGTTGGGCTACAGTTTCAAGACAGCGACAACAAGTTGATCGCCCGGGCGCTTCCATACCTGCCCTGCTCAAGGCTCGGCCGATGGCGGCAACTGCGCCGACATGGGCGAAAAGCTGCCCGCCTCGCCCGCCGGCACCGCCTGGTTAATGCGCAGCCGCCAGATCACGAATGCTGTGAACAGGGCGGCTATGGCAATCGCGACATACATGAAGGCCTGGGTGCCGTAGAACGCGGTCAGCAAGGTACCGAGGCCAGGCACGATGAAGCCCGACAGCGACCAGGCAAACAGCATGCTGCTCGACAGCGCAACGAGATCATCCTTGCGGGCGCGGTCGCTGGCATGCGCGCTCGACAGCGAATAGATCGATTCGCTCGCTCCGCTCCACACGACATAGATCGCGACCATCAGCGGCAAGGCACTGCCGTCGAAACGGCTTGCCGCAAGCCCGGCGACCACCACCAGAAGCCCTGCAGCGACGAGCACATAGCGCCGGTCGGTACGATCGGAGATCCAGCCCAACGGAATCTGGAACAGCAGCGTGCCGAGCGGCATGGCAAACAACAGCGTCGCCACCTGCTGCTGGCTGAAGCCGCTCGCTGTCGCGTGGATTGGAGCAAAGCCGGCGATCATCATCGACAGCCCGCCGACGGCCAACATGCCGGCAACGCCGACGGGGGAGATGCGCCACGCGCGCGCCAGCGCGACCGAAGCTGCCAGCGGCGGCGGCGGCTGGCGCAGCCGGGTCAAGCCCACGGGCAGGATGGAAATGGCGGCGAAGGCGACACAAAGCAGCGGCGCCTGCGCTGTGGAGATATCGACGAAGCGCAGCAGAAACGAGCCAACGCCAAGGCCGACGACATAGGCAACGTAGAAGATCGCCATGACTCGGCCGCGTATCTCGTTGCCTACAGCATCGTTGAGCCAGCTCTGCGCCACGATGAACAGCCCGCAGATGGCAAAGCCGTAGAGCACCCGGGCGGCGATCCAGGCGAGCGGAAACAGTCCCGCCGCCACGGCGACGTTGGAAAGCACGATCAGCGCGGAAAACACCATATAGGCCCTGGCGTGGCCGACGCGGCGCACCAGCATGCCGGTGAGCAGGCACCCGGCTAGGCCGCCCGCCGACAGTCCCGTCAGGATCGAGCCGGCCCAGGTCGGCGCATATCCCGCAGCGCCCAGGCTGACCGGAATGTAGCCGAACATCAGGCCATTGCCGACGGCGAGCAGCGCCATCGCCAGGATCACGCCGGCAACGGCAATAGCCGGCGTGTGTTCGCCCTCCTCGGCGGTATTCATGGCATTGTCCCGCTGATCCATGCACCAAACTCGCCCACTCACGGCTTTGGCGCAGCCGCAATTGCGACATGGAGCATGCTGGCTAGACCAAAAAGTGGGCGGGATCAAAGCGGCGAGCCTCGTTTTGGCATCGACATCGGGGCAAAAAAAGGCGCTGTGCAGCAAGCGCGATCAAATGGACCGCCCCGGCGCAAGGCATATCGGGCCGTCCTCATGCCGGAAAGACCATGACACCCGTTCAGAAAGCCATCTGGTACATCGAAAGCCACTACTTCAAGGACATCGGCCTCGACGATATCGCCACGGCCGGCGGCGTCTCGCGCTTCCACATGTCCCGGGCCTTCGCTGCCGCCACCGGCCATTCGGTCACGGGCTACATCAGGGCTCGCCGCCTGACCGATGCGGCGCATGCGCTGGCAAAGGGTGCGCCCGACATTCTGGCGGTCGCGCTCGACGCCGGCTACGGTTCGCATGAGGCGTTCACCCGGGCCTTCCGCGACCGCTTCGGGCAGACGCCCGAGGAGGTGCGCGCGAACGGCTCCGTATCCCAGCCCCAACGCCTGGAGCTTCTCAAGATGGACGAAACCTTTGTCGAAAACCTTGCCCCGTCGCGCTTTGTCGACGGCGGCCCCCTGCTGATTGCCGGCTTCGGCCAGCGCTACACCAGCGAAACCAGCCTGGCGATCCCGTCGTTATGGCAGCGCTTCGGACCGCATTTCGGCAGCGTGCCCGGCCAGAAGAACTATGTCGGCTATGGCGTCTGCCACAATTTTGACGACGACAGCTTCGAGTACATTGCCGGCGTCGAGGTCAAGGACTTCTCGGACCTGACATCCGAGTACAGCCGCCTGCGCATCGCCCCGCAGCGCTATGCGGTGTTTGTCACCACCGACCACATCTCGATGATCCGCCGTATCACCCATACGGTGTGGAGCAAGTGGCTGCCGACATCGGGGCATGAAGCCGCCGACGGCCCCAACTTCGAGCTCTACCCAGAGACCTTCGACCCGGCAACGGGCAATGGCGGCTACGAACTCTGGATCCCGATCAAGAGCTAGGCTTGTCCTTGGCTGTCCCGTTCCTCAGCGCCGTCGACGACAGCAGCGAACGCGGACCATGGATGAAGGTCCAGGCCGGGGCCTTCATCCGCGCCAGCAGCGGGGCGTCACCTTCGTCGACGCGGGCATAATCGAAGGTCTTGGCGACCACCGACGACAGGAACGACAGCGTCGCACCGGGCCGGTCGATGACGGCGATCGGGAAAGTCATGACGATCTGGCGCCAGCGCTGCCAGCGGTGGAAGTCGCGCAGATTATCGGCCCCCATGATCCAGACGAAATCGACGCCCGGATTGCGCGCCTTGATCAGCGCCAGCGTGTCGGCGGTGTAGCGCACATGGTGCGCGGCCTCGAAGGCAGTCACCTTGATGCGCGGGTTTTCGGCGATCGCCTCCGACAGCTCGATACGCCTGGCGAGCGGTGCCAGTTCGCGCGTGCTTTTCAGCGGATTGCCCGGGGTGACCATCCACCACAGCTGGTCCAGCTGCAGGCGGCGCATGGCGATCTCGGCGACAAGGCCATGTCCAGCATGCGGCGGATTGAACGAACCGCCAAACAGCCCGACCTGCATGCCCTTCATCGCATGCGGCATGCGGAGGTATTGAGACGGCAAACCGTTGGAACTCATTCGGTCGGCCACTCGTCATCCGGCCAGTCCCTGCTGCCGTGAATGATCCGCAGGATGTAAACCGTCAGGTCCGACATCGAATAGGCAATGATGTAAGGCGTCTTCTGAGCGAGTTTCTCGTAGGTGCCTGTCATTCGGCCCTGATGGCCGGTTGGAAAGTCAGACAGACTGTCGATGGTCGCAAGAATCCGATCGGCAATTCGGGAGGCAGCTACAGGATTTTCATGGTTTATGTAGCCGATGACTGATTCAAAATCAGCGAGTGCGTCCTCGGACCATTCAATGCCACGCATCATTGCTTGCGTGAAACTGCAAGGGTGTCCATGATCCGCTTTCGCGCCACGTCATGCGGCACTGTCCGTCCCGCCTTCACATCGTCGAGCCCCCGTTGAATGCCGGCAATGATCGCCAGTTCACGCTCGACATAGTCGGCAATGGCCTCGCCAGCGAGGAACGACTTGGTACGCCGCGTGTGCTGCGCCAATTCCTCGAGCCTCAATTTCGTCTCGCTATCGAGACGAACGGTAACTGTCTCGGATTGTGTGCTCATGTGCACAATGTAGCACAATCGCTTGCTGCGGCAAGCTAGCTCCGCACCTGGCCGTTACCGCGCACGCGGTACTTGAATGAGGTCAGTTGCTCGACGCCGACCGGCCCCCGCGCGTGCATCTTGCCTGTGGCGATGCCGATCTCCGCGCCCATGCCAAACTCGCCGCCATCGGCAAACTGCGTCGAGGCATTGTGCAAAAGGATCGCCGAGTCGATCTCGTTGAAGAAGCGTTCGACGGCTTTTGCATCTTCCGCGACGATCGCCTCGGTGTGGTGCGAAGAGAACGTCTCGATATGTTCGATGGCGCCTGAAACACCGTCGACGAGCTTAACCGAGATGATGGCGTCGAGATATTCGGTCACCCAGTCGGCATCGGTCGCGGGCTTGGCGTCGGCAAAGGCCGCAAGCACCTCCTCGTCGGCATGGATTTCGCAGCCGGCCTTGCGCAGCGCTTCGAGCACCGGCACCAGATGGGTGGAAGCCACCGCACGGTCGACAAGCAAGGTCTCGGCGGCACCGCAAATACCGGTGCGGCGCATCTTGGCGTTGACGGTTATGCCCACCGCCATGTCGAGCACGGCCGACTTGTCGATGTAGAGATGGCAGATGCCTTCGAGATGGGCGAAGACCGGCACCCGCGCATCGTTCTGCACGCGCTCGACCAGGCTGCGGCCGCCGCGCGGGATGATGACGTCGAGATTGCCCGACAGGCCCTTGAGCATTTCGCCCACGGCGGCGCGGTCGGCCACCGGCACGAACTGGATCGCGTCTTCGGGCAGTTTTGCCGACTTCAGCCCTTCGACCAGGCAAGCGTGGATCGCCAGTGACGAATTGAGCGAGTCCGAGCCACCGCGCAGGATCACCGGATTGCCGGCCTTGAGACACAAGGCACCGGCATCGGCCGTCACATTGGGGCGGCTCTCATAGATCACGCCGATGACGCCGAGCGGCGTGCGCACGCGCTCGATATTCAGGCCGTTGGGCCGATCCCACGCAGCGATGACCTCGCCGACCGGATCCTTGAGTTCGGCGATCGCCCGGATGCCGTCGGCCATGTCGCGGATGCGGCCGGCCGTCAGCTTGAGCCGATCCATGAACGAGCCGCTCAGCCCCGCTTCCTCGCCGTTCTTCACGTCGATGACGTTGGCATCTAGGATTTCATCCTGGCGGCGGATGATCGCTTCGGCCATGCCGATCAGGGCGGCATGCTTGCGTTCGGCGCTGGCGATGGCGAGTGGGCGGGCGGCGGCACGAGCCTTGCGGCCGATTTCGGCCATCAGCAGCGCCGTATCCTCGTGGGACTTCTCATGCGTCTTCAGCATGTCCTACCCTTCCGCTTGCACCGCAACCTTGTCCGTGTGGCTGACCACAAGGTCGTCGCGATGGATCATCGCCGAACGTGCCTCATAGCCGAGAACGGTCTCGATCTCAGTCGTCTTCAGCCCCGCGATCCTTACGGCATCCGCAGCGTCATAGGCAACCAGCCCGCGCGCGATCTCGCGGCCCTCGGGCGACAGGATCGCCACCGTATCGCCACGCGAAAAATTGCCGCTGACCAGCTTCACGCCCGCCGGCAGCAGCGATTTTCCCTGCAGCAACGCACCGACGGCGCCCATGTCAACGGTCAACCGTCCGGCCGGTTCGAGTTGGCCGGCGATCCAGGTCTTGTAGCCCTTGACCGGATTGCCGCTCGGCCGAAACAAGGTGGCGCGTTCGCCGCGTTCGATCGCCATCAACGGCGACAGCCTGGTTCCGGCGGTGATGATCATCGCCGTGCCTGCCGCGGTTGCGATCTTGCCGGCGTCGATCTTCGTCCGCATGCCGCCGCGAGACAGTTCGGAGGCAGCTCCCCCGGCCATCGCTTCTATATCTGATGTAATGCGGTCGACGACCGGGATGAACTTGGCATTCGGGTCGATCGCTGGCGGCGCAGTGTAAAGGCCGTCGATGTCCGACAACAGCACCAGCAGGTCAGCACCCATCATCGTCGCCACGCGCGCCGCCAGCCGATCATTGTCGCCATAGCGGATTTCGCTCGTCGCCACCGTGTCGTTTTCATTGATGACAGGCACCGCGTTCATCTTGAGCAACGTCGAGATGGTGGCGCGCGCATTGAGATAGCGCCGGCGCTCCTCGGTATCGCCGAGCGTGACCAGGATCTGGCCCGACTTCAGCCCCTTGCGGCCAAGCTCTTCCGCCCAGGCGCCCGACAGGGCGATCTGGCCGACAGCGGCAGCCGCCTGGCTCTCTTCGAGCTTAAGGGCGCGCTTGCCGAGGCCGAGGATGGTGCGGCCGAGCGCGATCGCACCCGACGACACGACCAGCACGTCGGCGCCGCCTTCAGCCAGCGTCGCGATGTCGTCGGCCATCGAGGCAAGCCATTCGCGCTTGAGGCCGGTCGAGCGGTCGACCAGCAGCGCCGAGCCGATCTTGACGGTGATGCGCTTGTAGGTCCTGAGCGAAGGGATCGTCATCGCAGGTTGCCTACTTCGTCCAGCGCGCGTCGGAGGGTGCCACGTCGCCGCTTGCATTGCGGGCTTCCTCGACGACGCTCATCAGCGCGCGCAACGTCTCTTCGACGCCCTCGCGGGTGACCGCCGAAAGCAGGATCGGCGCGCGTCCCGCCGCGCGCTTCAGCGACGCGATCTTCTTCTTGCGCTCGTCCGGATCGAGCGTGTCGACCTGGGAAAGTGCTACGATCTCCATCTTGTCGGTCAGCCCATGGCCATAGGCTTCAAGCTCGCCACGCACGACCTTGTAGGCCTTGCCCGGGTTCTCTTCCTGCGCCGAAACGAGATGCAGCAAGACGCGGGTGCGCTCGACATGGCCGAGGAAGCGGTCGCCGATGCCGACGCCCTCATGCGCGCCCTCGATCAGGCCAGGGATGTCGGCGATGACGAATTCGCGCGCGTCGATACGGGCGACGCCGAGGCCCGGATGCAGTGTGGTGAAGGGATAGTCGGCGATCTTGGGCTTGGCCGCCGTGACCGAGGCAAGGAAGGTCGACTTGCCGGCATTGGGCAGGCCAACGAGGCCGGCGTCGGCGATCAGCTTGAGCCTGAGCCAGACCCACATCTCCTGGCCGTCGAGGCCGGGATTGGCGCGTCGCGGCGCCTGGTTGGTCGAGGTCTTGAAATGCTGGTTGCCGAAGCCGCCATTGCCGCCTTTGGCGAGGAGATAGCGCTGGCCGACCAAGGTCAGGTCGCAGATCAGCGTCTCGTTGTCTTCTTCGTAGACCTGCGTGCCGACAGGCACTTTCAAGATGATGTCGGAGCCCTTGGCGCCAGTCATGTTGCGGCCCATGCCGTGAATGCCGGTCTGCGCCTTGAAATGCTGCTGGTAGCGATAATCGATCAGCGTGTTGAGGCCATCGACGACCTCCAGCCAGACGTCGCCGCCACGGCCGCCGTCGCCACCGTCGGGTCCACCGAACTCGATGAATTTTTCGCGCCTAAACGACACCGCGCCGGCACCGCCGTTGCCGGAGCGAATGTATACCTTGGCCTGGTCGAGAAATTTCATCGGACTGTTCGTTTCTTGTTGCTATTTGGTTGTTTCAGCGAACCTGCCATAACGCAAGGCGTGGCTTAGGGCGAGAGCGGATTGGAAACCGCCTGGAATGACGGGGAGATTTCGACAGTGAAGCTGGTCACCTACAACACCCAGTATGGCATCGGTCGGGACGGCCGCTACGACCTCGAGCGAATTGCGGCCGCCGTCACTGGCGCCGACATCATCGCCCTGCAGGAGGTGACCCGCAATTTCATGCGCAACAATGGCGCCGACATGGTCGCAGGACTTGCCGAATTGCTGCCCGACTATTTCCACATCTTTGGCGTCGCCATGGATATCGACTTCGGTCTGCTCGAGAACGGCAAGCCGGCCAACAAGCGGCTGCAGTTCGGCAACATGGTCATGTCGCGCTGGCCGATCGTCGCGTCGCGCAACCTGCTCCTGCCGCGCACAAGACGCCTCAGCCGCGGCAACCTGCAACGCTCGGCACTGGAAGCGCTGGTGATGGCGCCGTCGGGCCCGCTGCGTGTCTATTCCGTACATACCGACCACATCAGTCAGGAGGAGCGCATCGCCCAGATCCGCCACCTCAAGGAGCGGGTCTACGCCTTTGCCGCGGAAGGCGGCGTCCTCACCGGCGCTGCCGAATACGGTTTCCCCGAGCTCCCCTGCCCCGAGGAATTCGTGCTCATGGGCGACTTTAACATGGTATCCGGCTCGCCCGAGCACCTTGTCATGACCGGCGTGCCCGACCCGGTGGAAGGTCCGCAGATCGTCGCCCATCACCCTGTCGATGCCTACGCGCTGGCGGGTGGTGTCCCGGATGGATCGGTCTCCTGGACCGACACGACCCACCCGGAAAAAACCCGCCTCATCGACTACGTCTTCGTTCAGGCCAACCTTGCCGCCAGGGTCAAATCCGTCCGCATCGACGGCGATGCGGCAGGCTCCGACCACCAACCTGTGTGGGTCGAGCTGAACTAAGCAGTTAGCCTAGAACCGCGCCCACGACCTGAGGCTCGCCCAGGTCTTGCGGTCGAGCCGGTAGCGCTCGACCGGAACCTGGCCGGCGACCATCGAGTTCAGCATGCCCTGGCCGGCATACTGGAAGCCGCACTTGTGGATCACTCGCCGCGACGCCGGGTTGATGACCCGGCACGAGACGTTGAGCACGGCAACGTCGGTCGCGCGGAAGGCGAGATCGACCAGCGCGTGCGCGGCCTCTGTGGCATAACCCGACTTCCAGTAGGGTTCGCCGATCCAGTAGCCGAGCTCGAGGCCGCGGTCGGTGACGTTGAGGCCGGCCGAACCGACGAAGGCGCCGGTGTCGGCGATGGTGATGGCATAGACCACCCCGCCGCTCCGGGCACGCGCCATCGACAGGAAGGCCCGCGCCTCGGCCTCACCATAGGGGTGCGGCATGCGCGACAGCATTTCGGCGATGTGGCGGTTGTCGGCCAGTTGCACCAGCTCGGCAATATCGTCTTCATGTGGCGGGCGCAGGACCAGCCGCTCGGTCAGCAATATCGGGCAGTCGATCGACAATCTTTCGTCTTCGACGTCGTCCTTTTCGGCAACCATGTCAAAATCCTCCAGGAAAAAATGAAAAAGGGGAGATGGAAACCCATCTCCCCTGATCCTTTTCCTGGCTTGGCCAGACACCGGTTCCCGAGATGGGGCGCCGGTGTTGTAGTGCGGAACCGGCTACTCCGCGGCCTTGAGAATCGGATTAACCGATACGTAGGTTCGGCCATTGGCTTTTTTATTGAAGGTCACGGCGCCTGCTTCGAGCGCAAAAAGCGTATGATCCTTGCCCATGCCGACGTTGACGCCGGGATGCCAGGTGGTGCCGCGTTGGCGAACGATAATGTTGCCCGGAATCACGGATTCGCTACCGAACTTCTTGACGCCAAGGCGCTTCGACTCTGAATCGCGACCGTTGCGCGACGAACCGCCAGCTTTTTTATGTGCCATGGATGTTCTCCTTCAGTCGCTCTGATTACTCTGATTCCGCGACGGCTGCAGCCTTTTTCGGCGCTGCCTTCTTCGCGGGCTTTTCTGCAGCTACGTCAGCTGCGGCTTCGGCCTGCACTGCCGCCTTCTTCGAAGGCTTCGCACCGCCGGTCAGGATCTCGGAGATCCGGACAGTGGTGTGATGCTGGCGGTGACCGCGCGCACGACGCGAATTCTGGCGACGACGCTTCTTGAAGGCGATGACGGTCTTGTTGCGGCCGTGCTCGACGACTTCCGCCGTAACCACTGCACCGGCCACGAAGGGCGCGCCGATCTCTGCGTTGTCGCCTTCGCCAACGGCGAGCACTTCAACAAATTCAACGGTGTCGCCGGCGGCGCCGACGAGCTTTTCGATCTTGATCACATCATTGGCGGCAACGCGATACTGCTTACCGCCCGTTTTGATGACTGCGAACATTTTATGCCTTTCGCTGTTCGGTCGGCCTTTTTGAACCACCTGAGTGGTTCGGCCGTCTTTTTGTCAGTCGTACGGGTTCAAAACAAACGGCGCCGAGACTCCTCCACGCCGAATGCAGGGGTCCCGTAACCGAAGGTTGCCATGGAGTCAAGGCGAACACGCCAGCGGCCCTGCCGTTTCGCGCCCAGCCAAGCGCTCCGTTGCGCCGCAAGCCTCGCGAAGACCTAACCTGAATACAAGCTCCGGCGAAGTCGGGCAACCGCCAAGGCAATCCGGCGCTAGGCGAAACGCCGGTGAACAGGCCGCCCGGAGCGGATTTCAGCCGAGCTGACGCAGCGTCCTGCTGGGTAAATCAACCCGACGCAAAAGATACATGATCGCGGTCACATTTGGCCTTGTGCGACAGACCATGAGCCGTTATCTAGTGCGCCGCGCCGGCAACGGCCGATCACGACCGCGGAGAGGTGGCAGAGTGGTCGAATGCACCGCACTCGAAATGCGGCATGGGTGCAAGCCCATCGGGGGTTCGAATCCCTCCCTCTCCGCCATCACATGCTGTTTCTGTTGGATTATTTCCTACGTTCTGGGATGTGGGCCCACTTTGAGCATCCATCATTCCACAACCTGACTTTGCAGGCATGACTGAGCCGACATGAGGCGCAGCGGCCGGAATTCGCATCTTAGTTACTGGCTCGGCCGTATCTGGTTGTGCGATTTTGCTATTTGGTCGACTGGTTTTGCAGCGGTTCGAATCTTGCCCCACCCATCCATATTACTCACAGCGAGGGCGGCAACGGCGGATACGGGCAAGGTAGTCCGCAACTCTCGGGCGAGACAGCGGGCGAGGTGACAGCCGAGATTCGAGGTTACCTGAAGGCCATGATCTCGCTCCTGTCGCAGGAACCACCTGCGAGCCCGCCGCACCAGGAAGCAGCCTTCGGGAACCGGAAGCCGGCAAGCTTGCTAAGGTTGGCAATTGCGCGGTTCAATCGATCCGACACTACTCTCGAGCATTCCGCCAAGCCTCAGCGCGCGCCCAGAACGCTCGGCAGAATGTCGAAATGTTCCTTGAAGCTTTTCGAGAAATAGGATGCGGATTCGAAACCGCACGCCATGGCAATGTCGATCACCGACATCTCGGTCATTTCGACCAGCTGTCGGGCGCGGCGCAACTTGAGCGTCAGGTAGTGCTGCCTTGGAGTAGTCGACAGATGACGCTCAAAGAGACGCTCGACCTGGCGTCGCGACAACGAGACCTGTTGGGCAATTTCCTGGAGCGACAGCGGTTCCTCGATGTTCCTCTCCATCAGTTGTAGGATGCGTGATAGCTTCTTTCCGGCGCTGCCGAAGCGCAATCCAGGCAGCAACGACTGGGCACTCGCCCCGTCGCGCCAGCGATCAGCCGCGAGATGCTGGCAAATGCTGCGCCCCAGCTCAATGTCGCAATGCTCCCCCACCAGTTCCATCGCGAGGTCAAAGGCTGCGAGTTCGCCTGCGCAAGTGACGATGGAGCCGTCGCGGACGAACAGCGCGTCATCGATGGCAAGGCCATAGAACGTCTCGTACAAAGCCGCCATCTTGCCCCAGTGGATCGTGCAGCGGGCACCATCCAGCAGCTGCGCATCGGCGAGCAGCCAAGTTGCGGTACCCAAGGCATAAAGTGGTACGGCGGCGCGGTGGATACGGCGCAGAAAGCTGCGCAGCTCGCTTGTGCTGTAGTTCTCGACGCCTTCTCCCGTGCAGATCAGCATGGCGCTGCGCGCGGAAGTGGTTAGCTCGGCTTCCTTCGTGAAGATGTCGCCCGATACCTCCAGTGACATGCCGCTGGCGCTGGTCACCGAATGGCCATCAAGGCTCGCCAGCTGCCAGCGGAACAGGCCTTTGCCCGACAGTGAATTGGCGACCCTGAGCGGCTCGATCATCGATGCCAGGCAGAGCTGGGAGAAACCGGGCAGGAGCAGGATCTGGAATTTTGACACGACCGGATCAGATGCCGCGGACGAGCTAGAGGAGAGAGCCTGACCGGCATGAGGCCGTGCTTCCAGATCAAGCGATGCGGGCCTGTGAGCTATGTTCACGTCCCTCTCCTTCGCTGCCGTTTTGTGCCGTTGTCAGCCCTTCGACCGGCGAATTTCGATAAACGGCAAGGACACGACAGTGGCTGAGACCAGCCCGATGCCAGTGCCTTCGTCATCCTTCAACTCGACATCGATCACCGTGCCCGGCGATGACAGTTCGGCGGGCAGGAAGCCGAAGCTGATGGCTCGCTTCAGCGTCGGGCTGAACGCCAGGCTCGAGGCACGCCCCACCGGCTTGCCGGCGTGGAAGGCCGGCATCGAACCCCAGTACACCCTGGAAAGAGCGGTGCCGCAGGCGCTCTTCTCGGCAGCCGCGGTCACGATCTCGCTTGCGTCATATTGCAGTCCGACAAAACGCCGTCCCGGCTCGGTCGCGGCCATCGCCGCCTGAAGGGCCTGCTTGCCGACAAAATCGCTGCCGAAATCGATCAGCCGCCCGAGGCCGGCCTCGATGGGCGTGATGTTCAAATCGCCGGTGACGTCGACGCGCGCGGTGCGCGGGTCCGGACCGGCGCCGTTGTAGTCCGCTGAGACCAGGATCAGGCCGGCCTCGATGCGGGCGACGTCGACCGCATATTCGCCTGCCGGCATCACACCAAATGGCTGGCCGACGGCCTGGAGCTCTTGCCACACTGCGGCACCCGCTGCCCTGGGCACCCAGAGCTCGAAGCCGAGTTCGCCGGTGAAGCCCTGCCGGGCGACTAAAACGTCATGGCCGGCAATGGTGGCGCGTCCGATCTGCGAGAATTTGAGGCCGGAACAGTCGCGGCCCGTCGCCGCCTTCATCAAATCGAAGGCGCGCGGCCCCTGCAGCGAGAGGATGCCGTAGTCGTCGGAGGCGTTGCGTATCTCGACCCGCAGCTCTGCTGCCTGGCTGGCAAACCACGCGTGGCTGGTTTCGCCTGAGACAATGAACCAGTCTTGCGCCAACCGGAAAACCAGGCCGTCGCCGACCAGAAGGCCATCGACGTTGCACCACGGCGTGTACATTACGTGGTCGACTTCAAGTCGCGTCATGTCGCGGGTCATCAGCCGGTCGACGAGGCGATGCGCGTCGGGACCATGGAGCTCCATCTTGGGCAGCGGCGACATGTCGATCATGGCAACCGTGTTGCGGATCGCCGCAAGCTCCCGCGGCATGCTCGTATAGACGTCGGGCACGATGTATTTGTCCCACGCATACCACCAGGTGGTCCGCACCTGCTATTCCCGCGCATAGGGGATGCCCAGCCTCGCCGGCTGGCCCGACCGGAAGCGCAGGCCCATCAGCAAGCCGATCGAAGCGAGGTATGGCAAGGCGAGCAGCAGCTGGTGCGGAACTTGTGCGCCCACCACCTGCAGGTGCGTGGCTAGCGATTCCAGGAAAGCGAAGGCCGTCACCGCGACGAGAACGCCCTTTGGCCGCCAGTTTCCGGCGATGAGCGCCACGATGACGATCCAGCCGCGACCGGCGGTGAAATCGGCCAGGAACCGGTCGGAAAAGCCCAGCATGAGGAAGCCGCCGCCAAGGCCGGTCATCGCACTGCCCAGCATGACGGCTGCATATTGCCGGGCAGAAACGCTGAGGCCCTTGACGTCGAGCGCCTTGGGGTTTTCACCGAGGCAGCGCAACTCGAGCCCGTAGCGGCTGCGATAGAGCAGGAACCAGACGACCGGCACGACCAGCAGGGCGACATAGGTCAGGGCCCGTTGCGAAAACAGCACCGGGCCGATGACGGGAATGTCGGAAAGCAGCGGGATGTCAACGTCCTGAAAGCCCGAGAAGATCGGCTGCGCCCGGCCCTGGATGTAGCTCTGGAACCAGTAGAGCGTGAGCCCGCCGGCCAAAAGGTTGAGACCGAGGCCGGCGATGAAGTGGTCGACGCGCAGGGTTGCGGTCATGAAGGCAATAACGATGCCCATCAGCGCGCCGGCGACGATTGCCGCCAGCACCGCCAGCCACAACGAACCGGTCGCCGTGGCAACCAGATAGGCGGCAAAGGCCCCGGTAAGCATCGTGCCCTCGACGCCCATGTTCCAGATGCCGGCACGCTGGGTGATCAACTCGCCCATCGCCGAGAACAGCAGCGGTGTCATGATGCGTATGGTCGAGGCGAGGATGCTGATGATGATCGCTTCCTGGAACAGCTGGCTCATTGGACTGCAACCTTCATGACAATTCGATAGCGCGCCAGGACGCCGGCGCAGAGGAAGAAGAACAAGGTAATGCCCTGCATGGCCGGCACCAGCGAAGCCGGCACGTCGCCAAGCACCCGCATGTAGACGGCACCACTCGCCAGGGCGCCGAAGAACAGCCCGGCAAACACGGTACCTATCGGGCTCAGGCCACCGATCATGCCGACTATGATGCCGGCATAGCCAAGGCCGATCAGATTGTCGGCGCGCAGGCGGTGAGAGACGCCAAAGAGCTCGATGGCGCCTGCAAGTGCCGCAAGTGCTGCACTCGCCATCATGATCACGCTCACCGTGCGACCGATGTCGACGCCCTTGTGGCGCAGGGCTTCGGGATTGTAGCCCAGGCCACGGATCTCATAACCCAAAGGCGTGCGCGACATGACGAGCGCGCAGATAGCAGCTGCCACGAATGGCAGCAGCACCCCGGCATGCAGGCGGCTGCTGCCGAACAGCGCCGGCAGGAAAGCCGCATCCGGCAGCATCGGCGACTGGTGGTAGGCAACCGTGCCCCCCGTCTCACCCCATGGGCCACCCTGCAGTAGCCATGAAAGCAGATAGACGACCAGATAGTTGAGCATGACCGTCGAGATGATCTCGTTGACGGCAAAGCGGTTGCGCAGCACCGCCGCGATCCACCCGAGCCCCATGCCGGCCGCCATGCCGAAGGCGAGCACGCCGGGGAAAAACAGCAGCGGCGGCAAGCCGGCAAGCAGCTGGGCGCCGAGATAGCCGCCCATGGCGCCGGCAAAGACCTGCCCTTCCTGGCCGATGCTCCATACCTGGGCGCGGAAGGCGATGACAGTCGCCAGTCCGGTCAGGATCAGCGGGGCGGCCTTGACCAGCGTCGTTGCCAGCGCCTTGGGCGAGCCGACCGAGCCCTGCAGCAAGGCGCCAAAGACATCAGGCACATTGGCGCCCGTCGATGCGATCAGAATTGCCGAAGCCGCCAGGCCGGCAACAATGGCCATGATGAAGGAAGCGAGCGTCCAGAGCGCGTTCGCCTCCATCCTGCGTTCGAAGACGATCATACCGACACCCTTTCCTTGCTGGCCGCGGTTTCCCCACGGCGGCCGGCCATCATGACGCCGACTTCGGCAACCGTGACCGTCTTGGGGTCGACGATGCCCATGATCTCGCCCTTGAACATCACCGCGATGCGGTCGGCGAGGCTGAACAGATCGCTGAGCTCCTCCGAGGCGAGCACGATGGCAAAGCCCTCCGCGCGCTTCTTCAAGAGTTGCGTCTGCACATATTCGATGACGCCGACGTCGAGGCCGCGCGTCGGCTGGTTGGCGAGCACCAGGCCCGAGGCATGCAGGAACTCTCGGGCGATGATGATCTTTTGGGCGTTGCCGCCCGAGAGCTTGCCGGCCGCGACATGCTCGTCGCGCGTGGCGATCTGGTATTCGCCAATCATCTCCCGGGCCAGGCTGGTGATCGCGCCGCGATCCATCAGCGGGCCCTTGCAGTATTTCGGGCTGCGCTGCCAGCCGAGGACGACATTCTCGGCGACGCTGAACTCGGGAACCAGTCCCTCGCGGAAGCGATCGTCTGGAATGTGCCCGACGCCGCGGTCCATCATCGCGCGCGGCGACATGCCGGCCACCTCCTCGCCCTTGAAACGGATCGAACCGGCAGCGGGCTTGCGAACACCGCACAGTAACTCGAACAGTTCCTTCTGGCCGTTGCCGGCAACGCCAGCGATACCGAGGATCTCGTGCCGCGCGACCGTAAAGGAAACATCCTTGAGCACCGCATCGCCCCAGAAGCCGCGTGCGGACAGACCTTCGACGGCCAGGATCGTCTCGCCCGGGGCCAGGTCGGGCTTGGTGACGGTGAAGGAGACGTCGCGGCCGACCATCAGCCTGGCCAGTTCGTCCGGCGTGGTGTCGGGCGTATCGAGCGTCGCCACCACCTTGCCCTTGCGCAGAACCGTCACCCGGTCCGACTGCATCACCTCGACCAGCTTATGGGTGATCAGGATGATCGACATGCCGCGGGCGCACATCTTGCGGACGATGTCGAACAACACCCGCGACTCGCCCGGCGTCAGCACCGCCGTGGGCTCGTCGAGGATCAGTATCTGTGCATCGAGATAGAGCGCCTTGAGGATTTCGACCCATTGCTGGCGCCCGACCGGCAGTTCCCAGACATAGGCATCGAGATCGAGATCGATGCCGTAGCCGTCGCAGATGCCCCTAAGCTTCTGGCGCGCCTCGGCGGCATTCAGCCGCCAACCCGACCGCTGCGTGCCGACGATGATGTTTTCGAGCACGGTGAATTCCGGAACGAGCACGAAATGCTGGTGCACCATGCCGATGCCGTGGCGGATTGCGTCCATCGGCGAAGCAATGTGCACGGGCTGGTCGCGCAGCAGGATCTCGCCCTTGTCGGGCCGGTAGAAGCCGAAAATGCAGGACGAAAGCGTCGACTTGCCGGCACCGTTCTCGCCGAACAGGCAGTGGATTTCGCCGCGGCGAAGATCGAAGTCGACATCGTCGTTGGCGGTAACCCCGGCGAACCGCTTGGTCAGGCCTTCGACACGCAAGGCAGTGGACATGAGAGGCACCAACTTTCGAGTGAGCAAAGGCCGCGGCAGGCGGAGGCGCCCGTCGCGGCCGGGCTTGCAACAGGAACTACTTGGCCTTCGGATCGGAGACGTCGACCGGCACCTCGATGCTACCGGCCATGATCTTGGCCTTGAGATCGTCGAGTTCAGCCTGGACGTCGGCAGGCACGCTTCCTTGCAACTCGGCATTGGGCACCACGGCCGAGCCGCCGTCCTTCATCGAGAACCAGTGCTTGTCGGCGTTGCCGGCATAGGGCTTTCCTTGGGCCTTGTGCGCCCACCATTCGCCGACGATCCAGCTGACATCGGGATCCCACTGCGCCACGGCGCTCGACAGGACGGTCGAAGGCGAGAACGACTTCTGGTCCTGGAAATTGCCGAAGCACAGGATCTTGGCTTCTTCGCACGGCTTGAAATTGCCGGTGAGCTGGAAAATCAGGTCCGCCCCGGTGGCGATCTGCGCCTTGGTGTATTCGCCAGCCTTTGCCGGATCATACCAGGACTCGATGAAGGCGACGGTGCGCTCAACGGCAGGATTTGCCGCCTTGGCACCGGCGAAGAAGGCATTGATCTCGTCGTTGACGTCATCAGCAGGGAACGTTCCGACAGCCCCCAGCCTGTTCGACTTGGTGAGCTTTCCGGCGGCATAACCAAGCAGGTAGGCCGGCTCGTGGACGCGCTTGTAGACCCAGTACTGATTGCCGCCGAGCCCTTCATTGCCAGAGCCTACGACGACGAAGAGGATGTCGGGAAACTCTTCCCGCAACTTCTTGACCTGATCGGAATAGGTGCTGTGGGCCCAGATGATGTCATACTCGCCGCTTTCGGCGAACAAGCGCATGGCATCACCGGCATCGTCGCCCCAGAGCGGATCGGTGTATTTCCAGGTGATGTCGAGGCCATGGGGCTTTGCCACTTTTGCGCGTTCAAGCGCCTCGATCAAGGTGCCGTCCCAGGCGCTCTCGATGCCGGCCGACAGGATGACGGCGATGTTGAGCTTGTCGGGGTCGGCTGCCGCCGAGCGCTCGGGACTGCCTGTCATGGCTGCGATGACAAGCATCGCCATCGCAGCCAGTCTTCTGGCGAAATGTTCGAACATAGGATTGTACCTTTCCCTCTGGTGTTTTTGTCTGGGTTCTATCCCGTCTGTTCTTATTGTCGTGGAACCGCCTCCTCCTCGAGGCGGCCTGGTCTCAGATGGTGGCGTGCACCTCCTCCGGTTCCGCCATCAACAGGTCGATGTCCTTCGTCCACTCGGCGCGCCAGTCGCGCTTCGTGCTGTCGTCGAGCCAGGCCGCATCGAGCGAGTTCAGCGCCAGCGCGGCAAGGGTCGCCCGATCGAGGGACATCGTTTCGGCGAGCAACCTGTATTCCTTGGCAAGGTCGGTCTGCAGCATTGGCGGATCGTCGGTATCGACCACCAGCTTGAGACCGGCATCGAGCATGGTCCGGATCGGGTGGTCGGCAGCGGCAAGGTCGCGCCAATGTGTGAGGATGACTGTCGAGCTCGGGCAGACGGTGAAGGCGATGTCATCGGCGACGCAGCGCGCAACGAGATCGGGATCTTCCATGACGCGGTAGCCGTGGTCGATCCGCTCGACGCCGAGCAGGTCGAGCGCGTCGCGCACATTGGCAGCCGGGCCGCCCTCACCCGCATGGGCGGTGAGCCGCATGCCTGCCTTCTTGGCCTTGTCGTAGACCGGCTTGAATGGCGCCGGCGGGAACGGCTCTTCGTCATAGTCGAGGCCGATGCCGATGACCTTGTCCGAGCGGAATGGAAGTATCAGGTCGAGGAACTCGAAGCTCCGATCAAGGCTCAGCTCGCGATTGATTGCAGGAATGAGCCGCGACACCAGTCCAAAGTCGCGCTCGGCGTCGTCCATGGCCTGGAGAATGCCGGAAAACATGGTCTGGTAGCTGATGCCCGCATCCTGATGCACCTGCGGGCTGAAGAAGAATTCGGTGTAGCGGCCGCCGGCTTTGGCGACATGCTCCAGCGCCTCATAGGCGATCAGGTGGAAATCGTCAGCGTCGACGACGGATCGCGCGACGAGATCGTAGACTTCGAGGAAATCGACCAGATTGTCGTATTGGTAAAGGTCCTCGACCTCGTCGAAGTCCGGCAGCGCGACGTTGTTCTTGCGCGCCAGCTTGAGGAACGTCCTGGCCTTGACCGCACCGGCCAGATGCAAGTGAAGCTCTGCCTTGGGCAGGTTCCGCACGAATTGTTCCAGTTGCATCATCTTTCCCTTGGTGGCTTTCCTTCTCGGGCCTACGGCCCTCGCGCTTCGCTGCCTGGTCAACGTTCAATGCCGCATGCGTGACACCCTTCCGGCCTAGAGATCGAGGATCAGCTCGGCGCTGCGGGCGCGCGAGCAGCAGAGCGTCATGTGGTCGGCACGCTGCCTGTCGGTCAAAACGAGATCGCGATGGTCGGGCTCGCCCGAAACCACGCGCGTCACGCAGGTCCCGCAGATGCCCTGTTCGCACGACACCGGAATGTCGATGCCATTTTCGGCCAGCACCTCGACGATGCTTCGCCCTGGCGCGACGTCGAAGCTGCGGCCGGTACTCGCCAGCGTGACCCTGAACGGCTGTTCGGCTTGCGCCTTGGGAACGGAATTGGCGAAATACTCACGATGGATCGCATTCGCCGGCCAGCCTGCCTTGGCCTTGGAGACCACGGCATCGAGAAAACCCGATGGACCACAGGCGTAGAGATGCGCGCCTTCCGGCCGATAGGCCAGCAACCTGTCCAGGCTCAGAAGCTGTGCTGCGGGCCCGTCGTCGAGATGGAACCTGACCTTGCCGGCAAAGGGCGAGGCCTCGATTTCATCGCGAAAAGCCAACCGGCCTGCACTGCGGGCACAATAGTGGAACTCGAAATCCCGCCCGAGCGAAAAAAGCCGGTAGGCCATGGCCAGGATCGGCGTGACGCCGATGCCGCCGGCCAACAGCAGCGAAAACGGCGCGGCTTCATCGAGTTCGAAGGCGTTGCGCGGCCTGCTCGTCTCCAAGACATCGCCAACGTCCAACCTGTCGTGAACATAGGCGGACCCGCCGCGACCACCAGGCTCGCGCAGCACACCGATTGCATAACGGTGACGTTCGCGCGGATCATTGCGGAGCGAGTATTGACGCGTGAAGCCGCTAGGCAGGAACAGGTCGATGTGGGATCCGGCCGTAAACGCCGGCAGGGGCGCGCCATCCGATGCAACGAGGTCGATTGCGACGATGCCCTCGGCAGAGATCCACTTGCGTGCGATCTGCAGGCGCAGCCTGTTATCGGCTGCCGGCGCCGCGGGCATGAGCCCGTTTCTCGTGAACGCCATGGTCAAGACGCCCTCCTCCATTGCTGGACTGCCGGGCCGTCGTCCTGTCCTGGACGGGCGCGAAGCACGGCCTGGTGATGGAAGCAGGTTTCGAAACGGTTCGGCATCGTCTTTCCTGATATCTGCAGTTGCGATGATGCTGCGGGATCAACTCGCGATCGGCGCACCGAGGCCAAATTTGCGGACCAGCCCACGGCGGTACTCGAGCGACATGCGATCCGACGGCACGTGGATCTCCTCGGTCAGATCGAGCGGCAGTTCCTCGGGATGCTGCTCCTCGACCATAGGCTTGTCCTCGTCGTTGATCAGCAGCGCATCCTTGACCCAGTGGTCGGTATCGGGATTGCCTGAAGTGTCGGTCATCAGCTGGAAGATGCGCGTCTCGCGCGCCGAGACCGGGCAAACGGTGTCGGCGAAATAGACGACATAGTCGGAGCCCTGCGGATCGATCTTGATCAGCGTGGAGAACGGATAGGTCAGCTCGTAAGTGTAGACCACGTCGCGCTCGTCACCCTCGACGCCGTCGTCGAAGCGATTGAAGCCTTCATGGTAGGGCAGCGCGAAACGCAGGCCGTACTCGGTCTGCTCGACGTCATAGGGAGGGATCGGATCGGCCGTGCTGCCGCCAAAGCTCTGGGTGTGCACCCAGGGGAAATGGGCAACGTCGTTGAAGTTCTCGACATGCCGGCTTGCCGCCGCATACCAGGTGCCCTCAGGCACATAAACCTTCCGGAGAGCCGGGTTGGAGATGCCGTCCCAATCCGGCAGCTGCCAGATTGGCTCGCCCTTCAGGCACGTCCAGATGATGCCGTAGCGCTCGACCGATGCGTAGGTTTCGAGACGCAGCTTGGGAGGTATGCGCCCTTCGGAATTGGCGATCGACGGGATCTTGGAACAGGCGCCGTCATGCCCGAAATGCAGCCCGTGCATCGGACAGACGATCTGGTCGTCGGCCATCCAGCCGGCGCTGATGCGGGTGCCGCGGTGCGGACACAAATCGCGGGCCACGGTGATGCCGGCCGATGTCTTGTAGATCACCAGGTCGACGTCGAGCAGCTTGGCGCGGACCGGCTTGTCGGCGATGTCGTGAACGAAGGCAATCGGATGCCAGAACGAGGCCAGGATATGCCAGTCGCTGGCGGCAAATGTGCAGCCTCGTGGCAGGTCGCTTCTTGTCTTGGAATGGTCGGCTGGCAGAAACACGTTTTTCCTCCAGAGGATGCGTCTTGCTGGCATATACAGGTGGCCTGACCGGCTCGCCCGTTGATGTCCGGAGTATTCCGCAGGCCCTGTTTTCACGGAATGCCTGCGCCGACCGAAAACATATCTGCTGTTAAGATCACATTATTCTAATCTTTGATGGCGGATTTAGCCGTGCTAGAAAAAAGCATGACGCGGCAAGCGAGGCCTTGGCTATGCGTGCATTTATCGACAATGGCCGGGGCTTCGCCTTCGGTGAAGCGATATATCCGGCAGGCGGCGTCTACGGGCCGCTGAAAGACCGCTATGTGACCTTGCTGATCATCCATGAAGGCAAGGCAAGGATCATCTGCGACGACGAGGAGACCGTGTTGAGCGCACGGAGCTGCGGCTTCTTCCGCAATGAGCGGAGCATCTCGATGGAATACAGCGAAGGACGGCACACGCGCGTCAGCTGGTGCGAAGGCTACGCTGGCGACGTCAGCGAGGCACTTGCGTCGCGGCTGCGCTCGTTGCCGACCCGGATTCCCCTGCCACAGCGCATCGAGAGCATTCAGCGTATCGGGGTGGAGCTCGGTGCAGGCTCGGGTTCCAATCTCAATCAGCTTCGCAACGCACTGGGCGAGTCGATCTTTCTCGCCTACTTCCATGAAGCGCAGATGTCCGAGCAGGAGCGGCTGACGCCGCGTTCCGTTCTGCGCGCCCGCTTCTACATCGACGAGAACTACGAAAAGGAAATTACGGTCGAACGCCTCGCTGCGCTTGTGGGTGTCACGCCGCAGCATCTGGTTTCGTCGTTCCGCAAGCACATCGGCGTCACGCCGGTGCGCTATCTCTGGCAAGTCAGGGCCTCGCGCGGCCATTTCCTGCTGCTGCAGACCGCCCTGCCGATCTCAGACATCGCCTATCAATGCGGCTACAAGAACCCGTTTCACTTTTCGCGGCAGATATCCGAGCAATTCGGGATGTCCCCGCGCCAGGTTCGCGAAAACAAGGGCTATCGCATGGCAAGCGACGTCGCCGAAGGTGCTGGCGGCACTGCCTATGGCATGGCACTGCCCGACACGACGGTGCTCCTCCCCGAGGCGTTACCGACGATGACGGTCGAGGAAGAAGTCCCCTCCAGCACAGCACCCTAAAGTGGCCTTCGGCGGGCTCGGTCGTGCAACTGGATCACACGAACTGCCGTTGCCGGTTGCCGACCATAGTGCCAAAGCAACTCGGTCAGCTGGAAATCGCACGCAAGTTCCAGCAATTTTGACGCGTCTTGCAAAGTGCGCCGACGTCGTTTTGGTGGCCGAAAGCGGGCTGACCGCTTACGGCATTACTGGGCCCAAATCCGACCTTTTCACCCGGCGTATCCCATGTTGCAGAGCAAAGCAGCTCATTCGCCCGGTGGGATTAGATCCGGCAAATTCATGCGCGGCACGCATCTGGAAATGCAACGTTCACCAAGCGTAACGCAGCACGCCCTTGCCTGAATAGGACTGTGTCACGTCGGAGAATTCGCCTTCGAAGCCTGCTGTCGCCGACCAGCCGTCTTGCCATCTTGTCTCGACCGCAGCACTGACCAGTGCTGTGTCGCGCGCCATGGCAGCGCCATTGACGACAAAAGTGGCGCCGGGCAGCGTCTGGAAGGTGGCGGCCAGGCTGCGCTCGGGATTGAAATGATGTGCCCAGGCAAGGCGCCCGCGCAACGTCACCACGGCCTCGGCCATGGCAAAGGATTTGTCCAGGCGCAGGCCGAGTTCGGCGCGGCTGTCGGTGAGGCGCTGGCCTTGATATGACAGGGCGAACATGTCTGTGCCTGTGATCGCCTGCTCGGCATAAGACGGCATGTCGAAGCTGGTGAACTGGCCGGCCGCGTAAGGTGTTATGCCGATGCCGCCGGTGTCGAGGCGCAAGCCGCCTTCGAGGCGCCCGGACCAGGCATTGGCGTCATATCGGGCGCGCAGGTGGTCGGTGCCGGAGATTGTGACGAACCGGTCGGTGGTGACATCCTGGCGGCCATAAGCCAGCGCGCCGGTCAGATAGGCCGGCCCAGCATCGTGGCGGAAGAAGGCGCCGGCCTGGAACAGATCGGCGCTGCCGCTGCCGAGGCCTGCGACGCTGAAGCTGGTGGCGCCGCCGGCGAGCGCAAAGCCTGCGACGGTGTCGGGCGACAGGCGGTAGTCGGCGCCGACGGCAACGCCGTAAAGCCTGGTGGAGAGATCGTTGGAGCCGGTGGCGGCGTTGCCGTTACTCGATTGCGAGCCGCCATAGCCGGCCGCCCATGCGCGCCGACGCTGTTCGCCAGGCTGGTTCGATGCCTTGGACAGGGCAACATCGGCATCGCGCTTGCCTGGTCCCACGCCATCTCCGGCATAAGCGAGACCACCAGGGTTGGTGCCGGGATCACCGTCGCCGCCGCCAACCTCAACGCTGCGCCCGGCGACGAACGGGTCGGTGAGCACGCCGAGGAACTGGTCCATGGCATAAAATGTCGCCTGCTGCGCGCCGGTAGCGGCCTCGCCGGAAAGCTGCGTCAATCCGGCCGGCGTCAGGGCGCCAAACACCATCGGGATGCTGCCGGTGCTGTCGAAATAGTCGACGATGGCGTCGCCGACACTGTGCTGGTTGCGCGAAAGCCCGGTCCCTGACGGCGGCACGAAGTTCAGCTCGAGATCGAGATAGGCGCGCGTGGCGTCGTAGCTCAACGTGGTGTGGAAACCCGACGGCAGGTTGCCGTTATAGGTCGTGGGGTTGAAGGTGCCGGTGATGCTGCCCGCCGTCAGGATCGTGTATTGCCTGGCGACATAGGTGCCGCTGGCAAAAAGCGGGGCGACGGTGGCGCCGGCGAGGCTGGCATTGCCGCTGACGGTGGCGGAAGACGAAGCGGTGGGATCGACGACAACAGCATAATAGGCGCCCGGCTCCATCGTCAGGCTGGACAGGGTCATCGACGTAGCCGGCAGGCCGTGGCCCGGCGCAAACACCCCGCCTGCCTTGATGCTGGTGGCGCCGACAAAACCGGTGCCGCCCAGAATGCCGCCGCTTTCGACCGTGGTCAGCGACGACGCGGCGATCGAGCCGTCGACGACAAGCGTGCCTTCATTGACGGTGGTCGCACCGGTATAGGAGCTTGTTGCCGTCAGTATCAGCGTGGCGACGCCTGATTTTGCCACCGATCCGCTGCCTGATATGGCCTGGTCGAGGGTCGAGCCCGTCGCCTGATCGAAGGTCAGCGCCCCGGTGACCGAGATCCGGCCGGTGATCCCCGATGTCGCATTGGCCAGGGTAAGCACATTGTTGCCGCCGGTGAAGACGATGGCCTCGGCCCGGGTGCCGCCGTCGCCGCTGAGCCCGCCTGATATGACGCCGCGATTGATGACGGTCAGATTGGCGCCGACGAGGCCCGCGCCGCCCAGACCGGGCAGCGGTCCGCCAATGCCGCCGCCGCGGGCGCCGCCATCGCCGCCTGTAACTGAGGTGTCGATGGTGATCATGACACCGCCGAGATTGGTCAGCAGCAGCCCGGTGCCGCCGGTGCCGCCGCTGCCGCCGATATAGCCCGAGCCGCCATTGCCGCCACGACCGCCTGTTTGCGCCACGCCAAGCGTGCCGAGATTGCCCGAGCCGGTCGCAACCGCACCGAAGCCGCCGGCGCCGCCGCCGCCGCCAGCGCTGACACCGGTGCCGCCCGCGCCGGCATTGCCGCCGTCGCCGCCGGTCGAGACGGCGAGGGGAAGGCTTATGCCGACAAAGCCATGGGCGCCGCCGCCGCCGCCGCCGCCGGTACCGCCCCAGCCTGGGTCGGCCGCGCCGTTGCCGCCATCCGCTCCGGCCGACGGCCCGCCGGCGCCGCCCACCCCGCCAAGACCGGCAGTGCCATTGCCACCGTTGCCACCCACGGCACCGGCGCCACCACCACCGCCGCCGCCGCCGACGCCGCCCGGTCCGTTGCCGCCATTGCCGCCGGTGCCGGTGGCGCTGTCGGCACCGCCTGGCGTGTTGAAGTTTCCGCCCTCGCCGCCGCCCGCGCTCGCCGGGGCGGGGGAGAGCGCTGTCGCTGCGACAAGGAGAAAAGCGAGACACACGCCCTGGGTAAGCACAGGCTGAGGCCGATGGAGCCTTTCAATCTGTAAAGTCGGGTCAATCCGACAAGTCGGGCCGGCGCTGCAACCGTCGGGCAGGGCAGCCCGCGACAACCGGGCGAGGTCGGTCCGCACGCCTGCTGTCCTGGTCTTGTCCATCCGCCGCCCCCGCTGAAACCTGCCGGACAATTTGCGTTGGCCGCCGGGCCTGCAAGGGTGGGCAACGGGATTGAGACGACAGGTCGAGAAAATGAGACGCCAGGCAAAGCCGGGCCCGGCTTGCGCGCCCGCGGACGCCGCTCTACGCTGGCATCAAGGGATGGAGAGGGAGGATGCCATTGGACAGGCCGGCGCCGGATTCGCACGGCAAGAGGCCATCGTCCCGCCTGGACATCACAGTGCGTGCGGGCAACACGCGTGATTTCGATCTTTTGCGTCTCGGCATGTCGCCGCTCTACGAGATGGATGCCGCCGACGCCTCGGCCCGTGCCGCCTTTGCGGCTGAAATGACGAGTTATCATTTCGCCGACATCGCCATTGCCAGCGGCTGGGCCTCGGCCGCCAGCTTCGAACGCTCGCCGCTGACCATTGCCCGCGGTGGGCTCGACAACATCTGCCTGCTTGTCTACGCCGAGGGCGGCTGCGGCCTGTCGGTCGAAGGGCGTTCGTCCGAGGTCCATGCCGGCGACGTCTGCATTCTCGACATGACCCGGCAGTCCAGCTTGCGCGCGCCGCGCTACCGCAGCCTTTCGCTGGTGCTGCCGCGCGCTCTGCTGGCCCCGCTGGTCGTCGATCTCGACGCTTTGCACGGGCGCATCCTGCATCGCTCGACCTCGCTCAACGCGATGCTGGCCCGCCATCTGCGCGCGCTCTACGACGAAGCCCCCGTGCTGGCGTCGAAGGACGCGGGTGCCGCCGCCCACGGCACGGCAGCGCTTGTGGCGGCCTTCGCCGGCGCCTCGGCCCAGGGCCGCGAGATGATCGAGCAGGCGTCGGCCGGCACCTCGCTGCAGAGCGCGCGCCGGCTCATCGAAGCGAATTTGCCCGAGCCTGATCTCGGCCCGGAATTTCTGTGCCAGCGGCTCGGCATGTCGCGGGCGAAGCTCTACCGGCTGTTCGAGCCGATCGGCGGCGTCGGCGAATATATCCAGCAACGGCGCCTGACGCGCGCCTACCACGCGCTGACCGACCCGGCGCAGGCTCATGTCTATGTCGGCGTCATCGCCGCAAAATGCGGCTTCGGCAACGCCTCGGTCTTCAGCCGCGCCTTTCGCCAGGCCTTCGGCCTGTCGCCGACCGACCTGCGCGCCAACCATCACCACCTCGAGGCCGACAACACCAACCTCGCCGACGACAATGCCTTCACGAGCATGAGGAGGCAGCTGCTGGGAATGGGCTCGCGCCACAGATAGCCACACTCCTGACGTGCATAGAGTCCTGGCAGCTTTGTGATTTCAACCTGCTCAAGCGGACATCGGCGGCAGCAGGACGGTCGCTCAATGCGGCTATGGTGACCATTGCACATCACAATGGAAAATCGGCCAAAGCAGGCACAAACTGGCTTCGTCGAAGATCTGGGTCCCTCGTTTGCAGATAACTGGTTGATTGCGTCGACCCTGCGTCGGTGTTGGCTTTAGAGCAACGGCGCATCAGCGCGGCAACGGGAACCGACATCGTGACAATGGGAAAAACATCCGATCCATCCGGCAGCATGAACAGCCGTGATTTCCTCCGTGTCTCGGCCATGACGGTGGCAAGCTCAGCGATGACAGGCGCCCTTGTCAGAACAGCTGGCTGACTAGATAGCGGCCCTGCTGGCCGCCAAGCGTGATCAGGACGTTTTCCGGCCGGGCAAGAATGCCATGGCGCGGCAAAACTTCGGAGCGCAGCTGTTCGATTAACAGGGGGTCGTCTTCGTCGACGACGTCTTTGCCCCAGTTCTGGATTTCGGTAACGCTGAGCGCCGAACGCTCGCATTCGCGCCAGCGCCCAATCGGAAAAATGGACGCGTCAAACTGCCCGTACAGGAAACTTGCATGCGTTGGCTTTATCGAAGGGAATTCGGGCTCAGAATTTAACTTCAGCGTAAAACGGCTTGGCCAGTCGATGGTGTCGTTACTGTCACCGGAGTTGTCGTCGACACACTCTGGATGTGGAGGAATGGCGATATAGGTACCTGATCTGTCGCGGCTAGCTATAACGCCTTGCTCCACCAGGATTTCGACCGCGCGCTTTGCAGTGTTGCGACTGATGCAGAGAATTTCCGCTATCACGCGGGTTGATGGCAGTCGAGCGCCCTCAGGAATCCGCTGTTGCCTGATCGCGGCGAGGATGATCTGCACTGTCTGAATATGCAAATTTCCGATGGTTCGATCGAGCGGTTCTGAATGGGTCAGCCACCGACCAGCCCCCCAACTTCGCTGTAGCCTTCTTTGATCAGATGTAAGTGACCCCATGAATTCTTCCAGCTGGCGGGTCGGTCAATCATACAGTTGGACCTGCTACAAGGATTATCAAAGCTCAGCAAGAACGCAACCTTAAGCAAACCCGAGGCGCTCGCGATTCGGCTGAATCGGGGCCGGGAGCCGACCGACCGCTTTCGCTCGACTGGCTGTGAAAGCGGACCTCCAGACGCCAAGCTTGCATTGACCTCAGCTACCTGGATGTCGGACCACCGGACATGGCGCACTAGCCGCGAGGTTGAAACAGGCAGCGCCCCAAAATCGGACGGGAGACGGGTATCCTCGCCGCAGCATCCAACTGCGCCGGCCCAGTGCCCTCAAGCGCTTTCGAGAATACGCAGGGGATTGGGCATCGAAGCGATCAGACGACGTGTGTAAGCATCACGAGGCTGGTGCAGGATCAGGTCGGCCGGGCCCTGTTCGACCACCTTGCCTCGGTTCATCACCGCGATCTCATCGGAGACCCAGCGAACGATTTCGATGTCGTGACCGATGAAAAGCATGGCGAAGCCAAGTTCCTGCTGAAGGGATTTCAAAGTTTGCAGAACCTGCATCTGCACGGTCGCGTCGAGCGCCGAAACGATCTCATCGCAGATCAGCAGATCGGGTTTTGACAGCAGCGCGCGGGCGATACAGACGCGCTGGCGTTGGCCGCCGGATAACTGGTGAGGGTAGCGACCGAGAAGACCTGGCTCAAGGCCGACCGACTGCAAGGCCAACTCCAGCCTGGGTCGGCAGCCGGCGACATTTTCTGGCTCGAGCAACTGGATAGGCTCGCGCATCGCACGCTCGATGGTGAGACGCGGATTCAGCGCGCCGAACGGGTTCTGGAAGATGATCTGGCAACGGCGACGTTGTGCACGCGTCATCTTGAACCCCTGCCGCGCCATCGAGTCGCCGAACAGACGAATATCGCCGGAGCCGGGCGTGGCAAGACCAGCGACAAGGGCGGCGAGCGTGCTCTTGCCGGAACCGGACTCGCCGAGAATGCCGAGCGACTTGCCGGGATCAAGCTTGATCGAAACATCATCCAGGGCGCAGAAGCTGCGATCGAAGAAGCGCCGCGCCGGATATTCATAGCCGATGCCTTCAACCGACAGCACGGGGGTGCCTGTTTCGTTATCCCTGCGTGTGTCGGCCGGCGTCGCCAGCATTCGCCGCACCGATACGAGCGCCTTGGTGTAGGGCTCGAGGGGTTTGTTCAGGACTGTCTTGGCCGGACCTTGCTCGACCACACGGCCGAGCTGCATGACGACGATGTCGCTCGCCACCTGCAGAGCCGCAGCCAGATCGTGGGTGATGAAAAGGACCGAAGTTCGCAACTTGCGTTGCACCGTCTGGACAAGCTCGAGAATCTCCGCCTGGACGGTGGCATCGAGTGCGCTGGTCGGTTCGTCGGCGATCAGCACGTCCGGCTCGGCCGCCAGTGCCATTGCCATCATCACGCGTTGTTGCTGGCCACCCGACAGTTCGTGCGGATAGCGCTTCAGGAGCGTCTCCGGAGTCGGCAAATTGACCAGCCGGAACAGCTCGCATGTGCGGTCGCGCCGCGCGGCCGAGCCGCGCATGTCGAGCCGGCGCAGGGACTCATCGACTTGATCGCCAACCGTCATGTACGGGTTGAGGCAGCTCATTGGGTCCTGAAAGACCATGCCCATCTTGCGGCCGCGCAGCGCGCGCATCTTGCGCTCGTCCGACAGGGGAAGCGGCACGCCATCGAGAAGGATCTGGCTGCGCGGCGAAATGGTGATGCCGGGCGGCAGGATGCCCATGATGGCGGCGGCGGTCATCGACTTGCCGGAGCCGGATTCGCCGATCACGGCAAGCGATTGTCCCTTCTCGATGGTGAACGAGACGTCTTCGACCAGCTTGCGGTTGCCAAGCATGATGTCCAGTGAGCGAACTTCGAGCATCGGCGTTGTCATGAAACCCTCGGATCGATGGTGCGGTGCAAGATGTCGACCAGCGTGTTGATCGCAACGAGCGACACGGCGATCAGCGTGATGGCGGCCATGATGACGGGATAGTCGCGGCCGTGGATGGCGTTGAGCATCAGGCTGCCGATGCCTGGCAGGCCGAACACGACCTCCATGGTGATCGTCCCGGAAACGAGGCCGGCAAGCATGATCCCCGACAGGGCGAGCACGACTGGCGCCGCGGCCGGCAGGACATGGGCCACGGCAATGCGCAGAGGCGACAGGCCCTTGGCTCGCGCGGTGCGCACATGCGGCAGCGAAACCGCTTCCTTCAGTTCCTCGCGCATCGGCTTGACCAGTTGCCCGGCGTTGTCGATGCCGATGATGACGCTGGCCATCAGCAGCCCGCCAATGACTGGCAGCCAGCCGAGCCAGATCGAAAAGACTAAGATCCCGACGACACCGAAGCAAAATGTCGGCACCGCGATCGACCAGATGTTGACGACGTCCACCGCCAAGTCGAGAAGCGCGGAGCGCATCGCGGTCGCAGCAACGGCAAGAACCAAAGCAAGGCCAAGGCCAATCGCGAAGCTCAGGCTCGCGAGCTTGAGGGTAACAGGCAAGGCGCCGAGCAGCATGTCGCTGACTGGGGCGTCGAAGCGCAGCGACTTGCCGAAGTCGCCGTGGACGCCGTCGGCGACCCAATCGCCGAACTGTTGCGCGATCGAACGATCGAGCCCCATCTCCTTGCGCATGGCCTCGGCTTGCTCGGCGGTGAGATCCCCCTCCACGCCCATCAAGTCGACGACATCCCCAGGCACGACGCGGCAGAGCACGAAGATGACCATGACGATGCCTACTGCCTGGGCGATGCCCTTGCCTATCGTGCCGAGGATTGAATAGAGCCGGCCCATTTGCGCCTCACACGATCAGGGGGTTGCGAGATTGGGGATCGGGCATACTCGCCTGCGGATCTTCCTCACGCATCGGATCGAGCTTGCGCCGCAGATAGTCACCGACGACCGAGATGCTGACCGTCAGCAGGACCAGTCCGACCATCGGCACGACAAGCGCATACGGCGATTGCTGCATGGTGCGGCTGGCGTCTGAAATCATGCGCCCCCAGGTCGGCGCGTCCGGCGAGGAGCCAACGCCAAGGAAACTCAGGACCGATTCCGTCACGATGCACCGCGGCAGGAAAATCGCTGCCTGGGTGACCAGCGTTCCGACCAGGTTCGGCATGATGTGCTGCTTGAGAACATGAAGCGGGCCGCCACCGAAGGAGCGGGCCGACTTGACGTAATCGCGTGACACCTCCCGCTTGTAGGCGGCGCGCGCGACATACGCGACCAGTGGCGAATACGAAATGCCAAGCGCCAGGACCAACGGGGTCACGCCGCTGCCCAGCGCCACGATCAGCAACAGCGCGAGCAATGTGCCGGGCAGCGCCCGCACCAGGTCGATCAGCGCGAAGACGCCAGTTTCAGCGAACCGGCCCAGACTGATCGCGAACAGCCCGACACCCGCGCCGATGACAAAAGCAAGAGCCGTTCCTGCGGTTCCGATGATCAGTGTAGTGCGGCTGCCGGCGATCAGGCGCGCGTAGATGTCGCGCCCAAGATGGTCTGTCCCGAGCATGTGGAGCCAGCTCGGCCCTTGATTGCGTGCGAGCAGGTCCTGGTCCAACGGCGAGTAGGTGATGAGCAGTGGCGCCGCGAGCGCCGCCACGACGATCAGCCCGAGGACGGCGCCTGCGATGTACATGCTTGCCGGCATGTTGCGGATCATCGGAGGCACAGAAAGGGTCAAGCGATTGCTCTCCACGTGAGTCACGTCCGTCATAGGCGTGTCCTTGGGCTGTCTGCGTTCAGGCCTTGAGCGAGGCAGTCGAGACGCCGCCGCCGCTCCAGTTGCATGACCAGGTGAACCCAGGTTCGTAGTTCTGGACCTCGCTGCGAATGCCGACGAGCGCCGGCGCATGTCCAAGAACGACGAAGTATAGCTTGTCGTTCACGTACTGCATGGCTTCGAGATAGAGGCTGCGCCGCATGGCCGGATCAGGTTCGCTGACCGCCGCTTCGACGATCGCGTCAAGCTTCTGGTCCTTGATGTTACCCCACAAGGTCGGGTTTGGCCCGCTGGATGTAAGGCGGACGTAGCGCAGATAGATGTCGGCGCGCGGTCCTGACGACATGATGTTGAGATCCCAGTCGTCACCCTTCAGCCGGTTCTGGGCGCCGACATCGTCGAGCGCGGCGTGGTCGATGTTAAAGCCTATACCCCGAAGCATCTGCACCACGACCTGTGCGTGGTCTTCCTGCCACGAAACGAACCGGATTGTGTGGTCAGCCGGATTGACGCCGGCCTCCGCCAGCAGCGCCTTCGCCTTTTCGAGATCAGGTGCCTTGTAGGGATCTGCGGCGTTCATGGCCTCGTCGAAATAGAAATTTCCGGGAGCCGCCATCTGGTTGGCTACAACGGCGAAAGAACCCCTCGCAAACTGCATTACCGCTGTCTTGTCTATGGCGTGTGCGATCGCCTGCCGCACTCGAATATCGTCAAAGGGAGCCTTCGGTGACCTGTTGTTGAAGGCGACCGAATGCCATGTCGTGTCCTTGAGTGGCATGACTTTGGCTACAGATGAGCCGTTCAAGGCCTCGGCTTCGGGAAGATCGAGATAGGCGATGTGAACATCACCCGCCTGCAAGGCCAGGCCGTTGTCCGCTTCGCGAAGGTCGAACGCGATCGCTTCAACGCGTGGCAGGCCGGGAACCCAGTAGGAATCGAATGCCGGCGCGGCGAAGCTGACGTTGGGCTGCCAGGTTCCAAAAGTGAACGGCCCAGTTCCGATCGGCTTCGAGATCGTGTCATTCCAGCCTTCGGACTTGGGCGACAGGATCCACAATTCGGACATCAAGGCGAGCAGAGGCGAATAGGCCTTCGTCAGGGTCAGGACAACGGTGGTGTCGTTGGGTGTCTCCTGCTTGGCAATGTTGCCCAATGCCCCGACAAGCCCGCCACTATTGATCTTGCCCTTAATTCTATCGATGTTGGCAAGGATGTCGGCCGCCTTCAGCACATCGCCATTGTGGAATTTAACCTCGGGCCGCAGCTTGAAGGTATAGACGAGCCCATCGGGGCTGACGTCGATGGTTTCGGCCAGCCAAGGCTGCACCCTGCCATCGTAGCCGATCGACGTCAGCGCCTCGACATAGGCCTGCTGCACGCCGACGCTGCCGGTGTGACGATGGGGGTCGGACGTGTCGAGGCCAAGCGTGGCATAGCGCAGCGTGCCGGATCGGGCGCTGCCCTCAGCCCAGACGGCGCCGGCTGGCAATGCGGTGGCAAATCCGAAGCCCAGGGCTGCGGTCAAGAATGTGCGGCGATCAACGCCGGAAGCGATGTTTTTCATTGGTTGTTCCTCCCAGAACATATCAGTTCAACTGCAGTGGTCGGCCGTCCATTCCGTCGGCGTGCTGCCCAAGGAATTGCAAGACCGTTGGTGCAACATCGACCGCCGATGTGGGGGCGGTCACGATCGCCTCGGCTGGAAAGCCTTCTCCCTCGATCATCAGGAAGGGCGATTGTTCAAAACGGCCAAGCCCGCCATGCTGGCCGCAGCCGATTTTGGCCGGCTTGCCGCCCGGGGCCAGAGCTGCGTAGCTGTGGCCTGGTATTCCGAATTCGTTGACGTCCTCGCTTGCAGCCATCGCCACGGCAAAGCTCAGGCCGCCACCTGGGGGCAGATGCACTTCACCCAGCGCGGCCTCGCCAAACACTGTTCCGGCCCAGCGGCGCGAGCGCAGGAAATCGCCAAGGGCGGGGATTAGGTCGGTCTTGGCGGCATCGACATAAATCAGCGCGGCCGTTCCGTTCGCTGCAACCATCACGTCGGATGAATGCAGGTCTTCCTTGAGACCGGCAGCAACCAGCTCGGCTGATATATCGACACCTTCCGAGATCGTTTGATGGCCGTGGTCCGAGCCGACGACGAACAGCACATCCTCTCCCATTGCCCGGCAAGCCTCGACTTCATCGAGAACGGTTCGGACCAGTCGGTCAGCCTGAGCCAGGGCTTTGCGGTGCTGCGGCGAGCCGAGCGGCACCCCGTGCTGGGCCGTGTCTGGCTGACACAACCACAGCAACGCAAAACTCGGACGGCGCTCGCGGACAATCTCCGTGGCAAAGCGCTTGGCGGCAGCTGCGTCGCCTTCCGAATCGCCCGTGACACGAAGTTCACCGTCGCCGAGGATTGGCGTGCGACCGGGACCGAACGAACCGGCGCGATGATAGACGTAGCCATGACCGTCGGGGTCATGCATGTAGGCGGCGCCGGGCGAGACATTGTTGAAGATGATGGCCCCGCCATTCGGCGCCAGGCGCTCGGCCAATGTCGGCTGTGCCAGGACCATCCCGGTCAGCCGCCGCTTGTTCTCCACAAACTCCGGCCTGCCGACGTCGTGCAGGGCAAGGCGGCCGTTCTCGATCAGACATACGGTGTTTCCAGCGAGACCGTGGCTGGCCGGAAAGCAGCCGGTGGCAAACGAAGATGAAACCACCCGTGTGCAGGACGGGAAAACGCTGGTGTGGGCGTCGAACCAGGTCGCCCGCTTGCGCAGTTCCCAGAGAGTTGGCGTCAGATCCGGCTGCACGAGATCACGACGCAGACCGTCGAGAATTACCGCCACGACGCGCCGGCCTCGCTTGGCGCTACTCCCACCCATCACAATGCCTCCGTGCCGTTCAGGGCAAAGTGAAAGATGTCGTAGTTGTAGATGGGGCCGGTGGCTTCCTTGGCCCGGTAGTCCGCATTGAGCGGTCGCGACAGGATGAAGGGGATGTCGCGCTCGCTGAGGCTGCCATGCGAGCGAAGGCGCGCACCTGCCAACTGGTCCAGCTTGTGTTCGCCGCGGCGAGTTCCTAGAGCCACCCCCTTGGCGGCCAGCACGGTGACATCACCTTCCCGTTCGTAGGGAAGGTCGAGCAAGCGGCAGGCTTCGTCACGCAACAGCGCCTTGTGCACGCCGGGAAGCGAACCGACCCAATCGCGCACCTCGACATGATCGAGATCGTCGAGCACATGTATGCGGACGAAACCGCCGAGCGATCCGTGGTGACGCACGAAAGGATCGGTGATGGGGCATATGACCTTGATCCGGCCTATGCCGAAGCGCTGGTCCAGCAATTCGCCGAGATAGAGGATGTTCGGCGTCCCGTCGGCCAGCGACAAATCGGTCATACCGTGATCGGCAACGATGCCCACAGTCGCACCGGCTGCAATGAGCCTGGCCACCCGATCGTCAACGGCGCGGATGAAGTCATCCGATTCCGGAGCGCCCGGCGCATATGCGTGCTGCACGAAGTCGGAAAGCGAGAGGTAGAGAAGGTCTGCCTTGCCGGCTTGAAGCAGCTTCAGCCCGGCGTCGAGTACGAACAGCGACAACTCGGGTGAATACTGGTCCGGAACCTTGGTTCCAATCATTGCGTCTGCGACTGAGATGCCGTGCTCTTCAATCGTGCAGGAGTCGGCCTTCTCCGCCGAAAAGGCAATGCCGCCGGCTTCACCGCCGATCAACCCCGCGGCCAGCGCCTTGCGCAGCTTGTCCTTGGCGGTGATCGCCGCGACACGCACGCCGTTGCGTGCCATCTCGGCCAGAATGGTCGGGGCACGAAGCGGCCCCTGATCGGTCATCATGACCTCTCGGCCCGTCTCGCGATCGAACCAGTAGTTTCCGGAAATGCCGTGGACCGCCGGTGGCGCCCCACACACGATCGATACATTGTTGGGGTTGGTAAAGCTCGGCATGGCCGAGAGGCCACTGGCATAAAAACCGCTTTGCGCGATAGACGCCAAAGTCGGAGAAATGCCTCGGATGAAGGCATCCGCCAAATACGAGGGATCGCAGCCGTCGTAGCAGACAACCACCACGGGCTTGCCTGGTTTTCGGTACTGCCTGCCGTTGATTTCGATCATCATTTTCTTTGCTGACTGGCTTGTTGTGACCGCTCAAGGGTCGCGCCGGTTGCGTGAATTGGCAAACGATGTTAATTCCGCAAATGTGAGAAAAGCTCAAATTGGATGACACCACATCTTCCCTCACTCCGCGCCCTCGCCGCCCTTGAGGCGGTGATCCGTCATGGCAATATCGTCAGGGCGGCAAATGAGCTCCGGGTAACGCCGGGAGCCGTCAGCAAGCAGATACAGAACCTCGAGACGGCTCTTGGAGCTGCCCTCTTCGACGAGGGCCATCGGCTTCAGCCAACCGCCATAGGCCTGCAACTGGCGCGCTCGTCCGGCACCGCGCTGGCGCTGCTGCGCCAGGCGTGGAGCGAAGCATCGCAGAAGGCGGACACACGGGTTCTGACGGTGATCGCCCACGCCAGCCTGTGCATCTACTGGCTCGTGCCGCGCGTCCTGGCGATGCAGACCGCCCTGAATGGACGCCCGGTCCGCGTGACGGCCCTGCACGTCGCAGATGATTGGCAACGCCTCCCAGTGGATTTTGCTGTCCTTCGTGATTCCTATGTACCGGAGGGCTGGCGCAGCCACCCCGTCGGCATGGAAACACGTACGCTGCTCGCAGCACCTGACCGCGCCGAAAATGCTCTACGGCATGGGATTGCGGCGCTGGCCGAAGAAACCTTCCTCGTCGCCCGGTCGCGTGATGACGAACTCGATCCATGGCTGGCCGCGGCCGGGCTGGATACCAACGTCAACCGCCACTACCATTCTCATTTTTATGTTGCACTGGAAGCGGCACTTGCCGGAGCCGGGATGATCGTCGGTCCGGAGAACCTTCTCTCAGACCTCATCCGCCAGGGGCGCCTCGTTGTCGTGACCCCGAGCGTGCGGATTGACGGCGCTCCCCTCACCGCCGTCTACAACCCGTCGACATGTGATGAGCGGACGGCGCAACGCCTGTTCAAGTGGCTCAAGGCGGACCTGGCAGGACTGTAACCCTGCGACAGCATACCGCTTGGACGCTGTACAGAGAAACCGAACGGAGGCGCCCGGCCGCGGTGCCGGGCGTCAACGCAAATGCCGATTACCGCATCTTTCCGATGCGCTTGCGCAGCCACCCGGAGCCTACTTCAGCCAGGAGCACGAGGCCGATAATCACCAGCAATATGGCCGCAACACGCGTGCTCTCCATCTGCTGCGTCGTGCGCTTCAGATACCAGCCCATGCCGCCGCCACCGAAGAACCCGACGACGGTCGCGGCGCGGAAAGCCACATCCCATGTGTAGATTGCGATACCGGTGAAGGCGACGCGCACTTGCGGAAGGACCGCGTATTGGAACACTTGCAGAGGATTGGCGCCGACCGAGCGCATCGCCTCGACCGGCCCCATGTCGATTGCCTCCAGCTCATCCGAAAAAAGCTTTCCGGCAAATCCGACGCAGAAAACAGTCAGCGCCAACGTGCCCGCCAACATGCCAAATCCCAGGACGGTGACGAAGAGGATGGTCCAGATCGTCTCGTGGATTGAGCGGCTGCTCATGATGGCAAAGCGCCCGAACGGATAGGCAATTCGCTTGCTGACGGTGATGTTGCGCGCGGCCAGCCAGGCAAGCGGGATCGAAAAGACGACGCCGAAAAAGCCGCCGAGCAATGACATTTCCAGCGTACGCTGAACCGAGCGCAGGAAGTCCGCATCGGTCACGTAGTTCATGTCAGGTGGGAAGTAACGCGTCGCAAGGATTTCGACGAGCCTGGGGAAAGCGCCGAGAATGCGCGACAGGTCTATGTTGAGATAGGCGATCGAGTAGCCGAGGAAGGCGAGGATCGCCAGGATGACAGCGAACCGGATCGTCGATTCTGGATGACGGTAGCGTGACCATTTGCGCTTCGCGGCCGGCATCGAGTGGGTAGCGGCGGTGGTTACAGGCATCATCGCGTCCTCAGATCACGGCTTTGCGGGCGTAGTGGGAAATGACTTCTCCGATGGCGATCAGCACGAGGACGGCCAGCACCACCAGCGTGACGCCGCCATAATTGAACATCGCCATCTGACGGAAGAAGACCAGACCAAGCCCCCCTGCCCCGACAAGCCCCATGATTGCCGAGCGGCGAATGTTGATGTCCCACTCGAAGATGATGGTCCCGATAATCACCGGCAGGATTTGCGGCACGATGCCGTAATACATGACCTGGAACTGGTTGCCGCCGACCGCACGGATCGCCTCGACCGGCTTCGGATCGATGTTCTCGATCGCCTCGGCCGTTATCTTCGAGATGAAGCCAACCGAGCGCATGGCGACTGCCAGGATGCCGGGCAGCGCGCCAAGACCGACAGCGCCGACGAACAGCAGGGCCCAGATAATCTCGTGGATCGAACGGCTGAGCACCATCAGGAAGCGGCCGAGCGGATAGAAGAAATACTTGCTGGGCGTGACATTGGCTGCGCCGAACCAGGCGACGGGCAGCGAAAAGACGCAGCCCAAAATGGTGCCTAGAGTTGCCATCATCAGCGTTTCCAGCGCTGGCACCAGGAGCTTGGGGAGAAGCGACCAGTCGATCAGAAGGAAGCGCTCAAGTGTGCCGCCGATGCCGAGCGCGCCGCCCATGCGTTGCCAATCGGTGTCGAACACGATGGTGTCCCAGAAACACCAGGCAAGCAGCGCGACACTGCAGGCGACGAGCAACCAGTTGTTGATGCGCCTGCGGCGCTTGTGGGCGAGGTAGGCATCGAACCCGTGTGCGGAGACTGGCGCGGCGGTGATGCTCATCACAGCACTTCCATGGCGTAGATTTCGTCGAGATCCTGCTTGCGCATGCCCTTGGCAGGACCATCGAACTTCTTGTAGCCGTCCTGCATGCCGATGATGCGGTTGCAGGTCTCGAGCGCCAGCTGCACGTCGTGGATGTTGCACAATACCGGGATCTTGAACTCGGCAGCCAGTTCGCGGATCAATCCCATGACGTCGCGCGAGATCTTCGGGTCGAGGGCCGAAGTCGGTTCGTCAAGAAGCAGGATCTCCGGCCGCTGCATCAAGGCGCGCGCGATGCCGACACGCTGGCGCTGGCCGCCCGACAAGGCGTCGGCGCGCTTGTCGACATGGTCCTGCAGGCCGACGCGCTCCAAAAGGCCCAGTGCCCGATCGATGTCCTCTCTCGGAAACGCTTTGAAGAAACTGCGGAAGGCGCCCGTGTAGCCGAGACGGCCAGACAAGACGTTGTCCATCACCGACATGCGGTTCACCAGGTTGAATTCCTGGAAGATCATCCCGATGCGCCGGCGCAAGCGGCGCAGATCGCCGCTCTTGAGTGGGCAGACAGATTGCCCGAACAGGATGATATCGCCTTCGGTTGGCTCGACCAGCCTGTTGATGCACCGGATCAAGGTCGACTTGCCGGCACCGCTCGGTCCGATGACCGCGCAGAAATCATCACCGCCCACCTCGAAATCGATACCCTTGAGGATCTGAGGACCCCCGGTCGAATAGCTGACCTTGAGATTGCGAACCTCGAGAATCGACATGTCATCCGCCGCCTTGGCAGGAAGGCCGCGCTGCGCGCGGCCTTCGACTATGATCTTTTCGTGTCTCACTGGCCCGCCGCCTTCTCAGCCGCGACGAGCTTGCGGATAATATCGTAGTCGCTGTCCTTCATGGGCACGAACTTGGTCGACTTGATGCCATCGAAAAACGGCTTCGAATTCGCATCCTCGTGCAGCGTAAGAAAGGCTTCGCGAATGGCCGCCTTCAGCGGCTCGCAGAGATCGCCACGATAGACCATCGGGTCCTGCGGGATGATCTCCGACGACCAGATGACCTTGAAGTCTTCTGCCTTGGCCAGACCACGGTCGATGACGTTGTCGAGCCGGTGCGTGGCGACGAACGCGTCATCGACACGGCCCTCTTTCACCGCGAGCGCCGACTGGTCGTGACCGCCGGTGTAGACCACCTTGGAGAAGTACTTCTCGAGTTCCGGACCGACCTTCACCAAGTCGCCGAAAACCATGCGCGGCAACAGGTTGCCTGAGGTGCTGGCGGGATCGGCGAGGCCGACAACCGAACCCTTCACGGTCTCGATGCTGTCGAACTTGGAATCGGCCTTGCTGATGAGTACTGCCCTGTAGCCGGGGCCTTCCTCCTGGAAGTGTCCCTTGGCCTTGGTGTAAGTGGCAAAGACCTCCAGCGCCGGGTCCTTTTCCTTGGCCAGCACGTAGGAGTTGGGCCCGTGGACACCGATCTGGACCCAGCCGTTGACCATGCCTTCGATCACCGAGGCGTAGGACGTCGGCATGAAGAACTCGACAGGCTTGCCGGTCTTTTCCTTCAGCTTGTCCAGCAACGGTTTGTAGATGTCGAGTTCCTGGGTGGTCTCCTCGGTCGGGATGATCGAGAAGACTAGCTGGTCCGGATTCTTGCACTCCTGCGCCAGTCCCGAACTCGCATAGGCGACGACTGCCCCGGCAGTCATCAGGCCGGCGAACGTATGTTTCAGAGCACTCATGTTTTCCTCCCAAAAAACGGTGATACCGCAGCGTCCTCCCGCTGCAGCGCTTCAATCATGCGACTGCCTGGCGTTTCTCCTTGCCTAGACCGGCTGCCTTCAGCAGGTTGTCCTTGCCGCCGATGAAGTTCTGTCCACGCTCGCCATCGAAGGCGAGGTCGATCAACTCGCGCCATTCGCCATCTTCGATACCGTAGTGGTGATGGTTGGTGGCGACCCCGAGCTTGGCCAGGAACGCCATGAGTTGGTCGGCCGCGCCGTCTGCATCCCTACCAAATATCGCATTCAGTCCCTCCGCACAGATGCCACCCTCTCCAGCAACGCTGCGGATGATCATCGGCAAGGAGAACGAGCAGGCGATGCCGTGCGGGACGCCGTGGCGCAAGGTGATTGGATAGGACAGCGAATGCGCGATCGCCGTCTTGGTGTTCGAAAAGGCAAATCCGGCAAGCGTGGCCGCGCGAGCCATCCGCTCACGCAGATCGGCGTTGCGAAGGTCGTTGGCGAGAAGCGGCAAGGTCGAAAGCACGCCGCGAGCCGCCATGACCGCATGCGCCATGGAAACGGGATTGGAGTTCCGGTTCCACAGGCTTTCCAGTGCATGCGACAGCGCATCAAGCCCGGTCTGGATCGTCAGTTCGCGTGGCTTGCCAAGCATCAGATCGGGATCGACGATCGAGAATTCGGGATAGAGGCCCGGGTGGGCCAGCGAGAACTTCACCCCACCGGCATTGTCCCAGACGGTTCCCCAGCACGTGACTTCGCTTCCGGTGCCGGCGGTTGTCGGAACCGCTATCAGCGGCCAGGGCTTGATCGTCTCGGCACCGGCCCGCTTCTTGAGATAGGCGTCTACCGTCGCGAAATCTCCCAGTGCCGCGGCAAAGACCTTGGCCGAGTCGATGACCGACCCTCCGCCAAGCGCGACGACGACTTCAGGTTGCACAGCCAGCTTGGTAAAGCGCGCGGTCTGCATCTCGAGAAGAGCAATGTCGGGATTGGGCGCGATATCATCAATGACCAGGGACGGGCTGCCCGCCTTGGTCGCAAGCTCGGCAACGAGGCCCTGGAAATATGGATCGCCGTAGGTGACCAGAGCGTATCTGCGGCCGCCGATCGCGTCGGAAAGCCTGGAAAAACTGCCCCGGCCAAAACGGATGTCGACTGGATTGCTGTATGACCACACGGTTGTAATTCCTGTCTTGAACTGATGGCAGGAGAAGTGTGGCGGAGGGCCGATCCATTGACTAATACAAATCTTTGTCGCTAATCATAGACTATGGCTATAGTATTTACCCACCTCCGTTCGTTTCATGCCGTCGCTGAAAACCGAGGTTTCACGGCCGCAGCCAACGCCCTTCACATCAGCCAGCCAACCGTCACAACGCAGGTGAAGGAGTTGGAGGATCGCTATGGCGTCGAATTGCTGGTGCGCCGCGGGCGCCGCGTCGAACTGACGGAGACAGGTGCCGCACTCTTCGACATCAGCCGGCGCATCATGAGCTTGCAGGACGAGGCCGAGGAATTGCTGCTCAGCAGTGGACGGCTGACGACAGGCCAGTTGCGCGTGGCCGCGGTTGGACCGTTCCATGCCACGGAGATGGTGGCGCGCTTCCTGGCGAAGTACCCGTCGATCAAGGTCAGCATGCTCTTGGGCAACTCGGACCAGACACTCCAGAGGATTCTCGAGCTCGAATCCGACGTCGCAATCCTCGCGCATGTCGTCGATGATCCGCGGATCTACTCGGTTCCCTTCAGCACACATGAAGTGGTCGTGTTCGTGAATTCGGATCATGCCTGGCATGGCCGCGAGAGCATCACGATGGCCGAACTGGCAGACCAGCCGCTCATCCTGCGCGAAACGGGATCGACCACCCGCCGTGCCTTTGAACAGGCCGCCGCAAAGGCCGAAGTACCGATAAAGCCGTTGCTCGAGATCGGCAGCCGCGAGGGCGTCTGGAAGGCCGTAGAGCGTGGGCTGGGCATCGGTGTCGTCGCGGACTTCGAATTTGTTGCGCACCCTCGCCTCGAGACCATCCGCATCGCGGACGCAACGATCCAGACGGAGTATCGGCTTGCCTGCCTGCAGGAGCGCCAACACTCGCCCAAGATCGAGGCTTTCATGACGTCTGTCCTCCATCCCCAGGGGTGATCAATCCATAGACATGCACTATGGATCTATTGAAACTATCGAATTGACGAATACGTACTGAAGTCTGACCCTTTGTTTAGTCGACGAAGGGACACCCATGCACTTTTCCCTAATCCTGCTTCATCTGGCCGGCGCAACCATGCTCCTGCTTTTTGCCGTGCATATGGTGCGCACCGGTATGGAACGCGCCCACGGCGACACGCTGCGAACCATGCTGGGAGAAGCCAGGCGCGGCCAGATCAAAGCCGCGGCAGGCGGGACGGCGATGGCAGTGATGCTGCAAAGCTCGACCGCTGTTGCAATGCTTGCCTGTGGTTTCGCAGCGAGTGGTGTTCTCGCGCTGCCGACCGGGCTCGCATTGCTGCTTGGTGCGGACCTCGGCTCGGCAGTGGTGGTGCGCATCCTGTCGTTCGATCTCGGCTGGCTGGTACCGGTCTGCCTGTTTGCTGGCGGCGTGATGCATCTGAAGCTGTCGGGCGAGAAGCTTCGTGAAACCGGACGGATGATCCTTGGCGTCGGCTTCGTCCTTTTGTCGCTGCAGCTGATTGGCACAGCAACGGGTCCATTGCGCAGCGGCGCCATGCTGCCAGCGATGTCGGCTTACCTGGCTGACGACTACATCACCGCTTTTCTCGTCGGAGCCCTCTTCACCTGGGTGGTGCATTCGAGCGTCGCCGCTGTCCTCATGGTCACGGCTTTTGCCGCACAGGGCCTCGTGCCGCTGGAGGCCGGTGTGCCGCTCGTGCTCGGCTGCAATCTCGGTGGCGGCCTCATCGCCTTCTGGCTGTCGCGTGGCATGCCTGCCGTGGCGCAGCGGATCCCGGTCGGTAATCTGATCTTCCGCGCGACGGGTGCCCTTTGCGCTCTTGCCACACTCGAAATGAGCGGACTTTCGATCGACATGCTGGGGTCCGGGCCAGGCACCGCGCTGGTCAATTTCCATCTCTTGTTCAACGCCGGCTTGGTCGCCGTGAGCCTGCCTTTCATTTCAGTGATGGCGATGCTCACCCGTCACCTGCTGCCCGATCCACAGGCTGAAGCCACCGGCGGCTCCTTGAGCCATCGCGTCAGCGCGCTCGATCGTTCCGTCATCGCGACACCGCGCCTCGCGCTTGCCAGTGCCACGCGCGAACTGCTGCGCATGGGCGAATTGCTGGAGACCATGGTGCGGCCGGTCATGGACCTCCTGCGGGCCGGAACTCGCAGCGAAATCGCTCGCGTCCGCGCCCTGGATGAAGCGGTCAACCAGGCCCACACCGACATCAAGCTCTATCTTGCCGAGGTCAACCGCGGCCAGATGACGGTTGAGGAAGCACGGCGCAGCATCGAGTTGACCGATCTGGCCATCAATCTCGAGCATGCCGGCGACGTGATAGCCAAGAACCTGCTGGTCCTCGCCGAGGAGCGCGCCGACAAGAACTGGCGTTTCTCCAACGAGGGCTGGAAGGAGCTGGCCGACCTGCACGTGCGCCTGATCGAGAACATGCACCTTGCCCTCAACGTGCTCATTTCGCAGGACCAGTTGTCCGCACGGCAATTGGTCGTCGAAAAGCAAAGAATGCGCGACCTGCACCGCCATACGCACGGCCAGCATTTGAAGCGGCTGCAATCCGGCACGCCGGAAAGCATTGAAACGAGCGGGATGCATCTCGAAATCGCCCGCGGCCTGAAAGAGATCAATTCGCTGTTGGTTACGGTCGCCTACCCTATCCTGACCGCAAGTGGCGATCTGTTGGAAAGCCGCCTGGCCAAGGCCAGATCGCCATAGACCTGGCCTATCGATCGAATTCATAATTGCGATTTGGCAAATAGATCGAGTTGCGGCACAGAAGAGACGACCCACATCCGAGGCGGCGCATACCACCAGCAATCGGATTGCTCCAAGCCCAAGGACCCTCCCCCAATGAACAAGATGAGCACGATCAACGTCAGCGCCAACGGCCGCAGCTACGAATGGCCGCGTGTGCCGGCGATTGCGATTTGCCTCGACGGTTGCGAGCCGGCCTATCTCGACGAGGCGATCAAGGCTGGCCTGATGCCGTCGCTGGTGAAGATCCGCGCCAATGGCACCGAACGCACCGCCCACAGCGTCATCCCGAGCTTCACCAACCCCAACAACCTGTCGATCGCCACCGGCCGTCCGCCGGCGGTGCATGGCATCTGCGGCAACTATCTCTATGAGCGCGAGACCGGCAAGGAAGTGATGATGAACGACCCGCGCTTCCTGCGCGCGCCGACCGTCTTCCAGGCCTTCTACGATGCCGGCGCGCGTGTGGCCGTGGTCACCGCCAAGGACAAGCTGCGCGCTTTGCTCGGCAGCGGCCTGAAGTTCGATGACGGCCGCGCCATCTGCTTTTCGTCGGAAAAGTCCGATGTCTCAAACAAGGCCGAGCACGGCATCGACAATGCATCGGCCTGGCTCGGCAAGCCGGTTCCGGAGGTCTATTCGGCCGAACTGTCGGAGTTCGTCTTTGCCGCCGGCGTCAAGCTGCTCAAGGAATTCAAGCCTGACGTGATGTATTTGACCACCACCGACTACGTGCAGCACAAATATGCGCCCGGCGTGCCGCAGGCCAACGCCTTCTACGAGATGTTCGACAAATATCTCGGCGAGCTCGACGCGCTCGGTGCGGCCATCGTGATTACCGCCGACCATGGCATGAAGCCCAAGCACAAGGCCGACGGCACCCCTGACGTCGTTTATGTCCAGGACCTGCTCGACGAATGGCTGGGCAAGGACGCGGCGCGGGTCATCCTGCCGATCACCGATCCTTACGTCGTCCACCATGGTGCGCTCGGATCGTTTGCCACGGCCTACCTGCCCGAAGGTGCCGACCAGGCCGGCATCATGAAGCGCCTTGCCGCCATCGAAGGCATCGACGTCGTCATCGACAACGCCACCGCCTGCGAGCGCTTCGAACTGCCCTCCGACCGCATCGGCGACATCGTGCTGGTCTCGACGGAAAACAAGACCATCGGCACCAGCGAGCATCGCCACGATCTGGCAGCGCTCAACGAGCCACTGCGCTCGCATGGCGGCCTGACCGAACAGGCGGTACCGTTCATCGTCAACCGCAAGCTGCCGGCGCTGCCCAACGAGCCGGTTCTGCGCAACTTCGATGCGTTCTATTATGCCGCCATGGCGGCGGCACTGGCCTGAGGGAGGACCTGTGATGGTCAAGGCTGAAACAACCTTCAAGGTACGCCACGAACCGATGCGCATCGCCGGACGCAAGGTCGATGCCGATGGCGTCGTCAACGTCCACTATCCCTACACCAATGCGGTGATCGGCACGGTGCCGGCGGGGCGGGCCGAGCACGCCCGCCAGGCCTTCGAGATCGCCGCCAACTACAAGCCGAAGCTGACGCGCTATGAGCGTCAGCAGATCCTGTTTCGCACCGCCGAATCCCTTGCCGCGCGCAAGGAGGAGATCTCCGACATCATCACGCTGGAGCTCGGCATCTCCAAGGCCGACTCCCTCTACGAGGTTGGCCGCGCCTATGACGTGTTCACGCTGTCGGCGCAGATGTGCATCCAGGACGACGGCCAGATCTTCTCCTGCGACCTGACCCCGCACGGCAAGGCGCGAAAAATCTTCACCACGCGTGAGCCGCTGAAGGCGATCTCGGCGATCACGCCGTTCAACCATCCGCTCAACATGGTCTCGCACAAGGTCGCACCGGCGATCGCCACCAACAACTGTGTCGTCGTCAAGCCGACGGAACTCACCCCGATGACGGCGCTGATCCTCGCCGATATCCTCTACGAGGCCGGCCTGCCGCCGGAAATGCTGTCGGTGGTGACAGGCATGCCGGCCGACATCGGCGCCGAGATGATCACCAACGAAAACATCGAGCTGATCACCTTCACCGGTGGTGTGCCGGTCGGCAAGCTGATCGCCCGCACCGCCGGCTACAAGCGCCAGGTGCTGGAGCTCGGCGGCAACGATCCGCTGATCATCCTCAACGACCTCTCCGACGACGATCTTGCCAAGGCAGCCGATCTCGCCGTCGCTGGTGCGACCAAGAACTCGGGCCAGCGCTGCACGGCGGTCAAGCGCATCCTGTGCCAGGAAAGTGTCGCCGACCGCTTCGTGCCGATGGTGCTCGAACGCGCCAAGAAGCTCAGGTTCGGCGACCCGATGGACCGGACGACCGACCTCGGCACGGTGGTCCACGAAAAGGCTGCCGCACTCTTCGAAAGCCGTGTCTACATGGCCGCCGAACAAGGTGCCGAACTGCTCTACGACCCCGGCCGCAAGGGCGCACTGCTGCCGCCGATCGTCGTCGACCGCGTGCCGCACACCTCGGAGCTGGTGATGGAAGAGACCTTCGGTCCGATCATCCCGATCGTGCGCGCCCCCGACAATGACGACGAGCTGATCGCACTGTCCAACTCGACCGCCTTCGGCCTGTCGTCAGGCGTCTGCACCAACGACTTCCGCCGCATGCAGAAATACATCGCCGGCCTGCAAGTCGGCACCGTCAACATCTGGGAAGTCCCCGGATATCGCATCGAGATGTCGCCATTTGGCGGGATCAAGGATAGCGGCAACGGCTACAAGGAAGGCGTCATCGAAGCGATGAAGAGCTTCACAAACGTCAAGACCTTCTCGCTGCCGTGGTAAAATCTGCGACCCCTCGCAGCTTGGCAGCAGGCCCGTATGTCACGGGCCTGCTGTTTTTTGTTTTGCAGCCGCCCCTTGCACCGCACGATCTTCTGTCAATCGCCTTCGGGCTTGATATTTCGTTCCTCAATGAATTTTGCCGAACCATTGATCTGGTCAATGGTTTCATTGATATATCAGATTGGACTCCGGCAAGGCCGACTGTCACTCTCGTGTTGTAATCGTCCCCTAATTGGCGCTGTCCGCTCGGAAGGGCTGGCAGTGAAATCCCCAAAAAAGGTTGTCACTTGCCGGGCATTTCGCCCTGCAAGAACGCGAAGGTGTAGGAACAATGGCCATTACGAAGAGAGAATTTCTGCAGCTTCTCGGACTCGGTGTTTCGGCGTTTGGCGTTCAGCCATTCATCACCGGTTCGGCGGCAGCACAGTCCGTGGACGGGCTGCCGGCCTGGGCCGCCCTGCCTGCCGGTTCCAATCCGAAGATGGGTGGCAAGCTGGTCTATGGCCAGACCTATCCGAACTGGGCGGTCGGCAGCTCCGACAACGGCAAGCACCCCTATTACTGGATCGACCTGCTGACGCGCTCGATCTGGAACAGCCTCGTGTGGATCGACCACGACTACAATGTTCAGGGTGAACTGGCCGAGAGCTGGGCGCCATCCGATGACACGCTGAAAGTCTGGGACTTCAAGCTGCGCGAAGGCGTGATGTTCCACAACGGCAAGGAGATGACTAGCGAAGACGTCGTTGCCTCGTTCAACGCCCATATCGCCCAGAAGGGCAGCAGCTTCATCACCAAGTGGTTCGAAAAGGTCGAGGCTCAAGGCAAGTATGGCGTTCGTTTCATCCTGAACGCGCCCTATGCCGAATGGCCATACGCGCTTGCCGAATATCGCCTGGCGATCGCTCCGGCAGCGGCACCAGACTTGATCCTCACCGATGGCATCGGCACCGGCCCCTTCAAGCTTGTCTCGGTCGACAACCGCCGCGGCTTCCAGGCAGTACGCAATGAAAACTACTGGATGAAAGGCCGCCCCTTCATCGACGAGCTGGAGGGATATGTCGTCAATTCGCAGACGGCGATCAACGGCTTCCGCTCCGGCCAGTTCAACGCCGTGTTCAACATCGACCCGACGACGGCCACGCAGTTCGAAGGTGCGGGCGGTATCGTGCACAAGTCCAAGGGCGGCGATCAATTCCTGATCTCGATGCCGAAGAACCTCGACATCGCCTGGAACGACCCACGCGTGCGCCTTGCCGTGAGCCTCAGCATCGACCGCGAAGCCATCAATACGATCGTTTACAACGACCCTGGAAGCTGGGTCGGCAACGACACCCAGATGTCGGGCCTGAACCGTGAATTTGTAGCGCGCGACAAGTCCTACGACATTGCGACGGCAAAGAAGCTTTTGGCGGAAGCCGGTCATCCGAGCGGCATCGACCTGCCGCCCATCGTCTTCTCGCCATCCTTCCCGGAAATGCCCCGCATCATGGCGATCGTCGTGGAATCGCTGAAGAAGGCCGGCATCAACATGGATATCCGTGAAATGCCGACCGATGGGTTCGATGCCTATGTGAAGGGCGTGAACCCGCCTTATGGTCGTCCTTCGGCCGGCGTGGTCGGGCCGCGCAACCCGGCGATCAACCTCGGGCGCATGGTGGCGAACGACGTCGAAAAGGGCGCCTGGACGGGCGACAAGGCCGACGCCTACGCCAAGCTCTACGCTGAAACCATCGCCGAGCCGAACGAGGAAAAGCGGATCGGAATGTATCAGGACCTTCAGAAGATCCTGCAGTCAGACACGCCGGCTATCGTACTTGGCGGACGCCGCAACATGCTGGCGCACGCGCCAGGGGTTCAGAACCTGAAGTCGCATTCCCAAAACTGGTCCAGCCGCTTCGACGACGTCTGGATCGAGAGCTGAGACATTCGCAACCAGGCTCAGGGGCTGGGTCACCCCAGCTCCTGAATTGACATCACTTGCGCGGGAGGCGGAGCAATGTGGGCAAGCATCGCGAGAATGATCGGAAGACGGCTGTTCATGGCCTTCTTCATCCTGAGCTTCACCGCACTGATCGTGTTTCTCGGCACCGAAGTTCTCCCAGGTGACGCACTTACCGCCTCCATCCCGGCGGAAGAATTGCAATTCTACTCGCCTGAGCAACTGGCCCAGATGCGCAGCGAACTGGGCATGGACCGGTCCATCCCGGTTCGCTTTTTCGAAGTCTGGCACCAGCTCATGACATTCGATTTCGGTACGACGATCATGAAGAAAGAGTCTGTGGCGACGCGCATCTTCCACCCCGTGGTCAATTCGGCGATCATGGCCGGCCTCGCGCTCGTCGTCATGCTTGCGCTGGTTATCCTGCTCGGCGTGCTGGCCAGCCTGAAGCCAGGTGGTCGCCTCGACAACGCGATCAGCACGACGACACTGTTCACCTATTCGATGCCCGATTTCGTGGTCAGCAACGTCTTCGTCATTGTCTTCGCTGTCTGGCTGGGTCTGGTGCCAGCCGTGATCTTCGCGCCCACCAACGCACCCAAGCTGACGATCCTGGCTGCGGCGATCGTTCCGGTCATCGCCTTGTGCGTACATGGCGCAGCCTATCAGTTCCGGCTCCTGCGCGCTGGCATGGTCGAGGCGCTGAACAGCGACTATGTCGAGCGGGCAAGACTGGCCGGAATTCCGCAGTGGCGCATCAGCGTCATCCATGCGCTGCCCTCGGCGCTGATTCCGATGCTCAACGCCACCGCCTATTTCGTCGCCGGCCTGCTGGCGACGTCGGTGGTGGTGGAAGCGGTCTTCAAGTTTCCGGGCGCCGGCGGCGAACTGCTGCGCGCGCTTTCGCAACGCGAAATCCCAACCATCCAGGCCATCGCCTTCCTGGCCGCCCTTGCCGTCGTCTTCGCCAACCTCATTGCCGACTTGGCGATCCTGGCGCTGGACCCGCGCGTACGCACGAGGTCATCCAATGGCTAACGTATTGATCGACACGAGGAGGCGTCGTCTTGGCGACCTGTTCGGCTCGCCGCGCCTGCGCCGCGCGCTTTCGGAACCCGCGACGCTGATCGGGATCATCCTTGTCGTCGCGCATCTCCTGATGGCTCTGCTGGCGCCGATCATAGCGCCCTACGACACCAGCGCACTTGTCGGCGCGCCGCTGCAGCGCCCGTCCTGGGAATTCCTGATGGGCACCGACCAGATCGGACGCGACTATTTCAGCCGCGTGGTGGCCGGCGGCCGCATCGCGCTGATGGTGTCTTTTCTCGGCGTCGCGATCTCGCTCTTTGTCGGCACCATCCTGGGCGTCGTTGCCGGCTACATCGGCGGCCGTACCGACGAGATCATCATGCGCATCGTCGATTCGATGATGTCCATCCCCGACCTCATCCTGATCGCCATCCTGACGCTGGCGCTGGGCAAGGACGTCAGTGCGCTGATCCCCGTCGTTGCCGTGGTCTACACCTGGGGCGTCGTACGTGTCGTGCGCGCCAAGACGATAAGCCTGTCGACGCTGGATTTCGTACGAGCCGCCGAGTTGCGCGGCGAGACGCGACTGGCGGTGATGCTGCGAGAGATTTTCCCGAACCTGATCGGCCTTCTGGGCGTCGAACTGGCCGTGCGCATCTCCTCAGCCGTACTGCGCATCAGCGGCCTGTCGTTTCTTGGGCTTGGCATCAGCCAACCGACGCCGGACTGGGGCCTGATGGTGCAGGAGGCCATGGGCGTCGTCTTCACCGATCCGTGGTTCCTGCTGCTGCCGGCGATCATGCTGTCCAGCCTGATCATCGGCGTCAACTTCATGGTCGACGGCTTGTCGCGCGCTTTTGGCATCGCAACCGCGGAGCTCGGCTGACATGACCCAGACACCGCACATCGACGTTCGCAACCTCAGGCTGGTCTACAAGACCGGACCCGGCACGGAACTGGCAGCCGTCGACGACATCAGCTTTTCCATCGGCAGGGGCGAGACGCTCGGCATTGTCGGTGAAAGCGGCTGCGGCAAGTCTTCGCTGGCCCGCGCGTTCCTCGCCTACACGCGTCCGGGCGCTCGCATCGCAAGCGGGTCCGTGTCGGTGTCAGGCACCGATATCCTGTCGCTCGACGCCTCTCAGCTGCTGCAGTTTCGCGGCCGAAAGGCGGCGATGGTGCCGCAGAACCCGCTATCGTCGCTGACGCCGCACCGAACGATCGGCCAGCACATGGTCGAACTGATCCGCCAGCACAATGCCTCAGGTCCGTTGACGCCCCGCGACAAGGCGCTGGAACTGCTGGCGGCCATGGAGCTGCCCGACCCGGCGGCGATCTTCAAGCGCTATCCCCACCAGCTGTCGGGCGGCCAGCGTCAGCGCGTCGTGATCGCGGCAGCACTCGTTGCCGAGCCCGACCTGATCATCCTGGATGAGCCCACCACCGCGCTCGACAAGACGGTGGAAACGCAGGTGCTCGATCTGGTCAGCCGCCTGCAGAAGCGTACCGGCACAACATTGATCTATGTCAGCCACGACCTGAACGTCGTGGCGCGCATGTGCGAGCGCGTGCTGGTGATGCAGAAGGGTAAGGTGCTGGAAGATGGCCCGACGCTTGAGGTCTTTACCCGGCCGAAAACCGAATATGCACGCTCGCTGATCGCAGCCATTCCAAAACTGAAATCAGACGCCCAGGCCGCGCCGCTGAAGGTCGCCATCGACGCGCCGGTGCTGTCGGTTCGTGATCTCGACTTCACCTATGGAGGTGGCGGCTCAAGATTGTTGCACCGGCTTTTCCCACACCCGGCGCCGGCTCGGACGCTTGACGACATCTCGCTGTCGATCACCCCCGGCTCGACGCTCGGCGTGGTCGGCGAATCCGGCAGCGGCAAGTCGACACTCGCCGGCCTGATCGCCGGGCTGGTCGACGGCAATGGCGGCAAGATCCTTTTCGAAGGCAAGCAGCTCACGGGATTGGCGACCAGCCGCGATCGCGACTTGCGCAGACGAGTCCAGATGATTTTCCAGGATCCCGCCTCCTCGCTCAATCCGCAGCACACGGTCGAGCAGATCATCGCGCGTCCCTTGCAGATCTTCTTCGGCATGTCCCGCGCCGCCAGTCGCGACCGGGTCGTTGAACTGCTTCAGGAACTCGACCTCGACACAAGCCTGCTAGCACGCTCTCCGCGCCAGCTCTCCGGTGGGCAACAGCAGCGCGTGGCGATCGCCCGCGCCTTCGCCTGCAAGCCCGACTTTGTCTTGTGCGACGAAATCACCTCCGCCCTTGATGTCACGGTGCAGGCGCAGGTGCTGAAGCAGATGAAGCGGCTGCAGCAGGAGCACAACACAGCCTACCTGTTCATCTCGCACGACCTGCCGGTGGTCGCCGAGATGTCGGATCAGATCCTGGTTCTGGAAAAGGGCCAGGTGCGCGACTACGCCGACACCGGCACCATCCTCACCAATCCGAAATCGCCCTACACGCGAAAACTTCTCGATGCATTTTCAACCGCGTCCGCACAAGCGGCGCAAAGGACCGTAAAGCATGTCAGTTGAGGCCTTCGCAGCTCCCGGAAACTTCTACCGAGGCAACCTGCACACCCATTCGACACGATCCGATGGCAAGCTCGAGCCCGAGGAGGTCTGCAAGCGATATCGCGAACGCGGCTACGACTTCATCTGTCTCTCCGATCATTTCATGCTGCATTACAATTACCCCATCGTCGACACGCGCCCGTTCCGCACCAACAATTTCACCACGATCCTGGGTGCGGAGTGCCATGCCCCGGCAACCGAGCAAGGAGAGAAGTGGCATATTCTGGCGGTCGGTCTGCCAGCCGATTTTCCGCCCAACATGGAAAATGAGACAGGCCCGGAGCTGGCACAACGTTGTCTGGATGCCGGCGCGTTCGTCGCCATCCCGCATCCCGAATGGTATGCGCTGACCGCTGGTGACGCGGCGTCGATCCCTGGCGCCCACGCTGTGGAGGTCTACAATCACACCAGCCAGGTTCTTAACGGCCGCGGCGGCGGCTCCTACTACCTCGACGACATCCTGAACACCGGCAGGCGCATCAATGCCCTCGCCTGCGACGACGCTCATTGGGTAGCCGGAGAAGACCAGAATCGCGACGCATTCGGCGGCTGGGTCATGGTCAAGGCCGAACAGAATGAATCCGACGCTTTGGTCGAAGCGCTGAAGCTTGGTCGGTACTATTCCAGCCAGGGACCGGAGATCAACAATGTCGCCGTCGATGGCGATTTCATTACGATCGACACTTCGCCTTGCTTCCAGATTTCGCTGGTCGGACGTGCATCCAGGAACGAAAAAACGTCCGGAACAGGCATGACCTCAGCCCGCCTCCCTTGGAAAAAATTCGAGGGCGACTGGTGCCGGGTGGTGGTTATCAACGAGGACGGCAAGTTGGCCTGGTCGAACCCGATCTACCTCTAAGGCCTCCCAAGGCTGCGGCGCCATCGTAATCACGAAAGCGATGGCGCCGGCGTATCTGCGGGGTCAACCACGATCAAGGCGGTTGCCGTGGCGTCCTACCGTCGCCCTCTCGATCATCCTCACACCTATGTTGACGCGCGCGATAACGAGACGGCGTGCAATGCGATGTCCATGCCGCCTGAGAGAATGGCGCTAAACGCCCGCAGCCCGACTTCTGTGAAGCCCGCGACGCTGACAAAGAGGCCACGCGTCCATTCGGGGTGTCGGAAGCCTGAGCGCTTGATTCTGACCTCATCGCAAACGGCGTTTGTCACTTGCACGATGCGACCTCGCCGTTGTCCTGCACCATGATGGGGAGGATAGCGATGGGGCAGAGCGAAGAGCATCTGGAGAAGCAAAGGCTTTATCAGCGGGACTACCGGGCGAGGCGTAAGCGTGAGCGATGGAGACATTCTGGGCGTGATCCGTCGTTTGAACAACGCTCTGGTTGAAGCGCTCAAAGAGCTTTCCCGCATGCCGTCAGAGAACCTAGCAAGAACAAAATTCAAATATTACTACTTAATAAAATTGCAATCTTATCACTGGGATAAGTGTCGACATTGAAGCGACCGGAACCCGTCATGACAATCAGATTGAAGCTCGTTGCCAGTATCGCCCTCCTCGCGGTTTTGTTGCTGATCTCAGGCGGCACGGCCTTTTTGGCGCTGCAATCCATGTCGGAGCGGACCCATACCATTGTCGTCGATCGCGTCGAGCCGATGACCCACCTGAAGACCGTCGCGGACATGTACGCCGTCAACATTGTCGACACGGCACACAAGGTCAGGAGCGGCGCGCTTGATTGGGCGGAGGGCGAGAAGGCATTGCGCGTTGCCATCGAAGCCATTGACCGTTCCTGGACGGCCTATGCGTCCACGGCCATGACGCCGGATGAAAAAGCGTTGGCCGACGGTTTCGCCGGACTTCGCGAAAGCTCGAAAAGCGAGATCGACACTCTGGTCGACATCATCGCGCGAAAGGACCAGGCATCGCTCGATCGCTTTGTCGTCGATCGGCTCTATCCGACGATCGATCCGCTTGCCACGCCCATCAGCGACCTGGTTTCCCTCCAGCTGCGCGTAGCCCAGGAGGAGTTTGGTGCCGCAAACGAGCTCAAGTCCAACATTGTATTGTGGATGAGCGCGCTTGCCGTCCTCTCGTTCGCCATCGTCGTTTTCTCGGTCTGGCTGGTGATCGGCAGCGTGACGACCCCGCTCAACCGCATGCAAGAGGCAATGCGCCGCCTGGCGTCCGGCGACACAGCGACTGCGGTTCCCTATTCCGGACGCCGCGACGAGGTCGGCGAGATGGCCGGAGCCGTCGAGGTGTTCCGGCAGGCTGCGATCGCCAACAGGCGGATGGAAGATGAGGCGCAAGCCGCGCGGGGGCGGGCCGAGAGCGACCGCATTCGCCTGACCGAGGAAGCGGAGGCCGCCGCCCAGGCGCGGCTGGACCAGGCGACCTCGGGGCTCGCGGTCGGTCTGCGCCGGCTTGCCTCCGGTGACCTGTCGTTCCAGCTCGAGCAGGCGTTCGCGCCGGATTTCGAGCCTCTGCGCCATGATCTCAACGCCGCCATCGGCCAGCTCGGCGCCACGTTGTCGGCCATCACCCTGTCGGCCGGGTCAATCGACAACGGAACCCGCGAGATCAGCGTCAGCGCCGACGACCTGTCGCGTCGCACAGAGCAGCAGGCGGCCTCGCTGGAAGAGACGGCTGCCGCTCTCGACGAGATCACCGTCAACGTCTCAAACTCCTCCAAGCGTGCCGACGAGGCGCGGGCGGTGGCGATGCGGGCCAATGCCAGCGCTGCCCAGTCGGGCGCCGTGGTGGGGAACGCGGTCGAGGCCATGAGCCGGATCGAGGAAGCCTCCGGCCAGATCTCCAACATCATCGGCGTCATCGACGAGATCGCCTTCCAGACCAATCTTCTGGCGCTCAACGCCGGCGTCGAGGCGGCGCGGGCAGGGGACGCTGGCAAAGGCTTTGCCGTCGTCGCCCATGAAGTGCGCGAACTGGCGCAGCGCTCGGCCAAGGCGGCCAGGGAAATCAAGGATCTGATCCATCATTCGAGCGTCGAGATCGGGGCCGGCGTCAAGCTGGTGCGGCAAACCGGCGAGGCGCTGAAGACCATCGAGACCTATGTCGTGACCATCAACCAGCACATGGACGCGATCGCCACCTCGGTGCACGAGCAGTCGACCGGCCTTGCCGAGGTCAACACCGCGGTCAACCAGATAGACCAGGTCACCCAGCAAAACGCTGCCATGGTCGAGGAGACCACCGCCGCCAGCGTGACGCTCGCCGGCGAGGCCGCCCGCCTGCGCCAGCTGATCGCGCAGTTCGCGCTTGCCAAGGCTGCCACCGCTTCGGCATTGCCGGGCCAGCGTCGCGCTGCCTGACAGCAGGCAAGTTGTATCGTGAGACAGAGCATCCGATAAACGCCGAGATGGCCGTCAGGCCACCTCCTCCAGCTTGGCTGCCTTCTGGCCAGCGGATAGTCAGGCCGCATCAGCGACCTTGCCGGCGGCGACAGCGAAAGCCTTGCGGTCCTTCTTGAGTATCAGCAGCCAGAACGACCGCATTTGGAAGCCCGCCTTAGCGGCGGGCCCAGATAGATTTGGGCACCACGAGCACTGCTGATCAGGTTCCTTGCCCGTCAGCTTGCACTCTTGCGCGCATGGTCGACATAGATCTCGCGCAACCGCGTGACGACCGGGCCCGGCTTGCCGTCGCCGACCGGCTTACCGTCGATCCGCGTCACCGGCATGACGAAGGTCGAAGCGCTGGTGATGAAGGCTTCCGCCGCGCCCAGAGCTTCCTCGACGGTAAACCGGCGCTGCTCGAGCGTCAGGCCACCCTCCTCTGCCAGCTGGACAAGCGCCTGCCGCGTGCAGCCGGGCAGCGTGCGCTGGCTGTTGGCGGGCGAAACGATCTTGCCGTCATGGGTGACGATATAGGCGGTCGACGATGCACCCTCGCTGACATGACCGTCTTCGATCATCCACGCCTCATCGCAGCCTTCCGCCTTCGCATCGCGCTTGGCCAGCACCTGCGGCAGCAGGGACACACTCTTGATGTCGCGCCGGGCCCAGCGCTGATCGACCAATGTCTTGACGGCAATGCCAGTCCTGGCGGCTGCAACGTCGACCAGCACCTTCGGCTGCGTGAACAGCAACAGCGTCGGCTCCAATTCCTCGCCAAACAGGAAGTTCCGCTCCTCGGCACCACGCGTCAGCTGCAGGTAGACCAGCCCTTCCTGCAGGCCGTTGCGCTCGATCAGACCGTGCTCGATCTCCTCGATTGCCTCGGTGGCGATGGGCAGGCGCAAACCAAGCTCACGGGCCGAGCGCTCCAGCCGCGCCATGTGCAAGCTGCTGTCGACCAGCTTGCCATCAAGAACGGCGGTTACCTCATAGATGCCGTCGGCAAACAGGAAGCCGCGATCGAAGATCGACAGTTTTGCCTCGGCAGCCGGCAAGTAGCTGCCATTCAGCCAGACGATGCGGTTTTGTCCACCGGTCATAAGAACTCTCCAATGTGAGTAAGTTGTCAGCGCGCCTTGTATCGAGCCAGCGCTTCCAATGAAATTGCCTCGACCCGGGACGGCTTGCCGCTGCTCGCATCATAGCCATGGACTGTATGCGCCATGCACAGCGAGTTGAGGATAGCTTCTTCGGTCGCCTCGATCACCGCCTCAAACAGTGATGAGACAAGTTCATTGGGCAGTGTCGGCGTCATGGCGATGCCAGCGCGCCGTTCGGGCGTGCGCCTTACGCTTTCATGGGTCGAGAATGCCAGCGCATAGTCGCCTGAGCCGTTGCTCAGTGCCGCCCCCGTCTTGGCCAGGCCGCCAAAAGCGCGCTGAGCCAGGCGCTTCAGGTTGCGCTCGCAGAAGGGAGCGTCGGTCGCCACGACGATGACGATCGAGCCGTCCTTGTCCTCGGAGGCCGGGCTGGCACTCCAAGGCACGCCGTCGACCAGGAGGCGTCCGCCATAGTTCGACTGTACCAACACGCCGACAGTGAAGGTTTCGCCGCTCTTGAAAGGCACGCGCCTTGAGCTTGTGCCGATACCGCCCTTCAACCCGAAGGCGACGGTGCCAGAACCCGCGCCGACAGCACCTTCTGCCACCTCGCCATCATTGGCGGCGTCGATCGCGGCTCTGATTTCCGAAATGTCGGGACGGCCGGCACGGATGTCGTTCAGGCGGGAATCGTTGGTCTCGCCGACCACGGCATTGATCGACACAATGCGACTGTTGCCGGGCTGCGCCAGCGTGTGGGCATGGATCGCCTCGATGGCACGGCCGGTCGCCAGCGTGTTGGTAAGCACGACAGGTGTTTCGATCTCGCCCAACTCTTCGATCTGGGTCGAGCCGGCGAATTTGCCGTAACCATTGAACACGGCGATTGCCGCCGGAACCTTGTCGCGAAAGATGTTGCCACCATGCGCCAGGATGGCGGTGGCGCCGGTGCGGATTGTTGCACCTTCGACAACGGTTGCATGCCCGACCAGAACCCCAGCGACGTCGGTAATGGCATTGAGCGGGCCAGGGGCGAAGTCTCCTGGCGCAATGCCAAGGTCACGCAGCCGCCGGCGCGATGCGGCTTCGGAACTGTCTGTCGAATTGTGCTTCATCCGACAATCCATAAGGCGCTTTGCCCTCCGGCGACATGGCAAAGCTCGATACCAGGGCGGCACCGTCTTCTATGCCACGGCCGGCTTCAGGCGGTCCGATCTTTCAGCGTCATCGATGGTTTCGCAAGGCTTCTGCGCAGGCCTCGAGATAGGCATAGCCATATCTCAGGTCGGGTTCGAGATAGGCGCCCTCGCCCCATTCATTCCACGCATTGATGAAGACAAGGCGCTCGTGCGCGGGGTTTGCCTGCGCGCGCCTCATGGCGTGCCCGAGCCACTCTTCGAAAAGAGCCGGCGTCGAACCGTGATAGATCTGGGCTGACGTCGGACGGCGGGCACTGTTGTCCCACGACGGCATGACGCCGGGGTGAACAACGCCCACCTCAACTGACTTTGCCTTTTCCGCCTTCACCACGTCGGCATAGCTTCGTATGCGCCCACTGTCCCTGAAGCGAGAGACGGCCAGGCTGCTTTCGATGTTGGGTGTACGGACATTGTGCGGCGGGAACTCGGACAGCGCATCGAAGCCATGGTCCTGATGCGCGCTGAAGTCGAAAGCGTTTGTCGCTATCAGATAGATCCCGGGGTAACCCAGCCTGGTCATCTCCTCGCGCCAGCGCACAATGGTCGCCTTCATGTCGGGAAACAGGCTGGCGCGGTAAATCGTGAAAACCGGCTTGCCGTCGATCTTCAGATAGCGAGGATCGCGGAAATACTTGTCCAGACCACGAATGACCGCGATGTCGTCCTCCGGCGAATGCCGTTGCGCCAGAAGCACATCCTGCTCGCGTCCGGACCAACGCCGCGACCAGGTCTCGTTGGCCCAGCATAGGCAAAACGGCAGATCAAGATCGGCGGTTGCAAGGTAGTGGTCCAGCGGGCCTTCAAGCAGCCGCCTGCCGCCAAACCAGTAGAAATGAAAGCAGAAGGCAGAGATGCCGTAGAGCTTGGCAAGCTCGACCTGCCGGCTCATGACCTCAGGCAGACGCAGATCGTAGTAGCCGAGTTCGCCCGGCAGCCGTGGCTGGTAGTGGCCTTCGAAAACAGGAAACGCGCGCGCCACATTGCGCCATTCGGTGAAACCCTTGCCCCACCACTCGTCGTTTTCGGCTGTCGGATGGAATTGCGGCAGGTAATACGCCACCAGCCGAATGTCCGTCTTGGGCGGCACTTCGCTGGATATCGGCTTGTAGTCGCCGGCAGGATAACGGCCGAGGAGATTGCCGACATTGGCGTCGTAAAGCCGGTCCGCCGGCTGTGTCTTCGCCAGCCAGCGGGACGGTTGCGCGATCCGCCTCAACCTCCCCCATACTCTGCGCAAAAACGATGGCCTCTCACGCCACGGAGCGCTTGACAGCGCGTTCACCGGCGCTTCCCGAAACTGTTCATCGGGCCACCATTCAGTCCATTTGCAAAACCCAGAAGCTTGGAGCGGCGCGCGCTGCTGAACAGCACATGTGGCCACAGCAGCTTCAACCATGTGCGATAACGCTCGGCCGGCACGTCCAGCGGCATCTGGTGCTTGTTCATGACATAGACCAGCGAACGCCCCATCGCCTCGCCCTTGATACGGCCGGACTCGATCGACCTGGCGCTGGAGCGCCCTTCCGCGTGGTCGACCACAGCACCGGCGGCAAGCCGAAGCTCGATGCCCGCGCGTCGCAGCCGCAAGCTCAGATCGTCGTCCTCATGAAACAGGAAGATGTTCTGGTCGAATCCGCCGACCTTTTCGAAATGCTCGCGCCTGATGAAGATGCAGGCGCCGTGCAGGACCGGGATGGCGCAATCGTGGTCGGGCGGCGACCCATGCCAGAAGTCGGAAGCAGGCAGCAGCCGCGACCACCGCCTGAAGCGCCGACGCGAACCCGAATAGAAACGCGGATTGAAGGCAGCATCTGGATGGGCGGCGGCGGCGGCGACAAGCGCCTCGATCGCGCCAGCCTCGAAGCGCAGATCGGGATTGGCAAGCAGCAGGAACTGCGCATTGCCAGCCGCCGCACCGACGTTGCAGGCGCTGCCATAGCCGACATTTTCCTCGATCTCGATGACCTTCGCCCCGGCAGCCTCGGCAAGCGTCACGGAGTCGTCCGAGCTGGCATTGTCGACGACAACAACGTTTGCACAACTGGGAACAGTCGCCAAAAACACCGGCAGGACCGAGCCGCTGTTGTGGGTAACGACGATCAAATCCACTTCCGGTTTCATAAAGTCGTCCGCATCAACTTGACTTAACGTAAATGTCGACCCCTGCCAAAGCAATGAGCTTTCCCTCGTTTTGCATCTATGCAGTGAAACGGCTGTCCGGACAACACATATACAATCACAGCTTCTTTCAGCTGCAGCAATCCAGTGATCAACCAAAGCGGGAAATCTTCGAGCGGCTGCTACCGGGGCTCGCTGCCGCTACCGGTCTTTCCTACCGGAAGCGTCGGAACAAGGCTCACCTGTTTGCCGACCCGACCAATTCCGTCACCAATGCGCCGACCCTTTCCTGCCATTGCCCCGCGCGATAGTTGAAATCGCGGAAGAAGGCTTCGGAGTTCAGCTCCGAATTTGCCGGTCGCACCGCTTTCGCTGGCCATTGTTCGCTGCCGACCGGCTCGACAAGGGCGGACGGTCCGCCCAGCGACGCACTGACAGCAAAGACATGACCGGCCAGGTCATGCCAGCTTGCCCGGCCCTGGCCGGCAAGGTGATAGAGTCCTTGCGGAAATCCGCCTTGCCGACGCCATACCGCTGCCGCAGCCAGCAGGCCATCGGCAAGGTCATGAGCCTCCGTCGGATTGCCGAACTGGTCCGCCACCACCTGCAGGCTGTCGCGCGTTTCCGCCAAGGACAGCATCGTCTTGACAAAATTTCGGCCATAGCGGCTGACAACCCAGGCGGTGCGGACGACCAGATGATCCGGATTACCGGCGCGCACAGCCTCTTCGCCTGCCAGCTTGCTGCGGCCGTAGGCCGTCTGTGGATTGGGTTTGTCCGCCTCCACATAAGGACGCGTCGATGTGCCGTCGAAGACGTAGTCGGTGGAGATCTGCATGATCGGAATACCGGCGAGCCTGGTCAGCCGTGCTAGTTCGGCCGGCGCCTCTGCATTGAGGCGAAAGGCACGCTCGGGCTCGTCTTCCTGCTGGTCTACGCCGGTGTGCGCCGCCGCGTTGATCACCATGTCTGGCGCGACCGACTTCAGAACCGACGCGAACGTCGCCGGGTTCTCAAGGTCGAGGTCGGGTCGCCCGACAAGCACGATCTCCGCCTGTCCCTGAGCGCGCGCGGCAAGCGAGCGCGACAGTTGTCCCGATGTTCCGGTAACGAGAATCTTCACTTGGCGCCAGCCAGTCCCTGGCGGCTCCCGTCGAAACGCTGCTCGCGGATCGGCCGCCACCACCAGCCATTGGCAAGATACCAGTCGACGGTCCTGGCAAGACCCGTCTCGAACGTCTCCAGTGGCGTCCAGCCCAGTTCCAGTTCGCTCTTGGTCGGGTCGATCGCATAGCGCCGGTCATGCCCCGGACGGTCGGTGACATAGGTGATGAGGTCGAGATGGGAGCGACCGCTGGCGCGGGGGCGGCGGGCATCAAGCAACGCGCAGATGGTCTCGACGACCTCCAGATTGGTGCGCTCAGCGCGTCCGCCGATGTTGTAGCTCTCGCCAACACGACCTCTGGTCATGACCGTTTCGAGCGCCCTGGCATGGTCTTCGACAAACAGCCAGTCGCGGATGTTGGCGCCCTTGCCATAGACGGGCAGCGGCTGCTCATCCAGAGCGTTGGCGATGACAAGCGGGATCAGCTTTTCCGGGAAGTGGTAGGGCCCGTAATTGTTGGAGCAATTGGACAGGACGACCGGCAATCCGTAGGTCTCGTGCCAGGCACGAACGAAATGGTCGGACGCAGCTTTCGACGCTGAATAGGGCGAAGACGGCCTATACGGCGATTCCTCGGTGAAGACCCCGGAATCGAAAGGCAGGTCACCAAACACCTCGTCCGTCGAGACATGGTGGAAGCGGAAGCGCTTGCGCGCGTCCTCGCCAAGACCACGCCAATGGTCGAGTACAGCCGACAGCAGGCTCGCCGTGCCGACGACATTGGTGGTGACGAAGGCCATCGGCCCGTCGATCGAGCGGTCGACATGGCTTTCGGCGGCCAAATGCATGACCAGATCGACCTGCTCGTCCGTCAGGATCTGACGCACCTTGTCGGTATCGCAGATGTCGGCATGCCGGAAGACGTAGTTGGGATGGCCCTCAAGATCGCGCAGCGACGTCAAATTGCCGGCGTAGGTCAGCTTGTCCAGGTTGACGACGCGGTAAGTGCCGCTGCCGACTAGGTGCCGGCAGACGGCCGAGCCGATGAAACCGGCACCGCCAGTGACCAGAACAGTTTGAAGAACGTTTTTCACGGGTAGATGAATCCGGTTTCGACATCAGCCAGCAAAGGAGCCACTGCATCCTTGTCCGACAGGATCACTTCGGCCGCCGGCACGGGCCATGCTACTGCGATAGAAGGGTCATCGAAGCGGATCGAACGATCGTGCGGTTGCGAATAGGGCGCGGACACCTTGTAGACGACCTCGGTGTCGGGTTCGAGCGTGACGAAGCCATGCGCAAAGCCTTTGGGCACCAGGATCTGGTTCCACTCCTTGGCCGAAAGCGTCAGCCCGACCCATTTGCCGAAGCTTGGCGAGCCCTTGCGGATGTCGACTGCGACATCGAAGATAGATCCGCGCAGCACGCGCACGAGCTTGTCCTGCGCGAAGGGCGGCATCTGGAAATGCAACCCGCGCAGCACCCCGCGCTCGCGCGAGAGCGAGTGGTTGTCCTGCACGAAATCGACAGCCACGCCGGCCTGCGCCAGCTTGTCGGCATTCCATGTCTCGGAGAAAAAACCGCGCGCGTCCTCGAACCTGGGCACGCGTATCTCAAGAACGCCGTCCAGGCCCAGATTGCTGACTTCAACCATGGCCAATTTCCCTGACCCGACGCTCAAGGTAGCGCGCATAGTCGGTCTTGCCGAGCGCGGCAGCGCGACGAAGCACCTGTTCCTCGCTGACCCAGCCCAGCTCGAAGCCGATTTCTTCCGGGCACATGATCTTGATGCCCTGCCGATGCTCGATCGTGCGCACGAAAGACGATGCCTCGTGCAGACTGTCATGCGTTCCGGTGTCGAGCCAGGCGTAGCCCCTGCCCAACCGCACGACATGCAATGTGTCGCGCTCGAGATAGGTGCGATTGACGTCGGTGATCTCCAGCTCGCCGCGAACCGACGGCTTGATCGACGAGGCAATGTCGACAACCGAATTGTCATAGAAATAAAGCCCTGTCACCGCCCAGTTGGAGCGCGGCTCCTCAGGTTTTTCCTCGATCGACAAGGCGCGCTGGGTCGTCCGGTCAAATGTCACGACGCCATAGCGCTGCGGATCCTCGACCTGATAGGCAAAGACCGAGGCGCCGTTCTCGCGCGCCACCGCGGCCCGGCAGCGCTCCGACAGACCGTCGCCATAAAAGATGTTGTCGCCAAGGATGAGCGCCACCGGACTGTTGCCGATGAAGTCACGCCCGATGATGAAAGCCTCGGCCAAGCCGTTGGGGGACGGTTGAACAGCGTAGGAAAACGAGACGCCGAAAGCCGAGCCATCGCCAAGAAGCTGCTGGAACTGCGGCAGGTCGCGTGGTGTCGAAATGATAAGGATGTCCTGAATACCCGCCAGCATGAGAACGCCAAGCGGGTAATAGATCATCGGCTTGTCATAGATCGGTAGTATCTGCTTCGATACCGCAAGTGTCGCTGGGTAAAGTCGCGTGCCACTACCGCCCGCTAGAATGATTCCCTTCACGGTGGATTCCTGATGTCGTTGCCTTTGACCCCCGTCCGGCTGACGATTCGCAATAAACCGTATGGCAAGCACAAACAAGACACCAACGTCATCTGCCACAATCACGAACAGATTTGGTTTCAAAAGGTAAAACTTGCGGAGCGACGGTTCGCAATCAATGCGGGGGCTGGCCAGCCGCAGTGAAAGATATGAAAATGACCACGGTGTTGCCCAAAATCGCTTATGTCCTGATCCTCGCCCTCATGGCATGGATTGCACCAGCCGCCGGAGACGAGATGCTCGATCGTGAACTGCACACAATGGCGTCCAGGGGCGATGCAACCGCCATCGGGGCCCTTCTCACCAAAGGTGCCAGCATTGATGCACGCGACGAAAGCGGGCGCACCGCGCTATTGCTGGCCACTCATGCCAACCAGATCGAAGCGGCCAAGGTGCTGATCAATGCCGGTGCCGACGTCAACGCCAAGGATGCCATCAACGACAGCCCCTATCTCTATGCCGGTGCACGCGGACATCTCGAGATACTGAAAATGACCCTGGCGCATGGCGCCGACCTCAAGAGCACCAATCGTTATGGCGGCACCGCTCTTATACCCGCCGCCGAACGCGGCCACGTCGACACGGTGCGCACGCTTATCGAGGCCGGTGTCGATGTCGACCACGTCAACAAGCTCAACTGGACGGCGCTTCTGGAGGCCATCGTGCTAGGGGATGGCGGCCCACGCCATGTCGCCATCGTCAAGCTGCTCGTCGACGCCGGCGCCAACATCAACCTTGCCGACGGCGATGGCGTGACCCCACTTCAGAATGCGCGCAAGCATGGCTTCGCCGACATCGAGAAGATCCTGGTCGCAGCGGGCGCACGATAGCGTCCGGCGCAGCCAACTGCGCCGTCCAACCGGGCCTTTACAAGTGCCATCCAGTCGTAAGGAGAAATCGTCATGCCGGCACCGGCCAAAGGCCCGCTTGTGGGGATTCGCGTCGTCGAATTCGTCGGGCTGGGGCCTGCCCCTTTTGCCGCTATGCAGTTCGCCGATATGGGCGCAGACGTCATCCGCATAGCCAGGCCAGGCGCAGTACCGACATTGCCTGACCCCATTTCCGGGCGCGGAAGGCCAACAGTCGAGGCCGATCTGAAGAACACCGAAGACGCGGAAATGGTGCGAAAGCTGGTCGATGGCGCCGACGCTCTCATCGAAGGTTTCAGGCCAGGCGTCATGGAGCGGCTCGGGCTCGGGCCAGAACCATTGCTTGAGCGCAACCCCCGCCTTGTCTACGGGCGCATGACTGGATGGGGGCAGACCGGCCCCCTCGCCAACCATGCCGGGCATGACATCAACTTTATCGCCATCACCGGCGCGCTCGCAGCAATTGGCGCGGTCGACCGCCCCTTGCCGCCGCTCAACCTTGTCGGTGACTTCGGCGGCGGTGCGATGTTCCTCGTCTCCGGCATGCTTGCCGCACTTCTTTCGGCGCAGCGCACCGGGGCCGGTCAGGTCGTCGACGCCGCTATTTGCGACGGCACCATCCATCTGATGAGCATGGCACACGACCTTGCAGCCTCGGGCGGCTGGCGAGCGCAGCGCGACGCCAATCTGCTCGATGGCGGCGCTCCCTATTACGGCGCCTATGCCTGCGCCGACGGTGTCCACATCGCCGTCGGTCCGATCGAGCCGCAGTTCTTCGAACTGTTTCGGCAGGCTGTCGGGCTGGATGTTTCAGCCCATGTGCTCCGCGCCGACCCGCGCAATTGGCCCGCATTGAAAGAGAAGATCGCCACACTGATCAGCGCGCGGCCCAGCTCGGAATGGCTGGCCTTGCTCGAACATTCCGACGCCTGTGTTTCGCCAGTGCTCGACCTTCACCAGGCGGCACTGCATCCGCATCTCGTCGCGCGGGAGAGCTTCGTCGAGCTCGACGGACTGACACAGCCCGCCCCGGCTCCGCGCTTTTCAGACACACCGACCGAGGCGCGTGCCCGGCCTCACGACTTGCTGCCGCTGACCGAGGCGGTCGAGATGTGGACCAACTAAACTGAAATTGAGCAATGTGCCTCACAGCAGAGCTGCGCGCTGTGAGCTAAAAAGCAAAAAGCCGCCGGTATCACCGACGGCTTGAGCAGTTCTGCCGATCTGGGCACTGGCCCAGGCGAGAAAGCTTAGATCGCGGCTTCCAGCGTCGACAGGTGGTTGAGATAGACTTCCGCCTTGGTGCGGGCCTGGTCTTCCTTGGCGTCGGAGACGTCCTCGCGCGCTTCCTGGATGCGGCGCAGCAGTTCGGCGCGGTCGATATCCTTGACCGGCGTCGCCGATTCGGCGAGCAGCGTGCAACCGGCAGGAACGATGTCGGCGAAACCGCCGAACACGACGTAACGCTCTTCCTTGCCGGCAACGGTCTTCACCGTCACGACACCCGGCTTGATCGTGGTCATGACCGGCGCGTGGTTGGCCATGACAGTCATTTCGCCTTCCGCACCGGGAATGACGACGGACTCGACCTGCTCCGAAACGAGCAGACGCTCGGGCGAGACCAGTTCGAATTTGAAAGCTTCAGCCATGGTGTCTCACAAATGCTTGGACGGAGTTCCGAGCAGACCTGCCCGCAACGGGGCAGTGATCGGGCGACAGCGCGGACCCGAAGGCCCGCGCTGCGGCTTTTATGATTATGCCGCTTCCGCAGCCAGGCGCTGGGCCTTTTCGATCGCCATGTCGATGCCGCCGACCATGTAGAAGGCAGCTTCCGGCAGGTGATCGTACTCGCCGTCGACCAGGCCCTTGAAGCTCTTGATGGTGTCTTCGAGCGGAACCAGCTGGCCGGGCGAACCGGTGAACACTTCGGCGACGAAGAACGGCTGCGACAGGAAGCGCTCGATCTTGCGGGCGCGGGCGACCGTGATCTTGTCCTCTTCCGACAGCTCGTCCATGCCCAGGATGGCGATGATGTCCTGCAGCGACTTGTAGCGCTGAAGGATTTCCTGGACGCGACGGGCGACCGAATAGTGCTCTTCGCCAACGATCAGCGGATCGAGCATGCGCGAGGTCGAGTCGAGTGGATCGACGGCTGGGTAGATACCCTTTTCCGAAATCGCGCGGTTGAGAACGGTCGTCGCGTCAAGATGCGCGAACGAGGTTGCCGGCGCCGGATCGGTCAAGTCGTCGGCGGGCACATAAATGGCCTGCACCGAGGTGATCGAACCCTTGTGGGTGGTGGTGATGCGTTCCTGCATCTGGCCCATGTCGGTCGACAGCGTCGGCTGATAGCCCACGGCCGAAGGAATACGGCCAAGCAGAGCCGACACTTCCGAACCCGCCTGGGTGAAGCGGAAGATGTTGTCGACGAAGAACAGAACGTCCTGGCCCTGGTCGCGGAAATGCTCGGCGATGGTCAGGCCCGAAAGAGCGACGCGAGCGCGCGCACCGGGCGGCTCGTTCATCTGGCCGAACACCAGGGCGCACTTCGAACCTTCGGTCGAGCCGTTGTTCTCGTGCGGGTCCTTGTTGACGCCCGACTCGATCATCTCGTGATAGAGATCGTTGCCTTCGCGGGTGCGCTCGCCAACGCCGGCGAACACCGAGTAACCACCGTGCGCCTTGGCGACGTTGTTGATCAGTTCCTGGATCAGAACGGTCTTGCCGACACCGGCGCCGCCGAACAGGCCGATCTTGCCGCCGCGGGCGTAAGGAGCCAGCAGGTCGACGACCTTGATGCCGGTGACCAGGATCTGCGCTTCCGTCGACTGATCGACATAAGCAGGCGCTTCCTGGTGGATGGCGCGCTTCAGCTTGGTCTTGACCGGGCCGGCTTCGTCGACCGGCTCACCGATGACGTTCATGATGCGGCCGAGCGTTTCGTCGCCGACCGGAACCATGATCGGCGAACCGGTGTCACGGACGGCCTGGCCACGAACGAGGCCTTCCGAAATGTCCATGGCGATGCAGCGAACAGTGTTTTCGCCGAGGTGCTGCGCCACTTCGAGGATGAGGCGGTTGGAGCCATTCATCGTCTCGAGCGCGTTCAGGATCGGCGGCAGCTCACCGTCGAACTGCACGTCGACGACGGCGCCGATGACCTGCGAAACGCGGCCAGCGCCGGTGGTGACGACCGCCGACTTTTCGACCTTGGCAGCGGCTGCCTTGGCAGGCGCCGCCTTCTTTGCTGCCGGGGCCTTTTCCGCCGCCGGAGCGGCTTTCGGAGTAGCTGCTTTAGCCATCGTTCTAACCTCTGTGTCCGTTCGTTGTTTCACGCGGACCCGCCTTGCGGCGAGCCATCACGTGGCTAGAGCGCTTCGGCGCCCGAAATAATCTCGATCAGTTCCTTGGTGATCTGGGCCTGACGCTGGCGGTTGTACGTGATCGTCAGCTTGTTGATCATGTCGCCTGCGTTGCGCGTGGCGTTGTCCATCGCGCTCATCTTGGCACCCATTTCACCGGCAGCGTTTTCCAGCAGCGCCCGGAAGATCTGCACCGAGATGTTGCGCGGAATGAGATCGCCGAGGATTTCGCCCGGCTCCGGCTCGTATTCGTAGACAGCTCCGCCGCTGGTGGCGGTATCAGTGCTGACCGACGGAGCCGCAGCCGGAATGACCTGCTGTGCTGTCGGAACCTGGCTGATCACCGACTTGAACTCGGAATAGAACAGCGTGCAGACGTCGAAGCCGCCCTGGTTGAACAGGGTGATCACCTTCTTGGCAATCATGTCGGCATGGACGAAGCCAACCTGCTTGGCATCACGCAGCTCGACGCGATCGATGATCAACGAAGCGAAATCGCGACGCAGGACATCATAGCCCTTCTTGCCGACGGTGATGATCTTGACCGTCTTGCCCGAGGCCTGGAGCTTGCGGACATGGTCGCGGGCCAGACGCGAAATCTGGCTGTTGAAGCCGCCGCACAGGCCGCGCTCGGCCGTGCAGACGACGAGCAGGTGCACGTCGTCCTTGCCGGTGCCGGTCATCAGCGCCGGAGCATCGCCACCGCCGCCGACAGCCTGGGCGATGTTCGCGAGAACCGCACCCATGCGTTGCGAGTAGGGACGCGCGGCTTCCGCAGCTTCCTGGGCGCGACGCAGCTTCGCCGCGGCGACCATCTGCATCGCCTTGGTGATTTTCTGCGTCGCCTTGACCGAGGCGATACGGTTGCGGAGGTCTTTTAGCGAGGCCATGCCTTATCCGTCAGTGTCAGGCGAAGTTTTTCGCGAAAGCGTCGATGTGACCCTTGAGCTTGCCGCGGAGATCGTCGCTGAGCGCCTTCTCCGTACGGATGCCGTCGAGAACGTCTTTGCCTTCCGAGCGCATGTAAGCCAGCAGGCCCTGCTCGAACTTGCCGACCTTGTTGAGGGCCAGCTTGTCGAGGTAGCCGTTGACGCCGGCGAAGATCACCGCGACCTGCTCTTCGGTCTTGAGCGGCGAGAACTGCGGCTGCTTGAGCAGCTCGGTCAGACGCGCACCGCGGTTGAGCAGACGCTGGGTAGCGGCGTCGAGGTCGGAGCCGAACTGCGCGAAGGCAGCCATTTCGCGGTACTGCGCGAGCTCGCCCTTGATCGAGCCTGCAACCTGCTTCATCGCCTTGATCTGGGCCGACGAGCCGACGCGCGACACCGACAGACCGACGTTCACGGCAGGACGGATGCCCTGGAAGAACAGGTTGGTCTCGAGGAAGATCTGGCCGTCGGTGATCGAGATCACGTTGGTCGGGATGTAGGCCGACACGTCGTTGGCCTGCGTCTCGATGACTGGAAGCGCGGTCAGCGAACCTGAGCCGTTTTCGTCATTCAGCTTTGCCGAACGCTCGAGCAGGCGCGAGTGCAGGTAGAAGACGTCGCCCGGGTAAGCTTCGCGGCCCGGCGGGCGGCGCAGCAGCAGCGACATCTGGCGGTAGGCGACGGCCTGCTTGGACAGATCGTCATAGCCGATCAGCGCGTGCATGCCATTGTCGCGGAAATATTCGCCCATGGCGCAGCCGGCGAACGGTGCCAGGAACTGCATCGGAGCCGGATCGGAAGCGGTTGCCGCGACGATGATCGAGTATTCGAGCGCGCCGCGCTCTTCGAGCACCTTGACGAACTGCGCGACGGTCGAGCGCTTCTGGCCGACGGCAACGTAAACGCAGTACAGCTTTTCCTTGTCCGGACCGGACTGGTGAATTGCCTTCTGGTTCAGGATGGTATCGAGAATGATGGCGGTCTTGCCGGTCTGACGATCACCGATGACCAGCTCGCGCTGGCCGCGACCGACCGGGATCAGAGCATCGATAGCCTTCAGGCCGGTCGACATCGGCTCATGCACCGACTTGCGGGGGATGATGCCGGGCGCCTTGACGTCGACGCGGCGACGTTCCTTGGCCTTGATCGGGCCCTTGCCGTCGATCGGATTGCCGAGCGCGTCAACAACGCGACCGAGCAGCTCCGGACCAACCGGGACGTCGACGATCGAGCCGGTACGCTTGACGGTGTCGCCTTCCTTGATGTCGCGGTCGGCACCGAAGATGACGACGCCGACGTTGTCGCTTTCAAGGTTCAGCGCCATGCCGCGGATGCCGCCCGGAAACTCGACCATTTCGCCCGCCTGGACGTTGTCGAGACCGTATACGCGGGCGATACCGTCGCCCACCGACAGAACCTGACCGACTTCGGTAACTTCGGCTTCCTTGCCGAAATCTTGATCTGGTCTTTCAGAATTGCGGAAATTTCCGCGGCGCGGATGTCCATCAGCCGACCTCTTTCAGTGCAAGCTTGAGCGAATTGAGTTTGGTTTTGAGCGACGTATCGATCTGGCGCGAGCCCATCTTCACGATCAGGCCGCCAAGCAGCGAAGGATCGACGGCGACCGAGATCGCCACATCCTTGCCGGCGACGCTCTTCAGCGCCGACTTGAGTTCCGTTTCCTGCGCAGCGGTCAACGCATGCGCCGAAGTCACCTCGGCCGACGTCTCGCCACGATGCTCGGCGGCGATCTGGCGGAACGCCTTGATCATGCCGGGCAGGGCGAAGAGGCGGCGGTTGCGCGCCACGAGGCGGAGGAAATTGCCGGTCAGCCCGGCGATCTTGGCCTTGTCGGCGATTGCCGAAATGGCCCTTTCCTGATCTTCGCCTGAGAATACCGGGCTCTTGATCAGGCGATCGAGATCAGCGCTGCCGTCAAGCAGCGCAGCGAAACGACCGAGGTCGGCTTCTACCTTTGCAACAGCGCCTGCTTCGAGCGCGAGATCGAACAACGATCCCGCATAGCGCTCAGCAACACCGGAGATTGGCGAGGAAGATTGGGTCACGGACCGTCTTTTCTCTTGTCTGACAGGCCGCAAGATTGTTGGCGCGAGTGTGAGACTCTAGCTAAATCTTTGACCTTACTGCGTTTTTTGACCCCGGAGTTCGCGACAGCCGCATTCCCCCGGCCGAAAGTCGATTGCCGTCTAGCACAGGCATTTGAGGACCGCAACACGTCCTCTAACAGCCTTCAAAGGCACTATTGTCGCATCTCGCGCGCCGGAGCGGCGGCTTGACGGCGATTCACGGCCAGAAGCCGAAAACAAACCCCAGGGGTAGGGCCGCCAGACCCAGTTCGATAACGATCGCCACCCAGTTGTATGGGGTGTTGGCACCGTCCGACATCATCGCGACGACGCGGCCAAAGGCCGTGAACAGCCATGACACGCCAAGCGCCATGTAAAGCCATGGCTGGGCGAGCAGAATCGCGCACAGTCCGACACCGAGGAAGAAGCCCGCCATGGTGGCGCGCCCCTGGGCGATGGCTTCCGGATTGTCGGGCCGTGCCTGCAACCTGAGCAGGCGGAAGGCGATTCTCGGGGCGAAGAACAAGATGACGCCGAACAGCAGCGTGACCGCAGCCGAACTCCACGCCAGCCACTCGCCCTGGCTTGTCGGCCACGGAAATGCGAATTCCATATTCCCCCTCCCATTACAGCGCCATGCATCTTTCATGAGACGCGGAGACCGCTGCAAGACTGTCAACCGGCTGAATTCACGGCGATCATAGCCTGCAAAGACTGCCGAAGCGATCTCCTTCACGGTTGTAGCTTGCTGGCTTTTTTGCCTCTTCGCTATTATATTGTGACTACACGAGACCACAAGGAATGGGCCGCAATGAAAAGCATGCAGGTTCGGGAGGCAAAGGCGGGCTTCTCAGCAGTGGTCGAGGCTGCCGAAAACGGTGAGCCGACCATCATCACCAAGCATGGCAAGCCCGCAGCTGTGGTTGTTCCGGTTGGTGACGCCGAACGGCTCTACCCGAAGCACAAACGCAATCTCGGTACATTGCTCATGAGCTTTCCCGGTGGCTTGGACTTCGAGCGCAACGATTCGCCGATGCGCGAGATTGATCTGTGACCGGCTACTTGCTGGATACGTCCGTCCTGTTTGCTTTCGCTCCCGAGCGATCGACCTCCCAGGAAATTTCCGATTGGATGACCGCGCAAGGCGAGGCCCAGACCCTCTATTTGTCCGCCATTACCGTCGCCGAGGTGGAGAAGGGCATTCGCAAGTTGCATCGCTCCGGCGGCGTTGCGCGAGCGGAGCGGCTTGCCAATTGGCTCGATTCTCTACTGTCCGGTTTTGATGACCACATCCTTTCGGTCGACGCCGGGGTCGCGAGGATTGCCGGTGCCATGGACGACAGTGCTGTCGCGCGTGGCCGTCACCCTGGCTTGGCCGACGTGCTGATCGCCGCGACGGCCGATGCGCATGGCCTCTTGCTTTTGACCGCGAACGGGAAACACTTCGAACCGCTGGGCATTGCCTATCTCAACCCCTTCGAGGCACTTCCCGACGCGTGAAGGACCCAACTGCCGGCGCCTGCATCAATGAGTGCCGATGGAAGCGACCATGGCCATACCGGAACGCATCGCCTGGGCAATCGACAATCTCGCCGTTCAGCCGGGCGACAGGCTGCTCGAAATCGGTTGCGGACGAGGCGTCGCCATGGCGGAGATCACGCCGCTTCTGATCGACGGTCACATCACCGGGCTGGATCGGTCGGACAGCGCGGTTAGCTCTGCCGAGGAGAGAAACCGCGCGGCAATCACAGCCGGCAAGGCTGCCCTTATGCAAGGGGCTTTCGCCGACTGGAAGGGATCGGGCCGGCCCTTCGACAAGATCTTCGCCATCAACGTCAACTTGTTCTGGCTGGAGGCGGCGCGCGAACTCAAGCTGATCCGCTCGCTGCTCGCGCCTGAGGGCCGACTGTTCCTGTTCTTCGAACCGCCAAGTCCCGACCAGATTCCAACTATCGAGCGCGCCGTTGCCGTGCGCCTGACAGGCGCCGGCTACGTGCTGGAAAAGACGATACAGGGTCCCGTGCCAAAACCGCCGCTGCTCGGCATGTTCTCCAAGCCGTCGGCCTAGTCGGCTACAAGAAGCTCTGTGGATCGATGTCGACCTGCACGCGCACCGAGCCGCGCATCTTAGGCCCCGCAGCAATTAGCGCGCGGATATAGCCCTGGATGTCAGCCTTGCGGTCGGCCTGCACCAGCAATCGGAAGCGATGGCGCCCGCCGATCAGCGCCAGCGGCGCCTCGGCCGGGCCAAGCACATGGACGTCCTGCGCCACCTGGGCCGCACGCCGCAGCCCGCGCGCATGGCTCTCCGCCTCTGGCCTTGTCGCCGCACTGACGATGATGCCGGCGAGCCGGCCGAACGGCGGCAATGCCGCCTTCTCGCGCTCTGATATCTCGCGGTCGTAGAAGGCTTCCGAATCGCCTGACACAATCGCCCGCATCACCGGATGGTCGGGCTGGAATGTCTGCAGCAGGCCAAGGCTCTTCTTACCAGTGCGCCCCGCCCGGCCCGTCACCTGCGACAGCAGCTGGTAGGTCCGCTCGGCGGCACGCGGATCGCCATTGGCCAGGCCAAGATCGGCGTCGACGACACCGACAAGTGTCATGTTGGGAAAGTTGTGGCCCTTGGCGACAAGCTGCGTGCCGATGATGATATCGGCCTCGCCATTGGCGATCGCCTCCAGCTCCAATCTCAGCCGCTTCACCCCGCCCAGCATGTCCGACGACAGCACGATGGTCCGCGCATCGGGGAAGTGCGACACCACTTCCTCGGCGATGCGTTCGACGCCGGGACCGCAGGCGACGAGATGATCGAAGGTGCCGCATTCCGGGCAGGCTTCGGGGCGTTTTTCGTTGTGACCGCAATGGTGGCAGACGAGCTGGCCGCGGAAGCGGTGTTCGACCAGCCAGGCCGAGCAGACCGGGCAGCCGAAGCGGTGGCCGCAGACCCGGCACAGCGTCAGCGGTGCATAGCCGCGCCGGTTGAGGAACAGCAGCGACTGCTCCTGCCGACCAAGCGTCTCGCGCATCTTGCCGAGCAGCACCGGCGACAGGAAGCCGCCGCGCGCCGGCGGTGAGCGCCGCATGTCGATCGTAGCGAGCTTGGGCAACGCCGCCTCGGCGAATCGGGCCGACAAGACGGAGCGCGCGTACTTGCCTTGCTCGGCGTTGACGCGGCTTTCGACGGAAGGCGTAGCGGAGGCCAGCACCACCGGGAAGCCGCCGATATGGGCGCGCACCACGGCCATGTCGCGGGCATTGTAGAAGACGCGGTCCTCCTGCTTGTAGGCAGGGTCGTGCTCTTCGTCGACGACGATCAGGCCAAGGTTGTTGAACGGCAAAAACAGCGCCGAACGGGCACCAGCCACCACGCGCACGCCACCTTCGGTCACTTGGCGCCAGACGCGCTCGCGCATCCTCGGCGGCAGGTCCGAATGCCACTCGGCGGGCTTTGCGCCAAAGCGATTCTGGAAGCGTTCGAGGAACGCCTGGGTCAGGGCGATTTCAGGCAGCAGGATCAGCACCTGCTTGCCCTTGTCGAGGGCTGCCGCGACCGCTTCGAAATAGACTTCGGTCTTGCCCGAACCGGTGACACCGTCGATCAGGGTGACGCCGAATCGATCGGCTTCGACCTGGTCGCGCAAGCCTGCCGCCGACGCTACCTGGTCGCCCGTCAATTCGGCATTGGCATAGGACGTATCTGGCGCCGCCACGACCGGACGCGGCGGGATCATCACCGTCTCGAACACGCCTTGCGCCCTCAACCCGTCGACCACGGTCGAGGACACGCCGGCCGCATGCGCCAGCCCCGAGCGCGTCCAGGCCATGCCGTCACTGGCCATTTCGAGCACGCGGCTGCGCGCCGCCGTCATCCGGTCGGGCTCGCCGTCGCTGCGCTTGATACCTTCCGTCCATGGCTCCGGGTCGAAAGCCTCCGGCGCACGCAGGATCATCCGCGCCACCATGCCGGGCGGCGACAAGGTGTACTGCGCAATCCAGTCGACGAGTCGCCGCATCTCCTCATTGACGGGCGGACAATCGAAGACATGAGCGATCGGTCGGAGCTTCTTTGGATCGACGGCTTCCACCGGTCCGTCCCAGACGATGCCGGCCACCTCGCGCGGCCCCAGCGGCACGCGCACGATCGAGCCGGGCACCACCTGCATGCCGTCGGGCACGGCATAGGAATAGGCGCGCTCGGCCGGCATCGGCACCAGCACGGGGGCGGCCCTTGTTCTTGGCGAATCGGCGGTCATGACGCGTGACCTTGCCCCGAACTTGGTTTAGAGCAAAGGCCGACATATCCGGTGTCCCTGGGGCACCCATCCATTGCCAAGGAGACAGTTATGAAGTTTTTCGTCGACACCGCCGACGTGAAGGACATCCGTGAGCTGAACGAGCTCGGCCTTCTCGACGGCGTCACCACCAATCCGTCGCTGATCCTCAAGTCCGGCCGCAACATCGCCGAAGTGACTAAGGAAATCTGCGACATCGTCGAAGGCCCTGTTTCGGCGGAAGTCGCCGCCACCGAATACGCCGAGATGATGAAGGAAGCAGCGGTGCTGTCGAAGATCGCCGACAACATCTGCATCAAGGTGCCGCTGACGCTCGACGGTCTCAAGGCCTGCCGCGCGCTGACCTCGGAAGGCCGTATGGTCAATGTCACTTTGTGCTTCTCCGCCAACCAGGCCCTGCTCGCCGCCAAGGCCGGCGCGACCTTCATCTCGCCGTTCATCGGCCGTCTCGATGACATGGGCGTCGATGGCATGGAGCTGATCGCCGAGATCCGCCACATCTACGACAATTACGGCTTCGACACCGAGATCCTCGCCGCTTCGATCCGCACCGTCGACCACGTCAAGCGCGCTGCAATGATCGGCGCCGATGTCGCCACCATCCCACCGGCAACGCTCAAGGCGCTGGTCAAGCACCCGCTGACCGACAAGGGCCTCGAGATGTTCCTGTCCGACTGGGCCAAGACCGGTCAGAAGATCGGCTGATCTTCTTCCCGCTGAACAGCAAAACCGGCGCAGCCCATGCGCCGGTTTTTTTGTGCCCTGCTGACCTCAAGCCAGCGGCGGCAGGCGCCGTTTGACCGGCTGCGCCTTGACGATCGAGCTGTTGGTCTCGGCCTTGTCGGTGATCTGGTCGAGGATCTTGTCGAGCTCGTCGATCGAACGGATGTGCAGCCTGGCGATAAAGCAGTCGTCGCCAGTCACCTTGTCGCATTCCGAGAACTGCGCAATGTCCTCGATCAGCTTCTGCACCTGATGCAGCTTGCCCGGCAGCGGCCGGATACGCACGATCGCCTGCAAGGTGTAGCCGAGCGCAGCCGGATCGATGTCCACGGTGAAGGCGCGGATCACGCCACGTTCCTCCAGCCGCCTGAGGCGTTCTGACGTGCTTGGCGACGACAGGTTCACCCGTTGCGCCAGTTCCTTCAGCGAAATCCGGGCGTCGTCGACCAGAATTTCGACAATGCGCCTGTCGAGATCGTCCAGCATGCAATCCTCTTAGGTGTTTTCGTCAAATCACCTTACATGATTAGCCGAACCATCACAATCTCCTTCCAGAATCCATATATTCCTGCCAACCACAGGCGTACAAATGCAGTCCTGAAACCAAAGGGACATGGGCAATGTCGGACAAGATGCGCGGCACGGTCGAAATGACCGCTGCCATGGTGATTTCGGGAACGATCGGGCTGTTCGTCGTCCTGTCCGGCCAGCCGGTCATGGATGTGGTGTTCTGGCGCTGCGCCTTCGGCGCGGTCACGCTGCTGATCGTCTGCGCAGCGCTCGGCCTGTTTCGACCCGAAGTGATAACCCGCCGCCAGATCGCCTGGGCGGCAGTCGGTGGCGTCGCCATCGTCTCGAACTGGATCCTGCTGTTCGCCGCCTTCCCGCGCGCCTCGATCTCGATCGCCACCGCCATCTACAACACCCAGCCCTTCATGCTGGTGGCGCTGGGCGCGATGTTGTTCGGCGAACGGCTGACGCTAGCCAAGTTGAGCTGGCTCGCCATCGCCTTCGGCGGCATGCTGCTGATCGTCCAGTCCAAGCCCGGCGCCGGTGCCGTCGGCACCGACTACCTCTCGGGCATCCTGCTGGCGCTCGGAGCTGCCTTCTTTTACGCAATCGCCGCGATCATCACTAAGAAGCTCAAGGGCGTGCCTCCTCATCTCATCGCGCTGATCCAGGTCACGGTCGGCATCGCGATGCTAGCGCCCTTTGCCAACTTCGCAGAGCTGCCAACCGATGCGAAGACCTGGGCGTTGCTTGTCGCCGTCGGCGTCATCCACACCGGCGTGATGTACATCCTGCTCTACGGCGCGATCCAGAAGCTGCCCACGAACCTCGTCGGCTCATTGTCGTTCATCTATCCTGTTGTCGCTATCCTGGCCGACTTCCTTGCCTTCGGTCATCGCCTCCAGCCGCTGCAGTTGCTCGGCGCCGCCGCTATCCTGGTTGCCGCCGCCGGCATGACGCTGGGCTGGAGCCTGTTGAAGTCGCACGTTGCGCAAGCCTGACGGCCTCAGTCGTCGTCGGGCATGAGCCCGGTCGATCGCATGCCTTCGATCATCGTGGCACCTTCCACGCGTATGACGGTCAGCGCCCGTGAACCCGTGCGCTCATGCACGAGATCAGCAAGTTCGAGTGAATGCGTCACCACCCATACCTGGGTGCGTTCGGCGGCGCGCGCGATCATGTCGGCCAGCGACGGCAGCATGCGCACATGCAGGCTCGCTTCCGGCTCGTTGAGCGCGATCAGTCGTGGCAGGCGGTAGGACATCAGCGAACCCGCCAGCGCCAGGAAGCGTATCTGCCCGTCGGAGAGTTCCTGTGGCCGAAACACCCGCTGCGAAAACTCCGGCAGCACAAGTCCGAACGTCGCGGTTTCACCCGGCACCGGAACATCGAGTTGTGCCCCGCCAAGCGCGTCGCCGATACAGCGGTCGAGATCGACGGTATCCTCGCGGATATGCCTAAGCGTCGCAAAGACGGCCGCCAGGTTGGCACCGTCCTCGTCGAGCATCGGTGCCGTCGTCGCCAGGGCGGGGCGGCGCACCAGCGAGTCGGCATCGGTGCGAAACCCGTGATAAAAACGCCAGCCCGCAACGGCGGCACGCAGGTCGCCGACCTCGGGATAACGCCCGGCACCGCCAAGCAACGCGAGTGCCGTTTCGGAGTTCAGGACGCGTTCCGGATGCTCGACCCGGCGTCCATCGCCGTCGCGGGCAAACACTACAGGACCCTTGCGGGTCATCATCTCGACCGGACGTCGCCCGGCTTCGACGGTCAGCGTCTCTTCCTTGACGTGCGGCTCGAAAGCAAAGCCGGCTGAAACTGGCGGCGGCAGGCCGATCTCGACCTTGTAAGCGTATCCGGCTGCTGTTTCGTCGTCGATGAAATGCGCATCGATGACAACGCGGACAGGCTGGCCAGTGCGCCTCTTGCCCGACCACAACGCCGAGCCCATGCCGCCCTCGCCCGCTATCTCGCGAGCCAGCGTCCCCTCAGCGGATGCCTTGATCAGCTGCAGCGCCCGATAGAGGTTGGACTTGCCAACCCCGTTCTCGCCGACAAAGACGCTGACTTGGCCGAGATCCAATCGGATTGATCTCAGCGAACGATAGCCTGCGGCTGAAAAGGACGTCAGCCGCATCGACCGATCCTCCCGGAACTAAGGCTCAGCCCTTGGACATGTCCTGGGCGATGGCCAGCCTGAGCAGCTCGGCCAACTCGCGCGCCGCGCGGTTTTCGGCGTCGCGTTGCGCCCGTAGCGTGGCGAATTCCTGCCTTGGCCGGTCGAACGACGCCGAGACGTTGCGCTTGCCCGAGGCGATACGCTTGCCGGTCTTGATGTCGGTGATGACATAGATGCCGGTCAGGGTCATCGTTCCGGTGGTGGGCTCGTCGTCCTTGTTGGTCACCGCGGCCAGCAGCGCCGATTCGCTCAACGCCGTAACCGCCAGATCCATCGTGTAGGGTGCTGACGCCGGCTGGCCGGCACCACCGTTGAACATGAAGATCAGATGGTTGCGGACTTCCTGGCCGTAGCGGGTGCTGACCGGCTTGATGTTGATCGAGGCCAGTTGCGTCGCCGTGCCGGCCTCGACGCCGGCCGACACCGGCCCGTCCGAATAGAGCGGACGAACCGAGCAGGCCGATGCCAGTGCAAGTGAGGCCAGAAGCGCCAGACGCGCAGCAACACGCAACGGGCCAGCAGAATTCCGCGCATCAGGCAACGACATTGACGATCCTCTGCGGCACAACAATCACCTTGCGCGGCGACTTCCCATCCAGCGCCTTTTGCACTGCTTCCAGTGCCAGCGCCGCTTTTTCGACGGTCAATTGATCTGCGTCGCGGGCGATTGTCAAATCAGCTCTTTTCTTGCCGTTGATCTGCACCGGATAGGTGATTTCATTGTCGACGATGAGCGCCGGATCGAACTTCGGCCACGCCCGATCGGCAACCATGCCTTCGCCGCTCAACGCAGCCCAGCACTCCTCGGCCAGGTGCGGCATCATCGGTGCGATCATCACGATCAGGATGTCGACCGCCTCGCGCAGCGCCGAAACCATCTCTGCCGATGCCTTGCCGCCGGCAGCGTCGGCGAGCGGACCCTGCAGCGTGTTGGTCAGTTCGTAGATGCGCGCGACTGCCTTGTTGAAGGCGAGCTTGCCGATGTCCTCGCCGACCGATTTCAGCGCCTTGTGCGCCGCCTTCGAGACCGAAGCAGCATCGCCTTCGCTTGCCGCACTGGCTTCCGCCTTGGCCAGCACGTCGGCCGATTCGGACACCAGGCGCCAGACGCGCTGCACGAAACGATGCGCGCCCTCGACGCCGGCCTCGGTCCACACGACATCGCGCTCGGGCGGCGAATCGCTGAGCACGAACCAGCGCGCCGTGTCGGCGCCATAGCTGGCGATGATGTCGTCGGGGTCGACGACGTTCTTCTTCGACTTCGACATCTTCTCGATCGAACCGATCTCAACCGGCTCGCCGGTCGCAAGCAGCGTCGCCCGCCGCTTGCCGTCGATCTCCTCGATCTTTACGTCGCTCGGGGAAACCCATTCGCCATTCGGGCCGCTGCCGAGACGATAGGTCTCGTGCACGACCATGCCTTGCGTGAACAGGCCCTTGAACGGCTCGGACAGGTCGAGATGGCCGGCCTTGCTCATCGCGCGGGTGAAGAAGCGCGAATAGAGCAGATGCAGGATCGCATGCTCGATGCCGCCGATATACTGGTCGACGGGCAGCCACTCATTGGCGGCCTTCGGATCGGTCGGCTCGTTTTCCCACGGTGCGGTGAAGCGCGCGAAATACCACGACGAATCGACGAAGGTGTCCATCGTGTCGGTCTCGCGGCGTGCCGCCTTGCCGCATTGCGGGCAATTGACGTGGCGCCAGGTCGGATGACGGTCGAGCGGATTGCCCGGACGGTCGAACTCAACGTCATCGGGGAGCCTGACCGGCAGGTCGGCCTTCGGCACCGGCACGACGCCGCAATCGTCGCAGTGGATCATCGGAATCGGGCAGCCCCAGTAGCGCTGGCGCGAAATGCCCCAGTCGCGCAGGCGGAACTGCACCTTGCGCTCACCCATCGGGCGATTGCCGATCGAGATCTGTTCGAGGCGGTTGGCAACGTCGTTGAACGCGTCATCCGGCTTCATGCCGTCGAGGAAGCGCGAATTGATCATCACGCCGTCGTCGGTATAGGCCTCCTCGGTGATCTGGAAGGTCTTGGCATCGCCGCCTTCCGGCATCACCACCGGCACCACCTGCAGGCCATATTTGTTGGCGAAGTCGAGGTCGCGCTGGTCGCCCGACGGGCAGCCGAAGATCGCGCCCGTGCCGTAGTCCATCAGCACGAAATTGGCGACATAGACCGGCAGCGTCCAGCTCGGGTCGAACGGATGCACGACGCGGATACCGGTATCCATGCCCTTCTTCTCGGCCGTCTCGAGCGCTGCCACCGACGTGCCCATGCGGCGCACGTCTTCCATGAAGGCGGCGAGCTCGGGCTTGCTTTCGGCAGCCTTCTTGGCCAGCGGATGATCGGCCGAGATCGCCATGAACGAGGCGCCGAAGATCGTGTCGGGCCGCGTCGTGTAGACCTCGAGTTCGCTCTCGCCAACGGGTGCGGTGCCGGCAGCCAGCGGCCAGCGGATCAGCAGGCCCTCGGACCGGCCGATCCAGTTGCGCTGCATCAGCTTGACCTTTTCGGGCCACTCGTCGAGGCCATCGAGCGCATCCGACAGGTCTTGCGCAAAATCGGTGATCTTGAAGAACCACTGCGTCAGTTCGCGCTGTTCGACCAGCGCGCCGGAACGCCAGCCGCGCCCGTCAATGACCTGCTCGTTGGCGAGCACGGTCATGTCTTCAGGGTCCCAGTTGACCTTGGAGGACTTGCGCGTCACCAGGCCCTTCTCGACGAAGTCGATGAACAGCATCTGCTGGCGGTGGTAATAGTCGACGTCGCAGGTCGCGAACTCGCGGCTCCAGTCGAGCGACAGGCCCATCGACTTCAACTGCGTGCGCATCGTGGCGATGTTCTGGTAGGTCCAGTCCTTGGGATGGACCTTGTTCTTCATCGCGGCGTTTTCCGCCGGCATGCCGAAGGCATCCCAGCCCATCGGATGCAGCACGTTGTAGCCCATGGCGCGGCGGAACCGCGCGACGACGTCGCCCATCGCGTAGTTGCGGACGTGGCCGACATGGATGCGCCCCGACGGATAGGGGAACATCTCGAGCACGTAGTATTTCGGCCGGGGATCGTTGTTCTCGGTCTCGAAGAGCTTTGCCTCGCCCCAGGCCTTCTGCCATTTGGGTTCGGACGCGCGCGGATTGTATCGTTCGGTTGCCATCGGATGTTTTTCACTTAAAAGCGTGCATGGACCGGGGCGAAAACCCGCGGTTCAGGAAATCGTTGCCGGGTGTTCATCATGGATTCCCGGACCCGTCAACTCCGGCAGGCCGGGGGCGGGCAAAAAGCAGCAGGGCCAGCGCCATGGAAAAGTCGGTCGAACAGCTCACTCAGGTGAAGCATAAGATAGGTGCGGCCGAGCGCGAGGCCAACAGGCCCGAGGGTTCGACAGTACTCGTGGCGGTGTCGAAGACCTTTGACGCCGAGCATATCCGCCCGGTCATCGAAGCCGGCCAGCGCGTCTTCGGCGAAAACCGCGTCCAGGAAGCGCAGGGCAAGTGGCCCGAGCTGAAAGCGGATTTCCCCGACATCGAGCTGCATCTCATCGGCCCGCTGCAATCCAACAAGGCCAAGGAAGCCGTCGCCCTGTTCGACGTCATCGAGACGGTCGACCGCGAAAAGATCGCCGCCGAACTGGCCAGGGAGATCGAACGCCAGGGCCGCGCACTGAAACTCTATGTCCAGGTCAACACCGGCTCCGAGCCACAGAAGGCCGGCATCGAACCGCGCGAAGCCGTTGCCTTCGTCAAGCGCTGCCGCGACATCCACGGCCTCGCCATCGAGGGCCTGATGTGCATCCCGCCGGCCGACGAAAACCCCGGTCCGCATTTCGCCCTGCTGGAAAAACTGGCGCGCGAAGCCGGCTTGCAAAGGCTGTCCATGGGCATGTCGGGCGACTACAAACTTGCGGTTGCATTCGGCGCTACCAGCGTTCGAGTCGGCTCGGCGATCTTCGGCACCCGTTGAGTAGCACTCAAGCAGTCGTTGCCGATTTACTACAGACACTCAGTAAATGAGCAAATACTGAAGCTTTGCGCCCAAGCAGGCTGGAATCCACAACTTTAGCGATTGATTCCACATCTGAAATAAATCATCCCCTAAATTAGAAAATTCCACATAGGTTCTGACACCTTCTGCCCGAAGGAGTTAGAGGGGGCAATGAGTGGATTTGCGAAGGCAACTGCTGCGTGCGGTCGCGCGCTCCGTGCATTTTCGACCACATTCTTGCTGGGTTTACTGACAGTCGCAGCACTGCTGCTGATCGCTTCGCCGAACGAGGCGCGGGCAGCGGGCACCTGCAACATCAATTTCTCGGTGCCGTACCAGTCGGCCGAATTTACATACACAATGAGTGAGACCGAAAATGCCGCAACCTTTGCGGCCTGCGATCCGAGATACCCTGCCATCAACAGCGGGATGTTTCCAAATCCGACGACGCAAGCTCACTTCGGTGGTGCCTTGTCAGGCGCGACCTATCGGGCGGCAACAGAGGCAACCTGGAACGAGATCAAGTATACGCCCCCCACCGATTGGACCGGCAACGACACTTTTACGTTACGCTTTTGCAATGACATTAATTGTGGCCCCATCGAGAGTTACTTGATCGCCACCGTCACCATCTCCGTTGGCGGCGAAACGCTCAGCATCACCAATGCCAGCGTTCCGAACGGCACCGTGGGCACGCTGTACAGCCAGCAGACTTTTGCTGCCACCGAGGGTTTTGGACCCTATACCTACGTCGTTAGCAGCGGCGCGCTGCCTGCCGGACTGACATTGACGTCAGGCGGCATTCTCAGCGGCACCCCGACCGCTGGTGGCAACTTCAACTTCACCGTCACGGCCAGCGATTCCACGCGTGGCGACGGACCACTGACCGGCTCCAAAGCCTTTTCCATGTCGATCGCCGCGCCGACGATCACGATCAGCCCGACGACGATTCCGAACGGCACGCGGGGCACGGCCTATTCGCAGACCCTCACCGCCAACGGCGGCACCTCTCCCCACACCTGGAACCTTATTGCCGGCTCCCTACCGGCCGGTATCACCTTGAGCGCCGGCGGCGTCCTCTCCGGCACGCCGACGGCGGTGGGCCCGTTCGCCTTCACCGCGCGCGCCCAGGATTCCAGCGGCACGCCGGGGCCGTATGAGGGAACCCGGTTGTATACGTTCAACATTGCCGAGATCGCGCCGGTAGCAGGCTCCGCCAGCGCCACGGTGGCCCACAACAGCAGCGCCAATCCGATCACCCTGAACATCACCGGCGGCCCGGCGACAAGCGTCGCGGTCGCCAGCGGGGCCACTCACGGCACGGCCACAGCCTCCGAGACGTCGATCACCTACACGCCGACTTCAGGCTACGCCGGACCGGACAGCTTCACCTACACGGCGACCAATGTCGCGGGGACATCGGCTCCCGCAACGGTGACCATCACAGTCAGCCCGCCAACACTCGCCCTGAACCCGGCGACCCTGCCCGACGGAACTATCGGCGTCGCCTATAGCCAGTCGACCACAGCGTCCGGCGGCACGAGCCCCTACGCCTACGGCATCTCTGCCGGTGCACTGCCGGCTGGACTGGGTATCGATCCGGGCACCGGCTTGATCTCCGGAACGCCCAGCGCTACCGGAACGAGCAACTTCACCGTCAGGGCACAGGATTCGAGCACCGGTCCAGCGGCACCGTTCGTCGTGACGCGAGCCTATTCCGTGACTGTCCTCGCGCCGCCGGTGGCGATCACCTCGCCGGCGGCCGGCGCTTTGCCAGGGGGCACCGGCGGCGGCGCCTACAGCCAGCCCTTCACCGCCAGCGGCGGCCAGGCCCCGCATGGCTTTACCCTTGCTTCGGGGGCTTTCCCTCCCGGGCTGACCCTCTCTGCCGGCGTATTGTCCGGCACGCCCACGGCAGCGGGAACCTTCAACTTCTCGCTGACAACGACCGACTCCAGCCCGAACCCTGGCCCGTACACCAGCTTGCCAGTCGCCTACAGCCTGACGATCACCGCGCCGACGATCACCGTCAGCCCGACGACGCTGCCCGCAGCGACCACGGCCGTGGCCTACAGCGAGACGATCACCGCCAGCGGCGGCACGGGAAGCCACACGCTCAGCGTCTCGGCCGGTTCCTTGCCGAACGGCCTGAACCTTGTCGGCAGTGCCGTTTCGGGCACGCCGACTGCCGCAGGTACGTTCAATTTCACTATAACGGCCACCGACGCGCTCGGCTTCACCGGCAGCCAGGCCTATACCGTGATCGTCGCCGATCCGGTGATCGCCATCACATTCCCTGCGGCCGGCGCCCTTCCGGGCGCCACGGGCGGAGTCGCCTACAGCCAGACCTTCACCGCCAGCGGCGGTCAGGGCAGCCACAGCTTCGCCCTCACGATGGGGACCCTGCCAGCCGGGGTTACCCTCAGCGGCGCCGGAGTGTTGTCGGGCACGCCGACCGAGGCGGGAACCTTCGGATTCAGCGTGCAGGTCACCGACGCCAGTCCTGGACCGGCCGGGCCGTTCAACAGCGCGCCAGTCGCCTACACCCTGACCGTCACCGCGCCGGTCATCACCGTCAACCCGGCGTCGTTGCCAGCGCCGACCACCGCCGTGGCCTACAGCGAGACAATCACCGCCACCGGCGGCACAGCACCCCACGTCGTCACCACACTTGGCACACCGCCTACCGGTTTGACCCTTTCCAGCGCCGGAGTGCTTTCGGGTACGCCGACGGCGGCTGGGACTTTCAACTTCACCGCCGTCGCCACCGACGCGCTCGGCTTCACGGCCGCCCGGGCCTACACGGTCGTGGTCTCCGATCCAGTTATCACCATAACCTCGCCCTCGGCCGGTGCCTTGCCGGCGGGGACGGGCGGAACCGCCTACAGCCAGGCCTTCACCGCCAGCGGCGGCCAGGGAACCCACACCTTCGCGGTGAGCGCCGGAGCCACCCCTTCCGGGATCACCCTTTCCCCGGCAGGCGTTCTGTCCGGCACACCGACAGTCGCTGGAACGTTCAATTTCAGTGTCACGGCGACCGACTCAAGCCCCGTCGTCGATGGCGGTCCATTCACCAGCGCGGCGGTCGCTTACAGCCTGACCGTCAACGCCCCGACGATCACCATGTCGCCAGGCAGTCTGCCTTCAGGCACGACGGCTTTGGCATATGCCACGACAAGCATCGTCGCAGCCGGCGGCACTGCGCCCTACAGCTATGCGGTCACCGCGGGAGCGCTGCCAGTCGGCCTGAACCTCAGCACCACTGGTGAGATTTCCGGCACGCCGACAGCAAACGGCACTTTCAACTTCACGATCACGGCCACCGACACGCACAGCTTCACCGGCAGCCAAGCTTACTCCATCACGGTCTCCGACCCGGTGGTCGCGATCACATCTCCAGCACCCGGCGCCCTGCCCGACGCGGAGCCAGGCGTCGCCTACAGCCCGCAAAGCTTCAGCGCCAGCGGCGGCCAGGGCAGCCACAGCTTCGTCGTCGCCAGCGGCGCACTTCCATCAGGCGTCAGCCTGAGCACCTCGGGCGTGCTGTCGGGCACTCCGACAGTGACGGGCTCATTCAACTTCAGCGTCACGGCCACCGATTCCAGCCCGACGCCCGGCGGGCCGTTCACCAGCTTGCCAGTCGCCTACAGCCTGACCGTCAGCGACACCTTGCCGCCGGCACTCGTCGGCATGCCCGCCAACATCGTCATCGAGGTCGATTATCCCGTCACATCGGCCGTCGCCACCTGGACCGCACCGACGGCAACCGACAACCAGGCCGGAACGACGGTCACCCAGACCGCCGGCCTGGCATCGGGCGCAACCTTCCCGCTCGGCACCACGACGATCACCTATGAAGCGCGCGACGTCGCCAATCTCACGACATCGGCGAACTTCACCGTCACGGTGACCCAGCGCCTGCCCGGCCAGGTGACGATGCTGGTCTCCAGCACCACCGACGGCGCCTTCGGCTTCACCTCGAGCGAGCCGGCGCTCAACGTCACGGTCAACACCGCATCCGGCAACGGCACGTCAGGCGTGCTCACTGTTCCAGTCGGCAGCCACGGCATCGCCCTGACCGTGCCGGCGGGTGTCGAGATCGTCTCTGCCAGCTGCACGGATCCGGCGAGCAGCATCGACCCTGCAACACTATCGGGCACGATTTCGGTCACCGCCGGTGCCGTCATCAGCTGCACCATCTCAAGCGCCGATCCGCGCCAGACAACAGAGCTGATCGGCAGCTTCCTCCAGGCGCGGTCGGAGCTGATTCTTGCCAACGAGCCCGACTCCAACCGCCGCATCGAGCGGCTGACCGGCGCCTACACCGGCCAGGGCGGCGTTTCGGGCTTCGGCCTCGGCTTCACCGACGAACGGCTGCCGTTTGCGCTGTCCTTCTCCGAAAACGAGGCTTCCTTCGGCTACAGCTTGCGCCGCTCGCAGGCACAAGGCACCGCCGATGCCCGCATAGCCTCCGCACACAACTTGCCCATCGGACCGCGCAGGGGAGTGACGGGCGGAATGACCGACACGATGCCTGTTTCGGCATTCGGCGAAAACACCCAGCCGCCGGCAAAACCCTGGCCGCTTGAAAGCAAGCAAGGCATTGCGCCTGACACCGGTGCTGCGACCGATCCGATGGCCACGCCGTTCGACATCTGGATCGAGGGCAAGCTTGCCCGCTTCGATGCCAATGGTGGCGACGGCCGCTTCGGCATCATGCATGCCGGCGTCGACTATCTGGTGACGCCGCGCATCCTGATCGGCCTTGGTGCACAACTCGACTGGACCGATATGGACGGTGCGGACGACAGCACGATATCGGGCACCGGCTATCTTCTGGGCCCCTATGTCACCGCCCGGCTGACCGACAATCTGTTCCTCGACGGCCGCGCCGCCTGGGGCCAGTCGGCCAATGACGTCTCGCCGTTCGGCACCTACACCGACAAGCTCGACGCCACCCGATGGCTGGTTTCACTCGCGCTGATCGGCCAATACGACATCGACCGCTGGCGCTTCACGCCCAAGGCCAAGCTCGCCTATTTCGAGGAAGAGACCGAACCCTATGTCGACGGCCTCGGCCTCGACATCCCGGCGATTTCGATCACCACGGGAACGTTCGAATTTGGTCCGAGCGTGAGCTACAGGATGGACCTCGCCAACGGCATGCTGTTCGAACCGTTTGGCACGCTGGAGGGCATCTGGACCTTCAAGCAGGAAAACACCGCGACATCGGCAACCTCGTCGCCGGGCCTTGGCGAAACCGGCCTGCGCGGCCGCGGCGAAATCGGCTTCAGGCTCGCTGGCCAATCCGCATCGTCCCTGTCGAGCTCGATCTTCTACGACGGCATCGGCAACGAGGACTTCCAGGCCTGGGGTGGCAAGCTGCGCTTCGACCACCGGTTCTGAGCCGGGCAGGTCGCAGCTAGCCACCGCGCAAAACAGGCAGCCGCGAACTGCCAGACAACAAAAAAGGCCGGGATTTGCATCCCGGCCTTTTGATTGCGTTTCCGGAAATTACTCAGCTGCGACGATCTTGCCGGCTTCCCACTTGAACAGCGAGAAGCTCGGCGAGGTCAGGTCGCCGGTTTCGCCATAGGTCAGGTTGCCGATGGCAGTGGCGATCGGCTCACCCGACTTCAGCGCGGCAGCGACTGCGGCGGTGTCGTCGGCCTTGCCGGCCTTCTCGATACCGGCCTTGAGCACTTCGACAGCAGCATAGGCATTGAGCGTGAAGGCTTCCGGCGGGATGCCCTTGCCCTCGAGCACCTTGACGGCATCGGCCGAGGCCGGGTTCTTCAGCGCGTCGGTTGCGTTGGTGAACAGCGTGCCGGCGGCGGCTTCGTTGCCGATCGCCCAGAACTCGGTGTTCGACAGGCCTTCGCCGCCGATGATCACGGCATTGACGCCGCCGTCCTTCAGCTGGCGGGCCAGCAACCCACCTTCGGGGTGGTAGCCGCCGAAGTAGATCACGTCGACGTTGTCAGACTTCAGGCGCGTGATCAGTGCCGACAGGTCCTTCTCGCCAGGGGTCAGCGAGTTCTGCTGCACTTCGGTCAGGCCACCGGCATTGATCGCCGCCTTGAAGGCGTCGGCCAGGCCCTTGCCGTAGGTGCCCTTGTCGTCGATCACCGCGACGCGCTTGTCCTTCATGGTCTTGAGCACATAGGCAGCGGCGACCTCGGCCTGCTGGTCGTCGCGGCCACAGGTGCGCAGCACGTTGGTCAGGCCGCGTGCGGTGAGATCAGGCGCTGTTGCCGTCGGCGTCACCATCAGGATGCCGTTTTCGGCAAAGACGTCGGAAGCCGGGATCGCGACACCAGAAGTCACCGGGCCCACGACATACTTCACGCCTTCGCCGACAAGCAGGTTGGCAGCCGAAACGCCCTGCTTGGGATCGCCGGCGTCGTCGGCAAGCTTCAGCACGATCTTTTCGCCGAGGATGCCGCCCTTTTCGTTGATGGCATCGACAGCCGCCTGGGCGCCGTTCTTGACCTGGTCGCCATAGGCAGCGACCGGGCCGGTCAGCGGGGCAACGAGGCCGATGGTGATGTCGGCATGCGCGGCGGAGCCGAAGGCCATCAGCGCGGCGAGCGAGACGCCCGCAAGGATCTTCATGTTCATCTTAGTTCTCCCTTTTACCCGCCGGCCGCGAAGGCGCAGCGGAAGCTCTGGTGGCGGGAATACCCGCCCCGTGAGCTGGCGGCAATCGGCCCAGCGTCGCGAAAGCCGCAATTGATTTGTGCCAGCGCAGCGCGCCGGGAGGCTACGCAACAGGAAAATTCACGCCCGATCAGGGAGTTAGCACTGTCGGAATGAACAGGCTCAGTGCAGCACGAACTCGCCGTCGACCTTGCGCCACTCATTGGGCGCGATCAGCTTGCGGTGGGTGTAGTGCACCGAATGCAAGGGGCCATCGAGCTTGGCGCGCCAGAACTCGATGAAGCCAAACAGGATCGGAAATTTCGGCGCCAGATCGTAGTCCTGCCAGATGAAGGTCTGCAGCACATGGGGATGGTCGGGCAGATGATAGAGGATCTCTGCCGTCGTCAGGCCGTAGCCCTTGAGCATCAGTTCAAGTTCAGAAGCGTCGCGCATCGCAAGCCTTCCGTGTCGAACAGTTCCTCCACGGCACGAGTCTGAACCGCGATGGTTAACCGTCTACTAAAATGAACGTGAGCGCCCCTTGATAAGTTCCAAGAAATCAGCGCTTTAGCAGTCGCCAACGGTGACTGCTAATCGCCAGATAACGGCGGCGATTTGCCGCTGCGGAATGTGCCGAAGCAAATCCAATGTCTAATATTGTGGCGCGCTGCGAATTGATAATAATGCGCGCCAACGTGCGACCCAGAGTCGCCGTCCGCCGGCCAGCAGTCGCCGCCGGATCGTTTCCGGGAGGAAGGGAAAGAAATGTCCGAAGTCCGTGTCCACCGCGTCCAGCCGGCGTGGAAGAAGAATGCGCTCATCGACAACGACACCTACCTGAAGTGGTATGGCGAGAGCGTCAAGAACCCCGACAAGTTCTGGGGCAAGCACGGCAAGCGCATCGACTGGTTCAAGCCCTACACCAAGGTCAAGAACACCTCCTTTGACGGCAAGGTGTCGATCAAGTGGTTCGAGGACGGGCTGACCAACGTCTCCTACAACTGCATCGACCGGCACCTGAAGAAGCGCGGCAACCAGACCGCCATCATCTGGGAAGGCGACAATCCCTACGACGACAAGAAGATCACCTACAACGAGCTCTACGAGCACGTCTGCCGCCTCGCCAATGTGATGAAGAAGCACGGCGTCAAGAAGGGCGACCGCGTCACCATCTACATGCCGATGATCCCGGAAGCGGCCTACGCGATGCTCGCCTGCACGCGCATCGGGGCCATCCACTCGATCGTCTTCGGCGGCTTCTCGCCCGACGCGCTGGCCGGCCGCATCGTCGACTGCGAATCGACCTTCGTCATCACATCAGATGAAGGTCTGCGTGGCGGCAAGGCCATTCCGCTCAAGGAAAACACCGACAAGGCGATCGACATCGCTGCCAAGCATCATGTCATGGTCAAGGACGTGCTGGTGGTGCGCCGCACCGGCGGCAAGATCGGCTGGGCGCCGGGCCGCGACCACTGGTACCACGACGAGGTCCGCTCGGTGAAAGCCGAATGCAAGCCCGAGAAGATGAAGGCCGAGGACCCGCTGTTCATCCTCTATACCTCCGGTTCGACCGGCAAGCCCAAGGGCGTGCTGCACACCACCGGCGGCTACCTAGTCTACGCCTCGATGACCCACCAGTATGTCTTCGATTACCATGACGGCGACATCTACTGGTGCACCGCCGATGTCGGCTGGGTCACCGGCCACAGCTACATCGTCTACGGTCCGCTCGCCAACGGCGCGACCACGCTGATGTTCGAGGGCGTGCCCAACTATCCCTCCGCATCGCGCTTCTGGGACGTCGTCGACAAGCACAAGGTCAACATTTTCTACACCGCCCCCACCGCGATCCGCGCCCTGATGGGTGCCGGCAACGACCACGTGACGAAAACCTCGCGCAAGAGCCTGCGCGTTCTGGGTTCGGTCGGCGAGCCGATCAATCCGGAAGCCTGGGAGTGGTATTACAATGTCGTCGGCGACAAGAAGGTGCCGATCGTCGACACTTGGTGGCAGACCGAGACCGGTGGCATCCTGATCACGCCGCTGCCCGGTGCGACCGACCTCAAGCCGGGTTCGGCGACGCGGCCGTTCTTTGGCGTCAAGCCGGAGCTGGTCGACAACGAGGGCAACGTTCTCGACGGTGCCGCCGACGGCAATCTCTGCATCACCGACTCCTGGCCAGGCCAAATGCGCACCGTCTATGGCGACCATGAGCGCTTCATCCAGACCTACTTCGCCACCTACAAGGGCAAGTACTTCACCGGCGACGGCTGCCGCCGCGACGCCGACGGCTACTACTGGATCACCGGCCGCGTCGACGACGTTATCAATGTCTCCGGTCACCGCATGGGCACCGCCGAGGTCGAGTCGGCGCTTGTCAGCCACGACAAGGTCTCCGAGGCCGCCGTCGTCGGCTACCCGCACGACATCAAGGGCCAGGGCATCTACAGCTATGTCACGCTGATGTCGGGCATCGAGGCCACTGACGACCTGCGCAAGGAACTCGTCGCCCATGTCCGCAAGGAGATCGGCGCCATCGCCTCGCCCGACAAGATCCAGTTCGCGCCGGGCCTACCCAAGACCCGTTCCGGCAAGATCATGCGCCGCATCCTGCGCAAGATCGCCGAGGACGATTTCGGCGCACTCGGCGACACCTCGACGCTCGCCGATCCGGCTGTTGTCGACGACCTCGTCGCCAACAGGCAGAACAAGCGGGCCTGAGCCCGCGATCCCCCCGCGTTCCACGATGCGAGGGGATCGCCTTCCAGTTCAGCAGCCGATCTGCTGGCGCAACTCATCGACAAGCTCTTTCGTCGGGCAGACATTTTCGCAGGGAGTGCCGTCATTGTCGGCGTCCGCCCGCCTGTAGCCGCCGCACCAAAGCTCCACTGCCTCGGCACAGGAACTGACCTGCTTGCAGGTTCGGGCCCGGACCAGCGTGATTGGCAATCCCTGCTTCACCTCGAGTTCCGCGCGCGCCGTCGCGCCTGCAGTCACGGATGTGATGATCCAAATTCCCCGGATCGAACCGATCCGCATGCACGTCTGATGCAATTCCATTTCCCCCAAAGCCCGGCCATAGCTTTGCGGTCCCCGGCAGGGCTGCGTCAAATCTCGACGTCCAAAAGCGGTTTTCCAGGCAGCCCCAGCCATTCGCCCAATCCGCCACATCGCTGCTGCTATTGACAATCCGCGCAAGAAGGAAAAATATTTTCCTATAGAATAATAATTTTCGCATACGATGCAGGAGGCTTGCATGGGACGGGAAGTTGAATGGGCGCGCATGACCGCACCCGAATTGCGTGACATCGCGGCGCGCGGCAACGCCATGGCCATCCTGCCGGTCGGCTCGCTCGAGCAGCACGGCCCGCATCTGCCCGTCATCACCGACACGGCGAGCGCCGAAGCTGCCGCCCGGCGTGGCGCACGGCTGGTCGCCGACGATGTGCCGCTGGCAGTGCTTCCCGGTCTCTGGCTCGGCATGAGCGAGCACCATCTGCCATTCGGCGGCACGATCAGCCTCGACTACACCGCCTATTTCCACGTGCTGAAGTCGATCGTCCGGTCGCTGAAGGCGATCGGCTTCACGCGCCTGCTGATCGTCAACGGCCATGGCGGCAACATCGACCCCCTGGCGATGTCGACGCGCGAACTGGCGGTCGAGTTCGCCATGCCCATCGTCTACACGACGCCGTGGATGCTGGCGCCGGAAGAAACGGCGGCACTGTTTGAAACCGACAACGGACCCAAGCACGCCTGCGAGGGCGAGGCGTCGGTGATGCTGGCGATCTCACCCGACACCGTCAAATCAGACAAGTTCGAAGAGGCCTTCACCGCCGAGGCCGGCAAGCACGAGGCGCCGCATGGCGCGCATCGCTTCTACTCGTTTTCCGAGCGCGCGCCCAACACCGGCACATGGGGCGTACCGGCCAAGGGAACGGCGGAGAAGGGCGAGCGCTTCCTCGATCTGCAGGCCCGCGAACTCGCCAAGCTGATCGTGGACCCGGTGCTGTGGACGCAGCCAGACGCCGTATGGCGCCCGGGCCGCGGGCTCGACACCCGCGCCGGACGCGCTGACTGACGCCGTTGCACCAACACGCCTGCAACCAAGAAAACCTGAAGGGGAAAACCCGATGAATTCCTTGAAACGCGGCTCGATCCGGGCTGCCCTTTGTCTTTCGGTCGCCGCCGCGGCACTCGGCCTGCTCGGCGGGCCGGCTTCCGCCAAGACGCTCGTCTATTGCTCCGAAGCGGCGCCAGAGGGTTTCGACCCGGCGCTCTACTCGACCAACAGCACGTGGGATGCCTCATCGAAGCCGATCTATAGCCGGCTGGTCGAATTCGAGAACGGGACGACGAACTTGCTTCCCGGACTGGCGGAAAGCTGGAGCGTTTCCGACGACATGTTGACCTACACGTTCAAGCTGCGGCCCGGCGTGAAATTCCAGACCACCGACTATTTCACCCCGACGCGCGATATGAATGCCGACGACGTGGTGTTTTCATTCGACCGTCAGTACCGCACTGACAATCCCTGGCATCAGTACGTCACCGGCGCCAACTACGAAATGTATGCCGGCATGGACATGCAGGCGACGGTCAAGGACATCTCCAAGGTCGACGATCTCACCGTCAAGCTGCTGCTCAGCCAGCCGAATGCCTCCATCCTCTCCAACCTGGCGATGGATCTGGGCTCGATCGTCTCCAAGGAATATGCCGACAAGCTTGCTGCTGCCGGCACGCCGGAAAAGCTGAATTCGGAGCCGATCGGCACCGGGCCGTTCCAGTTCGTCGGCTACCAGCAGGACGCTGTTGTGCGCTTCAAGGCCAACCCAACCTACTGGGGCGCCAAGCCGAAACTGGAAGAACTGGTTTTCGCCATCACCGCCGACGCATCGACGCGGATGCAGCGCCTGCAGGCTGGCGAATGCCATGTCGCAGCCTACCCGGCACCGGCTGATGTTCCCGGCCTCAAGGCCGACCCCAATCTTGTTGTCATGGAAAAGCCCGGCCTCAACGTGGCCTATCTCGCCTACAACACCTTGACCCCGCCTTTCGACAAGATCGAGGTGCGCAAGGCGCTGAACATGGCGATCGACAAGAAGGCCATCCTCCAGGCGGTGTTCCAGAATCTCGGCGAAGTCGCCAAGAACCCGATCCCGCCGGCGATGTGGGGCTACAACGATGCCGTCGTCGACGACCCATATGATCCGGTAGCGGCGAAGAAGATGCTCGACGATGCAGGCGTCAAGGACCTGAAGATGAAGGTCTGGGCGATGCCGGTCAGCCGGCCCTACATGCCCAATGCGCGTCGCGTCGCCGAACTGATCCAGTCCGATTTCCAGAAGGTCGGCGTCAGTGTCGAAGTCGTGTCCTACGAATGGGCCGAGTACCTGAAGCGCGCCCGCGACAAGCAGCGCGATGGCGCGATCATCCTCGGCGGCACCAGCGACAATGGCGATCCCGACAATCTGCTGTCCTACTTCTTCTCCTGCTCAGGCGTCGGCGGCGCCAACATGGCCAACTGGTGCCACCAGCCCTTCGAAGACCTGCTCCAGAAAGCCCGCACCACCGTCGACCAGGCCGAACGCGCCAAGCTCTACGAGCAGGCCCAGCTGATCTTCAAGGAACAGGCACCCTGGGCAACGCTCGATCACTCGACTGTCTCGTTGCCGATGTCGAAGAAGGTCAGCGGCTATGTGATGGACCCACTCGGCTCGCACCGCTTCGAGACTGTCGACATAGCCGAGTAGGCAGAGCCCGCGTCAGTACAACGCGCCCTTCGCGTCACCGCGCGAGGGGCGTCTGCCTCGTCTCCAACAGCCCTCGAAAAACAGCCTTGACTTAGAGTGCGCTCGAACACCTAGCATCGCGAGCGTCGTAACGAGACAGGTTGTTCATGAAGATTGGCGAACTCGCAAAACGCTCGGGCCTGACCGCCTACACGATCCGCTACTACGAGCAGATCGGCCTTTTGCCTGTGGCCGACAAGGATGCATCCGGGCAGCGCGACTACGATGCGTCGATCCTCACCTGGATAGAGTTTCTCGGCCGTCTCAAGTCCACCGGCATGCCGATCCGCGAGATGCTGCGTTATGCGGCCCTCCGCGAGAAAGGCTCAGCTACCGATGCCGAGCGCCGCGCCTTGCTTGAGGCGCATCGCCACAAGGTGCGGGACCATGTCGCCGACCTACAGGCCAACCTCCTCGTTCTCGACGCCAAGATCGCCGGCTACGCCGATGCAGAAAAAAGGATCGAGACCGAAAATGAACAACTCTCCAGACAGTCGCTTCAAGCGCGGCGCCCGCGCCCTCGCTGAAATCGACGGCGAAGGCGGCCAGAAGGTCGTCGATTCCCTCGCCGACATCGCGCCCGATTTCGCCCGTTACATCATCGAGTTTTCGTTCGGCGACATCTATTCGCGTCCCGGCCTCGATCTCAGGTCGCGCGAGATTGCAACGATCGCGGCGCTGACAGCACTTGGCAATGCCGCGCCACAGCTCAAGGTCCACATCCAGGCCGGGCTCAATGTCGGGCTCAGCCGTGACGAGATCGTCGAGATCATGATGCAGATGGCGGTCTATGCCGGCTTTCCGGCAGCACTCAACGGCCTGTTCGCCGCAAAGGAAGTGTTCCAGCAAGAGCACAGCCTGGCGGCATAATCTCATGCCAAGGGTCGAGTGCGATCGTCGCACTTGCCAAAACGTCGGAAAGACCCCACCTTGCTGTTGTGTTCAACGAACTGAAAGGAGGTGATCCGATGTCGAGTGATTTCGTTTTCCTAAACGTGGCCTCAGCGGATTGCCCTTTCGGGAAGCAGTCTTCCCGTTAAGGCGCGAGAAGCGCGGCCGGTGACCTCCGGGTCATAAGCCAGAGACCGCGCCATGGACGGAAACACGGAAAGGCCGCACCTTCGCAAGAAGGGCGGCCTTTTTTCTTGGGCTTTGTCCCGCTACTTGGTCAGCGCCAACCGCTCGATGTTGCGGATGATTTCCTGGAAGGCAGCGTCGAGTTCCTTGCCGTTGGACGTCTCGAAGTAGCGCTTCACCACGCCGTCAGGCGATGCACAGTCCTTCATCGTTTTTTTGGCAGCGGCAGTGTCGAGCTTGAAGCCGATGGTGAAGATTTCGATACCCTTCTTGCGCATCTCTTCGCACAACGTCTTGGCTGCCGTACGGGTCGCGGCTTTTCCGCTACCCTTGTAGGCGTCTGCTGCCGTGGTGGCATCGAAATAGGACAGGTTGAATTCGCCGTCGGTCATCAGGATGGCGACTTTCGAGACTTTTTCCGGGTCTGCCTTTTCTGGACGCTCGGACTTTTGGAACACTCCTGCCCAGTTCTCCGACAGTGTGTACCAGGCCCACTGGATGCCGATGTGCCCTGCAGTGCCACCCTTCGCCACGAAAGCACCGATCTCGGCCTTGAGCTTGTCCTTGTCGGTGGTAAGCGGCACCACCTTTGCGTCTGGGCAGATGGGGGTGTAGCCATTTTTTTCGGAGTAGGCGTCGATCAAAAAGTCACGATTGACCATCGACACGTCAGGGCCAACGTCGCTGTACTGGTAGAGCCCCTTGCGCTCGGTGGCGCAATTGTCGGGCCGCGTCGAACTCGAAACCGCCTTAGGCTCGACGTTGCCTGGAGCTTGCTTGCGGTCGGATTTTTTGGTCTCCACGAAAACAGAGCTTTGCGCCAAATTGCCAACATTGACCGAGTTTGCATAAGGCACCAGCGACATGCGCACGCGGGGTTCGCCTGATGGCGTCATCTCTCCTTTCAGCAAATTGTCGACCGCATTCTTTGCAGCTTTCCTTAGATCCTCGATTTTCTGGCCTTCCATTGAGCCAGTAACGTCGAGCATCATCGCCACTTCGATGCGCTTGTCGGAATAGAGCGAAGCTGTCGTCGCCGAAACGCGCTGGCGGTTGGACGTGCCGAACAACGGAAAGAACACATTGACGTCAATGTAAGCCGATGCCTCGACAGTGCCGACCAGCTTGTCGACTGTCACCTTGTTCAGCACGACCTTTTCACCGGGCGCCAGCAAGCGGCTGGAATTGGCCTCGAGAAAGGCCCGGACCGTGGCGTCCGCATCCTCGAGCTTGATCTTGCCGGTCGTCAGATCCCGCGCGGTCGACGTTACTGCGGAGTCGACTGCCTGAGACAGGCCCGATTTGACATTGTGAAGCTGGGCCACGTTGACGCCGAAGCCGGCTGCCATGGCGAGCATGGAAATGGTGATCCCGCCCAGTATGGCGAAATTGCCGCTGCTGTCGCGGGCGAAACGCCTTGCCGCCCGTGCCAGTGCCTGGAATTTCCGCATGTCCCGCCCCGCCGCCTTTGTGCCTCTGGCAAGGGCAAAGCAGGAAACCGGCCGCAGCGGCCCATTCGGGCAGGCGAAGTGGCGTCATGACATCAAGTCATTGAATTTCAAGTAAATTGCTGGATCGCATGGTGAACAACAGGTTAATCAGCCTGCTCGATGGCCGCATTCCTCACCGCTCATTCACCATGACAATGGTAGCGCCACCAGCGGCGCCTCACTTCGGCACACCGAGGCTGTGCCAGATCGGGTCAGCCACACCAAAATGTCCCGCTTACTCCTGATTGGTCAGGACGCGCCTGGGAGCACCCAATGCGAACCTACATCCTCGGCTCGCCGCTGACCGGATCGATCTTGATCTCCACCTTGGCCTTATCAGACGTGTAATAGACGACGTCGTAATAGCCCTCGCTCTCCCAATCGATCTCGGAGATGTAGTGGAATTGATCGCGCAGCTGGATCTTGGCGATGATCTCGGACAGCTTGAGCGAATTCTGCGGCGGCACAGCCGGATCCTTGGTCTGGGCCTGCGCTGGCACGGCGGCAAGCAAAACAGCAAGCACGAGTCCCGAAATCATCTTGGTCATAGCAGCTCCTTGCGCAATTCCTGGGAAAACGAACGGCTCACGATTTCGGTTCCATCGCGGCCAAACAAGACACGCGCAACCCGAACTGCCCTCAAAAATCGCTGGTCAGGCCCTTGATCTCCCAGTCGCCATAGCGTCCGGGCTCCTTGCCACCACGGCCGCCGATCTCGCGCGGCAGCTTCGCCTGCTCCGCCTCATAAGCCTCGCGCCGGGCCTCGGCTTCGGCCAATGCGCGCTTGGCCGCAGGCGAAAGCTGCTTGAGCGCGGGCGTCTCCGGCTCGGTTTGCGGTTTGGTGTCGTCCATGGGATTCCTCGGAAATGATTGAAACGCACCCTCGTCTCTCCCATCATATAGCGAAGCGCTGAGCCGGGATCGACCCTGGCGCCTGCGGAAAAGGACGGAGTGAACGATGAACATGATGCGGACGGCGATGCTTCTGGCGACCATGACGGCGCTGTTCATGGGCGTCGGCTACCTGATCGGCGGCTTAGGCGGCATGACCATCGCCTTCCTGATCGCGGCAGGCATGAACCTGTTCAGCTACTGGAACTCCGACAAGATGGTTCTGCGCATGAACCACGCCGTCGAGGTCGACGAGCGCAACGCGCCCGAATATTACGCCATCGTGCGCGGCCTCGCCGCCAACGCCGGCCTGCCGATGCCCAAGGTCTACCTGATCGACAGCCCGCAGCCCAACGCGTTTGCCACCGGCCGCAATCCGCAGAATGCCGCCGTCGCCGCCTCCACCGGCCTGTTGCAGCGCCTGAGCCACGAAGAGGTCGCGGCCGTCATGGCGCACGAACTCGCCCATATCGAAAACCGCGACACGCTGATCATGACGGTTACCGCGACGCTTGCCGGCGCGATCTCGATGCTCGGCAACTTCGCCTTCTTCTTCGGCGGCAACCGCGACAACAACAATCCGCTCGGCTTCATCGGCGTGCTGGTGGCGATGATCGTGGCGCCTTTTGCCGCCATGCTGGTGCAGATGGCGATCAGCCGGACGCGCGAATATTCGGCCGACAGGCGCGGCGCGGAGATCTGCGGCAATCCGCTCTGGCTCGCTTCCGCCCTTGACAAGATCGCCCGCAACGTCGAACGCATCCACAACCCCGAAGCCGAGCGCAATCCTGCCATGGCTCCCCTCTTCATCATCAATCCTCTATCCGGCGAGCGCATGGACAATCTTTTTTCGACCCACCCCAACACCGAAAACCGCATCGCCGCCCTGCAGGCGATGGCGAACGAGGGTGTCGATCGTCCTGCCCAGCGCACGGCACCGCAGCAGACCGCGCAGCGTTCAGTGCCTTCCAGCCAGCAGGGCCCCTGGGGCGGTACCCCTGCCGACGAGGTCGCACCTGAAAAGCCGCGTCCGGCCGGCCCGTGGGGGCGTAACCCGACCGGGCCGAAGGGCCCAAGGTCGTGAGCGCCGACCAGCGCGACCCCAAGCGAAACCGCGCACGCAGCAGTGACGGCAAGGGCAGCCGGCCGTCCATCGTTTCCGACGTTCCGGGCATTGCCGCGCGCATGGCTGCGGCCCGCCTGCTTGCCGCGACAATCGACGCCAAGACCCCGCTCGACGGCCTGACCGATCACGAGAACGGTCACCCGCAGTTCCGCGCACTCGACATGCGCGACCGCGGCCTTGTCCGCGCCATCCTGGCCACCGCCCTTCGCCACCGCGTCACCATTGGCAAGCTGATCTCGCGCCGGCTGGAAAAGCCGCTGCCGGCCAACGCCACTGTGCTCACCCATATCCTGCATGTCGCGGCAGCGCAGATCCTGTTCCTCGACATTCCCGACAGTGCTGCCGTCGATCTCGCCGTCACCCATGCCAAGGCCGATCCGCGCACCGTGCGTTTCTCCGGCCTGGTCAATGGCGTGCTGCGCACCCTTGCCCGCGCCAAGGAAGCCGAGCTGGCCGACATGCTGGCAACGACCAACGATGCGCCCGACTGGTTCGTCGAGCGGCTGACTGCCGCCTATGGCGCGGATGAGGCCAAGAAGATCCTCGCCGCGCATCGCGTCGAGGCACCTGTCGATTTCACCGCCAAGGCGGATCCGGCGAAATGGGCCGAGCAGCTAGGTGGCACCGTGCTGCCGACCGGGTCGATACGCATCGAGCGCCTTACCGGTCCAGTCGCCGAACTGCCGGGCTTCGCCGAAGGCGCCTGGTGGGTCCAGGACGCCGCCGCCGCCCTGCCAGCAAAGCTGTTTGGCGACGTCGCTGGTCAGCGTGTCGCCGATCTGTGCGCCGCTCCCGGCGGCAAGACGGCACAGCTCGTGCTGACCGGCGCCAAGGTCACGGCAGTCGAGGCCTCGAAGAACCGCCTTGTCCGCCTTGCCGGCAATCTCGAGCGCCTTGGCCTCGATGCCGACAAGGTCAATGCCGACATCCTTGCCTATGAGCCGGAAGAGCTCTTCGACGCCGCGCTGCTCGACGCGCCGTGCTCGTCCACCGGTACCGTGCGGCGCCATCCCGACGTGCTGTGGACCAAGTCGCCGGCCGACATTTCGAAACTCGCCGGTGTCCAGCGCGGCCTGCTCGACGCAACGTTGAGGCTGGTGAAGCCAGGCGGCCGGATCGTCTTTTCCAACTGCTCGCTCGATTCAGAGGAAGGTGAAGCTCTCGTCGCCGGTTTCCTTGCCGACCACAAGGGCAAGGTTGAACTCGACCCGATTCGCGTAGGCGAGGTCGCCGGCATCGACGATTTCGTCACTGCGACCGGCTTTTTGCGCACCACGCCTGCCGGCCTCGACCTCGGCAATCCCGCCATCTCCGGCCTCGACGGCTTCTTTGCAGCAAGGTTCCGCCGCATCGCCTGATCCAATCGGCCATTAACGAAAAATTCACCCTCGCGCCCACCATTGAAACAACCTAATTTGTTTCACGACGTGGGGTTGCGTCAGGAGGGGTATTGTCGATCTCGGCGGACAGCACGACGCGCCTTTGGGCACTCGTCGCCAAGGAGTTTTGGCGCAAGGCGCGCCGGCGTTTGCGCGCCGGTCCGGCTTACAGCTGGCGCTACTCCGGACGCACGCCCGAACGCGTGCTGATCGCTCCACCGGACCTGCGCCTTGCCGATCCGCAGATCGCACTCGAAATCTACTATGGCCGCTTTCCCCTCTCCGGCCATCTGGTCGAGACCGGCGGGCAATCGCCTTTCCTCATCGACGTGCCCAATCGCGGCTGGCAGCGCAGCCTGCATGGCTTCCGCTGGCTGCGCCATATGCGCGCCGCAGGCACCGAGTTGGCCGCCGCCAATGCTCGGGCCCTGGTCTCCGACTGGATCGCCCTGCACGGCAACCGCATATCGGGCACGGCCTGGGAACCTGCAACCACAGCCAAGCGCATCATCGCCTGGCTGCAGCATTCCTCGGTCGTGCTGCAGGGCGCCGAATTCGCCTTCTACCGATCCTTTCTGCGCTCGCTGGCGATGCAGATCCGCTATCTCCGGGCGATGGCGCGCGAGATGCCCGACGGCAAGGATCGCCTCAGGGCGCGTGTCGCGCTTGCCTTCGCCGCGCTCTCCTTGCCCGCACCTGTCTCCGCGCTGCGTTCGGCCACCCGCAACCTCGCTGAAGAGCTCGACCGCCAGATCCTGCCCGACGGCGGACACATCTCGCGCAATCCGATGGCCGTGCTGGAGATCCTCGCCGACCTGCTGCCCTTGCGCCACACCTACGCCAACCAGGCCGAGCAGCCGCCGCTGGCGCTGATCAATGCCGTCGAGCGCATGTTGCCGGCATTGCGCTTCTTCCGCCACCAGGACGGCAGCCTGGCCCGCTTCAACGGCATGGGCGCCACCATCCACGACCGCATCGTCGCGATCCTGCGTCACGACGACACCGCCGGCTCGCCACCGCTGCACGCCACCCATTCCGGCTACGAGCGCCTTGCCATGGGCGGCACGACAGTCATCGCCGACACCGGCACTGCACCGCCCATCGAAGTGTCCAACCACGCCCATGCCGGCTGCCTGGCCTTCGAGATGTCGTCGGGCCGCCAGCACTACATCGTCAATGCCGGCATCGACACCTATGGCGCCGCCGACCTCAGGCCGCTGGCACGAGCCACCGCCGCCCACTCCACGGTCACCATCAACGACACCTCGTCGGCCAGCTTCGCCCATTCGCAGCGTGTCAGTGGCGTGCTCGGCAGTCCGCTTTACGCCGGCCCCAGATCGGTGACGACCCAACGTTTCGACAAGACAGGTATCCACGGTTTTGTCGCTCGCCACGATGGCTACGCCCAGCGCTTCGGCCTTCATCACGAGCGCGAACTCAGCCTTTCGGCCGGCGGCAGCATCCTGTCGGGCTTTGACCGCATTCTTCGCGCCGGCAAGTCGCCGATCAAGAACGATGGCCGCGACCTCGTCACTGTCCGCTTCCATGTCCATCCCGACGTCCAGCTGTTCCGCGACCAGAAGGATCGCCTGGTGCTGACCGGACCCGACATCGACACCTGGGTCTTCATCTCGCCGGACGTTGCTGCCGAGGTCGAGGAATCGATCTATTTCGCCGGTCTTGGCGGCCCGCGCCACTCCCGCCAGATCGTGCTGTCGTTCAAGGCTTCGGAGATATCCGAAGTGCATTGGCAGTTCTCGCGCACCCGCATCATCAACCGCCTCGACAGCGATCGCGGCTGATCGGCGCACCTCCAAGGGAAATAGGCCCAAGGCGCCGTCGCGCGCCTTGATTTCCGGGCCTCATATGCTAGGCCCCGCGCAAGCAAAGTTCAGCTCCCAACTTTGAAGGGCCCGCCACCCATGGCCGTCGTTTCCAAGAAGATTCCCGCACCCGACCTCGTGCCGATCCGTCGCGCCCTGCTGTCTGTCTCCGACAAGACCGGGCTGATCGAATTCGCCAAGTGCCTGGCCAATGTCGGCGTCGACCTGGTCTCCACTGGCGGCACCGCCAAGAGCATTTCAGCGGAAGGCATCGCGGTTCGCGACGTCTCGGAACTCACCGGCTTTCCCGAGATCATGGATGGCCGCGTCAAGACGCTGCATCCCTCGGTTCACGGCGCGCTGCTTGGCGTGCGCGACGATCCCGAGCATGTCGCTGCCATGGCCGAGCACGGGATCGAGCCTATCGACCTCGTGGTGGTCAATCTCTATCCCTTCGAGGAGGTGCGCAATTCCGGCGCCCATTACGCCTCGATCGTCGAAAACATCGACATTGGCGGCCCGGCCATGGTCCGCGCCTCGGCCAAGAACCACGCCTATGTCGCCATCGTCACCGACCCGGCCGACTACAAGGACGTGCTCGACAGCATCGTCGCCAACAATGGCTGCCTGACCTATGAGTTCCGCAAGAAGCTCGCGGCCAAGGCATTCGCCCGCACCGCGGCCTATGACGCTGCAATCTCCGGCTGGTTTGCTGAAGCGCTCGAAATCGACACGCCCGACTGGCGTGCCTTCGGCGGCAAGCTTCAGAGCGTCATGCGCTACGGTGAAAACCCGCACCAGTCAGCCGGCTTCTACCTGACTGGCGATAAGCGTCCGGGCGTCGCCACCGCGACGCAGCTCCAGGGTAAGCAGCTCTCCTACAACAACATCAACGACACCGACGCCGCCTTCGAGCTGGCCGGCGAATTCGATGCCGTCCGCACCGCCGCTGTCGCCATCATCAAGCACGCCAACCCCTGCGGCGTCGCCGAAGGCGCTACGCTCGCCGAAGCCTATGCCAAGGCGCTCGCCTGCGACCCCGTCTCGGCGTTCGGCGGCATTGTCGCCCTCAACCGCATCCTCGATGCGCAAGCGGCCGAAGAGATCGTCAAGACCTTCACCGAGGTCATTATCGCGCCAGACGCGACGCCGGAAGCCCAGGCCATTGTCGCCGCCAAGAAGAATTTGCGCCTGCTGGTCACCGGCGGTCTGCCTGATCCCGACCGCGCCGGCCTTTCGGTGAAGTCGGTCGCTGGCGGCCTGCTCGTCCAGTCGCGCGACAATGCGGTCATCGATACGCTCGACCTCAATGTCGTCACCAAGCGCCAGCCGACCCAGCGCGAGATCGACGATCTGAAGTTCGCCTTCCGCGTCGCCAAGCACGTCAAGTCGAACGCCATCGTCTATGCCCGCGACCTCGCCACCGTCGGCATTGGTGCTGGCCAGATGAGCCGTGTCGACTCGTCCCGTATCGCCGCCCGCAAGGCGCTCGATGCGGCGGAAGCTGCCGGCCTGGCCGAGCCGCTGACCAAGGGTTCGGTCGTCGCTTCCGACGCCTTCTTCCCCTTCGCCGACGGCCTGCTGTCAGCGGTCGAGGCAGGCGCCACCGCCGTCATCCAGCCCGGCGGCTCGATGCGCGACGACGACGTCATCGCCGCTGCCGACGCGCATGGCATCGCCATGATCTTCACCGGCGTCAGGCACTTCAGGCATTGAGGCCCTTACCCTCCCCTTTCTGGGAAGGGTAGGTCCGCACAGCGGATCGGGGTGAGGTGTTGCCTACTTCACCTCATCCGCCGGATAGGGCGTGCGCAGCAACACAAGCAACCCCACGACGAAGAATGCGATGATCATCGCCATGCCAAGGCGTGGCGAGCCGCTCAAGGCAGTGACCGTCGCAACCGTAAAGGGCGCCACGAAGCTGGTCGCCCGACCCGACAGCGCATAGAGCCCGAAATAGCGTCCGGCCTCGTCAGCCGATACGCTGCGGGCCATGTAGGAGCGCGACGACGCCTGCACCGGGCCAAAGGCGATGCCAACCAGCAGGCCGAAGGCGATGTAGGCCTTTTCAGCCGGGGTGCCGAACAGCCCGTTCGTGTCCACGCCCGGCATCTGCCACAGGCCGAACAGCGTGTAACCGGGCCCGGTCGAGACGATGCCGATGGTGGCGATCGTCAAGAGCACCAGCGAAACCACCACCACCACCTTGGAACCGAAACTGGTGTCGAGCCGGCTGGCGACGAGGCAGCCGAAGATGGCGACGACATTGAGGATGATGCCGTAGATGCCGATCTCGGTGATCGACCAGCCAAACATCGCCGCGGCAAAGGCGCCGCCAAGCCCGAGCAGCGCGTTGACGCCGTCCTGGTAGACCATGCGGGCAACGAGGAAGCGGAAGATGCCAGTGCGCTGGCGCACCTCGCCGATCGTCGACTTGAGCTCGCTGAGCCCCAGCCGCACGGCCGGGCGGATGGCGATGCCCTTGCCGCTGTCGGGTGTGAGGAAGAACATCGGCAGGATAAAGATCAGATACCAAAGCGCCGAGATCGGGCCGGTTGCGCGTGCATCCTCGCCCGCCACAGGATCGAGCCCGAACAGCGGCGAGGTGCCGATGATGGTCTTGCCGGTCTCGGGAGACGCGGCAAGGAAGCCGACGACGAAGATCAGCACGATCATGCCGCCGAGATAACCGAGGCCCCAGGCGATGTTGGAGATCTTGCCGATCTCCTCCTTCGATACCAGGCGCGGCATCATCGAATCGTTGAACACGATCGAAAACTCCGCCGCCACCGACGCGAGCGAAAACAACAGCACGATCGGTACCAGTGGTGAGCCAGGTTCGGCGTACCAGAGCAAGCACAGGCTGGTGATCTTGACCGCGGCGAAGAAGGCGATCCATGGCTTGCGCGGCCCGGTCTGGTCGGCGATCGAGCCGAGCACCGGCGACAGGATGGCGATGACGAGGCCGGCGGCGGCGATGCCGTAGCCCCAGGCTGCCTGGCCCATCGCCGGATCGGTCGCCATGCGCGAGACGAAATACGGTCCGAAGATGAAAGTGGTGACCACCGTGAAGAACGGCTGCGCCGCCCAGTCGAAGAACATCCATCCCCAGACGCCACGCCGTGGCGTGCGTTGAACCACCATCGTGTCAGCCATCATCCCTCCGCGCGCGCCGCATCGGCGCGTTGTCTGGAGCTATAGCGCAGTTCGCTTGCGTGGTCCTTGAGGAAAACGCCCGCCACGGTTTCAGTGGCGGGCCGTATTGCAACGGCTTCAGCGGCCCGACAGATCGCTCATCAGCCCGGCAGCTACGGTCAGCCGCGACACGGTGATGTCGCCGCCTTCGGTCAGTGCCTGTAGCCTTTCGCGGGTGCGGTTGATGCGTTCCCCGCCAGCTTCGAGCCATGCCGCCACCGGATCGGCAGCGGTGCCGAAACCGGTCAAGGCCGCGACCGCGATGCCGCGACGAGCTGCCCCGATCGTGTCGGATGCGCGCGAAAGCGCCAGCCCCTCGTAATAGTCCGAGGTGGCAATCGCATGGGTCGCATCTTCGATACGCGGGATGCGGAACGCCTCGCTGACGGCGAAGAACGCCTTGGCGGCTGCCAGGATGTCGGCCTTCGCGGTCTTCGCCACCAATGCGATGTCGGGCACCAGTTCGCCGACTTCGAGCAGCGACAACCGCTCGGCCAGCTTCTCGGGCGCACCGGCAGCGGCAAAGCCCGCCTTACGGCTTTGGATGCGGTCGCGGGTAAAGGCCGGCAGCATGCCCGAGAACTTGGGCTCCAGTGCCGCGCGGGCTTCCTGCAGCTCGGCGATGCGGCTCGCCAGCGGTGCGTCGCTCTGCTCGTTGCGGAGATACCAGCCGCTGGTGCCGAAAATCAGCCGGCTCACCGCCTGGTAAAGGTCGAGCTGCGTCTTGCCGTCGACGACATTGTCGAGCGCGTCGATCTCGCGATAGAGCGCCGGCAGGGCAAAACCGTCACGCACGACGGCAAAGGCCCGCACCACGTCGGCCGCCGAACGGCCGCTGGCCTCCTGCAGCCGGTTGACGAAGGACGGCCCGCCGCGATTGACGAGATCGTTGGCGACGACACGCGCGATGATCTCGCGCCGCAGCCGATGGCCGCCGATCTCGGCGGCATATTTCTTGGCCATGCGCTCGGGGAAATAGCCGAGCAGATCGCGTTCGAAATGCGCTTCGTCAGGCACGTCGCTGGCAACGATGTCGGAGAACAGCACGATCTTGGCATAGGCCAGAAGCACGCCGAGCTCGGCGCGGGTCAGCGGTTCGCCACGCGTCTGGCGTTCGGCCAGCGCCGGCGGCCAGGGCAAGTTCTCCACCGCGCGGTCGAGCAGCCCGCGTGCTTCGAGCGCGCTCATGAAGCGGCCCTGGTGCGCGATATCCTGGAGGCCGCGCTTGGCGGCAATCGACAGCGCCAGCGTCTGCTCGTAGTTGTTGGCCAGCACCAGGCCTGCCACTTCCTCGGTCATTTCGGCGAGGAACTTGTTGCGCGCCGGCCTGGCCAGCGTGCCCTTGCGCATGGCCGAGGCCAGCGCGATCTTGATGTTGACCTCGACGTCGGACGAATTGACGCCGCCCGAATTATCGATGGCATCCGAGTTGCAGCGCCCGCCCTTGAGGCCGAACTCGATGCGTGCCCGCTGGGTTGCACCGAGATTGGCGCCCTCGCCGAGCACCTTGACCCTGAGGTCGGTGGCGGTGACGCGGATCGCGTCATTGGCGCGGTCGCCGACCTCCTGGTTGGTTTCACCAGTTGCCCGGACATAGGTGCCTATGCCGCCGAACCATAACAGGTCGACCTCAGCGCGCAGGATGGCATTCATGATCTCGGTCGGCGACGCCGTCGTCTTGGCGAGGCCAATCGCCGCCGCGGCCGCCTGGGGCAGCGTCACTGACTTCTGGGCGCGCGAAACGATGACGCCACCCGCCGACAGCTTCGACTTGTCGTAGTCCTGCCAGCTCGAACGCGGCAGGTCGAACATGCGCTTGCGCTCGGCAAACGATGCCGCCATGTCCGGATCGGGATCGATGAAGATGTCGCGATGGTCGAAGGCAGCGATCAGCCGCGTCTGTTCCGACAACAGCATGCCGTTGCCGAAGACGTCGCCCGACATGTCGCCAACGCCGACGACGCTGAACGGCGTCGTCTGGATGTCGCGGTTCATCTCGCGGAAATGCCGCTTCACCGCTTCCCAGGCGCCACGCGCGGTGATGCCCATCTTCTTGTGGTCGTAGCCGGCAGAACCGCCCGAGGCGAAAGCGTCGTCGAGCCAGAAGCCGTGCTTTTCGCTGATCCCGTTGGCGGTGTCGGAGAAGGTCGCCGTGCCCTTGTCTGCGGCAACGACGAAGTACGGATCGTCGACGTCGCGGCGCACCACGCCTTTTGGCGGCACGACCTTGTCGCCGTCGAGGTTGTCGGTGATCGACAGCAGGCTGGAGACGAAGTTGACATAGGCCGCCTTGCCGGCCTCGAACACCGCGTCGCGGCTTCCGCCAACCGGCAGGCGCTTGGGGAAGAAGCCGCCCTTGGCGCCGACAGGCACGATGACGGCGTTCTTGACCTGCTGCGCCTTGACCAGGCCGAGCACCTCGGTGCGGTAGTCCTGGGCACGGTCCGACCAGCGCAGACCACCACGTGCCACCGCGCCGAAGCGCAGATGCAGCCCTTCGACCTCGGAACCGTAGACGAAGATCTCGCGCCACGGCCGCGGCTCCGGCAGACCCTCGACGCTGCGCGAATCGAGCTTGATCGCCAGCGACTGGCCGCGCTCCTTCTTGCCGCCGACAAAGTGGTTGGTCCGCAGCGATGCCTCGATCAGGTTGACGTAACGCCGGATGATGGTGTCGTCGTCGATGTTCGGAACCGCTTCAAGCGCATCCTTGATCTTGGCCTTGAGGTGCTTGGCGGTGACCAGGCCATCCGTTTCCTGCGCCGGATCGAGCCGAGCAACGAACAGTGCATGCAGGCCACGTGCGATATCGGGATAGCGGTTCAGTGCTGCCGCGATGAAATCCTGGCTCTGCGGAATGCCGGCTTGCTGCAGGTAGCGGCCATAGGCGCGCAGGATGACGATCTCGTTGGCTCCGAGACCTGCCGTCTGGGCCAGCGCATTGTAGCCGTCATTGTCGGCGTCGCCGGTCCAGACCGACAGGAACACTTCTTCGAACAGCGCTCCGCTGTCGGCGAGGTCGATCGGCTGGCCGTAAGCGTTTTCCAGCTCCATGTCGTGAATGAAGATCTGGCTTTCGCCCTTCTCTCCGATCTCGAAGGTGCGCTCGCTGATGACGCGGAAGCCCATGTTTTCGAGCAGCGGCACGCGTCGCGACAGCGCCACCGGCGCACCATGATGATAGATCTTCAGCGAAGCTTGCGCCGGTGCCTGGCCGGTGTCGCGATAGCAGTCGATGACGATTGGATTGGCCGGGTTGATCGTGGCAATCCGCTGGGCGTCCAGTAGCGCTGCTGCCGGCGAGAAGCTGTTGCGGTAGTCCTCGGGAAACTGGTTGGCGACCGCCACCAGTGTCGTGGACGTGCCGGCTTCGGCCGACGCCTCGCGCAACCCGTCTTCCCAGGTCGTGACGATGTCGCGGAGCGCCGCCTCGATCGCAGTCTGCTCGACCTTTGGCGTCTTGCCGCCGGAACGGCCGATGATGAAGTGCACGCGTGCCAGCCCTCCCTCCGGGAACGCCGGGTAGTAAGCAGACAAGCGCCCTTCGAAGGCCTTCTTGAGATAGGCGCCGATCTTTTCGCGAACCACGGAATCGTAGCGGTCGCGCGGCACGAATATCAGCACCGAGACAAAGCGATCGAACTGGTCGACGCGGACCAGCGCACGTACCCGTGGCCGCTCGACAAGGCCCAGGATCGCCTCGGCGTGCTTGCGCAAAGTCGGCACGGCGATCTGGAACAGCTCGTCGCGCGGGTAGGATTCCAGCACGTTGATCAGCGCCTTGCCGGAATGGTCGGCAGGGTCGAAGCCCGATTTGTGCACGACCGTCTCGGCCTTGGAGCGCAGATAGGGGATCTTCATCACCGAGCGCGTGTAGGCGGTCGATGTGAACAGGCCGACGATGCGCAGCTCGCCCGAGAGCTGACCCTTGGCGTCATAGGCCTTGATGCCGATGTAATCGAGATAGGCACGGCGGTGCACCACCGATTTGGCATTGGCCTTGGTGACGATCAGCGGGTCCGGGCCGTGCAGAAAGGCGCGGATTTCGGGCGTCGTCGACGTCGCGTCGATCGTATCGCGGCGCAGCACCAGCACATCGGGATCAGCGAGGATGCCAAGGCCCGGCTTGTCCGCGCGCTCCAGCATGCCACTCTTTTCGCCGCCCGAATATTTGAACTCGCGCATTCCGAGGAAGGTGAAATTGTCGTCGCGCAGCCATTCGAGGAAGGCGATCGCTTCGGTCACCGCATTCTTGTCGAGCGGGATCGGTGCATAGCGGAATTCCGAGATCGCCTGATCGAGCCTCGCCAGCATCGGCTTCCAGTCGGTGACGGCGGCGCGCACCTGTCCGAGCAGCTTCTTCAGCCGCTCGCGCAGCGCCTCGGCGGCGTCCTTGCCGAGCGGCGGGATGTGGACATGGATGACGCTGAGCTTATCGGCTGCCTCTTCGCCCTTATGGGCGCCGCCGTCGCTCAGGATCTCGTCAACGCCAGTGCGGCCATGACGTACCAGAATGACCGGATGGGTCACCAGAACCGGCTCGCCGGCGGCCTCGGTGATCTCGCCGAGCACCGAATCGAACAGGAACGGCATGTTGTCGTTGACGACGGTAACGACACTGACCGGCCGGCCGTGGCGGACGACGCCAGCGTCGGTCTCGATGTCGATGACCGAGGAGCCCTTGCGGTGCTTGAGCACGGCCTGTTCGGCAAGCTGTGCGGCGCGCTCCAGCATGCCCGGCTCGTAATCGGCCACGTCCTCGGCCGGCGCTCGGGCAAGCAGCAGTTCGTGGAGCTGGGGAGGTCTGTTGGAGGATTTGGAGGCGGATGCAGTCTTGGCGGATTTCGCCTTCGACTTCATTGGTGCGGCCATGACGCTAGTATCTCCCGTCCCGTCACATGCTTTTACGACTATCGTAGCAGATGGCCTGCCTTTAGCGACAAAGGTTTGACGGAAGGTTGGGAAAAACGCCTAGGCAGCAGGCAGAAAATGCCCACGAAACAGGCTGACGCAGCGTCCACAAGGAACGCTGCGCACGCAGGCTGATAAAAATTTCGGCTTTACCTCGCGGCAATCGCCGCGGCAGCCCCCGCCATCGTCGTAGCGCTGACCCGATTCGCGATTCGCATCGCCCGCTTGCTCCGCAAAAGTTTGCGCGCCTGTGCTGCTGCAAACACCCAGCACAGGTCGATGGCGATCAGTACCGCTGCCATTGTCAGCGTCAGTTCGAGCCAGCCGACGATCGACACCGAAGCAAGGTCGATGATGGTCGGCAGCAGCGCGAGGTAGAACATCATGATCTTCGGATTGCCCAACGTCACCGCCATGCCGGCGGCAAACAGCTTGAGCGGAGAGTCCTGGCTGGGCATCTCGCCTTCACGCGCCTCGACAGGTGCCGTCCACATTTTCCAGGCGAGATAGACGAGATAGGCGACGCCGGCCCATTTCACCACCACGAAGGCCATGTGGAACGACTGCGCCACGAAGGCGAGCCCGAACACTGCCAGCGACAGCCAGATCGCTTCGCCGATCCACATTGCCGCCAGGAACGGCAACACGTCGCGAAAGCCCTTGGTGACGACACGTGCCACAAGCGCGGCGATCGACGGCCCAGGCGAACCGGCCGCGACAAGAAGTGCACCGGCAAAGATCAAAAGCGAAGTCGGTTCCATCGTCTTTCCCTGAATAGGTGATCGAAGAAACTTACGGCATGCCGCCAAACTTGCAACTGGCAGTCGAAATGGCGACCCTCTGCCTTCAACTTTGCGAGATCGGAGGTAAACCGGCTTGCCCATGACAGGTCCCCGGCGAATGAATAACCCGCGCGCTGGCACGATGCCGGGTGGCCGGCATGTCGGTACGCCATGGAGGAGACGTCATGGCCAAGTTTCTCTTCGTCTATCACGGCGGTGCGATGCCGCAGTCGGAGGAAGAAGGCGCCAAGGTGATGAAGGCCTGGATGGACTGGTTCGGCGCACTCGGTGCGGCCGTCGTCGACGGCGGCAACCCGGTCGGCAAGTCGCAGACAGTTGCAGCCAACGGTGCTGTCACCAATGACGGCGGCGCAAATCCGGTCAGCGGCTACTCGGTGGTCGACGCGAAAGATCCCGCCGACGCCGCCCGCATCGCCAAGGGATGCCCGATCCTTGACGCCGGCGGGTCGGTCGAAGTCGCCCCGATCATCGAGATGTAAGTTTGCCGTTGCCGCAAACAAAAAGGGCGCCTCCGGTGGAGACGCCCTTTTTTATTCATGCAGCGAAGCTTATGCCGCGCCGGCGGTCTTCGAGGACTTCTCGAAGCGCTTGCGCTCGTTCGGGTCGAGATAGAGCTTGCGCAGGCGGATGGTCTTCGGCGTCACTTCGACCAGCTCGTCGTCCTGGATCCAGGCCAGGGCGCGTTCCAGCGTCATGCGGATCGGCGGCGTCAGGCGCACTGCTTCATCCTTGCCGGCGGCACGGATGTTGGTCAGCTTCTTGCCCTTCAGCACGTTGACCTCAAGGTCGTTGTCACGGCTGTGGATGCCGATGATCATACCCTGATAGACCTTAACGCCGGCGTCGATGACCATCGGGCCGCGGTCTTCGAGGTTCCACATGGCGAAAGCCACCGACTCGCCCTGCTCGTTGGAGATCAGAACACCGTTGGTGCGGCCGGGCAGCTCGCCCTTGTAGGCCTGATAGGAGTGGAACAGACGGTTCATCACCGCCGTGCCGCGCGTATCGGTCAGAAGCTCGGACTGGTAACCGATCAGGCCGCGCGTCGGCGCATGGAACACCAGGCGCTGGCGGTTGCCGCCCGAAGGACGCAGCTCGACCATCTCGGCCTTGCGCTCCGACATCTTCTGCACGACGACACCGGCATGCTCCTCGTCGACGTCGATGACGACCTCTTCGACAGGCTCCTGCAGTTCGCCGTTCTCGTCCTTCTGCATGACGACGCGCGGACGCGACACAGCAAGCTCGAAGCCCTCGCGGCGCATCGTTTCGATCAGCACGGCCAGCTGAAGTTCGCCACGGCCGGAAACGTAGAACGAATCCTTGTCGGCCGACTCCTCGATCTTGAGGGCGACGTTGCCTTCGGCTTCCTTGAGCAGGCGATCGCGGATGACGCGGCTGGTGACCTTGTCGCCTTCGGTGCCGGCCAGCGGCGAGTCGTTGACGATGAAGGACATGGTGACGGTCGGCGGATCGATCGGCTGCGCATGCAGCGGCTCGGTGACGGCCGGGTCGCAGAAGGTGTCGGCGACGGTGCCCTTGGAAAGGCCTGCAATGGCGACGATGTCACCTGCCTGCGCTTCTTCGATCGGCTGGCGCTCGAGGCCACGGAAGGCCAGGATCTTCGAAATGCGGCCGGTTTCCAGCAGCGTGCCATCATGGTGCAGCACCTTGACCGGCATGTTGGACTTCAGCGTGCCGGATTCGATGCGGCCGGTGATGATGCGGCCAAGGAACGGGTTTGCCTCAAGAATGGTGCCGATCATGCGGAACGGGCCAGGGTGAACGGTAGGCGCCGGAACATGCTTGAGCACGAGGTCGAACAGCGGTGCGAGCCCCTGGTCCTTCGGTCCTTCCGGATTCTCGGAGACCCAGCCATCGCGGCCCGAACCATAGAGGATCGGGAAGTCGAGCTGTTCGTCGGTGGCGTCGAGCGCCGCGAACAGGTCGAACACCTCGTTGATGACTTCCTGGTGGCGGGCGTCGGGACGGTCGATCTTGTTGATGACGACGATCGGCTTCAGGCCGACCTTGAGCGCCTTGCCAACGACGAACTTCGTCTGCGGCATCGGGCCTTCGGCGGCGTCGACAAGAACGATCGCGCTGTCGACCATCGACAGGATACGCTCGACCTCGCCACCGAAATCGGCGTGGCCAGGGGTGTCGACGATGTTGATGCGGGTTTCCTTCCAGTCGACCGAAGTCGCCTTGGCAAGGATGGTAATGCCGCGTTCCTTTTCGAGATCGTTCGAATCCATCGCGCGTTCTGCAACGCGCTGATTTTCACGGAACGAGCCGGATTGCTTGAGGAGCGCATCGACGAGCGTGGTCTTGCCATGGTCGACGTGCGCGATGATCGCGATGTTGCGGAGGTTCATATATCTACTCGGGAGCGTTGCGGGCACAGCCTGTCGACGCGCCGCGTTTCGTGTGGGCGGGCTCATACAGGTTTTTTCGCAAATGCGAAAGGGGGGCGGGCAAATCGGCTGATTTTCCGTATCCCGGCAACGCTACAAAACGTCACCCCAGTCGGCCCGGCGTGCCGTCTTGAACAGCTCGCCGTCACGTTTGGTTAGCAGCTTTTCGTCAATCGAACCATTTTTCTGGCACAGCTTGAGATGAACCTTTCCCGATCCGCCGCGCGCCGGCGCCAGTACCCGGGCGTGGAATGCTTCAGCCGGCATCCGCGATGCCGCCAGGAAGATGTATTTTTCGTCTTCCCACGGCACCTCGCCGCGTTTGGTCAGCCGATGCAGCCGCGAACGCGCCACACGCCGCGAAAAATGGCACCAGTCGGGTTCGACGATCGGACAGCTCTGGCTATGCGGGCAAGGTGCGGCCAGATGCGCACCGAGCTCGATGACGCGCGAACGCACCGCCATCATCCGCCGCCAACCAGCCGGCGTGCCTGGCTCGACAATCACCAGCAATCCTGATGTCACCGCCCATAGCCGTTCGACAAGCGCCAGCCCCTCGGCCGGCGACAACTCGTCGAGCACATAGGCCAGCGTCACCAGGTCGGCCTTGTCGGCCTCAAGACTCTTGGCGGCATCAGCCGCGCGCCATTCGACATTCCCGACACTCGAATGCGCCGATAGTTCCACGCCAACCTTGCGGATCGACTGGCTGGCTTCGAGCATCGTCGCCGAGGCAATCGTCGGCCAGCAATCCGAAGCCGCCCAAAGTGCCGTGCCGGGACCGGCGCCGACATCGAGCAGACTCGTCGGTTCGAACGCCGGCATCAGCTCGGCGGCACTCTCCAGACTTGCCCGCACGGCGGCAAACGTCGCTGGCAGCCGCGTCGCCAGATAGGCGTTGGCGAACATCTCGTCGGACAGATGCAGCCTGCCGTCGCGCGTCTCGGCCCGGTAGCGGCTCGACAACGTGTCGGCAGCACGCTGCAGCTCGGCGAGCGGCACGCCTTCCAACGCCCTGTCGACCGCCGCGCGCAATGCTGCTGGCAATTCCATTCTTGTCCGGCTCCTAGCCAAAACCCGTGGTGGCGTTGATACCCCCACCCCTAACCGGTTAGGGGTGGGGGTAGCTTCGCACAGTGCCTACCAAGCCGAAGCTAGTTCAACCCGCGCTTTTCCATCATCGCCTCGGGCGACGGCATCTTGCCGCGGAAGGCCTTGTAGAGCTCCTCCGGATCGGCCGAGCCGCCGGCGGCATAGATGTGCTTGCGCAGCTTCTCGGCCATGTCGGCGTTGAACGCATCACCCGTCTCCTCGAAGGCGGCAAAAGCGTCGGCATCAAGCACTTCCGACCACATGTAGGAGTAGTAACCGGCCGAATAGCCCTCGCCCGAAAAGACGTGCAGGAAATGTGGCGTGCGGTGGCGCATGACGATCGCCTCGGGCATGCCGAGCTTTTCCAGCGTTTCCGCCTCGAAGGCGGCGGGCTCCGCCGGCGCGTCGGGACGGGCATGATAGGCCATGTCGATAAGCGCCGACGAGGTGAACTCCACCGTCGCGAAGCCGGCGCCAAAAGTCTTGGCCGCCAGCATCTTGTCGAGCAGTTCCTTCGGCATCGGCTTGCCGGTCTTGTAGTGCAGCGCGTGCTTTTCCAGCACCGCCGGCACCGTCAGCCAGTGCTCGTAAAGCTGCGACGGCAGCTCGACGAAATCGCGGCTGACCGAGGTGCCCGCCACCGACGGCCAGGTGACATCGGTCAGCATGCCATGCAGGGCGTGGCCGAATTCGTGAAACAGCGTCTTGGCCTCGTCGAGCGACAGCAGCGCCGGCTCGCCTTGCGCCGGCTTGGCGAAGTTCATGATGTTGTAGATGACAGGCGTCGAGCCTTCGCCGAGCTTGTAGCCCGACTGCAGCGCGCTCATCCAGGCGCCCGAGCGCTTCGACTGGCGGGCGAAATAGTCGGCGAGGAACAGCCCGCGCTTGCTGCCGTCGGCATTGAACACCTCGAACACCCTGGCGTCGGGATGCCAGCCAGGAATGCCGGACACCTCCTTGAAGGTGATGCCGAACAGCCTGGTCGCAACGTCGAAGCAGGCATCGATGATCTTTTCGAGCTGGAGATAGGGCTTCAACTCAGCCTCGTCGAAGGCGTATTTCTCGGCCCGCAGCTTCTCCTGGTAGAAACGCCAGTCCCAGGCTGCGAGCTTGTCATTGCTGCCGGCGCTTGCTGCCAGCCGCTGCAGGTCTGCCTCGTCGGCGGCAGCCTTCTCGCGCGCCTTGTTCCACACCGGTTCGAGCAACTCCATCACCGCCTTTGGCGTCTTGGCCATGGTGTCGTCGAGCTTCAGCGCTGCGTAGCTGCCATAGCCGAGCAGCCTGGCCTTTTCGGCGCGCAGGCTCAGCGTGTCGCGCACGACGCTCGCATTGTCGGTCTCGCCACCAGTCTCGCCACGTCCGGCAAACGCCTTGAACGCCTTTTCGCGCAGGTCGCGGCGTTCGGAGAATGTGGTGAACGGCTCGTAGATCGAGCGCGACAGGGTGACGGCATACTGACCCTTCTGGCCGCGCGTCTCCGCTGCCTGGGCCATCGCTCCCCTGACGAACTCCGGCAGGCCGGCAAGATCGCCTTCTTCGAGGAACAGCACCCATTCCTTCTCGTCGGCCAGCACGTTCTGGCCGAACCTGGCGCCGAGCGAAGCAAGCTCCTCCTGGATGTCGGCAAGTCGCTTCTTGCCTTCGGGCTCGAGCCGGGCACCCGAACGGACGAAGCCCTTCCAGGTCTTTTCCAGCACCCTCAGCGTCTCGGGGTCGAGGCCGAGCGAGTCGCGTCGGGAGTAGAGGTCATTTATACGTGCAAACAACTTGTCGTTCATCGAGATCGCCGAGAAATGGCGGGCCATCTTCGGCGAAATCTCGCGTTCCATCGCCTGGATCGCATCGTTGGTGTGGGCGCCGGCACGGCACCAGAAGATCGACGATACGCGGTCGAGCGGCTGGCCCGCCAGTTCCAGCGCCTCGAGCGTGTTGGCAACCGTCGCCTGCTCCGCATTGGCGGCAATCGCCTCGACCTCGGCGGCATGCGCGGCAAGGGCGGCATCGAACACCGGACCGAAATCGCTGTCTTCGATCCTGGTGAAATCCGGCAGGCCAAGCGGCCCGGCCCAATGGGTCAGCGGATGACGCGCGAGATCGATGTTCTGGCTGGCGGACATGGATGGCTTCCTCGATTGGCATTCAGTGCGGACAAGCCTCGATGTAGGGCCGGACCGGAAGCTGCGCAACCGCATTGACTCGTCGCCTATGGTAAACTAAGTAAGCCATATAATAAGGATTACTTACTAATATGCCTGCAACCTCCGAAACCGACACGTTTGGCTTCATCGTCAACGATCTGTCGCGCATCATCCGCGCCGAGATGGACCGCCGCACCACGCAGGCCGGCCTCGGCCTGACCACCGGCGAAGGCCGCGCGCTACTCAATGTCAGCCGCACCGGCCCCATCCGCCAGACGGTATTGGCCGAACGTCTCGGCGTCGAGGCGATGACACTGAGCGGTCTTGTCGACCGGCTCGAAGCCAAGGGTTTTGTCGAGCGCCAGCCCGATCCGGCCGATCGCCGCGCCAAGCTGGTCACCCTCACCGAAGCAGGTTCCACCGTCGTCAGGCAGATCGAGCCCATCGCCGCGGCGATCCGCAGCGAGGCCGCCCTTGGCATCGATCCCGACGACTGGCAGCGCCTTCTCGTTTCGCTGCGGGCAGCCCGCACCAACCTGCTCGCCAATCGTGCCGAAGCGCTTTCGGGCGAGGACGCGGCGGCATGAACATGCGCTCCGACATAAACCCGGCGATCGATCTCGTCGAAACCGCGCCGATCATGAGCGAACGTAGGGTCTCGCTGATTGGCGGCCTGATGGTTGCGATCGGCCCGATCTCGCTGGCGCTTTTCACCCCTGCCATGCCCGAGATCGTCCAGGCCTTCGGCACCACCGAAGCCGCGGTCAAGATGACGCTGTCGCTGTATTTCGGCGGCTTCGCCTTCGCCCAGCTGGTCTGCGGCCCACTCTCCGACGGCTTCGGCCGCCGCCCGATCACGCTCGTCTTCATGGCGATCTATCTTGCCGCAAGCGTACTGGCGCTGATGGCGCCCAACATCGAAACGCTGGTTGTGGCGCGCTTCCTCCAGGGCGTCGGTGCCGCCGTCGGCGTCTCGGTGGCGCGCGCTGTCGTTCGCGACGTCTTCACCCATGAACGCTCGGCCCGCATCATGAACATGATCGGCATCTTGCTGGCGCTCGGCCCGGCCATCGCCCCCACCCTCGGCGGCCTGACCATGGAATTCTTCGGCTGGCACGCCATCTTCGTCGTGATGGTGCTGCTCGGCATCGTGGTCATGCTGGTCGCGATCTTTGCCTTGCGTGAAACGGTGACGCGCGACCTCAGCCGCATCCGGCCGGCAGCTCTCGTCACCTCCTACGGCTCGCTGTTTCGCAGCCCCTACTTCATCCTGTGTTGCCTGGTCATCGCCGGCACGACAGGCGCGATCTACACCCAGGCCACGGTGCTGGCCTTCATCCTGATGGAACGCGTCGGCCTCACGCCCACCCAGTTCGGCGTCGGCATGCTGATGCAGACCGCAAACTTCATGGCCGGCGCCATCGTCATGCGCATATGCATGAAGCGCTATGGTGCGGCGCGAATGGTGCCGGTAGGCCTGATCTTCGTCGCCATCGGCTCGATCGCCATGGCCTTCCTGCTCAGGACCTATGAGCCATCCTTCCTGCTGGTCATGGCTCCGGTCGGCATCTACGCCTTCGGCATCGCCATGATCTCGCCGGCAATGATGACGGCGGCGATGGCGCCGTTCCCGGAAAATGCCGGGGCTGCATCGGCCATGATGGGCTTTTTCCAGATGGGAGCTGGCATGGTCGGCGGCGCGGCTGCGGCATTGATGGGCGACCCGGTCAACGCGCTCGCCACCGTCATCCCGATCATGGGCCTGATAGCCATTCTGTCATGGCTGGTCTGGCGCCGGCTGCCGGAACCATCGTTGATGACGCGCCTGACACAGGCCTAGAAGCCGTCGCAGTTCTCGCCGATCGTCATCTGCGTGTTGGCGACGATCACCCCACCCTTGGTGGTGAAAGTCTCGCGCGTCGTCATGTCATTGTTGGGAAAGTCGTAGCAGGTCCGCACCACGACCGTTTCGCCCATTTCCGTCTCGATCTTGTGGCGGATCTTGGCGCCCTTCACCGCTGCCTGCCATTCGTCCATCGAGGCGATGAACTCGGCCTTGCTCTGGGTCACGCCGATGTCGTCGAGCCTTATCGTCGCGTCGTTGGACAGCAATTGCGAAAGCGCTGCCCCGTCCGCCTTGAGCAGCGCCGCATACCAGCGGTCGACGATGCTTTCCTGCGCAACGGCACTGACAGTCGCCAGCAGCGCCAGGACCACCGCCATCGTACGAATGGGCATCATCGCACGCCTCCCTCTCGGACAGACGCATTAAACCCAGATCGCGACAGGAATACCATTGATATCGCGCCCCGGCGGCGACGGAAAACTCGTGGTTTCTCCGCGGCCGTGCCGCTCGGCGATCAGCATCATCGCGCATGCGTCGAGGAAATCGTCCGCTGCGGCACCGCGCGGCGGCGGCTGGTCGAGAAAGCTGCGGTCATGGCCCACGCGCGCCAGCAGCATCTTCCGCTCCTCCATGCCATCAGGATTGACGCGGCCTTTGATCTTCTTCGGCAGGCTCATCGCCTGCCCGCCATTCAGTCGCCAGAACGCCACTTCGGGATGCGATTCGATCACCCGTTCGCGCAATTCGGGCCGCGCCATCATCAGCGCGTCGATCTCGCGGATCTTGGCAAAGATGCCGAACGCCTGGATCGACACGCCGCGCGGCGGCTCCGACGTCCGCCTTGCCACCTCGCTCGACCGCCGATGCGCCGCGTACCATGTCGCGAGGTCGGTAAACTCAGCGGTTTCGGCGTGAACCGCAGCCCGTGATGGGATCGAAAACACGCTCGATTGCCGCTGCCCGAGCAACGGCCGCACCAGTGCTTCCGGCCCGCGTCCGCCCTTGGTCGTGAAGTCGGGCAGGCCGATCGGCATGTCGACCGCCACCACCGCATCGTCAGGCATTGTCGCCAGCAGGTCCACGAAGCTGCCGAAGACCTGCACTTTCGTCCCGGTGCCGTCGCGGATCACCGCGATCCAGCCGGCCTTGCAGCCGTCGACACCGGCAATCGTCACGCCCCGGAATCCTGACCGGGTTTTCGGCTCCGCGAAGGATGGATAAGCGTGCGCAGCTCTACCATCGCCATCGGGTGCGACAGGCTCTGTGCGTCCGTTTCGAGCTGCAACTCGTCGCCGCCGCGCTTGGAGGTGCGCGCCAGGATCTCGTAGACGGCGGCCGTTGTCGATTGCAGCGCCTTGGCCGGCGTGTGCCCGGCAAGCAGTCGCGCCAGGAAGACCGCGGCACTGAGATCGCCGAGCCCGTTCGGCGGCCGCTCGACCGTTCGATGTTCGGCCAGCAGCGCCTGGGTCTGCGTGACAAGAAGATTGCCGGTGCCGTTGGCCATCAGCGCATGCGCCGAGGTCACCAGCATCGTTGCCGGCCCAAGCCCGAGCGCTGCCGCCATCGTCGAGCGCATATCGTCGGCCTTGGCGCCCGACAGCCACTCCAGCTCATAGCGATTTGGCGTGGCGATATCGGCTAAAGGCAGCAGCCGGTCGCGGATGCCGGCAGCGAGCGCCTCGGCAACGTAGAGCCCGCCGGAATCGCCGATTACAGGGTCGCAGACATAAAGCGCCTTCGGGTTCCTCGCCTTCACCGTCTCGACCAGCGAAGCCACGGCCTCGACCTGTCCGGCTTCGCCGAGATAGCCCGACAACACCGCCGCGACTTCCCCCAGCCATGGCGCCCGCTCGAGATCGGCCATGAAGGTGGCGAACTGTTCGGTCGGCGGCACGATGCGTGTCGCGCGCCCGTGGCCGGGATGCCACGGCAACATCACCGTCGGCACCGCCCAGACCGGGTGGCCAAGCGTCTCCAACGCAAAAACCGCGGCGCGATTGCCGACCGAGCCGCGCGCGACATGGCTCGACACGACGATGACCGCGCGTGGCGCGGCTGTCCCGACTTCAGATGTCATGGAATTTATCCGCCTCGAACGAGATAATTGATCAGCCACAGGAGCAGGCCAACGGTCAGGGCAAAGCCGAGGATACGGCCGATGCGTGTGCCGATATGCTCGATCGGGTCAGCCTTGTCGACGTCGGCGGCGGCAAGGTGATTGCGCATCTTGTCTGTCTTGCGCGACACGAAGGAAGCGCCGCCCGGCTCGCTCTCACGCGCAATGCGGTCGAGGATGCGGCGTGATTCCTTTTCGCTGTCGCTGTCTCTTGGCGACGCCATCGTCACATTTCTCCCGGCATCAGCGCCAAATCAAACGCCGGTTTTCTCCGGCTATGTTTGTGATAATGCTGTCGCATCAGTTGCTTTGTCGAGGACAATCAGATGCGCATGCAAGCTTCGCCGGCACTTCCTGCTTTCCGCCTGCTCCCGGCCTTCGTCTTCCTGGCGATTGTCGTGCCGTTGCTTTCGGCCTGCGGCTACAACACCATCCCGACGCAGGAAGAGCAGGCGAAGGCAGCCTGGAGCGAAGTGCTGAACCAGTACCAGCGCCGCGCCGACCTCATCCCCAACCTCGTCGAGACGGTGAAGGGTTACGCCTCGCACGAAAAGGAGACGCTCGAAGGCGTCGTCGAGGCTCGCGCCAAGGCAACCCAGGTCACGGTGACACCCGAAACGCTGACCGACCCCAACGCCTTCAAGGCGTTCCAGGACAACCAGGCGGGTCTCACCAGCGCGCTGTCGCGCCTGCTCGCCGTCGTCGAGAACTACCCCGACCTCAAGGCCAACCAGAACTTCCTCGCCCTGCAGGCCCAGCTCGAAGGCACCGAAAACCGCATCGCCGTTGCCCGCCGCGACTACATCGAGACAGTGCGCGTCTACAACACCTCGCTCAAGACCTTCCCCGCCATGATCTGGAACTCGCTGTGGTTCCGCAACCAGCCGTTCCAGAATTTCACCGTCGCCGAAGACAAGCTCGAGGCACCCAAGATCGACTTCGGCACCAAGCAGGGCGGGTGATCGGCGCGCTACGCTCGCAGCGAAGTGGCTGACATAATTATGGAAGTGGGCGCCTGGACACCCCCCTCTGGCCTGCCGGCCATCTCCCCCACAAGGGGGGAGACCAGTCACGTCGGCCCAACCACCTGTTCTTCAATGTTGCCGATTGGCGAAGGTCGCGATGACAGCCAATCTCCCCCCTTGTGGGGGAGATGGCCGGCAGGCCAGAGGGGGGTGCTCAAGCACTTCTCTGCGGTTCTGGCATTCCTACTTCTGTTGTTTGCGGCCCCCGCCTTCGCCGCCGAACTGCCCGCCCTCACCGGACGCGTCGTAGACAATGCCGGCATCATCGACGCCACCACCGAGGCCGAGTTGGTGCAGAAGCTTGCAGCGTTCGAGCAGAAATCCTCCGACCAGATCGTCGTCGCCACCATCCCGAGCCTCGACGGCGAGGAGATCGAACCCTACGCCAACCGCCTGTTCCGCGCCTGGAAGCTCGGTCAGGCTGGCGAGGACAATGGCGTGCTGCTGATCGTTGCGCCCAACGACCGGCGCATGCGCATCGAAGTTGGCTACGGCCTCGAAGGTGTGCTGACCGACCTGCACACCAAGCTGATCATCGAAAACACAATGGTGCCGGCCTTCCGTGCCGGCGATTTTTCGGGCGGCATTTCCAAGGCAGTCGACGACATCGTCATGGTCGTCGAGGGCGAAGGCGCCGAGCTCGAGGCACGCGCCAAGCGCAACGAGCAGACCGGCGTCTCCGGCTGGAGCGAAGACGACATCATCTTTTTCGTCTTCATAGCGCTTTGGGCGACGCTTTTTTTCGGCGGCATGGCCATGGCCGTCCTGCCGCGCATCTATGGCCGCAAGCTCGGACCCGGCCGCTACGAGTGGCTGGGCATGACCTTCAACTACAACCAGCGCTCTGGCTCGTCATCATCGGGCGGCGGCTGGTCCTCGGGTGGCGGCGGCGGAGGCTGGTCGTCGGGCGGAGGTGGCGGTGGATTTTCCGGCGGAGGCGGCTCCTCCGGTGGCGGCGGCTCGTCAGGAAGCTGGTAGGACGACATGACCCAAACCACGCTCAACGCCGGTGACCACGAACGCATCGCCACCGCCATCCGCGCTGCCGAAGCCGAAACATCGGGCGAGATCTACTGCGTCGTTGCCCACCGCAGCGACGGCTATTTCTTCACTGCCGCCTTTGCCGTCATGACAGGCATCCTGCTGGTCAGTCTCACTGCTGCCTTCGCGCTTGAATACTGGTGGGTCGCGGTCAGGTTGCCGCATTTCGTCATCGTCCAGCTACTCGCCGTTGCGGCTGCCTGCGCATTGCTGTGGTGGATGCCCGGATTGCGTATCTGGCTGGTGCCGCGCAATCTGCTCTACCGCGCAGCGCATGACAACGCGCTCAGGCAGTTCTATGCCCGCAACGTTCACCTGACGACGGCGCGCACCGGCGTGCTGATCTTCGTGTCCCTGGCCGAACGTTATGCTGAAGTCGTCGCCGATGCCGGCATCGACGCCAAGGTACCGCAGGACAAATGGGACGGCATTGTTGCCGACCTGATCCGCCATGCCGGCGAAAACCGTCTTGCCGACGGCTTCGTCGCTGCCATATCAACTGTCGGCAACCTGCTCTCGGCGCATTTCCCGGTGTCCGAGCACGACGCCAACGAACTCGACGACCACCTCGTAGAAATCTAGCTCGGGCATCTCCCGGTGAGTCCATTTGGACACACTGCGTCCTGATCTTCATTCCCGATCATGTGAAAGGCCCGCGGCGACGTTCGCGGACACTTTGCAACGGTCGCGACGCGGTTTATGGTTAAAAAACTATGAACACGCTGACGATAGACATCAGGAAAGCCGAACCCCGCGATGCCGATGCCATCGCCGAGGTTCATCACGAGGCTTGGCGCGGTGCCTACTCCGGCATCATCCCGCATCGCGCGCTGACCACCATGATCAACCGCCGCGGCGGCGAATGGTGGGCCAATGCCATCCGCCGCGCCGCGACGGTGCTGGTCATCGAGATCGGCGGCAAGATCGCCGGCTACGCCACGCTCGGCCGCAACCGCGCCCGCGAACTCAAGCAGCAGGGCGAGATCTACGAGCTTTACCTGCGCCCCGAATGCCAGGGCATCGGTCTCGGCAGCCGGCTGTTCGCCGCCGCCCGCCAGCGCCTCGCCGACCACGGCCTCAAGGGCATGGTGGTCTGGGCGCTCGAGGAGAACGACAACGCGCTGGCCTTCTATTCCGGTGCCGGCGGCCGCGACATCGCCGAAGGCGTCGAGGTTTTCGACCACAAGGCGCTGAAGAAAGTCGCTTTCGTCTGGGAGTGATCCGGAAAGCAAGCCTTTCGTCGCAGTCTTCGGACATCAATATTGCATTGCACACGCGGCCCAAGGCGTTTATCGGGAGGCACCTTTAATTCTGGAGCTTCCCCATGCGCATCGATGCGATTTCGATCGGCAAGAATCCGCCTGAAGACGTCAACGTGATCGTCGAAGTGCCTGTCGGCGGCCAGCCGATCAAGTACGAGATGGACAAGGAAGCCGGCACGCTCGTCGTCGACCGCTTCCTCTACACCCCTATGCACTATCCGGGTAACTACGGCTTCGTGCCGCACACGCTCTCCGGCGATGGCGATCCGATCGACGTTCTGGTCTGCAACACCCGCCAGCTCATCCCCGGCTGCGTCATCAATGTGCGCCCGATCGGCGTGCTGGTCATGGAAGACAATGCCGGCCAGGATGAGAAGGTCATCGCAGTGCCGTCGCCCAAGCTGACCCGCCGCTACGAAAACGTCTTCAACCACACCGACCTGCCCGAGATCACCCTGCAGCAGATCGAGCACTTCTTCGGTCACTACAAGGATCTTGAGCCCGGCAAGTGGGTCAAGATCGGCGGCTGGCACGATGCCGCCTATGCCAAGAAGATGATTGTCGAGGCGATCGAGCGCGCCAAGGCCCTCAAGGCCTGAGGCTTCAAGCATTTCCGAGTAAATACAGGGCGCGGTTGGCTTTGCCGGTCGCGCCCTAATTCTTTGTCTTGCCTTCCGAGTAGAACACCGGCATCGGGTCGCCGACCATCACCCTCTCGTCCGAGCCGCAGGCAAAGTCCCGCACCTGCTCGTCGGCGATCTTGCGCGCCAGTTCGTTGGCCTTGGGCTCGCCGGTCGCCAGCACCAGCGCGACCACGCAGCCATCCGCCTTGCCCGGCTGCCCGACCTTCGCCACCACCAGCACCTCGATTTCCTTGTCCCCCTCGCTGGGGTCCGCCTGCACGTACCAACGGCGGATGGTGGCGAACGGGATCACCTTGCCGTCATGGCTCGAAATGCGCCATTCGGCCTTGCCGGCATTTCGGTTGAACGTCTCGAAGCTCTGCCAAGGGATGTCGATGAAACCCGCGGGCGGAAAACCGTAGAACACGGATTCCCTGAGATCGGCTGAAAACACCAGCACCGGATAGCCGCGATATCCCGGGCAGACCATGTTGGCGTAATCGCCGTCATCGGCGCCAGCCTTGTCGAAGGTGACGCAGTCCACCTCGGTGTTGGTCTCGACATAGACGCTCGAGATCTCTTCCGCCACGGCCTGGTGCAACGGCATGGCAAGCGCCAGTGCCAAGACAAGCTTCCGCATTCAGGGCCTCCCCTCCAAATCGGCGATGCGCGCAACATCCTGCGCGCATGCAACCGGAGTATGTCGCGCCCGAGCCGCGCAATCCAGAGCTCGCTCAGCGCCTGGCAAGCTCCGCCATCAGCCTGGCCAGTTCACCAGTGTTGCCTGTGATACGGATGGTCTTCAGCCGCGACGTTGCACCTGCGACCACTTTTATGGATTTTTTGGGAAAGCCAAACTCAGCGGCGAGCAGCTTTGCCAGCGCCACGTTGGCCTCGCCTTTTTCAGGCACGGCGCGCACCCGCGCTGCGAGGTGGCTACGTCCGTCAGCCGTCTGCTCGACGCCTTCGACCGCATCCGTCGACGATTTCGGCGTCAGCCTGGCGAACAGATCGACGCCGTCCTCACGGAGGCGGAAGCAACCGGACAAGCCGGTCAGAGCACCATCGGCGCGATAGTGGTCGCGATGAACTGGCGGATGAAGAACAGGATGAGCAAAAGGACGATCGGCGAGATGTCGATGCCGCCGAGATCGGGCATGAATCGGCGGATCGGCTTGAGCGCCGGCTCGGTCAGCCTGTACAGCATGTTGCCGATGGTACCGACGACCTGGTTGCGCGGGTTGACCACGTTGAAGGCATAGAGCCAGGAGAATATCGCCGAGGCGATGATGATCCACCAGTACAGGTCTAGGGCCAGAACGATCGTCTGAATGAGGGCGAGCATGCCGTTCTCCAATGAATTGCCGACATTTAGCCATTGCACGCCTGAGCGGCAAGCCCCGCGTGGCCTAACCAGCGCCTTCCGCCATTCTGGCCGCCCTTGCAGATACCCATCGGTGCAAGGTTTCTTCCTCCTCGCAGCCCCGTTTCGTCTGCGGACTGCGCTCTATCGCCTCTTCGATCACCTACCTGACACATCAGTGCGGCCACGGCGCAGGCGATATCGCCCCTACGTCAACTGCTCGCTTGACAGACGCCGCGCGCCGCCAATAAATGCGCCCATCCGCTGGACGGGGCTGTAGCTCAGCTGGGAGAGCGCGTCGTTCGCAATGACGAGGTCAGGAGTTCGATCCTCCTCAGCTCCACCAGCGGAATATCTCATCACTTTGCGATTGAGTTCTAAGTCCTAGCTTTGGTCGTGCTGCAGCCTTCGTTCCAGAGACCGACTGTAGCGCGAAATGAAGAAACAGAACGCGACATAGATCAGGGCGACGAAGATGTAGCCCTCAAGCGCGAAGCTGCGCCATTGCGGGTCGCCCAGCGCCTGCTTGGTGGCAAGCAGCAGGTCGGTGAGACCGACGATGCCAACCAGCGACGTGTCCTTGAACAGGCCGATGAACAGGTTGGCGATGGCCGGGATGGCATGGCGCAGCGCCTGCGGCACGACGATCAGCAGCGAGGTCTGCCAGTAGGTCAGGCCGAGCGCTTCGGCTGCCTGTTCCTGGCCTTCGGGAACGGCCTGGAGGCCACCGCGAATGGCTTCTGCGAGATAGGCGGCGCTGAACAGCGTGATCGCGGCGAGCGCGCGCAGCAGCGCATCGACCTGAACCTTGCCGGGCAAAAACAGCGGGATCATGAACGAGGCCATGAACAGCACGGTGACGAGCGGGACGCCGCGTACCATCTCGATGAAGGCGACGCAGATCGCCTTGACGACGCGCAGGCGAGAACGCCGGCCAAGCGCCAGCACGACGGCGAGCGGGAACGCGCCGACCATACCGCCGAGCGCGAGGAACACGGTCAGCGGCAGGCCACCCCACAGGTCGGTGGGCACATATTCGAGGCCAAGCGCGCCGCCGCGCATGAGCACGATGATGGCGGTGACGCCTATGGCCCAACCGGCGACGACGGTGCGCCAGCCAAAGCGCAGCGAGCAGCTGGCAAGCACCAGCATGATGGCGAGTGCCAAGGCAGCGAGCGGACGCCATTGCTCGGCATATGGGTAGCGGCCAAACAGGATCAGCCGGTACTTTTCGTGGACGAATGACCAGCAGGCACCGCCATTGGCGCGGCAGACATCGGGCGCGGCGGCGACCCATGTCGCATCGATGAAGGCCCAGCGCAGCAGCGGCGGAACATACATGACGAATGCGGCGACCATCGCCAGCGTCAGCAGCGAGTTGCCGACGGAGCCGAACAGGCGCTGGCGCAGTTTCGGGACGGCTGCGCTCATTTCATCCCCACCAGCGCGACACGCGCATTGTACCAGTTCATGAACGCCGAGATCGACAGGCTCATGGTCAGGTAGACCGCCATAAGGATGGCGATGACCTCGATGGCCTGGCCGGTCTGGTTGATGATCGTATTGCCGATCGACATCAGGTCGGGATAGCCAATGGCGATAGCCAGCGAGGTGTTCTTGGCCAGGTTGAGATACTGGCTGGCCAATGGCGGCACCGCGACTTTCAGCGCCTGTGGGATGATGACCAGACGCAAGGTGTGGGCGCGGCTGAGGCCAAGCGAGGCTGCAGCCTCCGACTGGCTCTTGCTCACAGACATGATGCCGGCACGCAGGATCTCGGCAATGAAAGCGGCGTTGTAGAGCGACAGGCCAATCAGCAGCGCGGTCAGCTCCGGCGTCACCAGTCCGCCGCCGGAAAAGCCGAAGCGTGTCGGCTCAGGCACGTCGAAGGGCTTGGTAGCGGCGAGGAACAGCAGGGCGGCAAGCGCGGGGCCAAGCAGCAGCACCGCACGCGGCCACAACAGCGCGGGCGCGCCGGTCAGGTCGGCGCGGCGGCGCGACCAGAAGACGTAGGCAATGGCGGCGACAGCACCGGCAATCAGCGCGCCAAGGACGAGGCCCGCGCCCGCATGCAGGATGGGAAAATGCAGGCCGCTCTTGGCGAGATACAGGCCCGGCAGAAGCTGTGGCGCGGCAGAGGCGGCCGGAAGCATCTGGGTCAGCACCGCATACCAGACATAAAGCTGGAGCAGCAGCGGCACGTTGCGGACGAGCTCGACATAGGTTGTGGCCAGCGGCTTGACGAGCGGGTTGCGCGACAGCGAGGCGACGCCGACGATGGTGCCGACGATGGTCGACAAGATGATGCCAAGGACAGCGACGACCAGCGTGTTGAGCAGGCCGACGAGCAGAGCCTTGGCGAAGGTGGAGCTGGCGCTGTAGGGAATGAAACTCTGGCCGATTTCAAAGCCGGAGGCCTGCCAGAGGAAGCCGAAGCCGGTGCGGATCGAGCGTTCTTCGAGATTGCCGATCAGGTTGATGGCAAGGAATGCGATGATGCCCGCGACGAGCGCGAGCACCATGGTCTGGCTAGCGACAGCGCGAAAGGCCGGATCGCTCCAGCCTCCCGCCAAACGCATTGATTGAGATGCGCCCGTCATCGTCTCATCGCACGGGAAGGGCGTACATCTGGCCACCCTGCGTCCACAGGGCATTGGCGCTCCGCTCCATGCGCAGCGGGGTCTTGGGGCCGACATTGCGCTCGAAGATCTCGCCGTAGTTCCCGCCACGCTTGATGGCGCGATAGGCCCAGCCGGCGTCGAGACCGAGCTTTTCGCCCATGTCGCCGGAAGTGCCGAGCAGGCGCTGGATGGTCGGGTCCTGGCTGTCCTTCATCTGGTCGACATTAGCCTGGGTGATGCCCTTTTCCTCGGCCTCGATCAGCGCCATCAGCGTCCACTTGGCAACCGTGTACCAGTCGAGATCGTTGCGGCCGACGACGGGACCGAGCGGTTCCTTGGAGATCATCTCGGGCAGGATTACCCATTCGTCGGGGTTCGGCGCGTCGGACGCGCGGACCGACGACAGGTAGGACATGTCGGCCGAGAAAGCCTGGCAGCGGCCGGAGAAGAAGGCGGCGCGCGCTTCGTTCTGCGATTCAAAGACCACAGGGGTGAACTTCTTGCCGTTGGCGCGGAAGTAGTCGGCGAGATTGAGCTCGCTGGTGGTGCCAGTGGCGGTGCAGATGGAGGCGCCGTCGAGGTCGAGCGCGCCCTTGAGGTCGAGCGACTTGGGCACCAGGAAGCCCTGGCCGTCATAGAAATAGACCCCGGCATAGAGCAGGCCGAGCGAAGCGTCGCGGGTCAGCGTCCAGGTGGCGACGGTTGTCAGCATGTCGACTTCGCCCGACTGCAGGGCAGTGAAGCGCTGCTGGGGGCTGAGCGGCACGAACTTTTCCTTGGCGGCGTCGCCAAGCACCGCTGCCGAGACGGCGCGGCAGAAATCGGTGGTCAGGCCGGTCCACTGGCCCGAGCTGTCGGCGATCGAGAAGCCGCCGATGCCGGTGGAAACACCACAGACGACTTCACCGCGCTGGCGGATGGCCTCGATGGTGGCGCCTGCCTGTGCCGGCGCGCTTGCGCCGGCAGCAGCCGCCAGAAGCATGGCAGCAGCCAGCCCGTTGTTGAGCAGGTTGTTCATTGGATATCCCTCCCTTGGTACTCCGGCTTGCCCCTGGCCACTGTGGCCAAGGGTTGCGGAGAGTTGCCGCCGCCCCCCTTGGACGGCGTGCTCCGGTTCGACCGGTATGAGACGGCGCGCTTCGACCGGGCGCGCCGGACTTTCAGGTGACGGCGCGGCGCCTGTTGAAGCGCTCCTCGCGCCAGCTGCCCGAGCTCATCACATCGTTGAAGGCATCGGCGGCGCGGTAGACGTCGGCGAAGCTGAGATAGGCGGGCGCGAAACCGAAGCGCATCATGTCGGGCGCGCGGAAATCGCCGACGATGCCGCGCGCCATCAGTGCCTGTACGACCGCGTAGCCGTTTTCGAAGGTGATCGAGACCTGGCTGCCGCGGATGGCGTGGTCGCGCGGGGTGACCAGCGTGGCGCCGTGGGCGAGGCAGGTCTCGTCGACCAGGTCGATGAACAGGTCCGACATTGCCAGGCTCTTGGCGCGAATGTCGGCCATGGCGACGTCCTCGATGGCGGCGAGGCCGGTATTGAGCGCGCGCAGTGACAGGATCGGCTGGGTGCCGCACAACAGACGCCGCGCCCCATTGTCCGGGCGATAGCCGACCTCGAAGGCAAACGGCGCGGCATGGCCCCACCAGCCCGAAAGTGGCTGGCGCAGCGTCGCCTGGTGGCGCTTGGCGGCATAGATGAAGGCGGGCGAACCAGGACCGCAGTTCAGGTACTTGTAGGTGCAGCCGATGGCCAGATCGACATCGCAGGCGTCAAGTTCGACGGCGATGACGCCGGCGCTGTGGCACAGGTCCCAGACGGCGATGGCGCCAGCGGCGTGGATGCGGCTGGTGAGGGCGACCATGTCGCGCAGCTCGCCGGACTTGTAGTCGACATGGTTGACCAGGACGACGGCGGTGCGTTCGTCGATCAGCTCCTCGATGTTGTCGGCATCGACGCCTTCAAGCAGGAGCTTGATATCAGGGCGGCCGGCGACGACACCTTCGGCGACATACAGATCGGTCGGGAAGCTGCCGGCCTCCGCCACGATGGTGGTGCGGCCCGGGCGCAGCGACAGGCCGGCATGCAGCGCCTTGTACACGTTGATCGAAACCGAGTCGCAGGCAACGGTCTGTCCTGCCGCTGCACCGACCAGCGCGCCGATGCGGTCGCCCAGCGTGTCGACAAGCGAGAACCAGTCGGCATCGTTCCAGCTCTGGACGAGACCTTCGGCCCATTCCTTGCGCACGGCAGCCTCGATGTCGTCGAATGCGGCCACGGGCGCTGGTCCGAGCGAATTGCCGGCGAGATAGACCTTGCCCGGCGGAAGATGGAAGCGCGCCTGCAAATGGCGCAGCGGGTCGGCCGCGTCGCGCTGCTCGATCTCAAGCGGCACGCTCGCCGCCTTCATGGATATTGCCTGGTTCATCGTGCCTCTGCTGTCGTCACCGCAGGCGTCGTATGTGCGGCGCTCTCAAGTTTCGATCATTCTTCTGATTATCGAAGCTGTCAATAGATATATATAATTCGACTTTCGTCCTCGCGTTATATATAACACCATAGATTATATGAGAGGGTCATATGGACGGAACCGAGGTCGGCACCAAGACGGAGTTCGCGTATCGCACCTTGCGCCAGGAAATTCTGGAAACCCGGTTGATGCCGGGCACGCCCCTGAAGCTGAGCGCCATGCGCGACACCTACGGGATTGGCTGGACGCCACTGCGCGAGGCGCTGTCGCGGTTGGAAGCCGAGCATCTGGTCATTTCGAGCGCCAACAAGGGCTACACCGTCGCTCCGGTTTCGCTGGAAGAGTTGAGCGATCTGACCAATGCGCGCCGGCTGATCGAACTGCCGATGCTGGCGGACTCCATCGCCAATGGCGATGAGGCGTGGGAGACGGCGCTCGTGGCCGCCCATTTCCGTCTGTCGCGGTGCAAACCGCCAGTCGAGAACCCGGAAGAGCATGTCATCAGCGACTGGAAGGAGCGTCACGAGGCGTTTCACCTGGCGCTGCTTTCGGCCAGCAAGTCGCAATGGCTGATGCGCTTTTACATGCAGATCAAGGACCAGCTCCGCCGTCATCACCGGATCCTGGCGATCACGCCCGGTCTGGCTGCGTCGAAAGGACCGGAATGGCGCGAAAGCACCACCTACCATGCGTTGCGCGATGCGCTGGCGCTTGAGCCACATACCGAGCTGATGAACGCTGCGCTCGACCATGATGTCGATCGCGCGGTTGCATTGTTGGGCGCCCATATCGAGCTGACCAAGCAGGTGTTCGTGGCCGTCGATTTCAACGGCTGATCCCAATGCCGGCCAGCGGTCGAAATCGGCCGAAATCTTGGGGCGCGCCTGTTGTCGCCCTGTAGCCATCCGTCACGACAACAGACACAGCATTTCGAGGACTTCCATGGCCACAGCGTTTTCCAATTGCAGCCCGACACTCGTGCTGCTCAACGGCAAGGTTGTCGCTGACGACGGCATTCACGAAGCTGTGGCGATCGCCGGTCAGCGCATTGCGGCGCTCGGCACATCGGCAGCTATTGCAGCGCTGGCAACGACTGATACCGAGGTCATTGATCTAGCCGGACGAACCGTCGTTGCCGGACTTATCGACGGCCATGCTCATATGGACCGCGAGGGTCTGAAGAGCACGCTGCCGTCGCTTTCGGGGTGCCGGTCGATCGAGGACATCATCGACAAGATCGCAGCCATCGCCCGCACCAGGAAGCCGGGCGAGTGGATCGTGACCATGCCTATCGGCGAGCCGCCAAGCTATGAGGATGTGCTGTCGGGCATCGCCGAAAACCGCTTTCCCGATCGCTGGGATCTCGATCGCGCGGCTCCCGACAATCCGGTCTATATCCGTTCGATCTGGGGCTACTGGCGCTCGACGCTGCCGCTGGTCTCCATCGCCAACAGCGCGGCCCTAAGGCTGGCCGGCATCGATGCGGCCACGGTTGCGCCGACCGAATCGATCGAGATCTGCCGCGACGAGGCGACTGGCGAGCCGAACGGCATCTTCATCGAGACCAACAAGATGCCTGTCGTCGAGCTATCGCTGATGCGGCAGGCGCCACATTTCAGCCCGGCCGAGCGCGTGACGGCGCTCGCGGCCTCGATGCAGGCTTACAACCGCGCCGGCACGACGAGCGTGTTCGAGGGGCACGGTGTCGCCTCGGAGGTGCTCGACGCCTACCGGCAGGTGCGATCGATGGGGCAGCAGACAGTGCGCGCCTCGATGATCTTCAGCCCGGCATGGGGTTCGACCTCACCGGAAGACTGCCGTGCGCTGCTGAAATCATGGGGCCATTGGCTGGCCGGTCGCGGCCTTGGCGATCAGTGGCTCGCCATGTCCGGCCTGTATGGCGAGATCGACAGTTCGGTCGAGCGCGAGCTGCGCAGCGCGGCCTTCCCGCAGACCGGCTGGGCCGGCTTTCACTACAATTCGTCGTTGCCGCGCGACGCGCTGAAGACGGTCCTTGTCGAGGCGGCCCGCAATGGCATCCGCGCCGTCGGCATCCTGCCCAACATGCTCGACCTGTTTGCCGAGGTCGACGAGATCGCACCGGTCTCGGATCAGCGCTGGGTGCTCGGCCACATCGTCAGCCTGACGCCGGACCAGGTGAAGCAGGTCGCCGGCCTCGGCCTCGCCGTCACCACCCATCTCAGTGCCTATCTCTACAAGCGCGGCAGCGAACTGGTCGAAAAACTAGGGCGCGAGCGCACCGGCGAGATCGTGCCGCTGCGCTCGCTGCGCGACGCCGGCGTGCCGATCTCGTTTGGCAGCGACAACGTCCCGCTCAGCCTGTTCCATTCCATCGCGCATGCCGTCAACCGCCGCGACCGCACCGGGGCGCTGATCGCGCCCGAGCAGGCTTTGACGCGCGAAGAAGCGCTCGAATGCGCAGCGCTCGGCGGTGCGGCGCTGACCTTCGAGGAAGCCGTCAAGGGCAGCATCGCCGTGGGCAAGCTGGCCGACCTCGCCGTGCTGTCGGCCAATCCGCTGAGTTGCGCTGCCGAGGCGCTTTCGCAGATCGGGTCGGAGTTGACGGTGGTCGACGGCCGTATCGTCTACCGGCAACAATGAACGGTCAGCCATCCGTTCGAGCCGCAGTCCGAAAGCCCGCCATGAACAAGCAGAGCGCCGACCTCGTCTTTCTCGATTACGATCAGGAACGGCTCGACCTGAACTACAACCAAGGCGCCTGGGCGGCCAACGCCGCCGAGATCATTGCCTGGTATCGTACGGCGAGCCTGGCCGCGCATGAGCGGCTGGGATGCCAGAGCCTGGCCTACGGTGACGGCGCGTTCGACCGGATCGACCTGTTTTCCGCCAGCAAGCGCGGCGCGCCGCTGGTGGTCTATGTCCATGGCGGCGCCTGGCGAACGCTCGATCGCCTCGACAGCGCCTTCGCCGCCGAGGCTTTCGTGGCCGCCGGGGTGAATTTCGCAGTGCTCGATTTCGCCAGCATTCCCGAAGCGAGTCTGCCCGACATGGTGCGGCAAGTTCAGCGTGGTATCGGCTGGCTGTCGGATCACGCGGCCGAGCTTGGTTGCGATGCCATGCGGCTGCTGGCTATCGGTCATTCGTCTGGAGCGCATCTCGTAGCGTCTGCCCTGACTGCTGAAACGGAAAGCCGGATCGCTCCCGGCAAGGTGGGGGCGGCCATGTGTGCCAGCGGGGCCTATGATCTGGAAGGATCGATGCTGAGCGCGCGCGGGGCCTACATGAAGCTGAGCGATGAGGAGGTGCACATGTTCAGTCCGATGCGCCATCTCGAGCGCATCGGCTGCCCGCTTGTTGTTGCTTATGGCGAGGCCGAAACCGATGAATATTGCCGGCAAGCAAAGGCGCTGCACGCCGGCCTGCTCGCAGCAGGCAAGCGAAGTGAATTGATCCTCGCCCAAGGCCAGAACCATTTCGAGATCAGTCAAACACTGGCCGACCAGGAAGGCATCCTGTTTTGCGAGGCGATGAAGCTGGCGTCGAATCTCTGACGCGACAGAGGCACCCGCACGATGGCGAACGCGCCAGCAGGTTCGTCCACGTGGAAGATTTGCATGTGGCAGTGGACCACTTCAAAGCCGGATATGCCGCCAATACGGAGATTACCGCCGGCAGTTGCTCGCCGTGCTAAGGCCAAGATGTCGCGCGTGGCGACGGTGGTGGTTGACCGTAACGCGGTCACAGGACATGCCTGCAACACGGTCGTGCGTTGCGCCCCAATGCAACTAGGAAATGGACAGGATCTCAAGTTCGCGCTGCCCTAACTGGACAACGTCGCCGACGGTTTTGCCAATCAGCGCGATGGCAACCGGCGAACCGTGCGATACGGAGGCTTGAGACGGGTCGGCCTCGTCCTCACCGACGATGCGGAAGGTCTGTGTGCGGCCATCATCGCGCTTGAAGGTAACGGTGTGACCGAAGGCGATCACGTCATTAGACGTGGGCACCGACATAAGCTGAGCTGTACGGACGCGCTCGGCATAATAGCGCATGTCTCGAACCGGAACCGCCGACTGTCGTCGTCTTTCGTTGACGTCTTCCAGCACGTTAGCGGCCTCAAGAGCCTGCTGAGCGCGGACCAATTCATCTTGCAGCATCTTCAGGCCCGTCTCCGTGACGAGGTTGATCCGATCGGAGATAGGGCGAGCCGGCAGGATGGTTTCCGATGCTGCCTCAGCACTTTCCTCCTTGGCAAATGCTACGCTCAATGGTCGGAACTCCCTGTCGAACACGGTTAGCAATCGGATAGCCTACAGCCGACAACAAAGCTTCACAATTTGACAGCTGGCTTCGGCAGAAACGGAATGTCAACAACGGCTGGAAGTCCCTCGCTACTCCCACCTAAGCGGCGGGTTGTAGAAATTAATCCCCGGGTCACCCTCTTCGAGGTTGTCGACGCATCCGCTTGGCTTAGGTTCGAACTTGGCAAACAGTCTCGGCATCAGGCTGTTGGTGCTTTGTCGGCACGCCTTATGCCGCTACCCGGCCATTTGTCTAGGTAACATGACGGCACCCGATCCGGGCCGGTTGCGAATTTGATCGCCGCGCTCCAGGCTCGTCTTGGCAACTGAATCAATGGTGCAAGGCGCTTCGGAGGTGCTGTAGAAACAGCGCCGCGCTGTGTTTGCCGCCTTGAGTGCACGGTCAGATTGTTGTGACGCTTATTTTGGCACCGTTTCAGCTCGAGGTTTCCGGGTCTTCTACTGGTTTTCCCGAAAGCAGCGTCGCCAGCCAACGGGTCGATGGCGACTGGCCGCTGTAGACGATGAAGGCGATGAGCACCGGCACGCCGAGAAACGCGCCCGAAATGCCCCACAGAAAACTGCCGAAAAACACCGCGAAGATGACTGCAAAAGGCGATATCGCCAGCGAAGCGCCAGTGAGCAGCGGCTCGAGATAGCTGCCTATGATGAACTGGATCAGGTTGAGGCCGAGGAAGACGATCGCCGCCATCTGCCAGGATTCGAACTGGGCGATGGCGAACATGGTCGGGAACATCGTCGCCACGAACGGCCCGAGGAACGGGATGTAGTTGAGTGCGAAGGCGATTGCGCCCCAGGCGGTTGCCAGTTCGAGCCCGGCGAGCAGCGCGAACCCCCATACGACGAGGCCGGTGAGGATGCTGGCGAAGGTTCGCACCATCATGAATCGGCGCAGCTTGGCGCCGATCTCACGATTGGCGAGCAGTATCCGTTCGCCCTGGGGCTGGGCGTTCGGTGACTTGAGGCGCCGATTGAAATCCTCCACCTCAAGCAGGCCAAGCATGACAAAGATGAAAACCAGGATGGCGAAACCAGCCAGGCTGTTGAGCCGCCCGGCAATAGTCTGCGTGAAACCGACCAGCCAGGTGACGTCGAAGCGGTCGGCGAGCGGCCCGGCTATAGCGACGCCATGCCCCTCCAGCCAATCCGTCCAGTCGGTATAGATGGCCTGGAAATGGCCGGCATTGGCAAACAGCCACTGGCCGAGCTTGCCAAACCCCCAGATGACCGAAGAGCCGACGGCGAGAACAATGGCGATGGTGACGGTAATCGTGATGAGCAGCGCCAGGAGCTTCGGCATCCGGCGCTGCAGCGCGAACTGAACCGGCCAGACCAATGCGATCAGAAACAGCGAAAAGACCAGCGGCACGAAGATCGACTGCGCAAAATGCATGAGCGCCAAGACCAGAATACCTGTCGCCAGTTGTCCGACCATCCGGCCTTCGCCCTGAATTGGCATGTCCCCTCCGACGCTGCGCTGCATCCCGTTTGCCGCATGACTGATGATGTTCCGTAAAACAGGAACAATCTGCACGCGGCCGAATTTGTCGATTAGCCTTGAAGACGGCGCAAGAGTGAGCCCCAGCGCTTGGGCGGCGCGTCCGCCTCGATATCCGCATGAGGTCTTGCAGTACCCTCGGCTCTGCCGCGCATCTTCACTTCGCTTGGGCTGTAGCCAAATTTTCGCTTGAAGGCGCGGCTGAAGTCGTCGACCGCCGCCGCTGCCCTGCTGTTCGCACTGTCGTGGCTGTTCTACCGAAGCGGACGCGGCAGCACAGTACCGCTCGGCATCGCTCCGTTCTACCGCTTCTGCCAGTCCGCCCTTGCGCCTGTAGTGGTGCCGCTGGCCGACGGGTTCTGGAACGGCCTGTCCCGCCTGGCCGTCGAGGCCGGCGGTTTCGTGCGCAAGCTCTACACCGGCAATGGGCAGACCTATCTTCTCCATGTGCTCTATTACGTCATCGCGATTTACGTTGCCGCGATCTGAGAAAGCTCAAGCTTGCTGCGCCGCTTCGCCGGGCCAAACGCCGCCCTATCTGATCATGGCAGCCCTGCGGCGCCATCTGCCGGCAAAGCCAGCCCCTTTTGCCGCAGCCGGTCCATCACCTTCGACAGCTGCTCGGGATAGTCCGGCATGAAGGTCCAGTAGTGCGCGCCCGAGCCAGTCTCGCCTTCTGCCAGGCCACGTTGGTTGGCGGGCAGGTGATAAAGAAGCGTGATCAGCACGTCGCTGCTCACCCAGGGGTCATCATACCAGAATGTGTGCGACGTTCTGGACAGGCCGGGAATGTTCTCCGGCCGCACCCGGAGCAATTCGAGCCCGTATTGCTTGGTCGCATCGAGCAGCCAGCTCGTCGCGTCGGGAGTGAGTTCGCGCATGTCCGGCCGTCCGGCCCGCGAGGCGCGATTGACCACCTGCGACAGCCTGAGCGCGCTGTCGTTGAGATTGACCGAGAACGTCACCCGCTGCGCCTTGTCGGCATAGTCGCGCATGTCATCGACGAAGCTGCGGAAATCGGCGTCGGGTGCGGCGTGATAAACCTCGCCCAGCCTGGTCGCGAGCGCTCCCGGCGCAATGGCATCGCGGCCGACCATGGCCATTGCATCGCTGCCGACCGTGCCGCCCGCACTGTAGGTGAACACGTCGATCTTTTCAGCATTGGTGTTTTGCGACAGCAGCTCGACCAGCTTGGCGAGATGCGGCGCTGCCCCGAAGGCGGTGACCATGTCCCGGGAATAGCGCAGGAAATTCTCGGCCGTCGGCCACACGAACAACACCACCACCGAATTGCGCCCGGTGAAATGATGCAGCTGTGCTGCCTGTCCGGCGGCGCGCTCGACGGTGGTGTTGGCGCCGTGGACATAGACGATGATGTCCTTGTCGCGGCTGCGCTCCAGAACCTTGTTGATCTCGGCGAACCACGCCTTGGCTTCCGCAGACAGCCGCTCGTCATTGGCGATACTTGCCTGCTCGTTCATGGTTTCGAGGTGGAGGAACGGGCGCTGGTCCTCGCTGGTCCCGGTGGACCAGGCGTAGATCTTGTCCCAGGTCGTGCCTTCTTCGCCTATCCTGACGCTCGCCACGCCGGTGTTGAGGTCGCGGCCCGGCACCACCGCATAGAGCCTGTTGTCGCGCGGCCCGACCGGCAGCCGGTTGGTAGCGTAGAAGAGCTCGATGCGCGGGTCGGCCTTCAGCGACGGATTCCCGGCAAAGGCATTCGGCTGCCCGTCGAGAAAAACCGTCGGCGCCGGCATCAGCCGCATCGGCGGCTGATAGAACGACAGCCCGATGGTGACGGCGACAATCAGCAGGCAAAGAATGATGAAGAAGCGCCGCATGGTCTTCCCTTTGAAGGCTCAATTGCCCAAGCCGCGCCGGAACAGTTCGCGAAGCGTCAGTTGATGGTCGAAATGCCCGTTGCGCAGGAAGTTCAGCGTCTGGGCGATGACCAGCGGATTGTTCATCATGAAGGTATGTGTCGTCGGCAGCACGATATGATCGGCCATGCCTTCGAGTTTCGTGCTTTCCACTGACACCTTGCCGTCATTGGGGCCGTTGAACATGCTCGACAGGATCGGGTTGACCGACCTGTCGCCGGCGATGATGCCGAGTTCAAAATCGGCGGCGCCCAACTGGTTGGGAATGCTGTCCGGGCCCGTGCCGAGCTGCATGCCGGCCGGGCCGTTGATCATCTCGAAGAGCCTGATGTCGCCTAGAGTATCCACCACCTCAGAACCGTGATTGGGCGGTCCGAGCATGACGACGCGACCGAGATTTGCCGGCCGGTTGTCGATCAGCCAGACCCTGAGCAGAATGCCGCCCATCGAGTGGGTGACAAAGTTGAGTTTGCCTGCCTTGCCGCACTTGGCCACGGACGTATCGACATGGGCGATCAACTTGTCGATCGGCGCATCCATCGAAGGATAGGTTTCGTTGACGACGGCAAAGTCGAACGTGCCGAGCGTTTCCTCCATCAGCAGGAAAGACGTGTCCGTGCGCCCCAACCCATGAAGCAAGACGACACAGTCCTGCGCAAGAGCAACCGACGAGAACACCGACAATATCAGGGCCAGCAAAAATCGCATGGATGAAGCTAATCCGGATTGTGAGCTGGTCTCAAGGGCATCATCTACGCAATGCGATGGATCGCCGAATTTCGAGCGTTAATAGGGAAATCGCCGGGCGAGACCGCGCGCAAGAGACTGCGCACTCCGCAGTTGGCAAACCGCCAGTCCCTGCTCGGAACCCTTCGACTTTTCCGCGGCTTGGCGTTGCGAGAAAGCAAATGTCTGATCTCATCAGGCCGCGAGAGCAGCTTTTGAGGCCGCTGCCGGTTTTCGGCCACGCCGTTGAGCTGGCTCGCTCCCCACGCCACGCTCCTCAGGGCATGGCGGGGTAGCTATGCGCAAAGATCTCGGACGCCGGCGCATGCTGCCAGCTTCTGTCAGGGTATTTGGCGATCAGCCCCTCGAACTGTCGCTGTGCTCGTTCGCGCGCGGCGCGGATGTCGAAGCCGGCGAGCTTGCCGTCCAGCATCGACAGCCGCCCGTCGACGAACACCGCCTGCGTGACCTTTCCCGAACCGCCCAAAACGAGCGTGGTAATCGGATCGACAGTCGGCGTCATATGCGGATCGTCGAGGCGGAATACCGATACATCGGCCTTGGCGCCTGCGGCCAGGCGCCCGATGTCGGTGCGGCCGAGCGCCTTGGCGCCGCCGAGCGTTGCGGCATCGTAGAGGTCCTTGCTGAAAACCGAGTCGGACGCCTTCTCGCTGATGCGGCAGGCGATGAGGCCCATCAGCAGGTTCATCAGCATGTCGGGCGGCGAGGTGTCCGTCGCCATGCCGATATTGATGCCGAGCTTCCTGCATGAGGCGAACGAATTGAGGGTGCTGCCCATGCGCGCCGACACCAGCGGCGAATGCGCGATGGACACACCGGCGTCGGCATACAGCCGCAAGTCCTCCGGCGAAGCATGGGTGGCGTGCGGGGTAATCAGCCGCTCGCTGAGCAGACCATGATCGGCCATCCACCGCGGCCCGGAAACACCATGCAGCGTATGCATCGTGTCGAGTTCGAGCTTGCCCTGGGCCATGTGCAGTCTCACCCGACAATCGAGGTCGCGCGCGGCAGCCATGGTCCGTTGCAAAACGGTGAGCGTGCAGGTCTCGACCCGGTCGGGTGCGAGCATGCCGTTGACCAACCCGCCGTGCCGGCCATGCTGGCGCTCGATAAAGGCAATCGCGTTATCGAGGCCGGCAAGGCCCCTCGCCTCGTTGAAGTCAGGCACGATCTTGCCCGGCGCTTCCAGCACCATGCCGCCCGAGCGATAGGCCGGGCTGAGGAAGACACGCAGGCCGAGATCGCCGGCCGCATCCGCCGCAGCGTCGAACTCCGCGACCGTCTCGCCCCACTCGCGATAATAGAGCGACGCGATGGGCGCCGCTGAAGTGACACCGTTGAGCAGCGACAGGCCGAAGGCGAACTTCTTCTGGAAGGCCAGCTCTTCGGGGGAATACATCTCGTATGGTCCGCGCTCGACATAGGAACGCGGCCAGATCCGGCCCTTGGCCCATCCTGGCTGGTTGTCCGTGACCAGCACATAGGTGTCGATGTCGGAGAGTGCGTCGAGATCGACAAGTCCGGGGCTTATCAGTGCGCTGCCGAAGTCGATGCGGCGGGCAACTTCACCGTCAAACCGGCGCCCGGCAAAGATGACCTCGCCCGCTTCGATCACCAGCTCCCCACGCGGCACCAGGCAATGGCCGCCGCCGTGATAGGCAAGCAGCCAGTCGGCCGTCATCAAGGTGCGGCCAGCCGGCCGTTGCCCGAGAGTCAGCTCTTCAGGACGTGTCATAACTGGTCATTCCATTCTGAAATCACCGCGCCAGCCTCGGCCTGACGCGGTCAAAGAAAGGGCGCTTCACCAGATGATGAAGCGCCCAGGTCTTGGGAGTGCTGTTGGCCGGGCTTACTTGCCGGCCATCTGCGTCAGCCAGTGGCGCGGCTTGTTGTCGGAGCGGAAATCGACGCTCTTCACCGTTCCCTGCATTGCCCAGGCAATAGGCTGCTGATGCAGCGGGATCAGGATCGTATCGTCCTTGGCGATCTTGAGGGCCGCTTCCTCGAGTTGCAGGCGCTTGGCGCTGTCGGATTCCTGCACCGACTGGGCGACCAGCTTGTCCAGCTCCGGATAGGACCATCCGCCATAGTTCGACACGCCAACCTTGCCGTCCTTGGTGGAGAGCACCTGGGCCAGGATGGAATAGGCGTCGAGCGTCGGCTCGTTTGCCCAGCTCAGGTTGAACATGTCGGCCTTGCCCTGTGTACGCTTGGGCGACTGGACGGCGCGCGGCGCGATGTCGATCGACGGATCGAAACCGGCGCGCTTCAGCATGTTTGCGATGCCGGCGCAGAAGTCCTCTTCATTGATGCTCTCGTCGTTGGAGCACATGTAGGAGAACTTGAGCCCTTCCTGGCCAGCCTCGGCCAGCAGCTTCTTGGCGCGTTCCGGATCGGCCTTGCTGTAGGTGTCGAGCGACTTGGCATAGCCGGCGATCTCAGGTGCGATCAACGAACCGGACGGACGGGCAAGCCCGCGCATCACCTTGGCATTGATCAGGTCGCGGTCGATCGCAGCTTCCACAGCCTCACGAACGCGCACGTCGTTGAACGGGTTGGCGCGTCCGTCTTCGAGCTTCTCCTTGCGATTGAAGCCGAGGAAGACCGTGCGGAACTCCTGTTTCTTCATGACCGAGAGGCCTTCCGAGCTCTCGAGGCGGGGAAGATCCTGGATCGGCGCGGAGTCGACAAGGTCAACTTCACCCGACAGCAGCGCTGCGACGCGCGTCGCGGCCGAGGCGATCGGCATGTATTCGATGCGGTCGAGATTGTGCTTCTTTTCGTCCCACCATACGTCGTTGACGAGCAGCACGGTCTTGCTGTCGGCCACACGGCTCTCCAGCTTGAACGGGCCCGTGCCGTTGGTGTTGTGGGTCGCGTAGCCCTCCGTCTTGGTGTCGACGGCGGTCGGCTTTTCAGTGTTATTGTCCTTCAGCCACTTCGCGCTGAACATGAAGATATTCGTCATGTCGTTGAGGAACAGCGACGTCGGCGCCGACACTTCGACATCGACGGTATAGTCGTCGACCTTCTTGCTGCTGACGTAGAGCGGGATGTTGCCGCGCAGCGGCGAGGCCGGATCGGTGACGCGGTTGAGCGAGGCAATCACGTCGTCGGCAGTGAAGTCCGCGCCGTTATGGAACTTCACGCCCTTGCGCAGGGTGAAGCGCCAGACCTTGTTGTCGATGAGCTTCCACTCGGTCGCGAGAGCAGGCTCGATCTTGAAATTGGCGTCGTAGCGGACCAGCCCCTCATAGATATGATTGAGGAACGACAGGTTGAACGTCGACGCGATCGAGTCCGGATCAAGCGAGTAGATGTCGGCGCGACCGCCCCAACGCAGGGTTTCCGCACTGGCCGGCGCAGCCATCGCAATGGCAGCCACCGCACCGAGAATGAGTTTCTTAAAGCGAGACATTTTTCCTCCCAGGATTCACGCTTCCTGCGATCTACCATCATGGCGATCGACAAGATTGTCAACAATATTGTTGACGCATTTTGCCTGAATCGCTAGCAAAAATGCGTCGGACTGCCCTGCCGCCGCGCGGCGTCGGTGAGTCGGCGAGGTCGCCAGAAGGCCGGCGGCCAGCGGAAATGGAGGAATACCGCATGAGCGACCTGCTACTGCTTCACGGAACAATCGTCACAGTGGACGCCGGAAGGCGGATCATCGAGGACGGTGCAATTGCCATTTCAGGCGACAGGATTGTCGACATTGGCCTGGCCAGCGACCTCGAGCCCAGGCATCAGGACAAGAAGGTTGTCGACTGCCGCGGCAAGCTGATCGTTCCGGGCATCATCGATGCCCACGGCCACGCCGGACACGTGCTGATCCGCAGCATCGGAGCAGACACCAACTCGATGTGGATGCAGATCGTCACGCCGACCTACTACCACTACACCACCCGCGACTACTGGTATGCGGATGGCCTTGTGTCCGGCCTCGAGCGATTGCGCGCCGGCGTCACCACTGGCGTCAGCATCATCTCGTCGATGCCGCGCAGCGACGACCCGGTCTTTGCCAGCAACCATGCCAAGGCCTATGGCGAGATCGGCCTGCGGGAGATCATTTGCGTCGGCCCGGCAGGTTTGCCCTGGCCGCATCCGGTGACCCGCTGGGAAAGTGGAAAGCCTGAACGGCGCAACATCTCTTTCGAGGAGATGATCGAAGGTGCTGAGGCGACCATCCAGGAACTGAACGGCAGCGCCGACGGGCGCATCAACGTGTTCCTCACGCCGTTCACCATCGTGCCGTCGCTCGATCCTTCCAATGCGTCGACGCCCGACCGGGCAATCAAGCTCACCGACAACGACCGCATGCAGGCCCGCCGCGTGCGCGAGACGGCGCGCAAATGGGGCGTACGCATTCATTCCGACGCTTTCGCCGGCCAGATCCGAATGGCTTTCCAGGACAAGGAAAACGCGCTGCTGGGCCCCGATGTCCATTTGCAGCACTGCTGGGGCATCTCGCATGAGGAAGTCGACATCCTTGCCGAGACGGGCACATTCGTCACCCACGCTCCGCCCGGCCGCGCCACGCCCGTTCTCAACATGATCGCCCGAGGCGTGCCGGTGGCCATCACCTCCGACGGCGTGTCGCCAAGCAGGCACTTCGACATGTTCCAGACAGCTCGCCTCGCCCAGTACACCCAGCATCTTCTGCACAACCACGATCGCTACTTGCTGCCGCCGGGCAAGCTTTTCGAGATGATCACCATCGACGCCGCCAAAGCGCTTGGCATGGATCACGAGATCGGTTCGCTGGAGGTCGGCAAGAAGGCCGACATCGCCATCATCAACATGCGCCAGCCGCATCTCACGCCAAACTGGATGGTGATCCACCGGCTGGCCCACCAGGTCCTCGGCAGCGACGTCGACACCGTCATCGTCGACGGCAAGATCCTGATGGAAGGCGGCAAGGTGCTGACAACCGACATGGAGCAGGCGCTCGATTTCGGCGAACGGGAAGCCCAGGCCCTGGTCGAGCGGGCCGGCTTGCAGGCGCATATGCATGACCCGGCCTGGGGCAAGCTCTACCGCACTTTCGAAGAGCCGGTGATCCCCCCGGCACCGCCTATCATCCAGGATTGAGCGGCCCCGGTTACCTGCCGAAACAGGCCACCGGCGCAATCGCCTACAAAACAAAAAGGGGCCAATTGGCCCCTTTTTGTTTCAGGCTTCAGCCGCTCACTGCCCTCAGTTGGACCTCGGTGCCAATGGCCATGGGCCCCTTCTGGCGCGGGAAATCATAGGCGTTGACCTTCGAGGTCACGTAGCCGGCCCCGACAAGCGCCTCGGCGATCTTGAGGGCAGCCGTGACACCGTCGATGACCGGCACGCCGGTTGCTTTGGTCAGCCTGTCGCACAGGCTCGACATACCGGCACAGCCGAGAATGATCGCCTCGGCGCGGTCATAGATCTTGGCACGCTCGATCGACTCAACAAGCAGGCGCTCCGCCGTGTCGGGGTCTTCCTCGAGGCCAAGCACCGGCAGGTCGATGGCGTGCACCCCGCGGCAATGGTGCCCGGCACCGTAAGCCTGGACGATGTCTTCGATGATGGGCACCGACCGCGGCAGCGTGGTGACCACCGAAAAGCGCCGGCTGATGGTCATGGCCACCTGCACCGCCGCCTGGCAGATGCCGATCACCGGCCCCTTGGCGACTTCACGGGCGGCATGCAGGCCGGGATCGTCGAAGCAGGCGATGACATAAGCGTCGACGCCCTGCTCCTCGCCCTTGCGGATTTCCGACAGCATATCAGGCACGGCCAGCGCCTCGTCGGCGCTACCTTCGATGCTGACAGGCGTCCTCGTCGGGTTGACGGCACTGACATGCGTACCGGCACTAGCAACGCGCAGCGCGCTTTCCAGCGCCTGGCTGGTCATCGAGCCGGTCGAATTTGGATTGATCAGGCGAATATGCACGTTGATGGGTCCTATTCGCCGCGTTCGTTTGCCTTGAGCACATCTGCGATCGCCGGTGCCTTGAGCACGAACTGGCGGTCGGAGGTGATGTAATTGTCGGCGTGGAGCCGGGCGATCGGCTGATAGACTTCCGGATTCACATAGCGCCCGGCCTCGTCCAGGCAGTCGCGCCGCACATGCATGTGCACCACCTCGCCCAGCACCAGCAGGCGGCGCGGGTACTCGATCAGCCGCTCGACACGGCATTCGAACGAGCACGGCGCATTGGTGACATAGTCGACATCGATCTGGGCGCCGCGGGCGGTGGGAAGTCCGGCCATCTCGAGCTCGTCGACATCGCTCTCGAAACCCAGGCCGCAGACGAGCATCTGCTGCGACAGCGCCATGTCGACCATGTTGACCGCGAACTCGCCCGTCCGCCTGATGTTGACCACGGTGTCCTTGTCTTCGCCCGACTGGCGCGGCTGGATACCGAGCACCACGATCGGCGGCTCATGCGAGAAGACGTTGAAGAAGCTCATCGGCGCCGCGTTGCTGCGCCCCGTCGCCGAGCGGGTGGTTACGAGCGCGATCGGCCGCGGACCTATGAAGTTGGTCAGCAGCCGATAGCGGCTGTCCATCTCCAGCTTGGTGAAATCGAACTCCATACGTCCTCTCAATCCCGAACAGTTTTGGTACGCAATTTTCTACTTGATTGTCAGCAAAACTGAATTCGGGTAATTTATTGGAATGTTGACTTTTTATTGTGCCTGACGAATGTCGGCCCTCGTGGGAGGCATCGTTTCATGACCGAACAAGCAAGCGTTTCGACACAGCAGATTGTCGAGAAGGTATGGCTCTCGATTGCCGAGCGCCGGCTGCGTCCAGGTGTCCAGCTTAAGGAAGGCCAACTGGCCGGAATCTTCGACGTCAGCCGTGCCCGCATCCGCCAGGCGCTGACGGCGCTCGAGCGTGAAGGCCTGGTGACGATCATACCCAATCGCGGCGCTTTCGTGTGCCAGCCATCGGTCGACGAGGCCAGGGACGTCTTTACCGTCCGCCGCTCGGTCGAGGCCTGCGTCGTCGAACGCATCGGCAATTCGATCTCGAAGGCCGACGTCGCGCGCCTGCGCAACCATGTCGCCCTGGAGCAGACCGCCAGCGCCAGGGACGCAACCACCGACATCATCAAGCTGTCCGGCGGCTTCCATCTTCTCCTCGCCGAGATTTCCGGCTCCGACTTCCTCTTCGGCATGATGCGCGACCTGATCTCGCGCACCTCGCTGATCACCGCCGTCTACCGCAACACGGCGCGCTTCAACTGCGGGCCGGACGAACACGCCGAAATCGTCGAGGAAATTGCCAGCGGCAGCTTCAAGAAAGCCGCGGCCCTGATGGCGCATCATCTTGACCACGTCGAGGCGGAACTCGATTTGAGGGAAGTGCGCGACATCTCCCATGACCTGAGGGCCGCGCTGGCGTAAACCGCAGACGCCATGGTCACTCGTCCTCCACCAGATGGCAGGCGACGCGCGTTCCGCTTGCCAACGTGCGCACTGCCGGCAGCTCGGCCGAACAACGCGCCGTCGCCATCGGGCAGCGTGGATGGAAGGTGCATCCTGACGGCGGCTTGAGCGGGCTCGGCACCTCGCCTGCGGCAACGACCCGGTCCCGGTGCGGCTTTTCGATGTTCGGGATCGTCTGCAGCAGCATCTGCGTATAGGGATGGCGCGGCTTGGCGAAGAGCTCCTCGGTCTCGCCCTCCTCGACGATGCGGCCGAGATACATCACCGCGATGCGGTCGGACATATGCCGCACCACGCTCATGTCATGGCTGATGAACAGGTAGGTCAGGCCGAATTCGTCCTGCAGGCGGCGCATCAGGTTGAGCACCTGGGCCTGGACCGAAACGTCAAGCGCCGAAGTCGGCTCGTCGCAGACAAGAAAGCGCGGCTCGCTTGCCAGTGCACGTGCAATCGAGATGCGCTGGCGCTGACCGCCGGAGAACTCATGCGGGAACTTGGCGCCGTCCGAGGCCGACAGGCCCACTGTCTTCAACAGCTCCGCCACGCGCTCGTCGATCTCCGCCGCCGTGTTCCTGAGCTTGAGCTCGCGGATCGGCTCGGCGATGATGTTCTTCACCCGCCAGCGCGGATTGAGCGACGCATACGGGTCCTGGAAGATCATCTGGGCCGACAGCGGCTTGCCGTCCGCGCCCGGTGCGAAGCGCATCTCGCCGCTGTTCGCCTTGTAGAGCCCTGTCACCAGGCGCGCGACGGTCGACTTGCCGCAACCACTTTCGCCGACAAGGCTGAGGCAGCCGCCGAGCGGCACCTCGAAGCTGATGTCATTGACGGCCTGCAGATACTGGCGCGGCTTGCGCTCGACCACGCGGTTGAGCCATGGCGCTGAAACGTCGAACGTCTTGACGAGCCCGTCGACGCTGAGCGCCGAGGTCCTGTGTGCAGTCATCGCGGTCATGCGGTTCCTCCTGCATTGATCCAGCACGCACTGGCTCCCGTACCCACGGGCAAAAGGCTCGGCCGTTCGCGCGAACAGCGTGGCCCGGCATCCTTGCAGCGCGGGTTGAAGGCACAGCCATCGGGGACCGCGTCGAGCCGGGGCATCGAGCCGTCAATCTGGTTGAGCCGTTCGACGCGAGCACCGAGCGCCGGGATCGAAGCCATCAGCCCTCGTGTATAAGGGTGCTTGGGGGCATGCAGCACCTCGGCGACAGGCCCGATCTCGACAAGGCGGCCGGCATACATCACCGCGATGCGGTCGGCGGTCTCGGCGATGACCCCCATGTCGTGGGTGACCAGCATCACCGCCGTCTGCTTCTCCTTGCACAGCTTGCGCAATAGCGAGGTGATCTGCGCCTGGATCGAAACGTCGAGCGCGGTGGTCGGCTCGTCGGCGATGATCAGCTTCGGCGAGGCGGCCAGCGCAAGCGCAATGACCACGCGCTGGCGCATGCCGCCCGAGAACTGGTGCGGATACTGGTTGAAGCGCTCTTGCGGCGACGGAATGCCGACGTCCTTGAGCAGCGAGATCGCCCGCTCCTTCGCCTCAGCCCTGCCCATGCCGAGGTGTTGGCGGATGGTCTCGGTCAGCTGCGACCCGACGGTGAACAGCGGATTGAGCGAGGTCAGCGGGTCCTGGAAGATCGCGCCGATCTCGCGGCCGCGGATGGACTCCATCTCGCGGTCGTTGAGCTGATCGATGCGGCGATCGCCGAGCCACACCTCACCTTCGGCGATGCGGCCCGGGCTTTCGAGCAGGCCCTGGATGGCCAGTCCGGTCATCGACTTGCCGGCGCCGGACTCGCCGACCACGCCCAGGATCTCGCCTGGACGGATCGACAGGCTCACGTCGGAAAGAGCGGTCGCCACCCCTCGACGGCTGGGAAACTCGACCCTGAGGTTGCGTACTTCAAGCACTGCCTTGTCGGCTTCAGCCATTGTCGTTGACCTCTATCGGGTAGCTTGGCGGAAATATCTCCGAAACCGGCGGATTACCCCAGCTGCGTTCCGGATACTTGGCAATGAGGCCGTCGAACTGGCGCTGGGCGCGCTGCCGCGCAGCCTTCATGTCGATGCCGGCAACCTCGCCAAAGCGCATCGACAGTCGCCCGTCGACGAAAACGGCCTGCGTGACCTTGCCCGAACCGCCTGTCACCAGCGTGGTGATCGGGTCGATGGACGGCGCCATGACCGCATCGTCGAGCCCGAACACCGCGATGTCGGCGCGGGCGCCGGCAGCCAGCCGGCCGAGATCGTAGCGGCCGAGCGCCTTGGCGCCGCCGAGCGTTGCCGCATCGAACAGGTCGGCGCTGCGGACGCGGTCAGGCGCACCGTCGTTGATGCGGCAGGCGATCAGGCCAACCAGCAGGTTCATCAGCATGTCGGCAGGCGTCGTATCCGTGCCCATGGCGATGTTGATCCCGCGCTCCTTGCACTTCGAGAACGAGTTGAGCGTGCTGCCGCCGCGAGCCGAAACAAGCGGGCAATGCACGATCGAGACGCCGTTCTCGGCATAGAGCCCGAGGTCTTCCTCGGTGGCGTTGGTGGCGTGAGGGGCGATCAGCCTGTCGCTGAGCAGTCCGGCGCGCGCCAGCCACACCGGCGCGGTCGTGCCATGCAGCTTGCGCACGGTCTCGACCTCCATCGAGCCCTGCGCCATGTGCAGGCGGATCTTGCAGCCGAGATCGGCAGCCGCGGCTTGCGTCTGGCGCAGCAGCTCTTGCGTGCAGGTCTCGACGCGATCGGGCACCAGCATGCCGCGCACCAGGTCGCCGTGACGGCCGTTCTGGCGGCCGATGTAGTCGACAGCCTCGCGCAGGCCGGCCAGGCCGCGCTCCTCGTCGAACACCGCACCCATCTGGCCGGGCGCCTCGAGCACCATGCCGCCGGCGCGATAGGCCGGGCTGAGATAGACGCGCAGGCCAAGATCGCCGGCTGCATCCGCGGCTGCATCGAACTCGGCAACCGTTTCGCCCCACTCGCGATAGAACAGCGAGGCGATGGGGGCAGCCGTCGTGATGCCGTTCAGCAGCAGCTGGCCGAAGGCGAAGCGTTTCTGGAACGCCAGTTCTTCCTGCGAATACATCTCGTAGGGGCCGGCCTCGACATAATGGCGGGGCCATACGCGGCCCTTGGCCCAACCGGGATGATGGTCGATGCCGAGAATGGTGGTGTCGAGATCGGACAGTGCGTCGAGATCGATGAAACCGGGGCTGACCAGCGCATTGCCGAAATCGATGCGGCGGGCGACCTCACCGGTGAAATCGGTGCCGACGTAAACGACCTCGCCGCCGTCGACGACGACCTGGCCATTCGGGATCAGCCTGTGCCCGCCATCGCGATGGCCGAGCACCCAGGCAGCCGTTATCAGCGTGCGCCCATCGGGACGCTTGCCGAGTTCGAGTGTATCGAGAACCTGTCGTGTCATGGCATTTCCACCGTGGCCTGGCCGTTGCGCGCGGTGACGCGGCCGCCCTTGATGACCAGCGGACGCGGCGCGACATCGACCACGGCGTGGGCCAGTGTTTCGCCCGTCAAAAGTGTGAGATCGGCATTGCAGCCTTCCGCTAAGCCGTAACCCTCGATGCGCATGACGTCGGCGCCGCCCTGCGAGACGACGTGCAGCACGTGCGCCAGTTCAATGTCGGAGCGCAGGCCGTTCTTCATGCCGACGACCTTGGCACGGTCGAGCATATCGGGCTGGCCCCACGGGCCCCAGGTGTCGCGGATGCCGTCGCAGCCGGCGCCGACACGCACGCCTGCCTGCTTGAGGCGCATGATCGACGGCACTGTCGCCGATGGTGCGCCGGTGGTCAGGATCGCCACGTCGAGTTCGGCGATCTGCTCGATCAGCTGGCCAACGCGCAGATAGTCGTTCATGCCGAGCGCAAACGCGTGGCTGATTGCGACCTTGCCCTGCATGCCATTGGCACGGATGCGCTCGAACATCAGCTCCATCGTGAAGGCGCCGAGATCGCCCGCCTCGTGCAGGTGGATGTCGATCGGCTTCTGGTGCTTCAACGCAAGCGCAAAGAGAGCATCGAGCTGCCCCTTGGGATCGCGGTCGATGCCGCAGGGATCGATGCCGCCGAGAACCTCGCAACCCTGGCTGAGCGCTTCGTCCAGCAGTTCCAGCGTGCCCGGCATGACCATGAGGCCCGACTGCGGGAAGGCCACGATCTCGATGTCGATGACACCCTTCAGCTTCTCGCGGGTCTCCATGATGCCGTCGACGAGAGCCAGCTTGTGGACCGGATCAATGTCGACATGGCTGCGGATATGGGTGGCGCCATGCGCGGCAAGACCGATCGCGTGGCGCATCGACTGGCGGTGCGGATCGATGCCGATGGCAATGCGGTTGTCGCGCTCGAAGTCGATGCGCTCGCGCAGCACGGCGCGGCGGTTGTTCTCGTGCCAGGGCATGCCCCAGGTGGTCTTGTCGAGATGGGTATGCGCGTCGATCAGGCCCGGAATGGCGATAGCGCCCTTGCCGTTCTCGACCGGCATGCCAGGGTCCGCCTCGAAGCGGCCGATGCCGGCGATCCGACCGTCGCGGATCAACAAGTCGGAGTTCGCGCCACCATTAGGACGAACGTTGCGGAGCAACAGACTAGTCATGCACGCTTACCTCAGTTTCGGATTGAGCACGTCGCGCAGCCAGTCGCCGAGGATGTTGACGACGACGACGAGCAGGCAGAGCTGGATCACCGGGAACAACACGATCCACCACGAGCCGGAGAACAGGAACTGGTTGCCGATGCGGATTAGCGTTCCGAGTGAAGGCTGGTCAGGCGGCATGCCGATGCCCAGGAACGACAAGGTCGCCTCTGTCAGGATCGCCATGCCGAAATTCAGCGTGGCGGCGACCAGCACCGGCGTCAGCGTGTTGGGCAGGATGTGGTAGGCTAGGATACGGCGCGGCGGCACCTTGAGCAGCCTTGCCGCCTGGACATATTCCTTGTTGCGCTCGACGATGGTCTGGGCGCGCACCGTGCGGGCATATTGCACCCACGCCGACAGCGAGATCGCCAGCACCAGCACTGCTGCGGCGCCGATCTCGCGCAGATTGTCCGGCAGCAATTGCCGCGCCACGGTCGACACAAGGATGGCGATCAGAATGGTCGGGATCGACAAGGTAATGTCGCCGAAGCGCATCAGGAGATTGTCGGCGAAGCCGCCGAAGAAGCCGGCACACAGGCCTGCGGTCATGCCGATCAGCAACGACAGCGCCACCGAACCGAGGCCGATGAAAATGGAGATGCGCGTGCCGTAGAGGATGGCCGACAGCATGTCGCGCCCTTGTGTATCGGTGCCGAGCAGATAGGGCCATTCGCCGCCCTGCTCCCAGAGCGGCGGCAATTCCGCTTTCCACATGTCGAGCTGGGCCGCGTCATAAGGATTCTGCGGCGCGATCAGCGGGGCAAACACGGCTGCAAGCACCAGCACCGCGAGGATCGCGGCGGCGATCATCGCCGACTTGCTGTGGGTGAAAGACCACCAGACATCGCTGTTGCGGATGCGTTGCAGCAGGGTTGGGCGCGCGGCGGCGCCTGGTTTCGTAGCGTCGGTCGTCATCGACTAGCCTCCCGCTGTCAGTGCGAGCCACGCAGGCGCGGATCGATCACGGCATAGGTGATGTCGACCAGCGTGTTCAGCGCGACGAAGATAAAGGAGATGATGCACAGATAGGCCGCCATCACCGGGATATCGAGGAAGGTCACCGCCTGGATGAACAGCATGCCCATGCCCGGCCACTGAAAGACGGTTTCGGTGATCAGTGCGAAGGCGATCAGCGAGCCGATATTCATTGCCGTCATGGTCACGACAGGCATGAGGCAGTTGCGCAGCGCATGGCGGAAATAGACGCGCCAGCGCGGGATGCCCCGGGCGCGCGCAAACTTGATATAGTCGGAGCGCAGCACTTCGAGCATCTCGGCACGGACAAGGCGCATGATCAGCGTGATCTGGTAGAGCGACAGCGCAATGGCCGGCAGGATAAGCGCCGCGCGACCCGACGGCGTCAGCAGGCCGGTCGACCACCAGCCGAGCTGCACGACCTCGCCCCGGCCGAAGGACGGCGACCAGCCGAGGATGACCGAAAACACCAGGATGAGCAGGATGCCGACGACGAAGCTCGGTAGCGACACGCCAACGATCGACAGGAACTGCAGCGATTCCGTGTACCATCGCCCTCGCTTGATGGCGGTGAGCACGCCCAGCGGCAGGCCGACGACAAGCGAGATCAGCGTCGCCACCAGCACCAGTTCGAGGGTCGCCGGGAAACGTTCGCCAATCAGAGTGAGCACGTCCTGGCCGTTGCGGTAGGAGATGCCGAAGTCGCCCTGCGCCGCATTGCCCACGAAGCGCACGAACTGTGTCGCAACGCTTTCATTGAGACCCAATCGCTCACGCAGAGCATCGCGGTCGGCCTGCGTCGTCTGCTCGGTGACCATGAGTTCGACCGGGTCGCCGGCAAGACGGAATATGAGGAAGGCGAGCATGGCGACCGCGAGCATGACCATGATGGCATTGGCAATGCGGCCGATAATGAAAACCAGCATAAGAAGCCTCGTCAGATGAGCGGGGGCTGAATCAGTTCCGCTGAGAAGCGGGGCATTGCACTGATGATGGCGGCGTGTCCGCCAGGCATTCCGGCATGATCGCCGGCAATGAAGGCCACGGTCGCGTTCGCCGCGACGACATTTTTCTGCATATCCTCAGTCTCCCACTTGAGGTCGCGCCTCCATTTTTGGAGGTCGTTTTTTCGAGCCGACACCTGCGATTTTCCGCCGCGCCGGCCTGCGGCAGAAGCGAAGTGCTCGCTCATGCCACCGCCGTCGGCACTGCCCTCTCCCACCGAGGTCGCAACGCCATTCGCCCTGCCTTCCATATTCAAAAGCCAGCGCGGATTGTCAACTACTTTGTCGACAATTTTTGTTCATTTCTTCAACGATCTGGCGGCCGCGGCAATGCCTGGGCCGAAGCCTTCGCGCATCAGGGTGCCTCACAACCCCGGGCGACCGGTCAATATCTGGCGGTATGGAACCCAACTGGCAGGGGTTGTATGCCGGTTTTCCGTGACCTCGAACGACCATTCTCATTAGGCAATTTGTGAAAATCCGCGTCGTCAGGCCGCCGAGGCCGGTCGCCGCAACTGCCACGCGGCCGAGCCGCACCGCCCGTGACCTCGCAGCCTCAGTCGGATCGTAGCGGATCAGATCGGATCTTTGAGGCATGGGATAAGGTCACGGGGTCCTGGTTTCCCATGACCACAAGCGTCGATCCGCACCTATGCAAGCCTCCGCGGCCGTTAGCCAGCTTCGACGCCGAGCTGGGCGGATTTCGTCGGGTAGGGTTCGGTCGAGATGCACTCGATCCCGGCGTTGTCGAGCATGGCAAGGCCCTCGGCAGCCATGCGGCCGCCGACCGTAACGATCGTCGTTGTCATCGTTCTTCCCTGTCGTGCCGCCAGAGCGGCTGGAGTTCTGCCGACCCGGGTCAGCGCGAGAGGTCTAGCACCTTGTTTTCGAACAGGCGGTTGCGCGAGCCTTCGAGGTGTTCGCGCATGCGGTCGCGCGCAAGCTCCGCCTCGCCTGCGGCAATCGCATCGCAGATGCCGCGATGCTCGTCATAGACCTGCTCGAGCTTGGTCAGCGGGCCCATCAGCGACAGGCCATGCAGGTTCATGCCGACGGCGATGTGCTGGCGCAGCGCGTCGAGGCAGGCTGTGTAGTAGTGGTTGTTGGCCGCCTCCGCCACCGAGCGGTGGAACAGGAAGTCGACGTCGGAGCGGTGGGTCTGGTCGCGCGTCGCGTCACGCAGTTCGGAGAGTGCTGCACGCATCTTCTGCATCGCGGCGGCATCGTGGCGCAAGGCGGCGAAATAGGCGGCCTCCGGCTCGATGGTCAGGCGGAACTCGTAGCAACGTTGGATGTCGGCGATGGTCTTGACCGGGGAGAAGCCGAGATTGGTCTTCTGGGTGTCGAAGACGCGGACATAGGTTCCCGAGCCCTGGCGGGAGTAGACCAGACCGACGTCGCGCAGGCGTCCAAGCGCATCGCGCACCACGGGCCGGGAGACGCCGAGCAGCGTCGCCAGGTCGTGCTCGCCCGGCAGCTTGGAACCCGACGGGAACTCGCCCGAGACGATGCGTTCCTGAAGCTGGTCGAATACCTTGTCGACCAGCTTCGGCGCCTTGGACACGCTCTTTGGGCTGCCGTTGCCCGGCTTTTCGCCAGGATCGGCCGCGTCCGGCTCTGTTCCGTCCTGCTGCAATTCAGTCGTCATGTGCGTTCAGCCTGTTCCCCGCTCGGCGGTCGCAAGAGATCGGAGAGAACCGCGACCGTCCCGAATCCGCCGGATTTTACGACACAACGCAGCGCTTCGTCATGGCGTGTCGCGATGGTGAACCAGGGCAGGCCCGGCGCCACCTCGCCCCGCGGAAATAGCACGTCGGCGCCAAGCGCGCCAAGTATGGCCAACGCCGTGTCGCCGCCGCCCATGACCAGCGTCGAGGGGTGCATCAGATGCACGGCCTCGGCTATTCCCTCTGCGAAACGCGCTGCGATGCGGGCCGGCTCCTCGACCATGTCGCCGGTGCAGCGGACAACCGCTGGCAAGGTGATGTCGGCAGGCAAAGCGAAACGGCCGTTGAGCGCGTCGACGATCCGGACGTCGGGATTGTCGGCGACCAACCGGGCGACCTGCTGGTCTGTGATCGGATCGCGCGAGCCGAAGGCAAACAGCACGTTCTGGTCGTTTACCGGCTGGGCCGCGTGCCTGGAATTGCCGTTGGCATGGAGATGACGGGCGAAGGCCAGGCCCACCCCCCTCGCCCCAACGGCGACGCTCTTGCTCCAGTCGGTATCGGCGACAATCTGGTCGAGATCTGTGTCGTTGGCAGCGTTGCGCACGCAGACGCGTCTTGTCGAGCCCGCGAATGCCGGCAGCACCGGCAAGGGCGCATCGACGCCACGGCCGATCACCGCGCCATCGCGCGTCGTGCGGCCCTGGTCCGGAACGGCGGGTGCCACGACCAGCGCGTCGCGGCCGGACGCCTCGGCCAGTGCGTCAGCTTCCACGCCGACATTGCCCTTCAGTCGGGAGTCGATCTTCTTCATGACGATGTCAGGGGCATGCGGCATCAGCCGCTTGGCAACATCGCGCACCTTGGCTGCAGCGACGTCAGCCGGCAGCGCCCGCGACGCCGTACTGACCGCAAAGACATCGGGCGCGCAGGCAAGCGCCTTGCCCATAGCTTCAACTGTCATCGCCACCGCAACCTTGAGACCCGAGGCGACGAAGGGCGCCGACGTGTCAAGCGCTCCGGTCAGGTCGTCGGCGACGATGGCGAGCATCAGCATCATCTCATCCCGACGGCATGGCAGGCGACGTGGTGGCCTGTCTCCACCTCGCGCCATTCGGGCACGACCGTCTTGCACTTGTCCATGGCGATCGGGCAGCGCGTGTGGAAGCGGCAGCCGGCGGGCGGGGCCAGCGGGCTTGGCACGTCGCCGACAAGGACCTGCCGCTGGCGCGTCTTTTCGAGCTCGGGGTCGGCCTCCGGCACGGCCGAAAGCAGCGCCCTCGTATAGGGATGCAGCGGGTTCGAAAAGAGCTGTTCGCGCGTCGCGAGTTCCGCAAGCCGGCCGAGATACATGACCCCGACGCGATCGCTGATATGACGCACGACAGCAAGGTCATGGGCGATGAACAGGTATGTCAGCCCGTACTTTTCCTGCAGGTCGAGCAGAAGATTGATGATCTGCGCCTGCACCGACACGTCGAGCGCGGAAATCGCCTCGTCGCAGACGATGAATTTCGGCTGGCAGGCCAGCGCCCGGGCAATGGCGACGCGCTGGCGCTGGCCGCCCGACAGTTCGTGCGGGTAGCGCTGGGCGAAGCGTGACGGCAGGCCGACATCGGCGAGCAGGCGCGACACCCGTTCCGGCAGCTCGGCCTTGGTGGCAAGCTTGTGGAACAGGATCGGCTCGCCGACCACCTCGCCGATGGTCATGCGTGGGTTGAGCGTCGAATAGGGGTCCTGAAAAACGATCTGCAGCTCACGGCGGTAGGGCCGCATGCGCTTTTCGTCGAGCGAGACAATGTTCTCGCCCTGGAAGATGACCTTGCCGGATGTCGCCTTCTGCAGGTTGAGCAAAGTGAAGCCGGTTGTCGACTTGCCGCAACCGGATTCGCCCACCAGCGACAGCGTCTCGCCGGCGAAGATGTCGAAGTTGACGTCGTCCACCGCATGGACTGTGGCGCCGCGCTCGCCGAAGGCGCCGAGGCGGACGACGAAATGCTTGACGAGATTCTCGACCCTGATCAGCGGTTCGGCAGCCATCACGCAGCCTCCTTCATCTGGCGCTGGGCGACGAAACAAGCGACGCGGTGGCCACTGGCGCCGGCAACCGGCTCGAGCACCGGCACGCTTTCGTGGCAGATGCTTTCGGCCAGCGCGCACCGTGGCGCGAACGGGCAGCCCTTGGGGCGGCGGCCCGGCTCGGGCGGGGTGCCACCGATGGAGGACAGCCGGCTCGCGCGCTCATCCGACAGCTTTGGGATCGAAGCCAGCAAGCCGCGCGTGTAGGGATGCGTCGGCCGGGCGAAGAGTTCGCCGACCGGCGCGTCCTCGACCACGGTTCCGGCATAAAGCACGGCGACGCGGTCGACCAATCCAGCGATCAGTGCGAGGTCGTGGGTGATCCACACCACCGACATGTTGAGCTTCTTGCGCAGATCCTTCACCAGGTCGACGATCTGGGCCTGGATGGTGACGTCGAGCGCGGTCGTCGGTTCGTCGGCGATCAGCAGTTCCGGGTCGCAGGCAAGGCCCATGGCGATCATCACGCGCTGGCGCATGCCGCCCGAGAGTTCGTGTGGATAGGCGGTGAAACGTTGCTCCGGGCCCGGGATGCCGACCAGCCTCAGCAATTCGATCGCGCGCACGCGCGCCTCGGCCTTGTTCATGTTGCGATGGTAGATCAGTGGCTCGCAGAGCTGGTCGCCGATGCGCATCACCGGATTGAGCGAGGTCATCGGATCCTGGAAGACGAAACCGATCTTGCCGCCGCGCACTTCGCGCAGCTCCGACTTCGACATCTTCAAAAGGTCGCGGCCGGCGAACTCGGCGGTGCCAGCTTTGACCTTGATCTTGTTGGGCAACAGCCGCACCAGGGAGAGCATGGTCAGGCTCTTGCCACAGCCGGACTCGCCCACGACCCCGACCGTCTCGCCCTTGCCGACAGTGAGGTTAATACCGTCGACGATGATGGCCGGGCCACGGCGGGTTTCGATCTCGATCGTCAGGCCGCGCACGTCGAGCAGCGGCTTCTGGATTTCGGGAGCGGTCATTTGCTGCCCCTCGGGTTGAGAGCATCGTTGAGGCCATCGCCGAGGAAGGAGAAGGCAACGGTGGCGAGGCCGAGCACGGCTGCTGGAGCGGCAAGCAGGTGCGGATAGTGCTGCCAGACGCGCAGGCCGTCGGAGATCATGTTGCCCCAGCTTGGCGTGGGCGGATTGACCCCGACGCCGAGGAAGGAGAATGCGCTTTCCAGCACCATCGCCGTTCCGAGGCCAGCGCTGACCGAGACGATCAGCGGGCCGATGGCGTTGGGCACGATGTAGCGCATCAGGATCAGGCGGTTGGTGAGGCCGAGCGCGCGAGCGGCGGTGACATATGGCCGGCCGCGGATCGACAGCACCTGGGCACGGACCAGGCGGGCATAGGGCGGCCAGCTGATCAGCGCCATCGAACCGAACACCAGGAGAAAGTCGACCCAGATCGTCTCGCGATAGAACGGGTTGAGCGTCGCCTGGTAGCGCGCCTCCATCCAGGCGGTGATCGGCGTCTTCAGCGAAGCGTTGATGACGACGACCAGCAGCAGGTTGGGTACCGACATGGTCATGTCCGTGAACCACATGACGATACGGTCGAACAAGCCGCCGAAGAAGCCGGCCATGGCCCCGAGGGTGACGCCGATGGCCACGGCGATCGTGGTCACCACGACCGCCACCACGAAGGCGGTGCGGGTACCATAGACGACGCGGGAGAACACATCGCGGCCGAGATCGTCGGTGCCGAAGAGATGAGCGAGCGATGGCGCCTGGTTGCGGGCGTTGAGGTCCTGGGTCAGGAAGTCATAAGGCGTCAGCCACGGGCCGAAGACGGCGACCAAGGCGAGCAGGATAACGACTGCGAGACCGGCGACCGCCAGCTTGTTGCGAACCAGGCGGTGCCAGGCATCGCGCCACAAGCTGACGGGGGGCTCGTCGTCGGCCACGCTAGAGGAGAGATTGACGGGGGTGATCGTCATGTCAGCGGCTCCTCATCGTGTCGTTGGCGCGTGGATCGAGCAGCGGATAGAGCACGTCGACAAGTAGGTTCGACAGCATCACCAGGAACGAGCCGATCAGCGTGATGGCGAGGATGACGGGATAGTCGGAATTGGTCAGCGCCGAGACGGTCAGGCGGCCGAGACCAGGCAGGCCGAACACCAGCTCGACGAAGATCGCGCCATTGACGATGGTGATCATGATCAGGCCAAGCTGCGTGACGACGGGCGTCAGCACGGGCCTGAGGATGTGGCGGAAGGCCACCACCATCTCGGGCACGCCCTTGGCACGGGCCGTGCGGACGAAATCCTCAGACAGCACTTCGATCACGGCGGCCCTCGTCTGGCGCACGATCAGCGCGATCGGCTGGAAGGAGAGAACCAGCAACGGCAGGATGATGCGTGCGTCGAAGATGCCGCCCCAGCCATAGGGAACGCTGCCACCGGGCAAGAAAAGGATCAAAAGCACCATCAGAAGCGGGCCGGCGACATAGGCCGGGATCGCCCACAGGAACAGCGCCGAGCCGAGGATCGCATAGTCGATCTTGGTGTTCTGGTTCATCGCCGCGATCATGCCGAGCGGAACGGCAACGATTGCGGTCAGGACGACGGCGCACAGGCCAAGCTTGAACGAGACCGGGGCCGCGGCCGAAACCATCGCCCAGACCGAACGTCCCGAGGTCAGCGAATTGCCGAAATTGCCCTGCAGCAGGTTGAAGATGTAGCTCGCGAACTGGGCCAGGAACGGCCGGTTCAGCCCGGCAGCTTCGCGGATCGCCTCGATCTTCTCGGGATTGTAGGCGACGTCGCCGGGAGCGCGCAGGAAGATCAGCTTGATCGGGTCGCCGGCGCCGAAATAGGCCATGGCATAGACGGCCAGCATGACCAGCAGAACGGACGGGATCCACAGCAGCAGCCGTGTTGCAATATAACGCAGCATGGCGGGCGGCCTCCCACCGCACGGTTAGTCCTAACGAGGAGCATAACACGGGGGCCGAGCCCCCGTGCGCGTCACCACGGCATCAGCCGACGGTGATTTCCCAAGGGGCGACAACCTGCCAGTCGAGATTCTTGTCGATGCCCTTCACATTGGCATTGGCCCAGCGCGACATAGCTTGCGCGTACCAGGGGATGAAGGTCCAATCCTCGCGGAAGACCTTCTGGGCTTCCTGGGCAAGGGCGATACGCTGCGGATCATCCGCTGCCTTGGTCGCGGCTTCGGCCAGCAACTGGTCGACCTTGTCGTTCTTGTAGCCGCCGAGCTTGTTCTGGGCGTTGGACGAGGTCGAGGCGATCGAGCCGGCGAGATAGCTCGCGGCATCCGGCACGCGGGTGCCGACGTCGTCGCGGAAGATCTGCACCGCGTTCTGGTCCGGGCCGGCATAGGCGTCCTGCTGCGGCTTCATGTCGACGGCGGTGATGCCGAGATTCTGGCGCCACTGCTCGGCGATGAACTGGGCCGCTGCCTCGTTGGCCGGCGAGGAAATGCCGACGAACAGGATCTTGGGCAGGCGTTCCGGGCCGCCATAGGTCGACTCGGTGAGTAGCTTCTTGGCGCCTTCCGGATCGTAGGGGTAAGGCTCGAAACCGGAATTGTCGGCGCCGGGCACCGAGTTGAGGATCTGGTCGGTCTTCTTGTGCGGGCCATCAGGGAACGAGGCCTTCATCAGCCCGTCGCGGTCGACGGCCATGATCAGCGCCTGGCGAACCTTTGGATCGTCCATCGGCGCGCGCTTGGAATTAAACCAGAAATGCTGGCCGGTCGGGATGATCGGGCCGGCGGCGAAGTCAGCGCCGAGATCCTGGACGATGGTCGAAGTGACCAGCTCGGTGTGGGCGTTGAACTCGCCCGACTTGAGCAGCGAGGTCGCCGTCACGTTGTCCTCGATCGAGGTGATCTCGATGCGGGCGAGCTTGGGCTTGGGCCCGAAGAAATTCTCGTTCGGCTCGAACACCAGCTTGCCGGCGTCGATGTCGATGCTGGTCAGCTTGAACGGGCCGGAATAGACCGCGCCCGCGTCGGGCATGAACCAATCCTGGATCTCGTTGCCATCCTCGCCGCGCGACTGCGATGCCTTGGTGATCGGCACGATGTGGTTGGCAACGCGCATGAAATAGATCGGGTCGGCCTCGGTCAGCGTCACGACGATGGTGCCCTCGTCAGGGGTGGCGACGCCGGAAATGGTGTTGGCGCTGCCACCGGACACTTCAGCGAAGCCCGCGACCTTGGCGAGCACCTGGTCGGCGCGCTGGCTCTTGGTGCCCGGCATCGCCGCCACGTTCCACGACCCGGCGACGTCGGCCGAGGTGATCTTGCTGCCGTCGGAGAAGGTCGCCTTGGGGTCGAGCTTGAAGGTCCAGGTCTTGCCGTCAGCCGAGCCCTCCCAGCTGGCGAAGACATAAGGATGGATCTTGCCTTCGCTGTCGAAATACATCGGCGAGGCCCACCAGGCCGAGTTCCAGCGATAGGGCACGCCGCCGCCGCGCAGCGGCGACCAGTCCTGATTGAAGGCCGGATTGGCGACCTTCAGCACCTGCCCTTCCTGAGCGAAGACGATCTTGGCGTTGAGGCCGAGCAGCGTGAAGCCCACAGCGCTGCCCAGGCCAAGCCTGAGCGCGTCGCGGCGGGTCATCCCGGCACGCGACGGAGTCTCGGTGTTCCGTTTCGACATCACAATTTCCTCCCTGAAACCCGTGAACGGCGATGCTCTGGTCAGTCGAAAGGCAACAGACACGGAAGCGGCAACCGTGACCAAACAAATGCCGCCATATTGTAAACATGTCAATTGATTTTTTCAGATAGCGCGACGTGAAAATTAGCACCCGGCAAAATGCAACAGAAAATTCCACATAAAATCAACACTATACGCCATATCTTGAAAACATCGGCAATCCGCCAGCAGAAAAAGCAACTTGACAACTTGCCTGCTTGTGGTCAGTTTTCCGGCCATGAAGCCAAGTGCAGTCGCGCCCTAAGGGTGCATGCACTCGGGAGGATTCCAGAACGCAGGGGCCGGGCGACCGGTACTGCCTGCGATAAGACGGACAGGGAGCGATGGCGAGTTCTAGCCGTACGATTGGCATCACCATGGGGGACCCCGCAGGGGTTGGCCCCGAGATCATCTGCAAGTCGCTGGCCGAGATGAGTGCCGCAGACCGCGCCACCATCCGCGTCTTCGGCAGTCGCGACAGCCTCGAGGCAGCGGCAAGGATAGTCGGGACGCCGCTGAAATTCGCAGCAGTCTCTGATGGAGCCGACACTGTCGCGGTCGAGCATGTCGCCATCGAGGGCGGCCCGATCGCCTTCGGCAGGATCGATACCCGCGCTGGCGACGCCTCGTTCCGATTCATTGCCCGCGCGGTGGAAGCTGCGACCGCCGGCGAGATCGGCTGCATCGTCACCGCCCCCATCAACAAGGAAGCGCTCAACCTCGCCGGCCACCACTATGACGGCCACACCGGCATGCTGGCGCATCTCACCAATTCGCGCTCGTCCTGGATGCTGCTTGCCGCCGAGCGCATGTCGGTCATCCATGTCTCGACGCATGTGTCGCTGCAAGAGGCGATCGCCCGGGTCAAGCCGGAGCGCATTCTGGAGACCATCCGCACCGGTTATCGCCATCTGCTCCGTATCGGCATCGAAAACCCGCGCATCGCGGTCGCCGGCCTCAACCCGCATTGTGGCGAAAACGGCCTGTTCGGCACCGAGGACGACGAGTTCATCGCGCCGGCCGTTGCTGCGGCCAAAGCAGAAGGCATCGATGCCTATGGTCCGGTTCCGCCTGACACAGTCTTCCACCGCGCCTATTCTGGCGCCTTCGACCTCGTCGTCGCGCAGTATCACGACCAGGGCCACATTCCGATGAAGCTGGTGGCCTTCGACACCGGCGTCAACATCTCGCTCGGCTTGCCCATCGACCGCACCTCGGTCGACCACGGCACCGCCTTCGACATTGCCGGCACCGGCAAGGCCAACCACGTCAACATGAATGCGGCGATCGCCTATGCGCGCAAGCTCGCAGGAACGCCTCGGGTGATCGTATGACCAGTTTCGCCATCTCCGGCGTCTTCTCCGCCGCTGCCACGCCGATCAATGCCGACCTTTCGCCCGACCACGCCTTGCTCGCCACACACTGCCAAAGGTTGCTCGACGAGGGCTGCCATGGCGTCGCCCTGCTCGGCACCACCGGCGAGGCCAATTCATTCTCGCTCGGCGAGCGCAAGGCGATGCTGGAAAGCGTCGTCAAGGCAGGCGTTGCCGCCGACAAGCTGATGCCGGGCATCGGCGTCGCCGCCATCCCCGAGACCATCGAGCTGACCCGCCATGCGCTGTCCATCGGTATCGACAAGGTGGTGATGCTGCCGCCCTTTTACTACAAGGGCGTGTCCGACGACGGCCTGTTCGACGCCTATTCGCGCATCCTCGAGGGTATCGCCGACGACCGGCTCAAGGTCGTTCTCTACCATATCCCGCAGGTGTCGGGCATTGCGCTGTCGGTCGAGCTCGTCGGCCGGCTGATCGCCGCCTTCCCCAAGACGGTCGTCGGCATCAAGGAATCCAAGGGCGACTTCGCCAATATGCAGGCGCTGGTGAAGGCCTATCCCGGCTTCGCCGTGTTCCCCGGCGCCGATCCGCTGATGCTGCCGCTTTTGCGCGAAGGCGGCGCCGGCTGCATCACCGCCACCTCCAACCTGATCGCGGATTCGCTGCGCACGGTGTTCGACAACCATGCCAACTCTGGCGAAGAGGCCAAGGTCGAGGCGGCGCAGGCGCGCATCAACGCCTGGCGCAACCTGTCCAACAGCTACGCCCAGATCCCGACCATCAAGGCGATGGTCGGCCTGAAGCATGGCGAAAAGGCATGGCAGCGGCTGCGGCCGCCGCTGGTCGGGCTGAGCGAAGGTGAGATCGCCGCGCTCAGGCCGCAGCTCGAACAGCTGCCGTAAGGAGGGTTCGATGACCACCGATACAGCCCAGGCGCAACCGTCCGCCGCGGTCATGACCCACGCGGAGGTCGCCGCGCAGATGGATGGCAAGCTGCATCAGGTGTCGCCTGTTCGCAGCGACGCCTTCTTGCCGTCGCCGACGGTGCAGAACCATGCCGCCAACCTGTCGCTTTTGCCCGACGGCACGCTCGCCTGCGTCTGGTTCGGCGGCACCATGGAGGGCATGGGCGACATCTCGGTCTACCTGTCGCGGCTGGCGCCTGGCTCGGACAGCTGGTCGGCGCCTGAGAAGATGTCGGACGACGGCCAGAAATCCGAGCAGAACCCGCTGCTGTTCAACGCGCCCGACGGCAAGGTCTGGCTGCTCTACACCTCGCAGACCTCGGGCCATCAGGACGGTGCGGTGGTCAAGCGGCGCATCTCCGAGGACGGCGGCAAGAGCTTCGGCGACGTGACCGCATTGTGTGACACTCCCGGCACCTTCGTGCGCCAGCCGATCATCGTCAACGGCCGTGGCGAATGGCTGCTGCCGGTGTTCCGCTGCATCGGGGTGTCAGGCACGCGCTGGAGCGGCGACGTCGACACCGCTGCCGTGCTGATTTCCACCGACACAGGTTCCAGCTGGACCATGCACGACGTGGCCGACAGCGTCGGCGCCGTACACATGAACATCGTACCGCTCGGCGGCGAAGAGATGGTCGCGCTCTACCGTAACCGCTTCTCCGAGCAGGTGCTGCGCAGCCGCTCGTTCGACGATGGCCGCAGCTGGAGCGCACCAGAGCCGACCGACCTGCCCAACAACAACTCGTCGATGCAGGCTGTGCGCACGGGCGATGGCCGCATCGCCATGGTATACAATCATGCCAACGCCTCGATGTCCGACGACCGGCGGCTGTCGCTCTACGACGAGATCGAGGGCGACGAGGCAGAGACAACATCGGCTGTTGCCGAGCCTGCGGGCCGCAAGGCGGTCTGGGGCGTGCCGCGAGCCCCGCTTAGCCTCGCCTTCTCGTCTAATGGCGGCGAGAGTTTCCCCGAGCGCATCGATCTCGAGACCGGCGACGGCTTCTGCCTGACCAACAATTCCAAGGACGGACTGAATCGCGAGTTCTCCTATCCGTCGATCCTCGCCACCCCCGACGGCGTGATCCACGTCGCTTTCACCTATTTCCGCCGCGCCATCAAATACGTCCGCCTGTCCTCAGGGGCGGCATGACGATGCGCGTCGGCGGCCTTATCCAGCGGGAGCAATGACGATGAACGGTCTCAACACGCCCATCACGATCGTTCGGCCGCCGGTCATCGAGTTCGGTCCCGGCGTGGTGTCGCGGCTTGCCGGCTGGGTCAAGGCCCGCAACATAAGCAAAGCCCTCGTCGTCGCCGATGCCTTCAATGCCGCCCGGATCGACACGCTCGGCCTCGGCATCGAAACGGTCGTCTTCGGCGAGGTCCGGCCTGAGCCCGACCTGCCCAATCTGGACAAGGTGCTCGAACTCGCCGCCCGCTCGCAAGCGGACCTGATCGTTGGCTTCGGCGGCGGCAGCGCCATGGATCTCGCCAAGCTGGTCTCGGTCATGACCGGCACCGGCCAGCGCCTGCAGGACATTGTCGGCGCCGGCAAGGCGGCGAGGCGCAGCGTGGCGTTGGCCCAGGTGCCGACGACCTCGGGCACCGGCAGCGAGGCCGGCATCCGCGCACTCGTCACCGATCCCGAGACGCAGGCCAAGCTCGCCGTCGAAAGCATCGAGATGCTGGCCGACATCGCAATCGTCGACCCGGCACTGACCATGACCGTGCCACCTGCCGTCACCGCCGCCACAGGCGTCGATGCCATGGCCCATTGCGTCGAGGCTTACACCAACAGGAAGGCGCACCCGATGATCGATCTCTACGCGCTCGAGGGCGTGAAGCTGGTCGGTCGTTACCTCGCCCGCGCTGTCAAGGATGGCAGCGACGTCGAGGCCCGGGCCGGCCTGTCGCTCGCCTCGCTCTATGGCGGCTTCTGCCTCGGCCCCGTCAACACCGCCGGCGGCCATGCGCTCGCCTATCCGCTCGGTACCCGCTGGCACATTGCTCACGGTGCTGCCAACGCACTGATCTTCCCGCACGTGCTCGCCTTCAACCTGCCGGCAGCATCGGAAAAGACCGGCCACATCCTGTCGGCGCTCGGCCTGCCCGAGGCGAATGCCATGCAGGACGTATTCGGCGCGACGCACGACTATTGCGCCTCGCTCGGCATCGAGATGCGGCTGTCAAAACTGGGAGTGCCGGAGAACGATCTCGAAACGATGGCAGACGACGCCTTCGCCATCCGCCGCCTGCTCGACAACAACCCGCGCGAACTGGAACGCGACGACATTCTCTCGATCTATCGCGCCGCTCACTAAACTGCTTGCGTCCAGGCGATTCTATGCAGCGCAGCCAGGACTTGGCCGCCGGCTCGTCGCCGTCGGCTGCCTGAGGTTGCTATCGATCTCGCGAAAAAATGGTCGGATTAGAGACGGATTTCGCCCCAGTGCGTGGAGGTCCGTATGATCGCCGAGCAGGTGCTGCCTTCCAGCCTGCCGGATCGTCGCGCCGTTCGATCCGTCCTTGCCGGCAGGCAGCCGATCTGCGATCTCGGTTCTGTGCACGGAACTGAACCGGAGATGGCATTGCGCAGCGTGGGCTTGATCGTTTCGGCCATCGTCCTTGTCCTGGCGATAGTGCTCACAGCCACCTGGGCGACAATGGCGCTTTGGTATCGCCTACCCGCGCCCGAGATCGGCAGAGGCCTGGCCGCGGGCCTGTTCGCGCTCCTCGGCATCGTCACCGCCATCGCCTTGTTCAGCCCCTGGCGCCTCCACGCGCTGGCGCTGTTTGTCTTGGCCTTCGCCGCAGTGCTGGTGTGGTGGAACACCATTGTTCCGTCCAGCCATGCCGAATTCGCGCCCGAAGTGGCCCGCCAGGTCACCGGCACGCGCGATGGCGACATGCTGACGCTGACCAACATCCGCGACTTCGAGTGGCGCAGCAACACAGATTTCACCGAGCGCTGGACGACGCGCAGCTACGACCTCAACAAACTCAAGACGCTCGACCTGTTCATGTCCTACTGGGCCGGGCCCAACATGGCCCATGTCATCATGAGTTTCGGTTTCGAAGGCGGTGACCAGCTTGCCTGGTCGGTCGAGGTACGGCGGCGCAGTGGCGGCCAGTTCTCGCCGATCGCCGACCTGTTCAAGGCCAACCCGCTGGTCATCGTTGCCGCCGACGAGCGCGACGTCGTCGGCGTCCGCTCGAACATCCGCGGCGAGGACGTCCAGCTCTACCGGCTGAACGTGCCGCCAAGCCACGCCCAGGCGCTGCTGCTCGGTTATGTCGATGATGCCAACACGCTGGCCAAGACGCCGCGCTTCTACAATTCGATCACCACCAACTGCACCACCGTCATCTTCAGGATGATGCGCGCGGTCGGTGACGTCACCCCGTTCGACTGGCGCCTGATCGTCAATGGCTACCTGCCTGAATACGCGTATGACCGCGGCGCGCTCGACACCCGCCTCTCCGTGCAGGAACTGCGCGGCCGTGCCCACATCGGCAAGCGTGCGCTGGCGGCCGGGCTGACTGCTGATTTCTCGCGGCTCATCCGGGACGGCATGCCGTCCCCGGTACCATCGCAGTAAGCGAACGGCTAAGCGCTGACCGGGCTAAACGCGCGCTTCGGCGAACGTCACCAGCCGACGGCGATCCTCGCACCACAGCGCAAGATTGACGCAGCCGACGCTCTTCCAGAAGGTCAGCTTGACGCTCTGGCTGGCATCGCGAAGCTCAACATTGCTGTCGAAGCACGCCTGCAAGCGATAAAACGGCACACGGCTGCACAGGTGGTGGATGTGATGCAGGCCAATCGACCCGGTGGTCCACTGGGCCACCGCGGGCAAGGCGTACCACGAGCTGCCGCCAAATGCCGCGACATGCAGGTCCCAGGCGTCGCCGGCATCCCAGCGCGTCTCTTCGAACTGATGCTGGACATAAAACAGCCAGCCGCCGGCCCAGGCACCCATGACGACCACAGGCAGAACAGCCAGCATCACCGCCCAGCCGGCCAGCAGGACGAGCCCGCCATAGACAAGCACCAGCGCCACGTTGAGGCCGCCGGCGCTGCGCCATGCCTCGACGCGCGGAATGGCATCGTTGTAAGGCAGCCTGTGCATGATCAGGAAATAGATCGGCACGCCGATCACGATCAGGATGATCGGGTTGCGATAGATGCGATACATCAGCCGCTGGCTGGTGGTCATCGCCTCATACTCGGCCACCGTGCGCGTATCGATATCGCCAATGCCGCGCTTGTCGAGATTGCCCGAGCCGCCGTGATGCACGGCATGTGCCTTCTGCCACAGCGTATAGGGCGTGAAGGTGAAGACGCTCAGCACCCGTCCGATCATCCGGTTCGCTTCGCGCGAGCTTGTGAAGGAGCCGTGGCCGCAATCGTGCTGGATGGCAAACAGCCGCACCAGGAACGCGGCACATACCGGCGCCAGAAGAGCCAGCAAGAGCCAGCGCCAGCCGCCGAGCACCGGCTCGGCATAGGCGGCGAGCCAGACAAGTGCTGCTCCCATCGCCAGGAAAGGCACGAGCGTTACCGCCAGTTCGAACGCCGCGCGGCGGTCGTCTGGATCGCGAAAGCGATTGCAATGTGATGCAAGCCGGCGAACGAGCGCCTTTTCGGCCGCATGATCTGCAGCCTGGGCAGACCCTTTGGGCAGGCCGTCCGCCTTGGACGACATCAATTTCGTCATTTAGTCCCCGAAATCTCGCTGCCAACTCGGTCAAGCGCGCCATTTGTCCATAATGCGCGGCACGCGCCGTGGCTAGTGGTACCACCGTGGCATATTAGCTGTATTCAGCGTCTATGCACCGCTGCACGCAAATCATGGCGTTTTCCTGTTGAGTGCGTGCGCCATAACGTTTTAGGTCGTGAACTCAGTCAGGGCAGCCAAAAGGCCGCAGGGGAACGTCTATCCATGGCTTCACTGGAAATTTCCGCCGGCTCGGCCAAATGGACCACTCTGTCAAGCCATCGCCTGTGGCTGCTGCAGCAGGCGGATGCGCTGTTCTCATTCTTCGAGCGCCAGAGCCTCAATCCGCTCGGCGGTTTCCATGACCTCGACGACCGTGGCCACCCGCTCGCGCCCGGTGCGGTGCCGGGCAAGTTCGCCGGCCGCCAGATCCACGTCACCACGCGCATGGTGCATTGTTTCGCCATCGCACATCTGATGGGCCGCCCCGGCGCCGACGCACTTGTCGACCATGGCATGGATTTTCTTTGGAACGGCCACCGCGACGCAGCCAATGGCGGCTATTTCTGGGGCGTCGGCTATGACGGCCCGACCAACGACACCAAGCAGGCCTATGGCCACGCCTTCGTGCTACTCGCAGCCTCCAGCGCCAAGGTCGCCGGCCACCCCGATGCCGACCGCTTGCTCACCGACATCTCGACGATCCTGTTCGAGAAATTCTGGGAAGAAGCTCACGGCGCGGTGACGGAGGAATTCACCCGCGACTGGCAGCCACTCGACGACTATCGCGGCCAGAACTCCAACATGCACCTGACCGAGGCGTTGATGGCCGCCTTCGAGGCGACCGGCGACAGCAATTACCTGACGATGGCCGAACGCATCGCCGACCTGATCATCCGCCGCCATTCCGCCGCCGCCGGCTGGCGCCTGCCCGAGCATTTCACATCAGACTGGAAGCTCGACCGCGACTATTCCGGCGATCCGATGTTCCGCCCCTATGGCACCACCCCCGGCCACTCGCTCGAATGGGCGCGGCTTTTGCTGCAGCTGTGGGAACTCGGTGGCCGCAAGCTCGCCTGGTTGCCGGATGCCGCCAGGAACCTGTTCGGCCAGGCAACGGTGGACGGCTGGGATCCTGCCAAGGGCGGCTTCTACTACACGCTCGAATGGGACGGTTCGGCCCGCATCAGTGATCGTTACTGGTGGCCGTGCTGCGAGGCGATCGGGGCCGCGTCCGTGCTCAACGCCATCGGCGGCGACGATACCTATGAGGAATGGTACCGGCGCATCTGGAGCTTCTGCGCCACCCGCTTCATCGACCGGACCAATGGCGGCTGGCACGCCCAGCTCGACAACGATCTCAAACCCAATGCCGGCCCGTTCTACGGCAAGCCCGACATCTATCACGCGCTCCAGGCCTGCCTGATCCCGCTATTGCCGACGTCAGGCAGCATCACCCGTGGCCTCCGCACGACAGGCATCCAGATCTAGCGATCTCGTACGCCATTGACGGCATGCTCTACTGCCAGTGCGCCGCCACCTGGTTGCCGAAGATCGCCCGCTGCATCGAGCCTGCCAGCGTCGCCGCATAAGGTGTGGCGATGTGGTGCCGATCGCGGAAGGTCAGCTTGCCGTCGATCATCGCCGGGCATGTCGTTTCGTTGCAGAACAGCTCGGTGAGGTCGACATACCTGACACCACGCAGACCTGATGTCGCGGCCTGTTCGGTCTCGGATACTCGCTCGTCGATCGCTTGGTTTCGCGGCGTATCGCAGACGGTGGCACTCCGGCCCTGCCACAATGAACGGGCGACGCAGCGGTCGAGATACGACTTGTGCACCGGAACGTCCCGGAGCAGCACGACCTCGGCGCTTGTCTCGCTCAGCGCTGTCAGCGACGCCCTCAGGCCTTTGGCCCAGACGTCGCGCGTGACCAGGTGATCCAGGTCGCCATTCACGTCGTTCTCGACATAGCTGTACGAAAACTGCGCAACGATCACTGCGTCTGGCTTCAGGTCGGCGATTTCCTTCATCGCGGCTTTCCGCCACGCGTCACATTCCGCATAGGCCCGCATCAGGCGCACGTTCCATGTCGGCACCGCCGCGACCGAGCAGGACGATTTCAGATAGGTGACCACGCGCCAGTTGTTTGCCTCGGCGATCCTCGCCAGCGGCGTCGACCAGTGGTCGGCGTGTGAATCGCCGAACAGCACGATCGTCTTTCGCGGTTGCGACGCCCCGAGGTTGCAGCTGCGCGGCTTCGTTTGCTCAAGGCTGACGACGCAATTGGTGTCGACCTGGCGCGCCGACGACGAGCGCGCCGCACTTTCCGCGATGAGCTTCTGTTCAGGATCGACGCTTCGTGCCGCAAGCTGCGAAGCGCCATAGGACAATGTCACGCCAAGTGACGTGAGCAACGCCGCAAGCCCGAGCGAGCGCAGCGAACCGGCCGAAAGCCAGCCGCTCAGCCGCACCGGATTCTCGACGAAACGATAGCTGAGATAGGACAAGCCAACAGTCACCAGGAGGCACGCCAGCCGGCCTGCCAGCGTAAGGTCTGGCCACAAGATCGTCGCATAGACGATGACCGGCCAATGCCAGAGATACAGCGAATAAGACAGCTTGCCGGTCCATTGGAACGGCGGCAATGACAACAGCGCGGCCGGCCCGGTGGCACTTCGGCGGGCGCCGGAAAGCAACAGCATCGCCGTGCCGAGAACAGGCATCAGCGCAATGAAGCCGGGAAAGGGATCGGTTTCCGAGACGTTCAGGTAGGCGGCGGCGATCAGCCCAATGCCGGCCCAGCCCAGCGCAGGCGAGAGACGGAAGCCCGAAGCCCAGCGCTCGGCCACCGCCAGCGAGACGAGCCCGCCAATGGCGAATTCCCAGGCCCGCAGCGGCGAGAAATAGAAGGCCCAGGGCTGCGACACCGAAGTCATCCAGGCACTGGTTCCGAACGACACCGCGGCAACCACGCCAAGGATGAGCGCGAGGCCCCTTGCCCCGGGTCGGAACCACGCTACCAAAAGCAGGAAGGCCGGCCACAGCAGGTAGAACTGCTCTTCGACCGACAGCGACCAGAAATGCAGGAACGGGTTGTTGGCCGTGTCAGTGGCGAAATAGTCGAACGACCAGCGCAGCAGCCACAGATTGATGACATAGCTCGACGCAAACAGCGCGCCCTTGGCATAGAGCTGTTGCTCGGATGGTGCCAGGATGAAATAGCCGGCGGCAAGCGTCGCAGCGATCACCAAAAGCGATGCCGGCAAAAGCCGCCGCGCCCGACGCCCATAGAAGCGCCAGAGATCGACAGTCCCGCTGCGGCCAATCTCCTGCATCAGGTGCCGGGTGATCAGATAGCCTGAAATGACGAAGAAGATGTCGACGCCGATGAAGCCGCCCGGCAGGTCGGACATGCCGAAATGGAAGGCGACCACACCGCCCACGGCAATGGCGCGCAAGCCCTCGATGTCGGGGCGAAACGACGAAGCGGGTGCAGTCATGTCGTTGCTGCGATGAGCGTGCTGGACATGCAGGCAGGATCGACGACGCTGTCCGCCAACACAACTCAAACTATGTTGCAATGCAACATGAAAGCCGCCACATCCACGGAACGAGGGCATCTTGCGGCGCCGCTGGATTTCGATCCCGGCACGAACGGAACTCAACCGATCATTCACCGTTAATGACCAAAGGCAAACAGGGCGGCAGCCAGGATGACCAATCGCGAGAATTTGCTCGGCGAGCTTCCGGCTGCGGTCTATACGACCGATGCTAGGGGACGGATCACCTATTTCAACGAAGCAGCTGCCGAGCTGTGGGGAAATCGGCCCGAAATCGGCAAGGATGAATGGTGCGGTTCCTGGCGGCTCAGGACAGCCGACGGCGCACCCCTCGCCCATGGCGATTGCCCGATGGCGCTTGCGCTTAGGCAAGGCCGCGCGATCAAGGGCGCTGAGGCCATGGCCGAGCGGCCGGACGGAACGCTGGTGCCATTCCTCGCCTTTCCGGCGCCGCTGCGCGACGATCTTGGCAACATCAACGGGGCCATCAACCTGCTGGTCGATATTTCAGCTCAAAAGCAGGCTGAGATACAGACCCAGCGCCTCGCGTCGATTGTTGAATCCTCCGATGACGCCATCATCAGCAAGGACCTGGGTGGTGTCATCCAGAGCTGGAATGCCGGTGCCGTCAGGCTTTTCGGCTATCGCGCCAACGAGGCCATTGGCAAGCACGTCCGCATGCTGATCCCTGATGACAGGCAGCAAGAAGAGGACCTCATCCTCGGAAAGGTCCGAAGCGGCGAACGTGTCGACCACTTCGACACATTGAGGAAACGCAAGGACGGCAGCTACGTGGCTATCTCCCTCACCGTATCGCCGGTGCGCAACGCCGCCGGCAAGGTGATCGGCGCCTCCAAGATCGCCCGCGACATCACCGATCGGAAGGAAAGCGAGAGCCGTATCCGCATGCTCATGCGCGAGGTGAACCATCGGGTGAAGAACCAGTTCGCCGTCATCCTTTCGATGATCCGGGAGACGGGCAAGCATACGAAGACGATCGCGGAATTTGACACTCAGATTCGCAATCGAATCATGGCGCTGTCGCAATCCCAAGACCTGCTTGTCGATGGCGACTGGCGCGGCGCGGACCTGGCCGACCTGGTCAGAAATCAGATCCGCCCGTTTGCCGCCGAGCGTCGCGTCCATATATCCGGGCAGCCGGTCATGCTATCGACCATCGCGGTCCAGAATCTCGGCATGGCTTTCCATGAACTTGCCACCAATTCGGCCAAGCATGGCGCACTTTCGTCCGACCTGGGAACCGTCGAAATAGGCTGGACCACGTCCGACCGCTTTCATCTGACCTGGAAGGAAACCAGCGGGCCAGCGGTTGGCAAGACCTCGCGCAACGGCTTTGGCAGGATCGTGCTCGAGCGTGTTGCACCATCGGCCTTGAATGGGCTCGGCCATCTCAGCTTTCAGTCCAATGGCATCACCTGGACACTCGATGCCCCGCTCGAACTGGTCACCACCCCGGAGTTTTAGCCCCACGGCTTCACGTTCGTCGCTTGCGGGCTGGCTTCTGCCAGGCAAGAGCGACACGCAAGTGGGGATCTAGTTGCGATTCAGGAAACGGAAACGCCCCGGCGCGCATTGTGGCTAACGAAGGCCTGGATTTTCCCGGTGTCGGGACGTCATCAAAACTTCTACGAGGCTTAAGACTGGTCAGCTTTCTGAATTTCCGCTCGCAACGGCAGCCGACCAAACGCGGACGCATTGAGATCGACCTGTCCGACACGGTCGCCTATGCCATCGGCGACGTGCATGGCTGCTACCATGAGCTGGCGTCGCTCGAAGGCAAGATCGTCGCCGACGCGGCGACGCTGCCCGGGCGCAAGCTGATCATCATGCTTGGCGACTACATCGACCGCGGCCCGGATTCCGCCCGCGTGCTCGACCATCTGACCGCCCCCCCGCCAGCCGGATTCCAACGCATCTGCCTGCTGGGCAATCATGAGGCCCAGACGCTCGACTATCTTGACGGCAAGATCTCGCTGGAACGGTGGCTTGCCACGGGCGCCCGTACCGCCTTGTTTTCCTATGGTATTGATGCCGAGCACCTGGCCGAACTCTACGGCAGCAGCGACAAGCTTGGCGACTACATTCGCGCCAACATCCCTGGCGAACACGTGGAGTTTCTCCGAACCCTGCCGATCATGGCCTATTCGGAGCGCTTCGTGTTCGTCCACGCAGGCGTTCGCCCAGGCGTGCCGCTGCTCGAGCAGGTGGACGACGATCTCCTCTACATCAGGGAGGAGTTTTTCGAGGCGTCGCGCCGGCTCGACCGCTGGGTCGTTCACGGCCACACGCCGATCGACTTTCCCCGCCTCGACGGTCGCCGGCTCGACATCGACACCGGCGCCTTCAGGACTGGCCGGCTGACGGCCGTGAGGATCGCCGGCAAGAGCGGCCGGCTGCTATTTTCCTGACCCTCAGGTCGCGACCTTCACCTTGGCCTCGCTCTTTTCGACATAGTAGCTCGAGTAGCGCTCCAGGAACTGTTCCGAGCTGCCATAGGCGCCGTAGCGCGGCAGCTTTTTCAGGTCGACCTTGTTGAGCACGAGGCCGAGGATCTTGTTGGCGATCTGGGGCTCGGCATTGAGCGCCGAGCGAACCAGCGGGCGCGGCGTCGCGCCCCATTCGGCGACCAGCACGAAGCCGTCGGCGAGTGGCGCGAACGCCTTGGCGTCGACCACGGGTCCAAGCGGCGGAAGGTCGACGATGATGTATTCGAACGTCGCCTTGGCGTCGTCGATGAAGCGCCGCATGCCGGCTGAGGAAAGCAGTTCGCTGGTGTGCGAGAAGCGGCCGCGTACAACCGCCGGTACGATGGCCATCTTGGTCTGGCGATCGACCTTGACAACGGATTGCCAGCCCTGGTCGTTGACCACCGCCTGGACCAGCCCTTGCTCGGCGTCGATGCCGAGGCTGCGGCTGAGGCCGGGATTGCGCAGGTCGGCGTCGATCAGCAGCGTCTTGGCGCCATTGCTGGCAAGCAGGCCGGCGAGATTGGCGGCTACCGTCGACTTGCCCTCGCCCGGAAGCATCGAGATGATCCCGATCACCTTGCAGGCCGTATCCTGCAGCACGACGTCGCCGGCGATCTTCGCGCTGCGCAGCGTCTCGGCGAACATCGAAGCCGGTGCATCGACAGCGATGCGCATCCTGGCGCGCCGCTTCAGTGCCTCCGAGGCGCGCGTCGGCGCCTGCGGCGGTGGCGTGCCCATATTGGCCTCTGGCTTGGCCGGCTCCTTCTTTTCGTCATGCGAAGCAAGCAAAGGCAGATAGCCGAGAAACTTGACGCCAAGCCTTTCGCGCACATCCTCGGCGGTGCGGAAGAAGCGTTCGTTGAATTCGTTGAGCGCTCCAAGCGCTGCTCCCATCATGATGCCAAGCACCAGCGACAGCCCGAACACCATCGAGGTGCGAGGGCTCGACGGGCCGCGTGGCGTCGTCGCCTCCGAAATCACCCTGACCTTGGCGATGGGGAAGGAGCGCTGCTGCGAGGCCTCCTCATAGCGCGACAGGAAGGTCTGGTAGAGCGTACTCAGTGCCGTCGCCTGCTGTTGCAATTCGCGCAGTCGCACCTGTGCCTGATTGGCACTGGAATTTTGGCCGGTCGCCTCCGACACGCTGTTGCGCAGTGCGGTCTCGCGCGACTGCGCCACCTCATATCCGTTACGGTAGGTCTCGGACAGCTGGGTAAGCTCACGCAAGATCTGGTTGGAAAGATCGACTTGTTCCTTGCGTAGGGCCACAGCCTGCGGATGGTTGGGACCGAAGCCCGACGCTATTTCCTGCTCGCGCTTGGACACGCCCGAATAGCGTTTCTTGAGTTCCGAAATCAGTGGGTTGCCGGCTTCCTCGGCCGACAGGGTCGAGTTGCTGACAGCGGCTTGCGGGCCACTTTCAACAATCGTCCGATATTGTTCGTAACGCGCCCGCGCCTTCGCTGTATCGGCCTGGGCGAGGATCAACTGGGCATTGAGATCGGACAGCTGCTGCTCGGCAAGGGTTTCGCCGCGCGTCGCCGCCAGGCCGTTTTCGGCACGGAATTTTTCGACATCGAGCGCTGCCTTCTGCGAGCTCGTGCGTAATTCCTCGAGCCGCCCCTGAAGCCAGACGGCTGCCTTTTCGGTGGCATCGAAACTCGCGTCCAACTGATCGGCGACGATGGCGTCGGCATAGGCCTTGGTGATATCAGCCGCCAGTTTTGGGTCGTGCGAACGATAACCCATGGAGATGACATAGCTGCGGCCGGAACGCTCGGCCATGACGTTTGCCTGCAGCATCGCGACCGCCTGCTCCTTGCGCGCTACATCGGCAATAGCCCTGCGCTGCGCGTCGGTAAGCTCGGCGCTGCCGGCAGCCTCGGGGGCGGAGCGGAATATCTGCAGGAAGCCTCGCGCATAGCCGACCAGAGTCGACAGAAGCGACTGCGGCGGCTGCATGAAGTTGGGATTCTGGGCGAGCTTCTGCTTGTCGACGACCACCGCGGCCAGGCGCGCCGACTTGATGATCTCAATCTGGGAGAGGATCGCCGCATCGGTCTGCATGTTGACCGGCGTCGCCGATACCTCGTCGACCATCTTGTTCATGCCTTCGTCGATCAGCACGCTGGTGCTGGCGGTGAAGGTCGGCGGCGTCGTCTGCAGATAGACAAGCCCAAGCAGCAAACCGATGACCGCGCCGATGCCGACCACCTTGGCCTGGCGCTTGGCCATGGAGAGCAGGCGCTCGAGATCGATGAAGTCGCTGCCTTCCCGCGTGTCATCCCGAGGCGCAGGAATGCGGTTGTTGAAAGGAAAGCTGGCGTAGTTCATCTGCGTTCCAGTTCTAGCCTGAGCAGCGATCGCCGCTGCTCGAAGGGTTCTGGCGCGCAGCCGGCTTCAGCCACGCATCTATGTTTGCCCCAAGGGGCCGGCATTCAAGGCGCTGCCGAAACGCCGGTGAGGGCAAGCGACTTCGCCTGCCCTCACCGGCAATCCGATCGGTCAAGCCGCAGCGACGTGATCGTGCTCGGCGACCATCTCGCGGATGGCTTCGAGCACGGAATCGCGAATGTCGGCGCGCTTCAGCGCGAAGGCGACATTCGCCTGGATGAAACCTTCCTTGGAGCCGCAGTCGAACATCCGGCCGTTGAACGGCCGCGCGAAGAAGGCCTGGCTTGCGGCAAGCCGCACCATCGCGTCGGTCAGCTGGATCTCGCCGCCGGCCCCGCGTGTCTGGGTGCCCAGCAAGTTGAAGATCTCCGGCTGCAGGATGTAGCGGCCGTTGATATAGAAGTTCGACGGTGCATTGGCCGGCGCAGGCTTTTCAACCATCGCCGTCACCTCGAAGCCCAAACCGACATCCGGCCCCTTGCCGACGATGCCGTATTTGTTGGTTTCACTCGGATCGCACTGCTCGACGGCAATGACGTTGCCGCCTGTTTCGGCATGCAGGTCCATGATCTCGGCCAGGCAGCCGCGCTTGCCGAACGACACCATGTCGGGCAGCAGCAGTGCGAACGGCTCGTCGCCGATGATGTCGCGGGCGCACCAGACGGCGTGGCCGAGACCATGCGGCGCCTGCTGGCGGGTGAAGCTGGTGGCACCGGGAATCGGCAACAAGCTTTCCAGCGACCGGATCTGGTCAACCTTGCCGGCCTGCTCGAGCGTGCCGACGAGTTCCGGATGAAGGTCGAAATAGTCCTCGATGACCGCCTTGTTGCGGCCTGTGACGAAGACAATGTGCTCGATGCCGGCTTCCAGCGCTTCGTCGACGGCGTATTGCACCACGGGCCTGTCGACGACGGGCAGCATCTCCTTGGGCATGGACTTGGTCGCGGGAAGGAACCGGGTGCCGAGACCCGCCACCGGGATCACCGCCTTCCTGACTTTCTTCATCGTGCCAATCCTCTCGCTCATTTCAGTCTCCTCGTCTTGGTATTGGCCGTTTCGGCAAGCGCATCATTTGCCGGACCGGTATGCGAACTGCCTGGCAATCCGGCGCAGCCGGACTTCTACCGGCATCCGCAGATGGCGAACCGCCGCCGGGTCCCCCAGTGCGGTTCTGATCGCCTTGAGTGGCGACCGCCGTTTGATGTGCTGAACCAGTGACAGGAATGAGGCAGCCTGCCTCAGGCTGCGGGCGCGTAATGTGAACGCTTTTTGCGCATCCACATCGAGCCTGTTGCCCGCCGCGAAGGCGGCGTCGGCATGCTGCATCGCCTCGACGTGTTGAAGCTCCAGAACCCTTGAAATCGAGCCGCTGCGCACATGATAGGCATAGCCTACGGCGGGTTCGACGGCGCAGCGACCGCCCTTGGCGAGCGCGCTGGCGAGCAGGATATAATCCTCGCCGATGCGCAATTTTTCGTCGTATCGGAGGCCATGGCGCTCAAGATATTCACGCAAGAATATCGGCTTCATGTAACCAAAATTGAACATGGATTCGAAGACGACATTGCCGCCGATAAAGTTGGCCAGCGTGAGATTGCCCAGTTCGTCGAGATATCGCTCGGGAAACATTACCTCGGGCGGCGTGCCGTCCTCGTGAATCACCGCGATATTGTCGACCGCCATTGCGGCGGAGACAGCTTCAGCCCTGTCGATCATTGCCGCAAGCCTGCCGGGCAGCACGGCGTCGTCGGAATCGAGAACGGCAACCCAGCGGCCCCGCGCTGCGTCAAGGCCGGCATTGCGCGCCCCGCCTGGACCCCCGTTCGTTTCGAGCGCCACCACCCGGACCCGCGCGTCGCCATAAGACCGCGCCAGCTCAACCGTTGCGTCGGACGAGCAGTCGTCGATGACGATCACCTCGACGGTGACGCCTGCTTGCGCCAGGGCGCTGTCGATGGCGCGGCTGAGCGTAGCTTCGGCGTTGTAGGCGGCGATGACGAAGCTGACATCAGGCTGCATCCTGGCCTCCCGCATTGCCATAGAGCTGCAGTTCGCGGGCACCGACCAGACCGCTCAGCACGCCTAAATGCATCACGCCACGCAACAGGCTGCGGTTGCGGCTGACCGGCTGCAACGCTGTGAGCCCGGCCGCGGCAAAGCAGTAGCCGGCCTTGGCAGATGCCCGGGCCAGTTCGCCCGCCCGGCCGACGCCGGACCGTTTTGAAGCGAGCAGACGGCCATGCGTCTGGCCGACGCGGAAGCGCCTTTTGCTCAGCCAGGCGAACGACGCGCGTGACGCTGGAACCGGCTCTTCCACCCAGGCTTCTGGAGCATAGGCGATGCGGCCGCCGGCGCCGTGGGCCTGATCGAAGAATTCGGTGTCCTCGCCGCCAGATTGGCCGCGCTCCAGGCTGAAGCGGCGTCCGGCAATGCTCGGCGCGCCCATGCTGAGCAACGCATTGCAGGTATAGCCAGTGCGGATCTCACCCTGGACGAAAACCGGATAGGTCGAATGGAAGTCGCCGACCTGCATCCAGCCCGGCGCTTCTTCCCCGTAGCGCGCTTTGACCGGCCCGAGCACCACGTCGGCGCTGGTCGCCTGCGCGGTTTCGACGAGCCTTTTCAGCCACGAACCCGTAGCCTTTTCGTCATCGTCGATGAAAGCGACGAAATCCGCCGCGCTGGCATCGAGGCAGGCATTGCGGGCAAGCGAGATGTTGCGCGCCGGACAATGGACGTAGCGGACCGGCAGCGGAAGTTCCCGCGCCAGATCCGCGACAAGTGCCTCGGCGCTTGGCACCTCGTCATTGTCGGCGACGACGATGCCGATGCGATATCCCTGGGGCATGTCCATCGCCGCCAGCGAGCGCAGCGTGTCGGCAAGTTCTCTCCGCCTGAAGGTGCAGACGCAGATGTCGATAACAGGCGTCCCGGTCATGCGGTTCGCCCTTTTGCCGGCATGCCGAGAAGCTGGAGCCAGAAGCCGAGCGACCAGGCAAGATGCATGACCATGGCCGACACGCCGGCGAGCGCCAGCCCGGGATTGCCGGCGCGCAATGCCAGCACCAGTCCATAACCAAGGCAGATCACCGCCCAGGCGATGAAAGGCACGGCGAAAATCCAGTGTATGAACGACAGCAAAGCGAGGCACGCCGCCGGTGCCGCCATCAGCGGCGCCATCTGCCTGAGCTTGGGGATGACGCGATGCTTCAGCACATTCTTCGCCCGTCCCCTGCCGTAACCGAGATACTGGCGGAACAGGCCGCCAAGCGATGCGCGCGGGAAATAGGTCATCCGCGCGCGCCCGCTCATCCAGATGCGGTAGCCCGCCTGGCGCAGGCGATGGTCGAGCTCGGCGTCCTCATTGTGGCTGAAGCTCTCGTCATAGCCGCCGACGTCGCGGAACGCGGCAATGCGGATCAGGGCGTGATGGCCGTGGTCGACCCACTCGCCCGCGGAGCCATGCCGGTGCTTGGAGCCGCCAGTACCCAGTTTCGAGTTCTGTGCCGCCGCCGCCGCCTGCTGGACCGTGCCGCGTCCCTCGGTCAGCATCGACACCACGACGGAATCAGCACCGGTCTCCAGCGCTTCCTCGAGCAGCCTGTCGCAATAGTCCTCGGGGTAGCCGCCATGGGCGTCGATGCGGATCAGGTAGTCGACACCGTCGCCGAAAAGTTCGACCACGCGGTTGACGGCAGCGCTCTGGATGCGTGCGGGGTTGTCAATCAGCACGACATTGTCGTCCTCTGCCGCAACGCTTGCGACAATGGCACGCGTGTCATCGCGGCTGCCGCCGTCGGCGACAATGATGCGGGCCCCGAGCCGCCGCGCGGCCGGACGAAGCTGGGCCAGCAGACCGCCGATATGGCGCTCCTCGTTGAGGCACGGAATGACGATGATGGCGGAGGACATTTCGGTCATGAGGCTGCTTGTGTTGATTGCGTTGAGCGTCAGGCGGCGATGGCGCTGGGAGCGCCATTTTCAGCGGCGACCCGTTCGAGCCTTGCCACCAGAGCGCGGCAGTCGGAGCGGCCGCAGATCCAGGTCGCCGTGTCGCGGGCAAGCACGTCGCCGCGCAGGGCCGCGTAACGCTCAGCCGTCATGCCCGAGAGTGTTTCCGCCAGCGCGGCAGTCGACGGCTCGGACAGCACCAGCCCGATCTGCTGGCGTTCGAGGAAGCTGGCCGTCTCGGTGCCGGCCATGGCGATCGGCACGGTGCCGAACCGGCAGCCTTCATAGAGCCTGTTCGGCAAAAGCCATGTCGAGTTCTGCCCGTCCTCGAAGAAATCGATCGCCCATGAGAAATGCACTTGCGAATAGATGTCGGCCATATCCTCGGGGTTTCTGTAGGCACCCTTAAAGGCCAAATGGGGCTCGGATTCGACCAGACCATGGAAATCCGGGAACTCCGAAAGTGCCGGACGGCCGCGCATGACAAGTTCGAAACGGCCTTCTGTGCTGCGGGTGAAGTCGGCCAGCAGCGCCAGCGACTTGCGGCAGCGCAGCGCCCCGAACCAGCCAATTTTCCACGGCTCGGCCGGCGGAACCGGTAAAGGCGCCGCATCGAAGCGCGGCTCCAGTTCCAGCAACTTGTTCTCGACCAGTTCGATGGGAGCGTCGATCTGGCCGAACCTTTCGAAATAATGGCTGACGAAGGCCGGAGAGCTTGTCAGCAGCAGGCTGACATTGCGCCCGAGCAGCCGCTCGGCGCCACGCAGGCCCTTGCCGAGCAGATCGTCGCGCAACACCAGCCGGTGAATGTCGAGACACTCGTAGACGACCGGCACCGATGAGGCGAAGGCGCTGCGCGCACGTTGCGCCAGCGCCAGCATTTCGAGATTGCGGGCAACGATCAGGTCGGGCGCGGCGATGGATTTCAGCGATGTGCCAATGCGTGTCGCCGCCATGGCGACAGCACCCAGACGCTGCGCAAAACGCCCGTCGCGGGTGAAACCCAGGTCGATCGGCGCCACGCCCTCGACGTCTTCAAGTTCTTGCGTCCGGCGGAAACCAGCGAGCGTAACGCGCGCGCCACCAGCCTTGAGCATGATGATCCGTCGACGAACTGCCGGGTCGGAAACATCATGCACCAGGTACAGAACATGCAGCATGAATTCACGCTCGCAGTTTGGCCCACCGACGACGAAGCTAGTGCACTGATTGCTGCATCGCAACAATTATTGACTGCTGGCACCTCAATTATTGTTGCGCCGCAAAATGGCCCGGTTAGCCTGTACTTAATTTCCCGACACGACAAATCCGAGGAGGCCAAGGCCCATGAAGACAGTCATCGTCGAAAACACCGTCTGCCTGAACACCGGCGATGCGGCGATCCTGCTGGCGATCAGGCACATCCTCAGGGCGGCCTATCCGGGCGAGCTGCGCTTTCAGGTCTTCGACAGCCAGCCCGAGGTGGCCTCGCGGCTTTATCCCAGGCAGACCTATCCCGACATCGAGATCCGCAAGCTGCTGTCGGAAACGATCTTCAAATACCCCTATGACGACAACCGGCTGAAGAACCTTGCCAAGCCGATCTACAACCGCCTCGCATTGAGCGCGCTGCGCCACTACGGCAAGAGCCGGGCACTGGACGAGACGATGTTCGGTGCCGAGGACCGCCGCAGCCTCGACATGTACCGGCAGGCCGATCTCGTCGTCACCACCGGCGGCACCTACCTGGTCGAAAACTACAATCTCGAACGCCGCCTCAACCAGTTCCGCATCGACGCCGTCCTCGGTAAGGATCCGGTCTTTTTCACCCAGTCATTGGGGCCGTTCGACAAGGACTACAACCGCCGCGAACTGAAGCCGATGTTCGACCGCAGCCCGCTGATCCTGCTGCGCGACGAGCGCTCGCGCGGCCACCTCGCCGACCTCGTCGACAATCCCGGCAAGTGCCATGTCGTCGCCGATTCGGTGTTCGCGCTCGCCGACAAGTCGCGCATCGAAACGCTGCTTTCCGCTGACCACCCGCCTCAGCCGACCGGCCGAGTTGGCATCTCGGTGCGGCACTGGAACTACGTCAATGATGGCGCCGACGGCATGCGCCGCTACATGGATTCGATTCGCGACATCGCCACTGCGCTGGTGCGTGACCACGGCAAGCAGGTGACTTTCGTGTCCACCTGCCAGGGCGTTCCGGAATACGCCCATGACGATTCGAAGACCGCGAAGGCCATCGTCGCCGAACTGGCTCCCGAGATCGCCGCCCAGGTCAACGTCGATGCCGGGTTCCACACGCCCGAACAGCTGATGGAACTGGTCAAGGGCTTCGACTTCGTTGTCGCAACCCGCATGCACATGATGATCATGTCGCTGTGCGTCGGCGTGCCCGTGCTGCCCATCGCCTACGAATTCAAGACCCGCGAGCTTGCCAAGCGCGTCGGCCTCGCCGACCTGCTGCTCGACATCGACACGGTGACGCCAGACGAAGCGGGCCAGAAACTCGCAGCCTTCGTCGGCGATCTCGACCGCCTGAGGGCAACGACCCTTGCCGCCGTGCTGGAAGAAACTGCCTCGGCGATGTCGGCCTCCGATCTGGTCAGGCCGTTGCTCGCTGACGCTTCAGCGGATGTTGCGGGCGACAGTCTTCCACGCCTCGACAAGGGCGCGGCGGGACTGCGGCACGGCGACCATGAAGGCCAGCGCCACCGCGTAGCTTAAAACAGCCGCCGTCAAGGCCGCGACGATATTGGACTGCCCGGTGAACTCAACGGGCAGGTAGCCATAGCCGAACCAGGCGACGGCCGCCGCGAGGATCAGCAGCCCCTGCACCATCAGGAAGTCGAGCGCCGAGACCGGACCGGTTCGCCCGATCATCACGGCCAGTACCGGCAGTCGCAGCACATAGCCGCTGATGGCATAGGCCGCCGCGACCCCGACAGCACCCCATTGCAGCCCGACGGCGAATGACAGCACAGTCGTCAGCGCCGAATAGACGCCCCAGCGAAACATCGTGCTGGTCTTGCCCTGGCAGATGAAGATCCAGCCCGTCGTGCTCGACACCGGCTGCATCAGCCCGGCAATGCCGAGCCAGGCGAAGATCGGCGCCACCGCCAGCCACCGCTCGCCAAACAGGATGGCGACGACCGGCTCGGCGGCGATGGTCAGCGCCGCGATGCCCGGAACGGTGATGAAGGCAAGCAGCCAGTTGGTGCGCAGGTAAAGCTCGCGAAAACGCGACTTGTCGTCCTGGATGCGGCTGAGCAGCGGCACCATCAGGCGCGACAGCGGCTGATTGATGTTCTGCAGCGGAAACAGCAGCAGCTTGTAGGCGCGGTCGTAATAGCCCAACTCGATCGGGCCGGAGAACTTGCCGATCAGGATGTTGTCGAGGTTGCGCGAGAAGAAGTTGACAAGGTTGAAGCCGGTGAGATTGGCGCCAAAGGAGAGTATCTCGCGCTCGACCTTGACGCTCGGCCTGCCCGGTTTCCAGCGCGTCGCAAGCCATGCGCCAAAGAGCGTCACCACGGCGCCGGCCGCCGGCCCAATCACCAGCGCCCAATAGCCGAGCCCGGCATAGGCGGCGGCAATTGCCGCCCCCAGCCCAGCGAGTGCGGTCGCAACGTCATTGATCGCCAGCTGGCCGAACTGCAGGTTGCGGTTCATCAACGCCAGCGGCAGCGCCGCAAGGCTGCCGAGCAACAGCGGCATGGCGGCGGCAAGCGTAATGCCCGTCATCCTGGCGTCGCCGTAAAAGGCCGAAACCGCCGGCGAAAGTGCGGCAATGATCACGGTGCAGATCAGGCCGGCCAGCGCACTGATCCAGAACACCTGGTTGAGCTGGGCTTGGCTGATCTCGGGACGCTGGATGACGGCTTGCTGCAGTCCGAGATTCTGGAACAGCCCGACAAAGGCAATGACCGGCCCAACCGACGCGACAAGGCCAAAATCCTCCGGCGCCAGCATCCGCGCCAGAATCACCACCGAGACGAACTGGATGCCGATCTTGATCGCCTGCGCCGCCGCCGTCAGCGCCCCGCCCCTGAGCGCGATGCGCCCCAATTGCTGGGTTTCGGCGCTCATGCGGCAAGCTTAATGGCTGCGAGGCGATAAAGCGTGTCGGCGAAGGCGTCGTTGAGCCGGACCGAATCGAAATCTTCTTCAACCTTGCGGCGGGCAGCAACCGCGAGGCTTGCGCAGGCACCGGGATTGTCGGCGATCCAGACCAGTTTTTGCGCCAGCGCCGCAACGTCCCTCTCAGGTGCCAGCAGTCCGGTCTTGCCGTCCTCGACGAGCTCGGGAATGCCGGAATGGTAGGTGCTGACGACGGTCAGGCCGGCGGCCATCGCTTCCATCAACGCGACCGGAATGCCTTCGAGATCGCCATCTCCCGCCCTGACGCTCGGCAGCACGAAAACCTGCGCCTCGCCCAGCCGCTGCTTGACCTCGGCATGCGGGCGCGGACCAAGGAATGCGACGCGTCCTGAAATGCCAAGCTCAGCTGCCAGTTGCTTCATCGCGTCGAGCAGTTCGCCGCCGCCGATCACCGTGTAGGACCAATCGATCTCAGGTCGCGCCGCCTGCATACCTGCCAGCGCGCGCAGGGCAAACTCGATGCCCTTCTTCTCGGTGAGCCGGCAGACCGAAATCAGCGCCAGCGGGTCGCTGCCCAGCTTGGTGCCGCGAAAGCCGATCGCCTCGGTGTTAACCCCCATATGATGCACCGCGACCGTGTCTGCCACGGCCCCGGCCTCGATCAGCGCGTCGCGGAAGAAGCCATTGACCGGCAGCTGCAGCGCGCCTTGCTGGAACACCACCTCGTAGCGCGACAGCGTGCCGTCATGCATCGGCGCGCCGACATCGTGGCCATGGAAGATCGTCACCAGTGGTGCCGCGATCCGCCGCTGCTTCATTGCTCTCGCCACGCGCAAGCCGTTGTTGCCGAAATGCGCAACGATGACGTCATACTTCCCGAGCTTGCCGGCAAAGGCGATGTCGAGCGCCGTCGACGCCTTGTCCCACAACCGGCCCGACCATCGGCGCAGCGAAGGGCGCAGCGGCCCGAGCACGCCCCACCATTGTTCGACGCCGCCGGGCAGGTCGCGCCAGCGCGGGTCGTCGATGTTGCGCTCCTTGCCGAAGGTCGTCTCGTTGCAGACAACGCCGACCTCGATGCCGCGTGCGAGGCATCCCTCGATCTGGTCGAGCACGAAGGTCTCGGAGAGCGAGGGAAACTTGTCGACGACAAAACAGACTTTCATCGCTCCGCTCTCCGGGAACTCGGACGGACTTCCGCCAAGTCAGGCTGCCTTGTTAAGGGCACGCGCTGCCGCCCGGTCGAGCACGCCCATGAAGGTGGCGAACTGGCCATCGGGCTCAAGCTGCGGGCGCTCGGAAAACACGCGTGCTGTGGCAGACATGCGGTTGTACTCGACCCTGTCGTCCCACAAGTCGCGCACTGTCTGCACCCACAGATCGAGCGGTGCGTCATAATCCAGCACCACGCCGCCACTGCCGATCGCCTCCGGCAATCCGCCGCGGCGCGAGCCTATGACCGGAATGCCGCTGCAATGCGCTTCCGAGGCGACACGGCCCCAGGCCTCTTCCCATTTGCTTGGCGCAAGCAGGATCCTGGTGCGGCCATAGACCGTCTTCATGTCGTTGGTCCGGCTTTCGAGCCTGACATTGCCGAGCGGCGCGATGGTCTCTTCGATGCGGGCGCGGTGGTCGTCGGCCAGCTTCCAGCTTTCGACGAACAGGAAGGGTATCTCGGGGCATCGCCCGGCAATCCGGACCGCCAGTTCAAAGCCCTTTTCTTCATAGGGGTTGATCAGGGTCACGAACTCGCCCGTCGTTGGCGTGGCGTAGTGCGCAGGGTTGATCGTCGGCGGAATGATTGTCGATTCGATGCCGAAACGCTGCCCGTAGGCGCGCGCGGTGAACTCCGAGTTGGCGATGTACAGCGCCGATTTCAGTTCGCTGAGATCGCCGGCCAGCTCATGGAACTCGACATTCCTGAGATAGACGACGAGCGGCACGCCTTGGGCTTCCAGCGCCTTTCCGATCGGCACCGATTTGTGGCACTGCACCACCGCGACATCGGGTTTCAGCTTCTGCACGGCAAAGCCGGCGGCCTCCCACGGAAACCACGCGCGGACCACGGGATAGCCCGGAAACGTGTCGATGACGGCGCGCTGCATGAGCAGCTTCATCTTGGCGCGTGCCTTGAAGCCGAACATGCCGTCGCCAAACAGCGCGGCGAGCACCGAGGCCTCATGGCCATGCGCCCTGAGCTGCTCGACAAGATGATGCGTGCTCGACTGAACCCCGCCGCTGAATTCGGGCGTGTAGCCGTTGCCGCCGGCAAAAAGCACCCTCATGCCGCCAACTCCCTTTTTGTACGGCCGCCCTGCCCGGCCGGCTTGCGCCCGATGGAGACGTATTTGATGCCGTGGCGGGCGACGACGGATGGGTCGTAGAGGTTGCGGCCGTCGAAGATGACGGGCTCGGACAGCGCCTGCTTGATCAGTTCGAACGACGGTGCGCGAAAGTTCTTCCACTCGGTGGCGATCAGCAGTGCATCGGCGCCGCGCAGTGCCGCCTCCTTGGTGCCGCACAGCATCAAATCGTCGCGCTGGCCATAGATTTGCTGCGCCTCGTTCATCGCTTCGGGATCGTAGGCCTGGACCTTGGCACCGGCCGCCCACAGCGCTTCCATCAGCACGCGGGCTGGCGCCTCGCGCATGTCGTCGGTGTTGGGCTTGAAGGCGAGCCCCCACAGCGCGAAGGTCTTGCCCGCGAGGTCACCGTTGAAATGCGCCTTGAGCTTGTCGAACAGCACCGCCTTCTGGGCGTTGTTGCGCGCCTCGACCGAGTGCAGCAGCACCGGTTCGAAGCCGACATCGCCGGCGGTACGGATCAAGGCGCGCACGTCCTTGGGAAAACACGAGCCGCCATAGCCCAGGCCCGGATAGATGAAGTGGTAGCCGATGCGCGGGTCCGAGCCGATGCCCTTGCGCACCTCCTCGATATCAGCGCCCAACAGTTCGGCCAGATTGGCCATTTCGTTCATGAAGCTGATCTTGGTCGCCAGCATGCAGTTGGCGGCATATTTGGTGAACTCGGCCGAGCGCACGTCCATCACGATCATCTTCTCGTGGTTGCGGTTGAACGGTGCATAGAGCTCGCGCATCACCGCCTCTGCCGCTTCGCTGTCGGTACCTATGATGATGCGGTCGGGCTTCATGCAGTCGGCGACCGCCGAGCCTTCTTTCAGGAACTCCGGATTGGAGACGACGTCGAAGCCAAGCTCCTCGCGGCCCCTGGCCTTCAGCGCCGCCAGCATCGCTTCGCGCACCTTGTCGGCGGTGCCGACAGGCACTGTCGACTTGGTGACGATGATTTTGGGCCCGGCCATCTCGCGGCCGATGGCATCGGCCACCGAGAGCACGTATTTGAGGTCGGCCGAGCCGTCCTCGCCTTGCGGCGTGCCGACCGCGATCATCTGGATCTCGCCATGGCGGACAGCCAGAGCCGCATCAGTCGTAAACACAATACGACCGGCGGCGTGGTTGTCGCGCACCAGCGCCTCGAGCCCCGGCTCGAAGATGGGGATGAAACCCTGGTTCAGCCGCTCGACCTTGGCCGCATCGACATCGACGCAGACGACGTCATGCCCGACCTCGGCCAAAACAGCAGCCTGGACAAGACCAACATAGCCAATCCCAAATACCGTCAGATTCATCCGGTCCGTTCCTGTCTGTTGATGGTATTGAAGCGCGGTCCGCCCGCGCGCTGGAGACTGGCGGTCATTTCAGCGTGCAAGCGACCGAGCCCTCGAACTGGCAGGGCTCGCCGAGTGCCGTGTAAGCCACCCTGTCGACCGCCATCGTCACGGCTTCAGTGGGTTCGGTAAACCGCCCCATCCATTCGTTGAGCGTGCCGGTGCCCCACAGGCTGAAGAAGATCTTCTGCGGGTTGCTGGGCAGTTGCGATGGCTCGGTCACCTCGTGCACGAGCTGGCCGTTGACGTACCAGCGCAGCCGCTCCTTCTCCCAGACGAAGGCATAGTCGTTGAAGCCCTTGTCAGCACCGCCTGGCACGTCGACGAGTTTCTCGTCGTTGGATTTGCCGCCGACATAGGCGTTGACCTGCACCTTCGAGGGATCCTTGGTCAGCACCTCGAAGTCGATTTCGTCATGCGGCTTTTTGTGGACCGGGCCGATATAGGTGAAGAAGGCGGCGTTCAGGCCCGAGCCGGTACCGGTCTTCATCCGCGCCTCGTAGGTGCCGTAGCCGAAGCGCTCCTTGGTCTGCACTTCGCCGCACGAATAGTCGCGGTTTTTCAACGGCTTCTTGTCGAAACTAAGCACCAGGTTGCCATCGGCGACCTTGACCTGCTCCTTCGACCAGGTGCAGTTCTGGTGCTTGCCGTTGTCCCAACCGTCGGAGACAAACCAGCGCGAACCGCTCAGTTTGTCGAATGTCTCCACGAAGGACTTGCCGGTGGCATCCTGCGCCAGCGCACCGCCCGAGGCAGCGAGCAGGCCGGCAAGCGCGGCCGCCAGGTGCAACGCCTTCGAGCGGCAGTGGCCATCGCCGGCTGCGTGATGTGTGACGTTTGCGTTCATAGCCAAGTCATCCTTGTGCCTTCGCGCCTCCCGCCCGAGAACCGCATTGCAACAGCCGGCCAGGGTCAGCCCCAGCCGGATAAAACCTCCCATCCTCCCAAGAAAAGCTGGCCCGTCAGAGCCGGCGCCGAACCTCCTCCAGCGCCCCGGATGCCGATGATTCATCGACGGTCTCGCGACCTTCATCGACAAACGTGTCCAGCACATGACGAAGCTCGGCAACGAACTCGGTCTGACGCCCCAAGGCCTCGATGCGGCGCAGGCAGGTCTTGAGCGTTTCCGTCAGCTGGTCCATTTCGGTTGCCCGCCGCTGCGAGACTTCGGAATTGTCCATCGCCTCGACAAGGAAGGCCGCATTGGCCGAGACCGCCTCGTAACGCTTGCGGATGCCGGTTCTTTCCGCCGCGATCTCGGACGACAGCTGGTCGAGTGACCGCGCCAATTGATCGAAGCGGACCTTGTCCGTCGCCCGGTCGCGGTCGGGGCTGCGCGTGCGGAAAGCGAAGATTGATGCCACGTGGTGCTACTCCGCCTTCGCTGCCGGGCGGCAATCTTCAATCGCTGGGCCGGAGCACGGTAGAGCAGGCAAAGGGCCCGAGGCGAGAATGTGCGTCATTACGTGCGTGCTCCGTGGCTCGTTGCTCTTGGGGCGTTCATCATGCGCTTCCGCCTGCGGATGCGGAGCCTGGCATCAGGTAGCGTGTGCTCGGCTCGCCGCCTTTCGGCGCCGACGAAAGCGCCAGGCGAAGAGGCTCGAGCTTGTCGAGTGCCACCCCTTCCATCACGGCTGCCAGGTTGGCCGCCGAGGCGAAGGCAAAGGCCATGGCGCTGGAAAGCCCCTTGGCGGCCTTGAGATCCAGGAAATGCCGCAGGCGATACTTGTCGCGCACGTGGCGTTCATGACGGCGCAGAATGGGCCGGTGATCGGCCGCCAGTCCCGGTTGGGCCAGCAGAACGAGATCGGCATCGGCCAGACGCCGCAGATCCTCCGTGCGATGCTGGCCGCTCAGCGAGTTGGGCCGGACGATGGCGCAGTAGCCGCAGGAGCGGATCAGCTTGAAGCGCGCACCCTTGAGCATGGCCTCGGCATAAAGCGCATAGTCTTCGCCAAGCCGAAGCTGCTCGTCATAATGCAGGCCGTGCGCTTCGAGCATCGCCCGCCGCATCACCGGCTTGAGGAAGCCGAGTTCGCTGCGCCTGGCGCGCCGGCTGGAAATGTTGCCTGTTATGAATTGGGTGAAATCGAGATGGGTGGGATCGGCGTCGAAATGGGCCACGCGGCCCGACAGCACGTCGCGCACCGATGCGTGTTCAACGAAGACGATGTTGTCGGCGACGAGTTCCCAGTCATCGCTCGCAACGAGACGCGCAAACCGTCCCGGCAGGAAAAAATCGTCGGCATCGAGGATGCTGATCAGTGGCGCCCTGGACTGGCGTATTGCCATGTTGCGCGCGAACGACGGGCCGCGGTTGACGTCGAGCCGCAGCACCAGAAGCCTGCCGCTGCCATCGTCAGCAGCGCGCGCTACCGCTTCGGTCGCATCGGTCGAGGCATCGTCCACGACCACGATTTCGCTCACTTCGGGCTCCAGCAGCGCCGAGGTGATGGCCGTCGTGATCGTTTCCGCCGCGTTGCGCGCAGCGATGATGACACAGACGTTGGTTCCGCTCACGTCGGTTGCCTTTCCGTCATAGCCCGCCGACGCAAGAGCTATATTGCACCTGCTAACAAGGGAACCCCAACTTTTGTTACGACGATTCACGCTTGGGCCCGGACTGGTTTGCCGTCGACAGCTTCCGGATGCGGCTTTCCAAGGGGTGCGGGCGCGTTGCGTCGATCACGCCGGGCGCCTCGACAAACATCGGCGACGGCGACGCTGTATCAGGCAAGCCAGGTGCGCGCGGGGATCTGGACCGTCTGGAACGACAAGGCGATTCTGCCCGGACATACCGCCAGCGGCCATGCTTTGGCGAGCTTAGTGCGCGCTGCCTTTCGGGGTCAGATCCTTGGCTGGAACGGTGGCAGTGCCGTCAGCGGCGGTCTTCGCCTTGCCGGTTTCGGCTGGTTTCGGCGCGGCGCGCAACACCATTGCCAGCACGACAAGGAAGTATCCGACCTGAAGAACGACGGCGCAGATCAGCACGCGCAGCAAGATCGTGCCCCAGCCGGCAGCATCCAGATAGGACCATAGCGCCACGACCGCGATAACCATCGCCATGCCGAACACGAACTTGGGTAAAGTCATGTCAGCTGATCGTCAGGCCGGAGGCATCGGCACTGATTTCGTCGCCATGTTGCTTGCAACTCCCCTTGCCCTGAAAGCTTCCGCCCACGTCCGTTCCTTCGTTTTGTTTTGACACCGCCGCGGCCCCAGCCGGTCGGCCCGAAGAACGTCATTCCACTATATTGGCCCGCCCAACTGTCAGCAAGCGGAGCCTCTTGGAAGGCGAGACTAGATGCCGAAGATGAATGCTGCATTGCACCGCCAGACAATGCCCCAAGTCGAAACCATTTTTTGCTTAGAGGGCTTTATTTCAGAAAATTTTGGCAAAGACCGGCTATTCAAGCAATATGTTCGTATCTTTCGACGCACATTGCTCACTTATCGGCAGAACGTCGAAGCTATAATCTAGGGCATTGGCGCTTGATTGATGCCACCCATTCTGCCTACCCATTAATCCAGTGGACATAAAACTGTCGCATTGAAATCTTTTTTTGCACGGCATGCATGGTTCTTGGACATCTACTGGCAGAAATATTTCAGGCGTCAAAAAAACGTGCGTTGCAGCGCAGCATGCTGGCCATATCCTGACACGGGGCGATTCTGGGGCGATTTATCGACCAATTGGAGTTGCAGCATGAGGGATCTAGCCAAGTCGGGCAGCTTGGAGTTTCCACACCTGGCCGCCGATCTTCCTCCGCTCGGTGGCGTAGCCAAGCGCGGATTCGACATCGTCGGTGCAGGTCTCGGGATTATCGCGCTGAGCCCGCTGTTCCTGCTCATCGCCCTTCTGGTGAAGGTCTCCGATGGCGGTTCGGTCTTCTACGGCCATCGCCGCATCGGCCGCGGCGGCCGTATCTTCCAGTGCCTGAAGTTCCGCACGATGGTTCCGGACGGCGATGCGGCTCTCGCCGCCCACTTTCGCGACGACCCGGAAGCCAGGGCCGAATGGGAAGCGACACGCAAGCTCAAGGATGACCCGCGCGTCACCCGTGTCGGCTCCGTGCTGCGCAAGCTCAGCCTCGACGAGCTGCCACAGATCGTCAACATCCTGTTGGGCGACATGAGCATCGTCGGCCCGCGCCCGGTGGTGCGCGACGAGCTCGAATATTACGGCAAGGCTGTCGTCTTCTACCTCAAGTCGCGGCCCGGCCTCACCGGGCTGTGGCAGGTCAGCGGACGCAACGACGTGTCCTACGACAGCCGCGTGGCGTTCGACCGGCACTACGTCGAGAACTGGTCGCTGGTCGAGGACATCCGCATCATCCTCAAGACGGTTCCGGCCGTCTGCATGTCGCGCGGCAGCTACTAAGCCAGCCGCAATCGAGGCTGCGCCCAGCTGGCGCGCCGCCTCTCATGCCCGCGGCGTCCAACGACCGCGGCAAAGGAACGGACGACAACGTTGAACCCACATCCTGGCTTCCATCGCCATGCAAGACGCCTGCTCGGTGTGAGCGGCGCGCTTTGTCTTACCCTAGCCTTTTCGGCATCGATGGTTTTCGCCGACGACTACCATCTTGGCACCCAGGACAAGCTGACCATCCGCGTCGTCGAATGGCAGACGGTCGAGGGCGCCTTTCGCGATTGGTCGTCGGTAAGCGGCGACTACACCATCGGGCCGTCGGGCAATCTATCCCTGCCTTTCGTTGGCGAAACGCCTGCCGCGGGCAAGACGACGGCCGAGATCGCCGAAAAGATCGGCAAGACGCTGCAGGACAAGTTCGGTCTCTCCGACCGGCCGGAGGCTTCGGTCGAGGTGGCGCAGTACCGCCCCTTCTACATCTCCGGCGACATCCAGACGCCGGGCCAGTATGCCTATGCTCCTGAACTGACGGTGCTCAAGGCCATCAGCATCGCCGGTGGCATGCGCCGCGGTGCCGACGGCGCCCGCACCGAACGCGAGATGATCACCGCCGAAGGCAGCCATGCCGTCCTGTCCGACGAACAGCTTCGGCTGATGATAACCCAGATCCGGATTGAGGCCGAGCTTGCCGGCAAGACGGAGATCACGGCACCCAAGGCGATCGCCGATCTGCCTGCGGTGCCCGCCATGATCGCCAACGAAACCGCCATCATGGCTTCGCGCCAGAAGAAGCTCACCTTGAGGCTGCAGGCCCTCGACAACCTCAAGGGTCTTCTCGAGCGCGAGATCGTGTCGCTGGGCCAGAAATCCGAGACGCAGCAGCGTCAGATCGAACTTGCAAAGAAGGAACTTAGCGGCATCGGCACGCTGGCCCAGAAGGGCCTCGTGGTGAACACACGTGTACTGTCGGCTGAGCGCTCGATCGCCGAGATGGAGGGCAAGATACTCGATCTCGAAACCGCCATGCTGCGCGCCAAGCAGGACATCAGCAAGGCTGAGCAGGAGGCGATCGACCTCAAGAACGACGCCGAATCCGAACTGGCGGTCGAGCGGCAGAAGATCGTCGCCGAGCTCAATGCGGTGACGCTCAAGCTTGGAACGCAAAAGGGGCTCATCGCAGAAGCTGGCGGCACGGCCCCCGCGACGGCCGGCAGCGAGCAGGCGATCTCCTATGTACTCGTCCGCAAGAGCGGCGACGACAAAGCCAAGGACATGGCGGCCTCCGAGGACACGCCCGTCCTGCCCGGCGACGTGCTCAAGGTCGAGCGGTCGGGCGCCCCGCTCATGCAGTAACGAGCGGCGGGCCAGAAAATGCGGATCAGAAGATCGTCGCTGGTCGATCCCGACCGCAACACGCTTTGCGGCGCGTTCGCGGTCGCCGTGTCCTTCGCTGTCTTTGCCTATTCGTTCCGGATCGGTCAGGTGGCGATCCTGGCCTATTATGCAGTCTGGCTGCCGTTGATCCTCGTCGACTACCGGTTCACGCTCGGCCGCCTTGCCAGCTCGCCGCAGTTGCTCGCCTTCGCGCTGCTGGCATGCCTGTCCTACTTCTGGTCCGACGCGCCTGATGTGACCATTCGGGCCGCAATGCAGTATCTGTCGCATGTGACCTGCGCCGTGATCGCTGCCCGGGTGATCAATGCGCGCACCCTGTCGATCGGCGCCATGACGGGCATCGCGTTCATCCTCGCCTATTCGATGCTTGTCGGCGGCTATGTCTACGACGCGCTCGACGGCACCTACAGTTTCGTCGGTGCGTTCGGTTCCAAGAACCAGCTTGGCTTCTACGCGTCGCTGGGCGTGCTCTTCGGCTGCTACTTTGCGCTGTTTCTGACACGCGGACGCATCGCCCGCCTTCTCGCTCTCGGCGTGGTCCTGCTCTCGGCGGTGTCGCTGGTCATGTCGCAATCGGCGACCTCGATGCTCGCCACGCCTGCGGCCGTCGCATTGGTGATCGCGATCGCCGGACTGGAAGCGTTTTCGCCTGCTCATCGCAAGATCTTCTTCGTCGCGGGCACCATGCTTGCCGCAACGGCGGTGCTGGCCGCGCTCAATGTCGGTGCCGCCGACATGGTGCTTGGCGCGTTCGGCAAGGATTCGACACTGACCGGCCGCACCTATCTCTGGCAGCAGGGCATCGACGCATCCGTCAACACGCCGTTGCTCGGCGTCGGCTATGCCGCCTATTGGGTGCAGGGTTTTTCCGAGGCGGAAAGGCTGTGGAACGAGTTCTACATCGCATCGCGAACGGGCTTCCATTTCCACAACACCTACATCGAAGCGCTGGTGGAACTTGGCTATGTCGGCGCCGCCATGATCGTTCTGCCGCTGCTCGCCATCCTCAGGCTCTGCATCCTGCGTCTCCTCAACGAGGGCGACTGGACCGAGGCGCTGCTTCAGACGGGATTGCTCGCCCTGCTGATCATCCGTTCCTTCTTCGAGGTCGACATCCTCCAGCCCTACGTGATCGGCTCGTTCCTGCTCTATTATTGCTGGGCGCGCGCCAAGGAACCGGTGGTACGACGAAGGCCCAGGTCGGCATCAGACTGGCGCCAGCATGCTACAACGACATCATCGAACAACGCTGTTCTAGGCATCCCGCGATAACGAAGCCTGCCAGCATCAGGCTGCCCTGAAACCGGCACCAGCCCTCTGCCAATTCCTGAGCGACGTCATGGAACTGTCCGTCGTCTCGGGAATTGATTCAGCTGATATCGCTGGAGCCGACACAATGCCGACGCCACTACAGCCACAGCGCCCCGGGAAGGGCGAGCAGCGGACTGAGTTGTATTTTGTCGCGGCCGCGATGGCGGCGATGGCAACAACGATGCTTCACACCAATGCAACCGCCTTCATCCTGGTGCTGCATCTGTTGCAGTGATTGGTGTGCCCGTTGGCCGGCATCCGGCCGCCGCGATGCGCAGCAGACACCGTTGGGCGGACCACCGCAGGTCATGCCCCGATCTCGGGAGTCACCGATGGATTGGACAGACTGGTTTTATCTCGCCGTGGTGTTTGGAGCATCGAGCGCGGTGATCTGGCTGATGGGCGCATGATTCGGCTTCGCCTTCGCCAGGCATCGTCCCGCCGAACGCCGTGCGAAGCTCGCCTGTTGGGCCGCAACGGAAGCGGGACTCTTGCCCGCACCCGCATTTGGAACGGAACCGAAGCCGGTTCGGTCGATTAGTCATATGCGCGGGGACCAAAATTCGAGAGGAAGAAGATGAGACATTCACTCGCATTCGTGATCCTGCTTGCAACTGCGATGGCGACTGCACCCGCAGTCGCCGAAGACGCCGCAAAACCGGCAGCGCAGGTGGACGCATCCACCACGGCCAGCACCGGTGCCAGGGCTGACCTCGGCACTGTCATATCGGCCATCGAGGCCAGCAGGAGCACCGCTACGGCCATCCAGGCCATGACATCGGTCCGCAGCGTCCAGATCATCAAGGTCTCCGAGATTGCCACGGGCGACGACAAGCAGGCGCTGGACAGTGCAGTCAGCGACAATCAGTCTGACATCACCGGCGTGCAGGCAGCGATCATGGCCAACGCCGCGCTGAAAAAGCAGCTGGACGCCGAAACGGTCGGCACTTCGTCCATCGTTGCCGCTGCCATCAATGCCGACGGCTCTGTTACGGTCTTCGTCAGGTAAGAAGCCTTGCAAGACCGCGCAGTATGGCCCGGGGGCTAAAAGCGCCGGGCCATGCTGGCCACTCCAGCCAAAAAACTTTGATCCAGCCGCACAAAACCGACCACGGAGCCACAAACTGCGCTATGCCAGCGCCGGTCGGCCGATCCAACACAAGGCCGGCGCGCAACAGGTGCTTTCGCCCGTCCCGATGACATCCCAGCCCGTCACAGCACCCGAGCAGCGCTTCGCCGCCTTTCGCCATAGCGCCTTCGCGCGTTTCTGGATTGCCCGTTTCCTCGCCACCTTCTCGACCCAGATCATCTCGGTCGGCGTCGGCTGGCAGGTCTATGACCTGACGCGCAATCCTTTCGACCTCGGGCTTGTTGGCGTCATCCAGTTCGCACCCGCCTTGCTCCTGGTACTGGTCACCGGGGTCGTTGCCGACCGCTTCGGCCGAAGGCTGATCATGGGGCTCGCGGCGCTCGTCGAGACTGCCTGTGCTGCGGCCATGCTGGCGCTGACTTTCCACGGAATGGCCAGTCCCTTGCCGATCTTCATCGTGCTTGGCGTCTTCGGCATCGCACGCGCCTTTTTCGGTCCCGCCTCGGCCTCGCTTGTCGCCAATCTCGTGCCGGCAGAAGATTTCGCCAACGCCGTCGCCTGGAACTCCTCGGCCTGGCAAACCGCGACAATCGTCGGCCCGGTTGCCGGCGGCCTGCTCTATGGCGTCTCGCCCGAAGCCGCCTACGGTGCCGCCACTGTCCTCATGCTCGCCTCGGCGGTGCTGATCTTTTCGATCCCCAGACCCAACCAGCGCAGCGAGACTAGCAAGCCGTCGGTCGAGACGCTGTTTGCCGGCTTCCGCTACATCTGGGGCGAAAAGATCGTGCTCGGTGCCATCTCGCTCGACCTATTCGCCGTGCTTTTGTCGGGCGCCGTCGCCTTGCTGCCGGTTTATGCCCGCGACATCCTCGAGCTTGGGCCATGGGGCCTCGGCCTGCTCCGCTCCGCCCCCGGCGTCGGCGCGCTCGCCGTCGCCGTATGGCTCGCCGGACACCCAATCCGCGACCATGCGGGCCTGGTCATGTTCGTCTTCGTCGCACTGTTCGGCGTCTTCACCGCGATCTTCGGCTTCTCGACAATTCCGTGGCTGTCGATCGTGTGCCTCGCCTTCATCGGCGCCACCGACATGGTCAGCGTCTACATCCGCGAAACGCTGATCCAGCTCTGGACGCCCGACCATGTCCGCGGCCGCGTCAATGCGGTCAACGGCGTCTTCGTCGGCGCGTCCAACGAGCTCGGTGAGTTCCGCGCCGGCACCATGGCCGCCCTCATCGGCACAGCGCCAGCGGTCGTCTTCGGCGGCGTTGGCGCCGTTGCCGTCGCAGGCATCTGGGCCTGGACGTTCCCTGCCTTGCGCAAGGTCAGGCGCCTCGACGGGCGCGTCTGAACTTTCCGAAACTGCCCACTGAGCCGGCGTTGCAAATATCGCAACGTATTCATACATTGTTCTACATCGGTGGGGATCGGCAATGCTTGTCCTGCATCATCGCAGCGCAGATTAAGTGCGCGCGCGCCGTTAGAATAGTCTGGGGTGACCATGGCCAATGTGGATGACAACGACCTCGCGCTGATCAACAAGCTGATCTCTGAAGTCGAGCGATCGCAGAACGAGCGCTCGGCCGATGATTTCCTCGCTCTTTTCCGGCCCGACGCCGTCTGGGTCACCGCCTTCGGCCGGCGCTTTTCCAGCAAGGCCGAGATCGCCGACTTCACCCGCAAGGTGCTGACGCCGGATCTGGGCGACCAATATGCCCGCTACGACGTTGCCCATGTCACCATGCTGAGCCCGGATGTCGCGGCGGTGAATGTCCGCCAGCGCCCGATCCACAAGGACGGCACCCCGATAGAGGGCGAACAGGAAGGTTCGCCGCTCTACGTGCTGGTCAAGGAGAACGGCCGCTGGATGGTCGCGGCCGGCCAGAACACCAAGGTGCAGACAATGGCCATCGACACCCAGCAGGGCGAAATCGACGCCCGCGACGGCAAGAGATAGAACTCAGCCCTTTGCCGGCTCGCCGAAGATTTTTATCAGGAATTCGTCCAGCCAGCGCTTGAGATGCATGTCCCAGATCAGCCGGCCGCCGAGATGGTCGCGGCCGGGCTGGGCGCCGGGCAAGACGAAACGCTCGGCCCCGCGCACCACCCAGCGCTGCATCATCACCCGCGTCAGCTCGGCGTGGAACTGGATGCCCCAGGCATTGTCGCCATAGCGGAACGCCTGGTTGGGATAGCTGTCGGACGATGCCAGAAGCACCGCATCCGTGGGCAGTGAAAACCCCTCGCGGTGGAACTGGTAGACCATCTCTGGCCAGTGCATCAGCTTGCGGCCCTCTTCGGTCGCCTTGATCGGATACCAGCCGATCTCGACTAGCCCCTCGCCATGGCCCTCGACCTTGCCGCCGAGATGGTTGACCAGCATCTGCGCGCCGAGGCAGATGCCCAAGAATGGACGGTTTTCCCTGAGCGGCACAGCCAGCCAGTCGGTCTCGCGGCGGACGAATTCGTCGTGGTCGTTGGCGCTCATCGGCCCGCCGAACACCACGGCACCAGCATGTCCGTCGAGTGTTTCGGGCAGATGATCGCCGAGCGGTGGCCGGCGAATGTCGAGCTCGAAGCCGTTTTCGATCAGCACATGGCCGACGCGACCGGCGCTCGAATGCTCCTGATGCAGTACCACCAGGATCTTTGCTCGCGTCCTGCCCGGCATCGGCCGCCTAATCGTCCGTTTCGGGTCCGACGAAGCGCTGCGCCTTCTGCGCCGCCTTGCGCTTGGCCTCGACGCGGTCGCGGCTTTCGACGCCGATCAGCTCGGCGATGCGCCAGATGGTGTTGTCCTCCATCTCGTGCAGCTCGCCATCGGCGTAGACGATTTCCCACATCATGCCGATGAAATCCTTGCGCGCCTGATCGTCGAGGCTGCGCTTCAGCACGCTGGTGAAGGCGTAGAGATCGACCGCTTCGTTGTCGGCCTGCTCGCCGGCCTTGATCAGCCTATCGAGTTCCGCGCCCGAAATGCCGTAGCTCTGGCTGAGCAGTTGCTTGACCCGCTCCCATTCGACGTCCTGCCGGTCGCCGTCGGCGTCCATGACATGATACATCAGCGCCGCAGCCGCGACGCGCGGATCATCCTCGCGGCCAACCCTTGGTCCTGCCGCCGGCAGGTCCTTCAGAAACGAAATCATGCGTTCGAACATCGTCGAATCCTGTTTGAACCAAGCCTAGACTTAGGGTCGGCGGGAGATCAAAACAAACGGAACCGTTTCTGTCCGTTTTCCCGCTCTACTTCGGGATCGACGCCCGGATCGTCGGGCAAGCGGATCGGCTCCGCCTTGTCGTCGTCGACAAGGGTCGCGATCCCGTCGGGAGTGGGCGGAACGGCCTTCGACGGCTCGACCGCCTTTTCCGGCTCGGCATCGCTTTCGATGATCACGTCAACGATGTCGTCGCCAGCCGGTTGCGCGGCGGCAATGCTCGGGATCGACACCCGTTCGGCCGGCTCGTCGTCCTGCTCGATCAGATGCCCAAGCCGCTCTTCTGGCGCCTTCCACTCGAAGGCGTCCAGCCTGCCGGTGACGGGCGAGAACGGCGCCCAACGTTCGGATACGACGCCGTCCGCCACCCAGGCCGGGTCGCGCGGCGCGCGCACGGCCCGCGACAGCCACTGCCGCACCTTGCCCTGATCGCCGCTCTGCGCTTCCTCGATGTCGGCGAGCAGCAGATACGCACCCTCGCGCGGCTGCATCCGCGCGGCAGCCTCGGCCTCGGAACGCGCCAGCTTGTAGTCCTGTGCCTCCAGCGCCGCCCGCGCCACGGCGAGCGAGGATTCCGGATGGTTCTGCTTCAGCGACTGCAGCTTCTTGGCCCGCGCCAGACGGTCGAGCACGGCATCGCCGGGGCGGCCATGGACGTAGAGCTCGGCGATATCGGGCAGCGGCTCGGCCTTCCACGCTGTTTCCAGCACCTTCGAGCCCTTGCGCACGTCATTCTGGCGAAACAGCGCTTTTGCGGCGACGATCGCCGCCGGCCCGAACTCCGGCCGCAGCCTGTTGGCCTCAAGGGCAGCTGTCCGCGCGGCGTTGAAGTCGCTTTCAAACAGCGAGAGCGCCTTGGCGGTCAGCAGCACCGAGCGCTTGTTGTTGGCGACGTCGCGCTCGATCTGGCGCGTCGATTTCTGCGCATCGATGAGCGCCAGCGCACCATCCCAATCGCCGCGCTCGGTCTTTTCCTCGAGCGTCGAATCGGCGGCCCATCCAAGCTGCGGCGCAAGCCCGGCAGCGCGGCCGGCATAGTGGCGCGCCGCCGCCCGGTCGCCGAGCCGTTCGGCTTCGAGATAAAGGCCGCGCAAGCCAAGCAGGCGCATCTCGGGATCGTCGAGCATCGCCTCGAACTTCTGCCGCGCCGTGTCGTGGTCGCCTTCCAGCAGCGATGCCTGGGCATCGAGCAGATGGATCAGCGGCTCCTGGTCCGAGTTGATCAGCTTGGCGGCTTCCTTGTTTTTCTTGCGCGCCAGCACCGCGTCACCCGCTCCCGCCGCGATCATGCCGGTCGACAGCGCCTGGTAGCCACGGTCGCGCCGGCGGGCCCGGAAATGCCGGGCAATGGTGAAAGGGCTGTTCCAAACCGCTTTGGTCAGCCACCAGCTCAGCATTGTCGCCGCAACGATGGCGGTGACCGCCACCGCTGCCACCATCAGGCTGACCTTGTATTGGTAGCCGCTGAAGGTCACGACCATGTCGCCGGGACGGTCGGCCAGCCAGGCAAAGCCCAGTCCGAGCACAAAGATGACGGCCAGATAAAACAGGATGCGGATCATCTGGCGTCCCTCATGCCTTCATCGCGCCGGCGACGAGCTTGTCGACAAGCGTTTCGACATCAAGCCGTGCCTTGAGCTTGGTTATGAAGTCGGCGCCCGCGGCCTTGGCCGTGTCGGGCAGCGTGTCGTATTCGGCCAGCGCCTTGGCGAAATCGCCCTGGGTGACCGCCACTTCCATGCGCGCCACCGTCTCCGGAACACCGGCACCTTCGACGGCGCCGATCGGGCGCACCTGCACCAGCTGCTCGGCACTCGAAACCAGTCGTTCAAGGATGCCGGCATCCTCGCTGACCGGCTTGGCCGCCGCGATCATCGCATTCGCTGCCGCATCGGTTTCCGCAACGATGTCGGCGCGCGTCGCCACACCCTTTTCGGCATGCGCCCTGAGTGCGGCCAGTTCCGGCGCCTCGGGTGAAATGGCGGCGAAGGTTTCGAGTTCGGCGCCAAAGCCCGCGCCTCGGTCGACAGCCGCCTTGAGCGCGGAAGCGGCAATCGCCAGCGCGATCTTGGGCTGCGACGCCTGCGCCTCGACCTTGGAGGTAAGTGCTGAGACCGACTGCTCCAGCGTCGCGATCTTGCCATCGTCGGCCGCTGCTGCCTCGCCTGCCGACTTCACCGCCGCATCGATGCCGGCGACACGCTCGTTCAGCGCTGCGACCTCGGTCGACGCGCCGCTGTTCTGGCTGAGCGAGGTCACCGCCGTCTCAACCTGCTTGATGCGGCCGTCGAGCGCAGCAAGCGCTTCGCTCGACCCTGCCTGGCTGGCCGAGGATTTCAGCGCCTCGACTTCTGACCTGACCTGCTGGACCGCTGCGGTGAGGCTGTCGACGTCGCCCTTTAGCGCCGCGCCGCCATTGGAGGCGGTGCCGAGATCGGCCAGCTGCGACTTCAGCGCGGCGATTTCGGTCTGCATCTGTTCGTTGTCGGCAGTTCCGGCAGCGCCGCCCGGCGCGCCGAGCACACCGGCAAACTGCAGCCCGCCGGCCACGAGCAGCGCGATGGCGCCGCCTGCCAGACCCGGCAGAAGCCCGGAGGCCGACTGACGTCCCTGTGGCGTCGCCGACGGCGCAGCGCCTGCTGCACGCGATCCAGCCGAACTCGACGCGGCAGCGCTTGACGATGCCTCGGCCCTCGGCGTTTCGGCAGCCTTTTCGTTGTCGAAGCTGTAGTCGTAGGAAGCATAGCCGCTGTCAGACTTGGCCGCTGTTTCCGCCGATCGCATCTCTGCGGCCGCCAGGGCTTCGTCGCCCGTCGTTGCCGAAACCGCCTCGGGTTCCGCTTCGGGCTTGCCCGCTTCTTCGACGCGCGACACGGCGCCGGGTTCCAGCTCGATCGTCATCGGCTCGCGATGCGTCTTTGAATGGCGCGTCTTCGGCGTCTTGACCATGCTTGGGGCTCCGCGATTTCGTTGGCATAGATCCCGCGGCAGATGCGGGGTTCGAAGATCAAAATCAGTAACACCCACCGTCCCGCGAAAAAAGGCCGGTTGATGGCAAGTAGCCGTCCCTTCAGTCCGGATCGCCGAGAAGCGCCAGCAGCGCATCCTCATTCGGGTCGGGTGCGACCTCGACCCGCAACCCGTCGACCATGGCGGCGGCGATGCGCCCGGAAAGGCAAAAACACGTCGCATCCCGCATCAAAAAATCGGCTTCGGCCTGCATCTGCATCAGCGAGCCGAAGGCAGCGGCGGCACGCGCCGAATAAACGAGCACCGCGTCGATTGGTTGCCCGCCAAGCTTCTGATGCACGAAGGACGGGGCCGGATTGAGTGCAACCGTGTCATAGGTTTCGATCGGCACCACCCGCATGCCATTGACGCCAAGGCGTCGCTCGAACTCCGGCATGCGCACCCGGCCGCAGAGATAAACGACCGTCGCCTTGCCAAGTTCGATTGATATCATGTCGGCCAGCGAGGCGGCATCGCCCGGCCCTTCATTGACCGACAGGAAACCGGCCTGGCGCGCGCTTTCGGCCGTGCGAGCGCCCACCGCGTGGCACGGCAACCGGCTCAAGCGCTCGATCAGCCCGCTTGGCGCGTGGCGCAGCGCATTGGCGCTTGTCACTGCAATGGCGGTGGCATCGGTTGGGACGCTTTCGCGTGCCACCGGCAGCGGCTGCGTTTCGGAAAGCGGCAGCAGCACCGGTTCGAAGCCAAGCGCCTCAAGGCGCCGCGCGGTGCGGGTGGCGCCGGGTTCCGGCCTCGTCACCAGCACCCGCTGTGCCATCTAGCTCCATCCCTCGAAGAACCTGGTGCCGGCTCGTGCCCGCACTTCATCGCCGGCGTTCCGGCCGATGTCGGCGGCGTCCGCCACCCGGCCCTCGGCCATGGCCTCGTGCCACAGCGTACCATCCGGCGTCAGGATAAGCCCGGAGAAAGACAATCTGTCGCCATCGATCTCGGCATATCCGGCAATCGGCGTGCGGCACGACCCATCGAGGGCCGCCAGAAACGCCCGCTCGCAGGCCAACGCCTGTCCGGTGGGCTTGTGGTCGATCGTCGCAAGCATGTCGGTGACGGCAGTGTCGCCGATGCGGCTTTCGATGCAGATCGCGCCTTGCCCCGGCGCCGGCGGAAAGACGTCGAGCGGCATCAGGTCGGTGATGACATTCTCAAGCCCAAGCCGCCGCAGTCCGGCATTGGCGAGGATCGTGCCCTGGGCGACGCCCTCGTCGAGCTTGCGCAGGCGGGTCTGCACATTGCCGCGGAACATCACCACGTCGAGATCGGGCCGCATGCGCCGGATCAGCGCTTGGCGCCTCAGCGACGACGAGCCAACGACCGCACCTTCCGGCAGGTCGATGATCTTGGCTGCCGCGCGGCCGATGAACGCATCCCTTGGGTCCTCGCGTGGCAAAAACGCCGACAGTTCGAGCCCGTCGGGCAGCTGCGTCGGCATGTCCTTGGACGAATGCACGGCGATGTCGATCTCGCCCGCATACATCGCCTCTTCCAGTTCCTTGGTGAACAGCCCTTTGCCGCCGGCCATCGATAGCGGGCGGTCCTGGATACGGTCGCCGCTTGTCGAAATCGTCACGATCTCGAACGCCTCTTCCGGCAGGCCATGCGCCGCCATCAGGCGCGCGCGCGTCTCATGCGCCTGGGCGAGCGCCAGCAGGCTGCCGCGGGTTCCGATTCTCAAGGCTCTAGTTTGCATAGCGCTTGGTCCGTGATAACCCCGCGCTGGCGGGGCGTTCCCGTACCTCCTATCTAGGAAATTACCACCGGGCAATCATGCAGGGTAGCGACCAATTGATCCGTGTTCTGGGCATCGAGACCAGTTGCGACGAAACCGCGGCCAGCGTCGTTGCGCTCGAAGCCGGGCAGCCGCCGCGCATCCTGTCGAGCACCGTGTTCAGCCAGATCGAGGAGCACGCGGCCTTCGGCGGTGTCGTGCCGGAGATCGCCGCGCGTGCCCATGTCGAGGCGCTCGATGGCATCGTCGAGGCAGCCCTTGAGGATTCCGGCGTCGCCCTTGAAGACATCGATGCCATCGCTGCGACAGCCGGTCCCGGCCTCGTCGGTGGGCTGATCGTCGGGCTGATGACGGCCAAGGCGATCGCCGCTGCCGCCGGCAAGCCGCTAATCGCCATCAACCATCTCGAAGGTCACGCGCTTACCGCGCGGCTAACCGACAACCTGGCGTTTCCATATCTGTTGCTGCTGGTCTCAGGCGGCCACACCCAGATCGTGCTGGTCAGGGGCGTCGGCGACTACCAGCGCTGGGCCACCACCATCGACGACGCGCTTGGCGAAGCCTTCGACAAGACCGCCAAGATGCTCGCCCTGCCCTATCCCGGCGGCCCCAATGTCGAAAAGGCCGCCCAGTCGGGCGATGCCACCCGCTTCGTTTTCCCGCGCCCGATGAAGGGCTCGGCCCAGCCCGATTTCTCCTTCTCCGGCCTCAAGACGTCGGTGCGCCAGGCGGCGACCGCCGTAGCCCCGTTGAGCGACCAGGACGTCGCCGACATCTGCGCCTCGTTCCAGGCGGCTGTCGCCGATACGCTCGGTGACCGCGTCAAGCGCGCGCTGGCCCGTTTCCGCGACGAGTTCCCCGACTGCGAAACGCCAGCGCTGGTTGTTGCCGGCGGCGTTGCCGCCAACAAACAGATCCGCGCCTTGCTCGAAAAGCTGTGCGCCCAAAATGGCTTCGCCTTCATCGCACCGCCCATGGCATTGTGCACCGACAATGCGGCGATGATCGCCTGGGCCGGCATCGAACGGCTGCGCGCCAATCTCGTTGAACCGGACGCATTCGATTTTGTCCCACGCTCGCGCTGGCCGCTCGACAGCGTGTCCGCGCCGGTCGTCGGATCCGGCAGGCGGGGAGCCAAGGCATGAGCGCATACAAGGTCACGGTTCTCGGCGGCGGCGCCTGGGGCACGGCCCTGGCCCTTGCCATGCTGCGCGCCGGCCATTCCGTCAGGCTCTGGGCCCGCGACAGCGACAGCGTCGATGCCATTCGCACCGGCACCAACCCGCGCTATCTTCCCGGCATCACCTTCGAAACCGGCATTGCCGCCACCACCGACCTTGCCCAAGCCCTTGCCGGCACCGATTGCGTGCTGGTCGTCACCCCGGCACAGGCGCTACGCAGCATGCTGACCGAGATCAAGCCACATATCGCCGACCATGTGCCGTTGGTGCTCTGCGCCAAGGGCATCGAGCGTGACACCGGCAGGCTGCTGTCCGATATCTCCAGCGCCATCCTGCCCGACAATCCCGTGGCGGCGCTGTCCGGTCCGAGCTTCGCCACCGACGTTTCTCGTGGCCTGCCCACTGCCGTCGTCGTCGCATCCGAGGACGACGCGCTGGCATCCGCGCTTGCGACGCGCTTCTCCGCCGCCAACCTGCGCTGCTATTCCAGCGACGATCTCATCGGCGTCGAAATCGGCGGCGCGCTGAAGAACGTCTTCGCCATCGCCGCCGGTGCCGTCACCGGTGCTGGCCTCGGCGCGAGCGCACAGGCAGCGCTTGTCACTCGCGGGTTTGTCGAACTGCGCCGCATCGGCGCTGCCTTCGGCGCCCGGCCTGAAACGCTGATGGGCCTGTCCGGCCTCGGCGACCTGATGCTGACCTGCTCGTCGGTGCAGTCGCGCAACTTCGCCTATGGCGTGGCGCTCGGCAAAGGCGAAGAACTCGCCGGACGCCCGCTCGCCGAAGGCGTCGCCACGTCCTACATCGCCGCCCGCCTGACCCGCGAGCGCGGCATAGAGGCGCCGATCATCGAGGCCGTCGCCGCCCTGCTCGACAACGCCATCACCATCAACGAGGCCGTCGCCGGGCTGATGACCCGTCCGCTGCGCGCCGAAGCAGACTGAACACGGAGGACGCTACAACGATGCTTTTCGCACTGATCTGCAAGGACAAGCCGAACCATCTCCAGGTCCGCCTCGACGCGCGGCCCGACCACGTCGCCTTCCTCAACGAGCTCAACGCCAAGGGCGCGCTGAAATTCGCCGGCCCCTTCCTCGACGCCGACGGCAAGCCGGATGGCTCCCTTGTCGTCATCGAAGCCGCTGATCAGGCCGCTGCACAGGCCATTGCCGGAACTGACCCCTACGCCAAGGCCGGCCTGTTCGAGAGCGTCGACATCCGCCCGTGGAACTGGGTGTTCAACAATCCGGCCAGCGCCTAAACTACATCTGGAGGGGACGACATGAGCGAAAAGAATTACTGGCTGTTCAAATCCGAGCCGTTCAAATTCTCCTTCGAAATGCTGAAGGCCAAGGGCAAGGACGGCACGCAGTGGGACGGCGTGCGCAACTACCTCGCCCGCAACAACATGCGCGCCATGCAGATCGGCGACCTGGGCTTTTTCTACCACTCCAATGAGGGGCTCGAGGTTGTCGGCATCGCCGAGGTCTGCGCGCTCGCCCATCACGACACCACGACCGAGGATCCGCGCTGGGAATGCGTCGACATCCGCTACCACAGCCCGGTCCCCAAGCCTGTCACCCTTGCTGACGTCAAGGCCAATCCGAAGCTCGAAAAGATGGCGCTGGTCACCTCGATGCGCCTGTCGGTCCAGCCCGTCACGCCTGACGAGTGGCAGGAGGTCTGCCGCATGGCCGGGCTCGACAAGGCGCCGTGACGACAGGTTCGGTGACACGGCTCACGCCCGAGCGCGCGGAAACCTTCATCCGCGCCAACACGGCGCTGATGCGGCCGCCGCATGTGCCCGAGGTCGCGCTCCATCTCGCCGACGAAGCGCATGATCTTTGGCACCGCACCGAGGAGCAGCTCGCCGAGATCGGCCTGCCGCCGCCTTTCTGGGCCTTTGCCTGGGCCGGCGGACAGGGGCTGGCCCGCTACGTGATCGACAATCCCCAAACCGTTGCCGGCAAGCGCGTGCTCGACTTCGCCTCCGGCTCCGGCCTCGTCGCCATATCAGCGATGCAGGCGGGCGCTGCTGCAGTCGTTGGCGCCGACATCGACCCGTTCTGCGAGGCAGCGATCCGCCTCAACGCCAAGGCCAACGCTGTGGCGGTAGATTTCGCCGGCACCGACTAGGTCGGCCATGACGATGGCTGGGATGTCGTGCTTGCCGGCGACGTCTTTTACGAAAAGCCCTTCGCCGACCGGCTCGTGCCGTGGTTCGAAGCGCTCCGAGCACGCGGCGCCGACGTGCTCGTCGGCGATCCCGGCCGCTCCTACCTGCCCAAGGATCGCCTGGAAAAGCTCGCCACCTACGAGGTGCCGGTCACCCGCGCGCTCGAGGATGCCGAGGTCAAGCGCACCACCGTCTGGCGATTTGCCTGACCGTCGCTTGCCTATGACGATCTGAAATCGTCCCAGCTGCGCCGTGTCGGATCGGACTGCGGGTTGTGGACCTCGTTCAGCAGCCAGTCCTTGAAGGCCACGACCCGTGCATCGTTGGCGGATGCGGCCGGATAGACCAGGTGGTAGGCGAATTCGCGCGCCACCTTGATGCCCAGCTCGAACGGCCGCACCAGACGCCCTTCGGACAAGTCGTTGGCCACCATGGCGAAGTCGGCGAGCGCCACAGCGCTGCCGTCGAGCGCCGCTTGCACCGCGTCCGATGAGGTGGTGAACACCACGGAGCGGCTGTCGTCGAAATCGTCGACGCCGGCGGCGGCCATCCACATGCGCCAGTTCGGCCACGTCACGCCTTGCTGCGACCATTCGATATGCACCAGCGTGTGGCGGAAGAGATCGCGCGGCACGCGCAGCGGCGGTCCTGATGCCAGCAGCGCAGGGCTGCACACCGGAATGATGATGTTGTCGAACAGCCGGTCAGCGATGAGCCCCGGATACTTGCCGGTCCCGAAGCGGATGCCGACATCGACGTCATCGAGGTCGAAATCGCGCACCTCGTAGCTGATGTCGAACCTGAGATCGATGTCGGGATGCAGCTTGCGGAAGGCGTCGATGCGCCGCATCAGCCACTTGGCCGCGAATTGCGCGTCGAGCGTCACCTTGAGCAAGGCCGTCCCGCGCGTCAGCTTGCGCGCCTTGGAAACTGCACGGTTGAGCAGGTCGAGCGCATCGACGGATGCATCCACCAATGCCGCGCCTGCTTCGGTCAGCCGGATGCTGCGGCTGGTGCGGGTGAACAGAACCACGCCGAGCTGGTCTTCGATTTCCTTGATCTGGTGGCTGACCGCAGCCGGTGTCAGCCCGAGCTCATCGGCGGCGCGGGTGAAATTCAGGTGCCTGCCGGCAGCCTCCAGCGTCCGCAGTGCACGTGTTCCGGGTACGAAGCGCATCGGGTGATCTTCAAATTTGGTTTGATGATCGAGAAAGAACTACTCGTTTCTCTTTTGTCTTTCAAAGACGCATCATGGGCCCAGTTCAATCAATGTCAAACCGGATTTGATGTCCGGACGAAACGGAAACTGCCATGTCTACCGATGTCTTGAAAGCCACCTTTGTCCAGCCGGCACGGCTGCAGCCGGTTTTCGATTGGTTTCGCCAGATGAGGGCAGCGCTCAACGTGCCGGTGCAGGATGCGGCCGAGTTGTCTGAACACTATCGCCGCGACACCGGCATCGCCAGCAAGGATATCGCCAAGGCCATCGACGCCGATCTCGGTCGGCTCGGCCTGCTCGACATCGGCTGGCAGCAGCCGCGCCGGCGGAACCATCGCTGAACCCCATCTCCCAAGCTCACTCTGGGAGCACGCTCGGCCCGAGGATCATGTCTCCCGATCTTCGGGCCGCTTTCTTTGTAGCGCCTGGGCCCACCGATACGGCCCGTTCCGAAACCAGACCGCGATCCTGGCGACGCCCCTAGCGCACCACCTTCAGCACCGTGCCGCGCGACAGCTGCGGCAAAAGCCGCGCCATCACCCGTGCCGTGACAGCGACGCAGCCTTGCGTCGGCGTGAAACCCGGTCGCGCCAGATGAAAGAAGATCGCGCTGCCGCGCCCGCGCCGTCGTGGCCGGATGTTCCAGTCGAGCACCAGGCAGGCGTCGTAGAGGTTGTCGTCGCGCTTCATCCGCTCATGGCTCGCGCCATAGGGTATTTTCACCGGCCTGTTGTAGTTGCGGTCGTCGGGTACCTCGCACCAGCCGAGATCGGCCCCGATCGGGCTCATCGGCAACGGGCTTCGCCCCGCCACGAACTGGTCGCGGCGAAAATAGCCCGACAACAGGCGCATCGAAGCCAGCGGCGTGCCGCCGTCGCCCTCGCGCTTGTTTGCCGTAATGCCGCCGCGACCGAGCGCGCAGGGAAACACCAGCGCCCCGACCTGCATCAGCCCCTTGGTGGGATCGCCGGGCTTGGCCCGCACGACGATTGTCGAAATGCCATTTCGCAAAAATGCACCCGCCCCAATTACGCCTTTGATTTTTCTTGTATGATCGCCTTGCGGAACAAATCACTACCGCTGAAAGTTGTGGCGATCAGCTTCCGCATTCGATTGCCGCGGTCAACTGAATACTGATTTTGAAACAACGGATTGATCCATGACCTCACGCACCATCCTCATCGTCGACGATGACGACGATCTGCGCAGCACGCTGGTCGAGCAGCTAGCGCTCTACGAGGAGTTCGAAGTCCTTGAGGAAGCGACCGCCGCCAAGGGCGTCAACGCGGCGCGCGCCGGCCTCATCGACCTTTTGATCATGGATGTCGGCCTGCCCGACATGGATGGACGCGAGGCGGTGAAGATCCTGCGCAAGGGCGGCTACAAGGCGCCGATCATCATGCTCACCGGCCACGACACCGATTCGGACACCATCCTCGGCCTCGAGGCCGGCGCCAACGACTACGTCACCAAGCCGTTCCGCTTCGCCGTCCTGCTCGCCCGCATCCGCGCCCAGCTGCGCCAGCACGAGCAGAGCGAGGACGCCACCTTCTCGGTCGGGCCCTACACCTTCAAGCCGAGCCAGAAGCTTCTCATCGATGCGCGTGGCGGCAAGGTCAGGCTGACGGAGAAGGAAGCCTCGATCATCAAGTACCTCTACCGCGCCGACCAGAAAGTGGTCACCCGCGACGTCCTTCTCGAGGAAGTCTGGGGCTACAATTCGGGAGTCACGACCCACACGCTGGAAACCCATGTCTACCGGCTCCGCCAGAAGATCGAGCGCGATCCTTCCAATGCGGAAATTCTTGTGACAGAAAGCGGCGGATACAAGCTGGTCCCCTGACTGGTTTGCTGAATCGGCCCGAAAATCGACTTTGGTTTTCGGGGGGATAAGCGGATTATGTTGTTAGTTTGGTACGGGGAACCGGCTAACAACAGGGAGGGGAGCCAGTCTGAGAAGTCGGGGACATAATGGCGCTGGATGACGACATCCGCATCCTGTCCGGCGTGAGGCTGTTTGAGGGCTTCACACAAGAACAGCTGCGTTTGCTGGCCTTCGGTGCGGAGAATGTGAACCTCCCCGCCGATCGCAAGCTCTACCGCGAGGACGACGAGGCCGATTCGGCCTATGTCGTGATATCGGGACGTATAGCGCTTTACCGCGAGGTTGATGGGGTGCGCGCCGAAGTCGGCACTGCCGGTCCCGGCTCGATGCTCGGCGAACTCGCCCTGATCGCCGACACCAGGCGCCTGACCAGTGCCGCAGCGGCTATTGATTCGGAAATCATCCGGCTCAACCGCAAAATGTTCCACCGCATCCTCGAGGAGTATCCCGAAGCCGCGGCCCGGCTGCACCAGCACATCCTCGAAGACCTCCAGGACATGCTCGCCCGCATCGAAAGCCTGGCGCCGAGATTCGGGAAGTAACTTCGTACTGCGCTCGAAAACGCGTTCCGGTGAGACAGCTGGTGCGGCTTTCGAGAACCGGAGCGGAGCGGACATTCAGGTCCGTGAGCACCGGAAGCGCAGAAAGCTGCGGCAGATGTCCGCCGGGGCGGGTTTTCTCAGTCCAGGTCGAAGCGCGCAATGACCGGCACGTGATCCGACGGCCGCTCCCAGCCGCGTGCGGCACTCAGGATTTCGATGCCCGTCAGCCTTGGCGCGAGATTTGCCGACGACCAGACATGGTCGAGCCGGCGGCCGCGGTTGGAGGTCTCCCAGTCCTTCGCCCGATAACTCCACCAGGTGTAGATCTTCTGGTCGTCGGGCACGTTGAGCCGCATCAGGTCGACCCATTCGCCGGCCTTGCGCATCGCTTCGAAATTCTCGGTCTCGACCGGTGTATGGCTGACGACGTTGAGCAGCTGCTTGTGCGACCAGACGTCGTGCTCCAGCGGCGCAATGTTGAGGTCGCCGACCAGCACCGAGGCCGAGTTCTCGTCATGGACGGCGCGGATTGCGTTCATTTCCGAAACGAAGCCCAGCTTGTGGCGGAATTTCGGGTTGATCTCGACGTCGGGTTCGTCGCCGCCGGCCGGAACGTAGAAATTATGCAACACGACCTTCTTGCCGCCGGCATCGAACCGAACCGACAGGTGCCGGCTGTCGTCGATCTCGCAGAAGCGCCGCTTCTCCACGATCTCCAGCGGGCGCCGCGCCACCGTGGCGACGCCGTGGTAGCCCTTCTGGCCGTGGAAGGCGATGTGCTCGTAGCCTATCTTGCGGAACGCCGCCGACGGAAACTGGTCGTCCGGGCACTTGGTTTCCTGCAGGCACAGCACGTCGGGCGCGTATTCGGCGAGCAGCCGCTCGACCAGCGGCATGCGCAGGCGAACGGAGTTGATGTTCCAGGTGGCGATGGAAAAGGGCATGGCGAGTTCCGGCACGAAGTTGCGGCGGAACCTGCCAGCATGGCCCCGCTATGACAAGGCGCGATGCCTGAAGCGGCACTCGCGCCGCCGATGTCCACAACTAAGCCGCGCAGGTTCAACGCAAGAGGCTGCCTGATACTCGCCCTGCCGCGTCAGATGACCGGCGGGATAGAGCTAGCGAGCGGCCTCTTAGTCGTTCTTCTTTTGCGCGTTCAGCTCGCGGTTGAGCTTGTAGTCGATCTTGAAGGTATCGCCGGGGAAGGAACCGCCCTGCTTGACGTTGAACACCATCACGGTGGTGTCCTTGCCCTGCGCGTCGGTGATCGTCCACTGGCGCAGCTCATAGGTCTTGGGGTCGAACATCATGGTGATGGTCGAATTGCCGAAAACCTGCTTGTCGGACAGCTTGATGGTGGTCAGGTCGTCCTCTTCGGTGACGCTCCTGACCTTGTTGCCACTGAGGTCGATACGTTCGTCAAGCAACAGCTTCAATGGCGTCTTGGACAGCGGATAGAGGTCGGAGGTGCGCATCTTGGAATTGAGGATGACCACCGACTGGCCGTCGGAGATGACCTTGAAGTTCGACGGCGCCTCGTAGTTGAAGCGAATCTTGCCCGGGCGCTGCAGGAAGAACTTGCCGCCGGTCTGCTCGCCGCGCGGGCCGAACTGCACGAACTCGCCCGACATCGAGCGCACGCTCGAGAAATGGTCGGCGATGCGCTGGGCGGCATCGGAGCCTTGTGCCTGGGCAGGGCCGTTGAAGGCGATCAGCGGCGTCGCGCTCAGCGCGATCGCGGCCGCGAAGCCGAGCAGGCGTCGGCGGGTCGGGGTGCGGATGTCGTCGTTCATGCCGGTTACTCTCTCATTCCAGTTCGACGGTTGTATCGGCACTTAGTAGGGCTGAAGTTTGACATGGTTCACGGCCTCGCGCCTTGAACGCGAAAACGTGATCGCCGGTTCCCCTATCCTACATCTTGTCGTCTTCTGTCGGCACCAGAATTTCGCGTTTGCCGGCATGGTTGGCAGCACCCACGATGCCTTCCTGCTCCATCCGCTCGATGATCGAGGCAGCACGGTTGTAGCCGATGCCGAGCCGGCGCTGGATGTAGCTGGTCGAGGCCTTGCCGTCGCGCAGCACCACGGCCACCGCCTGGTCGTACGGATCGTCCGAATCTTCGAAGTTGCCGCCACCGCCATTGCCACCGCCGCCCTTGCCCGACGGCTCGTCGTCTTCTTCGCCATCATCCTCGGTGATCGCGTCGAGATACTCCGGCACGCCCTGCAGCTTGAGATGGGCGACGACCTTTTCGACCTCCTCGTCGGCGACGAACGGGCCGTGGACGCGCTGGATGCGGCCGCCGCCGGCCATGTAGAGCATGTCGCCCATGCCGAGAAGCTGCTCGGCACCCTGCTCGCCCAGGATGGTGCGGCTGTCGATCTTCGACGTCACCTGGAACGAGATACGGGTCGGGAAATTCGCCTTGATCGTGCCGGTGATGACGTCGACCGATGGACGCTGGGTCGCCATGATGACGTGGATGCCGGCGGCACGGGCCATCTGCGCCAGCCGCTGGACGGCACCTTCAATGTCCTTGCCGGCGACCATCATCAGGTCGGCCATCTCGTCGATGATGACGACGATGTAGGGCAGCGGCGCCAGATCGAGGTTTTCGGTCTCGTAAATCGCCTCGCCGGTCTGGCGGTCGAAGCCGGTCTGCACCGTGCGCGAGATCTGCTCGCCCTTTTTCTCAGCCTGGCTGACACGCGCATTGAAGCCGTCGATGTTGCGCACGCCGACCTTGGACATCTTGCGGTAGCGGTCTTCCATCTCCCGCACCGTCCACTTCAGCGCCACCACCGCCTTTTTCGGGTCGGTGACGACAGGCGTCAGCAGGTGCGGAATGCCGTCATAGACCGACAGTTCGAGCATCTTCGGATCGATCATGATCAGGCGGCATTCCTGCGGCGTCATGCGATAGAGCAGCGACAGGATCATGGTGTTGATCGCCACCGACTTGCCCGAGCCGGTGGTACCGGCAACGAGCACGTGCGGCATCTTGGCGATGTCGACGATGACCGCCTCGCCGTTGATCGTCTTGCCGAGCGCCAGCGCCAGCTTGGCCTTGGTCGTCTCGAAATCGCGGCTCGCCAGTATCTCGCGGAGATAGACGGTTTCGCGCTTGGCGTTGGGCAGCTCGATGCCGATGGCGTTGCGTCCCGGAACGACGGCGACGCGGGCAGCGATCGCGCTCATCGAGCGCGCAATGTCGTCGGCAAGGCCGATGACACGCGACGACTTGATGCCAGGTGCCGGCTCGAGTTCGTACAGCGTGACGACAGGGCCGGGCCGGACATGGATGATCTCGCCCTTGACGCCGAAGTCCTCGAGTACGCCTTCGAGCAGGCGCGCGTTCTGTTCCAGCGCATCCTTCGACAGCGACGCGTCGCGCACCACGTTCTTGGGTTCGGCCAAAAAATGCAGCGACGGCATCTCGAAGGTTTCGGCGCCGATCAGCGTGGTCTGGGCCTCGCGCTGGACGCGGGCACCTGGAGCCGGTCTAGGTGCGGGCGCTTCGACACGCGCGACGGGTGCGCCATTGGCCGGCGAGCGGAAATTCTGCACTTGCGCGTTGGCGCCGCGGCGCGGCTCCGCCGGCATGTCCATGTCGTCGTCGCCGAAGACATCCTGGTCGTCGGGGTCGATCGAGACGGTGCGCTCCTGCGATACCATCTGGGCGAAGAATTCGGGCTCGACCCGCGCGCGGCCGCCTGTCGTAACGCGCTGCTCGGCGCGTTCGGCCGATTCGACGCGCTCGGCCGCCTGCCGCCAGGCGCTTTCGCGCTTGACCGGCGGCGCGTCGTAGCCTTCCAGCTCGCGGCGCTTGGCGGCGCGGCGGCGCATATAGGCCTTGGCCGACAGCCACCAATGGGTGATGGCGCCAAGCGCCAGCACGCCTTCGTTTTCGTCCTCGTCCTCGTCGTCGAAGCTGGCGAAATCCTGCTCGCGCATATCCGGCTTGGGCTTGGGATTGACCACCGCAAAGCCATTCTCGCGGTTGAGCAGGCCTGCGCCGAAGGCAAACAGCCAGATCGCCGGTGCGATCAGCAGCACGCCGATGACGGTGGCGATCAGCCCGGTCGGATAACCGCCGATGAACAGTCCCGGCACCTTGAGCACCATGTCGCCAAACACACCGCCAAGGCCGGTCGGCAGCGGCCAGGTCGGCGGCGCGCCGACACAGCCGGCAATCGCGGCACCAAGCAGTGCCGAGCCGAACCAGACAAGGCCGCGCTTGGGCATGCGGTCGACGCCGCGCGCCGTGACGAACAGCACGCCCCAGATCACCGCCGGCATCAGCGCCGCGACCGAAGCCAGCCCGAAGAACTGCATCGCGAGATCGGAGAACACCGCGCCGGGATACCCCATGGCGTTGGTGACCGGATTGTCGGTGGCATGGCTGAAGCTTGGATCGGCGACGTTCCAGGTGCCAAGCGCCGCGAGCCCGAAGGCAACAAAGGCGAACAGCCCCAGGCCCGCCGCGCGGCCTGCCTGCCGTCGCGCGAATGCCTGAATGCCGTGCCCCGTCTCGGTCAGCGCGAGCGGTGAGGAAACCCCAGAACGCATGCCTCGTCCCCGTCCATTGATGCCGTGGCCCGCATGCGGACGCATCACGGGCAGATTCGGTCGTCAGACTATCGGGGTGAAGGTTAAGGCGGCATTAAGGTTAAGCCATAGTTCACATGGCAGGCACGCGACCGCCTCTTCACGCTCCGGGGAAGGCCTCGCCGCACCGTCCCGGCAGCGGCATTTTTGATGCAACCATACCGCCGCTTTGGCGTTGGTTTTGCCGGAAGGGACTCAAACCAGGAGAATCAGAATGAGAAAGCTCATTTTGGCTTTGGGAGCCGCGGCACTGATGGCAGGCGCAGCTTGGGCTGCTTCGGCCGACGGCGTGATCAAGGAGTTCAACAAGGACACCCGGGTCATCACGCTGGAAGACGGCAAGACCTACACCGTTCCCGCTGATGTCGCGCTGCCGGCCGATCTGGCGGCAGGCATGAAGGTATCGATCACGGTTGCCGACGATGACGCCACCAAGGTCACGGCGGTGATGACATCGGCGATGTAAGCAGGCCATCTGCCCGGCCCATCTGCCAGGCATGAAAAGGACCCCGCCCACACAGGGCGGGGTTTTTCCGTTCCGGGGCCAAAACAGGCTTGCCGCAGAGGCCGCCGCGCCATAGTTTTCAATATTAGAGAAATCTAATGGAGGCAGCGATGAAGCACCATAGCATCGAGCAACTGCAAGCCTTCGCCGACGTCCAGCCGCTCAGCCCATACCTGCCGATGACGCGCACCGAGCGTCTCGAGCATTGGGCCCGGCTGCTTGAAAACCAGCCCGACCGGCGCCTGGGCACCCTTTCCGGCACCGAATATGCCCCGCGCGCCGAACGGCTTGCCATGCGCGTACCGGGCTCGCCCATAACGGTGGCATTCGAGGACCCTGCCTTCCGGGCAGCGGGCCTCGGCGACGACAGCTACGGCGAGGCCAAGCGCTTCTTCGACTTGTCCGACCGCCAGCTGCACAACATCGTCTGCTACTGCCATTTCGGCGATGCGGTCAGGGGCGCAAGCGCTGCCCGCCGTGTCCGCGCGGCGATCAGCATGTGGACACGTATCCGGGCATTCTTTGCCTGAAGGCGCGTCAAGGTTGGCCAGCATCATCCAGACGAGGGCCCGGCTCGCCCGGGCCCGGTGAGCGATGCGTTGCTATGCGGGTAGACACATTAGAATGTGCACATATAATCCCCTGACCGGGCAACGACCCGGATCGCGCGGCGTAGATCCGTCGCTTTACCCCCTCGGAATCAAGCCAGGAGCCAGATGCCGACAGGACTGAGATTTTTCAACGCCACCTATTATCCCGTGCCCAAGAGCGGCAGCAGCAGCGTCAAATACCTGCTCATGCAGGTCGCCGGCCAGCATGAAGGGCTCGACAATCCCGACGACGTCCACCACCACCTCGGCACCACACTGGTCGATCCGTTTCGGCCGCTGCACAACGCCGATGCCAAGCCGTTCACGATTGTCAGGGATCCGGTCGAGCGGCTCCTGTCGGCCTATTTCGACCGTGTCGTCAAAGCCGGGCACCTGACCGGCGACCAGGCCGACGCCGACATGGCGCGCCAACTCGGCCTTTCGCTCGAGCCCGATCTCGAGACCTTCATCCTCAGGGTCGAGGACTACTGCCGCGTCTGCGCCGATATCCGACACCACGTCGCATCGCCGCGTTACTTCCTCGGCAGCAACCTGTTCTTGTTCGACAAGGTGTTCAAGCTGGAGAAGGTCGACCAGGTCGCCTCCTATATCAGCGAGATCGTCGGGCAGGCCGTCGAGATGCCGCATATCCACGTCTCGGGAGGCCGGATCAAACCGTCCGAACTGTCCCCGGCTGCGCTCGCCAAGGCGCTGCGCTTCTGCCGCTACGATTACGCCTTCCTCGTTGATCTCTACGATCCCAGTCGTTGGGGCACCATTCCGCGCGGCACGCGCCGCGATCCATCGACCCTCAGCGTCTACCGCGATCCGGCAAGATACGAGGGCCACAGCTATCCCCGCACGCCGCGCAATCTGCGCAACTTCCTGACCAAGCGCCCGCTTGATCCGGCATTGCCGAAGGCCGACTAGAGGTCATTTCCGGACAAAAAGGAGGCCCGGATTGCTCCGGGCCTCAAAGCGCGACTGCCTTTCGAGCGGCCACGACGGGATTTGGGAGGATGTTGCGCGGCCAGGGCATCGGCCGCGCGGCGCCGGAGCGCGATCCCTAGGGGGAGGACCGCCCTCCAACTGGCATCACGAGTGGTAGGCCACTTCGCCGTGCGAGGTCAGGTCGAGGCCCTGGCGTTCGGCTTCGACGGTCGGGCGCAGGCCGACCACCAGGTCGACCAGCTTGTAGAGCACCAGCGAGCCGATGCCGCACCAGATGACTGTCACCGACACGGCGAGGAACTGCGTCCACACCTGGGCGCCGACCGACATGTCGCCGTAGCCGATCCCACCGAGGCTCTCGGCATTGAAGACACCGGTGAGGATGGCGCCGACAATGCCGCCGATGCCGTGGATACCGAACACGTCGAGCGAGTCGTCGTAACCAAGCTTGATCTTCACCACCGCCACGAAGAAGTAGCAGATGACCGAAGCGATGGCGCCGAGCGCGATGGCCCCGACAGGACCGACGAAGCCAGCAGCCGGGGTCACTGCGACCAAGCCGGCAACCATGCCCGAGGCCGCACACAAGCATCGAGGCCTTGCCGCGGGCAACCACTTCGATGATCACCCAGGCGAGGATCGCGCCGGCGGTCGCGGTGAAGGTGTTGATCATGGCGAGCGCTGCACCGCCATTGGCTTCCAGGTTGGAGCCGGCGTTGAAGCCGAACCAGCCGACCCACAGGATCGAGGCGCCGACCATTGTCAGCGTCATCGAGTGCGGCGCCATGTTGTCCTTGCCGTAGCCGGTGCGCTTGCCGATCACCAGCGCGCCAACCAGAGCTGCAATGCCCGCATTGATGTGCACGACGGTGCCGCCGGCGAAGTCGAGCGCGCCCCAGCCATAGATCAGGCCGTCTGAATCCCAGACCATGTGGGCGATCGGGAAGTAGACGAAGGTGACCCACAGCGCCACGAACAGCAGCACGGCCGAAAACTTGATGCGCTCGGCAAACGCGCCGACGATCAGTGCCGGCGTGATGCAGGCAAAGGTCATCTGGAAGACGATGAAGACGTATTCGGGAATGACGACGCCCTTGGTGAAGGTGGCCGCCATGCTTTCAGGCGTAATTCCAATCAGAAACGCCTTGCCGAGGCCGCCCCAATATGGGCTTGGCGCGTCGCCAAAGGCCATCGAGTAGCCCCAGAACGTCCAGATCACGATCACCAGTGCCACGATCATCGTGCACTGCATCAGCACCGACAGCATGTTCTTGGCGCGCACCAGGCCGCCGTAGAACAGCGCGAGACCCGGCAGTGCCATGAACAGAACCAGCAGCGACGAGGTCAGCATCCAGGCGACGTCGCCCTTTTCCATGACGTCGGCCGGTGCCGGAGCAGCAGCCGCTGCGGCATCGGCCGCAGCCGGTGCGGCTTCCTGGGCGAAGGCCGCGACCGTTCCCAGGGCGGCGAGCGCGAGCGTGCCGACAAGGGCCGAGCGCGCCGCCGTCTTCAATGAGGTTGGAATTTGCATTGAGGTCTCCATGAGATTGGTTGGCCTGCTCAGAGCGCGTCGGTGTCGGTTTCGCCGGTACGGATGCGCACGGCCTGGTCGATGCCGAAGACGAAGATCTTGCCGTCGCCGATCTGGCCGGTCTTGGCGGCCCCGGTGATCGCCTCGACCGCCTTGTCGACGAGGTCGGTTGAGACGGCGACTTCGATCTTGATCTTGGGCAGGAAACTCACGGCATATTCGGCGCCGCGGTAAATCTCGGTATGCCCCTTCTGCCGCCCGTAGCCTTTGACTTCGGTGACGGTCAGGCCCTGGATCCCGACATTGGTGAGCGCTTCGCGCACCTCGTCGAGCTTGAACGGCTTGATGATAGCCATCACGATTTTCATCAGGTTTCACCCCTTGCTGTTGCGGGTCCCCCGCGTTGCAGACGTCGCCAGCGGACCCGAAGACCACCGGTGAGTGATCTAGGCCATTCAAGCTCCGTGCCAGTTTGCGCTGAGGCGACCTAAGTGGCTGAAAATGAAAGGTAATGCCTCGGAGGCAAGCAGTATTCTTCGCAGGTGCAGCAAAGCACCTGATTACATAATGTGCAAAATATACAAAATGCCTATTTCGTAGGCTTCGTGCGCAGACGGATCAGGCCTTCCTGTGCCACCGAAGCGATCAGCGTGCCGTCCTGGGCATAGAGCGCGCCGCGGGTGAAGCCGCGCGAACCCGATGTCGACGGGCTGTCCTGGGTGTAGAGCAGCCAGCCGTCGAGATCATGCTCGCGGTGGAACCACATCGCGTGGTCGATGCTCGCCGCCTGGATGTCGGGATCGAAGATGCCGCGGCCATGGGCAAAGGTTGCCGTATCGAGCAGCGTCATGTCGGAAAGATAGGCAAGCACGGCAGAGCGCAGTGCCCGGTCGTTCGGCACCGGCCCGGTCAGGCGGATCCACACCTTCTGCAGCGGCGCCAGCTTGTCGCGGCTCGAATAATGCTCGGCATAGACTGGCCTCAGCTCCAGAGGCCGCTCCTTGGCCCAGAACAGCCTGATCTGCTCGGGAACATGGGTGGCTTCGGCCAAAAGCTCGCGCTGCGACTTCAACTCCTCCGGCGGCGGCACGTCGAGCGGCATCGGCATCTGGTACTCAAGCCCGACCTCGTCGACCTGGAACGAGGCCTCGAGCGAGAAGATCGCATGGCCGTGCTGGATCGCCACCACGCGCCGCGTCGTGAAGCTGCCGCCATCGCGGATGCGGTCGACCTCGTAGACGATCGGCACGGTGATGTCGCCCGGCCGCATGAAGTAGCCATGCAGTGAATGCACGTGCCGGTCGGGCTCGACGGTGCGCTGTGCCGCCACCAGCGCCTGGGCGATGGTCTGGCCGCCGAAGACACGCTGCCAGGCAACCTGCGGGCTGCGACCACGATACAGGTTGTGTTCCAGCTTCTCGAGATTGAGAATGCTGAGAAGCTCTTGTATTCCGGCCGGCATGCTTTCCCCTTTTCGGGACGAAGTATCCCCGGTTTCCAGCAGGAAGCCTCCGTCGAGTCAAGGCGGGAAGCCTAGCCGTAAAGGACGCCGCCATGGTCACGCGCGAATCTGACGACAACAAATCGACGCAGCTCGACGTGCTGGTCGCCGGTGCCGGCTATGTCGGCCTCGCCACCGCCGTCTCGATCAAGCAGGCACGGCCCAATCTGCACATCGCCATCGTCGACGCGGCCCCGGCCGAGGTCTGGCGCAAGGATGGCCGTGCCTCGGCGATTGCGGCCGCCGCCTGCCGCATGCTCGACCAGCTCGGCTGCTGGGCCGAGATCGCGCCCGAAGCGCAGGCGATCAACGACATGATCATCACCGATTCGAAGAGCGCCGACCCTGTCCGCCCAGTCTTCTTGACCTTTGACGGCGAACTCGAAGCGGGCGAACCCTTCGCCCACATGGTCGAAAACAAGCTGCTCAACGGCGCCTTGCGCCGCCGCGCCGCCGAGCTCGGCATCGACATCATCGAAGGCGTCGCCGTCCAGGCCTTCGAGGCTGGTGTTGCCGGTGCCAAGGTCCACCTCGCCGACGGCATCAGTATCGACACCCGCCTTCTCGTCGCCGCCGACGGCGTCAACTCCAAGCTGCGCGACATGGCCGGCATCAAGACGGTGCGATGGGAGTACGGCCAGTCCGGCATCGTCTGCACCGTGGTGCATGAGCGCCCGCATGAGGGTCGCGCCGAGGAGCACTTCCTGCCCGCCGGCCCCTTTGCCACCTTGCCGCTCAAGCCGACCAAGGAAGGCGTCAACCGCTCGTCCATCGTCTGGACCGAACGCACCGAGGACGCCAACAAGCTGGTGGCAGGCGACCCCTTCGTCTTCGAAATCGAGCTCGAGCAGCGCTTCGGCCTCAAGCTCGGCGAGATCCGCGTCGAGGGCAAGCCGCGCGCCTGGCCGCTCGGCCTGACGCTCGCACGCGCCTTCGTCGCCCCGCGCTTCGCGCTCGCCGGCGACGCGGCCCACGGCATCCACCCGATCGCCGGCCAGGGCCTCAATCTCGGTTTCAAGGATGCGGCAGCGCTTGCCGAAACCATCGTCGAGGCCGACCGGCTCGGCCAGGACATCGGCGCGCTCGACGTGCTCGAACGCTACGAGCAATGGCGCCGTTTCGACACCGTGCGCATGGGCATCACCACCGATGTGCTCAACCGGCTGTTCTCCAACGACATCGCCCCGGTCCGCGCCATCCGCGACATCGGCCTCGGCCTCGTCGACCGCGTGCCCCGGCTCAAGGATTATTTCATCCGCCAGGCCTCGGGCCTGACAGGCGAAACCCCACGCCTGCTCAAGGGCGACGCAATCTAGCTAAGACGTCCGTTCTGCCACTCGCAACGCCTGAGGTTGGCGGACGCCTCCGTCATCCTCGACCTCGTGAGCGAGCGGAGGGTGTCGGGGATCGATGCCGCAACGTCGGTGAAGCCAGAACCGGTCCAGAACTCGCTCGCCCGTCCCATGAGCCTGCGGTTGCCCTGCCGTGCGTCCTTCGACAAGCTCAGGATGAGGAACGTTAGCGCAATCGCTCCCACATTGAACCTCCAGATTCTAACGCAAGCAGCACCGAGGGTCCTCATCCTGAGCTTGTCGAAGGACGCACAACCGGGCAACCTCACCTGAAGCGTCCGGTTGTCTGTGCACGCCACAAGGACGTCCGTCGCGAAGACAAGCAGACATTTCTGCGAGAGACTTTTTTCGCACGGGGCGGCTTTCCCGGCGACGGGATGCTGGCAGGCGCGCGAGGCAGCGCTATAGTCTCATCCGGTTGCCGCACCTGGCCCCGTCAGAAATCATGGAGAACATCATGAACCACAGCGCCAACGCCGTCTGGAAAGGCAATCTGAAGGAAGGCTCGGGCACGCTCAATACCCAGAGCGGCGCGATCAAGGACCAGCCCTATTCGTTCAAGGCGCGCTTCGAGGACGAAACCGGCAAGTCGGGCACCAACCCCGAAGAGCTGATCGCCGCGGCGCATGCCGGCTGCTTCGCCATGCAGCTGTCGCACTTCCTCGCCGAGAACGGCACGCCCGCCGACAAGCTCGACGCCAAGGCAGTCGTGACGCTCATTCCCGGCACCGGCATCACCGAGAGCGCGCTGACCCTCGTCGGCACCGTGCCCGGCATCGACAATGCCAAGTTCCAGGAACTCGCCGCCAAGGCCAAGGAAGGCTGCCCGGTGTCCAAGGCGCTCGGCGCGATCAAGGTCTCGCTGACCGCCAGCCTGGCCTGACCAAGACTCGGCAGGGCGCCGGGGCACGCCATCGGCCCAAGGGTCGCCTGCGACCCTCGGCAAGTGCGATGGGCCACGCCCGGCACCCCTTGCCTCCTCAGGCAGCCAGCCCTTCGGCGCGCACCTCGGATGGGGTCGCGTCGAAGCGCCGGCGAAACACCCGGTTGAAATAGGACAGATCGTTGAACCCGGCCTCATAGGCGATGTCGGTGATGCTGCGCTGTGCCCACATCGGGTCGGCCAGCATGCGGTGCGCCCGCTTCAGCTTCTGGCCGAGCGCGAACTCGGTGAATGACAGCCCCTCGCTCTCGAACAGCTTCCTGACATAGCGCGGCGACAGCTTGTGTTCGGCGGCGATCGCCTCGGCCGATAGTCCGCGCAGGTCGCCCCGCGCCGCGATGTCAGACTTGATCGCCGCAAGTCTTGCAGCCTTCAAGCCGCGCCCCAGCGCCACCTGCTCGGCATCGCGTTCGGCCCCCAGCGTCAGCGCCGTCAGGTCGAGCAGGTGGCTTGCCACCATGCGCGCCATGTTGCCCGGCAGCGGCTCGTCCAGCTTCTGCAGTGCCGTCGCATAGGTGATCAAAAGCTGCATCGGGCCGTGGCTGATCGGAATCGGCCGCATCATCATCTTCGAGACGTCGCCGAGCAGTGGCTGCAGCGCCTTCCTGTCGAACCGCAGATTCACATAGGTAAAGCCCGGCCGCGTGACGTTTGCGCCGACCCGCCCTCCCGGCACGAACATCGCACAACCCGGACGGATGCTCTCCTCCTGGCCGCCGACCTGCATGTGGCTGCCACCTGACAGCGCAGCCAGCAGGATCACGTCGTCATTGTCGATCATCTCCTTGCCGACGCCGACCCTGATCGGCGAGGCCGTGCCGGTGGCAATACCCACGCCGGGCAGCAGCCGCACCCGCATGTCCATATGGACAGGCGAATCGCCCACCGGCTCGAGATCGGCATTGAGGATGGTGCGGCCATAGACCTCACGCAGCACGGCAAGCCGTTCCTGCGCCGGAAGGTCGTCTGTCAGCACGCGAAAGGAGGCGTTCTGCCCGTCAGGATTCGTCATTGGTCTACTCAACGATACACAACCAAGGCGGGCAGGCGCTCTTTCTATTTCGCGTCAATGAATAGGTCAAGCCCGTACCGTCGAGACCCGAAGAAGGGGCCGCGCAGTCCAAGAACGGCATCGCCCGCCCGTCTAGTTTGCGCTCGCGAATCGAAGTGGTCCGTCCAGCAAACGAGGTAACGGACATGTACCGCCTGCAATTCTGGAAGACGTTTGCGGCACTTGTCGCAGCCGGCTTCAACCCGCGTGCCTTCCTCGCCCCCATGGCGCTCGGCGGCAAGCTTCCCGAACCGGCTGAGCCCCGCCAGCCGAAAGAGAACAAGGAACAGGGGGCCTAATCCACCAAGGCAGGCCTTGAAACGCCGGCGTTGATCGCCGCCGGCCGACGGAGTCTGGCTGCAAGGAATGCCAGGGCAGTGGCATTCCAACCAGCCGGCAGGCCGGGCGCGTGGGGGGCAGACCCGCGTCCGGCCACCTTCTTCACGCCTGGCCGGTTTTTCGTTTGTTGCGCGGCAAGTCAGCCGGGCGCAATCCGCGGTCGCCGCGCGCCCCGTCTTCGAAACCAAAAATCGCCGGAAATGTTTAGCTTCTGAGGGGACCAGCTCACCGGGAGGAACCCTCATGCTGAACGTCCTTGAACCGCGAAACCAGAAACTTTCCGGTGCGACCACGCTCGAAATCACCGACATCACCGCGGACGTCGCCCATCTCGACGGCTTCGACAATCACGAGCAGGTCTGGCTCGGCCGCGATACGGCGCGCGGGCTGACCGCCATCGTGTCGATCCACACCACCGTGCTCGGCCCCGCTCTCGGCGGCACCCGCATCTGGCCGCACAAGAGCTTCGAGGCCGGCGTCGTCGACGCGCTGCGCCTGTCGCGCGGCATGACCTTCAAGTCGGCCATCGCCGGCCTGCCGCTCGGCGGCGGCAAGGCGGTCGTCATCGCCGACGCCAGGACCGAAAAGACGCCCGCCATGCTCGAGGCCTATGCCGAGATGCTCAACACGCTGCAGGGCCAGTACATCACCGCCGAAGACGTCGGCATGACGCTCGCCGACGCCGACTTCCTCGCCGAACGCGCGCCCAATGTCAGCGGCACCACCAAGGGCGGCAGCGGCAACCCCTCGCCCTTTACCGCCGAAGGCACCTTCGTCGGCCTCAAGGCGGCACTGCGCCACCGTACCGGCAGCGACGATCTCGCCGGCATCCGCGTCGCCGTCCAGGGCCTCGGCTCGGTCGGCTGGTCGCTGTGCCAGAAACTCCACGCCGAGGGTGCCGTGCTGACCGTCAGCGATCTCGATGCTATCAGGACCACCCGCGCCGCCGAGCAGTTCGCTGCCACAATCGTCGAGGGCAACGCCATCATCTCAGCCGACGTCGACATCTTCGCGCCCTGCGCGCTGGGCGGCATGCTGTCGGCCGACACCATTCCGTTGCTCAAGGCGAAGATCGTTGCCGGTGCCGCCAACAACCAGCTGGCGACGGCCGAGGACGGTCAGCGCCTTGTCGAGCGCGGCATCCTCTACGCCCCCGACTATGTCATCAACGCCGGCGGCGTCATCAACGTCGCCGCCGAAATGGCCGACAGCGGCTATGATGTCGCAACCGTCACCCCGCGCGTCGCCCGCATCGCCGACACGCTGACCGCGATCTTCCAGCGCGCCGACCGCGAAGGCCGCACCACCGACGTGGTCGCCGAAACCATGGCCCGCGAGATCGTCGAAGCGGCAAGGAAGTAGCCCGCACTTTACCTTCTCCCCTTGTGGGAGAAAGGTGCCCCGAGGGGGCGGATGAGGGGTAGCACCGCCCTCCCCGAACAAGACGCCCATGCAAAACGGCCCGGCTGCTTCCGCAACCGGGCCGTTTTTTCATTCCGACGATCACCACGTCGCACGGCCTTCGATAAGTCTCCGGCGGCACCGCCGCCAGAAGCGCCCGTTCTTTCAGAGCTCTCCATTCTGACCATCATGCGAAGGATCCATCCCGGCGTCGTGAAACTATGCGTATTTCCTCCGCCATCATATATCTTGATTGTAAAGATATTAGATAGTAGAGCTAATTTCGCGTTCCCCTTCACAGAGGTTCAACCATGCTCTCACTTCCGCTCATCTTCACCGGCCTAACCACTGCACTCGCCTTGATGTCCATCGGCGGCGGCCTCTATGAATTCTCGGTCGTCGACCCGGTCTGGCCCGAACGTCGCGACCTGATCCAGCCAGACCTCGGCGGCCTGTCGCGCCGGCGCTTCTGGATCCCGGCGCATACCGCCTTCGAGATCGCCCTGATCGTCACGCTGGTTGCCTGCTGGTCGATCCCCGACGCCCGCTTGTGGCTGCTCGTCGCACTCGCCGCGCACCTCGTGATGCGTGTCTGGTCGGCGTTCGATTTCATCCCGAAGGCGCTTGCCTTCGAAAGGCTGACATCGACGGCGATGGATCAGGACGCCGCCCGGCGCTGGGCGCAGCGCAGCAGGCTGCGCCTGCCGCTCGATCTGGTGGTTGGCTTGTCGATGCTGTTGGCTTTCGCCACCGTCATCCGCTCGCTATGAGTAGCGGATGCAAAACGACGCGTCCTCCCACCACGACCTCATCGCCGCGCTCGACCGCGAGATGCGGCGGATGGGCGCGCAGAACATCGTCACCAGCCAGACGGTGGCCGAGCGCTTTGGCCTGCACACCACCGACCTCGAATGCCTCGATCTGCTTTTCATGCGCAAGGCGGCGACGCCCGGCGAACTCGCCGCCGCCACCGGGCTCAGCTCGGGCGCGATGACTGCCCTGCTCGACCGGCTCGAACGCGCCGGCTATGTCGAGCGCCAGGCCGATCCGGGTGACCGCCGCCGCGTGCTGCTGCACATCAAGGCGGAGGCCATCAAGCCGATCGAAGCGGTGTACGGGCCGATGCAGGCGCGCATGCAGGAACTGTGGTCGGGCTACAGCCAAGCCGAGCTTGCCACCATCGTCGATTTCCTCAAGCGCAGCACCGACCTCGCGGTCGCTTGCGTCGAAGACATGCGCCAGGATGCAGCGCCGGGGCCACCTAAGCGCGGCCGTCCCAAGGTCTAGGACCTACGCAATACGAAAGACGCAGGGTTTACACTCGGCATTGCTGGCGCGAGGCGATGGCTCCAGTTGCGCCAGAAATCATCGACGAGTTGCTCGCTGCCGGGCCGACGCGCCTCAGTCGCATCGAGCCGGTTCTGGGCACGCGAAAACTCAGCTGTCAGGAACGCCAGAATGGGACCGGGAATCGGACCTTCACCGAGTTCTCGCGTCTCGGCCTTGCGCGCGATCAATGCCTGAATTGCATCGACGACGGCGGGCTCCAAAGGCACCCCGGCGCAGAGGGTCGGGAAGTTCATGGGAGCGATAGCCGAGCTCGGATTCTCGTCGAGCCATTTCAATGCCATCAACGGCCGCAACGCATAGAAGAGCTTCTTCAATGGCACCCGATCCGGCGTCGTCATGAAGCGGTCGAGCTGATTGGCTGCCAGATGGTAGTAATGCCGGCCCGTCAATGCGCGATCAGCGACTTCGTCAGCAAGCTCAAGGAACGCCGCGCGGAATTCGCTATCGCGCTTGTAGGTCAAGGGCGATGTCAGCCACTCGACCACGACCACATTGCCCTTGAGCAGGAGCTTCAGCGCCTTGGAAAGCTCCCAGCCATTGACGTCAAGGATCGAAGTCAGGGGCGTTTCGATGACATCGCGCTCGGGGAACAGCGTAAAGGTTTCGCTGACCGCCCTGACAAACACAAATCGGCAGTCATAGTCGCTGTCAGGCGAAGGAAATCCCCAGGCACGGCTTCCGCTTTCAACAGCCAAGGGGATCGATACATTGTGATCATGTTCGATGTTGGCCAAACGGCTGTCGATCTCGGCCACAATTGCCGAATCCATCGATGCTGGAAAACGCTGATCGATCAAATCTGCCACCCCTCGCGTGCCGATCACTGTGGAGCGCTATAGCAGATACGAGGGATCAAGGTCGACTAAGCGGGCTGCCGTGCTGACCCGGCTGTTGTCTGCGCCCGCGCCTATGCGCCGACGGCGTCGAGACGCGCCTTGAGTGCTGCCACTTCCTCTTCGAGGTGGCGAACACGTTCCTCGAGCTCCGAAACTGCCGATACGGCAGCGCTTGGTGCGCGGCTTGTCGCAACGATCGCAGCAGCATCGACATCACCTGACAAGAGATGCGCGAAGCGATCCTCGCGCTGGCCCGGCGCGCGGCCGATCTCCTTGACCAGCGCCGGCCGGCGGCCGATCAGCATGTCGAGTTCGCTCCGCAGGGCGTCGGCATCGGCGAAGTTCGCCATGCGTTCGGTGCGGGCGAGCAATTCGTTGACGGTCTGCGGTCCGCGCAGCAAAAGCATGCCGATCAGCGTGCTCTGGTTGCGCGTCAGCGAAAATTTCTGCGCCATCTGGTGTTCGTAGCGTTCGACGCGCGAGGCAAATTGCTGCTTCGCCAGCCCCTTCGCCTGCAGCAAAGCAAGGGTCCTGGTGACGTCGACAATTTCCAAAGCCATCACCGGCTCGCGCGACGTCTTCTGGTTGGCGGCGGCAACCAGCGCATTCGACGTCATCGGATAGACGTCGGGCGTCAGTTCCTTCTTCTCGATCAGGCAGCCGAGCACACGTGCTTCGACAGAGGTGAGATGGGGAAGGTCCGTGTCCGTCATGTCAGCTATTACCTCAGACCAGGCGCTCGACCGCCACCTTGTTGATCGCGGCTGCCGTGTCGCCGCAGGCGCGCAGCCAAAAACCGATCGCCAAGCTAGACCCGGCGCTCCACCATCATCTTCTTGATCTCGGCGATCGCCTTGGCCGGGTTCAGACCCTTCGGGCAAGTCTGGGCGCAGTTCATGATCGTGTGGCAGCGATAGAGCCGGAACGGATCCTCGAGATTGTCGAGGCGTTCGCCCTTGGCTTCGTCGCGGCTGTCGATCAGCCAGCGATAGGCCTGCAGCAGCGTTGCCGGGCCGAGATAGCGGTCGCCGTTCCACCAGTAGCTCGGGCACGAGGTCGAGCAGCAGGCGCACAGGATGCACTCGTAGAGGCCGTCGAGCTTCTGGCGGTCCTCATGGCTCTGCAGCCATTCCTTCGCCGGCTCCGGCGATACTGTCTTCAGCCACGGCTCGATCGAGCGGTGCTGGGCGTAGAAGTTGGTGAGGTCGGGCACCAGGTCCTTGACCACGGGCATGTGCGGCAGCGGGTAGATCTTCACCGCGCCCGAAATATCGTCGCAGCCCTTGGTGCAGGCCAGCGTGTTCGAGCCGTCGATGTTCATCGCGCAGGAACCACAGATGCCTTCGCGGCACGAGCGGCGCAGCGTCAGCGTCGGGTCGATCTTGTTCTTGATGTAGAGCAGCGCGTCCAGCACCATCGGGCCGCAGTCGTCGACGTCGACGAAATAGGTATCGATGCTCGGGTTCTCGCCATCGTCCGGCGACCAGCGGTAGATCCGGTACTCGCGCAGGTTGGTGGCACCCTCCGGCTTCGGCCAGGTCTTGCCTTGCTTGATCTGCGAGTTCTTGGGGAGTGTTAGTTCGACCACGATCGGTTCCTCACAGCTTGGCGCGCAGTTCCTTGCGGATGACGAGCTTGAGCCCGCTCCACACGGCGTCCACGGCACAGACCTTTACGTCGACCAGCCCCTTCGCCAGCACGACGTCGCGAATGACATCCTCGGTGATGTCGGTGGCGATCTTCGACGCCTTCTTGGGCCAGGAGATCCAGACAGCGCCGTCGGGCGCGATCATCTTCTTGAATGTCTCGACATGGGCTTCGAGATCGGCGCGCTTGCCGGTGAAGGCATGAACGATGTCATGCCGCTCGCCCGCCGCGCCAAGTTCCGCCCAACCGGTCAGCGCCATCGCCGCGAAATCGCGCGCCGTAGCCAGTCCGCCAAGATCATCCGGCAGGTTCACGAACACCACGCTCTGGCCGTCCTTGAGGCCGAGCTTGGCCGCCAGTGGCACAGCCGAATATCCGGCATCTGGCAAAGTCGCGGCCATCATGCTGCCGCTCCCGCCGCCAGCCGGAGCATCTGCTGGCTGACATCTGCAGGCGACCACGGCGCGGTGTAGACCTTGAGCAGCGACAGCGGCGAACCGTGCAAGGCATTGAGCCATAGCTTGATCCTGAGCGTGCCACGCACGAGGCCCTGCTGCAGGAAATGGAACGGGTCGCGCCGCTTGATATGGCGGTGCGGCGTCCTGAGATCACCCATCGTCGTGTCGGCGCCGGCCTGGACGATCAGCCACGGCGAGGTGTGCATCACGTCGCAGCCATGCAGGCCCGGATTGGAAATGAAGTCGTCGACCGGCACGGCAAGCTTGCCGGCCCTGGCGATCAGCTGCTCGGCCGCCTTGCGTGTCACCAGATAGCCGGCGCCGCCAGAAGACGGACGCAGCGAGCGCACCAGCTTCGCGTGTCCAAGATCGGCCACCGGCACGGACAGCCTGCCGCCGCTACGCACCAGCCCCTCCAGCTTGACGATATCGAAGGCAACGCCGCTGGCAAGAAGCCGCTGCATCGTCTCGGCGAAGCCGTCGAGCGGCACGGCATCGTCTTCCAGGATCACCGCATGATCATGGCCGGATGCCAAAAACGCCTTCAGCGCCAGCATGTGGCTGGCAAAACACGCTTCCTCAACCAGCGCGTACATGCGGTTACGCAGCGGGTTCCAGCCGATGCCGTTGGGCGGCATGGACAATTCCTGGCCGCGCACGGCAAGCACGTCGTCGGGCTTGCGCACGTCGACAGCGGTGACACGTTCGAGTGGCCACGGCATCGCGCCGAAAAGCCGCTGGATCTCCGCCCAGCGATGCGGCGAGCGGTCGAGATTGATGGCGAAGAAGCCGAGTTCGCTCATCGCCGGCACCCCCGACAATGACAGGCGCGCGCGCAAGCCTGGACGGCCGTTGCCGGCCACCCTCCAGCTTGCCTTACGCTGCGCCGTGCCTTAGCCATGGCTCAGTACACCCGTGCCTTGGGTGCGATTTTGGCCAGGGAGATGCCGCCGTCTTCTTCCTTGAGCAGCGGCTCGGTGTGCACCGGGCGATAGGTCAGCGTCACCTCGCCGTCCTCGGCGACATGAGCCAGCGTGTGCTGGCGCCAGTTGACGTCGTCGCGGGCGGAAAAATCCTCGCGGGCATGGGCGCCGCGGCTTTCCTTGCGCGCTTCGGCACCGTAGACGGTGGCGATCGCGTTCGACATCAGGTTCTCGAGCTCCAGCGTCTCCACCAGGTCCGAGTTCCAGATCATCGAGCGGTCGAAGACCTTGATGTCCTTCATCTCGCCCCAGATCTTGGAGATGCGCTTGCAGCCCTGCTCCAGCGATTCCTGGGTGCGGAACACGGCCGCGTCGTCCTGCATCGCCTTCTGCATTTTTTCGCGCAGCACCGCCGTCGGCGTGCCGCCATTGGCGTGACGCAGGCGGTCGAAGCGGTCCATGATCTTTTCGACCGAGGCCTCGTTCGGCGACGGGATCGGCGCGTTGCGGTCGACGACCTGGCCGGCCCGGATAGCAGCGGCACGGCCGAACACCACCAGATCGATCAGCGAGTTCGAGCCGAGGCGATTGGCCCCGTGCACCGAAGCACAGCCCGCCTCGCCAACAGCCATCAGGCCGGGCGACACGCGGTCGGGATTGCCCTTGGTCGGATTCAGCACCTCGCCCCAGTAATTGGTCGGGATGCCGCCCATGTTGTAGTGGACCGTCGGCAGCACCGGGATCGGCTCGCGGGTCACGTCGACGCCGGCGAAGATCTTCGCCGATTCCGAAATGCCGGGCAGCCGCTCGTGCAGCACCGCCGGATCGAGATGGTCGAGGTGCAGGAAGATGTGGTCCTTGTTCTTGCCAACGCCGCGGCCATCGCGGATCTCCAGCGTCATGCAGCGCGAAACCACGTCGCGCGACGCCAGGTCCTTGGCCGACGGCGCGTAGCGCTCCATGAAGCGCTCGCCCTCTGAGTTGACGAGATAGCCGCCTTCGCCGCGTGCTCCTTCGGTGATCAGGCAGCCCGAACCGTAGATGCCTGTCGGGTGGAACTGCACGAACTCCATGTCCTGCAAGGGCAGGCCGGCGCGCGAGGCCATGCCGCCGCCGTCGCCGGTGCAGGTATGGGCCGAGGTCGCCGAGAAATAGGCGCGGCCGTAACCGCCGGTCGCCAGCACCACCATCTTCGCCGAGAAGCGGTGAATGGTGCCATCGTCGAGGTTCCAGGCAACGACACCGGTGCAGGTGCCATCCGGCTCCATGATCAGGTCGAGCGCGAAATACTCGATGAAGAACTGCGCATTGTGCTTCAGCGACTGGCCATACAGCGTGTGCAGGATGGCGTGGCCGGTGCGGTCGGCGGCAGCGCAGGTGCGCTGCACGGGCGGGCCGTCGCCGTAGTTCATCATGTGGCCGCCGAACGGGCGCTGGTAGATCTTGCCTTCCTCGGTACGCGAGAACGGCACGCCGTAGTGCTCGAGCTCATAGACGGCGGCAGGCGCTTCACGCACCAGATATTCCATCGCGTCGACGTCGCCGAGCCAGTCCGAGCCCTTGACGGTGTCGTACATGTGCCACTGCCACGAATCAGGGCCCATGTTCTGCAGCGAGGCGGCAATGCCACCCTGTGCCGCGACCGTGTGCGAGCGGGTCGGGAACACCTTGGTGATGCAGGCGGTCTTCAGCCCCTGCTCGGCCATGCCGAGCGTGGCGCGCAGGCCGGCACCGCCGGCGCCGACAACGACGACGTCGAACTTGTGATCGACGTAAGTATAGGCGGAAGCTCCGCTGGTCTTGCCGTCCTTGGCCACCGTTTCAGCCTCCAAATGCAAGTTTGAGCAGGGCGAAGAGCGAGGCGACGCCGACAGCTACGGTAAAGAATGTGTTGAACATGATGAGCGTCACCTTGAGCAGCTCGCCATGGATGTAGTCCTCGATCACGACCTGCATGCCGAGGCGCATGTGGTAGAGGCCCGAGACCAGCACCAGCGCCAGCACCAGCGACACCAGCGGGTTGGCCAGCGAGGCACGCACGGCCGCGAAATCGGCGCCGTTGAGGGCGATTAGCAGGCCGACGAAAAAAAGCATCAGCGGGATGTTGGCGACCGCCGTCAGGCGCTGGCGCCAGAAATGCTCGGTGCCCTCGCGGGCAGAGCCCAGGCCGCGGACCTTGCCGAGCGCCGTGCGCATGTCGTTGTTCGAGCCGCTCATCTTATGCTCCCCGCGCCATGTAGCCGACGATCCAGATCGCCGCCGTCAGCACCACTGAGGCGATGAGCGTCGCCCAGGCGAATTTCGAGGCTGTCTGCTTTTCAAGCGCCGCGCCGGTATCCCAGACCAGGTGGCGAAGGCCGCCCAGCATGTGCAGCATCAAGGCCCAGGTGTAGCCGAGCAGCACCAGCTGGCCGATCCAGCTGCCGAAGACCCAGCTGACGAAGTCGAAATAGTGCTCGGAAGTCGCCGCCGCGATCAGCCACCAGGCGACCAGCAGCGTGCCGAAGTAGAGCGCGCAACCGGTGATGCGGTGCAGGATCGACGTCGTCATGGTGATCGGGGGGCGATAGACGGAGAGATGCGGCGACAACGGCCGCGCACGCGATGTGGCTTGGGTGGCTTGTGATTTGCTCATGGCTCCCCCGGTCTGCATCCGAGCGTGGCTATGTTTGAATACGGCGCCGCCGCACCGTTTTGCGACGTCGGACTGCGCGCTTTCTAAAGCTCTTTTTGCACCGCGTCAAAGTCAGAAAACCGTTCTGGCGCACCTATTTAGTCGCATCACGGCTTCAATCGATTGAAGAAATGCGGCTGCTACCCGCATGGGTGAGTCGGCGCGCAACGTGCCTGCGGAACGGGCAATGATGGCATCCCCCATTGGGACGATGTCCCGCTACCCGTTCGTTGGCGCCGTCGGCTGCAGGCGCGCCAGGCAACAAAAAATTAACCATGTTTGTTAATCTTTGCCGTACCTCGGCGCCCGAAGCCTTAACAAAGATTAAGAAACGGTTAATCTCCATTCCATCGAACATGGAGATTTGTCCGATGCGTCCCGCACTGGCTTTGACCGCACTTGCGTCTTTCATGCTTGCCGCCAGCATGGCGTTCACCTCTCCGGCCGCCGCCGGCGGCAGCCATGACCGCGTCTACGCCGATTCTTTCGGCAACCTGATCGTCGAAAGCACTGTCGGCTACAAGCGCATCATCGTCGGCGAAGGCGCCTCGGCCCGCAAGCTCGCCGCCTACACCGGCTCGACCGGGCCGAAGGTCATCTATCTCGACGAGCCGCGCGCACAACGCCACTGCTACCGCCCGCCCATGCTGCTCAAGGGGCGCAGCTACATGTACGGCTTCTCCGAAGGCGAGATCCCGCAGCCCGGGCTGGTTTGCCGCTGAGCTTTACCTGTTTGTTGGCTTGATGCCGAACGGCACGACGGTCGAATCCGCAAACAGCGCGATCGAACCCCACACCCGGACGCAGTCGCGCCCATCCTTCTTTGCCTCGTAGAGCGCCGCGTCGGCCCGCACCATCAGTTGGTCGATGCTTTCGCCGGCGACAAGCTCGGCGACGCCGAAGCTTGCTGTGAAGCGGCAGTCACCCGGCAGGCCGTCTACCGGCATGCCAGAAAACGCCGAGCGCGCGCCTTCGGCGAACAGCCGTGCCGACGCGAGATGCGCGCCCGGCAGGATGATGGCGAATTCCTCGCCGCCGATTCGCCCCGCGACGTGATGGCCTGCCATCGATTCGCGGATGAACCGCGCGAAGGCTTCAATGACGCGATCGCCCGATGCATGGCCGTAGCTGTCATTGATCGACTTGAAATGGTCGAGGTCGGAGATGACAAGCGTGATCGGCAGCCCCTGGCGCGTGGCGTCGCGCATGGCGCTGGCCGCCCGCCGCTGGAAACCGCCGCGGTTGAGCAGGCCCGACAGCGCATCGGTTTCCGACTTCTGCGTCGCATCGAGCAGGATGTCGCGCACCAGGATCACCAACAGCATCAGCGCGATCGACAGCGCGAACACTGTGCCCAGCGCCTGCGAGATCATCGCATAGGTGCTCTGGAGGTAGTGATGCGGATCGGAGCCCGGACCACCGACGGCGAGCGCCAGATAGGGCTTGGAGAAGAACTGCAGCGCGCTCGCCAAAAGCACGCCCGCAAGCACGTAGTCGAACTGGCTGAGTTTCCGGCGCGAGCGCAGGATTGTCGCCGCCCCGACCGCCTGTGCCACGGCATAGGGCGTCTGGTAGGTCATCATGCGCAGCAGCGAATCGCGCAGCAGTCCTTGCGTGGCAAAGACCGCGATCGTCGTCACGACGAGGAACGCCGCCATCATCCGCCATGCCGGCTGCGCCTCGTAGCGGCTGGCCAGTCCGACATTCATGACCAGCAGCGTCACGAGGAAGGCAACGAAGTTGGCGGTGACGATCAGGCGCGTGTCGTCGAACAACGGGATCAAGAATTCGGTGCCGATGTAGAGCAGGCCGGTGAGATAGCAGAGTGCGAACCAGCGCGCCGAGATGCGCCTGTCGTCATAGATGGCGATCGACATGAACGCGCCGGCCAGGAGGCCGGCGACAAACACGTTGATTGCGAGAATGAACTCTGCACCGCTCATCGTTCGCTGCAATCTCCTTCGCGCGGATAACACCACAACCCAGCGAAAAAGACGTTAACGCGACGCTCAAAATGCGGGCTATCTCAGCCCTTTCCCCTGCGACGAAAAAGGCGGCGGAACAGTTGCTCCGCCGCCTCGGCAATTTTGCAATTGGCCGGTTGTGCCGGCCTGGCCGTCAGTGCCAGTCGCGAATGTCGACGAAATGGCCCGCGATCGCCGCAGCCGCCGCCATCGCCGGCGACACCAGATGGGTGCGGCCCTTGAAGCCCTGGCGGCCTTCGAAGTTACGGTTCGAGGTCGAGGCGCAACGCTCATGCGGCTTGAGCCGGTCGTCGTTCATGGCGAGGCACATCGAGCAGCCCGGCTCGCGCCAGTCGAAGCCGGCGGCAACGAAGATCTTGTCGAGGCCCTCGGCTTCCGCCTGTTCCTTGACCAGGCCCGAGCCCGGCACGATCATCGCGCTGACCGTCGAGGCCACCTTGCGGCCCTCGACGACCTTGGCGACGGCGCGCAGGTCTTCGATGCGGCCATTGGTGCACGAGCCGATGAAGACGCGATCGACCGAAATGTCGGTGATCTTGGTGCCGGCGGTCAGGCCCATATAGTCGAGGGCGCGCTTCTTGGAGTTGCGCTTGTTCTCGTCCTCGATGATCTCCGCGTCTGGCACCACGCCGGTGACGGCGACGACGTCCTCGGGCGACGAGCCCCAGGTGACGATGGGCGGCAGCTTGGCGGCGTCGAGCACCACGACCTTGTCGAAATGCGCGCCTTCGTCGGTGTGCAGCGTCTTCCAGTATTCGAGCGCCATGTCGAAGGCCTTGCCCTTCGGCGCGCGCGGCTTGTCCTGGACGTAAGCGTAGGTCTTCTCGTCGGGTGCAATCAGGCCGGCGCGGGCACCGCCCTCGATCGACATGTTGCAGATCGTCATGCGGCCTTCCATCGACAGCGCGCGGATCGCCTCGCCGGCATATTCGATGACGTAGCCGGTACCGCCGGCAGTGCCGATCTCGCCGATGATGGCAAGCACGATGTCCTTGGCGGTGACGCCTTCCGGCAGTTGGCCATCGACACGCACCAGCATGTTCTTGGCCTTCTTCTGGATCAGCGTCTGGGTCGCCAGCACGTGTTCCACTTCCGACGTGCCGATGCCGTGCGCCAAGGCGCCGAAAGCGCCATGCGTCGAGGTGTGGCTGTCGCCGCAGACAATCGTCATGCCCGGCAGCGTGAAGCCCTGCTCGGGACCGACGATGTGCACGATGCCCTGGCGCTTGTCGTTTTCGGAGTAATATTCGACGCCGAAATCGGCCGAGTTCTTGGCCAGCGCCTCGACCTGGATGCGGCTTTCCTCGTTCTTGATGCCGTTCTTGCGGTCCGGCGAGGTCGGCACGTTGTGGTCGACGACGGCCAGCGTCCTTTCGGGGTGACGCACGGTGCGGCCGGTCATGCGCAGGCCTTCGAACGCCTGCGGGCTCGTCACTTCGTGCACCAGGTGGCGGTCGATGTAGAGCAGGCACGTGCCGTCGTCCTGGCGGTCGACAATGTGGTCGTCAAAGATCTTGTCGTAGAGGGTGCGCGGTGCGCTCATGGCTTTGGATCCGTCGATTGAACAAGGGGAAGGCTGAGGGGCGCGCCGCGGGCCCGTCGGCTCGGCGCAAACGACTAGATAAGTCGGCTGGTCAGCGCGCCTGAAATCCGGGCAAAGAAACGCGACGGCAGGCGCTTGTGGTCCTGCAGCACGAAACCCTTGTAGGCCGGATCTCCAAAGAGTTCTTCCATGGCCTGCTCATATCAATCTTTTCCCTGTCCGGCAATTGGAGCTTAGGCTGCCGTTGGCAGAACGCGAAAATCGGCGGGCGGATCCACCGTCCCACCCGCGCAGAGACCTCCGAGCATTCAGGCGTGTGCCATCGCCCCGGTCCGCAGCCGATGCCTGTCGGCCCAGTTCGCGATGGCCGCCGAGATCGCCCTGGGCTGGTCTTCCGGCGCCGCATGACGGGCCGGGCCGCAATTCTCGACCTCCAGGCTTGAGACGTTGGCCTCGCACCAGGCGATCATCTCCGTGCCGATCATCAGCGTCTCCGGCGAGCCCTCGAAGGTCAGCAACAGCTTGGGCACGTCGCCGCTCGCCGCCAGCCAGCGGTCATAGGCCTCGATCCGGGCGATGACGTCGGCCGGCTCGCCCTCGATCGGCATCGCCCGTGGCCACGCCAGCAACGGCCGCCGGCTTTCGCGGGTCTGATAGGGCTTGCGGTAGATTTCGAGGTCTTCGTCGCTCAGCCCATTGAGCACCGTCGCGCGCAGGGCGAACTCGATGAAGAAGTTCTCGTCCAGAACCTTGGTCTCGCCGGTGCCTGCCCCGCGCAGCGTCTCGTATCGCGGCCTGGCGCTGTCGGGAAAGTCGGCCCAGGTCATCGGCCGCACGATAGTCTCCATTACCGCCACGCCGCGCACCCGCCCGGGATGGCGCGCCGCCCAGTCGAAGGCCAGCGCCCCGCCCCAGTCGTGACCGACGAGCACCACCTCCTCCAGGCCCATCGCTTCGAACCAGGCGTCGAGGTAGCGGGCGTGGTCGGCGAATTTGTAGGCGATGTCAGGCTTGCCCGAACCGCCCATGCCGATCAGGTCGGGTGCCAGGCAGCGGGCGCCGTGGCCGATACCAGGCAGCACGTTGCGCCACAGATAAGACGAAGTCGGGTTGCCGTGCAGGAACACGAACGGCATGCCCTGGCCCACATCCACATAGGCAATGCTGGAGTCGAGTACGCTGATTTCAGGCATCTGGCTTTCTCCCTGTCGACCTAGTAGTAAGGTACCTGTCTAATATCAATTAGTCAGGTACCTGTCCATCTTGAAAGAGACGATTCCGGAAAATCCGCCGCTCGGCCTTCTGCTGCGCCTCGTCCACCAGCACTGGACCCAGGCTGTCGACACCGCGCTCGACCACGCCGGCTTCGGCGACATTCGCCCGCCGCACGCCAATGTCTTCACCTTCACCCCGCCTGAAGGCATCCAGGTCAGCGAACTCACCAAGCTTGCCCACGTCCGCAAGCAGACAATGACCCAGGCGGTCGAGGAGCTGGAGAAGCTTGGCTATGTCGAGCGTCGGCCCGATCCCAACGATCGCCGCGGACGGCTCGTCTTTCTCACCGAGCGCGGCAAGGCCGTGCGCCCCATCGCCTCCGCCACCGGGCGCAAGGTCGACGAGCGCTGGGCCGACCTCACCAGCCCCGGGGAAATGGAGACGCTACGCCAGGCGCTCAGGCTGCTGTTCGAAAAAGTGCGGGACGACGTACCGGCACGACCAACAGCCGATGCGGACGGCTGACCGTCGCTAGGCGCGCTTGCCCTTGGTCGCTGCCTTGCGCGCTACCGGCTGTTCGTCGCGCTTGTCTTCGCTCAAGTCGAACTTCACCTCGATCGAGTGCATCAGCCCGAGAACGACAAGCACCATGAAGGTGCCGAAGCCGGCGATCTGCCAGAAGCCGAGCCCGGCTGAGAGGCCGATTGCACCAGCCAGCCACATGCCCGCACCCGTTGTCAGGCCCTGGACCTCGCCACGCGCGAACAGGATGGTGCCCGCCGCGAGGAAGGCGACGCCCGCCGTCACCGCCTCGACAGCGCGGATCGGGTCGACCTTGACGATCTCCTTCATGCCGTCCGCCGCGAACATCGGCGCATGCACGATCTCGATGGTCAGGATGCCGAAGGTCGCGGCTGCCACGCACACCAGCACGTGGGTCCTGAGGCCCGCCGGCCGGTTGCGCCATTCGCGTTCGAAGCCGATGACCGCGCCGAAGATCGTCGCCAAAAGCAGCCGGGCGACGATAACGGGAAACGAGGTGTAGGTCGGATGGCCGAATTCTTCGACGAGTTGTTCCATGGGGCCCTCATTCTGGTTCGGCCCCCAACGCGCCATGGCAAGGCTGGTTCCGCCGCCCGAGCCTGAAAGCGTGCCGCACGCGGCATCGGCTCGCTCTGAACGAGCCCTAATCAGAAGGGCCCATTCAAAACGGCCCGTTCAAATCGGCTTGACGATCACCAGTCCGACAATGCCGAGCAACAGCAGGCCAACGAGCCAATGCAACTGCAGCACGATAGCCGCCGGCTTGGCCAGCCTGGCGCCGGCGAGCTGCCGCAACTGGCCCGACAGCACGCCGTGCAGGCCCGACATCGCCACCACCAGCGCGAGCTTGGCATGCAGCCAGGCGTCGCCGAAGAAGCCGACGTCATAAGCGAGGTAGAGGCCGAGCCCCCATGTCGCCAGCATCGCCGGCGTCACCAAGGTCGCAAATCCCGCCCGCAGTTGTGCCGCCTGCCGTGAATCGATGCCGCCGTCGGCCGCCATGCGCGACAATGTCAGCGGCACGAAGATCATGCCCGACAGCCAGACCACCATCGCCACGACATGCAGGGACTTGATGACGAGATAGCTCATTGGGCGGCTGCCTCGTTCGCCGCCCTGACGGCCAGGTAGCGGTCATTGATGAAGGTGCCGAAAGGCACGAGGCAAGCAAGGCCGGTGCGCAGCATCTCCTTGGGCGACCAGCCGCCGCCGGAAAAATTGTCGACCAGGCAAACGACGTAGAAGACGAAGGCGAGGCCGTGGACCGGCCCCGCCGCGCTGACGATCGCGGGATAGCCGGCCAGATGTTTCATCGGCACGGCGACCAGCACGAGGAAGAGCAGCGTGCTGCCTTCGAACAGGCCCGCGAGGCGCAGGCGAGCGAGTGGGTTGGCTAGGGTCTTGCGAATGGTTTCCATGGCGCGAGATTTGTCCGCGCCATGGCCAACCGCAATCGTCCATCCGGTCGCAGAGGCCGAATGACGCGCGACATATCAGACAACCCTGAATATGTAGGCCTTGACCAGCACATCCGGCTCGGCCACGGCAAAGGCACGGAAAGGCGGGCTTGCCTCAACCGGCAGCCATTTGCCTGCCGCCTCGAGCGCAGCGAACTTCTCCTGGAAACCGCCAGCCTCCAGCACGGTCTCGCGCACGGTGAAGATGGCATGGCCGCCTTTGGCGGTGACCCGCACCAGCTCGTCGAGGCTCGATGCCGGTGCGTGCCCTGACGTGAACACCCCGGTCGACAGGAATGCGCGGAAATGCCCGTCCGGCCACGGCAGCGGCACGCCAAACGCTGCCAGTTTCAGCTCGCCATAACACTGGCGGCTCCCGGCGATGTCGAGCATCTCCTGCGACAGGTCGAGGCCAGTGAGGTCGTCGTAGCCGAGTGCCTGTAGGTACGGTCCTGAGAGCCCGGTGCCACAGCCGGCGTCGAGCAGCGGCGCTTCGCCTTTTGGCACATGCCGCGCCACCCACGCCGCGATCACGAAAGGCAGGCAGTAGCCGAGCGCCGCCGTCTCCATGTCGTAGCCATTCGCCCAGGCCGCATAGGCCTCGGCAAGTTCCGCCTCCGTCGCTGCCGCATAGACCATGTCGAGCGCGGTCTTGTCGGCATCTCCGGTCATGGCGTGAAATCCCTCCGCATCCGCCGCTCCAGCGCCCTCAGGCTGAGCGACAGCCCGACGGTCAGGAGCAGGTAGACATAGGCTACGATGGAATAGGTTTCGAAGAAACGGAACGAGCCCGAGGCATAGACCTTGGCCATCTGCGTGATGTCGGCGACGCCCAGCACCGACACCAGCGAAGAGTCTTTCACCATGGCGATGAAGTCGTTGCCATAGGGCGGCAGGATGGTCCTGAACGCCTGCGGCCAGACGATCAGCCGGAAGCGCTGGGTGCGCGAAAGTCCGAGCGCCTTCGCCGCCTCGATCTGGCCGACATCGACAGCCTGGATGCCGGCGCGGAAGATTTCGGCGATGAAGGACGAATAGGCGATCGTCAGCGCGAAGATCGCCCGCCACAACAGCGAGAAGTCGCGCACCTGCATCGGCTCGACCAGCCCGGCCGACTGCAGCGGGATGGTCAGCCAGTTCCATGCCACGACGAAGGCCGGCGCGCCGACGAAGGCGATCCAGAACAGCAGCACCAGGATCGGCAGCCCGCGGATGATCTCGACATAGAAGCGCGAGACCTGGCGCAGCACCTTGGAGTTCGACAGGCCGAGCAGGGCGATGAACAGGCCCAACGCCGATGCCATGGCAAAAGCGACGATGGTGACGAAAAGCGTCACCCAAAGCCCTTTGACCAACGTCGATAGTATCTGGACGTAGACGTCGCTGGCGGCGATCGTTACCGCCGAAACAACCCCGATCGCCACGGTGGCCACCAGCCACCACGGAAAATCGTCCTTCTTGACCCGGTACTGGCTCATGCAGGCGCCTGACGTGCGAGATGCGCGACGCCCTCCACCCTCCCCCTTGTGGGGAGGGTCGGGGAGCCAACGGCGCGAAGCGGTGTTGGCGACCCGGGGTGGGGGTAGGCAAGCCACCTCAGGCTCACCCCCACCCGGCCCTTTGGGCCACCCTCTCCACAAGGGGGAGGGTAATGCGACGCAATCACTGGCCCATCTTGTAGTCGAGGAACCACTTCTTGTTCAGCGCGTCGAATGTACCATCGGCCTTGAGCGCAGCGATCGCCTGGTTGATCGGGGCAACGAGGTCCGAGCCCTTCTTGAAGATGAAGCCGAAATCCTCGCTGCCCAGTGGCTGGCCCACCACCTTGAGCTTGCCTTCCGAGGCATCGACATAGCCCTGCGCCGCGACGCTGTCGGTCAGCACCAAGTCGACGTCGCCGGCCTTGAGTGCCTGGACGGTGGCGCCGAAGGTCTCGAACAGCTTGATGCGCGGGTTCTGCTCGTTGCCGTCGAGGATCTCGTAGACGGCGGTGTAGAACGGCGAGGTGCCCGGCTGCGCTGCGATCAGGCCATCCTTGAGGGCGCCGAAGCTCTTGGCGTCGGTGAAGCGGGCCTCGTCGGCGCGTACCAGCATGAACTGCTGCGAGCGCATGTAGGGATCGGAGAAGTCGACCTTTTCCTTGCGCTCGTCCTTGATGGTGATGCCAGTCATGCCGACCTGGTACTGGCCGTCCGATACCGCCTGGATCATCGCGTCCCAGCTGGTGTTCTGGTACTCGATCTTGAAGTTCAGCCGCTTGGCGATCTCGTCCATGGCGTCATATTCCCAGCCGATCTGCTTGCCGGTCTTGGGGTCGATGAACTGCAGCGGCGGATAGGCGTTCTCAGTCACCACGACAACCGACTTGCCGCCGAGATCCGGCAGGCTCTGGGCCATGGCGGCAAAAGGCAGGAGCACGACAGCCAGCGCGCCGGCCAGCGACAGTTTGAAATTCGACATGATGCGTCCCCCGAAAACACAAGACCGGCGGCGCCGGTCGATTTGCGCCAGACTTTAGCCGTCCCAAGCGTGCTTGCAAGCATGCTCGATGCGCTGGCACAGCTGAATGCACTGTATCTGTTTCGCTTTTGGCGCGTTTGCGAAACAAACTCGGGCGTCAGCCGCCCGGCTGGTAGATCAGCAGATGCTCATCGTAGAACACCCCGTCGACCAGCAGTGCCCTCGGCTCGACACCGTAACTTGTGAATCCGAGACTGAGATAAAGCCTGAGGGCCGGCGCATTGTCGGCGATCACATGGGCATGCACCGCAAGGCCATGTTCGCTGGCGTGGTCGATGACCTGCCGCACCAGCGCGTGGGCGGCACCCGTGCCACGCCATTCGGGATCGACATAAACGCCATACATCGCACCCTTGTGCCGGGTCTTGCGCCGCTTTTCAGCAATGAACGTCGCCACGCCAACGAGCGCGCCGGAGCCAAACACGCCAAACACCGCATCGGGCTCGGCCAGGCTTATCCGTGCCTCGAAATCGGCATCGCTCAGATGCGCCTCGTCCTCCGGGCTTGAGCTGAAAGCGAGCGGCGCGTTTTCAAGTGCCGCAAACCGCAGCTTGCGATAGGCCGCGCCCTCGCCCGGCACCAGTTTGCGAACGACGAAATCCCGCATGCAAAATCCTCCCCCAATACGAAAAAGGGCGGCCGAAGCCGCCCTTTCGAAATCAATGTGCCGGAAATTACTCGGCTGCGGTCTCAGCGGCTGCTTCAGCTGCCTTGGCGGCCTCGGCTGCTGCCTTCTTCTCGGCAGCTTCCTGGGCGGCCTTCTCGGCGGCCAGCGCCTGGGCTGCTGCAACCTTCTCGGCTTCGATACGGGCCTTCTCGGCGACCAGTGCTGCGCGCTCGGCGTCGTTCAGCTTACGGGCGCGGACGCCGGTGTTCTCGACGATACGAGCCGACTTACCGCGACGATCGCGCAGGTAGTACAGCTTGGCGCGACGCACCTTGCCGCGACGGACGATCTCGACGCCCTCGATCATCGGCGAGTAGACCGGGAACACGCGTTCCACGCCTTCGCCATAGGAGATCTTGCGGACGGTGAAGTTTTCCTGGAAGCCCGAGCCGGCGCGGGCGATCACGACGCCTTCATAGGCCTGGACGCGGGTACGCGTGCCTTCGGTGACGCGCACCTGGACGCGAACGGTGTCGCCGGGCTGGAATTCAGGCAGGGTGCGCTTTGCTTCGATCTTGGCGGCCTGTTCGGCCTCGAGCTGGCGGATGATATCCATCTCAAAAATCCACTTCTTGTTCTTCCGACAGCCAGAGCGCCCAACGCTCGCCTTGCAGTTCCAATGACCGCTCGGTTATGCCTTCTTCCCTCGCGGGTCTTCTGGCAGGGGCGACTACACCGTCACTGTTGACGGGTCCGGTCGATTATTCGTCCGGTTCGGGCGGGCACATACCGCTATTTCGGCCATTTGTCACGCCTTTGCCGCTTCTTTTTTGCAGCTACGGCGTGCAGCTGCAACAATTTGGCTGCCATATCCACCTTGGACCACCCTGACATCATCGGCAAGCCATGGCTTGCATCGTTGGTCCCGGCTTCCTACAGACCGGGCTGACGTACCAGCAAGGCAGGCAGCCCGTGTCCCTCATCGCAATAGGCATCCTTTTCACCGCAGGCTTCCTGTCGGGCGTCGTCAACGCCATCGCCGGCGGCGGCACCTTCCTGACCTTCGGCGCCATGACCATGCTCGGCGTCCCGCCGATCTCGGCCAATGCCACCTCCTCCATCGCCCAGTTCCCCGGCTACATCACCTCGACCTGGGCTTACATCGACGACATCAAGCAGATGTGGCGCGGCGCCATCGCTTTCGCCATCATCTCGGCGGTGGGCGCACTCGCCGGCGCGCTCATCCTGCTTTCGCTCGACAACGTCGCCTTCGGCGCCCTCGTCCCCTGGCTGCTGCTCGCCGCCACCACCCTCTTCGCCGCCGGCCCCTGGCTGCGCCCCAAAAAGCTGGCCGAACGCGCCCCGGACGCGCCGGCCTCGCTCGCCGGACGTGTCGTCCAGTTCTTCACCTCGATCTATGGCGGCTTTTTCGGGGCCGGCATGGGCGTGATGATGCTGGCCACGCTCGGCCTCACCGAAGGCGGCGACTATCACCGCCTCAACGCGCTGAAGAACCTGCTCTCCATCGTCATCGCCGCGATTGCCATCGCCGTCTTCGCCTCCGGCGGCGTCGTCGCCTGGACCCATGCCGCGATCATGGTGCCGGGCGTGGCACTCGGCGGCTATGCCGGTGTCTGGACCGCCCGTCGCGTGCCGCAAGGCATCGTCCGCGCGCTTGTCGTCGCCGTCGGGCTGTTCCTGGCGTTCTACTATTTCACCAAAGGGTAAGCAGCGGGAAACGCCCTCTACATTTCGGGAGGGACGAAACGCTACACTTCAAGCGCAACCTCACAGGACCTGGGTTCCTCGCCCCTCTGGGGAGAGGTGCCGAGCGTAGCGAGGCGGAGAGGGGTTTTCGTAGGGCGCAGGCGCGTCCCTGGCGGAGAAAGCGAGTTTATCCCTTCTTCTCTACCCGTCCCGCCCACAAATCCGGCCGCCGCGCCTGGGTCAGCTTCTCCGCCTCGGCCCGGCGCCACTTGGCGATCTTGCTGTGATTGCCCGAGGTCAGCACCTCGGGGATGGCACGCCCCTCGAATTCCTGCGGCCGCGTATAGTGTGGGTGCTCGAGCAGCCCGCCCTCAAAGCTCTCTTCCTCGCCCGACACCTCGTTGCCCATGACGCCGGGCAAAAGCCGCACCACGGCATCGAGCAGCACCAGCGCCGCCGGCTCGCCACCCGAGAGAATGAAGTCGCCGACGGAAATCTCTTCCAGCTCGCGGGTGTCGATCACACGCTGGTCGACGCCTTCGAAACGCCCGCACAGGATCACAGCGCCCGGCCCGGCGGCCAGCTCCCGCACCCGTTCCTGCGTCAGCGGCCTGCCACGCGGGCTCATCAGGATGCGCGGACGCACGTCGCCTTCGGGCGAGGCGTTGTCGATCGCCTTGGCGATGATGTCGGCGCGCAGCACCATTCCGGCACCGCCGCCGGCCGGAGAATCGTCCACTGTCCGGTGCTTGTCGGTGGCAAAGTCGCGGATCTGCACCGCCTCCAGCACCCAATCGCCGCGCTCCATCGCCCGCCCCGCCAAGGACACCCCGAGCGCTCCCGGGAACATCTCGGGGTAAAGTGTCAGCACGGTCGCGCGGAAGCCCGGCAAATCCTTGTCGTCAGAACTCAACACGATCAGCCACGCGCCTTTCGTTTTTCTTCCCGCTCGATCTCATGCTTGGCAGCTACCGCCAGGAAGCCCGAGCGCGTGTAACCCGATTGCTGCGCAAACAGGTCGATCTGCTTGAGCACATCCTCGGAGAAGGTGACGTTGACCCTGATGGAACGCTGGTCGAGCAGCGGCGCCTTGACCAGAACCGCAACGCCGTCGCGGTTTTCGGCATCGCTCATCACGTCCTCCAGCGAGGTCGGCTCCGGGATCGCCTCGCCATCTTCCATCATGCCTTCGATGTGAAGCGCCAGGGCCTCTTCGGCTCCGGCGCGTGCGTCATCGAGCGTGGCACCCGCGGATACGCAGCCCGGAAAATCGGGGAACGAAACGCCGTAGTCGCTGTCGGCGTCCTTGTGGATAAGGGCAATGTAGTTGGCCATGCTATTTCAGCCTGATCCCGGATTGTTTCTCGATACTGCGCAAGGTCCCCACGGGGATGTCGCTCTTCGGGTCCGGCACGGTGACCCTGCCTTTCTTGGCAGGGTGCTTGAACTGGACATGGCTGCCCTTGCGCGCCACTTCCACCCAGCCGTCCGCAACAAGCTGCCTGATCACCTCACGGCTGCGCATGATGTGTATCTATACACACTGGCGCCGAAATTCAAGCAGCAGACCCAGCTAGCGATTGCCCCCGGCGTCCTTCGGGCCGCGCGGGCGCTTGTCGAACTCGCCATCGGAGGGTGCGTCAGCATCGTCTTCGTTCTCGACAAGCCCGGCCGCGACCGTATCGATGGTTACGAAGCCGCCTGGCACATCGACAACCGGCACCGCGGCTTGCGTGAACGGGATCAGCACGCCCTTGCGGCCCTGGTACTGGATTTCCAGGATGTCGCCGCCGCCGAAATTCTGCACGGCAAACACCTTGCCCACCGGCTCGCCGTTTTCGTCGCGCACAACAAGCCCTACGAGATCGGCGTGATAGAACTCACCCTCCTCGCCATCGTCAGGCAGCGCCGAACGGTCGACGAACAGCTCGGTGCCCGTCAGCGCCTCGGCCGCGTTGCGGTCGGCAACGCCCTTGAAGCGCACCACCACCACCTCGTTGGCCGGCCGGATCGCGGCGATCTCGAAGGCACGGCCATCCTTGGCGTAGAGAGGGCCATAGTCGGTCAGGGCCAGCGGGTCGCCGGTAAAGGTCTTGACGCGCAATTCGCCCTTGATGCCATGGGCGGCGCCGATCACGGCCATCTGGATAGGGTTTTGGGGTTTGGCCATCGCCTGCTTCACTGCTTGCTAACTTCACTCGTTCAACACTGCCATATTCCAATCGGACACCCGCTGCCAATGCAGGAATTCCTCATCGCCGCAAAACCCGACCTGCAGTCAGCCCGCGAGGGCTGGCTGAAGTCGCTTGCCGGCGAGCGCCGCCTCTCTGCCTCGACGGTGGATGCCTATGAGCGCGACACGCGCCAGTTCCTGCAGTTCCTCACCGGCCATAATGGCGGCCCGCCCGGCATTTCCGACATCCGCGACCTGCGTCCGGCCGATCTGCGCGGCTTCCTGGCTTCACGCCGCGCCGACGGCGCCGGTGCCCGCACCCTCGGGCGCGGTCTGGCCGGCCTGCGCTCGCTGCTACGTTTTCTCGAACGGCAGGGCCTGGTCAACGCCGCCGGTTCCGCCGCGCTCAGGGCGCCGAAACAGCCGAAATCGCTGCCCAAGCCGCTGACGGCGGTCGATGCCAAGCGAGTCGTCTCGGCGGGCGAACAGCTTGCCGAGGAGCCATGGATCGCCGCCCGCAACGCCGCTGTCCTGACCCTGCTCTACGGCTCGGGCTTGCGCATTTCCGAAGCGCTCAACCTGTCCGGCGCCGAACTCGCCTCGCCCGACGACACCGTGCTGCGTATTTCAGGCAAGGGTGGCAAGACGCGGCTCGTGCCGGTGCTGCCGGTCGCGCTCGCCGCAGTCGCCGAATACCGCAAGCTGTGCCCCTACCATCTCGGTCCCGACAACGCCTTGTTTCGCGGCGCACGCGGCGGCCAGCTCGACCCGGCGATCATCCAGCGCGAGATGCGCAAGATGCGTTCGGCACTCAACCTGCCGGACACGGCGACGCCGCACGCGCTGCGCCATTCCTTCGCCACCCACCTGCTTGGGCGTGGCGGCGACCTGCGCACCATCCAGGAACTGCTCGGCCACGCCTCCCTGTCGACGACCCAGATCTACACCGGCGTCGACACTGCGCGGCTGCTCGAGATCTACGAGGCGGCGCACCCGCGCGCCTAGCCCTGCGACCTGACAATTGTCACCACGGCATTAACCGTTTTGCCGCTTTTGGCGGCTACACCAAGGCGATGAAACGTTTCGTCGCCATCGCCGACCGTGCGTCGCTGTTTTCGCTGAAGCTGCTCGCAGCGCTCAACGTGCTGTTCTTCGTCCTGTTCTTTGCGGCGGCGTTGCTGCTTGCCGGCAAGGCCCATGCCGAAGCGCCCGGCTGCACCGGCTCGGACATGCTGGCCGAGCTCCAAAACAACGACCCGACGCTGCTCAAGAAGATCGAGTCCGAGGCCAAGAAAACGCTCAACGGCCAGGGCCTGTTGTGGAAACTGGAAAAGCCGGGGCAGAAGCCGTCCTGGCTCTACGGCACCATGCATGTCACCGACCCACGCGTCACCAGGCTTGAGCCCGCCGCCCAAAAGGCCTTCGACGGGTCGCACACTCTGGTCATCGAAACCACCGACGTGCTCGACCAGCAGGCGATGGTCGCCAGCCTGATGAAGCAGCCCGAACTGATGATGTTCACCGACGCCACCACGCTGCCGTCGCTGCTGTCGCCGGAGGACGCCAAGATCGTCAACGCGGCGCTCGAGGCGCGCGGCATCCCGCCTGCCAGCGTCACCAAGATGAAGCCGTGGATGCTGTCGGCGATGGTCGCACTGCCGGCCTGCGAACTCGCCCGCAAGTCTGGCGGCGCACCGGTGCTCGACATCCTGATCGCCCAGCAGGCCAAGGCGGCCGGCAAGCAGGTCAAGGGCCTGGAGTCCGCCGCCGACCAGCTCTCGGCCATGGCGTCGCTGCCGCTCGAATTCCACATCAAGGGCCTCGTCGAGACGCTCAAGCTCGGCGACCGCATGGACGACGTCATCGAAACGATGGTCGTGCTCTACCAGCGCGGCGACACCGGCATGTTCTGGCCGCTGTTCCGCAATGCGCTGCCCAGTGCCGCGGGCGACGAGCAGACCTACGCCGCCTTTGAGGAAGCGATGGTCACGACGCGCAACAAGACCATGGTCGAGCGCGCCGAACCGCTCATCGGTGCCGGCGACGCCTTCATGGCCGTCGGCGCGCTGCACCTGCCCGGCCCCGACGGGCTGGTCGAGCTGTTCCGCAAGGCCGGCTACACCGTGACAGTGGCCGACCGCTGACGCAGCAGTCCGATGAGGACCTTGCCGATCTAGCCCTTGGCCACCTGCGCCAGCATTGCCGGCACGATGATCTTGTGGAACGGCATCACGGCGCAGAGATAGGCGCGCCCCAGCAGATTGTGTGGCCTGACCAGCGTCGCGGCACTGACCTCCTGGCGGCCTTCGCCGAGCTCCCTGACTTCGACCAGCAGCCGGAAGTCGAGGTGGCGGTCGTCCAGCCCGAGCACCATCCGCGTCTTCGACTGGCTGAGAACCGGGAACATCCCTTTCCGCTCCAGCTCAAGGTCCGCGTCGCGCGTCTTCAGGCCGAACGGCCGGACCAGCAGGTCGCGCAATCCCATCAGCGCGCCGATCCAGGCCGGCCTGCGGCCAAAGGCCCGGCTGGCGGAGGTCGCCGCGTCGAGGGATTGTCCGGTCACCACGATGGCGAAGCGATCGGTGAAACTCGCGCCGGGCAAAAATTGGTCTGCGTTGGAAAGGCTCGGCACCATGGGCATGTCGCTGACCTCGGCTCGTTGCAACTTGACCGAGCCTATTCCTCTTCCACCACCTTGGCGGCGTGGCGAAACGCCGCCGCCCGGATCTTCGTTTCGATAAACTGATCTTCGATTCGAAAATTTCACGTCAATGTGAAACCGAAATGCATCTCGCGCGTTGATTGCGATGTTCACGCAATGATTGCGGAGCGCAGCTGAGGGAGATCTCAATGGTGAACAACCCAAATCCGGGACCTGCCAGCAAGAGCATGGGCAGCACATGGCTGATAGCCATCATCGTCGTCCTGCTCGCCGCGGTGGCTTATTACATCTTCGGTCCCAAGACCGCCGAAGCTCCGGCACCGGCCGAACCGCCGGCCGCTACGGAGCCTGCACCGGCACCCGCTCCGGCTGAGCCTGCCCCCGCACCTTCGGGTACGATGGCGCCTGCACCGGCAGAGCCAGCGCCCGCACCAGCACCGGCTGAGCCAGCGCCCGCCGCTCCGGCTCCTGCACCGGCTGAGCCTGCACCTGCTCCGGCTCCGGCACCTTCCGGCGGCTAAAGGCGACACTTGAAAAGCAAAACGGCCCGCTCATCGAGCGGGCCGTTTCACTTTGGTTCGAAGCGAAAAGCGGATCGAAACGATCTGCTTGCTCACATATGGATCGGCTTGAAGAAGGTGGCGAGTGCCGCCTCCTTGACCGCTTCCGACATCGTCGGGTGCGCATGGCAGGTCCGGCCGAGGTCTTCCGACGAACCGCCGAACTCCATCAGCACCGCCGCCTCGTGGATCATCTCGCCGGCGCCGAAGCCGACGATGTGCACGCCCAGCACCTTGTCGCTGTCCTTGTCGGCCAGCACCTTGACGAAGCCGTCGGTGTGCAGCATGGCGCGGGCCCGGCCGTTGGCGGTAAACGGGAACTTGCCGGCCTTGTAGGCGATACCAGCCTTCTTCAGTTCTTCTTCGGTCTTGCCGACTGAAGCGACCTCGGGGCTGGTGTAGACCACGCCAGGGATGACGTCATAGTTCACGTGACCGGCCTGGCCGGCGATGATCTCGGCAACCGCCACGCCCTCGTCCTCGGCCTTGTGCGCCAGCATCGGGCCGACGACGACGTCGCCGATGGCATAGATGCCGGCAACGTTGGTGCGCAGATGGCCGTCGGTCTTGACCCGGCCGCGCTCATCCATCTCGACGCCTGCTTCCTTGAGGCCGAGGCCGTCGGTGTAGGGCCTGCGGCCGGTTGCGACCAGCACGACATCGGCCTCGATGGTCTCGGCGGCACCGCCCCCCTTGGCAGCATTGACCGGCTCGAAGGTCACCGTCGCGCCCTTCTTGGCCTTGGCGACGCCGGTCACCTTGGAGCCGAGCTTGAACTCGAAGCCCTGCTTGGCCAGCATGCGCTGGAACTGCTTGGCGACGTCGCTGTCCATGCCGCCCAGGATGGTGTCGAGATACTCGACCACCGTCACCTTGGCGCCGAGGCGCGCCCACACCGAGCCGAGTTCGAGGCCGATGACGCCGCCGCCGACAACCACCATGTGGCCCGGCACCTTCTCCAGCGACAGGCCGCCGGTCGACGAGATGATCACCTTCTCGTCGAAGGCGACGTCGACGCCCGGAATGCCGGCAACGTCGGAGCCAGTGGCGATGACGATGTTCTTGGTCTCGATCTCTTCAACCTTGCCGTCCTCGCCGGTGACCGAAACCTTGCCTGCGGCAACGACCTTGCCGGTGCCCCTGAAGCTGTCGATCTTGTTCTTCTTGAACAGGAACGACACCCCGTTGACGTTGGCGGCAACGGTCGCATCCTTGTGCGCCATCATCTTCTTCAGGTTCATCTTCGGCGTGCCGACCTCGACGCCGAGCGCGTCGAAGGAATGCTGTGCCTCGGCCAGCATCTCCGATGCATGCAGCAGCGCCTTGGAGGGAATGCAGCCGATGTTCAGGCAGGTGCCGCCGAAGGTCGCGTTCTTCTCGACCACGGCGACCTTCAATCCGAGCTGTGCTGCCTTGATGGCGCACACATAGCCGCCTGGGCCCGATCCGATTACGACGACGTCATATGCCATTGTCCTGTCCTTCTCCTGGCGCGCGCGCTCAGCGGCCGCCGCTCACGTTCAAAATCGAGCCCGTCGTATATGATGCCTCATCCGACAAAAGCCAGATGACGGCGTGGGCAACTTCTTCAGCCTTGCCTTCGCGCTTCATCGGCACCAGGCCGCGAATGGCGGCGATCCGGTCCGGCTGTCCGCCCGAGGCATGGATTTCGGTGTCGATGATGCCGGGCCGTACCGCGTTGACGCGCACGCCCTCGGTGGCAATCTCCTTGGCAAGTCCGATGGTGAAGGTGTCGATCGCGCCTTTCGAGGCGGCATAGTCGACATATTCGCCGGGCGAACCCAGCGTCGCTGCCGCCGACGAGATGTTGACGATGGCGCCACCTTTGCCGCCATGCAGGCTCGACATGCGCTTCACCGCCTCGCGGGCGCACAGGATCGAGCCCACGACATTGATGCGCATCATGCGCTCCAGCCTGAAGGCGCTCATCTCGTCGACCCGCGCCTTCATGTCGACAACGCCGGCATTGTTGACGAAGGCGTCGAGCCGGCCAAAAGCAGCGTCGACAGCCGCAAACATCGCCAGCACGTCGGCCTCGTTGCCGACATCGCCCTTGATCGCGATCGCCTCACCGCCCGATGTCTTGATCTCAGCCACCAACGCGTTTGCCGCGGCTTCGTTCGAAGCATAGTTGATGGCAACGCGGTAGCCGGCCTTGGCAGCCAGCCGGCAGGTGGCGGCACCGATGCCACGGCTGCCGCCGGTCACCAGCAGGACTTTTCCCTGAGCGCTCATTCCTGGCACCCTTTCAGCTCGAATACGTCCCACGGCACTTTGGAAAAGCCGTCGGGACCATAGGCGGCGGATGTCCTGAGCCCATGGCCCAGGTCGGAGAAGATCAGTTTCTTCGGCGCTGCCGCAGCGATCCGCTCGCGCGGCAACAGCCCGACATTGCCCTGCTCGTCGACGCTGTAGATCACACCCTGCCACACCGTGCAGGCCTCGATCTCCTCGCCGGTCACGTCGCCCTCAGGGCATTGGTGCATCATCATGCCGTTCGGCCGCGCCACGTCCTGCGACCACATCACCACGCCGTCGAGCACGACGGAATTGTCCAGCACCATCTTGAAGCTGTTGGTCACCGTTGCCGATTCCAGCGTCGGCCGGAAGTCGATTTCGGCGGCACCATCGCGGTCGCCATAAACGGCAAGCTCGATCGGGCATGCGGCATGTGCCGTCGTCGCCGACAGCACCGCAACCACCGCGATCAGCGCCGCAAACCGCATCAGCCGGCCTGCACCGTGGCGAGCTTCACGCCAAGCCCGATGAAGATCATGCCGGTCGCCTTGTTGAACCAGCGGCCCCAGGCCACGAAGCGCTCGCGCACCGAGGCCATGGTGAAGAACATCGACACGCCGACGAACCAGGTGATCAGCACCACGGCCATCAGCAGGCCATAGACGCCCTTCACCGCGGCCGGCGTCTCGTGGCTGACCATCGCCGTGAACAGCGGCAGGAAAAACAGCACCGCCTTGGGGTTCAGCGCGTTGGTGACGAACCCCATCAGGAAACAGCGCGCCGCCGAAATTCCCTTGGGCTGGTCGCCACCGTCCTGCACCTCGACCGGAGCCAGTTCCATCGGGCCGGCGCGCAGCGCCTTGATGCCGAGATAGACGAGATAGGCCGCACCGGCCCACTTGATCAGCGAAAACAGCAACAGCGACTTCGACACGATCAGCCCGATGCCCAAAATGGTGTAGCTGACGTGGAACAGCAGCGACACGCCGATGCCGAAGCTGGTGATGATGGCGGCGCGGCGGCCATGCACCACGCTCTGGCGCACCACCATGACGAAATCGGCGCCTGGCACCACCATCAGCACCGAAAACACGGCCAGCAGGCCGGCAAATTCGAACGCGTATTGCGTCATGGCTTGTCGCTCCTTGCCGGCGCGCCCAACGGCGCATTGAAAGCCCAGACATGCCCGGACGGGTCCTGGATCTTGGCGTAGCGCGCGCCCCAGAACATGTCATCGGGCTGCATGACGATCTTGGCGCCGGCAGCGACGGCGCGCTCGACGATTTGATCGACCTCGCCCGGCAGCTTCATGTTGATGTTGACGGTGATGCTGGCGCCGCCCCGGGTCAGCGGCGACAAGACGTCGGCGCCGAACTCGGGAAACTCGTCATGCAGCATGACTTCGCTGCCGAACATCGCAAGGTTGGCGTGCAGCACGCGCACCCCGTCATCGGCCATCTGCTCGAAGGTCTCGACCGCGTCGAAGGCCTTTTCGTAGAAGGCGATCGCCTGCTTGCCGTCCTTGACGCACAGATGCACCTGGATTGCGGGAATGTCTGGTTCGAAAGCCATGCGACCGTCTCGTTTCGGTTTCTTCAGGCAGCGATCTTACGTCATCAGGCGCACGACCATCAGGACCAGCCCAATGATCGAAACGAACCAGACGATCGTGCGCAAAATGGGAACCCCAGTGACATAAAGCACGGCATAGGCCACACGCGCCAGCATCCAGGTAACGGCGCCCACGGCACCCAGCTCGCCCGTCTTGCCTGTCACCGCCAATGCCAGCGCGAGAGCGATGAAGGCGGGATAGGTTTCCAGCATGTTGTGCAGCGACCGGAGCAGCCGCCCCGCTATCACGCTTTTCGAGGCGTGGCCCTCGTCACGCGAGCTCAGCAGATACTTGATGCTGAGATCGCCGGACAGGTCGAGCGAAAGCGCCTGCACCAGTATGTGCACGATCAGCAGCACGACACTCCAGCCCAGGATCCAGATTTCAGTCGACGCTGCCGCGGCTTCCATCGGCCCTCGCATATTGAGGCTCTAGGCCTTGGCCGACCAGAGCAGGTGCCCGGTAGCCCGGGCACCTTTCTTAGGTTGGATCAGAGGTCGAGAACCAGGCGTTCCGGATCTTCCAGGCTGTCCTTGACCCGCACCAGGAAGGTCACGGCTTCCTTGCCGTCGACGATGCGGTGATCGTAGGACAGCGCGAGATACATCATCGGGCGGATGACGATCTGGCCGCCAACCACGACCGGACGGTCCTGGATCTTGTGCATGCCCAGAATGCCCGACTGCGGTGCGTTCAGGATCGGCGTCGACATCAGCGAACCGTAGACACCACCATTGGAGATGGTGAAGGTGCCGCCCTGCATGTCGGCGACCGACAGCTTGCCGTCGCGCGCGGCGAGGCCGAGGCGGCCGATTTCCTTCTCGATCTCGGCGATCGACATCTGGTCGGCATCGCGCACCACCGGAACCACCAGGCCCTTTTCGGTGCCGACGGCAACGCCGACATGGGCGAAGTTCTTGTAGATGATGTCGGTGCCATCGATCTCGGCGTTGACGGCCGGGATTTCCTTCAGCGCATGCGTCACCGCCTTGGTGAAGAAGCCCATGAAGCCGAGCTTCACGCCGTGCTTCTTTTCGAAGATGTCCTTGTACTTGGTGCGCAGCGCCATCACGGCGCTCATGTCGACCTCGTTGAAGGTGGTCAGCATGGCAGCCGTCGACTGCGCTTCCTTGAGGCGGCGCGCGATGGTCTGGCGCAGCTTGGTCATGCGCACGCGCTCTTCGCGTGGTGCATCGACAACGCTCGAGGGAACACGTGCGACCACCGGAGCAGCAACCGGGGCGGCCGCGGGGGCGGAAATGCCCTTGGTGATGGCGTCGAGCACGTCACCCTTCAGCACCTGGCCGCGCTTGCCCGAGCCGGCGACCTGATCGACCGACAAATTTGTCTCGGCGAGCAGCTTGGCGGCAGCCGGTGCCGGCGGCATCTTGCGTTCTTCGATTGCCGGGGCGCCGGCAACCGAGGCGGTCTGCGCCACGGCTTCCTTGACGGTCGAGGCCGACGCCTGGGCGACAGCTGCGGGCTTTGCAGCAGCTACGGCTCCCTCGCCGGCACCGATGGTGCCGAGCAATGCGCCGACGCCGACGGTCTCGCCTTCCTTGACGGTCAGTTCGACCAGCACGCCGGCCGATGGTGCCGGCACTTCGATGGTGACCTTGTCGGTCTCGAGTTCAACCAGGGGCTCGTCGGCGACGATCACGTCGCCGGCCTTCTTGAACCACTTGCCGATCGTTGCCTCGGACACGGATTCGCCGAGGGTAGGGACACGGATTTCGGTAGCCATTTTTTGCCTGTCCGTTCTTTGGTTATTCGCCGAGGGCGTCGTCGAGGAACGCCTCGAGTTGTGCCTTGTGCTTGGACATCAGGCCCGTCGCCGGAGAGGCGGCGGCCGGACGGCCGGTGTAACGCACGCGCTGGTGCTTGGCGTCGATATGGGCGAGCACCCATTCCAGATACGGGTCGATGAACGACCACGCACCCATGTTCTTGGGCTCTTCCTGGCACCACAACATCTCGGCATTGCGGAAGCGGCTGAGCTCGGTGATCAGCGCCTTGGCCGGGAACGGATAGAGCTGCTCGACGCGCAACAGGTAGATATCGTCGATGCCGCGCGTCTCGCGCTCCTCATAGAGGTCGTAATAGACCTTGCCGGTGCAAAGCACGACGCGGCGGATCTTCGAATCCTTGACCAGCTTGATCGGCTCGTTGCCGAGATACTGGGCGTCGTCCCAAAGCAGGCGATGGAACGAGCTTTCGCCCGAGATCTCCGACAGCGAAGACACCGCCCGCTTGTGGCGCAGCAGCGACTTCGGCGTCATCAGGATCAGCGGCTTGCGGAAATCGCGCTTCAGCTGCCGGCGCAGGATGTGGAAGTAGTTGGCCGGCGTCGTGACGTTGGCCACCTGCATGTTGTCTTCGGCGCAAAGCTGCAGGAAGCGTTCGAGGCGCGCCGACGAATGCTCCGGACCCTGGCCTTCATAGCCGTGCGGCAAGAGACACACGAGGCCCGACATGCGCAGCCACTTGCGTTCGCCACTGGAGATGAACTGGTCGAACACCACCTGCGCGCCGTTGGCGAAGTCGCCGAACTGCGCCTCCCAAAGCGTCAGCGCCTTGGGCTCGGCCAGCGAGTAGCCATATTCGAAGCCGAGCACGGCCTCTTCCGAGAGCATCGAGTTGATGACCTCGTAGCCGGCCTGCGCCGCCGACAGATTGTTGAGCGGGATGTAGCGTGTCTCGTCCTTCTGGTCGTACAGCACCGAATGGCGCTGCGAGAACGTGCCGCGCTCCGAATCCTGGCCCGAAAGCCGGATCGGGTTGCCGTCGAGCAGGATCGAGCCGAACGCCAGCGCTTCCGCCGTCGACCAGTCGATGCCTTCGCCCGATTCGATCATCTTGCGGCGCGTTTCGAGGAAACGGCTGATCGTCTTGTGCGCCTCGAAATCGGCGGGCACCTCGGTCAGCTTCTTGCCGATTTCCTTCAGCGTCTTGACCGGCATCGCGGTCTTGCCGCGACGCTGTTCGTCCTGATTGTCGGCCGTGCGCAGGCCCGACCAGGCGCCATCCAGCCAGTCAGCCTTGTTGGGCTTGTAGGCCTGGCCGATCTCCCACTCGGTTTCGAGATGCGCACGCCAGTCGGCGCGCAGCTTGTCGAGCTCGGCCTGGGCGATCAGGCCCTCGGCGATCAGCTTGTCGGCATAGATCTGCACAGTGGTCTTATGGGTGCGGATATTGCGGTACATGATCGGCTGGGTGAATGCAGGCTCGTCGCCTTCATTGTGGCCGAAGCGGCGGTAGCAGAACATGTCCACGACCACCGGCTTGTGGAACTTCATGCGGAATTCGGTCGCCACCTTGGCCGCGAACACCACAGCTTCCGGATCGTCGCCATTGACGTGGAAAATCGGCGCCTCGATCATCTTGGCAACGTCGGACGGGTACGGCGACGAGCGCGAGAAGCGCGGGTTCGTCGTGAAGCCGATCTGGTTGTTGATGATGAAATGCAGCGTGCCGGCAACGCGATGGCCGCGCAGGCCCGACAGGCCGAGGATTTCGGCGATCACGCCCTGGCCGGCAAATGCCGCATCGCCGTGCAGCAGCAGCGGCATCACCTTGGCGCGCTCTTCCTGCGGCACGATTTCGCCACGGGCACGGCCGAACAGCTGGTCCTGCTTGGCGCGCGCCTTGCCCATCACCACCGGATCGACGATCTCGAGATGCGAGGGGTTGGCGGTCAGCGACAGGTGGACCTTGTTGCCGTCGAACTCGCGGTCCGAGGACGCGCCGAGATGGTACTTCACGTCGCCCGAACCTTCGACGTCGTCGGGCGCGTAGGAGCCGCCCTTGAACTCGTGGAAGATCGCGCGGTGCGGCTTGGCCATCACCTGGCTGAGCACATTGAGGCGGCCGCGGTGGGCCATGCCGAACACGACCTCCTGCAGGCCGAGCGCGCCACCGCGCTTGAGGATCTGCTCGAGTGCCGGGATCAGCGCTTCGCCGCCGTCGAGGCCGAAGCGCTTGGTGCCCTTGTACTTGACGTCGATGAACTGCTCGAAGCCCTCGGCCTCGATCAGCTTGGACAGGATCGCCTTCTTGCCCTCGGGCGTGAATTCGATCGCCTTGTCCGGGCCCTCGATACGGGCCTGGATCCACGCCTTCTCCTCGGGATCGGAGATGTGCATGAACTCGACGCCGAGCGTCGAGCAATAGGTCCGCTTCAGGATTTCGAGCATCTCGCGGATGGTCGCGTATTCGAGCCCAAGCACGTGGTCGATGAAGATCGGACGGTCGTAGTCGGCGTCGGTGAAGCCATAGGCCTCGGGCGACAGCTCGTTATAGTCTTCCAGCGGCTTGGCGATGCCGAGCGGATCGAGATTGGCGTGCAGGTGGCCGCGCATGCGGTAGGCACGGATCATCATGATGGCGCGCACCGAGTCGCGCGTCGCCTGCAGCACATCGGCCGGAGACTGTGCTGCGCCGACGGCGACAGCCTTTTCCTTGACCTTCTTTTCGATCAGCTTCTCGACCATGCCCCAGTTGCCGTCGAGCGCGGAAACCAGTTCGCCATTGGCCTGCAGCGGCCAGCTCGGCGTCGACCACGAAGCGCCCTTGGCGTTCTTGCGGATGTCGCCGGCGTCGTCCTTCAGCGCGCCAAAGAAGTCGCGCCATTCAGGATCGACCGACTCTGGATCGTCGAGATAGGCGGCGTGCAGCGCCTCGATATAGTCGGCATTGCCGCCATAGAGGAACGAAGTGAGGGAAAATTGGTCGTTGGCCTGATCTGATCGTGCCATTTTGTCCTGCGGAGCCTCTGGCTCCGTCTCCTGTTTCAGTGCGAATAGTGAGTAGCGAATAGCGAGTAGGACTTTGCTTGTGCGGGGTCGCTCATCGCTCTTCTCTACTCACTATTCGCTACTCGCCATTGGCTGTTCACTTAGCCCTTGATCGCCTCGACCAGCGTGGTGCCGAGACGTGCCGGCGACGGCGACACGCGGATGCCCGCTGCCTCCATGGCCGAAATCTTGTCTTCCGCGCCGCCCTTGCCGCCCGAGATCACAGCACCCGCATGGCCCATGGTACGGCCTTCCGGTGCGGTGCGTCCGGCGATGAAGCCGGCCATCGGCTTCTTGCGGCCGCGCTTGGCCTCGTCGATGAGGAACTGCGCTGCGTCCTCTTCGGCCGAGCCGCCGATTTCGCCGATCATGATGATCGACTTGGTCTCGTCGTCGGCCAGGAACATCTCGAGCATGTCGATGAATTCCGTGCCCTTGACCGGGTCGCCGCCGATGCCGACAGCCGTCGACTGGCCGAGACCAGCGTTCGTCGTCTGGAACACCGCCTCATAGGTAAGCGTGCCGGAGCGCGAAACAACGCCGACCGAACCCTTGCGGAAGATGTTGCCCGGCATGATGCCGATCTTGCACTGGTCGGGCGTCACAATGCCAGGGCAGTTCGGGCCGATCAGGCGCGAGGTCGAGCGGTCGAGACGCGCCTTGACCTTGATCATGTCGGAAACCGGGATGCCTTCGGTGATGCACACGATCAGCGGGATCTCGGCGTCGATCGCCTCGATGATCGCTGCGGCAGCGCCTGCCGGCGGCACGTAGACCACCGAAGCGTTCGCGCCGGTCTTTTCCTTGCCTTCGGCAACCGTCGAGAAGATCGGCAGCGGCACGGAACCGTCCCACTTCTCGCCGCCCTTCTTGGGGTGGATGCCGCCGACCATCTGGGTGCCGTGATAGGCCAGCGCCTGCTCGGTGTGGAACGAACCGGTGTTGCCGGTCAGGCCCTGCACCAGGATCTTGGTGTTCTTGTCGATGAGAATGGACATTGGCTCAGTTTCCCTTCACCGCAGCGACGATCTTCTTCGCCGCGTCGTCGAGGTCGTCGGCGGAAACGACGTTCAGCCCGCTCTCGTTGATGATCTTCTTGCCAAGCTCGGCGTTGGTGCCTTCGAGGCGCACAACCAGCGGAACCTTGAGGCCCACTTCCTTGACGGCCGCGATCACGCCTTCGGCGATGATGTCGCACTTCATGATGCCGCCGAAGATGTTGATCAGGATGCCCTTCACGGCCGGATCAGCAGTGATGATCTTGAACGCCGCCGTCACCTTCTCCTTCGAAGCGCCACCACCGACGTCGAGGAAATTGGCAGGCTCGGCGCCATACAGCTTGATGATGTCCATCGTCGCCATGGCGAGACCGGCACCGTTGACCATGCAGCCGATGTTGCCGTCGAGCGCGACATAGGCGAGGTCATACTTCGACGCCTCGATCTCCTTGGCGTCCTCCTCGGTGGTGTCGCGCAACTCGAGCACGTCGGCGTGGCGGAACAGCGCGTTGTTGTCGAACGACACCTTGGCGTCGAGCACGCGCAGGCGGCCGTTGTTCATCACGATCAGCGGGTTAACCTCGAGCAGGCTCATGTCCTTGTCGACAAACGCCTTGTAGAGGATCGGAAACAGGCTCTCGCCGTCCTTTGCCGCCTCGCCCGAAAGCTTCAGAGCGCCGTTCAGCGCCTTGAGGTCCTCAGCCGTCACGCCCTTCTCAGGGTCGATCGCAACGGTGATGATCTTCTCCGGCGTGTCATGCGCGACAGCCTCGATGTCCATGCCGCCTTCGGTCGAAACCACGAAGGCAACGCGGCCGACCGAGCGGTCGACCAGGATCGACAGGTACAGCTCGCGGTCGATGTCGGCGCCGTCTTCGATGTAGAGGCGGTTGACCTGCTTGCCGGCCGGGCCGGTCTGCTTGGTCACCAGCGTGTTGCCGAGCATTTCCTTGGCAAACGCCACGACCTCGTCGACCGACTTGGCGAGGCGCACGCCGCCCTTGGCGTCGGGCGAAAGTTCCTTGAACTTGCCCTTGCCGCGGCCGCCGGCGTGGATCTGGCTCTTCACGACATAGAGCGGACCCGGCAGCGCCTTGGCGGCAGCTTCGGCTTCCTCGATCTTGAACACCGGCACGCCGTCAGCGACGGGAGCACCGAAACCCTTGAGCAATTGCTTGCCCTGATATTCGTGGATGTTCATGCGCGTGTCCCTTACTTCTTGCCGAGGTTCGGCGCGATCGCGACGCAGGCTTCGCAGAGGCCCTTGACGGCCTCGACCGACTTTTCGAACATCTTCTGCTCGGCCTTGTTGAAGTCGATCTCGATGATGCGCTCGACGCCACCGGCACCAATCACCACCGGCACGCCGAGATACATGTCCTTGACGCCATACTGGCCCGACAGATGCGTGGCGCAAGGCAGCACGCGCTTCTTGTCCTTGAGATAGGCCTCGGCCATGGAAATCGCCGAAGATGCCGGCGCGTAGTAGGCCGAACCGGTCTTGAGCAGGCCGACGATCTCGCCGCCACCCTTGCGGGTGCGCTCGACGATGGCGTCGAGCTTTTCCTGGCTGGTCCAGCCCATCTTGATCAGGTCCGGCAGCGGAATGCCGGCAACCGTCGAATAGCGCACCATCGGCACCATGTCGTCGCCGTGGCCACCGAGCGTCATGGCCGAGACGTCCTCGACCGAAACCTTGAACTCTTCGGCCAGGAAGTGGCGGAAGCGCGCCGAGTCGAGCACGCCGGCCATGCCGACGACGTGGCTCTTGGGCAGGCCCGAGAACTTCTGCAGTGCCCACACCATGGCGTCGAGCGGGTTGGTGATGCAGATGACGAAGGCCTTGGGGGCATACTTCTTGATGCCGGCGCCGACCTGTTCCATGACCTTGAGGTTGATGCCGAGCAGGTCGTCGCGGCTCATGCCCGGCTTGCGCGGCACGCCGGCGGTGACGATGCAGACGTCGGCGCCTTCGATGCCGGCATAGTCGTTGACGCCGGTGAAGCGCGAGTCGAAGCCGTCGACCGGCGAAGACTGGGCGATATCGAGGCCTTTACCCTGCGGGGTGCCTTCGGCAATATCGAACAGGACCACGTCGCCGAGGTCCTTGAGGCCGATCATATGGGCGAGCGTGCCGCCAATCATGCCGGAGCCGATGAGGGCTATCTTGTTACGTGCCATGAAGGAATTTCCCTTTGCCTTTAACGACGCCGTGGCGGCGGGGTGGAGTAGGTTTGGGCCAGAGAGGCCGCGGAAATGCAGCCAGAAATAGCGGCTCGCAATAGCTCCGTGGGCAAAAAAATTCAACCGATTATTTCAACCTCAACTTTTTCAATCGGTTAGAAACAACGGGATTTACGTAAACGTCAAAGTTTTGTGACGACTTTACGAAGAAAAGGTGAAGACCACGATGCCGTCCATCAATATCCGCAGGCTCCAGCCCGGCGACGAACACCTGCTCGACAATGTCGCCGACGAAGTCTTCGACGAAGCAGTCGACCCGACCAGGCTCGCGGCCTGCCTCGCCTCCCCTGGCCACCTGCTCTTCGTCGCCCTCGATGATGGCCAGGTTGTGGCGCAGGCAGCTGCCATCATCCACCGCCATCCTGACAAGGCGACCGAGCTTTATGTCGATGAGGTCGGCGTCTCGCCGGCCTGGCAGCGCCGCGGCATCGCCAACCTTCTGATGGACGCGCTGTTCGCCGCCGGCCGCGAAGCTGGTTGTGAGGAGGCCTGGCTCGGCACCGAGCTCGACAACATCCCCGCCCGTGCGCTTTACGAACGGCGCAAGGAACCGGCCGAACCGGCGGAGACATTCGTCATGTATGTTTATGACCTGCGCGACAGCGATTGAGGTCTTGCCGCGGCGCGGCATTTTCATGCACGCTGCCTGCCTCTCAGGATCAACAAAAACCCCGGCGCGAGGCCGGGGTTCGAATTGGCGTAGGTGCCAATGATCAGAACTTGTAGGCGACGCCGAGACGAACGTCGTGCGTCGTAAGCTCCGCCGTCGCAAACGACGACAGGTCGAAATCGCCGAAGTCGGTGTAGCGGTACTCCACGCGGCCGATGAGATTGTCGGTGAATGCGTAATCGACACCGGCACCGAGCGTCCATCCGACCATCGTGTCGCCAACGATCGGGCTGATCCGGACACCATCCTCGATCGCGTGGACATTGACGTCCGCGAACGCAACGCCACCGGCAACGTAAGGCAGTAGCCGGTCCATCGCGTAGCCCAGCTTCATGCGCGCCGCACCCGACCAGTTGAGCTCATACACGTCGCCAATGACGGGCGGCGGCAAGGGAGTGCCCGATCCATCGTACGCCTGCCCGAAACCATCGGCATTGCTCCAGGCAAGGTCGGCTTCGATACCGATCACGACCTGGCTCGCCAGTTGGTGGTTGTAACCCGCATAAACGCCGCCAAGCCAACCAGCGACATCCGGCTCGGAATTCCAGCCGGTTTCAGCCGAAGTCCGCCCGTTGCCCCAGAGATGGCCAGCCTGCACGCCGACATAGCCGCCGGTCCAGACAAAGCCATCGACCGGCTGCGCCGACGTAGCATCCGCCCCCATCGCCGCACCGGTGGATACGGCAAGCAGCCACGCTGCCCCAAGCGTCATCAACCTCATCGAACCTGCTCCTCGTCAATCTCGACCCGCGACAACGGGGCCTTCAGTTCGGCAGATGTCCCGGCAGCAGCCGTCTGGACAATACGGCAGATGGCGTATTTCGACGTGTCGTTGATGTCACTGGCTGGCGTTCGGTGGCTTGCCAACCGCACCTGCTTCCGCGTCGGCCACCTCAGCGCAAGAGTTCACCGGCTGTTTCTGCTTCGCTGGTTCGGCTGAAGCAGCCAGGAGTGTGGAGAGGTTTTCCACGGTGCGTGATTTTTTGTTGGCACGTTCTGCCCCCTGCATAGTCGGTGGTTCTGCACCGCAGCGGCAGTTGCCATTTCACGGCATGGATCCCCGGGTCTCCGCACGTCGCTTCGCTCCTGCTCCGCCCGAGGATGACGAAGGCATGTTGGGCTTCGGCTAATCTCCAAAATCGCAACTGGCAGAAAATGCCGGACAACTAGCGGGTAAAATGGGATGATAATTGAAGCTCTCTGCTAGTTGCCGCCCTCGGCGAGTAGCGGCAGGCCCCAATGCCTTCGTCATCCTCGGGCGGAGCACGAGCGAAGCGACGTGCGGAGACCCGGGGATCCATGCCGTGAAATGGCAACTGCCGCCGCGGTGCAGAATGGCCCATCGGCCGCGTGCAGATCTGTCACCCTCTGTCACCAACCCCCGTGGATAGCCGCCCCCATTTCTCCACGCCCTCCAAACCTGCCGTACAATTCCCCCATCGCCCTTACGGGATCTGGTGCGCACCGGGTATCAGGGAGGGCGGCGGTGACCTCCCGCCACGGTGTCGGTAGCCGTGGCTCCGAGGGCCCGACGACAGGTCGGCGTTTTCCGGTGCCGGGTTCCGCAAATGGAATTCTGCGCGGCAGGGAAATGCGGAGAAGCCGCGGCGATTGTCCATGGAATGTACATGGAGCGGCGCTGTGACCGGCCAACCTCGGGACAGACACCGAGCGGGGCGCGAGTTCGCGCCACATACTAATCAATCGGAAGGCACGGCCTCGCGCCCCGCTTCCCGAACCTTTCTCCCCATCAAGGGAGTGTTCTTTGACAATAGCCAGACCGGCAACGGGGCGTGGCGGTGAAGAAACTTGGCTCCCCCTCATCCTGAGCCTGTCGAAGGATGGGAAGACGAACTCGGAAAGGGCGTCGAGCGAAATAGGTGCGCGACCACTGCGGCGCTCGCACGCGATGGTCGACATGTTGCAGTTCGTCATTGTCCTAAAATAGGCGCCGCTATCCCCTGCCTGGATTTCGGCGCCTATCGGTTGGTCATAGCCGCGGTTGAATGATCAGGGTCTTCAGTCTGTCGTTCAGGGTATCGATCTGCCTATCCCGCAAGATTTCGGCAGGGCTCGTCCCGGCAGCCGCGCCAGCCTTGCCTCCTCCACCCTTGCGACCGCCGCTTCGAATGATCTCGGCAAGCGCCGCGAGGCTTTCTGGATCGATCTTCGTCGTCCTCTCCGAGGGCTCGTTCGCGAAAACAATCGTGATTTCAGCACTTTGGGCGGCGGTGAATCCGAGTCCCGGAGATATCGTTCCGGGTGTCAGGAACGAAAAAGAAAGTCCGTTGCGGCCAAAAACGACAGATCCATTCCTATAGTAGGTCATCTCAGAAAGGTAATCACTTGCTGTTTTATCCTCTACTCGCGCAGAGACCGACTTGTACCAGGCGAGGAGTCCCAACCTACTGAGGTCGTAAGCTCCGGTGCGACCCCGGTCGCATTTAGGTTTGCCTGGGACAACGGTATCGCCCATGACAACCGTTCCGGTTTCGTCGACCCGACTAGATAGACCAGCAGATGCAGAAATTAAATCCGCCCTGCCTATTCCGTATTTTTCAAGCCCTAGCGAAACAGCGGCATCTCTGTTGAATTGTCCATTAATCTTGACCACAATATTGGCTTGCCGCTTCTTCGCGACATTGCCATTATAAAAGAATTTGGCAGATCTTTCTTCATCCTGATCATATCTGATCACATCCTCGACTTCGCATCGAAGACCCGCAACAAGTGCCCCGTAGTCCACAGAGCCAGCAGAAATAAAGGCCCCACCATTGGCACATCCGGACAATAAAAGTCCGCTCGCGAAAACGCGCAGATAAGCTCTCATTGTACTCCCCCCTCTCCCCAGGAAATACAACGCCTAATTGTATATTGGCGCAACAAGAAAAACCGCCGGAGCTTTCGCCCCGGCGGTTTGTTTCACATGAATCGCTCGTCGAACTTACGCGGCGAGGTCGCGCAGCACGTACTGCAGGATGCCGCCGTTCTTGTAGTAGTCGAGCTCATCAAGCGTATCGATGCGGCACAGGATTGGCACGTCCTTCACCGAGCCATCGGCGAAGGTGATCTTGGCGACCATCTTCTGGCGCGGCTTGATCGTCTCGAGACCGTCGATCGTCACCTGCTCGTCGCCCTTGAGGCCGAGCGTCTTCCAGGTCGTACCCTCTTCGAAGGTGAAGGGGATCACGCCCATGCCGACGAGGTTCGAGCGGTGGATACGCTCGAACGACTGGGCGATGACCGCGCGGACGCCCAACAGGTTGGTGCCCTTGGCAGCCCAGTCGCGCGACGAACCGTTGCCGTATTCGACGCCGGCGAAGATCACCAGCGGCACGCCTTCGCTGCGGTACTGCATGGCGGCGTCGTAGATCGGCATCTCTTCCTTCGACGGATAGTGGAAGGTGTAGCCACCCTCGCGGCCGTTCTCGCCCAGCATGTGGTTGCGGATGCGGATGTTGGCGAAGGTGCCGCGCATCATCACTTCGTGGTTGCCACGACGCGTGCCGTACTGGTTGAAGTCGGCAACGCCGACGCCATTGTCAGTCAGGTACTTGCCGGCAGGCGAAGCCGCCTTGATCGAACCGGCCGGCGAGATGTGGTCGGTGGTGATCTTGTCGCCGAACAGGCCGAGCACGCGGGCGCCCTCGATCTTGCCGATCTGGGCCGGCTTGGAGCCCATGCCGACGAAGTAGGGCGGGTTCTGCACATAGGTCGACTTGTCGTCCCAGGCATAGGTCTGGCCTTCCGGCGCCTGGACGTTCTGCCAGTTCTCGTCGCCCTTGAAGACGTCGGCATATTTGCGGGCAAACAGCTCGCGGGTGACGTTTTCGGCGATGAACTGGTCGATCTCGACATTGGTCGGCCAGATGTCCTTGAGGAACACCGGGTTACCGTCGCGATCCTCGCCCAGCGGCTCTGATGTCAGGTCCTTGGTCACCGAACCGGCGAGCGCGTAGGCGACGACCAGCGGCGGCGAAGCCAGGTAATTGGCCTGCACGTCGGGCGACACCCGGCCTTCGAAGTTGCGGTTGCCCGAAAGCACGGCCGCACCGATCAGGCCCTTGTCGTTGATGGTCTTGGAGATCGGCGCCGGCAGCGGGCCGGAGTTGCCGATGCAGGTCGTGCAGCCGAAGCCGACGAGGTTGAAGCCGATCTGGTCGAGCTCCTTCTGCAGGCCGGCCTTTTCGAGATACTCGGCCACCACCTGCGAACCAGGCGCCAGCGAGGTCTTGACCCACGGCTTCTGCTTGAGGCCGAGGCGGTTGGCGTTGCGGGCGAGCAGGCCGGCACCGATCAGCACGCTCGGGTTCGAGGTGTTGGTGCACGACGTGATCGCAGCGATCACCACGTCGCCATGGCCGAGATCGAAGTTCTCGCCTTCGACGGCGTAGCGCTTCGACTGGTCGACGGTCTTCTTGTATTCGGCTTCGAGAGCGGTCGCAAAGCCCGAGGCGATGCCTTCGAGCGGGATGCGGCCTTCAGGACGCTTCGGGCCGGCCATCGAGGGAACGACGCTTTCAAGGTCGAGCTCGAGCAGGTCGGTGAACACAGGATCGGCCGACGAGGTGTCGCGCCACATGCCCTGCGCCTTGGAATATTCCTCGACGAGCGCGATGCGGTTTTCAGCGCGGCCCGACATGTTGAGGTAGCGGATGGTTTCCACATCGACCGGGAAGAAGCCGCAGGTCGCGCCATATTCCGGCGCCATGTTGCCGATGGTGGCGCGGTCGGCCAGCGTCATGTTGGAGAGGCCGGGGCCGAAGAACTCGACGAACTTGCCGACGACGCCCTTCTTGCGCAGCATCTGGGTGACGGTCAGCACGAGGTCGGTGGCGGTGACGCCTTCCCTGAGCTTGCCGGTCAGGCGGAAGCCGATGACCTCGGGCAAAAGCATGGAGACCGGCTGGCCGAGCATCGCGGCTTCTGCCTCGATGCCGCCGACGCCCCAGCCGAGCACGCCCAGGCCGTTGACCATGGTGGTGTGCGAGTCGGTGCCGACGCAGGTGTCGGGATAAGCGGTGGTTTCGCCGTCTTCGGTGTTCGTCCACACGGTCTGGGCGAGGTATTCGAGGTTAACCTGGTGGCAGATGCCGGTGCCGGGCGGCACGACGCGGAAGTTGCGGAACGCCTGCTGGCCCCACTTCAGGAACTTGTAGCGCTCTTCGTTGCGCTCATATTCGAGCTCGACGTTGCGGGCAAAAGCCAGCGGGGTGCCGAATTCGTCGACGATGACCGAATGGTCGATGACCAGGTCGACAGGAACCAGCGGGTTGATCTTCTGCGGATCGCCGCCAAGCGAGGCAAGGCCGTCACGCATCGCTGCCAGGTCGACGACGGCGGGAACGCCGGTGAAGTCCTGCATCAGAACGCGCGCCGGGCGGTAGGCGATCTCGACGCCGGCGGTGCCCTTGTCGGTCAGCCAGCCGGCAACCGCCTGGATGGCTTCCTTGGTGACTGTACGGCCGTCTTCGTTGCGCAGCAGGTTTTCAAGCAGCACCTTCATCGAATAAGGCAGCTGCGAAATGCCGGTCAGGCCGTTCTTCTCGGCCTCGATGAGGCTGTAATAGACATAGTCGGTACCTGCCGCGGTAAGGGTGCGGCGGCAATTGAAACTGTCGAGTGATTTGGACACGTGCGATCCATCCTTGTCTGTTCAGCCTGAAAGGGAACGGACTCCGATGGGCATGCAATCACGCGCAAAGGTGCGGGTACGGCCATTTCCGCTGTCCGGTCCCAAGCAACCCGAGCCGTTCAAGGCGGCGCGTGCGCTGGTTCGGCGCAAATTCTGTTTCCATGCCGACCGCTGGCATGGTCGAGTGGCATATAGAGAATTTATTGGAATAGTTCTAGACCGAGATTCGCCTATTTTGCTGCGACGCAAAGTGGCGGCGACAAGACTTGCGGCGATGGGGAACGGATGCGGCTGATCGCCGAAAATCTCAGCGGAGAACGCGGCGGCGAGGCGGTTTTTGCCGACATCGGCTTCACGCTTGCTGACGGCGAAGCACTTGTGGTCACGGGTCCCAACGGTTCGGGCAAGTCGACGCTGCTGCGCGTCATCGCCGGGCTGCTGCCGCATACGGTCGGACGAATCACCGTCGAAGGCGGCGGCGAGGAGTTTTCGACTGTCGCCGCAGCCTGCCACTATCTCGGCCACCAGAACGCGATGAAGGCGGCCCTCACCGTCAACGAGAACCTCGCCTTCTGGCGCGACTTCTCGGGCGACGGCAAGTTCGGCATCACTGAGGCGCTCGAAGAGGTCGGGCTTGGCGGCCTCGGTCACTTGCCCTTCGGCTATCTCTCGACCGGCCAGAAGCGCCGCGCCGCGATCGCCAAGCTTTTGATCAGCCGCCGCCCGGTCTGGCTGCTCGACGAGCCCACCGCCGGCCTCGACAAGGCCTCCGATGCGCGCTTCGCAGCGCTGATGCAGGACCATTGCGCCGCCGGCGGCATTATCATAGCCGCGACCCATCTGCCGCTGGGGCTGGAGGGGGTGAAGACGCTGGAGATGGGCTTACCCTCCCCCTTGTGGGGAGGGTCGATCCGCGAAGCGGAGCGGGGTGGGGGTACTGACGGGAATTCACCCCCACCCGGCTCGCTTCGCTCGCCACCCTCCCCACAAGGGGGAGGGTAAGATGCTAGCCCTCTACCTTCGCGACCTACGCATGGGCGTCCGCGCCGGCGGTGGGGCGCTGACCGGCGTGCTGTTCTTTTTGGCCGTGATCGTCACCATCCCCTTCGGCGTTGGCCCCGACCTCAACCTGCTCGCCCGCATCGGCCCGGCGATTCTGTGGATCGGCGCGCTGCTCGCCAGCCTGCTCGGCCTCGACAGGCTGTTTCAGGCCGACCGCGAGGACGGCTCGCTCGATCTCTTGGTGCTCAACGCCGACCGCCACATGCTGGCGCTGACTGTCTTCGTCAAATGCCTGGCTCACTGGACAGCGAGTGTTTTGCCGCTGGTCATCGCCGCCCCTTTGCTCGGCCTGTTCATGAACATGTCACCGCTCGGCATCGGCGCCGCCGCACTCACCTTGCTCGTCGGCACCCCGGCTATCGTCTTCATCGGCGCAGCAGGCGCCGCGGTCACGGTCGCCCTGCCACGTGGCGGGCTGCTGATCTCGGTGCTGGTGCTGCCGCTGGTCATCCCGGTGCTGATCTTCGGCGTCACCGCTGCCTATGGCGCGGTCAACGACCCCGACCCGTTCGCCCCGCCGTTCATGATCCTGTGCGCGCTGACCATGTTTTTGGCCGTGATCGGACCGTTGGCGGCGGCAGTCGCCCTGCGCTCTGGCACCGACTGATCACGATCGCTTCAGGAGCATCGGTGCGGCGCGGCGTCCGATTGCGCAGCCGCCCGGCCGCCGTTAAGTGAAGGGAATGCTCGGAAACAGCGACATGACCAAGTCTTGCCAGGGTGCCAAATGAGCGCGCACGCCCTCTATGTCACCGCCGCCTATGGCGTCTCCGCACTGGCCATCGCCGGGCTGATCATCTGGATTGTCACCGACCAGCGCGCCCGCAAGCGCGAAATGGCCGAACTGGAGGCCGCCGGCCACCGCCGCCGCTCGGACAAGAGCGGGGCCAAGGCATGAGCGTCGACAGCCAGAAGCCGGCGCGGCCGCGCAAGCTCTTCGTGCTGCTGCCGCTGTTGCTTTTCCTGGCGCTCGCCGGCCTGTTCCTGACGCAGTTGCTGTCCGGCCGCGACCTGACTGCCGTGCCTTCGGCACTGATCGGCCAGATGGCGCCAAAGACCGAGCTGCCGCCACTCGAAGGCATGTCCCTGCCCGGTCTCAACTCGGCTGATTTCGCCGGCAAGGTGACGCTGGTCAATGTCTGGGCGTCGTGGTGCGCGCCGTGCCGCGAGGAGCATCCGGTTCTGCTCGAACTGTCGAAGGACCAGCGCTTCGCCATCGCCGGGCTGAACTACAAGGACAAGCCGGAGAATGCCCGGCGTTTCCTTGGCGACCTTGGCAACCCGTTCAAGGCTGTCGGCGTCGACCAGAATGGCCGCACCGCGATCGACTGGGGCGTCTATGGCGTGCCCGAGACATTTCTGATTGGCAAGGACGGCAAGGTTGCCTTCAAGCATGTCGGCCCGCTGTCGCCGGAAGCGGTGACGGCGACGCTGTTGCCCGAGATCGAAAAGGCACTGGCGGCACAGTAATCGCCAGGCCTGAGCTGACTTTTCGCGACACGTGCGAATCGTCAGGAATTCCACTACGTTTTCATACAGTCGCTTAGGAGAGGCACGCCGCAACGGCGCGGCAAGCGGCTGTAGGGGAGGCGTAGATGCAAGACAGTTCCGCGCTCATCGTTTTTCTGCCGCTGGCGCTCGGCGTCATCATGCTCGGCCTCGGCCTGTCGCTGACGGTCCAGGATTTCCGCAACGTTCTGCAAAAACCCAAGGCAGTGATCGTCGCATTGATCTGCCAGACACTCATCCTGCCGCTGGCGTGTCTCGGTGTCGTCTATTTCTTCGGCCTTGAGCCGGCACTGGCTGTCGGCATGATGCTGCTTGCGGCAAGCCCAGGCGGCACCTCGGCCAATCTCTACAGCCATCTGGCCGATGGCGACGTGGCGCTGAACATCACCCTGACGGCGATCAATTCGGCGCTGTCGATCCTCACGCTGCCGCTGATCGTCAACTGGTCGCTGGCGCATTTCATGTCGGGCGACCAGGCGATTCCGCTGCAGTTCGCCAAGGTGCTGCAGGTGTTCGTCATCGTGCTCGGCCCGGTGCTGATCGGCATGTGGCTGCGCAGCCGCTTCCCGACCTTTGCCGAACGCATGGCGCGGCCGGTGAAGATCTTCTCGATGCTGTTCCTGTTTGCGGTGGTTGCCGTGGCGCTGATCCAGGAGTGGGAAACGCTCAAGGTCTGGGGGCCGATCGTTGGCCTCGCCGCGCTCGCCTTCAACCTGATCAGCCTCGGGGTGGGCTACTTTGTGCCACGCGCGGCGGGAGTTGAAAGACGCCAGGCAACTGCGATCGGCATGGAGATCGGGATCCACAACGGCACGCTGGCGATCGCCATTGCGCTCAGCCCGCTGCTGCTGAACAACGCAACGATGGCGGTTCCGGCGGCGATCTACGGGCTGATCGCCTTCATCACGGCGGCGATCTTCGGCTATTGGCTGAAACGGTCGCACGCCCGCGTAACAGTAGTGAACCCGGCGCATTGAGCCGACAGACCGCGCGTCCGCCTGCAACAGAAAAGGCGCTTGCGACATCCTCATGGGATGCCTCTCGCGCCTTGTCGCAACGGCCGGTCAGATACCGGCCGGCCGGATGTAACGTCGGGTCTTAGCCGTAGACGTGCTTGTAGGCCTGGTACAGCATCTCGCTGCGGTCGGCGCGCATGTCGGCCAGGTCACGGCCGGAAAAGCCGTCGATCTCGGCGACGAGGCGCTTGTAGTGCTTGCGCTTGGAAGCGCTTTCGCGGGCACGGCTCAGAAGGTTGTCAAAAAACATGGCAGGTTCCTTTCATCACGCCGCAAGATGCGGCGAAAACTGACCTCCCTGATCAATCTGATGATGACATAGGAACTGCTGCGTCGCAAAATAAGATGCTGCAATGCAGCAATGCGCAGGACGCATGACGGGTTAACGCAGTCTCAACATATCGGAATGGATGGCCCTTGGGTCCTACCACATGCTCTTGCGGTAGGACTCGTCCAGCGACCTGTCGAGTGTTTCGGCATTGTCGGCCAGCGCCAGCTGGTCGCGCAGCATCTGTCCCAATGTTGGCAGGCTGGCACGATCGGGCCAGGTCGCGGGTGCCCACAGCTCGGAACGCATGAACGCCTTGGCGCAGTGCATGTAGACCGCCTTGATGGCAACGACCATGACGGTGACCGGCGGCTTGCCTTCGGCGGCGAGCTGCTCGCGCAAGGCTCGGTCGGCGGTGAGGCGCGCCTCGCCATTGATGCGCAAGGTTTCGTTCATGCCAGGAATGAGGAACAGCAGGCCGACAGCGGGGTTGACCAGGACGTTTTCGAGCGTGTCGAGCCGGTTGTTGCCGGGCCGGTCGGGAATGGCAATGGTGCTGTCGTCGAGCACGGCAACGAAGCCAGGCTTGTCGCCCTTCGGCGTGACGTCGGCATTGCCCTTGTCGTCGGACGAGCCGACCAGCACGAACGGGCTGCGCGCCAGGAAATTCTTGGCGTGTTCGTCGAGGCGGCGGAGTTCCTTTTTCACCGCGCCATCACCAGGCATACGATAATGCTGGCGCAGCGCCTCGCGGTCGGTGATGAACTCCATGATGTCCCCTATTTCGAAGAATGCTCATCCAGCGAATGGCGCATGATGAGCGGCATCTGACTGAAAGTGAAGAGCAAGGTTATCGGCATGATACCCCAGACCTTGAACGCCACCCAGGTGTCGGTCGAGAACGACCGCCAAACAACCTCGTTGACCACCGCAAGAAACAGGAAGAACAGGCCCCAGCGGAAGGTCAGCTTGCGCCAGCCTTCGGCATCGAGCCGGAAGGCCGATGCAAAGACGTAACCGAGCAGCGACTTGCCGAACCACAGGCCGCCAAGCAGGATCACGCCGAACAGCGTGTTGACGATGGTCGGCTTCATCTTGATGAAGACGTCGTCCTGGAGGTAGAGCGTCAGGGCGCCAAAGACGAAGACGACGACGCCCGAGACCAGCGGCATGATCGGCAGCGACCGGGTCAGCAGCCACGAGGCGATCAGCGCGGTCGCCGTTGCCGCCATGAACAGGCCGGTGGCGATGAAGATCGGTCCGCCAAGTTCGGCCAGTGTGGGAAACTTCTGCGCCAGCCACTCGCCACGCGCATTGGCAAAGAAGAACACGACCAGCGGCCCGAGTTCCAGCACCAGCTTGAGCAGCGGGCTGACGTCTTCTTTCTTGGTCGTCGGGTCCGAGGGATCACGTTCGAGGATAGGTGCATTCATAGGTCAGGCGACTCCCGCGATCGCCTTGGCGAAATCGCTTGCCGAAAAAGGTTCGAGATCGTCGACCTGTTCGCCGACGCCGATGAAATAGACCGGCAGCTTATGTTTGGCGGCGATTGCGACCAAAATACCGCCGCGCGCCGTGCCGTCGAGCTTTGTCATCACCAGGCCGTTGACGCCGGCGATGTTGCGGAAGATCTCGACCTGGTTGAGCGCGTTCTGGCCGGTGGTGGCGTCGACCGTCTGCAGCACCGTGTGCGGCGCCTCGGGGTCGAGCTTGCCGAGCACGCGCACGATCTTTTCGAGCTCGGCCATCAGCTCTGTCTTGTTCTGCAGGCGCCCGGCGGTGTCGATGATCAAGACATCCGAGCCAGCTTCCTTGGCCTTCTCGAACGCGTCATAGGCGAGGCCCGCGGCATCAGCGCCGAGTTTCGATGCGATGACAGGCGACTTGGTGCGTTCGCCCCAGATCTTGAGCTGCTCGATGGCCGCAGCACGGAAGGTGTCGCCGGCAGCGAGCATGACCGAGAGCCCGCCTTCGGTGAGCTTGGCAGCGAGCTTGCCGATTGTTGTGGTCTTGCCGGTGCCGTTGACGCCAACGACGAGAATGACATGCGGCTTGTGCGACAGATCGAGCTCCAGCGGCACCGCGACATGCGTCAAGACCTTTTCGATCTCGACAGCCATGATCGAACGGACTTCGTGGTCGGAGACGTCCTTGCCGTAGCGGGTGGAAGCAAGTGCATCGGTGACGCGCAATGCAGTCTCGACGCCGAGATCGGCGCGGATCAGCACGTCTTCGAGGTCCTGCAGCGTCTCTTCGTCGAGCTTGCGCTTGGTGAAGATGCCGGCAATGTTGCCCGACAGCTCCTTCGACGATCGCGACAGGCCCTGGCGCAGGCGCTGGAACCAGCTCTGCCGCGGCACAGGTGCCGCCGCCTCGACGATTTCAGCCTTCTGCTCGACCTTCTTCTGGACGGTGACCTTGCCGGCTGCGGGCTTTGGCGCGGGCGACACGGCCGATTGTTCGGCGACGGGTGACGGCTGGGCGTCCTCTCCCCCCTTGAGGGGGAGATGGTCCGAAGGACCAGAGGGGGTTGTCTCGGCAGTGCTCGGTGCTGGCTGAGCGACTTCGTCCGCTGTGGAGCTCGACGATTCGGCGACCCCACCCGGCTGCTCCGCAGCCACCCTCCCCTCGAGGGGGAGGGGAACCGTAGGCGCCGGCTCGGGAGCGAGCATCGACGGCTCCGGCACCGATGGCACTGGCTGGGCCGGGATTTCCTCGGGCAGTTCAGGCGTCGACGGCTCCGTCGCCGGGACCGGAACTTCCGCTGGCGCGGGTTCGGGCTTGACCGGGCTTGGCGCAGGCGCTGGCTGCTCGGCAGGTTTCTCCGGCTCGGGCGCCGGAACGTCCGGCGCAGGTTCGGGCTTCGGCTCTTCCTGCGGAACGGGCTGCGGCGCGGGCTCGGCCGGCACCGGCTGCTCGGCCGGCCTGGGCTCGGGCACGACAGGTGGTGCCGGCGGAGCTTCGGGCGCGGCCTCCTCTCCCCCCTCGAGGGGGAGATGGTCCAAAGGACCAGAGGGGGTCGTCTCGGCAGCGCTCGGCGTGGAGTCAGATGATTGGGCGACCCCACCCGGCCGCTCCGCGGCCACCCTCCCCTCGAGGGGGAGGGAAATCGCAGGCACCTCTTCCGCCGGCTTGAGCGCTTCCAGCGCGTCGAAATTCAGCGGCGGCAGGACCTCGTCCTCGGCCGGCTGCTCGACAGCTTCCTTCTTGCCGAAGGAAAAGACTTTCTTGATGAACCCGAATGCCATGCGGTCGCTTTCGTCAGGCCGCGCGCGCGGCGGCCGGTGCCGCTGTGAGCCGCTCGCCGTCATGTCCGGCGATGTCGACCTCGACGATTTCGCCCGGCGCACCACGATCGAGTGCGACGAGGGTAAAGCCTTCCGTCCGCCCGAGCCCCTCGCGCTCGACAAGCACCTGCTGGCGCGAGCCCTTGAGGCTTTCGAGATGGCGCTTGTATGCAGCATCCCCGGTGCCGCGCAGGCGTGCGGCACGCTGCTTGACGATGTCACGGCGGACCTGCGGCATGCGCGCGGCGGGCGTGCCTTCGCGTGGCGAGAACGGGAAGACGTGGAGATGGGTCAGCCCGCACTCCTCGACGATCCTGATCGAATTTTCGAACATCTCGTCGGTTTCGGTCGGGAAGCCGGCGATGATGTCAGCGCCGAAGACGATGTCGGGACGAAGCTCGCGCACGTCCTGGCAGAACTGGATCGACTGGTCGCGCAGATGCCTTCGCTTCATGCGCTTCAGGATCATGTCGTCGCCCGACTGCAGCGACAGATGCAGATGCGGCATCAGCCGGTTCTCGGTGGCGACGGCTTCGAGAAGGTCTTCGTCGGCCTCGATCGAATCGATGGAGGAAAGACGCAGGCGCCTGACATCAGGCACCTGGCGCAGGATGGTCTTGACCAGCTTGCCCAAACGCGGCGCACCGGGAAGGTCAGCACCGTAGCTGGTCATGTCGACGCCCGACAGCACGACCTCGGCATAACCGTTGCCGGCCAGGCGCTTGATCTGCTCGACAACCGCACCCATCGGCACCGAACGCGAATTGCCCCGGCCATAAGGGATGATGCAGAAGGTGCAGCGATGGTCGCAGCCGTTCTGCACCTGGACGAAGGCACGCGCCCTGCCCTCGATGGCGTCGACCAGATGGCCGGCCGTCTCGCGCACCGAAAAGATGTCGTTGACGCGGGCCTTTTCGAAATCGTTGACGCCGAAGTCGGGCAGCGCCCGGTAATTGTGCGCCTTGAGCTTTTCCTCGTTGCCGAGCACGAGATCGACTTCCGTCATATCGGTGAAGGCGGCCGGATCGGTCTGCGCGGCACATCCGGTAACGATGATGCGCGCGTCCGGGTTCTCTCGCCGCGCCTTGCGGATCGACTGCTTGGCCTGGCGCACGGCCTCGCTTGTCACCGCACAGGTGTTGAAGATGACCGCGCCGCCCTTGAGCTCTTCGAGCCCGGCGGCCTTGGCCTCGCGCTTCATCACCTCTGATTCATAGGTGTTGAGGCGGCAGCCGAACGTGACGACATCGACCGCCATCAGGCGACGTCCTGCTGCTCGCGGCGCCACGTGCCGCTGGCCGGATCGAAGCTGCCTGAGAATTCCCATTCGGCCGGGCCGGTCATGACCACGTGGTCGTCGGCGCGCCAGTCGATCTCAAGCGTACCGCCGCTCGGCACGGTGACCATGACGGTGCGGTTGGTGCGACCGGTGCGGGCGGCGGAGACAGCGGCAGCACAGGTGGCCGAGCCGCAAGCCAACGTCAGGCCAGCACCGCGTTCCCAAGTGCGGATTGTCATGCTGTCGCGCGAGGTCACCTGGGCGATCGAGATGTTGGCGCGCTCGGGAAAGATCGGGTGGTTTTCGAGCAGCGGCCCGAAACGGTCGAGGTCGTAGGACCAGACGTCCTCGTCGACCCAGAAGATGGCGTGCGGATTGCCCATCGAGGCGACCGAAGGCGAGTGCAGAACCGGCGCGTCGATCGGCCCGATCTGCAGCTCGATGGCGCGCGTGTCGCGGAACTCCTCGGCCAGCGGAATATCCTGCCAGCCAAAGCGCGGCATGCCCATGTCGACTGAGATCAGGCCGTCCTCATGCTCTTCGGCATTGAGGATGCCGGCAACGGTCTCGAAGGTGAACACCTTCTGCCCGGTCTCGGCGGCCAGCGCCTGCACGACGCAGCGCGTGCCGTTGCCGCAGGCCTGGGCATGGGTGCCGTCGGAATTGATGATCTCGATGTAGTTGATTGTACCAGGCGTGCGCGGGTCGTGGATCGCCATGATCTGGTCGAACCTGGTCGTCGGATCGGCAGCCAGCGCAATCGCCGCGGCAGGCGTGACGCGGTCGGCGCGGCCGCGCATGTCGGCAACGATGATCTCGTTGCCGAGCCCGTTCATCTTGGCGAAAGGGGCCTCAATGGCCATGGTCGGTAAGTCTCGCGGCTGTTTGGGGCCTATATGGCGGAAACATCGTCGAATTACCAGTCTCGCGGCGCGCTGGCTTATTGAGACAATTTTGCAACAATTTCATATGCAAACCCTATTTTAACCATATCAGGTTGAAATTCTGCCAACTTCGCCGCTTTAGAGGCGAACTGTCGATCGCGCGGGGGCGCCCCCAGAACTGCCCCACGGAGGGAATGCAATGGCTTTTTCGAAAACCGGCCTGCTGGCCGCATCGCTGGTGGCGCTTCTGGCGGCTGCCGGCTGTAACAGCACGCGCCTTTCGTCGATGGACACCCAGCCGGCTCCGCTACCCGCGGCGCCCGCCGGCACGGTGACCAGCGGCCAGTTGCCGCCGCCCTCGGCACCGGGTGCTGCCGGCGCCTCGCAGTTCCCGGCTGCTCCGCAGCAGCAGACCCAGGTCGCGGCCCTGCCCGCCGACGGCGGTGCCGCTGCCGCCAACGCACCCGACATCACCGCAACCAGCGTGGCTGGCGTGTGGAGCGCTTCGGTTTCCGGCCAGAGCTGCAAGGTGGCGACGCCGCAGACCAAGTTCGGCCAGGGCTTCCGCGCCGGTCCGCTGCGCTGCCCTGCCCCGATCGACGGCGTCAAGTCGTGGAACGTCGCCGGCAAGCAGCTGACCCTGTTCGATGAAGCCGGCTCGCCGCTGGCCAGGCTCTATCAGTCGGGCGAAGGCCGCTTCGACGGCCAGACCTCCAACGGCCTGCCGATCTCGCTCAACCGCTGATGCATGACCTCAGAAAATCAACATCGATTTTCGGACAGGATCATGCGCAGACTCTAGGCGACACAGCATCCGTTGCGCGTCCGACTGGACGCGCAACGTGCAAAGGCTTTCGAATTCCAGAGTGAACCATGCACGTCCGTGACGGCCTACAGACCCATGTGACCGTCCGGCAGCGTTATGACCATCTGGTCGAGACCGGCAGCATCCGCCGCGATCCGGCGCAGCTTGCGATCGTTGCCGCGCTCGACAGGCTGATCGACGAGATTTCCGACAAAAGGCTGGCACGCAAATCAAGTGCGCTGGGCTGGCTGTTCGCCAAGCGCAAGCCGCAGCATGAGCCGGTGAAGGGCCTCTACGTCCATGGCGGCGTCGGCCGCGGCAAGACCATGCTGATGGACATGTTCTTTGAGCTGGTGCCGGTCAAGCACAAGCGCCGCGTCCATTTCAACGACTTCATGGCCGACGTGCACGACCGCATCCAGAAGCAGCGGGCGGCGCGCAAGAACGGCACCTCTCGCGACGACGACCCGATCCCGCCGGTGGCGGCAGCCCTTGCCGAAGAGGCATGGGTGCTGTGTTTCGATGAATTCTCGGTCACCGACATCGCCGATGCGATGATCCTGTCACGGTTGTTTTCCGCTTTGTTTGGGCTTGGCGTCGTGCTCGTCGCCACCTCCAACGTCGCACCCCGCGATCTCTATCGCGACGGCCTCAACCGCCAGCTGTTCCTGCCGTTCATCGCCATGCTCGAACAGAATACCGCGGTACTCAATCTCGACGCCGACACCGACTACCGGCTCGAAAAGCTCGACCGCGTCCCGGTCTATCTCAGCCCGCTGGACGAGGCAGCCGACAAGGCGATGGACAAGGCCTGGGCAAAGGTGACCCACGGCGCAACCGCCGAACCGGCCGCAGTCGCGGTCAAGGGCCGCAAGGTTGCCGTGCCGGCCGCTGTCGATGGCTGCGCGCGCTTTTCCTTTGCCGATCTGTGCGAAAAGCCGCTTGCGGCGCGCGACTATCTCGCGATCACCGCGCACTACAAGACCATCTTCGTCGATCATGTGCCTGTCCTGGCGGAAGCCAACCGCAACGAGGCCAAGCGTTTCATCCTTTTGGTCGACACGCTCTACGACCAGCACATCAGGCTGGTGATCAGTGCCGCCGCGACGCCCGACAAGCTTTATGCCGGCAAACGCGGCCATGAGGCGTTCGAGTTCGACCGGACATCGTCGCGGCTTATCGAGATGCAGGGCGCCGAATGGCTTGACGGCTGGGCCGAAAGGCACGCCGAGTCAGCGGCTTCCCTTGCCGGATAAGGCACCGTCAGCCGTCATGCGCGCACGGTTTTCATCGCCTGCCTGCCCGGTACGCAGCTTGCCATAGCGCGTCGTCGCGGCAAGCAACACGCCGAGCATCAGCCCGTTGAGGACGTGCCACATGAAATGCGAGCCAAGCGGGAAGGCATCGCAGACAATCGGATCGATGACCCTGAAGGTGATGGAACCGAGGAAGATCCCCGCGGCGACGATGTTGTACCAGCCGGCGCGACTTCCCGTGGCGATGACCAGGCCGCCGAAAAAGACCAGCGCCAGGAACGGCGGCAGGTAGCCGGTGGTGCCATTGGAGGCCACGCGCAACCAGTCCGGAACCATATAGGTGAGGAAGCCGACGGCAACGTAGAAGCCAAGGAAGATGGCAAGCGCCCTTGGCCAGCCCATGCCGGCGAACCGGCGGAGATTGAACAGCGTATAGGCAAGCGTGAAGCCGGCGATGGGGATGATGTCGGCCCATTTCGTGCCTTCGGTGGCAAAGGTGTGGAACAGCGTCGAACCCATGCCGATCGCCACCACCCACCAACCGAGCAGCTCGGCGAAAGTGCCGGCATTGCGCCGCCGCGCCTCGTAGACACCCCACAGGCCGGCAGCGAAAAAGGCGAGATTGCTGACGGCATTGAGCGGTTCGGCCCACAGACCGATGTCAGTGCGCTCGCAATAGAGATCGAGATGTTGGCTGAATTGTTCCAGCATCACCTTGCCTTACAAGGACTCAATTCTACCGCCACGAGGCAATTTTCATAACGGTAATTTGTCCCGACAGGCTGACGCAACGGAAACTCCATTTGTTGAGAATTTCACCGCAACGTGACTTCCCGTTGAATGGCGCTTCTGCCACATATTTCAGCAATTACGAAAAAGCCGGTGACGCCGGCTGAGGATCTGGAACGGTCATGGAGTTTCGCAGATATTTTCGGCTGGCGGCCGTGGCGCTGGCCTTTGCCGGGTTTGCCGGCGCAACGCATGCCGACACGACAATCAAAGCCAAGGCAGCGGCGCGCCCGCTCGGCGTCATCGAGCTCTTCACCAGCCAGGGCTGCAACTCGTGCCCGCCGGCCGACGAACTGTTTGCCAAGTTCGCCGCCCAGGACGACATGGTCGCGCTCGCCTATCACGTCACCTACTGGGACTATCTCGGCTGGCAGGACAAGCTCGGCAGCAACGACAACACCGAGCGGCAGTATGCCTATATGCGCGCCTTCGGCGCACGCTCGGTCTACACCCCCCAGGCCGTCATCAATGGCCGTACACATGTCAACGGCGCCAAGAGCGAGGATGTGACCGGTGCGCTCGACAAGCTCGCCGAGACCGGCCAGGGCATGAATGTCGACCTCAAGGTCACCGACAATGGCGACACCTTCACCATCGAGGTCGGCGCCGCCAAAGGCCCGGCCAGCCCCGCCCATGTGGTGATCGTGCATTACCAGCCGCCGCAGGTCGTTGACCTGCAGAAGGGCGAAAACAAGGGCCGGAGCGTCACCTACTGGAACGCAGTGACCGACCTGCACACCGCCGGTATGTGGCACGGCCAGACGCAGCGGTTCGAGCTGCCCAAGAGCGAAGTGGAAAAGAAGGGCGGCTGCGCCGTGCTGTTGCAGGCCGTCGGCAAGGATGGTGTGCCCGGCCCGATCCTCGGCGCTGCGGTGGTGCGCAAGCCGGCGCCAGCGCTGTAAAGCAAAAAAGCCGACGCAGGCTTGTGGCCAGACGTCGGCTTCAGATTTTGGGATCGTCGCACCTGGTCCCTGAAAAGGAACCGAGGTTGGTTCGATCCGACTCTAGCCCGTGGGCGGGGGGCTTGGGGTTTACGAGCCGGTGCCGGACCGAACCGTCTCAGGCAACGAGGGTAAATTCGTCGGACAATGGGGCGTCAGCGCGGATAAAAAACGGCAGGAATGTGGCGAGTCATCACCAATTCCGACAGTCTGTCTCGCAAACGTTACCGCAACGGCAAGCCACCCTACACTGTTCATACAAGCGTTGCTTCGCCGTGCCGGGTTGCAATTCGGGTGCGAATGCGCGATTCTTTAGCCGAAGTCATGTTCTGCAAGGGAACGATGGATGACTGATCGCGCTGCTGGAGCGGAGGATGGCGAGACATCCGCGGTTTTGATCCCGCTCCATGAAGCCCGTAGGGAGCGCCAAGACCTCCCCGTGGCATTCGAGAGACGGGAACTCGACCAGATTCTCAGGCTCTACGGACGCATGGTTGCCGCCAATGAGTGGCGCGACTACGCCATCGACCATCTCAGCGACCGCGCCGTGTTCTCAGTCTTTCGCCGCACCAGCGAAACCCCGCTGTTCCAGATCGTCAAGGATCCCAAGCTCGCCCGCAAGCAGGGCGCCTTCTCGGTCATTGCGGCCGGCGGCCTGATCCTCAAGCGCGGCCATGAACTTGCCCGCGTGCTCGGTGTCTTCGACAAGCGGCTGAAGGTGGTGGAAGCCTAGAGCCTCAACGCATCGGGCCATGGCGGCGCAATGCTTGCGGCCAGACGCTGAATCCCCTCGCCACCACCGGCTCGGATGCTATCAATTCCGCTTCCAGAAGCGGAACCGCGCGAATGAACACCACAGCATCTGAGGCGGAAACCATCATCCGTCCGGCGACATCGGACGATGTGCCGCTGCTGATGAAGGCAATCAACGGACTTGCCGAACATGTCGGCGAGGCTGACGGTGTCGCCTGCACCGAAGACGACCTCAGGCGCTTCGGATTTGGCGAAAAGCCGGCCTTCGAGGCCGCCATCGCCGAGGTGGACGGCGCTTTCGCAGGCATGTGCCTGTTCTTTCCTATCTTCTCGACCTGGTACGGCCGCCCCGGCGTCTTCGTGCAGGACCTGTTTGTCGACCAGAAGTTCCGCAGCCTCGGCATCGGCGAGCGGCTTTTGCGCCACGTCGCCGGGCTTTGCCGCAACAAGGGCGGCGTCTACATGCGGCTGGCGGTCGACGACGGCAACGCGCGGGCGCATCCCTTCTACACCAGGCTCGGCTTTACCTGGACGAGCGACCAGAGATCCTACATTGCCAGCGGACCAACATTCGCGGCGCTGAGCGAAACGACCGGGGAGCCGAGATGAAGACCTTCTATGCCGACGAGCAGAAGCGCCACGATCCCAAGGCTTTCCTGTCGATGGGCGCGCAAAAGCCTAATCCTGAGCAGCCCGAGCGCGTCGAACGCCTGCTTGCGGGCGCCCGCGCGGCTGGCTCGACGATCCACCGCCCGGCCAATTACGGCCTCGGCCCGATCGCGGCTGTCCACACGCCCGAATACATCGAGTTCCTGACCCACATCTTCGAACGTTGGCAGCGCATGGAAGGCGCCTCAGCCGAAGTCATTCCCAACATCCATCCCTTTGCCCGCAACGGCACCTATCCGGCTGGTGCCGCCGGCCAGGCCGGGTACCACATGGCCGACACCGCCTGTCCGATCTCGGCCGAGACCTTCGACAGCGCCTGCTGGAGCGCCTGGAGTGCCGTGGCTGCTGCGGAGGCAGTACTATCAGGCGAGCCGGCCGCCTACGCGCTGTGCCGCCCGCCCGGCCATCACGCCTTTGCCGATGTCGCCGGCGGCTTTTGCTTCTTCAATAATTCTGCCATCGCCGCACAGCGGCTGCGGGCGACGGCCTCGCGGGTGGCCATCCTCGACGTCGACCTGCATCACGGCAACGGCACGCAAGGCATCTTTTACGCGAGATCGGACGTGCTGACCGTATCGCTGCATGCCGACCCGAGCCGCTTCTACCCGTTCTTCTGGGGCCATGCCGACGAGCGCGGCGAAGGTGCCGGCCTTGGCTACAACTACAACCTGCCCTTGCCGCGCAAATCGGGTGACGCCGAGTTCCTCGAAGCGCTCGACCACGCTATCAGCCGCATCCAGGCATTTGCGCCTGACGCACTTGTTGTCGCGCTCGGGCTCGATGCCTTCGAAGGCGACCCGTTCGGCGGCCTGTCGGTCACGACGCCGGGTTTTTCGCGCATCGCCGAAGCGATCGCCAGGCTGGGCCTGCCGACCGTCATCGTCCAGGAGGGCGGCTATCTCTGCGACGCGCTCGGCGACAATTTGACCGCCTTCCTCACTGGTTTTGCCAGCGCGCGCTGATCAGCGCGCGGCGCGAATGCTCCAGGCGCGGTAGAACAGCACGAGCGCATAGGCGAGCATCAGGACCATGGCGATGCGCAGCAGTGTTTCTGCGCTCGAGAGCGGCACGAACATCAACGCCAGGCCGAAAGCGGCATAGACCGCACCGCCGACAAGCGTTGGCCACAGCCGCGTCTGCCGCTCGCTGTCGAGAAAGCTCGATGCCATCTCGATCAGGCCGACAAGCAAGGCCAGCAGGCCGACGATCCACGTCAGCGCCGACAAGGTGAAGATGCTGGTCAACAGGCCGCTGGCGATGACGATAACGCCTGCGGCAATCGACAGCAGGTTGCGGACCAGCCCGAGCGTCTGGCCGGTTGTGCGTGGCGGCGAGCGGTCGAGCGTCACCAGGCCCAGGATGCCATCGACGAGCAGCAGCCCGCCGCCGACAAGCACCAGCAGCTGCACCGCCTGGGTCGGATAGAAGAAGGCGACCAATGCCGCCGCCGCAATCAGAACTCCGCGCAACGCCGTCAGCGTCGCCTCAAAACGTTTGGTCTTGCCCTCGGCCATGCCCCTGCTCCTTTGACTGAGTCTGCCAGTTGTCGAAGATAAAGGCGCGGTTCGCAACTGGGTTGTTGCGGTGCCGACCTGCGCGAGCGCCTTCGATCGCACGCGCATTGCGCGAACAAAAGCGCTGCTAAATTAGTAATTTCTTTCATCTTTCAGGACGAGACTTAGCCACGGGGTTGGCCAGGCAGTGTTGGCCAGTGTGAGGGCGTGACGATGTTCAAGGTCATTTCCTGTCTTGCTTACGAGCATGACTATTCATTTGTCGTGGTCGCCGCGATCGTCTGTGTCGCGGGCGCCGCCATGACGATCAGGCTGTTCGAGCGCGCCTCCCGCCTCTCCTCCAACGCCCGCTCCTCCTGGATCATGCTTTCCGGCATTGCCTGTGGTGCCGCGATCTGGACCACCCATTTCGTCGCCATGCTTGGCTTCCAGTTGCCTTTCGATGCAGCGTTCGATCCGCTTTTGACCATCGCATCGCTGCTCATCGCCATTGCCTTCACCGCTGCCGGACTGCATCTTTCCGCGAGCCCACCCAACGGACTGCCGGTGGAGACAGGCGGCGCGGTGATCGGCCTCGGCGTCGTCGCCATGCATTTCACCGGCATGCGCGGTTTCGAGATCGCCGGCCGCATCGAATGGGATGCCAATCTTGTCGAGGCCTCGATCCTGTTTGCCGTGGCGTTCGGCGCGCTCGCCATGCATCTGGCGGCGCGGCAGCGCATCCGCCACGCCAAGCCTCTGTCGGTCCTGGCCCTGGTGCTCGCCATCTGCGCCATGCACTTCACCGCCATGGGTGCCGCCACCATCGTGCCCGATCCCTCGGTGCCGGTGCCGACGAAAGTGTTTTCGAGCGAATTCCTCGCCGTTCTGGTGCTCGCCACCATGGCGATCATCGCCGGGCTGACGCTTTATGTGATGGATGCCAAGTCGCAGCGCGAGCTGGTCGACAGCTTCCGCCATGCCGCCCAGCACGACCCGCTGACCGGCCTGCCCAACCGCGCCTTCCTGTCCGAAAATCTGCCCGGCATGCTCAAGCGTAGTGCCGCCGCCGGCAAGGAAGCCGCTGTCATCGTCGTCGACCTCGACCGTTTCAAGGAAATCAACGATGTCCACGGCCACAACGCCGGCGACATGCTGCTGCAGACGGTGGCCAACCGGCTGAAGATCCTGACCGGTCCCGGTGAGCTGGTGGCGCGCGTCGGCGGCGACGAGTTCATCGCGGTCAAGCAGGGTATCTCGAGCAAGGAAGAGGTCGACCGCTTCGTGATCAGGCTGATTTCAGGGGTGCTCGACCCGGTGCAGAACAAATCGAAGACGCTGTCGGTCGGCGCCAGCATCGGCATCAGTCTCTTCCCGCACCATGCGAGCGATGCCGACGAGCTGATCGGCGCGGCCGACCTTGCCATGTACCGCGCCAAGCGCGCCGTGACCGACAAGGTCTGCTACTACGACCGCTCGATGGACGAAGGCCGGCGCGAACGCAGCGCGCTGGCGATGGAGCTGCGGCACGCGCTGGAGCGCGACGAGTTCGAGCTCTATTACCAGCCACAGCTCGACATGAAGAGCGGCGAGGTCACCGCCTATGAGGCGCTGCTGCGCTGGCACCATCGCGAACGCGGCCTCGTGGCGCCGGAAGAGTTCATCCCGATCGCCGAGGAAAACGGGCTGATCATCCCGATCGGGGAATGGGTGCTGAAGACCGCTTGCGCCGAGGTCGCCGGCTGGCGCAAGCCCTACAAGGTCGCCGTCAACATCGCCGCCGCCCAGCTGGTCCAGGCCGACCTGCCCAAGGTCGTGCACGAGACCCTGCTTTCAACCGGCCTCTCCGCCTCGCGCCTCGAGCTCGAGATCACCGAAGCCAGCATCATCGAGGACCGCGACCGCGCTTTGCACGTGGTGCGCCAGCTGAAGGCGCTGGGCGTCACCATCGCCATGGACGATTACGGCGTCGGCTATTCGTCGCTGTCGACGCTGCAGATCTTCCCCTTCGACAGGGTCAAGATCGACCGCTCCTTCGTCGAGGACGTCGCCAATGACAGCGCGGCTGCGGCGATCGTCCGCGCCACGATCCTGCTCGCCAACGACCTGCGCATCCCCGTGCTGGCCGAAGGCGTGGAGAAACGCGAGAACTTCGAGTTCCTGCGCGCCGAAGGCTGCACCGAGATGCAGGGCTTCCTGTTCGGCCGGCCGCTGCCGTTGTCAGAGATCGCCGACCTCGTCGGCCGCAACGAAGGTCCCGGCCATTTGCGCGGGGAATTCGCCCAACGCTCGAGTGCTGCCTGAGGGCAGCGAAAGCCTCAGCGCGCTTCCGGTCGGGGCGTGTAGCCATCCGACTGGATCACCGGCAGGTGCGTCCAGACGTCGTTGGTCATCCGCATCCAGGCGCCGGCGGCAAGCACACCGCCATCAACATGGATTGTCGTGCCAGAAACCCAGCCTGAAAGCACATCCGACGCCAGGAACAGCGCCGCACCCGCCGAATCCGAGCCCTCGCCGAAGCGGCCGATCGGAAACCAGCGCTTGAGGTGTTCGAGATTCTCGGGTGGCACGCGCGGCGTCGCCACGATCTGCGCCGAATTCGTGGTTTCGGGCGCAATGGCGTTGACGCGAATGCCATGCTGGCCGAGTTCAACCGCCAGGCTCTGGGTGAAGCCGGTGACCGCCGCCTTGAAGGCCGAATAGACGACGGTCGTCGGGATGCCGCGGAAGGCCTCGATGGTCGAGACGTTGATGACGCTGCCGCCTTGTCCGCCCGCCCGCATCAGCGGGATCGCCGCCTTGCTGACGTGGAACATGTGCAGCAAATTGATGTGATAGAGCGCGGTCCATTCGTCCTCGGTCGATTGCTCGAACGGCGTCTTGAAACCGAGATAGTCGCCGACATTGTTGACCACCACGTCGAGCCGGCCAAAGCGTCCGCGCACCGCCTCGATCAGGCGTGCGACGTCGTCCGCCTTGCGCACGTCAGCCTCGACAACGAGGTGGTCGGACCCCAACGCCTCGCGCACCGAAGCCGCACGTACGGCATCGATCTCGGCGACCGCGACCTTCATGCCGGCACGGGCATAGAGTTCGGCCGTGGCGCGGCCGATGCCGGCGCCACCTCCTGTCACCAGAGCCACTTTTCCGGCAAGGCCAAGGATGGAGATTTCGTCGGTCATGTTGTCCTCCGCAGTCAATGGCTCCGGCGCTGGGCGGCTCAGCTCGCCGCGTCCTGCGCCTCGTATGTGTGGGTGCCAACGACCACCAACTCGCGGCGCGAAAGGCGCCAGCCATCCGGGGTGCGGACAAAACGATCCTGGTAGCGGATGGTCATTTCGTAGCAGAGGTAGCGGCCGGCCGGATCGCGGAAATAGTGGCGGGCGATGCAATAGGTCTCGCCTTCGGCACCGCCCTCGACCGGCTTGACCGCCTGGTTGAGCACGGCATGAAAGGTCTTGAGGTAGCGGCTGGCGACCATCGCCGGAATGCCGCGCAGCTGGGCGAGGCCTTCGAAGGTTCCGCGCGGCGCGATGACGGCGCCATCAGCGGTGAACTGTTGGGCGAGCAGGTCGCCATCGCCCGTGTCGACGGCATAGGCATAGCGCTCCGACACCCGCCGCAGCGCCACTTCCATCAGAAGGTCCGCTTGATTGTCCGCCATCGGTTCCTCCCGCTATTGGCCGGAGACCTGGGCAAAGACCTCGCGCAGCGCCCGCTGCACGTCGTTGCGGCGATAGCCCAACAGCTTGGTCTCTTCGGCATCAGGCTCGTAGGCGAGGATGTTGCCACGGCCCGGCACGATGAACATGTCAGGCAGCAGCGGATGCTCCTCGTTGCGCTCCTCGACCCGGTGCGGATTGCCGACCGCGTCGAAGAGCGACTGGAAATACTGCTGGAAGGTCAGGTTTTCGTCGCCGACCAGATAAGCCTTGCCGCTCTCGGCGCGCTGGAACGCACCCCAGATCGCTTCGGCAAGCGACTGCACCGACATGTAGTTGGTGCCGCCCGGCGGGGCGAAGATCGGCAGCAGCGTCTCGCCGCGCGCATAGGCCATCAGCGTCTCGTAGCGCTTGGTCGGCAGGCCCTCGACGTAGCCCACGATCGACGGCGGGTTGAGCGTCGAGACGTTGAAGTCGTCGGTCGCAAGCGACCGCACGCCCTCGTCGGCCAGGCTGCGGCCACGCACATAGGCGTTGGTGTCGACGAGATCGGGCATGACCTGGTGGTAGTAGCTGCCGATATGGACGACACGGCGCACGCCGGCCTTGCGCGCCAGCTCGACGAAGGTCGGCACGCCTTCGATCTGCATCCTGGTCCAGAACTCGTTCTCGTCGACGCCCTTGGGCAAATGGCGAATGTCGTTGCCGGCGGCAAACAGGATGCCGTCGAAGGGCGCGAGGTCGGCGGCCGAGAAATCGCCCTTGGTGTAGTCGCCATAGATGGTCGGATAGGCGGCCATCGGGGTCGCTTCGAGCGCCGGCTTGCGCGCCGCCAGCACCACCTCGTTGCCTTGCGCCTTGAGATAGCCGGCGGTGTGGCCGCCGATCATGCCCGTTCCGCCAATGATCAGGATTTTCATGCGCGCACTCCCGGGCATTTCGCAAATAATGCCCGGACGATAGGCGGCGTTACAGGTGCGGCATCGTCCATATCGACTACCAGCCGGTGGCCGGACGGATGGCAACCTCGCCGTTCAGCGATGCTGCTTGTCCGTCTGATATGTCGACGTCGATGGCAACGGCCCATGTACCCGCTGCCGGCAGATCGAGGCTGTCGATGCGCCAGGTACCATCGCCGGGCTTGTAGGCATTTGCCATGATCTCGGCCGAACCGGGTTGGCTCAATCTCAGCGTCACACCACGCGCATCGAGCGGGCCGAAATCCCCCGACATCACGACGATGGAAACGCCCGTCCTGCCGGCATGGCCGGGACTGATGGCGACATCGGCCATCGCCTCCGCCGTATGGATGTGGATCGCGGCGGGCTCCGCCGCCTCGATGGCCAGCACGCGCGGCGGCGGCGTGAAGCGGAAACCGGCAACGAGACCGAGGATCGCCACCATCAGCAGCGTCTCGACCACGATGCTGCGCACCAGCCAGCGCGTTGCGCCGGCCTGCTCGGCAAGAACAGGCTTCGTCAGGCGCCAGCGGTTGAAGCCGGCAAGCGCGAGCAAGGCTGCGGCCAGCACGAGCTTTGCCGACAGAAGCAGACCGTAGCTGGTGCGCCAGAACGCAGGCAGCGCTTCAACCTGGACGACCGTCAGCACGAGGCCGGCAGCAAGCAGCGCAGCAACCGCGCAGGGAATTGCCTTGGAGAAGCGCCGCAGAGCCAAGTCTGCGCTGTCACCGCCCTCTCGCCAGGCAAAGGCCAGCGGCAGCAGCGCACCGGCCCAGAAGGTAATAGCAGTGCCATGGACGAATACCATCGGCCGGGTCAGCCATTGCGGCGCAGCCGCACTGGCATGGCCGCTCGCAGCCAAGGCAACACCGACGCCGACGAGACCGGCGAGCGACAGCCAGCGCGAAAGCCCGGCATCGCTTGCGAGTGCCAGCAACGCCAGGGCCAGCGCCATGAAGGCGAGCGCCGCGGTGAAGCCGTAGCTGGTCGCCGCTGCGGCCTGCCAGGCCATGACACTGCCGAACATGTTGAGCGGTGCGCCGAGCGCATCGAGCCCTTGCAGCCCGAACGACACTGGGGCTGCGGCGAGGCCAAGTGCCAGCAGCGCGCCAACGGGTCCGACGCCGTGGTGCTTGCCGGGCGCGAGCCATGCGAGCGCAAAAGCGCCGCCGACGCCGAAGAACAGGCTGAGATAAAGCACAAGCTTTGCGCTCCAGACGGCAAAGCGCAGCGCGCCATCGTTCAACTCGGGCGCCGTGGGTGGCGTGGCACTGGGGCTGCCAATGGAAAATGTCAGAACACCTGAAACAGGGTGGCCGTCGGCAGACACGACACGCCACGAAAGCAGGTAGGTGCCTTCGGTCTTCGACGCGGGCCAGTCGATCGCCAGGCCTGCGCCGGCGGCCTTTGCCGCCAGGCGCGTCGAGCTGCCGTCAGGCGCGAGCAGGTCGACGACGAGCGGCGTCACCGACTCGCTGAAACCAAACAGCACCTCTGCCGGCGCGGTCTGGACGACACTGCCTTCGACCGGCGTCGAACGCAGCAACGAAGCGTGGGCGTGCGCCGCAGCCGTCGCCCCGAAAAGGGCGACAGCCGATACGAAGAGGCCGCAAATCAGGACGAGCAGGCGCGCGCCGTAACTGCCGTTACTTCTGGACAGGGAATGATGGCGCGCGCCCATGATGTCAGTGGCCCGAATGGTCCTGGCTCTGGCCGCCCATCTTGTCGGCCTGGAACTCGACGGTGACAGTGCCGGCCTTTTCGAAGGTCAGCGTGCCCGAGAACTTTTCGCCCTCTTTCACCGGCGCCTTCAGGCCGATGAACATGATGTGATAGGCGCCCGGCTTGAGAGCGACTTCGCCGCCGGCCGGGATCTCGAGGCCACCGGTCACCTGGCGCATGGTCATTACGCCCTTGGCGTCGACGGCCATTTCGTGGATCTCGGCCTTCTCGGAAACATCGGACTGGACCGACACCAGCCGGTCCGGCTGGCCGCCATTGTTCTTAACGGTGAGGTAGCCGGCGGCAACCTTGGCCCCTGCCGGCGTGGCGCGCGACCAGGGATGGCCGATCTCGAGATCGCCGGCCTTGAAGCCATGGGCGAGCAACTGATGGGTCGAGGCAAACAGCAGCAGCAGCGCAAAGACGGCGACGCCGAAGCGCTCCTCGAAGCTGCGGAAAAGCGGGCGCGAAGAAGCGCGAACGGAACGGGTCATGGAAGACTCCTGTGTCTTGAAGCAGCGCCGACGCATGCGGCGCAAAGTAAGCTGAATTGGGAGATGTCGTCCGGCTGCGGCTGCAGCAATTCCCAGGAAAGGCGCGCCAAGCGGTTTCCGTCTGGAATGGCGGCAGAAGCTTTAGCCGGCAGTCAGCGTCAGGCCAACGGCGGCGCGCGCGGATTGCCGGGATCGTGCTTTGGCGGGATCGACGCGTCGGGCCGCGGGGCTATGAAGACGATGCCGGTGTCGAGCGGACGCCCGAGCAGCAGCCCAGTGCCATCAGGCGGCGACACCGCGACCACCGAGAGCATGTTGCAGCCAAGCGTGCAGCATTCGGCCAGGCTGGGGTGGTCGCTCTTGGCGGGTGCGGTGTGACCGCTGCTGCTGGTGATGCAGAGCGGGTTGCCGAACATGTCGAGCGGCGGCGTGCCCTGGCCAAGCGCCACAGCACCGGCCACCGTCTGCAGGACGAGCATCAGCGCCGCGGCAAGCGCGACCCCGAACCCAATTCCCTTGCGGCGAAATCCGACCAAGCGTCGCGACCTTTTCTTCGAGCGGCCACTGATAGCATCGATGGCACGAAAGCGAAAATAGACCACGCTGCGACATTTGATCTGGCATGGCCAAGCTGCCGGCTCCGGCCCAGGCATCGTCCGATGCGACGATGAGCCGGCACGCGGCAGCCGCTACGCCTGATCCCCGGACAGGGAGGACGAGGCATGACTGCAGGCATATCGGGGCTGCGCGATGTCTGGCGCGGCGGCGTCGCCACCTGGGAATGCGACGAGATGGGCCACATGAACACGCGCTTCTATGTGGCGCGCTGCATGGAGGCTGTCGCCATGCTGTTTGGCCTTGCCGGGCTGCCACGCCTGTTCGCGCCGGCTTCAGAGACGACGCTTGCCGTCAGCACCATGCACATCCGCTTCCTGCGCGAGGCGCGCGCCGGCGCGTCGATGCATATCTCGGCCGGCTTCACCGCCATTGGCGAGGGCACGGCCGAGATCGTCGCCATGATGTTCGACAGTGCCTCTGGCGAGTGCGCTGCAACGTTTCGCGTCGGGCTCAGCCATGTCGCGACGGCGAGTGGCGGCAGCCGGCCATGGCCTGAGGCCTTCGCCATGCGCATTGCGGGCGACCTCCTGGAAACGCCGAAGCGGGCGCTTCCACGCAGCGTTGGCGAGCTTCCATCTCTCACAGCCGCATCGGGTCAGCGGGCGCAAGAACTCGGCCTGAGCCTTCTCGGTCAGGGCGCAGTGCTGCAGCCACCCTGCGACCCGTCCGGACGCATGCTGCCGCAAGCCTTCGTCGCTGCCATGGCCGACAGCGTCCGCAACATCATCACGCCACTGCGCGAACTTTGCGCCCGCCACAGCGACCGCAGCGGACCGCATTTCGGCGCTGCGGCGCTCGAATTCCTGATCCAGCTCGGAGACCTGCCCGAAAGCGGCGGCTGCTGGGAGGTGCGCTCCGGCCTCGCCCGCGCCGACGGCCGCACGATGAACATCGTCAACTGGATGCTCCACCCGTTCTCCGGCCGCGCCTTCGGTACCATGGAGGTGGTCGCCATCTGTTTCGATCTCGAAACGCGCCGGCTGCTGCCTATCGCATCCGCCGCACAGGCTGAAATGGCGGGCTGGATCGTTCCGAATCTTGAGCTCTGACCCATAAATGAAAACGCCGCCCGCTTTGGCGGACGGCGCTTGAAGTCATGCGGGCTGCGGCGTGGCCGATGCCAGCGCCGCAGCCGATTTCGCCTTGCTCAGTCGATGTCGAACGACACGCCCTGTGCCAGCGGCAGTGCCTTGGAGTAGTTCACCGTGTTGGTGGCGCGGCGCATGTAGGCGCGCCAGGCGTCGGAGCCGGACTCGCGGCCGCCGCCAGTTTCCTTTTCGCCGCCAAACGCGCCGCCGATCTCGGCGCCCGAGGTGCCGATGTTGACGTTGGCGATGCCGCAGTCCGAACCCTCGACCGACAGGAAGCGCTCGGCCTCCTGCAGGTCAAGCGTGAAGATCGACGACGACAGGCCGGCACCGACGGCGTTGTGCGCGTCGAGCACGGCGTCGAAGTCGGAATACTTCATGACATAGAGGATCGGCGCGAAGGTTTCTTCCAGCACCGGTCCGACCTGGCCCGGCATCTCGACCAGCGCCGGCTTGACGTAATAAGCGCCGTCATGGCCCTGGTCGACGCGGGCGCCGCCGGTGATCGTGCCGCCGCTTTCGGCCGCGTGCTTCAGTGCCTTCTGCATGCCGTCGAAGGCCGCCTTGTCGATCAGCGGGCCGACAAGCGACGCTGTCTCCAAGGGGCTTCCGACCGACACGCTGTCATAGGCCTTCTTCAGCCGTGGCACGAGCTGGTCGTAGACGCTGTCATGGACGAACAGCCGGCGCATGGTGGTGCAGCGCTGGCCGGCGGTGCCCATGGCGCCGAAGGCGATGGCGCGCAGCGCCATGTCGAGATTGGCCGAGGGGCAAACGATGCCGGCATTGTTGCCGCCGAGCTCGAGGATAGCGCGGGCAAAACGTTTTGCGAGGCGCGGGCCGACGTCGCGGCCCATGCGGGTCGAGCCGGTGGCCGACACCAGCGGCACCTTGGGATGGTCGACGAGCACCTCGCCTATGGCGCGGTCGCCGATCAGCAACTGCGACAGGTTTGCCGGCGCATCCGCACCGAAACGTTTTGCCGCGCGCTCGAAGATCGCCTGGCAGGCGAGCGCTGTCAGCGGCGTCTTTTCCGACGGCTTCCAGACCACCGAGTTGCCGCAGACAAAGGCAAGGGCCGCATTCCATGACCACACGGCGACGGGGAAATTGAAGGCCGAGATGACGCCTACGACGCCGAGCGGATGCCAGGTCTCCATCATGCGGTGGCCGGGACGCTCGGTGGCGATCGTCAAGCCATAGAGCTGGCGCGACAGGCCGACGGCGAAGTCGCAGATGTCGATCATCTCCTGGACTTCGCCCAGACCCTCGGACGGGATTTTTCCCACCTCGATCGACACCAGGCGGCCGAGATCGGCCTTTGAAGCGCGCAGCTCCTCGCCGAGCAGGCGAACCAACTCGCCGCGCTTGGGTGCCGGCACGTTGCGCCAGGCCTTGAAGGCGGCATCGGCGCGCGCGATGACTGCACCGGCTTCATCTGATGAAATCGACTTCAACGCGCCGATCTGCTCGCCTGTCACCGGGCTGCGCACGATCAGGTCGCCGCCGGTGAAGGCGGTTGTGGCAACGCCAAGCCGTTCGAGAAGGGCAGCGGTTTCGCTGGTCACGTTCATGCTGAATTCCTTTCCTCGTTCCTCACCGCCCTCAGCCGTCTGCGCGCGCACGCGCCGCCGAGCCGGGGCATTGTTTCGTTTCTCCACGCCGGGAGACGCTTGGCAATGGCTATAGCCCGATCGGCCACCCGAGCGCCACAGCGGCGAACGCGGCAGGCATCCTGTCCGGCGGTTTCGCCTGACGTGGTCCATCGGCGCGCGGTGCGTGCGGTCGGGCAGATTTCGATGTGTGGGGAGGGGCAGAAAAAACAACACCCGCCGGGGGAGGAGGTCCGGCGGGTGTCGTTATTTGTGGCCAGCGTCTGGGAGGAGGTAGGCGCTGACCTATTCGTCGGAAACCTGGGAGGAGGTAGGCCCGACAAATTCGATGACTGATATCTAGCTCCGCTGTGGTCCGATTTAAAGTGTTGATATTGCATAGGAGCTTTGCATCTTGTGCAATGCAGCACAGGCAGTCGCGCTGCAGCATCAGCTGGACGCTGCGGCAGGTGCCGAGGCAGGGAACCTTGCGCCCTCGCCCTAGTTAAAGGGCAACGGCAGGCAGGCCATGATCGACGACCGGGCAGCGCGCCTCAGGATGGTGGAATACCAGATCGCCCGGCGCGGCATGACCGAGCTGGCGGTGCTGGAAGCCATGAATGCTGTGCCGCGCGAGGAATTCGTGCCCGAGGCCCTGCGCGACCGTGCCTATGACGACACGGCACTTCCCATCGATCACGACCAGACGATCTCCCAGCCCTACATCGTCGCGCTGATGGCTTGGGCGGCGGAGCTCAACGGCCGCCATAAGGTCTTGGAGATCGGCACCGGCTCTGGCTACGCGGCAGCAGTCATGGCCGAGATCGCCGGCAGCGTCGTCACCATCGAACGGGTGGATTTGCTTGCAGAGGCCGCACGAGACCGCCTGCAACGGCTGGGCTACACCACCGTCGAGGTGATTTCTGGCGACGGCACGGCAGGCTGCACGGCCGAAGCGCCGTTCGACGCGATCCTGTCGGCGGCGGGCTCCCGGACCGTGCCGCCAGCCTGGAAGCAGCAGCTGGCGATTGGCGGCCGGCTGATCATGCCGCTCGGCCCCCTCGGCGACCAGCAACTGGTCAAGATCGTGCGCAACGGCGAAAACGATTACGTGCAAAAGACGCTGGTCGCGGTGCGCTTCGTGCCGCTTGTCGGCGGAACGAGTTGACGGCTCAGCCCTCGCCGCCCTTTGCCCTGAAGCGCCGTTCCGGCATCGAGCCTGGGTCGGGTGGCACCGTGGCACCGCCATTCATCGCCAGTTGCATGAAAACCGTGTCGAGCCAGCGGCCATGCTTGTAGCCTGACCCTTCCATGCGCCCGGTGTGGTGGAAGCCGAGCTTTTCATGCAGCCGCACCGACGCGCTGTCGGCATGGCCATCGCCGATGACCGCGATGATCTGACGGAAGCCAAGCTGTGTTGTCTCGTCGATCAGCGCCTGCATCAATGCCTTGCCAATGCCCGCACCCTTGGCCTCGGGTGCAATGTAGATCGAATCCTCGACGATGAAACGGTAGGCCGGGCGCGCCCGGAAGGGACCGGCATAGGCATAGCCGACAATCGTGCCTTCACGTTCGGCGACGAGGTAAGGGTAGCCGCCCTCCATCAGCGCCTCGAAACGTTCGCCCATCTCAGTGCGTGTCGGCGGCTCGAGCTCGTAGCTCGCCGTGCCGTTGAGCACCGCGTCGGCATAGATCTCGGTGATCCGGTCGAGGTCGTCAGGCAGCGCGTGCCGTATCGTCATGCTCATTTTTTAGGCAGTCCATTTTTCTGCCTCCATTAGAGCAAAGCCCGGCGCAAATGAAAAGGGCGGCCGTTGGGCCGCCCTTCAAAAGTCTGATGGTCCAAACTTGTTATTCGCGGTTGCCCAGGAACGACAGCAGGAACGAGAACAGGTTGATGAAGTCGAGATAGAGCGTCAGTGCGCCCATGATCGCCTTGCGGCCGGAAACGAGCGCGTCGTCGCCGTCGAAATACATCTCCTTGATCTTCTGCGTGTCGTAGGCGGTCAGGCCCGAGAACACCAGCACGCCGATCGCCGAGATGGCGAACTGCAGGGCCGACGACTGCAGGAAGATGTTGACCACCATCGCGATCAGGATGCCGAACACACCCATGATCAGGAACGAGCCCATGGCCGTCAGGTCACGCTTGGTCGTGTAGCCGAACAGCGACAGCGCGCCGAAGGCAGCGGCGGTCACGAAGAACGTCTGCACGATGCTGCCGCTGGTATAGACCAGGAAAATCGACGACAGCGACAGGCCCATCAGGCCGGCGAAGACCCAGAACGCGGTCTGCGCGCCCGAGGTGCTCATCGACTGGATGCGGGCGCTCAGGAAGAACACCATGCCGATCGGTGCCAGCATGACGACCCACTTCAGCGGCGAGCCGTAAAGCGCGACGCCAAGGCTGGTCAGCATCTTGCCGTTGCCCATCGTCGCAACCGCGGTGGCCGGATCATTGGTGGTCGCCAGCATCATGGTGCCGAAAGCGGCCACGCCGGTGATGACGAGGCCAAGTGCCATAAGGTTGTAAACCTTGAGCATGTAGGCGCGCAGGCCCTCGTCGATCGACGCGTCGGTGCGGCTGCCTGCCGTCGCCATGCGCGTCTGGTAGTTTCTAAAGTCGGACATGGTTTCCTCTATTGCTTCTGCCCCGTCGGGTGTCAGGCCGAGACCCAGGCGCCGCTGGCGGGACTCCAGCATGCCTCTGGCGAAATATGAGGGTTCTTTCAGACCTAAACAAGGCCCGTTACGGCCTGAAACCCGCTGTGAGGGCACATTTCTCATACAAATGTCGTTGAAGTCCAGCCCACAACGCCATTTCGTCACTCGCTGCGCAGCACGGGCGCCGCCTTGTGGCCAAGCACGCGCCAGGTGCCGATGAGGCCGAAACCGACAGTCAGCACCAGTGCGAAGACAATCGTCGCCACCGCGACCTCGGGCAGGAAGGACGACGGCAGCGTCATGATTCGGGCGACGACGAACCAGGCCGCCACGCCACCCGCCGCCAGGGCGAACACCGCCGTGGCCAGCCCAATCAGCAGATATTCAAGCGAAAACGCCGAGATCAGCGTCCGCCGAGTGGCGCCCAGCGTCTTCAGGATCACCGCATCATGGACACGGGCGCGATTGCCGGCGGCAAGCGCGCCGGCCAGCACCAGCACCGAGGCGATCAGCGCCACGCCAGCCGCGGCGCGGATCGCTGTGCCAAGCTGGGCGACGAGCCGGTTGACGACGTCGAGCGCGTCCTTCACCCGCACCGTGGTGATGGCCGGATAGCTGCGCGTCACCGAATTGAGAATGCGCGATTCCTGGACCGGCGACGCCTTGTCTTCGGTCAGCGTGGCAAGCCAGCTGTGCGGCGCGCCGGCGAAGGTGTTGGGCGAAAATACCATGACGAAGTTGATGCCCATCGATTCCCACTGCACTTCGCGGAAATTGGCGATCTTGGCCGTCACGTTGCGGCCAAGCACATTGACCGTCACCATGTCGCCGAGCTTGAGGCCAAGTTCGCCGGCTTCCTGCGCCGAAAACGACACCAGCGGCTCGCCGGAATAGTCGGCCGGCCACCACGTGCCTTGCGACAGCGTCGAGTTCTCAGGCAGGTTCTTGGCGTAGGTCAGGCCACGGTCGCCGCGCAGCACCCATGCGCCTTCCGGCGGCACGTTGAGCTTCAGCACGTCGGTGCCGTTCAGCGCCATGACACGCCCGCGCAGCATCGGCACGCGCACAAGCTTACCGCCCGGTGCCTCGGCCTCGACCAGTTTGGCGAAAGCGTCGACCTCGCCGGGCTGGATGTCGACGAAGAAGAAGTTCGGCGCCCGTTCCGGCAGGCTGCCGGCGATCTGGCGGCGCAGGTTGCCGTCGATCAGCGCCAGCGTCACCAGAAGCGTCAGCCCGAGCCCGAGCGATAGCACCACCGACGGCGTCAGCGCGCCCGGCCGGTGGATGTTGCCTATGGCCAGCCTGAGAGCTGTCGAGCGGACGCGCGGGCTCTTGCGCGCCAGCCATTGCACGGCACTGGCCACGGCACGCAGCACCAGGAAGGAAACGAGCGTTGCGCCGACAAAGATGGTGGCGATGCGGCGATCGCCGGCGAACCAGATCGCGAGCAGCGCCAGCACCGCCGCGATGCCCAAAGCAGTCGCGATATAGACCAGCCTCGGCAGGCCACGGCCCTCGAACCCCATCTCGCGGAACAGTGCGGTCGCCGGTACGTCGCGGGCGCGGCCGAGCGGCAAGATGGCGAAGGCGAGCGTGACCAGGATGCCAAACAGCGCCGCCATGCCGAGCGCTGCCGGGTAGATGCCGGCTTCGGCCGGCACCGGGATGACCGACTGCAAGGCAGCGCTCGCTGCAAACGGCATCAGCGCGCCGAGCGCAAGGCCGATAACGACGCCGACGCTTGCGATCAGCAGGATCTGGATGAGGTAGACGCTCAGCACGAAGCCACCCGAAGCACCAAGGCTCTTGAAGGTGGCGATGACGCCGCGCTTGCCATCGAGATAGGCACGCACGGCGTTGGCCACGCCAACCCCGCCGACGACAAGCGAGGTCAACCCGACCAATGTCAGGAACTGGGTGAAGCGCTCGATATTGGCCGACAGCGCTGGTGCTGCATTGCTGCGGGTGCGCACGCTCCAGCCGGCCTCGGGGAATTCGGCGTTTGCCCGCTCGCGCACGGCTGACAACTCGACCTCGCTCGTGCCCGCCGGCATCCGGACCTTGTAGGCATGCTCGACAAGGCTGCCCGGCTGGATCAGGCCGGACGCACTGAGGCCCTCCATCGATACCAGCAGCCGTGGCGCGAAACCGAAACCGTCGGAAACCGCGTCGGGCTCGGTCACAAGCTTGGCCCTGAGTTCGAAAGTAGCACCGCCAAGCTTGATGCGGTCGCCAAGCTTGAGGCTAAGGCGCTCGAACAAAAGGTCTGGTGCCGCCGCGCCAAAAACGCCCGAACGCTCGGCGAACAGTTCCTCGCGCGGCAGTGCAGGCTCGGTGACAAGCGCGCCATAAAGCGGATATGTGCTGTCGACTGCCTTGGCCTCGACCAGCGACTGGTCGGAGCCATCCTCCAGCCGCGCCATCGAGCGCATGCCGGCATTGTGCGAGGTCGTGCCGAGGCTTTCGAGGAATGCCAGTTCCTTGTCGGTCGCCTCGCGTTGGATCAACTGGAAGCGGATATCTCCCCCGAGCAGCGCCTGGCCCTCGCTGGCGACACCGGCGGTGATCGCACGCGCCACCGAATTGACCCCACCGATAGCAGCGACGCCGAGCGCGATGCAGGTGAGGAAAATAAGAAAGCCGCGCAGGCCGCCACGCATTTCACGCGAGGCAAAACGGAAGGCGAGAGGCAGGTCTTTCAGCATGGGAGCCTACGCCCGCACTTTTTCGGCGACTTCCGTCACTGCGGGCACCTCGATCCGTCCCGAACGCATCGCCACCTGCCGGTCGCAGCGCGCGGCAAGCGCCGGATCATGCGTCACCAGCACAAGTGTCATCGCCCGTTCGGCGGCCTTGGCGAACAAAAGGTCGGCGATCTGCCGGCCTGTCGCCTGGTCGAGATTGCCGGTGGGTTCGTCGGCGATCAGGATGCGCGGCTCGGGCGCCAAGGCGCGGGCAATCGCCACGCGCTGCTGTTCGCCGCCGGAGAGCTCGCCGGGATAATGCGTCACCCGGTCGGCCAGCCCGACAGCCGCCAGTTCGCGCGCGGCGATGGCGAAGGCGTCGCGTTTGCCGGCAAGCTCAAGCGGCACAGCGACGTTTTCAAGCGCCGTCATGTTGGGGATCAGGTGGAACGACTGGAACACGATGCCGATGTTGCGGCCACGAAACGCGGCGATCTGGTCTTCGCTGCGGCCGTTGAGCAGCTCGCCGGCAATCTTCACAGTGCCGCCATCGACGCGCTCCAGCCCGGCCAAAACCATCAGCAATGTCGACTTGCCGGAGCCCGATGGGCCGACGATGCCGGTTGCCTCTCCGGCCGCGACATCAAGGCTCACGCCTTTCAGCACATGCACGGAAGAAGCCCCGGTTCCGAGCGTCAGCGATACGTCTCTCAGTTCGATGACTGCTTCTGTCACGGCAAATCTGTCCTATATGAAAATGTAGAGGCAGGAATTTTTCGTCATATGGGTTTTGAGGCATGGCATTGAAACATCTTATTTTCGCATTCTTTGCCGCATCTCTTGCCTTTTTCACGGCGACTGCCCCGGTTTGGGCCGAACCATTCAAGATCGTTGGCTTCGGCGACAGCCTGATGGCCGGATACGGCCTCAATCCCGGCGAAAGCTTTCCCGAAAAGCTTGAAAAGGCGCTACGCAACAATGGTCACGATGTCGTGATTACCAACGCCGGCGTCTCCGGCGACACCACAAGCGGCGGCCTGTCGCGGCTCGACTGGTCGATTCCTGACGGAACGCAGCTGGTCATTTTGGAACTCGGCGCCAACGACATGCTGCGCGGCATCGACCCGGCGCTCATCGAGCAGAACCTCGACAAAATGCTTGCCCGGCTCAAGGAGCGCAAGATCGAGGTACTGCTGGCTGGCATGGTGGCGGCGCCAAATCTCGGCCATGCCTATGGCGAACAGTTTGGCACGATCTATCCGAAGCTGGCCGAGAAGTACGATGCCACGCTCTACCCGTTCTTCCTCGATGGTGTTGCCGGCGATCCGAAGCTGCTGCTGGAAGACGGAATGCACCCGACTGCGGAGGGTATCGACCGCATGGTCGAAAAGGTGTTGCCGACTGTCGAGCAGGTCATTGCCGGCAAATGACCGTCGTCATGCAGCTATGCAACACACCTGCGTCCGTTGCGTTGTCGAAACAGCAAGAGCTGAACAAAGCACTTGCCGAGCACGGCGATCGATGATTCGCTGAGCTTACGAATTGCGATTCGAGGAAGGGAGCCTGGCCATGCCGCGTCTTTTCACCGCCCTCGAAATTCCGCGTGATGCCGCCTTATCGCTATCCCTGCTCAGGGGTGGCCTGTCAGGCGCCCGCTGGATCGACGTCGAGAACTATCACCTCACCTTGCGTTTCTTCGGCGACATCGAAGGCCATGTTGCCGACGAGATCGTCGATGCGCTCGACCGCGTCGACCGGCCCGACTTCCAGCTCACGCTCTGCGGTGTCGGCGCCTTCGGGCAGAAGAAGCCGCACGCGGTCTGGGCCGGCGTCACGCCATCGCCGGAGATGAATGCGCTGCAGGCCGAGATCGACCGCATCTGCAAGCGCCTCGGCCTCCCATCAGATCCGCGCAAGTTCACGCCGCATGTGACGCTGGCGCGGTTGAGGAACACCAGCCCGCTCGATGTCGCGCATTATCTGTCGGCACGCGGCAACTTTTCCGCCGTGCCCTTCCGTGCCGGCCGCTTCGTCCTGATGTCGTCACGCGACTCGGTCGGCGGCGGCCCCTACATCGTCGAGGAAGCCTGGCCGCTGAATGGCAGCGATGCCCGCGCATCGAGCCGGTCGACGAGTGCCTCGGAAGCCTCGCGGATCATGCGGTAGACCGCAGAAAACCCGTCTTCACCGCCATAATAGGGATCAGGCACATCCTTTGGCCCGTCCTTGGCGTTGCCAAGGAAAAGCTCGACACGGTCGACCGCCCCTGATGGCGCGAGCGCCCGCAGATCGTCGACATTCGAGCGATCCATGCCGAGGATCAGGTCGAAACGCTCGAAATCGCGCGCCACCACCTTGCGCGCCTGCTGGGCGGTGATGTCGATGCCATGCTCGGCAGCAACCGCGATCGAACGCGGATCCGGTGCCGAACCGGCATGCCAGCCGCCGGTTCCCGCAGAGTCGATGGTGTACTGGCCGTCCAGCCCGCGTTCGGCAAGCACGGCTCGAAACACGCCCTCGGCGAGCGGCGAGCGGCAGATGTTGCCGAGGCAAACGAAGAGAATTGATTTTACCGGCTTCTCGCTCATCGATCCCGCGCTATGCTGGTGAACACTTCGCATATCACGGGAGCATGAAATGGCCAGAGAGAAACTTGAACCGAAGGAGCTGAAGGCAGCACTTGAAGCCCTCGGTGGCTGGACACTTGCCGCCGACGGGCTGTCGATGTCGCGCAGCTTCGTGTTCAAGAACTTCAGCGAGGCCTTCGCTTTCATGACCCGCGTCGCCATGGCCGCCGAGCAACTCGACCATCACCCCGACTGGTCGAACGTCTACAAGACGGTCGACGTCACGCTCAACACCCATGACGCCGGGGGACTGACCGAGCTCGATATCAAGCTGGCGAAGCGCATGAACAGCTTTTTCGGTTCCTGAGCCTAGCATCTTGCAGTGGAGGCCGAACCTTCCCACATCTTTGACTGCGCATTGGCCCGGAGACCGAAACCGGCTTCCGGCCAGCGTGAGAAGATAGAATTCGGGCAAAGGAGATTGTCTGGATGGTGAAGTTCCCCGGCTTTGACAGCTTTCGTGGCACCAACGATGCTCCGGCAAGCGAAGCCGAGGTGCGCGAGAAATTCTGGCGCACCGCCAAGCGTGCTGCCCGCCACGTGCCTTTCATGGAAGAGGTGGTGGCGGCCTATTATTGCGCGCTCGACAAGGACACGCCGCTGCGGGCCAAGGGTATCCTGATCGCCGCGCTCGGTTATTTCATCCTGCCGGTCGACACCATTCCCGACGTCATCCTTGGCCTCGGCTTCACCGACGACATCGCCGTGCTGACAGCGGCTATCACTGCAGTTCGGGCCCACATGACCCCGGCGCACCGGCTTGCCGCGAGGGAAGCGCTGTCGCAGGATCAGTGACGGCGCGGCCCCGCTTGTTTCATCCTGAAACGAAAAGTCAAACTCTTGCCGTTTTCGTGGTTTTCAACCACGTCAGGGACAAGGTGCCTGTCCACAACAGGCAGTTCGGCGGGGTTCCACGCGGTGAAAGTCCTTTCTGAAAGACGTTCACCCTTTGGTAACCCAGATTAAATCAAAATGAAGCGAACGGGCGGGCGCGCAGTCGGCCTGCCCCGCTCCATTTGAGGTACAGGAAAAGCGATGCGCGGTTTGATAGCTACAATTTCGGGTCTGGTGCTTGCAGTGTCGGCAATGCCGGCGCTCGCCCAGTCGGCGACCAAGATCGGCCAGCACAACGCCTGGGGCACCTACAGCTACCAGGCGCAGAACGGCAAGGTCTGCTACGTGCTGACGGTGCCGACCGACAAGCAGCCGCCAACCCTCGACCATGGCGACATGTTCTTCTTCGTCAGCCAGCGCCCGGGCCAGAAGGTTTCCTTCGAGCCGCAGTTCATTGCCGGCTACAATTTCCAGGAAAACTCCAAGGTCTCCGTCACCATCGGCGACAAGAGCTTCTCGATGTTCACCAAGGGCAAGTCGGCCTGGGTCGAGAACGCAGCCGAAGAGCCGGCTCTGATCGCTGCCATGAAGGGCGGCACGGACATGAAGGTCTCGGCCAAGTCCGGCCGCGGCAATCCGACCAACTACGTCTTCTCGCTCAAGGGCATTTCAGCGGCGCTGACGTCGATCACCACCTGCAAGTAAGCGCAGGTAAGCGCAGGCGCGAGACAGGTTACGAAAGCCGGGCGGTCCATCGCCCGGCTTTTTGTTGCGGAAATCTACGAAACTGCCCGACCGCCCACCGCATCGAGTAGACCGGATACCCATCGCGGCGCTATCAGCCAGATCGCCAGGGCGGTGATGGCGACCGCCTGCAGCAGGACGATGCGGTACAGACGCGACCGGAACGGCTCCTTGTGGGTCTTGTGGCGAAACAGGTGCTGGGCCGTGACCGCACCAACGCTGCCGCCGGCAAACGCGAGCCAAAGCAGGGTTTTCTCGGGGATGCGCCGCGAGCCGGCGCGAGCCAGCCGCTTGTCGCGCCAGAAGGCAGCGAACGCCGCAACATTGACGGCGAGCACCACCAGGACGATGTGTAGGATGTTGCTCATCCGCCTACCATCCCGGCCAATGCCTAACAGAACGCAAAGCTGCGGCACAAATGCATGGCCGCCAAAACGTGACGCGGCGACAGACCTGTGATATGTCGCCCCAAAATCCTGCATTTGCCGCGATATCAACCTAGCTGAGCACGAATGACCCTTTCGCTCGACCTCACCACCGATGCTACCCGTGACGCGTTGCGCGCCCGTGCGGCTGCGCCCGTCAAGGAGTCGCTGATCGGCCTCACCCGCGAGGAGCTTGCCGAAGCGCTCATTGCCTCCGGTACCGTTCCCGAACGCCAGGCCAGGATGCGCGTGCAGCAGCTCTGGCACTGGCTCTATGTCCGCGGCGTCTCCGACTTCGCCGACATGTTCAACATCTCCAAGGACCTGCGCGCAGAACTCGCCAAGCACTTCAACATCGCGCGCCCGGAGATCGTCGAGGAGCAGATTTCCTCCGACGGCACGCGCAAGTGGCTGTTTAGGTTTCCGCCGCGCGGCGCGGGTCGCCCTGTCGAGATCGAAACCGTCTACATCCCCGAGGAAGGCCGCGGCACGCTGTGCATCTCGTCCCAGGTCGGCTGCACGCTGACCTGCTCGTTCTGCCACACCGGCACGCAGAAGCTGGTGCGCAACCTGACGGCGGAAGAGATCCTGACGCAGCTGATGACGGCGCGCGACCGGTTGGGCGATTTCCCCGACCGCAATACGCCCGATGGAGCCATCGTGCCGGCCGAGGGCCGCAAGATCTCCAACATCGTCATGATGGGCATGGGCGAGCCGCTCTACAATTTCGAGGCGGTGAAGAAGGCGTTGCTGATCGCTTCCGACGGCGACGGCCTGTCGCTGTCCAAGCGCCGCATCACGCTGTCGACCTCGGGCGTCGTGCCCGAAATCTTCCGCACCGGCGAGGAGATCGGCGTCATGCTGGCGATCTCGCTGCATGCCACCAATGACGATCTGCGCGACCTGCTTGTGCCGATCAACAAGAAGTACCCGCTCAAGGACCTGATCGAGGCATGCCGCTCCTATCCCGGCCTGTCCAACGCCCGCCGCATCACCTTCGAGTATGTGATGCTGAAGGACGTCAACGACTCCATCGAGGACGCCAAGGGGCTGATCAAGCTGCTCAAGGGCGTGCCAGCCAAGATCAACCTGATCCCGTTCAACCCCTGGCCCGGCACCAACTACCAGTGCTCGGACTGGGAGACGATCGAGAAGTTCGCCGACTACATCAACAATGCCGGCTATGCCTCGCCGATCCGCACCCCGCGCGGCCGCGACATCCTCGCCGCCTGCGGCCAGCTCAAGTCGGAATCCGAGCGCATGAAGAAGACCGAGCGCCTGGCGCTCGAAGCCATGATGATTGCAGGACACGGCGAGGCGTGAGCCGCGTCCTGCTCTACCTCGGCAAATTCGCCCATATGGTTCTGGGCTATGCGGCGGCATCGCTTGCCGCCAGCGCCTTCCTCAATGTGGTCTTCCTCGGCGTCACCGGCCTGATGGCCGCCGACATGCCATCCGAAGTGGCGAGCGGTTCGATGGTCTTCACCATCCCCTTCACCGCGCTTTTCGTCGCCTATTTCGCCTTCGTGCCGGCAATCGTCGTCATGCTGCTCGCCGAGTTGCTCGGCAAGCGCGACTGGCTGTTCTATGCACTGGCCGGCGGCTTCGTGGCGCTGGTGTTCATCGGCTTCGCCTACCAGAGCGGCGAACACGGTTTCGCTTACCGCGATCCGCTGCTGCCGGTATCGATCATCGGCAGCGGCCTGATCGGCGGGATTGCCTACTGGTTCGTCACCGGCCGCTTTGCCGGTGCGCTGCGGCCTACTTCGCCTGCGCCGTAAGGATTTTCAGCGCGAAGGCCGAGAACACACCGGCGAACAGATAATCGACGATGCGCGTTACCTTGGGGCTCTTCCTGAGCAGGCCGGCGAACCTGTCTGCCGCGATCACCATCGGTGCCGTCACCGGCAGCGACAGGATGATGAACATCGCGCCGAGGAAAAACAGCTTGCCCGGCGCATTGGTGTCGTGAGCCGACACGAACTGCGGCAGGAAGGTCATGAAGAACAGGATGATCTTGGGGTTGAGCAGGTTGATGCCGAGCCCGGTCGCCCAGTTCTGGAACACCGAGCGCGGCGCCCGCTTGGTGGTGTCGGGCGAAAATGCCGAGCCCTTGGCGACCGCCTGGAAGGCGAGCCAGACGAGATAGCCGGCGCCGACGATCTTGAGCGCCATGAAGGCCTGCGGCGAAGCGACGATCAGCGCCGACAGCCCGAGCGCCACCAGCGTGGTGTGGAAGACGATGCCGGTCATCGCTCCGGCCATGCAGGCAAAGCCCGCCTTGCGGCCTTCCGACAACGCGCGCCCGACGAACAGGGTCATGTCGGGTCCGGGTGTGATCGCGATGATGAAGGTTGCAATCGCGAACTGGATAATGGTCGACCAATCGGGAATGAAGGACATTGTCGGGCCGCCGGATCTGCCTCAAAGGCAAGGTTTGTGGGGGATTTCAGGCAACAGCCCTAGCCGCACCCATTCGGCGCTTCAACCGGAAAATGGCGGGCCAGAGCGCCGCGCGTCCAGTTGGACGCCCTAAATCATTGAATCAGCACCGCCGGACCATTTTCGATCCGACGGCGTGTCCGATTTGGATCAGCTGGCAAAGTAGTTCTGCGTACCATGTGCTTCGATCGCCTCGGCAAGTCGGGCAAGCGCATGGACATAGGCGGCAGTGCGCACCGACACATCCTTGGCCTTGGCGACGTCCCAGATCGCGCGGCCCTCGCGCTCCATGATGGTGCGCAGGCGCTCGTGGATCTCCTCGATCGGCCAGTAATAGCCCTGACGGTTCTGCACCCATTCGAAATAGGAGACAGTCACGCCACCGGCATTGGCCAGGATGTCAGGCAGGACGATAATGCCTTTCTTCTCCAAGACCGCATCTGCTTCCGCAGTGACCGGGCCGTTGGCCAGTTCGAGCACGATCCGCGCCTTGACGTTGTCGGCATTGTCGATGCGAATCATGTTCTCCAGCGCCGATGGCACCAGGATGTCGCAATCGACGCCGACGAGCGCCGCGCCATCGAGCAACTCATGGCCACCCTGGCCGGCGGTGGTGACGACCGAACGGCCGCTGTCCTTGGCGACGAACAGGCGGTCGAGGTCGAGCCCGCCAGCAGCCTGCACGGCACCTTCGGAATCGGAAACGGCAACGATCTTGTGACCATCAGAAGCAAGCAGGCGGGCGATGTGCTGGCCGGCATTGCCAAAGCCCTGCACGGCGATGCGCAGGCTGCCCTTCAGACCGAGTTCCTCGGCGAGATGGCGAACCAGATAGAAACCGCCGCGCGCGGTGGCATCGCCGCGACCGAGCGAACCGCCCAGCGCCAGCGGCTTGCCCGTAATCACGGCCGGCGAGGCCTGGCCGACGATCTGCGCGTATTCATCGGCCATCCAGCCCATGATCATCGAGTTGGTGTAGACGTCGGGGGCCGGGATGTCGCGGTCCGGGCCGATGATGCGGGCAAAGGCCTGGATGTAGGCGCGGGAGAGCCGCTCCAGTTCCGCTTTGGACAGCTTGCGCGGGTCGACCTGCACGGCGCCCTTGCCACCGCCATAGGGCAGGTTCATGACAGCGCATTTGAAGGTCATCCAGAACGCCAGCATCTCGACCTCGTCGGCCGTCGATTCCGGATGGAAGCGGATGCCGCCCTTGGTCGGTCCGCGCGTGTCGTCATAGCGGCAGCGCCAGGCTAGGAAGGATTTGCGCGAGCCGTCGTCCATGCGGATCATCAGGCGGGCCTTGGTGGTCTCGCGGGCGAATTTCAGTTTCTCGATCACGTCGGCATCGACGTTGAGATGTTTCGCGGCCTCGTCGAGGCGCACGAGTGCATGATCGAGAAGACTGACTTCTGACATATGTAAATTTCCTGTGGTGATTGGTTGCCAAGCCTGCGGCTACGTCGCTGGCTTCACTCGCCTGCATAAATATTCACCACAATTCAAGACCGAAGAAGGCCGCAGTTCTTCCGCAAGGTCATCTACAACGTCGCCATTCGGCAAATTGTGCGACCAACAGCGCGCATTTCCGCGCCGAAACCCCACCACCGGCATCGAATGGTCCAGGCCGAAGTTCCTTTTGGTCCTGCCTGCCTGCGCGAAGCGGATTTGCGGCATCGGCGCAAAGCGCACGCCAGCGGACAGGTTGACTTGCCCTGTCGCGCATCCTCCAACTGCCGCCGCAGACAGGAGTGGGTAATGCAGGCAGTTTTCGACGGCCACAACGACGTTCTTTACCGGTTATGGAACAACGCCGCCAAGGGTGCCGACCCGGTGGCCGAATTCATCGAAGGCACCAAGCAGGGCCATATCGACATGCTGCGCGCCCAGAAGGGCGGCCTCGTCGGCGGCTTGTGCGCCATCTACATCACCTCTGCCAACATGCCCGATGAAGTGCGCGACGAATACGGCCACTACGCCATTCCGCTGTGCAAGCCGCTCGAGCGCGCGCCGTCGCTCGACATCGCCCTCGACATGGCCTCGATTGCCTTCAGGATCGAGCGCGCCGGCGGCTGGAAGATCTGCCGCAACAGCACCGACATCGCTGCCGCGCAAGCCGAAGACAAGTTCGCCGCGGTGCTGCACATGGAAGGCTGCGAGCCGATCGACGCCGATCTTGCCGCGCTCGACGTGTTTTATGCCGCCGGCCTGCGTTCGCTCGGCCCGGTATGGAGCCGCAACACCGTCTTCGGCCATGGCGTGCCCTTCGCCTTCCCCTCGAGCCCCGATACCGGCCCCGGACTGACCGAAGCCGGCAAGCGCCTGGTCAAGGAATGCAACCGCATCGGCATCGCCATCGACCTCGCCCACATCACCGAAAAGGGCTTTTGGGACGTCGCCAAGCTCAGCGACCAGCCGCTGATCGTCAGCCACTCCAACGTCCATGCGATCACGCCGATCAGCCGCAACCTGACCGACAAGCAGCTGGCCGCCGTACGCGAAAGCAACGGCTTGGTCGGGCTCAACTTCGCCGTCACCATGCTGCGCGAGGACGGAGCCAAGAACACCGACACCCCGCTCTCCAACATGATCCGCCACATCGACTATCTCGTCGAGCATGTCGGCATCGACGGCGTGGCGCTCGGTTCGGACTTCGACGGCGCCACCATGCCGGCCGAGATCGGCGACGCAACCGGGCTTCAGAACCTCGTTGCGGCTCTGCGGAATGCTGGATACGGTGACTCCGATCTGGCGAAAATCTGCCGCGACAACTGGCTGAGGGTCTTGCGCTCGGCCTGGCATGAAGCGGCGGCCTAACAATAAATAATCGTCAACTTGGGGAACTGAAAAATGATGATCGGTAAAATGAACGGGCATTTCCGTCTTATGCTTGCAGGCGCTGCGCTGTCGGCGATGGTCTTTGCGGCACCCGCGCTTGCAGCGACCCCTGCCGATACGCTGGTCCAGGCCTGGGCCATCGACGACACCATCACGCTCGACCCGGCCGAGTCCTTCGAGCTCAGCCCGGCCGAATTCCTCGGCAACGCCTATGACATGCTGGTGCGCCTCGACATCAACGACACCACCAAGGTGCGTCCGGGAGTCGCCGAGAGCTGGACCGTTTCCGATGACGGCCTGACCTACACCTTCAAGCTCAAGTCTGGCCTGAAGTTCGCGTCCGGCAATGCGATCACCGCCAAGGACGTGGCCTGGTCGTTCGAGCGCGTCGTCAAGCTCGACAAGAGCCCGGCCTTTATCCTCACCCAGTTCGGCCTGACCAAGGACAACGTCACCGAAAAGGCCAAGGCTGTCGACGACAGCACCTTCGTCTTCACTGTCGACAAGTCCTATGCGCCGTCCTTCGTGCTCAACTGCCTGACCGCAACGGTCGGCGCCGTGATGGACAGCAAGCTGGTGCTTGAGCATGTCGCACCGGTGACGCCGACCGACGACTACAAGTTCGACAACGACTTCGGCAATGGCTGGCTCAAGACCGGTTATGCCGGCTCGGGTCCGTTCAAGATCCGCGACTGGCGCGCCAACGAAATCCTCGTGCTCGAGCGCAACGACAACTACTACGGCGACAAGCCGGCCCTGGCCCGCGTCATCTATCGCCACGTCAAGGAAAGCGCGACCCAGCGCCTGATGCTCGAAGCCGGCGACATCGACGTCGCCCGCAACCTCGAGCCTGGCGACCTGGAAGCCATTTCCAAGAACGCCGAGCTGGCCACCACCAGCGCACCCAAGGGCACTGTCTACTACATCAGCCTCAACCAGAAGAACCCGAACCTGGCCAAGCCTGAAGTACGCCAGGCGCTCAAGTACCTGGTCGACTACGACGCCATCGGCTCGACCCTGATCAAGGGCATCGGCGAAATCCGCCAGACCTACCAGGCCAAGGGCGTGCTCGGCGCGCTCGACTCCAACCCGTTCACCTTCGACGTCGCCAAGGCCAAGGAGCTGCTGGAGAAGGCAGGGCTGAAGGACGGCTTCACTGTCACCATGGACGTCCGCAACACCCAGCCAGTCACCGGCATCGCCGAGTCCTTCCAGCAGACGGTCGGCCAGGCCGGCGTCAAGCTCGAGATCATCCCCGGCGACGGCAAGCAGACGCTGACCAAGTACCGTGCTCGCAACCACGACATGTATATCGGCCAGTGGGGCATGGATTACTGGGATCCTAACTCCAATGCCGAGACCTTCACCTCCAATCCCAACAACGCCGACGACGGCACGGTGAAGACGCTGGCCTGGCGCAATGCCTGGGACGTGCCGGAGCTGACCGAAAAGACCAAGGCTGCCCTTCTGGAGCGCGACAATGACAAGCGCGCCACCATGTACAAGGAACTGCAGCAGGCGGCACTCGACACCAGCCCGTTCCTGCTGATCTTCCAGCAGACCGAGGTCGCGGGCCTGCGCGGCAACGTCAAGAACTACAAGCTTGGGCCGAATTTCGACTCCAATTTCGTCGCCCCCGTGACCAAGGACTGATCCTTAAGGGATCGATCCGTTGAGCAGCATGGAAAATCAGACGCAAGCGAGGCGCGCCAACAAGCGCGCCTCCGCCATTCTCAAGGCGGTCGCCGGTTTTGTGGTGATCGTGGCAACGACCTATCTCGGCCTGTTGGCGGTGACCTTCTTCATCGGCCGCGTCGTGCCGATCGACCCCGTTCTCGCCATCGTCGGCGACCGGGCGCCCGCCCATGTCGTCGAGCGCACGCGCGAGGAGATGGGCTTCAACCTGCCCTACTACCAGCAGTTCTATCTCTATGTGAAAGGCGTGTTGTCAGGCGACTTCGGCACCTCGGTGCTGACCACCAACCCCGTCATGGCCGACATCCGCCGCGTCTTCCCAGCGACGATGGAGCTGGCAACCGTCGGCACCATCATCGGTGCGGCACTCGGCATCCCGCTTGGCGTGCTCGCCGCCGTCAAGCGCGGCAGCCTCGCCGACCAGATCGTGCGCATCATCGGCCTGATTGGCTATTCGGTGCCGATCTTCTGGCTCGGCCTTTTGGCGCTGCTGGTGTTCTACGCCCGGCTCGGCTGGACCGCCGGCCCCGGCCGCATCGACGTGGTGTTCGAATACACCTTCACGCCGATCACCGGCTTCTATCTGCTCGACGCGGTGCTCAACCGAGACTGGGCGGCGTTCAAGGACATCTTCGCGCACATCATCCTGCCGGCCTCGCTGCTCGGCTACTTCTCGCTCGCCTACATCAGCCGCATGACGCGTTCCTTCATGCTCAACGAGCTCAGCCAGGAATACATCGTCGCGGCGCGCGCCAAGGGCCTGTCGGAAACCCGCATCATCTGGGGTCATGCGCTGCGCAACGCCGCCGTGCCGCTGGTCACCGTGATTGCGCTGTCTTATGCCGGCCTGCTCGAAGGCTCGGTGCTGACCGAGACGGTCTTCGCCTGGCCCGGCCTCGGCCTCTACATCACCAACTCGCTGCAGAACGCCGACATGAACGCGGTGCTGGGCGGCACGATCGTCATCGGTTCGGTGTTCATCGCGCTCAACCTGCTCTCCGACCTGCTCTATCGCCTGCTCGACCCAAGGACGCGGATCCGATGAGCGACACTGTCATGACCCGCCGCGAATGGCTCCTCACCGACCGTCCGCAATCGCGCCTGCAGGCCCGGCTCGGCCGCGCCTACCTGACCTGGAGCCGCTTTGCCGCCAACAAGCTGGCGGTCATCGGCCTCGGCATCATCCTGCTGCTGTTGTTCGTCGCGGCCTTCGCGCCGCTGCTGGCGCCCCATTCGCCCTATATCGGCGATCTCAAGAATGCCCGCCTGCTGGCGCCCAGCGGCACCAACTGGCTCGGTACCGACGACCAGGGCCGCGACATCCTCTCGCGCCTGATCTACGGCTCGCGGCTGACCTTGCAGGTCATCGTGCTGGTGGCGATCATCGCCGCGCCGATCGGTCTGCTGGTCGGCACGGCCGCAGGTTATGCCGGTGGCTGGATCGATGCGGTGCTGATGCGCGTCACCGACATCTTCCTCGCCTTCCCCAAGCTGGTGCTGGCATTGGCCTTTGTCGCAGCGCTTGGGCCCGGCATCGAAAACGCCATCATCGCCATCGCTTTGACCTCGTGGCCGCCTTATGCCCGCATCGCCCGCGCCGAAACGCTGACCGTGCGCAACTCCGACTACATTGCCGCAGTCAAGCTGATGGGAGCCTCGCCGATGCGCATCGTGCTGCGCCACATCATGCCGCTGTGCATCTCCTCGCTGATCGTGCGCGTCACGCTCGACATGGCCGGCATCATCCTGACAGCCGCCGGCCTCGGCTTCCTCGGTCTCGGCGCACAGCCGCCGCTGCCCGAATGGGGCGCGATGATCGCCTCGGGCCGCCGCTTCATCCTCGACCAGTGGTGGGTCGCGGCCGCACCCGGCGCCGCCATCCTCATCGTCAGCCTCGGCTTCAACCTGCTCGGCGACGGCCTTCGCGACGCACTCGACACACGCAGCGGCGGCCAATGAGCACGCTGCTGCATGTCGAAGACCTCAGCGTCTCCTTTCCCACCCGCACCGGCGTGGTGGAAGCGGTGCGCGGCGTGTCCTTTTCACTTGGCCAGGAGCGGCTCGGCATCGTCGGCGAGTCCGGTTCGGGCAAGTCGCAGACCGGCCGCGCCATCATGGGGCTGACGCCGCAGCAGGCCGAGATCAAGGCGAGGCGGCTCGAGTTCAGCGGCATCGACCTGCTCAAGGCATCCGCTGCCGAGCGTCGGGCGCTGCGTGGCAACCGCATCGCCATGATCCTGCAGGACCCCAAATACTCGCTCGATCCGGTCATGACCATCGGCCGGCAGATCGTCGAGACGCTGCGAACGCATGAGAAGATCGGCAAGTCGGCGGCACGCGAGCGCGCGCTCGACATGCTCGCCGCCGTCCAGATCCGCGACCCAAAACGCGTCTACGACCTCTACCCGCACGAGGTGTCGGGCGGCATGGGCCAGCGCGCCATGATCGCCATGATGCTGATCGCCGGGCCGGAACTGCTGATCGCCGACGAGCCGACCTCAGCACTCGACGTCACCGTCCAGCTCGACATCTTGCGCATCCTCGACCGCCTCGTCATCGACCGCGGCATGGGGCTGATCTTCATCTCGCACGATTTGCGCCTGGTCTCGACCTTCTGCGACCGGGTGATCGTCATGTATGCCGGCAAGATCGTCGAGGAGCTCAAGGCCTCCGAACTGTCTCAGGCGAAGCACCCCTACACGCAAGGCCTGCTCAACTGCATGCCCAAGATCGGCACGAGCCGGCACCCGCTGCCCGTGCTCGACCGCCAGCCGGAGTGGCTGCTGTGACCCCTGCCCTTTCCATCGATCGCCTGCGCGTCGTCTATGACGACTTCATCGCGCTCAAGGACGTCAGCCTCAAAGTTGCCCAGGGCGAGTCCTTCGGCCTTGTCGGCGAATCCGGCTCGGGAAAATCGACGCTGCTGCGCGCCGTCGCTGGCCTGGCACCCGTGACCTCGGGCACCATCGACGTCGCTGGCAAGCGCCTGGGCAAGACCCGCGACAAGGAATTCTACCGTCAGGTGCAGATGGTGTTCCAGGACCCCTATGGTTCGCTGCACCCGCGCCAGACCGTCGACCGACTGCTGCTCGAACCGCTCGACATCCACGGTTTTGCCGACACCGAAAAGCGCATCCAGCGCGCGCTCGACGAGGTCGGCCTCGGCTCCGGTTTCCGCTTCCGCTATTCGCACCAGCTCTCCGGCGGCCAGCGCCAGCGCGTCGCCATCGCCCGTGCGCTGATCCTCGAGCCGTCGGTGCTTTTGCTCGACGAGCCGACATCGGCGCTCGACGCCTCGGTGCAGGCCGAGGTGTTGAACCTGCTCGAACAGATCCGCCGCGACCGCAAGCTGACCTTCGTCATGGTCAGCCACGACCTTGGCGTCATCACCCATATGTGCGAGCGGCTGATGGTGATGCAGAGCGGCGAGGAGGTCGAGCGGCTCGACGCCGGCGATCTCGCCTCCCGCAAAGTCACCAAGGATTACACGCGCAACCTGCTTGTCGCGAGCGAAGGGTTTGTGCGGGAGCCTTGAGCCAAGGCTTTCGCTTGCCTGTTGCCGCGCGCGCCGGCACATTGCTTCCCTGCAACCCCGCATAATCAGGTATTCGCCCATGCTCCTAGGCATCGATCCACTGCTCAGCGCCGACGTGCTCTACGTGCTGCGCTCGATGGGCCACGGCGACGACCTGATCATCGCCGACGCCAACTTCCCGGCCGATGCCATGGCCAGGCAAACCGTCTATGGCCGCCCGCTGCGCATCGACGCCGACATCGTCCGGGTGATGAAGGCGGTGCTGTCGGTGATGCCCGTCGACACCTTTGTCGACGATGCTTTCGGTCGCATGGAAGTCGTTGGCAAGCCCGACGAGATACCCGACGTCCAGCGCGAGGTCGGCAAGCTGATCGAGGGCACCGACACCAAAATGGTCGGCATCGAGCGCTTCGCCTTCTATGAACGCGCCAGAAAGGCCTACGCCGTCATCCAGACCCAGGAACGCCGCTTCTACGCCGACTTCGCCGTCCGCAAGGGCGTCATCCCGCCGGAGGCTTGAAGCGCGCTCAATCGCGTTCCGCTGCCACCCCACCCCTAACCCCTCCCCACCAGAGGGAGGGGAATGGTTACGTCGCCGTTGCACCAACATCGCTGAACGTCGGCTCGGGATGGCCGGGAAAGTCTCCCTCCCCCTTGTGGGGAGGGTCAGGGGTGGGGGTATTGCGGTCGTCCGCCCGAGGGGCGGCTTCTGCCTTAAGACAGCGACAGCTTCGCCGCGACATCCTTGAGCAGCGCAAGCGTCTGATCGACGTCGGTCTGCTTGTCGTCCAGCCGCTGGATATAGGGACAGGTCAGCACGGCGATCGCATAACCGTCTGACGACAGGATAGGCACGGAAATGTCGTCGATGGCGCGCATCTGCTGGCTCGGGCCGACCCGATGGCCGGCGTCGCGATAACCGGTCAGTGTCGGCTCCAGCTTTTCACGCGCGTCCGCCAGTTTCGTGCCTTCCCAGCGTGCTGCCACCTCGGCCTTCGAATGCTCGTCCTGGAAGGCGAGCAGGATGTGGCCGGAGCTGGTGGTCAGCAACTCGATATGAGCGCCGATGCGGATGCCGAACTCCCAGTTACCGGGGCAGCTGGCATGCGCCACGACGATCGCCGCGTCGCGGTCCGGCGCCACCAGGTGGCATGACTGGCCGGCCGCCACCGAGAACGCATCCATCAGCGGCTGCGCCCGCGCCACCAGCCGGCGGACCGGCGGGTGCCGGTGGGCGAGGATGAACAGCTTCATCGTCAGCGCGTAACGGTCGCCTTCAGGCGAGCGGCTGACAAAGTCGCGCGCCACGAGACGTTCGAGCATGCGGTAGACCTCGCTCGGCCCGCGCCCCATCGCCTTGACGATCTCGGCGCGCGTCAGCCCGCCCGGCTGCTCCGAGAGCAACTCCAGAATGTCCAGCCCCTTGTCGAGCGCCGGCGCCCGGTAGCGCTCGTCCTTGTCGGCGCTGTTGGCGGTCTTTGAAGGCCCTTTTGGCATCGCTCGAAATCCTCCCTGTCGATCCGCCTCGCATTTCCCCATTGCAAGGTCAGTTCATTTATGAATAGTATGTTCGTATATAGACAGACGCAAGCAGTTTGCTGGGAGGGCAACGGTTATGCGACTAAGCGGGAAACGCATCTTCATTTCCGCCGCCGCCCAAGGCATCGGCCGCGCCAGCGCGCTGGCCTGCGCCGCCGAAGGCGCCCACATCATTGCCACCGATATCAATGCCGAGGCTTTGGCAGCGCTTGCAGCCGAAAGCGACCGCATCGAGATCCATCGGCTCGACGTACGCGATGGCCCGGCAGTCGCCGCCTTCGCCAGGCAGCAGGCACCGCTCGACGGGCTCTTCAACTGCGCCGGTTTCGTCCACAACGGCACCATTTTGGATTGCAGCGACGAAGACTGGGATTTCAGCTTCGACCTCAACGTCAAGAGCATGTACCGCACCACCAAGGCGTTCCTGCCCGGCATGCTGGAGCAGGCTGAAAAGACCGGCAGCGTCGCCATTCTCAACATGGCGTCGATGGCCTCGTCGATCAAAGGCTTTCCCAACCGCCTGCTCTACGGCGCCACCAAGGCGGCGGTGATCGGTTTCACCAAGGGCATCGCCGCCGACTACATCCGCCGCGGCGTGCGCTGCAACGCGCTCTGCCCCGGCACCGTCGACACGCCCTCGCTGCGTGGCCGCATTGCCGCTGCCGCCGACCCGGTGCAGGCCGAGAAGGATTTCATCGCCCGCCAGCCGATCGGCCGCCTTGCGACCGTCGACGACATCGCACCGCTGGTCGTCTACCTGCTGTCCGATGAATCCCGCTTCGTCACCGGCCAGGCTGTCCTGGTCGACGGCGGCGTCACCATCTAGGCGGGGCGGCGGCCATGATCGAAAGGATCGACGGCCACTGCCACTACTGGGCGCTCCAGCGCGGCGACTATGGCTGGTTGACGCCTGACGCGACCCATCTCGCGCCGATCTATCGCGACTTCGGCCCAGCGGAGATGCGGCCCCTTGCCGAAGCTTCAGGCATCGGCCAGCGCATTCTCGTTCAGGCCGCCCCGACCGAGGCGGAGACGGAATTCCTGCTCGACCAGGGCCGTGACGATAAGGCCGTGGCCGGTGTTGTCGGCTGGGTCGATCTGTCCGCGGCCCAGAGCGTGGCCTCGCTGGAGCGCCTGGCGAAAAACCCATTGTTCAAGGGTGTGAGGCCGATGCTGCAGGATCTCGACGACGCCGACTGGATCGCCACCCGCCCACATCCTGAGGCCATCGCCGCGCTAAAGCGCCTCGGCCTGCGATTCGACGCGCTGGTGATGCCGCAGCATCTCGCGGCACTGAGGCGTTTCGTCGATGCCAATCCTGACCTGCCCGTCATCATCGACCACGCCGCCAAGCCGGCACTCGCGGCCGAAGCCAGCGATCCGCGCCACGCCATGTGGCAGAGCGGCATGGCAGCACTGGCGCGCGCGCCGCAGGTCTATTGCAAGCTCTCCGGTCTGCTCACCGAACTGCCCGCCGACCGTCGCACGACGCCGGAAAGAGCCGTTGCGGCTCTGCGGCCGACTGTCGAAAAACTGCTTGCGTGGTTCGGCCCAAAGCACATCGTGTGGGGCTCGGATTGGCCGGTGCTGACCCTGGCTGCGAGCTTCGGCTTCTGGATTGAAGTCACCGAGCTTCTGCTGGACGGCCTCAGCGCCAGCGAACGGGCCCACATCCTGGCGGGAGCCGCCCGACGCTTCTACGGCCTCGAAGGAGGACGCGCATGACCGCCCTCGTCGTGATGAAGGACATCGGCAAGTCGTTTCCGGGCGTGCGCGCCCTGCACAATGCCCAGCTCGAGCTGCGCTCGGGCGAGGTCCACGCCTTGATGGGCGAGAACGGCGCCGGCAAGTCGACGCTGATGAAGATTCTTGCCGGTATCTACCGGCGCGACGCCGGTGAAATCCTGCTCGACGGCAAGCCGGTCGAGATCAACTCGCCGCGCCAGGCGCAGGATCTCGGCATCGGCATCATCCATCAGGAACTCAACCTGATGCCGCACCTGACGGCGGCACAGAACATCTTCATCGGCCGCGAGCCACGCAAAGTCGGCGGCCTGCTGCTCGACGAGGCGAAGCTCAACGCCGACGCCGCCGAAATCTTCGCCAGCATGCATCTCAAGCTCGACCCGCGCACGCCGGTCGGCGGCCTGACGATCGCCCGCCAGCAGATGGTCGAGATCGCCAAGGCGCTGTCCTACCGCTCGCGCGTGCTGATCATGGACGAGCCGACCGCTGCCTTGAACGACGCCGAGATCGCCGAGCTTTTCGCCATCATCGAAAGGCTCAAGGCCGAGGGCGTCGGCATCGTCTACATCTCGCACAAGATGGATGAGCTGAAGCGCATCGCCGACCGCGTCACCGTCATGCGCGACAGCGAGTATATCGGCACGGTTCCGGCCGCTGAAACGCCTGTCGACAAGATCATCTCGATGATGGTCGGCCGCGCGCTGACCGACGAGCGCCCCGACATACCGGACCATTCCAATTCCGAGGTCGTGCTCGAGGTCAAGCACCTCAATCGCGGCGCGGTCATCCGCGATGTCAGCCTTTCTGTCCGCAAGGGCGAAATCCTCGGCTTCGCCGGCCTGATGGGAGCCGGCCGCACCGAGGTTGCCCGCGCCATCTTCGGCGCCGACCGCCGCGACAGCGGCGACATCTTCATGCATGGCAAAAAGGTCGACATTCGCATCCCGCAGGACGCGGTGCGCGCCGGCATCGGCTACCTCTCCGAGGACCGCAAGCATTTCGGCCTCGCCACCGGCATGGACGTGCGCAACAACGTCGTGCTGGCCAGCCTCGCCCGCTTCACCGGCCCCGGCGGACTGCTCAAGGAGGCGGCCATGCAGGACGCCGCAAGTCGCTACATCGACCAGCTCGCGATCAAAACCCCGTCGGACCGGCAGGAAGTGCGCCTGCTCTCCGGCGGCAACCAGCAGAAGATCGTCATCGCCAAGTGGCTTTTGCGCGATTGCGAGGTGCTGATCTTCGACGAGCCGACACGCGGCATCGATGTCGGCGCCAAGAATGAGATCTACAAGCTGTTGAACGCGCTAGCTCAGCAGGGCCGCGCCATCATCGTCATCTCGTCCGAGCTGCCCGAGGTACTCAGGCTCAGCCACCGTATCGCGGTGATGTGCGAAGGGCGGCTGACCGGCATCCTGCCTGGCGGCGCCAGCCAGGAAGAAATCATGCATCTGGCAACACTGCGCGGCGATGCCGCCAATCACAACAAACAATCTAAGCCGGCAAAGGGAGAGGCCAAATGAGTGCGACCGCATCCACAGCAAGCGTCTCGATCGGCTCGAAATTCTCCGGCGCCCACCGGCTGCTCGCCTTCGCCAGCCTGATCATCCTGGTCGCGGTGTTCAGCGTTGCCTCGCCCAATTTCATGCAAACGTCCAACATCATCGCCATCCTGCAGGCGACGTCGGTCAACGGCGTGCTGGCGATTGCGGCGACGCTTGTCATCATCACCGGCGGCATCGACCTGTCGGTCGGCACGCTGATGACCTTCTGCGCCGTCATCGCGGGCGTGGTGCTGACCTTCTGGGGCATGCCGCTCGGCCTCGGCGTGCTGGCGGCCATCCTTGCCGGCGCAGCCAGCGGGACCGTATCTGGCACCTTCGTCGCCAAGCTCAAGATCCCGCCCTTCATCGCCACGCTCGGCATGATGCTGATCCTCAAGGGCCTTTCGCTGGTCATCTCGGGCACCCGCCCGATCTATTTCAACGGTACACCCGGCTTCACCGAGATTTCGCAGGGCTCCCTGATCGGCTCGGTCATCCCCGGCTTGCCGATCCCCAATGGCGTGCTGATCCTGTTCCTGGTGGCGATCGCCACGAGCTTCATCCTCGAACGCACGATCCTCGGCCGCTTCACCTTCGCGCTCGGATCAAACGAAGAGGCAGTGCGGCTTTCGGGCGTCAACACCGACCGCTGGAAGATCGCCGTCTATGCGCTGTCCGGCAGCATCTGCGGCATTGCCGGACTGCTGATCGCCTCGCGCCTCAACTCGGCCCAGCCGGCGCTCGGCCAGGGCTACGAGCTCGACGCCATCGCGGCGGTCGTCATCGGCGGCACCTCGCTGTCGGGCGGCCGCGGCACCATCATCGGCACGCTGATCGGCGCGCTCATCATCTCCGTGCTCGCCAACGGGTTGCGCATCCTTTCGGTCGCCCAGGAATGGCAGACCGTGGTCACCGGCTCGATCATCATTCTCGCCGTCTACACCGACATTCTGCGGCGCCGCAGGCTTTGAGGAAGCTTGCTTCGCGCAGCGCCGTCGTGCTGCGCCAACATCAAGAAGAGAGCGAAAACGCTCCACCGGCAACGATCAACAACCAAGGTTCAATCGGAGGAAACATGTTCACCAGACGCACTGTGCTTGGCGCCCTCAGCGCCATGACAATCCTCGGCTACGGCTCGACCATGGCAATGGCCCAGGACAAGATGTACATCCCGCTCATCTCCAAGGGCTTCCAGCACCAGTTCTGGCAGGCAGTGAAGGCGGGCGCCGACAAGGCAGCCGCCGATCTCGGCGTCGAAGTCACCTTCGAGGGTCCGGATTCGGAAACCCAGGTCGACCGTCAGATCGACATGCTGGCGGCGGCCCTTGCCAAGAAACCGGCGGCGATCGGTTTCGCCGCCCTCGACAGCCAGGCAGCTCTGCCGCTGCTGCAGCAGGCCAAGGACGCCAAGATTCCGGTCGTCGCTTTTGACTCCGGCGTCGAAGGCGATATCCCGGTGGCGACAGCCTCGACCAACAACATCGCCGCCGCAGCGCTTGCAGCCGACAAGATGGCCGGGCTGATCGGTGACGAGGGCAAGGTGGCGCTTGTGGTGCACGACCAGACCAGCCGCACCGGCATCGACCGCCGCGACGGTTTCGTCAACCGCATGAAGGAAGCCCACCCGAAGGTCGAGATCGTCGCCATCGAATATGGTGAAGGCGATCACCTCAAGTCTACGGAGATCACCAAGGCGATCCTGCAGGCCAACCCCGACCTCAAGGGCATGTTCGGCGCTAACGAAGGCTCGGCCATCGGCGTCGTCAACGGCGCCAAGGAACTGGGCCGCCAGCTGGTGATCATCGGCTACGACTCCGGCGCCCAGCAGAAGCAGGCGATCCGCGACGGCCAGATGGCCGGCGCCATCACCCAGAACCCTGTCGGCATCGGCTACAAGACCGTCGAAGCAGCGGTCAAGGCAGCCAAGGGCGAAGCGGTCGAGAAGAACATCGACACCGGCTTCTATTACTACGACAAGACCAACATCGATCAGCCCGAAATCGCAGCGGTGTTGTACGACTGATCCCGCGCAACTCTCCCCGGAGGCGGTTCGCCGCCTCCGGCTACTTTTCCAAACAAGGTGATCCAGATGAAACTGCTCCGCTACGGCCCCAAGGGCAACGAAAAGCCCGGCATCCTCGACACGTCCGGCCGCGTCCGCGACCTCTCCGGCATCGTCGACGACATCGCCGGTGACGTGCTTTCGCCGGAGGGCCTTGGCCGCTTGCGCGGCATCAACGTCGAGACGCTGCCGCTCGTTGCCGGCACGCCGCAGCAAGATCTGCGTCTCGGCGCCTGCGTCGGCCGCATCGGCAAGTTCATCTGCATCGGCCTCAACTACGCCGACCATGCCGCCGAGACCGGCGCAGCAATCCCAGCCGAACCCATCGTCTTCAACAAGTGGACCTCAGCCATCGTCGGTCCCGACGACGACGTCGAAATCCCGCGCGGCTCGGTCAAGACTGACTGGGAGGTCGAGCTCGGCGTCGTCATCGGCAAGCCCGGCCGCTACATCGACGAGGCCGACGCCATGAGCCACGTCGCTGGCTACTGCGTCATCAACGACGTTTCCGAACGTGAATTCCAGACCGAGCGCGGCGGCACCTGGGACAAGGGCAAGGGCTGCGACACCTTCGGCCCGACCGGTCCCTGGATGGTAACGGCTGACGAGGTTGCCGACCCGCAGGACCTCAAGATGTGGCTCGAGGTCGACGGCAAGCGCTTCCAGAACGGCTCGACCACGACCATGATCTTCACCGTGCAGCAAGTCGTATCCTATCTCAGCCGCTTCATGAGCCTGCAGGCCGGCGACGTCATCTCCACCGGCACCCCACCCGGCGTCGGCCTCGGCCAGAAGCCGCCCGTCTATCTCAAAGCCGGCCAGACCATGACACTCGGTATCGAAGGCCTCGGCACCCAGAGGCAGCGCGTCATCGCTGCCTGAAACCTTCCAGGACCCAGACCATGACCAGAATCATCGACATGCGGGTGCTCGACCTGCGCTTCCCGACTTCGCAGCATCTCGACGGTTCCGACGCGATGAACCCGGACCCCGACTATTCGGCGGCCTATGTCATCTTGAAGACCGACGCGCCCGGCATCGAGGGTCATGGCCTGACCTTCACCATCGGCCGTGGCAACGAAATCTGCTGCGCGGCGATCGAGGCGATGCGCCACCTGGTCGTGGGTCTGGACATGGACAAGGTCACATCAGACATGGGCGCCTTCTGGCGCCATGTCACCTCGGACAGCCAGCTGCGATGGATCGGGCCCGACAAGGGCGCGATCCACCTCGCCACCGGCGCCGTCGTCAACGCCGTCTGGGACATCTGGGCCAAGATGGTTGGCAAGCCGGTGTGGAAGCTGGTTGCCGACATGCCGCCGGAAGAGCTCGTGCGCTGCATCGACTTCCGTTACATCACCGACTGCATCACGCCCGACGAAGCGCTCGCCATGCTGCGCGACAAGGCGCCAGGCAAGGCCGAACGTATCGCCATCCTCGAGCGCGAGGGCTATCCCTGCTACACCACCTCCGCCGGCTGGCTCGGCTATGAGGACGAAAAGCTGCGCCGGCTCTGCCAGGAAGCGGTCGACGCCGGCTTCAACCACGTCAAGCTCAAGGTCGGCCGCGACAAGGCCGACGACATCAGGCGCCTGCGCATCGCCCGCGAAGTGCTCGGTCCCGACCGCCAGCTGATGATCGACGCCAACCAGGTCTGGGAGGTCGACCAGGCCATCGACTGGGTGCGCGACCTCGCCTTCGCCAAGCCGTGGTTCATCGAGGAGCCGACAAATCCCGACGACGTCGAGGGTCACCGCAAGATCCGCGAGGGCGTGGCCCCCGTCCAGGTCGCGACCGGCGAGATGTGCCAGAACCGCATCATGTTCAAGCAGTTCATCATGCGCGGCGCCATCGACGTGGTGCAGATTGACTCCTGCCGCCTCGGCGGCGTCAACGAGATCCTCGCCGTGCTGCTGATGGCGGCGAAGTACGACCTGCTCGTCTGCCCACATGCCGGCGGCGTCGGCCTGTGCGAATACGTCCAGCATTTGTCGATGATCGATTATGTCTGCATCGCCGGCACCCGCGAAGGCCGCGTCGTCGAATATGTCGACCACCTGCACGAGCACTTCAAGGAACCGTGCATCGTCGTCAATGCCGCCTACATGCCACCGACCGCGCCCGGCTTCTCGATCGAGATGATTCCGGCGACGCTCGAAGACTATCAGTTCAAGGGCTGACCAAGATGGACCTCGGGCTGAAGGACAAGATCATCATCGTCACCGGCGGCGGTGCGGGTATCGGCGGCGCTGTCACGCTTGGCCTTGCCGCCGAGGGTGCAATTCCCGTCGTCTTCGGCCGCAGCCCGCTGGCCGAAGACTTCAGCGCCCAGCTCCGCAAGCTTTCGCCACGTGCTAAATTCATCCAGGTCGAGCTGATGCACGACCCGGAAATCGAGGCGGCAGTGAAGGATGTGGCGCAGACTTTCGGCCGCATCGACGGGCTGGTCAACAATGCCGGCATCAATGACGGCATCGGCCTCGACGCTGGCCCGGAAGCCTTTCGCGAGTCGCTCGAACGCAACCTGATCCACTACTACACCACAGCGCATCACTGCCTGCTGTGGCTGAAGAAGGCACGCGGCGCGATCGTCAACGTGTCGTCCAAGACAGCGCTCACCGGCCAGGGCAACACCAGCGGCTACACCGCCGCCAAGGGCGCGCAGCTGTCGCTGACGCGCGAATGGGCGGCGGCCCTGCGCGGCGACGGGGTCCGCGTCAACGCTGTCATCCCGGCCGAAGTGATGACGCCGCTCTACGAAAAGTGGCTCAAGACCTTCGACGATCCCGAGGCGCGGCTAAAAGAGATCACCCGCCGCATCCCGCTCGGGCAGCGCATGACGACGGCAGAAGAGATCGCCGACACCGTCATCTTCCTGCTCTCCGACAAGGCCAGCCACACCACCGGCCAATGGCTGTTCGTCGACGGCGGCTACACCCACCTCGACCGCGCGTTGGATTGACCCCCACCGCCCCCACCATGTTGCCAAGGTTCGCATGTCGTGCGATGTGCAAAGCCATTGCACGAGCGCCTGCCCCGCTCAGCCATTGTCGGGGAATCGTGAGTGCACAACAAGCTGGACGAGCTGTCGGTTGAGACGTCAGCATCGAATTTGTCGCTGGGCGGGGTTTCGCTCAACGAGCGTGCGCCCGAGCCGGCGACCTATCCGCTCGTCACTTTCATCATCCGCAACTGGAACTACGCCCGCTTCGTGGGATCGGCGATCCGCTCGGTTCGCAACCAGACCTATCCCAATTTCGAGGCCATCGTCGTCGACAACGGCTCGACGGATGGCAGCCGCGCCGAAATCGAGGCGGCGACCGCCGACGACCCGCGTTTTCGTACGATCTGGCTCGACGAGAACCTCGGCGCGCTTACCGGCGTCCTGAAGGGACTCGATGTCGCGCGCGGCGATTTTGTCACCTTCGTCGATTCCGACGACTATCTGCTCGCCGATTTTGCCGCCATGCATGTCCAGGCGCATTTGGCGCTCCCGCGCGGCGTCGCATTCACATCGAGCGCCGTGATCGAGATCGATGCCACTGGCGCGGTATTGGGGACTGGCCTGAGGGGGTTGCAGCTCGAGACACGCAATGGCGGCCTGCGAAGCCCGTTCCTGGTGCTGCGACTGTCGGAGGTCGGCAGCGCGCAGTTCGACCAGCTCGACCGTAGCATCGTCGCGCATCCACCCACCGAAAATGGCTGGCTGTGGTCACCAGGCACGTCCAACATGTTCCGCCGTTTCCTGCTCGAAACCATCAGGCCGCGCGCCAAGCCCGATGTCATGTTCGGCCTTTCGGCCGACGGCCATTTTTGCCGGCTCGCCCATGTATTCGGCGGCTCAGCCACGATTGCCATGCCGCTGTCGGCTTACCGGTTGCACGGCGACAACTTCTTTGCCGGCAACCCGGCGCTGGACGGCGTCGTGGACGTCTCTGGCCCTGCGAGGCGATTTTTCCCCGCGCGCCGCCGCGAGGCGATGCGCGTTCTGGTCGAGGACGCCGCGTCACTTTCGGCGCGCATGGGCGCGTGGCGCTTCTGGTCTTCGATCGCGCAGGTTCTCGACAGCGACGGTGTCTCTTCGGTGCAGGTCTTCGAAGCACCGCAAGCCCAGGCCATCATATCTGAAAACCTGCCATTGCTCTTCGCCACCTTCGGCAAATGGAACACCCTTCGCAAGCTGCGGGAGCTGATGTCACGACGCGCATTGCAAGCGATTCTCCACGTGGCAGGTCACGGCTCTGCTGCTTACGCGCCGCGCATGATCGGCATCGAGATCTCGATGCTTGAAGCCAGGCTGCGGCGCAAACGTCGCGCCAGGGCCGCAAGGCGCGGGCTGCGACGATAGCGGCCGTGATCCTTGCGGGGCAGGCCTTCAGCCTGCCGGCATGTGTTCGCGCACATGCTGGAGAAACAGCGACAGCAGCTCTGCCTGGGTCGAGATATCAAGCCTGTCATAGGCATGCTTGCGGTGGGTCTTGACCGTGGCGCGGGTGATGTCGAGGTGGGCTGCGATCGAGTCCGACGAATGCCCGCGCAGCACCAGCACCATGACCTCACGCTCGCGGTTGGTCAGAAGATCGCTGCCGAAGCTGTTGTAGGCTGCCTCGGCCCAGCCGGCATCATGCAAGACCCGCTCGGCGGCATGCCGCGCCTTGATGCGCTCCCAATGCTGGCGAAAGCTCGCCTCGATCAGCGGTAGCATGCGGTTGAGCCTCGCGATCGCCGCGTCGTCGAAACTCCCCGGCTCGGCGCTGTAGATGCCGATCTCGGCCGTCTCGCCCGCGCCGAGCATCACCGCGATATCGATTTCCTCGAGGCCGCGCGGCCAGTCCCTGGTGATGTAGCCGATCTCCTCCGTCTCCAAGATGATGATCTCGTAGGAGCGGTAGACCTCGCTCTGCAGGTAGTGGTCGGGCGCGAGATCACGAATGCGGTAGACGCCCGAGGTCATGCCCTTGAGATGGCTCTGGTAGAACGGATTGAGCAGGTAGGTCTGCGCCAGATATTGCCTCAGCCCGTTGCGCGCCTGCTCGCCCTTGAAGTCGTCATGGATGTGCAGCGGCGGATGGCTGCCGCGATAGACGACGATGGCGATCATGTCGAAGGCGACATGGCTGCGCATCCAGCTAGCAAGGGCCAGTGGAAACTCCGGCGCGCCGATGGCTCCGACCAGCTCCGCCACATCGCGATAGTCGTCCTGCGGCATGCGCCTGCTGCGCCCCTGTGTTCGCAAAACCTCCTCCCCTGGGAGGATGGTTCGCTATGGCGATCCTGACTAACACTGTTCCCCTAAGTGATCGCAGCGGCTGGCATGCCGTGGGACGGGAGAGCGCAACAATGAACTACGCCAGGATGGTAATCGAAAAGGAAGCGCCGGAGGAATATGGCTACGACCGTATTCGCTACAATCTCTCGGAAAGCTCGATTGCCGACCAGAAGCTGTCCGAGATCGGCCTGTCTTTGCCCGACCTGACGCTGTTCTATGGCGAGCATCGCGGCGACAAGGCCCTGCGCGAGTTGATCGCCGGCCAGGATGCCGGGCTGTCAGGGGACCATGTCCTGGTCACCGCAGGCGCTGCAGGCGCCTTGTTCATCATCGCCACCAGCCTGCTGTCCGACAAGGACCACCTCGTTGTGGTGCGCCCCAACTACGCCACCAACATCGAGACGCCGCGCGCCATCGGTTGCGCCATCAGCTACATCGACCTCGATTTCGACAACAACTTCGCCATCGATCTCGCCGAAGTGGCCGCCGCCCTGCGTCCCAACACGCGCTACATCAGCGTCACCTGCCCGCACAACCCGACCGGCACCATCATGAGCCGTGCCGATCTCGACGGGCTGATCGCCCTTGCCGAGTGCCACAGCTGCTATCTGCTTGTCGACGAGACCTATCGCGACCTGAGCTATGGCCAGCGCCTGCCCGCCGCCGCATCGCTCAGTCCACGCGCCATCAGCGTGTCTTCGTTGTCCAAGGCCTTCGGCATTCCCGGCATCCGCATCGGCTGGCTGGTCACCCGGGATGCCGAGCTCTACGAACGCTTCCTTGCCGCCAAGGAGCAGATCGGCATTTGCGGCAGCGTCATCGACGAGGCCATCGCGCGCGCCATGCTCGAGCGCCGCGACACCTTCCTTGGCGCGCTGATGCCCGAGATGAAGCTCAGGCGCGACATCGTCCAGCAATGGATCGACCGCGAGCCGCTCGTCGACTGGGTCCGGCCGGAAGGCGGTGTGGTCGGCTTCCCCCGGCTCAATGTCGGGTCCGATTTCGATCTCGACCGCTTCTACACAGGGCTGCTTGAAAAGCACGGCGCCTATGTCGGCCCCGGCCACTGGTTCGAGATGCCGCGTAACTACTTCCGCGTCGGCTTCGGCTGGCCGACCGAAGCGCAGCTCAGGAGCGGGCTCGAAGCCATTTCCGCAGCCCTGCGCGACCAGAACTGAGCCTCTTGGCCTGGCAAAAAGCGATAGCGACGGCGCCGGGCCAAAACCGCCTTTGCGACGGCAGCACTCGAGAGCGGCACCATCAGGCATCTGCGCCCATCAGTGGACGCCACGCTCGGGGCATATTATGCCTTGGTGCATGCGCGCTCGAACGTCGCCAACGCCTTCGTCGCCTGGCTGAAGAGCGAGGGCGAGGGCGCAGAGGCTGGACACATCAGCGAGTGCGAGAATTGAAAACAGCACCGGGCCGCAGCCCGTCGAGGAGAACTTGAGATGCATTGCCGGATCATTGGCGCACCCATCCAGGAAGGCACCGACCGCAGGGGCTGCGACATGGGGCCAAGCTCGCTCAGAACCGCGGGCCTTGTCGAGGCGCTGGTCGAGCTCGGCCATTCCGTCGCCGATATGGGACAGGTGGTGCCGACGCCGGTGCCGGTGCCGGATCACCCGAACAAGGCGCTGAAAGCCCTGCCCGCGATCGCCGCCTGGACCGCCGCCCTGGCCGAGGCGGCCTACCAGATGAGCGCCGACGCCCTGCCGATCTTCCTTGGCGGCGACCACAGCATGTCGGCGGGCACGGTCAGCGGCATCGCCCGGCGCGCGGCCGAACTCGGCAAGCCGCTGTTCGTGCTCTGGCTCGACGCGCATCCTGATTTCCACACCCTCGACACCACGACCAGCGGCAATCTGCATGGCGTGCCGCTTGCCTATGCCAGTGGCCTGTCCGGCTTCGAGGGCTTTTTCCCGACGCTTCGAGCCAAGGTCAGCCCTGAGCGTATCTGCGCAATTGGCATCCGCAGCGTCGATCCGGCCGAGCGTGTCGCGCTCGCCGAGGCCGGCGTCGTCGTCCACGACATGCGAGCCATCGACGAGCATGGCATCGCGCCTTTGCTGCGCGCCTTCCTCGAGCGCGTTGCGGCCGAAGGCGGCTTGCTGCATGTCAGCTTCGACGTCGACTTCCTCGACCCGGCGATCGCACCGGCCGTCGGCACCACCGTGCCTGGCGGCGCGACCTTCCGCGAGGCGCATCTGGTCATGGAAATGCTGCATGACAGCGGCCTGGTCACCAGCCTTGACCTTGTCGAGTTGAACCCGTTCCTCGACGAACGCGGCCGCACCGCAACGCTGATGGTCGACCTGACGGCGAGCCTGATGGGCCGCCGCATCATGGATCGTCCGACCCGGAGTTTTTGACCATGACCGAAAAACTGAACGTCGTTCCTTTCGTCAGCGTCGACCACATGATGAAGCTGGTGCTGGCCGTCGGCGTCGAGCGCTTCCTGACCGAGCTGTCGGCCTATGTCGAAGAGGATTTCCTGCGCTGGGAGCAGTTCGACAAGACCCCGCGCATCGCCTCGCACAGCCATGATGGCGTCATCGAGCTGATGCCGACAAGCGACGGCCACCTCTACGGCTTCAAATACGTCAACGGCCACCCCAAGAACACCCGCGACGGCCGCCAGACCGTGACCGCCTTCGGCGTGCTCGCCGATGTCGGCAACGGCTATCCGATGCTGCTGACCGAAATGACCATCCTGACGGCGCTGCGCACCGCGGCCACCTCGGCGGTAGCGGCCAAATATCTCGCGCCAAAGGGCGCCGACACCATGGCCATCATCGGCAATGGCGCTCAGTCGGAGTTCCAAGCCCTAGCGTTCAAGGCGCTGCTTGGCGTCAACAAGCTGCGCCTCTACGACATCGACGCCTCGGCCTCGCGGAAATGCCAGGCGAACCTCGCCGGCATGGGTTTCAACATCGTCATATCGGACAACGCGCAGGACGCTGTCGAAGGCGCCCAGATCATCACCACTGTCACCGCCGACAAGCAGCTTGCGACGATCCTCACCGACAACATGGTCGGCACCGGCGTGCACATCAACGCTGTCGGCGGCGATTGCCCGGGCAAGACCGAACTGCACAAGGACATCCTGCTGCGCTCCGACATCTTCGTCGAGTTTCCGCCGCAGACCCGCATCGAGGGCGAGATCCAGCAACTGCCCGCCGATCATCCTGTCGTCGAGCTGTGGCAGGTCATGGCAGGCAAGGCGCAAGGCCGCAGTTCGAGTGCACAGGTGACGCTGTTTGATTCGGTCGGCTTTGCCATCGAGGATTTCTCCGCACTGCGCTACGTCAGGGACAAGCTGATCGACACCGGCCTGTTCGAGGAGTTGGACCTGCTCGCCGACCCCGACGAGCCGCGCGACCTGTTCGGCATGCTGCTGCGCGCCGCCAAGGCGTCCGCCATCTAACTGGCAGCGGGCACTCGCCAGGCGATCCCGGGACGTCAGGCGGCGCCCCGGCCCTGATATCACCCTTTGCACGCTCGTCGCCTTTGCCCTGCTTGCTGCGCTGAGTGGTGCCGCCGATCTTTGCCTGCGGCAGGGGCTCGATGCGCTGTTCTTCGGCACCGGCGACAACGCAGGCATCCTGTGGTTCATCCGGTTGCCGCGCGTTGCCATCGGCATCCATGCGCGCTCTAAAGAATGGTGTTTCTGAGGAAAAGCTCGCCAAGGTCCTCAACGTCGACATCAAGCTCTTCAAACGCCGTCGAATCATGCTCGATGGCATATGCCCCGAAGTCGTCGACAATGCTCTCAAGGATAAGTCGGTGACACCCCTAGCCTTCGAAGTGTTCAGGAAGATGAAAACGTTGCGACAGATCGAGGTGGCCGAGCTCATGAGCAGCGCCGCAAACTGGACATCAACTTACGCCAAGGCGCTTTTGGCAGCGACCAAGCAAGATGATCTCGCCAAACCGGACCAGCCCAAGAAGGTTGCGGGCATGACCTCCGAGCAAATGGCGAGAATGGAGCGCGAAATGGCATCTCTCCATCAAGACTTCAAGCAGATCGAAGACTCCTATGGCGACGACGTAATTCACCTTTTTATAGCAACTGCCTACCTTTCCACGCTTGTCTCAAACAAAGGGATCGAGCGTTACCTGTCACGGGACCATAAAGAATTGCTCGACGAGTTTCGGCCAATCATTTAAGCCACTTCGCTTGATCAGACCGGGTTGGCTTCCTAGTCTAGAGCAGGTAATGTTAGTCAGCTGCTGCGATCGCAAGAGCGAAGCTTAGACCTCGCAAAGCAAGCGCAATACGGCGCTTGCCTGCAGCAGGTTGCACGATGTTAAATTCACCCGAGTGCTAAACGATGCGAGCCAGCTCATCAACTCGCAACGCAAGCGTCATTTAGACCCCAGAAACGACGAAGGCCGCGGTAAACCGCGGCCTTTTTCGTGGGATATTTGGAGCGGGTGAAGCGATTCGAACGCTCGACCCCAACCTTGGCAAGGTTGTGCTCTACCCCTGAGCTACACCCGCTCGCCGCAGCTCGTCGCCGCAACGGCGCCTATATGGCCGATGCTCGCGGCGAATGCAACAGGGAAAGCGCGATCTTTTTCCGCTATTTTTCCTACGCCTGCGAAAGCCCGGAATTCTGCGGAAAGCGCGCCTGTGGATGATCGGAGCGGGCTTGTCTTGGCGGCGGCCTTTGCCCATAAACCGTTGCACCCAGCAATTTTTGGCAAAGGCTTGCATGAGCGGCGCGACGAATCCCAAGACCAGGGCCGAGCTTTTGGCCTTCCTCGACAGCCTCGGCATCGCTGTTCAGACACACGATCATCCGCCGCTATACACCGTCGCCGACTCGCAGGCGCTGCGCGGCACAATCCCCGGCGGCCACACCAAGAACCTGTTCCTCAAGGACAAGAAGGACAACTTCTTCCTGGTCACGGTCGACGAGGAGGCAAGTGTCGACCTCAAGCAGATCCACCAGCTGATTGGAGCGTCGAGCCGGGTTTCGTTCGGCAAGCCGGAAGCTCTGATGGAGTTGCTCGGCGTTGTCCCTGGCGCGGTCACTGTCTTCGGGCTCATCAACGACGCCTCTGCCAGGGTGAAGCTAGTGCTCGACAGCGCGCTGATGGAAAACGCCGTCATCAACGCCCACCCGCTGACCAATGAGGCGACGACCTCCATAGCCAACGCCGACCTCTTGCTTTTCGTCGAGGCAACCGGCCACGATGCTGTTATCTTGAAAGTCTCGGGCTGATCGCCACATGGTTGCCTGACAGCCGCGCGGCCGACAGGACGCATGCGAGAACGACACACCGGAAGAGTGAAGATGAGCAACGAAAGCAATCCCTTTGGCGGCATGGGCAGCCAGTACGCCACCAACGTGCAGTTTGGCACGGCAGCGGCCAACGGCGCTGCACCTGTGGCCGATCTCATCAAGGACACGACGACCGCTGCCTTCACTGCCGATGTGATCCAGGAATCGCGCAACCAGCCGGTGCTTGTCGACTTCTGGGCGCCGTGGTGCGGCCCGTGCAAGCAACTGACCCCGGTCATCGAGCGCGTCGTCCAGTCAGCTGGTGGACGGGTGAAGCTGGTCAAGATGAACATCGACGATCATCCAGCCATCGCTGGCCAGCTCGGCATCCAGTCGATTCCTGCCGTCATTGCCTTCAAGAATGGCCAGCCGGTCGACGGCTTCATGGGCGCGGTGCCAGAAAGCCAGATCCGCGACTTCATCGACAAGATCGCCGGCAAGGATGGCGGCCAGCCGCAGATCGCCGAGGCATTGGCGGCCGCCACGGAGGCGCGCGATGCCGGTGACCTGCAGACCGCGGCGCAGATCTATGACGCGGTGCTCGAACAGGCGCCCGACACTATCGACGCCATCGCAGCACTTGCCGACATCCTGTTTGTGGCCGGTGACACGGCAGGCGCAAACGACGTTTTGGCGCGAGCTCCAGAAGACAAAAAATCTACCCCTGCCCTCGTTTCGGTTCGCGCCAAGATCGCACTTGCCGCAGAGGCGGCGGCCCTTGGCGATTCCGCCGAACTCGAGCGCACGCTGGCGCAGAACCCCAGCGATCACCAGGCCCGTTTCGATCTCGCCATGATCCAGAACGCCAAGGGCAAGCGCACCGAGGCGGCCGACAACCTGCTTGCCATCGTCAAGGCGGACCGGACCTGGAACGACGATGGTGCACGGGCACAGTTGCTCAAGCTGTTCGAAGCCTGGGGCTTCACCGACGAGGTGACGCTGGCCACACGGCGCAAACTGTCGTCGCTGCTGTTTTCGTGACGACAGCTTCGCTGCGGCCTTGCGTTTGACCGCGACGACCCCAGATGAATAGCAGCTGAGGACAAGATGCAGGCAGGAAACGCGCATTACCGGCACGACAGCGATCTGCCGACAACGCTGGCGGTGTTCCCGCTGACGGCCGCGTTGCTGCTTCCGGGCGGACGCATGCCACTTAACATCTTCGAGCCGCGCTATCTCCAGATGATCGACGACGCGATGGCAGGCTCGCGGCTGATCGGCATGATCCAGCCATCGCTCGACGGCAATCTGCGTCCCGACGGCGAACAGGCGCTCTGCCCGGTCGGATGCATCGGCCGCATCACCTCGCTCGCCGAAACCGGCGATGGCCGCTACCTGATCTCGCTGCAAGGTGTGTGCCGCTTTCGCGTTACCCAGGAACTGGCCGTCAAGACGCCGTTCCGGCAGTGCAAGATTGCCTCGTTCGCCGCCGACCTCGGCGAGGACAAGGCCGGCGCGGAAGTCGACAGGCCGGCACTGCTCAAGGCTTTCCGCACCTATCTCCAGGCCAACGAACTGGAGGCCGATTGGGAAAGCGTCAGCCGCGCCGACAACGCCATACTGGTCAACGCGCTGTCGATGATGGCGCCCTATGGTGCGGCTGAAAAGCAGGCGCTGCTCGAAGCGCCTGATCTCAAGACCCGCGCCGAAACGCTGATCGCAATCACCGAGATGGCGCTGGCCCGCGAAAACGAAGATTTCGGGTCGAGCCTGCAATAGGCAGCCGCCAGGAGAGCTGAATGGTCGATACCAACAAGCGCGATATCGACGTCAAGCTGCTCGAGCTTTTGGCCTGCCCGCTGACCAAGGGACCGCTGAAGTGGGATGCCGAACGCGGCGAGCTGGTCTCCAGGCTCGCACGCCTCGCCTACCCCGTTCGTGACGGTATTCCCGTCATGCTACCCTCCGAGGCGCGGCAGATTCTCGACACCGAGATCGCACCCAAGAACACCTCATCGACGGATTAGCTCACGACACCGAAAATCGGAATCGATTTCGGGTGATGCGCTTGTTCAAGGCGTCACGGCCTCCCTGCCCAAGCTCGCTTTTAACGCACCTCCTTCATTGAAAATTGCGCCCCTTGGGCATGACGCTGCTGGCCTTGCGGGCAAGCCTTTCATACGTTTGCACAACGCGTGGATCCTTTGTCGCTTTTCCGGCAACGCTTTGTCTTGCTCCGTTCGCCTGAGCAGACGCGACTTGAGCATCGGCGGATGCCTGCAGCTCTTCCGACATCGCGGCCAACCAATGCGTCAGGTCCTCCATCTTGTCGGCGACGATGTGGATCACGCCCGATTCCGCCTGCAGCTTGCCGGTGACCCGAATGAACTTCGATCCCATGATGACAGGCCGGAAACGCTCGAACACCCGCGACCAGACAATGACATTGGCGATCGAGTGCTCGTCCTCCAGCGTGAGGAAGATGGCGTTGCCCTTGCCCGGCCGCTGGCGCACCAGCACCAGCCCTGCGACGGAGACGCGCTGCCCGTCGGGCACGTTGCCGAGCCGGGCATTGGGCGTGATGCCGGCACGGTCGAGATGGTGCCTGAGGAAGGCCACCGGATGCGCCTTCAGTGACAGGCCGAGCGAGCGGTAGTCGTGGATGACATGCTCGCCAAGCGGCATGTGGGGCAGATACGTCTCCGGCTCATTATCGCCCAGCTGCACTTCGGGACGATCGAACAGCGGCAGCATTTCGGCGGCACTCTTGCCGTCGAGCGCCCGCACCGCCCAGAGTGCGGTACGCCTGTCGATATCGATCGAGCGGAAAGCATCAGCCTGGGCGAGCAACTCGATCTCGCCGACATCAAGCCCCGAGCGCAGCCAGACATCGCGCACCGAGACGTAACCCTTGCCGCGCCGCTCGACGAAAACCTGCATCTTCTTGTCGGAAAGCCCCTTGATCTGGCGGAAACCAAGTCGGACGGCGTGGCTGGTCCTGATGACATCCCGCATTTCGGCGTGGCGTTGCTGAATGCGTTTTGGGTCGAAGCCTGAACGCTCGAGCGTGCAGTCCCAGACGGAATGGTTGATATCGATCTGTCGGATCTCGACACCGTGGTCCCGCGCATCGCGTACAAGCTGAGCCGGCCGGTAGAAGCCCATCGGCTGCGCGTTCAGGATCGCCGCGCAGAACACGTCGGGATAGTATGCCTTGAACCAGCAGGAGGCGTAGACGAGCAGCGCAAAGGCCGCGGCATGGCTCTCGGGGAAACCGTACTCGCCAAAACCCTCGATCTGCTTGAAACAGCGCTCGGCGAAGTCACGCTCGTAGCCCCTGTCGACCATGCCCTTGACCATGCGGTCGCGGTAATTGCCGATCGTGCCGGTGCGCTTGAAAGTGGCCATGGCGCGCCTGAGCTGGTCGGCCTCGCCAGGCGTGAAACCGCCGGCAACGATGGCGATCTTCATCGCCTGTTCCTGGAACAGGGGCACCCCCAGTGTCTTGCCAAGGATGGCCTCGAGCTCCTTTTTGGGGAAATCAACCTTTTCCTTGCCCTGCCGGCGGCGGAGATAGGGATGCACCATGTCGCCCTGGATCGGACCTGGTCGGACGATCGCCACCTCGATGACGAGGTCATAGAATTCGCGTGGCTTGAGGCGCGGCAGCATCGACATCTGGGCCCGGCTCTCGATCTGGAAGACCCCGAGCGTGTCGGCGCGGCAGATCATGTCGTAGACCTTGGGATCCTCCGGCGGCAATGTTGCCAGCTCGAGCGGGCGGCCATGCCGGTCGCGTTCGTCGTAATGCGCCTCAAGCAGTTTGAAGGCCTTGCGCAGGCAGGTCAGCATGCCGAGCGCCAGCACATCGACCTTCAAGATACCGACGGCATCGAGGTCGTCCTTGTCCCACTCGACCATCTTGCGCTCGTCCATCGCCGTCTTGACGATCGGCACGATCTCATCGAGCCGATCCCGGGTGATGACGAAGCCGCCGACATGCTGGGACAAGTGGCGCGGAAACCCCATGATGCCGTTGGCATGTTCGATCACATGCCTGGTCACCGGATCGGCCTTGTCGAGCCCGCCTGCCGTCGCTTCCTTCTCGCCGAGCTCGGACGAGTACCAGCCCCAGATCGAGCCCGACATCGCCCCCCTGACATCGTCCGACAGGCCCATCGCCTTGGCCACCTCGCGCAGCGCCGAACGGCCGCGATAGGTGACGACGGAAGCCGCAAGCGCGGTGCGCTTGGCGCTGTATCTTTCGTAGATGAAGGCGATGACCTCGTCGCGCCGCTCATGCTCGAAGTCGACGTCGATATCCGGCGGCTCGCCACGTTCCTCGGAAATGAAGCGCTCGAACAGCACATCGACGATATCGGGTCCGACATCGGTGATACCTATGCAGAAGCAAATGACCGAATTGGCCGCCGAGCCACGTCCCTGGCAGAGGATATCCCTGGAGCGGGCGAACTGGACGATGTCGTGCACGGTGAGGAAATAACGGGCGTAGTTGAGCTTTTCGACGATGGCGAGCTCATGCCGGATGATGCCTTGGACCTTTTCCGGCACACCGTCGGGATAACGTTTCTTCGAGCCTTCCCAGGTCAGTCTTTCCAATTCCGCCTGTGGTTCGAGGCCCGATTCCGTCGGTTCGTCGGGATAATTGTATTTGAGCTCCTTCAGCGAGAAATGCAGGCTTTCGGCGAAGCGCAACGTCTCGGCAAGGGCTTCCGGATGCCGCTTGAAAGACCGGCTCATATCGGCAGGGCCCTTCAGATGGCGTTCGGCATTCGCCTTCAGCTCGAAACCGGCCTCGGCAACAGGCACGCCGAGGCGGATCGCAGTCAGCACATCCTGCAGCGGGCGCTGGCCAGGCGCATGGTAGAGCGCGTCATTGGTTGCCATCAGCGGCACGCCTGCCATGGCGGCCATAGCGGCGGCCTGCTCGATCCTGAAGCGGTCGTCGCCGCCAAAATTCGGTGCGACCGCCAGCCACAAGGAGGTGCCGAACCGCTCCTTGAGACTGCGCAGAAGCGTAACGTCATCTTCGGTCGCAGCCGTGACGTCGGGCAGGACGGCAAGCGACAGCAGGTCGCCCCACTCGAAAAGATCCTCCCGGTAGAGACGCGGCGCACCTTTTTCGCTTTCATCACGGGTATTCGCCTGGGTGAGCATGCGGCACAGATGACCCCAACCCTTGCGGTCTTGTGGGTAAGCGAGCATGTCGGGCGTGCCATCAGCGAAAACCAGGCGGCATCCCGGGTGATAAGCCAGCCCTTCCGTCTCGGCCATCTTCCAGGCACGCACGGTGCCCGCCACGGTGTTGCAGTCGGCAAGGCCGATCGCCGAAAGCCCCAGAAACTTGGCCGCGATCACCAGCTCTTCCGGCGCGGAAGCTCCCCGCAGGAACGAGAAATTCGACTGGACGCCGAATTCGGCATAGCTGGCAGCAACGACCATGTTCATGCGAAGACCCCGTGCAGGAACCAGCGTGGCACCGCCTGCGCATTGTAGAGGCCCTGCCTGTAGAGCCAGTAGCGGCGGCCCTCGGCGTCCTCGATACGGTAATAGTCGCGCGTCGGAGCATCGGCCTCCTCGCGCCACCATTCGGGTGCGATGCGCTCGGGCCCTTCTGCCCGGGCCACGCGATGTAGCGCCCGGCGCCAGCGGAAATTGAGCGGCGGGCCATCGGGAATCTCGGTCGCCGGAACGTCGATGGGTTCGGGCTGCCGGAACAGGCGGATGGGACGGTCGGCCTGTCGAGGCCGCCGGTCGGCTGCCCGCACCTCCCTCGTCGGGCGCCCGGCCAGACCTTTGCGCGCCTCCTCCTGGGCATATGGTCGTGCGGGTGCGGCACGTTCGGGCAAATGGCTCTCGACGGGGACAGCCTCGAGCACCGCGGCTTCGCCAAGGCGCGCACCGATGCGATCGGCAAAGATTGCCAGCTCCTCGCCGCCATCCTCGACCTCGCCGGCGAGGTCGGCCTGACGCGCATCGAACCGGGCCGTCGACAGAGCGGAGAGACGCACGAGGTCAAAGCCGTAGCCGGCATCGATGGTCTCGCCGAGCATCGCCAGCCGCTCATGGAACAGCCTGCGCACCAGTGTCGGCTCGCGGATGGGGCGCGAGGCGCCAACCGTTATGCGGCTGACCATACCGTCGACCCTGAACAGCAGGAGTTCGAGAGCGCGTGCGCCCTCTTCCCTGCGTTCGAGATCGACCTTGAGGGTGGCGGCGAGCAGGCCGATCAGCCGCTCGATGTCGTCGATGAGCGACAGCGGGTCGGCGAGATGGCGTTCGACCGAAAGCGGCGCGACGGGCAGCCGCGGCGAGATCGCCTCCTCGAGCCGGCCCAACGCCTGGTCGAGGCGCTCAATGAGTTCGGCCCCGAAGCGGCGGACGAGCGGCGCGCGCGGTCCGTCCATGATGGCACCAACGCTGCGCAGCCCGACGCTTTCGAGGCTCACCTTCGTCCTGGCATCAATCCGCAGCGCCGCCAGCGGCAGGCGGGAAAGGAAATTGCGCTCGCTGCCAGGGGCCAGAATATGGCCGGTGGCGAAACGGGCCGCCGCCCATGCCGCGCCCGGTGTGGAGGCAAGACCGGCACGCACGTCGAAGCCCTGGTGGAAAAACCGCGCCATCAGATCGGCGAGCAGCGCCTTTTCGCCACCGAAGAGATGGGCACAGCCGGTGATATCGAGAAACAGCCCGTTTTCACCGTCGATCGCGACCAGCGGCGTGTAGCGGTCGCACCAGTCGGCGAGGCCTTCGAGCAGCCTGCGGTCGGCCTCGGGATCGGCTTCGACGACGTCGATGTCGGGATGCATGGCGCGCGCCTCGGCGATGCCCATGCCCGGCTTCAGCCGGAGCGCCTCAGCCCGTGCGTCGAGGCCGGCGATGCGCTGGGTGTTGCTCTCGCGATGGCTTGTTACCAGCGGTTTCAGCGGCTGCTGGCTTGAACGCCAGGACCGCCCCAGCCTGCGCCGGAGGATGCGTTCGGCCGCGAGATGGGGAAACCACAGCGACACGATTCTCTGGGTTTCGTTCTGCGAGGGTGCGTGCATCGGGGTTCCATTCCAGAATGAAGCTGCCGGGAAGAGCCGTGCGGCTCTTGCCGATCTCGACAGCGAAGGCGGGTGCTGCGATCGAACCGGCCAGCGGACCGAGAAGCGTCTGCCGCAGGTTGGCAGGCGCGGGAGAGACGACCAGCCGGACGGGCGCTGCCGTCGGCTCCGGCGCGGCCGACTGGCGCAGCAGGAAGACAGGCCGGCCGCTGTCCTGCGCCCGACGGTGCAGGCGCCGCGTCGCCGTGAGGTCGACGCTGCGCGGATTGCCGCGCAGTTCGACGATGATGGCCGCGATCTCCTCGATGCGGGCGGCCTCCTCGGCGATCCAGAGCACGTCGGCGGCTTTCGGCGCCTCGGCAAGCAGCAGGCTTTCGGCCGATATGCCGAAGAAGCTGGCGAGGCCCGGCGCGTAGGGATGCCCCGCCTCCCGGAACATCTCTGTGGTGCCGACCCACAGCACCAGATCCCGGGGCCGCGACCGCTGCTTCAGCATGCCGCTGACGAGGCAGAGGGTGAGCCCCGCCGCCGCGCCGGCATTGCGAGTTTCGGTGCCATGGATCTCGGTCAACGCCGCCTTCGGCAAGCCACCGCCGAGCACCTCGTCGAGCCGCCCGACACCAGTCGGCAGGAAAAAATCACGTGCCGAGGCATGGCCGTTGCGGCGGACCAAAAGCCCCGCGACCGGCTGGCCGTCAGCAGGCGAGACCAGCCTCTCGGCCAGCGTGCCCTCGATCTTCGCTATCTTCTGGCGCAAGGCAAAAACGACATCCCGCGCCACGGCGCTGGTCGCCATGTCGATCTGCCTCCGGCTAATTGTTCCTGTTATGTTCCTATAGATTCCAGAGGCGCCGGTGAGAGTCAAGCCGATTCACGGGGAATTTATTCCTCTCCCTGGAGAGCCCTGCTCATCGCTTATTTGTCGCCCGAGCGGCAAAGGCCTCGTAAGCGGGGCGGCAAAGGGCTATATGCCCCCAAAAGGACAAAGAATGGCCCGCATTTACAAGACTCGCGCCTGGCATGACCAGCTTTCGCCCTCGATCGAGGAGATGGAGCTTCTGGCGCTCGAAGCCTATGCGCATCTGCCGGAGGAGTTTCGCCAGCTGACCGGCGAGGTCGTCATCCTGCTGGCCGAATTCCCCACCGACGAGATCATGGACGACCTGTCGCTGGAAACGCCGTTCGATCTGCTCGGCCTGTTTGAGGGACGCGGCATCGCCGAGCGCTGGAACCCGCAGACCGGCGAAGGCCCCAACCGCGTCACGCTCTACCGCAGGGCGATCCTCGACTACTGGGCCGAGAACGAGGAGACGCTGGGCGACATCGTCACTCATGTGCTGATCCACGAGATCGGGCATCATTTCGGCCTGTCCGACGAGGACATGGAACGGCTGGAGGAAGCCGCCGAATAACGGCAGCCGCAGCTCACGAAAGATCAAAAATCGCTGAGCTTGGTGACGCCGGCTTCGTAGTCGTGGCCCTCGACATCCTTCACCACCGCCTGGCCGCAGCGCATCGTCCTGGTTTCGGCGTCAAACGAATAGGTCGGCGAGCCGAACAGGTGCCAGCCCTTGTTCACGGCAGCCGTGACCTTGTGGCAGAAGGTGGCGTCGTCGGGGCCGGTCAGGAAGCGGTAGAGTTTCATGGCGGTGTCCCTTTCAGTGCCTGAGGCTTTCGAGCTGCGCTGCCCGAGCCAGAAGCCGCTCGGCCTCCGCAAGGTGCAGCCGCTCGACCATCTTGCCGCCGAGCGAGATTACACCTGAGGAGGCGTTCTCAGGAAGCGCGAAGGCGGCGACGACGGCCCGCGCCTCGGTTAGCGCCTCGGCCGAGGGCGAAAACGCCGCGTTGGCAGGGCCGATCTGTGCCGGGTGGATGACGGTCTTGCCGGAGAAGCCCATCGCGGCCGCCTCGTCGCACTCGGCAGCAAAGGCATCGAGGTCGCGGAAATCGTTGGACACGCTGTCGAGCATGTCGACACCGCCGGCGCGGGCACACAGCACCATCTGCATCAGCCATGGCTGGAGATAGCGGCGGTCGGGCGTCAGCTTGACGCCAGTGTCCTTGGCCAGGTCGTTGAGCCCGGCAATCAGGCACGACAGCCGTGCGGAGGGATCGCGGCCGAGCTCGGCGATGGCCGCCAGATTGACCAGTGCGCGTGGCGTCTCGATCATCGCCCACAGCTTCAGCGTGTCGGGCGCGTCGGCCTCGTCGAGCACGTCATTGGCCTCGAGCAGGTCGCGCGGCGTCTCGATCTTGGGCAGCACAACGCCATCGGTGGCCCAGCCGCTGGCGGCAGCGAGATCGTCAGTGCCCCAAGCACTTTTCAGCCCATTGATGCGCACGACATATTCGCGCGCGCCAGCCGGCCGCGCGGCGAAGAACTGGGCCAGCCTGTCGCGTGCCGCCGCCTTGTGCTCGGGCAGCACGGCATCCTCCAGGTCGAAGATGACGGTATCGCAGGCGAGCTGCGACAGCTTGGCGATCGCCTTTTCGTTGGTGGCGGGCACGAAGAGCACCGAGCGGCGCGGACGGGACAGAGAATGTGACATCTGGTCTTCTTGCCCGGCAATGCTGGCCCTTGCAAGGGCTTGCCCGGCGGTGGCGTAACTGCTTTTGTCCTCCAGCACAGCAGACGGGAACACTCCATGGCACGCTACGACGTGGTCATCACAGGCGGCGCGATCGTCGGCAGCTCGATCGCCTATTATCTGCGCGAGGAGGGTTTCACCGGCTCGATCGCGCTGATCGAACGCGATCCGCAATTCGCCCATGCGGCAACCACCTTGTCCTGCGCATCGATACGCCAGCAATTCTCGATCCCCGAAAACATCCGCCTGTCGCAGTTCACGCTTGGCCTGTTCCGCCGCCTCAAGGACGAGTTCGGCCCCGACGCCGACATCGGCTTCCGCGAGGGCGGCTATCTGATCCTCGCCGGCGACAACGGACTGCCGATCCTCAGGGCCAACCACGCAGCACAATTGGCCGAGGGCGCCGACATCGTGCTCGAGGATGCCGAACAGCTGCAAAAGCGCTTTGCGTGGATCTCGACCGAGGGCATTTCCGCCGGTGCCTACGGCCGCACGGGCGAAGGCTGGTTCGACGCCCATGCCATGCTCGGCCTGTTCCGCAAGGCGCTGAAAACCAAAGACATCGACATGATCACTGCAGAGGTCACGGGCATCGAGCGTGTGGGCAACCGCGTCACGGCGGTCATGCTTGCCAATGGCGAGCGGCTGCAAGCCGGCACGCTGTTCAACGCGGCTGGGCCGAATGCCGGCAAGGTCGCCGCCATGGCCGGCATCGCGCTGCCGGTCGAGCCGCGCAAGCGCAACGTCTTCGTCTTCGAGGCGCTCGAAAAATTCGCCGACATGCCGCTGATGGTCGACCCCTCCGGCGTCTATGTCCGCCCCGAAGGCTCGGTCTACATCACGGGCGGTGCCGAGAGCGAGGACGGCGAGCTGGCCGCCGACCCGGGGGATTTCAACCCCGACTGGGGGCTGTTCGAAGAGGTGATCTGGCCGGTTCTGGCAACCCGGGTGCCGGCCTTCGAGGCGATCAAGGCGACGCAGGCCTGGGTCGGGCACTACGACTACAACGCGCTCGACCAGAACGCCGTCATCGGCCCGCATCCCGAGGTTGAAAACTTCATCTTCGCCAACGGCTTTTCCGGCCACGGCCTGCAGCAGGCGCCGGCCGTCGGCAAGGCGCTGGCCGAGCTGTTGGTCCATGGCAGCTATCGCACCATCGACTGCTCGGCCTTCGGCTACCAGCGCATCGCAGAGGGGCGGCCGTTCCGCGAACTGAACGTGATCTAGGGTTTTTGGCCCTGCCCTCATCCCGAGCCTCTTCGCCCTCATCCTGAGTCTCGACCCAGCCACTCCTCATCCTGAGCCTGTCGAAGGATGGGGGCGCGGCGTTCGCCGACCCCCTCCCCCCTTGTGGGGAGGGGTAAGGGGTGGGGGTAAATCGCGCACCGACCTCCGCAATGGAGCAAAGGCACCCCCACCCTCAATCCCTCCCCACAAGGGGGAGGGAGGACACAAATGCCGCCGCCTCTTCGTCCACTCGCCCTGGCTGTTCATGCCGGAAACCTTTCGTTGGCGCATGGCTTGCGGGCCGGCCTGGCGAACCAGCCGGATTTCTCAGGGGAAGCCGACGCATGGGGCGCGCCTTCTTCAGTATTCTGATTGCGGCACGCCACCATGCGTCCGCCGGTGCTCTTGCCCCGCCCTCGTGCCGTTGAACGCATTTTCGCGTCGGCTGGCGGGGCCTAGGCCTATGGGGCTTTTGCCCTCCGCCATGGCTCGGGGCGTTCGTCATTCGAAAAGCCAAACCATTGGCTTTTCGTCGCGGACCCCTCCTCACCCCAGCAACGCCACCGTCAGCGCCGCCGGCCAAGCCCCCTCACCTGATACCCGGTGCGCACCAGGTTTCCCTTGAGGGAGATGGGCTGATCTTAAGCCGGCTTTTGGGGATGTGGATAAATTGGGGGGAAGTTTTTTGGAAAGTTAGCGGGAACAAGGGGTTGTCGCTGCGGAGATCTTCCAGTCATTTCGAATGACAGCAATGCGCCCTAATTCGCGCCGTTCATGGTTGTTGTCGACGATCCGGGCAGCCGCCATTCCTTCTGCGTGATAGATTGATGGCCCTGCCACACCCATGAGCTGGAGCTTCCCCATGCGGGTCGTCATCTTCGCACCGTCGAACGTCCACTCACTGGAACTCGCCGGCCTCATGGACGTATTCGCCGAAGCGAACGCCCGCGCCGGCAAAATGTCCTATGAGGTTTCTGTCGTTGCCGAAAATGATCGCACGATCCGCTGCGCGTCAGGGCTGAGAGTGCTGCCCGACTCCGCCTTCGACTCCTACCCGGGTAGCCCTGATACCTTGCTGGTGGCCGGGAGCGTCGGCGTTCCTCATGGCCCAGGCAGGCAGGTCATCGACTGGTTGACCAGGACGGCCGCCCACGCGCGCCGCTTTGGCTCAGTATGTACAGGGGCATTCGTGCTTGGCGAAGCTGGTCTGCTCACAGGCCGGCGGGTAGCCACGCATTGGCAGTTCGCGTCTCTACTTGCGGAGCGCTTCCCCGAGGCGCGTGTGGAGGGCGACCGGGTTTTCGTCCGTGACGGCTCGATGATCACCTCGGCGGGGTCCAGCGCGGCGATCGATCTCGGCCTTTCCCTCGTCGAGGAGGACCTCGGCCGGGAAGTGGCGCTCTACGTGGCCCGCCGGTTGGTCGTGTTTCTGAAGCGACCAGGCGACCAGTCACAGTTCAGCGTACATCTGGCGGCACAGGCGATAGACCGCAGCCGGCTCTACAACGTCCAGCAATATATTCTGAACCGTCCTGCGGCGGATCTTTCGGTGACCGCCTTGGCGAAGATCGCCGCGATGAGCGCGCGCAACTTCACGCGCGTTTTTTCGCAGGAGGTCGGGATATCGCCATCCGACTATGTCAACCTGACGCGCGTCGATGTTGCACGCTTCCTCCTGGAAGGCAGCCGGCTGTCGGTCGCATCGATCGCCCAGAGGAGCGGCTTCGGGTCGGCGCGGGCGATGCGCCGCGCCTTTATCCTGCATCTTGGCTCGACGCCCTCCGAATATAGAGACCGCTTTCGGAGCTCGGGAGACGGGTCAAGACCCACTTTGTCCGAAACCGGCTGACGGTTGTCTGGAAACGGCCCTTCGCAAGCATTGCGCTGCTGCGCGGAACCGCGCCATTGCTTGAGCCATGAACGATTTCATGGAACTCACCCCGGCGGATTTCACTGGCCTGAGGCGGCCCGTCGGCAACCAGGCGAGTCCCGTATCAAACGCAGTACTTCGCTTGGTCGTCCGGAAACTGGTCGAGGAACTGACCGACGGCATCGTGATCGCCCGTGTTTCAGCAGGCAACGCACCTCTTCTTTACGTGAACAGGGCTTTCGAAAGCCTGACGGGATACGAGCGGCACGAGGTGCTCGGCAAGGACTGCCGCTACCTGCAGGGAAACAATCGCGACCAGCCGGAAGTTGCGCGCATCCGCACAGCCATTGCGGCCCGCGAGTCGGTAGACGTCACACTGCGAAACTATCGGAAAGACGGCTCGGCCTTCTGGAACCGCCTCAGCCTCAGACCCATCACGGTCGTCGGAGAACAGCTCTACCTCGGCATTCTTCGGGACGTGTCGGCCATTCGTCAGACGGAGATCGACCTGGATCGCGCAGCCAACTTCGACATCGCCACGGGGTGCCTCAACCGCCAATCATTTATCGTCGCGGCGGAAAGATGCTTCGCGACCCATGCCGGCCGGGCGCTCATCGTAAAGCTCGACATCATCGGTTTCCACGACCTCAATGCCGGATACGGGTTCGAAGTCGGCGACGCCCTGCTGCTTGAGACCGGCCGCCGGCTGCGGGAGACCGGGGCAGCGACGGTCGCCCGGATGGGAGCAAACGAGTTCGCGCTGGCCTTCGAACTGCCTGATGAGGCGAGCGCGCAGTTCATTGTGAGCCGCATTTCCATTGCGCTTGACCATGACTTCGTGGTCCCGGGGGCGAGCGTCTCGCTGCGCTTTGCAATTGGCTATGCGATCGGGGAACCCGGCGGCAGTGCAATCGCGCTGGTTCGAAATGCCGGCACCGCGCTGCAGGCGGCAAAGTCCGATCCACTCGGCGGACCTCGCCGGTTTCTGCGCGCCGACCAGGAGGAGGCTCGCCTCCGCGTCCGGTTGACCCGCGAACTGAAGGTCGCCATCGCGAATAACGAGTTTGTCCATCATTTCCAACCCCAGATCGACCTCTCGTCCGGCGAATGGGTGGGTGCGGAAGCGCTGCTACGGTGGAACCATCCCCTTTTCGGCAGCCAGCCGCCGAGCCGTTTCATAGAAGCGGCCGAGCGAACCGGTCTGCTCCTGGACCTCGGCGAACGCGGCCTCTGCGCCGTGGCGGACTTCGCCCGGCGAGTCAACGAGCACCGCGACAGGCCGTTGCGCTTTTCGGTGAACGTGTCCGCCACGGAATTCCTTCACCGCGATATGGCGGAATTGGTGGATCGTGTCCTGCGGCAGACCGGTGCAGAACCAGCTTGGCTGACACTGGAGATCACCGAGAGTATGCTCCTCAACGACACGCCCGGCGTTCTGGAGGCGTTCCGACGGCTGCGCGATCTCGGCATCGGCCTCTCCGTCGACGATTTCGGGACCGGCTATTCGAGCCTACGACTACTCGAGACGTTTCCGGTGACCGAAATCAAGATTGACCGGAGCTTCGTCGGCGAACTCGCCGCGAGTCCTTCGAAGATGGTTATCGTCCGCGCCATCAGCGATCTTGGGCGCTCCTTGGGTCTTACCGTTGTGGCGGAGGGGGTGGAGACCGAGGCCCAGCGCGCGCTACTGGCCGGCATGGGATGTCCTATCGGCCAGGGCTACCTCTTCGGGTTCCCTACCGATGAAGAAAGCTTCGCAGCGAACCTGTGCCGAGCAAGGCCGAGCGGACGCAATTGAAGGGCAGCCATGATTGCTGTTCAGTCAAAAGCGGACCTACCGTAGTCGGCCCCAGACGCGACGTCTGAGTAGTGGCCGATGATGACCTCTTTTTGCGCAAGCAACCTTAAGTCCCCCTACGCCCTCTCCTCCCACACCCTCGCCAGCTCCACGATCGTCTTCACCGCCTTTTCCATGTCCTGGCGGCTGACCCATTCAAGCGGCGAGTGGAAGGCGTGGCCGCCGGCGAAGATGTTGGGGCAGGGCAGGCCCATGAAGGACAGGCGCGAGCCGTCGGTGCCGCCGCGGATGCTGCCGCGTACCGGCTCCATGCCGGCGCGGCGGACGGCTTCAAGGGCGTTTTCGACGATCTCGGGGTGGCGGTCGAGCACCACCTTCATGTTGCGGTACTGCTCCTTGACCGTGAAGGTATAGGAAGAGCCGGGGTAGGCTTTCATGACGTCCTTGACGATATCTTCCAGCATCTTTTCCTTGGCGGCGAGGCCCGCTTCGGTGAAGTCGCGCACGATCAGGTTAAGCGAGGCCTTTTCCATCGAGCCCGACAAAGCGGTGGGGTGGACGAAGCCCTCGCGGCCCTCGGTGGTTTCGGGCGAAAGGTCCTTCGGCAGCCGGTCGACGATGGCGCCGACGATCTTGATGGCGTTTTCCATGCGGCCCTTGGCAAAGCCGGGGTGGATGGCGACGCCAGAAATGGCGATCTCGACGCCGTCGGCGGAAAAGGTCTCGTCCTCGATATGGCCGGCGGTCTCGCCGTCCATGGTGTAGGCGAATCTGGCGCCGAGCTTGGCGAAGTCGACCTTGTCGACGCCGCGGCCGATCTCCTCGTCGGCGGTGAACAGAAGCTTGATCGCGCCGTGCCTGATGTCGGGATTGGCGACGAGAAACTGCGCCGCCGTCATGATCTCGGCGATGCCGGCCTTGTCGTCGGCGCCGAGCAGCGTGGTGCCGTCCGTGGTGACGATGTCGTTGCCGATCTGGTTCTTCAGCTCGGGATGCTCGGTGACGCGGATGACCTGCTGCGGGTCGCCCGTGAGCCGGATGTCGCCGCCGGCATAGTTGCGCAGGATCTGCGGCTTGACGTTGGTGCCGGTGAAATCGGGCGCGGTGTCCATGTGCGAGCAGAAGCAGATGACCGGCACCTGCTTGTCGGTGTTGGCAGGCACCGTGGCGTAGACATAACCGTGCTCGTCGAGATGGGCGTCGCTGAGGCCGATCGCCAGGAGTTCGTCGACGAGCAGGCGGCCGAGGTTCTTCTGCTTCTCCGTCGAGGGCTGGGTCGGCGAGCTGGCGTCAGACTGGGTGTCGATGACGACATAGCGGAGGAAGCGGTCGAGCACGGTGTCGGTGGTGGCAGTCATGGCGGGCTCCAATGCATCGGCGATGCACTGCTATAGCCGCCCCGACGGGTGCCGTGAACGGATTTTGCGCCTGCTGCGGCCGCTGTCCGCGCGATCGGCGCTCTCTGGCCCAAGGCGCGCCCGGCGGACCGGGCGCTTCACCGGGCGCTTCCGGGCGGCGTGCCTGCGCCTCAGCGCGGCGCGGTGCTGTTGTTGACGATGGCCGGGATGACGATGCCCCAGTCATCCTCGTGCAGCTCGTGGCCGCCGCCGTCGACGACGATATATCTCGAGCCCGCGACCGCGTCGGTGATCGCCTTGCCGTGGACGATCGGGAAGATCGGGTCGGCAGTGCCGTGGATGACCGTAAGCGGCACTTTCAGGCCGGGCAGCTTGCCCTTCACCGCTTCGCCGCCGGTCAGCATGAAATGGTTGGTCGCCGAGAGATAGCCGCCGGAGCGGTCATGGTCGCGCTCGATGAAAGCGAGCGTCTTCGCCGCATCATGCGGATGCGCGGTGCTTGCGATCACCCGGGCCTCGCCGGCGATGAAACCCGTCGCCTGGGCGCGGTCCGACCAGTCGACGCCCTCGCCCGTCGCGGCGTGCTCCATGTAGGTGGGCGTGGGTGGCGGCAGGTCGAGATCGAGGCCGATGGGCGTCGTCGACACCAGCGTCAGCGAGGCGACACGGCCGGGCGCCGACAGCGCCAGGATCTGGGCGATCATGCCACCCAGCGACATGCCGACGATATGGGCCTTTGCGATGCCGTAGGCGTCGAGCACGGCAACAGCGTCCCTGGCCATGTCGTCCATCGTGTAGGGCGGCTTGCCCGGCGCGAACTTGGTCGACAGGCCGGTGTCGCGGTTGTCGTAGCGGATGACATGGCGGCCGCTGGCGGCGATGCGGCGGCAGAAGTCCTCCGGCCACCATAGCATCGAGGCCATGGCGCCCATGATCAAAAGCATCGGCGGCGCCGACGGGTCGCCAAAGGCCTCGGTGGCGATTTCGACGCCATTGGCGCGGACGGTTTTGGTGGTGGTCGTTTCGCTGGCCATCGCCTTGCTCCTGGGGGTTGCGCCCAAAACGGCGAGCGCTGCTGCGGAAAGCAGGAAGCGGCGCCGGCTGGTCGTTGTGGTGTCGTTTGACATTTCGGTCTCCTCGCGCCCGTTAGGCGGCTTGGACGGACACTAGGGACGTCGAAGTCGGCTCGCGAGAGCGATACTGGACAAAAACAAGGCATACGTGCCACTCATGGTGCATGAATACACAAGCCGAACCTCTCCGCATCAGCCTGCTTGCCTTGCCGCAGACGACACCGGCGGCGGTGTACGGGCTGTTCGAGGTGCTGTCGGCGGTGGGCTCGATCTGGGACCGGCTGACCGGGCAGCAGACGAATGCCCGCCGCATCGTGCCCGAGATCGTGGCGCGGCAGAAGCAGACCTTCGCTTGCGCCATCGGCACGCCGATCGAACCGCATGCGACGTTCGCCAACACCAAGAGCACCGACGTGGTGATCGTCACCGACCTGGCGCTGCCGCTCGACGGCGAAGTGGCGGATGGCTGGGGCGAGGAGATGGCCTGGGTGCGGGCGCAGCTTTCCGCCGGCGCGACAATCTGTTCGGTCTGCACCGGCTCGATCTTCCTCGCCGAGGCCGGCCTGCTCGACGGCAAGGACGCCGCCTCGCACTGGATCGCCGCCGACATCTTCCGCGACCGCTATCCCCTGGTGAAGTTCCGCCCCGAACGCATCGTCTGCGACATGGATCCCGACGGCAGGCTGATCACCACTGGCGGTGCCTCGTCATGGGAGGATCTGGCGCTGCACCTGATCGCCCGCCACTGCGGCAAGGAGGAGGCGGGCCGCATCGCCAAGGTGTTCCTGCTCGGCGACCGCAGCGACGGCCAGTTGCCCTTCGCCGCGATGGCCAAGCCGAGGCGCCACGAGGACGCGGCGATCGGCAGCTGCCAAGTCTGGATCGCCGACAATTACGCTGCCGCCAACCCTGTGACGCGCATGGTCGCCGAAAGCGGCCTGCCCGAGCGCACCTTCAAGCGCCGCTTCAAGGCGGCGACCGGCTACACGCCTGTCGACTATGTCCAGAGCCTGCGCATCGAGGAGGCCAAGCAGATGCTGGAGGCCACCGCCGAGGCGACCGACGCGATCGCCGAAACCGTCGGCTACGAGGACCCGGCATTCTTCCGCCGATTGTTCCGGCGTCATACCGGCATTACGCCGGCGCAGTACCGGCAGCGGTTTCGGGTGCGGCCGGGCTAGCCCTTCAACTCGGCCAGTGCCCGCTCCAGCGGCGCCGGCGAAACCTGGATCGGCCCGTCGAACGGCACGTCCATGTCGAGGATGAGATACAGCGACGCGGCAAGCAGTGCCGACGAGGCGACGAATGTCGTGACAACGACGGTATTTCTCGGCGCGCGGAAGCCGAAGCTGGCAAAGACCAGCACCAGCCAGGCGACAAGCATGGCGATCAGAAGCCGGGGGATCGTGCCTTCCGACTGTTCGATCAGGGTCCAGCGCAATTCGATCACCTTTTGCAGATTTTGGCGCGCGTCCTGCCACAGCACGGTCTGTTCGGCATTGGCCGGCTTGAGGTTGCGCAGCCGGCTGCCGATTTCGCCGATCAGGCGCTCAGACAGCTTGTTGGCGACAGTCGCCGGCTCGTTGCTGGGTCTCGTCTCGTTGTCGACGATGCGCTGGACATAGGCGAGCAGCGGTTGGCGCGCGTCCTCGGCTTCGGGGCCGTAGTCGCGCAGCGCGCGGTCGAGCAGGATCAGCTGGGTGGCGTAATCATGCACATTGTGGTCGATCTGCTCGAAGGTGTTCCTGGCCGAATTGAGCATCAGGCCCATGACCAGCGAGGTCATGACAACGAAGATGTTGGCGACAAGCCTGACCACGCCAGTGGTGTCGTCCTGGCGGTGCCGGGACGGCAGCCTCTCGTGCATCAGCATGCTGCCGAGCGAGGCGGCGACAAGGCAGACAAAGATCAACACCGCGACCTGGGCTTCGCGCATTGCAGCCCTGCTCTCACGCTCCCAACATATGCCGGGAGCGTGAGGTCAATTGACCTGCAACGCAAGGGCGCAGATGGCTGACGCGACGGTGGCGCTCAGTTCCAGGCAGCACCTGCAACCTGCCGGACCGCGGCATTGAGGCGGTTCCAGACATTGATCATCGCGATGCAGAGCAGCAGTGCCGAGATCGCCTTCTCGTCGTAATGGCGGGTGGCCTCCTCCCAGACGTCGTCGGGCACCGGGTCGGACTTGTCGGCGATGCGGGTCACGGCCTCGGTGAGTGCCAGCGCAGCGCGCTCGGCCGGCGTGAACCAGGGCGTGTCGCGCCAGGCGGCGACGGCGAAGATGCGGTCGTCCTTTTCGCCGAGCTTCCTCAGTTCGAGCGAGTGCATGTGGACGCAGACGCTGCAGCTGTTGATCTGGCTGGCGCGCAGGTGGACCAGCTTGCGCGTTACCTCGGACAGGCCGTCCTTTTCGGTCGCCTTGTTGAGCGCAAACAGCGCCTGCATGGCATCTGGAAGCAGGATGGCGGGGTTGGTCATACGAGCTTGCATCGGACTTCTCCTCGAAATCTCAGTTGTTGTTCCGGCTTTACGCCTGACGTTATTGACGCCGCTGCCCCTGAACCGGTCTCGTGTCACATCGGCCGGGATTCGTTCGTCATGGCCTTGACGGAACAGCTGCAGGGAATGTGACCGATGAACGAAGAAAATTTTCTGGCCGATCGATTTGCCGCCAATCGCGGGCATTTGCGCGCCATGGCCTATCGCATGCTGGGCTCGGCCAGCGAGGCCGAGGACGCGGTGCAGGAGGCCTGGCTGCGCCTGGCACGCACTGACGCGCAGGAGATCGACAATCTCTCCGGCTGGCTGACGACGGTAGTGGCGCGCGTCTGCCTCGACATGCTGCGCCAGCGCAAGTCGCGGCGCGAGGATCCGCTCGACATGGAAGGGCCTGATGAGGTCGCCGACGAAGCCCCTGCCGCCGATCCCGAGCGCGAGCTGGCAATGGCCGATGCCGTGGGCCTCGCTCTGCTTGTGGTGCTGGAGAAGCTGGCGCCGGCCGAGCGCATCGCCTTTGTGCTGCACGACATGTTCGACCTGTCCTTCGACGACATCGCGCCCATCGTCGAGCGAACGCCGGTCGCAGCAAGGCAGCTGGCGAGCCGGGCGCGGCGCCGGGTCCAGGGAAGCGACGAGGCGCGTGCGCCAGACCGGACACGCCAGCGGCAGGTGGTCGACGCGTTTCTCGCGGCGTCGCGCGGTGGCGATTTCGCCGGCCTGCTGGCGGTGCTCGACCCTGACGTGGTGTTCCGCGCCGACGCCGTCGCCGCCCAACTGGGCGCGATGGCCGAGCTGCGCGGCGCGCAGGCCGTGGCGCAAAGCTTCAAGGGCCGGGCGCAGGGCGCGCTGCCGGCACTTGTCGACGGCGCCATCGGCCTGCTGGTCGCGCCGATGGGCAAGCTCCGCGTCGTGCTGATGCTCAAACTCGATGGCGAGAGGATCATAGGCATCGACGCCATCGCCGATCCGGACCGGCTGGAGCAGCTGGACCTGGTTTTGCTCGATTAGCCGGCCCCAAGACAAGGCAGGCGCAGAACCGCCTCCTTGTCCGGGCCCCGCAAGTTGCTACTTCATCAAATGCTTCGCCACTGCTTCATAGGCCGGCAGCGAGGTCGGGTCGTTGGCGGCATTGCCGGCCGTGGGATGCGACGAGAAGCGGGCGATGACGACACGCGCCTTGGGATCGATGTAGAGCGCCTGGCCATGCACGCCACGCGCCGAATAGGCGCCGTTGTCGTTGTTGGTGATCCACCACATGCCGCGATAGCTCCAGCCCTTGAGCAGCGCATAGCCGGCCTTTTCGAACGCCGCCTTGTCGCCGCCGGCACGGATGCGGGCAATCGCCGCCTCGGGTATCAGGCGCTGGCCGTTGGCAACACCATCGTCGAGCAGCAGTTGGCCGAGCCTCGCCATGTCGCGCAGGCCGGCATTGAAGCCGCCGCCGGCAAAGGGCGTGCCGGTCGAATCGACGGTGTAGTAGGCGTCCTGCTCGGCGCCCATCTTGCTCCAGATCCGCTCCGACATGAACTGGGCGACGGACTGACCGGTGACACGCGCGATGATCCAACCGAGTGCGTCGGTGTTGATGGTCTTGTAGCCGAAGGCCGTGCCGTGCTCGCCTTCCTTGCGCACCGTCTGCAGATATTCGAAATAGCTGCGCGGCCCAGTGTAGCCCTCGGGCTTGGGCAAAGGACTGCCGGCGGCCGAATAGGTCCAGACGTCGGCGTTGGGATCGGCATAGTCCTCGCTGTAGCGCAGGCCCGTGGTCATCTCGAGCACCTGTTTGACGGTGGCGTCGCCAAACGCACTGTTGGCGAGTTCGGGCACCACCGACGCCACCTTGGCGTTTTCGTCGAGCTTGCCCTCGGCGACCAGAATCTCGCCGAGCAGGCCGGTGATCGACTTGGTGACCGACATGACACCGTGCTGGCCGGCATCGTCGAGGCAGCCGAAATAGCGCTCGTAGACGATCTTGCCTTCATGCAGCACGACGATGCCGTCGGTGTAGTTGGCGGCGAGCGACTGCTCCCACGTCATCTCGGCGTCGCCGCCAAGCGGGGTGAATTTCACCGCGTCGATGGTCTCGTCCAGTTTGCGTTCGAGCAGAACCGGCGCGCCAAGCCCACGGCTGACATTGGCCGTCGGCATCAGCTGGCGAAAGTGGCAGACCGTCCAGCGCATCTTGGGGAAGCTGAAATAGTCCGGATCGGTGAAGCGGATGATCTTGTCGGTCGGCGGCGGCGAACCGACCATCCAACCGAGCTTGACGGGATCGGATTCTGCGGCTGACAGCACCTTTGCCTCCTGCGCATGGGAGATCGAAGACGTCGTCGTCAGCGCAAGTGCCGCCACGGCCAGCGCGGTCCTCGCGAGGCGGTTGCGTCTTGGTGTTTTGGCCTCAGAAATTGACGACGACATTGACGAAGCCTCCTGTCCAGACGGGCGCATCGAAACTGACCACAGAGTCGGATCCGGGACCCGGAAATGAAACGCTGAACCCGGCGGTCAGGTAGGTGTTGGGGTTCAGCACGCGGTTGTATTCGAGGAAGATATCGTCCGAAAGGTGCTTGGCCGAGACGCCGGCCACCGGGTTCGGCACACCGTTGATGATTTCGAGATGGGTGCCCTGGCCGAACTGGATCGGGCTACGCAGCTCGTTGGCGCTGATATAAGCGTAGCGCAGGGTCAGCGTGTCGCGCTCGGTCGGCGTGACGCGCAGGCTGAGCTGGTGAGCGTTGACGTTGGAATTGATGAACACCATCGACGACTTCGAGCCGGTCGACCAGGAACTCGGACTGCCCTCGTAGTAGAGCGGGTCGAAGCGTTCCAGCCGCGACGTCGACGGATCGTCGCCGGAGAACGTCTGGTAGGAGTAGACGATCGTCGGCGCCCAGGAGTATTCGGCGAAGGTGTAGCCGACCTGGACGCGGCCGCCCCATGCCCGCATGTCGATGTCTTCGTTCCATTGGTAGGCGAAATCGCCGGCGACGAAGAAATTCTCGAAGCTGTCGCCGAACGGAATGGCGCGGCCATAGAGATTGACGAAGTTCAGGCCGTCGCGGCCATTGGCAACCAGCGTCGGCACGCCGATGCCGCCGGGGGCGGCCTTTGGGTACGGCGAATCGGACTTGAGCACATGTCCGTAGGTCAAGCCGGCGAAGGTGTTGTTTTCGCCGTCGTAGCGGAAATCGCCGCCGACGATCCTGGTGTGGCTGTCGCTCTCGTTCTGCTCGTTGGCATCGAGATAAAAGGCCGTGCCGTTGAAATTGTCGAAGCCGAAGCGGCCGATCGACGCCATTTCCCAGGCCTTGCGCGGGCCGAGCTTGAGTGCGCCGCGGTCGAAGCCGCTGGACCCGCCATTGGCGAGCAGCATGCCCGTGCCAGCCTTGAAGTCGCGCGGGCCGACCGAGACGTCGAAGGACGGATCGCTCTTCTCGCCCGAGCGCAGGCCGAGATAACCCTCTTCCAGCGTGACGCGGCCGGTGTTGCCGGTGGCGTAGGCATCGATGCCGAGCGTGCCCGAGGCAACGGCCGAGACCTTGCCATAGGCCACCACCCCGCCGAGGTCCTGGGTGAAGCTGATGCCGGGCAGGATGTAACCCTCGAGCCAGGTCTTGTTCGAATCAAAGCCGGCCGACGGCGCGAATGAATCGGCGTAGTTCCAGAACACATTGTGCTCGGCGACCACGTTCAGGCCGGCCTGAAGATGCATGCGAATGGTCAGCCCGTCATGGTCGAGGAGCAGCATGCGGTCGTCGGCCGCGAGCGCCTGCTGGCAGGCGAGAAGGCCTGCAAGCAGCGGTGTTCCCGCCCCCGCCCAGCCGATAAACTTGCGTAGCCGCAGCCTGGAATTCAGCTTTTGTTTACCAGCACCAACTTGCAGCGCCCTCTGGTCGATGTCGCTGCCCCTGCACCCCATCGTTTGATCGGTCTCCGATTTCGCCGCGCTCGAAGCACTCAACTGACTGAGCTGTTTGACACTATGGCGGCTGGGTTTCGTCACGGCAAGGCGCGAAGCCGACGGGCACGGTTCGGGCGACGACACAGCGCAGCCATCACTTTTCTTAAACGTGCCGCCCTTGTCCTTGTCCGTCGAACGGCTGAGGCGCACAATCGACGGCTTGCGGTGCAAGAGGAGGCCTTTTCTCTGTTCGGAGGAAAGCCCCATGAACGACCTGAACCTCACGACCCTTGACGGCGGGCTGGCGACGGTGAGCGCGCCTGTGCTCGATGCCTTCGCGGCAAGCCTGCGTGGCCAAGTGCTCAATGCCGGCGATGCCGGCTACGACGAGGCCCGCACCGTCTGGAACGCCATGATCGACCGACGCCCCGGCCTTGTCGTGCGTTGCATCGGCGCCAGCGACGTTATCGCCGCGGTCAAGTTCGCGCGCGACAACAGGCTGCTCGTCTCCGTGCGCGGCGGCGGCCACAACATCGCCGGCAGTGCCGTCTGCGACGGCGGCCTGATGATTGATCTGTCCCAGATGAAGTCGGTGCGCGTCGACCGCGTGGCACGGCGCGCCTGGGTGGAGCCGGGCGCAATACTCGCCGATGTCGACAAGGAGACGCAGGCGTTTGGCCTTGCGGTGCCGACCGGCATCAACTCGACGACAGGCATTGCGGGGCTGACGCTGGGCGGCGGCTTCGGCTGGACGACACGCAAGCTCGGCTTGACCATCGACAACCTGCTGTCGGCTGATGTGGTCACAGCGGATGGCGAGCTGGTGCGGGCAAGCACCGCCGAGCATCCCGACCTGTTTTGGGCGATACGTGGCGGCGGTGGCAATTTCGGCATCGTCACCGCCTTCGAGTTCAAGCTGCACAAGCTCGGCCCGCAGGTGCTGTCGGGACTGGTGGTGCACCCCTTCGACGACGCCAAGGCGGTGCTGCAGCAATATCGCACGGCACTCGAAGACGCGTCTGACGAACTGACCTGTTGGGTGGTGATGCGGCAAGCGCCGCCGCTTCCCTTCCTGCCGGCGCAGTGGCATGGCAAGGAGGTTCTGGTGCTGGCGATGTGCTGGTGCGGCGACCTCGAAGCCGGCGAAAAAGCGACCGCCGCCCTGCGCGGCATCGGCCAGCCGATCGTCGACGTCGTCGGGCCGAACCCGTTCGCCGGATGGCAGATGGCGTTCGATCCGCTGCTGCAGCCAGGTGCGCGCAACTACTGGAAGAGCCATGACTTCATCGAGCTGGCGGACGAGACCATCGACGCCGTCGACGGCGCCATTCGGAACCTGCCCGGCCCCGAATGCGAGATCTTCATCGGCCATGTCGGCGGCGCAGCGGGACGGGTAGCGACAGATGCGACGGCCTTCCCGCAGCGCAACTCGCATTTCGTCATGAACGTGCATGCGCGCTGGCGCGAGGCGTCGATGGACAAGGCCTGCACCGGCTGGGCTCGCAACATCTACGACGCAACGCGGCCGCAGGCCGTCGGAACCGCCTACATCAACTTCATGCCGGCGGATGAAGCCGACCGCGTCGAGGCGGCCTATGGCGCCAACTACAGCAGGCTGCTCGAGGTGAAGCACAAATACGACCCCGACAACATGTTCCGCATGAACCAGAACGTTCACGCCAAAAAGACACGCAAGGCGGCGTGAATGATCCCTCCCCTTGTGGGAGGGCGCAGGGGTGGGGGGAGAACTGCCGCAACCCAAAACGGCGTTGCTGCGGGCGCTGCGAAGACCCCCACCCTGTATCCCTCCCCACAAGGGGGAGGGAATCGTCAGCGCCGTTCGATCTGCCCTCCAAGCTTGACGTGTCTCTGCATTTTACATAACCTTTCAGTTATAGAATGAGAGAGCATCGCCATGACGCCGTCCGAACGCCTTGACGCGACTTTCACCGCCCTGGCCGACCCGACGCGCCGGGCGATCCTGGCACGGCTGATGACGGGCGAGGTTTCGGTGATGGAGCTGGCCGAGCCCTTTGCCATGAGCCAGCCGGCGATTTCAAAACATCTCAAGGTGCTGGAGCGTGCCGGCCTGATCTCGCGTGGCCGCGACGCCCAGCGCAGGCCGTGCCGCATCGAGGGCGAGGCGCTGGCCGAAGCGACCGGCTGGCTCGACGAATACCGCGAGGTCTGGGAAGGCAACTACAAGCGCCTGGACATGCTGCTCGCCGACCTGCAGGCGAACCAGGGCAAGGCCTGAGACCGCGACCGAGGGAGAGGACAGATGAGCCACCGACTGGAAGTCACCACGCCGAGCGACCGCGAAATCGCCATGACGCGCATGTTCGACGCACCGCGCGACCTGGTGTTCGACTGCTGGACGATCCCGGCATTGCTGAAACGCTGGATGACCGGGCCTGACGGCTGGTCGTTTGCCGTCTGTAACGTCGACCTGCGCGTCGGCGGCCAATATCGTTTCGTCTGGCGCCATGAAGACGGCCGCGACATGGGCATGACCGGCACTTATCGCGAAGTGTTCCGGCCAGAGAGGATCGTCAGCGTCGAGCTGTTCGACATGGACTGGACCGACGGCGAGGCGCGCTCGACTTTGGCGCTGACAGAAAAGGACGGCCGCACGATTTCGGTCAACACGGTGCTCTACAGCTCGCGCGAAGCCCGGGACGGCGCGATCGCCATCGGCATGGCGAAGGGTGTCGAGGCCGGATACGACAGGCTCGACGGCGTGCTGGCCGAACAGGTGGCGGCGAGGTAGTCGAGGCTGTCGGGAGGCTTCGTCAGTCGGCTGGTTCATCCTTCGACAGGCTCAGGATGAGGGCGTGCCGTTCAGCGGCAGACGCGTCGAGAGATGTTCCCGAACATCTCGATCTGGCAGTGCGACTTCATCACAGGCACTTCGAGCCGCTGGACCTGCGGCACCACGATCTGGCGGTCCTGTTCGCGCAGGCGCTGCTGTTCGGCCTGGAAGGCGCGGCGGCTTTGCTGGCTCTGCAGTATCTGCAGTTCGTTGATCCGGCCCTCGCGGGCGAGTTGGTTGCGGTCGGGCTGGCCGGGCAGATCGATGGCATGAGCCTGCATCGCGCCGGCAAGCAGAACGCCCGCCACCATCAGGGCCAGTTTCGATCTCGTCATGTTCAGCATCAACACACTTCCCGCGCGATAAACCCGCACCTTGCGAAGGTAGTGCTCATATCCGCCGAAACAATGGCGTCAGCCAGCACGCGTCTTGTCAGCGAGGAAATCGATGAAGGCGCGGATGCGTGCGGCAAGGTGGCCGTGGCCGGCAAAGACGGCGTGGATCATCTCGATGTCTTCGGGATTGTAGGCTTCGAGCACCGGCACCAGCGTGCCGGCGTCGATGTCGGCCTGGACCTGGAAGAGCCCGCTGCGGATCAGGCCGACACCGTCGAGGCACAGTCGGCGCAGGCTCGGGCCGTTGTTGGCAAGCAAGTTGCCGCCGATGCGCTGGGCGAAGTTCTCGCCGGTCCCCGGGTCGCGAAAAATCCATTCGTCGCGGTTGCGCAGGAAGTTGAAGCGCAGGCAGTTGTGGCCGGCGAGATCGGCCGGTCTTTCAGGCACGCCGTGCTTTTCCAGATAGGCTGGCGAGGCGACGACGACGCGGCGAATCTCCAGGATCTTGCGCGCCTTGAGCGACGAATCGCGCAGCTTGCCGGAACGGATGGCGACGTCGGCCCGCTCTTCGTAGAGATCAATGACGCTGTCGGTCAGCGACAGGTCGAGCTCGACCTCGGGGTAAAGCGCCAGGAACTCAGCCATGTGCGGCACGACATGGCTGGCGCCAAAGGCAACCGAGGCACTGACCCGGAGCGGGCCGCGCGGCACGGCGCTGGCGCCACCGGCGACAATACGCTCGGCCTCCTCGATCTCGCCGAGGATGCGGCCTGCGCGTTCGAGATAGATTTCGCCTTCCGGCGTCAGCTGCAAGCTGCGCGTCGAGCGCACCACCAGCCGCGTGCCAAGCCGGTCTTCAATGCGGGTGATCAGCTTGCTGACGGCCGAGGGCGACAGGCCTAGCTGCCGGCCGGCGGCGGAGAAGCTCTTGAGCGAGACGGCCCGGACGAAGACCTCCATCTCACCGGCGCGATTGTCCATGTCTGGGCCTCTTGTGAATCAAATTCACAAGCATTGGTCCATCATTGCGCATTATTGCGCAAGTGCCCCCGCCCCATATTGCGGCCACGGATCAACCGCGGCCGAAGCCGCCCCTTCAACTGTGCCCGCTATCGCGGGCGGGAACGGTGCACGACATGCCCCTAGCCATTTTCGCGCTCACCATCGCGGCCTATGCGATCGGAACCACGGAGTTCGTCATCGTCGGCCTGTTGCCGACGGTGGCCCAGGATCTTCACATCACGCTGCCGCTCGCCGGCTTGATCGTCAGCGTCTACGCATTGGGCGTCACCTTCGGCGCGCCGGTGCTGACAGCGCTCACCGGCCGGATCGAGCGCAAGCCGCTGCTGCTCGGGCTGATGGCGCTGTTCGTCGTCGGCAACGTGGCAGCGGCGCTGAGCCCCAGCTACGAGCTGCTGCTGGTGGCGCGCGTGCTGTCGGCCTTTGCGCATGGTGTGTTCTTTTCGGTCGGGGCCACGATCGCCGCTGACCTCGTGCCGGAAAACCGCCGCGCCTCGGCGATTGCCATGATGTTCATGGGCCTGACGGTGGCGATCGTCACCGGCGTGCCGCTCGGCACCTTCATCGGCCAGACCTTCGGCTGGCGCGCCACATTCTGGGGTGTGTCACTGCTCGGCGTCATCGCCTTCGCCGGCATCGCCGCCCTGCTGCCTTCGACCCTGAACAAGGCGGCACCTTCGAGCCTACTCGACCAGGTCCGTGTGCTCGGCTCGGGCCGGCTGCTGCTCGTCTTTGCGATGACCGCACTCGGCTATGGCGGCACCTTCGTCACCTTCACCTATCTTGCCTCGATCCTCGAACAGGTCACCGGCTTCCAGGCCTCGAGCGTCAGCCTGATCCTGGTGCTCTATGGCCTTGCCATTGCCATCGGCAACATCGCCGGCGGCCGTATCGCCGACCGCAACCCGGTGAAGGCACTGACGGTGCTGTTTGCGCTGCAGGCCGCCGTGCTGGTGCTGTTTTCGTTCACCGCCATGTCGCCGATGTGGACGCTGGTGACGCTTGCCGGGCTCGGCTTCCTGTCGTTCGCCAATGTTCCGGGACTGCAGCTTTATGTCGTGCAACTGGCCAAGGAGCATCGTCCGGGCGCCGTCGACGTCGCCTCTGCACTCAACATCGCCGCCTTCAATCTCGGCATAGCCCTTGGCGCCTGGATCGGCGGCGTGGTTGTCGCCTCGCCGCTCGGCCTTGGCGCCACGCCATGGGTCGGGGCCGTCCTGGTGGCCGGTGCCTTCGTGCTGACCGTGTGGAGCGGCGCGCTCGACCGGCGCCAGGAACCACTGTGCCAGCCGGCTTAAGATGATTGACCCGCTTCACTCCCGACCTACCTAAAAGGCGGAGCCATCCGCCTGAATTTCCTCCCCCGCCCCCAATTTCCTCTCAAGGAGAACACCATGAAACTCGTCACCGCCAATGGCGCGACAATTCCGGCCCTTGGCTTCGGCACATTCCGCATGCCCGGCGCAGAAGTCCTCGAGGTGGTGCCCGAGGCGATCAAGCAAGGCTTCCGCCACATCGACACCGCCCAGATTTACGGCAACGAGGCCGAAGTCGGCCAAGCCATCGCCAGCTCTGGCGTGGCCCGCTCGGACATCTTCCTGACCACCAAGGTCTGGGTCGACAAGTACCAGCGTGATGCCTTCGTGAAGTCGGTCGACGACAGCCTGAAGAAGCTTCGAACTGACCATGTCGACCTTCTGCTGCTGCATTGGCCGAACGACACGGTGCCGCTTGCCGAGCAGATCGGCGCGCTCAACGAAGTGCATAAGGCCGGCAAGGTGCGCCATATCGGTGTCAGCAACTTCAACACCACGCTGATGGCCGAGGCAGTGAAGCTGAGCGACGCGCCGCTGGTGACCAACCAGGTCGAGTATCACCCCTATCTCGACCAGACTGCGGTGCTCGAAGCGGCGCGCAAGGCCGGCATGTCGGTGACCGCCTATTACGCGATGGCCGACGGCAAGGTGATCTCCGATCCGGTGTTGAAGGATATCGCTGCCAGCCACGGCAAGACGGCGGCGCAGGTGGTGCTGCGGTGGCTGGTGCAGCAGGACGCCGTCGTGACACTGACCAAGACGGCGACACTGTCGCGCCTGCCGGAGAATTTCGACATCTTCGACTTCGAGCTTTCCAGCGACGAGATGAGGGCGATCTTCGCGCTTGCCACGGCGGGTGGACGCCTAGTCAGCCCCGGTGGGCTGGCGCCGGTATGGGACGAGGCCGCCTGAACCTCGACCAGCGGCGCGCCATATTGACGGCGCGCCGGCTTCTTCCTATCTGAGGGCGGTCAAGGGCGGGAAGCCCCTGCCGCCCGCAGCCGCAAGGCATGGTGAAGCTTCCTTCAGAACATTCGTTTCCCTGTCGATGCGACGGCCGAAGCGGCAATGCGGGCTCCCGACTTTCACCACGCCGTTCGCGCATCGCGAAGGAGCGAAACCATGACCACAGGTCAAGACTACAAAACCAATGCCCGCAGGCTGCGCGACGCGCTCGCTGCCGATGGCATCGCCATCAGCCACGCCAAGGCGCTTGAACTCGTCGCCCGCCAGGAAGGTGTGCGCGACTGGAACACGCTGGCCGCACGTCCCAACGACACCATGCCCGAACAGGCCGCCGGTGGTGTACCCTTCGCCGTCGGCGAGACGGTGTCGGGCACCTTCAACGGCAATCCGGCCAAGGGTCGCGTCATCGGCCTCGAAGAGACGATCAAGCCGGATCTCTGGCGCGTCACCGTCGCCTTCAACCCGCCGGTGGATGTGTCGACCTCGAAGCTGTTTTCGGCGGAGCGACGCCGCATCCAGATGGTCGTCGGCGCCGATGGCCGCTCGCGCCGGCTGACCGGCACCGAGACAGGGGTGATGGCGCTCAACCGCGCCTGACGCCTAGCACCCTCTCCGCATCAAGCGGCCGTGGATCGTCAAAGCGATCCGCGGCCGTTTTCGTTTGGGCTGAGTGGCGGCGTCCATCGCGCCGCGGCAGCGCCAGGCGCACGTCACCTCCCCAAGGTGCCATACCAACAACCGTCTGGACGAATTTAAATGCATATGCAAATATCTAGCCGAGGAGGATGGAGGAGGTACGGGGGGTAAGTTCGAATGTTATGCGCTTGCGCATGAGCAGTGATGGTTCGCGTCGAGCACGCGCCAAAAACCATCACACGCATACAAGACAAGGCGCAGGCCACCTGGAAGCCATGTCGGTGAGCCGCAGGGATCGCGGTTATGCCGGCGACGGCCTGGATCACCGCCTCCATATGCCTATGCATACTTACACGCTTGAAACAGCTGCGATGGTGGGCAACGACATCGCCTGTCATCGTCAAATAGATCAAAGGGAGGAAGAAAATTGGCATTCTCTAAACTAGCGGCCGGCATCGCCCTGGCCTTCACGCTTGCCCTGTCGGCACCGGCCGGTGCCCAGGAAAAGCTCGTCGTCGGCGCTTATCCGGCCAATCCGCCATGGGAGTTCAAGACCGAGAGCGGCAGCTTCGAAGGTTTCGAAATCGACGTCGCGACCGAGGTCGCCAAGCGCCTGGGCCGGCCTGTCGAATTCCAGGACATGGGCTTCCAGGCACTGTTTGCCGCATCGAGCTCCGGCCGCATCGACTTTGCCGTGTCGTCGATCTCGGTTAACAACGAGCGCCTGCAGAACCAGTCCTTCACCCAGCCCTATTATGACGGCGACGGCACGGTCATCGGACGCGAAGCGTCGACGATATCAGGGCTCGACGGCCTCAAGGGCAAGGTCATCGGCGTCGTCGCCGGCACGACAGGCGAAGCCTGGGCCAAGGAAAACACCGAGAAGCTCGGCCTCGCCGAAGTGCGCAGCTACAACGCCCAGCAGGACCTGCTGCTCGACATCCAGGCCGAGCGCGTCGACGGCGGCGCCGGCGAACTTGCCGGCTTCCAGTACGCCATGACCAAGACACCGGGCTTCAAGGTGCTGGTGCGCATTCCGACCGGCGAGCGCTTCGCCATGATGGCGCGCAAGGACCATCCTGCCATCGTTGCCGCCAACGACGCCGTGTCGGCGATGAAGGCCGACGGAACCATGGCCGCGATCCACAAGAAGTGGTTCGGCGTGGAACCGGACGCGGGCACCAGCACGACCACCGCAATGCCGCTTCCCAAGGCCGAGTGAGCCTGACGGCTCCACCCGCCAACCGTTGAAACGACGCTGCGGCCGGTCATGGCCGCGGCGTCCTGCGCCCGGACCTCGCCATGGATCTGATCACCACCTTCTTCAACTGGGACATTCTCGTCCGATCGTTTCCCATGCTCATGCGCGGGGTGGGAAACACCATCCTTTTGGGCGTGGCGAGCATCGTGTTCGGCGGCGCGGCCGGCCTGATCGTATGCCTGATGCGGCTCTATGGCCCCAAGCCGGTGCGCATTTTCGCGATCGCCTATGTCGACTTCCTCAGGGCGATGCCGATCCTGGTGCTGCTGATCCTGATCTATTACGCGCTGCCCTTCGTCGGCATCCGCTTCTCGTCCTTCACGGCAGCGACGCTGGCACTGTCACTGGTGCTGTCGGCCTTCACTGCCGAGGTCTGCCGCGCCGGCATCGAAAACGTGCCGAAAGGTCAGTTCGAGGCAGCCTCCGCCCTGGGCATCGGCTTCTGGACGACGATGCGCACGGTGATCCTGCCGCAGGCATTGCGCGTCATCATCCCGCCGCTGACCAGCAACTGCGTCTCGATCTTCAAGGACACAGCACTGGCCTCGGTCGTCGCCATGCCCGACCTTTTGAAGCAGGCGACGGACGCACAGGCGCTGATGGCCAACCCGACGCCGCTGATCGGCGCTGCCGCCATGTATCTGATCTTCCTGCTGCCGCTGGTCCGGCTGGTGAGCTACCTCGAAGAACGCGGCAAGCGCCAGATGACGGCGCGCTGAGCCCCTGCAATACGGATTTCCGAACGATGAACACGCCAGACGGCTCCGCCTACTTCCTCTACCACTCGATCGGCATGTATCCCGGCAAGGCCGAGGCCATGGCGGCAGGGCTCTCAGACTTCGCTGCGAGCTGGGGCGCCTTTGACGACGGCCAGTGGATGCGAGCACTCACCAAGCGCCAGCGCTTCATCGACCTCTGGAGCGACCTGATCGGCGCACCGAAGGGCACGCTGACCTCGGCCGAAAACGTCACCACCGCCCTCTACAGCCTGATCGGTGCGCTGCCTGGCCACCATCTCGCCGGGCGCCGCGTGCTGGTGACCGCAGATTGCTTCCCGAGCCTGCACTTCCTGCTCGCCGGGCTCGCGCCACGCTTCGGCTTCACGCTCGACACGGTGCCGTTGCGCGACGGCCAAGCTTGGGTCCACGACGAAGATGTCATTGCCCGATGGGCCGAGGATGTCGGCCTGACGCTTTTGACCCAGGTGACATCGACCGCCTCGCATCGTTGCGACCTCGATCGGCTGGTGGCCCATGGCCGCAAGATGGGTAGCCTCGTCGGCGTCGATATCACCCAGGGCGTCGGGCTGATCCCCTACAAGGTCAACGCCCCGCGCGTCGATTTCACCGTGTCGACGACGCTGAAATGGCTGTGCGGCACGCCTGGCGCCGGCATCATCCACGTCGCCGAACCGTTGCTAAGGGAGTGCCGGCCAGAGTTGCGTGGCTGGTTCAGCCAGGACAACATCTTCTCCTGGGACCTCGACGCCTTCGCCTATGCGCCGGATGCCCGCCGCTTCGACCATGGCACGCCGTCGGCACTGGCCTGCATCGGCTCGGTGGCGGCGCTCGAATGGCACGCGGCGCAGGACAAGCCGGCGCTGCTTGCCCACAACCGCAAGCTCGGCGCCGCGATCGTCGCCCGGGCCGACGACATGGGCCTGGCACTCGCCAGCCCGCGCGACGAGGCGCGGCGCGGCGGCAGCATCATGCTGCGCCTGCCGGCGGAGACCGACACGGCGACGGTCGTCAACGGCCTGCGCGAGCGCGGCGTCCATACCGACTGCCGTGGCCGTATCCTGCGCCTGTCGCCCGGCACAATCACCACCGAAGCGGGCATCGAGCGGCTGTTTGCGGGTCTGCGCGACTTGGTGTGAGCTGACGGCCTGTCGCTCAGTGCGCCACGGGCTTCGGCGCCAGCAGGCCGCCGGCATAACCGAACAGCGCACCGACGCACAGCGGCCCGAACAGCACCGGGTCGACGATGAACAGCATGATCAGCACGGCGGCGATTGGCCGGCCGAGGCCGGCGGCGGTGGCAGCGCCCATGCCCGCGGCAATCGCCACCGACACCTCCATGCCCGGCACCACGGCGAGCGCCGCGGCACCGGCGGCAGCACCGGCAAAGATCAACGGGAACATCGCCCCGCCGAGCCAACCGGTGGACAGGCAGATGCTGAGGGCCAGGACCTTGAGCAGGCCGAGCACCAGCAACGCGGCCATGCCCGCGCCGCCTGCCCAGGCCAGCATCGGCTCGATCTCGTGGTGTCCTGAGAACCTGAGGATCGGCAACGCCATCGCCAGCAGGCCGAAGACGGCGCCGCCGGCAACCGGCTGCCAGAACGGCCAGGGTGCGCGGGTTTCGATCGCGTGCTTGAGGACAGGATGCAGGAACAGGAAGGCCATGCCGACGGCGGCGCCGAGGATCGCCGGGAAGATCGCCATCACCAAGTCGGTGCCATCGCCGGCCGGTTCATAGGCCGGCAGGGCAAGGCGGTGCAGGCTGCCTTCGAACAGGAACCGACTGGTAAGCAGAAAGCCGAGCAGGCCGCAAAGTGCCGCGAGCAGGAGCAGGGCACGCGGCGCCTGCGGCTTGTCGTCGGCGTAGGCCGCAGCACCGAGCGGCGAACCGAACAGGCCCGACAGCGCGCCTGAAACACCTGCTTCACCGATGACGCGCTGTTCGGCATGGCTGCGGCCAAGGATGATGGCGATCGCCGAGGTCATTTCGGCAACGACGGCCAGCAATCCGGCCTCCGGGCCGATCGCACCGCCGAAACCGACCGCGACGATGGCGGCAAGGGCGATGAACAGCGCCTTGCGCCGATGAAGATGGGCGGGGTCCTGCGCGGCGGCAATCTGCTGGTCGAGATCGGGGCCAGGGCCATGCAACCGTGTCAGGCCGATCAGGGCACCGCCGGCGATCGTCACCAGCGGGATGTACCAGCTGGAATCGCTGACCGACCAGACGGCGTGGCTGACTTTCTGCATCAGCCACAGCGTCAGCGCCGCGGCAATTCCGGCGAGCAGTCCGACGCCGGCTGCCAGCAACACCAGCCTGATCAGCTGCCGATTACTCATCTGCCTTGCCCCATCTTCGTCACGCGTCATCCTTGCCGGTTAGAGTAACCATTCGATGGGTAGCCAGCCGAACACTGTGACCATCAGGCGCTTGACCATCGAGGCGTTCGGTTCGTCGTCGAAGACGACCGCCGGCTTGCCTGGTTCGCTCTCGGACCACTGCATCGCCCCGTCCGGCCGCAGCGAGACCTGATAGGATTCAGCGGTGACCTTGGTGTCGAAGCCCTGCGACATCGCCTTTGCGATGGTCGGGCTGCCGATAAGGAAACCCATCTCGCAATTGAGCAGCGCCGAGCGCGGATCAAAATTGAATGAGCCGATAAAGACCCGGTCGCCATCGGCGGCGAATGTCTTGGCGTGCAGGCTGGCGCCCGAGGAACCGGTCAGGCTGAGTTCCTGCTCGCCTTTGGCGGCATCGGCCAGCGGCTTCAGCTCGAACAGTTCGATGCCGTCTTCCAGCATCTCCCGGCGGTATTTCGAGTAGCCGGCGTGGACCATCGCGACATCGGTGGTTTCGAGCGCGTTGGTCAGGATCCGCACCTTGGCTCCGCCCTTCACCAGACCGGAGAAGTAGTCGACGCCTGCCTTGCCCGGCACGAAGTAAGCCGAGACGAGGTCGAGACCCTGCCGCACCGGGCCGACCACCTCAGCCAGCCGGCTGATCATCAGCTGGTCCTTGCTGGCCTTGCCTTCGCCCTTGATCGGGTCGTCGACCACCAGTTTGACGTCGACCCATTCGAGATTGAGCCCGCCGCTGCGCAGCTTGTTGTAGGCCGGCGCGTCGGGCCGGACGAAGTCGGCGGCAGCAGGACGCTTCGCCGCTTCGTCGGTTCCCTCAAGGAACGCCGCCAGCGTACCGGCGGACGGATCGACGATCTGGTCGGAGGCAAAGACAGAACCGCTGTTCCAGTAGAGATCGAAGGCCTTCGACGTGTCTTCGACCACAGCACCGGCGCCAAGCACGTCGAGATCGAGATAGAACGTGCCGTCGCCGACCTTGAAATATTCGTCGCCGATGTTGCGCCCGCCAACGATGGCGGCGTTGCCGTCGACGATGAACGACTTGTTGTGCATGCGCCGGTTCATGCGGAAGAAATCGAACGAATAGCCGAGCAGCTTGGGCGACCGGATCATCGAGGGATTGAACAGGCGGATGTCGAAATTGGGCTGCGCGTCGAGCGCGGCCACCGTCGGGTCGAGCCCGGGAATGCCGTTGTCGTCGAGCAGAAGCCTGACGCGGACGCCGCGCTTCGATGCCTCGTAAAGCGCCCGGAGCAGCAGCCGGCCGGAGGTGTCATCGTGCCAGATGTAGTACTGCACGTCGATCGAGCGCTGGGCGATGCCGGCGAGGAACAGCCGGCTGGCAATCGCATCATGGCCCGCGGCGATCGGCAGGACGCCGCTCTTGCCGGGATTTTCGGCACTACCTTGCGCGACCATCCTGGCAAGGGCGCTGTCGGTGACACCAGGCAGGGCGGTTTCGGCAGGCCGACCCTTGATCGACGGCAGCGGAAACAGCAAGCGGGCGACTACGACGGCGGCGGCTGCAACCAGCAGCAGGGCAAGCACTGCCTTGATCAGTCTCATTCGGCCCGTCCCTCGCCTGGTCGTGTGAATTGCGCGTCGGTCTTCAGCCCCCACCACCTGTTAAAGCGCGAGGATGCCCCCGGTGACAAGTCGCGGTTGCAAATGCGTAGCGCGGCAAGCCCCACAACGGGGTTCGCGACAGGGTGGCGTTTGTTACCTGCCGAAGCAGAGATCGGGCTCAGCTTTGCGGAGCCGCTCCGAAGCGCGGCGACGAATTGCGGATCGGAATGCACAGCGGCCGGTTGTGCACCGGATCCTCGATGACGCGGCAGCTGATGCCGAAGACGTCCTCGATCAGCGCTTCCCGCATCAGTTCGACGGGTGCGCCGTCTGCGACCATGCTGCCGTCCTTCATGAACACCAGCCGGTCGGCGTAACGCGCCGCCAGGTTGAGGTCGTGCAGCACCAGCACCACGGTGCGGCCATGCTCGCGGTTGAGCCGAGTGACGAGGTCAAGGCAGTCGATCTGGTGGGCCATGTCGAGATGGTTGACCGGCTCGTCGAGACAGATGATGTCGGTTTCCTGCGCCAGCACCATGGCGATCCAGACGCGCTGCAGCTGGCCGCCCGACAGCGAGCCGAGCCTGCGCTCGCTCAGATGGGAAACGCCGGTGCCGAACATCGCCGCCTGGATGGCGTCGGAATCGGCGGCACTCCATGGCTGCAACATTGTCTGGTGCGGATAGCGGCCAAGCCGGACCAGCTCCTCGACGCTCATGTCGTCGGGGGCTGACGGGCTCTGCGCCAAAAGGCCGATGTGGCGCGCCAGCTCCTTTTCCTTGAGACCCGAGATCGGCATGTCGCCGAGCCGGATTTCGCCAGATTTCGGCTGGTGCAGCCGGCGGATGGCACGCAGCAAGGTCGACTTGCCGCAGCCATTGGGACCGGCGAGCACAGTGACCTTGCCCTTGGCGATGTCGAGGTCGACGGCGCTGATCGCCGTCGCCGCGCCATAGGCGATGGTCAGTGCCTGGACGCTGATGGCCTTATCCATTGGTGCTCCCTCTGCGCAGCACGAGGTAGAGGAAATAGGGCGTGCCGATGACCGCGGTGACGGTGCCGGCTGGCACCTCGGTCGGCGCGAACAGCACGCGCACGATGAGATCGGCGCCGATCAGCATGATGGCGCCCAACAGAAAGCTGGCGGCGATGCCGGCCAGCACCGGCCGGCCGACGATCAGTCGGGCGAGATGCGGTGCCATCAGGCCGATGAAACCGACGCCGCCGGCGAAGGCGACGGCAAGTGCCGTCAGCGCCGAGGCCAGCGCAAACACCAGGATACGAAACATCGGCAGGTTGAGGCCGAGACCGCGCGCCGAAACCTCGTCGAGATCGGTCGGCGGCAGGCGACGCGCGACAGCGACGACGCCGACCATGGCGATGGCGAGGCCGATGGCGACGATCTGGACCTCGCCCCAGTTGATCTCGTTGACCGCACCGGCAAGCCAGCGGCTGGCCTGGGTGGTGCGGTAGATCGGGCCGACGATCATCAGGATCAGGGTCGCCGCCTTGCAGACAGCGCCCACGGCGATGCCGAACAGTAAAAGCCGAACCGCCGATGAGGCCTGCTGACCCGAGAGCAGGAAGACCGCCGCAATGGCCAGGCTTGCGCCGATCATCGCCGCCACCGGCTGCCAGACGATGGAGGTGACGAGCGAATTGCTCTCGTCGGACAGCAGCGCCAGGAAGACGACGACGCCGAGGCCGGCGCCGCCGATGACGCCGAGCACGCCGGGCGAGGCCAGCTCGTTGCGCGTCACCTTCTGCAGCAGGTAGCCGGCAACCGCCATGGCGCCGCCGGCAAGCGCAGCGATGGCAACGCGCGGCGCGCGCAGCTGCAGCACCACGACGCGCTCGCCGCGTGCGCCTTCTCCCATCAGGATTTCGACGACCCGGCGCGGGTCGATCCAGGTCGAGCCAAAGCCGACCCCACATAGCGCAAGCACCACGGCGACGGCGGCAATGATGGCGACGGCGATCCAGGCGCGGCGGTTGATGCGGGCCAATGCCGGCGACAGGCGTGGAGCCACAACACTCATGCCGCGCGCCTCCTGAGCAGGACGAGAAGCAGGCAGCCGCCGACGATCGCCGTGACGGCGCCGACAGGTGCTTCACGTGGGAATATGACGAAGCGGGCGACGATGTCGGCCAGCGTCGTGTAGACAGCACCGACAAGGGCTGCGGCGACGATCTGCAGGCGATGTTCGAGGCCGACAAGGGCGCGGGCCGCATGCGGCACGACGAGGCCGACAAACAGCACCGGCCCGGCCATCGCCACCGAGGCACCGCTGAGCAGCGCCACCGAAACGAAGCTCAGCCCGCGCACGACGCCAAGCGGCACGCCGAGCCCGCGTGCGGTGGCATCGTCAGTCTGCAGGATGTCGAGCGAGCGGGCGAGGTAGAAGGCAATGCCGCCGCCGATCAGCACGAAGGGCAGGCCGTTGAACGCCAGGCTGAGCTTGCGGTCGGCGAAGGAACCGGCGAGCCAGAACAGCAGCTGGTCGAGCATCGTCTCGTTGACCGTAAGCACGACGTTGACGAAACTGTCGAACAGGCCAGCGAAGGTGACGCCGACAAGCACGATCCTGAGCGGCGAGATGCCGCCGGCTGCAGCGGCGAGGCCGAAAACGAGCAGGCTTGTGGCCAGCGCACCGGCGGCCGCCGCCAGCGACAGGCCGGGCAACGAGGCGACGCCGAACAAACCACTGGCCATGACCACGGCGAAAGCGGCGCCGGCGTTGAGGCCGAGCGTGTCGGGCGAGGCGATGCGGTTGCGCGCGAGCGTCTGGACCAGCACGCCAGCTATACCGAGTGCTGCGCCGACGAGCGGCGCCATCAGCGCCCGCGGCTGCCTGAGATCGCGGATGACGACATGCGCTTCGCTGCCGTCGAACGCGGTCAGCGCTGCCCAGATTTCATCGGGCGAATAGAGGCGGTAGCCGATTGCCAGGCTCAGATACATCAGGATCAGCAGTAGCGCTGCAAGCCCTGCAAACAGCGCGCGTCTGCCGATGCGCGGAAGCGCTCGGATGCTCGTGTTCGACGAAGCGAGGGGCACGCGGCAGCCTTAATATGAGCTTGACAGTCAGGGTTAGTTCTGACCCTTTGCCAAACCTTCTTGCCCCCGTCAAGTTTGGAGCCCTGGCCATGAAGCTCTTCGTCAAAGCCATTCTCGGCGCGGCATTCGCCGCATTGTCCCTCACGCCGGCCTTTGCCCATGAGGTCAAGCACGCCATGGGCGTGACCGACGTTCCCGAAAATCCGCAGCGCATTGTCGTGCTGACCAACGAAGGCACCGAAGCGGTGCTGTCACTGGGCTTCAAGCCGGTCGGCGCCGTGCGCTCCTGGACCGGCTCGCCCTGGTACAAGCACATCGCCGGCAAGATGGACGGCGTTGAGGTTGTCGGTGAGGAATCGGCCGTCAATCTCGAGCTCATCGCCGGCCTGCAGCCGGACCTGATCCTTGGCAACAAGACGCGCCAGGAAAAGATCTACGACCAGCTCTCGGCGATCGCGCCGACGGTCATGTCGGAGCGCCTGCGCGGCGACTGGAAGGTGAATTTCGCGCTCTATGCCGATGCGCTTGGCAAAAAGGCCGAAGGCGATGCACAGCTCAAGGCGTTCGACGACAAGGCGACCAAGCTCGGCGAAGCGCTCGGCGACAAGAAGGCCGAGAAGGTGTCGCTGATCCGCTTCATGCCCGGCCTGACCCGCATCTACTACAAGGACACATTCCCGGGCATGATCTTCAGCCAGATCGGCATCCAGCGGCCCGCCATCCAGGACAAGCCCGGCTTCGCCGATGACGTCACGAAGGAACGTATCCCCGAGTTCGACGGCGACCACCTGTTCTATTTCGTCTACGAAACCGGCAACGGCAAGGCGAGCAAGCAGTCGGAAGAGTGGCTGTCCGAACCGCTGTGGCAGAACCTGCCGGTGGTGAAGGCCGGCAAGGCCGTGCCGGTGGACGATGCGGTATGGAATACGGCGGGCGGGGCGATCGCCGCCAACCTGCTGCTCGACGACATCGCCCGCGTCTATGGCGTGACGCCGGCGAAGTAGCCGGCATCAGGCCTCATGCGTGTCCGCACATGAGGCCAAGGCTCCTTCCCCAGCGTCGAAACGCTTTGATTCCCGGCCAAGCTTGTGTAAAGCGGGGCAAGCCAAAATCCCCGCAACAGCCAGACGGGCAAAAAGCCATGGAAAAATTCACCAAGCTCACGGGCGTCGCTGCCCCCCTGCCAATCGTCAATGTCGACACCGACATGATCATCCCCAAGGATTATCTCAAGACGATCAAGCGCACGGGCCTTGGCACCGGGCTTTTCGCCGAAATGCGCTTCAATGAGGACGGTTCGGAAAACCCCGACTTCGTGCTCAACAAGCCGGCCTACCGCAAGGCGCAGATCCTGGTTGCTGGCGACAATTTCGGCTGCGGCTCGTCGCGTGAACATGCGCCATGGGCGCTGCTCGACTTCGGCATCCGCTGCGTGATCTCGACGTCGTTCGCCGACATTTTCTACAACAACTGCTTCAAGAACGGCATCCTGCCGATCACCGTCAGCCAGGAAGACCTCGACAAGCTGATGGACGACGCTTCGCGCGGCGCCAACGCCACCGTGTCGGTCGATCTCGAAGCCAAGGAAATCCGCGGCCCCGACGGCGGCGTGGTCGCCTTCGACCTCGATGATTTCCGCCGCCACTGCCTGCTCAACGGTCTCGACGACATCGGCCTGACCATGGAGAAGGCGACGTCGATCGACAGCTACGAGAAGAAGGCCGCCGAGAACCGCCCCTGGGCCTGATCTCGGATATCTAGCCAGTCGCAATTCTGAAAAGCCCCGCCCGACAAGATCGCGGCGGGGCTTTTTGCTGGAACAATCGGCTCCGGCTGACAGGCCCACCATGCCATGGCATTGTCGCGCCTCGGGATTCGGGGCGCGCGACCAGACGCGCTCCGTGACATCCCACGTCGATCTCCAGGAGCAGACCATGAAATCTTCCGCCCTCCTCGCAGCATTCGCGCTGGCGTTGGCCTCCTCGTCTTCGGCGCTGGCACAGGACAGCGAACCGCAGGCGATCCCGTTTGAAGGCGGCAAGTTCACCATTGTCGAGAACGCCGAAGGCGAAAAGGTCGTCGCCTACGAGGGCAAGGAAATTGCCAGGAACTACGTCGCCTTCCACGACCGCACGGTGGCGGTGAGCGATACCAAGGTGGCGATCTTTGCGGTGGGCGACGGCGGCAACGCTTGCAGCCCAGAGACCGTGCTGGCCTGGAAGACCGAGGCGGGCATTCAGTCGACGGTGGTTGGCGATGGCGAATGCGGCACACCGCCGGCGGCCGTGACCGGCGACAACATCTTCTTCGTGCCCTATCCGCTGCCGGGCGAGACGCTGCCGGTGAGGGCGTGGTCGCCGGAAGGTGGCCTCCTGCTCCATGGCAACCTCGCCTACGCGCCACAGCCCGGCACAGACTGGGCCGACCTCGATGTAAAGCGTTTCGAAGACGGTATCGTCGCGGCCTTCAAGAACGAGGCGGTCTACAAGGCTGCGCAACAGTTGCTGGGCGATGGCATGCCTGAATTCGCCACCAGCCTGCTGGTCAGTGGCGGCACGGAAAAGCTGCCGTCGGGTGCCTTCTACGCGAGCGGCTGCATCCCGCATGCCTGCGGCGGCGGCAACGGCTTCATGGCGATCGATGCCAAGGCCAAGAAACTCTATCTGGCGCAGCAGACGGAAACGGATCCGAAAGCTTGGCCGGCACTGGCCGAATGGCCAGCCGAGTTCAGGGGTGCCCTGACCAAGGCTCTGGCAGACGAATAAGGGAGACATGACAATGCGCAAGTTGATTTCGACCGGATCGCCTTTCGAGAAGACCGCCGGCTACTCGCGCGCCGTGGTCCAGGGCGACTGGTGCTTCGTCTCGGGCACGACAGGCTACGACTACGCCACCATGACCATGCCCGAGAGCGTCGAGGCGCAGACGCGCAATTGCCTCGCGACCATCGCCAAGGCGCTTGCCGAAGGCGGCTTCGAGATGGCCGACGTGGTACGCGCGCATTACTACATCACCGACCAGGCCTATGTGGATTTGGTGTTTCCGATCCTCGGCGAGACCTTCAGCGACATTCGCCCAGCGGCGACGATGATCGTCTGCCAGCTCAACAAGCCCGAGATGAAGATCGAGATCGAAGTCACCGCGCTGAAGCGCGCGTGACATAAGGGGGACCGTTTGCGCATCCTTTCGCTAAATGGCTGGGGCGGCAGGCTCGGCGAGGAACTGGTCTCCTACATCAAGGGCGCCGATCCCGATGTGCTCTGCCTGCAGGAAGTGACCAACACACCAGATGCTGCGTCGCCATGGTTGATCTATCGCGACGGCGGCGCCGAGCTGCCACAGCGGGCGAACCTGTTTGCCGAGGTGGCCGGGGTCCTGCCCGGCCATCAGGCCTTCTTCTGTCCCGCCGCGCGAGGGCCGCTCCATGACGGCGACAGCGCGTTTCAGTCGGAGTGGGGACTGGCCACTTTCGTCAGGAGCTCGCTACCTGTCATCGGGCAGATTCAGGACTTCATCCACGGCGCCTTTTCGGCCAATGGCTTTGGTGAACACCCGCGCTCACGCAACGCCCACGCCGTCAGGCTGCACGACTGTGCGACGCGGCGGACGACATTGATCGTGCATCTCCATGGCCTGCGCGAACTCGACGGCAAGGGCGACACGCCGGCCCGCGACGCGCAGACCAAGAGGCTGATCGAACTGATCGACAGGGTGCGCCACGAAGGCGACGAGCTGGTGGTGTGCGGCGATTTCAATGTATTGCCCGAAAGCGGGATGCTCGAGGCGCTGCGCGACATCGAGCTGACCGAACTGGTGACGACGCACGGCTTCACGGACACGCGCACCTCGTACTACCGCAAGACGCCCCGCTTCGCCGACTACATGCTGGTCAGCGCAAATGTCGACGTCCGTCGCTTCGAGGTCGTGGCCCAGCCAGAGGTCTCCGACCACCGCGCCCTGCTGCTGGAGATCGGGTAGAGGCTTCCGTGCTCCGCTTAGACCACCTGAAGTCCCAGATGTTGAGCCATGGGATGGAAGTCGCGATCGTCGTGCAGCAGTTGATGGCCGTTCTCGATGCAGTAGGTGGCAATGATGATATCGGCGAGCGAGCGAACCGTTATGCCTTGCGCCCGCAAAAGGCGGTAGTTCGCGGCCGCCACTGAAGCAAGCCGGCCATCCATCATCGGGACAATTGGATATTTTCGCAGCTGGGCTTCTAGAAATGCCGCATGGCGGTCGTCGCGCGCGCCGCGGAGTATCTCAAGCAAGACGATATCGCCGACAAGAATGTTGCCTTGCCCAGTCTCAAACTGGAGCTTAGCGACGCTGTCGCGGTCCGCATTGCGCAGCGCGAAAATCCAGACCGACGTGTCGACTACGATCATTTCTTGTCTTCGAGTGCCCAATCGACCGCAGGCGTCCAGTCGTTGCGCATGGCGTCGAGATCGCCTTCCCATCCCAAGCCCTTCAGGGCTTCGAGAGCGGCCATCTGCTCGGAAATCGCCACGACCTTTCGCAATGCCGCCTCCACTGCAGCCTTCTTGGTCGACTGGCCGGTTGCCTTCATCGCTTTGGCCATGAGCTTGTCGTCGATGTCGATGTTCGTGCGCATGATGCACCTATGTGTATGATTTGAGAGAAGCATACACATAGGTGCCCGACAATTCAAGAAATCCGCGCCTTTCCCGCTTGCACCGACGTCCCGCCGAGGTTAGCAAGACCGCGGTTCACGCATCTTTCGGAAAGGCTTTCCATGGCGACGCGCAATCTTCTTCTCCTGCCCGGCGACGGCATCGGCCCCGAGGCCATGGCCGAGGTCCGCAAGCTGATTACCGCAATGAACGAGAAACTCGGCACCGGCTTCGCCACCGAAGAAGGCCTCGTCGGCGGCTCGGCCTATGACGCGCACGGCCAGGCGATCTCCGATGCCGACATGGCCAAGGCAATGGCGGCGGACGCCGTTCTGTTCGGCGCCGTCGGCGGCCCGAAATGGGATGCCGTGCCTTATGAAGTTCGCCCCGAAGCCGGCCTTTTGCGCCTGCGCAAGGACATGGAGCTGTTTGCCAACCTGCGCCCGGCGATCTGCTACCCCGCACTCGCCTCGTCGTCCTCGCTCCGGCAGGAAGTTGTCGAAGGCCTCGACATCCTGATCGTGCGCGAATTGACCGGCGGCGTCTATTTCGGCGAGCCCAAGCAGATCATCGACCTCGGCAACGGCCAGAAGCGCGGCATCGACACCCAGGTCTACGACACCTTCGAGATCGAACGCATTTCGGGCGTCGCCTTCGAACTGGCGCGCACGCGCCAGAACCGCGTGACGTCGATGGAAAAGCGCAACGTCATGAAGTCGGGCGTGTTGTGGAACGAGGTGGTGACCGCCACCCACAAGGCCAAATACGCCGACGTCAAGCTCGACCACATGCTCGCCGACGCCGGCGGCATGCAGCTGGTGCGCTGGCCCAAGCAGTTCGACGTCATCGTCACCGACAATCTTTTCGGTGACATGCTGTCGGACGTCGCCGCGATGCTGACCGGCTCGCTCGGCATGCTGCCTTCGGCCTCGCTCGGTGCGCCGGATGGCGTGACCGGCAAGCGCAAGGCGCTCTACGAGCCCGTGCATGGTTCGGCGCCTGATATCGCAGGCCAAGGCATTGCCAACCCGATCGCCATGATCGCGTCGTTCGCCATGTGCCTGCGCTATTCGTTCAACATGGTCACCGAGGCCGATCGCCTCGAAGCGGCAATCGCCGCCGTGCTCGACGACGGCCTGCGCACCAAGGACATCATGTCTGAAGGCAAGACCGAAGTCGGCACGACCGCGATGGGCAATGCGATCATCGCGAAGTTCTTCGCCTGATCGCAGGTCGATGAATCGAAAACGGCGCCCAAGCGGCGCCGTTTTCTTTTGTGCTTGTGAGTTTTCGCTATGCGGCAGGCACGTAAGGCGGAGGAACCCTCACCCCCGCAGGCACCGGCCCCCATCTGTTTTCGTGCTTCTGCGACGGGATCAGGGTGAATACGAAAAGGATCAGGCCGCCGACATAAGGCAGCAGGATCAAGAGATAGAACCATCCCGACAGGCCGAGATCGTGAATGCGGCGCACGGTGACGGCGATGTTCGGCACGATGCCAACCAGCACCAACAGGCCCAGTACGGAAAGACCCGCGACCGGGTAGCCATCGCCGGTTTCGAGATTGCCGAGCGCGCCATCAACGCCAAATCCGGCACCGGCGACCGCCACGATCAAAATCGCCCAGAAGAGGTAAAAGCCCCAAAATTCCTTTCGCCGCGCCCGGCCACGGAAATTGGCGTAGTTGGCGGTCATCCCGCGCCAGAAATAGGACCACAGACCGGTGCCTTCGCCCGAATTGCCGACGGCCATGCGGCCGAAATGCTGTGGGGGTGTGCTTGCAGTCTCGGACGCGCCGACTTGTGCGTGGATCGCAAACACATCGCGCGCCTGGCTGCCGCTCGGCTGAAACTCGATCTCGGTGCCCTTGCCGGGTACAGCCGTGCCCCTCAGATCCTCGCGCGCGAAGGCATAGCGATTGCCGTCGGACCCGGCGAGGAAGCCGAAGCCCTGGGTTTCATCATAGTGCAGCACTTCCCCGCGCATCTGTTGTCCCCGTGAATCGCGAGGCAGACAGTGTTCCAACTTCCCTTGCGCCGCAAGCTCCAGTCGCCGCCTTCGTGCGGGGTTGGAACCCGCTGACCGGCGTTGCCCTCACGCAACGCTCGCGGCGCATTGATTAGCCGGTAACCATATGTTGACTGTGAAATGCTCAACTCATGTTACCCTTCGATAGGCAAAGGGCATGGGGTAAGAAACTGTGATTCGGGTCGACAGACCTCGATATCCATCGCTGAACAGATGGCGTCGCGGCGCCGCTAGGCCGCCTCCCCTGACGCCGGTTTCAACGATGCGTAGCTTCTGGGGCCTGATGCGGGCCTACTGGTTCTCGGATCGCTGGAAGGAAGCCTGGGGGCTGACGCTGGTGATCGCCCTCCTCACCGCACTTTCCAGCAAGGCCAGCGTCTGGATGGCCGAAGCATCAGGCGAGTTGGTCAATTCGATCGCCTTCTTCCACGACCCAGCTAACATGGCGCCGCTGGCGTCGCTGCTGACCAGCGCCGGCACATTGCTTCTTCTTGTTGTCGTCAAGGATGCAGGCTTCATCGGCGTCCGGCATCTCTTCTCAACCACCTTGCACCGCAAATGGCGCGGCTGGCTGAACGGCCGCTTCAACGCAGCCCTGCTCGACGCCAACCACACCCACTTCCACGTTCAGCACAACACGGACGCCACCAACGGCTCGGGCATGGCGCCTGACAATATCGACCAGCGTGTCCAGGATTCGATCAAGGGCATGACCGGCGGCGCCATCGGGCTCGCCATGGGGGTGATGGGCGTTGCCACTTCGCTGTTTTTCGTCGGCCAGAAGCTCCTGGAAATCTCGACCGTGGTGCCAGGGCTGGAGTTTCTTGGCCCTTATGGCAGCGTCGTTTTGGCCTTTGCCGTCGTTGCCGCCTACGTGCCGCTCAACACCTACATCGCGATGAAGCTGGGCGGGGTGATGGAGCGCCTCAGCATTCGGATGCAACAGGCCGAGGGCAGCTACCGCGGCGAACTGACGGTCCTGCTCAGGCGCAGTTTCCATGTCGCGGCGTCGCGTGGCGAAGGTGTGCAACAAGCGATGCATGACCGGCTTTATCTCAATATCGACCGGACCTGGGCCAGACTGAACATCGTCAATGCCGGCTATATGTCGTTTGAATCGATCTACGGCTTCATCGCCGCCCGCATCGTCGCCTATGGGCCGGGGCTTGTGCCCTATATGCACGGCCAGATCAATTTGAAGGGCTACATTACCGGCGCCGAACTGGTGAACTCGCTGATCAGCCAGTGCTCGTGGTTCATCCAGGTGATGCCGGCGATCGCCACGCTGAGGGCCAACAGCCAACGCGTCACCGATCTCGCCATGGCGATCGAAAATGTCCAGAAGCCGCCGGCATTCTACGCCGCCACCGGCCAGTCCGAATTCAGCTTTGGCAGCCAGAACGCGCTGTTCGGATTGACGGTCCGCAATCTTCAGCTGATGCATGAGGGCCACGCGGCAAGCCCCTTCCTGACGGTCGCCAATTTGCGCTTCAGGCGCGGCGAATGGACGTTCGTGTCCGGCCAATCCGGCTGTGGCAAGACCTCGCTGGTCAAGGCGATCAATGGACTGTGGCCATATGGCCGTGGCGCCATCGTCTTCCCTGAAGGCATCCGGTCGTTCTACGCCACCCAGGACGTCAAGCTGCCGCAGGTGTCGCTCAAGCAACTCGTCTGCCTGCCCGACCATCCCGGCAACCATTCCGAGGCGAAGGTGGCGGTCGCCATGCACAAGGCTGGACTTGGCGACTTCATCGAGCATCTCGATGACGAAACCCGTCAAGGCAAGAGCTGGGATCAGCTTCTGTCAGGCGGACAGAAGCAGAAGCTGGTCGCGGCACGCATCCTGCTGTTGCAGCCCGGCTTGCTGTTCCTCGACGAGGCCACAGCAGCGCTTGATCTCGAGGCCAAGATCGCCTTCCATCAGGTGATCAAGGACAATTGCCCCGATGTCACGGTGATCAGCGTCATGCATGAGGCCATGCCGCCGAAGTCGGCGATGGGAGCCGAATTCTACGATAGCATTCTCAGCATTGCCGATGGCATCGGCTCGAAGAAGGCGCTGGCCAGCCTGCCGGCCGAGCTCACCACGCTTCTGGCCCAGCCCCAGCCGACCGACGAATGGCCGCCATTGCGGTTCCCGCGCGTCCGGCAGAAGGAAAAATAGGCCGGGGCCGCCGGCACGGTCACAAAAAGCCGATGAAGCGGCCGCACAACAGGACGGCGCACCAGAGCACGATCGACAGCACCGCAAGCGCGCGCAGCAGCGACGATCGGCGATGCGAACGCCGGCTGTTTTCGACAGCAGCGAAAACGACAAAATTGGTTCCGGCCAACGCTATGAGCGCCATCTTGGCGAGGAAGACCGGCAGTTGCGCGTAATGCGACGCCCGCACGGAGAACAACATAAGCCCACTCAGTGCGGCAACGCCGAAAGCCAGCAGGGCGATCCGCCGCAGCAAAACGATGAAGGGGCGTTCTGGCAGAGTGCGAAGAGCGCCGAGGATACGCAGGTCGAGCAGCGTGACCGAGGTCAGCAGCGCGCCTATGGCGGCGATATGGACGGCGTTGACGACCGGATAGGCGACAAAGGAAGCCTTCAGCAGCCTGACCAGGGTTAGCTGTTCAATCGACTGAAACAACTCCATCCGTCCGGTCCCGCTCAGCTCGGCGGCACGCGGTCCGCATAGACATCATAGGTCTTGCCGTTGACGGTGATCCGGACGGCCTTCATGCGCTTTTCGGTTTCGTCGCGCGAGCGGTTTCCGGTCGCGGTCACCTCGTCGCCTTTCTTGGCAACCTCGTCGGTGAAGCCAGCGGCGATCGTCCGTGCCGGCGGCGCGAGTTCCACCCTCCAGATGTCGCCTTCGACATCGACGTCGAGCGTCGCATGGGGATTGCCGATGTAGATGTCGGCGATGATGCCCTTGAGCTCGAAAAAGCCGTCCTGGGTCCAGGACCAGCCGTGGTGGGCGAGCGCCGGCAAGGTGAGCATGGCCAATGCCGCGAACGCGCCAGCGAGTCGGAAACGTTTTGACAGGATTTCCATGGGTTCCTCCGTCATCGATCCGCAGCGAAGCCTAGGTTACAGGTGACAAAGGTCAAATCACATCAGCCGGAGCCCTTCGCGCTGTATTTCGTTCCCCGATTGACTCTCCATGCAAACCGGATAAAAGCGGCGGCGAACAGGGATCCCTCCGATGCGCGGCCTCTTGATGGCGCTTTTCGCATTCGACTTCCCCGGCCACGATGCCAACCATCATGCCGGGCGCGGAACCGCGTCCCTGCTTTCGACCAAAACCATGGCCAAAACCACCACCACCAAAACGGTGTGATCTCCCTTGGCCTGCTCACCCTCTCCCGGGTCCGGCCCGGGGGATGAAGCCCGCAACGGCCAGCGGGTTTTCTCCAAAAAGCGAGCGGAGAGGGACAGGAGATTTTCGATATGGGTTTCAAGGTTGCAGTCGTCGGCGCCACGGGCAATGTCGGCCGGGAAATGCTCAACATCCTCGAGGAACGCGGCTTTCCGATCGATGAGATCGTGCCGCTGGCCTCGCGCCGCTCGCTCGGTTCCGAAGTGTCGTTCGGCGACAAGACCCTGAAGACCAAGGTCCTCGACCAGTATGATTTTTCCGACGTCGACATCTGCATCATGTCGGCCGGCGGCAATGTCTCCAAGGAATGGTCGCCCAAGATCGGCAAGATGGGCTGCGTCGTCATCGATAACTCGTCGGCTTTCCGCTACGACCAGGACGTGCCGCTGATCGTTCCGGAAGTGAACCCGGACGCCATCTCGCTGTTCACGCGGAAAAACATCATCGCCAACCCGAACTGCTCGACCGCCCAGCTTGTCGTGGCGCTGAAGCCGCTGCACGACGTTGCCAAGATCAAGCGCGTCGTGGTTGCCACCTACCAGTCCGTTTCGGGCGCCGGCAAGGAAGGCATGGACGAGCTGTTCACGCAAACGCGCGCCGTGTTCGTCGCCGATTCGGTTGAGAACAAGAAGTTCACCAAGCGCATCGCCTTCAACGTCATTCCGCACATCGACGTCTTCATGGAAGACGGCTCGACCAAGGAAGAGTGGAAGATGGTCGCCGAGACCAAGAAGATGCTCGACCCCAAGATCAAGCTGACCGCGACCTGCGTGCGCGTGCCGGTGTTCATCGGCCACTCCGAAGCCGTCAATATCGAGTTCGAAAACCCGATCACCGCCGAAGAAGCGCGCGACATTCTGCGCGAGGCGCCGGGTTGCCTTGTCATCGACAAGCACGAAGACGGCGGTTACGCCACCCCGCTCGACTCGGCTGGCGAAGACGCGACCTACATCTCGCGCATCCGCGAAGACCAGACCATCGACAACGGTCTGTCGATGTGGATCGTCTCCGACAACCTGCGCAAGGGTGCTGCCCTCAACGCCATCCAGATCGCCGAGCTTCTTGTCGAGCGCGGCCTGATCTCGCCGAAGAAGAAGGCAGCCTGACGATTATGCCCGATGTCGTGCTGCGTCCGGCCAAGGCCAGCGACGCACACGACATCGCCCGCATCCTGAGGGCAGCACTCGCCGCCTTCGACTGGATGCCCCAGCTGCACACGCCTGACGAAGACCTGGGTTTCGTCAGGCACGTCCTCTTGGCCGAGCAGCACGTCACCGTCGCAACGGTCGAATACAACATCGTCGGCTTCGCTGCGGTCGATGGCGACTGGCTCACGCAACTCTACGTCGATCCTGCTTGGGCCGGACGTGGAATCGGCAGCCAGCTTTTGCGCCACGTGACCGCCAAAATGACTCACGTGAAACTTCATTGTTTCCGGGCCAATGAAGGCGCGCGCCGTTTCTACGAGCGCCACGGCTTCGTTGCCGAAGCCTTCGGCGATGGATCGGCAAATGAAGAAGGCTTGCCTGACATCCTTTATGCCCGGCCGGGCTATCTCGGCCTTGCCTACCCGGCCGGGTGAGACGCCGCTCATCTGGAAGGATGGGTGCCGTCGACAGCTCGGCGCGGCAACGGCAAACGCCTGAAATAATTCGACGAAATCGCGCCCGACGTCGCGATTGGAGGGTGACACTGCGGTCGCCCTAGGCACACAATGGCGATCTCCGGTGGAAAGAGGCCCACGCCGCATGATCGTTCGCCCGCGCACCAACCTGTTGAAGCTGTTCTTCGTCATGCGCGGTTCCGTGGTGCCGCGCATCCTGCCGCAGATCCTGGGCTTCGCGCTCTATGGCGCGGTCGTGGTTGTCGCGATCAGGCTGCTCAAGCTCGATCTCGGCGATGCCGGCGTGGCGCCCTTCGCGCTGCTTGGCGTCGCGCTTTCCGTCTATCTCGGCTTCCGCAACAACGCCGCCTATGACCGCTGGTGGGAGGCCCGCAAGCTGTGGGGCCAGCTCGTCTTCGAGATCAGGAACCTGTCGCGCGCCGCGACGGCGATGATCTCCGACCGCGACGAGCTCAGGCCGCTTTTGATGGATTCGCTGGCCTTTTGCCATTTCCTGCGTGGAGAGCTGCGCCGGGTCGACACCAGGGAGGCTGCTCGTCCCTTTGTCGGCGATGGCGTCGACGAAATCCATGCCGCCGCCAACAAGCCGGACGCAACCATGCGCCGCATGGGCGCAAGACTCGGCGCGCTCAAGCGGGCAAAGGTGCTGGAGGCGATGGATTTTCGCATCCTCGACGAGCGGCTGGCGGCAATTTCAGCGCTTCAGGCCGGCTGCGAGCGCATCATGGGAACGCCCCTGCCCTTCGCCTACACGCTGTTGCTGCAGCGCACCGCCTACATCTTCTGCCTGCTGCTGCCGTTCGGGCTGGCGGGCTCGGCCGGCTGGGCGACGCCGCTGTTCACCGCGCTGATCGCCTACACCTTCTTCGGCCTCGACGCGCTGTCGGAAGAGCTGGAAGACCCCTTCGGCATGGAAGCCAACGACCTCGCGCTCGACGGCCTGTGCCGTGTCTGCGAAATCTCGGTGTTCGAGGCGCTCGGCGAAACGCCGCCGCCTATGCTGCCGGCGGAGAATTTCTACTATTCCTGAGCCAGCGCCGCGCGGGCCTGGGCACCGGCTGAGCTCGAATCGATGCCTTCCCAATAGTCCATCGTCGCCGATGTGCTGTAGCCCTCGCCGGTAAGACGGATGCTGACCCGGCCAGATTCCGGATAGACGATGACTTCGTTGGGATTGCGCTCGCCGATGATCAGATAGCGGCATTGCGCATCGGTGTGGTTGAACAATGAGTGCCCGACCTTCTGGCCCGCCGGGAAACAGACATAGTCGCCGGCCTTCATGACGTAGGCGCGCGCGCCTAGCCTGAGCGTCAGCGCACCTTCGAGGATGTAGGCGTGCTCCTCCTCGAGCATGTGGTAGTGCGACGGGTTGGACTCCTTGCCTGGCGCGAGTTCTTCCAGCGCCACCCCGACATGATCGCCGCCGCCAAAGCTGGACAGGTGCCTGAAGCTGCTGCCAAAGCGCTCGCCTTGCGAAAAAGCTTCGAGCGGCGCTGTTTCAGCGGCAAAAGGCTCCGAGATACCGTCGGCATTCACAGCGGAAATCTTGTCGGACATGGCCTGTTCCTCCGGACCTCGATGCAGCTTAGGTGGCGCGGTGGGTCGGCAAGATCAAGCTATCAGCCTAAGCCACCTGAACCTCATTGCCACGATAGCTCGCAATGATCTCCGCCGCACTGGCACCATCGACCGGCGGGCTGAACAGGAAGCCCTGGATCTCGCCGCAGCGTTCCTGCCTGAGCAGTTCGAGCTGGGCGCCGGTTTCAACGCCCTCGGCCGTCGTGTCGATGCCGAGATTGGCACCGAGGCCGATGATTGCACGCACGATCGCCATCGATTCGCGGCTGCTGCCGATATCGCGCACAAACGAACGGTCGATCTTTAGCCGGCTGAATGGAAAGCGCCTGAGGTAACTCATCGAGGAATAGCCGGTGCCGAAGTCGTCAAGCGCGATGCGCACGCCGATCTCCTTGAGCCGCTGCAGGACTGCGAGATTGGCGCCGGTATCGGCCAGAAGAACGGATTCCGTGATCTCGATCTCGAGCCGCGACGGGTCGAGCCCAGACCTGGCAACCGCCTGGCTGATGGTCTCGGCGAACTGGCCCTGGCGAAACTGCACCGCCGAGGCGTTGACCGCGATGACGAGGTCTTCCGGCCAGGTGGAGGCACGGCGGCAGGCCTCGTCGAGTACCCAGCGGCCAATCGCTTCGATCATGCCGGTTTCCTCGGCAAGCGGGATGAACTCCGCCGGAGAGACCATGCCGCGCCTGGGGTTGCGCCAGCGCACAAGCGCTTCAAAGCCACGCAGCGCGCCCGTCTTCACCGAGATGATCGGCTGGTAGTGCAGCTCCAGTTCGCGGTCGAGGTCGGCACAGCGCAGCTCGAATTCGAGCTCGCGGCGGTCGCGCATTTCGGCATCCATTTCCGGCTCGAAGAAATGGAATGCACCCTTGCCGTCGCGCTTGGAGCGGTAGAGCGCCAGGTCGGCGCATTTGAGCAACGTACCGGCGTCACGCGCATCGGCCGGCGCGATCGCGGCACCCAGGCTGGCGCCGATCGACAGCTTGTGGCCTTCATAGGCATGCGGCTCGCTGATCGCCTGGATGATGCGCTTGGCCAGCGTCTCGACATCGCCGCGGCTGAGCGCGCCGCGCAGCAGGATGGCGAACTCGTCGCCGCCGAGCCGGGCGACGAGATCGCTGCGGCGCAGAAGCTTGCGGATACGCTCCGCCGTCTCGATCAGCAGGGAATCGCCGGCGGCGTGGCCGAGCGTGTCGTTGACGGCCTTGAAGTCGTCGAGGTCGACAAGCAGCAGCGCGAAAGGCTGATGTCCGGCGACGGCTGTCGTCACCGCCTCTTCGATCTCCTGCGAGAAGGTCGTGCGGTTGCCGACGCCGGTCAGCGGGTCGTGGTGGGCGAGGAATGAAATGCGGTCCTCGGCGCGCTTGCGCTCGGTGATGTCGACGATCGTCGACAGCGTCGCCGGCGCGGTGCCGACCTGGATGTTCCTGGCATACTCGATGACATCGAGTTCGCTGCCGGCCGCCGTGCGGTGGCGCACATAGCGCTCGCCAGAGGCCGGCAAGCCGGCGACATCGGGCTCAAGGTCGGCGATCCCGAGCGCCAGGAACTCGCCACGCCCACGGCCGTAGAGGTTGAGCGCAGCAGTGTTGACGTTCAGGAACGCACCGCCATCGGCCTGGCGCACATACATCGGCACTGGGTTGTCGTCGAACAGCGAACGAAACAGCGTTTCGCGGTTCCTGATCTCGCGTATGTCGGTCAGGGTCACGGCCAGCAAGCCATCGGTCTCGGCGACGCCGACCTGCAGCGAAACGGTTTCGCCATCAAGCTGGTATTCCAGCTCGAGCGACGGCGCAGCCACGCCGTGCGCGCGGGCAACGCCGCATTCGTCGAGCAGGCGCGACAAGCCACAGGCGGCGCTCGCCTGCGACAGCAGCCTGAAACGCATGTCTTCGGCCGACACACCAAGAAGGCGCGCGGCAGCGTTGTTGATGCTGAGGACCTGATAGTCCCGTGTCTCGCCACCGACGGATTCGAGCGCGCTGAGCGCCAGGATGCCCTCGTCGGTCGAATTGATGAGCAGCCGGGCCAGGTCGACCTGACTTTTGCGCGGCCGCGCGAAGATCAGGAAGTATTCCCCCGGCCAGCGGCATGAAAGCGGCAGCGCCAGAACTTCGACGGTGGAGACCATGCCGTCGACGATCGAGCGACACAGCGCCAGCCGCGGACGCGCCGCCGGGCGGGCAAGATCGATCGCGCCTGATATGGCGCGCTGGAAAGCGAATGGCAGCACCGACAGCACGGCTGCGGGCTCGCTCAGGCCGGCAATAGCGCTGAACCGCGGGCCGGCCCGCAGGATAAAGCTGTCCGTGCCGGGCTGGAGGCGGACCACCGCCATCTCGTCGGCGAAGCGGCCGACACTGCCGAGCGCCAGCTCCTCGTATGGCGGCAAGGCGCCGTCGATGCAGGCCGCCTGCCAACGCCGCAGCACCAGCCCGACATCGTCGAATTCTGTGGCGATGTCCCCCGAAAGCTCCTTGGCCCTCGCGCTGTGCTCAAGCGGGTCAGGCGCTGTCATCTCGTCGCCTTGCCACTTTCCTCTCCGCATCGCCGTCAGCATCACGTCGTCACCTGCCATTGCGCAACGCGACGCGCTCGGCGGCCCGACCTTCGTCGGGCGTCGACACAGCGTCGCATCGATTTCAGCACATGCCGAAGCGGGTTCGGCGCGACGGCGCGGCATCATGCCTGCGCGGTGCACATTGCCCACGCGCCATCACCGGCAACCTAGCCGGCGCGGGCTTACCGCTTGCTTAAACGGAATGTCATATAAATGTCATGAACTTAGCCCGGTGCGGCGGTGGCGCAGTGCAGCCCGGACGTGACCTCCAAAGGGCTCGAATCTGCGACCTGAAACGCAAAACGGCGGACCTTTCGGTCCGCCGTTTTCCATTCGCCAAATAGGCGAAAATTACTCTGCCGAAGCTTCAGCCGGAGCGGCAGTCGCGGCCGCGATGGCAGCAGCAGCGTCGTCCTGGGCCTTCTTCAGCGCGGCAGCACGTTCCTGGGCCTTCTTGCCCGGCTCGCCCTTGGTCAGGTTCGTGCGGGCTTCGCGCTTCACCAGGCCGGCCTCATCGAGGAAGCGGGCAACGCGGTCGGTCGGCAGCGCGCCGTTCGACAGCCAGTACTTGGCGCGGTCGGCGTCGATCTTCATGCGCTCGCCATCCTTGGGCAGCAGCGGGTTCCAGGCGCCGATCGCCTCGATGAAGCGGCCGTCGCGCGGGCTGCGGGCGTCAGCGATGACGATGTGGTAGTAGGGGCGCTTCTTGGAGCCGGCGCGGGCCAGGCGGATCTTAAGGGACATTGTCTTACTCCTGAATAGTTCTGTCTTGGGTTTGGTATGTTCTGCTTATTCCGCCATCAGGCGGAGGTAGTCCTGTCTGAGCCGCCATTTCGCTCGGCGGCCAGCATTTCGTGGTGACGGATCACCTCGCGGATGATGAAGTTCAAGAACTTCTCCGCGAAATCGGGGTCGAGATGCGCATCGTCGGCAAGGCGCCGGAGCCGCGCAATCTGGGTCTGTTCGCGTGCCGGATCGGCCGGCGGCAGTCCGTGGGTGGCCTTGAGCACGCCGACAGCCTTGGTGCAGCGGAAACGCTCGGCCAGCATGTGGATCAGGGCCGCGTCGATATTGTCGATCGAAGCGCGCAGTTCCTGGAGCTGCGCTTGAGGATTGGTGTCGGTCATTCAGCGCTCCTCACTTCTTCTTGCCAAGGCCGGGCAGGCCGCCGCCGAGACCCGGAAGCTTCATGCCGCCAGGCAGGCCCGGCAAACCACCACCGCCCATGCCACCTGGAAGGCCCTTGAGGCCACCACCGAGGCCGGCGGCTTCCGCCTGCTTCTGCAAAGCTTCGAGCTGCTTGGGGTCCATCTTGGAGAGGTCGGGCATGCCGCCCATACCGCCCATGCCGCCACCAAGGCCCATCTTCTGGGCAAGGCCGCCCATCATGCCGCGCATCAGGCCACCGCCCTTGCCCTTGCCGCCCATGGCTTTCATCATGTCGGCCATCTGGCGATGCATCTTGAGCAGCTTGTTGATCTCGGCCGCGTCGGTGCCCGAACCAGCGGCAATGCGCTTCTTGCGCGAATGCTTCAACACGTCGGGATTGGCGCGCTCGGCCTTGGTCATCGATGAGATGATGGCGATCTGGCGCCCGAACATCTTGTCGTCCAGTCCGGCCGCAGCCATCTGGTCCTTCATCTTGCCCATGCCGGGCATCATTCCCATGATGCCGCCCATGCCGCCCATCTTCTGCATCTGGCCAAGCTGGTCGGCGAGGTCGTTCAGGTCGAACTTGCCCGACTGCATCTTCTTGGCCATCGCCGCGGCTTTTTCCGCGTCGATGTTTTCAGCAGCCTTTTCGACCAGCGAAACGATGTCGCCCATGCCGAGGATACGGTCGGCGATGCGCTTGGGATAGAACTCCTCAAGCGCGTCCATCTTTTCGCCGACGCCGATCAGCTTGATCGGCTTGCCGGTGACGGCGCGCATCGAAAGTGCTGCACCGCCGCGGCCGTCGCCGTCCATGCGGGTCAGCACAAGACCGGTGATGCCGACGCGGTCGTCGAAATTCTTGGCGAGGTTGACGGCGTCCTGGCCGGTCAGCGAGTCGGCGACGAGCAGGATCTCGTGCGGGTCCGACACCTTGCGGATGTCGGCCATCTCGACCATCAGCGGCTCGTCGATATGGGTACGCCCGGCGGTGTCGAGGATGACGACGTCATGGCCACCGAGCTTGGCCGCCTGGACGGCGCGCTTGGCGATGTCGACTGGCGACTGGCCCGCGATGACCGGGAGGGTCGCGACCTTGGTCTGCTCGCCGAGCTGGCGCAGCTGCTCTTGCGCGGCCGGGCGGCGCGTATCGAGCGAGGCCATCAGGACCTTCTTGCCCTGGCGCTCGGTGAGGCGCTTGGCGATCTTGGCCGAGGTGGTGGTCTTGCCGGAGCCCTGCAAGCCGACCATCATGATGACGACCGGCGCAGGCGCATTGAGATCGATGGCGACGCCTTCGGAGCCGAGCATCTCGACCAGCTCGTCATGGACGATCTTGACGACCATCTGCCCGGGCTTGATCGACTTCAGAACCGCAGCTCCGACGGCCTTTTCGCGGACGCGGTCGGTGAACCCACGGACGACTTCCAGCGCCACGTCGGCCTCAAGCAGCGCACGGCGAACCTCGCGCAGGGCAGCCGAAACATCGGCCTCCGACAGCGCGCCACGGCCCGTCAGGCCGTTGAGGATCGATCCAAGTCGCTCTTGCAGCGATTCAAACATTCAACTTCCCTTCTCTCAGCCAACCGGTGTCGAACCGAGAGGTAATGCCTCCGCGCGCCTGAACCAAACCAAAAAGCACCCGGGGGCGCACTGCGCTGCCGGGTGTTGGCCTCCGGGATCGTTTTGTACCCTCTAGGGGTGTCCCGGTCGGCCGCTCGGAGTGGAACTCTTCGCGGAATTTGCGGGCTGTAGACAGGAAAAAGGCCGGCGAGTCAAGGCAAAGGCCTGAGAATGGCGATTGCTGGCGGATTCTCGGGCGAAAATCAGTGGCTGTTAATACTTCCCTCCTATTATATGCGCCATCCGGGGGGATACATGTACTATTTCAGAGTCTACTACCACCATGCGTGATCACCAGCTTGGTCCGCATAAAGTGATGGACGGTGGTGATTTCATGACCCCGACCGCAGATGCCTCGCCGCTTGCCGGCTTTGCCGAGAATATCGAATTCGCGCTGGTGGTCATCGATGCCAGCCGCAACATTTCCTTCGTCAACAAGTCGGCCGAGCGCATGTTCGGCTACAGCAGGGCCGAACTGGTCGGCAATACGCTCGACCTGATCATTCCGCCGAGATTGCGCGGGGCCCATAATGCTGGCATCGCCCGCGTCGGCGCCGGGGAGCCGTCGAAGCTGAGCGGCAAGACCGTCGAGGTCTCGGCCTTACGCCGCGACGGCTCGGAGTTTCCCATCGAACTGTCGCTTTCGGTCTGGCAAGGACCGTATGGCGTTGCCATGGGCGGCATCATCCGCGACATCTCCGAGCGCAGGCAGCGCGACACGCGGCTGCATCGCCTGGCGCATCAGGACACGTTGACCGGCCTGCCCAACCGGCTCCAGTTCGACATGCAGCTCGAGGACGCGCTTTCGAAGGGCGAGGCGACGGGGCTGTTGCTTGTCGATCTGGACGGCTTCAAGAAGGTCAACGACACGCTCGGCCACGCCACCGGCGACACGCTGTTGCAGGCGCTGGCGGTGCGGCTGCCCGCCGCGCTCGACGCCAATGCCATGGTGGCGAGGCTCGGCAGCGACGAGTTCGCGGTGCTGTTGCGCGGCATCGACAAGCCCGCGGCGGTCGTGGCGGCTGCAAGCAGCCTGTTGCACTCCTTCGAACAGCCTTTCGAAATCGGCGACCACCTGCTCAAGCTCGGCGTCAGCATCGGCGGCGCGGTCGCGCCCCGCGATGGCGGGGACCCGGAGGAACTGATGGCCAGCGCCGACCTGGCGCTCTACCGGGCACGGCAGCAAGGCAGCAGCTATCGCATATTCGAACCGGGCATGCGCAACGCGGTGGCGGTGCGGCGCGCGCTGCAGGACGAACTGCTGCGCGCCATCAGCGCGCGGGAATTCGTCCTGCACTACCAGCCACAGGTGTGCCTGGAGACGGGCAAGGTGCTGGGCGCCGAGGCGCTGCTGCGCTGGAACCATCCTTCGCGCGGATTGCTCGCTCCTGCCGACTTCCTGGCGGTTCTCGAAACGCACTCCGGCGCGCTGACTGTTGGCAACTGGATCCTTGATGAGGCCTGCCGGCAGTCGGCCGAGTGGCGCACCCACGGCTTTGCCCCGATCACGATGGCCATCAATCTGTTCGCCGTACAGGTCAACGCGGGTAACCTTGCCGAAACGGTGACGTCGACGCTTTCGCGTCATGGCCTGCCCGCCAATGCGCTGGAACTCGAGGTCACCGAAACCATCGCCCTTGACTATGAGGAGCGCACGCTGGCGCCGTTCCGCAAGCTTGCCAAGGCAGGCGTCGGCCTCGCCTTCGACGATTTCGGCACCGGCCACGCAGCACTCAGCACCATCAAGCGATTCCCGCTTACGGTGCTCAAGGTCGACCGCAGTTTTATCCGTGACATGCTGCGGGATCCGCAGGACGCGGCGATCGTGCGCGCGGTACTCGGCATGGCCAGGGACATGGGGCTTTCGGTTGTCGCCGAAGGCATCGAGACGCGGGCGCAGGAAGCAGCGCTGTACGCCATGGGCTGCCGCGTCGGCCAAGGCTACCTCTATTCCAAGGCCCTGCCCCCGTCCGCATTCGAACATATGTTGAAGCGGGCCGAACACGCCCCGGACAAGACCCCGGCAATACGGTTTTAGCGCCGGCCGCCGGGCAGTTCCCCCAGCGACCGGCCCTTAGGTCTAGCGGACGACATAGACCACGCGCCGCGTCGACGGCTCGACCAGCACCGGCTGGCCGTTCACATAGACATAGCGGTACTCGTAGTCGGGAATCTCGGTCAGCTCGACAGTGTCAGGCAGTCCGGCGCCGATAACGACTTCGCCGTCGAGATAGACCGGCTCGATCCTGTGGTCGGTCACATAGGTGCGAACCTCGCCAGGCGGCTCGATGGCGGTCATGGCTTCGCCGGCGACGATTGCACCGGTCGTGCCGTCAATGACAACATCCCCAGCGCCACCGGCGGCGGGCGGGTCAACGACCATCACGCCGGAATCGGCCGGGCGCGCCGAAAGCACGATCTCCTGGCCACCGAAGTCCCCAACAAGATAGTCGGAATAGACCCAGCCATCCCCGCCTGAATCGGCAACACTGCACCATTTGCTGCCTTCAAGGCAGCCGCGCAGCGTTGTGCCTTGTCCAGCACCGATAACGCCGATGACGGGGTATTGCGGGCCGGGGCCGGCACGCACATTGAGATCGGCCGCCGCCTGCACCGCGACATCGGCAAATGACGGGCCTGAGAAGGCGAGAAGCGCGCCCGCAACGGCGGGCAACAACAACAGTTTGGTTTTCATCTTTTCGCTCCGTTTTCTTGGTCCCTCAAGGGGCGAAAACGGCGCTGGCAACCATCCGTTCCGCCAGGCACGGCTTGGAACGCTCACGAATTGTAGCAGTTTCACATGTGCCGGCGTTGCACAGCAAGTTGCGCAACCACCTGCGTGGCCACCGCTTCCCCCGACAGGCGGGCACCGCCGCAGGTCTGGATCAGCGGTCCGGCAAGATGCTCGCCGGCGAAGAAGATGCGCTCGGCTACAGGCTGCATAAGAACCCCACGCGCCTCGGAGCGGCCGGGGCGTGCCGCAGCGTAGGCACCTCTGACATAACGTTCCGCGCCCCAGTTGGTCATCATCGCGCGGCCGACATGCTTGCGTACATCGTTGCCGAATATCTCGCACAGCCTGTCGGTGGCGAAGTCGACACCCGCCGCCTCGCCGGCGGCCGACAGCTCCCAGGCGAAATCGCCACCGACAAAGCCGACCATCAGGTTGAGATCGAAGGGAAAGCTCAGGAAATAGATGTCGTGGCGCGCGGCACGTTCGACAAGCAGGTCGTCGAAGGGCTTGAGCCCGAGGCGGCTGCCTCTGATTTCGACTGGGAGCTTGGTCAGCATGCCCATCGGCAGGTCGAAAAAGGCTGTCACGTAGCTGTCTGGCAAAGCGGGCGAAAAGGCGATCTCCTCGAAGGCCAGCACCGCCGGCGATGCGGTCACGATCACTGCATTGGCGCGCAGCACGCCGCGATCGGTGTGACAGCTGACCCCTGCGCCATCCCAGTCGATCCGGCGCACCGGCGTTCCAAGCTCGACCGGCACGTCGGCACCGAAACGCGCGACGAGCGTGCCATAGCCCTCCTTGGTGAAATAGTTTGGGTCGAGGTCGGCGGCATTCCTGAAGTCGGCGATGGAGATCTCGTCTTCGTCGGTGCCGAAATCCATCGGCCCGCAGAAGGTGGCGGCGGCACGCGACGAGCGTCCCTTGGCCAACAGGGCGCCAAGCCGGTCGTCGGCGTTGTTGTGGCCCTCGAGCAGAACGGTCATGGCGGCATCGGCCGCCTTGACGGCCGCCTCCTCGTCCTCACTCGCCTTGCGGTTGCGATAATAGAGATGGTCGATGTTCATGTCGTGATGATGCATCGTCCAGCCAGCGGCCTGCGCTTCGGGGAAGTAGGGGTTGCGGTCAGCGGCGTGCAGCCAGGCGCAGCCGATGTCGAAGGGCACACCAAAGTGTTTGTTGCTGGTCCAGGCACGACCGCCTATACGATCCATGGCTTCCAGCACTTTGCAGCTAAGTCCCGCCCGGCGAAGCACTTTTGCCGCCGAAAGGCCCGCGGACCCCGCGCCGACGATCACAACATCGACATCTTCCATGGTTTTTCCCCGCTCTCGCCATATTCATTGCTTGATCGTATGCGAGTTTTTTGCCACCTGCCATTGTAGGCAGACGGGGACGTAAACGCCTTCTTAACGATGACAAGAGAGCGTGGGGCTGGCAACATCCCTCCCAGGGACATTGATTCAGGCATCAGGAGAACGGCATGGCATTATTTGCCAAGGTGAAGACTTTTGCTGCAGCCTCCGCCTTGCTGGCGGCTATGGCTGGCGGCGCATATGCGGCGGAGTGCGGCAACAACGCGGGTGGCTTCGAAGCATGGAAGGCATCGTTCGCCGACCAGGCGGCGGCGAACGGCATCAAGGGCAACGCGCTCGGCGCTTTCGCCAAGACGACCTACGCCACCAAGACCATTTACGCCGACCGCAACCAGAAGAGCTTCAAGCTCTCGCTCGACCAGTTCATGGCCAAGCGCGGCGGCAAGGCGATTGCCTCCAAGGGCAAGACGATCAAGAAGCAGAATGCGGCGCTGTTCCAGAGCATCGAGGCCCGCTACGGCGTGCCGGCCGGCCCGCTGATCGCGATCTGGGGCATGGAAACCGGCTTCGGCGGCTTCTTGGGCAACCAGCACACGCTGTCGGCCGTCGCTACGCTCGCCTATGACTGCCGCCGTTCGGAATATTTCACCGACCAGCTCTATGCGGCACTCAAGCTCGTCCAGAACGGCACGCTGGCGCCCAACGCCATCGGTGCTGCCCATGGCGAAATCGGCCAGACCCAGTTCCTGCCGGTCAACGTGCTGAAGTACGGCGCCGACGGCGACGGCAACGGCAAGATTGACATGGTCCGCTCCAAGGCCGACGCGCTGGCTTCGACCGCCAACTTCCTGCGCGGCCATGGCTGGAGTGCCGGTGGCGGCTATCAGCCCGGCCAGGCCAATTTCGGCGCGCTGCAGGGCTGGAACGCGGCCAGCGTCTACCAGCAGGCGATCGCCATCATCGGCGCCGAGATCGACGGCAACTAGTTTCGGCGCGCCGCTCGCGGCCTGTCAGGATGGTTTCCCGCGCGGCTGGCCAAGCTGCCAGCATCGGCGCATATTGAATGAACCCGGCGGCGACGCCGGGTTTTTTCGATGCGGCCGAGGAACGAACAATGAACGCGCAGAGCGGACTGCCCGCCGAACTCACTGGGTTCGGCAATATCGAAAGCTACCGTCATTATCCCAAGACCGTCACTTCAGGACCACCCGTACCGGCGGGCGGCGGCTTGCTTAAATGGTACGATATCGCCGAAGTCGCGACGCCGGTGACACGCGAAACCTGCGCCCTGGCGCAGCGCTTCCTCGCCGCCGAGACGGCGACGGGACGACTCAACCTCAAGGGCGAGCTCGGCTTTGTCATCCTGCACCGCTGCGGCGGCGATTTCCACTTCCTGCTGGTGAGTTCGTGGCGCAATGCCAACGAGATGTGGGAGACGGTCTACGCCAAGACCGGGGATGCTCCAGATTTTTCGCTGTTTGCGCTGCCGGGGCCACACCGCGCGACCTTCTGCGTCTGGGAACTGGCGGCGGTCAATCATGAACGCCAGGCCTTCAGCCGCTATCTGTTTTCGGCGCGCGACGACGCGGCGAAGCGGACCTATCTCGGCGATATGTATGAGGGCGGGGCGTAGCCTTTTCCTTCTCCCCGTTCACGGGGAGAAGGTGGCCCAAAGGCCCGGATAAGGGGCAGAGCGGACTTCTGAGAGGCTTGCGCCGCCCCTCATCTGCCTGCCTGCATCTTCTCCCCGCTTGCGGGGGAAGAGAGGCTGTCGTCAGCGGTTGCGCGCGGCGAGCGTGCGCAGGCGCAGCGCGTTGAGCTTGATGAAGCCGGCGGCGTCCTTCTGGTCGTAGGCGCCCTGGTCGTCCTCGAAGGTGACCAGCTTGTCGGAGTAGAGCGACTTCGCGCTCTCGCGGCCAATAACCATGACATTGCCCTTGTAGAGCTTCAGCGTCACTTCGCCCTCGACGTCCTTCTGGCTGAGGTCGATCGCGGCCTGCAGCATCTGGCGCTCCGGCGAGAACCAGAAGCCGTAGTAGATCAGCTCGGCATAACGCGGCATCAACTCGTCCTTGAGGTGCGCGGCACCACGGTCAAGCGTGATCGACTCGATGGCACGGTGCGCGACAAGCAGGATCGTGCCGCCGGGGGTCTCGTAGACGCCGCGGCTCTTCATGCCGACGAAGCGGTTTTCGACCAGGTCGAGACGGCCGATGCCGTTGTCGCGGCCATAGTCGTTGAGCTTGGCCAGCAGAGAGGCCGGAGACAGGCGCTCGCCATTGATCGAGACGGCGTCGCCCTGTTCGAAGCCAACCTTGATGACCGTCGGCTTGTCGGGCGCTGCCTCGGGCGAAATCGTGCGCATATGCACGTATTCAGGCGCCTCGACGGCCGGATCTTCGAGCACCTTGCCCTCGGACGACGAGTGCAACAGGTTGGCATCGACTGAGAACGGCGCTTCGCCCTTCTTGTCCTTGGCGACCGGGATCTGGTGCTTTTCGGCGAAGTCGAGCAGGTCGGTGCGCGACTTGAACTCCCAATCGCGCCACGGCGCGATGATCTTTATGTCGGGGTTCAACGCATAGGCCGACAGCTCGAAGCGAACCTGGTCGTTGCCCTTGCCGGTGGCACCGTGAGCGATGGCGTCAGCACCAGTCTTGCGGGCGATTTCGACGAGGTGCTTAGAGATCAGCGGACGGGCGATCGAGGTACCGAGCAGATAGACGCCTTCATAGACGGCATTGGCGCGGAACATCGGGAAGACGAAATCGCGCACGAATTCCTCGCGCACGTCCTCGATGAAGATCTCCTTGATCCCCATCATCTCGGCTTTCTTGCGCGCCGGTTCGAGTTCCTCGCCCTGGCCCAGATCGGCCGTGAAGGTGACGACCTCCGCATTGAGTTCGGTCTGCAGCCACTTCAGGATGATCGATGTGTCGAGGCCGCCGGAATAGGCGAGCACGACCTTCTTGACGTCTTTCCACTTGGACATTTGAGCACGGCACCTTTTGCAAGCGGCCGGCTGGGGCCGCGTTTCCCGGGCTTTCTAAGCACGAACAGGCAAGCGGGCAAGGGCGATCATGCCGCCGGGACAGCGGCCGCGGCCCCTTACCCTCCCCCTTGTGGGGAGGGTCGGCGAACAATCGGAGCGAAGCGAAGATTGCGAGACGGGGTGGGGATGCCTTGCAAAGGCTGCCTTTGGCATGAAACACCTCGCTCACACCCCCCGATCCGCTGCGCGGATCGACCCTCCCCACAAGTGGGAGGGTAAGGCCGCCCATCACTTCCGCTTCATCGCCTCGAGCAGCGCAGCGCCGAAGGCGCCTTGCTGCTCCGGCTTGTTTGGCTGCGGCTTGGGCGACGATGAGCTGAACTTCATGTCGCGGGCCTTGGCAGGCGCTGCCGAGCGGGGTGCGGCTTCGCCGCCATCCTTGCGCATGGTCAGCCCTATGCGCTTGCGCGGAATGTCGACCTCGACGACGCGGACCTTGACCACGTCGCCGGCCTTCACCACCTCGTGCGGATCCTTCACGAACTTGTCGGCGAGCTGCGAGACATGGACGAGGCCGTCCTGGTGCACGCCGATGTCGACGAAGGCGCCAAAGGCGGCAACGTTCGTGACGGTACCTTCGAGCAGCATGCCCGGCTTCAGGTCCTTGATGTCGTCGACGCCATCGGCAAACGTCGCTGTCTTGAAGCCCGGGCGCGGATCGCGGCCTGGCTTCTCCAGCTCGGCGATGATGTCGCGCACCGTCGGCAGGCCGAAACGCTCGTCGACGAAGGCGCGGGGATCGATGGCCTTCAACGCCGCGCTGTCGCCCATCAGCTGGCGCAGGTCGCGGCCACAGGCAGCGACGATCTTCTTGGCAACGCCATAGGCTTCGGGGTGGACCGACGATGAATCCAGCGGCTCCTTGCCGTCGCGGATGCGCAGGAAGCCGGCGCATTGCTCGAAGGCGCGCTGGCCGAGCCGCGGTACGGCAAGCAGGTCGCGGCGCGTGGAAAACGCGCCTGAGGCATCGCGATGCGCAACGATCGACTCGGCAAGCGATGGCCCAAGACCCGACACACGCGCCAACAGCGGCGCGGAGGCCGTGTTGAGGTCGACGCCGACGGCGTTAACAGCGTCCTCGACCACCGCTTCCAGCGAGCGGCCGAGACGATACTGGTCGACGTCGTGCTGGTACTGGCCGACGCCGATCGACTTCGGCTCGATCTTGACCAGCTCGGCGAGTGGATCCTGCAGGCGGCGCGCGATCGAGACGGCACCGCGCAGCGACACGTCGAGATTGGGGAACTCGGCCGCGGCCGTGGCCGACGCCGAATAGACCGACGCGCCGGCCTCGCTGACGATGACCTTGGTCGGCTTGGGCGCCGGCATCTCCTGCAGCATGTCGGCGACCAGCCGCTCGGTCTCGCGGCTGCCAGTGCCATTGCCGATGGCGATCAGCTCGACCTTGTGGCGGATAATCAGCTTGGCAAGCTCGGCCTGGGTGCCACGCACATCGTTCTTCGGCGGGAATGGATAGACGGTGGTCGTGTCGAGCACCTTTCCGGTGGCGTCGATGATCGCAACCTTGACGCCGGTGCGGATGCCCGGATCAAGGCCCATGGTGGCGCGCGAGCCGGCGGGGGCGGCCAAAAGCAGGTCCTTGAGGTTGCGCGAGAAGACGCGGATCGCTTCTTCCTCGGCGGCTTCGCGCAGATCGCGCATCAGGTCGAGCGAAAGCGACAGCGACAGCTTCACCCGCCAGGTCCAGCCGGCGACGGTCATCAACCACTGGTCACCCGGAAGCGTCGCGCCGATCGCATAGGCAGCGGCGATCATGCGTTCAACCGGCTTGACCGGCGAGGTGTCGTCGGCGTCGATTTCCAGATCGAGCGACAGCACGTCTTCGTTGCGGCCGCGCAGCATGGCGAGCGCGCGATGGCTCGGCACATTGGCCCAGCGCTCGGAATGGTCGAAATAGTCGGAGAACTTGGCGCCGGCGTCCTGCTTGCCGTCGAGGACACGGGCACGCAGCACCGCGCGTTCCTTCATGTGGGTGCGCAGGCGGCCGAGCAGGTCGGCGTTTTCCGAAATGCCCTCGGCAACAATATCGCGCGCGCCTTCGAGTGCTGCCTTCACGTCGGCGACCTCGCCGGCAACAAAGGCAACAGCAAGTTCGGCCGGAACCTTGGAGCGGTCGGCGAGAATGGCTTCGGCGAGCGGACCGAGACCGCGTTCCCTGGCGATCTCCGCCTTGGTGCGGCGCTTCGGCTTGTAGGGCAGGTAGATGTCCTCGAGCTCGGCCTTCGTGGTGACGGCGGCGATCCGGATTGCCAAGTCATCGGTCATCTTGCCCTGGCCGGTGATCGACTCGACGATTGCGGCGCGCCGGGATTCAAGCTCGCGCAGATAGACAAGGCGCTCGGACAGATCGCGCAGCTGGGTGTCGTCGAGGCCGCCGGTGACTTCCTTGCGGTAGCGCGCCACGAAAGGCACGGTCGCACCTTCGTCGAGCAGTCCGACCGCCGCTATCACCTGCTCCGGCTTCGCGTTGATTTCGGCTGCGATGATCGCAGCGATTTTCCTGTTGTCGCCAGCCATGGAAATCCTGGTGCCTGTTGAACGGTGCGCGAACATAGTGACTGCCGGGCTGAACGCCAAACGGCCATTCAGCCCGCCTGTTCAAGGTCCACAGGAAAGCGGCCATCCTGCGGCAATCGGCGCGCTTGGCCCACGATCCTTTTCGCCAAGCCGAAGCTATATGCTACGGCCAAGCGAGGACGGGAGCGAGCGAATGCAGTTTGACAGGGTTCTTTTCACAACCGGCGCATTGTTTGGCGCCGTGGGCGTCGCGCTGTCGGCGGCGGCGAGCCATGGCGGCAGCGTCAATGTCGCGACGGCGGCGAACTTCCTGCTGTTTCACGCTCCGGCACTGATTGTGCTGTCGCTGGTCGTTGCCGGCGGCAGGCTTCTCCACATCGGCGCAGCCATTCTGTTGGTCTCGGTCCTGCTGTTTTCCGGCGACCTGCTGGCCCGCGACTATCTCGGCCAGCGGCTGTTTCCCTTCGCCGCGCCCATCGGCGGCACCGGCATGATTTTGGGATGGCTGACGCTCGCCGTTGGCGCGGCGTTTTCCAGGCGCGGTCAGCCGATCCGGTAGGGCAGCGGGTGGCGCACATCCTTGTCGATCACCAGCTTGCGCTTGAGCGGTGGCACCGCGCGCTGCAGGCAATTGGTGCGCTCGCAAATGCGGCATGAAATGCCGATCGGGTCGAAGGCGGTCTTGCTGCCCAGCTCCAGCCCGTCGGCATAAACGAAGTCCCGGGCGTAGCCGACTTCGCAGCCAAGCGCGATGGCGTAGCGGCGATGCGGCGCGTTGAAGCCACCGCCGCCTTTGGAAATCTCGGTGGCGACGCAGAGATAGCGCGCCCCGTCGGGCGTTTCGGCGAGCTGGCGGATGATGCGGCCGGGCGTCTCGAAAGCCTGGTGCACGTTCCACAGCGGGCACGCAGCACCAAAGCGGGCGAACTGCAGCTTGGCGGCACTATGGCGCTTGGTGATGTTGCCGGCGCGGTCGATGCGGGCAAAGAAGATCGGCACGCCCTTGTGGCCCGGCCGCTGCAGGGTGCTGAGGCGATGCGCGACCTGCTCGATGCTGGCGCCGAAATGTGCCGCCAAAAGCTCCAGGTCGTGGCGCAGCTCGCCAGCCGCCTTCATGAAAACCTGATAGGGCAAGGTCAGCGCGCCAGCGAAATAGTTGCGCAGGCCCATCTTGCAGATTTCCTGCGCCTCGCTGGTGCGGAAGTCGGCCGTACGCGCGATCTGGGCAACCTCTGCCTCCATCTCCATCTCGGCGATCTGGAAGGCGATCTGGAAGCTGCGGGTGGCAACCGGCGAATAGGTGTTGAGGAACAGCACGCCCGATTTGGGATCGAAGCGCCGCAACGCGTCATCGTTGGCGTCGGCACGGGCGATGCGCACGCCATGACGGCTTTCGAGATGTCCGGCCAGCGCCGCGTAGCTGTCGCGCTCGCCAATGCCGAGGTCGCCGGCCAGCTTTTCGGCGGCGATGTCGAGGCTGTGAATGTAGTTGTCGACGAAATGGAAGAAGTCGCGCACTTCCTCATAGGGTGTCGGCTCGGTCAGGCCGACGCTCTTGCCGAGCGTGTCGTCGAGGCTGGCGAGCTGCTCGCTGTTGCGGCGATAGGCCTGGTGGGCGGAGATCAGCGCGCGGGCAAAACCCGGCGCGTTCTGGGTCACCAGCTTCAGCTCCTGCAGGTTCGGCGCATAGTTCTCAAACAGCGGATCGCTGAGTGCCTCTGATAGAGCCGACAACAGCCGGTCGCCGTCGCCTTGCGAAATCTCGGTGATGTCGATCTGGAATTTTTCGGCGAGCGCCAGCAGGACCGAGGCCGAAACCGGGCGCTGGTTGTTCTCGATCTGGTTGAGATAGCTGGTCGAAATGCCGATGCGTTCGGCAAAGCTCGCCTGCGTCGCCTTGTTGGCTTCGCGCAGCTCGCGCACCTTGCGGCCGATATAGAGTTTGCGTGACACCATGTTTGCAAATTCGCAATTTACATTTCTCGAATTTGTATATTACGCTTTCACACACTTTCAACTGTTTTCCTGCGCGCGCCATGGGGCTATTGCGCCAACTTCGCTGCTTGCCGCTGACGCGGCGAGAGGCCATTGTTTTCAAACTCGTAGCGCGGGAGAAAGCTCATGACGCTCTACCAAGCCGTGGCCGACAGGCCAACCAGCCGGCTCACATCAAGGGATGTCGTCACGGTCGTTGCAGCTTCGCTGCTTCTGACGCTGTCGGCCAAGGTCCAGGTGCCGTTTTATCCCGTGCCGATGACCATGCAGACGCTTGTCGTGATCGGCCTCGGCCTGGCGCTCGGACCGGTTCGTGGCGCGGCCGCGGTCGCGCTCTATCTCTTGCAGGGCGCGCTTGGCCTGCCGGTTTTCGCCGGCACACCGGAAAAGGGCATCGGCCTTGCCTACATGATGGGGCCGACCGGTGGTTATCTCCTGGGCTACCTGCCTGCCGCACTGCTCGCCGGCTGGCTGGCCAAACGCGGCTGGGACCGCAACCCACTTTCCGCCATGGCGGCAGCCCTGCTCGCCGGCGCTGTGATCTACGTCCCCGGCCTGCTCTGGCTCGGCTCCGTCATCGGCTTCGACAAGCCTGTGCTGGCCCTCGGCCTTTACCCATTCATCCCGGGTGATATCGCCAAGGCCGTGCTCGCAGCCATCGCCTTCCCCGCCGCCTGGAAGTGGCTTTCCGCAAAAGGCATGAGCTGATGCGCGCCGTACTCGAACAGCTTGAATCCCGCCGTGCCGAGGCCCGCCTCGGCGGTGGCCAGAAGCGCATCGACGCCCAGCATGCCAAGGGCAAGCTGACGGCGCGCGAACGCATCGACGTCCTGCTGGACGAAGGCTCCTTCGAAGAGTTCGACATGTATGTCACCCACCGAACCACCGAGTTCGGCATGGCCGAGCAGAAGGTGGCTGGCGACGGCGTCGTCACCGGCTGGGGCACCATCAATGGCCGCCTGGTCTATGTCTTCTCCCAGGACTTCACCGTGCTTGGCGGCTCGCTGTCGGAAACGCATGCCCAGAAGATCTGCAAGATCATGGACATGGCGGTGCGCAACGGCGCCCCTGTCATCGGCCTCAACGATTCGGGCGGCGCCCGCATCCAGGAGGGCGTGGCCTCGCTCGCCGGCTATGCCGACGTGTTCAAGCGCAATGTCGACGCCTCGGGCGTGGTGCCGCAGATCTCGGTCATCATGGGCCCCTGCGCCGGCGGTGCCGTTTATTCGCCTGCCATGACCGACTTCATCTTCATGGTGCGCGACTCGTCCTACATGTTCGTCACCGGTCCGGACGTGGTGAAGACAGTCACCAACGAGATCGTCACCGCCGAGGAACTCGGCGGCGCGCGCACCCACACCTCCAAGTCTTCGGTCGCCGACGGCGCTTATGAAAACGACATCGAGGCGCTCGAGCAGGTTCGCCTGCTGTTCGACTTCCTGCCGCTCAACAACCGGGAGAAGCCGCCCGTCCGTCCGTTCCACGACGATCCGGCGCGGCTGGAGAAGCGTCTCGACACGCTGATCCCGGACAGCGCGGCCAAGCCCTACGACATGAAGGAGCTGATCCTCGCCATCGCCGACGAGGGCGATTTCTTCGAGATCCAGGAGGCTTTCGCCAAAAACATCATCACCGGCTTCATGCGCATCGAGGGCCAGAGCGTCGGCGTCGTCGCCAACCAGCCGATGGTGCTGGCCGGCTGCCTCGACATCGACTCCTCGCGCAAGGCGGCGCGCTTCGTACGCTTCTGCGACGCGTTTTCAATCCCGATCCTGACGCTTGTCGACGTGCCGGGCTTCCTGCCTGGAACCGCGCAGGAATATGGCGGCGTCATCAAGCACGGCGCCAAGCTGTTGTTCGCCTATTCGCAGGCGACCGTTCCCATGGTCACGCTGATAACGCGAAAAGCTTATGGCGGCGCTTATGACGTCATGGCGTCCAAGCATATCGGCGCCGACATCAATTATGCCTGGCCGACCGCCGAGATCGCGGTGATGGGTGCCAAGGGCGCAACCGAGATCCTTTACCGCTCGGAACTCGGCAATCCCGAAAAGATCGCCGCGCGCACCAAGGAATATGAAGAACGCTTCGCCAATCCCTTCGTCGCCGCCGAGCGTGGTTTCATCGACGAGGTGATCATGCCGCATTCGTCGCGCCGCCGCATCGCCCGCGCCTTCGCCGCCCTGCGCGGCAAGAAGGTCGAAGCGCCGTGGAAGAAGCACGACACGATACCTTTGTGAGCAGGTCAGACATGTTCAAGAAAATCCTCATCGCCAATCGTGGCGAGATCGCCTGCCGGGTCATCAAGACGGCCCGGAAGCTGGGTATCGCAACGGTTGCGGTCTATTCCGACGCCGACCGCGAAGCGCTGCATGTGAAGATGGCCGACGAGGCCGTCCATATCGGCCCTGCGCCGTCGAACCAGTCCTACATCGTCATCCAGAAGATCATCGACGCGGTGCGCCAGACCGGCGCCGATGCAGTGCACCCAGGCTACGGCTTCCTGTCGGAAAACTCGAACTTCGCCGAAGCGCTGAAGGCTGAGGGCGTCGCCTTCATCGGACCGCCGCCCGTGGCGATCGAAGCGATGGGCGACAAGATAACCTCCAAGAAGATCGCAGCCTCCGCCGGCGTGTCGACCGTGCCGGGCCATATGGGCCTGATCGAGGATGCCGACGAGGCGGTGAAGATCGCCAACCAGATCGGCTATCCCGTGATGATCAAGGCCTCCGCCGGCGGCGGCGGCAAGGGCATGCGCATCGCCTGGAACGACGCCGAGGCGCGCGAGGGCTTCCAGTCGTCGAAAAACGAGGCGAAATCCTCCTTCGGCGACGACCGCATCTTCATCGAGAAGTTCGTCACCCAGCCGCGCCACATCGAGATCCAGGTGCTGGGCGACCAGCATGGCAACCTGCTTTATCTCGGCGAGCGCGAATGCTCGATCCAGCGCCGCAACCAGAAGGTCATCGAAGAGGCACCGTCGCCCTTCCTCGACGCCGAAACCCGCAAGGCGATGGGCGAACAGGCCGTGGCGCTGGGCAAGGCCGTCGGCTACTTCTCGGCCGGCACCGTCGAGTTCATCGTCGATGGCAACAGGAACTTCTATTTCCTCGAGATGAACACCCGCCTGCAGGTCGAGCATCCGGTGACTGAACTGATCACCGGCATCGACCTGGTCGAGGAGATGATCCGCGTCGCCGCAGGCGAGAAGCTGCGGTTCACGCAAGCCGACGTCAAGCTCAACGGCTGGGCGATCGAAAGCCGGCTTTACGCCGAAGACCCCTACCGCAACTTCCTGCCGTCGATCGGCCGCCTCACCCGCTACCGCCCGCCGGTCGAGGGCAAGCGCGACGACGGCACCATCGTCCGCAACGACACCGGCGTGTTCGAGGGCGGCGAGATCTCGATGTATTACGACCCGATGATCGCCAAGCTGTGCAGTTGGGCGCCGGATCGCGCCACGGCTATCGACGTCATGGGCCGCGCGCTCGACGATTTCGAAGTCGAGGGCATCGGCCACAATTTGCCGTTCCTGTCCGCTGTCATGGACCATCCTCGCTTCCGCTCGGGCGTCATCACCACCGCTTTCATCGCAGAGGAGTATCCGGACGGCTTTTCAGGCGTCACGCCTGCCGAAGCGGATGCCCACAAGCTTGCCGCCGTCGCCGCGCTCATCAACCAGTTCACCCAGCGCCGCGCCGCCCAGATTTCCGGCTCGCTCGCCAACCACCAGCGCCCGGTGGGTGCAGACTGGGTGGTGACGCTCGGCGGCTTCACCCTGCCGCTGCACGTCAGGGATGGTGCCGACGGCACGGTTGTCGCGTTCGACGACGGCACTTCACTCGCTGTGTCGAGCGACTGGCTGCCGGGACACCTGCACGCCAACTTCGCCGTCGGCGGCACCTCGATCGGCGTCAAGGTTTCACGCTCCGGCACCGGCTGGCGCCTGCGCTGGCGCGGCATGGATGTGGTGGCGCATGTGCGCACGCCACGTGTCGCCGAACTTGCCAAGCTGATGCCGGTCAAGCTGCCGCCCGATACCTCCAAGATGCTGCTCTGCCCGATGCCTGGCGTGATAACCTCGATCCTGGTCAAGCAAGGCGACGACGTCGAAGCCGGTCAGTCGCTGGCAACCGTCGAGGCGATGAAGATGGAAAACGTGCTGCGCGCCGAGCGCAAGGGCACGGTCAAGCGCGTCGCGGCAACTGCAGGCGAAAGCCTCGCCGTCGACGAGCTGATCATGGAGTTCGAGTGATCAGACAAAGGGTCAGGGAAGAAGCAAAGATCGCCGCCTGCCTCCTGGGCGGCCTTTTCGGCGTGGCTCTGACCCAGATGGCGGCCGGTGCGGTCTGGTTCGGTACGCCCGGCCTGCAATTGCTAGTCGGTTTGCAAACACCTGGTGGCGCGCCTTATGTCATCCATCTTTTCAACGCGATCGTGTGGGGCCTCTGGGGGGCTGCCGGATACTCTATCGCCACGAAGCTGATCTATGGCTTCGTCAACCTTCGCAGGATCGCTCTGCTCTACCTCGCCGGCGAAATGCTCATCGCGGCCGGCGGATGGCTTGCTGAGACGGGGACCATCTCCCTCCCAGCGCTCGAGAATGCGATTCTCCTGATCTACCTGTTGGCGGGTTTCCTCGTTGTGCGTGACTGGGCCGCTGGCCCACGCAACAAGATGGCGCTCGCTGGGTTGCCGAATGGAAGCAGCAAATGACCGACAAAACAACAATCGATTCCTGGAAGAAGCTCGCCGAACGCGAGATCAAGGCGTCGCCGGACACGCTTGTCTGGAACACGCCTGAAGGCATCGACGTCAAGCCGCTCTACACGGCGGACGACCTTGCAGGCATCGACAATCTCGATTCGATGCCGGGTCTCGCGCCGTTCCTGCGCGGCCCGCGCGCAACCATGTACACCGGCCGTCCCTGGACCATCCGGCAATATGCCGGTTTCTCGACGGCGGAAGCCTCCAACAACTTCTACCGCAAGGCGCTCGCCGCCGGCCAGCAAGGCGTGTCGGTCGCCTTCGACCTCGCCACCCATCGCGGCTATGACTCGGACCATCCGCGCGTCGAAGGCGATGTCGGCAAGGCAGGCGTGGCGATCGATTCCGTCGAGGATATGAAGATCCTGTTCGACGGCATCCCGCTCGAGCAGATCTCGGTGTCGATGACCATGAACGGCGCGGTGATCCCGATCCTCGCCAGCTTCATCGTTGCCGGCGAGGAGCAGGGCGTTTCGCGCGACAAGCTCTCGGGGACCATCCAGAACGACATCCTCAAGGAGTTCATGGTCCGCAACACCTACATTTACCCGCCCGAACCCTCGATGCGCATCGTTGCCGACATCATCGAGTACACGGCCAAGGAGATGCCGAAGTTCAACTCGATCTCGATCTCCGGCTACCACATGCAGGAGGCCGGCTCGACACTGGTGCAAGAACTAGCCTTCACGCTCGCCGACGGCCGCGAATATGTCCGGGCGGCACTCAAGAAGGGCCTCAACGTCGACGAGTTCGCCGGCCGGCTGTCGTTCTTTTTCGCCATCGGCATGAACTTCTTCATGGAGGCGGCCAAGCTGCGCGCGGCGCGCCTGTTGTGGTCGCGCATCATGACCGAGTTCGAGCCCAAGAAGGCCTCGTCGCTGATGCTACGCACCCACTGCCAGACGTCTGGCGTGTCGCTACAGGAGCAGGACCCCTACAACAACATCGTCCGCACCGCCTTCGAAGCGATGTCGGCAGCGTTGGGCGGCACGCAATCGCTGCACACCAACTCTTTTGACGAGGCAATCGCGCTGCCGACCGAGTTTTCGGCGCGCATCGCCCGCAACACCCAGCTGATCCTCCAGCACGAGACCGGCGTGACCAAGGTCGTCGACCCGCTCGCCGGCTCGTATTATGTCGAGGCGCTGACCAACGACCTCGCCGAAAAGGCCTGGGCGCTGATCGAGGAGGTCGAGGCGATGGGCGGCATGACCAAGGCTGTCGCCTCCGGCCTGCCCAAGCGCATGATCGAGGAGGCTGCGACCCGACGCCAGGCCGCCGTCGACAAGGGCGACGAGGTTATCGTCGGCGTCAACAAGTACCGGCTCGAGCAGGAAGACCATCTCGACATTCTCGAGATCGACAATTCCGCCGTGCGCCTGTCGCAGATCGCCCGTATCGAGCGGACCCGGCGCCAGCGCGACCCGAAGCGCGTCGCCGAAACGCTCGCCGCACTCGAAGCCATCGCTCGCGGTGGTGAAGGCAACATCCTCGCTGCCGCTGTCGACGCGTCGCGAGCGCGCGCCACCGTCGGTGAAATCTCGGATGCCATGCGCCGTGCCTTCGGCGACCATGCGGCTGTGCCCGAAGTGGTCGAAAACGTCTATGGCAAGGCTTATGACGACGAGCCGGAGTTCCAGACGCTGGTTTCGCGTCTTGATCAGTTTTCAGCGAAACTTGGTGGGAAACCACGCCTTATGGTTGCCAAGCTCGGCCAGGACGGCCACGACCGGGGTGCCAAGATCATCGCCTCGGCGTTTGGAGACATCGGCTTCAAGGTCATCGCCGGTCCGCTGTTCCAGACGCCTGATGAGGCTGCGGATACCGCGATCGCATCCAAGGTCCATGTCGTCGGCATGTCGTCGCTGGCCGCCGGCCACAAGACGCTCGCCCCGCAACTGGTCGCGGCGCTGAAGGCCAAGGGCGCCAAGGACATCATCGTGGTGGTCGGCGGCGTCATCCCGCGGCAGGATTACCAGTACCTGCTCGACCACGGCGTGTCGGCAGTGTTCGGCCCGGGCACCAATGTGCTCGATGCCGCGCGTGCCGTGCTCGACCTGATGGAAGGCAAGCGCCGAAACCAGTAGGCGCCGCACCCAAAGAAAGAGGCCCGCTCGCGCGGGCCTTTTTGTTTTTCAGGCCGGCTTGCGCCCGATGGAGACATATTTGATGCCGTGGCGGGCGACGACTGCCGGGTCGTAGAGGTTGCGGCCGTCGAAGATGACCGGCGTGCTCAGTTGCTCCCTGATCAGCTCGAAGGACGGTGCCCTGTAGTTCTTCCACTCGGTGGCAATCAAAAGCGCATCGGCGCCGCGCAGTGCCGCCTCCTTGGTGCCGCACAGCATCAGGTCGTCGCGCTGGCCATAGATCTGCTGCGCCTCGTTCATCGCTTCGGGATCGTAGGCCTGGACCTTGGCACCGGCCGCCCACAGCGCTTCCATCAGCACGCGGGCTGGCGCCTCGCGCATGTCGTCGGTGTTGGGCTTGAAGGCCAGCCCCCACAGCGCGAAGGTCTTGCCCGCGAGGTCACCGTTGAAATGCGCCTTGAGCTTGTCGAACAGCACCGCCTTCTGGGCGTTGTTGCGCGCCTCGACCGAGTGCAGCAGCACCGGTTCGAAGCCGACATCGCCGGCGGTACGGATCAAGGCGCGCACGTCCTTGGGAAAACACGAGCCGCCATAGCCCAGGCCCGGATAGATGAAGTGGTAGCCGATGCGCGGGTCCGAGCCGATGCCCTTGCGCACCTCCTCGATATCAGCGCCCAACAGTTCGGCCAGATTGGCCATTTCGTTCATGAAGCTGATCTTGGTCGCCAGCATGCAGTTGGCGGCATATTTGGTGAACTCGGCCGAGCGCACGTCCATCACGATCATCTTCTCGTGGTTGCGGTTGAACGGTGCATAGAGCTCGCGCATCACCGCCTCTGCGGCTTCGCTGTCGGTACCTATGATGATGCGGTCGGGCTTCATGCAATCGGCGACCGCCGAGCCTTCTTTCAGGAACTCCGGATTGGAGACGACGTCGAAGCCAAGCTCCTCGCGGCCCCGCAGCTTCAGCGCCGCCAGCATCGCTTCGCGCACCTTGTCGGCGGTGCCGACAGGCACTGTCGACTTGGTGACGATGATCTTCGGTGCGGCCATCTCGCGGCCGATGGCGTCGGCCACCGAGAGCACATACTTCAAGTCGGCCGAACCGTCCTCGCCCTGCGGCGTCCCCACCGCGATCATCTGGATCTCGCCATGGCGGACAGCCAGAGCCGCATCAGTCGTAAACACGATGCGACCGGCGGCGTGGTTGTCGCGCACCAGCGCCTCGAGCCCCGGCTCGAAGATGGGGATGAAACCCTGGTTCAGCCGCTCGACCTTGGCCGCATCGACATCGACGCAGACGACGTCATGCCCGACCTCGGCCAAAACAGCAGCCTGGACAAGACCGACATAACCAATTCCAAATACCGTCAGATTCATCCGATCCGTTCCTATAGCCGACCACCGTCTTGCACGGGGGTAGATACAGGAATTTGACTCGGCGCACCAATAGCGGCAACGCCCGACCTTATACAGCGATGGAGTGGCGTGCCGTGCCCTGGCCGAGATAGGCGTCGAAGCGGGCGGCAATCGAGCGGACGAAAGGCTTGCCGCGTTCGGTGACGACAAAGCGGTTGCCCGAACGGACAAAGACGCCGTCGCGATCGCCGGCGGCCAGCAGTTCGGCCTCGGCGATGACAGCACGCGCCGCCTCACCGAAGCGGGAAAGCAACTCGCAGCGCGAGAAATCGAAGTCGCACATCAGCCGTTCGATAACCCAGCCACGCATCCGGTCGGCATTGGACAACGCGAAGCCGCGCACGGTCGCCAGGCCGCCAGCCAGCACGCGCCGTTCATATTCACCGGTCGCCGGCATGTTCTGGACGTAGCCATGCGGCAACAGGCCGATCGACGACGCTCCAAGCCCGATCAACGCATCGGCCTGATCGGTGGTGTAGCCCTGGAAATTGCGCCGCAACGTGCCGGAACGCGCGGCGGCGGCGAGGCTGTCGCTCGGCAACGCGAAATGATCCATGCCGACGGCTTCGTAGCCGGCCCCGAGGATCAGCCGCGCAGCAACCTCCGACTGCTCCAGACGGGTCACGGAGTCGGGCAGCAACGCATCGTCGATCATCGTCTGATGCTTCTTCAGCCACGGCACATGGGCGTAGCCGAACAGGGCGATGCGGTCGGGCCGCAGCGACAACAGCTTTTCCGTTGTCGCTGCAATGCTGTCGAACGTCTGGTGCGGCAGGCCGTAAAGCATGTCGAGATTGACCGAGCGCACGCCGCGTGCGCGGACGGCATCGACCACGGCCTTCGTCTGCTCGAAGCTCTGCTCACGGTTGATCGCCTTTTGCACACGCTCGTCGAAGTCCTGGACGCCGAGGCTCGCGCGGGTCATGCCGATCGATGCCAGCGCATCGAAACGCGCCTCGTCCATGTCGTTGGGATCGATCTCGACGCTGATCTCGGCATCGCGCGCGAAGCTGAATTTCTCGCGCAGCCTGGCTCCAAGTGACATCAGATCCGTCGCTGTCAGCATCGTCGGCGAGCCGCCGCCAAGGTGCAACGCACGGATATTTAGCCGGCTTCCACAAAGCGACGTAACCGTGTCAATTTCGCAGCTCAAGGCCCCCAGGTATCGCTCGACGGGATCGTAGCGCCGCGTCTGCTTGGTGTGGCAGGCGCAGAACCAGCACAGCCGGTCGCAATAGGGGATGTGGACATAAAGCGATGCAGACGCGCCCTTGGGCAGCGCGCGCAGCCAGCTGCCATAGGTCGTGGCCGAGATCGCGGCATTGAAATGCGGCGCAGTCGGGTAGCTGGTGTAGCGCGGCGCGGGCGCGGCATATTTCTCGACGAGAGTCCTGTCCATGATCGTCTCCATCAACGATCAGAAGATGCTATATAGGCTCCGACTTCGCCTTGACCTGGATCAACCCTTTTCCGGTGCGGACAGAATGACACGGTTCCTTTTGCCGACCGTGGTCCCTAGATTGAGCAAATCAGAGTACTGGACGAAGAAATGGCCGTTCGCCAGGACATTCACAATTCAGAGATACCGGTTTTGTGCCGCGCTTGCGAAGCGCGGCATCGCGGCGTCTGCGGCGCGCTGACGCCGGAACAGCTGGTCGAACTCAGCCGTCACACCACCAAGCGCAAGGTTGAAGCAGGCGCGGTGCTGGTGTCGGATAGCGACACGATCGACAGCTATGCCAACGTGCTGGCCGGTGTCGTCAAGCTGACCAAGACATTGCCTGATGGCCGCCAGCAGATCGTCGGGCTGCAGTTCGCACCAGATTTCATCGGCCGGCCGTTCAAGCGGGAGAGCTCGATCACCGCAGAGGCCGCAACGGCTGTCCGCGTCTGCTCCTTCCCAAAAACCTCGCTCGACCGGATGATCTCGCAAGCGCCGGAACTTGGCCATCGGCTGCACCTGCAGGCGCTCAACGAACTCGACGAGGCGCGCGACTGGATGCTGACACTGGGACGCAAGACCGCGTCCGAGCGCGTTGCCTCCTTCCTGCACCTTATCGCGCGACACGGCGACCCCGAGGCTGAGAGCGATGGCGAGATCAGCTTCGACCTGCCGCTGACCCGCTCCGACATAGCCGACTTTCTGGGCCTGACCATAGAAACCGTCAGCCGGCAGTTGACCAAGTTGCGCAAGGACGGGCTGATCGTGGTTGAGAACAATCGCCACGTCACCGTCTTCGACGTCGGCAAGCTGGAACGCCGCGCCAACATTTGAGCGGCTGATATCACCCCGACGGCACAAGATGCGCGACGATACGGTCGCGTTCGAAGGCGACGTGCCGGCGTACCGCGCCGAAATACCCCCGCAGCATGAAGCCAAGCGTCTCGGGGTTATCAGCTACGCCGTGCCGGGCGGCAAACCGCAGGGCGTCGCGCAGCTCGGCAGCAGAGCCTTCATCTTCGAGATGTTCGTTCTTCAGCCGCTCGACTGTTTTGGCCGCCTCGGCGCTGTGTCCCAGACTCGCGCAAAAATGCGGGAAAATCCGCTGCTCCTCGAAGCGGTGAATCTTCGCCATAGTCTGGCCGAGCGCCCTTGCCGCCAGAATGCAGTTGCGGCGGTCGAGGCCATTGGGCAGCGAATCGGCAATCTCTTCGAGCCGATCGCATAGAGCGAGTTCGGCCGCATGGGCGCGACGCATCACCTCGACCGCGTCGCGCGCAGCCTCATCGTGCCATCCGGTCTGCGTGTCGTTGAACGCGGTCATGCTGTTTCGGTGTTTCCCATTTGGCACCAAGGCTGATCCGTCGCGACCGGCTTGACCTTGATCCAGATCAAGGCGCGGGCAGCTGATGTCGTGGATGTGTCCGGTCTGGCGTCGGCGAGAACCACCGGCGCGCGACCATCGTCGGGGATCGCTCATGAAATACGGAAACGAAATCGTCCTGCTGGCATTGGCGGCCTTCGCCGCCTTGCTCGGCGCCGCCTTCGCGCAGGACAGCCAGTTCGGCGCCCATATGTGGGTGCTGTTCTTCGCCCTGGTCGCAGGCGCCATCGTCCTGTTACGCACCGGCAACTACGCGCTGGTCGATATCCTCGCCGAGGACAAGTCGCCCTATATGGATGGGCCGATACGCTACGGCGTCATCGCCACCGTGTTCTGGGGTGTCACAGGCTTCCTGGTCGGCGTCATCGTGGCCGCACAACTGGCGTTTCCCGACCTCAACATCGAGCCCTGGCTCAATTTCGGCCGGCTGCGCCCACTGCACACCTCGGCGGTGGTCTTCGCCTTCGGCGGCAATGCACTGATCGCCACCTCGTTCTATGTCGTCCAGCGCACGTCGCGGGCGCGGCTCTTCGGCGGCAATCTCGCCTGGTATGTGTTCTGGGGCTATCAGCTGTTCATCGTCATGGCGGCGACCGGCTACCTCTTGGGCATCACCCAGAGCCGCGAGTATGCCGAGCCTGAGTGGTATGTCGACATCTTCCTGACCGTGGTCTGGGTCGCCTATCTCGTCGTCTTCCTTGGCACGATCCTGAACCGCAAGGAGCCGCATATCTATGTGGCCAACTGGTTCTACCTCGCCTTCATCATCACCATCGCCATGCTGCACATCGTCAACAACCTGGCGGTGCCGGCATCCTTCCTCGGCTCGAAGAGCTATTCGCTGTTCTCCGGCGTGCAGGACGCACTGACGCAGTGGTGGTACGGCCACAACGCCGTCGGCTTCTTTCTCACCGCCGGCTTCCTCGGCATGATGTATTATTTCGTGCCCAAGCAGGTCGAACGCCCGGTCTATTCCTACCGTCTCAGCATCATCCACTTCTGGTCCCTGATCTTCCTCTACATCTGGGCCGGACCGCACCACCTGCACTACACCGCTTTGCCCGATTGGGCGCAGACGCTGGGCATGGTGTTTTCTATCATGCTGTGGATGCCGTCCTGGGGTGGCATGATCAACGGCCTGATGACGCTGTCGGGTGCCTGGGACAAGATCCGTACCGATCCGATCGTCCGCATGATGGTCGTCGCCATCGCCTTCTACGGCATGTCGACCTTCGAAGGCCCCATGATGTCGATCAAGGCGGTCAACTCGCTCAGCCACTACACCGAGTGGACGATCGGGCACGTCCATTCCGGCGCGCTTGGCTGGAACGGCATGATCACCTTCGGCGCCATCTACTTCCTGGTGCCGCGCCTGTGGGGCCGCGAACGGCTGTACTCGATGCGCATGGTGACCTGGCACTTCTGGCTCGCCACCCTCGGCATAGTTGTCTACGCCGCCGTGATGTGGGTCGCCGGCATCAGCCAGGGCCTGATGTGGCGTGAATACGACGAGCAGGGTTTCCTGGTCTATTCCTTCGCCGAAAGCGTCGCGGCCATGGTGCCCTACTACGTCGTCCGCACCATTGGCGGCCTGATGTACCTCGCCGGCGCGCTGGTCATGGCCTTCAACGTCTTCATGACGATCCGCGGCCACCAGCGCCAGGAAGAGCCGATGCCCGGCGCTGTACCAGCCCTCCAGCCTGCGCAGTAAGGAGCCCGACATGGCACTGCTCGACAAACACAAGACAATCGAGAAGAACGCGACGCTGCTGCTGGTCGGCACGCTTTTGGTCGTCAGCATCGGCGGCCTCGTCCAGATCACGCCGCTGTTCTATCTGGAGAACACCATCGAGAAGGTCGAAGGCATGCGGCCCTACTCACCGCTGGAGCTGGCCGGCCGCAACGTCTACATCCGCGAGGGCTGCTACACCTGCCATAGCCAGATGATCCGGCCGTTCCGCGACGAGGTCGAACGCTACGGACACTACAGCCTGGCCGCGGAGTCGATGTACGATCATCCCTTCCAGTGGGGATCGAAACGCACCGGCCCCGACCTCGCCCGTGTCGGCAACCGCTACTCCAACGAATGGCATGTCCAGCATCTGGTCGAGCCGCGCTCGGTGGTGCCGGAATCGGTCATGCCTAGCTACGCCTTCCTCAAGGAAACGCCCTTGGCAGTGAAGAACGTCAGCTACGACCTGATCGCCAACCGTCGTGTCGGCGTGCCCTATAGCGACGAGATGATCGCCAGCGCCGAGGCCGACATCAAAGCGCAGGCCGACCCGAATGCTGACACCTCGGGTCTGCTGGCACGCTATCCCAAGGCCAAGCTCGGCGACTTCGACGGCGATCCGGCGGCGCTGAGCGAGATGGATGCGCTTGTCGCCTATCTGCAGATGCTCGGCACGCTGGTCGACTTCTCGACCTACGACCCGGCCACCGGCTACCGCTAGGAGATTTGTCATGGACTACACGACGTTGCGGCATTTCGCCGACAGCTGGGGGCTGCTGGCGATGACTGTTTTCTTCATCGGCACGGTGATCTTCGCGCTTCGCCCCGGTGGCCGCGAAGCAGCCGAGCGCGCCGCTCAAATTCCGCTCAAGGAGGACTGATCTGTGGGCGAAAGACATATCGACGAATTGACCGGCGTCGAGACCACCGGACATGAGTGGGACGGCATCACCGAGCTCAACAATCCGATGCCGCGCTGGTGGCTGTGGACCTTCTATGCCACTATCGTTTGGGCGCTGGCCTACACCATCGCCTACCCGGCCTGGCCGATGATCAGTTCCGCGACGACAGGCGTGCTTGGCTATTCCAGCCGCGCCGACGTCAAGAACGAACTCGCCGCCGCCGAACAGACAAAGAGCGCCTATGTCGAGGCGGTGAAGGCGAAGAGCCTCGGTGAGATCCTGGCCGACGAGAACCTACGCCAGTTCGCCACCGCCGCCGGCTCCGCGGCCTTCAAGGTCAATTGCATCCAGTGCCACGGTTCTGGTGCGCAAGGGTCACCCGGTTTTCCCAACCTCAACGACGACGAGTGGCTGTGGGGCGGCAACATCGAGCAGATCTACACGACCATCGCGCACGGGGTCCGCTTCGACGGCGACGAGGCGACGCATGTGTCGGAAATGCCGGCTTTCGCCGAAATCCTCGAACCACAGCAGGTCAACGAGGTTGCGGCCTATGTCGCGAGCCTGTCGGGCCAGGCCGACACGCCTGAACTCGTACCGGCGGGCGCCAAGGTCTTCGCCGACAATTGCGCCGCCTGTCACGGCGACAACGCCAAGGGCAACAAGGAGATGGGCGCGCCCGACCTGACCGACGCGATCGCGCTCTATGCCTCGGGGCAGACCGCGATCGCCCAGCAGGTTCGGCACCCCAAGCACGGAGCCATGCCCGCCTGGGGCGACCGACTTGGCGACGTGAAGGTCAAGGAGCTTGCGATCTTCGTCCATTCGCTCGGCGGCGGTGAATAACCCTCCATCGCCGGCGGGTGATGGACGAAGGGCGGGGGAGAGGCTCGGCAGCAATGCCGGGCCTCTTTTTGCACTCGGCCGGCTTGACCTGAATCAAGGCCGCCCCCCGGCGATTGCGGCAAAGCAATAGCGACGCTGCCGAACGACGGCGTCCAGCAGGAGACGAGAATGCTTGATGACAGGGAAGTAGAGAGGCTCGAGGTCGAAGCGGTCAATTCCGCCAGGACCCGCCAACCGCTCTACACCGCGCGCCAGAAGGTCTTTCCCAAGCGGGCCTCCGGCCGGTTTCGTCAGTTCAAGTGGCTGATCATGCTGATCACGCTCGGCATCTACTATCTGACCCCGTGGCTGCGCTGGGATCGCGGTCCTTACGCACCCGATCAGGCGGTGCTGCTCGATATCGCCAATCGCCGCTTCTACTTCTTCGCAATCGAGATCTGGCCGCAGGAATTCTTCTATGTCGCCGGCCTGCTGGTCATGGCCGGCATCGGGTTGTTCCTCGTCACCTCCACCGTCGGCCGCGCCTGGTGCGGCTATACCTGCCCGCAGACCGTCTGGGTCGATCTGTTCCTGGTGGTCGAACGCGGCATCGAGGGTGACCGCAACGCTCGCATCAAGCTCGATGGTGCTCCCTGGTCGTTCGACAAACTTTGGAAGCGCGCGGCCAAGCACGCGATCTGGCTGGTCATCGCGGTCGCCACCGGCGGCGCCTGGATTTTCTACTTTGCCGACGCGCCCACCTTGCTCGGCGCTTTCGTCACCGGCCAGGCGGCGCCGGTCGCCTACATCACGGTCGCCATCCTGACCGCCACGACCTACGCCTTCGGCGGGCTGATGCGCGAGCAGGTCTGCACCTACATGTGCCCGTGGCCGCGCATCCAGGCTGCGATGCTCGACGAGAACTCGCTGACCGTCACCTACAATGACTGGCGCGGCGAGCCGCGTTCGCGCCATGCCAAGAAGGCGGCGGCCGAGGGCCTTTCGGTCGGCGATTGCGTCGACTGCAACGCTTGCGTCGCCGTCTGCCCAATGGGCATCGACATCCGCGACGGCCAGCAGCTCGAATGCATCACCTGCGCGCTCTGCATCGATGCCTGCGACAGCGTCATGGACAAGATCGGCAAGGAACGCGGCCTGATTTCCTATGCCACGCTCGCCGACTATCAGTCGAACATGGCGGTCGCCACGGATCCGGTCACTACCGCCATCGATCCGAGGCGGGTACGCGACGGCAAAGGCAAGCTCAATGCCGCCATCGCCCACTTCCGGCTCGGTCGCATCTTTAGGCCGCGTACCTTCGTCTATGCCGGAGCCTGGAGCCTCATCGGCTTTGCATTGCTTTTTGCGCTGCTGAGCCGCGATCGGCTCGAGGTCAACGTGCTGCATGACCGTAATCCGCAACTTGTCCGCCTTTCAGACGGTTCGATCCGCAATGGCTACACCGTCAAGCTGCTCAACATGGTGCCCGAGCCACGCAACTTTGAACTCAGCATCGAAGGGTTGCCTGGCGCCGCGATGAGCGTCGTCGGCATGGATCTGCCAGAGAGCCGTTCCATCACTGTCGAGGCCGAGCCCGACAAGCTCAAGACCATCAGGGTCTATGTGCGACAGCCACGCGAAAACCTGGCCGACGGGCAAAGCTTCAAATTCATCGTCGTCGACAAGGCGGGCTCCGAAACGGACTCCTATGTCGCCAAGTTCAACGTTCCGGAGGCAGGCAGATGAATTCACGCTCCATCCAGACGAGGCCGTTCACCGGCTGGCACATGCTGGTCATCATGGTCGCGTTCTTCGGTGTCATCATATCAGTCAATCTGCTCATGGCGACATTCGCGAACACGAGCTGGACCGGCCTTGTCGTGCAGAACACCTATGTCGCCAGCCAGCAGTTCAACGAGCGCATTGCCGAGTCCCGCGCCCAGGCCGCACTTGGCTGGAAAAGCACGCTGACGATCGCCAACGGCGAAGTCAGGTACAGCCTGGCCGATGCAACGGGCTCAAACATTGCCGTCGATGGCGTGACGGCATCCTTCCGTCGTCCGGCCTATGAAGCGGAAGACTGGCAAGTGGCGCTGAAGCGAAATGCCGACGGCGCTTTCTCCATCGTCACGCCGGTCCGCGACGGCATCTGGATCGTCAGCATGGAAGCGAAAGTTGCGGCCGGATCGCCTTATCGCGAGGCACGCCGGATCGTCATTGCCGGTGGGGTGCTGAAATGATCTGCTGTGGACCTGATGCCGATACCGCCCTCAGCCTTCCCACGGCTATTGCAAAGGGGCCGTCGCGCGACGAACTTACATTGTCGAGCCGTAGCCTGCCTGGTGGCCTGCGTCAGACCGACCTTGCCGCTCCCGGTATCCACTGCGGCGCCTGCATCACCAACATCGAAAAGTCCCTCGCCAGCCTCGATGGAGTCGAACAGGCGCGTGTCAATCTGTCGACCAAGCGCGTGTCGGTTCGCTGGCGTAGCGAAACGGGTGCCCCGCCGCTGTCCGAGGCATTGGCGAAGCTGGGCTATGAGAGCCATCTCTTCGACTATGGCGCCGACGACAAGGACGAGACGCTGGCCGAACTTATCCGCGGCCTTGGCATCGCCGGCTTCGCCGCCGGCAACATCATGCTGCTGTCGGTCTCCGTCTGGTCTGGCGCGACGGATGCCACACGCGACCTGTTCCACTGGCTTTCCGCACTGATCGCCCTGCCCGCCCTCGCCTTTTCCGGCCGCATCTTCTTCCGTTCGGCCTGGGGCGCACTGCGCAATGGCCGGACCAACATGGATGTGCCGATCTCCATCGGCATCCTGCTCGCCTACAGCCTCAGCCTCTACGATACGGCCAACAGCGGTCAGCACGCCTATTTCGACGCTTCCGCCTCGCTGCTGTTTTTCCTGCTGATCGGTCGCACGCTCGACCACGTCATGCGCGAGCGCGCCCGCGTTGCCGTAAAAGGGCTGGCCGGGCTCGCAGCCCGCGGCGCAACGGTACTCCGGGCAGACGGCACTCCCGCCTACCTTCCGGTGGCGGAGATCGTGCCCGGCATGCGTATCCTGCTTGCCGCAGGAGACCGCGTTCCTGTCGATGCCAGGGTGATCAAGGGACGTTCCGAACTCGACTGCGCCATCGTTTCAGGCGAAAGCGCTCCCGTTGCCGTTGAGTCAGGTACCGATTTGCGCGCCGGTACGCTTAACCTGACCGGACCGCTGACAATCGAAGCGACGGCCGCGGCCCAGGATTCGTTCCTGGCCGAAATGATGCGCCTGATGGAGGCCGCCGAGAGCGGCCGCGGCGGGTATCGCCGCATCGCCGACCGGGCGGCGGCGTTGTACGCCCCCATATTGCACCTGACTGCCTTACTGACCTTCGTTGGCTGGATGGTGGCGCAAGGCAACTGGCATCAGGCGATCACCATAGCCATCGCCGTGCTCATCATCACCTGCCCCTGCGCCCTTGGCCTTGCCGTGCCCATCGTGCAGGTGGCCGCTGCCAGGCGGCTGTTCGAGAACGGCATCATGGTCAAGGACGGCTCCGCCATGGAGCGTCTGGCCGAGATCGATACGGTCGTTTTCGACAAGACCGGTACGCTGACGCTCGGTTTGCCCAGGCTGACGAACGCCAACGAAACATCGGCGGAGACGCTTTCCCTTGCGGCCGCGATCGCGCTGCACTCGCGTCACCCAATCTCGCGCGCTCTGGCCGAGGCGCAGGTCGGGAACCCAGCTAAAGACTGGCGTTTCGACAGCATTGACGAAATCCCCGGCTTCGGCCTCGAGGCACAGCTGGGCGCCGATACCTACCGGCTGGGCCGTGCTGCTTGGGCGCTCGACGATGCTGCCTCCACCACTGGCACCGTTCTGTCCAGAAACGGTGCCGCACTCGGCGTCTTCGCCTTCGAGGATCGGCTGCGCGCCGACGCCGTCGAAGCGGTATTCGAACTGCGCAACAATGGACTTTCGGTCGAGATCCTCTCCGGCGACCGGCCGGAAGCCGTGGAGGCCGTAGCCAAGGCACTTGGCATAGGCGTGACATCCGCCGGCGTGCTGCCGAGCGGCAAGGTCGCGCGCCTCGAAACCCTCAAGGCCGAGGGCCGCAAGGTTCTGATGGTCGGCGACGGGCTCAACGACGCGCCTGCGCTGGCCGCGGCGCATGTGTCGATTGCGCCGGCCAGCGCAGCCGACATCGGCCGCAGCGCCGCCGATTTCGTCTTCCTGCGCGAGAGCCTGGCAGCCATCCCGTTCGCCTTGGCCACTTCGCGCGAGGCCAACAAGCTGATCCGGCAGAACTTGGTGCTTGCCATCATCTACAACGCCATCGCCGTGCCGATCGCGCTGTTCGGCTACGTCACGCCGCTCGTGGCGGCGCTGGCGATGTCGCTGTCGTCAGTCATCGTGATTGCCAACGGACTGCGGCTCGGTACCGGCGGGATGCGTCGGTCGAAACCGGCGGTGCGGCCGGTCAAGACGTTCCCGACCACCGAGGCATTGGCATCATGAGCGGCCTTCTGGTTCTTCTGCCCATCGCCCTGTTCCTCGGCGGGCTCGGCCTCGCTGCATTTCTCTGGTCGCTGCGCAGCGGCCAATATGAGGACATGGACGGCGCTGCCGAACGTATCCTGATCGACGACGACTGATCGCGCTCGCACCACAGCTTCAAGTGCGCGCTGATCCCATGCTCACCTGCGGCCAGAGGGTCCGCGCTTTTGGCCTGCGGACTAAAAGGACAAAAATGCTGCGGCCACCCAAACGCCTGTGCTAACAGCATTGCATGGCGCAGAAGAAAGCTCACGAGGTCGATTCCTGGCTGGCACGTCCCGCTCCCGAGGCGGTGATCGTTCTGATCTATGGCCCTGATCGCGGTCTCGTTTCCGAGCGCGCCACAGCCTTTGCCGCGAAGACCGGCCTGCCGCTCGACGATCCCTTTTCCGTGGTCAAGATCGATGCCGCCGACGTCGAGCGCGACAGTGGTCGCCTCGTCGACGAAGCGCGTACCGTACCGATGTTTTCGCCGCGCCGGCTGATCTGGGTCCGTAACGCGGCTGCCCAGAAAAGCCTTGCCGACGACGTCAAGGCACTTGTTGCCGAGCCGCCGCGCGATGCCATCATCTTGATCGAGGCCCAGGATCTCAAGAAGGGCGCGCCCTTGCGAACCATCGTTGAAGGCGCTTTTGCCGGCATGGCCCTGCCCTGCTATGGCGACGAAGCACGCGACATCGAGGCCGTGATCGACGACGAGTTGCGCGCGGCTGGCCTGACGATGGCGATGGACGCGCGCAACGCGCTTCGCCGCAGCCTTGGCGGCGACCGCCTGGCGACGCGCGGCGAAGTCCAGAAGCTGACGCTTTATGCCATGGGTCGCGGCGAAATCAGCCTCGACGACGTCAAGGACATGACCGGCGACGTATCGGCACTGTCGCTGGACGATGCCATCGACGCGGCCCTTGGCGGCAACATCGCCGAGTTCGACGCCGCCTTCACCAAGCAGTGCCAGACAAGCAGCCAGGCAGCGCAGCTCTTGGCTACTGCCACCCGCCACCTGCAGAACATCCATCTGATGCGTGGCGAAATGGAAAACGGCAACCGCAATGCCGCCGCCATCATTGCCGCGGCGCGTCCGCCGGTGTTCTTTGCCCGGCGCCGGGCTGTCGAGCGCACGCTGACGGGTTGGAGTTCAGCCGCACTGAACCGTGCGCTGACGCGGCTGCAGTCGACCACACTGCAGACACGGCGCAGGCCCGACCTCGCGGTGGCCTTGGCGCGCCAGGCTATGCTTGGCATTGCGGTCGAAGGTGCGCGTCTTGCCGGCGGCAGGCGCTGAATACAGAAACGCCGGCTGGATCGCCGGCGTTTTCATCACAAGAGTCAACAGAATCAATTACATATGATCGTTCTTCAGGCGGCGGCATAGGTCGTCGAGCTGCTCCAGAGAACGATAGCTGATGCGCAGCTCGCCGCCCTTTTCCTTGTGCGCGATCGAAATCCTCATGCCGACGACGTCGGTGAGAAGCTTTTCCAGCGCGATCGTGTCCGGGTCCTTCTCGACAGGGCGCGACGGCTGCTTTTCGACGACCGCATCTGCCGGAAGCTGCGCCAGGGCCTCGGCCTGGCGCACCGACAGACCTTCTTCGACGATCCGCTGGGCAAGGCCAGCCGGGTCCTGAGCCGTGATCAGGGCGCGGGCATGACCAGCAGACAAGTTACCGTTGATCAGCATGTCACGAACCACATCCGGCAGCTTGAGCAGCCGCAGCGTGTTGGCCACGTGGCTGCGGCTTTTGCCGATCACCTGGCCGAGATCGGCCTGGGTGTAGCTGTGATCGTCGATCAGCTGCTGGTAGCCCATCGCCTCTTCGATGGCGTTGAGATCGGAGCGCTGCACGTTTTCGATGATAGCGAGTTCGAGAGCCGTGCGGTCATTGACGTCGCGCACGATAACGGGAATCTCGTTGACGCCTGCGCGTTGTGCCGCGCGCCAGCGCCGTTCGCCGGCGATGATTTCGTAACGCCCAGCTTGGGCTGCGGGCCTGACGACAACCGGCTGCACCAGCCCATGCTCGCGGATCGACTGCGCCAGATCGGCGAGTTCGGCTTCGCCAAAGTGCCGGCGCGGGTTGCGCGGGTTCGGGGTGACGAACTCGATCGGCACGCGTCCGTCGGCTGGCGCCGCTGGCTTTTCCGGCACAACCGGCTTGTCCATTTCCCCGATCAGGGCAGCAAGTCCTCGGCCTAGGCGCTTTCTGGAAAGGTCTTCGTTCATGTCTAGTCCAGCTTGTTTCGAGTCCGAATCGATTTACGCGGCCCGGAGTTTACGTTCGCGCCTGATGACTTCCGAGGCGAGCTGCAGATAGGCTTGGCTACCGGAGCACTTCAGATCATAGAGGATCGCCGGCTTGCCATAGGATGGTGCTTCAGAGATGCGCACATTGCGCGGGATCACCGTGTCGTAGACTTTTTCGCCCATATGGGCACGCACGTCCTCGACCACCTGGTTGGCCAGGTTGTTGCGGCCATCGAACATCGTCAGCACGATTCCCTGGATTGTCAGCTCAGGATTGATCGACCTGCGCACCTGATCCACGGTCTCAAGCAACTGGCTCAAACCCTCGAGCGCAAAGAACTCGCACTGCAACGGCACCAGCACCGAGTCGGCCGCGGCCATCGAGTTCAACGTCAGAAGGTTGAGCGACGGTGGGCAATCGATCAGCACATAGCTGTAGCCAGCTGCCCGCTCCGACGACGCCCTCAGCGCGTTGCGCAGCTTCAGCACGCGATCCGGCGCCGAAGCGATTTCCATTTCGATTCCAAGCAGATCGAGCGTCGACGGAATGATCGACAGGCCCGGCACGGCCGTCTCCATCGCAGCCTGCTCGATCTCCAGTTCGCCGGTCAGCACGTCATAGGACGACACGCTCCGGTCCTTGCGGTCGATGCCGAGACCCGTACTGGCATTGCCTTGCGGATCCAGGTCGATGATGAGCACGCGCTCGCCGATGGCAGCGAGAGCGGTCGCCAGATTGATCGCGGTGGTCGTCTTGCCGACTCCGCCTTTCTGATTGGCGACTGTGATGATCCTAGGTGTGATTTTCATGGCTCGACTGCTGTTTTCCGTCTCGTCACATCGCGCCGCAATCAGATGCGGCGCAGGTTCCGAATCTCGAGGATGACTCCCTGCGCGTCGGTCAGGCTTGGGTGTTCTACCAGATCGAATCCCCACTGATGAGCGCTATCTTCGATTTCCTGGCGGTAATCCCGGCCTTTGTGGAAAAGCGCCGTGGTGCCTGCCTGCAGCCAGGGCGCGGACAACTCCAGCAGCAGTGGCAGTGGCGCCAGCGCGCGGGCACTCAAGATCTCCGGCGCGCGAATCGCACCATGAACATCCTCAATTCGCTTGGCACGGACCCGTGCCGGCAGGCGTAGCTCGCCCACGACAGCCTGCAAGAACCCGGCTTTCTTGCGGTTGCTTTCGACCAGATCGATGGACGCACCGGCTCGCTCGGCGATCATGGATGCAATGATCAAGCCGGGGAATCCGCCGCCAGAGCCGATGTCGAGCCAGCTTTTCGCGCTGCCGCCCAGCCGCAAGATTTGGGCGCTGTCAAGGATGTGGCGCTCCCAGGCGTCATCAAGGGTCGACGGCGCGACGAGATTGATGCGCTGCGCCCATTTGCGGAACACAGTTTCGAAGGCAATCAGCTTGTCGAATGTTTCACGTGAAACGGGACCCGCGACCTCTTGCAACCTTGCATAGGCGTCTGTTTTCAAGCGGCGCCCCTGCGTGACCGTGCTTCTGAATTGCGTACATGCGCGAGAATGAGTGCAAGCGCCGCCGGTGTCATGCCGTCGATACGCTGTGCTTCTGCCAATGAGCGCGGCCGGCGGGCGCGCATCTTCTGGCGCAACTCGTTGGAAAGACCAGGAACCGACTCAAAATCAAGCGCTTGAGGGATGACCCTCTCCTCTTCCTTAAGCATCAGCGCCGCATCCGCTTTCTGACGATCCAGGTAGACGGCATATTTCGCTTCAGTTTCAATGGCTTCTGCCGTCTTGCCGTCAATCGACGCTAGGCCTGGCAAGATCTTAACAAGTTGGGTTAGCTCAATGTCGGGATAAGCCAGGAGGTCGTAAAGCGTGCGCTTGACGCCATCGAGATTGACCTCGATGCCGTGACGGCGTGCTTCATTGGGCGACAGCGAAATCGACTGGGTCAGCGCACGCGCTGCGTCAACGCGAGCTGTCATTTCTCGGAAACGCCCTTGGCGTCCTGGAGAAGCGATGCCCAACTCGATCGCCAAAGGCGTGAGCCGGTCATCGGCATTGTCCGCCCGCAGCGAAAGCCTGAATTCGGCGCGAGACGTGAACATGCGGTACGGTTCGCTGATCCCACGGCTCGTCAAGTCGTCGATCATGACGCCGATATAGGCCTGGCTCCTGCTGAGTATCAGTTGCTCACTGTTACCGGCGAGATGAGCCGCGTTGATGCCGGCAAGCAAGCCTTGCGCGCCGGCCTCCTCGTAACCGGTCGTGCCATTGATCTGGCCAGCCAGGAACAGTCCGCGCACCCGCCGAGCTTCGAGCGTCGGCTCCAGCTCGCGCGGATCGATATGGTCGTATTCGATAGCATAACCCGGCTGCAGCATCACAGCTCGCTCAAGACCCGGGATCGACTTCAGGATGTCGAGCTGAACGTCCTCGGGCAACGAGGTCGAAATGCCGTTCGGATAGACGGTATGGTCATCAAGCCCCTCGGGTTCGAGGAATATCTGGTGACCTTCGCGGTCACCGAACTTGACGATCTTGTCTTCGATCGACGGGCAGTAACGCGGGCCAACGCCCTCGATCGAGCCCGAATACATTGCCGAGCGGCCGAGATTGTCACGGATGATTTGATGCGTGGCCGCCGTCGTGCGCGTGATGCCGCATTCGATCTGCGGATTGGTGATCCTGTCGGTAAGCAGCGAGAATGGGACCGGATTCTCGTCGGCCGCCTGTGATTCAAGCGATGCCCAGTCGATTGTACGGCCGTCGAGGCGCGCCGGCGTGCCCGTCTTCAGGCGGCCAAGGCGCAACCCGGCGCGCTTCAACGTTTCGGACAGGCCCATCGACGCCTGCTCGTTCATCCGGCCTGCCGGAAACTTGCGCTCGCCGATGTGAATCAGGCCACGCAGGAAGGTGCCGGTGGTCAAAACCACCGCCGCGCAGGAAAGTTGGCTTCCGTCACCGAGGACGACGCCAACTAGTCGGCCACTATCTATAATGAAATCAGATACTTCGGCTTCAACAACAGTGAGGTTTGGCTGATCGGCGATGGCCGCTTGCATCGCCAGCCTATAGAGCTTGCGATCGGCCTGGGTGCGCGGACCGCGGACGGCAGGACCCTTGCGTCGATTGAGCAGGCGAAACTGAATGCCGGCGGCATCGGCCACGCGGCCCATCAGCCCATCCAGCGCGTCAATCTCGCGCACAAGGTGCCCTTTGCCAAGGCCGCCGATGGCAGGGTTGCACGACATCACGCCGATCGTGTCGCGGCGAAGTGTTACGAGCGCGGTCTTGGCGCCGGCCCGAGCCGCAGCAGAAGCTGCTTCGCAACCGGCATGGCCTCCGCCTACCACGACGACGTCGTAGCTTTCACGCATCACAGTCTCCAGGAAACATTTGCCGAGACAGATGTCCCCATCTCCGCCTCATGTCAAGAGAATCGCTGTGGTGGTGGTTTCACGTGAAACAACTTGGCCGCGCGGTGGCGAGTCAATGTCGATGTTTCACGTGAATCCTCAGATTCCACCGCTTAGTGTTTCACGTGAATCACTTGCCGATACAGAACTGCGAGAAGATGACGTCGAGTAGGTCCTCGACGTCGACGGCGCCCGACAGCCTGCCGATTCGGTCACTCGCAAGCCGCAGGTTCTCTGCCTTCAGTTCCAGCATCGTGTCTGAAGCCGAAAGCGCCGCCCCGAGATAGTTTTGCGCATCTTTGAGCAGCTCAACGTGTCTCAGCCGCGAAGGTAGCACGTCGCCGCGTTGTCCGACTGCGCCGGCGGCCCGCTCACCAATCATCTGGAGCAAGTCGTCGATACCTTGCCCCGTCTCTGTGGAGATCATGAGTTCGTAGTGAACCTGTGCGGAACTGGGCTGATAGCGATCAAGCTTGGTGCCAATCGCGACCGCCGAAACTCCAGATGGCGGGATTAGCTTGCCTTCTTCCGACATGTCCTCAAGGAACAGCACGAGGTCAGCACTCTTGGCACGCTCTTTGGCCCGCTCGATCCCGATGGCCTCCACTTTGCCGGCCGGCTCGCGCAAGCCGGCGGTATCGGTAATGCGAACCTTCAGCCCATTGAGGTCAAGAACAGCCTCGACCAGATCGCGCGTCGTACCTGGTTCGTCGGTGACAATCGCCGCCTCCCGTTGCAGCAGCACATTGAGAAGGCTTGATTTTCCAGCGTTTGGGGCACCGAGGATAACGACGTCGAATCCGTCGCGGATCATCTCGGCTTTGCTGTAGCCATCGGCATGTCTATGAATTTCGTCGACGAGCAACCTGACGTCGGCCCACACCTGCGACGACACCGATCCAGGCACGTCGCCCTCGTCGGCAAAGTCCATCTCGGCCTCAATCATCGCTCGGGCATGGATCAGCCGCTTGCGCCATCCAAGATAAAGCGAACTTTGCGCTCCCCCGGAGTTCATAACTGCGAATTGCCGCTGGGCTTCAGTCTCGGCATTGATCAGATCGGCAAGCGCCTCGGCCTCCAACAGATCCATCTTGCCATTGAGAAAGGCGCGCTTGGTGAATTCGCCCGCGTCCGCCTGCCTGAAACCCGGCAGCTTGCCGATCTCGGTCAGCAGTGAAGCCACCACCGCGCGGCCGCCGTGCACCTGGAACTCGCCGCAATCCTCGCCCGTGAAGCTCCCTGGCGCCGGAAAGAACAATGTCAAACCGTGATCGATCAACTCACCGTCTCTGGAATGCAGCGCGCCATAATGTGCCTGACGCGGCTTGGGCAACAATCCGGAGATCGTTTCGAGTGCGAATCGAACATGCGGTCCGGAAATGCGCACGATCGCCACGCCGGACGGCAAATGGCCGCTGGAAAGTGCGGCGATTGAGTCAGTGAATAGCATTTGCCGGTCTCTCGGAAGCGCCCTAGGTTGAGCCTGATATCACTGTTCTGGGCAATTGCGCATGCTTCTGCAAGAAAACCTGCTTAGCGACGAGGGCAGCCCCTATCTGCGCCAGCACGGCGACAATCCCGTGCATTGGCGCCCATGGTCGCCGGCGGCACTGGCCGAAGCAGTGCGGCTCGATCGGCCGATTCTGCTTTCGGTCGGTTATGCAGCCTGCCATTGGTGCCACGTCATGGCCCATGAAAGCTTTGAAAATGCCGAAGTCGCCGAGGTCATGAACCGGCTCTTCGTCAATATCAAGGTTGACCGCGAGGAGCGGCCGGACATCGACCAGATCTATATGGCGGCACTCGCCAGCATGGGCGAGCAAGGCGGCTGGCCGCTGACGATGTTCCTGACACCCGATGCCAGACCATTCTGGGGCGGGACTTACTTTCCGCGCGAGGCGCGTTATGGACGGCCGGGTTTCATCCAGGTGCTCAATGCAGTCGACGCCGCCTGGCGCGGCAAGCGCGCCAGCATCCTGCAAAGTGCCGGCGAGCTCGCCGAACACGTCAGCAAGCGGCTAGGGAGCAGCAGTGCGCCTGGGCAGATCTCCACCGAGATGGCCAAGACGCTGGCGTCCGGCATCTACGACATGATCGACCGCGACCTGGGCGGGCTACGCGGCGCGCCAAAGTTCCCGAATGCGCCCTTCATGCAGGCCCTGTGGCTGTCCTGGCTGCGCTCCGACAATCAGGACCACCGTGATGCAGTTACCGAAAGCATGCAACATATGCTCGCGGGGGGCATTTATGACCATGTCGGCGGCGGTTTGGCGCGCTATTCGACCGATGCCCAATGGCTCGTACCGCATTTCGAAAAGATGCTCTACGACAATGCCCAGCTGGTCCGTCAGGCGAACTGGGCCTATGCCGCAACCGGAAATCAACTGTTTCGGGTGCGAATCGAAGATACAATCACCTGGTTGCTGCGCGAAATGCTTCTGCCAGGCGGCACGTTCGCATCCAGCCTCGACGCGGACAGCGAAGGCGAAGAAGGGCTGTTCTACACTTGGACAGCCAGCGGCATACAGGCCGTATTGGACGACGATTCTGCATTATTTTTCAAATACTTCACGATCACCAAGCCGGATGGGTGGGAAGGCGATCCGATCATCCACCAGACGGTGGCACAGGCGCAAGCATCGGCTGGCGACCGGGAATTGTTTTCCGGCCTGACAAGGCGCCTGCTCGCAGCACGGGAAAGGCGCATCCGCCCCGGCCGTGATGACAAGGCGCTCACCGATTGGAACGGTTTGGCCATCGTGGCGCTGGCAGAGGCCGGTCGGAGCCTCGATCGAAACGATTGGGTGGCTGCCGCAGCGGCCGCTTTCGACGCCATTTGCGCCTCTGCGTCCCCTGAAGGCCGGTTGCCCCATTCCAGTCTCGGCGAAAAGCGGCTCTATCCAGCTTTGTCGAGCGATTATGCGGCAATGATCAATGCAGCCATCTCGCTGTTCGAAGCGACAAGGGATGCCAGTTACCTCGATCACGCCGCCCATTTCCTGCATATGCTAGAAAGCTGGCACGCAGATGCCGGCAAGACAGGCCACTATCTGACGGCGTCCGACAGCGCTGACGTGCCGATGCGCATCCGCGGCGACATCGACGAGGCGATTGCGTCGGCAACCAGTCAGATCATCGAAGCTGTCGTACGACTGGCAAACATCACCGGGGATATCGAACTGCAGCAACGCGCCTGGACAATCGCCGAACACGCCGCCGGTCGCATCCAGAGCCAGCAATACGGCCAGGCCGGCATCGTTAACGCCTGCGTTCTGGCACTTGAGCCTTCAAAACTGATTGTCGTCGAAGATCCTGCGGCACCAATGCTTGTTACGGTAGCGAATCGGAATCCCGACCCGCGCCGCGTCGATATCTTTCTCGCTCTTGGCGAGGACATTGCGCGCGCGAAACTGCCTGGCAACATTCTGCCGGATACGAAAAAGGCCGGCGCATATCTCTGCACCGGCCTCATCTGTTTGCCTGTGATCAGCGATCCGGCGAAGCTCGAAGAAGCGCTTCGCCGCCGCTGACTGACCTCGTCAGGTATTCATCGAATCGAAGAAGTCGGCATTCGTCTTGGTCTGCTTCAGCTTGTCGATGAGGAACTCGATCGCATCGGTCGTTCCCATCGGCGCCAGGATGCGGCGCAGCACGAAGATCTTCTGCAGATCCTGGCGTGCGACGAGCAGGTCTTCCTTGCGCGTGCCGGACTTGAGGATGTCCATCGCGGGGTAGATGCGCTTGTCGGCGACCTTGCGGTCGAGCACGATTTCCGAGTTGCCGGTGCCCTTGAACTCTTCGAAGATGACTTCGTCCATGCGGCTGCCGGTGTCGATCAGCGCGGTGGCGATGATGGTCAGCGATCCACCCTCTTCGATGTTACGGGCGGCGCCGAAGAAGCGCTTCGGGCGCTGCAACGCGTTGGCATCGACACCACCGGTCAGCACCTTGCCGGATGACGGCACGACGGTGTTGTAGGCACGGCCGAGACGGGTGATCGAATCGAGCAGGATGACGACGTCGCGGCCATGTTCGACAAGGCGCTTGGCCTTTTCGATGACCATTTCGGCCACCTGGACGTGGCGAACCGCCGGCTCGTCGAAGGTCGAGGACACCACCTCGCCCTTCACCGAGCGCTGCATGTCGGTCACTTCTTCCGGACGCTCGTCGATCAGTAGCACGATCAGGTAGCATTCGGGGTGATTGGTGGTGATCGAGTGCGCAATGTTCTGCAGCAGCACGGTCTTGCCGGTACGCGGCTGCGCCACGATCAATGCGCGCTGACCCTTGCCGAGCGGCGCGACCAGATCGATGACGCGCGGCGAGATGTCCTTGGTAGCAGGGTTTTCGACTTCCATCTTGAGGCGCGATGTCGGGTACAACGGCGTCAGATTGTCGAAATGGATCTTGTGACGGATCTTTTCGGGATCGTCGAAATTGATCGTGTTGACCTTGAGCAGCGCGAAATAGCGCTCGCCTTCCTTGGGGCTGCGGATCGGGCCTTCGACCGTGTCGCCGGTCTTCAGCGAAAAGCGCCGGATCTGCGACGGCGAAATGTAGATATCGTCCGGACCCGGAAGATAGTTGGCATTGGCCGAACGCAGGAAGCCAAAGCCGTCCTGGAGCACTTCGACGACACCGTCGCCGATGATCTCGATATCCTGGCCGGCCAGCTTCTTGAGGATCGCGAACATCAGTTCCTGCTTGCGCATGACGCTGGCGTTTTCGACCTCGAGCGATTCGGCGTAAGCAATCAGCTCCGGCGGCTTCTTGTTCTTGAATTCGGCGAGTTTAGTTTCCTGCATAGATGGACTCTGAGCGTGGGGAAGGATTGGCTATCGGCATTTTGCGATAAGCGCCGGGCGCGGCCAGGGAATGAGAGTGGGGCGGCGCATGGCGGGAAGGAAGAAGAGCCTTTTAGCCCTCTCGAAATGAAAGAGCAAGGCGCAGTCCAGCAAATTTAAGGACGTCAGAACGGCTTTACAACCACCAGTATGACGATGACGATCATCAGCACCGTCGGAATCTCGTTGACGATGCGCCAGTGCCGCGACGGCTTTTCGTTGCGGTCCTCGGCAAAACGCCGAACCGACGCCGAGAGATAGCCATGAACGCCTGAAAGCAGCAGCACCGCGGCCAGTTTTGCGTGCAGCCAGCCGCCGGCGAAGCCGAACCCCTTCCAGGCCAGCCACAGCCCGAACACCCAGGTGACGATCATCGCCGGATTGATGATGGCGCGCAGCAGCCGGCGCTCCATCACCTTGAAGGTCTCGGATTGAACCGACCCCTTCTCCGCCTCGGCGTGATAGACCAGCAGCCGCGGCAGATAGAGCATGCCGGCCATCCACGAGATCACGGCGATGATGTGGATCGCCTTGGCCCAGGGATAAAAACTGTCCGGCGCGGCAAGGAAAAGTGCGGCCGTCAGCGCAACCAGGACGATGATGGCAATGACGGCTCGCTTGGCCGCCGTTCCACCACTCGAAGGGCCCACGCTCTGGCTGCTCATTGCCCTGATGCCTTTCGCACGCGCCGAACCATGGCCTTGACATGCGCCACCGGCGTTTCGGGTGTGATGCCGTGCCCGAGATTGAAGATCAGTGGACCAGCACTCAGCGCCTTCAGGATGGCGTCCACGCCCTCGTCAAGCGCCTTGCCGCCAACGACCAGCCTGAGTGGGTCGAGATTGCCCTGAACGGCCCCTCCAGCCTGCAGGCGCTGCCCCTGGCTCAGTGGCACCGTCCAGTCAAGGCCAAGTCCGGTGACCCCTGTACGCTGCCTGTAGCTGTCGAGCTGGGCGCCAGCTCCCTTCGGAAAGCCGATGATCGGAACATCGGGATAGACCGCACGAACCTTGCGCACGATCTCGGTGACCGGCTTGACGCAGCATGCCTCGAAAGTCGCCTCGTCGAGCACGCCCGACCATGAGTCGAAGATCTGCACGACATCGGCGCCCGCTTCGATCTGGCGGATGAGATAGGCGGCCGAATGGTCGGCGAGGATCGACAACAGCCGCGCCATCGCTTCCGGCTCGCGATAGGCAAACAGCCGCGCCGGCGCTTGATCAGGCGTGCCGTGGCCGGCGATCATGTAGGTGGCGACCGTCCAAGGCGCGCCGCAGAAGCCGATCAGCGTCGTCTTCTCGGGCAATTCGCGGCGCAACCGGCGCACGGTTTCGTAGACCGGTTCGAGATTCACGTGAAACTTTTCACCATCCAGCGCGGCAACTTCGTTGGCTGTGATCGGCGTCATCAAAGGCCCACGGCCTTCCTCGAAGCGCAGGTCGCGGCCGAGCGCATGCGGAACGACGAGAATGTCCGAGAACAGGATCGATGCATCGAAGTCGAAGCGCCGGATCGGCTGCAGCGTCACCTCGACAGCGAAGTCGGGGTTGTAGCAGAGATCGAGGAAGCTCCCGGCCTTCTTCCTGGCCTCGCGATACTCCGGAAGATAGCGGCCTGCCTGGCGCATCATCCAGAGCGGCGGAACCTCCAGGCTCTCGCCTTTCAGCACTTGGAGCAGAGCGCGTTTCACGGGCATCAGGTCTGCCTTTCCTTGAGCCTTCTATAAACAAAAATTTATTCTGAAGGATTCTTCTAATTCTTAGAGTCTGTTGGAATCGAGAATTACGACCTGTCCATAGGCGGCCCGAGATATCCACTTGTCATAGTGACGCGCAGCCGTTTTCGCCAGCGGGGAAAACTTCGGGCAGAAAGCGGATTCGTCGATTTGAATCAGGAATCTAGCGAAACCCATCGCTGGTGCTGATTCTGTGGACAGCCGGGGACTAAAAAACTATCCCCACAATACTCCCCGTCGCTGAATCGAAACAGACAGCAGGGCGAATTGTGGACAAGTCGGCATCTGATACAGTCGCGCCGACCGCTTCGGGCCGAACCGCCCGTTTATCCACATTTGCCCACAGACCCAGGCGCCCGCTGTGAACAAACCCCAAAGCTTCTTCCATCTGCACCTGATCTCGGACGCCACCGGCGAGACGCTTCTGGCGGCAGGGCGCGCCGCTTCGGCGCAATACAAGGACGCGCGCGCGATCGAGCACATCTACCCGCTGATCCGCACCGAAAAACAGCTGATGAAGGTGTTCGACGACATCGAGGAAGAGCCGGGCATCGTGCTTTACACCGTCGTGGACCAGCATCTTGCCGGCATCATCGACAGCCGTTGTGCGGCGATGGGCCTGCCCTGCGTGTCCGTGCTCGAGCCTGTGCTTTCGGTGTTCCAGTCCTATCTCGGCGCGCCGGCTGGCCGCCGCGTCGGCGCCCAGCACGTGCTCGACGCCGAATATTTCCGCCGCATCGACGCGCTCAACTTCACCATGGAGCATGACGACGGCCAGTTGCCGGTCGACATGGAACAGGCTGATGTCGTGCTGATCGGCATTTCCCGTACGTCGAAGACACCGACAAGCATCTATCTCGCCAATCGCGGCATCAAGACCGCCAACATCCCGATCGTGCTCGGTGTTCCCGTCCCAGATAGCCTGGTCAAGGCAGAGAAGCCGCTGGTCGTTGGCCTGATTGCTACCGCGGAGCGCATCTCGCATGTGCGCCAGAACCGTGTTCTCGGAACGACAATGGCGTTCGACGCGCAAGAGTACATTGACCGCGCAACGATCACCGAAGAGCTGGCCTATGCCCGCAAGATCTGCACCAAGCACAATTGGCCGATGATCGATGTCAGCCGCCGCTCGATCGAGGAAACGGCCGCCGCCATCGTTGCCCTGCGCAACAAGAGCCGCTAGGACCCGATACACCCAGCAACGCCGCTCGCGCGGTTCGTTTTCAGGCAAAGCCCGTGACCGAAAAACTTATCCTTGCCTCCGGCAGCCCGTTTCGCAAAGCGATGCTGGAACATGCCGGCGTGGCCGTCGATGCAATCCCGGCCGATCTCGACGAAAGGGCGCTGGAAGCGCCGCTTGCCGAGAGCGGCACGACGCCTGAGGAGGTTGCACTCGTGCTGGCCGAGGCCAAGGCGGTTGCCGTCAGCGAGGAATATCCCGGCCGCCTGGTGCTTGGCTGCGACCAGACGCTGTCGCTTGGCGACGAAGTGTTCCACAAGCCGGAGGACATGGAAGGCGCGCGCCGCCACCTGCTCAAGCTTTCCGGCCGGACGCATCAGCTTAACAGCGCTGTGGTGCTCGTGCGCGACGGCGAAACCTTGTGGCGCCACGTGGCGGTCGCATCTCTGACGATGCGCGAACTCGATCCAGCCTTCATCGGCCGCCACCTTGCCCGCGTCGGCAAGAAGGCGCTGTCGAGCGTCGGCGCCTACCAGATCGAAGGTGAAGGCATCCAGCTGTTCGAAAAGGTCGAGGGCGACCATTTCACCATCGTCGGCCTGCCGCTGCTGCCGGTACTGGCCAAGTTGCGTGAGCTTGGGGCCATCGATGGCTGAGTTGAAGGCGTTCGTTTGCGGCCACCCGATTGCGCATTCGCGCTCGCCGATGATCCACGGCCATTGGCTGAAGAGCTACGGCATCGACGGCAGCTACACGGCGATCGATGTTACCCCCGGGGATTTCGGAGCTTTTCTCGCGGGGCTTGCTGCGGCCGGACTGCGGGGTGGCAACGTCACCATCCCCCACAAGGAAGCCGCTTTCGCCGCGGTCCAGCGACGTGACGAGGCCGCCGAACAGATCGGCGCGGTCAATACCGTGTGGCTCGAAGACGGGATTCTCTGGGGCGGCAACACCGACGCCTATGGTTTTGCCGCCAATCTCGATCATCTAGCGCCCGGCTGGGCTGCCAATGGCGACGTCGCGGTGGTGCTCGGCGCCGGCGGCGCTTCGCGGGCCATCATCCACGCGCTCAAGCAGCGCGGTTTCACCGACATCCGCATCGTCAACCGCACCGTTGCGCGTGCCGAAGAGCTCGCCGGCCAGTTCGGCGACGGCGTCAGCGCGCATCCGCGGGCGGCGACCGCTGAACTGCTTGGCGATGCCTCCCTGCTGGTCAACACGACGGCACTTGGCATGCACGGCAATGAGGGCCTTCCCGCCGATCCTGCCACCCTGCCCGACCACGCCATCGTCACCGACATTGTCTATGTGCCGCTCGAAACCCCGTTGCTCGCGGCAGCCAGGGCGCGCGGGCTGAAGACCGTCGATGGGCTCGGCATGCTGCTGCACCAGGCCGTGCCGGGTTTCGAACGCTGGTTCGGCCACAGGCCCGAAGTGACAACCGAGTTGCGCGAGCGGATCGTCGCCGACCTGGACGCCAGGAAATGATCGTTCTGGGGCTGACAGGGTCGATCGGCATGGGCAAGTCGACGACGGCGAAGATGTTCACTGACGCCGGCGTTCCGGTTCACGATTCCGACGAGGCGGTTCACCGGCTTTACGCCGGCGAGGCTGCCCCCTTGATCGAGACGGCTTTCCCGGGAACGGTGACGGACGGCGTCGTCGACCGCACCGAGCTTTCGCGGCACGTGCTGGGCGATGCCTCCGCGCTGAAGAAGCTCGAAGGCATCATCCACCCGCTGGTCCGGGCTGACGCCAATGCCTTTCTCGAGCGCAGCCGCGCTGCCGGCGCTGCCATCGCCGTCCTCGACATTCCGCTTTTGTTCGAAACCAACGGTCGAGGTCGCGTCGACAAGGTGGTGGTGGTCACCGCGCCCGCTGACGTCCAGCGCCAGCGCGTTTTGGCGCGGCCCGGCATGACCGAGCAGAAATTCGAAGCGATCCTCGGCAAGCAGGTTCCCGACGTCGAAAAGCGCAAGCTCGCCGACTACATAGTCGACACGGGCCATGGGCTTGAGCCTGCGCGGGCTGCTGTTGAAGCCATCATCGCCGATTTGACGGTGGGAAAGCCCTAGCCCGGCGAATCGCCGCACTTGTTCGCCGGCTGTCTGGGAGGGCATGCTGGTGGCAAGGAGAATCACGTGCGCGAGATCATTTTCGATACGGAAACCACCGGGCTCGACAACCGCGAGGACCGCGTCATCGAGATCGGCGCGATCGAGATGATCAATCGCTTCCCGACCGGCAACACCTTCCACAAATACATCAACCCGCAAGGGCGGCAGGTACATCCAGACGCCCAGGATGTGCATGGCATCTCGAATGCCGACCTTGAGGGCAAGCCAACCTTCCCCGAGATCATCGACGATTTCATCAATTTCATCGACGGCGCTAAGCTCGTTGCCCACAACGGCAACTTCGACCTCGGTTTCATCAATGCCGAGTTCGCACGGCTCGACCAGCCCGCCATCGATCCCGGCCGCCTGATTGATACTCTGGCGCTTGCCCGCCGCAAGCACCCGATGGGACCGAATTCGCTCGATGCTCTGTGCCGGCGCTACGGCATCGACAACGGCCGCCGCACCAAGCATGGCGCCCTGCTCGACTCGGAGCTCCTGGCCGAGGTCTATATCGAGCTGATCGGCGGCAAGCAGTCGGCACTGGTACTGGAGAGCTTTTCGTCGGCCAATGGCGGCGGTAATACAAGGCAGATCGAGATCGTCGTCGCCGTACGGCCGGAGCCTTTGCCGCCTCGCCTGACCGAGGCCGAACTTGCCGCCCACGAAAAGCTTGTCGGCGGGCTTGGCGAAAAGGCCCTTTGGGCCAAGCTGCTTTCATCAGCCGAACCGAACTGAACCCCTGCAACGAAAAAGCCCGGCGCTGAGGCCGGGCTTTCGATTGATAACGCTTGAAGAGGGTCTTAGCTGACCTTGACCTTGGAAGCGGCCTGTTCCTCGGCGATCTTCTGCTGGAACATCTGCGCGAAATCGATCGGGTCGAGCATCAGCGGCGGGAAGCCGCCGTTGCGGGTCGCTTCGGCGATGATCTGGCGAGCGAAAGGGAACAGCAGGCGCGGGCACTCGATGAAGAGCAGCGGCAGCATGTGCTCCTGCGGGAAGCCGTCGATGCGGAACACACCGCCATAGACCAGCTCGACGTTGAACAGCACGTCCTTGTCGAAGGCGGCCTTCGCGCTCAACGTCAGGTTGACGTCGAACTGCTTGTCCGTCATCGGGTTTGCGTTGACGTTGACGTTGATGTTGATGCCGGGAGCCTTGTCGCGGCCGCGCAGCGAATTCGGGGCGCCGGGGCTTTCGAAGGAGAGATCCTTCACATACTGCGCCAGCACGTTGAGCGTGGGCTGCTGTGCGTTACCGTTGCCGTTGGCGCCTTCCGGCGCTTCATTCGTGGCCATTAGCCCATGTCCTCTTGGCTTGGCCGCGACGCGGCCCGGATTGGAATCCGCGGTTGGCTAGCACGCTCGGCATGCCAAGACAAGGTTTTGCCGGCGTCCGGGCCTTTCGCCTACTCGTCGCGGATAGAGCGCCACGGCGAATTCGGGTCGGGCTGACGCTTAAAGTCGTCCTCGTCGAGGTCGATGGTCTTGCCACCGGCCGGACCGCCGCGTCGGGCAAAGCCACCAAAATCGGTGCTGAAGCGTACCCGCTTGCTGAGAAAGCGCCAGGCAAGCGCCCGCACCGGCGGCAGGAACAAAAGGATGCCGACGATGTCGCTGAAGAAGCCGGGGATCAGAAGCAGGATGCCGGCGAGCACGATCATCGCACCATTGGCGAGTTCCTTGGACGGGTCGCGGCCGGCGTCCATTTCGGCGCGGACGCGGGTCATGACGCCAAACCCCTGGACGCGCAGCAGGATCGAGCCGACGATGCCGCTGAGCAGGATCAGGCCGATGGTCGCAAGCACGCCGATTTCGCTGCCAACCACCACGAAGCCGGCGATCTCGAGCAAAGGCAGGGCAAGGAGCAGGAGGAGGGGCAGCATGAAGAGCGTCGTTCCGATCCGGTTTGAGTTGACGTGACAGCCAGATGCAGTCACAGGCATAGTGCATACATCTTTAGATAGGGTGCTGCGCCTTTGATTTGAATGATCGGCGCATGCGTTCTATATGCAAGGCTAACGGGCGCAGTACAGATACGGCGCCGGCGAATGGCACATAAGCTGGCTTCGGCCGCGAACAAGGGACGGATCGGCAGAAGATATGGAATTCTTCGATTTCGGCACGATTTTCTTTCTGATCGCAGCGGTGGTGATCTTTTTCCAGCTGCGCAACGTGCTTGGACGCCGCACAGGCAATGAACGTCCGCCCTTCGATCCCTACACTGCAGCTCGCAACAAGCCGCAGGACGCCAATGGCAAGCCGGAGAACGTGGTGTCGCTGCCGCAGCGCAAGCGCGCGCCTGGTGAGCCTGCTGAAGACGCCTATGTCGCCATCGACGCTTTTGCGAAGCCGGGCACCGACCTGAACAAGGGCCTGCGCGCCATCAAGGACGCCGACGCTTCCTTCGAGCCCAAGGGTTTCGTCGAAGGCGCCAAGATGGCCTACGAGATGATCGTCATGGCCTATGCCGACGGCGACCGCAAAACGCTCAAGAACCTGCTCTCTCGTGAAGTCTTCGACGGCTTTGTCGCCGCCATCGCCGACCGCGAAGGCCGCTCGGAGAAGATCCAGTCTTCCTTTGTCGGCATCGACAAGGCCGATATCGTTTCGGCCGAGATGAAGGGCGGCGAAGCTCATGTCACCTTGCGCATCGTCAGCGAGCTGATCTCCGCGACGCGCGACAAGGCTGGTGAGGTCATCGACGGCGATCCGGAAACCGTGGCCGAGGTCAAGGATGTCTGGACCTTCGCCCGCGACACCCGCTCGCGCGACCCGAACTGGAAGCTTGTCGCCACCGAGGAAGAAGACTGATCCGCGTGGCGGGCGAAGCCCGTGTTGCTCTCGCCCGCATTCGCCCCGGTCAGTTTCGCCGACCTGTCCGGTTGGCTGGAAGATGACCATCTGTCCGCCTTCGGGGCCTTTCGCCGTTCTGCCTTCCACGTCCTGACCAAACCCTATCGCAGCGGCGCGCTTGGCGTCGCTTTCGATGCTTTTCGCCCGGCCTATGCCGAGGCGCGCGAACGGCCGGCGAACACAAGCGCCGAGGCCCGCGCGTTCTTCGAACGTCATTTTCAGCCTGCTTTGGTTGTGCCGCAAGGCCGGGAACATGGCTTCGTCACCGGTTTCTATGAGCCGGAAGTCGAGGCCTCGCCGATCAGGACCGACGTCTTCCAGGTGCCGCTGCTGTCGCGACCGACTGATCTTGCCGACATCGACGATCAAAACCGCCCCGCCGGCATGGACCCTTATCTCGCCTTCGCGCGACAGACGTCAGAGGGACTCGTCGAGTATTTCGACCGGCCAACGATCGAACGGGGTGCACTGTCGGGCAAGGAACTGGAGATTGCCTGGCTTGCCGACCCGGTCGATGCATTCTTTGTCCATGTCCAGGGTGCTGCCCGGCTGAACATGACCGACGGCTCGCTGCGCCGCGTCACCTATGCCGCGAAATCTGGCCAGCGTTTCACGGGTCCAGGCGGAATTCTGGCCGAAATCGGCGAGATTCCGCTCGAAAAAGTGACGATGCAGTCGATCCGCGCCTGGTTCAAAGCCAATCCGCACCGCGTCGATGAGATCCTGTGGCGCAACCGCTCCTACATATTCTTCCGCGATGCTGGGGTCGACGATCCGGCGCTCGGACCGATCGCGGCGGCGAAGGTGCCGTTGACGCCGGGTCGTTCGGTTGCCGTCGATCGCCTGCTGCACACTTTCGGCACGCCGTTCTTCATTGCGGCCCCTGCCCTCACCGCATTTGGCGGCAAGCCCTTCGCCCGGCTGATGATTGCGCAGGACACCGGTTCAGCGATCACTGGTCCGGCGCGCGGCGATTTGTTTGCCGGATCGGGCTTCGATGCCGGCGAGGTTGCCGGAGTCGTCCGCAACGATGCCGATTTCTTCGCCTTGCTGCCGAAGCCTCTCTTTGCCGGTAACGCACAATGAGCGCACGTCGCGACGGCAAGCTGAGCGACGAAGAGCGCGTGCTGTGGAACGTCATTGCCCGCACGACGTCGCCACTCAAGGGCCGGCGCGCGGTCGAAATCCCTGAACCGCCGGCGCCTGTAGCCGCCAAGCCGGACCCGACGCCCACCAAGGCGGCACCTGCGCAGGTGGCGGCGCCGGCTGCTGCGCCCAAGCGCCAGTATGTCGCCCATTCGCTTGATGAGCCGACGCGCGACAAGCTGTCGAAAGGCCGCCTGCCGATCGAAGGGCGGGTCGATCTCCATGGCATGACCCAGGACGAAGCCTATTCGCTGCTGCTGCATTTCCTGGCTCGGGCGCATGCCGGTGGGGTTCGCTACGTTCTTGTCATCACCGGCAAGGGCAATTCCAAGGGCGGCGACGGCGTTTTGCGACGCATGGTGCCGGCCTGGCTGAGCACGCCGCCGTTCCGCATGCTGGTCTCCAGCCACGATCACGCCGCCCGCCATCATGGCGGCTCGGGCGCGATCTACATCAGGCTGCGGCGGAGGACGGGCCATTGACGCCGCTCGGCGAGCGCATCCGCGAGCTGAGACGCGAGCGCGGCGTCAGCCAGAAGGACATGGCTGCGAGCATCGGCGTCAGTGCCGCCTATCTGTCGGCGCTGGAGCATGGCCATAGGGGCGTGCCAACCTGGGCGATGATCCAGAAGATCATCGGCTACTTCAATGTCATCTGGGACGATGCCGAGGAGCTGCAGAAGCTGGCCGAGGGCTCGCATCCGCGCGTCGTGGTCGATACCGCCGGGCTATCGCCGGCGGCCACCGAGCTTGCCAACCTGATGGCCGAGGCGATCGATGAATTGAACGAGGCGGAACTCGCGGCCCTGAACGCCCAGGTTCGCGAGGCGATCATGCGCAAGAAGCGCAGGTAGCCGGAACATTAAAACAGCGCCTTGAGTTCGTTGAGGCGGTCGTTGACCAGCCAGCCGTAATAGTTCTCTTCGGGCAGCTTTGGCGGTTCGCCGGCGGCCAGGCGCCGCTCGTTCTCGGCTTTCAGCGCATAGGCGCGCGCTTCAGGGCTGCCGACATTGTACAACGTCGCCGTGAGGCCTGGATTGCCCGAAATATCGAAGCCGGCGATGTTCCTGTAGGCGTCGATCGACGTCTTCAGCGTCGCAGCGACGTAGGGGAGCGTCAGGTCGGGATCCATAATCGTCTTGTAGACGGCGTTCGGATCGCGCTCGTCGAGCTTGGGCAGGCGCGACACCTTGTGCACGACATCGCTCATCTGCAGCGCGGTCAGCGGGTTGAGCTGGCCGATGCCGAAGGTCTGGCCGGCATAGAAGGGCTGGAAGAAAGTGGCGCTGAAGCGGTCGTTGGGAAAGCTCGTGCCGCCGACAGTCTTGCCGCGGAACGAATGGTTCCACACCGCCTCGCGGCATTCCCATAGATCGTAGCTGCCCGATTTGCCGGCGCAATCGGCGAATTCCGGACGCTTGATGAAGTCGGAGATGTCTTCGCCTTCATAAGCGAAGCTCAGCTTGCTGGAGAGGTAGGATACCGCCTTGACGTAATAGGTCTGCAGCCGGTCGTAGGCGTCGACATTGTAGGTGTGCTCGCCGACGATGGCCCCGACGATGTGCATCGGGTCGATGCCGTAGGCGCGCGCCACGGTCTTGATCTTGCCGCGCAGCTCGGTGTCGTTCTGCAGCAGCGCGTAGACCTTGCGGTATTTGGCGTCGAAGGTGGTCTTGCCGGCCTTGGTGCGCTTGGACGAGGCGCCGGGCACGTCAGGTTGTTCGGCATGCACATTGCCGGCCGCGACAATGGTCGCCGCCGACGCTTGCGGAACGGCGAAAGCCGCCGCCAGGAGAAATGCCGAGAAAAATACGCGTTTCATGTGCTGCTGTTTGCCCAAGCTTTGTCAGGGCAAATTAGGAAATGCCCCCCGCTTAGTCGAGGATATTGTCACCGGGTGGCAGCGAAAGGTGGCTGAATGGTTCCATTCGGCCACATGTCGCCCGCTTGCCGCAAAGGCCGGCCGGCGCGTTTTGCGAGCCGGCCAGCGCTTGCGCCTAGAGGATGAAACGCGACAGGTCGGTGTTCCTCGAGATGTCGCCGACATGCTTCTGCACATAGGCCGCGTCGATCTTCACCGCGGTGCCGTTACGGTCCGGCGCGTCGTAGGAGATCTCGTCGAGCACCCGCTCCATCACCGTCTGCAGCCGCCGTGCGCCGATGTTCTCGACGCTGGCGTTGAGGTCGACGGCGATGCCGGCGAGCGCGTCGATGGCGTCGTCGGTGAATTCGAGGGTGACGCCTTCGGTCGCCATCAGCGCGATATACTGCTTGATCAGGCTGGCTTCGGTCTCGGTCAGGATGCGAACGAAGTCGTTCTTCTCCAGCGCCCGCAGCTCAACCCGGATCGGCAGGCGGCCCTGAAGCTCCGGCAGAAGGTCCGAAGGCTTGGAGACGTGGAAGGCACCTGAAGCGATGAACAGGATATGGTCGGTCTTCACCTGACCGTACTTGGTCGCAACCGTCGTGCCTTCGACCAGCGGCAAAAGGTCCCGCTGCACGCCTTCACGCGACGGACCGCCGGAGACGTCGCCGCGGGCAATCTTGTCGATCTCGTCGAGGAAGACGATGCCTTCGTTCTCGGTCACTTCAAGCGCACGGCGAACCACCTCGTCCTGGTCGAGCAGCTTGTCGGACTCATCGCCGATCAGCAGCGCGTAGGATTCCTTGACGGTGGTCTTGCGCGTCTTGGTGCGCTGGCCGCCCATCGCCTTTTGCAGCATGTCGTTGATGTTAAGCACGCCGATGTTGCCGCCGGGCATGCCGGGAATGTCGAAACCGGGCATGCCGCCATTGCCGGTGTCGGCAACGTCGACTTCGATTTCCTTGTCGTCGAGTTCGCCGTCGCGCAGCTTCTTGCGGAACGAGTCACGGGTCGCCGGGCTTGCGGTCTTGCCGACGAGGGCTTCAAGCACGCGTTCCTCGGCGTTGACATGGGCACGCGCCTTGACGTCTTCGCGCATCTTTTCGCGCACCAGGCCGATGGCGATCTCGACCAGATCGCGGATGATCTGCTCGACGTCGCGGCCGACATAGCCGACCTCGGTGAACTTGGTCGCCTCGACCTTGACGAACGGCGCGCCGGCCAGCTTGGCGAGGCGGCGCGAAATCTCGGTCTTGCCGACGCCGGTGGGTCCGATCATCAGGATGTTCTTGGGCATGACCTCTTCGCGCATCTGGCCTTCCAGCTGCTGCCGGCGCCAGCGGTTGCGCAGGGCGATCGCCACGGCGCGCTTGGCGTCCTTCTGGCCGATGATGAAGCGGTCGAGTTCGGAAACGATCTCACGGGGAGAGAATGTGGACATGTCGATACTCTCGAATACTCAGTTGGGGCTTATGTATGGGCTGGAAGCTGGCGCGCAAGGGCACCGGGCAGCAGTGGCAGAAGCGTCCGGCGCAGCGCATGCCAGCCGGCGCTGAGCAGCAGCACAAGCGCGCCGAGCACCAGCATGGTCAGCGGCACGACGCTGTCGGACAGCCCGGCCTTGACCACAAGGGCGCCAAAGGCGAAGCCGGCGTAGGACAGGCCCGAAACAAGGATCGCGCGCCTGTCGACGACAAGCGCGACGAGCGCCAGGGCGATGAAGATCGCCAGGATGCTCCAGGCGGAGACGACGTCCGAGCCGCCCTCGCCGACGAGGCCGCTGACCAGCGGATGCACGATCAGCGGCGCCGCCAGCATGTGCAGCCAGAACGCGATGTCGGTGCGCCGTGTCTGGCGCTGCGGATCGCTCAGGTCAAACCGCATGGCGAGCGTGAACACCACGAGGCCGCAGGCCAGCAGCAGCGGCTTGGCAGCCTGGATGGCGAAATCCGGTGCCAGCATGAACAGCAATCCGACGGCAGCGGCGACGAGAGCCGCGACGCCAGCTGCGATCGTCACCGGCACCCGGAAGCGCCAGTAGTGCAATGCGGTCGCCCCAGCGGTAACCAGGCCGGCGACGACGATCGGCCAGCCGCCGTGATTGCCGAGGCCTATGCCGAAGCGTTGGCTGGGGTTGAAGGCTTCCGCAACCGCCAAGAAGACCGCTCCGGCATAGACCAGAAGCAGCACGATACTGGGCAGCGCCATGCGCTGTTTGCGGGTGAAATATTCGGCCAGAAGCCAGCTCGCCACGGCGATGACGGCGAACATTCCGGCATTGCCGATCATGTCTTCGGAGAAATAGCCGAGGGCGCCGAGAAACAGTCCCAGGCCGATGGTCACGAAGATGTCGCTGAACCCGCTGATGAAGCGGAACTTCTCGTCGTCATGGGGTTCGGCGTCCAGCGCCGGCGTCCTGGCCCTTTCCAGATCACGCAGGCCATTGGCCTGGTCGGTCGTCACCAGACCGCTCGCTACGGCGGCATGCAGCGCATCGGGCGAAATGGCGAGCATTTCTGGCGGTGTCGAAAGCTTGTTCACTACAGGGTCCCCGCCTGCCATTGCCTGACCGTATCGAATGGATAGACAAGCATGATGACGTTGAGCGTCAGGTTGTCACGGATGACGTAGCCGACGCCGATTTCAAAGATGATGGCCAGCGCAACGACGCTCCAGACGGGAAGCCGCGCCGCCATGGCGAAGCCCAGTACCATGGCCAGAGTATCGAACACCGAATTCAGGATGCTGTCGCCGTAATAGTCGAGGGAAATGGTGCCCTCGCGGTAGCGGTTGATGATGAAGTCGCTGTTTTCGACAAGCTCCCACGCCACCTCGATGCCGATGGCGACCGCCAGGCGGAAACCCAGCGAGCTTTTGGGCGCAAGCCACGTCAGCAGCGCGTAGAACAGGAAGCCGTGGATGATGTGCGAGAAGGTGTACCAGTCGGAGATGTGCTGCGAATTCTCCGAGCTTTGCACCACTCCATGCCACAGCTTGATGGTGCCGCATTCGCAGATCGGCGTCCGGCCCATCCAGTAGAGCACCACGGCCTACGCCGCGATGATCAATGCCGCGGCCAGCAGCCACCAGCCGACCCGCTCGCGCTGCGCCGCCGCGTCCTGCTCCATGCTCACGCGTCGGAATCCTCCTCGTCGGCATCGCGAGCCATCATCAATGCCGGACCGTATTCGGATGTCCGCGTGTCGAACGCAACGAAGCCGGCCTTCTCATAGGCTCGGATCGCCCGCTTGTTGTCGGGGTGCGGGTCTATGATCACGCGCGGCACGCCCTCTTCGAACAGCTCCTCGACGAACTGGGCGAGGATCGCCGAACCATGGCCCTTGCCGACCAGGTTCGGCACGCCGATCGTCATGTCGAGGCCGAGCGTGCCGAAGGGCTGGTCCTGGTAGGGATGGTCGTCCTCCATGTGCGGATCGTAGCTCTGGAGGTAGCCGATCGGCTTGCCGTCCAGCTCGATGATCAGCGGCTCGACCGAGATGCTGTCGATGTGCTCCTTGATCTGGGCGATCTCGGTTTCGGGATCGTCCCACCATTCGGCGACGTGCGGCTCGGCCAGCCATGCCTTGATGACCGGCAGGTCGGCCTTGGTGACCGGGCGGAAGTCGTACTGGGCGGCTGCCTCACTCGGCATCGAGCGTTTCAATCACGAAGCTGTGGTTGGTGTAGACGCAGATGTCGGCGGCGATCTGCATCGCCTTGCGTGCGATCTCCTCGGCGTCCTTGTCGGTGTCCATCAGCGCGCGGGCCGCGGCCAGCGCGTAGTTGCCGCCCGAGCCGATGGCCATGACGCCGAATTCCGGCTCCAGCACGTCGCCGGTGCCGGTCAGCGCCAGCGACACGTTCTTGTCGGCCACAAGCATCATCGCTTCGAGGCGGCGCAGATAGCGGTCGGTGCGCCAGTCCTTGGCGAGCTCGACGCAGGCGCGCGTCAGCTGGTCGGGATACTGCTCGAGCTTGGCTTCAAGCCGTTCGAGAAGCGTGAAGGCGTCGGCGGTGGCACCGGCAAAACCGGCGATCACGTTGCCCTTGCCGAGGCGGCGGACCTTGCGGGCATTGCCCTTCATGATGGTTTGTCCGAGGCTGACCTGGCCGTCGCCGGCGATGACGACCTTGTTGCCCTTGCGCACGGTCACGATCGTCGTGGCGTGCATGCTCTGTTCATTGGACATATGTTGCTCCGATGGCGCGCGGCCCCTGTTTGGCGGCTTGCGCGTTACGAGTGGAAGTTGGCGTCTTATGTATGACGCGGCGCAAGGAATGCAAATCCGCGCGCCTATCGACGAAATGCCGTTTCGCGGCGATTGGCAAGCGGGCGCTCATGCTGTTATTAGGCTGACGTTTTTAAGGACAAGGACCCGCCAATGGCCCCCCGTTCCGCCGAAGTCAGCCGCAAGACCAGGGAAACCGAGATCACCGTCTCGGTCCATGTCGACGGCACCGGCCGTTCGGAAATGTCGACCGGCGTCGGCTTCTTCGACCACATGCTCGACCAGCTCTCCCGGCATTCGCTGATCGACATGAAGGTCACGGCCAAGGGCGACCTGCACATCGACGACCACCACACCGTTGAGGATTGCGGCATTGCCATCGGCCAGGCGCTGTCCAAGGCGCTCGGCGAGCGTCGCGGCATCATGCGTTACGCCTCGATCGACCTTGCCATGGACGAGACGCTGACCCGCGCCGCCATCGACGTTTCGGGCCGGCCGTTCCTGGTCTGGAACGTTGCGTTTTCGGCGCCCAAGATCGGCACCTTCGACACCGAGCTGGTGCGCGAGTTCTTCCAGGCGCTGGCCCAGAACGCCGGCATCACGCTGCACGTCACCAATCATTACGGCGCCAACAACCACCACATCGCCGAAACCTGCTTCAAATCGGTAGCGCGAGCATTGCGCATGGCGCTTGAAAGCGATCCGCGCCAGCCTGACGCAGTACCCTCGACCAAGGGCAGCCTGAAGGGATAGCCATGGCCATCCATGTCGTCATGGAGCCGCCTGTTTCGGCGGGAAAAACCGCTTCGGAAACTGCCGTCTTCGTTCGCGACGGCTTTTATGTCTTCGGCTTCATCGTGCCGCTGCTCTGGTTGCTCTGGCATCGGCTCTGGCTTGAAGCGGCGGTGACGCTCGCCGCGACGCTGGCGCTTGCCATCGCAAGCGAGGCGGCTGGCCTGACCTTTGCCGCGCCGCTGCTTCCGCTGCTGATCTCGCTTTATGTTGGGCTCGAAGGTGGTGCCTTGCGCATCGCTGCCCTTCGCCGCGCTGGCTGGTGCCAGTGGGGCGTCATCGAAGCCGACAACATCGAGGACGCCGAGACGCGCTACCTCTTCGCCGATGATCTGATCGACGACGAAGAGCCCGCACCGACAGTTACGATTTCGCCCGCGACGCCCAGGCCTCAACCGGCTGGTGGAGCGCTCGGCCTGCTGCATTACCCCGGAAGAAACTGACATGCGCGTTGCCATCATCGACTACGGCTCGGGCAATCTGCGCTCGGCGACCAAGGCCTTCGAACGCGCCGCCCGCGAGGCCGGCATTTCGGCCGAGATCGACCTGACAGCGGATGCCGAGCGCGTTCTCACCGCCGACCGTATCGTGCTTCCCGGCGTCGGCGCCTATGCCGACTGCGCGCGTGGATTGCGTGCGGTGGACGGCATGTGGGATGCGGTCGAGGAAGTCGCCATCCGCAAGGCGCATCCCTTCCTCGGCATCTGCGTCGGCATGCAGCTGATGTCGGAACGCGGGCTGGAAAAGACTGTTACCAACGGCTTTGGCTGGATTGCGGGCGACGTCAAGGAGATCACGCCGAGCGACCCGACGTTGAAGATTCCGCAGATCGGCTGGAACACGATTCACGTGAAACATGCCCATCCGGTGTTCGACGGCATCCCGACGGGACCTGATGGCCTGCACGCCTATTTCGTGCATTCCTATCATCTCGACGCGACCGACGAGAGACAGGTGCTCGCGACCGCCGACTATGGCGGCCGGGTCACCGCAACCGTTGCGCGCGACAACCTCGTCGGCACGCAGTTTCATCCTGAAAAGAGCCAGGCGCTGGGCCTCGCTCTCATTGCCAATTTCCTGAGGTGGAAACCATGACGACGAAGAAGGCCTACTGGATGGCGATGATCGAGATCACCGACCCCGAGGCCTATCCGGCCTACGTCGCGGCCAACCTTGCGGCGATCGCCCCATATGGTGCCAAGCTTCTGGTGCGCGGCGGCCAGTACGACCAGCCGGAAGGCCCGACCGGCAACCGCCATGTCCTGGTCGAGTTCGAATCCTACGAACAGGCGATCGCCTGCTATCACTCACCCGCATACCAAGAGGTGGTGAAGCTTCGCCACGCTGCCTCCGTCGGCAAGTTCGTCATCGTCGAAGGCGTCTGAGCATGATCCTTTTCCCCGCCATCGACCTCAAGGATGGCCAGTGCGTTCGCCTCAAGCTTGGCGACATGGACCAGGCGACGGTCTACAACGACGATCCCGGCGCGCAGGCGAAAGCCTTCGAGGACCAGGGCTTTGAGTGGCTGCACGTGGTCGACCTCAACGGCGCCTTCGCCGGCGAGAGCGTCAATGGCGCGGCGGTCGAGGCGATCCTCAAGGCGACGAAGAACCCGGTCCAGCTCGGCGGCGGCATCCGTACGCTCGATCATATCGAGGCCTGGCTGGCGAAGGGCCTCACCCGCGTCATCCTCGGCACGGTTGCCGTGCGCAATCCTGAACTGGTCAAGGAAGCCTGCAAGAAATTCCCCGGCAAGGTTGCCGTCGGCATTGACGCCAAGGGTGGCAAGGTCGCCGTCGAGGGCTGGGCCGAAGCCTCGAGCCTCGGTGTCGTCGAGCTGGCCAGGAAGTTCGAAGGTGCCGGCGTCTCCGCCATCATCTACACCGACATCGACCGCGATGGCGTTCTGGCCGGCATCAACTGGGATTCGACCATCGATCTTGCTGAGGCGGTGTCGATCCCGGTCATCGCCTCCGGCGGCCTCGCTTCGATTGCCGATATCGTCCGCATGACCATGCCGGACGCGAAGAAGCTCGAAGGTGCCATCTCCGGCCGCGCCCTCTACGACGGCCGCATCGACCCGGCCGAGGCGCTGGCGATCCTGCGCGGCGAGCTGAAGCCTGTAGCAGGATTGTTCGAGGAGCGGCCATGACCCTCAAGGCCCGCGTCATCCCCTGCCTGGATGTAAAAGACGGCCGCGTCGTCAAGGGCGTCCAGTTTGTCGACCTGATCGACGCCGGCGACCCGGTTGAAGCTGCCAAGGCTTATGATGCCGCCGGTGCCGACGAGCTCTGCTTTCTCGATATCACCGCTTCATCAGACAACCGCGAGACCATCTTCGACGTCATCGCCCGCACCGCCGAGCAGTGCTTCATGCCGCTGACGGTCGGTGGTGGCGTGCGCCAGGTCGCAGATATCCGCAAGCTGCTTTTGGCCGGGGCCGACAAGGTGTCGATCAACACGGCGGCGGTGAAGAACCCCAATTTTGTCGCAGAGGCTGCTGACAAGTTCGGCAACCAGTGCATCGTCGTTGCCATCGACGCCAAGAAGGTGTCGCAGGACAACGAGACCGACCGCTGGGAGATATTCACCCATGGTGGGCGCGAGCGCACCGGCATCGACGCCGTCGAATTCGCCCGCAAGGTCGTCGACCTCGGCGCCGGCGAAATCCTGCTCACCTCGATGGACCGCGACGGCACCAAGATCGGCTACGACATCGCCCTCACGCGCGCCGTGGCCGATGCCGTGCGCGCTCCGGTCATCGCTTCAGGCGGCGTCGGCAATCTCGATCACATGGTATCAGGCATCCGCGAGGGCCATGCGACGGCCGTTCTCGCCGCCTCGATCTTCCATTTCGGCACCTACACCATTGCCGAGGCCAAGGCCCACATGGCAAAAGCGGGCTTGCCGATGCGGCTCGACCCCATTGGCTGACCTTTTTGCCGAGGCCCAGATGAGCGCATTCTCCCTTTCCGACCTGGAAAAGATCGTCGCCGAGCGCGCCCGTTCCGGCGATGCCAATTCCTGGACCGCCAATCTCTACCAGTCCGGCATGGAGCGGGCGGCCAAGAAGCTCGGCGAAGAGGCGGTTGAAACCGTCATCGCCGCGGTCAAGGGCGACGACGGCGCTCTCGTTTCGGAAAGTGCCGATCTCCTTTATCATTGGCTCGTCGTGCTGGCTGTCGCCGGCATTCCGATGGCAGACGTGATGGCCGAACTGGAGCGGCGCACGTCGCAGTCCGGAATTGCCGAAAAGGCCGCGCGGAAGAACGAGGGCTGACCGCTGGTCAGGTCCCGCAGGGGAGGTTCGATGGATCAACTCGCGCCCACGGAGAAATATTCTCCCTACTGGTTCTTCAAGGCCGAGCATTGGGCCGGCTTCGGCGCCGACATGTCGATGACCCTGACCCAGGACGAGGTTGGGCGGCTGAGCTCGATGTACGAGCCGATCGACCTCGACGAGGTGCGGCGCATCTACCTGTCGTTGTCGCGTCTGCTGTCCGCCCACGTCGAGACCAGCCAGCAGCTATTTCGCCAGCGCCAGCGCTTCTTCAACTCCGAGAAGAAGGGCACCAAGACTCCGTTCATCATCGGCATGGCCGGTTCGGTCGCCGTCGGCAAGTCGACCACGGCGCGCATCCTCAAGGAGCTGCTTACCCGCTGGCCGTCGAGCCCGAAGGTCGATCTCGTCACCACAGACGGTTTCCTCCACCCCAACGAGGTCCTGCGCCGCGACAATCTGATGGAGCGCAAGGGCTTTCCCGACAGCTATGACGTCGGCGCCCTGCTGCGTTTCCTCTCGGCCATCAAGTCGGGCCAGCCCAATGTCCGCGCGCCCGTCTATTCCCACCTCACCTATGACGTCATGCCTGGCGAGTTCGTCACCGTCGACCGCCCCGACATCCTGATCTTCGAGGGCATCAACGTGCTGCAGCCGCGCGAGCTGCCCAAGGATGGCAAGTTCGTGCCGTTCGTCTCCGATTTCTTCGACTTCTCGATCTACATCGACGCCGACGAGCAGATCATCCACGAGTGGTACATCGACCGCTTCATGCGGCTGCGCGAAACCGCCTTCCGCAATCCGCAGTCCTTCTTCCATCGCTATTCGCAGCTGTCGGAAGACGCGGCCCGGGCGATCGCCGAAGGGCTGTGGGCCAACATCAACCTGAAGAACCTGCGCGAGAACATTCTGCCGACGCGCCCGCGCGCCGACCTGATCCTCAAGAAGGGCGCTGGCCACCTCGTCGAAGAAGTGGCGATCCGCAAGCTCTGAGGCTGTCGGTCACGCAGGCGGAGTCACCCGCCGCAGCGTCAGGTTGATCCGTCCGCCCTGCTTCAGCAGCGCAGAGGTCATCGGATAGATGCGGTCGACGCCATGGAAGGCGAGCCGCCCCTCCCCGCCCAGCACGACGACATCGCCGCTTTCAAGCCGGAACGACACCGTGCGGTCATCTCGCCTGACACCGCCGACGCGGAACAGGCAGGCATCCCCAAGCGACACGGAGACCACCGGTGCTGCAAACTCGCGCTCGTCGCGGTCCTGGTGCAGGCCCATCTTGGCCGCGTCGGTGTAGAAATTGACCAGGCAGGCTTCCGGCGGATGCGGATAGCCTGAAACCTCACGCCATAGATCCAGCAGCGCCTCCGGAATCGGCGGCCATGGTTCGGCGGTCACTGGGTGCTCCGGCTGGTAGCGATAGCCACGCTCCTTGTCGGTGACCCAGCCGAGCGAGCCGCAATTGGTCATGCGCACGCTCATTTCCTTGCCTGTCTTGGGCATGGCGGGCGTGTAGAGTGGCGCTGCCTTCACCACCTCGCGGATACTCTCGACCAGCCCTTCCTGCACCGCGCGGGACAGGAAACCGGGCATGTGGCGGACGCCTTTGGGCAATACGAGCACGGTCATCTACCTCGCAATATCTTGCCGCTCAGGATGCCACCGCAAAAGCAGAACGGCGACCCGAAAGCCGCCGTTCGCATGAACTGAGTGGGCCGGGATCAGGCCGTCGCGATATCGGGGATACGCAGCACCTGGCCGGGATAGATCTTGTCGGGATGCGACAGCATCGGCTTGTTGGCCTCGAAGATGACAGTGTATTTCGACGCCTTGCCCTTGCCGTACTGGGCTTCAGCGATCTTCGACAGGTTGTCGCCCTTCTTGACGGTATAAAACACCGGCGCCTTGGCCGGCGTCGAAGCCTTGACCAACTCGGTCATGTCGACGCTGCCGTCGAGCTTGAGGCCGGAGTCAGGTGCCACGACCTTGAGCTCGTCGGCCTGCACCTTGGAAACACCCAGCGTGTTGCCGACGGCGATAACAGCTTTTTCGAAGATCGACTGGTCCTTGACCACACCGGTAAGCACGGCGGTGTCGCCCTTGACCACGACCTGTACGTTGTCCGTGCCAAGCTTGTGCGAGTCGAGTTCCTTCTTCAGCGTGTCGGCGCTCGGAGCCTCATCATCGCCGAAACCAAGCTTCTTGCCGACATTCTTGACGAAATCGAACATGCCCATTCGTGGTCTCCCTTGCTGTGGCAGTCGCCGGAGATTGGCACCTGCAAAACCAAAATGGAAGCAGGATCAGTACTTGGGATCTAATCGCCGTCGACCCGGCCGCGCAGCTTCTTGACTGTCGAGCGGCCGGACTTGGTTTTCAGCCTGCGCTCGACCGAACCCTTTGTCGGCCTGGTCTTCTTGCGCGGCGGCGGCGGTGGTTCGGCGGCCTTGGCGACGAGCGCGGTGAGCCTGGCGCGGGCATCGGCGCGGTTCTGCTCCTGGGTCCGGTAGCGCCCGGCCTCAATGACGATGACACCGTCCTTGGTCGCGCGCTGGCCGGCGAGCTTGATGGTGCGCTCGCGCACCCGCTCGGGCAGCCCGGGTGCGTTGGCGGCATCGAAACGCAGCTGCACCGCGGTCGCCACCTTGTTGACGTTCTGGCCGCCCGGCCCCGAGGAGCGGATGAAGTTCTCCTCGAGGTCATCGGGATGGATGACCACGTCGTTGGCGATGAAAATCTTGTCGTCGGCGCTCATGCGCCAAGTCATGCCGTGATGCGGGCAAAAAGAAAAGGCCCGGCTGTTGGCCGGGCCTTGGTCGTTCGTCTTGGTGGTCGCTGGATTACTCGGCGGCTTCCTGGGTGCGTGGCGCAGCGCCCAGCACTGACGCGTCGACATGGCTTTCGAACTTGCCGAAATTTTCGACGAACATCGACACCAGCTTCTTGGCCTGGCGGTCATAGGCAGCGGCATCAGTCCAGGTCGAGCGCGGGTCGAGGATGCTGGCGTCGACGCCAGGCACCAACACCGGTACGGCGAAGCCGAAATTCGCATCGGTGCGGAACTCGACCGAGTTCAGCGAGCCGTCGAGCGCTGCCGACAAAAGTGCGCGCGTCGCCTTGATCGGCATGCGCGAACCCGTGCCATAGGCGCCGCCGGTCCAGCCGGTGTTGACCAGCCAGCAGTCGACATTGTGCTCGGCGATCAGCTGGCGCAGCAGGTTGCCGTATTCCGAGGGGTGGCGCGGCATGAACGGTGCGCCGAAGCAGGTCGAGAAGGTCGCTTCCGGCTCGGTCACGCCACGCTCGGTGCCGGCGACCTTGGCCGTGTAGCCCGACAGGAAGTGATACATCGCCTGGGCAGGCGTCAGCTTGGCGATGGGCGGCATCACGCCGAAGGCATCGGCCGTCAGCATGATGATGTTCTTGGGGTGGCTGGCCTGGCCGGTGGCGCTGGCATTGGGGATGAAGTCGAGCGGATAGGCGCAGCGGGTGTTTTCGGTGCGCGAGCCGTCGTTGAAGTCGGGCATGCGGTTGTCGTCCAGCACGACATTCTCGAGCACGGTGCCGAAACGCTGGGTGGTGGCGAAGATCTCCGGCTCGGCCTCGGCCGACAGGCGAATGGTCTTGGCGTAGCAGCCGCCTTCGAAATTGAAGATGCCGTCGGGGCCCCAGCCATGCTCGTCGTCGCCGATCAGCGTGCGCTTGGGGTCGGCCGACAGCGTCGTCTTGCCGGTGCCCGACAGGCCGAAGAACACGGCAGCGTCGCCGTCGGGGCCTTCATTGGCCGAGCAGTGCATCGGCATCACGCCCTTGGCCGGCAGCAGGTAGTTGAGCGCTGTGAACACCGACTTCTTCATTTCGCCGGCATAGGCCGTGCCGCCGATCAGCACGATCATGCGGGTCAGGTCGACGGCGATCACGGTCTCGGTGCGGGTGCCGTGGCGGGCCGGGTCGGCGCGGAACGACGGCAGGTCGATGATCGTCATCTCGGGTACGAAGGCCGCAAGCTCGGCTTCCGTCGGACGGATCAGCAGGTTGCGGATGAACATCGAATGCCAGGCGAATTCGGTGACGACGCGCGTCGGCAGGCACAGCGAGCGGTCGGCGCCGCCGATCAGGTCCTGGACATAGAGATCCTTGTCGGCAGCCTGGGCGAGGAAATCGGCGTGCAGCGCATCGAATTGCGCGCGGCTGATCGGCTTGTTGTTGTCCCACCAGACATGGGCTTCGGTGTTTTCGTCGCGGACGACGAACTTGTCCTTGGGCGAGCGGCCGGTGTGCTGGCCGGTTTCGGCAACGAGTGCGCCGTGAGCGGTCAGGCGGGCCTCGCCGCGGCGGATCGCTTCTTCCGTAAGAAATGCAGCGCCAAAGTTGTAGCGGACGGTGCCCGACGTTTTGAGCCCTGCCGTTTCGATCCCGCAGGCGGGATTTCGCTTACCGGTTTCGGTCATCTAGTGAAGCCTCGTAGCCTTGACGCTGTGTCCGGTCTACGGGCCGGACGCCGCTGTCCCAACGGGACTGAGGCAGGCAGAAACAGAAAAGGTCAGCGATATCAAATCATTAATCGATTTAAAAATTTTGAAATTTGTCTAAATCGTTTAAAAGGTGTGCAAGCACGCGCCGGCCCATACAAGATCGGCAGTTTTTTGTTCGAGCTTTGGCGCCTCCGCCCCATATAAGGCAGTCACAAGGCATGGCGGTTGCGCTCCCCTCGAACGGAGGCTATGCCACATTTTGTACCTAATTTGTCCTGCACAAGCCCTGCTCGAAGCAGGAAGGGACACCCGCTCATGAGGGAGCCGCTGGAAATGGCAACGATCGCGCTTGTCGACGACGACCGCAACATTTTGACATCGGTTTCGATCGCACTCGAGTCCGAGGGCTATCGCGTCGAGACCTATACCGATGGTGCGTCGGCGCTTGAAGGGCTGGCCGCGCGTCCGCCGAACCTCGCCATCCTCGACATCAAGATGCCGCGCATGGATGGCATGGAGCTTTTGCGCCGGCTGCGCCAGAAGACCGACCTGCCGGTGATCTTCCTGACCTCCAAGGACGACGAGATCGACGAACTCTTCGGCCTCAAGATGGGCGCCGACGACTTCATCCGCAAGCCGTTCTCGCAGCGTTTGCTGGTCGAGCGCGTGCGCGCCGTCCTGCGCCGGGCAAGCGCCCGCGAAGCAGGCACCAAGGCGCCAACGCAGCAGGCCCGCTCGCTCGAGCGTGGCCAGCTGGTGATGGACCAGGAGCGCCACACCTGCACCTGGAAGGGCGAGCCGGTCGTGCTCACCGTCACCGAATTCCTGATCCTGCACTCGCTGGCGCAGCGCCCCGGCGTGGTCAAGAGCCGCGACGCCCTGATGGATTCGGCCTATGATGAGCAGGTCTATGTCGATGATCGTACCATCGACAGCCACATCAAGCGCCTGCGCAAGAAGTTCAAGGCAGTCGACGACGACTTCGAGATGATCGAAACCCTCTATGGTGTCGGCTACAGATTCCGCGAAGCGTGATTCCGGCGAGGGCTGAGATCACATGGCGAGGGAAGCAGAGTTGAGGAAGCATGCGACCGCCTCCAGGCGGCCGCGTGGACGCCTGCTGTTTCTCGACCGTACCAGGATCCGGCTAAGCCGCCTGCTCGGCCACTACTTCTTCTCCAGCCTGACCCGCCGCATCCTGTTTCTCAATCTTGCCGGACTGGCGGTGCTGGTCGCCGGCATCTTCTATCTCAACGCGTTTCGCGGCGCGCTGATCGAAGCGCGCGTCGAAAGCCTGATGACGCAAGGCGGCATCATTGCCGGCGCCATTGCCTCGTCGGCCACAGTCGAGACCGACGCCATCAGGATTGACCCCGAAAAGCTGTTGGAGCTGCAGGCTGGCGAGAGCCTTGGTCCCGGCACCGACCAGCTCGACAGCCTCGATTTTCCGATCAATCCCGAGCGCGTGGCGCCGCTGCTGCGCCGTCTGATCTCGCCGACGCGGACACGCGCCCGCATCTACGACCGCGACGCAAACCTTTTGCTCGACTCGCGCCACCAGATTCTGCGCTACGACCTGCCGCCGGTCGAGGAAGAAGAGCCTACGCTGATCGAGCGGGCGCAGAAGTTCGTCTTCGACTTCTTTGTCGATAGCTCGCTGCCTGTCTACAAGGAGCAGCCCGGTGGCAATGGCGCAGCCTTCCCCGAAGTCGTGCAGGCCTTGACCGGCGGGCCAGCGACCATCGTGCGTGTCAGCGAACAGGGCGAGCAGATCGTTTCGGTCGCGGTGCCGATCCAGCGCTTCCGCGCCGTTCTCGGCGTGCTGATGCTGTCGACCGAAGGTGGTGACATCGACAAGATCGTCGCCGCCGAGCAGAAGGCCATCCTGCGCGTCTTCGGCGTCGCTGCGCTCGTCACCGCCATCCTGTCGATGCTGCTGGCATCGACGATCGCGACGCCTTTGCGACGCCTCTCGGCGGCCGCCAACCGCGTGCGGCGCGGCGGCAAGAACCGCGAGGAGATCCCCGATTTCTCCGACCGCCAGGACGAGATTGGCAACCTGTCGGTTGCCGTCCGCGACATGACCAATGCGCTTTACGCCCGCATCGAGGCGATCGAGAGCTTTGCCGCCGACGTGTCGCATGAGCTCAAGAACCCACTGACCTCGCTGCGCAGCGCTGTCGAGACCTTGCCGCTCGCCAAGAACGAGAGTTCGCGTGCGCGCCTGATGGAGGTCATCCAGCACGATGTCCGCCGCCTCGACCGGCTGATCACCGACATTTCCGACGCCTCGCGCCTTGATGCCGAGCTTGCCCGTGAAGATGCGAGCAAAGTCGACCTGAAGAAGTTCATCGGCGACCTGGTTTCGGTGTCGCGCGAGACCAGTCGCCACAAGAAACCTGTCGAGATCGAATTCAATCCGGCCAAGCTGCCGGCCGGCGTGAAGAACTACAATGTCGCCGGTCACGATCTGCGCATCGGCCAGGTCATCACCAACCTGATCGAGAACGCCCGCTCCTTCGTGCCCGACGACCATGGCCACATCGCCATCTCGCTGGCGCGGGTCGGCAAGTTCAACGTCATCACGGTCGAGGACAACGGCCCCGGTATCCGTGCCGAAAACATCGACCGCATCTTCGAGCGCTTCTACACCGACAGGCCTGCCGGCGAAGCTTTCGGCCAGAACTCGGGCCTCGGCCTGTCGATCAGCCGCCAGATCGTCGAAGCCCATGGTGGCACGCTGACGGCCGAAAACATCTCCGGAACCAAGCCGGGCGAACTCAAGGGCGCGCGTTTCATCGTCGCCTTCCCCGCCGAAAGCTGATCCGTGCAGCCGCTCAACATGCACGCAACGGCGATCGTGCTCGGCGAGCGCGGTGTGATGGTGGCCGGTCCCTCGGGTTCGGGCAAGACCGCGCTGGGCTTGGCGCTGGTTGAAAAGTTCCGCGCGGCCGGCCGTTTCGCCCGGCTCGTGGCGGACGATCAGGTTTTCCTTTCTGCCTATCAAGGAAGGCTCGTCTGCCACGCCCCATCGACGATTGCCGGCCTTGTCGAAGTCCGGGGGCTGGGCCCCGTCCCTGCCGAACATGAGGCTGCTTCCGCGGTCGACCTGCTTGTCAGGCTTGTACCAGTCAATGATGTCGAGCGATTTCCCGAGCACGCAAGCGAGCTTCTTCTGGGTTGCAGTGTGCCCAGGCTGATGCTCGCGCAGCGCGAAACTGCTGCGGCCATGCCCGCCATCCTTGTCTCGCTCGGTGCCCGCTTCCTGGCCTGAAGCTGCCCAACATTTTTGCTGCATTGCGTCAAAATGGCATGTCGTGCCGTAAATTGGGGCTTGTAAACGCCCCCGCCGTCGACAAGATAGCGCTCCCGCCCCCAAGGAGGCGGCAAAAATACTGCGCGGCTGTGAAAGGGCCATGACGGGAGCCATGACAGAATGATCGGACTCGTGCTTGTGACGCACGGTCAACTGGCTGAGGAGTTCCGCCATGCGGTGGAACACGTCGTCGGACCGCAGGAAAATTTCGAGACCGTCTCCATCGGCGCCGATGACGATATGGCCCAGCGCCGCAGCGACATCATCAATGCCGTCGCCCGCGCCGACACCGGCACAGGCGTGGTCGTGTTGACCGACATGTTCGGCGGTACGCCGTCGAACCTCGCCATCTCGGTGATGGAAGCCGGCCGTGTCGAGGTCATCGCCGGCATGAACCTGCCGATGCTGATCAAGCTGACCAGCGTACGCAAGGCCGACAACATGCCGGGCGCCCTCGACGAGGCGCAGGCAGCGGGCCGCAAATACATCAACGTGGCAAGCCAGGTGTTGAGCGGCAAATGAGCGGCATGCCCTACTCGCCCGAGAAGGGCCACGTCGTCCGCGACCTGGCCATCGTCAACCAGCGCGGCCTGCATGCGCGCGCTTCGGCCAAGTTTGTCCAGATCGCCGGCGAATTCCAGGCCTCCATCAGCGTCGAGAAAGACGGCATCTCGGTCGGCGGCACGTCGATCATGGGCCTGATGATGCTTGCCGCCAGCCCCGGCTGCACGATCCGGGTGACCGCCAGCGGCCCCGAGGCCGACCAGGCGATGGAAGCGCTTGCGACGCTCGTCGCCGCGCGCTTCGGCGAGGAGTGCTGATCACCGGGCATCAGCCTGGTGACATGCACGAATAAAGATTTCTTTATGTCCCATTGTCGATGACGGCCTGATCTGGTAGTCAGGCCGATCTTTCGCGCGCCCTTTCAAGCCTCCCGCTCGGCGCGCAGCAAACAGGAATCGGAGCAAGCCATGACGGGTAGCAAGGATTATCTGGTCGCCGACATTTCGCTCGCCGGCTGGGGTCGCAAGGAAATCGAGATCGCCGAAACCGAAATGCCGGGCCTGATGGCCTGCCGCGAGGAATTCGGTGAAGCAAAGCCGCTCAAGGGCGCGCGCATTTCCGGCTCGCTGCACATGACCATCCAGACCGCAGTGCTGATCGAGACGCTGAAGGAACTCGGCGCCGACATCCGATGGGCCTCGTGCAACATCTTCTCGACCCAGGACCACGCTGCCGCGGCAATCGCCGAAGCCGGCATCCCGGTCTTCGCCGTCAAGGGCGAGACGCTTGAGGAGTACTGGCAGTACACCGACCAGATCTTCCAGTGGACCGACGGCGGCGCCACCAACATGATCCTCGATGATGGCGGCGACGCCACCATGTACATCCTGATCGGCGCCCGCGCTGAAGCCGGCGAGGATGTCCTGTCCAACCCGGGCAGCGAAGAGGAAGAGATCCTGTTCGCCCAGATCAAGAAGCGCATGGCGGAAACGCCGGGCTTCTTCGCCAAGCACAAGGCTGCCATCCGTGGCGTCACCGAAGAGACCACGACCGGCGTCAACCGCCTCTATCAGCTGCAGAAGAAGGGCCTGCTGCCCTTCCCGGCGATCAACGTCAACGACTCGGTCACCAAGTCGAAGTTCGACAACAAGTACGGCTGCAAGGAATCGCTGGTCGACGGCATCCGCCGCGGCACCGACGTGATGATGGCCGGCAAGGTTGCCGTCGTCTGCGGTTACGGCGACGTCGGCAAGGGCTCGGCAGCCTCGCTCCAGGGCGCTGGCGCCCGCGTCAAGGTCACCGAAGTCGATCCGATCTGCGCGCTGCAGGCAGCCATGGACGGCTTTGAAGTCGTTACGCTGGAAGACGCTGCTCCTAACGCCGACATCGTCATCACCACGACCGGCAACAAGGACGTCATCACCCTCGACCACATGCGCCTGATGAAGGACATGGTCATCGTCGGCAACATCGGGCACTTCGACAACGAGATTCAGGTCGCGGCTCTGCGCAACCTGAAGTGGACCAACGTCAAGCCGCAGGTCGACATGATCACCTTCCCGGACGGCAAGCGCATGCTGCTGCTGTCGGAAGGCCGTCTGCTCAACCTCGGCAATGCGACCGGCCATCCGAGCTTCGTCATGTCGGCGTCGTTCACCAACCAGACGCTGGCCCAGATCGAACTCTGGACCAAGCCCGGCCAGTACAAGAACGAGGTCTATGTGCTGCCCAAGCACCTCGACGAGAAGGTCGCCCGCCTGCATCTCGACAAGCTGGGTGCCAGGCTGACCACGCTGAGCGACGAACAGGCATCTTATATCGGCGTTACGCCGAAGGGTCCGTTCAAGCCGGAACACTACCGCTATTAACCATAGCGAATAAACATACCACATGTTGAAGCCGGGCGATTGACTTTCGCCCGGCTTCTCTTTTTGCGCAATCGCCTTCTTCACGGCGATTCGCCTACCGGGTATTGTGACGTGATTCGTCACGCGCCCGTCCTCGGCGGGATTTAGGGGCGCTTCAGGGCGGTCTTGCATTCAGGCGGCGGAGAGGAACAAGACATGCCGGGGGAATACCCGCTTCCAGCGGGACAGGCCGTTTCCGGCGGCCACCAGGATTCGCAGATGGCCCGTTCCAGCGACAGGTGGCCGACCATGCGTCGGCTCGGCGGCAGCGCCGCTGCCGTCCTGCTTGGCGCTACCGCTCTTTGCACGCCTTTCGGCTTCGCCCATGCCCAGCAGGCGGCCGTTGCCAGCCTGCCCGTGAGCACCGCTGAAGTCATCCAGCTTGCAATGTTCGTCGGCGTCATGGGCGCCGCGCTGATCTCCGCCATTGCCTTGATCCGCGAAAAAGGGCGCATTAGCGCCGAGAACGCCGAACTGCGCGGCCGCGTCGCCGATCTCAATGCATCGCTGCAGCGCTCCGAGGCCCTGCTCAATCTGCGCGACCAGCGCGTCATCGTCTGGGCCAACGAGAACAAGAAGCCAGAGCTTGTCGGTTCGCTGCCGCTCGAGACAGGAGCGCCTGATGACCGTGCCGCCTTCCTCGGTTTTGGCCGCTGGCTGATGCCGCGTTCGGCGGCGGCGCTCGAAAACGCCATCGCCGCGTTGCGCGACAAGGGCACACCCTTCGAGCTGATCGCCGAGACCCATGCCAACGCCGCGCTCGAGGTCCATGGCCGCAAGAGCGGCGCCCACGTCATCGTCCGCTTTGTCTCGATCTCCGAGGCGCAGCGCGGCCAGGCACGGCTGAAGCTCGAAAACCAGCGCCTCAGCGCCGAATACGAGACGCTGATCGGCCTGATGGATGCCATCGACATGCCGTTCTGGATGCGCGATGGCGACGGCCGCCTGAAATGGGTCAACAAGGCCTTCGCCAAGGCTGTCGAGGCGGTGGATTCGTCCGCCGCCATCCGCGACGGCAAGGAGTTCCTCGGCACCCAGTCCCGCGAAGCGATCGCCCAGCAGCATCAGACGCGGCCGCTGTTCCAGCAGACGCTTTCGACAGTCATCGACGGCGACCGCAAGATGTTTGCCGTCACTGACGTTGTCGGCAAGGAAGGCTCCGCCGGCATCGCCGCCGACATGAGTGCGGCCGAGGCCATCCGCGAGGAATACAGCCTGGTCGTGCGCAGCCACGCCGACACGCTCGACCAGGTCGCCACCGCTGTCGCCACCTTCGACGCAGGCCAGAAGCTGCGCTTTTACAACAACGCCTTCCAGAAGCTCTGGGACCTCGACGCCGGCTACATCTCGAGCGCCCCCGACAATGCGCTGCTGCTCGACCGCTTGCGCAGCGAACGCAAGTTGCCCGAGCAGCAGGAATGGCGCCGCTGGAAGGAAAACCTGCTTTCGGCCTATCGCGCCGTCGATCCGCAGGAGCACCTCTGGCACCTGCCAGATGGCCGCACCATCCGAGTCGTTGCCAACCCGCAGCCCAAGGGCGGCGTGACCTGGGTGTTCGAGAACCTGACCGAAAGGATCGATCTCGAAAGCCGCTACACCACCGCCGTGCGGGTGCAGGGTGAAACCCTCGATAATCTCGCCGAAGGCGTCGTCGTCTTCGGACCCGACGGCCGCATCCGCCTATTCAATCCGGCTTTCGGCCAGTTGTGGGGCGTTTCGCCTGAAGCGCTACGGCAGAGCACGCATATCTCGGCCATCCGCGCCGAATGCGACACGCGCGCCGAGAAAAGCCCGTGGGGCGATTTCGTTTCCGCTGTCACCGGCTTCGATGAGCGCAGCGACCGCCATGGCCAGACCGAACTCAAGAACGGCTCGGTGCTGCAGCATGCCGTCATTCACCTGCCCAATGGCCAGGTGATGCTGACCTTTGTCGACGTCACCGACAGCGTCAATGTCGAGCGCGCGCTGAAGGACAAGAACGAGGCGCTGCGGCGCGCAGACCAGATCAAGAACGAGTTCGTCCAGCACGTGTCCTACGAACTGCGCTCGCCGCTGACCAACATCATCGGCTTCACCGAGCTGTTGTCACTGCCCGGCACCGGACCGCTGTCGCCACGCCAGCGCGAATATGTCGAACATATCGGCTCGTCGTCGGGCGTGCTGTTGACCATCGTCAACGACATCCTCGACCTCGCCACTGTCGACGCCGGCATCATGCAGCTCGACATATCGGAGGTTCATGTCGACCGCGCCATCGAGGCCGCGGCAGAGCTTGTGGCCGACCGGCTGGAGGAGCACTCGATCAAGCTCGCCATCGAGGTCAAAAGCGCGCCCAAGAGCTTCAACGGCGACGAGACCCGCGTGCGCCAGATCCTCTACAATCTGCTCAGCAATGCCGTGAACTACGCGCCGGCTGCGAGCACCATCACGCTTGCCTGCCGCCAGCTTGCCGAAGGTGTCGAATTCTCCGTCCATGACGACGGTCCCGGCATGCCGCCGGAAGTGCTCGACACGATGTTCCAGCGCTTCGAATCCCGCGTCAATGGCGGCCGCAAGCGCGGCGCCGGCCTCGGCCTGTCGATCGTCAAGAGCTTCGTCGAACTGCATGGCGGCTCGGTCCGCATCGACAGCGGCAAGGACCGCGGCACCACGGTCATCTGCCTCTTCCCAGATGTGCCCGCCGGCGTCCGGGTCGCGGCGGAGTAGGCCCTTTGACGACGGCCAGATCGCTGGAGCTGTTCCTCCCCGACGATGTCGCGACCACGCGGCTGGGCGAGGATCTGGCGCTGGCGCTGAAGGCCGGCGACGTGCTTCTGCTCGACGGCGATCTCGGGGCCGGCAAGACGACCTTGGCGCGCGGCCTGATCCGCGCGTTGGCCACCGATCCCGCCCACGAGGTGCCGAGCCCGACCTTCACCCTGGTACAGAGCTACGATACGCCGCTGCCTGTCCACCATTTCGATCTCTACCGCCTGTCATCGCCCGACGAACTGGAAGAACTCGGCTTCGACGAGGCGATCGCCTCCGGCGTGGCATTGGTTGAGTGGCCCGAACGCGCGGCGGACGCCATGCCGGCGAGCAGCCTGCGCATCGCGATCGACCATGAGGGCGAAGGCCGCCGGGTGACGATCACTGGCACGGGTACAACCTTCGACCGTGTCGCCCGTTCGCTCGCCATGCGCGAATTTCTCGCTTCTTGTGGCAGGGGCGAGGCCCGCCGCGCCCGTTTCATGGGCGATGCGTCGGCCCGCGCATACGAGACTGTCACGCGCGACGGCAGTGAGCCGCTGGTGCTGATGAACTCGCCAAGGCTGGTCCTCGGTCCACCAGTGCGCGACGGCAAGCCCTATGCCGAGATCGCTCATACCGCCCAGTCGGTGGTAGCCTTCGTTGGCATCGACCGCGCGCTTGCCGCCGGTGGCGTTTCGGTGCCCGGCATTGTCGCCCAGGATCTCGACCAGGGCTTCTTGCTGCTCGAACATCTGGGCACCGGCGCCTTCCTCGATCCCGACGGCAAGCCCGTCGCCGGCCGCTACGCCGCGGCGGCGGAACTGCTGGCGATGATTCATGGGAAACATTGGAACGACCGGCTTGAAGCAGCGCCCGGTGTCGTCCATCACGTCCCGCCCTTCGACCGCGACGCGCTGATGATCGAGGTCGACCTGCTTGTCGACTGGTACGTGCCGGCTGTCACAGGCGCGCCGCCATCCGATACCCTGCGCGACGGCTACCATGCCGCCTGGAACGCCGTCTTCGACCGCCTCGTAGACAAGCAATATGGCCTGGTGCTGCGCGATTACCATTCGCCCAACATCATCTGGCGCGGCGATCGTCAGGGCCACGACCGGCTCGGCATCGTCGACTTCCAGGACGCGCTGATTGGTCCGGTCGCCTATGACGTCGCTTCGCTCGCCATGGACGCGCGGGTGACCGTGTCGCCCGACATCGAGCACAGCACCGTAGATGCCTATGTCGCCGCACGTCATGCCGCCGGAAGCTTCGACGAGGCGGCGTTTCGCGAGGCCTATGCCATCATGGCGGCGCAGCGGAACTCAAAAATCCTCGGCATCTTCGTCCGCCTCGACCGGCGCGACGGCAAGCCGCAATATCTCCAGCACCTGCCGCACATCCGCGATTATCTCGGCCGTGCGCTCGCCCATCCGGCGCTCGCCGAACTGGGCGATTTCTACCGGAAAAATCGCCTGCTCGAGGAATTCGCATGAGTGCTGCGAACATCCCATCCGCCGCCATGGTTCTGGCGGCCGGCCTCGGCAAGCGCATGCGCCCGATCACCGACACGATCCCCAAGCCCATGGTACCCATCGCCGGCAGGACGCTGCTCGACTGGGGCCTCGACAGCCTCGCCGAGGTTGGAGTCGCAAAGGCTGTCGTCAACGTCCACTATCTGCCCGACCAGATCGTCGCCCACGTCGCTGAACGCAAGCAGCCCCGCATCGTTATCTCAGACGAAAGCGACGGCCTGCTCGATTCCGCCGGGGGCATCGTCAAGGCGCTGCCCCAGCTTGGCGCCGCCCCCTTCTACATCGTCAATGCCGACACCTTCTGGATCGACCGTGGTACGTCGAACCTTGGCCGGCTCGCCCTTGCCTGGGACGGTGCGCGCATGGATATTCTCCTCATGCTCGCGAGTCTCAACCAGGCGACAGGCCATTCCGGCAGCACTGATTTCCTCGTCGCGCCCGATGGCCGGCTGAGCCGTGCCAAGAGTGCGCCAGAGGGCCTGATCTATGCGGGTGCTGCGATCATCCACCCACGCATCTTCAAGGACGCGCCGGTTGGACCGGCATCGCTCAACCGCTATTTCGACCAGGCCATTTCGGCCGGGCGCCTGTTCGGCACGCGCATGCACGGCCACTGGGTAACCGTCGGCACGCCCGACGCCCTCGCACCCGCAGAGGCCGCGGTGAAAAGGGCATTGGCGGAAGCATCATGAGCGGACGCGCGTCGCCACGCGTCTATTCCATCCCGCCCGGCTCTCCCTTTCTGCCGACATTGGCGGGCGCGCTGCTCGCCGGCCGGTTGATCCCTGATTTCAGCTATGCCGGCGATCCGCTGGCGCTCGCCGACGTCACGATCTATGTGCCTACCCGCCGAGCGGCCCGCGCCCTGCGCGGTGTCTTCGTCGATGCCGCCGGAGGTGCTTCGGCCATCCTGCCGGTCATCAAGCCGCTGGGTGAATTTGACGAGGACGAAACTGCCTTCGAGGACGAGGGTGGCGGTGCGCTCGACCTCGCTCCGCCTGTTTCCGCCACCGACCGCCTGCTCCTGTTGGCGCCCCTTGTGCGCGCCTGGAAGCGCCGCTTGCCCGCCCATGTCGCCGCCCTGTTCGAAGAAGAAATCGTCGTGCCCGCCTCGTCGGCCGATGCTATCTGGCTGGCGCGCGATCTCGCCGGGCTGATGGACGAGATTGAAACGGAAGGTTCCGACTGGTCGCGGCTGGCCGGGCTCGTGTCAGGCGAATTGTCCGGCTGGTGGCAGGTCACGCTCGAATTCCTCTCCATCGTCACCAGTGCCTGGCCCGAAATGCTGAAGGAGCGCGGCCAGTCCAATCCCGCCGCCCACCGCAGCGCGCTGATCCGGTTGGAGGCCGAGCGGCTGAGGCGCAACCCGCCCGCCGGTCCCGTGATTGCCGCAGGCTCCACCGGCTCGATTCCGGCGACCGCCGAGCTGCTGGCCGCGATTGCGCGCCTGCCGCGCGGCGCCGTGGTGCTGCCGGGGCTGGACGCCACGCTCGACGAGCGCGCCTACGAGACAATCACTGAACTCGGCGCCAGGGCCTCGGTGCTCGGCCACCCGCAATATGGCCTGGCCAAGCTGATCGGCAAGATCGGAATTCTGCGCGGCGACGTCGAGGAACTGGCCACGCCGCCGCAAGCCATGGTGCGCCGCGCGGCCATCGTCGGCGAAGCGCTGCGGCCGGCCGAAACCACCGACGCCTGGGCCGACAAGCGCGGCGACGTCAACGATGCCGAGATCGCGGATGCCCTTGCGGGTGTCACCTTGCTCGAAGCAGCGCATGAGCGCGATGAGGCAGCCGCCATCGCCATTGCCCTGCGCCAGGCCGTCGCCGAACCGGGCCATCGCGCCGCATTGGTCACCGGCGACCGCAACCTCGCTCGACGTGTCGCATCCGAACTCCGCCGCTTCGGCATCCAGGCCGACGATTCCGGCGGCATGCCGCTCGCCAACACGCCACCAGCCACCCTGTTGCGCACCATGCTCGAAGCCGCCTTCCGCCCCGGCGATCCGGTGGCGGTGCTGTCGCTGCTCAAGCATCCGCTGCTGCGGCTTTGTGCCGACCGCGCCACTGTCAGGCGTTCCGCCGAGACGCTGGAACTCGTCGTGCTGCGTGGCGGCGTCGGCCGCCCCGACATTGCCGGGCTCGCCGAAACCTTCGACGGCAGGATGACCGATGTCGCCGGCGGCTCGCGCAAGCCGTTCTGGTTCGATCGCATCACCGTCCGCCGCATCGAAGAAGCCCGCAACATCGCTACAAGGCTTGTTGCCGGCCTCGGGCCTCTGTTTGCCTTCCGAGGCGACGCATCGGTGGAACTCGCAGCGATTGTTCGCGCCACAGTCGAAGCGCTCGAAAACCTCGGGTGTGACGAGCATGGCGGCCTCGGCACGCTTTATGACGGCGACGCCGGCGCCAAGCTCGCGGAAGCGCTGCGCTCGCTCGTCGCCACCCAGGCGTCATTCACCTTCGCCGCCGATGAGTGGCCCGACGTCATAGACGCGCTGGTGGCACCCGAGGCAGTCAAGCCGGCGCAGGGCGCCGACCGCGCCATCGCGATCTGGGGTGCGCTGGAAGCCCGCCTGCAAACGGTGGATACGCTGGTCATCGGCGGCCTCAACGAGGGCAGCTGGCCGCGCAAGGCCGAGGCCGACCGTTTCATGTCGCGCGTCATGAAAACGGGCATCGAGCTCGAGCCGCCGGAGCGCCGCATCGGCCTCGCGGCCCACGATTTCCAGATGGCGATGGGCGCGAAGAACGTCGTGCTGTCGCGCTCGGCGCGTTCGGGCGATGCCCCTGCCGTTCCTTCGCGCTGGCTGCAGCGGCTGCTGACCTACGCCGGGCCCAACCATGCCGCGGTCTTGCGCAAGCGCGGCGAAAAGCTGCTGCATTGGGCACGCGCCCTTGATGCCGGCCAGAAGACCGATTTCGCCGCCCGCCCCGAACCGAAGCCGCCGCTGGCGGCCAGGCCGCGCCGTTTCAGCATTACCGAGATCGAGACTTTGCGTCGCGACCCCTACGCCGTTTATGCCCGGCGCATCCTTGGCCTGTCGGCGATCGATCCGCTGGTGCGCGATCCAGGTGCCGCCGAGCGCGGCACGCTGTTCCACGATATATTGCACCTGTTTTCTTCGACCATCGTCGATCCGCGCGCGCCCAATGCGTTCGAAGCCCTGATCGCCGCCGGCCGTCATTGCTTCGTCGAAGCCGCCCTGCCCGCCGATGTCGAGGCCGTGTGGTGGCCGCGCTTTGCGCGGCTGGCAGTCAACATCCTGGAATGGGAACGCAGCCGCGCCGACGCCGTTGCCAGCCGCCACGCTGAAGAAGGTGCCTCGGCCATCGAAGTCGGTCTCACCGGCATCACCCTTTCGGGCCGCGCCGACCGCATCGACATTCTCGCCGGCGGCATGGCCGACATCCTCGACTACAAGACGGGCTCGTCGCCATCCAAGGCACAGGCGCACACGCTGATTTCGCCGCAGCTGGCGCTCGAAGGCGCGCTTCTGCGGCGTGGCGCCTTCCGTGAACTCGGCAAGCGCGAGCCCTCGCAACTCGCCTTCGTCAGGCTGAAGCCTAATGGCGAGGTGTTCGAGGAATCAATCCTGGAGCACAACAGGAAGCCGAAATCGGCCATCGAACTATCCGAAGAAGCCTGGGAGCGGCTGGAGCAGCTTCTGCTGTATTACAACGACCCGACCACCGGCTACCTCTCGCGTGCCTTGCCCTTCCGCGAAGGCGAGACCGACGGCGACTACGATCATCTCGCCCGTGTGCTCGAATGGTCGGCCGGCGGCGACGGCGGCGCGGAGGGCGAGGAATGAAGAAGAAGTTCTTCGTCCCCACCGAAACCGCCGAGCGCCAGGCGCGCGCGTCCGATCCGGCCAATTCGGTCTGGGTGTCGGCCAATGCCGGCTCGGGCAAGACGCATGTGCTGTCCCAGCGCGTCATGCGGCTTCTGCTGCGCGGCACCGATCCCTCGAAGATCTTGTGCCTGACCTATACCCGCGCCGCCGCCGCCAACATGTCGAACCGCGTCTTCGCCAATCTGTCCGAATGGACCATGCTGCCCGACGCCGAACTGGCCGAGCGCATCACGGCCCTCGACGGCGCGCGGCCCGATGCGGCCAAGCTGCGCCGAGCGCGCCGGCTTTTCGCCGAGGCGCTGGAGACGCCGGGCGGGCTCAAGATCCAGACCATCCACGCCTTCTGCGAGTCGGTGCTGCACCAGTTCCCGCTTGAGGCCAACATCGCCGCCCATTTCGAGATGCTCGACTCGCAGATGGAGGCGACCTTGTTCGCCACCGCGCGGCGCGACATGGTCACCGGCGCAGGCGAGCACAATCCGGAACTCGCCGAGGCCTTCGCCAAGGTGCTGGAGCGCGGCGGCGAAGCCGGGCTCGATGCGCTGCTCGCCGAGATCGTGCGCAAGCGTGACGGTCTTCGCGCCTTCATCGCCCAGATCCAGGATTTCAGCTGGCCATTCGGTGCGCTCTACGAAGAATTCGGCTTTTCGCCCGACGACAACGCTGAGGCCATCGCCGCTTCGATCTGGCCGCTGCCCGGTTTCGAGCCGGCGTTCTTCAACGCCTTCGCTGCTGCCGCAGAAGCCACCGACGCGCGCAGCGTGCTCAACAACATCCTGCCCTACGCGCGCCTCGCTTATGTCGAAGCCGACCCGATCCGCCGGTTGGCGCTTCTCGGCGATGCCTTCCTCAAGGCCGATGGCGATCCCTACAATCCGTCGAGCGCGTTCAAGAAAGCGCTGCTCGACCGGCTGCCCGATTTGCCCGAGCGCTACCAGGCGACGGCAACCGCCATCATCGACGCCGCCGACCGGCTCGCCCATTTCCGCATGCTCGAGGCCACGCAGGCAGCGCTGACCATCGCCGACTGGTTGATCGCCCGCTACGAGCGGCTGAAGACCGGGCGCGGCTTCCTCGATTTCAACGATCTCATCACCCGCACCGTCAACCTGCTGGCGCGGCCCGACGCCGGGCCATGGGTGCAATACAAGCTCGACAAGGGCATCGACCACATCCTGCTCGACGAAGCCCAGGACACCAGCCCCGATCAGTGGGAAGTGGTGAAGCGGCTGGCCGAAGAGTTCTTCTCCGGCTTCAGCGCCCGCGACAACGTCCATCGCACGGTCTTCGCCGTCGGCGACGAAAAGCAGTCGATCTATTCGTTCCAAGGCGCGGCACCAGAGTCCTTCGACAACTCCAAGCACGAATTCGCCGGCCGCATCCGCGACGCCAAAGCGCGCTTCGAGGACGTCACGCTGACCTGGTCGTTCCGCTCGACCGACGACGTGCTGTCTGCCGTCGACCGCGTCTTTGAGGACACCAGCGTGCGTCGTGGCGTCACCCGTGCCCCCGAGCCGCCGAGCCACAAGGCGATCCGCGCCGGTGCTGCAGGTTATGCCGAGGTCTGGCCCTCGGTCGGTGCCGATGCGGTCGACGAGCCCGACGATTGGCGCAAGCCCATCGACCATGCCCATGCGCCTGCCGTTGTTGTCGCCGAACAGGTCGCGGCCACCATCCGCAAATGGCTCGACGAGCGCGAAATCATCGAAGGCACGGGAAAACGCCTGCGCGCCGGCGACGTCATGGTGCTGGTGCGCAAGCGCGACCGGTTCGTGCATGCGCTGTCGCGCGCGCTGAAGCGCCGCGACATTCCCGTTGCCGGTGCCGACCGGTTGAGCCTGCCCGGCCATATCGCCGTCAAGGATTTGATCGCGCTCGGACGTTTCCTGATCCAGCCGGAGGACGACCTGTCGCTGGCCGCCGTGCTGCGCAGCCCGATCTTCGGCATGTCGGAGGATGCGCTGTTTGTGCTTTCGGCCAATCGCGGCAGCGGACGGTCGCTGCTCGCCTCGTTGCGCGACCATGCGGAAACCAACGAAGTATTCAAAGCAGTTGCGGAACAGCTTGAACACTGGGCCAGCGAGGCGGCGTTCCGGCCGATCTTCGAGTTCTATTCGAGCGTGCTGTCAGGCGGCCCCAACCGCGACGGCGTGCGCAAGAAGATGATCTCGCGCCTCGGTCAGGAGGCCGGCGATATCCTCGACGAGTTCCTGAATTTCTGCCTGGCGGAAGAGCGCACCGGCCTGCCCGGACTGGAATCCTTCCTGTCGACGCTTGAAAATGCCGGCCCCGAGATCAAGCGCGAGATGGACCAGACGCGCGACGAGGTCCGCATCATGACCGTGCATGCCGCCAAGGGCCTGGAGGCACCGGTGGTGTTTCTTGTCGACAGCGGCTCGGCGCCGTTCAGCGACCAGCACCTGCCGCGCCTGATGCCGTTCGTCCCGCGCGGCAAACATTGGCAAGGCAAGGGTTATCTCTGGCGCGCCGGCGCCGATGTCGCCAACGCCTTTTCGAAAGGCGCCAGCGCCCTTGCCAAGGACCTCGCCGACGACGAGTACCGGCGCCTGCTCTATGTCGGCATGACGCGCGCCGAAGACCGGCTGATCGTCTGCGGCTATCACGGCAAGCGGCAGCCCGGCCTGAACACCTGGCATTCGATCGTCAGCCGCGCGCTGTCGGCGGCACCTGAAAGCGAGGAACGCGCTCATCCCGTCATATCAGACAGGATCGTCCACCGCTTCCGCGTCACGCCATTGCCCAAGACGCCTCTTTCGGCGGCGGAACCAGAGGGCGGCGAAAGAGCCCCGCTCGAACCGCTACCGGAAAGCCTCTACGCCGCGCCACCGCCATTCGAGGACCTGCCGCGACCGCTGTCGCCGTCGGGCGCATCGGCCCTGATCGACGAGACGCGCGAACCGTTGATCTCCGGCCGCTCGCCGGTGCTCGACACTGAGCTCGAGCCGGGCTTTGCCATCGCGCGCGGTTCGGCGCTGCATCGCCTGCTGCAGATGTTGCCGCGCCTTGCTCAGGGGGAGCGCGGGGCTGCCGCCGAGCGCTACCTTGCCCGTGTCGGGCAGGACTGGCCGGAAAAAGAGCGCGTTGGCGCCGTTGCCTCCGTGCTCGCCATTCTCGACGACTCAGATTTTGCGCCGCTGTTTTCGCCGACGTCGCGCGCTGAGGTGTCGATCATGGGCAGCCTTCATGTGCGTGGCAAGGCGCGCTCGGTGTCGGGCAAGATCGACCGGCTGGCGGTCACCGATAACGAGGTTTTGATCGTCGACTACAAGACCAACCGGCCGCCGCCCAAGTCCATTGATGAGGTGCCGCAGGCCTATGTCGTGCAGCTTGCGCTCTACCGCGCGCTGCTTGCGCCGCTCTATCCTGATAAGGCTGTTTCGGCGGCACTTCTGTTCACCGAAGCGCCCCGGCTGATCCCCATTCCGGCCGAGGCAATGGACGCCGCGCTTGTTCGACTCACCGAGGCGTGACACAACAACTGCTTGACCACGGGTCCGCGCACTACCACATATGGCGCGACAGCTAACCGCAAGAGGATCGGCATCATGGCCACCGTCAAGATCGACAACAGCAATTTCAAGTCCGGCGTGCTCGAGGCCAAGGAGCCCGTCGTCGTCGATTTCTGGGCTGAATGGTGCGGCCCCTGCAAGATGATCGGACCGTCGCTCGAAGAGATTTCCAACGAGCTCGCCGGCAAGGTCAAGATCACCAAGGTCAACATCGACGAGAACCCCGAGATCGCCGCCCAGTTCGGCGTGCGCTCGATCCCGACGCTGATGATCTTCAAGGACGGCGAAGTCGCCGACATCAAGGTTGGCGCGCTGCCCAAGACGGCACTGTCGCACTGGATCAGCGGCAACGTTTGATCGTCCGCATCATTCCAAATGAAAAAGCCCGGTCTTGACCGGGCTTTTTTGTATCCAGCTTTTGTCTTCTCAGGTTGGAGGCGTGCCGTTTTCTGCAAGAACAGCGCCGACCAGATAGAGCGAGCCGCCGATCAAGATACGTGGTGCGGTCTCGCCCTCATCCCATGTGTCGCGAAGCAACATCAGCGCGTTGGCGACCGAACTCACCGGCTCGGCCGACAGGCCGGCTTCGGTGGCACGCACCGCCAGCTCCTCATGCGGCACGCCGCTCTCGCTCATCGTCACCGGCACGGTGTAGACGTGGCGGGCCATGCCGTGGAACGGGCGGAAATAGCCGGTCTGGTCCTTGGTGTTGATCATGCCGGAGATCAAGAACAGCGGCCGTGGGAACTTCTCTTCCTGTTCGGTCAGCGCTTCGGCAATGACGATGCCAGCGCCGGGATTATGGCCACCATCGATCCAGATTTCGGCCCCCTTCGGTCCGAGCTCGCTCAGCTTGCCTTGCGGCATGCGTTGCATGCGGCCGGGCCAGGCAACCGACGTCATCGCCTTGTCGACGGCACGTTCGTTGATCGGGAAACCCGCCGCCTTGACCGCAGCGATCGCCGCCGCTGCATTGGCGAACTGGTGCCGCCCCGGCAGACGCGGCGGCGAAAGGTCCATCAGTCCAGTCTGGTCTTGATAGATCATGCGGCCATTTTCTTCGAAGGCGACGAAGTCCTGGCCGTAGACCTCGAGCGGGCAGTTCAGCCGCTCGGCGGTGTCGATCAGCACCTGCTGCGCCGCCTCGGTTTCCTGGGCGCCGACAACGACCGGGCAGCCGCGCTTGATGATGCCGGCCTTTTCGGCGGCGATCAGCTCGACCTTGTCGCCGAGATAGGCCTCATGGTCCATCGACACCGGCATGATCACCGAGCAGGCCGATCTCTTGATCACGTTGGTCGCGTCGAAACGTCCGCCAAGCCCGACCTCGATGATGCAGGCATCGGCCGGGTGCTCGGAAAACAGCACGAAGGTGACTGCGGTGAGGATTTCGAAGACGGTGATCTTCTCGCCGCCATTGGCCTCGCCGACGCGCCGCACGGCATCGGCCAGCACATCGTCGGCCACAAGCTTGCCACCGCCGGGCGCTGCCATGCGATAGCGCTCATGCCAGTTCACCAGATGCGGCGAGGTGTGCACATGCACCAGAAGCCCCTGGGCTTCGAGCAGCGCGCGCGAGAACGCGGCACAGGAACCCTTGCCGTTGGTGCCGGCGATGTGGATCACCGGCGGCATGTGGTCCTGCGGATTGCCCAGCCGTTCGAGCAGCCGCGAGATGCGGTCGAGCGAAAGGTCGAAACCCTTCGGATGCAGCGCCAACAGGCGCTCGATTTCGAGATCGGCTTCGAGCGTGGTCATGGCATTCCCTGGGGCGTAAGCAGCCGTATTGCGATCAGGCCTGCGGCCGTCGTTCCGGCACCGGCACAACCGGCGGCAGGATCTCGGCTTCGGCAGCCTTGGCCGCAGCCGGTGCCTTGGTCAGGATCTTGAGCAGGTTGGCGATCGTCGACTTCAGCTCCAGCCGCGACACCACCATGTCGACCATGCCGTGGTCCATCAGGTACTCGGAGCGCTGGAAGCCTTCCGGCAGCTTTTCGCGGATCGTCTGTTCGATGACGCGCGGGCCGGCGAAGCCGATCAGTGCGCCCGGCTCGGCAATATGGACGTCGCCCAGCATCGCATAGGAGGCGGTGACGCCGCCGGTCGTCGGGTTGGTCAGCACCACGATGTAGGGCAGGCCGGCTTCCTTCAGCCGGTCGACCGCCACCGTAGTCCTGGGCAATTGCATCAGGGACAAAATACCTTCCTGCATGCGCGCGCCGCCTGAAGCGGCGAACAGGATCATCGGACGCTTCTTCTCAAGCGCGACCTCGAAGGCGCGGATGATCGCGTCGCCGGCGGCCATGCCGAGCGAACCGCCCATGAAGGCAAAGTCCTGCACGGCAACGACGACAGGCAGGGCTTCGATCTTGCCGGTTCCCGACAGGATCGCGTCTTCCATGCCGGTCTTGGTCCTGGCATCTTTCAGCCGGTCGACATAACGCTTTTCGTCACGAAACTTCAGCGGATCGACCATCACCTTGGGATTTTCGATCTGCTCGTAGCGGCCGTCGTCGAAGAAGAAGCGCAGCCGCTCCTTGGCCGAGATCTTCATGTGATGGCCCGACGACGGGATCACATACTGGTTTTCCTCGAGGTCCTTGTGGAACACCATCTCGCCGCTCTCGGGATCCTTGATCCAGAGATTGTCCGGTATCTCGCGGCGGCCCAGCATCGAGTTGATCTTGGGGCGGACGTAATTGGTAATCCAGTTCATGGCAGCGGTCCTCTTCGTCCCGGGGACATGGGGTATTTATTGGGCGGTAGCAAGGCGTGCGGCGCGAATGCCCTGGGACAAGCCAGTGACCAGCGTCGCCACCGCCTCGGCCGGATCGGCGGTCTTTTCGCCTTTCGGCCCGATGACATTGGCGACCGCATTGACGATCGCCGTGCCGACGACCACGCCATCGGCGGAGGCGCCGATGGTGCGCGCTTGCTCGGCGGTCTTGACGCCGAAGCCGACGCAGACCGGCAGGTCGGTGTGCGACTTGATGCGCTGGACAGCCTCGGCAACCTTGGTCGTGTCGGCCAGGGCCGATCCGGTAATGCCGGTCATCGAGACATAATAGACGAAGCCCGAAGTGTTCTCGAGCACCTTGGGCAGGCGCTTGTCGTCGGTCGTCGGCGTCGCCAGGCGGATGAAGTTGATGCCGGCCTTGAGTGCCGGGATGCACAGCTCGGCGTCCATTTCCGGCGGCAGGTCGACGACGATCAGCCCGTCGATGCCAGATGCCACTGCCTCTTCGAGGAAGCGGTCGACGCCGTAGATGTAGATCGGGTTGTAGTAGCCCATCATGACGATCGGCGTTTCGTTGTCGCCCTGGCGGAACTCGCGCGCCATCTTCAGCGTCTTGGCCAGGGTTTGGCCGGCCTTCAGCGCGCGCAGGCCGGCGGCCTGGATCGCCGGGCCGTCGGCCATCGGGTCGGAGAACGGCATGCCGAGCTCGATGATGTCGCTGCCGGCCTTGGGCAGCGCCTTCATGATCGACAGCGACGTCTCGTAGTCGGGGTCGCCGCCCATGAAATAGGTCACGAGCGCCGGGCGCCCTTCGGCCTTGAGCTTGGCCATGCGGCGGTCGATGCGGGTGGTCGTCATGATCAGATCTCCATGCCCAGCATCTTGGCCACCGTGTGCACGTCCTTGTCGCCGCGGCCCGACAGGTTGACGATCATCACCTTGTCCTTGCCCATCGTTGGCGCGACCTTGACCGCATGCGCAATGGCATGGGCGGATTCGAGTGCCGGGATGATGCCTTCGACCTTGGTGGTGAGCTGGAACGCATCGAGCGCCTCGTCGTCGAGGATCGGCACATATTCGACGCGGCCGCTGTCGCGCAGCCAGCTGTGTTCGGGGCCGACACCGGGATAGTCGAGACCGGCCGAGATCGAGTGGCCGTCGAGGATCTGGCCGTCGTCGTTTTGCAGCAGATAGGTGCGGTTGCCGTGCAGCACACCGGGGCGGCCAGCACTCATCGAGGCGCAATGCTCGATGCCGTCGAGGCCACGTCCGCCGGCTTCGATGCCGACGATCTTGACGCTGCGGTCGTCGAGGAATGGATGGAACAGGCCGATCGCATTGGAGCCGCCACCGACGGCCGCCACGATCATGTCGGGCAGGCGGCCTTCCTGTTCGAGGATCTGGGCCCGCGCCTCGGTGCCGATCACCGACTGGAAGTCGCGCACCAGCTCCGGATAGGGATGCGGGCCGGCAGCCGTGCCGATCAGGTAATAAGTGTCGTGCACGTTGGTGACCCAGTCGCGCAGCGCCTCGTTCATCGCGTCCTTCAGCGTGCCATGGCCGGCGTTGACCGGGCGCACTTCCGCGCCAAGCAGCTTCATGCGGAAGACGTTGGGCTTCTGCCGCTCGACATCGGTGGCGCCCATATAGACAAAGCACGGGAAGCCGAAGCGGGCCGCGACAGTCGCCGAAGCGACGCCGTGCTGGCCAGCGCCGGTTTCGGCGATGATGCGGGTCTTGCCCATGCGCTTGGCGAGCAGGATCTGGCCGAGGCAGTTGTTGATCTTGTGCGAGCCGGTGTGGTTGAGGTCTTCGCGCTTGAAATAGATCTTCGCGCCGCCGAGATGCCTGGTCAGGCCTTCGGCGTAATAGAGCTTGGAGGGCCGGCCGGCATAATGGGTCGACAGGTCGGCAAGTTCCGCCTTGAAGGCCGGATCGTTCTTGGCCTCGTCCCAGTGCCGCTGGAGTTCGAGGATCAGCGGCATCAGCGTTTCAGCGACGAAGCGGCCGCCAAAAATGCCGAACATGCCCTGCTCGTCGGGTCCGGTGCGGAAGGAATTGGGCTCAGTCGGCTTGTTCACGGCCGATCTCCTTGCGGCTGGAGGCTGGTCAGGCGGCGCTGCGGTCGCGAGCTGCCCGGACGGCCCTGAAGAAATTTTCGATCAGCGCCGCATCCTTGACGCCGGGCGCGCTTTCCACGCCCGAGGAAACATCGATGCCGGGCGGGGCAGCACACCTGAGGGCGTCGCCGATATTGGCGGCGTTCAAGCCACCGGAAAGCATGTAATCGACGGAGGCGTCAAGGCCCGCAAGCAGGCGCCAGTCGAACGAGACGCCATTGCCGCCGGGCAATTCGGAGCCGGCTGGCGGCTTGGCGTCGAAAAGCAGGCGGTCGGCAATGCCGTTGTAGGGCGTGATCGCCTCCAGGTCGGCGGCCTCGCGGATGGAAAAGGCCTTCATGACAGGCAGGCCGTAGCGCGCCTTCACCTCGGCCACACGCTCGGGCGTTTCCTTGCCGTGCAATTGCAGCACGTCGGGTTGAACCGCGGCCACGATCTCGTCGAGGAACGCGTCACTGGCGTCGACGGTCACGGCAACTGCTTGCGCCCGGCCTTTTGCGGCCTGACGCAGCCGCCCGGCGATCTCGGGCGAAACATTGCGCGGGCTCTTGGCGAAGAAGATGAAGCCGACATGGCTCGCGCCACTGTCTAGCGCGGCGTCGAGCGTTTCGGCGGTGCTGAGGCCGCAGATCTTGATGTCGAGTGCCATGGGCCGGAATTGGCACGAAAAGGCGGCGAAGTCGAGAACAGCTTGCGAAACGCAAGCGTCAGCCAGCGACGCACCGTGCCGGGAAATCGAGAAATGGCCTTGCGGCGCTCATCTGTAGCGATCGCCCGGAAGTGGTCGTGGTCGATCGGCTCGCGGGCCGACGAACGTGATGCAGGCGGCTCGGGATGCATGGCCGATCCTCGGTGAAGACATGCCGAGGAACTATCATTTCCACGAGCTTGCATAATCAGCTAGATTGTCGCCATATTCATGACTTGAGATCACGAATATGGCATCGTCGGATGACATGAAGGCGTTTGTGCGCGTCGTCGACCTGGGCTCCTTCGCCAAGGCGGCCGAGGATCTGCGTGTTACGCCGTCGGCGCTTTCCAAGCTTGTGTCGCGGCTCGAGGACAGGCTGGGCGTCCGGCTTCTGACACGCACGACGCGCCGGCTGGCGCTGACATCAGAGGGATCGCAGTTCCTTGAGCGGGCACGCGAAGTGCTCGAACTTATCGACCTGGCCGAGGCCGACGTTTCGTCCGCGCGGGCGAAGCCGAAGGGTCTGCTACGCGTCAATTCCAGCACTGGCTTTGCCAGGCAGACCTTGCTTCATGCGGTGCCGGAATTCCTCAGGCGCTATCCCGAGGTGTCGGTCGACCTGACCCTGACCGACCGCTTGATAGACCCCGTCGCCGAGCAGGTCGACGTCGTCATCCGCGGCAGCCCGACGTCAGGTTCCGACATGGTGTCGCGCCAACTGGCCGAAGGCCGCCGCCTTATCTGCGCCGCACCGTCCTACTTGGGACGCGCCGGCACACCGCGCACGGTGGCCGACCTCGAGGGCCACAATTGCATCCCGCTGTCCGGCCAGTCGGCGCCGACGACATGGCCGCTGGCAAGCGGCGACAGCATCGTCCGCTTCCAGCTCTCAGGCAATTTCACGTGTGACAATGTCGGTATGCTGTTCGACCTTGCGGTCGAGGGCCACGGCATTGTCCGCCTTGCCGATTTCGTCGTCGGCCAGGCGGTTCGCGACGGACGGCTCGTCGAGATCCTCGCCGACATCAACCGCTCCGACCCGATCTCGCTCTGGGCGCTGATGCCCAAGGGCCGCTTCCGCGTGCCGCGAGTGCAAGCGTTTCTGGATTTCATGGAGGAGTGGCTGGGGGGAGCGAATAGGGAATAGCGAATAGTGAGTAGTGAGTTGACGAGAACCGGACGAGCGGCCTTTGCTTCGGTAGGGCGCAGCACGCAGCGGGCACGCCCCCACTACTCACTACTCACTACTCACTATTCGCTATTCCCTATTCGCTCAGCGTTCGCTCACTCAAACACGATCGCCTGCAGCGCCCCGCCATTGCGCTTGAGCCAGGCCTTGCAGCGCTCGGTGTCGGGGCACAGCTCCTCGCACAGCTTCCAGAATTTCGGGCCGTGGTTCATCTCGCGCAAATGCGCGACCTCGTGCGCGACGAGGTAATTGATGACGGGCGTCGGCGCCATCATGATGCGCCAGGAGAACGACAGCACGCCATCGGAGGTGCAGGAACCCCAGCGGCTCGTCGTATCGCGGAAGCGGATCGCCTTGGCGCGGCGGCCGGCGGCCTCGCAGTGCCTGGCCACCATCACTTCGATGTCGCGCTTGGCTTCGCGCTTGAGGAAATCGGCGACGCGGCGCGGCAGGTGCGTCCGGTCGCCATGGACCAGCAGTGTCGGCCCGCTTTCATCCTCGCTCTGGCGCACGGTGCCGCGCGTCCCGCCTTCGTGGATGATCATATGCGGCACGCCGCGGATCGGGATCTTGATGCCGGGTCGCACCTGCGGCCGGTCTGGCACCTTGGCGAGGCGCTGCTCAAGCCAGCCCTGGTGGCGGTCGAGAAATCGGTCGACCTCGCCCTGGCGTAGGCCGGGCGGCACGGTGATGCGCAGGCCGCGGCCGCCGGCGTCGATGCGCAACGTCAGTCGCCGCGCGCGGTCGTTCTCGACGATGCGCAACGGCAGCGTGCGGCCGGCAACGACATGATCCCGCTCCAGGACGGGTGCCGGCGCTGGCTTGGTCAGCTTGCGGAAGAAGCCAAAGGACATGGGGGCGAGACTAGATGATTCGAGTGACATCGACGCGAAAGAAAACGGCGCCGCATGCACGGCGCCGTTGGCGTTCATTGGTTAGGGGCGACCTCAGTCGTCAAGCAGGCCGGCCTTGCCGCCCTTCTTGGGCGTGACTGTCGGTGCCGTCGGCTTGTGGCGGTTGGACATGAAGCGGTCGAAGTCGTCCTGGTCCTTGGCCCGGCGCAGTTCGCGGGCATAGGCGTCGAATTCGTCGCGCATCTCGTCGAGCTTGCGGCGCTCTTCATTGAGGCGCTCGAGTTCCTTCTCGCGCCAGTCGTCGAAGGCGACGTTGCCGGTCTGGGCGTTGGCCCGGTAGGAAGCCTTGCGGCAGCCGGCGAAGATGCCGTCGGTTGCCCGGTTTACATCGCGCTTGAAACCGTCAAGCCGGTCGCCCCAGATGATGTAGGCAAGCATGGCGAGGCCGAGCGGCCAGAACACCATGAAGCCGATCACCATCAACGCGATGGTTGCCGGCGTCCAGGCCGGACGGATCAGTGCAGTCGTGTTCATAGTAGATTGCCGTTCCTTTGTTCGAGGCAGCCAGGGAAAAAGCTGCTGCAAACGACATGGGAAAGCAAAAATGGCGATTCAAGACGGTGTCGGCCAAAACCGGACAAAGCCTTGCGAATCCTAGCCTTTTTTGAAGCTCTCGAGCACCAGCACGAACAGCCCGGCGACCAGCCCCCAAAAAGCCGAGCCGACTCCGAGCAGCGTCAGGCCCGAGGCGGTGACCACGAAGGCGATCGTCGCCGCCATGCGGTGGTGCTCGTCCTTGAGCGCAATGGCGAGTGCATTGGCCAGCGACGAGACCAGCCCGAGCCCGGCCACCAGCACGATCAGGCTTGGCGGCAGCACGGCGAACACCGCCACCAGCGACGCGCCAAAGGCGGCGAAGATGACATAGGCAAGCGCATAGAACGGCCCGGTCTTCCAGCGCTCCTTCATGTCGGGATGCACGTCCGGGCCGGTGCAGATCGCCGCCGAGATCGCCGCCAGGTTGGTGGTCGATGCGCCGAACGGCGCCGACAGCACCGAAAACAGTCCGGTGACCCCGATCAGCGGTCCGGGCTCGGGGTTGTAGCCGGCAGCGCGCAGCACGGCGAGGCCCGACAGGTTCTGCGAGGCCATGGTGACGAGATAGAGCGGCAGCGCCAGACCGATCGTGGCTGTCAGGGTGAACTCGGGCGCGATCAGCGTCAGCGTCGAAAGCTCCGGCACGGGCAGGGTGCCGACGCGTCCGGTCAGGAACGCCGCCAACCCGCCGCCGACCAGCACCACCAGCACTGACAGCGCGGGATTGTAGAGCCGGACGAGGAAAAAGGCGGCGATCAGCGGCAGGATCAGCCACGGGTCGGAGGGCACCGACTTGGCGGCGTTGATGGCGAAGGTGACGACGATGCCGGCCAGCATGCCCGAGGCGACGGAGGCCGGGATGCGCGAGATCAGCTGTGTCAGCGGCTTGATCAGACCGGTCAGCACCAGAAGCACGCCGGCGACCAGGAACGCGCCGACGGCCTCGTTGATGGTGAAGCCGCTGCTGGCGGCGATGAGCGCGGCGCCCGGCGTCGACCAGGCCGAGATGACCGGCATCCTGGTCCGCCATGACAGCCAAGCCGTCTCGAAAGCCATGGCCAAACAGATGGCGGTGACCCAGCTCGCGGTCTGGATCTGCGTCGCGCCCACGGCGTTGGCGGCAGCGACGATGATGGCCAGCGTGCTGCCGAAGCCGACAATGGCCGCGACGAAGGCCGAGATCGGGATAGAGATGCGCATCGGCTCAGCCCGCCCGCCCGATGATTTCGCCGACAACCCGGGTCAAAAGCCCGAGGTCCTCCGGCCGCGACAGGCGATGATCGCCGTTCGGCACCAGCGACAGCGTCGCGTCGTCGGCCGGCAACAGGCTCATCAGCTTGAGCGCATGGCTGTGCGGCACGTCGGGATCGGCGAGCCCCTGGATGATGTGGACGGGGCAATGCGTGTGGATCGGCCCTGTCATGACAAGGTTCTGCCGCCCGTCCTCGATCAGCGCGCGGGTGTAGATGTAGGGTTCGGGCGAGTATTCCGACGGCTCCTCGAAATAGCCTTTTTCGGCCAGATCCTTGCGCTGGGCCTCGGTCAGTTGCGGCTCGACCAGCTCGGCGGTGAAGTCGGGCGCCGGCGCAAGCAGCACGAGGCCCGCGACGCGATCGCCCTCGCCTGCCTTGTTGAGCTCGGCGTTCATCCTGAGCGCGATCCACGCGCCCATCGACGAGCCGACGAGCACTTGCGGCCCGCGCGTGAACTGGCGGAACACGGCAAGGCTCTCGCCAAGCCATTTCGAGATCGTGCCGTCGGCGAAGGGGCCGCCAGACTCGCCATGGCCGGAATAGTCGTGGCGCAGGAAGGCGCGACCTTCGCTCCCTGCCCAGCCGGCCAGCGTTTCGGCCTTGGTGCCGAGCATGTCGGACTTGTAGCCGCCGAGCCACACGACGCCGGGCGTTGCCCCATCCTCATGCCGAAAGGCAATGCGGGTGTTGTCCACCTCGATGAAGTCCGGCGCGCTTGCAGTCATCTCAAATCCCCTCGGCAGGGACTTGTGGCACAGCCGGCCTGATGCGGAAAGTGCCGCAAGAATCGTTCTTTTGGGGCAGTTCGCATGCGCACAAGCAGGTGATTTGTTGCGAGTGCTGTGTTATTGACTTCGCCCGCGCGCTACCCACATTGGCGCGTCAGACATTCAACAACGTCAATGGCTCGAGGAGACCACGACCATTCGCAGACCTTTTAAAGCAGCCGCGCCTACCAAGGACGGCCCGCGTTCCAACCGTGACATCCGGGTTCCCCGGGTCCAGCTGATCGACGTCGACGGTTCCAACCGTGGCGATGTTTCCATCAACGACGCACTCCTGGCCGCCGAAGAGGCAGGCCTCGATCTCGTAGAAATTTCCCCCAACGCCACGCCGCCCGTCGTCAAGATTCTTGACCTCGGCAAGCTGAAATACGCCAACCAGAAGAAGGCGGCCGAGGCGCGCAAGAACCAGAAGGTCATCGAGATCAAGGAGATCAAGATGCGCCCGAACATCGACAGCCATGACTACGAGACCAAGATGAAGGCGGTTCGCCGCTTCTTCGAGGAAGGCGACAAGGTCAAGCTGACGCTGCGCTTCCGTGGCCGCGAAATGGCGCACATGGAACTCGGCATGCAGCTCCTCAACAAGGTTCGTGAGGAAACCGCCACCATCGCCAAGGTCGAAGCCGAGCCCAAGCTCGAAGGCCGCCAGATGATGATGGTGCTCGCCCCGCGTTCATGAGTTGATGCGCCGGCCCGAAAGCCGGCAACGGCTCGGCTTGGCAACCTTGCATCGATCTTGACTGATAAAGCGTCCGTGCGCGCCCTCCTTGGGCGCGCGGCGCTCTGGTGCCCCGGCATTCGCCGGGGCGACATTTCCTGAAGGGCGCCGAAGGGTTGAACCTGCCATGCGGGGATGATGCCATGAGCGAACAAGACAAGGGCGATCTGGGCCGCTACCAGAGCATGCGCCGGCTCGTGCTGGCCGCGATGATCGTCGCGATGTTCGCGGCATTGCTGTTTGGCCAGTCGACCTTTCCGCCTGACACCACCGTTCACGAAGTCGTCGAGATGGTCGGCATCCTGCTGATCTTTTTGGGCATCGTCGGTCGCCTGTGGTGCACGCTCTATATTGGCGGCCGCAAGTCGGGCGAGGTCGTCACCGGCGGACCCTACTCGATCACCCGCAACCCGCTTTATGTTTTCTCGACGCTGGCCGCTGCCGGTGTCGGTGCGCAGATGGGCTCGATCGTCGCCACTTTCGGCTTCGCAGCCCTTTGTGCCGCGGCCTTCCACATCGTCATTCTGCGTGAGGAACGGCACCTCGGCGCGCTGTTCGGCCCCGCATATCGGGCCTATGTGGCGCGGGTGCCGCGGTTCTTCCCGAATCTCTCGCTCTATCAGGAAGGCGAGACGGCCAGCTTCCGCCCGAAGCTGCTGCTCAACACCTTGCTCGACGGGCTGGTGTTCCTCATCGCGCTGCCGGTGTTCGAGCTGATCGACCACGCCCAGGTCACGGGCGCTCTGCCGGTGCTGTTCCGCATACCCTGAACCCTTGAGATTCATTGCAATTGCAGCCTTTGCGGGTGTTGCGCATTGCGCGGCTTCCGCGTATATAGCCGCGTCCCAGAACCGCCCGGCAGGGCATGCCGTGGCGGTTTCATTTGCTTTTCGGGCTTTGGTCGGCCTGAAAACAACAACATGAAGGGATTTCACAAGCACCTTAGGGTGCCGAGGAATCCTAAGAACGGAGTAGCAAAATGCCCAAGATGAAGACCAAATCCGCGGCCAAGAAGCGGTTCAAGATCACCGCGACCGGCAAAGTCCTGGCGGCTGCCGCTGGCAAGCGCCATGGCATGATCAAGCGCACCAACAAGTTCATTCGCGATGCCCGTGGCACGATGGTTCTGGCTGAACCGGATGCCAAGAAGGTCATCAAGAATTTTCTGCCGAACGGCCTCTGAGCCCGGCCTGGATAGCGTCTTAAGGAGATCATGACATGGCACGTGTAAAAAGGGGCGTAACGTCCCACGCCAAGCACAAGAAGGTTCTCGAGCAGGCCAAGGGTTTCTACGGCCGCCGCAAGAACACCATCCGCATTGCCAAGCAGGCGGTTGAGAAGTCGAAGCAGTACGCTTACCGCGACCGCAAGAACCGCAAGCGCAACTTCCGCGCCCTGTGGGTCCAGCGTATCAACGCAGCGGTGCGCGAGCACGGCCTGACATATGGCCGCTTCATCGACGGCCTGAACAAGGCCAACATCGAGATCGATCGCAAGATCCTCTCCGACATGGCCATCCACGAGCCCCAGGCATTCGCCGTGCTCGTTGGCAAGGCCAAGGTTGCTCTTGAGTACCTCAAGAACACCACCCCGAATGCTTTTGAAAGCGCTGTTGCTTAACCAGCGCCTTCCCAAGCATCACAGACTTGATTTGGGAAACCCGCGCTGGCACGGCTGGCGCGGGTTTTTCTTTGCAGCAACGAAGGGCCGTTAGGGCCGCAACGGAACTGGACCATGAGCGATCTTGAAACTCTCGAACAATCGCTGCTGAGCGACATCGCTTCCGCCGCCGACGAGCAGGCGATCGAGGCCGTGCGTGTAGCAGCCCTCGGCAAGAAGGGCTCGGTCTCGGAGATGCTGAAGACCCTCGGTGCGATGAGCCCCGAAGAGCGCCAGACCAAAGGCCCTGTCATCAACGGTCTCAAGAACCGCGTCACCGATGCGCTGACCGCCCGCAAGACCGAACTGCGCGATGTCGCCATCAATGCGCGCCTGATCGCCGAAAAGGTCGACGTCACCCTGCCGGTGCGCCAGTCGCCGGCCGAGCGCGGCCGCATCCATCCGATCAGCCAGGTCATCGACGAGATCGCGGCGATCTTTGGCGACCTCGGCTTCGCCATCGCCGAAGGTCCCGATGTCGAGACCGACCATTACAATTTCACCGCGCTGAACTTCCCCGAGGGACATCCGGCGCGCGAGATGCACGACACCTTCTTCTTCCCGCCTGACGCCAATGGCGAGCGCAAGCTTTTGCGCACCCATACCTCGCCGGTGCAGATCCGCACCATGGAGACGCAGAAGCCGCCGATCCGCATCGTCATTCCCGGCAAGACCTACCGCCAGGATTCGGACGCCACCCACTCGCCGATGTTCCATCAGGTCGAGGGTCTGGTGATCGACAAGACGGCCAACGTCGCCAACATGAAGTGGGTGCTGGAGGAGTTCTGCAAGGCGTTCTTCGAGGTCCCCAGCGTCAAGATGCGCTTCCGCCCGTCCTTCTTCCCGTTCACCGAGCCGAGCCTCGAGGTCGACATCCAGTGCGACCGCTCGCGTCCCGGCGAAGTGCGCTTCGGCGAAGGCAACGACTGGATGGAAATCCTCGGCTGCGGCATGGTTCACCCGAACGTGCTGCGCCATGGCGGTCTTGATCCCGACGAGTACCAGGGCTTCGCCTGGGGCATGGGCATCGATCGCATCGCCATGCTGAAATACGGCATGCCCGACCTGCGCGCCTTCTTCGACGCCGATGTGCGCTGGCTCCAGCACTACGGCTTCAGGCCGCTCGACATGCCGACGCTGTTCGGAGGGCTGAGCGCATGAGCGCAGCAGCCGACCCGTATGCCGATGCGGTGACTTTCGCTTTCGGCGACAGTCCGGAGCTCGCCGACGAGTTGCTGGCGCTGGTGCTGTCGGGTCGCAAGACCGCGACCTGCGGGGCGCTGCGCGATTACGGCGGCGACGAGCCGGTGCCTGAAGTTGGACGCCGCGATGTCGTGCTCGATGGCCAGGGCCGGCGTGCCGCGGTCATCGAGACCGTCGAGGCGATCCAGCGCCGCTTCGACGAGGTCGATGCCGAATTTGCTGCTGCGGAGGGCGAAGGCGACCTGTCCTATGAATATTGGCGCGAAGCTCACGAGGGCTATTTCGCCCGCAATGGCGGCTTCTCGCCTGACATGATTCTGGTTTGTGAGCGGTTCCGGGTGGTGGAAGTGCTCGACCGCAACGACACGAAACGAGTGAACCCATGAAATTCACCCTCTCCTGGCTCAAGGACCATCTCGACACCGACGCCTCGCTCGAACAGATCGTCGAGCGGCTGACTTCGATCGGTCTCGAGGTCGAATCCGTCGACGACAAGGCGGCGCTCAAGCCCTTTGTCATCGCCAAGGTGCTGACGGCAAGCAGGCACCCAGACGCCGACAAGCTGCAGGTGCTGACAGTCGACACCGGCGACGGCAAGCCCGTCCAGGTCGTCTGCGGCGCGCCCAATGCACGTGCAGGCCTGATCGGCGCCTTCGCCGCTCCCGGCGCCTATGTTCCCGGCATCGACGTCACGCTGTCGGTCGGCAAGATCCGCGGCGTCGAAAGCCACGGCATGATGTGCTCCGAGCGCGAGCTGCAGCTGTCGGACGAGCATAACGGCATCATCGACCTGCCGGCCGATGCGCCTGTCGGCACGTCCTTCGCCGCTTACGCCCATCTCGACGATCCCATGATCGAGATCAACCTGACGCCGAACCGTCCCGACGCCACCAGCGTCCACGGCATCGCCCGCGATCTCGCGGCATCCGGCCTCGGCACGCTCAAGGGCGATGTTGTCGCGCCGATCACCGGCGAAGGCGATTGCCCGGTCAAGGTTTCGATCGAGGCGCCGGAACTCTGCCCGGGCTTCGCGCTGCGTTTGGTGCGCGGCGTCAAGAACGGCCCCTCGCCCAAGTGGATGCAGCAGCGCCTGATCGCCATCGGCCTCAGGCCCATCAATGCGCTGGTCGACATCACCAATTACGTCACCTTCGACCGTGGTCGTCCGCTGCACGTCTTCGATGCCAGCAAGGTCGCCGGCAATCTGGTCGTCCGCCGTGGCCGCGAGGGCGACAAGGTTCTGGCGCTCGACGGGCGCGAATATGTGCTGACATCTGAGATGTGCGTCATCGCGGACGACAACGGTGTCGAGTCGATTGCCGGCGTCATGGGCGGTGAGCATTCCGGTTGCGACGAAAACACCACTGACGTGCTGATCGAATCCGCTCTGTGGGACCCGATCACCACCGCCCGTACCGGCCGCGCGCTCAGCATCATCACCGATGCGCGCTACCGCTTCGAGCGCGGCGTCGACCCCGAATTCATGGTTCCGGGCGTCGAGCTGGCAACGAAGCTCGTGCTGGAACTTTGCGGCGGACAGCCGACCAAAACCGATGTGACAGGCTATGCCGGCCACAAGGCCAAGGTCGTTTCCCTGCCGCTGTCGGAGATCAAGCGCCTGACCGGCATCGAAGTGGCGAAGGCCGAAAGCCTCGGCATCCTGACCCGCCTCGGCTTCGGCGTGAAGGGCGATGGCGACGTCGTCGATGTCTCCGTGCCGTCCTGGCGCCCCGATGTCGATGGCAAGGCTGATCTGGTCGAAGAGGTCATGCGCATCCACGGCGTCGACAACATCGCGCCGCAGCCGCTCGGCGCGCATGACGCCGTCAACGGCAAGATCCTGACCACGCTGCAGATACGCACCCGTTCGGCGCGGCGCGCGCTCGCCGTTCGCGGCATGATGGAGGCGGTCACCTGGTCGTTCATCCCGGCCAAGCACGCCGAGCTGTTCGGCGGCGGCCAGCCGAGCCTCAAGCTGTCGAACCCGATCGCCGCAGACATGTCCGACATGCGGCCTTCGCTGCTGCCCGGCCTGATCGCAGCGGCCCAGCGCAACGCCGACCGTGGCATTGGCGACGTCGCCCTGTTCGAGGTTTCCGGCACCTATGAAAACGACACGGCCGAAGGCCAGCGTCGCGTCGCCGCCGGCGTCCGTCGCGGCACCGCCAAGCTCGAGGGTTCTGGCCGCAACTGGTCGGGCAATTCGGGCAATGTCGGTGTTTTCGACGCCAAGGCCGACGCCATCGCAGCGCTCGAAGCCTGCGGCGCACCCGTCGACCGGCTGCAGATCGAAACCGGCGCGCCTGAGTGGTATCACCCCGGCCGCTCGGGCGTGATCAAGCTCGGCCCCAAGGTCGTGCTCGGCACCTTTGGCGAGTTCCACCCGAAGACGCTCGAAGGTCTCGACGTGTCGGGCCCGCTCTGCGGCTTCGAGGTCTACGTCGATGCCGTCCCCGAGCCCAAGGCCAAGCCGACCAAGACCAAGCCAAGGCTCGACCTGTCGGCCTTCCAGGCAGTCAAGCGCGACTTCGCCTTCGTCGTCGACAAGGCGGTCGAAGCCGGCACGCTGACGCGCGCAGCCCTTGCCGCCGACAAGAAGCTGATCACCGGCGTCTCCGTTTTCGATATCTTCGAGGGCGCTTCGCTTGGCGAAGGCAAGAAGTCGATCGCCATCGAGGTGTCGATCCAGCCGGTCGACAAGACCCTGACCGACCAGGATTTCGAGGCGCTCGCCGCCCGCATCGTCGAGAACGTCAAGAAGCAGACCGGCGGCGCGCTGCGGAGCTGATCGCAGCGACAGCCGATTGCCAATCAAGGCCGGGCCAAGTGCCCGGTCTTTTCGTTTGCGGGAAACATTCGCCCTTCCCGCTCGTTGAAGACAGCGATGCTGCGCAACACCAATACCCGTTACGGCTGGGCCGCGATCATCCTGCACTGGCTGATCGGGCTGGTCTTCATCGGCCAGTTCGCGCTCGGCTGGACGATGGTCCGCATGACCAGCCAGCGCACCGCCTTCGAGCTGATCCAGCTGCACAAATCCTTCGGCTTCCTGCTGCTTGGGCTGGTGCTCGTCCGCATTGGCTGGCGGCTCCGCAATGCCAGCCCTGAACTGCCCGAGGAGGTCGGGCCACTGGAGCGCCGGGCGGCGCCCGCAGTTCATTTCGCGCTCTATGCCGCACAGCTTGTCGTGCCGCTGTCTGGCTGGGTGCTGGTGTCGGTCTCTATGCTCGAAATCCCGTCGGTGCCGTTCAACCTGTTCGTTATGCCGCATCTGCCGCTCGGCGTTTCCGAGCAGGCCGAGAATGTCTGGATCTTCGGCCACAAGTGGCTCGCTTATGCCGCCATCGCCCTGGTCGTGCTGCACATCCTGGCGGCGCTGCGGCACCATTTCTGGCTGCGTGACGTCGTGTTGGGCCGGATGATCTCGCCCTTTTTTGCCCGCCGTTCGCGAAAGCCGGAATAGCCGCTGCTGCCCGTTCGTTTGTCTTGGTGCGTAGCCCAGACGGCCTCGCCATCAGGGAGTATGATGACATGTCTTTGCGTGTTTTGGGCGTTGCAGCCCTCGTTGCATTTGGCCTTGTCGACAGCACCGCCTCGGCGGTGGCGCTGTCCGATGCCGCCGGGCGCTATGCCATCTCCAGCAGCGGGTCGAGCATCCGCTTTGCCATCGGCAAGATCGGCGGCGGTGGGCTGAATGGTGCCTTCGGTCAGTTCAAGGGCACGATCCGCATCGACGGCGGCGATATCGCACGTTCGAAGGTCGACCTCACCATCTTCCCCGACAGCGTCGGTACCGGCCAGGGCCGCATCGACGCGTTCCTGAAGTCGGATGCCGTCTTCGACGTCGCCAATTCGAGCCAGATCGTCTTCCGCTCGACGAGCGTGCAGCGCACCGGCGAAAATTCGGCAGTTGTCACCGGTCAACTGACCGCGCGCGGTCATACTTCCAGCGAAAAATTCGCAGTCGAACTGCAGGGCATGAAGGGCGGGCAGATCAAGTTCCATGTCAGCGGCAAGGTGCTGCGCTCGCGCTACCAGATGGATGTCGGCACGCCGATCTATTCCAACATCGTCGCCTTCGACATGCAGTTCACCGGCCGTCGCGGTTGAGCGAAATCGCCTGAATTGCTCTGGCCTTTGGCGCCTGCTTCCGCCAAGCTTCGGGGCGTGGCGCTGGGCCACGTGCCATTTCCGGAGGCAGACCAGATGTTTCGTTGGGGCGTACTTTCGACGGCCAAGATCGGCCGCGACCAGCTGCTGCCGGCAATCGCCGATTCCGACAATGGCGTGGTGGCAGCCGTCGCCAGCCGTGACATCGCCAAGGCCCGGGCGCTGGCCGACCGCTTCGGCGCGCGCCACGCCTTCGGCTCCTATGACGAACTGCTCGCCTCCGACACTGTCGACGGTGTCTACATCCCGCTGCCGACCTCGCAGCATCTCGAATGGGCGGCCAAGGCCGCCGAGGCCGGCAAGCATGTGCTGGTCGAAAAGCCGCTGGCGCTGAAGGCCGAAGACATCGCCCCGCTGATCGCCATCCGCGACCGCAAGAAGGTGGTCGTCGCCGAGGCGTTCATGGTCACCTACCACCCGCAATGGCTGAAGGTGCGCGACCTGATATCAGCCGGCGCGATCGGCAAGCTCAAGCATGTCCAGGGCGCGTTTTCCTACTTCAACGTCGACCCCAACAACATGCGCAACCAGCTCGATCTCGGCGGCGGCGCCCTGCCCGACATCGGCGTCTATCCGACTGTCACGACGCGGTTTTCGACCGGCAGGGAGCCTATGCGGGTGCAGGCGAGCATCGAGCGCGATCCGAAATTCGGCACCGACATCTATTCCAGCGTGCGCGCCGATTTCGGCGATTTCGAGCTGTCCTTCTACCTCTCGACCCAGCTCGCCAACCGCCAGCTGATGGTCTTCCACGGCGACAAGGGCTTCATCGAGATCCATTCGCCGTTCAATGCAGGGCTCTACGACCATCACCGCGTCGAGCTGCACAATGCTGGCCACAACGAGGCGACGGTTTTCCGCTTCCCCGGCGCGCAGCAGTACCGGCTGCAGGTCGAGACCTTTGTGCGCGCAGCGCAAGGTGGCAAGGACCATGTCTTCTCGCTCGAGGAGTCGGTGCTCAACCAGAAGGTCATCGACGCGATCTTCCGTGCCGGCGAACATGATGGCTGGGAGCAGGTCTAGGCCCGTTGGGGTTGCTTCGATCGCCGAAAACCGGTTCCGGTTTTCGGGCCGATGCGCTAGGGAGCGCCGCATGATGTCCCATAGCGAAAGCCAGCGCCGATGATTCCCTGGATCGTACTCGATACCGCGAAGATCCCCGGCGGCGGCGAACTGCGCCTCAAGCAGCGCGGCACCGAATTCTCGATCATGCTCGGCTCCAACGAGCTGATGAACAGCCGCCTCAGCGGCTCCGAGGAGGCACTGGCGAAACTGGCCCATGAGCGCATCGGTGGCCGTTCCAAGCCGAAAATCCTGATCGGCGGCCTTGGCATGGGCTTTACCCTGCGCGCCGCGCTTGCCCTGTTCGGCAAGGATGCCCGCATCGTCGTCGCCGAACTGGTGCCCGAGGTCGTTGCCTGGGCGCGCGGGCCGATGGCCGAGCTGTCCGCCGGCGGCCTCGACGATCCGCGCGTCGAGGTGGTGGTGGGCGATGTCGGCAAGGTCATCCGCGATGGCGCGGGCGCCTATGACGCGATCCTGCTCGACGTCGACAACGGCCCCGAGGGGCTGTCGCGCGATGCCAATGACAGCCTCTACAACTACACCGGCCTCTATGCGGCGAAGACCGCGCTGAAGCCCGGCGGCGTGCTGACGGTCTGGTCGCAAGGGCCCGACAAGGCGTTTTCGCGGCGCCTGCACGAAAGCGGCTTCGTCACCGACGAGGTCAAGGTCCGCGCCAGCACCAAGGGCAGCGGGGCAAGGCATGTCGTCTGGGTCGCGGCGAACAAAGCGCCGGCGGCGCCGAAGGGGCGGAGATAGGGGCGCGACCCGTGGCCGGTGTGCTGAAAGAAGCGCGTCATCCCGGGCGAGCGAAGCGAGACCCGGGACCCATTGATCAGCGCGGCCGGGTCCTCATTTCGCAACTCGTTGATGAAGCTCAAGACGAGGACCCGGCCGCGCTACACGATGATCCAGTCAACGGGTCCCGGCTCTCGCTTCGCTCGGCCGGGATGACGGCGGCGGCGGCGTTGGTGCCAAGCTTATTCACTGCCACGCCCCGTTTCCGGTCTGGCCATTGTCAAAGAACGCTCCCGTGTTGGGAGAAAAACTCGGGAAGCGGGGCGCGAGGCCGTGCCTTCCGATTAGATGAGTAATGGCGCGAACTCGCGCCCCGCTCGGTGTCTGTCCCGAGGTTGGCCGGTCACAGCGCCACTCCATGTACATTCCATGGACAATCGCCGCGGCTTCTCCGCATTTCCCTGCCGCGCGGAATTCCATTGGCGGAACCCAGCACCGGAAAACGCCGACCTGTCGTCGGGCCCTCGGAGCCACGGCTACCGAGACCGTGGCGGGAGGTCACCGCCGCCCTCCCTGATACCCGGTGCGCACCAGGCCCCGTAAGGGCGATGGAGGAATTGTACGACGGGTCTGGAGGGGGTGGAGAAATGGGCGCGGCTATACACGCGGGTTGGTGACAGATGGTGACAGGATGATAGGCCGCTGCTGTCAGGCAAATCTCGCAGGTTGCGATCCTTCGCACCCCCCTCTGGCCTGCCGGCCATCTCCCCCACAAGGAGGGAGATCACGCCTTCATCGGCGCGCCAGCCAATCGCGAACGCCGCAAGGCTTCCTTATGAAGCAGCAGGACAGGGTACTGTTTGCGAAGCTCCAGAAGGGGCACCGCCGGCGACGTGACTAATCTCCCTCCTTGTGGGGGAGATGGCCGGCCGGCCAGAGGGGGGTGCGAAGGTTCGCGACCGCAGCGATCTGCGGGCGTTCCGATTGGCTGCTGTCGTTCAGAAAAATCAGAAAGCGTGGAAAAACTGTCCACGCCTCCGCCCAAATTTTACCACCACACCCCGCCGCGCGTCACCCGGATGCGCGGGCGGCCGCTGTCGGGTGGGTTGATCGAGCTATCGCTGGCCGGTCTGGAATCGTCGGCGAAGTCGGTGTTGGCGGCGTTGATGAAGCCACGCGCGCCTTGCAGGTAGGGGCCGGGACGGGAGCGGATTCTCGGGATGATCGACGGGCGCTGGACATGCGGCACGGCAGGTTCGGCCGCCGCAACAAGATCGTCCGGAGTCTCGGAAGTCTTCAATGCCTTGAGCCGGGCGACGCGGTCGGCGGTCAGCGGATGGGTGCGCAGCACTGAGGGGTCGGGGATGCGGCCGCTCGGCAGCAGGATGTTTTCCCACACCCTGCCCTGGGCACGTTCGAGCTTGGTCAGTGCAGAGGCAAGGCCATCAGGGTCGCCGGTGAGCGAGGCAGCACCCAGATCGGCGTCGAATTCGCGGGTGCGCGACAGCGCCATCTGCAACAGGCCGCCGACAGTGGGTGCTGCCAGCAGCACCAGCACGGCCAGCCACGGCACCTGGGTGCCGAAGCCGCCGGCAAAGCCAAACAGGTTGAGAAACAGCGACACCAGCCCGACAGTCGACATGAACGAGGTGAAGCGCGACACCATGTCGGCGAAGGCCATGACCTTCACGTCCTCATGGGCAATGTGGCTGATCTCGTGCGCCAGCACGCCGGCCAGTTCGCGCGGGGTCAGGTTGCGGGCGAGCGCGTCGGTGACGGCGATGGCCGCGTCGTCGCGGCGGCCGACGGCAAAGGCGTTCATCATCTTGGAGGGGATGACATAGAGTTTCGGTATCGCCGGAAGCTCGGCGCGGCGGGACAATTCCTGGACGATGCGGAAGCCGGCGGGAAAGTCGGCCGCGCTGACCTCCCTTGCCTTGTACATCGACAGCACCATCTGTGGGCTGATGCGCCGCACCGCCCACATCGAGATGGCGCCAAAGACCAGCGCGTAAAGCAGTCCGGTGCTGCCGGCGAAGGCCCAGGCGGTGACGGCGAGCAGGAGCAGGCTGCCGGCCCCGAGCAGCCATGTTTGCAGCATATTCACTGCGCGGTTGCGCCGGTGCTCGAAAAGGTTGATGGAGTGAAGTTCGCTCATGCCAAGAATATGAGCTTGCCACAGGCTTTTGCCGAGTCCCCTGCACGGAAAGTTGCAGAACGCTTGCGCTGCCAGAAGCCTGTTCTTATATACGCCGCAACACCGCTTCGGCCCGGAAATCCGGTATCCGGAGCGGCATTTCGAGTGAACAGGGGCTTTCGTCGGAACGCCTTCATGGGTCCAGAGAGCCTGCTTAGCGGAGAGAAGTAGTAAAATGGCAAAAGTTATCGGCATCGACCTGGGAACGACCAATTCCTGCGTCGCCGTCATGGACGGCAAGGACGCGAAAGTCATCGAGAACGCGGAAGGCGCACGCACGACCCCTTCCATTGTCGCCTTCAGCGGCGACGGCGAGCGTCTCGTCGGCCAGCCGGCCAAGCGCCAGGCGGTCACCAATCCTGAAAACACGGTTTTTGCGGTCAAGCGTCTGATCGGCCGCCGTTATGACGATCCGGTCACCGCGAAGGACAAGAAGCTTGTCCCTTACGAGATCGTCAATGGCGACAATGGCGATGCCTGGGTCGAGGCCGGCGGCAAGAAGCAGTCGCCCAGCCAGATATCGGCGATGATCCTTCAGAAGATGAAGGAAACGGCGGAAGCCTATCTCGGCGAGAAGGTCGAAAAGGCCGTCATCACCGTTCCGGCCTACTTCAACGACGCCCAGCGCCAGGCCACCAAGGACGCCGGCAAGATTGCCGGCCTCGAAGTGCTGCGCATCATCAACGAGCCGACCGCGGCAGCGCTGGCCTATGGCCTCGACAAGACCGAAGGCAAGACCATTGCGGTTTATGACCTTGGCGGCGGCACCTTCGATATCTCGGTTCTCGAAATCGGCGACGGCGTGTTCGAGGTCAAGTCGACCAACGGCGACACCTTCCTCGGCGGCGAAGACTTCGACATGCGCCTGGTCGAGTACCTGGCGGCCGAGTTCAAGAAGGAACAGGGCATCGACCTGAAGAACGACAAGCTTGCCCTGCAGCGCCTCAAGGAAGCTGCCGAAAAGGCCAAGATCGAGCTGTCGTCGACGACCCAGACCGAGATCAACCTGCCCTTCATCACCGCCGATGCGACCGGTCCGAAGCACCTGACGCTGAAGCTGTCGCGCGCCAAGTTCGAGCAGCTGGTCGATGACCTCGTCCAGCGCACGATCGAGCCGTGCAAGGCAGCGCTCAAGGATGCCGGCCTCAAGGCTGGCGAGATCGACGAAGTGGTTCTGGTCGGCGGCATGACCCGCATGCCCAAGATCCAGGAGATCGTGAAGCAGTTCTTCGGCAAGGAGCCGCACAAGGGCGTCAACCCCGATGAGGTTGTTGCTCTCGGTGCCGCGATCCAGGCCGGCGTGCTGCAGGGCGACGTCAAGGACGTGCTGCTGCTCGACGTGACCCCGCTGTCGCTGGGCATCGAGACGCTGGGCGGCGTGTTCACCCGCCTGATCGAGCGCAACACCACGATCCCGACCAAGAAGAGCCAGGTCTTCTCGACGGCTGAGGATTCTCAGTCGGCGGTGACCATCCGCGTCTTCCAGGGCGAGCGCGAAATGGCCCAGGACAACAAGATGCTCGGCCAGTTCGACCTCGTCGGCATTCCGCCCGCACCGCGCGGCGTGCCGCAGATCGAAGTGACCTTCGACATCGACGCCAACGGCATCGTCAACGTCTCGGCCAAGGACAAGGGCACCGGCAAGGAGCACCAGATCCGCATCCAGGCATCTGGCGGTCTCTCCGACGCCGACATCGACAAGATGGTCAAGGACGCCGAGGTCAATGCCGACGCCGACAAGAAGCGCCGTGCGCTGGTCGAGGCCCGCAACCAGGCCGAAGGCCTGCTCAACAGCAGCGAAAAGTCGCTGAAGGAATATGGCGACAAGGTCACCGAAGCTGACCGCACCGCGATTTCCGACGCGATCGCCGCGCTGAAGACCGCGACCGAAGGCGACGACGCCGAGGCGATCAACGCCAAGTCGCAGGTTCTTGCCGAAGCTTCGATGAAGCTCGGCCAGGCGATGTACGAGGCCTCGCAGAAGGAAGCGGCTGAATCCGATGCCGCCGCCGATGCGGCCAAGGACAGCGACGTGGTCGACGCCGACTTCGAAGAGATCGACGACAACGACGACAAGAAGAAGTCGGCCTGATCGGTTCGACATCCAGTCTAACGGAAGGCCCGGCCCTCGCGCCGGGCTTTCTTTTTGTCCGGAATACTGCTGTCGGCGGCGTTTAAGCATAAGGAAAGAAAGTACAGGCAGGCTGGGTGTGAGACCGGCTGACCGTTGACCTCAGCCGCGCGGTGGTGGAGGGCGGCATGCACTTCAGGACACTCGAAGTCTGGCGGCTGGCGGCGGCCCTGACCGTGATGATGTGGCATTTCCTGCGCTACGCGCCGCCCGGACACGAGGCGGCGAGCAACGCGCTCTACCGGCTGATGCCGCTGATGGAGATGTTCTTCATGATCTCCGGCTTCCTGATCATGCTGCGTTATGCCGACACGCTGATGACCGAGCCCGGCTCGTTCCGCCGCTTCATCGTGCGCCGCCTCGCCCGCCTCTATCCGCTCTACCTGGTGACGCTGCTGTTTTTCTGCGTCGTGGCGCTGGCGCTGCATTTCGGCTGGGTGCAGTCGCAGCAGCCCGAGCGTTATGCCTGGACGGCACTGCCGGCAAATTTGATGCTGGTCCAGGCCTGGGGGCTGACCGACAATTTGACCTTCAACTATGTCAGCTGGACGCTGTCGGCGGAGTGGTTCTGCTATCTCGCTTTGCCGGTCATCGTGCTTGCCTATCGCCGCCACGGCATGTTGGGGCTGGCGGTGGTGGCAGCCTCCGCCGTCACCGTGCTGGAGTTTGCGGTGATGCTGGGCTGGATCCCGTTTCCGAGCTGGCTCGAGGCCAACACCTTTGGTGCCTATCGCGCCTTTGCCGATTTCGCGCTTGGCGCGATGGTGGCGGTGGCGGTGCGCGACTCCAGGCTCAAGCTGTCGAGCCACCTGCCCGGCTGGCTGGCATTTGCGCTGGCGATCGCCGCCATGGCGAGCCAGCAGAACGCCTATGTGATCGTGCTCTTGCTGGCGGCTGCGACGTTCCTTGCCGCCCTTGCCGAGCGCAACAATCCCAATGGTGCGCTTTATCTCAAGCCGCTGCATCCGCTCGGCCGCGTTTCGTTCGGCATCTACATGATCCATCCCGTCATCGAGACGCTGCTGCTGGCCTTGCTGTGGCGCAAGCTGGTCGAGCCGCTCGAAGTGGTCGGCTTCTACACTTTCTGGCTGGTGCCGGCGGTGACCGTGCTGGTGGTGGCGCTCGCCTCGGACCGCTACTTTGAAGGGCCGGTGAGCAGCTATCTCAATGCCCGGTTGGGTGTGGAAAAGCCCAAAGTCGCCCGGTGCCGCACCGCCTGAGCGGCCTCCACGCCACAAGGGTGGCAAAATCAGCCGATTTTCTGCCGAAAACTGCGGCTTCCGCTGCCCTGCCTATGGCATACCGGCGCATGGTTTACTAAATCGGGGCCTATTACCACCGATGGCGCAAACGCGATTGCGCGCGCCGAGGCAGTGACCAGACAGCGGGAAGATATGAAAGCTGATTTCTACGAAACGCTGGGCGTCCAGAAGGGCGCTGACGAGAAGGAGCTGAAGTCGGCCTTCCGCAAGCTTGCCATGCAGTTCCACCCCGACCGCAATCCGGGTGATGACGCGTGCGAGCACAAGTTCAAGGAAATCAACGAAGCCTACGAGACGCTGAAGGACCCGCAGAAGCGCGCCGCCTATGACCGCTTCGGCCACGCCGCCTTCGAAAATGGCGGCATGGGCAATGGCGGCGGACAGGGCTTTGGCGCCGGCGGTTTCGCCGACATCTTCGAAGACATCTTCGGCGACATGATGGGCGGCGGGCGCCGCCGTTCCTCGGGTGGCCGCGAGCGCGGCGCCGACCTGCGCTACAACATGGAAATCACGCTCGAGGAGGCTTTCGCCGGCAAGACCGCGCAGATCCGCGTGCCGACCTCGATCCTGTGCACCGAATGCGCCGGTTCGGGCGCCAAGCCCGGCACCCAGCCGGTGACCTGCTCGATGTGCCAGGGCCACGGCAAGGTGCGCGCCAGCCAGGGTTTCTTCTCGATCGAGCGGACCTGCCCGCAGTGCCAGGGCCGCGGCCAGACGATCAAGGACCCGTGCGGCAAATGCGCCGGCCAGGGTCGCGTTACCGAAGAGCGTTCGCTGTCGGTCAACATCCCCTCGGGCATCGAGGACGGCACCCGCATCCGCCTTGCCAATGAAGGCGAGGCCGGCCTGCGCGGCGGGCCGTCGGGCGACCTCTACATCTTCTTGTCGGTCAAGCCGCACGAATTCTTCCAGCGCGATGGCGCCGACCTCTATTGCAAGGTGCCGATCTCGATGACCACAGCCGCCCTTGGCGGCTCGTTCGAGGTGGCGACGCTCGATGGTACCCAGACGCGCGTGAAAGTGCCTGAAGGCACCCAGAACGGCCGCCAGTTCCGCCTCAAGGGCAAGGGCATGCCGATCCTGCGCCAGCCGCAGATTGGCGATCTCTATATCCAGACCGCCGTCGAAACGCCGCAGAGCCTGACGCGGCGGCAGCGCGAATTGCTGGAAGAGTTCGAAAAGCTGTCCTCGACGGAGAATTCGCCGCAGTCGAGCGGCTTCTTCTCGCGCATGAAGGACTTTTTCGAGTCCTTCGGGGACAAATGAGAATGTTTCTGCCGTAACGGAAATTGAGCCAGCTTTCTGCTTGCGCTGGCTCGCTTAGCTGTTATTTCTCCCCCAGCAGCGGTGAGGAGATCGAAGCGATGACACGCGGTTCCGGATTGCGCAAAACGCTTGCGGCCAAGTTCGACGATGAACTGAAGTTCTTCAAGGGCTGGATCGACAAGCCCAAGGCCGTCGGTTCGATCGTGCCGACAAGCTCGGTCACCGCCAAGCGCATGGCCTCGGTGGTCAATACCAAATCGGGCCTGCCGGTCCTCGAAGTCGGGCCCGGCACCGGCGTCATCACCAAGGCGATCCTCGCCCACGGCGTGAAGCCCGAGGATCTCTATACGGTTGAATATTCAGCCGATTTCGTCCAGCACCTGCGCCGCCTCTACCCGCGCGTCAATGTCATCGAAGGCGACGCCTTCGACCTCGACAATACGCTCGGCGACAAGAAGGACCTGACTTTCGACTCGGTCATTTCAGGCGTGCCACTGCTCAACTTTCCGGTTACAAGCCGCGTCGCCTATCTCGAAGGCCTGCTGAAGCGCATTCCCGCCGGCCGGCCTGTGATCCAGCTGACCTACGGGCCGAAATCGCCGATCCCGCCGGGCCTGGGCAACTACACCGTCGAGCATTTCGACTTCATCATCCGTAACATTCCCCCGACGCAGCTTTGGGTCTACCGCCGCGCCAAGCACTGAGCGGCGGCCTTGATTTGGCCGGCTGATCGCCCCTATACCGTCGCCACGATGTTGGGCGCGCCTTGCCGGGCGTGCTACAGGATGGATGATGCCGCTCGTTCCCAGAATTCTCGTCTTTGCCGGTTCGACAAGGACCGGCGCCTATAGCGGCCGCACGGCCGACATCGCGCAGAAGGAACTGGCGCTGCAGGGCGCCGACGTGACCCGCATCTCGCTCGCCGACTATCCGCTGCCGATGATGGACGAAGACCTCGAGGAACGCGACGGCGTGCCCGAAAACGCCGTCAAGCTCGCCCGCCTGATCGACATGCACGATGCGGTGCTGATCGCGACGCCCGAATATAACGGCTCGATTCCGCCGCTGCTCAAGAACGCCATCGACTGGGTCAGCCGCGTTCGCAATGACGGTGGCAGGCGGCTGCAGCCCTATGCCGGCAAGCTGGTGGCGATTTGCTCGTCGTCCGACGGTCATTTCGCCGGCATCCGCAGCGCCACCCATCTGCGCGCGGTGCTGTCGCACATCCAGATGGAAGTGATTTCACCGCAGGTTTCGGTGCCGCATGGCGGCGAGGCCTTCGACGACGACGGCGACTTCCGCGAGGAGCGCCTGCGCAAGGGCATGCAGCGGCTGTGCCACGCGCTGATCGAACGAGCCACCATGATGTCGCGAAGGGTAGAACCATGAGCAGCATAGACACTGTACGCGACCGCCTCATCGTCGGGCTCGACCTGCCGAGCGTCAAGGAAGCGGAAAGGGCGGTGCGCGAACTCGAAGGCACCGCCAGCTTCTACAAGATCGGCTACCAGCTGGCCTTTGCCGGCGGGCTCGATTTCGCCCGCGAGCTGGCCAGCGGCGGCACCAAGGTCTTCCTCGACATGAAGCTGCTCGACATCGACAACACGGTGGCCAAGGGCGTCGAGAACATCGTCAAGATGGGCATGACCATGCTGACGCTGCATGCCTATCCCAAGGCGATGAAGGCGGCGGTGGAGGCTGCCAAGGGCAGCGACCTGTGCCTGCTTGCGGTGACGGTGCTGACCTCGATGGACGAAAAGGACATGATCGACGCCGGCTACGAATACGACCCGCACACGCTGGTGCTGCGCCGCGCCGAACAGGCGCTCACGGCAAAGATGGGCGGCATCGTCTGCTCGGCCAGCGAAGCCTCCGCCGTGCGCCGCATCGTCGGGCCCAACATGGCGGTGGTGACGCCGGGCATCCGCCCGGCCGGCAGCGACCATGGCGACCAGAAGCGTGTCGTCACCCCGGCCGACGCCATGCGCAACGGCTCCAGCCACCTCGTCGTTGCCCGCCCGATCGTCGGCGCGGTTGACAGGCGGGCTGCCGCCCAGGCTATCCTTGAGGAAATGGCAAAAGCATAGGGCTGTCGTGCGTCCTTCGAGGCTCGCCTTTTTGTCGGCTGAGCGAAGCTGGCAGCGTTTTGGCCGGGCTCGCACCTCAGGATGAGGGAGGCCGGTAGTCTCGATCAAGGGGATGGCCGCAGCGGTCCTCATCCTGAGGTGCGAGCCCAGCGCAATGCGGCAAGGTCTTCACGTCATCGGCGGGCGAGCCTCGAAGGACGCACAACCAACACCGGGAGGAAAAAGATGACCAAGGCTTACTGGATCGCTCGCGTCGATGTTCGCGACCCCGAGGGCTACAAGGGCTACGTGGCTGCCGCGAAACCGGCCTTCGAACGCTTCGGGGCGAAGTTCATTGCCCGTGGCGGCGCCCATGAGGCGGTCGAGGGCCCCGGCCGGGCGCGCAACGTCATCATCGAGTTCGCCTCGATGGAAGACGCGCGCAACTGCTACTTCTCAGAGGAATACCAGCACGCCAAGTCGATCCGCCAGCAGTTTGCCGATGGCGAAATCATGCTGGTCGAAGGCATCTAGAGCCACCAGATACGTCTGATTTGCCATGCGCTTCGGGTCGCCAAGCCCCGAGGCGAGCCTTCGCGCGCCCAGAAGACTGATTCGGGGTCTTGCCGCGATGCACAACGTCAAGGCAGGCCGATGCTGAGCCGGCGGCGCCATTGGAAACGGATTTTCAACAGCTTGGACTAAAGAATGACCATGTTTCGCGCCGAATGAGATATTGCATCGCAGCAGATGTTTGTTAACTTCGCTGCATTGCATGACGGGCCTCCGGCCGGCTCGCCTCCCCGAATGGCCGTATGAGGACATCATGTTTTATCAGCTTTATGAATCGACCCATGCTGCATTGCAGCCGGCGCGCGCCTATGCCGACGCCGTCAAGCTGTTCTATTCCAACCCGCTCAATCCGTTCTCGCACATGCCGCTCGGCCGCTCGGTGGCGGCGATGGCCGAACTCTTCGAGCGCACGACGCGGCGCTATGGCAAGCCGGCCTTCGGCCTCGAAAAGACGACGGTCGACTTCCAGCCGGTTGGTGTGACCGAGAAGGTCACCTGGTCGCGGCCATTCTGCAACCTGATCCATTTCGAGCGCGCCCTGCCCGCCGGCCGCCGTCCCGACCCCAAGCTTCTGATCGTGGCGCCAATGTCGGGCCACTATGCGACGCTGCTGCGCGGCACCGTCGAGGCGATGCTGCCGCATGCCGACGTCTACATCACCGACTGGACTGACGCCCGCATGGTGCCGGTGACCGAAGGCAAGTTCGATCTCGACGACTACATCGACTATGTCATCGACATGTTCCATGCGCTCGGACCAGACACCCATGTGATGGCGGTGTGCCAGCCGTCGGTGCCGGTGCTCGCGGCTGTGGCCGTCATGGAAGCGCGCGGCGACCGCTTCGTGCCGTCGACGATGACGCTGATGGGCGGGCCGATCGACACAAGGCGCAATCCGACGGCGGTCAACGAACTCGCCGAGAAGAAGAGCATCGAGTGGTTCCGCGACAACGTCATCATGCAGGTGCCGTGGCCCGCACCGGGCTTTGCCCGCGAGGTCTATCCGGGTTTCCTGCAGCTGTCGGGCTTCATGACCATGAACCTCGACCGCCACATCACCGCGCACAAGGACTTCTTCATGCACCTGGTGAAGAACGACGGTGACGGCGCCGACAAGCACCGCGAGTTTTATGACGAGTATCTGGCGGTGATGGACCTGACCGCCGAATTCTACCTGCAGACCGTCGACACGGTATTCGTGCGTCACTCCTTGCCCAAGGGCGAGATGACCCATCGCGGCCAGCTGGTCGACACCTCGGCGATCCGCAACGTGGCGCTGTTCACCGTCGAGGGCGAGAACGACGACATTTCCGGCATTGGCCAGACGCAGGCGGCGCACGATTTGTGCGTCAACGTTCCCGATGACATGAAGGCGCATTACATGCAGCCGGCTGTCGGCCACTACGGCGTCTTCAACGGCTCGCGCTTCCGCGCCGAGATCGTGCCGCGCATCGTCGATTTCATGGCCAGCTATGGCGCTTCCGCGCGCAAGGCGGCCAGGCCGCGCCTGGTGCGCAAGGCCTGATGGCCGCCTAGCCAGCCAGCGTCAGCTTTTCCACAGGCAAGGCCCGGTGCAAGACACCGGGCCTTTCTGCGTTGTGGGCGCGCATCGAGTGACACGGCACCCTAACTCGTTGAATTCGTGCAGCGTGACTGCAGAAACCTGGCTCCGGTTGCCGAGCGGCCATACTGCGCGTCTGTTGCACAATTATCGCTTGGCCGCCGCTGCGGTAACCATGTCTGCAATCTGCCGCGCGCTTCGATTGACTCTGCCCGGTCAACGATCTTAACGTTTTGTTAACGATGTAAAGGGGCGAGCGGGGCAGATGATTTCCGCGGCAGGCGTACGGCGCGCAGCGGGGCGTGCCGGTGTGTTTTTCGGGCTGATGGCTGGCGCTGTCTTGTCCGTCGGCTCAACCTCGGCCGTGGCGCAGCCGATGGCCACCGGCGGCCTGACCTCGCAGCCGATCGGCCATTATGATTTCTGTCGCCTCAACCCTGCCGAATGCTCGATCAGGGAGCGAGATGCCGGCCCGGTGGAGATGACCGGGGCGTTGTGGCGCAAGATCGTCGCCGTCAATATTGCCGTCAATGCGGCGATCAAGCCGATGAACGACATCGACATCTACGGCCGTGACGAAGTCTGGACCTATCCCGACAATGGCGAGGGCGACTGCGAGGACTATGTTCTCGAGAAGCGCCGCACGCTGAGCCACGAAGGCGTGTCGCTGTCCGACCTGTTGATCACGGTTGTGCGCAAGCCCGACGGCGAAGGCCATGCGGTGCTGACCGTGCGCACGTCGAAAGGCGACTTCGTGCTCGACAACCTCACCGACGCCGTGCGCCAGTGGGACGAGACCGGCTACAACTATCTCAAGCGCCAGTCGGCTGAGAACACCGGCCGCTGGGTGACGATCCGCGAAGGCCAGACAACGATGGTCGGCTCGGTCAAGTAGCGCCTCTTCCAGACGCTGCGCCGTCGACCATCCCGCGAGCGTCGCCCAAGCACCCAAGAGAAGCCCCGCGCGCCAAATCTGCCACGCCAACCGGGCTCGACGGCGCCGATTTCCACCAGCGCTGCGGAACGCGGGTGCTTCCCAGTTGCTCACTTCTGTCGTCGCTGTTCTTCTCCTTTCGCCCTCCTTTCCCAGGCGATGGCCTGAGCCACCGCTGCGCGCGGTGCGCCGCCGCTCCTAAGCCGCCTGCGCCATGCGTTCAGCGCTGATGCGGTACGAAATCGCTTCGGCGAGATGGATGCGGCCGACAGTCTCGTTGCCGTCGAGATCGGCCAGGGTGCGCGCCACCTTGAGCACCCGGTGATAGGCGCGGGCGGAAAAGCCGAGCTTTTCGCTGGCGTCGCGGAGCAACGAAAGCCCCGCGGCGTCGGGCGCGGCGATGTCCTCGATCAGGCCAGCGGCGCATTGCGCGTTGGTGGTGGCGCCTGACGCCCCATGACGTTCGAGCCGCTCCCGCTGGATGGTGCGCGCCCGTGCGACACGCAAGGCGACATCGGCGCTGGCTTCCGAGCGGCTGCCGCGGATGAGGTCGGTAGCCGAGACCGCCGGCACCTCGATGCGCAGGTCGATGCGGTCGAGCAGCGGACCGGAGATGCGCGCCTGGTAGTCGGACTGGCAGCGGGTGCCGCGCAGGCAACGATAGCCGGGCTCGCCGGCCATGCCGCAGCGGCACGGATTCATCGCCGCGACCAGCTGGATCCGGGCAGGATAGGTGATGCGATGATTGGCGCGCGCGATCATGCATTCGCCCGCTTCGAGCGGCTGGCGCAGGGAATCGAGCACCTGCGGGGTGAATTCGGGGAATTCGTCGAGAAACAGAACGCCGTGATGCGCAAGCGACACCTCGCCCGGACGGGCTCTCATGCCGCCTCCGACCATCGCCGCCATCGAGGCCGAATGATGCGGCGCGCGGAACGGCCGCCGGTCGGTGAGCTTGCCCTCGGCGAGTTCGCCGGCGATCGAGGCGATCATCGACACTTCGAGCAGCTCCTTGGGCGACAGCGGCGGCAGGATCGACGGCAGACGTGCGGCCAGCATCGATTTGCCGGCACCGGGCGGACCGACCATCAGCAGGTTGTGACCACCGGCGGCGGCGACCTCAAGCGCGCGCCTGGCGCTTTCCTGGCCCTTGATGTCGGCGAGGTCGGGCAGGTCGCGCGCCGCGGCTCGGATGCCCGGTTCGGGCCGCGACAGCACCTGGGTGCCGCGAAAGTGGTTGGCGATGGCAATAAGGCTGCGCGGCGCCAGGATGTCGATGTCGGCGCCAGCCCAGGCGGCCTCCGGCCCGCTGGCGGCGGGACAGATCAACCCCTTGCCTTCGGCATTCGCTCCGATTGCCGCCGGCAATGCCCCTGCCACCGCCGAAATCGTCCCGTCGAGCGACAGCTCGCCAAGCACCACATAGGCGGCGAGTGCATCGCCGGGCAGGGCGCCGAGTGCCGCCATCAGCCCGAGCGCAATGGGCAGGTCGTAGTGGCTGCCTTCCTTGGGCAGGTCGGCAGGGGCGAGATTGACCGTGACCTTCTTGGCCGGCATCGACAGGCCGGAGGCGTGCAGGGCCGCCTGCACCCGCTCGCGGCTTTCCGCCACCGCCTTGTCGGGCAGGCCGACGATCTGCATGCCAACCTTGCCCGGCGCCACCATCACCTGCACGTCGACGGGAACCGCCTCGATGCCCTGGAACGCGACAGTGCGTACGCGCGAAACCATGCTGCCCTCCCTGTAGCGCGGCACGCCCTTGAGGACGCACGGATGCGCTGCGGCAATTCATGCACGTTGGTTCGAAATCAGGCAGGCGGCCCCTCGCCTGCTCAAGGCCGTTGAAGTCCCGGCCCAAGACAAGCATAGATTGCAGAAACGCGCAAGAACAATTCAAGAACATGCACCCTGACGCAACCAGAGTTTGGGATGCGTTAACCCTAGCGCTCGGAGACGTGCCGTTGCGGCATTAGAGAGAGGGAATATTAAGCGCTGCAGCGCGAATGTGACGCCGACAATAGAGGCAAGCGATCCACATCATGCGCAGTCCGTCATCGAGACACATGCGGCGGCGGGCCGTTCTTAGGGAACGCGAAGCCGCCACGATCGCCGGGCTCAAGACCAGGCTCGAGGCGCAGGCAGCGCTGATCCGCGAGCAGGCCGCCTCGCTCTCGCAGAGCCAGAAGATCTTCGACCGCGCCTCGGCCGCCGCCCGCATCGGCGTGTGGCAATGCAACCTTGCCGACCAGGCCCTGCAATGGACTGACGTGGTCTACGACCTCTTCGACCTGCCGCGCGACGCGCCACTCGACAGGGCGGAGATCGTCAAATGTTATACGCCGGCCTCGGCGGCCGAGCTGCAGGCCAAGCGCAGCAAGGGCATAGCGGAACGTACCGGCTTCGGCCTCGACGCCGAGATCGTAACCGCGAAGGGCAACCGCCGCTGGATCCGCATCACCGCCAGCGTCGAATGCGAGGACGGCGTCGCCGTGCGCATCTTCGGCATGAAGCAGGACATCACCGAAGAGAAGATCCTTGCCGACCAGACCCGCTATCTCGCCGAATACGACGTCATGACCGGGCTCGCCAACCGCAGCCGGTTCCAGTCGAAGCTGGCGGAGCTGACGGCTGCGACCTCGGGCCAGCCCGCGCTCGGCGCGCTGCTGCTTGTCGATCTCGACGGCTTCAAGCAGATCAATGACACTTTCGGCCACATCGCCGGCGACGAATGCCTCAAGGACGTGGCCCGGCGCCTGGAAAGCGCCTGCGCCGGCGTCGATCTGGTCTCGCGCATCGGCGGCGACGAATTTGCCGTGCTGGCAGGGCCGCAACTCGATCTTGCGGCGATCTCTGAACTTGCGCGCGATATCATCGACAGGCTCGGCAGACCGGTCGACAATGGCGGCCGGGCGCTGAAGCTCGGCGCCTCGATCGGCATCGCCCGCTACGAAGAATGCACGCCGTCGGAGCTTCTGGTGCGGGCCGACACGGCGCTGTATCAAGCCAAGGCCGGGGGCCGCAACACGTTCCGGATCTTCAAGGCACCAGAGGCGACCGGCGTTCGCAACCCGCGCGCCGCCTGAGACCAGGCCAGCTTCCAACGCCCGGCGGCGCCCTCGACGGGCCCGCCAGCGTCGCACCTTTTCAAGGCTCGGGGTTGTTCCCGTCCAAGCGGGCTGGTACGAAGCCGCGAATTCATAGTATTCGCGGGACATGAACATGGGCACAGCCAAGTCCGCAGACAGATAGGCCGCAACAACACCGAGCGTTGTTGCGGCGCCCTGCCCCTCATTCTGAGATCATGATCAGTCCAGCGCGGCTGCCGGAAATCGCTTCCGGTCTCTGGCCGATGCTGTGGACAAACGAAGTGGCAGATCGCCGCCAGATGAAATTCATTTGTGCGGATGAAAACTCATGCCCAATCGAAACTCTCCCCATGCGTGGAGCTATTCCCTGCCTGCAGCGCTGCTGCTGATGGCGCCTTTCGACATCCTGGCCTCGCTGGCCATGGACATCTACCTGCCGGTCGTGCCGGCGATGCCCGCGATCCTCGGCACGACGCCTGCCGTCGTCCAGCTGACGCTGAGCCTGTACATGCTCGTGCTTGGGCTCGGGCAGGTGGTGTTCGGCCCGATCTCGGACAGGATCGGCCGACGGCCTGTGCTGATATCGGGGGCGCTGTTGTTTGCGACAGCGTCGTTCCTGCTTGCCGCCAGCTCTTCGGCACCGCTGTTCGTCGTCCTGCGCGTGGTCCAGGCGCTGGGCGCGTCGGCGGCACTCGTCGCCACCTTCGCCACGGTGCGCGACGTCTATGCCGAGCGGCCGGAAAGTGCCGTCATCTATGGCCTGTTCAGCGCCATGCTGGCCTGCGTGCCGGCGCTCGGCCCGATAGCCGGCGCGCTGATCGCCCAGGGCTTCGGCTGGCGCGCGATCTTCGCCACGCTCGGCATGCTCGCGGTGGCGGCGACGCTGAACGCGCTTTGGCGCTGGCATGAGACGCGGCCCGAGGCGACGACGCGGCAGCGCCCGGCCTTCCGGACGATCCTCAAGAATCCGGCCTTCCGGGTTTATACGCTGGGCTTCAGTGCGGCGATGGGCGCCTTCTTCGTCTTCTTCTCGACGGCGCCGCGCGTGCTCATCGACCGTGCCGGTTTCTCCGAGATCGGCTTCAGCCTCGCCTTCGCCACGGCGGCGGTGGCGATGATCGTCACAACGCGCTTCGCCAGGCTGTTCGTGGCGCGCTGGGGGATCGCGGGATGCCTGGCTCGCGGGATGGCGATGCTGCTACTTGGCGCCCTGCTGCTCGCCCTCGGGCAGCTGCTCGCCGAGCCGTCGTTCCTCACCTTCGTCGTGCCGATGTGGGTGATCTCGATCGGCATTGTCCTTGCCGCTGCGGTGACGGCGAATGGCGCGCTGCAGCAGTTCGGCGATGTCGCGGGCACGGCCGTGGCGCTCTACTTCTGCGTCCAGAGCCTGATCGTCGGGACTGTCGGCACGCTTGTGGTGGTCATGCTTGGCGGCGACACCGCCTGGCCGCTTGTTGCCTATTGCGCGGTCATGGCGCTGGTGACGCTGGCCGGTTTGAGCTGGCTCGGGAGACGTTAGCGAAAGTGGGAGCGGGCCGCTCAGGTGCGCTTCTTCTCCACCGCGTCCCAGAACAGGGCGGCGATGTCGGCGCCGCCGAACTTCTTGACCTCGCGGATGCCGGTCGGCGAGGTGACGTTGATCTCGGTCATGTAGTCGCCGATGACGTCGATGCCGACGAGGATGAAGCCGCGTTCGCGTAGCGAGGGGCCGATGCGGGCGCAGATCTCGCGCTCGCGCTCGGTCAGCTCGGTCTTCTCGGCGCGGCCGCCGGCATGCATATTGGAGCGCGCGTCATGCTCGGCCGGCACGCGGTTGATGGCGCCGGCAGGCTCGCCGTCGATCAGGATGATGCGCTTGTCGCCCTTGCGCACGTCCTTGAGGTAGCGCTGGACGATGTAGGGCTCGCGGAACAGCTGGCCGAACATTTCGAGCAGCGACGACAGGTTGCGGTCGGCCTCGTGCAAATGGAAGATGCCGGCGCCGCCATTGCCGTAGAGCGGCTTCACGATGATGTCGCCGAACTCCTTGCGGAAGGCCGCGACTTCCTGCGGGTCCTTGGTGATCAGCGTCTCCGGCATCAGGTCGGCGAATTCGGTGACGAAGATCTTTTCGGGGCTGTTGCGCACCCAGGCCGGGTCGTTGACGACGAGCGTCTTCGGGTGGATGCGCTCGAGCATGTGGGTGGTGGTGATGTAGTTCATGTCGAAGGGCGGATCCTGGCGCAGCAGGATCACGTCCATCTCCGACAGGTCCGTGCGGACCGGGTCGCCGAGGGTGAAGTGGTCGCCCTTGATGTCGCGCACTTCAAGCTTCTCGATGCGGGCGAAAACCTTGCCGTCGCGCATCGACAGGCGGTCTGGGGTGTAGTGGTAGAGCTCATGGCCGCGCCGTTGCGCTTCCAGCGACAGCGCAAACGACGTGTCGCCGGCGATGTTGACGGTGGAGATGTGGTCCATCTGGACGGCGATCTTGAGGGCCATGGAGGTCTCCGGCGCGGCTTGTCTGGTCACGCAACCTGATATCCGGTTGCGCTGCGGTGACGAGGATGTAGCAATTTGCCGGCCTTATGCAATGGCGGGGCGCGCGAACAATTTCGTCCGATCCGCCCGACGCCGTTCCTATGCCCCGGCACGCTCCGTCGCGTGGCGGCCGCCGATCATGTCGATGAACAGCTCGACCGCTTCGGCCATCGCCTGCCCGGCCGGCTTCTCGACGTGCCATTCGGTGAAATGGCCATCGATCCACATGCGGCACAGGCCGTAGATGAAGGCGCGGGCCGACAACATCAATGCGTCCGGCGCAAGCGTCCGGGCGATGCGGCCGCTCGCCTGGCCGCGGGCGATCAGGTCGAGCATGACAAGGCGGATCGCCTCGGTTTCGCTCGTGAGCTTCGGCGAACCGTGGAAGTCGATGAGCGTGCGCGAGGCGATGACGTCGAAATGCGTCGGATTGGCGAGCGCCCAGGCGAGATAGCCGCGCGCGATGGCGCGCAGCCCCTCCACCGGGTCGGCGTCCCCGGTCGCCTCAAGTTCCTGCTGGACCGACAAGGTCAGGCGCCCCATGGCCTGCTCGGCCACCGCCGTCATCAGTGCCGTCTTGTTGGCGAAATGGCGAAAGGGGGCGGCAGGCGAAACGCCGGCGCGCTTGGCCGCTTCCCGCACCGAGACGGCGTCGACGCCCTTCTCCTCGATCAGTCCGATGGTGGCGGCGATGAGTTCCTCGACGAGGTTGCCGTGATGATAGGCCGCGCGGGTGCCGGGAGATTTCGTCATGGCTCCTTAGTAGCGGCCGGCCGGTCGAAATGTAAACGGCGTAAACATCGGCTTGACAGTTCTCCGCGATCAAATGTAAGCAGTGATTACATCGGAGGAGAAATGATGCAATCATTGCCCGAAAGCACTTCGACCTGGCCGCCGAACGGCTGGAGGCTGACCGCCTGGCTCGGCGCCGGCGTGCTGGCGGCATGCGCCGTAGCCGTCGGCCTTGCAGGCGATCCGGTCGACGGCGCGCGCATGGCGATAAGGCTGACCGCGCGCACCTCGCTCGTCCTGTTCGTGCTCGCCTTCACCGCCTCGAGCCTGGCGCAGTTTTGGCCCTCGGCAATGACGCGGTGGATCAGGGCGAACCGCCGCTATTTCGGCCTCGCATTCGCGTTTTCACACGGCGTCCATGCCGCCGCCATCCTCGCGCTGTCGCAGCTCGATCCGATGCTGTTCGACGAGCTGACGGCGCCCGCCGCCTTCATTGCCGGCGGCACCGGCTATCTCGCCATCGTCCTGATGGCCGCGACATCGTTCGACCGGACGGCCGCCGCGGTCGGACCGAAAGCCTGGCGCATCATCCACACCGGCGGCGTTTGGTTCCTGGCCGTCTTCTTTGTCGTCAATTTCGGGCGCCGGGCCGTGCTGAAACCGGAACTCTACTGGCCTTACATGGCGCTGATCCTCGCCGCGATCGCGCTACGGCTGGTCGTCCACTTCCGCAACCGCAAGCGCGATGCGGCCACGCAGGGCGCCTAGCCGCCGCCTCGTCCATTTCATCGGTACCCGGTTTCGAGGGCTGCACCAGGCGGCGCCAGATGATGGTCGCTGAAACCGGTTTCGACGCGGTGTCGAAATACGGACGGCAAGCTGATCGAATACAATTCCTAAACGCTTTGCTGGCACTGTGCTGCAATAGTTTCAAATATTAGCAGAACAGAGACAAAGCATGCCCATCGGCGTCAGCCATTCGGACAGGGATACGGCGGATCTGGCCTTCACCGACGCCTTGACCGGGCTCGGCAACCAGCGCCGGTTCTTCGACAAGGTCGAGCGGCTGATCGGCGACCGCGCCGAGGACCCCGCGCCCTTCACCGTCGGCATCCTTGATCTCGACGGCTTCAAGCCGATCAACGACCTGTTCGGCCACCGTGCCGGCGACGATATCCTGATCCAGGTGGCGATGCGCCTGCGCGCCGCCTGTGATGGCTATTCGGCGGTGGCGCGCATTGGCGCCGACGAGTTCGCTTTCCTCTACCCGCTGGTTTTCAGCGAAGATGCGGCGGCTGAAAAGGCGCGCATGCTGATCGAAATCCTGTCGGCACCCTATGATGTCGGCGAGCGCACGGCGCGACTGTCGGCGTCGGTCGGCTGCTCGCTGTTCCATTCGAGCGACGACACCACCGAGACGCTGGTGCGCAAGGCCGAGACGGCGCTGTATCACGCCAAGCGCTCGGGCCGCGGCCGCGTCGTGGTCTATACCCGCGAAATGGAAGAGGCGGCCAAGCGCGTCACCCGCATCGAGCAGGCGCTGCGCCGCGCCGTTGCCGCCGGCGATGTCGCGCCGCATTTCCAGCCGATCGTCGATCTCAACAGCCGCCGCACCATTGGTTTCGAGGCGCTGGCGCGCTGGACCGACCGCGACCTTGGCTTCGTTTCGCCTGCTGTCTTCATTCCGATCGCCGAGGAGCGTGGCATCATTGGCCCGCTGTCGCAGCTGGTGCTGCGCAAGGCGGCGGAAGCGGCGCGCAGCTGGCCGAAGGAAATGTTCCTGTCGTTCAACCTGTCGCCGTCGCAGCTGGTCGACCAGAACACCGGCCTGCACATCCTGTCGATCCTCGAACGGACCGGCTTCGACCCGCGCCGCCTCGAGATCGAGATCACGGAAACCGGCCTGATGACAGATCCCGCCTCGGCGGAAAAGATCGTCGAGGATCTGCGCCGCGTCGGCATCCGCGTCTCGCTCGACGATTTCGGCACCGGCCAGTCGTCGCTCGGGCGCCTGCGCGAGTTCCGCTTCGACAAGCTCAAGATCGACCGTGCCTTCGTCGCCTCGATCCTCGAGGACCGGCCGTCCGAGCACATCATCCGCGCCATCCTGGCGATGTGCGAGGGCCTCGGCATGGACGTCGTTGCCGAAGGCATCGAGATGGAAGCGCAGGCGGAGCGGCTGACGCAGTTCGGCTGCGCCGGCGGGCAGGGCTATCTGTTCGGCCGTCCGGCCGACGCCGATGCCACGCTCGGCTATCTCCGCGATCGCAGCGCGCCCTACGCCCGGGCGGTCTGACTGCCATTCCCTGACACGGCTTTGGCGTCGCTCGGGGCCTGACGCACCCGTGGCGAACGCGAGATCGGGGTGCCGGGACGCCGGATTTGAGCGATCGCCTGCCCCGGTGCGAGGCCTCGGATCAGCGCTCCGATTTTTCCGTGAGCGAGCACGATCTTTTCCGAAAACCGGTTCCCACTTTTCCCGATCTTGCTCTATGACGGAGGGCATGTCCGGCTTTGGGGGAAGCTGGCGAGGCGAGGGGAAAGATCATGATGCCATCGGCACGATTTCCTGATCTCGAGGGCCAGTCGGTGCTGATCACCGGCGGCGGAACCGGCATCGGTGCGTCGCTGACCGAAGCCTTTGCCCGGCAGGGTGCGAAGGTTGCCTTCATCGACATCGCTCTCAAGCCGAGCCAGGAACTGTGCGACGAGATCGAGCAGGCGACCGGCAACCGGCCGCTTTATCTGCGAGCCGATTTGCGCGACATCGCCGAGCTGCGCCGCACCGTCGGCCGCGCCGAAGAAGAGCACGGCCCGGTGACGGTGCTGGTCAACAACGCCGCCAACGACGTGCGCCACGAGGTGGCGGATGTCACGCCCGAAAGCTGGGACGAAAACCAGGCCATCAACCTCAAGCCGCATTTCTTCACCATCCAGGCGGTGGCCCCAGGCATGGTCAGGGCCGGCGGCGGCTCGATCATCAATTTCAGCTCGACCTCCTACATGCTCAACATCGGCGCCATGCCGGCCTATACGGCGGCGAAGGCGGCGATCGTCGGCCTGACCAAGGGGCTCGCCGGGCGTTACGGCCCCGACAACATCAGGGTCAATGCGGTTGCGCCCGGCTGGGTCATCACCGAGCGGCAACGTGAACTGTGGGTCAGCGAGAAGTCGCTCAAGGCGCATATCGACAGGCAATGCATCAAGCGGATGATGCTGCCCGAAGACATGGTCGGGACGGTGCTGTTTTTGGCTTCCGACGCTTCGAGAATGCTGACGGCGCAAACCCTGATCATCGATGGAGGGATCCTTTGAGTGCCACGCCAACAATCGCGGCTGTCGACTGGGGCACGACGAGGCTGCGCGTCTGGCTGCTCGATGCCAAGGGTGCCGTGCTGGACGAGCGGCGCAGCGACGAGGGCCTGCTGACAGCGCAGCACAAGGGCTTTGCGACAGTGCTCGACCGGCAGCTGCGGGACATGGCAGCACCAACCGATCTGCCGTCCATCGTCTGCGGCATGGCCGGCGCCCGCCAAGGCTGGGTCGAGGCACCTTACGTCGAAGTGCCGGCGTCGCTGGGTGACATTCTGGGTAGCGCCGTGCCGGTTCCGGGTGTCGCGCGCGACATCCGCATCGTGCCGGGCCTCGCGCAGCGCAATCCACGCACGCCCGACGTCATGCGCGGAGAGGAGACCCAGCTCGCCGGGATCACCAAGCTGATCGGGTCGGGCAGCCATCTCGTCTGCATGCCCGGAACGCACTCCAAATGGGTCATCGCCGAGGGCGGTGCCATCACGGGCTTCGGCACCTGGCCAACCGGCGAGATGTTTTCGGTGCTGTCGCAGCATTCGATCCTGCGCCACTCGATCGGCGACCAGCCGGCGAAGGTGTCGCCGGATAGTGAGGCGTTCCGCGACTGGTGCCGGGAGGCGCTATCCGACGGCGACATCGGCGCAAGGCTGTTCGGTATCCGCGCCTCGGGCCTGCTCTCGGGGCTCGGCCAGGACGATGCGGCCGCCGCTCTTTCGGGCCTGCTGATCGGCGCCGAGATCGCTTCGGCAATCAGGCGTTTCGGCCGGCGCGACGCACCTGTTGTGCTTGTCGTCTCGGGTGCGCTGGGCGCGCTCTATGCCGAGGCGATGCGGCTCGACGGTATCGCTGTGACCATCGCCGACGCCGATGAAGCGGTGCTGGCCGGCCTGGTGGCAGCTGCCCGCCGCAATGGCATGCTGGCTGAAGGAGTGGCCAAATGAGCGTGACTGCACCGTTTCCCGAGCTTGGCCGCGGGCTGGTTGCCATCCTGCGCGGGCTGAAGCCGGAGGAGGCGCTGGATGTCGGCCGCGCCGTGTTCGATGCCGGCATCGAGGCGATCGAGGTGCCGCTCAATTCGCCCAACCCATTCCGCTCCATCGAGATCCTGGCCAGGGCGCTGCCTTCGGCGCTCGTCGGCGGGGGCACGGTGGTGTGGGCTAAGGATGTCGACCGGCTCCACGATGCCGGTGGCCGGTTGCTGGTCAGCCCCAACATCGACGCCGAGGTGATGGGCCGGGCCGGCATGCACAAGATGGTGACGATGCCGGGCGTGCTGACGCCGACCGACGCGTTTCTGGCCTTGCGGCTGGGCGCCTCGGCGCTGAAGTTTTTCCCCGCGAGCGTGCTCGGGCCGGGCGGCATTTCGGCGATCCGCGCCGTGCTGCCCAAGGAGACGCAGGTCGGCGTCGTCGGCGGCGTGTCGGAGGTCGATTTCGCGGCCTATGCCAAGGTCGGCGTGCAGCTCTTCGGCCTGGGGTCGAGCCTCTACAAGCCTGGCATGAGCGCTGCCGAGGTCGGCGAACGCGCCCGGGCCGCCGTGGCCGGCTGGGATGCCATCGGCAAGGGCGCCTGAGATGGCAGCCACGATCCTGTCCGACGAGGCCTGCGAGCTCGGCGAGGGCCCGACCTACGATCCCGCCACCGACACGCTCTACTGGTTCGACATCCTGGCCAGCCGGATGCTGGAACGGAAGCTTGCGGGAGGGCAAACGCGCATCCACCAGCTGGGCGAGATGGCGAGCGCGATTGCCACGATCGATGGCGAACGCCAGCTGCTGCTGACCGAAACCGGGCTGCATGTCCGCGACGCCACTACCGGCAAGCTTGTGCTGCATATGTCGGTCGAAGCAGCCAATGCCGGCACCCGCTCCAATGACGCGCGCGTGCACCCGTGTGGCGCGCTGTGGTTCGGCACCATGGGCAAGAAGGCCGAGGCGGGTGCCGGGGCCATCTACTGGTTCTTCCGTGGCGAGCTCCGGCTGCTGTTTCCGGCAATCAGCATCCCCAATTCGATCTGCTTCAGCCCCGACGGCAAGACGGCCTATTACACCGACACGGCGATCAACCTGCTCTATCGCCTCGACTGCGACGCCGACACCGGCCTGCCGCTCGGCGAGCCGAAACTGTTCGTCGACCGCCGTGGCGGCAGGGGCGACATCGACGGCTCGGTCGTCGACCGCGACGGGGTGCTGTGGAACGCCAGCTGGGGCGGCGGCCGCGTCGACGCCTATGCTCCCGACGGCAGACTGGTGCGCAGCGTGCCGGTGCCGGCGGTGCAGGCATCGTGCCCGGGATTCGTGGGGGCCGCAGCCGACAGGATGGTGGTGACCACGGCCGCCGAAGGCATGAGCGCCAAGGCGAGGCGGGCCGACCCGCATGCCGGCAAGACCTTCCTGCTCGACATCAGGGTCAATGGCCGGCACGAGCCGAACGTCCTGATCTGAGATTTGTCGCTTGGGCTGTCGCCGGGGCGATGGCAACAGGTCGGTTTTCCGGCAAGTCCGGTGCATCCGGGGTGTCATTGTCTGGATCAGGCGAGGCGCTTTGCTTCGTCTTGCATGGCAGCAGGAAGAGTGCCCGATGGCCGGACAAAGACCGACGCTCATTCTCGTCCACGAGCCGGAGCGCGCCTGTTTCGACCGGCTGCTGGCCGATGGCTTTGCGCAGCGGGCGGCGACGGAGATTTCTTCCTATCTGGCGCAGTCGACCGACATGGATCCGGAGTTCGGCGCCCTTGCCGATGCATGCTCCGAGCGCGGCCTCGACTTCCGCGCCGTCGAGCTGGACGACGCGGCAACGGTGCTGGCATCCGCGGACCGTGGCACCAGCCTGGTGTGGACGTTGACCGACGGCATCGCCTATTTCCGCGGCGGTGCAGCGCCAGCACTTGCCCGGCTCAACGGCTTGAGGACCATCGGCGCCGACGACTCGCTGTTTGCGCTGTGCCAGGACAAGTTCCGTGCAGGTGCTGTGCTTTCAGCACTCGGCCTGCCGGTGCCGGCCGCGGGCCTTGCGCGCGGCGGCGAATGGCTGGTCGAGCCGCCGGCGTCTTCGTCGGGCTATTTCGTCAAGCCGAACCGGCTCGGCGCCAAGATCGGCATCTGGGCGGATTCGCGCATCGGCAAATCAGGCGATGCGCTGGCGCTCGGGCGTAGGGTCTTTGATGCTTATCGCGACGACGTCGTCGTCCAGCCCTATGTCGCCGGCCGCAATGTGCGGGCGAGCTTTCTGGCCATGGACCCCGATGCCGGACCCGAGGTGCTCGGCATCGTCTTCGTCGATTCAGGCGGCGATTTCCAGACCATGGCCGACAGTATGGCGCTGTATGGCGACACCGGCATGGCAGCCAGGGAAGCGGGCCAGTATGTCGAGCCGGAACTGGTGCAGGTAGCATCGGTGCAACCGCGTGCCGCCGAAAAGATCAGGCAGGTCGCCGTGAAGCTGATGGCAGGGCTTGGCCTGCGCGACGTCTTCTCGCTCGACTTCCGCGTCGAGGCGGACGATAGCGTCCACCTCATCGAATTCGAGGTCTGTCCGGGTCTGCCCTGCTTCGATTTCCGTGCCTATTGCCGGACAGAGTGGCAGCTCGGCCTTGTCGAGGCGATGGCCGAGACGGCGGCGCGACGGCTGATGAGGTAGAGGCTGTTCGCCTCAGCTCGTCCGCTGCATGCAGACGGCGGTATGTCCGGACCTGATGAAGCCGATCTGCTGGGCAGCGCCCTTGGACAGGTCGAGCACGCGCCCCTTGATGAACGGGCCGCGGTCGTTGATGCGCACGATAACGCTCTTGCCGTTCTTCTGATTGGTCACGCGGATCTTGGTGCCGAAGGGAAGCGAGCGATGCGCCGCGGTCATGGCCGATGGGTTCATGCGTTCGCCCGATGCGGTCTTCGAGGTCAGCGCATACCAGGAAGCCTTGCCGCACTGGGCGGAGGCGGTGCCGGTAAGGGCAATCATCAAGCTGGCGGCGAGGGTGGCCGCCGCGATCGCGGGCTTGGCGCGGTTCTTCATCTTCTGGTTAACGCTCTGTTGATAAACACACGGAGCGGTTTCAACCTAAATGTGGCAGCGAATGCGGCAAGCATCGGGCAGTTCCGAGGCGAGCGCACACGTTTGGAGTCTCAAGGTAACAGTTTGTCAGGCCTGAACGGCTCGCTGAGAAGGAATATCTTCATATTTGCGAAGCTTGTGCCGAGATCATCGGCAAATCGCAGGAATCGCTACTGCCGGAAGAATACTTGAGAGTACTTTCAGGAAAAAAGAAATATCAAGAAGCAGGCGGACGTTGTGAAGATAATCGAAAAGGAGGTTTTGTCGAGATGAAGTTATTGGCAAACATCGCGGCGGCGCTCGCGGTCGTCGTCGGCGCCGTCTGGATCCTGCAAGGTGCCGGCCTGCTCGGCGGCAGCTTCATGACCGGGCGCACGGAGTGGTTCTGGATCGGGCTCGTCACCGCGCTGGGCGGGTGCGCGGCGTTGTTGTGGCTGAGGTGGAGGTGAGGGCGACAAGCGCCGGCTTCCCATGCCCGGTTTGCCCTGAAATAGCGCGCATGCGTGGCGGCACCGGACTGGCTGAGTATCTAGGCCGCCGCCGGGTACACGCTCCTGTGCATTGAACTTATTGCATTTTTTTGCGATAATGGCGGCAGTGCGAGAACGCCCGACTGAGGAGTTCGACTAGCACGCACATAGTCCTCACGGGCGCTCGAGCTTAACTCGAACGTAGCCTAAGAGGATTTTCGTCATGGCAACGCTTAACGTAATGGAGCCCCTGGGGCTCACCACGCATCGGCGCTGGGAGGACATCGTGTCGATGATCCTCGGCGCCGCGATCATCGTGTCTCCGATGTGGTTCGGCGTAACCGACATGCCGACGATGATGGCGGTCACCGCGCTCGTTGGCGCCGCGATCGTCGTGCTATCCGGACTCGAGCAGATATTCCTGCGGCGCTGGGAGGAAATCCTGTCGCTGTTCGGCGGTGTCTGGATGGTCGTGCAGCCATTCGTCTTCGGATATGGCGGCACGCTGCGCGGCTGGCACATCGGCCTTGGCATTGGAGTGGCGGTGCTGGCCGCCCTGGAACTCTGGCAGGACCGCAACCGTAGCCTCGAGGCATAGCAGCCACGAGACATAGGAGAGGGGGATTTTTTCAGGGCTGTCGTAGGCTTGGACCGGCACCAGCCTTGTGATCAGCCGGACACGATCGCCGGAGGCCGATCTATACGCGGCGACGCAAGACGGCATCCTGCGCATGGTAACGTCCGGAACCCAGCATTTCGTCCAATTGCCGCGGCGAAGCCGTCACGAGTCCGCCGCCGGGCTCCATATCGAGCAGCGATATGTCGAAGTGGCCAGTCAGCCAGATGAGGTCGACCGGTGGGACGTGCAGGATTTCGACCAGCGCCGCGAAGTCGCCGAGGCGTGGCAGCATGGCGAGCGCGCCACGCAGTACGGCCGCCTCGTGGCCTTCAACGTCCACTTTTGCCAGAACGCGCATTGTCGAAGGATCAGCGTCGAATCCGCTGAGGAGGGCATCCAGCGTGGTTGTTCGCACTGGCAGGGTGTTGCTGTGGCCCGGCTTGGCGAGGCGGACCGTGCCCGACCAGTGTGGATCGACATGAAGCGCGGCTTCACCCGACTTGTCGGACAGCGCAGCGTCTACAACAGTCGCGGACAGTCCCGACTCGCGCAAAGTGCGTTCGAGATAGGGACGTATGGCCGGATTGGGCTCGACCGCGACGATGCTTGCTCCAGAAGGCAGCCCGCCATTGACGAGCATCTCGCCATAGTTGGCGCCAACATCGATGACATGTGTCCAGGGCCGTTCCTGCAACAGCAGGTGCCAGGCAGCCAGGGTAGGCGGATTGAAGTTGCCGCCAGACTTGATCAAATGCTGGCCGCGGCGGTCCAGAGGATCGACATGTATCCACGCGCCGCCCGGGACACGGACACGATCCGGCAGCACGGCAACTTCCGGCTTTCGCCCGACAGCCACCCGGCTGGGCAAGCGGAGTATCTTCTTGCCCAGCCGTCGCAAGCGGTTCTGGGGGCGGCGCGCTTCGGCTTTTGCGTTAAGCCTTGCGATCTCCGCGCGAAAAGCATGCTCCTGGGTGTTCCATTCGGCCTCCTTCTGCTCCATGTGCCGCATTCGGGCAGCCACAGGCATCAGGCTGACCGCCGGATTGCGGGGGCCCAGATGGCGATCCCGCGCCACCATATGTGGCCAGAGATGCAAGTCGGACCCCCTGTTGTCCACGGCCCATGGCGTCGGACGGAAATTGGCGAACCGAAACGCCATGTTCATCGAAAGCTGGTCCCGGCGCGAGTAGCGCATGACGTGCGAAGCCCAGTTCTCCAGCATCGCACGCACGCGCGCCGACTGATGGTCGCGGACTAGGATGCCTGTCCACCATGGGCGCTCTTCCAGCACTTCGGGACAGCTCAGCGTGTAGTGGTTGAGCTGCTCGAAAATGCGGGTGGGATCGTCAAGACCTTGTCTCGCCACCTCCAGGAACTCATCCAGTACCGTCTCCCGGAAAGAATGAGATGGGACGAGGAAGCCGACCTCGGGCTCGAACAGTTGCAGCAGCCGTTCGGGCGGCTCCTTCAGGATCACCGAATTGTCGATGTAGATGGAGCGATCGTAGCCCGGAAGGTGGACATGTGGGCGGATCTTCAGGTCGCGCTGGCTGCGTATCGGGTCCTGCGGAAACAATGGCTCGACCACGCGGCAGTCCCAGCTCTCGCTTCGCAGCGTGGGATCGTCGGTCAGGCAGATGAAGGGCAGGTTGGAACGGGAGGCGGCCGGCTGTTCGTTGAGGTCTTCGTAGCCCCCAAGCAGCACGGTGTAGACGCAACATTTCATTCCGTACGCCTCAACTGTTTCAAGCGGGCATCTGCGGCCCATGTCCTTTCGGCCGCCTGTCCATTGACCTGGAATGGCTGAACCCCGCGTTTCAGTCTGCGGGCAGTTGGGGCAACTCGCAAGGTGTCCGCGTAAGGCTGTGGCGTGTGAGACACCGCTGCAAAGAAAAAGGGCGCCTTGTGGCGCCCTTTTTTGAGTTTACCAGCGCAGAGCCAGCTACTCGACTTCGTTGGCGTTGAAGGCGACCCATTTGCCGAAGGACGGGAGGTCAAGGGAGCCAGGTGCACGGTCGGCATCGCGCAGGGTCGCGCCGGAGCGGAATTTCAGTCCGACCATGAAGGTATGGAAGTTCTCGCCATAGCGGTATTGGTCGCTGTCAAGCGCATGGTAGGAAATCTGGGTGAATTCATAGCGGGCGAACAACGAGACAGGCCAGGTTTCCGGGCGGATTTCGCTCTCCACGTTGAAGTCGAAGATCCGGTTGGGAAGGTCGTCCGTCCACTTCTTGCCGCCGGCATAGGCGCCGTCCAGCTTCACCGACCAGTTGTCGTTGAGGAAGTAGTTGATGCCAAGCCGGGCGAATGGCGCGTCCCGCGTGCCTTCGTCGTACCTGTCGTATGAATCGAGGTAGCCCGCCTGGGCGAATACCGAGCCCCAGCCGGTCAGCATCTTGCCTTCGGCGCCGGCGAACCAGTAGTTCATCTCGCGGTTGGAATCGCCGCGGTCGTCGTGAATGCCAAGGCCGCCCAGGGCACCGACGAGAAAGTTGTCCGTGCGATGGTAGAGGTGGACGGCGCCGTGGCCATAAGCGTTGGTCCTGTCGCCGTCGGCGACGTCGGGCCGGCCTAGCGCCGCGGCCTGCAGGTCGCCCTGGATGCCCCAATTGGCGGCAAAATCGTAGCCCAGCGTCCCATCAAACATCACGGTTGGACGGGTGTCGGCAACTTTCACGCCGCCAGATGATTCTATCCCCAGTCCGCCAAGCGTGTTGTGGACGCCGGCGAAGGCGAGGCCGATGCGATAGCCGATGGCCTGCTGGCCGGAAGATTGTTCGCCTGAGATTGCCGCTGACGACATGCAAAGAAGAGCCATGGCGCTGGCTGCGCCAAGATAATTTCGAGATTTCATGATGCCACCCCGGCCTGCAATTTCAAATATTATGGTTCAAGTAATTTTCAACTGAGTAATCGCCGAAGTGGCTATAGCAATAGTCCAGCGCGCGGACTCGCGACAATTTACGAAGTTCTTTAGGCGTGTGGCATATTTGTCGCAACTAGTTTACGGCACTGCAATGCACGTAAAATGACAATTCTTTCAGTGAATACAACCATCGGATGTAGGGCGAGCGCGCGTCGTGCGGTCCGACATTCGATTTGTCGCATAGCACCCTTCGTTCACTGGGCTCCGCGCCTGCGGGGCAAGCGGCTTAGCGCCAGCCTATATAGGTGGTGAACTCGGCCATCAGCGTGTCGAAGCGCTCGAGGTTCTGCGAAAGGTTGGCGGTCGAAACGCCGCCGCCGCAATCGATCAGGTAGTCGAAATAGGTGTTTTCCTTGTCGTTGGAGGCGCGGCCGGCAACCTTCTTGTTGTTCCATTCGAGCGCCTTGTCCTGCATCGCCTTGTCGGTCTTGAAGCTGCTCTGGAACTGCACGCGCCGGCACTTCTGCGGCTCTGCGCCCTCGCAATTGTAGAGATAGACCCAGAAGTTCATGCCGGAGGCCTTGGAATCGATGACCGGCAGGTTGTCGCTGTCGACGCCGACCTTGGCCTGATATCCGGCCTTGATCATGATGTCGCCGAACTCCGCGACGGTTACGCCTTCGACGACGGCCGGCGTGGCCTGAGGCTTGTCTTCCGCCCTGGCTGCCGTGCCGGCAGTAAGGGCCAGTGCAGCGGCAAGAAGGGCAAAGCGCAGCATTGGCGTGCTCCTCGACAAGGTTGTGCATTAGTATTAGCGCAACCTGATATTAGCATCGAGCATGGGCCAGCGGGAAGCTGACCATTTGGGCGATGACCGAGAGTGCCGGCGGCGCGGCGGCGCCGGACAATGCGCAAATCCGGGCAATAAAAAAGCCCGGCGAACCGGGCTTTTTTGAATGCTTCGCGACAGTTGAAACTGTCTGAAGCAGGAAACTGGTGCCCAGAAGAGGACTCGAACCTCCACGCCTCGCGGCACACGGACCTGAACCGTGCGCGTCTACCAATTCCGCCATCTGGGCTGGTGGCGGTGATGTAAGCGGGCGAAGCGACTGTGTCAACGCGCTTTTTCAGCTTTTGCCGACGAATGCTGCGGCTGGCCGCAAATGTCGCAATCAGGCACAAAGCCTGACGTAGGGGCCGGCAGGCTTTCGAAGCCGGCGAAGGGTGGAAGCCGCGCATGCACGGCTCCCAAACGCATCTGGAATGCTACAGCATCCCTTTGCGCGTCCAACCGGACGCGCGGTGGCTCAGGCCAGCACGTCCTTGGAAGCGACTGTCGAATCGGCGTTGAGCTTGTAGACGATCGGCACGCCGGTTCCGAGTTCGAGCTTGACGATGTCTGGGCCGGAAATGCCTTCGAGCGCCATGATCAGCGCGCGCAGCGAATTGCCATGCGCCGCGACAAGTACAGTGCCGCCGGAGAGCACGTGCGGCTGCATGTCGTGCATGTAGTAGGGCCAGACGCGCGCGCCGGTGTCCTTCAGGCTTTCGCCGCCGGGCGGCGGGGTGTCGTAGGAACGGCGCCAGATGTGGACCTGCTCCTCGCCCCACTTGGCGCGGGCGTCGTCCTTGTTGAGGCCGTTGAGGTCGCCATAGTCGCGCTCGTTGAGGGCTGCGTTGCGAATGGTCTGGAGATCGCTTTGGCCGAGCGCGTCGAGGATGTGCTGGCAGGTGGTCTGGGCACGCGACAGCGCCGAGGTGAAGGCGATGTCGAACTTCAGGCCGCGCGCCTTGAGCTTCTCGCCGGCCGACTTGGCCTCGGCGTGGCCCTGCTCGGTCAGGCCGGGATCGCGCCAGCCGGTGAACAGGTTCTTGAGGTTCCATTCGCTCTGGCCATGGCGGACGAGCACGAGAGTACCGGACATTTTTGCTCCCTTGGGTGGATGAAGGTTGGGTGGATGCTTGTTCAGAGGCCGAGCACGTCGCGCATCGAGTAGAGGCCGGGCTTGCGGCCATGCGCCCACAAGGCTGCCTTGACGGCGCCGCGGGCGAAGATGGTGCGGTCCTCGGCCAGATGCGACATGACGATGCGTTCGCCGGTGCCGGCGAGAATGACCGAGTGCTCGCCGACGACGGAGCCGCCACGCAGCGCGGCAAAGCCGATCGTGCCGGTCTCGCGCACGCCGGTGTGGCCATCGCGGACGCGCACGCTCTTCTCAGCCAGCGCGATCTTGCGGCCTTCGGCGGCGGCTTCGCCGAGCAGAAGAGCAGTGCCCGACGGCGCGTCGACCTTGTGGCGGTGGTGCATCTCGACAATCTCGATGTCGAAATCGTCGGGGCCGAGCGCCTGGGCGGCCTTTTCGACCAGCACCGACAAAAGGTTGACGCCGAGGCTCATATTGCCCGACTTGACGATGGTGGCGTGACGCGCGGCAGCGGCGATCTTCGCGTCATCGTCAGGCGAACAGCCTGTCGTGCCGATGACATGGGCGATGCGGGCCTGGGCGGCATAACCGGCGAACTCGACGGTTGCGGCCGGCACGGTGAAATCGAGCACGCCGTCGGCCTTGGCGAAGGCTGCCAGTGGATCGTCGCTGATGGCGACATTGATGATGCCGATGCCGGCGAGTTCGCCCGCGTCCTTGCCGAGATGCGGCGAGCCGGAACGTTCGATGGCGCCGACGACGCGGACGCCCTCCATCGTGTGCACGGTGCGCAACAGCACCTGCCCCATCCGGCCGGCGGCGCCGACAACCACAAGACCCATCTCGCTCATTTCAAGCTCCCTGAAACGGCACGTGCATGCCGCTACGCTACTATTGCAGTCTCGACGGTATCGTCCACCAGTCCAAGTGCCGCTTCATCGTGCAGATTGTGGAAGCGGGCGTAGATGCTGTTCTGGTCGGCCAAAAGGCCGGCGTGCGTGCCTTGTTCCACCAGGCGTCCCTGCTCCAGCACCACGATATGGTCGGCATTGATGACCGTCGAGAGGCGATGGGCGATGACGATGGTGGTGCGGCCCTTGGTGGCGCCGGCAAGCGCTGCCTGCACGCGCGCCTCGGATTCGTTGTCGAGCGCCGAGGTCGCCTCGTCGAGCAAGAGGATCGGCGCGTTGCGCACCAGGGCGCGGGCGATCGAGACGCGCTGGCGCTGGCCGCCCGACAACGTCGAGCCGCTTTCGCCGACGGGGGTGTCGTAGCCCTCTGGCTGGTCAAGGATGAACTCGTCGGCGAAGGCCTGGGACGCCGCCGCGCGGATTTCCGCGTCCGTAGCGTCGGGGCGGCCATAGCGGATGTTGTCGGCGATCGTGCCCTCGAACAGATAGGGATGCTGCGAGACATAGGCGATGGACTGGCGCAGCGAGCGCTTGGTCACCTCGGCGATGTTCTGGCCGTCGACCTCGATGCGCCCGCCGTCGACGTCGTAGAAGCGCTGCAGCAGCGCAATCAGCGTCGACTTGCCGGCGCCGGAAGCGCCGACGATCGCCGTGGTCTTGCCGCCTGCGGCGGTGAAGCTCAGGCCGCGCAGCACCGGCACGTCGGGTCCATAGGCGAAGGACACGTTGTCGAAACGGATATCGCCCTTGCCGACCCGGATTTCCGCGGCGTCGGCGGGGTCTTCCTGGCGCGGTTCGGTGTCGAGAACCTCGTAGAGCATGCGGGCGTTGACCAGCGCAGCCTCAAGGCCGACCTGGGTGCGGGCAAGGCGGCGCGCCGGGTCGTAGGCGAGGATCAGCGCGGTGATGAATGAAATGACGGCGCCTGGCGGCTGCGCGGCCATTGTCGCGCGGTAGCCTGCGTAGCCGATGACTGCCGCGATGATGAAGCCAGCGAGCATGTCCGAAATCGGCGACAGGCGCTCGGAGACCCTGGCGATCTTGTTCGACCGCGCCTCTACGTCACCGACCAGCGCGCCCATGCGCCCAGCGAGCTGGTCCTCCATGGTGAAGGCCTTGACGATGGCCATGCCTTGCACTGCCTCCTGCATCGAGCCGAACAGCCGCGAACTGACCAGCACGGCCTCGCGGTTGAGGCGGCGAAGCCGGCGCATCAGGTGGCTGACGACGAACACCAGGGGTGGTCCGATCAGGAAGGCGATCAGCGACAGCATCGGATCCTGGTAGATCATCACCGCCACCAATCCGATGAGCGAGATCGCGTCGCGGGCGATCGAGGTGACGAGGATGTTGAGCAGGTCGCGCACGCCGCTGACGTTCTGGCTGAGCTGCGCGACCAGCTGGGAAGAGCGCTTGGCCGAGAAGAAGTCCATGCCGAGCTTCATCAGGTGGTCGAACATGCGACGCTGGTAGCGGGCGATAAGGTTGTTACCGACCTTGGCGAGCACAACAGCCGAACCGTAGGTGGCGACGCCACGCAGGGCGAAGGCGGCGACGATCGACAGGCAGATCGGGACGATCAGCTCGGAACGCTGCTCGTAGAAGATCTTGTTGACGACATCGCGCATGATCCAGGCGGTGAAGGCCGTGGTGCCGGCGATGGCGAGCAGGAAGGTTGCGGCGAGCGAATAGTGCCAGACATAGTCGCGGCCGTTCTCGGAGGCGACGCGCTTGAGAACGCCGACGATCTCGCTGGGCGCGGCTTTAACCTTTTGGTTCGGGTCGATGGTCAAACAGGCAGTCCTGTCGCTTCTTACGAAAACTGCGCCCCTCATAAAGCATGACGCCGCGAGGGGAAACCGCCATTTGCCGCAGTGCGGTAGTGGTTAGACGCGCCAGCGCCGGTCGCCGGTCTCGATGCCAAAGAGATCAGGATTGCGGGCATAGGCGGCGAGCCCGGCAAGGGCCGCCAGCGGGTGGGTGATGACATAGACCGGCATAGAGGCCATCAACTCGCGATGTGGTGCCTTGTCTTCGAAGGCCTCGCGGAAATTGCCCTGTTTCAGCGCCGGTACGATCTTCTGGGCGATGCCGCCTGTCAGGAAGACGCCGCCCTTGCTCTTGAACACCAGAGCGAGATCGCCGGCGGTACGGCCAAGGCAGGTGACGAACAGCGACAACGCTTCGACGGCCACCGGATCGCTGCCGTCAAGGGCGGTTGCGGTGACCTGCGCGGGCTGGGTGAGGGTGGGTGTCTTGCCGTCGGCCTTGGCCACGGCGCGATAGGTGTTGACCAGCCCGCGGCCACACAGGATCTGCTCGCCCGAAATGCGGCCCTCGAGCTTTTCGATATGCGGAAATACTTCGAAATCGCGCTGCGAACGCGGTCCGATGTCCATGTGGCCGCCTTCGCCGGGAACCGGAATCCAGCGCCCGAGCGCGTGGATCAGTCCGGCGACGCCAAGGCCCGTGCCGGGCCCGAGCACGACGCGGCCGGCACCTGGTTCGGGTTCGCCGCCGCCGATCTTTTCCATGTGCTCGTCGCCAAGCGCCACGACGGCGAGCGCCTGGGCTTCGAAGTCGTTGAGCACGAGGATGTCGACGAGGCCGAGCGTCGCAAACATCTGCCGGGGCCGCACTACCCAGGGGCAGTTGGTGAGTGCGATTTCCTCGCCCTCGACCGGGCCGGCGACGGCCAGAACGGCCGAGCGCGGACGCACGGGCGAGCCTTCAAGCACGGCCAGGATGGCGTCGTCGATGCTGGCGTAGCTGGCGGTCTGGACGATGCGCGGCTCGCCGGCATCCTTGTCGGCGCTTTCGACGATCGCGAAGCGCGCATTGGTGCCGCCGATGTCGCCGATCAGGATCGGGAATGGGAGGGCCTGCGCCTGTTCGCTCTGATGTGACATGCCCGGTTTCGTCCCCACGTCGGCGTTCAGCCGTTCTCTTGGTTTTCCAGCATGATCTCGGCCGTCGCCCGATTCAACGCCATGGGAATGTCGTAGACGATGGCGAGCCGCATCAATGCCTTCACATCGACGTCATGCGGCATCGGCGTCAGCGGATCAACGAAGAAAATCAAAAGGTCGATCTTGCCCTCGCTGATCAGAGCGCCGATCTGCTGGTCGCCGCCGAGCGGACCGCTTTTCAGCCGGGTCAGATTGAGGTCGGGGCAGGCCGCCAGGATGCGCTGGCCGGTGGTGCCGGTGGCGACGATATGGCAGGTCATGAGGAACTCGACGTGATCGCCGGCGAAGGCGACGAGGTCGTCCTTCTTCTCGTCATGGGCGATCAGGGCGAGACGCAATGCAGGGGTCAATGAAGGGCTGCCATCACTATCTAAATCGTTTGAAATCCATAGACCGATTTCCGGCGATTTGGAAGCACCGTGGCGAACCCTCCAGTCGTATCACTTGTTGGCTGGGCGCGGACGCGGCAGCGGGATGTCGACCGAAGGCCGCGGCGCGAAGGCGTTTGCCTCAGCTGGCACGCCGGGATCGGTGATCACGGGCGTCTCAGCCACTGCCGGTGCCTGGGGTGCTGGCGTCGCCGCATATTCGCTGCCACCGGGGCCGTGATAGGTGACGGCGGCTTCCGAGGTCGGCGAGGGCGCATCGAGCACGGCGCGGCATGCCTTGGGCAGGCTCGACATCGTCATGATGTCACGCGCTCTCGGCTTTGCCGGGCCAGTGGCCGGGCGCCAGGGTTCCTCGGTGAACCACCAGGCCAGCGACTTGTCGCAGCCGTCGCCGCGTGGCGTCGCATCCTGCTCCTTGCAGCCCTGCGAGCCCGGCTGGCAGCCGATGCGGACGTGGAAATGATAGTCGTGACCCCAGAACGGGCGGACCTTGCGCAGCCACGAGCGGTCGCCGGTGACGGTGTCGCAGAGCTTCTTCTTGATGCCTGGATTGACCAGGATGCGCTCGACCTCGGGGTAGCTTGCGGCGCGCTCGAGCAGGCGCGTATGCGCCGGCGTCCAGCGCTTTTCGATGACGCGATGGGTCTTTTCGTTGACCATCGACACAGCACTCATGTTCTCGCGCTCGGTCGGCGACAGCCGCCGGTCAGGCATCGGCGTCAGCCAGATGTCGGCGTCGAGGCCGATCTGGTGCGAGGCGTGGCCGGTCAGCATCGGGCCGCCACGCGGCTGCGAGATGTCGCCGACGAGCAGGCCGGGCCAGCCGTCGGCGGTGGCTTCACGCGACAGCTTTTCGATCAGCGCGATCATCTTGGGATGACCCCAGCGCCGGTTGCGCGACAGCCGCATCGCCTGCCAGGTCGGGCCGTCGGTGGCAATCGCCACGCCGCCGGAGAAGCAGCCCTTGGAATAGAAGCCGAAAGAAGCAGGGGCAATCGCCGCCGGCAGCTTCTTGTTGCCGAACAGGTCCTTGGCAAGCTCGGCGCTGCTGGCCGCCTGTATGTCGAGACCGACAAGCCCCAGTGTGGCGGCCGCCATCAGGAGCCGCCCTGCCTTGCCAAAAAATCCGCTGAAAAATGCCGTCATGGAACCCGATCCTCTCAGCCAGCTTGGGCTGCCACGGTTACCGAAGGGTAAATTCCGGCATCCGCAGCGCGGTCATTTCGTCGCGTAGCTCTACATCAGCCCTGTCTGATCGGGCTGCGCCTGTCGCTTTCACCGTCGCCACGCCAGCTGCCGTCCGCCCACATGCTGTCGAACGCGGCGCGATAGTTGGGCATGGCGAACGCATAGCCGAGCGCCTTGATGGCGGTGTTGGCGACGCGCTTGTTCTCGCCATAGAAGGACCGCGCCATGGGCGAAAGTTGGGCGGTCTCGAACGGAATTTCAGGGGGTGGGGCAACGCCCATCTTTTCGGCCGCGTAGGCGACCACATCCTGCGGCGGCGCCGGCTCGTCGTCGGTGACGTTGAAGGTGCCGCCATAGTCGCCCTCGGCGAGGAACCACAGCGCACCTGATATGTCGTCGACATGGATGCGGTTGAAGACCTGGTCTTTCTTCACAAGCCGCTTGGCGCTGCCGTTTTCGAGATTGACGAAGGCGTTGCGGCCCGGACCGTAGATGCCCGACAGGCGCAGCACGGCGACCGGACGCGCGATCTTTTCGCCAAGCTCGTGCCAGGCCTGCTCGGCGTCGAGCCGCATCGAGGAGCGGCCCGGTTTCGGCCGGCATGTGGCGGTCTCGTCGATCCAGGCGCCGCCATGGTCGCCATAGACGCCGACTGTCGAGAGATAGCCGATCCAGCGCAGGTGGGGCATGGCGTGGATGATGGTCTCGCGGGCAGCGTTGAGCACCGGGTCGCCATCGTCGCCGGGTGCTGCGGAGACGACGAGATGCGTGGTCTTGGCCAGTTGCGTCCTGATTTCAGGGGTGAGGTGTCGGTCAAAGACGAAGGGCTCGATGCCTACGGCCTCGAGAGCTGCAATCTTGTCCGGTGACCGCGTGGTGCCCGCTATCTTCACGCCTTGCGGGCGCATGCGTGCAAAGGCCTTGCCGGAATAGCCGGCGCCGAAGATGAAGAAATTCTGCTCGGTCATGCCTGCGTCCGTGCCGGTTCGACTTGCGTGAGCTGCCATTCGGCGATCACGTCCTGTTCGGTTTCGACCTTCAGCGCCTCTTCTGCAAGAGCCGAAAACGTCGCGTCGGGCATCAGCCGCGACAGCGCCCAGATGGCCGCGCCGCGCACCAAGGGCGAGGGATCGGCAAGTAAAGCCTGGCAAGGCTCGATCAGCGCCATGTCGGCCGAGTTGCCCGATGCAATCAGGACGTTGCGGACGAAGCGGTCGCGGCCGATGCGCTTGACTGGCGAGCCGGAGAAGAAGGTGCGGAATGTCGCGTCGTCGAGCAAAAGCAGTTCGGCGAGGCGTGGTTCGCGCAGGTCGTCGCGGGCGGCCAGCTTCTGCTCCGATGCGGCCTGGGCGAACTTGTTCCACGGGCAAGCGGCGAGGCAGTCGTCGCAGCCATAGATGCGGTTGCCGATTTTTTGGCGGAATTCGAGCGGGATCGGACCCTTGTTCTCGATGGTCAGGTAGGAGATGCAGCGTCGGGCATCGAGCCTGTAGGGTGCGGGAAAGGCGTCGGTCGGGCAGGCATCGAGGCAGGCGCGGCAGGAGCCGCAATGGTCGATCTCTGCTTCGTCAGGCTGAAGCTCGGCAGTGGTGAAGATGGTGCCCAAAAACAGCCAGGAGCCGAACTCGCGGCTGACCAGATTGGTGTGCTTGCCTTGCCAGCCAAGCCCGGCAGCTTCAGCCAGCGGCTTTTCCATGACGGGTGCCGTGTCGACGAACACCTTCACGTCGCCGCCGGCGCGGGCGACGATCTTGCCGGCGATCTCCTTCAGCCGCCCCTTCATGACGTCGTGATAGTCGCGGTTGCGGGCATAGACCGAGATCGCGGCGCGGTCGGGCAAAGCCTGCAGCGCGCGCGGATCGCTGTCGGGGCCATAGTTCATGGCGAGCACGACGATCGAGCGCACCTCGGGCCACAGGGCGGAGGGTTCGCTGCGTCGCTCCAGCGTCTCGGCCATCCAGGCCATGGAGCCGTGCAGGCCTTCATCAACGAATTGGGCGAGGCGGGCAGGGGCCAGCGGAATGGCGTCGGGGCGTGTGACGGCGATAGCTGCGAAGCCGGCGCGTTTGGCTTCGCGCTCGATCAGCTGGCGCAGGGCCGTATCAGAAATCGAGGTCCGCATAATGCGATGCCGGGGTCAGGCCGCGTACCCGGTCGGTGAGCAAGGGCCGGAAGGACGGGCGCGACTTGACCCTGGTGTACCATTCGCGCGCCGAGGAATATTCGCGCCAGTCGATCTCGCCGAGATAGTCAAGCACCGAAAGCGATGCTGCCGCGGCAAGGTCGGCATAGGTGATGCGCGTGCCGGCGAGCCAGTGGCGCGTGCCGGCGAGCCAGTTGGTGTATTTCATGTGCTGGCGGATGTTGGCGCGCGCCGCGCGGATCGCCGCCGAATCGGGCGAGCCGCCGCCGGCCGATTCCGGCATCAGCGGCTTGAGCACGCGTTCGCGCACCAGATGCCGTGTTACTTCGCTTTCGGTCTTGGTCAGGTACCAGTCGGTGAGGCGGCGGATTTCGGCGCGCTCCATCGGGTCTTCGGCGAACAGCCGCCGCTCGCGCTTCAGCACGCCGCGGGTCTCGTCGATGTATTCGGAGATGATCATCGCGCCGACGATCGGCACGTCGCCCTCGGCCAGCAGCACCGGCAAGGTGCCCGCCGGATTGAGCGACAGGAATTCCTTGCGCCGCGTCCAGGGCTTCTCCTCGATCAGCGCCAGCTCCTCGCCATATTCGCCGAACGCCAGACGGACGAAACGGCATGTGGCGAACATCGGGTGGTGGAAAAGCGTCAGCATGGTCCTGCGAAATTTCGTGATCGATGGCGCTCTGGCGAATCGCCTGATGCGTCGCTAGAGCTTCTGGGCCCGGCTCGCCGGGCTTCTCGGGCGACCCGACCTATAGGGTGAGTTCCGCCCCATGACAAGCAATCGCGCATGAACGCCTCGCGGGGATGGGAATGGATAGCCAGACAATCATCAATGCACTGCTGCTTGGCCTGCTCGAGGGCCTGACAGAGTTCATCCCCGTGTCCTCGACCGGCCATATCCTGCTCGCCGGGCATTTCCTGGGTTTCAACTCGACGGGCAAGACCTTCGAGATACTGATCCAGCTCGGCGCGATCCTGGCGATCCTGTCGGTCTACGCGACCAAGCTGTGGCGGATGCTGATCGACCTGCCGCGCGACCCTCAGACGCAGCGTTTCGTCGCGGGCATCCTGATCGCCTTCCTGCCGGCGGCGATCATCGGGGCGCTTGCGCACGACTTCATCAAGACGGTGCTGTTCGAATCGCCGCGCCTGATCTGCGTCATGCTGATCCTGGGCGGTCTCGTGCTGCTGTTCCTCGACAAGCTCGACCTCAAGCCGCGCTATGGCGACGTCACCAACTTCCCGCTCTCGGTCTATCTCAAGATCGGCCTGTTCCAGTGCCTGGCGATGATCCCCGGCACCTCGCGCTCGGGCGCCACCATTGTCGGTTCGCTGCTGATGGGCGTGGAAAAGCGCGCGGCGGCCGAATTCTCTTTCTTCCTCGCCATGCCGACGATGGCCGGCGCCTTTGCCTACGACCTCTACAAGAACCGCGACATTCTTTCGGCGGCGGACCTGCCGGTGATCGGCATCGGCTTCCTCGCCGCCTTCATCACCGCGCTGCTTGTCGTGCGACACCTGCTCGATTACGTCTCGCGCAACGGCTACGCGCTGTTCGGCTGGTGGCGCCTGCTGGTCGGCGGCGTTGGGTTGTTCGCGCTGATGGTCTGGGGTTGAGCGCAATTTCCCTCCCCCTTGTGGGGAGGGGTTAGGGGTGGGGGTATCTTCTTTTTCGACGGAGCGTGCTGCGGCACCCCCACCCTGTATCCCTCCCCACAAGGGGGAGGGAGGACGTCACCGTCGCGGTACTTCCAAGAAGGCAAGCAGGCCAGAGGACCTTGGCTAAAACAGCCCCATCAGCCCGCGCCTGAGCAGATCGAGCGCCAAGACCGTGATGGCGATCTTGAACCATTTGCGGAAGCTTTCTTCCGGCATGCGTTCGAGCAATCTGGTGCCGTAGACGGTGCCGAGATAGCCCGACGCGATCATCGCTGCGATCAGCGGCAGCCAGTCCGAGAAGGCGAAGCCGGCGAGGCCGAAGACGACGATCTTGAGGCCGTGCTGGGCGACCATGCCGGCGGCGTGCGTTGCCACCAGCGCCTTGCGGTCATTGGCGAAGAATTGCGCAAACAGCACCGAGACCAATGGTCCGGTGGCGCCGACAAGCATGCCGATCAGCGCGACGACGACGCTGCCGATGGCGAGCCCGGTGCGGGTCAATTTGTCGATGCCGGGGATCTTGGCCCAGGTGATGGCGATGACGAAGGCGCCGAGCACCAGCTTGAGCAGGGCATCGGGCAACTGGATGACGACGAAGGCGCCGATGACCGCACCGACCACGGAGCCGGCGATGAAGGGGGCGGCGACGTCCATGCGCACATTGGCGCGCTGGTGCCAGGCGCGGCCGGTGTTGGAGCCGAGCTGCACCGCGCCATGGACGGGAATGAGGGCGGCGACGGGCACGAACAGGCCCATCAGCGTCAGCATGGCGATGCCACCGCCGACGCCGAACGCCGCGGTCAGCGCCGAGGTGAAGGCGCTGGCGACGATGAGGATGACCCCGATGAGCGGATCGAGTCCCTGGGGCAGGAGGGCGGCGAGGGCGTCCACGCGCCCTCAGCCGGTCAGGCTTCGGTCCGGCGGGTGAACTGGCCGGCGGCGCGGTAGCGCCAGAGATAGCTCGGCAGGATCGACGCGGTCGACTTCGGCGCGATGCCGACGGTTGCGATGGTGCGGCCTTCGTCGATGGCTGCCTTCGACACGACATTGTCCGAACGCAGCAGCAGGACCTGGTCCTTGGTCAAAAGCGGATTGGGCAGCATGCCGAGGATCGAGGCCTGCAGGTTGGCGATCGACCACGGCACCGGCACCAGCGAGCGCTTGCGGTCGATGACCTCGAGCATCTGTTCCATGCACTGCTTGAAGCTCAGCACCTGCGGGCCGCCGAGCTCATAGATCGCGCCACCCTTGACCTTGCCGTCGACGGCGCGCGCGACCGCCTCGGCGACGTCGCCGACATAGATCGGCTGAAACAGGGTCTCGCCGCCGCCGATCAGCGGCAGCACGGGGGAGAAACGCGCCATATTGGCGAAGCGGTTGAAGAACTGGTCCTCAGGACCGAAGACGATCGACGGGCGGTAGATCACCGCGTTCGGCAGCGTGTCCATAACCGCCTTTTCGCCGCGTGCCTTGGTCTGGGCGTAGAGCGATGGCGAGTTGGCATCGGCGCCAAGCGCCGAAACGTGGGTCAGCGAGGCGCCGACGGCGCGCGCTGCCTCGGCGACGGCACGGGCGCCGAATTCCTGCACCGTCGAGAAACGCTGGCGGCCGCCTTCATGCAGGATGCCGACGAGGTTGACGACGTGCGAGGCGCCCTGGACGGCGCGGTCGACCGACCAGCGCACGCGCAGATTGGCCTGCACGGGCTGGATCTGCCCGACATTGCCGAGCGGCTGCAGGTGGAAGGCGAGATCGGGCCGGCGGCAGGCGACGCGCACAAGATACCCGCGCTTGGCCAGCGCCCGCACGACATGGCGGCCGAGGAAGCCGGACCCGCCGAAAACGGTCACGAGTTGCGGGGTCTGCAGAATTTCAGTCATCGCTGGCTCCGGTCGCCAAAAGGGGCAGAAGATGTAGCGTTTCTTAGCCCGTTTCGCGAAAAAGGCAATCATCGAGCGACTGCGCGGAGCGGCCCGCGCCGATCTGGCGCGGGCATGCGGCTTGCCTTGGGAGGCAGGGTTCAAAGCATGATCGAAATCCGGTTTCCGGAAACAATCATGCGGTCACAAACTAGAACTCGCGGCCGAGGCGCGCGTCGACAGAGTGGCGGTTGCCGCCGCGGATGACGAAAAACAGGAAGATCGCCGCCCAGATGATCGACTTCTCGGCGCCCTGATAGCCCTGGCTCATGGTGACCCAGTGGAACCAGACGGTGACCAGCAGCACGAACATGGCGGCGAAGGCGGCCGGGCGCGTGAACAGGCCGATGGCGATCAGGATGCCGCCGAAGAACTCGGTGCAGGACAAGAGCAGCGACCAGAAGGCGCCGGGGTAGAAGCCGAGGCTTTCGACCATTTCGGCGGCGCCGAACGGGTCGGAGATCTTGCCGAGGCCGTGGATGACAAGGGCGCCACCGGCGACGAGGCGCAGGATCGTTTCGGCGGAATCGTGGAAGTTCGAATAAAGGCCGCGAAGCACGGGAATGAAAAGTCGGCGGCCGGAATTTTCGGTCGTCAGGGTCAAGGACATGTCTCCGATTGCGGGGCTATGCACGATTGAAAATATTGCAATGCACCAACGCCGCGATGGCAGGGTCACGGTCAAGTCAACAAGGATTGATATAAAGATGATTGACAAAGTCAACTTTTAAAAATGTCGGAACCCGACCGGCGTGGAGGCGTTCATCCCCCAGTGCGGCGCTCCTGTCGTGCCAATCCCCGAAAGGAGAAAAGCAATGAATTGGAACCAGATCGAAGGCAATTGGGAGCAGTTCAAGGGCAAGGTTCAGGCCCAGTGGGGCAAGCTGACCGACGACGATCTCGACGTCATCAAAGGCAAGCGCACCGAACTCGCCGGCCGGCTCCAGGCCCGTTACGGCAAGGCGCAGGAAGAGGCCGAGAAAGATATCGACGGCTGGCTTTCGCGCCACTGAACCGTCTCTTGCAACACGCCGCAGGCTGATCGCCCGCGCAAAGCCCCGCCAGCGTGCGGGGCTTTTGGTATGCGGATATTTCACCTGCGAATGCAGAAAACCCCGCGCGAGGCGGGGTTTTCCGGATGGCAGCGATGCGGGCGACCGACGCCGAGCGAGGCCGTCGCCTTCGCGAGGGGCATGATCCCGCCGGTTCCAGACTTTCGGGATCATGCCCGAGGCATCAGGAGGGTTCCCGGCAGGTCTTGCCACCCCAACCCTGCTGGCCCGACATGTTGCCACCTGCGGCCTTGCAGTCCTGGATGAACTTGGTGTTGCAATCCGGGAACTTGCTCGAGCCGTTCTTGCAGTACTTGTCTTCAGTGGCGCCGCCGTTGCCCGACGATGCTTTGCCGCTCGGGCCGGACGGCTTGTCGTTGTCGGGAGCATCGGAGATGTCGCCGGGACCCGAAGGGCCGCTGCCGCCGGGTGCATCGGAGATATCGCTCGGACCTGACGGGCGGTCGCCGCCGCCCGGGCCAGCCGAGAAGCTGGCGGCGTTGGCGCTGCCGATGGCACCGGCAAGCAGCAGAACAGCGGTCAGGATGGTGATCTTGGTCTTCATGGTCATATTCCCTTTTCGAGGTTGCGTTTCGGGGCGGCGGAAACGCTCTGGTTTCCACGTCGGAACGATCTTTCGGTTTGGGTTCCCCCCGGTTGATCGGGCGAGCTCACCTCGCCCTGGACATGACTGGGTCGCAGCGGCTGCGGGAAAGGTTCAAAGGGGGTTCGAATTATTTTCGTGCGGGGTTCGTGCAGTGGTTCTGAGGCGTTGTGGGTTGTGGTTCTGGGTCACCGGATCGCGGAGAAGTCACGGCATGGATCCCCGGGTCTCCGCACGTCGCTTCGCTCGTGCTCCGCCCGAGGATGACGAAGGCGGGGGAGTTCTCCGCCAATCTCCAACGTTTCCGATTGGCGGAAGCGATCCTGTCATGAGTAAGTTGGCGATCAGCCGGTAATACCTACGCGCTCGTCATCCTCGGGCGGAGCAGGAGCGAAGCGGCGTGCGGAGACCCGGGGATCCATGCCGTGACACTAAATCCGCCACTACGGTGACGAACCTACTCAGCGTTGGTTCACTGCTGGCTACTACCGGCGTTCCGCGCCGAAAACTCACCGATGCGGGCGTGCAGGGCCATGGGGATCGCGATCCCCTCCACCTCCGACCGAGCCCGGGCGGCGGCCTTGGCCGGGCCGGGGATGTGGACGCCGTAGGTGCCCGACAACCGGTCGAGCTGTTCGCGCATGCGGCCCTCGAAGCCGGGATCGAACAATTTCGGGTCGAGGGCGACAATGAAGAGCCCGGTGCCCGGCGTCTGGTGTCCTTGCGATATCGATGGCGCATCGACCGACCAGTTTGCGCCCGACACGCCGGCGGCAAGCACCTCGACCATCAGCGCGACATTGGCGCCGCGCGCGCCGCCAAAGGCGAGCAGCACGCCCTTCATCGCCTTTTTGGCGTCGGTGGTCGGCTTGCCCCTGGCGTCCAGCGCCCAGCCCTCGGGGATCGCCTCGCCGGTTTCGGCCGCCTTGCGGACATTGACGAAGGCGGTGGCGCTCGACGACTGGTCGATGATCAGTGGCGGGCCGTTGGCGGCGGGTGCGGCAAGCGAGATCGGGTTGGTGCAATAAACCGGCTTGGTCGAACCGGAGCCGGCAACGAGTGCTGGACCGTTGGTGGCGGCGAGCGCGACAAGGCCCGCCTCGGCGAGACGGCCGGTGAAATAGCCGAGTGAGCCGCAGGTGTAGGCGTTCTTCTGCGAAAAGACGGTGACGCCGAACAGCCGGGCGGCCTTGGCGATTTCATCGAAGCTGCGGTCGAAGGCCGTGTGCCCCGCGCCGCCCCGCCCGTCGGACAGGTAGATCGCCAGCGCCGGGCGGGTGACGATGGGCTCGGCCTTGCCGTCGATGCGGCCGGCCTCAAGCGCTTCGAGATAGTCGACATAGTGCGACAGCCCAACGCTCGCCTGGCCATCGGCTTCCGCCGCGACGGCTGCGAGAGCGATCGAGGTCGCCGTTTCCTCGGAAGCACCGGCGCCGACGGCGGCTGAGATGCAAAGTGCGCGTGCCTCGTCGAGGCTGAGCGTGACGGTCTCGGTCTTGGTATGCGGCATGGGCGTCATCCCAGTCTGGACGGAATCTTCGCCTCCAGCTTGCGGAAGCCGAAGACGAGGATGCCGGTGATGATCAGATAGATGAGGGCGAGCAGCAACAGCGGCTCATAGACGATGAAGGTGTCCTGGCGGACGCGCGAGGCCACCGCGTAGATGTCGATGACGGTGATGGTGGCGACAAGCGGCGTCGCCTTTAGCTGCAGCACCGTCTCGCCGGCGAGCGTCGGCAAAGCGCGATGGATCGCCTGGGGCAGCCAGATGCGGCGGAAGCGTTTCCACGGGCTCATGCCGAAGGCGCGGGCGGCTTCGAGCTGCCCCCTTGGAACGCCGGCGAAGGCGCCGCGCATCACCTCGCCCTCATAGGCGGCGTAAGACAAGGTCAGCGCCACCACGGCATAAGGCCATGCCTGCCTCAGGATCGGCCACAGCTCGGATTGCCTGATCCACGGATATTGCGGGAACAGCGAGCCGAGGCCGTAATAGAGCAGCCACAGCTGCAGCAGCAGCGGGGTGCCGCGGATGACGGTGCAGAAGGCTTTCGCCGGCCAGGCCAGCCAGAACGGACCGGCGGCCTGGGCAAGGCCAAGGGGGACTGCGAGCATGAAGCCGAGCGTCACGGTGACGACGAGGATCCAGATGGTGCGCCAGATGCCGAGCAGCGCCAGGTCGTAATATCGGGGCAGCCACTCCCAGCGCATGAAGACGGCGGCCGAAAGTACGAGTGCAGCGGCGATGGCGATCAAGACGATGCGGTGCGGCTGCAGCCACTCCGAGCGGGCAGGTGCCGGCTGGGTCGAGGCGGCGGCGCTCATCGGCCGGTCTCCGCGACAGGCGGCATGCCGCGCCGGGCCCAGCGCTCGATGCGGCCGATGATGACGTTGGAGAACAGCGTCAAGAGCAGATAGAGCACGCCGGCGGCGACGAAGAAGGTGAAATAGGCCTTGGTGGTGGCCCCGGCCTGGCGGGTCTCCTGGGTCAGCTCGTTGAAGCCGACGACGGCAAGCAAAGCGGTGTCCTTGGTGGCGATGAGCCAGAGATTGGCAAGGCCGGGAATGGCGAAGGGCAGCATCGCCGGCAAGGTGATGCGACGCAACATCTTGCCCGGCGGCATGCCATAGGCGCGCGCCGCCTCGATCTGGCCCTGCGGTATGGCCAGGATGGCGCCACGGATGACTTCGGTGGCGTAGGCGCCCTGGACGATGCCGAGCACCCCGATGCCGGCGGCAAGGCCCGATATGTCGACGGGGGCGTAGCCCAGGCTCTCGAGCGCGCGGTTGATGAGGTCGGTGCCGGCATAATAGAGCAGCAGGATCAACACCAGTTCGGGTACCGCGCGGACGACTGTCGTATAGACCTCCATCAGGTCGCGCACGACAGGGCTGCCATAAAGCTTGCCCCAGGCGCCCGCGATGCCGATGGCGAGACCGAGGCTGAAGGCGCCAACGGCGATCTGGACGGAATTGGCGAGCCCGCGCAGCAGGTTGGCGCCCCAGCCGGGCGGCGAGATCGCCAGCAGCTCGACGGCGCTTGTCTGCAGCAGCGGGGTCAGCAGGTGCTCGATATCAGTGGTCCTTTGGAGGGTTGGGGTTGTTTCCCTCCCCCTTGTGGGGAGGGGCTAGGGGTGGGGGTAACTGCCGCGCAACCGGTGCCCGAAGGACCCCCACCCTGTATCCCTCCCCACAAGGGGGAGGGAGGGCGTCGGCGTCGCGCCTCAATCAGTGGGCGGCACGCGCGTGCGCTCAGTCCCTCACTTGCCGTAGATGTCGAAGTCGAAATATTTCTTGGCGATCTCGGCATATTTGCCGCTGTCGCGCAGCGACTTGATGGCGGCGTTGAACTTGTCCTTCAGCTCGGTGTCGCCCTGGCGCAGGCCGACGCCGACGCCCGGTCCGAGGATCTCGACGTCCTCGGCGACGTCGCCCTTCATGTCGCAGCAGGCCTTGCCGGCATCGGTGCCGAGGAACGTCGCCAGCGACAGCGAGTCCGCCTGCACCGCGTCGACGCGGCCGGCGGCGAGGTCGGCCTGGGCCTCGTCCTGGGTCTGGTAGATCTTGATCTCGGAGGCCACGTCGGCGAAGTGCTTCTTGGCGTAGGCCTCGTGCACCGTCGATACCTGGACGCCGATGATCTTGCCCTTCAGCCCCTCAGGCGTGGCTTCGAACTTGGCATCCTTGGAGCCGATGATGCCGGCCGGTGTGTTGTAGTACTTGTCGGAGAAATCGATCGACTTCTTGCGCTCGTCGGTGATCGACATCGAGTTGATGATGGCGTCGATCTTCTTGGAGTTGAGTGCCGGGATCAGGCCGTCCCAGGCGGTCATGGTGACCTCGCACTGAAGCTTGGCCTCGGTGCAGAGTGCTTCGATCATGTCCATTTCCCAGCCGCTCCATTTGCCGGAGGCGTCGGGCGAGGCGAAGGGCGGGTAGGGCTCGGGCGCCATGCCGACCTTGATCGCCTGGGCGCTGGCGCTTCCGGCGCTCAAGCCGAGGACCAGGGCCAGGGCCGCTGTTGCAAGCAGTGCTTTCATGCTGTCTCTCCCGTTTTTGTTGTCTTGTCGTTCCCGTGATTTCGTCCGCCGATGTTGTTTCCGGACTTGGCTAGCCGATGCTGCGGATGAACTGCTTGAGGCGCTCCGACTTCGGTGCGCCGAAGATCTGTTCGGGCGGGCCTTCCTCCTCGACCACACCGTTCCAGAGATAGATCACATGCGTCGCCACCTCGCGGGCGAACTTCATCTCGTGCGTCACCAGCACCATGGTGCGGCCTTCGCGGGCGAGGTCGCCGATGACCTTGAGCACCTCGCCGACGAGTTCGGGGTCGAGCGCCGAGGTTGGCTCGTCGAACAGCATGACGCGCGGCTGGACGGCGAGCGCCCGCGCAATCGCGGCTCGCTGCTGCTGGCCGCCGGAGAGATAGGCCGGGTAGACGTCGCGCTTCTCGGCCAGGCCGACGCGGGCGAGCAGCTTCTCGGCCTCGGCGATGGCATCAGTGCGCTTGATGCCCAGCACATGCACTGGCACCTCGATGACGTTTTCCAGCAGCGTCATGTGGCTCCACAGATTGAAGCTCTGGAACACCATGCCGAGGCGCGAGCGGATGCGCTCGATCTGGCGGCGGTCGGCGGGAATGCTGTCGCCAAAACCGTTGGGCTTGAGACGGATCTGCTCGCCATTGACCCGAATGATGCCGCTGGTCGGGTTCTCCAGGCAGTTGATGCAGCGCAGGAGCGTCGACTTGCCCGAGCCCGAGCCGCCGATGATCGCCACCACCTCGCCGTCGCGCGCCGATAGCGACACGCCCTTCAGCACATGCAACTGGCCGAACTTCTTGTGCAGGTTCTCGACATGGATGGCTTCGGCGGCGACGCCGTCGGTCGGGGCAGGGTGATGGGCTGCATCGACCGCAGCCATCAGCGACGGCCTCGGCGTTTGAACGTTTTCCCGTCAGCTGGCAATCGGCTGCTCATGGTCGCGTCGCGATGTTCCCCTGGGCGGTGAGGATGGACCCTTCTGCCGTGCGGCGTCAACGGCACCAACTCCCGCTTCTTATGTGCCCATTACGGCACTTGCGACGTTGTTATGCAAGTGTATAAATATTGCGAAGAGCCGGCTTCGGCGATTTTTTCTCAAGAGGCGAAGGTGGGCATGGCAGTCGCTGCGCGGAGAAAATTCCGCCGCGAAGGCGAGGAGCGCCGGCGGCAGGACCTGATCGAGGCGACGCTGGATTGCGTCGCCGAAAACGGGCTGCAGGGCGCAACCGTCAGGGCCATCGCGCTGCGCGCGGGCGTCACCGCCGGGCTGATCCGGCACTATTTCCCCGGCAAGGAAGAGCTGCTGCAGGCAGCCTACGCGACCACAATGGGGCGCATGACAGAGCTCGCCAAGACGGCACTTGCGACCGTCGAGGAGAAGCCGAGGCTGAGGCTTGCCGCCTTCGTTGCCGCCAGCCTCGTGCCGCCTGTCATCGACGTCAGGACCTTCTCCATATGGGCAAGCTTCATCGGCAGGGCGGGCTCCGACCCGGCACTGGGCGTGGCGCACAGGGCCGGCTATCTCGGCTTCCGCGACGAGGTCGAGGCGCTTGTCGCCGAGGTGCTGGCCGACGCCGGCCGACAGGCGAGCGCAGGCGAATTGCGCCGGCACGCCATCGCCATCAACGCCATCATCGACGGGCTGTGGGTCGAGGGCTGCCTCGCCGGCGACATGTTCGCCAGTGGCGAGCTGGCCGAGATCGGCATCGGCTCGGTCGAGGCACTGCTGGGTTTGAAACTGCGGCAAGGAGACGTGGCATGACGACCATCGGCGAAGCGCTCATCGACCTGCTGGAAGCCCATGGTGTCGACACTGTGTTCGGCATTCCCGGGGTGCACACGATCGAGCTCTACCGTGGCCTGGCGCGCTCGAAGATCAGGCATGTCACGCCGCGCCACGAGCAGGGTGCCGGCTTCATGGCCGACGGTTATGCCCGCGCCTCGGGCCGTCCGGGGGTGGCCTTCGTCATCACCGGGCCGGGACTGACCAACACCATCACCGCGATGGCGCAGGCGCGCGCCGATTCCGTGCCGATGCTGGTCATCTCGGGCGTCAACGCCCGCGCCACGCTCGGCAAGGGGCTGGGCTACCTGCACGAACTGCCCGACCAACTGGGCATGATGCAGAAGGTGGCGCTGTCGTCGCGGCGTGTGACGGAAGCTGCGGAGCTGCCCGGGGCGATATCGGAGGCTTTCGAGATCTTCGCCACCCGGCGGCCGGGGCCGGTGCATATCGAGATCCCACTCGACGTCATGCCGCTGCCGGCCGACGGTATCAAGCCATTGGCAAGGCGCGCCGTGCCAGATCTGGTGGACGAGGCGGAAATCGCCGAGGCATCGGCCTTGGTCGCCGCGTCGCGCCGCCCGCTGATCCTGGCCGGTGGCGGAGCGAAACATGCTGAAGCGGAACTCAAGGCGCTGGCCGAAGCACTCGACGCGCCCGTGGTGACCACCGCCAACGGTCGCGGCCTGATGCACGGTCACCCGCTCAACGTGCCGGCGAGCCCGAGCCTCAAGGCGGTCAGGGCGCTGATGGCCGACGCCGATCTGGTCATCGCCGCCGGCACCGAGTTCGGGCCGACCGACTACGACATGTATGGCGACGGCGGTCTCGTGCTGCCAGAGAAGCTGATCCGCATCGACATCGACACTGAACAATTGGCGCGGCGGCCTGCGGCGGCGTCGGTTCGCTCAGATGCCGGTGCGGCTATCGCGCGGCTGGCAGCGGCGGTGGACGGCGGGCGAGGCCGGTCGTCAGGCGCGGCGCGGGCCAAGGCGACGCGGGAAGCTGCGTGGGCAGAAATCGGGCCGGCGATGCAGGCTCAGGTGAGGGCTGTCGAGGCAATCCGCGACGCGCTGCCGGGTTCAATCATCGTCGGTGATTCCACCCAACCGGTCTATGCCGCCAACCTCTACTACGACCACGATAGGCCGGGCGGCTGGTTCAACGCGGCGACCGGTTATGGAGCGCTCGGCTTCGGCCCGCCGGCGGCGATCGGCGCTGCACTGGCCGTGCCGGATGCGCCTGTCGTCTGCCTCAGCGGCGACGGCGGTTTCCAGTTCACCTTGCCGGAATTGGGGGCGGCGCTCGATGCGCAGGCGCCAGTCATCTTCGTCGTCTGGAACAATCGCGGCTATCGCGAGATCGAGACCTCGATGCTCGACGCTGGCGTGGAACCTGTCGGCGTCTCGCCAGTGCCGCCGGATTTCATGCTGATCGCACAGGCCTATGGGCTTGCGACGGAACGCCTGCAGGACGTTGGCGCGCTCGGCGATGCATTGAAGAAAGCACGCTCGACGGGGAAACCCTGTCTGATAGAACTCACCGTCAAATAGGCCGCGCGTCGCGGCCAGTCGGGAGTTGGACATGACAAAGAATTTCGAGGGCCGGCACGTCGTTGTCACTGGCGCAACCGGTGCGCTCGGCGCGGCAGTTGCCAGGCATCTGCTTGGCGAGGGGGCCATCTGCCATTTGCCGATCAGCCGGAAGACGGTGCCGGAGGGTTTCGAATTCTCGGGGCAAGAACGGGTGCATGTCGCCACCGGCGTCGACCTGACGGACGCCAAGGCCGTGGACGCCTTCTACGATGCCATTCCCGACCTTTGGGCCTCGATCCATTCGGCTGGCGGCTTCGACATGGGATCGATCGACAAGGTCGATCCCGGCCAGTTCGGCCAGATGATGGACATCAACGCCAAGACTGCTTTCCTGTGCTGCCGTGCGGCGGCGCGCGCAATGGTCGCTGGCAAGGCCGGCGGCCGGGTCGTCAACGTCTCGGCCCGCGCCGGCATCGAGCCGCGCAAGGGCGGCGGCATGGCTGCTTATGCCGTGAGCAAAGCCGCCGTCGCGGCATTGACCGTGGCCCTAGCCGAGGAGCTGAAGGGCGCCGACATCCTGGTCAACGCGGTGGCGCCGTCGACTCTCGACACCAAGGCCAACCGCAACGACATGCCCAAGGCGGATTTTTCGAAATGGGTCAGCCTGGAAGCGGCTGCCGCTTCGATCGCGCAGCTTGCCTCGCCGGCCAATCTGGTCACCAGCGGCACCGTGGCTGAGATCTACGGACGCGCGTAAGACCGCGAAGGTCTGCTGTGAGCGAGAATACCGGCGAACGACTGGGGTGGCCTACTGCGACAGCAGGCCACCATTGGGTACGCCGAGCAGCTTGGCCGGCAGGTAGATGACCAGCGAAGCCGCACCTTTGATGACCTGGCCGCCATCGGCGAGGATGGTCTCCGCCGGTGCGCCCTCGCCCCTGTCGGTGACGTCGTTCATCAATCCACCCTGGGTGGTCAGGGCCATCAGCGTCGGCGAGCTGGCGAAGACGCCATGGCTGCCGCCGTCGAGATTGGATGTGTCGAGCACGGTGATGTTTTCCGCCTGCAAGGCGGCGACATCGGCGCCGGAACCGACGCGCGGGTGGCCGCCGGTCAGCCCGCCCGACAGGTTCAGCGCCTTGTCGCGCTTCGACACCAGGATCATGAACGGGTTCGGCAGCTTGTCGATGTCGCGCATCTGGCTCTGGAAAACGTCGATGTCGATGTCCGGTGCCGCCAGCACGAGGCCGCTGATGCGGCTGATGTATTTTTCGCGGCCGCTCAGCGACAGGCTGCGTAGCGCTTCCATCACGACATAGCTGCCCATCGAGTGGCCGACGAGGACGATGCGCTTGGCCTGGCTGCGCGCGGCGATCTCGATGGTGTCGGCAAGGCCGTCGCGGCTGTAGGCGGCACTGTCGCGGTCGTAGACATAAAGCGGCAGCGACCCGGCCGACGGCCAGGCATAATGCAGGGCGACCGCCTTGACCTTGTAGTCGTGGACGATCTGGGCGTTGCGGAAGATGCTGTCGGCGAAGTTGTTGTTGTAGCCGTGGACGAAGATGAAGATCTCGCGCTCGGCCTCGGGACGCCGCATCAGGTCGGCGTTGAGGCCAGCGACGAACTGCGCCTTGTCGTCATAGGGCTGGAAGGTGCGGGCGATGAAGTTGCGTTCGGGGCTCGGCGTGCGGCTGGTGCTTTCGACCTCGCCGGCGACATGCGTCTTGGGGATGCCGATCTCGAACTTGGCGAAGTTGAGATGCTTGGCGCGTTCCGCCGAATAGGGCAGCGACAGGTCGTTCGACCGGGCGCGCATCGTCGAGACGTAGATCTGCACGACGGAGGCGGATTCGCCCTGCTTGCCGTCATTGAGGCCGAGCACGGCGCGGCCGCCACAGCCGGACAGTACCAGCATCACGAAAAAGACGGTCAGAAAACGCAAATTGGGCATGGGCAGGCTCTGAACGCGGGCAGTAGGTTCGCGATTAATGATCAGCAATTCCCTGTCACGGCAACCTTGGACAAGCCGATCCCGCCCGGCCTGGAAGCATTCGGATGTGCCGTGAAGCATTCCGGCATCACTTCGGGCCTGCCGGTGCAAGTCGCCAAAGAAAAACCCCGCCGGATCGCTCCGGCGGGGTCTTTCAATTCACGACAGTGAGCGAATGGCTCAGTTGTTGCGGTTCTTCAGGGCTGCGCCCAGGATGTCGCCGAGCGAAGCGCCGGAGTCGGTCGAGCCGTACTGAGCGACTGCTTCCTTCTCTTCAGCGATTTCCAGCGCCTTGATCGAGACCTGCAGCTTGCGGGTCTTCTTGTCGAAGGCGATGATGCGGGCGTCTACCTTCTGGCCGACGACGAAGCGCTCGGGGCGCTGCTCGTCACGGTCACGCGACAGATCCGAACGCTTGATGAAGGTCTCGATGCCGCTCTCGACGAGACGGACTTCGAGGCCACCATCCTTGATGCCGGTGACTTCGCAGGTGACGACGGCGTTCTTGCGCAATTCGCCCGAGGTCGAAGCTTCGCCGACCGCATCCTTGCCGAGCTGCTTGATGCCGAGCGAGATGCGTTCCTTGTCGATGTCGACGTCGAGAACCTGAGCCTTGACCATGTCGCCACGGTTGTACTCTTCGATGACCTGCTCGCCCGGACGGTTCCAGTCGAGGTCGGACAGGTGCACCATGCCGTCGACGTCGCCGTCGAGACCGATGAACAGGCCGAATTCGGTCTTGTTCTTGACTTCGCCTTCGACTTCGGTGCCGACCGGGTGGTTACGGGCGAAAGCTTCCCACGGATTCTCGAGCGTCTGCTTGAGGCCGAGCGAGATGCGGCGCTTGGCCGGATCCACTTCGAGCACGACCACGTCGACCTGCTGGGTGGTCGACAGGATCTTGCCGGGGTGCACGTTCTTCTTGGTCCACGACATTTCCGAAACGTGGATGAGGCCTTCGATGCCCGGCTCGAGCTCGACGAACGCACCGTAGTCGGTGATGTTCGTGACGGTGCCGGTGATCTTCTTGCCGATCGGGAACTTGGTGCCGATGTCCGACCACGGATCCGACTCGAGCTGCTTCATGCCGAGCGAGATGCGGTGGGTTTCCTGGTTGATGCGGATGATCTGCACCTTGACCGTCTGACCGATGTTGAGGATTTCGGTCGGATGGTTGACGCGGCGCCATGCCATGTCGGTGACGTGCAGCAGGCCGTCGATGCCGCCGAGGTCAACGAACGCACCGTAGTCGGTGATGTTCTTGACCACGCCTTCGACAACCTGGCCCTCTTCGAGGTTCTGCACGATTTCCGAACGCTGCTCTGCACGGCTCTCTTCAAGCACGGTGCGGCGCGACACGACGATGTTGCCACGACGGCGATCCATCTTGAGGATCTCAAAGGGCTGCGGGTTGTGCATGAGCGGGGTGACGTCGCGGATCGGACGGATGTCGACCTGCGAACGCGGCAGGAAGGCAACAGCGCCGTCGAGATCGACGGTGAAGCCGCCCTTGACCTGGTTGAAGATGACGCCTTCGACGCGCTCACCCTTGGTGAACTTCTCTTCGAGCTTGACCCAGCTCTCTTCGCGGCGAGCCTTGTCGCGCGACAGCATGGCTTCGCCAAGCGCGTTTTCGATGCGCTCGACATAGACTTCGACGGTGTCGCCAACCTTGAGCTGGCCGTCCTTGGCCTTGGCGCCGAATTCCTTCAGCGGCACGCGACCTTCGACCTTCAGGCCGACGTCGATGATGGCCATGTCTTTTTCGATGGCCGTGACGATACCCTTGACGACCTGGCCTTCGCCCGAATGACCGTCCGAGAAGGACTCTTCGAGCAGGCTCGCGAAATCGTCGCGGGATGGATTAGCTTGTGACATTGGATCTCCTGGTGCGTCCCGGCTAGCGGGAGCGGCGCCGTGGGTTAGCGTTGCGTTGGCCTGCCAACATCCCGGGCAAAAAGCCCTTGGCCGCCCAAAGCGGCAAATCGGCGCAAGAAGAATGCGGACAGGTCGGTTAAGTGGCGAAGCCCTGAGGCTTCAGCCGTGTCTTCAACTTCCGAGGACTCGATCGACGATATCCCTGGCTGCGGAAAACGCGGCTTCTATATCCATTTCTGACGTGTCGAGCAAGTGCGCGTCGTCGGCGGGCCGCAAAGGCGAGTCGGCGCGGCCCGTGTCGCGCTCGTCGCGGCGTACGATATCGGCGAGGATACCAGTGAAATCAGCGCTGCCGCCATTGGCCTCGATCTCGGCCAGCCGGCGCTGGGCGCGGACCTCGGCGCTGGCCGTGACGTAGAGCTTCACGTCGGCGTCGGGGCAGACGACGGTGCCGATGTCGCGGCCGTCGAGCACGGCACCTTGCGGCGAACGCGCGAACTGGCGCTGCTTTTCGACCAGGATTCTTCTGACCTCGGGGATGACCGCCACCTTGGACGCCGCCTCGCCGACGGCGTGCGCCGACAGCACCTTGCGGTCGAGATGGCCGAGATCGACAAGCTTGGCCGCCTCGATGGCGTGCGTCACGTCGTCGAGCGGCCAGCCTTTTTCGATCAGCATGTGGGCGACGGCGCGATAGGTCAGCCCGGTGTCGAGCAAAGCGAGATGGTAGTAGTCGGCGAGCCGGCGGGCGAGCGTGCCCTTGCCGGCGCCGGCGGGGCCGTCGATCGCGATGGTGATGGGGGTTGGCATGGCTTTGCGCGGGCCCTTCAGACGCCGCGCATCAGGCCGCCGTCGACCTTGAGGCTCTGGCCGGTGATGTAGGCAGCGCCTTCCGAGGCCAGGAACGCGATGGTCGCGGCAATCTCCTGGGAGGTGCCGTAGCGCTGCATCGGCACGCCGTCGCGGCGCGCGTCGGTCTGCGGCAGGCTGTCGATCCAGCCCGGCAGCACGTTGTTCATGCGGACATTGTGCGGGGCATACTGGTCGGCGAAGAGCTTGACGTAGGCGGCAAGGCCCGCGCGTGCCACGGCCGACGTGGGGAACATCGAGGCGGGCTCACCGACCCAGGCGGTCGAGATGTTGACGATGGCGCCGCCCTTCTGGGTGACCATGATCGGTGCAACGAGGCGCGTCGCGCGCACGACATTCATGAAATAGACGTCGATGCCGGTGTGCCACTGTTCGTCGGTGATCTCGAGCAGCGGCGCGCGAGGGCCATGGCCGGCGCCGTTGACCAGCGCGTCGATGCGGCCCCATTTGTCCATGGTCAGGTCGACGAAGCGCTTGAGGTCGTCGTTCGACTGGTTGGAGCCGGTGAAGCCGAGCCCGCCAAGCTCCTTGGCCAGCGCCTCGCCCTTGCCCGACGAGGACAGGACGGCGACGGAATAGCCGTCGGCTGCCAGCTTGCGCGCCGCGGCGGCACCCATACCGCTGCCGCCACCGACGATCATCGCTACTTTGTTGGTCATTGTTTTCCACCCTTCGGCCCATTTGATGTTCTGCTACGGCGTCGCCGCAGCCAATCTCTTGCATGAAGATAAAGAAGTGGCCCGATGATCACCACGCCCGACACAGCAGGCAAAGGATGCATCTGTCGCAGCGGAATGTTTCCCAATGTCATTGCGAGAGACGTCGCGCAGGCTAGCACAAGCAATGCCAGAGAGAGCAACGCCCAATTTCTCTCGCGATCGCTAAGCTTGTCGAGAAAATCAGAATGCGCCGTCGTCATTGAGGGCAGCAAAAGCTCCCGCGAACTTGGGCTGGCCTGCCCAAGAACCTGCCGTCTCTGGCGGCTGCAGTAAAAGCAAAACGCCAAATTGATGCCGACATATGCCGCCGCGGCGATGGCAGGTACGATTGGCGCCAGGGCATCGTTCATCCAGGCCAAGACCGTGGCTGCGGCCGGCAAGATGGTTACCATGACCACCACCGATTCAGACATCTTACTGGATCTCAGGCGTGCAAGTTGTTGCTCGCTCACCGTGTAGGTCTGCGACCGGCGATTTTCTCGATACTCTATCGAGCCGTCAACAAGCCTTCTCCAGTTTGGGCCGCTCTCAGGCTCCGGCATCGATCTCCGCCCCGAGATTCGCCATCAGGCCCATGAATTCCGGGAAGCTTGTCGCGATCATTGCCTGGTCGTCGACGGTGACGGGCTTTTCGGAGGCCAGGCCCATGACCAGGAAGCTCATGGCGATGCGGTGGTCGAGATGGGTCTTGACGGTGCCGCCGCCGAGGCCCTTGCCGCCGGGAACGCCGCGCACGGAAAGCGTGGTCTCGCCTTCGGTGCAGTCGGCGCCGTTGGCTTCGAGCCCGCGGGCGACCGCCGCGAGGCGGTCGGATTCCTTGACACGCAGCTCTTCGAGGCCCTGCATCAGGGTTTCGCCCTCGGCGAAGCAGGCCGCGACAGCCAGAACGGGGTATTCGTCGATCATCGACGGGGCGCGCTCGGCCGGGACCTTGACGCCCTTGAGCTCGGAGCCACGGACGCGCAGGTCGGCGACGTCCTCGCCGCCGGCATTGCGGCGGTTGAGGATCTCGATCGAACCGCCCATCTCGATCAGCGTGGTGATCAGGCCGGTGCGGGTGGGGTTCATCAGCACGTTCTCGATGGTGACGTCGGAACCCGGCACAATCAGTGCCGCGACCAGCGGGAAGCCGGCTGAGGACGGGTCGCCGGGCACGGCGATGACCTGGCCGGTGAGCTTGCCCTGGCCTTCGATGAAGATATGGCGGACGCCCTGCTCGTCGGTCTGGACCTCGATGTTGGCGCCAAAGCCCTTGAGCATCTTTTCGGTGTGGTCGCGGGTCATCACCGGTTCGATGACGGTGGTGATGCCTGGTGTGTTGAGGCCGGCGAGCAGCACGGCCGACTTGACCTGCGCCGAGGCCATCGGCACGCGGTAGCTGATCGGGGCGGCCTGGCGCGGGCCGCGCAGCGTCAGCGGCATACGGTCGCCGGGGGAGGCGTTCAGCACCTGCACGCCCATCTGGCGCAGCGGATCGAGCACCCGGCCCATCGGCCGGCCCGACAGCGAGGCGTCGCCGATGAAGGTGGTTTCCATGTCATAGGTGCCGACGAGACCCATGGTCAGGCGCGAGCCGGTGCCGGCATTGCCGAAGTCGAGCGGCGCTTCGGCCTGCAAAAGCGCGCCGTTGCCGGTGCCCTTGATGACCCACTCGGGCCCACGCTTTTCGATATGGGCGCCCATTGCCTTCATCGCGTCGCCGGTACGCATCACGTCTTCGCCTTCGAGCAGGCCGGTGATGCGGGTTTCGCCCGAGGCGAGGCCGCCAAACATGAAGGAGCGGTGCGAAATCGACTTGTCGCCGGGCACACGGGCGGTTCCAGACAGAGATTTCGACTTCCGGGCGACGGCCGGCTGTGGCACAGCTTGATGCGACATGGTGGTTCCTCGTGCGGGACGCCCGCGAAACCGGGCTTTCCCAATGATTGCGGCGGTGTCGTAGCATCGATTGTCGTAACGGTCATCCCCCATTGCCCCTGCCGGGGGATTTGGCTTTGACAGCGCCACAAACTGCGGCTAAGGGGACCAAAATCGAGAAAGACGAGGCCTGACGTGGCGAAATCCGAACTTGGAACAAAACGCGTCGACCCGGAGACGGGCCGAAAGTTCTATGACCTGAACAAGGACCCGATCGTTTCGCCCTATACGGGCAAGACTTATCCGCGTTCCTACTTCGACGATGGCAAGATTGCCGCCATCCTCGAGGAAGAAGAGGAAGTCGAGACCAAGGAGCTCGACGCCGAAGAGGAAGGCGCGGAAGTCGTGTCCCTCGAGGATGCCGACGACGAGGCCAAGGCCGGCGACGACCTGCCGGATCTGGACGACGACGATGTCGATCTGGGCGACGACGATGACGATACCTTCCTCGCCGACGAGGAAGAGGAAGACGACGACGTCTCCGACATGATCGGCGTCGGCGACGACGACGACGAGATCTGATACGGCTTTTCGGGCAACCGAAAAAAAGGTTTCGATCAAGGCTTGCCAAGGGTCGAATGCGGCGCTAGAAGCCGCCAACAACTGCGGCGCGGACGACAAATTCGCGCCGACCTTCGCCGGAAACGGCGCCCGGCCCAGGCCGGTGTGGGGCCATAGCTCAGCTGGGAGAGCGCCTGCATGGCATGCAGGAGGTCAGCGGTTCGATCCCGCTTGGCTCCACCAAATTTTTCACCAAGTCGGCACGTTAGAGAATCATGGCGGAAACGGCCGTTTTGCTGTGTCTCTGCCCGGCCTATTCCCCTCAATGTATCCAGATCCCGACTGCATCGGCAACAGCCATTCAGTTGGCTGGCGTGCCGATTTCCTCAGGATAAAGCGCCTCGGCCAGGTCGCGCCCGGCGTCCGCGGTACGCGGGCCGAAGCCGGTCATGTAGGCGCCGTCGAGCACGACCAGCGCGCGGTTGGCAGCGGCGGGCGTGGCGCTCAAAGCGGGAATGGAAAAGACCTGCTCCCGCGTCGGCCCACCATTGCCGTCACTCATCATCAGGATGACGTCAGGCGCCATTTCGACGAGGTTCTCCTCCGACGCTGCCTTGTAGCCGTTGACCTCGCGCATCGGATTGATGCCGCCGGCATGACCGACGATCGCATCGGCTGATGGACCGGCACCGGCCCTATCCGAGGTTTTTGGCAATAATTTAACTTGACTAGGATAATCAAGTTTAATTACTCAAGTCTATGACTCAGGGTACCGATGCCCTGTCGTCGAGCCAGCTCGGTGCGTCGCCTGCACATTTCAGCAAGCAATTCTGTCGCGTGCACGATTTGAGGGCTTGAAGTGACGACGTTCAGAAATTTCCTTGTTGCCGGCACGGGACGTTTGGTCATTGGCAGCGTGCCGGCTTTGGCGCAGCCAGTGAAGGTTCTGCCTGCGAGCACCGATGCCGAGGCTCTGTTGAAGAAGCCCGCTGTCACCCTGGTCAACCGGATCGTCCTCTTCGCCAGGACCAGACCTTCAAGATCAGCCTGACCGGCCGCATCGGCGGCTAAATCCATCCTGCAAACCGGACTTGAATTGCCATGACCGAACTTCAATCCCGCGCCGAACTGCAATTGCAGCTTTCATCCGACCAACTGCAAAACATCCGTGACCGGATGGAAAGCTTCGACGCGCGCTCGAGCGACGAGGGCGGGACGGTCAATTTCCGTTTCGTCTTTGGCGAAGCCTCGCTTGTCATGCCCAAGGGTTCGCTGATCATGCGTGCCAGGTCACCACATCCCGACGGCCTGGCTCGGCTCAAGGACCTGATGGCGACGTCGGTGGAATTCTACGCGAGTGAGAGCCAGCCGCGGATCGTGTGGCAGGGCGATCTGTCCGGCCGGGGTGAACTGGCGCAATTTCGCCTGGCGACCGTCGTCGACACGATCGACCTGACGCCGCATATGAAACGCGTCCGGCTCAAGGCCGCCAATCTCGAACGCTTCGCATCATTCGGCGGGTTGCACATCCGCATGCTGTTTCCGACGCTCGCCGTGCCAGATCCGGTTTGGCCTGTGCGCGGCAACAATGGCCTGGTGTCCTGGCCTGATGAGGCGCGGCGCCCGCCAGCGCGGGTCTATACCATCCGAAAGCTGGACGTTGCGGGCGGGCATTTCGACGTCGATTTCCTGATCCACGAAGGCGAAAACGTCGGCTCCAACTGGGCTTCGGCTGCGCGCAAGGGTGACAAGGTCGGCATCCTGGGGCCGGTCGGGCGTCCGCTCAGGCCGGCTGACTGGTTCGTCATGGGCGCCGACGAAACCGGCCTGCCGGCGGTCGGGCGGATGCTCGAGAGCTTGCCGGCAACGACGCGCGGCATCGCCTTCGTCGAGGTTGCCGACGAGGGCGAACGCCAGCAGATCGACCATCAGACCGGGGTCGAAGTGAGGTGGCTGTACCGCAATGGCGTGCCCGGCGGCGAAAGCGCAGCCCTGGCGGATGCCGTCATGTCGGTTGCCTGGCCAAAGCAGGGAACGAGCTTCGGCTGGTTCGCCGCCGAAGCCGAAGCGGCAAAGCGCGTGCGCGATCACTGGCGCAGCGACATGGCGCTGGGGCGCGACCAGACGATTGCCTCGGCCTACTGGACACGCGGCGCTGCCGAAACGGGGTGAGGCGCGATGCGTGGCTGGGGCGCGACGACGGAACAGCCGGCATCAGCGGCATTTGCGCTTTCTGGCGGTGTCGATGGCGGCTTGCTCCTGACGCAAGCCGTCGATCTTCGCCGTCTGCCTGTCCTGGATAGCGCCGACGGCCCTGTTGCCGACTGGCGCCCAGGCTGGAATGTTCCACTGGCCGACAGTGCCGCGGCTGATGGCCGTGCGTGAAATGCCGACAGCAGCAGTACCCATGGCGACATCGAGATCGGCGCAGGTCATGGCATCGTACTTCAGAGGATCTACAAGCCCTGTCGAGCCAGGCCCGGATGCGCAGCCTGATGTTGCGGCCAATGCCAAGGCAAGTGCGGTACGCGCTGAAGCAAGAGCTATTGCCTTCATAGCTCAGACTAACAACACAACTCGGCAATTGGAACCGGGCGGCTCGATCGCCGAGGGTTGGTGCGCGATTCCGAGCGGACGCGTCGCGGTTCCGCGCTCAAGTCTGGCAGTTGCGAGCGTGGACCGGCAACGTCTGCGCCTCGCCTTCGTCGCGGCGCAGGATGAAGCTGTCGAAATTGGCGATGGTGGCGCAGGAGTGGTTGGGGAAGACCCTGACGCGGCTGCCGAGCGGCAAGGTTCGGCCCGAAACCGGCACGAAGCCGTGCTCTTCCGACATCCGTTCGAGTGTCCACACGCCGGCGTCGCTGCCGCCGTCCGCGCCGATGACGATGCCGAAGCCGTTGCCGCCCATGCCGTGGGCGCCGCGGTCGGAGCTCATGGTCTTGGATCCGGCGTCGATGATGAAATGCGTGTCGTTGGAGGCAACGACGCGGGCGACGACCGACAGCGCCAGGTCGTCGGCGCTGCAGATGCCGAGGCGAAGCGCTGTACCGTCGAGGAAGACGTAATTGCCGGGACGGATGCAGTCGACCGCCTGAAGCGGGGCGCCGCGGCAGGTCGGCGTCGCGCCGACCGACAGGCAAGGCACCGTAATGCCCAGGCTCATGAGCTCCGTAGCGAGCCCTGCGAGGGCAGCAGCCTCGTTGCGTGCGACAGCGGCAAGGCTGTCGGCATCGGCGGCGGCATAGGAATGGCCGGCATGCGACAACAGGCCGGCGAAGCGCAGGCCAGGTGCGGCGACGATCTTCTGGCAAACGGCGAGTGCCGCCGGATCGTTGGGCTTCAAGCCGACGCGGCCGAGGCCGACATCGACCTTGAGGAACACGCCGATGTCGACGCCGTGGCGCATGGCGGCGGCGGAGAGTGCGTCGACGCCTGTCTCGCTCGCGGCGATCATGCGCAGCTCGGTGCCATGCGCCTTTACCGCCGGCAGCAGGCGTTCGAGCGATAAGGCGCTGACGATCGGATAAGCAACAATGACCGAGGGTATGCCGGCTTCGACGAAGACCAGTGCTTCGCTCGGCTTGGAGGCGGTGATGCCACGTGCGCCAAGCGCCAGCTGCCGCTTGGCCAGGTCGACGCTCTTGTGCGTCTTGACGTGCGGGAACATGACGAGCCCGGCGGCATCGGCGCGGGCCTGCATCGCCTGCATGTTGCGGATGAGGCGTGCTTCGTCGACCTCGACATAGGGCGTCGGACGCTCAGCTGCCGCCGGGCGCCTGAGGCCTTCGATCTTCAGCTGCGCAGGCGTTGCGGCAATGTCGTGGGTTGTGCTGGCGGACGCAGTGGCGGCCGCCAACGACAGGTTTGAAGTGGTCATTTTGGGAATGCTCTGATTTGAAACGAGGAATGCTTGATAGGGCCGTCGTCAGCCCGCCGCCACCTGTCTTACGTAGTGGGTGGATGAGATCTGGTGCATCGGCAGCTCGACGGGCACGAAGTCGGGCGCGCGCATGGCACTCGGGATTTCGTCCGACATCGGCAGGCGCCCCTCCGGCCGGCGTGTCGGGTCGGCCACGGGAACCGTCGACAAAAGCTTGCGCGTGTAGGGATGCTGCGGGTTGTTAAAGACCGAGCGGCGGTCGCCGATCTCGACGATCTCGCCGAGATACATCACCGCGACGCGGTGGGCGATGCGCTCGACCACGGCCATGTCGTGGCTGATGAACAACAACGCGATCTGCATGTCGCGCTGCAGGTCCATCAGCAGGTTGATGACCTGGGCCTGGATGGTGACATCGAGCGAGGCGACGGCCTCGTCGGCGACGATCAGGCGCGGGTTGAGCGCCAGCGCGCGGGCAATGCAGATGCGCTGGCGCTGGCCGCCTGAGAACGCATGCGGATAGCGTTCGAGATGTTCGGGCGAGAGCTCGACCTTGGCCAGGAGCTCGGCGGCGCGGGCGCGCATGGTTGCGGTCGAGCCGACCTTGTGGACCCGCATCGGGTCGATCAGCGACTGCTCGATTGTCATGCGCGGATTGAGCGAAGAGAACGGATCCTGGAAGACCATCTGCGCCTGGCGGCGAAACCGCGCCACGACCTGGCGCGGCGCGCCGATCAGTTCGATGCCGTCGAAGCGGATCGAGCCGGAGCGTGGCTTGTCGAGCTGCATCAGCGAGCGGGCGACAGTGGATTTGCCGCAACCGGACTCGCCGACGAGCGCCAGTGTTTCGCCCGGGAAGATGTCGAAGGAGACGTTCTCGACGGCATGGACGCGGCCGGAGACATGGCCGAACAGGCCAGCCTTGAGGTCGAAGCGCGTCACCAGGTTGCGGACTTCGACGAGCGGCTGGCGGGTTTCCTTAAGCGGGGTGGATGCGTTCATTTGCTGACCTCGGCGAGCTGGCGCTCGGGCTCGAACACCAGCAACGGGAATTTTTCCGGCGCATCCTTGTCGGCCATGCTGCCGAGGCGGGGCACGGCCGAGATCAGGGCGCGGGTATAGGTATGTTTGGGATTGGCGAAGACGTCGTAGACGGAGCCGGTTTCGACGATCTCGCCCTTCAGCATGACGCAGACGCGGTCGGCGACTTCGGCGACGACGCCCATGTCATGGGTGATGAACAGCACCGACATGCCGATCTCCTGCTGCAGGGCACGGACAAGATCGAGGATCTGCGCCTGGATGGTCACGTCGAGCGCTGTCGTCGGCTCGTCGAGGATCATCAGCGACGGCCGGCAGGCAAGTGCTATGGCGATCATCACCCGCTGGCGCATGCCGCCGGAGAGCTGGTGCGGATACTGGTCGAGCCGGCGCTCGGCGTCGGGCACGCGGACCAGCTTGAGCGTGTTGAGCGCGATCTGGCGCGCCTGCGCCGGCGTCTTGTCCTGATGATGGATCACAGCCTCGGCGATCTGGTCGCCGATGGTGAAGACCGGGTTCAGGCTCGACATCGGGTCCTGGAAGACGATCGAGATCTCCGATCCCCGGAGTTCTTCGACACGTTTTTCGGTCAGCTTGGCGAGGTCGGCGACCTTGCCGTCCTTGAAGCGCATCAGCACCCGGCCACCTGATATGGCGGCGCCATCATACTCGGTCAGCCGCATGATGGTCATCGCGGTGACCGACTTGCCCGAGCCGGATTCACCGACAAGCGCCACCGTCTCGCCGCGCGAGATGGTGAAGGAGATGCCGCGGACGGCGCGGACGGGGGCCCTGGAGCGGACTGCGAAGGAGACTTCGAGATCTTCCACCGAAAGGATCACATCCGTGGGCAGTTCTGGTGTCGCGGACTTGGGAGGCATCATCGGCACATGGACCCGGTTCAACGACGGCATGTCGCGTTGGGGCATCGAACGCAACGGTGCCGGGTTCTGTCAATAGGGTGGATGGGCCCCGCCGGCTGGTGCGATGGAGGCGTCGGCGCCTCGATGCGGGTGTGGTCTGTTCTGGCCCCGGCGTAAAAGCCAGCGAAATCAATGTGCCGCGATTGCTGGTGCGAAAACTATGCGCATCACGCATTGCTTCGCCTGTCTTCGCATATCGTGGCCAAAGCGCAATTCGCGACGCCCTTGACCGTCAGGCTGCGTCCAGGGCCACCTCGAAGGTGCTTTTGTACTGGGGCAGTTCGGCGCAATCCTTGAGATGCTGCCAAAGCGCGTCGCTGTCATGGCTGCCGGCGCCGGCCCGCCTGAAAATCCGGATCTCCATTTCCAGCGACATCTGCTGACCGCCGATCTGGACGAGCTGGCCCTGCCTCATCGCCTCGGCGACGCAGATCTGCGGCAGCCAGGCGACGCCGCGGCCGGCGACTGCCATGTGCTTCAGTCCGTCGGCGAGGGCGGACTGGTAGACGGTGCTGAGGTTGAGCGGCCGGCGCCAGCGCGACTGGATCAGTGTCGCCAGCTTGCCGATGTAGCCGTCGCTCCAGGAATAGGCCAGGTAGGGGATTTCGGTGCTCTCCGGAACGTCGAGGTCGAACAGTGCCCTGCCGTTCTCGTCGGTTCCGGACACCAGAATGAGCCGATCCTTGCCGATAAGCAGGGCTTCGAACGGTCCACCCTCCAGGACCGGCGGGCCGTCGGGATGGACGTAGGTGATGCAGAAGTCGCACTGGCCCGAGCAGAGATGGTCGACGCTTTCGAGGAAATCGGCGGCATGCATGCTGGTGCGCAACGGCATGCGCGAGATCAGCGGCGAGCTGATCCACTTCGGAAAGAAGTACATCGCCAGCGTATGCAGCGAGGTGAAGGTCAGCATCGCCGAGCTTTCGCCGGCGACATTTCTGCAGTCCGTGCGCAGCCGGTAGGACTCCCGCACCAGCCTCTGGCAGCCGGGCAAAAACATGTTGCCGGCCCGGGTCAGTTGCACTGGATAGGTGCTGCGGTCGATCAGGTCGGCACCGATCCAGCTCTCCAGCGATTTGATGCGCCGGCTGAAGGCCGGCTGCGAAATATTCCGCGCCGTCGCCGCCGTCGAGAAATTGCGTGTCGCCGCGATTTCCAGGAAATCTTCAAGCCATTGCAGTTCCATGCCGGCCCTCATGCGTGTTTTGCATAGTCCATCCTATCTACACATTGGACAGACCGGCAAGCGCTCTTCTAGCCTTTCCCTAACGAGAAGAAGAAAACTTCCTCCGCCATCAGAAGGGAACGATGATGAAACTAGCCTTAGCGTTGGCTATGGGTATGGGGCTTGCCGTGACGGCTGCACCGGCCATGGCCGAGACAAAGAACCCCGGAACATTCGTGTTCATGTGGACCGACGACATCCAGTCGTTCGATCCCGCCTACATCGCCAACACGCCGAGTTCGTATGGCGCGCTCAACATCTACAGCCGCCTGCTGAACTTCAACGGCTCGAAGATTTCCGAGTTCGTGCCGTCGCTGTCGACCGAGGTGCCGTCGCTCGAAAACGGCCTGATCAAGCAGGCCGATGACGGCTCGGTGAGCTATACCTTCCCGATCCGCAAGGGCGTCTTCGCCCACAAGGTTGGCGTCAAGGGCGCCGACGGCAAGATCACCTGGGAGTATTACGACAAGCTGACCGATGCGCAGAAGGCTGCGATCGAGCCGGGCTACGGCCAGATCACGCCCGACGACGTGCGCTACTCGCTGCTACGCGCCATCCTGCAGGGCCAGTCATGGATGTCGAACGCGATCACCGAGGTGATCACCGCCGGCAAGTACACCGACATCGCCAAGTGGGTGGAGACGGAAGGCAAGGTCAAGTCGTTCGCCGAGGCCAGCCCCGAGACGCTGCGTGCAGTCTACGACCAGCTTGCATCGCAGATCGTCGTCGATGGCGACAACGTCACCCTCAAGCTGCCGAAATCGTTCCCGGCGACGCTCGGCGTCATCGCGCTGCCGTTCGGCACCTCCGTCCTAGACAAGGAGTGGGTCGCCTCGGTCGGCGGCTGGGATGGTTCGGGCGACGACTGGAAAAAGCACTATCGCCCGGAACTCGGCGCCAACCCGCTGTTTGCCGAGGAAAACGGCACCGGACCGTTCATGCTCGAGGAGTGGGATCGCACCGACCGCCGCATCACGCTGAAGCGCTTCGACAACTATTTCATGGGCCCGGCCAAGCTCGAGCGGGTGGTCATGCGCACCGTTCCAGAATGGACGACGCGGCGCCTGCAGCTCCTGTCCGGCGACGCCGACTTCGTCGCGGCACCCGTCGAGTTCATCGACGAGCTGAGCAAGACCGAGGGCGTCAAGGTCATCGACGGCCTGCAGAAGGTGTTCTCGCGCGGCGTCTTCTTCGCCTGGCCGCTCGACGACAACGACAATCCGGCCATCGGCAGCGGCAAGCTGGACGGTGCCGGTATTCCGCCAGACTTCTTTGGCGACATCGACGTGCGCAAGGGCTTCAACTACGCCCAGAACTACGACGCGCTGATCAACCAGGTTCTGCTCGGCAAGACTGTCCAGTCGCGTGGTCCGACGGTGCGCGGCATCATGGGTTATCGCGCGGATTCGCCTGTTTACAGCTACGACCCTGTTAAGGCCGAGGAGCACTTCAAGAAGGCGTTCGACGGCAAGCTGTGGGATGTCGGCTTCACCTTCACTGCCTATGTGACCGAGGGCAATCCGCAGCTGACCGCGGCCCTGTCGGCACTGCAGATGGGCCTGTCGCGCATCAACCCGAAGTTCAAGATGCAGATCCAGGCGCTGCCTTGGGCTTCCGTCTCGGACAAGCTCAACAATCGCGAAAAGCCTGCTGCTCCGCTGACCGTGATGGGCTGGGGTCCCGACTACTCCGATCCGGGCGGCCCGCTTGGCGCGGCGAGCTACTACCTCTCGCCCACCGGTCTTGTCGGCGGCATGGCCGGGAAAGGCTACCGCGACCTGATGGCGGAGAAGTTCAAGCCGCTGCTGGATGAGGCCTGGGCCTCGAACGATCCCGCCGTGCGCGAGCCGATCTACGCCAAGCTGCAGGAGATGTCGTACGACTACGCCACCACCCAGTTCCTGTGGGAGGACTTCGGCTACGTCGTCACCCGCAGCAACATCGATGGCTATGTCGACAACATGATCCTCTACGGCGCCTGGGACTTCTACCCGGTGACCAAGGCCAACGACTGATTGGTTTCAGGCACGTCGGGCAGCAATGCTTGCCCGACGTGCCATTGCTTCATTCCCCCTGAAATCGGAACGTGTGGACCTGTGCTGAATTACGCCCTCAGACGACTGATGATGCTGCCCATCGTCTTGTTCGCGCTGTCGTTGATGATCTTTGCGCTGCAGATGTCGCTGTCGCCGACGCAGCGCCTTGCGGCCTATGCGCCGTCGCCCGACTTCCTCAAGGGCGGCCAGGAGAGCATCCGCAGGATGATCGAGCAGTACGGGCTCAACGACCCGTTCTACATCCAGTATGGCCGCTGGATCGGCGGCGTGCTGAGCGGCAATCTCGGCTGGTCCGAGACCGCCCGCCAGCCGGTGTCGACGGCGCTGATGTCGCTGTTTCCGGCGACGCTGGAACTGGTGGTGCTGGCCTTCATCCCCTGCCTGCTGCTTGCCGTCTTCCTCGGTTCGCGCGCCGGCATCTATCTCAACCGCTGGCCCGACCACGTCATCCGCATCTTCACCATTCTCGGCTGGTCGTTCCCCGTCTATGTCTTCGGCCTGTTGATGCTGCTGATCTTCTATTCGGCGCTCGACTGGTTCCCGCCCGGCCGGCTCAGCCAGTGGGCGCAGACGATCGTCACTTCAGGCGATTTCGTGCGCTACACCGGCGCCAATACGGTCGATGCGATCCTCAACGGCAATGGGGCGGTCTTCGTCGACTCGCTGCGCCACCTCGCGGCCCCTGTCATCACGCTGACCTATGTCAACGTCGCCAGCATGACCCGCGTGATGCGCACCTCGATGCTCGAGACGCTGCGCCAGGACTATGTCCGCACGGCCCGCGCCAAGGGCCTGCCGCGCCGCGTGGTGGAGCTCAAGCACGCCCGGCGCAACGCGCTGCTGCCGGTCGCCACCATCGCCGGCATGGAGCTGGCCGTCATGATGGGTGGCGTCGTCATCACCGAAACCATCTTCGACTATGCCGGCCTTGGCCAGTTCGCCGCCAAGACCGCGGCCAATCTCGATTTCCCGGCGGTCCTGGGCTTCGGCCTCTACTTCGCGGTGGTTCTCGTGGTGATGAACCTGATCGTCGACCTGATCTATCCGTTGCTCGATCCGAGGGTGAAGACGCAATGAAGGCCCTTCGCTACCTCGCGCGCAATCCGGTCTCCCTGGTGGGCGTCCTGATCCTGCTCGCTTTCGTGCTGATCGCGATCTTCGCACCGCTTCTGGCGCCGCCGCAGAGTTTCCAGCTGTCGCCTTACGACACGCCGCGCGCCGGCTTTCTGGCAACGCCGATGCCGCCGTCCCGCGACGCGATCTTCGGCACCACCCAAGGCCAGTACGACATCTTCTACGGCGTCGTCTGGGGCACCCGCACGGCCTTCAAGATCGGCCTTGGCGTCGTTGCGATCTCGGTGCTCGTTGGCACCGTTATCGGGGCGGTTGCGGCCTACTATGGCGGGCTGATCGAGGAAGTCCTGATGCGCATCGTCGACGTGTTCATGGCGGTGCCGTTCCTGATCGCCGCGATGGTGCTGACGGCGCTGCTCGGTAAGGGCATCTGGCCGATCACGATTGCGCTGACGACGTTCGGCTGGATGAGTTACGCCCGCATCGTGCGCAGCGAGATACTGAGGATCCGCGAGATGGATTACATCCACGCGGCGAGGAGCTATGGCGCCAGCGACCTCAGGCTGATCGTGCTGCACATCCTGCCCAATGCGATGTTCCCGGTGCTGGTGCTGGCGACCATGGCCACCGGCTCGATGGTGCTGTCGGCGTCGGCCCTGAGCTTCCTCGGCGTCGGCACCGAAGAAGGTTATGCCGACTGGGGCCAGTTCATCGCCTATTCGCGCAACTGGATCGTCGGCCAGCCCGGCAACCCGTTCCAGTTCTGGTACACGCTGGCGTTCCCAGGTGCTGCCGTCTTCCTGTTCGTGCTGTCGTGGAATCTCGTTGGCGATGCACTGCGCGACATGCTCGACCCCCGTCATTCCCATTGAGACCTCCCCCATTTTTTGAGATCTAGGAGCATTTGCCATGCCTTCCCTGTCCGCCGCTTCGATCGAGCTGTTTGAGGACCTGATCCGCTACGAGGTCGAGGACAAGGCGATCCCGTCGATCTCCTATGCGCTCGTCGACCGCGACGGCGTGCTGGCCCAGGGCCACATCCAGCGCAACGATCGTCATTTCGACATGCGCGAAGACACCTGCTTCCGCATCGGTTCGATCACCAAGACCTTCACCTCGCTGGCGCTGATGCAGCTGGCCGAAAAGCGGCTGGTCGACCTCGACGTCGACGTCTCGACCTACCTGCCCGGCTTCCACCCGATCAACCCCTTTGCCGGCGCCGAGGGCGGGCCCAATGGTTCGGTCATCAGCCTGCGCAAGCTTTTGACGCATACGGCCGGCCTCGTGCGCGAGCCGAAGAGTGGCCATTATCTCGACGCCACCCGTCCGCCGCTCGAGGATACGGTCAACGAACTGGCGAGCTCGACGCTGAAGCAGGACCCGAGCATCGGCATCATGCATTATTCCAATGCCGGCATCGCCGTTGCCGGACGGGTCATCGAGGTGGTGACCGGCCAGAGCTATTCCGACTACGTCGCCCAGCATATCCTGAAGCCGCTCGGCATGAACAACTCGTCATGCGGCATGGCGCCTGGTATCCGCGAGCGGCTTGCGCCCGCCGACATGTGGACGCTGGACGGCGATACGCCGGCACCGGTGTTCAGCCTCGGCGGCTCGCCGGCCGGCAATATCTTTTCCACCACCAGCGACATGGCACGCTATGTCCAGTGCCTGCTGCGCGGCGGCTTCGACGCCAGCGGCAATTCGATCATTTCGCCGGCTTCGCTGCGCGAGATGTGGAGGCCTTTCGGCAAGCGCCCCGACAGCCTGGACAAGTCGATGGCCGGTTACGGCCTGTGCTTCGGCGCTGGCGAAGTCGATGGCTGGGAGTCGGTCGGTCATGGCGGTGCTGTCTACGGTTATGCCTCGCATATGCTGATCCTGCCTGGCGCGGGTATCGGCGTGCTGGTCTTTGCGACGCTCGATTTCGCCAACCAGATCGCTTCGCGGCTCGGCATCGACGGCCTGCGCATCGCGCTTTCAGAGCGCAAGATGGGCAAGCCGCTGCAGCGCATGCAGCGCCCGCCGGTCATTGCCGACGAGCAGTTCAAGAGCCTGCCCGGCTACTACCGCGACGACGTCACGCAAGAGGTCGTCGAGGTCAAGGCGAAGGCCGGCAAGCTCTATCTGATGGGCGATGGCGTACCGCTGCAGATCCGGCCCGTATCAGGCAAGGACTTCGTCATCGACGGCCGCATCTATGGCCGCGGCGCGGGCTACGCCCACATGGACCTGTCCTTCCCCGAACCCGGCAAGCTGGTGTGGAAGGATGCCAGCTGGACGCACATCGAGGCGCCCGCCGACGAGACGGTTCCCGACGAGATCAAGCCGCATCTCGGCGAATACGGTCCCGACTTCAACATCACCTATCTGAGCTACAGCCATGGCGGGCTGAAATGCCTGATCGAGTATTTCTGCACCCACAGTTGCGAGCCGGTGGAGGCAGGGCGCTTCCGCATGCATGGCAAGCTCTATGAAGACGAAATCCTGGAACTGGATGCTGTCGACGAGGCCGGCAAGCGCGGCATTCGTGTCGGACCGATGTTCCTTGAGCGCCGCGCATCCTCCCAAGCGGCGGCGGCCTGAGCAGGCATGACCGTCCCCTTCAAGATGGAATCGCCTGTTGGCGCCCGCATGGTCATCGGCGGGCGCGAGGTCGACTATTATTGCGGTACCTCCTACTTCTGCCTGCATGGCCACCCCGAGGTGATCGACGCGGCCTGCACTGCTACTAGGCAGTACGGCATGGGACCGGGCACGCTGGCGCACATGCAGGTCTATGCCGACCTGCAGGAGCGGCTGCGCCAGTGGTTCGGCACCGAAGAGGTCGTCTACATGATCTCGGGCTACACCAGCCCGATGGTGCTGCTGCAAGGGCTGCGTGAGGATTTCGATGTCATCTTCATCGACGCGGCGACCCACTACAGCACGCGCGATGCGATCCCGACGCTCGGCAAGCCGGTGCATGAATTCCGCCATGCCGACGCCGGCGATCTCGCCGAACAGCTGTCGCGATATGTCGGGGCGGGGCAACGCCCGGTGGTGCTGACCGACGGCGTGTTTCCATCCTCCGGCCGGCTGGCGCCGCTCAACGACTTCAGGCAGGCGATGGCGCCCTATGACGGCGCGTTGCTGTGCATCGACGATTCCCACGGCGTGGGCGTGCTCGGCGAAACGGGGCGTGGCTCGCTCCAGCATGCCGGGCTCGAGGGCGAAGGCAACTTCCTGGCCGGCACGATGAGCAAGGCGTTCGGCGCGCTTGGCGGGGTTGTTCCGAGCGATGTGGCCTTGGCCGAGAAGATTACCCGCAACGCCATGATCATGCGCGGCGCTTCGCCGGCCCCGCCCGGGCTGGCGGCTGCCGCTGCTGCCTCCTTGCGCATTCTGCAGACGACGGACAGGCGCGTCAGGCTGGCGCGCAATGTCAGCCACATGCGCAACGGGCTGCGCGGTCTCGGCTTCGAGGTTGCTGACACGCCGGTGCCGATCGTCACCATCAAGGGTGTCACCGACCTCGCGCTATTGCGCGACCGCCTCGCTGAGCGCGACATCATCGTCAGGGTCCAGCAGCCGGGCGGCTATTCCGACGCGTCCGACGTGCCGAGCATGCGGCTGGCGGTGTTTTCCGAGCATTCTCCAGGCCAGATCGACAGGCTGTTGTCGTCGATGTCAGAGCTTCTGTAAAAACCGTAGGGAACGATCATGAAAGTTTTCATCAGCGCCGACATCGAAGGCACCGCCGGCATCACCGTCTGGGACGAGGCCCGCAAGGGGCATGCCGCCTATGACGAGTTCCGCGAATACATGACCGACGAGCTGGTGGCGGCGTGCGAGGGCGCGAAAGCCGCCGGTGCCAAGGAAGTGCTGGTCAAGGACGCGCATTCCACCGGGCGCAACCTGATCCTGTCGAAGCTGCCGGCCTATGTCAGCATCGTCAGGGATTGGAGCGGCCATCCCGACATGATGATGTTCGGCATTGACGACAGCTTTTCGGCCACCCTCTACACCGGCTACCACAACAAGGCCGGCACCGACACCAACCCGCTGGCGCACACGCTGACCGGCACCGTGTCGCGTCTGCTGATCAATGGCGAGGTGGCATCCGAATACACCCTCAACGCTCTGTGCGCCGCGCGCTATGGCGTGCCGTCAGTGTTTCTTTCAGGCGATGCCGGTATGTGCGCCGAGGCCAAAGTGCTCGTACCGCGCATCGGCACCGTGGCGACCAGCGAGGGTTTTGGCCCGGCGACGAAGTCGCTGACGCCGAAAGCCTCGGTCGCGGCCATCCGCGCAGGCGTCGAGGAGGCGCTGTCGCGCGACCTGAAAGCATGTCTGCCGAAACTCGCCGACAGCTTCGAGCTGGTCGTCGAATACACCACCCCGATCGAGGCCTATCGCGGCAGCTGGTATCCCGGCGTCGAGCATCCGGCCCCGCGCACGCTGCGCTTCCGTGCCAAGGACTTCTTCGAGATCCAGCGCGCCATCCGCTTCATCGTGTAGCGGGTCGCTGGAAAGGCCGGCTATGGCCGGCGCCGCCTGAACGGTCGCACCAGGCGCTTCGCCGCAGCTTCCACAGTGCGGCCCGGGGCGAGTGGCAAGCATTGCGCGTAAAGCGCGAGCTTGCTGCGAATGCCGCCCGGCGGATTGCGGAGCATGCGGGAGACGACGATCTTGCCGAGCCGGCGCCGGTCTTCGGCATCGGCGGGGCGGGCAAAGGGCTGCTCGGCCTTCAGATATGCCTTCAGCACCGTCAGCATCCTGGCGTAGGCGGCGGCCCGCCGCTCCTTGGCGATATCACCACCATTGAGGAAATTGCTGATGTCGAGCGCCAGCGCATCGTCATAGAGGTCGTATGTCAGACCGATCCTTGGCCACAGCGCTTCACGGATGCGATGCGTGCGGTTGCGCGGCCTGACCGCGTTGGTGGCTGTCAGGCCTTGCGAATTGATGCGGTAGCGAGTCAGCGGCTCGGCGAGGTTGCGCATGCGACAGTGTGGCAGCATCTCGAACCACAGATAATGATCCTGGGACACGAGCTCTTCAGGCCGGTAGCGTCCCGCCGCCTCGTAGCAGCTGCGGCGAAAGGCGACCGTCGAATGGTAGAACGGACACTGGAACAGGATTGTCCAGCGCACGTCGACGTCGGTCAAAGGCATGGGGCGTACGACCAGCGGCCGGCCGTCTTCGACGATCAACGTGACCGCGCTGCCGACCAGCCCGAGCTCGGGATCCTCGTCGAGCGCGGCGACAAGGCGCCCGATACGCGCTGGCTCCGAGATGTCGTCGGCGTCGAGCCTTACGATGATGTCGGCGCGCGAGGCTTCTATGCCGCGATTGGCCGCGGCGGCAGTGCCGATGTTGGTCGGGTTGATCACCAGGCGGATGCGGGGATCGCGGCGGGCGACGCTGTCGAATAGCTCCGTCTGGCCGGTACCGTCGTCGACGACGACGAGCTCAAGGTCACCAAAATCCTGGGCGAGGACACTGTCGACCGCCGCATCGAAAAAGCGCAGGTCGTTGTAGACGGTCATCACCACGGACACGCGCGGGCGGGTGTCGCTGTCCTGGGCTGATTGGTTGGCAAAGGCGTAAGGCTGGGTCATGCCGCGGCACCATATCCCGGCTTTTTCACATTCTACAACCTGCAGCGGCGAGGCGGCCATGGCGAGCGGCGCGCCAATGGACGCCGCAAAAACGCCTGTTCGCCTCAGGATTCGGCAGATTATGATGTGCGTTGCACAACATTTGGAGTTGCACCTTAGCTGCCACGAAAATAGGCTGAATTGTCCCTCCGTGCGCCCGCAGGTGCCAGGGCGTCAAACAACAGAGGCTTGCCATGACACGACTTCACACCCTTCTCGCGGCTGGCGTTGCCGGCCTCGCGACGACGCTCGCCGTCGCGCCGGCGCTCGCCCAGGGCAAGACGCTGACCATTTCCTGGTGGGGCTTCAACGGCGACAAGCTCGACGAATACATCGTCAAGCCGTTCAAGGAGAAGTGCGGCTGCGAGATCGTGTTCGAGACCGGCAACAACGCCGACCGCCTGAACAAGATCAAGATCCGCAACGGCGAGGGTGTCGACGTCGCCTACTTCACCGACGCCTATTCGCAGATAGGCATCAAGGAAGGCCTGTTCCAGCCGATCGACAAGTCGAAGGTGCCGAACCTCGAAGGCCTCTACGATCTCGCCAAGGCACCGCAGGGCGAATTCGGCCCGGCCTACACCATCGGCCGCGTCGGCGTGATCTACGACACTGCCAAGGTCAAGGCGCCGGTCACCTCCTGGAACGACCTGTGGAAGGAAGACTTCAAGGCGTCGCTGTCGCTGCCGGGCATCACCACCACTGCCGGCCCGATGGCCGTGATGATTGCCGGCACCCATGCCGGCGTCGATCCCTTCACCGACACCGACGGCGCCTTCAAGGCGATCGAGGCGATCAAGCCCAATGTCGTCAAGAACTACAACACCGGCTCCGAGCTGGTGAACCTGTTCTCGACCGGCGAGATTTCGGCCGCCGTCGCCCAGGACTTCACCCTCGCCCAGATCCAGGCCGCCGTGCCGACCGCCGCCTGGGCCAATCTCTCGGACGGCGCCATCGCCACGTTGAACACCATCAATATCCCCAAGGGCGCTGCGAACGTCGAACTCGCCCACGAGTTCATCAACTTCGTGCTGTCGAAGGAAGTGCAGCAGAAGACCGCCGAGAACGGCGTCGATGCGCCTGTCGTCAAGGCTGTCGAGTTGACGCCGGAACAGGCCAAGCTATGGACCTACGGCGCCGACATGATCGCCTCGCTGAAGCAGGTCGATTACGAAAAGCTCAATGCGGCCAAGACCGACTGGGTCGATCGCTGGAATGAAGTGTTCGGCATGTAATTGCCATCGGGGCGGGAAGGCATGGCTTTCCCGCCCGCCATTGTGTGCCTGGGGCCACGCGCCAGGCATTTTCTTGCCGCTGTCACAGCCCTTGCGGCATTCTGCGCCTTTCGCGGCCGCCCGATGAAGGGTAGCACGCCGCAACAAGATGTCCCGGACGCCATCTGTCCGCGGAAACTGGAAGAGATTTCATGTTGAAACGCTTTGCCGGATGGTGGCTCGCAGGGCCGGCTACGCTGGCCGTATTGGTGTTTTTGGTACTGCCGGTCGCGGCCACCATCGCCACGACCTTCGGCGAGGATGGCGGTATCTTCGCGCCCTACATCGCCTTCTTCAACAGCGGCTTCCGCCGCACCGTGCTTTGGCGCACCATCGAGATTTCGCTGGCGACCACCGCCATCTCGCTCGTCGTTGGCTTCCTCACCGCCTATGTCGTGTCGAAGTCGCCGGGCAAGCTGAAGAGCCTGTTGATCATCGCCGCCGTCTTCCCGCTGCTCACCGGCGTGGTGGTGCGATCCTTCGCCTGGCTGATCATCCTTGGCAAGAACGGCATCCTCAACAACTTCCTGGTCGGCATCGGCGCGATCAGCGAGCCGCTGTCGATGCTCTACACCCAAGGCTCGGTCATCGTCGCCATGGTCTATCTGTTCGTGCCGCTGATGATCCTGACGCTTGTCGGCGTGCTCGAAAACATCCCCGACGACGTCGTCCAGGCTTCCGCTTCGCTCGGTGCCACGCCGGCCGGGACGTTCCGCCAGGTGATCCTGCCGCTGGCCGTGCCCGGCCTGATCGTCGGCGCCGTACTTGTCTTCACCGGCTCGTTCACCGCCTATGCCACGCCGCAGCTGCTCGGCGGCGAGCGCCAGATGGTCATGGGCACGCTGATGTACCAGCGCGCCATGGTCTCCTTCGACTGGGTCGGCGCCTCCACAATCGCTGCAATCATGGTGGTGATCACTGTCGCCGTCGTTCTTGCCATGAGCCGCGTCGCGCGGCGCCTCAACCCGATGGCGACATGATGACCAGCCGCATCCACCCTTCGCTGATCCTGTTCACGGTCCTCGTCTACATCTTCCTGATGGGACCGCTGATCATCGTGCTTGGCGCCTCGGTCAGCGACACGACCTACCTGACCTTCCCGCCGCAGGGCCTGACGCTGCGCTGGTTCGAGAACATCTTCGCCATCAGCGCCTTCAAGCGCACCATCATAACCTCCCTGGAGCTGGCCTTCCTGGCGACAGGATTGGCGCTGCTGATCGGCATCCCGGCGGCCTATGCTCTCAATCGCTACCGCATCAAGCTGCCAACCTGGCTTTCGACTGTCTTCGTGCTGCCGATCCTGGTGCCCGAGATCGTGCTCGGCTTCTCGCTGCTGAAGTCGGTGGCGGTGGGCATGGATACGCCGATCTTCCTGACGCTGCTTGTCGGCCACATGCTGCTGGTGCTGCCCTATTGCGTGCGCGTCGTCTCGGCGAGCCTCGCCTCGTTCGACTTCTCGATCGAGGAAGCCGCCGTCAGCCTGGGCAGCCCGCCGGTGAAAACCTTCTTCACCATCGTCCTGCCGAACGTGCGCTCCGGCGTGATCGCGGCCTTCATCCTGGCCTTCATCACCTCGATCAACGACGTGTCGACGTCGCTGTTTCTCACCGGCCCCGGTATCTCGACGCTGCCGATCCAGATCCTCGCCCATGTCGAGCAGTTCTTCGACCCGACGATCGCGTCGGTCTCGGTGCTGCTGATGCTGCTGACCGTCGCAGTCATGGCCATCGTCGAGCGCACGCTCGGCCTCACCTTCCTTGCGAAGTAGACCCATATGACCCAGGCACTTACCGTCCAGAATCTCACCGCCCACTACGGCGCCACCAAGGTGCTGGAGGACCTGTCGCTGTCGGTCGGCAAAGGCGAGCTGGTTTCGCTGCTCGGCGCCTCTGGCTGCGGCAAGACTACGACCTTGCGCCTGATCGCCGGCTTCCTCGAACCGACGTCAGGCACCATCCGGCTCGGCGACAAGGACCTGACCCGGCTGCCCGCCCACAAGCGCGACATCGGCCTGGTGTTCCAGAACTACGCGCTGTTCCCGCATCTCAGCGTGCTCGACAATGTCGGCTTCGGCCTCAAGCAGCGCGGCGTGGCCCCGGCCGAGCGTGAGAAGCGCGCGAGAGCGATGCTCGAACGCGTCGGCCTGTCGCCGCTCGCCGCTCGCCTGCCGGGCGCGCTGTCGGGCGGCCAGAAACAGCGCGTGGCACTTGCTCGTGCGCTGGTCATCGAGCCGCCGCTTTTGATGTTCGATGAGCCTTTGTCCAATCTCGATGCCAAGCTGCGTGTCGACATGCGTGTCGAGATCCGGCAGCTGCAGCGCGCCAATGGCACCACTTCGGTCTACGTCACCCATGACCAGGAAGAGGCGTTTTCGATCTCCGACCGCGTCGCGATCATGAATGCCGGCCGCATCATGCAGTTCGATACGCCTGAGATGCTGTACCAGCGCCCGGCCAACGTGTTTGTCGCCCGCTTCGTCGGCTTCGAGAACCTGGTGCCGATGAAGGTGTCGGCGCGCGACGGCGCGACCGTCACCGCAACGACGCCTGACGGTTCGCAGCTCAAGCTGTCGCAGGAGCGTTTCGGCGCCATCCCCGATGCGTTCGTGCTTGCCGCACGTGCTGACGGCCTGTCGGTCTCGACCGACGCCAAGGCCGAGGGCATCCCGGCGACGCTGGGGCTCAGGACCTATCTCGGCCGCGCTTACCAGTACCAGGCGAACACTGCCGCCGGCCAGCTGGTCGCCAATGGCTCGCTGTCGGCGCCGCTGGAGCCGGGCGCGCAGGCCAAGCTGGTGCCGGTACCCGACCAGTGCTGCGTGCTGAAGCCGGAATAATTATGCGCGTGGGTACCCCCACCCCTAACCCCTCCCCACAAGGGGGAGGGGAATTCGGTGACGCCTTAGGCCAGAGCCGACCTTTGACGGACGTGTCGGCGAAGGCGTTGAAATCGTCCCCCTCCCCCTTGTGGGGAGGGGCCAGGGGTGGGGGTACGCCGCGCTCGAAACTGGAGGTTGGCCCATGACCCTGATCATCACCAACGCCACCGTCCTGCCCTGCACCGAGGACATGCCGGTCATCGACAAAGGCTGGGTCCATGTCGAGGGCGACACGATCAAGGCGCTGGGCGCGGGCGAGGCGCCTGAAATCGCCGGGGCGGAAACGATCGATGCCGAGGGCGACCTTGTCATGCCCGGCATGGTCAATCCGCATTGCCATATGGCGATGACGCTGTTTCGGGGCCTCGGCGAGGACGTCGACGACCGGCTCTACCGCTACATCCTGCCGCTGGAGCGCAAGTTCGTGCGGCCCGAGGCGGTCCGCGCCGGTACCGCACTTGCGGCGCTCGAGCTGATCGAGGGCGGCGTCACCTCGGTTGCCGACATGTATTACTTCGAAACCGAGGTCGCCCGCGTGGTCGCTCAGGCCGGCATCCGTGGCGTGCTCGGCCAGACCATCGCCGACTTCGATCCGCCTGACCACAAGACCGCCGACGAAGGTTTCGAACTGACCGAGGCGCTGGTCGCTGAGTTCGCCGGCCATGCCCGTGTCACGCCGTCGATCGCGCCGCATGCGCCCTATTCGACCGGCATGGCCGTCATGGAGCGCATCGCCCGCTGGTCGCAAGATCATCCCGACGTACCTGTCCAGATGCACCTCGCCGAAAGCGACGCCGAGATGGAGTGGGCCCAGAAGACCCACGGCATGCGTCCGGTCGAGGTTGTCGAGAAGGCTGGCCTGCTGCGCAAGGGGCTGATCTGCGCCCACTGCCTGCATGTCGACGCAACCGACATCGAGCGCATGGCCCATGCCGAGGTCTGCGTCGCCCATAACGCACGCTCCAACGGCAAGGCCGGTCGCGGCATTGCGCCCGTCGAGGCTATGCGCGCGGCGGGCATCCCGGTCGGTATCTCGACCGATGGCGCGATGAGCGGCAACACGCTCGACCTGTTTTCGCAGTTCGCGCCGGTGTCGATGTTTGCAAAGCTGCTTGGTCACAGCCGCAAGCCGATGGCTTCGGTCGACGTCGTGCGCATGGCCACCCGCGACGGCGCCAAGGTGCTCGGGCTCGACGCCAGGGTCGGATCGCTCGAGCCGGGCAAGCAGGCCGACCTCATCCGTGTCAGCCTGTCGTCGCCGCGCCAGCAGCCGATCTACGACATCTATTCGACGCTGGTTTTCGCCACCATGCCGACCGACGTGCGCGACGTCATGGTCGGTGGCGACTGGCTGATGCGCGGCCGCGAGGTGCTGAGCCTCGAACGCAAGAAGGTGCTGCGCGATGCGCTGCAGGTAGCGCTGAGCTTCAAGGCCGAGATGGCCCGCATCGACGCTGCCGGCTAGGGCAATTCCAGGAAAAGTGTGAAGCGGTTTTCCGTCCGGAATTGCGTCAAAGGACTTTAGGAAAGGACAAAGTCATGAACAGATCAGAAGCCTCGGCACGCCTACAGGAGGTGCTCGCCAATGTCGACGCCAACATCGACGGCAGCCTGGAGCGCCTGTTCGAACTGATCCGCATCCCTTCTGTCTCGACCGATCCGGCGCATGCCGCCGACTGCAAGCGCGCCGCCGAATGGCTGACCAGGGAGCTCGGCGCACTCGGCTTCGACGCCTCGGTGCGCCCGACCGCCAGGCACCCGATGGTTGTCGGCCATGACCGCACGGGGCATGGCCCGCATGTGCTGTTTTACGGCCACTACGACGTCCAGCCGGTCGATCCGCTGGCGCTGTGGCATTCCGACCCGTTCGAGCCGAAGCTGGTGCCGCAGCCTGACGGCGACACCCATATCGTTGCCCGCGGCGCCTCCGACGACAAGGGCCAGCTGCTGACCTTCGTCGAGGCATGCCGCGCCTGGAAGGCTGTCACCGGCAGCCTGCCGATCCAGGTCTCGGTGCTGTTTGAGGGCGAGGAAGAGATTTCGAGCCCTAGCCTGCCGCCCTTCCTCGACAGCACGGGCGCCGAGCTCAAGGCTGACGTCGTGCTCGTCTGCGACACCGACATATGGGACGCCGAGACGCCCGCCGTCACCACCATGCTGCGCGGCGTGTTGAAGGAGGAGATCGTCATCTCCTGCGCCAGCCGCGACCTGCATTCGGGCATCTATGGCAACGCCGCGCGCAACCCGCTGCAGGTGCTGTCAGACATCGTCGCAAGCCTGCGCACGCCTGACGGCGGCGTGGCCGTCGACGGCTTCTATGACGGCGTCACCGAACTGCCCGACGCCATCAAGGCGCAGTGGCAGCGCCTGCCTTTCGACGACAAGGGTTTCCTGGGCGACATCGGCCTCAACATCTCCGCCGGCGAAAACGGCCGCTCGGTGCTCGAGCAGGTCTGGGCGCGCCCGAGCTGCGAAATCCACGGCATCATCGGGGGCTACACCGAAGAGGGCTTCAAGACCGTCATCCCGGCCAAGGCGCAGTCGAAGATCTCGTTCCGCCTTGTCGCCGGCCAGGATCCGGCGAAGATCCGCGACGCCTTCCGCGCCCATGTCCGCGCCCGCATCCCGGCCGACTGCTCGGTCGAGTTCATCGACCATGGCGCAAGTGCGGCAACCGTGATGCCGATCGACGGCACCTTCCTGACCAAGGCGCTCGGTGCTCTGACCGAGGAATGGCAGCGCGAGGCGGCGGTTGCCGGCAGCGGCGGCTCGATCCCGATCGTTTCTGCCTTCAAGGAAAAGCTCGGCATGGATTCGCTCTTGATCGGCTTCGCCCGCTTCGACAATCGCATCCACAGCCCAAATGAGAAGTACGACCTGACGAGCTTTCGGAAGGGTATCCGCTCCTGGGCGCGCATTTTGGCGGCGTTTGCGGAAGACAAGGGCTGAGGTGGTTGGCGGGTGCGTCCTTCGAGGCTCGCCCGCTGAAGATTTTCTGACTGGATCAAGGTTTAGCGGGCTCGCACCTCAGGATGAGGGGCGTTGGCGCCGGGCCATTCCCCAATCGGTCGTCGTTTCGCCCGACGAAATGCCCCCTCACCGTCACGGCTTCGCCGTGCCACCTCTCCCCCACTTCGTGAGGGAGAGGAATCGCCAGTCGCGTGATGTCTTGCTAGCGACCTAAGGATTGAGACCTTAGGGAGGGCGACCTCACGGAACTTGGGTTCCTCGCCCCCGCGAAGCGGGGGAGAGGTGGCACGGCGAAGCCGTGACGGTGAGGGGGTATTACCGTCGAGCGATACGACGACCGATTGGGGGGTGGCTTGGGCGCCAGCGGTCCTCGTCCTGAGGTGCGAGCCCGCTAGACCTTCATCCAGTTGCGAAAACCTCGGCGGGCGAGCCTCGAAGGACGCACCAGCACCCTCGCTGCCTACCAAACCACCTTGTGGCTTTCGCCCGTCTGCACGTTGACGAAGCCTTGTGGCACCGCATCCGTCGGCGCCACCAGCACCCAGCGCCACGGCGCGCAGGTCAGCGTGGCGAACTGCAGCCGCTCGGGGAAGCCTGGGAACCAGCGCGGCGAGAAGGTCGGCTCGTAGAGCCAGTCGATCTTGTTGGCCTCGGCGTAGAGCTTTTCCATCTCGGCATCGAGCGCCTCGGCGGGGCGATTGGTCATCAGCCCGCCAACCTCGTAATGCACGTCGGCCACGACCTTGCCGTCCGTTACCAGCGCCCAGCCGCCCTGGTTCTGAGCAATGCGGTTGACGACTTCCGCCATGGCGGCGTCGGACGAACCGACGACCCAGATGTTGTGCTGGTCGTGCGCCACCGTGCAGCCCACCGCCGTGTCGGGCGTCTTCGGCCCGCAGCCGAGCCAGAACATTTTTGCCACGCGACCCTTGCCCGAATAGCGGTCGACGACGGCGAACTTGGTGATGTTGCGCTCGCTGTCGCGCTGCACTTCGCCGTTTGCCACAGCAAGTTCCGTGGTGATGAAGTTGTCGTCCCAGTGGAACGGCCTGAGCAGCGCCGCCTGCATCGTCTCGCTGCCCGCATCCGCCGCGATGGCGAAGTCGGCGGCACTGAGCTTGCGGCCGACATTGACCGTCTTCGTCGCCCAGGCGGGCCAGTCGATATCAGGCAAATGGCCGGTGAAGGTCTTGCCCTCGGAAATCTGCTCGCCGTCGGCCCAGACCTCCGCGATCGACACCGTCGCCGCCTTGTCCAGCAGCACCATGTCGGCGAAGCGGCCGGGCGCGATGGAGCCGACGAAGGGCGTCAGCCGCATGTGCCGCGCCGGGTTGATCGACACGCACTGGTAGGCGATCTCGGGCGCCAGCCCGCTTTCGATGGCGAGCCGGACATTGTGGTCGGTCGCGCCCATCTTCAGCGTGTCGGAGGCGCTGCGGTCGTCGGTGGCGAAGGCCACTTGGCTCCAGTCGCGCAGGCCGCGCTCCAGCAGGCCCTTGATGATGTCGGGCATCGAATGCGGGCGGATCTCGATGAAGATGCCACGCCGGAGCTTGTCCCACGCCTCTTCAGGTGTCCACGCCTCGTGGTCGGAGGACAGGCCGGCGGCGGCGAAGGCATTGATCGAGGCCAGGTCGCGCAGGCCCGCGCCATGGCCTTCGACCACGCCCCGCTTTTCGAACGTCGCCTGGATCATGCCCCACAGACGGCCATAGGACGGGTTCTCGGGGTTCCACACGGCAGGCCAGTCCATGACCTCGTCGAGGCCGGCGACCATGGTGCTTTCGCCAAGGAAGCCGATCTGCTCGGCATAGCCGAAATGGCCGCCGCCGCCTTCATAGGCAGTCGGCGGCACGGCCGAGCCGGGCAGCGGGAAGATCTTCATCGGCGAGCCGGCGCGGCGCGCCGTCAGCCAGAATTCGAGGTTGTTGGGGCCGTTGACATTGGAGAATTCGTGGCTCGCCTCACAGGTCCAGGTGTTGCCGCGCGGCATGACCAGCGCCGCCTCGTGCTCGGGAGTCAGATGGGAGCTTTCGATGTGCTTGTGCACCTCGCCGAAGCCCGGAACGGCCGCAAGATGTGTGCGGTCGATGGTCTCGCGCGCAGTGCCTGCGAAACTGCCAGCGGGGCCGACATAGGCGATGCGCCTGCCGCGGATCGCCACCTCGCAATCGTCCATCCAAGTGCCGGTGTGCACGTCGAGCACGCGGCCGAACTGGACGAGGCGATCGGCCTCGCGCTTGCCAAGTGCCGTCAGCACAAGGTCCTGCCGGATCAGGATTTCGTCGGCGGGTTCGATGAGGAGATCGGCGGGCAAGGGAGCTGTCTTGGTCATGGTGCCGCCTCTAATGCATCGTTGTCGAAATCGAAACCGGTTTCCGCTGTGCCAGCATACAGCGGTCGTGCGGCGCTGGGACAAGCATTTCGGCTTGATTCCCCTGATGCGATGATGTGAAGCCAGTCGGACCCGATTTGAGACTGGAATGAAAGGTCGCGCCATGCAGCAGAATCCCACCCGCAAGGTGATCATCGACACCGATCCCGGCATCGACGATGCGGTGGCGATCCTTTTGGCGCTGAAGTCGGCCGAGTTCGACGTCATCGGCATCACCACGGTCGCCGGCAACATCGGGATCGCGACCACCACGCGCAATGCCGGCCGCATCCTGGCGCTCGAAGGCCGCGTCGACGTGCCGGTCATCGCTGGTGCCGCCGGTCCCTTGTCGCGAAAAGGCTTCGACACCGCCGACATTCACGGCAACGATGGTCTTGGCGGCGTCGCATTCCCCGATCCGCTGGCCCAGCCTCTTGGTGGCGAAGCCGTGACCTGGCTGCGCGACACGCTCCTGGCTAGTGAAGCCGGCGCCATCGACATCCTGGCGCTTGGCCCGCTCACCAACATCGCCCGTCTGGTCACCGAACATCCCGAGGCTGCCCGCCGTATCGGCCGCGTCATCGCCATGGGCGGGGCGGTTTACGAGCCGGGCAACATCGGCCCGCGCGCCGAATTCAACATCGCCGCCGATCCTGAAGCCGCCGAGATCGCCTTTGCCGCCGGGCTCGAATTCACGCTGATCCCGCTCGACGTCACCCGCAAGGTGCGCGCGACGCGCGACGATACTGCGATGTTGCAGAACTCCGGCGTGCCGGCGGCGGTGGCTTCGGGCGCGGTGATCGACGCCTATTTCCAGTCGACCACAGGCGGCGAGAGCCGGCCGCTGCACGACCCCTGCGTCATGCTCCTAGCCCTCGATGAGACGCTGTTTACCTGCGAGACGCTAAAGCTTGCGGTCGACACCGGCACGACCCGCGATGCTGGCGCGCTGACGGTTTCGGAAGAGGGGGCTGCGGTCTCGGTGGCGCTGAAGGTCGAGAGCGCCGCGGTACTGAAGCTGCTCTATGACAGGCTGAAGGCGGAGTAGGGCTCGTACCTCGTCATCCTGGAAGCCGGAGCGAAGCGCAGGCTATCCTGATCCAGAAAAGGCGATGGGAGATGCTTATCGTCGCCTCGCCGGTTGGCAAAAGACCCCCCTCTCCGTCACGGCTTTGCCGTGCCACCTCTCCCCCACTTTGTGGGGAGCGAGGAACCCAAGTCCTGAGAGGCCGCGCCCTGCGAGATGAGCGTTTCCTCGCCCCACGAAGTGGGGAGAGGTGGCACGGCAAAGCCGTGACGGAGAGGGGCTTTCAGCGCGCTGACGACCAGAAATTACGCCGCCGCCAGCTCCTGCTCGACCAGCGTCGTCCAGAACCTGACCCCACTCGCCAGCGCGTCGTCGTTGAAGTCGTAGCGGCTGTTGTGGTGCAGGGCACCGTCGACGGCGGGGCCGTTGCCGAGCCAGACATAGGCGCCCGGCACCTCCTGGGAGAACATGGCGAAGTCGTCGCCGGCGGTCGAGGGCGGGAACTCGGTCATCACCTTGTCGATGCCGAGCGCCGCCTGTGCCGCCGCCAGCGCCCGCCGGGTAGCGTCCTTGTCGTTCACGACAGGCGGCATCTGCCTGAAATAACGGTATTCCGCCTCGATGCCATAGAGCCGTGCCGAACCCTCGGCCAGCGCGCCGATCTCTTGTTCCAGCTGGTCGCGCACGGCGGCCGAATAGGCCCGCGACGTGCCGCCGATCTTGACCAGGTCGGGGATGACGTTGAGCGCCTCGAAGCTGCCGGCTTCCATGGCGCAGGCGCTGACCACCGCTGGCTGCAGCGGGTCGACTCGGCGCGCGACGATGGTGTGAAGTGCCGTCAGGAACTGGCCTGCAGCCGTCATCGCATCGCGGCCGAGATGCGGCTTGGCGCCATGGGTGCCGATGCCCTTGAAGGTGACGGTCCAGCGGTCGGAGGAGGCGAGCTGCGGCCCGGCGACCACGGCCATGGCATCGGCAGCGATACCGGGCATGTTGTGCAACCCGTAGACAGCATCGACCGGGAATTGCTTGAAGAAGCCGTCAGCGATCATCGCCTTGGCGCCGCCGCGCCCTTCCTCGGCCGGCTGGAAGATGAAATGCACCGTGCCCGAGAAGTTGCGGCTGCGAGCAAGTTCGCGCGCCGCACCGAGCAGCATCACTGTGTGGCCGTCATGGCCGCAGGCGTGCATCTTGCCCTCGATGGTCGACTTGTAGGCGCGATCCTCGGCCATTTCGGGCATGGCGAGCGCATCCATGTCGGCGCGCAGGGCGATCCGCCGTGAGCCGTCGCCAATCTTGAGCGTGCCGACGACGCCGGTCTTGCCGAGGCCCGTCTGAACCGAGATGCCGGCCTCGGCCAGCATCTTCTGGACGATGCCTGATGTGCGGACTTCCTCGAAGCCAAGCTCGGGATAGGCGTGGATGTCGCGGCGCAAGGCCGTCAGCATCTCGATTTCACCCTTGTCGTTGCAGGCTGTCGATGTCATCACGCAAACTCCGTCCGGCCCGTCTCGCTGCTGTCAGCGGCGCCCAGGGCCATCGGCGCCGCATGTCCCCTTCTGCAACAGAAAGGCCCGTTGTGCCACTCGCTCCGCATCAATTCTGGCAGACAGTCTATCCCAAGGGCACGTTCGATACGGCGCCAGCCGAGGGCTTCCGCGACCTCTATCCGGCCTCCCTTGCCGACGGTTGCCAGATCGCCTTGCCGATCCGCGTCCTGCCGGGTGGCGACGACAAGGCAGTGGCATCGCTGATCGTCAACCAGGCAAGTTTCGCAGTCGAGGATGCGCTGTCGGATGCCATGGCAGCGCATGCCCAAGCCTACGAGCCCGAGGTGGTGATCGGCGTGCCGACGCTCGGCCTGCCGCTCGCCAACGGCGTGGCGCGGCGTCTCGGCCATGAACGCATGGTGGCGCTCGGGACGTCGCGAAAGTTCTGGTACAGCGAGGAGCTGTCCGAGCCGATGAGCTCGATCACCAGCCCGGAGCATGCCAAGCGGCTTTACCTCGACCCGCGCATGCTGCCACTGCTCGAGGGCCGGCGGGTTTTGGTGGTCGACGACGTCATCAGCTCCGGCACCTCGATGCTGGCGGTGCTGAAGCTGCTGGCCAAGGCCGGCATCGAGCCGGTCGCGGCGGTCTTCGCCATGCTTCAGGGCGACAACTGGCGCCAGAGCATCGGCGAGCTCGATGCCGGCTTCGTCGCCCGTATTCATGGCGCCATCACATCGCCGCGCCTGATCCGTGGCCGGGATGGTGGCTGGCTACCGATCGAGGACTGATGCGCGCCGGGCGTCAGTTCGACGCCTTTGCCTCCGAGACCAGCACCGGGTCGCTGCGGTAGCGATCCGGGAACAGGCGCTTGAGATTCTCGATCTTCGGCAGGTCGTTGTAGACGATGTAGGGGTAGGTCGGGTTCAGGGTCAGGAAATCCTGGTGGTAGTCCTCGGCCTTGTAGAAGGCGTGGCCGGGTTCGATCGTCGTCGCGATGGCGGCGTCAAAGACCTTGGCCTTGTCGAGCTGGGCGACATAGGCCTTGGCGACCTTTGCCTGCTCGGCGTCGGCCGGGAAGATGGTCGAGCGGTATTGCGTGCCGGTGTCTGGGCCCTGGCGGTTAAGCTCGGTCGGGTCATGCGCAACCGAGAAATAGATCTGCAGGATTTGGCCATAGCTGATCTTGTGCGGGTCGAAGGTGATCCGGACCGATTCCGCATGGCCGGTCGCGCCGCTGCCGACGACCTTGTATTGCGCCGTCTGCTTGTCGCCGCCGGCATAACCCGAGACGGCGTTCGCGACGCCCTCGACGTGCTGGAACACGCCCTGCACGCCCCAGAAGCAGCCGCCCGCCAGCACCGCCACTTCCGAGTTGCCTTGCGCCGGTTGGTCGAGAGCTGGCGCCGGGATCTTTATTCCCTCCTGCGCCGCACTAGGTGTCGCCAGAGCCCAGGCGCCAAATGCCGCAACCGCGGCTGCCAGCCAGAATGCCGGCCTGACGGTGATCTTTCTTGCACTCGAAATGTCCTGTGTCATCCAACTGCTCCAGTTCGTCGTTCCTGGCCGCGTCCTTTGAGAAACGCCTGGTCCCATTCGGCCAAGCCGAACGATGCCCGCCAGCACAGGATACGGAGATGGATGTGGCTTTGTTACGCTGTTTCGACATGGGTCACGCGCAAGTGACTGCTGCTGCGGTTCATATTGGCCCGCTATCCGAGCACCCGGCGTCCATCACCGACGTTTCGCGCATTATGCCTTCCGCCCATCGAACCAAAATGGCCGCGCCGTCGAGAGGCGGTTGATCTCGCCGCGAACTTACGTTATCACGCTGATGGTTTGATCAAATGAGCGTACAATGCAGAGGCGCCGATGACAAGAAAAGCGATCTATTCCGGCTTTCCTTTCGAGGAGCTCGCGGGCTATTCCCGGGCGCTTGTCGATGGCGACTGGATCTTCGTTTCAGGTACGGCCGGCCATGATCCGGCCATTGGCGGCTTTGCGCCCGCAGCCGAAGCCCAGGCGCGGCGCGCGCTCGACATCATCGCAGCGGCATTGGCGGAAGCAGGGTCCGGATTGCGCGACATCGTTTCGGTGCGCGTCTACCTCGCCAGCCGCGACGACGTCATGGCCGTCTCGCGCGTGCTTGGCGCGACCTTCGCCGACCCGCGCCCGACCAACACGACCATCATCTGCGGGTTCCCCGTCGAGGAGATCAAGGTCGAGATCGAAGTGATCGCGCGCCGGCAGGCCGGCGCTGCAACAAACATAAGCCAGGTGGAACAATGAAGCGGGTCGCGCGGCGTATCTCCGAGACGCCACAGAAGTCATTCGGCATGTACCAGAAGGCTGCGGCACTTGCTGGCAGCGGGCGTGACCTCATCCATCTCGAGCTTGGCCGTCCGGCCGCCGATACGCCCGAGCATATCAAGCAGGCGACGATCGTGGCGATCCTGGCCGGCGACGTCCACTACAGCGACCTCAAGGGGACAGCGAGCTTCCGCGCCGCACTGGCCGAAAAGCTGCGCAACCAGAACAAAATGGATGTGACACCGGCGGACATCCTTGTCACCAACGGCCTGACGCACGCCTCGTTCGCGGCGTTCCTGGCGTTGCTCGATCCGGGCGACGAGGCGATCCTGCTCGACCCGTTCTATCCCCAGCATATCGGCAAGATCGAGCTGGCTGGCGCCAGGCCGGTATTCGTGACGCTGGACGCAGCCGACGACTTCGCGCTCAAGCCAGAGCTGATCGAGGCTGCCATCACCGAACGCACCCGGATGATCGTGCTGGTCAATCCGGTCAACCCGACCGGCCGCGTCTACTCGCGCGCCGAGCTCGAAGGTCTTGCCGAACTGGCGATCCGGCGCGACCTGCTCGTCATTTCCGACGAGGTCTACGAAGACATGGTCTATGACGGCCGCGAACATATCAGCATCGCAGCGCTGCCCGGCATGGCCGAGCGCACCATCACCGCATTTGCATTCACCAAATCCTTTGCCATGGATGGGTGGCGTCTCGGCTACATGGTCGCACCCGCCTGGGCCATGCCCGGGCTGCTCAAGATCACTGCCAACGATGCCACCCACGTCAATACATTTATCCAGGCCGGTGGTCGTGCTGCGATCACCGGCCCTTCCGAAGTCCTTGCCGAACTTGTCGACCACGACCGCCAGAAGCGCGATCTCGTCGTCCGCCGCCTGAACCAGATGCCGGGCGTGAAGTGCCCGTCGCCGCAAGGCGCGATCTACGCCTTTCCCGACATCACGGCCTTCGGGATTCCGTCTCAGGCGCTTGCGGAAAGGATCCTCGACGAGGCAGATGTGGTCGTCGAGGCTGGTAGCTTCTACGGTCAGTCGGGCGAGGGCCATCTTCGCGTCTGCTTCGGCTCCGAGAGCATGGAGCGGCTGGACGAAGGCATGGACCGGCTGTCCAGGTTCTTCAACAACCTCTGGGACGGGCGCGACGGCGCGCCGGCCAGCGAAGCAAAGCGGGGCAGTGCATGACACAGACCGGCGATGTCATCCTGCAGACCCGGGGCCTTTCGAGGAGCTTTGGTGCGCTCAAGGCCGTGGACGGTGTCGATATATCGGTCAAGGCAGGCCAGATCACCGGCCTGATCGGCCCCAACGGCGCGGGCAAGAGCACGCTGTTCGGCCTCATCGCCGGCGAAGTCCAGCCGAGTGCCGGCGAGGTGATCTTCGGCGGCCAACGCATTTCAGGCCTCAGGCCCGACAAGATCTTCCGCGCCGGCCTGGCGCGGACTTTCCAGATCCCGCGGCCGTTTCCCGAGATGTCGGTGCTGGAAAACGTCATGCTGTCGGCAACCGACCAGTCGGGCGAGAAATTCTGGAACAACTGGTTCCGTGGCGGGCTGGTGGCCAGCGAGGAGCGCCGCGCCCGTGAACGGGCGATGGAGGTGCTTGCCTTCACCGGCCTTGCCGACAAGGCGCGCGACCTTGCCGGCGTGCTTTCGGGCGGCCAGCAGAAACTGCTCGAGCTTGCCCGCGTCATGATGGTCGACCCGCCGCTCATCCTGCTCGACGAGCCGACGGCGGGCGTCAACCCGACCCTCATCGAAACGCTCATCGACAAGATCGTGGCGCTCAACGAGCGCGGTGTCGCCTTCCTCATCGTCGAGCACAACATGGACATGGTGATGCGCATCTGCCGCCACATCGTGGTGATGGCGCAGGGACGGGTGATCTTCGAGGGCGATCCGGCTGGCGTGATGAAGGAGCAGCGCGTCGTCGATGCCTATCTCGGTGACGTGACAGTGGGAGAACTGGCATGAGCGCGCCCGTCTGCGAAGCGCGCAACCTGCGCGCCAGCTACATCCCCGGAATGCCGATCGTCTTCGACATCTCGGTCACCATCGATGCCGGCGAACTTGTCACGCTGATCGGCCCGAACGGTGCCGGCAAGTCGACCTTCCTCAAGGCACTCGCTGGCCTGGTGCTGGTCGAGGGTGGCGAGGTCAAGCTTGGCGGCAAGCGTATCTCGGGCCTGCCGACGCATGAGATCATCGCCGCGGGCGTCGGTTTCGTGCCGCAGACCAGCAACGTCTTTTCCTCGCTGTCGATCGAAGACAATCTGATCAGCGGCGGCCACACCTTGCCGCGTTCGGTGCTGCGCGAACGCGTGCAGCGCGCCTTCGAGCATTTTCCGGCGCTGGCAGACCGTCGTCGCGCGGCGGCCAACGTGCTCTCCGGCGGCCAGCGCCAGATGCTCGCGGTGGCGCGCGCTCTGATGACCGATCCGCGCGTCATCATGCTCGACGAGCCGACGGCGGGCCTAGCCCCTAAGATCGTTCACGAGGTGCTCGACGACCTTCGCCGCCTCGCCAAGAGCGGCGTCGCGGTGCTGATGGTGGAGCAGAACGCCAAGGCGGCACTTCGGGTTTCCGACCGTGCCTATGTCCTGGTCGAAGGCCGCAACCATATGACGGGGACGGCGACCGACCTGCTCGACAACGACGCCATTGCCGAAGCATTCCTGGGCTTCCGGAGGAAATCATGATCGGACAAGCCATCGCCGACGGTCTCTTGACCGGCGGCATCCTCGCGCTCGGGGCAATCGGCTATTCGCTGTGCGCGCATATGCTGAAATTCGCCAATTTCGCCCATGCCGAAATGCTGACCTGGGGCGCCTATCTGGCATTTGCGGTGGTGGCGTTCCTGCCTGCCGGCTCCGCAATCGGTCCCTTCTCCTTTGGCTGGCCGCTGCTCGTTGCCATCGTCGTCTCCTGCGTCGGTACCGGGCTGATTGCCGTTGCCGCCGACGCGCTCGTTTTCTCCAAGCTCAGGAAGCGTCGCGCCAGCAGCTTGACGCTGGTTTTCGCCAGCTTCGGCATCGCGCTGATCCTGCGCAATCTTGTGCTGTTCGTCTGGGGCGCGGATGCGCACTACTACAGCCAGGAACTGCAGATCTCGCTCGAGGTCTTGCCCAATGTCAGGCTGATGCCCGACCAGGTGCTCGTCCTGGTGCTGACGGTGGCGCTGGTGGTGGCGCTGCACCTGTTCCTCAAGTTCAGCCGCATCGGCGTCGCCATGCGTTCGATGGCCGAGAACCCGGCCCTGTCGCAGGTCTGCGGCATCGACATCGCCAAGGTGGTGCGCTGGACCTGGATGCTGAGCGGAGCACTTGCCGCCATTGCCGGCGTGTTTGCCGGGCTGACGGTGCAGATCCGCCCGGAAATGGGCTTCAATATGCTGTTGGCGCTGTTCACGGCGGCGATCCTCGGCGGCACCGGCAGCCTGTTCGGCGCGGTCGCTGGCGGCCTGATCGTCGGCCTCGCCGAAAGCCTGTCGGCGCTGGTCATCCCGACCGGCTACAAGGCGGCGGTGCCCTTCGGCCTGCTGCTCATCATCCTCTACCTCAGGCCCCAGGGTCTGTTCTCCAGGTCGGCACGCGTGTGAGGCTCAGATGATCGGATTTGTTTCGTATCTCGTATTCTTCCTCACCGTCGCGCTGATCCTCGGCATCGCGACGCTTGGGCTCAACCTGCAATGGGGCGGCACCGGCCTGTTCAATGCCGGTATCGTCGGCTTCTATGCCATCGGCGCCTACACCTTCGCGATCCTGACGGCGCCAGCGCGCCCGGAACTGCTCGGCAATTTCGAATTGCCGTGGATCGTTGGCCTGATCGGCGCGATGGCCGCGGCGGCGCTGACGGCGCTCATCACCGGGCTGGCGACGGTCCGGTTGCGCGGCGACTACCTTGCCGTCGCCACCTTCGGCATCGCCGTCACCATCCAGTTGGTGGCGACCAACTTCGAAGCCCTGACAGGCGGCACGATGGGCATCGCCTCGATTCCCAATCCGTTCCGCGGCCTGTTTGCGACGCCGCTCGCCAACAATTTCGGCTACCTCGCCGTCGTCGTGGTGATCCTTGCCGTCGCCTACGTCGCCCTGGAACGGATCGCTCGCTCGCCGTGGGGGCGCGTGCTCAAGGCCATCCGCGAGGACGAGGTTGCCGCCGAAACGCTGGGCAAGAACACCCGCAGCTTCCGCCTGCAGGCCTTCGTCATCGGCTCGACGCTGATGGGCCTCGCCGGTGCGCTCTATGCCAGCTTCATCGGCTTTGTCAGCCCGTTCGACTTCCTGCCGATCCTCACCTTCCAGATATGGACAATGCTGATCATCGGCGGCAGCGGCAACAATCGTGGTGCCATCCTCGGCGCGATAGTGGTCTGGGGCATCTGGAGCGCCATCGGCGCGGCGTCGTCGAAGATGTTGCCCGAACAGTTCCAGATCTATGGCGGCGCCGCCCAGGCGATGATCATCGGCCTGGCACTGGTGTTGGTGCTGCTGCTGCGCCCGCGCGGCCTGATCGGCGAGCAGCCGGTCACCTCGCGGCACGCCGCCTGAGCGTTAGGCTGAGGGGACCGGCGCTGGCGCGCCGGCCTGTCAGTTCGTCTCGACGGCTTCCTTGCACAGGCGGCGCAGCAGGGCTTGCGTCGTCTCTATGTCACCCTTGATCGCCTTGGCGGCGGCACGGGCATCGCCGGCATCCATCGCCGCGATCAGGTCGCGGTGATGCGAGCTCGGCTGGTACTTGCCGGAAACCAGCACCGGCTCGATGTGGCCCGACAGCATGCGCATGTACGGGCCGAACCGCAGCCACAGGCTCTGGATGAACTGGGTGATGACGGGCGAGCCGCAGCAGTCGTAGACGGCGAAATGCAGCTCCTGGTTCCGCGCCAGCATCAATTCGAGATTTCTGTCATTGGCGGCGGCCTCATGCTCCTCGACGAGATGCCGGAAGGTCTTGCGGTCGGCCAGCGTCGAGCGTTCGGTGGCGAGCTTGGCCGCAAGCGTTTCCAGCGCGATGCGCGTCAGGCAAAGGTCGTCCAGGGCCGCCAGGCTGACGGTCGGCACCTGCGCCGAGCCGGTGGTCAGCACCACCAGCGCGTTCTCCGCGATCAGTCGGCGCAGCGCCTCGCGCACCGGCATGTGGCTGGTCTTGAACGTGTCGGACAGCATTGCGATTGTCAGCGTCTGGCCGGGGTCGAAATGGCCCGACATCAGCGCCTTGCGCAGCTGGCGATAGATACCGTCCTGAATCGTCGAGCGCGACGAAACAGGCTCCAGGAAATCGACGCTCATCCAGCTTCCTCTTTTGATCAAACGATGAATCTGCACATAGCATAGAAATCGCGCCGCGCGGTATCAAGCCGGCACGGCGCGCGAACTGTTTGCTGTAAGTATGCTACCAGTCGACCTTCTGGCCGAGGCCCTTGTCGATGGCGTTCTTGACGGCGCGGATGGCCGCCGCAGCGTCTTCCACGGCGATGCCGAGCGACTTGAACACCGTGAGTTCCTGGGCTGACGTCCGGCCAGGACGCAGGCCGGCCAGCACCTCGCCGAGTTCGGCGCGGGCATGGTCGAGACCGATCACGCCGCGTTCGAGCGGCTGCAGCAGTTCGCCGCATTCGACGGCGGCCTGGCTGCGCGAATCGACGAAGAAGGCCGAAGCGGCAACGATGTCGTCGCCAAGCTCGCGTGCCATGCGGCTACTGGAGCCGACGGCGTTGATGTGACAGCCCGCCTTCAGCCAGCCGAGTTCGACGATGGGCTCCTTGGAGCCGGTCAGAGTGCAGATCACGTCGGCATCGGCTACCGCAGCCCGAGCGCTATCGGCCATCTCGGCGCCGCTCTTGCGTGCGAGCTCCTCGAGCTTGTCGCGTGAGCGGCCCCAGAGCACGAAGGTAGCGTCAGGGATGACATGGCGCAGCGCTTCGATATGCGTCTCGGCTTGCGTTCCCGTGCCGAGGATGGCGACTGTCCTCGCGGCGGACCGGGCCAGTGCCGCCGTTGCCACGGCCGAAGTTGCTGCGGTGCGGCGGGCGGTGATTTCGGTGGCGTCGAGCACGGCGCGCAGCTGGCCGGTCTCGCCGTCGTTGAGCAGCACAGCGCCCTGGTGATTGTCGAGGCCGCGCGCCGCATTGTTGCGGGCGACGAGCACATCCTTCAGGCACCAGAGCTTTTCGCCGCCAGCCTGCGAGAATGTCGGCATCAGCCCCATCAACACCTCTCCGGGGCCGGCATTGAGTTGCTGGCGCGGAAACAGCCGGTAGCCGCCGGTGGCGAAATCAGCGAGCGCGATGCGCATCGCGTCGATGCAGTCGGCCATGGGCAAGGCGGCGGCGACGGCCTGCCGGTTGAGGATCAGCATCGAAAACGGCTCCTTTGCAAGGCCAGACAGATATGCCGCCGTATCAGGCGATTACAATCCCTGGCGTCGGTCCTGCCATCTGGCCTGGGCGATGGCGACCGACGGGGCCGCAGCGGCGAAGCTGCGAAATGGCAGGGCGCGCGGCGAGGCCTGCGGGATCGGCAATGCGTCGAGCGGTGTGTCGGATGCGGCGTCGGCCAGCACCTCGCCGAGCATCGCCGTCAAGGCGATGCCACGACCGTTGCAGCCGATGCCGCCGATGAAGCGTGGGCCGAATTCATAGATATGCGGCAGGAAGTCGGTGGTCATGGCGGCCGTGCCGCGCCAGATGCTTTCGACGACCGGCAGTCGTTGCAGGCCCAGTTCGGCCTGCAGGCGGCCAGCGATCATTGCCGCCATGCGCGGTTCGGCACCGAGCGGCAGCATCGACATGCCGCCGCTGATCAGCCGGTTGTCGCGGTCGAGCCTGAAGGTGAAGAGGTTGGCGCGCGTGTCGGCGACGGGGTTTCGGTCGGGTGAAATGCGCCGCACCGTGGCCTCGTCGAGCGGGGTGGTGGCGATCTGGTAGACGCGCAGCGGCACCGCGATGCGGCCGAGGCGGCGGGCGGCGCCCTGCTCCGAAGCATTGGTGCACAGCAAGACCGTGTCGGCGCTGATCGTGCCTTTTCCGCTGGTCAGCCGCCAGCCATTGCCCGACCGCTCCACGGCCCGGACAGGCGCGTGCTCGTGGATCGAGGCGCCGGCCTTGATGGCGGCGTGCGCCAATCCGTATGCATAGTTGAGCGGATGCAGGGTGCCGCCGCTCTCGTCGATGAGGGCCCCGGCGTTATGCCTGAGGCTGGCGCGGCGGCGCGCCTCGGCAGCATCGAGCATGCGCACCGGACGGCCCAGCGCCTGCCAGGCTTGCGACCGGCGTTCGAGGATGCCGAGCATCTTTTCCGAATGCGCGACATGCATCCAGCCGACCTGTTCGGCATCGCAGGCGATGCCATTTTCGCGGATTGTCGCGTAGACGCGGTCGGCGCCACCGCCGATCATCTGCAGCAACCTGTGGCCGCGTTCAGTGCCAAGCTTGGCGATCACGGCAGCAGGGTCGGCCTTGGCGAAGTTGGGTACCACGAAACCGGCATTGAGCCCGCTCGCGCCGCTGCCGATCGTTTCGGCCTCGATCACGGCGACACGAGCGCCACGGCGGGCGAGGTGGAGTGCTGCGGTCAGGCCGGTGAAGCCGGCGCCGATGATCGCGACGTCGACTTTGCTTGTAGCGCACAGGGGCTGGGTCAAAGGTGCCGGATTGGCGGTTTGCCACCACACTGTTCGCATGTGCTGGTGCGGCGCGCTCTGTGCGGTGGTCATGTTGTAGCAAATTCCGGCAGGCAAAAGGCGGTGACAGGTGGAACGGGACCGGCAAAGGCTGTGATTTCGACCAGGCAGGTCTGGGCACTGCAACCTTGCGACAGGCTTGATGCTGGCACATCGAGCGTCAGCACGTTCGGGTTGCCGTGCTTTTCAAGTCCGGTTTCAGGGTCTGGATCGAACCAGGCGCCGGTGTTGAGCCGCGCTACGCCAGGCATGATGTCGCTGCTGATCGTCACCGCTGCCAGGCAGCGGCCGCGGTCGTTGAACAGCTCTACGATCTGGCCTTCGCTGAGCCCGCGTTGCGCGGCATCTCCGGGGTTCATGTAGACCAGCTCGCGGCCGTTCGACTTGCCGCCGGCACTGTGGGGGCTGGCGTCGAGCTGGCTGTGCAGCCGGCGCGCCGGCTGGTCGGTCAAAAGGTGCAGCGGATACTTGGCCGTGAGTTCGTCGCCCAGCCACTCCGCTGGTTCCATCCATGTGGCATGGCCGGGACAGTCTTGGAGCTCGAAGCCGGCGATACGCTGCGAGAAGATCTCGATCTTGCCCGACGGCGTGCCAAGCGGCTTGCTGTCCGGATCGGCGACGAAATCGGCGAGCATGGTGACGGGGCGGTCGAGTGGGGTGAGGTCGATCAGCCCGTCGCGCCAGAAGGTCTCGAAGTCGGGCAGGTCGAGCCCGCGGGCGCGATTGACCGGCCGGCATTCTTCATAGAGCCGTGACAGCCAGCCGGCGGCGTCGAGCCCTTCGGAGAAGGTTTCGCCGCAGCCGAGCCGTTCGGCCAGTTCGGCGAAGATTGCATAGTCGTCACGCGCTTCTCCGGCCGGCGGCACCGCCTGCTTCATCGCAACGATGAACGCCTCCAGCGTCGCCGAGCCGATATCGTCGCGTTCGAGCGAAATCGTAGCCGGCAAAACGATGTCGGCGCGCTTGGCCGTCGGCGTCCAATACTGCTCGTTGACGATGACGGTGCCCGGCTTCTGCCAGGCCGTAAGCAGGCGGTTGAGATCTTGGTGGTGGTGGAACGGGTTGCCGCCTGCCCAGTAGATCAGGTGGATGTCGGGATAGTTCTGCGTCTTGCCATTATAGGTGAAAGGCGCGCCGGGATTGAGCAGCATGTCGGCGATGCGCGCGACCGGGATGAAGTCAGGAATGCCTGGCTTGAGCTGCGACAGCGTCGGGCCCTTGATGCGGGTGTGGGCGCTGCCGACAAGATTTGCCGCGCCATAGCCGACGCCGAAGCCGCCGCCAGGCGTGCCGATCTGGCCCAGCATCGCCGCCAGCGTCACCACCATCCAGTAGGGCTGCTCGCCATGGCTGGCGCGCTGCATCGACCATGAAACATTGAGCATGGTGCGCGACGATGCCATGCGGCGCGCGAGATCGACGATGGTTTGGGCAGGCACGCCGCTGATCGCTTCGGCCCATTCAGGTGTCTTGGGCGTGCCGTCGGCCGCCCCGGTGAGGTAGGGGACGAAGGCCTCGAAGCCCGTGCAGCAGCGTTCGAGGAATGCCTTGTCGTGCAGGTCTTCGCTGAACAGCACCCATGCCAGCGCCAGCATCAAGGCGGTGTCGGTATTGGGCCGGCAGGCGATCCATGCCGCCGCATCGGCGACAGTGCCGAAATTGTCGCGCACCGGACCGATGTTGACGAAACGGGTGCCAGCCGCGCGCATGCCGGCAAGACCCGCCGGCACGCCGTGCAAGGCGACGCCGCCGGCGTTGATCTGGGAGTTCTTGACGGGCACGCCGCCGAAGCTGACGAACAGCTCGCAATGCGCGGCCAGCGTATCCCATGAGGAATGGCCGGCCATCAACTCGTCCATGCTCGCCACGATATGCGGAAGCACGACGTTTGCCGCGCCCAGGCTGTAGGAATCGACATGCCGGACATAGCCGCCGGCGGCATTCAGGAAGCGATGGACCTGGCTTTGCGCGTGGTGGAAGCGGCCAGCACTCGACCAGCCGTAGGAGCCGCCGAAGATCGACGCATTGCCGTGCGCCGTGCGGACCCGGTCGATCTCGGCCGCGGCAAGATCAAGGGCGCGATCCCATTCCACTTCGACGAACGGATCGATGCCACGCCGGTCTGGTGCTGCTCCCGGGCCATGATCGAGCCAGCTCTTGCGTATGGCCGGGCGCCGGACCCGGAGCCTGTCGAGCGCCGGGTCGAGCTGGTAGAGGCCGATCGGGCTCGGGTCCCGATCGCGCCTGAACGGCTTCAGGGCGGGCAAACCGTTCCCACGGGGTTCGACCTCGTAGGTGCCCCAATGGGAAAGGGTGTAGTTCGTCATGCCCGTCCGGTGCCTGTCTTAACCGTCGATTTCCGCGAACAGCTTCTTCATGTCCTCGTTGCCGATGGTCTTGTCGATGACCAGTTCCTCGCCTTCGATGTGCCACGATAGTGCTGGGCCGCTGATGTCACCATTGACGTCGAACTCGATCGGGCCGAGCGCGCCGACATACTTGATCGGCTTGCCTGCCTTGATCAGCTCCAGCGCCTTCTTGAACTCCGCAGGACCGGTGCCGATCGCTTCGCCGTCCACGGCCTGTGTCTTGCGGATGGCGTCGCGGATCGAAGCGCCTTTCAGGTCCGGCGCAATGTTCATGGCGAGGCCGAGGATAGTCACGGCATCATATTCGTTGGAGATGCCGGGGCCGTCGGCACTGGCGTTGTAGGCCGCCTTGAAGGCTGCCTTGAATTCATCCAGCGACGGGCTGGCCGCAGAGGCGTTGTCGGTGCCGAATGCCTTGGTCAGGTGCTTGGCGCCGACCGCCTTGACGAAGTCGGGGCTGCGCAGCGCGTTGTTGAGGATCAGGTCCTGCGTTCCGCCGAGCGAAATCCATTCGCGGGTGATGGTCGCGCCATCCTGCGGGAAGGCGACAAGGAACATCGCGTCGGGCTTTTCGGCCAGTGCCGCCGACACTTCGGCGCGATAGGAGGCCTGGTTTTCGTTGAAGGCCACGGCCTTGACCACCTGGCCGCCGAACTTCTCGGTTGCCTTGGTGAAGTCCTTGACCAGGCTCGCACCGTAGTCGGTGTTCACATAGATCATGGCGATGCGCTTGAGGCCGCGGTCGGCGGCGATCTTGGCCGGCGGATAGGCGAGATTCTTGACGCCCGGGAAAGTGCGGAAGAAGAAGCCGCCGGTCTTGCCTTCCTGGGCAAGCGTGGTCAGCGTCGGCGCCGAGGCGCAGCAGGCGATCTGCGGGATCTGTGAGGGTGCAGCCACCGAAGTCAGGATCGGGATGGTGACGCCGCTGCCGATGCTGGCCGACAGTGCCTTCACGCCCTCGACATCGACGAGATACTTGGCCGCGTCGACGCCGACATTGGGCTGGCCCTGGTCGTCGCGCAGCACGAACTCGACCTGGCAGCCCTTGACGCCGCCGCCCTCGTTGATGTTGGCGATGGCGAGCTGGGCGCTGTTGGCGATGTTCTTGCCGACGGCACCCATCGAGCCGGTCAGCGACAGCACGCCGCCGATCTTGACCGGGCATGCGGCGTCCTCGGCCATTGCCGGCGAGGTGGAAAATGCGGTTGCCGCGAGCAGGCTGGCCAGCATCAGACCCTTGGTTTTGTTCATCACAGTTCGTTCCCCTTGTTTGGATGATGGCGGCCGCGTGCTCGTCTCAGGCTTTGGTGCCCGTTGGTCAAGTCGTCGCGGAATGGTTCCTCATTTCCATCATTTGATCATAAGCGCACAAAATTTTTCGGTTGTAAAGCGAGGCGGGAGGGCGTGAAATTATCGCGACATGGTGGGCCGAAAATCGAAAGAAACATTTAGAATCAGATGTTTGATTGATTTAGAGTTGTCTTGCGCAATCGCGAGCGACGCCAGGAAAATGCAGCCTCCGGATTTCAGATTTTCATCAAGATTGTGCCGAACCGGGAGATTTTCGCCTTCCCGGCGGCCGAAAGAAGCTACGATGCGACGGTTGACTGGGGCCGAAATCCGGCCCGCTGGCATTTCGATATCTGCCCTCTGATTAGTCAAAACTGGCCAGAACCATGCATGCGGGGATATTCGAGCTTCAAGGATACCAGCGTCGTTGGAATTTCCGCGAAAATAATATTTGCAAATGCATATGACTTGATTAGGCTGAAGCAAACCTGGCCTTCCGGACCGGGCAAAGAGGAGGAGAGCCAAGATGACAGCCAACCAGACGCTGGCGGATTTCGCGTCGGCAATCGCCACGGGTGCGGTCCAGATCGTCGACCTGACCGCGCCGCTGGGGCCTGATACGCCGGTGCTGTACCTGCCGCCGGATTTCGCCAAGAACACGCCGAAGTTCAAGATGCACGAAATCTCGCGCTACGACGCCAACGGCCCGTGGTGGGCATGGGGCTGGATGGAACTGGGCGAGCATACCGGCACCCATTTTGACGCCCCGGTGCACTGGATTTCCGGCAAGGATGTCGCGCAGGGCACGACCGACACCGTGTCGCCGCAGTCCTTTGTCGCGCCTTGCGTGGTCATCGACTGCTCCAAGGAGGTCGCCGCCAACCCGGACTTCCTGCTCACCGCCGATGGCGTGAAGGCATGGGAGGCAGTGCACGGTCAAATTCCGCGAGGCGCCTGGGTGCTGATGCGCTCGGACTGGTATCCGCGCAACACGTCGACCGAAGCGTTCCTGAATGCCGACGAGAATGGTCCGCACACGCCTGGACCAAGCGTCGATTGCGTTCGCCTGCTGGTCGAGCGCGGCGTGCTCGGCTTCGGCAACGAATGCGTCGGCACCGATGCCGGTAGCGCGGTCGCGATGGATCCGCCGTTCCCCGCGCATAGCCTCCTGCTCCAAGTCGGCAGCTACGGCCTCGCCAGCCTGTGCAACCTCGACAAGCTGCCGGCCACCGGTGCCGTGCTGGTCGTGGCGCCGCTCAAGATAGTCGGCGGCACCGGCAGCCCGGTACGTGCCTTCGCGCTCGCGCCGCGCGCCTGATCGAGCCTCCTTGAGGACTGCGGCGGCTCCCACCGCCGCCGTCGCCGCAAGACGGATGGGCACCCACCGTCGCGGCGTAGGGCCGGGTTGCCTTCTGGCGCCCGGCCTTTTCGTTTGATCTGAGGTGCAATGCTCTGGACGGTTGCCGGATAATCGGCTTCATGGCAATCCGAGCAGCGTCGAACTCCATCGAGTCAAACGGGTAGCAATGGTAACGAAATACTTCCTCGGGTCTCTCAGGGAAGCCGGCGACGGCAACCGCCTGCCCAGCCTTGGCGAAATCGGGCTCAACCGCTTCGCGCCGCACCTCATCAACCGGCTGTCGGCGAGCTACAACGCCAATCTGCAGGAGTTGTTGCGCCCGCTCGACCTGACCACGCCGAAGATGCGGGCCATTGCGCTTTTGACAATCTCGCCGGGGCTGACCGTCAATGAGCTGTCGTTCCTTGCGGTTGTCGAGCAGTCGACGATGAGCCGCACGCTTGATGCGCTGGAAGAGCAGGGCTTTGTCCGCCGCCAGTCGCGCGCCGACGACATGCGCGTGCGCGAAGTGCATATCACCGACGCCGGCCGCGACGTTTTCCAGCAGTTCTGGCCGGTGCTGTTCGGCATCTTCTCACAACTGTTCGAAGGCATCGAGCCCGACGAATACGACGCCTTCATCGTCACGCTGCACAAGGTCCTGCGCAACATGGACAAGTTCAGCGTCGATGAAGTTGCGGCCAAGCCCGGCGACGCAAAGACCGACGCCGAGGCTTAGGCTTCTCAGCTAAAGCTTCGGACCGTCGCCAATGCGCCGTCGAGTGACTTGCCGGCTTCGTCCTGCAGTGCGGCCTGCACCAGGCGCTTGAGCCAGGTTCCCCCATCCTCGCGCGCCTTGAGCAGGGGCACAGCCGAAAGCACCTTGTCGAACTTGCCTTGGCCGCGGCTGTGCGTGTCGGAATAGCCCTTCACCAGCCGGCGGCTTCCGATCACCGCTGACGCCAGCTCGTAATTGGCGGGCAACATGGCCGTGGCCGTATTCAGCCAATTCTTGATGTGCGCCATCTCGCGCTTGTGACGCAGCATGGTGCGGCGCATCGGCTTCAGGCTGGAGAGCGCGTAGAGCGCCAAAAACCAGCCGACGGTCCCGGTGCGCACCCGACGGCCCTTGCTGAACAGGCGCTCCAGCAGCTTGAGCAGAGCTGGGCGGTTCTCGATGAACTGGCCGAGGAACGCCGGCATGGTGCCGACGACCTCCTCGGCACGCGGATGCATGTATTCGGTGGTGTAGACGAGCTGCTCGCCGGTCGCGCCGATTTCCTTGCGCACGCGTTCGAAGCGCGTCGAGCGGGTCTTGAGGTCGGCGACGCGCACGACATCGTCATAGGCCATGGCTATCGCGAGATATTTGGCGATCTCCTGGCTGAAGCCGAAGTTCCTGGTCTCGCCACCGGCGTCGCGGTCGAGCTTTAGCAGGCGCGACGCGGTGTCGAGATACTCCTCGGCATAACGCGGGTCCTGGAAGTCGACGAGCTTCTTTGAACCGGCATAGAGCATCGGCGCCAGCACAGGCGGGAACTCGGAATGGATGCGGTCGAGCAGCCGGTCGAGCTTCGGGTGGCCGACGGAAATGGGGGCGTCCGGCAGAAGCTTTTCAGGCTTCCTGGCCACCTTGTCAGGCTTGCCGTCGCGAGCGCGGTCGAAGGCGGCGCCAAAGGCCCGCAAACTGGCCTCGACGCCCTTGCCGCCGGCACGCACCGCAGCCTCGAAGGCTTCGCGCGTGAAGGGCAGGACATTGGCGCCGGCCAAGGCGCCAAACATCGCCGAAGAGATGACGCTGCCATTCTTCTCGGCCAGCGTCTGCATGTCGAAGATGATCGTCTTCCTGGCCGCGACACCGAAGGCATCGACGACGGCCAGCGGGTCGCCGGTGCCGTCGCCCGGCACTTCCTTCTCGCCCACGGCATAGGAGCGATGGGTCGAAGCTATGAGCGTCGTCCTGTCCGGCGTCACCAGCCCGCGCAGCATCGAGCGGCCGGCTTCCATGAACTCCGCTGCCAGCACGACATCGACGTCGCCGGGCGTCGGCATCAGCGACAGCACCGGCATCTGGCCGCCCTTGGGCTTGAGCATCTCGACGTAATAGATCGTGGCGCCGGTGCGCTGGGCCACGCCCGGCACCGAGGTCGATTGCGCCACCCAGCCTTCGGCCTCGGCGAGCGCCACCACCCAGTCGGCGAGCACACCGCCACCCTGCCCGCCCATGGCAAGGATGGCGATCGAGATCGGCTTTTCGTCGACGGATATCTGGGTCATTGGCCTGCTCATGTCGTTCACCCGAACACCACGCGCCGGGCTTCGCGGCGGCGCTGCAGGAAGCCGATGACGGCGTTGCGCAGTTTCGCTGCGAAGCGGTCGCGCCGCGACGGGTTGTAGATGATATCGGCGCGGTAGAAGGACGGGCACAGCACCGCCGCTTCCGAGACCTCACCGCAATTGCCGCAGCCAACGCAGGTATTGTCGATCGCCACCACCGGGTCGTCGCGCAGCGGATCGTCGGTGTGTTTCAGCGACAGCGACGGGCAGCCGGACAGGCGGATGCAGGCATGGTCGCCGGTGCAGGTGTCCTCGTCGACGCCGAAGCGTTCGCGCACCATGCGCTGGCCGGATTTCACCGCCTTGGAGAACAGGGGCTTTTCGCGGCGCTGGCGGTTGAGCATGCATTCGGAGGAGGCGACGATGATCTTGGGGCCTTCCTCCTTCGAGGTCAGCGCTTCTTTCAGCGTGTCGCGCATCTTGGCCACGTCATAGGTGTGGTCGATCTGGCGCACCCATTTGGCGCCAATGCCCTTGACCGCCTTGACGATCGAATTGTTGGTCGAGCGTTCCGGATTATCGGCGCGCGACGACAGGATGTCCTGCCCGCCGGTTGCCGACGAGTAGTAGTTGTCGACGACCATGATGACGCCGTCGTGCTTGTTGTAGACGGCGTTGCCGACCGAGGTGGTGAGCCCGTTGTGCCAGAAGCCGCCGTCGCCCATCACCGAGATGGCGCGCTTGCCGGCGTCGACGTTGAAGGCGGAAGCCGAGGCCGGGCCGAGACCGTAGCCCATGGTGGAGCCGCCGATGTTGAAGGGCGGCAGGATGGAAAAAAGGTGGCAGCCGATGTCGGCCGAGACGTGGTGTTCGCCGAGTTCCTGCTCGACGAGCTTCATGGCGGCGAAGATCGGCCGTTCCGGGCAGCCGGTGCAGAAGCCGGCGGGGCGGGCGGGCACGACGGCATTGAGCGCCTTGACCTTCGGATCGGCGAGCACCGCATCGGCGCTTGGCAGCGGCGGGCGGTTGCCGAGCAGCGCTATGGCATGTTCTTCGAGGAAAGCCTGGATGCCGTTCATCAGGACGGCGGCCGTGTAGTCGCCGCGGACAGGGAGGACGCCCTTGCCTGCGAGCCTCGTATTGATGTCGCGCCGGCGCAGGATGCTGTTCACCGCCTGCTCGAGATAGTCGGGGTGGCCTTCCTCGACCATCAGCACGGCGCGCTTGCCAGCACAGAATGCCGTCACTTCGTCGTCGATCAGCGGGTAGGTGACGTTGAGCACGTAGAGCGGAATGACCGAATTGCCGTAAGAATCGGCCAGGCCCAGAAGCTGCAGGCCGCGCATGACCGAATTGTACATGCCGCCTTGCAGGATGATGCCGACGTCGCCCTCGTCAGGGCCGAACCATTCGTTCAGCTTGCGGCTCTTGATGAACTCGATCGCCGCCGGCCAGCGCTTTTCGATCTTCTCGCGGTCATGCACGGTGATCGAAACCGGCGGCAGCACAATGCGGTCGAGGTCGCGCACCGGGTTTTCCAGGGCCTCCTTGATGGTGAAGGCCGGGCGCTTGTTGTCCTTGGCGATGAACTGGCCATGCACGTGGCAGGCGCGGATGCGCACCTGCATCATCACAGGCGTGTTGGAGGCCTCCGACAGTTCGAAGCCGTCCTCGACCGACTTGACGATCGATTCAAGATTGGGGCGCGGGTCGAGCAGCCACATCTGCGACTTCATCGCAAAGGCGTGGCTGCGTTCCTGCGGAATCGACGATCCCTCGCCATAGTCCTCGCCAAGGATGATCAGCGCGCCACCCTTGACGCCGCTCGACGCCAGGTTGGTCAATGCGTCGCTCGCGACATTGGTGCCGGCGGTCGATTTCCAGGTCACCGCGCCGCGCAGCGGATACATCACCGAGGCCGAGAGCATGGCGGCGGCGGCTGCCTCCGACGCGGAAGATTCGAAATGCACGCCGAGTTCATCGAGCACCGGCTTGGCGTCGGCGAGCACGTCCATCAGATGCGAGATCGGCGAGCCCTGATAGCCGCCGACATAGGACACGCCGGACTGCAGCAGCGCCTTGGTGATGGCGAGGATGCCCTCGCCGCGAAAAAGATCGCCCTCGCCAAGCTTGAGGTCCTCGACCTCGCGCGCAAAAGACCGTTCCGCCATGTCGACCCTCCCAGGTGTGGCAAGACCGCTGCCACCAGGGCTCGACGCCCCTCAGGGCCGCCAGGCTTGCCGGGCGTCGAGCTGCATATCTATGAAAATGCATATTCATGAAAATGCATGGACCTGTCAATCGCCCCGGGAGAGGATCTCGCCTTGCGAAGGAAGTTCAGGGGGAGGGGTAGTGTTCGGTCATCGCCTGCCGATGCTTCAAATGCATGTCAGTGCATATATAAAAATCACGGCGAGCATCGTGGCACCCGCCCACGACGCCAGAGACCCCCTCAGTTGGCCCGGCGATGCCAGCGCAGTGACATGCAGGACAGGCCGGCGTCGACCTTGCCGATCTCGGTGGTCTTGAGTGCGACGACCTTGTAGCCGAGCCGATCGAGCATCTCGATGGTGCGTGGGTAGTCCGCGCCGACCATCACCACGTCGTTGACGCGCAGCGCGTTGGCGGCGGGCTCTTCGCCTTCAGGGATGAGCACCTCACGAAAATCCTTGAACACGCCCGAGCGCGCGAGCCGTTTTGTCGACAGCATCGTCTCGCTGTCGAGCAGCGAGCAATCGCTCTTGAAATGCAGCACGCCCTCGGGCGTCTGCACGATCTCGCCCTTGCGCCCGAGCCGGTCGAGGCTTGTAATGAGGCCCTCGGCGCCGGCGCGGTCGGTGCGGGCCGACAGGCCGATCATCACGCTTTTGGGCGCCGTCAGCACGTCGCCACCGTCGGCGAAGCCTGATGACGGCAGGTCGAGAACTGTCTCGAACATCTTTCGCAGTGTCGGTGCCATCTCGGCGGTTTCCCTGACCCGGGTCTCGGCGCCGGGCCGGAGCAGGATCGCACCCTCGGGAAACACCAGTGCCGGGTCTTCGACGAAGATCGAATCCGGGAAGTTTTCCAGCGCTGGCAGCACGGTCACCTCGACGCCCGCCGCGCGCATCGCCGCGATGTAGGCCGCATGCTCGGCCTTCACCCCGTCAAAGGTCGGGTTGCCGCGATCGTCGGCACGCAGGCCGTTGACCACAGACCGCGCCGGCTCGCGCACGATCGCCACGTTGAATTCATAGACCGCTGGCCTGGATGTCATGTCGCTGTGCTCGTGCTCTGGCGTTCGCTGGGTACATCAGCGTGCCCGAATTGGCGGAGCCTGTCGACGGGCGGCACATGGGCCAGGGTTTGCCGCCGCGAAAGACGGCGATCTATTGTCCCTGCGCACGCCTGAATTCGCTCGGCGACTGCCCGGCGATGCGGCGGAAGTCGCGGCTGAAATGATAGGGATCGCCGTAACCACAGCTCAGCGCTACCGCCGATATCTTGGCCTCCGACTCCGTCAGCCGCCGCTTGGCCAGGTTCATGCGCTCGTGGCGCATCCAGTCCATCGGCGTGGTGCCGGTCTTCTGCCGGAACTGGCGGTGCAGCTGCGAGGCGCTGAGGCTGGAGATATCTGCCATGTCCTCGATCTGCCAGTTGCGGGCGATGTCGGCCCTGAGCGCGCGCATCAGCCGCTGGATGCGCTCGCCGCTGTCCTCTTCCTGCTCGCCACGCTCGGCGACCAGAAGCGCAATCGCCTGGCTGACGACGGCGCTCGACAGCGCGTCGGTGGTCTGGCTGCGATGGCCCAGCATGTCGAGCGCCTGTTCGAAAAGTGACTCGGCTCCGCCCGACCCGGCGAAGACCGGCGTCTGGCCGACGCGCAGGAAGGCGAACACCGCGTCGAGCCCGTGCCCGTCGATGCTCATCCAGAGATAGTGCCAGTTTTCCGCGTCCGGGTGGCAGCCATGGGCATATTGCATCGCCGTGTCGAGCCAGACGACGCTGCCGCCGCCAGCGGCGAAACGCTGACCGGCGACCTCGATCAGGCCGCGGCCCGAAATCGTCAGGATCAGCGTGTGGTGGTGGAAGCGCCGCGTCACCAGCCCATCCCTGGCGGTGAAGCGCGTGCGCCCGGCGACCAGGATCTTGTAGGGATACGCCTCCGCATGCCGCCCCGGCGTGTGGAACAGGATTTCGTCGCGGTGGGTTTCGGTCATTTTTGCACAGGCCGTTCAGATAATCCGTTGCCTGCGTTGTAGCGGCATGCGGATCATGATGCGAGTTTTATCCATCAAGGCGCGATTTCGATGCATTCATATCCGCGCTGCAGCCGCTAGCCTAGCGGAGGCTGCCGCGTTTGGGCGGCGATCCATATCCATCGGAGCGACCAGATGGCGACCGCTACCCCAAAGGCAAGCGTATCAGGCACGGCATTCGAGCCCTTGTCGCCTGCCTTCGCCCAGAACCCCTACCCCGCTTATGCGGCGCTGCGCGGCAAGGGCGAGCCACAGTTCTTCCCCGATTTCGGCATGTGGCTGGTCGCCCGCTTCGACGACGTCGCCGGCATCGCCCGCGACAATTCCATGGTGCGATCGCCCGAGTTCTTCATGTCGCATGAGGAGATCGAGGCCGAGAAGCGCGCCCAGAACTGGCACGACATGCCGCACCACCAGCGCTTCGTGCAATTTTCCATGCTCGACAGCGACGGCGAGGTGCACGACCGGCTCCGCAAGCAGGTATTCCGCGAGTTCACGCCCGCTTTCATCGCCCGACAGCGTGGCATGATCCAGAGCTTCGTCGACAAGCTTGTCGATGGCCTGATCGACAAGGGCGAGATCGATTTCGTCGAGGACCTCGCCGCCCAGGTGCCGGGCCACATCATCGGCCGGGTGCTCGGCGTGCCGGATGAGGATTGCCCGCAGCTGCGTGTCTGGTCGGAAAACGTCGTCAAGTTCTTCGACATCGACCGCAATGACGAGCGCAAGGCGACCGCCGAAAAGGCGACGACGGAGTTCTATCATTATCTCCAGAAGCTGATGGCCGCGCGCCGAGCCGCCCCGCAGGATGACCTGATCACCCGGCTGATCGCGGCGCAGGATGCCGGCCACCTCAACGAGGACGAGCTGGTTTCGACCTGCATGCTGATCCTGATGGCCGGCCACGGCTCGACGATCGACGTGCTGGGTTCGGGCATGCATGCGCTGCTGCGCTTTCCCGACCAGATGGAGCGGCTGCGCCAGGACCAGGGACTGATCCACACGGCGATCCAGGAGATGTTCCGTTTCGAGTCACCGCTGCCGTTCTTTCACCGCTATTCGACCACCGACTGCGTGGTCGGCGGCAAGGCGTTTGCGCGCGGCACCAAGTTTGGCTTGCTCTATGGCGCCGCCAACCGCGACCCGGGAGCCTTCGGCGAAGGCGCCGGCAGCTTCGATGTCGGCCGCAACCCCAACCGCCACCTCGCCTTCGGCGGCGGCGCCCATTTCTGCCTCGGCAACCATCTGGCGCGCCTCGACATGGAGGTGATCTTCACGACGCTCATCAAGCGGCTGAAGTCGATTTCGCTCGCGGAAGTCGAGCCGCACTACAAGCCCGGCCTGTCCGTGCGCGGCCCCAAGGCGCTGCGCCTGACGCTGACGCCGACCTGATCTCTTTTGTTGTTGCGCAATTCCGGGCGCAAAGCCGCTGCGCACTTTTTGCTGAATTGCTCCAGGAGACTTCCATGTACAGCGTAACCTTCGTCGACGCCGACGGTCTGGCCAGACAGCTCACCGCCAGCGAAGGCCAGAGTGTCATGTCAGTGGCTGTCGCCAACGGCATCGACCAGATTCTCGCCGAATGCGGCGGCTCCTGCGCCTGCGGCACCTGCCACTGCTATGTCGACGAGAGCTGGACCGAACGCCTGCCCGCGCCAGACGATTCCGAGCAGGGCATGATCGAATGCCTGATGAATCCGACCGAGCGCAGCCGCCTGACCTGCCAGCTCAAGATGTCGCAAGCGCTCGACGGGCTCGTGTTGCACTTGCCGCGAGAGCAATATTGAGCTTGGCCGCCCCGGCATAAAGGCGCTATCTCTAGCGTCCCGGTAACAGGAGGCTCAGATGACGCTGCAACTGACGGGCATTCACCATCTCACCGCCATCACCGCCGATGCGCCCGGGAACCTGCGCTTTTATACGCGGACGCTCGGCATGCGGCTGGTCAAGAAAACGGTCAACCAGGACGACACCAGCGCCTATCACCTGTTTTACGCCGATGGCAAAGCAAGTCCCGGCTCGGACCTGACCTTTTTCGACTGGCCGGTCGGGCGCGAGCAGCGCGGCACCCACAGCATTGCCCGCACCGGCCTCAGGGTCGCGGACGAGGCGTCGCTGTCATGGTGGCGCGATCGTCTCAAGGCCGAAGGCGTCGAAACGTCTGACATCAGCGAAGTCAGCGGCCACAAAGCGATCGATTTCGAAGATCCGGAGGGCCAGCGCTTCCGGCTGATCGACGACGGTGGCCGGGGTGGCTTCAATCCCTGGATGGGCAGCGTGATTCCCGTGGAACACCAGATCAGGGGGCTCGGCCCGATCACCATCAGCGTGCCCGACCTGGCAAGCACCGAGACGGTGCTGATCAAGGTCATGAACATGCACAAGGTGCGCGATTACGCGTCTCCCGACGGCGTGGGCCAGGTCCATGTCTTTGCCATGGGCGAGGGCGGCCCGACCGCCGAGCTGCATGTCGCCGTCCAGCCGAAGCTCAACCCGGCCATGCAAGGTGCCGGCGGCGTCCACCACGTCGCCTTCCGTACGCCCGATATCGAGCAGATCCACCAGTGGGCGGCGCGGCTGCAGGAATTCCGGCTGCCGTCGAGCGGCGAGGTCGAGCGCTACTACTTCCGTTCGCTCTATTTCCGCGAGCCCAACGGCATCCTGTTCGAGATCGCCACCGACGGCCCCGGCTTCACCGTCGACGAGCCGTTGGAGAGCCTCGGCGAACGGCTGTCGTTGCCGCCGTTTCTCGAGGGCAAACGCGCTGCGATCGAGGCCAAGCTCAAACCGCTGAGGTAGTTCGAGCGGCGATCCATTCGCGCAGGATGGCGATGTCGGCGTCGTCGAAACCGTGACCCGACGCGATGGTGCGGGCGTAGACTTTGGCGCCGGCATCGCGCAGCAGGCCACCCAGTTCGGGGCCGAAGCTGCTGAACACGTCGACGTCTCCGGCAATCAGCAGCACGTCAGTGTCCGACAGATCGGCCGCCGGCTGCTGCTCCAGAACCATCGCCGCCCGCAGCAGTGCCGCGCGGCGGATGACATGCGGGTGCAGCAGCATGGTCGCCGCCAGCATGTTGGCGCCATTGGAATGGCCAAGGAACACCAGCCTGGCCGGATCGAGCCGGTAGGCATCGATGGCCCCGTCGATGAAGGCTGCCAGCGCTTCGGCTTCCGACCTGATGTCGGCCTGGTCGAATTTGCTGGCAGAAAGCCGGCGGAACCAGCGCGGCGTGCCCTCGTCGGTGGCGCGGCCGCGCGGGGCGAGCAGCGTCGCGCGCGGTGCCGCCTTGGCGGCGAAGGGCAGCAGGGAGGTCTCGTTGCCGCCGGAACCGTGAAGCAGGACGATCACGCTGCCGTCGGCATCTTCAGGTGTGTAGAAGCGGTGGACGAAGGGCAGGTCGCGGTAGATGACGCGCTCTTCGCCGGGCCAGGAAAATTGCGGCAGCATCGTCCGCAGCTCGTCGATCTTGTCGGCGCGATCAGGCGGCACAAACAGGTGTGTGCCGAGTTCGGACGGAGCTTCGTCCACCGCCATTCCAGGTGCGTCGGTCGCCAACTCGATCAGCGTGCCGCCCGGTTCGCGCACATACAGCGAATAGAAATACTTGCGGTCATGCACGTTGGTGATGGTCGAGTTGCTGGAGGCGAGTTCGCCATGCACCCGCTCGACCTCGTCGGTGTCTTTTGCCCGGAAGGCGATGTGGTCGATTGTGCCGGTGCCCGGGGCGCTGGTCCAGAAGCCCTTTGCGTCCCTGATGTCGATGATGTCGCCGGTGTCGGAGACGAGTCGCCGGATGAACTCGGTGCTTTGTTGCGGCCGATAGCCGAAATGGCGCGTAAGGAAGCTTTCGGTCAGTTCGGGCACTTCGCTGAGGATTGTCGCGCCACGGATGCGGCGGATCGCCTGTTTTGCCGGTACGTCGCTGTGTTCCCAGACGACAGGTTCCGGAAAACCACCGACGCCCACGAGCTTGACGATGACGCCGTCGGGATCCTTGAGCCGCAACGTTGGCTCGCCCATCTCTTCCGACGGGCCCGTTATCTCGACATGATGGGACAGCGCGCGGGTCAGCCAGAAGCCGATGCTTGACGGATCGATGGCAAGCGAAATCTCGCTTGGCTGGCCATGGCCGACACGCCCCTGGGCGCCGTCTTCCCAGACCAGGAAGGTGATCAGCGAGCCCGGACTGGCCACGCCGTCGCCATAAAACAGGTGAAGCTGGGTCGCGTCTTCGTAGCCGCCGGTCTGCTTGACCAGCCGCAGCCCGAGGAAGCCGACATAGAAGTCGACATTGGCCTGCACCTTGCGGGTGATGAGCGTGATGTGATGGATCCCGGCGCCCATGATGCAACCTCCGGCAGATTTGCTTTGGCCCGACATTCCATCAGCCGGGCGGGGTACGCAACCGATGATCGCGTACCGAAGCAGAAAGGCCCCGCTCGATGAACGGGGCCTTTTGTATCCAGGATTTTCGCCCCTGCGTTATGCCGAAAGCGCCTTTGCCTCGCGGCGCCTGATATGCAGCACGTGTTCGGTGTAACCATTGGGCTGGGTCCGTCCGGTGAACACCAGATCCTCGGCCGCCTTGAAGGCCGGGCTGTCGAAACCGGGCGCCAGTGGCTTGTAGCCTTGCGTCTCGGCATTCTGCCGGTCGACCACGGTCGCCATGCGCCGCATCGTCTCGCGCACCTGCTCTTCGCTGACGACGCCGTGGCGCAGCCAGTTGGCGACATGCTGGCTAGAAATGCGCAGGGTGGCGCGGTCTTCCATCAGCCTGACATCGTCGAGGTTGGGCACCGTCGAGACGCCAACGCCCTGTCCGACCCAGCGCACGACATAGCCGAGCAGGCCCTGCAGGTTGTTTTCCAGCTCGGCGTTGATCTCGTCGGCGCTGTAGCTGCGGGTCGCCAGCGGAATGGTCAGCAGGTCGTTCAGCGAGGCGTGCTCCCTGCCGCGCAGGTCGTCCTGCACGGCTGCCACGTCGACAAGGTGATAGTGAATGGCATGCAGCACCGCAGCCGTCGGTGTCGGCACCCAGGCCGTGCTGGCACCGGCGAGCGGATGGGCGATCTTCTTGTCGAGCAGTGCCGCCATCTGGTCGGGTGCTGCCCACATGCCCTTGCCGATCTGGGCGCGGCCGGGAAGGTTGCGGGCGATGCCGACATCGACATTGTTTGCTTCATAGGCCTTGAGGAAGACGGCATCAGCCATCTCGGCCTTGCGCAGCATCGGGCCGGCTTCCATCGAGGTGTGGATCTCGTCACCGGTGCGATCGAGAAAGCCGGTGTTGATGAACACTGTGCGGTCGCGGACCTTGGACATACAGGCAGCGAGATTTGCCGAGGTGCGGCGCTCCTCGTCCATGACGCCGATCTTCATCGTGTATTTGGGCAGCCCGACGAGCTCCTCGATGCGCTTGAACAGAAGGTCGGAGAGGCCGACCTCGTCGGGGCCGTGCATCTTGGGCTTCACCACATAGACCGAGCCGGTGCGGCTGTTGCGCACGGCGTTTTCGCCACGGATGTCCTGCGCGGCACTCGCAACGGTGATCGCGGCGTCGAGGATCGCTTCCGGCACCGGCTTGCCGGCTTCGTCGAGCACGGCGTCGGTGAACATGTGGTGGCCGACATTACGCACCAGCATGGTCGAGCGGCCGTTGAGCGTGAGTGTGCCGCCGCCAGGCGCGGTGAAGACGCGGTCTTCGACCAGCTTGCGGGTGACGGTCTTGCCGTCCCTGACAAATTCCGAGCTCAGGCTGCCATCCATCAGGCGCTGCCAGTTGCGGTAGACCGTAACCTTGTCCTCGGCGTCGACAGCCGAAACAGCGTCCTCGAGATCCATGATGATCGAGATCGCCGCTTCGATGACGACGTCGGCGATACCTGCGGCGTCGAGCTGGCCGACCTGATGCTCGCGGTCGATCACCAGTTCCATGTGCAGGCCATTGTTGACGAGCAGCGCGCTCTTCGGCTCATGACGAGGTCCGGTGAAGCCGGCAAACTGGGCGGCTGATTTGAGCCCGGTCTTCGAACCGTCGGCCAAAGTCACCTGCAGCCTGCCGCGTTCGACGATGTAGCCGACAGCATCGGCATGGCTGCCCTTGGCCAGCGGCACGGCCTGGTCGAGGAATTCGCGAACGCGGGCGATGACCAGCCGAGCGCGGGCCGGATTGAACGCCTTGCTTTTCTCGGCGCCGTCGGTCGCGGGGATGGCGTCGGTGGCGTAGAACGCGTCATAGAGCGAACCCCAGCGCGCGTTGGCGGCATTCAGCGCATAGCGGGCATTGGACAACGGCACGACCAGCTGCGGGCCGGCGATGGTACCGATCTCGGCGTCGACGTTCTTGGTGGCGACCTGGTAGGCGTCGGCCGCCGGTGCTGCCACCAGATAGCCGATGTCGCGCAGGAACTGCTCGTAGGCCGCGGCGTCATGCGGCTGGCCCTTGTGTTCGCGATGCCAGCTGTCGATCCTGGCCTGAAGTTCGCCGCGTATGGCGAGCAACTCGTGATGCCTGGGCGCGAGGTCGCGGATGATCTCCGAGAGGCCGGTCCAGAACGCCATCGGCTCGAGACGAGCATTGGGCAGCACTTCCTGCTCGACGAAGGCGCGCAGCACAGGGTGGACTGAAAGGCCGGCGACGCTTTCATAGGTCTTGGTCATGGGAGGCTCCTTCGATACGCGCGAGGCGCGGCAGTTCGTAGGATGCTGATGACAGTGATTGTATCCATTGACAAGCTTTTTTTGATACAAGATAGTATCCAGATACTTGGCTCGCCAAGCTGGTCGGCATCCGACGCGTCCAGATGGCTGCCGCGCACCATTTTCTCCGGCGAGGCGTCAGCATGATCGGCATCATCAAGAGTTCATTGCCGGACGGCCGCAGCCTCACCCCGGTCGAGGCGCTGCAGGCTGCAGCGAAACTGGGGCTGCAGGGCCTGCTGTTCAACTCGCTGTTCGACATCAGCCCGACGCTCGATCCGGCGGAGCTGGCGGCTGCCCGCGTCGAGGCCAACCGGCTTGGCCTCGATATCTCGTCGATGCTCGGCATCGTCAATCCAGCACTGCCGGCACGTTGCCAGCCGATCGTCGAAGCCGGCGGTGGCGACATGCAGGTCGGCATCGAAAGGCTCGTCGAGCTTGCTGCCGGCATCGGCATCCACGACATGTTCTTCATCATCGGCATGATCGAGGACCGCTTCGAGGCTGATGTGAGCTGGCAAGCCCAGCTCGACGGCGTGGCCGAATTGCTCTCGCGCTGCGCTCCGGCCTTGCGCCAGCATGCCTCGAAGCTGCTGCTCAAGACCCATGAGGAGATCGCGACATCAGAGATCGTCGCGCTTGTCGAGCGGGTCGGGCCCGATGTGTTGGGGGTGGCCTTCGACCCGGTCAACGTGCTCTGCCGCCTGGAGGATCCGGTTGCGGCTGCGCGACGCGTCGCGCCTTATGCCGGCCAGCTCTATGTCGACGATGCCGTCATGCGTTTCCAGGAAAATGGCGTCCGCCGTTTCCTCGCGCCGTTGGGCGAAGGTTTTGTCGACTGGGATGCGATCAGGCCGCTGATGCCTGGTGCGAAAGCCTGGATCGAAATGCATGCCGGCCAGTTCGCCATGCCGGTATTCGATACGGATTGGCTCAAACGGCAGCCTCCTGTCGCGGTCGAGGAATTCGCCGCTGTCCTCGCCATGGCGGCGAAGTTTGGAACGCGTGAGGTGCCGTGGGATCAGGCCGCGCCTGTCGCGCGGTTGACACAGGCATTGCGTAGATGCCTGCCATAGCCTTCTCGCCCCATTATTGGATACGATTTTTACTCTAGGTAGCATTTGAGGCGTCGGGATTTTGCCGTGACGTCGGACGTCAACACACAGTCATTCGCGCGGGAAGCGACCGCGCACCCAAGGAGGCCTTGATGCGATACCCCCGCGACATGCGCGGCTACGGCGAAAACCCGCCCCACGCCAACTGGCCGGGCGGCGCCAATGTCGCCGTGCAATTCGTGCTCAACTACGAGGAGGGCGGTGAAAACAACATCCTGCACGGCGATGCTGCCAGCGAAGCCTTCCTGTCGGAGATTCCGGGCGCGGCGCAATGGCCGGGGCAGCGCCACTGGAACATGGAGTCCGTCTACGAATACGGCGCCCGCGCCGGCTTCTGGCGGCTGCACCGGCTTTTCACCGATCTTGACGTGCCGGTCACCGTCTACGGCGTTGCCACAGCATTGATGCGTGCGCCCGAGCAGCTGCGCGCCATGCAGGAGGCCGATTGGGAGATCGCCAGCCACGGCTACAAATGGGTCGAGCACAAGGACATGCCGGCCGAGGAGGAGCGCGCCCAGATCAAGGATGCAATCCGCCTGCACACGCTGGCCACCGGCGAGCGCCCGACCGGCTGGTATACCGGTCGCTGCTCGGTCAACACCGTCGATCTGGTTTCCGAGGAGGGCGGCTTCGCCTACGTCTCCGACACCTATGACGACGACCTGCCTTACTGGCGCGAGCATCAGGGCAAGGAGCAACTGATCATCCCCTACACGCTCGAAGCCAACGACATGCGCTTCGGCACGCCCAACGGCTTCAACTCGGGCGACCAGTTCTTCGCCTACCTGAAGGACACGTTCGACTATCTTTATGCTGAAGGTGCCGCCGGTAGGCCGAAGATGTTTTCGATCGGCCTGCATTGCCGTCTGGTCGGCCGCGCCGGCCGGATCGCGGCACTCAAGCGCTTCATCGAATATGTGCAAGGCCACGACAAGGTCTGGATCGCGCGCCGCATCGACATTGCCCGTCACTGGGCCGAGGAGCACCCTTACGCGAAACCGAAGCTGGTTCCGTCGAAGATGGACAGAGCAGGTTTTGTCGAGAAGTTCGGCCAGTGCTTCCGTAACGGCGACCTGCTCGCCGAACGCGCCTTCGATGGCGAACTCGGGCCGGTCAATGACAGCGCCTACGGCCTGTTCTTTGCGCTGCGCACCCAGTTCCGCGCCGCCAGCGAGGCCGAGAGGTTCGAGGTGCTGAAGGGCTACACGCCGCTCGACCCGCGCATCAAGGAGGCAAGGATAGTCGCCGACGAGAAGGATGCTGACAGCCTCGACGCCATGACCGCCGGCCAGCAGCAGCGATTGCTGGAGCTGCTCGGCGCCTATGAAGAAAAATTCGGCTTCGGTGCCATCTTTGTCGTGCGCAACTACACCACCGCGTCGCTGCTGGCGTCGCTGGGCGCGCGGATCAAGACGGGCCGCGACACCGAACTTGCCGTCACCTATGGCGAGGTCGAGCGGCTGGCGGAGATCCAGGTCGAGGCACGGTACGCCGCGTAGGTGGCTGTGGACGGCGAGTGGGCGGTGGGCGAGCTCCTCAGGATGAGGACCGTTGTGCCTCGCCGAAGCTACCCACTCCGGGCAATATTCCGGGCCGGGCAGTTGCCAGAATGGCCCACCGAGGCAGTTTCCAGATGGCGCAGCAGGCGCGGGCCGTACCAACGGTCCTCATCCTGAGGAGCCCGCGGAGCGGGCCTCGAAGGACGCACCGACGTCCAGTCTCGCCTCAGGCGTAACGCGACAGGATTTCGCTGAGATTGCGCTTGGTGCGCTTGGTCTGGCCGATATTGGCCTGCTCGAACACTTGCTGCAGATGCTCGATGATCGCGTCGGCGCTCGCCTTGGGATCGCGGGCCCTGAGCGCCTGCAGGATCGCCGCATGCTCGTCGACGCTGCAGTCGGTTTCCTGGTGCGTGCTGTGCTGGGCCAGGATCAGCGACGTCCGCGAGATCAGCGACTTGAGGAAGCCGGCGAGCACCTCGTTGCCGGCCATCTGGGCGGCAAGCAGATGGAACTCGCCCGAAGCCACGATCGCCGCCGTGTGGTCGCCGGCGTGGCGGATGGCGTGCTCATGCTGCAGGTGCTGCTCCAAAGCCGCAATCTGCTTGTCGGTGACGACGGTTGCCAGCTTGGAAAAGATCTCGCGTTCGATGGCATTGCGCGCCTCGAACACCTGGCGTGCCTCGTCGGGTGTCGTGCTGGCGACGAAGGCGCCGCGATTCTGCCGGAACTCGACGAGCGATTCGGTGTGCAGGCGGTTGAGCGCGGCGCGCACGATGGTACGGCTGACCGAAAACAGCGCGCCGATCGACTCTTCGCTGAGTTTTGTGCCAGGCGTCAGTTCGCGTGCCAGAATGGCCCTGAACAGAGCCTGGTAGATTGCATCGATCTTCGATCCGGCTTTCTCGTCGAGATCAGTATTCGCAGCTTTCGCCATTCCCTCACCAGCCAGTGTTGTACAGGCAGCGCGTAACAATGCTACGTCTCAGATGCATCGGCGCACGGCGGAAGACAAGTGGAATGCAAGCCTTGCTTCGTTGTTCGTTTTATATTAGCCGGTGTCGTACGATGCAGCCGGCGTGCCATAGCCGCCGTTTTCCTCCGCTGCAAGCCGGCGCAGGCGCCTTGTTTGCATTGCGGCCACTCTAGCACATGTTTTCTAATACAATAGCGAAAACTATTGCGTGCAATCGTAAGGTCTTTTGAATACGATTTGAAAATGAGCCGGTTTCCGCTCGATTTATGATCGATCGGCCCCCGCCGCCGTGGAGTTGGAGCTGGCGCTCAACGCCTGCGCCAGGAAGGGCGACAGGCCAAGGGTGTCGGTCATGGCAGCGGGTGCGACCGCGGTCGCCGGCTGCGGATTTGCTGCCAGGCATAGCGCTTTGCCGATGCCGATGCGGTGGGGATCGAGAATTGGAACTCCAGCGGTTGCGATGACCGCGGGCAGGATCGGGATCAAGCCGGCTCCGCCCAGGACGACGCGTTCAGCCCCGAGTGCCTTGGCCTCTTTCGCCAGGAAGCTGGCGATGGATTGCGCATCGTCGGCCACCGCTTCGATGGACCTGATGCCCGCAATCCTGTCGCCGATGCCGAGCTTCAGCGCCAGTTCGCCGAGCATCTCGCACCAGACCGTGCCATTGGTGGAAACGAGCGAGGTTCCCGGTAGCGCGGCCGCGGCCAGGAGACCAGCTTCGGCAAAGCCGATGACCGGCAGCCCCGTCATCTCGGCGAGCGCTTCGCGGCCGGGGTCGCCAAAACAGGCAAGCACGATCACGTCGGGCTTGGCCCCTTCGGCAAGTGCCTTGGCTGCAGCGTCGAGCACGGCGTGTGCGGCGATCGTCACTGCGACACGGGTCGAGATGTAGCTGAAGCCGAATTCCGCCGTGACTGTTTGCACCTGCGCGGCGTCCGCCACCTCCTCGCGAACAAGTGCGTCGATGACCTGGCTGACGCCGGTCGAGGTGTTGGGATTGATGACGAGCAGGCGAGGCAGGCGGCGCATCGAATTCCTCTGATATGACGGACTTTGCTTCCGCCCCTCGCGCAACCGTACGGTGGCTTGGAGCTTTAGGACGTGCGCCCGCATCGAAGTGGGCGGCCCGCCTGCATCGCAGCCTTGATATCATTGTATCAGATACGATGTAAAGTTTGTATCCATAAATTAGATGCAGTTTTGCCCAAGAGGCAGGCAGATTGCCTTTGAAATTGCCACCTGGCGTTGCGGAAACTACAGGCTCGACGCCCTGCTGTATCCGCCCCCATGGCTGACGATTCGATCGCGTTTTTCACCAGAAGGGTGCTCAGCTTTTCCGGATAGTGGTCTAACTAATTGTTTTATATTAATATTCTGCGAGCGCGCGCAGCTACCTGGCGTGTGCACTTGTCACGCAACATTTATGTATCCACTGGAAAAAAAATCGGATACAAAAGCGATGGGAGCGCCTTTGTGAAAAGGCAGAGTTAGTTCAGTATATGGGAGCGACAATCATGCATGCTTTCTTTTCGGCCTTTTCCGCGCTGTCGCACAGCCGGCGGCAGTTTCTGGCGACTGTTGGTGGCGCGGCCCTTGCCGTAGCGGTCGGTTTCGGCGGCTCGGCGGCTTTCGCCGCGGATCGTGAGCACACGATCATCGTGGGCCTCGGTGGCCAGATCAACACGCTCGACCCGCTGCGCGCCGACTACAACCAGACCAACACCATCATCAGCGCCGTCTACGATACGCTGGTGACCTATGACGAGACCAAGCTCGTCGGTTCGCTCGCCACCGAATACGCCTATTCCGACGACGCCAAGTCGATCACTTTTACGCTGCGTCCCGATGTGAAGTTCCATGACGGCGCGGCTGTGACCGCCAAGGACGTTGCCTATACGCTCGACCGCCTGAAGCGGATTGGCACCGGCGTTGCCTCGCTGATCGACGGTTACGACTCGACCACGGTCACCGACGATACCCACCTGACCATCAACCTGTCCAAGCCGAACACGCTGTTCCTGCCGTCGCTGAGCAAGGTCTACATCCTGAATTCCGCGCTGGTCGAAGCCAACAAGGGTTCCGATGACGGCCAGGGCTGGCTGCAGGGCCATGACGCCGGCTCCGGCGCCTATGTGCTGGGCGACCAGTCGCAGGCCGTGGTCATCGACCTGTTCCCCGGCTACTGGGCCGCTGAAGCGGGCCGTCCCGAATCCATCGTCTTCCGCCGTATCGACGAAAGCTCGACGCGCCGCGACGAACTCCGCGCCGGCAACATCGACGTCGCCTTCGGCTTCGCCGACCGCGACGCCGCCGCCATGGCCACCGACCCAGCGCTGAAGGTGGTGCCGATCAACACCAGCTACCAGACCGAGGTGCTGTTCAACACCAAGGTCGGCCCGACCGCCGATCCCAAGGTGCGCAAGGCGTTGCGCATGGTCTATGACTATGCTGGCGGCCTGCGTGGCATCCGCGGCGGCAACGGCAAGATCGCCAATGGCCCGCTGCCGGCCCGCCTCGACTGCCGCCCTGACTTGCCCGAGGTGAAGCGCGATCTCGAAGCTGCCAAGGCGATGCTCGCCGAAGCCGGTGCCGCCAATCTGAAGCTCAAGATGAATTTCCAGCCGGTGTTCGAACTGCAGAAGCAGGAAGCGACGCTGTTCCAGTCCAACCTGCGCGAGATCGGCGTTGAACTCGAGCTCGAGCCCATCGCCTTCCCGAACTACCTCGCCAGCCTGAAGGATCCGAACTCGATCCCGCAGATGATGCTGCTGGAAGACTTCGCACAGTTCCCGGAAGCCGGCATCATGCTGGTCAAGGGCTACAAGTCGGACGCCGTCGGCACCAACCGGACCGGCTATGCCAATCCCGAGGTCGACAAGCTGCTCGACACAGCCCTTGCCACAGCCGACGACGCCAAGCGTTGCGACATCTACAAGCAGGTCCAGACCATTCTCGACAATGACTCCGTCATGGTCGACATGTATGGTGTCTACAAGCCAGCCGCCTACCGTTTGGGCACGCTTGCAGACCTCAAGGCCAGCATGCTCGCCACGCCCGCCGAGCCGGCGGACTTCCGGCTCGCCAAGCCGTAAGCGAGGTCTGAGATGCTCGCGTTCCGCGCCTACTCCTGGTTCCTCGGCCGACGCCTGGGCCTGACACTGTTGACCCTTTGGGGGCTGGCCTCGCTGGTCTTCCTGATGATCAAGCTGATGCCCGGCGACGAGGCCCAGATGGCCGCCGGCGCGGACGCTTCCGCCGCCCAGATCGAGGCGGTGCGTGAAAGGCTGGGGCTCGATGCCCCGGTCATCATGCAATATATCAGCTTCCTCGGTCGTCTCCTGCGCGGCGACCTGGGCACTTCCATCGTCACCCTCCAGCCTGTTCTGGCCGACCTCGAAAAGGTCCTGCCCAGTACGCTCGAACTCGTCTTCATTGCCATGCTGCTCAATCTGGCGGTCGCCATCCCGGCCGGCATCGTTGCCGCATACCGCCAGGGCGGCGTCTTCGACACGACCAGCCGCGTCACCGCCGTCATGCTCGGCGGCATGCCTGCCTTCTGGCTGGCGCTGGTGCTGCAATATGTGCTCGGCAGCGTCTGGCGCGTGGTGCCGATCTCGGGCCAGCAGGGCTATGGCATGAACTCGCCCGTCGTCACTGGCGCGCCGACGCTCGATGCGCTGATAGCTGGCAATTTTGCCGGCTTCTTCGACACGCTGCACCACATCATCCTGCCGGCGGCGGTGCTGGCGGCACTGTTCGCCACCCAGATCTTCCGCACGCTGCGGGCCGCCTTGCTTGGCGTGCTGCGCTCGGACTTCATCATGGCCGTGCGCGCCAAGGGCGCGACCGCCCGCCACATGCTGGTACGCCACGCCTTGCCCAACAGCCTGAACCCGGTGCTGACGCTTTCGGGCGCCCAGGCCGGCGCCATGATCGGCTCGGCCGTGCTGGTCGAAACCGTCTTCGCACGCCAGGGGATCGGCGCCTACATGTTCAATGCCGTCGCCCAGAAGGACGCCTTCGCGGTGCTGGGATCGGTGATGTTCATCGGCACCGTCGTCTGCCTCGTCAACCTGATCGTCGACATCCTCCAGCTTCTGGTCGACCCGCGCATCCGCGCCGCACAACTGGGGAGCCAAGGCCAATGACCGCCCCTGCCATCGCCCAGCCGGCAACTGCCCGCCGCAAGGAAGGCTTCAGCACCTTCGAGATATTTGTCTTCACGCTTGTCATCGCCCTTTTGGCGATCGCCGTCTTCGGACCCTTCCTTGCGCCCGACAGCATCTACAACTCCGACATCGCCAATTCGCTGATGCCGCCGAGCGCAACGAACTGGTTCGGCACCGACGACCAGGGCCGCGACGTGTTCTGGCGCCTCATCGTCGGCGCCCAGACGACGCTGCTCTCGGCCTTCCTGGTGGTGACGCTTTATTCGCTGATCGGCGTCGCCCTCGCCACGGTGGCCGCCGCCGGTCCGCGCTGGCTCGACGAAGGACTGATGCGCATTACCGACATTGGCCTGGCACTGCCCGGCATGATCGTGGCGCTCGGCTTCGCCGCCGCCATGGGCGCCAGCCTGCGCTCGGCGATCATCGCCATGGCCATCACCGGCTGGCCGATCACCGCACGCATGCTGCGCGGCATCATGCGCCAGACCATGGAACAGCCCTTCGTCGCCGGCGCCCAGGTGCTGGGCGTGTCAAAGTGGCGGCTGATGACCAAGCATGTGCTGCCCAATTCGCTTGACGTCTTGATCGTCAAATGGGCCGGCGACATCGGCACCACCGTTCTGGTGCTGGCCAGCCTGTCCTTCATCGGCGTCGGCGCACAGCCGCCGAGCGCCGAATGGGGCGCTACCATCGCTGCCGCCCGTGGCTACGTCTCGACCGCCTGGTGGACCGTCGTCGCTCCCGGGGCCGCCGTCGCCATCACCTCGATCGCCTTCGGCCTGCTCGGCGACATCATCCAGGTCCGCCGCGACCCGTCCTTGAGGGGCAACTGAGATGAGGACCGTGCACCCCATGCCCGACCAATCCGCAGTCACCCCGCTTCGGCAGCCGCTCGTCACCGTCGACAAGCTGACCGTCGACATGCCGCTCGGCCGCAGCGGCTCGAGCGTCCGCATCGTCGACGGCGTCGACTTCAGCATCGGCATCGGCGAGCGCGTCGCGCTTGTCGGCGAGTCCGGCTCGGGCAAGTCGCTGACGGCGCGTGCGCTGATGCGGCTCGACCGCCTCGCCAAGCTGTCCGGTCGGGTCGACTTCGACGGCACCGACCTGCTCAAGCTCTCCGACCGCGACATGGGCAAGCTGCGCGGCAGCTCCATCGCCATGGTCTTCCAGGACCCGATGAGCTTCCTCGATCCGCTGATGACCATCGGCGACCAGGTCGCCGAGACGCTGCGCATCCGCGGCGTCGGCAAGGCCGAGGCACGCAAGCGGGCGCTTGCCGTGCTCGACGAACTCGGCGTCGACCGTGCCGCTGAACGCCTCAATGCGTACCCGCATGAGTTCTCCGGCGGCATGCGCCAGCGCGTCGTGCTGGCGATGGCGCTGGTTGGCGAGCCGCGCCTGCTGATCGCCGACGAGCCAACGACCGCGCTCGACGTGCGCGTTCAGGACCAGGTGCTTGACCTGCTCGATGACGTCTCGGCGCGGCGCGGGCTGGCCGTGCTGTTCATCACCCACGACCTTGGCGTGGTCGCCGGTTTCGCCGAGCGCGTCATGGTCATGTATTCGGGCCGCATCGTCGAGGACGGAGACGTCGCCAGCGTCTTTTCCAAGCCGAACCATCCCTATACGCAAGGGCTGATCAAGGCGGTGCCGCGCATCGACCAGGATCTCAATACGCTCTACGCCATCCCCGGCGCGCCGCCACCGCCCTTGGCGCGGCCGAGCGGCTGCCCGTTCCACCCACGCTGCGACCAGCGTTTCGACCGCTGCGGCAAGGACCTGCCCGCGCTGCTTCCGGTCGGCATGTCGCGCGTCGCCTGCCACCTGCTCGACGGAAAGGGTGCCTGATCATGCTCATGTCCATCGACAGCATCAGCAAGTCGTACAACGCCTTTCCCAACCCGCCGGCCAAGGTGCTGCACGACGTGACGCTGAACGTCGACACCGGTGAGGCCATCGGCCTTGTCGGCGAATCCGGCTCCGGCAAGTCGACGATCGCCAAATGCATGCTGGCGCTGATCAAGCCGGAAGAGGGCGCGATCACCTATGACGGCATCGACGTGATCCACGCCAAGGGCGAGGACCTCAGGCGCTTCCGCCGCGAAGTGCAGATGGTGTTCCAGGATCCCTATGGCAGCCTCAATCCGCGCATGACGGTGGAAGAGCTTATTGGCGAGGGCATCCTGATCCACAAGCTCGAGCCGACCGCAGCGGCGCGCCGCGCTCGCGTTGCCGAGATGATGGAGATGGTTGGTCTCAACCCCAACGACATGGATCGCTACACGCGCTCCTTCTCCGGCGGTCAGCGCCAGCGCATCGCCATTGCCCGTGCGCTGGTGATCCGCCCACGCATCCTCGTCTGCGACGAGCCGGTGGCGGCACTCGACGTGTCGGTGCAGGCGCAAGTCATCAACCTGCTGCAGGACATGCAGAAGAAGCTCAACCTCGCCATCGTCTTCGTGGCGCACGACCTCGCCGTCGTCCGGCATCTTTGCGAAAAGATCGTCGTGCTGCACAAGGGCAAGGTCGTTGAGCAGGGCACGCGCGAGCAGATCTTCGACAACCCGCAGATGCCCTACACCCAGTCGCTGCTGGCGGCAGTGCCGGTGCCCGATCCCGTCGTCGGCCGCGCCCGTCGTGCGGCGCGGCGCCTCGAAACCGCAAACTGACATTACTAAGGAGACTGCCGATGCGTATCGGTGTCGATGGCCGCAAGATCCCCGAGGCCGCCAAGCGCGGACCCGTGGCCAGCTTCGATCATGCCAAGGAACTGGGCATGGCAGGGCTGTTCTTCCGCACCGTGCTCGACATGAGCCCGACGCTCGATGCCGGCTATCTCGGCGAAATCAAGCAGCGCGCCGACGAGCTTGGCATGTATCTCGAAACCGGTCTCGGCAAGGTCAATCCTTATGCCACCCCGGAGGCGCCGGAACTCAGGCTGATCGGCGACGGTGACATTGTGCTCGGCTTCCGCCGCATGATGGAAGCCTGTGCTGCCATCGACTGCCGCGAGCTGTGGGTGGCGACCGCCAACTACAAGCCGGCCTATACCGGTCGCTTCGCCTATGACCGCTTCCGCACCGATGTGACCTGGCCCGAACAGCTGGAGGCCACCGCGCGCTTCCTCAAGAAGCTCGCGCCGATCGCCCGCGATCTCGGCATCCACATGAATCTCGAGACGCACGAGGAGATCACCTCCTTCGAGCTGGTGCGGCTGGTCGAGGAAGTCGGGCCGGATACGACAGGCATCGTCTTCGACACGGCGAACGTCTTGCAGCGCGCCGAGCACCCGGTCTGGGCGGCGAAGCGCGTGGCACCTTATGTGCGCCAGTCCCACATCAAGGACGCGTTGATCGCCTATGACGGCGAGGTGCTCGATTTCCAGATGCGGCCCTGCGGCGGCGGCGTCGTCGATTTCCGTGCCATCATGCCGATCCTGGCTGCGGCCAACCCCGATCTCAACCTGTCGATCGAGAACTACGAATCCTTCTCCGACCGGCCGCGCAATCCGCCCAAGATGATCATCGAGATCGCCGATCCGAGATGGCTCGAAGGCCACCCCGACCTCAGCGTCGAGGAATATGCGGACTACATGAAGATGGTGCAGGACTACGCTGCCCGCATCGCCCGTGGCGAGGTCATGGATCGCAAAAGTTTCGCTGCCTGGGCGGTGAAGAACTACCACTATGCCGAGACGGTTGATTACATCAAGGCGAGTGCCGCCCATGTCAGGGGCATATGCGAAGAGCTTGGCCTGCCGTTGAACAAGGCGGCGTAAGCCGGCTCATAGGCTCGAATAACAAACCCGTGGAAGGTAGCTTCCGCGGGTTTTTGATTTGCGTCGGCGTCCGCACTAGATTCCCCTCTCCGGCCCTTCGGGCCACCTCTCCCCAGAGGGGCGAGGAAATGTGCTGCCGCGTCGGCGGCGCTTCTCCAGCTTGGGTTCCTCGCCCCTCTGGGGAGAGGTGCCGAGCGCAGCGAGGCGGAGAGGGGGCCTTTGTGAAAGCCAGGAACCTTACAAAAAAGGCCGCGCTGTGGGCGCGGCCTCTTGTTCAATCGTGGCGGCAAGAGCCTACCACTCGAGCACGATCTTGCCGGCCTCGCCATTGGCGGCGTTGCGGAAGGCGGCCTGGTAGTCGTCGGCCTTCATGCGGCTGGTGATGACCTTGCGGATGTCGAGCCCGCTTTCCAGCATCGCCAGCATCTTGTGCCAGGTCTCGAACATCTCGCGGCCATAGATGCCCTTGAGCGTGATCATCTTGAACACGATCTTGGCGAGATCGATGGGGAAGGGCTTGGCCGGCACGCCGAGCAGCGCGATCCGGCCGCCCATCAGCGTGTGGTCGAGCAACTGCTCGAAGGCGGCGGGCGAGCCGCTCATCTCGAAGCCGACGTCGAAGCCTTCGCGCATGCCGAGCCGGCCCATGGCGTCGCGCAGCTCTTCCTGGGCGACGTTGACCGGGGTGACGTCAGCCACCTGGGTGGCGAGTTCGAGGCGCTTCGGATTGACGTCGGTGATGACGACATGGCGCGCGCCGCAATGCCGCGCTACTGCCGCACCCATGATGCCGATCGGACCAGCACCGGTGATCAGCACGTCCTCGCCGGCGACGTCGAAGGACAATGCCGTGTGCACCGCATTGCCGAGCGGATCGAGGATCGCGCCAAGCTCGTCGTCGATCGAATCGGGCAGCGGCACCACGTTGAAGGCGGGGATGCGGACATACTCGGCAAAGGCGCCGGGCAGGTTGACGCCGATGCCCTGCGTCTCCGGATCGAGGTGGTAACGGCCGGCACGGCTGGCGCGGCTGCGCATGCCGATGACATGGCCTTCACCCGAGACACGCTGGCCAACCTTGAAGCCGCGCACATGCGAGCCGATCTCGACGATCTCGCCGGCATATTCGTGACCGGTGATCATCGGCACCGGCACGGTCTTGGCCGCCCATTCGTCCCACTTGTAGATGTGGATGTCGGTGCCGCAAATGCCCGTCTTGTTGACCTTGATCAGCACGTCGTCGGGGCCGACCTCAGGTACGGGCCGGTCTTCCATCCAGATGCCGGGTTCAGCCTTGGCCTTGACCAGTGCGCGCATGGGAAAACTCCTGAAATCAGATGATGCCGAGCGACTTGCCGGCGTCGGCAAAGGCGTCGATGGCAAAGGTGATGTCGGCGTCGTCGAGTGCGGCCGACATCTGGGTGCGGATGCGCGCCTTGCCCTGCGGCACGACGGGATAGAAGAAGCCGGCGACGTAGACGCCGCGCTCGTCGAGCGCCTTGGCCATTCGCTGCGCCAAGACAGCGTCGCCCAGCATGACCGGGATGATCGGCGTTTCGCCCGGCAGCAGCGTGAAGCCGGCCTGGGGCAGGCCGTCGCGGAAGCGCGTGGTGTGGCGTCCGAGCTTGGCACGCAAATCGTCGGCGCCGCGGGCGATCTCGATGGCCTTCAGCGAGCCGGCGGCAACGGCGGGTGCCAGGGAGTTGGAAAACAGATACGGACGCGCGCGCTGGCGCAACAGGTCGATGATCGGCTGCGACGCGGCGATGAAGCCGCCCATGGCGCCGCCCAGTGTCTTGCCCAGCGTGCCGGTGACGATGTCGACGCGGTCGCCAGCACCCGTCAGCGCGGGCGTGCCACGGCCCTGTTCACCGATATGGCCTGTGGCATGGCAATCGTCGACGGCGACGATCGCGCCGTAACGCTCGGCGAGATCGCAGATCTCCTTGAGCTTGGCGATGTGCCCGTCCATTGAGAACACGCCGTCGGTGACGACAAGCTTGAAACGGGCGCCGTCGGCGGCGGCCTGCTTGAGCTGCGTTTCGAGGTCGTTCATATCGCCTTGGGCATAGCGGAAGCGCTTGGCCTTGGAGAGCCGCACGCCGTCGATGATCGAGGCGTGGTTGAGGCTGTCGGAGATGATGGCGTCCTCGGCACCAAGCAGCGGCTCGAACAGCGCGCCATTGGCGTCGAAGCAGGCGGCAAACAGGATGGCGTCGTCCTTGCCGAGATAGTCGGCAATGGCATGCTCCAGCTCGCGATGCAGGGTCTGGGTGCCGCAGATGAAACGCACCGAGGCCATGCCGAAGCCGAACTCGTCGAGCGCCGCCGCCGCCGCCTTGCGGATGTCGGCATTGTCGGCGAGGCCGAGATAGTTGTTGGCGCAGAGATTGACCATCTGGCGTTCACCAGCCAGACCCTTCACCTTGATGCGGCCTGACTGCGGACCGGTGATTTCCCGCTCGCGCTTGTAGAGACCGTCGGCCTCGATGCCCTGGAGGACGTTCGAGATGTGGGAAAGGAAATCCTGGTTCATCGGTCTCTCCATCCGTTAAGATGGAAATTCCGATATAATGGATACGATGGCAAGTCTAGTGGAATCCCGTTGGGCCAGCAGGCCAGACGCAATTGCCTCGCAGGACGGCCAAGCCAGTGCTATCAGTGTGCCGCTTTTGGGGGAGGCGACATGGAATTGAACGACGCGCCGAAGATCGGCCCGGTAATCCAGAAGGAACGCAAGGAGCGCCATCTGACGCTTGACCGGCTTGCGGCGATCTCGGGCGTTTCGCGCTCGATGCTGTCGCAGATCGAGCGCGGCGAGGCCAACCCGACATTCGCGGTTCTGTGGTCGCTGACCCAGGCGCTCGGCATCGACTTCTCGCAGCTGATCGCCGGCGGCATCACCCACCAGCGCAAGGCCGAGGCCATCGAGCTGGTGACGCTGGCGCTGACGCCGGAGATCAAGAGCCCCGACGGCGCCTGGCGGCTGCGCATCCTGAGTTCGCCGGCTCTCGCCGGTCGCATCGAATGGTACGAGGTCGAGATCGCGCCCGGCTGCAAGCTGCAGAGCGCGCCGCATGCGCCCGGCACCTTCGAGCACCTGACTGCTCATAGCAACGGCCTTCTGGTGGAAACCGAACTGGGACGCCAAGCGCTGAAGACAGGCGAGACCGCGCGCTATCGCGCCGATGTCGGCCACGAAATCGCCAATTCGGGTGAAAACCTGGCCAAGGCGCTGATGGTGGTTCTCTACGACCAGGACAACTAATCCCATCGGCCACGGATGGCGCGGGCTTTCTGCTCTTGACGGAGCAGTCGGCCTGCCTCTTCCTCCCAAGCCAAGCGGCAACGTTTCTCGACGCGCCGCGACCGCGATCAGGGAGAGCGTCATGTCGGGCAAGTGGGATTTCTGGGTCGACCGTGGCGGCACCTTCACCGATGTCATCGGCCGCGACCCTGACGGTGGCCTCCACCCGCGCAAGCTCCTGTCGGAGAATCCCGAGGCCTATCGCGATGCCGCCATCCAGGGCATCCGCGACCTGCTTGGCGTGGCGCCTAGTGCGGCGATTCCCGCAGGCAGCATCGGCGACATCAGAATGGGCACGACGGTTGCCACCAATGCGCTTTTGGAGCGCAAGGGCGACCGCGTCCTCCTGCTCATCACCAAGGGTTTCCGCGATGCGTTGCGCATTGCCTACCAGGCACGGCCCGACATCTTCGCCAAGGAAATCATCCTGCCCGAGCAGATCTATGAGCGTGTCGTCGAGGTCGACGAGCGGGTGCGGGTCGATGGCACCGTCGAGCGCCTGCTCGACATAGCAGAGATCAAGCCGCAACTGCTGCAGGCCAGGGCCGACGGCATCGACGCGGTGGCGATCGTCTTCATGCATGCCTGGAAATTCCCCGAGCACGAACGCGCCGTCGCCGCCGTCTGCCGCAAATGCGGGTTCAGCCAGGTCTCCGTCAGCCACGAGGTCTCACCGCTGATCAAGCTCGTCGGGCGTGGCGATACCACTGTCGTCGACGCCTATCTCTCGCCGATCCTGTCGCGATATGTGCAGCAGGTGGCGGGCGAGCTGGGCGCTTCACCCTCCCCCTTGTGGGGAGGGTCGGACGGCGAAGCCGGCCGGGGTGGGGGCGACGCCAATCCCACCCCCGCCCCGGCACTGCGTGCCGACCCTCCCCACAAGGGGGAGGGTGAAAACCCGCGCCTGATGTTCATGATGTCCTCCGGTGGCCTCACCGCCGCCGACCTGTTCCAGGGCAAGGACGCGCTTTTGTCCGGTCCCGCCGGCGGCGTCGTTGGCATGGTCGAGACGGCAAAGCTCGCCGGTTTCAACAAGGTCATTGGCTTCGACATGGGCGGCACCTCGACCGACGTCGCCCATTATGACGGCGAATACGAACGCAGTTTCGACACCGAGGTCGCGGGCGTCCGTGTCCGCGCGCCGATGATGCGCATCCACACGGTTGCCGCCGGCGGCGGATCCGTGCTGCATTTCGAGGCTGGCCGCTTCCGCGCTGGCCCCGATTCGGCCGGCGCCAATCCCGGTCCCGCCTGCTACCGCCGCGGCGGCCCGCTCGCCGTCACCGACGCCAATGTCATGCTCGGCAAGCTGCAGCCCGATTTCTTCCCGGCGATCTTCGGCCCCGGCCAGGACCAGCCGCTCGATGCCGGCGTTGTCCGCGACAAATTCGAAGCCCTTGCCCGCGAGATCGGCGATGGCCGCACACCGGAAGCCGTCGCCGAAGGCTTCGTCACCATCGCGGTGGAGAACATGGCCAACGCCATCAAGAAGATCTCTGTCCAGCGCGGCTACGATGTCACCGAATATCTGCTCAACTGCTTTGGCGGTGCTGGTGGCCAGCACGCTTGCCTGGTGGCCGATGCGCTCGGCATGGAGGCGGTGCTGATCCATCCCTTCTCCGGCTTGCTGTCGGCCTATGGCATCGGGCTGGCGTCGGTTTTTGCCTCACGCCAGCAGGCGCTGCTCAAGCCGCTGGCCGAGGAATCGCGCGACCAGATCGAGGCCTTGATCGCCAGCCTGCACACTGAAGTGCTGGCAGAACTGGCCGGCCAGACGATCGACGAAGCCGACGTTATCGTCCGGCCGATCCTGCACATCCGCTACGACGGAACCGACACCGCTTTGCCAGTCGGTTTCGAGCATGGTTCGATCGTCGATGCGAAAGCCGCTTTCGAGGCGGCGCACAAGGCACAATTCGGCTTCATATATAAAGACAAGCCCATCGTGGTCGAAGCGGTGGTGCTCGAAGGCCACGATGGCAGCGCCCGCGGGCTCTCCGAAGGCGAGGCCGAGCTGGATGACAAGCCGGCGATTTCTTCGCAGACGAGGCAGATCTTCACCGAGGGCGCCTGGCACGATGCCGGCATCTTCCGCCGCGCCGGCATGAAGCCCGGGCACAAGGTTGAAGGTCCCGCTCTTATCATGGAGAGCCACCAGACAATTGTGGTCGAACCGGGCTGGCTGGCCGAGATCACCACCCGCGACCACGTGCTGATGCGGCGTATAAAGAAGAAGCAGCGCCGCGCCGCCATCGGCACCGCCGCCGACCCGGTCATGCTCGAGGTGTTCAACAATTTGTTCATGTCGATCGCCGAGCAGATGGGCGTGACGCTGCAGAACACCGCCTATTCGGTCAACATCAAGGAGCGCCTCGATTTCTCCTGCGCCGTCTTCGACAGCAACGGCGCACTGGTCGCCAATGCCCCGCATATGCCGGTGCATCTCGGTTCGATGGATCGCTCGGTCGAGACCATCATCCGGCTGAATCAAGGCGACATCCATCCCGGCGATGTTTTTGCGCTCAACGCTCCTTACAATGGCGGCACGCACCTGCCCGACATCACTGTCGTCACGCCGGTCTTCGAGGCGTTGGATTCCTCTCATCGTTCACGGGGAGAGCATGGCGGCAGCCAGGTGAGGGGCAGCGCCGAAGGGGCAGGCGGCAGCTCCGGCCCCTCATCCGGCCCTTCGGGCCACCTTCTCCCCGTGAACGGGGAGAAGGAAAAAGAGCCCCGCATCCTCTTCTGGGTCGCCGCGCGCGGCCATCACGCCGATGTCGGCGGCACCGCGCCCGGCTCGATGACGCCGCTGGCGACGACCGTCGACGAGGAAGGCGTTCTTGTTCGACAATTTCCGCCTCGTCGCGCGTGGCACGTTCCGCGAGAACGAACTGCTCCGGCTGCTCACCGATCACCCGTATCCGGCACGCAACCCGCAGCAGAACATCGCCGACCTCAAGGCGCAGATCGCCGCCAACGAAAAGGGCGTGGCGGAACTCAAGAAGATGATCGGCCATTTCGGGCTTGATGTCGTCGAGGCCTATATGGGCCATGTCCAGGACAATGCCGCCGAAAGCGTGCGCCGCGTGCTCGAACGCCTGCCCGACCATTCCGAATATGAGTATCCGACCGATACCGGTCAGGTGATCAAGGTCAGGATATCAGTCGACCGCGACAAGCGCGAGGCGACCGTCGATTTCACCGGCACGTCGCCTGTCATGAAGAACAATTTTAA
>CBDIHR010000004.1:1497500-1527500 GCA_965279395.1 Aminobacter sp.
GGTATCAGAAGTGCGAATGCTGACATGAGTAACGTAAGGGGTGTGAGAGACACCCCCGCCGAAAGTCCAAGGGTTCCTGCTTAAAGCTAATCTGAGCAGGGTTAGCCGGCCCCTAAGTCGAGGCAGAAATGCGTAGACGATGGGAACCACGTTAATATTCGTGGGCCTGGAGGAAGTGACGGATCACGTATGTTGTGGGGTCTTATTGGATTGATCCCTGCAGCGGAGTGGTTCCAGGAAATAGCTCCTCCATTATAGACCGTACCCGAAACCGACACTGGTGGACTGGTAGAGTATACCAAGGCGCTTGAGAGAACTATGCTGAAGGAACTCGGCAAATTGCACGCGTAACTTCGGAAGAAGCGTGACCCTTTCCTGCGCAAGCAGGGTGAGGGTGGCACAGACCAGGGGGTAGCGACTGTTTATCAAAAACACAGGGCTCTGCGAAGTCGCAAGACGACGTATAGGGTCTGACGCCTGCCCGGTGCTGGAAGGTTAAGAGGAGAGGTGCAAGCTTTGAATCGAAGCCCCAGTAAACGGCGGCCGTAACTATAACGGTCCTAAGGTAGCGAAATTCCTTGTCGGGTAAGTTCCGACCTGCACGAATGGCGTAACGACTTCCCCGCTGTCTCCAGCATAGACTCAGTGAAATTGAATTCCCCGTGAAGATGCGGGGTTCCTGCGGTTAGACGGAAAGACCCCGTGCACCTTTACTATAGCTTTACATTGGCATTCGTAGTGGCATGTGTAGGATAGGTGGTAGGCTTTGAAGCCAGGGCGCCAGCCTTGGTGGAGCCAACCTTGAAATACCACCCTTATCTCTATGGATGTCTAACCGCGGCCCGTTATCCGGGTCCGGGACAATGTATGGTGGGTAGTTTGACTGGGGCGGTCGCCTCCTAAAGAGTAACGGAGGCGCGCGATGGTGGGCTCAGACCGGTCGGAAATCGGTCGTCGAGTGCAATGGCATAAGCCCGCCTGACTGCGAGACTGACAAGTCGAGCAGAGACGAAAGTCGGTCATAGTGATCCGGTGGTCCCGCGTGGAAGGGCCATCGCTCAACGGATAAAAGGTACGCCGGGGATAACAGGCTGATGACCCCCAAGAGTCCATATCGACGGGGTTGTTTGGCACCTCGATGTCGACTCATCGCATCCTGGGGCTGGAGCAGGTCCCAAGGGTATGGCTGTTCGCCATTTAAAGCGGTACGTGAGTTGGGTTCAGAACGTCGTGAGACAGTTCGGTCCCTATCTGCCGTGGGTGTAGGAATATTGAAAGGATCTGTCCCTAGTACGAGAGGACCGGGATGGACGGATCTCTGGTGGACCTGTTGTGGCGCCAGCCGCATAGCAGGGTAGCTATATCCGGACGGGATAACCGCTGAAGGCATCTAAGCGGGAAACCCACCTTAAAACGAGTATTCCCTTGAGAACCGTGGAAGACGACCACGTTGATAGGCCGGGTGTGGAAGTGCGGCAACGCATGAAGCTTACCGGTACTAATAGTTCGATAGGCTTGATCGTTCTCATTCCTAATGCTCATCTGACAAAGTCAGATGTCTTGTTCTCACTCACGCTTGTTCCGCCCTGCGGGCGGCGCTACGTGGGTGCGGCGCATCGGCGCCGACGGTCGGTCGACCTTGCGAAGCTTCGCTTCGAAGGCGCCAGGACCGAAGAACTGTAAAGGCACAACAAGACCAGCGAACAGCCCCGAGAGGCACCGGATAGAACCCTATTCGCTACTCTCTATTCGCTCACACAGCTTCTCGAAACAACGTGCGTTTTGCCGACCTGGTGGTTATGGCGGAGCGGCTGCACCCGATCCCATTCCGAACTCGGCCGTGAAACGCTCCAGCGCTGATGGTACTTCGTCTCAAGACGCGGGAGAGTAAGTCGCTGCCAGGTCTGCCAAACGCACGTTAAATCAAAACATCGCCAACTCGGAAACGAGCAACGCAATGTCGCAAATCTTCTCGATACAAAAATGGCCCGCCAACGGGTAGACGGGCCGCGTAAGCGGCCCTTTCCATTGGCGCTCTCTCGAAATCAGCCGGGCAAACGCCCATATGATCTCAAGGGAAAGCCCAAAGCTTCCGCAAGCGCAGCTTGCGTAAATGGTGGCGCGGGGTGGAGCAGCCCGGTAGCTCGTCAGGCTCATAACCTGAAGGTCACAGGTTCAAATCCTGTCCCCGCAACCATTGATAACGACACTCCCGTGAGCCCTGCTCCGGGAGTGTTTTTGTTTGCAGGCCCAACAGCCTGTCGCTCAGTCCAGTTCAGGATCGTGCCCAGTTCCCCATAGAGCGTAGCCTCGATCTCGCCGCGCTTCGTGCCAGGTGTCAGAACGATCTTCTCGATCAACGATCGCAGCGCCGTCGCGGCCTGCGGCCGATCGTCCGGATGATTGAGCGCCTCGGTCAGATGCGCGACCTTCCGCGCATAAAGTGACGATATGCTCGGCAGCAGGTCCGGCTTGTCTTGAGGAGCTGCGGCAAGCTGGTTCGTGAGATCGACCTTGCGCATCTCGAGAGCGTCCATCTCGGCCTTCATGCTCACATGAAACATCCCGGCCTTGATGGCCTCGATGATGCTGCGGATTTCCTTCTCCACCTTCGCCAGTTCTGCGTTCCAGCCGTCGGCATTGGCGCGGCGTTCGCGGTTGAGACGGTTCATCTCCTCGGCGTAGGCCCTCATCGCAACCGCGGCTGCCTCCGGTGCCATCATCCGGTTCTTCAGGCCGGCGAGCACCCGCTGTTCCAGTTCGCGCCGCGCTATGGTGCGCTTGTTCGGGCATGAGCCATTGCTGGTGTGGCTGGAGCAGGCAAAGCGGTCGACGCTGCGCAAGGAATAGGGCCCCTCGCAGCACCCGCAATAGACGAGCCCCGAGAGCAATGACTTCGGCCGGCGGGCGCTGTTCAGCCGGTTGCGCTGGTGGTGAGCGCGGACCGCCTCGGTCAGGTTGACGTACCTGTCTGCGATCTCGCTCTGGCGCGCCTTGACCGCTTGCCAGAGTTCGTCGCCCACGATGCGCAACTCCGGCACGTCGGTGACGATCCATTCGCTCTCCGGATTGAGGCGGGAGACGCGCTTGCCGGTCGCGGGATCCTTTACATAGCGCTGGCGGTTCCACATCAGTCGACCGACATAGAGTTCATTGTTGATAATGCCCGTGCCGCGCCGGACATGACCGCGGATCGTGGTGTCGTTCCACAGCTTGCCGGCAGGTCCTGATATACCCTGGTCGTTGAGGTTCTTCGCGGTCGCGCGGGGACTGATGCCTGCGGCAAACTCCCGGAAGATGCGGCGGACGACGTCGGCCTGAGCAATGTCGATCTCGCGGTCACCCTTGAGCTGTTCGCCGCGCTCGCCGAGGCGCCTCACAACCCGATAGCCGTAGCACAGCCCGCCGCCGGACTTGCCGAGTTCTACACGGCCACGCAGTCCGCGCCGGGTCCTCATAGCGAGATCCCTGAGGAACAGGGCGTTCATCGTGCCTTTGAGGCCGACATGCAGTTCGGAGATCGCACCCTCTGCGAGTGTGACGATCGGCACGCCGGCGAACTTCAAATGTTTGTAGAGTGTTGCGATGTCTGCCTGGTCGCGGGAAATGCGGTCGAGGGCCTCGGCCAGCACCAGTTGGAACAACCCGCATTGGGCGTCGCGGACCAGTTTCTGGATGCCGGGCCGCAGAATCTGGCTTGCTCCGGAAATGCCGGCATCCTGGTAGGTGCCGGCGATCTCCCAGTCTTCGCGCGCCGCATGTTCGCGGCAGAGCCGGAACTGGTCCTCGATCGAGGCTGCCCGCTGCTGGTCGGAAGAGTAGCGGGCATAAAGTGCTACGCGCATGGTCATGAACAATGCTCTCTCGATTTAGCTGGTGTCGGAGTTGCCGTCGCCGGCTCTTTCGCCCGGTGGTTCTGCCTTGGTCGCGTGAGATTTGTGGATGTCTTTGGCGTCCGTTGTGTTTGCGAAGCGCTCGCGTGCCATGCCCCGCCCGATCAGCCAGGCGAGAGCCAGGATCGCAGGATGGGTCATTGGCCTGTCGGTGCTCGGAGAGTGCCGCGCGTCGGCGGCCGTCACGTTGTCTTCTGCCATAGGCTTCCTCGCTTCGTTGTGTCGAAGCGGGGATGAAGCTGCCAGATATGCCGGCCGGGAAGGGGGAAAATGCGGTCGTAGCAACGTGGAGCGCAATGACCTGCACTCGGCGCCCTCTCCTAAGCAGACGCAGGATGCCGACTGTCGCGAGAGTGGAAACGCCGGTCAAGGCCTTGGCGCCAACCCGCCTTGACCTTGACCGGCTCCGCCGTGAAGCCACATGCAATGAAGCCACCCGGCGAATTGTCCGGTAGGACAGGAGAGAGGCAAGCCTCACCGTCTACCCGCCCGGGAAAAACCCATGCGGTGTCAACTGGCGCCCGATTTGCATCAGATCCTCGCGCGCCGAGCGGATTTGTGGCCAGGGGAAGCCCGAACGATCCTCCCAGTCCGCGCCGTTGCGCAACACCGCATCGAGCTTGCCCACAACGCCTGAAAGCGAGACGGCGGGCGTCCCGGAAAGCGCCTCCAGCAGCGCCGCGCATCTTGCAAAGCCTGCCTGCTCAGCCCTCAGTCCCACGAAATAGCCGATCTCCGTCGCAACCACCTCGAAATGTGCTTGTCGCGCGTCGAGTTCAGCTTCGGCCCTGGCGCGGATCTCCGCCATGTCCGTTCGCTCGCCGACAATCCGATCCAGCGCTGCCTTCGAGCAAACGATGGTCTCCTCGCCGCCAGGGACGCTTACAACCGTCCACAGCGCATCGATTCGCTCGGCAAGTGCTGCCTCGAGTTCCTGCAGCCGGTCACAGCGGCACATTGCTTGCTCATATGCGGCATTCCAATCGCGCCACAGTTCCACCGCCGGGTCCCGTTCTGGATCGGGTGCTACGTCAGAAGCCGCTGTCGCGCGGGCCAGCGTATTACCGCCAAAAGTCCATCCACCTGTGGCGACAAACAACCCGACAAGCGCCAGCCGCCGCGTGACGCGCCGAAAACTCATGCTATGGTCGGAATCAGTCATGATCCGAGCTCCAAACAGCTTAGATTATGGTCAGGTCGCTAACGGCGGTTGAACACCCTTGGCGGCCGCTAGGATATAAAATCGTATCAGGGTTACGATAATGGCAATTGGCCTGAAGATCAACACAAATCGTATCTGCGTTACGAAATGAATGCAATTCAAAGCAAAATGGCGCGCGTCGCGCTGGGGTGGGGAACGCGAGACCTTGCTCGAAACGCGGAGGTATCGCCTGATACGATCGCCCGTCTTGAACGGGGCGAACAGCTAAAGAGTTCGACGATCGACGCAATTCGGCTAGCGTTCGAGACCGCCGGCATCGAGTTCATTCCGGCAAATGGTGGCGGCCCAGGCGTACGGCTGGCTCGAGCCTCAGGACCGAAGAGCACGTAAAGCGCGGAGAGGGTTCCTATCTAGGCATTGCTCCGCGCCAACACTGCGACCATTTTCTCAAGCCAGCTGTCATTCATAACGGTGGGCAGCGTATGTCTGACTCTGCCCTCCGAAGGCAGAGGTCACAGGTTCAAATCCTGTCGGGTGCGCCAATAAAAATCAAATGGTTATGGGCAGTATTCGCGGATTTCGTGCCTCGTCCCACATCTGCGGCCCACATAAAGCTTCCTTTTTCTACGTTGTGCGGTGCTGCTCGGCCCGATAGCATGTAGCTCAGGCTGGCAAGTTGCCGAAGCTTGGTAGGTGACGAAGGCTGTCATTACAGGGTAAAGGAAGAACCGTGCGCTATCCCGGTTTTTCTAGCCGGCGCTGTTGCATTTGCAGAACCAGCCGCGCGCATCATGGCGCATGACGCCGCTCTGTGTGTTCGGCCTGATCGCAATTTCAGTCTTGCTCTTTTCATCTAGGGAAAAGCAGTCTTTGTAGAGGTCGACATACTGCACAAGCAGTTGGTGGGCGCTTTCTCCTGTCATGCTTGTGGCCTCGCAGACCCACGCTTTTGCCAAGTCCTCCGGGTCCGTTCTATAGTTCATGGACGTTTCTTCCCTAGCAGCATTGCGGAGCAGGCCAGGTAAAGGCACGGCGTAACCATTCACATTCACCGGGATGGTGTAGGTGCTTGGTGCTTCGTCAGGGGCCACATACGTCACGAACATCGTGATCCCGCCCCCCACAATTGCGCCCACGACTGCACCCCGTATATCCCCGGGAATCGATTTGATCATCTCGACGATGAAGGATGACTTTGACCCGGCTGGTTCCGGCATACCTAACTCGCCGCCGGACCAGGCAAGATTAGAACAAGCCTGATGGTCTCGCTAAGGGCCTCGATCACAAAAGATCCACCTTCAACTATTCCGCAGGAGACGACATCAGTTCGGCGCTCAAAGGATGCCTGCTTGTACGCGGCGTCCATGACGCATTGACGCAACGTTGCGGACTCTTGACCAACCAGCGTGTTTTCAAGTGTTCCCAACTGGTCGGCATTCTCGTTCGTGCGCCATTTTTGTACGAGGGCCTGCATCAGCACCGGAACAAAGACATCCCATGCCGCGTCAGTCTCGCTCGGCTTCGTAGACGCAAGTTGTCGGTAGTCCCGTGCAGCGGCAACGGCTGGCTTTATGGTCGTGGTGCTTGCGGAGGCTGGCTCAGGATTGACATCGATAGAACAGTATCTTGTCGGCCGGTTCTCGTAGATGCTTACGATTAGCGTTCCATCGAAATTGACTTCCGCGCCATTACTGACAGTCTTGCATTGCTTATAACTAGTGTCCGCGAAAGTCGCATTCACCATCACAATTAATGCGGCCAATGCCGCGAATGATCGCAAGAGATGTTGCACGCCCCGACCCCAACCGATTGCGTTCTTCAAGAATACACGCATTTATTGAGGACTGTCGAGTGACGCAGTCGATGAGGCGGAGGCTCTATGAGCAATTACGTATTATTTCAAATGTGGGGTCTCTTCCGGCGTTCTCTGATAAAGGGACACGAGTTTTACGTGGATCAGGCACGTAAACGCTTGCTGTCTCAGTTTGAAAACATGTCAGCTGAAGCTGACAAGGCCGCGGATGAGTGGTTGGAGCAGAGTAGTGGGGCATTTGATCCCGATCGGCACGATCCTGGCGACTTCTACGAGGCGGCCTACGAACATAGCATTGAGTTCTACCAACTCCTGAGTGACATGCGTGATCGGACACGCTTGAGCGTCGTCGCGGGGATGTTTCACGAATGGGACAAGCAACTCAGGGATTGGCTCGTCCGCGAGATGCATCATTGGCATCGTGGGGAGACTGCCGCCTCGAAGGTCTGGTCAGCCGACTTTGGCAAAATTGCGGATCTTCTGCAGAGTTTTGGCTGGAATCTCCGAAGCGCCGAATACTTCAACACGCTCGATGCCTGCCGCTTGGTGGTCAACGTTTACAAACACGGTGCTGGTAAGTCTCTGGACGACCTGAAGCAGAGCTACCCCCACTATCTCCGCGACCCGGCTGATGAATCTCTGGACCTACCCGACACACGTTTTCTAGACCACACGCACCTCAAGGTGACGGATGAGCAGTTTCGGGCATTTTCGGAGGCCATTGTTGCGTTCTGGCGTGATGTCCCCGAAAACATCGTCAGTGCCCAGGTGATGGAGGTTCCTGCTTGGTTCGGAAATGCCATCGAAACGGATCGTCATAGCTGACGCGGGGGTGTTGACCGTCTTTGACGGCTAGTCGAAAAGACGGTCACCAGCGGTCAATCCCCAAATCTGGCGATAGATGGCTTTCAGCGACCGGGCACCTTTTGTTTTTCAAAGGAGTGCCGAGCGTGAAGCCCATTACCTGCGTCCTGGCCGAAGATGAGACGGCGAGCTGGAAATTGGTCTTCAATATGGACAGACGGCGTATCTATGTCGGTACCGGGCGACCTCCGTACAAACGAGCATCGATCGACGAGATGCTGGCTACGGAGCCGCAGGACGCACTCCAAGTGCGAGCGCGGGAAAAGCTCATGTCCATGGTGTTGGATGCCATGTGCAACAACTAGGTCTGGATACTTCTGACGATGACCCTGCCCGGCATTTGCGCCCTGATCCGGTTTGACGATGCGATAGTTCCACAATCGCCGTTTCGTAGAACGCGCGACAGATTGCGGGATGATCGATCCGAAATCCTTTAGCGTGCCGATATCAAATACTTCTCGTCCCATCTCTTCTTGACGAAGAGGCGCCAGGGGTGATTGCGCCCAGCGTACATGTCTAGCTCGACCTGCTCGGCTGACAAACCGCGATAATCCGCAAGCATTTCAATAGCGCGGCAGAAAATCTCATAGCGTTGCCCGCCTCGTCCTCTGAGTACCACGCCGGATTTCGAGCAAAGGCTACTTTGTTGATCGGTCAAGATGTCAAAGGACTTGGCCGTAAACTGATCGAGGATGTAGCCGTTGAACGGCGGAACGCAGAAATGGATTAACTTCGTAAAGAAGGCAGGCCCCAAGCCAGCAATCAATGCCTGATCAAATCTGTCGTATGCGGTTGACCGCGGGATGCCGCTGTCTCTTGCTCGAGCAAGCAGGGTAGAGATGGGCTCGAGGACTTTGCCAATCCTTTTGCGGTTTGGCTCCCTAGCCACTCCCCAAGCGGTCACGGTCATCACGCGCTGCACGTCACAAATGTCTTCTCGGGCGCAATACTCCCGCAGAGTTTGTCTGCTCAAAGCTACGCTAGGCAATGCCGCAGCTCTGGGGTGATCGTGCCAATACTCCTTTGGGATACGAGTTCTTGTAACGGCGGAGGGGCACGCCTGAATTGCTAGCCCAAAGCGACCGAGCATTTCCGGCACAATAAGCGGGGCGTTATGCACGTTTTCATTCATAACATACGGGCTCCCTACCGCCGGGGCGGTTATAGGCGCTACGACCGCCACACAGGCGCCCGTTCCGCATAACATCATAAGGGCAATCGCACGTCCCAACGTAAGCGTCACGAATTGGCCGATCACCCGAGCGCTTCCGAACTGGAGTGGGATTTGCGTCATTTGTCGGGCGAGCTACTCGCTGCGGTACTGGCGATGCCGGGCGCAAATATTGGGGTCGGGCAGCCCGTTCCAGCAGATCCTCGCGAATCCACCCTGAGACATCCGTTGCGGCAATGCGAAGCCAGTCCCCCTCGCGACCATACACCTTGACCTGTTGTCCTTTTTGCAAGGTCGCAACAATCGCCGAGTTCGTCGTTGGGCTTTTACGAACTCGGGCCGCCGTCTTGGTGCGAAGGCTCAGCGGGGTAGTTTCGTCATCGAGGCGGATTTCTGTCTCAGGGACCAACAGCAGGTTGGCGGGCGGTGGGCTCGTTACCGGTGCAGGCTTTGGCCGGATCGTCTTTTCGATACTGGATGGGGAGGGCACCGGATCGGGCTCTTTGTTTCCAAACAGCCACCACCCCATTGCCAATGCAACTAGAGCCCAGCCTGGCTTTCCCCGAACACCCATGTCACCCACCCCTGGCGACAAGAAAGCAGGCGCGTTGAAAAGTGTCGAGCCTATACTCGAACCATCGAACGACCTGCAGTTACAAGTTAGATTGGCAACGAAAGAACTACGTGCAACAAGTTGCATGAACATCCGGGGGGATCTCATGAAAAAACTACTGCCATTGGTCGCGCTCGCGGCTCTCACAGGCTGCGCCACGCCACCATCGAACATCAAGGCGGCTCCATCTGACGGCAAGCAATGCACCCAGGCAGATCGCGACCGGCTGGCCGACATTACGTCCCGGCAGCAACGAACCGCCAACAAAGACGCGTTTGGGGTGTTCATGATCGGCGTTCCGCTTGGTGGCGATGAAACCCATGAACCGGAAATAGCCCGCCTCAAGGGCAGGTGCGGCGTGAGGTAGTCTCCCGTGATTACGCTTTTAGCCGCGACGGTCATCTCGTGCCTGCAGCTCACGGCGGTGGACGGCGACACCATCAAGTGCAACGGCCAGAACATGCGTCTGATCGGAGACGGCGTGCCGTTCAAGTCAGGTATCGACACGCCAGAGACCGGCGGCCGAGCGAAGTGCGACCGTGAGCGTATGCTCGGTAAGGAGGCCAAGAAGCGCCTGGCTGAACTGCTTCGCGAGCCTGGTGTCCGGATCGAAGACACAGGCCACGTGGATGATACAGACCAGCGCCGACCGCTGGTGCGTATCAGGCTCGGGAACGGCCAGTTGGCGGAAAACATTCTGCTCCGCGAAGGCCATGCGATCATCTGGCGACCAAAGGTCAAACGGCCCTGGTGTGGATAACAGGAAGGAACAACAATGAAAGTGAGTGCCTTTGCTGTCTCCGCAGCCCTGCTGCTATGGCCGAACGCAAGCTCTGCGCAGAGTCTCACACCGGCGCAGATCGAAGTCTATGAGGCGGTCATGATCGCCGAAATCCTGGTCGGCAAGTGCTCCCAGCAGAGCATTTCCAGAAATGTTGGTAGAATCAATGAGGTGACTGCGGAGGTTGGCATCGTTCAGGCAGATTTCGCCGATGAACGAGCGGGCTCCACCTGGGATCGGCTGAGCGCCGAGATGGGCGAGCTTACCGACAGTGATTGTGCCGCCTACTATAAGAAAATGGGCCCAGACGGTTCCGGCCTACTGACCATCTACTAGACCAAGCGCGGTACACAATCGATACTTGATCGAGTTGGAATTTGGCGGGAGAAATGGGAACTGAAATCTGGGCCGGCGATCACTTAAAGCGCGAGGAAGATGCCAACTTCCTGATTGACTACCTATTGGAGCGAAATGCTCAGGCGGTAGAGACAGGACTGCGCGGGACATCGATCAACGTGAGCGCCCCCTGGGGTGCAGGCAAAACCTTCTTTATGACAAGGCTAGCCCGACAGCTCGGCTCTCATGAATTTAGGGTCGCGGAGGTTAACGCTTGGCGCGATGACCACGCTGATGACCCAATTTTTCCGGTCATGTCGGCCATGCTTAGGGCCCTGAATAAGACAGGCAAGAAGGCCGAGATCAGACAATCGTTGAAGAAGAACGCAGGCAAAATTGCCGTACGCGCTGGACTTGGCTTGGCCAAGCGCGGAGCGGCTTTCATCATCGGTAAGGAAGCGGTCGATGGAATAACCGACGAGGTTGCGAAGTCTATTGCCGAGGCGGCCGAGCAAACTATGAGCGAGTATGCCGAACAGGCGCTCGAGCGTTTTGAGGAAGGGCAAAAGGCGATCGATGATTTTCGCACGGAGTTGGCGAAGGAAGTCGAAGGCGATACGCCGTTATTCGTCCTGATCGATGAAGTCGATAGATGCCGGCCGACCTACGCGATTTCTCTCCTAGAGCGGATCAAGCATTTGTTCGATGTGCCCAATGTCATTTTTCTGGTTGCGACCCATACAGATCAGTTGGCTCATACAATACGCGCCGTGTACGGGGCTGGGTTCGACGCGGATACGTATCTCCACCGGTTCTTCGACCGCACATATTCGTTCGACCAGCCGACCCTGAACCAGTTTGTTGATGTGCAATGGGCCGAACTTGGGCTGCAGGAAGATCGCTATCTGCCCATTCCCGACCATACACAGCGCAAGATGGTTTCTGCAATTTCGCGAATGGTCGGCCTGTCGTTGCGAGACATAAAGCAGTGCATGGGTATGCTCGGTAGTGTGACAAATCGAGCGGAAACGAAAGTGCCTGTTCCGCTATTGTATGTGTATCCGCTTATTGCCGCATACCACTTGAGAAAGACTGGGGCATTCAACATCGCGACGGGCACGACCAATCGCAACGCCGACCAGCAGATCGCCACAAGGGAATTTCAAAGTCTATTCAGCGGAGAGCCGCTTTTCATATTTCAGAACCGTAGTCACTTCGGCCGTCATCAGATCGGGGAACAAACGGTAGAGCTTAGTCGCGTGTTGGAAACGTTCATGGGCTTGCTCAGCACCGGCTTGACGGAACAGGTCGGTGGGGAGGCTTGGGAATCCCGGTTTGTCGAGGACTATCGGCAGGCTGAGTTCGCAATTCTACATGGCAGCACCCACAGCGGCAGAAAGGTAACGTCCATCCTCGAACTTTACCGTGCGATGATCCAAAAAGCCGGACGGATTGGACAACTTACTTAGTTGCTACGGAAAACCTGTCCCCACGACCCCGCATCGTGCGCCCGGTAGTGGTGCGACGTAAGTAAGGCCATGAGATGAGCAAGCGCGGCAGCCATTTGGGAACAGTGTCATTCGAGCGCGAGCGCCTACAAGCTCAGGCAAAAAGCAGCACGTTGGGGTGCTGAACGATTTGGCCGCCTACAACGCTTCTGTCGGGCCTAAGCCCGTGCCGCCGAACCGAAACGAAAACCGGCCAAGCCCTGATACGTCTCTGAACGACAAAAGCCCGCCACCGCCGTGGATTCGGGCGATAACCATTTGCCGCTGGACGAAGCGGGATAGCTAAGCAACACGCACCTTTCCAATTGTTTAGCGCCCCGGTAATGTGCCCGTAGTTATGGGGGCATAATTGAAATATTCGGCAGCTATTACCTTAGTTCTTTTGTCAACGAATTCAGTCACCGCCGACGATACCTTTGTTTGGAGCGGAGCGTATGCCGGCCTCCAGGCTGGCTATGGATCTGGTTCATCGACGTACATCGTTGACATCTTTCCGAACCTCTTCATCCCATACGATCCGAAAGGCTTCTTCGGCGGGGCGTACGCCGGCTACAATGTCGAGGTAAAACCTGGGTGGATAGCTGGCGTTGAGGCGGACCTCTCTACCGGTGGATTGGAGTCCGGCAGAACCACTGTCCTCAATCCTCGGCCCACCCATGAGTTCGGTCACGCCGACATAGTCTGGCAGGGCGCGCTAAGGGCTCGCTTAGGCTATGACGCGGGGCGCGTATTACCATTTGCGACTGCGGGCTTGGCCCTAGCGACTTACCAACACTCGGTTGAGAACGAGTACATCTACGACGGCTTTAACCGAACGACGTTGGGCTGGACAATTGGTGCGGGCTTTGATTATGCGCTCACCAATCGCTTGATTGCGCGCGCTGAGTATCGATTTTCAGATTACGGCACTGACCACTACGACCGGAAATTCGTGGGTGGAGCGCTATCACACAAGGTCGACTTAGCTACGCAGGATGTCAGGATAGGCCTGGCATATAAGTTCTAGTCTCCGCCCCGATAGATCACACGTCATGTGGGTCTTGTACTTTTGGCGCTGGCCGAATTGACAGCACAATTTGCTCTGGCTTTAAGTGACTGAGGAAATTGCTTGGGGGGTAAGCAAATGAAAATCGCGATCCGTCGCCCGAGCTTGAAGCGCAGTTTTGCCCCACGAACTTCCCCAAAGGGCATATTCAAGAGAAAGCTCGGTCTCAATGCCCCGCGGGGGCTCGGCTTCTTTAGCAATCCGAAAAGAGCTTTCCAAAATCGAGTTTATAACAGAACCACAATTTCGTTTTGGGCGCTTCTGGGCCGCCTTTTTCGATAGAGCAGTTCGAGCCTCCCAGTTCGCATGAAATGACCATCCTTGTACGGCCGCCCCGTATAGCCGTTTGGGCAATCCTAGGAGAGAATTATGTCATCTGAGTTCGATCAGATCCCATTCGGCGCCGCTGAGTTCGCCGACAATCCCGAGCCGCGATGCCCCTGTTTGCTGCTTCTCGACACTAGCCATTCCATGAGCGGAAGCCCGATCGCAGCGCTGAACGACGGTCTGTTGGCTTTCAAAGATGAGCTGGCCGCAGACAGCCTTGCAATGAAGCGAGTGGAAGTTGCAGTCGTTACATTTGGGCCGGTCGAAACCGTCACCGAATTTCAAACAGCCGACGTGTTCATTCCAACTTCTCTGAAGACGAGCGGTGATACGCCGATGGGCCGTGCAATCGAACACGGCCTCGAAATGCTTCGTAGGCGCAAAGACGAATATAAGGCGAATGGCATCTCCTACTATCGGCCTTGGGTGTTTCTCATCACTGACGGGGCGCCAACGGACAGTATCACAAGAGCCGAACAACTCATCAGAGATGGCGAGACGACAAAGGCTTTCTCGTTCTTTGCTGTGGGAGTTGAAGGCGCAAACATGGATATACTTGCGAAGCTCTCTACTCGTCAACCGTTGAAGCTAAGTGGGCTCAAATTCAGAGAGCTGTTCTCGTGGCTATCGGCGTCATTGTCGGGTGTTTCACAGTCGCAAGTCGGACAATCTGTTGCTCTTCAATCACCTGCCGGCTGGGCCGAGGTATAAGAATGCCAGCTAGATGGCGCCTCGCACAAGCGAGTGCGATTGGGACTTCGCATGCTGGAACTGGCGCCCCATGCCAAGACACATGTACCTACTCTGTCTACGACGCTTCTGAAGGTCCAATCCTTGTCGCTGTGGTATGCGATGGTGCGGGTAGTGCAGCACACTCGGCTGTGGGCTCATGGCTGAGTGCGCAAATTTTGCTCGAGCAGGCGTTTGTGCATTTCGATGGCGGTGGCCGCGTCGATGAAATCGACCGGGCCAAAGCAGCCAACTGGCTCGTTGAGATTGCGGAACGAATTGAAGCCCACTCGTCCAGTCTGAACCATGCTCTGCGCGACTATGCCTGCACGCTCGTGGCGGCAATTGTTGGCCCGGAGAGTGCGGCCTTCGTCCAAGTCGGCGATGGCGCGATTGTGGTATCTCATGGGCAGGACGATGGGTGGTCTTATGTCTTTTGGCCGCAGCACGGTGAGTTCGCCAATACCACAAACTTCATCGTCTCGAAGAACGTCGTCGACGTCCTCGATTTTGAGATCGCGCCCCGCGCAATCAACGAAATAGCCATCTTCTCTGACGGCATTGAGAATCTAGTCCTGCACCAAGCTAGCCGTTCCGTGCATGGCGATTTCTTTGATGCCATGTTTCCACCCGTGCGGAGATCGACAGCCTCCGGGGAAGATGTGGCGCTGTCCGAGGGGCTTAAGGCCTATTTGCTGTCGCCAGTCATTTGCGAACGCACCGACGACGACAAATCACTTCTCATGGCGACGAGGGTAACCACGGGTGCCGACAGATGAGCAGCCGAAAAGTGTCGCAAGTATTCACACTTCGGGGTGAAGTGATCAAACTCGGTTCGGTGCTGGGACAAGGGGGTGAGGGCGCGGTCTATGAACTTCCAGCGCATCCCAAGCACGTAGCCAAAGTGTATCACCGTTCGCTGGCTCAAGAGAGGGCGGACAAGATTCGCGTGATGGTCAAGCTTAAGACCGAAGCGCTGGAATCGCTCACTGCCTGGCCTTTAGGCCTGATCTGTTCGCACGAACAAAAGCCTATTGGGCTGATCGTCCCGAAAGTCGTCGGGCGCAAAGACATCCATCACTTGTACAGTCCCAAAAGCAGGCGGTCGGACTTTCAGCGCGTTGATTGGCGATTCTTGATCCGAGCCGCGGCGAACACCGCTCGTGCGTTTGCAGCGGTTCACTCCAGTGGATGCGTCATAGGAGACGTAAACCACGGTGGCGTCTTGGTCGCGCAAGACGCGACTGTGAGGTTAATCGATTGCGACAGCTTCCAAGTATCGCACCAAGGCCGAAAATTCCTTTGCGAAGTTGGTGTCGAGACGTTCACCCCACCGGAGCTCCAGGGCAAATCCTTCGCTGGTGTGTTAAGGTCATCGAACCACGATAACTTCGGGATGGCGGTTCTCGCGTTTCTGCTCCTGTTTATGGGTAGGCATCCCTTTGCGGGCCGATATGCCGGCCAGGGGGACATGCCTATCTCCAAAGCGATTGAAGAGGTTCGGTTTCCCTACGGGGCCAGCGCCGCTTCTGTTGCGATGGCTAGGCCGCCAGGGACGCCGTCGCTTGCTATTGTTGGTCCTCGCGTCTCGCAATTGTTCGAACGTGCATTCTCTCGCCAAGCCGTCACCGGCGGGAGGCCATCGGCGCACGACTGGGTAACTGCGTTGGCAGAGTTGGAATCGCAGCTGAAGCAGTGCAATTCCAATACGTCTCATTGGCATCATCCCTCGGGAGCATGCCCTTGGTGCCCGATGGAAGGCGCCACTGGTGTTCCTTTGTTCTCAGTTATCGTTGCGCCGAATGCGACGATCTCATTCGATATTATTGGGTTCCAACGCCAGATTGACGTTTTGCAATCCCCAGGGCCGGCGCCGACGATCGCATCAGTGCATGTCCAGGCATCGCCAGACGCAGTCCGTCTGGCTGGGAGCGAAAAGAATGTTAACCTGTTGGCCGGGGCAGCCGCAGCCGCATTCGTCTTCGCGACATTTGCAACTGGAATGCCATGGCTACTAGTCTTGGCAATAGTCTCATATTTTGGTGTACGGAGTATGCTCAGCAAGGCAGACGAGGTTGCCAAATACCAGGCTGCCCACGCTGAAGCTGCCTCGACATGGCACAAAGCGTACGAGAACTGGCTCTTAAAGGCAGGGCCTGGGTCTTTTGACGATCAAAAGACCCGCTTGGCGGAGCTTAGACGACAGTGGGATGGTCTGCCCGCCAGAAGGGCCAGCAAGCTCGAAGTCCTGAAGCAGAACCAGCGAAAGGCTCAACTCGATCGGTTTTTGGATAATTTTGAAATTGCGGACGCGAAGATCGATGGTATCGGGCCGGGTCGAAAGCAAACGCTGGAATCTTATGGAGTCGAGACAGCCTTAGATGTGACACAGAACAAGCTTTACAGCGTTCCCGGCTTTGGACCGAAAATGACGCGACAGCTGCTGGATTGGCGCCGTTCGATCGAGCGGAGGTTCGTGTTCGATCCCAAGAAGGGCATAGACCCCAGAGACATTTCAAAGATTGACCAGGAGACGGTCGCCGAAAGCCGCCGAATTCAAGATGCCTTGGCGAAAGGGCTGGCCGAGCTACGCCAAGTGCACGCGCAGATTCTGGCGACCCGGCAACATATGCGCCCGCAAATGAACCAGCTTCGGGAAAAATTTGATCAGACCCACGCCGATAAGCAAGCAGCATCCAGCTAAGCATTAATCAACGTTGTCTACTCCCGCGTTCCAAGCTCGCTTCGCTGACGCCTGCTTTCTTTGAAATGGGAGCGTCCTGAATAAAGCGCAAAACCCAAGCGGGCACAATTTTGGTAATGCTGGAGGGAATGTCGGCAGGGTAGGCATTCCCTCCGCAAATGATCGTCCTCGATCCGGAAACTGGTCGCAGTGCACACCCAAGAGACCGCTTTTCAACCTTGCCATCTAGATTGGAAACTTCACGGTAGGCAAAGACCGGCGAGCCGGAAAATCCGGTTCAAATGCCATCCCATGCGGCAGTTGACTGTCGTCACACTCAAAGAAAGTGGCACGCTCGTGTAGATCGACGGACTTGATGTTTTCATCGTGCGTACCGCCGAAACGAACGCCCCAGAAGTGGGCCTCAGTTGAGTGTGTCCTGGGTGACTTCTTGGACGGGAGCAGGATCCCGCGCACGGTCCATCAGCCCGATGGCTAAAAGGGCAGCCACCGCAAATGCTACGGCCGCCGTCATCGCGTAAATGCCTCGCATGTTCTTCTGCATCCGCGCATCTCCTTTGAGATGACCGGACTCAACCGTCGACAGCCCAAACGGTTCCGCCAAGCCAATCGACTGGGAGAGGACCGCAGAAGCGTCCTCGTTCAGGTGCAAAGATACGCCGCCCATCCGGCGGTTCGATTGCCATCATCCCGTCAAGGGACTGCACAAGGTTCTGCAGCGCGAGTGCCGCTGCCGCGTCCGTTACCAGTGTCACAGATGTTTCGTTTGCTTCTTCTGCGTCACGCCGAATTCCGCGCGCCAGCGAAACAGGATGCCGGTCGCGATCCCATGCCGGTGCGCGACAGCCGAGACCCTTGCACCTGCAACTTTACTCTCTTGCACGATGTGCTTCTGCGCGTCCGTAAAGAACCGGCGGCCGCGCGCGGCGGCAGTGTATCATCTGTGTGCCCTGTCGAGCTGTTCGGACGTCGCGCGGTTAGTGATATCAATAACGGTCGGGCGGCGGGCGGAGGGATGCTGCACGCCAGTTGAGATCCAGTTCGCCATCCTCCATGCGGTCACGTCAACGGCGTAGCGCGTAAGGCGACTGATGCAGCGCGGCAGCATACTCGCGAACGCTAATGCCGCTCCAATTCATCGCCTTGACATACATTGCCCAGAACGCCCGGAGCGCACGATGCGTTCGTCCGTGCTCACGCCAAACGTTGGCGTTGACCGCGGGCGCGGCTCTTTCTGGCGTTGTTGCAGACACGCTTCTCAGCGCAATTGTGCCTGCGATTCCGCATGTTTACGCGCCACCTCCTTGCCCCATCAGATGGTCAAGCCAGCGCTCGAACGTACGCCGGTTGAGGCGGTGATGGCGGCAATAGCTGTGCGCGCCAACCCGCTCTGACACCACGCTTCGAAGTGAACCACCCCAGAAGGACTTGCGTTCCGTGTGCTCGAAATGTCTCAAATTCACCGGGGACCCTCCATGCTACGAAGGAACTCCAACATGCTGCGATTTTGCACTACGCCAACGAGGTGTCAGGATCGGACGCTCACGAAACGACAGAGGACGGCGAGATAAAAGCGCATGCCCGAAACGCGTTAAGCCATTGGCATGGCTTGCGTTTTCCGGTGCATGCCGGCCGGTCGCGGGCATACTGCCAGGTTTTTATGAGAGATTTCAATACCTTCGCATGCACATGGTAGTTGCTCCGGCGGCCGGCGGCCTCGCATCAGGTTGGAAGATCCGGGACATGCACATGCTTGAGCTGCAGATCGGCCCGCAGATATATCGCCTCTTGAAAGGGTTGCGTCTTGGGCCGTTCAAGCCGGAACTGTGCTATGGCCGATCTGACTCGAAGCAGTCGCTTTCGGCAGGCCTATTGAACGAAGGCTTTGCGCCTCAAGCACGAACCCGCTTCGCGGGAGAGTCGCCTCGTTCTGAGATGACGCGACATCTACGGCACCGTCCGCTTCCATCACCGATCGGTGCGGGAGTTCCTCACCGCCGAATGGCTCCACTCGCTTCTCGTGGACGAGGGCTCCCGCGCGAAGATCGAGAACCTGTTCTTCCGGCGCCAGTACGGCATCGACGTGATCGTCCCGACGATGCGCCCGATCCTTCCCTGGCTCTCGATCCTGGACCAGCGGATACTCGCCCGCGTCGTCCGCATCGCGCCCGAAATCCTGTTCGAAGGCGGCGACCCGAGCCAGCTTCGGGACGAGACGCGGGCCAACATCCTGCGTCAGTCCTGCGAGCAGCTCGCGCAACCGGCCCACGGTCGCAGTGTAACCGAGTACTCGGCGGTGCAGCGCTTCGCGAACCCCGATCTCGCCGAGGTCATCCGAGAGTTGCTCGACAGGCACAAGGACGACGACGACATCGTCTGGTTCCTCCTTCGGATGGTCTACCAGGGCGGGATCGCCGCGCTTGCCGACAAGGCCAAGCACTTCGCCCTGATATCTCGGGCGAAGTACACCCGCATGGCGGCGATCCGCGCGGTAATCGAGGTGGGCTCCCAGCAGGATGCGACCGAGGTCCGGCAGGCGGTCCTGACGGAAGGCGGCCCGATTCGCCGTAGCTGGCTCAGCGAACTCGTCGCCGGGCTAGGCGAAGGGCCGAACGACATCGACTGGCTGCTCACGGCGCTCGAATTTGCAGCGCCCAAGAAGGAATATGAGACGGACCCTATTGGCGAGGCCCTTGCCAGCTACGTCTCCTCGCTGTCGCCTGCAATGCTCGGTAGGCTGCTTCCTGGGCTGGGCAAGCTGCTTCGCCGCAAGCCCGTGGTCGAGCGCCACCACTGCGAGATATCGAAGCGGTACAACTGGCTCGCTCACGCGGCCGGACTGGCTCTGATGGAGCTTATCGAGAAGCGCGATATTGCGGCACTGACCAAGTCGGCGCTGTCGATCATGAGGCAGCTTCCGGTCGCCGAAAACTACGGCCGTGGCCTTTTCGAAGAGGTCCGCAAGGGCCTGCCCGAGATGATCCGGGCGTGGCCGGAGCTCAACCGCGCCCTCTTCTGGAATTGCATCGCGGACGAGCGCTCGCGGCGCGAACGAACCAAGGGCGACCGCCTCACCGACTACTGGCACGCGTCGATGTTCGGAGCATATTGGGGCTTTGACGGCTCCACCTTCGATGCCGTGTGCGAGGACAAGGCCGATCGGAAACTCGAGGACGACCGACTCGTCGCCCTGTCTCTGGCCTTCGCACTCTATCAGCAGAACGGCCGGCCGAGAGCATGGCGCGAGCGGCTGAAGAAGATCGCCGCGACCAACGCTGCTCTCGACGCTGAATTGACCAAGTTTCTCAACCCGCCGACGGGCGCACACGCCAAGTTCAAGCGGCAGCGGGCTGCATGGAAGCGCCGCTCGGAGCAGCAGGAGGCCAAGGAGGAGGAGGCGCTTGAGGAGTCGAAGCGGCTCCTTGCAAGCCGCGTCGCTACGATCCGGGATCCCGGAACGCCCGGCCTTGTCACTGGTGACCAACACTATCTCCATGAGCAGATGCGCAGCCACCACAGCCAGAATAACTGGCGGAGCGACGGCAACTGGAAGTCGCTCGTGCCGACATTCGGCGAGGACGTCGCGCTCGCGTTCCGCGACGCGACCGTCTCCTTCTGGCGTCACTACACCCCGACACTGCGTTCGGAGGGTGCGCCGGCGAATTCCACGCCGTTCGCCACGATCTTCGGCCTCACCGGCCTGGCGATCGAGTCAAGGGAAACGGAGGACTTGCCGTCAGCGCTCAACTCCGCCGAGGCGGAGCTCGCCACCCGCTACGCGCTGCAGGAGCTCAACGGCTTTCCAGCTTGGCTGCCCCAGTTGAACAAGGCTTTCCCAGCCGAATTCACAAAGATCTTCATGCAGGAGATCCTGCACGAGCTGAAAACCGAGACGGTGGAGGGCCAGAGCCATTACGCGCTCTACGACGCCAGCTGGCACGGCGACTGGCTCTGGGACCAGATCGCGAACGCGCTGCGCGTGAACACGCGCAACCTCGGCTACCAAGGGACTGATCCTGCTAGGTCGGCGACAGACCCGCTCCCTGGCGCCTGTTTACCCCCTCTTCGGAAATTACCTCGCCAGCAATGCGCAAGAAATGCTGCAGCGTTGGGCTCTGTTGGTCGCCGCCGCGCCTCCAGCTAAGGAGGGTTTCTATTCGCGGACCAGCGCGGTCAAGCGGAACCGCCGATATGCCGCGAGTTGTGTAAAGCCAGTCGCTATCCACATAGAGCGTCACGCCAAGGCCTGCGGCAACCAGCCCGATGATCCCGTCGCTGTTGAGGGATTCCTGCACAATATCGATGTCGAAACCAGCGGCTCTGCAGAAACCAACTATGACCTGATGAAACTGCCTCCAGGTGTCGCGACGCCCCATGACGAACTTCTCGTTGGCGAGCTCGATCGGCCGAATCGTCTTTTTGTTCGCAAGAGGGTGGGAATCCGGAACCACAACGAGTAGCTGCTCGTCTCGGACCAAGATGCTCTCCACAGATGAAGCCACCGCAGGACCCATGTGAAATGCGGCGTCCAACTTCCCCTGTTCTATATGGCGAACCATTTCTGGTGACGGCACCTGGCCGAGCCAAACGGACACCATCGGATACTCAGACCTGAAACGCCGCACGATCATGGGCAGAAGCCCATTCATTGCAAAATCGTTGTAACCAACCCGCAATTCACCCGCGACTCCCTTCTGCGCCTGCTGAGCCTGGGAGATCGCGGTGGCCAGGCTGGCAAACAACTCGTTGACAGAATTCTGAAACAGCTTGCCGGCAGCTGTTATTGTGACGGTCCGGGTTGAACGTTCGAAAAGTTGCACAGACATCTGAACCTCAAGATCCTTGATCGTGCGGCTCAGCGCTGGCTGCGCCAAGGATAGACGCTCAGCTGCCCGGACGAAGCTGAGTTCTTCGGCAACGGCCTGAAAAGCCCTGAGGTGTCGAACTTCGATCATCACTTTGCTCGGATCGTCGTATGGAGGTAGGCGCAGGGCTCCCCCGACAAGAAGTGAGCCAATTAATGCTCTTGAGGCATTAATTGGTGCCAAATTGATATTTCTCATGAGGCCGTTTGTCCAGTACCTAAGCCGGACAACAACAATGGGGAATTTCACATGTCGCGATTTCGTATGCTGTTGGCCTGTGCCAGCATCCTTGCACTGGGAGCGCCTGTTGCATTTGCGGATAAGGCCGACGACACGCTTCGCATCGGCTGGGGCGGCGACGGTGCGATGATCAATGCTGACAACTATCTCGGTGGAACCCGAACTGGCATTTGGTTCACCAAAATGGTTTGGGACACCCTTGTCGAACGCGACCCCACCACCGGCGAGTACAAGGGTGAACTGGCGACCGATTGGAAGTGGATCGATGACAAGACGCTTGAACTGAAGCTTCGCGAGGACGTGAAGTTCCACAATGGCGAAGCGTTCAGCGCCGATGACGTCGTGTACACCTACAACACCATGTCGGCGAAGAACTCCCGGGCGCGCTTCCGGGCGATCGTTGACTGGATCGATACTGTCGAGAAGGTCGATGCAAAAACGGTGCGCATCCATACAAAGACGCCGTTCCCCCAGGCATTGGAATTTCTGGCTGGGCCGATGCCGATCTACCCGCACAAATACTACGCCGAGGTCGGCAGCCAAGGAATGTCGAACGCGCCTGTCGGGACGGGACCATACAAGGTGGTCGAGATGAGGCCAGGCGAACAATATACGCTGGTCCGCAATGACGACTACAATTGGGGCAGTCCAAAGAGTAAGGCGAAGATCGCCAACGTTGTCATTCGCGAAATCCCGGATGCGCAGACGCAGGTAGCCGAGCTGATGTCGGGTGGCATCGACGTGACCGCTGACATGTCACCGGATCTGGTGGCCAAGCTTGGCGGCATTCCTGATGTTGCTGCGAAGATGTCGGAAACACTACGCATCTTCGTCATCGGCCTGGACGCTGCAAAGCGCGCCAACAATCCTGCCGTCAACGATGTTAGGGTGCGACAGGCTTTGAACTACGCGATCGACCGAGAGGCAATCGTCAAGAATCTGATGGCAGGAGCAGCGCGCACGCTAAGCACCCCCTGCCACCCGCTGCAGTTCGGGTGCGCGGAGGAGGCCGCCGTCAAGTATCCATATGACCCGGAAAAGGCAAAAATCCTGCTAAAAGAAGCCGGGTTCGCAGATGGGCTGGAACTGACCATGTATGCCGAAGCGCCAGCCAAGGAGGCCGAGGCCATCATGGGTTACCTCGATGCGGTCGGTGTGAAGGTAAATCTGAACCGCGTCCCATACGAAGCCTATCGCGACGCAACGATGAGCGGCAAGGCGCCGGCGTTCCTGTTCAATTGGGGCTCTTACTCGCTTGCAGATGCAGCGGCGTCCATCAGCTTTTTCTTCAAAGGCGGAGAAGACGATTTTGCGCAAGACAAGGACGTCATCGAATGGCTGAAGATTGGTGACTCTGTCACCGATCCGGCCAAGCGCAAGGAGGCCTACGCAAGTGCGGTCAAGCGCATCACTGAGCAGGCCTACTGGATACCCCTGTTCAGCGGCGTGCGCGGCTATGCCTGGGACGCCAATCTCGACTTCGAACCCTTTGCGGACGAAATCCCCCGCTTCTACGAATACAGCTGGAAGTAATGGGGCGGATGTCAGGTATTCTTAGATGACCGGCTTCATCCTCAAACGCCTGGTAAGCGCGGCATTGACCATCCTAGTGGTTTCCGCGCTCACTTTTTCGATTGCCTTCCTTGCCGGCGATCCTGCAATCGCAATCGCTGGCAGGGATTCATCGGCTGCAGACATCGCACGTGTGCGACAGCACTACGGCTTCGATCGCCCGGTCGCCGTCCAGTATGGGGAGTGGCTTGGCAAAGCGCTAACGGGCGATTTCGGCCAATCGTACCATTATCAGCAGTCGGTTGCCGACATGCTGGCTGCCAGGTTGCCGATCACGCTCGGGCTTGGCCTCGCCGCCATCGTGTTCGCACTGGCCATCGCTGTACCGCTCGGCGTCGTCGCTGCGGCCCGACAAGGTTCGCTGGTGGATCGCATAGCGCTCGCTCTATCCGTCCTGGGACAGGCGATGCCGACTTTCTGGCTGGCCCTTCTGCTGGTCGTGTTTTTTGGCCTCAACCTTCGCTGGCTGCCGATTTCCGGCAACACCACCTGGAAACACTTCGTCATGCCGACGATCGCTCTTGGGTTCTATGCGCTGCCGGCGCTTCTACGCATCACCCGGGCAGGCACCATTGACGCTTTGCGGGCAGACTACGTCCGCACGGCTCGGGCGAAGGGCCTCGGACCAGCAAAGATCCTGTTTCGGCACGCGCTGCGCAATGTGATGATACCGCTCGTCTCAATCTCGGCGGTGCAGCTTGGCGCGCTGTTGTCCGGCTCGATCGTCGTCGAACAGATTTTTGCCCTCCAAGGTATCGGTGCGCTTAGCTACGACGCGACACTCCGCGCCGATCTGCCGATCGTGCAAGCCATTACTCTGATCGTTGCCGTGTTCTACGTGTTGCTCACACTTGTAGCTGACATTGCCAACGCGATCCTTGATCCCCGCATCAGGGAGAACTGGTAAATGTCGGTTTCCAAACAGGCTCCAGCGACTGCCCAACGCCTTGGGTTGATGCGACGCATCGTGTCGACGCCAGCTGTCTCCATCAGTGGCGGGTTCCTCCTGCTCCTGCTCCTGATTGCCCTCCTTGCACCGCTTCTTGCACCATACGATCCGTACGCCCAGGATCTGTCACGGCGCCTGCTGCCTCCAATCGGCTATCTAAACCATGACGCTGCTCACCTGCTTGGCACAGACGGCTTCGGCCGCGACTATCTCTCGCGGCTCATCTACGGAACGCGCATATCGCTGCTGATCGGATTTTCGGTTGTGTTCATTGCCGGCCTGATAGGCACGACGATAGGCATGATCGCCGGCTATTTCGGCGGCAAGGTCGACCAGGTGCTGATGTTTGTTATCAACACGCGACTTGCGATGCCGGTGTTCCTCGCAGCCATGGCCGTCGTCGTTGTCTTTGGCGCATCGTTGACATCTACGGTTCTGACGTTGGGGCTTTTCCTTTGGGACCGCTTCGCCGTTGTGGTCCGCAGCGCCACGCAACAGGTCGCGGCACAAGATTTCGTTCTCGCCGCGCAGAGCATTGGCTTCTCCAGCACCCGCATCGTTTTCCAAGAAATACTGCCCAACATTTTGAGTGTGGTGGTCGTAATTGCTACCCTTGAAATGGGTTCGGCCATCCTGCTGGAAGCGGCTCTCTCGTTCCTCGGCTTTGGCGTGCAGGAGCCGACAGCCTCCTGGGGGCTGATGCTGTCGCAGGCACGCGAACAGCTGTTTTTTGACGCCTGGCTAATTTACCTGCCCGGGTTTGCCCTATTGTCGCTTGTGCTGGCCATCAACGTGTTCGGCGACGGCCTGCGCGATCTTCTTGGTGCAAGGGGACGTTCATGAACGCGACGGTACTTTCCATTCAGGGCTTGTCTGTTGCTCTCCCCGAAGGCGCTGACCGCAGGCTGGCTGTCGAGGATGTCAGCTTGGAGCTGAAGAAGGGCGAAACGCTCTGCGTGGTCGGCGAGTCCGGTTCAGGGAAGTCGATCACTGCGTTCGCCGTGGCCGGGCTGCTCTCCCCGCAACTGACGCCTGTCGCAGGCAAGATATTCTTTGATGGCATCGACCTGCTGAAATCGCCTGAAACGGTCATGCGAAACATCCGCGGCGCACGCATTGCGATGATCTTTCAAGAACCTATGACGGCACTCAATCCTGTGCTGCGTTGCGGCTGGCAAATCATGGAGATGTTTGAGGCGCATAATTTGCATAGCCAGCGTGCTCGCAAGGCGCGAGCACTGGAACTGTTGATCGAGGTCGGATTGTCCGATCCCGAAAAGGCGTTTCATGCGTTCCCACACGAGCTGTCTGGCGGCCAGCGGCAACGCGTGATGATCGCGATGGCGCTTGCTTTGGAGCCCGACGTCATCATCGCCGACGAACCGACAACGGCGCTCGACGTCACAACCCAGGCGCAGATCCTCACGTTGCTGAAACGGCTACGGGAAAAGCATGGAACAGCGATCCTGTTCATTACGCATGATTTTGGAGTAGTCGCAGAGATAGCGGATCGCGTGGTCGTCATGCATCGAGGCAAGGTCGTTGAAAGCGGCCCGGCCACCGACGTGCTGAACAACCCGCATGAAGCCTACACGAAGGCTTTGCTTGCCGCAGTGCCTGCACTGTCGCCGCCACCACCAAGCGCCGAAGAAGATAGCTCGGTAGTCTTGTCGGCTCGGCGCCTAAGCAAAACCTATCGCGGTCGCGGGCTCTTCAATCGCCGTGATGTCGCAGCACTTGTGGATGTGAGTTTCGATCTCCGTCGTGGTGAGACGCTGGGCATCGTGGGCGAGTCCGGTTCGGGCAAGTCCACGCTCGGTCGTTGCTTGATGCGGCTTTCAGAGGTCGAGGCCGGCGAAATCATCGTGGACGGCAAGGACCTGTGCAAACTGTCAAGTCGTGCATTCCAACCATTCCGCAAGCGCATGCAAATGGTTTTCCAGGACCCGTTCGCCTCGCTAAATCCGCAACGCAGGATCGGCCGTATCATAGCGGATGGCCCAGCCGTCCACGGGACGGAGCACAATCAAGCGCTGGAGCAGGCAGCCGAGTTGTTGGGACTCGTGGGCCTCGACCTGACAGCCATGGAGCGCTATCCGCGAGAATTTTCCGGAGGCCAGCGCCAACGCATCGGCATCGCCCGCGCGCTTGCCCTGGAACCGGCAATTGTCATTGCCGATGAACCGGTATCCGCGTTGGACGTGTCAGTGCAGGCACAGGTGCTGAAGCTCCTGCGCGAACTCAAGCAGAGGCTCTCGCTGTCACTCATCTTCATTACGCATGACCTGCGGGTGGCGGCGCAAATCTGCGACCGTATCGCCGTAATGCAATGCGGACAGATCGTGGAGATCGGAAGCACTGCGGAGGTCTTCGGGCACCCCAAGAGCGACTACACCCGCGCCCTGCTTGCAGCAGTTCCAGGACGCGAGTTTGGAACGCACCGCGCATTGGAAGAAAGCAACAATCCAACATGACATCATCCGCAATCATCCCGGCAGCCCGCCGTCCTTTGATTTGGGACGCCCATGCGTGCATGCCGATCCAGCCCAACCAGGACTTGTCGGAACTGCAGCGCTATCACGCCATCGGCGCTGGCTTCGTTTCGATCAATGTCGGAATGGACTTCAATCCCCTGGCACACATCATCAGGGTGATTGCCGGTTATCGTGACTGGCTGTCGCGCCATGGCGATCGTTTCACGCTGGTCGAAAACGTCGAAGACGTGATTGCTGCCCACGCGAGTGGCAAGGTCGCCGTCGCCTTCGATCTGGAGGGCTCGATGATGCTTGAAGATGACCTCGCCATGATCCGGCTGTTCCGTGACCTCGGGGTGAGACAGATCCACCTGGCCTATAACAGGGACAATTCCATTGCAGGTGGATGTCACGATCTTGATCGCGGTTTGACCAACCTTGGACGTGATGTTGTGCGAGAAATCAACGCCGTTGGCATGATGATGGACTGCTCTCATGCAAGCCGGCGCTCAAGCCTTGAGATCATGGAGGTCTCGACAAAGCCGGTTGTCTTTTCACACGCGAATGTGCGGGCTCTGAAAGATCATCCGCGCAACATCGATGACGATCAGATCGATGCGTGCGCTGCGACAGACGGTGTCATCGGGCTTTCTGGCATCGGTATTTTCCTTGGAGACAACGACATTCGGGTCGAAACGCTGATGCGCCATGTCGATTATCTGGCCGAGCGGGTGGGGCCACGCCACATTGGCTTCGGCTTGGATTTTACCTTCGAGCAATTGACTGGCGATCTTCCTGAGGGCGAAACACTGGATCGATGGTGGCCCAGGTCGCTCGGATATGATCTTGCCCAGATGCGCTATATGGCACCGGAACGCTTTCCGGACATAGCCGAGACAATGGACAAGCGCGGATACGCGGCAGAGGACATACAGGCAGCCTTGGGCGGCAATTTCTTGCGCGTCGCAAAGGCATCCTGGTAGGCGAAGTCTGCGATGGATTATGCCAGGACGACGCCCTGAGCGACCCGGGACGGGAAAAGCCACAACTAACGGCGCTGGAGAACGCTGAGCTGATTCAGCCGATCTGGCCGCGCCAAGACCAGTTTCCCGGTCGCAACACATTGAGGGTATAGTGAAAGAGCATTCGCAAACGGACGTCGTCGTCATCGGGGCGGGTGTCGTCGGGCTTTCCGCAGCGATCGCCGCGCAGGGGCGGGGATTGTCCGTCACCGTGTTCGATCGCGAGGGTCCGGCTGCGGGCGCCTCCGCCGGGAATGCCGGGGCGTTCGCCTTTACCGACATTTTGCCGCTGGCGTCGCCGGGTGTTCTGAAGAAGGCGCCTCAATGGCTACTCGATCCGCTCGGCCCGCTATCGGTGCCGCCAGCCTATGCCTTCCAGATCGCGCCGTGGATGTTCCGTTTCTGGCGGGCTTGCTCGCCGCAACGCGTCGCGCTTTCGACCACTGCGCAGACTGCGCTGATGGACCTGTCCAAGGCCGAACTCGACCCCTTCCTGCGTCAGACCGGCACGGTGTCGATGCTGCGCAAGGAAGGCAACCTGCAGGTCTATGAAGGCGAGAACGAACTCAAGGCCTCGCTGGCCGGCTGGCAAGCGCGCGAGAAACATGGGATCGAGTTTCATCACCTCGATGCAAAAGAGATGGCTGGGATCCAGCCGGGTCTGGCACCCCGCTTCACCCACGGCACATTCACGCCCGGCTGGTTCTCAATTTCCGATCCGCGGCTCTACACGTTGGCGCTGGCCAAGCATTTCTGCAACTCGGGAGGTACGATCGAACGCGCCGAGGTGACGGCACTTCGCCCAATGCACGGCGGTGTTGAGATCGTGACTGCAGACGGCAGCGTTCGCTGTGCTGCCAACGTCGTACTGTCGGCAGGTGCGTTCTCTCATCGCATCGCAAGGACGCTTGGCGAAAGCACTCCGCTGGAGACGGAGCGCGGCTACAACACCACGCTGCCTTCCGACGCCTTCGACCTACGCACCCAGGTGACTTTCGGCGGCCACGGCTTTGTCGTCACCCGCCTTTCGACCGGCATCCGCGTCGGCGGCGCGGTGGAACTCGGTGGGCTGAAGCTCGCGCCGAATTTCCGCCGTGCCGAAGCCATGCTGAAGAAGGCGCAGGCTTTCCTGCCAGGCCTCAAGTCCGGCGGCGGCGCGCAATGGATGGGCTTCCGTCCGTCTCTGCCCGACAGCCTGCCGGCCATAGGAACCGCGCGCGCCACGCAGCGCGTTATCTATGCCTTCGGCCATGGGCATCTCGGCCTGACCCAATCGGCGGGTACTGCCCGGATTGTTGCCGATCTCCTGACCGGCAAGGCGCCCGCCATCAACATCGCGTCCTTCTCGCCTCAAAGATTCTGAAGGAGGCTGACTCGCCGCGACTAGGCGCCGATGGTGGGCGCACTCCGTCCAGTCTCTCGATAGCGCTGTCACGTTGTCGCAAGGACGGGGGAGTGTATCGCCCAGAGATGCCGTTCAGGCGGTGACGCCGGCAGCGAGCCAGACAGCGTGAGCAACGATCTCGGTCGGAAAGCTATGGCTTTTGTTGGCGCGGCCGCGACGAAGGCATTCCATTCTTCGTCGCTGAAATAGGTCTGTCCGTGAATGAACAGCTCCTTCGGCCGGCCGCCATGCTCTTCGCTGTAGGTTTTCAGCACGAGCTCCAGCGGCCGCTCCCGCTCCCGTTTTGGATGCTGCCCGTCCGCCTCACATGGATTTTTCCTGGGGCTAGCCCTTTCAAACTGCGATCTGAAGCAAATGTCGGAATCGGTAGTTGCGTGTCCCCGCAACCAAATACACAAAAGCCCGCCGCGTGCGGGCTTTTGTGTATTTAGATGCTGGTGACGGTCGATCTGAAACCGCATCAGATCCCCGCAAGGAGGCAAAGCCGACAAAGCGGGACAAAAATGCCAAATCCTGTCACGCCAACC
>CBDIHR010000004.1:1532500-1533669 GCA_965279395.1 Aminobacter sp.
ACGAAGCGGCACCTGTGAGGGGCCGTGGAGGTATCAGAAGTGCGAATGCTGACATGAGTAACGTAAGGGGTGTGAGAGACACCCCCGCCGAAAGTCCAAGGGTTCCTGCTTAAAGCTAATCTGAGCAGGGTTAGCCGGCCCCTAAGTCGAGGCAGAAATGCGTAGACGATGGGAACCACGTTAATATTCGTGGGCCTGGAGGAAGTGACGGATCACGTATGTTGTGGGGTCTTATTGGATTGATCCCTGCAGCGGAGTGGTTCCAGGAAATAGCTCCTCCATTATAGACCGTACCCGAAACCGACACTGGTGGACTGGTAGAGTATACCAAGGCGCTTGAGAGAACTATGCTGAAGGAACTCGGCAAATTGCACGCGTAACTTCGGAAGAAGCGTGACCCTTTCCTGCGCAAGCAGGGTGAGGTGGCACAGACCAGGGGGTAGCGACTGTTTATCAAAAACACAGGGCTCTGCGAAGTCGCAAGACGACGTATAGGGTCTGACGCCTGCCCGGTGCTGGAAGGTTAAGAGGAGAGGTGCAAGCTTTGAATCGAAGCCCCAGTAAACGGCGGCCGTAACTATAACGGTCCTAAGGTAGCGAAATTCCTTGTCGGGTAAGTTCCGACCTGCACGAATGGCGTAACGACTTCCCCGCTGTCTCCAGCATAGACTCAGTGAAATTGAATTCCCCGTGAAGATGCGGGGTTCCTGCGGTTAGACGGAAAGACCCCGTGCACCTTTACTATAGCTTTACATTGGCATTCGTAGTGGCATGTGTAGGATAGGTGGTAGGCTTTGAAGCCAGGGCGCCAGCCTTGGTGGAGCCAACCTTGAAATACCACCCTTATCTCTATGGATGTCTAACCGCGGCCCGTTATCCGGGTCCGGGACAATGTATGGTGGGTAGTTTGACTGGGGCGGTCGCCTCCTAAAGAGTAACGGAGGCGCGCGATGGTGGGCTCAGACCGGTCGGAAATCGGTCGTCGAGTGCAATGGCATAAGCCCGCCTGACTGCGAGACTGACAAGTCGAGCAGAGACGAAAGTCGGTCATAGTGATCCGGTGGTCCCGCGTGGAAGGGCCATCGCTCAACGGATAAAAGGTACGCCGGGGATAACAGGCTGATGACCCCCAAGAGTCCATATCGACGGGGTTGTTTGGCACCTCGATG
>CBDIHR010000005.1:0-2786620 GCA_965279395.1 Aminobacter sp.
TCCAGGTCTACCGCATCGTCGAAAGCCTCGGCGCCACCGAAGGCGCGCCTGCAGCGGGTTCGGCCGATGTGATCGTCGACATCACCTCGACCGGCTCGACGCTGCGCGCCAACCACCTGAAGATCCTGTCCGACGGCGTCATCCTGCGCTCGCAGGCCTGCCTGGTGCAGTCGCTGAAAGTTCGCGACGCGGCCGATGAGGCGACGCTCGCCGAGTTCAATGCCGCAATAGCGGCTGCAGTCCACGGATAATCCGCGCCAGCTCTAGGCACTCATTGTGCCGGGGGCTGTTGCGGCGCCAGGCCAGGCAGATGCGGCGCTCCGGAACCGGTTCGGCAAACGGCACGACCTTGAGGTCGCGCTGGTCGCGGGCCGGTCCCGCCGCCATCTCCGGTATCAGCGTCACGCCCAGCCCATGTGCCACCATCTGCAACAGCGTGGTCAGGCTGGTCGCGCCGTAATTGGCCATCGCCACCGGCTTGACGCTGCCACACACGGCGAGCGCCTGTTCGCGCAGGCAATGGCCTTCCTCCAGCAGCATCAGCCGTTCCAGCGCCGGGCTTTCCGGCGGCACCGGCGGTGAGATGAAGTCGGGGTCGTTGGCGGGCACCGCCAGATAGAAGCGGTCGGCAAACAGCTCTTCAGCGGTCAGGCCGGGGTAGTCGAGCGGCAGGGCGGCGACGAAGGCATCGATACGTCCATTGATCGCGTCTTCGACAAGCGCACCGGTGATCGCCTCGCGCAGCTCCAGCCTGAGCATGGGATATTCACGCTTCAGCTCCGGCAGGACGTGCGGCAAAAGGTAAGGCGCCACCGTTGGAATGATGCCGAGCCGCAGGCGTCCCCTCCATCGCCAGCCTGCCGCGGCGAGCCATCGTCTCGACCTCGTGGATTTCAGCCAGGATGCTTTCGATGCGCGGCTGTATTGCCAGCGCATCCTCGGTCAGGCGCACCGCTTTGCCGCCGCGCTCGAACAGGGCGCAGCCGAGCCTTTGCTCCATCTCGGCGATCTGGGCCGAAAGTGCTGGCTGGCTCACGCCGGCGAACTCGGCGGCGCGACCGAAATGCAGCGTCTGCGCCAGCGCCGCGAAATACTCCATCTGTCTGATTGTAAGGCGGATCATAACCGCAGGCTATCAAAGTTCTTAGAAAAGGCAATTTGGCTTTATCGAAACTGCGTCCTACACTGGAATTATTCCAATCAGTTGGTATACAGTATTCCATCTGTTGCCTAAACGGTCTAGCCAGTTCTGTCCATGAGGGAGGCGCAAGCCATGACAAAGCCGACGATCATCACGAGCCTTGGTGCGCTGGTGCCAGACCCCGACAACACGATCGCGGCCGCCGTGGGCGGCCTGGCCCTGGCATAGCGGCGCCGTCATCAAGCTGGCCGACAGGCCGCAAGCACAACCACAGATAGACGTTCGGAGAGACCAAATGGATACCAAGACCGAGACCAACGCGGGCAAATGCCCCGTCGCGCACAAGCCCACCGGTACCGGCAATCGCGACTGGTGGCCAAACCAACTGGACCTCAGCGTCCTCCACCAGCATTCCAGCCTGTCCGACCCGATGGGCGAGGCCTTCGACTACGCCAAGGAATTCGACAGCCTCGACCTCGATGCGGTGATCGCCGACCTCAAGGCACTGATGACGGATTCGCAGGACTGGTGGCCGGCCGACTTCGGCCATTACGGCCCGCTGTTCATCCGCATGGCCTGGCACAGCGCCGGCACCTACCGCATCGGCGACGGCCGTGGCGGCGCAGGTGCGGGCCAGCAGCGTTTCGCCCCGCTCAACAGCTGGCCTGACAACGTCAACCTCGACAAGGCCCGCCGCCTGTTGTGGCCGATCAAGCAGAAATATGGCCGCAGGATATCCTGGGCCGACCTGATGATCCTGACCGGCAACGTCGCGCTCGAAACGATGGGCTTCAAGACCTTCGGCTTCGCCGGCGGACGCGCCGACGTGTGGGAGCCCGAGCAGGACATCTACTGGGGCAAGGAAGGCAAGTGGCTGGCTGACGAGCGCTATAGCGGTGACCGCGAGCTCGAAGGTCCGCTGGCCGCCGTCCAGATGGGCCTGATCTACGTCAATCCGGAAGGCCCGAATGGCAATCCTGATCCGCTCGCCGCGGCACGCGACATCCGCGACACCTTCGCCCGGATGGCGATGGATGACGAGGAAACCGTGGCGCTGATCGCCGGCGGTCACACCTTCGGCAAGACCCATGGGGCCGGCGACGCGGCGAATGTCGGCGCAGAGCCTGAAGCTGCCGACATCGAGCAGCAGGGCCTCGGCTGGCACAACAGCTTCGGCACCGGCAAGGGCGGCGACACAATCGGTTCCGGCCTTGAAGTGACCTGGACCACGACGCCGACCAAGTGGGGCAACAACTTCTTCTGGAACCTGTTCGGCTATGAATGGGAGCTGACCAAGAGCCCGGCCGGCGCGCACCAGTGGGCGCCGAAGCACAACATGGGTGCAGGCACGGTGCCGGATGCGCATGACGCTTCCAAGCGCCACGCGCCGGCGATGCTGACCACCGACCTCGCGCTGCGCTTCGACCCGGCCTACGAGAAGATCTCGCGCCGCTTCTTCGAGAACCCGGACCAGTTTGCCGACGCCTTCGCCCGCGCCTGGTTCAAGCTGACCCATCGCGACATGGGCCCGCTTGCCCGCTATCGCGGCCCGCTCGTGCCGAAGGAGGAGCTGATCTGGCAGGACCCGATCCCCGCGGTCGATCATGTCTTGATCGAGGAGCAGGACGTTGCTGCCTTGAAAGCCAAGATCCTCGGCTCGGGCCTGACCGTGTCGCAGTTGGTCTCGACCGCCTGGGCTTCGGCCTCGACGTTCCGCGGTTCCGACATGCGCGGCGGCGCCAATGGCGCGCGCATCCGCCTTGCCCCGCAGAAGGACTGGGCCGTCAACCAGCCGGCGCAATTGGCCTTGGTGCTGGAGAAGCTGGAAGCGATCCAGAACGAGTTCAACGCTTCGCAGTCCGGCAACAAGAAAGTCTCGCTCGCCGACCTGATCGTTCTCGGCGGCGCTGCCGCGATCGAGAAGGCTGCCAGGGATGCCGGCAACGACGTGAAGGTGCCTTTCGTGCCGGGCCGCATGGATGCCTCGCAGCAGCAGACCGATGTCGACTCCTTCGCCCCGCTCGAGCCGACTGCCGACGGCTTCCGCAACTACGTTGGCGGCAGGCAGCGTCTGAGCGCCGAGGAAAACCTCGTCGACCGTGCGCAGCTTTTGAAGCTGACGGCGCCGGAACTGACGGTGCTGGTCGGCGGCTTGCGCGTGCTCGGCGCCAATGCTGGTGACTCTGGCCATGGCGTCTTCACCGCGCGCCCCGAAACCCTGACCAACGACTTCTTCGTCAACCTGCTCGACATGGGCACGGAGTGGAAGGCAACGTCAGAAGCCAAGGACGTGTTCGAAGGCCGTGATCGCAAGGGCGGCGAGGTCAAGTGGTATGCCACCCGCGTCGACCTTCTGTTCGGCTCGCATTCGCAGCTGCGCGCGCTGGCCGAAGTCTACGGCTCCTCGGACGCTGGCGCGAAGTTTGCCAGGGACTTCGTAGCGGCGTGGAACAAGGTGATGAACGGCGACCGCTTCGACATTGTCGAGACGTTGCAGGCGGCCGAATAATCCTCGGCGGCAATGAACCTCGGACAGGCGCGGAGCGATCCGCGCCTGTTTCGTTTTGTACGGCACCCGTTTGGAGGAAGTTTTTGCCTCGCCAGCATGGCGAGCGGCTTGTGCATTCCGCCGCTGCTGTTTAGCTAGGCCTGATACGGGTCAACCGAAGACGGATTACCGAACATGCGACTAGGCGGAAGACTGGCTGCGGCCATTGAAGTTCTCGACGATATCGAGAGGCGGCATCGTCCCGCCGCGGATGCACTGAAGGATTGGGGTCTTTCCCATCGTTTTGCCGGTGCGGGCGATCGCGCCGCGATCGGCAACATCGTTTATGACGCCCTGCGCCGCAAGCGTTCCGCCGGCTGGCTGCTCGGCGACGAGACTTCGCGCGCGCTCGGCTTCGGCGCATTGCTGCTCGAATGGGACCAGTCGGCCGAGGCGCTGAACCAGACGCTCGATGGCGACAAGTTCGCGCCCGAGCCGCTCAGCGCACCCGAACTCAAGGCCATTGCCGAACGCAAGCTTGCCGAAGCCCCTGATGCGGTTCGCGCCGACAGCCCCGACTGGTGCGCGCCACTGCTCGAACGCGCCTTTGGCACCGATTGGGTGGCCGAGGGCGCAGCTCTTGCCGCCCGTCCGCCGCTCGACATCCGCGTCAACACGCTGAAAGCCGACCGCGCCCGCGTCATCGGAGAGCTCGAAGGCACGCAGGCCGCACCGATGGCACTTGCCCCACATGGCGTGCGCATCCCGCCGATCGACGGCAGCGGCCGCCATCCCAATGTCCAGGCCGAACCGGCTTTCCAGAAGGGCTGGTTCGAAATCCAGGACGAAGGCTCGCAACTCGCCGCCGAACTCGCTGGCGCCACCCCAGGCATGCAGGTGCTCGACTTCTGCGCCGGCGCCGGCGGCAAGACCCTGGCGCTGTCGGCGGCGATGGAAAATCGCGGCCAGATATTCGCTCACGATTCGGAAAAGTCGCGCCTCGCGCCGATGTTCGATCGCTTGCGCCGCTCCGACAACCGCAACGTCCAGGTCATCACCAAGCCATCTGAGCTGTCCGGCCTCACCGGCCACATGGATATCGTTCTGATCGATGCGCCCTGCACCGGCAGTGGTACCTGGCGGCGCCGGCCTGACGCAAAATGGCGCCTCACGCAGCGTCAGCTCGACGTACGCAAGGCCGAGCAGTCGGCAATCCTCGACGCTGCCAGCACCTATGTGAAACCGGGCGGCCTTGTCGTCTACATCACCTGCTCGGTCTTCGACGAAGAAAACGCCGACCAGGTCAATGCCTTCCTCGACCGCGACAAACGCTTCTCGGCAGTCGATCATGCCGCGCGCTGGGCGCAGCATTTCCCCGGCCGCGGCGACGCCGTGCGCTTTGGCGCCCAAGGCCTGTCGCTGACACCCGCGAGAAGCGGTACCGATGGCTTTTATTTTGCCGCCATGCGCCGCGCCTGATTGGTTCTTGGCACACTGCGTTTTGCCTTATGACGAAGCGAAATGTGCAACCAGTTCGATGCTCTAGCGTTCTGCGCCTCGGGTGCGCAGTGCTGGAGGTCGAATGAACAGATATATAGCCTTGCTTGGTTTCATCGTCGTCGTGCTCGGCGGCGGCTTGCTCATCGGCTATCTCACGCTGCCGGGCGAATGGTATGCCGGGCTCGCCAAGCCATTCTTCAATCCGCCCAACTGGATCTTCGGTCCCGTCTGGTCGTTGCTTTATCTCCTGATAGCGATCGCCGGCTGGCGCATCTGGCTGCGCGATCCCCACGGCGTTGCCATGCGGATATGGATTGCCCAGCTTGTGCTCAACTTCCTGTGGTCGCCGGCCTTCTTCGGGCTGCAACAGATGGGCCTTGCCTTGCTGGTCATCCTGACATTGCTTGTCGCCATCGTCGGCTTCATGGCGACAGGCGCGAAAGTGGACCGTCTCGCCGGCTGGCTGTTTGCGCCTTATGCCGCCTGGGTCGCCTTCGCCACCTTGCTCAACGCTTCGCTGTGGTGGCTCAACTGATTTCGTTTTTGCACTGCAGCATTTCCGATTGCCAGCTTTTGCCGGCTTTGCGATAAGCGGAGCCAAGAGGACATCCGATATGGCAGCCAAGATCGTACCCGCGGCCGACTATGACGAGCGCGTCAGGTCGTCCTTCGCACGGCAGAGCGCGATGCGCACCATCGGCGCCGAGCTGACGCTGGTCACGCCCGGCATCGTCGAGATCGAGATGCCTTATTCCGGTGAGCTGACCCAGCAGCATGGCTTCCTGCATGCCGGCGTCATTTCGACGGCGCTCGATTCGGCCTGCGGTTATGCAGCCTTTTCGCTCATGCCCGAAAATTCCAGCGTGCTGACCATCGAGTTCAAGGTCAATCTGCTGGCGCCCGGCAAGGGCGAGCGCTTCCTGTTCCGCGGCTCGGTCACCAAGCCAGGTCGCACCATCGTCGTTGCCGACGGCCAGGCCTATGCCATTGCGGCCGACGGCGAGGCCAAGCTGATCGCCACCATGACCGGAACGATGATGGCGATTGCCGGCCGCGACGGCATCGAGGGCTGAGATCATGCCGGTTACCAAGTTCGCCGGCCGCAAGGTGCTGTTCGTCATGGCGGCCGATGCCGAATACGGCCCGCATTTGCAAAAGCTGTTCGTGCCGCTGATGACCGGCGTCGGCCCCGTCGAGGCGGGCATCAAGGTCGGCGCCGAGCTTGCCCAGCTTGCCGCCACCAATGCCTTGCCGGACCTCGTCGTCTGCCTGGGCTCAGCCGGCAGCCGCAGGCTCGAACAGACGGAGGTCTACCAGGCGATCTCGGTCTGCTATCGCGACATGGATGCCTCCGCGCTCGGCTTCGAGAAGGGCACAACGCCATTCCTCGACCTGCCGGCGACCGTGCCCCTGCCGCTGCGCATTGCAGGCGTGAAGGAAGCCAGCCTGTCGACCGGCGGCACCATCATTTCAGGTGCTGCCTACGATGCCATCCCGGAAGGCATGGTCGACATGGAGACCTTTGCCGTGCTCCGCGCCTGCCAGATGTTTTCCGTTCCGCTCATCGGCCTGCGCGGCATCTCCGACGGTGCCGCCGACATTCATCACGTCGACGACTGGACCGAATACCTCCATGTCGTCGACGAGAAGCTGGCCCATGCAGTGAACCTTCTGGGTCGCTCGATTCAGGGCGGCGAAATCAAGCTCTAGTTTGCCGCGCGCGGCAGGCCTTTGGCATTGCCGAACAGGATGCCGAGCAGTTTTACCTTCACGTCGCGATCCAAGTTGATGTAGGTCACCGCTCCCGCCTCGTGGTCGAGCGCCCAGCGGCCGGTCACGCCATTGTCCCAGTCTACGACGTAGCCGCCATCGGCGAGCTTCCACAGGCCTCTCCGGCTTTCGCCGTCTTCGAGCAGCATGTGCGCCACCTCGCCGGTCTCGAAATAGACATAGGCTTCCTTGCCATTGCGATCGAGCACATGCGTCGTACCGGGGACCAGCACCGACAGGGCCGATTGATCGAGAATTGCCATTGTCGTCTCCGTTGGTTATCAAGGTAGTCAAGTAACTTGACGTTATGTGTGAATGAAAAAATGGTCAAGCAGCTTGACGAAAAAACTGAAGACGCGCTGCCCGACCATGTCGGCTGGCGCCTGTGGCAGGCAAGCCGTGCCTGGCAGGCCGAGTTCGCCGAGGCGATGCGTGCCGCCGGCCACGGCTGGTTCAGCGAAAGCCGTGCTTGCCTGCTCGGCCACGTCCCGCGCCGTGGCATCCGCCAGGCGGCATTGATCGAGCGTGCTGGCATCTCCAAGCAAGCGGTGCAGCAACTGCTGGACGGGCTCGAGGCCGAAGGCGTCATCGAGCGTTTGCCCGACGCCCAGGACAAGCGCGGCAAGCTTGTGCGCTACACGGCGCGCGGCCTCGCGGCACTTGGCGACGGCGACCGCATCAAGCTCGATATCGAGCGAGGCTACCGCGAACGTTTGGGCGAGGGGCCTTTCGATGCCCTGATGGCGGCATTGCGTGGCCTCGCCGAACGGCAGGCCAGGTGACACGGTGGCCGGCTGGCGCCGCATTGCATCCCGCACTTGTCACCCATGCAATCGAGCCCATTGCACAGAACTGATTCTTTCATTAAACGCCCGCCATGAAGAACGCTGAACATCCCGACACCGTCCTCATCATCGACTTCGGCAGCCAGGTGACGCAGTTGATTGCGCGTCGCGTCCGCGAGGCCGGCGTCTATTCCGAGATCGTCCCCTTCCAGCTGGCGGCAGACGCCTTCAAGCGGATCAACCCGAAAGCGGTGATCCTCTCCGGCAGCCCGCATTCGACTGTCGACATCGGCAGCCCGCGCGCGCCTGACGCTGTCTTCGAAGCGGGCATCCCGGTGCTCGGCATCTGCTATGGCGAGCAGACCATGTGCGCCCAGCTCGGCGGCAAGGTCGAGGCCGGCCATCACCGCGAATTCGGCCGCGCCTATCTCGAGATCGAAGACGACAGCGCGCTGTTCGACGGCGTATGGGCCAAGGGCACCCGCCATCAGGTGTGGATGAGCCACGGCGACCGCGTCACCGCCATTCCCGCCGGCTTCCGCGTCATCGGCACGTCCAACGGCGCGCCTTTCGCTGCCATCGCCGACGAGGCCCGCAAGTTCTACGCGGTGCAGTTCCACCCCGAGGTTGTGCACACGCCCGACGGCGCCAAGCTACTGCGCAACTTCGTCCACAAGATCGCCGGCATCGACAGCGACTGGACCATGCGCGCCTATCGCGAGCACGCGGTCGAGGCGATCCGCAAGCAGGTCGGCGACAAGAAAGTCATCTGCGCGCTTTCGGGCGGTGTCGATTCTTCGGTGGCGGCGCTGCTCATCCACGAGGCCGTCGGCGACCAGCTGACCTGCATCCTCGTCGACCATGGCCTGATGCGTAAGAACGAGGCGGCCGACGTTGTCGCCATGTTCCGCGAGCACTACAACCTGCCGCTGATCCTCGTCGACGCCGCCGACCGCTTCATCGGTGCGCTCGAGGGCGAGGCCGATCCGGAAACCAAGCGCAAGACCATCGGGCGCCTGTTCATCGAGGTCTTCGAGGAAGAGGCCAAGAAGCTCGGCGGCGCCGACTTCCTCGCCCAGGGCACGCTTTATCCTGACGTCATCGAAAGCGTGTCCTTCACCGGTGGTCCCTCGGTCACCATCAAGTCGCATCACAATGTCGGTGGCCTGCCCGACCGCATGAACATGAAGCTTGTCGAGCCGCTGCGCGAGCTGTTCAAGGACGAGGTCCGCGTGCTTGGCAAGGAACTCGGCCTGCCCGACAGCTTCATCGGCCGCCATCCGTTCCCCGGACCGGGCCTCGCCATCCGCTGCCCCGGCGGGATCACCCGCGAAAAGCTCGATATCCTGCGCCAGGCCGACGCCATTTATCTCGACGAGATCCGCAAGGCCGGCCTCTACGATGCCATCTGGCAGGCCTTCGCCGTTCTGCTGCCGGTTCAGACCGTCGGCGTCATGGGCGACGGCCGTACCTACGAATTCGTCTGCGCCCTGCGTGCCGTAACCTCGGTCGACGGCATGACCGCCGACTTCTACCACTACGACATGAACTTCCTTGGCCAGGCCGCCACCCGCATCATCAACGAAGTCCGCGGCATCAACCGCGTCGTCTACGACGTGACGAGCAAGCCGCCTGGCACGATCGAGTGGGAGTAGGGGAAACGTCGGCAATAGCTAGTTTCGACGGCGAATTCCGCCGTCGCGCAAGGTCATTGCCGCGCAAGGTCATTGCATAGCTCATTCCGCTGAGTTGGCATTCTCCATCAATGCCTTGCTGGTCCAATCTACTCCCATGCCGCAAGATTTTTCGGAAACCGGACTGTCCGCCATCGACTCCGTTCCCGTTGGCGAGTGAGCCTTACTTGAGCGCAACCGCCCTTCACACGATCAACTGAGCCGCCTTTTCGGCGATCATGACCGCCGCTGCATGCGTATTGCCCGAGATGATTGTCGGCATGATCGAGCAATCGGCGATGCGCAGCCCCTCTATGCCGTGTACGCGCAATTGCGGGTCGACCACCGCCATGTCGTCATTGCCCATTCGAGCCGTACCGACTGGATGAAAGATCGTCGTGGCAATGTCGCCTGCGGCATGCGCGAGGTCCTCGGGCGCCTGTATGTGCACGCCCGGCTTGAATTCCTTGGGGAGGAATTGCGCCATGCGTTTGGTTTCCATCAGCCGACGGGCGATGGTTATTGATACGACGGCGACTTCACGATCGCCTTCGGTGGACAGGTAGTTGGGCGCGATTTCAGGATGATCTCCGGGCCGGGCGGAGACGATGCACACGCGGCCGCGCGATTGCGGCCTGAGATTGCACACCGACACGGTGACTGCCGGAAAGCTGTGCAGCGGCTGGCCGAAAGTATCCAACGAGAGCGGCTGGACATGGAATTCGATATTGGGCGTGTCGAAGCGCGCATCGGATTTCATGAATATACCGAGCTGGCTCGGTGCCATCGACATCGGCCCCGAGCGCTTGAGGGCATATTCGAGCGCGATCAGGGCTTTGCCCGTGAGGCTGGCCTGGCGCTCGTTCAGCGTTTCCGCTCCCGAAACCTTGAAAGCGGTCCTGATCTGCAGATGGTCCTGCAGGTTTTCACCTACGCCGGGCAGGTTGTGTACGACCTCGATACCGTGATGCCGCAGAAGCTCCTGCGGTCCGACGCCCGACAATTGCAGCAGTTGTGGCGTGCCGATCGCTCCCGCAGAGAGGATGAGTTCGCCCTCCACCTTCACATGCGCCGGCTCGCCGCCGAGATTGAGGTCCAGTCCCGTAACCCTGCGACCGGAAAACCTCACGCGCTCGGCTTGCGCATGGGTGAGTATCGTAAGGTTCCTGCGGTGCCGCACAGGCTTGATGAAGGCGCGAACAGCATTGAAACGGAAACCGGATTTCTGGTTCACCTCGAAATAGGACGAGCCGAAATTGCTGCCGTTGTTGAAATCGTCGACCTTCGGCACGCCGAGTTCTTCGGCAGCCTCGCGCACGGCGTCGAGGATCGGCCAGCTCAGGCGCTGACGCTCCACCCTGAGTTCGCCGCCCTGGCCGTGGAACTGGCCGGAAAGGCTATGGTAGTCCTCCGATTTCGTAAACAGCGGCAGCACGTCGTCCCAGCCCCAGCCCGGATTGCCGAGCTGGCGCCAGTGATCGTAGTCGGCGGCCTGGCCGCGCATGTAGATCATGCCGTTGATGGACGAGCAGCCGCCCATCACCCTGCCGCGTGGATAGGCGAGGGAGCGGCCGTTCAGGCCGGGCTCCGTCGCTGTCCGGTAGCCCCAATCCGTACGCGGATTGCCCATGCAGTAGAGATAGCCGACCGGGATATGGATCCAGTGATAGTTGTCCGATCCCCCGGCTTCCAGAAGCAGCACGCGCTTGCCGGGGTCGGCACTCAGCCGGTTTGCCAGAACGCAACCGGACGAGCCCGCCCCGACAATCACATAGTCATAGCTGCCGATGTCAGTACGCATGGTCATCCGACGAACGCTCTTAGACGACATGTTCCGCGGCAACGCCCCGGAGATCCATCTCGTATTCCAGATCCACCACCGGCGGGTTGTTGTAGTGCCAGGTCAGGCCGGCGCGCGCAGCACCGCGCTTGACGATTTCGTCGGCCAGGAACGGGTAGAGATTGTGCACGGTGTAGACCTGGACCGCCGTCGCGTTTTCCCATCCGAAGCCCAGTGTGGCGGCACGACGCTCCATTTCCTCCAGCACATATTGTGCCTTGGTGCGCAGGCCGTGGGCTGAGAGATCGCCACGGCTGACGATATGGTCGCGATAGGCGGCATGGCCCTCGGGCACCTCGGCGGATCCGGAAATGACGAAGGAAGGCGCGGTCTCAGCGGTCGGCACCGTAAACGAGAAAGCATAGATCGACGGCACTGGTGGCGGTGCGATCTGCGGACAGACATTGCTGCGCGCCACGGGATTGTGGCCCGTCTCAAGCAGGCCCCACGCCTTCAGCGTCTTGGTGTAGCTGCTGTTGAAGGCAACGAAGCCCTCTTCGGTAAAGGGTGCCGGGGAGCGCAGCTCGCATGCGGCGAATGCCGTGAGGGGGCGGTCTGCGGCCGTGATGATCTTCTCGATCTCGGCAAAACCTTCCGCAAGCGGCAATGGCTGGGCAAACCGCACGCGTTCCAGGCGAAAGCCCGGCAAGGCCGCCACGCCGCCCGAATATTGCGACACACCCTTGATGAAGCGGTAGCCGCCAGACGTAAATTCAATCACTTCGCCCATAGTGTCTCTCCTGAAAATCAAAAAAAATGCCAGATGGGCCTGTCGCCATCGGGATAAACAAACGCACCGCTCGCCAAGTGCCGGCTGGGCCGACAAGGCAGGCGCAGCCGTGCTGCACGCATGGCCGCTAGGCGCTTGGCAGGGTTTCTCGCGCAATCTGATTGCGCAGCAGGCCGACACCTTCGATGTCGACTTCGACAAGATCGCCCTCCTTCATGAAGAGGGGCGGTACGCGCGCGAAACCGACACCGCCGGGCGTGCCTGTTACGATCACGTCGCCGGGGGAGAGCGGGGTGATGCGCGAGACGTAGGCAATCAGTTCAGCCACGGAGTGGATCATTTGGCTGGTGCGCGCCATCTGGACGGCTTCGCCGTTCAGCCGGCAACTGATCGCAAGGTCCTGCGGGTCCGGAATTTCGTCTGATGTGACCAGGAACGGCCCGAATGCGCCCGTCCCCGGGAAATTCTTGCCCGGCAAGAACTGCGACGTGTGGACCTGCCAGTCGCGAACCGAGCCGTCGTTGTAGCACGAGTAGCCGGCGACATGATCCAACGCGGCGTCCTCAAGGATGTTGCGGCCGCTTCGGCCGATGATGACGGCGAGTTCCGCCTCGAAGTCGAACTGGGTGGACACCGATGGCATCAACATCGGCTCGCCATGCGCGCATTGGGAGTCGGCGAAGCGGGCAAACAAGGTCGGATGCTGTGTCGGCGCATGGCGGGTCTCGACCATGTGGTCGTGGTAGTTCAGCCCGACGCAGATGATCTTTCCCGGATTGGGAATCGGCGCCTGCAAAATGATGCTGGCAAGCGGCAGCTCGGGGCTGCGGCCCATGGCCTGCGTGCAGCGCCCAAGGAAGTCATCAGCGGCCAACAGACTGGCCAGCGTTGGAAAGCAGTCGCCAAGGACGCTGCTGATGGCGATGACGCGGTCGTCCGCCACCACGCCATATCCGGCTCGGCCGTTATGGAGATAACTACAAAGTCGCATCGTTCCTCACTGCGATTGGCTGGAGTTTGGTCCCGGGACCGGACGGCCGGCGCGATGCCGGCGCGCGTTTGATTGTCGGTGTGGCGGGCCGGGAGGACGCTCCCGCCCGGCCTGTTCCTCAGCTGATGTCGAACGTGATCGTCTTGACGTCGGTGACTTCGCGCAGCGTGTGCTTGCCGCCGAGGCGGCCCAGGCCACTGGCCTTGCCGGAGGCGCCGCCAAACGGCAGGTGAAGTTCCCAGTAGCAGCTGGCGCTGTTGATGTTGACGAGACCGGCCCGCAGCTTTTCGCCGAAGGAAAAGGCGCGGCTCAAGTCGCGCGTGAACACACTGGCGGCGAGTCCGTGCGATGAAGCATTGGCGGTGTCGAGCAGGTCGGCGTCATCGGCGCACACCACCAGGGGCGCCACGGGACCGAAGGTCTCGGAGGTGTTGAGCAGGGCCTTGCGGTCGACGCGTGCCATCACCGTCGGGTGGTACAGCAGGCCCGTTCCCTTTTTCCCGCCGGTGAGGAGTTCCGCGCCTCGGGACAATCCCTCTGCCACGTGTTGTTCGACCTTGGCGACAACCTGGGGATTGTTCAGCGGCCCCATGGTTGTCTCGGCGAGCATGGGATCACCAAGGCGGATCTTTTCCGCGATGCCTGCGATGCGGGCGGCAAGCGCGTCGTGGTTCTTTTCGGTGACGAGGATTCGGCCGGTGGCGGCGCAGACCTGGCCGGCATTGAAGAAGCAGCCAAACGCCGCCGCCTGTGCCGCGCGATCGAGATCCGCGTCATCGAGCACGACGACGGGTCCGTTGCCGCCAAGTTCCAGCAGCATGGGCTTGCCGGCGCCACGCTTTGCGATGGCGTTTCCAGTCTGCGGGCTGCCGGTGAAGCCGATCCCATGCGTGCCGGGGTTGGAGACGATTTCGTCACCGACAACGGCGCCTGGGCCCATGACAAGGTTTACCGCCCCATCGGGAAGACCGGCTTCGGCGATGCACTCCATCAACTTGATGGCACAAAGCGACGTCGTCGGGGCAGGCACCCACACCACCGCATTGCCCGCCGCAAGACAGGGCGCGAGGTACTCGACCGGAATGTTGATCGGGAAGTTCCAGGGGGTCACTATTGCGTAGACGCCACGTGCCTGGCGGAAGCTGATAGCTCGCTTGCCGGGTGTCTCGACCGGGATGAATTCACCTTCGAGCCATTTGATCAGTTCGGCAGCTTCCCGGAATCCGGTGGCTGCTGCATCGATCTCGCCATAGGCCTCTGACGCCAGTGGCTTGCCTTGTTCGCGGGCAAGGGTAAGGGCCAGTTCGCCACGGCGCTTTTCGATGACATCGGCGACGCGGTTGCAGAGGCGTGACCGATCCCACGCCGACATTTTCGACAACGCATTGTGACCGGCTTCAGCCGCCTTGATCGCATCCTGCGCGTCGGAGCGGTCACCCTCGGCAAGCACTGCCAGGAGTTTGCCGTCATAAGGCGACCGCGCTTCGAACGTTTTGCCGCTGCGTGAGGGCGTCCACTTGCCCGCTATGAAATGCTGCGCCTGAACTACGCTGTGTTCCATCGTCATTGTTCCGCTTGGCTTCTTATTGGGATTGCATGGGATGGCTGCCGCCCGCCGGGTCGATCTGACGGCCCTTCACGATGAGGCGATCGCACACCAGCCTAGTGGAAACGTCGAGGCCTTCGCCGGCCGCGTCCCTGAAGGTCCAGGGTTCGTCCCGCCATTTCAGCACGGCAACATTGGCTTCGTCGCCGACGGCGATGCGGCCGAGATCGGGACGGCCGATCACCTTCGCAGGGTTGGTGCTGCCGGCGGCCAGAGCCGTCGTCTGGTCCACGCCGAGCGCAATCATCTTGTTGATCGTCGTCAGAAGGTCGTAGGCAGGACCGTTGACCGAAAGGGAATGGATGTCCGAACTGATCAGGTCGGGCACGAAGCCTTCGGCCAGCATCTCGCGGCAGACACGGAAGGAAAAGCCGCCCATGCCATGGCCGATGTCGAAGTGTACGCCGTTCTCGCGCGCCAGCCATACAGCCTCGCGGACACGGCCATTTTCAGTCGCGGCATTCGGATCCGGCCGGCAGCAATGGGTGATAATGTCGCCGGGACGCAGGCGTTGCAGGACTTCCTCGATCGAGGGAGGGTCAAGGTCGACGTGGCACATCACTGGCAGGTTGAGCCGCTCGGCCACTTCAAGTGCAACTCCGAGAGCTGCGCCACCGTTTTCGCCGGAAGCCTTGCGGCCGGCCCGTACCTTGATGCCGACGATTTGCTCCGGATAGGCCTGTGCAGCCTCAATGCAGCTTTCGGCATCGACGAGGCGCATGTCGCAGCATTCACCGACCATCACGCGCTTGGAGAAGCCGAAGATTCCCGGAAACGAGATGTTGAGGAAGGCAAAGGCGTGGAAGGGCAGTGGCTCGAAGATGAAGGTTTTCAGGCCTTCGAAGTTTCCCGCTCCGGCCGAACCGGCGTCAACGAAGGTGCCGGTCGCGGATCGATGCGCAACCAGTTCGGGCCGCACTCCCAGCGAGGTTGCGCCCCAGTAGATATGCGTGTGGATGTCGGTCAGCGCCGGCAGGACGATTGCGCCTCGCGCATCGACGACAATATCGTCCGGGCGCGACAGGTCGGTGCCGATGGCGGCAATGCGACCGTCGGCGATGGCGACGTCGGCAATGGCGCCTGGTGTGCCGCCGAAGGCCAAGACGTGGCCGCCCTGTACAATTGTCCGTCGTGCCATTGGCGAGCTCGTCTCCGGTGGGGGCCTATGCAGCACCTGTAGTTGGGCTTGGGCCGTTCAAATGTGTCAGCTATCTGTCAGCAAAAAAGCACATACTGACTGGTCAGTCAATATTGACAACGACACCATTTTCATTCCAGATGGCTGCGTCATTCGACATCTGCAGCACCATTTGGGAGGTACTTATGGGCAAGAAGTTTTTGGCCGCGTTGATTGTTGGTACGGCCACCGCAGCAGCGTTGCTGCACTCTGGTAGCGCTTGGGCCAAGGAAACAGTTCGGGTCAGAGTTGCGGAATACAGCACCAAGACGGGCCCGTTTTTCCAGGGCCTGGCGGAAAAATTCAATGCGGCCAATCCTGACATCGAGGTCAAGATCGAGCATCTGCCCTGGCCGGAAATGCAGCAGCAGCTGGTGAGCGACATTTCCGCCGGTACCGCCCCCGATGTCTCGCATATGGCGACGCGCTGGATGGCGGGATTTGCCAAGGATGGCGCGCTTGCCCCGATCGAAGGCCTGATGTCGCCCGGCTTTGCCGACACCTTCGTGCCGACCTATCTCGACCTTCAGAAGCAGGGCGACCATACGTGGGGACTGCCGATTGCAGCATCGGTACGGGGGCTGTTCTACAACAAGAAGCTGCTCGAGCAGGCGGGGATCGCAAAGCCGCCAGCAACCTGGGACGAGGCATTCGAGGCGGCCAAGAAGATCGATGCGCTGGGCGACGGAGTCTACGGCATCGGCGTCCAGGGGCGGGACCTCGATACTGAAGGCTATTGGTTCTACAGCCTTTGGACCCATGGCGGCAGCATTCTGGGGCCGGACGGCAAGAGCGGGTTCGCCTCGCCTGAGGCGGTGACGGCGACCAACAACTATCTGCGCATGATCAAGGCGAATGTCACCCAGCCGGGCGTCACCGGTTCGAGCCGCGAGGACCTGCAGAATCTCTTCGCCGCCGGAAAGATGGGCATGGTCCTGTCGGGTCCCTGGTTCAATGCACAGCTCGCCGAACAGGGCAAGGATGTCGAGTACGGCATCAGCCGCATTCCGGCCGCCACGACCGAGGCGACCTATGGCGTCACCGACACCATCGCGGTCCTTGAATCCTCGAAGGTGAAGCCACAGGCGATGAAGTTCCTGGAGTTCATCTTCAACAAGGAAAACAGGCTTGAATTCGGCAAGCTCGAAGGCTTCGTGCCCGTGCTGAAGGCGGAATCGACTGAGCCCTTCTTCACCGAAAACCCGAAGATGTCGGTGTTTCTGGAAATGGGATCGATGGCAAAGTTCGCGCCGCTGTTTCCGCGTTGGGAAGAGATGGCCGATGGCCTCAAGACCGAACTGTCCAAAATTTACTCGGGTGAGGTTTCGGCCGAGGAGGGCCTGAAGCAGGCCGCAGCGAAGATGGACGCGATTCTTGCCGAAGAAGAATAAGTCCTGAAATCGTCGCCTGCGAGCGATCCCATTCTACTCAGGTGGCGTGACGACCACGCCACCGCTCTTCCTCAAAGGTAAAGCGCGTATGCCGGGAATTGAGAAGACCGCTCCCAGACGGGCCTTTAGCGCGGGCCGGTCGAGCAAACTCGGGCTGCCGGGGCCGGCCTTCGCGCTGATCCTGATTGCGCCTTGTCTGCTGCTTTCGGTCGCCGTGATCGGCTATCCGATATTCGACGTGATCCGCATGTCGCTGTTTGACGTGAGCCGCACGGGTGTTGTCAGGGAGTTTGCTGGCCTTGCCAACTTTGCCAAGGCGTTCGCCGACCCGGTTTTTCTGCAGGCCGCGCGCCAGACAGTGATCTGGACAGTCTGCGTGGTCGGCGGGACCCTGCTGGTTTCGGTGCCGATTGCCTTGATCCTCAATGAGGATTTCTACGGCCGGACAATCGCCCGGACGATCGTGCTGCTGCCGTGGGCCATCTCGCTGGCGATGACGGCGGTGGTCTGGCGCTATGTCGTAAATGGGGATTTCGGCACGCTCAACATGACGTTGGCCGCACTTGGCCTGCCATTCGAGAATTATCCGTGGTTGGCCGATGCCAGGATGGCGTTCCTCATCGAGATACTGATCGGAATTTTGGTGTCGGTGCCGTTTACGGTGACCATTCTTCTCGGTGGGCTGACGTCAATCCCGGAGTCCCTGTACGAGGCCTCCGCCATCGACGGAGCGGCACCTGCCAGGAGCTTCTACTACATCACGCTGCCGCTGCTGTGGCCGTTCATGCAGATCGCGCTCGTCCTCAATGTCATCTATGTTTTCAATTCTTTCCCGATCATCTGGATCATGACCAATGGCGGTCCCGCCAACCGGACCGACATTCTGATCACCTACGTCTACAAGCAGGCTTTTGCGTTCGGCAAGCTGGGCAACGCAGCAGCTGGCTCGATGGTCATGTTTGCAATCCTTTTGGTCTTTGCCCTCGTCTATCTGTTTCTGACCAAGTCGCAGGGAGCGCGCAACGATGACTAAGGCGAAGAAAAGTCTCGTGTGCTGGGCGCTGCTGTCGCCCTTCCTCCTGGTCGTTCTGTTTCCATATGCAACGATGCTATCGACGTCGTTGAAGCAGAAGGATGAGATATTCACCTTCGATCGCACTTGGCTGCCGCGAGAGCTTTATCTCGGCAATTTTGCGGAACTCATCTTCGAAAAAGGCTTTGGACGGGCATTGGCAAACTCGCTGGCGATCAGTATCGGGGCGACCGTTCTGTCACTGGCCGTGGCCATACCCGCCGCCTATGCGCTCACCCGGATGAGAGTTCCCGGCAAGGGCGCGCTGACCAATTATCTTCTCATCACCCAGATGATCTCGCCGATCGTCCTGATTGTCGGCCTGTTTCGAATGTTCGCCTATTTCGGCCTGGTCAACAGCCTGCTGTCGGTCATCATCGCCCACAGCGCTTTCTTCATGGCATTTGCCGTGTGGATGCTGCAGAGCTATTTCGCGACCATTCCGAAGGACCTCGAGGAGGCGGCGTGGATCGACGGCGCCGGTCGGTTCAGTGCCTTCATCAGGGTCTTCCTGCCGCTGTGCCTTCCCGGCATCGTCGTCACGGCAATCTTCACCTTCGTCAATTCCTGGAACGAATACGCGATGTCGCTGACGCTATTGCGTCAGGTCACCCAGCAGACCGCGCCGGTTCAGATCGCATTCCTGACAGGCACTCTCTACCAAATTGAATGGCATCTCATCATGGCCGCGACGTTGCTTGCGTCGGTGCCTGTCGCAATCGTCTTTGCATCCATCCAGCGCTACCTCATCGGGGGAATGGCGCTTGGTGGGGTCAAGTAGGAGGAGCTGGATGGCTTCGATCAATCTCACCAATATTCGTAAGCAATATGGCGCGGTCACGATCATAGACGACGTCAGTATCGCAATCGAGGATCGCGAATTCGTCGTCCTGGTCGGTCCGTCCGGATGCGGCAAGTCTACGCTCTTGCGGATGATCGCCGGACTGGAAACCATCTCGGGAGGCACCATCGCCATCGACGGCGAGGTCGTGAACGACATCGGGCCGCAGAGACGCGATCTTGCGATGGTGTTTCAGACCTATGCGCTTTACCCGCACATGACGACCGCGCAGAACATCGGCTTTCCCCTGAAGCTGCGCGGCGCCAGCCAGGACGAAATTGGTCGTTCTGTCGCCGAAGTTGCCAACACGCTGCATCTCGAAGCGCTTCTTGACCGGCAGCCGCGTGCCCTTTCGGGAGGACAGCGCCAGCGCGTCGCGATGGGCAGGGCGATGGTGCGAGAGCCCAGGGCTTTTCTGTTCGACGAACCGCTGAGCAATCTCGACGCGAAACTCCGGCACCACATGCGCATCGAGCTCCGGCAACTGCACAAGTCGTTAGGCGCCACCTCGATCTATGTCACGCACGACCAGATCGAGGCGATGACCATGGCCGATCGCATTGTGGTGATGAACCGGGGCAAGGTCGAGCAGGTGGGCACGCCACTCGAGCTTTTCGACAAGCCGGCAAATGTTTTCGTCGCCGGGTTTCTTGGCTCTCCCACGATCAACCTGGGCAACGCAACGCTGGCGGCCGGAGACGGAGCAGCCACGCTCGAATTCCATGCCGGCTCAGGACCGATCGACCTTGCCAACGTACCGACGTCGCCCCACAAGGAGGTTGTGGCAGGGGTGAGGCCGCAACACCTGGAAGTTGTTTCGCCAGAGGGCGCCAAACTCACCGGTACGGTTGATCTTGTCGAGCATACCGGGTGCGAGACCAATGTTATTCTTTCGGTAGGCTCCGAAAAGTGGACGGTCCAGTCCCGGGCCCGCCAGCATCTCACACAAGGAGAGCACGTCGGGCTCGTCTTCGACCCGACCAATCTCCATCTCTTCGCAGCTGACACGAAGGAGCGTATCCGGTGGTAGAAAAGCGCAAGCGCGACTCTGAAAGCGAAGCACAGCCGGCTGCCAAGAAGCGCGACCCCGAGCGTACAAGGCTCATGATCATCGAAGCAGCTCGCGAGGAATTTGCCGAGAACGGCTACGATGGCGCCCGCACGGATCGGATCGCCACCCGCACGGGCATGAGCAAGGGTGTTCTCTACCACTACTTCAGTTCGAAGGATGATCTGTTCGTAGCCGTCCTCGAAGATATCTACCAGGAGCTTCGCTCGCAGAACGAGGCCCTGGTTCTGGCTGAGTTCGAGCCGGAAGCTGGCATCCGCGAACTCATCGCGCACACATACCAGTACTTCGTCGATCATCCGGAATTCATCGTGCTGGTGAACTCCGAAAATCTGATGAAGGCCCAGCACCTTGAGCGATCGGAGAGCATCCGCAGCATGTTCACGCCGTTATCGCGGCGCCTGAGCGAGTTGATTAGCCGAGGTCAGGAACAAGGCATTTTCCGGTCGAATGTCGATGTCGTCGAACTCTACGTCTCGATCGTCGGCCTGGGCTATTTCTTCCTGGCCAATCGCTGGACGCTCGGCGTGGTCTTCAATCGCAACCTGCTCGGGCAGGGTGCGGAAGAGGTTCGTCTCCAGCATATGACCGAAATGGTTCTCGACTATCTTCGCAACGTCAAATCCTTGGACGGAAAAGAATGAACGCTACGCCGCTGATGCTGCCGGAAGCCGGCCCCCTGCGCTGGCGCAACGTCGTCGACACGCCCGCAGTGCTGATCGACCTCGATGTCGTCGAGCGGAACATCAGGCGCTGCCAGGAGCAGTGTGACAAGCTCGGCGTTACAGTCCGGCCCCACATCAAGACGCACAAATTGCCACTGCTGGCCCACGCCCAACTGGCGGCGGGGGCGGTTGGCGTCACGGCGCAGAAGATCGGCGAAGCCGAGGTGATGGTCGATGCCGGAATCGATGACATCCTGATTACCTACAACATTGTCGGCGAGCGCAAGCTTGAGCGGCTCAGGCGTCTCGCGGAGCGATGCCGCCTTTCCGTGGTTGCTGATAGCGCCGAAGTCGTTGGTGGCCTTGCGCGTATATTCGCGGACGCAAAAAGTGAACTCGGCGTCCTGGTGGAATGCGACACCGGCATGCAGCGGTGCGGCGTCCTGACGCCGGAGGATGTACTTGCACTGGCCCGGCAGATCTCCCGCTCTGCGGGCTTGCGTTTCGCTGGCGTGATGACTTACCCGGCTCCCGGCCAAGGCAATGCAGCCGGGGAATCGCTGGAGCGTGTTGCTCGCACGGTTCGTGCTGCGGGGATCGAAGCCGAAGTCGTATCCAGCGGCGGGACCCCCGATCTCTACGCAATGAAACGCCACGCAAGCCTGACCGAATACAGGCCGGGCAGTTACGTCTACAATGATCGGTCGCTCGTAACCGCCGGCGCATGCGGCGTCGAGGATTGCGCGCTGACGGTTCTGACCACCGTCATCAGTGCGCCCGCGCGTGGCCGCGCGATCGTCGATGCCGGCACAAAGGTGCTGACGTCCGACCTTTTCGGCATGAGCGGCTACGGCATGGTACTGGAGCGTCCCGATTGCTCGGTCGTTTCTCTCAACGAGGAGCATGGAAGGATCGAGTACGTCAGCGAACAGGCGCCTGTGGTCGGCGAACTTCTGCGCATTGTTCCCAACCACGCCTGTGTGGTCAGCAACATGGTCGATTCCGTGCATCTCGTCAGGGGCGAGTATTATGTCCGCGCGGAGCCGGTGGCAGCGCGCGGCCAGATCACCTGAACTCCTTGAACATGGTGTCGGTCTGGGTTCTGGCGGAGCCGGCCATTGCGCCAACTAGACTAGAGAGCAGCTTGGCGCGTCCGGCATGAGGTCTCCACCGCACTTCAGAAATTCCTACAGACGTGCAGCTCCTATGTGGAAGGCAGTTGTCCAACTGTTCGGTCCAGGCCGAGCACAGCATTCAGCAGTGTCTGCGCTCCTGCCCGGCACTGCTCCTTGGTCGACGACTCCGCCTCATTGTGGCTTTCGCTTAGGCTGCGCAGGATTTCGAGGCCGGCCAGCACGCCGAGGATGCCGTCGAACTTGCCGCCGGTCGGCTGCGTGTCGAGGTGGCTGCCGATGGCGATCGGGTCAAGCCTCGGCTCGGTGCCGGGCCGGGTGAAGAACATGTTGCCGACCTCGTCGATTGCCGTGCGGCAGCCGAGCGCCTCGCATTGGCGGACCAGCCAGTCGCGGACGGCGCGATCCTCGTCGGTCAGGATCAGCCTTTTGATGCCGCCTTTCTGGGTGCCGCCGATCTCGGCCGTCTCCATCAGCGACTGCCAAAGGCGTTCGCCGTCGACAGTGAGGTTGGGCATGGTCACGGCGCTATCTATGTCAGCCCTCCGCATCGATGCCTCCGATGCAGGCATATTTGAGCTCGGTGAATTCGAGGATGCCGTGATGCGAGCCTTCGCGCGAATTGCCGCTTTCCTTGACGCCGCCGAAGGGTGCCAGTTCGGTCGAGATCAGCCCGGTATTGACGCCGACCATGCCGAATTCGAGCCGCTCCATCATGCGGAAGACCCGCGCCGAATCTTTCGTAAAGAAGTAAGCGGCGAGGCCGGTCTCGGTGGCGTTCGCCGCCTGTAGCACCTCGGTCTCCGTCTCGAAGCGGAATACGGCCGCCAGCGGGCCGAAGGTTTCGTCCTGCGCCAGCAGCATGTCGGAGGCAGCGCCGGTGATGACGGTCGGCTCGAAGAACGTGCCGCCAAGCGCGTGGCGCTTGCCGCCGGCCGCGATCCTTGCTCCCTTGCCGAGCGCGTCCTCGATATGTGCTTCCACCTTGGCGACGGCTCGTTCCGAGATCAGCGGCCCCTGGACCACGCCGTCGTCGAAACCGCAGCCGACACGCAACTGCTTCACCCGCTCCGTCAGCTTGGCGACGAAGACGTCATGGACGGCCGACTGGACGTAGATGCGGTTGGTGCAGACGCAGGTCTGGCCGGAGTTCCTGAATTTAGAGGCCATCGCACCTTCGATGGCTGCGTCGACATCGGCGTCGTCGAAGACGATGAAGGGGGCATTGCCGCCAAGCTCCAGGGCGACACGTTTGACCGTGCCGGCGGCCTGCCGCATCAGCAGCTTGCCTGTCGGTGTCGAGCCGGTGAAGCCGACGAGCCGGACCGCCGGATGCGATGTCAGCACGCCGCCGATGGCGACCGCATCGCCTGTGACGACATTGAAGGTGCCGGCGGGAAAGCCGGCACGCCGTGCCAGCTCCGCCAGGGCCAGGGCGGTCAGCGGTGTTTCGGGCGCCGGTTTGACGACGACGGTGCAGCCCGCGGCGAGTGCCGGGGCGACCTTGCGGGTGATCATCGCCGCCGGGAAGTTCCATGGCGTGATCGCGGCGACCACGCCGAGCGGCTGCCGCTGCACCAGGATACGGGCGTCAGGACGGTGCGACGGCAGGATCTCGCCGGCAATACGCTTGGCCTCCTCGGCATAGAACTCGACATAGGATGCGGCATAGTCGATCTCGCCGAGCGCCTCGGCCAGCGGCTTGCCCTGTTCGGTGGTCAGTATGGCCGCAAGGTCGTTGCGTGCCGCAACGATGAGCTCGAACCAGCGCCGCAGCGTTGCCGAACGTTCCTTCGCCGTCTTTGCCGCCCACGGCCGGAACGCCCTGGAAGCCGCCTCGACGGCATGAGTGGCAGCCTCCGCGCCAAGGTTGGGGACATGGGCGATGACGGCGCCGGACGCCGGATCGGTGACAGGCGTTTCGCCTGATCCGACATAACAGCCGTCGATGAATGCCTGCGACTTGAGCAGGCTGCTGTCTGCGAGAGTGCGCATGACCACTCCTAGCCGTTCGCGTCGACGAGGGCGCGTTCCAGCAGTTCCAGCCCCTCGCCAAGCAGCTCGTCTGAAATCGTCAGCGGACAGAGCAGACGGATCGAATTGCCGAATACGCCGCAGGACAGCAGGATGAGCCCGTGCCCGAGTGCTGCCTGCACCACCTTCTTTGTGGTCTCGGCGTCAGGTACCGAACTGCCGCGCTGGGTGACGATGTCGAACGCGACCATGGCACCTGGCCCGCGTATCGACGACATCGCGACTGCGTCATTGCGCAACGCAATCCGCTCCAGCGCGGTCTTGATCGAGGCCCCGATCTGATTGGCGCGCGTCACCAGCTGCTCGTCCTCGATGATGTCGAGTACGGCGAGTGCCGCAGCACAGGCGATCGGGTTGCCGGCATAAGTGCCACCAAGGCCGCCGGGTTCCGCTGCATCCATGATCGCGGCGCGGCCGATGACTCCGGACAGCGGAAAGCCGCCGCCGAGCGCCTTGGCGACCGTGATGATGTCGGGCTCGACACCGGAGTTCTCGATGCCGAACATCGCGCCGGTGCGGGCAAATCCCGACTGCACCTCGTCGGCGATCAGCACGATGCCGTGCTGGTCGCAAATCTCCCGCAGCGCCACGAGAAGCTCCTTGGGAGCGGGCCAGAAACCGCCTTCGCCCTGAACAGGCTCGATGATGATCGCCGCGACGTCGGACGGGGCGATATCCGCGCGGAACAGCAACTGCAACGCCCGCAGCGATTCAGACACATCGACGCCCAGCGGCTCGGCCGGAAACGGGACGTGATAAACGCCGGCCGGCGAAAGGCCGAACTTGCGCTTGTAGGGGTCAACCTTGCCGGTCAGCGCCATCGTCATCGCCGTACGGCCGTGGAACGCACCGGCAAAAGCGATGATGCCCGTCCGGCCCGTCGCCACCTTGGCGATCTTGATCGCGTTTTCGACGGCCTCGGCACCGGTCGAAAACAGCAGCGACTTGGCCGCGCCGGAAAACGGCGCCAGCGCGTTCAGACGCTCGCAAAGTGCTACATAGGGCTCGTAGGGAAACACCTGGAATGCGGTGTGGGTGTAGGCGTCGAGCTGATTCTTGGCAGCGGCGATCACCTTGGGATGGCGGTGGCCGGTGTTCAGCACCGCGATGCCGGCGGCGAAATCGATGAAGCGGCGGCCTTCGACGTCCCAGACCTCGGCGCCTTCGGCCTTGCCGGCAAAGACCGGGAAAGCGGTTGCTACGCCGCGCGCCACTGCCGCCGTCCGGCGTGCAAGCAAAGTGTTGTTGTTCGTCATGGGGGGATGCTCCGCAAGTTTTCGCCGGCAACCTAGCGACAGTTCTTTGCATGCAGTGCGCGATTGATTTAGATGCTGTGGTGCCTTTGACGCACCACTCACTTTCGAAAGACAGCCGATTGGGTACCGAACTTCGCAGACGCCGCTCCACGGAAAAGAACGAGCAGCTCATGCCGCCTCTGGCGATGGTCCGTGCCTTCGAGGCCGCCGGGCGCATGGGCTCGATGCGCAAGGCAGCTGACGACCTCGGCATCAGCCACTCGGTGGTCAGCCGCCACGTCAAGAATCTCGAATTCTGGATGGCGGTGAAACTTGTCGCCTCAAGCCCGAGGGGGCTTCGCCTCACCCGCGAGGGTGAAATCTTCCATGCCGCTGTTTCCACGGCTTTCGAACTCATTGCGACGACGACCGAGGAGCTTCGCCCGCCGTCGCACCGGCGCAGCTTGCGGCTATGGTGCATGCCCGGCCTTGCCACGCGCTGGCTCGGGCCGAGGCTGCCGCAGATCCAGCAGATGCTGGGAGAGACCGAGATTGTGCTGCGCGCGATCGACCGGTTGCCGGATTTCTCCGTCGGCGAAGCGGAAGTGATGGTCGGCTACGGCAAGTTGGACGACATGCCGATTGGCGCGAGCCAGCTTGTCTATCCCCGGATGTTTCCGGTCGCCAGCCGGGAATGGCTTTCGGCGACAGGCCCGCTCGAACGCGTTGACGAACTGGCACGCGCGCCGCTGATCCACGAGGAAAACCGCCAGCAATGGGCCGACTGGTTCAGCGCTGCCGGTGTCAATCACGATGCCTTGCGCGGCCCACGCCTTTGGGACGCCAGCCTGGGCTTCGAAGCCGCGCTCGCCGGCCAGGGCGTCGCGCTCGCCACACGCCTGATCGCTGGCGATGAAATGACCAAGGGCCGCCTCGTCGAGCTGTTCGACACCGACATCCGGCTCGGCGCCTATTATTTCATCGCCGCACCCGCCCGCCGCAAGGACAGGGCGATCCGCAAGCTGCATGACTGGCTGTTTGACGAATTGACGCGCTCGGAGGCTGCCGCAGCGTCTTCAAGCCGATAGCTCGGGAGCCGCTGGAGCTGTCGGCCCGACGCTTGATGCCATACCCCGAAAGAGGGACTCCGCAGCCCTGTGATCCCGCGCGATGGACGCCGCTTTCGTCGGCGTCTAGCTTGTGGGCGCCCACCGTGGAGAACAGCAAATGACATACAGCATCAAGACTGCAGTCGCGGCGATCCTCGCAGGCGGCATGGTCGTGGCGCCCGCTTTGGCAAAGCCGATGGTTCTGACCAATGCCAAGGTCCATACCGTCGAGGTCCCCTGACCCGTTGCGCCTCTCGCCACGGTTGCCTATTTCTGCTCGGCCATGTCCGACCAAGATAGCCAACGCTTGCCATCCGATCCGTTGCCCGTGAAGGGCGACGTCCGCACGGCCTACAAGACCGACATCGTTGTCATCGGTGCTGGCCAGGCAGGGCTTTCCACTGCCTACAATCTCAGCAAGCTCGGCCTCCAGCCCGGCCGCAACTTCGTCATCCTCGACAAGTCGCCCGAGGCCGGCGGCGCCTGGCAGTATCGCTGGTCGTCATTGACGCTGTCGACCGTCAACCGCATCCATGATTTGCCCGGCATGCAGTTCGCCGACGTCGTCGAGGAGGGCGCGACCGAGGTCCGGGCGTCGGTCGCGGTGCCGAAATACTTCGCCGCCTACGAGCGCGAATTCAATCTGCCGGTCTACCGGCCGGTAACGGTCAAGGTCGTCTGCGACCGCGGCGAGCGGCTGCGTGTCGAGACTGACCGCGAGACGTTTTCGGCCCGTGGCATCGTCAACGCCTCCGGCACCTGGGAAACGCCTGTCATCCCGGCCTATCCTGGCGCCGAGCGCTTCAAGGGGCGGCAGCTCCACACCCGCGACTACCGCAACGCCGAGGAATTTGCCGGCCAGCATGTCGTCATCGTCGGCGGCGGCATTTCGGCACTGCAGCTGCTCGATGAGATCTCGCGCGTCGCTTCCACGACCTGGGTCACGCGCCGTGAGCCGCAGTTCCGCGACCGCCCGTTCACGCCGGACGATGGCCGCGCCGCTGTCGCGATCGTCGAGGACAGGGTGCGGCGAGGGCTGGTGCCCGGCTCGGTCGTGTCGGTCACCGGCATCCCGTGGACGCCGGCGCTCAAGGCTGCCCGTGAACGTGGCGTGCTCAACCGCCTGCCAATGTTCAGCGAGATCACCGAGAATGGCCTCCGCTGGCCCAACGGCAGCGAAAAGCCGGCCGACGTCATCTTGTGGAACACCGGCTTCCGCAGCTCGCTCGACCATCTGGCGCCGCTGCAGATCCGCGAGGAGGGCGGCGGCATCGTCATGGCCGGCAAGCTGGCGACACAGGTTTCAAGGGATCCGCGCATCCATCTAGTCGGCTACGGCCCCTCGGCTTCGACCATCGGCGCCAATCGCGCAGGTGGGGCCGCCGCGCGCGAACTGGCGACCTATCTCGGGCTCGCCTGAAGCCATCCACGTTGCCGGCACCGGAACTTCAGCGCGTTGGCCCGACGGCCAACGTATGCCGAGCGTGGTGCGCCCTCCAGCTTGACATATAGTTTAATGTTAAATCATAATTGGTATGACGTTAAACTACATAAGTAAGGGCATCATGAACGGCAGGCGCAAGTTTCTTTCCATCCTTGGCGGCGGCGTCGTGCTCGCCGCGACGGGCGTTTCAGTCTGGGCAACGACACGTGACCCCATGCGAGCGAGGGAGCCGTGGCAGGATGCAGGCGTGCTCGATGGAGCCGACCCGCGACGGCGGGCATTGAGTTACGCCGTCCTTGCGCCCAATCCGCACAATCGCCAGCCTTGGGTGGCGGAGCTTTCGGTTGATGGCGAAATCACGCTGTTCTGCGACCTCGACCGCCGCCTGCCACACACGGATCCCTTCGATCGGCAGATCACCATCGGGCTTGGCTGTTTTCTCGAACTGCTTGCTCAAGCCGCGGCTCAACAGGGCTGGCGTACCGACATCTCGGTCTTTCCTGACGGCGAGCCACAGCCGCGGCTCGACGAGCGGCCTGTCGCGCGCGTCCGCTTTGTCCGCGATCCAACGACACCGTCCGAGCCACTCTTCGCCCATGTTTTGTCGCGGCGGTCCAACAAGGAGCTCTACGACATCTCGAAGCAGGTCTCTTCCGAGAGTCTGGCCACGATCTCGGCGGCAGCACGCACATATGCCGTTGGCCACACCAATGACCCGGCGCGGGTGGGGGAGCTACGGACGAGAGCCTGGGCGGCATTGGAAACTGAACTGACGACCTACACAACGATGAAGGAAAGTGTCGAACTGATGCGGATAGGAAGAGCAGAAATCGAGGCCAATCCTGATGGCATAGATCTCAGCGGTCCGTTCATCGAGGGGCTGGCAACATTCGGCCTGCTCCGCAGGCACGACCTGCTTGATCCGAACTCTTCGGCGTTCAGGCAGCAGATTCCGGTCATCAAGGCGCCGTTTGACACGGCCATGGCTTTCATATGGCTGACGACACCTGGAAACAGCCGTCACCAGCAGATCGGCGCGGGTCGCGATTATGTCCGGCTCAACCTGGCTGCCACGGGGCTCGGTATCAGTATGCATCCCCTCAGTCAGTCGTTGCAGGAATTTGATGAAATGCGGCTGCATTTCTCGTCGATGCGAAAGACCCTTGGCATCGCGGCTCACGAAACGCTGCAAATGTTCGTTCGACTTGGGTATGCTCCGCACGTGAAAGGTGCGCCGCGCTGGCCCTACCAGACCCGGATCAGGAACACATGAACAAGCAAGCCAGCGAAGACGAAGCGAGCCTCGCGGCAATGTTTCGCTTCCTCAATGAGATCGGGATTATCGCCCAGCTTGCGGGCGCGGCTTTCGAAAAGGTCATGCCGGGAACAATGACGCTGCCGCAATTCTCGGTGCTCAACCATCTGAGCCGGCTCGGTGGCGACCGCACACCTTTGCAGATCGCCAACGCCATGCAGGTGACCAAGGGGGCGATGACCAATACGCTCGGCCATCTGGAGCGAGCCGCCTGGATCACCGTTCGTCCAGATACCAGCGATGGCCGCGCCAAGCGTGTCGACCTCACGGACCAGGGGCGAAGCGCTCATGCCGAGGCCATCCGGGCGCTTGCACCGGAACTCGCCTGGCTCTCCGGCGTCATTGCGCCTGACCTCATCGCAAGCGCGACGCCGCTGCTCGAACAGATGCGCAAGGCACTGGACCAGCGTCGGAACTGACATCGCGCCTTGTCACGTTTGAATGGCTCTTACGCGCTGGGCCACAAAAGGGCTGGCCAGCGCCGGCCAGCCGCGGGTTTGACGAATAAACTTGACGATCAGTTTCAGGATTATTACCGATGCCAGTCCGCCGGCATGGCGACCTGGAGATTTCAGACGATGACAATCCGACATTCCGTTGCGGCTCTTGGCTTGGCGGCGTTGATCGCAACACCCACATTTGCCCGGGCAGAGACGGTTTCGGTCACGGACTCCCGTGGCCAGGCGGTCCAGATCGAAAGCCCGGTCAAGAAAGTCGCCATCTTTCCGCTGCCCATTCCCGAAGCGATGATCGCCATCGATGGCGGAACCGAGCGCCTGTTGGCGATCAACCCGCGGGCGCAGAGCGCCTTGATGAAGGGGGTCATCGGCCAGCTTTTCCCCGAGATCGCCAACATCCGTACCGATCTGGTGGCGCCGAACTTCATTCCCAATGTCGAGGAAATCCTGAAGGCCGGGCCCGATGTGGTTCTGCAGTGGCAGGCCAAGGGCGATGAGCGTGTCGCGCCGATGGAAAACGCCGGCATCAAGGTGGCAACCGTCAGCACGGAATCGCGTGAGACGCGTCGCGGCTACGTCGCCATGCTCGGCCAGATACTCGGTAAGCAGGAACGCGCCCAGGCGTTTCTCGATTGGGAAGACAAGACCGTCAACGACATCTCGGCGGTGCTTTCGGCTGTCGACAGCAAGCGGCCGCGCATCGTCTTCATCGACTCCATGAATGACAACGAGTTCGTCGTCTTCGGCCGCGAGGAGGCGTACTTCAAGGCCTCGGGCCTGGTGAATGCCGCGACCGAAGCCGGCTTCACCGAAGGCTCGGTCAAGGTCGGCGCCGAATCCCTGCTGCAGTGGAACCCCGACATCATCCTGGTCAACTACTACAACGACACCATCAAGCCAGCCGACATCCTCGGCCACCCGGTTCTCGCCAGTCTCGACGCGGTCAAGAATACGCGTGTCTACAAGACCCCGGCCATCGATCCGGCGACCGCAGCCGGCGGCGAGCTTGCCTATCAGTGGTTCGCCGAAATCGGCTATCCCGAGCTGTTCGACACCGACATGCGCAAGGCAGTCTCCGACGGGTTCAGGTTCCTTTATGGCAAGGAATTGACCGCCGCGCAGATGGACCAACTGCTGCAGATGGACTGGAACGGCAACAGCGCTGGTTATGCCAAGAGCTTTGGCTCGGCCAAGTAAGGCCCGGGAGCAACTGACGTGAAGGATATCGGTTTCGTCACATCGGGTGATGGTGCGCATCTGCAGTGCTTCCAGGACTACAAGGCACTGCTCGATGAGGAGATTTATCTGCGCTTCATCGACCGCGTCGACCTGAGCGCATTCAGGGCGATCGTCGTTCCCGACTTCTCCAACCAGGACCTGTTGCGCAGGCATGCCCGCCAGCTCAACGACTATCTGGCGCAGGGTGGTTTCCTGATCGTCTTCGAACCCAACCGCATGGACGAATGGCTCGATGTCGTGTCCGTGCAGTGGTTCAGCCGCGAAACCGAAGACTGGAAGTGGTGGATGCGGCCGGGTGGCCGCATGGAGGCCTATCAGCCCACGCCACTGCACTCGATGGCTCAGGCGATCCCGCTCGCCGACATGTGCTGGCACTTCTTCGGCGCCTTCCGTTTTCCGGAGGCCGCAACGCCGATTCTCAATATCGACAATGACGAGGGCTGCCTGATGTTCGACCTGCCCGTCGACGGAGGCGGGCGGCTGATCGCCTCGACCATCGATCCGCACACCCATCACGGGCGGCGTTTCATGCCGGCAACCACGCGCTTTCTCAACGGCTTCTACCCCTGGCTCAAGGCGGAGGTGCGGACCCGTGGCTGAGACCAGCTTTCGCGGCGGAAACAAGCCGCATTTGCTCTATGTCCGTTCGACCCGGAGCTACAACATCGATCGCATCGGCGGCCTGGTGCCGCAGGACTGGCGCTACAGCGCCATCGACGTCTATGAACTCGAGGGCAGGGACCTTGGTGATGTCGACGTGCTGATGCTGTCGGGCATGCACGACCAGATCTTCCTCAAGTCGATCGAAGAGCAACTCGTCGGTTATCTCGCCTCGGGTGGTCACTTCCTGATCAATGGCCACATCATCATTCCGTGGCTGCCTTGCCTGTCGCCGTTCAAGGCGGTCAGCCCAAAACCCTTCACCAATTGGATGATCCGGCCGGCCGAACCGGGCGGCTATTTCGGCCGCATGGATTTTGAGAACTTCCACCGCCACGAGGGCATTCTGGGCCAATACGCACGCGGTTATGGCGATGCGCCCGATGGCGCGCAGTGGCTGTGCCTGATCGGCGGGCCGACAGCCGATGGCACGATCCACGAAGGCCCGGTAGACTGGGTCTGGCGCATGCCCGGCGGTGGCAAGGTGTTCATGCACAATGGCGACCACATCGAGCAGTTCTGCTCGGATCCGCGCCATCAGCCCAATCTGTTCCAGGACATCCTGAAAGCCCTGGTCTTCTCCGACGAACCCGCAGCGCATCAAGAGCCGTATCGTCCAGCAGGCAGACCGGCCTGATGTCGTCGATGGTCGACAACGACGGCACGACGGCTGCCAACATGCGCAAGAGCGGCACAGGCCTGGCCATGCCCGCCCTTGTCGTCCTGCTTGTTGCGGCAATGGTCGGGTCGCTGTCGATCGGCCGCTATGGCGTTGGTCTTGGCGATCTGTCGACGCTGGTCTTGGGCTGGCTTGGCATTGGCCCGGGCCGGGCGGGCGTTGCCGAACCGGTGTGGCGGGTGGTCGAGCTGGTGCGCATTCCGCGCATGCTGATCGGCGGTTTTGTCGGTGCCGGGCTCGCGCTTTCCGGCGCAGTGCTGCAGGGCGTGTTTCGCAATCCGCTCGTCGATCCGCATGTCATCGGCGTTTCCTCAGGCGCAGCCTTCGGCGGTGTGTTTGCTATCCTGCTTGGGCTTGGTGCTGTCGCCTTGTGGTCGATGGCCTTTGCCTGCGGGCTTGCCGCGCTGCTGCTTGTCGTCTTGATGAGCCGCAAGTCGGGCCGCTCGTCGATCCTGATGCTGGTGCTGTCGGGCGTCGTCATTTCGGCGCTGTTTTCCGCGCTGGTTTCGCTCGCCACCTATCTCGCCGACCCCAACGACACGCTGCCGGCGATCGTCTTCTGGCTGATGGGATCGTTTGCCAGCGCAACGCCCGAGCGCGCCCTGTACATGGTGCCGATCGTGTCTGTCTTTGCCCTGCCGCTGATGCTGATGCGCTTTCGCATCAACATCCTGTCGCTCGGCGACGAGGAGGCCCGCGGCCTCGGCCTCAAGGTCGAGCCGACGCGATGGCTGGTGCTATGCTGCGTCACCGGCATCACGGCGGCAAGCGTCGCCAATTCCGGCATCATCGGCTGGGTCGGCCTTGTGGTGCCGCATTTCGCCCGCTCCCTTGTCGGTCCCGACCATCGTCGGCTGCTGCCGGCCTCTGCGCTACTGGGCGCGAGCTTCATGTTGCTTGTCGATGTCATGGCGCGCTCGCTGATCCCGGCCGAAATCCCCCTTGGCGTGCTCACCGCCATCGTCGGCGCGCCGGTGTTCATGGTGTTGCTGCATCGCACCCATAACGAGGGCTGGTAGCGATGATCAGCGCGCAGTCCGTGGGTTTCCGTTATGGCACTGACGCAGCGTGGCTGTTTCGCGACCTGTCCTTTTCGCTTGAAGAGGGGCAGACGCTGGTCCTGCTCGGTCGCAACGGGCGCGGCAAGACAACGCTGCTGAAATGCCTGGCCGGCCTCATCGCCCCGACATCAGGTGCCATCCGCAGCAATGGCACCGTCGGATATGTCCCGCAGCATTTTGCTTCGCCCTTTGCCTATTCGGTGGCGGATGTCGTGCTGATGGGGCGGGCGCGCCATGTCGGGCTGTTTTCGAACGCGACGGCCCACGACAGGCGGCACGCGGCGGAAGCTCTGGAACTTGTCGGCCTGCAAGGATTTGCCAGGCGCGCGATCGGCACCTTGTCGGGCGGCGAGCGTCAGCTCGTCCTGATCGCCCGCGCGCTGGCCTCGGAAGCCGACATCCTGCTGCTCGACGAGCCAGCTTCGGCGCTCGATTTCCGCAACCAGGCGGTGGTGCTGTCGATGCTGCGCCGGCTTTCGCTGGAGCGTGGTCTTACCATCATCATGACGACGCATGAGCCGACCCATGCGCTGGAAATCGCCGACAGGGCGGTGCTGTTGCATGGCTCCGCCAGAAGCGAGGAAGGCCCTGTCGCCGCCATGTGCACGGAAAGCAAGCTGTCGGAGCTCTATGGCCTGTCGATGCGGCGGTTGGACTATCACAGCGGCGAAGCCCAGACCTCCAGCATCGTTGCCAATTACGCGTCGATAGATCGCTGACTGGGCCACTCACGCCTGGTCGATGAGTACCTGTTCCAGCCCGGATTCGGGTGCCGAGCAGATGCACAGGATCGTCGCCTCGCCGGTGCCGACCGAGACGTAGCCGTGGCCCATGGTCGAATCGATATAGACGCCGTCACCAGTGGCGAGCCGAGTCGGCGCGTAATGATCGGTATGGATTTCGATCTCGCCGTCGACCACATAGGCGAACTCCTCGCCGACATGGCGGACAAGCGGGCCGAATTCCTCAAGTGTGCGTGCATGGATCTTCGCGATGATCGGCACCATGCGCTTGTTGATCAGGTCGGTGCAGAGATAGCTGTAGTCGTAGTTCCGCGTCGCCAGCTGCAGCGTGTTGGCGCCTGAAACGACCGAGCGCCGCGTCCGCTCCACACCCTTTGCCGGCTCGAAATTGAGCAACTCCGTGACGGGGATATCCAGCCCGGTGCAGATCTGCAGGATCTTGTCATAGGTCAGCGACATCAGGTCGTTCTCGACCTTGGACAGCGTCGACAGCGCGAGCCCGGTACGCTCGCTGACCTCCTGCAACTTCAGCCCATGGCGCTGGCGCACGGCGCGCAGGCATTCACTCAGTCGCGGTTGGTGGGTCACATCATCTCCAGCTTTGGCGTGCTGAGCTTATTTTCGTTTTCTAAAATGGCAAGGATTTAGTGTTTACGCAAACGACTTGACGTATGCAAAAAGAAATCTTACCGATTGCATCACAAAAAAGCGGGAACGGCAAAAACTTTGATTTTCGCAGGGTCATTCCTGCGTTGCAGGACGCTGCGAGCGGACTGCCAGGGCCACTGCGGGAGGGCAGGACCATGCGTTGCGACAACCACGTTCACGGCACGGCATCGAGGCCAGGCGGATCGGGCTGCGGCAACGTCTCTACACGCGCATCCGGCGCAGTGCTGCGCACCGCCGGCAATCCGACAACTGGAAGGGAGTGATCGGTATGACCAAGGCACCGGCCGATTTTGCCGCGCGCATCGATGCGCTGTTTCAGGATTTCACCGGCCCCGACAGCCCCGGCGCCGTCGTCGCGGTCACCGAGAACGGCCGCGAGATATTTGCCAATACCTACGGTCTGGCCAACATTAACAATTCGGTTCCGATGGATCGCAAGGCCATCATTCGCATCGGCTCGCAGACCAAGCAGTTCACCGTCCTGCTGATCCTGATGTTGGAAGCCGAGGGCAAGCTCAACCTGTCGGACGAGGTGCAGAAGCACCTGCCATACGTGCCCCGCCTCGAACAGCCGGTCACGCTCGAGCACCTGGCGTCCAACACCTCGGGCTTCCGCGATCATCTTGAAGCGATGATCTTCGCTGGCCTGTCGATTTTCACGCCGTCCGACCGCCAGACCGGCCGCGACGTCATCGCCCGCCAGGACGCGCTGAACTTCAAGCCCGGCAGCGCCATGACCTACTGCAATGCCGGTTTCTTCATGCTGTCGGAGATCATCGAGCAGATCGAGGGCGCGACCTTCAACGAGGTGCTGCGCAAGCGCATTACCGGCCCGCTCGGCATGGACGACACTTCGCTGCTGATCCGCGACGGATCGGCGATGAAGCGGCTCGCCGCGCACTACACCAAGCGTGAGGAAGGCTGGGCCAATCTCAACTGGGGCCTCGATCTCGGCGGCGAGGGCGGCATGATCTCGACGCTCGACGACATGATCGTCTGGCAGCAGAACCTGTTCGACCCCAAGGTCGGCACGGCGGAAATGTACCAGCGCATGGGCACGCCTTGCGTCTTCGACAACGGCGCCACCGGCTTCTACGGCCTTGGCCTCGTCACCGACGTCTATCGCGGCCGGCGTGCTGTCGGTCATGGCGGAACGGTCGCCGGCGGCAAGTCAGAATCCACTCGCTTCGTCGATGACGGTTTTGGTGTCGTCATCATCGCCAACAACGACCAGGTCGCCTCCTTCGCACTCGGCCGACGCATCGCCGACATCTATTTCGGCGACAATGCACCTGCGCCGATCGACCTCGCTCCCGGCCGTTACCGCCAGGAAGGCGGCCCCGACGTCTTCGAGATCGTTGCCAGGGACGGCGTTGCGACCTTCCTCAACGCAGGCGGTGTCGGAGGCTTCGATTTCGGCCATGTCGGTGGTGCCAAGCCCGAGCGCGCCATCACCGACCTCGTGCTGAGCCCACGCGCCGACGGCAAGGTCGACGGTACCTTCTGCGGCACGCCGCGCATCTACGCGCCGCTTCAGGCCGATGCCACTGCCGCGCGTCCGCTGGCGGGGAGCTACGTCAACAAGGCCCAAGATTTTGAGGTCGAGATCACGGGCGATGCTCAGAAGGGCGAATTCCGCCTGCGCTCGGGCCTGGGCGCAATGACTGCCCCCATCGTCGCCGTCGACGCCGACCTGTGGTTCCTGCTCCAGCCCGGCACCGACATGCGTCCCGGCCTGCCGTGGAACGCCACGCTGGCGGTGACCGCCGACGGCTTCGAGATGAACTCCGACCGCATCAAGAAACTGGCCTTCAAGCGAGCCTGATCAACCAACTTACGGCGAGGTCTACAATGTCTCTTCGAAATCTCTCCCCCAAGGAATTCGACGCGCTGACACGCGATTATTTCAAGCAGGCGACGCTATCGCGGCGCGGCTTTTTGGGCGGTGCGGCAGCTCTTGCTGCGGCCGCCAGCTTGGGCATGCCCGGCAAGGCACTTGCCCAGCAGGCAGGCGGCACGCTGCGTGTCGGCCGTTCGGAAGAACCCGATACGCTCGACCCGCACAAGACCACCTTGTCAGTGTCCTCGACCACGATGGACATGATCTACGAGCCGCTGGCTCGCGCCGGCTACGACGGCGAAGTCCTGCCGGGTTTCGCCGAAAGCTGGGCTTTCAGCAACGACAACAAGACCCTGACCTTCAAGCTCAAGCCCGGCGTCAAGTTCCACGACGGCACGCCTTGCGACGCCGAAGCAGTCGCCTGGACCGTCGCGCGCCATCTGGCGCCCGAGGCCGCGTCGCCGAGCGCTTTCTTCCTTGGCCCCTTGGAACGCGCCGAGGCGGTCGACCCGCTGACCGTCGCCTACCACTTCAAGGAACCCTTCGTCGCCGTCTGGGTCGGCCTGACGCTCGGCTATTCCGCGCCGATCTCGCGCGCCGCCGTGGAAGCCGCGGCTGACCAGTTCGGCCGCAAGCCGGTCGGTGCCGGTCCGTTCAAGTTCGTCTCATGGTCCACCGACCGCGGCATGCGGCTGGAGCGCAACGACGACTACGCACCCGTTGCCGCGCTGGCGCGCGTCGATGCGGTCGAACTGTTCCACTACCCCGAGGATTCGACCCGTATCGCTGCCTTCGAAACCGGTGAAATCAATGCCATGTATGGCGGTGCCTCGGTGCCGCTCGACAGCGTGCGGCGCCTGCGCGGCAATCCCGATGCCATCATGATCGAGCGCCCGGCCCAGATGATGCGCGCGCTGGTGTTCAACCAGAAGCGCCCGCCTTTCGACAATCCGAAGGTGCGCCAGGCCTTTGCGCACGCCATCGACCAGAAGCGGCTGATCGCCTTTGCGCTGGACGGCTTTGCCGTGCCGGCGACCTCGCCGATCGCAAGCTCCATCGCAGGCTATTCGCCCAAGACGGCCGAATTGTCCTACGGCTACGATCCGGAAAAGGCCAAGGCGCTGCTGGCCGAGGCCGGCCTTGCCCAAGGCCTCAAGGTCAAGCTCGTCGCCAACGACACGCCCGTCATCCGCCGCGCCGCCGAGGTCGTTCAGGCACAGCTGCGCGAGATCGGCGTCGAGATCGCGATCGAAACCTTGCCGATCGCCCAGTGGTCGGCGATTACCGCGCAGGGCGGACAGGACATGGTCATCAGTACCTATTCCTACACCGATGCCGACATCGTCTACCCCGTTCTCCACACCAAGGGCGCGCTGAACCGGGCCTTCCACGAGAATGCCGAACTCGATGGCATGATTGCCGAACAGCGCGTCACGTCGGATCCGGCGGCAAGGCAGGTCATTCTCGACAAGATCCAGACCAAGGTCGTCACCGAAGCCTACTGGAAGCCGCTGTTCGAGCCGCTCAACTTCGCCGTCGTTGCCAAGGATGTCGTCGACGCCCGCATGAACCCTGGCGGTGAGTTGCGCGTCGACAAGCTCGGCATGGCCTCGTGACCCGCGCCGATTGATGCTGAGGTTGCTGGTATCGAGGCTGCTCTATGCGGCCGTCATCCTCCTCGGGGTCATCCTTGTGGTGGCCTCGCTGGTCAAGCTCGTGCCGGGCGATCCGGTTGACGTGATTGCCGCCGGCAATCCCGGCATGAGCGTCCAGGACATGGACACGCTGCGCGAGAAGATGGGGCTGACGCGCTCCGTGCCCGAGCAGTTCGTTGCCTACCTCTGCGGCGTCATCAAGGGCGACCTCGGCGCCTCGATCCGCCAGGGCGTTCCGGTCACCAGCCTGATCGCCGAGCGCCTGCCGGCGACCGGCGAGCTCGCCTTCTGGACGCTCATCATTGCATTCGCCATCGCCATCCCGCTCGGCATCGTGACCGCGCTCAAGCGTGACAGCTGGATCGACTATTCCGGCACTTTCGTCGCCGTGCTTGGCGTGTCGATGCCCGGCTTCCTGCTCGCCGTGCTGATGATCCTGTGGTTTTCGATCGAGCTGCGCTGGCTGCCCGCCTCGGGCTATCGCGGCTCGGCGTTGGCCAGCATTGGCCGCGCCGTCGCCGAGCGCGACATCAGCATCTTCTGGAACACCTTCCGCTACTTCATCCTGCCGTCTATCTCGCTTGCCTTCGTGCTGGTCGCCGTCAACGCACGGCTGATCCGCTCGGCCATGCTCGAGGTGCTGCAGCAGGACTACATCACCTTCGCCACGGCCAAGGGCGTGCCGCGCCTCACCATCATCCTGCGTCATGCGCTGCGCAATGCGCTGCTGCCGATCGTCACCCTGGCCGGCCTGCAGATGGGAGCGCTGCTCTCGGGCACCGTCGTCATCGAAACGGTGTTTGCCTGGCCCGGCATCGGCCGGCTTGCCGTCGATTCGATCCAGGTCCGCGACTATCCGATCATCCAGGCCGTGGTGCTGATTTCGGCGGCCCTGTTCATCTCGCTGAACCTGATCGTCGACATCCTTTACCGCTTCATCGACCCGAGGGTGCGCAATGACTGAGGCCGTGATCGTGCCTGCCGCCACCAAGGCGAGTGGCGAGCGCCGCTTTCTCGGTGCCCTGAGCCGCAGCGCCAAGGGCATCTCAGGCCTGTTTCTGATTGCCATCGTCGTGCTGTGCGCAATCTTCGCGACGAGCCTCGCTCCGCACGACCACGCCCAGCAGGTCATCGAATGGCGTTACGCCCCGACGATCTGGCAGGATGGCGGCAGCACCACCAACCTGCTCGGCGGCGACAATATGGGCCGTGATATCCTGAGCCGCACCATCATGGGCGCGCAGGTCTCGATCCAGGTGGCGCTGATCGTGGTGTCGATCGCTCTTGTCGTTGGCTCGACGCTCGGCGCATTGGCCGGCTATTTCGGCGGCTTCGTCGACACCATCATCATGCGCATCGTCGATTTCCAGCTTGCCTTTCCGTTCCTGCTTCTGGCGCTGATCTTCATGGCGGTGCTGGGCGCCGGCTTCGCCACACTGGTCATGGCTCTGGCCTTTGCGCTGTGGATTAACTTCGCCCGCATCGTGCGCAGCGAAACCATGCGCATCCGCACCCTCGACTATGTCGATGCCGCCATCACCATGGGCGTGTCGCAGCTGCGCATCATCTTCACCCACGTCCTGCCCAACGTACTGCCCGCCGTGCTTGTCGTCGCCACCCTCGACATCGCCCTGGTCATCATCTCCGAAGCCGCTTTGTCCTTTCTCGGCCTCGGCGTACAGCCGCCGACGGCATCGTGGGGCGTGATGATCTCGGAAGGCCGCGACTTCCTCCACGACCAGCCATGGATCGTCATCGCGCCCGGCATCGCGGTCCTGATCTCCTCGGTCGGCATCAACCTGTTCGGCGATTTCCTGCGCGACTATTTCGATCCCCGGCTGGAGAGGATGTGACAATGACAGCCTCTGCCTTGTTGTCGGTTCGCGATCTGACCGTCGACTACCCCAGCCGCCATGGCCCGGTTCGCGCCGTCAACGGCGTCAGCTTTTCCGTGGCACCCGGTTCGGTGCTCGGCGTCGTCGGCGAAAGCGGCTCGGGCAAGTCTTCGATCGGCTATGCGCTGATGCGGCTAACCGATGCCTCGCACGCCACCCTGGGTGGCGCGCTCACTTTCGAAGGCCGCGATCTGCTTGCCTTGTCTGGCCGCGACTGGCGCAAGCTGCGCGGCAACCGTATCGCCATGGTGTTCCAGGATGCCATGGCGACGCTGAACCCGGTCATGCGTGTTGGCGACCAGATCGGCGAGGTGTTCCGCTTTCATCGCCCCGACATGTCGCGCCGGGCGATCCGCTCAGCCAGCCTCGACCTGCTCGAACGCGTTGGCATCCAGGAAGCTTCCCGCCGCATCGACGCCTATCCGCATCAATTGTCGGGGGGGATGCGCCAGCGCGTGGTCATCGCCGCTGCCATCGCGCTCAAGCCGGCTTTGCTGATCGCCGACGAGCCGACCACGGCACTCGATGTCACCGTGCAGGCGCAGATACTGCGGCTGATGCAGGAGCTGAGCCGCGAGCAGGGCACGGCGATGATCCTGATCAGCCACGATCTCGATGTCGTCAGCGATGTCTGCGAGGACGTCGTGGTGATGAAGGACGGCGTCATCGTCGAGGCCGGCCCAGTCGACGACGTGCTGAGCCGCCCCAGGCACGCCTACACGCTGCAATTGCTCAGCGCCCGGCCGAGCTTCGGCGCCGGTCGCATGCAGGCCGAGGTGAGCCATGGCTGATGACGCTTTGCTCGAAGTGCGCGGCCTGGTCCGCCATTTCACCTTGTCAGGCCGGCTGTTTGAGAAGCCGCGCCAGCTCACCGCCGTCAACGATGTCAGCTTCACCATCAGGCGCGGCGAGGCCTTTGGGCTGGTGGGAGAAAGCGGTTCGGGCAAGTCGACGATCGGCCGCATCATCGCCCGGCTGACCGAACCGAGCGCCGGCTCGGTGAGCTTCGACGGCGCTGACTGGCTCGCTTTGCGCGGCCAGGCGCTGCGCGACAAGCGCCGCGACGTCCAGATGGTGTTCCAGAGCCCCTACGCCTCGCTCGATCCGCGCTGGCGGGTGCGCGACATCCTGGCTGAGCCGCTGAAATCCTATACCGACCTCAAGGGCACTGGCCTGACGACGCGCGCGGCAGAACTGATGCAGCAGGTCGGCCTCAACCCGGACTGGCTCGACCGTTTCCCGCATCAGTTCTCCGGCGGCCAGCGCCAGCGCATCGCTATCGCCCGCGCATTGGCCTCCGGGCCGAAGCTTTTGATCGCCGACGAGCCAGTCTCGGCACTCGACGTTTCCAGCCAGGCGCAGGTGCTGCAACTCTTGCGCAAGATCTGCACCGAGCAGGGCCTGGCGATGCTGTTCATCTCGCATGATTTGTCGGTTGTCGATCACCTGTGCCAGCGTGTCGGCGTGTTGAACCGTGGCGTGCTGGAAGAGGTCGGCCCGACATCAGAGATTTTCCGCACCCCCAAGTCCGACTACACCCGCCGGCTGATCGATGCCGTTCCGGGCAAGAAGCGCCGCGCTGCCGAAAGGGTCGTCCATGCATGACATCGTGATCAAAGGCGGGCGCGTCGTCGACCCCGAGACCGGGCGCGACGAGATAGCGGACATCGCCATTTCGGGCGACAGGATCGCGGCCATCGGTTCCGATCTTGGACCCGCGCACAAGGTTATCGACGCTACCGGCCTCATCGTTGCGCCCGGCTTCATCGACCTGCATGCGCATGGTCAGTCCGTGCCTGCCGATCGCATGCAGGCCTTCGACGGCGTCACCACCGCGCTCGAACTCGAGGTCGGCGCCTTGCCGGTTGGTGGCTGGTACGAGGCGCAGGCGAACACCACGCGCCTGCTCAACTACGGCACCGCTTCCGCCTGGGTCTTCGCCCGCAAGGCGGTGATGATCGGGATGGAACTCAAGCCGGGCGAAGCGCCGATCACAGTCATGGGGCGCGGCTTCGACGACCCGCGCTGGTCGACCGATGCCGCCACCGAAGCACAGGCAAACCAGATCGTCGCGCTCACCCGCAAGGGCATCGAGGAAGGGGCGCTCGGCATCGGTATTCCCGCCGGCTACGCGCCCGGCGCCGGCGCCAAGGAAATGAGCCTGATCTGCGATCTGGCCGCCGAGACCGACACGCCGACCTATACCCACATCGCGCAGATGTCGAACATTGATCCCAAGAGCTCGATCGAGGCCTATGTCACCCTCATCGGGCTGGCCGGCGCCACTGGCGCGCACATGCACATCTGCCATCTCAACTCGACAAGCCTGCAGGATGTCGAGCGTGCCGCGGCGATCATCGCCAGGGCGCAGGCGCAAGGGCTCAGGATCACCACCGAAGCCTATCCCTATGGCACCGGCTCGACAGTCGTCAGCGCTGGCTTCTTCGTCGATCCGGCATTTTCCGCCCGCACCGGCACCGGTTACGACGCGATCGAGCTGGTCACCACGCATCGCCGCCTCGACGGCATCGACGACCTCAAGCAAATCAGGCAGACCGATCCCTCGGCACTTGTGCTGTGGCATTTCCTCGACACCGAAGACAACCCGCGCCACCGCGCGCTGCTCGACGTTTCCGTCATGTATCCGGGCGGCGCCATCGCCTCCGACGCCATGCCGTGGAGCCAGCCCGATGGCACGCCTTACGAAGGTGATGAATGGCCTCTCGGACCTGACAAGACGGCGCACCCAAGGTCTTCGGGCACCTTCACGCGGTTCCTGCGCCAATGGGTGCGCGAGCGCGACGCGATCCCGCTTGTCGAGGCGATCGCCAAATGCACTGTGATCCCGGCCCGGATCGTCGAGAGCTGCGCACCGCTGTTCCGTCGCAAGGGCCGGCTGCAGCCGGGTTGTGATGCCGACATCGTGGTCTTCGATCTCGCCACCATCGCCGACCGCGCCACCTTCGCCGAAATGAACCTGCCGGCCGAAGGCATGCGCCACGTGCTGGTCAACGGCCAGGCGGTAATCACTGACGGTGTCCTCGACCGTGCGGCGGCACCCGGACGTCCGATCAGGCGAGGTGACGCGTGAGCGTTCCTGTCCTCGTCGTCACCGGCTTTCTGGGCGCCGGCAAGACGACGTTCATCAACCAGCTGTTGCAACGGTCCGAAGGCCGCCGCATCAGCGCCATCGTCAACGACTTCGGCGCCATCAACATCGATGCCGAGCTGATCGCCGACGCCGCCGACACCGTCGTCGGGCTGAAGAACGGCTGCATCTGCTGTTCGCTGCAAGGCGACCTGCTGCGCACGCTCAAGCTCGTGCTGTCCCAGGTCGTCAAGCCTGACCACATCGTCATTGAAGCATCAGGCGTCGCCGACCCCAGGGGCATCACCGAAACGCTGATGGACCCGATTCTGTGGCACGACATCCGCCTCGATGCCGTTGTCGCTGTCGTCGATGCCGACGAGGTCGCCGCCAATCCGGCTCGCCTGCGTGACGAACTCTGGCGCGCCCAGGTCGAGGCTGCCGACTTCATCGCCTTGTCCAAGACCGGACTAAGCGAAAGTTCGAACGAGACCCTCCGGGCCGAGCTTGTCTGGATCAACAAGACGCTGGTCTTCGAGACCGACGGCGAGGCCATGCCGATCGAAGCACTTCTCGTCAGCGACAGGCCTCCGGCCCAGCCAGGCCAGGCCAAGGTCGGCGCCTCGCGCTTCACCTCGATCGAATGGCAGTCATCAGGGCCGGTCGCGCTCGACCGCTTCCAAGCTGCAATCGACCGCCTTGCACCGAAGCTCATCCGCGCCAAGGGCATCGTCAATTTCATCGAGCGTCCCAGCCAAAGCTTCCTGCTGCAACTCGTCGGCCGTCGCGCCACCTTGCGCCCGTTCCCAAAATTCGAGCCCGATTGTCGCCTCGTTTTGATCGGTGAAGCCAGCGTCATCGACACCGAGACGGCGCATGCCGGTCTCGCCGAAATCTTTGCCTCATAATCCGCAAGCGGAGTTATCCATCATGCGTGTGTTCAGTGCCGTCCTTGCGACCGAGACCAACACCTTCTCGCCCATCCCGACCGGCCTGACCGCCTTCGTCGAGGGCGGCGACTACTATCCGGCTGGCCAGCATCCCGATCACATGACGCTTTATGGCGGCCAGCTGTGGGCGGCGCGCGAGCGTGGCCACCGCGAGGGCTGGACCCTGTTCGAAGGCCTGAGCGCATCTGCCGAACCGGGCGGAACGACAACCCGTCATGCCTATGAAACGCTGCGCGACCAACTGCTCGATGATCTCCGCGCCGTCCTGCCGGTCGACATGGTGCTGATGTCGTTGCACGGCGCCATGGTCGCCGACGGCTACGACGACTGCGAAGGCGACATCCTCGCCCGCATCCGCGAGATCGTCGGCCCCGACACGGTCGTTGGCTGCGAGCTCGACCCGCACTGCCATATGACTTCAGCGATGATCGACAATGTCGACATCCTTTTGACCTACAAGGAATACCCCCACACCGACGTCTATGAATGCGGCGTGCAGCTCGTCGATCTCTGCCACCGCATCGCCACGGGCGAGATCAAGCCGACAGCGGCGCTCGTCGATACCGGCATGGTCACCTTCATCCGCACCACCACCGAACCCGGGCTCTCGATCATCAACGGCATCCGCGCCATGGAGCAGAAGGACAAGGTGCTGTCGGTGTCGATCGCGCAAGGTTTTCCCTGGGCCGACGTGCCAGAAATGGGCACGCGCGTGGTGGTCTACACCGACGACAATCAGGACCTGGCGCAGTCGCTGGCGCAGCGGCTGGCCGACGACCTCTACGCCATGCGCGCCGAGATCGTGCCGCCGATGCCCGGCGTCGACGAGGCGCTCGATCAGGCACTCGCCGCACCCGCGGGGACCGTTGTCATCGCCGATACCGCCGACAATGCCGGCGGCGGTGCTGCCAGCGACTCGACCTTCTTCCTCGCCCGCATGCTCGAGCGCGGCATCCGCGACGCCGTCATCGGCCCGCTGTGGGACCCGATCGCCGTACGCCTGGTCTTCGAGGCCGGCGAGGGCGCCGTGCTGCCGCTGCGCGTCGGCGGCAAGGTCGGCCCGCGCTCCAGCAATCCGGTCGACGTCACCTGCAGGGTCGTGGCGCTCAAGCGCGGCCTGGTCATGACCGGCCTCGGTGGCGTTCCTTCGCCGATGGGCGATTGCGCCTTGATCGATTGCGGCGGCGTCCAGGTGCTGCTGGCCTCGGAGAGGTCGCAGGCCATCGACACCGACCTGTTCACTGGTATCGGCTGCGACTTGGCGGAGAAACGGATCGTCGTGGTCAAGTCGACACAGCACTTCCGCGCATCCTACGAGAAGGTCGCCACGGCGGTCATCTATGCCGCGACGGAGGGCACCGTCACCTCCAACCTCGCCAGCCTGCCCTACACCAGGATCAAGCTGCCGAAATGGCCGGTGACCGCATAAGCCGAGCGCGCCGGCGAGAACATCGGATAGGCCCGGCGCCCCGGCCGGGACTTGGGATATGCGCGACGCCAGGACATAGGCGCCGACCTTACGATGCCGACGACCTTGTCGGGCAGTCGGTTCTTACGCGCGCACTCCTAGCTCCGCTGTAGCTTCTCGTAACGCTTGACCAGCCGGTCCCGCTTCAGCTTCGACAGCCGCTGGATCCAGAACATGCCGTCCAGCTGGTCGATCTCGTGCTGGTGGCACACGGCAAGCAGGCCTTCAGCTTCTTCGGTGCGTGCGATGCCGTCGAGATCCTCATAGCCGATACGCACCCGCGCGTGCCGCCTGATCTCGTCGGTGACGCCCGGCATCGAGACGCTGCCTTCGGTATGCAGGATCGTCTCCTCCGATGCCCAGAGAATCTCAGGATTGACGTAGGTCCGTGCGCTGTCGGCTCCGTCCAGTTGCAGCACGACGAGCCGCTTGGAGACGCCGATATGCGGCGCGGTGATGCCGATGCCCGGTGCCGCGCGCATCGTGTCGAGCATATCAGCCGCGAGACCTTGGTCAAAAACTGTGACAGGCTCGGCGACAAGCCTGAGGCGCGGGTCGGGAAATTTCACGATTGTCCGGATCGTCACGTCGGTTCTCCGCCTCGCGTCGCAGCCTTCCGGTCGCATACAGCCAAAGTCATCGCCCTTCCAGCGTCGCGTGCCCGGCCGGCAGTGCGCCCGCCTCGGGCCTACTCCCGCCGCTCGATATCCCGGCGCAGCACGATCAGCGTCGTCAGGTCCTGGACGCTTGGATGCGTGGCGATGATGTCGCGCAGCGTGTTCAGCCGATCGATCGACGGCACTTCGACCTCGACCATCAGGTCGAGCTGGCCGGTGACCGACGACACCCGCCGCACCTCCGAATAGCGCGCCAGCTGGTCGAGCACACCCATCGACGGCGTGCTGACCAGCGTCACCAGCAGGAAGGCCGAGACCAGGTTGGGATCCATCTGGCCGATATCGGCGCGATAGCCGCGGATGACGCCGCTCTTTTCCAGAGCCGCGACGCGCTCGCTGGTGGCACTTCGCGATAGCCCGATGCGCCCGGCAAGCGTCTTCAGCGGAATGCGTGCCTCCTTTGACAGGATGCCCAGAATGTCCCTGTCCTTGGCGTCGAGTTCCTTCATTGCCGGGTTCCGATCCGTGCCGTTAAAGTGCCGGTCCATGCAGTCATAGTGCCGGTGTAACCGACGCTTTGCCGGATGCCCGATTTTTCGGCCCGTGCCAAGCTCCAATGACAGCAATTCCGGATAGAACATGACCGACGTGACCCATCCCGCGCCCACATTCTCCTTTGGCGAAGCCGCCGAGCTGGCTTCGGGCCGGTTCGGTGTCGGTGGTCGCGTGGCAAGCCTCGACAGCGAGCGCGACCAGAACTTCAAGCTTTCTGCCGATGACGGCGCGCAGTGGATCCTCAAGGTCGTCAACGCCAGCGAGCCTGCCTCCGAAAGCGCGTTCCAGGTGGCATTGCTCGATCACCTCGCGCGCACCAGCCCTGGCGTAGCCGCCCCCCGCCTCAAGGTTTCACAAGACGGCACGCCGCTGGCCGAAGCGACAAGTGCCGCCGGCGAGCGTCACGCGCTGCGGCTGGTGTCATGGTTGCCCGGCTTGCCCTTGGCCGAGGCGGCGCGGACCCCGGCGCTCCTCGAAAATCTTGGCCGCGCCCTTGGTCGGCTCGACAGCGCGTTGCAGGGCTTCATCCATCCCGGCGCATTGCGTTCATTCGACTGGGACATCCGCCAAGCCGGTGCGGCGCGCCAGCGTCTGCACCATGTCCCCGATGTCGCCGATCGCGCGCTTCTGCGCGGCCTGCTCGATCATTTCGACGCTGCGGTCGCGCCGCGTCTGGCCGGCTTGCGCGCCCAGGTCATCCACAACGACGCCAACGACTGGAACGTCCTTGTCGACGAAGACAACCATGAGCGCATCGCCGGCATCATCGATTTCGGCGACGCGCTTTATTCACCTCTGATTGCCGAGGTCGCGGTCGCCTGCGCCTACTCCATTCTCGACGTCGAGGACCCGATCGGTGCCGCAGCGACCTTGGCCGCCGGCTTCCACGCCGAGTATCCGCTGCGCGAAGAAGAACTCGACGTCCTGTTCGACCTCATCGCCATGCGGCTGGTCATCTCGGTCACGCTGTCGGCGCAGCGCAAGGAACAGACCGGCGACAATCCCTATCTCGCCATATCCGAGGCGCCGGCCTGGCGGCTGCTGCGCCGGCTCAGTGCGATGAACCGCCGTTTCGCCACAGCCATCCTGCGCCACGCCTGCGGTTTCGACGCGGCACCAGGCGCCCGGGCCGTAACCGCCTGGATCGAGGCCAACAGGAAGAGCTTTGCGCCGGTCCTCGATCGGCATCCGGCAACGCTTGCCAAGGCACTGGTGCCCTATGGCGATCCGGCCCATCCGATGACCGTCACCTCGGCCGGCCAGCAGCCCGACAAAGCCACCGCCTGGTGGGACGCCTGGTGCGCCGGACACGGCATCGAGCTCGGCATCGGCCCATGGGGCGAGGCGCGCACGGTCTATACCTCCGACATCTTCTGGTCGCGTTTTGTCGAAGGCGCCCGCCGCGTCCACCATCTCGGCCTCGACCTGTTCATGCCGGCAGGCACCAGGGTTCTCACCCCGCTCGCCGCAACCGTGAAAAGCGTCGAGATCGAGGAAGACCCGCTCGGCTATGGCTGCCTCATCGCGCTCCTCCACGAGCCCGATGGCTGCCCGCCCTTTGTCACGCTCTGGGGTCACATGGCGCATGAGGCGATGACGCGCCTGCAGCCGGGCGAGAGGCTCGAAGCCGGCGCGCTCGTCGGTGTAATGGGCGCACCCGCCGAAAACGGCGGCTGGGCACCGCACCTGCATTTCCAGATCTCGGCGGACCCCGAACTTGCCGCCCGCGACATCCTCGGCGTCGGCGAGGCGCGTTATCTCGACGTCTGGCGCGAGCTGTTCCCGGATGCGGCGACGCTCGCCGGCATCCCGCCCGAGACCTTCGTCCAGACCGGACGCACACGTCCCGAGATCGTCGCCGCGCGCAAGGCGTCGCTACTGCCCAACCTGTCGATCTCCTATTCCGAGCCGATCAAGTTCGTCCGCGGCGAGGGCGCCTGGCTGATCGACGACCGCGGCCGCGCCTATCTCGACTGCTTCAACAATGTCTGCCACCTCGGCCACGCCCACCCCGACGTCGTCGAGGCCATTGCCCGCCAGGCGGCGAAACTCAACACCAACACGCGCTACCTGCACGACGCCATCGTCACCTATGCCGAACGGCTGACGGCGACCTTGCCGGAAGGCCTGTCGGTCGCCTCCTTCGCCTGCTCCGGCAGCGAGGCCAATTCGCTCGCTCTGCGCATGTCGCGCACATTGACCGGCAGCAACGACGCGTTGGTGCTCGACTGGGCCTATCACGGCACCACCCAGGAGCTGATCGACCTCAGCCCCTACAAATACAAGCGCAAGGGCGGCAAGGGCAGGCCTGCCCATGTCTTCGAGGCAGCTATCCCCGACAGCTACCATGCCCCGGCTGACTGGCCCGTCGAGGAACACGCCAGGCGTTTTGCCGAAAGCATCGCCGTGCAGATCGAGACGATGCGCAAGCAAGGCCGCGCACCGGCCTTCTTCATCGCCGAATCCATCCCCAGTGTCGCCGGCCAGGTTTTTCTCCCCGAAGGCTACCTCAGGGAAGTCTACGCCATGGTGCGCGCCGCTGGCGGCTTCTGCATCGCCGACGAGGTGCAGGTCGGCTTCGGCCGTGTCGGCAGCCACTGGTGGGCGTTCGAAACGCAAGGCGTTACCCCCGACATCGTCACCATGGGCAAGCCCATCGGCAACGGCCATCCGATGTCGGCACTTGTCACCACGCGCGAGATCGCCGACCGCTTCAACAACGGCATGGAGTATTTCAACACCTTCGGCGGCAACCCGGTCTCCTGTGCAGCGGGCCTCGCCGTGCTCGACGTCATCGAGCGCGACGGCTTGCGCGACAACGCCGCCGAGATCGGCGCCTACCTCGTCGCCCGCTTCAGGGAAATGCAGGCGCGCTACGAGGTCATCGGCGACGTCAGGGGGCAGGGCCTGTTCCTCGGCATCGAGCTGGTCAGCGACCGCAAGACCAAGGCGCCGGCCACCGCCTTCGCCCGCAAGGTCAATGACGGCGCGCGTGCCCGGGGCGTCTTGATCGGCACCGAGGGCCCGCACGACAACGTGCTCAAGATGCGCCCGCCGATGATCTTCAGCCGTGCCGATGCCGACCATCTGGTCGGTGTGCTTGAGGAGACCTTCGCCGCGGTATCAGCCGAAGGCGCATAGCAGACCCGCGCGACGACCTCGCGCGGAGGGAATTAACGACAGGGGAATTCACCAACTTCCGGCGTTCATGCGCCGGCGGCAGAAAGAGGCTTTGCCTCGAACACCAGGGAGGAAGACATGAGGAAAATCTGCGCCACGGCGCTTCTGCTCGGCTCGGCCGCGATGGCCATGCCTGCGGCGGCCGACACGCTCGACATCGTCAAGCAGCGCGACAAGGTCACCTGCGGCGTCAGCCAGGGCGTCGCCGGCTTCTCGGCGCCCGACGATGCCGGCAAATGGTCCGGCTTCGACATCGACTTCTGCCGCGCTGTCGCAGCAGCAGTGCTCGGCGATCCGGAGAAGGTCAGCTACGTGCCCTTGTCCACCAAGGAGCGCTTCACCGCGCTGCAGTCCGGCGGCGTCGACGTGCTGTCGCGCCAGACCACCTGGACGCTGTCGCGCGATTCCAGCCTCGGCATCCGCTTCGTCGGCACCGCCTATTATGACGGCCAGGGCTTCATGATCCGCAAGGCCCTTGGCGTCGACAGCGCCCTCAAGCTCGATGGCGCAACCGTCTGCACCGAGCAGGGCACGACCACCGAGCAGAACGTCGCCGACTATTTCAGCGCCCACAAGATGAAGTACGAGCCTGTGGTCATCGATTCCGCAGACGGCATCATCAAGGCCTTCGACGGCGGCCGCTGCGACGTCTACACCACCGATGCCTCGGCGCTCTATGCGCAGCGCCTCAAGCTCACCGATCCTGCCGCCTACATCGTCCTGCCCGAAATCATCTCCAAGGAGCCGCTCGGACCCGCCGTCCGCCAGGGCGACGACAAGTGGTTCAACATCGTCCGCTGGACGCTGTTCGCGCTGCTCGAGGCCGAGGAGCTCGGCATCACCAAGGACAATGCCGAAGCCGGCCTGACGTCGGAAAACCCGGCGATCAAGCGCTTTCTTGGCGCCGAGGGCGACAGCGGCCAGCAGCTCGGCCTCGATCCGCGCTGGAGCTACAACATCATCTCCAAGGTCGGCAATTTCGGCGAGATGTTCGAGCGTAATCTCGGCCAGTCGAGCGAGCTCAAGATCGACCGCGGCATCAACGCTTTGTGGAACGCCGGCGGCCTGATGTACGCCCCGCCGGTGCGCTGAAGCCTTTCTGCTCGGGGTCGCGCTCAGGCGCGGCCCCGACTATGCTGCACCGCAAGATTCCCGGCGTTTCCTGTCGGGCCGCAGCAGAAGGTGCGTTGATGAGCATTGCCGACCGCGTCCGCGTCAAGGATGTCACAGTCCTCTCCGATGACTGGTACCTGCTGAAGAAGACGGTGTTCGAATACCGCCGCAACGATGGCGAATGGCAGGTCCAGAGCCGCGAGACCTACGATCGCGGCAACGGCGCCACCATCCTGCTCTACGATCCCACGCGCCGCACTGTCGTTCTCGTCAAGCAGTTCCGCTATCCGGCTTTCGTCAGCGGCTACGACGATTTTCTCATCGAAACGCCGGCCGGCCTGCTCGACAATGCCAGCCCGGAAGAACGCATCCGGGCCGAGACCGAGGAGGAGACCGGCTTTCGCGTTCGCGACGTCCGCCGCGTCTTTGAAGCTTTCATGAGCCCGGGTGCGGTCACTGAGCGGATCTACTTCTTCGTCGGCCGCTACGAACCTTCCGACCGCATCTCCGAGGGCGGCGGCCATGAAGGCGAGGGCGAGGACATCGAAGTGCTCGAAGTCGACATCGACGAGGCGCTGGCCATGGTCGCCGACGGCCGCATCTGCGACGCCAAGACCATCATGCTGCTGCAATACGCAGCGCTGCATCTGTTGCGGTGAGCGGCAAGGAGAGGTCGACGATGATCGGGCGTGCCGGTCGTCATCTCAGGTCAAGATTGTCGTTGCAAAGGCTTGCAGAGTAGGAAAAAATACTTACGTTTGATCTTGTTTTGTTCTCAAGATCGGGCGAGGTCTTCGCATGTCGGCGAGCAAGAAATCGTCCGGCGCAATACACGGTAGCGCCGGGCAACTGTCGCTTGATCTTGGCCTGCCGCCGCCACGCGAACGCAACGACAATCTGTTCTTCTGCTTGCTTGCCGGCCCTGACGATGCGGCCCGCACGACCGCCTTTGCGCGAAGACTCTGCTTGCGGCATGGCGTGGTCGGTCAGCTTCAGGCAGCCAGCCGGCTCCATGTTTCGCTGTACTCGCTTGGCAAACATGACGGACTACCCCCGCGCCTGCTCGATATCGCCACGCTGGCCGGCGAGGCGGTCCGGGCGGCACCATTCGAACTGACCTTCGACCGGTTCGTCAGCTTCAGGAGCCGCGGCAGGCCTCCGCTCGTCCTGCTCTGCGATGGCGGTAAAGCCGAGCTGATGGCATTGCAGCACAAGCTTGGCGCTGCCCTCGGAAACACCGGGCTGAATATTGCCTTGCGCTCCGGCTTCGAGCCCCACTGTACCTTGCTCTACGGCCGCCGAACGGTGCCGGCGACGAGGCTCGAACAGCCTGTAACTTGGCAGGTGCGCGAGTTGGCTCTCGTCCACAGCCTGGTCGGCCAGGGCATCTATCTCCACCCCGGCCGCTGGCCCCTGCGTGCCTGATCTCAGCTCACCGGCAGCGGTTGCCGCGCCAGTCGCCAGAATTCCTGCGGCTCCTCAAGCAGATGCGTCAGCCCGACGCGCTCGAAGGCAAGCGCTGCCTGTTCCGCCGCGTCGGCGAGGATGTCCTCAGTGTCGAGATGATCGGTCTTGCGTCCGCGCATCAGTACCTTGCCGTTGACGATGACGGTGTCGACGTCGGCGGCGTTGGCGAAATGGGCGATGCGCGTCACCGGCATCACAGGCGGGTAGAGATGCGGCTTGCGCATGTCGACGAGCACGATGTCGGCCTTCTTGCCCGTTTCGAGCGAACCGAGTTCGTTCTCCAGCCCGAGCGCCCTTGCGGCATCGATCGTCGCCATCTCGATCGTCTTGCCGGGCGGCAGATAGGCCGGGTCGCGGAAGTGGCGGCGGTGGTAGTGCATGCACTGCGCCATGTGGCGGAACATGTCGTAGCCGCGGTCGGGTGCGGCCGCATCTGAGCCCAGGCAGACATTGACGCCAGCCTCGATAAGCTCCGGCACCGGGCAGCGGCCATAGACCGACATGATGGCGCTCGGATTGTGGATGATCGACGCGCCCGTCTCCTTGAGCGCTGCGAAATCATCCTCGGTGAGGTCGACGCTGTGACCCAGAAGCGCGAACTCACCGAGGACACCAAGATCGCGCGCCAGCGCGATCGACCCGTCGCGATGGCCGTCCTGGGTGAACAGCACATTCTTGCGACGGCGCAAATCCATCACCGCTTCACCCATTTCGACGACCTGCCGGCGGGCGTCGGCATCGGCCACCTGGGTGGCGTAGTAGACAGGCATGACGAGGCACACGCCGGTGCCGCGGCCAAGCACGTCGTTCCAGCGCTCGATCAGGATTTCGCTGACCTCCAGCTGGCGTTCGAATGACACGGCCACATCCCTGGGCTGTCCGGTTTCCGAAAATTGACAATAGCTGCGCGGGAAGGGCGGCCGGCCCGGACCCACCGCCATGAAGGTGCGCAGCCCGGATTCGGCTGTCGCGCCACTATGCGCGTCGCCGAAGGCCGGATCGTCGGTGCGGTAGATGTCGGCGCCGCCGCCGAGCAGCGTCATTGCAGTGGTGATGCCGCCGCGCAGCCGCTCGAGTTGGGTCATGCGCGCTTCGGCGCGCCAGAATGCCGGCGTCGAGCCGCGCGCGTAGATCTCCTCACAGGCGTCGAACCAGCTGTCGAGGCCGGCACCCGCATTGCGCACCAGCCCGTGGCCGGCATGCGAATGGCTGTCGATCAGCCCGGGCATCGCCACCATGCCGGTGCCATTGATGACTTCCCTGGCGCCGGCCGGTTCGGCGTCGCCTTCGCCGCCGATGGCGCTGATGCGGTCGCCGGTGACGGCAATCCAGGCGCGCTCGATCACCCGCCGTTCCGCATCGACGGTCACCGCGGTCACGTTGCGCACGAGGATGTCTGGCGGCGTCATGGCTTATGCTTTCCGTCGGTGGGCTTCAGATCATGTTCCTGCACGGAACTAGAGCCCCAAAATGTCTTCCAGGTCGCGCGCGACCACGCGGTCGCTTTCGAGGTCGAGCTGGTTTTCGATATGGGCGAGGTGATGGTGCATGACGGCGAGCGCCTTCTTGGCGTCGCGCGCGGTGATGCTCTGCACGATCGCCGCATGTTCGTCGGGGCCGCAGCTCTGGATCTCCTTCTGCTGGTACATCGCCATGATCAGCGATGTCCGCGAAACCAGGTCGCGCAGCAGCGAGGCGAGGATCTGCGATCGTGCCAGTTCGGCGATCAGCATGTGGAACGCGCCTGACAGGCGGATGGCGCCGGCGTCGTCGCCGCTCTGGTGCGCCTTGCGCTCCTGGTCGACATGTTCGCCCAGCTTGGCGATGCCGTCGGCGTCGATCGTCGCGCACAGCCGCTCGACAAGACGTTCCTCGATGGTGCGGCGGGCGAAGAAGACGTCGCGCGCTTCCTCGATCGACGGCTTGGATACGAAGGCACCGCGATTTGGAACCAGTGTGATCAGCCCGTCGCGCGCCAAATTCTGCAGAACCTGGCGAATGCGCGCCCGGCTGGCGGAAAAGATCTCGGAGAGCTGCTCTTCCTTGAGCCGCGTGCCTGGGCCAACCTGGCGCTCCGCGATGGCGTTCCAGATCTTTTCGTAGATCTCCTGATCGGTGGCGTGCCGCTTCCCGGCCTCAGCGTCCATCCAACCCTCCTCCCAAGTGGGCCCAAACTGCTGCCCGCACCCTATTGAATCTCAAATCGGGCACAAGTCAACAAATATGTCGACAAAGATTGTAGACAATAATTGCGATGTCAGCAATGAACGCATGGAGCCCAGAGAGCCTGCCGATGGAAGGCGCAGGCCCACTGCTTTCAAGCGACAGGCGTTGCAGGAAGCGCCTTCAACCCCCCGTCCGCTCAGTGCGCGGCCGTCTCGGCCGATGGCTCCGCATTGGTATCGATGCTGACCACCACCGACATGCCGGGCGACAGCTTTTCCGCCAGTGCCTGGCCGGCGTCGATGGCGATGCGCACGGGCAGGCGCTGCGCCACCTTGGTGAAGTTGCCGGTCGCATTGTCGGGCCTGAGCACGCTGAATTCCCAACCCGTCGCTGGCGCGAAACGCTCGATACGGCCGTTGAGCCGGGCATGTCCCAGCGCATCGACGGTGAAGCTCACCGGCTGGCCGACCTTCATGCCCGAAAGCTGGGTTTCCTTGAAGTTGGCGACCACCCAGGTGCGCTTCGGCACCAGCGCCATCAGCTGCGTTCCCGGCGCCACATACTGGCCGAGCCGTGCCCCGACCTCGCCGAGCCGGCCGTCTTCAGGAGCCTCGATGCGCGTGTTCTTGAGGTCGATTTCGGCGAGATGCACCTGTGCTTCGGCACCTGCCACCACGGCTTCCAGTGACTGGCGTCCGACGCCGGTGGCGCGACGCTGGCCTGTTCCAGCTTTGCCGTATCGTCGGGCGCCGCGTCTGGATCTGCGGGTTGCTGCATCGCGGCCACTTAGTCCTCGGCGGCCTCGCCGATGTTGCGGCTCAGAATGGCGAGCACGCGCGTCGCGCTTTCGATGTCGGCGTCGTCGACGCCGGCCAGCACCTGGCTGCGCAGCTCCGCGACATAGGCAATCATGCTGTCGGCCTCGCGCCTGGCAATCGGCGTCAGGAAAATTCGCTTGGCGCGGCGATCGTCGTCGGTGGTGCAGCGGACCACCATGCCCTTCTTCTCCAGCCCGTCGATGAGGCCGACAAGCGACGGCTGTTCGATATGCATCTGCTCGGCCAGTTCGGCCTGCGTCTTGCCCTCGCATTCGGCGATCTGCATCATCAGCCGGGCGCGCGCCAGCGTCAGCCCGCGTTTCTTCACCCGGGCGTCGAACATCGTCCTGAGCTTGCGGTTGACCTTCAACAGCTCGTCGAAAAATGCGCTCTTCAGTTCATCGGCGCTCATAGTCCTCCCCTATCTGTTAGTATAGATATCATTAGGTTCCTATGTAATTTACACAAAGGCCTTCCGCAAGGGCCGGCGTCTAGTCCCTTCGGACGAGGCCGATGCGGACCTGACGAGACGTAATAGCCGTTTCGCGCCAAGCAGCTGCCGGGGCAGAGGAGGGGTGACCGCGATGGTCCTGCGCAATCTGGCCAAGCTCGACCTCAACCTGCTCCACGTCTTCGAGGCTGTTTACGGCGAGGCAAGCATCACACGCGCCGCCGAAACGCTCAATGTCACCCAGCCGGCGGTCTCCAATAGCCTTGCGCGCTTACGCGACATCTTCGGCGACCAATTGTTCGTCCGGGCCCGGCAAGGGGTTGCGCCGACGCCGCTGGCCGAAACCCTGATCGGCCCGGTCAGGGCGGCGCTGACGGCGCTCGATCGCACGCTTGCCCGGCACGAGCGCTTCGACCCGCTCGTCTCAGAGCGCGTCGTCTGCTTCAGCATGAGCGACTACGCCGAGGCCGTCGTGCTGGCCCCGTTCGTCGGCGTGCTCAACCGTCTCGGCTCGACGCTGAGCGTCCGCAACCACTTCATGTCGGAGCGCGATCTGTTTCCCGGGCTGGCCTCGGGCGAGATCGATTTCGCCGTCGAGTCGCATCCACTCGCCGAGCCGGGTTTCGGGCAGCGCCTGTTGTTCAGCGACGAATTCGTCTGCGTCTTGCGCAAGGACCATCCTGCTTTGGCCGCGCCGCTGACGCTCGAACGCTATCTCGCGCTGAAGCACCTCCACATCTCCAACCGTCCGCGGGTCGCAAACCTCGTCGACGGTACCTTGGCGCGCCTCAAGCAGAAGCGGCATGTCGCGGTCCATGTCGAGCACTGCCTCGCCGCCGGCGCGATCCTGTCGCGCAGCAACCTGTGCCTCACCATTCCCACCTCCTTTGTCCGCCATTTCCTCGATTCCGGCGAGTTCGCCGCCGTGCCGCGTCCATTCCGCATGCCGCCGCTGCAGACCTGGCTCTACTGGCACCCCTCGTCGGAGGGCAGCCCTGCCCATGACTGGGTCCGCAGCGTGCTCGACGATTGCTTCCCGCTACCCGAGGCCGGTCAGGATCACTCAGGCTGATGTTGGTCATTCGCAATGGCAATTTGCCCAGCCTGACACCGCCGGCCTACAACGATGTCCAACACCACAGATCGAAGAAATGTCGCTGGGCGCGGTCGCGAGGCCGCCGCCGTGAGGATGGCGCATGCGTGTTGCCGAGCGGGTAGAGGATATCGTCGAGCGCGGCCTGTGCACAGGCTGCGGCGCCTGCGCGAGCCTGCTGGGCAACGATGTGCTCGGCATGGACCTGTCTCCGGAAGGCTTCATGCGGCCCCGACGCCGGCGCCCGCTCAACAATGTCGAACAAAGTGCTGTCATGCAGGTCTGCACCGGAAGGCGGCAGCCTGGGCCTGCGCACGACGCGGCTGCAACGCACCGCATCTTCGGGCCCATCCTGCATCTGGCCAAGGGACACGCGACGGATCCACAGATACGATTCCGAAGCGCCACCGGTGGCGTGCTCACGGCGCTTGCGGTCTATCTCGTCGAAAGCGGCGAAGTCGACGGTGTCCTTCAGGTCGGTGTCTCCGCCAACAATCCGCTGGAGAACGAAGTCCGCTTCAACACGACCCGTGACGAGATCGTGGCTTGTGCCAGCTCACGTTACGGGCCGACAGCGCCGCTCAGGGACATAGGTGCCGCGCTCGACAGCGGCAGACGCTTCGCTTTCATCGGCAAGCCCTGCGACGTCGCCACATTGCGCAACCTCGCGCGTGTCGATCCGCGCGTCGACATGCAGATCCCTTACATGCTGGCGATGTTCTGCGGCGGCAATCCGAGCATCGCCGCCACCTACAACATCGTGCGCAGTTTCGGCGAGGACCATCGCGACGTCACCGAGTTCCGCTATCGCGGCTATGGCTGGCCGGGCCCGACCTACGTCCGAACGCGCCAGGGCAGGGAGCACCGTCAGACCTACGATGAGACCTGGTTCTCGAACCTCACCTACGAACTGATGTTCCGCTGCAAGATCTGCGCCGACGGAACCGGCGAGCATGCCGATGTCGTCGCCGGCGACTGCTGGGTCGTGGACAATGGCAAGCCAAGCCATCGCGAGGCCGGCGACGGCTTGAACATGCACATCGCTCGCACCGAGCGCGGCAGGCAGTTGGTCGAGGATGCGGTCGTGGCCGGCTACATCCACGAGGAGCCGTTCACGGTCGCAGAGCTTGAGGCCATGCACGACGACCACGGCACCAAGAAGCGCTCCGTCCTGTGGCGGCTTGCTGGGCTGGCGCTGACCGGCCAGCCATATCCCGATTACGGCGCGCTGCGTGTCGTGCAGGCCGGCCTTGCCGCCAACTGGCGCGAACGCTGGACGGCCTTCCGCGGCACGCTCGCCCGCTCGCTTAAGCGCCGCAACCGCGAGAGCCCTGTTACCTCGGGCACCTTCGCCCCGGACACCACGACAAGCTGAAAACAACAATCCAAGGAGGAAACCATGTCTGTCGATCATCTCCGCGCCAAACTCTCCGGCTCAGGGCCCGCCCTGTTTTTCCCCGATCCCGAGGTTCCGGCGATCTTCAATTTCGACCAGGGCCTTGCCGCGCCCGAGACCTTCCCGACCGAGGATCTGGTCCGTCTCGCCCGCAAGGCACTCGACGAGCACGGTGCCAAGGTGCTCGACTATTTCGACCCTGCAACCGGCTATGAGGAGCTGGTGTACGGCTTCAAGGGCCTGCGCAAGGAGATCGCCGACCGCATCGAACGCACCCAGCGCAAGCAGCTCGGCACGCTTGGCGTCATCCTGACCTCCGGCTCGGTGCAGGGCATCGCGCTCGCCGCCAACGGCTACGTCAACCCGGGCGACGTCGTCGTTGCCGAGGCAGCGTCCTTCCCCTATGCGCTGCGCTTCATGCAGATGGCTGGCGGCGACCTGCGCACGGTGCCGGTCGACGATCACGGCATGGACATCGACGCGCTCGAAATCCTGCTCAACAAGGTCAAGGCCGAGGGCAAGAAGGTCAAGGTCGTCTACACCATCCCGACTTTCCAGACGCCGACCTGCACCGAAATGTCGGTGCCGCGCCGCCACCAGCTCTTGAAGCTCGCCAGGGAACACGACTTCCTCATCATCGAGGACAACGTCTATGGCGATTTGCGCTTTGCCGGAGAGGAACTGCCGACGCTGCTCAGCCTCGACACAGGCGACCGCGTCATCCAGTGCGGCAGCTTCTCCAAGATCGTCGCACCGGCGCTGCGCCTCGGCTGGATCGCCGGCCCAGCCGCCGCCATCGAACCCATCGCTGCCGTGCGCCAGGACCTTGGCGTCAGCCAATGGTACTCCCGTGTGATGGCCTCGTTCATTGCCGACGGTCTGCTCGAGGACCACATCGCCGAGGTCAACAAGGTCTACAAGAGCAAGGCCGAGACGGCGGCGCGCGCCGTGCGCGACTATTGCGGCAACTACGTCACCTTCCGCATGCCGCAGGGCTCGTTCTATCTCTGGCTCGAGATCGACGAACGCGTCGACTGGCAGCGCGCGGCCGAAATGTCGGCCAGGGAGGGCATCTTCTTCCGCCCCGGCGAGCGCTTCATGGGCGAGAGCGACGGCCGCCAGTTCCTGCGCCTCGCCTACAGCCATGTCAGCGAGGACATCATCGAACGCGGCATCAAGAAGCTTGGCGAAATCCTCAGCGCCTGCGCCAGGGTTGCGGCATGATGCATTCGGTTCGCACGATCGCGGGGGGATTTGTCTATCCCGAGTGCCCTCGCTGGCATGACGGCCAGCTGTGGTTCGCCGACCAGCACGACGGCCTCGTCCATGTGCTGGACGGCGACGGCACCAGGCGCGACAGCTTCGCCGTTCCGGGCGGACCCTCCGGCATGGGCTGGTTGCCCGATGGCGACCTGCTGGTCGTGTCGATGAACGACCGCAAGCTGTTCCGGCGAAGCCGCGACGGCAAGCTCATGCTCCACGCTGATCTCTCCGGCGTCCACCCGTTCCATTCCAACGACATGGTCGTGGATGCGGAAGGCCGCGCCTATGTCGGCAATATCGGCTTCGACTTCTACGCCGGCCAGCCGCCGGCGCCGACGGTGCTGGCGTTGGTCACGCCGGATGGCGAGGTCATCATCGCCGCAGACGGTCTGATGTGCCCCAACGGCGCTGTCATCTCGTCCGATGGCCGCACTTTGATCATTGCCGAGTCGATGGCGGCGCATCTTGCTGCCTTCGACATCGGCGCGGATGGCCACCTCTCCAACCGCCGGCTGTTTGCAGCCGTCGACGGCCATGTGCCCGACGGCATCTGCCTCGACGCCGAAGGCCATGTCTGGGCGGCCTCGCCCTACGAGAAGACGGTGCTGCGCATCAGCCCGGCCGGCGAGATCGTCGATCGGGTCGAAATCCCTGATGCCAGCCCCTATGCCTGCATGCTCGGCGGAGCCGACGGCCGCGACCTGTTCATCTGTGTTGCCCCGCACCACGATCCTGAAGTCACCACCAAACTGAGGGGAGGGCGGATCGACGTGATCAAAGCCCCCGCACCGGGAGCCGGACGGCCATGAGCGATACCCCCAACGTCGAACGCTTCAACCCATCAGGCATGGCCTTTCCCGGCATGAGCCAGGCCGTCGGCTGCGGCGATTTCGTGCTCGTCTCCGGGCAGGTGGCGCTCAGGGACGGGCAGATCGTCTGCACCGGCGATGCCGCCGGGCAAACCGAGCAGGTGTTCCGCAACATCGAGGCGGTGCTGGCCGAGGCGGGGCTGACGCTTGCCCATGTCGTCTCGCTGCGCTGCTTCCTGACCAGTACAGACGCCTACCAGGCCTATGCCTCGGTCAAGAACCGCATCTTCGCCGCCAACCCGCCGGCGGCGAGCGCGATGGTTGTCACCGCGCTGGTCCTGCCCGAGATCATGGTCGAGGTCGAGGCGGTCGCCTGGCGCCACGCGCTTGCCAAACCGGGTGTGGTGTAGAACCTAGCCGCACGACAAATTCGCCGAGTCGGGTTCGCCCGGCCGGCTACGCTTGCGGAGGCCCGGTCTTGTCCATCACCATGTACGGCATCAGGAACTGCGACACGATCAAGAAGGCCCGTACCTGGCTCGAAGGCCACGGCGTCGCCTACGACTTCCACGATTACAAGGCCGTTGGCATCGACCGCACAAGCCTGGAGGCCTGGGTCAAGGAGTTCGGCTGGGAGACGGTGCTCAACCGCGCCGGCACCACCTTCAAGAAGCTGCCCGACGCCGACAAGCAAGGCCTCGACGCCGACAAGGCCATCGCTTTGATGCTCGCCCAGCCCTCGATGATCAAGCGTCCGATGCTCGACCTCGGCAGCCGCCGCGTCGTCGGCTTCAAGCCGGAAGCCTACGAGGCCGCATTCCCGGGCTGACAATGCCGGGTGACGCGCCTCGCTATCCGGCCCTTGTACCGAACCGAGCCATCGTCGTCGCCACCTCCTCGCGCAGCCAGCTTGAGAAGTCGCGCACCTTGCGGCCCGGCCGCTCCAGCTTCGAGCTGACCAGATAGTAGCCGAGCCCGCTAGCGACCGTGATGCCGAATGGCGCCACCAGCCGGCCATCGGCCAGCGCGTCGGCCGACAGCAGCTGCCAGGCCAGCGCCACGCCCTGCCCGGCGACTGCCGCGTCGATGCCGAGGATCGGGTCGGTGAAGGACGGCCCGGCCGGCTGCACCGGAAACGGCCTTTGCATGCCCGCCGCCTCGAACCAGCGCTCCCAGCTGATCATCGTGCTCTCGTCGGCGATGACGGGCAGATGCGCCAAATCGGCCGGCTGCTTCAGCTTCGCGGCAAGCGCCGGCGCGCAGACCGGAAACACCTCCTGCGCGAGCAGCAGCTCGGCGCGCACGCCCGGCCATGTGCCGTCGCCCATGCGGATCGCCAGGTCGACGTCGGAGTGGTCGAGATCGACGAGCCCCGTCGAAGCGTCGATCCTCAGCTTGATCTCGGCATGGCGCTGGTTGAAGCGGCTGAGCCGCTGCACCAAAAAGCGCGAAGCAAAGGCCGGCGCCACCGACACCACCAACACATTCGAGGCCGTCTCGTCGGCCAGCGCCACCGCGCGCCCCAGTTCCTGGAAGCCGGTCGTCAACCGCGCGCAGAACTCCGCCCCGAAGGCGGTCAGCGCCAGCCCCACGCCGGTACGCTGGAATACGGCACGGCCCAGCTGCGCTTCTGTCCGGCTAATCTGCTGGCTCACAGCACTGGCCGACACGCCCAGCTCCTCTGCCGCCTTGACCAGCGAGCCGCAGCGCGCGACGCTCTCCACCGCGCGGAGCCCGTTCAGATGCACGCGATTGAGTGCATGACTTGAGATTTTCTAAACTCCGCCCGCGACATTCTTGATTGAAGCGTTGGCGTTTATAGCGAAAATAGTGTGAAAGGATCAACGCCTAGGAGAAGTCAGATGAAGATTTTCTCAAGCCTCATCGCCCTGCTGCAAGGCCAGGACGACAACCATGGCATCGACAGCGAACGTTTTCTCGCCTGGCTGCGCGACCCGCTTTCCCATCCCGACATCGAGCGCATGGACGCGCGCGAGCTCGGCGACCTGCCGCTTGGTCGCGGCTTCAGGCCCGCACTGCCGGTACCAGGCGAGGGAGCTTGCAGGGCCTAGCGCGTGGCTTCCAGGCGATCATGCCTGGACGAAAAGCAGCATGATGGCCTGGCCAAGCACGCCGAGCGCTGCGGCCGCCAGCGTCGCCACGCTCAGCCCGAAGCCTGTCGCGCGCTGCCATTGCGCCGCCCGTTCATGGGTGAAATGCCAGGCATGAACCGCGCGACCAAAAGTGAAGGCCGCGCCCAGCACATGGATCGCCACCGCCGGCGCCCCAAGCGCCGCAGCAAATCCCAGCAGCACCAGCATTACAGGAATGTTCTCGATGGCGTTGGCATGGCCGCGCATCGTCCGGCCGAGATGCGCCACGCCACCGTCGCCGATCAGCACCATGTGCCTGCGTCGCACCAGCGCCGTCGCCAGCGTCAGCCACACAAGGATCAGGGCGTTGAGCGCGGCATAAAGTGCTGCTGCCGCATATGCTGGCTGGTCCATGTCGTCCCCGAACTGCGCAAATGACCAAACTGTAATATTCCGGTGCGGAAAATCGCCACGATCCGGCACGCATTGCCATAACCGGCCGCCGCAGGGGATTCCCTTGTGCCACGAAGTGTGACTTCATGCGGCCAACTGGCAATGCCCCGTCTCCGAAAGGAACCCGGAACCGTGTTCATATCCTTCTTCCCGCAGCCGAAGCTGTTTTTCACCTCGGCCGCGTTGTGGAGCCTTGCCCTCGTTCTCTTCTGGTTTTTTGGCGGGGCGCAACTGGGCGCCCTGGTCGGCCTGCCTCCGGCGGCGCCGGGCACGCCGCCCATCATCGGCATCACGGTGTTCCTGTCGGCGCCCTTCATGTGGTTTTACGTCTATTTCGCGGCTGGCGTTCTGCTGTTCTATGCCTTCTGGCGCTGGTATTCGCCGCATCCTTGGCAAAGCTGGTCGATCCTAGTCACCTCGGTCATCTTGTTCCTGATCTATTTCAATGTTCAGGTCAGCGTCGCCGTGAACAACTGGTACGGGCCCTTCTTCGACTACGTTCAGGGATTGATGGGCGGTACGACGAATTCCACCAACGCGGAATTCTACGCCGGAGCGGCCAGCTTTGCCTGGCTGGCGCTGATCGGCATGAATGTCTCGGTCATCAACGCATACATCGTCCAGCACTGGATCTTCCGCTGGCGAACCGCCATGAACAACTACTTCATGGAAAACTGGCCCAAGTTGCGCCACATCGAAGGTGCCTCGCAGCGTATCCAGGAAGACACCATGCGCTTTGCCCAGATCATGGAGGATCTGGGGTCGAGTTTCGTCGCGTCCATCATGACGCTGATCGCGTTCCTGCCGGTTTTGATCGAGTTGGAGAAGCACATCACCGAGCTGCCGGTCATCGGCGCGGTGCCGCATCCGCTGCTCGTCGCGGCCATCGGCTGGTGCCTGCTTGGAACGCTGTCGGTCATGCTTGCCGGCGTCAAGCTGCCGGGCCTGCAGTTCCGCAACCAGCGTGTCGAGGCCGCCTACCGCAAGGAACTGGTCTATGGCGAGGATCATGCCGACCGCGCCCAGCCGGCGACCACCACCGAGCTTTTCACCAATGTGCGCAAGAACTACTTCCGGCTCTATGCGCACTACATCTACTTCAACGTCGTCCGCTACACCTACCTGCAGGCCGACAACATTTTCTCCTTCATCATCCTCGGGCCGTCGATCGTAGCGCACAAGATCACGCTTGGTCCGATGAACCAGATCTCCAATGCCTTCGGCCGCGTGACGGGATCGCTGCAATTCCTGCTCAATTCCTGGTCGACAATCGTCGAGCTGCAGTCGGTCCACAAGCGCCTGCGCGCCTTCGAGGCAACGCTGTCGGGCGAACCGCTGCCTGAAATCGACCAGCGTTATCTCGAACGCGAAAAGGGCGACCTGAAGCCGGAAGATCAGCCGGTGACGTGACAACTAGACCCGCCGCCGACGCCTCCCTCCCCCTTGTGGGGAGGGGTAAGGGGTGGGGGTGATTTCGTGCACGCCGCCGCATTTTGCATGAGGCCCTCGTCGGCCGAAAACCAGGTAGGTACCCCCACCCTCTATCCCTCCCCACAAGGGGGAGGGAGGCGTCGGCGGCCTGCCTTATCCAGTCGCCGCTCACCCGCCGGTCTGCACCGGCGCCTCGTTGCGCCGCGCGACATAGTCCGCATAGCTGATGCATTCGACGTCCGATTTCACGCACACCTCGCCGGCAAAGCGCTCGAGCGCGCGCCAATAGGCGCCGTCGTTCATCAGCGTGAAATGGAAGCCGATCTGCAGCGGAATGCGGCCGCCCGCATACTGCGTGTCGAAGGCTTTCCGGAACGCGCCATAGGCGCGGTTTTCGTATTTCGCCGCCTCTTCGGGCTTGTCGACGCCGCCGGAGTGGCGGACGAACAGATTGTAGTCCATCGCGATGATCTGCCGCTCCGAGGGCCCTTCGGGGATCAGCGGCAGGGCAAAATCCACCATCGTGCCGTCGAGCCCGGGTTCCTCCGGCCCGCGCGACACGCCGCTGGCATTGTAGGCAAAACCCTTGTCGCGCAGCGCGGCGGTCAGCCCCTTGCTGTCGGAAAGATAGGGCGCGCGAAATCCCTTCACCGACGCCGCTATACTCGCCCAGCCCTCCGGCTCCGGCGAAATGCCATTGATCTTGTAGGCGTCGCGCATGACCGTCGAAAACGCATCGAACTCCTTGGTCCACTCAGCCTTGCTCCACTTGCCGCCATCGAAATGGCCGCAGGCGTGGCTGGCGATGTCGTGGCCCTCGGCGGCGGCGAGGTTGATCTGCCCGAGCCGGTCGACAACCTCCTGCTTGGTCATGGCAAAGCCGACATTCGACTTGCCGGCCGATTTTCCGGGCGCGTGATATGCACCGCGCGTTTCGCGCGACAACAGGAACACGCAGGACAGGAAATAGGTGAAGCGTGCGCCCGTGCGCGCCGCAAGCTCGCGGCTGCGCTGCCATTGCGCAAGGTCGTGCGCTCCATCGAACGAGATCAGCACGATCTGCGGCTTCTTGACGTCCTCGACCTTCGGGGCAGGGCCGGCCATCGCCGGCAGGGCAGCCAGTGACGCGGACAAAAGGACACTGAGACGGAACGCTTGGGACATCTGACCGGATCTGAACGCTGTTTGGGCTTGGGCGAGGGTGGCTTCGCTGCGCGATAGGCCGCAAATGTGGCACGGATGCGTTTGCGGTGGAATGCGGCATGCGGCGCGGGCTGTCGGCTGCGGTCTGCCCGGCGTGGAAAGGTTTTCCACGGTCGGTGACGTAGTGCTGTTCCAGCAGGTGATCCTGCACCGCAGCGGCAGTTGCCAGTTCACGGCATGGATCCCCGGGTCTCCGCACGTCGCTTCGCTCCTGCTCCGCCCGAGGATGACGAAGACACCGATGCGGCCTCCAATCGTCAACATCAGCGATTTGGCAGAACGTTTCCATTCATTGTTCCGGCATTTCCCTGCCAGTTGGGCAGAAATTCCCGCCAAGTGCCAACCCTGGAGGTTAGCCGAAAGCCAACATGCCTTCGTCATCCTCGGGCGGAGCAGGAGCGAAGCGACGTGCGGAGACCCGGGGATCCATGCCGTGACATGGCAACCGCCGCTGCGGTCCAATGCTACGCAAACTTCCGCACCCGCTTGTCACCATCTGTCACCAACCCGCGTGGATAGCTGCCCCCATTTCTCCACCCCCCTCCAGAGCTCCCGTACAATTCCCCCATCGCCCTTACGGGACCTGGTGCGCACCGGGTATCAGGAAGGGCGGCGGTGACCTCCCGCCACGGTCTCGGTAGCCGTGGCTCCGAGGGCCCGACGACAGGTCGGCGTTTTCCGGTGCTGGGTTCCGCCAATGGAATTCCGCGCGGCAGGGAAATGCGGAGAAGCCGCGGCGATTGTCCATGGAATGTACATGGAGCGGCGCTGTGACCGGCCAACCTCGGGACAGACACCGAGCGGGGCGCGAGGTTCGCGCCATTACTAATCAATCGGAAGGCACGGCCTCGCGCCCCGCTTCCCGAGTTTTTCTCCCAACACGGGAGCGTTCTTTGACAATGGCCAGGCGCGAAAGCGAGCGTGGCGGTGAAGAAACTTGGCACACCCTCATCCTGAGCTTGTCGAAGGATGCGAAGACGGTCTCAGTAGCGATAGGCGCCAGCGCCCATCCCGGCCGAGCGGAGCGAGAGCCGGGGCCCATTGATTGTAACATCGATTGGCGCGGCCGCGTCCTCGCCCTGGCGGCTTTCACAAATGGCACCCGCCAAACCGGGGCCCGGCGGCGCCAATCAAATGGTCCCTGGTCTCACTGCGCTCGCCTGGGATGACAAGGCGACGGGTGGGCGCTTACGCAAGGGACAGCAAACCCCCTCCCACCGAATTTCCGCCCCGCCCCCTTCCATGACGGCAAAATTCCGCTAAAACGCAGGCTCAAACGGCCCCCGAGGGGCAGAGGTGATTGGATAGCATGTCTGACGACAGTTTCTTTCGTGAGGTGAACGAGGAAATTCGCCATGAACGGGCGAAGGCCCTGTGGGACAGCTATGGCCCCGCAGCCATCGTCATCGCCGTGCTCATCGTCATCGGTACCGGCCTGTTCGTTGCCTGGGAATACTGGGTCGAAAACAAGGCCAACAGTTCCGGCGACCAGTTCTCGCAGGCGCTGACGCTCGCCAATACGGGCAAGGCCGACGAGGCGCTTGCCGCTTTCGATGCGCTGGAGAAGGACGGCTACGGCGCCTATCCGCTGCTCGCCCGCATGCGCGCCGCCACCGTCCAGGCCGACAAGGGGGACTTCAAGGCCGCCGTCGCCGGCTTCGACGAAGTGGCCGCTGACAGCTCGATCCCCAATGTCATTCGCGACGTCGCCCGTCTGCGCGCAGCCCTGCTTCTTGTCGATCACGGCTCATACGCCGATGTGTCGGGTCGGGTCGAAGCGCTGACCAACGACACCAACCCGCTGCGCCATTCGGCCCGCGAGGCGCTCGGCCTTGCCGCCTGGAAGGACGGCAAGCTCCCTGACGCGCTCAAGCTGTTCGAGCAGATCTCATCCGACGAAGGCGCCCCGCGCAATGCGCGTCAGCGCTCCAACCTCCTGGCCGAACTGATCCGCGGTTCCGGCAACGCGACGTGATGCGGGCCCGATGGCTTTCAAGATCGCGATAATCGGCCGGCCCAACGTCGGCAAATCCACCCTTTTCAACCGCCTGGTTGGAAAGAAGATCGCCCTTGTCGACGACACGCCCGGCGTGACGCGCGACCGTCGCGTCCATGCGGCGAAACTCTACGATCTCGTCTTCGACGTCATCGACACGGCTGGCTTCGAGGACGCGGCTGCCGCGACCTTGCAGGGCCGCATGCGGGCGCAGACCGAGATCGCCATCAAGGAAGCCGATCTCATCTTCTTCATGGTCGACGCCAAGGCCGGCCTGACGCCCGACGACCGCACCTTCGTCGAGATCGTTCGCCGCTCCGGCAAGCCGGTGGTGCTCGTCGCCAACAAGTCCGAGGCCCGCGGTGCCTCGAGCGGCGCGCTCGAGGCGTGGGAACTTGGCATTGGCGAGCCGGTGCAGATTTCGGCCGAACACGGCCAGGGCATGCCCGACTTGCGCGACGCCGTTGTCGAAGCGCTCGGCAAGGAAGTCGTGTTCGCCGACGACGAGGCCGAGGCCGATGACATTGCCGAAAGCGACGTGCTGATTGGCGAGGACATCGCCGATCCCGACGCCGAGGACGTCCATGCCTATGACGAGACCAAGCCACTGCGCATCGCCGTCGTCGGCCGGCCCAATGCCGGCAAGTCGACGCTGATCAATGCGCTGATCGGCGAAGAGCGTCTGCTCACCGGGCCCGAGGCCGGTATCACCCGCGATTCGATTTCGGTCGACTGGGACTGGCATGGTCGCAGCATCAAGATGTTCGACACCGCCGGCATGCGCCGCAAGGCCCGGGTGCAGGAGAAGCTTGAAAAGCTGTCGGTGCAGGACGGCCTGCGCGCTATCCGTTTCGCCGAGATCGTCGTCATCGTGCTCGACGCGACGATCCCGTTTGAAAAGCAGGATTTGCAGATCGCCGATCTGATCATCCGCGAGGGCAGGGCGCCGGTCATCGCCTTCAACAAGTGGGACCTCATCGACAACCCGCAGGAAGCGCTTGCCGAACTGCGCGAGAAGACCGAGCGGCTGTTGCCGCAGGCGCGCGGCATGCAGGCGGTGCCGATGTCGGCCGAGACCGGTCGCGGACTCGACAAGCTGATGGACGCGGTGATGAAGACCCACCGGGTCTGGAACAGCCGCGTGTCGACCGGCAAGCTCAACCGCTGGCTCGAAGGCATCCTTGCCCATCATCCGCCGCCCGCGGTTGCCGGTCGCCGGCTCAAGATCAAGTACATCACCCAGGCAAAGACCAGGCCGCCTGGCTTTGTCCTGTCTTGCTCGCGCCCCGATGCGATGCCGCAGTCTTATGTGCGCTATCTCGTCAACAATCTGCGCGAATCCTTCGACATGCCTGGCGTGCCGATCCGCATGGCCCTGCGCACGTCCGACAATCCTTTCGCCGGACGCGCCAAGAAGAAACGCTGAGAAGATCAAAGGGCCCGCATTCATGCGGGCCCTTTTCACATTGCCGCAACATTGCGACCGTTAACGCTCCATCAAGGTTAATGCATCATTTTCCTCTCCAGTAGGGTGTGTTGCGTCCTGGAGAGTTTCCGTGCATCGACGAGTTGTGAAGCGGCGGTTTGCTGCTGCCCGCGCGGGCAGACGTTCGTTCTTGGCGCCCGCCGTCATTGGGCTCGGAATCTGGCTCGGCTTTCCCACCGTCGCCGCCTATCAGGACATGTCCAGTCTCGTCTCCGGCCTTGAAGCGCCAAGCGCGCGCTGGAGCTCTTACGTTGAAAAGTCGGCCGCGGGCTCGGTCCATGCCGCCGAAATGCCCTTCGTCGACGGCATCATCACCGGCCCGATTTCCGGCTCGGGCGTCAAGATAGCCGGCGTCGGCACGGTCTCGTTCCGCGGCAAGAAGTTCGGCTCATCAGACCTGCCGGATGAGGATCGCATCGTCCGCGTCGACAAGAAGGGCCGCATCGTCAACGTCTCGCGGGTCAATCCGCCGAAGAACTTCACCGCCGGCTCGGTCTTCGAACGCACCAGCTCGCTCTTGCGCCCCGCTCTCGACAGCGGCCTCAAGCTGACTTTCGCCAAGCCCGACATCAAGGGCAAGGAAGTCGAGATCGCCGCAGCGTTCCACGTCAAGGAGCCGAAGCAGCCGGCAGCTGGCGTCCCGACAATGCTGGCGTCGCTGGTCAACAACGACAAGGCCGACATCCTGGCCACTGCCTATGCCCCGGCCGAGCCGGACTACGCAAAGGCCTCGCCATTCGAGGCGCTGTTGCGCAGCGACGACCAGAGCAGCGGCCGCTTCATCCCGCCGATGGGCAAGGGCGATCACTGGTGGCTGGCCAACCCGCTGCCGGCGAGCGTGTTCTCGAAGGCCGAGCAGGCCTGCCTCGCCAACGGCGTCTACTTCGAGGCACGCGGCGAATCGCTGCGTGGCCAGGCTGCCGTCGCCCAGGTCATCCTCAACCGCGTGCGCAACCCAGCCTATCCCGGCTCCATCTGCGGCGTCGTCTACCAGAACGACGGCTGGTTCAACCGCTGCCAGTTCTCGTTCGCCTGCGACGGCATCAAGGATCGCGTTGCCAACGCCTCGCATTACAAGACCGCGCAGGACGTTGCCATGGCGGTTACCGCCGGCAAGATCTTCATCCCCGAAGTCGGGTCGTCGACCCACTATTACGCCAACTACGTCAATCCGGGCTGGGCGCGCGGCATGAAGAAGATGACCAAGATCGGCCTGCACATCTTCTACCGCACCTATGGCGGCGGCTGGAGCTGATCGTATCCGGGGAAGCCTCGTGGAGTCGGCCAGCTGCCAGATTGCGCGCGGATTCGGCAGGCGATCACGGACCAGAGCCACGGGCAGGATGTCGCACTTCGGCAACTAGCTGATTTTCTTAGATAAAATACTTAGTTAGATGGGCCTCCCCGTGGCTTGACGGGCAGGGGCCCTCTAACTATGTTGCCGGCGACTTTGAAGCGGACGAACGGATACGCTCGGACCGGGTGGGAGTTTGCAATGGCCAAGCCTTCGGGCCCAGGCGGAACTGGAAACACCCGGCCTGAAAATCGAGCCGAAAACGAACACCGCGACGACGAACTCGAGCGCCGTCGGCAACAGCTTGAAGCAACGCTTGCGACAAGACGCCAGACTGCCCGCGAGGGGGAAAAGAGTGCAAGGTCGAATGGTGTTGCCGGCTACGGCCAGGCACTCAAGCTGTCCAGCGAGTTCATCGCGGGGATCGCGGTTGGTGTCGGACTGGGTTGGATCATCGATCGGCTGGCAGGCACGTCGCCTTGGGGCTTGATCGTGTTTCTGCTGCTAGGCTTCGGTGCCGGCGTGCTCAATGTCCTGCGCTCGGCAGGAATGGTTACTGATGCCGGCATCCGGTCGCCCGATAAGCGGCCTGACGAACCGGAAAAGAAATAGCAGCGTCGCAGGGCGCAATTTAGGCGAAGGGGGGCCAGCGTGGCCAACGATCCAATTCATCAGTTTCAGATCTCGAAATTGATTCCGATCGAGATCGGCGGCCTCGACTTCTCCTTCACCAATTCGTCCGCCTTCATGGTTGCCACCGTGATCGTCGCCAGCGCCTTCCTGTTCCTGACGACGTCGAGCCGCGGCCTTGTGCCGAGCCGCCTGCAGTCGGTTTCGGAGATGTCCTACGAATTTGTCGCCTCGATGCTACGAGACGCGGCGGGTTCCCAGGGCATGCGGTTTTTCCCGCTGGTGTTTTCGCTGTTCATGTTCGTGCTTGTCGCCAACCTGATCGGCCTGTTTCCCTACTTCTTCACCGTCACCAGCCACCTCATCGTCACCTTCGCGCTGGCGCTGCTGGTCATCGGCACGGTCATCGTCTACGGCTTCATGAAGCACGGTTTCGGGTTCCTGAAGCTCTTCGTGCCGCAGGGCGTGCCTGGCATCCTGGTGCCGCTGGTCGTGCTGATCGAAGTGATCTCGTTCCTGTCGCGTCCGATCAGCCTTTCGGTACGTCTGTTCGCCAACATGCTGGCCGGCCACATCACGCTCAAGGTTTTTGCCGGTTTCGTCACCTCGCTTAGCGCATTCGGCGCCGTCGGCGTGGTTGGCTCGATCCTCCCTCTGTTCATGACGGTAGCGATCACCGGCCTGGAAGTCCTGGTCGCGTTCCTGCAAGCCTATGTGTTTGCGGTGCTGACCTGCATGTACCTCAACGACGCCCTGCACCCGGGCCACTAAGAATTCGTCGGCGGCTTGCCGCCGTCTTGGATACCGCAACTAAATTTCGATCCACAAGGAGTTGGACAATGGAAGTTGAAGCAGCAAAGGCAATCGGCGCAGGCATCGCTTGTCTCGGCATGGGCGGCGCAGGCATCGGCCTGGGCACCATTTTCGGTAACTACCTGTCGGGCGCCCTGCGCAACCCGTCGGCAGCCGACGGCCAGTTCGGCCGCCTGATCTTCGGCTTCGCCGTGACCGAAGCTCTGGGCATCTTCTCGCTCCTCGTCGCTCTGCTGCTGCTCTTCGCATAAGAGTCGCGCAAGCGAGTTGACCGGCCGCGTGTCGCGGCCGGTGGGATGACAGGGGATAGAGATGTTTGTCACGCCGGGTTACGCCGAGGAAGTCGCACCTGCGGCCGGGGAAGCTCACACTACCGACGCTACGACTGCGCACACGGAAACGGGTGCGGAGCATGGCGGTGGTGGCCTGTTTCCACCTTTCGATACGTCGAACTATCCGTCGCAGCTGTTGTGGCTCGCGATCACTTTCGGCCTGTTTTATCTCTTCCTGAAGAACGTCGTGCTGCCGCGTGTCGGCGGCATCCTCGAGGTGCGCCGCGATCGCATCGCCGGGGACCTCGACCAGGCTGCCCGGATGAAGTCCGAGGCTGATGCGGCGGTTGCCGCATACGAGCAGGAGCTTGCCGAGGCGAAAGCCAGGGCAAACGCCATCGGCCAGAAAGCAAGCGACGAGGCCAAGGCGGAAGCCGCAGCCAAACGCAAGGAAGTCGAAGCCGGACTCGACCAGAAGCTCACCGCGGCAGAAGCCCGCATCGCTACCATCAAGGCCAACGCCATGAAGGAAGTGGGAACCATCGCCGAGGACACCGCTGCGGCGATCGTCCAGGCCCTGGGTACCGGCAAGGTCGACAAGGCTGACATCGCCGCCGCCGTCAAGGCAGCAGGCAAGTAGGAGAGGGGCCATGGACGCAACATTCTGGGCCACAATCGCTCTCGTCATTTTCGTAGGCGTCGTCCTGTACCTGAAGGTGCCGGGCATGCTCTCGAAGTCGCTCGACGAACGCGCCGAACGCATCCGCGCCGAACTCGAAGATGCACGCAAGCTTCGTGAAGAAGCCCAGCAGCTGCTCGCCGAGTATCAGCGCAAGCGCAAGGAAGCTGAGAAGGAAGCCGCCGACATTGTCGAGGTGGCCAAGCGTGAAGCGGGACTTCTCGCCGAAGAAGCTCACAAGAAGACCGAAGAGTACGTTGCTCGCCGGACTGCTCTTGCCGAGCTGAAGATCGGCCAGGCGGAACGCGACGCAGTCAACGAAGTTCGCGCCAACGCCGTCGACCTCGCGGTCGAAGCGGCTCGCAAGATCTTCGCTGGCCAGGCTGACGCCAAGACCAATGCCGACCTGTTCAAGGGCTCGGTCCAGGAACTGAAGGCCAAGCTCAACTAAGTCGGGCAGCCAAGCAGATTTGAAAAAGCCGCTGGAACTTCCGGCGGCTTTTTTTGTGTTAAGTACGGCCAACGTCGATTGTCTTTCGTTTGGCAGGAGCCGCTCCTGCACGGCTTGCACCTTGGCGCAGCCGCTGCTAGCCGGGTCATATGACCCAGATCGTCGAAATCGCTAAATCCCGCGTGCTCAGCTTCAGCCAGAACGGTTCGGTGCTACGCACGCCTGCCGACGCCAATGACTTCATCAGCGAGGCATGGTCTAACGAAGCGGATTTTCTCGCCATCCCTTTGGAGAGGCTCGGTCCGGATTTTCTCAAGTTGAGCACCGGTGTCGCCGGCGAGGTGTTTCAGAAGTTCGTGAATTATGGCCTCGGCTGCGCGATCGTCGGAGACATCACACAGGCAATCGATGGGAGTGGTGCGCTTCGCGATTTCGTGCGCGAAACGAACAAGGGCAAGTCGATCTGGTTCGTACTGGACTTCGACGAACTTCAGCACCGGTTCGAAAAACAGGCGACGCTGCAGAGTTAGCCCCGCTCTGTCGCGGCTAGTCCCTGAACGGTGCGAAGGAAATGCGGTGCAGGCGCAGCGAGGCACCGTGCTCGACGATTGCCGCCCGGTGGCGGGCGGTGGCGTAGCCCATATGGACCTCGAAGCCGTAGCGATTGTCGTTTGAGCCGCAGGCCGACATCATGCGGTCGCGTGTCACCTTGGCAACGATCGAGGCGGCGGCGATGGACTGCGAGCGCTGGTCGCCCTTGACCAGGGCGCGGCAGGTGCAGCTAAGACCAGGCGGCACGTCGCGGCCGTCGGCAAGGGCCGATTTGGCGGTCATAGGCAGGCCCGCCAGCGCGCGGCGCATCGCTTCCAGGCTCGCCTTGCGGATATCGCTGCGATCGATGCTGTCGGCCGAGACGGATGCTACGGCAACGCCCAGAGCCTTGGACAGCACCTCATCGAACAGCGCCTCGCGCTGGGCGGCGGTGAGTCGCTTGGAATCATCCAGCCCTGAAGGAATGTTGCCGGGGTCAAGCACGACGGCGGCAGCGACGACCGGGCCGGCGAGCGGTCCGCGCCCGGCCTCGTCGAGGCCCGCGCATGGCCACAGGCCACCTGATATCGCTTTCGTTTCGAAGGCGAAGTCGGGCTTGTCGATGAATTCGAAGAGGGGCGGAGAATCGGAACGCGGGCGAGCCATAGTGCGGCGATGCTCGCATCGGCCCCGATTCTCCGCAAGTCCTTCCCGACCGATTAGGGCGGCGGTTCGGGAAGGCACCGTCAACTGGCCACGGGGAGAGGCCGGACGGGATCTCTTGCAACGGGTGGACAAAGCTTGTCGGCCCAAAATGTTCAAAGCAGCGTCAGCTGCAACTGGTCCTTGGGGCCGGCTTCGAACAGGTCGGTCCTGAGCGGCGTGCGCACCGAATTGAGGCCGAGGCGCTGGGCTGCGATCTCGAAGCGACGGCCGATCTGCCAGGCATAGGGACCCTTGCCCTTCATGCGCTTGCCCCACTCCGAATCGTAGTCCTTGCCGTCGCGCATCGAGCGGATCAGCGACAGCACGTGGCGATAGCTGTCGGGGTAATGACGCAGCAGCCAGTCCTTGAAGATCGGGCTGACCTCCAGCGGCAGGCGCAGGATGACGTAGCCGGCGCTGGTGGCACCGGCGGCCTTGGCCGAGTCGAGGATGCGCTCGATCTCCTGGTCAGTGAGGCCGGGGATGATCGGCGCCACCATTACCGAGACCGGAATGCCGGCATCGGAGAGCTGCCTGATCGCCTCGAGGCGCTTGGTGGGCGTAGCTGCACGTGGCTCCATGGTGCGCGCCAGCATGCGGTCGAGCGTCGTCACCGACAGCGCCACCTTGGCCAGGCCCTTCGAGGCCATGCGGCTGAGGATATCGATGTCGCGCGTGACCATCGCCGACTTGGTGACGATACCGACCGGATGATTGCGAGCTTCGAGCACCTCAAGCACCTCGCGCATGATGCGCCAGTGCTTCTCGATCGGCTGGTAGGGGTCGGTGTTGGTGCCGATGGCGATCGTGCGCGGCTGGTAGCCATCCTTCGACAACTCGCGGTCGAGCAGCCGGGCGGCGTCGGGCTTGGCAAACAGCTTGGACTCGAAGTCGAGCCCGGCCGATAGGCCCATATAGCTGTGCGTCGGCCTGGCGAAGCAATAGACGCAGCCGTGCTCGCAGCCGCGATAGGGATTGATCGAGCGGTCGAAGGAAATGTCGGGCGACTCGTTGCGGGTAATGATGGTACGCGGCTTTTCGACCTGAACCTCGGTCTTGAACGGCGGCAGCTCCTCAATGGTACTCCAGCCGTCGTCGAAGACATAGCGGCTGACCGGTTCGTAGCGCCCTGACGGGTTGACGCCAGCACCGCGGCCGCGCCGGCGCTCATGATTGATGCGCAGGCCGCTTTCCTCGATCATGGCATTGGCCATTCCGGCTCCGCCGCCTTTGAAAGCGGCAATATCGGCCCGTGCAATGGGTTCCATTTCACTGTCTCCCGAAGGGAAAGAGGCCGTCCGTCGATTCGTTCGGCATGAAACTATTCCTATTTTGAAATTGAGAACAAAGCAAGAACTTTGTGACTGATGCGGCGAGGCTGGCGCTTCGGCCGGCTTTCCGATATGCGGCTAGATATGCTGAGCGTTCTGATCGAGACCAGGGACGACGAGGAGGGGCTGGCGCGCACGCTGGCCTCGCTGGTCGGCGGCGCCGTCGAGGGCGTGGTGCGCGAGGTGATCGTCTGCGACCTCGGCTCCACCGACCAGACCCACTATGTCGCCGAACATGCCGGCTGCGCCTATCTCGCCAGCGGAGGCGTCCAGGCAGGTATTGCGCAGGCGAAGAGCGATTGGCTGCTGCTGCTCGAGCCGGGCGCGCGGCTGGCCGAGGGCTGGACCGAGGATGCGGTGCGCCACATGAGCCGGCTGACGATGGCGGCGCGCTTCACCCGTTCGCGGGCGAGCAACCGGCCGTTCTGGGAACGGGTGACGTCAAGGCCGAGGGCGCTGGAGCAGGGGCTGGTCATCACCAGGAAGCAGGCAGCGGTTCTGGGCCGCAACGGTGCCGACGCCGAAGGCATTGCGCGCGGGCTCGCGGTGAAGACGCTCGACGCAGAAATCGTCGTCGCGCAACGGTAATCGCTTAGGCTGGCTTCGCGCCGCCGCGCCTCAGATGCTCGTCGAGCCGGGGCATGATCTCCACGAAATTGCACGGCATGTGGCGGTAGTCGAGCTGCGCCTTGAGGATGCCGTCCCAAGCATCGCGGCAGGCACCTGGCGAACCGGGCAGTACGAAGACGAAGGTGGCGTTGAGCACGCCGCCGGTGGCGCGCGACTGGATCGTCGACGTGCCGATCTTGTCGTAGGAGATGCGGTGGAACACAGCTGAGAAGCCGTCCACGCGCTTTTCGAAGATCGGCTCCAGCGCATCCGGCGTGACGTCGCGGCCGGTGAAACCGGTGCCGCCGGTGGTGATGATCACGTCGATCTCGGGATCGAGCGACCATGCGGTGACCTGGTCGCGGATCTTGTCCTTGTCGTCGGTGACGATGTCGCGCGCCTTGAGCACGTGGCCTGCGTCAGCGATGCGGTCGGCCAGCGTCTGGCCCGACTTGTCGTCGGCGAGCGTGCGGCTGTCGGAGACGGTGAGCACCGCGATGCGGACAGGGACGAAGGGGCGAGGCTCGCTTGCCATTGGCTTGGGCTCCTAGGTCCTTGTCATGGTGGCGGCGCTGAACCAGCCGGGATGTTCGGTCGAGATTGCGGCGGCAGCGCGCGCCGCCGTTGCCGCGCTGTCGAAGATGCCAAAACAGGTGGCGCCTGACCCGGACATGCGGGCGAAGGATGCACCCGAGCGGCGAAGGGCGGCCATCACCGCGGCGATCGAGGGCTCGATCGACATCGCCGCAGGCTCAAGGTCGTTGCGGCTCGTGGCCAGCCAGTCGAGCACGGTGTCCGCGCTGTCGAGCGGCGCAAGCGCGGGGTTGTCACGCGAAGCCAGCGCCCGGAACACCTTTGGCGTCTCGACGGCGATGCCCGGATTGACCAGCACCATCGGGAGGCTAGGAAAATGCCTGACCGGATCGAGCTCCTCGCCGATGCCGCGGGCAATGAGCGGGTGTCCGGCCAGGCACATCGGCAGGTCGGCGCCAAGGGGCAAGGCCAGGCTCGCCAGCGCGGTCTTGTCGCAAGTGATGCGCCACAGGCGCGCCAGGGCCCGCAGCGTGGCCGCCGCGTCGCTCGAACCGCCGCCGATACCGGAGGCGACGGGCAGGTTCTTTTCGAGCGCGATCGCAACCGGCTGGACGGCGTGTTCGGGGTAAGCGGCGCGCAGCGCGTCGCGGGCCTTGAGCACCAGATTGCCGCCGTCGCGCGGCACGTCGCCGGCGAACGGACCGTTGACGACGAAGCTGTCCAGCGCCGCCGCCGCAACGGTGATGCGGTCGCCGAGCTCGGCGAAGACGACGAGGCTTTCGAGCAGGTGATAGCCGTCGGCGCGACGGCAGGTGACGTGCAGCGCCAGATTGATCTTGGCCGGGGCGAGTTCGGCGAGCGGAACGCTGTTGAAGGTCACGGGCTGGGCGTCATTCTTTCTCGAGCCGGTATTCGCCGGTCTCGGGATCCTTGACGAGGGTGCCATTGGCGCCGGTCTGGCGCTGCTTTTCGTTGCGTCGCACCTTGGCCGTCACGCGCTCGGCTTCCTTGATGAAGGAGCGGTAGCCGATATAGCCGACCACGCCGACAAGCGCGAAAAAGATGAGCTGCGGCATTTCATTCTCCTCCCTTCGGTGCCGTTTCCGGCCAGCCGAGGCTATCCCCGATGATAATCCGCCGTTTCGGCTTTTTCAAAGGCCGAACCGGCTCCACAACGCGCGTTCTTCCGCCGCATCCACCAGGCCGGAGGCAGCCGCACCGACGACCTCGGGCGAGAAGCCCAGGGCGGACGAGCCGAGGCCGAGCCTGCGTCCGAACAGGCCGCGAGGTGCCGTGATCAGCTTGAGTTCGGCCTTGGCGCCATAGCGGTCCTTGAGCACGGTGCGCATGTCGCCGAGCGAATCGACGAGGCCGAGTTCGAGGCCCTTCTTGCCCGACCAGAACAAGCCGGTGAACAAATCGGGGTCGTCCTTGAGCTTGCCGCGGCGGCGCTCCTTGACCATGTCGATGAAGGTCTCGTGCACTTCGAGCTGCAGCTTCTTCAGCCGCTCGATGTCTTCCGCCTTCTCCGGCTGGAACGGATCGAGCGTCGCCTTGTTGGCGCCGGCGGTATAGACGCGGCGCTCGACGCCGATCTTCTTGATCAGGTCGGTGAAGCCGAACGAGGCCGACACCACGCCGATCGAACCGACGATGGAGGACGGGTCGGCGATGATCTCGTCGCCGGCAATCGCAATCATGTAACCGCCTGATGCGGCGACGTCCTCGACGAACACCAGAACCTTCTTGTTCTTCTCAGAGGCAAGGTCCCGAATGCGCTTGTAGATCAGCCGCGACTGCACTGGCGAGCCGCCAGGCGAATTGATCGAGATGGCGACGACCGGCGCGCTGGAGATCGAGAACGCTTTTTCGATGACGCCGGCAGTGGTAGCCAGCGAAAGGGTCGGCCGGAACTGGCCGCCGCCCGACATGATCGCGCCTTGCAGCCTGATGACGGGGATGACGACGTCGCCACCACGCATGGATCTCGGCAGCAAGCGGCGGAACAGGTTCTTCACTTGGTCTCTCCGGTCTCTGGTCATGCGGGATGTATGCATTCCTGCGACAACCGCAATGCTCAAGCGTTGTTCAATCGCCGAAAAGCGATGCGCGGCCGTTGCTTATGTCGTCGGCGCGTTGCGAGAAGCTGTCGCCGGCATCGCGCAGCACCAGCGGCGGGCAGAGCGTCAATGGCGCCCGCGAGGCGCGTATGGCCCGCACGATGACGCGGATCGCGGCAGCATCGGCGCGCGGATGCACCGGCACGATCTCGGCCTTGCCGAAGCGGCCGTCGAGGGCAGTGAGGATCTCGGCGAGCTGCTCCGGCCGGACGATGATGGCCATGCCACCACGCGGCTTGACCACCGCTGAGGCGCTCCTGAGCCAGCTTGCGAACAGCCCGTCCTCCATGACATGAGCCTGGCGCTTCAACGCGTCCGATGTCTGCCGGTGATGCGCCGGATTGAATGGCGGGTTCATGATGACGAAGTCGAGCGAGGCGTCGGCAAGTCCGGCCTCGGCGCGCGCCTTGCCCGAAAGGCCGACATCGGCGACGAGCACGGAGGCACGGCCGCTCAGCTGTTCGTTGCCGGGATGGGCAATCGTGGCCTTGGCGAAGCGAGCCATTTCGGGAGTGAGCTCGACCAAAAGCACCTTGGCCTGCCTGCAGCGCGAAGCGACCGCCAGGCCGGCGGCACCGGCGCCGGCGCCGAAATCGGCGAGCCGGCCGGCAAATGTCGCTGGCACGGCGGCGGCGAGCATCAGCGCGTCCATGCCGGCACGGTGACCTGTGTCCCTGGGCTGGACCAGCCAGAAGGCGCCGCGATGGAACGCATCGACCGTATGCGGTGGCAGCTCCGTATCTGTGGCTGATGTGGGCTCGGCTGTCACTTCTGGCGGATTTCGTGCTCGATGCCGGCGTCGGTCAGCAACTGCCGCGCTTCGTCGGCGTCGTCCTCGTCGATCATGATGCGGCGCGGCAAGATGCCGATCGAACCGTCGAGCACGCTCATGTTCTGGTCGGCGATGAAGCAGCCGATGCCGGAGTCGCGCAGCAGCGATTCCACGAAGGAGATGATGACGGCGTCGTTGGTGCGGATGAGTTCGATCATCCGGGGAAATTCGCAGTTTGGCGCCGTGAAGTAAACGCCAGGTGTTGCACCGCGCCAATTCGCCACTTGCGGGCACGGTGCATGGCGCCTTAGAATCGCCTAAGAGCTACGCGCGCGACCACGCGCCTGTGTAATTTTGGGAGTGTTGGCCTTGGGTGTCGTTCTCAACATCGAGAAGGGAAAGCGGGACGCCGCGTCGATCAAGGACATGATCGACCTGACCGCAGCTGACATGGCACGGGTCAACGAGCTGATCCTGTCGAAGGCCGGCTCCGATGTCGAGATGATCCCGGAGGTCGCCAACCACCTCATCTCTTCCGGCGGCAAACGCCTGCGGCCGATGCTGACGCTCGCTGCGGCCCAGATGTTCGGCTACTCCGGCGAAAACCACGTGCGGCTCGCGACGTCGGTCGAGTTCATGCACACGGCAACGTTGCTGCATGACGATGTCGTCGACGAAAGCGACCTGCGCCGCGGCAAGAAGACGGCGCGCACCATTTGGGGCAACCAGGCGAGCGTGCTCGTCGGCGATTTCCTGCTTGGCCAGGCGTTCCGCATGATGGTCGAGGTCGGTTCGCTGGAAGCGCTCGACATCCTGTCGTCGGCTGCCTCGATCATCGCCGAGGGCGAGGTGATGCAGCTTGCCGCCGCCAAGAATCTCGAAACCACCGAGGACGAGCATTTCGCAGTCATCAAGGCAAAGACAGCCGCACTGTTTTCGGCTGCTGCCGAAGTCGGCCCGGTCATCGCCGGCGCCTCGAAGAACGACAAGGCCGCCCTGCGCTCCTACGGCATGAATCTCGGCCTGGCGTTCCAGCTCATCGACGATGCGCTCGACTACGGCGGCTCGAGCAAGGACCTCGGCAAGAATGTCGGCGACGACTTCCGCGAGGGCAAGGTCACGCTGCCTGTCATCCTGAGCTATCGCCGGGGCACGTCAGCCGAACGCGCCTTCTGGAAGAGCGCGATCGAGGACGGCGCGACGGATGATGCGGCACTCGAAAAGGCCGTCGGCCTGATGGTGCGCCATGGCGCCATCGCCGACACGATCGGCCGTGCCAGCCATTTCGGCGAGATCGCCCGTGATGCTCTGGCACCGCTCGAACAGACGCCACAGAAGGCGGCACTGCTCGACGTCATCGATTTCTGCATCAGCCGCGTCGTTTGAGGGCTGAATTCGCCACGCGGCTGGGTCTGCGTTGTGAATCGGATTGTGAAGCCGGTGCGGATTGAAGCGCGACCCCAAAAAGGCCATGCTTGGCATCGACAAGCGGTTGCGACCCGGCACACGGTGTCATGATGACCGTACGACCTTGGTAGGAAGGATTTTCATGCGGCAGCGACGCGCGATCTGGCTGATGGGCCTAGCGGCTCTGGCGGGCTTCACGGCCTTGACCCAGCCCGGATATGCCAAACAGGTCACCGAACCGGTCGAGATCAGTTCGTTCTCAGGCGCTTATCTGGCGGCACGCACCGCCGAAGCCGACGACGACTTGGATAGCGCCATCGCCTACTACAAGCGCGCCTTGGCCTTCGATCCCGAAGACGCCGCCCTGCAGCAGAGCCTGATGCTGGCGCTCATTGCGCAAGGCCGTTTCGACGAGTCGCTGCCTTATGCCCAGATGCTGAAGACGGTTCCCGACGTCGAGCGCTTCTCGCGGCTGGCGCTGGCCGTCGATACCTTCCGCAAGAAGGATTACGAAGGCGCGGAGAAATGGCTCAAGCTTGCTCTTGAGTCCGACCTCGACCGCCTGATCACCGGCGTCATGACCGCCTGGGCCCAACAGGGCGAAGGCCGCGGCAATGATGGGCTGCAGTTCCTCGACAAGCTCGAAGGACCCGAATGGTACGAACTGTTCAAGACCTATCACAGCGCCATGATTGCCGAGACCGCCGGCCAGAAGGACAAGGCCGACGAAATCTACCGCGCCACCATCGATAATCTCGGCGCCGGCAGTGCCGCACCCGAGACCTGGATGCGCGCGGCCGAAGCCTATGCCGGCTTCCTGGCACGTTCGGGCAAGAAGACCGAGGCGCTGGCCATTCTCGACCGCGCCGACGAGTTTGCCCCCGGCAAATTGCCGATCGCATCCCTGCGCGACAAGATCACCAAGGGCGAGAAGGTCCCGCCACTGGTGGCCAATCCGCAGGATGGCGCGGCTGAGGTCCTGCTCAACCTGTCGACCGCGCTCAACCGGGGCGGCGGCGAACCGTTCGTCAGGCTCTACCTGCAATATGCCCTGGCGCTGAAGCCGGAGAGCGACGAGCTTCTCGTGCAGCTTGCCGCGATTGCCGAGCAGCAGCAGAACGGCGAAGAGGCGATCGAGCTTTACCGTCGCGTGCCTGCGGCCTCGCCACTCAAGCGCCTGTCGGAACTGCAGCTCGGCCTCAACCTCGCCGATCTCAAGCGCCACGACGAGGCGATCAAGCATCTCAAGGCGCTTGTCGACGCCAATCCCGACGACATGCGTGGCTATCTCGCTCTCGGCGGGGTCTATGCCGCGACCGACAATTACCGTGCCGCTGCCGATATCTACGACAAGGCTGTCGGCGTGCTGAAGACGCCAACCAACACCAATTGGAACGTCTTCTACCAGCGCGGCATCGCCTATGAGCGGCTGAAGGAATGGCCCAAGGCCGAGCCGAACTTCCGCGAGGCGCTGAAGCTGTTCCCCAATCAGCCGCAGGTGCTGAACTATCTGGGCTATTCCTGGGTCGACATGGACATGAATCTCGAGGAAGGCCTCGGGATGATCAAGCAGGCTGCCGACCTGCGCCCGAGCGACGGCTACATCATCGATTCGCTCGGCTGGGCCTATTACCGCCTTGGCAAGTTTGACGATGCCGTGCGCGAGCTAGAACGGGCCGTGTCGCTCAAGCCCGATGATGCCGTGCTCAACGACCATCTCGGCGACGCCTACTGGCGTGTCGGGCGCAAGCTGGAAGCGACCTTCCAGTGGAGCCATGCCCGCGACATGAAGCCGGAGCCGAAGATCCTGGCCGATGTCGAGCAGAAGCTCGCCAAGGGCCTGCCGGACCTGCCGGAGAAGCCGACAGCACTGGAAGCACCTGCCAAGCCGATCTCGGTCCAGCCGGCGGCTCCCGCGCCGGACAGCCAGAAGAAGAGTGAACTGGAGACGCCTGCGGTGGAACCCGCCGCTGAGGTGATCCCTGCTGCCTACAAGGTGCAGCGCGGCCAGTCGCTGTGGTCGATCGCCAATGACGTGCTCGGCAATGGCGACCGCTATCGCGAGATTCTCGATCTCAACCCGCAACTGCGTGGCGATCCCGCGCGGCTGGCGCCGGGCCAGGAACTTCAGCTGCCGGGCAAGTGAGCTAGTTGCGCCGCGGTCGTCTTTGCACCGCAGCTTGACCCTAACAATCGGGCGGAATAGGACGGGGCCTTCTCTGGCCCCGTTTTCTTGCGGGGCGCGCCAATGATCGAGCTTCGCCCGTGACCGACCAGATGCCCGCCCACATGCACCCCAGCCGCTCTTTCCAGGGGCTGATCCTGACGCTGCACAGCTACTGGGCCGCGCATGGTTGCGTCATCCTGCAGCCTTACGACATGGAAGTAGGCGCGGGCACCTTCCACCCGGCAACGACATTGCGCGCGCTTGGACCCAAGCGCTGGAACGCTGCCTATGTGCAGCCTTCGCGCCGCCCCAAGGACGGCCGCTACGGCGAAAACCCCAACCGGCTGCAGCATTATTACCAGTACCAGGTGATCCTGAAGCCGAATCCGTCCAACCTCCAGGAGCTCTATCTCGGCTCGCTCAAGGCGATCGGCATCGATCCGCTGGTCCATGACATCCGCTTCGTCGAGGACGATTGGGAGAGCCCGACGCTCGGCGCCTGGGGCCTTGGCTGGGAGTGCTGGTGCGACGGCATGGAAGTGTCGCAGTTCACCTATTTCCAGCAGGTCTGCGGCATCGAATGCGCGCCTGTAGCAGGCGAGCTGACCTACGGTCTCGAACGCCTGGCGATGTATGTACAGGGCGTCGACAATGTCTACGACCTCAACTTCAACGGCCTCGAAGGCGACGACAAGGTCACCTATGGCGAGGTCTTCCTGCAGGCCGAGCAGGAATATTCCCGGCACAATTTCGAGCATGCCAACACAGCGATGCTGCTCAAGCATTTCGAGGATGCCGAAGCCGAGTGCAAGGCGCTTCTCGCTGCCGGCGCGCCGGCCGAAGGCGGCAATCTTGCCCAGCACAAGATGGTGTTTCCGGCCTACGACCAGTGCATCAAGGCGAGCCACGTCTTCAACCTGCTCGACGCGCGCGGCGTGATCTCGGTCACCGAACGCCAGAGCTACATCCTGCGCGTCCGCAACCTGTCCAAGGCCTGCGGCGAGGCGTTCCTGCTGACGGAAGCCGGTGGTTTGGCGGCTTGAGGGGGCTTACCTCCCCCTCGATGGGGGAGGTCGCCGCGAAGCGGCGGGTGGGGGTGATGAGGAGGAGGGCTCGGTGCCCAAACTCGATCGTTTCCGACTTGCGTCAGCGCGCCGCCTTCGCTCGGCAATGACCGACGAGGAGCGGATTTTGTGGAAGCACATTTGGCGGATTCCTGTCGAAGGGACACATTTCCGCAGGCAGGCTTCACTCGGCATTTATTTCCCCGACTTCATCTCACATCGGTTGAAGCTGATCATTGAAGTCGACGGCGCTCATCACGGTTTTGATGACCAAAGACGGCATGATCAAACGCGGACCCTATGGCTCGAGAGCCAAGGATATCGGGTCCTTCGTTTCTGGAATCATGAAGTGAAGCAGGAACTGGAGTCGGTTCTGGACACCATCTTTGCGGTCGTCGACGAGCGTCGCAGAGATCGAGTTGACGACGCTTCCTGACTGGAAGCACCCCACCCCGGCGCTACGCGCCGACCCTCCCCATCGAGGGGAGGGTAAGGGCGCCGCTTCGTCCTTCGCGTGGCGCCAAGAAAGATCGGGACGCATCGCTAAGCTGGTGCAATCATGTTCAGTCCTGCTGGAAGGTGCGCCTGGGCAGCCTGGCCGTCGATCGTCTGCAACGCTTTACGTACGCCCGGCATCCTGAATTCGGCCGGGGCCGCCACATGCATGGCGAGCAGGGCGCTGAGGCTGAGGATCTGGAGCAGGGCGGAGGCGGTTTTCATTGTCGTTCGGCCAATAGGTGTCTGTCTGAGCGTGGGTCGCTCCAGCGCAGCATCCGGTTCATGGAAATCTTCATCCCAAGGACGATTTCGTCGGCGCAGACCCGACAGCCGGATGGAATTTTGCCGATCGCGTTCGGGAAGGTGACAGCGGGCACCTGAGTTGCTATGCCGCGCGGACCATTTCCGCGTGAGCCCGTCCGATGCCCGATCTGCTTTTAGAGTTGCGTTCCGAAGAAATCCCCGCGCGCATGCAGCGCAAGGCGGCCGGCGACCTCAAGAAGATGCTGACCGACGGTCTTGTCGAGGCTGGGCTGACCTACGAGGCGGCGCGCGAGTACTGGACGCCGCGCCGGCTGACGCTCGACATCAGGGGGCTGACGGCACGCTCCAAGGATATCCACGAGGACCGCAAGGGACCGAGCACCAAGGCGCCCGAAGCGGCGATCCAGGGTTTTCTGCGCAGCGCCGGCCTGACCTCCATTGCCGAGGCGCATGTCCATAGCGACCCCAAGAAAGGCGATTTCTACGTCGCCCACATCTCCAAGCCAGGCCGTTCGGCGGAAGAGATCATCGCCGAGCTTATGCCTGCGATCGTCAAGAGCTTCCCCTGGCCCAAGTCGATGCGCTGGGGCCCGGCTTCGGCGAAGCCCGGCAGCCTGCGCTGGGTGCGCCCGCTGCAGTCGATCGTCTGCACCTTCGGTCCTGAAACCGAGGAGCCTGTGGTTGTCGACTTCGAAGTCGACGGCATCCGCTCCGGCAACGTCACCTACGGCCACCGCTTCCATGCGCCCGACGCGATCACGGTGCGCCGCTTTGAAGACTACGCATCCAAGCTCGAAGCGGCCAAGGTGGTCATCGATGCCGAGCGCCGCAAGGAGATGATCTCCGCCGACGCGCGCAATCTCGCCTTCGCCAATGGCCTCGAACTTGTTGAGGACGAGGGGCTGCTGGAAGAGGTTGCGGGCCTCGTCGAATGGCCGGTCGTGCTGATGGGGACCTTCGAGGATGCCTTCCTGCAAATTCCCGCCGAGGTTATCCGGCTGACCATCCGTGCCAACCAGAAGTGCTTTGTCACGCGCCCGCAAGGCAGCGAGGACGCGCTCTCCAACCACTTCGTCCTGACCTCGAACATCGAGGCCAAGGATGGCGGCAAGGAGATCGCCCACGGCAACGGCAAGGTGGTCCGTGCGCGCCTGTCGGATGCGCTCTACTTCTGGAACACCGACCAGGGCGACCTGCCTGACCTCGATACGTTGAAGCGCTCGGCCGAAACCTTCGGGCTCGACCTCAAGAAGCCGCTCGACCAGCGCATGGCGCGCCTTGACCATCTCGGCGTGACCTTCCATGCCAAGCTCGGCACGCAGGGGCAGCGCGTCCAGCGCATCCGTGGGCTGGCGCGCGAGATCGCGCCGCTCGTCGGCGCCGAGCCGAAGCTGGCCGACCGCGCAGCGGTGCTGGCCAAGGCCGACCTGCAGACAGAGGTCGTCGGCGAGTTCCCTGAACTGCAGGGCGCGATGGGCCGCAAATATGCGCTGCTGCAGGGCGAGAGCCCGTCGGTCGTAGCTGCCCTTGAAGAGCACTACAAGCCGCAAGGTCCGTCCGACCGCGTGCCCGCCGATCCGGTTTCGGTGTCGGTGGCGCTCGCCGACAAGCTCGACACCCTCGTCGGCTTCTGGACCATCGACGAAAAGCCGACGGGTTCGAAGGACCCGTATGCGCTGCGCCGCGCCGCACTTGGCATCGTCAGGATCATCCTGTCGGCGCGCGGCCGGCTGCCACTGCAGACGCTCTTCGATGCGGCGCTGCGGCAGCTTGAGGAGGCCTCGGTCCAGCGTCGCCTCGCAGCCTTCGAGGCATCGCAGGCCGCAATCGACAGCGGTGACGTCGATGGCGAACAGGACGTCGACAATGCGCTCGCTGCCTATGAGGCGGAGCTGCGCAAGGAAACGATCGACCGTGCCGCCCCACTCAAGGCCGACCTGATCGCCTTCTTCCATGACCGCCTCAAGGTCTATCTGCGCGAACTTGGCGCCCGCCATGACCTGATCGACGCTGTCATCACGCCAGAGGCCGATGACCTTTTGACCATCACCCGTCGAGTCGAAGCGCTCGGAAAATTCCTCGACACCGAGGACGGCAAGAACCTGCTCGCCGGCACCAAGCGCGCGGCCAACATCCTGGCCGCCGAGGAGAAGAAGGGGACTGCGGTTGCGGCAGCTGTCGACCCGGCCCTGTTCCGCGAGGAAGCCGAAAAAGCGCTGTTTGCGCCGGTGAATCAGGCTGTCAGCGAAGCCGGCCAAGCAATTCGCAATGAAGACTTTTCGGCGGCCATGCGCGCACTTAGCGTGTTGCGTGAACCGGTTGATTCATTCTTCGAGAAAGTCCTCGTTAATGACGAGGATGTCGCCGTGCGCGCCAATCGTCTGGCGCTGCTCGCCCGCATCCGCGCGGCGACCGACCAGGTCGCGGATTTCTCCAAGATCGCGGGATAATGCGGGGGGCGGCGCAAAGCCGCCGATCGCACTCAGTCGAGCAGGCGGACCCTGACGCTCTGCCTGTAGACCTGGACCTCGATCAGCGGCTCGCCGCGTAGGATCGCGCTGCGGGTCGAATTGCTCATCGCGCCTGGTTTGTTCAGCAACTGCTCGAAGCGCGCGCGCTTGGCATTGGTGGTGAACCAGTCGTCGATGCCGTCTTCCTCGTCGGTCTGGACGTGCTTGTGCACATTGGCGCGATCCTGCCGCACGACCTGGGCGGCGCTGTCGAGCACGTAGCCATCGCTGGCTTGATGGTCCTTCTCCGAGATCCGCGCGACATAGGTGCCGAGGAGCTGATCGGCTTGCGCCACGCCGGTTCCAAGGATGAGCGCGGCGACGAGCCCCGCCGCAGCACTGCGAATTGTTTTCATGGATCAAGCCCTTGCCAAGATTTGCCCTGTGTTGCCGTGACGGTGCACAACGGCGGCGTGACGGTCAAGCCAGGCTATTCGGTTTCGACAGGTGCGCTAGCCGGGTCGGTCGCGGTGCCATCGGGCGTGACAGGCAAGGGCGCCTGATCGCCGGCCGCAGCTTGCTGGGCGGGTGCAGGGTCCGCCGGGGCGGGGGCGATGGCTGCTGGGTTCGGCGACACGCTTCCGACCTCGCCACCGCGGATGACCATCAATTCGGGTCCCATCTCGTGGTTGGCGCTTGTGGGCTTGGTTTCGATTGCCGCGACCTTGCTGGTGTCGACCATGGGCGCTCCGAGCGCGATGATCGACCTGGTGGCCGATTTCGGGGCATCGACGCTGACCGATGATGGGCTCGCCGCGGTGGCTTCGACAATAACGATCGAAGATGCATGAGCCGAACCGGACACGGCGATGCCGGCAACTAGAAACGCAGCAAACAGGCGCATTTGACCCTCGGAGTTGAATCAACTTTAAGGCGCAATGTAGCAGCAGGGCGGTTGCAACCGGCTTGCGAAGATGCAGCGCATTTTAGGCAATGCCTGAAATCTTGTGGGCGGCGCACTTGTCGCATAGGGCCGCTCGGAGTAGGGACCGGGCATGCAAAAGGAAGCTGAGACGTGGCGGAACTGATCGCAGCCGACAAGGCGATGGACGCGGCACTGGCGCTGCTCGGCGCCGGCGAGGTCGTCGCTATTCCGACCGAGACCGTCTATGGCCTCGCCGGCGACGCCACCAATGGCGAAGCCGTCGCGCGCATCTTCGAGGCCAAGGGCCGGCCGCGCTTCAACCCGCTGATCGCCCATGTCGCCGACATGGCCATGGCCGAACGCATCGGCGTGTTCGACCAGCTGTCGCGCAAGCTTGCCGAAAAATTCTGGCCCGGCCCTTTGACGCTGGTTGTGCCGCTGCGCCCGGGCTCGGGCATTCATCCGCTGGTGACGGCCGGGCTCGACACGATTGCGTTGCGCATGCCCAAGGGTTTTGGCGGCATCTTGATTGCCAGGCTCGGGCGGCCGCTGGCAGCACCAAGCGCCAACAGCTCGGGCAAGATCAGCTCGACAAGTGGTGAGGCGGTGGCCAGCGATCTCGGTGCGCGCATCCCGCTCGTCGTCGATGGCGGTGCGACGCCAGTCGGGTTGGAGTCGACGATCGTCAAGGTCGAGGACGGCAAGGTGCGGTTGCTGCGTCCGGGCGGTGTTCCGGCAGGTGAAATCGAAAAGGTGGCCGGCGCGGCACTGCTGCGCGGCATGACTGCCGGCATTGAAGCGCCTGGCATGCTCGCCTCGCATTACGCCCCTGGTGCCCAGATGCGCCTGAATGCGGAAAGCGTCGGGGCGGGAGAGGCACTGCTGGGTTTCGGTCCGCGCCGCGCCGAAGGCTGGCAGCAGGCGCGCGCCTTCCTCAATCTCTCCGAGGCAGGCGACCTGCGCGAAGCGGCGACAAATCTCTTTGCGCACCTTCAATCGCTCGACCGCAGCGGTGCCGAACTTATCGCCGTCGAGCCGATACCGTATGACGAGCTCGGCGAGGCGATCAACGACAGGCTGGCGCGCGCCGCGGCCCCGCGTGACATTCCCCACATCTGAACTTAGCTTTCACCACATGACCCAGAATCTCGCTCGCCTCGATCCTGCGCTCGCCGAGCGCTTTGCTGCCATCGTCGGCGAGCGTTACGCGGTGCGCGCGGAAAGCGACATCGCGCCGTATGTGCATGAACCGCGCGGCCTCTTCACCGGCGCCACGTCGCTGGTGCTGCGCCCGGGCAGCGTCGAGGAGGTGAGCGCGATCATGAAGCTCGCCACCGAGACGCGGACACCGATCGTGCCGCAAGGCGGCAATACCGGCCTCGTCGGCGGCCAGGTGCCCGACAGTTCGGGCGGCCAGATCGTGCTGTCGCTGTCGCGGCTCAACCGCATCCGCGAGATCGACCCGGTCTCCAACACGGTGATCGCCGAAGCTGGCGTCGTGCTCGATGTGCTGCACAAGGCAGCCGACGAGGTCGCCCGGCTCTATCCGCTGTCGCTGGCTTCGCAGGGTTCCTGCCAGATCGGCGGCAACCTGTCGTCCAATGCCGGTGGCACCGGCGTGGTTGCCTATGGCAATGCGCGCGAACTGTGCCTCGGCGTCGAGGTCGTGTTGCCCACCGGCGAGGTGCTCGACGACCTGCGCAAGCTCAAGAAGGACAATACCGGATACGACCTGAAGAACCTGTTCGTCGGCGCCGAGGGCACGCTGGGCGTCATCACGGCGGCGGTGCTGAAGCTTTATCCCAAGCCCAAGGGCCGCGAAGTCGCCTGGGTCGGGCTGGCCTCGCCCGAGGCAGCGCTCGCATTGTTTGATCGTGCCCAGGACATGGCCGGCACGGCACTGACGGCTTTCGAACTGATCGGCCATCTGCCGATGGAGTTTGCCATGCGCCACATTCCCGATGCCCGGCCTCCGCTCGAAGGCGACTGGCCGTGGCAGGTGCTGATGGAAATCTCGTCGGGCCGCTCGGCTGAGGACGCGCGCTCGCTGATCGAGGATGTTCTTTCGGCTGGCTTCGAGGCGGGGCAGGTTGGCGATGCGGCGATTGCTGCAAGCGTCGCCCATGCCAACGAGTTCTGGCGCCTGCGCGAGATGCTGCCGGAAACGCAGAAGGTGGAAGGCGCTTCGATCAAGCACGACATCTCGGTGCCGATCGCCAGCATCCCTGCCTTTATCGCACAAGGCGCGGTCGCGGTTGCCAGCGTCTGTCCGGAGGCGCGGGTTGTCTGCTTCGGCCACATGGGCGATGGCAATTTGCACTACAACGTCTCGCAGCCTGTCGGCATGGCGAGCGACGCCTTCCTCGCGCTCTACCGCGAGATGAACAAGGCGGTGCACGACGTCGTGCGCTCCATGAACGGCTCGATCTCGGCCGAGCATGGCATCGGCCAGCTCAAGCGCGATGAGCTCATTGCCACCGCACCGCCCATCGCCATCGAGCTGATGCGACGGGTGAAGGCGGCGTTCGATCCTGCTGGCATCATGAACCCCGGCAAGACGATTTGAACGTCTCTGGTTGTATTCCGATAACCATCGCCGAGATCAGCAAAATTTAACCCAATTTCTTAAGCGGGGCGGTAAGGTCACCCCGCTAGTGTGCTTCCTAACGAGACCGGGAAAACTGGTCCGGAGAGACCGGAAACCGGCTCTCAGGAGATAACAGGAAGGCACACTATGAACACCGGACTGAAGCCAGTCTGGGCGGGACGCAACATGCGCCTCGACCCGTTCCGCTTGCCACAGATGGTCAGCTACGCGACGCGTGACGACCTTGGCGACGTCACCTTCACCATCGATCACCGCGGCGCGGTGATCCGCCGCCTGCTGGCGCTCAGTGGGCTGCCGGCGACGATCGCGCTGCCGGCGCGCGCTTTCCGTGGCGTCGCCGCTCGTGCGATGGAAGACGAGGACTTCAACGTCACCGTGACGCTCGAGCTCCTGCACAACGATCCGATGCTTTCGGTGCCGCTGCTGGTTGCCGACGATCTCGACGACGTTGCCGCCGACTGGCGCGCCTGGGCTGACTATTACAGCCTGCCGATGTTGCTGATCGAAGCGGACGGCGTGGCCCGTACGCTCGAGGAGTCGCTGGGTGCTGCGATCAAGACGATGCCGTCGCAGGACCGGCGCAAGGGCCGCGTGTCGCGGATGCGCAGGCCACGCTTCCTGGCCCGCCGCAAGTCCGGTACGCTTGGTGTCCGCCTCGTCATCGATGGCGAAGAGATCATCGCACGGGCGTGATTAGATCAGCGGCTTCAGCGCCACCCAGGCGCCGCCGCAGATCAGGCCGATGAAGATGATCCAGCCGACCTGACCGTTCGACCTGAACAGCCTGAGGCACTGGTCGGGGTTGTCGATGTCCAGCGTGGCGATCTGGCGCGCCATGTGCGCGCCGGCGGCGACAAGGCCGGCGAGTGCCGGCATCGGCACCTGAGCCATGGCAAAGGCCGTCGCAAACAGCATCAGCGCTCCGGCATAAAGCCCGACAAGCCACGACTTGGTGTTTTCGCCGAAGAAACGGGCAGTCGACTTCACCCCGACAAGGGCGTCGTCTTCCTTGTCCTGGTGGGCGTAGATCGTGTCATAGCCGATCACCCACATGATCGAACCGAAATAGAGCAGCAATGCCGGGCCGTCGATGTCGCCGAACTCGGCCGCCCAGCCCATCAGCGCGCCCCATGAAAAGGCGAGGCCAAGCACGAACTGCGGCCAGTTGGTGATGCGCTTCATGAACGGGTAGATCGCAACGATCGCCAGCGACGAGATGCCGAGCAGAACGGCGAAGCTGTTGAACTGCAAAAGCACTACCAGCCCGACCAGTGCCTGAAGCACCAGAAACACCCACGCCTGGCGGCGGCTGACCTGGCCGGAGGGCAGGGGGCGCGAGCGCGTGCGCTCGACCTGGGCGTCGATGCCCTCGTCGACGATGTCGTTGTAGGTGCAGCCGGCCCCACGCATGGCGACGGCGCCGATGAGGAACAGCAGCAGGAACCACGGCGAGGGCAGCAGCGACATCAGGCTGTCGCCTGGGCGGGCATAGGCGCTCGCCGCCATCGCCGTCGACCACCAGCACGGCCACAACAGCAGCACCCAGCCGATCGGCCGGTCCCAGCGCGCGAGCTGGGCATATGGCCAAAGGCCGCGCGGCAAGACGCGATAGACCCAGTGACCGGATGGCGCGTCGGCGACCCGGCCCTGGCCGGCTTTTGATTGGATTTGTTCCATGCCACGGGAGTGCCAGCGAGCCGCGCGGGCGTCAAGCTGCTCTGGCTTGATGCCGACGATCTGTACGTGTATATGTACATAGAAAGTATGGAGGTAGTGATGACCTACGTCACGCTTACTGAACTTCGCGCCAACATGGCCAAGCATTTCGACAAGGTCGAGGAAGATCGGACGGAACTGGTCGTGACGCGGCAAAACCACGAGCCTGTGGTGGTCATGGCGCTTTCCGAACTTGAAGGTCTCCGCGAGACCCTGCACCTGCTTAGCTCTCGCGCCAATGCTGAACATCTCCAGCGCTCGATTGCCGAGCTCGATGCTGGCGAGGTAGTTGAGCGAGATCCCATTGAGTAATGCTGCTCATCTTCTCGCAAGCATCGTGGTCCGACTACTTGTTATGGCAGCAGAGCGACAAGGCTGTCTGCGACCGGACAAATGAACTTATCAAGGATGTGATGCGGTCGCCCTTCGTTGGCATCGGCAAGCCGGAACCTCTCTCTGGCAACCTCAAAGGCTTCTGGTCGCGACGCATCACGCGCGAACACCGTTTCATCTACCGGGTGACCGGAAAGGGAGAAACGCAGGCGCTTGAGATTGCCGCATGCCGCTATCACTATGACAGGTAGCTAGTCGCCGTTTTCTCGGCTGCTGACAATCGACAACTCGTTCTCTCCTTGACCTTCGCCGCCACGACCAATAGCGGGTGCATCACATTCGGTATCGGCAAGAGGTCACTGGCATGAACATCCTGCTCATCGGCTCCGGCGGCCGCGAACACGCGCTGGCCTGGAAGATCGCGGCATCGCCGATGCTGACCAAGCTTTATGCCGCGCCCGGCAATCCTGGCATCGCCAAGGAGGCCGAACTGGTGGCGCTCGACATTGCCGACCATGCCACGGTCGCAGCCTTCTGCAAGGACAAGTGCATCGACCTCGTCGTTGTCGGTCCCGAGGGGCCGCTGGTTGTCGGTATCGGCGACGACCTTCGCTCGGCCGGCATTCGGGTCTTCGGCCCGTCCAAGGTGGCCGCCCAGCTCGAGGGATCGAAGGGCTTCACCAAGGATCTCTGCGCCCGCTACGGCATTCCGACCGCCGCCTATGGCCGTTTCGACAATGCTGCCGACGCTCGTGCCTATGTCGAAAAGATGGGCGCGCCGATCGTCATCAAGGCCGACGGCCTCGCCGCCGGCAAGGGCGTGACGGTGGCGATGACGCTTGATGAAGCGCTGGAAGCTGTCGACGGCTGCTTCGATGGCGCATTCGGCGGTGCCGGTGCTTCGGTCGTCGTGGAAGAATTCATGACCGGCGAGGAAGCGAGCTTCTTTTGCCTCTGCGACGGCAAGACGGCATTGCCGTTCGGCACCGCGCAGGACCACAAGCGCGTCGGCGACGGCGATCTCGGCCCCAACACCGGCGGCATGGGCGCTTACTCGCCTGCTGCTGTCATGACGCCCGAATTGATCGAGCAGACGATGCGCGAGATCATCGAGCCGACAATGCGCGGCATGGCTGAGATGGGCGCGCCGTTCTCGGGCGTGCTGTTTGCCGGCCTGATGCTGACCGACCAGGGCCCGAAGCTGATCGAATACAACACCCGCTTCGGCGACCCCGAATGCCAGGTGCTGATGATGCGGCTGAAGGAAGACCTTCTCGTGCTGCTTAACGCGGCCGCCGACGGCCAGCTTGCCCATGTCTCGGCGCGCTGGCGCGACGAGGCGGCGTTGACGGTGGTGATGGCAGCCGCGGGTTACCCCGGTACGCCGGAAAAGGGCTCGGTCATCGCAGGCATCGACGAGGCGGAAGCTGCTGGCGCCCAGGTTTTCCATGCCGGCACTGCGGTCAAGGACGGCAAGATCGTCGCCAATGGCGGGCGCGTGCTGAACGTCACGGCAACAGGCCGCAATGTCAGCGAAGCACAGCAGAAGGCCTATGCGGCCGTCGACATGCTTGATTGGCCGGAAGGCTTTTGCCGCCGCGACATCGGCTGGCGTGCGGTTGAACGCGAGCAGCAGTAGGCACTGCCGGTTTTCAGCGCCACGGGCTAGCGCTCGGCGCGGTCGCTCTCGGTGGAGGCGGTGGCGACCGGATCGAGCCTTGTTGCGTCGCGGCTGGTCAGACCGGTCAATTCGTCGCGCCTGAGCGCCACGAATTCGGCCATCCCGTGGGCATAGTGGCTGGCCGGCGCCCTGATCGCCGGCACGGCGCCGAGCACGGCCTTGTTCCAGCTTGAGCGCAGCGTTTCGGCAAGCTTGTCGAAGCGCACCGGATAGGCAACCGATGCATAGGTGATCCGGCTTTCGCCCTTCAGGCCGTCATCCCTGGCGATCGGCACCGGAACGTTGACCATGAACTCGTCGGTCGACTCGATCAGCTGGCCAAACGGCCAGATCTTGCGCAAGCCGGCGGCGTCCATCGGCGCGACATTGACGTCGATGTCGTTTGGCGTGCCGGCGACGCGATAGGGGCAGCGGCTCTTGCCGCAATTGGCCTGCGCCGAGAACTGCCACAGCGAATAGCCCTGCCAGTTGCCTTTCGGGAAGTGGATGCCGATCTCGGGCTTGTAGCGCGCATACCATAGCGGCAGCCGCGACAGCAGCCGTAGGCGGTAGCGGTTGTCGGCGATGTACCGCGACGTCGTGCCGTTGGTGTAGAGGATCGGGTAGCGGCCTGTGCGCAGGAAGATGTGGCGCACGAACAATTCGGCGTCCTCGAGCGACATCCATTTGGCCGGGTCGTTTTCCTCGATGTCGATCGCCATCAGGTCGTCGGGGCCGGGTTCGGCGAAATCGAGGAAGTTCTCGGCCTGCTCGATCGGATTGCCGGGACGGGCGAGGTGATAGGCGCCCCATTTGAGGCCGAGCGCCTTGGCAACGACCTTGCGGGTGTGGAACAGCTCGCGGGCAACCGCATGGCGTTTCCAAAGTGCCTTGCACAGCCTGTAGGCCGTTTCCTCGCCGGAACAGGAGTAGGGCGGGGCCAACCCGTCCGAGGCCTTGTTGATGAAGCCGACGATGCGCTTGTCGCCTGACAGCTTCTGCCAGTCGATGGAGTTGTATTCGTAGGCGTCGATGACGAGCGCCCGGTCTGCCTTCTTCCATGGCTCGGAGAAGTCGGAGGCGGAGGCTGTCGCTGTGAGGTGAAATGCCCAAGCGGCGGTGAGCGCTGCGAGCGCAAGACGTTGAAGCTTAGACGCCAGTCCCCTCAAAAAAGCGATCCTCAATGATCGATATCCGATCGTGGACCGCCATGGTTAAGGAAATGCTGATGCGTCTCCACCGCCTTCAGGTTGAAAGCGAGCGCTTTTGCCGCCGATGGAGGCATTATTCGAACGGATCGGGGGCGGGTTTGGTCGGAAGCGTGCCGTCGGCCTCGCGCTTGCGGTAGTGGGCAAGCGAACATTTGGGCGAGCACAGGATGCCGCGATCGACCCAGTAGGCTGCGCCATCCTCGATCTTGCCGCCGTGATACCAGAAGCCTTCGGAACGATACGGCAGGCCGCATTCGATGCAGCTATAGGCGTCGGGCCGGGCGAGCATGTGTTGTCCTCGTTGATTTCGTTCTTCTACCAAGCCGCGACTTTGGTGCAAAGGGTCGCCAAAAAGTTGACGTTTACGTAAAAAGTCACTTCCCCTCGGAGAAGGAAGTTGGCTAGTGTACGTGCCAGGCGGTGGTGAGGCCGCAACAGCACATCGTCTGGTCAGCAGGAGGAAGCGTCATGTACCGCGCCCCGGTGGAAGAAATTGCCTTTGCGTTGAAGCATGTTGCGGGCCTCAAGGCGGCGCTCGATGCCGGCAGCTTCGGCGACCTCGGCGAGGATCTGGTCGACGCCATCCTGGGCGAGGCAGGCCGCTTCGCCAGTGAAGAGGTGGCGCCGCTCTACAAGGTTGGCGACCGTACCGGTGCGCGGCTCAGCGATGCGGCGGTGACGATGCCGCCCGGTTGGAAGGAGCTTTACAAGCATTGGACCGAAGGCGGCTGGAACAGCCTGAACGGTCCCGAGGAATTTGGCGGGCAGGGCCTGCCGACGATGATGGGCGTGGCGACGCTGGAAATGTGGAACTCGGCCTCGATGGCCTTCGGCATCGGACCGACGCTGTCGATGGGCGCGGTCGAGGCGCTGGAAAAGCACGCTTCGGAGGATTTGAAGTCGGCCTATCTCGCAAAGCTCGTCTCCGGCGAGTGGATGGGCACGATGAACCTGACCGAGCCGCAGGCCGGTTCGGACCTTGCCGCTTTGCGCACCCGCGCCGAGCGGTCAGGCGACGGCACCTACCGCATCTTCGGCCAGAAGATCTTCATCACCTATGGCGAGCACGACCTTACTGACAACATCGTGCATCTGGTGCTGGCGCGGTTGCCCGATGCGCCCGCCGGCACGCGCGGCATATCGCTGTTTTTGGTGCCGAAGTTCCTGCTCAACGAAGACGGCACGCCGGGCGCGCGCAACGACGTGTTCTGCTCGGGTATCGAGGAAAAGCTCGGCATCCACGCCTCGCCGACCTGCACGATGATCTACGGTGACGGCTTCGCCAAGGGCCGCGAACCGGGCGCCATTGGCTGGCTGATCGGCGAGGAAAACCGCGGGCTCGCCTGCATGTTCACGATGATGAACAATGCCCGCCTGCTGGTCGGCATCCAGGGCGTGGCCGTTGCCGAGACCGCGTTCCAGAAGGCGCTCGCCTATGCCAATGAGCGCCGCCAAGGCAAGGCGTCATCCTACAAGGGCGAGGGCATGGCACCGATCGTCCATCACCCCGACGTCCAGCGCAATTTGCTGACGATGAAGGCACTGACCCAGGCGGCGCGGGCCATCGCCTATTCCTGCGCCCATGCCATCGACATGGCGCGCGTGTCGACCGGTGCGGACAAGGCCCATTGGCAGGACCGCGCCAATCTGCTGACGCCCCTGGCCAAGGCATTTTCCACCGATGTCGGCGTCGATGTTGCTTCACTCGGTGTGCAGATCCACGGCGGCATGGGTTTCATTGAAGAGACGGGCGCGGCAGCGCTTCTGCGCGATGCCCGCATTGCCCCGATCTATGAGGGCACAAACGGCATCCAGGCCATCGACCTCGTCACCCGCAAGCTGCCGCTCGGCAATGGCGAGCATGTCTTCGGCTACATCGGCGAACTCGCTGGCGTAGCCATCGCTGTCGCTGCGATGAACAGCGAGGCCTATGGGCGCACGGCGCTGATTCTCGAACAGGCGCTCGACGATCTCCAGGGCGTCACCCGGCATCTCCAGACGCAGCTTAGCGACGGCCGAACGGACGATGCACTGGCAGGGGCGACGCCGTATCTCAGGCTGTTTTCGCTGGTCGCTGGTGGCGCCTACCTGGCGCGCGCGGCACTTGCCGACGGCGACGAGCGGCGCATCGCGCTGTGCCGGTTCTTTGCCGAAAATCTGCTTGGCGAGACGGCAGCACTCAAGGACCGCATCACCGGTGGCGCTGCGAGCCTCGCCGCTGCCGCCACGGCGCTGATTTCGGCGTGACATCTGGGACGAGGAACTGACGTGACCGACCACATTCTCATCAAGCGGCAGGGCGCCGTGCAGATCATCCGGATGAACCGTCCGGACAAGAAGAACGCCATCACCCGTGCCATGTATGCCGACATGGCGGCAGCGCTGGTCGCCGGCGACAAGGACCCCGAGGTGCGCTGCCATGTCTTTCTTGGCGTCCCAGGTGCGTTTTCGTCCGGCAACGACCTTGCCGATTTCATGGTGATCGCGTCAGGTGGCGAAGGTGGCGGCGAGGTGTGGGATTTCCTGCTCGCTTTGGCCAAGACCGAAAAGCCCGTCGTTTCGGGTGTCGACGGCATTGCTGTCGGCATCGGCACGACCATCAACCTGCATTGCGACCTCACCTTCGCCACGCCGCGCACGGTGTTCCGCACGCCTTTCGTCGATCTCGGGCTGGTGCCCGAGGCAGGCTCCAGCCTGATTGCGCCGCAGGTGCTCGGCCTGCAGGGCGCCTTTGCCCTGCTTGGGCTGGGCGAGGGCTTTCCGGCGGAGCGGGCGCTGGCTGCAGGGCTGATCTACAAGGTCGTCGCGGAAGACGAGCTGGAAGCCGCGACGTTGGCCGCCGCCGCAGAAATTGCCGCCAAGCCCCCGGAAGCGCTGAAGATCGCGCGCGATCTGATGCGCGGCGACCGAACCGCGCTCGTCGAACGCATCAAGGAAGAGGGCGCGCATTTCCGCGCCCGTCTCAAGTCCGACGAAGCGCGCGCGGCACTCGTCGCTTTCATGACACGCAAGAAGTGATTTTACCCTCCCCCTCGTGGGGAGGGTCGATCCGCGAAGCGGAGCGGGGTGGGGGTGCAAGCTTTACCCCCACCCCGTCTCGCTCGCATAACTTCGCCATGCTCGTTCGCCGACCCTCCCCACAAGGGGGAGGGTAAGGCACGTCACGGATAGAGCCGGTCCTTGTCCCAGCCGCCATCGGCAGCGCGGGTGAAGACGACGCGGTCATGCAGGCGGAAGGGGCGGTCGTGCCAGAACTCGATCTGGCTCGGCACGATGCGGAAACCTGACCAATGGGCCGGGCGCGGAATTTCGCCGATGACATGGCGTGCCGTGTATTCGGCGACCGCCTTTTCCAGCGCGAAGCGACTTTCCAGCGGGCGCGACTGCTTCGATGCCCAGGCGCCGATGCGGCTGCCACGCGGACGTGAGGCAAAATACTCATCCGCCTCGGCATCGGTAACGATCTCGACGGGACCGCGCACCCGCACCTGACGGCGCAGCGACTTCCAGTGGAAACACATAGCCGCTTTCATGGTCGCGAGGATTTCGCTGCCCTTGGCGCTCTCGAAATTCGTGTAGAAGACGAAGCCATGTTCGTCGAATCCCTTGAGCAGCACCATGCGCACGTCAGGCAGGCCGTCAGTGTCGACGGTCGCCAGCGCCAATGCTGTCGGATCGTTCGGCTCGCTGGCCGTGGCGTCCTTCAGCCACGAGGCAAAGAGCTGGAAAGGCTCAGCAGCCTCCGTGAAGTCACCCGTTGTTAACTCTGTGTCCGTCATAGCTTTTACTCGACCTGCCATTTCCGACCGGGAGAATGCCTATTGTCGCGCTTCGCGCAAGCCTTTGAGGGCCATTGCCTCCCACAATTCGGGTTCCGATCCTTCAAGGTGGTGCTGCTGCTTGGCCTGACGACGATCAGCGCATGCGGTGCCGGCGGCTTCAGCCTCGAAAAGGCAGAGGTCGACCGCAGCCTCGTCACCAGCAAGGTTCCTGACGATGTGAACCGGACCAGCGACGCGAATCGCTTGTCGGACGAGACGACGATCCGCAATGCTGTCTCGTCCGCCGACGTTGCCGAGCTGAAAGGTCAGGCGATTCCCTGGGCCAATGCCGAGACCGGTTCGCGCGGGGCGATCACCGCCCTTGTCGAGAACAATGAACGTGGCGTTTTGTGCCGCGAATTTGCCGTTTCGCGCGAAAGCTTCGACGGGGTAAGCCTGTTCAAGGGCGAGGTCTGCGCGGCTGGTTCCGGGGCGTGGCAGATGCTGTCTTTCCAGCCGGCCTGACGGGTTGCGGCTTTCCGCCTCTGGAATTTCTTCCTAGCCAGGCGCATATAGGGATGGACCAACCCTTTTCTCTGTTGTGGAATGACGCATGCGCGACCCCTATGAGGTGCTGGGCGTTGCCAAGAACGCCTCGGCCAAGGACATAAAGGCGGCTTACCGCAAGCTCGCCAAGAAACATCACCCGGACCAGAACCCGGACGATCCGAAGGCGAAGGAACGCTTTGCCGCCGCCAACCAGGCCTATGAGATTCTTGGCGACGAGAAAAAGAAGGTGGCTTTCGACCACGGCGAAATCGACGCCGAGGGCAAGGCGCGATTCCATGGCTTCGAAGGTGCCGCCGGGGGCGACCCATTTGGCGGCTTCCGCCGTCAGCAGGCTGGCCCTGGCAACTCACGCTTCGAATTCCGCTCCGGCGGCCCGGGCGGCGGGTCCTTCGATGCCGGCGACATCTTCAGCCAGATTTTTGGTGATTCCTTTGGCCAGCGTGGCCCCGGTGCTGCTGCCGGCGCAGGCATGGGCGGTGGCCCGGGCGCCCAGCGCGCTCAACCGGGCGCCGACGTCAATGTCACGCTCGATGTGACCATCGAGGAAGCCGCAACCGCGCCAAAGGTGACGGCGATGTTCCCCGATGGCCGCAAGATGGCGGTGAAACTGCCTGAGTATGTCGAGGACGGCCAGACGATCAGGCTCAAGGGCCAGGGCGAGCAGGGCCTTGGCGGTGCGGGCGACGCGCTGGTCAAGATCAGGTTCCGCCGCCATCCGCGCTACCGGTTGGAGGGCAGGGACCTGCATGTCGACCTGCCTGTGAGCCTCAAGGAGGCAGTGCTCGGCACCAAGGCGGCAGTGGAAACGCCTACAGGGCGGCTGGCGGTGAAAGTTCCCGAGTGGTCGAGTTCGGACAAGGTCCTGCGTCTCAAGGGCCGCGGACTGCCAGAAAAGGCTGGTGGTCATGGCGACCTGTATGTCCATGTCCGCGTCATGCTGCCCGAAGGCGGCGATGCGGCGCTTGAGGAGTTGCTGCGCAAGTCCGAGAGCTGAAAGGGGGCCGGCGCGATGTGCCGGCCTTGATGTGTCGGCGTATCAACGCTTGAAGGCGCAGATTGCCTATGCGATAGGCTCTCCAAAACAATTCATGCATTGGAGTGCGCTCTTATGGCGGGTGGACAGGGCCTGATGGCCGGCAAGCGCGGCCTTATTCTCGGCGTCGCCAACAACAGATCGATTGCCTGGGGCATTGCCAAGGCATGTGCCGACCAGGGCGCGGAGCTCGCCTTCACTTATCAGGGCGATGCTTTGAAGAAGCGCGTCGAGCCGCTGGCCGCCGAAATCGGTGCTTTCGTCTGCGGCCACTGCGACGTCACCGACATGACGACAATCGATGCATGCTTCGCCAAGCTGGAAGAGAAATGGGGCAAGCTCGATTTCGTCGTCCACGCCATCGGCTTTTCCGACAAGGACGAGCTGACCGGCCGTTATGTCGACACCAGCCATGGCAACTTCCTGCGCACCATGGATATTTCGGTCTATTCCTTCACGGCTGTCGCCCAGCGCGCCGAGAAGCTGATGACCGATGGCGGCTCGATGCTGACCATGACCTATTACGGGGCTGAAAAGGTCATGCCGAACTACAACGTCATGGGCGTTGCCAAGGCTGCACTGGAAGCCAGCGTGAAGTATCTCGCCGTCGACCTCGGCCCGAAGAACATCCGCGTCAACGCGATCTCGGCTGGTCCGATCAAGACGCTCGCCGCATCCGGCATCGACGACTTCCGCTACATCCTGAAGTGGAACGAATACAACGCGCCGCTGCGCCGCACTGTTTCGATCGAGGAGGTCGGCGATTCCGCGCTCTACTTCCTGTCGCATCTGTCGCGCGGGGTTACCGGCGAAGTGCATCACGTCGATTCCGGCTACCACGTCGTCGGTATGAAGGCTGTCGACGCGCCCGATATCGCAGCCGTGAAGGACTGATCCCTCCCGCGCCGCATTGCCATGAGCCCGCTCATCTATTTCGTGCGCCATGGCCAGACGCCCTGGAACGCCGAGCAGCGCCTGCAGGGGCAGGCTGACATCGACATCAATGCTGTCGGGCGCGAACAGGCCGACCGCAACGGTCGCCGGCTAGCTGAGCTCGTTGCTGATCCCGCGGTTTTCGATTTCGTGGCGAGCCCGATGCGGCGCACCCGCGAGACGATGGAGCGCTTGCGCGCGGCGATGGGGCTCGATCCCATGGCCTATCGGACCGATCCGTGCCTTGTCGAAGTGAACTTCGGCGACTGGCAGGGTTTTACCTATGCCGAGCTCGAGATGCGCGAACCCGGTGCTGGTGACACGCGGCTGAAGGACAAGTGGGATTTCGTGCCGCCGGGCGAAGGCGCGGAGAGCTACGAGATGCTCACCTGCCGCATCCGGCCCTGGCTGGTCGAAGTGACCCGGCCGACTGTCTGCGTGACCCATGGCGGCGTCTTGCGCGCCATCTCAAGGCTTGTCGAAGGCCTGCCCAAAAACAAAGCCGCGGCCCTGGAGATACCCCAAGACCGCGTGCTGAGAGTGGAAAACGGCCGCCTCGACTGGCTGTAGTGGCCGCGAATTTTCGCTTTACTGCGGCAGTTCCATGTCGGTGATCAGGTTCTCGCCTTCGACCACGTCGTAGGCCAGCAGGATTTCCATGCCCGGCTTGATGTTGTCGACATCGAACTCGCCCGGCAGCTTGTAGGACTTGCCGTTGGAGAGCGTGATGGTTGCCTTGTCCTTGTCGACGGACTTGACCTGACCTTCGGCCTCGGCGGCCAGCGCAGCGCCTGACATCATGAGCACGGCGGCAACGGCGCCAATAAGGGTACGCATTGTCGTCCTCTTTTTTCTGCGCCCCGCAAGGGCGAGGCAAAATGTTTAACGAGCGGTTGGAAGGAAGCAGAAACCAACCGAATGTGTCAAAACTAAATCGGCTCCGATCACGGTTTGACCACTGCTAAAACGGCAAACTGAGCGCACGGCGTCCGATTGAAAGTTGCAAAGGCCCCGATGATCCTGGATCGGCGAACGATCCTGTCTGAAAAGGAATTTTACTTTTCGAGGTCATGCGCTAGAACGCGCCCATACCCCGGAAAGGGCTCTTCGCATGTCGCACAACACCTTCGGTCATCTGTTTCGCGTCACCACTTGGGGTGAGAGCCATGGGCCGGCGCTTGGTTGTGTCGTTGACGGCTGCCCGCCCGGCATTCGCTTCACGCTGAAGGACATCCAGGACGAGCTCGACAAGCGCAAGCCGGGCCAGTCGCGCTTCGTCACCCAGCGCCGCGAGCCCGACGAGGTCAAGGTGCTGTCGGGCGTCATCACGGATGAGGACGGCGAGACGCTGATCTCGACCGGCACGCCGATCTCGATGCTGATCGAGAACGTCGACCAGCGCTCGAAGGATTATGGCGAGATCGCCCGGCAGTATCGCCCGGGCCATGCCGACTACGCCTATGACGTCAAATACGGCCTGCGCGACCACCGCGGCGGCGGCCGCTCGTCGGCGCGCGAGACCGCGGCGCGTGTCGCTGCCGGCGCCATTGCCCGCAAGATCGTGCCGGGATTGGTGGTGCGTGGCGCGCTGGTGTCGATGGGCGCGAAGTCGATCGACCGCGCCAACTGGAACTGGGATTTCATCGGCAGCGCCGAAAACCCGTTCTTCACGCCGGATCCTGCCTCGGTCCAGGTCTTCGCCGACTATCTCGATGGCATCCGCAAGTCGGGATCGTCGGTCGGCGCCGTGATCGAGATCGTCGCCGAGGGCGTGCCGGCAGGCCTCGGCGCGCCAATCTATGCCAAGCTCGACCAGGACATCGCCGCCAATTTGATGTCGATCAATGCCGTCAAGGGCGTCGAGATCGGCAACGGCTTCGAGGCCGCGCGTATCACGGGCGAAGAGAATGCCGACGAGATGCGCATGGGCAATGACGGTCAGCCGATATTCCTGTCCAACAATGCCGGCGGCATATTGGGCGGCATCTCGACCGGACAGGCAGTGATCGCGCGTTTCGCCGTCAAGCCGACGTCCTCGATCCTGACGCCGCGCAAGTCGATCGACAAGGACGGCAAGGACGTCGATGTGATGACCAAGGGCCGCCACGATCCGTGCGTCGGCATCCGCGCCGTGCCGATCGGCGAGGCGATGGTTGCCTGCGCGATCGCCGACCATTATCTCCGCCATCGCGGACAGACCGGAAGATGAGCGAATAGCGAATAGTGAGTAGCGAGTAGTGCCATTTCCCTCTATTCGCTAATCTCTATTCCCTATTCGCCAGAACGAGCGAAGCGAGTACGCCATGGCCTACGATCAGAAGAAAGTTGTCGAAGCGCTGCGGGCTTTCGAGCGCGGCGAGATCGTGGTCGTCATGGACGATGACGGGCGCGAGAACGAAGGCGACCTGATCGTCGCCGCCGTCCACTGCACGGCCGAGAAGATGGCCTTCATCGTGCGCCACACCTCGGGCATCGTCTGCACGCCCATGCTCAAGGAAGACGCCAGGCGCCTCAACCTGGCGCCGATGGTCGCCGACAACGATTCCGCCCACACCACCGCCTTCACTGTCAGCGTCGACTTCAAGCACGGGACCTCGACCGGCATCTCGGCCGAGGACCGCACGCTGACCGTGCGCAACCTTGCCAACGGCAATGTCGGTGGCTCGGACTTCGTCCGTCCCGGCCACATCTTTCCGCTGATCGCGCGCGAGGGCGGCGTGCTGATGCGCTCGGGCCATACCGAGGCCGCGGTCGACCTGTGCAAGCTCGCCGGCCTGCCGCCGGTGGGTGTGATCTCTGAACTGGTCAATGACGACGGCACCGTCATGCGCGGCCCGCAGGTCGCGGCCTTCGCCGAGAAGAACGGTCTCCAACAGGTTTCGGTCGCCGATCTCATCGCCTATCGCCAGCGCCAAGAGACGCTGATCCAGCGTGTCGACAGCTTCGACATCGAAACCCCGGCCGGCAAGGCGAAGGCCATCACCTACACGCTGCCCTGGGATGTCATGCACCATCTCGCCATCGTCTTCGGCGACATCCGCGACGGCGAGGAAGTGCCGGTGCGCCTGCACACCGAAGATGTGGTGACCGACGTGTTCGGCACCAGCAACCGCCTCGGCGACATCATGAAGACCTTCGGAGAGGGCAAGCGCGGCGTCATCGTATATCTGCGCGAAGGTTCGGTCGGCGTGTCCAATCTCGGCCGCAACCGCCCGGTTGCGGAGCGCGAGGATCACGAAGAAGCCCGCCATCGCGAGGACGAGTGGCGCCAGATCGGCCTTGGCGCGCAGATCCTCAAGGATCTCGGCATCTCGTCGATCAACCTGATTGCCTCGCGCGAGCGCCATTATGTCGGTCTCGAGGGCTTCGGCATCCGCATCGCCAAGACAGAAATCCGCTGATTTCACTCCGTCTACGGGGTGATTGACATCCGCCGGCTGCGGCGCATCCTTCTGTCCATCTCTTAGTGGAGAGTCGGGTATGTGGGATTTCAGCATCGGCCAGAGCCTGGCGATCATGGCACGCACCTGGCCGTTCATCGTGCTGCGCATGGTCGTCTATTTCGGCATCACGCTCGCCTACATCGTGGCGATGGGAGCGGGCGCCGGCGTCGGCTACGGCGTCGGCCATATCGCAACGGACCCTGACGGACCGGTTTCTTTCGCCGTATGGGGTGGTATCGCTGGCTTCGGCGTGGTGTCGGTCGCGGTCTACTGGATCCGCGAATACATCCTCTACATCGTCAAGGCCGGCCATATCGCCGTCATGGTTCACCTGATCGACGGACGTGAAATCCCCGGCGGCCAGAACCAGATTTCCTATGCGCGCGAGATCGTCACCGAACGCTTCAGCGAGGCGAGCATCCTGTTTGTTCTCGATCAACTGGTGAAGGGCGTGATCCGTACGATTACCGGCTTGATCGGCGGCATCGCCGCGTTCCTGCCGATCCCCGGCCTCGACGGTCTGGTTCGGTTCCTCAACACCATCGTCCGCATGTCGCTGACCTATGTCGACGAGATCATCCTCGGCTACAACATCCGCATCGGCAGCACCTCGCCCTGGCAGAGCGCGCGGCAGGGCGTCGTGCTTTACGCCCAGAACGGCAAGATCATGGTCAAGAACGCCATCTGGCTGTCCGTGGTGGTCTGGGTGGTGTCGCTGTTCATCTTCCTGTTCATGCTGGCGCCGGCCGGGGCGATTCTTTACTTCATGCCGGGCGAACTGGGCGGCTGGGCATTCGTGCTGGCGATCGTCTTTGCCTGGGCGTTCAAGTCGGCGCTGATCGAGCCTTTCGCCGTCGCCTCGCTGATGCAGGTCTATTTCAAGGCCATCGAAGGCCAGGTGCCCAATCCGGAATGGGACAGGAAGCTGGAAGAGGCGTCGTCGAAGTTTCGTGAGCTCAAGGAAAAGGCCTTCGGCTCGGGCGAAGCGTCGCGCTGGGACGGGGCTGCCAGGAACGTCTGAAACGTAAATCGGCACGGCCCGCTTATGCGCGCCCTGCCTTGATCGCTCTATTCCGATCGTTCTACTCGGCAGGAGCCGGAACGAGGCTCGATGTCGAACGCCGGAAGGTGCCTTGCCCGACAAGGGTGACCAACAAGGCGATGAAACCGGCGAGCATCGAAACGAAGAAGCCGCTGGTCGGGCCGAAGTTGTCGATGAACCAGCCCGATGCCGAGGAGCCCACCGCCATGCCGATGCCGATGCCGGTGATCGCCCAGGTCATGCCCTCGGTGAGCTTGGACGACGGAACGATCTTTTCCACCAGCGCCATCGAGATGATAATGGTCGGCGAGACGGCAACACCTGCAATGAACAGGACGACGGCCAGCGTCGGGATGCTGCCGACGATCATCAGCGGCAGGGTGGTGAGTGCCGCCAAGGCGATCGCCAGGAGCAACTGGCGCGGCAAGGCAAGTTTGAGCTTCAGTGCGCCGAAGGCAAGGCCGGCGATGAGCGAGCCGGCGGCATAGGCTGACAGTACAAAGCCTGCCGAGGCCTTGTCGCCCTGGGCTTCGGCGAACGCGACCGCGGTTACTTCAGCGGTGCCGAAGATGGCGCCGATGGCGATCAGCGTCAGCACCAGGATCTGCATCGAGCCGAGCCAGATGACCGACTTGCCGCCCGATTTGTCCTGGGCGTGGACCGGCGGCTCCGTCGACTTCTGCGCCGCGAAGAGGAAGTTGCCGACGGCAAGAAGCGTCGTGGCGACAAGCGGGCCCGCTTCTGGAAACAGGCCGACGCTGAGGCCGATGGCAACGATCGGACCGGTCATGAAGATGACCTCGTCGACGACGGATTCGAAGGCAAAGGCGGTGTGCAGCTTCGGCGAACCGCGATAGATCTCGGTCCAGCGTGCGCGCACGAAAGCGCTCATGCTCGGCATGGTGCCACCGAGGACGGCAAACATGAACAGGGCCCAGTTTGGCGCGCCGTAGCGGGTTGCGAGCATCAGGCTGCTCAGTGCCGCGACGGCGACGATGGTGCCGGGAATGAGGATGCGGCGCTGGCCGTAGCGGTCGACGAGGCGCGACACCTGAGGGGCGATCAGCGCATTGGAAAACGCAAATGTCGCCGCTACCGCACCCGCAAGCCAATACTCGCCGTGGGTTTCCGACAGCATCGTGACGATGCCGAGCGTGATCATCGCGAGCGGCAGCCGCGCGATGAAGCCGGTGGCGGAGAACGCCTTGGCGCCGGGCGCCTTGAAGATTTCGTTATAAGGATTACGCATGGGATTCACCGGGAGGGGAGATATCTGAAATTTCATATACAGTCGAGCCGCCTGCAGAGGCGGCTCGTTGGCACAGACGGGAGAGGCTTTGACTGGCGTGTGTTGCCTCACTCCGCCGCTTGTGGTGCTGCTTGCGGCAACTCGACTTCGTCCTCGCCGGCAAGTGCTTTCTGACCGAGAAGGACGACCAGGAAGGAGATCGCGCCTGCGACCACCGACACCCAGAAACCGTTCTGTGCGCCGAAATTGTCGACCACCCAGCCTGCCACGAAGGCGCCCAGCGCCATGCCGATGCCGATACCGGTCATCACCCAGGTGATGCCTTCGGTCAGCATCGCTTCCGGCACCCGCCGCTCGATCAGGCCGAAGGCCATTATGAAGGTGGGAGAGATCGCAACGCCGCTGACGAAAATGGCGAGCGCAAGCAGCGGCACCGTGTCGGCGACCAGCAAGGGCAACGTGGTCAGCGCAACGATGGCGATGGAGATGGCGAGCAGGCGCTGCTTCGGTGCCTTGAGGTTCAACGCTCCGACGATCAGGCCGACGACAAGCGAACCAGCGGCGTAGACGCCGATGACGAGGCTGGCGGCGGTCGGCTGGCCGAGTTCCTTGGTGATCGCGACGGCGCTGATCTCGGCGGTGGCGAAGATCGCACCGACGAAGATGAGCGCCAGCGTTATGATCTGAACGGGTCGCAACATGATCGCCGAGCCACCGCTTGCAAGTTCCGGCGTCCTGACCTTGGGTTCGCTGGACCGCTGCAGGATGAAGGCAATCATGCCAAGGGCAAGGAACAGCGTGCTGGCCAGCATTCCCGCTTCCGGGAAAAAGGCTACGCTCAGGCCGACGGAAATCGAGGCGCCGGCAACATAGACCAATTCGTCGGCGACCGATTCAAAGGCGAAGGCAGTGTTGAGTTCTGGTCGGTCGCGGAAGATTTCGGTCCAGCGCGCCCGAACCATGGCTGGCACGCTTGGCATGGCCGCGGCCAGGAAGGCCGAGACGAACAGCGTCCATGCTGGCCAGTCATAGCGGGTCGCGATGAGCAATATGACAAAGGCGATGACGGAGATGATCGTGGCGGGGACAGCCACGGCAGCCTGGCCGAACCGGTCGATCCTGCGGGAGATCTGCGGGGCGGCAAAGGCATTGGTCAAGGCGAAGGTGGCCGAGACTGCGCCGGCCAGCCAATATTCACCGTGCGTCTGCGACAGCATCGCAACGATACCGATAGGGGCCATGGCGATCGGCAAGCGGGCGATGAAGGCTGCCGCTGCGAAGCCCTTGGCTCCGGGGACTCTGAAGATTTCACCATACGGATTGTGCATCGAAGCACTCCTGGAAACTTGAGGGTGCGCCACTTACATACGCAGCGTATGTCATTGAGGTAATTGCATACGAAGCGTATGTCAATTACCATGGACGCCATGTTGAGAAAAATATACGTGCCGTATGTGAGTTGCGGTGCGGCAAGGAAAAGCGATGAAGGCGGCACACAAACCCCGGAGCGAGATGATTGCCGAAACGCGCGCCAAGCTGATCGCAGCGGCGCGTCGGGCATTTGCGACGACGGGGTATGCGAATGCGTCGATGGACGATTTCACCGCCGAGGCCGGGCTGACGCGCGGCGCGCTGTATCACCATTTTGGCGACAAGAAGGGGTTGTTCGAGGCTGTGCTCGCCCAGATCGACCAGGAGATGTTGTCGCGCCTCAATGAGATCTCGACCAAGGCCGAGACGCGTTGGCAAGGCTTTCTCGACGAGAACATCGCTTACATTGAAATGGCGCTCGAGCCGGAAATCCAGCGCATCGTCCTGCGCGATGGTTCGGCGGTGCTCGGCGATCCGGCGCAATGGCCCAACGCCAACGCCTGTATTTCGGCCATCACGGCGAACCTCGTCGCGTTGAAGGTGGAGGGCGTCGTCCGCGACATCGATCCGGAAGCGATGGCGCGGCTGATCAGCGGCGCCTCGCTCTATGCTGCCCAGTGGATAGCCAATTCCGACGACCCCGGCGCGACGTCGATAAAGGCGGTGAAGGCTTTCCGGGCGCTGATGGAAGGGCTACTGGTGGCTGGCAAGCCCGCCAGCTGACCTTTTCGGGTGCTACGGTCCTCGGCGCTTATGCCAAACCTGCCATGAGCTCGTTCACGATCGGCCGCCGTTTTCCCCAGGGCTTTGACAGCTATGCGTGGTCTGGCCAGCCATTGCTGATAAGGTGCGGCGATGACCACGCGGCTCTACACGCATCCGATCTACCTCGAACACCTGACGACCGCAGGGCATCCCGAGCGGCCTGACAGGCTGCGCGCCATCGAACGCGCGCTCGACGACGAGGCCTTCGAAATGCTCGATCGCGCCGAAGCGCCGATGGGTGACGAGCGCACGATTCTCTATGCGCATCCCGAGGATTTTGTCGAAAGCGTCCGCCGGCAGGTGCCGGTGGAGGGGTTTGCCAGGATAGACGGAGACACCACGCTCAGCCCTAAAAGCTGGCAGGCGGCGCTCACCGCGATCGGTGCCGCAAATGCCGCCGTCGACGATGTCTTCGCTGGTAAGGCCGATAATGTCTTCGTCGCCTCGCGCCCGCCCGGGCATCATGCCGAAAAGACGACGGCGATGGGCTTTTGCCTGTTCAACAATGCGGCGATCGCGGCACGTCACGCCCAGCGCGGCCATGGCGCCGAGCGGGTGGCGATCGTCGACTGGGACGTCCACCACGGCAATGGCACGCAGGACATCTTCTGGGACGACCCGTCGGTGCTGTACTGCTCGACGCACCAGATGCCGCTGTTTCCCGGCACGGGTGCGAAAAGCGAAACGGGTGTCGGCAACATCGTCAACGCGCCGCTTGCGCCGGATACCGGCAGCGACCATTTCCGCGAGGCGTTCCGCTCACGCGTGCTGCCGGCGCTCGACAGATTCGCGCCTGACCTGATCATCATTTCGGCCGGCTTCGACGCGCATCACCGCGACCCGCTGGCCGAGATCAACCTCACCGAAGCCGATTTCGACTGGGCGACCGGGCAATTGATGGACAGTGCCGCGCGGCATTCGTCAAACCGCCTCGTCAGCCTGCTCGAAGGCGGCTATGACCTCCACGGGCTGGCCTTTTCCGTGGCCGCCCACGTTTCTCGCCTGATGAAAGGATGAACCATGGCCGCTGAGCCCAATGACGAAATCAAGGCGATGAGCTTCGAGCAGGCGCTCGCGGCATTGGAGAAGATCGTCGACGATCTCGAGCGCGGCGACGTGCCGCTCGACCAGTCGATCAAGATCTACGAGCGCGGCGAGGCGCTCAAGGCGCATTGCGACCGCTTGCTGAAGGCCGCCGAAGACAAGGTCGAAAAGATCCGCCTGTCGCGCGACGGCAAGCCCGTCGGCACCGAGCCGCTCGACAGCGAGTAGCCGAAATCTGTTCAGTTCGCGGCGTCATCGCCGTCGCGGACGTCGAAATCGCCGGGCCTCGCGGCATAGAAGCGTACCGGCGGCGTCCAGCGGTCCGGCAATTGGGATTCGCCCCAACGGGCGAGTTCCTGCACGACAGGAATGAGCGCTGCGCCCTTGGCGGTCAGCGCATAGGCGCCGCGGATCGAGCCTTGGCGTGGCTGGGACTGCCGGATGAGGCCTGCATCCTCAAGCCGGCGCAGCCTTTCGGCCAAAATGTTGGTCGAAATCTTCTCCGGCGTCGACAGCAAATCCGAATAGCTCGTCGCCCCCACCACCATCGAACGAATGATGACGAGCGACCACTTGTCGCCGATGATGTCGAGCGCTGACGCGATGGGGCAGCCGGAGCGAAACTGGGTCATGGCGGCAATGTGGATTTTTAACTTGCAAAGTGCAAGTGAGAAATGATTAGCTGACTGGACAAGGTTCAGTTGGGAGAACAAAGCCATGCTGCCGATCATATCGACGACTGCCGCGCTCGCGGCTGTGGCCCTGGTCGCCTTGAGTATTGCTGTGAGCCTGCGACGCAAGAAGGTCGGGGTTAAGATGGGTTACAGCGAGGATGTCGCCTTGATGCGGCGCATACGTGCCCAGGGCAACTTCATCGAATATGTGCCGCTTGCCCTCATTCTTCTCGCGCTGGCGGAATACCGTCAGGCACCGTTGGCGATGCTGTGGACAATCGCCGGTCTGCTCATTGCCGGTCGGAGCCTTCATTTCGCTGGGATCATGACGGGCAGGACGCCGTTGAGCGCCCCTGGCATGGTCGGCACCTACGGCGCCTTGCTGGTCGGCGCTGGCACCTTGGTCTTTGGATAATGCCAGGCATCCTGGCGGCCGAACGGCTTGACCTCGCCGCACGTTGCGCCCAGTTATGGGATACCCATACCGTTGGTGAAAACCCGTGGAGCAGGCGATGTGCCGCAACATCAAGACATTGTTCAACTTCGATCCGCCGGCGACGCATGACGAAATCCGCGACGCAGCACTTCAGTTCGTCCGCAAGCTGAGCGGATCTACAAAACCCTCCAAGAAAAACGAAGGAGCGTTCAACCGCGCGGTAGACAGTATCGCCGAAGCGGCGCACGAATTGCTGCATTCGATGGAAACGCACCAGCACCCGCGCAACCGCGAGGAAGAGGCCGTCAAGGCGAAGGCACGCTCGGCGCTGAGATTTGCCTGAGCGCGGACGACTGCGTTCCAATCACTCCAGGATGCGATCATGAGCTTTTTTCCTGCTGAAGACCCGACCCCGGGCGACGCCTTTTCCTGCGACCAGCTCGAACTGATAGTCATCCCCAACGCCAAGGACATTGACGGCTTCCAGGTGCGCCGGGCATTGCCGACGGCAAAGCGCCGCCTAGTTGGGCCATTCATCTTCTTCGACCGGATGGGCCCGGCGATCTTGCGTGCCGGCCATGCGCTCGACGTGCGTCCGCACCCGCATATCGGGCTTGCGACGGTCACCTACCTGTTCGACGGCAAGATACGGCACCGGGATTCGCTCGGCACCGAGATGGTCATCGCGCCCGGTGACGTGAACCTGATGACGGCGGGCCGGGGCATCGTGCATTCCGAGCGGACGCCTGAAGAGCTGCGCGGCGCGCCGATGTCGGTGTCCGGGCTGCAGACCTGGCTGGCGCTGCCCGATGGCAAGGAGGAGGTGGCTCCGCTGTTTGAGAACACGGCCAGCGCCGATCTGCCCGAATTTGCCGCCGACGGTGTCAGCGGTCGCCTCATCATCGGTGATTTCAAGGGCTTGCGTTCGCCGGTGCGAGCGGCTTCGGATACGCTCTACGCCGACATTTCGCTCGCGCCCGGCGCCAGGATCAAGATTCCGGCCGATGCCGAAGAGCGCGCCATCTATACGCTTGGAGGCGAAATCGACATCCTTGGCGATCGCTTCCCGATCGAGCGGCTTCTGGTGTTCAAGCCCGGCGACGAGATCGTCGTGAGTTCGGAGACGGGCGCGCATTTCATGCTGTTCGGCGGCGCCTCGCTCGGCTCCAAGCGCTACATCTGGTGGAACTTCGTATCGTCTTCCAAGGAGCGCATCGAGCAGGCCAAGAACGAATGGAAGACCGGCCGCTTCGAGATCGTTCCTGGCGACGAGGAGGAGTTCATCCCGCTGCCCGAGGGCTGAGGCGCGGCACCTCCACGCATTTACTTTCGAAGCTCGTGGCCGTATCTGCCGAAGTTCAACTGGTGCGGATTGATGAACGCGAAACCCCAAACGCCATTGCTCGACAAGGTCAGCCTGCCGGCCGACCTCCGCGCGCTGGACGAAGCCCAGCTGCCGCAGCTCGCCAGCGAATTGCGCGCCGAACTGATCGATGTGGTGTCGCAGACCGGCGGCCATCTTGGCGCGGGCCTCGGCGTTGTCGAGCTGACGGTGGCGTTGCATTACGTCTTCGACACGCCAGACGACCGCATCATCTGGGATGTCGGCCACCAGGCCTACCCGCACAAGATCCTGACCGGCCGCCGCGACCGCATGCGCACGCTGCGCCAGGAGGGGGGGCTCTCGGGCTTCACCAAGCGCGGCGAGAGCGAATACGACCCGTTCGGCACCGCGCATTCGTCGACGTCGATCTCCGCCGGTCTCGGCATGGCGGTTGCACGCGATCTCCAGGGCGGCAAGAACCATGTCATCTCGGTCATCGGTGACGGTGCGATGTCGGCCGGCATGGCTTACGAGGCGATGAACAATGCCGGCGCGCTCGATGCCCGGCTGATCGTCATCCTCAACGACAACGACATGTCGATCGCCCCGCCAGCGGGCGCGATGAGCGCCTATCTGGCGCGCCTCGCCTCGGGCCGCACCTATGCCGGCGTGCGCGAACTCGGCAAGAAGCTGACCTCCTATCTCGGCCGCCGCGTCGACCGCGCGATCACCCGCGCCGTCGAGCATGCGCGCGGCTTCGTCACAGGCGGCACGCTGTTCGAGGAGATGGGCTTCTTCCACATCGGCCCGATCGACGGACACAATCTCGAGCATTTGATTCCGGTGCTGAAGAATGTCCGCGATAACGGCACCGGGCCGGTGCTGATCCATGTGGTGACCCAGAAGGGCAAGGGTTACGCGCCCGCAGAAGCCGCCGCCGACAAGTATCACGGCGTCAACAAGTTCGACGTTATCACCGGCGCGCAGGCCAAGGCTCCGGCCAACGCGCCAGCCTACACCAGGGTCTTCGCCGAGAGCCTGATCCAGGAAGCGCGCGAGGACGACAGGATTATCGCCGTCACCGCCGCGATGCCTTCAGGCACCGGCCTCGACCTGTTCGGCCAGGCATTTCCGTCGCGAACCTTCGACGTGGCGATTGCCGAGCAGCATGCGGTGACCTTCGCGGCGGGCCTTGCGACCGAGGGCTTCAAGCCGTTCGTGGCGATCTACTCGACCTTTTTGCAGCGCGCCTACGACCAGGTCGTACACGACGTGGCGATCCAGAAGCTGCCGGTGCGCTTCCCCATCGACCGCGCCGGCTTCGTCGGCGCCGACGGGCCGACTCATTGCGGCGCCTTCGACACCGCCTATCTCGCCTCGCTGCCGGACTTTGTCGTCATGGCCGCGGCCGACGAGGCCGAATTGCGCCACATGGTACGCACCGCCGCCGAATATGACGAGGGCCCGATCTCGTTCCGCTATCCCAGGGGCAATGGCGTTGGCGTCGACATGCCCGAGCGCGGACAGGTGCTGGAGATCGGCAAGGGCCGGATCGTCAAGGAAGGCACCAAGGTGGCGCTGTTGTCGTTCGGCACCCGCCTCAAGGATTGCCTGCTCGCCGCCGAGGAACTCGGTGCTGCTGGCCTGTCGACCACTGTCGCCGACGCACGCTTCGCCAAGCCGCTCGACGCGGACCTGATCCGCCGCCTGGCACGCTCGCACGAGGTGCTGGTCATGGTCGAGGAAGGTTCGGTCGGCGGCTTCTCCAGCCAGGTGCTTGATTTCCTTGCCCGCAACGGCCTGCTCGACAATGGCCTCAAGGTGCGCCCGCTGACGTTGCCCGACAGCTTCGTCGACCATGCCAATCCCGACAAGATGTACATCGACGCCGGCCTCGATTCGAGCGGCATCGTGCGCACCGTCTTCGCAGCGCTCGGCAAGCCGGCCCAGGCCGCCCGCGCCTGAGTCTTTGAGTGAGCGCTTGCCTTGCAGGCGCGCATTCGCCATTGAAAGCCATGGAAATCTCAAGGCAAGCCAACGCCAGCCTGCGGCTCGACGAATTGCTCGTCAGCCGCGGTTTCTTTTCAAGCCGCTCGCGTGCCCGCGATGCGGTGGCGCGCGGTGCCGTGACCGTCGATGGACAGCCGGCGAAGAAGCCGGGACAGACAGTGGCCGCGGGTGTTGCGATCGAAGTCGATGACCCGGCGCAAGCCTATGTCTCGCGCGCCGCACTCAAGCTGATCGCCGGGCTCGACCATTTCGGCTTCGATCCAGCTGGAAGCACGGCATTGGACATCGGCGCCTCAACCGGCGGCTTCACCCAGGTCCTGCTCGAACGCGGCGCGGCACATGTTGTGGCGATCGATGTCGGCCACGGTCAGATGGGCGAAAAGCTCAGGGCCGATCCGCGCGTGACTTGCCTGGAAGGGCTCAACGCCCGCAACCTGACATCAGACGATCTTGGCGGTCGGACGCCAGATTTCCTGGTCTCGGATGTCAGCTTCATCTCGCTGCGCCTGGCCTTGCCCAATGCTCTTGATCTGGCAGCGCCAGGCACCAGGGGCGTTTTTCTGGTCAAGCCGCAGTTCGAAGCCGGGCGCGAGGCGATCGGCAAGGGCGGCCTGCTCAAGAATGCTGACGACGGCCCGCGCATGGCTGAAGAATTGCGCCTCTGGCTCGACGCCATGCCAGGCTGGCGTGCGTTCGGCATCTGCGCCTCGCCGCTCGAAGGCGGCGACGGCAACCTAGAATATCTGCTCGGTGGAGTGAAAGACCAATGACGACTCGTTTCGAGATTGCGCGGCTCGGCGCGCATGGCGATGGTGTCGTCGATGCCAATGGCGGGCATATCTTCATCCCGTTCGCGCTGCCCGGCGAAACGGTGACCGCCGCCCGCGAGAAGGACCGTGCCCAGCTGATTTCGGTGATCGAGCCCTCGGCTCAACGCATCGATCCGGCCTGCAAGCATTTCACCGAATGCGGCGGCTGCGCCATCCAGCATCTGGAAGACGGCGCCTATCGCGACTGGAAGCGCGGGCTCGTTGTCCAGGCTCTGAAGGCGAGGGGCATCGATGTCCCGGTAGGCGAACTGATTGCTTGCCCGCCGCACAGCCGCCGCCGCGCGGCCTTCACCGCCCGCAACACCGAGACCGGGCTGCATCTCGGCTACAACAAGGCGTTTTCCCACACCCTCGTCGACATCGAGGAATGCCCGGTCCTGCTGCCGCCGATCGTCGAGGCGGCAGGCATCCTGCGGCACCTTGCCGGGATCATCGCCAACACGTCGAAGCCGTTCAGGTTCCTGGTCACCGCTACCGAGTCGGGTTTTGATATCGCAGCCAGCGACTGCGGCAAGCCGACCGAAGCGATCCGCCGCGCGGCGACCGATTTCGTCATCAAGTCGAAGATCGCCAGGCTTTCCATCGACGGCGAGATCATCGTCGAACCGGTCAAGCCGATGCTGACTTTCGGCAATGCGACAGTAACGCCGCCGCCAGGTGCATTCGTCCAGGCGGTGGCCGATTCCGAACTGGCGATGGCAACGCTTGTCGCCGGTCATCTGCGCAAGGCCAAGAAGGTAGCGGACCTGTTCTCGGGCAGCGGTACCTTCTCGCTGCGGCTGGCTGCCAATTCCGAAATTCATGCGGTGGAGGGTGATGGCCCGGCACTGGCAGCGCTTGATCGCGGCTTCCGCTTCGCCAACGGCCTGAAGCGCGTCACCGTCGAGCGCCGCGACCTCGACCGGCGCCCGTTGACCTTCAAGGAACTGAACGCCTTCGACGGCATCGTCTTCGACCCGCCGCGTGCCGGCGCCGAGGACCAGTGCAAGCAGATCGCCCGCTCGGATGTGCCCTATGTGGCGGCCGTGTCGTGCAATCCGGCGACGCTGGCTCGGGATCTGCGCATCCTGATCGATGGCGGTTATGCGCTGAGGGCCGTGACGCCCATCGACCAGTTCCTCTGGTCGCACCATGTCGAGGCAGTTGCGTTTCTGGAAAAGCCGAAGAAGCGGCGATGAGTGATTAGTTTCCGGCCTTCAAGATTCCCCGTGCCGCGAAATATTCTGGCATTGTTGGCCCTTCGACTTTTACTAGAACACCAATTTCTTCGAGGCTGGCGATAGTCATTCGAGCAGCCCGGTGTGTTACCCCGAGCAGGTCACGGACTGATCGAGTCGTTATTACTGGTGTTGCGAACAGCTGATCGATCAAAATTAAGACGTTATTGGATCTGAAATTTGTCATAGCTCTGTCACGGTAGTCAGTTTGAAGCGTTAGGATTCTGTCAATGATTTCGATGGAGTTCTTAGAGGTATCCCTACATATCTCTAGGAAAAACCTCAGCCATTGAGTCCATCCGCCTTTCGTGGAAACTGCGAACATGCGGTCTATGTATTCGTCTTTGCGCTCCTCCATGCTAGCGCTGGGGTAGAAGACCGGTGTGATGACTAGTCTCCGAGACAACAGTATTAGTGGGATGAGAATACGTCCGACACGGCCGTTCCCGTCTGCGAACGGATGAATCGTCTCGAATTGGTAGTGGACCAGAGCCGCCTCCAGCAAAGGGGGCAGGTCGCTTGGGTTCGGGCGGTTTATGAATGCTTCCATGGCATCCATGGCGGTTTGCGTCTCGGCGGGTGGAGCGGGAACGAAACGTGCTTCGGCTGGCGCGGGGCCGCCAATCCAGTTTTGATCCTGCTTGTATTGTCCCGGTCTTTTGTTACCGCCGCGGCCTTGTGGCAGGCCGCTGAGAAGTTTTGCGTGGGTTTCCTGTATGAGCCGATGGCAAATGGGCAATTGCTCCATGAGCTCAACGGCGTGCATCAAAGCTGTTACGTAGTTTAGAACCTCTCTGGTGTCTGATCGGGCATTTTGTTCATTTCCAGCTTCCAACAGCGCGAGTTCGTCGCTTGTAGTGTATGTCCCCTCCATTGCCGATGAAAGCACAGCTTCGCGTCTTTGAAGTGGGCGGATTATTAGTTCTGGGTTGCGTAGCTGCGCTATCTTCGCATTCAACGTACCTATACCAGCCATGGCCTCGCCGTATTCTATGAAAATCGCGGCAAGATCGATGGCAGGCGGAAGTGGAAAAGGAACGAAAGCCTGTGCGCTTTGTATCGTGGGTATGAGAATGCCAGGTGAGGTGGGGCCAAAAAGGCTTGGTTCCATGGTGATACTTTCAGAGGCGTTATGTATCATCCGGAACGATAGTGCTACTCAGGTATCATGTCAATCAAACGATGATACCTAAGTGCCTTTTATGTATCACATCCGTGTGCCGCCAACCGTCATCTGGTTCATCCTGAGATGCGGCTGGCCGACGCCTACTGGTACACCCTGGCCGGCTTTGCCGCACATGCCGATACCGTTGTCGAGCTTCATGTCGTTGCCGACCATGGTCACACGATGCATCGCATCGGGGCCGTTGCCGATCAGCATCGCGCCCTTGATCGGCTGGGTCACCTTGCCGTCCTCGATCATGTAGGCCTCGGTGCAGCCGAACACGAACTTGCCCGAGGTGATGTCGACCTGGCCGCCGCCGAAGGAAACGGCATAGATGCCGTTCTTGACCGAGGCGATGATCTCAGCCGGATCCATGTCGCCTGCCGTCATGTAGGTGTTGGTCATGCGCGGCATCGGCTGGTGTGCGTAGGATTCGCGGCGGCCGTTGCCGGTCGCCTTCATGCCCATCAGCCGCGCGTTCTGGCGGTCCTGCATGTAGCCGACGAGCTTGCCGTCCTCGATCAGCACGTTGCGGGCGCTGGGCGTGCCTTCGTCATCGACGGTGAGCGAGCCGCGGCGTTCGGCGATCGTGCCATCGTCAACGACGGTGACGCCCTTGGCGGCGACCTGCTGGCCCAGCAGCCCGGCGAAGGCCGACGTTTTCTTGCGGTTGAAGTCGCCTTCGAGACCGTGGCCGACGGCTTCATGCAGCATCACGCCGGGCCAGCCGGACGACAGAACGATGTCGAAGGTGCCGGCCGGGGCGGGGATGGCCTCGAGGTTGACCAGCGCCTGGCGCAGGGCTTCGCTGGCGGCATTCTTCCAGCTGTCGTCGGTCAGGAACTCGTCAAAGCTTTTGCGGCCGCCGGCACCGTAGGAGCCGCTTTCCTGGCGATCGCCGTCACCGACGATCACCGAAACGCTCATGCGCACCAGCGGGCGGATGTCGCGCACGACCTGGCCGTCGCCGCGCAGGATCTCGACATGCTGCCACGACGCGGCGAGCGATGCCGTTACCTGGCGGACGCGCGGGTCCATGTCGCGCAGCCACGAGTCGATTTCCTGCAGAAGCTTGGCCTTCGCCTCGAATGAGGGCGAGGAAATCGGGTTTTCCTCGCCATAGAGATGCGTGTTGGTGCGAGCGGGTGCAGCAGCGAGTGTACCGGAATAGCCGCCCTTCACCGCGGAGACGGCATCGGAGGCGCGCAGCAGCGCCTGTTCGGACAGGTCGCTCGAATGCGCATAGCCGGTTGCTTCACCGGCAACGGAGCGCAGGCCAAAGCCCTGGTCGGTATTGAAACTGGCCGTCTTCAGCCGGCCATTGTCGAACATCAGCGCTTCGCCCTCGCTATATTCGAGGAACAATTCACCGTCGTCGGCGCCCTCGATCGTCTCGGCGACAATCTTGCGCACGCGCTCTTCTGATATGTCGAACTGGCTGAGCAGGCTGGTCATGGCGCGTCGCCTCATATGCAAGGTGAATGTGTTCACCCCGATGTAGGCGACGCAGAGGCTCCGGACAATGTCTCCGGCGCCAAACGCTTACGGAAGCGCGGCGAAACCTTCGCCAAAGCCGTTGAGGTCGACCGGGATGCCGATGCCTTCCTCGGGCGTCTGGAAGACGATGAAGGTCGCCGACTTGCCTGTCTTCAGTGTGTCGAGCAGTGTCTTGTCGAGGATCACCTCGGCGTAGCAGCCGTCCTGGAAGCAGCGCACGAAATAGGCGCGGCCGATGTCCTTCTGGTCGACGTTGAGGCCAAGGCCGTTGGGCAACAGCACGCCGAGCGGCGCCAGCACGCGCAGAATCTCGGCCTTGTTGTCGGCGGTGCGCAGGATGACCACCGAAAGGCCCATCTCCGGGCGGTCCTCGGCGATGACGTTCTGCATCATCACGCATTGTTCGTTGGTGGCGCCCGCTGGCGTGTCGCAGATGATCGACCACGCGCCATGAGTGGACTTGACCGTGCCGCTCTGCTGCGCGCCGGCTTGCATGGGTACCACGCAGGCAGCGGCGACCAGCATCTTCGCCACGGTTTTGAAAAGCCCAGACTTCATAACGGCTCCATTGCGAATCACGACTATCAGGTCGTGCAGGCAGCAAGTAAATAACAAGACAGCGCTCTCGCCATCCTGCAATCTCAGGTTTTCCAGACATTCGAGGCCAATTTGGCCCGAATTGCGACGCCTTTTCGAGGCATGGCAGCACAAAGTGGGTGAATGCCCTGCACGCCTGCGCGTTCTTCAACTAACGCCAAACGCGTCTCGGCGCCAGCCTCCGTGCCTGCGCGCAAAAATGCCGCACGGGTTAAGCCTCTGCTTCCTTGCGGTTATAAAGAGAGTATGGTTTGAACCTCCGAACGTCTCTGGGATTCCCGTCCCGGAGCGGCACGATGTCCTTGCGGCCAAGCCCGCACGGAAATGGGAGATACAGAGGGCGATGAGAAAGATCTTTGCTAGCGCCGTCGCGGCGACTGCTTCCCTTGCCAGCGTCGCGGCCTATGCGGCACAGCCGACGCCTTGGCAAACCACTTTCCAGCCGGCCGCGACCGGCATCATGGAACAGATCACCTGGTTCGAGCGCTACACGTTGTGGTTCATCGTTCCGATCACGCTCTTCGTGCTGTTCCTGCTGGCCTATTGCATCTGGCGGTTCCGCGCGAGCGCCAATCCGGTGCCTTCGCGCACCAGCCACAACACGCTGATCGAGGTCGTCTGGACCGTTGGTCCGGTCGTCATCCTGCTGTTCCTGGCCATTCCGTCCTTCCAGCTCCTCACCGCGCAGTATTCGCCGCCGGAAGAGGCCAAGCTGACGATCAAGGCGACCGCCAACCAGTGGAACTGGGACTACGAGTACCAGAATGCCGAGCCGCTTTCGTTCAACTCGGCCATGCTGGCCGAGGGCGATCGCGCCGCCGCCGGCAAGGAAGACAAGGGGGCCTATCCGCGTCTTCTCGCCGTCGACAACGAGGTTGTCGTTCCGGTCGGCACGCTGGTTCGCGTGCTCGTCACTGCCAGCGACGTCATCCATGCCTTCGCCATGCCGGCGTTCGGCGTTAAGACCGATGCCGTGCCGGGCCGTATCAACGAGATCTGGTTCAAGGCTGACAAGGAAGGCCTCTATTACGGCCAGTGCTCCGAGCTCTGCGGCAAGGATCACGCCTACATGCCGATCGCAATCCGCGTCGTTACCGACGCACAGTACAATACGTGGCTGGCTGCCGCGAAGTCCGACCTGCCGGGTGCCAACAAGGCGCTGATGGCCGAGACGGACGGTGCGGCCAAGGTCGCAGCCGCCGGCAACTGAGCCGCGGCGGAATAGATCAGGGAACGGAGCGGAACATGGCAGGCGCTGCAGCTCACGACCATCACGACCACAAGCCGACGGGCTGGGTTCGGTGGGTGTACTCGACCAACCACAAAGACATTGGAACGCTCTACCTGATCTTCGCGATCATGGCAGGCTGCGTCGGCGGCTTCCTGTCCGTCATGATGCGCTGGGAACTCGCTGAGCCGGGTATCCAGATTTTCCACGGCCTGGCCTCGATGGTCTATGGCGTTGAAGGCGATGCCGCGATCGATGCCGGCAAGAGCATGTTCAACGCGTTCACCACGGCGCACGGCCTGGTCATGATCTTCTTCATGGTCATGCCCGCGCTGATCGGCGGCTTCGCCAACTGGATGGTGCCGATCATGATCGGCGCGCCAGACATGGCGTTCCCGCGCATGAACAACATCTCGTTCTGGCTGCTTCCGCCGGCCTTCATCCTGCTCGTCATCTCGGCCTTCATGCCGAGCGCGCCTGGCGCGCATGGCGTCGGTGGTGGCTGGACGATCTACCCGCCGCTGTCGACCTCGGGCCAGCCCGGGCCAGCGATGGATCTCGCGATCCTGTCGCTGCACATCGCCGGCGCCTCGTCGATCCTTGGTGCGATCAACTTCATCACCACGATCTTCAACATGCGCGCTCCGGGCATGACGCTGCACAAGATGCCGCTGTTTGCCTGGTCGGTGCTGATCACCGCCTTCCTGCTGCTGCTTTCGCTGCCGGTTCTGGCAGGCGGCATCACCATGCTCCTGACCGACCGCAACTTCGGCACGACCTTCTTCGCGCCTGAAGGCGGCGGCGATCCGATCCTGTTCCAGCACCTGTTCTGGTTCTTCGGTCACCCGGAAGTGTACATCCTGATCCTGCCGGGCTTCGGCATCGTCAGCCACATCGTGTCGACCTTCTCGCGCAAGCCGATCTTCGGTTACCTCGGCATGGCCTACGCGATGGTTGCCATCGGTGCCGTCGGTTTCGTCGTGTGGGCTCACCACATGTATACGACCGGCCTGTCGCTCGACACGCAGCGCTACTTCGTGTTCGCCACGATGGTCATCGCGGTTCCGACGGGTGTGAAGATCTTCTCGTGGATCGCCACTATGTGGGGCGGTTCGATCACCATGAAGACGCCGATGCTGTGGGCGATCGGCTTCATCTTCCTGTTCACCGTCGGTGGCGTCACCGGCGTGCAACTGGCCAACGCCGGTCTCGACCGTTCGCTGCACGACACCTACTATGTCGTGGCGCACTTCCACTACGTGCTGTCGCTGGGTGCCGTGTTCGCGATCTTCGCGGCCTGGTACTACTGGTTCCCGAAGATGACCGGCTACATGTACTCGGCGGCGATCGCCAACACCCACTTCTGGGTGACGTTCGTCGGCGTGAACCTGGTCTTCTTCCCGCAGCACTTCCTCGGCCTCGCCGGCATGCCGCGCCGCTACATCGATTATCCCGATGCGTTCGCCGGCTGGAACATGGTCTCGTCCTACGGCTCCTACATCTCCGCCGTCGGCGTGCTGATCTTCCTGTTCGGCGTCTTCGAAGCCTTCTCCAAGAAGCGCGTTGCCGGTGCCAACCCCTGGGGAGATGGCGCGACCACGCTCGAATGGCAGCTGCCTTCGCCGCCGCCCTTCCACCAGTGGGAACAGCTGCCGAAGATCAAGTAAGGCACTGACTGAACTACGAAGCCGCCGGTACGACCGGCGGTTTCGGCCAAACGGAACGACTGGACGTAAGTACGCATGGCCCTTGTCCACAACCGGTTTGAAGATCAAACCATCCGCATGTCGGAAGCGACGGCGGGCGATTTCTTCGCCCTGCTGAAGCCGCGTGTCATGTCGCTGGTCGTCTTCACGGCCTTTGTCGGCATGGTTGCCGCGCCTGTCAGCATCAACCCGTTCCTCGCGGTCGTTGCGATCCTTGCGATCGCCATCGGCGCAGGCGCTTCGGGCGCGCTCAACATGTGGTACGACGCCGATATCGACGCGGTCATGACGCGCACGGTCAACCGGCCGGTGCCGTCGGGCAAGGTGACCCCGCATGAGGCGCTGACCTTCGGCCTGGTGCTGTCGGTTCTTTCGGTGATGACGCTCGGCGTCCTCGTCAACTGGCTGTCGGCAGCACTGCTCGCCTTCACCATCTTCTTTTATGCCGTCATCTATACGATGTGGCTCAAGCGCTGGACGCCGCAGAACATCGTCATCGGTGGCGCGGCAGGCGCGCTGCCGCCAATGATCGGCTGGGCTGCCGTCACCGGCTCCGTCAGCTTTGAGAGCGTCGTGCTCTTCCTCATCACCTTCCTGTGGACGCCGCCGCACTTCTGGGCGCTCGCGCTGTTCAAGTCGGAAGACTATGCCCGTGCCGGTATCCCGATGATGCCGAACGTCGCCGGCGAGCCTTCGACGCGCCGCCAGATATTTGCCTATTCGCTGTTGCTCGCGCCGGTTGGCGTGGCACCCTGGCTGCTCGGCTACACGACCATCGGCTACGGCGTGGTTTCGCTCGCGCTCGGTATCGGCTTCGTCTGGTACGCCTGGAAGGTGCTGCGCATGCCCGATAGCGACCGGGTCATGAAGCCGGCCAAGGCGCTCTTCGGCTATTCGCTGCTTTATCTGTTCGTGATCTTCGCGGCTTATCTGGCCGACAGCGTCATCGAGCGTGTGTTTGCGCTTGGAGGTGCATGATGTCGAATGATGATCTGGTGACGCTCACCGACAAGCAGAAGAAGGCTCGCCGCAGCCGCAACGTGGCCATTGGCCTGGCACTGGCAGCTCTCGTCATCATCTTCTACCTCGCCACGATCGCGAAGTTCGGCCCGGCCATCCTGGATCGGTCGCTATGAGCAACGAAACGCAGACCGTCGATCCGAAGAAGCAGAGCTCCAACCGGATGGTTGCGGGCATGTGCGTCGCCTTCGTTGGCGGCATGGTCGGCATGGCCTACGCCGCGGTGCCGCTCTATGCCATGTTCTGCCAGATCACCGGCTATGGCGGCACGACGCAGCGCGTCGAGCAGTATTCCGACAAGATCCTCGATCGCGAGATCACTGTCCGCTTCGACGCCAATGTGTCAGGCGGCCTGCCATGGGACTTCCAGCCCGTGGCCCGCGACGTTCAGATCAAGATCGGCGAGACGAAGCAGATCCACTACACGGCGACGAATACCTTCGACACGCCGACCCAGGGTCGTGCAACGTTCAACGTCACACCTGAGATAGCCGGCGCATACTTCAACAAGGTCGAGTGCTTCTGCTTCACCGACACCACGCTGAAGCCGGGCGAAACGCTCGACATGCCGGTGGTGTTCTTCGTGGATCCGGAAATCGTCAACTTGCCGGAAATGAAGGACGTCAAGACGATCACCTTGTCCTATACCTTTTTCCCCATTGCGGGGGAAAAGCCCGTAGCTGCCGCGCCCAAGGTTGACGGCGAAGCGAAAAATGTTAATTCCGACGGAAAAGCCGGGGGTTGAAATGGCAGACGCGCACGCCAAACATCACGACTATCACATCATCGATCCCAGCCCGTGGCCGTTCCTCGCCTCGCTGGGCGCGCTCATCATGGCATTCGGCGGCGTCGCCTGGATGCAGCATCTCAAGGGCGGCAGCTTCCCGATCTTCGGCTACAACATGGCCGGCGCCAATTACTGGATATTCCTGATCGGCCTGCTGATCGTGCTCTACACGATGTTCGGCTGGTGGTCGGACACGATCAAGGAAGGCAACGAGGGCCATCATACTCGCGTCGTCTCGCTGCACTTGCGCTACGGCATGATCATGTTCATCGCCTCCGAAGTGATGTTCTTCGTTGCCTGGTTCTGGGCGTTCTTCGACGCTGCCCTGTTCCCGAACGAAGTGCACCAGGTGATGCGCGCCGAGTACACCGGCGGCGTCTGGCCTCCAAAGGGCATCGAGATCCTCGATCCTTTCCACCTGCCGCTCTACAACACCATCATCCTGCTGCTTTCGGGCACCGCGGTGACCTGGGCGCACCATGCGCTGCTGCACAACGACCGCAAGGGCCTGGTCAACGGCCTCGCGCTGACTGTCGGCCTCGGCATCCTGTTCTCGTTCGTACAGGCCTACGAGTACATCCACGCTCCGTTCGCCTTCAAGGACTCGATCTACGGCGCGACGTTCTTCATGGCGACCGGCTTCCACGGCTTCCATGTCATCGTCGGCACGATCTTCCTGCTGGTGTGCCTGTTCCGCGCCATGGCCGGCAGCTTCACCCCCAAGCAGCATTTCGGCTTCGAGGCGGCCGCTTGGTACTGGCACTTCGTCGACGTGGTGTGGCTGTTCCTGTTCGCCGCGATCTACATCTGGGGTTCGGTTGGCGGTACGATCGCTGCCGGCCACTGATCTACCAGGCTCTTGATGCAAGGCGGTCGCGGCAACGCGGCCGCCTTCTCTTTTTGGGCGCTTTCTTGCGGCAAGCCTCCGCTATGCAGAGAAGTTGCTTCGTTGTTCCCGCTATTATGATTATCGCTTCCGTCGGCGGTGCATGCGCTGACCCCGTCGACCTCGTGCGGATAGACAAATCGGAGCGGAGGCTGGAACTTCTGTCAGGCGAAAAAGTGGTGCGCAGCTACGCCATGGCTCTTGGCGCCAACCCTGTCGGCCACAAGAGCAGTGAAGGCGACGAGCGCACGCCCGAAGGCCACTATGTGCTCGACTGGCGCAATCCAGGCAGCGGCTACTACCGGTCGATCCACATCTCCTATCCCAATGCCGACGATGTGGCTGCGGCAAAGAGGGCAGGTGTCGATCCTGGCGGAATGATTATGATCCACGGCCAACCGAACGGGTATGGCTGGTGGTCCTGGCTGATGCAGATGTTCGACTGGACGAATGGCTGCATCGCCGTTACCGACGAAGACATGGCGGAGATCTGGCATATGGTCGAAGACGGCACTCCCATCGAGATAAATCCATGAGAGAAGACCAGGCGATCTGGCCGCCGGTCGAACCGATCGCGGCCGGGCTCAAGGGGCGCTGTCCGCGTTGCGGCGAAGGCAAGCTGTTTTCCGGCCTTCTGTCCGTAGGCAAAGAGTGCGGCGTCTGCCGGCTCGACTACTCGTTTGCGGACGCTGGCGACGGGCCGGCGGTGTTCGTCATCCTGATCATAGGCTTCGTGGTGGTCGGGCTTGCGCTGTGGCTCGAGGTCAACTTTGGACCACCGCTGTGGCTGCATCTGCTGTTGTGGATTCCGCTGACCGTGGTTCTCAGCCTCGGCTCGCTGCGCCTCATCAAGGGCGTTCTGATAACGCTGCAGTACCGCAACAAGGCAGCCGAAGGCCGTTTGGACAAGGGCGAATGATCCAGGAAAAGACCATGACGGCCCCGGCGCGCCGTTCCGGGCAGGTGCTGATGCTCGTGCTTGGCACGATTGCCTTTGCGCTTTTGATCGCGCTCGGCAGCTGGCAGGTCCAGCGCCTCTATTGGAAAGAGGAGCTGATCGCACAGATAGCCGAACGTACGCAGTCCCAGCCGCTGCCGTTGTCCGAAATGGAAGTGAAGTACCGGGCCACCGGCGACGTCGATTATTGGCCTGTGAAGCTTTCGGGCACCTTCGTGCATGAAGGCGAGCGGCATTTCTTCGCCACATGGGAAGGCCAGTCGGGCTTCTATGTCTACACGCCGCTGAAGCTGGACGACGGCCGTTTCGCGCTGGTGAACCGCGGCTTTGTTCCCTACGATTTCAAGGATGCGGCCAAGCGGCCGGTCGGGCAGGTGACGGGGCCGGTCAGCATAAGCGGATTGGCGCGCAATCCGCTCTCCGGCAAGCCCGGCTCGCTGGTGCCCGACAACGACCCGGTCAAGAACGTCTTTTACTGGAAGGACCGCGATGTGATGGCTGAGACAGCAGGCCTGGCGTCCGGCGCCGTCGTGCTTCCATTCTTCGTCGACGCCGACAAGACGGCCAACCCGGGTGGCTTGCCCGTCGGCGGCGTCACCATGGTCGATATGCCCAATAACCACCTGCAATATGCTGTCACATGGTATGGCCTTGCGGCTGCACTTTTGGGCGTCATGGGCTTCTGGCTGTTGCGCCGTCCCGAAGGCAAATGAGGCCTGTGCATGATCTCGAAAATCGGAATCGATTTTCGAGATCATGCACAACTTCAAAGTGCTACAGCGTCTATTGCGCGCCCAAGAGCGCGCGCGGCGCTGTAGTCTCCCTTGACAGCAAGGGGGCGCAGACATCATTTCGGCACTGAATGAAGAACCGGATTAAATGCTCCAGACGCTGACCAAACCGCCCCTGACGATCAGGCTCTGCCAGCCGCGCGGCTTTTGCGCAGGTGTCGACCGCGCGATCCAGATCGTCGTTCTGGCGCTGAAGAAATACGGCGCGCCGGTCTACGTCCGCCACGAGATCGTGCACAATCGCTACGTCGTAGAAGGGCTGCAGAACCTTGGTGCGGTCTTCATCGAAGAGCTGAGCGAAATCCCCCTCGAACACCAGGATGCGCCGGTGGTGTTTTCCGCCCATGGCGTGCCGAAATCGGTGCCGGCGGATGCCGTGGCACGCAATCTCTTTTACCTCGACGCGACCTGCCCGCTGGTCTCCAAGGTGCACAAGCAGGCCATGCGCCACCAGCGCAAGGGCCGTCACGTGCTGCTGATCGGTCATGCCGGCCACCCCGAGGTGATCGGGACCATGGGCCAGTTGGACGACGGTGCCGTCACGCTGATCGAGACCGAGGCCGACGTAAGGAATTTCACGCCAGCCGATCCGGAGGCGCTCGGCTTCGTCACCCAGACGACGCTCTCGGTGGAAGACACTGCGGGCATCCTGAAGGCTCTGCAGGAGAAGTTCCCGGCATTGCAGGCGCCAGCCGCCGAATCGATCTGTTATGCCACCACAAACCGCCAGGACGCGGTGAAGGAGACGGCCCCAGGTTCCGACCTCTACCTGGTCGTCGGTGCGCCCAACTCGTCCAATTCGCGACGCCTCGTGGAAGTTGCCGAACGGGCAGGGGCCAAGATGTCGCTGCTGGTTCAGCGCGCGTCGGAGATTCCGTGGAACGACATCGGCGGCATCGCTACGCTGGGATTGTCGGCGGGTGCCTCGGCACCGGAGATCATCGTCGACGAGATCATCAACGCCTTCCGCGAGCGCTTCGAGGTGAACGTGGAACTCGCCATCACGGCGACCGAGACGGAGGACTTTCCGGTGATGCGGGTATTGCGCGACGTCGAGCTGACGCCAGCCGACATGGCCTTCGTCAACGGAAACGCCTGATGGCTGTCTATACCGATGTCGGCGAGGGCGAGCTCGAAGCGTTCCTGCGCAATTATCCGGTCGGCGAGCTTCTGTCCTACAAGGGTATTGCCGAGGGCACCGAGAACACCAACTTCCTGCTGCACACCACGACAGGGTCGTACATCCTGACGCTGTATGAGAAGCGGGTCGAGAAGTCGGACCTGCCGTTCTTCCTTGGCCTGATGCAGCATCTCGCCCACAAGGGCCTGTCCTGCCCGCTGCCGGTCGACGGCAAGGACGGCAATGTCATCGGCACGCTTGCCGGCCGACCCGCCGTCATCATCACCTTCCTCGAAGGCATGTGGCTGCGCCGGCCCCAGGTGGTGCATTGCCGTGAGGTCGGCAGGGCGCTTGCCGAACTGCACATCGCCGGACAGGATTTCGCGATGACGCGGCCCAATTCGCTCGCCATCGACGGCTGGCGCAAGCTCTGGGATGCCGCCCATCCGCGCGCCGACGAGGTCGAGCCCGGCCTCGCACGGGAGGTCGACGCCGATTTTGCCGAGTTCGAGAAGAGCTGGCCGAAGGGCTTGCCGTCAGGCGTCATCCATGCCGACCTGTTCCCCGACAATGTGTTTTTCCTCGGCGACAAGCTGTCGGGCCTGATCGACTTCTACTTCGCCTGCAACGACGCCTATGCCTACGACCTTGCCACCTGCCTCAACGCCTGGTGTTTCGAGAAGGACTTTTCCTTCAACCTGACCAAGGGCACGGCACTGCTCGACGGCTATCAGAGCGTCCGCCCGCTGAGCGACGACGAGAAGGCGGCGCTTCCGATCCTGGCGCGCGGCTCTGCGCTGCGTTTCATGCTGACGCGGTTGTACGACTGGCTGACGGTGCCGGACGGCGGACTGGTGATGAAGCGTGACCCCAGTGAATACATCCGCCGCATGCGCTTCCACCGGACGATCAAGTCGGCCCAGGAATACGGACTGAAATGAAGCAAGTTGAAATCTTTACCGATGGCGCCTGCTCGGGCAATCCGGGTCCAGGTGGCTGGGGCGCGCTCATGCGCTACAAGGCCAAGGTCAAGGAGCTGTCGGGCGGCGAGGCGGAGACCACCAACAACCGCATGGAGTTGCTGGCTGCCATATCTGCCCTGAAATCCCTAAAGGAGCCGTGCGAGATCGACCTGCACACCGACAGCAAATACGTCATGGACGGGATCTCGAAATGGATCCACGGCTGGAAGAAGAACGGCTGGAAGACCGCCGACAAGAAGCCGGTGAAGAACGGCGAGCTGTGGCAGGCGCTGGACGAGGCCAACAAGCGTCACAAGGTGACGTGGCACTGGGTCAAAGGCCATGCCGGCCATCCCGAGAACGAGCGCGCCGACGAGCTGGCGCGCGAAGGCATGGCGCCGTTCAAGGGCGGGCGCAAGGCATAGGCCAGGAATTCTGGCAGCTCGAGTGGGGCGCGCCGCCGCAAGGCAGCGCGCCCTTTCAGTCCAAGAGCTTTGTCAGTCTCAGAGCTGTTCGAGAATGCGGGCGGCGCCCGAATCGACGGCCTGGCCGGGTGTGCCCTCAAGGTTGAGCTGGGCCACCTTGCCGTCTTCCACGATCATCGAGTAGCGCTTCGAGCGCAGGCCCATGCCGGCAGACGACAGGTCGGTGTCGAGGCCGATGGCGCGGGCGAAGTCGCCGCTGCCGTCGGCGAGGAACTGCACCTTGCCTTCGCCGCCGCTGAAACGCGCCCAGGCGCCCATGACGTGGACGTCGTTGACCGAAACGACCGCAATGGTGTCGACGCCGCGCGCGATGATGGCGTCATGGTTCTCGACATAGCCGGGCAGGTGGTTGTTGCTGCAGGTCGGCGTGAAGGCGCCCGGTACCGCAAACAGCACGACCTTCTTGCCAGCAAAAATCTCTTCGGAGCTGACGCTCTTGGCGCCATCGGCGGTCATCGTCTTGAACGTGGCCGCGGGCAACTTGTCGCCGATCGAAATAGTCATGAATTTCCTCGTAAGCGTAAAGTTCGAGTTGAAACCGGAAGGACGCGCACCTCACCTAGCGCAGATGTCGCCTGCGTCCAATGGCCAGCAGGATATAGGAAACTGGACAGCCCTTTTCAGGGATAAGGCAAAAATCCTTCCACCGCTCCAGCAGCGCTGGTCAGCGTGTAGGGCAGGCCCTTGCCTGAGGGCTTTGTATCGGGGCGTTCGAGTATCTTGATCGTAAACACCGCCTTGCCGCCTTCGACATGCCGCTCAGGCGTGCCGAAGACGTAGCCGTCCACGCCAGCGACGAAGACATCCAGGGCGTCAGCGGGCCCGGGCGCGGTCGCCAGGATCGAGATGTGCTCGCTTTCGGCCGGTTCCAGCGTGGCCCCGAAATCCGGCTGTGCTGCACCAGGAAGGGCTGCCAGAGCTGTCTTCACCAGGATGGCATCGCCCGGGTTGTCGGGATCGGCGGCAGGGTCGACTTCGAGCTTGGCCTGTACCGGCACGCAGATCGTCTCGCAGACGCCGAGGAACACGTTGGCGGTGATCGTCGCCGGCTCGCCTGGGGCCGTGACGGTGAAGCTGACAGGCAGGCTTACGGAATGATCGTAGCCGGCCCATTTGGAGTAGCCGTCGTCATGCCGCCGCGGAGCAGGGTAGGAAAACTCCGCGCCTGAGACGTTGCGGCTTGCCGAAACGTCGATCTGCGGCGGCACGCCGGAATTGCCGGGGTCGCGCCAGTAGGTTTTCCAGCCGCGCTTGAGCTCGATGTCGAGCGCGCCCTGGAGCTTGCCGGAAGCATCAGGTGCTCCAGAGGTGACGAGGCGGAAGCGGCCGCCTTCGGCCTCGAACCAGGCTGACGAGGACGCGTGGACGGGGGCAACGGCGAGGAGGGCTGCGCCGAGGCAGATCGCGGAACAAAACGCAATTTTCATGGCGGTGATTTGATAGCCTCCCGCTGCGTCCGCAACAGGGCGCGCCAACACATCGCATCATTTTTGCGTGACGTTGCCTGTCAAAAGATGAACGCCACGCGCCGTGCGCCATCTTTCAAGACGGCAGGAAACGCGATACCTTCAAGCCATGGACCTCTTACGCCAGAAAAAAGGCGCCTCGCAGCGCGGTTTTCTCGACGATCAGTTCCTCATCGCCATGCCGGGGATGAAGGACGACAGGTTCTCGCGCGCCGTGATCTACATCTGCGCTCATAGCGACGAAGGCGCCATGGGCCTGATCATCAACCAGGTCCAGCCGCTGCTGTTTCCCGATTTGCTGGTGCAGCTCGGCATCCTCGACGAGCAGGAGGCGATCCGCCTGCCGATGAAGGCCAAGGACTTCATCGTGCGCAATGGCGGGCCGGTCGACCGCAGCCGCGGCTTCGTGCTGCACAGCGACGACTACAAGGTCGAATCCTCGCTGCCGGTATCGGAAGAGATTTGCCTGACCGCGACTGTCGACATCCTTCGCGCCATTTCCGCCGGGCGCGGGCCGCGCCACGCGCTGATGGCGCTGGGCTATTCCGGCTGGGGTGCGGGGCAGCTCGAAAGCGAGATCGCCGAAAATGGCTGGCTGACCTGCCCGGCGACATCGGAGCTTCTGTTTGACACCGATATCGACCGCAAATACGACCGCATCCTGGCGACGCTCGGCATTGACCTTGCGCGCCTCAGCAGCGCTGCCGGTCACGCCTGAGCAAGCGGATACTGCTCCTTCAGCATCTTCAGGGCCTGGTCGCCGGGAACCGGCGCGCCGAACATGAAGCTCTGCACATATTCGCAGCCCATCTGGCGCAGTTCGAGCGCATCGCTCTCGTCGGAGATGCCTTCGGCGACCACCGATAGCCCGAGCTCGTGCGCCATATTGACCATCGACTTGAGCAGCACCGCGCGCTTGGGCGAGGTGTCGTCGACGAAGCTCTTGTCGATCTTGATGGTGTCGAAGGGGAAGCGGGTCAGGTAGGCGAGCGACGAATAGCCGGTGCCGAAATCGTCGAGCGACAGGCCTATGCCGAGCTGCTTGAGCTTGGTCAGCACGTGGTTGGTCTGCTCGGGATTGTCCATGACCAGGGACTCAGTGAGCTCCAGGCGGAAGCAGCGCGGCTTGAGATTGGCACGGGCGATGACCGAGCGGACGTCGCTGACGAGGTCGCGGCGAATGAGCTGGCGGCTCGACAGATTGACCGACACCGACAGCGGCGCATCGCTGATCTGCTTTTGCCATTCGGCGAGGTCTTCGGCGGCGCGCTGCATGGCAAACAGACCAAGCTGGACGATCAGGCCGCAGCCCTCGGCTACCGGGATGAAGTCGCCGGGCGGGATCATGCCGCGGCGCGGGTGGTCCCACCTGAGCAGCGCTTCGAAGCCGGCGACGCTGCCGTCTTCCAGCCGCACGATCGGCTGGTAGGCAAGCGTGAATTCCTTGCGCTCGATGGCGCGGCGGAGGTCCGACTCAAGCTGCAGGCGATCGGTGCCGACGGTCCTGAAGGCTGGACGGAAAGGCTCGATGCGGTCGCCGCCGAAACGCTTGGCCTGATGCATGGCAAGCTCGGCATCCTTGACCATGTCCTCGGCGGTCGCCTGGGCGGTGGTCCAGGTGATCAGGCCTACCGAGGCGGTGAGCACGATCTCGCGCTTGGCAAAGGTGATCGGCGCCTTGATCGCCTGCTTGATGGCGTCGGCGACGGCGGCGATGCGCGACGGATCCTGTTCCGAAAGCAGCATCAGTGCGAACTGGTCGCCGGCAAAGCGCGACAGCGAATCCTTTGGCTTGAGCAGGCGGTGGAGCCGGCGTGCGATGGTCAGGAGTATGGTGTCGCCAGCCGAAATGCCAAGGCCGTCATTGACCAGCTTGAAGCGGTCGATGTCGATGACGAACACCGACGGCCGTACCTTTTCTTCAGTGCGGGCGATCGAGATGATCGCTTCGAGCCGGTTCATGTACAGCTCGCGGTTGGGCAGGCCGGTCAGATTGTCGTGCACGGCGTCGTGCAGCAGCCGCTCTTCGGATTTCTTCTGCTCGGTGACGTCGACCATCGTGCCGACGCAGCGGATCACTTCGCCATCGGAGCCGATCACCGGGCGCGCCTTGAGCGAGAACCAGTGATAGTGGCCGTCAGCACCGCGCAGGCGGAAGCTCTGCGAAACACGGCCACGGCGATGCTCCAGCACGACGTCGAGGGTGGTGCGGAAAGTGTCGCGATCGTCGGAGTGCAGCACAGGCAACCAGTTGCGAGCGGCACCGCCGAGGCTGTTGGGCGCGAGGCCAAGCTGTATCGAGACGTCGGGTCGGGTGACGACGCGATCGCGCAGCACGTCCCAGTCCCAGACGATGTCGCCCGAACCCGAGATCGCCAGCGCCTGCCGTTCCATGTCGCTGAACAGGCCCTGATGGGCGCCGCCGCCGGCGAAAGCATGCTGCATCACGGTGAAGCCGATCAGCAGGATGATAAGGATCAGGCCGCCGCCAAGCGCCGGCTGAACGATGTCGTTGTCGAGGATGCCTGTTATCGCCATCCACGAGCCGCTGAGCCAGATCAGCACCATCGCCCAACTGGGTACAAGCATGATGGCGCGGTCGTAGCCGCGGATGCTGAGATAGACGATCAGGCCGAGGCCGGTGAGCGCGGTCGCGGCGAACGAAATGCGCGCGATGCCGGCGGCAACGGCCGGGTCGATGATGGCGACACCGGCGATGAGCAGCAGGCCGATGACCCAGACGAAGGCGCCGTAGCTGAAATGGCCATGCCATCGGTTGAGATTGAGATAGGCGAACAGGAACACGACGAAGGTGCCGGCGAGCGCCACCTCCGTGCCCGCTCGCCATATCTGCTCGTTTCCCGGTGAGACCTCGATGACCTTGTTGAGAAAGCCGAAGTCGACGCAGATATAGGCAAGCACCGCCCAGGCAAGCGCTGCTGTGGCGGGGAACATCGAGGTTCCCTTGACCACGAACAGGATGGTCAAAAACAGCGCCAAGAGGCCGGCGATGCCGATGACGATGCCGCGGAACAGCGTGTAGGAGTTGACCGTGTCCTTGTAGGCTTCGGGTTCCCACAGATAGACTTGCGGCAGCTTGGGCGAGGCGAGCTCGGCGATGAAGGTCACCACCGAGTTCGGGTTGAGGGTGATCAGGAACACGTCGGCGTCGGGGCTGGCCTGGCGGTCAAGCGCGAAGCCTTCGCTCGGCGTGATGGCAGCGATGCGGCTCGAGCCGAGGTCAGGCCAGAACAGGCCGGAACCGACGAGCCGGAAATGCGGCGCGACGATCAGTCGGTCGATGACCTGGTCGGTGGTGTTGGCAAGTGCGAAGACGGCCCAGTCGCCGGTGGAGCGGCGCTTGTCATTGGCCTCGACTTCGATGCGGCGAACGATGCCGTCGAGGCCAGGCGCCGTCGAAACCTGGAAGTTCTCGCCCTGATTCCGGTAGATCTCGACGGCGCCGGTGAGGTTGAGCGCGACGTCGTCACGGGAAATCTTGATCGGTTCCACGGCCAGGGCCTGCGACACCGCGCAAACGCTCGCGACAATGGAAACGATGAGCGCAAACAACGGCGCCAGCAGGAAATGCTTCGACAAGTTCAGGCCTTCATGGTGACAGCTTGCGGGTCGTCCGCAATCAGTGCGTAGAGGTAGTGGTCATGCCATTCGCCGTTGATCCTGAGGTAGGATCGCAAAAGTCCTTCGCGCCGGAATCCGGCTTTTTCAAGCACGCGTACAGAGCGTGCGTTGTCGGGGATACAGGCAGCCTCGATCCGGTGCAACCGAAGCGTATCGAAGGCGTGCCGCACGACCAACTTGAGGGCATCGACCATCAGGCCTTGACCGGCGTAGCGTTCGCCAATCCAGTAGCCGATGTGCCCAGTCTGGGCGACACCATAGCGTATGTTGCCGAGCGTGATGCCGCCGACGAGCTTGCCGCTCGAGTTTTGATAGATGAAGAAGGCGAGGGCCGTGCCCTGGATGAATTCATCCTGGTAGCGCGCGAGGCGAATACGCCAGGCCGAGCGGTCCAGCTCATCAGGCGCCCAACGCGGCTCCCAAGGCTCGAGGAACGAGCGGCTTTCAGCGCGCAGGGCAACCCATTCGTGGTAGTCGCGCCAGTTCGGCAGGCGCAGGTTCACGCGTTCGCCTTTTAGTGCCGGGGTATCGCGGCGAAAAAGCGAGAGCGAGAACATGCGTGCAAATGCTGCTTATACGGCGAGCTTGCGGGCGGTTGCCTGTGCGCCCGGCAGCGAGTCCAGGATTGATTCGTAAGGCGCAAGCGTGCCGACGGGACCGACTGCCGTAATGGTCGGGCGGGTCGAGAACAGGCGCGACGACAGGTCGGTCAGTCGATCGACAGTGAGCGCGCCCAGCCGTTCCATCAGCTCTTCCTTGGCAATCGGGCGGCCGAACAGCAGGAGCTGGCGGGCGATCTGCGAGGCGCGGCTGGAGCAGCTCTCGGCCGACATGATAAGGCCGGCGCGATATTGCGCACGGGCACGGTCCAGCTCTTCGAGCAGGATGCTTTCGCCGGTTCGCTGCAGTTCGTTGATGATCACAGGGATCAGCTCGGCGATGTCGCTCTGGCCGGTGGCGGCATGGATGCCGAAGATGCCGGTATCGGAAAAGCCCCAATGGAAGGCATAGACCGAGTAGCAGAGGCCGCGCTTCTCGCGCACTTCCTGGAACAGGCGCGACGACATTCCGCCGCCGAGGATCATTGACAGCACCTGCGAGGCGTAGAAGTCGCGCACATGATAGGCGCGGCCTTCGAAGCCGAGCACGATCTGCGCGTCCATCAGGTCGCGGTCCTCGCGGAAATCACCGCCGACATATTGCGCATACTGCGGAATGGCGCTTTCGGCCTTGGAGCGGAAATTGCCAAGGCGTTTTTCGACGAGCCGGACGAACTCGTCATGCTTGACGTCACCGGCAGCGACCACGACCATCCGCTCCGCGCCATACTGGCGCTCCATGAAATCGTGCAAGTTGGCCGAGGTGAACGACTGCACGGTCTCGGGCGTGCCGAGAATCGAGCGGCCAATCGTCTGGTGACGGAAGGCGGTCTCGGTGAAGCGGTCGAAGACGATGTCGTCGGGGGTATCGTGCGCGGCGCCGATTTCCTGCAGGATGACGTGCTGCTCGCGCTCGAGCTCGTTGGGATCGAATTCTGAATCCTGAAGAATGTCGGACAGAATGTCGACGGCAAGCGGAATGTCGTCGGACAGCACGCGGGCGTAGAAGGAGGTCGTCTCGACCGATGTCGCGGCGTTGATCTCGCCCCCGACATTTTCGATCTGCGAGGCGATCTGGAAAGCGGTCCGGTTCTTGGTGCCCTTGAAGGCCATGTGCTCAAGCAGGTGGGCCATGCCATGCTCGTCGTCGCGCTCGTTGCGCGCGCCTGATTTGACCCATGTGCCGAGAGCGACGGTCTCTACGCTTGGAAGTGTTTCAGTGGCCACTGTCAGGCCGTTCGACAGACGGCTTACCTCAACACCCATATTACGCGTACTCCCTAATCCGCCACTCGTGTGCGGCGGCTAATGTAATCTTCCACCATTTTTATCTCTGATGGAAGTACCGTGAACTTTTCCTTACGTTCCATCAGCCCCGACAGCCATTTTGGCAAAGCAGGCTCGATCCCGCTGGCGGCAAGCACCGCGGCAGGGAATTTTGCCGGATGAGCTGTGGCAAGCACCACCATTGGCACATCGCTTTTGGGCTGGCTGGACGCGACATGCACCGCAGTCGCGGTGTGCGGATCGAGCAGGTAGCCGCTCTTTTCGAGCGTCGCGCGAATGGTCGCTGCGGTTTCAGCCATGTCAGCGCGTCCCGCACCGAACTCGCTGCGGATGCTGGCCAGCGACTGCGCTTCGATGGTGAAGGCGCCGGACTGCTTCAAACTGGCCATATAGCGGCGCACCACCGCGGAATCGCGGTTGGAGGCCTCAAACAGCAGGCGCTCGAAGTTGGACGAAACCTGGATGTCCATCGATGGCGAGGTGGTGGCGACCACGCCCGTCTGGCGGTATTCGCCGCTCTTCAGCGTGCGGTCGAGGATGTCGTTGTCGTTGGTGGCGATGACAAGCTGGTCGATCGGCAGGCCCATCTTCTTGGCGGCATAGCCGGCGAAGATGTCGCCGAAATTGCCTGTCGGCACGGTGAAGGAAACCGGACGGTCCGGCGCGCCGAGCGAGATGGCGGACGAGAAATAGTAGACGATCTGGGCCATGATGCGAGCCCAGTTGATCGAGTTCACGCCCGACAGCTGGACGCGGTCGCGGAAGCCATGGTCGTTGAACATGTCCTTGACCAGGCCCTGGCAGTCGTCGAAATTTCCTTCGATCGACAGCGCATGGACATTGGCGGCATCCGACGTCGTCATCTGGCGCTGCTGCACCGGCGAGACGCGACCATGCGGGAACAGGATGAAGATGTCCGTGCGCTCGCGCCCGGCAAAGGCGTCGATGGCAGCACCGCCCGTGTCGCCCGAGGTTGCCCCGACGATGGTCGCGCGCTGGCCGCGTTCGGCAAGCACATGGTCCATCAGCCGCGCCAGCAACTGCATGGCAACGTCCTTGAAGGCCAGGGTCGGGCCATGGAAAAGTTCGAGTATGAATGTGTTGGCGCCGGTCTGGACCAGCGGGCACACTGCCTCATGGCGGAAGGTGCCGTAGGCTTCGCGCACCAGACGTTCGAAAACGTCCTGCTTGATTTCACCACCGAGGAACGGGGTCAGAAGTTTGATCGCGAGATCCGGATAGCTGAGGCCGCGCATGGCGCGGATTTCGGCGGCGCTGAAAGTCGGCCACTCCGCCGGAAGGTAGAGCCCGCCGTCGCGGGCCAGGCCGGCAAGTACTGCATCAGAAAATCCGAGCGTGGGCGCTTCCCCACGGGTGCTGACATAGTGCATATCTATCCAATCCAAGGCGATGCGACCTGCTGCCTATCGGCAGGACGGGAAAACTGCGCTCCGTCAGTCGCATTTTTGCCGCGCGGTTGATATAGAACGACTGCTTTGCGAGAGGGAAGTGCAGTTCATGGTGTTTCGTTTGATCGACGGCCGTTTTCTGACGGCTTTGGCGACCGCCGGCTTTATGCTCGCCGTCACAGGCTGCCAATCTGGCGGCAGCAGCAGCTTTTTGAGCCCCACGCCGAAGGATCCCAAAGTGATCGCGGCTGAAGAGGGCAAGATCCTGGCCAGCGAACTGCTTGCCTATTGCCCGAATGTCACGCTGCGCGACGGCACGGCCTTCTTCAACAGCTATGCAAAGGGCGGCCAGGACGATCCGGCCAAGCTCGTTCATCAGTCGGCGATCACCGACGTCACCCGCAGCTGCACGCGCGCTGACGGCACCATGACCATCAAGGTCGGCGTTGCCGGCAAGGTTGTGGTTGGTCCCGCCGGCGGTGCCGGTGCGATCACCATGCCGATCCGCGTTGCCGTGACCCGCGGCGAAGAGGTGCTCTACTCCGAGCTGCACAAGAACGCCGTGCAGGTGACCGACCCGTCGACGGCGACCCAGTGGGTGTTCACGGTGCCGAACATCAACATCCCGAACCCGACGGCGCGCGACATCGTGATCTATGTCGGCTACGACGAAGGTCCGGCCAAGAAGCCCGCCAAGAACTAGAACCTGTTCCATTCCGATTGATTCGAAATGGGGCTTCGGCATGCCTAGGCTGGCGCCGCTTCAGGCAGCGCTTCGCTGCCGGCGTTCGCTGATGAGTGTTGCGACAAGGGCGTCGACTTCGATTTCGGCTTTTTCGATCGACGCCCGCAGCCGGGCGTCGGCAAACTCGTCGAATTCGACCGCCACCGACCTGATGTCGGTTATGCCGATGTAGTTGAAGGCTGTCGCAACGCTTGCTTCAACGTGGTTCAGCGCCTCGATCCTGCCGCCGCGCCCATAGCCATGATCGCCGCGCGACGACAGGATGACCAGCGTCTTGCCGGTGTTGGCCAGCAATGGCCAGTAAGGGTCGCCGGTGCGCGACCTGTCGAAACCGAAGGTACGCCCGACCCGCACGATGTTGTCGATCCACGCCTTGAACTGCGCAGGGGCTGCGAAATTGTACATCGGCACGCCGGCAACGATGATGTCGGCGTCCAGCAACTCGTCGACCAGCACATCGCTTTCGGCCAGCGTTTCGGTCATCCAGGGCAGGCGTTGCTCCGGCTTGGTGAAGGCGGCGTGGATCCATCCGCCGGTCACCGGCTGTGGTGGTTGCTGACCGACGTCGCGGTAGACGATGCTGGCGTCTTGGGCATGCGCCTCGCGCCATCTCCGCGTAAAACGTTCGGTCAGGCGGCGGCTGTGCGATCCGAAAGGATTTTCAGCTGAAGAATGAGGGCGAGCGCTTGCATCGATGTGCAGGATGTTGGTCATTTCAGGTTTCCCATAAGCTATTTAAGTTCATCTGCAGGTGCGCGAGGCCTTTGCATTGCGGCCGCGTTCCATATGAAAATAATGGGTGATAGGCTGTGCGTCGAAATCGAATTCGTCACGCAACAGATGAGGTGTCCTCATGCGTCGCCAATTGCCGCCGCTCGCGACGCTGCGGGCTTTCGAAGCCGCAGCTCGCCACGCGAGCTTCAAGCATGCGGCCGATGAACTGGGCGTCACGCCGACTGCAATCAGTCACCAGATCAGGTTGCTGGAGGAAACGCTCGCGCTCAGATTGTTCGATCGTCGCACCAGGCAAGTGGTGCTGACGCGAGAGGGGCGCGAGTTGTATCCGGTCCTGCGCGACGGCTTCGATGCATTTGCCGAGGCGCTCAACCGCGTTTCAGAAAAGCGCCGCAGCGTGGTCACGCTATCCGCGACGACCTCATTCACCGCGCGCTGGCTGGTGCCACGCGTGGCATCGTTTCGCGAGCGCTATCCCACTGTCGACCTCAGCCTGCACGCCTCGGACGATCCTGTCGACTTCGGCACCGGCATCGCCGATGCCGCCGTGCGTTATGGTCGTGGGCCTTATCCAGGTCTCAGCTCGACATGGCTGATGGCAAATCGTTTCGCGCCGGTGTGCAGCGCGCGGCTCGGTTTGAAAACGCTGGACGACCTGCGGCATGTCACGCTGCTTCATTCCAGATGGAGGCATCCAAACGCCGACACGCCGACCTGGCGCCGGTGGGTCGATGCGGTGGGCATGCAGGGCATCGACACCGATGCCGGCATCAGCTTCAATGATGACGGGCATGCCGTGCAAGCGGCCGTTGCAGGCCAGGGCGTTGCGCTGCTCAGTCTCGTGCTCGTCGCCGACGATCTTGCATCAGGCGTTCTGGTCCAGCCTTTCCAGCATGTCATCGACGGCTACGATTTCCATCTCGTCCACCCCAAGGCAGCGCGGCCCGAAGTGCGCATGTTGAGCGAATGGCTGCTCGATGCGCTGTCTCAGGAGCGTTGACCAGCTTTTCTCAGCCTTGGTCAGCTGTCCTTGTGGCGCTGATAGTAGCGCGCGACGCGCATGCGGTTGCCGCAGCGCGCCGCAGCGCACCAGCGCCGGCGGTTGCTCGCCGGCAGAAACAGCATCGTGCAATCTTCGGCTTCGCACTTGCGGATGGTCCTGACGCTCGGGTCGGTGAGCACATGTGCCACCGCTTCAGCAAGGTGCGCGGCAAGATCGGCGATGACCGAGCCTGTGCGCCTGGGCTCGGCCGCCATTGACGATCCGCCCCACCGAAGCTCGAGATGAACCGGCGCTGCCGAAAGCGTCTGGTTGAGCTCGCGCAGACTGGTGTGTGACGGCGTCTTGCCATGCCGGACCTGGTCGACTAGCTGGCTCGCACATTCGCGCACCGAGCGAATGGGAGCGAGGTCGGCTTGCGTGACCTTTGCGAGCGCATCGCCACCAAACTCGCCCAGCCGCTCGACTTCCAGCGCCACCCATGCCCGCAAGCCATCAGGAGTCGCCAGATGATCGACGCTGTCGGCCCCGCTGCGCGCCCGCGTATTGATCAGGTCTAGCCCCAGCAGCTCGCCGGTGAGTGGGGTGATGTCGGCGTTCATGCTAACTCCTAAAATTACCGTTGACACATTAGGCATTTGGGTGAATGTTGCTAATGCGTAATTCTACATTATAGGAATGTGAAATGACAATCCTGGCTTTTCCCCGCGTTGCCCATCGTTATCTCGACGTCGATGGCGTGCGCATCTTCTACCGCGAGTCGATCCCGGCCGAGGCCGGTCCGGACGCGCCTGTCCTGCTGTTGCTGCACGGCTTCCCCTCAGCTTCGCATCAGTTCCGCCGCCTAATCGACGCCATCGGCAACCGCTATCGGGTCATCGCACCTGATTATCCGGGGTTTGGTCACAGCGAGGTGCCGTTGCCAGCAAGCGCGGGCGGAACTTTTGCCTACACGTTCGACCAACTCGCCGACACGATGGAAGGGTTTGTCAAAGGGCTGGGGTTGGACCGCTTCGTCGCTTATCTCTTCGATTTCGGCGCGCCTGTCGGTTTCCGCCTTGCGACGCGGCACCCCGAATGGTTCGCCGGCCTGATCATCCAGAACGGCAATGCCTATGAAGAGGGCCTGTCGGACGGTGCGCGTGACTTCATCGCGCTGCAACCTGAGCAGCCGAATGCCGAGCAGACGATACGCGATCTGCTGACCCTTTCAGGCACGCGTTTCCAGTATGAAACCGGTATCGGCAGTCCGCAACTATTGGCACCGGATGGCTGGACGCTCGACCAGCATTTCCTCGATCTGCCCGGCCGCAAGCAACCGCAGATCGACCTCGCCTTCGACTACCACAGCAACGTCGCGCGCTACGGCGAATGGCAGGCCTGGCTGCGGCAGCATCGGCCAAGGACGTTGATCGTGTGGGGTAAGGACGATCCGTTCTTTCCGGAACCGGGCGCGCATGCCTATCTCCGCGACCTGCCGGAAGCGGAGTTGCATCTGCTCGAGACCGGGCACTTCGCGCTTGAAGAGAAACTGCCCGAAATCGTGCCGCTGATCGCCGATTTTGTCGATCGGACGTGGCACGCGCCAGGCAGGTAAATCCTGTCGGCCGTGTGCGTCAGGCGTGTTCCGACCACATGCTGAGTGCTTCGAGCACGCTGGCAAGGTCGGCCCAGCGGCGAATCACCGTTTCAGCGCCGGCTTCGGTCAGCATGTCGGCATGGCCGGGGTAGCTGTGTGCGCCGCCGGTGAAGCCGATGACGCGCATGCCGGCGGAAACCGCACCTGCGATGCCGTGCACCGAATCCTCGATGACGAAGGTCTTGGCCGGGTCGGCGCCGTAGGTGCTTGCGGCGTGCAGGAAGACGTCGGGCGACGGCTTCGGCTTCTTGCTCGGCGTTTCCAGTGCCGAAAAGATGCGGCCCTTGAACAGCGGCAGGATGCGGGTGCGATCGAGCATCATCTCGATGCGCTCACTGGTCGAATTGGAGCAGATGCAGCGCGGCGCGGTGACGGCTGCGACCGCTTCATGTACGCCGTCGATGGCGCGCACATCCGTCTTCAGCTTGCGGTCGACAAGTTCCTCCGCATGGCTGATCAGCGAGGCCTGGAAGGGGATGGCCGCCTTCTCCTCGATCTTCAGCATGATGTCCTTGAAGGTCAGCCCGGCATAGCTCTCGGCGATCTCTTCGGCTGATATCTCGAAGCCGGCGGCGGTCAAAAGCTCCGCTTCGACGCGGGCGGCGATGATTTCGGAATCGACGAGCACGCCGTCGCAATCGAATATCACTAGGTCTGGCTGGGTCATGACGGTCCGGGAAACTGGTGCGGCGCCGGGGCGCGGACGGAAAAGTTCAAGGCGCGGCGATTACACCATTCTGGCCCGATCCGCAAATTAGAACGCCCGCTTCATCAATTGTTTACGCTGATCGGTAACCATAACGGCGAGTAAATAGTAACGCGTCATCCCGGGTATCAGAATGTCAGCAGTGCGTCCTCTCGACCAGCTTTCCCGCACGCCCAAGCCGTCCGAATGGCTCGACACCATCATCAAGGGCGACTGCGTCGCGGCACTCGACAGGCTACCGGCCAATTCGGTCGACATCATCTTCGCCGACCCGCCCTACAACCTGCAACTCGACGGCGACCTGCACCGTCCGGACCAGTCGAAGGTCGACGCGGTCGACGATCACTGGGACCAGTTCGAAAGCTTCGCCGCCTACGACGCCTTCACCCGCGCCTGGCTGCTTGCCGCCCGCCGCGTGCTCAAGCCGAACGGCACGATCTGGGTCATCGGCTCGTACCACAACATCTTCCGCGTCGGCGCGACCATGCAGGATCTCGGCTTCTGGATCCTCAACGATGTCGTCTGGCGCAAGACCAACCCGATGCCGAACTTCCGCGGCCGCCGTTTCCAGAACGCCCATGAGACGATGATCTGGGCTTCGCGCGACCAGAAGGGCAAGAACTACACCTTCAACTACGACGCGCTGAAGGCTTCGAACGACGACGTCCAGATGCGCTCGGACTGGCTGTTTCCGATCTGCACCGGCGGTGAGCGCCTGAAGGACGACGACGGCAACAAGCTGCATCCGACGCAGAAGCCGGAAGCGCTGCTGGCCCGTATCATGATGGCCTCGACCAAGCCGGGCGACGTGGTGCTCGATCCGTTCTTCGGCTCAGGCACGACCGGTGCTGTCGCTAAACGTCTCGGCCGCCATTTCGTCGGCATCGAGCGTGAACAGGCCTACATCGACGCCGCCAATGAGCGCATCGCATCGGTGCGTACGCTCGACGGCCCATCGCTGACCGTGCTTACCGGCAAGCGCGCCGAGCCGCGTGTTGCTTTCGGCAGCCTGCTCGACATGGGCCTGCTGGCGCCAGGGGCAACGCTCTATGATGCAAAGAAGCGCTGGGCGGCAAAGGTTCGCGCCGACGGCACGCTGGCGATCGGCGACACCGCAGGTTCGATCCACCGCGTCGGTGCCTCGGTGCAGGGGCTAGACGCCTGCAACGGCTGGACCTTCTGGCACTATGAGCGCGCCGGCGGCTTGACCCAGATCGACGAGCTGCGCCGCATCGTGCGTGTCGGCATGGAAAAGGCGGGAGCCTGAAGCTTCACCCGCGCCGGACTGACCGGCGCGAGCGTGCAGGCATCATTGGTCGCCGGTTCTGGACCTTCAGCGACCGCGCCGCGCCTGCCATAGAGATCGAATTCCGGCAGCCAAATTAGCCAGTCCGGGTTCGTCGATCGGCCGGTTTCCAGTCACCGTCCGATCCCGAGACGCTCGAGGTCCGCCTCGAGCGTTTTCGCATTTGTGAACAGCACTGCCTGCCAGCCGGCGTCAATGGCGGCATTCACGTTCTTCTGGCTGTCGTCGATGAACAGCGAGGCCTTCGGGTCGAGCCCGAAGGTTTCGACATGCAAGTCGTAGATGCGCCGGTCGGGCTTGATCAGGCCGACATCGCCCGAAACCGTGACGCCACGCGGCGTTTCCAGGAACGGAAAACGCCCGCGCGCCTCGCGGAATGTGTCGGACGCCCAGTTGGTCAGCATGGTGACGTCGTGGCCGGCCTCGACGAGGCCTTCCATCAGGGCGACAGAGTCGTCATAAGCGTGCGGCACCATATCGTGCCAATGCTGCCTGAAAGCGCGGATGCTGTTTTCGTGCTCGGGAAAGTCGGCGATCAGCAGCGCCTCGGCCTCTTCCCAGGTGCGGCCGCGATCCTGCTCGATGTTCCAGTCATGGGTGCAGACATTGTCGAAGAACCAGCGGCGCTCGACCGGATCGGGGATGATGCGGCTGAACGGGATATCCGGGTCGTAGTGGATCAGAACCTTGCCGATGTCGTAGACGATGTGGCGGATTTCGCTCATGGTTTCGCTCGTTTCGTTGCACCCGGTATGGCAGCTTCGATGACTTTTTTCATGACGCTTGGCAAGGCTTCGCCGGCGAGGTCGGCCGCAGCCGACCAGAAGTGCCCGTCGGGCGCAGGGTTTGCGAGTACATCGGCGCGGAAAACGTCGAGATCGAGGGCAAAATGGGTGAAGACGTGAGCGATCGAACCCACGCGTTGCCAGTTCGCGGCAAAGGGCGCGCTGTCGGCGCCGGTCGCGCCATCGACGCGCGAGGTCCAGTCGGTGGTTGGCACCTCGGTCATGCCGCCGAGCAGGCCTTTGCCCGGGCGCTTGCGCAGCAGCACGGCGCCATCGCTCCTGACGGCGACGAAGGCAGCACCGCGCCGCTGCGGCCGTTCCGCCTTGGCAGGTTTGACCGGATAGAATTCAGGATCGCCTGAACCGACTGCGCTGCAGTCCGAGCGCAACGGGCACAGCATGCAGCGCGGCCGGCGCGGCGTGCAGATGGTGGCGCCGAGGTCCATCATCGCCTGGGCGAAATCGCCGGGCCGTGCCGACGCCAGCATGCGCTCGACAGGGGCACGGATTTCGACCTTTGCCTGGGGCAGGGGCGTTGCGATCGAAAACAGCCGCGTGACCACGCGCTCGACATTGCCGTCGACCACCGCCGCCGGACGGTTGAAAGCGATCGAGGCGATTGCTGCCGCCGTATAAGGTCCGATGCCGGGCAAGGCGCGTAGGCCGTCTTCGCTGTCGGGAAACCGGCCTCCTGGCAGGCTTGCTACCGTCTCGGCGCAGACCTTGAGGTTGCGTGCGCGGGAATAGTAGCCGAGCCCGGCCCAGGCCTTCATGACATCTTCGGTTTCGGCGGCAGCGAGTGCTTCGACATCGGGCCACTTCTCGAGGAACGCGCGGAAATAGGGTTTTACCGCCTCGACAGTGGTCTGCTGCAGCATGATTTCGGACAGCCAGACACGGTATGGGTCGGGCCGGATGCCACGCTTCAGGTCGCTGGGGGCCGTACGCCAGGGCAATTCGCGATGATGGACGTCATACCATTCGAGCAGCAGTGTTGCGATCCTGCCGTCCACCTCCGTGGCGTGCTTGCGGCTGTCTGTTCGGGATGCCATTGATGGTCTGGACTGCCTTCGGCGTTGCGTGTCGACAGGGGTATTCTGGAGAACGACATGGCAGGGAAAAGATGGACGGGCAATCCCGTTCCGGTCAGCGATCTGGCAAACGCCATACTCGATCCCGTTCTGCGCAAGCGCACCGGCATCTCCGTCGGGCTGGTCCAGTCGTGGGAAGAGATCGTCGGGCCGCGCCTTGCCCACAATACCCGGCCCGAAAAGATCCAGTGGCCACGCCGCATGCACGAGGACGATCCGTTTGAGCCGGCCGTGCTGATCGTCGCCTGTTCGGGACCGGCGGCACTTCACCTCCAGCACGAAACCGGCGAGATCATCGGCCGGGTCAATTCCTATCTCGGCTTCAACGCCATCGGCCGTATTCGCATCGTGCAGAAACCGGTGTCGAACGCGGCCGCCAAGCCTCGCCCACGCTTGCGCAAGCTCACCGACGCCGAGCAGGGCAAGCTGGCGGGAACGGTCCAATACATAGAGGATGAGGGCCTGAAGGCATCGCTGGAAAAGCTTGGCGCGAGCATTCTGGGCAGCCGAAAGTAGAAATTGGCGGCTTTCTCGCGCTTTCGTGATTGAAAGTGCGGCAAAATGCGATTGGTTTGGGGACAGCCATGCCTTAATTCGCGCCAACTATCGCTTTCACGTATCCGCACATTGCAAAATCCAACCATCGTCAGGTGATTCGTATGCTTCGTTCGATTTCTCGCAGGACCGCACTTACCGGGCTGGCCGCCGTTTCGGCTGCCGCGCTGCTTTCCGCTTGCAGCGACTCCGGCGAGCAGGCCAACGCTGCGACGCCCAAGCCTGCCGAGCCGGCGACCCCGGCCGCCACGCCTGCCGCTCCGGCAACGCCCGTCCAGGCGGTGAAGGTGCCTGAGGCGCAGGGCACGGTCGATATGGCCAAGCTGGTTGAAGCCGGCAGCCTGCCTGACATGATCATCGGCAAGGCCGATGCGCCCGTCACCATCGTCGAATACGCCTCGATGACCTGCCCGCACTGCGCGCATTTCCACGAGACGACGCTGCCGGCGCTAAAGACCAAGTACATCGACACTGGCAAGGCGCGGCTGATCTACCGCGAGTTCCCCTTCGACCCGCTGGCCGAGGCAGGCTTCATGCTTGCGCGCTGCTCGAAGGATAACTACTTCCCGATGGTCGACGTGCTGTTCAAGCAGCAGCAGAGCTGGGCGGGTTCGCAGAATCCCAAGGACGCGCTGCTGCAGATCTCCAAGCTCGCCGGCTTTACACAGGAGTCGTTCGAGGCCTGCTTGACTGACCAGAAGCTTCTGGACGATATCAGAGCGGTGCGCGCCCGCGGCGAGAAGGATTTCAAGGTCGACTCGACGCCGACCTTCTTCATCAACGGGAATGTCTACAAAGGGGCAATGACGATTGAGGAAATGTCGGCGGTTATCGACGGCATGCTCTGATATGTTCATAGCACCGAGGCAACGCAGCTTCGGTGCACCCTTCCGTGCGGAACGGCGCGAATGAAGTTTTCGCGCCTCCGCCTTCTCGGTTTCAAATCCTTCGTCGAGCCGGGCGAGTTCGTCATCGAACGCGGCCTCACCGGAATCGTCGGGCCGAATGGCTGCGGTAAATCCAATCTGGTCGAAGCACTGCGCTGGGTGATGGGCGAAAGCTCATACAAGAACATGCGCGCTTCCGGCATGGACGACGTCATCTTCTCCGGCTCCGGCACGCGTCCGGCGCGTAACACCGCCGAAGTGACGCTGTTCCTCGACAATACCGACCGCACCGCGCCTGCCTCCTTCAACGACGCCGACGAATTGCAGGTATCGCGCCGCATCGAACGCGAGGCCGGCTCCGTCTATCGCATCAACGGCAAGGAAGCCCGCGCCAAGGATGTGCAACTGCTGTTCGCCGACCAGTCGACCGGCGCGCGCTCGCCGTCGATGGTGGGGCAGGGCCGCATCGGCGAACTGATCCAGGCCAAGCCGCAAGCGCGCCGCGCTTTGCTCGAAGAAGCGGCCGGCATTTCCGGCCTGCACACCCGCCGCCACGAGGCCGAGCTGCGCCTGCGCGCCGCGGAGCAGAACCTCGAACGCCTCGACGACGTCGTTGGCGAACTTGAAAGCCAGATCGAAAGCCTGAAGCGTCAGGCGCGGCAGGCTTCGCGCTTCAAGAACCTGTCTGCCGACATCCGCAAAGCGGAAGCGACGCTGCTGCATCTGCGCTGGACGCTGGCCAAGGCGCAGGAAGGCGAGGCGCAGTCGGCACTTGCCACCGCGACCGCGCTTGTCGGCGACCGTGCCGCCGCCCAGATGGCGGCCGCCAGGGACCAAGCCATCGGCGCCCACAAGCTGCCGGAGATGCGCGATGCAGCGGCTGCTGCGGCTGCGACCTTCCAGCGGCTGTCCATTGCCCGCTCACAGCTCGAGGAAGAAGCGGGCCGCATCAATTCGCGCCAGAGCGAACTCGACCGGCGCTTGCAGCAGCTTGATGCCGACATCGCCCGTGAACAGCGCATGATCGGCGACAACGCAGCGATCCTGTCGCGGCTTGATGCCGAGGAGAAGGCGCTCAACGACGAAAATGCCGGCGCGACCGACCGGGAGACGCATACCCGCGCGGCCTTCGAGGAGGCGATGGCGACGCTGGCGCTGACCGAGGCCGAGCTTGGCCGCCTGACCGCCGAGCGCGCCGAGGCAGCCGCCGGCCGCACCCAGGCCGAGCGCGCCATGCGTGACGCCGCCGAACGCCGCGACCGCTTCGCCCGCCAGCTAAGCGAACTCGACCGCGAGGCCGGCGAGATTGCGGCGCGGATTTCCGCGCTGGCCGATCCGGCGGAAAAGCAGATGCTCGCCGAAGCCGCCCAGGAAGCGCTTGAAGAAGCCGAGTTCGCTGCTACCGAGGCCGAGCGTTCGGTCACCGAGGCGCGGCAGGCGGAGGCTTCGTCGCGCACGCCTTTGCAGGAAGCCAAGGCCGAGCTGGCGCGGATCGAGACCGAGGCGCGTACGCTGGCCAAGATCATCAACGCCGCTTCCGGCGACCTTTTCCCGGCTGTACTGGAGCAGATCGGCGTCGAGCGCGGTTTCGAGACAGCTCTGGGTGCTGCCCTGGGCGATGATCTCGAAGCAGCGCTTGACCGCGCTGCGCCCGTCCATTGGGGCGATACCAAACCTGCCGCAAGCGACCCCAGGCTGCCCGAAGGCGTGCGCAGCCTCGCCGAAGTGGTTCGTGCACCGCATCAGCTGGCGCGCCGCCTGGCGCAAATCGGCGTCGTCGATGCCGCCGATGCGGCAAGGCTTCAGCAGCTGCTTGCGCCCGGCCAAAGGTTGGTCAGCCGCGAAGGCGGGCTGTGGCGCTGGGACGGATTGACAGCAAGCGCCGACGCCCCGACGGCCGCAGCCCAGCGCCTTGCCCAGAAGAACCGGCTTGCCGAACTCGATGCCGAGGCCGTCCAGGCGACGCTTTTGGTGCGCTCTGCCGAAGAGGCCTTGGCGCGCGCCGAAAATGCCCTGCGCGAAAGCACCGAGGCCGAGCGTCAGGCGCGGCAGGCATGGCGCGACGCCCAGCATCAGGTGAGTGCTGCCCGCGACGCGCTGGCCCAGGCGGAGAAGGCTGCAGGTGAACTGACCAGCCGCCGTGCAGCCTTGGACGAAGCGCGTGCTCGTGTCGCCGATGCGCATGAGGAGGCGCAGGCCGGTTTCGTAGAAGCCGAGGACATGCTTGGCTCTGCGCCCGATCTCGCCGATCTTCAGGCGCGGCTCGAACAGCTGTCCGGCGCGGTCGCGCGCGATCGTTCGGCGGTCGCTGATGCCCGCGCCGTGCATGACGGCCTCAACCGCGAAGCCGACGCGAGGGTGCGTCGCCTGACGGCAATCGCCGCCGAGCGCCAGAGCTGGGTTCTGCGTGCCGAAAGTGCCGCCGAGCAGGTTGAAGCGCTGGCCGAACGGCGCGAAGAAGCCGCTGCCGAGCGTGAAGTGCTGGCCGAAGCGCCCGACGAGCTCGACGCCCGTCGCCGGGCGCTGATGTCGCAACTGACCCAGGCCGAGGCGCTGCGCAAGGAAGCGTCCGACCGGCTTCAGGACGCCGAGAACAGGCAGGCCGTGCTCGACAAGGCCGCAACCGCTGCCATCCAGGGATTGGCCGAAGCGCGCGAGGCGCGCGCGCGCGCCGAGGAACGCCTGACCGCCGCCGACGAACGCCGTCGCGAGGTCGAGGCGCGCATCCAGGAGGTGCTGGCCACGCCGCCGCACCTGGTCATCCGCCATACCGGCCTCGAAGCCGATAGCCCGATGCCGGATCCCGCCGAGATCGAACGGACGCTGGAGCGTCTCAAGATCGAGCGTGAGCGGCTTGGTGCGGTCAACCTGCGCGCCGAAGAAGAGCAGAAGGAATTGTCGGACCGCCTGGAAGCAATCGTCTCCGAGCGCGAGGACATCATCGAAGCGATCCGCAAGCTGCGCCAGGGCATCCAGGGGCTGAACCGTGAGGGTCGCGAGCGCCTGCTGGCAGCCTTTGACCTCGTCAATGGTCACTTCAAGCGGCTGTTCACCCATCTGTTTGGTGGCGGCACCGCCGAGCTTCAGCTGATCGAGTCGGAAGACCCGCTCGAGGCCGGTCTCGAAATCCTGGCCCGTCCGCCTGGCAAGAAGCCGCAGACAATGACGCTTTTGTCGGGTGGCGAACAGGCGCTGACCGCGATGGCGCTGATCTTTGCGGTGTTCCTGACCAACCCGGCGCCGATCTGCGTGCTCGACGAAGTCGATGCGCCACTCGACGACCACAATGTAGAGCGTTTCTGCAACCTGATGGACGAGATGGCCGCGTCGACCGAAACGCGTTTTGTCGTCATCACCCACAACCCGATCACCATGGCGCGGATGAATCGGCTGTTCGGCGTCACCATGGCCGAGCAGGGCGTGAGCCAACTGGTATCAGTCGATCTCCAGGTCGCTGAATCCCTGCGCGAAGCGAGCTGATCCTGGGCAACGCTATTTGAGCTTGAGGCTGTAGTGCTTGCGGTGGCGCCGGTAGTTGATCTGGCGTAGCGCGGTCTGGCCGAGCGCCTTGACCGACACTGTCCAATGCCGCTTCAGCTTGATCTCGTTGCGATCGGCCTCGATCAGGCTGCCGCCGAGTTCCGCGCTGACGTCGGTCACAAGGTTGGGCTTGACCGACAGCACCCGCAGCTTCAGCTCCCAGAAGAACTTTATGTCTTCGTCGATCTGGCGGTAGATTGTCGACCGGCTCAGGATGCTTTCAGCCCCGCGTCGCGTAATCAAATAGCCGACCATGCCAGCGGTCGGGCTGCCATGTGAGACGATCTCGACATCGGCCACCACGACGGAGTCCACGACCGGCCGATCCTGGAAGTCGAACAGCTTGAGGATGTCCCACTCGACCGGCGCCAGCTGTAGCGCTGTGATGCGCGCGGCAAAGGCTGCCGGCTCCAGCAGGCGGAAGTCGTCCTCAAGGATGAGAGCCATGGGCTCGTCAGTATCCAGGAATGCGCGCATTGCCTTGCGATGGCTCGCATAGGCAGCCACTTCCGCCGGCGCTAGTGGACGCTTCGACCGCTTGCGGTTCTGTCTGGCGTCATAAAGGTCAATGGTTTCAGCGCATTGAGGTGTAAGACCCTCGACGAACGCGAAGGGCCACGAAAGCGCTGAAAGCTGTGCGTGCGCCGATTTGCGACGGGGCCCAGCTTCGGCATCGACTGTCACGATGAACGTGACCGGTAACGACGAAGTCATGTAGTGGCTCGCTTATATGCGTGTACCGCTAAACTACGCGCAATCATTGGGCAACATGACCACGCGTTCGAATGCACCGATATTTTGTGCGGTGGTTGAATCTCATAAACTCGGCGCAACGTACAGTAGGAAAATAGCGCGTATCGCAAAAGCCGCGCTCGGCGGACGGTCCCGGGTCTACGAGCTGGCGGCTTCGGCGAGCAGGTAGGAAAGCGCCATGTTGCGCTCGTCATCATGCAATATGTCCATGTCGAAGAGCTTCATGCTGCGTAGCCCTTCTATCACCAGGAACGCCACCATCAGCTTGGCGGTATCTGCTGTTTCGGACTTCAGCCGGTCGAGCAGCTGACGCTTGAAGTCCCTGACAGGGTTGAGAAAATCTGGATCCTCAGCAAGCGCGGCGAGCACCCCGGCAGCTGACGGCTGCTTCTGTTCGCACTCCCGCGCCGACAGATCAATGTAGGCAGTCAGACTATTTTTGGTAGTACCGCCGCGCTTTGCCGCCTCCGCCTCAAGCGCATCCTCGAAGCTCTTGAGGTAGTCCTGCACCAGCGCCTGCATCAGCTTGGCCTTGGTCGGGAAATTGTAGAGCAGACCGCCCTTCGACACACCGGCGCGCTGGGCCACCGCGTCAAGCGACAGGTTGCCCGGGCCGACAATGTCAGCCAGTTCACTGGCTGCGGTGAGGATTTTTTCGCGAGAGCTTGGTCTGTGGCCCGACATTGTGGTGCCTCCTTGGGATCACATTATCGTGGATTGACAATACCGTCCAGACGGTACAGTAAGCTCGCCGCTCTTGGGTTTTCCAAGAAACCAGTTCACTGTGCATCGCGGCTTTCCGGATGCCGATTCCTTACCGATTGGGGATCTCCTTTGATAAAGCGTCTCATCATCGCTCTCGTACTGCTTGTCCTTGTTTGCGGCGGCATCGTCGGATTCAACATGTTCCGCGACAATGCGATCCAGCAATTCTTCGCCAACATGCCGGTCGCTTCGGTGACCGTGGCGACCGCCAAGGTCGACCCGGCTCCGTGGACGCCGGGCATCGAAACGATTGGCACGGTCAACGCCTCGAAGGGCGTCGACCTGACCGTCGAGCAGGCCGGCATCATCAAGGATATCAATTTCGCGGCAAACCAGCGCGTCAAGCAAGGTGATGTGCTGATCCAGCTCGACGATACGGTCCAGCAGGCGGATCTGGCTGCATCCAAGACCCAGGCGGCACTCGACCAGCAGTCGCTCGACCGCGCCGTCGAACTGCAACGTCGTGGCGTTGGCTCGGAAGTTGCGCTCGACGCGGCACGCGCCACGGCCTCGACATCGGCCTCGCAGGTGCAGAAGCTCCAGGCGGTTCTTGATCAGAAGCAACTGCGCGCGCCGTTCTCCGGCACGATCGGCATTCCCAAGGTCGATGACGGTCAGTATCTCGCCCCAGGTACCATCGTTGCGACGCTGCAGGATCTCGACACCATGCGGGCCGATTTTTCGGTTCCGGAGCAGCAGCTTGGCCTGCTGAAGCTGGGTCAGCCGGTGACCTTTGGCGTGACCGCCGAAGACATGCCGTTCAAGGGCGCAGTTGTCGGCATCGATCCGAAGGTCGACCCGCAGAGCCGCTTGGTTTCGGTTCGCGCCGAGATCACCAATCCGGAAGGCAAGCTGAGCCCCGGTCAGTTCGTGCGCGTGCGTGTCGAGCTTCCCAGGGAAGACGGCGTGATCGCGGTGCCGCAGACGGCGCTGACCACCAGCCTCTACGGCGACTATGTCTATGTGGTGCGCCCGGCCGAGGCCAAGCCAGAAGCGGCAGGTGCAACTGCGGCCGCTCCGGCCGAGGCATCGGCCGCACCTGCGCAGCCGAAGGCCGAACCGGCACTTGTCGTCAACCAGGTCTTCGTCAAGGTCGGCCGCAGGTCGGAAGGCCGTGTCGAGATCATCGAAGGCGTCAAGGCCGGCGACGAACTGGTCATCGCAGGCCAGAACCGGCTGACCAACGGCACCCACGTCAAGGTCGACAACACGGTTTCGCCGATTACCTCCGCTGACGCCAAGGCGGCCGCAAAATGAGTTTTTCTGACATCTTCATCCGCCGCCCCGTCCTTTCGACGGTGGTTGCCCTCATGATCCTGCTCCTGGGCTTCCAGGGGCTTTTCAACCTGTCAGTGCGGCAGTACCCCAAGGTCGAGGAGACGGTGATCACCATCACCACCGTCTATCCCGGCGCCAGCGCCGACCTGATCCAGGGCTTCATTACCGCACCGATCGCCGCCGCGGTGGCGACGACCGAAAACATCGACTACGTGACGTCGCAGAGCCGTCCGTCGTCGAGCACGGTTACCGTCCAGATGGAGCTCGGCTCCAATCCCGACACGGCATTGACCGAGGTGATGTCCAAGGTCCAGCAGGTGCGCGGCCAGTTGCCGGCCGACGCCAAGGACCCGACCATCGTCAAGGGCACCGGCATGCAGTTCGCCATCATGTACCTGGCGATGCAGAACCCGAACATGAGCTCTGAAGAGCTGACCGAATACATCGAGCGTGTCATCCGTCCACGCATGTCGACGATCGAGGGCGTTGCCGAGGTCCAGGTCCTGGGCGCGGCCAACTATTCGATGCGCGTCTGGGTCGATCCGGTGAAGCTTGCCGCGCGTGGCCTGACCGCAGCCGAAGTGCTGCAGGCCATCAATACGTCGAACTTCCTGTCGGCGCCCGGCAAGACCAAGAACGAGTATGTCGCCTATTCGATTACCATGAAGTCGACGCTGCAGACGCCGGAAGCCTTCGGCGAGTTGCCGCTCAAGTCAGACAACGGCAACGTCGTCCGGCTGCGTGACATCGCGTATGTCGAACTGGCGGCGGAAAGCACCGACACGGTCGTCAACTTCAACGGCGAGCCGGGCACCTTCATCGGTATCTTCCCGACACCGTCGGCCAACCCGCTCAACACGGCGGCTGCCGTCATCGACGAACTGCCGGCGATCAGCGCCAGCCTGCCGCAGGGCATGACCATCACCATGGTCTACGATTCGACCGAGACGATCAGCGCCTCGATCGAAGAGGTGTTCAAGACCATCGCAGAAGCTGTGGCGATCGTCGTCGTCGTGATCCTTTTGTTCCTGGGTTCGTTCCGCTCGGTCCTGATGCCGGTGGTGACGATCCCGCTGTCGCTGATCGGCGTCTGTTTCATCCTGTTGATGATGGGCTATTCGATCAACCTGCTGTCGCTCCTGGCCATGGTGCTGGCGATCGGTCTGGTCGTCGACGACGCCATCGTGGTGGTGGAGAACATCCACCGCCACATGGAGGAGGGCATGTCGCCGATGCAGGCGGCATTCAAGGGCATGCGCGAGATCTTCGGGCCGGTGGTCGCCATGACCATCACGCTCGCGGCAGTGTTCGCACCGCTGATGTTCACCGGTGGCCTGACCGGCTCGTTGTTTCGCGAGTTCGCGGTCACGCTTGCGGGTGCCGTCATCCTGTCCGGCTTTATCGCCGTGACCATCACGCCGATGATGTCGGCACGCATGCTCAAGGCTGGCAATCACAGCCGCTTCGCGCAGGCTGTCGACCGCACCTTCGAGAGCATCGCCAACCGTTACGAGCGGCTGGTCTCGGGTTCGCTGAAGTACCGGCCGGTGACGTTGCTGATCGTCGTCGCGCTCGTCGGTGTGACCGGCTTCATGTTCCTCAAGACATCGAACGAACTGGCGCCTGAAGAAGACTCCGGTGCGTTGTTCGCACTTGTGACGGCGCCGCGTTACGCGACGACGGAGTATACCAGCCTCTATACCGACCAGATCCGCGACCTGACCAAGGACCTGCCGGAGATCAAGACCAGCTTCTCGATCGTCGGCATGGGCGGCGGCACCAATTCGGGCTTCACCGTCTGGGTGCTCAAGGACTGGGCCGATAGGACGCGGTCGCAGAAGGAGATCCAGGCGGATATCCAGGCGCGCCTGTCCAAGGTCAGCGGCGTCGACACACAGGTCTTCGCGCCGCCGTCGCTGCCGGGTGCAGGTGGTGGCCTGCCGATCTCGCTGGTCATCCAGTCGACCGGCGACCCGAGCCAGGTCTACGAGGTCGCTGAAGAGATAAAGCAAAAGGCGCAGGCTACTGGGCGCTATCTCTACATGACAAACTCGCTGTCCTTCGATGCGCCGCAGGTGACCGTGACCATCGACCGTGATCGCGCGGCAGCACTCAACCTGTCGGTGCGCGACATCGGCACGACGCTGAGCCTGCTTGTCGGTGGTGGATCGATTGCCGAGTTCGACCGCGATTCCAACAGCTACGACATCATCATGCAGGTTCCGGAAGAATACCGGGACAACCCGGAGAAGCTCGGCGAGTTCTTTGTCCGCAGCGTCAACGGCCAGATGGTGCCGCTGTCGGCTGTGGTGTCGATCAACACCAACTCGTCGCCGGCGGCGATCGAGCAGTTCAACCAGCTTAACTCGGCGACGATCTCGGCGCTGCCGATGATTGGCGTCACCACCGGCGACGGCCTGAAAACGCTTGAGGACATCGCCCGGCCCCTGCTGCCTGCCGGTTTCTTCATCGACTACGCCGGCCAATCGCGCCTGGAGAGCGAGCAGGGCAGCACGATCCTGATCGCCTTCGGCCTGGCTATCGTGGTGATCTACCTGGTTCTGGCGGCGCAGTTCGAAAGCTTCCGCGACCCCTTCATCATCATGATGTCGGTGCCGCTGTCGATCTTCGGCGCCATCATACCGCTCAATCTCGGACTGGGCACGCTCAACATCTACACCCAGGTCGGTCTGATCACACTGATAGGACTGATCACCAAGCACGGCATTCTGTTGGTCGAATTCGCCAACCAGCAGCGTGAAGAGCATGGGCTGTCGCGCAGCGAGGCGATCATCGCTTCGGCCAAGGTTCGCCTGCGGCCGATCCTGATGACGACGGCGGCGATGGCGCTGGGCGTCGTGCCGCTGATCATCGCCTCGGGCGCGGGCGCTGCGGCACGCTACTCGATGGGCCTGGTGATCTTCTGCGGCGTGATCGTCGGCACGATCTTCACCCTGTTCGTGGTGCCGATGTTCTACACCTTCATCTCGCGCAAGGATCTGGCTGCTCACGTCGAAGAGCCTGACGCCGCGCAGATGGCGGAGCCAGCCCATCACTGAGGTGATGATGTGAAATGAAAAGGCCCTGGAAAAATCCGGGGCCTTTTTGCTTTCGGTGCTTGTGGCGCAATCAATCTGCGCCAATGCCCGAACTCTGCTGCACAGCCCGCATTTTTTGCATTGCACAGCAGCCGTAGCCGGGCAAAGAAAGAGGCATGAACCCTGCGGCCCTCAGGATATTGATCATCGACGAAAACCGCATTCGCGCGGCCATCATCGAAGCGGGTTTGCGGGAGGCCGGGCATGATGAGGTGACGCTCGTCCACGACGTCCTGGGCATCGCCCGGCACATCTCCCTGATCAATCCCGACGTCATCGTCATCGATCTCGAGAACCCCAATCGCGACATGCTGGAGAACATGTTCCAGCTCTCGCGCGCCGTGAAGCGGCCGATCGCCATGTTTGTCGACCGCTCGGACAGCGCCTCAATCGAGGCGGCGGTCGATGCTGGCGTTTCAGCCTATGTCGTCGATGGCCTGCGCAAGGAACGCATCAAGCCGATCCTCGACATGGCAATCAGCCGTTTCAACGCGTTCTCGCGCATGGCGCGCGAGCTTGAGGAGGCGCGCGGCGAACTCGAGGACCGCAAGGTGATAGACCGCGCCAAGGGCATCCTGATGAAGTCGCGCGGGCTATCCGAAGTGGAAGCCTACGCGCTGCTGCGCAAGACCGCGATGAACCAGAACCGCAAGCTTGCCGAGATCGCCCAGAGCCTGGTGACGGCGGCCGGGCTGTTGGGGGACGACGCATGAGCGATGGCTTCGAGATATCTGCCGGGTTCCTGCCGCTGCTCGACAGTGCGCTTCTGGTGATCGCACGCGAGAAGGGATTTGCCGGCGACGAAGGCGTTTCCCTTCATCTGGTGCGCGAAACCTCGTGGGCAAACGTCCGCGACCGCATCGCCGTCGGCCATTTCCAGGTCGCGCACATGCTGGCGCCGATGCCGATCGCCTGCAATCTTGGCTTGACGCCGCTGGCTGCGACTACCGTCGTGCCAATGGCGCTCGGGCTTGGCGGCAATGCGGTAACCGTTTCCAATCTGCTGTGGGCGGAGCTTGCAGCGCAGGGGGCTGCCGGCGATCTCGCTCCGCGCGCGACAGGGGAGGCGCTCAAGGTAGTGGTGGCGCAGCGGGCAGGTGCCGGAAAGCCGCCATTGCGTTTCGCGGTCGTGCATCCGCATTCGGGGCACAACTACGAGCTCCGCTACTGGCTTGCCGCCTGTGGTATCGACCCGGATGGCGACGTCGAGATCGTGATCCTGCCGCCGCCGTTGATGGCGGATGCGCTCGGCTCGGGCGCGCTCGACGGCTTTTGTGCCGGCGAGCCATGGAACACTGCCGCCGTCGTACTCGGTCACGGCCGCATTGCTACCGTCAAGGCGAAGATCTGGCGCTCGAGCCCGGAGAAGGTGCTGGGCGCCGATGCCCGTTGGGCAAAGGCTAATCCCGAAGCGCTGGCGGCCCTGCTGCGCGCCATCCACCGGTCGGCGCAATGGTGCGCGGAGCCCGCCAATCATTGGGAACTGGCAGCGATCCTGTCGGCGCCCGCCTATGTCGGGCGGCCCGCGGAATGGATGCTGCCGGCGCTGTCGGGCATGCTGCGAACCGGGCCAGAGACGGTTTTCGACGTCGACGATTTCTTCGTGCCGCAGGCCAAGGCGGCAACCTTCCCGTGGAAAAGCCACGCGCTGTGGTTCTACAGCCAGATGGTGCGGTGGGGGCAGATCGGGCATTCGGCCGAGAACGCCGCGGTTGCCCGCGAAACCTACAGGCCAGACCTCTACCGTGCCGCCCTCAAGCCATTGGGCGTGGCGCTACCGGGCGCCAACGCCAAGGTCGAAGGCGCGCTTGCGACGGCCACGCCCGTCGGCTCGGCCGGCGCTAGCCTGACGCTTGGACCGGATGGCTTCTTTGACGGTAGCCTGTTCGATCCGGACGAACTCGACGCGTATGTTGCGGGCCAGCAAAGCCCAACTCGGGCCTGATCTATTTCCGGACAGTTCTTGTGCGCTGCACAACAAATAGGCAATGCGTGGTGGCAATTGGTCACCTGTTGATCGCCCCTTCTACAGCGTCACAAATCTCGACTGTCATATAAGTATCGGAAAATAAACAAACTATCAGTTCAGGTGCGAACTGGCATGGTTTGTGCGTTGCAATAGACGAGGCCGAAAGGCCAGACATATCGGCGTCCAATGGCGGGCGCCCCAGGCAAAGCTGCCGACCAGATGACCGCGATCCCGGATGTACGGACGCGCGACCCTGGCCGGCAGCTTTTTTGTTTTTCGCGATCCAGATCAGCGCGGCGCCTCCCACGCCGCCCAACGGAGCCGACAATGACCGCAACCATCCCAGCCGCGCCCAGCCAGGACAATGCTCCGGTCAGGGCGCTTGCCATCTCCACCCTCGCTTTCACCGTCTGCTTTGCCGTGTGGACGATCTTTTCGATCATCGGCGTACGCATCAAACAGGAGCTCGGCCTCTCGGAAACCCAGTTCGGGCTGCTCATAGGCACCCCGATCCTGACCGGCTCGCTGGTGCGCATCGTGCTTGGCGTCTGGACCGACCGTTTTGGCGGGCGCCTCGTCTACACCGCAACCATGCTGGCGGCGGCCATCGCCACCTTCCTGCTCGCCTTCGCCCAGACCTACACGCAGATGCTGATCGCGGCCCTCGGCGTCGGCCTGGCCGGCGGCTCCTTCGCCGTCGGTGTCGCCTATGTCTCGCGCTTCTTCCCGGCGGGAAAGCAGGGCACGGCCCTTGGCATCTTCGGCGTCGGCAATGTCGGTGCTGCCGTCACCAAGTTCCTGGCACCCTTCGTCATGCTTGCCGGAGGCTGGCAGGAGGTGGCGCTGATCTGGGCCGCTTGCCTCGGCTTCATGGCCTTCATCTTCTGGTTCGGCAGCGAGGACGATCCCGTCATCCGTGAACGCCGCATCCACGGCGGACAGCCAAGGAGCTTCTGGGCCGAGTTTGCACCGCTCAGGAATGTCCAGGTCTGGCGCTTCGGCCTTTACTATTTCTTCTCGTTCGGTGCTTTTGTCGCCCTTGCGCTGTGGCTGCCGCGCTATCTGATCGGCGTCTACGGCTTCGACATCGTCACGGCCGGAATGATCGGCGCTGCCTATTCGATCCCGGCCAGCATCTTCCGCGCCTATGGCGGTGTGCTCTCCGATCGGATCGGCGCCCGCACGGTGATGTACTGGACCTTCGGCGTCTCGGCGATCGCCACGCTGATCCTGTCGCTGCCGACGGCCGACTATGTCGTGCACGGCACCAGCGGGCCGATGTCGTTCCACTTCGAAGTCGGGCCGATCGCCTTCATGGCCGTCGCTTTCGTGCTCGGCTTCTTCATGAGCCTGGGCAAGGCCGCAGTCTACAAGCACATCCCGGCCTACTATCCCGAGAATGTCGGCGCGGTCGGCGGCCTCGTCGGCATGATCGGCGGCCTCGGCGGCTTCATCCTGCCCATCGCCTTCGGCGCGCTCAACGACCTCACCGGCCTGTGGTCGAGCTGCTTCATGCTGCTGTTCGCCCTCGTCGTCGCCTCGCTGATCTGGATGCACCTGTCGATCCGCAAGATGTCGCGCGAAAGCACCGGCGAGCCGCTGACCTTCGCCACCCAGTGAAACGGACGAGGACCAATCCCATGACCGAGAGACTTGTCATCATCGGCAACGGCATGGCCCCCGGGCGCATGCTGGAGCATCTGCTGGAGGCCGCGCCCGACCGCTACCAGGTCACCATCTTCAACGCCGAGCCGCGCGTGAACTACGACCGCATCATGCTGTCGCCGGTGCTGTCGGGCGAGAAAGCGTTCGAGGAGATCGTGATCCACGGCGACGGCTGGTACATCAAGCACGGCATCACGCTCTACAAGGGCCACAAGATCGTCGCCATCGACCGGGATGCGAAGACCGTCACCTCAGACCATGGCGTGACCGAGCCCTACGACAAGCTGGTCATCGCCACGGGTTCGGTGCCGTTCATCATTCCGGTGCCCGGCAACGACATGGCAGGCGTGCTGAGCTACCGCGACCTCGACGACGTCAACGCCATGCTGCTCGCGGCACAGTCGCGCGCCAAGGCGGTCGTCATCGGCGGCGGCCTGCTCGGCCTCGAAGCGGCCGCCGGCCTGCAGTCGCGCGGCATGGACGTCACCGTGCTGCACGTCATGCCGACGCTGATGGAGCGCCAGCTCGACCCGGCCGCCGGCTATCTCCTGCAGAAGGCGGTCGAGGCGCGCGGCATCAAGGTCATGACCAAGGCCAACACCAAGGCCATCGTCGGCAATGGCAAGGTCGAGGGCGTGGAACTCGCCGACGGCACCATCATCCCGGCGACGCTCGTCGTCATGGCGGTCGGCATCCGGCCGAATACGGCGATCGCCAAGGACGCCGGCATCAAGACCAATCGCGGCATCGTCGTCGACCACGGCATGCGGACCTCCGATCCAGACATCCTGGCGCTCGGCGAATGCGCCGAGGTGAGCGGCCAGGTCTATGGCCTGGTGGCGCCGCTTTATGAGATGGCCCGCGTCGCAGCTGCCCACCTCACCGGAGACGACACCGCAGGCTTCGTCCATTCCGACACGCCGACCAAGCTCAAGGTCACTGGAATCGATCTCTATTCGCTCGGCGATTTCGCCGACGGCGACGACCGCGAGGAGATCGTGCTGCGCGACGCCGCGGCCGGCATCTACAAGCGCTTGGTTCTGAAGGACAACCGCGTCATCGGTACCGTGCTCTATGGCGAGACCAGCGACGGCGCCTGGTTCAACGACCTCAAGAAGAAGCAGACCGACATCTCGGAGATGCGCGACACGCTGATCTTCGGCCAGGCCTATCAGGGAGGGTCGCCGCTGGACCCTATGGCGGCCGTTGCGGCGCTGGCGGATGATGCGGAAATCTGCGGCTGCAACGGCGTCTGCAAGGGCAAGATCACTGGCACCATCACGTCGAACGGGCTGACCTCGCTCGACGACGTACGCGCCCACACCAAGGCATCAGCCTCATGCGGTTCCTGCACAGGGCTTGTCGAGCAGCTGATGTCGCTGACGATGGGCGACAGCTACAACCCCACCGCCGTGCAGCCAATGTGCAAGTGCACCGACCTTGGCCACGACGACGTGCGTCGGCTGATCAAGGCCAAGGGGCTGAAGACCATCCCCGAGGCGATGCAGGAACTGCAGTGGAAGACCTCCTGCGGCTGCGCCAAGTGCCGGCCCGCGCTTAACTACTACCTCGTCTGCGACTGGCCCGACGAATATGCCGATGACTACCAGTCGCGCTTCATCAATGAGCGTGTCCACGCCAACATCCAGAAGGACGGCACCTATTCGGTGGTGCCGCGCATGTGGGGCGGGGTGACCAACGCCAACGAGCTGCGCGCCATCGCCGACGTCGTCGACAAGTTCGAGATCCCATTGGTCAAGGTCACCGGCGGCCAGCGCATCGATATGCTGGGCATCAGGAAGGAAGACCTGCCGGCGGTCTGGTCCGATCTCGGCAAGGCGGGTTTCGTCTCGGGGCATGCCTATGCCAAGGGGCTGCGCACGGTGAAGACTTGTGTCGGCTCCGACTGGTGCCGTTTCGGCACCCAGGATTCGACCGGGCTCGGCATCCGCATCGAAAAGTTCATGTGGGGCTCGTGGACGCCGGCCAAGCTCAAGATGGCGGTGTCGGGCTGCCCGCGCAATTGCGCCGAGGCGACCTGCAAGGATGTCGGCGTGATCTGCGTCGATTCCGGCTTTGAAATCCACTTCGCCGGCGCTGCCGGCCTCGACATCAAGGGCACCGAGGTGCTCGGCCTGGTCAAGACCGAAGACGAGGCGCTCGAGGTCATCGTCGCGCTGACGCAGATGTATCGCGAGCAGGGCCGCTATCTCGAGCGCATCTACAAATGGGCCAAGCGCGTCGGCGTTGCCGAGATCAGGCGCCAGATCCTCGACGATGCCGACAAGCGGACGGCCTACTACGACCGCTTCGTCTTCAGCCAGAAATTCGCCCAGGTCGACCCGTGGTCGGAGCGCGTCTCCGGCAAGGACAAGCATGAGTTCCGTCCGCTTGCGACGGTCACTATCGCTGCGGAGTGAACGGCATGAACTGGTTCCACATAGGTACTCTCGACGAAATTCCTCTACGCGGCGCTCGCTGCGTCAACACCCCTCAAGGCAAGATCGGCGTGTTCCGCACGGCCGACGACGAGGTGTTCGCCATTGAGGATCATTGCCCGCATCGCGGCGGCCCGTTGAGTCAGGGCATCGTTCACGGCGCAGCCGTGACGTGCCCGCTGCACAACTGGGTGTTTTCGCTCGAGACCGGCAAGGCGCTCGGCGCCGACGAAGGTGCGGTCAGGACGATAGCTGTAAGGGTCGAGGGCGGCCGGATTTCGCTTGCGTTGGAAATGATCGCAGTGGCCGCCGAATGAATGCGATGGACACGATGCCGGCAGCCGAAGTGAGGACGACATGCCCCTATTGCGGCGTGGGTTGCGGCGTGCTGGCACGCGTCGCCACGGACGGATCGGTCACCGTCCGTGGCGACGCGGACCATCCCGCCAATCGTGGCAGGCTTTGCTCGAAGGGAACCGCGCTAGGTGAGACGACAGGCCTCGACGGGCGGGTACTGGCTCCCGAGATCGGCGGACGAGAGGCAAGCTGGGACGATGCGCTCGGACTGGTGGCGCAGCGTTTTTCCGAGACAATCGCCCGACATGGTCCGGATTCAGTTGCCTTCTACGTCTCCGGGCAGCTGCTCACGGAGGACTATTACGTCGCCAACAAGCTGATGAAGGGCTTTATCGGTTCGGCCAACATCGACACCAATTCGCGGCTGTGCATGGCATCATCGGTAGCCGGTCACAAGCGGGCCTTTGGCGAAGACATCGTGCCGGGCGTCTACGAGGATTTCGAGCTTGCCGACCTCGTTGTGCTCGTCGGTTCCAACACCGTATGGTGCCATCCTATCCTCTATCAGAGGCTGCTTGCCGCGCGGCAGGAACGCGGCACGCGCATCGTCGTCATCGATCCGCGGCGCACGGCGACCGCCGATGAGTGTGACCTGCACCTGGCGATCGATCCCGGCACTGATGTTCTGCTGTTCAATGGGCTTCTGGCACATCTTGGGCGCAGCGGCTTCCTCGACCGGGACTACATCGCCGAGGCGACCTCAGGTTTCCCCGAGGCACTTTCAGTCGCCATGGCCGATGCACCTTCACCTGAGGCCGTCGCCGCCGGCTGCGGGCTGGCGCCAGCGGAGGTACGGCTGTTTTTCGAGCTCTTCGCGGCCACGGAACGGTCCATCACCGTCTACAGCCAAGGCGTCAACCAGTCGGCATACGGCACCGACAAGGTGAACGCCATCATCAACTGCCATCTCGCCACCGGGCGTATCGGCAGGCCCGGCATGGGGCCTTTCTCGGTGACGGGCCAGCCCAATGCCATGGGCGGCCGCGAAGTTGGCGGGCTGGCGAACCAGCTCGCCGCCCATATGAATTTCGACGATCTGGCCGCAATCGACCGCGTCGGCCGGTTCTGGAGCGCTCCTGACATCGCCCGCTGCCCCGGCCTGAAGGCTGTCGACATGTTCCGCGCGGCGGGCGACGGCCGCATCAAGGCGCTGTGGATCATGGGTACCAATCCGGCCGTCAGCATGCCCGACGCAACGCGCGTGCGCGAGGCCCTGAAGACCTGCGATTTCGTTGTCGTCTCAGACGTCGTCAGAACCGACACGACGCGGCTTGCCAAAGTGTTCCTGCCGGCTGCCACCTGGGGCGAGAAGGACGGCACGGTCACCAACTCGGAACGGCTGATCTCGCGCCAGCGGCCGTTCCTGCCAGTCCCAGGCGAAGCAAGGCCTGATTGGCGCATTATCTGCGACGTGGCCAGGTTGATGGGCTTCGGCGCGGCCTTCGACTATGCCGGGCCGGATGTGATCTTCCGTGAGCATGCCGCGCTCTCTGGTTTCGAGAACCGTGGCGAGCGGCTATTCGACATTGGTGCGCTCGGGGGTTTGGAGAAATCGGAATACGAAAGTTTCGCGCCGCGTCACTGGCCTGCGGCGGGCAGGGGAGGCGATGCAACCCGCCTGCTCGCCGGGCGGCGATTTCCGACGCCGGACGGCCGCGCGCGCTTCGTTGCCGTGCGCCAGGAAGGCGTCGCCCATCCCACCGATGCGCAGCGCCCTGTCGGGCTCAACTCGGGGCGCCTGCGCGACCAGTGGCACACGATGACCCGCACTGGCCGGGTGCCGCGCCTGATGGCCAATGCACCGGAGCCGGTGGTCGAGATCAATGTGCTGGATGCAGCCCGCAGCGGCTGCACCGATGGCGACCTCGTTCGGCTGGACAGCCCCCATGGTTTCGCCCGCGCCAAGGTGAAGATCAGCAATGCCCAGAAGCCTGGCCTGGCCTTCCTGCCGATGCACTGGAGCGGCCATTACGCCGCGAACGCCGGAGCGGGGCCGCTTGCCAGTCCACTATGCGATGCCTTTTCGGGGCAGCCTGAACTCAAGCACGTGCCCATCCGGATCCACAGGGAAGTGATTGCTTGGGTCGGCGTGCTGGTGACCAAACGCGACCTGCGACCGACGGGCTTTGTGCACTGGAGCAGGCGAGCCGTCGACGGCGGCTGGGTCTATGACCTCTGCGGCACCGAAACCCCTGACCAGGGCATTCTGCTCACGCGCCGGTTCCTGGACGCTTTTCGCCGCGAAACGCTGGTCGAATACACTGACAGGCGCGGCCTCAACTACCGGGCTGCAGCCCTAGGCGATGACGGAATGCTGGCCGAGGCGTTGCTCGTAGCGCCGCCCGGCCAATTGCCGCCGCGCGACTGGCTGGTGCAACTCTTGGGATCGCGCCAGCCGCTGTCTCCCGCTAACCGGATGGCGCTCTTGTCAGGGCGCTCGCCGGTTCCGCTACGGTCGATCGGCCGTGTGGTCTGCGCCTGCTTCAATGTCGGCGTCAACCAGATTGCCGATGCAATCTCGGGCGGCAGTTCAAGCGTCGACGAGATCGGCAAGGTGCTGAAAGCCGGAACCAACTGCGGCTCCTGCCGCGCCGAGATCAGGACGATGATCGAAACATCGCGTCTGGTGGCGGCAGGGTGAAGCATGGTCGCTAGCAGTTGTTGCTGACCAAAGGCCGCTTGCAACTCCCGACCTCCTCAAAAGTAAGAGTGACGCGGCTGCCTGCCCGCACATGCCGGCTCCGTCAGGCTCGCTGAGCCCGTGTTACTTTACCTTGAGCGCTGCGACCGCCGCTTCGCTTCGGTGGATGTGGTCGTTGGCGTCGTCCTGGCGCTGGACGAGCAGGATGAACAGCAGATCGGTGAGCGCCAGCTGCGCGTCGCGGGCGGTGATCGATGACGAGCGGACGTTGTCCTCGTCGCTGACGGAATGAAGCACGACATCCGAAATAGCGCTCAAGGGATTGTCCCTGAGCGAGGAGATGACAACGACTGTTGCGCCACGCTGCTTGGCGAGCTCGGCGATGCGGACGGTCTCTATGCTCGTGCCCGAATGCGAGAATGCGAGCATCACGTCCCGCGTCCCCAGCGACGCGGCGCTGGCCAACTGAACATGGCTGTCGCTGTCATGCAGCACGTTGCGGCCGAGCTTCATCAGCTTGATGGCGAAGTCGCGCGCCACCAGCGAAGAGGCGCTGACGCCGGCGAGGTGGATGCGCTCGGCCCGGTCGAGCAGGTCGAGGACCTGCGTCACTGTCTGCTCGCTGTTCACAGACATTGTCTGCTGCATGGCGGCGAGCTTGCCGGCCACCAGCTTCTGCTGCACGGCGACGTAGCCGTCGGCACGGTCGATGCTGCCGTGGACCATGCCGGGCGGTGCTTGCCATTGCTGCGCCTTGGCCTCGCTGACCGCGAGCTTCAGCTGCTGGTAGCTCGGATAGCCGAGCTTTTGCGCGAACTTGACCACGCTGGACTGGCTGCGGCCGGTCTGTTCGCCAAGCGCCACCGACGACAGGCGCAGCATCTCATCAGGATTGTCGACGATGAACTGGCCGATCTGCCGATCTGCCGGAGCCATGGTGTCGAGCGTCGCGATGATTTTCGTGAGAACCGACATGAAGCTCCTCGGGCCCCTTCATCATGCTGACATCAGGGAATAGAATATTCCAATCCAGGTTGACAGGGAAGAATAATCCGATCAACTCTCTTCTCAGTTCGGCCGTTTCGACCGGCTGCTGAACGGGTTCTTGAACATGGACAAATTGCGCATCGTCGGCGGGCAGAGGCTCCAGGGTGCGGTCGCCATATCAGGCGCCAAGAATGCCGCCCTGCCGCAAATTGCTGCGGCGCTGCTGAGCCCTGAGCCTCTTGAACTGACCAACTTGCCTGCGGTCAGCGACGTCGAGAACATGCTCGGTGTCATTGCCCAGCATGGCGCCGAAATCAGCAGGCAAGCACGCTCCGTCCGTGTCGACGCGAGCAAAGCCTCTTCGCGTGAGACCAGCTACGACACGGTACGAAAGATGCGCGCAACTGTGCTGGTGCTGGGGCCGCTGCTCGCCCGCTTCGGCAAGGCGCAGGTATCGCTGCCTGGCGGCTGCGCTATCGGCGCGCGGCCTGTCGATATGCACATCAAGGCGCTCGGACAGCTGGGCGCCGACATCGGCATCCAGGGCGGTTCGATCGTTGCTTCCGCGCCTGGCGGTCTGACCGGCACGCGCATCGTGCTTGGCTCGCCCTCGGTCGGCGCGACCGAGACGGCGATGATGGCGGCCACCGCGGCAAAGGGCGAGACCGAGATCGTCAACGCCGCCCGTGAGCCCGAGGTGATGGATCTCGCCGCTTGCCTCAGCGCCATGGGCGCGAACATCGAAGGGGCGGGGACGCACCGCATTCTCGTACAGGGCGGTACCTCCTGGCGCGCGGCGACCCATCATACGATTCCCGACCGCATCGAGGCGGGAACCTATGCCATTGCAGCTGCTATCACCGGCGGCCAGCTCGAGCTTACCAACGCGCGGCTTGAACACATGGCGTCAGTCGTCCAGGTGCTGGAAGCGGCAGGCGTCAGCGTCTGGCCCGGCGACCGCGGCTTGATCGTCTCGCGTGATGGCCCGTTGGCGCCGGTAGACCTGACGACCGAACCTTATCCCGGTTTTCCGACCGATCTCCAGGCGCAGTTCATGGCGCTGATGTGCTTCGCGCCGGGTGCGTCGCTGTTACGCGAGACGGTGTTCGAGAACCGCTTCATGCACGTGCCTGAGCTCGTTCGCCTTGGCGCCAACATCACCTTGCAAGGCACGTCCGCACTGGTGCGCGGCGGCACGCCGCTGCGTGGGGCGCAGGTCATGGCCACAGACCTGCGCGCCTCGGTGTCGCTGGTGCTTGCAGCACTGGTCGCCGAGGGTGAGAGCATCGTCAACCGCGTCTACCATCTCGACCGGGGCTATGAGAGCCTCGACCGCAAGCTCCGAATGTGCGGGGCGACCATCGAGCGGCTCCCCGGATGAGCTCCGCCACGGTCCCCCATTTCTATCTCGGCATCGACGGTGGCGGCACGGGCTGCCGCGCCCGCATCGTCGATGCAGCCGGCGACGTGCTCGGCCAGGGCCTTTCCGGTCCGGCGACCACGAGGCTGGGCATCGACGTTGCCTGGGCCTCGATTGCCCGTGCCTATGGCGCGGCAGTCGAGGAGGCTGGCTTTGGCGCTGCCGAACTGGCGCGCACATTCGCCGGCATCGGCCTTGCAGGGATCGGCCGCAAGGGCGCGCTCGAGGCACTGCAGGCGATCGAGCACCCCTTCGCCGCCATCGGCTTTACCAGCGATGGCATGGGAGCCTGCCTTGGTGCTCATTCAGGTAGGGACGGAGCCATCGTCATTGCCGGCACCGGCTCGATCGGGCTGGGCTTCGTCGAGGGGCGGGACCTCAGGGTCGGGGGCTACGGCTTTCCGATTTCGGATGAAGGCAGCGGCGCCGACCTGGGGTTGAAGGCGGTGCAACTCGCACTCCGCGCCCATGACGGCCGGCAGGACCGTTCAGCGCTTCTGACTGAAGTCATGCTGCGTTTCCATGAAGATCCGATGGAGGCGGTGGCCTGGATGGACCGGGCGACTGCAACCGACTACGCGGCATTGGCGCCAACCGTCATGCGCCATGCCGACCAGGGCGACGCCGCCGGCCGCCGCATCGTGCAGTCGGCGGCCGAGCAGATCGACACCATCGTGCGTACTTTGTTCGACAAGGGCGCGCCACGCGTGACCCTGCTCGGTGGCCTTGCAAGCCCGCTAGAGCCCTGGCTTGCACCCGACGTTCGCCGCCGCCTCAAGCCGGCCGACGGCGACGCCGTTTCCGGCGCGATCATCCTTGCCACACGACTCGACCGGTCGAATATCTCATAGGAATAATCCATTCCAAATATTGTTGACATGAGGAATATTGCATTCTAGAAAGTTAATGAAGGCCCAGGAGAACCGGCTCCACGAGGCTCTTGCATTTTGAGAACCGGGCAGGTGGCGACAAGTGTCAGAACAAGCCTTGATTTCGGAACTGGGGCGATTGGTTTCCGAAGAGCGGAACCCGCGCACCATGGATATCGACCTGTTGCCGACGATCGACGTCCTCAGGAAGATCAACGACGAAGACAAGCTTGTCGCGCACGCGGTCGAAAAGGTGATCCCCGAGATTGCCGCCGCCGTCGACCGCATCACCATTGCCTTCCGGCAAGGCGGCCGCCTGATCTACATGGGCGCCGGCACCAGCGGCCGGATTGGCGTGCTTGACGCTTCCGAATGCCCCCCGACATTCCGCGTGCCGCCGACAATGGTCGTCGGCCTCATCGCCGGCGGCTACAGCGCGCTGCTGAAGGCAACGGAAGGCGCGGAAGACAGCCAGTCCAAGGGTGCCGAGGCACTGGCCGAAATCGACCTGACGGCCAAGGACGTCGTCGTCGGCATCGCCGCGAGCGGGCGCACGCCCTACGTCATCGGCGGCCTCAACTACGCCAGCAAGATCGGTGCGACTGCGGTCGCCCTGTCGTGCAATCCCCAGTCGGCAATCGCCGCCATCGCCGACATTGCGATTTCGCCCGTCGTCGGTCCCGAGGCGCTGACCGGTTCGACGCGCATGAAGTCGGGCACCGCCGAGAAGCTGGTGCTCAACATGCTGACCACGGCCAGCATGATCGGCATCGGCAAGACATACGAAAACCTGATGGTCGACCTGAAGGCGTCGAACAAGAAGCTCGTGGCGCGCGCCGCGCGCATCGTCATGCAGGCAGCCGAATGCACGCTGGAAGAGGCACAGGCTGCGCTCGCCCAGACCGATAACGACGTGAAGCTGGCGATCCTCATCGTTTTGACGGGGATGAACCTCGCAGATGCTCAGTCTGCACTGGAAGGGTCGAACGGCTTCTTGCGAAAAGCGATCCAGGACGCGAGGCCCGCGTCGATGTGATGCTGGGCGGCCATGATGCCGTTCAGGGAGATGAGATAAAGGGAGGATGAAAATGACCAGCAAGTTCAAGTATTTCCTTGGGGCAACGACGGCCGTGATGATCGGCCTGTCGGCGGTTGCCGGCCATGCCGACGCGGCCACGCTTCGCATGGCCTGGGCGCAGGACGCCACCGGCCTCGACCCGCACAAGCAGACGGCGTTCTCGTCGCTGCGCCTGCTGGAGCTGATCTATGAGCCGCTCGTGCGCCTCGACGCCGACCTCAAGATCATTCCGGGCGTCGCCACCGCGTGGGAGTTCTCCACCGACGGCAAGCAGCTGACCTTCAAGCTCGACCCCAAGGCCAAGTTCCAGAACGGTGCCGCCGTGACTTCCGCCGACGTCAAGGCATCGTTCGAGCGTATCCTTGACGAAAAGACGGGTGCCGCGAACCGCGCCAACTATCTCTCCATCGAGAGCATCGAGGCGCCCGATGCAGGCACCGTCGTGTTCAAGCTGAAGCAGCCCGACGCGCCGATCCTTACCGCCATGACCGACACCAACTCGTCGATCGTTCCGGCGAGCGAGATCGCCGCCGGCACCATCGGCACCCAGGCTGTCGGCTCGGGTCCGTTCAAGCTGGAGAAGTGGGATCCCAATTCCAAGGCGGCGCTCGTCGCCAACAAGGACTGGGCCGGCGGCGCGACCGGCGTCGACGGCATCGAGATCAGCGTGCTGCCCGACGAAACCGCGATCCTGGCTGCTATGCGCACCGGACAGGTCGATTTCGCGCTGCTCAACGATCCGCTGATCGCGACGCTGGTGCCAAATGAGCCGAAGCTCCAGCTCAACCGCGCGCCGCTGCTCGCCTACCACGTGCTTCAGCTCAATCCGGCGCGCAAGCCGATGAACGAGCTCGCCGTGCGCCAGGCCATTTCCTGCGCCGTCGACCGCCAGGCCGTGCTCGACACCGCCTCGCTCGGCGAAGGCCAAGTGACCGGGCCGATTACCGCACCGTTCTTCGCTTCCGATCCGAATTCGCTGTTTTGCTACAAGCAGGACGTCGAGAAGGCCAAGAAGCTGATGGCCGATGCCGGTTTTGCCGATGGCTTCAGCGCCACCGTGATCGCTGCCACCGGCGAGCCGCCGACGGCTGCCGCCGAAGCCCAGGTGCTGCAGTCGCAACTGGCCGAGATCGGCGTCAAGCTCGACATCAAGATGATGGAGCTCAACGTCTATGTCGACACCTGGCTCAAGGGCGACTTCGACATGGCGGTGGCGCTGAATGGCGGCCGTCCCGACCCTTACACCATGTACAACCGCTACTGGACCAAGAACGGCAACCTGCAGAAGGTTTCCAACTTCGCCGACGACACGCTCGACAAGCTGCTGCTGGATGGCCGCGCCGAAACCGATCCGGCAAAGCGCAAGGTCATCTTCGCCGAGTTCGACAAGCAGCTTGCCGAGAAGGCGCCGTGGATCTGGCTCTACACCGGCTTTGGTTACACCGCGCAGCAGAAGAACGTGCAGGGCTTCGTTCCGATGCCGACGGGCTCCCTGGTCAGCCTTGGCAAGGTGACTATCCAGTAGCATTGAGGGTTTGGGCGGCGGGCACTCTCCCTGTCGCCGCCCGAAGGCGGTCGCCGTTGAGCCGATGGCGACCGCCCTTGAATCCGCGACCGGCCTCGGACGGTCTAGCCTGCGAGCCGTAACGGCTCCCCAACCCCAGATGGTCCACACGCCATGAGTTACGTGATACGTCGCCTGCGGGCCTTTCCCCTGGTGCTGATCGGCGTCTCTATCATCGTCTTCATCGCCATCCGGCTGGTGCCGGGCGATTCCATCACGGCCATGCTGGGGACCGAGGCCGGACTTCTGACCCCGCAGCAGCGGGATTCGTTGGCCATCTATTTCGGCATCGACCAACCTTGGCCGGTCCAGTATTGGCGCTGGTTTACCGGCCTGTTCAGCGGCGACCTCGGCATATCGGTGACCTACGGCAAGCCGGTGCTGTCAGTCATCCTCGAACGCTTTCCGCTGACGCTTGAACTGGCACTTCTGGCCATGCTGATCGCGCTGTCGATCGGCGTTCCGGCCGGCATCTTCGCCGCCACCCGCAACGAGCGTCCCGCCGATCTCGGCGTTCGCATCGCCGCGATGATCGGCCAGTCGACGCCGAGCTTCGTCGTCGGCCTCGTCATCATCTACATCCTGTCGGCCGGCTTCGGCGTGCTGCCCACCATGGGGGCGTTCACCCCGTTCTGGCAGGATCCGTTGCAGAATCTCGGCCAGATGATCCTGCCGGCGATCACGCTCGGCTGCGCCTTTGCGTCTTCGGTCACCCGCGTCACCCGCTCGGCCATGCTCGACGTTTTGAGCGACGACTATGTGCGCACGGCACGCTCCAAGGGTGCGTCCGAACGCAGCGTGGTCTGGCGCCACGCCTTGCCCAACGCGCTTGTACCCGTGGTCACGCTGAGCGGCATCGAGTTCGGCTACTTGCTCGGCGGCGCCGTCATCGTCGAACAGATCTACGCCTTGCCTGGCCTCGGCCGCATGGTGCTGGAAGCCATCCTGCAGCGCGACTACGCGCTGGTGCAGGGCGCGGTGCTGTTCATTGCCCTCAACTTCATGATCGTCAATCTGCTCGTCGACCTCGCTTATGCAGCGCTCGACCCCCGTATTCGCCTGGAGGGCCGTTGATGCGCGTCGTGAAGGCCATCTTTTCGCATCCGAGCGGCCGCATCGGCGGCGCCATCGTGCTGGTCTATCTGCTTGTCGCCTTGCTGGGCGCGGTGGGCCTTACCCCGCACGACCCGCTGATGCAGTACCGCATCGACCGCCTGCATGCGCCAACGTCTTCCTACTGGATGGGCACCGACCTGTTTGGCCGCGACGTAATGAGCCGCCTGATGAAGGGCATCGGCCAGTCCTTCACAGTGGCGTTCTTCTCTGTCGCGCTCGCCACGCTCGCCGGCACGGTGCTCGGGCTTACGGCCGCCTGGTACGGCAAGGGCTGGGATACGGTGATGATGCGCTTCATGGACGTGCTGCTGGCATTCCCGGCGATCCTGCTGGCGTTGCTGATCGTCACCATCGTCGGCCCCGGCACTTGGACCAGCGTGGCGGCCATCAGCATCGTCTACACGCCGATCTTCACACGCGTGGTGCGCGGACCCGCGCTGTCGCTGAAGTCGCGCGATTTCGTCGACGCCGCCCGCACCTTCGGCTCGAGCCGTTCCTACATCCTGACCCGCCACCTGCTGCTCAATCTGGTGGCGCCGCTGACCGTCCAGGTCACGCTGGCGCTCGCCTGGGCGCTGCTGACCGAGGCCGGCTTGAGCTTCCTCGGCCTCGGCACCCAGCCGCCGGCGTCGTCGCTTGGCTTGATGCTGAGCGACGCCCGCAACCTGATGGAGCAGGCGCCATGGCTGCTGGCCTTCCCGGCCGTCGCCATCATGTTTTCGATCCTCGGCTTCAACCTTCTCGGCGATGCGCTGCGCGACATCCTCGACCCCAAGACGAGGAGGGCGTGACGATGGCCACTGAGATGAAGCCGATCCTTTCGGTCCGCGACTTGCATGTCAGTTTCGGCCCGGCAGCCAGCGCCAAGGAAGTCGTGCATGGCGTGAGCTTCGACCTCGGCGTCGGCGAGGTGCTGGCGATCGTCGGCGAAAGCGGCTCGGGCAAGTCGGTGACCGCGCTGTCCAGCAACCGGTTGATCGACTATGCTGGCGGCCGCATCACCAGCGGCAAGATCGAACTGCTGCGCGCCGATGGCAGCGTCCTGAATGTCACCAGCGCCGGCAAGCAGGAGCTGACAGGCATTCGCGGCGCCGAGATCGGCGTGATCTTCCAGGAACCGATGACGTCGCTCAATCCGGTGCTGACCATCGGCACCCAGATCGAGGAGTCGTTCCGCCTGCATCGCGGCCTGACCGGCGCGCAGGCGCGGGCCGCGGCGCGGGATGCGCTCGAGCGGGTGCGCATTCCCGATGCCGAGCGGCGGCTCAAGGCAACGCCGAACGAGCTCTCGGGCGGCATGCTGCAGCGCGTGATGATCGCCATGGCGCTCGCCTGCAATCCGCGCCTGTTGATCGCCGACGAGCCGACGACGGCACTCGACGTCACCGTGCAGGCGCAGATCATGGCGCTGCTGGCCGAGCTCAAGCGCGAAACCGGTATGTCGATGATCTTCATCAGCCACGACATCGGCCTCGTCGCCGGCATCGCCGACCGCGTGCTGGTGATGCAGGACGGCAAGGTGGTCGAGCAGGGCGAGCTCAGCCAGATCCTCGACAAGCCGCAACACCCTTACACCCAGCATCTGCTGCACGCGGTGCCGCATTTCTCCAGCGGCACGGCCGCGAGAACGGACGGAGCGCGAACGACGGCGCCGCTGCCCAGGCCGACGCTCGAGGTCGACGACCTCGTCGTGCGTTATCCGCTGAAGGGCGGCTGGTTCAGCAAGCCGGTCGGCGCGGTGCACGCCGTCGACGGCGTCGCCTTCGACCTGATGCCGGGCGAGACGCTGGCGATCGTTGGCGAAAGCGGTTCGGGCAAGTCGACCACCGCGCGTGCCGTGCTTGGCCTCGTGTCGCCGACGCGTGGCGCATTCTCTGTCGAAGCGCAGGCTGCGCGCCCCGGCCAGAGTCGGCTGCCGGTGCAGATGGTGTTCCAGAACCCCTATGCCTCGCTCAACCCTCGCCTCAATGTCGAACAGCTCCTTGCCGAGCCTGTGATCGCCACCGGCCAGCCTATCGATGCCGCGGTTCGTGACAGGATGACGGCGTTGCTCAAGCGCGTTGGCCTGCCCGAGGACAGCCTTACCCGCTATCCGCACCAGTTCTCCGGCGGCCAGAGGCAGCGCCTGTGCATTGCGCGCGCGCTGATGCTCAACCCGTCGGTCGTGGTGCTCGACGAGGCGGTCTCCGCACTCGACGTTTCGGTCCAGGCGCGCGTGCTCGAACTGCTGGTCGACCTGCAACGCGAATATGGTCTTGCCTATCTCTTCATCTCCCACGACATGGCCGTTGTCGAGCGTATCGCGCACCGTGTCGCGGTGATGTATGCCGGGCAGATCGTCGAGATCGGCGATGCGAAATCGGTGCTGTCGGACCCGCAGCATCCCTATACCAGGAAGCTGATCGCCGCCGTGCCCACCATCGACCGCCGCAACCAGCATTTCGAACTCGACACTCGCCAGGTACCCTCGCTGGTGCGCCCGGTCGGGTTTGAACCGCCTGTGGCCAACTGGCTGCAGTGCGGCGAGGACCACAAGGTGCGGGCCGAAGCCTGAAAGGGAAACGACGATGGCCACCGGGGATCTAGCCCAGCTTCACGAACGCGCCTTCGCACCGCTCGCGCAGGCCGTGGAGGCCGGCCGCATCCCAGGCGGCGTGCTTGCTATCGTCGACAGGGACGGCAACAGGACCAGCCGGGTCCTTGGCCTTGCGCAGCGCGTTCCGTCTGAGCGCCCCATGCGCGAAGACAGCTGGTTCGATCTGGCATCGCTGACCAAGGTCATCTTCACCACCCCGCGTATCCTGGCGCTGGCCGAGGCGGGCACCATCGACCTCGACGCGCCTTTGACGTCTGTCCTGCCTGATCTGCGCCAGTACGACGCCGATGCCTGGGAGAGGCAGGTCACCTTCCGCCAATGCCTTGGCCACCAGACACCATTCCCGGCGGTCGAGCCGATCTACACCTATGGCCGCGACCCTGACCTGCTGCGGACCTTCATCATGCAGCGCGAATGGCGAAAGCTCGCCGAGCCGGTCTATTCGGACATCAACTTCATCCTGCTCGGCTTTGCTATGGAGCGGCTGTCGGGCACGTGGATCCGGGACATGGATGCCGGCCCGGGTTTTGCTTTTTCAGCCGAACCTGATCAGTCGGCAGCGACCGAGGACTGCACCTGGCGGCACCGGGTGCTGTCGGGCGAAGTCCATGACGACAATTGCTCGGCGCTTCAGGGAGCAGGCCATGCAGGCCTGTTCGGCACGGTGGCTTCCATTCTTGATTTCGCCCAGGGGCTGCTCGACGGTACCGGCGCATCGGCCGATGCAATCGCGCTGATGCGCACGCCACTGTCTGACAAACGCACCCATGGCTGGGAGCATTCCTATGCCAGCTGGTCGGGTGGCGACCGCTGCAGCGCACCCACCATCGGCCATACAGGCTTCACCGGTACTGGCCTGTGGATCGATTTCGATGCCGGCCGCGCCTGGACGCTGCTCACCAACCGAATCCACCCGACCCGCCATTTCGACAGCGGCATAACAGATCTTCGCCGCCGGGTCGGCGACATCATCAACGGAGCTTGAACATGCAACCCATCTGGTCGGTCGGGCTGATGACCGGAACCGTGCTCGACGGCAACATCGACGTTGCGCTGCTCAAGACCGACGGCGAGCGTATCGAGGCGTTCGGTCCCTACGCGCTCGTGCCGTACGAGGCTTCCGTCCGGCCGATGCTGGAGCAGGCGCAGGCTGAAGCGCGGGTCTGGAATTTCGAGGGGCCGGAGCCGGCGATCTTCGCGATCGCCGAAGAGGCGCTGACCCGCGCGCAATCCGCCGCGGTTCGCCAGGTCGTCGAGGGTGCCGGCATGGCGATGGCCGACATCGGCGTCATAGGCTTCCATGGCCAGACAGTGCTGCATCGTGGCCCGCAGAAGGGCGGCCTGCGCGGCGAGACCCGTCAGCTTGGCGACGGCGCGCTGATGCATTCGATCCTTGGCACCAAGGTGGTCTACGACTTCCGCACCGCCGACATCCGCGCGGGCGGGCAGGGCGCGCCGCTGGCGGCAGCTTATCACGCAGCACTTCTCGGCACGGCCGGTGCGAGCGGCGACAGCGCCATCCTCAATCTCGGGGGCGTCGGCAACGTCACCTGGTGGGACGGCAAGTCCGATCTCGTCGCCTTCGATACGGGCCCGGCCAATGCGCCGATCAACGACTTCGTCAAGGCTCGGGGGCTGGGCGAGATGGATCGGGGCGGGGCGCTCGCTGCCACTGGTACTGTCGATGAAGCGCGGCTCGCGCGCCTGCTCCAACACCCCTATCTCTCGGCGGCCTATCCCAAGTCGCTCGACCGCTTCGACTTCACCGCCGCGATGGCCGACGGGCTGAGCAATGAGGATGGCGCAGCAACGCTGACTGCGTTCAGCGCGTCCTGCGTTGGCAAGGCGCTCGACCTTTTGCCGCAGCGGCCGACAAAACTCTTTGTTTCAGGCGGCGGCCGTCACAACCCGACCTTCATGGCAATGTTGAGCCAGCGCGCGGGCGTTGACGCGGTGTCGGCGGACACGATTGGCTGGCGCGGCGATGCCGTGGAAGCCGAGTGCTTCGCGTTCCTCGCCGCCCGTGTCCTGCGTGGCATGCCGATCAGCTTCCCGAGCACGACAGGCGTGCCGCAGCCAATGACTGGCGGCTGCATCGCGGGCTGACCGCACTCGCGCCAAGCAATCGCTGCATCGACGAAGCGTCGGCGCGGCTGCCGCCGCCAGGTGCTGCCCGCCAGTTCCTACAAGTTGACCGGGTGCAGCGGCTTCGCCAAGAAGGTCCGCGTGCGGCCCTTGGGAAAATCGGGCAGCTCACCGAAGGGCTTGTAGCCCTGGCGCTGATAGACCTTCAGCGCCGTGGGGTTGAACGTATCGATGTAGGCGCCGTGGCAGCCGCGGCTGATGGCTTCGTCTTCGGCCGCCTGCATCATGCGTGAAGCCATGTTCTGGCCGCGCAGGCTGTCGTCCACCCAAAGCCACTGTATGTAGAGCCATCCCCAGGCGGTGTAGCCGGATATGCCGGCACGGAGCGTTTCGCTCTCGTCGCGGACGGCAACGATCAGCGCCTGCTTTTCCGCCGGGCCGACGTCTTCGGTGTTGAAGGCGGTGAGGCGCTCGCCGATGACTTCGAGCTCATCGGAGGACGGCTCGGCGAGGATGGTGATGGTGTGATTCATCGTGGGGATCCAGTGTCGGATCCTTCTAGCAGGAATATTTTGCGGAGAAGCGCGCATTGGCCACGGATAAAGACAAAATCCTGTGCGCCAGTCTGGCGCGACGCCCGACCCATGGGCCGGGCGTCGGCCGGTCACGGCTTACTGCATCTGGGCATAGGTCGGCTTCCCGTCGTCGCCCTTCTTCCATTCGTAGATGACATAGTCCGGGCGCGTGATGTCGCCCTTGGCGTCATAGCCGATGTCGCCGATCGCCGTCGGCCAGGGCCCGCTTGCCTTCATCGTCCCGGCGACCTTCTGGGCGTCGTCGGCCGATCCCGTTTTCGCAATGGCGGCGGCAACGATCTGAACGGCGGCATAGGAGTACAGCGTGTAGGCTTCCGGCTCAAAACCCTTGGCCCGGAAGTTCTCGACGAGATCCTTCGCCGCCGGGTTCTTGCGCGGGTCCGGCGAGAACGTGTTCAAGGTGCCAATCACGGCGTCGCCGGCGATCGAAGCGAGTTCATTCGACACCATGCCGTCGCCCGAGAAGAGAATGGCCTTCAGGCCCTGGTCGGCCGACTGGCGCATGATCAGGCCGGCCTCGGTATGCAGGCCGCCGAAGTAAATCAGCGTCACGCCGGCTTCCTTCAGCTTGCCGATGAGGGCCGAGAAATCCTTGTCGCCGATGTTGATGCCTTCATACAGCACCTCGTTGACGCCGGTTTCGTTGAGCACTTTCTTCGCGACGTCGACAAGGCCCTGGCCATAGGGGCTCTTGTCGTGGATCATCGCGATCTTGGCGTCCTTGAAGTTGGCCGCGATGTAGTCGCCGGCGACCTTGCCTTGCTGGTCGTCGCGGCCGCAGGTGCGGAACGTGTTCCAGAGGCCGCGCTGGGTGTATTGCGGGTTGGTCGAAGCCGGCGAAATCTCCAGCACGCCATTTTCGGCATAGACCTCGGACGCCGGGATCGACACACCCGAGTTGAAGTGGCCGACGACATATTTGACGCCGTCCGCGACGAACTTGTTGGCAACCGAGATGCCTTGCTTCGGATCGGAAACGTCGTCCCCGACCTGGATGCTGATTTTCTGGCCGAGCACGCCGCCGGCCGCGTTGATGTCGGCGGCCGCCTGTTCTGCGCCCTTCTGGAATTGCGCGCCGAAGGCGGCGTTCGGACCGGTGATCGGGCCGGCGACGCCGATCAGGATGTCGGCCCAGGCGCTGCCGCTGAACAAGCCGAGTGCGGCCAAGGCTACCGAATGCAAGAGCAACTTCTTCATGAATGGACTCCCATTAGCATGTGGGCTTGGTTGTTGCTTGGTACGTGCCCACCGGTCGCACCAAGTTTGGAATTCCGCCTCTGCCGATGTCGGCGACGCCTGGGTGTTCAGACTGATTGAGTGGACGCTCCGCTCATCTCGGCCCCCGGTCGAAGGTGGCATCGCTCACGCCGCGCTGCCGCAAGCTGTTGCGGGCGACCTTCTCCGTCGGTGTTCTGGGAAGCGGCGTGTCGGTGATCTCGATGTAGCGTGGCACCATGTGACGGGGTGCGAGAGCCACGAAATGATTGATCAGGTCGACAGGCTCGAGCGTCGAACCGAGCCTGCGCTGCGCCACGACCATGATGTCTTCTTCGGTCAGCTCCGAGGGAACTCCAAAGGCTGCACTTTCCAGGATTTCGGGGTGTTTCTCGGCGACGGTCTCCACCTCATAGGCGGAAATGTTCTCGCCCCGGCGCCGGATCGCCTCATTGAGGCGATGCTTGAAGTAGAGCCAGCCGTCTTCGTCCATGGAGCCGGCGTCGCCGGAGTGATACCAGAGGTTCCTGAGCGTCTGGACGGTCTTTGCCTCGGCGCGGTAGTAGCCGGAAAACATGCTCCAGCTCTTGGCCGGTCGCGCAACGATCTCGCCGATGCTGCCGGGCGGCAGCGGCCTGTCGGCTTCGTCGACGATCGCCACTTCCCAATCCGGATGCGCCCGGCCGCAGGAACCCGGTCGGGTATCGTCGACCGTGTCCAGCGTCACGAAGCTGGTTTCGGTTTGTCCGTATCCGGTGACAAGGCGCATGTCGAAGCGGCGTTCGAAGGCCTCCTTGTCTGCTACCATCGGAATGCACTGGCAGACTCTGACGGGATTGCTGGCGTCGTTCTCCAACGGCGGGGCGCGCATCAGGATGACGGCCATCGCGCCGAGCAGATTGGTCGCGCTCGCGCCGCTGGAACGGACCTGGCCCCAGAACCTTGACGCGCTGAAGCTTTCGACCAGCGTCGTTTTCGTGCCGTAGATCAAAGGCAGAAGAACACCGAACATCTGGGCGTCGGTGTGAAACAGCGGCAAGGCCGAGAAGTAGCTGTCGTCGCTGGTGTAGCCGAGGTTCGATGCCATCGCCGCCGCCCAGGAATAGCAGTGATGGTGGGACATCAGTGCGCCCTTGGCGGGACCTGTGGTGCCTGAGGTGTACAGGATCGCCATAGGGTCGGAGTAGTGGACGTCGACAAGGTCGAAGCCCAGTTGCGGCGCCAGGCATTCATCGAAGCTGACGATGCGGCTGATCCTGATCCCCGCCGCGCGCGCCTCGGCAGGATCTGTTCCGACAAGGATCAGCGTCCGCAGGCAGGGCAGGCTGTCCTGCACCTTCGCGAGCTCGGCCAGCGCACTGGCATCGGCAACGAGCACTTCCGCCCCGCAATTGTTCAGGTTGTGGCAGAGCAGGTCGCCCTTCAGGCCGGGGTTGTTGGGGACCTCGATCGCCCCCAGACTGGATGTCGCGAACCAGAGCGCGATGAGTTCGAAGCAGTTGGGCAGCAGCATCGCCACACGGTCCGACCGGTTCACGCCCAGCTTGCGCAGGCCGCGAGCCAACTGTCTCGAAATCTGAAGCATGTCCTCGAAACTTGCGCTGCGCCCGCAAATCTCGATGAATGGCTTGCTGCCGAACCGCTCGGCCTGCCGCAGCAGGATCTGCGGCAGCACCCGGTTTTCCAGGTCGTCGTCGTGCTTGCCCGGGATGTAGGCAGGAAATGAGACGCTGCGAAGTGTCATGGCGCGTTCAGAACCTTTTTGCCCGGGCCTGCGCCTCGGCGGACAGGAAGCCGCTGACCGTCGCCCTGGTCTCGAGCGCCATCGCAGCGGCGAGCGAGGAGTGGAAGCCTTCGTTGATGGCGTGCTTGATGTCGGCCACTGCGTCTTCGGGGCGTGCGGCAATCGCGAGTGCCAGCTTCCTTGCTTCGTCGAGCAGGTCGGCCTCGGGGAAGAGCTTCCAGGCGATGCCGACCTCGACCGCCTTGGCCGCGTCGTGGCGTTCGCCGAGGATCATCAGTTCCTTGGCGACCTGTGGCCCGACCTGCTTGGTCAGCAGTGCCGTCACGCCGCCTGTCACGAACAGCCCGTAGCCGACCTCGGGGAAGAACCATCTGGTGGTGTCGGCAAACAGCCGGAAGTCGCAGTTGACGACCCATTCGAGCGCGCCGCCGACGCACCAGCCATGCACTGCGCCAATGACGATCTTCCGCGACTGCATGATCTGCAGCGTGATGTCCTGGATGGACTCGACCCAGGCCTGTGTCGCCGCCTCAGAGGTGGTCTGCGCATCGAGATCCTTGAGGTCGTCTCCCGAACAGAAGGCCCGTCCTTCGCCATGCAGGATGATGACGCGGGTGGCCTTTCTGGCCTCGGCCGCCGCCAGCGCCGCCGAGAGCTCGTTGACGAGGTCGCCGTTCATGGCGTTGAGCCGTTCCGGCCGGTTCAGTCGGATCCAGGTGATGGCGCCGTCGTCTGTCGAAATGACTGCGGATGTCATGATGGGCTCCTCATACGATCATGGGTTCGGCATAGGAGCCCCAGACGTCGCGCAGCGCGCTGCAGATCTCGCCAAGCGTCGCTCTCGCCTTCACCAGCTCGATTGTCTTGGGCAGCAGGTTGATGTCGTCGGAGCGGGCCTGCTCAGCGAGCTCTTTAAGCAGCTGCTGGACGCGCCCGTTGTCCCTGTTTGCGCGCACCGCGTTCAGGCGCTCGATCTGCAACTGGGTGCACTGGTCGTCATAGGGATGGATGTGGACCTCGGCCGAACCGCTGGTCTCGTCGACATAGCGGTTGACGCCGACGGAGACCTTCTCGCCGCTATCGATCTTCTTGAAGGTGGCGTAGGCGGAGTCGGCCAGCTTTTGCTGGAACCAGCCTTCCTCGACGAGCTTGATGGCACCGCCGCGCTCCTTGACCTCGTCCAGTACCTTCCAGATCTCGTTTTCCATGTCCCGGGTCAGGTGCTCGACGAAGTAGGAGCCGCCAAGAGGATCGATCACCGACGTCACGTTGATTTCGTCGCGGATGATCTGCTGGGTCCGGATGGCCAGCTTCATCGCCTCCTCGGTGGGGATGGCGAAGGCCTCGTCGAGGCCGTTGGTGTGCATGCTCTGGCAGCCGCCGAGCACAGCCCCAAGCGCCTGGATGGCGGTGCGCATCAGGTTGTTGTGATGTTCGACCTTGGTCAGGCTCATCGCCGCCGTCTGCACATGCACCCTGAGGCGCATCGATTCCGGTTTCCTGGCGTGGAACTGCTCGGACATGATCTTGGCGTAGACGCGCCGGGCTGCCCTGAATTTGCAGATTTGTTCGAAAAAATCCTGGTGGCTGATGAAGAAGAACGACAGCCTCGGCGCGAAGTCATCGATGTCCATGCCGGCGTCGATGACTTCCTCGCAATAGGCGATGGTGAAGGCCATGATGAACGCGATCTCCTGGAGCGCGTTGCCGCCGACGTCGGACAGGTGGTAGCCGCTCAGACTGATCGGATTGAGCTTTGGCGTCGTCTTTGCGCTGTGCATGATCAAGTCGCGCAGCAGCCTGACGGCTGGCCGCACCGGGTAGATCCACTCCTTCTGGGCGACATACTCCTTCAGCGGATCGGCCTGCAGCGTGCCGGTCAGCTTGTTCAGGTCGTAGCCGCGCTTTTCCGCGACCGCGACGAACATCGCGTAGATCACCCAGGCGGACGGGTTGATGGTCAGCGAGACCGAGATCTTTTCGAGGTCTATGCCGTCGAACAGCCGGTCGACGTCGTCGACCGTATCGATCGCGACACCGACACGTCCGACTTCGCCGAAGGCCATAGGATCGTCCGAATCGAGGCCAAGCAGCGTCGGCAGGTCGAAGTCGGTCGAAAGCCCGGTCTGGCCGGTCTGGATCATGTATTTGTAGCGCTGGTTGGTGGCTTCGGGATTGCCGAAGCCGGCGACTTGCCGGATGGTCCACGGACGCCCGCGATACATCGTCGGATAGGCACCCCGGGTGAAGGGATATGCGCCCGGAAATCCCAGATCGCTGGCCGGGATGCCCGCGACGTCGGCTGCCGTGTAGATGCGCTTCAACGGAATGCCGCATTCCGTTTCATAGACTGGTTTCTCCTCGGGCCTGCTTTTCAGCGTCGCGGCGAGTTCGTTTGCCTCCCACGCGGCCTGCTTTTCCCTGATCTCCTCGATCGCCTCAGATGAGAACAGATTCATGCCAGCACCTCTTTGTCCCAACCGAGCAGCAGGTATGCGGCAGCGGACGGGTCCATCGTCCTGCTCACCACCGCCTGAACTTGGGCGTCGAGCTCGTCGACGTCGCGATTGAACTTGTCCTGAAACAGCTGCCTGGCGGTGCCAAGGATTCGCGTCTTGCCGATGCTGCGCTCGCGCACGTGCAACTCGCCGCTGTCCCGGAGATGGTCCCAATGCTGGGCAATGGCGTCCTTCAGCTCGCTGATGCGTTCGCCGGAAACCGAACTGACCGGCAGAACCGGCGTCCGCCAGTCCGAGCCTGGCCTGCCTGGTCCGAGGGTCATCATGCCGCGCAGTGCCGCCACCGCTGCCGGAGCGTCCGGCCTGTCGCACTTGCTGACGGCGTGGATGTCGGCGATTTCGAGAATGCCCGCCTTGATCGCCTGGATGTCGTCGCCAAGCCCGGGCGCGGACAGCACCACGATGGTGTGTGCGGCAGTCACGACTTCCACTTCGTCCTGCCCGACGCCCACCGTCTCGATGATGATCGGCGAGTATCCCGCCGCGTCGAGGACATCGACCGCCTGCAGTGTCGCGCGGGCCAGGCCGCCGAGATGTCCACGCGTCGCCATGCTGCGGACGAATGCCTGGCAGGACTTGGCTGCCTCGCTCATCCGCACTCGGTCGCCGAGGATTGCGCCTCCGGAAAACGGGCTGCTCGGATCGACGGCAACCACGCCGACCTTGTGCCCGTCTGAGGAAAAGGCCTTGATGAGGGCGGCGACAAGCGTCGACTTGCCTGCACCAGGCACGCCGGTGATGCCGACGACATGCGCCTTGCCGGTGTGCCTGTAGATCTCCGCCAACGCTTCCGATGCTTCGGCATAGCCGGCCTCGGCCCGGGAGATCATCCGTGCAACGGCCAGGACGCTGCCTGAGAGCACGTCGGAAACCAGCTCGGCCGAGGGCACATAGGCTGCACGCCTGGCTGGCCTGGAGGGGGCGAACGCCGTCATATGCGGCCACGTTCCGCGATCAGGTTCCTGATCGTCGTGACGATCAGGTCGCTCCTGGCTTCCTGCGGGACGATGGCGTCGACGCCGCTGTCTGACAGGGCGGCATAGTCGTGCTCGGGAATGACGCCGCCGGCGACGACGAAAATGTGCTCGGCCTTCTTTTCCCGAAGGCAACGCCCGAGTTCCTGGAACAATGGCAGGTGCGAGCCCGACAGCAGGCTGACCCCGATGACGTCGACGTCTTCCTGGATCGCAGCACTTACGACATCGTTCGGAGACTTGTAGAGCCCGGTGTAGACGACCTCCATGCCGGCATCGCGCAGGATGCGGGCCACGACCTTGGCGCCCCTGTCATGGCCGTCGAGGCCGAGCTTGGCGACAAGCACCCGGATGGGCGAGCTCACGTCAATCCCAGCCCTGGCGCCGTCGCCCTGGCTGTTGCTGCTGCTATCGGTCATTTCTGGAGTGCCTTTCACTCTGCAGCGATGCTGGAGCCGCCCGCGCTCCCGGCAAGCCCGGCGTCGATCGAGGCCGCGATGATGCTCAGGCCAAGATCGAGTTCCGCCTCCGAGATCGTCAGCGGCGGTGCGATGCGGAACACGCCGCCCATGCCGGGAAGCTTGACGATGTTCATGCTCAGGCCGCGTCGGAACGCCTCCGCAGCGATCCTGGCGCCAAGCTCATGGTCGGGATCCCTGTCCTTGCCGTTCTTGACGATCTCGACCCCGAGCATGAGGCCGCGACCACGCACATCGCCGACACATTCGTAGCGCTGCTTGAGCCGCGACAGGCCCTCGAAAAGCCTGGCGCCCAGGTGCCTGGCCCGTTCGACGAGCTGTTCGTCCTCGACCACGTCGAGTACCGCCAGCCCGACGGCGGCTGGCAACGGGTCGGACACATGGGTGGTGTAGAACAGGAAACCCTTGGCATGTGCTGCCTCTTCGATTTCGGCTGTTGTCATGACCGCCGAAAGCGGCAGGCCCGCCCCGATGGTCTTGGACAGGGTCAGGATGTCAGGGGTGACGCCGTCGCGCTGGAAGGCGAACATGGTCCCGGTCCGGCCGATGCCGGTCTGCGCCTCGTCGAGGATCAGCAGCATGCCGCGCTCGTGACATTTCTGCTTGAGCGCTGCGAGATAGCCTTGGGGCAATTCCAGCATGCCGCCGCTCGACAGGATCGGCTCGGCAACGAAGGCCGCCAGGCTTCCCGTCGACTGGCTGTCGACCAGGTTGAACGCGTCGTCGAGCTCGGTGCGCCAGTCCAACGTGCCATCGGCGTGCTTGAAGCGCGGGCGGAAGCTGTTGGGCGCCGGTATGGCAAGCGATCCGACCGATGCGGGCCCATATCCCTTGCGTCCGGCGCTGTAGGTCGCCGAAGCTGCGGCCCCTGTCATGCCGTGCCAGCTCTTGGAGAAGGCGACGATCTCGTGCTTGCCGGTGACCAGCTTGGCCATGCGAATGGCTGCTTCATTTGATTCAGCGCCGGTCGACAGCAGCAGCGACCGGTCGAGCCCGGGTGCCAGTGCCGCAAGGCGCTCAGCAAGCTGGACGACCGGGCGCGAAAGCATGCCGCTGAAGAGATGCGCGACCTGTTCGACCTGGCGGCTGACGGTCGACACGATCCTGGGATGGGCATGGCCGAGCAGGGCGCTCATCTGGCCGGAGGTGAAGTCGAGGATCGGCCTGTCGTCGGCGTCATAGACGAAAGAGCCGGCGGCGCGCTCGATGATCGCCGGCTCGAAGCTGCCGCCATATCGAATGAGATGGTTGTTCGCCGCAGCCCAAAAATCACGATCCAGGTTTTTCGACATTTCGCAGCCCTCAATGGTCAGCAAAACGATAGGGGCTGGTCTGGATGCAGTAAAATTGATAATCTTTTGATCCAGATATTAGGAAAATTGATATGCAGACGTCGCTGGATCTAAGGCTGATGGCCACGTTCGTTCGGGCCGCACAACTCGGGACGCTGAGCGCGACCGCCGTGCAGGTGGGGCGGACGCAATCGGCCGTGACAATGCAGATACAGCGGCTGGAGGACGTGCTCGGCCAGAGCCTGTTTCATCGCAGCGGCAGCGGGGTCAGCCTGACCGCGAGCGGCGCGCGTTTCCTGGCTTATGCCGAGCGTATCCTAAAGCTTCACGACGAGGCGGTGTCGGCGCTCTCGGACAAGGGCTTGCATGGTTCGATCATATTCGGCAGCCCCGAAGACTATCTGATCGCCTTTTTTCCCACGATCCTAAAAACCTTCGGCAGCCTCTATCCCGATGTCGAGATCAAGGTCGTCTCGGCGCCTACCGTCGAGCTGCGCGGCCTGCTGAATTCGCGGCAAGTCGACCTGGCGCTGGTCTCGACTCCCAATGCGACCGATTCCGCCGATGTCGTGCGGCCGGAACCGCTGGTCTGGGTAGGCAGCAAGCCGACGCTCGAACTGCACGATTTCGGCGAGACAATTCCAATGGCATTGCCGGCCTCAAATGCGATGGACCACAGGGCCGCCTGTGACGCCATGGCTCGCGCCGGGTTGCGCTACAAGATTTCATATGCGAGCAATAGCCTTGCTGGATTGATCGCCGTCGCGCGGTCCGGGATGGCCATCAGCGTCATGACCAAGGAAGCGGTCCCGTCCGACCTCCACATCCTCAACGCGCCACTGCCGCAGCTTTCAACCCTTGGCATGCTGATCGCCTACGCCGATGCCGAACGGTCGCCCGCGGTCGAGGCATTTGCTGATCACATCCGACGGGTTCTGCCGACTCTTTGAAGGATCGCTCCGCCATGTGTCTGGGGACGGCGGCGACCGTGATAACCCATGGCGCCGGCCAGCAAGAACTTGAGTTAAGATGGTTGCGAGCGACCTGCGGGTATTTGGCTGGGGCGCCAGGATTCGAACCTGGGAATGTCGGTACCAAAAACCGATGCCTTACCACTTGGCGACGCCCCAACAAGCCGCAGGCTGCAATTATCAAGCCGCAGGCGAGTCAATCGACAGCCTTATATGCAGCGCGCGGCAAAAGCACAATCGCGCCGTTGCCGCTTTCCTCATCATCTTGGGGCATGTCGCATAGGATCCGAGTTACCAAACGCGCGGGCTGATAGTGCTGAACCTCGGTAACTCGGCTCTGATTTGAAGGCAGAGGCTCAAGACGATCATTCGCCCCAGACGGCGAGTTCGTTTCCAGCCGGATCGACGAAGTGGAAGCGTCGCCCGCCCGGGAAAGAGAAGATCGGCTTGACGATGGTGCCGCCGGCTTCTTCGACCGCGGCAAGGCTGTCTTCCAATGCTTCGGAGTAGAGAATCGGCAGCGGCTTGGCCGGCACTTCTGCCTGGAAACCGCCGTCGAGCCCTTCCGCGAAGGCGGAATAATCAGGACCATAGTCGGTGAAGGTCCAGCCGAAGGCCGCGCTGTAGAAGGACTTCACTTGGTCGAGCGTGCCGCCAACAGCGGCCAATTCGATATAGTCGAGCTTGCCAGTCTTGCGCATGGTCGTCTCCAAAATCTGTTCTTGTTATGTTCTATACGAGGCGACTGGTGGCTGCAAGGGTGTCGGGGCGCCACTTCATTAATCGATTGTAGGGCATGCCGTGGCGGAACTGCGCCTTGCCTTTCGCAGCGCAGCATCCTATCGCTCGGCCCAGAAGCGGGCGGAGGCCACCGTCTCGTTCCACACTCAGTCGGCGAGGAGAAGGCATGACCAAGTGGGTCTACAGGTTTGGCGACGGTGCAGCAGAGGGGCGCGCGAGCGACCGCGACCTGCTTGGTGGCAAAGGGGCGAATCTCGCCGAGATGTGCAGCCTCGGCCTGCCGGTGCCGCCCGGTTTCACCATCACTACCGCGGCCTGCAACTGGTTTTATGCCAATGGCCGCAGCTATCCCGAAACGCTTGAGGCCGATGTCCGCTCCGCCCTCGACCATATAGGCGCGATCACCGGCCGTCGCTTCGGCGATCCCGAAAACCTGCTGCTCGTCTCGGTGCGCTCCGGCGCCCGGGCCTCGATGCCGGGCATGATGGATACGGTGCTCAATCTCGGCCTCAACGACGTCACCGTCGAGGCGCTGGCGGTGGATGCAGGCGATGCGCGCTTTGCCTATGACAGCTACCGCCGTTTCATCACCATGTACTCCGACGTCGTTCTCGGCCTCGACCATGAGGTCTTCGAGGAACTGCTCGAGGACGAGAAGGGGCGTCTCGGCTATGAACTCGACACCGAGTTCACCGCAGTACAGTGGCAAGAGGTCATTGCGCTGTACAAGGCTAAGGTCGAGGAAGAACTCGGCCGCTCGTTCCCGCAGGACCCGCACGAGCAGCTTTGGGGCGCTATCGGCGCGGTGTTCCAGAGCTGGATGAACCACCGTGCCATCACCTATCGCCGTCTGCACGACATCCCGGAAAGCTGGGGTACGGCGGTCAATGTCCAGGCCATGGTGTTCGGCAACATGGGCGAGACCTCCGCCACCGGCGTTGCCTTCACCCGCAACCCGTCGACCGGCGAAAAGATGCTCTATGGCGAGTTCCTGGTGAACGCCCAGGGCGAAGACGTGGTGGCCGGCATCCGCACGCCGCAGAACATCACCGAGGGCGCGCGCATTGCCGCCGGCTCCGACAAGCCGTCGCTGCAGAAGCTGATGCCGGAGGCGTTCAATACGTTCGTGGCGATCTCCAATCGCCTCGAACAGCACTACCGCGACATGCAGGATCTCGAATTCACCATCGAGCGCGGCAAGCTGTGGATGCTGCAGACCCGATCAGGCAAGCGTACCGCCAAGGCAGCGCTCAAGATCGCCGCCGAGATGGCTGGCGAGGGGCTGATCACCACGGACGAGGCGATCTGCCGGATAGACCCGTCGGCGCTCGACCAGCTGTTGCACCCGACGATTGATCCGAAGGCGCAGCGCGAGGTCATCGCGGTTGGCCTGCCGGCGTCGCCTGGTGCTGCTACCGGCGAGATCGTGTTCTCCTCCGACGAGGCCGAGGAGCTGAAGTCGGCCGGGCGCAAGGTCATCCTGGTGCGCATCGAGACCAGCCCCGAGGACATCCACGGCATGCATGCTTCCGAAGGAATCCTGACGACGCGCGGCGGCATGACCAGCCACGCGGCGGTGGTTGCCCGCGGCATGGGCAAGCCTTGCGTTTCGGGTGCCGGTTCGCTGCGCGTCGACTACCGCGCCGGCACGCTGATCACCATGGGCCATACGTTCCGCAAGGGCGACATCATCACCATCGACGGCTCTAGCGGCCAGGTGCTGAAGGGCTCGGTGCCGATGCTGCAGCCGGAACTGTCAGGCGATTTCGCCGCGATCATGGAATGGGCCGATGTGGCGCGGCGCATGAAGGTGCGCACCAATGCCGAAACGCCGGCGGATGCGCGCATGGCGCGTTCCTTCGGCGCCGAAGGCATCGGCCTGTGCCGCACCGAGCACATGTTCTTCGATGGCGATCGTATCGTCGCGATGCGCGAGATGATCCTCGCCGACACCGAAAAGGACAGGCGTACGGCCCTCGCCAAGCTGTTGCCGATGCAGCGTTCGGACTTTATCGAACTGTTCGAGATCATGGCCGGCCTGCCGGTGACGATCCGCCTGCTCGATCCGCCGCTGCACGAGTTCCTGCCCAAGACCGAGGAAGAGATCGCCGAGGTCGCGGCTGCGATGAACGTCTCGGCGGACAAGCTGCGCCAGCGGACAGAAGCGTTGCACGAGTTCAACCCGATGCTGGGGCATCGCGGCTGCCGTCTCGCCATCTCCTATCCGGAGATCGCCGAGATGCAGGCGCGCGCCATCTTCGAGGCTGCGGTCGAGGCCGGCAAGAAGACCGGAAGCCCTGTCGTACCCGAGATCATGGTGCCGCTGGTCGGCCTGATGAAGGAGCTCGACTTCGTCAAGGCGCGTATCGATGCCGTCGCCCAGAGCGTGATGCAGGAGCAAGACACCAAGATCGACTACCTGACCGGCACGATGATCGAGCTGCCGCGCGCGGCGATCCGGGCCCATGTCATCGCCGAGGCGGCCGAATTCTTCTCGTTCGGCACCAACGACCTGACCCAGACGACTTTTGGCATCTCGCGCGACGATGCTGCATCGTTCCTGGAGACCTATCGCCAGAAGGGCATCATCGAGCAGGATCCGTTCGTCTCGCTCGATATCGACGGTGTCGGCGAACTGGTGAAGATCGCCGCCGAAAAGGGCAGGGCGACGCGGCCTGAGATCAAGCTCGGCATCTGCGGCGAACATGGCGGCGACCCAGCCTCGATCCATTTCTGCGAGAGCGTCGGGCTCGACTATGTCTCGTGCTCGCCGTTCCGTGTGCCGATCGCTCGTTTGGCGGCGGCGCAAGCTGCGGTGAAGGCGAAGCGGTAGGGTGAAATCGCTCGGCAGCTTGATCGGTTATACCCATTTCGCAAATTGGGTATAACTTGATCGGATCGCGTTGAAATGATAGTTATACCCAAAATGCAATTTGGGTATAACTGGTTTGTCGATGAACCGTCAGCTGGACCTAGCTTACACAACGCTCGCAGCTGAGCTGTTGGAACGCGCGTTGGACGCGCAATTCGATATGGACTTCGATGAGGCTGGGGCCTTCATCAAGGTTGCGTCCAAGGGCAGGGACTATTGGTACTACAAACCCTCGATCAGGGACGGTCGGCCCGACAAGCGTATCTATGTCGGCCCCGTGGACGATCCCGAAATATCGAAACGCGTCACAAGCTTTCGCGGCATCAAGGTCGATTTCCAGGCTAGACGGAAGATTGTTTCGACGCTTGTTCGTGAGGGGCGCCTTTTCGCGCCTGAGCGTCGCGTGGGCGATGTCGTTGAAGCGTTTTGGAAGGCCGGCGTCTTTCGCCTCCGTGCCTGTCTGGTTGGAACAATTGCCTTTCAGACCTATGGCACGGTCCTTGGCTACCGATTTGCGGGAGCCGCGCTGCAAACCGGTGACATCGACCTCGCACAATTTCATTCCGTTTCCGTGGCTGCCGAGGATTCGATCCCGCCGGTACTCGAAGTTCTACGTGAGGTCGATGAAACCTTCGGTCCCGCGCCCGCGCTTAACGATGCACTTGGCGCGACGAGGTTTCTTGCGCAAGGCGGCTTACGGGTTGAATTCCTGACGCCCAATCGTGGCAGCGAAGACTATACCGGCAGGCCGGCGAAGATGCCGGCGCTTGGCGGGGCTGCTGCCGAGCCTTTGCGCTTTCTCGACTTTCTGATCCACGAGCCGGTCAGGACCGTCCTTCTTCACAAGGGCGGCATCCCCGTCATTGTTCCTGATCCGGCGCGCTACGCCATCCACAAGCTGATCGTTGCCGCACGTCGTTCTCCTGGCAGCCAGAAAGACCTCAAGGATCTTCGGCAAGCGAACCAACTCGCGGAAGCGTTGGAGGCAACGGGGCGCGCCGCCGACCTGCTGGAGATGTTCCATGAGGCCCGTGCGCGAGGGCCTGCTTGGCAGGCCGAACTGGCAGCATCACTCAGGCGAATGCAGTCCCTAGGGCTGACGAAGATGTTGGCGGTTTTGGCCGACGTCTGATCGTTAGCCGCAGACAGCTGCAACGCACTCTGGCTCAGGCCGCTGCGCGAAACGCCTCGACGACTCCGACATAGGCTTCGGCGAGCTTGGCCAGCGGGCTCGTGCTGCGCGAGGCTGATTCCACCTTCAACTTGCCGCCGGTGACGGGAAGCGAGAGAAGCAGGAACTGGCGTCGGGCGCCATCGCCTATCGAGGCGGCGGCGACGTGCTTGTCATCACCGTCTTCATCGAGGCGCATCTTGAACAAGAGGATGCCGCCGACCGCTTCGAGCGCATCATCAACGAGTTGCGTGAATTCCGCCTCCGATACGTCGCTGGTAATGATTGGCGGAGCGTCGATTTGCATGACGGTCTCGGCATCCGCTTCGGCGGTATCGACGGTGAGTTCTTCTGAAGAAAGCTCGACGGCCGGCTCATTGGCGGGCGTCTCATCGACGACAGCGGCCTGCGCTTCGCTGGCCAATTCATCGGTTGACAGCTCGATACCTTCGGCCTCGTCGGCATGTTCGATGCCGGAGACTGCTTCGACTTCGGGACTCGTCGCCAAAACGGCACCTGCGGCCGTCACGCTGACGGTATCCGTTGCGGATGCCTCGGGGCCAACAAGCTCTTCAGTTTGCGTGTCATGCTGCGACAGGACTTCGTCCTCCGCGCGGGGCTGCGTTTCCATGTGAACCCTCACATTAATCTACCCACCCACACCAGCCGGTAACAAAGGTTAACCGGGACCGTGGCCGCAATATGGCCACTGGCATTTTGCCGGCTTGGCTTACCCATGGTCAGGCTGGACAATCCCCGCATTGCGCCCAAAATGGCCCGGTACGATCTGGGAGGATCCACATGCTAGGACTGATGCAGGAGTGGCCGCTGCTGTGCCACAAGATCATTGACCATGCCGCACGGCAGCACCCGCACCGCGAGATCGTGTCGAGATCGATCGAAGGGCCGATTGTCCGCACCAACAACGTCGAACTGCGCACCCGCTCGCTGAAGGTTGCGCAACGGCTGGAGCGCGACGGCTACAAGCTTGGCGACCGTATCGCGACGCTGGCCTGGAACTCAGCCCGCCACATGGAGGCGTGGTACGGCATCATGGGCATGGGCGCGGTCTATCACACGCTCAATCCACGCCTTTTCCCCGAACAGCTCGTCTGGATCATGAATCATGCGCAGGACCAGGCGCTGTTCGTCGACCTGACCTTCGTGCCTCTGGTTGAAAAGATCGCGCCACAGGTGCCCTCGCTCAAACACATCATCGTTTTGACCGACGCAGCCCATCTGCCACAGACGGCGCTGCCGAATGTCGTTGCCTACGAGGAGTGGTTGGCCGAAGCCGATGGCGACTATGTCTGGAAGGCCCTCGACGAACACGCCGCGGCCGGCATGTGCTACACCTCGGGCACGACGGGCGACCCCAAGGGTGTCGTCTACAGCCACCGCTCCAACGTGCTGCACGCGATGATCGCGGTGATGCCGGACGCCATGGGCATCTCGGCGCGCGATGTCGTCCTGCCTGTCGTGCCGATGTTCCATGCCAACGCCTGGGGGCTGGCCCAAAGCGTGCCGATGGTGGGCGCCAAGCTCGTCATGCCCGGCGGCAAGATGGATGGTGCGTCGATCTACGAACTGCTCGACAGCGAACGCGTCACCTTCACCGCCGCGGTTCCGACAGTGTGGCTGATGCTGCTTCAGCACCTGGAGGAAACCGGCAAGAAACTGCCGCATCTCAACAGGGTCGTGATCGGCGGGTCGGCCTGCCCGCGCATGGTGACGGAGAAGTTCGAGCGCAACTATGGCGTCGAGGTCATCCACGCCTGGGGCATGACGGAAATGTCGCCGCTCGGAACGCTGTGCACCATCAAGCCCGAATATGACGACCTTGAGGGCGACGATCGGCTGAACCTCCAGCAGAAGCAGGGCTACACGCCGTTCGGCGTCGAGATGAAGATCACCGACGACGACAACAACGAACTGGCCTGGGACGGCAAGACGTTCGGGCGGCTGAAGGTGCGCGGCCCCGCGGTATCGGGTTCGTATTTCGGTGGCGCCAGCGCCGAGCAGTTCGATGCCGACGAATGGTTCGACACCGGAGACGTCGCCCATATCGACGAACATGGCTATATGCAGATCACCGACCGCTCCAAGGACGTGATCAAGTCGGGCGGCGAATGGATTTCTTCGATCGAACTCGAAAACCTGGCGGTCGGACACCCTGATGTCCAGGAAGCGGCGGTAATCGGCGTCAAGCATTCGCGCTGGGAGGAGCGCCCGCTGATGGTCATCGTGCGCAAGCAGGGCAAGGAGCCTGAAAAAGCCGACATATTGGCGTTCCTGAACGGCAAGGTCGCCAAGTGGTGGATGCCGGACGATGTCGCCTTTGTCGACGAGATTCCTCATACGGCGACCGGCAAGATCCTGAAGACGGCGCTGCGCGAGAAATTCAAGGATTATCGCCTGCCTACGGACACTGCCGCGTAAGCAAGTTCATGTGCGGGAAGGGAGCACAAGCCGCCTTTCCACTTCAACCGCCGCAGGAAACCCTCTAGTTTGGCCTGGCAGCGACTTCCGCCGTGGGGATGGCGTGCTGCAATGTCTGCTGGGTGGGTAACGGGGTTCCATGGCTGAGTTCCAGACGAGATATCATGAACTGCGCACCACACGTTCGGCAGGGGTGTCGCGAGGCATGGCATCGTTTGCCGCTGTTCTGCTGATCACAGCAGTGCTCGGCCATCGCCGCGGCCTGGTCGACACCACGGCTTTCTTCTGGGTGCTCGGCATCGTTGCACTGCTCGCCGCTTTGGCGTTGCTGCTGTCCGGGTTTGCATTTTCGCGGCTGTGGAAGTTCGGCGATCGGGGCGGGCACGATCTGACCGTCGGTGCCCTTCTGGGGCTCGCAGTGCTCGCGCCGTTCGGCTTCGTCGCTTATCAGATCGCCACCTTGCCCATGCTCCGCGACATCTCGACTGATGCCGACGATCCGCCAGCGTTGACGGCGGCGATGTCGCTGCGCACGCCGGCGATGAACAAGCTGGAGCCACCCTCGGCCGGCGAACGTATCTTACAGGCCCAGGCCTATCCGCTGGTTGCCGGCCGACGCTACGACCTGTCGCTCGACCAGTTGCTGCAAGGTGTTTCGACCGTGCTCGGACGCCAGGGCTGGGAGATCGTGGTGCCGCCGCCGGCCGCCGACAAGGCTTCCGGCGAAGTCGACATCGAAGCGGTGGCGCGGACCTTCATCCTCGCTTTGCCCTCCGACGTGGCCATCAGGCTGGTGGATGATGGTGATTCGACGTTCGTCGACATGCGTTCGGCCTCCCGCTACGGCCGGCACGACCTCGGTGAAAACGCCGGGCGGATTACCGGGTTCCTGGCCGAGCTTGATCAGGAAATCGCCAGCCAGGCCGGAACCGCGACCACGGTGGCGCCCGAGCAATAGGCCTATCTGGCCAGGGAATAGACGCTGTCGATCGCCGGGGCTTCGTTGCTGATCGCCTGGCTGCGGCCGACAAGATCCTCGAGATGGGCGAGGACGGAAAGCCCGGCTGCGCCGTAGAGGCTGGGGTCGGTGTTGCGATAGATCGCGCGCACGATATCGGGAATCGAACTGTCGCCTGCCGCAAGGCGTTCGAGGATCGCGGCTTCGCGCATCTTGCGGTGCTCTTTCAGCCCGCGCACGAATGTCTGCGGCGCCACGACCGGGCCGCCATGGCCGGGAAGATAGGTGCGGTCGTCGCGCGCGATGAGCTTGTCGAGCGAGGCCATGTAATCCGACATCGCACCGTCAGGCGGCGCCACGATCGAGGTCGACCAGGCCATGACATGGTCGGCGGAGAACAGGATGCCGCTGCCTTCGAGAGCGAAGGCGGCGTGATTCGCTGCGTGGCCCGGGGTCAACACCGCAAGCATGCGCCAGCCGTCGCCATCGACGACCTGGCCGTTCGCGACAGTGAGGTCAGGCTTGAAGTCGGTGTCGCTGCTTGCATCGAGCGGTGCGACTTCGCCGATGCGCAGTGGACGTGCCGAGCGGTGCGGTCCTTCGGCAACCGTCACCGCTCCGGTCAGCGCTTTCAGGCGCGCTGCCAGCGGCGAGTGGTCACGATGGGTGTGGCTGACGAAGATATGGCTGACTGGACGGCCTGCAATGGCGCGAACAAGCGCTGCGAGATGGGCGTCGTCGTCTGGTCCCGGATCAAGCACCGCCAGTGTGTCTGTGCCGATGATATAGCTGTTGGTACCATGGAAGGTGAAGGCGCTTGGATTGTTGGCGGTGATCCGCACAACGCCATCGGCGACTGCAACAGTCTGGCCGTAGGCGGGTTCGAAGCGTGTGTCGAAATCGAGGGACATGGCCAGCCGATATCTGTGAGTTCGAGGTGCCTTGGGCAAATTCGTTTGCCGCTTAGCACGGAAGACAATATAGGGAAAACCATGTTTGGCGTGCCTCGGCGCGCATACCTCAAGGGGATTTACATGGCCGCTGCAACCAGTTCCACCGCACTCATCTCCGCGGCATTGCCCGAAAAGGGCGCGATGCGTCTGGCGACCCAGCTTTTGTTGGCCGTTGCAGGCTCGCTGCTGCTCATCGCTTCGGCCAAGACCAAGGTCGTGCTCGGGCCGGTCGACATGTCGCTGCAGACGCTGGCCGTACTCGGCATCGGCGCGGCCTATGGCCTGCGACTCGGCGTGGCGACGCTGCTGCTCTACATGGCGCAGGGCGCCATGGGCTATCCGGTGTTCCAGAGCACCCCTGAAAAGGGTATCGGCCTCGCTTACATGCTTGGCTCGACCGGCGGTTATCTGCTGGGGTTCGTTGCCATGGCGGCCATCGTTGGCTGGGCAGTCGACCGCGGCTGGGGCCGGAGCATCGTCAAGATGCTTGGCGCGATGCTGGTCACTGAAGTCTTGATGATGGCGCTCGGCTTCTCCTGGCTCTCGCTGCTGATCGGCGCCGAAAAGTCCTGGCAGTTCGGCGTCGTGCCGTTCATCGTGCCTGACCTGATCAAGGTGGCGCTGGCTGCCGCGGCCGTCCCAGCCATCTGGGCGCTGCTGCCCAAGAAGGGCTGATCCGCTCGCAACCGACCACTGGTTTTAGCAACGCCCTGGCCTTAGAAAGGCCGGGGCGTTTTTGCATTTGAAGAGCAGTGAATTCATGACCGTTCTCGTCACCGGCACGGCCGGCTTCATCGGTTTCCATGTCGCCCGGCGCCTCTTGGCCGATGGCTACGAGGTCGTCGGTTTCGACAGCGTGACCGACTACTACGACACGTCGTTGAAGCGGGCGCGGCTGGAGATACTCGCCGAACATGACGATTTCCGCTTTATCCAGGCCGATATGGCTGATGCGGCGGCGGTGAAATCCGCGTTCGAATGCCGGCCGGAGATTGTGATCAACCTCGCGGCACAGGCCGGCGTGCGCTATTCGCTCGACAATCCGCAAGCCTACATCGATGCCAACGTCACCGGCTTTTTGAACATCCTCGAAAACTGCCGCGCAACACAGCCGAAGCACCTGATCTACGCTTCGTCGAGCTCGGTCTATGGTGGCAACAAGAAGCAGCCCTATTCGCCGCGCGACGGCGTCGACCATCCGGTCAGCCTTTACGCCGCGACCAAGAAGGCCAACGAACTGATGGCGCACACTTACAGCCATCTGTTTGGCGTGCCGGCAACGGGCTTGCGCTTCTTCACGGTCTACGGACCGTTGGGCCGGCCTGACATGGCCTACTACAAGTTCACCCGCGCCATCTTCGCCGGCGAGGCGATCGACATCTACAACAATGGCGATATGTACCGCGACTTCACCTACATCGACGACATTGTCGAAGGCATCGTGCGGCTGATCGACCTGCCACCGAAGGCCGATCCCGACTACGACATCGCCGCCGGTGGCGCCTCCGGCAGTTGGGCGCCGCACCGCGTGATGAACATCGGTAACCGCCGCAAGGAGCATCTGATGGAGATGATCCGCATTCTCGAGCGCGCGACCGGCCGCAAGGCGGTGAAGAACTTCATGCCGCTGCAGCCGGGCGACGTGCTCAGCACCTGGGCCGACGTCAGCGACCTCGAAGCATTGATCGGCGAGCTTCCGCACACGCCGATCGAGGAGGGGCTCGTCCGCTTCGTCGACTGGTACGGCAGGTACTACCGCGTCCAGTAGAGGCGGGCCGCCAGTCAGACGTACTGGCCTCCAGTGCCCACGGAACCGCTGGTTCCGCCTGGCAGGTAGCTGGCTCCGCCACCATTTGTGTCGATGACTGAGTTGGTCGTGACGCTGTAGCGGGTGCCAGTTGCGGTACCCGAGAAGGTGTTGCCGTTGATCTGCAGCAGCGATCCGGAAAAGACCCCGGCGAACCAGTTTGAAAACGCAGGCGTGCCAGTGAGAGTGATCATCCGTCCGATGTTTGAAATGACTGCGCCCAGCGTCGCGTAGATATGCGCGACTGCTCCGCCTGAAATACTGTAGTTGCCGTAAGATTTCAGGACTCCACCAAACCCGACCTGCAGGTGCACGGACGAGGTTCCGCTGAATGCACCAAACTCAATGCTCGACCATTCGATCATCGAGTTCTCGCAATAGATTCCGGCGATGAAGTTGCCGGTATTGGTGAGTTTGATGCCGGCGACACGCCAGCGTCCGGTGACGTTGATTGCGGAGAAGTTGAATCCGGTCGTCAGTGACGAAGTCACATTGAACGGAGTGGTCAAATCCCCCTGGATGGTGATTGGTCCTGCTCCGACGTAACTTTTGAATGAGATGGCCTCTGAATAAATGCCGGCGCCAACCTGGATTGTCACGTTGAAAATGGAGAGATCGAGGGCAGCGGCGGTGTCGACAGCCTTTTGGATGGTCAGGAAGACCCCGCCAGCATTGTTGACAAGGCCGGTGTTGCTATTGGAGCCATCGGTGCGAACGTAGTACGTTCGGTTGGCGATGAGCAGTTCGCGGACATGCCGCTTGGCCACTGCCTGGTTCTGGTCAGTCAGCGATAGCCCTGCCGGCAGCAGCACGCGCCCATCGCTGCGGCTGACCTTCAGCGCCTCTGTCCAGGCAGAGCCATCGGCCGATACCTTGACGTGCCAGTCGTCATCGCCGGCGAGGCCGAATTCGGTGCGGCCCGAATAGCCGGTTTGAAAAAGCAGTGAGGCATTGTCGCCGGCGGCCGCCTTGTTGATCTTGACCTGCTGGCCGGAACCTTGATTGTCGAACAGAACTGCCTGGCTCTTCACCGATAGCCTGTTGGTGGCGTCGGCCGTGGTGTTGATGCCGACCATGCTGGCCGGATTGATGCCGAGCGCGATTGCATCGAGCCAAAAGGTGCCATCATAGGCGAGAAGACGTTGCTCGTCGGCCACCCAGGCGAGCCAACCCTTGACCGGGATCTGGAAGGCCCAGACGCCGTCCTGCCAGGCAGCGACCTGGCCACTCTTTCCAGTCCAGCCGCCCGTGGCCGCAGCAGCTACAATGTAGCGGTCGCCTTCGACAGGCAGGGCGGGAGGTGTTGCCAGATGCCGGTCGAGCACCGAAAGCTGCACGACGACGTCGAGCGCCAGCAGCGCCTCGTTGTGGGTGACGTGCTTTTGCGCTTGCGAAGGCATGATGAAGGGCATTTTCAGGTTGGTCGTTTGTTCCAAGGCGGGCTCCTGTCGTTGGCATCCCGCAATAATACGGCCCTTCGAAAGGGCGTGGAAAAACAGCCCTGTCTATCCACGCTTCGAGCCGACAGGAATCGTTGTCTTGCGAGGTCGCGACAGAACTATCTGTCCGCGGACAAATTTGGCGCCAGGAGCCGCCGCCTGACTGCGCCATGGAATTGCATTCCAGAAGATGTGGAACGCGGGCAAAAACTGACTGTGCAGACGGTGCTTTTTGGTCGTGGGCTGCTTGCGACACAGCTAATTTGTGCGACACTGCAACCAATCGGTCGTTTCGGCACAAAAACCGCGGCCAAGGAACGATTTCCGAAGGCTTTTCAATGCTTGCCAGACTGACTCACCTGGACCGTCTCGAGGCGGAGGCGATCCACATTTTCCGTGAGGTCGCTGCCACTTTCACCAAGCCCGTGATGCTCTATTCCGTGGGAAAGGACTCCTCGGTCCTGCTGCATCTGGCGATGAAGGCCTTCTATCCCGCCAAGCCACCATTCCCGTTCCTGCATGTCGATACGACCTGGAAGTTCCGCGAGATGATCGAGTTCCGCGACGCGATGGCGCGCGAGCTCGGCTTCGACCTGCTTGTCCATGTCAATCCGGACGGCGTACGTGACAACATCAATCCGTTCGACCATGGCTCGAACACCCATACGCATGTGATGAAGACCGTTGGCCTGCGCCAGGCGCTCGACAAATACGGCTTCGACGCAGCCTTCGGCGGTGCCCGCCGCGATGAGGAGAAGTCGCGCGCCAAGGAGCGCATCTTCTCCTTCCGCAACGCCCAGCATGCATGGGATCCGAAGAACCAGCGCCCGGAAATGTGGAAGATCTTCAACACCCGCGTCGCCGCAGGTGAATCGATCCGCGTCTTTCCGCTGTCCAATTGGACCGAGCTCGATATCTGGCAGTACATCCTGCAGGAAAATATCCCGATCGTGCCGCTCTATTTCGCCAAGCACCGACCGGTGGTTGAGCGCGACGGCATGCTGATCCTTCGCGACGACGACCGCATGAAGCTGCAACCGGGCGAGGTGGTGGAAAACAAGCTGGTGCGGTTCCGCACGCTGGGCTGCTACCCGCTGACCGGCGCGATCGAATCCGACGCCGACAGTCTCGAAGGCATCGTCAGCGAGATGCTGACGGCACGCACGTCCGAGCGGCAGGGACGCCTCATCGACCGCGACGAAGCCGGTTCGATGGAAAAGAAGAAGCGCGAAGGATATTTCTGAGAATGCGCCACGCCATGGCCACCAAGGTCGAGACTGCTGAAAGCGTCCGCGAGTATCTCGCTGGCCAGGAGCAGAAATCGCTCCTGCGCTTCCTGACCTGCGGTTCCGTAGATGACGGCAAGTCGACGCTGATCGGCCGCCTTCTGTCCGACACCAAGCAGATTTTCGAGGACCAGCTCGCAGCGCTCGAACGCGATTCGCGCAAGCACGGCACGACCGGCGAGGACGTCGATTTCGCGCTTCTGGTCGACGGGCTGGAAGCCGAGCGCGAGCAGGGCATCACCATCGACGTCGCCTACCGCTTCTTCGCCACGCCGAAGCGCAAGTTTATCGTCGCCGATACGCCCGGCCACGAGCAATACACGCGTAACATGGCAACCGGCGCCTCGACGGCCGATCTTGCCATTGTTCTGGTTGACGCGCGCCAGGGCGTGCTGCGCCAGACGCGGCGCCATTCGATCATCGCCTCGCTGCTCGGCATCAGGAACATCGTCGTCGCGATCAACAAGATCGATCTTGTCGACTTCGACCAGAAGATCTTCGAGCGCATCACTGCCGAATACGCGGCTTTTGCCGAGACCTTGGGCTTCAAGTCGATCGTGCCGATCCCGATGTCGGCGCGCTTCGGCGACAACGTCACCCGGCGCTCGGACAAGATGGGCTGGTACTCCGGCCCGACGCTGATCGAGCATCTTGAAACGGTCGTGGTCGAAGAAGAGGCGGTCGAACGCCCGTTCCGCTTCCCGGTGCAATATGTGAACCGTCCCAATCTGGATTTCCGTGGCTTTGCCGGCACCATCGCTTCGGGTTCGATTTCGCAAGGCGACGAGATCGTCGTCGCAAAATCGGGCAAACCTTCCACGGTCAAGCGCATCGTCGCCCATGGCGGCGACCTGCGCACGGCAGTCGCGGGCCAGGCGGTTACGCTTGTTCTCGACGACGAAGTCGAGATTTCGCGCGGCAACATACTGGTGGCGCCGAATGCCCGTCCGCATGTCGCCGATCAATTCGCCGCAAATGTCGTCTGGTTCGACGAAGCGGCGTTGCTGCCGGGCCGCTCCTATATCCTGCGCACCGAAACGGACCAGGCGAGCGCGACGGTCACGGACCTCCAGTACCGCGTCAACGTCAATGATTTCGCCCGCGAAGCGGCGAAGGCGCTGGAGATGAATGAAGTCGGTGTTTGCAACATCTCGACTCAGTCGCCTGTGGCTTTCGACAACTTCGCCGACAACCGCACAACAGGCGCCTTCATTCTGATCGACCGCATCACCAACGCCACCGTCGGCGCCGGCATGATCCTGAATCCGCTGCGCCGGGCCGGGAACATCCACTGGCAGTCGCTCGACGTGACCCGAAAGGCGCGCGCTGAACACAAGAACCAGCGCCCTGCGGTGTTGTGGTTCACCGGCCTGTCTGGCTCCGGCAAGTCGACGGTCGCCAACCTGCTTGAAAAGAAGCTGCACGCCGCCGGCCGCCATACCTATGTGCTGGACGGCGACAATGTCCGCCACGGTCTCAACCGCGATCTCGGCTTTACCGACGAAGACCGCGTCGAAAACATCCGCCGTGTCGCTGAAGTAGCCAAGCTGATGGCCGATGCCGGCCTGATCGTCATTGTCTCCTTCATCTCGCCGTTCCGTGCGGAGCGTCGTATGGCGCGCGAACTGATGGGGCAGGGCGAATTTGTCGAGGTGTTTGTCGACACACCGTTCGAAGAGTGCGCTAGGCGAGATACCAAGGGGCTTTACGCTCGTGCGCTGGCTGGCGCGATCAAGAATTTCACTGGCGTCGATTCACCCTATGAAACGCCGGAGAATCCTGAGATTCATCTCCAGACCCTCGGCAAGACCCCTGAAGAAATGGTCGAGACGGTCGAGCACTGGCTGAATGAGCGAGACATTGCAGAGCATCAAAACGACGACGGTGGCGGCATCTGACGAAGCCATTCTTGCGGTGTTCGAACGCCTGGCGGTGGAAGCCGGGCAGGCGATCATGGAAGTCTACAATTCCGAAATTACGGTGACGGACAAGGCCGACGCCTCGCCCGTCACGCAAGCCGACAGGGCTGCCGAGAAGATCATCCTCGAAGGATTGCGAGCAGCCTTTCCAGGCGTGCCTTGCGTTGCCGAGGAAGAGACGGCCGAAGGTGTCGTTCCGCCGGACCTCGGGCGCGCGTTCTTTGTGATCGATCCGCTCGACGGCACCAAGGAGTTCGTCAAGCGTCGCACCGACTTCACCGTCAACATCGCGCTGGTCCGCGACGGAGCTCCTGAAATCGGCGTCGTCTACGCGCCCTGTACTGGCCGCTTCTTTGCAGGCAGGCCGGGAAAGGCGGAAGCGTATGAGATCGCCGAAGGCAACGCTTCCGGGCGCCGCCAGATCCATGTGCGCGAAGGGCGCGAGCCGCTGACTATCGTCGCCAGTCGCTCGCACCTGACGCCAGAGACGGAAGCCTTCATCAAGCGCGTGCATGCCGCCGAGATCGTCTCGGTTGGCTCGTCGCTGAAGTTCTGCCTGCTTGCGGCGGGCGAGGCAGACCTCTATCCGCGCTTTGGGCGGACGATGGAATGGGATACGGCAGCGGGCGATGCGGTGTTGCGCGCGGCGGGTGGCACTACGCATACGCTTGACGGTGCGTCGCTGGTCTATGGCAAGCGTAACCAGGCCAGCGATGCGGATTTCGCCAATCCGCATTTCGTGTCGAGCGGCCGGATCATCGACCCGGCCTTCATGTTCTGACCTGAGAGCCGCGCTTACTCGGCCGCGATCTTGGCCGAGTTGGAGCCGACATAGTTGCGGATCGTTGAAATGATCCGGTCCTGGTCGGCTTCGCTGAGGTAAGGATGCATTGGCAGGCACAGGATGGTGCCCGGCACGGCATCGGATACCGGCAGACCGCCCGGCGTGCGCGGGTAGTGGCTGTAGGCCACCTGCACATGCAGCGGCTTCACGTAGTAGATGACGGAGGGAATGCCCTCTGCCTGCAGATGTGCCTTCAGCCCGTCGCGGTCGACGGTCTCGATGGCGTACTGCGCCCAGGCCGAACGGCCGCCTTCTGGCGCGCGCGAGGCCTTGACCACGTCGCCGAGACCGTCGGCATAACGCTTGGCGACGCGCGCGCGCGCCTCCATCTCGTCTTCCAGGATCGCGAGCTTCTCGATCAGGATCGCCGCCTGCAGCGTGTCGAGGCGCGAGTTCAGGCCGACATGGATGTTGTCGTACTGGGTCTCGCCCTTGCCGTGGAAGGCGAAGGAACGCAGCTTCGCGGCGAACTCGTCGTCATTGGTGAACATCGCGCCGCCGTCGCCGTAGCAGCCGAGCGGCTTGGCCGGGTAGAAGCTGGTGGCCGCGACATGGCCGTAGGCGCCGCACATCTTGCCATCCTGCGAGCCACCAATCGACTGGGCGGCGTCTTCGATGACAAGCAGGTTCTCGCGCTTGGCGATGGCGTCGATGGCCGCATAGTCTGCCGCGATGCCGAACAGGTCGACCGGGATGATTGCCTTCGGCTTCAGACGGCCTTCAGCCTTGATCATGGCGATCGCCGCTTCGAGGCTCTCGATGGAGATGTTGTAGGTGTCCGGCTCGATGTCGACGAAGACCGGCTCGGCCTTGGCCAAGGCCACCACTTCGGCGGTCGCAGCAAAGGTGAAGCTCGGCACAAACACCGCATCGCCCGGGCCGATGCCTGAGGCGAGCAGCGGCAGCAGCAGCGCGTCGGTGCCGTTGGCGCAGGCGACGACATGCTTGACGCCGACATACTTGGCGAGCTGGTTTTCGAATTCGGTGACTTCCGGGCCGAGGATATATCGTCCCTCGTCGACAACCTTGTCGATAGCCGCCTTCAGACGGTCGCGGATTCGTTCGCGCTGCGCGCCGAGATCGATGAACTGCATTATTGCCCCAAAAACCCAATCGTTTCGTCGCGCCGCTGATAGCAGAGTTGGGGAGTCCGAAAAAGCCGAGCACCCTGCGGCATGCAAGGCGCGCCTGCGGTTCTTGTTACTTTCGGTTGCAGCAATTTCCCGCCGAAAATGGCGGAAAACAGCGGTTTTACCGGCTGGTGCGTCTAAGCCGGCTTGGCGATGCGAAACATAAAGTGATCGGTGAAATCGCCGGAAAACGCCCGATTCAGGCCAGTTCGCGCCGCCATGGCGGGTTTGCGCCGGCTCGCGACACGGTCACAGCCGCGGCGCGTCCACCAAGCGAAAGCGCTGCTTCGACGGCTGATTCCGAAAGTTCTGAGATGGCAGCCTTGGTCAAAACGTTCTGCTCATGCAGCGAGGCCAAGACGCCCGCATTGAAGGTGTCGCCAGCACCGACGGTGTCGACCACCGTCACTTTTTCGGGTGTCACGGAAACAGTGTGCCTGCCGCTGTAGCCGGTTGCACCCTTGCTGCCCTTGGTGATGATCACCAGCTTCGGGCCCTTGCTCAACCAGTCAGCCGCGATCTCGTCATGGCTGCCCGTTTCGCCGAACCAGGCTAGGTCCTCGTCCGAAAGCTTGACGATGTCGGCCATGGCAAGCATGCGGTGCATGCGTCCAAGATGCGCCTGCTTGTCCTGGATGAAGCCCGGCCGGATGTTGGGGTCGAACATCATCACGCGGTGTTGGTGCTCGCGCTTCATCAGCGCCTCATAGGCCGAACCGCATGGCTCGGGAATGAGGCTGATCGCGCCGAACAGCATGGCATCGATGTCGTCGCCGAGCGTCGGCACGTCGGCCTCGGTGAGCATGCGACCGGCGGTGTTCTCGTCATAGAATGTGTAGGTGGCGTGGCCGTTGTCGAGCCGGACGAAGGCCAGCGTCGTTGGGCGGCCCGAAAGATTGGCATAGCGCGAACCGACATTGCTCGCGGCGAGCACGTCGCGGATCTGCTGGCCGAACAGATCGGACGAGAGACCGGAGAAGAATTCGGTAGGCACGCCCAGGCGACCGAGTGCGATCGCGGAATTGAATATTGCGCCGCCGGCATAGGGGGCGAAAGCAGGTTCGCCATCAGGACTCTGCCGTGGCAGCATGTCGATGAGCGCTTCGCCGCAGCACAGGATCATGGCTTGCCGGTTCCCTTTGGATAGATGACGCCCTTGCGGATGATGACGTTGGCGTAGAGCCTTGGCTCGCTGGTGGCAATGATGGTGTGGGCCGCCTTGACCCGGCCATAGAACGTGTCGCCGGCGAGCGGGACGACGGCAAATCCTGGCGCATGGCGTGCGCACACGGCCTCGATCTCCTCATGCACCGTTTCGGAGACGGTCGGATCACCCTTCACCGAAGACCGGAAAATCGCCTGCGGAACAAAGTCATCGACAGGCAACACCTGCAGTACGGCTTCGAGAACGGGTAGCAGGTCGAGGCCATCGGCACGGATGACGCGGCGGCCATGTTCAAGGGCTGGGTAATTGCCGTCGACGATGGCAATTTCGTCGCCATGGCCCATGGCGCGCAAGGTGAAGAGCAGTTCCGGGCCAAGAAGGGGCGGGATGCCGATGAGCATGTTCAGACCCCTCGTGATGGCGCGGTCGAGCCGATGAGGAAACGCTCGGACAGCGGCAGGCTGGCTCCGCCCATGGCGCGAGCATGGATGCCCACTGTTCCCTCTCGCACGGTGGGGATACGCAGGCCCTCGATGTCGATCTTGCTGATCGATGTCTGTACCGTGCCGACAATCCGGGCGCGGATCGCTGGCGGCATCCAGCCGTCGATGACGGCGCATTCGAAATCGATGACGGATGCGGATGCAACGATGGCGTAGGCGAGCGCGTCGGATGCGCTTGCGATCCAGGTATCGAGATCCGCGCCGAGGTCGCCCCATTCCTCCGGCGAGGTCCAGAGATAGGCGGCTTCGATGCCTTTGGCATTCAGCGATTTTTCGAGCACTGCAATCGATGCGACATCGATCAACTGCGTCGGCCTGCCGCCAGGGCCGGGCACCGGCATTGAGCCGAGCGCGCCGGCATTTCCGGTAGGGCCGCTGTAAAGCCTGCCGTTGAGCACGACGCCGCCGCCGGCAAAGGCGCCGATGTAGAAATAGACGAAGTCGCGCAAGCCGCCGATGTCGCCGAACACCAGCTCGGCGCCGCAGGCCGAAGTCGCGTCGTTCTGCACGTAGACAGGGAAGGGAAACAGCGCCTGAAAGTCGCTGCGGATGTCGTGGTTACGCCACTCCTCCATCACCTCGAGCGGCGCGCCTGCGGTATCGACCCAGTTCCACAGTTCGAATGGCATGGCGACGCCGAGCCCGGCGATGCGCTTGTCCTGCTCTCGCGTCAGGCTGGCGCGCATCTCGGCAATGCCGGATTTGACGAACTCAATGGTGTCGCGCGGGGTGGGGTAGCCATATGAATTCTGCAGCATTGCGCGGGTCTTGCCGAGAAAGTCGATGAGCACCAGCTCGGCGCTGCGCCGGCCGATCTTGAGACCGATGAAGAACGCGCCCTCGGGATTGAGCGCCATCGGGATGGAAGGCTGACCGATCTTGCCGCGTATGGGCTCTTGTCGCAGCAGCAGGCCTTCGACCTCCAGCTCCCGCATGATGACGGAGACGGTCTGCGCTGAAAGGCCGGTCATGCGTGCGATGTCGGATTTCGCCAGCGCGCCGCTCTGCCGCACCAGCGACAGCACCAGCCGTTCGTTGTGATCGCGCATGCCGCTCTGGTTGGTGCCGCGCAGCTGCGGGCTTTCCCCAGTCTCTGGCGTGCCGTGCCTCGAACTCCCGGCCTCCACCGGCTTCCTCCCGTCATTTCAGCGGTTTTCTCTGAAGATCCGCAATTTTCTTTTGGGACAGAATGCGGGTCGACCGCAATCCTGTCAATAATAAATAAGAGTGATTTAATTATTGACTCGCGTTGCCGATTGGTGTTTCGTCAGGGCCGGATACTCGACTGGGAAGAGTGCACGAGCATCCGGAGCGGCACCGCTGGTGCGGGTCGCATGGTTTGGTTTTGGGAGGAGTACCCGATGAAATTTTCAGTTCTGAAGACGACTGTCTTTGGTGCGGCTGTTGCCGCGCTTGCAAGCATTGCTGCGCCTGCATCTGCCGCTGATGTCGGCGCATGCCTGATCACGAAGACCGACACCAATCCCTTCTTCGTCAAGATGAAGGAAGGTGCGACCGCCAAGGCGACCGAACTCGGCGTCACTCTGAAGAGCTACGCCGGCAAGATCGACGGCGACAGCGAAAGCCAGGTTGCGGCGATCGAAACTTGTATTGCCGACGGCGCCAAGGGCATCCTGATCACCGCCTCCGACACCAAGGGCATCGTGCCTGCGATCAAGAAGGCGCGCGATGCGGGCATCCTGGTCATCGCGCTCGACACTCCACTTGAGCCTGCCGATGCGGCTGATGCCACCTTCGCCACCGACAATTTGCTTGCCGGCAAGCTGATCGGCCAGTGGGCTGCAGCAACCCTTGGCGACAAGGCCAAGGACGCCAAGGTTGCCTTCCTTGATCTGACTCCGTCGCAGCCAACGGTCGACGTGCTGCGCGACCAGGGTTTCATGATGGGCTTCGGCATCGACGTGAAGGACGCCAACAAGATCGGCGACGAAGACGATGCGCGCATCGTCGGCCATGACGTCACCAACGGCAATGAAGAGGGTGGCCGCAAGGCCATGGAAAACCTTCTCCAGAAGGATCCCGGCATCACCGTAGTGCATACCATCAACGAGCCTGCCGCTGCCGGTGCCTATGAGGCGCTCAAGGCGGTCGGCATGGAAAAGAACGTGCTGATCGTTTCCGTCGACGGCGGCTGCCCGGGCGTCAAGAACGTCCAGGACGGCGTCATCGGCGCGACCTCGCAGCAATATCCGCTGATGATGGCGGCACTCGGCATCGAGGCGATCAAGAAGTTCGCCGACTCTGGTGAGAAGCCCAAGCCGACTGAAGGCAAGGACTTCTTCGACACCGGCGTTTCGCTGGTGACCGACAAGCCGGCCGCCGGCGTGGAATCGATCGACGTCAAGACCGGCCTTGAGAAGTGCTGGGGTTGATCTGACCGCCTGACGGCGTGACACTCCCTTGCAGACGAAGGGCGGCCCCTTGGTCGCCCTTCTTGCAAGGGGGATGTGAAATCCCTCATGGGAGGAAATCGACATGACTGACGCTTCGGCAGATGCCAGGCGGCCGCAGGAGTTCGAGAAGGTTCTCTCGGCCAGCGACACCTCAGTGGCAAGCTTCGACACGCATACGCGGTCGCCGATCGAAAAGATCCAGCATTTCCTGCACTCCAATCCGGCAGCGGTGCCGCTGATCGTGCTGGTTGCCTCGATCGCGCTTTTCGGCGTGATCATCGGCGGCAAGTTCTTCTCGGCCTTCTCGATGACGCTGATCCTGCAGCAGGTGGCGATCACGGGTATCATCGGCGCTGCCCAGACACTGGTCATCCTTACCGCAGGCATCGACCTGTCGGTCGGCGCCATCATGGTGCTGTCGTCGGTAGTGATGGGGCAATTTACCTTCCGCTACGGCTTGCCGCCGTCGCTGGCGATCCTGTGCGGGTTCGCCGTTGGCGCTCTCTGCGGTTGGCTGAATGGTGTGCTCGTTTCCTACATGAAGCTGCCGCCGTTCATCGTCACGCTCGGCACCTGGCAGATCGTGCTGGCGACGAACTTCCTCTATTCCGCCAACGAGACGATCCGTTCCCAGGACATCGAGGCGCAGGCACCGATCCTCAAATTCTTCGGCGAGAACTTTCGCCTAGGCAATGCTGTCTTCACCTATGGCGTCGTCGCCATGGTGCTGCTGGTGGCGGTCCTCTGGTACATCTTGAACCACACCGCCTGGGGCCGGCACGTCTATGCCATCGGCGATGATCCCGAGGCTGCCCAGCTTTCCGGTGTGCGCGTCAACAGGGTTCTTATCTCTGTCTACGTGATCTCCGGGCTGATCTGCGCCCTCGGTGGCTGGATGCTCATTGGCCGCATCGGTTCGGTTTCTCCCACCGCAGGCCAGTTCGCCAACATCGAATCCATCACCGCGGTGGTGATCGGCGGCATCTCGCTGTTCGGCGGGCGTGGCTCGATCATGGGCATGCTGTTCGGCGCGCTGATCGTCGGCGTCTTCCAACTCGGCCTTCGGCTTATCGGCACCGACCCGCAGTGGACCTATCTGCTGATCGGCACCCTCATCATCATCGCGGTCGCAATCGACCAGTGGATCAGAAAGGTTGCAGGCTGATGGCTACCGAACCTCTTCTCACCGCACGCGGCCTGGTCAAGCGATATGGCCGCGTCACCGCGCTGGATCAGGCCGATTTCGACCTCTACCCCGGCGAAATCCTCGCCGTGATCGGCGACAACGGCGCCGGCAAGTCGTCGCTCATCAAGGCGATCTCGGGAGCCATTACCCCCGACGAAGGCGAGATACGACTCGAAGGCAAGGTGGTCAACTTCAAGGCGCCGATGGAGGCCCGCGATGCGGGCATCGAAACGGTCTACCAGAACCTCGCTCTGTCGCCGGCGCTGTCGATCGCCGACAACATGTTCCTCGGCCGCGAAATCCGGAAGCCCGGTATCATGGGTAACTGGTTCCGTATGCTCGACCGGGGGGCAATGGAAAGGCGGGCGCGCGAAAAGCTGACCGAACTTGGCCTGATGACCATCCAGAACATCAGCCAGGCCGTCGAAACACTTTCCGGCGGCCAGCGCCAGGGTGTGGCGGTGGCGCGTGCCGCAGCCTTCGGCTCCAAGGTCGTGATCATGGACGAGCCGACGGCGGCACTTGGCGTCAAGGAATCGCGCCGCGTGCTCGAACTGATCCTGGACGTGAAACGTCGTGGCCTGCCGATCGTGCTCATTTCGCACAACATGCCGCATGTCTTCGAGGTGGCCGACCGGATCCATATCCACCGCCTCGGTCGCAGGCTGACGGTCATCGATCCGAAGGAATACACGATGTCGGATGCGGTGGCCTTCATGACTGGAGCCAAGGCACCGCCGGAGGCCGCAATCGCTGCGTGACCGCCCGGCCACATCCTTAGGTCTCCGCGTCGCAAGATATTGACGCGGAGATTTAAATCGATTGAGATCGCATTCGGAATGGCTAACATGAGTGCGGGAGGACAGGTGTCGGCAAGGGAGGCAAGTCAACGGTGGCCGAACAACATGCGAGAGGCAACATGACCCGCGCAGTGACCCCGAAAGTCCCCCAACCGCACCTTGGCGACACGAGCCCCGAGGCACTGGCTGCCGAAATCCTGAGCGCGCTGAAGTACCGGCTCGGCAAGGACGCGACAGTTGCCACCGACTACGACTGGCTGACCGCGTCGATCAAGGTCGTGCGCGACCGCATCGTCGACGAGTGGATCTCCTCGACCAAGGAGGCCTACGACCAGAGCGCCAAGCGGGTTTATTACCTCTCGCTGGAGTTCCTGATCGGCCGCCTGATGCGCGACGCCTTCTCCAATCTCGGCCTGATGGACGCGATGCGCGAAGCACTTGCCTCGCTCGGTGTCGAGTTCGACATCATTGCCAAGCTGGAGCCTGACGCAGCACTCGGCAATGGCGGTCTCGGCCGGCTCGCCGCCTGCTTCATGGAAAGCATGGCGACCGTCGACATTCCGGCCCATGGCTACGGCATCCGCTACGCCAACGGCATGTTCCGCCAGGAAATCCATGATGGCTGGCAGGTCGAGCTGCCCGAGACCTGGCTAGAACACGGCAATCCGTGGGAATTCGAGCGCCGCGAACGCGCCTTTGAGGTCGGCTTCGGCGGTTCGGTCGAATCGATCACGGCGCCGGACGGACGGCTCGAAAGGCATGTCTGGAAGCCCACCGATCGCGTGCTGGCCGTCGCCTACGACACTCCGGTGGTTGGCTGGCGCGGTGCGCGGGTCAACACGCTACGCCTGTGGTCTGGCATGCCGCTCGACCCGATCCTGCTCGACAAGTTCAATGCCGGCGACCACATCGGCGCGCTTGCCGAGAGCAACAAGGCCGACGCCCTGTCGCGCGTGCTCTACCCCGCGGACTCACACAAGGCCGGCCAGGAGCTGCGGCTGCGTCAGGAATACTTCTTCTCGACCGCCTCGCTGCAGGACATCCTGCAGCGCCACATCAGCAAGTATGGTGACCTGCTGTCCTTGCCCGACAAGGCGGCAATCCATCTCAACGATACCCATCCCGCTGTCGCCGTACCTGAATTGATGCGCCTGTTGATGGACGTTCATGGCATGGACTTCGACACGTCGTGGGACATCACCAAGCGCACCTTTGCCTACACCAACCACACGCTGCTGCCCGAAGCGCTGGAAAGCTGGCCGGTGCCGCTGTTCGAGCGGCTTTTGCCGCGCCACATGCAGCTCGTCTACGCGATCAATGCCGAAGTGCTGCTGGAGGCGCGGGCGACTGGACGCTTCACTGGCGAGCAGATCAGCCGCATTTCGCTAATCCAGGAAAACGGCGAGCGCCGCGTGCGCATGGGCAATCTCGCCTTCGCCGGCTCGCACAGTGTCAATGGCGTGTCGGCTCTCCATACCGAACTGATGAAAGAGACGGTGTTCGCCGATCTTCACAGGCTTTACCCCGGCCGGATCAACAACAAGACCAACGGCATCACGCCGCGCCGCTGGCTGATCCAGTGCAATCCGGGCCTGACAGGTCTGGCGCGCGAAGCCATCGGTGATCGGTTCCTCGACGACATCGAGGCGATCCGCGAGCTCGACGGCTTTGCCGGGGATGCCGCGTTTCGCGACAAGTTTGCTGCAGTCAAGCGCGCCAACAAGGTGCGGCTGTCGAACCTCGTGGCGGAGCGGCTGGGCATCAAGGTCGATCCGTCGGCGTTGTTCGACATCCAGATCAAGCGCATCCATGAATACAAGCGCCAACTGCTCAACATCATCGAGGCGGTGGCGCTCTACGACCAGATCCGCTCGCACCCCGAACGCGAATGGATGCCGCGGGTGAAGTTCTTCGGCGGTAAGGCGGCACCGAGCTACCACAACGCCAAGCTGATCATCAAACTGGCCAACGACGTTGCCCGGGTGATCAACAGCGACCCGTCAGTCCGTGGCCTGCTGAAGGTCGTCTTCGTGCCGAACTACAATGTCAGCGCTGCCGAAATCTTGATGCCAGCAGCGGACCTGTCGGAGCAAATCTCGACGGCGGGCATGGAAGCTTCGGGCACCGGCAACATGAAGTTCGCGCTCAACGGTGCGCTCACCATCGGCACGCTCGACGGCGCCAATGTCGAGATCAAGGAGCATGTCGGCGACGACAACATCTTCATCTTCGGCCTGACCACCGAGGAGGTCGCCGAGCGCCGCAACAGCGGCTACCAGCCGGCGGCGGTGATCGACGGTTCGCCCGAACTCAAGCAGGCGGTCGCTGCGATTTCATCCGGCGTCTTTTCGCCCGACGATCCGGCGCGTTATCGCGAGCTGATGGACGGGCTCTACCAGCACGACTGGTTCATGGTCGCGGCCGATTTCGATTCTTATGCCGCTGCCCAGCGCCAGGTCGACAATGTCTGGCGCGACAGCCCGGACTGGTATGCGCGTGCCATTCGCAATGTCGCGCGCGTCGGCTGGTTCTCATCCGACCGCACCATCCGCCAATATGCCAAAGAAATCTGGAACGTGCCGGCCTGATGTGATTGCATGAACTGACCCGCCGAAGAAACCCTGGGAGGGGGCACCGAAACATGCTGAAGCCGGGCGCGGCCGCCGAAACGAAACCGGAGCTCGACAGAGCCACGGATGGCGATATCGAGGCGATCGTGAACGGCACTCATGGCGATCCGTTCGCGGTGCTGGGGCTCCAGCAATCGGGCAGGGGGTTTCTTGCGCGTTGCTTCGTGCCGCATGCCGAAACGGTGACTGCTCACACGCTCGAGGGCAAGGCGTGCGGCGAGCTTGCCCGGCGCAATGACACAGGCTTCTTCGAGGGCAAACTCACCATCCGCAAGCGTCAGCCGATGCGCTACCATGCCCGCAATTCCGGCGGCGACTGGTGGCTCACCGACCCTTACAGCTTCGGCCCGGTGCTTGGGCCGATGGATGACTATTTCATCTCGGAGGGCTCGCATCTCAGGCTGTTCGACAAGATGGGCGCGCATCTGATTTCGCACGAAGGCGTCGATGGCGTTCACTTCGCAGTCTGGGCTCCCAACGCGCATCGCGTCTCGGTGGTTGGCGATTTCAACGACTGGGACGGCCGCCGCCACCCAATGCGGCTGCGCCAGGATACCGGCATCTGGGAAATCTTTATCCCCGACATCGGGCCGGGCCGCCCCTACAAGTTTGAACTGATCGGTGCCCGGGGCGTGCGGCTGCCGCTCAAGGCGGACCCCTATGCCATCCGCTCGGAGTTCAGGCCGGCAACCGCGTCGGTGACGGACATACCGCCTGCGCATGAATGGGGCGATGACAAGCATCGCGCTCACTGGCGAGCGGCCGACCATCGGCGTGAGCCGATCAGCATCTATGAGGTGCATGCCGGCTCGTGGCAGCGCCGCGACGACGGCACGTTCCTGTCGTGGGACGAAATGGCCGACCGGCTGATCCCTTATGCCGTCGAGACAGGCTTTACCCATATCGAGTTCATGCCGATCTCCGAGCACCCCTATGACCCGTCCTGGGGTTACCAGACGACGGGGCTCTATGCGCCGTCCGCCCGGTTCGGCGAACCTGAGGGCTTTGCCCGCTTCGTCGATGGCGCCCATCGTGCCGGCATCGGCGTCATCCTCGACTGGGTGCCGGCTCATTTCCCTGTCGACGAGCATGGGCTCGCGCATTTCGACGGAACGGCGCTCTACGAGCATGCCGACCCGCGCCAGGGCTTCCATCCCGACTGGAACACCGCGATCTACAATTTTGGCCGGCGCGAGGTGGTCTCGTTCCTCGTCAACAACGCGCTGTTCTGGGCAGAGAAATACCATGTTGATGGCCTGCGCGTGGATGCCGTGGCGTCGATGCTCTACCTCGACTACTCGCGCAAGGAAGGCGAGTGGATCCCCAACGAGTTTGGCGGCCGCGAAAACCTGGAATCGGTTCGCTTCCTGCAGAAGATGAACGCTGCCGTCTACGGTGCCCATCCCGGTGTGATAACAATCGCCGAGGAATCGACCTCATGGCCCAAAGTATCGCAGCCGGTGCATGAAGGTGGGCTCGGTTTCGGCTTCAAGTGGAACATGGGCTTCATGCACGACACGCTGGAGTACTTGTCCAAGGAGCCGGTGCACCGCAAGCATCACCACAACGAAATCACCTTCGGGCTGCTCTACGCCTTCAGCGAGAATTTCGTCCTGCCGCTGTCCCATGACGAGGTCGTGCATGGCAAAGGCACGCTGCTCACCAAGATGGCGGGCGACGACTGGCAGAAGTTCGCGACGCTGCGCGCCTACTATGCCTTCATGTGGGGCTATCCCGGCAAGAAGCTCCTGTTCATGGGGCAGGAATTTGCCCAGCGCGCGGAATGGAGCGAGGCAAGGGCGCTCGACTGGCACCTGCTCGATTTCGCCCCGCATCGCGGTGTCTGGCAGCTGGTGCGCGATCTCAATTATCTCTATCGCTCTCGCCCGGCGCTGCACGCCCGAGACTGCGAACCGGAAGGCTTTGAGTGGCTGATCGCCGATGATGCGGCGAATTCGGTCTTTGCCTGGCTACGCAAGGCGCCTGGCGGCGCGCCGATCGCCGTCATCTCCAGCTTCACGCCGGTCATGCGCGACAACTATCGCGTGCCGCTGCCAAAGGCCGGCACATGGCGGGAAATCTTCAACTCCGACGCGCTCGAATATGGCGGGTCGGGCAAGGGTAACAGCGGCGTGGTTACCGCACGGCCGACGGATGGAGGAGGAGCAGCAGCGACGCTGCTTCTGCCGCCGCTGGCGACGATCATGCTGGAATTTGTGGCGGACTGAGCAGGGAGGGTGCCATGGAAATCAAGAGAAACCAGCCGCTGGCGCGCGATGCCATGGCCTATGTGTTGGCGGGCGGGCGCGGCAGCCGGCTCAAGGAACTGACCGACCGGCGCGCCAAGCCGGCGGTCTATTTCGGCGGCAAGACGCGCATCATCGATTTCGCCCTGTCCAACGCGTTGAACTCGGGCATCCGCCGCCTCGGCGTCGCCACCCAATACAAGGCGCATTCGCTGATTCGCCACCTGCAGCGCGGCTGGAACTTCCTCAGGCCCGAGCGAAACGAGAGTTTCGACATCCTGCCGGCGAGCCAGCGCGTCTCGGAGACGCAGTGGTATGAAGGCACCGCCGACGCGGTCTACCAGAACATCGACATCATCGAGGCCTATGGCCCCGAATACATGGTCATCCTGGCCGGCGACCACATCTACAAGATGGACTACGAGCTGATGCTGCGCCAGCACGTCGACGCCGGTGCTGATGTGACCGTTGGCTGCCTCGAAGTGCCGCGCATGGAAGCGGTCGGTTTCGGCGTGATGCATGTCGACAAGAAGGACAACATCATCTCCTTCATCGAAAAGCCGGCCGATCCGCCCGGCATTCCCGACAAGCCGGACTACGCGCTCGCCTCGATGGGCATCTATGTATTCAAGACCAAGTTCCTGATGGAGCAATTGCGTCGCGACGCCGCCGAGCCGGATTCGAGCCGCGACTTCGGCAAGGACATCATTCCCTACATCGTCCAGCACGGCAAAGCGGTTGCCCACCGCTTCGCCAAATCCTGCGTCCGCGCCAGCACGGAGGGCGAAGCCTACTGGCGCGACGTTGGTACCGTCGATGCCTATTGGGAAGCTAACATCGACCTGACCGATATCACGCCCGAACTCGACCTCTATGACCGTGACTGGCCGATCTGGACCTACTCCGAGCTGACGCCGCCGGCGAAATTCGTCCACGACGAGGACGGCCGTCGCGGCTCGGCTGTCTCTTCGCTCGTCTCAGGCGATTGCATCGTCTCGGGGGCCTCGCTCAAGCGCAGCCTGATCTTCACCGGCGCACGCATCAATTCCTACTCGACTCTCGAGGATGTGGTGATGCTGCCGGCATGTCATGTCGGTCGCAACGCGCAGCTCAAGAGAGTTGTCATCGACCATGGTGTACAGATACCCGAGGGACTGGTCGTCGGCGAGGATCCGGTGCTGGACGCCAAGCGCTTCCGCGTCTCGGAAAAGGGCATCTGCCTGATCACCCAGGACATGATCAACAGGCTGGAGTTGTAACTGGTGCAGGTGCTTTCGGTCACGCCCGAGATTTTCCCGCTGATCAAGACCGGCGGGCTGGCCGACGTGACCGGCGCACTGCCAGTGGCGCTGAACGGACTCGGCGTCAGAACGCGCAGCCTGGTGCCGGGTTACCCTGTCGTGATGGGCGCGCTGAAGAAAAAGAAAGCGCTTCATCAATACGCGGCCCTGCAAGGCGGCAAGGCTGCGCTTCATGCCGCCGAAATCGCCGGCCTCGACATGCTGGTGCTCGACGCGCCGCATCTGTTCGACCGGCCCGGTGGCCCGTATGGCGATGCTACTGGCGCAGACTGGCAGGACAATTGGCGGCGCTTTGCGGCGTTGGGTCGAGTCGGTGCTGATATCGCCGCTGGGGCGCTCAAGGACTACCGACCTGACATTGTCCATGCACATGACTGGCAATCGGCGATGACGCTCGCCTACATGCGCTATGGCGAGGCGGCGAATGTGCCGTCGGTGATGACCGTCCACAATCTGGCCTTTCAGGGCCAGTTTGCATCCAGCATCTTTGCCGGGCTGGACTTGCCGCAGCAGGCGATGGCGCTCGACGGCATCGAATATTATGGCGGCGTCGGCTTCCTCAAGGCTGGGCTGCAGGCCGCATGGGCGATCACCACGGTGAGCCCGACCTATGCCCAGGAGATCAGGTCGCCGGCTTTCGGCATGGGACTCGACGGGCTGATCAATCTGCGCGCCGGCGAACTGCATGGCATCGTCAACGGTATCGACGACGATATCTGGAACCCCGAGACCGACAAGCATCTCGCCGCGACCTACACGGCAAAGACCTTGAAAGGACGCAAGGCCAACAAGCGCGCCATAGAAGAGCGTATGACGCTCGATCGCGACGACGGCCCGATCTATTGCGTGGTCAGCCGCCTGACCTGGCAGAAGGGCATCGATGTCCTTGCGTCGATCATCGATCCGGTGATTGCCTCCGGCGCGCGGCTGGCGATCCTGGGATCGGGCGATGCTGGACTGGAAGGTGCGCTCCTGGCAGCAGCGAACCGCCATCGGGGCCGCGTCGGCGTCGTCATCGGTTATGACGAGGGACTGTCGCACCTACTGCAGGGCGGGGCGGACGGCATATTGGTGCCATCGCGGTTTGAGCCTTGCGGCCTGACCCAGCTTTACGGCCTGCGCTATGGTTGCGTGCCGATCGTTGCCCGCACCGGCGGACTTGCAGATACGGTCATCGACGCCAACGAGGCAGCGGTGGCGGCGGGTGTCGCGACCGGCTTCCAGTTCACGCCGGAAGATGCTGGTGCATTCCACCATGCCATCCTGCGGGCGAATGCGCTTTATGCCGATCCCGCTGGCTGGACCTCGCTGCAGCGGCAGGGCATGAAATCGGATGTCTCCTGGGATCGAAGCGCCCAGAAATATGCCGCACTTTACCGCATGCTTCTCTCAAAAAGGGATGCCTGAATGATTCGTACCGTCTCGACCTCGCCCTATGACGACCAGAAGCCGGGCACGTCAGGCCTGCGCAAGAAGGTGCCGGTCTTCCAGCAGCCGAACTATGCCGAGAACTTCATCCAGTCGGTGTTCGATTCGCTCGAAGGCTTCGCCGGCAAGACGCTGGTGGTCGGCGGCGACGGCCGCTTCTACAATCGCGAGGTGATCCAGAAGGTCATCGCCATGGCGGTGGCCAACGGCTTCGGCCGCGTCGTGGTCGGGCAGGGCGGCATCCTGTCGACCCCGGCGGCCTCCAACCTGATCCGCAAGCGCAAGGCGTTCGGCGGGCTCATCCTGTCGGCCAGCCACAATCCTGGCGGTCCGCATGAGGATTTCGGTATCAAGTACAATGCCGAAAACGGCGGTCCGGCACCGGAGAAAATGACCGACGCGATCTACGCCCGCACCAAGGAGATCTCAAGCTACAAGATCGCCGATATCGGCCATGTCGATCTCGACCGCACCGGCACGTTCGAAGTCGGCGGGATCAAGGTGGAGATCGTCGATCCAGTGGCCGACTATGCCGCGCTAATGGAAACGCTGTTCGATTTTGATGCGCTGCGCGCGCTGTTCAAGTCGGGCTTCCGCATGCGCTTCGATGCGATGCACGCGGTAACCGGGCCTTATGCCAAGGAAATCCTGGAGCGCCGGCTCGGTGCAGCAGAAGGAACGGCGCGCAATTTTGTGCCGCTCGAGGATTTCGGCGGCCACCATCCGGACCCGAACCTGGTTCATGCCAAGCATCTCTATGACGAGATGATGGGCCCGAACGCGCCGGACTTCGGCGCCGCTTCCGACGGCGACGGCGACCGCAACCTGGTCATTGGCCGCGGCATTTTTATCACGCCTTCGGATTCGCTGGCGATGCTCGCCGCAAACGCGCATCTGGCGCCGGGCTACAAGTCAGGGCTCAAGGGCATTGCGCGTTCGATGCCGACGAGCGGTGCGGCCGATCGTGTCGCCGAAAAGCTGGGCATCGGCATCTACGAGACGCCAACCGGCTGGAAGTTCTTCGGCAACCTGCTCGACGCGGGCATGGCGACGATCTGCGGCGAGGAAAGTGCCGGCACCGGTTCCGACCATGTCCGTGAGAAGGACGGGTTGTGGGCCGTGCTGCTGTGGCTCAACATTCTTGCCGTGCGCGGCGAGAGCGCCAAGGACATCGTTGCCAAGCATTGGGCGACCTACGGCCAGAACTATTATTCACGCCACGACTACGAAGAGGTGGAGACCGACAAGGCCAATGCGCTCGTCGATGAACTGCGCGGCAAGCTGGCATCGCTGCCAGGCACGAGCGTGCAAGGCATGAAGATCGTCAGTGCCGACGACTTCGCCTACAATGACCCGGTCGATGGCTCGGTGAGCAAGAACCAGGGCATCCGCGTGCTGTTCGAAGGAGGCTCGCGTGTCGTCTTCCGCCTTTCGGGCACTGGAACCTCAGGCGCCACGCTGCGCGTCTACATCGAACGCTACGAACCCGATCCGTCACGGCACGGACAAGACACCCAGGCAGCGCTTGCCGATTTGATCCTGGCGGCTGACGACATCGCCGGCATCCGGAGCCATACCGGCCGCGACAAGCCAACTGTCATCACCTGATGCCGATGGAACGGGCGGCTGCATATCGGCCGCGGTTCGGCGCGACCGTCACCGGCAGCGGCATCCGGTTTGCCGCCTGGTCCGGTGCCGCCGAGCGCATGTGGGTGTCGATCTTCGACGGCAACGGCAAGGCCGAGACAGACCGGATGGAGCTTCAGCGCGAAGGCGAGGGCGTCTTCGCGTTGTCGGTTCCGGGGCTTGACGAGGGTACCCGCTACGGCTTCCGCGCCGACGGGCGATGCGCCCCAAACGAGGGCCTCTGGTTCGATCCAGACAAGATGCTGGTAGATCCATATGCCGCCAGCATCGATCGTGCCTATCGGTACGATGGCCGGTTGGCTGCGCCACGCGGGCAGGGCGGCGATACGGCCCAACTGATTCCGAAAGCGGTGGCGACCACGCTTCGGGTCGTGCCACCCGCAGCGCCGATTTTCCGACCGGGAGGTCTTATCTACGAGGTGCCGGTGCGCGCTTTCACCATGCGGCATCCCGATGTGCCTAAGCGCCTGCGCGGCACGATCCGGGCGCTCGCAGAGCCGGTGATTATCGAACACCTCAAGAAGCTCGGGGTGTCGGCGGTCGAACTGATGCCGGTGACGGCGACCATGGATGAGCGCCATTTGCCGCGCCTGGGTCTCACCAATGCCTGGGGCTACAATCCGGTGACCTTCATGGCGCTCGACCCGCGCCTGGCGCCTGGCGGCATTGCCGACCTGCGTGAGACGACGGCGGCTCTGCATGCCGCCGGCATCGGCGTCATCCTTGATCTGGTCTTCAACCATACCGCCGAAAGTGATGAACTCGGACCGACCCTGTCGCTGCGCGGCCTCGACAATCGAGCCTATTATCGCGAGGCCATCGCGGACCCGGGCCGTTACGCCAACGACACTGGAACCGGTAACACGTTAGCCTGCGACCACCCGGTGGCGGGAGAATTGATCCTCGATAGTCTCAGGCACTTCGTCGTCCATGGCGGCGTTGATGGTTTCCGTTTCGATTTAGCCCCGGTGCTGGGACGGGTCGGAGGGGAATTCAACGCCGATGCGCCGCTGCTTCAGGCGATGAGGGCCGATGCGATCATAAACGACCGGATACTCATCGCCGAACCCTGGGACATCGGCCACAATGGCTATCGGTTGGGTGGCTTTCCCAAGGAATTCCTCGAATGGAACGACCGCTATCGCGACGATGTCAGGCGCTTCTGGCGCGGCGATCGCGGCATGGTGGGGGCGCTCGCGACACGGCTTGCGGGGTCGTCCGACACCTTCGGCGGCGGCAAGCAGACGCGGACGGTGAACTTCATCGCAGCTCATGACGGCATGACGCTGGCCGATATCGTCCGTTACGAGCGCAAGCACAACGAGGCCAATGGCGAACATAACCACGACGGCCACAACGAAAACATCTCGTGGAACAACGGCGTCGAGGGCGAGAGCGGCGAACCTGAAATCGCCGCCGAGCGCGATCGCGACATCCGCGCCTTGCTGGCGACGCTGTTTGCTTCGCGCGGCACCATCATGCTGACGGCGGGCGACGAGTTCGGGCGAACCCAGCACGGCAACAACAACGCCTACGCCCAGGACAACGAACTGACCTGGCTCGACTGGGCCGAACGAGACGTCGCGCTGGAGGACTTTGTCGCTGCCCTTGGCAGGCTGAGGCGAGAGGTGCCTGCGCTGGCGCAACTGGGCTTCCTGTGCGGCGCTGACGTTGATGGCGCGCAGGTTGCAGATGTCGAATGGTTGACCGAGGCCGGCCGAGCGATGGGCGACGCCACCTGGCATGAACCCGACCGTCACCGGCTCACGATGCTGCTTGGCAATGGCAACGCTTCCGGCGGCCGGCTTGCCGTCATGATCAATGGCGCGCGGCGCGATGTGCATTTCGCCCTGCCGGCGCGCTCCGCGTTCAACTGGCTGCCGGCAATGGACGGATCGCATTTGGGGGGCGGTCGCTTCACCGTGCCGGCGCGCAGTGTTTCATTTGCGATCGAACGGCCTCGGGCCGTCGGCCAGGGAGATCAGCCATGACCCAGCAAGCCAGGCTTGGCGCCGACTGGTGGCGCGGGTGCGTCATCTATCAGGTCTATCCCCGCTCGTTCCAGGACAGCACCGGCGACGGCAGTGGTGACCTTGCCGGCATTACCAGGCGTTTAACGCACATCGCTTCGCTGGGTGTCGATGCCGTCTGGCTATCGCCCTTCTTCAAGTCGCCAATGGCCGACATGGGCTACGACGTCTCCGATTATTGCGCCGTCGATCCGATGTTCGGCACGCTTGCAGACTTCGACGCAATGATCGCGGAGGCACACCGGCTTGGGCTGAAGATCATCATCGACCAGGTGCTGTCGCACTCTTCCGACAAGCATCCATGGTTCGTCGAAAGCCGGGCTAGCCGCGACAATCCAAAGGCGGACTGGTATGTCTGGGCCCAGCCCAAGCCCGACGGCACTGCGCCGAACAACTGGCTGTCGATCTTCGGTGGTCCGGGTTGGGAATGGGACTCGACGCGCAAGCAATATTACCAGCACAATTTCCTTGCTTCGCAGCCGGATCTCAATTTCCACAATCCAGAAGTGCAGGATGCTCTTCTGGAGACTGTGCGCTTCTGGCTCGACCGCGGTGTCGACGGTTTCCGCCTCGACACGGTGAACTTCTATGTCCACGACAAGTGGCTTCGCGACAACCCGCCCTTGCCGAAGAGCGTTGCTGGGGAGAACGAGGAACCCAACCCTTACGAGTACCAGGACCATCTCTTCGACAAAACGCAGCCGGAAAACATCGCCTTTCTCAAGCGCTTCCGTGGGTTGCTCGACGAATATGACGCGCGCAGTTCCGTCGGCGAGGTAGGTGACGGCGAGAGATCGCTCCAGACAGTGGCGGCTTATACCTCGGGCGGCGACAAGCTGCACATGTGCTACACGTTCGACCTGCTTGGCCCGAAATTCTCTGCGGCTCACATTCACAAGTGCATTGCCGATTTCGAGGCGGCGGTGACGGACGGATGGGTCTGCTGGGCTTTTTCCAACCACGACGTGATCCGCCACGTCACGCGCTGGACGAAGCCTGGCGGCGATCCGGAGGCCGTGGCGAAGTTCTCGGTTGCATTGCTTGCTTGCCTGCGCGGTTCGATCTGCATCTACCAGGGCGAAGAGCTTGGCCTGGAGGAGGCTGAACTCGCTTTCGAAGACCTGCGCGACCCCTACGGCATCCGCTTCTGGCCAGGCTACAAGGGCCGAGACGGCTGCCGCACGCCAATGGTTTGGGAGGCCCAGGCCGAAGAGGGCGGCTTTTCGGACGGCAAGCCTTGGTTGCCGATTTCGGCCGCCCATCGCGCCCTGGCGGTCGACCGCCAGCAACACGATGCGGAATCAGTTCTGTGTCGTTACAGGGCAGTGCTTGAGGCCCGCAGAACGCTTCCGGCACTTATCCACGGCTCGATTTCCCTGCTGGATACAGAGGGCGACTTGCTCGCTTTCGTGCGTGAGGCGGGGGACGAACGGCTGCTGTGCGTCTTCAACTTTGCCGAGAAAACTGCCTCATGGCCAGTTCCGGCAAGGCTTGGCGGCGTGAGCCCGCTACAGTTTCCCGGAGCGTTAGGTGAAGTCGAAAAAGACCGTATCACCTTGGCCCCGCTCGATTACTTTATCGGGCGCTTTGTTTGAACTCGCTCAAGTTGACTTTAGGTGAGCACGAGTCGTGTTGAAAATAAAAAAAGTCGTGTCTAGTGTCAGCCACCGCTGGCGGTAGGGAGCTGCCGGCTCGCTCAACGAAACCGGAAAAATCCGGAATTCGGGCGCTAACCAGGCGAGGCCGTGTTTACGGGGAACACGCCTATTTGGGAGAAGTACACATGCTGAAGAACATGCTGAAAGCGACAGTGTTCGCTACGACGCTTGCGCTGTCTGCTGGAGCGTTGTCCGTTCCGGCTTTTGCGGAGGTCGTCTTTAATCGCGGCAATTCGGCCGATCCGGAATCGCTTGATCCGCACAAGACTTCGACCGTCTATGAAGCTCATATCCTGCGCGACCTGTTCGAAGGTCTGGTGATGCAGGACAAGAATGCTGAAGTCATTCCAGGTGCAGCCGAGAGCTGGACCGTTTCCGACGACGGCACCGTCTACACCTTCAAGCTGCGCCAGGGCGCTACCTGGTCGGACGGCAGCCCGGTTACGGCAGAAGACTTCGTCTACTCGTTCCGCCGCCTCGAAGACCCGGCCACCGGCGCCGAATATGCTTCGATGCTTTATGTCGTGAAGAACGGCGAAGAAGTGAACACCGGCAAGGCCAAGCCCGAGGAACTCGGCGTCAAGGCGATCGATGCCAACACCTTCGAAGTGACCCTCAAGGCACCGACCCCGTACTTCCTTGAAATGCTGACGCACCAGTCGACCTATCCGGTGAACAAGGCAGCGATCGACAAGCTCGGCGCCGACTGGATCAAGGCGGGCAACCTGGTTTCCAATGGCGCGTTCACGCTGGCTGAATTCGTCCCGAACGATCACATCAAGCTCGTCAAGAACCCCAAGTTCCATGACGCCGCAAACGTGAAGCTCGACGCCGTCAACTACTTCCCGACGGAAGACCGCTCGACCGCCATCAAGCGCTTCGAGGCTGGTGAACTCGACTCCAACGACGATATCCCGACCGAGCAGATGGCTGACCTGAAGGCCAAGTTCGGCGACCAGCTGCGTATCGGCGCCTATCTCGGCACCTACTACTACGCGATCAAGACGGACAAGGCCCCGTGGGACAATGTCGAGCTGCGCAATGCAGTGTCGATGGCAATCGATCGCGACTTCCTGGCCGAGAAGGTCTGGCAGAACTCGATGATCCCCGGCTATTCGATGGTGCCGCCCGGTATCGACGGCTACACTTCGGCGCTGGCAACCTTCGCCGACAAGTCGCAGATCGACCGCGAGGATGAAGCCAAGAAGGTCCTTGAGAAGCTCGGCTACGGTCCCGACAAGCCGCTGAAGATGGAGATCCGCTACAACACGTCGGAGAACCACAAGAACACGGCGGTCGCGATCCAGGAACAGCTCAAGCCGCTCGGCATTGAAGTGTCGCTGCTCAACACCGACACCAAGACGCATTACGGCCACCTGGAACAGAAGGGTGATTTCGACGTCGCTCGTGCTGGCTGGATCGCAGACTACAAGGATCCGGAAAGCTTCCTCGGTATCTCGCGCAAGGCCTCGGGCAACAACTACTCGAACTACGATAGCCCGAAGTTTGAAGAGGCGATGAATAAGGCAGCCGCCGCTGGTGGCAAGCCGGAAGAACGCCTGAAGGAAATGGCTGCTGCGGAACGCATCCTGATCGATGACGTCGGTCAGATCCCGCTGCTCTACTACAGCTACAAGAACCTCGTTTCGCCCAAGATCAAGGGCTTTGACGAGAACGTCATGGACGTTCATCCTTCGCGCTTCGTCAGCAAGGACTAGTCCCGGCTCTTCCGTCGCCCCCTGAAAACGGGGGCGACGGTCCCGGCTAACCTGCGAAGGCGTGGTAGCTATGTTTCTTTATGTATTCCGGCGGCTTCTGACCGCCATACCGACGATGTTCGTCATCGTCACGCTGGCCTTTTTCCTGATCCGCGTCGCCCCAGGCGGCCCATTCAATCAGGAGCGTGGTCTCAGTCCCGAGATCAAGGCCAATCTCGAAGCGCAATTCGGTCTTAACGATCCGATCTGGCTTCAATACGTCAACTATCTCAAGAACCTGCTGCACGGTAACTTCGGGCCCAGCTACAACCTGCCCGACTTCACCGTCACCGAGTTGTTCGCCAACGGCCTGCCGATCTCCGTTCAGCTTGGCCTGTCGGCGCTTGTTCTGGCGCTTGCCGTCGGAACGGTACTTGGCATCGTTGCAGCGCTCAACCAGAACAAGCTCGGCGACTATTCGGTCATCGCGCTCGCCACCGCAGGCAGCACGATACCGACCTTCGTCATCGCTCCCGTTATCCAGCTGCTTTTTGGCCTGACCTGGAAACTGCTGCCGATAGGCGGCTGGGGAGACGGCGCATGGATCAACAAGATCGGCCCGATCCTGACGCTTTCATTGCCGCAGATCGCCATCGTGGCGCGGCTGATGCGCGGGTCGATGATCGAGTCGCTGCGCTCTAATCACATCCGCACGGCGCGTGCGCTTGGCCTGTCCGACTGGTCGGTGGTGGTCAAGCATGCGCTGAGAGGCGCTGTCCTGCCCATCGTGTCGTACTCGGGTCCGGCCGCCGCCGCCCTGCTCACCGGATCGATCATCGTCGAGACCATTTTCGCTATTCCCGGGATCGGTCGCTACTTCGTCGATGCGGCACTGAACCGTGATTATACGTTGGTGATGGGCACGGTGGTAGTGATCGCGATGTTTACGATCGCCTTCAACCTGATCGTCGACATTCTCTATGCCTTCTTCGATCCGAGGGTGCGTTATGACTGATACAGCCATTGCCGCGCCTGTCGTCGGGCGATCGCTGTGGGGGGATGCCTGGGCACGCCTCAAGGCCAACAAGGCTGCCATGTTCAGCCTGTTTTACCTGGTCGCGATGGCGACCGTCTGTATCGTCGGGCCATTCTTCGTGCCGCATCAGTATACGACGATCTATGCCGACTACGTCAGGACTCCGCCAAGTCTCTCGGCTTATCCAAAGCCGGAGATGATCGAAACCGCCATGAACGACGCCGTCAAGCGCATGCGTGTCGACGTCAAGGAATGGCGCCAGGAAGGCGAGCGTGTGTTCATCACCGTGACGTCGGCCAAGCCGCTGGACGAGCGTAACATCCGCTATCTCGACCGTTCCGACACGTTCGACAACGGCAAGCTCGAGAGTACGTCCGCCGACGGGCTGACGGCGGTGATGAGCGCCACGATCAAGCAGCAGTATTTCCTGTTCGGTACCGACAACACCGGCCGTGACCTGCTTTCGCGAACGCTGATGGCTGGCCGCATCTCGCTGGCGATCGGCCTTCTGGCCGGCATTGTCGCCGTGGTCATTGGTGTCGTCTATGGCGCCACCGCCGGCTTCATGGGTGGCAAGACCGACGAGGTGATGATGCGCATCGTCGATGTGCTCTATTCACTTCCCTTCATCTTCTTCGTCATCATGCTGGTCGTCTTCTTCGGACGAAACTTCGTGCTGATGTTTTTAGCGGTGGGGGCGGTGCTGTGGCTCGACATGGCGCGCATCGTGCGTGGCCAGGCTTTGTCGATCCGCAGGCAGGAGTATGTCCAGGCGGCCGAAGCGCTCGGCGTGAGGTCGCGTGGCATCGTGCAGCGCCACGTCATCCCCAACCTGCTCGGGCCGGTGGTCATCTACATGACCTTGCTGGTGCCGCAGGTCATCATCCTGGAGAGCTTCCTGTCGTTCCTGGGGCTCGGCGTGCAGGAGCCGATGACGAGCTGGGGCGTGCTCATCTCAGTAGGAGCCAAGAACATCGGCACGGCCAACTGGCTGCTGTTGTTCCCGGCCTTCTTCCTGGTCTCGACGCTGTTCGCGCTGAATTTCATCGGCGACGGCCTGCGTGACGCTCTCGATCCGAAGGACAGGTGAGATGGCTGGAGAAACAATCCTTTCGGTCAAGGACCTGCGCGTTCGCTTCCGCACGCTCGACGGCGTGGTGGAAGCGGTAAAGGGCATCAACCTTCACGTCGATGCTGGCGAAACGGTTGCCGTGGTCGGTGAATCCGGCTCCGGCAAGAGCCAGACGATGATGGCGGCGATGAGCCTGCTGGCATCCAATGGCGAGGCAACAGGCGTTGTCGACTATCGTGGCAAGAACCTGCTGACGCTCGGCAAGTCGGAACTCAACAAGGTCCGTGGCCGCAAGATCAGCATGATCTTCCAGGAGCCGATGACGTCGCTCGACCCGCTCTACACCATCGGCAACCAGCTGATGGAACCGATCCGCAAGCATCGCGGGTTGAGTGGTGCCGAAGCACGTGCCGAAGCGCTCAGGCTGCTCGAACTGGTCAAGATTCCCGACCCCGAGCGCCGCCTGAAGTCATATCCGCACGAAATGTCGGGCGGCCAGCGCCAGCGCGTGATGATCGCCATGGCCCTTGCCAACGACCCCGACATCCTGATTGCCGACGAGCCGACCACGGCACTCGACGTGACGATCCAGGCGCAGATCCTGATGCTGCTGGCGGAACTTCAGCGCAAGCTCGGCATGGCGATCGTCTTCATCACCCATGACCTCGGCATCGTGCGGCGCTTTGCCGACCGTGTCTATGTCATGCGCTACGGCGAGGTGGTGGAAGAGGGCAAGGCGGACGAACTCTTCGCCGACCCGCAGCACGACTACACCAAGATGCTGCTGGCAGCCGAGCCGACCGGTCGCAAGGCCGCACCGGCCGACACCGCGCCGATCCTACTCGAAGGACGCAATGTCGAGGTGGAGTTCAAGATCGGTGGCGGCTTCCTTTCTGGTCCGCCAATGCTGCTGCGTGCGGTCGACCGCATTTCGGTGACGCTCAAGCAATGCCAGACGATCGGCATCGTCGGCGAGTCCGGATCGGGCAAGTCGACGCTGGGCCGTGCCTTGCTCAGGCTTCTGCCTAGCCAGGGCATGATCCGCTTTGGCGACAAGGATCTGTCAAAGGCCGACCGCGCCGAGATGCGTCCGCTGCGTCGGGAGCTTCAACTCGTCTTCCAGGATCCGTTCGGTTCGCTGTCGCCGCGTATGACCGTTGGGCAGATCATCACCGAGGGCCTGCTCGTGCACGAGCCTTCGCTGTCGTCCAAGGAACGCGACAAGCGTGCGGTGGAAGCATTGCTCGAAGTAGGCCTCTCGCCTGATACGCGCAACCGCTATCCGCACGAGTTCTCCGGCGGCCAGCGCCAGCGTATCGCGATCGCGCGTGCGATGATCCTCAAGCCCAAGGTCGTCGTGCTTGACGAGCCGACCTCGGCGCTCGACCGCTCGGTGCAAAAACAGATCGTCGAGCTGTTGCGCAAGCTGCAGGCTGACCACGATCTTTCCTACCTGTTCATCAGCCACGATCTGGCAGTGGTGCGCGCCATGTCGGACTACATCATCGTGATGAAGCAGGGAAAGATCGTCGAGGAGGGGCCGACCGAAGAGATTTTCGGCGCGCCTCGCGAAGCTTACACCAAGACCTTGATGGCGGCGGCGATCGACGAGACCAAGTTCCGCCAGTCGGCCTGACGGCGTTTACCTCGGCTACAGCTTGCTGAAATAATGAACTCGCCCGGAGACCGACTTCTCCGGGCGAAGTCGCTTTCAGAGGACGAGCACCGAACGGCCGCAGTTTACGCCGTGGACCCGGACATCGGCTTCGCCGACCTTCACGCCCACCAGCGAAAGAACGTTGTACAGCAGGCCGTCGATGGGCGCCGTCACCCCCGACAGCAAGCCGATGATGGCTGACTTGACCGCTGCGTCAGTCGGCACGAACAGCCCCAGGCCGAGGCCCAGCACCTTGAGCTCGATGTCGAGTGTCAGTCCGCTCAGCAGCGAGGCGGTCAGCGACTGCGTCAGGTTGCGTGTCGAGACCGACTTGATCGCGCGAGCGTCGATGTCGCTCTTGTTTAAGGTGAGGTTCGACGGCGTCATGTTGCCGATCCGCACATTGGCAGCACCTTTGACATCGACGGTCAGCACGTTGAGGCCGACCGGGTTCAGCTTTACGAGCTGCGCTGGCTGTACCACCGGTCGCTTTGTGAAGACCTTGAGTTCGGCCGGGTTGATGTCTCCAAGCCAGATTTCCGCGACCCCAGGCTGAGCGGCAACCGTCACGATCGCACTTGCCGGCTTGCCGGTGGGGCAGGAGACGCTTTTGAGCTGGGCTTCGGCATATGCCAGTTCGACATAGAGCGGCACGCGGACCGATCCACCCAGCACGCTGTCGACCAGCCCGCCGGAGCCGCCGACAGTGACGACGAGTTGCAGTCTGGTCTGCGCCGTACGTACGATCTTGCCCGGCTCACCTACCGCAAACCAGCTATACCCCTGTGGCGGTTCGCCGATGGCGACGTTCAGCTTGACGCTAACGAGCCCAGGCACGCCGGCGCCAAGGTCGACAGCGACCTGGTTTTTACCGTTGGCGATCGCGGCTGCGGCTCCCAACAGCTCCATGATGCCGACATTGGCATCCAGTCCCGCGGCCCCTCGGCCAGTAGAGAGTTTGCCAATCGCTCCGAGATCGATGTAGTTCGCCAGCGGCACCTTGAGTGAGCCCGGAACATGGGCTCCCAAAAGCTTGGCGAGGGCGATGTCGGCGTCCCTGTCTTTCGTCACCGTGGCGAGGGCCGACAATATCTGCCCGACAGTTGCCTCAGCCTGCAGAACCTCGTTGTAAGTGCCAGCCGTCAGGTTCAGTTCGGTCTTCAGGGCGTCGATGAACTGCAGCGCGTTGACGTCGGCGCCGAGCAGCGCATTGTAGTCCATCACGTTGAGCGAGATGGTCGTGCCCAGCAAACCGCCGAGGACACCATTGAGCAGGCCGCCATTGAGGCTGGCAAGCCTGGAGCCGACGGAGAATGCGGCCTCGGCTGGTGCCGTAGCGACCGCACTGGTAACGATTTTCCGGTCGCCCATCAGCGCGTTGGCGAAATAGGTCGTGCCGTCCTTCGAATAAGTGACGCGCACAGCGTTTGGCGGCGTCGCGCCGACGACAAAACGCGTGGCGGCTGCGACTGTCGGGTCAGCGGCGTAGCGGCCTTTTTCGACAAGCACGCGCTGATAGCCGACAGCGAGCGTTTGAGGGGTGGAACCGTCAACCAGGACGACTTTCGTCTGCTGATTGTTGTTGAACACCTTCAATACCGCGGCATCGGCCTTGGCGATGTTGGCAGCCGCATAGATCGCGGCCAGATCGGTGACCGACTGGGCCTCGCGGCGCTCGACATAAAGCGAACCTTCGTCAACCGCCAGGGCCGCCGCGGCCAGGCCGATCGGCAATGACAGGGCAAACATGGTAGCCATGTTGCCTTTTCGCGAGCCGCGGAACTCAACCAGTCTGCGGAGAATTGTTGTAAACATTCAGATGCCCCCCACCCGAATTGTCGAACTGCGTTTGATCGTCTGTTCCGGCATCGGCAGCATCGGAAGCAGATTCCAGATTGGAAGCTGGCGAGCGTCGTAGCTCAACGAAACAACAAATTGTTCGCTGTCATTGACATTGTCTTTGACGTCGACTGTCAGATTTGACTTGTCGATGAGAACGTAGCCGTCAGCATTGAGATCGATGTATCTCTGAGCAAGCGTCTGGCGCTCGGTCTCGTTGAGCCCGCCAATGGCGGTTCGGGCTGCGTCGGCTGCCATCTGCTGGACGGAATGCAGGGCGCCAAAGTAAATGCCGTAAGCAATCATCCCAAAGACGAGAAGGATAAAGACCGGTGCGACAATTGCAAACTCTATTGCCGATGTACCGGAATTAGAATGAAGGAAGCGGCTGGTATCAGGTGGTCGTCCGCGAAGCAGGTTCCGTTGCCATCTGCCCAGTCCGATCCGCTCGGTAAAGGGCCTGGATCCGTCGGCACCCAGCTTGTGCCGTTGTCGGCGCGCACGCCTGGCCCCTGACGTCTTGTGTGCCGCAAGGGCCGAAATTCCACGGAAATATTGTTTGTATGCAAAGTAATTATGCTCAGTCATATGCCACCTGTTTGGCTTTTGCCAAGATCTTCGGCCTCGATGATCAGAGATAAGCAAGATCATCCTCAGAGTGGTCCCAGAAGATTATCGATTTGCTAATATGCCGCTTCGATGTGACGAATGATCAAGAATGGCTCAATGCAGATGCTAAAATCTGCTTAAAATGTCAGTGATTTGTATGAGATATGATATGTATTGTTAGATTTGGTGCGCAGGTGGACAGCCCATTCGTCACTTGTAGACGGGTGGCGCGCAACTCCCGATTGTCGTCTTGTAAATTGTGCTCGCTAATCTCGGAGATGTTGTCCAAGTCAGGCGAGAATGCTGGCGCATTACCGCTTCAAGTTGCGAAGCGCAAAAAAAAACCAGCGCCTGTCGCCAAGCCTAAAGAATTGGGATTTCGGGATTTTTCTGGTCGGAGTGGCAGGATTCGAACCTGCGACCCCATCGTCCCGAACGATGTGCGCTACCAGGCTGCGCTACACTCCGTGACCAGTGGGCGGGCTTATAGCCGCCGCTTCTGGTTCCTGCAAGCGCCAAAGGTTCGACTGGCGCAATTTTTCGCAAGTGAGTAATCTTGTTACGCTTTTAAGCCTTTATGCTGCCGTGGCGGGAGGGGACAGTGCCCCGATCTTGCGGTATTCGATGCCGAACAGAATCTATGCGCAGCCATGGCGCCGGAGTGCAGTCGTGAATTTCAAGCCAGTCGCCCAAGCATCTCCCAATACGTTTGAATTCGAGACGCGCGCACTGGTCAAGCCGACCGGTTTTCGCGAATACGATGCGCGTTGGTGGTTTGGTCATCCAAGCTCGACCAAGGAGCCGGAACTCAACCTGATCGGTGTCCAGGCGCTCGGCATGGGCATCGGTACGTTGATCCGGCGTCTCGGCGCTGGACCCGACATCGTTGTCGGCCACGATTTCCGTTCCTACTCGATGTCGATCAAGCTGGCGTTGGTGTCGGGTCTCCTGGCGGCTGGGGCGCGCGTCAAGGATATCGGGCTTGCGCTGTCGCCGATGGCCTATTTTGCCCAGTTCGCGCTCGACACACCATCGGTCGCCATGGTGACGGCCTCGCACAATGAAAATGGCTGGACCGGCGTGAAGATGGGCGCACAGCGGCCGCTGACCTTCGGGCCGGACGAGATGTCGGCGCTGAAGGAGATCGTGCTCGAAGGCGACTTCGAGCTGATCGGCGGCGGCACCTACGAATTCGTCCCGGATTTCCGCAAGACCTATATCGATGACCTTGTTGCCGACAAGCGCATCACCCGCAAGCTGAAGGTGGTCGCCGCCTGTGGCAACGGCACGGCGGGTGCCTTTGCTCCCGAAGCGCTTGAGCGCATCGGCTGCGAGGTCATCCCGCTCGATGTTGAGCTCGACCATACCTTCCCGCGCTACAATCCGAACCCCGAGGACATGCAGATGCTGCATGCCATCCGCGACAAGGTGCTGGAAACAGGCGCCGACGTCGGCCTCGGCTTCGACGGCGACGGCGACCGCTGCGGTGTCGTAGACAATGAGGGTAACGAGATCTTTGCCGACAAGGTCGGCGTCATGCTCGCGCGCGATATCTCGGCGCTCTATCCCAACTCGACCTTCGTCGTCGACGTGAAGTCCACCGGCCTGTTCAACACCGATAAGGTGTTGGCCGACAATGGCGCCAAGACGGACTACTGGAAGACCGGGCACTCCTATCTCAAGCGCCGCGTCGCCGAACTGGGGGCGATTGCCGGCTTCGAGAAATCGGGCCACTTCTTCTTCAATCCGCCGATCGGCCGCGGCTATGACGACGGTATCGTCACCGCCATCGTCGTCTGCCAGATGCTCGACCGCAGCCCCGGCAAGTCGATGGCCGATCTCTATCGCGCCCTTCCGCTGACCTATGGCACGCCGACCATGTCGCCGCATTGCGACGACGAGCTGAAATATGGCGTCGTCGACAAGGTCGTTGCCGACTTCGAGACGATGAAGCGCAATGGCGAGACTTTCGCTGGCCAGAAGATCGTCGACCTGGTGACCGTCAATGGCGTACGCGTCGTTGCCGAGGATGGCACCTGGGGGCTGGTGCGGGCATCGTCGAACAAGCCGGAACTGGTTGTGGTGGTCGAAAGCCCGGTGTCTTCGGAACGCCGCCGTGAGATGTTCGAAGGCGTCGATGCGGTTTTGCGGCGCAATCCGTCGGTCGGCGCCTACAACCAGACCTTTTGAGGAGCGGGCATGGCCGACAGGATCGTCAGTTTTGTCATGAGCGGCGGCGTCGGGTCGCGGCTGTGGCCGTTGTCCCGCGAAGACAACCCCAAGCAGTTCCACGATCTGTCCGGCGACGGCTCGATGCTGGTCAAGACGCTGAAGCGTCTTGCCGCACGCGACGACGGCGAAACTCCGATCTACCTGATCGCATCGGAGCGCCATGCGGCGCGCGTTCGCGCCGATCTGGCGGCGATCGATCTTGCCGGCGGCGGCGCGATCTTCGAGCCGACGGGTCGCAATACCGCGGCAGCGGTGGCAATCGCCGCGCTGCAGACGATCAAGGCCTATGGCGATGGCGTCGTGCTGGTGGTGCCTTCTGACCACGAGATTTCAACGCAACGCCAGTTCTGGGACACTGTCGAGCGCGGCGTGCCTGCGGCCAATTCCGGACGCCTTGTCGTGTTCGGTATCAAGCCGGCGACGCCGGAGACGGGCTACGGCTACATCGAGGTTGGTGGCGAAAGCGGCGATGTGGCCGACGTCACCCGTTTTGTCGAAAAGCCGGACCTGGCGACCGCCGAAGCGTACCTCGCGGCAGGCAATTTCTTCTGGAACGCCGGCATCTTTCTGTTCAAGGCGAGCGCCATGCGCGATGCCTTCCTCAAGCATCAGCCTGAAATCTGGCAGAAAGCGGAAACGGCATTCAAGGCCGCGACCAGCGATCTCTCGGGCGTCTACATGCCACTGGAGGCATATCAGGATATTCCGTCCAACTCGATCGATTACGCCATCATGGAGCGCACCAGCGGCATTGCCATGGTACCGGCGAGCTTCCGCTGGAACGACCTTGGTTCCTGGCAGTCGCTGCTCGACGTCAGCCCCTCCGACAAGAACGGCAATGTCATTGTCGGCGACGTAGTCGCCATCGACTGCGAGAACTCCTATCTGCGCGGCGAGGGGCGGCTGCTTTCGGCCATCGGGCTCAAGGATGTAGCCATCGTCTCGACCTCCGATGCAACTTTTGTTGCGCCGGTCAGTCACAGCCAGAACGTCAAGAGGATCGTCGAGCAGCTCGAAAAAAGCGGTCGCCTCGAGACCAAGTTCACGCCGGCGCATGGCCGCGTGATCGCCAACGGCGCCTGGCGCCGACGCGTGCAGCATTGGCTGATGGAAGAGACGCTGCCGCTGTGGTCAACTGTCGGCGTCGACGAGCAGTTTGGCGGCTTCTACGAGGCGCTGGGCTTCGATGCAAGGCCGCTGGCCAAGCCGAAACGCATGCGCACCATGGCGCGCCAGGTCTATGCATTCGCGGTGGCCAAGCAGCGCGGCTGGGACGGCAGGGCCGATGTGCTGATCGATCATGGCATCCGCTTCATGGCCGACAAGGGCCGTACCGACCGCGGCGGCTGGGTGCGTACGCTCAACCCGGATGGCAGTGTCCTGGACCCGATCGAAGACGCCTACGACCACGCCTGCGTGCTGCTGGCGCTGGCTCATGCTCATCGCTCAGGCAATGCCGAGGCGCTGGGGCTGGCCGCCGAAACATTCGCTTTCCTCGACAAGCACCTCGAGGACGAGCGCATGACCGGCTTCATGGAAAGCCCGGATGGCGAAGGCGTGCGCCGTTCGAACCCGCATATGCACCTGCTGGAGGCGTTCCTCGCCTGGCATGCTGTGACAGGCGACCGCGCATATCTGCGCCGGGCCGCTCGCATCATCGATCTGTTCCGCAGCCACTTTTTCGAGGTCGACAGCTGGACGCTAGGCGAATTCTTCGATCGCGACTGGCATCCCGCCGCCGGCGAAAAAGGCCAGTGGACCGAGCCCGGCCATCACTTCGAGTGGGCTTCCTTGCTGGTCGATTTCGCCGACAAGAGCGGCCAGAAGGATCTGGTTGCCTTCGGGCGCAAGCTCTACGCCTCGGCGGTGGCCAACGGCCTCAACCGTGCGACGGGGCTCGCCTACGGGGCGGTATCGAGGCAGGGCCTGCCGCTCGACAACATTTCGCGCAGCTGGCCGCAGACAGAAGCGATCAAGGCGGCAGTGGCGCTCGACGGCACCGGTGGGCCTGACCTCAAGCCGGAGATCGAAGCGCGCGTCGGTCGCCTGTTCCGATGGCACATCGACCCGGCGCCGCAGGGCCTGTGGATCGACCAGATCGACGAGCGCGGCCGCTCGCTGGCCAAGGAAGTGCCGGCCAGCATCTTCTACCACCTGGTGACGGCGCTGACGCAGTATCTCGACAAGACCGAGGACGTCGCGCACTAACTTCGAACCAACAAAAAAGCCGGCCAATTGGCCGGCTTTTGCTTTCCAGACGATGCCGATCAGTAAGGGCTCGCGACGTCGCCGGTCTCGACATAGACCGTCTTGAGCTGCGAATAGTGGGAGAGGGCGGCAAGCGAGTTCTCGCGGCCAATGCCCGACTGCCTGGCGCCGCCGAAGGGGATTTCGACAGGCGTCAGATTGTAGGCGTTGATCCAGCAGGTGCCGGCCTTGAGTTCACCGATGACGCGATGGCCGCGCATGATGTCCTTGGTGAAGACGCCGGCAGCCAGGCCGAACTCGGTGTCGTTGGCGCGCGCGATCACCTCGTCCTCGCTGTCGAAGGACAGCACGCTCATGACCGGGCCGAAGATCTCCTCGCGGGCGATGCGCATGTTGTCAGTGACGCCAGTGAACACGGTCGGCTCCACGAAGTTGCCACCCTCGAAACCTTGCAGCGACGGCGTGCCGCCGCCGCAGCGGAGCTCGGCGCCCTCGCGCTGGCCGACGGCGATGTAATCGAGGACCTTGTCGCACTGAGCCTTGCTGACCAGAGGCCCCATCTGGGTCTCAGGATCGAGCGGATCGCCGATGCGGATCGACTTGGTGCGCTCGACGAGGCGTTCGACGAAACGGTCGTGCAGGCCGTTCTGGACGAAGACCCGGGTGCCGTTGGAGCAGACCTGCCCGGTTGAGTAGAAATTGCCGAGCATGGCGCCACCGACTGCGTTTTCGAGGTCGGCGTCGTCGAAGACGATGATCGGCGACTTTCCGCCCAGCTCCATCGTCGCGTGCTTCATGTGCGAGCCGGCGAGCGCCAGCACCTTCTTGCCAGTGGGCACCGAGCCGGTGAGCGAGATCTTGTCGACGACCGGATGCGAGGCGAGGGCAGCGCCGACGTCGCCATAACCCTGGACCACGTTGAAAAGCCCGTCGGGCAGGCCGGCCTCGGTGTAGATCTCGGCCAGCGCCAGTGCCGACAGCGGCGTATTCTCCGAGGGCTTGAACACCATGGCGTTGCCCATGGCGAGCGCGGGAGCCGACTTCCAGCCGGCGATCTGGATGGGATAGTTCCAGGCACCGATACCGACGCAGACGCCGAGCGCCTCGCGCCTAGTGTAGGCGAAGGGGCCGCCGAGATCGACATAGTCGCCGTTGAAGGCAGCGATCGCACCGGCGAAGAATTCGAGGCAGTCGGCGGCGGAGGCCGCGTCGGCGACCAGCGTTTCCTGGATCGCCTTGCCGGTGTCCAGCGTCTCCACTCGCGACAGTTCCTCGTTGCGGGCGCGCAGGATGTCAGAGGCGCGGCGCAGGATGCGGCCGCGCTCGACCGGCTTCAGCCGCGCCCAGGCCGGCTGGGCTTCGCGTGCGGCCTCGACGGCCAGCTCGATGATGTTGGCCGTGGCCGAGTGCAGCGAGGCGATCGCTTCGCCAGTGGCCGGATAGATGACCGGGATCGATGCCCCACGCTCGTCGTCGATGTAGCGGCCGTTGACATAATGCGAGGCTTTGGGCTGGGCGCGCATGCGTTTGCTCCAGTTGAATTTTTGGTGTCCGGGTGTTTTGGCCGGATGATGCTCTATCTGTCGGAGACCTGCCAGCGCGGATTGATCCACGGCTCCTGGTTCGACGGCGCAAGCGGCGTCCGGCCGAGGATGTGGTCGGCGGCCTTTTCGCCGGTCATGATCGACGGCCCGTTGAGGTTGCCGTTGGTCACACGCGGGAAGATCGAGGAGTCTGCGACGCGCAGGCCCTCGACGCCGATCACCCGGCACTCCGGATCGACAACGCTTGTCGGGTCGTCGGCGCGGCCAATGCGGCAGGTGCCGCAGGGGTGGTAGGCGCTCTCCGAATGTTCGCGGATGAAGGCGTCGAGCTGGTCGTCGGTCTGAACCTGGGAGCCGGGAGAAATCTCTTGGCCGCGGAACGGGTCGAAGGCCTGTTGCGCGAAAATCTCGCGGGTGAGGCGGATACAGTGGCGGAAGTCCTCCCAGTCGTCGGGATGCGACATGTAGTTGAAGCGGATCTCAGGCTTGGCCCAGGGATCGCTCGACCGCAGGGTGATCGCGCCGCGCGATTTCGACCGCATCGGTCCGACATGGGCCTGGAAACCGTGCGACTTGGCCACCGCCTTGCCGTCGTAGCGAACGGCTGCCGGCAGAAAATGGAACTGGATGTCGGGATAGTCGACGCCGGCCTTGGAACGCACGAAGGCCGCTGCCTCGAAGTGGTTGGTGGCACCGAGGCCGGTCTTGAACAGCAGCCATTCGGCACCAATGAGCGCCTTGGAGAACGGGTTGAATACCGAATGCAGGGTGATCGGCTGGGTTGCCTCCTGCTGGATGTAGAGCTCCATGTGGTCCTGGAGATTCTGGCCAACGCCGCGCCGGTTGGCCACGACTGATATGCCATGCTTCTTCAGGTGCTCGGCAGGGCCGATGCCCGACAGCATCAGCAGCTTCGGCGAATTGATCGAGGACGCAGCGATGATCACCTCACGTCGCGCCTTAACGACCTGAATCTTCTTGCGAGCTTCGATCTCGACACCGACCGCGCGTTGATTCTCGATCACCACGCGTCGAGCGAAGCCATTGACGACACGGACATTTCCGCGCTTGAGAGCTGGCCTGAGATAGGCGTTGGCCACCGACCAGCGGCGACCGCCATGGATGGTCTGTTCCATGGCTCCAAAACCCTCCTGCTTGGAGCCATTGTAGTCGTCGGTCAGCTCGAAACCCGCCTGCCTGCCGGCATCGACAAATGCCTGGTAGAGTGGGTTCTTGCGCGGGCCGCGCTGGACGTTGAGCGGACCCGAAGTGCCGCGCCAGCCATCCTCGCCGCCGTTCGAATGCTCCATGCGCTTGAAGTAGGGCAGCACGTCGGCATAGCCCCAGCCGGTGGCGCCCTGCTCGGCCCAGTGGTCGAAGTCGTGGGCGTGGCCCCTGACATAGACCATGCCGTTGATCGAGGACGAGCCGCCGAGCACTTTTCCGCGCGGGGTGGCCAGCACGCGGCCACCGAGATATGGCTCGGGCTCGCTGGCATAGCCCCAGTCGTAGCGGCTCATGTTGAGTGGGATCGACAGCGCCGACGGCATCTGGATCAGCGGGCCGAAATCGGTGCCGCCATACTCGATGACGATTACCGAATGCTTGCCGTCCTCCGACAGGCGGTAGGCCATGGCCGAGCCGGCGGAGCCGGAGCCGATGATGACGAAATCTGCTTCAAGCATTGTTCACGTGAACCATAAAATCGGCGAGCGAGACGTTGCCACCTGTTGCGACGACGAGCACGGTCTTGCCTGCTACATCGACCTTTCCTCCCAGAAGTGCCGCCAGCGACGAGGCACCTGACGGTTCGAGCACGAGCTTCAGGCGCTCGAATGCGACGGTCATCGCGCGGCGCACGGATGCGTCGTCGACGGTCAGGGCGTGCACGTTGGTCGTCGTAACCGCGGCGAAAGGGGCTTCCCCCGGCCGGCGCGCCATCAGGCCGTCGCAGATCGATTTTTCTGCCAGCGGCACCGCCGAGACCGCGCCATTGGCGAGCGAGGCGCCCAGGCCGTTGAAGCCTTCAGGCTCCACGGCGAAGACCTGCGTCGATGGGGAGAGATGATGGAAGGCGAGCGCCACGCCGCCGATGAGCCCGCCGCCGCCGACGGGGCAGAGCACGATGTCGGCCGTAACACCCATTGATGCCAGCTGGTCGAGTGCTTCGAGGCCTGCGCCGGCCTGGCCGGCGACGATCTCGGGATCGTCAAACGGGTGGAGCAGGACAAGTCCCTCGGTCTCGGAGATTTCGCGCGCCCTTGCGGCTGCGACCTCTTCGCGGGCACGGTCGCCATGGTCGGTCAGCACCACGCGTGCGCCATAACCCTTGGTCGCTTCGCGCTTGGCGGCAGGCGCGTCGATGGGCATGACGATGGTGACGGGGATGCCGAGCGCCTGTCCGGCGGCGGCGAGGCCCTGGGCGAAATTGCCGGAGGAGAAGGCGACAACGCCGCGCCTGGCTTCATCTGACGTCAGTTGCTTCAGCCGCCAATAGGCACCGCGCGCCTTGAACGAGCCCGACCATTGCAGCGATTCCGCCTTTACGAAGACGCGCGCCGCGCCGGTCTCGCGGGCGAGCAGGGCGGATTCGAGCAGCGGCGTGAGCTGCGTCGCCTTAGATGTCTCGGCATAGGCTTGTCGCAGGCGATCCAGGCTCGGAACTTCGGTGCTCATCATTCGCCCCTCGGGAAACGCTTGCTCTCTTCGAGCACGTTGAGGTCCATGTGGTTGCGCATGTAGCGCTCGGACGCTTTCTGCAGCGGCTGGAAATCCCATGGGTAATAGGCGCCGTTGCGCAGCGCGGGATAGATCACCCAGCGCCGCGCCTGGCTCTCGCGCACTGCGGCGTCGAAGGCGGCCATGTCCCAGCGGGCACGGACCCTGGCCATGAAGCCAGCCACCAGATCGCCGTGAGCAGGGTCAGTGGCGAGGTTCCGGAGCTCCTGAGGATCGGATTCCAGATCAAACAGTTGCGGCGGGTCGATCTCGCAGTGGACGAACTTGAAGCGGCCGTCACGGATGGCGACCAGCGGCGCATAGGAGCCTTCGGCGGCGTATTCCATGAGCACCGGGGCGGTGCGCTGGCCGCCGTTGATCAAGGGGACGAGCGACTGGCCGTCTGTCCAGGGCATGATGGCCGCGAGGTCGATGCCTGCGAGATCGCACAGCGTCGGCAGAACATCGAGATTGGAGGTCGGGGCTTCGATCAAACCGGCGGGCAATCCCTTGCCGGCGACCATCAGCGGGACGCGCGCCGAACCCTCGTAGAAGCACATCTTGAACCACAGGCCGCGCTCGCCGAGCATGTCGCCGTGGTCGGAGCAGAACAGGATGATCGTGTCGTCGAGCATGTGCGTGCGCTCGAGCACAGAGAGCAACTCGCCGACCTTGTCGTCGATGTAGGAGATGTTGGCGAAGTAGCCGCGACGCGAACGGCGCACCTGTTCCGGCGTGATGTCGAAGCTGGCATAGTCGCTGGCGAGGTAGAGGCGCTGCGAATGCGGGTCCTGCTGGTCTTCAGCGATGAAGCTGACTTCGGGATCAAGCGCCGGGCAATCCTCGTAGAGGTCCCAATACTGGCGTCGCGCGACATAGGGGTCGTGCGGATGGGTGAAGGAGACGGTGAGACACCAGGGGCGTCGCTCGGCCTGATCAGAGACGCGGGCGAAGTCGTAGAGCTTCTGGGTCGCCAGAAAGGCGACTTCGTCGTCATACTCCATCTGGTTGGAAATCTCGGCCGTGCCGGCGCCAGTGACCGAGCCGAGATTGTGATACCACCAGTCGATGCGTTCGCCGGGTTTGCGGTAGTCGGGCGTCCAGCCGAAATCGGCCGGATAGATGTCGGTCGTCAGCCGCTCCTCGAAACCGTGCATCTGGTCCGGGCCGACGAAGTGCATCTTGCCCGACAGCACGGTGTGGTAGCCCGCGGCGCGCAGATGATGCGCGAAGGTCGGGACCGACGAGGCGAACTCGGCGGCGTTGTCGTAGACGCCGGTGCGCGACGGCAGTTGCCCCGACATGAAGGCAGCACGGCCTGGCGCGCAGAGTGGCGAGGCGGTGTAATTGTTCTTGAAGCGCGCCGAACGTGCGGCCAGTGCCTTGAGATGCGGGGCGTGCAGGAACTCGGCCGGACCGTCGGGAAAGAACGTGCCGGCCAACTGGTCGACCATGACGATGAGGATGTTCGGCTTGCCGGTCATCGTGCGCATCCTGCCTGCGAGAGCTTGGCTTCCAGATAATCCTCGACCAGCGCTATGGCCGATGCGGCATTGGGGATGCCCTCGCGCAGCGCGCGACGAATGTAGAGCCCGTCGATCAGCGCGGCAGTCGCTTCGGCGACGTGTTCGGCCTCATGGCGTGGCAGAAGCTGCGTCAGGCCGCTCATCAGGTTCGACTGCAGGCGGTGGGCATAGATGCGCAGCAGGCGGCGCAGGGCAGGCGACTTTTGAGCCTCGACGTAGAAGGCAAGCCAGGCAGCGATGGTCGCGGCGCGGAACTGTTTTTCTGAGAAATTGACCGAGATGACGGCCGAAACGCGCGCCCGCGCTGTGGCTGCAACGCGTAGTGCTGCAGTCGTGTCGATGAGCAGTTCAGACAGCAGATGCCGCATGGTGGCAGCAAGCAACTCGTCCTTGGCGCCGAAATAGTGGTGGGCAAGGGCGGAAGACACGCCGGCACGGCCCGCGATCTCCGACATGGTCACATCGAGGCTGCCGTGCTCGCCGATCGCCGAGATCGTCGCGTCGATCAGCGCCTTACGGCGCAGTGGCTCCATTCCGACCTTGGGCATTCAGCAACCTCCACCGGCAAGGTTATTTTTAATTGACGCATCAATCAATAAAAACTCCGCCGCGTAATACCCCATTTCCGACGTCGACCGACATTGAAAATGTCCGAGATTTGTTCAATATTGAACTTAATAGGGGCGTTGGATTCACCCCTGAAATGGCGCAACATGCGCCTGCGATTGGAGGCAGTGATGACCGCATGCATCGTAGGCTGGGCGCATTCGCGCTTCGGCAAGCTTGAAGGCGAAACGCTGGAGAGCCTGATCACCAAGGTTGCCAGCGAGGCGCTCGAGCATGCCGGCATCGGAGCCGACGAGGTCGACGAGATCGTGCTCGGCCATTTCAATGCCGGCTTCTCCGCCCAGGATTTCACCGCAAGCCTCGTCTTGCAGGCCGACGACCGGCTGCGCTTCAAGCCAGCGACGCGGGTCGAAAACGCCTGCGCCACGGGTTCGGCTGCGGTGCGACAGGGCATCCGCGCCGTGAACACCGGGTCGCGGATCGTGCTGGTGGTTGGCGCCGAACAGATGACGACGACGCCGGGACCTGACATCGGCAAGAACCTGCTCAAGGCATCGTATCTGCCGGAGGATGGCGACACGCCGGCAGGATTCGCCGGCGTGTTCGGCAAGATCGCCCAGGCCTACTTCCAGCGCTATGGCGACCAGTCGGACGCATTGGCGATGATTGCGGCGAAGAACCACAAGAATGGCGTCGATAATCCTTATGCCCAGATGCGCAAGGATTTCGGCTTCGACTTCTGCCGCCAGGAGAGCGAGAAGAACCCGTTTGTCGCCGGACCACTGAAGCGCACGGACTGTTCGCTGGTGTCGGACGGCGCTGCAGCGCTTGTGCTGACCGACAGCACGACGGCATTGCGCATGCGCCGCGCCGTCGCCTTCCGGGCCAACGAGCATGTCCAGGATTTCCTGCCCATGTCGAAGCGCGACATCCTGCAGTTCGAAGGCTGCGAGGTGGCATGGAACAAGGCGCTGAAGTCGGCAGGCGTGGCCCTCGACGATCTGTCCTTCGTCGAGACGCATGACTGCTTCACCATTGCAGAGTTGATCGAGTACGAGGCGATGGGGCTTGCGCCGCGCGGCGAGGGTGCCCGGATCGCCATGGAGGGTATCACCGCCAAGGACGGGCGCCTGCCGGTCAATCCCTCTGGAGGTCTCAAGTCGAAGGGACACCCCATCGGCGCTACCGGCGTGTCGATGCACGTGCTGACCGCCATGCAGCTCACCGGTGAGGCCGGCGGCATCCAGGTCAAGGACGCCAAGCTCGGCGGCATCTTCAACATGGGTGGGGCTGCGGTCGCCAATTACGTGTCGATACTGGACCGTATCAGATGAGGCATTCGGCCGTCGTCATCGGCGGTGCGTCGGGCATCGGCCTTGCCGTGGCCGAGCGCCTGATATCCGATGGCTGGCCGGTGGCAATGATCGATGGCGATGCGGCAGCACTTGCTGCTGCTGCGGACGTCATCGACAATGACGATGTCGTTTTCATCGAAGCCGATCCGACCGACGAGGACAATGTCGCTGAAGCTTTCGACCAGGTGGTGGACAGCCTCGGCCTCATTGGCGGATTGGTTGCCGTGGCTGGCTTTGACCGCCATGCAAGTGCCGAAGACACCAGTGCCGAGATGTTGCGCGAAGCACTCGACATCAACCTCGTCGGCCCGTTCATCGCGGCCAAGGCCGCGCTCGAGCGGATGGGTGCTTCCTTGTCGATCGTCAATGTCGGTTCGGTTGCAGGGCTGCGTGCGCATCGCGGCAGGCTCGCCGTTGCTGCGTCGCAGGCTGGTCTCAAGCTGATGGCCGAGGTGCTGGCGCTGGAAGTTGGCAATCGCGGTGTTCGTGTCAACGCCGTTGCTGCCGGGCCGACGGAGACCGAGGCAGCTGGCAATGGGGTCGCAGCTCGCCTGATGCCGCAGGGACGTTACGCCGAGCCTGAAGAGATAGCTGCCGCCGTTGCCTTCCTGCTTTCCCCGGAAGCGAGCTATGTCAACGGTCATACACTTGCAGTGGATGGCGGATTCCTTGCCGCCGCGCTATCGGGTGACAGGGCATGATGCTGCACTGCTAGCGTGGCAGGTAGCATGCCCGTGAAAGTCGTCCGCAAGCGCATGAAGGCTCGTTAAACAATGACAAATCCGGTTCTCGTCGAGGTGCTGCGTGGCGACCTCGTTGAAAGCGTGCATCGTGGCGCGGTGGCCGTCATTGATGGCGATGGCAAGCAGGTTTGGGCTGTCGGTGACATACAGCAGCCGGTGTTCCCACGCTCGGCAGTCAAAGCGATCCAGGCGCTGCCCTTTGTTGAAAGCGGTACGGCTGACGCATACGGCTTCGGTAAACGCGAGCTGGCGCTGGCCTGTTCCTCGCATTCCGGCGAGGTCGCTCATGCCGAACTCGCCAATGCCATGCTCGCCAAGGCTGGCCTTGAGGTCGACGCCCTCGAATGCGGCGCGCACTGGCCGTCTAACCACGCTGCCACCATTGCGCTGGCACGCGACGGGGCGTCGCCAAGCGCGCTGCACAACAATTGCTCGGGCAAGCATTCCGCTTTCGTGTGCACCTGCCGCCATCTAGGCATTGCGCATCAGGGCTATGTCAGGCCTGGGCATCGCTTCCAGGAGATGGTTCGGGAAACGATGGAAGCCGTGACCGGGTCCGCACACAACGAGGCCAATCGCGGCATCGACGGCTGTTCGATCCCGACTTTTGCCGTGCCGTTGCAAAACCTTGCCCTTGGGTTCGCGCGAATGGTCACCGGCAACGGTCTCGGCGTGGAAAGGGCAAAGGCGGCGCGCCGACTGATGTCGGCCTGCATGGCCGAACCTTTTCTGGTCGCTGGAACCGACAGGGCCGATACGGAGTTGATGCAGACTGCACCCGGACGGATCTTCGTCAAGGTTGGCGCCGAGGGCGTGTTTTGCGCGGCCGTACCCGAACTCGGGGTCGGAATCGCGTTGAAATGCGACGACGGCGCGGGCAGGGCGGCCGAGGTGATGATCGCGGCGGTCCTGGCCAGGCTTTTGGCACGTGATGAAGCGCTTGCGGGTGGCATGATCAAGGCTGCCAATCCGGTGCTCAAAAACTGGAACGGCATCGAAGTTGCGTCGCTTCGGCCCACCGCTGCATTCGGCTGAGGGCGCAATGAGCGGGTCAGCGTGGCTGGCTTGTTATCCATGCAGCGAACACCTAGGTTCGGTTGATGAGCAGAGCTTTTACCCGCGAAGACGATAGCGAAAACGTGATCGCCGACATTGGCGAGCGACCGGTCAGCGCGTCGCGAAACCTTGTGACTGAGCAGGGGCTGGTTCATATCGAGACCCAGCTTGCGAGCCTGCGCGAGGATTTGGCGAAGGCCGAGGCCGATGCAGACCGCGAGCGCATTGCGACTGTGTCGCGCGACCTGCGCTATTGGCAGTCCCGCCGTGAAACCGCCGAGGTTTCCATTCCCGAGCCCGACAGCACGGTTGTCCGCTTCGGCATGAAGGTCGTGGTCGAGGACGACAATGGAAAGCGAAACGTCTGGCAGATCGTAGGCGAAGACGAGGTTGACGCTGCCAAGGGCCGGATCTCGCATGCCTCGCCGATGGCGATTGCGCTGTTTGGCAAGTCCGTCGGCGATCTAGCCTCGGTCAACGGCCATGAATGGGAAATCGTCGAACTCGGCAGCTAGGCTTCGATCGGAACCGTGTGATCGCGAAAGAAGGCGGTGGCGCCGGCCTCGTCGATTTCACCGGCTGCGACCATGAGCACGAACTGGATGATGTCCTGTTGCGATGCCTCGACGCTTAACCCGTTGAAAAAGAGAAACAAGTCGGCTGCGGCAAATGCCGTTCGCTTGTTGCCATCGACAGATGGATGGTTCTTGGCGATGCCGAACAAGTAGGCGGCCGCAAGTTCGCATCGGTCCGGCGTGCCGTAAGCGACCTTCTGCAACGGTCGCGCCAGCGCCGACTCCAACATGTCCTCTGATCGAACGCCTGGAGCTCCACCGTGAAGGCGTAACTGTTCGGCATGCAGCGCCTCGACGAACTGACGCGAGTGGAACTCGGTCATTTCGCCAGAGCGCGATAGGCGACCTCGTATTTCTTCATCCGGTCACGCGCTATCTTCATCTTGCGCTCGAATTCCTCGGGGTCGTCCTGCGCCGGGCTGAGGCGCAATTCGTTGCCATCTTCGGTGAGCACCAGCGTGTCGCCAGCCCTCAGATTGTGCCGCTCCAGCACCTCCTTCGGCAGGATAACGCCTTCCGAATTTCCGATCTTGCGAACAGTCACGTTCATGGCAGTGTCTCCATGTTATAACTTGCGTATAACATAAGAGGCGCGGTGATCCAAGACAAGCCGGACAGCGTGCGGCCTCGCGCGAATGGCTTGCCAGGCGCGTGAGCGACGACTGGCCCTCAAGTTCATTTCATTTGGACGACCGCCATTGTCGCACCGCAAAGCCGCTACTATACCTTGCGTCTGACTGCTGATGCGGTCGTGACAGAGCATTGCCGGAGAAGTCAGCCTATGGCGCAGGACGACAGCATTTTCATTGGTGCCAGCCGCAAGCCGGACGACAGCTATCAGCGTCCGGAAGCGTTGCTGTTGAAATACGGCAATCGCCATGGTCTGGTCACCGGCGCCACCGGCACCGGCAAGACGGTAACGCTGCAGATTCTCGCCGAGGGTTTTTCGAATGCCGGCGTCCCGGTGTTCTGCGCCGACATCAAGGGCGACCTGTCGGGTATCGCCATGATGGGCGAGGCCAAGGATTTTCTCACGGCGCGCGCCCAGGCGATCAAGCTCGACCCATATGAGTTCCAGGAATTTCCCGTCATCTTCTGGGACCTGTTTGGCGAACAGGGGCATCCCATCCGCGCAACGGTCTCGGAGATGGGGCCGCTGCTGCTTTCGCGGTTGATGAATCTCACCGACGCGCAAGAAGGCGTGTTGAACATCGCTTTCCGCATTGCCGATGAAGAGGGGCTTCTGCTTCTCGACATGAAGGATTTGCAGTCGCTGCTGGCCAACATCGCCGATCGTGCCGAAGAAATCGGCGCGCGCTATGGCAATGTCACGCGGCCGTCGGTCGGCGCGATCCAGCGTTCGCTGCTGGTGCTCGAACAGCAGGGCGGCAACCATTTCTTCGGCGAGCCGGCATTGAAGATTGCTGACATCATGCGCACGACGCGCGACGGCCGCGGCGCGATCAACGTGCTCGCCGCCGACAAGCTGATGATGAACCCGCGGCTCTACGCGACCTTCCTGCTCTGGCTGCTTTCCGAACTGTTCGAAGTGCTGCCGGAAATCGGCGACCCCGACAAGCCGAAGCTGGTGTTCTTCTTCGACGAAGCCCATCTGCTGTTCGACGAAGCGCCGAAGATTGTCGTCGACCGTGTCGAGCAGGTCGTGCGCCTGATCCGCTCGAAGGGCGTCGGCGTCTATTTCGTCACCCAGAACCCGCTCGACGTGCCCGAAACCGTGCTGGCGCAGCTTGGTAACCGCGTCCAGCATGCACTGCGCGCCTATACGCCACGCGAGCAGAAGGCAGTGAAGACGGCAGCGGATACCTTCCGCCCCAATCCGGATTTCGATTGCGCCAAGGCGATCACCCAGTTGGCCACCGGCGAGGCTCTGGTGTCGACGCTTGAAGTCAAGGGCGTTCCGTCCATGGTGCAGCGGACACTGATCCGCCCGCCGGCATCGCGGCTTGGGCCGATCACGCCGGAAGAACGCCGGAAGCTGATCAACGAGAGCCCGGTCGCCGGTCAATACGACGAGACGGTTGATCGCGAATCGGCCTTTGAAATGCTGCAGAAAAAGGCGCTCGACGCGCAAAAGGCCCAGCAGGAAGCTCAGCAGGCGAACACGGGCGGTAGTGGCTGGACCATTCCGGGCTTTGGCAACGACGCGCCGCCGGCTTCGGGCGGCCGCAACACCGGCAATGCGCCGAGGCCGAGGACATCCAACCGGCAGACGGTGACCGAAGCGGCACTGAAGTCGGTCGTGCGCTCTGTTGGCTCGTCGGTTGGCCGTGCGCTGGTGCGTGGAATTCTCGGAAGCTTGAAGAAGGGCTTCTGACCCGTCAGTTTTCCGACAGCCATAAGTAAAACGGCGCGTCGATGACGCGCCGTTTTTTGTTGGCGATTAAGGCCTGAGGTCAGGCCATGCCGAGGCCGCTTGTGACCAGGATCGGCGTCTTGGAAGGCACGCGGTCGTAAAGATCCATGATGTCCTGGTTCATCAGGCGCACGCAGCCCGACGACACCGACTTGCCGATCGTCCACCATTCCGGTGAACCGTGGACGCGGTAGAGCGTGTCTTCGTTATTCTGGAAGATGTAGAGCGCACGTGCACCGAGCGGGTTGTTCAGGCCAGGCGCCATGCCGCCGTTGCGGACGCTGTACTTCTCGAGCTTCGGGTCGCGGCCGATCATGTCGTCCGGCGGCGTCCACTTCGGCCACTTGCGCTTCCACTGGATGACGGCACGGCCAGACCAGGCAAAGCCGGCGCGACCCAGGCCGACGCCATAGCGGATCGCCTCGCCGTTCTCGCGGACTAGGTAGAGGAAGTGTGTCGAGGTGTCGACGACGAGCGTGCCTGGACGTTCGCCAGTTGGATCGGCAACGACCTGGCGAAGGAACTGGGGCTTCACCTTCTTGATTGGAATGCCGGGAACCTCATAGCCTTCGTCGCTGACGGGGCCATACATGCTGACATAGTCGCCAAGGACCGGGTCGATGGTTGGCGTCGGCGGAACGATCTGGGGTGCTTCCACGAACTGGCCGCCTCCGCTGACCGTGGAGCAGGCTGAAAGAGCTGCTGTGGCAGCGCCTGCGGCCGCTAGGTTGAGAAAGCCGCGCCTGGAAAGGGGGCGGGATGAATCAATGAATGTGGGCATGGCTGCGATCTAGGATTCCAGTTCGAAAGAAATGGTGAATTCAAGGGAAGCTGTCGGCGTCCCCTTAACGCTCACGGAGATAGGCGGGTCAAAATCTGACCTAAGGGTGGACAAAGCATGGCAACGATGTGACGCGCCAATCACTGTTGCGTTATGGCAACATCCCTGACCTATGGTTAGCTAACCAATTGTAACTAAACCTTCCAGAGACGGCAGGATCACCGAAGGTGGGAAGTCTCGATACTCGTCCGGCTGGTCGGAACGATTGATCCAGACGGTGCGGCAACCGAACTTCGCTGCCCCTGCAATGTCCCAGCGATTGGACGACTGGAACGAAATTGCCTCGGGATAGAGGCGCCAATTGCTGGCGACGAGATCATATACTGACTGGTCCGTCTTGAAGCGGCGGACGCTGTCGACGGAGAACACCTCGTCCAAAATGAGGTCGAGCCCGGCCGAACGCACGGCAGCTTCCAGCATGGCTGGCGAACCATTGGACAGGATGGCAAGCCGGGCACCATTGTCTTTCAGGTTGCGCAGGACGGCAGGAACCTCAGGATAGCAGTCGAGCTGCCAGTAGGCGTCAAGCAGCTTGCTGCGCAGCGCCGGATCGACTGAGGGAACCTTGCTGAAGGCGAAATCGAGCGCCTGCTCGGTGAGCTGCCAGAAATCGAGATAGGCGCCCATCAGTGTGCGGACCCAGGAATATTCGAGCTGCTTGGCGCGCCAGATCTCCGACAGGAGTTGGCCATCCGGGCCGATGTCGGCGGCGTGGCGGCGAACGGCTGCGTGGACATCGAACAACGTGCCATAGGCATCGAATATGTAGGCGGCGTGGCGCATGCCTGTGGTTTTCCAACGGCTTGGCAGTGAGCGCAAGCACAACTATCCGCTGGCTCCAATATTTCGGCTTGCTGCTGGTTGACGGGACCTGCCAAAGGCTTTTCGATGCCAGCGATCACAGGATGCGACGGGAAACGAAATCATGACGCTCGCGGCGGCTGCACAATCCACGACCTGGACCTTTGTCGACGGCGACTGGCATGAGGGCAATGTCGCAATCATTGGCCCGCGCAGCCACGCCATGTGGCTTGGATCGAGCGTGTTCGACGGCGGCCGCTGGTTCGAGGGCGTGGCGCCGGACCTTGAAGCCCATTCGCGGAGGGTTAATTCCTCGGCCATCGCATTGGGCCTGAAACCGACGATGAGCCCCGAGCAGATCGTCGGGCTGACCTGGGACGGGCTGAAAAAGTTCGACGGCAAGACGGCCGTCTACATCAGGCCGATGTATTGGGCCGAGCATGGCGGCTATATGGGGGTTCCGGCCGACCCTGCATCGACGCGGTTCTGCCTGTGCCTGTACGAATCACCAATGCTGCCACCGACGGGGTTTTCGATCGGCTTGTCGCCATTTCGCCGCCCCAGCATGGAAACCATGCCGACCAACGCCAAGGCAGGCTGCCTCTATCCAAACAACGGCCGCGCGATTCTCGACGCCAAGATGCGCGGGTTCGACAACGCGCTGGTGCTCGACATGCTGGGCAACGTGGCCGAGACCGGATCGTCCAACATCTTCCTTGTCAAGAACGGCCAGGTGTTCACGCCGGCACCGAATGGAACTTTCCTTTCCGGAATCACCCGCAGCCGCACGATGTCGTTGCTTGCCGACCGCGGCTTTACCGTCGTCGAGAAGACGCTATCGGTGCGCGAATTCCTCGAAGCGGACGAAATCTTCTCCACCGGTAACCACTCCAAGGTCGTTCCGGTGACACGCATCGAAGATCGAAATCTGCAGCCGGGACCGGTAGCAAAAAAATCGCGCGAGCTATATTGGGAGTGGGCTCACTCTACCGGCAAGGTCTGAGTGCAGCGAAGAAAAAACAGTGCCTCTCATCTGTTTCCACGATGATGACGACCTATCTGTAGACGGCATAGTCATGCCGCGAAATTGCCAGCAAGGGAGTATGATCCATGGCTTTTGAATTGCCCGAATTGCCCTACGACTACGAGGCGCTGCAGCCCTTCATGTCGAAGGAAACGCTCGAATATCACCACGACAAGCACCACAAGGCTTATGTCGACAACGGCAACAAGCTGGCTGCGGAAGCGGGCATGGACAAGCTGTCGCTGGAAGAGGTGGTGAAGCAGTCGTTCGGCAAGAACGCCGGCCTGTTCAACAACGCGGCCCAGCATTACAACCACGTCCACTTCTGGAAGTGGATGAAGAAGGGCGGCGGCGGCAACAAGCTGCCTGGCGCGCTGCAGAAGGCTGTCGACGCCGATCTCGGCGGCTATGACAAGTTCAAGGCGGACCTGATCGCTGCTGGCACGACCCAGTTCGGTTCGGGCTGGGCCTGGCTGTCGGTCAAGGATGGCAAGCTCGCCATCTCCAAGACCCCGAATGGCGAAAACCCGCTGGTTCACGGCGCGACCCCGATCCTCGGCGTCGACGTCTGGGAGCATTCCTATTACATCGACTATCGCAACGCCCGCCCGAAGTACCTCGAGGCGTTCGTCGACAGCCTGATCAACTGGGACTACGTGCTCGAGCTTTACGAAAAGGCCTGAGCCAAATCTCGGTTCATATATTGCGAACGAAAACCCCGGCCATCGCCGGGGTTTTTGCGTTTGGGTGGCAATGTTTGAAAAAGGCTAACAGTCACGGAAGCGTGAAGAGAATTTCTGGACGAATTCGGCCAGTTTCGCCGTTGGCCCTAGGCAGCATTTCGCAACCCAGAGAGGACCTGATGAAGAAAATTGTGTTTGCCGTCGCAGCGCTCGCGCTCGCAACCACCGCAGCATTCGCCGATGTGATTGCTGATCGCCAGTCGGTGATGAAGGAGAATGCAAAGCAAGTCGGCACACTTGTGAAGATGGTGAAGGGCGAAGCGCCATTCGATGCGGCAGCGGTTGCCGCGGCCCTGACGGCTCTCAATGACAACGTCCAGAAGATTGATGTTGCAGCATCATTCCCCGCTGGAAGCGACCAGGGCGACACGACCGCTTCGCCCAAGATCTGGGAGGATCTGGCCGGGTTCCAGGCTGAAGTCGACAAGTTCAAGGCCGTAACGGCAGCTGCGGTCGCAAGCCCGGCAGCGGATGTTGATGCATTGAAGGCGCAGGTCGGTACGATTGGCCAGACCTGCGGCACCTGCCACGAGGCTTTCCGTGTGAAGAAGGGCTGATCCCCTAGGGATGGCTGTTTTCAGGAAGCTCGCAGTTGCGGCCCTGGCGCTTGGTGGCGCAGGGGCCGCAATTTTCTGGTGGCTGACGGTGCCGGAGAGACTGGCGCCCGACACGTTGGCGGCATTGGGAACTGGTGACGCCAGCCGCGGCCAGCGGATATTTGACGCCGGCGGCTGTGCCTCGTGCCATGCCAAGCCGAAATCCGAAGGGGACGCGCGGCTGCAGCTTGTGGGCGGCGTCGAACTCAAGACGCCATTCGGCACCTTCGTGGCACCGAACATTTCTTCCGACCCCAAGGACGGCATAGGCGACTGGTCGCTCGAAGACTTCGCCAATGCGATGCTGAAAGGCGTGTCGCGCGAAGGGCAGCACCTGTACCCGGCATTCCCTTATGCCTCCTACGCCCGCATGAAGCCATCTGATGTCGCCGATCTCTATGCCTTCATGAAGACGCTTCCTGCTGTCCAGGGCAGGGCACCCGACCACGACCTTGCGTTCCCCTTCAATATCCGGCGCGGGCTGGGGCTGTGGAAGCAGCTTTATCTCAGCAATGAGCCCGTCGTTGCATTTGCCGCAGGCACGCCTGAGAAGGTGCTGCACGGGCAGGATCTGGTCGAAGGTGCCGGTCATTGCGGCGAGTGCCACACGCCGCGCAGCCTTGCGGGAGGCTCCGAGAAGGGCCAGTGGCTAGCCGGTGCCAAAGCCGCGGAAGGCGAAGGCGTCGTGCCCAACATCACGCCCGAAGGCAAGGACATCAGCGGCGGTCCGAAGGCGACATAGCCGGCTATCTCGAAACCGGGTTCACGCCCGAGTTCGATTCAGTCGGCGGCACGATGGTCGAGGTGCAGAAGAACATGGCCAGGCTGACCGCCGAGGACCGCGAGGCGATCGCCGCCTATCTCAAGGCGATCCCGCCACACCCCAACGGGTATCCGGCGCAGGCGCCGAAGCCTGCCGGCTGAACGAGCCGGCGGCCAGAGGCCGCCGGCCACATTTCAATGGCTAGGCGCGCCCGACCACCTTCAGCGCGAAAGCATAGTTGAAAGCGACCTCCTCGAGCCGCGAGAAACGGCCGGAGGCGCCGGCATGGCCCGAATCCATGTTGATCTTGAACAGTACTGGGCTGTTGCCCGACTTGCGCTCGCGTAGCCGCGCCGCCCATTTGGCTGGCTCCCAATAGGTGACGCGCGGATCGGTCAGACCGGCAACCGCCAGGATCGGCGGGTAGTCGAGGCTCGCGACATTGTCGTAGGGCGAGTAGGCGGCGATGGTCTTGTAGTCCGCCTCCGAGGCGATCGGATTGCCCCATTCTGGCCATTCCGGCGGCGTCAGCGGCAAGGTGTCATCGAGCATGGTGGTCAGCACGTCAACGAAGGGCACCTCCGCGATGATGCCGGCAAAGGCCTCCGGCGCCATGTTGGCCACTGCTCCCATCAGCATGCCGCCGGCCGAACCGCCTTGCGCAACGATACGCTCGTGCGAGGTATAGCGCTCGGCAACGAGGTGGTGCGCGCAGGCAATGAAGTCGGTGAAGGTGTTGACCTTGGTCGCGCGCTTGCCGTCGTCGTACCAGGCGTAGCCCTTGTCCTTGCCGCCACGGATGTGGGCAATGGCATAAACGAAGCCGCGATCAACCAGCGACAGGCAGTTGGTGTTGAACGAGGCGGGAATGGTCATGCCGTAGGAGCCGTAGCCATAGAGCAGGCAAGGTGCCGTACCATCGAGCGGGGTGTCGCGATGATGGATCAGCGAGATCGGCACCAACTCGCCGTCCTGCGCTGGAGCCATCAGGCGGCGGGTCACATAGTCCTCGATGTTGTGGCCGGACGGCACTTCCTGCGTCTTGAGCAGGGTCCGTTCGCGTGTCCGCATGTTGTAGTCGAATAGCTGCGACGGGGTGGTCATCGACGAATAGGAAAAGCGCATGGTGTCGGTGTCGTATTCGTAAGAACCTGACAGCCCAAGCGAGAATGCCTCTTCGGGGAACGAGATGAGGTGCTCGGTCCCGGTGGCACGCTCATGAACGACGATCCGGGGCAGGCCTTCCTTGCGCTCGAGTCGGATCATGAAATCCTTGAATCCGATCACTGACAGGATAAGACGGCCCGGTTCATGAGCGACGAGCTCCTTCCAGTTGGCGCGCACCGGATCGCTGACGGGTGCCGTCATGATCTTGAAATCCTTGGCGCCGTCGGCGTTGGTCAGCACGAAGAAGATGTCGCCGCCTTCTTCGAGGTCGTATTGCAGGCCGATCTCGCGTGCCGCCACCAGCTTGGGGGCTGCCAGTGGATCGGTGGCGGGGAACAGGCGGTACTCGGAGGTCTCATGATCGCTGATCGAGATCATGATCCATTCGTTGGAGCGCGTACCACCGACATTCATGAAAAAGCCGGGGTCGGTTTCCTCATAGATCAGCCGGTCGGACTCCGCGTCGCTGCCGAGTGCATGGTAGAAGACCTTTGACGGTCGGTGATTGGGGTCGAGGCGGGTGTAGAAGAAGCCGGCATTGGCGGCGTCCCAGACACCCGAACCGCCGGTATCACCGACAATGTCGGCAAGTTCCGCACCGCTGGCGAGGTCGCGGACCCTGAGCGTGTAAAATTCCGAACCCTTGTCGTCGAAGCCCCAGATCAGGCGGGCATGGTCGGATGAATGGTCGAGCCCGCCGAGGCGGAAATAGGCGTGGCCATCGGCTTCCTTGTCGCCATCGAGGATGATTTCTTCAGGGCCGCCTTCGCTGGGGATGCGGAAATAGCGTGGCTGCTCGCCACCTTTCTTGAAGGAAGAGCCATAGGCGAAGGGACCATCCTTCATCGGCACTGAGGAATCGTCCTCCTTGATGCGGCCTTTCATTTCCGCAAATAGCGCTTTCCTGAGCTCCGCGGTGTCGGCCATCAGTTCGGCCTGGTAGGCGTTTTCCGCCTCGAGATGGCTGCGGATCGCAGGATCAAGCACGCTCGGATCACGGAACACCTCCTGCCAGTTGTCGGCGCGCAGCCAGGCGTATTCGTCGACACGCGTGATGCCGTGGCGCGTGTCGGAGACGGGGCGGCGCTCGGTCGAGGGCACGGCGACATCGGCGAAAATGGCAGGTCTGGTCATTAGGTCTCGCATGGGATGAATCTTGAATGGCGAATGAACACGCCGATCAGGGCAGGTTCAAGGGCTGAGTTGCATTGTTTCGTCAACGTTCCAATTGACCGGTCCGGCCGGAAGGAGATGAACATGCTAACGAAAGTAACCGCGGCACTTGTCGTCGCCTCGACTGTCGGGCTGCTGGCCGGCCAATCCCATGCGGCGGCGTTCGCTGCCTGGCAGGTGGCCGATGTTCCGTTTGGCGATACGCTGAACATCCGCAAATATCCTTCCAACGGCTCGCAGAAGCAGTCTGCCTATCCCAATGGGATGGTGTTGCAGATGACCGGCAAATGCACCGGCGGTATCGATCTACGGAACATTTCGCATCTGCCTGAATGGAAGCAGGAGCAGCGGGTTCGCTATCGCTGGTGCCAGGTCTGGCATGACCCTGCCCAGAATGGTCATTTCGTGACCGGCTGGGTCTACGGCAAGTACATCACGCCGTATTGACCACATATTGACGGCCTACCCGCTCTTGTGGGTCTGCTGAAGGCGACGCTTGTCGTTGACAAGGTCCGTTCAGGGTTGCCCCCACGTGGCAGGGAGTCTATGCCCTAGCAGTAATAACGTGAGACACTAAGAGGGCCTGCGCGCTGACCTTCCTTATCCTCATGCTGCCATTTGTCGGCGCGCTTTTCGCTCCGCTCCTGACCCGCGTGATGAAACACAATGCCGGCTGGTTGCTTGCTGCGGTTCCATTGCTTGTGTTCGTACATTTCGTCGGCATGCTCGGAACTGTGGGCTCCGGAGTTGCTGTTTCAGGCGGGTTTGACTGGGCGCCGAGCCTGGGTCTGCGTTTTTCCTGGTATCTCGACGGACTGTCCTTGACCTTTGTGCTGCTGATCTCGGGTATCGGCACGCTGATCGTCATCTATTCCGGGGGCTATCTCAAAGGGCACCCGCAACAGGGGCGGTTTTTCTCGTTCATCCTGCTGTTCATGGGCGCGATGCTGGGGCTGGTGGTCTCGGACTCTTTCCTGATGCTGTTCGTCTATTGGGAACTGACGTCGATAACGTCGTTCCTGTTGATCGGCTTCGATCATGGCCGGGAGGCTTCGCGGCGCGCGGCATTGCAGGCGTTGTTGGTAACCGGACTGGGTGGCCTGTCGCTGCTCGCTGGCCTGCTGGTGATCGCACAAGTCACCGGTGTGAATGAGCTTTCATCGCTGCTTGGCTCCGGCGATATCTTGCGCAACAGCCCGCTTTATCTCGCGGCTCTGGTGCTGGTTCTGGGCGGTGCTTTCACCAAGTCGGCACAGTTTCCGTTCCATTTCTGGCTGCCCAACGCCATGGAGGCGCCGACGCCGGTTTCGGCCTATCTGCATTCGGCGACCATGGTGAAGGCCGGCGTCTATTTGGTGATGCGGCTCAATCCCGTGATGGGCGATACAACGGCGTGGGAAACGATCCTGCCGTTGTTCGGCGGTGTCACGCTGGTTGTCGGTACGCTGCTCGCTGTCAGGCAGACCGATCTCAAGCTGATGCTCGCCTACACCACCGTTGCCTCGCTTGGGCTGCTGGTCATGCTGACCGGCTTTGGTTCCGACAAGGCGATCGAAGCGGCGGCGCTCTACCTGATCGCGCATTCGATGTTCAAGGGCGCGCTGTTCATGGTCGCCGGTCTGATCGATCATGAGACGGGAACGCGCGACATCACCGGCTTGCGCGGCCTGCGCAAGGTCATGCCGATCACTTTCGTTGCAGCGATGCTTGCGGCACTTTCGATGGGCGGACTGCCGTTGTTCTTCGGCTTCCTCGCCAAGGAAGAGATCTACGCCGCACTTGGTTCGCCCGAAGGCTGGCAGGCCGCTTTGCTGGTCGTTGCCATCTGCGGCAATGCGCTGATGTTTGCCATCGGTTTCGCGGTGGCGCTTCGGCCTTTCATGGGCGATGCCACCAAGACGCCGAAGGCGGCTCATGAAGGACCGATATCGCTGTGGCTGGGGCCTGTCGTGCTCGGTGCAGCCGGACTTGCCGCCGCCCTTGCCTCGCCGATCGCGCACCGGTTGTTCTCGTCGCCGACCGCTAGCGCTGTCGCCGGAACCCCTATCGAGATCACGATCTCGACAATTCCGCATCTGGGTGTGCCGCTCGTCCTTTCAGGTCTGACGGTTGCGCTGGGCATCGCCTGTTATCTCGGGCTCGACCGGCTGCGCGCCGCGATGGCCGGCGTCCTCAGAGCGATTGGATGGGGACCGGATCAAAGTTTCGACCAGGCGCTACGCGGCCTGTTGCGCCTCGCGACTGGCTTGACCCGCGTCATCCACAATGGCCGTCTCGACATCTACATGACCGTCACCTTCATCGTGGTGGCAGCGGCCCTGTTGCTGCCGATGATGCTGTTTGACGAACTGCCTTCCATTCCAAGCATCCCGTCGTTGCGCTTCTATGAATGGGGTGTATTGGCCATAGCGGTGATCGGCGTCGCTGCAGTGGTCCACGCGCGCAGCCGTCTCACGGCTATCGTCTCCCTTGGCATCCAGGGTTTTGCGGTCGCCTTGCTCTATATGCTGTTTGGCGCGCCGGACCTGTCGTTCACCCAGTTCATGGTCGAGACGCTGTCGGTGGTGATCCTGGCGCTGGTGATGACGCGGCTCAGGCTTGCGCCGACCGATCACCGCCCGTTTGGGCAGAAACTGGTGGACATGGCGATTGCCGGAGCATGCGGCGCTGGGTTTGCCTTGTTGCTGCTGAAAGTTACGCAACTGTCGTTCGACGACCGGCTGTCGCAGTTCTTCAACACCTATTCCAAGACGATCGCCCATGGCCGCAACGTCGTGAACGTCATCATCGTCGACTTTCGCGGCCTCGATACGCTGGGTGAGATCGCGGTGGTGATGGTCACGGGCCTCGCGATACTGGCATTGGTGCGCATCCGTTCGAAGAAGGCCGAAGTGCGCGCGACAGTGGCCGAGGAGGCGTAGCATGCAGACGCTGATCTTCAGGACCGCGACCCCCTTGCTCACCTGCCTGATGCTGATGTTTTCGGTGTTCGTGCTGCTGCGCGGGCACAACGAGCCGGGGGGAGGGTTTACCGGCGGGTTGATCGCTGCATCGGCCTTTGCCATTCATGGCATCGCCTTCGGCGTGCCTGCTGTACGCCGCGCGCTGTATTTCCATCCCATGGCAATTGCCGGCTTCGGCCTGTTCGCCTCGGCGGTTGCGGGACTGCCATCGCTGCTGTTTGGCGTGCCATTCCTGACCGGGTTGTGGAGCGCGCCAAGCCTCTTCGGTGTCAGCGTTGACCTGTCGACGGTCATGGTCTTCGACATCGGCGTCTATCTCGTTGTGGTTGGATCGTTCACCTCGATCGCGCTCGCGCTTGAAGACCGGGAGCACGATTGATGGAAGCCGTCTTCGCAATCCTCGTCGGCCTGTTCTTCGCTGCCGGCATTTACCTGATGCTGTCGCGGCACATCATCCGCATTCTTCTCGGCGTCGTTTTGTTCGGCAACGCCGTCAACCTGCTGATCTTCACCAACGGCCGCATCATGCGTGAAGTACCGCCGATCATCGCCGAAGGCCTTGATGTGCCGGCAACTGCCGTGGCCAACCCGTTGCCACAGGCGCTGATCCTGACAGCCATCGTCATCTCGTTTTCGTTCTTCGCTTTCCTGCTGGTGCTTGCCTATCGCGCCTACCAGGAGATCGGCACCGACGACACCGACGGCATGCGTGTTGCCGAACCGGCCGACGACGGCCTGCCGCCGATGGGGTACTGAGCGAATGGCTGTGCAAGGCGAGGTCGTCGACAAGACCGCAGCGATGATTGCCGGGCCGGTTGCCGCGGCCGACTGGCTGGTCATCGCACCGGTATTGCTGCCGATCATTGCGGGCGCGGTGCTGCTGATGATCCGGCACAACATTCGCTGGCATGCGTTGCTGGCGCTTGCCGTGCTCGCAGCCATGGTAGGCACGAACGGTCTTTTGCTGCAGCGTGTGCTGGGCGAAGGCCCGATCTCTATGACCATGGGCAGCTGGCTGCCGCCATTCGGCATCTCGTTTACCGCTGATGCGCTGGGCGCTGCTTTTTCGCTGACGGCATCGGTTGTCGCACTCGTCTGCTGCGCCTATTCGGTGCGCGACGTCGATGCTACCGGCCGACGCTACGGCTTTTATCCATTCCTGATGTTGATGATGGCAGGCGTCAGCGGCGCCTTCCTGACCGGCGACATGTTCAACCTTTATGTTTGGTTCGAGGTCTTCCTGATCTCGTCCTTCGGCTTGCTCATCCTGGGATCGGAAAAGGCCCAGATCGACGGCGCCACCAAATATGCGATCCTCAACCTTGTCGGCACGACGCTGTTCTTGATCGCCACCGGCTATCTCTACGGAACCTTCGGCACGCTGAATATGGCGGACCTTGCCACCAAGGCAGGACAGATCGGCGAGGCCGCCCCGCTGATGACACTGGCCACGCTCTATCTGCTGGCCTTCGGGATGAAGGCCGCGGCCTTTCCGCTCAATTTCTGGCTTCCTGCGTCGTACCACACGCCACCTGTCATCACCGGCGCGCTATTTGGCGGACTGCTGACCAAGGTTGGCATCTATGCGCTGCTGCGCACGCTGGTGATGATCTTCGCCGCCGAACGGCTGGTGCTGGCTGGTGTCATTGGCTGGGTGGCGGTGGCAACGATGGTGATCGGCGCGCTTGGCGCCCTGGCACAATCCGACATCCGCAGGATCGCCGGGTTCCTCGTCATTTCGGGGGTCGGCATCATGCTTGCGGGCATCGCACTCGGCAGCAGCGGTGGGCTCTCAGGGGCGATATTCTACGCGCTGCATTCGATGCTTGCATTGTCCGCGCTCTACTTGCTCGGCGGTTTGATGCGCCAGCGTGGCGGAAGCTTTTCACTCCACAGGCTGTCTGGGCTTTATGGAGCAAGCCCATTTCTTGCCGGCCTGGCCTTCATCGTCTCGCTGGCAGTGGCCGGTCTGCCGCCTGGCTCGGGGCTTTGGCCGAAGGTGATGCTGGTGCGGGCTGCGCTCGATGTCGGCGCATGGCAGATCGCGGCAGCCATCCTTGTGAGTGGCTTCCTGGCGACCATCGCGCTCGGCCGTGTGTTCATCCTGGCATTCTGGCGCGTCGAGGGTTCCAGCAACCAGACAACGACCGCCGGCGTGATGTCAGTGTCGGGTTGCGGTGCTCTTGTGGTCCTTGTCTTGGCGATGCTTGCGATGGGCGTTTCGCCAGAGCCATTCATTCGAATCTCTACGACAGCGGCAAGCGGATTGCTCGACGTTTCGGCCTATGTGCATGCAGTCTTTCCGGCGGGGAGTGGATCATGATTCCGTTCCGCAACGAATTGATACTGGCACTGGTCTGGGTCGCCATCTCGGGAAGCTACTCGATCCCCAACCTGGCCTTTGGATTTGCGATCGGCTGGATCGTCTTGTTCCTGGTGCGCGAGCAGCTTCAAACCGCCAAGGCAGTCATTCGCCCCGTTGCGTTGCTTTTGCTCATAGCCTTGTTCATCAAGGAACTTGTTCTCTCAGCCTTCAAGGTCGCGAAGCTGGTGCTATCGCCAAGCATGGACATCAAGCCGGGTATCTTTGCCTATCCTTTGAAGGTCGACCGGGATTTCGAGATCACCCTGCTCGCCAATCTGATCACGCTGACGCCAGGCACGCTGTCTGTCGATGTTTCAGACGACCGGCGCACGCTGTTCGTGCATGGCATGGACTGCTCGGACCCTGAACAAGCTCGACGCGACATCAGCCAAGGGTTCGAGCGCAGAATACTGGAGGCATTCAGATGATGTCTGGAACTGCTTTCCTCAACATCTGCGCGATCTTCGCGCTCGGTGTGCTCACCATCTCGTTTTTGCTGGTGGTGGTGCGCGTACTGAAGGGGCCGTCATTGCCGGACCGGATACTAGCGCTCGACATGCTTGTTGCCGTTGCTATCGGCTTTATTGCCGTGCTCGGGGTGCGTTCCGGCTTCACATTATATGTCGATGTCGCCATTGCGCTCGGTCTTGTTGGCTTCCTGGCAACTGTTGCCTTCGCACGTTTTGTGATGAGCGGCGGTGTCGACGGCAACAAAGAAGATGCCGAGGAGGAGAGGCCATGATCGACGGTATCGGCGACTATCTGGCCGGAGTTCTCATTGTGATCGGCGCGTTGTTTGCACTGACCGCGTCTATTGGGTTGTTGCGCCTTCCTGACGTCTATACGCGCATGCACGCTGCCTCGAAGGCCGGCACTTTGGGATCTTGTCTGATGTTGATTGCGCTTGCTGTGCATATCGGCGAATTCGCCACAACATTACGCGCGCTGGCGGGAGTCGTCTTCTTTCTGTTGACCGCGCCAATCTCTGCTCATTTGCTTGCCAAGGCGGCTTATTCGGCGGGTTATCGCATGTGGCAAGGCTCTGTGACCGACGATTTGGCTGAAACGGTGACGGCATCAAAGAAGAACGGCGTGGTTACCACTGATCGTTGACAATGACCCCGCGGGACAACTTTCAGCGTTGTCCAACTTGATCTCACTCGATAACGATAGCGTATCAAAAAGGTTCATTTGTTAGAGATGTGTTGAAATCATTGTTATTGTAGTTCACAAAGAATAGTGAATTGACTTGTTCTGTCGACAGGCTCATTAAAGTGATGGAGTGCGAGTCGCAAAGGCAATTTGCGATACAAGAACGCACCGCATCCCGGTCGCAACATCGGGCAAAAAAACATCCAGTCACATTGGGGCCTAAGCATATGGATACTTCCGAAACGCCTGCAACCAACAACGACACGCTGATCGAGTTGACCGCCGATGTGGTGGCCGCCTATGTCAGCAACAATCCAGTTCCGGTGGGAGAACTTCCGGGCCTGATCGCAGATGTCCACGCAGCCCTAGGCCGCGTTGGCAATGTCGCCGAGACGCCGCTTGCCGACAAGCAGAAGCCGGCAGTCAATCCCAAGCGCTCGGTGCATGACGACTACATCATCTGCCTTGAAGATGGTAAGAAGTTCAAATCTCTGAAGCGACACTTGATGACGCACTACAACATGACGCCGGACCAGTATCGCGAGAAGTGGGGCCTGGACGCCAGCTATCCGATGGTGGCGCCCAACTACGCGGCTGCGCGCTCGCAGCTAGCCAAGAAGATGGGCCTGGGCCGCAAGCGCAAGGCCAAGTAACGCCCGTCGATAGATATTCAGCGAGCGGCGCCTTCGGGCGCCGCATTGCGTTTTGGCCTGATAGGGCGCGGCCGCAGCGACAGCCTTCCCGGCTGGCCTGGAAACACGCCCTTCAGCCGGTCGCGCACCTGCTTGAGCGCGATGTGGCGATTGAGGTCGTAGCTCCAGTGGCGATTGACGCCTCTGAGCCGTTCGCGTTCGATTGCCCGCTCGAGCCGCTTCAGCAGGGCCAATGTCGGTGCCGGCTCTCCCGACAATACACTCGATAATTCGATCCCGCAGCAGAGCTGCAACGCTGCTCTTTGCCTGGCATCGGTGAACTCTGTCAGCTTGTCTCTTCTGAACGCTGCAATTTCCCCTGAAAAATCCCGCATCGCGATCCTGCCTGCTGTGACTCTGATCGAGCAATGATGCGGGCGGTTTTCAGGGTGGGGAAAAACCGCACCGGGATTTCCGTGCAGAAAAATAAAAGTTCAAATGATTTCAGTGCGTTGAAGTTGCTGTCGTTGCCGGAACGTTCATTTTTTGTTCACACCCTACGCCGCCATGGATATAAGAACTTATTCCTATATTTGAAAAGGAACGAGTTTGGTGGGATCCACGTCGGCAATACTGGTGAAACGGCAAAACGAGGCGCGCGAAGCGGCCGCTCGTGACGAGCGTTCGTCGCTTGAACTGCTTGCCGAAATGCGTCGCGACGAGGTGGTGGAGCGCTGCGACGCGATGATCGATTTGATGGCGGCACTTTTTGGCGTGCCGAGCAAGGAGCTTCGCCGGCTTGGCCGAACCAGCAACGACATCAGTCGCCTCAGGCAGATTGCCATGTATGTTGCCCATGTCGTTCTTCGCTTTTCCATGAGCGACGTCGGCCGCGGTTTCGGGCGCGACCGCACGACGGTGCTTTATGCCTGCCATACGGTGGAGGACCTGCGCGATGACGCCGATTTCGACCGGATCGTCGCCCTTGCCGAGCGGGTGGCGATCGCGGCGTTTCGCGACAGGCTGGAGCGTTGAGATGAGCAGCGATATGGTCGACGAAAAGCTGCGCAAGCGCGTGTTCAGGCTGTTGGCAAAGGGCCCCGCCCAATGCGAGCCGGCTGCCGACGGTGGCAAGATCTTGCTCGAAAATGACAAGGGCGAACGGATTGGCGTCGATGCGGCTTCTTTAGCGGCTCTTGCCCGCCAAGGTCTGGTCAGCCGCGATTTGCGGACTGTGCGGCTGTCACCGGAAGGGCAGGCGGCCGCGCGGCGTGAGGCGAGCACGGCTGATGCATTCCAGCGACAGCACCGCGAACTGGACACTGTCATCATCGACACTGCGTCAGGGCAGCATGCCGCGCTGATCAATCTGGCGGAATCGCCGCTCAGCCAACTCGTGCGACGCAAGACCAAGGCAGGTGACCCGTTTCTGAGCCATGATGAGTTCGTCTCCGGTGAACGGCTACGCTCCGACTATACGCGTGGCCAGATCATGCCGCGCATGGGCGCAAACTGGGTGGCGAGCGTGTCGTCGGGAAAGCGTGGCGCCGGCGGCGGGCTGGTCGACCTGACCGATGCAGCGATCGCCGCACGGCAACGCGTGGACATGGCGATCGATGCGGTCGGGCCGGAGCTGTCGGGCGTGCTGATCGACGTCTGCTGTTTCCTTAAGGGGCTGGAACTGGTCGAGGCCGAGCGCGGCTGGCCGGTGCGGTCGGCGAAGGTCATGCTCAAGTCGGCACTTGGCGTGCTGGCACGCCACTACAATCCTGGCGTTGGCGTTCGCCGTGACCGCAAGGTGCTGCATTGGGGGGCAGAGGACTATCGTCCCAGATTGGGCTGACCTGAAGTTAGGCGATCTGGTGGAGTGCCGCCTCGGCGTCGCGCTTGATGCGCTTGACCATCGAACGCAGGCCGTTTGCACGTTGCGGCGACAGATGCTCGTTGAGGCCAAGCTCCTTCAGGGTAGCTTCGGCGTCGATAGCCATGATCTCGCTGGCACGATGGCCTGAGAACAGCGCAAGCATGATGGCAACGAGCCCGCGCACGATATGGGCGTCGGAATAACCCTCGAATCGGATGGCCGGGTCGGCGCCTTCGCCCAGATGGGTCACCAGCCAGACCTGGCTGACGCAGCCTTGCACCTTGTTGGTGTCAGTCTGGGCACTTTCAGGAAATGTGGGAAGCGCTTCACCGAGCTCGATGACATAGCGATAGCGGTCCTCCCATTCTTCGAGGAATGAGAAGTCGTCGCGGATTGTGTCTATCGAGGCCGTCATGATGCCTTGGATATAGTCGCGGCGCTGCTGCCCGTCACGAAAAAAGAAAGGCACCGCAGGCGCCAGAGGCGGGCAACCTGCGGTGGGGCCTGGCGCATTGGGCTTGGAGCCGTCGTGGCTGACCCGATGCGCTGAACCAAAAGGGGGCTACCTGTCGCGCCTAGGCGTGGACTTCAGGATGCCTGGTATCGGGAATCAGTTGACCGGAGCCATGGGTTTGGCGGTGGGAACGGCGGGGGCAGCTTCCGGCACGCTGCCGGTCTGCGTTGCGGTATCGGGCTGGCCGAACTGCTGGTCGAGCGCCTGATAGGCGATGCGGGCGCTTTCGCGAGCCCTGACACCGATTGTCTGCATCGCGGCCTTGCCCGTTTCGCAAACGTCCGGCTTGCGCTCGCAGATACCTGCGAGGTCGCCAACGGCTTCGCGTGCGGCAAAAATGGCCTGCAACGGGCTCACGCTGTTCTCGCCATTGGGGCCGGTGCCGAGCGGCAGAAGGAGAAGGACGAGCGAGAACCAGAATGCGGTCCTGATGAGAAAGCCCATGGTGCGCCTCTTGTGGTCTGGCGGGCCGTCTTTGCGGCCTCACCTCGTGTTGAGCCGACAATGACATGAAGGAACAAAGGAGCGATTGCTGCAAATGGTGGCATTTTGCGAAGGCTTTTCACCAAAGTTTAACGGACTGGCCCGGCCTTTAGGCTCGTTCATATATGCAATGTCTCACGAGACTCGTAAGCAATTGATTTAAATTGCAAAACTGCAGGAGACGGGCTTCAGGCAGATTCGGAAGCGCCAAGTCGGCAAATAACCCCCTGTTTACCATGGCGATAACTGTTCTCGAATGTCGGCGCCGTGATCCCGATATTCGCCGTGTAGACCGGTTTGGGTCGACCAGCTTTATCCCTTCATTAAAGGCTCGATGCGAGTTTGGGACAACTACAGAAGAGCCGCAAAGCGGGCCACGGAAGAGTGCGTAGCATTGAGTTTTGTCATGACCAGATACGGTGAGTTTTCCGGCGCGATGGCCGGCGGCTGCGACCGGCTGGTCCATCCGTCGGCCGATGGCACCGAGCGTGCGCGCCAGAGGCGCCTTGTCGGCTTGCTGCTGGCGGCGCCCTTTCTGGTTGCTGGCGCGGGTGTGTTCCTGGTGTCGGCCAATCTCGGCGCGGCCTCGACCTTTGCCGTCATTTTCGCTGCCTTCAGTCTGAGCTGGCTCGCCGCTTTGCTGATTGCTGCCACCGGTAAGACCGGACAGATCGGCGCGACGTCACTTGTCGTGGCAACGGCGGCGACCGCTGCGATCGTTGCCGCCGCGGGCGGACTGACGTCGCCGGCGACATTGCTGGTCGCGGCACTTCCACTGGAGGCGCTGTGGGTCTGGCGGACACGCAAGGCGGTTAAGCTTGGAGCAATCGCGGCCGTCGTCGCTTTGCTGTCGCAAGGTCTTCTCGGATCGATGCCTTTTGTTGAAGGTGCAGCGGTATCGGCATGGCATTGGCTTCTGCCGGTTGCCTGGCTTGCCACTTTCGCTGCACGTGCCAGCGCATTCCTCGATCGCCGTGTCGAACGGCAAGAGGCGCCGGCCGATACGCTGGAAAAGGTCCTCAAGGCGGTTGTGCTGCGCGTTGCCCACAATGGCGACGTGACCGACGTGTCCGATCAGGCCCGCACCATGCTGCGGCTGCAGCCGGAACTCCTGCTGGGGTCAGCTCTTTTCGACCGCATCCACGTTGCGGATCGTGTTGGTTATCTCTGCGCACTCGCAGACATGCGCGACGGTGCTCAAATGCGCGAGGTTGAACTGCGCTTGCGCCTGCCCAAGCAGAATGAAAGCGATGCCGGCGACAATTTCCAGTCTTTCGTGCTCGAACTGATGAAGGCCGAAGGCCAGTCGTTTGTCGCGGTCGTCCGCAACAACGACACGGTGGCTGATCTGCGCGACCAATTGGCTGCGGCAGCCGACGCAGTCAAAAGTGCCGAGCTTGCCAAGAGCAATTTCCTGGCCGCCGTCAGCCACGAACTGCGGACGCCGCTGAATGCAATCATCGGCTTCTCCGACATGCTGATGCACGAGATGTTCGGTGGCTTCAAGGAGCCGCGCCAGAAGGAATATGTCGGCATCGTCCGTGATTCGGGCCAGCACCTGCTCGACGTCGTGAATTCTATCCTCGACGTCACCAAGATCGAATCCGGCTGCTATGCGATCACGCCCGAGCCGTTCAAGTTCCGCGATGCGGTCGACATGTGCGCCTCGATGCTGGCGCTGCAGGTGCAGGCAAAGTCGCTTGACCTTGCGCTCGAAGTGGCGGTCGGCACGGGTGAGGTCAAGGCCGACAGGCGCGCCGTGCAGCAGATATTGATCAACCTCGTCTCCAATGCGGTGAAGTTCACACCCGATGGCGGCAGGGTCGAGATTGGCGCCAAGCGCCTGGGGTCGCGCCTGCATTTCTGGGTATCCGACACGGGAATCGGCATTGCCCAGGATGACCTCTCGCGGCTGGGCACGCCGTTCACGCAGATTCAGAACGACTATACCCGTCGCTTCGAAGGCACGGGCCTCGGGCTTTCGCTGGTCAAGGGACTGGTTGCCTTGCACGACGGCGCGATGTCGATCGAGAGCGCTCCGGGCGAAGGAACGACTGTCACCATCAGCCTGCCTATCGACGGACCGGCCTTCCGGCCCGAGCCTGCGAAGGGCGAGCTGATGAGGCTTCCGGCCGGCAGGAACAAGGAGATGCGCAGTGGCCCGCTCCGCAAAGCAAGCTAAACGGCAGGTCATTGAGGAGCGTAGCCCGCTGCAGGACGGTGTCCTGGCTATGGGTGGGCTGATTGCACGCAATCCGGTGCTGGTTGGCGGGTCTACCGCGTTCATGGTGGCGCTGTTTTATGTCTCGGCGAATGCGTTGTGGTATCAGCCCTACGCGCACAAAAGCGCATTCTTCTCGACCCGCGAGGCGGTCGAGTTTCCCGACATGAACGAAAATGCGCCCGAGACGACGATCAAGATCGAGCGTCCGCAGGAGGCCACAGAGGTCGTCAGGCCGCAAGGCGATCCCCGGATCGAACAGGTGCAAGGCATACTGAAGGACCTTGCCTTTTACGACGGCACGGTTGACGGACTGAACGGGCCGGCAACGCGTGGCGCCATTCAGGCCTACCAGAAGAAAGTCGGCATGGCTGCGACCGGCGAAGTTGACACGCAGCTGCTTGAGCAGCTGGGCGCGGCCGACACCACTGCCGGCATAGCGCCACGGCCTACGCCACGCGAACAGGCGATACCTGCGGCGGCGCCGAAGGCGACACCGGCTCTAACGCCGGCACGTGCCGAACCTGCATCCGACGCCAACATCAGCGCGCGGATCATGAAGATCCAGGCCGGGCTGAAAGCCTTCGGTAATGATGGCATCGACATCGACGGCGTTCCCGGCGCAAGGACCAAGGCGGCAATTCGTGAATTCCAGGCCCTCTTCGGCCTGCCGGAAACAGGCGAGCCGGATCCGGGTGTCTACGTCAAGATGCGTGAGATTGGCCTGACCAACTGATAAGGGGCAGCCTCGGGCCGGATTGGCCTGTGCGCATACAAGCCAAGCCGCTATAGAAGCCTCGTCGAAACTGCGATTGGGCCGGTCTTATGCGTCTAACCACTGATTTTTGGGTGTCGGCCCTGCTGCGTCGCGTCTTTGGCGAGGGCGGCTTTGGAGCGATCCTCAACCATGGGGCCCTGGAGGCTGGCGCGGTTTTCATCCTCACCCGCGATCGTTTCGGCCGCTCGAACCTCTACGGGCCAGCACCGCAGACCAGCTATGACATGGCTCGACCGGGAGAACGCCAGTTCAGCCTGCTTGAAAGCGACGATGACGGCACCGCCATCGACAAGCGGCTCGAACGGGAGCGGCGTTTTGATCCTGATATCTGGGTGGTCGAGATCGAACCCGGCAAGACCGAGATCAAGGATCTGGTTTCGCTTACGACGCCTTGAGCTGGTCGCCTTTCGGCGCGGAAGACCTGACTCTCGGCTGCAGTCGCTCCGCATTGCTGCGGATACGCGCGCCGACCGACGCGGCCTTCCAGTCGCGAACGCGATCAAGTGCCACGTCGCGATGCAATGCGCTGTAGCGTTCCAGGAACAGCCTGACGGATTCCGCATGGGCGAACTGACCGGGCAGGATGGTGGCCGCGAGCAGGAACGCCTGCTCTTCGGCGAGGTCGAGAGCCTTGAGCGCATCGATGAGCGAAGAATAGCCCGACTTTTCGGTGATCGAGCGGGCGGCATGAAGATCGATTTCCAGCGCGTCGGCGAGTGCGGTCTGGAAGAATGTTTCGTTGCCTGTCAGTGCTGTCGCCTTGAGCCTATCATAGGCTGGCGCGCGGGCTTCGTCCGGCACGGCCTCGCGGGGTGCGCTCGGCGCCATCATCGAGCGCAGCTTGCGGCGGACGTTTTCGGCGAGCTGGCCAGGAACGGGATCATTGGACACGTCGGATGCCGCGACCGCTCTAGATGCTTGGGGTGCGGCTGCTACCGGCTCGTCCTGCTTAGGACCTTCGGGATAAACCAGGCGTGGGCGCTCGAGCACCCTGATCAGGTCGGCGATGGTCTTGTGCAGATTGGGGCGGCGGGCGATGGCACGGGCATGCGGCAGGCCGTGGCGGCCGATCAACGAGATGAGCGTGACATCGGACAGGAGCGGCGAACGGACAAGCAGTGGCGCTGCAATGTCGACGGGTTCGTCGCAGAGTTTGCGAACCAGACCGAACGGGGCGTATTCGCTTTCGGACAGTGCCGCGGCGACGAACCTCCGGGCTTCGACCGACACTTTGTCGAACAGGGGGAGAGTGAGGTCTTCGAGTTGCGCGATCTCTCGGCGCGAAGGCCGGGGCAAGGCGCAGAATGCTGAGACCGCTGCCCGGAACAGCCGTTCTGGCTTCCCGGTTTCGCGTCCAATGGCAATTTGCCTGAAGTCCGATGCTGACACGAACGGGTACGCCTGACAATAACTCGACACTGCCCTGGAAGGCCTGACGCGGATGTGCCGTGCCTTCCTAAGGTGAACATAAACTTAGCGAGGATTTGTTAGCGCACTGTTAACTTTGGCGTTAAGGAATCCGTTTGTTACCAATTGGTTACGAGGATTTCCTGCCGATGTTCGGCAAATCGTCGTTTGTGGCGGTGACCGCATTGGCAATGCTGCTGCTTTCACGCGCTTCTAACGGCAGTCCGATATGAAGGTGGTGCCAAAGACGCAGTTGCGAAGCCAAGAGTTGAATCAAATCTTTGGCAGTAACGGACTGTTAACCTCTCTGCTGGCCTTATTGAGGCGGAGGCGTTGCGTGCTTACTCCGGTCGAACCGAGAGGGAAATCGCGAACCATGGGCAGCGTTGTGTCATTCATGCCGCGTCGTGCGGCCATCCGCCGGTCTCCCCGGACAGCGGAAACTTCGGCATCCATCATCATCTTCCCGGGCGTGCGCTACGAGCGAACCAAAGGCTCAGCTTCGAGTGCGGGCGAATTGCGAAACGATGCGCCCCGCCGCAACGATCCGCTGCCGCGTCACTGACGGCGACAGATCGAGTTGATTGCCGGGCTGGGCATGCGCGTCTGGTTTGATGCGAGCTTTTACTGGATATCGCAGTTGATGCCGTCGAGGAAGCGGGCGACGGTCGGCTTCCAGCTGTCGTCTGGAACGAAGACGCGAACGACGACGATGCCTTCATCGATGGGCGTTTCAACGAAAATCGATTTCTCAAATTCGGTCGGCAGTTCCTTGCGCAGGTCGATCATCTGCGCCGGCGTGAGCACGACGAAATCAAGGTTGCCGTCGGTCGCGGTGCGGTCGTTGAAGCTGTAGATGTTCTGCCCGTTACGGTCATAGACCGAGGCCGACCAGTAGGGGACCTTGCCGGCATTGTCGATCCGCACGACACCTTCGTTGAGATCGAAGCGGCAGGCGGCTTCAAAGAAGGACGGATCAAGCGCCTTTACCACAGGCGCGCCGCCTATCTCCTGGTCGAGACGGACAACCTTGTTGGGGCCGGCGACCATCGCCAGGCGCGACCAGGCATCCCTCTCGGAGAAACTCGGCACCAAAAGCAGGATGACGATGTGGGCGATGCCTGCGCCGATCAGGCCGATCGCCAGGGCATGAAAAAGCCTACGCATTGCACTGGATCCTGACGATGCGCGGCATTTCGATGCCGGACAGGCCGGTGCTGCTGGCAATGGGCGTGTCGTAGAGCGTCAGCACGAGGTTCATCGCGCCGACGCCTCCGACTGCGAGCCAGTTGCCTGGCTCTGGCCGTGCACCGACCGCAATGCTGATGGAGTTGTCAGCTTGGCGCAGCACCTCCAGCGAATGCATCGAAGCATCGCGGCGTATCCCTGATTTGAGCGCTATGTGCCCCCTGTCCGTCGCATAAAGCGTCCAGAACCTGGCGACGGGCAGCGCCCCCTCGATGCGGTAGCTGCACTCGCTCTTCAAAGTGACGCCGGTGGAGTCGCGATCGGCGACAAAGCTGAGGCCCTCGGCGCGGCCAAGCGCCAGTACGCCGTCGCGTGCGACACGCGCCTTTGAATAGGGATCGGCTTCCGGGGTGCCGATATCGGGAAAGGCGGTCCATGGGCCGACCGACACGGCACCGATGCCCTCTTGCGAATTCAGCACCATGCCGACGCTGGCAGCACCGCCGCCGACAGCGACAGCGAGGGCGAGAACGATCAGGATCGATTGTTTCAGCATGAGCCGCCGCAGAATGGAGTTGGCGGAGGAATATCCTGCCCCTTGACAGGAAGGCAAGCCGGCAGAGGCTGCAACCGGTGGGTGAACACGTGCTGGCCTGATTTTTGCGATGTCACAGCGCCGACAGCGTCTCGGGTTCCGGCGGTGCTGCGATTGCAGGCGCCTTATGGAAGACGTCGGCGATATCGCGCAGAGCACGCGTGGTCGTGCTGGAAAGGACCGGGGGGCGATCGGAAGTGTCCACGGGCTGTTGGGGTCCGTTCTTGGCGGCTTCCTCGGCCTTGGCGATGGCGGCCGGATCGACATAGGGATCCTTGATGCCGGGGATCGGCTTGAGGTCGATGTTCTGGTGCGCGTAGGCCATGAAGCGCTGCCACACCATGGCCGGCAGCGAGCCGCCAGTCATGTTGTTGGTGGTCGAGAAGTCGTCGTTACCGAGCCAGACAGCGGCAGTGTAGTTGCCCGTGTAACCGATGTACCAGGCGTCGCGGTAGGACTGGGTTGTTCCTGTCTTGCCGGCGGAGCGGATGTTGGGCAGCGCTGCCTTGCGCGCCGTGCCAACCTCGGGGATCTGCACCATGATCGAGTTCATCGAGGCGACGGCCTGCTCGGACAGCACGCGGTGCGGCGGCGGCGCGTCCTTGCTGTAGTCATAAATGAGCTGGCCGGAATGGGTGACAAGCTGGGTGATGCCGTGGCGGGTGCCGACAATGCCGTCCTGCGCCAGCACGCTGTAGCCAGTCGCCTGATCCATGACGGTCAGGCCCGACGTGCCGAGCACCATCGTCTTGTGCGAGCTGACGGGAGATTCGACGCCCATCGCCTCGGCCATCGCCTTGATCGGCGGGATCGACAGGTGGTCCTTGGCAAGGCGCACGGGCACGGTGTTGATCGACTTGATCAGCGCGGTCGACAGCGTCATGCGCCCGGAATAGCCACGGGTGTAGTTCTTCGGTGACCAGGCGCCCCAGCTGATCGGCCCATCCGAGATGACCGATTCCGGGGTGAAGCCGTTTTCCATGGCGGTGGCATAGACATATGGCTTGAACGACGAGCCGGTCTGGCGCTGCGCCCTGGTGGCGCGGTTGAACTGGCTGGCACCATAGTCACGGCCGCCGACGATGGCGCGTACGGCGCCGTTGGTCTCGATGACCACCACTGCACCTTCGGTGACGTGATATTCCTTGCCAAACTGGCGCAGGTGGAACTCGACTGACTCTTCGGCTGCCTTCTGGATGTTCATGTCGATTGTGGTGCGGGCGACCAGCGAGTGGATGCCGGACTTCGCCGCGATCTTCTTGACCTCGTCGAAGGCCCAATCGAGGAAGTAGTCGGGGCTCTTGCGGTCGCCGCGGTCAACGATATCGGCGGGGCGTAGCCTTGCCGACAGCACCTGGCCCTCGGTCATGAAGCCGGCCTGCACGAGGTTGCTGAGCACGACGTTGGCGCGGGCACGGGCGGCCGGAAGATTGATGTGGGGGGCGTATTTGGTCGGCGCCTTGAACAGGCCCGCCAGCATCGCCGCTTCGGCGAGGTTGAGGTCCTTGACCTGCTTGCCGAAATAGAAGTCGGCTGCCGCTGCGATACCGAACGTGCCGCCGCCCATATAGGCGCGGTCGAGGTAGAGCTGCAGGATCTCTTTCTTTGACAGGTTGGATTCGAGCCAGATCGACAGGAAGGCTTCCTTGACCTTGCGCTCGACGGTGCGTTCGTTGGTAAGGAACAGGTTCTTGGCCAACTGCTGGGTGAGGCTCGAACCGCCCTGGACGACCGAATTGGCCCGCACGTTTTCCGACATGGCGCGTATCAGGCCAAGGAAGTCGATGCCGTAATGCTCGAAAAAACGCCGGTCTTCGGTCGCCAGCACAGCCTTGATGACATGGTCGGGCATCTCGTCGACGGGAACCGAGTCGCGCTGGATAATGCCGCGCTGGCCGATTTCGTTGCCGTAGCGGTCCAGGAAGGTGACGGCGAAGTCGTCCTGGTTGCGCCAGTTGCCCGTGGTTTCCTGGAAGGCCGGCATGGCAAGCGCCAGCATCACCACCGAGCCTCCGGCAGCCATGGTGAAGGATTCGCTCAGGACTTCGATGACACCGCGGCGCCAGCCTTTGACGCGGAAGCGGCGGAAGAAGACTGTCGCGCTTTCCCAGAACTGCTGTGCCCTGAAGCGGAGTTCATACAAAGAGGAGTCAAGCCAGGCATCAAGCGCCAGCAGGCCGGCCGCGATGCGGCCTCTCTTCTTTCGTGGTGCTATGGGATTTTCCATTCGAGACGAGCCCGGCGCATGACTGCAGCTTATACCAAAACACTTTTGCTGGCGAATTCAGGGCACGCGTCCCTCGGCCCATGTCCGACTTGTCACCGATTTTTGGTGCGGCGACAAGAGCAAGTTGGACACACCATCAGGATTAGAAAAACGCACCGATATAGGAATATATTCTTGACAGCGTAACGGTGCTTTGATAGTGTCTGGCTATCGTCAAAGAAGTGTAGCCAAACAGGCCGCACGGACAGGCAATTTCCCAAATCATCGATATGGAGGTTTCGTTGGTCGCGAAAGTGGACGAGCGATGGTACGCGCTGCGCACCCTTTTTGAGAGTGCGAAAGTCGACGTCGAACTGTTGTCGGCGGCAAGTGGCTATGCGGTGTCGTCCATCGAGCGACGCATCCTGCGGGACGGCTGGGTGAGCCCAACTGCTGGAGATATCGATGATCGGTTGGCACGGCTGGCCGATTCCCTTGTCGGGCAAGTCGAGACGCTTCGGCTGGAAAACGAAGGTGGTTTCGACAAAGGCCAGGTCGACATGGTCGGCTCGATCGTCAGGACGGTCGAGAAGATCAACGAACTGATGCGGGGAGGGGATGAAGCCAAAGTGAGCCAGACGAACCGCGATGCAGAAATGGCAGACGTACTTGCAAGGATCGACCGACGCATCGTCGAGCTTGCTCGAGACTATGCTCGGGTGCTGGGCGCAAAAGAACGTACCTAGCCGACTGGCGGGGCTGATCGCCGAGGAGTGGCTTCATGTTGCCCGCATCGCGCAATACCCGCTTGGACCGAAACCGGCGACGTGGCTGGTGGTCGGTGGACGCGGCGCTGGCAAGACCAGGCTCGGGGCCGAGTGGGTCAACGGCATGGTGCGCGGTTTTTCGCCGTTTGCCAGCCATAAGCATTCGCCCATAGCGCTGGTTGGCGAAACCCTAGCTGATGTCCGCGAAGTGATGATCGAAGGGCCGTCCGGGATCGCAACGATTTCGCGTCATGACAGGCCGCGTTTCGAACCGAGCCGCAAGAGGCTGGTCTGGGATAGCGGCGCTGTGGCGCAGATATTCTCCTCCGAAGATCCCGACAGCTTGCGCGGTCCGCAGTTTCAGGCGGCGTGGTGCGATGAACTGGCGAAGTGGAAACATGCCGAAGCCTGCTTCGACATGCTGCAGTTTGGACTCAGGCTTGGCGACAGGCCAAGGCAGATCATCACGACGACGCCAAGGCCGGTGCCACTGCTGAAGCGGCTGCTGGCCGATCCGGAGGTCGTCGTGACTCGCATGCGATCGGACGAAAACAGTGCGAACCTGGCGCCGGGCTTTCTGTCTGCGATCCACAGCCGATATGGCGGCAGTGTCCTTGGCCGTCAGGAACTTGACGGCGAACTGATCGAGGATCGCGACGACGCCTTGTGGTCTCGCGCCATGCTCGAAGCGACATGGATTGCGGAGGCGAAGGATTTGCGCCGCATCGTGGTGGCGGTTGATCCGCCGGCGAGCTCGCGCAAGACATCGGACGCCTGCGGCATTGTTGCCGTCGGATTGAATGGTGCGGGCAGGGCGGTGGTGCTGGCCGATGCCACGGTCCAGGCGGCGAAACCCCAGGATTGGGCAGGCACGGCGGTAAGGCTGTTTCATAGCCTCGAGGCCGACTGCATCATCGCCGAAACAAACCAGGGCGGCGAGATGGTGACGGCGGTGATCCGTACCGTCGATCCGGCGGTACCGGTGAAGGCGGTGCGAGCCAAGCGGTCGAAATGGCTGCGCGCCGAGCCTATCGCCGCACTCTATGCGCAAGGCAAGGTGCTGCATGCAGGGCGCTTTCCCGCCTTGGAAGACGAAATGTGCGACTTCGGCCCCAACGGGCTGTCGAATGGCCGCTCCCCCGATCGCGTCGATGCGCTGGTCTGGGCCATCGGCGAGCTGATGCCGAACTGGTCGACCGAACCGCGAATCCGCGATTTTCTCTGAACAGGAAGCGATATGGCTTTGAACTGGCCTTGGTCATGGCTGACCGGGAAGCGTAGCGTCGTGCCTGAACGCAAGAGCGGACAGACCGGCTTCGTCGCACTCCATGCGCAGGGCGAAGCGCGGTGGACGCGGCGTGATTATGCCGGGCTGGCGCGCGAAGGCTTCATGCGCAACCCGATCGTGTATCGCTCGGTGCGCCTGATCTCGGAGACGGCGTCGGCCATTCCTTGGTTGCTCTACGAGGGCGCCAGCGAACTGGACGAACACGCCTTGCTGGGGCTGCTCGAGCGGCCGAACGACAGGCAGGCCGGCGGCAACTTCATGGAAATGCTGTATGGCCACCTGCTGCTTTCGGGAAACGCCTACATCGAGCTGGTCGAGGCGGGTGGCGGGGCGCGTGAGTTGCACCTCTTGCGGCCCGACCGGGTTGCCGTGGCGACCGACACCGGCGGTTGGCCGACGGCGCTGGAGCATCGCGAGGGTAGCGCGCGGCGGCGCATCAGCCTTGGCCTGGGTGAACAGGGCGGTGCGGCGCACCTGACTTTGTTCCACCCGCTCGACGATCATTACGGCTTTCCGCCGCTCGAAGCCGCCTTGATCGCGCTCGACACGCACAATGCGGCGGGGCGCTGGAACAAGGCACTGCTCGACAATTCGGCCCGGCCATCCGGCGCGCTCGTCTATGCGCCGAAGGATGGCGGTAACCTGAGCGACGAGCAATTCGACCGGCTGAAGACCGAACTGGAGGAGGGTTACTCAGGTACCACCCGGGCCGGACGGCCGCTGCTGCTTGAAGGCGGACTTGACTGGAAGGCAATGGGTCTGACGCCCAAGGACATGGATTTCATCGAGGCCAAGCACTCGGCGAGCCGCGACATCGCGCTCGCCTTTGGCGTGCCGCCGATGTTGCTCGGCATTCCCGGCGACAACACCTACGCGAACTACCAGGAGGCGAACCGCGCCTTCTATCGCCTGACCGTGCTGCCGCTGGTGGCGCGGACCGCCAAAGAGCTGTCGTCCTGGCTGGCACCGGCTTTCGGCACGGACTTGAGGCTCTGGTACGACGCCGACCAAGTCGAAGGCCTTGCTGGCGAACGCGATGCGCTTTGGACGCGGGTCGAAGCGGCCGGTTTCCTCAGTGAAGACGAAAAACGCGAGGCCGTCGGCTATCCGCCGCGCGGCTGAACGATCGAGCACGGAACCTCATAACAATGACCTACCTGTCCGACCCCGGCTGGCTGTGGCTTGCCAAAAGCGCGGGCGCGATCGCCGGTTCAGCGATCTCGCTTGCCTACATCCTGCCGCAAGGCCGGCGCGAGGCCGCGGTGCGCTTCGCCGTCGGCGTTGCCTGTGGGCTGGTGTTCGGCGGAACGGTTGGCCTGAAAATCGCCGCTGAGCTCGGCATCGAAGAACTGATTAACGCGACGGAGATGACGATGATGGGGGCAGCCGCGGCAAGCCTGTGCGCCTGGTGGGCCCTTGGCTTCGTCAAGCGCTTCTTCGAAGGCAACCGCCTCGCGCGCTGGATCGATCAAAGACGCAAGAGGAGTGGCGCTCATGATACCTGAGCCAACGGCGCGGCAAGGCGAGCGGAAGTTCGTCGACCTGGTGCTCGACGAGGTTGCCGGCGACGGCAGTTTTTCTGGCTATGCCAGCCTGTTCGGGCGTGTCGATCTCGGCAAGGACATCGTGGAACGCGGAGCCTTCGCCAGGTCGCTGCAGAAACGGGGTGCCGCCGGCATCCGCATGCTGTTTCAACACGATCCCAATCAGCCGATCGGCACCTGGACTGAGCTGAAGGAAGATGCGCGTGGCCTGTTCGTTCGCGGCCGGCTGGCCAAGGACGTCGGTCGCGCCCGTGACGTGCACAATCTCTTGCGTGGCGGCGCACTCGACGGGCTGTCGATCGGCTTTCGCGCTGTGAAGGCTCGCAAGGAGCAGGCGAGCGGCATACGCCACATCCTCGAGGCAGACCTCTGGGAGATTTCGATCGTCACCTTTCCGATGCTGCCCGAGGCACGCATCGACACCGTCAAGGGTCGTGGGCGGCTGCCGACGACACGACAATTCGAAGGCTGGCTCACGCGGGATGCGGGGCTGACCAGGAGCGACGCCAGGGCAGTCATCGCCGAGGGTTTCGCCAGCCTTGTGCGCAAGCGGGACGCCGCATGGGGATCAGAGAGCGGCCTTGCCGAGCGTATTCGCGAGGCCACGCGCATGATCAAACAAAAAGGAAGCAGCGTATGAATGACACCCACGCGCCGCGCGCCCCCGAGATCAAGGGAGCGGCTGGCGATACACTCGACCTGAAGGATGCCTTCGGCGAGTTCATGACGACCTTCGAAGCCTTCAAGGACAGCAATGACGAGCGACTGGCGCAGCTGGAAGGCAGGCTTGGCGCCGACGTGGTGACCTCCGACAAGGTAGACCGCATCTCGCGCGCCCTCGACGAGCAGAAGCGGACGCTTGACGGCCTGTCGCTGAAGCGGCTGCGGCCGGCACTTGGGCGCGACGGCCGTTCGATGCCGAGCGAGCACAAGGACGCATTCGAGGCTTACATGCGCAGCGGTGACGACCGGCAGCTGCGCTCGCTCGACACCAAGGCGATGTCGTATGGCTCCGGCCAGGACGGCGGCTATCTGGTGCCGCCCGAGACGGAAACGGAAATCGGGCGCCGGCTGTCGACATTGTCGCCGCTGCGTTCGATCGCTTCGGTGCGACAGGTTTCGGCCGCCGTGCTGAAAAAGCCGTTCACCGTCAGCGGTCCGGCAGTCGGCTGGGTCGCGGAAACGGCGGCGCGGCCGCAGACGGCCACTCCAACTTTGGCCGAGCTGCAGTTCCCGACGATGGAGCTCTACGCCATGCCGGCGGCGACGGCTTCGTTGCTCGAGGACAGCATCGTCGACCTCGACCAGTGGATCGCCTCCGAGGTGGAAACGGCATTTGCCGAGCAGGAGGGCACAGCCTTTGTCAACGGCAACGGCGTCAACAAGCCCAAGGGTTTTCTCGACTACAACAAGGTGGCCGAGGCGAGCTGGGCCTGGGGTGATATCGGCTATGTGGTGACCGGTGTGTCGGGCGCGCTGCCGGCATCGAGCCCTTCGGACATCCTGATCGATACCGTCTACACACTGAAGGCCGGCTACCGGCTGAACGCCAACTGGGTGATGAACCGTAAGACCCAGGCATCGATCCGCAAGCTCAAGGACGCCGACGGCAACTACCTCTGGCAGCCGCCTTCGGCCCCTGGCCAGCGCGCCTTGCTGATGGGCTTTCCGCTGGTTGAGGCCGAGGACATGCCGGATGCGGCGCCCAACGCGACGCCGATTGCCTTCGGTGATTTCGGCCGTGGCTATCTCGTGGTCGATCGTACCGGCGTGCGGGTCTTGCGCGATCCCTACTCCGCCAAGCCCTACGTGCTGTTCTACACGACCAAGCGCGTTGGTGGCGGCGTCCAGGACTTCAGCGCGATCAAGCTGCTCAAATACGGCACCGCGTAAGCCGGTCTGAACGGGCTTGCGCCCATTCGCCGCCCAGTGCCGTTGCGGCCCCGGTTCCTCCCCGCCGGGGCCGCTCCCTATCCATCCAACACAGGTGACGAATGACCCTGATCAGAACCGTTGCGCCGACGGTGGAGCCGGTGACGCTTGTCGACGCCAAGGCGCATCTGCGTATCACGCATTCTAGCGAGGACGGGCTGATCAGTGGCCTGATCCGCGCCGCACGCGAGGACGTCGAGCGCACGACCGGCATGGCGCTGATCGACCAGACCTGGCGGCTGGTGCTTGACCACTGGCCGGCCGACAATTTTGTCATGCTGATGCGGCATCCGGTGCGGCAGGTGCTTTCGGTGACGATGTTCGGCAGCGAAGGCGCGGCGGCTATCGTCAATCCTGCCGACTATCAGCTGGACATCCTGTCGCGTCCCGCACGCATTCACTTCGACCGCGCGCCGGACCGGCTCCGTGCGATGAATGGCGTCGAGATCGACTTTCGCTCCGGCTTTGGCGAGTCGGGCACCGATGTGCCCGACCTGCTGAAGCGGGCGATGCTGCTGCTTGTGGCGCATTGGTACGAGTTCCGCACGAGCTTCGGCCCGGACGACCAGCCGGTGTCTTATCCCGGTGGCTATGATCGCCTGCTTTCCGGCTACCGGGCGCGGAGGCTTTGATGCGCATGAACTTCATCGATCCTGGAGCGCTGCGCAGCGAATTTGCGCTCGAAGAATGCACGACGACGCCGGACAGCCTTGGCGGCTACACCGAAAGCTGGGTTGAACTGGCGACGCTGTTTGCACGCGTCGAGCCCGTCTCCGCGCAAAGCGTGTTCGGCGCGGACCAGACGCTGGAGACGGCGACGCATCGCGTCACGACACGATGGCGAGCCGGCCTGAAAAGCGGCATGCGCCTGCGCCGGAACCAGCGGATCCTGGACATCATGACTGTCCATGACCCGGATGAAACGCAGCGTTATCTCGTTTGCCGCGCAAGGGAGCAGGGCGCATGAATGTGACAATGAAGCTGACGCTGGACGGGCTGAAACGAGCCCTGCGCTGGAAGGCGCATGAACTGGTGGAGGACCTCGAACAGGGCTATCGTGGCGATATCGCTGGCGTATCGGACGAGACGCCGCCGAGGCGGGCAAGCCCGCGCAGGATCAGGGAGCGAGACGATGACCGCCCCGGCCGCTGAATTGCAGAAAGCTGTGTTTGCTGCACTTCGCGGCAACGCGCCGCTGGTGGCGCTTCTGGGTGGGCCGAAGATCCATGACCAGGCACCGGCCAATGTTGTCTTTCCCTACCTGACCTTTGGCCGGACGAGCGTCTATGACTGGAGCACGGATACCGAAAGCGGCACCGAGCAGCTGTTTTCGGTTCATGTCTGGTCGAAATCCCAGGGTAAGCGCGAGGCGCTCGAGATCATGGAAGTTGTGCGCACATTGCTCGACGATGCGACGCTCAATCTGGGTACGCAGCATCTGGTCGGCATGCGGCTCGAATTCTCCGAAGCGCGTTTCGACGACAGGCTTTCGCTGCATCACGGGCTGCTGCGCTTTCGCGCGGTGACCGAGCCCATCGGCGCCTGACGGCCGGATTGCCGGCAAGATCTCTCTCAGAACATTCAGGAGACCAAATCATGGTCGCACAGAAGGGCAAGGACCTTCTGCTCAAGATCGACAGCAACGGTCTGGGCAGCTTTGTCACGGTCGCGGGGCTGCGCTCGAAGCGCATAGCCTTCAACAGCGAGACTGTCGACATCACCGATGCGGAGTCTGCGGGGCGGTGGCGCGAGTTGCTGGCCGGAAGCGGGGTGCAGCGGGCCGCGGTGAGCGGCTCCGGCATCTTCAAGGACCAGCAATCGGACGCCAGGATACGCAGCTGCTTCTTTGGCGGCGAGATCTTGAGGTGGCAGCTCGCCGTGCCTGATTTCGGTGTCGTCGACGGGCCGTTCCAGATCACCGCACTCGAGTACACCGGCAATCATGATGGCGAGGTGACCTTCGAGGTTGCGCTCGAATCCGCCGGCGCCGTCGGCTTCACGGTGACGCCATGACCGCAAACAGACGGCGCGGCGAGGTTGCCGCTGAACTGGACGGCAAGAACCACAGGCTATGCCTGACACTGGGCGCCTTGGCAGAATTGGAAGCGAGCTACGCAGCCTCAGACTTGGCAGCGTTGGTGGAGCGCTTCTCTTCCGGCCGCCTGTCGGCTTCCGACATGATCCGCATCATTGGCGCGGGCTTGCGCGGCGCCGGGCATGAGCTGTCCGACAACGAGGTGGGTGGCATGCGTACCGAGGGCGGCGTCGCGGGTTTCGCAGCGATAGTCGCGGACCTGTTGACCACGACGTTTGGCGCGGCACCCAGGGTGGAAGAAGCACCAAACCCTTAGAACCCGCAACGGGCACCGGCGCGGAATTTCCCTGGGACAGCGTGATGGCCACGGGGTTCGGCCTGCTGCGGCTATCGCCACAAGCCTTCTGGGCGATGACCCCGCGCGAGTTTGAGCGCGCGATGAGCGTGCTCGGCACGACCAGAACCGGGGCGCCCGGCAAGGCGCAACTCGCTGAGTTGATGAAAAGGTTTCCGGATCAAACGGAGAGCCAAGTTGGTTGAGAAGGTAGAGATCAAGATCGAAGCTGACGACAGCTCGTTCGTCTCGACGCTGAAGTCGCTGGAAAAGCTGTCCGACAGTTTCGGCGCACATCTCACTGGCGCGCTAAAGATGGCGACCATCGGCGGTCGCGAACTCGAGGACGTGCTGAGAAGCCTGGGCATGAACATCGCCGGTATGGCATTGGGGCACGGCCTCAAGCCGCTTCAGGCGCTGGGCTCTTCGTTGTTCAAGAACATTCTGCAGGGTCTCCAGGGCATCCTTCCCTTTGCGAAGGGTGGGATCACCGGCGGCGTAACGCCTTTCGCTTCCGGCGGTGTGGTCTCATCGCCGACCTATTTTCCGAACGGCAAGCACCTCGGCCTGATGGGCGAGGCGGGCGTCGAGGCGATCCTGCCGCTGCGGCGCGGGGCGGATGGCAGCCTCGGCGTGGCAGCGCCTGGCGGTGGTGGCGCCGTCAATGTCGTGTTCAACGTGACGGCGCAGGACGCGGCGTCGTTCCGCAAGTCCGAAGCGCAGATCACCGGCATGCTGGCGCGCGCGGTTTCGCGCGGCGCGCGGACGTTTTGAGGAGGCAGCGTGACCGAGCTCAGCAGCTTTCATGACGAGGTCTTTCCACTTGCCGTGTCCTTTGGCGCAACCGGCGGGCCCGAGCGGCGCAACGAGATCGTGTCGCTGACGTCGGGGCGGGAAAAGCGCAACCTGCGCTTCTCCCAGTCGCGCCATCACTATGACGCCGGAACGGGTGTGAGGTCGCTCGATGATCTTCACGATGTGCTGGCGTTCTTCGAGGCGCGGCGTGGCTCGTTGCACGCATTCAGGTTCCGCGATCCGTTCGACATGAAGTCATGCCGGCCGAGCGACGTGCCTGGCATGCTGGATCAGATTTTGGGGGCCGGCGACGGCACCAAGGCACGGTTTTCCCTGACCAAGACATATGGCGCTGGAGCCGACGCCTACAAACGGTTGATTTCCAAACCGGTGGCGGCCAGCCTGCGGATTGCGGTGGCAGGCGTGGCGCGGCTGGCGCCGGCATTCTCATTTGACGATGCGACCGGCGAGGTGGTTTTCGCACCTGGCTCGATCCCGGCCATGGGCGCGCAGGTGACGGCGGGTTTCGAGTTCCATGTGCCCGTGCGCTTCGACACCGAGCGCCTTTCGGTGAGCTTGACGGCGTTCAAGGCCGGGCAGATCCCATCGGTTCCTCTCGTGGAGGTGCGGCTGTGACCTTGCCTCCAGCATTGGCGGACCATCTCGGCCGGTCCGTCACCAGCGTGTGCCACTGCTGGCGGCTGACACGATCCGACGGCGTAGTCAGCGGATTTACCGACCACGATCGTTTGCTTGTGCTGGACGGCACGACGTTCGAACCGGAGACCGGCTTTGGCGCTAGCGAGGCGCGCAGTTCGCTTGGTCTCGCGGTCGACACAGTTGATGTCGAAGGCGCGTTGTCATCCGAGCGTATTCGCGACGAGGATATTGCCACAGGGCTCTACGACAATGCGAAGGTCGAGACCTTCCTGGTCAACTGGATGGCGCCCGCGCATTTTGCCCTGTTGCGAACAGCAACGATTGGCAAGATTACGCGCAGCGACCAGCGGTTTGTCGCGGAACTGGAAAGTGCCTCCCATGCGCTGGACCAGCCGCGCGGGCGCTATATCAATCGCGCCTGCGATGCCGAGCTCGGCGATGCAAGGTGTGGCGTGGCGCTGAGCCAGCCGCAGTTTCAGGGCAGCGGAAGCGTTGTCGCCCATGCCGCGCCCGACATGCTGTCGGCAGCGGGACTGGATAGCTTCGATCCCGGCTGGTTCACGCATGGCACCTTGACCTGGACCTCGGGCGCCAGGAACGGCCGGGTCGAGCGGATTGTCGATCACCGCCGGGACGGTGCCGGTGTAACGATCATCATCGGGTCGAGCGCGGGGCCAGTCATCTTAGCCGGTGCTACTTTTTCCATCCGCGCCGGTTGCGACAAGCGGTTTGCCACATGCAAGGCAAAATTCGCCAATCCATTGAATTTCAGAGGGTTTCCTCATCTTCCCGGCAACGATGTAGGATACTCCTACGTCGCGGAGGGCGGCATCTTCGATGGCCGGCCGGTCGTGCCATGAAGGGCGTCGACATCGGGGCATCAGTCGTGGCAGAGGCGCTGGAATGGGTCGGCACGCCCTATCGCCACCAGGGCCGCCGCAAAGGCGTTGCCTGCGATTGCCTTGGATTGTTGCTCGGGGTCTGGCGCGAGATCTACGGCCATGAGCTGGATCGGCCCGGGCCATACGCGCCCGATTGGGCCGAAGCCACCGATAAGGAACGCCTGCTCGACGGATTGCGCAAACGCATGCTGGAGAAGCCGGTTGCCGCCATGGCAGCCGGCGACCTCGTCGTGTTTCGCTGGCGGCCGCATCTGCCGGCAAAGCATGCGGCGATACTGACCGAACCGGATTGCTTCGTGCACGCATACCAGGACCACGGCGTCACGCTGACGCGGCTGGTGCCGCAATGGCGTCGGCGCATTGCCGCAGCCTTCGCTTTCCCACACCTGATCTGACCATAACTGAATCCGGAGACCATTGATGGCCACCATCCTGCTGCAGGCTGCCGGGGCATTTCTCGGCGGCATGCTGGGACCTATCGGCACTGCCATTGGCACGGCTGCCGGTGCACTGGCCGGCTACGTCATCGACAGTGCGCTGATCAACGGCACCAGGAGGATCGAAGGCCCGCGATTAACTGGTGCTCGGCCTTTCACGGCCGAAGAAGGCGCCTCATTGCCGAGGATCTATGGCACGGCCCGTGTCGGTGGGACGCTGATCTGGGCGACGCGTTTCAAGGAGACACGTTCGACACGACGGCAGGGCAAGATGGGCCCGAAGGTGACCGAATACGCCTATTACGGCAACGCGGCCTTTGCGCTGTGCGAAGGCGAGATCGCCGGCATCCGGCGCGTATGGGCGGATGGGCGCGAGCTCGATCGCGAAACGATCGAGCTGCGTATCCATCGCGGCACTGAAGGCCAGGCTATCGATCCGCTGATCGCAGCCAAGCAAGGTGCCGGCAACGCGCCGGCCTATCGTGGCCTTGCCTACGCGGTGGTCGAGAACCTTGATCTTGGCCCGTATGGCCATCGCATGCCGCAGATGCAGTTCGAGGTGATCCGGCCGGTCGGCGACCTGCGCAAGCGCATCCGCGCTGTGTCCCTTATACCCGGTGCGACCGAGTATGGACTGTCGACCAGCTTGATCAGCCGCCAGAAACGGCCTGGCGAGACCGAGGCGATCAATCGCCATGTTCTGTTTGCAGGGACCGACATCACAGCTTCGCTGGACGAGCTGCAGATGGTCTGTCCCAACATCGAGAACGTGGCACTCGTTGTCGCCTGGTTCGGCAACGATCTGCGGGCAGGTCAATGCCTGGTGAAACCGGGCGTAACCAGCCTCTCCACATCAGGATTGTCCAAGGCATGGCGCGTATCGGGCTTGGCGCGGTCGAGTGCCATGGTGGTTTCGACCTATGACAATGGTCCGGCCTATGGCGGCACGCCGTCCGATCGCAGCGTTTGGGAGGCAATCGCCGAGATCAAGGCTCGCGGCCTGAAGGTGACGCTCTATCCCTTCATCATGATGGATATTCCGGCCCCCAACAGCCTGCCCGATCCTTATGGCGCCGCGAGCCAGCCAAGCTATCCCTGGCGGGGACGCATCACCTGCATGCCCGCTCCGCAGTTGCCTGGCACAACCGATCGGACGGCTGCGGCGCGAAGCCAGGTCGACGCGTTCTGCGGTCCGGCGCTGCGAACGCAGTTTACCGCGACTGGAGACACCATCAATTTTGGGGGCAGCTCGAGCGAATGGGGCTATCGGCGTTTCATCCTTCATTACGCGCATCTGGCGGCGGTCGCAGGTGGCGTAGATGCCTTCCTGATCGGAACCGAGCTGCGCGGACTGACGACGCTGCGCGATGGCGCGAACGCCTTTCCATTCGTTGAAAAACTTTGTGCGCTGGCCGCCGACGTCCATGTCGTGCTCGGGCCTGCCTGCCGCATCACCTATGGCGCGGATTGGAGCGAGTATTTCGGCCATCAGCCCGGAGACGGCAGCGGCGATGTCTATTTTCACCTTGACCCGCTTTGGGCTCACCCTGCGATCAATGCGATAGGCATCGACAACTACATGCCGCTCGCCGACTGGCGCGACGCGGACTATGCCGGGGGAAACCCGGACGGATTTGACACGCCCTATGATCGGGCGGGTTTGCGCGCCTCGATCACCGGCGGCGAGGGATTTGACTGGTACTACGCCGGTTTTGCAGCGCGGCTCGCGCGATTGCGAACCCCGATCACCGACAACACTCATGGCAAGCCATGGGTGTTTCGCTACAAGGACCTGATCGGCTGGTGGAGCAACCAACATTACAACAGGCCGGGTGGCGTCGAGGCCGCTTTGCCTACGGCCTGGGCTCCCAGCAGCAAGCCGATCTGGTTTACCGAGCTTGGCTGCCCGGCCGTCGACAAGGGGCCGAACCAGCCCAACATGTTTCCGGATGCCAAATCGACCGAGGATGCGACACCTTATTTCTCGAACGGGGGGCGGTCGGACATTGCCCCGCGGCGCCTGATGGAGGCGCATGCATTGCATTGGGATCCAGCTGCCGCCGGCTTCCAGGAGACCGGCAATCCGATCTCGCCGATCTATGGCGGACGTATGGTGGACGTCGCGCGCAGCTATGTCTGGGCATGGGACTCACGGCCTTATCCTGCCTTTCCGCTGCACTCGAAGGTCTGGTCGGACAGTGCTGGCTGGCATCGGGGCCATTGGTTGAACGGACGGCTCAACGCGCCTTCGGTATCCGATCTGATCAATGAAATTCTTCAGGATCACGGCTTGCCGGCGGCTGATGTGGCCGGCGTCGAAGGCACGGTGAGCGGATATGTTGTCACCGATCCGAGTTCGGCCAGGGCAGCGCTCGAGCCGCTGATGGATCTGTTTGGCCTGTCGGTTCGCCAGGACCCAGATCGGCTCGTCTTCTGGCAGGCAGCGGCATCGGAAGGTGCTGCTGTCGACCTGACCGAGCTGGCATTCGACGGCGAAAGCGCTGTCGTCGAAACCGTTCGCGCGCCCGATCATGATTTGCCGGCCGAGGCACTGGTCAGCTTTGGCGATCCTGCCAACGACTATCAGTCGGCGTCGGCCAGGAGCACGCGGTTTGCCGCCAGAAACAGCCGCCAGCATATGATTTCCTTCCCGGGAATGCTGGAAGCTGGGCAGGCAAGCGCGCTTGCCGAAGACTGGATGCGACGAACCTGGCAGGAGAGAGAGCAACTGAGTTTTGCCCTCGCCGAGCCGCGGGCTGACATCGTGCCGGGCAGTTTGATCAAGGTACCAGCCTCGGGCAGCAGTGCCGAGTTCCTGGTCACCGGGATTGAACAAGGCCTGGTTCGCAAAGTCACGGCGCGGCAGATCGCACGGGCGGCGCCAGCGCCCTGGCGTTCGTCAAATCCCGGTGTCGAACCGGCGACGTCGATCGTGGTCGGCCAGCCACATGCGGTGTTCCTCGATCTGCCGATGATGGCCGCAGGTTCATCTCAGGACCAGTTCCGCGTTGCGGTCAGTCAAGCACCCTGGAGAAGCCAGGCGCTGTTTGCTTCACCCGAGGACACCGGTTTTGTGCTGCGCGGGTCTGTCGGCCGCAGCGCTGACATGGGGCGGCTGACAGGAGCACTTTTGCCAGGCGTGGAAGCAAGGCTCGACCGCGCAACCGCCTTGAACATTGAGCTTTATGAAGGCGAGTTGGCGAGCGTCAGCCGTCTGCAGCTTCTCAATGGCGCAAATGTGGTGGCGGTGCGGTCCGTGGCCGGTGTCTGGGAGGTACTACAGTTCGAGACGGCGGAGGAAACCGCGCCGGGGATTTGGCGGCTGGGCAATTTGCTGCGCGGCCAATTTGGAACCGGAGACGCGACTGCTGCGGGCGCCGCCATTGGTGCCGACGTGGTCGTGCTCGATCAAGCGGTCGTTCCCGCCGGATTGTTGGCTGGCGAAGCGGGGCTTGTGCTTAAATGGCGTGTCGGCCCGCTGGGCGGCGATTTCTCCAGTGCGAGCTTTGCGGCGCATCAGGAGACTGGCGGCAAACGAGCATTGACGCCGCTCGCTCCCGTGCATCTCAGGGGCAAGCGCACCGCGGGTGGCGATCTTTCGCTGTCATGGATCCGACGTGGGCGCATCGACGCCGACAGTTGGCAATCGAGCGATATCCCGCATGGCGAGGAGCGCGAAGAATATCGCGTAGACGTGGCAGTCGTTGGCGGCGCCGTCGTGCGGTCGACAACGGTTTCGATGCCGACTTGGACCTATGCGGCTTCCGACATCGCAACCGACTTCGGCACCCCGCCGGCGGAAGTCGGGATCACCGTTCGCCAACTCAGTGTTGCCTCGGGCTGGGGGCTGCCGGCGGCGCAGCGTCTCGCACTGGTTTGAGGGCAGGCAACTCTTTCGCGCAAAAAGGATCTGAACATGTTGAACCTGAAACCTTGGTATCTCTCACGCACGATCTGGGCCTCCGTGGTAACGATGCTGATGGGGGTAGCCGGACTCGCTGGCGTGCCTGTGGATGGCGTCGACAATTCGGCGTTGACCGATACTTTCCTGCAGGCGATCACTGCGCTTTCGGGGCTGATTGCGATCTTCGGTCGGGTATCGGCCAGGCAGCGGATCGGCAAGAATTAGCGCTTGGCATCAAGGGCGTTTGCATGAATTCATCGTTCATTCCACGTTCAGCACTGCTGTATTAGGAATCAGGGTATGAAAACGCTTCGCTCCATATTCCGGCCTGCCGTGACCGCGCTTTGCGCGGCTGGCCTGTTTGCCACTTCGGCGGCAGCGGCGCCCATGCGCTCTGCGGAAGGTGGCGAGATCCTCGTGGCTGCTGCGGATTGCTACTCGATTGGCCAACAGGTGGCCGACCAGCACGGCGGCACATTGGCGCGGGCGTCCGAATCCAATCAGGGCGGACAGTCGGTCTGCGTGATCGTGGTGCTGGTGCCTGCAAAGGATGGCGAGCGTCCGCGTCGCGTCGAGGTTGTCGTGCCGGCCAACTAGCCTGGATTTCCCGCAGAGCCGGAATCGCCTATATCTCCGTCATCTTTCCATTGGTCGCAAACCGCATGCGCATACTCGTCGTCGAAGATGACAAGGATCTGAACCGCCAGATTTCCGAGGCGTTGACCGACGCCGGCTATGTCGTCGACAAGGCTTTTGATGGCGAGGAAGGCCACTTTCTCGGCGATACAGAGCCTTATGACGCCATCGTGCTCGACATCGGCCTACCGCAGATGGACGGCATCAGCGTCGTCGAGCGCTGGCGCCGCGAAGGCCGCAAGATGCCGGTGCTGATGCTGACAGCGCGTGACCGCTGGAGCGACAAGGTTGCCGGCATCGACGCCGGCGCCGACGACTACGTCACCAAGCCGTTCCATATCGAGGAAGTGCTGGCGCGGGTGAGAGCGCTGATCCGCCGCGCTGCCGGTCACGCATCTTCTGAACTGTCTTGCGGCCCACTCAGGCTCGACACCAAGGCCTCCAAGGCAGACGTCAACGGCGTCCCGCTGAAACTCACCTCGCATGAATTCCGCCTGCTGGCCTATCTCATGCATCACATGGGCGAGGTGGTCTCCCGTACCGAGCTGGTCGAGCACCTCTATGACCAGGATTTCGACAGGGATTCCAACACCATTGAGGTGTTTGTCGGTCGTCTTCGCAAGAAGATGGGAATCGACATGATCGAAACCGTCCGCGGTATGGGTTACCGCATGCGCGAGCCGGAGGCGTAAGGCGGAAAAGCTGGACAAACGACTGGGGCGCTGGAAGCGTTACGCGCTTGGGCTCGGGCCGCGTTCGCTCGCGTTTCGCGTCATCACGTTCTCGACCTTGTGGGCGATCCTTGCCTTTGCCTTGATCTTCACCGTCATCAGCTCGCTCTACCGCCAGACCAGCGAGCGCGGCTTCGACAGCCTGTTGTCGGCGCATCTGTTCAACCTGATTGGCTCCGTCGGTGTCTCGGATGGCGGTACGCTGACCGGTGGCCCTGATCTCGGCGACCTGCGCTTCTCCGAGCCTGAATCCGGCTGGTATTGGTCTGTCGAACCGGTTTCGAAGGGTCTTGTCGGGCAACTCAGGTCATCGTCGATGACCGAGCCGGTTGCCGCGCCTGATGTCACCGATGTGCCGTTCAACGACGAGTTCCAGCGCCACTACCGGATTGGTGGCATCGTTGGCGAGGAACTCGAAGTCTTCGAGACAGAGTTTGTGCTCGATTCGCAAAATCGCATCGCGCGTTTCCGGGTCATGGGCAACCGCACGGAACTCGAAGACGAGATCCGCGGCTTCGAATGGCGCCTGTTTACCTACCTCTCACTGTTTGGCCTGGGCATGATCGCGATCAACGCGATAGCGATCCTGCTCGGCCTGCAGCCGCTGGCGCGGGTGCGCAACGCGCTGGCCATGGTGCGCGAAGGCACAGCGCAACGCCTGACAGGGCGCTTCCCTGCCGAGATCCAGCCGCTCGCCAATGAAACCAATGCGCTGATCGAAAACAACCGCCGTATCGTCGAGCGGTCGCGAACCCAGGTCGGCAATCTGGCGCATTCGCTGAAAACGCCATTGGCGGTGATGTTGAACGAGGGAAGAGCGCTGGGCGGGCCCAAGGGGCAGCTCATTGCCGATCATGCGGCGGCGATGCAGAAGCAGATCGACCATTATCTGCAGCGCGCGCGCGTGGCGGCGCAACGCGAGAGCGTCGTCTATCGTACGCCGGTCGCGCCGCTTCTGCAGCGCATGGTGCGGGTGATGGAAAAGCTGTCTCGCGGCGCAACGTTCTCGCTGAACCTGCCGGAAAACGAGGTGGTATTTGCCGGCGAGCGCGAAGATCTCGAAGAGGTTGTCGGCAACCTGCTCGAAAACGCGATGAAATGGGCGCACAGTGCCGTGAAGGTTTCTGTCGAGACGGCGGCGCCAGTGGCCGAGGAGCCACCACGGTTTTCGATCCTGATCGAGGATGACGGGCCGGGAATTCCGGAGGACAAGGCACGCGAGGCACTGCAGCGCGGCAAGCGCCTCGACGAAACCAAGCCGGGTACCGGCCTGGGACTAGCTATCGTCGCCGATCTGGTAAAGGAGTATGGCGGCACGCTCCGACTTGAGCGTTCGGCCATGGGGGGATTGAAGGCCGTCGTCGAGTTGCGCGGCGTGCAATAGAACCGGCTGGAGAAATGGCTGGCCGAATCGGCCCCATTTCGGCCAAAGATGCAATCTAACGCGGCGCCAAGCCCTTGTAAGCGGACGCAAATTCGGGACCGGTGATGAGCAAGAGACTTCAGGTGGCACTGGTTGCGGGACTGCTAGCCGGCTCAGGTTGCACGACAACCGGCCTCGGCAGCGGCGCAGGCGTTGTGCCGTCGCTCGGCGGTAGCGACGACAGCGCCTCCAGCGGCAAGGTTGCTTCGCGCATCATCAATGCCATGGATGGCGGCCTGATCGGCGGCTCGATCGGGGGCGGCTTGAACGATGGCGACCGGCGCAAGGCGCTAGAAGCCGAGTATCGTGCGCTCGAATACGGCCAGGGCGGACAGGCCGTCGCGTGGAAGGGCGAAGCCCGTTCCGGCGAAGTCGTTGCGGCGCAGCCGTATCGGGTCGGTTCGCAGGACTGCCGCCAGTATTCGCAGACCGTCTTCACCACGGGAACACCGCTGGTCGCGCGCGGCACGGCTTGCCGCAATGCAGATGGAAGCTGGACGCCGCTGACGTAAATACTCACGCGTTGTTGCTTTGGCAAAGACGCCTGAACCGTCAATAAGCCGCAGCACGGAGATGTTGGCAGCTTGGTGGCTGCTGGCTATTTAGGTGACATGCTGTTCTGGGTCATAGCCGCCGTTCTGACGCTTGGTGCGAGCCTTGCGGTCCTGTTGCCGCTCACGCGACGAGCCGAGGGCGAAGCTGACGCCAGTCATGACCTCGAAGTCTATCGCGACCAGCTTGGCGAAGTCGACAGGGATGCGGCACGCGGACTGATTGCCCCATCCGACGCCGAGCAGGCGCGTGCCGAGATCGCCCGCCGCATCATCAAGCTCGATGCGGAGAGTGCACGGGAGCCGAAGACGACATCTCAGCTTGCGCCACGCCAGGTCGGCGTCCTTGCCGTTCTTGCGGTCCCGCTGCTGAGCTGGGGCATCTATGCGGCGATCGGCTCGCCGAGCGTTCCCTCCCAGCCACTGAGTGCGCGCCTGTCGCAGAAGCCGGCGGATAGTTCGGTTGACGAACTGATCGCCCGTGCCGAGGCGCATCTCGTCGCCAACCCTTCGGATGGTCGCGGCTGGGACGTGCTCGCGCCCGTCTATCTCAGGATGGGCCGCGCCGACGATGCGGTCACTGCCTATCGCAATGCAATCCGCATCCTGGGCTCGACCGCCATGCGTCAGGCCGGTCTCGGCGAGGCCATCGCCGGTTCGTCGGGCGGCATTGTTACATCGGATGCGCGCTTGGCCTTCGAGGCCGCGCTGAAGCTTGAGCCTGCTGATCCCAAGGCCCGCTATTTCCTGGCGCTGGCGCTCGCCCAGGAAGGCAAGGTTGCCGATGCGGCCACTGCCTGGCGTCAGCTGTCGAAAAGCCTGCCGGCTGACTCGCCGTGGCGTGCTGCAACGGACCAGGCGATAGCCCAGGCCGAGGTTCGAACCGCCCCGGCCAATGAGGCCGCCGGCGTGGCTGGACCCGGCCAAGCCGATATTGATGCCGCCGCTTCCATGTCTTCAGGCGAGCGCACGGCGATGATCGAGGGCATGGTGGCGACGCTTGACGAGAAGTTGCGGCAGAACCCCAGCGATCCGGAAGGCTGGCTGCGGCTGGTGCGTTCATATCAGGTGCTCGGCAAGACCGACCTGGCACAGGCGGCCCTTGGTCGCGCCTATACGGCACTGGGCCGCGACAGCGAGGACGGTCGCAAGCTGACGGAACTCGCGAGTTCGCTTGGCCTGAAGGTCACGGAGTAGGTCATGACGCGCAAGCAAAAAAGGCTTTCGGTGATTGCTGGCGCGCTGGCCTTCTTGGGTGCGGCAACGGCGCTGACTTTCTACGCGCTCGGCCAGAAGGCATCATACTTCTACATGCCTGGCGACTTGCAGACGGCGACCTTGCAGCCAGGCCAGCGCATTCGTCTCGGTGGCCTGGTCGAAAACGGCAGCATCGTCCGCGGCCAGGGAACTCAAGTCGAGTTCGGCGTGACCGATTCCGAGAAGACGGTGAAAGTGCGCTACACTGGGATCTTGCCCGACCTGTTTCGCGAAGGGCAGGGCGTGATCACCGAGGGCAGCTTCGGCACGGACGGTGAGTTCGTCGCCGATAGCGTGCTGGCAAAGCACGACGAAAACTACATGCCCAAGGAAGTCGCCGACAGCCTGAAGGCAAAGGGCGTCTGGCAGGAAACCACGCAATGAATGGCGGACAGTGCTGATGGTCGAGACGGGTCACTTCGCGCTCATCCTGGCGCTCGTCTTGTCGCTGGTCCAGTCACTGGTGCCGCTTTATGGAGCGCACAAGGGCGATGCCAGGCTGATGGCTGTCGGCGGACCGGTCACCGTCACCGGCTTTGCCATGATCGCACTGTCGTTTGCCGCATTAACGATGGCCTACGTCCAGTCGGACTTCTCGGTCACCAATGTCTGGGAGAACTCCCACTCCCTGCAGCCGCTGATCTACAAGTTCACCGGGACCTGGGGCAACCACGAGGGCTCAATGCTCTTGTGGGTTTTGATCCTCAGCTTCTTCGGTGCCTTGGTCGCGGCCTTTGGCAATAATCTTCCAGCCACCCTTCGCGCCAACGTGCTTGCCGTCCAGGGCTGGATAGGCACAGCCTTCCTGCTCTTCATCCTGATCACCTCGAACCCGTTTGCCCGCCTGGTGCCGGCGCCGATCGAGGGCAAGGATCTCAACCCGATCCTCCAGGACATCGGCCTCGCGGTCCATCCGCCGCTGCTCTACCTCGGCTATGTCGGTTTTTCGGTCTGCTTCTCCTTCGCAGTGGCGGCGCTGATCGAGGGGCGCATCGATGCGGCCTGGGCACGCTGGGTGCGGCCGTGGACGCTGGCTGCCTGGGTGTTCTTGACCGGCGGAATCGCCATGGGCTCCTACTGGGCCTACTACGAACTCGGCTGGGGCGGCTTCTGGTTCTGGGACCCGGTCGAAAACGCATCCTTCATGCCGTGGCTTGCCGGCACCGCTCTGCTCCATTCGGCCATCGTCATGGAAAAGCGTTCGGCGCTGAAGATCTGGACGCTGCTGCTTGCCATCCTGACGTTCTCGTTGTCCTTGCTCGGCACATTCCTGGTGCGTTCGGGCGTACTGACCTCGGTCCACTCCTTCGCCAGCGATCCAAGCCGCGGCGTGTTCATCCTGTGCATCCTGACGCTGTTCATCGGCGGTTCGCTGGCGCTGTTTGCGCTACGGGCATCGTCGCTGACCGCCGGCGGCATCTTCCACCCGATCTCGCGCGAAGGCGCGCTGGTGCTGAACAACCTGTTCCTAACCACCGCGACCGCGACTGTGCTCATAGGCACGCTCTATCCGCTGGTGGTCGAAGCGATGTTCGGTGACAAGATTTCCGTCGGCGAGCCGTTCTTCAACCTGACCTTTGGCCCGCTGATGATACCGCTGCTGGTGGTCGTGCCGTTCGGGCCGCTGCTTGCCTGGAAGCGCGGCGACGTCTTTGCGGTCGCGCAGCGGCTGATGTTTGCCTTTGGCGCAGCCCTCCTGGCTGTCCTGGTGACCTTCCTGTTCATCGATGGCGCCTCGGTGTTCGCTGCCCTTGGGACGGGCCTCGCCGCCTGGCTCGTGCTTGGCGCGCTCACTGACCTCGCGTTGAAGGCCGGCATTGGCAACGTCGCGCCTGACGTGGCGCTGCGCCGCTTCCTTGGCTTGCCGCGCTCGGTGTTCGGCACGTCGATCGCCCATTTGGGCCTCGGTCTTACCTTGCTCGGGATCGTCGGGACCTTGTCATTCGAAAAGGAAGCGATCCTGGTTATGAAGCCGGGGCAGGTGCTGGAAATCTCCGGCCACAGCCTTCGCTTCGACGGACTTACCCCCGTGCGCGGACCGAACTTCACCGAGGATCAGGGGCATTTCTCTTTGCTCGGCGCCAGCGGGCAGCCGAGCGACGTCATCATGTCGTCCAAGCGCTTCTATCCGGTACGCCAGATGCCGACGACGGAAGCCGGTATCAAGACGATATGGCTCAGCCAGCTCTACGTCTCGCTCGGCGATGAAGCGGGCGACGGCTCGGTGGTGGTGCGCGTCTGGTGGAAGCCGCTGGTCACCCTGATCTGGGGCGGCGCGCTGGTGATGATGATTGGCGGCTTCGTATCGCTGCTGGACCGCCGCTTGCGGGTGGGCGCGCCGGCGCGGCGCAAGTCTGCGCAAGCAAAGACAAGTCCGGTCGCGTCATGAAGGCGAAACTGCTGGCAATCGCGGGTTTTATTGCTGCTTCGCTTTTCGCAGGAGCCGCCCTTGCGGTGAAGCCGAGCGAAATGCTCACCGATCCGAAGCTTGAAGCCCGCGCGCGTCTTTTGTCGGAAGAGCTGCGCTGCATGGTCTGCCAGAACCAGTCCATCGACGAGTCCGATGCCGAGCTGGCTGGCGATCTGCGCGTGCTGTTGCGCGAACGGCTGGTCGCCGGCGATAGCGACGAACAGGTGATGGATTACATCGTTTCGCGCTACGGCGAGTTCGTGCTGCTCAAGCCGCAGTTCAACCTGCGCAACGCCCTGCTGTGGGGCACGCCGGTGTTACTGTTGCTCGGCGGCGGTGCCTTCGTTTTTCTGTCGGCACGCGGGCGCCGAAGGCAGGAACCTGCTGCCTTGAGCAAGGATGAGCAGGAGGCGCTTGAGGCGATCCTGCGCAAGGACGCCTGAACAGTACCAACATTACGAAAGTTTCATGCACCGGAAATGGTGGCGTAATGTGAGCCTCTCTATCTCTTGATCCAACGGATGCGAATCCAAGGCATCCTGTTCAAGAGGATCAGAGACAATGAGCACCAACCCCCTTTCGCGTTCGCGCAAGCGTCTCCTGGCCGCCGCCGCATCCGTCGCCCTTGCAGGCGCCATCGGTCTCGGTGCCATCACCAGCGGAACCGCCCCTGTCTATGCCGAAGCCGTGCGCGTAGAAGCGCCACAGGCCACCGGATTTGCCGATGTCGTCGCCCAGGTCTCGCCGGCGGTCGTCAGCGTGCAGGTCAAGGCCTCCATCGCGCCGGCCTCCGACCGTGGCGACTCGCCATTCTCGGACCAGCAGGGCTTCGATAATCTCCCCGACAATCATCCGCTGAAGCGTTTCTTCCGCCAGTTTGGCGAAGACGGCAACCGCGACCAGAATCGTGGCCCGCGCTACAACCGTCGCGACGGCAACCAGAAGCCGCGTCCGGTTGCCCAGGGCTCGGGCTTCTTCATCTCTGAGGACGGCTACCTCGTCACCAACAACCATGTCGTTGCCGACGGCAGCGCCTATACGGTCGTCACCGGCGATGGCAAGGAATATGACGCCAAGCTGATCGGCACTGATCCGCGCACCGATCTCGCCGTTCTCAAGGTCGAAGCAGATACCAAGTTCACCTATGTCGGCTTTGCCGACGACGCCAAGGTTCGTGTCGGCGACTGGGTTGTCGCGGTCGGCAATCCGTTCGGCCTCGGTGGCACCGTTACGGCCGGCATTGTTTCGGCGCGTGGCCGTGACATCGGCGCAGGCCCCTACGACGACTTCCTGCAGATCGACGCGGCGGTGAACCGCGGCAATTCGGGCGGTCCGGCCTTCAACCTGAATGGCGAGGTCGTTGGCATCAACACCGCCATCTTCTCGCCCTCGGGCGGCAATGTCGGCATCGCCTTTGCCATCCCCGCCTCGACCGCCAAGCAGGTGGTCCAGGATCTGATGAAGAGCGGTAGTGTCCAGCGTGGTTGGCTCGGTGTGGAAATCCAGCCGGTCACCACAGACATAGCGGAGTCCCTCGGCCTGACGAGCGAGAAGGGAGCTCTCGTTGCGAGCGCCCAGGACACTGGCCCGGCCAAGAAGGCGGGCATCGCTGCGGGCGACATCATCACCCAGGTCAACGGCCAGGACGTCGCTTCGCCGAAGGAGCTTTCGCGCCTCATCGCCGGTATCACTCCCGGAAAGTCGGTAGACATCACCGTCTGGCGCAATGGCAAGGCCGAAACCATCAAGGTTGGCCTCGGCGAAATCCCCGGTGCTGACAAGCAGGCTTCGGCAGCTCAACCAGCATCGCCCAGCGAGCCGAGTTCGCTGGCTGACCTTGGCCTCACGGTCACACAGTCCGAGGACGGCAAGGGTCTCGTCGTCACCGACGTCGATCCCTCCAGCGACGCCGCCGATCGTGGTGTCCAGGCAGGCGACGTCATCACCACGGTGAACGCGGTCGAGGTCAAGTCCGCGGCCGACGTCACCAAGGCGCTCGATCAGGCGGAGAAGGCAGGCCGCAAGGCTGTTCTCTTCCAGATCAGCCGCGATGACGCCAACCGGTTCGTCGCCCTGCCGCTCAACCAGGGCTGACCGTTCGCTCCCGCCGGGTGGCTTCATCACCCCCAGCCGCACGGTGGGAGCTTACGGGGCCGGATAGTTTGTCAGTCTTCGATTCCGGCACCGGTGGCAGCGGGCTCCCATCGCCCGCTGCCACTTCCACGTTGGGAGGAAACGACATGTCGCCTCTGACATCCCACAAAATCGCGTATAACGACGGCATGAAGATTCTTGTCATCGAAGATGACCGCGAGGCCGCCGACTACATGCAGAAGGCATTCGCGGAAGCCGGTCATACCGCCCATGTCGCGGGCGACGGCGATTCAGGTTTCGCGCTTGCCGATGCTGCCGAATACGATGTCCTCGTCGTCGATCGCATGCTGCCAAGGCGCGATGGTCTTTCGGTGATCGCCGGACTGCGCTCGCGCGGCAATACAACGCCTGTATTGATCTTGTCGGCGCTCGGCGAGGTCGATGACCGGGTCACCGGCCTGCGCGCCGGCGGCGACGACTACCTCACCAAGCCCTATGCCTTCTCCGAATTGCTGGCACGTGTCGAAGTTCTCAACAGGCGCGCGCCGGCCCGCGAATCCGAGACTCTCTACCGGGTCGGCGATCTCGAGATCGATCGGCTGTCGCACACGGTGCGCCGCGCCTCCCAGGAGATCGTCCTGCAGCCGCGCGAATATCGCCTGCTCGAATATCTGATGCGCCACGCCGGTCAGGTGGTGACGCGTACCATGCTGCTCGAGAATGTCTGGGACTATCATTTCGATCCCCAGACCAATGTCATCGACGTCCATATCTCGCGTCTGCGCGGCAAGATCGAAAAGGGCTTCGAAAAGCCGATCCTGCACACCATTCGCGGCGCCGGCTACATGCTCAAGGCGGGCTGATGGCATTCAGGCTGCCGGCCATCATGAAGACCACGGCGGCGCGCCTCTCGGCGCTTTATCTGCTGCTTTTTGCGCTCTGTGCCGTCCTGCTTGTCTTTTACATGACGTCGCTCTCGGCGCGCATGCTGCTGGCCCAGACACAGGAAACCATCAACGAAGAGGTACAGGGCCTTGCCCGCGCCTATCAGCGTGGCGGCATTCCGGTTCTGGTACGGGTTGTCGAACAGCGCTCGCGCCAGCCGGGCGCCAACCTCTATTTGCTCGCCGATCCCAACGGCCAGATCCTGTCGGGCAACGTCGAGAGTATTCAGCCTGGTGTGCTGCAGCGCGAAGGCTGGACGGAGCTGCCGTTCTCCTACGAACGCTACGGTGAAGCTGCGGGCAGGCGTCAGCCGTCGGCCGCCGCTACGGCACCCGAAACCGAAACGCCTACCGAGGTCGGGCACAACGCAATTGCTGTTGTCCTGCGTCTGCCCAACCAGATGATCCTCATGGTCGGCCGCGACCTTGGCGAGCCGGAACGGTTCCGCAGTGTCATCCAGCGGTCGTTGATGCTGGCGCTTGGCATGATGGGCTTTGGCGGCCTGCTGATCTGGTACTTCGTCGGCCGCCGCGCCTTGAAGCACATCGACAGCGTTTCGGTTGCCAGCCGGCGCATCATGGCCGGCGACTTGAGCGGCCGCCTGCCGGTCACCGGCGCGGGCGATGAGTTCGACAGGCTTTCGGAAAACCTCAACACCATGCTCGCCCGCATCGCCCATCTCAACGACGGGCTGAAGCAGGTATCAGACAACATCGCGCATGATCTCAAGACGCCGCTGACCCGCCTGCGCAACAGGGCCGAGGCCGCGCTCTCCGGCAAGAAGACCGGCGCCGACTACCGCGAGGCGCTGGAAGGCACCATTGCCGAGTCCGACCAGCTCATCCGCACCTTCAATGCGATCCTGATGATCTCGCGGCTCGAGGCGGGTTATTCCGCCGAGTCGCTCGACAAGGTCGATCTCGCCGCTGTCGTCCACGACGTCGTCGAGCTTTACGAGCCTGTTGCCGAGGAGCTTGGCGTCGGCTTCGAGGCGGCCGTCGCCGGTCCGGTCGTCGTCAACGGCAATCGCGAACTGATTGCCCAGGCGCTGTCGAACGTCATCGACAACGCCATCAAATATTCCGCCGGTTCGGTCGAACAGCCTCATGTCGGCGTCACCTTGAACCGCGACGGCGACGAGATTCGGCTGCAGGTCGCCGACAACGGCTTGGGTATTCCCGACGAAGGCGATCGGGCGCGCGCCACCGAGCGTTTTGTCCGGCTCGAAAAAAGCCGTTCGCAGCCGGGTTCAGGCCTGGGCCTCAGCCTCGCCAAGGCAGTGATGACGTATCACAATGGCCGACTTGATCTTTTGCCTGGCAATCCCGGATTATCGGTCCTGATGGGTTTCCCCGGATCGAAGGACGATTAGATGAAAACTGTGGCTGCCAGGAAGAACGCGACCGAGTGGCAGCTGGAGCCTACGGCCAATGTCTCGCCGCTCGATCCGGAGCGTGCGCGGCGCGAACTTGACGAGCTTGCCGTCGTTGCCAGGGAGGAGGGGCTCGATCGCCTCGCCGCATTCCTCAAGGCCAAGGGGCCGGCGCAGGATTTCCTTGCCGCCGTCTTCGATCTGTCGGAATTCATGCGCCACAGCGCCCGGCGCCAGCCGGAAATGCTCGACCGCTTGTTCGACCAGACCATCGAGGAGCGGCTTCAGGCGATTGCCGAATCCGTTGCCGCCGCCCCACGCGAGGAAGGCGTTGTCGAGAACTCCCTGATGATGCGCTTGCGGCGGTTGAAGGCCGAGGCACATTTTCTCATCGCACTTGCCGATCTGTCGGGTGAGGCCCATGCGTCGGTCAGCGTGCGCCGACTCAGTGACCTGGCGGACTTGTGCATCAGCGCCGCCGTCAACTTCCTGCTCAGGGATGCCCACGATCAGGGCAAGCTCAAGCTGCCCGATCCCGAAAACCCGACCGTAGGCTCCGGCTGGATCCTGCTCGGCATGGGCAAGCTCGGCGCTCATGAGTTGAATTTCTCCTCCGACATCGACCTCGTCGTCTTCTTCGACCCCGAGGCGCCGGCGATCATCGATCCGCTGGAGTCGACGGAGCTGTTCGCGCGGCTCACCCGACGCCTTGTCCGCATCATGCAGGACCGTACCGAACACGGCTATGTCTTCCGCACCGACTTGCGCCTGCGTCCCGATCCCGGCTCGACGCCGCTTGCCATTCCGGTCCTTGCAGCGCTCCACTACTATGAAAGCCGCGGCCAAAACTGGGAACGCGCCGCGATGATCAAGGCGCGCCCGGTGGCGGGCGACATCGCCGCCGGCGAGGCCTTCCTGAAAGAACTGCAGCCCTATGTCTGGCGCAAGTACATGGACTACGCGGCGATCGCCGACGTCCACTCGATCAAGCGCCAGATCCACGCCCACAAGGGCCATGGCGAAGTCGCGGTCAAAGGCCACAACGTCAAGCTAGGCCGGGGCGGCATCCGCGAGATCGAGTTCTTCGTCCAGACCCAGCAACTGATCGCCGGCGGCAGGTTCCCCGAGCTGCGCGGCCGGGCAACCGTGCCGATGCTGACCCAACTGGCCCTGCGCGGCTGGATCACCGGCGAGGCACGTGATGCGCTTGAACGGCAATACTGGTTCCTGCGCAGCGTCGAGCATGCCATCCAGATGGTCGCCGACGAGCAGACCCATACCTTGCCGGAGGACGATGAGGGTATCGCGCGCATCGCACACATGCTCGGCTTTGCCGACGCGGACGCGTTCGCCAAGGCATTCCGTGCCTCGCTGCAGGAGGTCGAGCGCCACTATGCGGCGCTGTTTGAGGCAGCGCCCGAGCTGTCGTCAGGCGTCGGAAACCTGGTCTTCACCGGCGACGTCGATGATCCCGACACGCTGCACACGCTACGCCAGCTCGGCTTCCAGCGCCCGTCCGACATCTGCCGGGTCATTCGCAGCTGGCATTTCGGCCGTTATCGCGCCACCCAGTCGGCCGAGGCGCGCGAACGCCTGACCGAATTGACGCCGGCTCTGCTCGAAGCCTTCGGCAAGACCCGCCGCGCCGACGAGGCGCTGATGCGTTTCGACGAGTTCCTCGCTGGCCTGCCTGCCGGCATCCAGCTGTTTTCGCTGCTCCAGTCCAATCCGGCGCTGCTCAAGCTTCTGGCGACAATCATGGGGGCGGCGCCACGCCTTGCTGGCATCATCACGCGCCGTCCTCATGTCTTCGACGGACTGCTCGACCCGGCACTACTGTCGGAGCTCCCCGACCGCGCCTATCTTGCCGCGCGCCTATCGGCGTTCCTCGAAAGCACCCGGCTCTATGAGGAAGTGCTCGACCGGCTGCGCATCTTCGCCGCCGAGCAGAAGTTCCTCATCGGTGTGCGATTGCTCGCTGGCGCGATCGATCCAGCGCGCGCCGGCAAGGCCTTTTCCGACCTGGCCGACCTGACAGTCGGGGCCGCGCTCGAAGCCGTCGAGGCCGAGTTTGCCCGCCGGCACGGCAAGGTCGCGGGCGGCAGGGTCACGATCCTCGGTATGGGCAAGCTCGGCAGCCGCGAACTGACCGCCGGCTCCGATGTCGACCTGATCCTGCTCTACGACCACGACGAAAACGCCGAGGAATCAGATGGCGACAAGCCGATGGCGCCGTCGCATTATTTCTCGCGCATGACCCAGCGCCTGATCGCCGCGGTCTCCGCGCCCACCGCCGAGGGGGTGCTCTATGAGCTCGACCTCAGGCTGCGCCCTTCAGGCAACAAGGGGCCGGTCGCGACCCATATCGACTCGTTCCGCAAGTATCAGCGCGGCGAAGCCTGGACGTGGGAGCACATGGCGCTGACCCGTGCGCGTCCGATCGCCGGCGACGCTTCGCTCTGCACCGAGGTCGAGGCCGAGGTCACAGCGATCATCGCCTTGCCGCGTGATGCCGGAAAGGTTGTCACCGAGGCGCGTGAGATGCGCCAGATGATCGAGGACGAAAAACCGCCGCACGATCTGTGGGACATCAAGCTGGTTCCAGGCGGGCTGATCGATCTGGAGTTCATCGCCCAGGTGGCGGTGCTGACTCGCAGGATCGAAGGGCAGGGGCATGCGACAGGCACCGCCGACACGCTGCATCGCCTGGCACCAGAGTTCGCCGATGCGCAGGCGCGCCAGGATCTGGTCGACGCCTACATGCTCTATTCGGCCATCACACAAATGACGAGACTGTGCCTTACCGGTGCGTTCGAGCGGAACGATGTTCCGCCGGGGCTGTCGGACCTGCTGCTTGCGGCAACCGATCTTCCCGATTTCGGCGTGCTCGAGGCGCATCTCAAGGAGACGTCGCAAAAGGTCAGGGTCCACTTTGACCATTTGCTCCGTGCGAAGCGCAAGTGAGGCGATGGGACGCCGCATTTGAGCTTCGATCAGCATCGGGGGTGTCGATGCAACAGGAGAAACCCCATGAACACGTCAACCAGGATCGCCATCGCCTTTCTCGCCCTCGCGGGCACGGCCGGAACCTCCGCCTTTGCCGCGAACGGGCAAGGGCCGCGCGGCCAGAACATGAAGCCGCAGATGCGCTTCGAACGGGCCGACGCCGACAAGAGCGGCGATGTCACCTTCGAGGAGTTCACCGCAGCCATGAACACCCGGCTGCTGGATGCCGATGAAAACACCGACGGCAAGATCACCGTCGCCGAGGTGGCCGACCAGATCCAGCGCATGCGCGCCGAACGCATGGCCGAGCGTCTTATCAAGCGCTTCGACGCCAATGGTGACGGCGAACTGACCAAGGCGGAGGTAGAATCCCGCCAGAAGAAGCTGTTCGCGCTGCTCGACCGCAACGACGACGGCAAGATCGTCAAGGAAGAGATGCCGAACCGTCATTGGCGCGGCGGCGACGGCAAGCGCTAGCGCCGACACGACGCCTACAACCGCGAAACCTCCCGGAGATTGCCTCTCCGGGAGATTTTGTTTTGTCCGGACACTGCTTCGCGCAACCTTGCCGCAATCAAGCCGGCCTTTGCTCGCCTCCGACAAAGGAGTGCTGCCATGGGGTTGATCGTTGCCATTCTCTCGCTGTTCATTTCCACTGCCGCTTTGGCCCAAGCGGCATTGCCGCCCACGCCGCCGGGCAGGGTGCTCGCCGAACTGCTGGAAGCGCTCAACATGGGCGACCCGGCCAAGGCCGAGGCATTCGACCGTACTTACCGGCCCAGGGATCCAATCGCCGGCATGGGTGCCTTGCGCGAGCAGACCGGCGGCTTTGAGCTGGTCAAGGTGGAGCAGAGCGATGCCACCACCCTTGTCGCCATCCTCAGGGAAAAAGCTGGCGATCGTTTCGCGCGGCTGGAGCTCGCCTTGAGTGCCGACGCAGAACCTAAGCTTACCCGCTTCAACCTCGATCCGGTGATGCCCCCTGCCGGCCTCGGCGCCAAGCGCCTGCTCCTGGCGGATGCGGTTGCCGCCCTGGTCAAGCGGCAGGACGAGGCCGCGGCAAGCGACAAGTTCTCTGGCGCCGTGCTGATCGCCAAGGACGGTAAGGTCGTGCTGGAACAGGCCTGGGGCCTTGCGGATCGCGACCGCAAGCTGCCCGTGACCATCGACACCAAATTCCGCATCGGCTCGATAAACAAGATGTTCACGGCGGTGGCGGTGCTGCAGCTTGTCGAAGCCGGAAAGCTTGGGCTGGATGAGCCCATCGGTACATCTCTGTCCAGCTACCCAAACAAGGACATCGCCGAAAAGGTGACAGTGCGCCACTTGCTCACCCACACCGGCGGCACCGGCGACATCTTCGGTCCCGAGTTCGACAAGAACCGGCTCAACCTGCGCACGATCGACGACTACATCGCGCTCTATGGCAAGCGCGCGCCGCTGTTCGCACCAGGCGCCGGGCAGCGCTACTCCAACTACGGCTTCATCCTGCTCGGTGCGCTGATCGAGAAGGTCAGCGGAATGAGCTACTATGACTATCTCAAGAAGAACGTATTCGAGCCAGCCGGCATGAGGTCGACAGGCTCGCTGCCGGAAACCGAGGCTGTCCCCGGGCGTTCGGTGGGCTACATCAACCAGCGCGGCAATCTTGTGGCGAACACCGATACGTTGCCGTGGCGCGGAACCTCAGCCGGCGGCGGCTATTCGACGGTCGGCGACCTCTGGCGCTTCGCCGAGGCGCTGCAATCCGGCAAGCTGATATCCAAGGCGATGCTCGATCAGGCAACCAACACGCAGTTTCAGATGTTTGGGCTTGGCTTCGCCGTTGTCGGCGAGGGCAACTGGAAAGGCTTTGGCCACAATGGCGGCGCGCCCGGCATGAGCGGCGACCTGCATGTCTTCCCCAGGCTGGGCTACGTGCTGGTCGCGCTTTCCAACCTCGATCCGCCGGCCAGCACGCGGCCGCTGGAGTTCATCGAGGCCCGGCTGCCGGAAGCGCCTTGATGCTCAGGCGGCCTTGGCCAGCCGCTCGACCTTCTTCACCGGGATGCGCACCGACACGATCGTGCCGACGCCTTCGGTCGACCTGATCTTCAGCGCGCCGCCGTGCAGTTCGGCGAGCGACCGCGAGATGGCGAGGCCGAGGCCCGAGCCGGCGTGGTTCTTCGAGAACTGGTTCTGCACCTGTTCGAACGGCCGCCCGAGTTTGCCTAGCGCATGTTTGGGGATGCCGCAGCCATTGTCTTCGATGCTGAGTGTGAGCGCGCCCGAGGCATTGCGCGCCCGCACCGAAATGCGCCCGCCCTGGCCGGTGAACTTCACTGCGTTCGACAGAAGGTTGATGACGATCTGCTTGACCGCGCGCCGGTCGGCGAACAGCGTCATGGAATCTGCGATCTGCGTCTCCACAGTGATCGACTTCTGCGCTGCCTGCAGCGAAACCACCCTGACGGTCTCGCGGATCAGCGGGCAGAGATCGATCTCCTCGCGGTCCATCGAGAACTGGCCGGCCTCGATCTTCGACATGTCGAGGATGTCGTTGATGACGCCCAGCAGGTACTTGCCGCTGGAGTTGATGTCGCGAGCATATTCCTCGTAGCGCGGCGAGCCCATTGGGCCGAACAGGCGCCCTTCCATGAGCTCCGAAAAGCCGATGACCGCGTTGAGCGGCGTGCGGAGTTCGTGCGACATGTTGGCGAGGAATTCCGACTTGGCGCGGTTGGCGGCTTCTGCGCGCTCGGTTTCCTTCATGTATTTGCGGTTGAGTTCGACCAGTTCGCCCGAGCGTTCCTCTTCCGAGCGGCGGGCCAGGCTGAGGTCGTGGATCGTCGCCATCAGCCGGCGCTCGCTCTCCATCAGCTTGTCCTGGTGCTGCTTGATCTGGGTGATGTCGGAACCGACCGACACCATGCCGCCATCGCGCGTGGTGAGTTCGTTGACCTGCAACCAGCGTCCGTCGGCGAGCTGGCGTTCGTAGGTTGCGCCGGCGCGCGGGCCGTTGGCGCTGGCCAGCCGACGCTCGGAAGCGAAGGCGACCATGCGCTCCTCGATGTCCTCGCGTGCGGTCCCCGGCAGCACGTCCCGGTCGTTCAGCCCGTTGTCGTGCTGGTATTTCGAGTTGCACATCACCAGGCGTCCACTGGCGTCCCAGAGCACGAAGGATTCGGTGATGTTTTCGATCGCCGCCCTGAGCCGCTGGTCGGCGGCTTCCGAGCGCAAGGCGAGGTGGCGCTGCTCGGTGATGTCGACGGCAATGCCGGTCATCTGGATTTCCGGAGCCTCCGGATCGACAACCTGGGCGCGGGCCCGCATCCAGACCCAGCGGCCGTCGGCATGACGCATGCGGAACACGCGGTCGATATGGTCGACCTCGCGCATCACCACCTGGTTGGCCAGTTCGAACAGGTCGCCGTCTTCGGGGTGGATGATGCGCGCGACTTCGCCGAATGACAGCATTGCCTCGCAGGCTTCGTAGCCAAGCAACTCATACATCGAGCGCGACCAGTACATCTTGCCGCGCACCATGTCCCAGTCCCAGAGCCCGCATTTGCCGCGCACGAGCGCGAGGTCGATGCGTTCATGCGCCTGCAGGTAAATGCTGTCGGCGGCCTGGGCGCGCGCCGCCTGGCTGAAATAGGCGTAGAGGATGATGATCAGCATGCCGGCGGTCAGGACGAACAGCGCGACGTTGAGCGACACGGTCTTGCGCCATTCGGCGAACACGGCGTCCTGCGGCACCATGGCCGCGGCTGCGGCGCGCTTGTCGCCGGCGATGCTGACGGCTGCCAGCCAGTCCTGGCCGCCGATGCGAACGTCCATCACGCCGGCACGGTCGCCGAACATGAACAGCGGCTGCCCGCCCGAGACCAGGGCGTCGAGCGACTGGCCTTGCCAGCCTGTCGATTGCGGGCTGACGGCGACGATGCGGAAATTCTGGTCGGTCAGCGCGATGACGTGGCTGCGGCTGAGCGTGCCTTGCTGGCTGGTGCGTTCGAGCAGGTCCTGGCTCGCGGCGGCCAGCGGCCGCTCAGTGGTCGCGCCTACCATCAGCGAGTTGACCAGTTCGCCGGCGGAGAGCGCCAGGATCGCCTTGGCGTTGCGCTCGACGTCGTCGCGCATTGCCAGCAAGTTCAGCACGCGCGTGCCGGCAACGATGATCAGGAAGACGACGATCAGCGTCGGGATCGAACGGCGGAGCAGGGGTTCTGCCGCCAGCAGCCGACGATATGCGGGTTCGGCGATGAGACGTGCATTGCCTGAAAGGCCAGCGCTCCGCGCCTGCCTGCGACGGCCAAATGCAATCTCATCGGGCGCGCCCCACGCGTCCGCCTTGGCCATAAATGGCTCCCCAAATCCCGTTTCCTGGTAGGTCGATCCGGCATACGCCGAACATCCGAATCGTCACTAAAGAATCAAAGCTGATTCGCCTTGTCCAGTGGGGCGGGCGAAAAAGATTAAAGTTCGGCTAAAAAGCAGCTGAATCGGATGCGGCGTTTTGCGCGGGCCAGACAGCGGCCTCCGGATTTCGAAAGCCGCCACACTATCCCGGAAAGCGGAATCGCCGCTCAGGCCGGCCCACCTGAAATTCTCCGCTCCGGATCAGGCCAGCGTGCGCTCGATGATGTCGCGCAGGTCGGCCGAAAGGCCCTCCTTGGCTTGCATCGACAGCAATGCATCGCGTGCCTTGGCCTGGCGCTTTGGTTCGAGCGACCGCCACGACCTGAGCGCGGTGGCCAGGCGCGCGGCAACCTGCGGGTTCCGCTTTTCCACCGTCAGCACCATCTCGGTGAACAAGGCATAACCGGCACCGTCGGCGCGGTGGAAGCCGGTCTGGTTGGCGCTCGCGAAGCCGCCGATCAGCGAACGCACCCTGTTGGGATTGGCGATCGAGAAGGCCGGATGCTCGGTCAGCGCGCGCACCGAATCGACAGTCGCCGCGCCTGGGGCTGTCGCCTGGATCATGAACCACTTGTCCATGACCAGCGGGTCGCCGCGGTAGCGTTTGTCGAATTCGGCCAGCGCGTCCTTGGCTTCGACTGTGCCGGCATGGCGATGCGCCAGCACGGCAAGGGCTGCGGCACGGTCGGTCATGTTGGTCGCGGAGCCGAAATGGGCGGCCGCGCGCTTGTTGCCGTCCGGCAGGATCGCGAGATAGTCGAGCAACGTGTTGCGCAAGGCGCGGCGACCCGCACTGGCGGCGTCGGGCGAGAAGGAGCCCGACATGCGCAAATCCTCGTAAAGCTGCGAAAAGACTCCGCTATTGCCATTGGCAATTTCCCGCGCCAGCGCCTCGCGCCCGGCAAAGACTGCGTCCGGGTCGATGTTCTTGCCGATCTCGCGGGCAATGTCGGCTTCGCCGGGCAGGGCGAGCGCCAGCGCCCGGAATGCATGTTCGAGCGAACCGTCGCCGGCAATGCGCCCGGCAAGTCCGGTCAGGTCGGCGCTGAATGCCGGCCGCTTGCCGCCGAGGATGCTCTTGAACGCCGCGATGGTCGCATCGGTCAGCAGCGTGTTGAACGCCTGCCAGCGCGAGAATGCGTCGCCGTCATGCGAGGCGAGGAAAATCTGGTCTTCCGGCCGCTGCTCGATGCTGAGCGTGATCGGCGCCGAGAAACCACGGTTGAGCGACAAGACTGGCCGCTCGGTCACGCCCGCGAAGGTCACGACATGCTTGCGCTTGCGGACGTGGATGACGCCATCCTCGACGGTCGCGCCTTCGACGCTTGAGAACGCCATGTCCTTGCCGTCGGCGCCGACAAGGCCGAAGGCGAGCGGAATGTGCATCAGGCGCTTGCGGCTTTCCGACGGTGTCGGCGGTACTGATTGCTCGAGCTCGATGGTGAATTTGGCCGTCGCGGTGTTGTGCGTGGTCGTCACGCTCAGATTGGGCGTGCCGGCCTGATGATACCAGAGCGCGAACTGCGACAGGTCGCGGTCCGAAACCTCCTCGAACACCTTGAGGAAATCCTCGATCGTGGCCGCATCGCCGTCATGGCGCTCGAAGTAGAGATCCATGCCCCGGCGGAATGTCTCGGCGCCCAGGATGGTGCGGATCATCCGCACCACTTCCGAACCCTTCTCGTAGACAGTCGGCGTGTAGAAATTGTTGATCTCGCGGTAGCGCCGGGGGCGGACGGGATGAGCCAGCGGCCCCTGGTCCTCGGGGAACTGGTGTGCGCGCAGCGTGCGCACCTCGGCGATGCGCTTGACCGGCCGCGAACGCTGGTCGGCGGAGAATTCGTGGTCGCGGAAAACCGTCAGCCCTTCCTTCAGGCAGAGCTGGAACCAGTCGCGGCAAGTGATTCTGTTGCCGGTCCAATTGTGGAAATACTCATGCGCGATGATCGCCTCGATATTGGCGAAATCGGCGTCGGTCGCGGTCTCCTCGTCGGCAAGCACGTACTTGTCGTTGAAGATGTTGAGGCCCTTGTTCTCCATCGCGCCCATGTTGAAATCGGAAACGGCGACGATGTTGAAGACGTCGAGGTCGTATTCGCAACCGAACACCTCTTCGTCCCACCGCATCGAGCGGCGCAAGGAATCCATGGCATAGCCGGCCTGGTTCTCCTTGCCGTGCTCGACATAGATGCCGAGCTCGACCGATTTGCCCGAGGCGGTGACGAAACGGTCCTTGATGCAGCCGAGGTCGCCGGCGACCAGCGCGAACAGATAGGACGGCTTGGGGAAGGGGTCGTGCCACACGGCGAAATGCCAGCCATCGTCGAGGTCGCCGGCCTCGACTGGATTGCCGTTCGAGAGAAGCAAAGGCGCTTCCGAACGCAGTGCCTCGATGCGGACCGTGTAGACCGACAGGATGTCGGGCCGGTCGAGGAAATAGGTGATGCGACGGAAGCCCTCCGCCTCGCATTGCGTGCAATAGACCTTGCTCGAGCGATAGAGACCCATCAGCGCGGCGTTTCGCGATGGCGCGAGTTCGGTTTCGATCAAAAGCGTGAAGCGGCCGGATGCGGGCGGATTGTAGATGACCAGCCGGTCGGGCGTCACGTCGAAGTCGGCTGCGTCGAGCGTTTCGCCATCGATCTCGATCCGGCGCAGTGTCAGGCCGTCGCCGTCGAGTTCAAGCTGCACCGGTTTGTCGACGCCGGGGCGCCGCTCGATCGTCAGCCGCGCCACCACCAATGTGCTCTCATCGCCAAGGCGGAAATCGAGTTCGGTCTCAGGGATCAGGTAGTTGCTGGGCCGGTAGTCTTCGAGACGAAACACCTGTCCAGTGTCAGTGCGCATGTGGTGGCCTTCCTGTCGACTGCGAACGCTTGGTGCGCGCTGGTAGAATAAATATGCGGCCGCTGCTCTTTACACGAAACGCCCCCTCGGCAAAACTGTTCGAGACCGCACATTCGCTGCGCTCCCCACCAATCCTCACGAGGCAGATATGACAGTCGTCACGCCGAAATTCGGAATGGGCGCGTCCGTATTGCGCGTCGAGGACGGCGCCTTCATCACCGGCAAGGGCCGCTACACCGACGACATCGCAGCGGTCTCGCAGCTGCATGGCTACGTCCTGCGTTCGCCCGTCGCCAAGGCTGCCTTTACGGTCGGCTCGCTTGAAGACGCGCGCGCTGCGCCTGGCGTCCATCTCGTGCTGGCCGGCGCTGATGTTGCCCATCTCGGCGCACTCAAATCGACAGTCATGCAAAAGCAGCCCGACGGTACCCGTGCGCCGACCCGCGATATCCCGATTCTATGCCGTGACCGGGTCCATTATGTCGGCGATGCCGTCGCCTTCGTTGTCGCCGACAGCCGCGCGCTCGCCCAGGACGCCGCCGAACTGATCGAGGTCGACTATGACGGCGAGGACGCTGCCGCCAACACTGCGACCGCGCTTGACGACGAGTCGCCGCTGGTCTGGCCGGAACTTGGCACCAACCGCGCCTTCACTTACCATCTCGGCGACAAGGCCAGGACCGACAGTGCCTTCGCCAAGGCCGATCACGTCACCCGCGTCGCGTTCATCAACAACCGTCTGATCTGCAACTACTTGGAGCCGCGCTCGGCGATCGGCGAGTGGCGCAATGCCGAAGACCGCTTCGTGCTCACCACCGGCTCGCAAGGCGTGCATTCGATGCGCACCGTGCTGACCGGCCAGGTCTTCGGCATCAGTGCCGACAAGCTGCGCGTCGTCACCCCCGATGTCGGCGGCGGGTTCGGCACCAAGGCCTTTGTCTACCGTGAGCATGCGCTGGTTCTGGAGGCCGCCAAGCGGCTTGGCCAGCCGGTCAAATGGGCCAGCGATCGCACCGAGCATTTCCTCACCGATGCCCAAGGGCGCGACAATGTCGTCAAGGCCGAGATGGCCATGGATAGCAACGGCCGGTTCCTCGGCCTGCGCGTCGAACTGCTCTCCAATCTCGGCGCCTATGTCTCGCAATACGGCCCCGCTATCGCCCATATCGGCGCCAGCATGTCGACCGGCGTCTATGACATCCAGGCGCTCGATGTGACGATCTTCGGCGTCTACACCAACACCTGTCCGGTCGACGCCTACCGTGGGGCAGGGCGTCCGGAAGCAGCGCTGCTGGTCGAGAAGCTGGCCGATGCCTGCGCCCGCGATCTGGGTCTGTCAGTCGATGAAATCCGCCGCCGCAACTTCATCCGGCCCGAGCAGTTCCCGTACCGTACGCAGACCGGCAGGCTCTACGACGTCGGCGAGTTCCAGGCGCATATGGACCTGTCGATGGAGCGTGCCGGCTGGGCTAGCTTTGCCGACCGCCTCGCGGAGGCGAAGGCGAGGGGAAAAATCCGTGGCATCGGAATGGCGACCTACATCGAGGCCTGCGCCTTTGCCGGCTCCGAGCCTGCGCGGGTCGAGCTCAATGCCGACGGCACCGTCTCGATCTTCATCGGCACCCAGTCCAACGGCCAGGGCCATGCCACTGCTTACGCCCAGTTCGTCTCGGAAAAACTCAATCTCGATGTTGCCAGGATCAGCGTCCATCAGGGCGACACTGATCAGCTCCCTAGCGGCGGCGGCACCGGCGGTTCGCGCTCCATTCCGCTTGGAGGCGTCTCTGCCTCCCGCGCCGGCGCGGCACTCGCCGACAAGCTGAAGAAGATCGCGGCGGATGAACTGGAGGCCGCGGCCGCCGATATCGAACTCGGTAATGGTGAGGCGCGCATCGTCGGCACCGACCGCGCTCTGGCTTTCGCCGATCTTTATGCAGCGGCGAAAAATCCTGAAGATCTCAAGGCGATGGGCGAGTTTGTTCAGGACGAGGCGACCTATCCTAACGGCACCCATATCTGCGAAGTCGAGATCGATCCCGAGACCGGCACGGCCGAGGTCGTCGCCTACACCATCGTCGACGATTTCGGCGCGACCGTGAACCCGATCCTGCTTGCCGGCCAGGTCCATGGCGGGGTCGTGCAGGGCATCGGCCAGGCGCTGTCGGAAGAGGCGGTCTACAGCGAGGACGGCCAGCTGCTGACAGCGAGCTTCATGGACTACACCATGCCGCGCGCCGACAGCGTGCCGTCCTTTCATTTCGAGACGCGCAACGTGCCCTCGACCACCAATGCCATGGGCATGAAGGGCGCGGGCGAGGCGGGCACCATCGGCGCCACGCCGGCGGCACTCAACGCGGTGACCGATGCGCTTTATCGCGCCTACGGCATCACCCACATTGAAATGCCCGCGACGCCGTTGCGCATCTGGGCAGCGATAGAGGCGGCACGGCAGCAGTGAAGCAAAACGTGGTTCAGGCGGCTTTGTCGCCGCTTACGGGTATTGCGCTCAAGGTCACATCAGTTGCGATCTTCGTCGGCATGTCGACCAGCATCAAGCTGGCCGGCCAGGTACCAGCCGGCCAGATCGTGTTCTACCGGTCCTTCTTTGCCATCTTTCCGATTCTCGTCTTCCTCGCCGTCCGCGTTGAATTGCGCACGGCGGTCGTCACCACGCGGCCGTTCGGGCACATCATGCGCGGGCTCGCCGGGGTGACGGCCATGGGCTTCGGCTTCTTCGCGCTGACACAGCTGCCGCTGCCGGAGGCGATCACGCTGAACTATGCCCAGCCGCTGCTTGTCGTGGTCTTCAGCGCCATCTTCCTTGGCGAGAACGTCCGTTCGTACAGGTGGACGGCGGTGGCCGTCGGTCTCCTGGGCGTGCTCATCGTTTCCTGGCCGAACCTCACTCTGTTCACTTCGGGCGCGGGCATGAGTGACAAGGCGGCGATGGGCGTGGTGGCGGCCCTTGCCGGTGCCGCACTTTCGGCTGTCGCCATGCTCCTTGTGCGCAACCTCGTCCATACGGAACGCACCGCAACGATCGTGCTATGGTTCTCGCTGACCGCCAGCGTCATGTCCTTGCTGAGCATCCCGTTCGGCTGGCAGTCTCTGACCTGGGTGCAAACGGCGCTGCTCGTCACCGGCGGCATCTGCGGCGGCATTGCCCAGCTGTTCATGACCGAGGCCTATCGCCACGCCGAGGCCTCGACCGTCGCGCCCTTCGAATATACCTCCTTGCTTCTCGGCATCGCCGTCGGCTATCTCGTCTTTGGTGACCTGCCGACGATCCATACGCTCGTCGGTGGCGCTATCGTCATCGGCGCCGGCATCTTCATCATCTGGCGCGAACAGCGCCTTGGCCTGGAAATCCAGGCCGCCAAGAAGGCCTCGTCGCCACAATAGGCGGTGATGTCTGTAAATCTGGAGCCTGCCCGCTCCTCAAAATGATCTGAGGCGACCGTTTTTCGGTCGAAGGGCGAGGCAATGTCTTGAGCGAATTTTCCGACCCTGTCGATGTCGTCATGCCGTGGGTCGACGGCCGCGATCCTGCCCATCGCAACAGCCTGTTGCGCCACTGGCCAAGGCTGCCCTGGCTCCGACCCGCGCCTTATCGTTTTCGCGAGAATGGCGAGCTGCGTTATGCGCTGCGGTCGATCCACCTCCACATGCCGTGGGTCCGGACCATCCACCTCGTCACCAACGGCCAAGTGCCGTCATGGCTCGATTTCGATCATCCCGGCATCAATCTCGTCAGCCACGCGGATTTCTTCGCTGATCCCTCAAGCCTGCCGGTTTTCAGTTCCAGCGCGATCGAAGCCAATCTCCACCGCATAGGCATGGCAGGTGTTGCCAACCGCTTTCTGCTTTTCAACGACGATTTCTTCGTCGGCCAGATGGTACCGCGCGAAGAATTCATATCGCCCGATGGCAGGCCCCGGCTTCACGTCATGTCGGCAAGGCTGCCCCGGTTTCGGCTGCAAGCCGACCGCTACAGGCATACGCTGGCCTTCAACAATCTGCTGCTTTGCCTGGCGTTCCGCCGTCGGCGATGGTCCTACCCGCCGCATATCCCGCTGTTGCTGGAGCTCGACAAGCTTGCGTGGCTGAACGCCCGGTTCAGTTTCTGGCTGCGCCGCACCTCGCGGCATCGTTTTCGCCAGCGAACGGATGCGCTGGCACGGGTGCTTTACCTCAATGCCATTCCCGAGCGCGACCGGGGCCGACCTGATGGCGCTGTGCAGGTTAAGCTGGCCGGCGAGCATGTCATCGCCGTCAGGGACGACGACGCATTCAGCCGGTCGCTGGCGAGCCTGGTCGGGCAGCCGCCTGCTTTCTTCTGCCTCAACGACGAGGTCGACGACGAGGCGCGCGCGGCGGTCAGGGCCTTGGAGATGCAGGCGGCCCTTGAGGCGATCTTTCCAGACCCGGCGCCGTTCGAAAAGGATCGTCGCATCGTCCCGCGGGCTTCGTGCCCTATTGCACGGCCAGGCACCTGAGACGTGCCGCCGTCTCTTCGTCAGCGGGGAAGAACGATTCGATGGCAAGTTCCGACAAGGTCACGTCGAGCGGCGTGCCGAACACGGTGATCGTGCTGATGAAGGACAGCACCGCATCGCCGACGCGCAGCCGCAGCGGATGCGCGATCGCCAGCGGGTCGACCTGTATCGGTCGTCCGGCGCGCGGCCCGTCGGGATAGGTCAGCAGCTCCTGCTCCAGTGCCTTGAGCACCGGGTCGCCTGTCGTGTCGTTCTGGTGCTTCAGCCGCTCGATCAGATGCGAGCGCCATTCGTGCAGATTGACGATGCGCGGCGCCACGCCCTTCGGGTGCAGGCTGAGCCTGAGCACATTGACCGGCGGCTCCAGCAGCGAAGCATCCACACCGGCAAGCATGGGCCCGAGCGCCGCATTGCCCTCGATCAGGTTCCAGTGCCGGTCGACGGCGATCGCGGGGTAGGGCTCGTGGCCCTTGAGCACCATCCGCACCGCCTCCATGGCTGGTGCGAGCGAGGGGTGGTCGAGCGGCTTTTCGCTGAAGCTCGGCGCATATCCCGCAGCCAGTAGAAGCTGGTTGCGCTGGCGCAGCGGGATCTCGAGCTGTTCGGCGAGATGCAGCACCATGTCGCGCGAGGGCGCCGAGCGCCCGCTTTCCATGAAGCTCAGGTGCCGTTGCGAGATTTCGGCTTCCATGGCGAGATCGAGCTGGCTCATGCGGCGCCTGGTGCGCCATTCGCGGATGAGTTCGCCTACGGTGTTTTGTGTTGTTGTCATGCCATTACATTAGCAGGCACAATTCTGATTGCTATTACCTCCAGCGTAATCGCATTGGCTCAGGGCTGGTGAAATGTTCGGTTTCAGGAAGGCGGTCGCAGACAGCCTCCAGCAACCGAACCAGGAGCTTCAGTCATGTCCATTGCCGTCACGCCCTTCCTCCGCAATGTCCTTCACGCCGATGCGCTTATCAGCGGTGCTGCCGGCCTGCTGATGATGCTTGGTGCGCCTGTGCTTTCGCCACTCCTCGAACTGCCCGCCGAACTGCTGTTCTGGGCTGGTCTGGCGCTGGTGCCCTTCGTCGCCATGCTGGTCGTCATCGCCCGGCGGGCTGCCGTGTCGAAGCTTGTGATGATCGACATCATCGCCATCAACGCTTTGTGGGTGATCGGCAGCTTCGCTTTGCTCGTTTCGGGTATCGTCCAGCCGAACCTGCTCGGCATTGCCTTCGTCGCGGCTCAGGCGCTGACGGTGGCGGTGTTCGCGGAGTTGCAGTTTGTCGGTATCCGCCGCACTGCGCCGGCCGCGGCCTGAGGACCGCCGCCTTCAGTGGCTGCCCAGTTCCCGCAGCTTCGCCTTGACCTCCAGGAAGTCCCGCCACGCAAGTTTCTTGTGGGCGGGATTTCTCAACAGATAAGCCGGGTGCAGCGTCGGCATGACCGGGATGACCGTGCCGTCCGCCGTGACATGGCTCTTCCAGCTGCCGCGCAGCCTGAGAATTCCGTCCTGCGCACCGACGAGCAGCTTGGCCGACGGGCCACCGAGCGTTACCAGCACCTTGGGCTTGGCAAGCGCGATCTGGCGCTCGACGAACGGCCTGCAGATTTCGGTCTCATGCGGTGTAGGCGTGCGGTTGCCCGGCGGGCGCCACGGAATCACATTGGCGATGTAGGCCGACTTCCGGTCGAGCCCGATGGCCGCAAGGATGAGGTCGAGCAACTGTCCCGAGCGGCCGACAAACGGCAGACCCTCCAGGTCCTCGTCACGGCCGGGCGCTTCGCCCACCAGCATCAGGTCGGCTTCGGGGTTGCCGTCGGCGAACACCATGCTCTTGGCCGTGGCCTTGAGGTTGCAGCCGTCGAACCCTTCCATGATCTGCTTGAGTTCGTCGAGGCTGGCAGCCTTCGAGGCGAGCTCGCGCGCCGCCGTTGCCTGCGCCTCGTCGGGCACGGCGGCAATGGCCGCGGGACGTGGAGCCGATCTGTCCGCACCGAGACGCGGTGCCTCGCGCTCTCCAGCCTGTGCCGGCTGCTGAGCTGGTGCTGCCTGGCGTTGGACGCTTTCGGCAAACCGGTCGATCGGATCGTCGACAAGCGCGTCGTCGACGCCCGCCGCCGCATAGAAGGCGAGCAGATCGCGCAGATCCGGACGTTCGTTTCCCGAAATTGAGGCCATGTCCCAGTTTCGGCGTTACGCCGGCGATTTGCAAGTTCAGGAGGAGGGAATGCGCGGGTCCTGCACCAGATAAAAGCGCCAGCGTGGTGTGTAGTCGGTGACCAGGAAGCTGAAACTGGCGACCGCGAACGGGTCGGCCTTGCCGTCGATGTAGCGCAGCCGGTCATAAGGTTCGAAGTCGCGGCTATACTGCACGAAGCTGTCGGAGGAGATGTTGACATTGTCGGTGCGGCGCTGGTCGAAGGACAGCCCGTCGCCGAACACGCTGGCCTGGCCCTGCTGCTCCTGCAGTTCGAATTCGAATTCGACCCAGGCCTGGCCACTGTTGTTCAGCGCTTCGACGCGCATGAACATGACGCCATTGGCATAAAGGCCCGAATTGTCGAACGGGCGGATCGGCCGGATCGTGCGAATGGTCAGCGTCACCGGCGTCGCCGATTCCAGCTCTTCCTTGACCACGAACGGGTCTTCCCTCGTGCCGGTTCCCGAAACGCCAGTGATCTTGAAGCCGCCGAGTTCGTCGGAAAACGAATACGCCCCGGCATTCCAGACCTTTTGATCGGGCCCGGTCTCCTGCGAGCGACCTTCGCTAACAAGACATGTCGCAATAAGAAGGGCAGCCCCAGCCAGGATGTGGCGTTTGGGGTGAAAGCGCTCCAGTCCGGTCCTGCAAGGCACGTGTTGGCGCATGTAGAATCAATGGACGAAAAGGCTGTTGAACAACACCTGTTTTGTGACAGTACGGGCCGTAACGCACAGCCGAAAGGTGAAATCTTTTGACCTTTACGTTAACGTAAGATAATTCATCGTCTGGAGGAGCATCATTAGACCAAACAGCCGATGTGCGGATTGGTCCGTTTGACGTTTGCCAACGATGCGCTATGCAGCGCCTAGCTAGCTACAGATTGCCCTTGGGACAGGGCCAGCCAACGCGGAGGGATTGATGAGCGATATCGAACGCGAGAGCATGGAATTCGACGTTGTGATCGTCGGCGCCGGCCCGGCAGGTCTGGCTGCGGCGATCCGGCTCAAGCAGGTCAATCCTGAACTCTCGGTCGTCGTACTCGAAAAGGGTGGCGAGGTCGGCGCCCACATCCTGTCGGGCGCGGTTGTCGATCCGATCGGCATCGACCGCCTGCTGCCTGACTGGCGCGATGATGCCGACCATCCGTTCAAGACGCCCGTCACCGACGATCATTTCCTGATCCTCGGCCCGGCGGGCTCCGTCAAGCTGCCCAATTTCGCCATGCCGCCGCTGATGAGCAACCACGGCAACTACATCGTCTCGCTCGGCAATGTCTGCCGCTGGCTGGCGACCAAGGCCGAAGCGCTCGGCGTCGAGATCTACCCTGGCTTCGCCGCCGCCGGCCTCATCTACAATGACGAAGGTGCCGTCACCGGCGTCGTCACGGGCGACATGGGCGTCGAACGCGACGGCTCGCACGGCCCGTCCTTTGCGCCGGGCATGGCGCTGATGGGCAAGTACGTGCTGATCGGCGAGGGCGCCCGTGGTTCGCTCGCCAAGCAGCTGATCGCCAAGTACGATCTCGGCGCTGGCAAGGAGCCGCAGAAATTCGGCATCGGCCTCAAGGAATTGTGGCAGGTCGCGCCCGAGCATCACAAGCCGGGCCTGGTCCAGCATTCGTTCGGCTGGCCGCTCGATTTCAAGACCGGCGGGGGTTCGTTCCTCTACCACCTCGAAGACAACATGGTGGCCGTCGGCTTCGTCGTTCACCTGAACTACAAGAACCCGTATCTCTCGCCCTTCGAGGAGTTCCAGCGCTTCAAGACGCATCCGGCGATCCGCCACACCTTCGACGGCGCCAAGCGCCTGTCCTACGGCGCGCGTGCCATCACCGAGGGCGGCTACCAGTCGGTGCCGAAGCTCAGCTTCCCCGGTGGCGTGCTGATGGGCTGCTCGGCCGGCCTGGTCAACGTTCCCCGCATCAAGGGGTCGCACAACGCCGTGCTGTCGGGCATGCTTGCCGCAGAGCATGTGGCCGAAGCCATCGGCGCCGGCCGCGCCAATGACGAGCTTGCCTCCTACGAAGCCGCCTGGCGCTCGACAGACATTGGCAAGGACCTCAAGAAGGTCCGCAACGTCAAGCCGCTGTGGTCGCGTTTCGGCACCATCCTGGGCGTTGGCCTCGGCGGCCTCGACATGTGGCTCAACACGCTGTTCGGTGTCTCGCCCTTCGGCACGTTGAAGCACGGCAAATCAGATGCCCAGTCGCTCGAGCCGGCGGCGAAGCACAAGAAGATCGACTACCCCAAGCCCGACGGCGTTTTGACCTTCGACCGCCTGTCGTCGGTGTTCCTGTCCAACACCAACCACGAGGAAGACCAGCCGGTACACCTCCAGGTCAAGGACATGGATCTGCAGAAGCGTTCGGAGTACGAAATCTTCGCCGGCCCGTCGTCGCGCTACTGTCCGGCTGGCGTCTATGAGTGGGTCGACGCCGACGGCAACTCGATTGCCAACGATCCCGGCCATGCCGACGCGAAGTTCGTCATCAACGCGCAGAACTGCGTCCACTGCAAGACTTGCGACATCAAGGACCCCAACCAGAACATCAACTGGGTGCCGCCGCAGGGCGGCGAAGGGCCGGTCTATCCGAACATGTGATCTGGAGCTTCGCTCCAGCCGATGTAAAGAAAGCCCGGAAGTCATCTCGACTTCCGGGCTTTTTCATTCAGCTGCGCGGTGCCGAGGCACTCTCGTACGACACCGTTTCGGTCGTACTGTCTTCCGGATACGTCGCGCTGTCGCGGAACGAGAACTCGACCAGCAGCGGCCGGTGGTCCGAGCCGGCGTCTTCGCCCATCGTCAGCGAGTGGACCAGCACGTCGCCCTTGGCCATGACATGGTCGATGGTAAGGCCAGCGAAGCGCATGAAGTCGGGCAGCATGACGGTCAGCCAGGTACGGCCGGCGGCTGGCATCAGCGTCAGCCCGCCGATCCGGGCGACCCGCGCCACCGCCGCACTCCAAGGTGTGGCGTTGAAGTCGCCGCCGAGAATGGCGTTCTGACCGAGCGCTGCTAGATTGCCGCTCAGCTCGCCGATCTGCCGCGATTGCTCGAACGGCCAGGGCCAGCCCAGATGGATGGAAACGATGTCGCTTGCGCGTCCGCCGAAGTCGACCTTGGCGACGGCCAAAGCGCCTTCGCCGAAACATTGCGGCTCGCTGCCTTCGGCAAATGGCCGCCGCGACAGGATCGCTACGCCGAAGATGCCGTTCGGATAGGGGCACATCATGCGGTAGGGGTAGCGCGCAAACAGCGGCTGCAGCTTGCCTTCCCACATCGCCGACACCTCCTGGAAGGTGATGACGTCGGGCTGCCAGCGCCCCACCAGCGACAGCACCTTCTCAGGCTCGGTGTTCTTGAAGCGCAGGTTCATCTGCAGCATCTTGTAGACTGGCCGGCCTTCGGCGCGCGGCTGGAACGCGGCATGCACAGGGCCGAGCCCAGGCAAAGGCAGCGAACTGGAGGTGGTGGAAAGGGCCGCGGCGCCAAATGCCAGCGCGGCAACGGCCTGCCAGCGCAGTGACGTCAGCAGCAGCGGCAACGCCGCCAGCATCATCGCCACCGCCAGGTGGACCCTGAAATGCGCGAATGAATCGAGCGCGGGATGCCAGGCGCCGAAGAACCCGGCAACCAGCGGCACCGACAAAAGCATCATCGCCGCAAAGCAGGCGATCCTGCCCAATCTGTAAAACGTCGTCATTCTGATTTCATGTAGCAACAAATGCGGCCCATTGATGATCGATTATGGGCCGCTTGCGCCTTGCTGGAAAGCTCTGTCGGCGCCGCCGTGCAACATGGCGGCAGCCATGACCGGTGGTTGAAATGCCGCGCGACTCGTGAGACCGATGGCCCGGAAATGGGCGTGTTGCGCGCTCTTCGTGCGCAACTGCATCGGCCTTGCGGAGTATAAAATGAAATCAACCGCCCATCGTTGGCTGCGGGCATGCGCGGCACTGATCGTCATGACCCCGCTTGCCGCGCAAGCCGAGGGACAGGTCGTTGAGCAGGTCAAGACCTATGCTGTCTCAGGAACCTCGGCCCCCGAGCTCTACGCCTCGATCGGCGAACGCGGCCCCAAGGCCGGTATCGGCCGCGCCATCGCGCTTACCAACTTCAAGCTCACCTGGCAGCGCAACTACGTGCCGCAAGGCAACACCTGCACGCTGGTCTCGGCCAAGCCCAAGCTCATCATCACCTACACCTTGCCCAAGCCTGCCGCCCGCTTGCCGGACGGGCTCAAGCAGCGCTGGGATGTCTTTTACGAGGGCGTCCGCCGCCACGAGCTGGTGCACGGCCAGATGATCAAGGACATGGTTGCGACGATCGAACGAACCACGATCGGCCTGTCGGTGCCGGGCGATCCCGGCTGCAAGAAGATCAGGCAGGAGATCATCAAGCCTCTTTCGGAGGCATCTCTGGCGCAACGTCAGCAAAGCAGCGACTTCGACCGCGTCGAACTCAACGACGGCGGCAACGTCCATCGCCTGATCCTGTCCTTCGTCAACGGCCAATAGCTGGCGTCCGCAAGCGCTGGAGTTCGACCTGACGCAAGGGGATTTTTAACCACAGCTTGTGGTTGCGCTGGAAGTTAACCTCGCTTTTGCGGCCAAATGGCACCGTTGCCTTGACGCGAGGTGCGACGATGACCGGCAGGTATACCAACAACATCCAGGCAGCGATCCTCTATGAGGGCGGCGACGAGATCCATCCGTCGATGCATCTCAATGCGTTTCGCCTGGCGATGCTCAGCAAGCAGCTGCCACTCAAGGTCGTCCAGGAGGATCGGAACTTCGTCCTGATGATGGGACCGGGCGAGTTCCAGATCCTGGTAACCTACTTCCCGCGGCCGGCTGATGTGGCGGTCTTTGCCCCGACCCTCGGGTCCGCTGTGACAACGCTTCTGATGCCGGACGCCAGGGAGCGCGTGCGCCGGCACACGGCGCATGTCCTTGTCGAGGTCCACCATGGTGTCATGGGAGGCGTGACCGACAAGCCCGAGATTGCAGGGTTCTTCAACCAGATCGGCATGCAGCGGCCCGGCGCGACGCTGCGCGAATTCAACATGCGTGTCGAAATCCTCGGCGAGGTCTGCCGCCATCTGCTCAAGGTGCAACCTGGCAGCGTCATCCACTGGACCCAGAGCAACATGCTCATTGCCGGCGAGCAGTTCACGGCATTTCTGAACCAGCCGCAGCCAAGCATGCTGACTGTTCATCCCAAGCTTTTCGCCGGCGAGCCGGTTCCTGGCTTCAACGAGACGCCAGCCGGCGTGCTGACCCTGGGCGGCGCTGACTATATCGGCCGCGAAATCTACGTCGCCCCAGCGCCCGTTCCGTGGGTCGATCTCTACGAAGCCGCGCTGGCGTTCATGCGCGTTGCGCTGGTGCCCAACGGCTATATCGTCACTGACGATGAGACGTTCGGGCCGGAAAACGGCGACTATTCCTATCGCGTCAGGCATCTGGCCGCTGAACAGCATCCAATCGGAATGCGCGAGCCGAGCTATGCGCTGACCCTGCGCTTCTCCAGGCAGCACAGCTACACCACGATGGAACACGAGACCCGTACGCTTGTTCCCGGCGGCATGCGCAGTGTCGCCGCCTCGGTCGAGACAGACAAGGACAGGCGGCGCGAACTGATCGACGATTGGGAGCAGAAGGAGCGCGCGGCGAAAGCCGTGGGCAACAGCCTGCAGCTCTACCGCAAGGGGGAGGGCGGGCCGGACGACCCGTCGCCAGCATCGTCGCCGCGCTTTGGCGGCGGCTTTGTCAGGCGCACCGCCGTTTTCGGCCGCAAGCACTAGCCTGCGGCCGGCCGGTCGGTCCGAAGCTTATTGGAACGCCGTCTCGGCGAAGCTGCGCAGCTTGCGCGAATGCAGCCGCTCATTGGGCATCTCGGCGAGCTTTTCCAGCGCCCGGATGCCGATGGTCAGATGCTGTGCCACCTGCCGCTTGTAGAACTCGGTCGCCATTCCGGGCAGCTTGAGTTCACCATGCAGCGGCTTGTCGGAAACGCACAGCAAGGTGCCGTAGGGCACGCGGAAGCGGAAGCCGTTGGCGGCGATCGTTGCCGATTCCATGTCGAGCGCGATGGCGCGTGACTGCGACAGCCGCTGTACTGGCCCGCGCTGGTCGCGCAGTTCCCAGTTGCGGTTGTCGATGGTGGCGACCGTTCCCGTGCGCATGATCCGCTTGAGGTCGTAGCCGGAAAGCCCCGTCACCTCGGCGACCGCCTCCTGCAGCGCCACCTGCACCTCGGCCAGCGGCGGGATCGGGATCCACACCGGCAGGTCGTCGTCGAGCACGTGGTCCTCGCGCACATAGGCATGCGCCAGCACATAGTCGCCGAGCGCCTGGGTGTTGCGCAGGCCGGCGCAGTGGCCAAGCATCAGCCAGGCATGTGGCCTGAGCACGGCGACGTGGTCGGTGATGGTCTTGGCGTTGGAAGGGCCGACGCCTATGTTGATCATGGTGATGCCGGCATGGCCAGGTTTCTTCAGGTGGTAGGCCGGCATCTGTGGCAGCCGCGCCGCGGCTGTGCCTTCGGAAGGTGCCGTGTCGCCTGCCTTGGTCACCAAGCCGCCCGGCTCGACGAATTCCGTATAGCCGCCGCCGCCCTTGGCCATCAGGTCGCGGGCCAGCACGACGAACTCGTCGATGTAGAACTGGTAGTTGGTGAACAGCACGAAGTTCTGGAAGTGTTGCGGCGTCGTTGCCGTGTAATGCGACAGCCGGTGCAGCGAATAGTCGATACGCTGGGCGGTGAACGGCGCCAGCGGCCTGGACTCGCCCGGCATGATCTCAAACGTGCCGTTTGCGATATGGTCGTCGGTGCCGTCGAGATCGGGCACGTCGAACAGGTCGCGGATCGGCCGCTGGATGCGGTCGGCGGCAGCGCCGTCGACATGGGTGCCCTCGAGGAAGGCGAAATGCAGCGGGATCGGCGTCGTCGATTCCGACACCGTCACCGGGCCGCCGTGATTGCGCATGATCAGGCGCAATTGTTCGGTGAGGTAGCTCTGGAACAGGTCCGGCCGGGTGATCGTCGTCGAGAAATGTCCCGGCGTCGGCATATGGCCGTAGGCCTGGCGGGAGTCGACCTGCGAGTAGGATGTCGTGGTGACCCCGATTTCGGGATAAAAGGCGCGGAACCGCACATTGGTGTCGGCCCCGGCTGCGAGCGAAGCGAAGGCCTCGCGGAGGAAGGCCGTGTTGCGGTCGTAAAGCGCCTGCAAGGCAGCAACCGCCTCGGCAGCATCAGTAAAGCTCTGCCGTGGAAACGGTAGCGGTGAAGAGATCGATTCGATGGGTTGAGGATAGATTCGCTTTTCCATGACCTATTATAGAGATCAATCATGACGGCTGCGAGAGGGTCTCGCTGAGCGTCTTTCAAATCTCTCAGCCGCGTTGCAGGCTGACCAGGAGCACGAAGCCGACGCCGCTCTTGCGGGCGGCAGGTGCTTCGATCGTCGAGCCGTTGTCGGCGCGCAGCTGCGGAACGGCCAGCACCGGAGCGGCGAGAACCATCAGGATCATGGCGGCGCGCGGCAGAAGCCGGAGCGTCTTGATGATCTGGGTTGCGGTGCGGGTCATTGGCGTTGCTTCTCTTGGGTTTGCGTTGTTTCGTTACTTCGTCAGTGGCTGTTTGCAGGTCATTCCGTTTTCGATGGTGCAAGGCACGAGGCTGTCGATTTCCCAGGACCGCGCCGGGCGGCTGGTTTGGGCCACCAGCGTTGCGAACATGATCCCGAACAGGGCACTCAGCAGACAGACGATGGTGAACCGGCGAGCGAGCATTGGTGTCTTCCCCTTCAATGGATCGGACTATGCCAGGCTGCGACTGAACGGGTTCTGAGACCTCCGTTCATCTTCGGTTCAAATTTATTGACGGGCCTTAATGTGTCTTCAGGGTTGTGTTTCGCCCGCCCGCGCATATCTCCAGAGCATCGCTCACCGACGGAGACTGCGGAATGACCAGCCAGACATTGCCGATCGAACTCTATTACTGGCCCACGCCCAACGGCTGGAAGATTTCGATCATGCTTGAGGAACTGGGCGTTCCCTACACGGTCAAATACATCAATATCGGCAAGGGTGAGCAGTTCGAGCCGTCATTCCTCAAGATCGCCCCCAACAACCGCATGCCGGCCATCGTCGACCCCGAGGGTCCGACATCCGACGGCAAGTGGGGTGGCGAGGCGATCTCGATCTTTGAATCCGGCGCCATCCTGCAGTATCTCGGCCGCAAGTTCGGCAAGCTTTACCCTGCAGACGAGCGTGGCCGCGCCGAGGTCGATCAGTGGCTGTTCTGGCAAGTTGGTGGCCTCGGCCCTATGGCCGGCCAGGCCCATCACTTCCGGCAATACGCGCCGGAAAAGATCGCCTATGGCATCGACCGCTACACCAACGAGGTCAATCGCCTCTATGGTGTGATGAACAAGCGCCTCGCCGATCGCGAGTTCCTTGCCGGCGACTATTCGATCGCCGACATCGCTTCGCTCGGCTGGGTCAAGCCCTACAAGAACCAAGGCCAGGAAATCGACGATTTCCCACACCTCAAGCGCTGGTTCGATACGCTGTTGGCCCGTCCGGCGGTCGTCCGCGGCCTGGTGGTCGGCGAAGACCATCGCCGCAATCTCGCCGACGACAAGGAAGCCCAGAAGGTTCTGTTCGGCCAGCGGGCTAGGGCATAGGGAGTGAGTAGGGAATAGCGAATAGCGAATAGTGAGTAGGGGCTGGCCGGCGCGAGACGCCGGTTCCTCTATTCGCTACTCAATACTCACTACTCCCTATTCGCTCACGTCTTACAGCTTCGACCAGTTCTGCGTCTTGCAGATCAGGCCGCCGAGTACGCAGCCCTTCATCTTGAGGCTCGATCCTGCCACCGAGGCCTTGCCGGTATAGGTCTTGTCGTTGGCCGGGTCGGTGATCTTGCCGGCATAGGCGTTACCGCCGCTGGCATTGAAGGTGCCGATCTTCTTGCCGGCGTGCTTGCCGTCCTTCAGCGTGATGCAGAAGCCGCCGCCGCAGGGTGCGATCGCAGCCGTCGATCCAGCTTCCGTCTTCCAGTTGCCTTCGATCGGATCGGCATAGGCCGCACCGGCCATCATCAAGGTGGCCGCGATGGCCAGGCTCATCTTGCGAAGCATTGAAGTCCTCCCGGTTGAAATGTCGCTCACAGGCACTCTCCCTGCCTGACGTTTACGCAAACGTAAGCGTAATGCAGCTCTCGGCAAAACGAAAGTGGTGCCGCAAGGGAAGTTGCGAGCCTTTTTAAGGCCCCCAAACGCGCCGTCCGAGCAGCAAAGTTCATCGATGGCAGCGCATCAATGCTTCGCGTGGTTATCAAAGACTTATCCGCCGACAGCAGAATTTTCATCGTATTTTCTTCAAATCCCAGCCGCCCCAAGGACTCCTATCCTTAATGAATTCCAAGATTTACCCTTTGTTTTAGGTTTGTTTTCTTCGAGTTAAGCACGCCATTTAACGGCGGATTCAAAGCTCCACGGCATCCTCGAAAGCATCGAAAGGGCAGCTCCGGGACACCAGCGAGCCGGCTCTCAGGAGACAGGCAGGGGATAAGAAAATGGCACGTTTCGAAATCTTTGACGCTGGCTTCGGCGCGATGGGAACCACCGCTCAGGCCGACATTCTTCTCGAATTGGGCATGATGTATGCGACCGGCCGCGATTGCGAAGTCGATGTTATTGCCGCCCACAAATGGTTCAACATCGCCGCGATCAAGGGTTCGGCCCGCGCCGCAGCACTGCGCTCCGAGCTTTCCGGCTCGATGTCCAAGCTGGACATCGTCAAGGCGCTGCGCGAAGCGCGCGAATGGATGACGATGCACTGATATCGCATCGGCCCGAAAATCGGGTTCGATTTTCGGAAAAGCACGATGCGCAGCAAATAAGTCTGCTTCCGGGGGGAAGATCGAGGTCGCCAGCGGCGGCTTCCAATAACAACAACGCGACGGTTTGAAGGACAGGCCAGGCGCGCCAGGGACATGACCTCCAGCATGTCCCATGAACTGGACAGACCGAGTTAGACAGGGCAGGCGAATGTCCGACGGGCCGAAGATGCTCGCGGCGCTCTCCACGACAAAAGCCGTGACCGATCACCATAAGATCGGCGCGGCTTTTTCGTTGTTGCTAAAGTATGCTAGATTCCGTTGGCAAATTCAGCAAATGGGGGGTGGCATGCGCAGGTCTTTGCTTCGCAGTTCAACTACGCTTATGCTCTTGCTTGCAGCCGATATGTCCTGGGCCCAGGACTACTATGGCAAGTTCGTCGATCTTCCTATCGCATTGGAAAATCGGACTGATGCGTCGCCCAAGCCGTTCAGGATCACCAAGGCGCTCAATTTCAATGATCCGAATGGTCTTGTCTGGAGCGTGCCGGCAGGAAGCTACACGGATGGCGCCACCATTCCCTGGCTGTTCGAGCTGATCGTTGGCGACAACTATGATGGACCCTACTTCCCGGCGTCGATCGTCCATGACTACTTTTGTTGCGTGCAGACGCGGACTGCACACGATACGCACCGCAATTTCTACTACGCGATGCTGGCCAATGACACGCCATCCTGGCAGGCGTGGCTCATGTATTCGGCTGTAAGGCTCGGCGGCCCCGATTGGACGCTGACACAGCAGTCGCTGGCAAACGACGGCACCAACTGCTTCGATGAAATAGGCTCCATCCTCTCGCCGCTGGGCAGTTCGGGAGCAAGTCCGGCCGCGGCGCCGACGTCGGAGATGTCTCCCCGGCCGCGCAAGTTCGACATCTTCATCAAGTCCGCGGCACTGGCACAGGATCAGCGCGACACCTTCCTGGTCAGCAAGCTGATGGCAATCGCCAAGACCCTGCAGGATACGGATGGCAAGGTTCTCGATCTGACGGCGACCGGCGAAATCCCTGCGACCTTCGAAGGTGTCGAGCAGCTCAAGGCCGTGGTCGACGGGGCAACGACTTTCGCTGGCTACAGCCCAACGGAAGGTCGCACCAATTTCACCGATTTCGGTTTGCTGGTGCCGATCGAGGGTAACTCGCAGCAGGTCGTGGCCAGCGTCAAGACACAGGGTGGTCTGGTCAAGATGGGGGGTGGATGGAGCGCTGTCGAACTCAGCAGTCTCGGCATTACCCAGGAGAAACTGCCAACGATGCTGCCGGATACCTACCTGGTAGAGGCGGCACAGACCAACGGCCTCAAGGGGACGGGCATCGAGTGGGCAGCGACTAGGTCGGTCGCCGAGCGGAGTCAGTGGAACAAGATCATCGAAGCGGACCGAAGCTATCAGAACTGGCTGACCTCGCCGAACGTGCTCAGGCCGCAGGGTGGCTGACACTCGACGTTGCCATAGTCGGCGTCAGGTGATTGGTCCGCCAGCAACAGGCACAACATCCTGGCGCCGATGCGCCTAGACAATTCGCAGCGCCGGTGAAAGGTTTCCGGCGCGTTGCACGTAGGACGCGAATCCGGCATGCCAAGCGTGCTCAAGGGGAGGAATACATGCACTTGAAAAGCTCTATCGGCGCATTGCTCGCGCTGTCGCTCAGTGCCAGCGCTGCTTACGCGCAGGACATCGGCATTGCCGTAGCCGGCCCGATGACCGGTCAGCTTGCCAATATCGGCGATCAGTTCAAGCAAGGTGCCGAGGCCGCCGTCAAGGCGATCAATGAAAAGGGTGGCGTGTTGGGCCGCCAGCTCAAGCTGTCGATCGAAGACGACGTCTGCGATCCCAAGCAGGCGGTTTCGGTCGCCAACCGCATCGTTGCCAACGGCATCAAGTTCATCGACGGCCATGCCTGCTCGGGCTCGAGCATTCCGGCATCAGCCGTCTACGCCGAGAGCGGCGTGCTGATGATGTCGCCGGCCTCCTCGAACCCGATCCTGACCGACGATGCCGCCAAGAAGGGCTGGCCGACGATCATGCGTCTTTACACCCGCGACGACGCCCAGGGTGCCTTCATCGGCCCATGGATCGCCGAGAAGTACAAGGGCAAGAACGTAGTCGTGCTGCATGACAAGAGCGCCTACGGCCAGGGTGTGGCCGACGCCGTCAAGGCGACGATGAACGCTGGCGGGCTGACCGAAATTCTCTATGAAGGCATCAATGCCGGCGAAAAGGATTATTCGGCGCTTGTCACCAAGCTCAAGGAACTGAAGGCCGACGTCGTCTATTTCGGCGGCTACCACCCCGAAGCCGGCCTCATCCTGCGCCAGTCGGCGGAACAGGGCTTCAAGTACCAGCTGATCATGCCTGACTCGATCGCCTCGCCTGAGTTCTGGCAGATCGCCGGCCCGGCCGGCGAGGGAACGATGTTCGTGTTCCCGTCCGATCCGCAGGCCAAGCCCGAGGCCAAGGAAGCGGTCGAGAAGATCAAGGCCGGCGGTTTCGTGCCGGAAGGCTTCACGCTGTTCTCCTATGCCACCATCCAGGCGTTCGCACAGGGCATCGAGCGAGCCGGTACCGACGATCCGATGAAGGTCGCCGAGGCGCTCAAGGACGGCAAGCCGATCAGCACCGTCGTCGGCGACGTCGTCTTCGACGAGAAGGGCGATCTGAAGAACGCCAGCTACGACATCAACCAGTGGCACGACGGCAAATACGCACCGATCAAGCAGTAGGCTTCATGGATCCGTTCAATGGCCGGGCATGTCCCGGCCATTGTCGTTTTCACGAGCTTGGCGCAAAATGAGTTTTTCGCACACGGACGCCAAAATCAGGCCGTTCTGGCCGGCGCAAGCCGTGGGCGTCGCATTCAGGAGGAACCGACCATGAGCCTTCGCATCAATGACACCGCCCCGGATTTCAAAGCCGACACCACGGAAGGCCCGATCAACTTCCATGACTGGATCGGCGACGGTTATGCGGTCCTGTTTTCGCACCCCAAGGACTTCACGCCGGTCTGCACCACCGAGCTCGGCTACATGGCCGGGCTGAAGGCTGATTTTGCCAAGCGCAACGCCAAGATAATCGGCATTTCGGTCGATCCGGTCGAGAACCACCACAAATGGAAGGCCGACATCGAGACGCTGTCGGGCAACAAGGTCGACTATCCGATGATCGGCGATCCGACGCTGGCCGTCGCCAAGCTTTTCGACATGCTGCCGGCCACAGCAGGTGACAGCTCGGAAGGCCGCACTCCGGCAGACAACGCCACAGTGCGTTCGGTATTCGTCATCGGTCCCGATAAGAAGGTCAAGCTGACGCTGACCTACCCGATGTCGACCGGCCGCAACTTCGACGAGATCCTGCGCGCGCTGGATTCGATCCAGCTGACCGCCAAGTATCAGGTCGCGACGCCGGTGCAGTGGAAGCAGGGCGACGACGTCATCGTCACCGCAGCTGTCTCAGACGAGGACGCGATCAAGCGCTTCGGTTCGTTCGAGCGCGTGCTGCCCTATCTCCGCAAGACCAAGCAGCCGACCGCCGGCTGAGCGGTTCGGACAATCGCATTACGAAAGCCGCGCAATTGGCGCGGCTTTTTCGTTTCAGCTCATGCCGACATAGCGACCGGGGCGATGGTTGATCGCGATGATCAGGTTGAGGGTCACAGCGCCGAGCACCGATAGCGCGACCTTGTCGAGTTCGATGTAAAACAGCGACACGACCAAGATGACGAGATCGACAGCCAACTGGAAATAGCCGGCGCGGATGCCGTAATTGTCCTGCAGGTACAGCGCCAGGATGTTGAAGCCGCCAAGGCCGGCGCGATGGCGAAACAGCACCAGCAGTCCCATGCCCATCAACCCGCCGCCGGCAATCGCCGCGTAGAACGGGTTCAGATGCTCGATGCCGATCCAGTCGGGCATCAGTTGCGACAGGACCGAAATCAGCGCCACCGCGGCGAAAGTGCGCAGCGCGAACGGCCAGCCAAGACGCTTCACGGCGAGGTAGTAGAAGGGCAGGTTGATGACGAAGAAGATGACGCCGAAGCCGTAGCCGGTGGCGTATTGGACAAGCAGTGCCAACCCGGCCGAACTGCCTGTTATCAGCCCGGCATTGGTGTAGAGCACCAGCCCGAGCGCCACCAGCATCGTCCCGGTGAGCAGGGCCAGTATGTCCTCGTACTGGCGATGCGGTAGGGCATCACTGTTACTGATATTGGTCACTGCGCTTGCCTGTCGATGTTTGCTGCATTGCAGCAATACGGCACCAGCCCGAAAATCGATACAGATTTTCGGGCTGGGCTGGCATGCGCAAATCGCAATGGTCGTGCGTCAGTCCTCGAAGCGCACAAGCACCGTTCCGTCGGTGACCTGCGAGCCCTCGATGGCGATCTCGCTGATCACGCCGTCATGGGTGGCGGTGATGGTGTGCTCCATCTTCATCGCTTCGAGTACCAGCAGCGGCTGGCCCTTGGTCACCTTGTCGCCCTTGGCGGCGCGCACCAGCTTGACCAGGCCGGGCATCGGCGCGCGCATGCTCGACGTGCCTTCGCCGACCTCGGCAGCCCGTGCGAACGGGTCGCTGATGGCGAAGTCGAAGGAACGGCCGTTCTCGAACACCGTGACATGACCGGGCCAGGCGGCAACGGTAGCACCTGCGTCGCTTGCGCCGGCCGCAAGCACGAAAGCCTCGCCACCGTCCGGCCTGACGTTGAAACGCCCATCCGGCCGCGCGGTGATGTGAGCGACGATATCGGCGCCGCCAAACGACAGCGTCGCCCGCCGCGCCAGCGCGTTGAAATGGGCATAGCCGGTGAGGCCAGACCACGGATCGTCAGTGGCAACCGATGCCGTTGCTCCAGTGGCCGCCAGCGCTGCGAGCGCAATGGCCCGGCTGCCTGGCGTCGCGGTCGTGGTCAGTTCGTCCTGCTTGCGCCCAATGAGGCCGGTATCGACATCGCCCGAAGCGAAGTCCACATCGCGGGCAAGGGCCGCGAGGAACGCCGCATTGGTCGTCGATCCCGCCACTTCTGTGCGTGAGACGGCGTCGGCCAGCGCCTCGAGCGCTGTGGCGCGGTCCGGACCGTGCGTCACCACCTTGGCGATCATCGGATCGTAGAAAGGCGAAATGGCATCGCCCTGGCGCACGCCGGTTTCAACCCGGATTTCGGTGCCCACAGCGGCTTCGCTAGGAAAGCTGAGATGATGCAGCGTGCCGATCGCCGGCAAAAAGCCCTTGGCCGGGTCTTCGGCATAGAGCCGTGCCTCGAAGGCATGGCCGGAAAGCACAATGTCTTCCTGAGCCAGCGGTATTTGTTCGCCGGAGGCGACGCGCAGCTGCCATTCGACCAGATCGACGCCGGTCACCATCTCGGTCACCGGGTGCTCGACCTGCAGCCGCGTGTTCATCTCCATGAACCAGAACCGGTCGGGCTTCAGCCCATCCGAGGCATCGACGATGAACTCGATGGTGCCGGCTCCCGAATATCCGATCGCCTTGGCCGCCTTCACCGCTGCCTCGGTCATCGCCGCGCGCAATTCCGGCGTCATGCCGGGGGCAGGGGCTTCCTCGATCACCTTCTGGTGGCGGCGCTGCGCCGAGCAGTCGCGCTCGAACAGATGCACGGCGTTGCCATGGTTGTCGCCGAACACCTGCACTTCGATATGGCGCGGCTTGTCGACGTATTTTTCGACCAGCACGCGGTCGTCGCCGAAGGCGGCCTTGGCCTCGCGCCGCGCGCCCGACAGCGCGTCGGCGAAGTCGTCGGGGTGATCGACCCGGCGCATGCCCTTGCCGCCGCCGCCGGCCCGCGCCTTGATCAGTACGGGGTAGCCGATCTCGCGCGCCTTGCTGGCGAGGATGACGATCTCCTGCGCTTCGCCGTGATAGCCTGGAACGACCGGCACGCCGGCCTTTTCCATCAGTCTCTTGGCGGCATCCTTGAGGCCCATGGCCCGGATCGAATCCGCCGACGGCCCAATGAACACAAGGCCTGCCTGCGTCACCTGGTCGACGAAACCGGGGTTTTCCGAGAGGAAGCCGTAGCCGGGATGGATGGCTTCCGCGCCAGTCGCCTTGGCTGCCGCAATGATGACATCGCCGCGCAGGTAGCTCTCGGCCACAGGCGAGCCGCCGATATGCACGGCCTCGTCAGCCAAGGCGACATGCAGCGCGCGAGCGTCGGTATCTGAGTAGACGGCAACCGTCTTCACGCCCATCTTGCGGGCGGTGCGGATGACGCGGCAGGCGATTTCGCCGCGATTGGCGATGAGGATTTTTGAGAACATGGCTTGATCCCCCATCACATCCTGAACACGCCGAACTTGGTGTCTGATATCGGCGCGTTGAGCGCTGCCGACAGGCTGAGCGCCAGCACCTCGCGGGTCCTGGCCGGGTCGATGATGCCGTCGTCCCACAGCCTGGCCGACGAATAGAGCGGGTGTCCCTCGCGCTCGTATTTTTCGAGGATCGGCGCGCGGAACTCGGCCTCTTCCTCCTTCGACCAGTTGCCGCCCTTGCGCTCGATGCCCTCGCGCTTGACCATGGCGAGCACCGTTGCCGCCTGTTCGCCGCCCATCACCGAGATGCGGGCGTTCGGCCACATCCACAGGAAGCGCGGCGAATAGGCGCGGCCGCACATGCCGTAATTGCCGGCGCCGAACGAACCGCCGATGATGATCGTCACCTTCGGCACCTGCGCGGTTGCCACCGCCGTCACCAGCTTGGCGCCATCCTTGGCGATGCCGCCGGCTTCGTATTTCGCGCCCACCATGAAGCCGGTGATGTTCTGCAGGAACACCAGCGGGATCTTCCTCTGGCAGCACAGCTCGATGAAATGCGCGCCCTTCAGCGCGCTCTCGGAAAACAGCACGCCATTGTTGGCGATGATGCCAACGGGCATGCCGTGGATATGGGCGAAGCCTGTCACAAGCGTCGTGCCGTAGTTCTGCTTGAACTCGTCGAATTCCGAACCGTCGACAACCCGCGCAATCACCTCACGCACGTCATAAGGCTGGCGCAGGTCGGCGGGGATCACGCCATAGACCTCTTCCGGCGCATGAACAGGCGGAATCGATTTCTTCAGGACCAGCCCGATGTCCTTCTTCCGATTCAGGTTTTTGACGATGCGCCTGACGATCGCCAGCGCGTGCTCGTCGTCGACGGCATAGTGGTCGGCGACGCCTGAGACGCGCGTGTGCAGGTCAGCGCCGCCCAGTTCCTCGGCACTCACATCCTCGCCCGTCGCCGCCTTCACCAGTGGTGGACCGGCGAGGAAGATGGTCGCCTGGTTGCGCACCATCACGGTTTCGTCGGACATCGCCGGCACATAGGCCCCGCCCGCCGTGCACGACCCCATGACGCAGGCGATCTGCGGAATGCCCGCCGCCGACATGTTGGCCTGGTTGAAGAAGATGCGGCCGAAATGGTCGCGGTCGGGGAAAACTTCGTCCTGGTTGGGCAGGTTGGCGCCACCGGAATCGACGAGATAGATGCAAGGCAGATTGTTCTGCAGCGCGATCTCCTGCGCCCGCAGGTGCTTCTTCACCGTCAGCGGATAATAGGTGCCGCCCTTCACGGTGGCGTCGTTGACCACCACCATCACTTCGGTGCCTTCGACGCGGCCGACGCCGGCGATCACGCCGGCCGATGCGATGTCGCCGCCATAGAGGCCCCAGGCGGCGAACTGGCCGACCTCGAGGAAGGGCGAACCGGCATCGAGCAACTGCGCCAGCCGCTCCCTTGGCAGGAGCTTGCCGCGCGAGGCATGCCGTTTGCGCGCTTCCTCCGAGCCGCCGCGCTCCACCGTTGTCGCCTTGTCGCTGATGTCAGCCACCAGCGTTCGCAGGCGCGCGGCATTGGCCTTGAAGCTTTCGGAAGAGGGGGAGAGCTGGGAATGAAGCGTCGGCATTTTTCCTCTTGGAGTGATGCCCATGCGCAGCCGCGCCCGAGGCGCGAAGCAGTCATGGTGGGTGGCGAATCTAACGCACTAGCCTCGTAATTTCGGCGAAGTCCAGCATCGTCTGGCTCTAACGGATGACCTCTATCTTGCAGCCGACGTCGAGGTCGGCCCATTTCCTGTCGGCGGTAACAGCGGTTCGTTCGGTCAGTATCGCCAGCGCCAGGCAGGCGCGGTCGCCCAGCGACAGGCCCTTGTGGCGCGTCGATGCACGAAGGTGCCCGGCGACCAGCGCGAGGTGATGATCGAACGACACCACCTCAAGATGCAAGTTTTCGTACTGCTGCCGGACGTCACCTTCGTCGTAGCCCTTGTCGACCAGCTTCGAGATGACCTCTGTAGTGTTGACCGCGCAAATCACGCTCTTGTCGACCAGCGCATGCACGCGGTCGGCTCCGGGCTCTTGCAGCATGGCGGCCAGCACAGCCGAAGCGTCGAGCACGATCACTCTTCACCCCACATCGCGCGGCGCTCGGCGAGGAACTCGTCGACGACGCTCTCGCCCGGCTTCTTGTACTTGGCCATCTCCTCCTGGACCCGGGTGAGGGCCATCTGGTGCGAGATCAGCCTCAGTTCTCCGCCCTCGACATGGGCTACAAGATCGTCACCGGGCTTGATGCCCATTTCCTCGCGCATGGCAGCGGGGATGACGACACGGCCGCCATCGCCCACGCGCAGGCGCTCGAACTTCGGCGGCTTGCGCAGCAACTCGTCCCTGATCCTGGAGTTGTATGGCTTCTGCGGCTCCTCGGCGAAGCCCTTGGGTGTCTCTGGCTCAGTCATGGCATGAACCTCGATCTGTGGCAGAAAGCGGGATTGTGCCATGAATGGCCATTTGCGGCAAATTTCAGCCAGAGGCGCTGCGAAAACCTCTGATTGTCTTGGCTTGCTAACGTTGCGGAATGCGTGTATTTGCCCGCTCCCGATTGGCCGAGCCGCTGGCTCGTTCGCGGGTTCCGCAACCTGTCCTCTAGGAGACGACCGATGAGACGCATCGACATGCGCCTGGCATTCCGTCTCCCTTCGGCAAAAGGCTGAGGCCGCCGAAGGGCGGCACTTTCACACCTTGAATCCACCGAAGTTGCAGGGGAGCGCGCCGCCGTCGAGGCCGCGCGGTTGTCATCATGTATGTGCGTTTCGTTACGCCGCTCATCCATCCGAACAGCCGGGTGGAGGCCGGCTTCTTCCGGGCGTCCTGGTATCTCTACAGGACTGGCTGTCCGGACTGGATCCATGCCGAACTGCGCGAGCAGTTCGACTGGTTCAATGAGCATTTGCCGATACCCGGCAGGATCGGTCGCCACTTCAAGCGGCGTAACTCGATCTGGGGCATCTGCTGGTTCGACCCGGACGCTGCTGAGGCCATCAGCCGTGCGCGCTATTGCGCCTGGCTCATCGGCGAGGGTGGCCTGCCGGTTCGGACGATCAAGACTGCTGGCCAGCGCGAGGTCATCTGGCGCGACGCCCATCAGATCGTGTCGAAGCCGACCGCCGATCTGCCAAGGGCTTTCCAGTGACCGGGCCAGTGACCGGGCGGGAGGCGTCATCAGCCTTCCGCCATGATCTCGCGGCCGATCAGCCAGCGCCGGATTTCGCTGGTGCCGGCGCCGATCTCGTAGAGCTTGGCGTCGCGCAGCAGCCGGCCGGTGGGATAGTCGTTGATGTAGCCATTGCCGCCGAGCAACTGGATGGCGTCAAGCGCCATCAGCGTCGCCTTCTCGGCCGCGAACAGCACGCAGCCGGCGGCGTCCTTGCGCGTCGTCTGGCCGCGGTCGCAGGCGGCGGCCACGGCGTAGACATAGGCGCGCGCGGCGTTCATCGTCGAATACATGTCGGCGAGCTTGCCCTGCACCAACTGGAATTCGCCGATCGGCTGGCCAAACTGCTTGCGGTCATGCACGTATGGCACCGCCACGTCCATGCACGCAGCCATGATGCCGATCGGCCCGCCGGCCAGCACCACGCGCTCGTAGTCGAGGCCCGACATCAGCACTTCGACGCCGCGGCCTTCCTCGTGCAGCACGTTTTCGAACGGCACCTCGACGTTCTCGAACACCAGTTCGCCGGTGTTGGAGCCGCGCATGCCGAGCTTGTCGAGCTTCTGCGCCACCGAAAAACCCTTCATCGTCTTTTCGATGATGAAGGCGGTGATGCCGCGCGATTTGCGGTCCGGGTCGGTCTTGCCATAGACCACCAGCGTGTCGGCGTCGGGCCCATTGGTAATCCACATCTTGGAGCCGTTGAGCACATAGACGTCGTTGCGCTTTTCGGCCCTGAGGCGCAGCGAAACGACGTCGGAGCCCGAGCCGCTTTCCGACATGGCGAGAGCGCCGACATTTTCGCCCGAGCACAGTTTGGGCAGGTACTTCGCCTTCTGCTCGGGCGTGCCCCATCGCTTGATCTGGTTGACGCACAGGTTCGAATGCGCGCCATAGGACAGGCCGACGGAGGCCGAGGCGCGGGAGATCTCCTCGACGGCGACGACATGGGCAATGTAACCCATTTCCGAGCCGCCATATTCGCCTTCGGCGGTGATGCCGAGCAGGCCGAGCGCGCCGAGTTCCTGCCACAGATGCGCGGGGAACTCGTTTGAGCGGTCGATGTCGGCGGCGATTGGCGCGATGCGCTCCTGTGCGAAGCGCCGCACCATCTCGCGCAGGCTGTCTATGTCCTCACCGAGCCCGAAGTTCAGCGTCTTGTCGTACATGCCGGTCCTCCGTAGTGGTCTTGGCGCCGGTCAGGCGCATCGTCATGGCAAGGTAGGTCGCGGTCACTTCGTCGACCGACAGTCTCTCATCTGGACGAAACCAGACGATGACGCCCGTGATCATCTGGATGATCGCCATCGCGGTCAGTCCGGTGTCGTCGATATCAAGCAAGCCCGCGTCGGCGCCGTCGCGCAGGATGGTCCTGAGCTCCTTTTCGTAGGCCGTGCGGAGCTTGAGGATGCTGGACAGATTATCGCGCGAAAGGCTGCGCAGTTCCATGTTCGAGACATGGGTGGCGTGCCGGCGTTCGACGTGGAAACGGATGTGGTTGGCGACAAAGCTGGTCAGCCGCGCCACCGGATCGTCATTGTCGGGGCGGGCACCTTCCCAGGTCGCGGCCAGCTCTTCCATGTGCTCGCGCATCAGCGAGTGGAGCAAGTCTTCCTTGTTTGGAAAATAGCGGTACAGCGCAGCGGCCTGGACGCCGACTTCCGCCGCCAATTGGCGCATCGTCACGGCTTCATAGCCATGACGCGCGATCAGCTGCACGGCCGCGTCGCGTATAGCCGCTTCCGTCCTGCCTCCGTCCGAACCCGCAGTTCGCGCCATTCAGCCATTCCTCCTGAACGGCTGAATTAATAAAACGAACGTTTAATTAATTCAAGTGGCGACCACAAACTCGCTGTGGGCAAGCCTGGTATGGCTCAATCGCTGCGGAAGGCGCGGCTGGCCTGGTCGGTCAGCGGCTTGAACAGATAGGAAAGCACCGTGCGATCGGTAGTCTTGAGGAACACCTCGGCCGGCATGCCGGGCTTGAGCTCCGGCTTGCCCGCCTGTTCCAGGCTCTTGGCCGACAGCACGATGCGCACGCCATAATAGGCAACGCCGGCCTTCGGATCCTCGATCATGTCGGGTGAAATGCGGTCGACAGTGCCTTCCACCTCGGGCGTGGTCTGCTGGTTGAACGCCGAGAGCCTCAGCGTCGCCGGCTGGCCGATGCTGACCTGGTCGATGTCCTGTGGCGCAATTCGGGCCTCGACCACCAGCGCGTCCGCCGTCGGCACGATCTGCATGATCGCTTCGCCTGGCGTAACAACGCCGCCGACGGTGTGAATGGCCATCTGGTGGACGCGGCCGGCTTGCGGCGCGCGGATGTCGATCTGCCTCAGCGACTGCTCCGCGGCGACCTGGCGTTCCCTGAGCTCGCCCGCCTTGGCATCGATCTCGCGCAGTTCGCCTGCCACCTGGCTGCGCATGTCCTGGTCGATCTGGATGATCGCCAGTTCCGTCTCGCTGATCCGGCCCCGCGTCTGTGCCGCCGCTGCGGTTAGCTGGCCTACTTCGCCGTCGAGTTGCGCCTGCGCGCGCTGGCGGTCCGCCAGTCGGGAGAGGGGCACGAGCTTCTTCTTCCACAGCTCCTCCATGCCATCGAGCTCGACCTTGATCAGGGCGATCTCTTGCTGCTTGCTCTTCTGCTGGGCCTCGATGCCGGAGATTTCCTGGCGGAACTGGGCAATGCGCTCGCGCAACTGCGATACCTGGCCGTCGCGTGCCTGCCGCCGGAGCGAAAACACCTTGTTTTCGCCTTCGATCAGCTGGCCGATTTCTGGATCGGATGCGCGTGCCGTCAATTCCTCGGGGTAGACGATCGTGTCGGCACCGTCGCGCTCGGCCGTCAGGCGTGCCTGTCGCGCAATCAACTCGTCCAGGCCATTATCGACGATGGCGAGATTGGCCTTGGCGACGGTGTCGTCCAGCCTGACCAGCACGTCGCCTGCCGAAACGACGCTGCCATTGTGCACGTTCAGCGCGCCGACCACGCCGCCTTGAGGATGCTGCACAGCCTTGACGTTCGAATCGACGACCAGATGCCCTGCCGCGACCACGGCACCCGACAGGCTGCTTGTCCCAGCCCACAGGCCGAGCCCGCCGACCAATGCCAGCGCGGCAATGCCGCCCAGCCGTATGTTTCGGCTGATGGCATGGCGCAGCCTCAGCTGTTGCGGCGATGCGCCTTCGATCGGCCTGGCGCCTTTGTCGAGCAGCGCAAGCGCCCGGGTCTTCACGGAAGCCGCAAGATCCCGGGCGGTCTTGAGCCGGTCTGCCGCGGAATGGGTCGTTGCAAGTGTCATTGTCAGCCCGCCGTTCCCACCGCATGCAGCGGCACCGGCACTGGTTGCAGCGCCTGCCGCGCAATGTCGCTCTTCAGGCCAAAGGCCTGCTGCCTGCCGCCGCCGAGGACCAGCAGATGGTCCAGTGCCGCAAGCGCGCTCGGCCGGTGCGCCACCACGATGACGATGCCGCCGCGCGCCTTGATGCGTTCGATGGCCTGGGTCAGCGCCTGGTCGCCGGCTGCGTCGAGGTTGGAATTGGGTTCGTCGAGAACGACAAGGAACGGGTCGCGATAGAGCGCCCGCGCCAGCGCCACACGCTGACGCTGCCCGGCTGAAAGGGCCGCCCCGCTTTCGCCGATCTCGGTCTGGTAGCCCTCGGGCAGGCGCAGGATCATGTCGTGCACGCCGGCCGCCTTCGCCGCCGCGATGATCGTCTCCGACGGCGCTTCGTCCTCGAAGCGCGAGATGTTCTGGCCGACGGTTCCGGCGAACAGCTCGACATCCTGCGGCAGGTAGCCGATGTGGCGGCCGAGCGATTGCGCCGGCCATTGCTCGAGCGCTGCGCCGTCAAGCCTGATCTTGCCGCGCGTCAGCGGCCACACACCGACGAGCGCACGCGCCAGCGAGGATTTGCCCGAGCCGCTCGGTCCGATCACACCCATTCCGGATCCGGCCTTAAGCGACAGCTCGACATCCTGCACCACCAGCCGCCGGCCACCGGGCGCGACGACACTGACACCTTCCACCGCCAGCTCGGCGGTCGGCGCCGGAAGCTCCATGCCGCCTTCTTCGGCAGGCATCGCTGCGAACAGATCGTCCAGCCGGCGCCAGCTCTGGCGGGCGTTGAGGAAGCCCTTCCAATGCGCGATGGCAAGTTCGATCGGGGCCAGCGCGCGTGAGGTCAGGATCGAGCTGGCAATGATGATTCCAGGCGTCGCCTGCTGGTAGATGACAAGGTAGGCGCCGAGCGCCAGCACCATCGACTGCAGCATCATGCGCAGGATGCGCGACAAGGCGCCAAAACCACTGGTCAGGTCGCTGGCGCGCTCCTGCGCCTCGCGAAAATCGCTGTTGGCCTTGTTCCAGCGCGTCGCCAGACGGCCGCTCATCCCCATCGCGGCCAGCACCTCGGCATTGCGGGCGCTCGACTGCGCGATGGCGCTTCGTCTCGTGCTGAAACCCGACATCGCCTTGGTCGGCCCGCGCACCAGGCGGTCGGTCAGCACAGTCAGTGCGACAAGCAGCACCGCGCCGATAAGGGCGGCGACGCCGATCCAGGGGTGAAAGAGAAAACAGATGCCGACATAAAGCGGCATCCAGGGCAGGTCGAACAGCGCGGCAGGGCCGGGGCCCGAAAGAAAGCCGCTGACCTGGTCGAGGTCGCGCAGCGCCTGCAGGCCTTCGCCGCGGTCGCGCGTGCGCAGCGGCAGCCGGGTTATGCAGTTGAAAACGCGATTGCTGATGGTTTCGTCGATGCCGGCGCCGATCCGCGTCAGCACGCGGGCCCGTACCGCTTCGAGCACGCCCTGGAAGGCGTAGAGCACCGCCACCAGGATGATCAGCGCCACAAGCGTTGGCACGCTGCGGCTTGGCAGCACGCGATCATAGACCTGCAGCATGAACAGCGAACCGGACAGCATCAGGACGTTGATCAGGCCGCTGAAGCTGGCAACGGCGACGAAGGCGCCCTTGAACGAATGCAGCGCCTTGAAAAGCTCTGACGTGCGGTTCAGGTCAGTGGACGGTTGAGTCAGGGTCATTCCCCTCGATGGCGGTCAATGGATTGACTGCAATGCGGCGGGCCTCGCCGAAACAAAGCCCGCCTTCTTGGTCGCCGGAAAATCAGGCGACGACGTCGGCGTTCTGATGGCCCGAATGCGCCGCCATCTGTGCCAGTATCTTGGCGACCGCGGCCTGGGCTGCGTCGCCTGCATCTACCACCGCGTGACCATCCGCCGGCAGATGGGCCTGCAGCGTCGCGACAACGTGGTCGATGGCCTGCTGCACATGGCCGCCATCGACGATGTCGTTGACATGATCGGCATTCACATGTGCTGCCACCTTCGAGCTGAAGCTGAAGTGGTCGCCGTCGAGCGTCACCGACTTCTTGGCCGTGCCATCGGCGGAGCTGGCAACCTCACGCGCCCCGCGTGTGCCCTGGTCGCCACGCGTGCCCTGATCCGCACCTGAATGGTCCATCTTCTTGAAGAAGTCGGCGAGCCAGCCATTCGCGGGGCGGCCGCCACCGCTATCGCCGCCAGTCGTGTTGCCACCGGTGTCGGTGCTGTCGGCAACGTCGACCGCCTTGGTTGGCGTCGTCGGCGCGGCCGCGCCTGCATCTTCGGCCGACGCCGTTGCGGCCAGCGTGCCAGACTTCATCACCGGGTCGACCAGGTCCTTCTTGACGTTCTTGGTGCCGATCGTCGCGGTCTGCGTCGATGTCGCGATGTTGGCGCCCGAGAAGGTGACCGTGTAGGTGCCTGGCTTCAGCACCAGGTCGTAGCCGCCGGCGGCGGACGTCGTGGTCTTGAAGGTCTGGCCTGCCGAGTTCTTGGCGGTCACCGTGACAGCACCCAGACCTTCGCCCGGGTCATAGAAGCGGTCGCCATCCTTGTCGTCGAAGGCGACGCCGGTCAGGAACAGGTCGGAACCCGTCTTGGCGAAATCTTCGGTGACGAAGGCGGATGAACGGCCCTTGTAGTCGCCGACCTCGAAGCCAAGCCCGACTTCGCGGAAGTTCGGGTTGAGGATGTTGGCCCGGTGACCCGAGGAATTCATCAGGTTGGTGTGAAGCAGCTTCACTTCGTCGACATAGCCGGTCGGCGCGCGGGTGGTCGCCCAGGCGATGTTCTCGCCGGTCGCCCAGGAGCCGCTGAGCGTATAACCGGCAGCCTTCATGCGTGTCGTCGGCGAGGTGCCGCCGGAACCTGTGTGTGAAAAGACATCCGCCGAGAGCATCCACTTGTCGTGGTTTTCGGCGGCTTCGCTCAGGTCATTGTCGAATGCGAGAGGCTGGGCGCCTGCTTTGGCGCGCTCCGCATTGATGAGCTCAAGCAGATACTGCTCGTTGGCACTATGTTGCGGCATAGGGTATCCCCGATTTGGTTCTTGATTGGTGTTGAACCCCCTGTGTCCCCGTCCGCCCGACATCCGGCCTAGGCAGGAACTGTGTTGATGATGCGGCGTCGAAATGAATAAATTAGGATATACGCATATATCCTCGCGCAGGCATACGCTGCGGCGATTCCACTGCCTACCGACGGTTGAAAATGCCTGTTGCGGTCAGGCGCCGCGGGCGGCGGCGATTGCCTTCGGCAGCTCCTCGGCGAAGATGTCGAGCTCGTGGTCGAGCCCGACGCTCACCCGGATGCAGCGGTCGAGCACCGGCGCCATCGGCTTGCGGATGAACACATCGCGATCGAGCATGTTGCGCATCACCGCAAGCGCAAACGCCGCGTCGCCGCCGCAGTCGATGGTGACGAAGTTTGTTGCCGAGGGCAGCGGCTTCAGCCCGTTGTCCCCAGCGACCTTGGCGATTCGCCTGCGTCCGGCATCCACCTTGGCAACGACCTCGGCGAGATAAGCCTGGTCGGCCAGCGCTTCCTCGCCCGCGATCTGCGCCATCCGGCTGACGCCGTAGTGGTTGCGCACCTTCTCGAAACTCGCGATCACATCAGTGTCGCCAAAGGCATAGCCGCAGCGGATGCCGGCAAGGCCATAGGCCTTGGAGAAGGTGCGCATGCGCACGACATTGGGCCTGGAAATGTCGACGGGCGGCAGCGCCGTAACAGGTGCGGTCTCGCCATAAGCTTCGTCGAGCACCAGCATCGTCGTTTCCGGCAACGCTTCGACGAAGCGCAGGATCTCGTTCGCTTCCCACCAGCTGCCCATCGGATTGTCGGGATTGGACAGATAGACGATCGGCGCGTTCTCGCGCTTCACCGCGTCGAGCAGGCCCTGCAGGTCTTCCTTGTCGTTGCGGAACGGCACCGGCACCAGCCGCGCGCCGACGCTGGCGACATGGAAATTGAAGGTCGGATAGGCGCCGAGCGATGTCACGACAGGCGTGCCCTCAGTCGCATACATGCGAACGACAAGGTTCAGCAGGCCATCGATGCCTTCGCCGACCACCACATTGCCGACGTCGAGCCCGAGATGGCGCGCCAGTGCGACCTTGAGATCGTAATTGTCAGGATCGCAGTATTTCCACATCTCGGCGGCGGCCTCGGCCATCCGCGCGATCACGCGCGGCGAAGGTCCAAAACCGCTCTCATTGGCGCCGATGCGGGCGCGAAATGGCGCGCCGCGATCGCGCTCCTGTGCCTCCGGGCCGACGAAAGGCACGGTGACCGGCAGGGCGTTGATGACGGGGGTGAGGGCAGGGCGGTTGATCATGGCAGCATACTCGATGGCGTCATCCGTCCCGAAGCGGACGCGGAAATCTCTAGTGCATGACCCCGAGAATCGGAATCGATTTTCGGAAAGGATCATGCACCGCTTCAAAGTGCTACAGCGTCCTTTGCGCGTCCAATTGGACGCGCGGCGCTGTAGGAATTCGCCTATACGACAAAAGGAGGCACGCTTGCATGCGGTTTGTCGCAGCAGGCTGGTGCTACCAACGCCGCCGAGACGGCTTTCAGCTGATTCCGGCCTGGGTGCTTGCGGCCCGAGTTCAATGGTTTCACGGCGCCTGCTGTCAGTGCCGCTCCAGCACCACCACGCAGCGGTCGAGATCGTTGGTCGCGAGATGGGCGTAACGCATCGTCATCGACAGCGTCTGGTGACCGAGCCACATCTGCACGCGGCGGATGTCGATGCCGCCTTGCACCAGCCGCGAAGCACAGGTGTGGCGCAAAATGTGCGGCACGACCTGATCATCGGCGCCGAGGCCTACTTCCGCCTTGGCTTCGTTCCAGATCGCCCGGAATTGCGGCTGCGTCAGCATGGCGAATGGTCCTTTCGGACGCGGGCCGCGATCAGCCGGCCACTTGACCGTTTCTCTGGCCCGCCCTGTCAGGGGAATCGTTCGGCTGCGTCCGGATTTGGTGATCCAGAAGCTGACTCGGGTGTCCTGGATGTCGTTCCAGATCAGCCCGATCGCCTCGCCGAGGCGGCATCCGGTGTCGACCAGGAATACCGACAGGCGATAGGCATCTTCACTCTTGGCCTTGATGGCAGCGAAAAGCCTGTCTTCTTCCTCGAGTTCGAGAAAGCGGATTCGCCCCGCCCGCTCCTTCTGGCGGCGGAACTCGGGCAGGCTATGGATATCTCCCATTTTATAGGCCTTGCGCAGTAGTTTACTCAAAGCGGCCATCTTTCGATTGATGGTCGCGTTGCTGTTACCGCGTTGGCGCAGGGAGCCTGTCAGGCCGTCGAGCGTCTCTTGGGAAAATGCACTGAAGCGTTCGCCAAGTAGAATCTCGTCGATCTCACCAATGAAGGAGCTGACGTTGTATTTGTGCTTACCGTCGTCCCAAAGAATGTCTTTATAAGATCTAAAAAGGTCTATGACCCTGAATGACTTTACTTCTTTAACGCTATTGAAATTATAGGTTACTTTGCAATTCGTCATCAGGGCGGCAGAATGATGGCCGCTCAAGATATCGTCCTTTGAAGTTGCTTTCTTCATAAAATTTCCGGCAACCCTGCGGCGAAAAGCAGCCAAACGCTACTCTACGACGCGGCAACCGGCAAGCTGACGGTAAAAACTTTCGGTTCGTGACGATCAGGCAGGGGGAAATATCAATCCTGGCCTCTGTGTCACGCGCCATACGCTGTCCTTGCTCTTCCTCCGCTTGGCTTGATATCCCAGCACGTGCCGCTGGTAGAAAAACGGCCCGGGTCTCAAAGAAACCCGGGCCGCCTTTATTGCTTATGACGTCAGTCGATTAGAACGAGGCGTCGAGGCGCAGGAAGCCCTGGAACGAGCCGTCCGCGTAGCTGTCGCCGTCGAAGTAGTTGACAGCCAGCTTGGCGTTCAGGTTCTCGACGACCGTGTAGTCGACAACAGCACCGATTGCCCAGTCGTCGTTGCCGACGTCGGTGGTGGAGTTGCCGGTACCATCGATGTTGAACACGCCGAAGTGGCTGTCAGCGAAGTACTGGCCGCCGGCGCCGATCGCCAGCTTCTCGTTGACCTGGTACTTCAGGTAACCGCCGACCGACCACTCGTAGCCAGCGTAGTCGCCTGCGTCGAGGCCAGCACCAAGGCTCCACCACGTCGCGCCAGACTCATAAGCTGCGAGCAGTTCGACCGTGAGAGCGTCGGTTGCCTTGATCTTGGCGATACCCTTGAGGGCGAACTCCGAGAAACGATCGTCATAACCGGCGAACAGGTCGACCGAACCCCAACCCTGGGCGATCGAGACCTTACCGGTCACGAGCGGCACGTAGTCGAAGTTGTTGTCTTCTTCTTCCAGGCCGACCGACACTGCGATGCCGTTGCCGGCGTCGAAGGTGTAGCGGATCTGCTGGATGAAGTCGCCGCCACCGCTGTCGAACTCGCCCGACAGATCGCCATCGAACAGGGTGTCGTTACGACCGACCATCAGGCCGCCGAGTTCGAAGTAAGCATAACGGACACCAAAGGTGCTCGCATCACCAGTACGAACGAGGACCGGGCCAAGGTCCGGATCGATCACGGTGTCGGTCGAGCCGCCGTTGTTCGCGCCCTGGAATTCGATGTAGCGCTTGAACGTGCCGTATTCGGTTTCCGAACGTGCGTCGACCTTCAGGCGGAACAGGGCCGTCTTGCGGAAACCTTCGTCTTCGTCAGCCCAGTCGATCTGGTAACGAACGAGGCCGCCGATCTTGAGGCAGGTCTCGGTGCCGGGGATGTAGTAGAAGCCCGCGCCGTAAACGTCGCAGATGCGGACGTATTCCATTGGTTCCGGCTCAGCGACGACGAGTCTCCGGCGCTCGTGCGGCCGACGCTGTCGTCGTCGCTGAGCCGGAACCAATGGAATACGTCCGCATCTGCGACGTTTACGGCGCGGGCTTCTATTACATCCCCGGCACCGAGACCTGCCTCAAGATCGGCGGCCTCGTTCGTTACCAGATCAACTTCACCGACGAAGGACGAATGGTTTCCGAACAAGGCTGCTCTCGCTCCGCCTGAAGTTCGACGCTCGTTCGGAAACCGAATACGGCACGTTCCGCCGCTACATCGAGGTTGAGGTTGGTCAGAGCGCCACGACGCTGCGTCACGCCTACTTTGAGCTTGGTGGCCTGCTCGTCGGTCGTACCGACACCCTGTTCGACGGTGACCTGCACCTCGAATTCGATGAAGCAGGTGGCGCACGCGTCAACCAGGTTCGCTACACCTTCGACGCCGGCAATGGCATTGCCATCAGCGCGGGCACCGAAGTTGCTGTGAACAACGACTCCTATGTCCCGAACCTCGTCGGCAAGGTGTCGATCGCTCAGGGCTGGGGTGGCGTCGACCTGTTCGCTGCCTACGACTCGGTCGTTGAAGAGTACGCCTTGAAGGCAATCGCCAAGTTCAAGGCTACAGACGCTCTCACGTTGCAGGCTATGGCAACCTACGGTTCCGCCGATAGCTTCTACGACATCGACTACGAGTGGTCGATCGGTGGCTTCGCCAAGTACCAGGTCAATGAGAAGCTGGCGATCGGTGCCGGTGGCCAGTACTTCGGCGACAAGTTCGCAGGCGGCGTGAACGACTGGACCATTGGTGCTGTTGTTGACTACAAGGTCGTTGAAGGCCTCAACACCAAGCTGGCTGTCAACTACTTCGATGGCGAAGGCTACACCGACGGCGTGTTCAAGGGCTTCCTGCGTCTCGACGCTTCGTTCTAATCAGTTCACACGTTGAATTAGGAAAACCCGGCGGGCAACCGCCGGGTTTTTCGTTTGGGAATGATGTTCATTATCGTCTTGGGCTTCGCGAAGGGCCCGGCGCTTCGGTCGCTGCTGCCACGGGCAATCGTATCAGGCGCGCATTACTGTTTGGCCTTGAAGTTGGGAGGCGGCCCTGACCTGTCTGGCGGATCAGATGGTCGAGGCGTCGGCTTTGCGCAAGAAGGCCATGATTCTGTCAGGCAGCGTTCCCGTTTCCAGCAACGGCGCGTGGCCTTGGCCTTCGACGGTGACCGCTGCAAAGCGCGGATGGCGTCGGCGCATTTCTTCGAGCGTTTCAGCCGAGAGAAGGCGCGAGTTTGCGCCGCGAATGGTGAGCATGGGCACTGAGGCGAGTACCTCGAACCGCGGCCACAATTCAGGCAGCGGCTGGCTCAAATCCGTCGCCAGCACGGTGTTGAGCAAGGCCGGGTCGTAGTCGGCGACGGGCGTGCCGGCCTCGTCGCGATAGATGGCGCGGACGAATCGCTGCCAGTCTGCGTCCGACAACGCCGGAAACGCTTCGCCATGGATGGTCTTTTGAATCCGGACAGCTTCGGTGAAGTGCGTCGGGCGAGGGGCGTTTTCCAGATATGAACTGATATGGGCAAGACCTGCCACCTCGATCACAGGCCCAATGTCGTTGAGCACGACCGCCTTGATCAGGGCAGGGCGCATCATGGCCAGCACATGGATGATGAGCCCGCCGCGCGACGTCCCGATGAAGGCCGCCTCGTTGACGCCGAGGGCGTCGAGGCCGGCGATGACGTCGGCGGCTTCCATGCCGACATTATAGTTCTGCCAGTTTGGATCGTAGGCTGACTGTCCCCGCCCGCGATAGTCGAAGCATATGATCCGGCGGGGCTTTTCGGCATCTTCGGCGAGGTGGAGCGCCAGCTCGTGAAAATCCCTGGCATTGCGCGTCAGTCCAGGCAGGCAAACGACCGGGCAGTTGCCGGGGTGAGCGGTCGCGTCGTGGCTCGCCTCGGCGCCATAGATTCGCGCATGCAGCTTCAGGCCGTCCTGCGACGTATAAAAGAAGTCCGAAAAGCCGTCTTTGCTCGCCATCAAGCTGCGTCTCCCGCCCCGTATCGCCTCAGCGCTTGCCCGAACTAGCTAGCGAAGCCTCAAGGCGAGGTCAAACCGGGATGGAGGCCAGACAGAGCCAAGCTCAGCGGCCGTTCACCAGGTCGCCATTGATGTCGTAGCTGCCTGACAGCCGCATCTTGTAGACCTGATAGTTTTCCATGACGCGCTGGACGTAGCTGCGCGTCTCCGCATAGGGGATGCGCTCGATCCAGTCGACGACGGTGTCGACATCCTTGCCACGCGGGTCGCCGTAGCGCGCGATCCACTGGTCGGCGCGGCGCGGGCCGGCGTTGTAGCCGGCGAAGGTGAGCACATAGGAGCCGTTGAAGCGGCCGAGCTGCTCGCCGAGGAAACTCGCGCCCAAGGTGGCGTTGTAGCCGGCATCCGAGGTCAGGCGCTCCTGCGAAAAGGCCATGCCGGCCTTTTTCGCCAGATCCTTGGCCGTGCCGGGCATCAGCTGCAGCAGGCCGCGCGCACCCGCACTTGAGACGGCCGAGACCTTGAACTCGCTTTCCTGGCGCGCGATCGCGTAGGCCAGCGCCTTGCCGGAGCCCGAAATGTTGGCCGAGCCAGGAATGACCCCGATCGGATGAGACAGGGCCCCGACGTCGAGCCCACGCTGGGCGGCAATCTTGCCGACGCGCAGCGCCAGATAATGGTTGTCCTGCTTCTCGGCCATGACGGCGAGCAAAGCGAGTTCGCCCGGGCTGTTCAGCTGCGAGGCGAGATCGCGGTAGAGCATCTCGGCATAGGCGGCGTAACCAGCGCCCTCGAGCCGGGTGATCGCGCTGACGGCCTCGCGCTGCGCAAAGGCCTGGCGGTCGGCTGCGGTTGGCGTGGGGTAGGCGACGTTGAGCGCCTTGCGGCCGATTCGCTCGGCTGCAAGCTGGCCGTAGAAGCTCGTGCCGTAGGTGGCGGCGCGGGCGAAATAGTCCTTGGCATTGCCGGGACCACCAGCCTCGGCGGTGCGGCCGAGCCAGTAGTAGGCGCGCGACAGCGTGATCGGGCTGCCGGCAATCTTGGCGATACGCTCGAAATGGCCGGCGGCCAGCTTGGCGTCGTTGAGGCCACGCAGTGCATACCAGCCGGCATGGAATTCGGCGTCGGCGGCATTCGTTGCGTTTTCGGCCGAATGCGCGGCGGCGATCCGGTAGGCAGTCCTGGCGTCGCCTTCGTCGAGCAGTTCGCGCGACAGCACCCGGCGTTCCACCCACCAGGTGTCGGGGTCGATCAGGCTGGCGCGGTCCTTCGGTGCCTTGAGCATGACGGCTGCGGCCTCGGTGAACTTCTCCTGCTTGCGCAAAAGCCGTGCCTTGGCAAAGACATAACCGGCCGAGCGCTGGCCTGCGGGCACCGCGTCGAGCAGCGCTGCGGCCTTCTTGTCGCCCTTGATGACGGCAGTCCAGGCGTCGGCAAGTGGCTTTGCCCCAGCGAGTTCGGCGACGCGGGCGGCGGAATTCACCCGGTCGGCATAGAGCATCCGTTCCATGCGGATGCGGTGGTCGGCGGCGGGGATCAGGCTGCCGAAATCCTTGAGGATCGCTATCTCGTACTTGGCGTCGAGCTTCTCGTTGCGCCAGTAGGGCAACAACACGGCGAGCGCTGCCTTGGCGTTGCCGAGCTCCTTCTGGGCGCGGGCGAGCAGCAGAGCACCTTCGATGGTTTGCGGCTCGCTGCCGGCGAAGGCCGCAACCACGATATGCGGACCTGGCGCTTCGCGCGCCATGGCACGTTCGCTGTTGCGGCGAAGCGTGGCAAGGCCAGGCCAGCCGGGCAGGGCTTGTGCTGCTGCCGCGATGTCGGCGCTCGGCACCTGGTCGCCGCCATTGATGGCGATCGCCCACATCAGGATGTGGCGGTCGAGGGCGGTTGCGGGCAAGGCGTCGCGCACGGCACGCGCCAGCGCCAGATCGCCGCTCGACAGGGCGTCGAGCCCGCTCTTGAGCTGGTCGATCGCGCCGAAGGCCGCGCGGGCCGCATCCGCCTTGCCGATCGAGGCAAACGGGATGGCGGACGTCGCCTGCGGGTCGAGCGCGGAACTGCTGGCGGGGACGGGCGCCAGGGCAATGAAGGCGCTCAACAGCGCGAAATGATGCGGCCTGGCAGCCGGAATGATCTTGGTCATTCCCTATCCTTGCAGCTTACAATCAGGAGCGGTGCTATCGAGCCTAGGTTCATCTGGTGAAGAGCGGGTTAATGAAAGGTTAGCGCGGTCGTTCGATTCGGCCCGATATAGGGTGCAGTCGCACTTGCCGCAAATTGGTGTCGAGACTATGGTGCGCGGCCCCGCTTTCGGCTAGAAAGCCGGCGACATCAAAAAGACCGCGAAACCGTAGGGTTCCTGGAGTTGGACGACATGCTGAGAGGCTCACTTACCGCGCTCGTGACACCGTTCGAAAAGAATGGCCGTCTCGACGAGAAAGCCTTTCGCGAACTCGTCGAATGGCAGATCGCCGAGGGTACCACGGGCCTTGTTCCGGTCGGCACGACAGGCGAGTCGCCGACGCTTTCCCATGACGAGCATCGTCATGTCGTGAAGATGTGCGTCGAGGTGGCCCGCGGCCGCGTGCCCGTCATTGCGGGTGCCGGGTCGAACAACACCGAAGAGGCCGTCGGCCTTGTCAAGTTTGCCGAGAGCGTCGGCGCGGATGCCGTGCTCGTCGTCACGCCCTACTACAACAAGCCGACCCAGCGCGGCCTCTATGCGCACTTCGCCGCCGTTGCCCAGGCAACGACGCTGCCGGTCATCATCTACAACATCCCGCCGCGCTCGATCATCGACATGATGCCGGAGACGATGGGCCGGCTGGCTCACGACTTCAAGAACATCGCCGGCGTCAAGGATGCGACCGGCAAGGTCGAGCGGGTCTCTGAGCAGCGCATCACCTGCGGCACGGATTTCATCCAGCTGTCGGGCGAGGACGCTTCGGCGCTCGGTTTCAACGCCCATGGCGGCGTTGGTGCCATCTCGGTGACGTCGAATGTCGCGCCCCGTCTGTGCGCCGAATTCCAGATCGCCAGCCTGTCGGGCGACAAGGACAAGGCGCTCGAACTGCAGGACCGCCTGATGCCGTTGCACAAGGCGATCTTCATCGAACCGGGTGCCTCGGGCGCGAAATACGCACTGTCGCGCCTCGGCCGGATCGAGAACGTGCTGCGTTCGCCGCTGGTCACGATCGAACAGTCGACCGCCGAGAAGATCGACGCGGCGATGAAGTTTGCCGGCCTTATCAACTGAGTGCCCAAGGGTTGCGGAATTGCCGCTTCGCAGCCATGTAAGCGCTCCAGGAATTGTGCCTCCTTCGAGGCTCGCCCACCGGGCTCGCACCTTGCGATTCGGGAAATCAGCGACCGTAGCTGAAATCTGATGCGCCTCTTGCGCAAGGTTTTGGATGTGCGGCGCTTCCCGTTGAGGTGCGGCCTGATCGGCAAGCCGTAAAGGACGCACCAAACAAGTAGCGACGTCATGAGCCAGGGCAAGAAATCCGACCCCAACAACAAGATCGCCGCGGAAAACCGCAAGGCGCGCTTCAATTATGAGGTGCTCGACACGCTTGAGGCCGGCATGGTGCTGAGCGGCACCGAGGTCAAGTCGCTGCGCCTGGGCCAGGCCAACATCCAGGATTCCTATGCCTCTTTCGAGGGCGGGGAGTTGTGGCTGATCAATTCCTACGTGCCGGAATACCTGCAGGCCAACCGCTTCAACCACGAGACGCGCCGCCGCCGTAAATTGCTGGTCAACAAGCGCGAGATGGCGAAGCTCGCCCAGAGCATCGAGCGCGAGGGCATGACGCTGGTGCCGCTCAAGATCTATTTCAACGATCGCGGCATGGCCAAGATGCTGCTCGCCGTCGGCCGCGGCAAGAAGCTGCACGACAAGCGCGAGACCGAAAAGCAGCGCGACTGGAACCGCGAAAAGGGCCGCTTGCTCAAGGAGCGCGGGTAGGGAGCAAAATTTCCCTCGCCCCGTTTACGGGGAGAGGGTGGCCGCGCAGCGGCCGGGTGAGGGGCAGAGCCACCTCTTCGTCAGTTTGCGCCGCCCCTCATCCGCCTGCCGGCACCTTCTCCCCGTATAGCGACGGGGAGAAGGGACGCACTTATTCACCGCCACGCTCGCTTTCGCGCCTGGCCATTGTCAAAGAACGCTCCCGTGTTGGGAGAATGGTTCGGGAAGCGGGGCGCGAGGCCGTGCCTTCCGATAGATAGTATGTGGCGCGAACCTCGCGCTCCGCCGGCGATTTCTGTTCCCGCCCGTTCCGCTTCCGCAGGCCACCTTGAAGCATTTTCGCTTTTCGGTGGCCCCACTAGCGCTCGTCCAGCGCACCCCGGGCGTAGTCCCGGGAGGGGAACCTTTCGGCGGAACCTCCCCGGGCGATGAGCTACGTTGGCTCGCCGCCGGAGGCGCCGGTTCCTCCCCACTGATCACCGTCGCGACCGGCGTTCCCGTTGGGAGGAACTGGCGATGATTGTACGGGAGGTGTGGAGGGCGTGGAAAAGCGGGCGCGGCTATCCACGCGGGTTGGTGACAGATGGTGACAGCCAATCCTCCACGTAGCGATCCTTCGCGCCCCCCTCTGGGCCTGCCGGCCATCTCCCCCTCAGGTGGGGAGACTAGTCACGTCCAAGGCGGCGCCCATTTTGTGAGATAGCAAGCTTAAAGCCTTCCTACCTGGCGATTGGCCGCGGGGCCGATGAAGGCGTGATCTCCCTCCTTGTGGGGGAGATGGCCGGCAGGCCAGAGGGGGGTGCGAAGGATCGCTGCCGCGGAGATACTGCGAGCATTCCCGCACGGCGATTGTTGTTCAACAAAACCGCGAAGGCGTGGAAAACCTATCCTCGTTCTCCCGCCTGCAATGGCCGTCCAAGGTGATCATCTGGCCGAATTTTGCGAAGGCAGGCGCCACGCAACCTCGTGCGGTCGACGCGCAAGCCGGTGCGGTTAACCAAGGCGCCGAATGCCAGTCGACGAGACGTCGAAATACGCCATCTGCCGTATGCCCAGATCAGCGGTTTGCGTCCATTCCTCTACGCAGATCGCGTTTTGGCGCAGGCGCGGTTCGGCACTGGGGGCAGTGCCCTCTGTGCCGCAAGCGGCAGCATGTGCCGGTGAAAGGAATACTTCGATGAAGACGATCATGACGGCAGCGGCGGTGTCGTTGATGCTGGCGCCCATGGCATTCGCTGCGGTGCCGGTTGCAGCAAACACTGCCGAAAAGCCAGCTATCACCAGCCAGGCTACAAAGGACGGATCCATTCTGCTGGCTGCCGGACCCAATCGCACCGGAACCATCTCCATTCCACGCGGTAAAGGCTTCATGCCGGGCAAGGGCTTCACCGGCTGAGGCTGTCCAGAGGGGATGATCCAATCCCTCATAGTTGACCGGCGGTGGATCAGCTACGCCGCGCGGCAGCTTGAGTCGCATGATGGCCTGACCAAAATCTTGCGGCTGGCGTCCTAGCCAACCGCTCCATTTGCTAGTGCCCCTTGCCCGGTTGTCGCCCCACAGCGCAACCGGGCTTTTTTCACGTGCGGCAAGCCGGGGCAGGACACTTTTTCCGTAAACCTCTGGCTAACCAAGTCGCGCAATCCAAGCTTGGCGGGTGTCGAAATACGCCATTTGCCGTATGCCCAAGCCCCGAAGCAGCGCGCATCTCTGATAGCAGGCCGCGTTCTGGCGCAGCGTGGTCCTGTGCGAGCGTTCGCACCTTGTTGCGTCGCAACGGCCATCGCGGCCGGCAGAAGGAGAGACATCGATGAAGACGATCATGCTGGCGGCGGTCGCGTCGCTGATACTGGTGCCGGCGGCATTCGCCGCAGCGCCGATGGTGGCGAAGGCCGCCCCGAAGCCTGTGCTCAGCAAGCAGACGGAACAGGGCGCATCAATCGTTCCGATTGCCGGCGGCAGCTATGGCCAGAGTTTTGTGCCTCGGAGTTTCAAGAGCCGGCGCTGACAGGCGCTGCCTTGCTGCGCGGTGGAGGACCGTCCACCGCGCAGTGTTGACAGCCATATCCTGAAGGGCGTCAGGCCGAGACATGTAGAAAGCGGAACGATGGCGACGCGGCCTTCGAAGGTCGCCCAGAAAGCCTGTTGTACTTGGGGCGGCTGATCCGGGCGCCAATCGAGATGGATCAGCCGATCCTGTCGACGTCGCCTATTACTTCAAATAGTCGTGGACCTGTTTGAAAACATTGACGAACATCTCTTCCGTCAGCACGCCCGTATTGGTGTTGTAGCGCGAGCAGTGGTAGCTCGAAAAACACAGCGATGTTGCCGACGTCGCAACGCGCGCCGTGCTTGAACGGCACCGCCGCGACGCGCGCGCCGAGCGCCCGCACCGTCGACTGATGGCCGATAGAAACCAAGCGTCAGGATGGCTTTCAGATTGGGAAAGCGTGCGATCGTCGGCACGAGGAATGAGCGGCAGGTGTTGATCTCGGCACCCACCGGCTTGTTGTCGGGCGGCACGCAGCGCACGGCGTTGGTGATCGCCGTGCCGATCAGCTCGAGGCTGTCGTCGGGCCGCGCCTCGAACTCGCCGCGCGCCATGCCGAAGCGCTTGAGCGTCGAGTAGAGCAGCTCGCCGGCATAGTCGCCGGTGAACGGGCGCCCGGTGCGGTTGGCTCCGCGCACCCCGGGCGCCAGCCCCACGATCAGGAAACGCACGGCGTCTTCGCCTTCGGGAGGAAGGAAGGAGCGGACGGGGCGCGTTGTACCAGCCCGGCTCGCGGGCGCGCCAGCTGGCGATGAAATCGTGCAGGCGCGGGCAAAGCGGGCAATCCCGGTCGGGGTCGACCGCCGGGGCGGGCTGGAGAGCTGGCATCAAATGTCGTCGGCTGGCGGTTCGACCGGCTCGACCTTGCGGACCGGACGCTCGGAGGGTTCGCGGCCGATCTCGGCCTTCAATGTCATCAGGTCGATGAAATGGTCGGCCTGGCGGCGCAGGTCGTCCGAGATCATCGGCGGCTGCGAAGCCATCGTCGAGATCACCGAGACCTTGCGGCCACGGCGCTGCAGCGCTTCGACGAGCGTGCGGAAATCGCCGTCACCGGAGAAGATGACATAATGGTCGACGACGTCGGCGAGCTCAAGTGCATCGACTGTCAGTTCGATGTCCATGTTGCCTTTGATCTTGCGCCGTCCGGTGGCGTCGGTGAACTCCTTGGCCGGCTTGGTGACGACCTTGAAGCCGTTATAGTCGAGCCAGTCGATCAGCGGGCGGATCGAGGAGTATTCCTGGTCCTCGACAAGTGCGGTGTAATAATAGGCGCGCAGCAGATAGCCACGCTTCTGGAAGCTGGAAAGCAGTTTGCGGTAGTCGATGTCGAAGCCCAGCGCGCGGGAGGTCGCGTAGAGATTAGCTCCGTCGATAAAAAGTGCGATTTTCTCGCGAGGATCAAACATAGGAAAATTTCCTTGTTGAAATAGGCTGACGCCAAATACGCTGAACCGAGCGCTCGTTCCCCAAATCAATGACTTACCCCAGTGCGGCAAATATCGCTCGCAATGAGTCATTCCAAGGGGGGACAGGGGCGGAGCAGTAAAATAATCGTTTGTGGACGGCTGTCCGGATTCCGACGCATCACCGGCAAAGCAGGCTTGATGCTTGAATTGCGTGGCCGTTCAGGTTATGGCACGCGTCAGCTTTCCGTCAAATCCATGCATGAAAGGGGCACTTCATGGCCCGCGTAACCGTTGAAGACTGCATTGACAAGGTCGACAACCGCTTTGAGCTGGTGCTCCTTGCCGGCCACCGCGCCCGCCAGATCTCGCAGGGCGCCCAGATCACGCTGCCGCGCGACAACGACAAGAACCCGGTCGTTGCGCTGCGCGAGATCGCCGACGAGATGCTGTCGCCCGACGATCTCAAGGAAGACCTGATCCACTCGCTGCAGAAGCATGTCGAAGTCGACGAGCCGGAGCCGGAAGCTCCCGAGCCCGCCGACCAGACCACCGCTTCCGCCGTCGACAGCGACGAAGCCGAAGAAAACATCAACTTCGACCGCATGTCGGAAGAAGACCTGCTGGCCGGCATCGAGAGCCTGGTGGCGCCCGAAAAGAGCGACGACTACTGAGACCTGTTGAGAATTCTACCCTGCCGGCCACCTGACGCGGCTTTCTCCGCTTCCGGTGCTCACGGACCGAAAGTCCGCTCCGCTCCGGTTCTCGAAAGCCACGCCATCTGACTCGGCAGGGCGAATTCTCAAAAAGGTCTCGCGTCGCGTCAAAACGCGCGCCAAACCGGGCAATCGGCACTTCCGCGCCGCCACATCAGTGTTTATCTATGACATGCGTCGCAAGCCCTTGCGGCGCATGATTCATTTCGAGTTCCGGGAAGCCGCCCATGATGCGTCAGTATGAGCTTGTCGAGCGCGTCCAGCGCTACAAGCCTGACGTCAACGAGGCGCTGCTCAACAAAGCCTATGTCTATGCCATGCAGAAACATGGCCACCAGAAGCGCGCCTCGGGCGATCCGTATTTTTCGCACCCGCTCGAAGTGGCGGCGATCCTCACCGACATGCATCTCGACGAGGCGACGATCGCGGTCGCGCTGCTGCATGATACCATCGAAGACACCAGTGCGACGCGCGCCGAGATCGACGAGCTGTTTGGTCCCGACATTGGCCGGCTGGTCGAGGGCCTGACCAAGCTGAAGAAGCTCGACCTCGTCTCCAAGAAAGCCGAGCAGGCGGAAAACCTGCGCAAGCTTTTGCTGGCGATTTCGGAAGACGTGCGCGTTCTCCTGGTCAAGCTCGCCGACCGGCTGCACAACATGCGCACGCTGCATCATGTGCCCGAGAGCAAGCGCTTGCGCATCGCCGAGGAGACGATGGATATCTATGCGCCGCTGGCCGGCCGCATGGGCATGCAGGGCATGCGCGAGGAGCTCGAAGAACTCGCCTTCCGCTACATCAATCCCGAGGCGTATCGCACCGTCACCGAGCGGCTGGCCGAGATGTCGGAGCGCTCGAAGGGCGTGCTCGCCGACATCGAAAAGGCGCTGTCGGCTCAGTTCGAGAAATATGCGATCAAGGCCGACGTGAAGAGCCGGCAGAAGAAGCCGTGGTCGGTGTTCCGCAAGATGGAGACCAAGGCGCTGTCGTTTGAGCAGCTGTCCGACATCTTCGGTTTTCGCGTCGTCGTCGATAGCGTCGAGGATTGCTATCGCGCGCTCGGTTCGATCCACACGACGTGGTCGATGGTGCCGGGGCGCTTCAAGGACTACATCTCGACGCCGAAGCAGAACGACTACCGCTCGATCCACACCACGATCGTCGGTCCGTCGCGCCAGCGTATCGAGCTGCAGATACGCACCCGCGAGATGAACAAGATCGCCGAATACGGCGTCGCCGCGCATTCGATCTACAAGGACAATGCCGGCAAGACCAATGGTGCCGGCCACACCATCTCCAAGGAAACCAACGCCTATGGCTGGCTGCGGCGGACGATCGAGCAGCTCGCCGACGGCGACAATCCCGAGGATTTCCTCGAAAACACCAAGCTCGAGCTGTTCCAGGACCAGGTCTTCTGCTTCACGCCCAAGGGCATGCTGATCGCGCTGCCGCGTGGCGCGACCCCGATCGACTTCGCTTATGCGGTGCATACCGACGTCGGCGACACCTGCGTCGGCGCCAAGGTCAACGGCCGGGTGATGCCGCTGATGACCGAGCTCAAGAACGGCGACGAGGTCGAGATCATCCGCTCCAAGGCGCAAGTGCCGCCGGCGGCGTGGGAATCGATCGTCGTCACCGGCAAGGCGCGCTCGGCGATCCGTCGGGCGACCAAGAACGCCATCCGCAAGCAATATTCCGGGCTCGGCGCCCGCATCCTCGAACGCGCCTTCGAGCGCGCCGGCAAGAAATACTCCAAGGACAGCCTGAAGCCGGTGCTGCACCGGCTGGCGCGCAAGGACATCGAGGACGTGCTGGCCTCGGTCGGACGCGGCGAACTGTCGTCCAACGACGTCGTGCGCGCCGTCTTCCCCGACTACAAGGAAGAGCGCGTCACGCCGGCCGCCGCCAAGCCGCGCGAAGAAGGCTGGTCGAAGATCCGCAACGCCGCCGGCATGCTGTTCCAGATCCCGGGGCGCTCCTCGACCCCACCGCGCAAGGAACAGCGGGCGCAAGGCAACGCCGTGCCGATTCGCGGCGTCAGCGGCGACCTGCCGGTGCGTTTCGCACCCGAAGGCGCGGTGCCGGGCGATCGCATCGTCGGCATCATGCAGCCGGGTTCGGGCATCACCATCTACCCGATCCAGTCGCCGTCGCTGATGGCCTTCGACGACCAGCCGGAGCGCTGGATCGACGTGCGCTGGGATCTCGACGAAGGCTCGAAGGAGCGCTTTCCGGCACGGCTTTCGGTGACCGCGATCAACGCGCCGGGCTCGCTAGCCGACATTGCCCAGGTGGTGGCGGCCAACGACGCCAACATCCACACGCTGTCGATGATCCGTACAGCACCCGACTTCACCGAAATGCTGCTCGATCTCGAGGTCTGGGATCTGAAGCACCTGAACCGGCTGATCTCCCAGCTCAAGGACAACACCAGCGTCAGCGATGCCCGCCGCGTCAACGGCTAGGGGCAGGGCGCTGGGCCAGACGACAGGAAAGACGATGATGCAGACAAGCGAAGTTCTGGACATTTTCCGCTCGGCGGGTGCGGTGCTGGAAGGCCATTTCATCTTGACCTCCGGCCTGCGCAGCCCGGTGTTCCTGCAAAAGGCCCGTGTCTTCATGCATGCCGACAAGACCGAGGCGCTGTGCAAGGCGCTGGCCGACAAGATCCGCGCCGAGGTTGCGGGCGACATAGACTATGTCGTTGGGCCGGCGATTGGCGGGCTGATCCCGGCTTATGAGACCTCGAGGCATCTCAAGGTGCCGGCGATCTGGGTCGAGCGCGAGCAGGGCACGTTCCGGCTGCGCCGCTTCGAGATCGAAAAGGGTGCCCGCGTGGTCATCGTCGAGGACATCGTCACCACCGGCCTGTCGATCCGCGAGACCATCGAATGCCTGCGCGCGCTCGGCGCCGACGTCGTGGCCGCTGCCTGCATCATCGATCGTTCGGCCGGCAAGACCGACGTCGGCGTGCCTTTGATCGCGCTCGCGGAATATGAAGTGCCGGCCTATCCGGCCGACCAGCTGCCGCCGGAACTGGCGGCGATCCCGGCGATCAAGCCGGGTAGTCGGAATATCTAGGAATGCTGCGCCCGGTCACCCCTCTCTGGCCTGCCGGCGGCGGCGCTTTACCCTCCCCCTTGTGGGGAGGGGCGATCCGCGAATCGGAGCGGGGTGGGGATTCGAATGGCTCCGCCCTGTCAACCCCCACCCCGGCGCTGCGCGCCGACCCTTCCCACAAGGGGGAGGGTAGGAGCGTGGCACCATGATCCTCGGCATCGGCAGCGACCTGGTCGACATCAGGCGGATCGAAAAATCGATCGTCCGCCACGGCGAGCGCTTCATCCAGCGCATCTTCACCGAGGTCGAGCAGCAGCGCGCCGAAGGCCGCCGCGGGCGAATTGCCTCTTATGCCAAGCGTTTTGCCGCCAAGGAGGCCTGTTCCAAGGCGCTCGGCTGTGGCATTGCCGAAGGCGTGTTCTGGCGCGACATGGGCGTGGTCAACCTGCCGGGCGGCAGGCCGACGATGGAACTGTCCGGCGGGGCGGCGAAGAGGCTGGCAACCATGCTGCCGAAGGGGCATCGCGCCGTGGTTCACCTGACAATCACCGACGATTTTCCCCTGGCACAAGCCTTTGTGATCATCGAGGCGCTGCCCGTCGAACAACCGCCACTATCTTAGGGTTTTGGCGGCGGCTGAGACATTGCCCCGGCGACGGCGAGCCCTTATACCCATCGCGACCTACAATCGAGGACGACATGAGCGTGGCTGAAAAACAGAAGAAGTCCGGCGGGCTCGGCGAGACCGTGAGCGTCATCGTCCAGGCGCTGCTGCTCGCTTTGGTGATCCGGACGCTGCTGTTCCAGCCGTTCTCGATCCCGTCGGGCTCGATGCGGCCGACGCTGCTCGAGGGCGATTATCTGTTCGTCACCAAGTGGGCATATGGCTATTCGCGCTATTCGCTGCCTTTGTCGCCGAACCTGTTTTCGGGCCGCATCTTCGGCTCGGATCCCGAGCGCGGCGACGTCGTCGTCTTCAAGTTCCCGCCTAATCCGTCGCTCGACTACATCAAGCGCGTCGTCGGCCTGCCCGGCGACCGCATCCAGATGAAGGACGGCCAGCTCTACATCGACGGCACCGCCGTGGCGCGCGAGAAGGTCGGCCAGATCGACAATCCCGATATCACCGAGGTCAACCGCCCGGTCGACGTCTATCGCGAGACCCTGCCGAACGGCGTTTCCTACGACACGCTGGACCTGACGCCGGATTCGATCGGCGACAACACGCGTGAATTCGTCGTGCCCGAAGGCCACTTCTTCATGATGGGCGACAACCGCGACAACTCGACCGACAGCCGCTTCAACGTCGGCTTCGTGCCGGGCGAAAACCTCGTCGGCCGCGCCAACATCATCTTCTTCTCGATCGCCAACGGCGCAAGCCCGCTGGAAATCTGGAAGTGGCCGACCGAGATGCGCGGCTCGCGCCTGTTCAACTTCGTCCGATAGGCATGGCAGGCAAGCGGCTCACCGCCACGGAACTCGCCGACGCGCTGCAACTTCGCACCGGCCACATCTTCCGCGACCATCAGCGCCTGCAACGGGCGCTGACGCACGGCAGCGCGCGCAGCGCGAATGCCGGCGTCGACTACGAGCGTTTCGAGTTCCTGGGCGACCGGGTGCTCGGGCTTGCCGTCGCCGACATGCTGCTGGCCGACTTTCCGGAGGCGCCCGAGGGCGAGCTTTCGGTCCGTCTCAACGCGCTGGTCAATGCCGAGGCTTTGGCCCAGATCGCCGACGAGATCGGTCTTGCCGAGCTGATCCGCGCCGGCTCCGAAGTGCGCAATCTCGCCGACCGCAAGCGCGTCAATTTGCGCGCCGATGCGCTCGAATCGCTGATCGCCGTGATTTATCTCGACGGCGGGCTGGATGCGGCGAAGCGCTTCATCCATAAATACTGGAAGCCGCGCGCCGAGGCCGCGGGTGCGGCGCGCCGCGACCCCAAGACCGAATTGCAGGAATGGGCGCACCAGGCGACCACAGCAGTGCCTGCCTACCAGATCGAAAGCCGTACCGGCCCGGATCACGACCCCGTCTTTTCGGTGAGCGTGCGGGTCGGCAAATTTTTGCCCGCTACCGGCACCGGTCGCTCCAAGCGCGAGGCCGAGCAGAACGCAGCCTCCGCCCTTTTGGTGCGTGAGGGCGTATGGAAGAATGAGGAGACCGCATCGTGACCGATGCCCCTGAGACCGCAACGCCTGCGACGGGTGCCACCCGTTCGGGCTTCGTCGCGCTGATCGGCGCGCCGAATGCCGGCAAGTCGACGCTGGTCAACAAGCTTGTCGGGGCCAAGGTGTCGATCGTCACCCACAAGGTGCAGACGACGCGCGCCATCGTGCGCGGCATCGCCACCCACGACAACGCCCAGATCGTTTTCATCGACACGCCCGGCATCTTCAAGCCCAAGCGCCGTCTCGACACGGCGATGGTGACAACCGCATGGGGCGGGGCCAAGGATGCCGACCTGATCCTGGTGCTGATCGATGCCGAGCGCGGCATCAAGGGCGATGCCGCCGCCATCCTCGAACGGCTCAAGGATGTGCGCCAGCCCAAGGTGCTGATCCTCAACAAGGTCGACCGGGTCGATCCCGAAAAGCTGCTGAAGCTGACGGCGACGGCGAACGAGGCCGTCGATTTCGAAAGCACTTTCATGGTTTCGGCGCTGACCGGCTCGGGCTGCAAGGACCTGCTCGACTTCCTGGCCAAGCGCCTGCCCGAAGGTCCATGGTATTACCCCGAGGACCAGATCTCCGACCTGCCGATGCGCCAGCTGGCCGCCGAGATCACCCGCGAAAAGCTGTATCTGCGCCTGCATCAGGAGCTGCCTTACTCCTCGCATATCGAGACCGAGAAGTGGGAAGAGCTGCCCAACGGGTCGGTGCGCATCCAGCAGGTCATCTATGTCGAGCGCGACAGCCAGAAGAAGATCGTGCTCGGCCACAAGGGCGAGACCATCCGCGCCATCGGCCAGGCTTCGCGCATGGAAATCGCAGGCATCCTGGAGCAGAAAGTGCACCTGTTCCTGTTCGTCAAGGTGCGCGAGAACTGGGGCGACGATCCCGAGCGCTACCGCGAAATGGGGCTGGATTTCCCGCATTAGGGGGAAGGGTTGCGGCGCGCAGGGACGCGATCAGTCCAGTCTTGCGATCTTGTGGGATACATAGCCAGCCAGGGCACTTAACGGAATGGCGGCCGCGGATACTGCGGCCATGAGCATCACCCCAAGGGCAAAAAGCGGATGTTCTCCGGCTATCAGGAGACCTAAGGCCACAATGGCGGCGAAGGCCAACGCCATGCCAGTCCATATTGCGGCCGAAACCGCGCCGATGGTCGAACCGCGGAATCCAAGTGCTTGGATTTTCCGATGCCTCACGATGGAATAGGCACAAAAATTGATCGGTGCAAACAGCAGCGGCCAAGCCATGATGCCCCACATGCCAAGCCTGTCGCCCGCGCGTAGGGCCAAGTAAAAACCTACCGTCAGCAGAGTATATGTTGCGCAGGAGACCAGGATTGGTCTCAAGGGGCGAGCTTGCTCTGTTGTTTGCATTGACGGCTCATTTGGATCAAAGCCTCGCAGGCTTTTCCACGCAAGACAGTCTAACGAACAAATTCGTATTCGAGCAAGAAGGGCGAGTTGGACTGGTTACCGATCTGGAACTATTTCCCGGCGATCTTGCAATCCTTTTTCCGAATTGAAGTGCGATGGTGCGATCATCCACACATCCGCTCCTTCATCGTGCCCGGTCGCTGCGTGCGTAGCGGCCCGGCGATTGGCCGACATGGCGGCTGAAGGCCGTGCTGAAGGTGCTTGCCGAGCTGTAGCCGACCCGCCGCGCGACCTCGTCGAGCGCGATCTCCCTGGTGCCGAGCAGGTTTTTCGCCAGCGCCATGCGCCAGGCGAGCAGGTATTCCATCGGCCGCAGCCCGACGGTGCGCGTGAAGCGGTCGAAGAAGGCCGAGCGGGACAGGCCGGCCTCGCCGGCGAGTTCGGCCACCGTCCACGGCCGCTGCGGATCGCCATGCATCTGCCGTATCGCCCCTGATACCCTTGCGTCCGCCAGCCCGCGCAGGAACCCCGGCGGCGAGCCCTTCGCCCGGCTTGCCCTGAGCGCCTCGATCAGCAGGATCTCGACGAGGCGGCCGAGCACGAGATCGCGGCCGGCATTGTGCTGGCTCGCTTCTTCGCCGACGAGGCGCACCAGCGTCGACAGCCGCTCGACGCCGCGCACGTGGACCATCGCCGGCAGCAACGACACCAGCAGGGCCGCATCGGGCGAGCCGAAGACGAAATAGCCGCCGAGCAGCCGGACATCGGCCGGGCCATCCTGCCGGCCGTGGCGCACCTCCTCCGTCGGCGCCGGCGTTGTCCTGGGATCGATGCGCCTCGGCGTCACCGGCTCGAAGCCGGACATGGTGAAGGCAGGGGTTGCCGGCAACAGCACGAAGTCGCCCTGTTCGAGTGTAACAGGCACTTCGCCGTCGACGGCGAGGCGGCAGCTGCCTTCGATGACGGCGCAGAAGCCGGGCTGGCCGAATTCGGAGTAGCGGACGCCCCAGCGTCCGGCGCCGCTGATCCCCTTGGAGAACACGGTGCGCGGCTGGAGCAGTTCGATGACCTGGGCGAGCGGGTCAGCCATATCAGGACTATTACAAATAAATAGCGGACTTGAGATTGATGATAGTCCTGATTTTGGACGGTATTTCCATGGCGTCAACATCAATCAGGAAAAAGTCCATGAAAACCGTACTGATCACCGGCTGTTCGTCAGGTTATGGCCTGGAGACCGCCCGCCACTTCCATTCCCGGGGCTGGAACGTCGTCGCCACCATGCGCAATCCGCGCCAGGACATCCTGCCGCGCTCGGAGCGGATGCGCATTCTGCCGCTCGACGTGACCGATGACGAGAGCATTGCCGCAGCACTCGACGCCAGCGGCCCGATCGACGTGCTTGTCAACAATGCCGGCATCGGCCTTGTCGGCGCCTTCGAGGCGATGCCGATGGCGCATGTGCGCAAGCTGTTCGAGACCAACACCTTCGGGGTGATGGCGATGACCCAGGCGGTGATCCCGCAGTTCCGGGCGCGCAGGGCAGGCGTGGTAGTCAATGTCACCTCCAGCGTGACGCTTGCCCCGATGCCGCTCGCCGCCGCCTACACCGCAAGCAAGATGGCGATCGAGGGTTTTACCGGGTCGCTGGCCCATGAACTCGGGGCGTTCGACGTGCGGGTGAAGCTTGTCGAGCCAGGCTATGCGCCAAGCACGCGTTTTGCCCACAACACCGAGCTGCGCGTCGAAGATCTCATTCCCGAGGCTTATGGCGCCTTCGCGGGGCCGATCTTTGCCGGCTTCGCGACACCTGCTCTGGTGACCAGGGAAACCGACGTTGCCGAAGCCGTGTGGCAGGCTGCGAACGATGGTTCAGGCCAGCTTCGTTTTCCGGCGGGGCCGGATGCGGTGGCCCTGGCGCGCGCAAGCTGAATGCGCTTGCCTAGACCAGATCATATCGCAGCACATGGTTCGGGTAGGACTGGTCGTCGATCTGGAACCGGGTTTCGCCGGCCTTGGCAAAACCGTTCCTCAGGTAGAACGCGGTGGCGCGCTCGTTTTCGGCGTTGACCGCGAGCCAGACGTTTGGACGGCCGGTGGAGGCGCAAAATTGCAAACCTGCTTCCAATAGCCTTCCACCGGCACCGCCGCCCTGATGCCGAGGCTGGACATACAAAGTCGAAATTTCGAGATCGGAGCATGCCGGCACGGGTGCCGGCGAGCCCAATGAGAGATGGATAAATCCGTCGATGCCAGCGGCGTTTTGTGAAACCAAGATTGTCTGGTTTGTGAGCGACAAGATTTCTTCGAAACGAGCGGCGGTGAACTGCTTCAAGGCATAGTCGGCAAAGAATGCATTGACGCCATTGCGAATGTAAGTGTTCAGCCAAACTTCCAGGCCGAGCGCAGCCAAGCTGGAAGCATCCGTCAAGTTTGCGGGTCTGACCACGTCTCGATCCATTCTATCCAGTGAGCCAAGATGCGAATAGAGGATGGCCTGCTGTTTGGAAAGGCATGACTGGTCGTTGCAGCGACGCCGGGAAAACGATGAAGACCTTCAAGCGGATGGAAACACGTAATCGGAACATTTCGAAGGAACAAGAAAGCATGTGAAACGTTGTTTAGGGTCGGAGTGCGATGAACAGGCGATCCACCGTTCGGTGATACCAACGGCGGATGTCCAAGAGCACTCGCTGGAGACTCACATGGACACCACCACTCTTCTCATTATACTTATAATCCTCGTCCTTGTTGGCGGCGGTTGGTTCGGTCGCGGTCGCTGGTATTGAGCAACGTCCAAAACCGAGCTTGGCGGCAATATTTCTGTTTTAGCGCGATCATTCGGCTTGTCCGCTATGGGAAGTCATAGCCTCTTGCCAGCATCTGTAAGAACTCTGCACGGCTCATAAACGTCGCTTGCTGCGGCCTGCCGCCAACTGAACAAGGCTGAGGCATGGCTGAACCCGTGATCAAATCCGAAGGCCAAAAGGTCGCCGAAGCTGAAGTCGAGAGCTTTCGGAGGGATCTTGGCCCGTTTGTCGTCGCGGCTGAAACGACGCGCATGGCGATGGTGTTCACCGACGCGAAAGAGCTCGGCAATCCGATCATTTTCGCCAATGACGCTTTTCTCGAGCTAAGCGGATATGCCCGCGACGAGCTGCTTGGCCAAAGCTTCAACTTCCTGATGGCGCGCGGCACTGATCTCGATTCTTTGGCGCGCATCGAAGCCGCCTTTGCGGGCGACGTGACTGGCGGTTCGGAAATCTGCTACCGCCGCAAGAATGGCAGCGAGTTCTGGTCGGCAATCCTCATCAGCCCGGTCAGGGACGAGTGCGGCGATGTCGTGCAGCATTTTGCCTCCCTCGTCGACCTCACCGATCACAAGCAGGAGCAGGCCCAGTCGCGGATGCTCATCGACGAGCTGAATCACCGGGTGAAGAATACGCTTGCCACGGTGCAGTCGATTGTCTGGCAGGCACTGCGAAATACCTCCGATCCCGAAGTGATCAGGGACTCCATCGAGTCGCGCCTGTTCGCGCTCTCCCGGTCGCATGACCTTTTGACCCGCGAAAATTGGGAAGGTGCGGGGCTGCTCGATCTGATCAAGGCGGCATTGGAGCCGTTCGGGATTGCAAACGGACGCTCGGAACATTTTGTCATCACGGGCAGCAACATCCGCGTCTCGCCCAAAGTCACCCTCGCACTTGGCATCGCCTTCCATGAACTTGCGACCAATGCAGTGAAATACGGCGCGTTTTCCAACAACATTGGGTCCGTGCTGATTTCATGGACGATCGAGCCGTCGCCCGAGGGCGACCGGCTTGTCCTGCGCTGGCAGGAGAAGGACGGCCCGCCCGCGATGGCGCCGTCCCGGAAAGGGTTTGGCTCGCGGGTCCTGGAGCGCGGCCTGGCACATGAGCTGGAGGGGGCGGTTGATCTCGACTATCGGACGGACGGCGTCGTCTGCACGATCAGTTTTCCCGCACCGATCGGCGCCGGCGATGGATAAACCGCTTTTTGGCAGGCGCATCCTCGTCGTCGAGGATGAAATGCTCGTTCTCATCATGATCGAAGACATGCTGGCCGACCTCGGATGCGAGTCGGTGACTGCTGCCGCCACGGTCAAGCAGGCGCTCGCGCTCATTGAAGCACACGATTTCGATGCTGCCATGCTGGATATGAACCTGAACGGCGACAAGACCTATTTCGTGGCCGACGCGCTTGCTGCGCGCGGCGTGCCTTTCGTTTTCTCGACGGGCTACAGCGGCCACGACATGAGGGATGGCTACCGCGATCGCCCGTTTCTGAAGAAGCCGTTCATGGACAAGCAGCTGGCCGAGATATTTGCCCGCCTGCTGTCTGGCTGACTGGCAAAGTCAGGAAATGCCACGCCCACGGCCTGGTCTCAAAACGAGATGGCGCCTAGCTGCGCACTGGACGGCCAGCACGCTCAGCCCTTGGCTACTCGCCATCAAAAACAGACTACCGCTGCCGTGTGGACTTTGCTCGTCCAACTGGCGGTTTCGGGGGGCGGCTCGCGCTCGTGTTCGTCGCTGACTTCAACAGCTTGCGGAAGCTCGGGCACTCCAGATGTGATGGCGCGGGGCAGTCGGCGACGTGGCGGATAACGTCCCGCAGCATCCTGAGCTCGATGATCTGCCGTTCCAGCTCCTTGGCCCTGGCATGCAACTGTTCACGCGGGATGTCGGGCCGGTCGTCGCGGCCGAACATGCCGGCGATCTCGGGCAGGGAGAAGCCGGCTGCCTTGCCCATGCCGATGAGCGACAGCTTTAACAGGACGTCGTGGTCGTACTGCCGCCGCAGGCCGTGGCGCGCAACCGAGCGGATCAGGCCGATCTCCTCGTAATAGCGCAGCGTCGACGGCGGCACGCCCGTGCGTTCGACGACATCGCCGATATCCAGAAAAAGCATGCTTGACCTCAAGTCGGCTTGAAGTCGTACGCTCTGCCGAAACGTCGATTTCAGCAAGAGGAAAAGTCATGCAGAGCATTCAAGGTACGATAGAAAGGCCGGTATGGCTGGATGGGCGCGCAGTCGCCCTGCTGCTGGCCGCATCGCTGACCACCATGGCCAACGCGACGATCAGCCCAGCGCTGCCCGGGCTCGAGCGGCTGTTTGCAGGCGACCCGAACGCCGCCATGCTGACCCGCCTGCTGGTGCCGGCGCCGTCGCTCAGCGTCGCCTTGTTCGCACCTTTCGCCGGGCTCGCGGCAGACCGGTTCGGGCGCCGCCTGCTGCTGCTCGTCGGCGTGATCCTGTTTGCAGTCGCCGGCTGCGCGGGGCTGTTCCTTCCCGATCTGCCCACGATCTTCGCCAGCCGGCTCGTCCTCGGTGTCGCGGTCGCGCTGATCATGACGGCGCAGACCGCCCTTGTCGGCGACTATTTCACCGGCGAGAAGCGCAGCGCGATGACCGGGCTGCAGATCTCGGCGCGGAATTTCGGCGGCCTGGTCTTCATCTCCCTCGCCGGATGGGTGGCGGCGATGTCGCCGCGCTGGCCATTCGCCATCTACGGGCTCGCCCTAGTCTTCCTGCCGCTGATGTGGATGGTCATCGTCGATCCGCCCAAGCGTTCGCAGGCCCCCGGCGCCAAGGCGGCGGATGACGCCGAAGGGCATCCGTCCTGGGTGCTGCTGCTGTCGTTGTTGGTGCTGCTCCAGGGGGTCACCAACATGATCTTCTTCGTCATGCCGACGCAGATGTCGTTCTTTCTCGAAGCCAAGGGCTATGACGCTGCCATAATGACCGGTGCTATCCTCGGCACGGTGATGCTTGCCGGTGGCAGCTTCGCGCTCATCTACCCCAAGGTGCAGCGCGCCACAGGTTATGCCGGCATCTTCCTGCTCGGTTATGCCGCGATGGCGCTCGGCTTTCTGCTGCTGCTCCTGGCCGAAACGACGCCGGTGCTGTTTGCGGCGGCGGCTTCGATCGGTGCTGGTTATGCGCTGGTTTCGCCGAGCTTTGTTGCGCTGACGTTGAACCTTGCGCCGTTGCGGCGCAGGGGCCTAAGCGGCGGCGTGCTGACGGCGTCGATCTTCATCGGCCAGTTCATTTCGCCGTTGCTGGTCACGCCGCTGATAACAAGGCATGGCTATGGAGTGCTGTTCGGCGCTACAGCAATGCTTCTCGCGGCGATGGCGATCGCGGCTGGTGCCGCCGGCGGTGCTGCGAGGGCTCGCAGGCGATCCGGCGAAGGCTGAGATTATCCTCGATCATGCGGGTGAAGCGGCGGGCGGCGGTGCCGCCGCGACTCAGCGCAGGGGTCTGGCGACCATGGCGAGGATTGTTTCGAACAACTCGTGCTTGGCCTGCTCGGGCGTGAGGTCGCCGTTCGCGGCGGCGAAGGACAGCGCTTCGGCCGCCCCGAGCATCGCCCAGAGCCCCGACGACGCGACGGTGCCGGCGGGTGCGAACGGGGCAAGCAGGGACCGGCACTTTTCCATGAAAATCGCTTCATAGTCGCGCTTGACCTTGGCCAACTCGGGCGAGCCGGCGAGGGCTGAGATCACGCCCGGAATCTCGCGGCCCTGTTCGAGCACGCAGTCGACATAAGACGATGCGATGACCATGGCCCTGCTCGGCAAGGTCGGTTCGCTCGCCTGGAAGGCGGCGTCCATCAGCGCGGTCTGGTGCGTGTCGAACTCCTGGTACAGCGCCGCGAGCAAGGCGGGCCGGGTGGCGAAATGATCGTAGACGACCGGTTTTGCGACTTTTGCCTGCTCGGCAAGCCGGGGAAGCGTCAGCGCTTCGGTGCCTTCCTCGCGGATGATGCGCCAGGCGACATCGACGAGCTGCCGGCGCCGGTCCTCGCGCATCAAGCGGCGGCGCGGCGACGCGGGCTGTTGCAGCATTTCAGTGCTTGACGCCATAATGTACCAAAAGTATATACTGTTAGTAGGTTACAAAAAGTATATAAGCTGTGACCGTTGCCCGCAACCACGAAACAGGAATTTCCAATGCACGCGCTTATCGTCGTCGCCCATCCCGATCCGAAGTCGCTCAGCCATGGCGTCGCCACGCGCCTCGCCGAAGGCGTTGCGCTGGCCGGCCACACATTCGAGATCGCCGACATCGCGGCGGAAGGGTTCGATCCGCGCTACACAGCCATCGATCTCGCCGTGCATCGCCGGGAGGTGGCGCCGGCAGCCGACGTTGCCGCCGAGCAGGCGCGGATCGACGGTGCCGACACGCTGGTGCTGGTCTATCCCGTCTACTGGTGGTCGATGCCGGCCCTGCTCAAGGGCTGGATCGACCGCGTCTTCGCCAATGGCTGGGCCTATGACGAAGGTGCCGGCATCAAGCCGGTGAAGCGGTTGCGCCACCTCAAGGTGCATCTCGTGGCCATTGGCGGCGCCACCACGCGCACCTATGCGCGGCACGGCTATTTCGGCGCGATGAAGACGCAGATCGACCACGGCATCTTCGACTATGTCGGTGCGCCCGTGGCGACCTCCGAGCTTATGCTCGACACGGAAACGCAGGGACCGGCCGAGCATCTGGAAGCGGCACGCGCCATCGGCAGCAACCTGTTCGAAGCAACCAGGCACAGCCAGAACCAAGCGGCGTGAAGCGCAGCGCTACAGCACCAGCAGGCCGAGACCGCGCAGCAGGTCGGTTGCCTGGCTTTTAGAGATCACGGCGCCCTTGAGGATCGACGCCTCGTTGAGCTTCAACGGGCCAAGGTCGCAGCCGCGCAGGTCGGCACCTTCGAAGCGACAGGAGCGCAGGCTGGCACCGCGCAGGCTGCAGCCGTCGAAGATCGCCTCGCGGAAGTCGCAGCCCCTGAGTTCGGCATCGCTGAAATCGAGATTACTGAGCGATTTGCGCCGGAACGACACGGCGGGCAGGAAGGCGCTGACCAGCCGGCATTGCTGGAAGTCGGCGCCGATCAGCGTGCAATCGGCAAAGTTTGCCCCAGTCAGCTTGCTTTGGCTGAACTTCGCGGCGTTGAGCCGCGACCGCGTCCAGTCGGTGTTGGAGAGGTCGCAATTGTGGAACTGCGCATCGACGCCGTCGATCGAACCAAGTCTGGCGCCCGCCATGCGGCAGCTGACCCAGCTTGTGTCGGTCAGCGTCACGGCCGACAGATCGGCACCCGTCAGGTTGCAGTCGGCGAACTCGCAGGCGCTGAGGTCGAGCCGCGCCAGATCGTTGCCGGCCAGTTGCAGGCCCTTGAATGAGCGCTGCCCTTGGGCGAACTGGTCGGCGAGGGACGTGGTCTGCTGGTCGGCTGGCATGGTTCTACAAAGCGTTTCGTCGGTCGAGGCGTCGGGTCGTTCAGCTTCTCTGCAGGGCGACGTGGACGCCAAGGCCGACGAGCACCGCGCCGCCGGCGCGCTGCATCAGCCGCTGGGCGCGGCGCGAACGCTTGAGCCTGCCGATCATCGCGCCCGCCAGCATGACGCCGACGACGTCGGCTGTGGTGAACATCGCATTGACCACCGTGCCGAGGATGAAGAACTGCAGCCAGACCGGAAAGGCAGCCGAAGCATCGATGAACTGCGGCAGGAAGGCCATGAAGAAGATCGCCGTCTTGGGGTTCAGCACTTCGACGGCGATGCTTTCGACGAAGGCGCGCCGGGCGGATTTTGGCTCGATGGCAGGCAGGTCGCCGTCGCCCTGGGCCTTGGCGCGGAACAGCGAGATGCCGAGCCAGACGAGATAGGCGGCACCCGCAAGCTTGACGAGCGTGTAGGCAAGCGGCACTGCGTGGAACAGGACCGACAGGCCGGCGGCCGCGGCGATGACATGGACGTAGCCGCCAAGATGGATGCCGAGTGCCGCCATTAGTCCCGACCAGCGCCCGCGCGCCAGCGTCTGGGCGGCGGCGTACAGCATGGCCGGGCCCGGCATGAAGGCGAAGATCGCGGTGGTGGCGACAAAGGCGATCAACAGTTCGGCTGATGGCATGGCAGGCTCCCGTCGCGCCCAAATCGAGCGACCCATGCCGGCAAATTCGCATACGGCGCGACCGTTCGGTAGGCAAAACCCGTCGGCCAGCCCGGCCTATATTGGGTCCAGCAATCACGAAGCGCTGTTATGCCGCACATTTGCCCGGTTTTGCTGGCTACGGCTTGCTTCACGAAGTCGTGAGAATGGCGGGCCTACACTTTCCGCGCTCACACTCGTCCAGACGAGACCGAGTATTCACCATGTCGTATTTTTCCCAGACGATCGTAGATTTTTGGCGGGCGCAGTTTCTCAACGGCGACATTCTCCACAGCGACGACAATTTTACTGTCACCGCCGACCCTGATCTCGACGAGGACTGCCGTGTCATGGTGCTGGAGACGATCGATGGCCGGGCCATGGCGGTGCTGACGCCTGAACTGGCGGTCAGGGCCGGGCTGCGCAAACGGCAGGGCCTGTCCATCGCTGCCTTCCGCCATGCCCTTGATGAGGCGGGCGTGACACTGCATGGTGCCGACCGCATCTATCATTTTGCCGAGGCCGAAAAGAAGCGGCTGGCGCTGGATGAGCCAGTCGCCGGGCCGAGACAGCTGAGCGCCGAGGACCAGGCACAGTTCACCGGCTTCCAGGCGCAGGTGTCGGAGCAGGACCTGGATGGTGCCTCTGTCGAGCTCGACCACTGGCTGGTGTTTGGTTCGTTCGAGCAGGACCGCCTTGTCTGCGCCGGGAGCATGTATCCCTGGATGGACGGGCGCGTCGCCGATCTCGGCGTGCTGACGCTTGAGCCGTTCAGAGGCAAGGGCCACGCCCGCAAGGTGGTGCGCTCGATCAGCAGGCATGCCTGGGATCTGGGATATGAGCCGCAGTATCGGTGCCAGCTTGATAACGCGGCGTCGATCTTGCTCGCCGGCAAGGCGGGGCTCGAGCTGTTCGGCACGTGGGAAGTGGTTTCGCCCGTCTCAGCCGTGTGATCAGGCGCCCGCGGAAACGGGCAGGGTGGCGGCGAGAGCCTGCTCGATGACCGACACCAGCTTGCCTCGTGCTTCGCGGCTGGTGGCGAAGCCGGCGACGGCGATGCCGGAGGCCGGCGAGTAGTAGGCGGCAGTGCCCCAGAAGCCGAGATGCGAGTAGCATTCGCTCCCAGCGACGCTGCTTGCCGCGATGCCGAGACGGTAGCTGTCGGCGCCCTCGTGCGTGCCCATGGAGAGCATTTCCCGGAGCGTGTCAGGGCTGTCGAAGACGCGGCCTTCGAACAGCGCGGCGAAAAAGGTTGCCAGGTCACGCGCGGACATCACCAGTCCACCGCCGCCGTAGAGATCCATCGAGGCGCTGATTTCGGTGGCGTCGACGTCGCCAAAGAACTGGCGCGCTCGCGGTTCGACTTGCGCCGGCTGGGGTTCCGATATCTCCCACTAGGTGGTTGCAAGGCCAAGCCGGTTGAACGCCATCTCACGCCGGACGGTCGCGGCAAGTGTCGTGCCCGAGATGCGTTCGACGATGTCGCCGAGCAGGATGTAGCCGGTGTCGGAGTAGCTGTGGCGCGTGCCCGGCTCGCTGAGCGGCGCCGAGAATTTGGCACCCAGGCGGACCTGCTCCTCGCGCGTCCAGAAACGCTGTGGCTCGCGCAAGACGGTGGCAAAGAACTCAGGGTCGTCGGTGTGGTCGACCAGGCCGCCGCTGTGGTTGAGCAGATGGCGAACGGTGATCCTGTCGGTGCGATAGCCGGCGGCGGTGAGCAGCTCGTTGAACAGCGGGTCGACCAGCTGTGCGATCGGGCCGTCGAGGTCGACCAGTCCGCGTTCCCAAAGGCGGAGAACAGTTGCGGCAACGAAAGTCTTGGTGTTGCTGGCGACCCGCAACGGCGTGTCGACCGACATCGCCCGGCCGGCTTGTTCGTCCGCCATGCCGTTGACCACTGCCCAGGGCTGATCGAGGCCCTTGCCCGTCATGTAGAGAGCCAGCGGGATCCGCTGTTCGTGGACAAGTTCGGCAAGCTCTTTGCAGTTCATTCCATTTTCCTCGCGGCAGAACCGCCAGCGTGACGATTCGCTGGCGTCACTCTGCCGTGCCGGCGCTGCCGAGGGATAGCGCCAGTTTGCGCAGCAGTCTGGCCAACTGCGCCTGCTCGTCCCAGGTCAGGCTTTCCAGCATCAGTGTCTCGACCGCCATGTCGGCTTCGAAGGCCTCGCGGGCGCGGCTAAGACCGTTCTCGGTCAGCTCGACCGGCAGGCTGCGGCCGTCGCCTTCCGAGGCGACCTGTCGGACCAGCCCCGCCTTGACCAGCTTGGCGATGCGGTTGGTGACGCCGCCCGACGAGATCATCATCGACTTGTAGAGCTCGGTCGGGCGCAGCCGGTAGGGCGGGCCCGAGCGCAGCAGCGTGAACACCACGTCCGCTTCGCCAGTGTCGAGCCCATAGGAGGCGAAGATCGCCTCGATCTTGGGCCGCACCGCGAGCGTGATCCAGCGGGCGCGGCCGAGGATCGCCATGCCGCGGGTGTCGAGATGGGGCAGTTCAACAGCCCACTGCGCCCGGCGTGCGTCGATGCCGTCCTGCAGGCCGTCGCCGGCCGGTTCCCCATTATTTTCGTCGAGATGTCTTGACACTAAGATAATTCCATTATTTATCTTAGCACTAAGATATCTCGGGGTTGACCATGACGCAACAGGAAGTTCTCCGTCTGCCAGTGTCGTATGTGGCGCGCTCGCCGCTGATGCTGCTGGCCTTGTGCGGCCTAGTCTTTGCCACCCGCATCATGATCTCGAAGGCGGCGCTGAACGCCGGCATGCAGCCGTTCCAGCTGGCGCTGGTCGCCAATGTCGGGGCAGGGCTGATCCTGTTGCCGCTGCTGGCGGCATCCGGGCAGAGCATCCCGCGCGAGCGGCGGCACATCGTGCTCTATCTGGTGCTCGGCATCATCAGCTTCACCGTGCCTACGGTGCTCGGCTACTACATCGTCGACCGGGTCGGGCCGGCCTACACCTCGACGGTCTATTCGCTGTCGCCGCTGCTGACCATGAGCTTCGCCGCCGGGCTCGGCATCGAGCGCATGTATTTGAGGCGCTTCGCCGGCATCCTGATCGGGCTTGCGGGCATGGCGGCCTTGGTGCAGCAGCAGATATCAGAGATCGATTTCTCGCAGACCATCTGGGTGCTGCTCGGCATCATCGTCCCGGCCTGTGCTGCCGCCGGCAACATCATCCGCACGGCCTATTGGCCCAAGGGCTCGTCGGCGCTCGCCTTTTCCTGCGGCATCCTGCTGAGCTCGAGCCTGATGGTGGCGCTGGTGGCGCCGTTCTTCGAAGCGCCGTCGAGCTGGGTCTTCTTCGACCGCGACGTGCTGTTCTGGATCGGCTGCATGGTCGCCACCTCGGCCTCGGCCTACCTGCTGAACTTCCGCCTGCAGGAGATCGGCGGGCCGGTGTTCTTCAGCCAGCTCGGCTACTGGGGCACCGGCTTCGGCGTGGTGATGGCGGCGATGCTGTTCAACGACGTGCTGACTGTGCTTTCGGTCGCGGGACTTGCCGCCATCATCGCCGGCGGCGTACTGGCCAACCGGCGGCGTGCCTGATTTTTACCCTTCAACGAGGAAAACACGATGTCCTTTCAAGCCTATCTCGACACCATCAAGACCAAGACCGGCAAGGGGCCGGAGGAGCTGGCCGCGCTCGCCGACGGCAAGGGCTTTTCCGAAAGCGGCAAGCTGAAGCCAGGCGTCAAGGCGGGGCAGATCGTCGAATGGCTGCGCGACGAATTCGGTCTCGGCCATGGTCACTCGATGGCGGTCTATGCGCTGTTGAGCGGCAAGAAACAGGTCGGCGACAAGTAGCGGGCCGGTCGGTCAGCCGGGCTTGGCCGGCGTGGCCAGCACAGCCGAGACGAAGCCGCGCAGGCCGGCGGCGACGAAATCCTCGACCCGGCCCTGCGGGTCGAAGCCCCACCACAACAGCGAGCCTTGCCATTGCGAGGCCATCAAAAGGCCGATGCCCCCGGGCGCGCCGGCGATGCCCGCGAAACGTTCCTCGAGGGCGGCGGACAGCGCCACTTTCCAGGCGGCACCCCGTGCCCTGAGTGCCGGGTCGCGCAAATCCTCGCGCAGCACCAGCAGGCCTGCGCAAGTGAAAGGCTGGGCGTCGTGACTGTTGGAGGTGCCGGCGCGAACTTGACTGTATACTCCCCTGGGGGATAGCATGTTGGAATGACAGAGCACGTTCACGTCCATGCCTCCCATCCCGATACGATCAAGCGGCTGAAGCGCGCCGAGGGCCATCTTCGCGGCATCATCGCCATGATCGAGGCGGGCCGGCCTTGTCTCGATGTCGCCCAACAGCTTCATGCGGTGGAAAAGGCCGTCGGCCAGGCCAAGCGCACGCTGATCCAGGATCATCTCGACCATTGCCTGGAGGACGCGGTCGGAGCCTTGCCGCGCGAGCAGCGGCAGTCGATCGACGAGTTCAAGGAAATCACCAAATACCTTTGAACACGCCGCAGGCTGCCGGCAATGCCGCGCCAGCGACCGCTCCGCCCAACAGTGCCTGACACCGCCAGAGCCCGACAAAAATGCTTCACATCCTGTCCAATCGCACCTACCGCCATCTGTTTGCGGCGCAACTGATCGCGCTGATGGGCACCGGGCTTGCCACCGTGGCACTCGGGCTTCTGGCCTATGAACTGGCGGGGCCGGACGCCGGCGTCGTGCTCGGCACGGCACTGGCGATCAAGATGATCGCCTTCGTTGCCGTCGCACCAGTTGCAGCTGCCTTCGCCGAGCGGCTGCCCAGGCGCACGATGCTGGTCTGCCTCGATCTGGTTCGTGCGGCGGTGGTGCTGCTTTTGCCCTTCGTCACCGAGGTCTGGCAGGTCTATGTGCTGATCTTCGTGCTGCAATCGGCATCCGCCGGCTTCACGCCCGCGTTCCAGGCGACGATCCCCGACGTATTGCCTGATGAGAAGGACTATACCCGCGCGCTGTCGCTGACCCGGCTCGCCTACGACCTCGAAAGCCTGGTCAGCCCGGTGCTTGCCGCTGCACTGTTGACGGTGATCAGTTTCCACAGCCTGTTTGCCGGTACCGTCGTCGGCTTTCTGGCCTCGGCTGCCCTGGTGGTCTCGGTGACGCTGCCGAGCCCGAAGCTGTCGGCGCCGCGTGGCATCTATGAGCGGACGACGCGGGGTCTCAAAATCTATCTTGCGACGCCACGGCTGCAGGGCCTGCTCGCGGTCAGCATGGCGGTGGCGGCTTCCGGCGCGATGGTGATCGTCAACACCGTCGTCATCGTGCAGGGCGAGTACGGCCTGACGCAGAAGGCGGCAGCGATGGCGCTGGCTGCCTATGGCGGCGGCTCGATGGTGGCGGCATTGATACTGCCGAGAATCCTCGACCGGGTTCAGGACCGCTCGATCATGCTGGCGGGCATTGCGCTGCTGGCAGCCGGGCTTGTGTGCGGAACGCAGGTGCAGGGCTTCGATTCGCTGCTGCCGCTGTGGTTCATCCTCGGTCTCGGCTATTCGATCGCCCAGACGCCGGCGGGACGGCTGCTCAGGCGCTCGTCGCACGCCGAAGACAGGCCGGCACTTTTCGCCGCGCAGTTCGCGCTGTCCCATGCCTGCTGGCTGATCACCTATCCGCTGGCCGGCTGGCTCGGCGTGACTGTCGGCATCTCCCAGACCTTCGTCATCATGGCGGGCATCGCCGCCGCATCTCTGGCGGCGGCATTCGCGATGTGGCCGGCGACAGATCCCGATGTGCTGGGCCATCACCACGACGACCTCGACGAGGACGATCCGCACTGGGCCGAGGGCGGGCATCGCCTTGGGCACCGGCATGCACATGGCTTCGTCATCGACACCTTGCACCAGCAATGGCCGCGCCACGGCTGACGCGCAAAGCGCTCGTGCCGCAGTGACTTTGCGGCGGCAATGTGGCATGGCGCCATGATGAAGAGCATGCGGCTCCTTTTGCGGGACAGGCTGTCGGCTGGCGCCATCGCCGGCATGATCGCCTTCATGCTGCTGTTCCAGGCGCTGCTTTCGGGCGCTGCATCAGGCGCCATGGCGGCTTCCGCCGCTGACCCGCTTGGCGTCATCTGCACCATGGAGGGCATGGGACCGGCAGGCGGCGACAAGCAGCCCGCCCGCAGTCCCGCGGATTGCCCGTGCGGCACGCTCTGCCAGCTGGCCGTGGCGACCACGCCCGGTCTGCCCGGCGAACAGCTTGCCTTCATTCTCGACCGTCCCGAAGCGCATGGCATCGTCATTGCCGAACAGGCCGTGCCGGTTCGGCAGGGCCTGCGCGGACTTATCGCCGAGGCACGGGCGCCACCCACGATCTCCGTCTGACGTCGAACCGATCAGGGCCGTTCACGCGGCCTGACATTCCACGCTTCTGGAGACAAAAATGTCCGAAATCACCCTCGGACGGGAGAGCAGCACTGTAGCTGCACGCTCCGCGTCCAATCTTTACCGCGCCGTCTGGCGCTGGCACTTCTACGCCGGGCTGATGGTTCTGCCCTTCATGATCACGCTCGCCGTCACCGGCGCGCTCTACCTTTTCAAGGACGAGATCGACACCGCCGTCTATTCCGACCTCAAGCGCGTCACCGTCGAGCTGAGCAAGGTGTCGCCGGAAGTCATGGTCGATGCGGCCTTGGCCAGCTATCCCGGCACGGCGGTGAAATATCTCGACCCGGCAACGCCGCAGAGTTCGGCCGAGATCACCGTCACCACGGCCGATTTCGGCAAGCTCGCCGTCTATGTGAACCCCTATAGCGGAGCCGTGCTGGGGGCCTTGCCTGACCGCGGTACCATCATGTGGACCATCCGCTACCTGCACAGCCTGAAATATTTCGGCGACACGGCGCGGCTGCTGATCGAGCTTGCCGGCGGCTGGTCGATCCTGATGGTCGGCACCGGCATCTATCTGTGGTGGCCGCGCGGCAAGAAGGGCGGTGTCGTCAGCGTGCGAGGCAAGCCGAAAAACCGCATGTTCTGGCGCGACCTGCATGCGGTGACCGGCCTGTTCGTCGGCTTCTTCATCGTCTTCCTGGCGATCACCGGCATGCCCTGGTCGGGCGTCTGGGGCGAGAAGGTCAACGAATGGGCCAATGGCAGCAATTTCGGCTACCCCTCGGGCGTCCGCGTCGACGTGCCGATGTCGGGTGAGCATCTCGACAATGTCGCGAAGACGTCATGGTCGCTGGAGCAGGCCAAGCTGCCGGAATCCTCAGGCGTTGCCGGCACGCCGATCGGGCTGGACAAGGCAGTCGAGACCTTCGACAGGCTTGGCCTGCATCGCGGCTATGCGGTCGCCATTCCGGGCAAGCCGGAAGGCGTCTACACCGGTTCGGTCTATCCCGACGCCGCCGCCGAGCAGCGGGTGATCCATCTCGACCAATACAGCGGCAAGCCGCTGATCGACATGGGCTTTGCCGACTACGGTGTGGGCGGCAAATGGATGGAATGGGGCATCTCGGTGCATATGGGCCAGGAGTTCGGCCTGGCCAACCAGCTCGTGCTGCTGGCCGCCTGCATGGGCATCGTGCTTCTGGCGGTCTCGGCCGGCGTGATGTGGTGGAAGCGCCGTCCGGCCGGTTCGCTCGGCGTGCCGCCGCTGCCTGACGATACCAGCGTCTTCCGCGGGCTGATCGCGATCCTCGCCATTGGCGGCATTGCGTTCCCGCTCGTCGGCCTGTCGCTGCTGGTCATGCTGGCGCTCGACTGGGCCGGAACGCGGATGCTGCGCCCCCGGTTCGCCTGACGCGATACGGCCGCCGTCCAGAGGCGGCGGCCGTCTTGGCGCGTCGGGCTTGCCGGGCTAAGCTCAGGTGCCGGCGCATCCGCCGGTATTGCAGCGGGGAAAAACATGCCTAGGGCACTTCTGGCCGCATTGCTCACGCTCACCATCGCCACGCCTGTCATGGCGACCTCGGGACCCGGATGCCTGGTCGTCGTCAATGTCGCCAGCAACGATGCGCTCAACATGCGGGCACGGCCCTCGGCCAATGCCCGCGTCGTCGACGTGCTGGTGCCGCAGACGCATGGCATCATCCATCTCGACGCCGCCTGCCGGCCGGCAAGCCAGCCCTGGGCGAGCCGCTGGTGCCCGGTGACGCATTACAATGGCGACCGCACCACCAAAGGCTGGGTCAAGGCCCGCTTCGTGCGCGACAGCGACTGCCCGTGACAGGGCCGCGCGAGGGCGCGGCAACTGGACCAACCGGCTTTGCTTGACCCACGGCCTGTCATGGGGCACTGACGCCGTCCCGAAAAAAGCCCTCAATCGACAGACTGGCAAGACAATGACCACCGGCAAGCATGGCGGCCATGCAGGCATCGCTTTCGCACTCATCGTGACCAGCACTGTGCTCGGCATCGCCGGCACAGATCTCGTGCTGCCGGCAGTGCCGAGCCTGCCCGAGGTGCTGGGCGGTACCTATGCCCGGGCGCAGTTCGTGCTGGCGGCGTTCGTCACCGGAGCGGCCCTTGGCCTGCTCGTCTTCGGCTCGCTCGGCGCGCGCTTCGACCAGCGCCGCCTGCTGGTCGGCTCTCTGGTGGCCTATGGCCTTGTCTCGGCGCTGGCCGGCCTCAGCACCTCGCTCGAAATGCTGATCGCGCTGCGTTTCCTGCAGGGCGCGGCGGGAGCAGCGGCCGCGGTTTTCGCGCCGGGCATGATCCGCGCGCTCTATGGCGACGAGCGCGCCATCGGCAAGCTCGGGCTGTTGGGCAGCATCGAGTCGCTGACGCCGGCGCTGGCACCCGTCGCCGGCGTCTGGCTGCTTTCCGTTGCCGGATGGAACGCGTCGTTCGAGGTCATTGCCGTACTTGCGCTTGTGCTCGCGGCAGCGGTGGCAGCCCTTGGGCGGCACCTGCCGCGCGTGGTCAGCGGACGCCGCAGCGGCGGCTACGCGCATCTGCTGCGCGATGCGACCTTCCTGCGTTATGCCGTGAGCCACGCCTTCACGCTCGGCGCTTTGCTGGTGATCGTCTTCGCCGCGCCGACAGTGTTCGTCGCCGCACTGGGTGCCGGGCTCAAGGATTTCATCGTGATGCAGCTCACCGGCATTGCGACCTTCATCGTTGCCGCCAACGCCACCGGCCGCCTGACGGCGCGGTACGGCGCCGAGCGCATGATCTGGTTCGGCACCGCACTTTCGGCGCTCGGAGGCCTGGCGATGCTGGGCTACGCGCTGGCCGGCGGGGCGAACACGCTGGTGGTGACGGCGCTGTTCGTGCCGTTCAACTTCGGCCTCGGCTTTCGTGGCCCGCCCGGCTTCCACCGCGCGGTTGTGGCCTCGCATGGTGACGACGCGCGCGGCGCGGCGCTTGTCGTGGTCGCCATCCTCGGAACGACCGCCGCCGGCACGGCCCTGGTTGCGCCCTTCATCACGCTCGGGCTTCTGCCGCTGGCTGCGGTGGCGGCGGCTCTGGTGCTTGGCGCGTTGCTGCTGTTGGCGCTGATTCCGGCATTGCCGGAGCGCTGAGCCGACTGGACAAGGTCACCAGCTTGCTGGCAGCCATAGTTCTTGATTTCGCCGCCTAACCGGCTGATGGTCCGGCCATGGAGTGGCGCGACGAAGGAATCATCCTCGGCACCCGAAAGCATGGCGAAACAAGCGCCGTGCTCGAGGTGATGACGCGTGCCCATGGCCGGCATCTTGGGCTGGTGCGCGGCGGCCGTTCGCGCAAGCAGCAGCCGGTGCTGCAGCCGGGAAACCGTGTCGAGCTGACGTGGCGCGCGCGTCTCGACGAGCATCTCGGCACCTTCCAGGCCGAGCCGATCGAGCTCAATGCCGCAAGGCTGATCGACAGCGCGATTGCCGTCTATGCGCTGCAGACGCTGGCGGCACACCTCAGGCTTTTGCCCGAGCGCGATCCGCATGCCGCACTTTACGAGACGCTGGCGATCCTGATCGAGAATCTGAGCGAGCCGGATGCCGTCGGCGAACTGGTGGTGCGCTTCGAGCTGCTGGTGCTGGAAGAGCTCGGCTTCGGCCTCGATCTCACCGAATGCGCCGCCACCGGCGCGCATGAGGAGCTGACATATGTCTCGCCGAAATCCGGCCGCGCCGTGTCGCGCGTCGCAGGCGAACCATGGCGCGACAAGCTGCTGCCATTGCCCGTTTTCCTGCAGCGCGGGGCGCGGCAGGGGGCTGACCTGAAGGCCATCGAAGACGCCTTCCGCCTGTCGAGCTTCTTCTTTGCCCGCCACGTCTACGAGCCGCGCGGCATCGAGGTGCCGGACGCGCGCAGCGGGCTGTTGATGGCGCTGAGGAAGTTCTACGCTGCCCAAGCCATCTCCCCTCGGGCGCTTTCCCATGGAGACACTGCCGCATGAGCGAAGTCGAACTGTTTCCCGGCCTCGTGTCTCCGCTTGGCCTGGGCACGATCCCGCATGAGGACGTGCATCTCTATTCTGGCTGGGATCTGCTGCAGCGTGTCGTCGACGGGCTCTATCCGGCGCCGCCGATCGCGGCAGTGATGAATTTCGGCCTGACCGAAGTGGAAGCGGGGCGGGCGGTGTTTCGCGGCTTGCCGGGCGAACGCCATCTCAACCCGCTCGGCACGGTGCATGGCGGCTGGGCCGCGACCTTGCTCGACTCGGCACTGGGCTGCGCCGTGCACAGCACGCTGGACAAGGGCGAAGCCTACACCACCGTCGAGTTCAAGGTGAATCTGACCCGGCCGATCACGCCCAAGACAGGCGAAGTGGTCTGCGAAGGCAGGGTGATCCACAAGGGCCGCACGCTCGCCGTTTCGGAAGCGACGCTGAAGGACAAGGACGGCAAGCTGCTCGCCTTTGGCACCGAAACATGTTCGATCTTTCCCGTCGCCAATCTGGCGGCGCGGTGAGCCGGCCAATCTGAGGGGGAACGGCCATGCTTGAGAGCCTGTTGGGCGTCATCGCCATCGTTGCGCTGATCGTCATCGTGTCGAAGCAGCAGAGCCGGCTTGGCCTGCTCGAACGCGAGCTTGGCGCGCTGCGCAGCCTCGTGCTGTCGGGTGCGGTGCCTGCGCCGGCCAAGGCGGCGCAGGTCAAGGCAGAGACGGTGAGCGAGGCGGCCTTGCCAGAGGCGCTGGCAACTGACGTGGCCGAGCAGCCCGCCGCGGCGGAGCCTGTCGCGGCAACGGCAGCGACGCCTGAAGCAGCGCCAGTCGAGTTGCCCCGTGGCGGCGAACGCCGAGGCGGATGCGACCGCCTCGGGGCCGTGGAGCGCTACGCCGGCGGCAGCCGAGCCGCAGCAGGCTGCTGCGCGTGCGACACCCGACATCGAGACAGCCCTCGGCACGCGCTGGGCTGTGTGGGTCGGCGGCCTGGCGCTGGCCTTCGGCGCGGTGTTTTTGATCCGCTATTCCATCGAATCCGGCATCTTCGGCCCAGGCTTGCGGCTCAGCATGGCGGCGCTGCTCGGGCTGGTGCTTGTCGGCGGTGGCGAATTCATCCGCCGCACCGGCTATCGCGTGCCGATCCAGAACGGCTCCAACGCCTACATCCCGGCGATCCTGACGGCGGCGGGCGCGTTCACCCTGTTCGGTACGATCTACGCCGCGCATGGCATCTATGGTTTCATCGGCGCAGGCCCGGCCTTCGTGCTCCTGGGCATCGTCGGTGTCGCGACGATTGCCGCAGCCCTGGCCCATGGCCAGGCGCTGGCCGGCCTCGGCCTGCTCGGCTCGATGGTGACGCCGGTGCTGGTTGCATCCACCGCACCCAACTACTGGGCCCTGTTCGGCTACCTCGCCATCGTGCTGGTGGCGACGGCGGCCGTCGCGCGCACCCGCAGGTGGTCGTTGCTGATGGGTGCTGCCTTCATCGGCACCGGCCTGTGGACGCTGCTCTACCTCGCTGACGCGCCGCTGGCGAGTTTTGCGGTGGTGCTGTTCATTTCCGCCGTCACGCTGGCGGCCTTGGCGCTGCTGTGGCTCGGCCGCGACGACGAGCCGACCTCGCTCGACTGGCCGTCGATGGTGCCGGCCTTCTTCATCGCCATGACGTCGGTGGTGCTGTTCATCCATCCGACCTATGCAGCACTTGGCGGGCCGCTGCGCGGGACGATCCTGCTGATCGGCATGCTGGCGGTGGCACTTTATCGCCCGGCGGCGGTGTCGCTGCTGTTTGCCGCCGGCCTCGCGACGGTGCTTGTCTATCTGCGCAATGCGCTGGGCGGCACCTTTGACCTCGACCTGCCGATCGGCGCGCTGACTGTCGAAGGCCTGCCGATCGAGGTCGCCGGCTCGACGCTGACCCGCATCGGCTGGCTGCTCGGGCTGGTGTTTGCCGTTGCGGGCTTCTGGAGCGCCCGGCGACAGGTGACGGCGGCACCCTGGCGTGCAGCGGCCTGGGCCGGTTGGGGCGTGGCGGTGCCGCTGGTGGTGCTGTTTTCGCTCTGGATCGCCTATGGCAACCCTGACCGCGATCTTCTCCGCGCGCTCATCGCAGTTGTTCTTGTTGCCACCTTCGTGGCCGGCGGCGAATGGATCGCCCGCAGCGAACAGCCACAGCTAGCCGGCGGGCCTGCCGTGCCCTTCGCCTTTGGCGGGGCAGGGGTGGCGCTGCTGCTCGCCCTGCACATGGGCTTCGGTTCGGGCTGGACCACAGTGCTGCTCGGTGCTGCGGCGGCCTTGCCGGCGCTGGCGACACGGCAGCGCAGCTATCCGGTGCTGGGCTGGCTGAGCGTCGCCGCAGCGGTGGCGGTGCTGGCGCGTGTCGCCTTCGACCCGACAATCGTCGGCGTCGATGTGCTCGGCAAGACGCCGGTGTTCAACTGGATCCTGCCTGGCTACGGCATCCCCGCGCTCGCCTTCGGCTTTGCCGCCTGGCAACTGGCGCGCACCACCAATGGGCGGCCTCGGCTGGTCATGGAGGCAGTGGCTGCGCTGTTTTCCCTGCTGACGCTGGCGATGCTGGTGCGCCATGCGATGAATGGCGGCGTCATCACCTCCGACGTGCCGACGCTGGCCGAACAGGCGATCTACACGCTGATAGCGCTCGGCGGCGGCGCCATGCTGGTGGCGCTCGACATGCGTTCGCCAAGCCCTGTGCTGCGCTACGGTTCGCTCGGCATCGGCGTGGTGTCGGTGCTGTCGATCGTCGGCCAGCACTTCCTCGTGCTCAACCCGCTGTTCACCAACGAAAGCACCGGCGGCATCCCCTTCTTCAACCTGCTGTTCCTTGCCTATCTGCTGCCGGCGGCAGCGGCGGCGGCGCTGGCGTATTACGCCCGGGGCAAGCGGCCGCAATGGTATTCGGCGATGCTGGCGCTGGTCGCCGCACTGCTGGCCTTCGCCTATGCGACGCTGTCGGTGAGGCGGCTGTTCCAGGGCGAGCATATCGGCCTGTGGGCCGGACTCGGGCAGGTCGAGACCTACACCTATTCGGCACTTTGGCTGGCCATGGGCGTCGGCCTGCTGGTCGCTGGCGTGACGCTGAAGTCGCAGGTGCTGCGCATCGCCTCGGCGGCGTTGATCTCGGTCGCGGTGGCCAAGGTCTTCCTGTTCGACATGTCCGAACTGGAAGGCGTGTTGCGGGCGCTCTCCTTCATCGGCCTGGGCGGCGTGCTGATCGGCATCGGCCTGTTCTACCAGCGCCTGCTGACGCGGGCGGCGCGCTAAGGCGCGCGCCGCGAGCCGGCTGCCAACCCAGCAGACCAGCACCTGCAGGTTTCAACCGGCTGGCGCTTTCTGCTTTGCCGTCGGCTTGCTGCGGGATGAAGACTGGCGCCTGACCATGCGTTTCGGCGCCTTGAGGGGAACGGCAGGCGTGTCCGACAGCGCCCCCGTCGCGGCTGATGTCATGTCGTATGCGACAAAGTCGGCGTTCAACTCGGCGGCGAGCTTTTCGGCGTCGCGGCCTGATGCCTCGTCGGCCCAAAGCACGATCCCGACGCGCAGGTTCTTACCGGCCCGCTTGAGCCGGCGCACAACGTAGCGTCCATGGTTCACCGAGTCGGAGTTGAGGAAGCCGACGATCGCGGTCTGGAACGTGCCAAGCGGCAGGTTGCGGATGTTGGCCGGGTCGACATCGGTGTGGCTCGCCGTCGACGCCGAGGCGCCCTGAACCGTCAGGACCTGGGCGAGCATGGCGGCGGCCGCGTTGTCGAGGTCGCCGCGCCCGCCTATGCAAAGTACCGATTTTCCCGCACCATCCGGCAGTTCGTCGTCCTCAGGGCTTTCGTCCTGCTCGGTATCGTCCGTAGCGACGTCGTCGCCTTCTTCCGCCTCCTCATTGGCGATCTCGTTCAGGTTGGCGACCAGCGTCGCAGCACTTGCCGCAACGCGCCTGCGCTGCTCGTCGGTCAGCGCACCGCGGGCGCGGTCGCGTTCGCCGAGCAGCAATGCCGGAATGGCCACGCTGCCGTAGAAGTCGACAAGGTACTCGGTCTCGAGCATCTCTTCGGCGTGGTCCGTCGCTTCCTCGGGGTCACCAGCCAGCAGGCGCTGATAGAGGCGCTGCTTGGGATCGAGGACAGGTTCGTTGCCGAACAGAACCTCGAGGAATGCAAACTGCGGAACGTGCTTTCCCAGCACGACGAGGCAGACGGTCAGCGGCGTGGACAGCACCAGCCCCACCGGTCCCCACAGCCAGGTCCAGAAGATCGCAGCGACAATGATGGCCAGTGGTGAAAGGCCCGTCCGGGAGCCGTAGAGCCATGGCTCGATGACGTTGTTGATGATGAGTTCCATCACGATGAACAGTGCTGCCGCCCACAGGACGAGCGACCAGCCCGGCGCCACCGCCAGGGCCAGGAAAAGCGGCAGGATCATCGCGATCGCCGGGCCGATATAGGGCACGAAGCGCAGCACGATCGCCAGCAGGCCCCACAGCACCGCGTTCGGTATGCCCAGCAACCAGAGACCCATGCCGATCGGGACGCCATAGGCTACGTTCACGACCAGTTGCATCAGCAGATATTGCCCGACCCTGCGGCCGGCATCCTGAAGCGCTTCGGTCGTTCGGTGCAGGTCGCCATAGCCGACCAGTCGAATGAACCGGTCGCGCAGGTCTTCGCGCTCCAGCAGCATGAAGATGACGACGACAATGACCAGGCCGGCAGTGGCGAGCGGGCCGATCAGCGGCAGGATCAGGTTCTTCAGGGTTTCGATCGGCCGCTGGGGCGTGAAGATCTCGACCAGCAGCGGGTCCGGCCGCGAGGGTTGCGACGGCCCCACTGTCGCGGATTCGGGCTTGTCGATCTCTTGTCCGACGCGCTCGATGACCCCGCTCAGCCTGTCGATGATGCCATTGCCGCCGCCGGTCTCCTTGAGCGAGCGCACCTTCTCGAGGATGTTGGACTGATAGGTCGGGAGGTTCTGGGCAACTTCGCCGATCTGCGACGCCACGACGAAGCTGAACACGGCGACCATGCCAAAGGCGGCCAAGACACTGGCGATGACCGAGACCAGCCTGGGCACGCCGAGCCGGCGCAGCCAGCTGACGATCGGTGCCAGCGCGAAGGTGAGCAGTATCGCGATCGCCAGCGGCAGCAGCACGTCGGCCGCGAAATAGAGAATGGCGACCATGGCCGCCGTGGCGGCAAAGGTCGGCAATGCGGTCTTTGCCGCCGGCTGCAATGAAATCTGGCCTGCCAAGCCCTGGTCTTTCCTGATCTCGACCACCTGAAGCCTCCTGGCCCGCACTGCTGTCTGACAATTTCAGCCTGACACCGTCACATGTTCTGCTCGCAGAGCGCAACAGGCCGGCAGACGCCGTCAGGATCCATGGTCGTCGCAGAACATCAGCCTTGGCAATGGGCCGGTGGTTGCGTGGCCGCAGGACGCCATGCGTGGCGTGGCGGGCGGCCCGATTGCCGGGGCGCTCGCGATCGGCCAACGCAAGGAAGGCTTAATGAAAGTTACCGAAAGATTACCGCTAAATAATTGATTTTATTACATTCGATGCAATGTTGCTGCAATGCAGAAGGCTCAGTTTACGCTCGCAACCAATGATATGGTGCACGGGACTTAGCCGGCGGGTTCTCCCCCCGTTGCCGCCGCGTCGAGGCCCCGTCAACGGGCTGCGAGGCTTTTTGCTTCGCAGCCCCACGCAAATGTCGGAGCAAGAACTAACATGTCCACGCGAAATCTGTTTTTCGTCGTATTCGCTGGCCTCGCGCCTTTCGCCATGCCTGCAATGGCCGCTGACATCGCCCAGAACTATGAGGCGCCGCAGGATTTTTCCAATCAGGCCTACGACTGGTCGGGCACCTACGCCGGTATCCATCTCGGTTCGGCTTCCTCGGGCTTGCCGAACCCGTTCGCCGACAAGAGCGGCTGGCAACTCGGCGGCCAGGTCGGCACCAACTTCCAGTCTGGCCAGATGGTCTACGGCGCCGAGCTCGAAGGCAGCTATTCCAAGGGTTCGAAGTACAATCTCGGCGGTGGCGCCGAACTGCAGCGCACCTGGAACGGTGCTGCCAAGGTTCGCGCCGGCGTAGCCCTTGACCGCACGCTGATCTACGGCACCGCCGGCTACTCGATGGCCAAGTTCAAGGGCAAGGGCAACGTCATTTCCGATGACAAGTGGGAAGGCGGCTACCTGGTCGGCGGCGGTATCGAGCAGGCCTTCGATGGCGGCATCAGGGGCCGCGTCGAGTACAACTACGTCAACTATGGCGACGTGAACGCGGTGGTCAAGGGCGGCGGAAAACGCAGCGAAGACATTGCCAGCCACAGCGTCAAGCTCGGCCTGAACTACGGCTTCTAAGGAAAGAAACCCGAAGACCAATGGCGGTCGTCGGGATGGATGTTACGCCCGTTGCAGGCGCTGCCGCGTCCCTTGCCCCTCCAGGGGGGACGCAGGGCGACGACAACGGTGTCCCACCACATCGAAGACAGGCCCAGCTCCCAATCGGCCTGTTTTCGATGACCGGGCCAGGCCCGGAAAGGAGGCATGATGTATTTTACAAAGACGCTGGCCTGCGCCTTGGCCGCCAGCCTGCTTGCCAGCCTTCCGGTGCATGCCGGCAGCCGGAGCTTCACCGCCGATGCGCCGGTGCTGCTGGTCGGCGACAGCTACTATTACGACGACGATGACGACATCGACTGCTCATGGCCGCGCGACCGCTACGAGCGCCGGCAGTGCGACCGGTGGCGCGACAGGCACGATCGTCATGAGCGCAAGCGCGACAAGGACACCGAAGCCGCGATCGGCCTTGGCATCCTCGGCCTTGCCGTCGGTGCGATCGTCGCCGGATCGATTGCCGAAGAAAACGCGAAGGAGCGTCGGCGCGACCAGTGGAGCGGCCCTTGCCACAAGCGCTACGGCTACGATCGCCGCAGCAACACCTTCATCGGCCAGGACGGCCGCCGCTTTTACTGCCGCTAGCTCGTTCGCCGGCAGCAGGCCAACCTTGTTTGAATATGCAAAATGGGATATCTGAATATCCAGAAGGAATATTCAGATGCCCCTCTACATCAGAGACAACGAGGTCGATGCCCTGGCCGCCGAGTTGCAGGCGGTGTCGGGTGCCGCAAGCAAGACCGAGGCGGTCCGCACCGCGCTCGTGCACGAGCTGGCGCGCAATCGTGCCAAGGTCCCGTTGCGCGACCGGCTGGCCAAGCTGCAGGCCAAGGCAGCCGGGATCGGACTGCCCAATCCAGAATTCGAAATGAAGAAATTCACCGACGAGATGTGGGACGGCGAATGATGTTCGTCGATGCCTCGGTCATCGTCGCCATTCTGAACCAGGAGCCCGGCTGGGAAGAACTGGTCAAGCGGCTCGGCGACATATCAGGCGAGCGCCATGTTTCGCCGCTGGTTCGCTTCGAGGCAGTGATGGCGTTGGCCCGCGCGGCTGCCGGACCAACCGGTAGGAAGCCGACCCCGGAAATCGTTCAGCGGGCGCGCGATCTGGTCGATGATTTCGTGCTCGAGATCGCGGCACAGGAAACGGCGATCTCAAGCGAAATGGGTTCGATCGCCATCGATGCTGGCATGCGCTACGGCAAGGCGGTCGGCCATCCAGCCGACCTCAACTTCGGCGATTGTTTCGCTTATGCCTGTGCCAAGGCGCTCAGTGCCAAGCTGCTCTATAAGGGCAACGACTTTTCCCGGACCGATCTGGCCTGACCAGGGTCAGGCCAGAGGAGATTTCACTCCGCCGGAGCCAGCACCGCGGGGCGCACGACCGGGCGTTCCTTGATCGGCCAGTGGACGGCGGCGGCGAACAGGCCAAGCAGCACACCGAGCCACCAGACCGGGTTGTAGGACCCGAAATGGTCGTAGAGGTAGCCGCCGAGCCAGACGCCGAGGAACGAGCCGATCTGGTGCGAGAAGAAGACGATGCCGCCGAGCATGCCGAGATGGCGGGTGCCGAACATAATGGCGACCAGGCCGTTTGTCGGCGGCACAGTCGACAGCCACAGCAGGCCCATGATGATGGCGAAGATCACGACCGTGGTCGGCGTCTGCGGCACCAGCAGGAACACCGTCACCAGCACCGAGCGGGCGATATAGATCCAGGCGAGGAAGTGCGGCTTGGAATATTTCTGGCCGATGACGCCCGAGGCGAGCGAGCCGATGACGTTGAAGAAGCCGATCAGCGCCAGCGCGATCACGGCGTAGCGCGCGTCGATGCCGATGTCCCTGATATAGGCCGGGAAGTGGGCGGTGATGAAGGCGACCTGGAAGCCGCAGACGAAGAAGCCCGAGGTCAGCAGCAGGTAGCTCTTGTGGCCGAAGGCCTCGGACAGCGCCTGACCGAGCGTCTGCTCGACCTCGGCCTGCGAGACCTTGCCCGAGCGCGCATTGCCGACAAGCGGGATTGCCAGCACCGGGATGACCAGCATGGCGATCGACATGTAGACGAGCGTGTCGGACCAGCCATAGGCGTCGATCAGACCCTGGCTGATCGGGGCGAAGATGAACATGCCGGCGGAACCTGCGGCGGTGCCGATGCCGAACACCATCGAGCGGTTCTGCGGGTTGGTGTTGCGGGCAAACGCCGCCAGAACGATGCTGAACGAGCCGGCGGCAACGCCGAGACCGACGAGCACGCCGCCGCTCAGATGCAGCATGGTGGCGCTGTCGGCATGGGCCATCAGGTAAAGGCCGAGCGAATAGAGCACGGCGCCGAGCGTCAGCACGCGCCAGCTGCCGAAGCGGTCGGCGATGGCGCCGAAGACCGGCTGGCCAAGGCCCCAGCACAGGTTCTGGATCGCCATGGCGAGTCCGAAGGTGGTGCGGTCCCAACCTTTTTCGGCGAGCATCGGCAGCTGGAAGAAGCCCATCGCCGAGCGCGGACCGAAGGTCATCGCCGCGATCAGGCAGCCGCAGATGATAATGAGCCAGGGTATCTTCGACCCCGACCTGGTGTTCGCCGCCACTGCCGTCATCGTCAGATCTCCCATGAGTGGAATGTTTTTACCCGATCCCGGCCGATGTTCAAAATCAATTGAACTAGGGAAAAGGTTCAAGAATTCTGATGAGTCGGGAATAGAACGCGCCTGGCCATCGTTAGTTGTGCGCTTGGGCAACTGGGGTTCAGTCAGCTGCTTGCGTCGCGCCGACTAGGCGCGTTCAATCGGCGTGCGAAGAGGGCGACTTGCGATCCGCGGTCATGGACGAAAAGAAGGCAGCGATACTTCAGGAAATCCCCCGGCTGCGCCGCTATGCGCGCGCGCTTCTGCGCGACCGCGATTCCGCTGATGATCTCGTCCAGGACAGTCTCGAGCGCGCGCTGGTGCGCATGGACAACTGGCGAACCGGAGAAAGCCCCAGGAGGTGGCTGTTTACGATCATGCACCATCTATTCATCGACCAGATGCGCAAGGTGAGCCGGCGCGGCGAGGCCTCGATCCTGCCGCTCGATGCCTCCGAGGCGCTGGCGACTCCAGCAGTGCAGGCCGAAAGTGTCGCCTCGCGCGAGATCGTCGAGGCCTTGCAGCAGATCAGCCCCGACCGGCGCGCCGCGCTGGTGATGGTTGCCATCGAAGGGTTTTCATATGCCGAAGCCGCAACGATGCTCGGCGTGCCGGCCGGCACGTTGATGTCGCGCATCGCGCGTGGACGGGAAGAACTGCGCGGGCTGCTTGACGATCAGGCACGTCGGCGGGCGATAAGGGTCGTCGAGAAATGAACGCGCGCAGCTTCACCGACCGTGACATCCACCTGGCGCTCGACGGCGAGCTGCCGGAGGACGAGCGCGCCGCCTACCAGATGTGGCTCGAAGCCAATCCCGACATGAAGGCCAAAAGCCTGCGTTTTGCGGCCGATAACGCCGCCTTGCGCAACCTGTTTGCCGGCGTGCTCGAAGAGCCGGCACCGTCGCGGCTGGTAACAGCGGTCAACGGTGACGGACCCAAGCGCAAGGAGGCAGCGCAGTGGTGGCGCATGGCCGCCGCCGCGGCATTGCTGATCGCCGGCGGGCTTGGCGGGTATTTTGCCGGGGCGAGCGGCCTCGGCCTTGGTTCCGGCGACGACGACCGCATGGCCGAACTGGCGATCGCCGCGCACCAGACATTCGCCGCCGACAAGAACCGGCCGGTCGAAGTCGACGGCAGCGACCAGGCCTATCTGACCGGCTGGCTGTCCAAGCGCACCGGCTTGACGCTTGTGGCGCCGGACCTGACCAAGAACGGTTTTACGCTGCTGGGCGGACGCCTGGTGCCGGCGAATGGCAGCACGGCAGCACTGATGCTGTATGCCGACGCCGAGGGCAACCGCATCTCGGTCTATGTCGTTGCCGAAGGCAGCGAGCGCTCCAAGGGCACCTATACGCTCGCCAGCGGTGGCCCGGAGGCTGTCTACTGGCAGGACGAGGGTTATGGCTGCGCCATCGTCGGCACGTTGCCGCCGGAGCAGATGGGCGTTGTCGCCAAGGACGCCTACAAGCAGCTGCTGGCCGGCGCGGGGCTGACGCAGTCGTAGGCGCGTGCCTCCTTTGGGGGCGCTACGCTTGCACCTCCGTACCTTGAGTAGCTGGGCAGCTCGCTGCTGAGCCCTGCTTGGCTCCCAAGTTGCGGAGCTCCGCCGTTTTCCTGATGGCTTGTGGCCATTGGGCGGTCACGGCATGGATTCCCGACACTCTCCGCTCGTTTCACTCGCTCACGAGGTCGGGAATGACGGATCGTGTGGGCGTCTCGCCAATCTCCGACCACTGTGACTGACGGATACCTTACCCTGGGAGCTATGTTGAAGGTTGGTCGCGACGACCCCTCCATCCGTCATTCCCGACATCGTGAGCGAGTGAAACGAGCGGAGAGTGTCGGGAATCCATGCCGTGACAGTCGAGTGGCCACAAGCCATCAGGAACCGGGGCAGGTGTCCAAAAGCTCCCCCGCGCTCGGGCAGCCAAGCAGGGCGCGGCCGCAAGCACCGGCTGCCCAAATCCGGAACTACGAGCGTAGCAAGCCTCGAAGGACACGCCCATTTTCGGCAGCTTTCCTACGAGATTCATATGCCCGACCGCCCCTGCGCCATGTCACAATAAGGCCCGAATCGAGGCGTGACTGCGCAATGCAAACGCAGGCGCGCCAGCGCTTCGCAGGGACATTCCTTCAGGGCTCCTCCCGCCCAGACGAGGTTCTCAGGACCAGATGGCTGCCGACATTCGTACGGCCCGCGCTGAAGATGTCGATGCGCTTGTCGCCATCGAGAACGCCGTCTTTGAAGGCGACCGGATTTCGCGCCGCTCGTTCCGCCAGCTGATCGACCATGAAACCGCGCAAGCGCTCGTCGCCGACAGCGCCGGCCGCTTGGCCGGTTATGCGATGGTGCTGTTTCGCAAGGGCAGCGGCGTGGCGCGGCTCTATTCGTTTGCCATTGCACCCGGTTTCGGCGGCAAGGGCATCGGCCGCAGCCTGCTCGATGCCGCCGAACACGTCGCCTACGAGCATGGCCGCATGATGCTGAGGCTCGAGGTGCGCGAGGACAATGGACGCGCCATCCGACTCTACGAGCAGAACGGCTACCGCAGGATCGGCCACGAGCCTGACTATTACGAAGACGGCATGGCAGCACTGCGCTACGAAAAGACGCTGCGCGGCGACGTGCCGGTGGCGACGAAAGTGCCGTTCTACGCCCAGACCTGCGACTTCACCTGCGGCCCGTGCTGCCTGATGATGGCGATGGCCAATTTCGACCGCAAGTTCGTGCCGGACCCGGTGATGGAAGTCAGGCTGTGGCGCGAGGCAACGACGATCTTCATGATGTCGGGGCCGGGCGGCTGCGAACCGTTCGGGCTGGCCGTGGCCGGGCACGAGGCGGGCCTTGGCGCCGAGATCTTCGTTTCCGCCGAGGGCGCGCTGTTCCTCCAGTCCGTCCGCACCGCCGAAAAGCGCCGGGTGATGGAGCTGGCGCAGGCCGACTTCCGCGCCCGCGCCGCGAAATACGCGATCCCGGTGACCTATCGGCCGTTCACGCTCGATGACATCAGGGGCAAGCTCGCCGAGGGCAAGCTGGTGCTGGTGCTGATCTCGGGCTTCCTGATGTTCGGCAAGAAGGTGCCGCACTGGGTGCTGGCGATCGGCGACGATGGCGGCCACATCCTGATCCACGACCCGTGGATCGAGGACGAACAGCGCGAGACGGCATCGGACGCCGCCAACATACCCGTTCCCTACGACATCTTCATGCGCATGGCGCAGTTCGGCCGCGACGGCCTGCGCGCCGCAATCACTCTCGGAAAGCCTTTGAAACGATGACCTGGGTCATTCTCACCGGCCGCCAAAGCGATCTCGACCAGACGGCGACGCCGCACAAGATCATCACCAATCGCGACTATCTTGCCCATCCGGCGCTGTTTCGCGGCCAGCGGCCGAAGATCATCAATCTGTCGAACCGCTATGCCTATCAGAGCCGGGGCTACTACGCCTCGCTGCTCGCCGGTTCGCGTGGGCACAAGGTGATCCCGACCGTCGAGACGATGATCGACCTGTCGGAACGCAAGCTCTACGAGAATGCGCTGCCTGAACTGGAGCTGGCGCTCAACAAGTGCCGCAAGGACCTGGGCGGGGCATTCCCGGCCAAGGTGACGATCTTTTTTGGCGTCGGCCCGTCCAAGGCCTGGGACCGTTTCACCCGGCTTTTGTTCGACTGGTTCCGCGCGCCGGCGCTGGAGGTCGTGATCAAGGACGGCGAATGGGCGTCGATCCACAAGATCGGCTTTGCCACGCTTGGACGGCTGGACGATGCCGACAAGAAGCGCTTCGTTGCGGCACTCGAAGCCTATACCAGCCGCGAATGGCGCGACACCAAGGCGCGCACGCCTTCGCGCTACACCTTTGCCACGCTGATCGATCCCAACGAGCAGCTGCCGCCGTCGGAAATCTCATCGCTGCGCTACTGGGCCCGCATCGCCGAGAAGATGGGCGTCGAGGTCGAGCCGATCACCAAGAGGGACTTGGCCAAGCTCGCCAATTACGACGCGTTGTTGATCCGCGAGACGACGTCGATCTCCAACCACACCTACCGCTTCGCCCGCCGCGCCCAGCAGGAGGGCATGCCGGTCATCGACGACCCGCTGTCGATGATCCGCTGCACCAACAAGGTCTATCTCAACGAGCTGATGGCCTACAACAACGTGCCGGTGCCGCCGACCGTCATGATCGCCGGCGTGTCGGACCTGCAGGTGGCGGCCGATACACTTGGCTTTCCGCTGGTGCTGAAGATCCCCGACTCGTCGTTCTCGCGCGGCGTCAAGAAGGCGTCGAACTTCGACGAGCTGAAAGCGCTGGCGACCGCCTGGCTCGAGGATTCGGACCTGCTGATCGCCCAGAAATTCATGCCGACGCAGTATGACTGGCGCGTCGGCGTGCTCGGCGGCCAGCCGCTGTTTGCCATCCACTATCTGATGGCCAAGAAGCACTGGCAGATCGTCAATCACGACCGCGCCGGCAAGCCCGACGAGGGCGGCATCAAGACGTTCACGCTCAAGCATGCGCCTGCACATGTCATCGACACCGCCGTGCGCGCCGCGCGCTGCATCGGCGACGGGCTCTATGGCGTCGACCTCAAGGAAACCAAGGATGGCGTCTTCGTCATCGAGGTCAACGACAATCCCAATCTCGACCATGGCGTCGAGGATTCGGGCGAGAAGGACGAGGTCTGGGTGCGGCTGACCCAGTGGTTCCTCGATCGGCTGGAACGCAACGGCAAGTAGATTTCGAAAATCGTTATACCGAATGGTTGACTATGCGGATTCGCGGCTATACGTTCAACCTTATGGTTGAAAATTCAGAACATCTCGACGCGGTCTTTCACGCGCTTTCCGATCCGACCCGAAGGGCGATGCTCACCGGTCTGGCCAAGGGGCCGCGCAATGTCGGCGACCTGGCGGCTCCGTTCGACATGTCGCTGGCCGCTGCCTCCAAGCACATCAAGGTGCTGGAGAAAGCCGGGCTCGTGCGCCGCAGCGTGCAGGGGCGCACCCATGTCTGCAGCCTCGACGCAATGCCGATGCATGCCGGCGTCGAGTGGATGCGTCACTATGAGAAATTCTGGAGCCAGCAACTCGACGCCCTCGAAGCCCTGCTCGTGGCCGAAGACCAGGCCGCGGCGAAGAAGCCCTCCGAAACCGGCAGTGAAGCGAAGAAGAAAGGGAGCAAGTCATGACTATCCATACTTCTTACGGCGTCGTCACCGAACCGGGAACGGTGCGCATCGAGCGGCTGCTGCCCGGCCCGGCCGAACGGATCTGGAGCTATCTCACCGACTCCGACAAGCGCAGCCAGTGGCTCGCCGGCGGGCCGATGGAGCTGAGGGCAGGTGGACAGGTCGAGAACGTCTTTCGCAATTCCGAACTGACCCGCAACGACGATCCGCCGCCGGCGCATCTGGCTGCACTCGCCGAGCATCGCGTGCCTGGCGAGATCATCGCCTGCGAGCCGCCCTATCTGCTCGCCTACAGCTGGGGCGGTGCGGCGGAGACGGGCGAAAGCTCCGAGGTGCGCTTCGAACTCGAGCCGCGCAGCGACAAGGTGTTGCTGACAGTCACCCATCGCCGGCTCACCGACCCTGGCGCGATGCTCAACGTCGCCGCCGGCTGGCACACCCATCTCGGCATCCTCGCCGCCAGGCTTGAGGGACGCGAGCCCGACGGGTTCTGGCGCACCCACACCCGGCTGGTGGGCGAGTACGCCGAGCGTATCGGCAATCCGCAGGCCGCTGCAAAGGCTGGAGAGTGACATGCTGCTCCACAACCGCATTGCGGTGGTCCATGGCGGCGGTGGCGCGATAGGTGGTGCCGCTGCAAAGGCATTCGCCCGTGACGGCGCCCGGGTCTTCCTCGCCGGGCGCTCGCGCCCCAGGATGGAAGCTGTCGCGGCCGACATTCGCGCCGATGGCGGCTTCGCGGAGATCGCCCTTGTCGATGCACTCGATGAGGAAGCCGTCGAACGCCATGCCGCTTCGGTCGCGACGAAGACCGGTGGCATCGACATCGCGCTGAATGCCGTCGGCGTCGCCCATGAGCAGGGCACGCCGCTGGCGGAGCTTTCGCTTGCCGATTTCGAAACGCCTGTCGCCGCCTACACCAGGACCAACTTCCTGACCGCCAAGGCCGTGGCGCGCCACATGCACGGCAAGGGTGTGATCCTGACGCTGTCGACGCCGGGCGCACGTATGTCGGGCGTGGGCTTCCTCGGCAACGGTGTTGCAAGTGCCGCGGTCGAGGCGTTGTCGCGCATCCTCGCCGGCGAACTCGGGCGCAGCGGCATCAGGGTGATTTGCCTGCGCCCCGATGCCATACCTGAATCCGTGCAGGTGTCGCATGTGCGCGCCGCCTTTGAAGGGTTTGCCAGCCGGGCCGGCATGTCGGTCGACGACATGCTCGTTGCCCGTGCCGCCAACGGGCCGTTGCTCGGGCGCTTCCCAACGCTGTCCGAGATCGGCGATTTTGCCGCCTTTGCCGCCTCGGATCGGGCAGGGGCCATGACGGGCGCGATCGCCAACCTGAGCTGCGGCACGCTGGTCGACTGACCCACAGCCTTGCCAATTTCCGCCGCCCCTGATCTTCTCCGATGAGAGCGGGGGACGCGGACAGGATGCTTTTCTTTGTCATCGAGGATTTTCGCGGCCGCGACCCGAAGGCGATCTATCGCCGTTTCCGCGACAAGGGACGGTTGGCGCCCGAGGGCTTCATCGTCCATCACAGCTGGATCGCCGGGGACATGAGCCGCTGCTTCATGCTGGTGGAAGCCGATGACGTGACGCTGCTGCAGCGCTGGGTCGTCGAATGGGCCGATCTTGTCGGTTTCGAGATCGTGCCCGTTGCCTCGAGCAAGGACACGGTGGCAGGGCTCGCGCCCCATCTCTGAGCCGCGTGTGGCGGCCCGACGTATCAATCGGTGCTTGCAAATGACTTCGCGGCTTGTTTTCCTGCCGAAGCGCTGGAGGCAGGCATGCGGCGGATTCTCTCTATTGCGGTTGGAGCACTTGTCGTTGCGTCGCTAAGCGCTGCTTCGGCGGCCGAACGCCGCTGCGGCTGGTACGCAAGCCCGACGCCGGGCAATCTCTGGCTGATTGACAAGGATGCGACCTGGACGATCACCTCGCAGGGCGAGGCTGACGGGCCCGATGCGGCGGGCGCCGACAAGGCACCCGACTTCAACTCCAGGCAGTTCGTCGAAACCAATGTGCCGGGGGCCGGCTATGGCTATGGCTGTGCCTGCATGACCGTCGAGACCGACGCCAAAAACCAGCGCATCAAAAGGGTCTTCGCCGGTGACATCCTGCCGCTGAACAAGTGCAGGGCCGACAAGTCGCTGCCGCCGCCACCGGATTGAGCCCCGGGTTTCGGGAATGACGGCCAGTCAGCCCTTGCATTGGCTTGCCTGAATGAGATGCCGCGAGGGCATCAATGAATGAACGTTTGAGGAAACAGGCATGGCATTGAGCGGGGCAAGCAACGACTACCAGCGCAAGCGGCGGCTGGGCGAGAGCGCCAGGGTCGAGTTCGTCGAGCTGTTCTTCGACCTGGTCTTTGTCTTCGCGGTGACGCAGCTGTCGCATTTCCTGCTCAAGGACCTGTCCGTCAATGGCGCCTTCGAAGGCCTGCTGATGCTGGTCGCCGTGTGGTGGGTGTGGAACTACACCGCCTGGGTGACCAACTGGCTCGACCCCGGCAAGGCGCCGGTGCGCGGCATGCTGTTTGCCCTCATGCTGGCCGGCCTGATGCTGTCGACCTCGATCCCCGAGGCGTTCGAGGGGCGCGGCCTGCAGTTCGCGCTCGCCTATGTCGGCATGCAGGTCGGGCGTACGCTGTTCATGCTGTGGGCGCTCAAGAACCACAACCGCGACAACTATCTCAACTTCGTCCGCATCGGCCTGTGGCTGGCGCTATCAGGCGCGTTCTGGATCGCTGGCGGACTGGCGGCACCCGAGAACCGCTTCGCCTTGTGGGCGGTGGCACTGCTGATCGAACTGGTGTCGCCGGCACTCGGCTTCTGGACACCCTGGCACGGCGCCTCGTCGACCAAAGGCTGGGACGTCGAGGGCGGCCACATGGCGGAACGCTCGGCGCTGTTCATCATCATCGCACTGGGCGAATCGATCCTGGTCTCCGGCGCGACCTTCGCCGAACTCGAATGGACCTGGGTCAACCTGGCGGCATTCCTGACCACCTTCTTCGCCTCGGTGGCGATGTGGCTGGTCTATTTCAACGTCGGGCAGGAGTTGGCCCATCACAAGATCGCATCGGCCGCCGACACCGGCCAGATCGCTCGCGTCGCCTATACCTACATCCCGGTCATATTGGTCGCCGGCATCATCGTCGTGGCGGTTTCGGACGAACTGGTGCTCGCCCATCCGCTCGGCCATGCCGAGCCGGCGCTGATCTGGACGGCGATCGGCGGCTCGGCGCTCTATCTGGCCGGCAATCTGCTGTTCAAGTTCTATGTCGTCGGCCGCGTTCCGCTGTCGCATGTCATCGGCATCGCCGTGCTTGCGGCCATGGTGCCCTTTGCCAGCCACATGTCGCCGCTGGCGATCGGGGCTGCGACCACTGTCGTGATGGTGCTGGTAGCGGTGCTCGAACTCAGGGGGCAACCGACCAAGAATCACGCGCATTAGCTCTGGACGAAGAACCGGCGCGGCCAGGCTTCTGGATCGGAACGATGCCTCGTGTACTATCCCGAGAGGTTTCGCTCCGGGACGTTACGACATGATCCTTATCGGCCAGTATGACAGCCCTTTCGTCCGCCGCGTCGGCATAGCGCTTCGGCTATATGGTATCCCATTCCGGCATGAGACATGGTCGGCCTTCGGCGACGCCGACAAGATCCGCGCCTACAACCCGCTGACTCGGGTGCCGACCCTGGTGCTCGACAATGGCGAGGTGCTGATCGACAGCCACATGATGCTCGACTATCTCGACAGCCTGGCACCCGCGGGCGAGGCGATGTTCCCAAGGGATGAGCCGGCGCGACACCAGGCTTTGAAGATCGCGACGCTGGCCACCGGCGTCGGCGAAAAGGCGGTCAGCCTGTTTTACGAAAAGCGGCTGCATGCGCAGGTGTCGGAAGTCTGGGTCGAGCGCTGCCGCACGCAGATTGCCTCGGTGCTCGCGGTACTGGAGGCGGAGCGTGACAAGCGCGGCGGGGCCTACTGGTTCGGCGACCGCATCGGCCACGCCGACATCGCGGTGGTCGCCGTGCTGCGCTTCATCAACGACGCACAGCAGGGCCTGCTCGACATGGCCGAGTTCCCGGCGTTGGCCGCTGATGCCGCACGACTGGAGGCGATGCCGGTGTTCCAGGAGATCAGCCAGGAGTTCATCCCGCCGGCGTGAGGATTGCTACCGGAGCGTGATCCGGCTCGAAAGCCGGCGTGCGGCTTTTTCGATCATGCCCGGCCGGTGCGCAGCTTCTCGATCGCTGCAAAGCGCTTGAGGAAGGCTTCCTGCACGCGCTTTGCCGGCTGCGGTGCAAGGTCGAGCCCTTCGGCGGTGATGCCGCGCGGGCGGCCGAAGAATTCGGTCGCCTCGGCTACCGAAAAGCCAGCAAGCAATGTCGCCTCGAAATAGGCCGATATCTGGTCGGCGCGTTTGATGTCCTTCTTCAGCCCAACGCCGATTTCGGCCGGCAGGCCAAAGCGCAGATGCACGGCATGCTGCAGCCGCTCCTCGCACGACTTGTAGCCGCCGCCGACAACCGACTTGAACGGCGAGATCATGTCGCCGATGACATATTCGGGCGCGTCGTGAAGCAGGGCGGCGAGCAAGGCATCCGGCGCTGCGGCCGGCACGATCCTGCGGAATATCTCTTCGACCAACAGTGAATGCTGGGCCACCGAAAAGGCGTGGTCGCCGGAGGTCTGGCCGTTCCAGCGCGCGACGCGGGCTAGGCCGTGGGCGATGTCAGAGATCTCGACGTCGAGCGGCGAGGGGTCGAGCAGGTCGAGGCGTCGGCCCGACAGCATGCGCTGCCAGGCGCGGGGCGGGGCGCCGGGACGGTCGGCCATGGCTCAGGCGTCTTCCGCGCTTGCGGCTTCGGGATAGGTGAAGCTGGCCCAAGCCGGGATGGCAAGCGACACGGCGACGTCCCCGGCGGTGATCTCGTTGCCGGCGTCGAGGGCTGCCTTGACCCTGTCGATGCGGGCGATGGCGAGGCCGCTTGTGCCGGAGGCGGAGCCGAGCGTGCCGATGACCTTGCCGTCGGCCCTGAGCTCGGTGCCGGCGGCGGGGAGGTCCGCGGCGGCGGTGACCAGAAGCACGCGGCGGCGGGCGGTGCCGCGATGCTGCATGCGCGAAACGACCTCCTGGCCGATGAAGCAGCCTTTCTTGAAGCCGACGCCGCCCATCTGGTCGAGCAGCACGTCATGCGGGAAGGCGTCGCTCAGCGCGTAATCAGGGCCGCTCTCGGCGACGCCGTTGGCGATGCGGAAGGCGTGCCAGTCAGCTTCGCCTGTTGTGGCGGCGGGTGCTGCGCCGTAGTGGCGGAACACCGGTGAGGGGAAGCGGCTGTCGCGGACGGTCGTTGTTGAATCAGTTTGCGAAGCGGCTGAATCAGATTGCCATGAGACGGCGACAAGCATCTGATCCTGCTTCGAAATATCGGCCTTGGCACGCAGCCGGTAGAGCATCAGGCGGCGAACGAAATCATCCGCGATGTCGGCCCGGCATTCGAGCCTGAGCGCGTTGTCGCCGCTGCGCGAGACCAGGAAGTCGAACATGATCTTGCCTTGCGGGGCAAGCAGTGCGCCCGGTCTGGCCTCGTTCTGGCCAAGCGCATCCAGATCGAGCGTCAGGATGTTTTGCAGGAAATGCTCGGCATCGGGGCCGGAAACATCTGTTATGGCGCGGTCTGCGAGGATGGCTGTCGGCATGGACCTGATCTTGCATTTCTGAGAGCCATTACGTAAGCCGCAGGCAATTCCCAGACAAGGGCACGCGCGATGGCAATCACCTTCGATCTCATCCTCAAGGGCGGCACTGTCGTCAATCAAGACGGCACCGGTGTCCGCGATGTCGGCGTGACCAACGGACGGATCGCCGCGATCGGCGATCTGGGCAGCGCCTCCGCCGGCGAGACCATCGATTGCCGCGGCCTGCACATCCTGCCCGGCGTGGTCGACTCCCAGGTGCATTTCCGCGAGCCGGGCCTCGAGCACAAGGAAGACCTGGAGTCGGGATCGCGCGCGGCGGTGCTCGGCGGCGTCACCGCTGTCTTCGAGATGCCCAACACCAATCCGCTGACGACGAGCGAGGCGGCCCTTGCCGACAAGGTCAGCCGCGCCAGCGCGCGCATGCATTGCGACTTCGCCTTCTGGGTCGGCGGCACCCGCGAGAATGCCGGCGACGTCGCCGAACTTGAGCGCCTGCCGGGCGCTGCCGGCATCAAGGTGTTCATGGGCTCGTCGACCGGCGACCTTCTGGTCGAGGACGACGAGGGCGTCGCTTCGATCCTGCGCAACACCCGCCGCCGTGCCGCTTTCCACTCGGAAGACGAGTTCCGCCTGCGCGAGCGTCAGAACCTGCGCGTCGACAACGATCCGTCCTCGCACCCGATCTGGCGCGACGAGATCGCCGCCCTGCAATGCACCGAGCGGCTGGTGCGCATCGCCCGTGAAACGCGCGCGCGCATCCACGTGCTGCACATCTCGACGGCCGAAGAAATCGCCTTCCTCGAACATCACAAGGATGTCGCCACCTGCGAGGCGACACCGCATCACCTGACCATGAGCTCGGACGATTACGCCCGTCTCGGCACGCTTTTGCAGATGAACCCGCCGGTGCGGGCTGCCCGTCATCGTGACGGCATCTGGCATGGCATCAGCCAGGGCGTCGTCGACGTACTTGGCTCCGACCACGCTCCGCACACGCTCGAGGAGAAGGCCAAGGCCTATCCGGCCTCGCCGTCGGGCATGACCGGCGTGCAGACGCTGGTGCCGATCATGCTCGACCATGTGAACTCAGGACGGCTAACGCTGGAACGCTTCGTCGATCTCGCCAGCCACGGCCCCAACCGCATCTTCGGCATGGCGCGCAAGGGCCGCATCGCCGCCGGCTACGACGCCGACTTCACCGTCGTCGACATGAAGCGCAAGGAAACCATCACCAACGCCCAGGCCGGCTCCAAGGCCGGCTGGACGCCTTATGACGGCAAGCAAGTTACCGGCTGGCCGGTCGGCACCATCGTGCGCGGCATCCGCGTGATGTGGCAGGGCGAGATCGTCACGCCGTCGCAGGGCAGGGCGGTGGAGTTTTCGGAAGCGGTGGTGCGATAGTCTTTCTACCTCCCCCTTGTGGGGAGGTCGGACCGGAGGTCCGGGTGGGGGTATGGCGCGGTGTCACCCCCACCCCGACGCTGCGCGTCGACCCTCCCCACAAGGGGGAGGGTAATAAACCCTCAATCGCCTGCGACGAAAAACGCCCAGCGGCCTTCGGGCGTGATGCCGAGGCGGTAGAAGACGTAGGCGCCGTATTGCTTCATGTCTTCGTAGTCGCCGGCGGTGACGATCTTGAACAGTTCGACCTTCTGGCGCGGATCGAGCTTGTCGAGCGGGATGCCGAAGAAATAGGGCCAGACATAGAGGTCTTCGTCGGTGCCTTCGCCGAGGTGGACGTAGCCGGCGTTCAAGACCTCTTCCATGATGGCGAGGATTTCCTGGCCTTCGCCGTCGCCGGACAGGCCCTTGATAAAGGCGATCGGGTCGCCCTCGATGTCGCCGAACGACAATTGCGGCATGGCCTCGCCCTGGCCGACGAGCGGCCGGAGCTTTTCGATGTCGCCGGTCTTGGCAGCCTCGACGAGCAGGGTGCGCATGCGCGCAACCGGCTCGGGCAGGCGGGAGAGATCGTAGACGATTTCGGGAAGCGGGCCGTCCGGATCGAGATTAGGTGCAGCGGGGCCGGTGGCACCGCCCGGCTCGGTGGGCGTCGCATCCTGCGGCTCGGCCGGCTGCTCGTCCGCCGGTTCTTCGGTGTCTGCAGGCGGGGTGGTGGTCGGCGTCTGGATCGGGTCGGGCATCGGCACCGACTTTTCAGGCGTCGCGTTGTCTTCGGTGGCCGGCTTCGGCGGCGTGACCGGGGCCGGGATTTCTTCACGCTTGATTTCGGAGAGCGCGAACGCCGTCGAAGCGTAGAGCGGCAGGACGAGCGAGGCGGCAAGGCCGAGAACGGCAGGTCGCAATGCGCCTCGGGGCGCAGTTTCAGTCTTTGGCCGCATCAGATCCCTGGCTCCGGTATTCCCAAGCGCATGCCCCCTCTCGGGCCGACGCTGCAAAGCTTAAATTCCGCCTAACCCCGCCCGGAAATCTGTTCCGGTAGCGCGTGGTTACACCGTTAATGTGCCAGCATGATGCCGAAACCGTGTCGGCTAGTCAAAGAAGTGGGATAGCGCTCAATGCCGCAGGCGCACCGGCTCGAAGTCGCCGGCTTCCACCCTGGCGCGCATGCGCTCGAGCATGGCAAGCGCCGCGCGTTCGCCATTGGCGGCGACGATCTCGGCAAAAGCGGTGGCAAGGGCTGCTTCGGCGATGATTTCCGGCTCGATGCCGGCGGACAGGCCTTCGGCCCACGCCTCATTGTGGCTCTCGACGGCGGTCAGGCGCTTTTCTTCCCGAACCAGGGCGTCGATGTCGCTTACGCTTTGTTCCATTGCGGTCTTTCACCCTGCCCAATGACCCGATGATTCGGATCAACTTGAGCGATCCCTTTAATGTCCCGTTAAGACACCTAACACAATCGCCCGTTCGTGTACGGCAGGCAATGCCGGGAAAGTAAATAGCCTGTTAATTACCGAAGCGAGAGGCGATATCCCGGCTGAGTGCTTCGCCTTCCTTCATGTAGCGGCTGATCGCTTCGGTCGCCGAAGGGGTGCAGGCGGTATAGGTGCCGTCGAAGGAGCGGTAGCCGCGGTTGAAGCTGGCGATGAACCGGGCGCGGCGATCCGCCGAGGGATTTTCGGCCTGGAGCAGCTTTTCCATCTCGCCACGCCACTGGGTGCCCTTTTCGCCGCACAGATTGCGCAGGAAATGCAGCGAGCCCAAAACCTCGGCCAGGCGCATCAGGCCTGGCTCGAAAGGCGCTTCGACGGCGCGCGCCGGCGCTGCAAGCATCGTGCTCGCGGCAAGCGTCATGGCCATGATGTAGGTCGAAGCGCGCATCATAAGCTTTTGTGGCGAAACAATTTGTCGCCCGCAAGGCCACAGGCACTTCTATCCCAAGGCTATGCGGGCAATGCGACCTGTCCACCGAGCAGTTCGAGCACGATTTCCAGCGTCGAGTCGGTCAACGGCAGGCGCTCGATCTCGGCTAGGTCAAAATAGGCGGCTTCGTCGGCATCGTCGGCCGCGACCGGCTCGCCCTGGAGGTGACGGGCGCCGAAGACGGTGAGCAGGTAGACGGAGCCGCTGTCATTGCGACTGTCGATGAGCAACTCGCGCAGCGGCAGCAGCGCGCCGACGGCGACGCCGGTCTCCTCCATCAGTTCGCGGCGGGCGGCGTCCTCGAGCGTTTCGCCTGGCTCGACCCGCCCGCCGGGGAAGGCATAGAGGCCTTTCGATGGCGCCCGGCCGCGGCGAACGAGCATGATCGAGCGGTCGCGCAGGACGGCGACCGAGACGGCAGGGATGATGGTCGCGTCGATCATGCGTTTTGCCTCGGGGAATGCGTTCCACTGTGGAACAGCCGATCATATCCGCTTTAGCGGTTGCGGCGGGTGCGATCCATCGCCACTTTCAGGCGATGAACCGGAACTTGACCTGATGTGCGGACGCATAGCGGTGCTGGCGTCGCCCGACGAGACCTCGGCCTTTCTCAATGTGGGCGATCTCGAGAGCTTTCCGCCGCGCTACAATGTGGCGCCGACCCAGCCAATCCTGGTGGTGATGGCGGGGCCGCAGCGCCCGCCTGGCTCGAACCTGCCCGACCGCATGGCGCTGCTGGCGCGCTGGGGCCTGATTCCCGCCTGGACCAAGAACCCGGCCGACATGCCGCTTTTGTTCAACGCACGTTCCGAATCGGCGATCGAAAAGGCATCGTTCAAGACGGCGATGCGCCACAGGCGAGCGCTGATCCCGGTGTCGGGTTTCTATGAATGGAAAAAGCTGCCGGGCAACCGGCGCCAGGCCTATTGGCTGAAGCCGCGCAAGGGCGGGCTGGTGGCCCTGGCCGGGCTGATGGAGACGTGGAGCGAGCCGGGCGGCTCGGAAATTGACACGGCGGCGATCCTGACCACCGGTGCCAGCGCCGACATCCTGCACATTCACGACCGCATGCCTGTGGTGATCCATCCCGAGGACTTTGCCCGCTGGCTCGACTGCCGTACCCAGGAACCGCGCGACGTCGCTGACCTGATGAGTCCGGCGCAGCCCGATTTCTTCGAGCAGATCCCGGTGTCGGAACTGGTCAACAAGGTCGCCAATGTCGGGCCGGAGATCCAGGAGCGGGTCGAGCCGCTGCCCGTGGCTGCGCCTGAGCGGGCAGCGAAGCCGAAGGTGGAGAAGAGCAAGCCGGACGACGGCCAGATGAAGCTGTTCTGACGGGCACTGGGCCTGCCCTGACAGGCACCAGTGCGCCGCACGTCCACCTCGGCGCTCAACGGACGCGCTGGCATCATCAATCCATGCGTCCTGCCTTCTAAAAACCGATTTTGATTTTCCAAGCGGTGCATTAGAAGAGCGGCGTGTCCACGCCCATTTTCTCCGCCGCCATCTCCGGTTTTCTGCTTGGTGCCTCGCTGATCATCGCGATCGGCGCGCAGAACGCGTTCATCCTGCGCCAGGGCTTGCTGCGCCAGCATGTCTTCATCCTGAGCCTGATCTGTGCGGCCTCGGATGCGCTGCTGATCGGCGCCGGCGTTGCCGGGCTCGGCACGCTGATTGCCCAGTCGCCGCGCCTGATCACGGGGGTGACGGCAGGCGGTGCGCTGTTCCTGTTCACCTATGCTGTTATCGCCTTCCGGCGCGCGATGAAGCCCGAAGTGCTGCAGGCCGCCAAGTCAGGCGAAGCAAGGCTGTGGCCAGCGGTCGCCGCCTGTCTCGCCTTCACCTTCCTCAACCCGCATGTCTATCTCGACACGGTGGTGCTGCTGGGCGGCCTTTCGGCCGCCTATGAGGGACAGGCACGCCTGGCCTTTGGCCTGGGTGCTGCGTCGGCGTCGTTTGTCTGGTTCTTCGGGCTCGGCTACGGCGCCCGGCTTCTCGAGCCGGTCTTTGCCCGGCCTGCCGCGTGGCGCGTGCTCGATGTCCTGATCGGCCTGGTGATGGCTGCGATCGGCCTGAGCCTGCTAAGCCGCCTTGTTTAGCTTGAGCGGCGTCTTGTCTTTCTTCGGCGCGCAGATCAGCGCGGCCAAGATGGCGGCGGGGCCGATGGCCCGGTAGTGCTTGGTCAGTTCGGCGTACTGGCTACGCGCTCGGTCCTGGTCGGATTGTTTTCGTTTCATCGGTCTCTTCCCTAAAGTCAGCTCTGTTGAGAGCGGCTGCATTTGCTTACGGATTCGGTCGAATTCGTGGCAGTGCGGCGCCTTTTATCCGGGCGATGTTTCATTACGGTGCCGGGATGTTTAACAAAGTGTTTCAGTACTGCTTCCGTTCCGGTCGGCGCGGTAAAGTTTCATATCGATGCGTCTTGACGGCAACAGCTTCGTGAGGCGATAAAGCCGGTGATGAAAACGTCTTTCGCCATTTCCGGCATTTGCATTATTGGCTAGCGTTCGCGCTGGTCAGGACGTTTTCGCCTCATCTTCACCAAAGACAGGTTGAACGCCCAGGCCAGCAGGCCAGGGGAGTTCCATGTCTGAAGCATCGATGAAGTCCGGGGCATTCAAGGGCCTTCGGCTTACCAACACGCTGACGCGCGCGAAGGAAGACTTCGTGCCGATCGATCCGCAAAACGTGCGGATGTATGTCTGCGGGCCGACCGTCTACGACTTCGCCCATATCGGCAACGCGCGCCCGGCGATCGTCTTCGACGTGCTGTTCCGGCTGCTGCGCCATGTCTATGGCGAGGATGCCGTCACCTATGTCCGCAACCTCACCGACCTCGATGACAAGATCAACGCGCGTGCCTTGCGTGACTTTCCCGATCTGCCGCTCAACGAGGCGATCAGGCGCGTCACCGAAAAGACGGCGAACCAGTACCAGGCCGACGTCAAGGCGCTCGGCTGCCTCGTGCCGAGCGTCGAGCCGCGGGCAACGGAGTTCGTTCAGCCGCGCCCCGACGGTCGCGCCGACATGATCACCTTGATTCTCAGCCTCATCGAACGCGGCCATGCCTATGAAGCGCAAGGCGAAGTGCTGTTCGACACCGGCTCGATGGAAGACTACGGCCAGTTGTCGAAGCGCAATCTCGACGAGCAGCAGGCCGGCGCGCGCGTCGAGGTCGAGGCGCACAAGAAGAACCCCGGCGACTTCGTCTTGTGGAAGGCATCGTCGGCGGAAGAGCCGGGCTGGGAAAGCCCATGGGGCCGGGGCCGGCCGGGCTGGCACATCGAGTGCTCGGCGATGGCGTCGGCCTATCTCGGCGAGGTCTTCGACATCCATGGCGGCGGGCTCGACCTGATCTTCCCGCATCATGAGAACGAGATCGCCCAGTCGCGTTGCGCCCATGGTACCGATGTGATGGCCAACTACTGGATGCACAACGGCTTCCTGCAGGTCGAGGGCCAGAAGATGTCCAAGAGCCTGGGCAACTTCTTCACCATCCAGGAATTGCTGGAGACTGAGAGTTTCGGCGGCCGCAAATGGCCGGGCGAGGTGCTCAGGCTGGCCATGCTGATGACGCATTATCGCGAGCCGATCGACTTTAGCGTGCGCAAGCTGGAAGAGGCGGAAAACACCCTGCGCAAATGGAAGCGCGCGGCTGACAGCGCCGGCGATGCCGAAGGAGAGGTGCCTGCGTCGCTGATTGCGGCGCTCAGCGACGATCTCGCCACGTCGAGTGTCTTCCAGGGCATGTCGCAGCTGGCCAGCGACGCGGTCGGCGGCAATGCCGACGCTGCCGCGGATCTCAAGACGACGCTGCTGTTCCTGGGCTTCGGGTTAGAAGCGGCTGCGGTCGACGAAGTTGCCGTCGCCGACGCGATCGCGCAGCGCCTCGCCTTCATCGCGGCCAAGAACTGGACCGAAGCCGACCGCATCCGCGACGAGCTTCTGGCGCAGGGCGTGCAGCTCAAGGACGGCAAGGACCCGGCGACGGGTGAACGCGTGACGACGTGGGAAGTGAAGCGGTGATGATGGCGCTGCACGGTGTGGATAGGGTGGGGCTGTACGCCCCCCTCTGCCCTGCCGGGCATCTCCCCATCAAGGGGGGAGATCGAGCTTTGGATTCGGCGGACAGGTTTGCGGGGCAGCGCCCCCCTCTGTCCTGCCGGACATCTCCCCCACGAGGGGGGAGATCAGCTGTCACGCCGGCCTTCGCCAATCGCCACCGTCGCTGGAAGGGCGATGTGAGCGCAACTGCCAATCTCCCCCCTCGTGGGGGAGATGCCCGGCAGGGCAGAGGGGGGCAACGTAGGGCGTTTGCCCCACCAAGAGGGCATTGCTGATGCCCCACACGCCGGTAGCAAGTTCCAACCGCAAGAATGCCAAGTCGATGCGTCGGAAGATGACCGATGCAGAGTTGAAGCTGTGGAATGAGCTGCGCGCACACCGGTTGATGGGGCTGGGATTTCGTCGCCAGTATCCCGTTGCAGGCTACATCGTCGATTTCGCTTGTCCTGCACACAAGCTGATCGTTGAACTGGACGGATCGCAGCACGCTGAACCAGCCAATGCAGAGGCCGACGCCATCCGAACCCAGCGACTGGAACAGGACGGCTGGACCATCCTCCGGTTCTGGAACGACGACGTTGTTCGCGATATGGATAACGTCTGCCAGCACATCGTGATCTCGGCCGGAACGGCCGTCCGCATGGAGGAGTTCGTGCAATGATCGACCATACTGGAATTTCAGTCGCCGATTTCGACAAGGCGCAGGCGTTTTACGACAAGGCTTTCGCGCCGCTCGGCGCGTCGCTGCTGATGGTGCCGGGCGAATATACCGGCGGCGTCAAGGTTGGTGGTTATGGCCGCGAGCGGCCGGTGTTCTGGCTGCACGAGGCGGAAGCGGGGCCGGGACGTCACTATGCGTTCACGGCGCGCAGCCGCGCCGAGGTCGACGCGTTTTATGCGGTAGCGATTGCCGCCGGCGGGCGTGACAATGGCGGACCGGGCCCACGGCCGCATTATCATCCCGACTATTATGCCGCCTTCGTCTTCGACCCTGACGGCAACAACATCGAGGCGGTGTGTCATGCGCCGGCGTGAGGGGTGGAAGCCATGAGCCTTGATAACAGGCCTGTCTACTCCGGCGGCTGCCAGTGCGGCGCGGTGCGCTTCCATGTCGAAGGCGCGCTCGGCGATGCATCTGTCTGCCATTGCCGCATGTGCCAGAAGGCATTCGGCAATTTTTATGCCCCGCTGGTCTCGGTGCGACAGGCGAAACTGACATGGACGCGCGGCGAGCCGAAGAAGTTCCGCTCTTCGAACTTTGCCCATCGCGGCTTTTGCGGCGAGTGCGGCACGCCGCTGAGCTATGAGGCGCCGGATGGCGTGGCACTGGCGATCGCCGCCTTCGACGAACCAGCGGAGATCGCGCCTGCCATCCAGTGGGGCCTTGAGGGCAAGCTGCCCTATGTCGACCACGTCCACGAATTGCCCGGCTATTCGACGGAGGACGATCCGGACGCGGCGGATTTCGTCAACGACATCGTCTCTTTCCAGCATCCCGACCACGACACAGAGACCTGGCCGCCGGAGGAGCGTAAATGACTGTGATCACAGGTGGGTGCCAGTGTGGTGCGGTGCGCTATCGCATCGACCAGGCGCTGGAGAATGCGCATATCTGCCATTGCCGCATGTGCCAGAAGGCCTCTGGCAATTATTTCCAGCCACTGGCGCGCACGCCCAAGGCGAGTTTTGCCGTGACGCGCGGCGAGGTCGGCTGGTTCCAGTCGTCGGATATCGTGCGCCGTGGCTTCTGCCGCGACTGCGGCACGCCCTTGCTGTTCGACGTCGTTGCGCGCGACACGATCAACGTCGTGCTTGGCGCGCTCGACGATCCGGAAGCGGTGAAGCCGATGTTCCAGTGCGGGTCGGCTGAGAAGATGCCATGGTTCGGCGAGCTCGACACGGTGGAATTGTCGGCGGATGAAACGGCCTGGTACGCGGCGATTGCGCCCTCGAACCATCAGCATCCAGACCACGACACTGAACAATGGCCAGCGGAGAAAAGGTCATGACCGAGACTGTGAGAACAGGCGGCTGCCAGTGCGGCGCCGTTCGCTTCCGTATCCACGGCGCGCTTGGGCGCACGTCGATCTGCCATTGCCGCATGTGCCAGAAGCAGTTTGGTTCGTTCTTCGGTGCTTTCGTTGGCGTCCCCAACGATGGCGTTGAGTGGACCCACGAGGAGCCGAGCTACTTCCGTTCATCGGTCAATATCGAACGTGGATTCTGCCAGCGCTGTGGCACGCCGATGACCTTTCGCCAGCCGGACGGGCTCGAAATCACCATCGGCGCCTTCGACGACCGCTCCGATCTCGCGCCGACGATCCAGATCAACCACGGCTCCCGGCTGCCATGGGTCGAGACGATCTTCGACCAGCCGGTCCATGACAATGCCGACTATTACAAGCGGCAAGAGCAGATCATCTCCTTCCAGCACCCTGACGAAGAGACGGCCAACTGGCCCGAGCATGGACTGAAACTATGAGCGAAGAACTGCGCGGCCTCTATCCCGAGATCGAAGCCTTCGACAGCGGCATGCTCGACGTCGGCGACGGCCATCAGGTCTATTGGGAGCGTTCGGGCACCAAAAGCGGCAAGCCGGCGGTGTTTCTGCATGGCGGCCCGGGCGGGGCGACCTCGCCCAAGCATCGGCGGCTGTTCGATCCCAAGCTGTATGACATCATGCTGTTCGACCAGCGCGGCTGTGGTAAATCGGTGCCAAACGCCTCGCTCGAGGCCAACACCACCTGGCATCTGGTCGCCGACATCGAGCGGCTGCGCGAGATGGCCGGTTTCGACAAATGGCTGGTGTTTGGCGGCTCGTGGGGCTCGACCCTGGCGCTGGCCTATGCCGAGACGCATCCCGAGCGCGTCAGCGAACTGGTGGTGCGCGGCATCTACACGCTGACCCGCGCCGAGCTTGACTGGTATTACCAGTTCGGTGTCTCCGAGATGTTCCCCGACAAATGGGAGCGTTTCATCGCCCCGATCCCCGAGGGCGAGCGCGGCGACATGATGGGCGCCTACCGCAAGCGCCTCGTCGGCGACGACCGCAAGGCCAAGGTCGAGGCAGCCCTTGCCTGGAGCCTGTGGGAAGGCGAGACGATCACGCTGCTGCCCGACCCCGATACCAGCGGCAAGTTCGGCGAGGACGACTTCGCCGTGGCTTTTGCCCGTATCGAAAACCACTATTTCGTCCATGCCGGCTGGATGGACGAAGGCCAGCTGATCCGCGATGCCCACAAGCTGCATGACATTCCCGGCGTCATCGTCCATGGGCGTTATGACATGCCGTGCCCGGCGAAATATGCCTGGGCGCTGCACAAGGCCTGGCCGCAGGCGGAGTTCCACCTGATCGAGGGTGCCGGCCACGCATACTCGGAACCGGGCATATTGAACCAGTTGGTCAGGGCGACCGACAGGTTCGCAGGGAAACAGCGATGATGCGCACGTTGCAAGTGTCGGCACGATGGTGCCGCGACCTTACCCTCCCCCTTGTGGGGAGGGTCGGCGAGCGCATGGAGCGCAGCGGAATGCGTGAGACGGGGTGGGGGTACTATCGATGACCGCCTCAACCCCCACCCCGGCGCTGCGCGCCGACCCTCCCCACAAGGGGGAGGGTAAGGAACGCATCTATCTCTTCGACACGACACTGCGCGACGGCCAGCAGACGCCGGGCATCGACTTTTCCGTCGAGGACAAGATCGCGATCGCTGCCATGCTCGACGAGTTCGGGCTCGATTATGTCGAGGGCGGTTATCCCGGCGCCAACCCGACCGACACCGCCTTCTTTCAGGAAAAGCGGACGAAGCGAGCGAAGTTCGTCGCCTTCGGCATGACCAAGCGGGCAGGGGTATCGACATCCAACGACCCCGGCCTTGCCACCCTGCTGCAGGCCAAGTCGGACGGCATCTGCTACGTCGCCAAGAGCTGGGACTACCACGTCCGCGTCGCGCTCGGCGTGACCAACGAAGAGAACCTCGAGTCGATCCGCGCTTCGGTCGAAGCGGCCGGTGCCGCCGGCAAGGAGCCGATGGTCGACTGCGAGCATTTCTTCGACGGCTTCAAGGCCAATCCCGACTACGCGCTGGCCTGCGCCAGGACAGCCTATGACGCCGGCGCGCGCTGGGTGGTTTTGTGCGACACCAACGGCGGCACCCAGCCTTCGGAAGTGCGCGAGATCGTCGCCAAGGTGATCGCTTCGGGCATTCCGGGCGCCCATCTCGGCATCCACGCCCATGACGACACCGGCCAGGCGGTGGCCAATTCGCTGGCCGCCATCGAAGCCGGCGTGCGCCAGGTGCAAGGCACCATCAACGGCATCGGCGAGCGCTGCGGCAATGCCAATCTGATCACCATCGTGCCGACACTGGCGCTGAAGCCGCATTTTGCCGAGCGTTTCGAGACCGGCGTATCGGCCGAGGCTTTGGCGGGCATCTCAAGGCTGTCGCGCGCGTTTGACGAACTGCTCAACCGCGCGCCGGAAGCGCAGTCGCCTTATGTCGGCGCGTCGGCTTTCGCCACTAAGGCCGGCATCCACGCCTCGGCGATCGCCAAGGAGCCCAAGACCTACGAGCACGTGCCGCCGGAGATGGTCGGCAACCGCCGCAAGGTGATGGTGTCGGATCAAGGCGGCAAGGCCAACTTCATCGCCGAACTCAGGCGGCGCGGCATCGACGTGCCCAAGGACGACCGCCGGCTCGATTCGCTGATTTCGGTGGTCAAGGAGCGCGAGGCCGAGGGCTATGCCTATGAAGGTGCGGACGCCAGCTTCGAACTTCTGGCGCGGAGCATGCTGCACAGCGTGCCGGAGTTCTTCCGCGTGACGTCGTTCCGCTGCCTTGTCGAGCGGCGTTTCGATGCCAACGGCAATCTCAAGACCGTCTCCGAAGCCGTGGTGAAGGTCATGGTCGACGGCGAGGAGAAGATGTCGGTGGCCGAGGGCGACGGCCCGATAAACGCTCTCGACATCGCGCTGCGCAAGGATCTCGGCAAGTTCCAGCACGAGATCGGCGACCTCGAGCTCGTCGACTACAAGGTGCGTATCCTCAACGGAGGCACCGAAGCGATAACGCGCGTCCTCATAGAATCGCATGACGGCACCGGCGCGCGCTGGTGGACCGTCGGCGTGTCGACCAACATCATTGACGCCTCGTTCCAGGCGCTGATGGATTCGATCATCTACAAGCTGATGAAGAACCGCGAGATGGCCGGGCTGGTGGCCGCGGAATAGCCACTGCTTAAGGGTTATGGGCCAGCGACACATGTTGGCCCTGTCGATTGATCCATCAACGAAAAGCGGGTGGACCATCAGTATTTTGAAATGGCTTGCGTAGCCGGGCGGGCGCATAGGTTCGCGCCATGAGCACGAGCACGCCTGCGATCACCAAGGATGAAGCCACCCGCGGCTTCCTGTTTGCCCTTTCGGCCTATCTGATGTGGGGCTTCTTGCCCTTCTACATGAAGGCCGTGGCCCATATTCCAGCGCCTGAAGTCATCGCGCACCGCATCACCTGGTCGATTCCGATCGCGGCCCTGTTGTTGTGGTGGCTTGGCCGAACTGCCGACATCGGAACGGCCCTGCGCACCCCGCGCACGCTTGCCATGGGCACGCTGACGGCGACGCTGATCACCATCAACTGGGGCGTCTATGTCTGGGCGATCGGCAACGACCGGGCGCTCGAAACTGCGCTCGGCTATTACATCAACCCGCTGTTCTCAGTGTTCCTCGGTGCCATTGTGCTGGGCGAAAAGCTGACCCGCGCGCAGATGGTGGCAATCGGTCTTGCAACGGTTGCGGTCGCGCTTTTGACCTGGGAAACGGGCGGCTTGCCCTGGGTGTCGATCGTGCTGGCGCTGTCCTGGGGGTTTTACGCGCTGTTCAAGAAGACGCTGCCAATCGGCCCGGCGCAGGGCTTCTTCCTCGAGGTGCTGATCCTCGGCATTCCCGCACTCGTCTACATCGTCTACCTGCAGGCGACCGGTGTCGGCCATTTCGGCACCACCGGGATGAGCGACGTCTGGCTGATGCTCGGCTGCGGCATTGTCACCGCCGTGCCGCTGATCCTGTTTGCCAACGGCGCCAAGCTTTTGAGGATGTCGACGATCGGCATCATGCAATACATCGCCCCGACGATGATCTTCGTCATCGCCATCTTCATCTTCAAGGAGCCGTTCTCGAGCGAACGCGCGGTGGCGTTCGGCCTCATCTGGGCGGCACTGGCGATCTATACGTGGTCGATGTTTTCGGAGCGTGGCAAGAACGGCTGAGATTCAGGGTGAGGCCGGCCTGCAAATGACTGTTACCTGCGCTTCCGGAACTCGCGTACCTGAATGTACGCTCCATTCCGGTTCTCGGTAACAGCCATTTTCGGCTCGGCCTGACCTGAATCAGACCGAGCGTGTTTCACGTTCGATCCAGCTTGGAAACCTACATCTTGTCGATGAGCGACTGCACGCCTTCGGTCGGCGTCGAGTCGGAGCCGGCGGCGACCATGATCGCCGAGACCACCGCTTCCGGCTCGTCGACAACCAGCGGCTGCACGAGATGTGCGGTGTGGACAAAGCCCTCGGTCTTCATGTGATCGAGCAGCGACAGCATCGGATCCCAGAAGGCCTTGACGTTGGCGAAGACGATCGGCTTGCGGTGATGGCCTAGCTGCGCCCAGGTCATGATCTCGACGATCTCCTCGACCGTGCCGATGCCGCCGGGCAATGCCACGAAGGCGTCCGATTTCTCGAACATCATGTGCTTGCGCTCGTGCATGTTGTCGGTGATGACGAGTTCGTCGAGCCGTGTCAGCGCACTTTCCGTCGCTTCCTTGTTCATCAGGAAGCGCGGAATGATGCCGGTGACCTTGCCGCCGGCGCGTAGCGCGCCATCGGCGACCGCGCCCATGATGCCCTTGGTGCCGCCGCCATAGACGAGCCTGACGCCAGCCTTGGCGATCGAATGGCCAAGCAGATGACCGGCCTTGATGTAGACCTCATCGCGGCCTGGCGAGGAGCCGCAATAGACGCAGATGGATCGAATCTTGTTCATCGGCTGATTGGGTATTGCCTCCACAGGCAGGGTCAAGCCCGGACGGGGCTTTTTCTTGTCGCTGCCGGCAAAACAAGGTAGACCCGGCGGGCGGCTAGGGGCAGAGAAATATGGCTATTAATCCGTTGAAGATATTCCTACTCGCAGCAGGCGGCTCGGCCGCTGCTGCGACTGTTGCGTATGTGTCCGGGGCACTCGATCCCTATCTTGCGCCGCCCGCCGCGATAGCGTCCCTGCCGGCACCCGCGGTTACGACGCCGACGGGCGACAAGCCCGCAGATCCGGCCAAGCCGGCAGCAGGCGCAGAGGCAACGACGACCGTTACGCCAGCGCCTGCCGCTGCCGTGGTCGCCCCGTCCTTCGACGTGGTACGTGTCGAAAACAACGGCTCCGTGGTGATCGCCGGCAAGGCGGCCGGCAATTCCAAGGTCGAGATCGTGACTGGCTCGAAGGTCATCGGCGCGGCGGTTGCCGGCGCCGACGGCGATTTCGCTGTCGTGCTCGACGATCCGCTCAAGCCCGGCGACTACCAGATCGTGCTGCGCGCGACGGCTCCCGACAATGTCGTGGCGACCTCGACTGAAACCGCCGTGGTTTCGGTGCCGTCGGATCCCAATGGCCAGGTACTGGCGCTGGTCGAGGAACCTGGCAAGCCGGCCCAGCTGATCACCGTGCCCAAGCCTGCCGATGCGCCCTCGACTCCCGCTGCTCCCGAGCAGCAGGCCAGCGTTCCTGCGGCAACGCCGGCAGCGCCTGCCACTGCAGAGGCCGCGCCGGCAAAGTCGGACGCGCCGGCGGCGCAGATCAAGGTCGCCGTCGAGGCCGTCGAGATTGAAGGCAAGAAGATATTCATCGCCGGCTCCGCTGACGCTGGGCGCAAGGTGCGTGCCTATGCCAACGAGATCCTGATCGGCGAGACGCTGACGTCGCCCGAGGGCCGCTTCCTGATCGAGGCCGAGCGTGAGTTGCCGGTCGGCGACTACATCATCCGAGTTGATGCGCTTGAGCCGAATGGCGCCAAGGTCGTGGCGCGCGCCGCCGTGCCGTTCCAGCGCGAGCCGGGCGAAGCCGTGGCCGCCGTTGCGCCGCAGCCGACGGCACCTGCGGCTCCGGCCGATGCCGGTGCTGCACCCGCGCCTGAAGCAAAGGTAGCGATGTCGGGCGAAGTGCCGGCGGCACCTTCCACGACTGCGCCAGCGGCGGAAGCACCGGCTCAGGCAGCAGCTCCGACTGCAACAGCGGACAAGCCCGCCGAAGTGGCCGCGGCACCTGCGGCGCCTGAAACGACGGCACCCAAGCTGGAAGCGGTCGATGGTGCCGTCATTATCCGTCGCGGCGATTCGCTGTGGCGCATCTCGCGCCGCGTCTATGGCCACGGCGTGCGCTATTCGAACATCTATCTCGCCAACCAGGACCAGATCCAGGATCCCGACCGCATCTGGCCGGGCCAGGTGTTCCGCGTGCCGGAGAAGTCCAAGGAAGGCGAGGCCGCTGACATGGGCGCCATGGGCGAGCAGGCGATGCCTGCGCCCAAGCCGTAAGGAACGCATTTCCGGCCAATCCGGGTTGCCTGGAAAGAGTTCATCGTCTATCGTCGATAAACGATGAACTCTTTCTCCGACACCTCATCCTGCTGCGCGCCCGTCAAGGACGTGACCCAGAAGCTTGCCGCGCTGTCGCATCCAGCACGGCTTGAAATCCTGAGATGCCTGGCTGGCGGCAGGTCATGCTGCTGCAAGGAAGTGGTCGAGCATCTCGACCTCGCCCAGTCGACAGTCTCACAACATCTGAAAATCCTCGTCGAAGCCGGTCTGGTGCGCTACGCGCCGGAGCGGCAGCGGTCGCGCTATGAGATCGACCAGGCGGCATTGCTCGCCGTTTCCGCGTCGGTATCGGCGCTGGTCGAGACCTGCTGCGCCGTCGAAGGCGCGAACATCTAATCAAGGCAAGCACAGTGGCCAGCAAAACCGTATCCGCCGAACGCGGCTCGACCTTCAGCACCATCAGGAACCTCTGGCCCTATATGTGGCCGGAAGACAGGCCGGACCTCCGGGCGCGGGTGGTTTGGGCGACCGTGTTCCTGTTCGTTGCCAAGCTGACGCTCGTCGCCGGACCCTATTTCTTCAAATGGGCGACCGACGCGCTTGCCGGCGACCAGCGCACGCCGCTGCCGCTGCCGGCATTCCTGGTGGCGCCGGTGATGCTGGTGATCGCCTACAATTTCGTGCGCATCGTCCAGCTCGGTTTCAACCAGCTGCGCGACGCGCTGTTTGCCCGCGTCGGCCAGTATGCGGTGCGCCAACTGGCGCATCGCACCTTCGTGCACATGCACCAGCTGTCGCTGCGCTTCCATCTCGAGCGCCGCACCGGCGGGCTGTCGCGCATCATCGAGCGCGGTACCAAGGGCATCGAGACGATCGTCCGCTTCACCATCCTGAACACGGCGCCGACGGTGCTGGAATTCGGGCTGACGGCCGGCATCTTCGGCTTCGCCTATGGCTGGAAGTATGTCGCGGTGGTGGCGGTGACGGTGTGGCTCTACACCTGGTTCACGGTGTGGGCGAGCGACTGGCGGATCGGCATCCGCCGCGAGATGAACGATTCCGACACCGACGCCAACACCAAGGCGATCGATTCGCTGCTCAACTTCGAGACGGTGAAGTACTTCAACAACGAGGCCATGGAAGCCGAGCGCTTCGACCGCTCGATGGCGCGCTACGAGACGGCGGCGACCCGCATCTGGACCTCGCTTGGCTGGCTCAACTTCGGCCAGGGCGTCATCTTCGGCATCGGCATGACCATCGTCATGGCCATGTCGGCGATGGAGGTCATGGCTGGCACCCAGACCGTCGGCGACTTCGTCTTCATCAACGCCATGCTGATGCAGCTGTCGGTGCCGCTCAACTTCATCGGCTTCATCTATCGCGAAATCCGCCAGGGCCTGACCGACATCGAGCAGATGTTCGACCTGCTCGACGTCTCGCAGGAGGTGATCGACAAGCCTGGTGCCAAGGCACTTGTCGTCGGCTCCGGCCGGGTCGAGTTCCGCGACGTGCATTTTGCCTACGATCCGAACCGCCAGATCCTCAAGGGCGTGAGCTTCGAGGTGCCGGCCGGCAAGACCGTGGCCATCGTCGGGCCGTCGGGTGCCGGCAAGTCGACCATCTCCAGGCTGCTGTTCCGCTTCTACGACATCCAGCAGGGTGCGATCCTGATCGACGGCCAGGACATTCGTGATGTCTCTCAGCAGAGCCTGCGCGGCGCGATCGGCATGGTGCCGCAGGACACGGTGCTGTTCAACGACACCATCGCCTACAACATCCGCTACGGCCGGGTGAACGCCGACGAGGAGGATGTGCGCAAGGCAGCCGATCTGGCGCAGATTTCAAGCTTCATCCAGCGCCTGCCCGACGGCTACAAGGCGATGGTCGGCGAGCGCGGGCTGAAGCTGTCGGGTGGCGAGAAGCAGCGCGTGGCGATTGCCCGCACCATCCTCAAGGCGCCGCCGATCCTGATGCTGGACGAGGCGACCTCGGCGCTCGACACCCAGACCGAGCAGGAAATCCAGAGCGCGCTCGACCTAGTCAGCAAGGGACGCACCACGATCGTCATCGCGCATCGCCTGTCGACGGTGATTTCGGCCGACGAGATCATCGTGCTCGCCGATGGCGGCATCGCCGAGCGCGGCACCCATGCCGAACTCATGGGGCAGGGCGGGCTTTATGCCTCGATGTGGGATCGCCAGCGCGAGGCGACCGAGGCCGAAGAGCGGCTGCGCCAGGCCCGCGAGGGCGACGAACTAGGTGTCGTGGTTCGCCGACGCACGCCGGAGGTTACGAACGAAGCGGAGTGAGCACCCGTTCCAGGCAGCCGGCTCACGTGATCAATTGTAATGCGAGCGGCGATTGTGCCGCCCGCAGCCCGCGATAGCGGTGGGCGCTGGCAATGCCGCGTTGCGGCTGGCGGTCGTTTCCGGTAAGCACTCCGGGACTTCAACAGCAACGGCCTCCACTTCATGAGCATAGCCGACACGATCCGCAACGCCTTCGTTCCGGTCCATCGCGAGGGGTATCCCTTCATTGCCGGATTCGCGGCGGTCGCTGTCCTGCTGGGCTTCTTTTCTACGTCGCTGTTCTGGGTCGGGGCGATTCTCACCGCGTGGTGCGCCTATTTCTATCGTGATCCCGAGCGCGTGACGCCTGTCGACGACAAGCTCGTGGTGAGCCCCGCCGACGGCGTGGTCTCGGCTGTTGGCCCCGCCGTACCGCCGCGCGAACTCAATCTCGGCACTGCCGAGATGACCCGTATCTCGGTGTTCATGAACGTCTTTTCCGTCCACGTGAACCGTGCGCCGGTGCGCGGCAAGATCATCCGCATCGAGCACCGCCCGGGCAAGTTCCTCAATGCCGAGCTCGACAAGGCAAGCCAGGAAAACGAGCGCAACGGCATCGTCATCGACAGCCCCAACGGGCAGGTGGCCGCCGTGCAGATCGCGGGCCTCGTGGCGCGGCGCATCCTGTGCTGGGCCGACGTCGGCGGCAACATCTCCGTTGGCGAGCGTTTCGGCCTGATCCGCTTCGGTTCGCGCGTCGACGTGTTCCTGCCCACCAATGCCGTTGCACGCGTCGCTGTCGGCCAGACTGCGGTCGCCGGTGAAACCATCCTCGCCGAATTCGGCGGCGTGAGCCACGCACCTTTGGTGCGGGTTTCCTGAGGACGGCGGCGGTGTCATCCTTCAAACCCTTTGAACCGCATGGCCGGGGCGGCCCTCGCATCCGCGAGATCCCGCTGCGCATGGTCCTGCCCAACCTGATCACCGTGCTGGCGATCTGTGCCGGCCTGTCGGGCATCAGGCTCGCCTTCGAGGGTCGGTTCGAATCGGCAGTGGTGATGGTGCTGCTGGCGGCGTTCCTCGATGGTATCGACGGCCGCCTGGCACGGATGCTGAAGGCGACGTCGAAATTCGGCGCGCAGATGGATTCGCTCGCCGACATCGTCAATTTCGGTGTCGTGCCAGCGCTGGTGCTCTATGCCTACGTGCTCGACAAGGCCGGTTCGCTGGGCTGGATCGGGACGCTGCTGTTCGTCATCGCCTGCGGCCTGCGGCTGGCGCGCTTCAACGTGCTCGACGAGGATCTCGATCGCCCGGCCTGGCAAGCGGAGTATTTCGTCGGCATTCCGGCGCCGGCCGGCGCCCTTGTGGTGATGCTGCCGATGTATATCGGCTTCCTGGGGATCGAGGGCACCCGTACGCTGGCCTATGTCGCCACCGCGTTCACCATTCTCATCGCCTTCCTGCTGGTCAGCCGGCTGCCGATCTATTCCGGCAAGAAACTGAAGATCAAACGCGAGCATCTGCTGCCGGTGATGCTGCTGGCGGTGTTTTATGTGCTGCTTGTGACCGTCTATCCCTGGCAGACGTTGTCGGCCTCGGTGGGGGCGTATCTGCTCTTCCTGCCCTTGAGCGCCAGCGCCTATGCACGCCGCGCCAAGATCGAGGGCGCAGCGGCCGCTGCTGCTGCCGAAGCCGCAGCAGCTGAAACCGCGCCAGACGAAACCAAGCCGGACGCTTAAGCGGCAAGCCCGAGTTGGTCGAGGGCCAGGCGTCGGGCCGCGACATAGTCGGTCTTGCCCGAGCCGAGCACCGGGATCTCGTGCACCTTGATGATGTCATGCGGCACCATCAGCTCAGTGGCGCCGGCCTGCTTGCCGTAGACGCGCAACGTCTCGGGATCGGCATTGCCGGCGGTGGTGACGAGCACGATGCGCTCGCCGCGGCGCTTGTCGGGCACGGCGACCGCGGCATGGCGTTCTTCCGGCCACAGCGCCTGCACCAGCATCTCAACGGCACCGAGCGAGACCATTTCGCCGGCAATCTTGGCAAAGCGCTTGGCGCGGCCGCGAATGGTGATGAAGCCCTCGCGGTCGACTGAGACGATGTCGCCGGTGTCGTGCCAGCCTTCGAGCGGCTGCAGTTCGCCCGGACGGTCTGATGTCATGTAGCCCATCATCAGATTGGGGCCGGTGAGCCAGAGCTGGCCGCCTTCGGCAACGCCCTCGACCTCTTCCAGCCGCATGCGCATGGCAGGCAACAGGCGCCCGACCGTGCCGTCGCGGCCATGCGTCGCCGTGTTGACGGCAACGACGGGGGCGGCCTCGGTCAGGCCGAAACCCTCGATGATCTCGGCGTTGAAGCGGGTGCGCCAGACCCGGCGCGTCTCCGCCCGGACCGGCTCGGCACCGGCGACGATGAAGCGCAGGCTGGAAAAGTCGCCATCCTCGGCGGTGCGGGCATAGGCGGCGAGGAAGGTGTCGGTGCCGAACATGATCGTCGGGCGAATCTTGCGCGCGACATCGGGGATGATCTTGTAGTGCAGCGGCGAGGGGTAGAGGAACAGCCGGATGCCGGTCAACAGCGGCAGGATGGTGCCGCCGGTGAGGCCGAATGAATGGAAAACCGGCAGCACGTTGAACAGCTTGTCCTCAGGCGAGATGCTGATGCGTGCCTCGGCCTGCATGGCGTTGGCGACCAGGTTGCGGTGAGACAGCACCACGGCTTTCGGCGTGCCTTCCGAACCCGAGGTGAACAGGATGACGGTGGGCTTCGACGCGTCCTGCTGATACAGCGGGCGCCACCATTGCAAAGCGGCGGAGAGCTTTTCCGAGGTCGTTATGCTGTCGCGCAGCTCTTCCAGCCAGACGATCTTCGCGCCGGCCTGCTCGGCGGCTGCGACGACGTCGCCAAGATCGGCCTTCTGGACGAAGGCGCGGGAGGAGACGATGGTCTTGATCGCGGCTGTGTTCACGGCCGAGGCGACGTTGGCGGCACCCGCGGTGTAGTTGATCATTGCGGCGACGCGACCCGCCGAGATCAGGCCGAGCATGGCCAGCACAACGCCGTTGGCGTTGGGCAACAGGATGCCGACAGCCTCGCCTGGGCTGGACAGCGCTTCGAAACGCCTGCCGAGCACGCGCGCGCCGGTCAACAGCTTGCGGTAGCTCAACGCCCCGGTGACGACGTCCTCGACGATCAGACGCGAGGGGCCGTAGCGGTTGGCGGCGTCGACCATCGAGCCGAACACGCCCCGGTCGAGATCGGTGCCGGCAAGGCGCGCTTCGGCGAAGCGGTCGAAAAGGGCGTTTGCGGTTGTGGTCTGGCTGTAGCCGGCGCGCTGCAGCAACTCGGCCATGGTCATCGGAGCCAGTGCGACGATCCTGAGGCGCTGGAACCAGTGGCGCGGGGCGCGATCGGCTGGTGTCAGCGAGAACGGCAGGTGGCGGGCACCACTGACGAAGATCGGCACGATGCGGGCATCGGCCTGCATGGCGATGCGGGCGACGGCGCGGAACAGCCGGAACGATTTCACGTCGGGCTCGACGGTGTCGGGCAGGTAGACGGCGAGGCGGCCCTTGCCGCGCAAGACACGCACCAGGCGGCGGCTTACGAAGACATGCTCGGCGTTGAAGGCGATGGTTCGGCCAAGCTCACGCCACGGCTCGAGCCAGAAGGCTTTGGCCGAGGCGTCGTCGAGGATGTGCAGCGTCTGCTCAGGCAGCAGCGACAGCATCAACGCCGGTTCGAGGCGCGACTGGTGTGAAATGACGTAGATGACGGGAGTGTCGGCCTCGCGGGCCTGGCGCATGGCGTCGTCCTGCACCCGGTAGATCAGCTTGAGTGGCAGATAGAGCAGCGCCTGGCGGAAGCGGATGCCGCGTCCGTGCGCCAAAACGCCTGATGCAAGCATCCATGCCGCGATGAAGCCGAGCACAATTGCACTGGCCAGGACCATGCCGCACCTCCCAATGCACGCGAAGCCCACCGCGCGCACCGAAACTAGACGATGACGGCGCAAGGTCAATGCGCATCGTCATTCCACCATCCCCTTGGCATCAGGACAGGAAAAAGCCGGTCTTGCGACCGGCTTAAAGCAAAGGGACGGGTGGAGGGGATGGGGGATGGGGCAACCCGTCCTGAGCACAAGAACGCGGACGCTAACATTTGGTTCCGCGCCAATCAGACTTTTTGCGATTCTTTTTCGATCAGGCGGGGTGGCGTGGCTTTGTCGCGGGCGTTGGCCCAGTCGCGCCAGGCATGCCAGAACACCGCACCAAGCACGATAGCCCCGCCGACAAGGCTCGCCACCGGTGGCAGTTCAGCCAGGAACAGCCAGGCAAAGAAGATGCCGCATGGCACTTCGGCGGTGCCGAGCAGGCCGGCTTCGGCGGCGGGAATGCGGCGCGCGCCCTCGGTCCACAGTATGACGGCAAGGGCAAAGGTGAAGCCGAAGGTGACAAGCGGGGGAATGCTGGCTGCTGGCACGGCGAGCGGATCGACCACCAACCACGCGGGAATGATGCCGAGAAAGGCCGACACGGCCCCGGCCCAGACGACCGAAGCGTCGCGGAAACGTCGGACAAGCGCGGCATAGAGCGCAAACAGCAAGGTCATCAGCAGTGCCAGGGTGTCGCCGAAGGCATGGCCACCACCGAGCGCGGACCAGACCATGACGGCGACGCCGGCAAGGCAGACGGCTGCGGCCACCGCCGTCTGGCGCCGGAACACCTCGCCGACGATCAGCCAGGCGAACAGGGCGACGACAAACGGCACGGTGGCGTAGATGACCACGACATTGGCGACGTAAGTGTTCTTGAAGGCGGCGATGAAGGCGATGCTGGAGATCGTGCCCAGGGTGGCCAGCAGCCAGCCCTGCCAGCCGAGATGCAGGCTTTCGCCGGCGCCGCCACGGCGCCGCCAGAAGACGTAGGCAGACATCAGGATGCCGCCGAGCAGGCCTCGCCATGAGGTGATGGTCAGCGCGTCGGCTTCGATCGACTTTGTCAGGATGCCGGCGAGGCCGAACACGGCGGCCGACGAGGCGACGAGCACCACGCCAAGCCGGTGCTGTGCAGCGGTGTCGGTCGCGCTTGTCATGCTCAAGCCTCCAATGCAGCAGCCTAACCTATCCCTGCGCAACTGACAGCCTGCTGTCAGGAGACCGGCGCGGCCGTGCTAGGATGACGCGACACGTCCGTCGGGAGGAAAGCATGGATGCCGCACAGCTGAAGGCGCTGCAGTCGCCGATGAAGGACGCCTATCGCGAGGATGCCGGACGGGCGCTGATCACGCTTCGGGCGCGCGGTGCCGTCGACGATCAGTCGATTTCATGCAAGATCGATACCGGCCGGGCGATCGTCACCGCCGGCCTGCATCCGGCGACGGGTGGCAGCGGCATGGATATGTGCTCGGGCGACATGCTGCTCGAAGCGCTGGTGGCCTGTGCCGGCGTGACCTTGAAGGCGGTGGCGACGGCGCTCGAATTCCGCCTTGGCGAAGCAGTGGTGTCGGCCGAGGGCGATCTCGATTTTCGCGGCACCCTCGGTATCGCCAAGGATGCACCGGTCGGCTTCCGCGCCATCCGGCTTGCATTCAAGCTCGACACCGACGAGCCAAAGGACCGCATCGATGCGCTGATCAAACTGACTGAACGCTACTGCGTGGTGTTCCAGACGCTGAACGTCCGGCCGGAACTGTCGGTTTCGGCCGAACGCTAGCGTCGCGTCGTCAATTGGCGGCGAAGCAGTAGAACAGGCCGTCGCCGCCGGTTCCCTTCAGCGCCTCTTGGCCGCAGCCGCCGCGCGAGGCATGCGAGGAGTTCCACGACTTGGCGGCCGCCGAATCGTCGAGGCCCATGCGGTCGTGGTGGCCCATCATCACCGCACCTTCGCCGTCGCTGGTCCAGTTGTTGCAGGACTGGTCGGCCGCCTTGGTGCCGTCAGGCATCGAACCGGTCAGGATGTCATGCCTGTTGGGCTGGTCGCCGCGCCCGTTGATGGTGTTGCCCTTCTCGTCGAGGGCGGTTTCCTTGTTGATGTTGTTGGCGTCGCTGTGCAGCGAGGCGACATCGTCGGCGATCTTCTGGCCCTTGGCGTTGACCCACGGTCCCCTGCCGATGCGGTCCTTGGCGTCGGCGTCGCTGGTCGAGAGATAGGCGTGCCAGGTCTTGCCGGTCGAGCCGGCGGCTTCGGCCAGGCTCTGGCAATGGGCGTCGGCACCGACAAGTCCGCCGAGATTGGCGCCCTTGCCGGGGCCGGCGCTGGTGACGAAGAAGCTCATCGTGCCGTCCTGGGCACTGGCCGCCGACAGGCCGGCAAACAGCACCGCAGACATGACGAGAATGCGTTTCATCGAATGATCCTCCCTCATTTTTTGTTAGAGGGCCGCAAAACTAGGACTGGCCGAAATCACCGGCCAATCACGCTTGCGTGTCGCCTACATCGGCCAGACGAGCATCAGCATCGGCACGGCTACAATGATCACCAGCAGGGACAGCGGCAGCCCGAGTCGCGGATAGTCGGAGAAGCGGTAGCCGCCTGGGCCCATCACCAGCGTGTTGCACTGATGGCCGATGGGGGTGAGGAAATCGCAGCCGGCGCCGATCGCTACCGCCATCAGGAACGCTTCGGGGCGATAGCCCAGCGTCGTGGCGAAGCTCGCAGCAATGGGGGCGACCACCAGAACGGTCGCGGCATTGTTGAGGAAGGGCGTGACCGCCATGGCGACGATGAGGATCAGCCCCAGTGCGCCGGCGGGCGGCAGTGTCGAGGCGAATTCGGCGAGCCAGGCGGAAATGATGTCGGTAGCCCCTGTCCGCCGCAACGAGTCGCTGACGGGAATGAGGGCTGCCAGCATGACAAGTATCGGGCCGTCGATTGCACCATAGACCTCGCGCAGCGGGATGACGCGGAACAGGACCATGGCGACCGCAGCCGTGAAGAAGGCGAGCGCCACCGGCAACAGGCCAAGGGCAGTGGCAGCCATCGCTGCCACCAGGATGGCGAGCGGAACAATGCCGCGGCGAACGCTGCCGAGCAGGATAGACCTTTCGGCCAGCGGCAAGCAGCCGAGCTCGCGCAGGATGTCGGGCAGGGTCTGCCGGTTGCCCTGGAGCACCACCACGTCGCCCATGCGCAGCGTGACCGCGCCGAGCCGCTCCTGGATGCGCTCGCCCTTGCGGCTGACGGCGAGCAGATTGACGTTGAAGCGGTCGTAAAGCGCAAGACGCTGCGCCGAGCCGCCGATCAGGCTGGAGTTTTCGCCGATCACCGCCTCGACCGCTGCCGCGGCGTGCTTGCCGCCGGCGGAGTCGCGGCTGCCGGTGACGCTGAGCTTTGCCTGGGTGACGATGCTGTCCAGTGCCTCTGGCACGCCTTCGATCAGCAGGATATCGCCTTCGCGCAGCACCACGTCGGGGAACGGTGTGACATGCAGCGCGCGCGAGCGCAGGATCGAGGTGACGACAGCACGGCTGCCGCCTAGCTTGAGCAGATCGCCCAGCGTTTTGCCGATCACTGTGGATTCACTGACGAGGCGCGCTTCGGTGACGTAGTTGTTGATGTCGAGGGCCTCGTGGATCGAGGCCGAGGCGCGGGTGCGGATGGGCAACAACCGGTAGAACAGTACCAGGAAAACGATGCCGGCAGCGGCGAGCGTCGCGCCGACGGCGGTGAAGTCGAACATCGAGAAGCCCTCGCCAGTCATCTCCTGGCGCACGCGCGAGACGACGATGTTCGGTGAGGTCCCGATGAGGGTCATCAGGCCGCCGAGCAGGGAGCCGAATGCCATCGGCATCAGGAACACTGACGGCGAAACGTTGGACCGGCGAGCGAACTGGAACGCGATGGGGATCATGATCGCCAGCGCGCCGATGTTCTTCACGAACGCCGAGAGGATGGTGACGATGATGACCAGCAGCGCAAGCTGGGCCCTTACGCTCGAGACGTTGGGGGCGAAGCGCTGGATGGCATATTCCATGATGCCCGATCGGGCGACGCCGGCGCTGACCAGAAGGGCTGAGCCAACGATGATGACGATGTCGTCGCTGAAACCGCTGAACGCTTCCGCCTGCGGCACGATACCGATGGCGACCGCCGCGATAAGGGCGGCGCAGGCAACCAGATCATAGCGAAACCGGCCCCAGACGAATGCCACCATCATCAGCGCGATGACGGCGAAGGACATCAGCTGGTCGGTGGTCATGCAGCCGATGTCCTCGTATTGGTCTGGCCGTGGTCAACGCGGCAACCGCCATATCGTTGCTTCGGCATTGCTTGCGCTATGCTGCCGGACATCTCTCCGTCAGTTGGGGGAGCGTTCAGGCTGGCTTCTGGTGGGAGACCCAGCGCTGTTCGCGGATCTGGTAGATCTGGCCGGTGCGGGTGAGCGCTGGGTCGACCATCTGCAGGATATGGCTTGCCGTCTCGGAGGGATGGGCGACGGTTGCCGGATCCTCACCCGGCACGGCCAGAGCGCGCATCGCGGTGCGGCTGGTGCCGGGATCGAAGATGTTGACGCGCAACGCTGTGTTCTTGGTCTCGTCGGCCCATGAGCGGGCGAGCGCCTCGACCGCTGCCTTGGAGGCCGCATAGGGCGCCCAGAAGGCGCGCGCGGAGTGGGCGGAACCGGAGCTGACGATGACGGCACGGCCGGCATCCGACTTGCGCAGCAGCGGATCGACCGAACGGATCAGCCGCCAGGTGCCGGTGACGTTGACCGCCATGACCTTGTCGAAGACCTTGGCCTCGACATGGCCGATGGGCGCGATGACGCCGAGCACGGCGGCATTGGCGACCAGGATGTCGAGCTTGCCCCATCGATCGTTGATCGAGCTGCCGAGGCGGTCGATGCCGGCCATGTCGGTGAGGTCGAGCGGTACCAGCGTCGCCTGGCCGCCGGCTGCCTTGATCTCGTCGTCGAGCTCTTCAAGTCCGCCGACGGTGCGCGCAACGGCGATCACATGGGCGCCGGCAGCGGCAAGCTGCCTGGCGGTGTTGTAGCCGATGCCGCGCGATGCGCCGGTGACAAGCGCGATGCGGCCGGAAAGGTCGGGGGTGGTTGTCATGTCTTGCTTATCGCCGCTGCTGTTCGAACATCTTTATCGTGCGTCCTTCGAGGCTCGCTGCGCTCGCACCTCAGGATGAGGGCCGTAGCAGCAGTCCCTCGCCCGGTCGGCGAGCGTAGTATTGCCAGGCCCTAATCTGAGAAGCAGGCGCAGACCTTCCTCATCCTGAGGTGCGAGCGCAGCGAGCCTCGAAGGACGCACTAACTACCTACAGACCGCCGGTCGCCAGCAGCGACAGCGAACGCACGTTGTCGGTGCCTTCGTGGTCGAGCAGGCGGGTCGGATACTGGCCGGAGAAGCAGGCGTCGCAATACTGCGGCTGCTCTGCGTTACGGCTCGGCTCGCCAACGGCGCGGTAGAGGCCATCCATCGACAGGAAGCCGAGCGAGTCGACGCGGATGAACTCGGCCATCTCCTCAATCGTCATGCGCGAGGCCAGGAGTTTCGACTTTTCCGGCGTGTCGACGCCGTAGAAGCACGAGGCGCGGGTGGGCGGAGAGGCGATGCGCATGTGCACCGCCTTGGCGCCGGCGTCGCGCACCATCTGCACGATCTTCTGGCTGGTGGTGCCGCGGACGATGGAATCGTCGACAAGCACGATGCGCTTGCCCTCGATCATGCGGCGATTGGCATTGTGCTTGAGCTTGACGCCCATGTGGCGAATGGAATCGCCCGGCGAAATGAAGGTGCGGCCGACATAGTGGTTGCGGATGATGCCAAGCTCGAAGGGGATGCCCGCCTGCTGCGAGAAACCGATCGCGGCCGGGGTGCCGGAATCCGGCACCGGCACGACGATATCGGCATCGACGGGGCTTTCGATGGCGAGTTCCGCACCGATGCTCTTGCGCACGTCATAGACGTTGCGGCCCTCGACCGAGGAATCCGGACGGGCGAAATAGACATATTCGAAGATGCAGAAGCGCGACTTCTGCGGCTCGAACGGGAAGATGCTCTCGATGCCCTTGGAGGTGACGATGACCATCTCGCCGGGCTTGAGGTCGCGTACGAAACGCGCACCGATGATGTCGAGCGCACAGGTTTCCGAGGCAAGGATCCAGGAGCCGTCGAGGTCGCCGAGCACGAGCGGGCGAATGCCGAGCGGATCGCGGCAGCCGATCATCTTCTTCGACGACAGTGCAACCAGCGAGAACGCGCCTTCGACCTGGCGCACCGCATCGATGAAGCGGGCGTTGAGATCGCGCTCCTTGGAGGTGGCGACAAGATGCAGGATGGTTTCGGTGTCGGAGGTCGATGAAAAGATCGAGCCCTGCTTCTGCAGTGCGCGCTGCACGGTCATGGCATTGGTCAGGTTGCCGTTATGCGCGACCGCGAAACCGCCATCGGCGAGTTCGGCGAAGAAAGGCTGGATGTTGCGGACGCCCGCGCCGCCTGTCGTGGCGTAGCGGGTGTGGCCAATGGCGCGGTTGCCCTTGAGGCTGTCGATGACACGCTGTTTGGTGAAGGTGTCGCCGATCAGGCCGACATGGCGCTCGACGTGGAACTGGCTGCCGTCGTAGCTGACGATGCCCGCGGCCTCCTGGCCGCGATGCTGGAGCGCATGAAGCCCCAGCGTGACGATTGCCGCAGCGTCCTGTCGGCCGAAAATGCCGAACACACCGCATTCGTCGTGGAAATGATCATCGGCTTCCGCGGAAAGCACGTCAGCTGCGTCTGCCATCGGGGGCGGCCTCTTGTCGCAAAAACGCTATATAGTGCGATGAGGCGGGAAGGGCAACGCGCCATCCCGCCTCAGGCGAAATCAGTTGTTGGTCGGTGCCGGTTCGGCCGGTGTGTCACCTTCAGCAGGCGCGCCTTCAGCGGGTGCTTCAGCCGGCGGAGTGGCAGTGCCGGCCTCGGGCTCGCCGCTCTGCGAATTGAGCTTCTTGAGGATCGAGTTTTCGGGATCCTCGGGCAGAAGGTTCTCGATCGACGTGCCAATGCTCTCGAGCAGCGGGCGCGACTTGGCTTCGGATACCCAGGCAGGCGCGTTGGGGCCGACTAGCCAGTTGAAGAACAACAGGCCGACCGCAACGACCAGGATGCCGCGGGCGGCGCCGTAGAGGAAGCCGAGTGTGCGATCGAGCGCACCGATACGGCTGTCGATGATGAAATCGGCGATCTTCATGGTGATGATGGTGACGACGATCAGCGCGATGACGAAAACGATGCCGGCAGCAGCTGCCATGGCGATCTTTTCGTTGTCGATATAGGGCTGAACGTAGGGCACGACAGGCTTGTAGAAGAAGAAGGCGGCAGCGGCGGCAGCGGCCCAGGAGGCGACCGAAAGCACCTCGCGCGAAAAGCCGCGCACCATGGCGAGCATCGCCGAGACCAGGGTGAAGCCGACAAGAATTCCGTCAAGCAGCGTAATCGGCATCGTGTCCACTCACTCCATGGCGACGGTTTCAGTCCGTCTGTTCCGCGCGGCTTCGCCTTGAGCCGGCTATCCGCGCCACCAGATCCGCGAGTGCGGTCGGCTGGAACGAACCGGCTCCGATTCCACCTGCGAGTTCCCCACTGCCGGAGGGCAGCACGGCCCTTCCGAAGCCCAACTTTTCGGCCTCTTTAAGGCGCTGCTGCGCATGCGCAACCGGCCTTACGGCGCCAGAAAGGCTGATTTCGCCGAAATAGACGCAATCAGCAGGCAGGGCAATACCGGTAAGCGATGAAACCAGTGCGGAAGCCACAGCCAAATCGGCGGCTGGCTCGGAGATGCGGTAGCCGCCGGCCACATTGAGATAGACGTCGTGCTGGGCAAAGCGCACGCCGCAATGGGCTTCGAGCACGGCGAGGATCATCGAAAGGCGCGACGAATCCCAGCCCACCACCGCGCGCCGCGGCGTGCCGAGGGTGGAAGCGGCGACGAGCGCCTGGATTTCGACCAGCACCGGCCGCGTGCCTTCGATCGCCGCAAAGACCGCAGCTCCGGGCGCCTTGGCGTGGCGCTCGCCCAAAAACAGTTCGGACGGGTTTGCGACCTCGCGAAGTCCCTTGTCGGACATTTCGAACACGCCGATCTCGTCGGTCGGGCCGAAACGGTTCTTGACGGTGCGCAGGATGCGGAAGTGGTGGCCGCCTTCGCCCTCGAAATAGAGCACGCCGTCGACCATATGCTCGACGACGCGGGGCCCGGCGATCTGGCCTTCCTTGGTGACGTGGCCGACAAGAACCACGGCGGCACCCGTCGATTTGGCGTAGCGGATCATCGCCTGCGACGAGGCGCGCACCTGGGTGACTGTGCCCGGGGCGGAATCGGCGAGGTCGGTCCACAGCGTCTGGATCGAATCGATGATGACGAGGTCGGGCCGCTTGCCGTCGGCGATGGTGGCGAGGATGTCTTCGACATTGGTCTCGGCGGCGAGCTCGACCGGGGAGTTGGCGACGCCGAGACGCTGGGCGCGAAGCCTGATCTGGGCAACCGCTTCTTCGCCCGAGACGTAGACCACGCGGTGGCCGCGCGATGCGAGCGCCGCCGCCGCCTGTGTCAACAGCGTCGACTTGCCGATGCCGGGATCGCCGCCGATGAGCAGTGCCGAACCGCGCACGAAGCCGCCGCCGGTGGCACGGTCGAGCTCGCCGATGCCAGAGACGATGCGCGGCGCGTCCTCGATGTCGCCGTCGAGCGAGGTCAGGGTGACAGGGCGGCCCTTGCGCGCGCTCTTGAGCGAACCCGGACCTGAGCCGATGCCGCCTGACGTGCCTTCCTCGACGAGCGTATTCCACTCGCCGCAGGAATCGCACTTGCCGGCCCAGCGCTGATGCGCGGCACCGCAGTTCTGGCAGATGAATTGAACGCGGGCTTTAGCCATGGGTGTGGCGATGCATCTTTATAAGCGAGGACAGAAGGAGGCGTTTGGTAAAGGGCTACTGTTCTCCAAACCTCTCGGGCAAATGATGCTCGGGCGCGAGGTCGAAGAAGCGGGTGAATTCGCCCTGGAAGCCGAGGCTGACGGTGCCGGTGGGGCCGTGACGCTGCTTGGCGATGATAACTTCAGCCTTGCCGCGCACGTCGTTCATTTCGGTTTCCCACTGGGTGTATTCCATTGTGCCGGGCTTCGGTTCCTTGTTCTTGAGATAGTACTCTTCACGATAAACGAAGATCACCACGTCGGCGTCCTGCTCGATCGAGCCCGATTCACGAAGGTCGGAGAGCTGCGGACGCTTGTCGTCGCGGCTTTCGACCTGGCGTGACAGCTGCGACAGCGCGATGATCGGGACGTTGAGTTCCTTGGCCAGTGCTTTGAGGCCGGTGGTGATCTCGGTGATTTCCTGGACGCGGTTCTGCGAGGATTTGGCGGACGAGCCCTGCATCAGCTGAATATAGTCGATGATGATGACGTCGAGGCCGCGCTGGCGCTTGAGGCGGCGGGCACGGGCCGCGAGCTGGGCGATCGAGATACCGCCGGTCGAGTCGATGAACAGCGGGATCTTCTGCAGCGTCTGGGTACAGCTGACCAGCTTTTCGAAGTCGGCCTCGGTCAGATCGCCGCGGCGGATCTTGGAGGAGGGCACTTCGGCCTGCTCGGAAATGATACGGGTGGCCAACTGCTCGGACGACATTTCGAGCGAGAAGAAGCCGACGACGCCGCCGTTTTCGGCCTTGAACGAACCGTCGGCCTGCTGCGCGGGCACATAGGCATGAGCGACGTTGAAGGCGATGTTGGTGACGAGCGAGGTCTTGCCCATGCCGGGGCGGCCAGCGAGCACGATCAAGTCGGAAGACTGCAGGCCGCCCATGCGGGCGTCGAGATCCTGCAGGCCGCTGGCGACGCCCGAGAGATGGCCGTCGCGCATATAGGCGGCGCTGGCCATGTCGATCGCGGTCTTGACCGCGTCGGAGAAACTTTCGAAGCCGCCGTCATAGCGGCCGGTCTCGGCGAGTTCGAACAGGCGACGCTCGGCGTCCTCGATCTGGTCGGAGGGCGACATGTCGACAGGCGCGTCATAGGCGATGTTGACCATGTCTTCGCCGACCGTGATCAGCGCGCGGCGGGTGGCGAGATCGTAGACGGCGCGGCCGTAGTCCGAAGCATTGATGACCGTAACCGCGTTGGCGGCAAGCGCGACGAGATACTGCATGACCGTCATGTCGCCGACCTTCTCGTCGGTCGGCAGGAAGGTCTTGAGGGTCACCGGGTTGGCCATCTTGCCCATGCGGATGAGCTCGGACGAGACCTCGAAGATCTTGCGGTGCAGCGGTTCGTAGAAGTGGGTCGCCTTGAGGAAGTCGGAGACGCGGTAGAAGGCGTCGTTGTTGACCAGCATGGCGCCAAGCAATGCCTGCTCGGCCTCGATGTTGTTGGGGGCTTCCCGATAGAGTGGGGTCGCTTCCGCCACTTCGAACTTGCGCGCTGCCTCTGCCAATGTCGTCCCCAATCCGTTGCCGAACGTTCCCAGTAGCAGAGCCCGGACCAAAACCGCCCATCGTCATTTCAACTGGCCACGCTATCCACACTCGTCCACAGGGACAGGCGGTACGATGACGAAACTCGGTTGACGCGAATCGGGGCGATTCTAGCCGCATATCGACAGGAACAAAACGGGAAAATTCAACCGGACCACGAATTTACCAAGAAAGTGCCGAGCACAATGAAGAGGTAATTTGTATACATCTGTTTGTTGATTTTATTCGGGCATTCGGTGATCTTTGCTTTCCCTGGAGCCTGTTCATCGCGATGCGGCACATGGCGATGCATATGCTCGGAGGGCCCTGGGGGCGAATCCGCGCTGTGGCGGCATCTGCCTCATCTGCTTGAGGAGGCAATATGCACATTCTTCGCCCTGCACCGGCTCGGATAGGCTGGCTGGCATCCACTGCCATGGTTTTGTTGGGTTCGACGCAGGCCGGCCTTGCCGCTTGCGACCTGACGCCGACCGCCGGCAACAGCATCTATGTCTGCGACAGCGGCGCGAGTGGAGGACTGACGGACACTGACGGCACCAACACACTGACTATGCCGGGGGGTGGTTCCGGCGTCATTTCAGGCGACGTGGTTTTCGGCAATTTTGTCGACCGTTTTGAAATCCACAGCGGCAAGATTGACGGCGCGGTCAATCAGAGTGGCGGCGCCGATGTGTTCATCATGACCGGTGGCGTGATCAACTCGCTCAATCAGGGCAGCGCCCTCGACACCGCGACGATCAGTGGCGGCCGCATTGTCGGCGAGTTTTTCGCCGGCGATTTCGTCACCATGACCGGCGGGCAGATAGGCAACGTCAATCTCGAGCAGGCCAGCAACGAGATGCGGATGTCGGGCGGCACCGTCGACACCACGATCACCGCGACGACCGGCAACGATCTGCTCGAGATTTCCGGAACGGCAACCGTCGGGACGTTCATCAATCTCGGCAATGGCAATGACCGTGCGTTCGTATCGGGAGGAACGATCGGCGGTGAGATCGTCATGTTCAATCCGCTGTCGGGAACTCCCGAAAATCATGGCAACGACCTGGTGGAGGTGAGCGGCGGTTTCATTGGCGGCGGCGTCCGTTTCGGGCAGGGCAGTGACAGCTTTCGTTGGCTTGGCGGTGGTGTTGTCATAGGCAATGTGGAGATGGGCGCCGGCAACGACACGGCGACACTCGCCGGCCTGAGCGAGTCGAGCTTCGGCCCTGGCCAGATATTCGACGGCGGCAGCGGTGTCGACATCAACTCCGGCCTGAGCATGGACACGCTGGTTCTCCAGAACACCAGTTCGACTTCGGTTGCCCGTTACATCAACTGGGAAACCGTCAACCTCAATCAGGGCTCCGCGTTCACGCTCGACGGCGATTTCGTGCTCGGCGACACGCTGTCCAACACCGGCGGCATGAGCATCGACGCGTCGAGCAGGCTGCTTGCCGGCGCAGGCGTCAATGCCGCCGTGCGCGCTTTCACCTCGGGCAACGCCGTGACGCTGACCAATGCCGGGACCGTCGACCTGGCCAATGGCGCAGCCAGTGCTACCGACACGTTCACGGTGGTGGGCAACTACATCGGCGCCGGCGGCTATCTCAGGCTCGACACGGTCGTTGCCGGCGACGGCGCACCCTCCGACAAGCTGGTCATCGAAGGCGGCAACGCCAGCGGTTCGACCGGTATCGTCGTTGTCAATCTTGGCGGTACGGGCCAGCAGACCAATGCCGATGGCATCCTGGTCGTCGAGACGACTTCAGGCGGGACGACCAATGCCGGTGCTTTCACGCTTGCCAGCCCGGTGGCCTATGGCGCCTACGAATATTTGCTGTTCCGGGGCGATGCTACAGGCGTTGGCGAGAATTGGTACCTGCGTTCGGAGCTGGTCAATCCGGTCGATCCAGCGGAGCCGGGCATTCCACTGATCCGGCCTGAGACGGCTGTCTATTCGGTGATGCCGCCGATGGCCCGCGACGTCGCGATGGCAACGCTTGGCACTTTCCACGAGCGCCGGGGTGAGCAGAGCTTCCTTGCCGGCGGCGATGATTTTTCGACGACATGGGGACGGGTTTTCGGCTCCAGTGCCGAGCAGAACTGGTCGGGAACCGTGTCGCCCTCCGCAGACAGCACGACACTGGGCATCCAGGCCGGGCTTGATTTCTGGCGTGGCGAAACCGAGGCGGGCGGGCGCAATGTCGCCGGCCTGTTCCTCGGCTATGCCAGCCTCAACGCCGATGTTCGCGGCGCGGTCCAGGGCCAGGCCGATCTCGCCGCCGGCAGGCTCGATCTCGATGCCTACAGCGTCGGCGGCTATTACACCCATGTCGGGCCCAGCGGCTGGTATCTCGATGCCGTGCTGATGGGAACCTGGTTCGGTGGCGAGGCCAACTCGGACCGCTCCATCGGCATCGATGCCGACGGACGCGTGGTGACCGCCTCGCTGGAAGCAGGCGTCCCGATTGCCCTGAGCCAGAGCTGGACGCTCGAGCCGCAGGCCCAGATCATCTGGCAGGATGTTTCCTTCGATGACGCCAACGACACCTTGTCGGGCGTCCGTTTCGACGAGGGGCGCGGTGTCACCGGACGTATCGGTGCGCGCCTGCAAGGCACTTTCGATACCGCGTCAGGCCAGCTCAAGCCTTATCTCAAGGCCAATCTCTGGCACGGCTTCGACGGCGAGGACGTCACCTATTTCGACAGCGACGCGATCCGCGTCGAGACAGGCGGAACGAGGCTCGAACTGGGCGCCGGCATAACCCATGCCTTCACCGACAAGGTCAGCGCCTTTGCGGTGGCCGACTACACCTTCAATCTCGGCAGGGAACGCAGCCGCGCCTTCGAAGGCAATATCGGCCTGCAGGTCAAATGGTGATGAGGTCGCGCCCGGCTTCGGTCGGGTGCCCGAAATCTGCTAAGCTCCCCTTGGCGCGAGCAGGATGATCGAGGCGCCGAGGATGCAGATGACGGCGCCGATCATGTCCCAGCGGTCGGGCCGGAAGCCTTCGGCAAGCCATAGCCAGCCGAGCGACGCCGCGATGTAGATCCCGCCATAGGCGGCATAGGCGCGGCCGGCGGCGTTGGCCTCTACCAGCGCAAGCAGCCAGGCAAAGGCGACCAGCGAGACGAGGCCGGGCACGAGCCAGAGCGGCGATTTCTCAAGCCGCCACCAAGCCCAGAAGGCAAAGCAGCCGGCGATCTCGGCAAGGGCTGCAGCGGCATAGATGGCATAGGTCATGAAAAAGCCCGGCTCGTGAGGAGACGGGCTTTTTTCTATGAGAGCCGCATGAGGCGCAAGGCCCAGCATCGGCGGGCCGCGTCCTACTCCTTGTCCGCCACCTTCCTGCGGCGACTGGTCTTGGCGGCAGGTTCAGGCTTGATGACAGGCTCGGCCTGGCGATGCGCCATCTCGTGCATGGCCAGAGCCTTTTCGCACTTGCCGATGTAGTCACGAGTCAATGGCAGCGTGTCGTTGCGGTGGGCGAGCTGGATCTGGAAGACCATCAGGTCCTGCCAGCGGAAAGCAGCCTCTGACGCCGCGAGATAGAACTCCCACATCCGGCAGAAGCGCTCGTCATAGATCGCCTTGGCCTTGTCGCGATTGGCGGCAAAACGCAGGCTCCAGTGCCTCAGCGTGTCTGCGTAGTGCAGCCGCAAAATCTCGACGTCGGTGACCATCAGGCCGGCTTTTTCGATCGCCGGCAGCACCTCCGACAAAGCGGGGATGTAGCCGCCGGGGAAGATGTGCTTGCGGATGAAGGCGCTTGTCGCTGCCGGCGGGCCGGCGCGGCCGATCGAGTGCAGCACCATGACGCCGTCCGGCTTGAGCCGCTTGGCGACGTTGTCGAAGAAGGTGCGGTAGTGGTTGACGCCGACATGCTCGAACATGCCGACCGAAACAATTCGGTCGAAGCGCTCGACGAGGTCGCGATAATCCCTGATTTCGAAATGGACCTGGTTCTCGAGCCCTTCGGCCTGGGCCCGTTCGGTTGCGACGGCGTGCTGCTCGCTCGACAGCGTGACGCCGAGCACCTGGGCCTCGAAGGTCCTAGCGAGATACAGCCCTAGCCCGCCCCAGCCGGAGCCGATGTCGAGCACTGACTGACCCGGCCGCAGCCGCATCTTGGCGGCGATATGCGCCTTCTTGGCGATCTGGGCCTCTTCCAGCGTCATGTCGGGGTCGGCGAAATAGGCGCAGGAATACTGCATGTCGGTGTCGAGGAAGAGCCGATAGAGATCACCCGACAGGTCGTAGTGACGCTGCACGTTGCGCTTGGCGCGCGCGGCGGTGTTGACCTGCTGGAAGCGGCGGAAGGCGAGCCGGAGGTTATCGAGCGCCTTGGTCCAGGCGGTATCGATGCTGCCGTTGCCGAGATTCTGGAAGACGACCCGCATCAACCCAAGCACGTCGCCTTCGACGATATCGAGATCGCCGTCCATATAGGCTTCGGGCAAAGCAAGCATCGGGTCGAGCGTGATCGCGCTTTCGGCGCGGCGTGTCTTGATCAGAAGGTGGACCGGATCGCCCGTGTCATCGCCGAAACGGTGCGACCGCCCGCTGGGGCCGGTGACTGTCAGGCTGCCGGTGCGCACAAGCTTACCGACGATGCGTTGCAACAACATGTTCATGGCGTGCTCGCGAAAAGGTCAGTCGTGTAGTCCGATCTTGAAGATAGGAGCGACGCTGGCAAGTTCCACGCTTGGCACAAAAAAAGCCCGGATGTTGCCATCCGGGCTTGGTCCAGAAAACTGGATTGGGCGGGGCCTGGATCAGCCCTCGTCGCCTTCGCCGTCTTCGTTCGGATCAAAGAAGCTGTCCGGACGGGCGTTTTCGTTGATGTCGTCGCCGTAGATGGCTTCGGCGGTCGTCAGCGTCTCGCCCTTCGACTGACGCTCGGCTTCGTCGGCCGTGCGCGCGATGTTCAGCGTGATGGTGACTTCGACTTCGGCGTGCAGCGCGATTGCCACGTTGGTCAGGCCGATGTTCTTGATCGGCTGGTTGAGCTCGACCTGGTTGCGGCCAACCGTGAAGCCGCCGGCGATCAGCAGATCGGCGATGTCGCGGGTCGAGACCGAACCGTAGAGCTGGCCGGTTTCGCCAGCCGAACGCACGATCACGAACGTCTTGCCGTCGAGCTTGTCGGCGACCTGCTGGGCTTCCGACTTGCGCTCGAGGTTACGGGCTTCGAGCTGGGCGCGCTGGCCTTCGAACTTCTTCTTGTTGGCTTCGTTGGCACGAAGCGCCTTGCCCTTGGGCAGCAGGAAGTTACGGGCAAAGCCGTCCTTGACCTTGACGGTGTCGCCCATCTGGCCGAGGCGGGAAATACGTTCGAGGAGAATGACGTCCATTTTCCTTGTCCTTTCGTTGGCTGCAAAGGCAGCGAATAAGATTCAACGGGCAAGGAAGCAGGGAAGGGCGTTGCCGCCGGTTTCGCTGTCCTGCCTGTCGCGGCAGTTAGGATTTCCGCGGAAATCCAACCCGGGATTTGAGCCTCACCCGACCGCGCCCGTCGCGGAGGGGAGTATTCCGGCCCGGAGCAGATGCCACCGGGCCGGAACGAATATCACTTCACCACGTAGGGCAGCAGGCCGAGGAAGCGGGCGCGCTTGATCGCCTGGGCGAGTTCACGCTGCTTCTTCTGGCTGACGGCGGTGATGCGCGAAGGAACGATCTTGCCGCGCTCGGAAATGTAGCGCTGCAGCAGACGCACGTCCTTGTAGTCGATCTTCGGTGCGTTGGCGCCGGAGAACGGGCAGGTCTTGCGGCGGCGATGGAAGGGACGACGGGTCGGGATCTGATTGATGTCGACCATTATTCTGCACCCCCTTCAACACCTTCGCGCGGACGGCGCGGGCCACGGTCACCACCGCCATCGCGGTCGCCGAAGCTGCGCGGGCCACGATCACCACGGTCGCGGTCGCCGAAGCTGCGCGGACGGTCGCCGAAGCCACCGCGTTCGCCACGCTCGGAGCGCTCTTCGCGCTTCTGCATCATGGCGGAGACGCCTTCTTCATGCGCATCGACCTTGATGGTCAGGAAGCGCAGAACGTCTTCGGACAGGCCCTGCTGGCGCTCGACTTCCTTGACGGCAGCCGACGGAGCGGTGATGTCCATAAGCGTGTAGTACGCCTTGCGGTTCTTGTTAACGCGGTAGGTGAGGGACTTCAGTCCCCAGTTCTCGACCCGGCCAACCGATCCACCAGCTGCAGTGATGATGCCCTTGTAGTGTTCGACAAGTGCATCGACCTGCTGCTGCGAGAGGTCCTGGCGGGCAAGAAACACATGTTCATAAAGAGCCATAGTTTTTGCCTTTCTTCGTTTCCATCTTCCGGTCCCGGCGGCTAGAGCCTCTGCGACCTCCCTGACCCTTCGAGGGCCTTACGGCCTCCTCAGGGGAAGAAAGGAGCACGACGAGACGGTCGAGAGCGGAGACACGGGAGGCGGAAGCGTTTTCGCTTCACACGGCGACTTTCAAGAAAGCCTCCGGCCCTCCGTTCAGCCCCCAGCTGGGACCGGCAGATGGCGGGCGTCTACATGCTAAGAGCCGCCAAGGCAAGAGGTGGGGCCGAGAATCTCAGGAAAACTGGCCTTTTCCGGCCAGTTCTGGCTCAGCCGAATGCCTCGTCGCGGAGGAAAAGCGGCGAACGCGTGCGGTTGGCGACGACCTTGTCGACGGTCTCGGGGAAGAAGCCCTTGGCGCCACGGCGCTTGCCGAACATCATGTCGTATTGCAGCCAGCGGAAATCGCGGATCGCCGGGTCGAGTTCCTTCTGGCGCGACCAGTCGAACACCGACTCACCCTGGCGCGGCATCAGCATGTTGCGGTCGACGACCCTGTAGCGGTCATGCAGGTTGCCAAGGAAGTCGGTGTAGTAGGGGTGGCTGATACCTGCGGTCTCGAGCACATGCAGCGGCAGGAAGGCCGGGCTGATCGAGCCGATGTCGCGCGCGGCACCCGTGCGGTTCGACCACACGACCAGCGGCGTCTCGTGCTGCACCAGCATCTCGTCGATCGGCGCCTTGCGCTTGGCGACTGGCTCTTTCATGAACCCGGTCTCGACATAGACGGGGCCGAGCGGCGGCAGGTGGTCGCCGAAGAAGGCGATCACGGTCGGGCGCTTGCGTTTGCTGGCCCAGTCCATAAGGCGCTTCAGGCCACGATCGGCGTCGGAGGCGCCCTCGGAATAGGTCAGGATCGAATCGCGCACCCAAGGCGTCGTCGCCGCATCGACCTTGTGGGTGGTGTCGCTGTAGCGGTTCGGCTCGTAGGGGCCGTGGCTCTGCAGCGAGACAGCAAAAAAGAAGAACGGATGCTCGGTCGCATCGGCCTGGCGGATGATTTCTTCCGTCAGCGCAGCGTCGGAGACCAGAGGTCCGCGCTTTTCCAGCGGCGGCAGGTTTTCTTCCGACAGGAAGGTGTCGAAGCCGAAGTCCTTGTAGACGAGCGCGCGGTTCCAGAACCAACCGCCGAAGGGGTGGATGGCCTTGGTCTCGTAGCCTTCGCTCTTGAAGAAGGTGGCGAGTGATGGCACCGGCGCGCGGACATATTGCTGATAGGGAATTGAGCCGGCCGGCAGGAAGGCGTTGGAGAAGCCGGTCAGCGCCTCGAACTCGACATTGGCGGTCATGCCGCCGAATTCCGGCGAAAAGACATGGCCGGACTGCGAGGCGCGCACGTTCTGGATCGGGTCGGGCGTGATCTTGACGCCAGGCAGCAGCGTCGGATCCCAGAAGGACTCGCTCATCACGATGATGACGTCAGGCTTTTCCTCGGGCAGGACCGCGGCCGCCTGCTCGGGCTTGGCGATGGCGTCGATCACCTTGTCGGAATAGCCCTGCGGCGCCTTGACCTTGGCCATCGGCACGTTGAGCGCAAAGGCGATGGCAAAGCCGTTGGAGGCGTAGTTTTCCTTCTGGTCCCACATCATCGGGATGATCTGGAGGCGGTCGCGCGTCCACGAGAAGGTCGCGTAGTCCATGATCGACACGAAGAAGGCGAGGGCCGGAATGGCGATGGCGAGGCGCGACATGCGCGCCCAGAACGACAGCGACGGCATGCGGCGGCGCCAGTAGCGCCAGGCAAAAACGAACAAGGAGATGCCGGCGACAAGACCTACGACGATCCCGATGCCGGCCAGTGGCCGCTCGCGGACCAGCAGCGGCATCAGCTCGACGATCTGGCGGGCATAGAGGAAATCGGTCGGGTAGAGCGGATCGCCGAGATAGAGCGACTTCTGGTGACCGACGAAGGCCAGAAAGAGCGCCACGGGTGCTACGATCAGAAGGCCGTTATAGGGCCGGCCGAGTAGAGCATCGAAACCGATGATCAGCAGTGCGAACAGCGCGACGGTAGTCCAGCTCGGCTTGAATGGCTGCTGGAAGAAGTTGAGGGTGTCGACGAAGGAACCGCGAGCGACGAACTCAATGGCAAAGACCAGGACCGCCGAGACGGCGAGCGTGATCATGACCGAGCGCAGGACGCCCAAGGCATAGGCACGCCGGCTGAGCGCTTCAGCCTCGTTTTCCCCGTCATTGGCGACGGCCTTGCCAGTCGCGATCAACTTTGCCAACTCAACTTCCCCGAGCGCTCGACAGCGGCGTCACGCAACCGTCACGGAACTGTCATCGAAAACCTAGCGCATATGGCAAAATTGAGAAGGATGGGGCAAACAAAACGTGTTTCGCATTAATTGTCTGTGATTATTTGCCCTAGCCGGCTCCCAAAGCCCTCAAGACTTGACTTGACGGTATCCATTGCGCCAGAGGCACAACGATATGGCGCGCTGCTTGTTCCCCAACCTGCCAGGGCGCTCCACGTGATAAGTCTGCGCATCGTACCCGGTGATACCGATTCCGGTTCGGGCCGATGCGGCAAGTAGCCAGGAGACCAACATGGCCATTGCATTCACTTTTCCGGGACAGGGCAGCCAGGCCGTCGGCATGGGCAAGGAATTGGCCGATGCCTTTCCGGAGGCACGCCGCGTGTTCGAAGAAGTCGATGATGCGCTGGGTGAAAAGCTGTCCAAGCTGATCTGGGAAGGGCCTGAAGAGACACTGACGCTGACCGCCAACGCCCAGCCGGCGCTGATGGCGGTGTCGATGGCTGCCTTCCGGGCGTTGGAAGCGCGCGGCCTGTCGCTGAAGGACAAGGTTTCCTATGTCGCTGGCCATTCGCTCGGCGAATATTCGGCACTCGCCGCCGCAGGCTTCGTTTCGGTCGCCGACGCCGCACGCCTGCTGCGCATACGCGGTGACGCCATGCAGGCAGCAGTGCCGGCAGGCCAGGGCGCGATGGCTGCGATCATCGGCCTCGAGCAGGTCGACGTCGATGCCGCCTGCGCTGAGGCCGCCCAGGGTTCGGTCTGCCAGATTGCCAATGACAATGGCGGCGGCCAGCTTGTGATCTCCGGCGAGAAGGCGGCTGTCGAACGCGCCGCGGCACTTTGCACTGCAAAGGGCGCCAAGCGTGCTTTGATGCTGCAGGTCTCCGCACCGTTCCATTCGGCGCTGATGGCGCCGGCGGCCGAGAAGATGCGCGAGGCGCTTGCCGGTGTGAAAAAGCATGCGCCGATCGTTCCTGTCGTCGCAAACGTCTCGGTCCAGCCGATCACCGATCCGGAAGAGATCGCCGCCCGCCTCGTCGGGCAGGTCACCGGCCAGGTGCGCTGGCGCGAGACGGTGGAGTGGTTCGGCAACAATGGCGTCACCACGCTTTATGAAGTGGGCGCCGGCAAGGTGCTGTCGGGCCTCGCCCGCCGCATCAACAAGGACATCGCGACAGTCGCGGTCAACAACCCGGCTGACGTCGACGCTGCCATCGCCGCGCTCGTCTGAACAATCCAATCGACCCCACCCGAGTGAAGGGTGCGCTCTTCAAGGAAGGTAGCAAAATGCTCGATCTGACCGGCCGCAAGGCACTCGTCACCGGTGCATCCGGCGGCATCGGTGAAGAAATCGCCCGTATCCTCCACAAGCAGGGCGCCACCGTTGGCCTGCACGGCACCCGCATTGAAAAGCTCGAGGCATTGGCCAACGAGCTTGGCGACCGCGTCAAGCTGTTCCCGGCCAACCTCGCCGACCGCGACGAGGTCAAGGCGCTGGGCCAGAAGGCCGAGGCCGATCTCGAAGGCGTGGACATCCTGGTCAACAACGCCGGTATCACCAAGGACGGCCTGTTTGTACGCATGTCGGACGCTGACTGGGACAGCGTCATCGAGATCAACCTGACGGCGATGTTCCGCCTGACGCGCGAACTGACGCATCCGATGATGCGCCGCCGCCATGGCCGCATCATCAACATCACCTCGATCGTCGGTGTCACCGGCAATCCCGGCCAGACCAACTACTGCGCCTCCAAGGCGGGCATGATCGGCTTTTCCAAGTCGCTGGCCCAGGAGATCGCGACCCGCAACATCACCGTCAACTGCGTGGCACCGGGCTTCATCGAATCGGCAATGACCGAGAAGCTCAACGACAAGCAGAAAGAGACGATCATGGCCGCGATCCCGGCCAAGCGCATGGGCACCGGCAAGGAAGTTGCCTCCGCCGTCGCCTATCTCGCTTCGGACGAGGCGGCCTACGTCACCGGCCAGACGATCCATGTAAATGGCGGCATGGCAATGATCTGATTGGGCCGATAGGCCGGGATAACCGGCCCTTTTGCCTTGGACGCGGTGAAGTTTTCGTGTATTGCCGCGCTCCATCAGGTGGCCGGGCCGAGACCGGACCGCCACCCGAGCGCTTGGGAAAGCGTAGATTACAGCTTGATTAGCGGCATTCCGCCCGCTAACGAAGACCTAACAAACACCAGACTGAGGATGCCCACATGAGTGACACCGCAGAGCGCGTCAAGAAGATCGTCATCGAACATCTTGGCGTTGACGCCGACAAGGTGACTGAAGCTGCAAGCTTCATCGACGACCTGGGCGCGGACAGCCTCGACACGGTCGAGCTCGTTATGGCGTTCGAAGAAGAATTCGGCGTCGAGATTCCCGATGACGCGGCCGAGACCATCCTCACCGTTGGCGACGCCGTGAAGTACATCGACAAGGCTTCGGCCTGAGCGATCTTGAATTATCAGGGATGCCTGCGATGAGGCGTGTGGTCGTCACGGGCCTTGGCCTGCTTTCACCGTTCGGCATGGGCTACGAGCACGGCTGGAAAGAACTTCTTTCCGGCCGTAGCGCCGCAAGGCGCATCTCGGAGTTCGAGGTCGAAGATCTCCCCTGCAAGATTGCCAACGTCATCCCCCGGGGTGACGGCACTGCAAATACCTTCAATCCCGAAGCGTTCCTTGAGCCCAAGGAACTGCGCAAGATCGGCGACTTCATCCTGTACGGGATCGCGGCCGCCGACGAGGCATTGAAGGATTCGGGCTGGCAGCCCAAGACGCCGGAAGCGCAATATGCGACCGGCGTGATGATCGGCTCGGGCATCGGCGGCATCGACGGCATTGCCGAGAATGCGCTGATCCTCAAGGAACGCGGCCCACGCCGCATCAGCCCCTTCTTCATTCCCGGCCAGATCATCAATCTGGTTTCGGGCCAGGTTTCGATCCGGCACGGGCTCAAGGGCCCCAACCATGCCGTGGTCACCGCCTGCTCGACCGGCGCGCACGCCATTGGCGACGCTGCCCGCCTGATCATGTTCGGCGATGCCGACGTGATGCTGGCCGGCGGTGCCGAGGCGCCGGTGACGCGCCTGTCGCTTGCCGGCTTTGCCGCTTGCAAGGCGCTGTCGACCGACCGCAACGACGAGCCTGAAAAGGCCTCGCGTCCTTATGACCGCGACCGCGATGGTTTCGTCATGGGCGAGGGGGCTGGCGTTGTCGTTCTCGAAGAGCTCGAGCACGCCAAGGCGCGTGGCGCAAAGATTTACGCCGAAGTCGTTGGCTACGGCCTGACCGGCGATGCGCATCACATCACGGCACCTGCCGAAGATGGCGATGGCGCCTTCCGCTGCATGACGGCCGCCCTCAAGCGCGCCAACCTGTCGCCGGCCGATATTGACTACATCAACGCCCATGGCACTTCGACCATGGCTGATACGATCGAACTGGGTGCTGTCGAGCGCCTCGTCGGCGACGCCGCTTCCAAGGTGTCGATGTCGTCGACAAAGTCGTCGATCGGCCACCTCTTGGGTGCTGCCGGTGCTGCCGAGGCGATCTTCTCGATCCTCGCCATTCGCGACAACATCGTGCCGGCGACGATCAACCTCGATAATCCCGAGCGCGACACCGCCATCGATCTCGTGCCTCACAAGCCGCGCGCCAAGCAGGTCGACGTCGCCTTGTCGAACTCCTTCGGCTTCGGCGGAACCAACGCATCGCTGGTCTTCCAGCGCTATAACGGCTGATCGCCTGTGGGTAGGGGGCCCTTTGAGGGCCCTTTGCCGTGATTTCTGCCACATTCGGGCCTAGTCTCCCGGCGGGGATTCGACGCAAGAGGGAGTGGCGAGGCAAGATGAGCATCAATACGCCAGATCAGGGGCAAGGCGCACAGCGCGCTGCAAATCCGATCGTTCCAAAGACCGCGCAGGAAGCGTTGCGGCCCGAAATCGGCACGCCGCCGCCCAAGCGTTCGCGCGCCTCGCGCAACCAGATCGTCGTGTTTATGAATTTCATGATGTCGACGGCGGTGCTGGTGGTCCTGGCCGGTGGTGCCGCACTTTATTTCGGCAAGCAGGAATTCAACGGCGAGGGTCCCTCGGCCGCCCCCACGACATTCCTGGTCAAGGAAAAGACTGGCGTGCAGGACATCGCCGATCAGCTCGAGCGACGTGGGTTGGTCAGCGATGCCCGCATCTTCCGCATGGGGGTCCGCGCCTATGGCAATGACGGCTCGCTGAAGGCCGGCGAATACGAGATCCAGGCCGGCGCTTCGATGCACGAGATCATGGAGCTGCTGAAGAGCGGCAAGTCGGTGCAATATTCGCTGACGATCCCGGAAGGACTGACCGTCGAGCAGGCGTGGAAACGCATTGCCGAGCAGGAAGCACTGAGCGGCGACATGCCGGCAGAGATGCCCGCCGAGGGTGCGCTGGCCGCCGACACGCAGCGTTTCACCCGTGGCCTGACACGCCAGCAGATCGTCGACAAGATGCTGGCCGACCAGAAGGAACTGGTCGAAACCATCTGGGCCCGGCGCTCGCCCGACCTGCCGCTTGCCGACGTCAACGAGTTCGTGACGCTGGCTTCGATCGTCGAGAAGGAAACGGCGCGCGGCGACGAGCGCTCGCGGGTTGCTGCCGTGTTCATCAACCGCCTCAACAAGGGCATGCGGCTGCAGTCGGATCCGACGATCATCTACGGCCTTTTCGGCGGCAAGGGTAAGCCCGCCGACCGGCCGATCTACCGTTCCGACATCGACAAGCCGACGCCCTACAACACCTATACGATCAAGGGCCTGCCGCCGACGCCGATCGCCAATCCGGGCAAGGCTTCGCTGGAGGCAGTGGCCAATCCGTCGAAGACCAAGGACCTCTACTTCGTTGCCGACGGTTCGGGCGGGCACGTCTTTGCCGAGACGCTGGACGAGCACAACGAGAACGTCGCCCGTTGGCGCGCCTTCCAGCGCAAGGTTGTCGAAGACGAGAAGGCGGCAGACGAGGTCGATCCGGCCAAGAAAGACGCAGCGACAACCAACGCCGTCAAGAAGTAAGAACAAGCCTCGCCTTGCGCCCAATTGGGGGCGGGCACGCTGCAAACAGGGACGCGCTGCCAAGATGAACCTGCAGAGCATGACAGGCTTCGCCCGTGTAGCCGCCGAGCACGACGGAACGGCGATCGCCTGGGAAGTGAAGTCGGTCAATGGCAAAAGCGTCGACGTGCGCCTGCGCCTGCCGCAAGGCTTCGAGCGGCTCGAACCGTCCGTCAGGCAAGCCATCCAGAAGCGCTTTTCGCGCGGCAATGTGCAAGCGACGCTGACTGTCAGCCGCACCGGCGGTGCGATGGTGCAGCCGGTGATCAACGAGGTGTTCCTGCGCGACGTGGCCGAACTCGCCACGCGCCTGGTCAAGCAATATGGCGCGGCACCCGCCAGTGCCGACGGGCTGCTTGGCCTGCGCGGCGTGTTTGACGTGCCCGAGGCTGTCGAGACGGAAGAGCAGCGGGCGGCGCTCGACGCGGTGATCATGAACGGCCTGGAAGCCGGCCTGGCTGGTCTCGTCGAGGCGCGCAAGGCCGAGGGCGAAGCACTCCGTTCGCTGCTCTCGGATCATATTGCTGCTATCGAGACGCTGACGCTGCAGGCTGAAGCTGATCCGTCGCGCGAGCCGGCGCAGATCCGCCAGCGCCTTGCCGAACAGGTGCGCCTGCTGCTCGAGGCGTCACCGGCGCTCGACGAGGCGCGGCTCAACATGGAAGCGGCGTTCCTGGCCACCAAGGCCGATGTCCGCGAGGAGATCGACCGGTTGAAGACCCACATCGCCTCGGGGCGGACGCTGCTTGCGGGCGGTGGCGCAATCGGCCGGAAGCTCGATTTTCTGGCGCAGGAATTCAACCGCGAATCGAATACTCTGTGTTCGAAGTCGAACGCCGCCGCAGTGACCGCCGTCGGGCTGGAACTGAAGGCCGTCGTCGACCAGTTTCGCGAGCAAGTTCAGAATCTGGAGTAGCGCATGAGCGCCGAGACCCCATCAATTACGATCAAGCGGCGCGGTTTGATGTTGGTATTGTCTTCGCCGTCGGGCGCGGGCAAGTCAACGATCTCGCGCAACCTGATCGAAACCGATCCAGAATTGCGGCTGTCGGTGAGCGTGACCACCCGTCCGCGCCGTGGCAGCGAGATCGACGGCGCCCACTACCACTTCACCACCAAGCGCGACTTCGAGCTTTTGCGCGACAACGACGCGCTGCTGGAATGGGCCGAAGTTCACGGCAATTTCTACGCGACGCCACGCGAGCCGGTTGAACTGGCGATGTCGCAGGGCCGCGACATGCTGTTCGACATCGACTGGCAGGGCGCAAAGCAGCTCAAGGAAAAGATGCGCGGCGACATCGTCTCGATCTTTATCCTGCCGCCATCGATGGGCGAACTGAAGGCGCGTCTCAAGCGCCGCGCCGAAGACCAGGACGCTGTGATCGAGACGCGGTTGAAGAATGCCCGCGACGAGATCGAGCACTGGGGCGAGTACGACTATGTCGTGATCAATGAAGATCTCAACCGTGCCTTTGGCGAAGTGCGCGCGATCGTGGCGGCCGAGCGCCTGCGCCGCGACCGCCGGCCCGGCCTGTTCGATTTCGTTTCGAAATTGCTCGACGAGAAGACGTCGTAACTCTGAATCAGCCCGGAAAGTCTGTACGCCGGCGCTTTTCAGCCGGCATGATGCGCATGACGATCGTCAGACAGCTCTTGCCAGCGCGACGAATTCCTCGACGCTGAGCGTTTCGGCGCGGCGGGTCGGGTCGATGCCGACTGACACCAGCAGCTTTTCGCCACCCATGCTTTTCAGGCTCTGGCGCAGCATCTTGCGGCGCTGGCCGAAGGCTGCCTCGGTAACCCTGCCAAGCACCTTCACATCGGCCGCCAGCGGCTCCCTGCGCGGTTCCAGGTGGATGACCGACGAGGTGACCTTGGGCGGCGGCGTGAAAGCCTGAGGCGGCACGTCGAAGGCGATGCGCGCATCGGTGCGCCAGCCCGCGAGAACGCCGAGCCGGCCAAAAGCCGAACTTGCCGGACGCGCGACGATGCGCTCGGCGACCTCGCGCTGGAACATCAGGGTCAGCGACTGGTAGAACGGCGGCCAGGTCTCGACGGTCAGCCAGCGGACCAGCAGTTCGGTGCCGATGTTGTAGGGCAGGTTGGCGACGATCTTGACCGGCTCCCCGCCGGCGAGCGCTGCGAAATCAGTCTTCAGCGCATCGCCCGATACCACCTCGAGCCGTCCCGGATAATGATCGGAAATCTCGGCAAGGGCGGCCAGGCAGCGCTCGTCGCGCTCGATGGCAATGACGCGCTTGGCGCCATGCATCAGCAGCGCGCGGGTCAGGCCACCCGGGCCAGGGCCAACCTCGATGACGGTGACGCCGGTGAGGTCGCCGGCGGCGCGCGCAACCTTGCCGGTGAGATTGAGGTCGAGCAGGAAGTTCTGGCCGAGCGCCTTCTTGGCCTGCAGGCCGTGGCGCTCGATGACGTTGCGAAGCGGTGGCAGGCCGTCGATACTGGTTGTGCTGCTCATGCCGGCTTCGCCTCGATGTCTGAAAGTTGCCGCGCCAGCTTGAGTGCGGCGATCAGGCTGTCGGGCCGGGCGATGCCCTTGCCGGCGATGTCGAAAGCGGTGCCGTGGTCGGGCGAGGTACGCACGAAGGGCAGGCCGAGTGTGACGTTGACCGTCTCGTCAAAGGCGAGCGCCTTGGCGGGGATCAGCGCCTGGTCGTGATACATGCAGATGGCCGCGTCGTAGCCGGCACGCGCCCGGGCGTGGAACATGGTGTCGGCGGGCAGGGGACCAAAAACATCGATGCCTTCCGCCTTGAGGGCCTCGACGGCGGGACGGATAACCCGTTCGTCCTCGTGGCCCATGGCCCCACCTTCGCCGGCATGCGGATTGAGGCCCGACACGGCAATGCGCGGTTTCGCAATGCCGAAGCGGGTGCGAAGGTCATGCGCCGTGATGCGCACGGTCTCGACGATGGCTGCTGTCGTCAGCGCCTTCGGTACCTCTGATAGCGCAATGTGAATGGTGACCGGCACGGCGCGCAACTCGGGCCCGGCCAGCATCATCACTGGTACAGTGTCGACACCGGTCCTGGCGGTTGCCAGATGGGCGAGATACTCGGTGTGGCCGGGAAAGCGGAAGCCGGCATCGTAGAGCGGCTTCTTGGCGATCGGGCAGGTAACGACGGCTGCCGCGCGGCCCTCGAAGGTATCGGCGACGGCGCGGTCGATGGCCTCGATGATGCCGGCGGCGTTGCGCTTGTCGGGCTGGCCGGGTGTGTCGGTCAGTGTGGCCGCGAGCGGAACCACGGGCAGGGCATTTGCGAAGGCTTCAGCCGCGCCGGCAGGATTGGTCTCGACGATGGCGACGTCGATACCCAAGGCACGCGCACGCGCGGCAATCAGTTTCGGGTCGGCGAGGAGATAGAAGGGCGGCACGCCGGCCGCGCCGCGCAGCCGCCAGGCGGCGACAGCTATTTCGGGACCAATACCGGAGGGATCGCCTACAGTCAGCGCCAGCGGCACGCTATGGGCAGCCACGGCCTAGCGGGTGACGATGCGAGCCTTGGCTCGCAGTTCTTCAAGATACTTCTTGTTGAGCTCGTCGGCCTTTGCGTCGCCCTGCTTGCCCGCACCCTCGGCCTGGAAGACCATCTGGGCGACCTTGTCGTCGGAGACTTCGCGCGAGCTGCAGACGCCGATGAACTCGACGCCACGATCGGTTTCGCGAACCGGTGTCGCGCCTCCGACCTTGAGCTTCTTGATCTCGTCTGCCCATTCGGGCGGCAATTGAGGGGCGATGACGCGGCCAAGGTCACGCACGGTGACGTCGAGCAGGCCCTTGGCGAATTCACGCGTCTGTTCGCAGCCATTGAAGCGACCGCGCATGGCATCCGCCTCGCGCTTGCGCTTGCCGATCGTCCCGCGCTCGGAAGCAGGCACGACGAAGATCACCTGCTGCAGCATGTATTCGGTTGCGCTTGGCTTGGCACCGCCCTGCTGCAGCATGCGGCGGACGGCATCCTGTTCGCTGGAGCCGCCACCACCGCCTTCGCCGGAGCGGAAGCGGGCGCCGAGCGCCTGGTTCCAGCCCATCTGGGCGCGGATGTAATCCTTGAAGTGGCTGCTGGTCACGCCGGCCTGGCCCAGGATTTGGTCCATCTGCGCGGGCTTGAGCTTGTTGGAGCCGGCGAAGCGCGCATAGGCGTCCTCGACCTGCTTGTCGGAAACGCGGATGTTGAGCCGCTTCATCTCCGCCACGCGCAACGTCTGCTCGATCATCTCCTGGCCGGCATCGCCCTTGCGCTTTTGCAGCTTGAGGAAAGCCGCGCGACGCTGGATGTCGTAGCTGGTGATCGGCACATCGTTGACGATGTACTTGATTTCACTGGCCTGGGCCGGAGGCGCGTAGGCGGTGATCGAAAGCGACGTCGCCGCCACGAGCAGGGCCAGACCTGCTGAAAAGAGGTGCTTGCGCATAAGAATAAGTCCCGTTCAAACCCCAGATCCGGACATTGCCCGGATACATGCCCCGTCATTGGCCGCGTTATGCGGCAAAACGATGTCAGGCCGCCCCCGCCGCCGTTCCGTCGCTGCCTTAGAAGGCGCTCGTCGCGTTGCCGAAGTCGCCCAGCGTACGGAACGAGATGTTGAAGCCGACGGTGCGCGAGACATCCTCCGGCTTATCGTGTTCGCGGCTTTCGGAGTAGGACATCATGTAGGTGAAGCACTCGTCGTCATAAGCGAAACCGACGCCGTTCTTGACGAGCAGGTCGCCCTTGATGTCGTAGGTGCCGGAACCAAACACGCGCCATTCGTCGTTGAAGCGGGCCGTGGCACCGAGCGTGACTTCATGACGGTCAGTGGCAAAGCCGTATAGCGGCTGTGCTTCGATGAAGGCGTAGCGCGCCGATACCGCGATCGGGCGGGCATCAAGGCCAACCTTCATCTCGGCACGGCGAACATCGAAGGTCCGCTCGTCGAAACGGCCGCTGACCGAGGCCGAGAAGCCGTTCGGGCTGGCAATGCCGGCCAGGGCCACGTAGTCGGACGTATCGGTCTCAAGTCCGGAATAGGCGCCGGCATTGACGAGATCAGGCGCGGCAAACGAGTTGTCGCCGGCAAGATGATACGACTGGCCGACAAGCGCGTTGGTGGTCCAGCCATTGTTGAAGCTGCCGGAATAACGCAGGCCGAGATTGGCGCGGGTGCCGCCTTCCATGCGGTCGTATCCGGAGAACTTGTCGCGCTCGAACAGCGAAGCCGCGTCGAAAACGAAACTCTGGGCGTCCTCATTGGGAATGCCGAGGTCGCTGATGTGGCTTTCGCTCGGGCGGGCAAAGACCTGAGCCATCGGCTCGAGCACATGGGTCGAGCTGGTCGACGAAAACAGCACCGGCCAGCGCAATTCGAGGCCGAGTGTCGCCATGTAGCGGAACAGCGACGAGCGCACGTCGTCGGCAACGTTGATCCGCGGATCGGCCGCCATGTTGTCGATGGCGGTAAGCGAGGCGGCTGACGCATCGACATAGCTGCCGTCGGCGCGGAAGGCGAGCAGGGGCGTTACCAGCAGGCCGCCATCGGTGATGATCGTCCGCTTCCACTCGGCTTCGGCGGTGATGCGGCTCGATGTGCCTTCGATGCCGTGAACGGTCGGGCCGTTCACTGCTGCGAGGCCTGCATCGAGGTCGGAACGCTGGATCACCCGTGCGTTGAGGTCGAACGACAGCTCGCCTCCGGCTACCGGCGTATCGGGGATGTAGGCGTAGTCGAGCGACGGCAATACCCAGGGCTGCTTGTCGGCGCGCGCATTCGGATCGCTGTCGAGGGCTTCTTCCTGGACCTGGAAGCGCATGGCGCGCAGGTCGAAGTAGTTACGGTCGTTGAGGCCGGTCAGATAGACCTCCGAGCGGTGCGTGCTGTCGGAGAAGCCGTTGATGCCGTAAGTGCGCGAAAAATTCTTGTCCGTCTGGGCAAGGATGTTCCAGCCAAAGGCCCAGCGCGGATTGAGGTCGAAATGACCCTTCGTGCCGACCATGCCGCGCAGCTTGTTGTCGTTGTTCAGCCCACGGTCGACGGTTCCGGCGTCGAACTTGTCCGGGTTCATCTGGTAGATGCCGGCCATCTTCAGGCTGTATTCGCCGTTGTTGAAGCGCTGGCGCCATTCAGCCTCGCCGAGGAAGCCCTGCTTGGTGTAGCCAGTGCCCTTGACGGTGAGGTCATAGGTCGGCGAGAGCGCGAAGTAATAGGGGATCGAAACGCCGATGCCGAGCTTGCTGTTGAAGCTGACGCCGGGCATCAGGAAGCCGCTCTTGCGCTTGACCGTCGGGTCGGCAATCTCGAAGGCCGGCAGGAAGGCGATCGGGAAGCCGAAGAACTCGAAATTCGAGTTTTCGAATCGCACCGTCTTCTTCTGGCCGTTCCAGATGATCTTCTGCGCCTTGACGCGCCAGATCGGCGCCTTGTCAGGCTTCTGCTCGCAAGGTTCGCAAGCGGTGTAGACGCCGTTGTTGAACGTCGTCAGGAAGCCACCTTCGCGCTTGGCGCTTTCGGCGGCGAAATAGGTCTTGTCGACGGTCTCGATGCGCAGCGTGTTGACGAAGCCGTCGGCGAAGTCGTCGGTGATGTCGATCTCCTGCGAGAAGATCTTGGTGCCGTCCGAATTGACGACCTCGACATTGCCGCTGGCGACCAGCCGCGACGTCTTGCGGTCATAGGTGACGCGCTGGGCAACGAGACGGTTGCCGGCATAGTCGATCTGCACGCCGCCCACCGCAGTCACGGTGCTGGCGTCGTTGTCATAGACGAGCGTGTCCGCCTCGAGCAGCATTTGCGAGCCTTCGGGCACGCTGGGTGCGAGGTCTGCGACAGTCTGTGCGAAAGCAGGAGCGGACGGCAGCGCGACCGCAAACAGGCACGCGAGCGCAGTCGCACCCAAAAGGCCTGCCATATGGGCCCTGCGGTTGGCCATTGCGCCCCTCACCTAACCGTCCTCTTTGTAGAGCAGGAAAGTCACCCCGAAAAACATTGCGACGACTACTGGAAACCACGCCGCAATATAAGTCGGCACGAATCCCGCATTGCCAAATGCTTTGACCAGAACCGAAACGACATAAAGCAGAAAGCCGGCGACGACGCCACCCAAAATCATCGTTGCAGACTGCCCCATACGTGCAAATCGCATCGACACTGTTGCAGCAATGAGAGTCATTGCAACCAAAAGGAAGGGAAGGGCGACAAGTGAATGAAATTGCATGGCGAATGCGTTGGCCCTGAGGCCGAAAGAACGCGCCACTTCGATCTTTGAAGGCAGCTCGAAGAACGGAATCGTTTCCGGCCGAGCCAGCCGTTCCTGGACGAATTCAGGCTTCAGATTGGTTGGCACCTGATCGACCGGTTGCGAGGTGAAATTCTGGCTGCCCTTCATGCTGCGGACGTTAACGAGTTCCCAGTGGCCGTCACGCAGATAAGCGCGCTCGGCGTCCTTGCGCTCGACCATGTCGCCATTCGCGTCGAAGATGAAAAACACTGCGTCCGACAGTTCGAGGCCCTGATTGAGCACGGCCCGGGCGCCGATGATGACTTCGGTGCCCTCGGCCTTCTGGCGCAGCCAAGGTGCCGAAAACGCCGAAACTGAATTCGACTGGCGCGAGCGCAGCTCGGACTCGATCGTTTCCGAGTGCGAGAAGCCGTAGGCCGCGATCGGGTTGAGGATGCCGACCGTGATCAGGCCGAAAAGCAGCGCGCCGACGCAGCATGGCACCAGGAACTGCCAGGCCGAGATGCCGGCGGCACGCGCTATGACAAGTTCGTAGCGTCGGTTGAGCGAAACCAGCGTCGCCATGGCGCTGAACAGGGCCACGAACGGCACCGTCTGCTGCATGATCATCGGCACGCGAAGCGCTGAAACCGTCATCGCGATCGAAAACTTGAAGCCCGGCAGGCCGCCGACATTGCTGGAGAATTCGGTGACGTCGATGATGAAGATCAGCGCGTAGATGCCGATGAAGAACCACGTCGTGATGACGGCGTAGCGAACAAGGAAATAGCGGCCTAGCGTCCAGCCCATCATGCCGCTCCCTGGCCGGAGGCGCGGCCGCTAAGGCGCTGGCGCAGCGCCGCGACGCCCTCGCGAACCCGTGCTGCCGTCGCTGCCATGCGGTCGGCGACCGAAACAGGCAATTCCATGGTGCGGTGGCTGCGGATGAACCAGAGCGCAAACAGCGAGGCGCCGATGGGAATGGCGTAGACGACGTAGCCGATCCACGCGGCGGCTTCGGCCTTGCTGTTGGCGAAGAAGCCGAGCCAGCGGAAGAACAGCGCGATCGTCACCGTCGTCACCAGCGGATGGATGCGCGCTTCGCGGTGAGAGCGCGCATCGCCGGCGACAGCAAGCGCGATTAAGGCGAATGCAATCGAATAGAGCCAGTCGGAGAAGCGGCGGTTGAGCTCGGCGTCGAACAGGCGCGGGTTGCGCTGGTAGAACTTGTCGTCGTGCTGCGGCTGCATCAGGTAGGACGTCGAGCGGTCCTTCGGCTGCATGGTGACTTCGTTGGCTGCAGCGGAAAACTCGCTGAGATCAAAGGCATAGGAATCGAAGCTGATCACCGACACCTCGCCGCCGGGCGCCTTGCGGTGAATGACGCCTTCATTCATCACCAGCATCTGCTTCTTGTTGCGTTCGATGAACGAGCCGTCCTTGGCATAGTAGACGAGGTCGACATTGGGCTCGCGCGAATCGGCAACGAAGATGCCGCCCAGCCCGCCATTGGGAAGGCGCTCGCCGACCTGCACGAACAGGCCGTCGTCGACCTTGCGGAAGGTGCCTTCCTGGATGATCAGCGACAGAAGGTCGGCGCGCGACGTCGCGATCAGCTCGCGGTTGCGCTGGCGCGCCATCGGGTTGGCGACGTTGTCGACGACGAACGAAAACAGGCTGGCGCCGATGGCCAGGATGAGGATCGGCCGAATGACGGTGAGCCGCGAGGCGCCTGCGGCGTTGAGGATCACCAGTTCGGAGTCGCTGTTCATCGTGCTCAGCGTCAACGCCACGGCAATGATGACGGCGAAGGGCACGACGATGGGAATGACCGTCGGCAGGATGAGTGCCGCGACCTCGAAGAAGGTCAGTGCCGACTGGCCACTATCGGTGACAAGATCGATTCGACCGAGCACCTGGGTGGTCCAGACGATCGCCAAAGTCCACGTCAACGCCGCGATGAAAACCGCGAACGTACGACGCAGGATGTAGCGCTCAACAACCTTCATCGATGATCAGGATTCCGTGTTTCCGACTTGGCCGGCCGACAGGATGCCGCGTGGCCGGTGGGTGTCTAAGGTATATTCCAAGGCAAGCCGGCACAACTGCTCGTCACGCCGTCAACACTGTCTCCCGCGCTTCGGAGTCTCGTTCCTATTGGCTAAGAAACGCCGAAGAGAGGTGGTTAACGCAAGGTTTCCCACCGCTTTTCACTTTTAGCCATAGCTAGTCAAGATGACGGGAGGCTTGCCAAACTTGTGAAAACGACGAAATGTCGCGCACCATCTGAACGGGATCCGAAAGTAGGATATCATGACTTCTAAGCCGTCGATCAGTTTCGCCAAGCCGGGCACGCCGAAAAAGGGCAGCATCGTTGTCTTCTCCGCCGACGATGGCGGGCTGAGCGATGCGGCGCGTGCCAACGATCCGGCCAAGGCGCTCGATCGGGCATTTCCGGTGGCCGACTTCAACGGCAAGTTTGGCGGCGTGGTCGAGGTGCTGGCGCCTGAAGGCACGACGGTCGACCGGCTTGTCGCCATCGGCACAGGCAAGACCGCAGCACTTGACGAATATGCCTGGCTGAAGCTTGGCGGTGTGGTCGCGGCGCAGCTGCGCAAGGCAACCGAAGTGGCCGTGATCCTCGACATTCCAGGCGCGAAGGTAGATGGCGCCGCCGCAGCAGGCGTTGCCGCTGGCATCCTGCTGAGGAGCTACAACTTCGACAAGTACAAGACCAAGAAGGACAATGGCGACGGCAAGGACGACGACAAGAAGCCGGCCAAGATCACCATCCATTGCGCCGATCCGGCGGCGGCAAAGAAGGCCTTTGCGGACGCCGAGGCTGTCGTCGGCGGCGTCTTGCTTGCTCGCGACCTTGTCAACGAGCCGGCCAACATCCTTGGCCCGGTCGAGTTCGCCGCCCAGGCGAAGGAACTCGAGAAGCTCGGCGTGAAGGTCGAGATCCTGACCGAGAAGGAAATGAAGAAGCTCGGCATGGGCTCGCTGCTCGGCGTCGCCCAGGGCTCGGTGCGTCCGCCGCGCCTCGCGGTCATGCAGTGGAACGGCGGCAAGGCCAAGGACAAGCCGGTTGCCTTCGTCGGCAAGGGCGTGGTCTTCGATTCGGGTGGCGTGTCGATCAAGCCGGCCGCCGGCATGGAAGACATGAAGGGCGACATGGGCGGTGCTGCCGCCGTCACCGGGCTGATGTACGCGCTCGCGGCGCGCAAGGCAAAGGCCAACGTGGTCGGCATCATCGGGCTGGTCGAAAACATGGTCGACGGCAACGCCCAGCGTCCCGGAGACATCGTCACCTCGATGTCGGGCCAGACCATCGAAGTGCTCAACACCGACGCCGAAGGCCGCCTCGTGCTCGCCGACGCGCTTTGGTACTGCAACCAGCGCTTCGAGCCGATATTCATGGTCAATCTGGCGACGCTGACCGGCGCGATTATGGTGGCGCTCGGCCAGAGCCATGCCGGCCTGTTTTCCAACAACGACGAGCTGGCCGAGCGCCTGACATCGTCGGGTACGGCAACCCAGGAGAAGCTGTGGCGCATGCCGCTGGGCTCGGAATACGACAAGCTGATCGATTCCAAGAACGCCGACATGAAGAACATCGGCGGCCGCTATGGCGGCTCGATCACCGCGGCACAGTTCCTGCAGCGCTTCGTCAAGGAAACGCCCTGGGCGCATCTCGACATCGCCGGCACCGCGATGGGCTCGCCGAGCAACGAGATCAACCAGTCCTGGGGCTCTGGCTACGGTGTGCGGCTTCTCGACAGGCTGGTGCGCGACCACTACGAGGGGTAACGCTCGATAAATCCGCCCCGGCGGCCATCTGAAGCAGTTTTCTCCGCTTCCGGTGCTAACGGACCACATGTCCGCTGCGCTCCGGTTCTCGAAAACCAATCCATATGGCGCGCCGGGCCGAATTTCTCCGCGCCCTCCCGGGACAGCAACTGAGTTATGGCCGAAGTCCTTTTCTATCACCTGACCGAATCGACCCTGGAGGATGCCTTGCCGGGCCTGCTCGAGCGCAGCCTGCAGCGTGGCTGGAAGGCAGTGGTGCAGACCGGCAGCGAAGAGCGCCGCGACGCGCTCGACCAGCATCTGTGGACCTTCCGCGACGATTCGTTCCTGGCGCACGGCAGCGACCGTGAAGCCTATGCCGCCGATCAGCCGGTGGTGCTGACGGTGACAGAGGACAACCCCAACGCCGCCGAGATCCGCTTCCTCGTCGATGGCGCAGTGCCGCCCGATATCGCGCCCTACCAGCGGGCGGTGTTCCTGTTCGACGGCCATGACGCGGCCCAGCTCGAAGGGGCGAGGGAGCACTGGAAGACGATGAAGGCTGCCGGCCACGCGGTGACCTACTGGCAGCAGACGCCCGACCGGCGCTGGGAGCGCAAGGCCTGACGGGCGCGGCGCACCGAACGGCTCCGCCCTTTCGAAGCCTGTTGGCCAGAGGCTATTTTGCAGCGCTCATCTCGCCGCCAAGATTCTTTTTGAAGGTCTCGAAATCGACCTGCATGCCATTGAAGACAGTGCCCAGTGGCGGGTCAGCGCCGCCATGACGACGACTTCCTGGATTTCCTGGTCGGTGGCACCCGCCTGTTTGGCGCTCTGCGTATCGGCCCAGATGCAGTAGCTGCACGGGATCTGTGCGGCGACATGCTGCTCGACGAGATGGGACGCGAAGTTGCTGGCAACGGTCAGCTCGGCCTTTCCGGCGTGCGGCAAAAGCCGTAGTAGGGGAACTCACCCGGCCGATTGACATTTCCGGCACAGAGTTTCGAGCGCCATGCGGTTCCTGTTTCTTCTCATCCTGCTCGGGGGCACCGGCCTCGGCATCGTCTACCCTTGGGCGACCACCAATTTCACCGGACGCGAGATCGGCACCTATCGCGCCTATGATCGCACCGGCGCCTTTCGCCCGGTCGAGGTAGCCTTGGTGACGGCTGACGCGCCTGTGCGTGTGCTTGTAGACCTGACGACGCTGGCACCGCCAGTGGTCAAGCCGGCGAGTGCGGTGTTGACCATCACCGCCTCGACACACGGCGAAACCGTGCTGGCCGAGGCGCTGAACTTCTATGACACGACGCCGCGTGAGCGCAGCCCGCAACTGCCCGATCCGATCTTCCGCGACGACGCAGGGCTGATCCGCGACGTCCAGCCGGGAACCTATCGGTTTGTCATCGAGCAGGGCGACGCCGACAACATCCAGATCCAGAGCGTCGACCTCATACTGCGCTCCGGCGGCGGCGAGGCCGATGCGCGTGCCCAGCCGATCGGGCTGTCGCTGATGGCAGTGGGTTTCATCGGCCTGGTGCTGTCGCTGCGGCGCGGCAAGGGCGGTCGGCCCGACAATCCCAATTCGCCACCGCCGGCGCCGCGCTGGGGCCGGGATGCAGACAAGTCATGAATTATCGCCACGTCTATCATGCCGGGAATTTCGCCGACGTGGTCAAGCACGCGGTGCTCGCCCGGCTCGTCGAATATCTCAAGCGCAAGGACAAGGCGTTCCGCGTCATCGACACGCATGCCGGTATCGGCCTCTACGACCTGTCGTCGGAAGCTGCGCGGAAGACGGGCGAATGGCATGACGGCATCGGCCGGCTGATCGACGCGCAATTGCCTGTCGATGCGGCCGAATTGCTTGCGCCTTATCTCGATGCCGTGCGCGCGGTGAACGCCGACGGCGGCATCGAAAATTACCCCGGTTCCCCAGTCATCGCCCGGCATCTGCTGCGCAAGCAGGATCGCCTTTCGGCGATCGAACTGCATCCCGAGGATGCGAAAACGTTGGCCAGCGTGTTCGAAGGCGATTTCCAGACCCGCGTCACCGAGCTTGACGGCTGGCTGGCACTGGGCGCGCATCTGCCGCCCAAGGAAAAGCGCGGGCTGGTGCTAGTCGATCCGCCCTTCGAGATTGGCGGTGAGTTCGACCGGCTGGTCGACGGGCTGAAGAAGGCCCACAAGCGCTGGCCTGGCGGCATCTTCGCATTGTGGTATCCGGTCAAGGACCGCAAGGCGGTGGCTGCGTTCCGCGAGGCGCTTGCCGGCGCCGGCATTCCCAAGGTCATGGACATCGAGTTCTACATCCGCCAGCCGTCGGCCGAACCACGGCTCGACGGCACCGGCATGGTGGTGGTCAATCCGCCTTACCAGCTCGAAGAGGAACTCCGCACGATGCTGCCGGCGCTCGGCAAGCTACTTGCGGAAGGGCCAGGCGCGCGCTGGTCGGTCGAGTGGCTGGCCAGCGAAGAAGCGGCTTCTTGACCGGAGCGCGGCGAAACCGCAAACTGGGTTGCACAAGCCTTGGAGTGGGAACCATGAGTCGCGTCGCCAGCACCATCTTTGCCGCAACGATTGGCCTCGGAGCGGCCGGACTGGGCGCAGGGTCTGCGCAGTCAGCCGATCTTTCCGTCGGCAGCGATTATTCCGACCCGGGTATCTGCGGCAACGCCTCGGTGCTCAATCGCATCACCAGCCGGTTCAGCTATCAGGTTCGCCATGTGCCGAACCTGCCGCAGGTCGCCATAACCGACTTCCAGCGCATCCATGAACACCGCTATCTGCCGGCCGATGAGAACCATCCGATCGGCCGCCGTTATTGCGGCGCTACAGTGGTTCTCTCCGATGGCGCTGGTCGCGACATCTGGTACCTGATCGAGGAGGGCATGGGCTTTGCCTCGATCGGCGACAATGTCGAATTCTGCGTCTCGGGCTTCGACCGCTGGTATGTCTATAACGGCCGCTGCCGCGTCCTGCGCTGAGGCCGGCTCGGCTGACATGATCCGCAACGTCCTGAGGGTCGCGCTGACAAGTGCGGCCTTTGCCTTGTTGGCCGCCTGTGCGCCGGCCGAGCAGTCGCAGCCCTCCGACAAGACATCAACCGGAACCAAGCAGGCGGCCGCGGTCGTCCCGCGCGGCGAGGGCTTCGATTTCTACGTCCTCGCTCTGTCGTGGTCGCCGAGTTATTGCGAGGCCGAGGGCGAGCAGGCTAACGGCCAGCAATGCCGCGCCGGCCGGCCCTATGCGTTCGTGGTTCATGGCCTGTGGCCGCAATATGAGCGCGGTTTTCCCGAGAGCTGCCCGACCAACAACAGCGATGTCTCGAACGACAAGCTGCGCAGCCTCTACGATCTGATGCCGTCGGCCGGCTTGATCCGCCACCAGTGGCGCAAGCATGGCACTTGTACCGGGCTCAGCCAGGACGACTATTTCAAGGTGCTGCGGGTTGCGCGCGAGAAGGTCGAAGTTCCCCAGGAATTCAAGCGCCTCGATGCCTATCGCACGTTGGCACCGGGACAGGCCGAGCGCGCCTTCCTGCAATCGAACCCGGCCATGGCGGCCGATTCGATCGCTGTCACCTGCGACCGGCGCTACCTGCGCGAGGTGCGCATCTGCATGACCAAGGACCTCGGCTTCCGCGCCTGTCCCGAGATCGACCGCCGCGGCTGCCGGCTCGACAAGGTGGTGATGCCGCCGGTGCGTGGCCGCTGAATCAGTCGGCAGCGTGTTGCCGCAGCAGCACTTGCTGATATGGTCGCCCGCGCCAAAGGGGGACCCTCATGCCGAAACTCTTCTATTCTTCCGCTTCACCCTACAGCGCCAAGGTGCGCATGGCCGCAGCTTACGCCGGCATTCCGGTCGAATCCGTTACCGTCGAGACCGGCCCGCAACCGGCGCTGCTGACGGATGCCAATCCGCTCGGCAAGATTCCGGTCTGGATCACCGACGAGGGTGAGAGCATCTATGACAGCCGTGTCATCAGCCAGTATTTGAACAGGCTTTCCGGCAACAGGCTGTTCCCGCGCAACGCCGAGAAACGTCTCGATGCCGAACGGCTGGAAGCCTTGGCCGACGGCATCTGCGACTGCCTGCTGGCGATCATCTACGAGCGCCGCTCGCGCCCGGAGGAGTTCATCCACCAGCCCTGGATCGACAAGCAGTGGTCGAAGGTGACGCGCGCGCTCGACCTGCTCAACGCCAACCCGCCGAAATTGCCGAAGTCGATCACTTCCGGCCAGATCGCACTGCGTGCCGCGATCGGCTACATGGACCTGCGCTTCGCTGGCAAGTGGGACAAGGGTCGTCCGCGTCTCAAGCGCTGGGCCACCCGCTTCGACGAGAAGTTCCCGGAGCTTAAGGCTGTGATCCCGCAAGGCTGAGACGCTGCCGGGGCAGCGGCCTGTCGCCTTCGCTCAAGCCTGGTTGGATAGCTTCAGCCAGCTATCGGGCAGGATATCAGGATTGCTGGAGGACGGATCGGCGAACCACGACGCCGGCCCGATGACGATCTTGTCGGGCGCCGGGTTCAGCCATGCGCCCCACCAGGAAAAGCTGGAATTGGCGATGATGTGGTTGCGGCATGCGCTCATCAGGCGCATGTCCTCATAGTCGGCGTCACGGCCATTGTGGCCCATCACCCGTTTCTCGACGGGGAAGGAGAGGTTGTCGCGGGCCCAGTCGGGATCGTCGGAGAAGACATAGATGATAGGCTCTTCCGACATTTTCGACGCCATCAGATCCACGGCTTTTGCGTAATATTGCTTCGAGCAGGCGGCAAACAGCGCCTGGTTTTCCGGCAGCAGATAGTCGCCGCGGCGGACATGAAGCGAGATCGCCGGGCAGGCGGCAATGGCGGCGAGGTGTTTCGCGTTTTCGTCGCTGGGCGGCGTGACGATGCGGAAATCGTTGCGGATCGTGTCGATGCAATCGGCGAAGTAGCGCTCCGACTGCCAGTAGCCGTCGAGCCAGACGTTGGTGCGAGGCACAAGCATTGTGGTGTCGAAGCTGAGGGCGCGTTCTTTCACACGATGCGGCGGAAACCCCAGGCGGCGCCAGAGAAGGTAGCGCAGGCGCTCCTCCTTTCGTTGCGGCGGCAGCTTGCCGGCAACGACGGCCGGGCCGATGTTGAAATGGTCCAGCCGGAAGGTGACAGACGGCGCACTGTTGAAATAGCGGGTGTCCAGCAGCAGGGAACTTTGGCTGCGGAGCGCCATGGCGCGGCCCATGGCAAACTGGAACATCTGGTTGCCCAGGCCGCCATATATCCTGCTGATGATCTGGCGTTTCATTGATGTTGGTTGAGCCTACTGCAAATCATGCCGCTTAGTGACAGCGGTAACAGTGGAAATCAAATCCGGAAGCTGTGGATGACGACGAACGTTAGGGGCGAAGCGCTCTGTCGGGCGGCATCCGGAGCGCTCGGATTGGCGATGTTCCCACGATGCGCATCCGACGAAAAGACAACAAAAAAGCCGGGCGCGAGCCCGGCTTTTTCGTTTGTGCTGATCTTTTGGATCAGAACTTCATACCGACGCCGAACTGGATGCGGTGATCCTTGTTCGAGATTTCGGTGTTGCCTGCGCCGAGGGCGAAGGTGTCGGTGCCGAGGTCGGTGTAGCGGTACTCGACGCGGCCGAAGACCGACTCGGTGAGCTTGACGTCGGTGCCGACGCCAGCGGTCCAGCCGAGCATGGTGTTCTTGTCTTCGATGCCGCCCTGCGTCGCCTTGACCTGTGCGCCAGCGCCACCGGCCGTTGCATAGAGCAGGATGTCAGGCGTCACGACGTAGCCGAGACGTGCACGCAGCGAGCCTTCGAAGCCGTTCTTGACGGTCGTGCCGGCGTTGTCGCCTTCGACGCCGCTGTAGCCGAGGTCGCCTTCAGCGCCGATGACGAAGTTTTCCATCTGGTAGTTGTAACCAGCGAAAGCACCGCCGAGGAAGCCGCTGGTGCCGATCTTGTTGCCGGCAGCGTCAGCTTCGCCGCTGAAGCCGTAGCCGAGCGTCACACCGGCATAGGGGCCGGACCAGGTGTTGACCGGCGGCTGTTCCATCGGCGCAGCAGGTGCCGGCGGCTCTTCCATGACGACGTCGGCAGCGAATGCAGGCATCGAAGCCAGGGCGATCAGGCCGAAAGCCGCAGCCAGCGGACGAGCGTGCTTGAGAATGGCAGTCATTGTTTTACTCCTTAAGCCAACTAGACACTGGCTCTTTTTCAACTGGCGCCCCTAGCCCGTCCGGGGGGAGAAACGGGCTGGGCGCCGAACAGTTCCGAATGTCGTGTCGAAATGCGGCTGAACCGAACCTGAAGTTGGGTGATTGCCCGGCGCAAATGAGGCTGAAGCGTGACGTTGCATGCGTGCAACAGCCGTGTCAGGAGCTTTGCCGGACATTTGCCCCAAGCCGCTTGGTACAAGGGGTTGGCCGTTCTATATCTCGCATGCAGGCCTGCTTCGCGGGCAGGTTTTTGGGCGGTGCTGTTGGCTTTCGCCACATTGCCGCCAGATCGATGAACGGCTTTTCACACAGGTTACCAAGAGGTAGCCAAAACCTGCCTCAGCGGAAGCAGGTGATAGCATGAGAGGACAACTGGATGGCTGACATGGCAGGCAACGTGCTGGTGACGGGTGGGGCCAAGCGCATCGGCCGCGCGATCGTCGAAGACCTTGCCGCACATGGCTTTGGTGTCGCCATCCATTGCAATCACGCGCGCAAGGCGGCCGATGATCTCGCCGCGACCATCAATGGCGGCGGTGGCCGGGCAGCCGTCGTCCAGGCCGACCTTGCCGACATGGCGGCGGTGGATGGACTGGTCGCCGATGCCGCAGCCGTGCTCGGGCCGATCACGCTGCTCGTCAACAACGCCTCTGTCTTCGAAGTCGATTCGGTGACCGATTTCGGCTGGGAGGTGTGGGACAGGCATTTTGCACTGCACGTGAAGGCGCCCGCGCTTCTCGCCAAGAACTTTGCGGCAGCGTTGCCCGAAGGTGCCGAAGGCTTGATCGTCAACATGATCGACCAGCGCGTACTTAAGCCGACGCCGCAGTATTTTTCCTACTCGCTGTCGAAGGCAGCCCTTTGGGCGGCGACCAGGACGATGGCGCAGGCGTTGGCGCCGCGCATTCGTGTCAATGCCATCGGCCCTGGTCCGACGTTGCCGAGCTCGCGCCAGGATGCCGCTGCCTTCGGCGCGCAACTTGACGGGCTGATTCTGAAGCACGGGCCGGCGCTGACGGAGTTTGGCTCGACGATCCGCTATCTCTGGCAGTCGCGGTCGGTGACCGGCCAGATGATCGCGCTCGATGGTGGACAGCATCTTGCCTGGCAGACGCCGGATGTGACAGGCATGGTGGAATGAGTCCTCGACATCTAGACATCAAGCCGAGCCCCGGAAAAGGCGGCAAGGCTGCCGAAGACATGCCCGACACCGAGCTCGATGACGACGAGGCGGCAGATGAGATCGTCGTACCTTCCGGCCCGGATCTGCCTTTCACCGCCATAGACTGGAGCGCGCACGCTGGCGATGCCGACGGCATGGTCGGCGCCGAGGTGATCCAGACACTCGTCAAGCGGCTGCCCAATGCGCCTGGCGTCTACCGCATGATGAATGCCGCCGGCGATGTGCTTTATGTCGGCAAGGCACGCAGCCTCAAGAAGCGCGTCACCAACTACGCGCAAGGTCGCTTCCACACCAATCGCATCGGCAAGATGGTGCGCGAAACGGCGACGATGGAGTTCGTCGTCACCCGCACCGAGATCGAGGCACTGCTGCTTGAAGCGAACCTGATCAAGCGCCTGCGGCCGCGCTTCAACGTGCTGATGCGCGACGACAAGTCGTTCCCTTACATCATGCTGACCAGCGACCATGCCGCGCCGGGCATCTACAAGCATCGCGGCGCGCGCTCGCGCAAGGGCGGCGATTATTTCGGACCCTTCGCGTCGGCGCAGGCGGTCGGACGCACGATCAATTCGCTGCAGCGCGCATTCCTTTTGCGCAGCTGCACGGATTCGTTCTTCGAAAACCGCACGCGGCCATGCCTGCTATTCCAGATCAAGCGTTGTGCCGCACCTTGCACCGGTGAGATTTCGCCCGACGGCTATGCCGAACTGGTAGGCGAGGCCAAGGACTTCCTCTCCGGCCGCAGCCAGAAGGTGAAGACCGAGATTTCGAGCCAGATGCAGCACGCCGCTGAAGAACTCGATTTCGAGCGCGCCGCCGTCTATCGTGACCGGCTTGCGGCGCTGTCGCATGTTCAGAGCCACCAGGGCATCAACCCGCAGACCATCGACGAGGCGGATGTCTTCGCCATCCACCAGGAAGGCGGGCAGACCGGCATCCAGGTGTTCTTCTTCCGCACCGGCCAGAACTGGGGCAACCGCGCCTATTTCCCCAAGGCCGACTCGTCGCTGGAAGCAGCCGAAGTGCTTGGCTCGTTCCTGGCCCAGTTCTACGACGACAAGCCGTGTCCTCGGGCGATCCTGCTGTCGCATCCGGTCGAGGAGCAGGAATTGCTGGCAGAGGCGCTTTCCACTCGCGCTGGGCACAAGGTGGCGATCTCGGTGCCGCAGCGCGGCGAGAAGAAGGACATCGTCGACCACGCGGTGCAGAACGCCCGCGAGGCGCTTGGCCGCCGACTGGCCGAGACGTCGACGCAGGCGCGGCTGCTCGAAGGCTTTGCCCAGACCTTCGGGCTGGAAAAGCCGCCGGTGCGCATCGAGGTTTACGACAACTCGCACATCATGGGCACCAACGCTGTCGGTGGCATGGTGGTCGCGGGGCCGGAAGGCTTCGTCAAGAACCAGTACCGCAAGTTCAACATCCGCTCGACCGACATCACCCCGGGCGACGACTTCGGCATGATGCGCGAGGTCATGGAGCGGCGCTTTTCGAGACTGCTCAAGGACCACAGCGACGAACAGCCTGAATCGGAAGAGATCGAGGATGCCGGTGCGTTTCCGGCCTGGCCGGACGTGATCCTGATCGATGGTGGCCAGGGCCAGATGACCGCTGTCCGCGCCATGCTGGTGGAACTGGGCATCGAGGATCGCGTCGTTGCCATCGGCGTCGCCAAGGGCCAGGACCGCGAGGCCGGGCGCGAGCGCTTCTTCGTCAGGGGCAAGGATTCGTTTTCGCTGCCGGTGCGCGATCCGGTGCTCTATTTCGTCCAGCGCCTGCGCGACGAGGCGCACCGCTTCGCCATCGGTTCGCACCGGGCACGGCGCAAGAAGGAGATGGTCAAGAACCCGCTAGACGAGATCGGCGGCATCGGGCCGAGTCGCAAGCGCGCGCTGCTCCTGGCTTTCGGCACCGCGAAGGCGGTGAGCCGGGCCGCTGTTGACGACCTGATGGCCGTTGAGGGCATCTCGGAATCGATCGCACGCCTTGTTTACAACCATTTTCACGATAATGGGTGATCACGGGAATTGTCGTCCGGCGTCTGCTCGGGCTATCGATAGACAGTTGACCCCCACGCCCCCGTTCTGATTTCACTACGGCAGACGAAAGAGCATAAGAGACCATGGCCCAGCGCGCATTCAATCTGCCCAACATGCTGACCTACGCGCGCATCGTGGCAGTGCCGCTGGTCGTATTGTGCTTCTTCCTCGAAGGTACCTTGAAGTCGAGCGACTTTGCCCGCTGGAGCGCGCTGGCGATCTTCGTGCTGGCGAGTCTCACCGACTATCTCGATGGCTATCTGGCGCGCGCCTGGAAGCAGACCTCGAACATCGGCCGCATGCTCGATCCGATCGCCGACAAGCTGCTTGTCGCCACCTGCCTGCTGTTGCTTGCCGCCGATACCGACCATCGCGGCGGCATCGCCGGCTGGTCGCTGTGGGCGGCGATCATCATCCTGTGCCGCGAGATCCTGGTCTCGGGCCTGCGCGAATATCTTGCCGCACTGAAGGTCAGCGTGCCGGTGACCCAGCTGGCCAAGTGGAAGACGGCCATCCAGATGGTGGCCATCGCCTTCCTGCTGGCCGGCCCGGCCGGCGACAAGATCTTCCCGCTGACCACCCAGGTCGGCCTCGTGCTGCTTTGGATCGCGGCACTTGTGACGCTCTACACCGGCTACGACTATTTCCGTGCCGGGCTGAAGCACATCATGGACGAGTGAAACCATGACCAAGCTCATCTATTTCGCCTGGGTGCGCGAGCGGATCGGCAAGGCCGAGGAAGATGTCGAATTGCCTGCCGACGTGAAGACGGTGAGGGAACTGCTGCTGTGGCTGAAGTCGCGCGGCGAGGAGTTCGAAAGCGCCTTGCAGCATCCGGAAGTGATCCGCGTTGCGATCAACCAGGAACATGTCGATCACCGCGAACTGATCGGGAGCGCGCGCGAGATCGCGCTGTTTCCGCCGATGACAGGCGGCTGAACCGATGATCGCAGTCGTGCCGATGGTGCGCATCCAGTCGGCTGACTTTGACGTCGCCGCCGAGATCACGCTGTTGACGCAGGGCAGGGCGGATGTCGGTGCTGTCGTCACCTTCACTGGTCTGTGCCGTGATGAGGCCGGCAGTTTGGCTGCCCTCGAACTCGAACATTATCCCGGCATGGCCGAAGCCGAGATCACGCGCATTGCCAACGAGGCGATCGAACGTTGGCCATTGGCCGGCATCACTGCGATCCATCGCTTTGGCCGCATCAAGCCGGGCGAAAACATCGTGCTGGTGGTCGCAGGTTCGAAGCACCGGCAGGCCGCCTTTGAGGCAGCAAATTTCCTGATGGACTATCTCAAGTCGCGTGCTCCGTTCTGGAAGAAGGAGCATCGCATCGACGGCAGCGAAGGCGGCTGGGTCGATGCCAAGGAAAGCGACGAAGCCGCCGCGGCCCGCTGGGCGAAGTCCTGATCGATGGCGGCCGCGATGTGTGTCGGCGGCCACGGAACCACCTTATTCCTTTGTACCTTCCAGATGGACGGCGCGGCGCGCGCGCCTTGGCAACAACTGAAACGGGGAGGCTGCCTTGCTGAGCAAGCTCGCGGAATTTCTAGTGTTTGGCTTCATGCCTCTGGTCGTCGGCATGCTCGCGGTTCCGGCCGTGGCAACGGCTGACGAAACCTTGGTCACTGGCGAGGTGCTCTATCGTGAGCGCATCGCCTTGCCGCCGAACGCTGTGCTTTCGGTGCAGCTTGCCGATGTTTCTCTTGCCGACGCTCCCGCCAGGATACTCGGCGAGCAGAAGATAGATCCGGCAGGTCAGGTGCCGATCAAGTTTGCGATTCCCTTCGACCCCACCGCGATCAAGACCAACATGAACTACGCCTTGCAGGCCCGCATCAGTGTCGACGACCAGCTCTGGTTCATCAACGATGTCCGCCACTCGCTCGATCCGCTGACTGCGGGGCCACAGACGATCGAGGTCAAGATGGTCCGCCAGTCGGGTGGCGCTGAGGAGGCTACGATTTTTGACCGTGACTGGGTTGCCGAGGAGATCGACGGCGCGCCCGCGCATGACAAGGCCAAGCCGACCCTGCGCATCGGGACGGACGGCAAGGTGTCTGGCCGCGGCGGCTGCAACGGCTTCTTCGGCAGCGCGAAGGTTGACGGCAGCAAGGTGGAGTTTGGCCAGATTGGTTCGACCCAGATGGCATGCGAGCAGGCGGTGATGGACCAGGAGCACAAGTTCCATCAGGCGCTTGAGCGTGCTGCCACGTTCCGGATCGAAGGAGGCAAGTTGCTGCTGGCCGACAAGGGCGGCAAGGACATCCTGCGTTTCGCTGCAGGAGGCTGATTGAATCAGTTTCGCCGATAGTGCAGACAAGCCATTGAAATACTTGGCCAAAGGGTGGAGCCTGGCAGGCTGAGTACCAAAGAAAAAGCCGGGGCGCGAGCCCCGGCTTTTCGATTCTGGATCAGCAACTTGGCAGCTGCTGTTCGCCGGCTGGATCAGCCGACGACTTCGGTGCCCGAGAACCAGTAGGCGATCTCTTCAGCAGCGGTCTCGGGAGCGTCCGAGCCGTGCACCGAGTTTTCGCCGATCGACAGGGCATGGACCTTGCGGATGGTGCCTTCGGCAGCGTTGGCCGGATTGGTGGCGCCCATCACTTCGCGGTTCTTGGCAATGGCGTTCTCGCCTTCGAGAACCTGCACGATCGTCGGAGCCGACGACATGAACTCGACCAGCTCGCCGAAGAAGGGGCGTTCCTTGTGGACGGCGTAGAAGCCTTCGGCCTCGCGACGGCTCATCCATACGCGCTTCGATGCAACGACGCGCAGGCCGGCATCCTCGAGCATCTTGGTGATGGCGCCGGTCAGGTTGCGCCGGGTCGCGTCCGGCTTGATCATCGAAAATGTGCGTTCGATCGCCATGTCTGGTCCTTGTGATCTCTGGGATTTGCAGTGTGGCGGGCTCTATACAGGCCGCCCGCTGCATTGCCAAGGGGCTAGGCTGCCGCTGCCACGCCCAGTCCCAGACCGTTGTGCAGGTCAAGGCAGCGGCCGAACCATCCGGCAACCGGGTCTGCGTCGTCGAGCAGCGTGTAGGGTGTGGCGATACGGGCCCACTGGAAGGCCCCGAACACGATGTAATCGGCAAACAACGGAGCCGTGCCGCCGATCCATGGCTGATAGGCGAGCATGCCGCGCAGCGGCTCGAGCGATGCCGTGAATGCACCGAGCCCGGCATCACGCGCGGCAGTCACCTCCTCCAGCGGCTTGCCGTAACGCGCCTCCCGGCTCTGACGGAAATAGGCGGCGTTGGCCTCGTCCTGCATGCCGTGAAGGGCCGTCAGTGCCGCGACGCCGAGATAGGGATGGATGGTCAGCTGCGACCAGCGTTCGATGAAACGGGCATGGGCTTCGCCGCCCTTGCCACCGAACAGTGTCGGCCGGTCCGGATAGGCCTGTTCGAGATGGAGCGCGATGGCGAAGGAATCCGACACCACCCTGTCGCCGTCACGGATGACGGGGATGGTCTTCGATACGCCGCCTTCGATATCAGTCACTTCGAGAAAGCGCGTCGGAACAGTGCGGTACTCCAGCCCCTTGTGCGCCAGTGCCATTGCCACCTTCCAGCAATGCGGGCTGAACGGACGCGTCGTATCGCTTCCGACGAGGTCGTAGAGGAGAATGGTCATTGGCGGCTGTTCCCGATGGGCTGTAGTAAGAAGATGATTTTAGAAGCATTCAGGGATATCGGATGAAACAGCATTTCATGATGTTGGCCGCATATAATCAATGGGCCAATGAGCGTATATATGAAGCAGCAGCCGACCTGGACGCGGAAGAATATGACCGCGACACCGGCGCGTTCTTTAAGTCCATGAAGGGAACGCTCAACCATCTGCTGGTGGCCGATCGCGTCTGGCTGAAGCGCTTCACCGGTGAGGGCGATGCACCGTCGGCGCTCGATACCATCATCCATGCCGACTTCGCCAAATTGCGCGCCGCGCGGCAGGCCGAGGACAAGCGCATCGTCGAGTGGGTCGGTTCGCTCAGTGACAAGGCATTCGCGGGCCGGTTCACCTACATGACCGTCACCGACATGCGCACTATCTCGCAGCGCTTGGCGCCGGCCCTGATGCACCTTTTCAACCACCAGACGCATCATCGCGGCCAGGCGCACATGATCCTGACAGTGCTCGAGCGGCCATCCATAGCTTTGGATCTGATTTACTTCCAGCGCACTGAAGACGGCAGAGCATTTGCTTGAAATTGTATAAAACTTTATGCTTCCAACGCACGTAATTAAAAGGATTCAATTGTCTACTCATTCATGTAACGCAATTCAGAGTGAGCAGTAAAAAAGTTGATGATGTCTGGGTGGAAGGTGAAACTTATTGCCACGCGAGTGCGTTACTGAGTCAGCAGCCAGTCTCGTGGCTGGGTGCTGGAATAGGCAACCACAGGGAGACATCCATGACTAGTATATCGAAGGCATTAGCCAAGACACTGGCGGGTGGTATCGTTTTCGCGGCGCTCTGCGCGCCAGCCAGCGCCCTGGACATCGGCGACCGTAGCAAGGGCCTCGGCGTCTCTGTCGACATCGGTAATTCAAATGGACTTGGCGTCGACGTCGGCGCAACCGTTGGTGGTTCGGGCGGCGTCAACGCCGACGTTAACGCAGATATTGGCGGCAACAAGGGATTGGCTGATGCCAAGGCCAACGCGTCGGTCGGTGGCAACAAGGGACTGACCGCCAATGCCAGTGCCAACGTCGGCGGGAACAACGGCCTTGCCGACGTGAAGGCCAATGTCGGCCTCGGCGGCAACACGCTCGCCGACATCGGCATCAACATCGGCGGACCCGGCATTGGTGGACCCGGCGGCCCTGGCGGTCCCGGCGGACCTGGAGGTCCTGGTGGCCCCGGCGGACCTGGCATCAACCCAGGCGTCATCGGGGGTATGTCGCAAGCCCAGGTCGCAGCCTATGTGAAGCGCTGCAAGATGGTGCTGTCCAACCCGATGGCATTCGAAAGCGACCTTCGCGAACTGTGCAAGCTGCTGCGTACCGCAAGCCGCTGAGGCATAACGCTGAGAGATTTCAGGCGGCCCGCGATCTGCGGGCCGTTTTGATTCCGGCAGGCGATCAGCCAGGCATTTGTCATGGCCAGGCTTTTGTCATGAGATGTCTGGATCATCAGATCGCCGCATCTGGGCAGCGTGGTTTGCCTTGTTTTTGGCAGTGATCTCGGCCAGACGGATAGCCATATTCGCGACCCTGCGGGACCAAGCCGCCGGCGGTCGCTGTCTCATTTTCCAGGGTATATGTCAGTGCGCGCATTCAGCGAGAAGACCGGCCAGACAATCGTGCTGATGCTGATTGCCGGCTCCGGCATGGTGGCGATCGCCCGCGGCATGAGCCTGACCTTCCTGGCGATCCGACTGCAGCAGGATTTTGGCTTGAGCCCGGCGTGGATCGGCGTGCTGATCGGTGCGGGACCTTTGCTCGGCGCTGCCGTCAGCCCGTTTGCCGGAACGATCTCCGACCGCATCGGCCGCCGCGTCGTCATGGTCACGGCCCTGCTGTTTGCCGGTCTTGGTCTTGTCGGCCTGGGCCTGGCGCAGTCGATAGCCGCCTTCGCGCTGGCGCATATCGTGTCATCGGTTTCGGCATCGGTCTACGAGCCGGTGTCGCGCGCGTTGATGAGCGACGCCGCTCCCGAAAAGCTTCGCCTCAAGATGTTTTCCTGGCGTTACCTGATGATCAATGCCGGTTGGGCGGTCGGTCCGATGATCGGTCTTGCCATCGGTGCCAACTCGCCACTGCCTTTCGTCATCGCCGGCATCGTCCATTTCGTCTTTGCCACGGCGATCTTCGTCATCGTGCCGGCAGCACTGGCCGACAGCACTGGCAGCAGGGCAGTAGTTCAGGCTCCCGGATTTCGCAGGCTGGGCGCTGCGCTGCGCGACCGTCGGCTTCTGTTCTATGTCGGCGGTGGCATATTGCTGATGGCGGTCTACGGTCAGTGGTCGGTGACGCTGTCGCAGTACCTGACCACCAACCTCGCCGACGGCATGAAGATTTTCGCCTGGCTGGTCACCACGAACGCCGCCGTGGTCGTGCTCGCCACCGCGCCGGCGCGCCTGGTGATCGAGAAGATCGGGCCGATGCGCGCGATGGTGCTGGGCTGCCTGCTGTTCCTCGGCGGCGAACTCGGATTTGCCGTCTCCACCGACGCAACCATGCTGATCGGCTTCATGGTGCTGTTCACCATCGGCGAAGTTCTGGTCGTGCCGGCCGAATATGTGCTTGTCGACAAGATCTCCAATGACGGCAATCGCGGCGCCTATTTCGGCGCGCATTCGCTGAGCTCGGTGGGCAATTTCATTGGGCCATTGTTTGGCGGGCTGGCGCTTGGAGCGTTTGGCGGGCAGGGCATGTTCATGCTTTTCGCCATGCTGGCCGCCGGCAGCGCCGTGCTGTTTGCCATCGGCCATGCCTCGCCACCGCCGGCTTCGCTGGACGGCCCCGCGATCGATGCGAGCGGCGAGGTTGCCGGCGAAGCGCTGCACCGCAGCCACAGGCCGGCTTTCGCCTGAAAGCAGTGCGTCAGTTGCGTTTCGACCGCGCGTTGTGCCTGATAGGCACTACGCGCCCTTGCCATTGCCGCAACTCTCCGCCAAAACCGCCACGCCATGCTCATCATCAATGATCTCTCCCTCCGCATTGCCGGACGTCTTCTCCTCGACCACGCGTCGCTGACCCTGCCTGCCGGCACCAAGGCTGGCCTCGTCGGCCGCAACGGCACAGGCAAGACGACGCTGTTCAAGGCGATCACCGGCGACTTCAGTTCTGAAAGCGGCAGCATCAGCCTGCCCAAGAACACCCGTATCGGTCAGGTCGCGCAGGAAGCGCCCGGCACCGAGGAGCCGCTGATCGACATCGTTCTCAAGGCCGATGTCGAGCGCGCCGCACTTCTCGCCGAGGAGCAGACGGCGACCGACCCGCACCGCATTGCCGAGATCCACATTCGCCTCGCCGACATCGACGCGCATTCGGCCGAATCCCGCGCGGCGACAATTCTCGCCGGCCTCGGTTTCGACGACGAAGCACAACGGCGGCCCGCCTCGTCCTTCTCGGGCGGCTGGCGCATGCGTGTCGCGCTCGCAGCGGTCCTGTTTTCGGAACCCGATCTTCTGCTGCTCGACGAGCCGACCAACTATCTCGATCTCGAAGGCACCTTGTGGCTCGAGAACTATGTGTCGAAATACCCGCACACGGTTCTCCTGATCAGCCACGACCGCGACCTGCTCAACCGCGCGGTCAATTCGATCGTCCATCTCGACCAGAAGAAGATGACCTTCTGGCGCGGCGGCTACGACCAGTTCGAGCGTCAGTTCGCCGAGCAGCGTGAGTTGCAGGAGAAGGGTCGCGTCAAGCAGGAAGCAGCGCGCAAGCACCTGCAGTCCTTCGTCGACCGTTTCCGTGCCAAGGCGTCCAAGGCACGCCAGGCGCAGTCGCGCATCAAGGCGCTGGAGAAGATGAAGCCGATCGCGGCGCTGATGGAAGACAATGTGCGTCCGTTCAGCTTTCCCGAGCCGGTGAAGACGGTTGCCTCGCCGATTGTCGCTCTCGATCGCGTCAATGTCGGCTATCAGGCCGACAAGCCGATCCTCAAGAAAATGACGCTGCGCATCGATGCCGACGACCGCATCGCGCTGCTCGGCGCCAACGGCAACGGCAAGTCGACCTTCGCCAAGCTCCTGGCTGGAAGGCTGAAGGCCGAGTCCGGCTCGGTGACGATAGCGCCCGGGCTCAAGGTGGCGATCTTCGCCCAGCACCAGCTCGACGATCTCCGGCCGGACGAAAACGCCTATGAGCACGTGCGCCGGCTGATGCCGGAAGCGCCGGAATCCAAGGTGCGCGCCCGCGTCGCCCAGTTCGGCCTGCCGACCGAGAAGATGAACACCGCCGCCAAGGATCTTTCGGGTGGCGAAAAGGCGCGCCTGCTGATGGGGCTCTCGGCCTTTGACGGGCCGAACCTGTTCATCCTCGACGAGCCGACCAACCATCTCGACATCGACAGCCGCGAGGCGCTGATCATGGCGCTGAATGATTTCCCGGGTGCCGTGATCCTGATTTCGCACGACCGCCATCTGCTCGAAGCGACGGCCGACCGGTTGTGGCTGGTCAAGGACGGCTCGGTCAATCCGTATGACGGCGATCTCGAAGACTACAAGGCGCTGGTAACGGGTGTTTCCGGCGACCGGCGTGAAAAGCGCGAAGCCGACAAGGCATCAAAGGCGGACAAGCGTCGCGAGGCAGCTTCCCGCCGCGCCGCTATGGAGCCTCTGGCCAAGGAAATCCGGGCCACCGAAGCGCTGATGGACCGCATCCGCAAGCGCATCGACGGCATTGAGGACCAGCTGGCGGATCCGAAGCTCTACGAAAAGGACCCCACGACGGCGACGCAACTGGCCAAGGAGCGCTCTCAGCTCGGGACGCAGCTCAACGGTCACGAGGAAAAATGGCTCGCGATGTCGGCGGAGTACGAAGCAGGCATCGCGGAGTAGGGTATTTCACCCTCCCCCTTGTGGGGAGGGTCGGACCAAAGGTCCGGGGCGGGGGTATTCCGAACGGTAATCGAGATTACCCCCACCCCGGCTTTCTCGGCTTGCTTCGCAATCCTCGCTCACCGACCCTCCCCACAAGGGGGAGGGTAAGTCAGCACTTCATTCTGGCCCTACACTCGGCTTCGACAAACGGGTAAAACGGCGCCATGAACCAGCACGCCAAGATCAGGATCGGCCATTCGGCCTGCCCGCATGACTGCCCGTCGACCTGTGCGCTTGAAGTCGAGCTGCTCGACGACAAGCGTATCGGCCGTGTCCATGGCGCCAAGTCCAACAGCTACACGGCCGGCGTCATCTGCGCCAAGGTCGCGCGCTACGCCGACCGCGTCCACCATCCCGACCGCCTGCTGAAGCCGCTGATCCGCACTGGTGCCAAGGGCGAGGGCAGCTGGAAGGAAGCGAGCTGGGAGGCGGCTCTCGATCTGGTCGCCGAAAAGTTCATCGCGGCGGAAGAGAAGTATGGGACCGAGACTGTCTGGCCCTATTTCTACGCCGGCACGATGGGGCTGGTGCAGCGCGACGGCATCGAAAGGCTGCGCCACGCCAAGAAATATTCAGGCTTCTTCGGCTCGATCTGCACCAACCTGGCCTGGACCGGCTATGTGATGGGCACAGGCGCGCTGCGCGGTTCAGACCCGCGCGAGATCGGCAAGTCGGATTGCGTCGTGATCTGGGGCACCAATGCGGTCGTCACCCAGGTCAATGTGATGACCCATGCGATCAAGGCGCGCAAGGAACGCGGCGCCAAGATCGTTGTCGTCGACATCTACGAGACGGCGACGCTGAAGCAGGCTGACATGGGCCTGGTGCTGAAGCCCGGCACCGACGCGGCACTGGCCTGCGCGGTCATGCATGTGCTGTTCCGCGAGGGCTTTGCCGACCGCGCTTATCTCGAAAAATACACCGACGACCCGAAGGGACTGGAAGCACACCTGCGCGACAAGACGCCGGAATGGGCGGCTCAGATCACAGGTCTTTCGGTCGAGGAGATCGAGGCGTTCGCACGCCTTGTCGGCACGACCAAGAAGACGTTCTTCCGCCTCGGCTATGGCTTCTCGCGCCAGCGTAATGGCTCGGTCAACATGCATGCCGCGCTGTCGATCCCTGCGGTGACAGGCGCCTGGCAGTATGAGGGCGGCGGCGCGTTCCACTCCAATTCGGGCATCTTCAAGCTCAATGGCGAGCTGCTGGAGGGCACGAAGTTCCGCGATCCCAGCATCCGCTATCTCGACCATTCGCGCATCGGCCCGGTGCTGACCAATGCCGAGGACGCGCTTTATGGCGGCCCGCCTGTCACGGCGATGCTGATCCAGAACACCAATCCGATGAATGTCGCGCCCGAGCAGCGTCTGGTGAAACAAGGCTTCCTGCGCGACGACCTGTTCACCTGCGTGCACGAGCAGTTCATGACCGATACGGCGAAGCTCGCCGACGTCGTTTTGCCGGCGACGATGTTCCTCGAGCATGACGACATCTACAAGGGCGGCGGCAACCAGCACATCACGCTCGGGCCGAAACTGATCGACCCGCCCGAGGGACCGCGCACCAACCATTACGTCATCGAGGAACTGGGCAAGCGGCTGGGTGTGTCGCACATGCCGGGGTTTGGCATGACCGAGCGCCAGCACATCGACGTCATGCTGGAGAAGAAGGGCTTGGGCGATTTCGATTCCTTCAGGGAGGAGAAGTGGGCCGACATGCAGCCGGAGTTCGACAGCGCGCATTTCCTCAAGGGGTTTGGCCATCCCGACGGCAAGTTCCGCTTCAAGCCGCAGTGGAATGGCGGTGCGGCACCCAACAAGCCGCCGCGCAGCATGGGCATCTTCGGGCCCGTCGAACAGCTTCCGGAATTCCCCGACCATGTCGATTTGATCGAGGTGGCGGATGCCGAGCACCCGTTCCGGCTGGCGACCTCGCCGGCGCGCAACTTCCTCAACTCGACCTTCGCCGAGACTCCCGTGTCGCGCGAGAAGGAGGGACGTCCGGAACTGCTGATCCATTCCGAGGACGCTGCGGCACTTGGGCTTGCGACAGGCGACCGGGTCGAGATCGGCAACATGCGCGGCGAAGTCGTGCTGCATGCCCGCCTGTTCGACAAGATCAAGCGCGGCGTTGTCATCGCCGAGGGCATCTGGCCGAACTCGGATCATGAGCGCGGCGAGGGCATCAACGTGCTGACTGGTGCCGATGCGCCCGCACCTTATGGCGGTGCCGCCGTCCACGACAACAAGGTCTGGATCCGGCCGGCCGCCTGACAGTCGCGATCAACGGGGGGAGTTCTGATGAGCGGTGACCACTCGCACGGCGACATGCAGAACACGCCGATCTCGCGGCTGTGGATGGCGTTCGGCCTGACCAGCGCCTTCATGGTGGCCGAGGTGATCGGCGGTTTCGTCACTGGCAGCCTGGCGCTGATTTCCGACGCCACGCACATGCTGACCGACGCCATGGCGCTGGCGATCGCGCTGGTTGCGATCAATGTCGGCCGCCGCCCGGCCGACCTGCTGCGCACCTATGGTTACGCCCGCTTCGAGATTTTGGCTGCGGCGTTCAACGCGCTGCTTTTGCTCGCGGTCGCCTTCTACATTCTCTACGAGGCCTATGTCAGGCTGTTCCAGCCGCAGGACATCCAGTCGCTCGGCATGCTCGGCATCGCCGTCATCGGGCTTCTGGTCAATCTGACGTCGATGCGGCTCTTGGCCGGTCACAAGGATGGAAGCCTCAACGTCAAGGGCGCCTATCTCGAGGTCTGGGCCGACATGCTCGGTTCGATCGGCGTGATCGCCGGTGCTGCCCTGATCTGGCTCACCGGCTGGCAATGGGTCGATTCCGTTATCGCCGTCGGCATCGGCTTCATGGTCTTCCCGCGTACCTGGGTGCTGCTCAAGGAGTGCATCAACATCCTGCTTGAAGGCGTGCCGCCCGGCATGGACCTTGCCGAGGTCGAGGAGACGATCGCAACGGTGCCGGGAGTGGCATCCGTGCACGACCTGCATCTGTGGGCGATCACCCAGAGCAAGGCGTCGCTGACCGCGCATACGGTGCTGGAGGAGCGCGCCGATGCTGAGACGGTGCGACGGGCGATCGAGGCGCGGCTGCAGGAAAAGTTCGACCTGCATCACACGACATTGCAGATGGAGCGTGTGAACTGCGCGCCGATGGAGCGCATTCACTGACTTTTGCCTGCGTCACGCTGTCCTGTCAGCGATATGTCCTATTATCTCTAACAACATGAGTGCCTATGTCTTGTCCGGCCGATGATTCTTCGGTGCAGAACGGATTCGGAGAGCATCGATGGGCGAGCACGGCTTCAGGAACAAGCATAATGGCAAGGGCCGCGACAAGGGCGGGGATGGCCTGCTCGGCGCCGTCCTTGGGGCGATTGGCAATCAGCTCGGTGACAAGACGTCAGGCGGCCAGCAGGGCGGCGGCGGCAACTCCGCCGGACGCGGATCATCAGGCAGTGCATTCGGGCGCGACGGACGCGAGAGTTCCGGGAAAGCCGAGCGCCCGTCGCGGATGCCAAGGTTTGGCACTGCGGCGACGCTCGTCGTGCTGGTGTTGTGGACGCTGCTTGCCTGGGGCGGCTACAGCCTCGTCGACGTCGTGCTCGCCTGGACGTCGACCAATGTCGGGGCAATCGTGCAGACCGGCAAGGATGCAGCGGCTGCGACCGGCATCGGCACGGACGTCGTCGGCGTCGTCGACAGCGCGCAGACATCAGGCATTCTCGGCGGCTTGGTCGGCATTGTTGGCGCCGTGCTTCGTCCGCTGATCGTTGTCGTGTGGTTGGGTGGCGCCGTGATCATTATGGCGGCACCCTGGCTCGTGTCGCTGTTGCGCCGGAAGTTCCGATAGGCGGTTTCCGCCATCAGGAATGGTGATAGCGGAACTCCTGGGTCTTGCCGCCATAACCATAGGCGGCGGCCCTGACGTCGTTCACGTGGATGTAGCTCTCCTCGTGAATGTCGCCGAGGATCTTCGTAAAGCCGTCGAAGACCGCCTGGATGTAGCGCTTCTTCTCATCCTTGGTGTTGGTCTCGTCGGTGACCTTGATCTCCAGCGCAAAGCTCGATTTGCCGTGGCTCTGCAGCGAGCGGCCGGCGATGATCCAGTCGCGCGGGTCGACATAGGTGATGGCGATGGCCGTCACCTCCGGCTTCTTGCCGAGGATGGTGCTGGTGTGTTCGGCCAGCATCGCCGCTACCTGGTCGGTCAGCGTGTCGCTGCGCTGGGCGGCAATCTTGACGGTGAGGATAGGCATGATTTCTCTCCAATGGTTAGGTATGCAACTATTATGACGAACTTATTCCAGCTTTGCGGCGATCGCCTTGGCCTGGTCGACGAAACCGGCAAAGACCTCTGCGCCAAAAAGGCCTGACAGGCGTTTGGTGACCGCAGCGCTGGCCGCATTCAGCGCATCCGTGATTTCGAGCGCCGCCGCTGTCGGGGTGATCAGGGATTCGCGCTTGTCCCCGCTCGACTTGGTCCTGACGATCAGCCCCTTGGCCTCCAGCCCGTCGAGGCCGCGGGTCGTTGTGGCGCGAGCGATCTTCATCTCGTCGGCGAGCTCGCTTTGCAGCAGGCCCGGCCGAGCCAGCACGACCCGCAGCATGAAGCCTTGCGGCGGGGTCAGGTCGAACGGCGCGAACGCAGCCGTCCAGACGCGGTCGAGCTGGCGCGCCAGGGCTGTGGTGTTGAAGTAGATGCAACGGTCGAACATGACACCAAGATAGGCTTTAGTAGTTGCATATGCAATTATTATTTTGCCGCTGTTGAAAAATCGTGGCCGGGCCGGATGACGGGGCTTCGACAGGCGGCAGGGGCGTGGCAGGCGGATATCGTTGAGGGATGGTCGCGTGCGGCCGGCCTCGGCGGCGTCTGCCGCGAGGGCGTCTGCCTCGAGGCTGGGCCTCAGCCCAGCTCTCTTGGCCTGAGGCAATGAGTCAGCCGCGCGGCGTCGGGGCGGAGTTCATGCCAGCCGCCTTCGAACTCAAAGCGGGCCAGTGCGCCGCTCGGGAACTTCTCTTCGAGCGACCGGACCGCATCGGCGTTCGAATCGGGACCGGCGAGTTGGGCGGCGAAGATCTCAAGCCCCGGATTGTGGCCGATGACCAGCAACGAGCCGGTCTCGTCGGGCGCAGCCCTGGCCAGGGCGAACAGGTCGTTCGCCAGGGCGCCATAGATGCTGTCGTGCAACGCAGTCGCGGGCAGGGGGGCCGGCCAGTGTGCAGAAGCCAGCTGCCAGGTCTGGCGCGTGCGCATCGCCGGCGAGATATAGACCAGTTCGGGCAGCCAGCCGCGTCTGGCGATTTCCGCGCCCATGCGCGGCGCGGCCTCGAGGCCGCGCGGCGCCAATGGCCGGTCGAAATCGCCGAGTGCTGCATCGTCCCAGCTCGATTTGGCATGGCGCAGCAGAAGAAGGTGCCTGGTCTTCGCCATACTTGTCTTCGCCATGCCTTTTTGCTCAGGGCGTGATGCGGGCGAGCTGCTCGAGATCGATTTCGTCGCGCGCCGGGTTCGGGGCGGCGATCTCGTCGGTGCCGATGCTGTCGGCGAAGCCGGAATAGGCCGTGCGGCTGCCTTCCATGCGCACCTTGCCTTCGGCGAAAAGCTTGAGGGCGAGAGGGTAGAGCCGGTGCTCGGCCTTGAGCACGCGGGCCGACAGCGTCGGCTCATCATCGTCGATCAGCACTGGCACGGCAGCCTGGGCGATAACAGGGCCGTCGTCCATCTCGGGTGTGACGAAGTGCACGGTGCAGCCATGCACGCGAATGCCGGCATCGAGTGCACGCTGGTGGGTGTCGAGGCCCTTGAACGAAGGCAGCAGTGCTGGATGGATGTTGATCATCCGGCCTTGCCACTTCTCGACGAAGCCGGTGGTCAGGAGCCGCATGTAACCAGCAAGGGCCACGATCTCGGCACCGAACGTGTCGAGCGCCGCATCGATGGCGTCGTCATGCGCTTGCTTGCTGGCATGGTCACTGCGCGCCACCACCTTGGTGGCGATGCCACGACTGGCAGCGATGCCTATGCCTGGTGCATTGGCTTTGTCGCAGACGACGCCGACGATCTCGGCCGGGAATGCCGGGTCGGCGGCGGCGTCGATCAGGGCGGCCATGTTGGAGCCGCGGCCCGAGATCAGGATGACGGTGCGTTTGCGCTGCATGCTCATAGGGCGAGCGACCCGCGATAGATGACGCCAGTGTCGCGGCGCGGCACGATTCGGCCGATCGGGGTGACGGTTTCGCCTGCTTCCTGCAGCACGGCGGCAACCTGCGCTGCCTGGCCGGCGCCAACAACCGCGATCATGCCGATGCCGCAGTTGAACGTGCGCATCATTTCCTCCGGCGAGACGCCGCCGGTGGCAGCCAGCCAGGAGAACACGCGTGGTGCCTCGATCGCCGACAGGTCGAGTTCGGCCGAGAATTCCTTGGGCAGCACCCTGGGGATGTTTTCGGGGAAGCCGCCGCCGGTGATGTGGGCCAGCGCCTTGATGCCGTTGGTCTCGCGGATCGCCTTGAGCAGCGACTTGACGTAGATGCGCGTCGGCTCGAGCAGCGCTTCGGCGAGCGTCGGGCCATCGGCGAAGGGCGCGCGGTCGCTCCACTTCAGGCCGGAAACCTCGACGATGCGGCGGACCAGCGAATAGCCGTTGGAGTGGACGCCCGAGGAGGCCAGGCCAAGCAGCACGTCGCCCTCGACGACATCGTCGGTCGGCAGCAGCCGGCCGCGTTCGGCAGCACCGACGGCAAAGCCGGCGAGATCGTAGTCGTTGCCGTGGTACATGCCCGGCATTTCGGCGGTTTCGCCGCCGATCAGCGCGCAGCCGGCCTGGCGGCAGCCTTCGGCGATGCCGGAAACGATGTCGGCGCCCTGGTTGGGGTCGAGCTTGCCGGTGGCGAAATAGTCGAGGAACAGCAGCGGTTCGGCGCCCTGGACGACGATGTCGTTGACGCACATGGCGACGAGGTCGACGCCGATCGTGTCATGCTTGCCGGCGTCGATGGCGATCTTGAGCTTGGTGCCGACGCCGTCATTGGCCGCGACCAGGATCGGGTCGGTGAAACCTGCGGCCTTGAGGTCGAACAGGCCGCCGAAGCCGCCGATCTCGCCATCCGCGCCTGGCCGGCGCGTCGAACGCACCAGCGGCTTGATCTTCTCGACCATCAGGTTGCCGGCGTCGATGTCGACGCCCGCCTGCGCATAGGTGAGACCGTTCTTGCCTTCGCTCATCGTCAAATCCTGATGTCGTGCGCTTTTGGGGCGCTATTCGCATGAACGGCCCGTTCCCGCAAGCGAGACAGCCGGATTGCCGCGCCAGCAGCCCGCCAAAGCAGTGGACAGGGCTCCCATAACGGCCACTCCCTTGCGATGGTACGACGTCTCGCCCATGTATCGGGAAAAGACAAAGAGTAAGCAATAGTCAGGGATGGAATGCTGATTGTGACTATTCCAAACATGATCACGATCATGAGGCTGCTCCTCGTGCCTTGTGTGATCTACGCCATGTTGGCGGGGCAGTGGGACTGGGCCTTCGCTGGCTTCGTCATTGCCGGCGTTTCGGATGGCGTCGATGGTTTCATCGCCCGCCATTTCAACCAGCGCTCGGAACTTGGCGCCTATCTCGACCCGATGGCCGACAAGCTGTTGCTGGTCAGTGTCTTCGTCGTGCTCGGCATCATGGGGCATCTGCCGCTGTGGCTGGTGATGCTGGCCGTCTCGCGCGACGCGCTGATCGTGGGAGCGGTACTGCTGTCGACCATCATGGGGCACCCGGTGAAGGTGCGCCCGCTGATGGTGTCGAAGGTCAATACGGCGGTACAGATCGTGCTGGCGGCGGTGGTGTTGGCCGAACTCGCCTTCAGCTTTGCGCTCGGCCCGGTTCGGCCGGCGTTGATAATCATTTCCGGCCTCTTGACCGTCGCTTCCGCGGCAGCCTATCTCGTGGCCTGGCTGAGGCACATGAGCGGTTATGGCGAAGGCGAAACTCCCAACCGATAACGAAGCGGCCGAAGAAGCTGCTGCGGCGGCATTCCGCAAGCAGATTCGCTTCTGGCTGATCACAGCCGTCCTGTTCTCCGTATTCCTTTATCTGTTCAGCGACATCCTGCTGCCGTTCGTGGCCGGCATGGCACTTGCCTACTTCCTCGACCCGGTCGCCGACCGGCTGCAGAAGCTCGGCCTGTCCAGGTTGATGGCGACGGTCGTCATCCTGGTATGCTTCCTGGTGCTGCTGGTTCTCGGCCTTGTCATCATCATTCCGGTGCTGGCCTCGCAGATGGCCGACTTCGCAGCCAAGGTGCCGGGCTACCTCGAACGCCTGCAGCAGCTCATCACCAACTACAACCCGCAATGGCTCGAACAGCGTTTCGGGGTCGATGCCGAAGGGCTGCGCGAGGGGCTGAACTCGCTGCTCAAGTCGGGCTTCGGCTTCGTCACGACCATCTTCCAGGGGATCTGGAGTTCGGGCGTTGCACTGTTTTCGATCGCCTCCCTGTTCGTGGTAACGCCCGTCGTTGCCTTCTACATGCTGCTCGACTGGGACCGCATGGTCTCGGTGGTCGATAGCTGGATTCCGCGCGATCACGTCGTGACGGTCAGGCAGATCGCGCGCGACATCAACACGGCGATCGCTGGCTTCGTGCGCGGGCAGGGCACGCTGTGCCTGATCCTCGGCATCTTCTACGCCGTGGGCCTGACCTTGACCGGGCTCAACTTCGGCGTGCTGATCGGCCTGTTTGCCGGCCTCGTCAGCTTCATTCCTTATGTCGGCTCGCTGCTTGGCCTGGTGCTGTCGATCGGCGTGGCGTTCGTCCAGTTCTGGCCGGACTGGACGATGGTCGCGGCGGTGGCGGCCGTGTTCTTCGTCGGCCAGTTCATCGAGGGCAACATCCTGCAGCCGCGCCTCGTCGGCAAGAGCGTCGGCCTGCATCCGGTATGGCTGATGTTCGCGCTCGTCGCCTTCGGCGCGATGTTCGGTTTCGTCGGCCTTCTGGTGGCGGTGCCGTCGGCGGCGGCGGTTGCGGTGCTGGTGCGCTTTGCCATTGGCCGCTACCTCGATTCGCCACTCTATCACGGCCATGCCGTGGAGCCGGTCGAGGCCCGCGAGCCGAGCGCCGCAAAAGTCGAGGCACGCAAGCCGATCGCTGCGAAACCGGAAAAATGACCGTGTCGCGCGAGCCCGTCAAACCGCGCCAGCTGCCGCTCGACCTCGGCCATTCGCCGGGGTTTTCGCGCGACGACCTCGTCGTATCAGCAGCCAATGCCCAGGCCGTTTCGCTGATCGACCGTTGGCCTGATTGGCCGGCTCCTGTGGTGCTGCTTGCCGGGCCTGCCGGATCGGGCAAGTCGCATCTTGCGGCGATCTGGCGCGACCATGCCGACGCGCTTCAGCTCGAAGTCTCGGACATTGCATCTCATCTCGGCGAGGTCGGCCAGGCCTCGGTGCTGATCGACGATGCCGACCAGGGCAGGATCGACCAGGACGGGCTTTTCCATCTCATCAACACTGTTCGCGGCTCGGGCGCGCAGCTGCTGCTCACCGCGCGCAGCTTTCCCGCGGCCTGGGGTGTGACGCTGCCTGATCTCGCTTCGCGGCTGAAGGCTGCCGCGACAGTGGAGATTGATGAGCCCGATGATCTGCTGCTGGCCGGGGTCATCACCAAGCTGTTCGCCGACCGGCAGGTCGAGGTCGAGCCGCATGTCGTGCAGTTTCTGGTTCGCCGTATCGAACGGTCGCTATCAAGTGCCATTCTCGTCGTCGAGCGCCTTGACCGCGCCGCGCTCGAACAAAAGAGCCGCATCACCCGTGCGCTTGCCGCCGAGACCGTCGGCGCGCTCGATGCAGGCCAGGGCGAGTTCGAACTCTAGCCTTCAACCACTAACCTCGGGCCAGGCGCGAATAGAGTGCCTTGGCCGCAAGCAGCACGGCAAGGATCGTGGCGTTGGAGACCAGTCCGACGAGCACGGCGGTTGTTGTGTCGACCGATGCGCTCGCGCCGATGCTGAACGGGATCAGCACGGCGACGAAGACGATGCCAAGCGCGATCGGAATCCAGCGGTTGAGCGTCTGCGCGGTGTTGGCTGCGGTCAGCACCAGCGCGATCAGGAGGCCGATCCGGAACGGGTCGGTCAGCTGGGCTAGATAGATGTCGAGATAAGGCATTGTCGTTCCTCCCGAATCCAGTTGCGCAGGTCGCATGCGAACTGTCGAGTAAGCCAATCGTCTAGCTGCCTGGTCGCGGCAGCGTCACCCCGAGCAGCAGCCTAACCAGCGACGATTGCTTGGAAACGCCTGACTTGGCGAAGATCGAGCGCAGGTGCGAGCGCACGGTTTCCCGGGCGATGCCGAAGTCCATGCTGATGGCGTCGATGGAGCGGCCATCGGCGAGTGCAGAAGCGATGCGCGCTTCGCTTGGCGTCAGGTCGAACAGCGCCTGCAGCACCTTCGCCGGCGGTGCACCCGGTCCGGGCAGCGGCATGACGACGAGGATGCTGTTCATGCGGCTGAACAGGTCGTGTGCCGAGCCCCGCACCGGCAGCAGGTGCGCAACGCTTGACGGCTTGCCGTCGGCACCCTTGATCGGGAACGACTGAACGATGCCGCGCCTGGTGCCGCTTGCCAGCGCCGACAAGGCATTCTCAAGCAGAGCATCGGCTTTCTTGTCGGTGATCTGGGCGCGCGCCGTGCCGTCCTGCACCGTCGCCGGGATCAGCTTGTCCATCAACTGGTTGCAGGCGAGCAATTGCCCGCGTCCGCCCAGCACCGCCGCTGGCAGGCCGAGCGCCTCCAGCGCATCGGCGCCGGCGCGTGCCTTTTCCAGGCCGATCCGCGCGCCGACCATGGCCGCGCGCGCCACGTGCGGGCGCAAGCGGTCGAGCGCGTCGACATAGGGCCGCTCGAACGGGCCGCGCGCGGTGGTTCGCTCGAGGTTGAACGACAGCACGTCACCGGTCGGGATCGGGATATGAGTGCCGGCCGCCCATCCCATGCCTCTCGGGCGGAGGAAGTCGCGGTAGATCGGCTCGCTCTCCAGCTCTTCTTGGCTGAAGGCATCGAGATCGGTGATGAAACCGGGATAGGCAAGTGCTTCGGCGCGCGCGGCGCGGCCGTTCACCGCCATCCAGCCTTCATGCATGAAGGCTTCGACATGCGGTGCGACGGCTTCGGAGGCAACATAGGCCGAAGCGCCACGGCTGATGGTGAACAGATAACCACCCATGCCGTCGACGGCCTTGGCGAGGCTGTCAAGCAATGCCGGCCACTTCTCCGGGACGAAGGATGCCTCATAAATCTGGTCGATGAATTGTTCGGACAGCTCCGCCAATCGTTGCCACTCCCACCCTGGCCCGCGACCGGTTCTTCAAAGTCATTCGCCCGTGGCGACAAGCCGGCGAGCGGATCCGCCAGGCCCAGGCATGGTGGAACGCATCGCTGTAATTTAGCTTTTGTTAACCATGCTTGATCGGACGATAGCACTACACTTTGATTCATCAAATGCTGGCTGCCGTGCGCAAACGTCGCAATGGCATATGCCAACGGGATCTTTCCACAATCTATGCCGAGGCCGTGACGTCTGATGGATGGCGAGCCGCCCCTGGCGCTGCCCGCACCGGGCAGGGTCGGCGGGCTCAGCGATCTGGCGATTCGGCGACGAGGTGGCCGCCACCGACGTCAGTGAGCAGGAGTTTCTTCGGCGCGTCGCCAAGCTTGCGCACGGGGCTCGGGATTTCGCGGTCCATGCGTGCAAAGCGTGTCCGGCGCCGGACGGGATCGGGAACCGGTACCGCCTCGATCAGCCGCCTGGTGTAGGGATGGCGGGGATTGGCAAATATCTGGTCGCGCGTGCCCATCTCGACGATCTGGCCGAGATACATCACGGCGACGCGGTCGGAGATGTTCTCCACCACTGCCATGTCATGCGAGATGAACAGATAGGCGACGCCGAATTCGCTCTGCAATTCCTTCAGCAACTGCAGCACGCGCGCCTGTACCGAGACGTCAAGCGCTGACACGCTTTCGTCGGCGATGATCAGCTTGGGCCGCAGCGCCAGGGCGCGGGCGATGCAGATGCGCTGGCGTTGGCCGCCGGAAAACTCGTGCGGATAACGCTCCATCTGGTCCGCCGATAGGCCGACGCGCTCGAACAGGGCGGCTACCCGCTCCGTTCGCTCGCGCGGCGTGCCGATATTGTGGATAAGCAGTGGTTCGGCGACGAGGTCGCCGACACGCATGCGCGGGTCGAGCGAAGCGTAGGGATCCTGGAAGATCATCTGGACGTCGCGGCGCACCGCCTTGCGTTCGTCACGGCCCAGCCCCGACAGGTTGCGTCCGCCGATCGCAAGCTCACCGCTGTAAGGCACCAGCCCGGCCATGGCCTTGGCCGTCGTCGACTTGCCGCAGCCGGATTCGCCGACCAGCGACAGCGTTTCGTTGGGCGCGATGGAAAAGCTGACGCCCTCGACCGCATGCACCCGGCGATTGACCCGGCCGAAGAAGCCGCCGTGCAGGTCGAAGCGCACGTGCAGATCGCGCGCCACGGCAACCGCCGCAGGTTCGGTGTCCTCGGTCTTTTCGCCCGATCCCTGGCGTGCGGCACCGGTGCCCATGCGCGGCACGGCGGCCAGAAGCTCGCGGGTGTAGTCGACCTCGGGCCGCTCGAAGATGTCGGCGACCTTGCCTTGCTCGACCATGCGCCCGTTGCGCATGATGATGACGCGGTCGGCCATTTCGGCGACGACGCCCATGTCGTGGGTGATGAGGATGACGCTGGTACCGTGCTGGCGCTGCAGGTCGCGTAGCAATTCGAGCACTTCGCCCTGCACCGTGACGTCGAGCGCAGTGGTCGGCTCGTCGGCGATCAGCACGTCCGGCTTCAGCGCCAGCGCCATGGCGATCATGACGCGCTGGCGCATGCCGCCGGAGAGCTCGTGCGGATACTGCTTCAGCCGGCTCTCTGCCTCGGGAATGCGCACGGCCGTCAGCGCCTCGATGGCGAGCTGGCGCGATTGCGCGCGCGAAACACCGGTATGGGCCTCGATCGCCTCGATGAGCTGGCGTCCAATGGATAGCACCGGATTGAGCGAGGTCATCGGTTCCTGGAAGATCATGGCGATGCGGTTGCCGCGGATGCGGCGCATGCGGCGTTCGTCGAGTTCAGCGAGGTCGGTGTCGCCAAGCTTGATCGAGCCGGCCGAGATTCTTGCCGCTGGCAGCGGCAGCAGCGCCATGATCGCGAGCGAGGTCATCGACTTGCCGGAGCCGGATTCGCCGGCGATGCACAGCGTCTCGCCACGCGAAAGCGAAAAGGAAAGGTCGGAGACCACCGCGCGCTCGCCGTCTTCGCCACGAACGGAGATCGTCAGCCCAGCGACGTCGAGCACCGGCTTGTCCGGCATCGGGGCAGGGGCCCCGATGTCGCGTTTTGTATCCGTCGCTGCGTTCATTCGAACACGCAGCGCGGGAAGTAGAACGACACCACCCAGTTCGGCATGTCGACGATCTCTGAAATGCGGAGATCGCCGCACACCGACACCAGCATGTAGGCGTCGACCGGATCCATCTGGTAACGCGCAGACAACAGGTCGACCATCTGCGCGACGGCCTCCTTTGCTCCGGTCATCAGGTCGGGCCCAATGCCGGTAGTTACCTCATAGCCCTTGGCGTCGAGATGCCGCGTCACCGGCCCTGGCGTTGTGAAGCGCGGCGTCTTCAGCCGTGCATCCTTGACCAGGTCGAGCGTCAGAACGACGTTCATCGGGCTTTCGATCGCCGTGCCGCAGACCTCACCGTCCCCTTGGGCGGCATGGGTGTCGCCGACCGAGAACAGCGCTCCTGCGACTTCCACCGGCAGGTAGAGCACGGTGCCGGCGGCAAGGTCGCGGATGTCGAGATTGCCGCCGACACGCCGTGGCGGCACCACGCTGTGGTGGCCCATTTCCGCCGGTGCGTTGCCGATGGTGCCGGCGAACGGCTTCAGCGGCACGCGGCCGTTCTTGCCGAACAGCGCCGGCTCGAGCGAGGTCGCGTCATATTTCCAGATGTTGAGCGCCGGCTCCTTGAAGTCGTCGGCGAGCAGGCCGAAGCCTGGGATGTTCGCCGTCCAGCCGAAGCCGGACGGTTTGAACGCGTCGATGGTGACCTTGAGAGCATCGCCTGCTTCAGCGCCTTCGACATAGATCGGCCCCGTCACCGGGTTGATCTGGTCGAAGTCGAGCTTGGCGATGTCGCCGACGGTGCTGTTGGCCTTGAGCTGGCCGCCGGACGAATCCAGGCATTCGAACTCGATCGTCGACCCGGGCGCCACCCTCTCGGCTGGGGCAAACGAGTTGTCCCAGCCGAAGTGATGATGGCGTCCGTGGATGGTGTAGTTGCAGTTATTGCACATCGTTTACATACACATAGTCATAGTTGATCGGGATATGGACGGGGTCGACATAGAGCTTGTCGTCACCGCCCATGCGCGGCGACTTCATGGTGAAGCGCTGCTCGTTGAACACCGGTGCCCAAGGCGCGTCGGCCATGATCTTGGCGTAGATGTCGCTCCACAATTTGGCGCGTTCCTCGGCCTTGGCCGGATCGACGATCGAGTCGGCTGCCGCCGCCTTTTCGTCGAGCTCCTTGTTGCAGTACCACGACCAGTTCCAGCCACCCTGCACGGCACCGCCGCAGCCGAGGATCGGCCCGTAGAAGTTGGACGGATCGGGGAAGTCGGCGATCCAGGCCATGCCGCCGGACCAGATCATCGGCGCGCCGTCCTTTTCGCCGCCGGCGGCAATGACGTTTGCCTGGGCGAGCGACTGGATCGAGGCCTTGATGCCGATCGCCGCGAGATCCTGCTGGATCGCCTGGGCGATGCGCGGATTGGGATCGGTGTTCATGACGAACAGTTCGGTCTCGAAGCCGTCGGGATGGCCGGCCTCGCCGAGCAGCGCCTTGGCCTTTTCGACATCGAAGGCATAACCAGTGAAGGCCTTGTCATAGCCGGGCATCGACGGCGGCAGCGGCTGGTTGGCCGGCACGGCGCGGTTGTTGATCAGCTTGACGATGCGGTCCTTGTTGATCGCCATGTTGACGGCCTGGCGCACCTTGACGTTGTCAAACGGCGCCATGGTCGTGTTCATGGTGACGTAGCCGGTCTGCAGCTGGCCGCCTTCGACGACTCGGGCCTTCTGCTCGGGATCGGCCATCACCTCCTGGAACTTTGCCGGCGGAATGCCGTCGCCCGGAACGTCGACCTCGCCGTTCTGCAGGCGCAGGAGGGCCACGATCGGCTCCTGGCCGATCTCGAAGGTGATCTTGTCGATATAGGGCAGGCCCTTGTTCCAGTAGTCGGCGTTGCGCTCGAAGACGAGGCGCTGGCCAAGCGTCCATTCGGCCATCTTGTAGGCGCCGGTGCCGACCGGGTGCTTGCCGAAATCGGCGCCGTATTTCTCGACCTCTTCCTTCGGCACGACATGGCTGAAGTTGATCGCCATGACATGCAGGAAGGTGGCGTCGGGCCGCGACAGCTCAATCTTGACGGTCGAGGGATCGACGACAGTGACACCCGAAAGGCTTTCCGACTTGCCGCCGGCGACGTCGTCATAGCCGTTGATCGAGGCGAAGAAGCCGGCGCCCGGGCTCTGGGTCTTGGGATTGGTGACGCGGTCGAGCGAATACTTGACGTCCTCGGCCGTCATCTCGCGGCCATTGTGGAACTTCACACCCTTGCGCAGCTTGAAGGTGAAGGTTTTGCCGTCGGGCGAGATCTCGTAGCTTTCGGCAAGCTCGGGACGCAGCTTGGTCGTGCCCGGCTCATAGTCCATCAGCCCGTCGAACAGGCTCTTGATCATCGACCAGTTCTGCCAGTCGTAGCCGATCGCAGGGTCGAGGGTCGCGACATCGTCCTTGTAAGTGATGGTGATGGCGCCGCCTTGCTTGGCTTTCGGGTCGAGCGTTTCCTGTGCTGTGACTGAGGTCATGCCGAGTGCCAGCGCGAGCGCTGACACAGCGACTGTCGTTGTGAGCCAATGTTTCATGCGAGGTTCCCTTCTCTTTTTGGTTTGCAGTCTTTTGGTCCGGCTTTTGATCAGCGCAGCTTGATGCGCGGATCGATGAACGGGGCGACGATGTCGGCGAGCAGATTGCCCAAAACGATGGCGCAGGCGGAGACCAGCGTGACGCCCATGATGATCGGGATGTCGACGCGCTGGATCGCCTGCCAGGCAAGCTGGCCGATGCCCGGCCAGCCGAACACGCTTTCGACCACCACGATGCCACCCATGAACAGGCCGATGTCGATGCCGATCATGGCAACGACCGGCAGGATGGCATTGGGCAAAGCGTGGCCAAACAGGACGGCGCGCCGGGCGAGACCCTTGGCACGCGCTGTGCGGATGTAGTCCTGGCGCAGCACGTCGATCATCGACGAGCGCATCATGCGCGAGTACCAGCCGGCACCGAGGATGCCGAGCGTCAGCGATGGCAGCACCATGTGCCGCCAGGTGCCGTAGCCGCCGATCGGAAACCAGCCGAGCTTGACGGCAAAGACGTAGAGCAAAAGCAGGCCGACGACGAATTGCGGCGCCGACACGCCGATGAACGAGCCGACCATCAGCGCCTGGTCGGTTGCCGTGCCGCGCTTGACCGCCGCGATGAGGCCCATGCTCAGGCCGATGACCAGCTCGCACAGGATCGCGCCGACCATCAGCAGCAGGCTCGCCGGCAGGGCGCGAAACGATCAGCTCGCTGACCTCCGAGCGCTGGATGTAGGAACGCCCGAGGTCGCCGCTGAGCAGGTTGGTCAGATAGCGCCAGTACTGCACGATGAAGGGCTGGGTCGAGGCCGAGCTGCTGTCGGATGCTCTCGACGGTTTGCGGGGTCGCACTGCGGCCGGCGATCTGGCGCACCGGATCGGCGGGCAACAGGTAGAGCAGGGCAAAGGTGATCAGCGACACGCCAAGCAGGATCAGCGCTGCCTGGATCAGCCGGCGGGTGAGATAGGCGATCATGCCCGGCCTCGCTGCGTCGGGTCGAGAATGTCGCGCAGCGCGTCACCGACAAGGTTGAAGGCCAGCGCCAGCGCCAGGATCGCAGCACCCGGGAAAAACACCAGCCAGGGTGCCGCCTGGAAGTAGGTCTGGTTCTCGAAGATGATGTTGCCCCACGACGCCGTTGGTGGCTGCACCCCGATGCCGAGATAGGAAAGCGTGGCTTCCAGAAGCACTGTCGTCGAGATACCGAGCGTGCCCCAGACGATGATCGTCGGCAGCAGATGCGGCAGGATGTGGCGAAACAGGATTCGCGGCGTGCTGGCGCCAATGGTGCGCTCGGCGTCGATGAACTCACGTTCGGCAAGCGAGCTGGTTTCGGTGAAGATGATGCGGGCGGTTTGCACCCAGTTGACCAGGGCGATCACCATGGCGACGATCCACAGGCTGGGCTGGAACACGGCAGCAAGGCAGATGGCGAGCAGCAACGCCGGAAACGCCATCATCAGGTCGGTGAAGCGCATCAGCGCAGCCCCGATGAAGCCGCGGAAATAGCCGGCGGTGATGCCAACCAGCGTGCCGATCAAGAGTGCTGCACCATTGGCGACGATGCCGATGATCAGCGACGTCCGCGCGCCGTAGAGGATGCGGGTCAACAAATCCCGGCCAAGCAGGTCGGTGCCGAGCCAGAAGGTGGTGCTGGGCGGCAGCGGCGCACCCTCGAGCGTCAGGCCGTCAAACAGCTGTTCGTTGGGATCGTAGCCGGTAAGGTATGGAGCAAGCAGGGCGCCGGCGACGGTGACGGCGATGATCACCAGCCCGATCATCGCCAAGGGCCGCTTGACGAGGCGGCTCCAGACGCCGGCGCGGCGTTTTGCCGGAGCCGCGATGGCGGAAATCTCAGGCGCGATGGGACTGGTCAACGCCGCCCTCCTTTTCCGTCATGGCGACGACACGCCGGGCAGCTTCTTCGAGGCTGACCTGCCAGTTCATGGCGAGCGAGCGCAGTTGCGCGTAGGCGCGTTCGTCGTCGAAGCCCTGGCCAGACAGGGCCGTGACCGCGCGCACGATCGTCTGGCGTTCGGCCACGCGCGATTGCAGCGAGGCGATCTCGTCGGCCAGCTGCCGGCGGGCGGCAAAACTCTGGCGGGCGATGAGCAGGGCGCTGTAGACCCCGGCATTGCCGACCGGCTTCAGCAACTGCGCGTCGGCCTTGTGCGACAATGCCCATTCGATACGGCCGGGCGCTTCCGAGCCGATCAGCGCGATCGTCGGCATGGGCGCTGCACCGCGCGGCCAGGGAAACTGCTGGTCGAAGCCGAGATCGACGTCGAAGAACACGAAATCGGCAGCCAGCGCCTCGGCCGGCAGTTCGGGCCAGCAGTCCGTGACGGCGAGGCCGATGGCCGCAAGCTGACGACTGATCGTGCTGACGTTGGCATGCGGGCGATGCAGCACGAAGGCCTTGGCGCCGCCGAGATTGGGGATATGCGAGACACGGCTCATGACACGACCTTGAGGCGCGGCCGTCCAAACGCTTCGGTTCGGTCGTAGCGCGAAAGATATGGGTCGGGTGCCATGCGCTCGGTCCGGCTGACGCGCTCGAATCCCAGGCCGGCGATGCGGCCGATCTCGACCGGCAGGGTCGCATGTTGGGTCTGCGGGTTGACGGCGATGTTTCCGAATGGCGTCGCGAAGCTGGTCCCGGCAAAGGCGGTGGACAGTTCGGCGAAGCTGGCCTCGGGGTTGGCCGATAGCACCTTTGCCAGCACCATGACGGAGGCATAGGCGGAGGCCTCGAAGGATGAAGCCGGCGTGTCGCGGTCTGCGGTGCTGGCATCACGGAAATAGGGCCCGACGGAGAGGTGGCCGCGGCCGGCCGCGCCGATCGCCGGCAACTCGGCCTCGGTCAGGTTGCAAGACAGGATCGGGCAGCGCTCGGGTCCGAAATGCGGATCGGTGTGCGCCAGTTCGGCATAAGCGGCGAAGAAGGCGTAGGACGAGGTCCCGATCAGATTGTTGAGGATGAAGGACGGCCTCGTTGCTCTGATCTCCTCGATCAGCCGGGAGACATCAGTCTCGCCGATCGGCAGATAGCGCTCGCCCAGCACCTTGCCGCCGGCGTCGGCGATCAGGTCGCGGGCGACACGGTTGGTTTCCCAGCCCCAGATGTAGTTGGAACCGAGCAGGAACCCATCGGCGCCGAAGCGCGGCACAACATGGGCCAGCAGCGGCACCAGGTGCTGGTTCGGGCAGGCATGCATGTAGACGACATGCTCGTTTGCCTCGAAGCCTTCGTAGGGGCAGGCATACCAGAGCGCTGCGCCGGCCTTTTCGAGGACGGGGATGACCTCCTTGCGGCTCCACGAGGTGACCGCGCCGACGACATGGCGCGCGTTGCTGGTACGCAGGATCTCGTCGCAGAGCGGCGCATAGCGGTCGATGTTACCGCCGGGGTCGCGTTCGATGGCAACGAGCTCGATGCTGCTTCCGGGATTGGCATTAATGTCGGCGATGGCGCGCATCGTGCCGGCATGACACGCGTTGGCGACGAGCCCGTAGCTGCCTGAGCGCGAATACAGCACGCCGATTTCGATGCGCGACTTCAATAAATCCTCCCAAAAACAAAAATGCCCCGCAGCCGCCGCCGGGAGGCGAGGCTTGCGAGGCATGTTTGCCACCCGGCAGTCGAGGCCGGTATTTCGTTCAGCGTAGCCTGTCGTGCCTGCCAGTCAAGGGGGGCGATGCGAATGCATGGATCGGTCCGGCGCCGGGTCAGATCTGGTGGCTGACGAGGGCGACGCCAAGGCCGACGAGGATCGAGCCGCACGCCTTGGGCACGATCCAGCCGGCGTCGCCGGAAGCGACGCGGGCAAGCGTGAGCGAAGCGATGCCGACGGCGGCTACGTCGGCAATCGAGAAGACCAGATTGACGAAAATGCCAAGCAGCAGGAACTGCAGCCACAACGGGAAGGCTGCGGCGGGATCGACGAATTGCGGCAGGAAGGTCAGGAAGAACAGCGCGGTCTTCGGATTGAGAATCTCGACGATGATGCTGTCGCGCAGGGTTTGCGAAGCGGGGCTGGCAGCCTTGCTGGCGGACTTGCCCCAGCCCATGAACATGGAGAGCCCGAGCCAGACGAGATAGGCGGCGCCGGCAAGCTTGATCGCCGCAAAAAGCATCGGTGCCTGCTCGATCAACGAAGTCAGGCCGATGGCGGCGGCGAGGATATGGGCGTAGCAGCCGATATGGACGCCAAGCGCCGCCATCAATCCAGCCCTGCGGCCTAACGCGACGGTCTGCGCGGTCATGTAGAGAATAGCCGGCCCCGGCATGCAGGCGAACGCCAGCGTTGCGGCGGCGAAGGGAATCCACAGTTGCAGCGATGGCATGTCTGGCTCCTCCCGGATGATGCGATCGCGGAGAGGAGTAGGCCCGTCACTGACGTGAAGACATACGACAGATGCCGTATTTGGAACGCGCCGAGGGTTGGCTAATCTGTTGATGGTTAAGCAGATATTTACTCGAGGGTTGCCCGCGGCGACGACGGTGCGCGGCTGTCACGCGGTGGGCAATCCCAAGCGCACCGCATAGGCGGTCAGTTCGGCGGCACTGTGGAGATTGAGCTTGCCCATCAGGTTTTCGCGATGCTTGCGCGCCGTCAGCGGACTGATGCCGAGCCGCTCGGCGATCTCGCGCGCCGTAAGCCCTTGCGCCACCAAGGCAAGGATCTCGCGCTCGCGCCGCGTCAGCGGCACCGGCGAAAGGATATCGGCTGCAGCCGACGGCCTGCTGCTTCGGCTCGGCTCGCTGATCGCGAAGCGTACGGTTCGGGCCAGATAGGTTCCGCCTTTCCTGACCGCTTCGATGGCCTCGCCGAGTTCCTCGGGGTCGCCGTCCTTGGTCAGATAGGCGCTGGCGCCGGCCTCAAGGGCGGCGCGCACGGTTCTCGGCTCGATGTTCGCGGTCAGAACCACGATCTTGAGGCGAGGAACAAGCTCGCTGATGTCGGAGATGAACTGGATTCCGGCAACGCCCGGCATGCCGAGGTCGAGGATCAAAAGGTCGGCGCGTGTCTTCGCTACCTGCGCCAGCAAAGCTTCGCCGTCCGCCGCCTCGGCCACCACCGACATGTTGTCCATCGTCGAGATGAGCATTTTCAACCCTTCACGCACCAGCGCGTGGTCGTCGGCGATGATGAAGGTGAGAGGGCGGTTCATATGGTCACCATTCATGATCAAGCGGTGCAAGTTGGTAGAACGCCAACTTATGGGAAATAAATTGCCGGTAGATCAACTGTCCCTGATGAGGACAGCTTGTGCGATCTTCATCCGGCACTTGGGGGAATCAGATGCAGGAAGACAAGATACGCCAGGCTCTCGTTGAGCTTCTCTATCGTAATTCGTATGGCGTGGTCATCTCCAACATCCTCATTTCGCTCGCTGCGGTCTACGTGCTGCGCAGCGGCATTTCCACGGCCTGGTTGGCCGGATGGCTTGGCACGCTGTACACGCTGACGGCGTTGCGCGTTTTCGCCTCCCGCCGGTTCTTCAGCCGCCCGCGCGATTCGGTGTCCATCATGCGATGGGCCTGGCTGGCCGCCGCCTTTTCATGGGTGTCGGGATTGTTGTGGGGGATATTCGGCTGGGCCGGCTTCCTGCCCGAAGCACCGCTTTTGCTGTCCTTCACGGTTGTTGTGCTGACGGGCCTGGTCTGCGGCACCGTGCCGTCGCTTTCAGCTTTTCCACCGGCTCTCATCGGCTCGATCCTCGCGACGGTTCTGCCGGTCGCAGCGCGCGCCATCACCAGCGGAAGCTCGATATCGGGCGCCTTCCTGTTTCTGCTCGCCTCGCTGGTCGCAATCAATTTCTACTACTGCCGCATCACCTATCGCATGCTGCGCGAAACGATCAGCCTGCGCCTGGAGAACGAACGGCTTGTCGAGCACCTGCAGGAAGAGCGCGACCGTGCGCAGTCAGCCGATCGAGCGAAAACCCGCTTCCTGGCCGCCGCGAGCCACGACCTGCGCCAGCCGATCCATGCGCTCAGCTTGCTGGTGTCGACCATCGCCGTGCTGGCGAAACGCGGCAACGTTCCGGCCGAACAGGCGCGTGGTCTCGCCGGCCGGGCGAAATCGATCATCGGCAATCTCAGCGGTCTGTTGAACGCGCTGCTCGACATCTCCAAGCTCGATGCCGGCATCGTCACCGTCACCCGTGAAACGGTCGGACTGCGCGAACTCTTCCGCGACTTCCGTGAGGAGTTCACCGCTGAGGCAAAGGAGCGTGGCCTGAAATGGCGGGTGGTCGACAGCGATCTTAAGGTTGAAAGCGACCCGATGATGCTGAAGCGCGTGCTCAACAATCTGCTGACCAATGCCTTTCGCTACACCAAGGAGGGCGGTGTCGTGCTCGGCTGCCGCAAGCGTGGCGATCGCGTCGAGATCCAGGTTTGGGACACGGGGCCTGGCATTCCAGCCGAGCAGCAGACGGCGATCTTCGAGGAGTTCGTGCAATTGCAGAACCCGGCGCGGGATCGCACGCAAGGCCTCGGCCTGGGCCTTGCCATCGTTCGCCGCACCGCCGAGTTGCTGAAGCATCCGCTGAAGCTGAAATCCACGTCCGGGCGCGGTTCGATGTTTTCGATTACCGTTCCCGAAATCCGCGCGGCGCGGGCGCCGATCCTCCAGCGCGAGACGGTTGGCGAGGCCATCACTGGTGGCATCATGGTGGTCGAGGATGAGAACGACATCCTCGAGGCAATGGAGCAACTGCTCACGATCGAAGGGCATCGTGTCTATGCGGGACGATCGGCAGCGGAGGCTCAGGCTGAATACGCGGCGGCTGCGATGCGCGGCGAGGCGCCGGTCGACCTGATCATCTGCGACTATCGCCTGGCGCATGGCGCCACCGGCCTGGAAGCGATCCGGACATTGTGTGCCTATCTCGGTCACACCGTGCCGTCGATCATCATCACCGGCGACACCTCGCCGTCACGTCTGAAGGAGGTGAGCGCAAGCGGCAGCCGCATTCTGCACAAGCCGATATCAGAGGTGGAACTCCGGCAGGCGATTCAAGCGGCGTGGGTTGATGGTGAGAAGGTTGAAGCTGGCGGCTGAGACTGCATGACGCAGCTCGCCGGCAGCAGCGCGTAAGCGGAGCGGTTGGCCTACGAAGCTCAAGCTCATCCGGGCGCAGTCGAATCTCGATGGTTAGCTTTCGAGATGTCGGACCACGCCCGGCATTGTCAAGAGGCAATAGCGACTGTTCTCACCCGAGCCGACAGCGCCCAGAAGAGCACGAAACTGCTGATCACCGTGGCCGGAGCGGAAAACAGGTCGCCGCCCGGTACCGCCAAGAGCCCGATGCCAAGTGCCACCGCGCCGAACCAGGCAATCATGCCGGGTGCATAATAGGCGGGGAATTCGTCATCTGGCCGCGCGCCTTCCTCGCCGGTGCCGTCATGTTGCCCGCATAGGATATACGCAAGCGCCACGCCGACCCATGCGACCACGAAGATGCCCTGATAGGCGAGTGCGACGAGCAGATACTGGAAGATGTTGGCCAGCATGACGAAATAGACGATGACGCCGACGATGATCGCCCAGACATATTTCGGCATTTCGAGCTTGAACACCAGCCGGAAGAACGCCTGCATGTTGACCGTCGACAGGTAGAAATTGGTGGTGTTAATGCGCGTCTGGCTGATCCAGACGAACAGCAGGCCGAGAGCGCCCATCATGACGATCAGCGCCTTGACGACGGAGACTTCGCTGGTTGCCCCCTCGAGCGGGATGGTCTGAACGAGAAAGATGCCGACGAGGCCGTTGACGAAGTAGGTTAGGATGTAGAACGGCAGTCCGAAGTTGAAAGTGGCGTGATAGGTCTCGTCCTCCTGCTTGCCGAAACGGGCAAAATCGAAGGTGCACATCATCATCCACCACACACCCATGAAGGCGATGAAGACGTTGATCCAGCCATAGGGTGGGGCACCGCCGTCAGGCGTCATGGTGAGCCAGGCGTTGGAATAGCCGTAATGGGAAATGGCGTAGACCACCGTCCCAAGCAAGCCGAGGAGATACAGTGGAAGCAGGTAGCCGTTGAACTTGTCGAGCCAATGCTGGACGCTGCCCAGGATCAACGGCACGCTGTAGATGCAGACGATCAACGCAGCCACCGCGAAGGATAGTCCTTCGAAGTAATATGTCGCCGCGGTGGCGATCACCGAGCCTTCGAACACGGCATAGTAGATACTGCTCACCGCATAGATGAACGTGGCGATCGCCGATCCGTAGCGGCCGAACAGCAATCGGGAAAACAGCGAGACCGATAGGCCTGAGCGGATCGCGTAGCGGGTAATCACCGCATTGATCGCCGAGTATGAAATGACCGTCAGTATCAGGCCAATGATCGTATTGGCGGTTCCGTATATCTCGGCAAGCGTCGCCGAGATGATGAGAAAGAACATGGCGCTGCAGATCGCCCAAAACGCCATCGTTAGGTTCATCTTCGGCATGCGTCCACTGGGTGGGACAGGCCGTTGCGAATAGTCTAATTCCCCTGCGACATCGAGACTTCCAGACATGGTTCATCTCCAGATTTTTTGATTATTGCCAGACTTCTTGATTCTGATCGTGCAAACCCCGTTGGCGAAGAAGGCAGCAAGCCGCTGATACGAGCCTGCTGCCTTCCTTGATCAGGCGACCTTCAGGGTCGCGTTGGCGGCTTGGCCCGATGCCGTCCAGTAGGGAACCGTCCGACGCTTCAGCATCTCGCGGAACTCGGCGGTAGTCTTGGGAAGCAGCTCGCCCGAACCCCAGTCGACGATGACGCCGTACTGCCTGATTAGATCGAGCATGTTGAGCTTCTTGTCGCGATAGAGGGCTGCGATTTTCGCGGCGTCTTCGTTCAGCCATTCCTTGCGGTGGCTGGCGATGCGTGCCCGCTCCGCCAGTGTCGCATTCTCGTCGATCTTGTACTCGTTGAGATCGACGTCGACGACATGGACGATGACGCCGTAGTCCTTCTTGGCCCGCTCAATGGAAACGTAGCCTTCGACCACGTCACTGAGCACGCTATTGATATCGCGCTTGAGCGGATCGCCAAGGCCGCCACCGCCGGCCGAGGGGCGCTGGACGGTGTCGCCCTGCTGCAGCGGCACACCGGAGAAGAGGGAGCCAAGGTAGCGTTCCGTCTCTTGGCCCGGATTGACCCAGACGCCGTGCGGGATGGAGGGCAAGCCGCCCCACAGGCCCCAGGTGATCGAGCGTTCGCGGTCGCAGCAATAGGACACCACCGTGCGTTCGCAGGCGTAAAGCGTGCCGCCCTTCTGCACGCCAAGACCGCCGCGGAACTCGCCAGGGCCACCGGAATCGGTCATCAGTTCGTGGCAGGTGGTCAGCACCGGCGACAGGCGCTCCTGGCCTTCGAAAGGCTGGGTTCCGAGCTGGACACCGAACACCGGGCCGGTTGCCGCCCAGCCGTCACGGCCGTTTCGCGCACCCCAGCCGCCGACCATCCAGTCGTACCACATGAAGTACGGCTTGCCTTCGTGGCGCGTGTCACGACCGCCGATCAGCAGGTAGTCGAGGTTGAAGGTGCAGGCCATGGCGCGCTCCGGCAGGACCTCTGCCCAGAGCTCGAAGACGGCATTCATGATCTTCTCGAACGGCCCCGAGGCAAAGCCGGCGACCGGCGTCGGCCACTCGGCGTTGACGACCGAGCCCAACGGACCCGCATCGACAGTAACCACGCGATAGAAGCCGGAGTTCATCGGAATATCAGGCGACTGCATTTTCGTTCCGGCAACGACTGCCGCGAATGCGCCGCCGTAGCAGCAATTCAGGAACGAACCGACAGACTTGGGATGCGATCCGGTCAGGTCGTAATGGACGCGGTCGCCATCGATGGTCATCTTGACCTTGATGGGGACAAGGCCTTCGCCCAGGTCAGGGTCAACGTCGATGTAATCGATGGTCTCCCAGGTGCCGTCAGGCAAATCGGAGATGCGCTGGCGCGTCATGTCCTCGACGTAGTCCTGGACCTCGTTGAACGACTTCTTGATCGTGTCGACGCCGTACTTGTCGCACAGGCGCTGGACCTCGCGTTCGGCAAGACGGCAGGCTTCCGCCTGCGCCTGGAGGTCGCCGATGATGTCGCTGGGCGCGCGCGTGTTGTGGGCGATCAGCTCGGCGACGTCGGAAAGATAGACGCCCTTGCTGTAGACCCTGACCGGGGTGATGCGCAGGCCCTCGGCCATGTGATCGAGCGCGTTCACGTTGAACGAGCCGGGGACAGCACCGCCGACATCCGCCCAGTGGCCGTTGGCCTGGGCGTAGCCAAGCAGTTCGCCCTTGTAGAACATCGGCGCAAATAGGCGGGTGTCGTTGAAGTGGGTTCCGCCCTGGTAGACGTCGTTGATGACGAAGACATCGCCCGGATGAACGTCGTTGCCGAACTTCTTGATCACCGCCTTGGCGGTGAGATGAAGCGTTCCAACGTGAGCGGCGATATCGCCGCTGCCTTGCATGATGGTGTCTCCGGTCGGGTCGCACAGAGCCGAGGAGAAGTCGCGGGAGTAGATGACGAACGAGTAGCAGGTGCGCAGAATCTGCTCCGCCATCTGGTCGACGATGTTGACGTAGGCGTTCTTCAGAACCTCAAAGGTCACTGGATCGAGCGTACGGCGATCTTTTTTCGGTGCCATTTCCAATCTCCGATTCGAATTTATGTGGCGATAGGTGCGTCGTTCAGGACTGCTGCGGGACGTGCATCCTGATGATCAGGTACTCGTCCACTTCTGCCTTGATCCCGGGCGGCACGACGATGGTGGAGTCGAGCTGGTCGATGATCGCGGGACCCACGACAACCGCGCCTGCATGAAGGGTCGAGCGGTCATAGATCGGCGTCTTGATGCGCTCGGGCGCTTCGTCGAACCGCACCATGCGCTCGCCAACCGGAGCCGGCAGCGGGGCCTTGCGCAGTTCGTGCTTGGCCAGCTCCGCCTTGCGGTTGAGGCCGGTGGCCTTGACCTGGATGCGGCACACTTCAACCGGGGCATCAGGCCTGGAGTAGTTGTGCTCGCGGCCATGCTCTTCGTGGAACTGCTTGACCGCCTCGTCGAGGTTGGTGATGTCGGCGCTGACCGGGATCGACATGGACCGCCACTGACCGAGATAGCGCATGTCGATGTAGCGCTGGAACAGCATCTGCTCTGGCGAGATGTCTTCGCTCAGCAGGCGGTCGTGCCCGTCTTCTTCGAGGACGCGGAAGGCGTTGTTGAGCTCGGCCATATCGATGGCGCTGACCGTGTCGGTGTACATCTGCGTGATGTCGTGGGTGATGTCGACAAGCAGGCAGCCCATGGCTGAGGTGACGCCCGGGTTTGGCGGGATCAGGACGACGGGGATGTACAGGTCCCTGGCCAGTGCGACGCCGTGCAACGCGCCGGCGCCGCCAAAGGCGACCAGGGCGAAATCGCGTGGATCGTAGCCCTTGCGCAGCGATACCAGGCGTACGGCATCCGCCATGTTGGCATTCGCGACCTTGAGGATCGAAAGTGCTGCCTGCTCCGTGTCCATGCCGAAAGGTTCGGCGATGACGCGATTGATGGCACCTTCGGCAAGATTGACGTCAAGTTCGACCTTGCCGCCGGCGAGCTTGGTTCCCAGGCGGCCGAGATAGACGTTGGCGTCGCAGTTGGTCGGCTCCGTTCCGCCCTGGTTGTAACAGACCGGTCCCGGCGTCGAACCAGCGGACTGTGGTCCGTTGCGAAGCGCACCAGCCGCGTCGCGCCAGGCGAGCGAGCCGCCGCCGGCGCCGATGGTCAGCACCTCGATGCTTGGGAAGCGGATCGGATAGCCGTATTCGACATGCCAGTCGTTGGTGACGTGGAGGTGGCCGTCGGAGCAAAGGCTGATGTCGGTGCTGGTGCCGCCCATGTCGAGGCTGATCGAGTTCTTGTAGCCGGCAAGCTCCGAGATGAAGCGGCTGGCGATTGCGCCGGCTGCGATGCCGGAAGCGGCAAGGCGTGCCGCGAATTTCGTCGCGCCCTTCGCGGTCATCACGCCGCCACCGGAGTGGAGCAGCAGCACATCGCCGGCATAGCCGCCTTGCTGCATGCGGCCTTCGAGCTCGGCGCCGTATAGTCCTGCAACCGGTCCAAGGACGGTGTTGGCGACGGTGGTGTTGAAGCGCTCATGCTCGAAAATCTCAGGCATGATGTCGCTCGACAGTGAAATCGAAACGCCGGGCAGTTCCTCCAGCAGGATGTCGCGCATCCGCTGCTCGTTCTCGGGATTGACGAAGGAGTTCACGAAGCAGATGGCGATGTTGTTGACGTTGCGCTTCCTGATGACGCGGGCGAGTTCACGCGCCTCGGCTTCATTGACGCCCTCGATGACCTTGCCGGAGTAGTCGATGCGTTCGGTTACCACCAGCCGGTCGCGGCGCGGCAGGTAGGGAGGGGCCATTTCCTTGTAGGTGTCCCAGAGGTCGTCACGCGTGCCGCGCCGGATTTCGATGACGTCGCGAAAACCCTTGGTCGTCACCATGATGGCGGGCGGGAAGCGGCGGGTGATCAGCGCGTTCGTTGCCAGCGTCGTGCCGTGCGAGAACAGGATGATGTCGCGAAGGGCGACACCGCCCGCTTCGATGCCCTTGAGCACGCCGTCGATCGGATCCGGCGTTGTCGGCGTCTTGGCGACATGTATCTTGCCGGAAGCCTCGTTCAGGATGCACACGTCGGTAAACGTGCCGCCCACATCGCAGGCCACGCGCACCGCAGTGCCAAACGTTTCTACTTTATTCACGTCCAGTTCCTCCTCAGGCTGATGTTTTCTCGAAGTTCCCACCACGCGGATTGTTTTGACAAAGCTCCGCATGTCCGAGTTCCCAAAGGAAACCCGGTGATTTTTGTTTGAGAGCGACTTGCGTTGCTCCAAGCGGCAATGGGTATTGTCAGCGTCGTTGCTGCCTGCGGAGCCGAAGAAAATCGGCGCGCAGCGCATTGGTGATGAAACGCAAAAAGGCTCCGGCGGAGATAACCCGCGGGAGCCTTTTTGCTCTGTTCTCAGCCCGCAGCGTCGCAGGCCTGATGTCGATGATCATCCGAGAGTTCAGGATTTCTGTCAACTGGCAATTCGTGCGATGCGTCCAATGCCAGGGAAAGCCACGTTTTGCGCGGTTTGCCGGCTCGGCTGGGGCCTGTTCGGCGCGCGGTCAGTGTTGGAGCTTGCCAACAAGTTTCCGTCTCGGAGGCGAATGTTGCCTGCCGATGCGCATGCGAGTTGACGGGCTAGGTAGCTTCAGGCACAACTTACGTAAGGACAGCGATGTCCCTATCGGTCGAGCAAAGGCGCTTGCTGCGGTTTCCCCGCGCTGGGCGCTTTTTTTGTGTCGAGTTCGCGGATGACAATCTGACGGAGTTGGCAATTGATGGCGACAAGAACCGAAGAGCCGATCAAGGTCGGCGTATTGTTCTCCCAGGCCGGCGTCACGTCGGTGATGGAGCGCAGCATGCTGAACGCGACGCTGTTTGCGATCCACGAGGTCAATGAAGCCGGCGGCATTAACGGGCGTGAACTCGTTGCCGTCCACTACGATCCATGTTCCGATGCGGTTGCCTACAATCGCCTGGCAAACCGGTTGCTTGTCGAGGACGGCGTCAAGATCATTTTCGGCTGCTACATGTCGAGCACGCGCAAGGCCGTCCTGAAAGCGGTCGAGCATCGCAATGGGCTGCTCTGCTACCCCGCCCAGTATGAGGGCTTCGAATACTCGCGCAATGCCATCTATTGCGGTGCCGCCCCGAACCAGAACAGCGTTCAGCTGGGTGAGCACCTCCTCAACCATGTCGGCAAGCGCTTCTACATGGTCGGCTCCGACTACATATGGCCGCGCGAGTCCGACCGCATCATGACCGAGATGGTTCTGAAGCATGGCGGGGAGGTAGCCGGCCGGGGCTATCTGAAGCTCGACGCCAGGCGGGCGGCCTACAAGCCGCTGATCGCGGACATCAAACGCAAGCAGCCGGACCTGATCTTCTGCAATTTCGTCGGCGAAAGCATCGTCCATTTCTATCAGGCCTTCGCGGAAGCAGGCCTGGACGCGCAGTCAATGCCGATCGCCAGCCTGACAACCAGCGAGTCCGACATCCAGGCGATGGGCATCGACGTGGGCGCCGGGCACATCACCTCAGCTACCTATTTCCAATCCGTCGGAGGCATGCAGAACGAACGCTGCGTCGAGCGCTACAAGAAGAAATTCGGCGGCGATGCCGTGACCAACATGTGCTGGGAAGCGGCCTACTTCCAGGTCCACGTGGTGGCGAATGCGCTGCGCAAAGCCAAGACCGACGATGTCGAGGCGTTGCGGCCGGCCATCCTCGGCTCGGAATTCGACGCGCCCCAGGGGCGCATCCGCATCGACCCTGACAACGCGCATACCTATGTGTGGCCGCGTGTGGCACGGGCGCGCGAGGACGGCCAGTTCGAGATTCTGTCGAAATCCCCATCCGCAATCCGGCCTGATCCCTATCTCGCCAGCTACAATCCTGAGGAATGGGGGGAGCGGCTGGCAATGCACTCGATATGATCCTGTGCCGCGGGCACAGGCGCAATTAATGGAACGACACCACAGGCAAGCGTTGCACTTTCGGACCAACGACATTGCCGCGATGAGGAACAATGGTATCACGTAGCCCCCACGTGGCGCCGCATGACGGATCCGCGCCGATCCAGATCAAGGACATACGCTCGCTCCGCGTCCTGCTGCTCCAGCCCAAGAGCAGCGAGGGTGAGGAGCTTTGGCAACACCTCAACCGGATCGGCTGCCAGGTCCAGACCAACTGGCCGCCGCCGGCGGAAATTCCTGCCAACATCGACGTGGTGTTCGCCTTCATCCGGCCGTTGGTCGAAGGCGGTATCACCTGGAACTGGAACGCCGACGATCCGCCGGCCGTGCTGATTGCGATCGTCGACTACGAGAACCCGATCATTGTCGAGAAGGTGTTGCGCCTGCGGGCGCAGGCGGTGATCGGCCTGCCGCTCCGAACCTTCGGAATCCTCGCCAACATCCTTCTCAGTGTCAACAATCACCGGCGCGAGGAGCGACTGCGCATCCGTGTCGAGCGGCTCTCCGCAAAGCTGAAGGCGCACCGCGACATCGACAAGGCCAAGGAAATCCTGATGGCCACCAACAAGGTGTCGGAGCAGGTGGCTTACGAGACCTTGCGTGAGCAGGCCATGAACAAGCGCACCACGATCGAGGCGATCGCGCTCGCCATCATCAACGCCAGCGATGTGCTCAAGCTGCCGGTGAGTGAGCCTGCACATGTTGCGTAGGTCGCCGGTGATGCAATCCGCGGTCGGTCCACTGAGGAGGCCACCATCGGGCCGGACCTCATGCGTGTTGAATGGCGACGGGTTGGCAACTTGTCATTGACAGAATGGCGTAAATCTCACACGCTCTAGCCCTATCAAGCTCGCACTGAAGCGGGCCGATAGCAGAGCAAAAAAGCTCCCGCGGGTTATTCCGCCGGGAGCTTTTTGCGTTTTGGACTTGAGCGCGGGGCCGGGGGCTGGCCGTCGCGAAGTGCGGCAGACCTCCAAGACGCGATGCAATGCGCAACTGGTTGCCAGAATTCTCGGGTCGAGCAGGCCGCGGCCGGCCGATCGTTGCAGCGAAATCGGCATCAACGGAGGTGGCTTAAATGAGAACGACTGGCCTCGAGTATGGCGTGCAATTGCGAGACGTGTCCGAAGACGCTGCGGCGTTGCGTCAGAACCCGCATGCTTTGCGGCAGATGGCGGGAAACCAACTCGAAATTGCGATCGGCCGGGAGGTGCGCGCGTGCCGGCGCAAGCATGGCATGTCGATCATGGAACTTGCGCGGGCCGCTGGCCTGTCGCTTGGCATGATGTCGAAAATCGAAAACGGCATCATCTCGGCGTCGCTTACCACGCTGCAAGCGCTGTCTCGCGCGCTGGCCGTGCCGCTGACTTCGCTGCTGAAGCGCCCGGTGGAGGTGCGAGAGGCCATGTTCGTGAAAGCCGGCGCAGGCATCCCGGTGGAACGGTGCGGCACGCGCGCCAGCCAGCAAAACAACATGCTCGGCTACATCGTGTCGGCCCCCGGCAGCGTGTCCGTCGAGCCCTGTCTCGTCACCCTCACCGAAGAGGCTTGCCGGCCGGCTCTTCTCCAGCATGCCGGCATGAAGTTCATATACGTGCTGGAAGGCGAGATAGCCTACCGCCACGGTGCTGCGCTCTACGGCATGGCGCCAGGCGACAGCCTGTTCTTCGACGCGGCAGCGCCGCATGGGCCCGATCAACTGCAGAAACTGCCGGTCCGTTTCCTGTCCGTTGCGTCGTACCGACTGGAAGGCAAGGACTGATGTGGCCGCATGGCTGGGCGGTCAAGCCTGTCGAGGGCGATTCGACGCGACCCACGACTCTTCGATGCCATTCTGCGGCTCGGCCGACCAAGACGGGCTGTGGATGTCTTCGATGCTCAGGGGAAAAATGGTCGGAGTGGAGAGATTCGAACTCCCGACCCTCTGGTCCCAAACCAGATGCGCTACCAGACTGCGCTACACTCCGAAATCACATTTCGACGCCGTGCCTAGTGGCTTCCGCTCGACATGGCAAGGGCAAAAAAGCGGAAACCGGCTTTCGCCTTGCAGCAATGGCGATTGCGCAGTAAATGACGGGCGCATCTGGACGTCCGCGCCTGCCGCGGACTCACGAATGAGGGAATTATGTCCGCGCGAATTTTCAGCCCTGCCAAGACCGCCATGCAGTCGGGCAAAGCCAAGACCGGGCACTGGGTGCTCGAATTCGACGCCGAGAAGCCGAAGAAGATTGATCCGCTGATGGGCTACACCAGCTCCGGCGACATGAAGAGCCAGATCCGGCTGACCTTCGAGACCCGTGAAGAAGCGGTCGCTTACGCCGAAAAGGAAGGCATCGCCTTCCGCGTGCAGGAGCCGAAGGAAGCCAAGCGCCGGCAGATTTCCTACTCCGACAATTTCCGTTATGACCGCAGGACGCCCTGGACGCACTGACGTCCCAAGGCACGATCACGCCGGCCCAACAGCGGCCGGCCAGCGGTCCCGTAGCTCAGCTGGATAGAGCACCGGCCTTCTAAGCCGATGGTCACAGGTTCGAATCCTGTCGGGATCGCCATAATACAACTCAGGCGCACGTTTCGCGATTTTTGAGCACCAAGACTGCGGTGCTACCTTCCAATCCTGCGAAGCCGTTTCAGCCTGCAAAGGGATGGTCAGGTTCGAATGGGACTGCTCAGGTCGATCAAGAAAAGGTTGATGAGGCTCGCCGGTCCTCGGCATGTCAGGCGCCATATGGCCGAACATGGCAGGTGGTTGGCCGACAATGGCGAAGCCAAGCGTTATGAGTTTCCAGCCCTGCGCTCGGGAGATGTCGTTGTCGATCTCGGCGGTTACCAAGGTCAATGGGCGGCGGGCATTCTCGATCAGCACGACGTCCAGATGCATGTTTTCGAAGCCCATCCAGGCTTCGCGGCGGATATTGGCACACGGTTTGCAGGCGACCCGCGGGTAACAGTGCACGCTGTGGCCCTAGGCTCGGCCGACGGTGAGTTCACCATCGCCGACGACGGCGACGCGTCAGGAGCCAGAGGCGCAAACGCCACGGTACGGTGCCGAAGCGTCGAGGCGGCATCCTATCTGCAGGCTATCGGCGTTGCCCGTGTCGCCGTGCTGAAAATCAACATCGAGGGCGGTGAATACGAGGTGCTGCCGCGCCTCATCGACAGTGGGGTCATCGCCAGCATCGACCTCATCCAGGTCCAGTTTCATCGCTACAGCAAGGCGGACGAAGATCGCCGCAATGCCATCGCCAGCCGCCTGGCGGAAACGCATGAACTGACCTGGTGCTACGAGTTCGTCTGGGAGGAATGGCGGCGAAAGGCTGGCCAGCAAGCGCAGACAGCGGCTCGACACTAGCTCGCTTGAATTCGAACACCTGCCGAGGCTAAGGGGCGCATGAGACATGCTCAGCCAGCTCTGCCTTAGCCGATGTAGGCTAGACGCCATCCTTGCCGGCATCGCGAGCCGCGCGAACCCGGTCCGGCAATCCGTCATGGTCGCCGAGCTCGCGCTGCGGTGCGTCGTGCCACCAGTCGTCGCGGATCGCCTTGCGCTCGAGGTTGACGGGATAGACGATTTGGTTCTCGTCCTTGTTGGCTTCGCCGACCACCAGGAGGCGGACTTCTCTGTCGGTGTTGTTGAGGAAGCTGTGTGCCAGGCCGGTACCGGAGGGGAAGCCGACGGAATCGCCTGGCTTCAGGCGATGCAGCACCCCGTCCAGCCAGACGTCGGGTTCGCCGTCGAGCACGTGGACGAATTCCTCTTCCAGGCTTTCGGCATGTGGAAACGACGTGCGTCGGCCCGGCGGCAGCCTGACGTGGTGGATGCCGAGCCGTTCGAGGCCGAAATGGACGGCGAGTGGCGCGCCGAGCCCCCTGAGTTCCGATGTGCCGATGAAGGTTTCACCGTCAGGCTTTTCGACCTCGGTCCAGTGGACGATTTCGGAAGGGCGGCCGGATGCAGTCATATCGATCTCCCCGAAGAGCTTGCCAGGTTCGGAAGGCAAACGTCGCGACGGCGCCGCTGCCTGTCAATATGAGAAGGCGGGACGAGGTATCGGGGCGGGGATTGGGCGGAACAGCTTTGGGCTGCCCGCCGCGCCCGCATCACCCCACTGCGTTCGCCGCATGCAATCCCGCGGCGATATCGTCCTTGAGGTCGGCCACATCTTCCAGTCCGATCTGCAGCCGGATGATCGGGCCTTCATAGGGGCCGTTGGCGATCTTGCGGTCGGCGAGGCTGACCTGCACGGCAAGGCTTTCGTAGCCGCCCCAGGAATAGCCGAGGCCGAAGATCTCGAGCGCGTCGAGGAAGGCATGGGCCTTCGGGATGCCGCCGCCGGTAAGCACCACCGAGAAGATGCCGCTCGAACCGGAGAAGTCGCGCTTGAAGAGCTGGTGGTCGGGATGGCTTTCGAGACCCGGGTGCAGCACGCGGGCGACACCGGGCTTGCCTTCGAGCCAGCGCGCGATCTCGAGCGTGCTCTTTTGATGGTGGGCGAGCCTGACGCCCATCGTGCGCAGACCGCGCAGCACCTGATATACATCGTCGGGGCCGGCGCAGCAGCCGAGCGTGACGAAGGCGTCGTGCAGCCGCGGCCAGCATGCCGCATTGGCCGAAACCGTGCCGCTCAGCACGTCCGAATGGCCGGCCGGATATTTGGTCGCCGCGTGTATCGTCACGTCGACGCCGAAGTCGAGCGCCTTGAAATAGAGCGGCGTCGCCCAGGTATTGTCCATCATGACGATGGCACCCGCGGCGTGCGCTGCCTTTGCGATGGCAGGAATATCCTGGATCTCGAAGGTGTTGGACGCCGGCGATTCGGTGAAAACCACCTTGGTGTTCGGCTTGATCAGCGCGGCGATCTCAGCGCCGACATGCGGATCGTAATAGTCGACCTCGATGCCGAGGCGCTTGAGCATGGTGTCGGCGAAGTGGCGGGTCGGAAGATAGACGGAATCGGTGATCAGGATGTGATCGCCCGACGACAGGAAGCCGAGCAGGGGAATCGTCACCGCGGCGAGGCCCGACGGCACGGCGATTGTGCCGGCCGAGCCTTCGAGCTCGTCAATGGCGTGGCAAAGGGCGTCCGTCGTGGGCGTTCCACGGGTGCCATATGTGTATTTTTGAGCACGCGCCGCCATCGTCGCGGCGTTGGGGAAGAGAACTGTCGAGGCGTGCACGACCGGCGGATTGACAAAGCCATGAAAGCCGTGTGGATCGTGCCCGGAATGCGCGAGCCGCGTGTTGACGCCTTTGATCCTGCCGTTGTCTCGAGTCATGAATCCGCACCCTTTCAGTGAAGACGCCAGCCATAATGCGACGGCCCGACCCGTGCAACCGCCGCAGGCGCGTGTTCGGCTGGGCCAGGTCTGGCCGACGGGCTTTGCTGGGCGGCTGGCAGAGACGGTGGCGTATTCCTCGCGCCGCATCCGGCGCCGTCCGATCGGCTCGCCGCAAGCGGTGTGGACGCGCGGCCTGACGCTGCTGCTTCTCTGCGGCGCTGTTGCCGTCGCGCTGCTGTTCACTGTCGATTCGGCGGCGATGAACTTCATGCTCAGCAACCGCAACGGGTTGACGAACTGGCTCGCCTGGCTGAGCGATGTCGGCAGGTCGGAATGGTATCTCATCCCTGCCTTGCTGGTTTATCTCGCTACCGCAGCCGCCGATTGGCGCGGCGTCGGCTACGGCCTCCAGGCCAGGCTGGTGACCCTGTTCGGCCAGGCGGCGTTTGTCTTCGGCATCGTCGCTTTCACCGGCATCGCGGTCAACATCGTCAAGTTGTTCTTCGGTCGCGCAAGACCCGCTTTTTATGGCGAGTATGGCGCATATCACTTCGATCCATTCGTGGTTACGCGCTACTCCTCGAGCTTTCCCTCCGGCCATGCGACGACGATTGGCACGGTAGCTGCCATCCTGATGATCTGGTTTCCGCGCCAGTGGCTGCCTATTGCGATCGTCGGCCTGATGCTGTCAGCCTTGCGGATTCCGGCCGCCGCGCATTATCCATCCGACGTCACCGCAGGCTTCCTGTTCGGCCTGATCGTGACCATCGTTGCGGCGCGGTTCTTTGCCGTGCGCCGGGTTGGTTTCAGACTCCTGCCGGGAAAGCTGCTGCCGGTAGCGACAGGCTTTGGCAGACGAAAACGCGCCGCCGGCTAACGTCTTCGAAGTCGAGCCCGACACGAGCCGCAGCAATCGTACTTCCTGATTTCTAATACTAAAGGCGGAGCCGGCGGCGTGGGGCCTTTATTGCTTGACCTAATAAGAATTATCGCCTTCGATGCATCCCGTGGACCGGACTACAGCAAAGCGCGCCGGACAGGACGCGCAATCCGGATTTGGGCCGGATAGGGGATGCTGAGTTCACAATTCAAAAAGGCAGGCAAAAGCCTGTAATAAACAGAAGGGTTCGTGGGTCATGAAGTACATCATTTCAGGCATTCTCGGGGCAGCTACGCTCGGCATGGTGGCGACCGCCGCATCTGCCGGCACCCTTGAGGACGTCAAGGCAAAGGGCTTCCTGCAATGCGGCGTCAGCACCGGCCTGGCCGGGTTCTCCGCGCCGAACGACAAGGGCGACTGGCAGGGGCTGGACGCCGATTTCTGCCGCGCGGTGGCAGCAGCAGTGTTTGGTGATGGCACCAAGGTCAAGTTCACGCCGCTCTCCGCCAAGGAGCGTTTCACCGCACTTCAGTCGGGCGAAATCGACCTTCTGTCGCGCAACACCACCTGGACGATCAATCGCGATACCGCACTTGGCCTGAACTTCGTCGGCGTCACCTATTTCGACGGCCAGGGCTTCATGATCAACGCCAAGAAGCTGCCGGGCGTGAACTCCGCGCTCCAGCTTTCGGGCGCCGCTGTCTGCGTGCAGACCGGTACCACGACCGAGCTCAATCTCGCCGACTACTTCAAGGCGAACAAGATGGAGTACAATCCGGTCGTCTTCGAGAAGCTCGAAGAGGTCAACGCCGCCTATGACGCCGGCCGTTGCGACGTCTACACCACCGACCAGTCGGGCCTCTATGGCATCCGCCTGACGCTCGGCTCGCCGGACGATCACGTCGTTCTGCCCGAGATCATCTCCAAGGAGCCGCTCGGACCTGCCGTGCGCCAGGGCGACGACAAGTGGTACCACATCGTCAAGTGGGCCTATTTCGCGTTGCTGACGGCCGAAGAACTCGGCATCACCCAAGCCAATGTCGAAGAAATGAAGGCGTCGGGCAATCCCGAGGTCAAGCGCGTGCTCGGCACCGAAACCGACACCAAGATCGGCACCGATCTCGGCCTCGGCAACGACTGGGTCGTCAACATCGTCAAGGCCGTCGGCAACTACGGCGAAGTCTTCGAACGCAATGTCGGCCAGGGCAGCCCGCTGAAGATCGCCCGTGGCATCAATGCGCTCTGGACCAAGGGTGGACTGCAGTACGCGCCGCCCATCCGCTGATCCGAAGTCTCACCCGGAAGGCGGCGAATCCGCCTTCCGGTTACTCTTTACGAGGGACTTCCGATGGCTACGCAGGACATACCCCATGACGTAGGGGGCGGCCGCGCGTCGCTGCTCTACGACCCGAAGGTGCGCGGCATCTTCTTCCAGGTTCTCGTGATCGTTGCGCTTACGGCGTTCGTCTGGTGGATCATTGGAAACACGATCGAAAACCTGAAGCGCGCCAACATCGCGTCGGGTTTCGCCTTTCTCAACGGCCGCGCCGGCTTCGACGTCAGCGACACGCTGATCGCGTTCGATTCTGATTCGACCTACAAGCGCGCGCTGCTTGTCGGCTTCCTCAACACCCTTGTTGTGGCCATCGCCGGCATCGTCACCGCCTCGATACTGGGCTTTCTCCTCGGCATCGGCCGGCTGTCGCAGAACTGGCTGATCCGCAAGATCTGCACCGTCTATGTCGAGGTCTTCCGCAACATCCCGCCACTGCTCGTCATCTTCTTTTGGTATTTCGGCGTGCTTTCGGTGCTGCCTTTGCCAAAGGAGAGCATCGAGCTGCCTTTCGGCTCCTTCCTCAACAGCCGAGGCTTTTATTTCCCCAAGCTGATCTGGGGCGAGGGTTCTATGCTGGTGCCGGTGGCGTTTCTGCTTGGTATCGGGATGTCATGGTTCGTTGCCCGACGTGCGCGTCAGCGGCAGATGGCGACGGGTGCGACATTCCCCGTGTTCTGGACCTCGCTTGCGCTGATCATCGGCCTGCCGCTTCTGGCGCTGGCCGCGACGGGCTTTCCCATGAGTTTCGATTTTCCGCAGAAATCGACCTTCAACCTGACCGGTGGCCTGCAGATCAAGCCTGAGTTCCTGGCGCTCTATCTGGCGTTGTCGTTCTACACCGCAGCTTTCATCGCCGAGATCGTGCGTGCCGGCATCAACGGCGTCAGCAAGGGTCAGACCGAAGCGTCGTCGGCGTTGGGGCTGCGATCTGGGCACGCGCTTCGCCTCGTGGTGGTGCCGCAGGCGCTGCGCATCGTCATCCCGCCCTTGACCAGCCAGTATCTCAACCTGACCAAGAACTCGTCGCTGGCAATAGCCATCGGCTACCCTGATCTGGTTGCGATCGGTGGCACAGTGCTCAACCAGACCGGACAGGCGATCGAGATCGTAGTCATCTGGATGGTCGTCTACCTTGGCCTCAGCCTGATCACGTCAGCCTTCATGAACTGGTTCAATGCCAAAATGGCGCTGGTGGAAAGGTAGGAGGCGGACATGTCGCAAAACGACCTTCATTACATCCGCACCGAAATGGCGCTGCCACAACCAGCGCCACTTAGCGAGCGCGGGCCTGTGGCCTGGATACGCAAGAACCTCTTTGCCAATCCATTCGATTCGGTGCTCACCATTATCGGTCTCTTGATCGTGGCAATGGTTGTGCCGCCATTGTTCAACTGGGCCGTGGTCAACGCCCAGTGGACCGGCACGGACCGGACTTTCTGCGCCACCGTGGCGCAAGGTGGCATCCAGCCTGACGGCTGGTCCGGCGCCTGCTGGGCGTTCGTCCACGCCAAGTTCGGCCAGTTCATGTTTGGCCGCTATCCGATCGAGGAGCGTTGGCGGGTCATCCTGGTGGCGATCATGTTCGTGGCGCTGCTGGTGCCGTTGCTGATCCCACGCGTGCCGCGCAAGGGGCTGAATGCACTGCTGTTCTTCGTGGTGTTCCCAATCGTCGCCTTCACGCTGCTGATCGGCGGCGTGTTTGGCCTGCCGCATGTCGAAACCCCGCTTTGGGGCGGGCTGCTGGTGACGCTCACGCTGTCCTTCGTCGGCATCGTCGTGTCGCTGCCACTCGGTATCATCCTGGCGCTTGGACGGCGTTCGAAGATGCCGGTGGTGAAGATGCTCTCCGTCATTTTCATCGAAACGATTCGCGGCGTACCTCTGATCACCGTGCTGTTCATGGCCAGCGTCATGCTGCCGCTGTTCTTGCCGGCGGGCGTCAGCTTCGACAAATTCCTGCGCGCGCTGATCGGCGTGTCGCTGTTTGCCTCGGCCTACATGGCGGAGGTTGTACGCGGCGGTCTGCAGGCGATCCCCAAGGGGCAGTATGAAGGCGCCGATTCGCTCGGCCTCGGCTACTGGCAGAAGATGAGGCTGGTTGTGCTGCCGCAGGCGTTGAAGCTGGTCATTCCCGGCATCGTCAACACCTTCATCGGCATGTTCAAGGACACCAGCCTCGTCTACATCATCTCGATGTTCGACCTGCTGGGCGTCGTGCGCCAGAACTTCTCGGATCCGGCCTGGGCTTCGCCCCAGACCCCATCGTCAGGGCTCGTCTTTGCGGCGCTGGTGTTTTGGATGTTCTGTTTTGGCATGTCGCGCTATTCTATTTATATGGAACGCCGGCTCGACACCGGGCATAAACGATAACGAACAACAAAAGGGAACGGCCCATGGCCATCGAAAACGCAGTCAGCGCCGACGAGATCAAGGTCGATCGGGCGAAGATGCACATCTCGGATACGGATGTGGCGATCGACATTGTCGGCATGCACAAGTGGTATGGCGAGTTCAACGTGCTCAAGGACATAAACCTCAGGGTCATGCGCGGCGAGCGCATCGTCATCTGCGGCCCGTCCGGGTCGGGCAAGTCGACGATGATCCGCTGCATCAACCGGCTGGAAGAGCACCAGAAGGGCAAGATCATTGTTGATGGCAAGGAACTGACCAACGATCTCAAGAAGATCGATGAGGTCCGCCGCGAAGTCGGCATGGTGTTCCAGCACTTCAACCTGTTCCCGCATCTGACGATCCTCGAGAACTGCACGTTGGCGCCGATCTGGGTACGCAAGACGCCGAAGAAGCAGGCCGAAGAGCAGGCGATGCACTTCCTGCGCCGGGTCAAGATCCCCGAGCAGGCCAACAAGTATCCGGGCCAGCTGTCGGGCGGCCAGCAGCAGCGTGTCGCCATCGCGCGCTCGCTGTGCATGAACCCGCGCATCATGCTGTTCGACGAGCCGACCTCGGCGCTCGATCCGGAAATGATCAAGGAAGTGCTGGAGACCATGGTCGGCCTCGCCGAAGAAGGCATGACCATGCTGTGCGTGACCCACGAGATGGGTTTCGCCCGCAAGGTCGCCAACCGCGTCATCTTCATGGACCAGGGCCAGATCGTCGAGGAGAACACGCCAAGCGAGTTCTTCGACCATCCGCGCCACGAGCGCACCAAGCTGTTCCTCAGCCAGATCCTCCACTAGGATCTGCTCCTGAAATCAAGAAAGCCCGGTCGAGATACGGCCGGGCTTTTTTGTTGAAACAGGCGCACCGAAAGTGGGGACGGCGTGTCGGTGAGAAGAATTCTACGTCTGCTGGGCGTTGTCCTCCTTGTGGCGGCGGCAACAGTTGTTTTGGGCACGCTGGTGCCGCGGCCGCTTTTAAGTGGCGGCGCTTCCGATGAGGCAAAGCCGCGCCATATTCTCGTCTTCACCAATCCGATCCACACCGACATCGCCGTGCCGATCGACGAAGCTGTGCTGGAAAAGTTCGGCTTCCTGCTCGACGCGGGCATCGAGGCGGATCTGCCGACGGCGCGCTACCTCGTGTTCGGATGGGGCAGCAAGGCGTTCTATATCGGCACGCCGACATGGTCCGAACTCAAGCCCGGCCCGGTGTTTGCGGCGCTGACGCTCGACGACTCGGTCATGCATGTCGATCTCGCCGGTGATGTCGCCTTGCCGCAGCCCGCCGTCCGCCGCTTTGAGATTGGCGAGAAAGGTTTTGCTGCGATGCTCGATTTCATCGACCGCAGCTTTGTGCGGGGCACGGCTGGCGCTCAACGCATTCCCGAGGTTGCCTATGGGGACTATGACGGGTTCTTCGAAGCCCACGGCAAGTTCAACGCACTTGCCGGTTGCAACACCTGGACGGCGGCAGCACTCAGGCAAGCCGGTTTGACGACCGGATGGTGGAACCCGCTGCCGGTGACACTGAACTGGTCGCTTGGCCTCTACAACCGGCCGTCGGACCAGCCGGGCGGCGTCCAGCCATAGAGCCAGTCCATGTCGGCAGCCAGGCTTGCCGGCGATTTGAGCTTGAGGAACAGGTTGCGGGCCAAGGCCACCGGACCGGCGGCATGCCAGGCGAAATGGTTGAGGGCGCCACGCCTCGCCACCTTGCGCACGCGGACTTTGCGCGCCGCTTCCCACTGCGCCAGCGCTTCCGCCGTGTTCGAGGCCGCAACGATCGCGTCAGCCAGCGTGTAGGCATCCTCGATCGCCATGGCGGCACCTTGGGCGGCAAACGGCGTCATGGCGTGTGCCGCGTCGCCGATCAGCACAATGCCGGCTGGGGACGTCCACGGCCGCGATGGGTCGACGGTGTGCAGCGGCCACACCGTCCACGGCCCGGCTTCGTCGACAAGCCTCGACAGGGCCGGAGCAGTGCCATGCATGACGCGCTTCAACGCGCCGGCGTCAGTTTCGCCAGACCATTGCTCCGCGATCGCCTTGCCAGGTGTGAAGGCGACGAGATTGACCGCATGGCCGGCGCGGATCGGATAGGCGACGAGGTGAAAGCCGGGGTGCAGGAACGTCGTCACCGTCGCCAGCGAGGTCAGTCCGGCAAACTGGCGGCCGATATTGCTGTCGACGGAGATGGTCGTGCGCCAGGCCAATTCGCCGCAAAACCGGCTCTTTTCATTCGGGCCGACGAGGCGTCGGCTGGCCGACCAGACGCCGTCGGCTGCAACGAACAGAGTGGCTTGCTCGTGGGAGACGATGCCGCCTTGCGTCAAAGACACCCTGACGCCGCCCGCCTGCGCGTCGACCGTGCCGACGGTTGCCCCGGTGGCGATCTCGATCAGCGGGCTCTCGGTTGCGCGCGCGAGCAGGGCGCCCTGCAAGTCGGCGCGATGCGCAACGAGGTAGGGGGCTTTCCAGCGCCGTTCGGCCGCGGCACCGAGCGGTACGCGCGCGCGCGCGGCAAGGGTTGCGGCATCGCGCAGGACGACGGCTTCGGGACGCACCGTCGAGGCGCTGACAAGGTCGAGCACGCCGAGACGACCAAGTATGCGGGTGGCGTTGGGAGAGAGTTGAAGACCGGCGCCGACTTCCTCCAGCACCGGCGAGCGTTCGTAGATACGAACGCCAAGGCCATGCCGGGCGAAGGCGAGTGCCGCAGTGAGCCCGGCGATACCGGCTCCTGCGATCACGATCCGCCGCGATTGCATGACCGCGGCTTTGTCGTCAGGCTGCGCGGTTGATGACGTAGAGGCAGCCCGCCGGCTGGGTCTCGGTGGCCTTCAGCTTCGAGGAGTAGCGGTACAGCGTCGAGCAATACGGGCAGACCTTCTCGGCGTCCGCACCCATGTCGAGGAAGACATGCGGATGGTCGAATGGTGCGCTTGCGCCCACGCACATGAACTCCTTCACGCCGATCTCGATCACGGCATGTCCAGCATCGTTCTGGAAGTGGGGGATGGAGCCGCCGGCCATGGTATTTTCCCTTCTAAGGAGCCTTATTGGAGAGCGTTTGTATCATAAGCGACGGGTTTGCAAGATGGTGAAATGAAACTGTCGCAATTGCCTGTCAGAGGATAAGTTGAGCCGGATAAGCGGCGGAACGCGGCAGTGGGGAAGGTTTGCATATGAATCAGTTGAAGCCGGTGCATACCGATTTCGTCAACGACAAGTCGCCGACGGGCTCCATCGACGGCAACCCCGATCGCTTCGTCAATCGCGAGTTTTCCTGGCTGCAATTCAACCGGCGCGTGCTCGAACAGTCGCAAAACCCGAACCATCCGCTGCTCGAACGCGTCCGCTTCCTGTCGATCTCCGCCGGCAATCTCGACGAGTTCTTCATGGTCCGCGTTGCCGGTCTCGCGGGGCAGGTCCGCGAGGGCATCACCGTCCGCAGCGCCGATGGCCGTACGCCGGAGCAGCAGCTCGATCAGCTGCTGCACGAGGTCGAGCGGCTCCAGGAAGATCAGCAGAAGAGCCTGTCGAGCCTGATGGAATTGCTCAAGGCCGAAGGTGTCGAGAGCATATCGGCGACGGATCTTACCAAGGAGGAGCGGAAGTGGCTTGAAGATCACTTCATGGAGCAGATCTTCCCGGTTCTGACGCCGCTTTCGATCGATCCCGCGCACCCGTTCCCATTCATCCCTAATCTCGGCTTCTCGATCGCCCTGCAATTGCGCCACCGCAAGAGCGGCGAGGAAATGACGGCACTGCTGCGCCTTCCAATGGCGCTGCGTCGCTATATCAGGCTGCCCGACCGCAAGCGCTCGGTGCGCTTCATCCCGATCGAAGAGACCGTCAACCTGTTCATCGGCAAGCTCTTCCCTGGCTATGAGGTCAAGGGCTCCGGCACGTTCCAGATCATTCGTGACAGCGATATCGAAGTCGAAGAAGAATCCGAAGACCTTGTCCGCCTGTTTGAAACCGCGCTGAAGCGCCGCCGCCGCGGTTCAGTGATCCGCATCGAGTTCGATAGCCAGATGCCGGCGTTCCTACGCGAGTTCGTCGCCGGTGAACTCGGCGTATCGGCGAACCGCGTCAGTATTTTGAGCGGACCACTGGCCATAAACCAGATCTCCGAGATCGTCTCTATACCGCGTGACGACCTGAAGTTCCCGCCCTTCAATCCGCGCTTTCCCGAGCGTATCCGCGACCACCGCGGCGACTGCTTCGCGGCGATCCGGGAGAAGGATTTCGTCGTCCACCACCCTTACGAATCGTTCGACGTGGTCGTGCAGTTCCTGCGCCAGGCAGCGATCGATCCCGAAGTCGTGGCGATCAAGCAGACGCTCTACCGCACGTCCAACGACAGCCCGATCGTGCGCGCGCTTGTCGATGCTGCCGAGGCCGGCAAGTCGGTGACAGCACTTGTCGAGCTCAAGGCCCGTTTCGACGAAGAGGCCAACATCCGCTGGGCGCGCGATCTCGAGCGCGCCGGCGTGCAGGTCGTGTTCGGCTTCCTTGAGCTCAAGACGCACGCCAAGATGTCGCTGGTGGTGCGCCGCGAGGATGGCCGCCTGCGCAACTACGTCCACCTCGGCACCGGCAACTATCACCCGATCACCGCCCGCATCTATACCGACCTGTCGTTCTTCACCACCGATTCGGCGATTGCGCGCGACGTGGCGCACATCTTCAACTTCATCACCGGTTATGCCGAGCCGGCCGACGAGATGTGCATTGCGCTATCGCCCTACACGCTGCGCAGCCGCATCCTCAAGCACATCGCCGACGAGGTCGAGCACGCCCTTGCGGGCCGGCCGGCGCAGATCTGGATGAAGATGAACTCGCTTGTCGATCCTGACGTGATCGACGCGCTCTACGATGCCAGCCGCAGCGGCGTCGAGATCGACCTAGTGGTGCGTGGCATCTGCTGTCTCAGGCCGCAGGTTCCGGGGTTGTCGGAGAACATTCGCGTCAAGTCGATTGTCGGCCGCTTCCTCGAGCACAGCCGCATCTATTGCTTCGGCAATGGCCACGGCCTGCCGTCGGACGACGCCATCGTCTACATCAGCTCGGCGGATCTGATGCCGCGCAATCTCGATCGCCGCGTCGAATGCATGGTGCCGATCGCCAAGCACTCGACCGTGCACGAGCAGGTGCTTGGCCAGGTCATGCTGGGAAATATCATGGACAACCAGCAAAGTTTCGAAGTATTGGCGGATGGAACCTCGCGGCGGATAACGCTCGACGAGGGCGAAGAGCCGTTCAATGCGCAGGAATATTTCATGACCAATCCGAGCCTGTCCGGACGGGGTGACGCGCTGAAGTCTCACGCGCCCAAACGCATTGCCCAGTTCAAGCGCCGCAAGAAGGCGGAGGCGGCGGCCACCTGATGGCGCAGCTTTCGCAGGGCCGGCTCAAGGACCGCCGACCGCTGTCGATTATCGATATCGGCTCGAACTCCATACGTCTCGTCGTCTATGAAGGGTTGGCGCGCTCGCCGACCCTTCTGTTCAACGAAAAGATGCTCGCCGGCCTTGGCCGCGGCATTGTCTCCACCGGCAAGCTCGACCCCGAGGGCGTGACCCGCTCGATGGAGGAGTTCCGGCGCTTCCGTGCGCTGTCCGAACAGGCGGGCGCGGAAAAGATGTATGTGCTGGCAACCGCTGCGGCGCGCGAGGCCATCAACGGCCCAGATTTCATCCAACGGGCAGAAGATGTTCTGGGCACCAAGATCCAGGTGCTCACGGGGCGCGAAGAGGCCCATTATTCCGCGCTCGGCGTGATCTCTGGCTTCCATCCCGCCGACGGCATCGCCGGCGATCTTGGCGGTGGTAGTCTGGAACTTGTCGATGTCCGGGGCGAAAACATCGGCGAAGGTATCACCTTGCCACTTGGTGGCCTCAGGCTCCAGGACATGGCGAAAGGCTCGCCGGTTGTGGCGGCCAAGATCGTGCGCACTGAACTGATGCGGGCCAAGCTTCTAAAGGCCGGGAAGGGCAGGACGTTCTACGCCGTCGGCGGCACCTGGCGAAATCTCGCCCGCCTGCACATGGGCATCACCAACTATCCGCTTGAGGTGATGCACCACTACGAGCTCGAACCGACAAGCCTGATCCCCTTCCTCAAGCAGGTCGCACGCGGCGACGTCGAGAAGGTCAAAGGCATCGAGGGCGTGTCGAAGAACCGCCGCTCGCTGCTGCCCTATGGTGCGGTGGTGCTGCAGGAAATCATCGAGGAGATGGAGCCGTCCAAGATTGTTGTCTCTGCGCTCGGCGTGCGCGAGGGCTTTTTGTTCTCGCTGCTCGATGAGGAAGAACGCCGTTCAGATCCTCTGATTTCGGCGGCCGAGGAACTGGCGGTGCTGCGGGCGCGTTCGGTGCGTCATGCGCACGAGCTTGTCGAATGGACGCGCAATTCGTTCGCGGCCTTCGGCATCGAAGAGACCGAGGAGGAAGCGCGTTATCGCCACGCAGCTTGCCTGCTCGCCGACATCGGCTGGCGCGCCCATCCCGAGTATCGCGGGCGCCAGTCGCTCAACATCATCGCGCATGCCTCGTTCATCGGCGTCGATCACCCGGGCCGCGCGTTCCTGGCACTGGCCAATCTGTTCCGCCACGACGGCGTCTTCAACGATAGCTTCGCGCCGGAGCTGAAGGAACTGGCCACGCCGCGCTATCTTGAACGGGCCCGCATGCTCGGCGCGATGATGCGGGTCGTCTACCTGCTCTCGGCCTCGATGCCCGGGGTGATGCCCAGGCTGCGCTGGGAAGACCGGGGCGGTGGCGTCTTGGCGCTGGTCATTCCATCGGAGTTCGGCCAGCTCTATGGCGAGCGCCCAGCGGGACGTCTCGCCCAGCTCGCCAAGGTCACCGGCCGTAAGCTGGTGCTGGCGGTCGAGGACGGCCCGAGCATCTCGGTCAAATAGGCTGGCGCTGCAACATCCGGTCGAGCGAGATCGCGCCTGCGCCTGTCACCGATAGTGCCAGCAATCCGCCTGCGGTAGCGATGTCCTTCATCTGCGCCTGCTCGTGCATGAAGGCCATGGCCGCGTCGTCTCCGCCTTGACCGTAGTGGCCGATGAAGCCAGCCGCCAGGGCAAAGGCTGCCAGAATCACTGGCACCACGCGGGTTTGGAAGCCGGTCAGCACCAGAAATCCGCCAATCAGCTCGAATAGTCCGACACCCATGGCGACGATCGTCGGCAAGGGAAAACCCAATCCGGCGAAGTAGCTGGCGGTTCCGGCAATGTTGGAAAGCGTGCTCATGCCGGCGGGCACGAATAGCGCGGCGATCAGAATTCTGGCGACAAGCAGCAGCAGGCTGTTGAGCATTATATATCCTCGCGGCCGCAGGATGCGCTCGTGGCCGCTGGATGTCACCACCGCGTGATCGCCGGACAGTTCCGCGCACAAAAAAGCCCGGGACGAACCCGGGCCATTCTTGGGAGGAGCTTCTGAAGTTTAGCGGCGGCGGCCATCGATCGACAGGGCGCCGGCGCCGAAGGCGGCGAGCACGAACAGGCCGCCCGCGATCGCCAGGTTCTTCTGCAGGAACATCACCTGGACCTGGTCGGCGAAGTCGAGATGAGCGATGCCGGTCGCAGCCAGGGTGAATACGCCAAGTACGATAGCGGCGATGCGGGTCTGGAAACCGACGAGGATGGCGATGCCGCCTACCAGTTCGACCAGGCCTACAATAACTGTTGTAACCGTCGGCAGCGGCAGGCCGATGCTGGCAAACCAGCCGGCTGTACCGGAAATGGCGGTCAACTTGGCAAAGCCGGCGAGGATGAAGATGACCGAAAGCAGAACGCGGCCGGCAAGGGTGAGGGCCGAGGCGTTGGTGCTTAGGCCGGACTTTGCTGTGGCAATGGTAGCGTTGGACATGGGCGTGGGGCTCCGTTGAAATTCGATGCCCACTACCTAATGGATTTTGACTGTTCACTAAAGGTGCGAATATGTCGACAGATCGTTCACTAAGAGAACGTTTTGCTCGAAGCCGTCGGCCGGACGACGCGCGGCGCGGACCATAAGCAAACGGCGCGGCAGGTGAGTGCCGCGCCGTGACGATGTGATCAGCCTGCCAGGCGATCAGCCCGGACGGGTCATGTCTTCGGGACGGACGATGCGGTCGTAGTCCTCGGCGCTGACCAGCCCAGTCGCCAGCGCTTCGTCACGCAGGGTGGTGCCGTTCTTGTGCGCGGTCTTGGCGATCTTCGCGGCGTTGTCGTAGCCGATGGTCGGCGCCAGTGCAGTCACCAGCATCAGCGAGCGGTCAAGCGCAGCCTTTATGTTGTCCTCGCGCGCTTCGATGCCGACGACGCAATTGTCGGTGAAGGAGACCGCAGCGTCCGCCATGAGCTGCACCGACTGCAGGAAGTTGTAGGCCATCACCGGGTTGTAGACGTTGAGCTCGAAATGGCCCTGGCTGCCGGCGAATGTGAGTGCAGCGTTGTTGCCGAACACCTGGACGCAGACCTGAGTCAGCGCTTCGCACTGGGTCGGGTTGACCTTGCCAGGCATGATCGACGAGCCCGGCTCGTTCTCGGGCAGCGACAGCTCGCCGAGGCCCGAGCGCGGGCCCGAGCCGAGGAAACGGATGTCGTTGGCGATCTTGAACAGGGCAGCGGCGGCCGCGTTGATGGCGCCGTGCGAGAAGACCATCGAGTCGTGGGCGGCGAGCGCCTCGAACTTGTTCGGCGCGGTCACGAAGGCGATGCCGGTGATGGCGGCAATGCTTTCGGCGACCTTTTCGGCGAAGCCGACCGGCGCATTTAGGCCGGTGCCGACGGCGGTGCCGCCCTGTGCGAGTTCCTGCAGGCCGGGCAGGGTGAGCTCGATGCGCTTGATCGACGAGGCGACCTGGGCGGCATAACCCCCGAACTCCTGGCCCAGCGTCAGCGGCGTTGCATCCTGCGTGTGGGTGCGGCCGATCTTGATGATATGGTCGAACTCGCGCGCCTTCTTGTCGAGGGCGGCATGCAGGTGCTTCAGCGCCGGCAGCAGGTCGTGGACGATGCGCTCGGCGCAGGCGATGTGCATGGCAGTCGGATAGGTGTCGTTCGACGACTGGCTCATGTTGACGTGGTCGTTGGGGTGGACCGGCTTCTTCGAGCCCATCTCGCCGCCCAGCATCTCGATGGCGCGGTTCGAGATCACCTCATTGGCGTTCATGTTCGATTGTGTGCCCGAACCGGTCTGCCAGACCACCAGTGGGAAGTGGTCGTTGAGCTTGCCGTCGATCACTTCCTGCGCTGCGGCAACGACGGTGTTGCCGATCTTGGGGTCGAGGCGGCCGAGCGCCATGTTGGCTTCGGCGGCGGCGCGCTTGACGATGCCGAGTGCACGCACGACCGACAGCGGCTGCTTTTCCCAGCCGATCTTGAAATTGCCCAGCGAGCGCTGCGCCTGCGCACCCCAATAGCGGTCGGAAGCGACCTCGATCGGTCCGAAGGTGTCTGTCTCGGTTCTGGTCTTCTGGGCTGTCACGATCAGGTCTCCGAAAAATCTCGTTGCGGGCATCGGCCTATCGCGTTGCACACACCGCTTCAAGCGGAGATTGGGGTGGGTCGGAATCCTAATCGGTTCAACTGCGATGTCGTTTTGACGATCGGCGCCCGGGACCGGAAACGGGACATGAAAAAGGCGGCCGAAGCCGCCTCGCTCTTCACAGGCACTCGTGGTCAAAGGGCCTTCTTGATCTTTTCCTTGGTGTCGCCATAGGCCTTCTGCACCTTGCCGGCGATCTTCTCGGCGGTACCCTTGGCCTGGGTCGTCTTGTTGCCGGTGGCCTTGCCGGCCGCCTCCTTGACGGAGCCGGCAACCTGCTTGGCAACGCCCTTGACCTGATCCTTGTTCACCATTTCGCATCTCCTGTGGCTGGTGGCGCAGGTCAACGTTTTGGATGTGCAAGGGTTCCCGTGGTGGACATTTGGCTGCGCGCCTGACGCTCGGCGCTGTGTGGCATTTGAGGCGGCAAAAAAAGAACGCCTCCCGCACCTTTGAGAGTGCTGGAGGCGTCCTTTTCGTCGTTCGATGTTCCGTCCGAATTGCTTCTTCCGGTACCGACGACATCACCTCAATGCGCGGGCGGCAGGAAGGTTCCACCGGTTTCGAAAGAAGTTCCATTTTTTTCGACGCCGTCTCAGGCCATGGCGGGTTTGGTCCGGAACAGGCCCCAGGCGAAGCCGGTTCTTGCCCTGGTGTGCAACAGCAGCGCGGAAACCACCAGCACCATCAGCAGTTCGGCAACGGGCGAGGCCAGCCAGATGCCGCGTTCGCCCAGGAAATAAGGCAGCCCAATGGTCAGCGGGATGGCGAACAGGTAGGTGCGCGTGACGCTGAGCAGCAGGGCGCGGCGGGCATCGCCGATGGCCTGGAAGTAACCCGACAGCATCATGACAGGTCCGGCCAGAATGTAGAGCGACACTGTAATTGGCAGGATCCGGGCGACTTCGCCTTGCGTCGCCGGATCGTCAACGAAGATCGCCCCCAGGCTGCCATGGCTCAGCAGCATCGCGGCCTCGAACAGTGCGCAATAGCCCAGCGCCAGCACAAGGCCCAGCTTGAGGCTGGCGTCCGACCGCTGCCACAGGCCGGCGCCGAAATTATTGCCCACGATGGTCTGCATCGCCATGTTCAGCCCGAGCATCGGCAGGAAGGCAAAGGTCATGATGCGGGTGATGATGCCGTAGGCGGCAACGGTCGAGGCATATGCTTCGCCTTCCCACAGCTGCGTCGCCGTGATGACAGAAGTGGCGAGCAGCGAGATGCCGATGAAGCTCAGGCTCTGCGGTGCCCCAAGCGACAGCAATTGCCGCCAGGTGCCGGTCCAGCGCATCGACGGAACCAGCGCGTATTGGAGCACCGTGCCGGCGCGCAACCTGTAGACGATGATGAAGCTGACGGCCATCATCTGGGCCAGCACCGTGCCCACCGCCGAGCCGGATATACCGTAGTCGAAGCCGACGATGAGCAGGTAGTTCAATCCGGCATTGGCAACCGACGTCAAGAGATTGGCCGCGGCAACGATGCCGAGGCGGCCTTCGCTGCGCAGCCCGTCGCCATTGAGCGACAGCGCAAACATCAGCGGCGCACCCCAGATCAGGATGGAGATGTAGCTGTAGCCCATCTCGGCAAGCGGCTGGGATCCGTTGGCAAGCCGCAAGGCGAGCTCCTTGCCGCCGAGCATGAAGGCTGCGATGGCCAGTGCGTAGACGAGCAGGGCAAGGCCGTGCGCATCGAGAAACGTCGCGCGCGCTTTTTCGAGGTCGCCGGCGCCGAGCAGGCGGGCGAGCTGGCTCGCCATGCCGCTCGCCACCAGTGTCGACAAGGCAACGAGCAGCATGAAGGCCGGGAACATCAGGGTCACCGCGGCCAGCGCGTCGGGCCCGACATAGGCGCCGAGGAAATAGGCATCGACGACGGCGAGCAGGCCGTTGGTGGCCATGATCAGGATGATGGGTGCCGCCGTCCTGAGGAAAAGGCCGGGCAGGGGTGCATGCAGAAAGGCATTCGCGCCTTTAGGGTTGAGAGAACTCATCTCGTCGTCTCCGATATCGCATCAAACGGAGATCAAATGGGGCCCGCATTGCCATTGGTCTGATGCGTCGGTTTCGACTGACACAGGGAAGGTTTTACCGTGCTTGCGCTGCGGGCGGCGGGCCCTTCATACCCTGGGTGCTCACTAGGCCGGCGCATGCACACTGTCAATCCAGGTCCGTGGCGGATCAAACGCCGTCTCGGCTGGTATCCGCAAGCCAGGCGGCAAATTCTTCCGTCACTCGATGGCGAGCGCATTGCCGTATTCGCAAACGCCGGCGTTTTGGTCGTGCGCGCCGGCAAATAGCAGATTGCCCAGCGCCAACTGGTGTAACGAAAAAGGGCGCCCGAAGGCGCCCTTTCCGTAAGCTTGAGCCAGGTGGCTGGATTAGAAATCCATGCCGCCACTCAAGCCCGCTTGGCGGGCTGAGCAACTTTAGCTCATGGGCGTGCTTATGGACTTCTTAGAAGTCCATGCCGCCCATGCCGCCCATGCCGCCGCCGCCCATGCCGCCAGGCATGCCGCCGCCAGCCGAGTCCTTCTTCGGAGCTTCGGCGATCATGGCTTCGGTGGTGACGAGCAGGCCGGCAACCGAAGCTGCATCCTGCAGAGCCGTGCGAACAACCTTGACCGGATCGACGATACCGAAAGCGATCATGTCGCCGTATTCGCCGGTCTGGGCGTTGTAGCCGAAGGTAGCCGTCTTGTTCTCGAGGATCTTGCCGGCAACGATCGAAGCTTCGGCACCAGCGTTCGCAGCGATCTGGCGGGCCGGAGCCTGCAGAGCGCGACGGACGATGTTGATGCCAGCGGCCTGGTCAGAGTTTTCGCCGACTGCCTTGATGGCGAGCGAAGCACGCAGCAGAGCCACGCCACCGCCGGGAACGATGCCTTCTTCAACCGCAGCGCGGGTCGCGTTCAGGGCGTCGTCGACGCGGTCCTTGCGCTCCTTGACTTCGATCTCGGTCGCACCGCCGACGCGGATGACGGCAACGCCGCCTGCCAGCTTGGCGAGACGTTCCTGCAGCTTCTCCTTGTCGTAGTCCGACGTGGTCTCTTCGATCTGCTGCTTGATCTGGGCAACGCGGCCCTGGATCTCTGCCTTCTTGCCGGCGCCGTCGACGATGGTGGTGTTCTCCTTGGAGATCGACACCTTCTTGGCGCGGCCGAGCATGTTGAGGCCGACGTTCTCAAGCTTGATGCCGAGGTCTTCGGAGATGACCTGGCCACCGGTCAGGATGGCGATGTCTTCCAGCATGGCCTTGCGGCGATCGCCGAAGCCCGGAGCCTTGACGGCAGCAATCTTCAGGCCGCCACGCAGCTTGTTGACGACGAGCGTGGCCAGAGCCTCGCCTTCGACGTCTTCCGAGATGATGAGGAGCGGCTTGGATGTCTGCACGACGGCTTCGAGAACCGGCAGCATGGCCTGGAGGTTCGACAGCTTCTTCTCGTGGAGAAGGATGTAGGCGTCTTCCAACTCGGCAACCATCTTGTCCGGGTTGGTGACGAAGTAGGGGCTGAGGTAGCCGCGGTCGAACTGCATGCCTTCGACGACTTCCAGCTCGGTCTCGGCAGTCTTGGCTTCTTCAACCGTGATGACGCCTTCGTTGCCGACCTTCTGCATCGCTTCCGCGATCATCGCGCCGATTTCCTTCTCGCCGTTAGCCGAGATGGTGCCGACCTGAGCGACTTCTTCCGAAGTCTTGATCTTCTTCGAGCTCTTGACGAGGTGGGTGACGACTTCGGCAACAGCCAGATCGATGCCGCGCTTCAGGTCCATCGGGTTCATGCCAGCGGCAACTGCCTTGTGGCCTTCCTGGACGATCGACTGGGCCAGAACGGTCGCGGTCGTGGTGCCGTCGCCGGCGATGTCGTTGGTCTTCGAAGCAACTTCGCGGACCATCTGCGCGCCCATGTTCTCGAACTTGTCTTCAAGCTCGATTTCCTTGGCGACGGTGACGCCGTCCTTGGTGATGCGCGGGGCGCCGAACGACTTGTCGATGACGACGTTGCGGCCCTTGGGGCCGAGCGTGACCTTCACCGCGTCGGCGAGGATGTTGACACCGCGCAGCATGCGCTCGCGGGCGTCACGGGAGAATTTTACTTCCTTGGCAGCCATTTTAAGCTCCTCGATGGGCCTTGAAGGCCCGAATTTCAGATTGGATGGTGCGGATGGGTGGCGATTAGCCGATGATGCCCATGATGTCGGATTCCTTCATGATCAGAAGGTCTTCGCCATTGAGCTTCACTTCGGTGCCCGACCACTTGCCGAACAGCACGCGGTCGCCAGCCTTGACGTCCAGCGGAACGAGCTTGCCGGCTTCATCGCGAGCGCCAGAGCCGACGGCGACGATTTCGCCTTCCTGCGGCTTTTCCTTGGCCGTATCGGGGATGATAATCCCGCCGGCGGTCTTGGATTCGGATTCGACCCGGCGAACGACCACGCGGTCATGAAGCGGGCGGAACTTCGACTTTGCCATTTGAACTTCCTCGGTGGACTGTTGAGAACCCTCTGTCCGGTCTGGCCGGACGTGGTTAGCACTCACTTCGGGCGAGTGCTAACGTGACGGTGAGATAGTCCGTCGCTCTTTTACTGTCAAGGGAACGACAGCTTCACGACAGCGAGAAATCTGGGATTATGCCCGTGCCTGGGCGACGGCCTTGCGGAAATCGTCAGCCGTCATTCCGCGCTTGTAGAGTGCCTTGCCGATCAGGAAGCCAGGCGTGCCCTGGAGCTGGAAGGCGGTGGCCTGAGCCTCGGTGCGTGCAAGCAGGCCGACGAGCAACTCCTGTCTGGCCTTGAGGTCGCCGCGGGCAAGATCGACATTGACGCCGGCTTCACCAAGCAAATTGGCGGTGCTGCGGAACGTCAGGCGGTCGCGTGTGGTCATGAGCGTATGCACGGCGTCGGCATAACGGCCCTGGCTGTTGGAGGCCAGGGTGAGCAGGGCGGCATTGCGCGAGACCTCGCCGAAGATCGGCCAGTCGCGCAGGACGAGGCGAATGTTGCCGTCGTCCGCCATGACTTTCGACAGTTCGATGAAACTCAGCTTGCAGTAGGGGCACTGGTAGTCGGTGAACTCGACCACCGTCACGTCGCCATCCGGATTGCCGAGCACGGGGATATCGGGATCGAAAGCGACGTCTTCGACCGTCGGCATGGGGTTGGCCCAAAGCGGCATCGGCGCCAGAACGCTCACGCCAGCAATGGCTTTGAGAAAATGGCGCCGGTTTGGCGACCGGTCCTGCATGTGATCGATCCTGTTGTGGTGCCGATCTCCTAGACGATGAGCGTCCATGATTAACAGTCGCCTAATCGCCGCGCCGGCACACGATGGCGTGAATGCATGCGTGCCATGCAAAAACGCGGCTTGAATGATAAGCATGCTTATAATATATGCGGCTCATGAAAAATGACGGTATCGAAAGGTTGGGCTTCCTCATCCACGACGCGGCGCGTCTGATGCGGCGCAATTTCGAGCAGCGCGGCAGCGAGTTTGGCCTGTCTGCGGCGCAATGGCGGCTGCTTGTCAGGTTGGTCAAGGAAGAAGGCGTGGCGCAGGCGCGTCTTGCCGAGCTTCTGGAGATCGAGCCGATCAGCGTGTCGCGATTGCTGGACCGGATGGAGGAGGGCGGCTGGATCGAGCGCCGTCAAGACAGCGCCGATAGGCGTGTGCGCATGATCTTCCCGACCGACAAGGCGCTTGAGGCCTTCTCCAAGGTCAAGGCCGTTGCCGGCGAGGTCTATGAGCGGGCGCTGGCCGGGCTGTCGGCGGAAGAGCGGCTCGCCACGGTCCATGGTCTGCGCACGATTGTCGATAACCTTTCCGCGGGCGAGCCCGCCAATGCGAATTTTTTGAGAGAGACGACGAAATGAACGCGGTGGCGAAAGTGAACGAAGACAGCGCAAAGATCGAACTCGAGAGCCCGGCGGCAGCCCAGCTTCAACGGGCTGTGGCCGCACCTGCGCCCGCGTCGAAGAAGCGCGGCCGCTTTGTGCTGATGGCAGCCTTGCCATTGGCGATGGTGGTTGGCGGCGGCTACTTTTGGGTGACTGGCGGCCGCTACCAGGAAACCGAAAACGCCAATTTGCGCCAGGCCAAGGTGAACATCGCCTCGGAAGCGGCAGGCCGCATCGTCAAGGTCGACGTCGCCGACAACACCACGGTGAAGGCCGGCGACGTTCTTTTCGAGGTTGATCCCGAGCCCTACAAGATCGCCCTGGCGCAGTCCGACGCGGCCCTTGCCGCCGCACGGCTCAATGTCGAGCAGCTTCGCGCCGCCTACAGCCAGGCTGTGGCTCAGGAGCGGGTCGCGGCGAGTGGACTCGACTATGCCCAGGCGCAGTTCGACCGCAGCAACGGTCTGGTCAACAAGGGCGTCAACACCAAGTCTTCGCTGGACGAGGCCCGCATGGATCTCGACAAGGCCCAGGAGCAGCACAGTGCTGCCGTGCAGGGCATTGTCAGCGCCAAGGCGGCACTCGGCGGCAACCCGGATATCGAGACGGACAAGCACCCAACCGTGCTGTCGGCGCTTGCCGCCCGCGACAATGCTGCCTTCAACCTGGCACAGACCACGGTTCGCGCACCCGCCGATGGCGTGGTCTCGCAGGCTGCTTCATTCAAGGTCGGCCAGTTCGTCGGTACCGGCACTGCGCTGTTCAGCCTTGTCGAGACCAGCGATACCTGGGTCGAGGCGAATTTCAAGGAAACGCAGCTGACCCATATGAAGCCCGGCCAGGAGGCCGAGATCGTGCTCGACACCTACCCGGACCGCACCTTCCACGGCACGGTCGAGGCGATTGGCGCGGGCACAGGCGCCGAGTTTTCGCTGCTGCCGGCACAGAACGCCACCGGCAACTGGGTCAAGGTCACCCAGCGCATTCCGGTGCGGGTCAAGGTCGACACCGCCGATGGCGGGTTGGCGATGCGTACCGGTATGAGCGCCACCGTGTCGATCGACACCGGCGTGTCGCGCGGCTTCGGCAGCATCTTCGGACATGCGGTGGCAGCGGAATAACTGCCGCTCGGCCCGCGCGCGTATAAATCTCCGGACTTGATCCGGCTGCGAGGATGCGGCCGGCACTCCGGCTTTCCGGTCGCCGCTTGACGACCACCAGGTCCCAAGGGGTTGGTCGAATGAGCCAGTCAGCCGCAAAGTCTCTCACCGATGTGCCGCATCGCGGCCTGATCACCGTTGCCATCATGTTGGCGACGGTGATGCAGGTGCTAGACACCACCATCGCCAATGTCGCGCTGCCCTCGATGGTCGGCGACCTCGGCGCCTCCCAGGATACGATCAACTGGGTGCTGACGTCCTACATCGTTGCCGCCGCCATCATGACGCCGCTGACCGGCTGGATGTCGGACCGCTTCGGCCGCAAGGAACTGTTCCTCGTATCGGTCGTCGGCTTCACCATCATGTCGATGCTCTGCGGCGTGGCCTGGAGCCTGGAATCGATGGTGCTGTTCCGCGTCCTTCAGGGCGTGTTCGGGGCTGCGATCGTGCCGCTGAGCCAGACCTTCCTGCTTGACATCAACCCCAAGGAACGTCATGGCCAGGCCATGGCGATGTGGGGCGCCGGCATCATGGTCGGTCCGATCATCGGCCCGACGCTCGGCGGCTGGCTGACCGAGAGCTTCAACTGGCGCTGGGTGTTTTTCATCAATCTGCCTGTCGGCATCGTCGCTTTCCTGGGCTCGGCGGCCTATCTGCCGGCCATCGTCAAGCGCCTGCGCGGTTTTGATTTCTTCGGCTTTGCCATGCTGTCGCTCGGCGTCGGCGCTCTGCAACTGATGCTCGACCGTGGCGGCGAGGTCGACTGGTTCTCGGCTGTCGAGATCTGGATCGAACTCGGGCTCGCCATCACCGGTTTCTGGGTCTTTGCCGTCCATATGGCGATGTCGGAAAACACCTTCCTCGACCCCAAGATTTTCAGGGACCGCAACTTCGTCACTGGCCTGGTGTTCATCTTCGTCATCGGCGTCATCCTGCTGGCGAGCCTGGCGCTTTTGCCGCCGATGCTGGCGCGGATCTATGGCTATCCGACCATCACCACCGGCCTGGTCATGGCGCCGCGCGGCGTCGGCACGATGATCTCGATGCTGCTCGTTGGACGCCTGGTATGGCTGGTCGACAACCGCTACCTGGTTGTCGCCGGGCTGCTGCTGACGGCGATCTCGCTCTACTACATGACCGGTTTCACGCCGCAGATGGATGCCTTCCTGATCGTCTCGACCGGCGTCGTGCAGGGGCTGGGGCTGGGGCTTGTGTTCGTGCCGCTGTCGACGGTGGCGTTTGCGACACTGGCGCCGCAGCACCGAACCGATGCGGCGAGCCTGTTCAGCCTCGTCCGCAACATCGGTTCGTCGATTGGCATTTCGATCGTGACAGTGCTGCTGACACGCAATGTTCAGATCAACCATGCCGAGCTGTCGACGAACATCACGCCGTTCAACCCCAACCTCGTGGCGCTGTCGCCCGGGGCAGCCGCCGGCAACCCGGCTGCGCTGTCGCAGGTCGACGGCCTGGTCAACATCCAGTCGCTGATGATCTCATATATCGACGATTTCAAGCTGATGATGATCGTTTCGCTCTGTGCGATCCCGCTGGCGCTGTTTTTGCGCAAGCCAAAGGTGCAGGTGACAGGCGGTGCTCCGGCAGCGCACATGGACTGACTTTCAGAGGCATGTGGCCAGAAGAAAAAGGCGCCTACCGGGCGCCTTTTTCTTCGAGGGCCAGCAGAACTGGACGTCAGCTGACGATGCGCAGGTTGGACAGCTCGTCGGCGATTTCCTTGAACACCTGCATCAGATTGGCGCCGGTGGCATTCCAATAGAGCTTCTTGCCGACGGTCGTTCGGGAATAGGACGCGCAGGCCTTCATCGCGTCGATTGCCTTCTTTTCGGCGGTCTTGCTCTCGCTGAGGTCAAGTGAAACGGTCATGACGACGACGCTGTCGTTGCCTTCGCCGGTGACCTTGCGCGCATTCGGGCCTTTGGCGTTGGCGCACACCTTCTGCATCTGCTCGTCCATCGCCGCCTGGAAGTTGTCGCTCGTGTAGGTCGACTTGCCCACTGACGAACTGGTGCCCATGAAGATGCGCGAGGTGCTGCTGCCGTCGTATCCCTTGCCGGCATAGCCGTATGCCGCATAGGTCGAACGGTTGTTTGCATAGCCAGAGTCCCCGAAAGGACTGTAGGTGTTGGCACCGTCGGTCAGTACGATGACGACCTTGTCGTTGCCTTTCTCAGTTTCCGACCTGCCTGCTGTGAACGGCGCGGTGCTTGAGACGACCCTCCAGCCCCAGGCGGTTCCTTCCGGCACGTTGGTGTTGCCCGACGGTTCCATCTCGTCGATGGCCTTCTTGATGGCATCCCGTCCGCCGGTGTTGCTGATATCGGTCAATTGAGTAATGGCATTGGTGGTACATGAGTAGTTCGGCCCGTCGCCTTCCTCCGCAGCTGGCGCTTCATAAGGCTTTACACGGAAGTATTTGCGCATGTCGGCTTGACGAGGCTTGGTGGTGGTATTTTCCCAATCAGCCCACCAGTTGTTGTCATAATCCCAGTCGTCCGCGTTAAGGTCTGGCTCGCCATCGTCGTTGAGGTCTCGCCACAAATGATTTGCCTCGTCGGGCGCGAACATCGGCACAAATAGCGTTTCCGGTTTCGTCGATGTCGCGGCATCGTCGTTGGTGTTGTACGGAGCCGGTCGAGCTTCGACGCAGCCCTGCCAACTGGTGTATTGGGCAACCTCGTACTCGTACTCTGGTTCAGTTGTGTATTCCCGGCACCTGCTGCCGCTGTATCTTTTGCAAACGCGCCGGATGGTGTTTGGCACGGCCTCGCGGTCGGTTTGGGCGATCATGTCCTCATAGAGACTGAACCGGGTGAGGGGCTCGCCCGCCGCAGCTCCCCAGCCGGCGCCCTTCTTGCGCCACATACCGCCGGAGTACTCGGCAAACCGCTGTCCGATCTGGGCGATGTCGGCGCTCGTCATGTTGGCCTGTGTCATCTTCGACCAGTCGAAATTCTCGTGATGGACCGGCGAAAGCCCGTTCGTGTCCATCCAGGACTGGTCGTCATTGTCGGGGGCGACATTCACCGAGGCTGCAAAGGGCACCAGTCCGAACTGAACGGGCCGATCGATCTGCTTCATCGCGGCAGCCTGCTCGAACATCTTGTCGACCAGTTGCTTGGAGGCAGCCTTGAGGAGGTCGATGCGCTTCTGGCCGGTACCTGATCCCAGATAGCTCATCGATCCAGAATTATCGAGTACAAGGGCGACCTCGAGAGTGTTCTTGAGGCGTATCTCGGACTTGACGGAAAAATCCATCTGGTTCGACCCGCTGCCCTTGCCGAGCAATGCGGCGGCGGCCGGAACGAAGTAGGGGTCGTATTTGAGATTGGCCTCCAGCTTCAGTGTTCCGCCGCCGGAGTTGTTGCTCGGAAGCGTGACCACGAGCGTGGTGTTCGACGGCTTCACCGGACCGAGATTGGCCTTGAAGAAGTCGTTAGCATAGGTCTTGAGCTGGTCGTCGGTTGCGCCTTCGATAATCCGCCGGGCCGTTGCTATGCCGGCGGCGTCGAGCGCGTTTCGGGTGATCTCGCGCTGGCGTGACATTTCCGAGTAGTCGATCGCGAGAGCCAGCGCGCCCATGATCGGAACCATTGCGGCGACGGTGAGAATTGCATAGCTACCGCGCCTGTCCTGCAGGAATTTCCGGATCATGGAATCTTGCCCCCGAGCTCGACTCGGGCAAAATCGCACACAACCATTAAATTTGCGGTTCCTAATCTATGGTGAAATCGTAGCTTGCGGTTAGGTCATTGTTTACCGTGCCTGTTACCGGCTGGTATCCAAGCCCGATTTTGCGATGCCGCTGGTCCCGGCGAAAGCTGGTGACAGGACGGGCCGGTTCGGATAATTCCGGGCTGCTTGGCCGTTCAGCCAAAGTCTCCCGTTGGGATTGATCGAAGGACAGACAATGGCAGGCTTGCCGCAATCAATCGCGTCGCTCGAAGCGCTCACCAGCCGCTACTCGGCAATCTTGTGCGACGTGTGGGGTGTCATCCACAACGGTGTCGATGCCTTTCCAGAGGCAGCTGCAGCCCTCAAGGCTGCACGCGAGAAGGGCGTCGCTGTGGTGTTGATCACCAACGCGCCGCGTCCACGCGACGGCGTCATCGCTCAACTCGCCACTCTTGGAGTACCTACATCCGCCTGGCACCGGGTGGTCACCTCGGGCGATGTCACCCGCGACCTGATCCGTTCCGGTCCGCGCCGCATCTTCCACATCGGCCCCGATCGCGACTACCCGATCTATGACGGTCTCGATGTCGATCTGGTCGAGGAGTTCGAAGCATCGACTGTCGTCTGCACCGGGCTTTTCGACGACGAGACCGAAACGCCGGACGATTATGCCGAGATGCTGCGGCGCTTGCGCGCGCGCAACCTGCCGTTCATCTGCGCCAACCCCGACATCGTCGTCGAGCGTGGCCACGAGCTGATCTGGTGCGCCGGCGCCTTGGCCCGCGACTATGGCCAGCTTGGCGGGCGCACGCTGGTTTCAGGCAAGCCGCACCGGCCGATCTACGAGGCAGCATTGGCGGCGGCGGCCGAAGTTCTCGGCCGTGAGGTCAAGCTGGCCGATGCGCTGGCCATCGGCGATGGCATGTTCACCGACGTCAAGGGTGCGGCCGACAACGGCATCGACGTGCTTTATGTTTCCGGCGGCATTCATGCCCGCGACTACGGCGATCCGCATGCGCCCGACCCGGAAATGCTGTCGGCATTCCTCGACAAGCACGGCTATTCGCCAGTGGCGACAATTCCGAAGCTTCGGTAGGCACGAAGATGGAAAAGAGCTTTCTTCGCGTTTCGGGGGAAGAGCCTGTGCCGGCGTGGCTGCGTGGCGGTGTTGTCGCCATCGGCAATTTCGACGGCATTCATCGCGGTCACCAGGCGGTGCTCGAGCGCGCGCTGGAAGAGGCGCGCCGCCGCAGCGCGCCTGCGCTTGTGCTGACCTTCGAACCGCATCCACGAAAGGTGTTTCGACCGGAAATCCCGCTGTTTGTTCTAACGCCGCCACCGGTCAAGGCGCGGCTGATCGAGGCGCTCGGTTTTGCCGGCGTCGTCGAAAGGCCGTTTACGCGCGAGTTCGCCAGCCTCTCAGCCGAGGATTTTGTGACGTCCATTCTGGAAGAACGGCTGGGCATCAGCCACGTCGTGACCGGCTTCGATTTCCATTTCGGCAAGAACCGCCAGGGCGGACCTGCTTTTCTGATGGAAGCGGGCGAGCGGCATGGCTTCGGCGTGACGCTTGTCGATGCCTTCCGCGACGAAGGCACGGAGATCATCTCGTCGAGCCGTATCCGTGAACTGCTGTCCAAAGGCGAGGCCGCCGAAGCGGCTGGCTTGCTCGGCTATCGCTACACGGTCGAAGCCGAAGTGGTGGGTGGCGCCCAGCTTGGCCGCACGCTGGGGTTTCCGACCGCCAATATGCGCTTGTCGCCTGAGACTGGGCTGAAGGAAGGCATTTATGCCGTTCGCTTCCGCTGTCAGGATGGTTCGCTACATGATGGCGTTGCAAGCTTCGGTCGGCGCCCGACGGTCAACGACAATGGTGCGCCCCTGCTCGAGACCTTCGTGTTCGATTTCTCTGGTGATCTCTATGGCGAGGTCGCTTCGGTGTCTTTGTTCGGTTACCTCAGGGGCGAGGTCAAGTTCGAAGGCCTCGACGCGCTGGTTGTCCAGATGAAGCAGGACGAAGCCGAGGCGAGGGCGCTGCTGTCAGGCGTGCGCCCTCTCTCCGAGCTCGATCAGGCAATCGCCTTTTAGGCTGCCTTTCTCAGGCCGAAGCCGAAGGCGATGTAGGTGATGCCCTGGAAGATCAAATCAGCGGCAAGGAAGATGCCGAGGATAAACAGGCTGTTGACGGGCCAGCCGGATGCAATGATCAAGCCGGCAAGTACGGTGATGACGCCGGAGAACACGACCCAGCCCCAGCCTTCCAGCCCTTTGCTGGTGAAGCCGATCCAGATGCGCAGCAGCCCCGAGGCGATAAGGCTGATCGCCAGAAACAGTGTCAGGATAGCTGATGTGAGCAGCGGGTTGGTGAACGCCAGATAGCCGGCGACCACATACAAGATGCCGCTGAGCAGCCACCAGAAGAACGTGCCCCAGCTTTTCACGCCGAACGCGTGAACGATCTCAATCACGCCGGCGACGATCATCAGCGATCCAACGAAGAAGACCGATGCCGCCGTGGCGACAAGAAGATTGCCGGCAGCGATGATGCCGAGCGCCAAAACGAGCACGCCGAGTGCGACGAACCAGCCCCATTTGGAGCGTGTTTCAGCAAGCGTGCCCTGCGGCAGTTGGTCGGAAATAGCCATCGAACCCGTCTCCTTGAATTGAACAATTCCCAATAACGGTGGCACCGTGCCTGACGTGGAGGCTAGTCTTGGCAGGCGAGTCGGTCCAGTGGCGGGCAACCGGAGAGGGAAATAAACGTCAGTGCGAACGGTCGAATTTAATTCAAATTTTACGTTGTTTGCGTCAAACCAAATGGTCCTGGCGATTGAGTTCGTAGCGTACGCGGGGTTGTGATGAGGTCTTTCGGTCGTGTTTCGGCAGCGGTTTCTGCTCTTGCTTTGGTCAGCGGACCGGCGATCGCCGGCGATGGCGCCTTCGGCTTCCTGTCCGGCGATTGGTATCTGACGCTCGGTGCCACCGGCATGGTTGCGCCCCGCTTCGAGGGCTCCAAGAAATACCTGTTCAGCGCCCAGCCGATCATTTCACTGGGCAAGGCGGGCAACGACGTGCGCTTTTCCTCGCGTAACGACAATATCTCGCTGGCGCTGATCGACGGCGGCGGCGTCCGCGCCGGCTTGAACGGCAAGATCATCTTCGGCCGCGATGCCGAACACGAGTTGCAGGGTCTCCACGATGTACGCTGGGGCGGCGAAATCGGCGGTTTCTTCGAATTCTATCCGACCGACTGGATGCGCGCCCGCGCCGAGGTCCGGCACGGCATTCGCGCCCATAGCGGCATAGTTGCCGATATCGCCGTCGATGCATTCCACGACGTGACACCCGAGATCAGGATTTCCGGCGGTCCACGCGTATCCTTTGCCTCCAACGATTATTTCGACACCTACTATGGCGTCAGCGCGCAGGAAGCCGCAGCTTCCGGCATCAGCCAGTACAATCCCGGCGGGGGCATGCGGTCGGCTGGCGTCGGTGGCGCGGTCACCTGGAAGGCGACCGACAACGTTACCGCCAGCCTGTTCACCGAATATTCGCGCCTGATGGGTCCGGCGGCGGATTCGACGATCGTCAAGGAGCGCGGTTCGCGCGACCAGCTGACTGTTGGCGTGTCGACCAGCTATCGCTTCGACTGGTCAATGTAACGTCATTCAGCGCAGTAGCCGCGCGTCGAATGGATGTTTCGTCGAGCCGACAATCTTGATGCCTTCTTGCGCTAGAAGCGCAGGATTGAGCAGATAGTTCTTCGCGAAAGGCACGACCATGCAAGGCACCTCCAAGACAGCGCTGCTGTTGGAAGTGACAAAGCTTGTGCCGATTTGGCGTGTTTCGGTCAGATCGCTTGGCCAGTTCGGCGATAGGATCGGCACAGAGAGTACCACATCGTCAGGTACGTCTATTTCGATAAGTTGGTAGCTTGCAGGCAAGTCTTCAGGATCGACGTGCACCAGTATTTCTACAAGCGCAGTGGCTGGATGGTCGGCGCAATAGACGATAGGTGTGCCTAAGACATTCCAACGCCCTGCACTGACCATGCCACCCTGGCCTGATAGGTCAGCGTAGTTTGAAATTCGCCATAGCCGCATGATCAGGCGAAGACGCCGTAGTCGATGCGATGGAGTTCCTGCTCTACCAGAAAGGCGCCGGTCTCGGATTGCAGAAGGTTGATGGGCGCATCGTTGAGCACCCGGCTATGTTTGCGCAGCCAGCGTTGCGCCTTGTCGTGGTCGGCGAAGACACGATCGGCCATTTGCGCGATACGCTCAAGGCGTAGCGCCCGATCAGACTCTGCCCCACTCAACTTTTCCTTTTGCTCTTTCCTGCGAGCTAGAGTCCGTCGCGGGCTCACGATCTTGTAGATTTCTTCGAGGCTGAATCCGCTTTGATGCAGCTCTTCAACCTTTGCAAAACTAACCAGAAATTGTCCGGTTTGGCCGTCGCGTGCCATGATGTCCGGGTGTGTCGACGCAGACTTACCTGGCGATAGCGATTTCGCGGATACGGTCTTGAGGTGGAGAGTGGACATGGTTGAGGCCTCGAATAGTGCCAGATGCGCCTCAATATATGCGCAAATGGCACTTCAGGCAAGAAATGGCCTTGGTCGCGCCCTTTTCAAGTGGCGGCACCTCCGCTAAAAGCGCGGCCATGAGATTTTTCGCGCCCGTCTTCGCGACTGCGATACGAATTACGGGCCCGGCCTTCCGGGTGGCCTGAGGCTGTCCGCAAGTCCGGGACTTTTTGCCTGCGCGCTCACCAGCGCCTTTTCCAGATCATGACAATTGAACGCCCGTGGCAGCTTTGCCGGGCAAGATGGCAAGACAAATGACCGATACGTTCGAAAAGATCGACTATTCCAAGACCCTTTACCTGCCGCAGACGGAATTCCCGATGCGCGCCGGCCTGCCCGAGAAGGAGCCGGTGACGGTTGCGCGCTGGCAGAAGATGGACCTCTACAAGCGGCTGCGCGAAAGCGCTGCCGGCCGCGAGACGTACGTGCTGCACGACGGCCCGCCCTATGCCAACGGCAACATCCACATCGGCCACGCGCTGAACAAGATCCTCAAGGACGTCATCACCCGCTCGTTCCAGATGCGCGGTTACGACTCCAATTACGTGCCGGGCTGGGACTGCCACGGCTTGCCGATCGAATGGAAGATCGAGGAGAAGTACCGCGCCGCCGGCAAGAACAAGGACGAGGTCGAGATCAACGAGTTCCGCAAGGAATGTCGTGAGTTTGCTGCCGGCTGGATCGGCGTGCAGGCGGCCGAGTTCCAGCGGCTCGGCGTCGTCGGCGATTTCGACAATCCCTACACGACGATGAATTTCCACGCCGAGGCGCGCATCGCCGGCGAGCTGTTGAAGTTCGCCATGTCGGGCCAGCTCTATCGTGGCTCCAAGCCGGTGATGTGGTCGGTTGTCGAACGCACGGCGTTGGCCGAGGCCGAGGTCGAGTATCAGGACTACGAGAGCGACACGATCTGGGTGAAATTCCCTGTAGACCTTCAGCATGTCGTCCGAGATGGCGCCAAGGTTGAATTTCATCCTGATCGGACGCCTGAAGACCTTTGGAAGGCCCATGTCGTCATCTGGACGACAACACCCTGGACGATCCCGGGCAACCGTGCGGTCAACTATTCGCCGCGCATCGCCTATGGCCTCTATGAGGTTACGGCGGCGGAGAACGATTTTGGTCCGCAGCCGGGCGAGAGGCTGATTTTTGCAGCAGCACTTGCCGAAGAGGCGGCGGCCAAGGCCAAGGTGACGTTGAATCTGATCCGCAACGTATCGGGCGAAGAGTTTGGAAAGCTTGTGCTTTCGCATCCGCTCAAGGGCTTTGGCGGCGGCTATGAGTTCGCCGTGCCGATGCTCGCCGGCGATCATGTCACCGACGATGCCGGCACCGGCTTCGTGCACACCGCACCTGGCCACGGCCGCGAAGACTTTGAAGCGTGGATGGATGCGGGTGCCGAGCTTCGCAACCGCGGCATCGACACGGCAATCCCGTTCACCGTCGACGACGCCGGTTTCCTGACCAAGGACGCGCCGGGCTTCGGTCCCGATCGCGAGGGCGGCGCTGCGCGTGTCATCGACGATCATGGCAAGAAGGGCGACGCCAACAAGGCGGTCATCGACGAGCTGATCAAGCGCGGCGCCCTGTTTGCACGCGGTCGCCTCAAGCACAGCTATCCGCATAGCTGGCGCTCTAAGAAGCCTATCATCTTCCGCAACACGCCGCAGTGGTTCGTCTACATGGACAAGCAGCTCGGCGACGGCACGACGCTGCGCAGCCGCGCGCTCAAGGCCATCGACGACACCCGGTTCGTGCCGGCCGCCGGCCAGACGCGCCTGCGCGCCATGATCGAGGATCGCCCGGATTGGGTGCTGTCGCGACAGCGCGCCTGGGGCGTGCCGATCGCCATCTTCGCCGATGCCGACGGCAATGTGCTGAAGGACGAGGCAGTCAACGCCCGTATCGTCGAGGCCTTCGAAAAGGAAGGTGCTGACGCCTGGTTTGCCGAGGGTGCACGTGAGCGCTTCCTGGGCTCCCGCGCCAACGAGGCGTGGAAGCAGGTAATGGACATTCTCGACGTCTGGTTCGACTCGGGCTCGACGCACGCGTTTACGCTTGAAGACCGCCCCGACCTGAAGTGGCCTGCCGACGTCTATCTCGAAGGCTCCGACCAGCATCGCGGCTGGTTCCATTCGTCGCTGCTCGAAAGCTGCGGTACGCGTGGTCGTGCGCCTTACAAGGCCGTCGTCACCCATGGCTTCACCATGGACGAGGAAGGCCGCAAGATGTCGAAGTCGCTCGGCAACACTGTCGTGCCGCAGGACGTCTTGAAGCAGTCGGGCGCCGACATCCTGCGCCTGTGGGTGATGACGACAGACTATTGGGAAGACCAGCGCCTCGGCAAGAACGTGCTGCAGACCAATATCGACGCCTACCGCAAGCTGCGCAACACCATCCGCTGGATGCTGGGCACGCTTGCCCATGACGATGGCGAGGAGGTGGCGCAGGCAGAGATGCCGGAGCTGGAGCGGCTGATGCTGCACCGGCTCGCCGAACTCGATACGCTGGTGCGCAAGGGCTATGACGACTTCGAGTTCAAGCGCATCACCCGTGCGCTGATCGATTTCATGGTTGTCGAGCTGTCGGCCTTTTACTTCGACATCCGCAAGGATGTGCTCTACTGCGACGCGCCGTCGAGCGCCCGCCGCAAGGCGGCCGTTCATGTCGTGCGCGAGTTGTTCAACTGCCTGGTCAAGTGGCTGGCGCCGATGCTGCCCTTTACTGCCGAAGAGGCATGGCTCGAACGCAACCCCGAGGCTGTTTCGGTTCATCTCGAGCAGTTCCCCGAAGTGCCGGCCAGCTGGCACGACGAGGCGCTGGCCGAGAAATGGCGCAAGATCCGCCAGGTTCGCAGCGTCGTCACCGGTGCCCTGGAGCTGGAACGCGCCAAGAAGACAATCGGCTCGTCGCTTGAAGCGGTTCCGGTCGTCTACATGAGCGATGCGGTGCTCGAGGAAGCCTTGTCGGGAATCGATCTGGCCGAGATCAGCATCACCAGCGACCTCGTCATCTCGCACGATGACATCCCGGCCGATTCTTTCGCATTGCGCGAAGTTCCTGGTGTGGCGGTGGTCATCGAGAAGGCGGAAGGCCGTGGGCTGGTCAAGTGCGCGCGCTCCTGGCGCTACACAAGCGACGTCGGTTCGGACGCGGCCTTTGCCGACGTGTCGGCGCGCGACGCCGCAGCACTGCACGAACTGAAGGCGCTCGGCCGCCTCTAACAGGTGCTGAAATGCAACGACCGGCGGACATCTCCGGCCGGTCGTTGCCCTTGACGGGCCATTAAGGTAAAAGCGCGAAACTTCGGCAGACAAATTGTCGCCGGATTTCCGTCGGATGAGCATACGGACCGGGACCCGGCTCAAGGCCGGCATCTAGCGAGAGGCGTTCGAGTGAAAATTACTGGCATGACGGACCGCATCAGCGCGCGCGGGGCTTTGCTTGCGTCGCTCGCCGTTTCCGGCCTGGCGCTTACGGGCTGCATGAGTGCGCCCACCTACGGCACCGACAAGACGGCGACGACCCAGCTTGCTGGCGACATCACCAACATTCTGTCGTTGAAGCCGAAGACCAACAGCATCGACTACAAGCCGCGTCCCGAGCTGGTGAAGCCGAAGACTGGCCAGGTGGCAGCGCTGCCTGCGCCGCAGGACAACATCGTCACCACGGCAAGTGCCGACTGGCCCGAATCGCCCGAGGCGCGCCGCGCCCGTATCCGCGACGATGCGACCAAGAACCGCGACAATCCGAACTTCGAGCCTCAGGTCGTCAACGACATGTCGTCGCTGAACGGCCCTGACATGAGCAAGTGGACGCCGGCCCAGCGCAAGATCGAGATCGAGCGCCGCCTGCGTGAGAACAAGCAGGGCAGTGCCACCACGCGCAAATATTTGAGCGAGCCACCTGTGACATACCGTCAGGCGTCAGCTACGGCCGCGCAGGATGAGCTCGGCGAAGACGAGATCAAGAAAGAGCGCCGCAAGAAGAAGCTTGCCAAGAAGGGCAGCAGCTGGTGGCCGTTCTGATCCAGCATTGAATACGGCGCGACCAACGCTTTGCGTCCGTCAGGGCGCAAAGCCCATTAGAGGTCGCGACGGTCCTTGAAGAAGCCTTTCAGTATCTCGGCCGCGCGCGTTTCGCCTATCCCCGGATAGACGTCCGGCGCGTGATGGCAGGTCGGCGAGGCGAAGAAACGCACGCCGCTGACCACCGCTCCGCCCTTGTCGTCGACAGCGCCGAAATAAAGCCGCCTCAGCCGTGCGAACGAAATGGCGGCAGCGCACATCGTGCAAGGTTCCAGCGTGACATAGAGATCGTGGCCGGTGAGCCGCTCGGAGCCGAATTTCTCCGACGCCTCGCGGATCGCCAGCACTTCGGCGTGGGCCGTGACGTCGTTCAATTCGCGGGTACGATTGCCGGCGCGCGCGACGACTTCGCTGCCCTGCACGATGACCGCCCCGATCGGCACCTCGCCGCGCGCGGCTGCCGCTTCTGCCTCGTCAAAGGCCAATGCCATGTAATCGGGCCGTTTCACGCCTCAACCATCCTGTTACCCCTCGCTAACCCCCGAGCTTCCTGTTATCTAGCCGCCGAAAAGGGCAAAGGCCACCATGGACGACGATCGTAAGAAATTCCCCCGCAAGGGCGGGTCAAAACCGGCGGGTGCAGGCGGCCGTGACGGCGGCGCGAAGAAATTCGGCAAGCCGCGCGCAGAAGGTGGCGCCAAGCCCTTTGCGAAGAAGCCGTATTCACCACGTCCTGCCGGTGCAGGCGGTGGCGATCGGCCAGAACGTCCGAAGCGTGATTTTGGTCCGCGCGACGATGCTCGTCCGGCAAGTGGCGAGCGCACCTTCCACAAGGGCCCGCGCCCCGAAGGTAAGCCTTACGAGAAGCGCGAAGGCGGCCGCTCTTTTGGCGGCGACAAGCCCTTTGCGAAGAAGCCGTACTCACCGCGCCCCGCTGGTGCAGGCGGTGGCGATCGGCCCGAACGCCCGAAGCGTGATTTTGGTCCGCGCGACGACGCCCGTCCGGCAAGTGGCGAGCGCACGTTCCACAAGGGCCCACGCCCCGAAGGCAAGCCATACGAGAAGCGTGAAGGCGGCCGCTCTTTTGGCGGCGACAAGCCGTATCGTCCGCGTCCTGCCGAAGGTGCCGAGGGCGCTGAGCGACCGCGCCGCGAATTCAACCGTGACGATCGTCCGCGTGATGGGGCTGCGCGTCCCGAACGCTCGGCGACACCCTTCCACAAGGGTCCGCGTCCAGAGGGCAAGCCCTATGAAAAGCGTGAAGGCGGCCGCTCTTTTGGTGGCGACAAGCCTTACCGGGCGCGTCCCGCCGAAGGCGGCGAGCGTCCGAACCGCGAGTTCCGCCCGCGTGACGGCGAAGCACGGCCTGCAAGTGGTGATCGCCCGTTCCGTTCGGGCCCCCGCCCCGAGGGCGGCAGGCCTTACGAGAAGCGCGAAGGTGGCGAAGCAAGAGCATTCCGGCCCCGTACCGATGGCGACCGTGGTCCCAAGCCAGACGGCTTCAAGCCGCGTTCGCGCGCTCCCGAGGACGCACCCGAGCCGGGCGAACGCATCGCCAAGCGCCTGGCGCGTGCAGGCCTGGCTTCGCGCCGCGATGCCGAGGAGCTGATTGCCGCTGGCCGCGTCAAGGTCAACAACAAGATACTGGCGTCACCGGCGGTCAACGTCATGCCGGACGACATTATCCATCTCGACGGCATGGAAATCCCGCCGATCGAGCGCACCCGCCTGTTCCTGTTCCACAAGCCGGCTGGCGTGGTCACCACCAATCGCGACCCCGAAGGCCGCAAGACGGTCTTTGACGTGCTGCCGCAGGAACTGCCGCGCCTGATGACCATCGGCCGCCTCGACATCAACACCGAGGGCCTGCTGCTGCTGACCAATGACGGCGGGCTTTCGCGCGTGCTCGAGCTACCGGCAACCGGCTGGCTGCGCCGCTACCGCGTGCGTGTCCATGGCAAGGTCGAGCAGAAGACACTGGACGGCCTCAAGGACGGCATCGCCGTCGAGGGCGTGTTCTATGGCTCGATCGAAGCGACGCTCGACCGTGAGCAGGGCAGCAATGCCTGGATCACCATCGGCCTGCGTGAAGGCAAGAACCGCGAGGTCAAGAACATCCTCGGCGCGCTCGGCCTCGAAGTGAACCGCCTGATCCGCATCTCCTACGGCCCGTTCCAACTCGGCGAGCTGCCTGAAGGCCATGTCCAGGAGATCAAGGGCAAGATGCTGCGCGACCAGCTCGGCGAGCGGCTGATCGAGGAGTCCGGTGCCAATTTCGACGCTGACATCGTCAAGCCCTTCTCCAACAAGCCGACGTTCCGCAATGCAACGCCGCGCGAGGAAGAGCCGGAGCGTCCGAAATTCCAGCGCGATGGCGAACGTGGCCGCATCGGCGAGGGCGGTCTGATCAAGAACCGCAGGCGCTCCAATGAGCGTCACCGCGAGGACGTGCTTGGCCGTCTGTCGACCGAGCGCCCCGCCGGCTTTGGCGACAAGCCAAAGTTCGGCGACAAGCCGAAGTTTGGTGACAAGCCCAGGTTTGGCGACAAGCCGAAGTTTGGTGACAAGCCGAAGTTCGGTGGCAAGAAGGGCGACGAGCGCGAAAAGAAGCCGTTCGAAACGCCTGGCGCCCGCAAGGCCAATGTCTGGATGGCTCCGGGCGCGCGTCCGCAGAGCGAAAAGGCCAAGGCCGATGCCGCTTCCAAGCCGCGCGGCAGGCCTGATTTCGACAAGCCTCGCTCGGACAAGCCGCGCTTTGACAAGCCCCGTTCCGACAAACCGAGGGGCGATGGCCCGCGCGGCGGACGCCCAAGCGGCCCACGCCGGGATCGTGGTTGATGCGCGTTGTCGGTGGTGATTTGCGCGGCAGGCCCCTGGCCACGCCGCGCGACAACGCCATCCGTCCGACCACCGACCGCACGCGCGAAGCGGTGTTCAACATGCTTGCCCATCGCTTCGGCGGACGGCTCGAGGGCACGCGCGCCCTCGATCTTTTCGCCGGCACTGGAGCGCTCGGCATCGAGGCGCTGTCGCGCGGCGCTGCCTATTGCGTGTTCATCGAAGAGTCGGCGGAAGGCCGCGGGCTCATCCGCACCAATGTCGAAAGCTTCGGCCTGACCGGCCGGACCAAGATCTTTCGCCGCGACGCAACTGGTCTCGGCGATGCCGGCACGCTTGGGCCCTTTGGCCTTGTCTTCGCCGATCCGCCCTATGGCAAGGGACTGGGCGAAAAGGCCCTGCGCTCGGCCCGCGCCGGTGGCTGGCTCGCTGCTGGTGCCCTGTGCGTCGTCGAAGAGGCTGCAACCGCGGCCTTCGAGCCGGGACCCGGCTTTTCGATCGTCGAGGAACGTTCTTATGGCGAGACGGTGATCCGCTTCATCGAAGCCGAATAGCTGGCGGCGCCCGACTTCGGCCTCTTTCGGACCGGAAGATTACGAACAATTCACTTCCCGCCGCTTTGTGCCCAAGCCTATAAGGCGGGCACGTCCACATTCAGAGGCAGTCGATGATCTTGAAATTCTTGCGGGCGAAAGCTTCGCTGCCAACCGCATTTGCCTTGGGCCTTGCCTGGACGGCACCGGTTCTGGCTGAAGCGCCGCGCAGCGACTGGAAAGTTACCAGCTTCACGCTCGACAATGGCATGCAGGTCGTCGTCATCCCAGACCACCGTGCGCCGATTGCAACGCATATGGTCTGGTACAAGGTCGGCAGCGCCGACGAGATGCCCGGCAAATCGGGCATCGCCCACTTCTTCGAACACCTGATGTTCAAGGGCACCGCCAATCACAAGGCCGGCGAGTTCGGTCAGACGGTCGCCGAAATCGGCGGCAGCGAGAACGCCTTCACCACATACGACTACACCGCCTATCACCAGACGGTCACACCCGCCGCCCTTGAGACCATGATGGGTTTCGAGGCCGACCGGATGCGCAATCTGGTCTTGACCGACGCGGTCATCGGACCCGAGCGCGATGTCATCCTGGAGGAGCGCCGCTCGCGCATCGAAAACAACCCTGGCGCGCTGCTCAACGAGGAAGTCGACGCGACGCTGTTCCAGAACCAGCCTTACCGCATTCCCGTCATCGGCTGGATGCATGAGATCGAGAAGCTCAACCGCGTCGACGCGACCGCGTTCTACAACCAGTACTACGCGCCCAACAACGCGATCCTGATCGTTGCCGGCGACGTCGAGCCTGAGATCGTCAAGGCGCTGGCCGAAAAGACCTATGGCAAGGTTGCGCGTGGCCCGGATCTTCCGCCGCGTATCCGCCCGACCGAGCCGGAGCAGAACACCAAGCGCACAGTCGAACTGACCGACGAGCGCGTCAGCGTGCCGAGTTTCTCCAAGGCCTGGCTGGTGCCGTCCTACCAGACGGCCGAGCCGGGTGAAGCCGAAGCGCTCGATCTTCTGTCGGAAATCCTTGGCGGTGGCAGCCGCAGCCGGCTCTATCAGGGCCTCGTGGTCAAGGACGGCATTGCATCGTCGGCCGGCGCCTTCTTCCAGGGCACGATGGTCGACGACACCAGCTTCACCGTCTATGGCGCGCCGCGTGGCGAAGCCGGCCTGCAGCAGGTGGAAGCCGCGGTCGATGTCGAAATCCGCCGCATCATCAAGGACGGCGTGACATCGGATGAGCTTGAAAAGGCCAAGGACCGCTTTGTCCGCTCGATGATCTTTGCCCGCGACAACCAGGCGAGCATGGCCAACATCTATGGCAGCACGCTGGCGACCGGAGGCACCGTTGCCGACATCGAACAGTGGCCGGACAGGATACGCGCCGTGACCACCGACCAGATCAAGGCGGTGGCCGCCAAGTACCTCAATCCCGACCATTCGGTTGCCGGCTACTTGCTGCCGGCGAAATCCGTCGAGAAATGACCCAGATGACCATGCTCACAGCAATTCGTTTCAAGGTCGTCATTTCGGCGGCGACGCTGATGCTGGCGCTGGTGTTTCTGGTGCTGCCGGCGGTGGTTGCCGCGCGCGCCGAGGTCCGCATCCAGGAGGTCAAGTCCGACAAGGGCGTCACTGCCTGGCTTGTCGAGGACTATTCGGTGCCGATCATCGCCATCAAGTTCCTGTTCGACGGCGGCAGCACGCAGGACCCTGTCGGCAAGGAAGGGCTCGCCAACCTGATGACCGGGCTTTTCGACGAAGGTGCTGGCGATCTCGACAGCGACGCCTTCCAGGTCAAGCTCGACGAAGCCGGCGCCGAAATGGGCTTCAACGAAGGCAATGACGCGGTCGGAGGCGGCATGCGCATGCTCGCCGAGCGACAGGACGACGCGTTCGAGTTGCTGAAGCTGGCTGTCGAGAATCCGCGCTTCGACCAGGCGCCGATCGACCGCATCCGCTCGCAGATTGTCAACGGCATCGTCGCCAATGCGCGTGATCCCGAAACCAAGGCCGCACGCAAATGGGCCGAGGCGATCTACGGCACGCATCCTTATGCTCGGCCTGACATGGGTACCGAGAAGTCGCTGGCCACGATCACCGCGGATGACCTGCGCGCCTTCCACAAGGCCAATTTCACCCGCGAAAACATCCATGTCGCCGTCGTTGGCGCGATCGATGCCGAAACACTGAAGACGCGGCTCGACGAGGTGTTCGGCCAGTTGCCGGAAAAAGCTCAATTGCGATCCGTCGAACGCGTCGAGCCCAAGCTCGGCCAGACGATGCACATCGAGTACCCGCTGCCTCAGACCTCTCTGCAGCTTGTCTATCCCGGTGTGCCACGCGAGGCGCCGGACTTCCTAGCCGCCGCTCTCATGGAGCACATCCTCGGCGGCGGCACCTTCTCGTCGCGGCTGTTCGATGAAGTTCGCGAGAAGCGCGGGCTCGCCTATAGCGTGAGTTCGGCGCTGATCAACCAGGAACACTCGTCGTCGCTGATCATCGGCACGGCGACACGGTCAGATCGAGCGGCCGAAACGCTGGGCGTGATCCGCGAGGTGATCCGCAAGATGGCGGAGGAGGGCCCCACCGAGGCCGAACTCGACTCGGCCAAGAAGTACATGCTTGGCGCCTATGCCATCAACAATCTGGATTCTTCAGGCGCGATCGCCGGCACGCTGGTCGATTTGCAGACCGACGAGCTAGGCATCGACTACATGCAGCGGCGCATCGATCTAATCAACGCGGTCAAGCTCGACGACGTCAAGGCTGCGGCGCGCAAGCTTTTGTCAGTCGAACCGGCGCTCATGATCCTCGGTCCGAAATTTGTTGAAGCGAGCAAGGGATGAGCGCCACCTTCGCACTGGCACTTGGCGGCGGCGGCGCACGTGGCCTCGCTCATATCCATGTCATCGAAGCACTGGATGAACTCGGCATCAAGCCGGTGGCGATCGCCGGCTCCTCCATTGGCGCAGTCATGGGCGCCGGCATGGCCGCCGGCCTGACCGGCAAGGAAATCCACGAGCATTCCCGATCCGTACTTGGCCGGCCGGCAGAGGTTGCAAGCCGGATGTGGCGGGCTCGGCCGGGTACGCTCTCGGAGATGGTCGAAAGCGGCATCAGGGTCACCCAGTTCAATGTCGAGCGCATCCTCAAGTCGTTCCTGCCCGAGGGCGTGCCGGCGACCTTCGAGGAACTGAAGCTGCCATTGAAGGTGACCGCAACCGACTATTACGGCCATTGCCTGTCGGTGTTCGAGGATGGCGAGCTGTTTTCCGCGCTGGCGGCGTCCGCGGCGATCCCGGCGGTGTTCAAGCCGGTGACGCGTGGCAACACGCTCTACATCGATGGCGGCATCTACAATCCCGTGCCGTTTGACCTGCTCGAGGGGCTGGCCGACCACATTATCGCCATCGACGTCGTTGGCGCGCCATTCGAAAACGGGCGCAAGCAGCCCAACTCCATCGACCTGATGTTTGGCGCAAGCCAGCTGATGATGCAGTCGATCATCGCCAACAAGCTGGGCCAGAACCCGCCCGACATCTTCCTCAGGCCGCCAGTGTCGCGCTTCAGGGCGCTTGATTTCCTCAAGATCGACCAGGTGATGGCCGAGACGGTGGCGATCAAGGACGAACTCAAGCGCGCCGTGGACGAAATCCTTCAGTAGGCCGAACGGGCCGGCGGATTCCACCTATTGCAGGGTCGATGCCTTGCCGGTGGAGAAGGGCGACTGCGCCGCCGGAGGGAGCGCCAGCACCGGCTCGTCCTGATGTTGCGGTTCGCGCGCAATCGCGTTGACGACGCGGAAGCAGACAAACATCGAGACCACCCCGAACACGACCGCGCCCAGGCCCCAGCCGGCAATGACGCCGATGGCGCCCCAGTAATGCGCGCCAATCCAGACAAAGGGGATGACGCCAAGCGTCGATCGGCCCCAGTTGAACACCGTCGAATAGGTCGGATAGCCGAGATTGTTGAAGGCAGCGCTCGATACGAAGATCGCGCCGTTGAACAGGAAACTAGCTGCGGCGAAGTGGCAGAAAAAGACGATCAGTTCGCGGGCGATGCCCTCGGCCCCGAACGCGCTGGCGATCGGGTTGGCGAAGATCGCCAGCAGCCCCCACACAGCCAGCACATAGACGATGGTGAACAGCAGGCTGTCGCGCATCGTCGTGGTCAGGCGGTCGAATTTGCGGGCGCCGTAGTTCTGTCCGAGGATCGGTCCGACCGCACCTGAAAGCGCGAAGATCACGCCGAAGGCGACCGGAACGAGACGGCCGATGATCGCCCAGCCGGCCACAGCCTGGTCGCCGAATGCGGCCATTTCGATGGTGACATAGGCGTTGCCGACAGGGGTCGCGACTTGTGTCAGCATCGCCGGAACGCCGATGGCGAAGAACGGCCTGACAGCCTCGCGCAGCCCGCTCAAATCGGGGATCTTGATCAGCTTGTGCACGACATGGGCGCCATGGAGGCCAATTGCCAGCATGACGAAACGCGTCAGCACCGTCGAGATGGCTGCGCCGTCGAGTCCGAGGTCGAAGCCGAAGATCAGGATCGGGTCGAGAATGGCCGCAGCGATGCCGCTGCCCAGCGTCACATACATTGCCCGGCGCGCGTCGCCGACGCCGCGCAGGATGCCCGTCGTGCACATGCCGAGCGCCATGATCGGAAACGACGGCAGCACGATCTGGAGGAACCGTGTCGACAGGTCGAGCGTGGCGCCGGTTGCGCCAAGCAGCGACAGCAGCGGCCGCAGGAACGGCATGGCCGCGAGTGTCATCGCCAGCGTTGCTAGGCCCATGAACACCATCGAGGCGCCGCCCATGCGCCTGGCCTCTTCGCGCTGACCACGGCCAAGGCAGCGCGCGACGAGTGCGCCGCAGGCGATGGTGAAGCCGATCGAGATCGAAAGGGTGAAGAACAGGAGTGTCGAGGCAAAACCGACCGCGGCGGCCAGTTCCTCGATGCCGAGCAGCGAAATGTAGAACAGGTTGAGCGCGTCGACGATGAAGATCGCGATCAGGCCGACCGATCCGGTGCCTGTCATGACCACGACATGGCGCATGGTCGAACCGGTGGTGAATTTTGCCGGTACCGCCGCCGGGGCCTGTGTGGACATGCGATTTCCCAAAGATTTCGGCGGCGAAGCGCCTGCTTAGGGCCGTTTGACCATGCACCCGCCCATTGCACAAGCGGGTTGGGGACAATAGATGGGGTGGTACGGGCCGCGACCAACGGGCGGCAAGCAATCGGAACATGCCAATGAACGATACCAACGACGCCGCGAAACTGGCCGACCGGGTGGCGAGCCTCGTCGAGGCGGCAAAGAAGGCCGGTGCCGATGCCGCCGACGCTGTTGCGGTGCGCGGTCGCTCGACAAGCGTTTCGGTGCGCCTCGGCAAGGTCGAGGCAACTGAAGCCTCCGAGAGCGAGGATATGTCGCTCCGGGTGTTTGTCGGCCAGCGCGTAGCCAGTGTTTCGGCGACTGCCGCCTCCGATCCGCGGGTGCTGGCTGAGCGCGCCGTCGCCATGGCCAGGGTTTCGCCCAAGGATCCCTATCAGGGTTTGGCGGATGCATCGTTGCTGACGCATGCGCCGCGCGACCTCGATCTGTTCGACAATACCGTCGTGTCGGCTGAACGCCTGAAGGAAGACGCTCTTGCCGCCGAAGAGGCCGCGCTCGCTGTCAAGGGCGTGACCAATTCATCCGGCGCTGGCGCTGCCGCCGGTCTTGGCGGCCTCGTGCTTGCGACGTCGCATGGCTTCGTCGGCCACTATGTCGGCTCGCGCTTCTCGCGTTCTGCCAGCGTTATCGCCGGCGAGGGCACGTCGATGGAGCGCGACTACGATTTTTCGTCACGTATTCACTTCGCCGATCTCGACGCGGCTGACGAAATCGGCCGCAAGGCCGGCGAGCGCGCCGTCAAGCGGCTCAACGCGCGCAAGGCTGCGACTGGGCCAGTCGATGTCGTTTTCGATCCGCGTGTCGCGCGCGGCATCGCCGGACACCTCGCCGGCGCCATCAACGGCGCCTCGGTGGCCCGCAAGACAAGTTTCCTGCGCGACATGATGGGCAAGCAGGTGGCATCAGCCAACATCACCGCCATTGACGAGCCGTTGAAGCTGCGCGGCCAGGCGTCGCGTCCGTTCGACGGAGAAGGCATCGAGGGTGCGACGCTCAAGATGGTCGACAAGGGTGTGCTCAACCATTGGTTCCTGTCGACATCGGCGGCACGAGAACTCGGACTCATTACCAACGGTCGTGGTGCGCGCGGTGGCTCTTCCGTGTCGCCATCCTCGACCAATTTCGCCATCGAACCGGGCGACAGGTCGGCCGAGGACATCATCCGTTCGCTGAAGCGCGGCTTCTATGTCACCGAGGTGTTCGGCCAGGGCGTCGACATGGTGACGGGCGAGTACAGCCGTGGCGCCTCGGGCTTCTGGATCGAAAATGGCGAGATCACATGGGCGGTCTCGGAGGTGACGATCGCCTCGAACCTCAAGGACATGTTCCTGCGCATGGTGCCGGCGAGCGATCTCGACCGCAGCTTCGGCACCGCCGCGCCGACGCTTCTGATCGAAGGCATGACCCTTGCCGGCGACTGACAACATCGAGAGCACCGATCTCAAGGCCGAGCTCGAGCTGCTGCGCGCCGCAGCCGCCGAGGCCGGGCGGATCGCCATGGGCTTTTTCCGCCAGAGCCCGGAAGTCTGGTTCAAGGGCGGCAATTCGCCGGTCAGCGAGGCCGACTACGCCGCCGACCATTATCTGCGCGACACGTTGCTGGCGGCACGGCCTGGCTATGGCTGGTTGTCTGAGGAGACCGCCGACAACCCCGACCGGCTCGGTGCTCGCCGGACCTTTGTCGTCGATCCGATCGATGGCACGCGCGGCTTTGTCGAAGGGCGCACGGCATGGTGCGTCAGCGTGGCTGTCGTCGAAGATGGCCGCTCGCTTGCCGGTGTGCTTGAATGCCCGGCCCGTAACGAGACCTACTGGGCGGTCGCCGGCGGTGGCGCCTTTCTCAATGGCGCGCCGCTCAAGGTGCGTGAGATAAGCGAACGCGTCCGTATCGCCGGCCCCAAGCCGATGATCGACAGGATGCCTGCCGAATGGCAGGACAGGCTCGAGCGCGAGGCCTATATTCCGTCCCTGGCCTATCGCGTGGCGATGATCGCCAACGGGTCGCTCGACGCGACGTTCGTCAAGCCGGATGCCCATGACTGGGACATCGCGGCAGCCGAACTCATCTTGACCGAGGCGGGCGGGAAGCTGCTTGACCGGCATGGCAACAAGCTCGCCTTTGCTGGCAGCGATATCGTTCATGGCGCGCTGATGGCCGGCAGCGGGACGCTGCTCGACGTCATGGCCGAGGTGATTGCCCGCTACAACAGTTGATGATTTTACCAAGTGTTCCAAAACGGCTCGCTTTGGTCTAGATCAGGCGAGCCCTGAGATGATGAATCAAGGAAACAGATGTCCGAAGAAAACGGAAAAAAGCAACTCCTGCATCTGGTGTTTGGCGGCGAACTGACAAAGCTCGGCGGAACCGAGTTCCGCGATCTCGACGCGCTCGACATGGTTGGCATCTATCCCGACTACAAGTCGGCCGAGCTGGCCTGGAAGGCGAAGGCGCAGGCAAGCGTTGATAACGCCCACATGCGCTATTTCGTCGTCCACCTGCATCGGTTGCTGGAGCCGGACACCAAGGCCGCCGGTCAGGACTGATGGAGCAACCCCGCATGGCGTCGCCGGCCGTGAGGCCCGCGGCGAAGAAGAAGCGCGTCAAGCAGCCGGCGTCGAAGACGTTCTGGCGCCGCATTCGCGAGCCGCTTGCCAAGTCGCGCTTCGCCAAGGGCGCGGTGGCGAGCCTGTTTGCCGGTGCTATGCGCTTCATCAAGCTGACCAATCCTCTGGTCGAAGGCTCGTATGAGCTTGCCGGGGGCAGCTATGCCGACCGTGAACCGCTGATCGTTGGCTTGTGGCATGGCCAACATCTGCTGGCGCCCGCGCTCTATCCAAGCAAGCGTGGCCTAGTGGCGATGGTGTCGCGCAGCGCCGATGCCGAGCTTAATGCGCTTGTCATCAACAAGTTCGGCATCGAGGCCGTGCGTGGCTCTGGCGGGCGTGAAACCAAGAGCAAGCTCGAAAAAGGTGGCGCAACCGCGCTGATCGCCCTGAAAAAGGCGCTCGATGCCGGCAAGAACGTATGCATGATCGCTGACATTCCGCATGGCACGCCGCGCGACGCCGGCATGGGCATCGTGCTCCTGGCACGGCTTTCCGGGCGTCCGATCGCGCCGGCCGCGATTGCCAGCAGCCGCCGCAAGGTGCTGGAAGGCAGTTGGGACAAGACCACGATCAACCTGCCGTTCGGCCGCTGCGCGATTTTCGTCGCCCCCCTGATCGAGGTTCCTGCCGACGCCGACGACGCGGAGATGGAGCGCAAGCGCCAGGAACTGACCGCCGCTATCGACCATGCCACCGAGCAGGCCTATCGCCTGGTCGATGGTGGCAAAGTGGACGGTGGCAAATGAGCGAACGCTGGGCGCGCGCCTTCCTCAGAGCCTATCGCTACGCAGGTGCAGCTGCCTATCCCATGGTTGGCACCTATGTCGCCTGGCGGGCTTCCAAGGGCAAGGAAGACCACAACCGCCGGCGTGAGCGCTACGGCGTGCCGAGCCGGGAGCGGCCTGACGGGCCACTGATCTGGTTCCATGCGGCGAGCGTCGGCGAGACCATCGCGGTCGTGCCGTTGATTGAATCCATTCTTGGTTATGGCATCCATGTCGTGCTGACGACGGGCACGGTTACCTCAGCACAGGTCGCGGAGGAACGGCTGGGCGGCCGCATCATCCATCAATATGTGCCGCTCGACCTCAAGCCGGCGGTCAGCCGCTTCCTCGACCACTGGCACCCGGACCTCGCCATCATCGCTGAATCGGAAATCTGGCCGATGACGATCCTCGAACTCGGCGCGCGCCGCGTGCCGCAGATCCTGGTCAACGGACGGCTGTCCGACCGCTCGTTCAAGTCTTGGAAGAAGCGCGCCTACATCGCCGAGGCGCTGTTCGAAAACATGGCCCATGTGGTGGCGCAGTCGGAGGTCGACGGCGAGCGTTTTCGGGCGCTTGGCGCGCGTCCCGTCACGGTGTCGGGCAACCTCAAGGTCGACACCGCGCCGCCGCCGGCCGACGAAACCGCCCTGTACGCCATACAGCGCCAGATCGGCCGTCGCCCGACCTGGGCCGCCGTGTCGACCCATGACGGCGAAGAGGTGATGGCTGCCGAAGTGCACGCCATGCTGCGCAGCCGCCATCGCAGCCTGTTGACGATCATCGTGCCGCGCCATCCCGATCGCGCCGAAGCGCTGGTTGCGGAGCTGACCGGCATGGGCCTGAATGTCGCCCGCCGCAGCACCGGCGACCGCATCACGGCAGATACCGATATCCTGCTCGGCGACACCATTGGCGAGATGGGGCTTTATCTGCGCCTGACCGAGATCGCCTTCGTTGGCCGCTCGATGACCGCGCAAGGCGGCCAGAACCCGCTTGAACCGGCGATGCTGGACACTGCGGTTCTCGCCGGGCGCAACGTGCAGAATTTCCGTGATACCTACCAGCGCCTGATCGACAAGGGCGGCGCCAAGATCGTGCGCGACCGCGACATGCTTGCCGGTGCGGTCAATTTCCTGCTCGGCAACGAAATCGCGCGCCACGACATGATGTCGGCGGGTGCTGCAACCGTCGAGGAAATGCGCGGCGCGCTCGCCCGGACGCTCAAGGCTCTCGAACCCTACATCCACCCGCTGATCGTGCAGTCGCGCCTCAAGGGCGCGGGCGGGAGGTAGACCTGGCCAGCGAAGCACCTCCTTTCTGGTGGGAAAAGCCGGATTGGCGCGCTTACGCGCTCTATCCGGTGTCGGCGCTTTATGCCTTGGTGGCCGGCCGGCGGATGAAGGCGGCCAGGCGTGAAAAGATGGACGCACCGGTGCTGTGCGTCGGCAATTTCACCGTCGGCGGCACCGGCAAGACCCCTGTTGCCATAGCACTCGCCAGGCAAGCCAAGCGCATGCAACTGGTGCCCGGCATCCTGTCGCGCGGACATGGCGGCAGCTTTTCCGAACCGCACATCGTCGACGTTCATCATGACAGCGCCAAGCATGTCGGCGACGAGCCACTGCTTCTGGCCGAACATGCCTTGGTTGCGGTCTCGGCCAACCGGGCGGCCGGCGCGCGTTTGCTGATCGAACGCGGCTGCAACTTCCTGATCATGGATGACGGTTTTCAGAGCGCGCGCATCCACATCGACTATGCGCTGATCGTCGTCGACGCCCGTTACGGCCTCGGCAATGGACATGTCATCCCGGGTGGACCGATGCGGGCGCGGCTCATCGACCAGCTTAGGTTCGCCGACGCCGTGCTCAAGATGGGCGAGGGCGAGAGGGCCGATGCGGTGGTGCGCCGGGCGGCTCGTGCTGGCAAGCCGGTCTTTGCAGCGGTTGCGCGTCCGCGTGGCAAGAAGGCCTTCGCCGGCCGCCGCTTCCTTGCTTTTGCCGGCATTGGCCATCCCGAGAAATTCTTCGCCACGCTCGACAAGGCAGGAGCAACCGTGGTCCTGGCACATCCATTCGCCGACCATCATTTCTACCTGCCCGATGAACTCGAGGACCTTGCGACCGCCGCGCGCGCCGGCGAGCTCGAACTGGTCACGACGTCGAAGGACGCCGCCAGGTTGCGCCATGGCGCTGCGTCGCCCGAGTTCCTTGAAAACCTGAATGTGCTGGAGATCGACGCGGTCTTCGACGTCGAGAACGCGCCCGAGCGCATTATCGGCGAAACACTCGAAGCCTGGCGGCGCCGGAAGATTTCAGGCTGACGGTTTCAGGCCGGCGGGCGTTACTTGCGCGTGCGCAGGTCCGGGTTCATGTCGATTTCACGGGTAAGCGAAACCGACGCATCGCGGTAGGGCTCCTGGCGGGCGACGCTCCAGTATTTGAGCTCATCCAGCGGGATCGATTCTCCTGTCACCGCGCAGCGCACGAAAGAACCGGGGCTCGTCACCTGGAAATCGCCGTCGAGATAGCGGATGCGGGCTTCGCGTGCGCCGGGGCCTTCGAAACGGTTCATCATGGGCCTTCGCTCAATCTCCTGGTGCCGATCGCCGGCGCCATCGCCTGGACCTGAAATCTACAGTTTCTTGGGCCCATTAAGAAGGGCGTGCCGTGCAGTGCCCGGCTTTTACGGTCACAAAATGTCGAAGGTCAAGCTACCTGTCTTCGGACAGGAACCGTTCGACCGTCTCGGGCGCCAGCCCGGCATGGTGGCCGATGCGACGCGCCAGTTCAGCCGCAGCACTTCTGGGCCGTCCCTGCGGGCGGTCGAGCCAGTAGGAGACCGGGTTCAGCGCGCGGTGTTCGTCGACGACGACGAGATGGCCCGCTTTCAGCTGGTTTTCGGTGAGCGGCGGACGCGCAAGTGCGATCCCAAGGCCATGGCTCGCCGCCGACAGCACCAGATTGTAGTCCTCGAAGCGCCGGTCCTGCGGGCGAGGGCGGTAGTCGAGGCCGTGGGTGCTGAACCAGGCTCGCCAGCTCGACGCGTCGGAATCGTGGATCAGCGGGAAGTCCAGAAACCTTTCGGCGCTACCACTGCCGATCCGTGCGGCAAGTTCCGGCGAGGCGATGGGGAAACAATGTTCCTCGAACATCTGCGTCGAGATGCGGCCCGGAATCTTGCCGCGGCCGCAGCGGATGGACAGGTCGATGCCCTCGTCGGCGAGATCGGCATGGCGGTTGTCGATGTCGAGCACGATGCGCAGTTTTGGGTTTCCCGCTTCGAGTTCCGACAGGCGCGGCATCAGCCACAGTCCGGCGATGGATGGAATCGAGGTCAGCCGGACCACCGCGGCACCGCGCGGCTCGACCCAGCGGTCGGTGGTGTCAGAAATCAGCGAGAACGCCTCGCTGGCGCGCAGGTGCAGCCGCTGGCCTTCGAGCGTCAGCGTCACGCCGCGCGCGCCGCGCTCGAACAGCCTGAGCCCGAGCCAATCCTCGAGCTTGGCGACCTGCCGGCTGATCGCGCCGTGGGTCATGTTGAGCTTTTCGGCTGCCGCCGAGAAGCTGCCGCTGCGTGCCGCCGCCTGGAAGGCGCGCAAGGTTTCGAGAGGGAGCATCTGTTCCGAGCTGTGATCCATGCTCACAGCTGAGCCTCGATTTATTCGTTTGTCAATCAGCTCGGTATCGGAGAAATCTAGCCCGCAGACCCAACTGACGAGGCCTAGCCATGACCGCCCAGACCAGCACGTCGAATCCGACACAGGCGCCTTCTGCCGTGACCATCCTCGCTGTGGTCGTGACGATCGTCGGCTGGGCCTCGTCCTTTCCGGCCATTCGCGCCGGGCTGAGCGCCATCGACCCGATCGAACTGGGCGCTTTGCGCTTTGCCATCGCGGCGGTGCCGTCGGCGATCTACCTGATGATCCTGCGCCCGGCCTTGCCGGCGCTGAACGAGCTATGGCGCTTTGCCTTCGGTGGCGCTGTCTTCATCGCGCTCTACACGGTGCTGCTGAACTATGGCGAGATGACCGTCTCGGCGGGTGCTGCGAGCTTCATCATCAACGTCAATCCGATCATCACCGCCGTGCTGGCGATGATCCTGCTCGGCGAGCGCTTTCCCGTACTCGCCTGGATCGGCACATTCCTGTCCTTTGCCGGCATCGGCATTATAGCGCTTGGCGAAGGGCAGGGGCTGACCTTCAACACCGGCGCCTTGCTGATCCTGGGATCGGCGCTGTGCACTTCGCTGAGCAGCATCGTCCAGAAGCGCCTGTACAGCCGCCACAGGCCACTGACCGTCTCGGCCTGGAACATGATCCTCGGCGCGCTGTTTCTGGCACCCGCACTGCCCAACGGCCTTGCCCAGATGTCGGTCGCCGCAGCCGAACCGTTCTGGTCGGTCATCTTTCTCGGCATCGTGCCGAGCCTGGTCGCCTATGCCAGTTGGTCGGTGGCGCTGTCGCGCCTGCCGGCTTCGCGCGCCTCGAACTTCATGTACTGCGTGCCGCCGGTGGCTGTTGCGATCGGCTTCGTCTGGCTCGGCGAGACGCCAGGCCTGTTCGGCATAACAGGCGGTGCGCTGGCGCTGGCCGGCGTGGTACTGGTCAACCTGAAGCGCTGAGAGGCTACCTGCGGCCGAACAGCTTTTCGATATCGGCCAGCTTGAGTTCGATGTAGGTCGGGCGCCCGTGGTTGCAGGTACCCGATCCCGGCGTCGCTTCCATCTGGCGAAGCAGCGCGTTCATCTCCTCCGGCCGCAACCTGCGCCCCGACCGCACAGAGCCATGGCAGGCCATGGTGGCGGCAATGGCATGGAGCCGCTCCTTCAGCGTATCAGCGGTGTCACTGTCGGCGATCTCGTCGGCGAGGTCGCGCACCAACAGGGTGACGTCGGTTTCGCCAAGCATGGCGGGCGTTTCGCGCACGGCGACAGCGCCGGGGCCGAAGCGCTCGACGCCGAGACCGAAGCGAGCCAGCGTCTCCGAATGCAGAGCCAGCCGCTCGGCGTCTTCCTCGGGCATGTCGACGATCTCGGGCAGCAACAGCATCTGCGAGGGGATCGGGCGCGAATGCAGCGCGTTTTTCAGCGCCTCATAGACAAGGCGCTCATGGGCAGCGTGCTGGTCGACGATGACAAGCGAGTCGCTGGTCTGGGCGACGATGTAGTTTTCATGCACCTGTGCCCGGGCGGCACCCAGTTCGGTCCGCAGCAGCGCTTCGACCACCTCGGCCTGGCCGGCGCGGGCGTCGGCGCTGTGCAGTGGTCCGGTGTCGAAGTGCGCCTGTGCTGCCTCGGCGAAGCCGGTGTCGAGCGGCCGGAATGGCGAGCGTTGCGGATCGTAGTTTGCTGATGTTGCCGCACGGAAATCCGGATTGTAGGCGCGATGGCCGTTGGCCGGGCCGGGGTGGCCGTAGCTTGTCGGCCCCGGCCGGAACGCCCCCATCATCGCCTGCGTCCCTGTCGTCGCCGGCCGGATGCCGGCATTGGCCAGCGCCTGGCGGATGGCGCCGACGATCAGGCCGCGCACCAGGCCCGGGTCGCGGAAGCGCACATCGGCCTTGGCCGGATGCACGTTGACGTCGACATAGGCCGGGTCGAGCGTCAGGAACAGCACGGTCACCGCATGGCGGTCGCGCGGCAAGACGTCGGCATAGGCGCCGCGTATCGCCGAGGCGATCAGCTTGTCGCGCACCGGCCGGCCGTTGACATAGGCATATTGCTGCAGCGCATTGCCCCTGGTGTAGGACGGGATCGAGACATGGCCTTCGAGCCGAACGCTCTCCCGCGCGGCATCGATGACAATCGAATTGTCGGGGAAGTCTGTGCCCATCACCTGGGCGATGCGCCCAAGCCTGCCTTCGATATCGTCCGATGTGGCCGACAACTCCAGCGTCGAGCGGTCGGTGCCCGATAGCGTGAAGCGCACGGCCGGGAAGGCAATGGCGATGCGCTTGACCGTATCGGCGATGGCCGTTGCCTCGGCGCGCTCGGTCTTCATGAATTTGAGCCGGGCAGGGGTTGCGTAGAACAGGTCGCGCACTTCGACCGAGGTGCCGCGATTGGTCGGCGCCGGCCGCACTGCGGAGACGCGGCCGCCCTCGACCGAGATTTCGGCGCCGCTGTCGGCTGCCTTCGTGCGCGAGCGGATGGCGAGCTTCGACACCGAGCCGATCGACGGCAAGGCCTCGCCGCGGAAACCGAGCGAGCGGATGTCGAGGATATCTTCGCCGAGCTTTGAGGTGCAATGGCGTGAGATCGCCAGCGAAAGCTCGTCTTCGGGCATGCCCGAACCGTCGTCGACGACGCGGATCAGGTTGAGCCCGCCGCCTGATGTTGCCACCTCGATGCGCGAGGCCCCGGCGTCGAGCGCGTTCTCGACCAGTTCCTTGACCACGCTGGCGGGTCGTTCGACGACCTCGCCGGCGGCGATCTGGTTGATCATCGTTTCGGATAGCTGGCGAATGGGCATGGCAAGACTATAGCGGGATTCGGTCGTGGCGGGACAGCGGCGGCGATGCGATATCGGTGGGAAATCGTGACCGGTCGTCAGCTCTGCGTCGCCAGCCAATCGCGCACCTTCTCTGCACTTTCGCTCAGAGTGCGGTTCCGCGGCCATGCGACGTGGAACCCCTTGTTCGTCGTCATCACATGATCGGAAAGCCGGACCAGCAGCCCTGCCGCGATCAGCCGGTCGGCGAGATGGCGCCAGCCGAGCGCTATGCCCTGGCCCTCCATGACAGCCTGGATGACAAGTACGTAGTCGTTGATGACCAGCCCGCGTTTGGCGACAGCACCATTGAGGCCTGCAGACTGGAACCATTCGTTCCAGGTTGCCGCCGGGCGAAAGGGCTCTTCGAGATGGATCAGGTGATGTAGGGTCATTTCCGCCGGTGTTGACGGCGTGCCGGCGCGTGAGAGATAGGCCGGCCCGGCGACAGGATAAATCTCTTCGCTGGCGATGGGCAAAAGTTCGTAATCCGGCCAGTCGGCTGCGTCGCCGCCGCGAATGCCCAAGGGGATGCCCTCCGCCACTAGGTCGAGGTCGCGATCGGCGGTCTGGATGCGCAGGTCGATGCCAGGCAGGTCGTCACGGAATTTCTGCAGGCGCGGCATCATCCAGAACGAGGCAAAGGCGGTCGAGGCCGACAGTGTCACATGCATGCCGCCGGCGCGGGCCCGGAGCTCCTCCGCCGACTTGCGGATATGCGACAGGCCGAGCGTGACATCGGCATGGAAGCGTTCGCCGGCTTCCGTCAGCAGCACCTGCCTGTGGCGGCGCTGGAACAGCTTGGCGCCAAACTGGTCCTCAAGTCCCCGGATCGCGTAGGAAACGGCGGCCTGGGTCATTCCGAGCTCGCGGCCGGCGGCGGTGAAGCTCGCCAGCCGTCCGGCGGCTTCGAAGACGATCAGGCTGCCGGCGGAGGGCAGCAGGTGGCGAAGGCTTTGCATAAGCCATGCTTATGCAAATCATGAGGATTTTCAAGCGTCACAACACACGATCCAAAGGCTAGCTTCATGTCAGAGCTATCAGGAGCCTGACATGAGCGTTGCCACCGCCGAAGCCTTGACCGAGCCGGCCAAGCGCCGCGAGCGTAGCGGCCGCAATGCCCGCCGGGAGCAGCGCTCGCACGGTCCCGAGGCGCATGGCCGGCCCTACATCGTCAGAAATATCCCGACCTATGACATCCTGTCGGAGGAAAACCTGGTCCGCATCGAGCAGACCGCCGACCGCATCCTTGCCGAGATTGGCATCGAGTTCCGTGACGACCCGGTGGCGCTCGACCACTGGCGGCGGGCAGGGGCCAAGGTCGAGGGCGTGCTGGTCAAGTTCGAGCCCGGCCTGTTGCGCGAAGTGCTGAAGACCGCGCCTGCAACCTTCACCCAGCATGCGCGGAACCCCGCCAGTTCGGTCGAGATCGGCGGCAAGAGCGTGGTGTTCTCTCCGGCCTATGGCTCGCCCTTCGTCATGGATCTCGACAAGGGCCGCCGCTACGGCACCATCGAGGATTTTCGCAATTTCGTGAAGCTGGCGCAGTCATCGCCCTGGCTGCATCATTCCGGCGGCACCATCTGCGAGCCGGTCGACGTGCCGGTCAACAAGCGCCATCTCGACATGGTCTACTGCCACATCCGCTATTCCGACCGCGGCTTCATGGGCTCGGTGACGTCGGAAAGCCGTGCCGAGGATTCCATCGACATGGCCCGCATCGTCTTCGGTGAAGAATTCACCGACCAGAACTGCGTCATCCTCGGCAACGTCAACGTCAACTCGCCGCTGGTCTGGGACGCGACCATGACCACGGCACTGCGCGCCTATGCCCGCGCCAACCAGGCGGCGGTCATCGTGCCCTTCATCCTCGGCGGTGCGATGGGCCCGGTGACCAACGCGGGCGCCATCGCCCAGTCGCTGGCCGAGACCATGGCCGGCTGCGCGCTGACCCAGCTGGAACGGCCCGGCGCACCCGTTATCTTCGGCAATTTCCTGTCGTCGATGTCGCTGCGTTCGGGCTCGCCGACTTTCGGCACGCCCGAGCCGGCGATCGGCTCGATGGTCATCGGGCAGCTGGCGAGAAGACTTAACCTGCCGCTACGCTGCTCCGGCAATTTCACCACCTCCAAGCTGCCCGACGCCCACGCCATGAACGAGGGCACCATGTCGATGTTGGCGGCCGTGCATTGCGGCGCCAATTTCATCCTGCACTCCGCCGGGTTCCTCGACGGGCTGTTGTCGATGTCCTATGAGAAGTTCGTCATGGACGCCGATTTCTGCGGCGCGCTGCACACTTATCTCGATGGCGTGAAGATCGACGACAACCAACTGGCACTCGATGCCTTCAAGGAGGTCGGTCCGGGCAGCCATTTCTTCGGCTGTGCCCACACCATGGCCAATTACGAAACCGCGTTCTGGGATTCGGCGATCGCCGACAACGAACCCTACGAGAAATGGCAGGCTGCGGGCTCGGCCGATGCGGCCACGCGCGCCAACAAACGCTGGAAGACGATGCTCGCCGAGTACGAGGCGCCGCCGCTCGATCCCGGCATAGACGACGCGCTGCAGGAGTTCATGACGCGCAAGAAGGCGTCGATGGAAGACGCGTGGTATTGAGGACTGCCGGCAAGATGCATGACACGGCCTTCGATCCGGTTGCTGCGCTGAAACGCTACCACGCCGCGATCGACGTCCTCGACTTCGAGGCAATCGAAGCCTGCTTCGCACCCGATGCCGAATATGCCTCCGATGGCATCGGCGCCATCGTCGGCCGCGATGCGATCACGGAAGCTTTTCGCAGCTATTTCGCTGTCTACGACGACCAGATTTCCAAGGACGAGGTAATGGCTGCGCTGCCGCCTCGTTCAGCCTGGTCGCGCTGGCGGCTCGAGGCGACGCATGCCGTCACCGGCGCGCGTCTCCAACGTTCGGGCGAGGAGACGGTGTATTTCGACGCCGACGGCAAGATCGTGCGCGTCGAAGTGAAAGATGACGCGGCAGCGCAAGGTAACGGTCAATGATGCGTGGTATTGAGGGCAGCCAATCCAACGCCGAGGCCGCCATGAAAGCCGCTTTTGCCACCGTCATCCTGCCCTTGATGGTCACGCCGGCCATGGCTGGGACTGCGGTTGAAGCCGTCAAGCCGTTCTACGACCGCATCGGGCTCGAACTCGACCCCGCCGAGCGCGGCCGCTTCGTCGATCCAGCCAAAGCCGTGCTCGACGCCCGCGACCAGCTGGAGAAATCGGAGCAAGGCGATTGCCTTGATGCCAGCATGCCGCTCGACAGTGCTGTCTATGACAAGGCCGAGCTCGACAAGAGCCTGAAGATCATCGGCTCGGAAACAGGCGACTCAGCAATCGTGGTCGCTGCCTTCACGGCGGCGGGCGAGCCGCATCGCATGCAGTGGAAGCTGAAGAAGGTCGATGGCGAATGGAAGATCGCCGACCTGTTGTCGGTGACCAACGAATGGGCGCTTAGCCAGTATCAATGCCAGTGAGCGCCCAGACCAGTTCGATGCGTTCAGCCGCGTCCGCGATAGGGCGAGACGCCCGTTTCGGGCAGCCACACGCCCTCCGGCGGCTTGCCGGTCTGCCAGAACACATCGATGGGGATGCCGCCGCGCGGATACCAGTAGCCGGCGATGCGCAGCCACAACGGCTTGGTCGCTTCGACGACGCGGCTGCCAATCATCACGGTACAGTCCTCGTGGAAGGCGCCGTGATTGCGGAACGAAACCATGAACAGCTTGAGCGACTTGGATTCGACAAGAAGCTTGTCCGGCGCGTAGTCGATGACGATGTGGGCGAAATCCGGCTGGCCGGTCACCGGGCACAGCGAGGTGAACTCCGGGCAGGTGAAGCGTACGATGGCGGGCGGGCCGCCGACGCGGTCATAGGGCACGGTTTCGAGCACGGCGGTCTCGGGCGAGGCCGGCGTGTGAACATGGTTTCCAAGTTGGGTGAGGGTGTCGGTGATGGTCATTGGGCAGCTCTTCTGAGTTGGCCTGGCTCATTGCCGGGACAGCGGCATGCGCCAGACTGCCCAGGCCAGATTTTTGAGTGGCGTGTATTAGCGCCTGACAATACGGGAAGGCAATGACCAGCAACGATCCGCTTCTCCAGCCCTACCAGCTCAAGCATCTGCGGCTCAAGAACCGCATCATGTCGACGAGCCACGAGCCGGCCTATTCCGAGGACGGCATGCCCAAGGAGCGCTACCGGCTCTACCATGCCGAAAAGGCCAAGGGCGGCATGGCGCTGACAATGACCGCCGGCTCGGCGATCGTCTCGCGCGACAGCCCGGCTGCCTTCGGCAACCTTCATGCCTATGACGATGCCATCGTGCCTTACATGGCCGAGCTTGCCGATGCCTGCCACGAGCACGACTGCAAGGTGATGATCCAGCTGACCCATCTTGGCCGGCGGACCGCCTGGAACAAGGCCGACTGGCTGCCTGTGCTCAGCGCCTCGCCGGTGCGAGAGGCCGCCCACCGCACTTTCCCCAAGACCGCCGAGGACTGGGATCTCGATCGTATCGTTGGCGACTATGCCACGGCGGCCCAGCGCATGAAGGCGGCGGGGCTCGACGGCATCGAGTTCGAGGCCTACGGCCATCTGCTCGACGGCTTCTGGTCACCAGTGACCAACCATCGCGACGATGATTATGGCGGCTCGCTCGACAACCGCTTGCGCTTCACCTGGCGAGTGATCGATGCCGTGCGCGCCGCCGTCGGTCCGGATTTCCTCGTCGGCATCCGCATGGTCGCCGACGAGGATATGGACAAGGGGCTGTCGAAACAGGAGGGCATCGAGATCGCCCAACGGCTGGCTTCGTCGGGAAAATTCGACTTTCTCAACATCATCCGCGGCCATATCGACACCGATGCCGCGCTGACCGGCGTGATCCCCATCCACGGCATGGCCTCTGCGCCGCATCTCGACTTTGCCGGTGAGGTCAGGGCGGCGACGAAGTTCCCGGTCTTCCACGCCGCACGTATTTCCGATGTCGCAACGGCCCGCCACGCCATTGCTGCGGGCAAGCTCGACATGGTCGGCATGACGCGGGCCCACATCGCCGATCCGCACATCACCAAAAGGGTGATGGCAGGCGAAGAGCACCGGATCAGGCCCTGCGTCGGCGCCACCTACTGCCTCGACCGCATCTATGAGGGCGGCGGCGCGCTGTGCATTCACAACGCCGCCACCGGACGCGAAGCAACGATCCCGCATGTCATTTCTCGCACTGATGGTCCGCTGCGCAAGGTGGTCGTGGTCGGCGCCGGTGCCGCAGGTCTTGAAGCGGCACGCGTACTTGCCGAGCGCGGCCACAAGGTGACAGTGCTGGAGGCCTCAAGCCAGGCCGGCGGGCAGGTGCGGCTGGCAGCCCAGAACCCGCGCCGGCGCGAACTGATCGGCATCGTCGACTGGCGCCTGGCCGAATTGGAGCGCCTCGGCGTCGAGACCCGCTACGACATCTGGGCTGGCGCCGACGATGTAGTGGCCCTTGACCCGGACGCTGTGGTGATCGCCACTGGCGGTCTGCCGCAGAACCCGCCGCTCGACGGAGGCGACGAGCTTGTGACATCGAGCTGGGACATCATTGCCGGCAGCGTCAAGCCGGCGGAAAACGTGCTGCTTTACGACGACAATGGCGGTCATCAGGGCATGACCGCGGCCGAACTGATCGGCAAGGCAGGCGCGAAAGTCGAGCTGTTGACGCCCGAGCGCTTCTTCGCGCCGGAGATCGGCGGCATGAACCACGTGCCCTATATGGAGGCTTTTCATCGCAACGGCGTGAAGATCACCATCAACACGCGGCTGAAATCGGTCCGGCGCGACGGCAACCAACTGGTGGCGACGCTGTCGTCCGACTACGCCAAGGGCTGGAGCGAGGAACGCCGCGTCGACCAGATCGTCGTCGAGCACGGCACGCTGCCGCTCGACGACCTTTACGTCGAGTTGAAGCCGCTGTCGAAGAACGGTGGCGCCATCGACTACGAGCGCCTGATCCATGGCGGCGACATCTTCCCGGACAAGAACCCGGAGGGCCGCTTCCTGTTGCTGCGCATTGGCGATGCGGTTCAGGCGCGCAACATCCACGCCGCCATCTATGACGGCATCCGCTTCGGCCTCAGGATCTGACCGGCTGGGCCTCTGCCGTCAGCCAGCGGACGAATTCGCGCAGGCCCGGGCGATCCTCGCTGCCTGGGCGGAAGGCGAGCCGGTAAGGCGCTTCGCCGGCGATGCGGTTGGGCGACGCCATGACCAGCCGGCCTGAGGCGAGTTCGCGCTCGGCCAGCACTTCCGGCACCAGTGCTACGCCGAGGCCGGCGACCGCCGCCTCGACGACCATCGAGAACTGTTCGAAGCGGTGACCGCGCAAGGTGGTGCGCGGGTCGATACCGGCTGCCTGGAACCACTGCAGCCACAGCGTCGGTCGGGTCGACTGCTGCAGAAGCGGCAGCGCGGCAAGTTCGGCGTCGTCGAGCGCGGCGCGGCCGTCGAGCAGATCCGGTGAAGCCACGACGACGAGCTCCTCATCGAACAGGCGCACGATGCCAGGCTGTCCCGGTTCTGCCGGGCCGCGCTGGATCGCTGCGTCGAAAGCTTCCGTTTCGAAGTCGACTGTCTCCAGCCGCACCGCAAGGTCGATGGCGACATGCGGGTGTGCGGCGTGGAACCCGGCAAGCCTGGGGATCAGCCAGCGGTCGGCCAGCGTCGGCAGCACCGCGATGCTCAGCACGTCGGACTGGCCGCCGAAGGCCATGGTGCGTACGGCTGCTTGGTGCAGGGCGTCGAGGATGGTCTCGGCATCGCGGGCGAAGCGCCGGCCGGCGTCGGACAGTGCTAGCCGCTGTCTTACCCGGTGGAACAGCGCCACGCCGAGTCGGTCCTCCAGTTGGCCGATCGAGCGGCTGACCGAGCTCTGCGTCAGGCCGAGCTGATCGGCAGCGCGAATTGTCGTGCCGAGGCTGGCGCAGGCGCGAAACGCCTCAAGCTCTGCAATCGTAGGAACGTAGCTGCGGCGCATCGCCTGGCCTCAGGGCAAGTTGATCGAATTTACGCATAAACTATGCGAGATTACTTGTTAGCGAAATGTGCCGAAGCGGTCTAGGATGGCCAAGAATTCACCCATTTTCCGGAGGAACCATGAGCGCATCCACACCGGCCGGCGGCGGCAGCTTTGTCTGGGCCGACCCGTTCCTGATTGAAGACCAGCTGACCGAAGACGAGCGCATGGTGCGCGACGGCGCGGCCGCCTTTGCTGCCGACAAGCTCGCTCCGCGCATCGAGGAAGCCTATCTCGACGAGAAGACCGATCCGGCGATCTTCCGCGAAATGGGCGAGGCCGGGCTGCTCGGCATCACCGTTCCTGAGGAATATGGCGGCCTGGGTGCCAGCTATGTCACCTACGGCCTCGTCGCCCGTGAAGTCGAGCGCGTCGATTCGGGCTATCGCTCGATGATGTCGGTGCAGTCGTCGCTGGTGATGTATCCGATCTATGCCTACGGCTCCGAGGAGCAGCGCAAGAAGTACCTGCCGAAGCTCGCCTCCGGTGAATGGATCGGCTGCTTTGGCCTGACCGAGCCGGATGCCGGTTCCGATCCGGGCGGCATGAAGACCCGCGCTGAAAAGACCGCCAATGGCTACAAGATCAGCGGCTCGAAGATGTGGATCTCCAACTCGCCGATCGCCGATGTGTTTGTCGTTTGGGCCAAGTCGGCTGCTCACGACAACCAGATCCGTGGCTTCGTGCTCGAAAAGGGCATGAAGGGTCTGTCGGCACCGAAGATCGGCGGCAAGCTGTCGCTGCGCGCCTCGATTACAGGCGAAATCGTCATGGAAGGCGTCGAAGTCGGCGAAGATGCGCTGCTGCCGAACGTCTCGGGCCTCAAGGGTCCGTTCGGCTGCCTCAATCGCGCCCGCTACGGCATTTCCTGGGGCGTGATGGGCGCTGCCGAAGACTGCTGGCATCGTGCCCGCCAGTATGGCCTCGACCGCAAGCAGTTCAACAAGCCGCTGGCTGGCATGCAGCTCTACCAGAAGAAGCTGGCCGACATGCAGACCGAGATCGCGCTCGGTCTCCAGGGCTCGCTGCGCGTTGGGCGCCTGATGGACGAGCACAAGTTCGCGCCCGAGATGATCAGCCTCGTCAAGCGCAACAACTGCGGCAAGGCCCTCGACATCGCCCGTGTCGCTCGCGACATGCATGGCGGCAACGGCATCCAGATCGGCTACCACGTCATGCGCCACGCGCAGAACCTGGAGACGGTCAACACCTACGAAGGCACGCATGACGTGCATGCACTGATCCTGGGCCGCGCCCAGACCGGCCTGCAGGCCTTCTTCTAAGGCTCTCCACACCTAAAAACCGCTTCAGGCGGCCGCGAAGCAGCGCTTCGCGGCCGCCTTTTCTTTTTGGGTATCGAACCGCATTCGAGCGCAATACAGCTTTCGCTTTTAGGTTTAGGGGTTGCGAATATATTTCGACTTAAGCGCGTATTGTTTCATTGGCTTGAAACAGTAGCCCCGGCTGCCAACCTCAAACGGTTACATCGTGTCGGTAACTCCCAATCTGGCCGGCTGTTTCGCCGGGTTGCGGGGAGAATAATCTGTGAGCGCTCAGACCAGGGCTGAAAACGCCAACCAGATTTTGTGGTTCGGCGACAACCTCATGACCATCCGCGTCCCGGCGCGCGCCGGCGACGACCAGATCAGCGTCATCGAATGCCGCATGCCGCAAGGCGAAACGACGCCACTGCATGTCACGCTCAGCGGCGACGAGGTCATTCACATCCTCGAAGGCACGATGCGGTTTCATGTCGACGGCAAGGCTTTCGTCGCCCATACCGGCCAGACGGTGATGGCTCCGAAGGGGCTCCCGCACAATTTCCGGGTCGAATCCACCGAAGGCGCCACGTGCCTCATCGTCACCCAGAGTGGCGAGTTCGAGCAGATGGTTCGTCAGATGAGCCTGCCGGCAGACAGCCTGCCGCCGAGGGCTGAACGTACGCCTGAAGCAACGCAGCGTTTCTTCGAAACCTGCGCCCAACAGAACATCGAGGTCGTCGGCGCCCCGCTACCATAGCGCCGACCACCGGCTGGACGGGTGCGGGGGCGTGTCCGTCCAGCCATCTCTTCAAACGTTGCAGGCAAACAGCGGTTCGCCGAACACATCAGAGTCGACGTCCAGACCGAGACCCGGTCCGCCGGGAAGGGCCATCATGCCATCGGCAATGGCGAACTCGCCGTGGGCATTAGAAACCGTCACCCAGTTGTGGAAGTCGACGGTATGCTGCCTGAGATGTTCGGGCGTGGACAGCAGCAGGCCCGAATAGGCTGCAGTGTCGATCTGCGCGCCGCCAGTGTCTTCGATCGTCACCTTCAGGTTCTTGGCTATCGCGATGTCGCGCAACAGCTTGGCCTTGGTCAGACCGCCGACGCGCGCCAGCTTGATGGTGATGCCGTCGACAAGGCCGTCGCCGATCGCCCGGATCAGGACGTCCGCGCCGTCAATGGTCTCGTCGAGCACCAGCGGCCTGTCGGTAACACGGCGGATGGCCAGGTTTTCCTCATAGCTCGCACATGGCTGTTCCAGCGTGTAGTCGAGGTTTCTCGTCGCCATCAGGAAACGTCGCGTCTCGGCCGTGCCCCAACTCGCATTGGCATCGCAAAACAGCACGGTGTCAGCGGGCACCGATGCCCGCACTGCTTCCAGCCTTGCGATGTCCTCATTGACGTCGAGCCCGACCTTCACCTGCAGGCGGCGGTAGCCCTCGGTGATGTATTTCTTTGCCCGTGCCGCCATGGCGTCCGGCGCCTGCTGGGCGATGGAGCGGTAAAGCGCGAGGTGTTCTCCTTCGGCGCCACCGGTCATGGCGGCCAGCGACAGCCCGGACCGCTTGCCGGCCAGGTCCCACAGCGCCATGTCGATGGCTGACTTGGCATAAGGATGCCCCTTGAGCAGCAGGTCCATGCGCCGGTTCAGCGCCTCGATGCCCGATGCGTCGCAGCCGAGCAGTTGCGGCGCCAGCTCCTTCATCGCCTCGCGGGCGCCTGAGGCAAAGGCGGGATCGTAGAAACTACCGAGCGGCGCCATCTCACCATAACCGCTGATGCCGTCGCGGCGGGTGATTTCGACAATTGTCGAATCAAAGCCTTCCGCGCTGCGTCCACCCGAGCAACGGTAGGTGCCGTCGCGAAACGGCTGCCATTGCCGGAACAGTCGGATGCTCGAAATTTCAGCGTCGTTCATGCCGTTTCCCGTGAATTGCCCCGAAAATCGGATTGAGCTTAGCGCGCGATCGACGGTCCCGAAGCGAGGGAAGCGGCGAGCGGCCAAGTCGTATTTGTGATAGCGTTTCTTCCAGCTTCGGCGGAATTTCCGGCAGCAAGCAGGGAGCAGATGCGCATGAGCGGCAATTTCCTTTCCCATATCTCATCTGAACTTGAGGCACTGAAATCCGCGGGGCTCTACAAGTCCGAGCGCGTCATCACCTCGACCCAGAGTGCCGAGATCGAAGTCGGCGGCGAAAAGGTGCTGAACTTCTGTGCCAACAACTATCTCGGCCTCGCCGACAGCCATGAATTGCGCGACGCGGCCAAGAAGGCGCTCGACCGCTATGGCTACGGCATGGCTTCGGTGCGCTTCATCTGCGGCACCCAGGAAGAGCACAAGGAACTGGAGGCGAAGCTGTCAGCCTTCCTCGGTATGGAGGATACGATCCTCTATTCCTCCTGTTTCGATGCCAATGCCGGCCTGTTCGAGACGTTACTCGGCGAAGACGATGCGATCATTTCCGATGCCCTCAACCACGCCTCGATCATAGACGGCGTGCGCCTGTCCAAGGCGAAACGCTTCCGCTATGCCAACAATGACATGGTGGCACTCGAGGAAGAACTGAGGAAAGCCGAGGGCAGCCGCTTCAAGCTGATCGCCACCGACGGCGTGTTCTCGATGGACGGCATCATCGCCAATCTCAAGGGCGTCTGCGACCTTGCCGAAAAATACGGGGCGATGGTGATGGTCGATGACAGCCATGCCGTCGGCTTCGTCGGCAGAAACGGCCGTGGCACGCCGGAACATTGCGGCGTCGAAGGCCGGGTCGACATCATCACCGGCACGCTCGGCAAGGCGCTGGGCGGCGCGTCCGGCGGCTACACCTCGGCCAGGCGCGAGGTCGTCGACTGGTTGCGCCAGCGTTCGCGGCCCTATCTTTTTTCCAACACGCTTGCTCCTTCCATCGCCGGTGGCTCGATCAAGGTGCTGGACCTGATCGCCGAGGGCGGGGCCTTGCGCGAAAAGCTCTATGCCAATGCAGAGCGCTTCCGCTCCGGCATGGGCAAGCTCGGCTTCACGCTTGCCGGCGCCGATCATCCGATCATCCCGGTCATGCTTGGCGATGCGACGGTGGCCCAGGAGATGGCTGCCCGCATGCTGAAGCGCGGCATCTACGTCATCGGCTTTTCATTCCCGGTCGTGCCAAAGGGCGCGGCGCGTATCCGCACGCAGATGTCGGCAGCACATTCGACAGCCGATATCGATCGCGCGGTGGCAGCATTTGGCGAAGTTGGGCGCGAGTTGGGTATCATTTCATAACCTGCCAGAACTGCCAAAAGCGATTCTGGATCAAGCGATTCCGAGGACAAGACGATGTCGAACATGATGCGTGCGCTGGTGAAGGCGAAAGCCGAACCGGGTATCTGGATGGAAGAAGTGCCGGTGCCGGAAGTCGGCCCCAACGATGTGCTGATCAAGGTCAGAAAATCAGCGATTTGCGGTACCGACGTCCACATCTACAACTGGGATCAGTGGGCGCAAAAGACGGTGCCGGTGCCGATGGTCACCGGCCATGAGTTCGTCGGCACGATTGCCGACTTCGGCGCAGGGGTGACCGACTACAAGATCGGCCAGCGAGTCTCGGGTGAGGGCCATATCGTCTGCGGTCATTGCCGCAATTGCCGGGCGGGGCGTGGACATCTGTGCCGCAACACACTTGGCGTCGGCGTCAACCGTCCGGGTTCCTTCGCCGAATACGTCGCCATTCCCCAGCACAATGTCGTGCCGATTCCCGACGATGTGTCGGACGAGATCGCGGCGATCTTCGATCCGCTCGGCAATGCCGTGCATACTGCATTGTCGTTCGATCTCGTCGGCGAGGACGTTCTGGTGACGGGTGCCGGGCCCATCGGCATCATGGGTGCGCTTGTCGCCCAATGTGTCGGTGCCAGGAAGGTCGTCATCACCGACATCAATCCGGTGCGCCTCGCACTTGCCAGGAAACTCGGCGTCCATCATGTCGTCGATGCCTCGAAGGAAAAGCTGCGCGACGTCATGCGCGATGAAGGCATGACCGAGGGCTTTGACGTCGGCCTCGAGATGTCGGGCTCGGCTGTCGCCTTCCGCGACATGATCGACACCATGAACAATGGCGGCAAGATCGCCATCCTGGGCATCGCGCCGACCGGCTTCGAGATTGACTGGAACAAGGTCATCTTCAAGATGCTGCATCTCAAGGGCATCTACGGCCGCGAGATGTTCGAGACCTGGTACAAGATGATCGCGCTGGTGCAGGGCCCGCTCGACATCGCCGGTCTCATCACCCATCGCATCGGCATTGACGACTATCAGGCCGGCTTCGACGCCATGCGAAGCGGCAATTCCGGCAAGGTGGTCATGGACTGGTGATTTAGGAAAGTTTTTTCACTTCAGGGAGAAATTTTCGAACAAAGGCACGTTGCCAGCCGGTGCCGCCGTTGCTATCGAAGCAGGCCCTTCGGCTGGAAATGACGATGCGCCGCCACATACGCACCCTTACTGCCCGACACGAGCCGAAAGGACAGATGCTCTCGCACGTAAAGTCGGGATCGGGTGCAATTGTCGGTCTGGCCGCCGTCGGTGGACTTGCATCGGTCACCGGCTTGCCAATGCTGATCGCGCCACTGGGCGCAACGGCGGTTTTGTTGTTTGGCCAACCGGCCAGCCCGCTGGCGCAGCCGATCAACATTTTTGCCGGTTATTTCATTGCCACGCTGGTCGGCGTCGCTGCGGCGATGGCCTTCCCCGGCATGTGGGAAGTGTCGGCGGTGGCGGTCGGCGTTTCGATCGCCCTGATGCTGATGTTCCGCGTCACCCACCCGCCGGCGGGAGCGATCCCGCTTGTGGCAACGGCTACACCCTATCAGGGCAGCACGCTGTTCATAGTGGTGCTGCTGAGCTGCATCAGCCTGCTGTTGCTGGCTGTGGTTCATCACTGGATCCCGCCACGCGCCCAATATCCGCGCCGCGTCGATTGACGCTTTGATCTTGCTTCGGTCGTGGCCGGCGCTCTAGCTTGGGCGCTTGCAAGACGAGGTGTGGCATGAAGCGAGAAATTCTAATGCCGGGTGTCATCCAGGGCAGGTGTGCATGAGCGCCCGCATTGTTCTGCTCGGCACCAAGGGTGGTCCCGCGATCAGGCCCGGTGGCCCTTGGCCGACATCGACGCTTTTGGAGCTCGGCGGGCGCAGGATCGTTGTCGATTGCGGGCTCGGCGTGACGCGCGGAGTGACTGATGCGGGTCTCAGCCTCAAGGCGCTCGACCTGATCTTCATCACCCATCTCCATTCCGACCATGTGCTCGAGCTTGGGCCGCTAATCCACACCGCCTGGACGGCCGGGCTTGCGACACCGGTCAAGCTTTTCGGCCCGGTCGGATTGAATCGATACTGGCAAAGTTTCGTTCAGGCGCTTGAATTCGATATCGAAATTAGAATCATCGACGAAGGCCGTCCGGACCTGCGCGAGATGGTCGAGGTCGTGGAGTTCGACGAGGGTGACGTTCTGCGCGACGGTGATCTGTCGGTCACCGCCCTGCGTGTCGACCATCCGCCGGTGACCGAATGCTTCGCTTTGCGCTTCGAGCACGAAGGCACAAGCATCGTCTTTTCTGCAGACACGGCGTTCTTCCCGCCACTGGCGGACTTCGCGCGCGGCGCCGACATCCTGCTCCACGAGGCAATGCTGGAGGAAGGTGTCGAGCGTCTCGTGGCACGCACCGGCAACGGAGCGCGGCTGCGCGAGCATCTGATGGCAAGCCACAGCCTGGCGGGCGAAGCGGGCATGATCGCGGCGAGTGCCGGCATCGGACGCCTGGTGCTCAACCACCTCATTCCGGCCGACGATCCCGACATCGGCGAGGCCGATTGGGTCGAAGCTGTCAGGAAAACATGGAATGGTCCCTTGACGATTGGCCGCGACGGGCTTGTTGTGACGGCTAAGGGCGAAGACGCCCCCTAACCGGGAGGACGTGCATGAAACTGGCGACGCTGAAGAACGGTTCGCGTGACGGGAAACTGGTCATCGTCTCGCGCGACCTGACGCGATACACCGATGCCTCGTTCCTGGCACTGAGCCTGCAGTCGGCGCTCGACGACTGGCGCCGGATTTCCCCGCACCTCGCGGCCCTGGCCGAATCGCTCGAGGTTGGCTCGGTTCCGTCATCGCGGTTCCACGAACATGATGCCCACTCGCCCCTGCCGCGTGCCTACCAGCGGCTTGGCGGTGGCGATGCCTTTGCCGGCCCGCGCGATCCCATCGAACTGCCCGGCAAGATCCGCGACGCCAAGGTGGAGGCGGCTGTCGCCGTGATTGTCGCCGACGTTGCCATGGCGGCGACGGAAGAGGCGGCGAAGGAGGCGGTTGCCCTGATCGTGCTCTCCACGGACACGATTCTGGACGGCGGCCAGGCCGGCACGTCGGCCTTGTCACCTGTCGCGGTCACGCCCGACGAGATGGGCGATGGTTGGGACGGAGCCGTGCACCTGCCGCTTCTTGCCGGCGGGCGCAACGTCACATCTCTCTGGACCAGCTTTCCCAAAATGATCGCGGAAGCTGCCGCTAGCCGATCGATTGGCACTGGTGCCATCGTCAGGGGGGCTGTCGAGACGCTGTCAGTTTCGCTCGGCGACACGCTGCGCGTCGAGATGAAGGACAAGGCCGGCCACTCGATCTTCGGTGCGATCGAACGCCAGGTCGGCAGGTTCGAACCGGCCTGATTGCCGCCGCCGATGGAACTGACGAGCCACTTTCGCCGCATGGCGCGGAACAATCTGTGGTCCAACGACCGCCTCTACCGCGCCATGCAGGGATTGCAGCCGGGCGAGTTCGAAGCTGCCCGGACGAGTTTCTTTCCGTCCCTCAAGGAAACGCTGAACCACATCCTGGAAGTCGATCTCTATTATCTCGACATGATCGAGGAGGGCGGCGAAGGGCGAAGGGTGTTTGACCGTTTTGTCGTGTTTGACGACGTGGCAGCCCTTGCCACGGCGCAGGCCGAGTTTGACCGGAGGCTTGTGGCTTGCTGCGACAGTGTCGGTGAACACGATCTCGACAGGCAGGTACTCTCCGATCGCGGCAAGGCGGGCCAGATCCCCGAACGCATCGGCGATCTGCTGGCGCATCTGTTCATCCACCAGATCCATCATCGCGGCCAGGTGCATGCGATGCTGGCGGGCACCTCGGTTGCCCCGCCGCAACTCGACGAGTTCTTTCTCGACTATGATCTGCGTTTTAGAGGCGAGGAGGTCGAGCGACTGGGGCTTTAGGCTAGGGCTACATCGTAGCGTGAGAACAATGGATCGGCGGTGAGGATCGACAGGTTTTCAATCTGCGCCTGCGCAATCAACAGCCGGTCAAACGGATCGCCGTGGTGGCGCGGTAAATCGGCCACTCGTTGAGCATGCTCGATGGTGATGGCAAGCGGCGTAAACTGCATCTTCGGAAGGAGGAAGCCGAGGTCGGAAGGCACGTCCAGCTTGCCAATGCTCCGCTTGATCGAGATCTCCCAGACGCTAGCCGCGCTGGCGTAGACAATGGCCGAAGATGCAAGGATTTCCCGGTGTGCCGGCCGCAGGCGTGGGTCGTCATTGATCGACCACAAGATGACATGCGTGTCGGCGAGGAAAGCCTCGCCCATCACTTCATGTATTCCTCGAATTCATCAAGTGGTGCGTCGAAATCATCGGCTATCCAGATCTTGCCCTTGAGCGCGCCGATCCGGGGAAGCAATGCCTGTTCCGGCTCTGGCGGCATCACACGGGCCACTGCCTTGCCGTGGCGCGTGACGACAATCTCCTCGCCGGCTTCCGCCCGCTTGATGAGCTCGGAGAATTTGGCTTTGGCTTCGGCGACGGAAACATTCATCGGCGTGATCCTTATGACCATAATTTAGGTCATAATTGGCTTTCAAGCAACAAACGTACTCCCGTCGCCGTGCTGCTTCAGCCCTTGCTCTGCTGGATCGCCATGTAGAGGTTGGTGCAGCGGGTGCCCGAGCGGCAATAGGCGAAGACCGGGCCGTCCATCTCGTCCAGCGCGACAGCCATGTCGGCAACGTTGTCCCCGCTCATCTGGCCGCTGATGACGGGGATGTAGCGGAAGGCGAGACCGGCTGCTTCGACCGCCGCCTTGACGCTGTCTGCGGATGGCTGGCCGGGCTGCTCGTCGTCTGGCCTGTTGCAGATGACGCTCTTGAAACCGGCGGCCTTGATGGCGGCCACTTCGTCCGGCGTGATCTGGCCGGAAACCGAGTAATCGTCGGTGATCTGGCGGTATTCCATTTTCGTCCTCTCAGGTTTGTTGGCCGCCCCGGCGGCTTGTCGGCGCCAGTCTTGCCACTGTCGGGCCGGCGGGGCAACTCCTGTCGGTCAGGTCAGGCTGCCGAGCGATCCCAGGACGGGAAGGGGTCGGCGAGGTCGCGCCATTGCGTGGGAGTGAAAGCTGAGGTGTCGACCAGACAATCGTCGAGTTCAGCCCTTATGCGCACCTCGTTCATCGGATCGCAGCCGATGAAGACGATCTCCTGTCGTCGGTCTCCCCAGACGGGATCGAGATAAGGCTTCATCGCCTCATGCCATTCGGGAAATTCGGGCCATTGCCCACGTGGAACCGCCGACCACCACAGACCGCGCTTGCCGGTGCGCACCAAAGCTCCGGCTTGGCTGATCTCGCCGACAAGCTTGGGCCGCGTGGCAAGCCAGAAAAAACCCTTGGCGCGGACGACGCCCGGCCATTCGCGGCGGATGAAGCCGTGCAGTTTCACCGGTTCGAACGGCCGCCGCTCACGATAGACGAAGGAGCGGATGCCATATTCTTCGGTCTCGGGAACGTGGTCGCCAAAACCATTCAACTCCTTGAACCATAGAGGATGTTGCTCGGCCTTGTCGAAATCGAAGCGGCCGGTGCCAAGGATCTTGTCGATCGGCACGCGACCGAAATCGGTTTCGATCAGTTCGGCATCGGGATTGAGCGCGCGGATGATCTTGCGTGCGCCCTCGCGGTCGGCGGCACTGGCCGCCCTTGCCTTGTTCAGCACCACGACGTCGGCGAATTCGATCTGCTCGACAAGCAGGTAGACCAGCGCGCGATCATCCTGATCGCCGGCCTGTTCGCCGCGATCACGCAGGAAATCAGACGACGAATAGTCCTTGAGCAGGTTGGCGGCGTCGACCACCGTCACCATCGTGTCGAGCCGCGCGACATCGGAGAGGCTGTCGCCGTTTTCGTCGCGAAACTGAAAGGTCGAGGCGACGGGCAGGGGTTCGGAAATCCCTGTCGATTCGATCAGCAGATAGTCGAAGCGGCCTTGTTGGGCGAGCGCGCGCACCTCCTTGAGCAAGTCATCGCGCAAGGTGCAGCAGATGCAGCCATTGGTCATTTCGACCAGTTGCTCGTCGGTGCGCGATAGATTGGCGCCGCCGTCGCGAATGAGCGCCGCGTCTATGTTGATCTCGCTCATGTCGTTGACGATGACGGCGACGCGGCGGCCTTCGCGATTGTTGAGGATGTGGTTGAGAAGTGTCGTTTTTCCCGCGCCGAGGAAGCCGGAAAGGACGGTCACCGGCAATGGCGTCGTATCAATTCGCACAGGCATCGGGTTTTCCCTTGGTTGGGGCCTGGGTGAGTTGGTCCGGCAGCGGATGCCGCCGGACCTGAGCGGCAAGGTCAAAGTGTCAGAGCGTCCTTCGTGCGTCCTTCCGGACGCAAGGCGCTCTAATGCGTTTCGCCGGAACCACCGACGGCCACGAGGTTGAACGGCTTGCCTTCAAGCGCGATGTCGTCGCCCTGCTTGAAGCTTTCGGCATCGACGACGTGCAGAACGCTCTTGAGTGGGTCCGAAACGACGATCCGGCTGCCGGCGACAGCGATGCGCGGGCGCGGATCGCTCCAGTGACCGTCCATGCTGTAGGGCTCGGTCAGCTTGAGCGATGCGTCGATCTTGCCCGCGACCACGTCGACGCGGTGAAGCTGGCCGTCCTCGGTGAAGGCATAGGCGAATTTCGCCCGCACCGGATCGACGGCGAAATGCACCCGGCGCGTCGGCAACTCGATCAGCCGGAAGGCGTCCTCGGATTTCGGGTCGATCAGAACGACAGCGCTCGGGCCGTAATTGCCAAGGAAATACTGAAGGCCGCGACCGCCGACCAAAGTCGTCGATTTGCCGGCCGGCAGCCGTTCGTCGTAGGGCAGCATCTCGATTGACGGCGTGCCGCCGCTTTCCTTGACCACTAGCAACCCCTTGGCGCAAGCGATGGCCAGGAGGTTGCCGGAAGCCGCCTCGCCATGCAGGTCAGGGCACGCATGCACGTCGCCCACGGTTGCGCCCGAACGGTCGGTGACGCGGATGCCAACTGGCAGTTCATCAGGCTTTTCGAAGTTCGGTTCCGTCGTCAGTGCGAAGTCGCCGATCGCGACCGCAACGCCATGGTGAGGCGCGCTAGTGGCAATCTCGCGCACTGCCGGCTTGCCTTCGAGCACGTTGGTTTCGCTGACGATGCGGGCCGCGCCTTCGCCGTCGAAGAACAAGGCGATGTCGCCGCCATGATCGACGAAGTGCGACGGCTTTTTGCCCTCGAAGGTGACGTCGAGCAGTTTGGGCGCCTCGACCTTGATGTCGCCGTGGTCGCCATGGTCGCCGAACGAGATGCCGCTCGACAGTACCGAGATCACGTCGCCCTTGCCTTGTACGGCAAAGACGGTGCGGCCGCTGTCCGAGCGATACAGGCTGGTGGGCACTTTGACATTGAATGTGTCGATCGTCTTGCCGGTCTCCATATCCAGGGCATGGACGACGGGCGCCGCATGGTCGGAGACGAACAGCCGCCATGCGGTCTTTTCCTCCGCGAAAGAGGGGGCGGTCGCGAAGCCGAGCAGAACGGCAAGCGCAGATGTGGTGGCGAGCAGGTGTTTCATGGTGTCCTCGTATAATGTTATTACATAACAGATAAGGCTAAAGAAAAAGGCGAGGTTCTTGGCCCCGCCTTGATCAGGCTGGTTGATAGTACAGGTGGTCGGGCAGGCGCGCGCGAGGCCGCCGTGTCGATCGCGACTGGCTAGCTACCGAGGATCGCGCCCTTGATGGTGGCGATGTTGGCTTTCATCATGTCGATGTAGGTCGCGGCCGGGCCATCGGCCTTGGACAGCGCGTCGGAATAGAGCGTGCCGCCGACCTTGACGCCGGTTTCGGCGGAAATCTGCTCGACCAGGCGCGGGTTGGTGATGTTTTCGACAAAGATCGCCGAGGCCTTGTCGCCACGAACCTGCGAGATCAGCGCTGCGACATCAGCAGCGGAGGCTTCAGCCTCGGTCGAAATGCCCTCGGGTGCCAGGAAGGTCAGGCCGTAGGCGTTTTCGAAATAGCCGAAGGCGTCGTGCGAGGTGATAACAGTGCGCTTGTCCTCGGGGATCGAAGCCACCGCAGCCTTTACCTCGGCTTCGGCGGCATCGAGCTTGGCGGTGTAGGCGTCGGCATTGGCCTTGTAGGTATCGCAGCCGGCGGCATCGGCGGTGCAGAAGGCGTCGGCAACGTTCTTCACATAGATCTTGGCGTTGGCGAGCGACTGGAATGCGTGCGGGTCGAGGTCGCCGTGATGGTGATGGTCGCCACCGGCTTCGGCGGCGTGCTCATGCTCTTCCTTCATCTTGATCGGCTCGACGCCCTTGGTCAGCTCGACCACCGAAGCCTTGGTGGCACTCGCCTCGACAAGGCGCTGCAGGAAACCTTCGAATTGCAGGCCGTTGACCAGGACGACATCGGCCTTCGACATTCTGACCGCATCGGCGGGCGAGGGTTCGTAGACATGGGCATCGCCGTCGGGACCAACCAAAGTGGTCAGTTCGATGCGGTCGCCGCCGACATTCTGGGCAAAATCGCCAATGATCGAGAAGCTGGCCACGACCTTTAGCGGTTCGGCAGTAGCAGAAGTCGCGGTCAGTGATGTTAATGTTATAACGCTCATCAGCGAGGCGAAGCCAATTGTCCTGAGCATATGTCTCTCCATGTTGAAGCGGATCAGGCGGTGCGGTGGCGGTGGCGGCGAAGCTTGGTGTTGAAGACGCCGCGGGTGCCAAAGAGGATGGAGGCGAGGTAGATCGCGCCTGCCGAAAGGATGATCGCCGGGCCCGAGGGCAGCGAGGCGTGGTAGGAAACCAGCAGCCCGGCGATGCAGGATATCGCACCAAAGCCGAAGGCGAGCGCACACATCGGCTCGACGCGCGACGTCCAGAAGCGCGCTGCGGCGGCAGGAAGCATCATCAGGCCGACCGATAGAAGCGTGCCGAGCGCCTGGAAGCCGCCGACGAGGTTAAGCACGACAAGGCCGAGGAAAATGAAATGCACTGGCGTGCCTAAGCGGCTGACCGAGCGCAGAAACAGTGGGTCGAGGCATTCGGCGACGAGTGCGCGCCAGAAGATGGCGAGTGTCAGCAGCGTGATGCCCGAAATTAGCGCGATCAGCGTCAGCGCGTCGTCGTTGAGTGCCAGCACGGTGCCGAACAGCACATGCATAAGGTCGACGCTCGAGCCGCGCAGCGACACGATCAACACGCCAAGCGCCAGCGAAATCAAATAGAACGCCGCCATCGAGGCGTCTTCGCGCTGAACGGTGAAGCGAGATACGGCTCCCGCGCCGAGCGCCACGATGACGCCGGCGATCAGTCCGCCAATGGTCATCGGCACAATCTGCAGGCCGTAGAGCAGGAAGCCTGCGGCGGCACCGGGCAGGATGGCATGCGCCATGGCGTCACCGGTCAGGCTCATGCGCCTGAGCATCAGGAAGACGCCGACCGGGCAGGAGCCCAGCGCCAGCATCAGCGAGCCGGCAAGCGCGCGTTGCATGAAGCCGAATTCGACGAAAGGGGCGATCAGGAAATCATACATGGCGAGGTTCACGCTGCCCGGGGGCCGGATTCATGGTCGGGATGATCATGAACGTCGCCGTGATCATGATGGTGGTGGTCGTCATGGGCATGCGAATGAGCGTGGTCGTGCGAATGCCCATCGTCCGGTTCGCACCAGGGCGCGTCGTCGTGCCAAGCCTCATCGAAACGCCTGGCCTTGAGCAGGTTTTCCGGCCGCAGTGTGTCGCGTGTTTCGCCCCAGGCGACCGGTTGGCGGGCCAGCAGCAGGGTGTCGGGAAAATGGGTGCGTACCAGTTCGAGATCGTGGGCGACGACCATCACGGTGCGGTTTTCGCCGTGCCAGCGCTTGATGAGCTTGATCAGGTCGCCGACTGTCTTGGCGTCAACGGCGTTGAACGGCTCGTCGAGCAGGATGAGGTCGGCATCCTGAACCAGGACGCGGGCAAACAGCGCGCGCTGGAGCTGGCCGCCCGACAGCGTGTCGATGGAGCGTTTTTCGAAGCCTTCCAGGCCAACCGCCATCAGCGCCTTTGAGACGGAGTCGCGGTCTTCCCGGGAGTAGCGGCCAAGCAGGCCGCGCCGGGGCCACAAGCCGAGCGAAACGAGATCGACGACGCGGGCGGGAAAGCTGCGATCGAGTTCGGACTGCTGCGGCAGGTAGGCGACGCGCTTGCCCGATGCCACTGTGCAAACCCCGGCCATCGGCTTCAAGACGCCGACGATGCCCTTCATCAGGGTGGACTTGCCCGAGCCGTTGGCGCCAACGACTGCCGTCAGCGAACCGGACTTGATCGAGCCGTTGAGGTGATGCACCGCCGGATGGCTGTTGTAGCCAAGCGTCAGATCCTTGAATGTCAGGCAGGCGTCGGTCATCGGCGGTCATGCTCTGCGGCGGCGAAGTCGTCATTGGATATGTGATGTTATTACATTAGTCAACGAGAGCGAGCTGACAATCCGGTGGATTTGTGAAGCAAAGCCGGTGAGCACCGCGTCTGGCCCACGTAATTCGACCACTGCGGCCTTGCGTCCAGGGGGTGGCAAAATCTAAGAAGGCGCCACCCCTAACGGAAGGAGACCACCCATGAGTGTTCGTCGTATCGATGTCGGCCCCCGCATGAGCCAGATCGTCATCCACAACAGCACCGTCTACCTGGCTGGCCAGGTTGGCGCCCCGGGCGAAAGCGTTGCCGCGCAGACCAAGGCCATCCTGGCCGAGATCGACGCACTGCTGGCCAAGGCCGGCACGGACAAGACCAAGATCCTGCAGGCGATCATCTGGCTCGACGACATGTCGACCTTCGCCGAGATGAACTCGGTCTGGGACGGCTGGGTGCCTCAGGGCAACACGCCTGCACGCGCCACCGGCGAAGCCAAGCTGGCTGGTCCGGAATACAAGGTCGAGATCATCGTCACGGCCGCCGCATAAGCAATTGTCTTCGGCTTGAAGCCTAAAAGAGCGCCGCGCGTCCTTGGGATGCGCGGCGTTCTTCTTTTTCCCGGGTCTAGCTATCGGACGGCGTGAAGCGGGCCACCACCGTGTGTGCATTCGCCGGATAGGTGAAGCGTACATGGGTGACAGGGCGCTCGGCGCTCCACGTCCGCCTTTCGATGATCAGGCAGGGCGCACCGCTCGCGAGCCCAAGGTCCGCTGCCGTTTCGCCGTCTGCTGCCGCAGCACGAATGACATGTTCGGCCGCACTCCATGGCACCTGTCCGATCAGCCATGGTCCGGGCGCCGATTTCAGGAACTCCTGGTCGGCCGCTTCAGGCACGGCGGCGAGACTGATGAGGCGGTCCTCGACGCAGAACGGCCGCACCCCGGCATAATGCAGACACTGCAAAGCCAGGACCTGCCCCGCAACCGAGGGGCCAGGGCCGAGCCTTTCGCGGTCGACCGTTGTGGCGCGCCGTTTGGTCTGTGCCATCAGTTCATAGCGATAGGGCAGGCCGAGCGCTTCGACCTCGATGCGGATGTCGTGGATTTCGAGCACCGCCGCCTGGGATTGCGGCCGGCGCACGAAGCTGCCGGACCGGCGGCGGCGCTCGATCAGCCCGGATTTGGCAAGCTGCGACAGCGCCTTGTTCACGGTCATGCGCGAGCAGCCATATTCGGCGGTCAGCTCATGCTCGAACGGGATGCGGTAGCCAGGTTCCCATTCGCCCGAAACAATGCGGTCGCGAATGTCGTTGAGGATGCGCTGGTAGAGCGATGTCGATGCATCGCCGCCAACAGGCTCTTCAACCGTCTCCGCCATCGAATCGGGCACCTCAATCGCTCCTTGTTACGCCGCCGTCAGTTCCATCATCACGGTGCGGAACCTTGCTGCAATAGCGTCGCGGCGGAAATGTGCGCCATCCGACACGACTTTGCGGCCATGTGCCCACACGCAGTCCACTTTGCCGCCGCGTGCGAAGATCCAGGCGTCGAGAATGGCGTCGCCAGATTTTCCCGCAAGCGTTGGGTGGTTTGGGTCGAGCGAGACGAAATCCGCCGCCGAACCCGCTGCAAGCCCTGCCGAACCTGCGCCAAGCGCCTGAGCGCCGCCGTCGAGGGCTGCATCGAACAAGGCGCGGCCTGTCGACTGGCCTGACGTCGCGAGCACGTTGCGGGCGCGATGGGCGAGGCGCTGCGAATATTCGAGCATCCGCAACTCGCCGCCGACGCCGATCTCGACATTGGAATCCGAGCCGACGCCGTATTTGCCGCCATGCTCGACGAACAGCGGGGCTGAAAAGACACCGTCGCCGAGATTGGCCTCGGTGATCGGGCACAGGCCGGCGACTGCGCCAGACTTGGCCATCGCGATGGTTTCCGCTTCGGTCATGTGCGTGGCGTGGATCAGGCACCAGCGCTTGTCGACGTCGGCATGGCGCAACAGCCATTCGACGGGTCGAGCGCCTGACCAGGCGACGCAGTCCTCGACCTCCTTGACCTGCTCGGCGATATGGATGTGGATCGGCTCGCTGGTCATGGCGGTGACAGTAGCCAGTTCATCAGGCGTTGCGGCGCGCAGGCTGTGCGGCGCGAGACCAAGCACTGCGCCGTCGACGCCCTTCAGCGCTTCGCCGCACTTCTCAAAAAGCTTCGCGAAGCGATTCGTATCGTTGATGAATCGACGCTGGCCTTCATTGGCGGGCGCGCCGCCGAAACCCGAATGCGCGTAGAATACGGGCAGTAATGTCAGCCCGATGCCGGTGTCGATGGAGGCGGCAGCGATGCGCTCGGCCATCTCGGCGATGTTGGCATAGGGGCTGCCGTCGCGGTCATGGTGGAGATAGTGGAACTCGCCGACTCGGGAAAAACCGGCCTCCAGCATTTCGACATAAAGCTGCGCGGCAACCGCTTCGACCTGCTCGGGCGTCATCGATAGCGCGAAGCGGTACATCACCTCGCGCCACGACCAGAAGCTGTCGGACGACGGACCGCGGATTTCGGCGAGACCTGCCATGCCGCGCTGGAAGGCGTGGCTGTGCAAATTGGGCATTCCGGGCAGTACAATCGCATGACGCTCGTCGCCAGGCTGGGCAGCCGTGGCGACTTCCACCTTGTCGATGCGGCCGCCGGCCAGCGTCAGCCGGACATTTCGTTGCCAGCCATCGGCCAGAAGCGCTTGCTCCGCGAATATCATCGCCACCATAATCTCCTCACCCTCTTTCGCGAACTGCACGATAGCACTTGCATCGCGTTTCGATATGTATATACATAATTGAAAGTGGAGGAAACGAAAAAGATCATGGCTGGAGAGCAATCAGCGGGATCGGCAAGGGTCTGGCGCAATGCGCGACTGGCGACGCTTGCCGAAGGCTTGGCCGGTCTTGGCGTTGTCGAGCATGGCGCGATAGCCGCGCGCGATGGCCGTATCGTTTTCGCTGGTCCCGAGGCCGATATGCCCTCGGGATTGAGCGAAGGCGCCGAGATCATCGACTGCCACCGGCGCTGGATCACGCCGGGCCTGATCGACTGCCACACCCATCTGGTCCATGCCGGAAACCGTGCCAACGAATTCGAAATGCGCCTGGCCGGTGCCACCTACGAAGAGGTGGCGCGGGCGGGGGGCGGCATCGTCTCGTCGGTCAAGTCTTTGCGCGCGGCGAGCGAGGCCGAGCTCGTCGCCCAGACCCTGCCGCGCCTCGATGCGCTGATCGGGGAAGGCGTCACCACCGTCGAGGTGAAGTCTGGCTATGGGCTCGACCTTGAGAACGAAGCGAAATCGCTGCGCGCGGCGCGTCAACTTGCCGAGCTGCGGCCGGTGACGGTACGCACGACCTTCCTCGGCGCCCATGCATTGCCGCCGGAGGCCAATGGCGACAAGGATGCCTATATCGACCTCGTTGCCGGCCAGATGCTCGACAAGATCGCGGCCGAAGGCCTCGCCGACGCCGTCGACGGCTTCTGCGAAGGCATTGCTTTCTTGCCCGATCAGATATCGCGTGTCTTTGACACCGCGACTGCCAAGGGCCTGCCGGTCAAGCTTCACGCCGACCAGTTGTCCAATCTTGGCGGCGCGGCGCTTGCCGCCAGCTATGGCGCATTGTCGGCGGATCACCTCGAGTACACGGACGAGGCGGGTGCCGTTGCCATGGCCAAGGCGGGCACCGTCGCCGTCATCTTGCCCGGCGCCTACTACTTCATCCGCGAGACCAAGAAGCCGCCCGTCGGGTTGTTCCGCCAGCACGGCGTGAAAATGGCTGTCGCCACCGACAACAATCCCGGGACCTCGCCGCTGACCTCGCTGCTTTTGACCATGAACATGGCGGCGACCCTGTTTGCCATGACGGTCGAGGAATGCATCGCCGGGGTGACCCGTGAAGCCGCACGCGCACTCGGCCTGCAAGCCGAGACCGGCACGCTTGAAACAGGAAAATGGGCTGATCTTGCCATCTGGGACATCGAGAGCCCGGCCGAACTTGTCTATCGCATGGGGTTCAATCCGCTCCATGCCCGTATCTGGAGAGGGAAATGACCACGCTTGTATTGAACCCCGGCAATGCCACGCTTGCCGACTGGCGCGCCATCTATCGTGGTGCGGTTCCCGAACTCGATCCGGCCTGCCGCCCCAGGATCAAGGCCAGCGCCGAAACGGTGGCGCGGATCGTTGCCAAGGGCGAGCCGGTCTACGGTATCAATACCGGTTTCGGTAAGCTCGCCAGCGTCCGCATCCCGGCGTCCGATCTTGAAACCCTGCAGCGCAACATCGTGCTGTCGCATGCAGCAGGTGTCGGCGAGCCGATGCCGGTGGCTGTTGCGCGACTGATGATGGCACTCAAGCTCGCGAGCCTTGCCCAGGGCGCATCGGGTGTACGACCCGAGACGATCGATCTGCTGCAGGCGATGCTCGCCAGGGACGTCATCCCGGTTGTTCCGGCACAAGGTTCTGTCGGTGCATCGGGCGATCTCGCACCGCTTTCGCACATGACGGCGACGATGATCGGCGTTGGCGACTGCCATACGCCGCACGGCATCGTCCCGGCCAAGGTGGCCTTTGTCACGCACGGCCTCGAGCCGATCACGCTCGGCGCCAAGGAAGGCCTGGCGCTGCTCAATGGCACGCAATTCTCGACCGCCTATGCGCTTGCTGCCCTGTTCGAGGCGGAAAACCTCTACCAGTCGGCGCTCGTCACCGGCGCGCTGTCGACCGATGCGGCCAAAGGCTCGGATGCTCCATTCGATCCGCGCATCCATCTTCTGAGAAAGCACCGCGGCCAGATCGAAACGGCCGCTGCGTTGCGCAATCTGATGGCCGGCAGCGCCATTCGCGAAAGTCATCGCGTCGGCGACGAACGCGTGCAGGACCCGTATTGCCTGCGCTGCCAGCCGCAGGTGATGGGTGCAGCCCTTACAATACTTCGCCAGGCAGCCGACACGCTCGGCACCGAAGCCAATGGCGTCACCGACAACCCGCTGATCTTCACCGAAGACGACACTGCGCTGTCAGGTGGCAATTTCCACGCCGAGCCGGTGGCCTTTGCCGCCGACATCATCGCGCTCGCCGTCTGCGAGATCGGATCTTTGTCCGAACGTCGCATCGCCATGCTGGTCGATCCGGCACTGTCCGGCATGCCGGCTTTCCTGACGCCGAAGCCAGGGCTGAACTCCGGCTTCATGATCCCGCAGGTCACGGCTGCCGCGTTGGTTTCCGAAAACAAGCAGAAGGCCTATCCGGCCAGCGTCGACTCGATCCCGACTTCAGCCAATCAGGAAGACCATGTCTCGATGGCCGCTCACGGCGCACGCCGGCTGCTTGGCATGATCGAGAACGCCAACGGCGTGCTCGGCATCGAGCTGCTTGCCGCCGCGCAGGGCTGCGACTTCCATGCGCCGCTGGCGTCGAGCGGTGCGCTTGAAGCCGTGCGCAAGCTTGTTCGCGCCCAGGTGCCACATCTCGACGACGATCGGCATTTCCACCCTGACATGGAAAAGGCCATCGCGCTGGTTCGCACCGGTGCGGTCGTCAAGGCGGCTGCCAATGTCGGCCTGCCGCAAATCTCGGGAGATCAGGCATGACCGACAGGCCCTGGCTGACCGTCATCAGGGGCAATGCGCCCTTGCTGGTGAGCTTGCCGCATACCGGGACCGATCTTGTGGGCCTCGACGACGGTTTCGTCTCGCCGTGGCTGGCGCGGCGCGACACTGACTGGTGGATCGATCAGCTTTATGCCTTCGCCGAAGAACTGGGCGCAACCATCGTGCGCACCACGGTTTCGCGCTCAATCATCGACGTCAACCGCGATCCCTCGGGCGTTTCGCTTTATCCCGGGCAGAACACGACGGAGCTTTGTCCCACAAGCACCTTCGACGGCGATCCGCTCTACAAGCCAGGGCAGGAGCCGGATGCCGACGAGATTTCCAGGCGGCGCGCTGTCTATTTCGATCCCTATCACGCTGCCCTGGAAGGCGAGATCGCGCGCCTCAAGGCGTTGCATCCGAAGATCGTGATCTATGACTGCCACTCGATCCGCTCGGTGCTGCCGCGCCTGTTCGAAGGTCGGCTGCCGGTCTTCAATCTCGGCACCAATGACGGCAAGAGCACCGACCCGGTGTTGCAGGACAAGGTAGCGGCAATCATCGCTGCAACCGGTCGCCCGTGGGTGGTCAATGGCCGCTTCAAGGGCGGCTGGATTACCCGCCATCACGCCAATCCTGCCAAAGGCATCCATGGTCTGCAGATGGAGATCGCCAATCGTGGCTACCTGCTTGAGCCGGAAGGCAAGGGCGAGCCGTCGAACTGGCCGGTGCGCTACGACGCCGATTTTGCCGCCCCGACCCGGGCGGCGCTGACAGACATCCTCAAGACCGCGCTCGCCTGGGCGGGCAACTGACACCCACTCCTAGGGAGGTTTTCGCATGACCCAACATACCCGCATCGACAATGAACGCGTCATTCGCGCAGCGACGGGCACCGAACTTACGGCCAAGAGCTGGCTCACCGAAGCGCCGCTGCGCATGCTGATGAACAATCTCGACCCGATGGTCGCCGAAAAGCCAGGCGAACTGGTCGTCTATGGCGGCATCGGCCGGGCCGCCCGCGACTGGGAGAGCTACGATCGTATCGTCAGCGCCTTGAGGAAGCTCGAAGCGGACGAGACCCTGCTGATTCAATCGGGCAAGCCGGTCGGCGTGTTCCGCACTCACAAGGATGCGCCGCGCGTGCTGCTGGCCAACTCCAATCTGGTGCCGCACTGGGCAACCTGGGACCATTTCAACGCCCTCGATAAGAAGGGCCTGATGATGTACGGTCAGATGACCGCTGGCTCGTGGATCTATATCGGCAGCCAGGGCATCGTTCAGGGCACCTACGAAACCTTCGTCGAGATGGGCCGCCAGCATTATGACGGCGACCTTTCCGGCCGCTGGATCCTGACCGCTGGTCTCGGTGGCATGGGCGGCGCGCAGCCGCTGGCTGCCACCATGGCCGGCGCCTCCTGCCTAGCCGTCGAGTGCCAGGCGAGCCGCATCGAGATGCGGCTGAAGACCGGCTATGTCGACGTCCAGGCCAAGGATCTCGACGACGCGCTGGCGATCATCGCCCAGGCCGGACGGGACAAAAAAGCGATTTCCGTCGCGCTGCTCGGCAATGCCGCCGATGTCTTCCCCGAACTGGTGAAGCGCGGCGTCAGGCCGGATGCGGTGACTGACCAGACCTCGGCACACGACCCGGTCAACGGCTACCTTCCGCAAGGCTGGACCGTGGCCCAGTGGGAAGAAAAGCGCGAGCGCGACCCCAAGGCTGTCGAAAAGGCAGCGCGCGCCTCAATGGCAGTGCAGGTCCGCGCCATGCTCGACTTCCACAAGATGGGCGTGCCGACGGTCGACTACGGCAACAACATCCGCCAGATGGCATTGGAAGAGGGCGTCGAAAATGCCTTCGACTTCCCCGGTTTCGTGCCGGCCTACATCCGCCCGCTGTTCTGCCGCGGCGTCGGCCCGTTCCGCTGGGCAGCGCTTTCGGGCGATCCGGAGGACATCTACAAGACCGACGCCAAGGTGAAGGAGCTGACACCTGGCAACAAGCACCTGCACAACTGGCTCGACATGGCGGCCAAGCGCATCCATTTCCAGGGCTTGCCGGCACGCATCTGCTGGGTTGGCCTCGGCGATCGCCATCGCCTAGGTCTTGCTTTCAACGAAATGGTCGCCAAGGGCGAGCTCAAGGCGCCTGTCGTCATCGGCCGCGATCACCTCGACTCAGGCTCGGTCGCGTCGCCCAATCGCGAGACCGAGGCGATGAAGGACGGTTCGGACGCAGTCTCCGACTGGCCGCTGCTGAACGCCCTGCTCAACACCGCCTCGGGCGCCACCTGGGTGTCGCTGCATCATGGTGGTGGCGTCGGCATGGGCTTCTCGCAGCATTCGGGCATGGTCATCGTCGCCGACGGCACGGAAGATGCGGCGCGTCGCCTGGAGCGCGTATTGTGGAACGACCCGGCGACGGGCGTCATGCGCCATGCCGACGCCGGCTACGACATCGCCGTCGACTGTGCCAAGGAGAATGGCCTCAACTTGCCCGGAATCTTGGGCTAACAATCCTGGGCTGATCATGCGCATCATTCGTCACGCCGACTGCCGCCCCATGCCGTGGAAGAATGGCGGCGGCGTGACGACTGAAATCATGGCCTGGCCGCCTGCGGCCGGGCTCGACGACTTCGACTGGCGCATCTCGATGGCGCAGGTTGCCGCTGGCGGGCCGTTTTCGGTCTTTCCTGGCATCGATCGGACGCTGACGGTTCTGGCTGGCACCATGCGGCTTGCCGCCGGCGATGCTGAGCCGGTTGAACTTTCTCCAATATCTCCGCCTTACGCTTTCCCCGGCGATGTCAGTACCGGGGCAACACTCATCGACGGGCCGGTTCTCGACTTCAACGTCATGACCCGGCGGAGCCGCTCGGGCCATTCGGTCCAACGGCTGGAATTGTCAGGGCCGACCGAGATTGCCTTGGGCGAGGGCATCAGCATGGTCTTCTTCGTGTCGGGTACGGCGCGCGTGAGCGGCGAGCTGGTAGCGGTGTTCGACACACTGCATTCCGGAGACGGCCCGGCCATGCTGAAAATTGAGCCGAACGAACCAGTTTCGCTGTTGCTGGTCTCCATTCGCGGCCAATAGCCGAACAATCTCCAAAATCGTCGTGACATCCGGCCGGAACTGGCAAACTATCCCAAGGGGGATGGGTAGGTCAGGCCGGCGATCGTTGTCGGCCGGCGAAGTGGAGGATGTGCCATGGACACCTACAAGGTCGGCTATTTTGTCGGCAGCCTTGCCGCCGGTTCGATCAACCGCAAGCTCGCCAAGGCGCTGGTCGGGCTCGCGCCCAAACATCTCGAAATGGAAGAGATCTCATTTCGCGACCTGCCCCTCTATAGCTACGACTACGACGCCGACTTTCCGCCGCCTGCGCGTGCCTTCAAGAAGGCGCTTGCCAGCGTCGATGCCATTCTGTTCGTAACGCCCGAATACAATCGCTCGATTCCCGGCGGCCTGAAGAATGCGATCGACTGGGCGAGCCGGCCTTACGGCACCAATTCTTTCACCCGAAAGCCTTCTGCCGTCATCGGTACATCGCCGGGCGCGATCGGTACGGCGGTGGCGCAGCAAAGCCTGCGCAGCGTGCTGAGTTTTTGTAACTCGCCGCAGATGAATGCACCCGAAGCCTACATCCAGTTCAAGCCCGGGCTCATCACCGACGACGGCGAGGTAACCAACGAGAGCACCGCCGAATTCCTCAAGAACTACATGGCCGAGTTCCATGCATTTGTGGTCAGGGTCTACACGGTGTTGCCGCGAGGTGGATGAGCAATTCGAAGCCTGTTTGGCCGCTGTAGGGACCGAGATTCGAAAGCAGAAACGCCGGCGCCAGGATGGTTGCCGCCAGCCGTCTGAAATATGGCGAAAATTCAGCATGCGAACACGAAAAAGCCCCAATCCTTGCGTTCCGCTCTTCGCTCGCCACTGCTATGAGGCGCGTGGGGGAATTGGCGGCGATGACGCCATATTTTCACTCAACCGCGGTGCAAGAGCGATCAAAAGACCTGTTGGTTGCATGCAACCAATTCTTGTTTGAAACGATTATATGGCAGGTCCGCGACGCCGGCAGGCGCTGCGGATTTTCTGTCGAACGGAATGCTGTAGATGAATGTTCAGACCGACCCGCGCCGGATAAAAGACGTAGTGCCGAGCTTCCCGGCTGTGGCCGAACAGCCGATCAGGGCGACCGTGCTGCACGAGGACCGGCTGCGCGCGACGGGCGAAAGCCTGGCTCGCAAGGAACTGCGCTCCTTTTTCGGTCTTGAGGCATTTGACTTCCACGCCCGCATTCGCGAGAGCGCCAAGAAGATCCTGCAGGTCTATCGCGACACCAACGCCGCGCAGGGCAGGGGCGAGCCGATCACGCCCGCCGCGCAATGGCTGCTCGACAACAACTATCTGGTCGAAGAGACCATCTATCAGGTCAAGCGCGACCTGCCGCGCCGCTTCTACCGCGAGTTGCCGACGATCGATCTCGGCGACGGCCAATCGGTGCCGCGGGCGCTCGCGATCGCCTGGATTTATGTCGCACATTCCGACAGCACTGTTTCGGCGCAGATGTTCAAGGCGATCGTCGAGGGCTACCAGTCGGTCGAGCCGCTGCACATTGGCGAGTTGTGGGCACTGCCGTCGCTCCTGCGTTTCGTTCTGGTCGAAAACCTGCGCCGCATCGCCGTTCGGGTGAACCGCGCGCGCGAAATGCGGGCAATTGCTAACGACGTAGCAGATCGCCTGCAAAGCGTGCAGGAACAGGACGACGGCCTTGCCCTGCTCAGGGCCTATGCCGCCCATGCCCGTGATACGACCTTTGCGACCCAATTGCTCTATCGCTTGCGCGATGGCTCGCAGAACGCCGGCAAGGCCTTGATCTGGCTGGAAAACGAGCTCGAGAAGTCGGGCAGCGACGCTGAAGAGATCATCATCGGCGAGCACCACACGCTGTCGAGCGGCAACGTCACCACCGGTAACATCATCCGTGGCCTGCGCCTGATCAACGACGAGGACTGGACCGTCTGGTTCGAGGATGTCAGCCGCGTCGACACGCTTTTGCGCGAACGCACCAATTTTGCCGCGCTCGATTTCGCCTCTCGCGACCAATATCGCGCCGCGATCGAGGAATTGGCCCGTCACTCCAAGCTGTCGGAATTCCAGGTTGCCGAACAGGCAACCGACTTCGCGCTCAATGAAACACCTTCTTCAGCCGAGGATCATACTGGTCCGCAGAAGGAAAGCTCAGACGTTGGCTTCTTCCTCGTCGGCCCGCGCCGGCAGGAACTGGAGCGGGCGATCGGCTATCGCCCGACCATCGGACGTATCGCCAACCGGGCTTTCCGCAAGACCAACTGGCTCGGTATCGCGCTCCCGGTCTTTGCTCTGACTGTGCTTTTGCTTTTCCTGGCGGGCAACGCATTGGCGGCACTCGGCCTGCCGACAGCGGCAGTCGTGGTGATGCTGGTCCTGTTTTCGGTTCCGGCCAGCGAAGGCGCGCTCGCCTTCTTCAACACCATCGTGCTGAAGTTCCTCGAGCCGACCCGCCTGATCGGTTACGAATTCAAGGACGGTGTTCCAGCGGATGCACGGACATTGGTCGTGGTGCCTTCGCTGATAGGCTCGCGCGACGATGTCGAGGAAAACATCCGCAACATCGAAATCCATCACCTTGCCAACATGTCGGGCGAAATCCATTTCGCCGTGCTCTCGGATTGGCCCGACAGCCAAGCCGAGATTTCCGTCGGCGACCGTGAGATCTACGACTATGCCCGCCGTGAGATCGCCAGGCTCAACCAGCGCTATCCGAGCAAGGGCGCGCCGCTCTTTTACCTGCTGCATCGCCGTCGCCTATACAATCCGGCGCAGGGCTGCTGGATGGGTTGGGAGCGCAAGCGCGGCAAGCTGCATGAGTTGAACATGCTGTTGCGCGGCGACGGCGATACCACCTTCCTGCCGACCGATACGCCGCTTCCTGATAACATCGTTCACGTCATGACGCTTGACGCCGACACACGCATGACGCGTGGCGTGGTCACCAAGCTTGTCGGCAAGATGTGCCACCCGCTCAATCGGCCGGAGTTCGACGCAGACAAACGTCTGGTGACGTCAGGTTACGCGATCCTGCAGCCGCGGGTGACGCCTTCGCTGACGACAGGCGACGAAGCCTCGTTCTTCCAGCGTGTGTTTTCGGCCCACCGCGGCCTCGACCCTTACGTCTTTGCCGTATCCGATCTCTATCAGGACGTCTTCGGCGAAGGCACCTTCACCGGCAAGGGCCTGTACCATGTCGATGCTATGGAAGCGGCACTCAAGGGACGCATCGCCGAGAACACCATCCTTTCCCACGATCTGCTCGAAGGCGCTTTGGCTCGCTCGGCGCTGGTAACCGACGTCGAGGTCGTCGAGGATTATCCGACCCGCTACTCGGTCGATGCCTCGCGCCAGCATCGTTGGGCTCGTGGCGACTGGCAGCTGCTCGGCTTCATCTTCGACCCGAAATCGGGCGTACCGGCACTTTCGCGCTGGAAGATGGTCGACAATCTCCGGCGCTCGCTGACGCCGATCTTCTGGGTCATGGCGGCGATTGCCGGCTGGACGCTGCTGCCGTTCACCCAGGCCGCCCAATGGCAGGCATTGCTGATCCTCAGCCTGTTCATGGCGCCGACCTTCGACATCATCGACGCCATCCTGCCCAAGAATCGCGAAGCGACACCTCGCGGCCATTTCAGCGCGCTGGGGCGAGATCTGGCCTTCGGGACGGCGATGGTGGCGCTCAAGGTCGTGTTGATGGCGCATCTGGCCTGGATGATGGGCGATGCGATCATCCGTACGATCTATCGGCTTTTCGTCAGCCGCGAGAACCTGCTGGAGTGGCGCACGGCCTCGCAAGCCCAAAAATCGGGCGGAAACGACCTCGCTGCCTACTACCGCATGATGTATGGCGCGGTGATCTTCGCGGCTGTCGGCCTGATCTTGCCGGTCATGACGGATTCGACCGGCGCGTTCGTCGCCTTCGCCTTTGCCATCTTCTGGGCAGGTTCGCCGGCTTTTGCCTGGCTGATCAGCCGCTCGGCTGAAACAGAAGACCGGTTGCATGTCGCATCGTGGGATGTGCACACGCTGCGCACGGTGGCACGCCGGACCTGGCATTATTTCGAGACGTTCGTGACGCCGGAGCAGAACCACCTGCCGCCGGACAATTTCCAGGAAAACCCAACCGGCGTCATTGCCACGCGCACCTCGCCGACCAACATCGGCGTCTATTTGCTGTCGGTTGTCTCGGCTCGCGATTTCGGCTGGATCAGCCTTGCCGACGCGGTTGCCCGCATCGACGCCACCGTTTCGACGATCGAAAAGATGGAGCGTTACAGGGGGCACCTCTACAACTGGTACGACACCACCACCCTCAGGCCGCTTTATCCACTCTATGTCTCGAGCGTCGACAGCGGCAATCTCGCCGGTCATCTCGTGGCGGTCGCCGCCGCCTGCTCTGAATGGGCAGAAGCGCCGTCGGTGCATCTCCAGGGTGACTTCGAAGGCATTCTCGACATCGTTTCGATCATCGAGGAGAGCGTTGCCGACCTGCCTGACGATCGCCGGCAACTGAGGCCGCTGCGCCAGCGGCTCATCGACCGCATCGACGGCATGCGTCGGGCGGTGGAGACCATCAAGTCGCAGCCGGAAATGGCGTCGATCCGTACCATCAACCTTGCCGTGCTGTCGGGTGAAATCCGCAAGCTCGCCGGCGCAATCCACACCGAGGCGGCCTCGACCAAGAGTGACGTCCTTGCCGACTGGGCCAGGACGCTCGAAATCACCTGCGAGGCGCATGTGCATGACGCGCATAGCGACGACCAGGCGGTCGCCGCGTTGCGCACCAAGCTGATGGAACTGCGCGAACGCACCCGCAAGTTCGCCTTCGAGATGAACTTCTCGTTCCTGATGCGCAACGAACGCAAGCTTCTGTCCATCGGCTACCGGGTCGAGGAGCATCAGCTCGACGAAAGCTGCTACGACCTGCTTGCCTCCGAGGCGCGGCTGACCAGCCTGTTCGGTATCGCCAAGGGCGACATCTCGACCGAGCATTGGTTCCGGCTTGGCCGTCCGATCGTCGAGATCGGCTTCCAGGGCGCGCTGATGTCGTGGTCGGGCTCGATGTTCGAGTACCTGATGCCGCCGCTGGTCATGAAGGAGCCGCAGGGCGGCATCCTCAACCAGACCAACAAGCTGATCGTTCATCGGCAGATCCAGTACGGCCGGTCGAAGGGTATTCCGTGGGGTATTTCGGAAGCAGCCTATAACGGCCGCGATCGCGAACTGACTTACCAGTACACCAATTTCGGCGTTCCAGGCCTTGGCCTCAAGCGTGGCCTTGGCCAGAACACCGTCATCGCGCCCTACGCGACGGTGCTGGCGGCGCAGTTTCTGCCAAGCGAGGCGACAGCGAACCTCAGGCGTTTGCGCAAGCTCGGCGCCCTTGGCCGCTACGGTTATTACGACGCTGTCGACTACACGCCGCAGCGCGTGCCCGAAGGCACCGACCACGCGGTGGTTTACAACTACATGGCCCATCACCAGGGCATGTCGATCGTGGCGATCGCCAATGCGATCTTTGAAGGCCGCATGCGCGACCGCTTCCACAGCGATCCCGTGATCGAGGCGGCCGAACTGCTGCTTCAGGAAAAGGCGCCGCGCGACATCCCGGTTGCCACCGTGCGTACAGAAGTTGCCGAACACACCAAGGACGAGACCACCGATCACAGCGCCGACACACGCCTGGTTCTAAATCCGATGCGGGCGCTGCGTTCGACCAACCTGATGTCGAACGGCCGCTATACAGTAATGGTGACCGCTACCGGTTCCGGCTACAGCCGTTGGAACGACATGGCGATCACGCGCTGGCAGCCGGATCCAACAGAGGATCGGCTTGGCACCTATCTGTTCTTGCGCGACACCGAGACCGGCGACTGGTGGTCCGCCACATCAGAGCCCAAGCGCGCCACCGGCGAGCAGACCCAGACGGTGTTCTGCGACGACAAGGCAAGCTTCATCAAGACGGTGGGCACGTTGCGCAGCGAGGTCGAGTGCATCGTCGTCTCAGAAGGTAATGGCGAAGCCCGCAAGGTCACGATCTGGAACGACGCAGCTGTCGACCGCCACATCGAGGTGACGTCGTTCGCCGAACTGGTGCTTGCACCGGAGGCCAACGACAACGCCCATCCGGCGTTTTCCAAGATGTTCGTCGAGACCGAGATCACCCACAATGGCAGCGCCATCTTGGCGACGCGGCGTACCCGTGCCGCCAACGAGCCTTCTGTCGTGGCGGCACATTTCGTCACCGACCAGTCGGGTTTCGTGCGCGACACCGAAGCCGAAACCGACCGCCGTGCCTTCATCGGCCGTGGCCGTACCATCGCCGATCCGGCAGCATTCGATCCGGGCGCCAAGCTTTCGGGCAGTGCCGGCTTCACGCTGGATCCAGTGGCCGCGCTGCGCCGCCGTGTCCGCGTGCCTGCCAACAAGAAGGTGACGCTGACATATTGGACGATCGTCGGCTCAACCCGCGAGGAGGTTGAGGAGACCGTTGCCAAGCTCGACCATCCCGAGGGCTTCCAGCGGCAGGCCATGCTGTCCTGGACCCGTTCGCAGGTGCAGACGCGTCATCTCGGCCTCAACCTTGCCGATGCCGCCAATGTGCAGAAACTCGCACGTTTCCTGATCTATCCCGATCCGTTCCTGCGCCTGTCCGCGGACGCCATAGCCTCCGGCCTCGGCCGGCAGTCGGCGCTGTGGCCAATGGCGATCTCGGGCGATTTCCCGATCCTTGCAATCAGGATCGGGGACGTTGCCGACATCGAGATCGTGGCTCAGGCCCTGCGCTTCCAGGAATATATGCGCGCTCGCGGCTTGGTCGCCGATCTTGTCATCGTCAACGAGCAGGCATCGTCCTACGTCCAGGACCTGCAGCAGGCGATTGAAGCGCTGTGCGAGAACAGCCGCCTGCGTGGCAAGGAACTCGGACCGCGCCAGCATATCTTCGCTGTGCGCCGCGACCTGATGGACGAGGCGTCCTACCGTACGCTGCTGGCTGTCGCCCGTGTCTGCCTGCACACACGCAACGGCACGATCTTCGACCAGATCGAACGTGCCGAGGCGGCAGCGCTTCAGGCGCGCGACGCGCTGGCCGCGGCTCAGGCCACCGAGCGGCCGGAGACCTCCGCGCTTCAAACGTCGCCCTCGCGCAGTGCTCGCAAGGCGTCTGGCGACGGTCTTTCATACTGGAATGGTTTCGGAGGCTTCGATGTCAACGGCCGCGACTATGTCGTGCGCCTCAACGGCACCCGTTCAACGCCGCAGCCCTGGATCAATGTTATCGCCAATGCAGGCTTTGGCTTCCACACCTCAGCGGAAGGTGCCGCCTTTACCTGGAGCCGCAACAGCCGCGACTACCAGCTGACGCCATGGTCGAACGATCCGGTCACCAACCGTCCTGGCGAGGCGATCTACATCTTCGACCGCGCCAGCGGCAGGACCTACTCGCCGATTGCGGCGGTCGCTCGTGAAGCGGGCGCAAGCTATGAGGCACGCCACGGTCAGGGGGTCTCGACCTTCCGCTCCAAGCGTGGAACGCTGGCGACCGAGTTGACGCATCTTGTCGATCCGAATGATCCGGTTCGTGTTTCGCGGCTGAGAATCGAAAACACCGGTGCCGTGCCGGCGAAGCTCAGGGTTTACACATATGCCGAGTGGGTGCTCGGCAACAGCCGGGCCAAGACGGCCCCCAACATCGTCTCTTCGCTCGATGCCGCGACGGGTGCGATTTTCGCCCGCAATACCTACGGCCTCGATTTCGGCGAGCGCGTCGCCTTTATGGCCATGGATGGCAAGGCCAACTCGGTGACATCGGATCGCCATGAGTTCATCGGCAATGGCGGCAACGTCGAGTCACCACGCGCCGTGACGATCGGTGCTGAGTTGACTGGACGCGTCGAAGCGGGTGTCGATCCGTGCGCCGCGATATCGAGGGATGTCGAGGTGCCTGCCGGCGGTTCGGTTTCCTTGCTCTGGCTACTCGGCGATGCCGGATCGGACGAGGAAGCAAGTGCGCTGGTAACCCGTCATCTCAAGGTCGATTTCGACCAGCGACTGACTGAGAACGAGCGCGACTGGCGTTCGTTCCTGGGCACGATCGAGGTCGATACGCCCGACAAGGCGCTCGACGCGATGGTCAACAACTGGCTGCCGTACCAGAGCCTTGCCTGCCGCATCCGCGCGCGCTCGGCTTTCTACCAGGCGAGCGGCGCCTTCGGTTTCCGCGACCAGTTGCAGGACACGCTGGCGCTGCTCATGCATGACGCAAGCCTCGCTCGTGAGCAGATCCTGAATGCCGCCGGCCGCCAGTTTGCCGAAGGCGACGTCCAGCATTGGTGGCTGCCGCGCACCGGGGCTGGCGTGCGCACGATGATCTCCGACGATGTCGTCTGGCTGGCAAGCGCGACCGCACGCTACGTCACGGTCACCGGTGATGCTGCGATCCTCAACGAACAACTGCCCTTCATCGAAGGGCAGCAGCTCAACCCGGGCGAGCACGACGCGTTCTTCACGCCGGAGCTTTCCAAGAAGAAGGCGTCGCTCTACGAACACTGCGCCCGCGCGCTCGACCTTGCCATCAAGCGTACCGCCAAGAACGGTCTGCCGCTGATCCTTGGCGGCGACTGGAACGACGGCATGAACCGCGTCGGTGAAGAGGGCCGGGGCGACAGTGTCTGGCTCGGTTGGTTCCTGCTGAGAACACTTGGCGAATTTGCCCCGCTGGCCAAGGCCGAGGGCGATTCAAAGCGTGCCAACGCCTGGGACAAGCATGCCAGCGCACTCAAGCGGGCTTTGGAGAATGCTGCCTGGGACGGCGAGTGGTACCGCCGTGGCAGCTTCGACGATGGCACGCCGCTCGGCTCGCGCAACTCGGACGAATGCAAGATCGACTCGATCGCACAATCTTGGAGCGTGATCTCGGGCGAGGGCGATCCCGCACGCTCGCGTACGGCCATGGCGCAAGCGACCAAGATGCTGGTCGACGACGAGCTGAAACTCATCAAGCTGTTCACGCCGCCATTCTCCGCAACCGACAAGGAACCCGGCTACATCAAGGCCTATCCGCCCGGCGTGCGTGAAAATGGCGGGCAGTACACCCATGCGGCAACGTGGTTTGTCATCGCGTTGGCGGAAATGGGGCAGGTCGATGAGGCCTACCGCTGCTTCTCCATGCTGAATCCGGTCAACCATGCGCTCGACGAGGCGTCTGCCGAGACCTATCGGGTCGAGCCCTATGTCGTGGCCGCCGATGTCTATGCCGACGCGTCCAAGGCAGGGCGTGGTGGCTGGACCTGGTACACAGGTTCCGCTGGCTGGCTCTATCGCGCGGCGGTCGAAAGCATCCTCGGCATCAGCCAACGCGGCAACCGACTGGTCGTTTCGCCGGCTATTCCCAAGCACTGGGAGGGCTATTCGGCGACGCTTCGTTTGGGCGGCGCTGTCTATAGGTTGCGGGTGATCAGGGACAAAGCCGCTAAAGCTGCGAAAGCAGAGGTCGATGGCGTGAAGGGCAAGGATGCGTCCTTCGCCATGCGCGACAGCGGCGAGGTGGAGGTCGTGATCCGTATTCCGGCCTAGCCGGGATGCCCCTGCGTCAATTAGTCGGCCATCTTTGTCATCATTTCGCCGCAACGATGCCTTTTTTCGTTAGTTCTCAATTCCTTATCGGATCACAGCAGATTACGAGTCGTCGCCATGTGTTGTTCGATTTTTTTGAACTGAACGGCTATCTGCGCATTGTCTTGCGGAACTGAGGTCGCTATTTGTCGGCTATTGTGCACTGCACCATAAAGGGACGAACGGGACTCAAGGGGTACCAAAGTGTCGTTGCTTGAAGTTTATTGGAGAGCCCTTCGCTATCTTGCCGCCGACGGCAAGAAAGTGGGGCTGATTTGCGCGGCCAACGTCGTGTTGGCTATTGTCACTATTGCTGAGCCGATCCTGTTTGGACGTATCATCGATGCCATTGCCGGCAAGACGGAAGTCGTTCCGACAATGGCGTTGTGGGCGAGCTTCGGCGCGTTCAACATCGTAGCCTTTGTGCTGGTGGCGCGCGGTGCCGATCGTGTCGCCCATGCGCGGCGCGGCGAAGTGCTGTGCCAGTCCTTCGAACGTGTCATCACCATGCCGCTGGCCTGGCACCAGCAGCGCGGCACGTCGCATTCGCTGCACACGCTGCTGCGTGCGGTCGAAGCGCTGTTCAGCCTCTGGCTCGAATTCATGCGCACCCATTTGTCGACAGCTGTGGCGCTGCTGCTGCTGATCCCCACGGCGTTTTCGCTCGACGCACGCATGTCGCTGGTTCTGATCGGGCTGGGCGCGCTCTATCTGGCGATCGGCCGGCTTGTCATGCGCAAGACCAAGGAAGGTCAGGCTTCAGTCGAGCGCCACTACCATAACGTCTTTTCCCACGTCTCGGATTCGGTCAGCAACGTCGCTGTGCTTCAAAGCTACAACCGTGTCGGCCAGGAGACTGAAGCGCTGCGCGGTTATGTGAAGGCGCTGATCACCACGCAGAACCCCGTCCTCGACTGGTGGGCTTTGGCTTCGGCCATGCACCGGCTCGCCTCGACCATCTCGATGATGGTGGTGCTGCTGATCGGCGCTTATCTCGTAAGCAAAGGCCAGCTGCGCATCGGCGACATCGTTGCCTTCACCGGCTTTGCTGCGTTGCTGATCAGCCGCCTCGACCAGGTTTCGAATTTCGCCAACCAGATCTTCGACGCACGCTCGAAGCTGGAGGAGTTCTATCGTCTCGAGGACGCCGCCGGCGACAACCGCGAGCCGGAAGGCCTGCGCGAGCTCGACAACGTCACCGGTCATGTCCGTTTTGAGAATGTCAGTTTCGAGTTCCCGAATTCGGGTCAGGGCGTCACCGATGTTTCGTTCGAGGTAAGTGCTGGCCAGACAATCGCCATTGTTGGCCCGACGGGTGCCGGCAAGACGACACTCATCAATCTGTTGCAGCGGGTACACACCCCACAGCACGGCCGCATCCTCATCGACGGCATCGATACGCGCACCGTCACCAAGAAGTCGCTGCGCCATTCGATCGCCACGGTGTTCCAGGATGCCGGTCTGCTGAACCGGTCGATCGAGGACAACATCCGCGTCGGCCGCGCCAGCGCGAGCTACGAAGAAGTGCACGCCGCTGCAGCTGCCGCGGCAGCGCAGGACTTCATCCTGTGCAAGAGCGAAGGCTACGACACCAAAGTCGGCGAACGTGGCGGGCAGTTGTCCGGCGGCGAGCGTCAGCGTATTGCTATTGCCCGTGCAATCCTCAAGAGCGCGCCGATCCTGGTGCTCGACGAGGCGACGAGCGCGCTCGACGTCGAGACCGAAAACCGGGTCAAGGACGCAATCGACATGCTGCGCGACGGCCGCACGACCTTCATCATCGCCCACCGCTTGAGCACTGTGCGTGACGCCGACCTCGTCGTGTTCATGGATCACGGCCATGTCGTAGAAATGGGCGGCTTCAGCGAGCTTTCGGCCCGCAACGGACGCTTTGCCTCGCTTCTGCGCGCTGGCGGCCTGCTCAACGACGAGGAAGTTCGCCGCGTCACCCATGTCGAGGCTGCGGCTTAAGACTCCTCGACTGCTTTAGCTGAATATGAACGGGGCGCTTCGGCGCCCCGTTTGCGTTCCAGCCCGCGACGTCGGAACCAATTGCGAAGAAAACCTCTCAGGGCTATTTAGCGTTCATGACACAGACGACCTCGCAGGCTTGGCGTTTCAGCGACTTGGCCAATCCGACACGCTTCATCTCGCTGGTGGACAAGATAGTGCCCTGGCTTGGCGGCGCGTCGGCATTGGTGCTGGCGACCGGGCTCTATCTCGGCTTCGCAGCACCTGCGGATTTCCAGCAGGGCATCACCGTTCGCATCATGTACATTCACGTGCCTTTCGCCTGGCTCGCCATGATGTGCTACTCGGTGATGGCGATCGCCGCCCTTGGAACCCTCGTCTGGCGCCACCCGCTCGCCGACGTGGCGCTGAAGTCTGCGGCGCCCGTCGGTGCTGTGTTCACCGCACTCGCGCTGCTCACCGGCTCGATCTGGGGCAAGCCGATGTGGGGCACCTGGTGGGTGTGGGATGCGCGGCTGACGTCGGTGTTCGTGCTTTTCCTGATGTATCTCGGCATTATCGCCCTGACCCGCGCGCTCGACGACCCCAGCCGTTCGGCCCGGGCCGCTGCCGTCATCACGCTTGTCGGCTTCGTCAACATCCCGATCATCAAGTTCTCGGTCGAATGGTGGAACACGCTGCACCAGCCGGCCTCTGTGTTCCGCATCGGAGGCCCGACAATCGATCCGAGCATGCTCTGGCCCCTGATGACGATGGCGCTTGGCTTTACCCTTCTGTTCTTCACTCTGCATCTAATGGCGATGCGCACCGAGATATGGCGTCGTCGCGTCGTTGCCATGCGCCAGATTGCAGCTCGGAGGGCCGAGCGTCAGCAGTCCTGACAAGCTCGAAAGAGGAAGGAAGACCCCCATGTGGCCCGATCGTCGAATTCTTGATCTTCTGGGCCTGGAACTTCCGATCCTCCAGGCACCGATGGCGGGACCCGTCGATTCCGAAATGGTGATCGCCGTTTCTGAGGCTGGCGGGTTGGGTGGCCTGCCATGCGCGCTGATGTCGCCGGAAAAGGCCCGCACCGAACTCGGCATCATTCGTCAGCGAACCTCGCGCCCGATCAACATCAATTTCTTCTGCCACAAGCCTCCTCACGAGGACGTCGCACGCGAAGCCGCGTGGAAGCAGCGCCTCGAGCCGTTCTATGTCGAGCTTGGGCTCGATCCGGCAGCACCTACACCACGTTCGGCACGCGCGCCTTTCGACGACACCTTCTGCGATATCGTCGAAGAGTTCCGGCCGGAGGTGGTGAGCTTTCATTTCGGCTTGCCTGATGCCGCACTGCTCGACCGGGTCAAGGCGACCGGCGCCAAGGTCCTGTCCTCAGCAACCACGGCGGACGAAGCAGTGTGGCTGGAGGCGAGAGGCTGCGACGCGATCATCGCGCAAGGTGCTGAGGCTGGCGGCCATCGCGGTATCTTCCTGACCGACGACGTCGCCAACCAGGCGGGCACCTTCGCGCTGGTGCCACAGGTGGTCGACGCGGTCAAAGTGCCGGTCATTGCCGCGGGCGGCATCGCCGATGCACGCGGCATCGTCGCCGCCTTGGTGCTTGGCGCATCAGCGGTGCAGATCGGCACGGCCTATCTGTTCTGTCCGGAGGCGAAGGTCCCGGCTCCGCACATGGCGGCACTGCGCACCGCCAAGGACGACCATACCGCGCTGACCAATCTCTTCACCGGCCGCCCGGCGCGCGGCATCGTCAATCGCATCATGCGCGAGGTCGGGCCATTGTCCGACTTGGCGCCTGCATTTCCGCTGGCAGGTGGGGCACTTGCACCACTGAGAGCGGCGTCGGAACCGAAGGGTTCGGGAGACTTCATGTCCTTGTGGTCGGGACAGGCGGCGCGGCTTGGCCGCGACATGCCGGCGGCCGACCTGACGCGAACCCTCGCCGAAGAAACGCAGGCGCTGCTGTCGAAGTTCGCCAGGTAGGCTGCTACCGCAGCGAACAGCTATTTCGGCGTCAGCGTCCGGCGCACCGCGTCATGCCAGCCCTTCAGCTTGGCTGTGCGCAATGCCGGCTCCATCGAAGGCTTGAACTGGCGATCGAGCGCCCAGGCCTTGGAGAATTCCTTGGCCTTGGGCCAGACGCCGGCGCGCGAGCCGGCGAGCCAGGCAGCACCAAGTGCTGTCGTCTCCAGTACTGTCGGACGGTCGACCGGTGCGTCCAGGATGTCGGCGAGGCGCTGCATCGTCCAGTCGGAGGCGACCATGCCGCCATCGACGCGCAGCACGGTCTTGCCGTTCCTGGTCTTCCAGTCCTTCTTCATGGCGTCGAGCAGGTCGCGGGTCTGGTAGGCAACCGATTCCAGCGCCGCCCGCGCAAACTCTTCCGGGCCGGTGTTGCGGGTCAGCCCGTAGATGGCGCCGCGTGCCTCGGCATCCCAATGCGGCGCACCGAGCCCGACGAAGGCAGGCACCAGATAGACGCTCTGGGTCTCGTCGGCGTTGGCTGCCAGTTGGCCGCTATGCTCGGCCTTGCCAATCACCTTGATGCCGTCGCGCAGCCACTGCACGGCAGCGCCGGCGACGAAGATCGAGCCTTCCAGCGCATAGGTGGTCTTGCCGTCGAGCCTATAGGCAATGGTCGTCAGCAGCCGGTTCTTCGAGCGCACGATGTCGCTGCCGGTGTTGAGAATGGCAAAGCAGCCGGTGCCATAGGTCGATTTCATCATGCCCGGCTCAAAGCAGGCCTGGCCGATGGTCGCCGCCTGCTGGTCGCCGGCAACGCCGAGGATCGGGATTTCGGCGCCGAACAGGGATTTCTCAGTGACGCCGAAGTCGGCGGCGCAGTCCTTGACCTCGGGTAGCATAACGGCCGGGATGCGCAGGATGTTGAGCAGCTCGGCGTCCCAGGCATTCTTTTCGATGTTGTAGACCAGCGTGCGCGAAGCATTCGTGGCGTCGGTCGCATGCACCCTGCCGCCGGTCAGCCGCCAGATCAGGAATGAGTCGATGGTGCCGGCGAGCAATTCGCCGCGCTCGGCCTTTTTGCGCGCGCCCTTCACCTTGTCGAGTAGCCAGGCGATCTTGGTGCCGGAGAAGTAGGGATCGAGCAGCAGGCCGGTCTTCTTGGTGAAACGCGGTTCAAGCCCTTGCTTCTTGAGCTTGGCGCAGAGCGGTGCCGTGCGCCGGTCCTGCCAGACGATCGCATTGTGGATCGGCTTGCCTGATGCCTTGTCCCAGATGACAACGGTTTCGCGCTGGTTGGTGATGCCGATGGCGGCGATGTCGGCGGCGTCCTTGCCCGCCTTGTTCAGCGCCGTCTTGCAGGTCGAGACCACGCTGTCCCAGATCTCTTCCGGGTCGTGTTCGACCCAGCCGGACGCGGGAAAATGCTGGCTGAATTCCTTCTGGCCGACACCGGCGACCTTCATCGCCGCGTCGAACACGATCGCCCGGCTTGATGTCGTGCCCTGGTCGATTGCCAGAATGAAACCGCTCATATCCCTCTCCCGCAGTCACTTGCATGAATAGGGGAGACGGCGCTGTGCCGTCTCCCCGGTAGTTGGCCGGGCGGATGTTCCGCCCGTGCGCTTACTTGCTCCAGCTTTTCACCAGCTCATCGTAGTTGATGGTAACAGGCTTTTCCTTCTCGTTTTCGATCTTCAGCTGCGGCGCGAGATTGCCGGCCTTGACCGCTTCGGCATTCCAGTAGGCGAGATCGTGCTCTTCCGCCATCTTCGGGCCGATGTCGCCCTGGATGCCGGCGCGCTCGAGGCGTTCGAGCACCTTTTCCTGCTCGGCGCACAGCGAGTCCATCGCTTCCTGGGCCGTCTTGGCGCCTGAGGAGGCATCGCCGATCGCCTGCCACCACAGCTGAGCCAGCTTCGGATAGTCAGGCACGTTGGTTCCGGTCGGCGACCACTGAACGCGGGCCGGCGAACGGTAGAACTCGATCAGGCCGCCGAGCTGCGGAGCACGGTCGGTGAAGCTCTTGTGATCGAGCGTCGACTGGCGGATGAAGGTCAGGCCGACATGGCTCTTCTTCACGTCCACGGTCTTCGAGGTCACGAACTGTGCATAGAGCCATGCGGCCTTTGCGCGGTCGTCCGGCGTCGACTTCAGGATCGTCCACGAACCGACGTCCTGGTAGCCGAGCTTCATGCCGTCCTTCCAGTAGACGCCATGCGGCGAGGGCGCCATGCGCCACTTCGGCGTGCCGTCCTCGTTCATGACCGGCAGGCCGGGCTTGACCATGTCGGCGGTAAACGCGGTGTACCAGAAGATCTGCTGGGCAATCGCACCCTGGGCCGGCACCGGGCCGGACTCGGAGAAGGTCATGCCCTGAGCTTCCGGCGGCGCGTAAGCCTTCAGCCAGTCGAGATACTTGACGATCGAATAGACCGAGGCCGGTCCGTTGGTGTCGCCGCCGCGTGCGACGCAGGAGCCGATCGGCTGCGACTTTTCGTTGACCTTGATGCCCCATTCGTCGACCGGCAGGCCGTTCGGCAGGCCCTTGTCGCCGTTACCGGCCATCGACAGCCAGGCGTCGGTGAAGCGCCAGCCGAGCGAGGGGTCCTTCTTGCCGTAGTCCATGTGGCCATAGACCTTCTGGCCGTTGACATCGCGGCCGGTGAAGAACTCGGCAATGTCCTCATAAGCCGACCAGTTCACCGGAACGCCGAGGTCGTAGCCGTATTTCGCCTTGAAGTCGGCCTTGTTCTTCTCGTCGTTGAACCAGTCGTAGCGGAACCAGTAGAGGTTCGCGAACTGCTGGTCAGGAAGCTGGTAGAGCTTGCCGTCTGGAGCGGTCGTGAACTTCGTGCCGATGTAGTCGGCGACGTCGAGGTTCGGATTGGTGACGTCCTTGCCCTCATTGGCCATCCAGTCGGTCAGGCTGCGTGCCTGCAGATAGCGCCAATGCGTGCCGATCAGGTCGGAATCGTTGACATAGGCGTCATAGATATTTTCGCCCGACTGCATCTGCGTCTGCAGCTTTTCGATGACATCGCCTTCGCCGATCAGGTCGTGCGTGATCTTGATGCCGGTGATGTCGGCGAACGCCTTGGCGAGCGTCTTCGATTCATATTCGTGCGTGGTGATGGTTTCCGAAACGACCTTGATCTCCATGCCGGCGAAAGGCTTCGCCGCATCGACAAACCATTGCATTTCGGCTTCCTGGCCGGCGCGGTCGAGCGCCGACATGTCCTTGATCTCGGCATCAAGGAAGGCTTTCGCCTCGTCCATGCCGGCAAAGGCATTGCTTGATCCCAAGAGCAAGGCGATCACACTCGTTGATGCTAGAATATGGCGTCGCATTAAATTCCTCCCAAACAAGGTTGCATTGCCATTTGGCGCCGCCGCGGGCTTGCGGCGGTCCAACATTTCCCCCTCTAGACGAAGCGGAATACGCCGATCGCGTAGACCACTGCGAGAGCGAGAGCCCACCACAGGTTGGGTCCGATCAGACCCAGCCATGCGAGATGAATGAAGGCGCTGCCGAGCAGCGAAACGAAAAGCCTGTCGCCCCTGGTTGTTTCGAAGCGGAGGATGCCGACGCGCGGATTGCCGCCTGGCGAGAAGTACTCCCACACGCCCATGCCCAGAAGCATCAGGAAGATGGTGATGAAGAACGCGGCCGTTGGAAGCGTCCAGGCCATCCAGGAAAAGTCCATGGTCAACGCTCCCTCAGACGCGGCCCAGGGCAAAGCCCTTGGCGATGTAGTTGCGGACGAACCAGATGACGAGCGCGCCCGGGATGATGGTCAGAACACCGGCCGCCGCGAGCACGCCCCAGTCCATGCCCGATGCCGAGACGGTGCGCGTCATGATGGCGGCGATCGGCTTGGCGTCGGTGGTGGTCAGCGTGCGGGCGATCAGCAGTTCGACCCATGAGAACATGAAGCAGAAGAAGGCCGCGACCCCGATGCCGCTCGCGATCAGCGGCACGAAGATCTTCACGAAAAAGCGCGGGAACGAGTAGCCGTCGATATAGGCGGTCTCGTCGATCTCCTTGGGCACGCCCGACATGAAGCCTTCGAGGATCCACACAGCCAACGGGACGTTGAACAGGCAATGGGCGAGTGCGACGGCAATGTGGGTGTCGATCAGGCCGAACGCCGAGTAGAGCTGGAAGAAGGGCAGGGCGAACACCGCCGGCGGCGCCATGCGGTTGGTCAACAGCCAGAAGAACAGGTGCTTGTCGCCCAAAAAGCGGTAGCGCGAAAAGGCGTAAGCCGCGGGCAGGGCGACGGAGATCGAGATCACCGTGTTCATGACCACATAGATGATCGAGTTGATGTAGCCCTTGTACCAGGACGGATCGGTGAAGATCACAGCGTAGTTGCGAAGCGTCGGGTTCTGCGGCCAGAGCGAAAAGGCGCCCAGGATCTCCTGGTTCGACTTGAAGCTCATGTTGATGAGCCAGTAGATCGGCAGCATCAGGAAGATGATGTAGATCGTCGGCACCACCCACCAGAAGCGCGATTCCTCGCCGCGCCGCCGCATGCGCCGGGCAAGCGCTTCGTCCACGGCGCCGCCGTGGACAGCCCCTGTCGTGGTCACGGCATCACGCATCAATTTGTCCTTGTCGGCGTTCACGACAGCTTCCCTTGTGCCCGCCATTCTCACTTCTCCACGTCGTAATTTGTCATGACGGTGTAGAAGACCCATGACAGCAGCAGCACGATCAGGAAGTAGATGATCGACATCGCCGCCGCCGGGCCGAGGTCGAACTGGCCAACCGCCATCTTGACGAGGTCGATAGACAGGAAGGTCGTCGAATTGCCGGGGCCGCCGCCGGTGACGACGAAGGGCTCGGTGTAGATCATGAACGAGTCCATGAAGCGCAGCAGCACCGCGATCAGAAGCACGCGCTGCATCTTCGGCAACTGGATGTAGCGGAACACCGCCCAGCGCGAGGCGCCGTCGATCTTGGCCGCCTGGTAGAAGGCGTCGGGGATCGACACCAGGCCGGCGTAGCAGAGCAGGACGACAAGGCTGGTCCAGTGCCAGACATCCATGATGATGACCGTCACCCAGGCGTCGAACGGGTCGTTGACATAGTTGTAGTCGAAGCCGAGCGCGTGCAGCGTGTAGCCGAGCAGGCCGATGTCGATACGCCCGAAGACCTGCCAGATCGTGCCGACGACATTCCACGGAATGAGCAGCGGAAGTGCCATCAGCACCAGGCAGACCGGTACGCCCCATCCTTTCCGCGGCATGTTGAGCGCGATGAAGATGCCGAGCGGGATCTGGATCGTCAGGATGATCGCCGAAAAGATCAGGTTACGACCCATCGCCGCCCAGAAGCGGTCGGAGTGCAACATCTCCTCGAACCATTCGGCACCGGCCCAGAAGAACTGGTTGCCGCCGAACGTGTCCTGTACCGAATAATTGACCACCGTCATCAGCGGGATGACTGCCGAGAACGCTACCAGCACGAGCACCGGCAGCACCATGAACCAGGCTTTGTTGTTCCAGGTCTTTTCCATGGTTACGCTCCCATCTCGACGCGCCAGGACTTGTCGTAGAGGTTGATGCCGGCGGGATCGAAGGTGACGTGCGGATCGGCCGGCACGTTATCGTCCTCGCCCAGGATCGCCGCGATCTCGCGGCCTTCGAGACTGGCGCGCACCACCTTGTGGCGGCCGATGTCTTCGACCTTGCGCACGGTGACCGGCATGCCCTTGGCGCCAAGCCGCACATATTCGGGCCTTATGCCGAGCTCGATGCCACCGCCTTCGGTATTGGGCGTACCGGGCAGGTCGATGACCTGGCCGCCAAGCTTGGCGCGCTTGCCTTCGACGGCCACCGGCATGACGTTCATACCGGGCGAGCCGATGAAGTAGCCGACGAAGGTGTGCTTGGGACGCTCGAACAGCTCTGCCGGAGTGCCGATCTGGACGATCTCGCCGTCATACATCACCACCACCTTGTCGGCGAAGGTCAGCGCCTCGGTCTGGTCGTGGGTGACGTAGATCATGGTGTAGCCGAAGCGGCGGTGAAGCTGCTTGAGCTGCGAGCGCAGCACCCATTTCATGTGCGGGTCGATGACCGTCAGCGGCTCGTCGAACAGGATGGCGTTGACGTCGGAGCGGACGAGGCCACGGCCGAGCGAAATCTTCTGCTTCTGGTCGGCGGTGAGCCCGCGCGCCTTGCGCTTGGCCCAGCTGGCGAGATCGATCATGTCCAGCGTCTCGCGCACCTTGCGATCGACATCGACCTCGGGCACGCCGCGGTTGCGCAGCGGGAAGGCGAGATTGTCGTAGACGGTCATGGTGTCGTAGATGACCGGGAACTGGAACACCTGGGCGATGTTGCGCTCCTGCGTCGACAGCCGTGTCACGTCCTTGCCGTCGAACAGCAATTGCCCGTGCGATGCATGCAGCAGGCCTGAAATGATGTTGAGCAGCGTGGTCTTGCCGCAGCCGGACGGGCCGAGCAGCGCATAGGCGCCGCCGTCGTCGAAACTGTGATGCACTTCCCTCAGCGCATAGTCCTTGTCGGATTTCGGGTTGGCGCTGTAGGCGTGGCGGATGTGGTTCAGGTCGATGCGTGCCATCGCGCCCTCCTATGCTGCCAGCTGCGATGTCGAAGTGGCCGAGCGACCATTCGCGTCGAAAACCATGATGTGGCGCGGATCGATGAACACCTCGATGACCTCGTCCGGTTCGAACTGGCGGATGCCATGGGCAAGCATCACCCAGCGGGCGTCGGCGTAGGTGAGATGCACGAAGCTCTCCGAGCCGGTGATCTCGGTCACCAACACCTTCGCCTTGACGCCGACTGCATCGGTCGTGCGCTTCTCAAAAGAAAGATGGTGGGGCTGGAAGCCGATCGTATAGCTGGCGTCGGCAATGCCGGCGAGGTCCGCCGGCACCGGGAGGTCCACCCCACCATCAAGCTGGAAACTGTGGCCGCTCTTCCTCAACACGATGGTGTTGAGCGGCGGGTCGGCAAAGGTTCGTGCGGTGATCAGGTCGTTTGGCTTGCGGAACACCTCGATCGTCTGGCCGAACTGCGTGATGCGGCCTTCCGACAGCGTGGCGGCATTGCCGCCCAGCAGTAGCGCTTCGTGCGGTTCGGTCGTGGCATAGACAAAGATCGCGCCGGTTTCGGCGAAGATCTTCGGCAATTCGGCGCGCAACTCCTCGCGCAGCTTGTAGTCGAGATTGGCTAGTGGCTCGTCGAGCAGCACCAGCCTGGCATTCTTGACGATGGCGCGGGCGAGCGCCGTGCGCTGCTGCTGGCCGCCGGAGAGATTGAGTGGGGTGCGGTCGAGATAGGGCGTAAGTTTCAGCAGGTCGGCAGCGCGCTTGACCTCTTGGTCGATCCTGGCCTTGTCGGCGCCGGCGACCCGCAGCGGCGAGGCGATGTTTTCGTAAACCGTCATCGCCGGGTAGTTGATGAACTGCTGATAGACCATGGCGATCTTGCGCTTCTGCACCGGCACGCCGGTGACATCCACGCCATCGAACCAGATCGAGCCGGTGGTTGGTTTGTCGAGCCCGGCCATCAGCCGCATCAGGCTGGTCTTGCCCGAAAGCGTTGGTCCCAGCAGCACGTTGAGGCTGCCGTGCTGAAGCGTCAGTGAGACGTCGCGGATATGATCCGCGCCGGCCACCGTCTTCGTTACGTTGCGCAGTTCCAGCATAATTCCTCCTCCCAGAGGCAGACGCAGGCGGTTTTGCCTATTCTGCCGCGGCGTTGTGCACGCCTGGGCTCATTCCTTGCAGAAATTCATCGAGTGACGCGGCCTGTTCCTTGCCGAGCTTCAGGCCCCGCTTGGTACGCCGCCACAATATGTCTTCGGCACTCACCGCCCATTCGTTATCGACGAGATAGCGGACCTCGGCCTCGTAGAGGTCGGCACCGAAATTGCGCCCCAGGTCGGCTTCGGACTTGGCAAGGCCGAGCAAGACCTTGGCGCGCGTGCCGTAAAGGCGGGTCAGTCGCCGGGCGAGGCGCATGTCGAGGAAAGGATAGGCGGCCTTGAGTTTTACGACTTCGGCGTCGAAGGCCGTCGCTGCGAATTCGCCGCCGGGCAGGGCCGCTGTCGCGGTCCAGGACTTTCCCTTCTTGCCCAGGTGCTTTTCGATGATATCGAGCATGGATTCGGCAAGGCGCCGGTAGGTAGTGATCTTGCCGCCGAAGATATTGACGATCGGCGCCTGTCCTTCGTTGCCCTCGGACTTCAGCACGTAGTCGCGCGTTGCTTCCTGAGCCTTGCTGGCACCGTCGTCGTAGAGCGGTCGCACGCCGGAATAGGTCCACACGATATGCTCGGGCTTGACCGGCTCGGCGAAATACTCGCTGGCCGCATCGCAGAGATACGTGGTCTCGGCCTGGCTGATCTTGGCCGTGCGCGGGTCGCCGTCGTAATCCTGGTCGGTGGTGCCGATCAGGGTGAAATCCTCCTCATACGGAATGGCGAAGATGATCCGCCCATCCTTGTTCTGGAAGAAATAGGCGCGCGGGTCGTCGAACTTCTTCGCCACCACGATATGGCTGCCCTGGACCAGGCGCACATTGTGGACGTTGTTCTGTCCCACGGTCTCGGTCAGCACATGGTCGATCCAGGGGCCGGCGGCATTGACGATGAGGCGCGTCTTGACCTCTTCGACCTGGCCGTTGCGCAGGTCTTCGACGCGGATGTTCCAGTGGCCGTTGTCGCGGCGCGCACTCGTCACCTTGGCGCGCGTGCGGATGACAGCGCCCCGGTCGGCCGCGTCGCGGGCGTTGAGAACCACGAGTCGCGCGTCGTTGACCCATCCGTCCGAATATTCGAAGGCACGCGAAAACATCGGCTTGAGCGGCTTGCCGGCGGCATCGCTGCGCATGTCGAGGGTGCGGGTCGGGGGCAGCAGCTTGCGGCCGCCGATGTGGTCGTAGAGGAACAGCCCGAGCCGGATCAGCCATGCTGGACGCAGGCCTTTTGCATAGGGCAAAACGAAGCGCATCGGCCAGATGATGTGCGGCGCATTCTTCCACAGCACCTCGCGCTCCATCAGCGCCTCACGCACCAGCCGGAACTCGTAGTGCTCGAGATAGCGCAGGCCGCCATGGATCAGCTTGGTCGAATAGGACGACGTGCCGGAGGCGAGGTCGTTCATTTCGGCGAGGTAGACGGAGTAACCGCGGCCAACCGCGTCGCGTGCGATTCCACAGCCATTGATGCCGCCGCCGATGACGAAGATATCGTGGATTTCCGGTCTGCTCACGCCTTCGTCGCCTTTTCGCACCGCAGCAATTTAAGCAATTTTCGAAGCTCGATTGTGATTATTTCGAACCCATAACGAATGTCAAACGAAATATAACGATGATTGAGAGCTTTGCGTCGACCTTGCGTAGGATGTCAGAATTTTCAAGGTGGGCGACGGGTTTCTCGCAAAATGTCCCTAAAAGGCAGGGAATCTTCTGTTGTCCGAGTAGCGAAACTGAACCTGTCGCGGGCAATGCACGACAATTGGCTGTCGTCACTTTCGCTTTCAGTCGCGCTTCGTCGAAACGAAAGGGCCAATTGACGGCCCCGTCGTAAGCACTCCGGGTGTCGTCACGCGCCTGTCCGGCAGGCCGCTCTTCCCTGCGACCATACATCGAATGCCCTATCGGGGCGGCTATGGCCAACTGGCGGTTGCGGTGGGAGAATTGGGCACTTTCCAGCCCCTATGGGCTGGAGAGGCGGCGGATTTGCGAGGAAAGGGAGAAACAGGCAACGACAAGGGTCAAAGCGATGTTTCGAACACGGGTTGGACTTGCGCTCTTAGCTGCAATCGCCGCGTCGCCGGCAGCCATCGCGGACGATGCGCAGGTGGCGAGGGGCGAATATCTTGTAACGATGGGTGGCTGCACCGACTGCCACACCCAGGGCTATCTCCTGGGAAAGCCGGACGATTCGAAATATCTTGGCGGCTCGGATGTCGGTTTCGAGATCCCGGGGCTGGGTGTCTTCGTCGGCCGCAATATCACGCCCGACAAGGAAACCGGCATCGGCGACTGGACGGTCGAACAGATCGTCGCCGCGATCCAGACTGGCCAGCGACCGGACGGGCGCCAACTGGCGCCAATCATGCCGTGGCAAGCCTTGGCAAAACTCACGCCTGAAGATGCTGGCGCCATCGCCGCGTTTCTCAAGAGCGTGAAGCCAGTCAGCAACGCGGTGCCTGGCCCGTTCAAGCCGGGCGATAAGGTCTCGACCTTTACATTCAGGATCTTGCCACCGGGTGAAACCGCGGCGGCCGCGCCCAAGTGAGCCGGCCCTCCACGCGGCTGGCCGAACGCAGATCGCCGAAGGCCGCTAGCAGCCTCCGGCGATGGTTATGCTGAGCCTCAGTGTGCGAAGAATGCGAAGCGGATGATGAACAGCGCTGCGACCAGCCAGGTCGCTGCGTGCACTTCACCGGGACGCCCGGTCAGAAGCTTCAATGCTGCGTAGCTGATGAAGCCGAAGGCGAGGCCGTTGGCGATCGAGTAGGTGAACGGCATCATCAGCGCGGTCAGCGCCGCCGGTGCGGCCTCGGTGATGTCGGCCCATTCGACCTCAACGAGCTCGCGCATCATCAGGCAGGCGACGTAGAGCAGGGCGGGCGCCGTCGCATAGGCCGGCACCGAGCCTGCCAGCGGCGAGAAGAACAGCGCGGCAAGAAACAGCACGCCGATGACCAGCGCGGTGAGACCCGTGCGGCCGCCGGCCTGAACGCCCGAAGCGCTTTCGACGTAAGCGGTGGTGCTGCTTGTGCCGAGCAGGGAGCCAGCGACGATTGCCGTGCTGTCGGCCAGAAGCGCGCGTCCGAGGCGGTTCGGCTTGCCTGGCTCGATCAGGCCGGCACGCTTGGCAACACCGATCAGCGTGCCGGTAGCGTCGAACACTTCAACCAGCACAAACACCAGGATGACGTGCACCAAGCCGGCATGCAGTGCGCCCATAACGTCGAGCTGCAGGAAGGTCGGCAGGATGGAGGGCGGCATCGAAACGATGCCGTTGAACTGGCTGACGCCGAGCGCCATCGACGCAATCGTGATGACCAGGATGCCGATCAGGATCGCGCCGCGCACCTTGAGCGCGTCAAGGGCGGCGATGATGAAGAAGCCGGCGATCGCAAGCAACGTCCCGGTCTGGCTGAGGTCACCGAGCGTCACCAGGGTTGCCGGGCTGGCAACGACGATGCCCGAGCTTTTCAGGGCGATGATGCCGAGGAACAGGCCGATACCTGCGGCAATTGCGCTGCGCATCGAGTGCGGGATGCCGGCGATCAGCCAGCTGCGCACGCCGCTGACTGTCAAAAGCAGGAAGATGACGCCTGATATGAAGACGGCGCCCAGTGCCTGCTGCCAGGAAAAGCCCATGGCGCCGACGACAGTGAAGGCGAAGAAAGCGTTCAGGCCCATGCCTGGCGCCATGCCGATCGGCCATTTCGCCACCAGGCCCATGATCAGCGAGCCGATCGCCGCAGCGAGACAGGTGGCAACGAACACGGCGTTGCGGTCCATGCCCGTCGACGACAGGATCTCCGGGTTGACGAAGATGATGTAGGCCATCGTCAGGAAGGTCGTGACACCGGCGATCACTTCGGTTCGCACCGACGTGCCCTGTTCCTTCAGGTTGAAATACTTCTCAAGCACTCTTTGCTTCCTCCCAGACGGTTCGGGGACAGCCTGGTCCTGGCGCAGGCTCGCCGACGCACCCATGCCTTTTCGCATGGCCGCCAGCGGTTTTCCTGCCGAACTCCTGCTGCCCTCTCGTGCCGACCCAGGACGCGTCTTGCGTCTCCACCCCGGACCGGCTTCCGCCAACAAAATGGCGCAAGGCATGATTGCCTGCGCAAACGTGGCCTAAATTCTGCCCGTTGCCCTCGTCGCACAAGTAGCAGTTGCTAGAAGCAGTTTCGCGTTTTTGTTGATGAATTCGGGCCGTTCGGACGATGCCTCAGGCGAGGCACGCGCGTCCCGTCACAGGGTCGAACAGGTGCAGCGCCTCGTCGTCGACCATAAATGCCGCTGCGTCACCTTGGCCGACCCTGGTCCGCGGTGCAAGGCATGCGGTGAGCTTTTGCTGGCCGATGCGGGCGGTGGCGACCAGTTCGGGACCGGTCAGCTCGACCACCTCGATTTGCACCGGCAGGGCATGGCCGCCCGCGTCGGCGGCAGATGCCAGTCTCAGGGCTTCCGGTCTTATGCCGAGGGCAAGCTGCGCCCCATCAGCCACGATCAGTCTGAAACGTTCTGGCAGAGGCAGCCGCACATCGGACCCGGCAATGGCAAGCGAGCCGTTGTCGACCTCGACATTGACGATGTTCATCGGCGGGGAGCCGACGAAACCAGCGACATAGAGCGTGGCGGGATGGTTGTAGATCTCCTCGGGCGTGCCGAGCTGCTCGATGCGGCCGTCCCTCATCACCGCGATGCGAGTTGCCAGCGTCATCGCTTCGATCTGGTCATGGGTGACGTAAACGACCGTCGTTTGCAACATCTGGTGCAGCCGCTTGAGCTCCGTGCGCATTTCGAGCCGCAGCTTGGCGTCGAGGTTCGATAATGGTTCGTCGAACAGGAACACTTGCGGTTTGCGCACCAGCGCCCGGCCGATCGCGACGCGCTGGCGCTGGCCACCGGAGAGCTGGCTCGGCTTGCGGTCGAGCAGCGGCTCGATCTGCAGCAGCCGTGCCGCCTCCTGGACGGCCTTGTCGCGCGCGGCAACCGGCACCTTGCGCATCTCGAGGCCGAAACCGATGTTCCGGCGGACGCTGAGGTTGGGGTACAGCGCATAGGACTGGAACACCATGGCGATGTCGCGATCCTTGGGGTGGACGCCGAGGATGGACTTGCCAGCGATGCGGATGTCGCCGCTGGTGGCTTCGGCAAGCCCGGCGATGATGTTGAGCAGTGTCGACTTCCCGCAACCCGACGAGCCGAGCAGCACCAGGAATTCACCGCTCTGCAAGGCGATGTCGATGCCTTTCAGCGTTTCGACCGCGCCATAGCTCTTGCGGATGTTCTGGATGTCGAGCGCACTCATGCAACGTCGTCCCTGATGTCAGGCAACCCGCCATAGCTGCGGGGCAAGGTGGAAATGGCGCGCGACGCGACCTGAACCCCGGCGGCGAGGCAATCGGCGAGCGGCTGGTCTTTTGCCAGAGTGGCCAGGAATGCGGCGTTGAAAACGTCGCCGGCACCGATTGTGTCGACGACTCTCACGGCAGGTGCTGCAGCCGAGACCAGCTTGCCGTCGGGGCCGATGGCGATGGCACCGTCCGGCCCGCATTTGACCACGAGGATCGCACCAGGGGGCATGCTCGGCCACAAGGCGGCAGCGGCTTCGGCCGGGCCGCTAAGCCCGGCGAGGGTCGTTGCCTCGACTTCGTTCAGCAAGGCGCAGTCGCAATGCGAAAGCCACGCGCGCGTCAAAGCGCAGTTCGCGTCAGTCCAGCCGTCGGGTGGCCAGCCGGTGTCGAGTACGACTGAAATGCCGTGGCCATGCGCCCAGTCGAAGAAGGCATCGTATTCGCGCGCGAGGTCGATGGTCAGGAACGAGCCGCATAGCAGCGCGTAGCCGCCGGACAGGCGCTCGCCGTCGAGCACCGAAAGCGTGTCGGCGAGGCTGAAGCGGGGCAGGTGGCCATGCGTGGTGAAAAAGGTGCGTTCGCCATCGGGATGGGTGATGCCGACCGAAAGTGTCGTCCGCTCCTGGCTAACCGGCCATCTGGCCGCCCGGTCGCCAAAGGCATCGCGCAGCCACAGGCCGAACTGGTCGTTGCCGACATTGGCCGCGATCTCGAAGTCGACCCCAAGAGCCTCCCAGGCAAGGGCACTGTTCCCCGCCTGGCCGCCGACGCGCAGTTCGTCGTGGTCGACGATGATCTCTGTGCCAGCTTTCGGCCAAGGTGCCGTCGGGCCAAGGATAAGGTCGACATTGACGTTGCCAATGACAGCTAGCGGCCGCATTCACTCGCTCCGCGTGATCTTGGTCGAGCGTACCGGCGTGCCGGCATTGTCGACGCGTGCGTCGGCGAAGGCGATCATCAGGCGCTGCGCCGTCGGCAGCATGGCGAAGATGGCGTCCATCCCGCTGGCAGGCTTGAAAGTAAGTGTCGTCGCGCCCGCCACCGGTTTTTCGCCCGACGAATCGAAGATGACGACGGGTGCGCCGGTCTCGACGGCCGAAATGGCCATGGCCGTGACGAGCGCAGCGGTTGGATCCTTGCCGCGGAAAAGCACGACGCCGATCTCGGGGCCCAGCATTTCCATCGGTCCGTGACGAAGCTGTCCGCCTTCGAGTGAAAAGCATGGCCGACGCGACAGCTCGGTCAGGCCGAGCGCGAGTGCTTCGGCAACACCTTGCAGGCGGCGCCCTGATGTGACGACGGATCTGACGTTTTCCAACGCCGCCAGCGCCGGGCGGATGTCGACGGCCTCTGGCGCCTGAAGCGCCACGAGCGCACCGCTCGGGTGCTCGCCCAGTGCCGCCAGGATGGCAAGGTGAAGCGCAAAGCTGACGGTCAGGCTGCGCGTGGCGGCAAATGCAAGCTCGGTGCCGCCCACGCCAACCAGTGATGGCGCTGTTCGGGCGAGATATGACGCCGGTTCCAGCGTCAGGCCGAAGGTATCGGCGTTGCCGCCGGTTTCCGCGAACCAGCGCACGACCTCGGCACTTTCGCCCGATTGGGATGTCATCAGCACCGTGCGGCCGTCGAGTGCAAGTGGCTGACCGAGTTGCTCGGACAGTGGCACGGCGATGGCGTCGATGCCGAGCGCGCGATAGAGCGGCTCGACGGCGCGGCCAACGGCGTGAGAACCGCCCATGCCGAGCAGGAGCAGTTGGCCGGTCCTTGTCAGCGATGCGGCCACTGCGGCTGCCATCTCGGAATTTTCGGCGAACGAAGCCAGTGCGTCGCCATGCTGGCGCGCCATCTCGCGGTCGATCGCTGCGAGGCCGGCAGGTCTGGGCTTTGGTGAGGTCATGGTCATCATCCTTTCACGCCGCCGCTGGTGAGGCCCGAGATCAGGGCACGCTGCATGACAAGTCCTATCAGCACTGGCGGAAGGGCCGCCAGAACGCCTGCGGTGGCAATCAGACCGTAATCCGAGACGCGGCCGCCGGCGAGATCGGCGATGGCAACCGTCAGCGTCTTGGCGCGCAGGTCCGAGGTGAAGAGCAGCGCATAGAAGAACTCGTCCCAGGCGAGCAGCAGCGCAAACAGCGCCGAGGTGGCGACGACGGGGGCTGCGAGCGGCAAGGTGATGATGCGCAGCGTCTGGAACAGGCTGGCGCCGTCGATCATCGCTGCGGCTTCGATTTCACGCGGGATCGAATCGAAGCCCGATTTCATCAGCCAGGTGGTGAACGGGGCGAGGATGGTCAGATAGACAAGCGCGAGGCCGAAGATGTTGTTGAGCAGACCGAAATGCGCAAGGCCCATGTAGAGTGGCACGGCGAGCGCCACCGGGGGCAGCATGTAGGTGGCGATCACCACCGACAGCGACCAGCCCACGGCTGGCGTGCGCGACACCGCCCAGCCGGCCGGGATCGCAAGCGCGATCGCGGCGATCGTGGCCATGCCGGCGATCCTGAGGCTGTTGTAGAGCGACGCGACAAAGGCAGCACCGGCGCTGTTTTCGACCGTCGACAGCAGTATCGCGTAGCGCGAGAAATCAACTGTCTGTGGCCACCAGCGCAGCGGCTTGGCCGAAAGATCGGCGGCCGGCGAAATGCTCATGATGAACAACCACAGCACGGGCGCGAGGATCACAAGCGCCAGCAGCAGGGCCGACGCATAGATGAAGATGGTGAACAGCGGGCTCTTGCGTTCCATCAGCTGGTACTCCCCGCAGCTTTCCTGACAAGAGCGGCATAGGCGACTGCAAGCACGGTGACCAGCAAGGTGACGATCAGTGCCAGCGACGCACCGGAGCCGGCGCGCTGGAACGAAAATGCCTCCTGGTAGACCAGGATCGACAGCGTCCGCGTCGAGTTGGCGGGCCCTCCACGCGTCATCACCCAGATGATGTCGAACACCTTGAACGCTTCGATGGTGCGCAAAACGAGCGCCACCAGCAGCGGCCCGACAAGGTAGGGCAAGATGACGAAGCGAAAGCGCGCGATTGATCCGGCGCCGTCTACCATCGAAGCGGCGGTGATGTCGCGCGGCACGGCCTGCAGTGCTGCAAGGGCGATCAGCGCCACCAGCGGAAAGTTCTTCCAGCAATCGGCGACGATCAGTGCTGCCAGCGCTGTGTTGGGTTCGCCGAGCCATGAACGATAGGCGTCGAGCAGGCCGATCTGGGTGAGGGCAGCGTTCAGTGCGCCATATTCGGGATTGTAGATCAGCCGCCAGAGCGTGGCGTTGACCACTGTTGGCAGCGCCCATGGCAGGATCATCAGCGCCCGCAGCAACGCCCGGCCGCGGAACTGCTGGTTCAGCAGCAGCGCGGCGAGCACGCCGAGCACCATTTCGGCGGCGACTGAAATCACCGCGAACCACGTCGTGGTCACCAGCGTGCGCTGGAAATTCGTGCCGGAAAGCATCCTGGCGTAGTTGTCGAGGCCGACGAAACTGCCCTCGCTGCCGACAAGCTTGGCGTCGGTGAAGGAAAGCCGGACGGTGTCGACGAGGGGCCAGCCGATGACTGATATCATGACCACGAGCAAAGGCAGCATCAGCAGCCATGCGCGGGTCGTCATCCATGAGCCCGACATGAGGTGACTCTTTTCACTTGAAACGAAAGGGCCGGGCGGCCGGAGCCGCCCGGAAGTTTGGGGCAGTAAACTTCAGAGGCCGCTGTTTTCGGCAGCACCCTTGAGGGCGTCTTCAGGCTTGGCCTGGCCGAGCAGCGATTCCTGGATCGCCTGCTGCAGCGCCGTCGACAGCTCCTGGTACTTCGGCGTCGTCGGGCGCGGATACATCGCGGCAAGTCCGAGCTTGGCGGCGGCGATCAGCTCTTCCTGGCCCTTGGTGACGGCTGGATCGTCGTAGGACGAAGCCCAGATCGGCAGGCTGAGCTTGGCATACTGGTTCTGCGTCTCCTGCGAGGTCATGAAGGTGATGAACTTCCAGGCTTCTTCAGGATGCTTGCTGGCCGAGGTAATGCCGAGGCCCATCGAGCCGTTGACGGCCGAAACCTCGCTCTCGCCTGATACACCTGGTGCCGGCACGACGCCGACCTTGCCCGCGACCTTGCTGTCCTTGGGGTCGTTGGCCATGTTGTACATGTAGGTCCAGTTCAGCGCGAAGGCGGCTTCGCCGTTCTGGAACACCTTGCGCACGTCTTCTTCAAGGAATTCCTTGGAGTTCGGGTTGGTCAGCCCCGAGGTATAGCTTGCTACCATGTAGTTCAGCGCGTCGAGCCCGCCGCCACTCTGGAACGCCGGCTTGCCGTCCTTGAGGAACTCGCCGCCATAGGCGCTGACCAGCGTGGTGTAGTCGCAGATCGCAGCTTCGGCCTGCGACCAGCTCCACGATATCGGTGTCGCAAGGATGCCCTTGTCCTTGATGATCTTGGCCTGCTCGGCCAGCTCGTCCCAGGTTTTTGGCGGGGTCTTGATGCCGGCCTTCTCCAGGATTTCCTTGTTGTAGAACAGATACTTGGTGTCGAGGATCCAGGGCATGCCGTAGGACTTGCCGTCATAGTTTACGGTGGTCCAGGCGCCCGGCAGAACGCCGTTCTTCATGTCGTCGGTGATGCGCGATGAGACGTCGACAAGTACCTTGTTGGAGGCGTATTCGGCCGGCCAGATGACGTCGAACAGCACGACGTCGTAACCGCCGCCCGAGCCCTGGGCCAGAACCGTCTTGTCGTGCAGACCTTCGTAAGGCACGAATTCGAGAGTGACCTTGATGTCGGGATTGGCCTTGGTGAATGCCTCGGCCATCGCCCGCACGTCTGCCTCGCTATAGGCAGCCTGCGCCATGAACAGCGCGTTGATCGAGGTTTCGGCGAAGGCATGGGGCATGAAGGCGCCACTGACGAAAGCCGCTCCGAGCAATGTCCTGCTAATAGATTTCAACATTTGACCCTCCTTTTTTGACTTTGGCAAAAATTCGCGATGCCTGCTGTGCCCGCATCTCCTTGTGAATGGCGTCGCATGACGGTCCTTTCCCAAGCGATGTCCTGGTCGAAAGCGCGACGGCTCCAGCCGTCATTAATTCCCCGGAACTCTCACGGCTCCTTATTAAGTCAACTGACTTGACTTATTACTTCTGCAATTATCTATTGGAGTCAAGAGGGGAAACACAGGTGAACGACATCAGCCCGATCCGAGCCACCAGCGGCACCAATCAGGAGGGCACGAGCGCCCACAATCGCCGTGTCATGATCGATGCATTGCGGCTCAACGGCGCGCTGTCGCGCGCCGATCTGGCGCGAGCAACGCAGCTCACCAAGCAGGCCGTCTCCAACATCATCGATGAACTGGAGCGCGACGGTTTTGTCGTGTCGCTCGAGGCGGTGAGAAAGGGCAGGGGCCAGCCCTCGACGCCCTACCGGCTCGTCCCGGAAGGTGCGTTCGCCATCGGCTTGCAGATCGACCGCCATTTGACGCGTGCGGTCGCCGTCGATCTGGTCGGGACAGCCCTGGCGCGCGCCGAAGCGAACCTGCCACCAGACGATCCCTCAGGTGGGGTCAAGATCATCCTCGGCCTGATCGAGGGGATCAGGGGCGAACTGGCAATTACCTCCGAGCAATCGGAAAAGCGCCTCGTCGGTCTCGGCGTCGCGATGCCCGGCCCTTTCGGGCTGGAGGAGTTCGGCGACAACAAATGGATGATGCCGGCGTGGCAGAAATACCCGCTTCTGGAAACGCTGGCGGCGGGCACCGGCCTCGATGTCAGCCTGCAGAACGACTCGGCCGCCTGCGCCATTGCCGAGCGCATGGTAGGGGCAGCACACGGCCTCGATCACGCGGTCTGCCTCTATGTCGGCTACGGCATCGGCGCAGGGCTCATCCTCAATGGCGAGCTCTACCGAGGCAGCTACGGCAATGCCGGCGAAATCGGCATGGCGCTACTTTCGCCACGCGGTGCCGACGGCGCTGTTCTAGAACACCGGGCGTCGCTCGCCTCGCTCTACCAGCACCTGGGCCTCGACCCGTCGGCTCCCGGCCTCTACGACCATGTCGCTGCGCTGGCCTTGGTCGAGGAGCCGGCCCTTGTTGGCTGGGTCCAGGCAGCGGCCCAGGACCTGCGCTGGTCAATTCAGCTCATCGAAACGATCTTCGACCCGCAGACTGTGATCCTGACCAGCGGCGCGCCGGAGGCTTTGGCGCGACTGATCCTCCAGGCGATCCTGCCGCTGCCACCGTCAATCGCCAACCGCCCGGACCGCGCCTTGCCGCGGCTGCAACTCGGCATCACCGATCCCTGGTCGATTGCGCTCGGCGCCGCCGCCGAGCCGATCAGCCGTGCTTTCGATCCACGCTTCTCGGCCATTCTCAAGACGCGCACCGACGGCCTTTGAGGGCTGGAGTTTGCTGTCAAATTCATCTCCGGTGAAAATAAATTGACAGACGGGCAAATGTGCGATTGCATCGGCATTGCCTGATGATGCGGAAGCGCGAGCGTTCGCTCAGGCTGGGAGACCGACGATTGCCGGTTTCCCCGAGTGCATGATCAGAGCAAGCCCGCTCAACCTACAAGTCGATGACGATCCGGAACTCGCAATTCCAGGGACAGGGCTCATAGCGCGACAAAGCTGAACCGCAGCTTCGTCGAGTTGAATGAGAACCGACCTGGAGTAATTGCATGTCCGTAGACCTGCTCGTTCGCGACGCACATGTTTATGTCGATCGCGGCTGGGAAATCGCCAACGGCTGGGTAGCCGTAAAAGACAAGAGAATTCACTCGGTGGGCAAGGCGGGCGACGAGCCCATTGCCCAAAAGACCGTCTCGGCTCGCGGCCGGCTGGTGACACCGGGGCTGATCAACGCCCATCACCACATGTACCAGAACCTGACGCGCTCCTATGCGCCTGTGACGAACGGTTCGCTGTTCGAGTGGCTGACCGGGCTTTACCCTCTGTGGGCCGGGCTTACCGAAGAATCGGTCTATCTCTCCACCTACATCGCCATGACCGAACTGCTGATGGGCGGCTGCACCACCTCGATGGACCACATGTATGTCCATCCCAAGCCCAAGCTGATCGACGCCCAGTTCCGCGCCAGCACCGATATCGGCTTCCGTTTCTATGCGACGCGGGGTTCGATGACGCGTTCGGTCGAGGATGGTGGCCTGCCGCCTGCCTCGGTGGTGCAACGCGAGGACGACATCCTCGACGACAGCATCCGCCTTGTCGAAAAATTCCACGATGCGTCGCCCGGTTCGATGACGCGTCTGGCACTGGCGCCGTGCTCGCTGTTTTCAGTGACCGAACGCATCATGTCGGAATCAGCACGCCTCGCCGACAAGTACGATCTCAGGCTCCACACCCACCTCGCCGAGGACCCCGAGGAGGACAAGTACTGCGCCGAGGTCTATGGCTGCACGCCGACCGAATATTTCGAGCGCGTTGGTTGGGCAAGCAAGCGCTCGTGGGTCGCGCATTTCATATATCCCAGTGACGCCGAGATCGGCCGCCTTGCCCATGTCGGCGTCTGCGCGACGCAATGTCCTTGTTCCAACATGCTGATTGGCGGCGGTTCGGCCGACGTCATGGCCTTGCGAAAGCGCGGCATGCGTGTTGGCCTCGGCTGCGACGGCTCGGCCTCTACCGATCACGCCTCGATGTGGCTGGAGGCCAGAACGGCGTTGCTGCTCGGCCGCTACCGCAACGGACCAAACTCGATGTCGGCGCGCGACGCGCTTGATGTCGCAACCCGTGGCGGCGCGGCATGCCTCGGCTGGGAAGACGAGATCGGCCATCTCCGGCCTGGCGCCTGCGCCGATCTGGTGGTCTGGAGCATGTCCGACGTCGCCTTGGCCGGCGCTCACACCGACCCGGTCGAAGCCTGGCTTCGTTGCGGTCCGGCGACCGCCGGAACCACCATCGTCAACGGCAAGATTCTGGTCGAGGACGGCCAGCCTGTCATGCCCGAACTTTCCGATGTGTTGCGCGAACATTCCAGGCACGCCCGCCGCATGCAGTGCCTCGAGGCCTGAGACCAATCACATCACCGGACGCCGCAACGCGCGGCTCATGCTTCTGGGAGGAGGTAGTTCAAACCATGGCTGGATATGTAGATGCCCATCTGGGCGGAAGTGAACATGGACTTGTCGACAACGCGGTCGGGGATGTTGAGGAGATCATCCCCGCCAAGCGTCGCATCGCTCTGGGGCTTCAGCAAGCGCTCGTTTCGAACGCCTGGCTCGACCCCATCTTCATCGCCTCGGTGGCGGGATTTTCCGCTTCGCTGGCGACAAATCTGGTGACCGCGACCTTCCTGGCCGCGGGCATCGTCACAGTCGTGCAAAGCACCAAGCTGGTGCGTCTGCCGGTGGTGCAGGGACCGTCCTCGGCATTCTCGCCGCTGGCTATTGGCTATTACAAGGCAGGCACGATGCCGGCGGCCAGCCTCGGGCTGATCATCGGGGCGGGGCTGGTTTCCTTGCTGCTGTCTTTGGCCAGTTTGCCCGGCTCCGCCGGCTGCTGTCGCCGGCGGTTTCGGGCACCATCATCACTCTTGTCGGTATCGCGCTTGCAGGCTTCACCTTCATGGAGTTCTTTGGCGGCATCGGTTCGCCAAGTTTCGCCACGGGATCGAGCCTGCTTCTCGCCTGTGTCACCACGACGGTCGTGCTGGTCAGCGCAGCGCTCGGCGGCACCTATAGGATGTTCGGCTTTCTGATAGCGCTGATCGTCGGCGACATCCTGGCACTGTGTCTCGGCATGCTTGATTTTTCGACTGTTGCGCAGGCGCCATGGATCGCATTTCCAAAGCTGTTGCCTTACGGCGCGCTGACTTTCGACCCGGCCATCACCATCACCATGTGTATCGTCTTTGTCGTCGCTGTTGTCGAAGCGATGGGCATGTACGAAGCCACCGCAAAGCTGACCGGCATCGAATTAACCGATAGGCGCGTCAATGCCGGTATCGCCGGGGAGGCCGGTGGCTCGATGCTTGCCGCCCTGATCGGCGGCTTCGGTACAACGGCCTACGCCCAGAACCTGGGTGTCATCCGGCTGACGGGCGTTGCCAGCCGGCATGTGGTGCGTGTCGCCGGCATCATCTTCATTGTGCTGGCGTTCCTGCCCAAGGTCGCCGCTATACTGGTGGCGACGCCTGCGGCAATCGTCGGCGGGCTGTTCCTGCCGGCTGCCGCAACTGTCGTCATGACAGGCATCCAGATGGCGAGCCAGGACCGCGGTTCACCGGTCAAGAACATGGTGGCGCCGCTGGGGCTGATGGCAGGCCTCGGCATTCCCGCCCTTTCGGGCGCGCTGTCGGGCGGCCTGCCGCAGATCCTTGGCGAAATGCTCGGCCACTCGATCGTTGTCGGTGCTGTAACGGTGATGATCGCTGAGATCGTCCTGGTGAGGGTTCCTGACCTCCTGCGCTCGCGATAGCCCATGGGATGGGGGCTGGTTTCGATCAGCCCGCCATCCGCAGCGCAGCCTGGCGCCAGAAGGACCGATGAGATCCCCGCCACGTAGCAAGAAGCGTTTATCAGCAGGTTCGCCGCAGCCAGTTGCGGTTGAGGTCGGCATTGTCCTCGTTGACCCCGCGCGACCAGGCCGTGCCCCATGGGTTTATAAGATGAATGGCAAGGATTGCGGTGTCTTCCGGCAAGCGCCATGGGCAGTTCTCGTCCAGCCATGCGCTCTGGCAGGCCTAGCCGAACTGGCCCTCGACGCCGACGCCCCTAGCCCCAATTGCAAGCTGGGTGCTCGAGCGATTTGGACGTCGCGGGAGGCTGAACGTTAAATTTCGGGGTAGCGAAAGAGATGAAAACCCGTTTCCCCAATGAACCCACGGAACACCGCACCGTACGCGATTGCCTTCTCCAAAAGGAATCGAGCTACGGCAGCATGAGGACATTGGCCGAGCAGGCGCAAGCGCCGACGGTCTTCGACAGACTAGGCGCGGTGAGCGCGGCGCGCATCCTCCGAACTGATCGCGAGCGGCCGCTACACGCTGATCGTCTGTCATGTGATGTTCCCCCGCTATCCGACCTACACCCGGCCGAAGCCTATTGGCGGCGCCTTCGCGAGGCCTGCAGCGGGAGGACGGCCCGTGTCCTTCCTGCAACGCGCTGTCCTCCCGCTGCAGGCACATCGGAATCTCCCTTCGGGCTCGATCCCTACCGCCACTTGCAATCATGTCGACCAAGTAGCGCAGATTGTTATTTCGATTGGCCAAAATGGCAGGCCGCGTGATGCGTCGGATGAGTGCGCAAATCCAACTTGTCTTATCTTACTATTGATAGTATGTTCATCACATTGGCGAGCATGCAAATGGCTCAGCCCAACAGAGCGCAATCCTGCTCTCCAACTTCGAATGTGAGGAACGATGTCCGACTCGTCCAAGCCTGTAATCGGAATCATTGGTGGAACTGGAGACCTCGGTTCCGGCCTGGCGAAGGCCTGGGCTGCCGCCGGCTACAAAGTCGTGATCGGTTCGCGTAGCCGTGACAAAGCAGTTGCTCTCGCATCCGAACTTGGAGCAGGCATTGTCGGTGAAGACAACGTTGGCGCCGCCAGGCTGGCTGACGTGGTCGTTCTGGCCGTGCCATTCGCAAGCCATGACGCAACGATCGCCGAAATCAAGGACGTCGTTCAGGGCAAGATCGTCGTTGACGCAGCTGTGCCGCTGGTGCCTCCGAAAGTCTCCACCGTACAGCTTCCGAGCGCTGGTTCCGCAGCCCAGATCGCCCAGGGACTGCTGGGGGAGGGGGTCCGCGTTGTCTCCGCCTTCCACAATGTTGGTGCGGCCAAACTGCACAAGGGCGGACGAGCCGAGTGCGACGTTCTGGTGTTCAGCGACGACAAGGAGGCCCGCAATCAGGTCATTGAACTCGCGGGCGCCGTCGCCAACCGTGGTGTCGGTGGTGGCGCTCTCGCAAACTCGGCCGCGGCCGAAGCGCTCACATCGGTCCTGATCTGGATCAACCGTCAATACAAAGTTCCCGGTGCCGGCATCGCAATCACCGGACTTGAGGACGCAAACGCTGCGTAAACGGCCATGGCATCCGTCTCGCTCTCGCTTCATGCAATACCTGGACTGCCCCTGATCGTCCCCGGGGACGATCTCGCCGGCCTGATCGCAGAGGCCCTGCGCAAGTGTGGGCTAGGTCTGATGGACGATGACATCGTCGTGGTGGCGCAGAAAGTCGTCTCCAAGGCAGACGGTCTCTACGTAGAACTTGATAGCGTCGAGCCGTCGCAACGTGCCCGCGACATCGCCGCACAAGTCGGTAAGGATCCGCGCCACGTCGAAGTAGTGCTGCGCGAGGCCGAGGAGGTCGTCAAGGTCGGGCCGCACGTTATCGTGGTTGCTCATAAGCTTGGCTTCGTCATGGCGAATGCCGGCATCGATGAATCCAACATCGAGCATGCCAATGGCAGCCGCGTCCTGTTGCTGCCGCGCGATCCCGATGGCTCCGCATCTGTCCTCAAAGGTCGTCTTGATCAGATGTTCGGGGTCTCTTGCGGCGTCGTCATCAACGACAGCTTTGGCCGCCCATGGCGCAATGGCGTGGTTGGCGTTGCGATCGGAGCTGCAGGAATGCCGGCGTTGGTTGATCGGGTCGGCGCCGAGGACCTGTTCGGGCGAGCACTGAAGGTGACCGAGATCGCTGTCGCAGACGAGATCGCCTCGGCAGCCTCGCTGATGATGGGGCAAGCCAACGAAGGCTTGCCGGTGGTTCTTATTCGCGGATATCGGCCAACCGCGCCCACGCGGCCGGCCGCATCATTGATCCGCTCCCGCGAGAGGGACATGTTCCGATGAGCGCTTCCAAATCAACGGGTCGGGTGGTTGCCCTGTGTGGCGGTGTCGGAGGTGCCAAGCTCGCGTTCGGTCTCGAACGGCTTCTCGGCAACAATCTCACGCTGATCGTCAATACAGGCGATGATTTCGAGCACCTCGGCCTGAAAGTCTCACCCGACATCGACACCGTTCTCTATACTTTGTCGGGCCTCGCCAATCGCGAACTCGGCTGGGGCCGGCAGGACGAGAGCTGGAATTTCATGAAGGCGCTGTCGACACTCGGCGGCGAGACCTGGTTTCAACTCGGCGATCGAGATCTTGCCATCCACGTCGAACGAACGCGGCGTCTGAGGACCGGCGAGACGCTTTCCGCCATCACCAGCAGTTTCGCAGCACATTTCGGGATTGCCGCGCAGGTTCTGCCTATGAGTGACGACCGAATCAGCACCACCGTGGTGACATCGGAGGGAGTGCTGCCGTTCCAACGCTATTTCGTAGAACGGCGTTGCGCCCCGCGCATTGACAGCATTCATTTCGAACGTTCGGTGCGAGCGCGCGCATCATCTGAGGTTCTGTCCGCTCTGGGTGATCCGCAACTGACGGCGATCATTATTTGCCCGTCAAATCCTTTTCTCAGCATCGATCCTATCCTGTCGGTGCCGGGCATCCGGGCGGCCATCAAGAAGTCGATCGCACCCGTGGTCGTAGTGTCGCCCATCATAGGCGGCAAGGCCGTCAAGGGGCCGACGGACAAGATCATGACCGAGCTTGGCGTGCCCAGGACATCAAAGGCAATCGCCGAGCACTATCTCGACCTTATCGATGGACTGATCATCGACCACAGCGATGAACAGGAACGCGAAATCGCCGGCTGCGCGGTTCGTACGGCTTCGTCGCTGATGAACACTGATGAAGATCGCGTCCGGCTCGCAGGCGAGGCGCTCGATTTTGCGCGCCACCTCGTGTCGACCCCGCAGCGGCAATTCGGAGGCTGACTCTGATGGCCACGATAGCTGCACCTTCGAAGATATGCGCTCTCGTTCCTGTCAAACGACTGGGCTGGGCAAAATCCCGCCTGGCTCCGCATCTGACGACAGGTGAACGGAATTGCCTTGCGGAAGCAATGTTGCGCGATGTGCTCGATGTGCTCTCCAAGGTCCCTCAGCTGGGGGGGATTGCGGTCATCACTTCCGACGCCGCCGTCGCGTCGATAGCAAACGACTACAACGCCGTAGTCATTGACGATCTCGATGATGCTGGCATCAACAATGCCGTAAGGCGTGGACAGAGGGCGCTCGCAGCCGCGGGCTATGCCGGTGTCTTGGTCATCCCAGGCGACATCCCCTTTCTGAGTGTCCAGGAGATCGAACTGGCCCTGTCGACGCTCGCCGACTGTAACATCGTGATCACACCGGCAAACCGTGATGGCGGAACAAACCTGCTCGGGTTCTCTCCGCCCCACGTCATGGACCCCTCCTTCGGGCTGCACAGCTTCAGGCGCCACCTTGCGATAGCCAGGGCGATGGGCCTGGAAGTTGTCGTGCTCCCCCTCGAAGGAGCCGGACACGATATCGATGTGCCCGCCGATCTCTGGTCGGACACGGATGGACCAGCAATTCAGACACGCCGGCTGCTCGCGCGCCTTGGGAAAGATGTTCCCCCTGCTTGCCCCGGCCCTACCCAGGAGCCTCTGTCGCCATGAACCACGCTGCGCTGCTCAACGATTTCGCGCCTGAACGGAGACTAAACCGCGAAGAGGCGCTGAACCTGGTCGAGATCAATGATCTTCAGCCGCTGCTGTCTGCTGCGCGCCATCGTCGAGACTGGGCTCACGGCGACCAGGTCTCGTATTCTCGCAAAGTGTTCATTCCGCTGACACAACTCTGCCGAGACGTCTGCCACTATTGCACATTCGCGCATCCGCCGCGCAAGGGGCAGCGGGCATTCCTGACCCGCGACGAGGTTTTGGCGATCGCCGAAGCCGGCAAGAAGGCGGGCTGCAAGGAAGCGCTGTTCACGCTCGGCGACAAGCCGGAGCTGCGCTATCGCGTTGCGCGCGAGGAACTGAAGGCACTCGGGCACGAGACGACCATTTCTTATCTTGCCGAAATGGCTTCGGTCGTCCTCAAGGAGACCGGACTTCTGCCGCATATCAATCCAGGTTTGCTGACGAGCGAGGACCTCGCGGTCCTGCGGTCCGTCTCGATCTCGCAAGGAATCATGCTGGAGAGTGTATCGAAACGGCTGTGCGAGAAGGGCGGCGCCCATCACGGTTCCCCCGACAAGGCACCTGCGGCGCGATTGGACACCATCCGCCGTGCCGGCGAAAAGAAGGTTCCGTTCACGACGGGCATTCTGATCGGCATAGGCGAGACGCGGGCCGAGCGCATCGACTCGTTGCTGGCGCTGCGCGACCTTAACGATGAGTTCGGGCACATCCAGGAAATCATCATCCAGAATTTCCGCCCCAAGGCTGGAACCAGAATGGCGGACATCGAAGCGCCGGCGCTTGAGGATCATCTTTGGACCATTGCCGTCGCGCGGCTGTTGTTCGAGCCAGGGATGAACATCCAGGCCCCTCCCAATCTTAGCCCAGGCGCGCTGGAGCAGATCGTTCACGCAGGCATCAACGATTGGGGAGGGGTTTCGCCGGTCACGCCGGATCACGTCAATCCTGAAGCACCCTGGCCGCAACTCGTCGAACTCTCTGACGTGACCTCAATGGCGGGCAAGGACCTGGTCGAACGGTTGGCGATCTATCCCTCCTTTGCCAGAAAACCCCTGGAATGGGTCGATGCGGATCTGCGCTTTCCTCTCTACAACCGGATCGACGCCGAGGGCTGGCCACGCAGCGATGACTGGTGCCCAGGCCGCTCCGATCCCATCCCGGCAACCGAAGCGTTTCTGCTCAGCGCAGCTCCCAACCGTGTCGGTGGGAGAGTGCGTGCCGTCCTGGACAAGGCGGCCGAGGGGACGATGCTCACTGAAAACGACATCGTCACTTTGTTCCGGGCACGGGGTGGCGATTTCGCCGCTGTTTGTCGGGCGGCCGACGCTCTGCGCCGGCGGGTCAACGGCGACACCGTCAGCTATGTCGTGTGCCGCAACATCAACTACACCAACATCTGCTACTTCAAATGCCAGTTCTGCGCCTTTTCGAAAGGCAAGCTCAGCGAGAACCTGCGCGGCCGCCCCTACGATCTCGAGATGAGTGAGGTCGCAGCGCGTGTGCGCGGTGCCTGGGAGCGCGGCGCGACTGAAGTCTGCATGCAGGGAGGTATCCATCCGTCCTATACGGGCGCGAAATATCTCGAGATCTGCCAGGCGGTGAAAGAGGCGGTTCCGAACATGCACATGCATGCGTTTTCGCCGCTGGAAGTCTGGCAGGGCGCAAAGACACTTGGCATGTCGGTTTCCGATTTTCTCGCGCAGCTGAAGGCGGCCGGTCTGAGCACATTGCCGGGTACGGCGGCCGAAATCCTTGATGACGAGGTGCGGGCGACCTTGTGTGCGGACAAGATCAACACGCAGGAATGGCTCGACGTCATGCGCGCTGCCCACAAACTCGGCTTCCGCACGACGGCAACGATCATGTTCGGCCATATCGAGGGTTACGAACACTGGGCGCGCCATCTCATCAGGGTTCGTGACCTGCAGATGGAAACGGGCGGGTTCACCGAATTCGTGCCGCTGCCATTCGTTCACATGGAGGCGCCGATCTATCTCAAGCGCCGGTCGCGTCCAGGGCCGACCTTCCGCGAAGCCATCCTTATGCACGCCGTAGCGCGTCTGACACTGCATCCGCACATCACCAACATCCAGGCGTCATGGGTGAAGCTTGGGCAGGAGGGCGTGCGGCACTGCCTGAACGCTGGTGTGAACGATCTCGGTGGAACCTTGATGGACGAAAGCATCTCAAGGTCCGCCGGCGCCAGCCATGGCCAGGAAATGACCCCTCAGCACATGGAGGCCATCATCCGCAAAGCGGGCCGCCAGCCGAGGATGCGCAACACTGTTTATGGCGATGCCCCCGCAGTCTCGCGCGAACGGGCCTTTGCCGCTGCCGCTGCCGCTGCGCGAACTGCCTCTGAAAGCACCTCTGCACGCGAACCGGTCTGCGCTGGCTGACAGCCCTATTGCGAGCTGGTTTCGCACGTGGAAATCTTTTGCTATAGGCTAGTCATACTAACATTAGGATGATAATATGACTTAATGATTGCGCGACAGCCAGACTCTACAAGGAGATGACGGAAATGCCTGCACCTGGAGGCGGCCTTCTCGATAAGGTTGAAGTGGTTGATGGCGACATTCGCAGGTCCGCCGTCGAATGCGCGCGCAGCCGTGGCGTTGTATTGCCAACCTTCTCCCAGCTTGCTGGGTCGGCGCCAATTCCGCCATCCATCCTTGACCGCTTGCAGTCGGTTGACCCTGACGCGCCAGATCCTTTGAACCTGTGGCGTGTGAACTGGTTCAATTCGGACGACCGGCGAGGGCAGCAAGCGGTGCCTGCCCATGTCGTATTGCCGCGCAGTCTGACTGGGGTCGAGGCACCGATAGTGGTGTTGCTCGGCGCCCGCTTTCCGATGATCGGTGCACATAAGGTGCTGCCGGCTTACGCCGGGCTGGTGACCTATTTCGTCTCGGGACGTTTTGATCCGCGCCGGCATCGGGCGGTTTGGCCGTCGACGGGCAACTACTGTCGCGGCGGCCTTGCGGTATCACGAATCCTTGGCTGCGATGGTGTCGCTGTCCTGCCCGAAGGCATGAGCCGAGAACGCTTCGAGTGGCTTGAGCGCTGGGCTTCTGATCCGTCTCACATCATTCGCACTGTCGGCACCGAAAGCAACGTCAAGGAAATCTACGACAAGTGTCACGAACTGGCGCAAAGCGCTGACAACGTCATTCTGAACCAGTTTTCGGCCTTCCCGAACTATATGGCGCATTTCGCCTGCACGGGTGCTGCCTGCGAGCGGGTCTTCGACGATGTCCGGGACCAGAACGGCCAGGCAAGGCTGGCTGCGTTCGTCTCGGCAACGGGGTCAGCAGGGACGATTGCAGCCGGCGACAAGCTCAAACAGTCTTACGGGACGCGGATCGCCGCCGTCGAAGCTTTGGAATGCCCGACGCTGCTCGAAAGCGGATACGGCGAGCACAACATCCAGGGCATCGGCGACAAGCATGTGCCCCTGATTCATAATGTCCTAAATCTGGATTTCGTGGTCGGTGTTTCGGATCGATCGACGGATCGGTTGAACTATCTCTTCAACACCCCCGGAAGCAGGCATCTGCTGGCATATCGCCTTGGCCTGAAAGACGAAGAGCTATCCTTCCTGGACGACATCGGCATCTCGGGCATTGCCAACATCATCGCCTCGATCAAGCTGGCCAAGCATATGAATTTCGGGCCGCACGACGTTGTCATGACGATCGCGACGGACGGCGCCAGCCTCTATTCGAGCGAGATGGAGGCGATTGGGCGCGGTGAATTCAGCGGCGGCGTTTCCGAGGCAGATGTTGAGCATCTGCTGGCTAGCTGCCTGCACGAAGCTGTTGCTGACAGCCTGATCGAAATGACGGCGCGCGAGCGGCGCAGGGTTTTCAATCTCGGCTACTACACCTGGGTTGAACAGCAGGGCGTGACGCTGAGCGATTTCGACGCCCGGCGCGACCAGTCGTTTTGGCGTGCGGCCGCCGATGCCGCATCCGCCTGGGACGAACTCATCACCGAATTCAATGCCGAAGTCGGCCTGAATTAGCTGCGGACGCTGTCCGTGGCGAGCTAAAGGAGAAACGAAGTGCTTGAAGCTCAACTCGAGCCATACTCACGGCTGAGGGAAAACCTCGCAGCACGTGATCGAAGCCTGCGCGAAAAAGTCATGTCGCTAGAGGAAGCGGCAGGGCTCGTCCAGGACGGCATGAAGGTCGGCATTGGCGGCTCGACCATGTCTCGGACACCGATGGCTTTGATCTGGGAGATCATCCGCCAGCGCCGGCAGAACCTTTCCTGTTCGCGCTGTATCGTGTCGACCGACGGTGACCTTCTCTTTGGGTCCGGGGTTTCGGACCACATCATCACCAGCTGGTTCGCCCAGGGCATCCTCTGGGGCCTCTCCAAGGTGATGCGCCATCACGTCGAAACGCAAGGCAGGCGCTACGAGGAGTGGAGCCATATGGGTGTCGGAATGCGGTTCCGCGCCGGCGGCATGGGCGTTCCCTTCCTGCCAATGCGTGCAATGCTCGGCTCGGACGTGATGCGGCAGCGACCGGAGGCAAAGCCCATCGATTGCCCATTCACGGGCGAAAGGCTTCTGCTTGTGCCGGCGCTCAACCCTGATGTTGCGCTCATCCACGTTCAGCGCTGCGACGCCTACGGCAACGCCCAGATCGATGGCCTGCAATTCATGGACATCGACCTCGCGCTTGCAGCCAACAAGGTCATCCTGACCACCGAGCGCATCGTGTCGAATGACCAGATCCGCCGTCACCCCGATCAGACGAAGATCGCCTTCCTCTGTGTGGATGCGGTCGTCGAGGTTCCTTACGGCGCGGCCCCGCATGAATGCTTCGGCATCTATGAACCAATGCTCAAGCATATGGACGCCTACGTGAAGCAGGTCAATGCCGATCCGGTGAAGGGGATGCAGGAGTACCTTAAGAAGTACTTCTACGGGCCGAAAAACTGGAACGAATACCTGGAGTTGATTGGGCTTGAAGAGCTTCTCGAAGCAAGTCAGCGCGGCAGGAGCATCTACAATGACTGAAGCCCGCAACTACACCGCCTCTGAAATTCTCGCGATCCTGGCGTCGCGCCAGCTCAAGGATGGCCAAGTGGTCTTCGCCGGTGTCGGAACACCGTTGCTGGCGGCAACTCTTGCCCAGCAACTGCGCTGCCCAGGCCTGACCATCCTGTTTGAAGGAGGCGTTGTCGGCGCCTTCGTGGAGGCGGGAAAACTGCCACCATCGACCAACGATCAACGCTGCACCAAGCGCGCCAACATGGTGCTCGGCAGCGCTGACGTTCTGCTGCTTCTGCAGCGCGGTTATGTCGACATCGGTTTCATGGGTGGGGCCCAGATCGACCAGTTCGGCAATCTCAATTCGTCCTTCATCGGCGATCCGGCCGCACCGAAGACGCGCCTGCCTGGCACGGGTGGTGGCAATGACATCTCGAGCCTCACCAACATGATCGTTGCGATGAAGCACGAGAAGCGGCGCTTCGTCGAGAAGGTCGACTTCATCACCAGCCCTGGCTTCATTCGGGGCGGCAACTCCAGACGCGAAAGCGGTCTACCTGCTGGCGGAATGTTCCGCGTGATTACCGAACTCGCGATCTTCGGTTTCGACGAGACCACCCGTCGAATGCGGGTGCTGGCACTTAATCCCGGCGTTTCCCGCGAGGAAGTGCAGGACAACACCGGCTTCGAACTCGAATTCGACGAGAATCTTCACCTCACCGAGCCGCCAACCACCCGTGAACTGCAAATCCTGCGACAGCTCGATCCCGAGCGGCTTTTCACTGCCTGATTTTCCCGGAGGAAGAACCATGACACTGATTACAAAGACTTTCGGCATCGCCGCGCGCAATTTCGTGGCCTATCCGAACATGCCCGACGCCCGCAAGCTCGTGGAATACGGCGTGCGCGTCGAGGAGCTCGGTTACGACTCCGTGTGGGTCTGGGACCACATGCTGCTTGGCGTCGACCCCAACTTCCCGATCATCGACTCGCTGACCGCACTCACCGGCATCGCGGCAAGGACGACCAAGATCCGCATGGGTACGGGCATCCTCGTATTGCCGCTGCGCAATCCCGTGGCTCTCGCCAAGCAGCTGTCATCCATGGATCAGCTGTCCAACGGACGCATGATCATGGGCATGGCGGCCGGTTGGTACAAACGCGAATTCGATGCGATGAGCCTGCCTTTCTCCAAGCGCGGCAAGATCATGGACCAGAACCTCGAGATCATGCGTCGGCTCTGGACCGAGGACCGCGTGACCGGGAAATACAGCATTGCGGATCCGGAAACCGGCGTCCAGCTCGAGTACAACATGTCGAAAGCCGTGATGTACCCCAAGCCGGCACAGTCGCACCTTCCGATCCTCATCGGCGGCTATGCGGATGCGGCACTCAAGCGCGCAGGAACCACCGGCGACGGCTGGCTCACCTATTTCTACCGTGCCGAGGATTTCAAGAAGTCGTGGGACAAGGTCCTCGGCTTCGCCAAGGAAGCGGGCAAGGACCCGAACTCCGTGATGAGCGCCTCGCAGCTGCCGATCATGGTCGGCGCTTCGAAGGAAGCCGTCCGCGAAGACATGATGGATTGGCTCAACAAGGAATGGGATTTCCCTGAACACAGCGACTGCACCCGCGAGAGCGCGATCATGGGCTCGGTCGACGACTGCGTCGAGCAGCTCAAGGCTCACATCGATGCCGGCGTCCAGAAGATCATCTTCGTTCCCTACAAATACGAGATGAAGCAGATCGAAACCATCGCGCGTGAAATCATCCCCCGCCTGAAGGCTCTTTGACCCCAACTCCGTCCTGTTTGCGCTCACCGCGGGCAGGACGGATCTCTTTTTTGCGAACGACACGCCGCCTTATCGGGAGATTGAAATGACTGACCCAAACCGCAAACGAATATTGGACAAAGTTGACGCCTCAAAAGACGAAGCGGTGCGCTTCCTGCAGAAGATGGTTTCGATCCCCAGCGTCACCGGCGACGAGGCGGCAATCCAGGCGTTTCTTCACGGATACCTGAATACGATCGGCCTCGATGTCGACATCTGGGACACCGACTGGCAAGAGCTCAAGAAGCATCCCGGCTACCGACCCGTCGCGCGCGGCTATGAAGGGCGACCCAACATCGTTGCGAGCGCGAAGGGTTCTGGCGGCGGGCGCTCGCTGCTGCTCAATGGCCACACCGACGTTATTCCCGTCGGCAACGGCGAGGGGTGGAGCGACAATCCGTGGTCGGCGAAAATCGAGAATGGCCGTATCTACGGCCGCGGATCCTGCGACATGAAGAGCGGTGTCGCCAGCCACATCCTGGCCGTGCAGTATCTCAAGGAGCTCGGCATCGATCTCAAGGGCGATGTGCTGATCAACATCGTGATCGATGAGGAAGTCAGCGGTCATGGGACGCTCGACACTGTCATCCGCGGCTACTCGGCCGACGCTGGCATCTCGGGCGAGACCAGCGACCTGCATGTGCAGCCCGCATGCATCGGGCGCATCTGGTTCGAGATCGAAATTCAGGGCAAACCGGCGGGCATCCAGCAGCGCTATCTCGGCGTCAGCGGCATCACGCTCGGTCAGAAGATCGTCGCTGCAGTGCAGGAGATGGAAGACGAGCGCGTCGCAACGGTCACGCATCCGCTTTATCCGAGTGCAATCGATTCCTTGCCGTGCATCATCGGTTCGTTCCAGGCCGGCAACTATCCGAGCGCCTTCCCGGCGACGGCACTTCTCAAGGGCTCGATCGGCACGGTGCCCGGAGAAGATCACGAAGGGGTCAAGCAAAGCCTGGTGAAGAAGATCGCCGAGGCGGCGGCCAAGGATCCGTGGATGAAGGACCACCCCCCTCAGGTGCGGTTCGTCGGCTACGATGCCGAGGCCTCCGAAATCCCGCGGGACCATGCCATCGTGCAAACCGTTTCCCGCAACTATACGGAAATCACCGGCAAGGAGCCGACCATAAGCGGACGCCAGGGTGCTGCCGATACCCGCTTCCTCAACAGCTATGGTCATACACCCACGGTGATCTTCGGCCCTGGCTCGACCGCCATCATGCACGCCAATGACGAGTATGTGTCGATCGACGACTACATTGCGTCCATCAAAGTCATGGCACTTTCCATTTATGACTGGTGCAACGCGGCGCCCTTGGCGAAGTCTTGAAGCCGTAGGTCGCTACGTATCCACGATTTCCGTCAAAGGGGCCGCAAGGCCCCTTTTTCACAAGGCATACCGTCTTTCACATGCATGCCCATCTTTCATAGTGCTCGTCAAAATTCATTCTATCTTACTATAAATAGATTGACTTTGCGAAGAGCCTGACGCACCGTCCTGTCAAGCTCGGCTTGGCCACCAAACTCGAGTGTATGACGACGATGCTCCGCCTGAACTGTTCAGCCAGTTCAAGCTGGAGGCTCAAATCCAGCTTCGCTGTATCGGAGATACACCTATGCGCTTCGCAACAATTGACCAATCACGCGCCGGGAAAGGCGCCGGAGGAGTTATGGCACCATGAAGGTCGGCGCATTAAAAGAGACGTTTGCGGGAGAGACGCGCGTGGCGGTAACACCGTCGTCGGCGGTGCATCTGGCGAAACTCGGTCATAAGGTCTTCATGGAAGCCGGCGCAGGCAAGGCGTCAGGCTTCAGCGACGCTGATTACATCAAGGCCGGCGTAGCAATCGAGAAGTCGGCAGCCGATCTCGTCAAGGCCGTCGACGTCGTGGTCAAGGTGCGTCAGCCGACCGAGGTGGAACTCAAGCGGCTGAAGATCGGCCAAACGTTGATTTCCTTCTTCTATCCGGGTCAAAACGCGGCACTGCTGAAACTTGCGGAAAAGCAGGCCGTCACGGCGGTCGCCATGGACATGGTTCCACGCATCAGCCGCGCGCAGAAGATGGATGCGCTGTCTTCAATGGGCAACATTGCCGGCTATCGCGCGGTGATCGAAGCGGCCAACAACTTCGGCCGTTTCTTCACCGGTCAGGTGACGGCCGCCGGCAAGGTGCCGCCGGCCAAGGTCCTTGTGATTGGTGCCGGCGTGGCGGGGCTTGCGGCAATCGGAGCGGCACGTGGCCTCGGTGCGATCGTGCGGGCTTTCGACGTGCGCCCGGAGGTGGCCGAGCAGATCGAATCGATGGGCGGTGAGTTCCTGTTCCTCGATTTTTCCGACAGCCAGGACGGGGCTGCCACGGGCGGTTATGCCGCGCCGTCATCCCCGGAGTTCCGCGCCAAGCAGCTTGAACTGTTTCGTTCTCAAGCTCCGGATGTCGACGTCGTCATCACAACCGCGTTGATCCCCGGCCGCGATGCGCCAAAACTCTGGACCGCCGATATGGTGGCCGCGATGAAGACGGGCTCGGTGATCATCGACCTGGCAGCTGAGCGTGGTGGCAACTGCGATCTGACCGTGCCCAACGAAAAGATCGTCACCGACAACGGCGTCACTGTCGTTGGCTATACCGATTTCCCAAGTCGCATGGGCGCGCAGGCGTCGGAACTCTATGCGAACAACATCCGTCATTTCCTGACCGATCTCACGCCCGGCAAGGACGGCGTCATCAAGCACAATATGGAAGATGACGTCATCCGTGGCGCAACCGTCGCGCATGGCGGGTCGATCACCTTCCCGCCGCCACCGCCCAAGATTGCCGCCATTGCGGCGCAGAAACCCAAGGAAAAGACAAAGGAACTCACAGTCGAGGCAAAGCGCGCCAAGGAACTGGCGGATTCCCGGGCGCAGACCCGCTCGCAGTTCGCGCTGCTCGGCATTGGCGCGGTGCTGATGCTGATCATCGGCCTGTTCGCGCCGCCAAGTTTCCTCGGCCACTTCATCGTTTTCGTGCTTGCCTGCTTTGTCGGCTTCCAGGTGATCTGGAACGTCAGCCATTCGCTCCACACGCCGCTGATGGCTGTCACCAACGCGATCTCCGGCATCATCATTCTGGGCGCGTTGCTGCAGATCGGACTTGGCTCCCAGTGGGTTGTCGCCCTGTCGGCCGTTTCCGTGCTGATCGCCACGATCAACATCGTCGGCGGCTTCCTCGTCACCCGGCGAATGCTCGCCATGTTCCAGAAATCGTAAGGGGAAACCGACATGGAAATCGGACTCACGACCGCAACCTATGTCGTTGCCGCCATCTTGTTCATCCTGTCGCTCGGCGGGTTGTCAGGGCAGGAAAGCGCCAAACGAGCCGTCTGGTACGGCATTGTCGGCATGGCGCTCGCCGTACTTGCCACTCTATTCGCCGCCGGCCCAGTCAACTGGCATATCACCGCGGTTATGATCGCCTTCGGAGCGTTGGCTGGCTGGTATGTGGCCAACCGCGTGCAGATGACGGAAATGCCACAGCTGGTCGCAGCCCTTCATTCCTTTGTCGGCCTTGCCGCAGTGTTCATCGGCATCAATGCCGAGATCACGCTGATGGATGTCCTGGCGGCAAAGGCGTCAGGGGCGACCGAGACTTTCACCGGCTTTGCGGCAGTCTTGGCGCACAAATCACCAGCGGAAATCGCGGTGCTCAAGATCGAAGTATTCCTTGGCATCTTCATCGGGGCGGTCACTTTCACCGGTTCGATTGTCGCGTTTGGGAAGCTCGCCGGGAAGATCGACGGGAAGGCCAAGAAGTATCCCGGCGGCCATGCTTTGAATGCCGCCGCGGCTCTTATCTGCCTGACGTTAGGTGCCGCCTACTGCATGGGTGTCTGGATTCCGGGCGCCGGCGGCATTCTGGGATCGAGCTTCGCCCAACTCGTGCTTGTTTCGCTGTTTGCCGGATTTATCGGTTGGCACCTGATCATGGGCATCGGCGGCGCCGACATGCCTGTGGTCGTCTCCATGCTGAACAGCTATTCCGGCTGGGCGGCTGCGGCCATCGGCTTCACCTTGGGCAACGATCTGCTCATCGTTACGGGTGCGTTGGTCGGCTCTTCCGGTGCGATCCTTTCCTACATCATGTGCAAGGCGATGAACCGCAGTTTCGTTTCGGTGATTCTTGGCGGCTTCGGTGGGCCGCAGCAGTTGACCATGCAAATCGAGGGTGAACAGCTCGCCATCGACAGCGACGGCGTGGCTGCGGCACTCAACGACGCCGAAAGCGTGATCATCGTGCCAGGCTACGGCATGGCCGTGAGCCAGGCCCAGCAATCTGTCAGCGAGCTGACCCGCAAGCTGCGCGCTGCCGGCAAAAAGGTGCGCTTTGCCATCCATCCTGTCGCCGGTCGCTTGCCGGGTCACATGAACGTACTGCTCGCGGAAGCCAAGGTGCCTTACGACATCGTTCTGGAAATGGACGAGATCAACGAGGATTTTCCGAGCACCGACGTCGTTATCGTCATCGGCTCCAACGATATCGTCAATCCGGCCGCACAGGACGATCCAGGCAGCCCCATCGCCGGCATGCCGGTGCTGGAGGTCTGGAAGGCGAAGACCGTCTTCGTTTCCAAGCGCGGCCAAGGGACCGGCTACTCCGGCATCGAGAACCCACTGTTCTTCAAGGGGAACACGCGGATGTTTTATGGCGACGCTAAGAAATCCATCGACCAGCTGCTGCCGATGCTTGGCTGAACCCATACGGTACAGTCCCGATGACGCAACAACGTGACGGGCCGACACCGTGAGGTCCTGTGTTTAAATTCATGCTATCATCTTATTAATGGTATGATACGATCTGGCTTGAACTGGCTAGCGTCTGTCCTATCACGATAGGCGCCAACCAGACAAAATGGGAGAGACATCAGCATGACCGAACAAGGCGTCGGCGCGTCATTGCTTCGTAAAGAGGACGATCGTTTCTTGCGAGGGCGCGGCCAGTATGTCGGAGACATACGGCTTGCCGGCATGAAGGACGTTGCGTTCGTACGGTCTCCCCTGGCGCACGCTAACATTCGCTCGGTCTCAGCCCATGAGGCCATCCGTGGCCAGGTCGTGCTGCCGGCCGACTTGAAAGGGGTGAAACCGATCGTTGCGGTTTCGGGCTTGCAAGGCTTCAAGGTCTCAGAGCAGCCCATTCTGGCGCATGATAAGGTCCGGCAGGTGGGCGAACTGCTTGCCATGTGTGTAGCCGACACACGGGCTGCGGCGGAAGACATCGCTGCACAGGTCGATGTCGACCTCGAGGAATTGCCAGCAGTCCACGACATGCTGAAAGCCCGCGAACCCGGCTCGGCCCTGCTGCATGAGCATTGGGGCGACAATGTCTTTCTCGAGACTTTCGTCGACGTAAATTTCGCGGCGGCACTCGACGCTCCCATCAAGGTGACACGCGAAATTTCGACCGCCAGGCAGAACATGTCGCCGATGGAAGGCCGGGGCACGGTTGCCTATTGGGACAGCCGGATGGAGCATCTCGTGCTCTATACCGGGAGCCAGATGCCGCACATCGTGCGCAACGGCCTTGCCGAATGCCTGGGTCTCGACCAGGTTCAGATCCGCATCATATCGCCGGATGTTGGCGGCGGGTTTGGCTACAAAGGGATCTTGCTGCCCGAGGACATCTGTCTGGGGTGGTATGCGATGCGATGCGGCCATCCCGTTCGATGGCTGGAGGACCGACGCGAGAATCTGACTGCCGGCACCAATTGTCGAGAGCACCACTATCGCATCACTGGCTACGCCGACCGCGATGGCAAATTGCGTGGTATCGATTGCGAGGCCACAGTCGACTCTGGCGCCTATTCTTCTTATCCGTTCTCGGCATGCCTGGAAGCTGCCCAGGTTGCCTCGATCCTGCCCGGGCCCTACGATTTTCCATCTTACCGCTGCCACACGTGGTCGATTGCCACCAACAAATGCCCGATCCTGCCTTACCGGGGTGTGGCACGTACCGGCGTCTGCTCGGCAATGGAGTTGATCATCGACGCCATTGCGCGCGAATGCGAGCTCGAACCTCATGAAGTACGCCGGCGCAATCTGGTTCGTTCCGAACAGATGCCTTTCGACAACATCACCAAGAAGCACTTCGACAGCGGCAACTATCCTGAAGCGCTCGACAGGGCCATTGCGGCCATTGACCTGCCATCGATCCGCGCGCGTCAGAAGAGGGGGGAGGCAGACGGCCGGCTGATTGGCGTCGGACACTCGGTCTATTGCGAGCAGGGAGCCCACGGCACATCCGTCTATGCTGGCTGGGGCATTCCGATGGTGCCGGGCCATGAGCAGGCGACCGCGCGCATGACACCCGATGGCGGACTTGAACTCCGGATCGGCGCGCATTCGCACGGCCAGAGCATGGAAACCACCCTGCCGCAGGTCGCGCATGAAATCCTCGGCATCGACACCAGCAAGATCAAGTTGGTGCATGGCGACACGGAATACACGCCCTATTCGACAGGCAGCTGGGGCTCTCGCTGTGCTGTGATGTCGGGTGGAGCAGTGGCTACGGCGTCGCGTGAGTTGGCGGGCCTGATCAAAAAGATCGGAGCGCACCTTCTGCAAACAGAAGTTGACTCTTTGGAATTGTCCGGCGGGCAGGTCCATGGCGCCAATGGCAGCGTCACCATCGCGGAGATCGCCCACACCTGGTATCGTCGACCCCAGGACCTGCCGGCCGGCGTCGATCCGCGCGGGTTGGAAGTGACCATCGGCTACAAGCCGCAGCGCGATTCCGGCACCTTTAGTTACGCTGCCCACGCGGTGGTCGTCGCTGTCGATCCTGAAATGGGTGACATCGAGATCCTCGACTATGTCATTGTCGAGGATGGCGGCAAGCTGATCAATCCGATGGTGGTCGATGGCCAGATCTACGGCGGGCTGGCCCAGGGCATTGGCACTGCTCTTTACGAAGAAATGAATTTCGACGCGTCCGGGCAGCCGCTGGCGTCGACTTTTGCGGACTACCTGTTGCCGGGGCCGACCGAGGTGCCTGCTCCGCGACTTGATCACATGGAAACGCTCGCGCCCTATACCGAATTCGGGGTCAAGGGCATCGGGGAAGGCGGAGCTATCGCGCCTCCTGCCGCAATCAGCAACGCCGTCAACGATGCGCTAAGAGGTTATGGCGTTGAGCTACTTCGATCACCCATCACGCCGCGCCGTGTCCTGGAGGCTATCCAGCGATCGCAGCACAACCAGCCAGCCCGGCAACTGCAGGGAGCCGTAGCGTGAAACCGGTCAATTTCGACTACGCTCGTCCCAAGGACGTCGCTGGTGCCATCGCGCTCATCGGCGATGAGAGCCGCACTGTAAAGGTCATGGCCGGCGGGCAATCGCTTGGTCCGATGCTCAACATGCGTCTTGTGCAACCAGACCTGGTCGTCGACATCACTGGAATTGGCGAACTCAAAGCCGTTACCGATCAAGGCGACCGGATTGTCGTCGGCGCTTGCGTGACGCATGCGGATTTCGAGGATTTGCGCGTGCCCGACGTCACCCACGGTGCGCTGCCGTCTGTCGCCAGCGGCATTGCCTACCGAGCTGTCCGTAACCGCGGCACGATCGGCGGAAGTCTGACACATGCCGACCCGTCTGCAGACTGGATTTCCATCCTGTCCGCCATTGGCGCTTCGGCAACGGTCGCGGGACCCGCTGGTAGTCGTACAATGTCGGTTGAGGACTATATGCTTGGCGCGCTCGAGGCGGATCTGCGTCCCGGGGAGATCCTGGTTTCGGTCAGTATCCCCAAGCTCGGAAAGGGTGCCCGCTGGGGCTATTACAAGAGTTGCCGCAAGACGGGCGAATTTGCACACGCGATCGGGGCGTTTCTCCACGATCCGGAGAGGGGTGCAAGCCGGGCCGTTATCGGCGCGACAGAAAGCAAGCCGATCGTTGTGGCTGCTGCTACCGCCTTCATTGGTGATGGACGAGGCGACAAACCTGCAAAGGGGTTTGACGCCAACGCCACGGCAAAACTCCTGGAAGCCTCTGGCATGGTCGATCAGATCGATCGTCAGACCCATGTCGTCGCCTTGCGACGCGCGATCGAGCGAGCATACCCAGCATGACAACAATCAATCTCACCGTTAACGGCAAGCAACTTTCGGCAACGGCGGAACCTCGGACGCATCTCGCCGACTATCTTCGCGACTGCCACAATCTGACCGGAACCCACATTGGCTGCGAGCATGGCGTCTGCGGCGCGTGCACGCTTCTCGTCGACGGCGTGCCGACCCGGTCCTGCATCACCTTTGCGGTGACGTGCGAACATGCCCACGTCACGACGATTGAAGGTCTGGACGACGACGAGATCGCTACCGAACTGAGGGCAGCCTTCAAACGGGAACACGCCCTTCAGTGCGGCTATTGCACACCAGGGATGATGGTCTCGGCACGCGACGTCGTGCTGAGGATGGAGAGCCCGAGCGAGCATGACATCCGCGTTGCCATGAGCGGGAACCTTTGCCGCTGCACGGGGTATGTCGGCATCGTTCGAGCCGTTCAAAGCGTCATTGAGGCACGACGCAAACGCGGTGCAGGTGCCATAGCCGACGGCAACCGCAAGGTGCTCGGACCGGCGGGTTCCGGCCATTCCAGCGCCGTTGCGGCCAATGGAGCTGCAAAGCCACGCGAGACCTCTGCCACAAAGGCTGCTGTCTCTGTGGCAGTTGCACCGGCGCGCGCTGATGCGAACTGGACGCCACAGACGACGTTTGTGCAGAGCTTCACGGTCGAGCACCCCGTGGATCAGGTGTGGGAGTTCTTCGGACGCATAAGCGAGGTGGCGACTTGCCTTCCCGGCGCGTCACTCAATGGCGAACCTGTCGATGGACATGCCGAGGGGCGCATCAAGGTCAAGGTTGGCCCCATCAGCGCTGAATTTCAGGGTGTTGCAGACGTCAGTCGTGACGACGCCACACGCACCGGCACCATTAGCGGCACTGGCAAGGACCAGCGCAGCAATTCGGCAACGCGCGGCCTGATCGGCTACGCTGTCAAACAGGGCGATAGACCTGGGCAGACCCGCGTTGACGTGACGGTTGGGTTCACACTGACCGGAATGCTCGCGCAATTCAGCCGATCCGGGCTGGTGCAAGACATTGCCAACCGATTGATTGCTGCCTTTGTTCAGAATCTGGAAGCCAAGCTTTCAGCCGGCGAGGGTGCAGCGCCTGCTGTCGCTGCCGAATTTGACGCTGGCTCGCTGTTCACATCGGTGATCATCGGCCGGATAAAGGCGCTCTTCGCCAGCGTGTTCCGGCGCCGGTAAGCCGCGAAGCTGTCAGATGGTCGTCGATCGAAATTTAGAGCAATTCCAGGAAAAGTGTGCAGCGGTTTTCTGTCCGGAATTGCGCAAAAACAAGAAGATGGAGAGTTTCCGCGATTCGAAGAAAAGCGGAAACGCTCTACTGGTGAAGCCGGCCTGGCTTGGTCCAATTCGCGCCCCTTGCGCAACCAAGTTTGATCGCACCGGGGCTGGATAAATGGTTCTATTTACCGTATATTAGGCCCATGAACATCACATCCAAAATCTACGATCGCAGCCCTACGCCGCTCTACATTCAGGTCGCCTCGGTCATGCGGCAGCGCATCGACCGTGGCGTCTGGCTGCCTGGCGACAAGATATCCACGCTCGAGGAGCTGGAGGTCGAGTTCTCCGTAGCGCGCGTCACGATCAGGCAAGCCATCGACCTGTTGCGACAGGAGGGCCTGCTGGACGCACAGCAAGGCCGCGGCACCTTCGTTTCTCTTAAGCTCAAGAAGAACCGTTGGTTGAACCTGGCGACCGATCTTGATGCAATGATCGCCAACCTCAAAGACAATGTGCTCAAGCGTGTTCACATCGAGGAAGGCGCTGCCGCTCCCGAACTGAAGGCTGGAGAAGGAACACCCGCGGAGGGGTATACCTTCCTCAGAAGCGTGCAGTACAACAACGGCGAACCCTTCTCAGTCGTCAATCTGCATTTGGCGAAGCATATCTTCGACAAGGATCGCAAGCGCTTCACCCACTCTGCGGCATTGCCGCAGATCCTGGAAATGCCCGACGTCACGATTTCTCAGGCGCCCCAGACATTCACGATCGGCGTTGCCGATCCCGAGACAGCGAATTTGCTCGAGATCGGTCTTGGAGAACCCACTGCCGACTCCCGGCTTATCCTAATCGATGACAATGGCGTCGCCATCTACGTGGCAAGCATCCATTATCACAAGGATTGCTTTGCTTTGCGGGTTGAACTGCTGGACCACAGCAAGCGCCGCCAACGGACGGCGAAATGACCATCGTCGATGCCGCTCGCTGATATCCACAATACAAGCGGCATCGATCGGTTTCGTCACGGCCGCTTAACGCGACCCAAGGACTTCAGCCGGCGACCGGCCAACGATCGCTTCATATCGCGCGCGGTCGGTAGCCCCTTCGGTGTTGACGACAAATACACGCGAGGAAGCATCAAGCCCGAGTTTCGCCCGGGCCTCATTGGACGCGAGCGCCTGCAACAAACCAGCCAGTCCAACGCCACCGCTCTCGCCCGCCACGATTGCGGGATCTCCGCCCCCTGGATTTGCCAGCTGGCGCATGGTGTCGGCGGCATTCTCCTCGCTGACCGTCATGAACGCGTCGGCTTTGCGGCTGAGGATACGCCAAGCCACAAGCGATGGTTCATAACATTCGAGCATGGCCATGATGGTGGGCTCCCCGTGCTCGATCTTGACGGGCTGGCCGGCAACCCCGCTCTCGTAGAGACACGCGGCACGGTCCGGCTCGACCACGATGAATGTCGGACGTTTGGCGCCATAAACAATATCAAAGTGGCCGGCAACCGCTGCAGCCAGGCCGCCAACGCCGGCTTGCACGAAGACATGGGTCGGCGCGGCCGGCAGTTCCTGCAAAGCTTCCTGCAGCATGGCCGTGTAACCCTGCATGACCAACCCCGGAATGCGTTCGTAACCCGGCCAAGACGTATCGGACACGACGATCCATCCATGCTCCTGGCAGACACGCTCGGCTTCTGCGACAGAGTCATCATAGGTGCCCCTGACGCGGATCATCTCCGCTCCGAATTGTGCGATGGCCGCGACACGCTCGTCCGTCACACCCGAATGAACGAAGATCGCAGCCCTGGCTCCGACCAGCGTAGCTCCCGCAGCGACCGACTTTCCATGGTTGCCGTCAGTCGCGCAGCCAACCGTGATGCGCTCCGCTATCTGCCTGACTGCCGGCGTTTGCAGCTCGCTGACATCGACCTCTCTTCCGAGCTCACGGCTCGCTTGCTCGAGCACGAGGCGGATCACGGCATAAGATCCACCGAGAGCCTTGAAGCTGCCGAGTCCCAAACGCTGCGATTCATCCTTCACATGGATTGCCGCAACCCCAACCTCGCTCGCCAGCTGCGTCAGCGCGCGGAGCGGAGTAGGGGTGTGGTTGGGCCGAAAGGTCAGGAACCGTTCCACGGTCCGGGCCGCCTCGAGCCCGAGCATTTCCGCATCGGACCGATCGAGCGGCCGGTTGAGGTCGGTATGCGTATTCATCAGCAGGAACATGGGATTATCCTTTGGCGAATTCACTGAAGAATAGTCCGTGCGGCCCTCAAAATTTGCGCGATCTAGCCACATCGCACGCAACATCTTTGCAAGTTTGGGGGTGACATGCGCGGCATTGATGCTGGAAGCCTGGATAGCTTCGACCTCGCGATACTCGACATCCTCCAGCAGGACAATTCGACATCCCAGCGGATCATCGGCGAGCGGGTCCATCTTTCCGCCGCAGCGGTCAATCGCAGGATCCAGCGCATGCGCGATGCTGGGGTCATCGTCGGCAATTACTCGACGCTCGATCCCGCAAAAATGGGCAGACCGATTACAGTCATCGTCGAAGTCCGCATCGAAAGTGAACGGTTGGATCTGCTGGATGCCGCCAAGCGGAGTTTTCAGGCAGATCCGGACGTCCAGCAGTGCTATTACGTCACGGGCGACGCGGATTTTGTTCTCATCGTCACGGTGCCGTCGATGTGCGAATACGATGCCCTGACGCGCCGATTGTTCTTCGAGAACCACAACGTCAAGAAGTTCCGCACACTCGTCGTCATGGAGAGGCTGAAGGCAGGCCTCGCCATCCCGCTTCACAACGCATGAAACATGAAAAGGCCCGGCGGTTTCCCGCCGGGCCTTGAAACTCGGTTTTCGGTGTCGTCGTTTATCAGGAAGACGGCAGCACCACCTTGCCGTCCGTGATGGTGATCAGCGTGCCCTTGGCGAGGTACTGTCCGCTTTCCTTGCCCTCTGGTCCGTCCTTGGTGAAGGTGACATTGCCGTTGAGGGTAGGCACATCCACGCCCCAGAATGCCTCGCGGATTGCCTCGGGCTCTGCTTTTCCAGCCTTCTCGATTGCGGTCTTGATGACGAAAATCCCATCGTAACCACGATAGCTCTCGGTCATGCCGGCCGCATTATGGCCAGCCTTTGCCCAGGCGTCGATGAAGACCTTCGACTGGTCCGGATGCGGCGTCTTGGCTGCATCCCAAGGCGCAAAGAAGACCATGTGCATGGTGTTGTTGGCGGCGGCGCCGGCCTGCTGGATCAGCTGGTCAGGGTTCTGCGACCCGCCCGTGGTGATGATCTTCTTGGTGATGCCGAGGGCTGCAACCTGCTTCAGCACCAGCGTCAGCTGCTCGACGCCCGTCGTGACAATTATCGTGTCGGAGTCGGACGCCTTGATCTTCGACAGCTGCGCACCCATGTCCTCGGCGCCCTGGTCCATGGTTTCAGCAAGGCCGACCTCGACGCCGTTCTCCTTGAACATTGCCGTGAAGTCCGTGATCGTGCCACGGCCCCAGTCGTTGTTGATGCCAAGGAAGTCGACCTTCTTGATCCCGAGCGAAGGAAGCAGCGGCTGGAAGATCTTCGCCTCCACCCAGGATGGCGGGGAGATGCGGAAGATATAGGGATTGCCCTGTTTGGTGATCTTGCTCGACGACGACGTTTCGACCAGCATCGGCACCTGGTACTGCATGAGCTTGGGCATCACCGCGAGCGTGAGGCTCGAACCCCAGGCACCCATCATGATGGGAACCTTGTCGCTGGTGATCAGCTTTTCCGCGACGGCTGCCGCCTCGGTCGGATTGCTCTTGTTGTCCTCGATGACAAGCTCGATCTGTTTGCCGAGGATACCGCCGGAAGCATTGATCTGTTCAGCTGCGAGCTTGGCGCCGTTGACGATGTAGGTGCCGGAGGCGGCAAAGGCGCCGGTCAGCGGTTCGTTGACACCAATTTTGATGGTGTCTTCAGCAGATGCAGTTCCATACGCCACACCCGCCATTACCAGCGCGACGCTGACTTTACTCACAATGTTAATGAGCCTACTCATGCGAATTCTCCCCTTATTTGACTGCACTTTGCGCGCTCTCACGACAACGCCGCCTCTTTCGTGGCGGCGCATCACTGCAAGGACTGGAAACAGGCAGACGAACTTGCGCTCCTCCCGAGTGCGAGCAAGCAGTGGTACTATCATCCCATTATTAGTAAGATAGCGCAAGCGCTTTTCGCGTTAATTGGCCAGCATCCTGGCGCGGCCTGCCGGCGGTAGCCAAAGGCGGCCTGGTGGGCAGGCATTGCTGGTTCATCCCACGTTCACCTGGATGTCACGCTCCAACTGGCACGCGCTTTCCGGCGCGGGTGTCATGCAGGTTTCGATCGAAGAAATTCCTCGTCGCTGATCGCTCGGAGATCGTGATCCGTGTCTTCCGCGCCGCCGACGATCGAAGACTGTCGCGGTCCGGGCGGAGGAGGACAAACTCCCGGCTGGCTGCGTGGGAACGCGGCGAACGTCCGCTCGACGAACACTGCCAGCGCTGGTGGTATTTATGGCGAGGTCTCGGCCTTGCCCGACGACATGCGCGCCCGTGCGGTTCCCAGCGCAATGGCCGACCCATGGGACCGCTTGGAGTTGCTGCGCGCGGCAAGGAGCCAGCCAACGGGAACACGCTTAGGCGAGGGCGAGCAAACTCGCATCCTTCTGTTTATCGGAACAATGCGACCGAGGGACGCTTTCTATGACGCCCCTCGATCAACCATTCATCGGCTACTGCAGCCTTGGGAACGCACAAGCTATGCGTGAGCCAGTCCTGCTCCCAGATATGCCTCGCGGACATGCGGATCATTGATCAGCTTTTCGCCAGGCCCCTCGAGAACCATGGAGCCCGCTTCGAGCAGATAGGCATGGTTACACATATCAAGAGCTGCGAAGGCGTTTTGTTCGACCATCAGAACTGTCGTCCCGGCATCGCGGATACCTTTGATGATGTCAAAGGTCTGAGAAACGATGTTTGGGGCGAGACCGAGCGAAGGCTCGTCGAACATGATCAATTTGGGCCGCGACATCATTGCACGGCCGATCGCAAGCATCTGTTGTTCGCCGCCCGAGAGGGTTCCAGCGATCTGCTTGCGCCGCTCGGCCAGTCGTGGGAAGAGGCCAAAGATGTGGTCAATGTCCTGCCGGATGAGAGCGGTGTCCTTGCGCAGATAGCACCCGACCTCAAGATTCTCGAGCACCGTCATCTGGCCGAAGACGCGCCGTCCTTCCGGGCAATGGGCAATGCCCAGGGACAGAATACGGCTTGCGGTTCGACCTGTGATCTCTTCGCCGTTGAACAGGATACTGCCGCTTGCGGCCGGCACCAAACCCGAGATTGCTCTCAAGGTGGTGCTCTTGCCGGCACCGTTCGCGCCGACAAGGACCACGAGCGAGTTTGCCGCAACCTTCAGCGAAACGCCTTTCAGCGCGGTTACCTTACCATACCGACATACAAGGTTCTTTATCTCGAGCATGTGTTCACTCCTTGACCAGGGTATGCAACGAGGTCCGGATCCGAATTGCTGCTTCCTTGGGTTCAGACCACGACCCGGTCGGGTTTGCCCCGATCAGCACCACCATCGCGTTCGCGAAATCCCTGAGTGACGGGTTGCCGAAGGAGACGGTTTTCCCAAAGCGGCAGATCAGCTTCTTGATCTCAAGCATGCTTCACCCCTTGACCGAGATATGCCTGGATCACTTCTGGATCATTCTGGATTTCCTTGGGGGTTCCGTTCGCGATGATGCGCCCGTAGTTCAGGACGACGATCCGGTCGGAAATACGCATCACCATTGGCATGTCGTGCTCCACGAGCAGGATCGTCGTGCCGCGACTGCGGAGCTTGTTGATCAGTTCGATGAAGCGCCCTGTCTCTGTGGCGTTCATGCCTGAAACGGGTTCATCGAGAAGAAGGGCTGAAGGCTGTGCTGCGAGGGCGAGCGCAACGCCGAGCAGTCGCTGATCGCCATACGGCAAACCCGAAGCCCGCTCCTTTGCCTGGTGCTCGATGCCAACGAGGCGCAGGATCTCCCACGCCTGATCACGGAGCTCTGCCTCGGCCTTACGTTCCCGCGGCAGTGACAACAGCGTGCCCAGCAGTCGAGCAGACGTCTTCCGGTGCAGACCGATAAGCACATTGTCGAAGACGGAAATCTTGTCGAATAGATTGGTGCGCTGAAAGGTGCGTACCAGCCCAAGTGACGTCACCTGGTGCGGTTTGAGCCCGGCAAGCGACGTGCCTCGAAACGAAACCCGTCCCTTGGTCGGTCTTTGAAAGCCGGTGATGATGTTGAATGCAGTGGTTTTGCCGGCCCCATTGGGGCCGATGAGGCTGACCAACTCACCCTCATTGACATGGAAATTCATGTCGGAGATCGCGATCAATCCACCGAAATGCATTGCCACGTTTTCGACACTCAAGATGGCCTTGGTATTCTGCGCTGAGGTCACGAACGTGCTCCTTTGCCGGGCTCCATTGCAAGCTCGGCACTTTTTGCGGTTGCTCGGCTGAACCAGCGCTCGATCGCCGGGACAATCCCTTCAGGCAGGACGAAGACGATCAGGATCATCAACGCGCCGTAGAGGATCCATTGAACCTCCGGGCCGACGTAGTTGCGCAAAATGACCGGAGCAATTCCGAAAATAAGGCCCCCGACAACCGGCCCGGCAAGCGTTCCCTTGCCGCCGGTGATGACCATGATCACCATGGTTACAGTGTTGAGGAACATGAAGATCATCGGGTCGATAATCTGGATGTAGTGCGCGTAAAGTGTCCCGGAGACACCGGCAATCGTGCCGGCAAAGACGGCTGCAAGCACCAGGTAGTGCGTGACGCTTATGCCGACGGAGGTCGCCAGAATCTCGTTCTCGCGCAGTGCGATCATCGCCCTGCCGTAGGGAGAGTCGATCAGCCGCTTGATGATGATGTAAGTGATGACGATAAAGGTCAACACGACGTAGTAGTTCGCCCCCTTGCTCCACAGTGTGGCGTAGCCGATCGGCTCGAAGCCAAGGGTCAGCGGCGGGATGCCGGGCAATGCCAAGGGGCCATTCGTCAGTTCGATCCAATTGAGTGCGATCAGCCGGATGACTTCGGCAAAGCTGACAGTGACGATGACGAAGTAGGCGCCGCGCACGCGGAATGCGAGCTTGCCGATCAGATAGCCACAGAGCCCCGCTACCGCGCCGCCCAAGACGACGCCGATGACTGGAGGCCAGGGCTCATGGGTGATTTGATAGCCGAAGATTGAAACGTTGAAGCCAAGCGACGTCAGCGCGCTGACATAGGCGCCAATTCCGAAAAAAGCGACGTGCCCCAGGCTTAGCTGGCCGGTATAGCCGAGCAGCAGATTGAGACTCATGGCCGCGAGCATGAAGATGCCGCATACGACGAGCGTGTGGAGGTAATATTGGTCGGTCAACCAGAGTGGAACGCTGAGGAAGAACGCCAGCACCAATAGGGGAAAAATACGGCTCATCCGACGCGCTCCGATCTGGCGAACAGGCCCGTGGGCCTAAACAGCAGGACGATGATGATGATGAGGAAGCCCATGGCGTCGCGGTAACCGGACGAGACGTAGCTGGCTCCCATTTCCTCGGCGAACGCCAAAATGAAGCCGCCAAATGCCGCGCCGGTAATGTTTCCCAGGCCGCCAAGAATGACGATGGCGAATGCCTTCAATGAAGCGAGGTCGCCCATCGCTGGCGCAACCACGAAAACAGGGCCGAGGAGCGCCCCAGCGGCCGCGGCGAGAGCCGAGCCTAGCCCGAAGGTGATGGTGTAGATTGCGCTCGTGTTGATGCCCATCAGCGCCGCCGTCGAGCTATCCTGGAATGTTGCTCGCATTGCCTTGCCAAGCTTCGTGCGATTGATCAGCACGTAGGTGGCTGCGATCAAAGCCAGCGCGACGATGAGAACAAAGACGCGGACGCTGGAAAGCGATACTGGGCCCAGAGTCAGGGGCTCAATCGGGAAAGGCGAGTTGATGGACTTGGCAACGCTGCCCCATATCAGAATTTCGGTGTTCTGAAGCACGATCCAGGCGCCGATCATGATCAGCATGGTGGTGTCGATATCGGCACCGCGCTTGGATCGGAGCAGTAGATATTCGATCGCAGCGCCAAGAACCATGCCGGCGCATATCGCGAAGGCGATCGCCATGTAGAAGTTCAACCCCAGCACGACGGCAAAGAAGTACATCATATATGCGCCGAAAGCGTAAAGCTCACCATGTGTGAAATTTACAATACGCATGATGCCGAAGATAAGCGTGAGACCTATCCCAAGCAGAGCATAGGTCCCGCCCATGATTAGGGCGTTGGCTAAGTGTTGTAAGAACTGATCCAAGACGACTCCTCACCTCTTTATATGCTGTTGCGATTCTGATCGCCTAGGCAACCACGCCGCATTTCCTTAGGGAGGCAGCCAGAGGCGACGCCGTCACGAGACGCACTGTCGCCTCGATTGGTTGGCTTCCGCGGACCTCTATCGGTCGGCGGAGGTCCGGAGTCCCATCAGGCTAGTTCCTCCCTGACAACGGCTCTGCCCACCCTCAAGGCCAGGACAACCCTGGCCAAAGGCAATTCTTACTATCATTAGAATAACCGTATCTTAGAATAACTGCAAGGCCTTTTTGACTGCTGCCCGCCATTGTGTTTGACAGGGCTTTCAGGCTCGCGGAAGCGAAATGGTTTCGGCGGAGCGCTGCGGATCGTCGAGCAGGAACTTCAGGCCGCGATAGGTGGCGCGCATGAGGCGCTGGGCTAACTGGCCTAAGCCCACGCGCGTCAGTGACCCCGCAAGACCATGGGGTGCCCAAGGTGGGAGCCCATCCGCTTAGGCGGATGGGCTATCAGGTCAGGCTCCGAGTGATGCGGCGGAAGATCACCTCGGCCTCACGCCGCTTCAGCTTCAAGCACACCGCGATCTTGCGTGCCCCTCAAGAGCCTCTGGCAAAAAAATGAATTTGGTTGTCGGCAGACGCACTGTTTGTTCGTCCTAGGGGAACTCAATGAATGGAGGTGATCATGCCCAACACTGTAAAGCTGCACCGGGTCTTTGCCACGAAACCCGAAAAGATCTACCGCGCATTTCTGGAACCTGACGCGATTGCGAGTTGGCTCCCGCCATTCGGCTTTACCTGTACGGTCCACGAGCTCGAGGCGAGGGAAGGGGGCAAGCACAGAATGTCCTTCCGAAACTTCACGACCGGGCAACGCCATTCTTTCGGCGGCACTTATCTGAAACTCGTTCCCGGCGAGACGCTCGTCTATAGCGATGTCTTCGATGATCCGAACCTTCCGGGCGAGATGAAAGTGACGGTCACTCTGAGGGCGGTCTCCGTCGGGACTGACATGACGGTGGTTCAGGAGAACGTGCCCGATCTGATCCCCCTCGAGGCATGCTACCTTGGTTGGCAAGAGTCGCTGCGCAAGCTTGCCAAACTCGTCGAACCCGAAATCACGCAATGAACTGCCGGCGAAATCTCATCCAACTGGGACAACGAGGAATCCAAAAGTGACCATCCAGCAGATCACCATCGCCACCACGATTGCGGCGCCGATCGAGCGCGTCTGGGAGGCCTACACGACACCCGCTGACATCACGCAGTGGAATTTCGCTTCCGACGACTGGTGTTGCCCAAGCGCCGAAGCCGACCTAAGGGTCGGCGGTCGCTACAAGGCGCGCATGGAAGCCAAGGACGGCAGTTTCGGTTTCGATTTCGAGGCAGTGTACGACGAGATCGAACCATACAAGGCCATCACATTAGCGATGGGCGACGGGCGCAAGGCGCGGACGATCTTTGATGCCACTGGGAATGGCACGAAGGTGACCACGATGTTCGATGCCGAGACGCAGAATTCCATCGAGATGCAGCGCGACGGCTGGCAGGCGATCCTGAACAATTTCCGCAGTTATGCTGAGAAGTGACGCCATTTCGGCCGGCCGGAATCGTCCCCGATCTAGACGATCGGGGGCGTTTCTCGCAGGGATCTGGAAAGTTGCTTCACCTGGCAAGCTGTTCAATGAGTTTGCGATTTGGACGACATTTTGTAGATTGGACACATGGCGCTCAAACGGATGGACAATATAGGAATCGTCGTCGATGACCTCGAAGGGGCGATTGACTTCTTTCGCGAGCTCGGCCTTGAGCTCGAAGGGCGGACCATGATCGAAGGAGAATGGGCCGGACGTGTCACTGGACTGGGCGATCAACGGGTCGAGATTGCCATGATGCGCGCACCGGACGGCCACAGCCGGCTCGAGCTCTCCCGCTTCCTGGTGCCGGCAGCACGCCGCACGCTCCAGCCCTGTTCAATCCGTTGCACCAAAAGCACTCGACCTGAAGGCGTCAGACGCGCATTCTTATGGACGTTCATTCGAGGAGCTCCACTGAAAGTTGGTTGGCTTCGCAACCCCAGCTTCTCAGTCCCTCCTCGAATGAACAACTTTCATAGCTTCGACAGCTAGGCTACCTCCGCGTCATGTTCACCGTGGACGACATAAACGAGACGCTTGAAAGGCTCCGCCATCGCGGGGCGCAGCTCGTAGGCGAAGTCGTCGAATATAAAGACGCGTATCGGCTCTGTTACATCCGCGGGCCCGGAGGGCTGCTCATCGGGCTCGCCCAAGAACTTATTTGAGCGCAATAGACAATAACAAAGGCTGCAATCTCTGCGAGGGCGGTTGCCGCATGGCAGCTATCGCCTTGCCAGGCCGAGGTAACGGACCAACCGCTTGCGGCCCCAAGCAGCCGGGCAGCGACCTAACGGCGGGCGAGCCCGTAGTGTGACAATCTTACTAGGGTGCCGTCCAGCGCCCTTTTAGTCAGCCACGAAGATATGGACAACTCCAAGCGCCTCTTCCGCGGGTACAAGGAAGCGGTCCTTGCCATCGACGATCGTAAAGCCGTTCGCGGCGATAAGTTCGCGAGCAGCGGCAAGATCCTTGACGCTGAAGGTGGCGGCCGTGATCGAGGGCACGGGAGAAAACAGAGTTCCGGGCAGATATCTGCCGGCCTCGTCGGGGCTCATGAAACGCAGCCTTGTCACGCTTGGCAATTCGATCATAGAGCTGTTGCCAGACGGCGTCGCCGGCTGCCCTGTGAGCACGGAATAGCGTTCTGCGGTCTGGCGCCAATCTGTGGTTACGACCAGGAGTTCGGCGAGCGAGGTCGCCCCGTTGGCATGGGTCAGATAGCGCGGCTGGTGGACATATTCGGGGTTGCGGTGACGCGCGGCCTGAATAAGGCCCTCGGGCGTGATCTTGCTGTCGAAGTGGACACAATCAAACCGCGCCGTCTTGAGGCCGTCTTCGGTGCCGATGTCCCGCTGTAAGGCGATCACGCCCGAATTCTCGACCTCGCTTGCATCCAGGCGCCTAGCGACCGTTTCGGCATCGTTGCACCCAAAGCAAATGATGTGGGCGCCCTGAAAACGATCAAGGAACTTGCTCCATCCCCAATCGAGAGCGCCAGGGTTCACGATGCCGAGGACTTCGATGTAGTTGCGGGGAAAAACCGCGCAGCGATTGCCGGTCGCCATTGGCCGGACCGGCTCGTCCGGGCTGCTCGAGCCGGAGTGCACCGACAAGGGGGTCAGCAGAAAGCCCATCTTCTCGTACAAGGCACAAGCAGCATCCATGTCTCGAACCGCGATGCCCAGATGGTTCACAGAATCGATGTCGCCGTTCATTTGTCGCCTCATTGATTGTCGGTTCGTATGGCAAGACTGGCATGACTTCCGCAGCAAAGACTTGCGTCACAGCGAAGCGACGCTTGTCATCAAGTGCCTTTAGCGCTGCGGCGTTCTGAGGCAAGAAGAACTACACTGCAAAGCAAGCATCCCCGGTCTCATGCGGTCACTTTCGCTGTTGGCAACAGGCAAGGTGAAAGCACGATGGCGCAACAGATGCACGGCGACACGGCGGATGTTGAAATCAGCATCGGAAAAATCCGGGGCAGGCGCCAGGCTGGCCTCTATCTGTTCAGCGGCGTGCCCTACGCACAGGCCCCCGCCGGCGCGCGGCGATTCTTGCCGGCAATGCCGAAACAAGCCTGGCAAGGCGTGTTCGACGCAACTCAACCTTCAGCCGTTGCCCCGCAGCTGACATCGCGGCTGGTCAAGATCATGGGCGATTTCGAACGCGGGCAAAGCGAAGACTGCCTGCACCTGGAGATCGTCTCGCCTGGGCTTGACGCCCGGCGCCGCCCGGTTGTCGTCTGGTTTCATGGCGGCGGCTTTTCCAGCGGCTCCGGCGCGCTTGACTGGTACGATGGCAGCACGCTGGCGCGCGAAGGCGACGTGGTGACGGTCGGCGTGAACTATCGCCTCGGCGCGCTTGGATATCTGCTTGCGCCCGGCGTTTCTGAAGGCAATCTAGGACTTCTGGACCAGGCGCTGGCGCTGCGCTTCGTCAGGGACAACATTTCATCCTTTGGCGGCGATCCCGAAGACATAACGCTGATGGGCCAGTCTGCCGGGGCCTCTTCCATCCTGGCGCTCTTTGCCGGTGGGCATGCAACTGACGGTGTACGCCGCGCCATCCTGCAAAGCGCACCGCTGGGCATGCATCCGCAGACGCAAGAGCAGGCGCAACGCATCGGCTCCGACTTCCTGGATGCTATCGGTGTTGATGCCGGCTCGAGCGATGCCCGCAACCAAGCTTGTTCCGTATCGCTGGAGGCAATACTCGCCGCACAAGCCGGGGTCGCCCGCGCCCATGCGCGTCTCGGTGACACCGCACCGCCCTTCCAGCTCGTCTCCGGCAGTGCCGCCCTTCCCGAGCCGGGGCTCGTCGCCAATGCCGCCGCCGGCGCGATGCAAGGCATCGATCTCATCGTTGGCGTGACGGCCGACGAGGCGGAAGCCTTTTTTGCCCTCGACCCGAGAATACAGGCGCTCGAAAGCGCGGAGTTGCCGCAGTTGGTTGCCTCCCTTCATGGACAACAAGGAACTGCGATGCTCGACCGGGCAAACAGTGATGGACCCGGCATGTCGGCTGCGGCTCTGCTCAGCAAGATCGTTTCACATGCGGTGTTTGTTTCGCCGAGTCTGGACTTTGCGAACCAGGTCGCAGCCGCGGGCGGCAGGGTCTTCTTTTATGGGTTTGACTGGCGATCGGCGTTTTCGGGGCTTGGCAGCTGTCATTGCCTAGAGCTTCCGTTCGTGTTCGGGCCAACTGCTGCCTGGAGCAACGCTCCGATGATGCGGATGGCCGACGACGTCGTCGCCGACCTTTCCGTCGCCATTCGCACGGCATGGCTTTCCTTCATCAATACGGGTACGCCGCGGGGCGAGGGGCTACCGACCTGGCCCCCATTTGCTGATGGCGAGCGGGCGGTCATGCATCTCGACGAAAAGTGCTTCGTCAGGGACGCGGGAGAGAATGGGCTATGACGTCGGCAATGGACGACGAGAAAGCCATGACGACGCTCGTCAGGAACATTGGCATCATCAGTCCCGACGTCAACAGCAGCCTTCCCTTGCAAGCCGATATCTTGGTCAGGGGCGGCCGCATCGTCGCCGTCGGACAGGACCTCGCCGTAACACCAGGCGAACCCGCCGACCTCATCGACGGTTCGTCTCTGCTGGCCATGCCGGGGTTGGTCAACGCGCATTATCACTCCCATGATGTCCTGCTGAAGGGCTCATTCGACGTCATGTCGCTCGAACGCTGGGCGTTGCGCGCTCTGCCGCGCTTCTACCCGCCACGGTCGGATCGTGAGCTTCGACTTCGCACCTTGATCGGTGCAGCAGAATGCCTGCGCGGCGGGATCACGACGGTACAGGACATGCTGAGCCTGTGGCCGCTGACCCGACACCAGGTCGACGTCGTGCGCGAGGCCTATCTGGAGGCTGGCATCCGGGTCGTTCTCGGTATCCAAGCCGCGGATACCGGTCCGCTCGACACAGTTCCCTATCTGCGCGAGGTGGCGCCCCCGCACGCTGCAACCCTTCTCAACGGCCCGCCGCCACCGGCCGGCATTCCCGACACGATCGAGGAAATCGAGGCGATCCTTGCCGCGGGTAAATCCGCGTCGAGCGCGCTCTTGACCTGGGCGATTTGCCCGTCGAGCCCCGAACGTTGTAGCCGCCCCCTGCTTGAAAAATTGCGCGATGTGGCGCTCCGCAACAATCTGCGCATGCTCTCGCATGTAGCGATCTCGCGGGCGGAAGCGGTCGCTGCCAAGCATATCTTCAGCGCATTTGGCGGCTCGCCCATTCGCTATCTGCAGGATCTCGGCATGCTCGGCCCGCAAATGACGCTCGCCCATGGCGTCTGGCTCGATGACGCCGACCGCGACCTCGTTGTTCAAACGGGCACGCGGCTCGTCATCAATCCGATGAGCAATCTTAAAACCAAGAACGGCATCGCGCCGTTCCGGCGCTATCTCGAGGCAGGCCTTCACCTCGGCCTTGGTTGCGACAATTGCTCCTGTTCTGACGCGCAGAACATGTTCCAGGCGATGAAATTTGCCGTCATGGTCGCCGGGGTGACCGACCATAGCGAAGGCGGGCCGACCGCAGCCGACGCCTTTGCCGCAGCAACCATCGGCGGAGCCGATGCGCTCGGGCTCGAAGGTGAAATCGGCAGGATTGCGCCCGGATACAGGGCCGATATCACCTTCCTCGATCGAACGGATCCAGTGTTCCAGCCTCTTAATGATGCGCGCCGCCAGATCGTCTACGGCGAAAGCGGCCGCGGCGTCGTTTCCGTCATGGTGGAGGGCAAATTTGTGGTGCGTGAGCGAAGGCCGATGACGATCGACCCCGACGCGTTGGCCTTGGAACTGGCTGAACTCATGCCTGCATTCCGCCGCGACGCAGAGGAGGTACTTCGCCGGGTGGACAGCCTTGATCCCTACATTCTCGCCGCAAACGCAAAAGCCTTGCGCGACGACGTTTCAATATCGCGCTTCGCCTGCAACTGAGGCTTCCCGTGCGTCGTGGGTCAAGTGGATATGCACTGACAAACAAGCTCCGCCGGTCATTCCACTCCAATATCCAGACGGTGCAGAATGACCGGCTTTATCACCACGGTCATCGACAACAGGGGAACTTTTGATGAAGCCCAGCTTCCTGACAACGCTCGCCGCCGCGGCGACCTTTACGCTTCTTGCCATTCCTGGTGTTTCGGCTGAGGAAACCATCCGGATAGGTGTCCTGTCTCCGAACACCGGCCCGTTCGCCGTGATTGGCGAAGACGTCCGCAACGGATTCCAGCTCTATGTCGAAGAGATCGGCAACAAGGCGGCCGGCGCGAAAATCGAACTGATTTTCGAAGACGACCAGGCCAAGCCGGACGTCGGCCTGACCAAGGCAAAGAAGCTCGTCGAAAACGACAAGGCGGCCTTCGTCGGCGGCGTCGTTTCCTCAAGCGTCGCTTATGCCTTGCGCGACTACATGGTGCAGCAGAACGTTCCGTTCGTCGTTTCTGTCGCGAGCGCCGATGGCTTGACGCAGCAGCTTGCCGCTCCAAACGTCTTCCGCACGAACAGCTCCGGCAGCCAGACCAGCCACCCCTTCGGCAAATGGCTGTACGAGAAGGGCCACAAGAACGTCATCATGATCGCTCCGGGCTATGCCATGGGCTTCGAGCAGACCGGCGGGATCGCCCGCACCTTCACCGAGGCCGGTGGCAAGATCATTCAGACGCTTTATCCGCCGCTCGGAACCGCTGACTACGCGCCGTTCCTGTCCAGCCTCAAAGTCGACGAGGCTGATGCGGTCGTCGCGGTATTCGCCGGCTCGGAAGCCATCAAGTTCGTCAAGCAGTACGAAGAATACGGTCTCAAGGACAAGCTGCCGCTCGTCGGCACGAGCCTGCTGACCGATGACCTGATCCTTGCCCAGCAAGGTGATGCCGCGCTCGGAATCCTGACGTCCTCGCATTATTCGAGCATGGTCGATACGCCCGAAAACGCAGCCTTCGTGAAAGCCTACAAGGCCCGCTTCAACCGCAGCCCGACCTTCTATTCGGAAGGCTCCTATGTTGCGGCCAAGGCGATGCACCAGGCCATCGAAGCGCTGGGCGGCGACGTCTCCGACAAGGCGAAAGTCAGCAAGGCATTGTCGGCCGTTCAATTTGCAGCGCCGCGCGGCGCCTTCAAGTTCGACGCCTACAACAGCCCTGTCCATGACATCCGTGTCTTCGAGGTCAGCCGCGTCGACGGTGAACTCGTCAACAAGCCGATCGAGCGCTTCGAGAACATCTCGCAGTTCTACACCTGGACCCCAGAAGCATACATGGCATTGAAGCCCTATCGCGACATAGCCAACGACTGGGCCAAGTAAGCCTGTGAAAAGTACAGTTTAAGGGAAAGAATTGGGAGCATGGCGTTTTATTCGATCCAGATACTGAATGGCTTGTCTTTGGCCATGCTCCTTTTCCTGATCTCGTCTGGACTATCGATCATTTTCGGGTTGATGCGGATCATCAATCTTGCGCACGGTTCGTTCTATCTATTGGGCGGATATATCGGCCTCAGCGTCATGGCCCGCACCGGCAATTTCTGGCTGGCCATCCTTGCGGCCGCGATCGTCGTCGCCCTTCTCGGCATCGCGCTTCAGCGGACACTGTTGCAGCGCGTCCACGACAATGAACTCGGCCAGGTTTTGATGAGCTTTGGCGTGCTGCTTGTCATTTCCGATTTCACGCTGTGGTACTGGGGCGGCTTGCCGCAAACGCTGTCGCGGCCCGAGTTCCTCGACGGTGCCTTTCGCTTCTGGGGCCTTGTCTTTCCGAAGTACCGGGTCGCCCTGATCGTCTGCGGCGTGGTCGTCGCCGTTCTGATCTGGCTCGTGATCGAAAGAACGCGCATCGGTGCGATTATTCGCGCCGGCGTCGACGACCCCGACATGGTTCGTGCGACCGGCATCGACATCCGCTTGATCTTCTCGCTGGTCTTTGGTGCTGGCGCAGCACTCGCTGCCGTGGCCGGGGTGCTTGGCGGGGCAATGCTGGGGATCTATCCCGGCGCAGATTTCGAAGTCGTGCTCCAGGCATTCGCCGTCGTCGTGATCGGTGGTCTCGGCAGTTTGCGCGGCGCTTTCGTTGGAAGTTTGCTGATCGGCCTTAGCGACACGATTGGCAAGGCGCTTGTTCCCGAACTCGCAATGTTCACCATCTTCGTCCCGATGGTGCTCATGCTGGTTGTCCGCCCCAACGGCCTGTACGGACGCGCGTAGGACAGCCCCATGAAAAAACCCGCAATTTATACTGCACTCGTTGCTGCCACCTTCGTCGCGATGGCGCTGCTTGGCCAGGTCATTTCCGGCTACACGACCAGCTTGCTGATCGACTGCCTGGTCTTTGCAATCCTCGCATTGGGACTGAACCTGCTGCTCGGCCACACCGGTTTGCCCTCGCTCGGCCATGCCGCCTATTTCGGCGTCGGCGCCTACACGGCAGGGCTGGTGTTCATCCACCTCTCCGACAGCTTCTGGCTCGCCGCACTTGCCGCCATCGCGCTCAGCATGGCGGTCGGGGCGGTCTACGGTCTGCTGGCGCTGCGGACGACGGGCGTCTACTTCCTGATCATCACGCTGGCCCTCGGCCAGATCACCTGGGCTGTCGCGTTCTCGTGGCGAAGCCTCACCGGCGGTGACGACGGGCTTCGTGGCATCGGTCGGCCGGACCTCGGGCTGCCCTGGCTTTCGGTCACCGACACCGGCAGCTACTACCTGCTGGCGTTGGCCGCTGCTGCGGCCGCCTTTGGCCTGATGGCGCTGATCGTGCGATCGCCGTTCGGGCACGCCTTGCGCGGTATCCACCACAATCCCCAGCGCATGGCCGCGCTGGGCTACAACGCCTGGCTCTACAAATACCTGTCATTCATCCTTTCCGCCGGATTTGCCGGGTTCGCCGGGGTCATCTTTGTTTTCTACAAGGGCTTCGTCAGCCCAGAGGCGGTCGGCATCGTCGTTTCCGCCGAAATCACGCTGATGGTGATCGTGGGCGGGGCAGGGACCTTGATAGGCCCGTTCCTCGGTGCCTTCATCGTCGTGCTGCTCAGCCATGCTGTCAGCAGCGTCACCGACCGCTGGATCGCACTCCTTGGTCTTCTCTACATACTTGTCATGCTTTTCGCGCCGAACGGGCTCGTGGGCCTGGTGTCCAAGCTTGCGCTCAAGAGGAGGTCGTCATGACGCCAGCGGCAGTTTCGATTGACGGCGTGGTCATGCAGTTCGGGGGCCTGCGCGCCATCGATGGCGTGACACTGGAGATTCCGATCGGCCAGCGCCGCGTGCTGCTTGGGCCGAACGGGGCTGGCAAGACCACACTGTTCAGCACTATCGGCGGTCAGCTCAGGCCGACTTCGGGCACGATCCGCCTTTTCGGCCGTGACGTGACCAATGACGCCCCTCATCGCCGCGCCCATCAAGGCCTGTCGCGAACCTTCCAGATCACCTCGTTGTTTCAGCAGGCGAGCGTTGCGGAAAATGTGCATCTGGCGGTGCGCGCGCATTCGGCCTCGCGGTTCCAGGCACTGAAGAGCGCCGCATCCTATTCCGAAATATGGGAGAGGGTCAGCACGATCCTTGCCGATTGGCGCTTCCTGCCAAACAGCAACACGCTAGTCAGGGATCTCTCTTATGGCGATCAGCGCAAGCTCGAACTGGCCATGGCGGTTGCCAACCAGCCGCGCATCCTGCTGCTCGACGAGCCGACCTCAGGACTGTCTGCAACCGAAACGGAAAACGTCGTCAAGTTGATCAAGGGGCTCGCCGCCGATGTGACCGTCATCATTGTCGAGCACGACATGGACGTTGCCTTCGAAGTGGCTGACCAGTTCACCATCTTGCACAACGGCCGCATCGTCATCTCGGGCTCGGCGGAGGAGGTCAAAAACAACGCCGAAATCCAGAAGATCTATTTCGGCGAGGCACAGTGACCATGACGACCGAACCCATCATCCGCGTCGACGACATCCACACCTACTATGGCTCCAGCTATATCCTGCAGGGTATGACGCTAGAGGCGAGGCCCGGAGAGGTCGTTGCAATCCTTGGGCGAAATGGCGTCGGCAAGTCGACGCTGGTCAAGTCCATCATCGGCTTCACGCCGCCACGACGAGGCGCGATCCTCTACGCCGGGCAAGACATCACTGCGCGTTCGACCGAACAGATCAGCCGCGCCGGCATCGCCATCGTGCCGCAAGGACGCCGTACCTTCAATTCTCTCACCGTCGCTGAAACGCTGGATGTCGCCAGCCATCTCAAACGCTTCGACAAGGAGGGTTACTCTTGGTCGGTTGACAGCATTTATGAAGCGTTTCCGCGTCTTGCCGAGCGGCGGGACAATCGCGCTGGCAATCTCTCTGGTGGGGAGCAGCAGATGCTGGCGGTCAGCCGCGCCCTTGTGGGCTATCCGCGAGTCGTGTTGCTTGATGAACCGACGGAGGGACTATCTCCGCTGCTCGTAAAAGAGCTGCATGCCGTCCTGCAGATGGTCAAGCAACGCGGATCGACGCTGTTGCTGATCGAACAACGGTTGAAGTTTGCAATGGCGTTGGCGGACCGGGTTTTTCTGGTCAACAAAGGCCGGGTCGTCTTTGAGGCTTCCCCCGAGGAACTGGAAGGTGCCGACGAGATCAGGCACAAATATCTCGGCGTGTAGGGTTCGAACCCGACAGCGACAGATTCGCCTCTTCTTGACCCCACGATGAAAGAGAACCGCGTGCGTCCGAATGGTCGCACAAAGGGCGCCTCACTTTATCTGGTCCATCGTGCTTGCCGAAATCGTTTCAGGTCTCGATCCGATGCTGCGCTATTGGCCAAGCTTGGTCCTTCGTCCAGGCCCCACAACGGTAGAGTTCGCATTCAGCCGGACGTAGGGGTTGCGGGCACCCATCAGTATTGTGGTGTTGGTAGGGTCGAAAGATGATCCGCGCCTGCGGCATTCCCACCGGCTGCTTCAATGCAAACAAGAAAAGCCTGGTCGAAATTTATCGGGACTTTTCCAAAAGCGCTTTGCTCTGCCTTTTCATAGAGGCATCGGCCAGTCGTCTGCATTTATAAGGAAAATCATACTAATTAATAAGAATTAACCGGATTTCACGATGTGTCGAAACAATGCCATACTGCCGTATCGAGCCTGGCGAGACCGCATCCAGACGACCGCAAGCTGAACAAACCGGCGGCCCGTTTCTGGCGCGGTCGGCACAATAGAGGGATGATCATTGGGGGCGCACATCAGCAGCTTGTCCGCAGGTCCAGAACTTACGTCCTCGAACATTGCATTCAGTGTCACAGACATGGAGCGGAGCGAGAATACCGAGCAGTATCTTCGCATCGTAAATAGCCAGATTGCCAAGGTAGAGGTCGAGTTCGCCAGGCGACATCCCTTCTCCTGCCAGACGGCGCAGACGACTGTTGGCCCGATGAGGTTTGTCCGCATGCAGTCTGATCCCGTTGAGATCAGACGTTCATTGCGGTGCATTGAAGACGACAGCCAAAGCCAGTATCTCGTCGGCATCAACCTCACCGGCCGTACCGTCATAAAGCAATCCTATCTGGAGACGGTGGTCGATGAAGGTCATCTTTTTCTGCTCGACAAGCTGACCCCTTATTGCGCATCGGTGACCGAAGCGGCCGACCGCGTCTTGATCTCGATTCCCCGCCGCATGTTGGAAAGCCGCTTGCCAGATCCCAGCCGCTATCTTTCAGTGACGCCGCAGATTCATTCGGGCATGGCCCGCCTTGCCGTCAGCCATTTGCAGTTTCTCGCCATCGAAGGACCAAAACTCAGCAGCCCGAACCGACTACATGCTGTCGAGATGGCGCTCGATCTCATTGCCCTTGCCTTTCAGTCATACGAGGAAGAAGCCACCGAGCAAGAGCCGGCAGGGAGTCGCAGCTCTCAGTTACTGCTTTCTCGTGCCAAGGCCTATCTCCGCTGCCATCTCGACGATCCCGATATCAGCCCCGACAACGTATCGAGGGCATTGAATGTATCGAAACGCTATCTGCACAAATTGTTCTCGACGGCCGGCACAACGTTCGGTGCCTGGGTGCGGGAAGAACGCCTGCTACGCGCAAGATCGCAGCTGACCGACCAGCGCTCTGACCATTTGACGATAACCGAGGTTGCGCTTCGCCAAGGCTTCAATGACATTCCGCATTTCAGCAGGCAGTTCAAGGCGCGATTCGGACACACACCGCGGCTGATGCGAACGCAAGCCCTACGAGATATGTGAAACCGGCCCTAACCGGGGCGCACACTTTCGGTACTCGCCTGCAGGACGTATTCGGCGATTTCGAGCAGTAAAACTAGCCCTTCGACATGAAGGATAGGCTGAAGCTGTAGTAATGGATGCCGTTTAACACGGCGGTTAGCCTCTCAGTTCGACTTAGTGGTGCCGAAGCTTCGAAGTATGGTGCCGAGACCGTCTCGCCGAGCGCGCACCTCGGCGAGACGAATGGCGTCATTGACTGAGTCGGTTGTATTTCTTGAGAACTTCCTTCAGGCGATCATGCGGAATGGCGAAGGAGACATTGTCATCACGCCCCTTCATGGTTTCCGCAGCGACCATGGCATTGATAATTGCTTCCTCGGTGCCATCAACGGTTGCATGAAAGAGCGGCCCAATCTTGTCATTGGAGACCATCTCTACTTTGGTGTTGGCCTCCTGGTTGAAGGCCTCTGGGTTTGCCGTCGAGAAGGCGATGAAGATGTCGCCGCTGCCATTGCCGCCATAACCACCCGTCTTGGCGAGGCCGAGCGGAATTCGGCGCGCTATACGTTTGAGTTGATGTGGCAACAAGGGCGCGTCTGTAGCTACGACGACGATGATCGAGCCGCCCTCACCACGTTTCCATGAGACGTCAGGCAGCAAATCGGCGATCTCCTTACCTACCGGAGCTCCGGCGATAGTAAGGTCAGCCCGGGATCCAAAATTACCTTGAACGAGTACGCCCACCGTATAGCCACCCTCTTCGGCGGTAAGCTTGCGGGAGGCAGTACCGGTGCCGCCTTTGAAATTGAACAGGTTCATGCCTGTACCGCCACCGACATTACCTTCCTCGATCGGGCCGCTCTTAGCACCATCGAGTGCAGCATAGACATGCTCTTCCTTCACATGCATACCATTGATATCATTCAAGATTCCGTCCCATGTTTCGGCCACAACCGGCAGGCGCCAATAGAGATCTCGGAAGTGAGGGCCGACTAGATCGTTCTCCGCCTCCCACGAGATAACCGCGTCACGTACAACACCAACACTGTGCGTATTGGTGATCATGACGGGCCCTTCCAGGAAACCACTCTCGTCGATCCAGGTCGTGCCGGTCATCTCGCCATTGCCGTTCAGCGTATACCAGCCCGCAAAACTCGGTCCGAATTTCTTACCTCGCGGAAGTATAGCCGTCACACCAGTTCGCACTGGACCTTTGCCAACTTCGATCTTGCCACTACCCTCAATGATGGTCGAATAGCCAACTGTTACACCGGCGACGTCGGTAATAGCGTTGTTCGGTCCGGGTGTGCCCACGAACGGGATTCCGAGGTCGCGGGCACGTTCTTTGGCCGCTGCGGGGGCACTGTAAACCGAAACGACAGTAGTGCAGCCCAATACGGCTACTGCAATGATGCTGTTCATTCTATTCATTTTCAGCCTCCTCCTTGGTCAATGTTCGCTTATATGGCGTTTCGCCAGGTATTATTCGCTGAATTTTTATATATTTTGCAGAATTGCGAAACTAGAATTCATGAATAGTTCGCTGGATTCGTAATAATATATCTGATATATAAAAATAATCAGAGATAAATACAATATTGGAATTTACTTTTGCCATAGCGCATCCGTTTTCTCCACCCGTTCCTTCTCGCCGTCTTTTCAGCGGATGACTTGGAAATAATGGTATTCAGGTATCCATTTTATACAAGGGTTATTTTTATAACATTTTAAGGGAAATCTTCTCTTCACGGACGGACCGTACCGCCGCCTACGAAGAGCAACGAGTAGGTGGGAGAGAACTTTGCGAAGGCTCCTGGACCTGGATACGCCCAACCGGCTGAATTGCGATAGCCTATGCTTCAGCCCCGGTAATCTTGACCGGACGCTGCCCCGGCCACTTCCCCTAAACCTGTACTCGAACCAACACCGACGAACTGACGCGATTTCTGGTCTGTCGCCTCGATCACCGATGGGCCACCTGCGTCCGGAGTGGACCGGGCGCGCCCGGGGAGGTGCGGCTACGCCTTCGACTTGCGTCCAGCCCGCAGCGAGCCCCACTTGGAGTGGTAGTGCTCGGACGTAAGGCCGCGAATGGTCACCCGAGGCAGCCAGATTTTGCCCCGACGTGAACCCCTTACATGACTGCAACCTGTTCAGTCATTGCTGCGTGACGCCCGGAAATGATCCACCAATAGGTGGGTCAGGGCCTTTACCGCCGGCCCGCTGACCTTGTCGATGCGGCGGATTACGTAGAATGGAAGGAGCGGACGATCGAGCCCGTTGCGGGCAGCAAGCGGCAACTCGGTGAGGCGTCCCTCGTGAAGATCTGCCATCACAAGCCAGAGAGGGAGGTGCCCCCAACCAGTCCCGGCGAGGATGAGCGCATGTTTGGTGGCTAGGTCACTTACCCGCATGATTTGCTGCGAGAGCACCGCGTAGCTGCGCGCCTGCGGACCAGCAGTAGTGTCTGCGACGACGATTTGCAGATGCTCAGCCAGGTCAACCGTTGTCAGCCCGAGCGAGCCCTGTGAGATCTGCGCGAGTGGATGAGCCGAGCGGCATACCGGCACCATTCCGGGAAAGACAGCAATAGCATCCGCAGCGATATGAGGGTCGGTTTCCTGCGCCGCCGTCACGCCAGCATCGCATTCTCCGGTGAGCACAAGTCTCAGCGCCATGGTCATCGGCGCGGTAACGAGTTCCAGCCGCACGCCTGGATAAGAAGCAGCAAAGTGGCCAATTACGGCAGCGATATCGGGCAGGGGCAACAAAGGGTCGAGCGCCAGTCGCAGGCTCGCCTCCACGCCCTGACTGAAACTATTGGCCTTGGCACGCAGGGCATCTGTCTTGATCAGCAGCATTCTTGCCTCGGCAAGCAATGTTGCACCCTCCGGCGTCAGTTTCGGACGCTGCTGCGAGCGATCGAAGAGCGACACGCGCAATTCTGTTTCGAGATTGAGAATGGCGTTGCTGAGACCGGACTGCGCCCGTCCCAGCGAACGGGCTGACGCACGGAACGAGCCATTGTCGGCGATAGCGACGAAGACGCGCAACTGGTCGAGGGTCAGTGCATCCAGCATGATCGCTCCAGATGATCGACATGATCTGCTTTTGAGCAATTACGTCGATCGCCTTTTGGAGGCAATAGTTGGTCGGCTGGTTGAAAGCTCGGGCGATAAGGGAGGCTGGTAAACGCTTGGGAACAAACGCTTGGTACCGCCGCTTCATCGATGAATTGTGCGGAGCATCCCGCAGCCGAGCTCAAGCGTCAGGGTGCCGAAGCCCGAAGATTCGGGCGCCTCGAAACTGCTGACATAAGACGGCACCTTCTCCGACCTACTTGCCTCCGACCCATTTGAGCGTCGCGCCCCGGCAAATTGACCTTTGCCATTTGCCCATTTCGTCTTTGCCGCCCCGCCGAGGATAAAAATTACATGCTCGCAGAGTCCGATCGTATCTTCCGCAACCTTGATGGAAGGCAGGATCCGTTCCTGGCAGGGGCAATGTCGCGTGGAGCCTGGCACGCAACCGCCGATCTGCTGGCGCCAGGCCCCGAAGCGATCATCGATACCATCACGCGTTCGGGCTTGCGTGGTCGCGGCGGCGCGGGTGTGCTGACCGGCCTGAAATGGAGCTTCATGCCGAAACAGGTGGGGGCGCGACCGCACTATCTGGTCATCAACGGCGACGAGAGCGAGCCAGGCGCCTGCAAGGATCGCGACATCATGCGCTACGAGCCGCACCTGCTCATCGAAAGTGCCTTGCTGGCGTCATTCGCCATGCGCGCGCGCACCGCCTATGTCTATGTCCGCGGCGAATTCGTTCGAGAGCGCGAAAGGCTGGAGCACGCTGTCCGGGAAGCCTATGAGGCTCGCCTGATCGGCAAGGACAACCGGCACGGATGGGATTTCGACCTGCATGTGTGCCATGGCGCGGGTGCTTATGTCTGCGGCGAGGAGACCGCGCTGCTAGAAAGCCTGGAAGGCAAGAAGGGAATGCCCCGCCTTCGCCCGCCTTTTCCTGCAGCTGTCGGACTTTATGGTTGCCCGACAACCGTCAACAACGTCGAAAGCATCGCTGTGGTCGCAACGATCCTGAGGCGCGGTGCCGAATGGTTCAACGGTCTTGGGCGACCCAACAATGCCGGAACGAAAATCTTTTCGATATCCGGGCACGTGAACCGGCCGCGCAATGTTGAAGAGGTGCTGGGCATTCCGCTCAAGGACCTGCTCGAGGTCCATGCGGGTGGGGTGCGTGGTGGCTGGGGAAACCTGAAAGCAGTAATGCCAGGTGGCGGATCGACGCCGATGATTCCAGCAGATCAGGCCGAAACCGCGCTGATGGATTACGATACGCTACGCGGTCTGAAGACCGCGCTTGGCTGTGCGTCGGTGATTGTTTTCGACAAGTCGGCCGATCTCGTCAGGGCCGTGGCGCGCCTGTCGCGTTTTTACGCGCATGAGAGCTGTGGCCAGTGCACGCCCTGTCGCGAAGGCACGGGCTGGATGTGGCGGGTGATGGACCGGATGGCTCAAGGCAATGCGGGCCACGACGAGATCGACATGTTGCTGGATTTGGGCAGCCGCATCGAGGGGCATACGATCTGCGGCCTGGGCGACTTCGCGGCCTGGCCGATCCAGGGGCTGGTTCGCCACTTCCGCCATGAAATAGAGGAGCGGATCAACAGCTACCGCGCCAGCCCCGCCCTTCATCCCGTGCGCTGGCCGGCCACCGCATCGTGATGTGACAGCCACCTTGGGTGCTGCCAGAGCAGCGCCTCGGCAACGGGTGTTCTCAAGACGTCACCATCGTTGCAATTTTTCAGTTGCTGGCAGCTGAGACGCTGTAAACGCTTGGCAGCGAAGCGGAACGATCGACCCTCAACGGCGTCGTTGCGATGGTTGAGGCCAGCACTGCTTGTCGATCGTAAGCCTCCGCGGCATTGGCATCGACCTCAGGCCAGGTTGCGGCTTTTTCGGCCGGTTGCATCCAGCCAAATTTACCGATTGACAAATTTTATGACCAAGGATTAGGTTATTTGAAAATCCTTGCTATCAATATTTTCTGAATGGAAGAAGATGCGTGAACGTCTGGTTTCCGGCGATCGAAAGCTCGTCAAGCTGCTGTCGCTGGATGGTGAAATCGGCGCGTCCAATCTCGCCGCGAAACTGAACGTTTCAATTCCGACGGCACGGGGCCGTTTGCGGAGCCTTTTGGACCGCGGATTGATCAAGATCGTCGGCCTCGTCAACCTCGCCGAGCGGCCCGAACTGATCTCGGCGGTGGTGGGGATCAACACACAGGGTCGAGGTCGCGCCCGTGAGATCGCCGATCGCATATCAAAACTCCCCTTCGTCTGCTCGGCTTCGGTTGTCACGGGGCGGTTCGATATCATCGCCGATGTGGTGATCGCCGGAGATGTGGCCGACCTCTATCGCGTCACCAGCGAACTCATTCCCGGCGCTGGAGACCCCGGCGAAATCACGCGCAGCGAGACCTTCGTGGTCATGGCGCCCTGCAACAAATGGGTGCACCTGCCAGACGGCGTGTGGCAGGCGGATGCCGGGCCTGAAACGGTGGAGGAGGACAAGTGAAAATTGCTGTGTTGGGCGGGCTCGGCATGCAAGGCCGCGCGGCAATCGCCGATCTTGGCCAAAACGACAAGGTCACCGAGATTGTGTGTGTCGACACCGGCGACAATGGGCATGAGCGGCTGCGCGGTCTGGTCGATCTCGGGCGTGTTCGATTTGTGTCGCCCGATGGACAAGGCCCTGAGGCCTTTGTTGCGGCGCTCGAAGGGGCTGATGCGGCGATCGATCTTTTGCCCCAGCCCTTGATGCATGCAGCGCTGACCGCAGCCATTCGCACCCGAACCCCGATCGTTACGACGAACTACGCCAAGGGGCTCGAAGATCTGGTCGAGCCGGCCGAAAAGGCAGGAACTGCTGTCATGGCGGAATGCGGCCTCGATCCGGGCATCGATCTGGTGCTCTACGCCCGTGCGGCGCAGCAGTTCGACATGGTCGAGGAAATTCATTCCTATTGTGGCGGCGTGCCGGAGCCGAAAGCCCGGACAAATCCTCTTTCCTATAAGGTGAGCTGGAACTTCGACATGGTGCTGGCAAGCCAGCAACGAGACAGCGTCATGATCGCCGACGGCGAGCCGATCGCTGTCCCAGCGTCGATACAGCACGACAATGAGTTCATTCACCAGATCGATGTACCGCTTTATGGCGCATTGGAGGCTTTCCCCAACGGCGATGCCGCCCGATACGTCACCATGCTCGGATTGAACGGGGTCAAACGGTCTGGCCGCTATACATTGCGCTGGCCCGGCTGGTCGAATTTCTGGCACCCGTTGAAGCAGTTGGGGCTTTTGTCCGACATCCCCCTGGAAGGTGTTGAGCCACCGACCAGCCCGCGCCGTTTCATCAGCAGGCTGCTGGCACCACAGATGCAGTACGCCGACGATGAACGCGACCTGTGCTTCATGCGCAATGTCTTTGTTGGCGTCAAAGATGGACGCCGCATGACGCTGACCACCGACCTCGTCATCGAGCGCAACCTCGACAGCGGCCTCTTTGCCATGAGCCTGGGCGTCGGCTACCCCGCAAGCATCGTCGCCCAAATGATGGCGCGCGGCGAGATTGCCGGTCACGGCGTGCTCAATCCGGCGACGCATCTGCCCGCCGCACCGTTTTTGCATGAACTGGCTCGGCGCGGCATCACGATCGAAGACCGGCTTACTTCAGCTTGATGAAGCAAGCAAAACCACGCGTCACGACACGGGAAATGACAAACAAGACCAAGGCAGCACAATAACTAGGAGGAGGATGTGATGAACATAATGAGATTTTTCGCAATTGCCCTTGCAGCGTCCGGGCTCAGCGCCAGCGCCAGCGCCGGCGCGTTGGACGATATCGTCAATCGCGGGGAACTGCGCGTCGCCGTGCAGACGCAAGGGCCACCCTTTTCGATGGTCGACAAGAATGGCGAGCGTACCGGCAGTTCGGTCGAACTTGCCAAGCTGATGGCCAAGGAAATGAACGTCAAGATCACGTTTCTCGACTTTGATTGGGACGGGCTTTTGCCGGCACTGTTTTCAGGCAAGGCCGACCTTCTGGTCGCAGACATGACGCCAACTTTGGCCCGCGCCATGAAGGTCGCCTTCACCAAACCGTTCATGTACACCGGCAGCGCGGTGTTCGCCAAGGCTGGCTCCAAATACGGTTCGATCGACGCCTGCAAGGCAGCAGGGACCAAAATTGCGGTCCTGCTTGGCGCAACAGGTGAGAAGGTCGCCCAGGCGACTTTTCCTGAAGCAGAGGTCAAGAGCTACAAGGGCGGCGGCCCGCTGCTGCTTGACGCCGTCAACTCAGGCCAGGCCGATTGCGGCGTCAACGACGCTTCGGCCGTGACGGGACAGTCGGCAGACTATCCTGCCGGTACCTTCACCATCATGCCGGAAGTGCTGTCGAAGGAGCCGCTTGCTTTTGCAACGCTTTATGCGTCGCAGGACCTTCTCAACTGGATGAACCTGTTTCTGGACCAAGTGTCGATCGACGGTCGTCTGCAACAGAACCTCGATTATTGGGTCAATTCCGACAAGTGGAAAAAAGACCACTGACCATGTAACCGAACGTTTCAGCAGCGCGGTCTCTGATCGCGCTGCGCGCCACCCAACGCAGGCCGAAGCCTGATTGGCCCCTCCGGGCTGGTTTTGCTATCGTGACCAGGGGCCGCATAGCATGCTTGCCAATTTCAGCTTCAGGACCATTGCAGAGTACTTGCCGCTGTTTGCGCAAGGGTTCTTGGCCACGCTGTGGATTTCAGCGGCCGCCTTCATCTGCGCCGTCGTGGTAGGCATCGTCGTCTGTGCTATGATCCTGCAACGCCATGCCTTGCCCAGGCGCATTGCCACTATCTACATTGACGTCATCCGCTCGACACCGCTTCTGGTCCAGGTTTATTTTCTCTATTTCGGATTGCCGCGGCTCGGCATCGTGATGCCTGAACTTGTGGTCGGCATTGTCGCGCTGGCCCTGAACAGCGGCGCCTATATCAGCGAGATCCTTCGCGCCGGCATCCAGTCGGTACCTCATGGGCAGATCGAGGCGGCCTCGGCTTTCGGCATGCGCTATGCGATGCGGATGCGCCTGATCGTCCTGCCGCAGGCATTCAAGGTCACGGTGCCGCCATTGCTCGGCCAAGCGATTGTCCTAGTCAAGGATTCGGCGTTGCTGTCGCTGATCTCGGTGATGGAATTGACCCGCGCCGGGCAATTGCTGGCTTCCGACCGTTTCATGCCGGCCGAAGGCTTCCTGACCACCGCGATCGGCTACCTCATCCTGTATTATATCCTGAAGGGCATTGCCGGGCTTTACGCCCGCTCCGTCCGCTATGGGGTGGAGGCAACGAAATGATCTGGCATCAGATCGAGTCGATCGCCGGCAGCTATCCACTGGCCTTGCGCGGCCTCGGCATGACCGTCCTGATCTCGTTGATCGGCATTGGCGCCGGCACGATACTCGGCTTTGTCATGGGGATCGCCCGCACCGAAGGCGGACGCTGGTTGCGTAACATCATCGGAGCCTGGGTCGATCTGATCCGCGGCACGCCATTCCTGATACAGATATTTCTGATCTTCTTCATATTGCCGGAATTTGGCATCGAACTTGACGCTTTCAGCGCAGGTGTCATCGCGCTCTCCAACATGTCTGCCTGCTTCATCTGCGAAATCGTGGTCGCGGGCATAAATTCCGTGCCGAAGGGCCAGTCGGAGGCATCGGGGTCGTTGGGGTTGACCCGGTTCCAGCAGATGCGCCTGATCGTCCTGCCTCAGGCCATGCGTCTGATTACACCGCCACTTGTCGGGCAGTATGTATTGCTCATCAAGGATTCATCGGTTGTTTCGGTTATCGGGCTCACCGATCTTACCCGGGTCGGTTGGCTGGTCGTACAGCGTGTGCCCAACGGGTTGCTGGTCTTTGCCATTGTCGGGGTCGGCTATTTTGCCGTCTGCTATCCGCTGATCATCCTTTCGCGCAGGCTCGAAAAGCGCATGGCCAGATCGACCGAACGGTCATAGGCCCGACCACCAACGATCTACCCATAAGATACTGAATTTGGCCGACCTGGATGGGCGGCTGACCTAAGCTGCCGGGCTGCGTCCGGAGTGGACCGGGCGCGCCCGGGAAGGTGCAGCTAGATCGAAGGAAAGCTCCTCTGCCGTGCCGTAGGCGTGCAGCAAGCGGTAGGCCCAGCCCACTTGGCGGTCGGCTTCCCGACGCTCTGGATCGCGGAGCGTGCCCCGTCGCTTGGCGGAACGGTCGAGTGCCTCGATCTCGTCACATACGGCATCGATCTCGATCGCAAAGATCTTGGCCAGCTTTTCCTTCGTCGCCATTCTCGCTATCGGCATCAGTTCGAGCTGCAGGAGCAGGGCGTTGAGCCGCCGCGCCAACACGGATGCCTTCTTACGGTCCGAGAGCCTGAGGTTCAGTGAAAGCCGGCCGTTTCCGGTCGACGCCGCGAAACCGACGGGAACGCGGGCGCGCCCGTAGAAGACTCGTCCCCTTAGGACCAGGTTTTCATCTGATGCCTGCGCAGTCCCATCCGCCCGTGCTCCGCTCCTCCGGACCGGGTGGACACCAGCTCTGGGCATCAGTTGTGGGCACCACTTGCGGAAGGCCGATTCGACATGAACGATGACCCGACGAAAGGTCACGAATCCCGCGGATTTCAAAGCTTTTGGAAGGCGTGTTGGCTGGGGAACCTGGATTCGAACCAGGACTAACGGAGTCAGAGTCCGTGGGTCTACCGTTAACCTATTCCCCAGCAGAGGCCGATCTTGAGTTCGGCCGCGACGCAGTCATCGACAACGCCGCCGGTGCGCGCCTTGTAGCCACCGCGGGGAAATAGTCAACCCCGTTCGGTCATGCAATCGCGGTTTTCAGATCTCGTCTTGCTTGCCGCCGCGTCCGAACTGCGAATGCTCGAATGCGAGTACCGCGACAATGCCGAGGATAAGCGGAATGATGAGATAAAACAGGCGGAAAACCAGCAGTGCTGCGAGAACCGTGGCCGGGTCCATTTCCGGCAGGCCGGTGAGGAAGACCACTTCGAGCACGCCGAGGCCGCCCGGCGCATGCGACGCCTGTGCCACGGCGAAGGAAAACAGGAAGATGCCGAGCACGATCAGATAGCCCGGATTGTTTTCGGCGGGCAGGGCAAAATAGATGATCGCGGCCGCCGCCAGGATTTCCAGCGGTCCTATGATCAGCTGGCGCACGACGATCGGCAGCGCCGGGTAATGCAGGCGGAAGCTGCGGATCGCGAGCGGCTTGAGATGCAGCCAGCTACCGAACACATAAGCGGCAACGCTGAGCAGCATGGCGATGCCGAGCGCGATCCACCAGCCCTCGTGGTGGCCTTCGGTGTAGCGGTCGAGCAGGCCCGGTTCGAGCAAAATCACGACCGCTCCAACGAACACGCTCGACAGCACGAAGGTGAACCAGCAGATGCCGACCAGAACCCCGACATCCTGGCCGCTCAGCCCTTTGGTGGCATAGGCGCGATAGCGGATGACGGCACCCGAAAACACCGAACCTCCGATGTTGTGCGACAGCGCATAGGTGGTGAACGAGCAGACGGTGACGAAGAACCATGACACGCGCTTGCCGAGGTGTAGCAGCGCTATGTGGTCATAGCCGGCCAAGGCGGCATAGGCGACGATCGAGCTGAGGGCCGACAGCAGCCAGCCATGCATGGGGATAGCGGTCAGGCCGGCCCAGACGTCATCGAGGGAAATTTCACGCCACTCGTGATAGAGCAGCCAAGCAGAAATGGCGACGGCGCCAAGCCCGATGACGGGCCAGATGTAGTCCTTGATTCTCATGCGGCAGCGCTTGCCCGCTCCTTTCGGTCTGGCGTTTCAGTACCTCGCGTTGTGGCTATGCGTCCGCTCGCATGACCGGCTGGATTGTCAGCTTTGCCTCATCGAAGCCGGCTATTCAACCCGAGCCGCGGTTTTCGCCAGGGAAACGGCCAGGGGCGACGAGCATGGGCCAAAATTCGCGACATGCGGGCCTTGGTGATCCGGCCTCGCGCTGATAGTCTGATGCCAACACAAGATGAGATGCGCGTGCAGCGTCCGAAAAGGTTCGCGCGGCGCCAGAAGGAAGTTGCAAGGTGAAGGACCGCGAGCCCGGCGCTGACGCGTCGGATGCGGGTGTCTCCGGGGATGGGCCGTCGCGTCAAGGCGCTGGCCGATCCCAAAAGGGCCGTCAGGCCGCCGCACGACCGGTCAACGGTCACGGCCAAGGGGACGCTGCGCAACACAAGGCAAAGACCAGGAAAAGGCGCAAGCGCCGTCGCGGCCGCAAGGTTTTTGCACGTGACGGCGTGTTGCCAGCGGTTGGCGGCGGACAGGCTGAAACGGCCAGCCCGCCGGCCTTGCTCAAGCCAAATACACCTCCAGCAAGACCAAGCCCCGCGGCAACGCCGGAGCAGGCCGAGCAGGCGCGTCGCGTGCCGACCTCGGAGCTGCCGGTTTTTGCCGCGCTCGACCTCGGCACCAACAATTGCCGGTTGCTCGTTGCCGTGCCCGGCCGACCTGGCCAGTTCCGCGTCATCGATGCTTTCTCGCGCATCGTGCGTCTGGGCGAGGGGCTGTCGGCCTCGGGCCGTCTTGGCCAGCCGGCCATGGATCGCGCGGTCGAAGCGCTCAAGGTTTGCAGCGACAAGCTGCGCAACCGCAAGATCAAGAAGGCGCGGCTGATCGCCACCGAAGCCTGCCGCACGGCGACAAATGGCGCGGAGTTCATCGACCGCGTCGAACGTGAGGCGGGCCTCAAGCTTGAGATCATCGACCGCCAGACCGAGGCACGGCTTGCCGTTTCCGGCTGCGGTTCGCTGATCGAGCGCGATACCGACGGCGTGGTGCTGTTCGACATTGGCGGTGGCTCTTCGGAGATCGCGCTGATCGACCTCTCGCGTCATCGCTCGCCGCGCCTGGCGAATCACATCGTCTCGTGGACGTCGCTTCCGGTGGGGGTGGTTTCGCTCGCCGAGCGGTTTGGCGGCCGCACGGTGACGCGCGAGATCTTTGCCGCGATGATCGAGGATGTCGCTGCCCGCCTGCGCTCGTTTGACGGGCGCGACCGGCTCAGCCATATCGTGTCGAGCCCGAAATTCCATTTGCTAGGAACCTCGGGCACAGTGACCACGCTGGCTGGTGTGCATCTCGAACTCGACCGCTACGATCGCCGCCGCGTCGATGGTTTGTGGATGGATGGCACCAGCGTCGATCGAATGGTCGAAAAGGTGCTCGGCTGGGATTTCAACCAGCGCGTGGCAAATCCTTGCATCGGCGCCGACCGGGCCGATCTCGTTCTGGCGGGTTGCGCCATACTCGAGGCCATCCGCGCGGTCTGGCCGTCGGAGAGGCTGCGTGTCGCCGATCGCGGCTTGCGTGAGGGCATTTTGAGCGAATTGATGGCCGACGACGGCGTATGGCGCCGCAACTGGCGGAACGGACAGCGCATATGACCAAGAAACCGACAAAGCCAGGAGTTGCGGCGGGCGCCACGCGCGTGCTGCGCACCAAGATCAAGAAGAAGCACGGGCTCAAGGAATCGTCGCGCCGCTGGCTCGAGCGCCACATGAACGACCCTTACGTCCAGCGTTCCAAGGCCGATGGCTACCGCTCGCGTGCGGCCTACAAGCTGATCGAGATCGACGACAAGCACCATCTGCTCAAGCCCGGCATGAAGATCATCGATCTGGGTGCAGCTCCTGGCGGCTGGTGCCAGGTGGCGGCTGCCCGCACCAATTCGACGGCGGAAAATCCGCATGTCGTTGGCATCGACTATCTCGAAATGGACGCTGTTCCAGGCGCCCCTGTCTTGTTGATGGATTTCCTCGATGACGACGCCCCGGCACGCCTGACCGAGGCGCTTGGCGGCGCGCCTGACCTGGTGCTCTCCGACATGGCTGCACCGACGACCGGGCATCGCCGCACCGATCATATCCGCACCATGCATCTGTGCGAGGTTGCCGCCGATTTCGCCATTTCGGTGCTGAAGCCGGGCGGTCACTTCCTCGCCAAGACGTTCCAGGGCGGGACCGAAGCCGATCTTTTAAACCTGCTCAAGAAGAATTTCCGCACCGTCCATCACGTCAAGCCACCGGCGTCGCGTGACGAATCGGCCGAGCTCTACCTGCTCGCCAAGGACTTCAAGGGTAAGAGCGAGCCCGAAGCTTCATAGCTGCTGCGGCTCGTCTGCCGTATTCTGCCGCAGGCGATGACCTGAAATGGCCTTGCCGGCATCAGGTGCCATGCGCGCGTACATGAAAGCTGGCAACAGCGCGATGACACCAACCGTCAGGAAGGCGAAGGTGAAGCCGGCGCCGCCGATCGCTTGCCCGGTTGCCAGCGACCAGATCTCGAGCGCGCCGCCGCCGACGGCGACGCCCAATGCCACCGAGGTCTGCTGCGCCACCGCCGAGATCGCCGTAGCCTGGCCGCTCTGCTCCGCCTCGATGTCGGCGAACACCAGTGCATTCGACGAGGTGAAGAACAGCGAGCGCAGGAAGCCTGCCAGGAACAGCACCGCCAGGATCACCAGGTAAGGCGTCTGCGGCGTGAACAGCGCATTGGTCGCCATCAGGCCGGCCGACACCACTGACGCGATTATCAGCACGGTACGAAATCCCACCGTTCGCAAGATTCTCGGCGCGACGAACTTCATCGATAGCGCGCCCGCGGCGGTGGCGAAGGTGATCATGCCCGATTGGAACGGCGACAGGCCGAAGCCGAGCTGAAACAGCAGCGGCAAGAGGAAGGGAGACGCACCGACGCCGACGCGAAAAAGCGAACCTCCAAAAATGGCGGTGCGAAAAACGGGATTGGAAAACAGCTTGAGTGCAAGCAGCGGGTAGGGCGCGGTGCGGGCGTGGCGAACATAGAGCAGCCCGGCAACGACACCGATGACGATGGTGATAACCCCGATGATCGGCGGTAGCGCCGGCAAGCTGACAACGGACAGCCCGAAGACCACGCCGGATGCGGCGATCGCCGACAGGAAGAAGCCGGGCACGTCGATCGGACGTGTCGCTTCCGGCGGTATCTCGGGCAGGAAGCGCCCGGACAGCCAGATGCCAAGCGCGCCGATCGGAATGTTGATCAGGAAGATCCAGTGCCAGGCAAAGAAGGTGGTGATGAAGCCGCCGACCGGCGGGCCGATCAACGGACCGACCAGCGCAGGGATCGTCAGCGTTGCCATTGCGGCAACAAGGCCGCTCTTTTCCGTGGTGCGCACCAGAACGAGGCGCGCCACCGGCGTCATCATCGATCCGCCCATGCCTTGCAGGAATCGCGCCAGCACGAACTCGCCCAACGAGCCTGATATGGCGCAGGCGACCGAGCCCAGCATGAACACGCCGATAGCCACGCGGAAGACGAGCTTGGCGCCGAAACGGTCGGCCATCCAGGCACTGATCGGGATGAAGATGGCGAGCGAAACGAGGTAGGCCGTCAGCGCCAGCTTGAGCGCGATCGGGCTTGTGCCGATGTCGGTGGCGATCGCCGGCAACGAGGTGGCGATGACCGTTGAGTCCATGTTTTCCATGAACAGGGCGACGGCAAGGATCAGCGGGGTGGTTCTGTTCACGAAAGCGTCCGGCTTGAAGTCGCGGCCGCTGGAACTCAGCCGTTTTCGACCGTTAACATGAATGCACCGGTCTGTCCTTTGCCAGGACCTGCCGCATCTCAGGCCAGTCAGTTCGAACCGCCGACCTCGCGGGCACAACGCAAGGTCTCGGCGATGCGTTCCGGTGTCGCTGGATGCGTCGACAAAAAGTCAGTTTCGCCACTGTCTCCGAGCTTGTCGCGCAGGAAGTTCGAAGAAGCGCGCAATGGCTGCCGGGTCACGCCCCGCCTTGTGCATCAGCTCGACGCTGAACCGGTAAAGCACGTTGACGATCCAGGTACCGAAACATTCGCGGGTCGTGCCGGTAAAGGTGAAAGGCTCGCGTCGCACCACTGCAATTTGCGGCTGCATCTCACCTTTTCTGCACCTTGCCGGGAATATGAGACTGCGCAAGCCCCGCAGTCCACGGCTGCGTCGATTGGCCTTGATGGCACACTTTTCATCAGTCCGAAGACGTGGTACCAGCCAGCGCCAATCCTGAAAGGGAAAAGACGAGTCGACGCTGTATACCAATGGTTCCAGCGTCCTTTCACGCATTCCGAGGTTGGCCATGGCAAAAATCATTGAATCCTCCACCGGCGCTCTGGCGCTGACCTTTGACGACGTGCTGCTGCAGCCCGGCCATTCCGAGGTCATGCCCGGCGAAACCGACATCAGCACGCGCATTGCCGGTGATATCGACCTCAACGTGCCGATCATTTCGGCGGCCATGGATACGGTGACAGAATCTCGCCTCGCCATCGCCATGGCCCAGGCTGGTGGCATCGGTGTCATCCACCGCAACTTCACCCCTGTCGAACAGGCCGAGCAGGTCCGCCAGGTTAAAAAGTTCGAATCGGGCATGGTGGTCAACCCGGTCACCATCGGCCCGGACGCCACGCTGGCCGACGCGCTCACATTGATGCGCACGCATGGCATTTCAGGCATTCCGGTCGTCGAAAATGGCGGTACCGGTGGCCAGAAGACCGGCCGCCTGGTCGGCATCCTGACCAACCGCGACGTGCGTTTTGCCTCTGACCCGGCGCAGAAGGTCTATGAGCTGATGACGCGCGAGAACCTGATCACCGTCAAGGAGACGGTCGAGCAGGACGAGGCCAAGCGCCTGCTGCACCAGCACCGCATCGAAAAGCTGCTCGTCGTCGACAAGCACGGCAATTGCGTCGGCCTCATCACCGTCAAGGACATGGAGAAGTCGCAGCTCAACCCGAACGCCTCCAAGGACGCGCAGGGGCGCTTGCGGGCTGCCGCCGCCACCAGCGTTGGCGATGACGGCTTCGAGCGCGCCGAACGCCTGATCGACGCTGGCGTCGACCTGCTGGTCATCGACACTGCGCATGGCCATTCGCAGCGCGTTCTCGACGCCGTCGCGCGTGCCAAGAAGATCTCCAACTCGGTCCGCATCATGGCCGGCAACGTCGCCACTGCCGACGGCGCCCAGGCGCTGATCGATGCAGGTGCCGACGCCGTCAAGGTCGGCATCGGACCGGGCTCGATCTGCACCACGCGCATTGTCGCCGGCGTTGGCGTGCCGCAGCTTTCGGCCATCATGTCGGCGGTGGAGGCTGCCCAGAAGTCCGGCGTCACAGTCGTGGCCGACGGCGGCATCAAATATTCGGGCGACCTAGCCAAGGCGCTTGCCGCCGGCGCAGGTGTCGCGATGATCGGGTCGCTGCTGGCCGGCACTGAGGAAAGCCCAGGCGAGGTCTATCTGCACCAGGGCCGTTCGTTCAAGGCCTATCGTGGCATGGGCTCGGTCGGTGCGATGGCACGCGGCTCGGCCGACCGCTACTTCCAGGCCGAGGTTCGCGATACGCTTAAGCTGGTGCCGGAGGGTATCGAAGGCCAGGTGCCTTACAAGGGGCCTGTCGCTGGTGTGCTGCATCAGCTCGCCGGCGGTCTCAAGGCGGCGATGGGTTATGTCGGCGGTCGCAATCTCGCTGACTTCCGCGAACGCGCCACTTTTGTGCGCATCTCCAATGCCGGCCTGCGCGAGAGCCACGCCCATGACGTGACCATCACTCGCGAAAGCCCGAACTATCCCGGCGGCATGTGAGCCAGACGATTGTGCGGCTGCGGCGTCACGCGGCCGCGCTGAGCTTCGCCACCGCGGCGGTATTCGCCGCGATGACGCTGCTGGAGTTCTTCTATTTCCGCAGTCTGAGCGGCGGCTTGCCGTCGCTCGATCTGCGTTTTTGGGGATTTTCAGAGAGCGAGGGTTTTGCCTGGATCGCTGCGCTGGGGCGGCCTGGTGCCGAGATCATTCTCGTCTGGCACTACCTGACGTTCGACTTGGTCTTTCCGGCATTGCTGTCGCTGACGCTGGTCAGCCTGATCCTGAAAGCCGGCGAGCGGTTGCCTCGCTTCGCAGCCATGTCGGAGACCATGCGTTCTGTCGCGGCACTTGTGCTGGTGCTGCCCTATACGATTGCCGACTACGCCCAGAACATCGTCGTCGCACGCATCCTGTCCGACCCGCCATCGGCGGGAGCAAAGTCAATGTCGCTGGCTTCAGCACTGATCGTGACGAAATTCGCCTTGCTGGCGGTGCCTGTCATCACAATCGCTGCATTTGTTTTGGCAGGGCTGCGAAGCAGATCGTCATACGGCGATGCAGGTGGCCGCGATACGAATCGACCAGCTTAGACCCTTGTCGAAAACCTTGGCCGCTTGTCATCCTTCGCTGAGGTCGTCTCGATGAACTCGAGATAGTGCGCAAGCAGCCCGCGAAGTGCCTCATCCTTGATGAGTTCGATGCCGTTGGTCTCGCTTTCGACTGCATTGGCAGTGGCGGCTTCGATCGTTGCGGATGGCTCTTCTAGCTCAGAAGCCGTGTCGGCTGACGGCACTTCGCTCATGCGGCTCAAAGCCTGGTCCATTGCCAGCGCGACTTGCCAGCTGTCTGCAGCGGGAGCGTTACCCAAGGCGTCTTCCAGCGTCTCGTGGATCTTTTCGGGAGCCCCTGCCACAACCTCCAGCTTCTCTTGCGCCTTGGCGGTCCTGATGGCTTCCTGGTCTTCGGCAATCGTCTCTTCGTCGGCCATGTCAATCGACGTGCTCTTCTGAGCCGCGACAGTTTCTTCGACCGACTTGGGGCCCAGAGCAGCTGTTTTCAGTCGCTGCGAAACCTTGCGTCAGGCTGACGCCGAAGTAGTGTTCGTCGATTGCCTGCATGTCCTTCGGCCGGGCCGGTACGCCTGCGCCATGTCGCCGAGCAATTTCACGTCACCATTCGCGGCCTGCGCATCCTCGTGCATATGTTCCAGCTTGGATGACGGCCAGGGCGGGCTGGTAGCGATTGGCGGTTGCAGGGAGCATCATGTTTGGCCGATCATGGGACAATGCTTCACGCCGGTCTCGTCCACGCCAGTAAACTCTCCATTAATCAGAATGAAGTGTTGTAGCGAATGATCTTGTGATTATTTCGATTTTCTTGAGGTAATGCTTATGAACCAGGCCGCCATTTTCTGGCCCATGCTTGCGCAGGTCCTGTTGGTCTACATCGTCTACGCCGTACTTTCCGCCCGGCGCAGGCATGCAGTTCGCTCGGGTGAAGCACGCGTCAATCAGTTCAAGACGCGCACAGCCGAGCCCGAATCCAGCGTTACCGCTGCTAACAACATCATCAACCAGTTCGAATTGCCGGTGCTGCTCTACACCGTCTGCCTGTCGCTCTATGTGACATCGGGCGTTTCTTACGTCGCGCTCGTACTGGCGTGGCTGTTCGTCATCACGCGCTATGCGCACGCCTGGTTCCACCTGACCAGCAACAGGGTCAAGTTTCGCAGCAGGGCCTTCATTCTGGGCGCGCTGCTGCTGGCACTACTGTGGATCTGGTTTGCGCTGCATCTCGCAGGCGCGGTCTAGCTGCCGATCAAAGGGCTGGGCCTGGTCAATCAGGCCCGTGCCCTTCAGGCCTCGACCTCGAACACCGCGATCTTGCGTTTGTCGAAGCGGATGGCGAGCTCGCCACGTACGAGTTTCAGAGCAGCTTCGCCGAAAACCGAGCGGCGCCAGCCCTGAAGGGCAGGGACGTCGGCGGCCTCGCCTTCGGCGGCGATCCGGTCGATGTCTTCGCCAGAAGCGAGCACCTTGGGCGCGACGCCTTCCTTTTCCGATACCAGGCGCAATAGCACCTTGAGCAGCTCGGAGGCTGCACTTGAGCCTTCCGGCGGCTGGAATGTCTTGGGCAGCTTGGGCATCTGCTCGCGCGGCATGTCGAGCGCTGCGTTGACAACAACGAGCAGTGCTGTGGCTGATGACGACCGCTCCCAGCCCTTTGGGGTGGTGCGCAGCCGTGACAGGCCTATTGCATCGCGTGGCGCCTGCTGGGCGATTTCGTAGATCGCGTCGTCCTTGAGCACGCGTCCGCGCGGCACGTTGCGTTCGCGCGCCTCGCGCTCGCGCCAAGCGGCCACCGCCTGCACGATGGCAAGTTCCTGCGGCTTGCGCAGCCGCATCTTGAGCCGCTTCCAGGCGTCCTCGGGATGCGGGTCGTAGGTCTCGCGTGAGGTCAGCACCTCCATCTCTTCGTTGAGCCAGTGAGCGCGACCTTCGCGCTCAAGCTCGGCGACGAGATGCTGATAGACGTCGATCAAGTGGGTGACGTCGGCCAGTGCGTAGTCGAGCTGCTTTTCCGACAGCGGCCGGTGGCGCCAGTCGGTGAAGCGCGATGACTTGTCGATGCGCCCGCCGGTGATCTTCTGGACGATCTGCTCGTACGAGACGCTGTCGCCAAAGCCGCAGACCATTGCCGCGACCTGGGTGTCGAACACCGGATGCGGGATCAGCCCACCAAGGTGGAAGACGATTTCGATGTCCTGCCGGGCGGCATGGAACACCTTCGTCACCGCCTCGTTGGCCATCAGCGCAAAGAATGGCTTCAGATCGAGGCCCGGCGCGAGAGGATCGACCAACGCGGAAACGCCGGGTGCTGCCATCTGGATCAGGCAGAGCTCGGGCCAGAAAGTGGTTTCGCGAATGAACTCGGTGTCTACCGTGACGAAGTTGGATTTTTCGAGAGCGGCTACGACGGTTTCGAGTTCGTCCTGGGTCGTTATTACATGCATAATATTGCTTTTATCAGAACGCGTTATCTTTCCATTTCAGCCGGGCGCCCTTTCGTCAAGCACTTGCACGTCTGATGGGGATGTCTAGCCGTCATCAGTGCCGTTGGAGGGGCCATTTCGGCCGGCAAGCCGGGCGAAAATGGGCGACGTCCGTAGCAAGGCGATGAAACGGCCGCGATGGCCGGCCGGAACCGGCGAGCGCGAGCCCATGCGGTAGATGATGACCGCCACGAACACGAGGTAGACGGCCGCACTGAAGCTGAACAGCGAATGCGGGCCAAACTGTTCCATCACGATCGAGGCCACCAACGGCCCCGCGATGGCGCCGACAGAGTAGAACAACATCAAGGCGGCATTGATCAGTACGAATTCGCCCTTCTCGGCGCGGTCATTGGCGTGTGCCGCCGACAGCGAATAAAGCGGCATGGCAAATGAGCCGAAGATGAAGACGAACACGAAATTGGCCAATGGCGATTCGCCGGCGAGAAACACCAGCATCAGCGCCGAGGCCATCGCGCCGACGGTCGTGACAAGCAGAACTTTACGGCGATCCCACAGGTCGGACATGTAGCCGAGCGGGTACTGGACCAGGGCACCACCGATGATGCCGACGCTGACGAAGGTGACGACGTCGGTGACCGACAGGCCGATCTGCTCGGCATAGATCGGGCTCAGCGTGCGAAAGGCGCTGTTGGTGACGCCGACGAAGATGCAGCCGATGCTGCCGAGTGGAGAGATTTGCCAGGCGCGCTTGAGGTCGAGCTTGACGTCTTCCGGCGGCGTCGGATTGGAACGGTCGCCAAGCGAGACCGGCACCAGCGACAGTGTGATCATGATCGACATGATGGCGAAGATCGTGAACCCGCCGGCGCCAAAGACCGGGATCATGAACTGCGCCCCGGTCACCGAACCGATGTCGATGATGCGGTAGATCGCCAGGATGCGGGCGCGGTCGTGGTTGGAGACGCCTGAATTGAGCCAGCTCTCCATGACGGTGAACAGCCCGGCGAAGCAGAAGCCGGTGGCAAAGCGGATCACCGACCACATCACCGGGTCGATGACGAGCACCAGTGTCAGTGTCGCCGAAGCGGCGATTGCGGCGAGTGCCGCAAAGGCCCGGACGTGGCCGACGGCCTTCATGATCCGCGAGATGAAAAGGCAGCCGAGCAGGAAGCCCATGAAATAGGCAGTACCCATCAGGCCGATTGTCGAGGCAGAAAACCCCTCCTGCGCGCCGCGCAGCGCAATCAAGGTGCTTTGCAGGCCGTTGCCGCCGAGCAGGATGCCGGCAGTGATGAGGAGCGGGATGAGGGGGCGTATGGAGGACATCAGGCACGCGATACAAAAGCTGAGGTGGCTACAGTTTGCCCGATCGGTCAATGGCAGTCAGTTACTGGTGCGACATATTCCGTCGGCTGCGCCAACGTCGTCGCCACGGAGGCGGCTAGCTTGCGCACGCGGCTCGGGCCGCTGGCTGGATTGCCAAGGATGAACGAGGCCGCGATGACGACATTAACCGTGAGCACCAGCATCGACGACGAGATTGCCAAGTTCATCGGCGAGGGGCTCAACGCCTACAACTACGAGGCGGGCGGCCCGCACAACGACCAGGATCTCTGGATCGTTGCGCGTCATGACGACGGTCAGGTTGCAGGCGGTCTCAAGGGGTCGTCCGAGTACACATGGCTGTTTGTCGAATGGCTCTGGGTCAGCCGCGCACATCGCGGCGAGGGCCTCGGCCAGAAGCTGCTCGCGCGGGCCGAGGAGGCGGCAAGGCAGCGTGGCTGTATCGGCGTTCACCTCGATTCGTACACCTTCCAGGCGCCGGAGTATTACAAGCGGTTGGGATATGAGGAGTTCGGCCGCATCGACGATTATCCGGCCGGGCACTCCAGGGTCTGGCTGAAGAAGCGCTTTTAGGCGGCCGAGGGTATGGCGTGCCGTGGCTTTACCTTGACAAAACCGGGCACCCATGCGCTTTTCGCGCCAAATTTAGGCCTGGGCGCATCGGACGCTCCGGCGCCTTTTGACAACAGCCCGAACCGGAATATTGCCATGCACCGTTACCGCAGCCACACCTGCGCTCAATTGAGGAAATCCGACGTCGGCTCGGCCGTTCGCCTGTCTGGCTGGGTGCATCGCGTGCGAGATCACGGCGGCCTGCTGTTCATCGACATGCGCGACCACTATGGCCTGACCCAGATCGTCGCCGATCCCGATTCCCCTGCCTTCAAGGTCGCGGAGACCGTGCGTGGCGAGTGGGTCATCCGCGTCGACGGCGAGGTCAAGGCGCGTATGGCCGAGTCCGTCAACGGCAACCTGCCGACCGGCGAGATCGAAGTCTTTGCCAAGGAAATCGAGGTTCTGTCGGTCTCCAAGGAGTTGCCGCTGCCGGTGTTCGGCGAGCCGGAGTATCCCGAGGATATCCGCCTCAAGTACCGTTTCCTCGACCTGCGCCGCGAAACGCTGCACAAGAACATTGTTGCCCGCACCAAGATCATCGCCGAAATGCGCAACCGCATGACCGGCGAGGGCTTCACCGAATATTCGACGCCGATCCTGACGGCCTCGTCGCCGGAAGGCGCGCGCGACTTCCTGGTGCCGTCGCGCATCCATCCGGGCAAGTTCTTCGCGCTGCCGCAGGCCCCCCAGCAGTACAAGCAGCTTTTGATGGTCGCGGGCTTCGACCGCTACTTCCAGATCGCGCCGTGCTTCCGTGACGAAGACCCGCGCGCCGATCGTTTGCCGGGCGAATTCTACCAGCTCGACCTCGAGATGAGCTTCGTGACCCAGGAAGACGTCTGGAACACGATGGAGCCGGTGATGCGCGGCGTGTTCGAGAAGTTCGCCGACGGTAAGCCGGTCACCCAGCAGTTCCGCCGCATTCCCTACGACACGGCACTGCGCACCTACGGTACCGACAAGCCGGACCTGCGCAACCCGATCGAGATCCAGCCTGTTACCGAGCATTTCGATGGCTCGGGCTTCAAGGTGTTCGCCGGCATGATCGCCTCGAACCCGAAGGTCGAGGTCTGGGCGATCCCGGCCAAGACCGGCGGCAGTCGCGCATTCTGCGACCGCATGAATTCCTGGGCGCAGGGCGAAGGCCAGCCGGGCCTTGGCTATATCTTCTGGCGCAAGGAGGGCGACAAGCTCGAAGGCGCCGGTCCGATCGCCAAGAACATTGGTGAGGAACGTACCGAAGCGATCCGCCAGCAGCTTGGCCTGTCGGATGGCGACGCTGCCTTCTTCGTCGCTGGCGACCCCAAGAAGTTCGTCTCGTTCGCCGGTGCTGCCCGCACCCGCGCCGGCGAGGAGCTCAACCTCGTCGACCGCGACCGTTTCGAGTTGTGCTGGATCATCGACTTCCCGTTCTACGAATGGCTGGAAGAAGAAAAGAAGATCGACTTCGCCCACAATCCGTTCTCGATGCCGCAGGGCGGCCTCGATGCGCTGAACAACCAGGACCCGCTGACCATCAAGGCCTATCAGTACGACATGGTCTGCAACGGCTTCGAGATCGCCTCCGGTTCGATCCGCAACCAGCTGCCCGAGTTGATGGTCAAGGCGTTCGAGCTGACTGGCAAGTCGCGCGAGGAGGTCGAGGAGCAGTTCGGCGGGCTTTATCGCGCCTTCCAGTATGGCGCACCTCCGCATGGCGGCATGGCTGCCGGTGTCGATCGTGTGATCATGCTGCTTGTCGGCGCCAAGAACCTGCGTGAAGTGACGCTGTTCCCGATGAACCAGCAGGCGCAGGATCTGCTGATGAACGCGCCGTCAGAAGCAACGCCCCAGCAGCTGCGCGAGCTGTCGCTGCGCGTCGCGGTGGCCAAGAAAGAAGTTTAGCAAGTCCGCGCAAGCGACTCATTCGACTCAACAAAAAAGCCCGGCATCGCTGCCGGGCTTTTTCGTTTCGGGACGTAGCGGCCAGGATCAGTCCTGGTTCGCCGTGACCGTCAGGCCGAGCGTCTTCGGCAGGTCCTTGGGGTTCGACATACCGCTTGCGGCCAGAAGCGCAAACGGAACCGGCGAGGCCGGCTTGGCAGCGATCTCGATCGACTTGGGCGCATCGAGATAGGCCGTGACAGCCGCGGTCACCTGGGTTGCCAGCTCGGGGTTGTTCAGTTCCATCATCAGGAATGGCACGATCGCCTTGGCCTGGTTGGCGATGTCCTTGCCCGTCATGTTCTGCTGCTTGCCGAGGTATTCGAGCACCTTGTTGGTCACCGAATCGTCGTCGAAGCGCACGGTCGCGCCGTTGAAGGTGAGCTGCTGCATCAGGCCGAGCATGGCCAGGCCCTGGGCCGAGTTGTCGGTGCCTTCCGGCTGGGCTGCCATCTTCTTCTGCAGTTCCTGCACCGACTTCAGGAATTCGACCGTGTAGCCGCCGAGGTCGAAGGTCATGCCAAGCGTGCCAGCGTTGTCGACGGTGACATCGTAGCTCGACAGCGCCATGCGGCCGTCGGTCGGCTGCCAGGTGCCTTCCATCTGGAAATCGCCCGAGATGTTCTGGTAACCGAGCGCTTCGATCGCGGCCTTCGACTGTGGGTCTTCCACCAGGGTCAGGTCGGCGGTGAACTTCTCGGCCGAGCCGGTGAACTCCATGGCGTTGCCATCGGCCGGAGGGGTCACCTCGGCCGCGAAGTTGGTCATCTGGAAGGCCTGCTTGTCGCCGATCTTGACGCTGACATTGTCGAGATTGGCGGTCTCGTACATCAGGAACGAGGCCAGCAGGTCGGTCGAGTCGGAGGCCGGCAGCGTGACATTGCCAAGCGTCAGCGGGCTGACCTCGACCTTGGTCGGGCCTTCGTTCAGGCTATAGGGCTCGGTCGTGATGGTCTCGATCTTGAAGCCGCGATTCTCTTCGGTGATGCCGCTGAGCGTGAGCTTGCCGATGGAGAACGGCTTGCCTTCGCCAGCCATCTGGATGCTCGTTCCCTCGAGCACGGCTTCCGAAGCATCGCCCGTCACGCTGGTCCAGGCGAGCGTCAGGTTCTGGCCGGCGAGCACTGACTTAAGCCGCTCGGCGACCGCGGTGGCATCCTGTGCCAGCGCTGCGTTGAGCGGAAGCGAGAACAGGAAGGTCGTGAGTGCGAGCTTGCGAAATGCAGAGCGGTGTTGCGTCATCATAGATCCCTGAGACTTGTGAAATGATTCAGCCTTACGTCAGCCACGAACTGGACCGGAAGAAGGCGACGTGACGACAATGGCCGCAATTCGATCCAAAAGGCAATCACTGCTGAGCAACACGCGCAAAAATGGTGAATGACCAACTGATCGCCTGATTGCTACTTTAGCGAGCGGGCAGTTTTGTCGCAGCGTGATCCCGGCAGGCCTTGCATTCGGCGATAAGGCTTGTCGCGAATCACCCGTTCCGCTAGTCCAAACCCATGGGAAAAGGGCTTTTGCCGCCCGGAAACGGTAGCGGCGACAATATTGAACCGGTCGATCTGAAGAAGGCGCTCGAAGAGCGCTATCTGGCCTATGCGCTGTCGACCATCATGCACCGGGCATTGCCTGACGTGCGCGACGGACTGAAACCGGTCCATCGCCGCATCATGCACGCCATGCGGCTGCTCAGGCTCAATCCTGATCAGGGATTCGCCAAATGCGCCCGCATCGTCGGCGAGGTCATGGGTAAGTTCCACCCGCATGGCGACCAGTCGATCTACGACGCGCTGGTGCGCCTGGCGCAGGACTTCTCGGTCCGTTATCCGCTCGTCGACGGGCAGGGCAATTTCGGCAATATCGACGGCGATAGCGCCGCCGCCATGCGTTACACCGAGGCGCGCATGACCGAGGTGTCGGTCTCGCTGCTCGAAGGCATCACGGAAGATGCCGTCGATTACCGCCCGACCTATAACGAAGAAGACGAAGAACCCGTCGTCCTGCCGGGCGCGTTCCCGAATCTGCTCGCCAACGGTTCATCCGGTATCGCGGTCGGCATGGCGACATCGATTCCGCCGCACAATGCGGCAGAGCTATGCAGCGCCGCGCTTTTCCTGATCGACAATCCGGATGCTTCAGTCACTGACCTTATGACCTCGCCGGGCGAATGGGAACGCATCAAGGACGATCCCGAGCTCCGTCTCGGCTGCAAGGTGCGTGGGCCGGATTTCCCCACCGGCGGCAGTGTCGATGATGACTGGGCCTCAATCGTCAACGCCTACGAAACAGGGCGTGGCGGCTTCCGCATGCGCGCCATGTGGCAGCAGGAGGATCAGGGCAGGGGTACCTGGAACCTCGTTGTCACCGAGATTCCTTATGGCGTTCAGAAGTCGCGATTGATCGAAAAGATCGCGGAGCTGTTGATCGCCCGCAAGCTGCCGCTGCTCGAAGACATCCGCGACGAGTCGGCCGAAGACATCCGCGTCGTTCTGGTGCCCAAGAGCCGCACCGTCGACCCGGGCCTGTTGATGGAATCGCTGTTCAAGCTCACCGAGCTTGAAAGCCGTTTCCCGCTCAACATGAACGTGCTGTCGCGCGGCAAGGTGCCGAACGTGCTGTCGCTCAAGAGCGTGCTGCGCGAATGGCTCGACCACCGCCGCGAGGTGCTGGTCCGTCGCTCGAAGTTCCGTCTCGGCGAGATCGAAAAGCGGCTCGAGATCCTTGCCGGCTATCTGATCGCCTACCTCAACATCGACGAGGTGATCCGCATCATCCGCGAGGAGGATGAGCCCAAGCGCACGATGATGGCGCGCTGGGACCTGACCGACAACCAGGCCGAAGCCATCCTCAACATGCGCCTGAGGGCGTTGCGCAAGCTCGAGGAATTCGAGATCCGCAAGGAGCACGACGCGCTCAGCATCGAGAAGAAGCAGATCGAATCGTTGCTGGCGTCGGACGCCAAGCAGTGGGCGACCATCAAGTGGGAAGTGAGCGAGGTCCGCAAACATTACGGGCCTGAAACCAAGCTAGGTCGCCGCCGCACGGTATTCGCCGAAGCACCTGACCACGATCTTACCGACATCGCGCATGCCATGATCGAGAAGGAGCCTGTAACGGTTGTCGTCTCGGAGAAGGGCTGGCTGCGTGCGATGAAGGGGCATCTCGCCGACTATGCGCAGCTCACATTCAAGGAAGGCGACAGCCTCAAGCTGGCCTTCCCTGCACAGACAACCGACAAGATTCTGGTCTTCACAACCGGCGGCAAGTTCTACACCATCGGTGCAGACCGGCTGCCGGGCGGCCGCGGCCATGGCGAGCCGATCCGCATCATCGTCGACATGGACAACGATCAGGACATTGTCACCGCCTTCGTTCACGAGCCCAAGCGCAAGCTGCTTCTGGTCTCCCACGAGGGCAACGGCTTCACAGTTGTCGAGGAAGAGGTGGCAGCCAATACCCGCAAGGGCAAGCAGGTGATGAACATCAAGACGCCAGATGAGGCCAAGCGCTGCATCCCGCTCCAGGGTGATCATCTCGCCATCGTCGGCGAGAACCGCAAGATGCTCGTCTTCCCGCTCGAGCAGATCCCTGAAATGACGCGCGGCAAGGGCGTCAGGCTGCAGAAGTACAAGGACGGCGGCGTGCTCGACGTGAAGACCTTCACCATGGAGAGCGGGCTTAGCTGGCTGGATTCGGCCGAACGCACATTCACTAGGTCTCGCGAGGAACTAGTCGAGTGGATCGGCACGCGTGCCACGGCGGGGCGCATGGTACCCAAGGGTTTTCCGCGTACCGGTCGCTTTGGCTAGGGACATGATGAGCCCGTGAGCGAGTGCAGCGCGGCAAAGTTTTGGTGCGCGGCACTGGATTAGGCTCTATGATCTCCTCACCTGCGTTGAAGTCAGCGCCGGGCGTAAGCGGGTCCATTTCGGGGCCGAGGAGATTCAGGCTCTTGAACGTGACCAATCCCCGCAAACCGGAGCGAGAGCCGAGGCTGTTCGGTCCGTCCCAGCCGATGCGTGCAGCTTTGGTGCCGCCGCTTTCGGCCGCGCGCTGGCTGCTTGTGCTGATCGTCGCCGCGGGCATCTATTTCTTTCATGGCTTCCTGGTGCCGGTGCTGGCAGCGCTGGTCATCGCCTTCGCCAGCTGGCCGCTCTATCGCCGGCTTTTGACGGCTGTCGACGGCAACAGGACCATCGGCGCCACGCTGGCGCTGATTTTCATCGTCGCCTTCCTTGTCGTGCCGATCTCTTTTGCCGCGACCTACGCCGTCAACGAGATCCGCGATTGGGTCGGCTGGGCGGTGGAAACCAATCGCCATGGCGCTACGACGCCAACATGGATCACCAACTTGCCGGTCGCAGGCGAATGGCTGAACGAGCAATGGACGCGCAATGTCGGCCATCCCGGCGCCATTGGCGAACTGATCCAGCTCGTCAGCGGCGCCAATATCGGCAGCATCTATCGCGGCGTGCTCGCTTTCGGCGGCAGTGCCTTTGGTATCCTTCTGACGCTGCTGTTCATGCTGATCGCGCTGTTCTTCACCTATCGCGATGGCGAATCTTTCGTCGCCCAACTCGATCGCCTCGGCGAGCGTATCCTGCCGATGCGCTGGGAGCGTATCTCGCGGGTCGTACCCAAAACGATCAGTGCCACGGTCATGGGCATGACGGTCATTGCCATCGGCGAGGGCGTCGTGCTCGGCGTCGCTTACTGGGTCGCGGGTGTGCCGTCGCCGGTGACACTGGGCGTGATCACCGGTTTCATGGCACTGATCCCTGGCGGCGCGCCGTTGTGCTTCACGCTGGTGTCGATCTATCTGGTCGCCAGCGGTTCGCCAGTTGCGGGCGCGGTGCTGTTTACCTGGGGCGCGACAGAGCTGTTCATCGTCGACAAGACGCTGCGGCCAAAGCTTGTCGGCGGGCCGATCAAGCTCCCGTTCCTGCCGACCTTTTTCGGTCTCATCGGTGGCGTCAAGACAATGGGCCTGCTGGGCCTGTTCATTGGCCCGGTGCTGATGGCACTGTTGGTCGCCATCTGGCGCGAGTGGATTCGCGAGATCGAGCTTACCGACGAGGCGGCGATGATTGCGGCTGCCAATGCGCTGCCCGAGAGCGACACGCCGCGCACTATCGAAGCCATCCGCAGCGACGTGCCGACCAAGCAGGCCGGGTAGAGGCGAGCAACCACCAAACCAGTCTCGGTCGCGACAAAGGCAGCGGTTACGCCGGCTGCCTTGCAAGACCTGCCTTGCGCCTGCGCCCCTCGGAAAGCTGCCAGGCCGAGTGGGCGACAAGCGTGATGATGAGGATGGCCCCGCCGATCAGGCTGTTGGTTGTCGGCACCTCGGCGAAGATCATCCATACCCAGATCGGCGCCAGCACCGTCTCCAGCAGGTAGAACATCGCGACTTCCGGTCCGGAGATGTATTTCGGGCCGTTGGCGAGGCAGAAAAACGAGATCGGCATGATCACCGCGCCGTTGAAGATGATCCACCACGGCGATTCGACGTGAAAACCGGTCTTGGACACCATGAATGCCGCGACCAGCCCTGGCAGGAGCACGCCGACAAGGGCTGTGAACCCCATGTCCTTGCCGCTGGAGCGTGAAATGGTGATCGCCGATGCGATGCAGAAGGCTGAGCATACAGCCATCAGGTCGCCGAACAGATGGCCGGTACCGATCGAGCTGCTGACAATGATGAGCACACCGCAGACCATCGCCAGCATGGCGAGCACTGTCGCCGGTCGCGGCCTTTCCCTCAGGAATATCCAGGACAACACGGCGGCGAACACCGTGTTGAATGCGAGGATGAAGACCAGGTTGGCTGTCGACGTGTTGTAGACGGCAGTGATGAAGGTGATCGATCCGATGCCGTATAGGCCGGCGACAACCAGCCCTGCACGGCCTGGGATGAGTTGCGGCGCATTGCGACTGAACGAGCGCCAGACTAGCCAGATGATGATGGCCGCGACGAATGTGGTGCCGCTGCGCATCATCAGGATCGACCAGTGATTGCCGTCGGCCAGCTTGATCAGCGGAATGTCCACGGTCAGCGCCAGGCCGCCGAGACCCGTCAGCAACAATCCCTTGGAGTGGTTCGATTGATTGTTTGCCACGTATTTCCCTGCCAGATGGTCGACGGCAGCGTGGAAAACGGGCCGGACGGGCTCAGATGTCGCCTTCGAAACGTTCCCAGCCCTTCATGCCGAGATGCTCCTGAGGTGTGAAGCGTACCTTATAGTTCATCTTGCGCGAACCGTTGACCCAGTAGCCAAGATAGACGTGGGGCAGGCCCAAGGCGCGCGCGCGGGCAATATGGTCGAGGATCATGAACGTGCCAAGCGATCGTTCGTCCATTTCCGGATTGTAATAGGAATAGACCATCGACAGGCCGTCCGACATCTGGTCGGTCAGCGCCACCGCCATTAGTTCGCCCTGGCCCTGGCCGGTGATGAAGGTATCGGGCCCGCGGCGGCGGTATTCGATCACTTTGGTGACGACATGCGTGTCCTCGACCATCATGGCGTAATCGAGCACGGTCATGTCGGACATGCCACCCTTGCGGTGGCGGGCATCGAGATAGGAACGGAACAGCGAGTATTGCTCGGTCGAGGGTTCGGCGGCGTGCATGGCCCCGACAAGATCGGAGTTGCGCTCGATCACCCGGCGCATGTTGCGCGTCGCCTTGAACTCCTGAGCAAGGATGCGAACGGAGACGCAAGCGCGGCAGGTTTCACAGGCCGGACGATAGGCGATGTTCTGCGAACGCCGGAAGCCGCCCTGCGTCAGCAGGTCGTTCATCTCCGGCGCCTTGTCGCCGACCAGGTGAGTGAAGACTTTCCGTTCGAACTGTCCCTCAAGATAGGGGCAGGGGGACGGCGCCGTCAGGAAGAATTGCGGAGAATGGGTCGGATGCTGCGTCATCGAGCGTCAGGAAGACTCCCAATCAATGTTCCCTAGCTTGGCGCTGCCTGCGAAAAATTCAACATGAATGTGATGGCAAGGAGAGTCTTTGCCTTCACATTTTGGCGCAAGTGCCCGTTTTGACTCGCCGAATGGCAATTTTAGCTGTCGCTGCGGCTGACCACGGTGCCGAGCAGCAGGTCATGCAGCGTGCGCTTGCGGTCTGAAAACAGGCTTACCAGCAGGACAAGCGGCGTCAGGACGACGTTGCCGGCCCAGAACAGCACTGAGTGAACCACGGCCAGGAGGCCATCGATCGGCCTGCCGTCGAGCCGGTCGAGCCGGATGCCCATCATGCGCATGCCGGTCGTTGCCTGGTTTGGTCCGCCTAGCGTCATCCAGATGTAAAGCAGCGCAACCGCGGGAAACAGGACGGCGAACAGCGCCCAGCCGAGGCCGAGGGTCAGGATGCCGAGAAAGAAGATGACGATGGCGAAAGGGATCATCAACAGACCGACGATCAGATAGTCGATCAGGAACGCCAGGATGCGGCGCGTGCGCACGCCGTCATAGACGCGGCTGTCGTCGAGCCTGCTGTTGATGATTTCACCGTCCAGAACACGTGCGGTCATAGCTTCCTCAATTGGCGAACGAGATTGCCCGCGCAGCAAAACAAATGGGAATTGCAGCGCCGGATTCAAGAATTCCGGCGCTAGCTGTCACAAATCCTGTCGGGGTAGGCCCAGCCTCAGCCCTTCAGCATCTGCGCCACTTCAGGCGCGAAGTAGGTCAGGATGCCGTCGCAGCCGGCCCGTTTGAAGGCGAGCAGGCTTTCCAGCATCGCCTTTTCGCCATCGATCCAGCCATTGGCGCCGGCTGCCTTGATCATCGAGTATTCGCCCGACACCTGGTAGGCGAAGGTCGGCACGCGGAACTCGTCCTTGAGCCGGCGGATGATGTCGAGATAGGGCAGGCCGGGCTTGACCATCAGCATGTCGGCACCCTCGGCGAGATCCTGCTCGGCCTCGCGCACCGCCTCGTCTGAATTGGCGTGGTCGATGTAATAGGTTTTCTTGTCACCCTTGAGCAGGCCTTGCGTGCCGATTGCCTCGCGGTAGGGGCCATAGAAGGCCGAAGCGAACTTGGTCGCATAAGACATGATCGCCACGTCGTGGAAGCCGTTGTTGTCGAGCGCGTCGCGAATGGCGCCGATGCGGCCGTCCATCATGTCGGAGGGAGCGATGATGTCGGAACCTGCCGCGGCCTGCAGCACGGCTGCGGCGGCCACCTGGGCTACAGTCTCGTCATTGACGATAATCCCGTCACGTAAAATACCGTCATGGCCGTGGCTGGTGAAGGGGTCGAGCGCGACGTCGGTGATGATGCCGATCTCCGGCACTGCCGCCTTGATGGCACGGGTGGCGCGGTTGATGATGTTGTCGGGCTCGAGGATATGCGCGCCCGTCTGGTCGCGCAGGCCCATCTCGACATTGGGAAACGTGGCGAGAGCCGGAATGCCTAGCTTTGCCGCACGTTCCGCTTCCTTGACGGCAAGATCGACCGACATGCGGAACACGCCGGGCATCGCCGGGATCGCTTCCCGGCGGTTCTGGCCGTCGATGATGAAGATCGGCCAGATCAGGTCGTCCACCGTCAGGCGGTTTTCCTGGACGAGCCGGCGCGACCAGTCGGCCTTGCGCATGCGGCGCAGGCGGCGGCTGCCGGTGATCTCGTCGACGCTGCGGGCGCCTGCTGGCTTGGCTGGGGTGAACTTGTTCATCGGCATTCTCCGGCAATTGTGCAGTTTTTAGCATGCCGGTTTGCCCAAGACCAAGATGCAGGATGGGACCTGCGGCATTGACGCACCCATGCGCTCCACATTAGCTCTGCACACTCAGCCTGATGTGGGGGATTCCAGTGGACATGGACTTTGGCGGCGACGACGAAATCCGCTTCGAGCGCTCCGGAGCCGCCGGCATCGTCACGCTGACGCGGCCGCAGGCGCTGAACGCGCTGACCCACAAGATGGTCCTGGCGCTGTCCAGGGCACTCACCGCGTGGCAGGTCGACCCCAACGTCGCCATCGTCGTGGTCAAGGCCGAGGGCAGGGCATTTTGTGCCGGCGGCGATATCCTGCAGGTCTATCACGCTGGCCTCGCCGGAAATGCTCCGGTCGACTTTTTCGCCGATGAATACCGGCTCAACACCCAGATCCAGCGCTATCCCAAGCCATTTCTCTCGTTCATCGACGGCATCGTCATGGGCGGCGGCGTCGGCATCTCCTTTCATGGCTCGCATCGGGTGCTGACCGAAAATGCACAGTTCGCCATGCCGGAAGTCGGCATCGGCTTCTTCCCCGATGTCGGCGGAAGCCATTTGCTGCCCGACCTCGGCGGCCATTTCGGCATGTATCTGGCGCTGACGGGCAACAGGATCCGTTACGGCGACGCGTTGTGGTCGGGCCTGGCGACACACACGATTTCGGCTGACGGGCAGATCGGCCTGCTGGAGCGCCTGTGCGAAACCGGCGAGCCGGAGGCGATGCTGCGCAACTTCTTCCGCCCGGCGAAGCGCGAGACCGAGCGCGAAACGCTGGAGGCGATCGCCAGGCATTTCTCCGCGCCGACGCTGTCCGACGTCATCGCCAGCCTGGAAACGGATTCGAGCGAGTTCGCCCAGAAGACGCTTGCGACCATCCAGCAGCGTTCGCCCACGAGCTTGTCGGTCGCGTTCCGGCAGGTGAGGGCAGGCCTGACCATGTCGATGGAAGACTGCATGCGGATGGAATTCCGCATCCTCAACCGCATGCTGGCCGGCGGCGACTTCTATGAAGGCATCCGCGCCGTGCTCATTGACAAGGGTTCGACGCCGCTATGGCGGCCTGCCCGACTTGAGGATGTCGATCCCCTCGACATCGATCGCTATTTCGAAACACTCGGCGACAGGGAACTTGCCCTGTGACCGACAGCGCAAGCCGCCTGCGCGAGATGCACCCCTCGGCGATAGAGAGCGCCTTCGCCGTGTTCCTGCGCGTGGTGGCCGCCTACTGCCTGCTGTTCGGCATCCTCTACTGGGTTCGTCTCATCGGTCTTTATGACGGCTCGCTCTGGCGCTTCGACCTGATGCCGATCCATTGGCAGGTCGCGGCGGTGACGCTTTCGGTGTTCTTCCCCTTCGCCGCCATCGGCCTGTGGATGTTGTCATCCTGGGGGCCGGTCATCTGGTTCATTTGCGCCGTAACCGAAATCGTCATGTATGCCGGCTTCCCCGAACTGTTCGGAAGCCGGCCGCTGATCATTGTCTCCCACGTCGTGGTGGCATTGATCTATGCGGCCTTCCGCATTGTCCTGCACCTGAAAAGGCGCCGCGCCGCGCACTAGCCAATGCTTTCAGCGCGTTGGCGGACAACCCGTAAAATACAAGGTTAATTATTCTTACTCGGAAGGGGCTTCATTAACCTTCTTTCGAAACCAGTGGTCGGTAAGCCCTTGTTAAGCCTGACGTTTAAGTCGAATTTTATGGGTATTCGATAAGTTCGCGATCAAGGTGACATCAAACAAAAAAGTCACCAGGCGAAAACAGAGAGGCAAAGACAATGATCAATTCGCGTCAGGTGGCCAAGCCCGCCATGGTTTCCGAGGACCGTAACGAAGCGATCCGCTCGCTTTACATGGAATCTCTGCAGCTTGTTGAAAGACTTCATCGTCGTCTTCTTGACGTTATCAAGGATGAGTTCGATCGCAACGGCCGCAGCGACATCAATGCGATCCAGGCTCTGCTGCTCTTCAACATCGGCAATGCAGAACTGACCGCCGGCGAATTGCGCTCACGCGGCTACTATCTCGGCTCGAACGTCTCCTACAACCTCAAGAAGCTGGTCGAGCTCGGTTTCATCAATCACCAGCGCTCGCGCATCGACCGCCGTTCGGTCCGTGTCAGCCTGACGCCGAAGGGCCAGGACGTGGCCGAGGTGGTTGCCGGCCTCTATGACCGCCATGTCGGTTCGATCGAGCATGTCGGCGGCATCAACACCGACGAGTTCAAGCAGATGAACCGCGCCCTGCAGCGCCTCGACCGCTTCTGGAACGACACCATCGCCTACCGGATGTAATTCTGCAGGGAGGGGAATAGGGCATTAAGGCAGTAGGGCAATTGGTCGACAAGACCACACGTGCCACGCTTCATTTCTGACTGCCCTTCTGCCTTACTGCCCTATTCCTTTCTTCCAAAGGAACGACCTCCAGTCGCAGAGCCGGTTGCAGAAATGCACCGGCTCTTCCTTTTTTAGCATCGTGGCAAGCGATAGAAGGCAGACCAGCCATGTTGCCGCCATATTCGAATGACTATCGGGAAGCTGTGATGTGCCAGATCTGCCTGTTCGGCCGTCAGCAACCCGTGCGCTGAAGTCGCGTTTCACGCTCTAGTGATGCCGGGTTATGGTTGGCTAATTGTTAAGTATGGCCGTCATATCGTCGCGGGAGATTTCCTGCCGGTTGTGTTGCGCGAATATGTCTGGAACGTCCATGAAAACGAACCGCCGTTTCTTTCTCTCCGGTGCCGGCGCGATCGCCATGGCAGCCTTGTCGGGCGCAGCCAGCGCTCAGGACGTGATCGGCGAAGTTCTCGGTTCGTCGCGCCGCGGCAATTGGGACGACCAGTTCGATGCCCGTGTCAGCCAGGGCGCCAAGGTCGCCAGCACGCTGCCGGTCTTCACCTCTCAGACCGCCGCCTTCACCCAGCAGGCGATTGCCCAGTACCAGAACATCGTCGCCCAGGGCGGCTGGCCGGTCGTTCCAGCTACCAAGAAGCTCAGGCTCGGCGTAGAGGATCCCGATGTCCAGGCGTTGCGCAAGCGTCTGATGGTTTCAGGCGACCTGTCGCCGCGCGCCGGCCTTTCCGATTCGTTCGATACTTATGTCGATGCGGCCTTGAAGCGCTTCCAGGCACGCCACGGCCTGCCGGATGACGGCGTCATGGGCCAGTACACCTATGCGGCGATGAACATTTCCGCCCAGGTTCGCCTTGGCCAGCTCGAGACCAACCTGGGTCGCATCCAGGCACAGGCCGGTACGCTCGGCCAGCGCTATGTCAACGTCAACATTCCGGCTGCCCAGGTCGAAGCGGTCGAGAACGATCGCGTCGTGCTGCGCCACACAGCGATCGTCGGCAAGGTCGATCGCCAGTCGCCGATCGTCAATTCGAAGATCAACGAGATCGTCGTCAACCCGTACTGGAACGCACCGGTGTCGATCGTCCGCAAGGACATCATCCCGCTGATGCGCAAGAATCCGAACTATCTGGCCGACAACAAGATCCGCCTGTTCGCGCCCGATGGCAGCGAGGTCGATCCGATGAATGTCGACTGGTCGACGGAAGAGGCGGCGAAGTACCGCTTCCGCCAGGACCCTGGCGCCAACAACGCCATGGCTTCGGTCAAGATCAACTTCCCGAGCCCGGATGGCGTCTACATGCACGATACGCCGCAGCAGAGTCTGTTCGGCAAGCTGATGCGCTTTGACTCTTCGGGCTGCGTCCGCGTCCAGAACGTGCGCGACCTCGTCACCTGGATCCTGCGCGACACCCAGGGCTGGAGCCGCTCGCACTTCGAGCAGACGATCAAGTCGGGCGAAAACACCCCGATCCCCGTCACCAATCCGGTGCCGGTCTATTTCACCTATGTCTCGGCCTGGTCGACGGGCGATGGCGTCGTGCAGTTCCGCGACGACATCTATGGCCTCGACGGCGTCGACGAGCTGCAGATCACCTCGGCTCTCTGATCGAGCCGCAGCGAAAATCAAAAGGCCGTCCTTCGGGGCGGCCTTTTTCGTTGCGGCTGTTCTTTTGGCGCAAAGCGACCACGAAATTTCGCGCGGCAAACGTGGCGACGCTGGGGCAAGTGTGTTAATGCGCGCCGAACCTCCCCGATGCCCCCTCCGGACAGCAAGGATCTTTCGCCATGGCCGCTTCGAAACACCTCGAATCCTTCTTTGGAACCCCGCTTGAGGAGGCCGATCCGGAAATTTTCGGCTCGATCCGCAATGAGCTTGGCCGCCAGCGCCACGAGATCGAGCTGATCGCCTCGGAAAACATCGTTTCCCGCGCCGTGCTTGAAGCGCAGGGCTCGATCATGACCAACAAATACGCCGAGGGTTATCCCGGCAAGCGCTACTATGGCGGCTGCCAGTTTGTCGACGTCGCCGAGGAACTCGCCATCGAGCGCGCCAAGAAGCTGTTCGACTGCAAGTTCGCCAACGTTCAGCCGAATTCCGGCAGCCAGATGAACCAGGCGGTGTTCCTGGCGCTGCTGCAGCCGGGCGACACCTTCATGGGCCTCGACCTGAACTCGGGCGGTCACCTGACCCACGGTTCGCCGGTCAACATGTCTGGCAAGTGGTTCAAGGTCGTCTCCTATGGCGTGCGCAAGGACGACAACCTGCTCGACATGGACGAGGTCGCGCGCCTTGCCCGCGAGAACAAGCCTAAGCTGATCCTCGCCGGCGGTACCGCCTATTCCCGCACCTGGGACTGGAAGCGCTTCCGCGAGATCGCCGATGAAGTCGGCGCCTATCTGATGGTCGACATGGCCCATATCGCAGGCCTGGTTGCCGGCGGCGTGCACCCTTCGCCGCTGCCGCACGCCCATGTTGTCACCACCACGACCCACAAGTCGCTGCGCGGCCCGCGTGGCGGCATGATCCTGACCAATGACGAAGACATCGCCAAGAAGATGAACTCGGCAGTGTTCCCCGGCCTCCAGGGTGGTCCGCTGATGCATGTCATCGCTGCCAAGGCGGTTGCTTTCGGCGAAGCGCTGAAGCCCGAGTTCAAGACCTACGCGGCAAATGTCGTTGCCAACGCCAAGGCGCTGGCCGCTAGCCTCAAGGACACCGGCCTCGACATCGTTTCAGGCGGCACCGACAACCATCTGATGCTGGTCGACCTGCGTCCCAAGAACGCCACCGGCAAGCGCGCCGAGGCAGCCTTGGGCCGCGCCAACATCACCTGCAACAAGAACGGCATCCCTTTCGACCCCGAAAAGCCCTTCGTCACCTCGGGCGTACGTCTTGGCACCCCGGCAGGTACGACGCGTGGCTTCGGCGAGGCCGAGTTCCGCGAGATCGGCCAGCTGATCACCGAAGTGCTCGACGGCCTGAAGGTCGCAAATTCCGACGAGGGCAACGCCGCCGTCGAGGCTGCGGTCAAGCAGAAGGTCGTCAGCCTGACCGAGCGCTTCCCGCTCTATCCTTACCTCGGCTAAGCACCGAACTGGGGAGGGCGCTGTCCATCCCCCTAAAACTTCGAAGCCCCATTCCGCTATGTTCGGTGTGGGGCTTCTCCTTTTCGGCTGGGCCTAATCGCCAAATGTGGTCTCCGCTTCTTGGGATCATGGTTCCGATTTCCAGGCCGATGGGTTAAGCCTTTCCCGGTCGAGGATTCGAATGACAAGGCTGAACGATGCGTTGCCCCTATTGCCAGTCTGAAGACACGCAAGTGAAGGACTCCCGTCCCGCCGAGGATGGTGCCGCGATCCGTCGCCGGCGCATCTGCCCGGTTTGCGGCGGCCGCTTCACTACCTTCGAGCGAGTCCAGCTGCGCGACCTCGTCGTACTCAAGAAGACTGGCCGCAAGGTGCCGTTCGACCGTGACAAGCTTGCCCGGTCGGTCGAGATCGCAGTGCGCAAGCGCAATGTCGACCCCGAACGCATCGAGCGCGCCGTAACCGGCATCGTCCGCCAGCTCGAAAGCTCTGGAGAAACCGAGGTTCCTTCCGGCGAAATAGGCCGTCTCGTGATGGAGGCGCTGAAGACGCTCGACGACGTCGCTTATGTGCGCTTCGCTTCTGTCTATCGCAATTTCCGCGAGGCCAAGGATTTCCATGACGTGTTGGGCGAACTCAAGGGCGACGAGGACGCCGGTTGAACGATGGCCAGCAGCAGTGCATCCGAGCAGGACAGGATTGATCGCCGCTACATGGCAGCTGCACTCAGGCTGTCGCGCAAGTATCTCGGACTGACCTCAACCAATCCGGCAGTGGGCACGCTCATCGTGCGTGACGATGGCAATGGCCCGGTCATCGTCGGCCGCGGCGTCACCGCCATTGGCGGGCGGCCGCATGCGGAAGCCGAAGCGCTTGCTGAAGCCGGTGAGCTGGCGAGCGGCGCCACTGCCTATGTCACGCTCGAGCCTTGCGCCCACCACGGCCGCACCCCGCCTTGCGCCAACGCGTTGGCCACCGCCGGCATCGTTCGCGTCGTTGGAGCGGCGAGCGATCCGGATCCGCGCGTTTCCGGCAAGGGCTATGCAATCCTCCGCAGTGCCGGCATCGAGGTCAAAGAGGGCGTTCTTGCCCGCGAGGCCGCCGATCAGCTCGCCGGCTACATGAATCGCTCGATGAGAAAGCGCCCGGAAGTGATTCTGAAGCTTGCGCTTTCCGCCGACGGCATGATCGGCCGCCGCGGCGAGGGGCAGATCGGCATCACCGGCGAGATCGCCCGCCGCCAGGTCCATGTCATGCGCGCCGAATGCGATGCCATCCTGATTGGCATTGGCACCGCGCTCGCAGACGATCCTGAATTGACTGTACGCTTGCCCGGGCTCAGGACGCGGTCGCCTGTACGCATCGTACTCGACAGGCTCGCTCGCTTGCCGGCGACCTCGAAGCTTTCGCGCTCGGCTGGTGACGTGCCGGTGCTGGTCGCCGCCTGTTCGGAGGGCCACGCCGCCAAAAGGGCGGAGCTGGAGCGTGCCGGCGTGAAATTCCTGGCCACCGAGACCTACGATGGCCGCGTGGCACTTCCCGAGTTGCTCGAGGACCTGGGCAACCAGGGCATGTCGCGGATCATCGTCGAGGGCGGCGCCGACACGGCGCGTGCCTTCCTCGATGAGGACCTGGTCGACCGCATCGCACTGTTCTACGGCCCCGAGGCCATAGGCTCCGACGGTATTGCAGCCCCCATTGGTCGCGACCATATACCGGCAGGGTTCGAGCTGGTGCGCGAGGCGCGCTACGGCGAGGACAGCTTCGCCGAATGGATAAGGGACATCTGATGTTTACCGGGATCGTTACCGACGTGGGTACAGTCGCGTCCGCAGCCCAGCTCGACCAGGGGGTGCGCCTGCGCATCGACACGGCCTATGACCCCAAGACCATCGACATCGGTGCCTCCATTTCCTGTTCCGGCGTCTGCCTGACAGTGGTCACCCTGCCGGAAGCTACATCCAACGCCCGCTGGTTCGAGGTCGAGGCATGGGAAGAGGCGCTTCGACTGACCACCGCCCGCGACTGGGCCGCCGGCCGAAAAATCAATCTCGAACGCGCACTCAAGATCGGCGACGAGCTCGGCGGCCATATCGTTTCCGGCCATGTCGACGGAATGGCCGAGATCGTCGCGCGCGAGGACGAGGGCGATGCGGTGCGCTTCCGCATTGAGGCACCGCGCGAACTAGCCAGGTTCATCGCGCCCAAGGGGTCGGTTGCACTCGATGGTACGTCGCTGACCGTCAATAAGGTCGAAGGTACGCGCTTCGACGTGCTGCTGATCCATCATTCGCTGCAGGTCACCACATGGGGCGAGCGCAAGGTCGGCGACCGGGTCAACCTCGAGATCGATACCATGGCGCGATATGCCGCGCGCCTTGCCGAGGCGGCCAGCGAGGGGCTCTGAGGCGGAGCCTCAAGTGTGGGTCGGCTGACAGCGGTTTCCTGCCACAGTGCTTAACACTTCGCTTGCGCACTCACCCGGTTCGGCCTAAGTCAGCCGCTCCCGCCGGAGATTTTACATGGCCAACGACAAGAAACTGAAGCTCCTCATCGTCGAGGCGCGCTTTTACGACGACCTCGCGGATGCGCTGCTGGACGGTGCCAAGGCCGCCCTGGATGCCGCTGGTGCTTTCTACGACGTCGTGACCGTTCCCGGTGCACTCGAAATCCCCGCCGTGATCTCGTTTGCGCTCGACGCTGCCGACGATGAAGGCACCGAATATGACGGCTATGTCGCGCTCGGCACCGTCATCCGCGGCGAGACCTATCACTTCGATATCGTCGCCAATGAGTCCTGCCGCGCGCTGATGGATCTGTCGGTCGCGGAATCGATCGCCGTAGGCAATGGCATCCTGACCGTCGAAAACGACGATCAGGCTTGGGCCCGCGCCCGCCGCAGCGAAGGCGACAAGGGTGGCTTTGCCGCGCGTGCAGCCCTTACTATGATTGCCATACGCGAAAAACTTGGAGCAGCACGCTCGTGACGCCTCCTGAAGACAACGGCCAGCCGCCCGTCCGCCATGCCAACAAGCGCGGCGCTGCCCGTCTGGCCGCCGTCCAGGCGCTCTACCAGATGGACGTGGCCGGCAGCGGCCTGCTCGAAATCACCGCCGAGTACGAGGCGTTTCGCCTTGGCAAGGAAGTCGACGGCGCGCTCTACCGCGAAGCTGACGCCCAGTGGTTTCGCGCAATCCTCGCCGGTGTCGTCGAGAACCAGAAGTTTGTCGATCCGGTCATCCGCGAGGCTTTGACCGAAGACTGGCCGCTGTCGCGGCTCGATTCGACTCTGCGCGCCATCCTGCGTGCCGGCGTCTATGAACTGATGAAGCGCCAGGACGTTCCCGTGGCGGTGATCGTTTCGGAATATGTCGACATCGCCAAGGCTTTTTATGCCGACGACGAGCCCAAGCTCGTCAACGCGGTGCTCGACCGTGTCTCGCGCAAGCTGCGCGGCGAAGGTAAGGGCAAGGACGCACTATGATCGGTGGCGAACGCGAAGCGCGGCGCACTGCTTACATTCTCGCCGCATCGCAAGCCATCATCGGTTCGGCCGCCCCGATAGCCCTGTCCATTGGCGGGCTCGCCGGTTTTTATCTGCTCGATACCGACAAGTCGCTGGCGACAGCGCCTGTCACCGGTTTCAGCGTCGGCATGGCGCTTGGCGCGCTGCCTGCGGCCGCGATTATTCGCGGCCTTGGCCAGCGCAGCGGCTTCATGTTCGGAACGGCCGTCACCGCCGCCGGTGGCGCGATCGCGACGCTCGCTTTGTTCCGCTCGGAATTCTGGCTGTTTGCCTTCGGCCTGCTGGTCATTGGCGTCGGTAACGCCTTTGTGCAGCAGTTCCGCTTTGCCGCCGCCGACAACGCGCCGCCTGAATTCAAGGCGAATGCGATTTCGTTCGTGCTGGCCGGCGGCATCATCACTGCCATCCTCGGGCCGCAGATCGTCATCTTCACCCGCGAAATGTTCGCCCCCATCATGTTCGCCGGCTCCTTTGCCTCGATCATCGGGCTTTCGGCCGTCGGCGCCGTGATCCTCGCGTTCCTGCGCGTCAAGGCAAGTGCTGGTTCCGTCGCAGCCGTTGATATGGCCGACGCGCGCCCGCTGATGGAGATCGTCACCCAGCCGCGTTTTGCCGCGGCGTTGATCTGCGGCGTCGGCACCTACACGCTGATGAGCTTCGTCATGACCGGCGCGCCGCTGGCGATGGTCGGCTGCGGCTTCTCGCCCGACGAAGCAACCCTCGGCATTTCCTGGCATGTCATGGCGATGTTCGGGCCGAGCTTCTTCACCGGCCGGCTGATCCAGCGCTTCGGCGCGGAGCGCATCGTGGCGCTTGGCCTGCTGCTGTTGATTTGCTGCGCTGTCGTTGCCCTCTCTGGCATCGCCTTGTGGCAGTTCTGGACAGCGTTGATCCTGCTTGGCCTTGGCTGGAACTTCGGCTTTATCGGCTCGACCGCAATTGTCGCCGACACCTATCGCCCGTCGGAAAAGGGCAAGGTCCAGGGTTTCCATGACTTCGTCCTGTTCGGTGCTGTCGCTTTCGCCTCGCTGATGTCGGGTGCGGTCTACAACGCCTACGGCTGGGAAATGCTCAACTGGATCGTCTTCCCGGTTTGCGCCGTCAGCCTGGGAGCGCTTGCGACTCTGTCCCTGACAAGCCGGCGCCAAACCACCTGACAGTACGCTGTCGGCAGCATAGGCCGCCGATTTCTTCGAACCACAAAAAAATATTGCGCAAGCCCTGCGCATTGTGAAACCGTATGCCCCGACGAACGTTAGGTCGCCATGCTCTTATGCGGCCACCGAATTCCGGGAACGAGAAGGGGTTTCACTATGCGTCACACCACAACAATCGCCGCAGCGATCATTGCGCTCGGCCTCGCCACCAGTGCCGCGAGCGCGCAGGTGGTCGTGTCTTCCAAGATCGACACCGAAGGCGGCGTGCTCGGCAACATCATCAAGGCCGTGCTCGACGCCAACAACATAGCCACCACCGACCGCATCCAGCTCGGCGCGACGCCCGTCGTGCGCAAGGCGATCACCGCTGGCGAGATCGACATCTATCCCGAATACACCGGCAATGCCGGATTCTTCTTCGAAAAGGCCGACGATCCGCTCTGGAAGGATGCTGCCAAGGGGTTCGAGACGGCCAAGCAGCTCGACTACGACGCCAACAAGATCGTCTGGCTGTCGCCGTCGCCGGCCAACAACACCTGGGCGATCGCCCTGCGCAAGGACGTTGCCGAGGCCAACAAGCTCGCCACGCTGAGCGACTTCGGCAAATACGTCGCCGGCGGTGGCACTGTCGTGCTGGCCGCGTCGTCCGAGTTCGTCAATTCGGCCGCGGCCCTTCCGGCCTTCCAGACGACCTACGGCTTCACCCTCAAGCCCGAGCAACTGATCACGCTTTCCGGCGGTGACACGGCAGCGACTATCGGTGCCGCCGCCAACCAGACCAACGGCGCCAACGCGGCCATGGTCTATGGCACCGACGGCGGCATCGCGCCTTCGGGGCTGGTTGTTCTCAGCGACGACAAGGGCGTGCAACCGGTCTACCAGCCGGCCCCGATCATCCGCGAGGCCGTGCTCAAGGAACATCCTGAGATCGAGACCCTGCTCAAGCCGGTGTTCGAGAAGCTCGATCTTGTCACATTACAGGAACTCAACGGCCGCGTTCAGGTCGGTGGCGAGCCGGCCAAGGCAGTCGCTGAAGATTTCCTGAAGAAGAACGGCTTTCTGAAGTAAGCTTCCCCGGCGCGCCTCGGGTACAGCGCCGCGCGTCCTGTTCGGACGCGCAAAGGACGCTGTAAGATTGAAAATCTGTGCATGACCTTTTCCGAAAATCGATTCCGATTTTCGGGGTCATGCATCAGGGGCGCGCCGACGGAACCGGGGACGCATCGCAGTCGTGGGCATCAGGTTCGACAAGCTGGGCGTGGTGATCGCCGCGATCACTGCCTATGGAGCCTTCGTGGCGCCATTCGCCACTTTTCGCGCCAACCGCATCGTCGCTGGCGAGCCGCGTTCGATCCTTGAGGCATTGCCACAGTCGATGGACCTGGTTCTTCTGGCCATTCTGGTTGCAGCTGGCCTCGTTGCCCTGTTCAAGACGCCCCTGTTTGCCCGACTCGGCGCCAGCGTCGTGGCACTTGTATCGCTCGCGCTGCTGATCGGCGTCGCCGGCGCTCATCTGACGCCGGAGGGCAACACCTTCGCTCGCATCTCGCCAGCCTCCGGCTTCTGGTTCCTGATCTTTGCCCTCACCTTGCTGCTTGCCGATGTCCTGACACGGCTCGAGCTTTCTCCTGTCGGGCGTGTTGTCGTACTCGGCATAGCGGCCGGAGCGATCTGGCTGCTGCTTGCCTCAGGTCAATGGGACAGTCTGTCGATCTTCAAGGAATATTCCAACCGCGCCGACAGTTTCTGGAACGAGGCGAGGCGCCACGTCGAACTTGCGCTTGGTTCGCTGGTTGCTGCGGTTCTTGTCGGCCTGCCGCTCGGTATCCTTTGTCACCGTGTCGAGGCGCTGCGGGCAGGGGTGCTCAATGTGCTCAACATCATCCAGACGATCCCTTCCATCGCGCTATTCGGCATCATGATCGCGCCACTCGGCTGGGTCGCGGCCAACATTCCCGGTGCCTCTGCGCTTGGCATTCGTGGCATTGGCGCCGCACCGGCCTTTGTCGCGCTGTTTCTCTATTCGCTGCTGCCGGTGGTCGCCAACACTGTCGTCGGGCTTGCTGGCGTGCCGCGCGCAGCCAACGACGCGGCACGCGGCATGGGCATGACCGGGTGGCAGCGGCTCAAAAATGTCGAATTCCCGCTTGCTTTTCCGGTCATCCTCACCGGAATCCGCATCGTTCTGGTCCAGAACATCGGCCTTGCCACCATTGCCGCGCTGATCGGCGGGGGCGGCTTCGGCGTCTTTGTCTTCCAGGGTGTCGGCCAGACGGCAATGGACCTCGTCCTGCTGGGTGCTGTCCCAACGGTGGCGCTGGCCTTTGCCGCGGCCATCATCCTTGACGCGGTGGTCGAATACATCGCGACCCGCAAATCCACTGAAGTGGCCGCTGCATGATCGAAATCGAACACATCACCAAGCGTTATGGCGAAACGACAGTTGTCGACGACGTATCCATGGTCATCGAGCCACGCACGCTGACAGTGATCGTCGGCACCTCCGGCTCGGGCAAGACGACGCTTCTGCGCATGATCAACCGCCTGGTCGAGCCGACCTCCGGCACGATCAGGCTCGACGGCACAGACAATCGTTCAGTTCCGGGCCACGAACTGCGCCGCAGCATCGGCTACGCCATCCAGGGCAATGGCCTGTTTCCGCACCGCACAGTGGCGCAGAACATCGGCACCGTACCTTCGCTGCTCGGCTGGGATGCCGGGCGCATCAAGGCTCGTGTCGACGAGCTGATGTCTTTGCTGCAACTCGATCCCGCAGCCTTCGGCCCGCGCTACCCGCACGAATTGTCGGGCGGCCAGCAACAGCGCGTTGGCGTCGCCCGGGCACTGGCCGCCGAACCCAATGTGCTCCTAATGGACGAGCCCTTCGGCGCGCTCGACCCGATCATCCGCACCAAGGCGCAGGAAGACCTGCTGGCGATCCAGAAACGCTTCGGCACGACCATCATTCTCGTCACCCATGACATGGAGGAGGCGGTCCATCTCGGCGACCGCATCGCCGTCATGGATGCCGGGCGCTTGATCCAATACGCGACTCCCGCTGAGATTCTGGCCAGACCCGCCAACGGCTTCGTCGAGACGCTGATCGGTGCAAGCGACCGTCCGTTCAAGCTGTTGTCGCTGGGCACGGTCGGTGATGCGGTCGAACCCGGCCAGGCCGTGGGCGAGGGGATTGGGGTCGAGGCGACCCAGCGCGACGCGCTGGCCGAGCTGTTGTGGTCGGGACGTGCTGCGATGCCGGTGACATCTGAGGACGGCACAGCCATCGGCCGCGTGACCGTCGAAGGCCTCGTCAAGCGAGCTGCGAGGCCGCAATGAGGGCCTGGCTTCCGCTGCTGCTGCGCATTTGCCTGCTGGCGTTGTTGGTCGCCTTCCTGACCAATCCGCTGTGGTTCGAGCCGCTGCTCAAGCCGTTGACCCAGAATGGCGCGCCAGCGATCTACAACCAGGGCAGTCTGATGTCGCTGGCGCTGCAGCATCTGCGCACGGTCGCCATCGCCACCGCTGCTGCCATTGTCGTGGCCGTTGCGCTCGCCATCCTCGTCACCCGGCCCGTTGGCGTCGAGTTCCTGCCGCTGTCGCGCAGCCTGGTCAATATCGGCCAGACCTTTCCGCCGGTCGCGGTGCTGGCACTCGCGGTTCCCGCAGTCGGCTTCGGCGAGAAGCCGACGTTGATAGCCCTGTTCCTCTATGGCCTGCTGCCGATCTTCGAGAACACGCTGACGGGCCTGACCACTACGCCTGCCAACGTCGTTGAGGCGGCGCGTGGCGCCGGCATGACCGGTTGGCAGCGGCTGCTCAAGGTCGAACTGCCGCTGAGCGTTCCGGTGGTTCTCGCCGGCATCAGGCTTTCGGTCGTTATCAGCTTGGCCACTGCCACCATCGGCTCGACGGTCGCCGCCAAGACCCTTGGCGAAGTTATCATCGCCGGGCTGCAATCCAACAATCTGGCCTTTGTCCTTCAGGGGGGCCTGATCGTCGCGGCCCTTGCCGTGCTGATCTACGATGCGCTATCGGCATTGGAGCGCATGGCGGCAAGGCGCATGGGGCAGGTGGCGCAGGCAGCCTGACCCTACCGGCCCCGCACGGGGTAATCGAGCGTGATCTCGAGCCGGTTTCCGGCTCCACCCACGATCCAGCGGCGGCGCAGCACCGCGAAATCATGGCTTTTGCCGCTTGCCGAGATCGTAACGACGTCGCCTGTCTGGCATGCCGGCGAGAGCGCCAGCCCACTGAGCACACCGTCCAGCCCGGCCTTGCCGGCATAAATCCTGGCAGAACCTGTCAACGCGACATCGGCCGTCTGGCCTGTTGCACCGCTGCCGAGACTCGGTGATTGATCTGGCTGATGCCCCGGTCCGTCATTTGAAGGAGTTCTTGCCATGGTTTGGCGTCTCTCTAAGATCGTGATGTGTCTCTGTCTCGCAGCTTTCGCTTTTCTTGTCGCGTTCGGCAATATCACCGACTACGGCTCCAACTTCGCCTTCGTCCAGCACGTGTTGAGCATGGACACCACTTTCCCGGGCAATGCCCTCATGTATCGCTCGATCACCAATCCGACGCTCTGGAGCATCGGCTATTGGCTGATCATTTGCGGTGAGGCGCTGACCTGTATCCTGTTCCTGATTGCGGCGTTGAAGCTGTGGCAGGCCAGAAACGGCTCCGGCCGGCAGTTCGACGACGCCAAGGGCTTCGTCGTCATCGGCGCTACGATGGGTTTCCTGGTCTGGTTCTTCGGCTTCATGGTCGTTGGCGGCGAATGGTTCGCCATGTGGCAGTCAAGCACCTGGAACGGACAGGAAGCGGCTTTCAAATTCTACATGACGATGCTGGCGGTTCTTATCTTCGTCAATCAGCCGGATCACGATCTGGCCTGATCCAGCGCATCGTGCTTTCCGAAAATCGGAATCGATTTTCGGAAAGCACGATGCGCAAACCTTATGATTTAGAGCGTCCTTTGTGCGTCCTTCTGGACGCACGGCGCTCTAAAGTTCGGCTGTCTTCATGAACGGGACGGTGAAAGCCGAGAAACACCTTAGCGATATCTTGACGTTCGCTGCCCTGTTTCGGATTGTTCGCCAGGGGCCGGAAGCCGCGTAGAGGTTGCCGGTCTCGTTCACTTGCCCGGGGAGGGGAATTCCGGGCGCAATCAGGGAAGAGAATTGGCAATGACAATGCTTTACGTCGTCATCGCCTGCGGCCTGCTATCTGTCCTTTACGCCATATGGGCGACTCAGTCGGTTCTCGCGGCCGACCAGGGCAATGCGCGCATGCAGGAAATCTCCGCCGCCATCCGAGAAGGTGCGCAGGCATATCTGGCCCGCCAATACACCACCATCGCCATCGTCGGCGTCGTCGTGTTCCTGCTCGCTTGGTGGCTGCTTTCCGCGACCGCGGCGATCGGCTTTTTGATTGGGGCAGTGCTTTCGGGTGCGGCCGGCTTCATCGGCATGCATGTTTCGGTCCGGGCCAACGTGCGCACCGCACAGGCCGCATCCAACAGCCTGGCCGCTGGCCTCGACATCGCCTTCAAGTCGGGCGCCATCACCGGCATGCTGGTGGCGGGTCTCGCCTTGCTCGGCGTGTCTGTCTACTACCTCATTCTGACCGGCCCGATGGGCCACGCGCCTGCTGACCGAATCGTCATCGACTCGCTGGTGGCACTGGGCTTCGGTGCTTCGCTGATCTCGATCTTCGCCCGTCTCGGCGGCGGCATCTTCACCAAGGGTGCGGATGTCGGTGGCGATCTCGTCGGCAAGGTCGAAGCCGGCATTCCCGAGGATGATCCGCGCAATCCTGCCACCATCGCCGACAACGTTGGCGACAATGTCGGCGATTGCGCCGGCATGGCCGCCGATTTGTTCGAGACCTATGCTGTGACTGTCGTTGCCACCATGGTGCTCGGCGCCATCTTCTTTGGCGGCACCGAAGCGTTGTCCAATGTGATGCTCTACCCGCTCGCCATCTGCGGCGCCTGCATCATCACCTCGATCATCGGCACGTTCTTCGTCAAGCTCGGCGCCAACGGCTCGATCATGGGCGCGCTCTACAAGGGCCTGATCGTCACTGGCCTGTTGTCCATCGTCGGTCTTGCCGCGGCAACGTCGTGGACCGTCGGCTGGGGTGAGATCGGCACGGGTGGCGGTGTGCTGATTACTGGCAAGAACCTGTTCATCTGCGGCCTCGTCGGCCTCGTGGTGACCGGGCTCATCGTCGTCATCACCGAATACTACACCGGCACCAACAAGCGCCCGGTCAATTCGATCGCCCAGGCGTCGGTCACCGGCCACGGCACCAACGTCATCCAGGGTCTGGCGGTGTCGCTCGAATCGACAGCATTGCCGGCGATCGTCATCGTCGGCGGTATCATTTCGACATTCCAGCTTGCCGGCCTGTTCGGAACGGCCATCGCGGTCACCACCATGCTCGGCCTGGCCGGTATGATCGTGGCGCTCGATGCCTTTGGTCCGGTTACCGACAATGCCGGCGGCATTGCCGAAATGGCCGGCCTGCCCAAGGAAGTGCGTCATTCGACCGACGCGCTCGATGCGGTTGGCAACACCACCAAGGCCGTGACCAAGGGGTATGCCATCGGTTCGGCCGGTCTCGGTGCGCTGGTGCTGTTTGCCGCCTACAGCTACGACTTGCAGTACTTCGCGGCGAACCCAACCCAGTTCCCGTATTTCGCCAACATCGGCACGGTGTCGTTCGACCTGTCCAATCCTTACGTCGTTGCCGGCCTGATCTTCGGCGGCATGATTCCTTACCTATTCGGCGGCATCGCCATGACCGCCGTTGGCCGTGCGGCAGGCTCGATCGTCGAGGAAGTGCGCAAGCAGTTCCGCGAGGATCCGGGCATCATGAAGGGCACGTCCAAGCCCAACTATGCCCGCGCTGTCGACATCCTGACCAAGGCAGCGATCAAGGAGATGATCATCCCCTCGCTGCTGCCGGTGCTGGCGCCGCTCGTCGTCTACTTCGGCGTTCTGCTAATCTCCGGCTCCAAGGCCTCGGCTTTCGCGGCGCTCGGCGCATCGCTCCTCGGCGTCATCGTCAACGGCCTGTTCGTCGCCATCTCGATGACGTCAGGCGGCGGCGCCTGGGACAATGCCAAGAAGTCTTTCGAGGACGGCTTCACTGACAAGGACGGCGTCAAGCACATGAAGGGATCCGAGGCCCACAAGGCGTCGGTGACAGGCGATACCGTCGGCGATCCCTACAAGGACACCGCTGGCCCCGCGGTTAACCCGGCGATCAAGATCACCAACATCGTGGCACTTCTGCTGCTCGCCGTGCTCGCACATAGCGGCGGCTGATCCTGCCGGCATCCTTGCCTCTTTGAGGCAGAGATAAAACGCCCCGTCCGCAGCACTTGCGGGCGGGGTTTTTTATGGGCGCAATTTGCCCAAAGAAAAACCCGCGGGATTGCTCCCGCGGGTTCTGTTGCCTGAGATTCTTGAACCCCAGTCGGCGGATCAGCTGCCGCCGAAGATGCTGCTTGCCGCGCTCGAACCCATCTTGCCCGCGCCGGAAAGTAGCTGGCCGAGGAAGTTCTGGTCCTTGCCGCCGGTCGGCGTCGTGCGCGAAATGAAGTCGAACACCTTGCCTTCCTGCATGCCGTAGTTGGCGATGTTCGAGACGCGCCCGTCGGCGCCGAAATAAACGGCGAGCACGCGCTGTTCGATCAGCTTTGGCTTGGCGAAGGCGACAGCGCGCCTGCGCGTCTGGGAGATGTAGTAAAACACCTCGTTGTCGAACGTCGCGGTCGTCGAAGGCGTGCCGAGCGCCAGCAGAACCTGCTCGCGGCTCGAGCCCACCGGCACGGAGTCGATCGACTGCTGGTCGATGACATAGCCTTGGGTCAGCGTCTCGCTGGGGGTCAGGTCACCGAACGTCTTCGAGGTGTTGCACGCCGAAAGCGCGGCAGCAGCCACCACGATCAGTGACACAGCGCCAGCCGGACGCAACGAAAATGGCATCTTGAATTTCAGCGAGTGCAACAACAACTCCATCCTGTCGTGCCAGAGCCCCTGCTTGCGCGAAGCCGCAAAACCGGTAAACCAGCTTGCGCGCCGATGCAACAAGGCCACTAAGCGAAACGGGTCCCCGGGAGACCGCCCTCATATGTTCCAGCGTCTGTTTGGCCGTGAACGCCAAGCCAATCGCGCCATCACCGAGGCGCTCTATACACGAATCGTGGCGGCCGCGCGGCAGGAACCATTTTATTCTGCCTGGAACGTGCCCGACACGCCGCTTGGCCGTTTCGAGATGCTTTCGCTGCACATGTTCCTGTTTCAGCATCGCTTGCGTGGCGAGCCGGGAGCGTCGGCCGACATTGCCCAGCGTCTGATCGATGAGTTCTTCCTCGATGTCGACCATTCGCTGCGCGAGCTGGGAATCAGCGACGTCGGCGTGCCAAAGCGCATGAAGAAGCTGGCCAAGATGTTTTATGGCCGTACCGAATCCTACAAGAACGCGCTCGAAAGCGACGATCATGCGGCATTTGCGGCCGCGCTTTTGCGCAATGTCCGCCCTGAAGAGAAGGAATGGCCGGAAGCCGCCGTACTTGCCGAATATGTCTTTGCGGCGAATCGCGCTCTTGCCGACCAGCCCTCGGAAGACATATGTGCCGGCAAACTGACATATCCGGCGCCGCTGGCAGCCTGAAGGAGGCCACCCCATGATGCCTGACGAGACCCAAAGCCCGGTTTCCTTCAAGGTCAATGTCGCCAGGTTGCCGCAAAAGGGCATGCCGGTTGTCATCGACGCCGACGCGGCCAAACGTGCGGCCTTGGCCGAACTGCATGGCCTGACGTCGGTCGAGCGCTACAAGGCCGATCTTTTGGTCACTAGGTGGAAGCGCAACGGTGTCAAGGTCAGCGGTCGGGTCCAGGCGCAGATCACCCAAGCCTGCATCGTCACGCTCGAACCGGTCGAAGCGACAATCGACGAGGACGTCGAAGGGGTCTTCTTGCCCGAAGACTCCAAGCTTGCCAGGCAGGGCTTCAACGCCGCCGGTGAGATACTGCTGGACGCGGAAGGTCCCGACGGTCCTGAAACCTTCACCGGCGACACGATCGATGCCGGTGCGCTGGCTGAAGAGTTCTTTGGCCTTGCGATTGATCCTTATCCACGCAAGACAGGCGCCGCGGTCGCCAGTACTGATGATGGCGACATTGAGCCGGTCGAAAGCGAATTCCAGAAAAAGCTCCGCCTAATATCCAAGAAGCTTTGAAAACGCCCGCCGTTTCGCGTAATCCCGGTTGTGCGGTTATCCAAAACCGTTACTTTCGCCGGACTTTTGCGTGCCCAGCTACGCCAACAGTGAGATGACCGACGCGTGATCAAGATTTCCATTGATGCCATGGGTGGCGATCACGGTCCTTCCGTGATCATTCCCGCCCTGGCCAAGGTCGCCACAAGGCGCACCGACATTCGCTTCATCATCTATGGCCGCGAAGAAGTGGTCCGTCCCGAGCTTGCCAAGCAGCCGCGCCTCGCTGCGGTCAGCGAGTTCGTGCATTGCGAAGTCGCCGTGCGCATGGACGACAAGCCGAGCCAGGCGCTTCGCCACGGCCGCTGGAAGTCGTCGATGTGGAAGGCCATCGAGGCGGTCAAGGCCAACACATCGGACGCATGCGTGTCCGCCGGCAACACTGGCGCGCTGATGGCGATGTCGAAATTCTGCCTGCGCACCATGGCGACCATCGATCGCCCGGCGATCGCGGCATTGTGGCCAACGGCGCGCGGCGAAAGCGTGGTGCTCGACGTTGGCGCCACCATCGGCGCGGACGCGCATCAGCTCACCGATTTCGCTATTCTTGGCACCGGCATGGCGCGGGCATTGTTCGGCATTGACCGGCCGACGGTCGGTCTGCTCAATGTCGGCGTTGAAGAGATCAAAGGCCAGGAAGAGGTCAAGGAAGCTGGGCGCATGCTGCGCGAGGCCAACATGGCTTCGATGAACTACCAGGGCTTCGTCGAAGGCGACGACATCGGCAAGGGCACCACCGACGTCGTCGTCACCGAAGGCTTTTCCGGCAACATCGCGCTCAAGACCGCCGAGGGTACCGCGCGCCAGATCGCCGGCTACCTGCGCGAAGCGATGAGCCGCACGCTGATGGCAAAGATCGGCTACATCTTCGCCAAGGGCGCTTTCGACCGCCTGCGCGAGAAGATGGACGTGCGCCGCGCCAATGGCGGCGTCTTCCTCGGCCTCAACGGAATCGTGGTGAAAAGCCATGGCGGCGCTGATGCTGACGGTTTCGCCGCTGCCATCGAAATGGCCTATGATATGGTCCGGAACCGGCTGCTCGACCGCATCGAAGCCGACCTCGACCTGTTTCACGCACGCAACCCGCATGCTGCAATGGGCCGTCCCGCGGCCGCGGTCGAAGATCAGGAATAGGATTTTTTCAACGTGATCAGATCAGTTGTGCGCGGCATTGGTTCGGCGCTGCCCCGCCGCATCATGAAGAACGCCGATTTCGAAGGCATGGTCGAGACCTCCGACGAGTGGATCGCCCAGCGCACCGGCATCCGCCAGCGCCACATCGCCGCCGACGACGAGACGACCGCTTCGCTTGGCGAGGCGGCAGCCCGCGCAGCACTTGAAAACGCCGGCCTGACGCCTGACGACATCGACCTGATCGTGCTCGCCACTTCGACGCCGAACAACACCTTTCCCGCCACCGCGGTCGAAATCCAGAACCGGCTCGGCATGCGCCACGGCTTCGCCTTCGACATGCAGGCGGTCTGCAGCGGCTTCGTTTATGCCGTCACCACCGCCGACCTCTACATTAAAGGTGGGCTTGCCAAGCGCGTGCTGGTGATCGGCTCCGAGACCTTCTCGCGTATTCTCGACTGGACCGACCGCTCGACCTGCGTGCTATTTGGCGATGGCGCCGGCGCGCTGGTGCTGGAGGCCGAGGAAGGCGAGGGCGGCATTGCCGACCGCGGCGTGCTGGCGGCCAGCCTGCGTTCCGACGGAACGCACAAGGACAAGCTTTATGTCGACGGCGGGCCGTCGACGACCGGCACTGTAGGCCATCTCAAGATGGAAGGCCGCGAGGTCTTCAAGCATGCAGTGGGCATGATCACCGACGTGATCGAGGATGTTTTCACCCAGACCGGCATTTCGGCCGACGATCTCGACTGGTTCGTCCCGCACCAGGCCAACAAGCGCATCATCGATGCGTCGGCCAAGAAGCTGGGCATTGCCGACGAGAAAGCCGTCGTCACGGTTCACATGCATGGCAACACCTCGGCTGCCTCGGTGCCGCTGGCGCTTTCGGTCGCCGTTGCCGACGGACGCATCAAGAAGGGCGACCTCGTGATGCTGGAAGCCATGGGTGGCGGTTTCACCTGGGGCGCCGTGCTTGTCAGGTGGTGATTCCGGCATCGTGGCGGCGCCCGCGCGGCGTTCGTAAAACGGTCTTGGTATCGGTCCTTGACCTTGACGGATCAATTACTTAACCTCCGGCGCGTTGCTGATTTCAGATTTGAGGATGGGGCCCGTCGCATGGGGGGAAAGACACTGACACGTGCCGACCTCGCTGAATCCGTCTACCGGAAAGTCGGCCTTTCGCGCACCGAATCGGCGCAACTGGTCGAAACCGTGCTCGACGAAATCTGCGAGGCAATCGTGCGCGGCGAGACGGTCAAATTATCGTCTTTCGCCACGTTCCACGTTCGCGACAAGAACGAACGTGTCGGCCGCAATCCCAAGACCGGCGAAGAAGTGCCGATCCTGCCGCGCCGGGTGATGACCTTCAAGGCGTCTAACGTGCTCAAGAGCCGTATCCTGCGCGCTCATCAGAACGGCAAGTCCAAGGCCGCCAAATAGGCCATTCCTTCCGACATTCCGGTTGATAGCCTGGTGCGTGATTCGCACCGGGCTTGAATGTTGTTGTGCAAACAGCTGAAATGGATCACGAATCGTTTTTTGCGAAAGTGGCGACAATGGACAAGAGCCCCGACGCCTTCCGCACCATAAGCGAAGTGGCCGAAGACCTTGATTTGCCGCAGCACGTGCTGCGCTTCTGGGAAACCCGCTTCACCCAGATCAAGCCGATGAAGCGTGGTGGTGGCCGGCGGTACTACCGGCCGCAGGATGTCGAGCTGATCAAAGGCATCCGCCACATGCTCTACGAGCAGGGCTACACCATCAAGGGCGTGCAGAAGCTGCTGCGCGACAACGGCAACCAGTTCCTTGTCGCGATTGGCAGTGGCGACATGAAGGCCGTCGAGGCCATTGCCCAGCGCAAGCAGGCCGAAGCCCCCCTGACGCCGGCAGCGCAGCCGCGTGGCCCTGACGAAGAGATGCTGGTGGGCGAGGCACGTGCCAAGCCCAGTCGCCGCTTCTTCGGCCTGGGCAAGGGCGACGACGAAGGGCCGGTAGCAGCTGATTCCAGCAAGCTGTCGCGGGACAACCGGGCGCTGCTGCAGGAGGCGCTGTTCGACCTGCTCGAATGCAAGCGCCTGCTCGACCAAGTTCGCTGACGCCTCTCGGTCGGCGAAAATATTCTGTCTCGGAATGAAGAAGTTTGGCGGGAAAGCCGCCGAATTGGGTTGACCGAAGCGGCAATATCAAGATACATCGCGACCGGTCCGGAGTGTAGCGCAGCCCGGTAGCGCACTTGACTGGGGGTCAAGGGGTCGTCGGTTCGAATCCGGCCACTCCGACCAATTTTCCCTTCCCCTAAATATCACCTGAGCTCTGAACGGTTCGCCGGCCGCTGCTGAGGCAGTCGGCCTTGTTCCGTCGCGGGCCTGAAACTTCCTGCCGAAATGAAGAACGCCACGGACGCTGGGTGGCGTCCATGGCGTGATGTGGGGCGGGTGGGGTGATACCGGCACCGGATGCTACGCGGCCGAACCCACCGTCACGGATTCAATCTTTGCGCCGTTGTCACGCTGGTCGATGGCTACCCGCTTGCCGGCAGCCAGTTGCGGCGGGATCGCGACGTCGCGCGGGATGGTGAAGCTCTCGCCACTGGTGAGCGTGATGACGCGGACCGCGGGGTTGAACTTTGCAACGGTGCCATCGACCTCGGTGGCAAGAGCTGCGCCCGACATGAACGCGAGGGCGGATGCGGCAAGGATGAGCTTTCTCATTTTACTTCTCCTATTGCTCTATGACCAAGAATTGGATCCGGGAGGGAGATCTCAATTGCTTGGTACGGAGAAGAAACGCCCTGCCGTTGGTTTGGTTCGGTAAACAACAAACACAATTAGCTCACGCGTTTTTGCTGAAGTCATGGTGTCGCGCCGCATTGAATTTTAGGCCGCCCGGCCATCTTCAGGCCGAGGGTGGCAGCGGTCGGGCCGGGTGCGAAAAAGCCATGGGCGCGGCGCGCCCATGGCTTCAGGCCGTTTTGCCGTGGCGGCGTTACATCATCTGGGGGCCGGCCAGCACGTTGCGGACGACATCACCCTCGTCGTTGAAGAGGATCGAGACCTTTTCGCCAACCTTGACCAGCGGAAGAGCGACATCTCGCGGAATGGTGTAGCTGTCGCCGCCCTGGAGCGTGATGACGCGGGTGTCGGCGTTGAAGCGGGTGACGACGCCGTTGGCGTCCGAGGCGAGGGCCGGGCCGGAGAAGAGTGCGAATGCGGCCGCAGCCAAGATGAGCTTGTTCATGGTCGTTCTCCTGATGGGGTTATGCGAGGTGCTGCTTCGTTGCGGGACACCTTGCTGACACCATGAACTACGAACGCGGGCATGCGCTTGTTGCATCAGGACCGGTAAACTCAAGACACGTTTCAATCACGCGATGTTGCCGCGCGGCGTTGAAACTCTGGCGGCGAATAGCCGTTCGCGCGGGCTGCGGATATCGTGTCGGGCATGCTTTGGAATCAAAAAAAGCCATGGGTGGGAGGACCCATGGCTTTTTGCTGAGGTTGAGGCCGGCTTGGGGGTAAGTCAGGCCTTCAACGCAGTTCCGCCTTAGCGGAGAACGGCATTGACCTTGTCGCCTTCGCCGTTGAGCTGGATCGATACCTTTTCGCCAGCCTGGATCGCCGGGATGGCGACGTCGCGCGGAACGGTATAGCTCTGGCCGCTTTCGAGCGTGATGACGCGCGCGCCTTCATTATACGTAGCAACAACGCCGCTCGCGGACGAAGCAAATGCAGCGCCAGACATCATGGCGATAGCCGAGGCGGCGAGGATGATCTTCTTCATTGTTTTAGTCCTTTCAATGTTCGGTAGCGGATCGACGATTGTTGTTTAGTCGTTTCGCTTACCTCAAACAGATAGGTGCCTATCTGTCCGATTTCCATAGGCTGGACAGTCACTCTGAGTCACAAAGCAGTCACGCCGAGTTGAGCCGGCAAATGGTGCCGGACCGTTCACAAATCGGCGCCGTTGTGCGCAACGAGCCGCAGCTTGACGGCGAGTCTGCTTGCTGCAACCGGGCCGGGCGGTGGGCGAGAGCGAGCCGATGGTGTGTGGATAACGGGATGGCATCGTAGAGCAGTGCAGGATGAAGCGCATGCATCCGGATGCAAGCTGGCTGTTTGATCGCCCGGGTCCGGGAATGGCGGCGGCTAGCGGCCATGGGGCAACTTCCGAGGTGCTAGGCGCCCAGTATGGCCATGACGCGGACGGCCTCGCCTTCCGCGTGGCAAACGAAAAAAGCCACGGGTGGGAGGGCCCGTGGCTTTTCAGAGATATCGGTAGGTCTAAAGGATGGCGTCAGGTTCCGCTTAGCGGAGAACGCCCTGGACCTTGTCGCCTTCGTCGTTGAGCTGGATCGATACCTTCTCGCCGGTCTGGATCGACGGGATAGCAACGTCACGCGGAACCGAGTAGCTCTGACCGCTTTCGAGCGTAATGACGCGAACTGCAGGGTCGAACTTGGCAACAACACCTTCGGCTGACGAAGCAAATGCTGCACCAGACATCAAGGAGATAGTCGAAGCGGCGAGGATGATCTTATTCATGAGGGTAGTCCTTTCATTTTTCGGTAGCGAGGCCGTATTTTTTGTTTTGCCGTCTCGCTGACCACTGTGAGATAGGCGCCTACCTTTCCGATTGCCATAGGCCGATCGGTCACTCTGATTCACAAAGCGGTCACGCTGAGTTGAGCCGGCAAACCGGTGCCGGACCGTTCACAAAACGGGAATGTTGTGCGCAACGGCCACAGCCGACCGCGAGTCAGGCGGTGTGCAAGGCCAGGGCGCGCTGGTGGCGGGCTTCAAGGGCGATGGAGCCCCAGATCAGGCCGAGCAGCAGGTAGAAGTGGCGCCAGTGATCGGTATCGATGACCGTGCCGAGCGCGATATGGCCGAGGAAGACGACATAGGCCGACAGCAGATAGGGTTGCCAGGGCCGGTTGCGCAGCAGGATGCGGAACCCGGCCGCGATGGTCCATATGATCAGCGTCAGGTAGCTGGCAAAGCCGAGCCAGCCATAGTCCATCAGCGTCTTGAGCCAGATGTTATGCGTGTCCTCGCCATAGATCTGGCCGAACACCAGCGGGCCGATGCCGAAAGGCTTCTCCGTTGCCAGGAGGAAGCCGATGCCGTAGCGGGCGAAGCGGCCGAGCCGCGCGCCGTCGTAATCCTGGACGAGCTGGGCGCGCGTGGTGAAAAGCTCGGCGATGCTCGGGATCTGCAAGACGACCAGCAGGGCCACGGTCAGCAGCGCAATGGCTGCAATGCTCATCACCACGATCCGCAGCCGAAACCTGCCGCTGTCGCTTTGCAGGAACAAAAAGCCGGTGAGCAGGATCGCCGAGGCGCCCAACAGGCCCCAGGCACCGCGCGAGAACGACAGGAAGATGCCGCCGGTGACGATGAGCAGTGGCACGGCGTAGATCGCCGTCTTGGCCGGATTGCCAGTCAGTACGCGGTAAAGCAGATAGATGCCGGGCAAGGTGAGGTATGGTCCGAACACGTTCGGATCCTGAAACGCACCGGCGGCACGGCCGAATTTGGTGAACATCTCGGCGCCCGGCACAGCGCCGAAATAGCCCAGGATGCCGAGCACGGAGGTGACGACGGCAGCCGTCACCCAGGACAGGAAAATGACCCTGAACAATCTGGGGTCGGCCTCGGTGACTGCGGCAAAGAATATGGCGGTGAAGCCGAGAAACAGCGATACGGCGAGATAGAGCGGGGTATTCATCAGGTCCGCCATCTGCGTCATCGCAATCATGCCGCCGATGTTGAACGTCACGATCAGAACGACCAGCGGGGTGATAGCGCGCGAAATGCGCAGGCCGAAGAGCGACCACACCGCGATCAGCCCGGCCATGTAGAGCTCGTAGGGCGCTGGTTCGCGGATGACGAAACCCGACAGCAACACCCCCAGCGCGATGGCGCCGGTGGAAATGAGCCCGATCAGCTTGGCGTTGATCGCGGCTGGCGGCAGATCATAGGTGATCGCGCTCAATAGGCGTTTTCCGTGTCGAGCAAGCGGATCGGCGTCAGGAACAGGATCTTGATGTCGAACCAGAGAGACCAGTTTTCGATGTAGTAGAGGTCGAACTCGGTGCGCTTGCGGATTTTCTCGTCGGTGTCCATCTCGCCGCGCCAGCCATTGATCTGGGCCCAGCCGGTGACGCCGGGCTTGACCTTGTGGCGGGCGAAATAGCCGTCGACCACCTCATTATAGAGCAGGTTGTGCGACTGCGCGGCGATCGCATGCGGGCGTGGGCCGACCAGCGACAGGCTGCCGAACAGCGCGTTGAAGAATTGCGGCAGCTCGTCGATCGAGGTCTTGCGGATGATGCGGCCAACGCGCGTGACGCGCGGGTCGTTCTTGGTCACGGTTTTTCGCGCGGACGGGTCGGACAGCTCCGTATACATCGAACGGAATTTGTAGACCTCGATCACCTCGTTGTTGAAGCCGTGGCGCTTCTGCTTGAACAGCACCGGTCCCTTGCTGTCGAGCTTGATGGCGATCGCCGTCGCCAGCATCACAGGCGAAAAGACAATGATGCCGAGCAGGCTGAAGAGGATGTCGAAGGCCCGCTTGGCGACCGAATCCCAGTCGTTGATCGGCTTGTCGAAGATGTCGAGCATCGGCACGGCGCCGATGTAAGAGTAGGAGCGCGGCCGGAACTGCAGCTGGTTGGAATGTGCCGACAGCCGGATGTCGACGGGCAGCACCCACAGCTTCTTGAGCAGTTGCAGCACCCGGGTCTCCGCCGTCAGCGGCAGCGACACGATCAGCATGTCGATGCGTGCGATACGCGCGAATTCCAGCAGCTCGGAGACGGTGCCGAGCTTGGGGTAGCCGGCGACGATCGGCGGCGAGCGCTTGTCGTCGCGGTCGTCGAAGATGCCGCAGATACGGATGTCGTTGTAGGGCTGTTGCTCGATCGAGCGGATCAGCACTTCCGCGGCCTTGCCGCCGCCGACGATGACCGCCCGGCGTTCCATGCGCCCGTTGCGGGCCCAGCGCCGGATGACGCGCGCCATGATCAGGCGCTGGCAAACGAGCAGCGCCAGCCCGATGATGAACCAGCCGCCGAACAGCAGTCGGGAAAACTCTGCCGAAACCTTCATGAAGAAGGCGGTGACCGCCATCAGGGCGAAGGTGGTCGCCCAGCTAAGGGCCATCCGTCCCAGCGAGACGCCCGGCCGCATCAGCGATTGCAGCTGGTAGCAGTCCATGATTTCGAAAAAGATGATCGCAGCCACGGAGGCGGCCAGGATGACGAGCGGGTATTGCCAGCCCAGATGCCCCAGGAAACCAACGTGATAGGCGTAGAGAACCAGGCCCGTGGCGAACAGCAGGGCGAACTCGGTGAGCCGCAAGATGCCGCTGACCATGACCGGAGACATGGTGTCGCGACGATACTGTGCTGCCACCTCTTGCGCGACACTGCTCAGCTTGGCCCTGTCGGACGGCTTGCTGTCGCCGCCAGCCGCCTTGATGGCTTCCGGGGTGAAGCGGCGCTTAGGGTCGAAATTGTTCATCGTCGTCGATCTGTTGGCTGGTCGCCCGTTTGCCAGATTGACATATCAAAGATGAGCTAAGAAACCCTTGAGCAAGAAAAATGCCTTCTAATGCTCTTCAGCGATGTCTCGCTGGCAGGGCGGAGAAATATGCTTTCTCGACTTCGCTGGCCATCACTTCCACGCCGAAACGTGCTTTCAGCTCAGTGATATCAGGCATCGCTGCGGCATAGCTTGCCGGCGACTGGAAAGCCTCGATCATCTTAAGGCTTATTTCACCAGGATCCGGATTTACAAGAGCAAGCGACTGGGGCCCGAGAATTTCGGGAATGCCGCCAACGGTGGTCGCGACGATCGGCTTGCCCGCGGCAAGTGTCTCGAGAACGATGTAGGGCATGGCTTCAGCGCGCGACGGGACGACGACGAAGCGGGCGAGGGCAAAAGCCTGGCGCGCCGGCATTGGCGCGAGGAAGCGGATTTTGCCGTCGAGTTCGAGCCTTTCGACCTGCGCGTGGTAACGCGGCAGGTCCTCGCCGTCGCCGACCATCACTGCGGTGATGTCCCGGTCGAGCTTCAGCCGCGCAGCGCTCAAGGCGTCGATGAACAGGTCGGGGCCCTTCAAGTCGCGCATCATGCCGATATAGAGAAAGTCGGCTGCATCAGGCTGTGCTGCCACCGGTTCGAATTCCGCGTCGCTGAGGCCGTTGTAGACAAGGCTGTTGGGCACGCGCGGTTTGCCGACCTTGCGGATGAAGGTGCGGCGCTCGTAGTCGGAGACGAAAAGCAGATGGTCGGTGAAGCGTTCCATCAAGCGTTCAAGTGTGAAGAACAGCTTTCCGGTCACCGTCTTTTCGTCATAGTGCAGGGAGCCGCCATGCGGCGAGTAGAGGCGGGCCACGCAATACCTTGAAACCCGCAACAGTGAGCCGAACGCACGCGCATAGACACCACCTTTGGCGCCATGCCCGTGCAGCACGTCCGGCCGCAATTCCTTGATGATCTTGTAGGTGCGCCAGCCGGCCGCGATGTCGCCGGGGCCGATATGACGCTGCATTGATGTGCGCTTGATGCCAAGCGCCAGCATCGGTCGGATCGCCTCGAACAGGCGTTCTTCGTGCTCGCCGCCGGTGGTCGAGTCGCAAATGATGCCGACCTGGTGGCCGGCAGCCACCTGGGCCTCCGTCAGGTCGCGCACATGCCTGAAGATGCCGCCGACCGGCGACCTGAAGCAGTGGACGATCCTGAGCTGGCGGGGCGGGGTCTGCTGCACGGCGTCTTAGAACAGCCGCTCGCGGACATAGATCGTATCGCCGGGCAGCAGCGGGTCGGTGGTCAGCACGCGGCCGGTCATCACCTTGCCGTTGATGTCGCGGGTGATGTCGACATTGCCCTGGTTAGCGCGGGCGCTATAGCCGCCAGCCATTGCCACGGCCTTCTGTACGGTCAGGCCCGGGACATATGAGTATTGTCCGGCAGCACCCACTTCGCCCATGACGAAGATCGGCCGGTAGCGATCGACCTCGACCGAAACGTCGGGGTCACGCAGGTAACCTTGGCGCAGCTTGGCGGCCAGTGCCTTCTCGACCTCCTGAGCGGTGGAACCGCGCGCAGGCACGCCGCCGACGAGCGGGAAGGAGATGTAACCCGACTGGTCGACACTGTAGGTGTTGGTCAGACCTTCCTGCTCGAAGACGGTAACGCGTATGCGGTCGCCGGCGCCGAGACGGTAGGGCTGGTCGAGTACCTCATGGAAGGCGGCAGGCGCGGGGCGATAGCTCGAGCAGCCGCTAACGACCAGCATGGCTGCGAGAAGCGCATGGCAAAGGGGAAGGGAGCTTTTCATTTCGGCAGACACACCTTCGACTGCTTGCCGCCACGCAGCGGAATATCGGTTCGCGACAGTTATCGACTTGTTAGGGTTAATGCCCGGTAAAGGACGCGCTCATCTTGCAAGACTGAGGTTGTATCTCGCGCGACGATGTTAACGCATGGGTTACCATGTTTGTTTACCGTGCAGTCTGCTCAGCCTCGGAGTAGGAACTGCATGTCTGGCGTCCAATCCACTGCCGGTGATGTCGATGTCGATCTGCGTCAGCTCTTCGCCAGTCTTGCGAGGAACTGGCTGCGCCTGGTGCTGTTTTCGCTCGCCGTTACCGCTCTTGCCTTCGTGCTGGCCTCGATGGCGACGCCGCAGTACCGCGCCGAGACCCGACTGCTGATCGAAACGCGCGAGTCCGTTTTCACGCGGCCCGACGGCAGCGGCGAAAACGAGCGGCCCATCCTCGACGAGGAGGGGGTGACGAGCCAGGTCGAGGTCATCGGTTCGACCGATATCCTCAAGACGGTGGCCAAGAAACTCGATCTCGCCAGCCGGCCAGAGTTCGATGCCGCTTCGGAGATGTCGACGATTTCTCGCCTTCTGGTCATTGCCGGGCTCAAGAGCGATCCGAGCGAGCTGCCGCCCGAAGAGCGCGTGCTCAAGGCGTTTCGCGAAAAGCTGACCGTCTACCGCGTCGAGAAATCGCGTGTCATCGTCATCCAGTTCTCCTCGGCCGATCCCAAGCTTGCCGCAGCGGTGCCGAATGCGATCGCCGAGGCCTATCTCGATTTCCAGCGCGGCTCCAAGCTTGAGTCGAGCACGGAGGCGACGGACTGGCTGAAGCCCGAGATCGCCGACCTCAACAAGCGCGTCAAGGATGCCGAGGCGCGGGTCGCCAGCTTCCGGTCGCAGTCTGACCTGCTTGTCGGGCAGAACAATTCGGCTCTAGCCACCCAACAGCTGTCCGAACTCTCCAGTGAGTTGTCGCGTGTCCGTGCCAGCCGTTCGGCCGCCGAAGCAACAGCCCAGAGCGTGCGCCAGGCTTTGAAGGGCGGCGGCTCGATCGACGCCATTCCCGAGGTGCTGTCGTCCGGTCTCATCCAGCGCCTGCGTGAGCGCCAGATCCAGCTGCGGACCGATATCGCCGACCTTTCAACCACGCTGCTGCCCAATCATCCGCGCATCAAGGCGCTGAACTCGCAGCTCTCTGACCTCGACATGCAAATCCGGTCGCAGGCGGAAAAGGTTCTTGTTGGATTGGTCAACGAGGCCAACAACGCAGACCTTCGCGAAAGGCAGCTTGTCGCCGACCTCAACAGGCTGAAGGTGGAATCCGGGCGCGTATCGGAAGAAGAGGTCGAACTGCGTGCGCTCGAGCGCGAGGCCGCCGCACAGCGAGCACTTCTCGAATCCTACCTCACCCGCTACCGCGAGGCTGCGTCGCGTCAGGACCGCAACTATCTGCCGGTCGACGCGCGGGTGTTCTCGACCGCGATCGTGCCGTCCGAATCCTACTTCCCGAAGATCATCCCGATTGTCGGGGCCGCCTTTGTCGGCTCGCTGCTCCTGATGGCGATCTTCACGCTGCTGCAGGAGTTGTTCTCCGGCCGTGCCATGCGGCCCGCAGCCGGCGCCCGCGTCACACCGGTCGAGCAGGTGGCGATGCCGTTGCGCCGCGCCGCAAACTTGCCGGAAGAAGACGCACCTCGGGCCTGGGTCGAAGCGGAAGAGCCTGCTGTCGCAGTGCCGCTCGCCGATGACGATAGCGAGCCGCAGGCGATGATTGATGCGCATCACGACTTGGATGCCGCAGAGGAGCCGACCTTGGAGCCTGTACGTGCGCCTTTACATGGCGGCATCGGCATCGAGACGGCGGCGGAGAAGCTCATTGCCGGTGGTGCTGCCCGTGCCATCTTCGTGTCGCCGGAAGGCGATGATGCCGCTGCGACGGCAGTGCTGGTAGCACGCGAAGTCGCCGATTCCGGCCTGCGCGTCTTGCTGCTCGACCTGACGGCTTCAGGTGCCGCGTCAGGGCCGATGCTCGATGGCGGCCGTTATCCCGGCATCACCAACCTTCTGGCTTCCGAAGCCCAGTTCACCGACGTCATCCGCGCCGATCATTATTCGGATTGCGATGTCATGCCGGTTGGCACGGCCGATCCGGCACGAGCCATGCGGGCCGCCGACCGCTTGCCGATCATCATGGAATCGCTGACGACCGCCTACGATCTCGTCGTGGTCGAATGCGGCCCGGCCGATGCTGGCGAAATCCGGCGGCTCGTCGGCGACGGCACGGAGGTGCTGGTCAGCTTCCTCCATCATGACGATGAGATTGCCTATGTGGCCGACGGTCTGCGCGCCGGCGGCTATGAGGACGTCATCCTCGTGACCCCGGTCGGCCATGACTTGCCGACGACGCCGCAGCCGACCCGATCGGCTGCCTAAGCTAGTCTTCTTCGGCTGATGCTGTGGCCGGCTTGCCGCGCACGCCTGAGCGCAATCGCTTGATCAGCGCCCACATCCTGGCGTTGTTCTTGATGGTGCCCTTGGCGCGCGACAGCGACCTCAAACCGAGCGCATAGATACGGCCTTTGGCGGTCAGCGGTATCAGTACGTCGGCATGCTGGATCTCGAGGTCGCACCATTGCCGCTTGTAAGGCTCGTCGCCGACGCTGAAGTCGTAGATGTCGAACCCCTGGTCGCAGGCTTCCGATATGTTGTCGAAAAATAGGTATTCGCCGGGGCTCGCATAGGCCAGTTCGTCGTCGGCAATGGCGCCGAACTCGCAGATCAGGCGATTTCCGGCGCGGCTCGAGCCGGTGACCGCGCGATACTTGCCGCCGACTTCGAGCCCGTGCAGCACGAAGGAGGGATTCTCCCGCGCGAGGGCATCGACGAACAGCTTGCGAAAAAAGGTGCGCACCTCGGTATCGGCGAACACATCGGTGATGCCCATGGCACCAAACCGCTGTTCTTTCATCGCGAAGAACGCGTCGAGCATGGCGTTGGCCTCGGCAGTCGTCGTCGCCATCGTGCGCCGTGCGCCGCCAACGACTTCGTATTTTCGTTCCTGGCTGCGATGCCGCTTTCGCTTCTTCTTGCCGTTGGTTCGCGTCAGGACGGTCTCGAAACCGCCGTCGAGATCGACGGCAAGTGCCACATTCGGGCTCGGCGACGAAGGCAGCTTGAGCAAAGGATTGGCCAACCCCCTGAAGTCGCCGAGAAGGCGGTCGAAGGCGACAAGATCGATGTCCGGTCGGGCTTCTCCGATCGCACGCACCAGGGCGTCAATGTCGTCGGCACTCGCCGACGCCAGCCAGTTCTTGTCGGCGGCAGGAAAGTTGCCGTTGGCGTGTTTGCCACCGAGAAACCTGGCGATGCGGAACGGTCCTTCACGGCCGACCTCAAGGGCAAGCGACAGCACCGGACGCCCGTTGGCGCTCAAGGTGGCAATAACCGTGTCCGGCTTGCTGGCGTCTACCCAGGTCGAAACCCATTCCGGGCTCTGGGGAGGTGCGTAGATGTTCGTGAACTTGCCGTAGGCGCTCAGCGCATCGCTCGAAGCCGACAGCACAACTGCCGTCGTCGCGTTGCCGGTGGTGGCAGCATGACGGAGCAAGGCGTTGTTTTCGCTGGGGGCAGTAGCGTCAACCATACTTCAATCCTTGCCGGCTATTGATCGGCACATGTTGAGCATTCCTCGGTATGCTCGATGCCACCGAGCCTAAGCGCCAAAGGTGAAGGAATGATCGACGTAGCCCGAAAGCTGGCTTTCCTGCTGATCGGATATGGTGGTCTTGGCGCCCTGGCCAAGCCGTTGGTGGGCGGCGTCGGCGTCATCCTCATGCTGCACAGGGTCACTGCTTTCCTTGACCGGCCGGATGGCCCCAATCGTCATCTGACGATAACGCCCGAGTTCCTCGACCTGCTTGTCGGCGAGATGAAGCGGCTCGGCTATGCCTTCGTCTCGATGGATGAGGTCGTCACTCGCCTGCGATCTGGCCGGAGTGGGGGGCCGTTCGCCGCATTGACCGCCGACGATGCCTATCGCGACAACCTGACCGAGGCGCTGCCGGTTCTGGAAAAGCATGGCGCGCCCATCACCATCTATGTCGCGCCGGGGCTCACCTCAGGCGCCGCCGACCTCTGGTGGGAAGTTCTCGACGCGATCGTCGAGGCCGGTAAGCCAGTGACGGCCACGATCATGGGCGAAAAGCGCACATTCGAATGCGCCACGTCGCGTGATCGCAAAGGTGCTTTCCTTGAACTGTCTGATTGGCTGACGTCGGAAGTGTCGGAAGAAGATCAGCGGCAAGTGCTGCGAGGCCTGGCCGAACAGGCCGGCATCGACGCCTCGGCTCCGAACCGGGAACTGTTGATGGATTGGACCGAAGTCAGGCGTGCCGCGAGCCACCCGCTGGTCACGATCGGCGCCCACACTGTCCATCACTGCAATCTCAAACGCCTCGAAGCCGGCAAGGCGCTGCGCGAGATGCACCGCTCACGCAGTCTGATCGAGGCCGAGCTGGGCGAGGCGCCACAACATTTCGCCTATCCCTATGGTTATGAGGCAGCCGCTGGAATGCGCGAGACCCATCTGGCCCGCGAGGCCGGATTTGCTTCAGCCGTCACCACCCGGCACGGCGTCCTCGTGCCGGACCATGCAGCGCACCTGCACGCGCTGCCGCGTCTGTCGGTCAACGGCCGCCACCAGGATCTTGCCGCGATGCGCGCCATGCTGTCTGGCGCGACGACACTGATGACCAATGGCGGTCGCAGGCTTGTTACGGTGTAGGCTCTAGCGGCTGGCGGTCTTGGACGGCTTGACCATCCACTTGATGATCCACATCGCCGGCAGGATCCAGAGCAGGCCGCTGAGGAAGAAGAACAGCAGGTGTACGACCGGGCCCGATTGCGACAGCTGAGCCACCGCCACCATGGTCGCGATCAGCGCGTAAACGATGACCAGCAGCACCAGCAGCACGGTTCCGATCAGCTTCTTGACGCGCACGGGCATTTCTACATCCTTTGTCGAGGCTTCGCATAGTCGCTCTTGCCAGCCGGTGCAACCGGGGAGGGCCGGCGCGACTGCGTGTCGCGTGGGCCGAACTTGCCAGCGGGGCCGTCATGGTCCACCAGTCCCGCGGTTTCGATGAGCCGGGAACGATTGTAATGTCAGCGATGATCAACACTGCCGCACCGCTTGCCGAGCGCAACAGGGAACTGCGCAACCGTACGCTGGTTCGCGGCTGGCTTTATGTCGTGCTGCTGGTCCTGTTTGCGCTGGTCATGGTCGGCGGCGCCACCCGCATGACCGGATCCGGGCTCTCCATCACCGAATGGAAGCCGATCCACGGCGTCATTCCGCCACTCAACCAGGCGGAATGGCAAGAAGAGTTCGAAAAGTACCAGCAGATCCCGCAATACGAACAAATCAATAAGGGCATGACCGTTGACGAGTTCAAGGGCATCTTCTGGTGGGAATGGGCGCACCGCCTGCTCGCCCGCGGCGTCGGCTTCCTCGTTGCCATCCCGTTGGCCTTCTTCTGGCTTTCGGGCCGCCTCGAACGGCGGCTGAAGCCGCGTCTTGTCGGCCTTCTGGCGTTGGGCGGTTTTCAGGGCTTCATTGGCTGGTGGATGGTCGCCTCGGGGCTGTCGGAGCGCGTCTCGGTCAGCCAGTATCGGCTGGCGATCCATCTCACCTTTGCCTGCATCATCGTCACATCCGTCGCCTACATCGCGCGCGGCCTTGCGACCTATTCCGAGGCGCCGGCAGACCGGCGCATCCAGCGCTTCGCGGGCGTCATGGTGCTTCTGGTGATGTTCCAGATCTATCTCGGCGCCCTGGTCGCCGGCCTGCATGCCGGCCTGTCCTACAACACCTGGCCGCTGATGGACGGCGCCATCATCCCGGGCGACCTGCTGGTCATCGAACCGGTCTGGCGCAATTTCTTCGAAAGCCCCAAGACCGTGCAGTTCGTCCACCGCATGTTCGCCTATACGGTGCTGGTGGTTGCGCTCTGGCACGCCTTTTCGACCATGACTCAGGCACCGCGCACGACCCATTCGCGCCGTGCCTGGGTGCTGGCTGTGCTGATCGTCGGCCAGGCTGCAATCGGCGTCGGCACCTTGCTGATGCAGGCGCGTATGCACTGGGCGCTGCTGCATCAGGGCTTCGCGCTGATCGTGCTGATCTTCGCCACCGCCCACTGGCGCGCGACGAAGGGGGCTTATCCCCTCGAAAACGACGTGGCGATCAGAAGCTAGCCCGGACCCTGCGGACCGCGGCTACGACAGCGAGTTCGCTCGCCTCGTCTTCGTCGTTTTGGTCCTCTGCATGCCAGGACGATGACAGGCAGCCCCAGGCGATGGCGTGATCGAGGATGGTATCTGGACGCTGGCCGAGCGTCTGAGCGAAAATCTCCGCCATATAGGCGATACGCCCCGGGTCGACGCAGAGGTCATCGTGACGGTCGAGCGGATTGTAGAAGAAGTTGGCCGCATCGAAACCCGGATCGCCAAGGATACCCTTGGGATCGATGACCAGCCAGCCGCGCTCGCCGAACAGGATGTTGTCGTGGTGCAGGTCGCCATGCAGCACGCGCAGCTCGTGCGGATTTGACAGCAAGCGCTCCGCAATGATGGCGGCGTCGCGATAGGGGCTTGCCAGCCCGGCATTGCGATCGAGCTCAGCCTTCTTGAACAGGCTGGCAAAACGCTCCCGCAGCGGCTGCAAATCGGCGGGAGGAGGCACGTCGGATGGTGAAAACAGCCTGGCCATCACCTCGTTGGCGATTTGGGTAGCGTGCCGGTCGCCATGCTCGTTCAATTCATCAACAAGCAACCGGTCGCCGGCATATTCGAGCAGCATGTCGTGGCCCTCGAAACCGAGCAGCCGCACGGCTCCAACGCCATCGCGCCAGCTGAGATAATGGGCGCCACGCAACTCGTCGGCGACGTCGTCGAACGGCTTGAGCGCCTTGACCACGGCTGGCTTGCCGTCGGCCAACCGCACCTTCCAGATGCGGCTGGAGAACGTCTCGGCAATGAGCTCGGGGTCGCTGACATTCCAGTGATCCGGCCAGCGATCTGGTCCAGGAACGACAGCCTGATCCATCCTAGTGCTTGAGCCCGAGCATCAGGTCCATGTTCTGGACGGCGGCACCCGAGGCGCCCTTGCCGAGGTTGTCGAGCAGCGCGACAAGGTTGACCTGGCCCTGGCCTTCGGTGCCGAACACGTAGAGCTTCATCCGGTCGGTGTCGGCAAGTTCGGTCGGGTCAAGCCGGTCGAGCTTGGCGCTCACGGCCAGCGGCACGACTTCGACGATGTCCTGTCCCGCATAGTGCGCCACCAGCGTCGCGTGGATGTCGCCGATCGACGCCGAACCGTTGAGGTCGGCGAGATGCAGCGGCACCTGGACGATCATGCCCTGGGCAAAACGGCCGACCGACGGTGCGAAGATCGGGCGCCGTTCAAGCAGGCCATGCTGCTTCATCTCGGCGACATGCTTGTGCATCAGCGGCAGGCCATAGAGGAAATGCGGCGAGGCGATGTGGTCGGGACGGGACGCGTCTTCCATCTGGCCGATCATCTGCTTGCCGCCGCCGGTGTAGCCGGAGACGGCATTGACGCTGACCGGATAGTCGGCGGGCAGGATGCCGGCAGCGACCAGTGGACGGATCAGCGAGATCGCGCCGGTGGGATAGCAGCCGGGGTTGGCGACCAGCCGCGCATCGGCGATGCGCTGGCGCTGGGCGCCGTCCATCTCGGCGAAGCCATAGGCCCAGTCGGGGTGGACGCGATGTGCGGTCGACGTGTCGATGATGCGGGTCGAGTTGTTGCCTTCGAGGATGTGCACCGCTTCCTTCGAAGCATCGTCGGGCAGGCAGAGGATGGCAACATCCGCCTCATGCAGCCGCTCGGCCCTCAGGTCGACGTTGCGGCGCTCGGCTTCCGGGATCGACAGCACGGCGAGGTCGTCGCGGGCAGCAAGCCGCGTGCGGATCTGGAGGCCGGTGGTGCCGTGTTCGCCGTCGATGAAGATTTTCGGTTTCATTGTCTGCCGTCCGTCGAAAAATTCATAATTTCAGTCAGTTATGGCCAAATTCGGACTCAGGTCCGCAAGCTCTTGATTCAGTGCCTCAAGCCTTGTCGCGCGCCTTCTTCTCGGCCAGCAGGCCAAGATAGTGCATGGCGACCGTCGAGCCCGCGATGGCCGTAATATCGGCATGGTCGTAGGCAGGTGCAACCTCGACGATGTCGGCGCCGACGATATCGATCTGGGTCATCTGGCGCAGCACCGAAAGGATCTTGGCCGAGGACGGCCCACCGGCCACCGGCGTGCCGGTTCCAGGCGCATAGGCCGGGTCGAGGCAGTCGATGTCGAAGGTGACATAGGTCTTCTTGCCACCGGTACGTTCGGCGATTGCATAGGCGATGTCGGCGGCGCGCATCTCCTCGACCTCATGGCCGTAGAGGATCTTGATGCCGAAATCTTCGGGCGCATGGGTGCGGATGCCGATCTGGATCGAGCGGTCGGGATCGATGATGCCGTCCTTCACAGCGCGGCCGACAAAGGAGCCGTGGTCGATGCGCTTGCCGTCGTCGGGCCAGGTATCCTGATGGGCATCGAACTGAACCAGCGCCATCGGTCCGTGGATCGCGGCATGGGCCTTCAGCACCGGCCAGGTGACGAAATGGTCGCCGCCGAGGGTGAGCAGGAAGGCACCCGATTTCAGGATCTTCGCCGCTTCGCGTTCGATCGCCGCCGGCGTCTTCTGGTGGTTTCCGCTGTCGAGCAGGCAGTCGCCATAGTCGATGACGGCAAGGTCGTCGAACAGGTCGCGGTTGAACGGATATTGCGGGTCGCAATCGAAGATCGCCGAGGCGCGGCGGATGGCCTGCGGCCCAAAACGCGCGCCGGGCCGGTTGGTGACAGCCGCGTCGAAGGGGATACCCCACACGACGGCATCGGCCCCAGTGACGTTCTTCGAGTACTTGCGGCGCATGAAGGACAAAGCCCCTGCATAGGTCGGATCACCCGAGCGCCCCTTGGGGGTGCGCGCGGTGAAAGCGTGATCGATCGACGAAGAGGCCATGGGCAAACTCCTTTTTCAGTCTTTCGTAATTTCGAGGCGCAAGAACTACAGAAGCATTGGACAACATGCCAGCCCCAAGGCGAAAGGCGTGTGACAGCTGCATTCATCGCCCTGTCATCCACCTTTCACGCCCATGTCATCGCCGCCTTCTAGGTCGTTCCAGGCATCTTCAGCCATGGAGCGATTCCCATGCGGGCAGTTCTGGCAGGCGCGGCATCATTCTTCCTGGCGCTCGGCCTGGCGACGTCAGGCCATGCGGGTTCCCGCGCCGAAGAGATCCTCGAACGCTTCGAAAATGCCAACCAGTGGCGCGACCATGTGATGGTCGTGGCGCACAGGGCAGGCGGCCTGCAGGACGGCAAGCGGCGGTTTGCCGAAAACTCTGTCGCCGCACTCCGCGATGCGATCTCGCTCGGTGCCGAAATGATCGAGATCGACATTCGCCGCTCGGCGGATGGCGAACTGATCGTCATGCACGACAGCTGGCTCGACCGCACCACCGACTGCAAGGGCGAGGTGCTTGGTTACACCATGACCGAACTCAGGAAATGCCATCTCGTCGTCGAGGGCACCGGCGATGTCACGGCCGAGCCCGTGCCGACGCTGCGGGAATATCTGTCAGTCGCGAAGGACAAGATACTGGTCAATCTCGACAACAAGCTCGAAACCGCAGACCTCGTCGACATGGTTGCGCTGGCGCGCGCCATGGAGATGGAAGAGCAGGTCGTGGTCAAGGCGAACCTGTGGGATGCCGAGCGCGTCGCCACCGTCAAGGCAACAATGGCGCAGGTCGGGCAAGGGTTCCAGTTCATGCCGATCATGGCCGACGACGCCGTGCGCGACCCTGCCTTCGTCGAGGCATCAGGCAAGGCATTTGCCGCCAATGCTGTCGAGATGATCACCTGGCGCGGCGATGCCGAGAAGATGACTGCGTCAGGCGGCCCGTTGTTTTCGACCAAGGTCAGGGCGGCTGCCGTGCGCGGCAACTGGCATATCTGGGTTGACACCCACGCCATCGTCAACAAGCCCGGCGGCTATCTCTCCGGTGGCCGCGGCGACGAGCTGGCCGTTGCTGCAGGCTTTCCAAACGAAGTGTTCGGCTTCTGGACCGAGCGCGGCGCCACAATGATCCAGACGGACGAGCCAAGGGCTGCGATCAACTGGCTGGCCGCCAACGGCTATCGTGTGCCTTACGCCGATGTCGAGGAGCCGGTGGCCTCGGTCGCGGGACAGGCGGGCCTTTCTCAGCTGCCGACCAACTGACCGAGCGCGGACCGAAGGCTAGTACGCGCTGGACTTCCGGAGCGCCTTGCGCCGGTCCTTGAGCGAATATTTCGAGCCGCCCTCCTTGAGCAACTTCTTGCCCAGCTTCTTGCAGTGACTGTCCGCCTTCCTCGCAGCCTTTCGCGCATCGGCACCTTTCTCGATCGCCTTGTCATGGGCGCGCATCCAGCAACTGTCGAACGACGTCGCCCTTTTCAGGAACTTGTTGGTGGCGGCGTCCGCTGTCGAAACCGGAGCAGCCAAAACCACTACAACTGCCATTGCGAGCATGCGGAACATGGCTACCTCCGATGGGTGCGGAGCAGGATCATAGGTCAGATGCGGTGGAACGGGCATGCAAAAAGAAAAAAGGCCGCCCGAAGGCGGCCTTTCCGAAATTACAGGTTTCGAGGCGCTTAGCGCTTCGAGAACTGGAAGCTACGACGGGCCTTCGCCTTACCGTACTTCTTACGCTCGACGACACGGCTGTCGCGGGTCAGGAAGCCGCCCTTCTTGAGCACGCCGCGCAGCGTCGGCTCGTAGTAGGTCAGTGCCTTGGAGACGCCGTGACGAACGGCACCGGCCTGGCCCGAGAGACCGCCGCCGACGACGGTGGCGACGACGTCGTACTGGCCGACGCGGGCAGCAGCGACGATCGGCTGGTTCAGGATCATCTGCAGCACGGGGCGCGCGAAGTAAGCCGCGAATTCCTTGCCGTTGACGATGATCTTGCCGGTGCCCGGCTTGATCCAGACGCGAGCAATGGCGTTCTTGCGCTTGCCGGTGGCGTACGCACGGCCGCTCTTGTCGAGCTTCTGGACGTGAACCGGAGCGGCAGGCTGCACCGAAGCGGTCACGGTGCCGAGTTCTGCGAGCGAGCTGAGATCAGCCATGATTACGAGGCCTTCTTGTTCTTGACGTTCAGCGCGCCGACGTCGAGCGTCACAGGCTGCTGAGCGACATGCGGATGTTCGGCGCCTGCATAGACGCGGAGATTCTTCATCTGGCGACGGCCGAGCGGACCACGCGGGATCATGCGCTCAACGGCCTTCTCCAGGACGCGCTCGGGGAAACGGCCCTCGAGCAGCTGGCGCGCGGTGCGCTCCTTGATGCCGCCTGGGTGACCGGTGTGCCAGTAGTACACCTTGTCGGTGAACTTCTTGCCGGTGAAGGCGACCTTGTCGGCGTTGATGATGATGACATTGTCACCGTCGTCGACGTGAGGCGTGAAGGTCGGCTTGTTCTTGCCGCGGAGGATGTTGGCGACGATGGAGGCGAGACGGCCGACGACGAGACCTTCGGCGTCGATCAGCACCCACTTCTTCACCACGTCCGCAGGCTTCTGCGAAAAGGTTGTCATGGTTATATGCTTTCGGTTCGGACCTTCAAAAGAAGGCGTTTCTTGTTGCTTTCATTGGCAAAAGGCCGAAGCCGCAGCCAATAACAAAACGGCGACCCAATGCGGGCCGCTGCTTTGGATGGGCTTATAGGGGAGGGCCTTCGCATCGTCAAGCGCCTGCAATCCGGCGGTAGGGCGAAAAAGATATAGAAAACATAGACATAGATGTGCGGTATTATTTTACCGCATTCCCGTTGTTTGAATCAACCCCGGGTTTGGCACCTTCGCCGGCTGCAATGGCTAATCTATTCCGGCGCTTTCAGCGCTTTGGCGGGATGGAATAGGTGCCGGTCGCGTGCGCCACGGTCTGCTTGCCCGGTCCGGCCACGATGTCGATGTCGAAGACCATCAGGCTCTTGCCGAGCTTGAGGATACGGCAGTGGCCGTCGATAGGTCCGGCTTCCGCCTTGCGCATGAAATTGATGTTGAGGTTGGTGGTCACCGACAATGCATCCGGCCCGGCGTGGCTGAGCACGCAGACGTAGCCGCCGATGTCGGCAAGCGTGAACAGCGACGGTCCCGACACCGTTCCGCCGGGTCGGAGATGGCGCTCGTCGGCATTGAGCCTGACGGTGCAGCCGCCCGGGAAGACCTCTGTCACCTTGTAAAAATCATAGTGTTCGTTGAGCTGGGGGTAGACCTCCTTGAGGAGGGCGTTGACCTCGGCCGCGGCCATTAGCGGCTTCAATCCATTCTGCTCGGGCATCAGCTCTTTCCGTTGGCTTGCGGCTACATTTCCGCGGGCGTCATTCCGACTGCGTTTGAACCTGTGCGGTCCCCCGTGACACATAGTTGGGAACCAATGTTTGTGTGCAAACGTATATGGCTCAAGCTCGACGCTGGCGATTCGTCTTTCGCCGCATTTGTTCACGTTGGGGGACACTATGGCAGAAATCGTTGCCATCAAGCGCAGCACACCTGAAGGCCCTGTTTGGTCCAGCCTCGATAATGGCGTTCTGCGCCTGGTCCTCGCCAACCCTCCTGCCAACGCCTTGTCGATCGACACGATGGCGGCGCTGCAGGCACAGCTCGATGGCGCCCGCGAGGACAGCGACATCAGAGTGGTGGTGATTGCGGCTTCGGGCAACGTCTTTTGCGCCGGCCATGATCTCAAGGAAGTGACGGCCCACAGGAGCGACGCCGATCGCGGCCGCGCCTTCTTCGAACTCACCATGTCACGCTGTTCGACACTGATGCAGTCGATTGTGCGCCATCCCAAGCCCGTTATCGCCGAGGTCGACGGCCTGGCGACGGCCGCTGGCCTGCAACTGGTGGCCAGCTGTGACCTGGCGATTGCCTCGGACCAGTCCACCTTCTGCACGCCGGGCGTCAACATCGGGCTGTTCTGCTCGACGCCGATGGTGGCGCTTTCGCGCAACGTTTCGCGCAAGCAGGCGATGGAGATGTTGCTGACTGGCGAGACGATCGATGCGACCACGGCCCGCGAGTTCGGCTTGATCAACCGGGTGGTCCCACGCGAATACCTGACTCATATTGTTGCGAAATACGTCCAAACCATTGTTTCGAAATCACCTTTGACGCTGAAAATCGGCAAGGAGGCGTTTTACGCCCAAGCCGAGATGGGCCTCGCCGAGGCCTACGATCATGCGTCGCGGGTGATGGTCGAAAACATGCTGGCACGCGATGCCGAAGAGGGGATCGGCGCGTTCCTCGACAAACGCAAAGCTGAATGGAAGGGAGAGTAGGTTTGGAACAGCGGATTTCGCTTGTCACCCTGGCGGTCGACGATCTCGGCCGCGCCGTGCGCTTCTATGAGGCGATGGGGCTCAAACGAAACCAGTCGATCACCGACGGTGTCGCTTTCTTCCAGATGGGTGGAATCGTGCTCGGCCTTTGGGGGCGCGAGCAACTGGCGAGCGACGCGGGCATTCCAGGCGGCAAGGGCGGCTTTTCCGGTGTGTCGCTTGCCTACAACACGCGTTCCGAGGCCGAAGTTGACGAGGTGCTGGCCACCGCCGAAAAAGCCGGTGGCCGTATCGTAAAACCGGCGCAGCGCGCCTTCTGGGGCGGCTGGTACGGCTATTTCGCCGACACCGAAGGCCATTTGTGGGAGGTGGCCCACAATCCAGATTTCCCGATCGCCGAGGATGGCAGCATCTTGCTGCCTTGAGGTGCTGGACGTTTGCACGCCCCGCCGAAAGCCGGTATCCAAAGGCCGTCGAACGAGGCGGCCATGAACCACGACAGCTACGACAATGCCTACATCGCCGGCATCTTGAACGCGGTCAGGACAATCGCCGTCGTGGGGGCCTCGGCCAACGATGTTCGCCCGAGCTACTTCGTCACCAAATATCTGATCGACAAGGGCTATGAGGTTTTCCCGGTCAATCCGGGCCATGCCGGCAAGGAGATCCTCGGCCGCATGACTTATGCCAGCCTCGCCGACATTCCCCAGGCAATCGATATGGTCGATGTCTTCCGGGCGTCTGCCGCGGTGCCTGCGATCGTCGATGACGCGCTCAAGCTCGATCCGCTGCCCAAGGTCATCTGGATGCAGCTTACAGTTCGCCACGACGAGGCTGCCGCGCGCGCCGAAGCCGCCGGCATCAAGGTCGTCATGAACCGCTGTCCCAAGATCGAATATGCCCGGCTTGCCGGCGAGATTGGATGGACCGGCGTCAATTCCGGCGTGCTCTCTTCGAAGCGCCCGGTGATGCGCGAGGGTTTCCAGAGTTTTGGCATTCGCGCAAAATAGTCGCCGTTATCAGGCAGTCGCCTGACCTGCTTGGAAAAATCGTGCGGGAAGTATTGGCCTGCCTGGAATATTCGTCTTTGCTTTCCGGCACAGGCTCGGCCAAAGATGGCGGCCGAATTCGACTTACATCTCCTTGGAGGAATAAATGTCCCAGCGCGCCCCTGGTTTCAACACGCTTGCGGTTCACGCCGGCGCCAAACCCGATCCGGCGACCGGCGCTCGCGCCACGCCGATCTACCAGACGACCTCTTATGTCTTCGACGACGCCGACCATGCCGCGTCGCTGTTCGGGTTGAAGGCCTTCGGCAACATCTACACCCGTATCATGAACCCCACGCAGGCCGTGCTCGAGGAGCGTATTGCTGCCCTTGAAGGCGGCACCGCAGCACTTGCCACCGCCTCGGGCCATGCGGCCCAGTTGCTCGTGTTCCACAATCTGATGCGTCCGGGCGACAATTTCGTCGCCGCCACGCGTCTCTATGGCGGGTCGATCAACCAGTTCGGCCACGCCTTCAAGAATTTTGGCTGGGAAGCGCGCTGGGCTGACACCAACGACATCTCGAGCTTCGACAAGCAGATCGACGGCAAGACCAAGGCGATCTTCATCGAGAGCCTGGCCAATCCCGGCGGCACCTTCGTCGACATCGAAAAGGTGGCCGACATCGCCCGCAAGCACGGCCTGCCGCTGATCGTCGACAACACGCTGGCGAGCCCATACCTGATCCGCCCGATCGAGCATGGCGCTGACATCGTCGTTCATTCGCTGACCAAGTTCATCGGCGGCCATGGCAATTCGATTGGCGGCGTCATCGTCGATGGCGGCACCTTCGACTGGTCTAAGTCCGGCAAATACCCGATGCTGTCGGAGCCGCGTCCCGAATATGGCGGTGTCGTGCTGCACGAGACCTTCGGCAATTTCGCCTTCGCGATTGCCGCGCGCGTGCTCGGTTTGCGCGATCTTGGCCCGGCGATCTCGCCGTTCAACTCGTTCCTGATCCTCACCGGCCTCGAGACCTTGCCGCTGCGCATGCAGCGCCATTGCGACAACGCACTGACTGTCGCCGGCTGGCTCTCCGACCATCCCAAGGTCGAATGGGTCTCTTACCCGGGCCTCAAGAGCGACAAGAACCATGCGCTGATGAAGAAGTATTCGCCGCAAGGGGCGGGCGCTGTCTTCACCTTCGGCCTCAAGGGTGGCTACGAGGCTGGTGTCAAGTTCGTGGAGGGCCTTGAGCTGTTCTCGCATCTCGCCAATGTCGGCGACACCAAGTCGCTGGTCATCCACCCGGCCTCGACCACCCACCGCCAGCTTTCCGACGAGCAGAAGGTGGCAGCAGGTGCTGGGCCGGATGTTGTCCGCCTCTCAGTCGGCATCGAGGATGTCAGCGACATCATTGCCGACCTCGAGCACGCGCTGGCCAAGGCCTGATCGGCCATGCAAGAGTTGACCCCGGCAGATAACGCTGCCGGGGCCTTTGCTGTTTGGGAGTTCGATCTTGCCGAGATTTCTTACCATCGACGTCAGTGGCGAGCCCGAAGCAGGGGCTCCGGCAAAGGACCGGCTGATTTCGGGCGCCCCGAAATTCCGCACCTGGAACGCCGAGGAAGCCGAAGGCGGGCTCTATGCCGGCATCTGGGAATCGACGCCGGGCAAATGGCGCATCGAGTATGACGAATGGGAGTTCTGCCACATTCTCACGGGCGTTTCCGTCATCTCAGAGGACTACGGCGAGGCCCGCACCGTCCGCGCCGGCGACAGCTTCGTGCTCAGGCCCGGGTTCAGGGGAAGCTGGGAAGTGCTTGAAACGACTCGCAAGGAATATGTGATCAGGCTCTGAGCCTCAGCTTTTCCCGGCGTCGAATTTCTCGGATGCCAGCGTCAGCGCGTCGATCTCGTTCGCGCATAGCAGCGGCTTCAGCGCCTCGAACTTCTCCGCCGGCCATTCGTAGACCTTGAGCGCCACCAGTTTGTCGACAACGACCTGAGGGAAACGGGTCTTGATCGGCACGGCCGGATTGCCCGCGACGACCGTGTAGGGCGCCACGTCCTTGGTGACGATAGCGCCTAATGCGACAATCGCCCCTTCGCCAATGGTGATGCCGGGCATGACCATGGCGCGCATGCCGATCCAGGCACCGTCGCCGATGATCGTGTCGCCCTTGCCGGCATAGGCATCCAGAATGGCCTCCGGGAACGGATAGAGGCTGAACCAGTCCGTCCGGTGCGTGTGGTTGCCGCCGAGCAGGATCACCGCTTCCGCACCGATGCAGACATAGTCACCGATGTGAAGTTGGTCGATCGGCCAGGCGGGCGCCCACGCCTTGAGGCTGTACTCGTCGCCATAGAGGTAGCGCACCACGCTGTCCTCGAACGATCCCGACCAGGCATCGCTGTAGTAGCTGTGGGTGCCGCGAATGTGGATATTCGGGTTCCTGACGGTCTCGTGCAGGAGTTCCACTTTTGACCAGTGTTTGGTGTCGTTTTTCATCGCGTAAAATCCTGGGAGGTCGTCGCAGCTGCTGCCTCTGTGACCAGTGGTTTCGAAATGTCCGTTCCAGCCGCGGACGCCGTATACACCCGCCAGCCGCAGCTGGGCATCGTCTGATTGGGTCCACTACCGCAGCAAGTGCGGAAAGTTCCAGTACCGAGCATAGAGCCAGCTATCGCTGCGAAAGTTAGCGGTAGCTGAAATCATGCGTGCTTAGCGGTCTTGCGCAACGCTTATGCGGCATCCTATTTACAGGGCAAAGCCTCTGAACCGATTCTGCCCGTCCGGCGCCGGAATCCCCTCACGAAAAGGGATAGTCGATGAAGAACCCCGTCGAAACATACATGAACCTCGTTCCGATGGTGGTCGAGCAGACCAACCGGGGCGAGCGCGCCTACGATATCTTCTCGCGCCTGCTCAAGGAGCGCATCATCTTCATCACTGGTCCGGTCGAAGATGGCATGGCAACGCTCGTCTGCGCCCAGCTTTTGTTCCTCGAAGCCGAGAACCCGAAAAAAGAGATCAATCTCTACATCAATTCGCCCGGCGGCGTGGTGACCTCGGGCATGGCGATCTACGACACCATGCAGTTCATCAAGCCGGCGGTTTCGACGTTGTGCATCGGCCAGGCGGCCTCGATGGGCTCGCTGCTGCTCTGCGCCGGCCACAAGGATATGCGTTTTGCCACGCCGAACGCCCGCATCATGGTGCACCAGCCATCGGGCGGCTTCCAGGGCCAGGCTTCGGACATCGAGCGCCACGCCCAGGACATCGTCAAGCTCAAGCGCCGTCTCAACGAGATCTATGTCAAGCACACCGGCAAGGACTACGAGACCATTGAAAAGACCCTCGACCGCGACCATTTCATGACGGCGGACGAGGCACGCGACTTTGGTTTGATCGACAAGGTCATCGCAAGCCGTGACCCGGTTGAGGGTGCTACCGCTTCGTGATTGGACGCTGCGAGCTGCCTACGAGGTCACATCTCGCATTTTTGAGGTGCCCTGCGGCATTTCGGACACATTTTGCTGTTCCCACAGCGAAAGCGTCGGCCTACGTTAAGGCTGCGTTGAGCTTCGACGGCTTAGCGTTGTTCAAGGGTGCCGCGACTCGTTGCAGCGACTTCTGGAATGTGAGTTGTACGGAGCTCGTTGCGGCGGCCAGGGAATGGCGCTGGCGGCGTCCGTCGTTAGATTGCATATGCGCCCCAAAGCCAGACCAGCGGCCGGGCGGCAGTGAAAGGACTTGGACAAGATGAGCAAGGTCAGCAACGGCGGCGGCGACTCCAAGAACACGCTCTATTGCTCGTTCTGCGGCAAGAGCCAGCATGAGGTGCGCAAACTCATAGCCGGTCCGACCGTCTTCATCTGCGACGAGTGCGTCGAACTGTGCATGGACATCATCCGCGAGGAAAACAAAACCTCGATGGTGAAGTCGCGCGAGGGCGTGCCGACACCGCAGGAAATCCTCAAGGTTCTGGACGACTATGTCATTGGTCAGCCCTACGCCAAGCGCGTGCTGTCGGTGGCCGTCCACAACCACTACAAACGTCTGGCGCATGCCTCGAAGAGCAACGACGTCGAATTGGCGAAGTCAAACATCCTGCTGATCGGCCCGACGGGCTGCGGCAAGACGCTGCTCGCCCAGACGCTCGCGCGCATCATCGACGTGCCGTTCACCATGGCGGATGCGACGACGCTGACCGAAGCCGGCTATGTTGGCGAAGATGTCGAAAACATCATCCTCAAGCTGCTGCAGTCGGCCGACTACAATGTCGAACGGGCTCAGCGCGGCATCGTCTACATCGACGAAATCGACAAGATCTCGCGCAAGTCGGACAATCCTTCGATCACCCGCGACGTCAGTGGTGAGGGCGTCCAGCAGGCGCTGCTGAAGATCATGGAAGGCACCGTGGCTTCCGTCCCGCCACAAGGCGGCCGCAAGCACCCGCAGCAGGAATTCCTGCAGGTCGACACGGCTAACATCCTGTTCATCTGCGGCGGTGCGTTTGCCGGCCTCGACAAGATCATCTCGGATCGTGGCCGCAAGACCTCGATCGGCTTTGGCGCCACTGTCGCTTCGCCGGAAGACCGGCGCAGCGGTGAAGTGTTCCGCCTCGTTGAACCAGAGGATTTGCTGAAGTTCGGCCTGATCCCCGAGTTCGTCGGCCGTCTGCCGGTTCTGGCAACGCTCGAGGATCTCGACGAGCCGGCGCTGATCCAGATCCTGACCGAGCCGAAGAACGCTCTGGTCAAGCAGTACCAGCGCCTGTTCGAGATGGAGAACGTGGATCTCACTTTCCACGAGAATGCGCTGTCGGCGATCGCCAAGCGCGCTATCGAGCGCAAGACCGGCGCCCGCGGCCTGCGTTCGATCATGGAAGCGATCCTGCTCGACACGATGTTTGAACTTCCGGCGCTCGAAGGCGTCCAGGAAGTGGTGATTTCGGAAGAGGTGGTGACCGGCAGTGCCCGGCCGCTCTACATCTACTCCGAACAGAAGGAAAAGAAGGGCAACGTCAGCGCCTGAGGCCTGGCAGTTTCCCTTTAACTGCTCCAGCGAACGGCGCCCCAGCGGCGCCGTTGGCATTTGGAGCCTCGCCGGTCCGGGCCATCCAAACGGAAGCGTGATTGGCCTTGATGTTTACCCGGCGAAGCTCCAACTAACGGAGAAGAGGCGATGGGTGGGTTTTCGTGCTGTAATGCCGCGCGGTAATCGGCGGTAGGCGGAACCGTCCATGGTCGTTAATATGAGATTCGCGGTTGGCGCTCGCGCGGCTGCGAAATGAAAGGTTGGACAATGGCCAAAATATCCCGCTCTTCCAGCGAAGGTACCTTCGCAGTCCTGCCGTTGCGCGACATTGTCGTGTTCCCGCACATGATCGTCCCGCTCTTCGTGGGCCGTGAAAAGTCGATCAAGGCCCTGGAAGAGGTGATGGGTCAGGAAAAGCAGATCCTGCTTGCGACCCAGATGAATGCCGCCGACGATGATCCCGAGCCGGGCGCCATCTACGACATCGGCACGCTCGCCAATGTGCTGCAACTGCTGAAGCTGCCGGACGGCACCGTCAAGGTGCTGGTCGAAGGCACGACGCGCGCCAAGATTCAGTCCTTCACCGACAAGCCTGATTTCCACGAGGCCCACGCTCTTGTCTTGAGCGAGCCCGAGGAGGAAGAGGTCGAGGTCGAGGCGCTGGCCCGTTCGGTGGTTTCCGACTTCGAAAACTACGTCAAGCTGAACAAGAAGATTTCGCCCGAAGTGGTTGGTGCTGCCAGCCAGATCGAGGACTATTCCAAGCTCGCCGATACGGTGGCCTCGCATCTCGCGATCAAGATCACCGAGAAGCAGGAAATGCTCGGCACGCTGTCCGTCAAGGAGCGGCTCGAGAAGGCGATGGGCTTCATGGAAGCCGAGATCTCCGTCCTGCAGGTGGAAAAGCGCATCCGCAGCCGCGTCAAGCGGCAGATGGAGAAGACCCAGCGCGAGTACTACCTCAACGAGCAGATGAAGGCGATCCAGAAGGAACTCGGCGAAGGCGAAGACGGCCGCGACGAATCCGCCGAGATCGAGGCGCGCATCAAGAAGACGAAGCTGTCGAAGGAGGCCCGCGAAAAGGCGGATGCCGAGCTCAAGAAGCTGCGTTCGATGTCGCCGATGTCGGCTGAAGCCACCGTCGTGCGCAACTATCTCGACTGGATCCTGTCGATCCCGTGGGGCAAGAACTCCAAGGTCAAGCAGGACCTGAACTTCGCCCAGGAGGTGCTCGACACCGACCACTACGGCCTCGACAAGGTCAAGGACCGCATCGTCGAATATCTCGCCGTGCAGAGCCGCCAGAAGAAGCTGAAGGGGCCGATCCTGTGCCTCGTTGGCCCTCCCGGCGTCGGCAAGACCTCGCTCGGCAAGTCGATCGCCAAGGCGACCGGCCGTGAGTTCGTGCGCATGGCGCTCGGCGGCGTGCGTGACGAAGCCGAGATTCGCGGTCACCGCCGCACCTATATCGGCTCGATGCCCGGCAAGGTCATCCAGTCGATGAAGAAGGCCAAGAAGTCCAACCCGCTCTTCCTGCTCGACGAGATCGACAAGATGGGCCAGGACTTCCGTGGTGATCCGTCGTCGGCGCTGCTCGAGGTGCTCGATCCCGAACAGAACGCAACGTTCATGGACCACTATCTGGAGGTCGAGTACGATCTTTCGAGCGTGATGTTCGTGACGACGGCGAACACGCTGAACATCCCTGCGCCCTTGATGGATCGCATGGAGATCATCCGTATCGCCGGCTACACCGAAGACGAGAAGGTCGAGATCGCCAAGCGGCACCTGATGCCGAAGGTGGTGCGCGACCATGCGCTCCAGCCCAAGGAGTTCTCGGTTTCGGAAGATGCGATCCGCTCGGTGATCCAGCTCTATACCCGTGAAGCGGGCGTGCGCAGCCTCGAGCGCGAGCTGATGAAGCTCGGGCGCAAGGCCGTCACCGAGATCATCAAGACCAAGAAGAAGTCGGTGAAGGTCACCGCCGCCAATCTGGACGAATATCTCGGCGTGCCGCGTTATCGCTACGGCCAGGTTGAAGGCGAGGATCAGGTCGGCGTCGTCACCGGGCTTGCCTGGACCGAGGTCGGCGGCGAATTGCTGACGATCGAAGGCGTGATGATGCCCGGCAAGGGCAAGATGACCGTCACCGGCAACCTGCGCGACGTCATGAAGGAATCGATCTCGGCTGCGGCATCCTATGTCCGCAGCAGGGCGCTCGATTTCGGTGTCGAGCCGCCGCTGTTCGACAAGCGCGACATCCACGTCCACTTGCCGGAGGGCGCCACCCCGAAGGACGGTCCGTCAGCAGGTGCCGCCATGGCCACTGCCATCGTTTCGATCCTTACCGGCATCCCGGTTCGGGCCGACGTGGCGATGACCGGCGAGATTACGCTTCGCGGCCGTATCTTGCCGATCGGTGGCCTCAAGGAAAAGCTGCTTGCAGCGCTTCGCGGTGGCATCAAGAAGGTGCTGATTCCGGAAGATAACGCCAAGGATCTGGCGGAGATTCCGGAGAACGTGAAGAGCGGCATGGAGATCATTCCGGTCTCCCGGGTTGGCGAAGTGTTGCGCCACGCCTTGGTGCGCATGCCTGAGCCGATCGAATGGACCGAACCGGTCGATGTGCCGGCGGCCAAGTCAGATGCCGGCGACGATGCCGGCAAGGGCTTTGCTCATTAAGTCGCATCTAAAGTTGCAGTGGAAACGAAAAAGCCGGGCACCCGCCCGGCTTTTTCATGTGAAAAACCGCAGAATTCCGGGCTTTGTGAGCCTTTTCGACTTGGTTGTGGCAGCACTTTTTTCTAAAGTCCGTGTCCTACCGGCTGAGTCTAATGTCCCGGTTTTCTCATGGAAGGGAATTCGAATGAACAAGAACGAACTAGTGTCCGCCGTCGCCGAGGCATCCAAGCTCTCCAAGGGTGATGCGCAGTCCGCTGTCGATGCTGTTTTTTCCGTTATCACCGGCGAACTGAAGAGCGGCGGCGATGTCCGGCTCGTCGGTTTCGGTAATTTCACCGTATCCCAGCGCGCGGAGTCGACCGGCCGTAACCCGCAGACGGGTGCCGAAGTGAAGATCCCGGCGCGTACCGTACCGAAGTTCTCGGCTGGCAAAGGCCTCAAGGACGCGGTCAACTGATCGTACATCAGCCGATGTAATGCTTGAAAAGCCGGGCTTGCCCGGCTTTTCTTTTTTTGGGGCGTCAGCGCCTTGCATCGGGGCGTCCTTCGAGGCGAGCGCAGCGAGCCTCGAAGGACGCACTAAAAAGGGGCCGCGGTCAAACCGCGGCCCCTTTTGTCATCTCGATCGGAAAAGGTTTGCTGGGCGGTGCCGCCAGGCCGCCCGCCCAGCGTGGTTCAGGCCTTCACGCGGAATGCTTCACGCGACAGATCGGACAGCACTTCGGCACGGTTGCCGCGCAGGATCACGATCTCTTCCAGCCTGAGCCCGAAACGGCCCTGCAGGTAGATGCCCGGCTCGATCGAGAACACGTTGCCTTCCACGAGGATCGTTTCCGAGGTGCCGGTGATGTAGGGCTGCTCATGGATATCGATGCCGAGGCCGTGGCCGGTGCGGTGCAGGAAGTTCGGGCCATAGCCGGCGGCAGTGATGACGTCGCGGGCGGCCTTGTCGACTTCCTTGGCGGCAACACCGGGCTTGGCGGCGGCGATCGCGGCCTGCACGGCACGTTCGAGCACGCCATGCACCTCGTCAAAGCCTTCCGGCTTTTCACCGAACACGCCGACGCGGGTCATGTCGGAGGGGTAGCCGTCCTTGCGGCCGCCGATGTCTATCAGCACGGCCTCGTTGGCCCTCAGCTTGCGGTCGCCCGTGTGATGATGGGGAAAGGCACCGTTTTCGCCGAAGCAGACGCTGGTGAACTCCGGCTTGGCGCCATTGGCGGCGTAGAAGTCGCGGATTGCCTGTGCCACTTCCAACTCGGTCACGCCTTCCCTAAGCGCGGCAAAGCCGGCCTTCATGGCGCCGTCGTTGAGCACCGCGTTCATCTTGAGCAGCGCGTATTCGGCCTCGTCCTTCTGGCCGCGCAGGAAGCTCACAGTGTCCGCGAGGAAGCCGCGGCTAGCGCCGGGCAGGGCGTCGATGACCAGCAGCGCGAAATCGGCGCGCATGGTTTCGTCGAGCGCGATCTTGAGGTTGCCATGGTCAGCACCGCAATCCTTGAGCAGATCGGCAAGCGCTGCCCCTGGGCCGTCGGCATCGGTCCACGGGTAGAACGGCAACTTGGTGTAGGGGCGCTGGCTGTCGACGTTGAGTGCCGGCATCAGGAAGCCGGCATGGTCCTTGGCGACAATCAGCAGCACCGGGCGCTCGTCGCCATGCGGCGACATCCCGGCAAGCCAGACAAGGTGCGAAGAGGGGCCGACGACGACAAGGTCGGTTCCCGTTTCAGCCATGCGCTCGCGCAGCCGCGCCATCCGCTCTTCGTACATCGTCTCTGCCTTCTTGGAGTTGGGGAGGGGTAAGTTGAGGTGAGGGGAAATGGGACCGCCCGCAACAGGGCGGTCCCGGTCAGTGCCGTTCGTCAGTTCTTCTTGACGAGACGGTAGTAGACGAAGTCGGAGGTCGCGCCGTTGACGTAGCCTTCGACGTTCTTGGCACGCGCCACCTGGGTCGCGGCCTGGAACATGACGACGATCGGCGACTTCTCCTGCACCTTCTTCTGCAGGTCGACATACATCGCGCTGCGCTTTGCCTGGTCAGGCTCGGCGAGTGCTGCCTTGGTCTCCTTGTTCAGCTCTTCCGGCACGGCCCAGCTGTTACGCCACGTGGTGGTCGACTGGTAGTTTCCGTCCGAGTTGTCCTCGTTGTAGGCGAAGGCCTTGGCATTGGAGTGCGGGTCCATGAAGTCGGGGCCCCAGTAAAGCAGCATCGCCTCATGCGTGCGTGCGCGGTACTTGGTGATGACCTGCGAGCCGGTGCCCGGCACGATGTCGAAGTTGATGCCTGCTTCGGCGAAGCTTGCCTGCAGCGACTGTGCCATGTCGGTGAATGGCGTCGAGTTGATGACGTCGAGCGAAACCTTGATCGGCGTCTTGATGCCGGCGTCAGCCAGGATCTGCTTGGCCTTGGCCAGATCGTAGGTGTAGGGCGTCTCGTCGAGCGAGCCCGGGAAGCCCGACGGCCAGAAGGCCTGGTGCGTCTGCATCTGGCCTTTCAGGAAGGTGTCGGTCATGCCCTTGTAATTGACCAGGTAGCGGGCAGCGTCCCAGACGGCCGGTGGCGTCAGCGTTTCGGTCTTCTGGTTGAACGAAAGGAAGTGGACGGCAGCCTGCGGATAGGTCTCGGTAACAAGCGTGTCCTTGCCGGCGATCGTTGCGATCTGGTCCGAGGTCAGGTTCTTGGCCATGTCAACGTCACCCGATTCCAGCAGCAGCTGCTGGGTCGCGGCTTCAGCGACATGGCGGATGATGACGCCCTTGATCTCAGGCGCGCCGTTGAAATAGTCGGGGTTGGCAGCGAGGTTGATGATTTCCCCCGGACGAAAAGCCTTGAGCACGAACGGGCCGGTACCGGCCGAGTTCGACTTCAGCCAGCCATTGCCCATGTCGCCATTGGCCTCGTTGGCCTGCAGCGTGACCGCGTCGACGATCGAACCCGGACGGGCGGCGAGTACGTTCAGCACGAAGGCCGAAGCGAAGTCGCCCGCATATTTGATCACGACCTTGTTGCCGTCGGCCTTGACCATCGAATCGAAGTTTTCGGGGGTCCAGCCAAGCTGGGTCAAGATGAAGGCCGGTGCCTTGTTGAGCACGATCACGCGCTTGAACGAATAGACCACGTCTTCGGCGCGCAGTGGGTTGCCAGAGGTGAACTTGACGCCGTCGCGCAGCGTAAACGTGATGGTCTTGTTGGCGTCGTCGGCCGTCCATTCCTTGGCGAGGCCAGCTGCCAGCGTCTTGGTGTCGGCGGCATCGTACTGGACGAGACGATCATAGGTCTGGGCGACGTATTCGCCCGAGGAGAACTCGTAGGCCTCCGCCGGGTCGATACTGACGATGTCGTCGATATTCTGAGCCACCACGAGCACACCGGCCGGTGTAGCCGCGAGGCTGATTGCTGGCGACATAGGCATCGCCAGCGCCGCGGCGAGCAGCGCGGCTTTGAACAGTTTCATCATTTTCTCTCCTTTTTGGTTCCCGTTGTCTTCTCGTCGGCCCTGGAACCGCGCAGGGCCGGATGCTCCGTGCGCGACCTGAACATCGGCAAGGTGCCGGTCCAGAGCATGCGCGCGAAATTTTGGGTGTCGTTCGACCAGGAATGCGGGCGATTGCCGCGGAAGTGCAGGCTGTCGCCGGCCGAAAGCACCATCTCGTCATTTTCCAGGCGCTGCGTGATCGAGCCCTCGAGGATGAACAGGATTTCTTCGCCCTCATGGCTGACCGTTTCGGAACGGTAGCCTGGCGGAACGTTCAGCACGAATGATGAGAGCACGTTGCCGGTGAAGTCGGCGGCGATGCGCTCATACACGATCGACGAGCCGTCGACGGAGAATCGGTTCCGGTCGCCAGAACGGGTCAGGCCGTCCTCCATGCTCGGTGTCGCGATGAAATAATCCACACCGACATCAAGGCTGCGGGCGATTTGCGCGAGCGTGCCGAGCGAGGGGGTGGCATGATCGCGCTCCACCTGGCTGAGGTAACCCACGGAAATGCCTGCGGCGTCACACAATTCTTGTAGCGTCATCGACAACTGGCGCCGGCGGGCGCGGATCAGCGCGCCCACTTTGGGCTGGCTCGATGCCGCAGATTTGCCGGCCGCTGAGGACAAGTTTTTCGCTCCTATCAAAATTTTTTTGATCTAAGCAAAATTATTTGTATAGTCCAAGCAGAATTTTGCTCGACAGAAAACATCCGTGCCGCATCCGCGACGCGGCCAATGTGGTAGGAACAAAGACCGCGTGGCATTAGAAACCGACACCGCCGCAAAGGCGCTTCCAACAGGGCCCGGCGGCTCCTCGCGCAATGCGCGGCACGCCTGGAAAACGGTCAAAGGCGTGCTTGGCGTCCTTGTCGCAGTTGCCTTCACCTTCCTCGGCCTCCTTGCCATCACCTTCTTCATCGGCCGCGTGGTGCCGATCGATCCGGTGCTTGCAGTCGTCGGCGACCGTGCCCCGCGCGCCGTCTATGAAGCTGCGCGCATCGAAATGGGCCTCGACAAGCCCTTGATCGTCCAGTTCTTCCACTATGTCGGCAACGTGCTGACGGGCGATCTCGGTATGTCGGTGTCGACCGGCCGGCCCGTCGCCGAGGATCTGGCCCGCGTCTTTCCGGCGACGCTGGAGATGGCGACGATCGGCATCATCATCGGTGTGATGCTGGGCGTGCCGATGGGCGTCTATGCCGCAAGCCGCCAGGGCAGCCTCGTTGACCAGGTTATCCGCGTCGTCGGCCTGCTCGGCTATTCGGTGCCGGCGTTCTGGCTCGGCCTCGTCGGCCTGGCGCTGTTCTACGCCAAGCTGCAGTGGGTCGGTGGTCCCGGCCGAATCGACATCTTCTATGATGGGCTCATAGAGCCGGTCACCGGGCTGCTCCTGATCGACAGCCTGCTCGCCGGCGACACCGAGATTTTCTTCAACGCCCTGACGCATATCGCGCTGCCGGCTGCGGTGCTTGGCTTCTTCAGCCTTGCCTACATCGCCCGCATGACGCGCTCCTTCATGCTCGACCAACTGGCGCAGGAATATGTCACCACCGCTCGGGTGAAGGGCGTCTCCGAGCGGCTGGTGCTGTGGCGCCATGCCTTCCGCCCGATCCTCGTGCCGCTGATCACTGTCATCGGCCTGTCTTATGCCGGCCTTCTCGAAGGCTCGGTAATGATCGAGACGGTGTTCTCCTGGCCCGGCATCGGCAACTACCTGACCACGGCGCTGCTCAACGCCGACATGAACGCCGTGCTCGGCTCGACGCTAGTCATCGGCGCGGTCTTCATCGGCATCAACAAGATTTCGGACGTGCTCTACCGCGTCCTCGACCCGAGGGCACGCTGATGACGACGACACGTGACTGGCTTCTCGACGATTCGCCGTCCTCGCGCCTGCAGGCCCGGCTGGGCCGCAGCTATCGCCTAGCCCGCGCACTGTCGCGCAATCCGCTGGCCATGGTCGGCGCGGTCATCGTGCTGACGCTGATCCTGGTGGCGCTGTTTGCGCCCTGGATCGCCACCCATTCGCCGATCGGGCAGGATCTCGCCATGCGGCTCAAGCCGCCGAGCTGGGACAACTGGATGGGCACCGACGAACTCGGCCGCGACATCTGGAGCCGCGTCGTCTACGGCGCGCGCATCACGCTGATGATCGTGGCGTTGGTGGCAGTTCTTGCCGCCCCTGTCGGACTGGTGATCGGTGCTGTCGCGGGCTATTTCGGCGGTTGGGTCGATCGCATCCTGATGGGCATCACCGACATCTTCCTGTCGATGCCCAAGCTGATCCTGGCGCTGGCTTTCGTCGCGGCCCTTGGACCCGGCATCCAGAACGCCATCATCGCCATCGCGATCGCCACCTGGCCGGGTTACGCCCGCATCGCCAGGGCCGAGACGTTGACCATTCGCAACTCCGAATTCGTCGCGGCGGTCGAATTGCAGGGCGCTTCGTCGCTGCGCGTCATCGTCAACCACATCCTGCCGCTATGCACGTCGTCGATGATCATCCGCGTCACCCTCGACATGGCCGGCATCATCCTGACGGCCGCCGGCCTCGGCTTCATCGGCCTCGGCGCGCAGCCGCCGCTGCCGGAATGGGGCGCCATGATCTCGCGCGGTCGCTCCTTCATCCTTGACCAGTGGTGGGTGGCGACGATGCCCGGCTTTGCCATCGTCATCGTCAGCCTCGGCTTCTGTTTCCTCGGTGACGGCCTGCGCGATGTGCTTGATCCCAAGCATGGAGATCGGCAATGAACGCGCTGCTTGAAATCCGCAATCTGAAGGTCACGTTCCCGACGGCGCGTGGTCCGGTCGACGTGGTCAAGGGCCTGTCGCTGACGCTTGGCCGCGAGCGGCTCGGCATCGTCGGCGAGAGCGGTTCCGGCAAGTCGATGACCGGACGCTCGATCCTGCGGCTCATCCGCTCGCCCGGCCAGGTCACCGCCGACGAAATGACCTTCAACGGCACCGATCTTCTGTCGCTGTCCGAAAAGCAGATGCGCTCGATCCGCGGCGCCCGCATTTCGATGGTCATGCAGGACCCGAAATTCTCGCTCAACCCGGTCATGACCATCGGCGATCAGATCGCAGAAGCGCTGCTGACGCATCAGAAACTTGGCCGCAGCGACATCCGCAGCCGCACGCTCGCCATGCTCGAAGCCGTGCGCATCAACGACCCCGAGCGCGTGCTCGGGCTCTATCCGCACGAAGTCTCGGGCGGCATGGGCCAGCGCGTCATGATCGCCATGATGCTGATCCCGGAGCCTGACCTGCTGATCGCCGACGAGCCGACTTCGGCTCTGGACGTCTCGGTCCAGGCCCAGGTGCTCGAGATCATCGACGATCTGGTCAAGCGCAAGGGCATGGGCCTGATCCTGATCAGCCATGACCTCGATCTCGTCTCGGCCTATTGCGACCGCATCCTGGTGATGCGCAGCGGCGAAGTTGTCGAGGAGTGCGATGCCGGCGAGCTCAAGAACGCCAAGCATCCCTACACGCGCGGGCTGCTTGCTGCGATCCCGCGCATCGACGAAAGCCGCGACGAGCTTCCTGTCCTCGAACGTACTGGGGCTTCGACATGAACGCGCTGGCGATCGACAATCTCGACATCTCCTACGGCGATTCGAAGGTCACCCACGGCATCGGCTTCACGGTAGCCGAGGGCGAGAGTTTCGCGCTGGTCGGCGAGAGCGGTTCGGGCAAGACCACCGTGCTCAAGGCCATCGCCGGCATGGCCAAAAGCTGGACCGGCTCCATCTCGGTCTTCGGCGAACAGCGCAGCCATGGCATCGACCGTGGCTTTGCCAGGCAGTGCCAGATGGTGTTCCAGGACCCTTATGGCTCGCTGCATCCGCGCAAGACGGTCGATGCGACGCTGAGCGAGCCGCTTGCCATCCACGGCATCGGCGACAGCGGCGCGCGTGTCGACGAGGTCATGCTGTCGGTCGGTCTCGATCGTCGCTTCCGCTTCCGTTTTCCGCACCAGCTTTCGGGCGGCCAGCGCCAGCGTGTGGCTATTGCCCGCGCACTGATCCTCAAGCCCAAGATGCTGCTGCTCGACGAGCCTACATCTGCCCTCGACGTTTCGGTGCAGGCGGAAATCCTCAACCTGCTCAAGCGCTTGCGCCGCGAGCAGGGGCTGACCTATCTGATGGTCACGCACAATCTGCCGGTGGTTTCGTTCCTGTGCGACCGCCTTGCCGTCATGCGCCATGGCCGCGTCGTCGAGGTAGCCAGCGTCGACCAGCTCAAGCGCGGCGCGCTCGTCGATCCCTATTCGCGCGAACTGACCAGTTTCAGCGCGTCGCTTCCCAAGACTTGAAATAGAGGTACATCATGACAGAGACCAATTTCGCCGAGGCGCTGGCCGCCTTCGATGCCGCCATTGCAACCACCACCGAAGTCGACGGCATCTGGAAGGCGTTGCAGGCGCTGGCCGATCTCGTCGTCGGCGCCAAGCTCTTCACCGTCATGAAGCTCGACTGGGCCAACGAACGCTCGGGCCGCACCTACACCAGCCACCCGGATGCCTATCCGGTTTCCGGTACCAAGCCGATCAACCGCACGCACTGGTTCGACACGATCCACATCGAGCGCAAGCCCTTCGTCGCCAACACGATCAAGGACATCGCCGACGTATTCCCGGATCACGAGACGATCTGGGCACTCGGCTGCGGCTCGGTGTTGAACTGGCCGGTGTTCGTCGGCGACAAGCTGGTCGGCACCGTCAACATGCTGCACGAAGAGCACTTCTACACGCCTCTGCGTGTCGAGGCCGCCAAGCACCTGTCGCTGGCAGCCAAGGCCGCCTTCCTGGCCGTCGAACATCTCGAACGCCAGTAATCAATCGTAAGCAGGCCAGTTCGCGGCCTGCTGCAGTCAATGACTGCTCACCAGCGCGGGGATAGGAAGCTTCGCGCTGGTCTCGTCCAGGATCGAAAAGCTGTAGCGGCCGGTCTGGTCGCGCTCGACAGAGTAGCTCAGCCGGTCAATGACGCGGTTGTCCTTGTCGAAGGTCAGCACGCGCGGCTTGAGCGCGGTGATCTCGCTCTCGTTCACATAGACCGAATTGCAGATGATGACCTGGTCGCCAGCCTGGCAGGTGCGGGCGGCGGCACCATTGAGGATGCAGCAGCGCGAACCGCGCTCGCCCAGGATCACATAGGTGGAAATGCGTGCGCCGGAACTCTTGTTCCAGATCTCGACGAATTCCATCGGCAGGATACCGGCTTCCTCGCAATGCTCAGGGTCGAGCGTGATCGAGCCGTGATAGTTGAGATTGGCTTCGGTGACGTGGATGCCGTGCAGCTTGCCGGCGACGATCTTGCGCATTCTTCCTCCTGATACGCCAGCCGGCGCGAAGCTACATTCCAATCACCAGCGCACCGCCGGTCATGCCGGCGCCGGCCGCCGAAAGCAGCAGCTTTTCGCCGCGCTGGAACGGGTTCGCCCGGTTCGCCAGAGACAGCGAAAGCGGGATCGTCGCGGCCGACGAATTGCCGTAGTCGGCGATCGTCTTGACGATCCTGTCGTCTAAGACGCCGAGCGACTTGCCGACGGCATTGAAGATCCGGGCATTGGCCTGATGCGGCACGAAGCGGCTGATATCAGAAACAACAAGGCCCGCAGCAGTGAGCGCTTCCGTCGAACAGCGGCTCATCATCTCGACTGCCTTGGCGAACACGGCGCGGCCATCAGCGATGGTCATGCGCGTTTCGGCGATGTCGAGTTCGTCGGAAAACGGCCGGTTGCTGCCACCGGCCGGGATCTGGATCAGGGCGTAGCCGGCACCGTCGGCATCGACCGAGGCGCCCAGAATGCCATGGCCGGGGTCGTCGGAAGGCTTGAGCACGACAGCTCCGGCAGCGTCGGCGAACAGCACGGCGCTCGCCCGCTCCGCTGGGTTGATACGGCGGCTCAGGATGTTCGCTGCGATGACCACGGCTGGCTTATTGTGCAGCCGCACGAAGCCATCGGCGAAGGTCAACGCGTAGATGAAGCCGGCGCAGGCCCCGGCGAGATCGACGCCGCCGGCACGGTCGAGCCCAAGCTTGTGCGCCACCAGCGGCGCGCTCGGCGGCAGGAGGTGGTCGGGCGTCGAGGTGGCGAGCAACAGCAGGCCGACATCTTTTCGGTCGATGCCGGCGGCATCAAGCGCCATCTCGCCGGCCTTTGCGGCCAATCCCGACAGCGTCTCCTGAGGCTCTGCCCAGAAGCGCGAGCGGATGCCGGTGCGGCCTTCGATCCATCCGGCATCAAGCCCGAGGTTCGCCTCGATCTCGGCATTCTCCACCTTGCGGCCCGGCACGTGGTGGCCGAAGCCCGCGATGCGCGCGGTGCGGTTCATCCGCTGTTAGCCAGGTCTGCGGCCTCGTCGACGGCGTCATAGAGCCGGTCGAGTTCGCCTGATGTCACGCAATAGGGCGGCAGCACGTAGATGACGTTGCCGAGCGGCCTGACCAGCAGGCCGCGCTCGAGGAAGAACGCGCGCAGCTTCGGCCCGACCTCGGCGAGGTAGCCTGCCTTGCCGACGCGCAGGTCGAGCGCTGCGATGGTTCCTGTCGTGCGCAGGTTTTCGAAACGCTCGTCGTTTCTGAAGCGCGCGAGCTTGTCCGCCTGCATGCGCGACAGTGCCGCCACCCGCTCGGCCACCGGCTCGTCGCGCCAGAGTGCAACATTGGCAAGGGCCGCAGCACAGGCGATGGGGTTTGCCGTGTACGAACTTGAATGGAAGAAGGTCTTCGCGCGGTCGGTGGAAAAATGTGCCTGGAAGATCGCGTCGGTTGCGAGTGTCGCCGCCAGCGGCATCGAGCCCCCGGTCAGGCCCTTGGAGGTGCACAGAATGTCGGGCGAAATCCCGGCCTGCTCGCAGGCGAACGTGGTGCCGGTGCGGCCCCAGCCGGTCATCACCTCGTCGGCGATCAAAAGCGTGCCCGATCGCTCGGCGATGCGCTTGAGCTCGGTCAGCACCCGGGCGGGATACATCAGCATGCCGCCAGCGCCGAGCACCAAAGGTTCGACGATGAAGGCAGCTGCCTTGCTGTCGCGGGTCAGAGCCTCGAAGCGATCGAGCGTTGCCCGTTCGCGACCGGGCGCGGGGAAGGGGATGGTGTCGACCTCGAACAGCAGCGGGTCGTAGGCGGCGTTAAACACCCCGCGCGCGCCGACGCTCATCGTACCGATGGTGTCGCCGTGATAGCTGTGCTCCATCACGATGAGGCGCGAGCGCGCCTGGCCGTTGTTGCGGTGGAAGCCCAGCGCCATCTTCAGCGCCACCTCGACGCTGGTCGAGCCGCTATCGGAATAAAACACCCAGTCGAGTCCGGCGGGTGCCATCTCTACCAGCGCCGACGCCAGCTGTTCCGCCGGTTCGTGCGTCAAGCCGGCGAAGATCACCTGGTCGAGCGTTTCGGTCGCATTGCGGATTGCTTCGACGATTTTCGGATGCCTGTGGCCATGCGTGATGACCCACCACGACGAGATCGCGTCGAGGATGCGCTTGCCGTCAGCCGTCTCGACATAGGCGCCTTCGGTGCGCGCTATCAGCGGCGGCACGGGCTCGGTGGCGTGCTGGGTGAAGGGGTGCCAGACAGCGGAGCGGCTCATGACCTGGCCTCCAGGAAATCGGCGGCATTGAAGTTCGCCTGCATCGCGTCGGCGAGTGCATCAGGCGTCAGCGGGTCGAGCCGGGGCAGGCGACCGAGCACGCGGACCTTGCCAATCTCGGCGATGGTGCGCTGGGTGTCCGCCATCTCGTCGCCGATGAAGGTTACGCCCAGCAGCGGCACCGAGCGGGCGCGCAGCGCCTCGATGGACAAAAGCGTGTGGTTGATCGTGCCGAGCCCGGTGCGGGCGCAAAGCACCACGGATGCCGCCCAGCGCGCGAAGATGTCGACGTAGAGCGTGCGGCGGTTGACCGGCACCATCAGCCCGCCAGCGCCCTCGACGACCAGCGACCGTTCGGTAACGGGCAGGGTCAGCGTATCGGCATCGATCTCGACGCCGTCCAGTTCGGCGGCGCGGTGCGGCGACAACGGCTCCTTCAGCCGCCATGCCTCCGGCAACACTCGCTCGGGCGATAGGCCGGCGAGCCGGGCGACGATCTCGCTGTCGGTCTCCTCCTCGATGCCAGACTGAACCGGCTTCCAGTAGATTCCGTCGAGCAGGGCGGTGAGACCTGCCGCGAACACGGTCTTGCCAATGCCGGTGTCGGTGCCGGTCACGACGATATTGGCTGTCATCGCGAGCATTCCTCCGAAAGTGCCGCAAACAGCGCCGCAACATCGTCTTCGCTTACATTGAGCGTCAGCGAGATCCTGAGCCGTGCCGTGCCTTCTGGCACCGTCGGCGGGCGGATGCCGCGCACATCGAAGCCGCGTGCCTGCAGTGCATCGGCCAACGCCATGGCCCGGGCATTGTCGCCGATGACGACGGGCAGGATCTGCGATCCGCTTGGCTTGAAGTCCAGCGCTTCCGCCTTGGCGCCAGCCAAAGCCACAATCTTCGCCAGCCGCTCGCGGCGTTCGGGTTCGTCGGCAACGATATCGAGTGCTGTCGCCGACGCCACCGCCATCAGCGGTGAGGGCGCCGTGGCATAGATGAAGGGCCGGCAGCGGTTGACGAGATAGTCGCACAGTATTGCCGGTGCGGTGACCAGCGCGCCCGAGGCGCCGAGGGCCTTGCCGCAAGTGTGCAGCACAACGACATTGTCGCGGCCTTCGATATGATGCGCCAGTCCGCGTCCGCCGGGGCCGTAGACGCCTGTCGCGTGCGCCTCGTCGATGAACAGGAAGGCGTCGTGCCGGTCGGCAACGGCTGCGAGCGCGTCCAGCGGGGCGCGGTCGCCATCCATGCTGTAGAGGCTTTCGGCAACGATCCACGCGCGGCCGGCGCCGCCATTGGCGCGCCAGGCCTTGATCGCGTGGTCGATGGCGTCGGCATCGTTGTGCCTCGTTTCCACCACCTCGGCGCGACCGGCACGCGCGCCTTCATGGGCGCTGGCGTGGATAAGCTCGTCGAGCACGATCAGATCGCCCTTCTGCGGCAAGGTGGTCAGCACGGCGAAGTTGGCGACATAACCGCCGCCGAAGAACACGGCGCGTTCGGCACCGAAGAACTTCGCCGCCTTTTCCTCCAGCGTTTCGTGCTCGGGGGCGTTGCCGCGCAACAGGCGCGAGCCGGTGGCGCCGACCGGCGTGCCATTGGCAAGTGCTGCGGCAACCGCGTCTGCCATACGCTTCGAACCGGCGAGGCCGAGATAGTCGTTGGAGGCGAAATCGAGCCCGGCGCGGGCGCTCAGCGAACGCAGCCGGCTCTTGCGGGCCAGCCCGCGCAGGCTGGCCTCGTAGCGGTCGAGCAAAGCCCGCTCGCTCACTACTCGCCGCGCTCCATCGGCTGGATGCCGAGACGGCGGAACAGCGCAGTGTCCTTGTCTTCGCCGGGGTTTTCGGCGGTCAAAAGCGTGTCGCCGACGAAAATCGAGTTGGCGCCGGCAAAAAAGCACAGCGCCTGCATCTCGTCGCTCATCGCCGTGCGGCCGGCCGACAGGCGGACATGCGACTTCGGCATCATGATGCGGGCGAGCGCTATGGTGCGGACGAATTCGATCGGCTCGATCGGATCGGCATCGCCCAGCGGCGTGCCTTCGATCGGGATCAGCATGTTGATGGGCACGCTGTCGGGATGCTCGGGCAGGTTCGCCAGCGTTACCAGCATGTCGACGCGGTCGGCCTTTTCCTCGCCCATGCCGACGATGCCGCCACAGCAGACCTTGATGCCGCTGTCGCGGACATTGGCGAGCGTATCCAGCCGGTCGGCGAAGGTGCGCGTGGTGATGATCTCGTTGTAGTAGCGCTCGGAGGTGTCGATGTTGTGGTTGTAGTAGTCGAGGCCTGCTTCTTTCAACCGCTGCGCCTGGCCGAGATCGAGCATGCCGAGCGTCATGCAGGTCTCCATACCGAGATCCTTGACGCCCTCGATCATGGCGACGACCGCATCCATGTCGCGTTCCTTGGGGCTGCGCCAGGCAGCGCCCATGCAGTAGCGCGTGGCGCCGGCGTCCTTGGCCTTCCTAGCTTCGGCCAGAACGCGCTGCACTTCCATCAGCTTGGAGGCCTTGAGGCCGGATTCATGCCGCGATGACTGGCTGCAATAGCCGCAATCCTCCGGGCAGCCGCCGGTCTTGATCGACAGCAGTCGGCTGAGCTGGACGCGATTGGGGTCGAAATTCTCGCGGTGAACGGTCTGTGCCCGAAACAGCAGGTCGTTGAAGGGCAGGTCGTAGATCGCCTGGGCTTCCGCGCGGCTCCACTGCGGCAGCGCGCCATTGATCTCAGTTGCGGCTGCGTTCAGGTGCAAATCGGCGTTCATGCGCTCTCCATTGCCAAGACGTGTCCTTGCTATCCCCACCCGGGGCGGGACCATTGCCTCTCTCAGGCGGCTGTGTCCAGTCCAATATCAAGGATCGGCGCGCTGTGCGTTAGCCAACCGACCGAAATCAGGTCGACACCGCTGGCCGCGATTGCGGGGGCGGTAGCAGGGTTTACCCGGCCCGAAGCCTCGGTGACGGCGCGTCCGCCGACCATGCGGACCGCCTCGGTGAGCATGTCCGGCGACATGTTGTCAAGCAGCACGGCATCGACGCCGAGCGCCAGCACTTCGTCCAACTGGCCGAGTGTGTCGACCTCAATTTCGATCTTCACCAAATGCCCGACATTGGCCTTGGCTCGATCGAGCGCGTGCTTCACGCCACCTGCGATGGCGATGTGGTTGTCCTTGATCAGCACCGCGTCGTCGAGGCCGAAGCGGTGGTTGGAGCCGCCGCCGGTGCGCACCGCATATTTCTCCAGCGCGCGCAGGCCCGGCGTCGTCTTGCGGGTGCAGACGATGCTCGCCTTGTGGCCGCGCACGGCCTCGACAATGCCTGCGGTGGCGGTGGCTATGCCGCTGAGATGGCAAAGGAAGTTGAGCGCCACGCGCTCGGCGGTCAAAAGCCCACGCGTCGGTCCGCTGAGCGAGGCGATCACATCGCCGGCCACAAGTCTGCTGCCATCAGTCATGGCGACCTTCATCTCGATTGAAGGATCGATCAGCCGAAAGGCGAGTGCCGCCAGGTCGAGCCCGGCAACCACGCCCGGCTGGCGCGCCGCGAGCACCACTGACGCCTGCTGGCCGGCGGGCACGATGGCATCGGTGGTGATGTCGCCGGCGCGGCCGAGGTCTTCCAGCAAAGCGGCGCGAACCAACGGCTCGAGCATGATCTGGGGCAGAGGCGAGAGGTTCATTTTCAGGCGCTCCGGGCAAGCGGCTTGAGGTCGAGTTCGGCGGCAATCTTTGACGCTGCGTCGAGCGTGATCGTCGAGCGGCGTGCGACAGCGCTCCGCGTCGGATAGTCGGCTCGGCAATGGGCGCCACGGCTTTCCATGCGGCCGAGCGCCGAGACAGCCATCATCAGCCCGACTGCCGCCGGATCCGCGCAGGCATCAGCCCCACTCGCCAGCGGCCAGAGGGTGGAAGCCGCGTCCCGCAGGCCGTCACCGTCGCGCAGCACGCCAAGCGCGGGCGAAACGATGTTCCGAACGACGATCGGATCGGGGCGGTTCAGCATTTCAATCGGCAATGCCGGCCCCGCAGGGCGGATCGCCGCGCTGGAAACGCTCTCCGCCACCCAACTGGCCATCACCACGGCTTCGGTCAGTGAATTGCTGGCGAGCCGGTTGGCACCGTGCAGGCCGGTCGAGGCGACTTCACCGCAAGCCCAGAGACCCGCCACCGAACTGCGGCCCTCTGCGTCCACGGCGATGCCGCCCATATGATAATGCGCCGCAGGTCGAACCGGGATCGGATCGACTGCAGGATTGATGCCGGCTTCGCGGCAAAAATCCGCAATCGCCGGGAAGCGCGTGGCGAAGTTTGTGCCGAGACAGGCGCGGGCGTCGAGGAAAACACGGTGCCCTCGTGCCAAATGGCGATAGACCCCGCGCGCTACCGCGTCGCGGGTGCCAAGTTCGGCGCCGGGCATGTCGGCGAGAAACCGCTTGCCAGTCTCGTCGATCAGAATGGCACCTTCGCCGCGCACCGCTTCGCTGATCAGCCGCATCGGGCGTGCTGCGCTGTCGAGCGCTGTCGGATGAAACTGTACGAATTCGAGATCGGCGAGTTCGGCCCCCGCGCGCGCGGCAAGCGCCAGGCCCTGGCCAAAGCAGCCGAGCGGATTGGTCGATTGATGGAACAGGCCGCCAACGCCGCCGGTTGCAAGTACGACGCGGCTTGTCGCCAGTGCGGTGGCGCCGGACATTCCAGCAGCAAGCACGCCTGCGACTTCGCCGTCTTTCAGAAGCAGCCGCCGGGCCTCGAAACCCTGAATGACAGTGACTGAAGGCGTCCGCCGGACGGCGGCTACAAGCGCGCGCATCAACGCGCTGCCGGTTGCGGCGCCGGCCGCGTGCACGATGCGGCGGCGGCTATGCGCGGCCTCCAGGCCAAGGCTCGGATCGCCATTTGGCATCAGGTCGAAAGCAACGCCGAGACGTCTCAACCTGTCGATCGCCGCGGGCGCTGCTTCGACGATCCGACGAACCACAGCTTCGTCGCACAGGCCGTCGCCGGCGGCGAGCGTATCCGCAACGTGGAGCGCGGGGCTATCGTCCGAGCCAATGCAGGCAGCAAGGCCGCCTTGCGCGAGCGCGCTCGATGCCTCGGCGCCGAGCGGTGCCGCCGACAGAAGCACGACTGGCTCGGGCGCCAGTTCGAGCGCGGTCATCAGCCCGGCCAGGCCGCCGCCGATGATTATGGAACGGCCCGCGAGATCGCGAAAGTCGCTCATACCATCAGCATCCGCTCGACAGCCAACCGGGCGCGGACGGCAATGGCGGGCTCGATTGTCACGGCATGCTCGTTGCGTTCCAGTGCGGAGCGGATGTTGCCGAGCGTGATCCGCTTCATGTGCGGGCACAGATTGCAGGGGCGGATAAACTCGACGTCGGGGTGTTCGACCGCAACGTTGTCGCTCATTGAGCATTCGGTCACCAAAACGACGCGGGCGGGTTTCTCCCGGCCGACATAGTCGGACATCGCTGCTGTCGAGCCGGCGAAATCGGCCTCGGCGACGACCTCCGGCGGGCATTCCGGGTGTGCCAGCACCGTGACGCCGGGATGGGCCGCGCGCATCTCGCGAATGTCGGCTGGAGTAAATCGCTCATGAACTTCGCAATGGCCTTTCCAGGCGATGATCTCGACATCGGTCTGCTTGGCGATGTTCTGTGCCAGATATTCGTCCGGCAGCATCAGCACGCGCTGCACGCCGAGCGATTCCACGACCGCCTTGGCATTGCCCGAGGTGCAGCAGATGTCCGATTCTGCCTTCACCGCTGCAGACGTGTTGACGTAGGTGACGACAGGCACGCCGGGATAACGCTGGCGCAGCAGACGGATGTCTGCCGGCGTGATCGAATCCGCCAGCGAGCAGCCGGCGGCCGTGTCGGGGATCAGTACGGTCTTGGACGGGTTGAGCAGCTTCGCCGTCTCGGCCATGAAATGGACGCCGGCGAGCACGATGACATCGGCCTCGACCTCCATCGCCTTGCGGGCCAGTGCCAGGCTGTCGCCGACGATATCGGCAACGCAATGGAATATCTCGGGGGTCTGATAGTTGTGCGCCAGGATGACGGCGTTGCGCTCGCGCTTCAGCTTCAGGATGGCATCGATGTCGCCGGAAAACACCGGCCACTCGATGGCGGGAATGACGCGCTGGACGCGGTTATAGAGCGAGGCGGCGGAGAGGGGCATGCCAGACATCGTCATCCTTATTATGCTCGTGTTGAGTATAATATGGACATATGCTTAGCATGAGCATAAGCACTGTCAAGCGGCAATTGGATTATTTGGTTCCGGCGACCGCGTGCTCGTCGAGAACAGCGTGGCGGAAACGGAACAGCTTTGCCGGCCGGCCGCCGGTGTCGGAACTCATTTCGCCAGTCTCCTCGACAAGGTCTTGTTGTTCGATGAGACGGCGAAAGTTCTGCTTGTGGACAAGCAGGCCGGCCAAGGCTTCGACGGCACGCTGCAACTGCAGCAAGGTGAAGGATGGCGGCATCAGTTCGAACACAACCGGGCGGTATTTGATCTTGGTCCTCAGCCGGGCAATGCCGGTTGCCAGGATGCGCCTGTGGTCGCCGACCATAGGCTTGCCGGGCATTGCAGGTGCGTCGCCCATGTCCTTTGCCCGTGCGGCCTCTTCGACAAGACCTGCCTCGAAGAGCAGTTCGTAGCGCTGCAACACCAGTTCTTCGTTCCATGGGCGACCGTCGAAGCCGAACGCGCTTCCGGCACGGCGCAGGCGATTCTGGCGCTTGTCTTGCTGCTCCGCCGTGTCCGCCCACTGGCGCAGGCGTGGCACGATGAGCTCCTGGATGATGTTTGGCGCGCCGGTGCGATGGTCCTCCCAGGGGAAGAATTCATACCAGCCGCGCCAGCTGCCCGGCGGCGTCCCGTGCGCCGGTTCGACGCGGGTCAGGCCGAGGTAGCTGATCGAGATCACCCGGCCAGCCGGCCCATCGCTGCCGCGGTCTCGGTCGGCGAAGGTATAGAGCTGTTCGATGTAGCCAAGCGGATGCCCTGTCTGCTGCTCGACCCAATTGCGCAGGCCCGATTGCAGTGAGCGGTGGCCGAGTTCGAAGGGTCCGGAGGGCAGGGCGGCTGCCTCCTTGATCGTCAGCACCACAGGGTTGCCGTTGGGGGCCGCAACAAGCACCGCGATCAGGTCCGCGCTGATCGCGTGGCGCTCGGTCGCGCTTTGTTGGGTAGCCCCTGGTGTATCCCGCATCTTGCCCTGGTTGGTTCCGGTTGGTCCTCATCGGAAGGCCAGTCGGATCAAAGGTCAACACCCAATCACCTGCCGCCGACTGCTGCTGTATGCAGTGCCTGGCAGTTATTGGCCTGTAGGAACAAGAAAATCCACATTGTGGGCGGCATTTATGCGTGACGCAGGGTAACAGCGTACTTGCCGGCCACGAGTTTGTATCGCTTTGAGCGGAATGAAGATTTGGCGGGGAGGCACGAGGGTACCCGGCATGGTCGAGAGCAACCATGCCGGGTCGAATGCTCCGTGCTAGTCGGCTGCCGGCATCTTGCAGTCGGCGGCATAGCTGTCGCTGTGCGCGGTCAGAACCTTGGTGTCGGTCTTCAGTACCATCTTGCCGTCGGCACCCTTCTCGGCCTTGAGCGAATACCAATCCTGCACCGGGTGCTGGTTGGGGCCGAACTTGAACGAGCCGCGCACCGAAGGGATTTCCTGGGTCAGCAGCGCCTTGCGGAACGCCGGCAGGTCGTCGACGCCTGCCTTTTCGAGACCGGTGCCGATCAGCAATGCCGCGTCATAGCCCTGCGCGGCATAGTACGTGATCGGCCGGTCGCCGAACTTGGCCTTCCAGGCGGCGACGAAGCTCTTGTTGACCGGATTGTCGAAGTCGTCGTTCCAGTGGCTGGTGACCTTCACGCCAACGGCGGCGTCGCCCACCGCGCCGACGATGACCTGGTCGAGGGACGCCGGATGGACGACCATCGGGATGTCCTTGAGCAGGCCTGCCTGCTGGTACTGGCGCATGAAGGCAATGCCGAGGCCGCCCGGCTCGAACTCGTAGACCACATCGGGCTTGGCGGCGCGGATCTGCGCCATTTCGGCGGCGAAGTCGGTCTGGTCGAGGCCCGTGTAGGTCTCGCCGACAACCTCGCCCTTATAGAAGCGCTTGAAGGCGCCCATCGTTTCCTTGCCGGCCTGGTAGTTCGGTGCGATCAGGAAGGCCTTCTTGTAGCCGAGCGACTGGGCCAGCGCGCCGGCGCTTTCGCCTTGGCTGTCGTCCTGCCAGGAGCTGACGAAATAATTCGGGTGGCAATCCTTGCCGGCGAAGGTGGCGGACGCGGTGTTGGCGCTGACATAGATCGCATTGCCGTCGAGGATATCGGGCAGGGCTGCAAATGCGACGTTGGCGAAGACCATGCCGGTGAACAGCTTGATGCCCTCGTCGCTCAACATCTTGTCGGCGATCTGCTTGGCGTTGCCGGGCTTGAGGCCGTCATCCTCCACGACGAGTTCGACGTCCTTGCCGCCGAGCTTGCCTTTGTTTTGCTCGATGGCGAGCTGGAAGCCGTCGCGGATATCCTGGCCAAGATAGCCGGCCGGCCCCGAAAGCGTGGTGATCATGCCGATCTTGAGCGGATCTTCGGCATATGCCGCGCTGACGGACAGTGCCATGACGGCGGCCGACAAAATTCCCTTGAAATGCATCAGTTTTGTTCCTCTTCCCAAATTTTTCCCCCGCTCCAGCTCAGCTGCCGCAATTCTGGATCGCGAGATTTGCTGAGGCTTTGCAGGCAAAAAGGTGTTTCAAAGGGAGGGGCAGCAGGCAGGTGGCCGCACGCTTTCCCGAGGCCGTGGCGTCAGCTCACAACCTTCGTTCAAGGTAGAGACCGCAAGCAACAGCTGCTCCTCCGCAGTGTTGTCCAATCGGCCAAGCTTGGCCCAACCAGCATTCCGGTAAATGGAAAACTCGTCATCCAGGTGTGACGGGTGGGAATACCAATCGTATAGCGATTACTTATACGTCATGGCGCGCGAGGTCGGCGGCTGTGCGGCGCAGCGTCTCCACCAGCACTTCGGCCGCCGGCGACAGGCGGGCATTCGTCCGGGTGGTGATGCCCATCGGCATGGCGGTAGCGCGCAAGGTCACCGGCAAAATCACGATGGCGCCGGCTGCGGCCTCGCGGCGGGCGACCTGGGCGGGGAAGACACCGAGATAGTCGGCGTCGATCAACAGCGCCCTGTTGGTCAGCAGCGAAACCGAATCCACTGCATGCGACGGCGGTTCGAGGCCTTCCTCGCGAAAGGCGATGTCGATCTGTCGGCGCAGGCTGGTTTCCTGCGGTGGCAGGATCCATTCCCAACCGATCAGGTCGGCGAGGTTGAGCTCGCTGCGCTCGGCCAGCGGATGGCCGCGGCGCGCGACGACGCAGGCAATGTCGTCCATCAGCACCTCCTGCACGACATTCAGCCGGTCGCGCTGCTCTGACAGCCGCCCGACCACCATGTCGAGTTCGCCGGCGCGCAAGGCCGGGATCAAAACGTCGTTGGTGCCCTCGACGATCTTGACGACGAGCTTGGGCCGCTCCTTGCGCAGGCGGGCGATGGCCGTCGGCAGCAATTCGGCCGAAGCCGACAGCAGCGTTCCGATGGCGACGCGGCCGCCGGTGCCGTCGCGCAGGTCGGCGAGATGCTCTTCGGCATGGGCAAGCTGGGTGATGACGAGGCGGGCGTGTTCGGCCAGCGTGTCGCCGAACATCGTCGGCACCACGCCGCGATTGGTCCGGTCGAACAGCCTCGCCTTGGTCAGCGCCTCGATCTCCTGCAGCGCCTTGGTGACGGCCGACTGGGTCATGTTCAGCCGCTTGGCGGCGCGAACGAGATTGCCCTCTTCGACGATCGCGACGACCATGCGCAAATGGCGGATGGTGAGACGGCTGGTGACGAGCTTCATCGGAGCCTTGCCTTCAAGTCGTTGTGCCTGAGCTGATATTCCAAATCCTCATAGGAATTTCCAGAGAATTCACTTGTCTGAATGTCCAATCGCTGGAAACTTGCCATGAGGAGGCGTTGGCAGCGCGGGACGTTGCCAGCGCGCGGAGGTATTTCGGCCTGAGGTCGCCCCGTCGCGGCAAGGCCCCAGACGTCGGCAGCATTGCCGCACGGGGAGGACAATCCAGACATGACCGAGAAAACCGGAGCCGGACGCCACGCTGAGATCGCAGGCGCTGGAATTGGCGGACTGACCACGGCTGCAGCACTGGCCCAGCGCGGCTGGTCGGTGACCGTGCACGAGCGCGCCCCGAACCTGCGCACCTTCGGTGCCGGCATCTACATCTGGAGCAACGGTCTGCGCGTACTCCAGGCGATCGGCGCCTACGACCAGGCCGTTGTCGGCGCTCACGTCGGGCCGCAGTTCCACACCCGCGACCACGACAACGCCACGATGGAGGAAATCCCCATCAATGGCGACGGCGACGCCAGGCTGATCACCATCCTGCGCGAGCAGCTGATCAATTCGCTTGTCGACACCTGCCGCCGCAGCGGCGTCGAGATTTTGACCAATTCGGAAGCCGTTGGTGCGACGCCAGGGGGCGAATTGCTGCTGTCCGACGAAACCAGGCGCAAGGCCGACCTGGTGGTCGGCGCCGACGGCATCAATTCCAAGGTGCGCGACTCGCTCGACCTGATGATGTACCGCAAGCATCTCGGCTACGGCGCGATCCGCATGTTGATTTCGCGTGACGACGCCGACGTGCCGGCGGAAGATCGCGACCGCTACATAGAATATTTCACCGGCACGCGCCGCATCCTCTACACGCCGGCCAGCGCCACCGACCTCTATGTCGCGCTGTGCTGTGCAGCCGACGATACCGACGCGCTGAAGGTTCCGGCCGATCGGGCGCTGTGGACCGAATCCTTCCCGCATCTCGCCCATCTGGTCTCGCGCTTCGGCGATGCCGGCCGCTGGGATGCCTTCGAGGTGGTCAAGCTCAAGAAGTGGAGCAAGGGACGTGTCGCGATCCTCGGTGATGCAGCGCATGCCATGCCGCCCTATCTCGGGCAGGGCGGCGGTTGCGCGCTGATGAACGGACTTGGGCTCGCCGCCGCCGTGGCGGATGCGGCCGACGTAAAACAGGCGCTGGCCGCCTGGGAAGAGCACGAACGGCCGATCACCGAGCATACACAGGACACGGCCGAGCGCCTCGGCGACATGAATCTCTGGCCCGACGACGTCCGCTCGCAGGTGATGAAGATCACCGGCAAGAGCCGCGAGATCGGCGCCGAGCGCATGAAGACGGCGCGTCATGCGCCAACCGCGACCCAGCCGCTCGCCTGATCACAGAACATCGGGCGCCCTGCGCCGCAGAATTCGGAGACATCAAATGAAATCCATTCAGATCGGCGCCAACACGCTTTCTTATGACGAGGCCGGCGAGGGCGAGGTGCTGCTGCTTCTGTCGGGCTGGTGCCAGGACCACCGCCTGTTCAAGACGCTGGCGCCGGAACTGGCGAAAACCCATCGCGTCATCCGTCTGGACTGGCGCGGCCATGGCGAGCATCGCGAGCATGACGGCGACTTCGCCACCGACGACCAGGCGTCTGACGTCGTCGCCTTCCTCGACAAGATGAACATCGACAAGGTCGTGCCGGTCTCGACCTCGCATGGCGGCTGGGCCAACATCGAGGTGACCGACCGTCTGGGTATAGCGCGCATTCCGCGCGCCGTTGTCATCGACTGGATCCAGACTACGCCGAACGAAGATTTCTTTCGTATGATCGACCACATCCAGGATCGTACCAACTGGGAGAACGGCCGCGGCGATTTCTTCAACTACTGGATCGGTGACACCGAGAACCAGGACATCGTCAATCACGTCAACAACGAGATGGCTCAGTACAACTTCGACATGTGGGCGCGGTCGGGCCGGGAGATCGGCAGGGCCTACCGCAAATGGGGCAATCCGATGCAGCGCATGGCCGCGTTGAACGAGAAGCGCCCGGTCACCCACATCTATTCGCAGCCCTTCGAGCCGGAATACGCCCAGGCACAGCTCGACTTCGCCGCCGGCAACGACTGGTACAAGCCCAACAAGCTGCCTGGCAAGACGCACTTCCCGACGCTCGAGCAGCCCAAGGTGGTGGCCGACACCATCCGTGCCTTCGTCGCCTGACAGGAGTAGCGCATGAGCATGCTTGCCGAGGAAGCCAACTGGCCGCGCGAAGTCCTCGACCGCGACTACGGTGCGCGCGGATCGGTGACCCCTGAGGTCTTCGAGGCTGCCATGCGTGACTACCGAACCCGCTCCGAGGAGATGCGAGGCCACGCGTCGCATCTCGACGTCGTCTATGACGAGCAAAGCGGCCAGACGATCGACATCTACGGCACCTCAGGCGAGCCGCGCCCGGTGTTCGTTTTCATCCATGGCGGCTACTGGCGCATGCTGTCCAAGCTTGACTCCGCCTTCATGGCGGCGATGCTGGCGAAACAGGGCGTCGCAACTGCCGTGGTAGACTACAGGCTGGCCCCGGAAGCCTCGCTCGACGAGATCGTGCGCGAGGTCAGGGCGGCTATTGGCTTCCTCTGGAACAACGGCCGCTCGTTCGGTATCGACCCCGACCGCATCTTTGTTGGTGGAAGCTCTGCCGGCGGACACCTGACGGGAGCAGTGCTCTCTGGCGGCTGGCACGAAGCTTCAGGCGTTCCGGAAGACGTCATCAAGGGCGCGCTGCCGATCAGCGGCTTGTTCCACCTGGCGCCGATTGCAAACTCGTTCGTGCAGGACTGGATCAAGCTGGATGCGGTTGCCGTGGAACGGCTGAGCCCGGCCGCAAATATCCCCAGGGGCGGTTGCCCGATCGTCATAGCCTATGCGGATGGCGAACCCGACGGGTTCAGGCGGCAATCGACGGAGTATGACCGGCTCTGGCGCGAGGCGGGCTTTGCCTCGGAGTTGATGCAAATTCCTGGCCGCAACCATTTCGACGTTCTGCTGGACCTCGCTTCCGAGGATACCGTCCTGTCGAAGGCCTTGGTCCGGCTGATCAAGGGCTGAGACGTCAGGTGCTTTCGCGCGGCGTCAATTGCTGGGCATAACGACGCACGACGGCGGCGAAGGCCGATACCGCCGGTGAAACCGACCGACCGGTGGCGTGGATCAGCGAGACCTCGCGCGAAATCGTAGGCTCGGCCAGTGGCTTGCCGGCGACCTTCCTGAAACGCGCCGCCGCCAATGCATAGGTAGGCAGCACGGCTATGCCCAGGCCAGACTCGACAAGTGCTATGGCCGTCGTCACCTGCGTCACCTCAAAGACCGGCTTGAACGGGATCTGCGCCATCTCGAAGCCGACTTCGACGAGCAGCCGGATGCCGCTGTCTCGGGTCAGCGTGATCAGCGGCTGTTCCGCCAGAGCAGCCCATTTGACGGTGTCCGCACCATAAAAGGGACTGCCATGGTCGCAGAACAGCATCAGGCTGTCGCGCACCAAAGATAGCCGTTCGATGCCGTCCTCGGCCGGCGAGAAGGTGCCGAGGCCGCAATCAGCCTGGCCGCTGCGCACGCTTTCCACGATCTGCTCGGTGCCGACGTCGGCGAGTTGCACCGATATCCCAGGATAACTCTTCTGGAACTCGGCGATGGCCTGCGGCAGCACGACCGAGGCCAGCAGCGGCGGCGCGGCTATGCGCAGCCGTCCACGCCGCCTTTCGGCCAGCATGTGCACGCCTTCCACCGCATGCTCCAATTCCTCGATCACCTTGGTCGCCGAGTTCTGGAATTCTCGTCCCGCATCGGTCAGCTCGACCCGGCGGGTGGTACGGTCGAACAGGCGCACCGACAATTCCGCCTCGAGATCGCGGATCGCCTGCGACAGCGCCGGCTGTGCGGTTCCAAGACGCTTGGAGGCGCGCGAAAAGCTGCCGAGCTCAGCGACCGCCAGGAACTGCTGGATCTGCTTGATCGTGATCTTCACGTCGGTCTCCGTGGCGCAGGCCCGAACGGCACAGCTTTTCGTTGGATGCTGACTTATACAGAATACAGTCTTAATTTATCAGATAAATCCATCTTGTCGATATATCGGTTTCCGTCGATGTTGTGCCCACGACGACACGGGCTGCTGCCCGCACTGTCGAAATTGATGCCAATTGCGAAGCCGAGGCGACCGATGTCCAACTACCCCGATCTCCAGCTCTATATCGGCGGCGCCTGGCGGCGGACGGCGGAAACGCTGCCTGTCATCAACCCGGCCGACGAGAGTGTGATCGGCGCGGTTCCGGTGGCATCCACCCACGACCTCGACGCGGCTCTCGAAGCGGCCGAGCGCGGCTTTGCCGTCTGGCGCAAGACCTCGCCCGCCCGCCGCGCCGAGGTTCTGCGCAAGGCGGCAGCATTGCTGCGCGAGCGCATCGACGAAGTTGCCAAGGATATCACCCGCGAGCACGGCAAGCCGTTCCAGCAGGCGCGCCTCGAGGTCATCCGCGGCGCCGAGTTCTTCGAATGGGATGCCGGCGAAGCGCAGCGCACCTATGGCCGCGTCATCCCGAGCGAGCCGGGCATCCGCTACATCGTCCACCACCAGCCGATCGGCACGGTGGCGGCGTTCTCGCCGTGGAATTTCCCGATGAGCCAGCCGGCGCGCAAGATCGCCGGCGCGCTCGCTGCCGGTTGCTCGATCATCATCAAGGCGGCTGAAGAGACGCCCGCCGGCTGCCTGCACATTGCGCGTGCCTTCCATGACGCCGGCCTGCCTGCCGGTGTTCTCAACCTCGTTTTTGGCATTCCTTCGCAGATTTCGGAGTATCTCATCCCACAGGAGCAGGTGCGCCTGATCGCCTTCACCGGCTCGACCGCGGTGGGCAGGACGCTGACCGGGCTTGCCTCCCGCTATGTGAAGCCGACACTGATGGAACTCGGCGGCCACGCGCCGGTGATCGTCTGCGACGACGCCGATCCGGTGAAGGCCGGCATCGCCTCGGCCATCCGCAAGGTCCGCAATTCCGGCCAGGTCTGCACCTCGCCGACGCGCTTCTTCGTCCATGAGAAGGTCTACAAGGCGTTCACCGATGCGTTCGTTGAGCGTGCCCGCGCTGTGAAGGTCGGCAACGGCCTGGATGAAGGCGTCGAGATGGGCCCGGTGGCCAATCACCGCCGCGTCGAAGCCATGGAAATGCTGGTCGCGGACGCTGTGTCGAAGGGCGCGAAGCTTCTGCTCGGCGGCGAGAGGCCACGCAACAGCGGCTATTTCTATCCCCCGACCATCCTCGCCGACCTGCCAGACGATGCCCGTGTCATGCGAGAGGAGCCGTTCGGCCCGCTCGCGGTGATCAATCCTGTTTCCTCGCTCGAGGAGGCAATCGAAAAGGCCAATGGCGTGCCCTTCGGCCTTGCCGCCTACGCCTTCACCAATTCGGCCGCCAATGTCGACCAGATCACCGACGACCTCGAAGCCGGCAATGTCTCGATCAACACGCTTGAGGCATCGGTTGCCGAAACGCCATTTGGCGGCGTCAAGGAAAGCGGCTTCGGTCGCGAGGGCGGCGTCGAAGGCATCTTGCACTACATGGTGGCCAAGAACGTCTCGCACCGCATGGCAATCTAGCCGAAGCCCGCAATCGCCTCGTAAAGGTTCGCAATTCGATGAAATACGACAAGAAGACAGCCAAGGCCCATTCGAGGGCGACGATGAAGGGCATCTGGGCCGCCGGCCTGATGCCTTTCAAGGATGATTTGTCGATCGACGAAGACGGCTTCCGCAGCAACATCGATCACTGGATCGGCGACCTCGGCATCGACGGTTTCTTCATCGCCGGCAAGCAGGGCGAGTTCTTTTCGATGTCGCTGGACGAGCGCAAGCGCAGCTTCGACCTCGCGGTCGAAGCCTGCGCCGGCCGCGCCCAGACCATCATGTCCTGTTCCGACCAGAACATGGACGTGGTCATCGACCTCGCCAAACACGCCCAGAAATGCGGCGCCGACTACATCGTCGTGCACGCGCCGATCCTGCATTTCTTCAAGGAGCAGGACGAGACGCTGCTCAACTACTACCGCACCATCGCCGACAAGGTGGACATCGGCATTGCCTTGTGGAGCCATCCCGACAGCGGCTATCTGATGAGCCCCCAGCTTTGCAACAAGCTCGCCGACATCGAAAATGTCGTCGCCATCAAGTATTCGGTGCCGCGCCCGATGTACAAGGAGCTGACGGCGCTCGCGGGCGACCGCATCCTCGTCAGCACGGCCTCGGAAGAGGAATGGCTGGACAACATCCTCGAGCTCAACTGGCAGCTCTACCTCTGCTCGTCGCCGCCCTATCTGATCCAGACCAAATATGATCGCCGCATGCGCGAATACACCGACCTTGCCTTTGCCGGCAAAGCCGAAGAAGCCCGCCGCGTTCGTGACAGCCTCGATCCGGTGCGCGCCGCGCTCAAGGACACGCGACCGGCCGAGAAGCCGCACTCGCACCAGAAGTACTGGCAGGAACTGCTCGGGCAGGCAGGCGGACGCGTGCGCCCGCCGCTGCTGGAACTCACCGAGGCGGAAAAGCGCGTCACCCGCGCCGCCTTCGAAACCTGCGGTCTGAAGACCTCAGCCTGACGACTGCCGATCAACCCGACGCCTGTGCGCCGACCCAAAGGAGGAACGACAATGACCAGACGCCTTTCGGCCTTCAGCTTCTCGAAGTGGATCGACGAGCACGCCCACCTACTCAAGCCGCCGGTCGGCAACCAGCAGATCTGGGAAGACGCCGACCTGATGGTGACTGTCGTCGGCGGCCCCAACAAGCGCACCGACTACCACGACGATCCGGTCGAGGAGTTCTTCTACCAGCTCAAGGGCGACATGATGCTCAAGGTGGTGGACAACGGCAATTTCTACGACGTGCCGATCCGCGAAGGCGAGATCTTCCTTTTGCCGCCGCACGTGCGCCATTCGCCGCAGCGTCCGCAGGAAGGCTCCATCGGCCTCGTCGTCGAGCCCAAGCGCAACGACGGCCTGCTCGACGCCTTCGAATGGTACTGCTTCGACTGCAACGCACTGGTCAAGCGTGTCGAAGTCACGCTGAAGAGCATCGTCCGCGACCTGCCGCCGATCTACCAGGCGTTCTACGCTGACGAGAAGGCGCGCACCTGCCCGCAATGCGGTGCGCTCCATCCGGGCAAGACCCCGCCGGAAGGCTGGGTGAAGCTCTAGGCGCATGAAGGTCATCAGGCGACATTTTCCGGAACTCGACATCGAACTGGAGCAGCTTGAGGCTGGTCCCGTTCTGGTGACCTGCATCCCCGACATGGCCAATGTCGCTTGGCCGGCAAAGGCGATCTTCGCGGGGCTTTCGCGCGAAGATCTGGAAGCTGCGGCTGGTCGCTCGCCAGAGGGCACCGTCGATCCGGAAGGCGATACGGTGGCGCTGAGCTTCAACTGCTACGTCATCGAGACGCCTGACTATGTCGCGCTGATCGACGGCGGCATTGGCGACGGCAAGGAGCGGCCCCACCGGCCGGCCTGGCATCGCCGCGCGACAAAATTCCTCGACACGCTCCAGGCGATCGGAATTTCGCCCGAGCGCGTCGATATCGTTATCAACACGCATCTGCACGCCGACCATGTCGGTTGGAACACAAGGCGGGAAGGCGAGACCTGGCGGCCGACCTTTCCCAATGCGCGCTACGTCGTCGCCGAAACCGAGCTTGCCCACTGGACCAAGGTCCACGAGGCTTCGGTCGACGGCAACACGCTGCATGGCGCCTTCGCGGACAGCGTGTTGCCCATCATCCAGTCCGTCGGCTTCGAGGCGGTCGCTTCCGACGCCAAGGTGGCGGCGGGTCTGCGGCTGAAGCCAGCGCCGGGACATTCGCCCGGCATGGTGGTCGTCTCGCTCGACACAGGCGAGGGCGAGGTGCTGTTCCTGGCCGACGCCGTGCATCATCCGCTGCAACTCGGCGACGACGCCATCGTCTGCAATTTCTGTGAGGACCCGGTCCAGGCGCGTGCGACGCGGATCGGCCTGCTCGGCGCGTCGGCTGCCGCAGGCACCGTGCTCGCGCCCTACCACTTTCCCGCTCCTGTCTTCGGCCGGCTGACGGCAGAGGCGACTTCGTTCCGGTTCGTGCCTCTCGATATCGAGGCACCCGGCCAGCTGGCAACAAACCCGGCAATCAACAATGCGCGCTGAAACGCGCCGACCAGAGGAGAACTGAGGATGAACGTGAGGAAAACCCTTTTGGCCGCATCGGTCGCGGCACTTGCGGCGCTTCCGGCTTTTGCCGCCGATCCCGTAAAAATCGGCATGATCACCACGCTGTCGGGCCCGGCGGGCTATCTCGGCCAGGACATCCGCGACGGCTTCATGCTGGCGATGGAAGACGGCAAGCTCGGCGGCGTGCCGGTCGAACTGGTGGTCGAGGATGACGGCCTGAAGCCGGGGCAGGGCAAGCAGATTGCCGAGCGCTTCCTCGGCGAGGAAGGCATCAAGCTGTTCACCGGCATCGTCTTTTCCAATGTCGCCGGCGCCACCGTGCCCGACATCGTCGACAACGACGCGTTTTATGTCAGCCCCAATGCCGCGCCGTCGAACATGGCGGGCAAGGAGTGCAACCCGAACTATTTCGTTGTCTCCTGGCAGAACGACTCCCTGCATGAAAGTGCCGGCCAGAACGCCACCAATCTCGGCTACAAGAAGGCCTTTGTGCTGGCCCCGAACTACCAGGCCGGCAAGGATGCCATCGCCGGCTTCAAGCGCTACTTCAAGGGCGAGATCGCCGGCGAAATCTACACCCGGCTTGACCAGACCGATTTCGCGGCGGAACTCGCCCAGGTCCGCGCTGCCAAGCCCGACGTTGTGTTTCAATTCCATCCGGGCGGTCTCGGCATCACCTTCCTGCGCCAGTACGAGCAGGCCGGCCTGATGAAGGAAATCCCCATGGTGGTGGCCGAGCCGTCGATGGACGGCGTGACGCTCGCTGCCGTCGGCGACGCGGCCATCGGCCTCAATGTGACGAGCCATTGGAACTCCGACTTCGACAACGCCGCCAACAAGAAGTTCATGGAAGCCTGGAACAAGGCATACAACCGTCCCGTGACCTACTACGCCAGCCAGGGGTATGACGCCGCACTTGCTTATGCCTCGGCGCTGAAGGCAACCAGCGGCAGCCTTGACGACGCCGACGCGTTCCGCGCGGCACTGCGCAAGGCCGATTTCGAATCCGTGCGCGGCAAGTTCGCCTTCGGCCCCAACCAGCATCCCGTTCAGGATTGGTATGCGCTCAAGGTTGAGAAGGGTGAGGACGGCAAGCCCTTCTTGAAGACCGTTGGCGACATCCTCAAGGACCATGGCGACGCCTACGCGGTCGATTGCAAGATGTAGTTCGACCAGTTCGCTGTGGCGGGCGGCAACATTGCCGCTCGCTCCCCCTTTAGGTTTTCCAATCGAAGCGACAGGCGATGACGCTCTTCCTCGAACAGATGCTCAATGGCGTGCAATTCGGCGTCATGCTTTTTCTGCTGGCAGCCGGCTTGACGCTGATCTTCGGCATCATGGGCGTCATCAACCTGGCGCATGGCTCGATCTACATGATAGGCGCCTATGCTGGCACCTGGGTCGCCGCGGAGACCGGGTCGTTCTGGCTCGGCATTCCCGCAGCGCTTGCGGCGGCGGCGATATCGGGCGTGGCGATCGAATTTCTCGTCGTGCGCAGGCTCTACCAACGCGACCATCTCGACCAGGTGCTCGCCACTTTCGGCCTGATCCTGATCTTCAACCAGACGATCACCATCCTGTTCGGGCGCCAGCCGCTGTTCGTGTCGATGCCGGCGCTGCTTGAGGGTTCGGTCGAGCTGTTGCCGGGCCTGTTCTATCCGATTTACCGACTCACCATCATCGCCGTCGGCTTGCTGGTCGCAGTCGGGCTCTATTTGCTGATCAACAAGACGCGCATCGGCATGCTGGTTCGCGCCGGCTCGACCAACCGCGAGATGGTCAGGGCATTGGGCGTCGACATCCGCCTGCTCTACACGCTGGTATTCGGTCTCGGCGCGCTGCTTGCCGGTCTCGCCGGCTTCATGGCCGGCCCGATCCTCGCCGTGCAGGTCGGCATGGGCGAGCAGATACTGATCACCACCTTCGTCGTCGTCGTCATCGGCGGCGTCGGCTCGATCCGCGGAGCCTTCTTCGCCAGCCTCATCCTCGGCATCGTCGACACCGGCCTGCGCGCCTATCTGCCGGGGCTGCTGCGTCAGGTCATGGTCGGCCCCGAAGCCGACGCGCTCGGTGCGGGCATCTCCTCGATGGGCATCTACCTTTTGATGGCGATCGTGCTTCTGATCCGGCCGAAAGGCCTCTTCATCCGAAATTCCTGAGATGGGCCCCGCTTCGCCAATGGAAACGTCACTCAAGCGACCCGCACTGCTCATCAGTGTGGTGATCGTACTCATCGCATTGCCGCAGATAGCCGACGCCACCGGCTACACCGCGCTGACGTCGCTCGCGACGCGCGTGCTGATCTACGGCATCGCCGCGGCCAGCCTCAACTTCGTGCTCGGTTATGGCGGCATGGTCAGCTTCGGCCACGCAGCCTTCTTCGGCATCGGCGGTTACGTCGTCGGCATACTCTACCAGCACTATTCGCTGGGTGAGCCGTTGCTCGGCTTCACTCCTGGCACCAACCAGCTATTGATCACCGTGCCCGCGGCGATCGTGGTAAGCGGCCTCATGGCAGCCGTCATCGGCGCGCTGTCGCTGCGCACTGGCGGTGTGCAGTTCATCATGATCACGCTCGCCTTCGCCCAGATGCTGTTCTTCCTGTTCGTGTCGCTTAAGACCTATGGCGGCGACGATGGCCTCATCATCCGTCGCGCCAACGAGCTACCGGGTCTCAACATGCGCGACAAGCAGACGGTCTATTATGTCTGCCTGGCGATCACGGCGCTGTTTTTCGTCATCCTGTGGCGTATCGTCAATTCGCGCTTCGGCAACGTCATCGTCGGCCTGCGCCAGAGCGAAAAGCGAATGGCGGCCATCGGCCTGCCGGCCTACCGCTACAAGCTGATGGCCTTCGTCATCTCGGGCATGGGCTGCGGCCTTGCCGGCGCGCTGATGGCCAACTTCCTGCGTTTTGCCAGCCCCGACATGCTGCACTGGACCAAGTCGGGCGAGCTGATGGTAATGGTCATTCTCGGCGGCGTCGGCACGCTGTTTGGGCCGCTCATCGGTGCTGCCGTGTTCATTGTGCTCGAAACGCTGCTTGCCTCGTGGACTGAGAACTGGCAGCTCGGCCTCGGCCTCATCCTGCTGTTCGTCGTGCTTTACACCCAGGGCGGCGTGCAGGCGCTGGGCGCACGTCTTTTTGGGAGGCGTGCATGAGCCAGCCGATCCTCAGCGTCCGCGGTCTGGTCAAGCGCTTCGGTGGCCTCCTTGCCACAGACCATGTCGACATCACTGTCAATCCAGGCGAGATCCACGCCTTGATAGGCCCCAATGGCGCCGGCAAGACGACGCTGATCTCGCAGCTGATGGGCGAGCTCAAGCCCAACGAAGGCACCATCGAGATCGACGGCCGGACCGTGGACGGTATCCCGACTGCCAGGCGCGTATCGCTTGGCCTGGCGCGTACCTTCCAGATCACCTGCCTGCTGCCCGACTACACAGTGCGCGACAATGTCGCCATCGCCCTACAGATCCGGCAGGGCCACAGCTTCCGCTTCTGGGGCGACGTGCGCCGCGAGAATGCGCTTGCCGAAGAGGCTTCGGCCTACCTCGGAACCGTCGGCCTCGAGGGGCGCGCCGACGAACTGGTCGCCAACCTCTCCCATGGCGAGCAGAAGCAGCTGGAGCTTGCCGTGGCACTCGCGACCAAACCGCGGCTGCTGCTGCTCGACGAGCCGATGGCAGGCCTCGGCCATGTCGAAAGCCAGCAGATGATCGAGATCCTGCGCGGCCTCAGGAGCCAGGTCTCGATGCTGCTGGTCGAGCACGACATGGATGCGGTGTTTGCGCTGGCCGACCGCATCTCGGTGCTGGTCTACGGTCGCGTCATCGCCACCGGCACGGTCGACGAGATCAGGGACAATCCGGAAGTGCGCACCGCCTATCTGGGCGAAGGAGACGAGTTGTGCTGAGCGTCGCCAAACTGCAATCGGGCTATGGCCGCAGCCAGGTGCTCTTCGACGTCGAGCTGGAGATCGGCGAAGGCGAGGTCGTCACTCTGCTCGGCCGCAACGGCATGGGCAAGACCACCACCGTCAAGTCGATCATGGGGCTGGTCAGGCCGATGGCGGGCGAGGTGCGCTTCAGCGGACGTGACGTATGCGGCGCCACACCAGAGACGGTCGCGCGGCTCGGTGTCGGGCTGGTGCCGGAAGGGCGGCAGGCTTTTGCAACGCTGAGCGTGCGCGAGAACCTGGTCGCCACCGCCGCCAACCGCCTTGGCCGCAAGGACCCGTGGACGCTGGAGCGCGTTTACGCCTTGTTCCCGCGCCTGCGCGAGCGCGCTGGCCAGGCCGCCGGCACGCTGTCGGGAGGCGAGCAGCAGATGCTGGTCGTTGGTCGGGCGCTGATGACCAATCCGAAACTGCTCATCCTCGACGAGGCGACCGAGGGCCTGGCGCCCGTCATCCGCGCCGAGATATGGGGCTGTATCGAGGCGCTTAAGGCGGAAGGGCAGTCGATCCTGCTGATCGACAAGAATCTCAATGTGCTGAAGCGCCTCGCCGACCGCCATTACATCTTGGAAAAGGGCCGCACCGTCTGGTCCGGCACCGGCGCGGACCTGACCAGCAACGCCGAACTGGTGCAGCGTTATGTCGGCCTCTGACAAGCCTTCCAGGCGCCTGCGGCTCTGCTTCGTCGGTTGGGGCGCCATTGCCTCGCGGGTCGGCGAGTTGCTCGCCGAGCGCAAGCCTGCGGGCGTCGAGATCGTCGCCGTTGCCGTGCGCGATCCTGAACTCGGGCGGCCCGGCTTGCCGGAAGGCGCGCGTCTGATCACCCGGCCGGACGAACTCGCCGGGCTCGACATCGACATGGTGATCGAGGTGGCTGGACGCCCCGCCGTCGCCATCTGGGGCGAGGCGGCCTTGCGCCATGCGGCAAGTTTCGTCGTGTCGTCGGCAAGCGCGTTCACCGACGAATCGATGCTGGGCCTTCTCCTGGCCGTCGCCGAGGAAACGGGCAGCCGGATCGTCGTGCCTTCGGGGGCGCTTGGCGACCTTGGCGCGCTCGCCGCCGCTGCGGTACTGCCCGTCGACGAAGTCAGGCACACAATCGTCAAGCCGCCGCTCGCCTGGAAGGGCACGCGGGCTGCCGACATGATCGACCTCGACAGGCTTGCCAGGCGCACCGAGTTCTTCGCCGGCACGGCGCGCCAGGCTGCGGACGCGTTTCCGCAAAACGCCAATGTCGCCGTCATATCGGCCTTGTCGGGCATCGGCCTGGACCGGACACGGGTCGTCTTGGTCGCCGATCCGGCCGCTTCGCGCAACATCCACGAGATCAGCGCGACCGGTGCCTTCGGCAAGCTCGACCTGAGGCTTGAAAACGAGGCGCTGAGAACCAATCCGAAATCTTCCGAGATGACCGCGCTCAGCCTCGTCCGCCTCATCGAAAACGCCGTCGCGCCGCTGGTGCGCTGAGGCGACGGCTCGCCATGGCCGTTTCCAGTTATCTGGAAACAAGCGTGCTGCGCACCGGGATTGTGTCGTCGGTTCCTGGATCGCAGCAGTCATTGGGGGCTCCTACGCCCCTCCTTGCTGCAGAGGGGCCTATGCTGGAACTTCAGCAAGAAACTCCACCAGCGCGTCGCTGACCTCCCGAGGCCTGTCTACTGTCAGCGTATGCCCAGCTTGCGCTAACAGCGCGAGTTTGCAAGTTGGTGCATTCGCGCGAATACGCGCCGCTGCTTTGTTTACATCGTAAAGGGCATCATCCTGCCCCAGCAGAAATAGGGTTCGCGCTGGCAAGCGTTGCAAATCCTCTACGGACATCCTTGGCGGCGGCGGTGGGCTTTGCCGTTGCGACTGCCAACGCGTGACGAAATCCTGCATGACCAGCTCAGTCGGCTGCTTCGCATGAGGCGAAGAGACAAGGCGATAAAAACTGCGAATTCGTGAGTCGGTTGGAGCGATGGTGGCCAGGACCGCCCTCAGGATAAAGCTCAGACGCAACGGCTCGATATGGGGCGGTGCGAGCAATGCCAGTCCGCGCACGCGTTGCGGGTATTTGAGCGCAAAATCGGCAGCGAGCCATGAGCCAAAAGAAGTACCGGCAAGTGCCGTTTGTTCAAGGCCGAGGCCGTCGAGCACATGAACCAGCCAGCGAACGTGGCCGCCGGATGCATAGCTTGGTCGCGCGCCTGTGCTCCTGCCGACGTCGCCGACGATATCAAGGGCATAGACGCGAAACTTCTCAGCGAGCACAGCGATGTTATGAATCCACATCGTTGCGTTGCCACCCCCGCCGTGCAGCAACACGAGCGGAGATGCCGTCGGATTGCCGGAAGCTATAAGATGGGCCTTGCCGAAATCGGTATCGATGAAGCGGCTTTCATAAGGTATCGGCCATTGCGCGAGCAGCAAATGATATTCATCAAGAACCCTGTATCTTGCCACGTCGGACTTGAATGGCGACTGAGCTGGCATGAGAGAGGTCTTTTCTAAAGAGTGGGGAACAAGCGGCAGCCAAACCTGCGTCATGCTGTCGAGTTGTTCGGTTGGCGCAAAGACAGCGTTGATTTGCACATATGATGCACTCAACATTGCGAGATCATTGCAGATCATGCCTTGCCAACTCCCGATACGCATAGCGTGGTTCGGAAATGCACCTTTACGCGGGCTAGGCGAATGCGCCCGGCCAGAAGCAAGAATCTGCATGTGCGCAAGGAAAAATGGTGGGCGATGACGGGCTCGAACCGCCGACATCTTCGGTGTAAACGAAGCGCTCTACCAACTGAGCTAATCGCCCCAACCGCGCGGACCAATAAGCGGTTCGCCTGTGATCTGCAAGTTCAAATACATGCCGCAAGGGTAGGCGGATGCGCTCGAAAGCCGGGTTTTGTGGACTTCGAAAAATAGACGACGAAGATTGTCGATTATCTCTTCGATGTCGCTTGACACCTACCATCGAACGCCGTAATTCACCGCCAACGACGCGGCGCCCAGCGCCAACGTCCAGAGCGCGGGTGTAGCTCAGTCGGTTAGAGTGCCGGCCTGTCACGCCGGAGGTCGCGGGTTCGAGCCCCGTCACTCGCGCCAGTTTTTCAAAGGCTTAGCCTTTGCCGACTGATCCTCTAGATTAAGTTTGCCGCAGGCGCCAAAGGCGCTGGATGGCGCCTAATCCCTCCATCCTGCCAATATATTCGGGCCGCTGTTTCAAGCAGCACCAGGCGCGAATGGCGCACGCACGCGGGCCCCGCTGATAGCGACTCCAGCGGAGCGCGGCGCAGAGCCGGCTATGTACGCCCCGGCCGTTTGAGTTCGCGCACTGCTTTCGCAGAATGATTCTGGTTTCACGTAGATTCGCGGCAGCGCCATGCGCCTTGGATGCGCTACAGCGTCTTGAGCCTGTGGATGACTGTTCCCGGACGCCGCCTTTGGGAGGCGTGGGTCAGAGATACTGGCCGAGCTTCTTGCCGGTCTTGATGAAGCGAAGCGGGTCGACCGCTTCGCCGTCGCGTCGCACCTCGTAATGCAAATGCGGGCCGGTTGAACGGCCGCTGCTGCCGACTTCACCGATTTCGTCTCCGACTGCGATCTTCTGGTCCGGAGCGACGAGGATCTTGCTGAGATGGGCGTAGCGCGTGGTGAAGCCGCCGCCATGATCAATCTCGACCATGCGGCCATAACCGCCGTTCCAGCCCGCCTTGGTGACGGTGCCGGCGGCTGTGGCGCGCGCCGGCGAGCCGTAAGGCGCACGAAAATCCATGCCCGAATGAAGCGCGGGCGTACCGATCAGCGGGTCGGTGCGGACACCGAATGTGCTCGATATCGAGCGACCGGCGGCCGGATTGGCGAGCGGCAGCTTGCGCGCCTCCTTCTTGAGCCGGTCAAGCGTGTCGAGCGCCTCGTCGAGTTCCTTGACCTTGCTGTCGAAGGCCATCGGGTTGTCGAGCGTCACCAGCGGGCCGCCAACGCCCGATTTTCCGAAATCCGCAGCAACAGGCAGGTCGGCGCCTTCAAGCGCGTCGGTGATCGCTCCCGCGGTCTGGTAGGCGTTGTCGGCAAGCGCATCGATGCGCTGGGCCTGGTCGTCCTCGATGCTGCGCAGGGACTTGTTGATGGCGACGAACAGCTTGTCGGCCCGGTCAGCCCGGCTTTCGTCGTCAGGCTCGGCCGACCTGGTCGACCAGAACGAGAACGGGCGCACTGCTGTTGCGTCGGCCGCCGCGTAGGCGAGGGGCAGCCCTGGCGTGGCTGAAATTTCGGCACGTTCGTCCGCCGCCTTGCCAGCAGGCAAGGGGTCGGCCGTCCCCGAGGCCGCCGCCTTGTCGAGTATCGGGCCGAGCCTGCCGTTGCGCTGGCTGAGTTGCGATTGCCGCTCCAGCAGTTCGCTGACCTTGGTTTCCATCAGCTGCTGGTCGAGCAATTGCCGGCTGGTGATGCGATCCACCTGGGCGCGAAGGGCCGAGATACGGTCTTCATAGGCATGCTGCATGCGGGCCTGGCGCGCTGTTGCGGCACCAATCAGGTCGTCGCGCAGCACGAGGTAGGACGTGGCCAGGAGATAGCCGATGGCGACGGCGGCGAGTGCCGAGCCGGCGGCCGCTGCGGCCCAGGGGCGCACGGTGAAATGCCGAATCTCGTTGCCGCGTGCAATGATGACGGTATGGGGTTCTTTGCGCCTGCCGAACACGGCGGACTGACTTGCTGCTTTCACCGGACCGAACTCTCATCACGAGACAGCGACGATCCGATTACACATTATTAGGGTTAACAAAGCTTTGCGCCGCTGCCTTGATGCCAGATCGCTGGTATATCCAGGTTCAAGAAAAGAAACCCCGCCGCGCAAGAGCATGGCAGGGATTTCTTCGCAAGAAATAGAAAGTTATGAGGCATTGTCGTCGTGACTTAAACGGCATGTAGAAATACCGCAAATTGACATCAATGTATCGCAGTTGTCAGCGCAGGAATAGCCAGAGAAGTATGATGATGGGGATCGGAATGCCGATCATCCATAGAATGATGCTGCGGAACATCTTGTTTCTCCCTATAAGGTTCTCCCGTCAGAAACGTCGGGAGAGGGGAACGGTTCCGTGGCGTGCGATTTTCGCTAGAGCGCCTTCACTGCCTCCAACACCTCGGCGGCATGGCCAGGCACCTTCACCTTGCGCCAGATCCTTGCGATTCTGCCGTCGGCGCCGATCAGGAAGGTCGAGCGCTCGACGCCCATATATTTGCGGCCATACATCGATTTCTCTGTCCACACGCCATAGGCCTCGAGCGCCTTTCGCTCTTCGTCGGCGACAAGGTCGATGCCAATTTGGTGCTTGGCCTTGAATTTGTCGTGTTTCTTGGCGCTGTCGGGCGAAACGCCGATGACGACCGCTCCAGCCTTTTCGAACTGGGGCTTGAGCTGGGTGAAGTCGATCGCCTGGGCTGTGCAGCCGGACGTATCGTCCTTGGGATAGAAATAGAGGACAACAGGTTTGCCGGCGAAGTCGGAAAGCGTCAGAATGCCCCCACCGTCGCGCGGCAGCGTGAATTGCGGGGCGGATTGGCCAGTCTCGAGTTCAGACATATCGATACCCTTGTTTGAAGTTACGGGGTGAGCCGGCAAGGATGTCAGGTTAATAATGCCGGACTTGGATTCGTCCACGACCGAAACGACTACGGGACATAGCGTGGATCAGGAAGTGCCCCGGCACGAGAAAATCCGGTTCAGGCGCGATGAGATTACCGATCTCGGCGCCATGCCGTCGGCTGCGGGCCAGGAACTGCCGCGTCCACGTATCTCGTTGCGGCGGCGTGCGGGCCATTGCGTGCTTGCTGCGGTCACGGTCCTTGGTTCGTTGGTGCTTTTGGCGATCATCGCGATCGAAGCGCTCAGCTATTCCGGTTTCGGCCAGAACAGGCTGCGTGCCGAGGCCGAGCATGCGATCGAAGGCCTTGCCGGCGTCGATGTCGACGTCTCGATGGGACAGGCGCGGCTGACGCTCGACGGGCTCAGGCTGATCGCGGTCGAGGTGCCCGAGGTCAAGCTCAAGCGCGCTGACGGCTCCCCCATGGCCGAGGCCGGCCTGATGCGATTCGGCATCCGGCTTCTGCCGCTGCTCACCGGCAATGTCCGGCTCGGCAACGCCAGCATTTCCGATGCCCGGATCGTCGTCGATGCGATGCCGGCCGGCGGCGGCTCGGATTGGAGTGCTGCCCTGCGCAACCAGGACGGCCTCGTTGATCCGCAGAAACTGCTGGACGAGACATTCCGCGGGATTCGTCGCGGCTTTGGCGCGGTCCAGTATGACGCGATGCGCGAAATCGCGCTCGGCAACGTCGATTTCGTCCTGCCTTCGGGCGGTGAGGTCAAGATTGTGCGTGTCATCGACGCGTCGCTGGCCAAGACGCGAGCGGGCGAACTGCGTGTCGCCGCCAACTTCGACGTCGACGGCCGCGACGTCGAACTGGCCGCCTCGGCTGCTCGCGAGAACGGCACCAACCGGGTCGCGGCACTGGATGCGACGGTCTCGATGACCGACCCGTTCGCGGGCAAAACCGACATTCCGGCGGCCAAGGCAAGCCGCATCGGCTCGGCCGAGCTGATCATCACCGGCAAGGAAGGCGTTGACGGCGAAGGCTCCGAACTGATCGCCAGGGGATCGATCGGCAAGTCGACGCTGGATCTTCACGAACGCGGCCAGCTTGTCGGTGACGTCACCATCGACCTGCGTCTCGCCAGCGGCGAAAACAAGCTCGACATCCGCAAACTGCTTGTCTCGACCGGCCGTTCGACGTTCGATTTCGCAGGAGCGATCGGCCCGCGCCCGGCGACGGGTGTCGCCAGCGACAATCCCGCCTACCGGTTCGAGCTGATCAGCCGCGATTCGCAGCTGGCACCGGGTGAATCGCCCGAGCCTGCGCTCAATTTCCTGGCGCGTGTCGCCGGCACCTATGACATCGTCACCAAGACGCTGTCCGCCGAACAGATCGGCCTGAAGTCCGGACCTGGCGGCGAGGCACTCGGCAAGGCGGCGGTCCAGTTCGTCGATGGCAAGGCGCCCGGCATCTTCGTCGCCTTCAACGTGCACAACATGTCGGTCGCGCATGTGAAGCAGCTGTGGCCATGGTTCTCGGCGCGAAATGCCCGGCTCTGGGTCTTGCAGAACCTCTATGGCGGGCGCGTCGTCGACGGCAACGTCCAGTTCGACGTCAAGCCGAACCGGCTCGGCAATGGCGTGCCGCTCAATGCGCAGGAAGTGTTCGGCCGTTTCGAAATTGATGGTTCGCGCTTCGATACGGCCGGCCGCATTCCGCCGATCCGCGACGCCAGGGGCATCGTCGAGTTCCATGGCAACGACGTCGACGTGTCGCTGTCCCAAGGCACGGTCTTTATGCCCAGCGGCCGCACGGTTGCCGCGAGCAACGGCAAGCTGAAGGTCGTCAAGGCCAATGTCATGCCGGTCATCGGGGCTCTCGACATCGACGTTTCCGGCACTGCCGACGCCGTGGCGGAATTGGCCTCGTACGAACCCATCAATGCCATGCGCCACGTCGGCATCCTGCCCGAGGAGTTGACGGGCGACGTCACCGGCAACGTCAAGGCCGACATCCCGCTGACCAGCGGCATCGACACCGACAAGCTCGATTGGAAGGTGGCGCTCGACTATGACGGCCTGGCGGTCGCCAAGGAGTTCGACGGCCAGAGGCTGTCTGAAGCTGACGGCAACATCACCGTCACGCCCGACAAGGCCGTCATCGTGGCCAAGGGAAAGCTCAATGGCGTTCCGGCGGAACTCGACCTTGTCGAACCGCTGCGCGACAACGGCGTCGACAAGCAACGCAACGTCCAGTTCGTGCTCGACGACAAGGCGCGCAACGCCCTTGTTCCTGGCCTTTCGGATATGCTGTCGGGAACCATCAAGGTCGACGTCGAGCAGCCGGAGCAGGGCAAGCGCAACATCACCGCCGATCTGACCGCGGCGAAGCTCGACCTTCCCTGGGTGGGCTGGAGCAAGGGGCCTGGCATCGCAGCCAAGGTGTCATTCACCATGACGACTGACGGCGACAGGTCGACGCTGTCCGATTTCAACCTCGATGGAAAGACGTTCTCCATCAAGGGTGACGTGACGCTCGCCAATGGCAGCCTGTCGTCGGCCCGCTTTGCCCAGGTGCAGCTCAACCGTGGCGACGATGTAGCGGTAACGATCAAGCGTTCCGGCAAGGGCTTTGCCGTACAGGTCAAGGGCAATGCTCTCGATGCGCGCGCCCTGATCAAGCAGTTCATGTCCGATGTCGACAGCGCGACCAAGTCGACGGGATCGAACTCCATCTCGGTGAACGCTGATATCGACACCCTGATCGGCTTCAGCGGCGAAAAGCTCTCGGGCGTTACGCTTGAATATTCCGGCTCGGGTTCGAAGGTCGGCGGACTCAAGATCAATGCGACGGCCAGCTCCGGTGGCCAGGTCAGTGTCAGCAACGTGCTGCAGGGCGGCGGGCGCCGCCTGGATGTGCGTTCAGCCGATGCGGGCGCCATCCTGCGCTTTCTCGACGTCTACGCCCGCATGCAGGGCGGCTCGCTGGCGCTGGCGCTGGAATCGGCCGGCGAGGGGCCGCTCAAGGGCCAGGTCGACGTTCGTGAGTTCGTTGTTGTCGACGAGCCAAGGCTTGCCTCGATCGTCTCCAGCAAGCCTGCTGGCGACAATCGCAGTCTCAGCCAGGCGGTGCGCAAGGACATCGACACCAAGCGTGTCCGATTCGAGCGTGGTTTTGCCGAGATCGACAAGCGTGAGAAGTACCTGGCCTTGGACAAGGGCGTCCTGCGCGGCCCGCTGATCGGCACGACGTTCCAGGGCACGCTCTACGACCAGCAGGGCCAGATGAACATGACCGGTACTTTCATGCCGGCCTACGGCCTGAACCGGCTTTTCGGCGAGTTGCCGCTTGTCGGCGTCATTCTCGGCAATGGCCGCGACGGTGGCCTGATCGGCGTCACCTATAAGCTGTCGGGTGACGCCAATGCCCCCAAGCTGCACGTCAATCCGCTGTCGGCGATCGCGCCCGGCATCTTCCGGACGATCTTCGAATACTAGAGCTCACTCGTCTTACCCTCCCCCTTGTGGGGAGGGTCGATCCGCGCAGCGGATCGGGGTGGGGGTGAGCAGGCTTTGAACTTTACCCCCACCCCGTCTCGCTCGCATTGCGGCGCAATGCTCGTTCGCCGACCCTCCCCACAAGGGGGAGGGTAAGCCTGCCGATCAAACCGGGCGCACCAGAATGTGCTTCTTCTTGCCAAGCGACAGCTTGACCACGCCTTCCGGCGTGAGGTCCGCCGTCGTCACCGCGCGGCGCTCGTCATTCACCGACTGGTCGTTGATGCGCACCGCGCCACCCTGGACGTGACGGCGTGCTTCGCCATTGGACGCTGCAAGGCCTGCACGAACGACCAGCGACAGCAGGCCGATGCCGGCCTTGAGCTCGTCGCCTGGTACTTCGACCGTCGGCAGCGTGTCGGCGAGCGCGCCTTCCTCGAAGGTCTTACGCGCAGTTTCTTCGGCCTGCTCCGCAGCGGCACGGCCATGCAGCATCGCCGTGACTTCCGTCGCAAGCACTTTCTTGGCGTCGTTGATCTCCGAACCGCCGAGAGCTGCCAGGCGCGCGATCTCGTTCAGCGGCATTGCCGTGTAGAGCTTGAGGAAACGCTCGACGTCGGCGTCTTCGGTGTTGCGCCAGTACTGCCAGAAATCATAGGGCGACAGCATGTCGGCGTTGAGCCAGACAGCACCGTTCATCGACTTGCCCATCTTGGCGCCGGAAGACGTCGTCAACAGCGGCGAGGTCAGCGCGTAAAGCTGAGGCGTGCCGAGGCGATGGCCTAGGTCGATGCCGTTGATGATGTTGCCCCACTGGTCCGAGCCGCCCATCTGCAGGCGCAGGCCGTAGCGCTTGTTGAGCTCGACGAAGTCGTAGGCCTGCAGGATCATGTAGTTGAACTCAAGGAACGACAGCGACTGCTCGCGGTCGAGGCGCTGCTTGACGGAATCGAAGCTCAGCATCCGGTTGACCGAGAAATGCTGGCCGACATCGCGCAGGAACTCGAGATAGTTGAGCGGCAAGAGCCACTCGGCGTTGTTGACCATCATCGCATCGCGAGGACCATCGCCGAAGGTCAGGTAGTTGGAAAACACCTGCTTGATGCCGTCGATGTTCGACTCGATCATTTCCGGCGTCATCAGCTTGCGCGCCTCGTCCTTGAATGACGGGTCGCCGACCATGCCGGTTCCGCCGCCCATCAGCGGGACGGGGCGATGGCCGGTTTTCTGCATCCAGTACAGCATCATGATCTGGATCAGGCCGCCAGCATGCAGGCTCGATGCCGTCGGGTCGAAGCCGATATAGGCCGACACGGTTTCCTTGCAGAACAGATCGTCGAGGCCGGCGTCATCGGAGGTCTGGTGGATGAAGCCGCGCTCGGAAAGGGTGCGCAGGAAATCGGACTTGAAGGCGGACATTGTTTTTCTCTCGGCGGACGATTGGTACGGTCGATCCGGCTTTGGATCGGCGACGCGAGGGCTTTAGCATCTGAAGCGCGGGAATCACAAGGATGGCGGGTCAATGGTGGCAATCATTGCGATCGGATTGACGCGTGAGAGACAGGCAGGCATCAACCTGTTGACCTGCGGCGCGCCGTCGGTGGCTGAACTGAGGGTGTAATGGCCGAAGAAACCATACTGGAAACGCCACGTCTGCTGCTCCGCACCTGGCGTGACGAGGATCTGGACGATCTCGTCTGGCTGCATTCGCAGGTCGACGCCTCGCGCTACCTCTCACGTGACGGCAAGCCCTGGACGCTTGAGGAAGCAGCCTCGCGGATGGCTGGCTGGGGCGAGGAGTACCGGCAGTTTGGCATCACCAAGCTGAAGCTTGTGCGCCAGGAAGACGGCCGCTTCATCGGCCGTGCCGGTTTTTCGCTGTTTGCAGCCACCGGCCAGTTCGAGCTGGGCTACGCGATCGCGCCAGAATTCTGGGGGCAGGGCTACGCCACGGAGATAGCAGGGGCCTTGGCCAACTTCTTCTTCGACCGCAATATACGCGATCACTTCATCGCCTTTGCCCATGTCGACAATGCGGCGTCGCTGAATGTGCTGGAAAAGATCGGTATGCGTTTCCAGCACACTGGTCCGATGAACGGGCTCATGGCTCGCGTCTACACGATGAGCGACGTGGATAGGGCTGTACCGGAAACCGGCGGCCTGTGCGCCCAACCCTGATCAGGGGACTTCATCAAAGTTTCATTCAGGCGTCACCCGCCCGACATGGCGCGGACCTAGCTGGAGGGCGTTCCTTCAACCAATCGGGGTCCACCATGCGACGCTCTCTCTATCTGGCTGCTGCCGTTCTCGCGCTCACCACCGCTTCCGCCTTCGCGGACGAGACGGAATTCAAGGCAACGCTCGCCGGACACGCGATCCTGCCGGCAAACACCATCATCGCAGCGCCCGAAAATGCACCGGAACACCTGCGCACGTCGGGCAAGTTCACCACCCCCGACCGCAAGCGCGCCGAAGGCCTCGGCACCGTTCCGGGCAAGGACGGCGTCCGCCTGACCGGTCTGTCGCTGCCCTTCGACGGCCAGCCCGTGCAGGGCTTTTCGGGTATCAAGGCTGCCGGCGACGGCACGTTCTGGTCGCTGTCCGACAACGGTTTTGGCAACAAGCTCAATTCGACCGACGCGGCTCTGATGTTGCACCACATCTCGTTCGACTGGGACAAGGGCACGATGAACCGCATCAAGACGCTGTTCCTCACCGATCCCGACCGCAAGGCGCCGTTCCCGATCGTGCTCGAAGGCTCCGACACCCGCTTCCTCACCGGTGGTGACTTCGACGTCGAGTCCATCCAGCCCGTCGCCGACGGCTTCTGGGTCGGCGAGGAGTTCGGCCCGTTCCTGCTGAAGTTCGATCTCGACGGCAAGCTGACCGATGCCATCGGCACGACTGTCGACGGCAAGCCGGTCAAGTCGCCCGATCATCCGACGCTGACGCTCCAGGCCAACCCCACGCTGCCGATGCCGGCATTCAATCTCAAGCGCTCCGGCGGCTACGAAGGCCTCGCCCAGTCGAAGGACGGCTCCAAGCTCTACGGCCTGCTCGAAGGCGCGCTGTTCAAGGAAGACGGCACGATGGAGCAGGCCGAAGGCAACCGTGCGCTGCGTGTCATTGAGTTCGACGCTGCCAAGAAGGAATGGACCGGCCGCAGCTGGCTCTATCCGCTGTCCGCCGGCGGCGATGCCATCGGCGACTTCAACATGATCGACGCCACCACCGCTCTCGTCATCGAGCGCGACCAGGGTGTCGGCGTTGCCGCCAAGGCATGTGCCGATGCCAAGAGCCCCAAGCCGGACTGCTTCGCCAATCCGGCCCTGTTCAAGCGCATCTACAAGATCGAAATGTCCGACGCCAATGTCGGCGGCGCGGTCCGCAAGATCGGCTACATCGACCTGATGAACATCGCCGATCCCGACAACAAGAAGCGCCAGGGCGGCGGCGAGGGCTTCTACGACATGCCCTTCAATACCATCGAAAATGTCGATCTTGTCGACGCCACCCACATCGTCGTGGGTGACGACAACAACCTGCCGTTCTCGGCTGGCCGCTCTTTGGACAAGGCCGACGACAACGAGTTCGTGCTGCTCGAAGTGGGCGAATTCCTGAAGGCCAAGTAAGGCTTGGCTGTCTGAACTCGATTCAAATCCGGGCTGCTCTTGCGGCCCGGATTCACTTTGTCAAATTCCGGCGCCAAGTAGCTTGCGGTACAACAGGAATCCGTCGTCCGACCCTCCGGCCTGGCGGATGAAGCCGCAACGCTCGACACAGCCGATCGAGGCGAAATTGTCGTCGTCGATGTAACAGTCGATATGCGTGTAGCGGCCGCCGACATGCTCGATGAAGGCCGCCAGGACACGCTTGCCAGATCCCCGGCCGCGTTGTGCCGGGTCGAGCGCAATCAGCAGGCTGATGCCGCCTGCGGGTTCCTCGTCATATTGCAGCACGGCAAGCAGTACATCGCTTCCGTCGTGCGTTGCCACGACCGCATGGGCCGAACTTGCTGGATCCATGACATAAGCGACCCAATCGGCGCTGGGGAAGTCGATGCGCGTTGTGACTTCGGCGTCATCGAACCACGCCGCATAGGCCGCAAGGTCCGAGCTTTGAAACGGCCGGAAGCTGATCTCGTCCATGCAGGCTCAGGCTCAGGCTCAGGATGCTTGCGACAGGTGCAGCAGTGGGAAGGGTTTTCCCTGCCCGTCGAGTTCGGAGCGCCCGACCTGTTTGAAGCCGCATTTGAGATAGAACGCGACACCGCCTGGGTTCTGCTCGTTGACATCGACATCAAGCGGCCCCTTCAGCCGGCCGACATGTTCGATCAGCGTCTTGCCAATGCCCTTGCCGTGCTAGCTGGTGCTGACGAACAGCATTTCGACCTTGTGACCGTCCAGTCCGATGAAGCCGACCGGCTTGGTATCGGCATCCTCTGCTACAAGCACTTCGACCGCCGGCAGGTAGTCGTCGCGGACGAGGGGGCGGAAGAACTGGATGTCGTCTTCGCTGAGGAAGAGATGCGTGGCGCGCACGGCATCCTCCCAGATGGCAACGAGCACGGCGTTGTCGGCCGCGGCGCGGGCACGGATGTACATGAGATGCTCCAGGTTGGGAGAGGGCTATTCGCCCGCGAGCCCGCCATATTGGCGAACCAGCTGCGCCATGCCGTCGGCAGGCTGCTGCTCGGCTTCGATGCCTTCGGCCACGCCGATACGGTCGCCGACCGGCCGGTTCTGGCTGACCTTCCATTTGCCGTCGATGCTGGCAATGTCGATCTCGAGCCCGATGATGCCCTTGATCTGGGCCGCGATGTAGGTGTCAGGCGCGTCGGTCACCTGCCAGGGCTCTGTCCGCCCGGCTTCCTGGCTGGCGGTAAGCTCGGCGATCTGGCCAGCGAGCCAGTCCTTGTCGTCGATCACCCGCGCCTTGCCGCGCACCTGTACCGTCGCATAGTTCCAGGTCGGCACGACCTTGCCGGTTTCACGCTTGGTCTCGTACCAGGACGGCGTGACGTAGCTTTCTGCGCCCTGGAATACCACCAACACCGGCATGTCGGGCGTCTCGGCCAGCAACTGCCATTGCGGGTTGGCACGCGCCAGATGCGCGCGCAGCCTGCCGTTCGGCCCGACATCGGCGTCGATCAGGAATGGCAGCGGATTGGCCACCGGGCCCTCCGATCCGTTGCAGATCAGAAGGCCGAGCGGGTGGTTGCGGATCAGCGCATGTAAAACGTCCAGCCGTGTCTCGCGAAACAGCGGAGGCTGATACATGCGCGGAACTCCTCTTAGCGCAGGCGCTTCGGACGCGGGTCCGAAAGCTCGCCGGCGAGACGGCGGTCAAGATAATCGGCACATTCTTCGATCACCAGTTCCGGATCGTTGCCGAAGAAGTGGTTGGCGCCGGGAAGCGTCTTCTGGGTGATGGTGATGCCCTTTTGCGTGTGCAGCTTGTCGACCAGGCCCTGCACGTCCTTGGGCGGCGCCACCTTGTCGGCATCGCCATGGATGATCAGGCCCGACGACGGGCAGGGCGCCAGGAACGAGAAGTCGTAGGTGTTGGGCTGCGGCGCGACCGAAATGAAGCCTTCGATCTCCGGTCGGCGCATCAGAAGCTGCATGCCGATCCATGACCCGAAGGAATAGCCGGCAACCCAGCAGCTCTTGGAATCGGGATGCAGCGACTGCACCCAGTCGAGCGCTGCTGCAGCGTCCGACAATTCGCCGGTGCCGTGGTCGAATTCGCCCTGGCTGCGGCCGATGCCGCGGAAATTGAAGCGCAACGTGGTGAAGTCGCGCTTCTGGAACATGTAGAAGAGGTCGTACACGATCTTGTTGTTCATCGTGCCGCCAAACTGCGGGTGGGGGTGCAGTATGATGGCGATCGGCGCGTTCTTTTCCTTGGACGGCTGATAACGACCTTCCAGGCGACCCGCCGGACCGGTGAAAATGACCTCTGGCATAAACTACTCCACTTGACGCAAAGCCGATGAAACAATCCTGTGTCCAGCCTTGACGCGAGGGACGCGCCTTCTTAGAAGCTAGTTTAGAACTGTTCAAAACTGGGTGGCGAGACCGCCCGTTTGGCAAAGCGGGTAGATAGGACGGCTCGCCTTGGAATTTCAAGGAAATTGCGCGTCCCGACACCCAAACGTGATTTGACAGGGCAGATTGAACGGAAATGGCCGGATCGCGTGCCTATCTCGACTACAATGCCAGTGCGCCGCTGCTGCCGGTAGCGCATGCGGCTGTGGTCGCGGCGCTCGATGTGGCAGCCAACCCGTCGTCGGTCCACAGCGAGGGCAGGGCAGCCCGCAAGATCATCGAGGATGCCAGGCGCGATGTTGCCGCCCTCGTCGGCGCCAAGGCCGAGCATGTCGTCTTCACCTCGGGCGCGACCGAAGCAGCGACCACGCTGCTTTCGCCCGATTGGCGCATGGGCCGCGGCGCAGTGCGCATGTCGCGCCTCTACGTCACCGAAGCCGACCATCCCTGTATCCTGAACGGCGGACGCTTCCCGGCCGACCGTATCACGCGGCTCGGCGTCGACGGTAACGGCACGATAGATCTGGCCGCGCTTGAAGCAGCCCTCGCTGCCCACGACAAATCGGAAGGCCTACCGTTGGTCGCGATCCATTCCGCCAACAACGAGACCGGGGTCATCCAGCCCTTCCGCGATGTCGCCAAGCTGGTAAAGGCTGCCGGCGGCGTTCTGGTGGCCGACGCGGTCCAGGCCGCAGGGCGCATTCCTCTCGATATGTCAGCCGGTTACGCCGATTACCTGATTCTGTCTTCGCACAAGATCGGCGGACCCAAGGGCGCGGGGGCGATCGTCGCCACCGCCGACCTGATGATGCCCGCGCCGCTGGTCACTGGCGGCGGCCAGGAAAAGGGCCATCGCGGCGGCACCGAGAACCTGCCGGCTATTGCAGGATTTGGCGCTGCGGCGCGCGATGCTTTGGCCGGATTGGTCGGGATCGACGCGGTTCGCGCCATGCGCGACCGCATCGAAAATACGGTGATCCGGCTTGTTCCCGATGCTGAAATCTTCGGAAAGGCAGCCGAACGGCTTGCCAATACGACATTCTTCGCTATTCCGGGCGTCAAGGCCGAGACGGCGCAGATCGCCTTCGATCTCGCAGGCGTCGCGCTCTCGGCCGGCTCCGCGTGTTCGTCGGGCAAGGTCGGTCCCAGCCATGTGCTGAAGGCGATGGGCTTTGCCGACAATCTCGGTGCGCTGCGGGTTTCGATTGGCCGGCAGACGTCCGAGGCGGACGTGGAAAAATTCGAGACGGCTCTGGCAGCGCTTCTTTCGCGCCGCGCGGATCGTACGAAAGCCGCCTGATCGGCGGGAGATTTGGCCCAAGGGCCAGTGAACGGGTGTGTCAGGGGCGTTAAAGGCGTCCTTCCGGGTGAATTCCCGGCAAAAGCACACTATATGGAACTTACGCCGCTCCAGCGGTGCCATAGTTTGAAAACTGTCGGGCCTTGACCCCGGCGTGGATGGAGAACGCTTATGCCTGCTGTGCAGGAAACGATCGAGCAGGTCCGCAAGATCGACGTCGATCAATACAAATACGGCTTCGAATCGTTCATCGAGATGGACAAGGCCCCCAAGGGCCTGAGCGAAGACATTGTCCGCTTCATCTCGGCCAAGAAGGGCGAACCGGAATGGATGCTCGAATGGCGCCTTGGCGCCTATCGCCGCTGGCTGACGCTTGAGGAGCCGAACTGGGCGCGCGTCAACTATCCCAAGATCAACTTCCAGGACATCTACTTCTACGCCGCGCCCAAGAGCACGCCCGGACCGACCTCGCTCGACGAAGTCGACCCGGAGATCCTGAAAGTCTACGAAAAGCTAGGCATTCCGCTGCGCGAACAGGAAATCCTCGCCGGCGTCCAGAAGCAAGCGGCTCCGGTCGACGGCCTGTCTGATGAAGAGCTTGGCGACAACGTCTACAAGTCGGGCCGCGTCGCCGTCGATGCTGTGTTCGATTCGGTGTCGGTCGTCACCACCTTCAAGGATGAGCTGGCCAAGGCCGGCGTCATCTTCTGCTCGATCTCGGAAGCCATCCGCGAGCATCCCGAGCTGGTGAAGAAATATCTCGGCACAGTGGTGCCGACGACCGACAACTATTACGCGACGCTGAATTCGGCGGTCTTTACCGATGGCTCCTTCGTGTTCGTGCCCAAGGGCGTTCGCTGCCCGATGGAGCTGTCGACCTATTTCCGCATCAATGAGAAGAACACCGGCCAGTTCGAGCGCACGCTGATCATCTGCGAGGAAGGGGCCTATGTCTCTTATCTCGAAGGCTGCACCGCACCCCAGCGCGACGAAAACCAGCTTCACGCCGCCGTGGTCGAACTCGTTGCGCTTGACGATGCCGAGATCAAATATTCGACCGTCCAGAACTGGTACCCGGGCGATGCCCAGGGCAAGGGCGGCATCTACAACTTCGTCACCAAGCGTGGCGACTGCCGTGGCGACCGTTCGAAGATCTCGTGGACCCAGGTGGAAACCGGTTCGGCGATCACCTGGAAGTATCCGAGCTGCATCCTGCGCGGCGACGACAGCCGTGGCGAATTCTATTCGATCGCGGTTTCGAACGGCTACCAGCAGGTCGACAGCGGCACCAAGATGATCCATCTCGGCAAGAACACGTCGAGCCGCATCATCTCCAAGGGCATCGCCGCCGGCTTCTCGCAGAACACCTATCGCGGCCAGGTTTCGGCCCACCGCAAGGCGACCAACGCCCGCAACTTCACCCAGTGCGACAGCTTGCTGATCGGCAACCAGTGCGGCGCGCATACCGTGCCGTATATCGAAGCCAAGAACGCCACGGCGCAGTTCGAGCATGAGGCGACCACCTCGAAGATCTCCGACGACCAGAAGTTCTACGTCATGCAGCGCGGCATTCCCGAGGAGGAAGCGATCGCGCTGATCGTCAACGGCTTCGTCAAGGAAGTGATCCAGGAACTGCCGATGGAGTTCGCCGTCGAGGCACAGAAGCTGATCGGCATCAGCCTTGAAGGAAGCGTCGGCTGATGGACCCGGTGTCGATGGTCTTTTACGCGATCGTCTGTGGCGGGCTCGCCGCGACAGCGCCGTCATTCCAGTCGCGCCCGGCGCGGCTGGTTGTCGGGACCATCACTGGGATCATTGCTGCAGGCCTTTTGCCGTTGCTGCGGCGCACATTCGGGATTTGAGATCCTGATGTCGCGCCGGCAACGTCAGTGACAGGAATTGCGCCGCCCGCCTCGGCGCCAGAAGTGAAGAAAGCTGAAGAAAATGCTTGAGATCAAGAACCTGCATGCCCGCATCGCCGAGAGCGGCACCGAAATCATCCGCGGCCTGAACCTGACGGTGAAGGCCGGCGAAGTCGCCGCCATCATGGGCCCCAACGGCTCGGGCAAGTCGACGCTGTCCTATATCCTCGCCGGTCGGCCCGACTACGAGGTGACCGAAGGCGACATTCTCTACAACGGCGAGTCGATCCTGGAGATGGATCCGGCCGAGCGCGCCGCCAAGGGCCTGTTCCTGGCGTTCCAGTATCCGATGGAAATACCCGGCGTCGCCACCATGGAGTTCCTCAAGGTCGCGATGAATTCGCAGCGCAAGGCGCGCGGCGAGGAGCCGCTCAAGATTCCTGATTTCATCAAGCGCGTGAAGGATGCAGCCGGCACGCTTGAGATGGACTTCAACATGCTCAAGCGCCCGGTCAATGTCGGCTTCTCCGGCGGCGAAAAGAAGCGCGCCGAAATCCTGCAGATGAAGCTCCTGGAGCCGAAGCTGTGCGTGCTCGACGAGACCGATTCCGGCCTCGACATCGATGCGCTCAAGATCGTCTCGGATGGCGTCAATGCGCTGCGTTCGCCAGACCGCGCCATCATCGTCATCACCCACTACCAGCGCCTGCTCGATCACATCGTGCCGGATACGGTGCACGTGCTCTACAAGGGCCAGGTCATCAAGTCGGGCGACAAGTCGCTGGCGCTCGAACTCGAAGAGAACGGCTACGCCGGGATCATCGAAGAGGCGGCTTGAGGTGTCGACGATGAACATGCGTGCTGAAATACAGCGTACCCCGGCGGAGGCGGCGATCATCGACGCCTTCGGCGAGCGGCTTTCGCTTCTGCCCGGCGACGGTGCGGTCATGGTCAAGCGTGACAATGCCATCGAGCAGATCAAGGCTGGCCTGCCGACGCGCCGCGTCGAATCCTGGCATTATACCGACCTGCGTCGCCTTCTCGCCTCCGTGCCGGCCTTCGACGCCAGTGCTGCGGCCAAGACCATAGCGCCTCTGCTCGAAGGCTCGACCCTGCTTTCGATCGTCAACGGCGTGTCGGCTGCGACGCCCTCCGTCGAAGGTGTTACGTTCCAGCGCCTCGGCGACAAGCTCGTCGACGGCAGCTATGCGCCGGCGCTCGTCACCTACGGCAGCGATGACGCAGTCGGTGCGCTCAACACCGCCTTTGTCGGCGACGGCTATTTTGTCGATATCGAAGACGGCGCCCAGGTGGAAAAGCCGATCGAGCTGCAGAACATCCAGGCCGGTGGCCAGGTCCATGTCCGCCTGCCAGTTCGTGTCGGCGCTGGCGCTAAGGCAACCATCGTCGAGCGCCAGACCGGCGAGGGCGCTGGCCTCGTCAGCTCGGTCAGCCAGCTTTTGCTCGGCGATGGCGCCGAGGTGCTGTGGCTGATCGTCCAGGACCAGCCTGAGACGGCGACCCATCTCGCCCAGTTCAAGGCCGAGCTCGGCAAGAACGCCAAGCTGACGCTGTTCGTCATGAACGCCGGCGGCAAGCTCGTTCGCCAGGAAGTCATCGTCAAGGCTGCCGGCGAAGGCGCTGATTTCAAGCTGCGCGGGGTCAACCTGCTTGCCGGCGACAGCCATGTCGACGTCACCATGGTGCTCGACCATACAGTGCCGCACACCTCGTCGACGGAAGTGGTGCGCAACGTCGTCACTGGCCGCGCCAAGGGCGTGTTCCAGGGCCGCATCAACGTGCACCAGATCGCCCAGAAGACCGACGCCCGCATGGCCTGCAACACGCTGCTGCTGTCCGATGATGGCGAGTTCTCGACCAAGCCCGAGCTCGAAATCTTCGCCGACGACGTGGCTTGCGGCCACGGCGCGACAGTCACCGAGATCGACCGTAACCATCTGTTTTATCTGATGGCGCGTGGTGTCGATGAAAAGACCGCTCGCGGTCTCCTTGTCAGGGCGTTCCTCGCCGAGGTCATCGAGGAACTTGAGGACGAAACGGTCGTCGAGCCGCTGGAAGAGCTGCTGAACAGCTGGTTTGCCGCGCACGCCTGACCAGAACCTTCTCCCCGTACGCGGGGAGGCTGCCGGCGCTTAATGAAGGCATGGGAATTTGTTGATGGATCAGAAGGTCGAAACCTACGACGTCGAGGCAATCCGCCGCGACTTCCCGATCCTGTCGCGCGAGGTCTACGGCAAGCCGCTGGTCTATCTCGACAACGGTGCTTCGGCGCAGAAGCCGCAGGTGGTCATCGACGCGATCTCAAACGCCTATTCCAACGAATACGCCAACGTCCACCGCGGCCTGCATTTCCTGTCGAACGCTGCGACAGATGCCTATGAAAAGGCGCGCGAAAGCGTTCGCCGCTTCCTCAACGCGCCTGATGTCGACCAGATCGTATTCACCTCGAACACGACGTCGGCGATCAACACCGTCGCCTATGGTTTCGGCATGCCCAATATCGGCAAGGGCGACGAGATCGTGCTGTCGATCATGGAGCACCACTCCAACATCGTGCCGTGGCATTTCATCCGCGAGCGCCAGGGAGCCAAGCTGGTTTGGGTGCCCGTCGACGATCTCGGTGCCTTCCACATCGAGGACTTCGAAAAGAGCCTCACCGACCGCACCAAGCTTGTCGCCATCACCCACATGTCGAACGCGCTTGGCACTGTGACGCCGATCAAGGAGATTTGCCGCATCGCGCATGCGCGCGGCATTCCGGTTCTCGTCGACGGCAGCCAGAGCGCCGTGCACATGCCCATCGACGTGCAGGACCTTGATTGTGACTTCTTCGTCCTGACCGGCCACAAGGTCTACGGCCCTTCTGGCATCGGCGTGCTTTACGGCAAGCGCGATATGCTGGAGCGCATGCGCCCCTTCCAGGGCGGCGGCGAGATGATCGTCGAGGTGACCGAAGACAATGTCACCTACAATGACCCACCCCATCGCTTTGAGGCCGGCACGCCGCCGATCGTCCAGGCGATCGGCCTGGGTGCCGCGCTCGACTACATGGACAGCATCGGCCGCGAGCGCATCGCCGCCCACGAGGCCATGCTGCGCGACTACGCCCATGAGCGGCTGCGCTCCATCAATTCGCTGCGCATCTTCGGCGATGCGCCCGGCAAGGGCGCCATCGTCTCGTTCGAACTGCAGGGCATCCACGCCCACGACGTATCGATGGTCATCGACCGCCAGGGCGTCGCCGTGCGCGCCGGCACTCACTGCGCCCAGCCGCTGTTGAAACGCTTCGGCGTAACCTCCACATGCAGGGCGTCGTTCGGTATGTACAACACCAAGGCCGAGATTGACGTTTTGGCCGAAGCGCTTGAAAAAGCGCGTAAATTCTTCGGGTGAGCACCATGGAAGACGCTATCGCCGCCACAGTTGACGACACCGCGCCGGAAACGGCGGGCAAGGGTATCGTTTCGGCCTCGGCCATTCCAGCCGACGACCTCGCGCGGCTGACCGACGACATCGTCTCGGCGCTGAAGACGGTCTACGACCCGGAAATCCCCGCCGACATCTACGAACTCGGCCTGATCTACAAGATCGACATCGAAGACGACCGCACCGTCAAGATCGACATGACGCTGACCGCACCTGGCTGCCCGGTTGCCGGCGAAATGCCCGGCTGGGTGCAGAACGCCGTCGGCGCCGTCGAAGGCGTGTTGGGCGTCGAAGTCACCATGACCTTCGACCCGCCATGGACCCCCGACCGCATGTCGGAAGAGGCGCAGGTCGCTGTCGGCTGGTATTGAGGTTCAGTCGACTTTAACGCCGCGGGTGCGCGCAAACGATGTGACGGTGGAGTGGAACTCGTCGAATTTGACTGGAAGCTCTACGGTTCCTATGTGCACGCCGTCCATTCCGAAGGCTTGATTGGCACGGCTGGTTATCTTGGTTAGTGAGGACAGTTGCAGGTTTGCATAAGCAGCCGCACTCAGCTTCAGTACTGTGAATTTTACGTCTCTAACCTGTCTGGTCGAAATCGATTCGACCGCTGTCCAGGGAATGAATTGCGGTGAGATGCGCGTGTCTTGTATGCCATCGGACGACACGGTTACGACTGGCCGGTTGAATGATCGAAGAACGGAGATCATGGCGCACAACAGGAAAAAGAGCGCCCCAAGCCAGCCAACAAGCCTCCTGAATGGATCGATCTCCGCATTTCGGGCCACCCAAACGGCCAAAGCTGCCAGCACAAGCGATCCAAGGAATATTAGCGCCAAGCGCACTAACGAGGCTCGAAACTCGACCGAGTCGTTAGGTGCCTGTATGATACGTCCAGCCTCTGACATTGCACCAATACAGCGTTTGGTCACATGCAGGTCAAGCGAATGAACACACCTGCTGCAGGGTGGTGCCTTGCGCGAAGCAAGAGACTTCCCCATGTTAACGGAAAGACTTATTCCGTAGGCCTTGAACCTGCGCGAAAGTGGAGAACGAAATGGGACGCTTCGCCTTCATCACGATGACCGACAGGGCCGCCGAGCGCGTGCGCGAGATCATGGCCACGCGCGAAAACGCGCAAGGCATCCGCCTCGGCATCAAGAAAGGCGGCTGCGCCGGCATGGAATACACGGTCGATCTGGTGACCGAACCGAACCTCAAGGACGACCATATCGAGCGCGACGGCGCCCATGTCTATGTCGCGCCGGAAGCGGCTTTGTTTCTCTTCGGCACCCAGATGGACTTTGAAACCACGACTTTGCGCACCGGCTTCACCTTCTCCAACCCGAACCAGAGTTCGGCATGTGGTTGCGGTGAATCGGTCGAACTGAAGCCTGCCGACCTCAAAGCCCTGGCCGAGGCGCGCGCGCAAAGCGCAGTGTAGCTGCTCCTGATGAGCGCCGAAGCGTATCGCTGGCGGTGCTCATGTTGCGGCGAAGATCATGTCGGCCTGCCGACGGACATGATGTATAGCGAGCCCGTCGATTGGGACGCGCTTGACGATGCCACGTGGGCCGCGTCGAGCCTCGACGACGATTTCTGCGAGGTGCGCTATTCGACCGGTGAGGTCGACCGCTTCATTCGCTGCCTTCTGCCTTTTGTCGTGCCGAGAATGTCCGCCGAATTCCGCTTCGGCGTCTGGATGTCGGTGTCGGAGCGCAGTTGGGATATCTACCGCGCTGGTTTTGTGTCAGGCGTCTATGCCGAAGGCGGCTGCTTCGGTTATCTCATGCACGACGTTCCAGAATATGCTGGAACCATGTACTTCAATGCCGATGTCCGGTTTCAACCCGACGGGCTTCGGCCACGCGTGACGCTGCACAAGACCGATCATCCCTTGTTCGTCGCCCAGCGCGACGGGATCGAACCGGCCCAGATCGAGCGCTGGGCAGCAATGATGCACGGCGGATAGGTGAGGATAAGCCAATGAGCGACGAAGCCATTCGCGAGGCTTTCTCCGGCCTCGGTGAGGTCACCATCCGCAAGATGTTCGGCGGCAAGGGCATCTACCATGACGGCCTTATCGTCGGCGTCGAGGTTCGCGGCGAAATCCTGCTCAAGGCCGATGCGGTGAGCGTGCCCGATTTCGAGGCTTCAGGCGCGAAGCGTTGGACCGATGCCGGCGGCCGGCCGGTGAACATGCCCTATTGGACCATTCCCGAAAGCGTAATCGACGATCCAGACGAGCTCGCCGTGTGGACGCGCAAAGCCTATGAGGCGGCCCTGCGCGCCCGCAAGTAGTAGCGCCTTAGAGCGCCTTGGCGATCTTGGCAGCCAGTCGGGCGTTGTTCTCAACCAGTGCGATATTGGTCTTGAGACTGGCGCCGTTGGTCAGCTCCAGAATCTTGGCCAGCAGGAACGGCGTCACCGCCTTGCCCGAGATGTTCTGGGCTTCGGCCGCTTTTTGCGCGGCTTCGATGAAACCCGCCATCTTGTCGGTCGGGATCTCGTCGCTTTCGGGAACCGGATTGGCTACCAGCAAGCCACCGTCCAGGCCGAGCGCCGCGCGTGTCTCGTAGAGGCGGGCGATCTTCTCTGCCGTATCGAGCCTCAGCGGCGCCGCATAGGGCGACTTGCGCGACCAGAAGGCCGGCACGATGTCGGAGCCATAGGCAACGACCGGCACGCCGCGGGTCTCCAGCACTTCCAGCGTCTTTTCGATGTCGAGGATCGCCTTGGCGCCGGCCGACACCACGATCACGGGAGTGCGCGCCAACTCGTCAAGGTCGGCGGAGATGTCGAAGCTCTTCTCTGCACCCTTGTGCACGCCGCCGATGCCGCCGGTGGCGAACACCTTGATGCCGACGAGGTGGGCGGCGATCATCGTTGCGGCAACCGTGGTGCCGCCGGTGCGGCCTTCGGCGACGGCAAAGGCAATGTCGGCGCGCGACAGCTTCATCGCTCCGCCGGTCATCGCCAGCGATTCGCGCTCGCCGTCCGACAGGCCGATCTTGATGCGGCCGTTGACGACCGCGATGGTGGCGGGCACGGCACCTTCGTCCGAGATGATCTTCTCGACATTCGCCGCCATCGTCGAGTTGTCGGGATAAGGCATGCCATGCGTGATGATGGTGCTTTCGAGCGCCACGACCGGCTTGCCGGCTGCAAGTGCTGCGGCCACGGGTGCATGGATGTCGATGAAGGGGCGGGCGGTTTCAGGCGTCATGTTGGTCTCCTTGGACCGCGTCATGCCATTTCCGAGGCGTGCGGCACAAGGGCCAGCGCCGCGTCGAAGGCTGTCTGGTCGAGTTCGGGCACGGCCGAAGCGCTCTCGATGGCCAATACCGCTGCGGCAATGCCTTGCCTGAGTGCGGCATCAAGTGGCAGCCCGCGCAGCAGTGCCACAGTCGTCGCACCGGCGAGCGCGTCGCCCGCGCCGGTGACATCGACGACCCGCCGGGGGGCAGGGGGCGCGATGATCGAAAGCCCTTGCGCATCATAGGCAAAGACCGAGCTGCCACCGGCAGTCACAACGCCACGCTGGAGGCCGGAGGCACGAAGCCCGCGCACGATCTCACTTGGCTCGGCCTCTGCATCGGTGTCGGCAAGCACGGCTGCCTCGCGCCGGTTCATGAACAGGCACGACAGCTTGTCGAGGACAGGCGTCAGCCGCACCGCCTTGGCCGGCGAGATGGCGATGGCAAACAATGGCACTGGCTGTGCGACCTCCGTCAGGCGCCAAAGGGCTGTTTCGGGAAGGTTGGCGTCGCAAAGCACTGCATCCACCGTGCCGATGGCTTCACGCAGCTTGGCGCGGCGCAACTGCTTGGGGAAGGCGAGCTCGTAGAGCCCCATGTCGGCAAGGGCAGCCACCACATCGCCATCACGGTCGAGCAGGGCCGTGTAGCTCGGCGTTGCCCGGTCGAGGAAAACCGCTGACAGGTCGGTAATGTCGTTGCTCGCAATCTCCGCGGCGACGGCCTCGCCGGCGGCATCACCACCGCGCACTGACATCAGCGAACCCACGGCCCCCCGTCGCACCGCACCGCGCAAAGCGTTGAAAGCACCGCCGCCGACCTCCTCGGTCATCGCGCCCGGGATAGAGGCACCCGGCACGAATGGCGCGGTCATGCGGCCGCGTCGATCGACATGGGCGCCGCCGACGGCGAGGATCCTGGGTGACTTCATGCTGAGGTGGTCCGGTGGGCGTTTAAGGCGGCGAACTTAGTGTTCCATGCGTGGGGCGGCAACTGCCCGCGATTCGCAATGACTGGCTTTGCTGGCACATTGGCGGTCGGGCCCATGCGACATCCAATCGCGTGTCATTTGAAAACAAAAATAGAACATGTCAAAGAATATCATTCCATATCAGTGGCTTGACTGCTATTGCCAAATGTGAACAAAACCAGTACAAATTTATATCGGCATCGGACAGTCCGGCCTTCATTGACGACTACGGGGTGATGTATCATGGCTCAGAATTCATTGCGGCTTGTAGAGGAAAATTCGGTGGACAAATCCAAGGCTCTGGACGCGGCGCTGTCGCAGATCGAACGCGCTTTCGGCAAGGGCTCGATCATGCGTCTCGGTGCCAATGAGCAGGTTGTCGAGATCGCGACCGTCTCCACCGGTTCGCTCGGTCTCGACATCGCGCTCGGCGTCGGCGGCCTGCCGCGTGGGCGTATCGTTGAAATCTATGGACCGGAAAGCTCGGGCAAGACGACGCTGGCGTTGCACACAGTTGCTGAAGCCCAGAAGAAGGGCGGCATCTGCGCCTTTGTCGACGCCGAGCACGCGCTCGATCCGGTCTATGCCCGCAAGCTCGGCGTTGATCTGGAAAATCTGCTGATCTCGCAGCCGGACACTGGGGAGCAGGCGCTTGAAATCTGCGACACGCTGGTGCGCTCCGGCGCCATCGACGTTCTTGTCGTCGACTCGGTGGCGGCTTTGACGCCACGCGCCGAAATCGAAGGCGAGATGGGCGAGTCGCTGCCCGGCCTGCAGGCACGCTTGATGAGCCAGGCGCTGCGCAAGCTGACCGCCTCGATCTCGCGCTCCAACACCATGGTCATCTTCATCAATCAGATCCGCATGAAGATCGGCGTTATGTATGGCTCGCCTGAAACGACGACCGGCGGCAACGCGCTCAAGTTCTATGCTTCGGTCCGACTCGACATCCGCCGCATCGGCTCGGTCAAGGACCGCGACGAGGTCGTCGGCAACCAGACCCGCGTCAAGGTGGTCAAGAACAAGCTGGCCCCGCCCTTCAAGCAGGTCGAGTTCGACATCATGTATGGCGAAGGCGTTTCCAAGACCGGCGAACTTGTCGATCTCGGCGTCAAGGCGGGCGTTGTCGAGAAGTCGGGCGCCTGGTTCTCCTACAACTCGCAGCGTCTTGGCCAGGGTCGTGAGAACGCCAAGCTGTTCCTGCGCAACAATCCCGACGCTGCGCGCGAGATTGAAGCGCTGCTCAGGCAGAATGCCGGGCTGATCGCAGAGAAGTTCCTCGAGAACGGCTCGCGCGAAGAGGATGACGGCGAGGACGAAGCCGGGGCGATGTAACAGCGCCCAGGGGTGGATCGACAAGGTCCAGGACAGCCAATCCATGCGACCGCCGGCCATCGTGCCGGCGGTTTGCGTTTGTGCGGCCGGCTTTGACGATCTGGGCGGCGGAATTGCGGGCTTTTGCCGGTCCGGTGTTTCTGGACAGTGGTCTGGCGGGCCGCTAAAAGGCCAGTTCCAATTTCCGCCTGCAAAGGGCGGGCATCTGTCCAGGGCGGCGATCAAAGGCGGCAATATGAGTGGCGTGAACGAGATCCGGTCGACATTTCTCGACTATTTCAAGAAGAACGGGCACGAGGTGGTGGCCTCAAGCCCCCTCGTGCCGCGCAACGACCCGACCTTGATGTTCACCAATGCCGGCATGGTGCAGTTCAAGAACGTCTTCACCGGTCTTGAGAAGCGTTCCTATTCGCGTGCCGCGACCGCCCAGAAGAGCGTGCGTGCCGGCGGCAAGCACAACGATCTCGACAATGTCGGCTACACTGCCCGCCATCTCACCTTCTTCGAGATGCTCGGCAATTTCTCTTTTGGCGACTATTTCAAGGAGCACGCCATTGAGCTTGCCTGGAATCTGATCACCAAGGAATACGGGCTGAACAAGGACAAGCTGCTCGTCACCGTTTACCACACAGACGACGAGGCGGCCGGTTACTGGAAGAAGATCGCCGGTTTCTCCGACGACCGCATCATCCGCATCGCCACGTCGGACAATTTCTGGGCCATGGGCGACACCGGTCCTTGCGGTCCGTGCTCGGAGATCTTCATCGATCGCGGCGATCATATCTGGGGTGGCCCTCCCGGCAGCCCCGAGGAGGATGGCGATCGCTTCCTCGAGTTCTGGAACCTCGTCTTCATGCAGTACGAGCAGGTGACGAAGGAGCAGCGCATCGACCTGCCGCGCCCATCCATCGACACCGGCATGGGCCTCGAACGCATGGCCTCGATCCTCCAGGGCGTCGAGACCGTCTTCGAGACCGACCTGTTCCGCCATCTCATCGATGCGGCTTCATCGGCGATCGGCCGCGGGCCGGACGCGAGCAACGTCGGCTCGTATCGCGTGATCGCCGATCACCTGCGCTCGTCCTGCTTCCTCGTCGCCGATGGCGTGCTGCCGTCGAACGAAGGACGTGGCTACGTGCTCCGCCGCATCATGCGCCGCGCCATGCGCCACGCCCAGCTGCTCGGCGCCAACGAACCGCTGATGTGGAAGCTGGTACCGGCGCTTGTCCGCGAAATGGCCCAGGCCTATCCGGAGCTCGGTCGTGGCGAAGCGCTGATCACCGAGACACTGAAGCTTGAGGAAACCCGATTCCGTAAGACGCTGGTGCGCGGCCTCGGCCTGCTCGCTGATGCCACCGAGACGCTTGGCTCCGGCGACATGCTCGACGGCGAGACCGCCTTCAAGCTTTACGATACCTATGGCTTCCCGCTCGATCTGACGCAGGACGCGCTGCGCCAGCGCAGCATCTCGGTCGACCTCGCTGGCTTCACCGATGCCATGGCGCGCCAGAAGGCTGAAGCCCGCGCCAATTGGGCCGGTTCAGGCGAAGCCGCAACCGAGACGGTCTGGTTCGGTATCAAGGACAGGAACGGCGCCACCGAGTTCCTCGGCTACGAGACCGAGCAGGCCGAAGGCGTGGTCCTGACGCTGATCAAGGACGGCGCGGAAGTCGCAAGCGCTGCGGCGGGCGACACCGTCGCCATCATCGTCAACCAGACGCCGTTCTACGGCGAATCCGGCGGCCAGATGGGCGACACCGGCACCATGTCGGGCGAAGGTTTCGCCATCGAGGTGACCGATACCCAAAAGAAGGCCGACGGCCTGTTCGTCCACTACGGCAAGGTGACCAGCGGCAAGCTCAAGACCGGTGCCGTCGTCGAGCTGAAGGTCGACCATAACAGGCGGACCCGTCTGCGTTCGAACCACTCGGCTACCCACCTCATCCATGAGGCGCTGCGTGAGGTCCTCGGCACCCATGTGGCGCAGAAGGGGTCGCTGGTGGCGCCTGAGCGCCTGCGCTTCGACATCTCGCACAACAAGCCGATTTCGGCGGACGAGCTCGAGCAAGTCGAACGCATGTCGAACGAGATCGTTGTCCAGAACAGCCCGGTTACGACGCGCCTGATGAGCGTTGACGACGCCATTGCCGAAGGCGCCATGGCGCTGTTCGGCGAAAAATATGGCGATGAGGTCCGCGTCGTTGCGATGGGCACCGGCATCCACGGCGCCAAGGCCAATCGACCCTATTCGGTCGAGCTCTGCGGCGGCACGCATGTTACCGCCACCGGCGACATCGGCCTTGTGCGTATCGTCTCCGACAGCGCGGTTGCTGCCGGCGTCCGCCGTATCGAAGCGCTGACCGGTGAAGCCGCCCGTCGCCACCTCGATGAGCAGGATCGCCGCCTGAAGGCAGTTGCGTCATCGCTCAAGGTTTCACCCGCCGACGTGCTGGCGCGGGTCGAAGCGCTTGTCGAGGAACGCAAGAAGCTCGAACGCGAGCTTACCGAGGCGCGCAAGAAGCTGGCGCTCGGAGGCTCCACTGGTAGCGGTTCCGCCGATGAGAGCGAGACTGTCGCTGGCGTCAGCTTCCTCGGCAAGGTGGTATCAGGCGTGGCGCCAAAGGACCTCAAGCCGCTCGCAGATTCCGGCAAGGCCTCGCTCGGTTCGGGCGTGGTGGTGTTTGTCGGTGCGGGCGACGATGGCAAGGCGAGCGTCGTTGTCGCCGTTACAGAGGACCTGACCAAGCGCTTCAGCGCGGTCGACCTGGTGCGCGTGGCTTCAGCCGCCCTCGGCGGCCAGGGCGGTGGCGGCCGTGCCGATATGGCCCAGGCCGGTGGCCCCGACGCCACCAAGGCAGCCGATGCGGTCGCGGCGGTCAAGGCGGCGATGGCGGCTGCCTGAACGGGCATCTATCGGAACTCGATACAAAAAGGCCCGCTTGGCGGGCCTTTTTTTGTTTCCGGCACGCGCCGCAAGTCAGCAGGATTTGTCAAATCCGGCTATGGTTCTGTCCAGCCGATCGATTTGCAAGAGGTTTGGCATGAACGGTGAGACGGCATGGGCGGTCTATGAAACCCGCCTGAGAAGGGTTTCGGCACACATCCACACGCACCTCGACGAGGAGCTGGATATGGAGCGCCTGGCCGACATCGCCTGCATGTCGAGCTATCACTGGCATCGGATCTATCGCGCCATCTATGGCGAAACACTTGCCGCCACGGTCAAGAGACTGCGGCTGCACCGTGCCGCCGGCGACATCGTCGGGACGAATCTGAGTGTCAGCGAAATTGCGAAACGGTCTGGCTATCCCAATATCCAGTCGTTCAACCGTATCTTCAAGGCCGTCTACGGCATGCCGCCGGCGCGCTACCGGAGGGAGGGAAGCCACAAGCTCTTCGAAACCAACAGAGGAAAGGCTTCCCACATGTTCGACGTGCAGATGCGCAACATTTCTGACACCAACCTGGTCGGCGTCGCCCATCAGGGCTCCTACCTGGAGATCGGCCAGGCTTTCGAGCAACTGTTCGGCACTCTCTACGCCCGCGGCCAGGCGCGGCCCGACATGCGCATGATCGGCGTCTATCTCGACGATCCCGATCTCGTCTCCGAGGACAAGCTGCGCTCCGTCGCCTGCGTCAGTGTCGATGCCTCTGCACCCGCCGCCGCACCGCTCGAGCGTCGCGCAATCTCGGGCGGCGAGTATGCCGTTCTGCGCCACAAGGGCCCCTATGCCGAGATGCACATGGCCTACAAATGGCTCTATGCCGAATGGCTGCCGAAATCGGGCCGCCAGCTGCGCGATGCGCTCATGTTCGAGGAATACCTCAACAACCCGCGCGACGTGGCACCCGCCGAGCTCCTGACCGACATTCATCTGCCGCTTGTCTGATCAGCGGGAGAGATCGGTGGCCGTCAGATGAACTCGCGGCCACCGGTGTACTGACGGCGAAGCCTCCGGATCACCCACTTGTGGATTGGCTGGTTTCGCCGGCGATGGAGAAAGACGGTCTGGCGAAAAGGCATTTCGCCGGACTGCCCTGCATCCCAAGGCCCAAATTGCGACGGGTCGGGGAAAAGCGCCGCGTTGTGTCTTTTCGCAAGGATGGTCAGCACCGATTGGTCGTGACGGTGGTCAACAAAGCCTGGCAGGTTGGGCAGACCATGTACATTCGGAGCGTCCGTGAGGCATGCTTCGCTCGCCATGGCTTCGGACAGGCGCGTCACAAACTGCCTGGCTTCCGGCCCGGCCCGGTAAAGTTGGATCCCACCGACGAGCTGCGGCAGTGACCAGAATTCTTCCGTGTCGGCATTCAGTTCGACAAAACAGTCGCGCTTGGTCCAGATCGACTGCAGCATCGCACCGCCCATCTGGAACAGGCTCACCGGGTGCTGTTCCGCCAACGTGATGAGTGGCGCCGGGTCCGCGATGAAGGTCATGGCGACGTCGGTGTAGAGAACCGGCGTGCCGTCCGGCACGCTGTTCAGGACATCCATGATGACAAACGGCTTCCACAGCCAATAGCCGGCCCCCCGCCGCGCGCTCATGATGGATGGGTGTCGCTGCGCCAAATCGCGCAGAACCGGATGGTCCGGCGTATAGACAAGGGTCTCAAGGCCGAACCGGCGTGCCGTCTTCGTAAGCAATTTGCCGGCCTGCGAATAGTTCGCGGTGGCAAAAGTCACGTGAACGGCACGCACTGTCTCGGCCCTGTCTTAGGCTATCAGCTCATCGCCTTCTGCAGATTCTCGTCGATCTTGTCGAGGAAGCCGGTGGTCGACAGCCAAGGCTGGTCCGGACCGATCAGCAGCGACAGGTCCTTGGTCATGAAGCCGCCTTCCACGGTCTGGATGCAGACGCGCTCCAGCGTCTCGGAGAAGCGCTTCAGATCGGCGTTGTCGTCGAGCTTGGCGCGGTGCGCGAGGCCACGGGTCCAGGCGAAGATCGAGGCGATCGAGTTGGTCGAGGTCTCTTCGCCCTTCTGGTGCTGGCGGTAGTGACGGGTCACCGTGCCGTGGGCCGCTTCCGCTTCCACCGTCTTGCCATCCGGCGTCATCAGCACCGAGGTCATCAGGCCGAGTGAGCCGAAGCCCTGCGCCACGGTGTCGGACTGCACGTCGCCGTCATAGTTTTTGCAGGCCCAGACATAGCCGCCCGACCACTTCAGGCTCGAAGCCACCATGTCGTCGATCAGACGGTGTTCGTACCAGAGCTTGCGCGCCTTGAACTCGGCTTCGAATTCCTTCTCGTAGACGTCCTGGAAGATGTCCTTGAAGCGGCCGTCATAGGCCTTGAGGATGGTGTTCTTGGTCGACAGATAGACCGGGTAGTTGCGCAGCAGGCCGTAATTCAACGAGGCGCGGGCGAATTCGCGGATCGACTCGTCGAGGTTGTACATCGCCATCGCAACGCCGGCGCCCGGCGCGTCGAACACGTCATGCTCGATTACCTGGCCGTCGTCGCCGACGAACTTGATCGAAAGCTTGCCCTTGCCGGGGAATTTGAAATCGGTCGCCTTGTACTGGTCGCCGAAGGCATGACGGCCAACGATGATCGGCTTGGTCCAGCCCGGAACCAGGCGCGGCACGTTCTTCATGATGATCGGCTCGCGGAAGATCGTGCCGCCCAGGATGTTGCGGATCGTGCCGTTGGGCGACTTCCACATCTTCTTGAGCTTGAATTCCTCGACGCGCTGCTCGTCGGGCGTGATGGTGGCGCACTTCACGCCGACGCCGTGCTTGTTGATGGCGTTGGCGGCGTCGATCGTCACCTGGTCGTTGGTGGCGTCGCGGTGCTCGATGCCGAGATCGTAATATTCGAGGTCGAGGTCGAGATAGGGGTGGATCAGCTTGTCCTTGATGAACTGCCAGATGATGCGGGTCATCTCATCGCCGTCGAGCTCGACGACGGGCTTGGCCACCTTGATCTTCGCCATGGGAAAATGCCTCTTCTTGCCTGGAACCAGCCGGTTCCGGAGGGTTCACGATTGGGAGTGCGGCCCCTATACCAAAGCGAATCGGACCGCGCAAATGATTGCCCTTGCTACCTTTGACGTGTCTGCTGACAATGTATGAATCGTCCCCGGCCGACACGTGCCGTCGCGGATGCCTCGGGTCATTTCTGCTTGGCTGCGGCCTTCTTGGGCTGCATCCGGCCGACGAAGCGCGAGGCCATGTCCTCGACCGCCGATGTCGTCGGGCTCGTTCGCCATGGCTCGCCCTTACCGGAACTTCATTTTCGCGCGCAAATATGTCAGGGACGCTCAAAAGGCGCAATTTTCGGTTCAATCGCAACGATGTCAGAAAACCCCATTCAATCCGCAGCCCCAGTGGTCATCCTGGTCGAGCCGCAGCTCGGCGAGAACATCGGCATGGTGGCACGCGCCATGGCCAATTTCGGTCTCGGCGAGTTGCGCCTGGTCAATCCACGCGACGGCTGGCCGAACGAGAAGGCACGCTCGGCCGCGAGCAACGCCGATCACGTCATCGACGGTGTGGTGGTTTTCCCCGACCTTGCATCGGCGGTTGCCGACCTCAATTTTATCTTTGCCACCACGGCGCGCCAGCGCGACGGCTTCAAGGAAGTGCGCGGACCTGTCGAAGCCGGGCGAACGCTCCGCGCCCACGCCGTTTCGGGGTTGCGCACCGGCATCCTGTTCGGACGCGAGCGTTTCGGCCTCTACAACGAGGAAGTGAGCCTTGCCGACGAGATCGTCACTTTCCCGGTCGATCCGAAATTCGCCTCGCTCAACATCGCCCAGGCGGTGCTGTTGATGTCTTACGAATGGATGAAGTCGGGCCTTGAGGATGAAACGACGACGGCCTTCTCCAGCCCGGAGATGACGCCCGCGCCGAAGGAGCAATTGCAGGGCCTGTTGGATCATCTGGAGGCTGCACTTGAAGCGCGCGGCTATTTTCGCCCGGCGGCCAAGAAGCCCAAGATGGTGGACAACCTGCGCGCCGTGCTGACTCGCGCCGGTTTTGCCCAGCAAGAGCTCAAGGTGCTGCGCGGCATCGTCTCGTCGCTCGACTATTTCTCGCCTCGCCAACCCAAGGGTGCCGGCTATCCCGAGCGCAAGGCCGAGGTCGACGAGGCCGCGCATGGCGACGGCGACTATCGGCGCAAGCCTGCGGAACCGAAAGGCGACAAGGCCAATGACTGACCGCCCGATCCTGATGTTTGATTCAGGCATTGGTGGGCTGACGGTGCTGCGTGAGGCGCGTGTGCTGATGCCCGAGCGCCGATTCGTCTACGTCGCCGACGATGCGGCATTCCCCTACGGCGCGTGGGAGGAGCCGGCACTGAAGGCACGCATCCTCGATCTGTTCGGCGGGCTGCTCGAGCGTTTCGATCCGGAGATTTCGGTCGTTCCCTGCAATACGGCATCGACGCTCGTCATCGATTCTTTGCGCCATGCGTTTCCCGGCCATCCCTTCGTCGGCACCGTGCCGGCGATCAAGCCGGCAGCGGAGCGTACGCGTTCAGGCCTGGTTTCGGTGCTGGCGACGCCAGGCACGGTCAAGCGCCAGTACACGCGTGACCTGATCACCCAATGGGCCACGAAATGCCATGTCCGGCTGGTCGGTAGCGACCGGCTGGCGCAGATGGCCGAAATCTACATGCGCGACGGTTTTGTCGACGAACAGGCGGTCAAGGACGAGATCGCGCCTTGCTTCATCGAGCAGGACGGTCGCCGCACCGACATCGTCGTGCTCGCCTGCACGCACTACCCGTTCCTGGTCAATCGCATGCGCAAGACCGCGCCCTGGCCGGTCGACTGGATCGACCCGGCCGAGGCGATCGCGCGCCGCGCATTGTCGCTGCTCAATGGCTCGCGCGGCCGGCGCGATGATGCCGGTCCCGATATCGCTGTCTTCACCTCGAACCGGACCGATTTCGCCACCCGCCGCCTGATGCAGGGCTTTGGGCTGGCTGTCGAAGGAACATGACGGCGCTGCAGGCGTTTCCCAAACCCGATAGGTAAGGAGAAACGCCATGCCAGCCACGTCAAGAGCTCAGCAGAAGGCCGCTGGAGCGGCGCTTGCCGCCAAGCGCGGCGAGATCAAGAAGAGCGAACTTTTCGGTGCATCGAAGGAAATGTACGACTCGATGACCGAGAAGGAACTCGAAGAGTTCGCCGAAACCAAGCACAAGGGTTTGCCGGAGCACAAGACAGAGCACTGAGCTCCGGCCGAACGACGTCAGTAGCCCAGGGTGAAGCGCTTGCCGGTATGCTTGGGCGTTTCGGCTTCATCGACGATGGCGACGGCCAGGTCTTCTACCGAGATGTGGCTTTCGCCCTTGGCATCGAATACCGGCTGATCGCCACCGATGCGGAATTTTCCGGTGCGCTCGCCCGGAGCCATCATGATGGCTGGCGACACGAACGACCATTCCACCCCGGTCTCCGTACGCAGTGCCGCGAGCGCGTCGCGTGCGGCGCGTGCGCCATCCTTGTAGGCGTCGGGGAAATGCGGGCCATCGACGAGCTGCTTGCCGTCGATTTCGAGGCTGCCGGCGCCACCGACGACGATCACGCGCTTGCCGACGGCCTTGGCGGCCGCAACGATCGCCTTTGAGCCGGCGAGGTGCTTGGCATAGATATCAGGATCGCCCCAGCCGCCGTTGAAGGCCGAGACGATCACATCGCTGCCGGAAATCGCGGCCTTCAGTTCCTCAACGTCGCTGGCGTCGGCCTTGACCGCGATGACACCGTCGATCTGCTCGACCTTCTCCGGGCTGCGAACAATCGCCGTGACCTTGTGACCACGTGCGACCGCTTCCTTGAGTACGGCGGTGCCGACAAAGCCGGATGCACCGATGAGAGCGAATTTCATGACTGTTCTCCTGTTCGGGCCGTTTTGCCTTTCGCGGCAAAAGCAGGTATTATCTGTAATCAAGTTACCAACGATAACTATATAGATCGAACGGAAGGGCGCGAAAAGAACGCATGATTTCGTGCCCAGGTTACCTCAGGAGAACCACATGAACGCGCCAGTGAAAGCACCCGCGGCGGTGCCCTTGCTGCACACCACGCCCGGCTTCGAAACCGACGGCGGCAACACGTGCCCCATTCGCGAGGTGCTCGACCGCGTCGGCGACACCTGGAGCATTCTTGTGATTATCAACCTTCAGGCGCAGTCGGTGCGTTTTAACGCGCTCAAGCGCGCGATCGAAGGCATCTCGCAACGCATGTTGACGGTCACCTTGCGTTCGCTCGAGCGCGATGGGCTCGTCACCCGCACTGTGCGGCCGACAACGCCACCCGAGGTCGAATACGCGCTGACGGAGCTCGGACAGTCGATCGCCGTGCCGATCGCAGCGCTCGGCAGCTGGGCTGCAAGCAATCGCGACCGTATGCGTCAGGCGAGGGAGGCATTCGATCTCGACGCCTGATCGTCACCGCAGGAATCGGAATGCGGTGATTGATGTGACGGCCTAGCCTCGGCTCCAATGTGAAATGGAGCGCCGCTATGCACGCCGACAATGTAGTTTCGAAGCTGGACTGGGATGTGATCCTTCGCGACCTCGACGAGTTCGGTGTCGCGCCGACCGGTCCGTTGCTCGACCGGCAGACCTGCCTCGAATTGAGGGCGCTTTACGACCAGGACGAGCACTTCCGCAGTCGCATCGTCATGCAGCGCCATGGCTTTGGGGCAGGCGAGTACAAATACCTCACCAATCCGCTGCCCGATATCATCGCCAGCCTTCGCCGCGGCTTCTACGAGCGCCTCGCACCCTTCGCCAATGGCTGGAACGAACGCATGGGGCTCGACAGGCGCTATCCAGCCGAACTCGACGCCTTCCTTGCCGAATGCCACGCGGACGGGCAGACCAAGCCGACGCCGCTTCTGCTGAAGTATGGCGCGGGCGACTACAACTGCCTGCATCAGGACGTTTACGGAGTGCACCTTTTTCCGGTCCAGCTGGTGATTCTGCTCTCTGATCCCCAGGCCGAGTTCGAGGGCGGCGAATTCGTCATGACCGAACAGCGTCCACGTATGCAGTCGCGCGCCGAAGTCGTACCGCTCGGCATCGGGCAGGGCGCGCTGTTTGCCGTCAACGACCGGCCCAAAGCTGGCTCGCGCGGCAACTACCGTGTAAAAATGCGCCATGGCGTCAGCCGGATCAGGCAAGGCGAGCGCTACACGATGGGCGTCATCTTCCACGACGCGAAATGAGCCGGCTGCTGGCCCCAAGCGTTGACATTGCGGGATGTTTCGCCTAGTTAGCCGCCAACGCCGGGCCGAAACGCCCGGTGTTTCATTTGACGTGTCCCGTGGGTCTTTTCCGCAAAGCGTGCGTGGAAGATCCTGTCAGGCTCCGAAAACGGGGGCCAGAGGAGGGCGCGTTTCCTTCACTCGAAACACGAGGTTTCGGGTGTATCGTTTTGAAAGGGAATGCGATGAGCAAGCGCGAATCCGCGAAATACAAAATTGACCGCCGTCTTGGCGAGAACATCTGGGGCCGTCCGAAGTCCCCGGTCAACAAGCGTGAATACGGCCCCGGCCAGCATGGCCAGCGCCGCAAGGGCAAGATGTCGGACTTCGGTCTGCAGCTGCGCGCCAAGCAGAAGCTGAAGGGTCACTACGGCGACGTTTCGGAAAAGCAGTTCCGCAAGACCTACGAAGAGGCCAACCGCCGCAAGGGCGACACCTCCGAGAACCTGATCGGCCTGCTCGAGTCGCGTCTGGATGCGGTCGTTTACCGCGCCAAGTTCGTGCCGACCATTTTTGCTGCCCGTCAGTTCGTCAACCACGGCCATGTCAACGTCAACGGCGTCCGCACCAACATCAGCTCGTACCGCTGCAAGGCTGGCGACGTGATCGAGGTCCGCGAGAAGTCGAAGCAGCTGGTCATCGTGCTTGAGGCCGTTGGTCTCGCAGAGCGCGACGTTCCTGACTACATCGAAGTCGATCACAACAAGATGGTCGCGACCTTCGCTCGCGTTCCCGGCCTGTCGGACGTTCCTTACGCAGTGCAGATGGAACCGAACCTCGTCGTCGAATTCTATTCGCGCTAATCCTTCGGATAGCATCGAATTCAAGAGGGCGGCCGGAAACGGCCGCTCTTTTCGTTTGTGCACCGTGTGTACGACCCGCTGCGCCTTGCACGGCAGCCGATAATGCGAAATATGCCGCTCTAAGTGGTGAAGTCGGGCGTTGGCCCGCCGATGCCGAGTGTAAGGAAGGGCCCATGGGTATTCACGAACCAGATGCACTGGCCGAGCCCGCCGAAGGCGCGTTCCCACTCTATCGCGACGCGCCATCCTCGGTGGAGTTCAACAAGCTGCGCAAGCGGCTGTTGCGGCTGACCCGCCAGGCGATCGAGGATTATGCCATGGCCAGGCCAGGCGAGCGCTGGCTGGTGGCGCTGTCGGGCGGCAAGGATTCCTACGGCCTGCTCGCGGTGCTAATGGATCTCAAATGGCGTGGCCTGCTGCCGGTCGAACTGCTTGCCTGCAATCTCGACCAGGGCCAGCCCAACTTTCCCAAGAACGTGCTGCCCGACTACCTCAACGCCAATGGCATCGCCCACCGCATCGAGTATCGCGATACCTATTCGGTGGTCACCGACAAGATCGCCGATGGCAACACCTATTGCTCGTTGTGCTCACGCCTGCGGCGCGGGCACCTCTACCGCATCGCGCGCGAGGAGGGCTGTTCGTCGCTGGTGCTCGGCCACCACCGCGAGGACATCCTCGAAACATTCTTCATGAACATGTTCCATGGCGGTCGCCTCGCAGCCATGCCGCCCAAGCTGATGAATGACGAGGGCGACGTCATGGTGCTCAGGCCGCTGGCCTTGTGCGCCGAAGCCGACCTCGCCAAGTTCGCCGAGGGCATGAAGTTCCCGATCATCCCCTGCGACCTGTGCGGCAGCCAGGAAGGGCTCCAGCGCAACGCCATGAAGGCGATGCTCGACGACATCGAAAAGCGCATGCCAGGCCGCAAGGATACGATGCTGCGGGCGCTCGCCAACACGCGCCCGTCGCATCTGCTCGATCGCAAGCTGTTCGATTTTGCCGGCCTGATGCCGACTGTGGCATGAGCCCAAAAACCGTTTCCGGCTTTCGGGCTGTAGCTACGCTCAGTGGACCTCGGTCAACGCCGGTTTGACGTCGTGCTGGCCGCGGAACAGCTTGCCCTTCTCGGCGATCAGCACCATCACGAGGCCAATGGCGGCAACGCCGCAGAAGCCGACGGCCAATGGCACTGTCGTGCCGTCGAAGGACTGGCCGATGGCCGCCCCGATCAGCCCGCCACCCAGCGTCTGCATGAAGCCCTGCACGGATGAGGCTGTGCCGGCGATATGGCCGAGCGGCTCCATGGCGATGGAGTTGAAGTTCGACCCAATCCAGCCGAACTGGAACATCGCCAGCGCAAACAGCACGATGAAGGCGGGGAACGGCACCGGCCCGGTCAGCGACCAGATGAGCCAGATCGCGCTCACCAAAAGGAAGCCGATCAGGGCGCCATGCGACAGCTTGCGCATGCCGAGCTTGCCGACGAGGCGCGAGTTGAGGAACGACGACACCGACATCATCCCGGCGATCGCCGCGAACACCAGCGGGAACCAGACGCCGAGGCCGTAGAGGCCGACATAGACCTGCAGCGCCGAGTTGATGAAGCCGAACAGCGCCCCGAAGATCGTCATCGAGGCGAGCGTGTACCACAGCGACATGCGCGTCGTCAGCACGGTGCGAAAGCCCCTGGCGATCGACAGGATCGACAGCGGCCGCCGGTCATCGGGATGCATCGTCTCAGGCAGTCGGATCGCCGCCCACAGCGTGATGGCAAGCGCCGACACTGCCATGACGATGAAGATCATGTGCCATTCCGAAAACAGCATGACGATCTGGCCCATGGCGGGTGCCACGACCGGCACGATCATGAACACCATGAAGATCAGTGACATGATCTCGGCCATCTGCCGGCCGCCGAAGCGGTCGCGCACCACCGACACCGCGATCACCCGCGTCGAGGCTGCCCCAATGCCCTGGACGAAGCGCAGCGTAAGCAGGGTTTCGAAGCTTGGTGCGAAGGCAGCGGCAAAGGCTGCGAGCACGTAGATGCCAAGGCCAAACAGCAGCGGCTTGCGCCGGCCGAACCGGTCGGAGATCGGGCCATAGGCAAGCAGCGCCAGGGCGAGGCCGGCGAAATAGGCTGTTATCACGTACTGGCGGTGGTTTTCGCTCTCGACATTGAGGCTGGCACCGATCTGCTGCAGCGCCGGCAGCATGATGTCGACGGCGAGCGCATTGACGGCCATCAAGGCGGCAGCGAGCGCGATGAATTCCCAACGCGGAATCGGGAATACGCCCTGCTGGGCGCTCGGGGAGACTTTCTGTTCCATTCGGAATCCAATTCAAACGGAAATGCGCCGGAAGGCCGGCGCATTTGCCACAAACGGGACCCCGGAACAGGCCGGAGCCGGTAATTCTAGGTCAGGCGGCGCCCTTGACGCTCACGCCCTTCTCTTCAAGGAAAGACTGCAACTCGCCAGCCTGGAACATCTCGCGGATGATGTCGCAGCCGCCGACGAATTCGCCCTTGACGTAGAGCTGGGGGATCGTCGGCCAGTTCGAGTAGTCCTTGATGCCCTGGCGAAGGTCGTTCGAGGTCAGGACGTTGACGCCCTTATAGTCGACCCCGAGGTAGTCGAGAATCTGGACGACCTGGCCGGAAAAGCCGCACTGCGGAAAGCCCGGCGTTCCCTTCATGAAAACCACGACATCCTGGCTCTTCACTTCGCTATCGATGTACTCGTTGATTCCGCTCATGGCGCCCTAAACCTCAATCTGGCCGAACTCGTGTAGCCGGCAATATCCGCTAGACTGCTAGCACTTGCTACTATGTGGTTGCAACAGTCGAGCTTTCCAAGCGACACGTCGACCCGAAAACCAGAAACCGCAATAGCATACTCGCTCCTCTGGTCCAGAGCCTGGAGCGATTGCGTTCGCCAGCACGCCGATCGCTAGGGGCGCCTGCGCACCTTGGAACGCGAGCGAACCGTGCGTTTGCGGCTTGTCTGCTTCTTGGCTGGCCTCAAAAGCTTCTCGATCTGGCGCAGCGTTGCCGAACTTGTCGAGGTCGTGCGCTTGCGCCGGCGGGTACGCTTCGACGTGCTCGACGGCTTCTTCAGAATGTCCTTCAGCACGCCGTCGACGACGCCTTGCACCAAGTCGTTGATCAATGACATGAGCGGCAAGTTCCTGTTCTGTGGAACGTTTTGGATAAAAGATCGGCCAATCGATGTCGAGGCATTCGGCCTCCTGGCCTACTTGATGGCTCGCACGCAGACGAACGCCGGCGAACGGCTGAGCTCGGCAAAATGCTCCGGATCAACGACCGCCATTTCAGCCACCGGCAACGGTTCGACAAAACGGTCGAGGCGCCAGCCGGCGTCGCTCAGGCCGTTCAGTATGTCTTGCAGCGGCCGCCGGTAGGATTCGACGTAAGGGTTGGGCTCGCCAAAGCCGCCCCAATGCAGGCCCCAGCGGTTCGTCGCGAAGTAATCGGCGACGCCATGCGTGCGCGGATCGGCCCAGTCGCGCATCGGGTGGCCCATCGAAAAGACCAACCGCGCTCCCGGCCGTGCGATACGGTGGAATTCGGCAAAGACCGGCTTGAGGTCTTCGACATAATCCAGCGCCAGCGAACACAGGATCGCGTCGGCGCTGTCGCGAGCCAGCCAGTCCAGCGGCTTGGCCAGGTCGCCTTCGTGGAATTCGACGTCGAGTCCTGCACAGCGCTTGCGCGCCAGTTCAAGCATTTCGGGGGTGATGTCGAAGGCGCGGACCTTGGCACCCTCGCGTGCCAGCTTCTCCGAGCAAATTCCGGAGCCGCAGCCGGCGTCGACGACGTCGAGACCGGCAACGTCGCCGAGCAGGGCCAGCGAAGCCGGCCGCTCGTAAAGCGCGTTGTGGGGCTTGGTGGGAGCTGCCGCGTCGTAGCGGTCGGCAAAGGTAGAGTAGGCGCGGCGCCCTATTTGATCGTCATCCGGGCACCGCGTCATGGGAGCGCAGACCTTACTCGGGGATGCTGGTCTGCAGGGCGAGCGCGTGCAGCACCCCGCCCATATTGCCCTTCAGCGCGTCATAGACCATCTGGTGCTGCTGCACGCGGGTCTTGCCGCGGAAGCTTTCCGACACGACTTCGGCGGCATAATGATCGCCGTCGCCGGCGAGATCGCGGATGGTCACCCGAGCATCCGGAATGCCGTCCTTGATCATGCGCTCGATGTCGTGTGCGTCCATTGCCATGTCGTTTTCCCCGATCAGTTGTTCATGAACCGAGGGAACCAGGATTCGTGAGCCGTGGTCAACTCGTCGATTGATATGGCGCGCGCCTCGCCCAGTTTCAATTCCTGGCCGCCGGTCGTGCCGATCCACGGTGCATGGATGCCAAGCGCCTTGGCCTCGTTCCACAATTCCTGCATCTCGGCCGACTTCGGGTCAAGCTTGACGGTCACCAGGTAGCGGCCCTGGTCCTCGCCGAAGAACACCGGGATGGGGTTGGTGCCGCTCAGGCCCGGAACCGTGGCGCCGATGCCCGATGCCATCGCCATTTCGGCAAGCGAAACGGCGAGGCCACCATCCGACAGGTCGTGCGCGGCGGTCGCGGTGCCATTGCGGATCAGCTTGCGGACGAAATCGCCGACTTTCTTCTCGTGCTCGAGATCGACGGCCGGCGGTGGGCCGTCCGTGCGGCCGTGGACGTCGCGCATGTAGATCGACTGGGCGAGGTGGGTGCCCCACTTGGCCGGGCCGCCCACGAGCAGGATCACTTCGCCGGCCTTGGCAAAGCAGGCCTTGGCCATCTTCGACCAGTCGTCGATCAGGCCGACGCCGCCGATTGTCGGTGTCGGCAGGATGCCCTGGCCATTGGTCTCGTTGTACAGCGACACGTTGCCCGAAACGATCGGGAAGCCGAGCGCCCGGCAGGCCTCGCCGATGCCTTTCACCGCACCGACCAATTGCCCCATGATTTCGGGTCGCTCGGGATTGCCGAAATTGAGGTTGTCGGTGGCAGCCAGCGGCAGCGAGCCAGTGGCGGTCAGGTTGCGCCAGCATTCGGCCACCGCCTGCTTGCCACCCTCATAAGGGTCGGCTTCGCAATAGCGCGGCGTGACGTCAGACGAAAACGCCAGCGCCTTGGTGGCATGGCCCTCGACACGAACGACGCCGGCGTCGCCGCCGGGGCGCTGCAGCGAGTTGCCCTGGATCATCGTGTCGTACTGCTCCCACACCCAGCGGCGTGAGGACAGATCTGGTCCGCCGAGCATCTGGAGCAGCGCATCGGCGACGTTGGCCTGCGGCACGTCGTCGGCAGCGAGCGGCGCACGCTTGGCCGGCTCGACCCACGGACGGTCATATTCGGGAGCCTCGTCGCCGAGTTCCTTGATTGGCAGGTTGGCAACCTCGACGCCCTGGTGAAGCACGCGGAAACGCAGGTCGTCGGTGGTCTTGCCGACGATGGCGAAGTCGAGGCCCCACTTGACGAAGATAGCCTCGGCTTCCTCTTCCTTTTCGGGACGCAGCACCATGAGCATGCGCTCCTGGCTTTCCGACAGCATCATCTCGTAGGCGCTCATGCGTTCTTCGCGCACCGGTACCTTGTCGAGGTCGAGCTCGATGCCGAGGTCGCCCTTGGCGCCCATCTCGACGGCGGAGCAGGTGAGGCCCGCTGCACCCATGTCCTGGATGGCGATGACGGCGCCCGAGGCCATCAGCTCGAGGCAGGCCTCGAGCAGGCACTTTTCGGTGAACGGGTCGCCGACCTGCACGGTCGGACGCTTCTCGTCGATCTTGTCGTCGAACTCGGCCGAAGCCATCGTCGCGCCGCCGACACCGTCGCGGCCGGTCTTGGCGCCGAGATAGACAACCGGCAGGCCGACACCCTTTGCCTGCGACAGGAAGATGCCGTCGGTCTTGGCAAGGCCAGCCGCAAAGGCGTTGACCAGGATGTTGCCATTGTAGCGGGCGTCGAAATTGACCTCGCCGCCGACCGTCGGCACGCCAAACGCGTTGCCGTAGCCGCCGACGCCGGCAACCACGCCCGAAACCAGGTGACGCGTCTTGGGATGATCAGTTGCGCCGAAACGCAGTGCGTTCATCGATGCGATGGGCCGCGCGCCCATGGTGAAGACGTCGCGCAGAATGCCGCCGACGCCGGTCGCCGCGCCCTGGTAGGGCTCGATGAAGGAGGGGTGGTTGTGGCTCTCCATCTTGAAGACCACACAGTCGCCGTCGCCGATGTCGACAACGCCGGCGTTTTCACCGGGGCCCTGGATGACGACGTCGCCCTTGGTCGGCAGCGTGCGCAGCCACTTCTTCGACGACTTGTAGGAGCAATGCTCGTTCCACATCGCCGAGAAGATGCCTAGTTCGGTGAAGGTCGGCTCGCGTCCGACAAGGTCAAGGATACGCTGGTATTCGTCCGGCTTGAGCCCGTGCGCGGCGATCAGTTCGCCGGTGATCTTCACGTCATTCTGAATGGTCATCGTAGATCGCAGAATCCGTTGGGGGAGCGTTGGTGGCTCCATAGCGCATGATTGGCCCGGGATATACCGTCAATGGCCAGAAAGTCACCCTTTATGGCACGGAAACAGCCATCCGCCGCAGCTTGGCGCCGTCTCAACCGAAACTGTCGTAGCCGGCATCGCCCTCGTCGAGCAGGCGGCGGACCGTGGCCAGGCCCCTTTCGACGTCGCCGCGTGTGCGTGGCGCGGAAATGCCTATCCTGACGCGGTGGAACACCTGGTCCGAGCGTCCGGCCTTGAATTCATCCTCGTCGTCGACGAGCACGCCCTGGCCATAGGCGGCGTTCTTGAAGGTGCCCGAGTTCCATGGTTCCGGCAGCGCCAGCCAGACGAACGGGATGTTGGGGGTGATGTTGAAATCATAGCCGCCAAGCGCAGTGCGAACGATGTCGAGGCGCGCGTTGATCTCGGCAATCGAGCGGGCGCGGATTGCCGAAGCCTCGCCCGACAGCACTAGCTGCGCACAGAGTTCGGCCAAAAGGAACGGCATGCCGCCGGTCACCATCTTGTGGGCAACGCGAATGCTGTGCCGAAAATGCGTCGGGCACGAAACCCAGCCGCCGCGCACGCCGGCCGCCACCGATTTCGACAGGCCGCCGACGACGAAGACGCGCTCCGGCGCGAACTCGGCCAGTTGAGGCGTGCGGTCGTCCGTCAACGCGCCATAGATGTCGTCCTCGACCAGCAGCACATTGTACTTGCGGGCAATCGCGGCAATCGCCGCGCGCCGCTCGCCCGGCATGATCACGCCGGTCGGGTTCTGGGCGGTCGGCATCAGGAATGCCAGCTTGGGGTGTTTTTGTGCGCAGACCGCCTCGAAATCGTCAGGGTCGACGCCGTGCTTGTCCGAATTGACCAGCGCCATGCGCCGGCCGATCAGCCCGGCGCTGCGCGCGATCTGGGTGTAGGTCACATGCTCGAACAGGATGTGGTCGCCCGGCTGTGTCACCGCAGCGATCGTGGCCATCACCGCCGCATGGGCACCGAGCGTCGGTACGATCGTATCGGGGGCGAGGCGGAAGCCGTTGCGTGAAAGCCAGACGCTGCCTGCCTCGAACCAATGTTCGGGAAAGGTCCTGGTGTAGCTCGTCACGTCGTCGGGATTGTCCCGGCTGATCACGGCCAGGATTGACTCGATTGTCTTGGCCTGGCCGACATTGGGTGCCGCTGTGCTGTCGAAATGCAGCTTTCCCGGTGGGGCTTCGACGGCGCGCGAACCTTCGAAGGGCAGGGTGGTAACAGGGCCGGGAGCCACCTGCTCGGTGTGGCGCGCCAAGGAGTGGCGCGCCAGAATGTAAGTCCCGCGCCCGACTTCGCCGCTGACCAGCCCGCGTTCGCGCAGCAGTGCATAGGCGCGGCCCACCGTCCCAATGGTTACGCCGATGTCATAGGCAAGGTTGCGCTGCGGCGGCAGCTTGGTTCCGGAAGCCAGCACGCCACTGTCGATATCGCTTTCGATGCGTTCAGCGAGTCGCAGATAAAGCGGCCCGGCGCCGGATGAGAGATCGGGAAGCCAAATTGTCATGGTGACAATTCCTACATTGCGATCATCGTTGAGTCAATTCATAGCATTCATTGTCGAAAACAGATACAATTTGGATTATTGCTATGAGTACAATGGATGCAATTGGCGGGGGCGTCGCAGGTGCATCTTCACAGATGGAGCGTGGCTCGCCTCGCAAAAGGGCAAATGCTCTTTCCCGGCTGATGCGCTGGCTTGCGCACTGCATTGAGCGCCGCCGAACCCGGATGTCCCTGCTGGAACTCACGGATGATCAGCTGTCGGATATCGGTATCTCGCGTTGCGATGCCTATCGCGAAGGGCTTCGCCCTTTCTACGACTGATTGGCCTCGGCTTTTCGGATTGTCCCGACCCACGGGCAGTTCGACATTGGTGGAGGCGCTCCCCGGTGCCTCCACCTCTTTTCTTCGGCGCGAATTGATGCGCGCCGTTGGCTCCGTCAGGCGGTGCCGGTGCAGGACGGGTTGCCGGAGCGCCAGCGGGTGACGTCCGAGCTGATGCGTGCGCCCAGCGCCTGATCCATCAGGGGACCGAACACCTGGACCTGGCTCGAATTGCCTTGTGCCTGCACCACCAGCAGCGGCCTTGCGCCATATTGCTTCGCCGGCACCACCAGGAAGCGCGGCGTGCCACCGAAATTGTTGAGCTCGTTGGCCATCTGGTACTTCGCAAAGGCCGGATCCTTGCTGGCGAACCAGCATTTGTGCGCGGCGATCGCCACCTGTTCCATGGAGCGAAGCGAGGCACTCTTTCCCGACACCGACGGTGCAGGCGTCTTTGGGCTTGAATTGCAGGCGGCGAGACCGATGACCGCGGCCATTGCCGCCATAATCCGCAGTGACTTCATGCGCCGATGCCCGCCCTTTTCAGATGGATGAAGTGAAGAGAATTTCCTGGCACCTGTTCAGGCTGCCTTGGGCAGGCCGAGCGCGCTTTCAAACAGCGCACGGCCATCATTGCCGCCATGCGCTGTCTCGATCAGGTTCTCCGGATGCGGCATCAGGCCGAGCACGTTGCCCTTTTCGTTGATGATGCCGGCAATGTCGTTGATCGAGCCGTTCGGATTGGTGCCTTCGGCATAGCGGAACACCACCTGGCCTTCGCCTTCGATACGCGCAAGTGTCTCTGGATCGGTGAAATAGTTGCCGTCATGGTGCGCCACCGGGCAGCGGATGACCTGGCCGGCCGCGTAGTTGCGGGTGAAGGCCGTGTTGGCATTGGCGATTTCGAGCTTCACTTCGCGGCAGACGAACTTGAGCGAGGTGTTGCGCATCAAGGCGCCGGGCAGCAGGCCTGCTTCGACAAGAATCTGGAAGCCGTTGCAGACGCCGACGACCTGCACGCCCTTTGCGGCCTTCTCGGCCACGGCGCGCATAACCGGCATGCGGGCGGCGATCGCGCCGCAACGCAGGTAGTCGCCGAAGGAGAAGCCACCCGGGATGGCGATCAGGTCGACATCGGGGATTTCCGTGTCGGTCTGCCATACGGTGACGGGCGTCTTGCCCGAAATCTTGGTCAGCGCCGCGATCATGTCGCGGTCACGGTTCAGGCCGGGGAGGAGGACGACTGCTGATTTCATTTCGGTTCGTAAGGCCTCTGAGGTTCGGCGAGTTCACGCAGTTCCAGACGACGCTCGATGCGCTCCAACCGTTCGTCGTGGCGCGCAAGAACACCGTAGATATTATGAATGTCACTCTGTATCCCGACCATGTGGCCGCGAATGACATTAAGTTCCCTTTTGACCTCGGACACATCCTGGCGAAGTTCGGACAGGTCGTGATTCATCCGCTTCAGCAGTTCGTACATCAGGTCATTAGTGACCTCTGCCACTACACCCTCCGGTGCAACCTCAGATAAGCGTCACACTATAATTCTCAATCACCGTGTTCGCCAGAAGCTTCTCGCACATGGCGTTGAGGTCGGCTTCGGCCTTGGCCTTGTCGGCGCCTTCGATTTCGACGTCAAAGACCTTGCCCTGGCGCACCGAGCCTATGCCACCGAAGCCAAGGCCATCGAGCGCATGCTCGATCGCCTTGCCTTGCGGGTCCAGGACGCCGTTTTTGAGGGTGACGGTGACGCGGGCCTTGATCACGGGCAATTCACTCCGAAAGTGTCGACTGGAAATGTTTCGGGCGCGACTGTGGTCGCGCCCGATGCTGTTAGTGCTTGACGAGAACCGGCCCGGTCGGGCGAGGGGTCTCGTTTTCGTTCATGATGCCGAGGCGACGTGCCACTTCCTGGTAAGCCTCGACAAGTCCGCCCATGTCGCGGCGGAAACGGTCCTTGTCGAGCTTGTCCTGGGTGGCGACGTCCCACAGGCGGCAGCTGTCGGGCGAGATCTCGTCGGCAACCACGATGCGCATCATGTCGCCCTCGAACAGGCGGCCGCATTCGATCTTGAAGTCGACGAGCTGGATGCCAACGCCCATGAACAGGCCGGAGAGGAAGTCGTTGACGCGGATGGCCAGCGCCATGATGTCGTCGATTTCCTGCGGGCTTGCCCAGCCGAAGGCGGTGACGTGCTCTTCCGAGACCATCGGGTCGTCGAGCGCGTCGGCCTTGTAGTAGAACTCGATGATCGAGCGCGGCAGCACGGTGCCTTCCTCGATACCCAGGCGCTTGGCCAGCGAGCCGGCGGCGACGTTGCGCACCACGACCTCGAGCGGGATGATCTCGACTTCCTTGATCAGCTGCTCGCGCATGTTGAGCCGGCGGATGAAGTGGGTCGGAATGCCCATGCGGTTCAGGTGGTTGAAGATGTGCTCGGAAATTCGGTTGTTGAGCACGCCCTTGCCGTCGACGACTTCGTGTTTCTTCTTGTTGAAGGCGGTGGCGTCATCCTTGAAGAACTGGATCAAGGTGCCCGGCTCGGGGCCTTCATAAAGGATCTTGGCCTTGCCTTCGTAGATGCGGCGGCGATTCTTCATTTGAATGATTCTCTGGTTGGAAGGGTGGACGGCAAGTTACCGGTCCCTTTCTCACGCCGCAAAGCCGCGGCGGCAGTGGGTTTCAAGGCCGGTCTCTATCTTAATCGGGCCCATTGCTCAATCATCATTTCCCGCCAATCAACTCCTTTTGGCACGGAAATGCCGCACCGCACACGCAAACGGTGCAAAAGAGAGATATTGACCGGGCGCCGGGCTTTTGGTTTGAGGAAGTCGATATCATATGCACCGGACGTCGAATCGATTTCCTACTCCCTGGAGGATTGCCATGAGCAACATGAAGGACCGCGAAGAAGGTTTTGAACGCAAGTTCGTCTTTGACGAGGAGCTGCGCTTCAAGGCGAATGCGCGGCGCAACAAGGCGCTTGGCCTCTGGGCTGCAGAAAAGCTCGGCAAGTCGGGTGCTGACGCCGATGCCTATGCCAAGGAAGTCGTTGTTTCCGACATCGAGGAAGCCGGCGATCACGACGTGTTCCGCAAGATCCGCGCCGATTTCGACAAAGCCGGCGTCGACCAGTCCGACCATCAGATCCGCCGCACCATGGACGAGCTGATGGCGCAGGCGATCGACCAGATCAAGAACACCTGATCCAGCGAGCATAGCTGGGCTCCAGTTTTGTGGACCAACGAGCCGCCCGGATTCCGGGCGGTTTTTGTTTGCGCTGATGCCGGCTTCCGGTTGAAATAGCTACGGACTTAGGGAGAGAGAAAAAATGTCGCTTGCCGAGAGACTGCATGCCAATGAGACCATCATCACCGCCTGGTCAGGCGTGCCGGACGCGCTGACGGTCGAGATCCTGGCCGGGCAGGGCTTTGATGCCGTCACCCTTGACATGCAGCATGGTGGCCACAACGAAGACAGCGTGCTGCGCTCGATCGCGCCAGTGCTGCGGGCAGGCAAGCACTCGCTCGTACGCGTTCCGGTTGGCCGATTCGACATGGCGAGCCGGGCGCTCGATTTCGGCGCCGAGGCGGTCATCGCGCCGATGGTCAATTCGGTCGAGGACGCCAGGCGCTTTGCCGCCGCGATGAAGTATCCGCCGCTGGGCGAGCGATCGTGGGGTCCAACCTTCGCTTCGCCACGTCACGGCAGCAAGGATTCGGTCAAATGGCTGAAGGAGAGTAACGCCCGCACTGTATCGTTTGCCATGGTCGAGACTCATGCCGCCGTCGCCGTGCTCGACGGCATCCTGGACACACCCGGCATTGACGGCATTTTCCTCGGGCCGGGCGATTTCTCCATTGCCTGGACGAAGGGTGAGACGATCAATTCGACGCTTGAAGACATGATGGGAACAGTCGCCGACGTCGGCAGGCGGACCCGCGCTGCCGGCAAGCATGCCGGAATCTATGTCACCGATCCTGCCATCGCAGGGCGTTTCGTCGACATGGGCTACCAGTTGCTGGCGACGGGCTCCGAGCATCAGCTGATTTCAAGCGGTGCGGCAAGCTTGCTTGCCGATCTCAAGAAGTCGCTCGGCTAAGGCGCCAAGCGCCGTCTTGGGCGGCACCCACGAATTTCCAGGTTTAGCCTTGCAGGCGCGACAGGAACTGCGCGAACACCATCGACCCCTCCGGCCAGGGCCCGTGGCCGGAATCGGCATTGATGTGGCCTGAATCGCCTGCCTCCACGAACATCGAGCCCCAGGCGGCGGCGATGTCTTCGGCGACGTCGAGCTTGCAATAGGGGTCGTTGCTGGAGGCGACCACGACCGACGGGAACGGTAGCGGATCGCGCGGATAGGGTCCGAACGTCATCAGGTGCTTTGGCCGGATCGCCGGATTGGAAACATCAGGCGGTGCCACGAAGAATCCGCCCGCCACATGTTTCTTGAAGCCGGGAATGGCATGGATGGCGGTTGGGATGCCCAGCGAGTGCGCAACCAGCACCACCGGCCGTTCCGCTGCGTTGACGGCGGCGATGACCTTGGCAGTCCAGTCTTCGCGCACCGGCTTCGTCCATTCGTCCTGCTCGACGCGGCGCGCGGTCGACAGCTTTTCCTCCCAGCGGCTCTGCCAGTGGGATGGCCCTGAATTGGTGTATCCGGGCACGATGATGATATCGGCGTCTTTTACCTTCATGTCGGGGATGTAGCGATCCGATCTCGACGGTGCAAGCCGGTGCAGCTCACAGTTCCATGCGCACGATCTCGATCGGGTCGCCGCCGACGCCATGCGAGAAATAGCCTCTCTCGACCGCGCGAAAGCCGTGGCGGCGATAAAAGCCCTCGGCATTGACAGTCGATTCGACTCTGATTGGCCCTTCATGGTCCTGACGTGCATTCTGGATGCCGATCTCGAGCAGCACTTTGCCGAGACCTGATCCCGCCGCGTCGGCCAGAAGGAACAGCCGCGTCAGCTCGCCCGGCTCGGAATCAACGAAGCCGACAATCTTGTCGCCTTGCTCGGCAACAACCATCAGCCCTTTGGCAATGAGGGCTTCGTAAGTGTCCGGCGTCCGGTCACCCATCCATCCGGCAATCTGTTCGGCGGAATAGTGGCCCTTCGCCAGCTCACGCACGGAATGCCGCGTCACATCGAACACCGCTTGTCCGTCACCGCTCCGTGCCGGCCTGAGCGATGTCTGTTCATTGCCATTCATGGTGCACCTGAATCGACTTGATCAGCCGAACAGGTAGCGGGTCGGAGATAGGATTGTCTCCGGTGATTGCCGGCTGGCACAACGGAACTTTTGCCAACGATCCTCGGCTCGTTTGCACGATATTCCGATTGATATCGAATTGTTGAACGCGGTGTTCGGTCTTTGCTGACTTGTGTGAACGCTACGCCCAGCCGATCTATGGCGGAGACAAACAGCCGTGTTGGCCGGAGAGTGGATTTTGGAACTGACACGACGCAAACTGGTTGGCAGTGCAGCCCTTCTCGCCTTGGGCGCTGGAGTTCGGCCCGGCCATACGGAGCCCACGATGAGCAACATTCCCTTTGCCGCCACGACCCCGGTCAGCGTGTCCCGAGTCGGCCTCAAGGCCAGAGACGCCCAGGCGTTGGCGAATTTCTATCGTGACGTTGTTGGCTTGCAGGAACTCGCCCGCGATGGCGAAACCATCACCTTGGGCGCTGGCAGCCGTGCGTTGCTGAACATCGAGTCCGACAGGGCTGCCCAGCCCGACGATCCGCGCAGTGCCGGTCTGTTCCACACCGCCTTCTTGCTGCCGAGCCGTGCCGATCTCGGCCGCTGGATCAAGCACGCCATCGACAAGCGCATTCCCGTCGATGGCGCGTCCGACCATCTGGTCAGCGAAGCGCTCTACCTGACCGATCCCGAGGGCAACGGCATCGAAATCTATCGCGACCGGCCGCATGACAGCTGGAAATGGTCAGGCTCGCAGGTCGCCATGGCAACCGAGCAGCTCGATATCCCGTCCATCGTCGCCGAGGTGCCGGCTGGCGACGCCGGCTGGCAGGGCATGCCGGAAAACAGCATTGTCGGCCACGTCCATCTACGTGTCGGCGAACCGGCTTCGGCTGCCGATTGGTGGAAGAGCCAGTTCGGCTTCGACACGGTGGCGAAATACGGCAACAGCGCCGTGTTCCTGTCCTCTGGCGGCTACCATCACCACATCGGCGCCAATTCCTGGCAGAGCCCCGGCGCCGGAAAACGCGACGCCTCGCGCACCGGCCTGGCCTGGGTCGAGATGCGCTCGGCGGACGCCAAGGCGGCTTCGACCTACGAAGATCCTTGGGGCACGGTCGTCCGGGCGCTGCCGGGCCAGCCGGGCTGAGCTTTGCTCCTGACAGTGTCCTGCCGCGGCATGTGCTAAGCGGAATGAACCTGCCGATCCGGCAGGTTCATTCATTGCCGTGCATCATCGAGGGTCGTTCATGTTGAAGGTCATCGCTCAGGACTTCATCAAGCCTGAGTTCATCGAAATCGTGCTGCCGCTCTATGCCGAGCTTGTCGAAAAGACCAAGCGCGAACCGCTGTGCATCGCCTATGATCTCTATGTCGACCAGAAGGATCCCGGGCATTTCGTCTTCATCGAGGAATGGCCCGATCGCGCGGCTTTGGATATCCATTGCCAGACCGAGCATTTCACGCGGCTGGTGCCGCTGATCAACAGGCATCAGCGGCAGGAAGCGACCTTCATCCTGATGGACGCCTTCGCGGCATAGGGCAGGGCGCGCCTCGGCTCGCGCCGCTAGGTCCGATTTCCCGCATAGCCTGTCAGCAGGCCATGGCTCCAGCTGGCGAAGCCTGCGGCCTCGGCGCGCCGCGCTGCCTCGTTCCAGTCGTAGGCGACGACATGGTGGGTAAAGGTCCACTCGCCCTTCTCATGGGTGGCGATGGCAAAGCGCGCATGCGGGCTGCCCGTCACCGTCAAGCCTGGGAATGCCTGCACGCCAACGCTTCCGGGGTTGAGAATCGTCTGGCCGGACATCAGGACGACACGTGGCGTATGCGTATGCCCGCACAAGATCAGCCCGGCGTCGGTTTTGCCCAGCTTCTGGGCAATCTGCGCTTCGTTCGACGGATAGAAGTGGTCGCCGCCGTCTTCCTCGAGCAGGAAAACCTCGTCGTCCTCGGGGCTGCCATGGCAAAGCAGGATTTCGGGAGGCAGGCGCAAGCTGATCGGCAGGGCCGAAATCCACTGAAGTGACGCCGTGGACAGGCATTGGTGCGTGAAGCTGTCGACCTCTTCCAGGTCGGGCACCGACGTTTCGGCCAGCGCCCGGTCGTGGTTGCCGCGCACCGTCGGCCAGTTCTCGGCAATCAGATATTGCGCGGTTTCCTCCGGCCACAGCGGGCCGGAGAGACAGTCCCCCAAGTTGACGATGATATCAGGGGAACTGTCCTTGAGGCGCGCATGGACCGCGTCCAGCGCGCGCAGATTTCCGTGGATGTCAGAGACGACAGCCAGCCGCATCGAAAACCTTATCCAAATACCCGCGTGAAGATCGTGTCGACATGCTTGGTGTGGTAGCCGAGGTCGAACTTTTCACGGATTTCGCTCTCAGGCAAGGCAGCCGTCACGTCCTTGTCGGCGAGCAATTCCTCAAGGAAATCCTTGCCTTCTTCCCAGACCTTCATGGCGTTGCGCTGGACCAGGCGGTAGGCGTCCTCGCGGGAAACGCCGGCCTGCGTCAGCGCCAGCAGCACGCGCTGCGAATGCACCAGACCGCGGAACTTGTTCATGTTCTTGAGCATGTTGTCGGGATAGACCACGAGCTTGTCGATGACATTGGTCAGGCGCGCCAGCGCGAAGTCGAGCGTCACGGTTGCGTCCGGGCCGATCATGCGTTCGACCGACGAGTGCGAGATGTCGCGCTCGTGCCACAACGCCACGTTCTCCATGGCCGGCGCCGCATAGGAGCGGACCATACGGGCGAGGCCGGTCAGGTTTTCGGTCAGCACCGGGTTGCGCTTGTGCGGCATTGCCGACGAGCCTTTCTGGCCCGGCGAGAAATACTCTTCCGCTTCGAGCACTTCGGTGCGCTGCAGATGGCGGATTTCGGTGGCGACGCGTTCGATCGAGGACGCGATCACGCCGAGCGTGGCGAAGAACATGGCGTGGCGGTCGCGCGGGATGACCTGCGTCGACACCGGCTCTGGCTTGAGACCAAGCTTGGCGGCGACATGCTCCTCGACGCGCGGGTCGATATTGGCGAAGGTGCCGACAGCGCCCGAAATGGCGCAGGTGGCGATGTCTTCGCGCGCATGCACCAGCCGCTCGCGGCAACGGGTGAACTCGGCGAAGGCGAGCGCCAGTTTGACGCCGAAGGTCGTCGGCTCGGCGTGGATACCGTGGCTGCGGCCGATAGTGACGGTGTCCTTGTGCTCGAAGGCCCGGCGCTTGAGAGCGGCCAGCAGCGCGTCGATATCGGCGAGCAGAAGGTCGGTGGCGCGCACCAGCTGCACGGAAAGGCAGGTGTCGAGCACGTCGGACGAAGTCATGCCCTGGTGGATGAAGCGCGAATCCGGACCGACGAATTCGGCCAGATGGGTCAGGAACGCGATGACGTCATGCTTGGTGACGCGCTCGATCTCGTCGATGCGCTCGACGTCGAACTTGGCGGCACCGCCCTTTTCCCAGATCGTCTTTGCCGCTTCCTTGGGGATCACGCCGATCTCGGCCAGCGCGTCGCAGGCATGGGCTTCGATCTCGAACCAGATCCGGAACCGGGTTTCAGGAGACCAGATGTCGACCATCTCGGGCCGCGAATAGCGAGGGATCATGGCGGGGCTCATCCTGCTGAAGTTTCGTTGCGGCTCCCCTAACAGAGGTGGGCGCAATGCTCAACGCGAACGGCAGGCAAACCACAAAGCTGCGGCGAAAAGGGCGACGAATCCGCCAGGAAAGTACAGTCGCAGGCCCAAAACGGCGAACTGATAGAGCGCGACAAGCCCGGTGAAGACGAACTGGAATGCCCAGGTGATGGTGAAGGCCGGCGCGTGCCACTCGGCATAATAGGTTCTGTATTGCAGCGCGTAGAACAGCCCGGTCAGGCCGATCGTCAGCACACCAAGCGACACGAACGCAGAGGCGAATGCCGTCTCGCGCCCCCGGCCGTGTGACAGCAGGCGCGCCAGTGTCCAGCCGATGGGGAAGGCGACAGCCCCGCCCAGCGCGAACAGCAGCACCACCGAACGGACCCGCACCGGCGTTTCCCAATGGTCCAGCAAGAGCGCCAGGAACGCGCTGGCGCCCATGGCAAAGCCCCATGCGGCAGCACCAAGGATCGCCAGCCGCAATGACGGCAGGGCCTGGCCTAGCTTTTGTCGTATGCGCATCGGTCTCGTGGTCCGGGCCGCGCCGGCAACAATGGTGTCGCTCACATCCGCCCCGTCACGGCGATCCAGCGGTGGTCCGGCCCCTCGAAGCCATGGCGGATGACGGTGACCAGCACCGCATAGGCAGGCGCGCCGCCATCGCCGAAGAAGGTCTGCACGCCGCCGATGCGGTAGCCGGTCGGGCAGCCGCGGCTCGGCGGCACATCCTTGTCTTCCTGCAGTACTTCGGTCTTGCCGCCGTCGCCGATGCGGACCAGCTTGAAGCCCTTCACCGGGCCGATGCCGGGGCAACGTTCGATCTCGCCGAGCGAGATCTCCTCGAGCTGGAATTCAAGCTGCGGATCGATCGGCGGGAACACCGGGCGCGGATTGACCGTCATCCTGTGCGGGTCGGCACTTGTCTCGGTCACTGCGTTGAAGCCGGCGAGACGGCCGCGATTGGCAGCGAGCTCATCTTCCTTGACGACCTTGTCGCCGCGCTTGCGCGCTTCCGCACGCGCCGCGTCGAGGCCGACGCTCTCGTCCTCCATCTGCACGCGCACCGGCGTGCCGGGCAGGAATTTGTCGGACGTGGTGTCGATGTAGAAGCGGTTGGCATAGGCAAAGCCCGAGCCGTCCTGGATGCCGTATTCCTCGAAGGCGAATACCTTGCCGTCGGCGCTGAAGCCAAGCACGTTGAGTTCGGCTGCGTCGCCCGCCTGAGCCGCAGGCGAGGCAGCGCACATGGCTGCGAGGCAAAGAAGCTTCATCACTTTCATGGCGGTGGCCCCTCTTTCCAGCTGAATCGATTTTTCAAACGAAGGCGCTAACATACCGTCAACAAAGGGCTTTGTTCAGCCTTTGCGCGCCGTCCACACAGGCATGATGTCGCCGGGCGTAGCCGTTGCCGCATGCACGCCGCGTGCGATCGCGCGCGCCATTGTCGAGGCGGCGGCGGCAAAGAAGTCGACGACGTCAGCTTGTCCAATCTCAATTCCGCTTGCGCCGGTTGCCAAAGCGAACACCAGGTCGCCGTCGAACGGCGTGTGCACCGGCCAGATGGCGCGGGTGAAGCCGTCATGCGCCGAGATCGCCAGCCGCTTGGCCGCGGCCTTGGTCAGCACCGCATCGGTGGCGATCACAGCGATCGTCGTGTTGGCGACCGCATTGTCCAGTTCCTCGTACTTCTTGAAGACACGAGCGGCATCGCCAGGCAGCGGCGAGGGATAGCCGAGGTTGCCAAACTCGCCGCCCAGCTCGAACGGCGCTGCCCAGAAGTGCCTGGAGCGACCGACAGTCACGGATCCTGTCGCGTTGACTGCTGCCAGTGCACCGACTGTCACGCCGTTCGGCATGACAGTCGAAGCCGAGCCCAACCCGCCCTTGAGCCCCGCTGTCTGCGCGCCGGTGCCGGCACCCGTCGTGCCGAGCGCGAATTCGCGCGTAGCCGTCTGCACCGCTTCATAGCCAAGCTCGCGATAGGGTGGATAACGGCCCCAGTCCTTGTCGCCGCCATTCAGCATGTCGAACAGGATCGCCGCCGGCACGATCGGGATCACCTGGTCGCGTATGGCAAAGCCGATGCCCTTTTCGCGCAATGCCGCCTGCACGCCTGACGCCGCATCGAGGCCGAAGGCCGAGCCGCCCGAAAGGGTGATCGCATTGATGGTCTCGACCGTGTTGTGCGCTTCGAGCAGGTCTGTCTCGCGCGTTCCGGGCGCGCCGCCCAGCACCTGGACTGCCGCCGTCGCCGGCCTGTCGCAGACAACCACCGTAACGCCCGACTTCACCTTTTCATCAGTGGCGTTGCCGACGCGCAAGCCGGCGACGTCGGTGATCAGGTTCAGCGGTCCGGCTCTTAACGTTGCTGGCAGCATTACTGGGTCTCTACGGGCAGGTAGTTGGTTCCGTCGAAGCGGAACAGCCGAAACGGGTTTTCCGCGAGGTCGCCCTTGGTGTCGAAACGGATCTTGCCGATGGCGGTGTCGAAGTCCCGTCCGGCGAGTACTTCAGCGACAGGCTTTCCGCTCGACGCTGCAACTTCTGCCGCGGCGCGGGCGACTTCGACTGCGGCATAGCTGGGCAAAGTGTAGCCGTCGGTCACGATCTTGGCGGCCTCGAACGCCGCGCGCACCTCGGGATTTGCGATAGTGGACCATTCAGGTGGCGCGATCATCAGCGTGCCTGTGGCCGGGGGCACCGCCCGGTCGGCGCTGCGTAGCGTCTCGCCGCCGGCAAAGACGATGTCGACGCCAAGCGACGCCGCATCCCGGCCCATCACGGCGATGTCTTCACCGTCGCCGCCGACGAACACATGCGTGGCGCCGGCCTTGCGCAGCCGGCCGATCAGCGCGAGCTGATTGTCGAGCTGCGGCCTGTAGGTGTCGAAGAAAACCGGCTTCAACCCGGCCTGCTCGGCGCTGGCGCGAAAACTCTCGGCCAGTTCGCGGCCGTAGATCGTGCCGTCATCGACGATGGCAAAGAGTTCGTCGTTCCAGAGCCGCGTCAACATCGAGGCTGCCGCGCTGCGCTCGCCGTCGCCGCGCGGCCCGAGCCGAAACAACTGCCAGCCGGTCTTGTCGCGCAGGTCGGTCACACTGTCCGTGCGCACGCCGACGGTGATGACGGCAATATTGGCGCTCTTGAGCACGGGCAGGGCGGCTTCCACCGCTTCGGTGCAGAGAAAGCCAGTCGCAACCAACACCTTGGCATCGACGAAACTCTGCGCCGCCTTCGCGCCGCCGTCTGCCGTGCAGCGGTCGTCGGCGACGACCAATGTGGCATCGTTGCGCGCCGCGGCAAGCTGCGCACCTGCCTTGACTTGTTCGCCAAGGATCGCCGACGGGCCCGACAGGGGAGCAGCCAGGCCGATCTTCATCGGCTCGGCATGCGCGGTGAGCGCCCAGAGCGAAGCGGCAAGAAGTGTGGTGATGGCCGTTGCGGCTCGCATTCGCTACGAAAAATCCTCTGCACGCCTAAGTTTGCGCGGTTTACCTGACCTACTGCCTGGCCCAGCCAAGCGCAACGTGCTTGTGGCTTACTCGCTTGTGAGCTGATCTATGCGGCCATATATAGCGGGAATGGTTCACTGCAGGAAAATCCGGTGCTGAAGAAGTTTGAAGTCGGGCCGCAGGCCTACCGGGATGCGATGAGCCATTTTGCCGGCGCGGTTCATCTGGTGACCACCGACGGTCCTGCCGGCAAGCGCGGCACGACAGTCATTGCTGCCTGCTCGGTGTCAGACAGCCCGCCCACTGTTCTCGTCTGCGTCAATCGCGAGAACCCCAACAACGACATCTTCGTCGAAAACGGCAACTTTGCCCTCAACACGCTCGCCGCCAAGCACGAGCCACTCGCCGTGGCGTTCTCGGGCGTCACCGGCATGCCGCCCGAGAAGCGATTCGCGCTTGCCGAATGGCAGGTGCTCGCCTCTGGCGCGCCCGTACTGCTCGATGCAGTCGCGGTGTTCGACTGTGAGCTGATCGATGCCAAGGAAATGGCCACCCACCGCATCATGTTCGGCAAGGTGACAGGCCTTCGCATCGGCGATAACCTTCGCCCGCTGATCTATCACGGTCGCAGCTACCACGTGCTGTAGACCGCATTTCCGGAAACGCCATGACCGACCGCGCACCTCGTCCCATCCCGCAAACGATCGACGAGACGCTGGATATGCTGACCAGTGCGGACTACATCGCCGACCGTGCGCTGGCGACGGTGCTGTTTTTGTCCTTGCGCATGAACCGGCCGCTGTTTCTCGAAGGCGAGGCCGGCGTCGGCAAGACCGAGATCGCCAAGGTGCTGGCGAGCGCGCTCGGGCGCCGGCTGATCAGGCTGCAATGTTACGAAGGCCTCGACGTCTCCTCGGCCGTCTACGAGTGGAACTATGCGGCGCAGATGATCGAGATCCGCATGGAGGAGGCTGTCGGCAAGGTCGACCGCTCCGACATGGAAAAGAACGTCTTTTCCGAGAAATACCTGATCCGCCGACCGGTGCTGGACGCGCTGACTGGCAAGGCCGGGGCCGCTCCGGTCTTCCTGATCGACGAACTCGACCGCACCGATGAGGCGTTCGAGGCGTTTTTGCTCGAAATCCTCTCCGACTATCAGGTGACGGTGCCCGAGCTTGGCACGATCAAGGCCGAAGAGCCGCCGATCGTCATCATCACCACCAACCGTACCCGCGAGATCCACGACGCGCTGAAGCGCCGCTGCCTCTATCATTGGGTCGACTATCCCAATGCCGAGCGCGAGCTGGAGATCGTCAGCCGCAAGGTGCCGCAAGCCAATCAGCGGCTGTCGGCGGAGGTCGTGCGTTTCATCCAGAAGCTGCGCGAGATCGAATTGTTCAAGGTTCCGGGTGTCGCTGAAACCATCGACTGGGCCAGCGCGCTGACCGAGCTCGACAAGGTGGCACTCGATCCCGAGACGATTTCGGACACGATCGGCGTGCTGCTCAAATACCAGGACGACATCGCACGCATCGAACAGGGCGAAGGCCGCCGCATCCTCAACGAGGTGAAGGCGGAGCTGGCTGCGGCGGAGTAGGCTGATATGGCACTCCGTTCGCCCGAAACATCCGGTTGCCATCTGGCAGAACCTGCGGGCGTGGGCCAGATGACCGCTTCAGTTCGCACGCCAGTTTGGCAGAACCCGGCCATGTGTCTGCTCGGGACCGGCTCGATTGCATCGAAATCACGGCATGGATTCCCGACACTCTCCGCTCGCTTCGCTCGCTCGCGAGGTCGGGAATGACGACTTATATGACCGTCACTGCCAATCGCAAACGTCTGGGATTTGCGGAGGCGCCTCCCCACGCTCGTCATTCCCGACCTCGTGAGCGAGTGAAGCGAGCGGAGAGTGTCGGGAATCCATGCCGTGACATCAATGACGCCAGAACCGGCGCAAGGGGCATGACGACATGACGCCCGACGGCCGCATCGCCGACAACATCGTCTATTTCGCCCGCGCGTTGCGCAAGGCCGGCATGCGCGTCGGCCCCGCCTCGGTCATGGATGCCATCGAAGCGGTGCTGGCTTCGGGCATCGGCTCGCGCGACGACTTCTACTGGACGCTGCACGCGGTGCTGGTCAGCCGGCACGAGGACCACGCCACCTTCGACGAGGCCTTCCGGTTGTTTTGGAAGTCGCGCGAGTTGATCGAAAAGATGCTGGCGATGTTTTCGCCTGTCGCACCCGACCGTCGCGAAAAGCAGAAGCCGCGTGCTGCCGAAAACCGCGTCAGCCAGGCGATGTTCGAGGGCCACCAGAAGAGCCAGCCGCCGCGCGAAATCCCGGAGATCGAGGTCGACGCCCGCTTCACCGTGTCGGGCAACGAGATGCTGCGTGGCAAGGACTTTGCCCAGATGACAGCCAGCGAGATAGCGGAGGCGCGGTGCGAAATCGCAGCGCTCAGGCTGCCCTTCGATACCGTTCGCACCCGCCGCTTCAAGCCCGACCCGCATGGCGGCAAGATCGATCCGCGCGCCATGATGCGGGCGGCGGCCCGCACCGGCGGCCAGCTGATCCTGCCGAAATTCCGCTCCGTCCGCGAAGTCCATCCGCCTCTGGTGGTGCTCGCCGACATCTCGGGCTCGATGAGCCAGTACACGCGCATCTTCCTGCATTTCCTGCACGCGCTGACCGAAAAGCGCAGGCGTGTGCACGCCTTCGTCTTTGGCACCCGGCTGACCAACCTGACCCGCCAGATGCGCCACCGCGATCCCGATGCAGCCCTTGCCGACTGTTCGGCTGCGGTCAAGGACTGGTCGGGCGGCACCCGCATCGGCGACACGCTTGGCGAGTTCAATCGGCTATGGTCGCGTCGCGTGCTTGGGCAGGGCGCCGTGGTGCTGCTCATCACCGATGGGCTCGAGCGCGACGATGTCGCCGGTCTTTCCGAAGAGATGGAGCGATTGAAAAAGTCCTGCCGGCGGCTGATCTGGCTCAACCCGCTGTTGCGATTCGACGGCTTCGAGGCGCGCGCCCGCGGTGTTCGCGCCATGCTGCCGCATGTCGACGAGTTCCGCCCGGTGCACAATCTCAACGCGCTCGGCGATCTCTGCGCCTCGCTCGGCGCGCCCGCATCGCGCCAAAGCGACCCAAGATTGTGGATGATCGACGGCCAGCGCCGGGCGGCGTAAGGTCGTGAAGGAGGTTCCATGCCAAGCAAATTTCTCGATGAAGCCCGCGATCCCCTGATCATCGCCGAAGGCTGGATGAAGGACGGCAAGGATGTCGCTATTGCCACCGTTGTCGAGACCTGGGGGTCGGCACCCCGTCCGGTCGGCAGCCATCTGGTCATCGACGCCGAGGGCACGTTCCATGGCTCGGTCTCGGGCGGCTGCGTCGAAGGTGCGGTGATTTCCGAAGCGCTCGACGTCATCGGCAGCGGCCAGCCGAAGATGCTCGAGTTTGGCGTCGCCGATGAAACGGCGTGGCAGGTCGGCCTGTCCTGCGGCGGCCGCATCCGGGTTTATGTCGAGCGGCTGGGTTGAGACGATGGATCCGTTTGCACTGAAGACGCTGAACGCCGAGCGCCGCGCCCGCCGCGCCGCGATCCTTGTCACCGATCTCGGCGATGGCCGCGATCGCGTCGTCAAGGAGGGTGACGCCGTTGCCGGCGACCTAGGCCAGGCCATTGCCAAGGCGTTCCGTACTGGCCTGTCAGGGGCAGTCGATGCCGAAGGGCGCCAGTTCTTTCTCAACGTTCACCTGCCGCAGCCGCGGCTGGTGGTGATTGGCGCCGTCCATATCAGCCAGGCGCTGGCGCCGATGGCCAAGATTGCTGGCTTTCCATTGGAGATCATCGACCCGCGCACGGCATTCGCCAGCGAAGATCGTTTTCCTGATGTCACCCTCCATGCGGAATGGCCCGAGGACGTGCTGAAACACTGCCCGCTCGACCGTTACGCGGCGCTTGCTGCGGTGACCCATGATCCCAAGATCGACGACTTCGCGCTCAAGGCAGCGCTTGATGCCGAGTGCTTTTATGTCGGCGCTTTAGGCAGCCGGAAGACTCATGCCAAGCGGGTCGAGAGGCTTCTCGGCATGGGCGCCACGCCTGACCAGATCGAGCGCATCAACGCGCCAATCGGCCTCGACATTGGTGCCGCCAATCCGGCCGAGATCGCCGTTGCGGTGCTGGCTCAGGTCATCGCGGCTTTCCGTTCGCGCGGTCTGGGCGCCAAGGCAAAAAGCGAGGCGGCGTGAAATTCGGTGCGATAGCAGTCGGACAGGCAACAGGCGCGGTGCTCGCACATTCCACCAGCGCCGGCGACCATCGCTATCGAAAGGGGCATGTGCTCGCCGCCGAAGACATCGCTATCCTTGAGGCCGCGGGCCTGACGGAAATCGTCGGTGCCGTTCTGGAGCCGGGGGACCTCGGCGAGGACAAGGCAGCCGAAGCGATAGCGGCAAGCATGCGTCACCGCCATGTCGAGGTGAAGCCGGCGGCGACGGGCCGGGTCAATCTGCATGCGCGCGAGGCCGGTGTCTTCACTGTCGATGCCGGCCTGATCGACGCGCTCAACGCCATCGACCCGTCGATTACCGTCGCCACGCTTGCCCGCTATGCGACTGCCGAGAAGGGCCAGATGGTCGCGACGGTGAAGATCATTCCCTTCGCGGTATCAGGCCACCTCGTGCGGCAGGCGACCGGGCTTTGCGCCGCCGGCGAGATCTTTGCCGTCAATGTGTTCGTGCCCAAGCGTGTCGGCGTCATCCAGACGGTGCTGCCCAGCGTCAAGCCGAGCGTGCTCGACAAGACCGCGCGCCTCACCGAGCAGCGGCTGGCACGCTCGGGCAGCCGCCTCGTTGCCGAACGGCGCACCGCGCATGAGGCAGGCGCCGTAGCCGAGGCCGCGAAGGCGCTCGCCCGCGACAACGACCTCGTGGTCATCTTCGGCGCCTCGGCGCTGGCCGATTTTGACGATGTCATACCGGCTGCCATCCGCGCCGCCGGTGGCACTGTCATCCGCTCCGGCATGCCGGTCGATCCGGGCAATCTGTTGGTGCTTGGCCATATCGGCGCGACGGCGGTGATCGGCGCGCCGGGCTGCGCGCGCAGCCCCAAGGAAAACGGTTTCGACTGGGTGCTCGACCGGCTGATCGCAGGGCTCGAGGTAACTTCCGCAGATATTGCCGGCATGGGCGTCGGTGGTTTGCTGATGGAAATCCCGACCCGGCCGCAGCCGCGCGACCTGTCCTCCATTCCGCCGATGCCAAAAGTCCATGCCGTGCTGCTCGCCGCCGGCCGCTCCAGTCGCATGGGCGGGCCCAACAAGCTGATGGCGCTGTTTGAGGCCAAGCCACTGGTGCGCCGCACCGCCGAGCGGGTCCTGGCCTCTAAAGCCGAAAGCACTGTCGTCGTGTCGGGTCACCAGGCCAGCCGCATCCGCGAAGCCCTCGCCGGGCTCGACATCCCTGTCGTCCACAATGCCGACTTCGCCAGCGGTCTCGCCAGTTCGCTCAAGGTGGGTGTTTCAGCACTTCCCGAGGATGCCGCCGGCGCGCTGATCGTTCTCGGCGACATGCCCGAGGTGTTGCCGGCCGACCTCGACCGGCTGATCGAATCTTTCGAACGCGCCGAAGGCCGCGCCATCGTCCGCGCCACCCATGACGGCAAGCGCGGCAACCCTGTCATCCTGCCGCGCTCGCTGTTTGCCGCCGTAGCCCATCTCGAAGGTGACACCGGCGCCAGGCATCTGATCGAAAGCGAAGGCGTCGATGTCATCGATGTCGAGATCGGCAAGGGTGCTGGCGTCGATGTCGATACGCCCGAAGCGCTCGAAGGGGCGGGCGGGGTACTGCAGGATTGAATGCAGTTGACAAAGGGCCTGTTGGCTAGCCAACCCTACGTCATGTCATTCGATTTGAAGTCTCATTCCCTCGCGCCCCCCTCTGGCCTGCCGGCCATCTCCCCCACAAGGGGGGAGATCAGCAGCTGCGCTGGCCTCGTGTGGCTGCAAGTTGGCGAACGCATCGATGACAGCCGATCTCCCCCCTTGTGGGGGAGATGTCCGGCAGGACAGAAGGGGGCAGCGTCGAGCGCTTGGCTTCAAGCCAGCTTACGCCGCCTGATTCTGCCATTCCTTGCCGTATTCATTTCATTTCCCGCACTGGCCCAAACCCTCGCGCCCTACAAGGACGATCTATTCGCCTATCCGGCGATTCTCTCTTCCGAGGGCGAGACCTACCGCGTCGTCGACTACCAGGAGATGCGCGACATCAACGAGCGCGACCAGGTGCCGGAGCGCCGGGTTCAGGGCAAATATGTCTCGACGGGCGTGCGCAAGGTCCAGCATGATCTGGTGCTCAAGACCGACGCTGGCGACATCAGGCACGTCGCGGTCGGCAAGACCGAGGGCGCTTCGGTCATCGTGCTCTACCTCCATGGCCAGGGCGGCAGCCGCAAGCAGGGTGTCGACGACTTCACCTTCGGTGGCAACTTCAACCGCATCAAGAACCTGATGGCCGCCAATGGCGGGCTCTATCTGTCGCCTGACTTCTCCGATTTTGGTGACAAGGGCGTTTCAGAGGTGGCGGCCCTGATCGACCACTACGCCGCGCAATCATCAGGCGCCAAGGTTGTGGTTGCCTGCGGTTCGATGGGCGGGGCGCTGTGCTGGGGACTGGCGCGAGACGCCAAGGCAGCGAAGCAACTGGGCGGACTGATGTTGCTCGGATCGCTGTGGGATGACGGCTTTCTCAACTCCGCTGCCTTCGCGGCCAAGGTGCCTGTGTTTTTCGGCCAGGGCAGCAAGGACCCGGTCTTTCCGATCGACAAGCAGGAGGCGTTCTTCCGCTCGATCCTCGCCAAGAAAGCAGGCTACCCCGCGCGTTTCGTCCGCTTTGAGACTGGCACGCATGGCACGCCGATCCGCATGACCGACTGGCGCGAGACGCTCAACTGGATGCTGGCTGCGAAGTAGGCCCTACGGCCCGGTGTTGTAGTCGAGCACCGTCTCCGGGTTGATCTCACCGTCATAGGACGCGTCGACGTCGTATTTGACCAGCGCAAATGCGCCGTCGCGGAACAGCCATGTACCGTCCGACGATGCGTCGCCGACGCCGCGCCACTTCGAGTGCGACAGCAGCGTCATCGTCTTGTCGTCAAAGGACGAGTTGACCAGCGCGTTTTCGGAGCGGTAGCCGATGACGTTGACGCTCTCGAGCTTGCCGTCGGGATTGTCGCCCTCATAGCGAATATCGAGCTCGGGCGTGGCAAAATGCTGCTCGTTGAGGCCGTCGGCTTCGTTCCAGAGATAGTAGACGTGGGTCTCGTTGTAGGCACCCATCTGGCAGAAGAAGCGGAACAGCCGGGCTTCGCTGGCCGGCACGTCGGCGGCATCGCTCTTGTTGTGATACGAGATCTTGTAGCTCAGCGCCGCGTCGTCGCCCTCCTTGGCGGTATCGCATTGCGCCTGATGGCTTTCGGCGAAGAGCTTCCTGGCCTGGTCGAACACCGCATCGGTTTCGACAGGCGGAGCGTCGCCGCATTGCTTGGGCAGCGCGTCCGTCAACTCGCCTTCCGCCGGCTTGAGCGAACCCTTGTCGAGCTGGATCGGGGTGAAGGGCGGCTCCTGGATCGAGCCGTTGACCTGTCGGGCAGTGTAGCAGCCGGCGAAAACCTTTTCGGTGCCGTCGTTGTCGACGGCCCGGATGGCGACCGGGATGTTGTAGAAGATCGAGCCGGCGGCACCTTCCGAGCTGACCGCCCCGGTTTCGACATCGACGCGCTCGGTCGCCTCATAACCGTTGGCGAAGGTCTCAAAATCCTTGGCAGGCTTGGCCTCGCCGAAATAATCCCAGGCGCGGGCATATTCCTTGCGGCTGACCGCGTTGTAGAGCGAGCGCACGACGGCGGCCGCGTCGGATCGATCATCGAGGTAAGGCAGATCGGCGGCCAGTGCCTGGAATGACCAAAGCCCGGTCAGCGCCACGGTGGCGGCTGCTTTTGTCGAAAAAATCCTCATCGCGAATCTCCTGCCTGCCGCAATGATGCATCATCGATTGCGGCAGCGCAGTGACGCGCGGGACCATCACGCCTGGCGCGTCGACATTTCGCGGGCGATGCGTGGGAAGTCGGCCGGCTTGATGCCGATATCAGCGCGGTCGGCGCTGTTCATCGCATTGAGCAAGGCAAGTGCCGCACGGTAGCGGACCTGTTCCTTGGGGCGAGGGCGGGCGAACAATTCGGTGTAGAAACCCATCACTCAGGCTCCAGTTGGTCCTCCCATGGCGAGATATAGGTGATTCCATTCAATTTGTGCAGTGCAGCATAAGCATGGCTGCCATGCGGGCTGCCTTTGCGATTCTTTTTTGGCAAGGGACGTAACAAACGGGCCCTTGGCAACGTAGCTAAAATGCCGGCATTGCCGGCTTTCCTCGCCGCAAGGCGACTTCGGGCCGCACATACCCCCCGTGCGGCCCGATTTTTTCCCACGACATTTTTAAGATACCGCCGAAGCTTCGAAACGATTTTTAACCGAGCCTGATTATGGTTCCGGCAAATAATGCCGTATCATGCGGCTTCGTGCGGAGGGCCTTGCATGGGCACCGAGATCAATCGCGACTTTGCCTCGTTGCTCGACGACCTTTTTGTCGTTTCGGAGCCTGCCGAGATTGCGCCAGCGCCGACAATCCCCTTCGACTATCTGGCCGTTGCCGAGGAGCTGCACTCCGGCCGCATCCGGGTTGCCGGCGAGACCGCCGCCGCCGGGTACCGCGAGGCGGGCGAAGAACTCGCAGATGAGTTTGTCTCCCTGCTCGACATGGTCAGGGCCAAGGCCGTGGCCGACGCCGTCGAAGCGGCCACCGGTCCCGCCGAACCCGAGGCGCCCGAACCGCCATCGATAGATCCCGAGGCGATCGCCGCTGAGCTCGGCCTGGGCGAGGCCAAGCCCGCCGATCTCGCCAAGCTGCGCCGCATCTTTGCGCTGGCCAACCATCCCGACCGTGTGGCGCCGCATCTGCGTCAGCGCGCCATGGTGCGCATGCAACTCGCCAATATGATGATCGACGACGCCAAGCGCCGCGCCGCCAAGAAAAAGAGCTGATCCCGCTTTCGGCCAGAGGCCTGGTCCGGCGCGCTTGGCCGATGCAGCAAGACGTCCTATCTGTGAGATGCTGCATCTCCACAGCCGGGAGGCCTTATGCTCAGAGTCCAGAAGATACCGCTTGACGACATCTATGTGCCGACGGCGCGCAAGAAGACGCTGCACCCCGAAACCGTGCGGCATCTCGCCGAGGATATCGTCGAAAACGGCATGAAGACGCCGATCCAGGTGCGCCACGACGGCAAGCGCTACGTGCTGGTCGAGGGGCTGCATCGGCTCGAGGCGGCGCGATGGCTGGGCGAGTCCGATATCGATTCCTATCTCGTGCAGGCGCGGAAACACTAAGCCGATTTTTTCCTGGCGACTTGTCGGATTGGACTGGTGTGGCTCGTCCTTGGTCCGAAAGCTGAATTCAACGAGGAGAAAACCAATGACTGCTGCCAACGACCGCGAACTGGTTCTGACCCGCATCCTCGATGCGCCGCGCGAGAAGCTTTATCGCTGCTGGACCGACGCCGAACTGCTGCCGAAATGGTTCGCGCCGCTGCCCTGGACGACGGCCAGCGCCAAGCTCGACGTGCGCCCCGGCGGCACCAGTGCCATCACCATGCGCAGCCCGGAGGGCGTCGATTACCCGAGCTCGGGCGTCTATCTCGAAGTCGTGCCGAACGAGAAGCTGGTGTTCACCGACGCCTTCACCGAGGCCTGGACGCCGTCCGAAAAGCCGTTCATGGCGGCGACCGTGACCTTCGAGGACATTGGTGGTGGTAAGACCCGATACACCGCAATTGCCCGGCACTGGTCGGTCGAAGACCGCGAAGCGCACGAAAAGATGGGTTTTCACGAGGGCTGGGGCCAGTGCGCCGACCAGATGGAAGCGCTGGCGAAGACAATCTGAAGCTTTTGCCTGATTGCGAAGAGGCCAGGTTCGGCGGACCTGGCCTTTTTCGATTCTGGGACGCGCTTCTCTCGTAAGGGTCCAAAAGTTCGCGCCCGTCATCCCGGGCGAGCGCAGCGAGACCCGGGACCCATTGACCGGCGCTGCCGGGGTCTGGGTTTGCGATGCGTGCGGGAAGTGCGCCGAGACGAGGACCCGGCCGTGCTTGACGATGATCCAGTCAATGGGTCCCGGATAACCTCCGCTTCGCTCCGGTTCCCGGGATGACGGCGTGGCCAAACCTATTCACTGCCACGCTCGCTTTCGCGCCTGGCCATTGTCAAAGAACGCTCCCGTTCAGGGAGGTAGTTCGGGAAGCGGGGCGCGAGGCCGTGCCTTCCGATAGTAGTTTATGTGGCGCGAACTCGCGCCCCGCTCGGTGTCTGTCCCGAGGTTGGTCGATCACAGCGCCGCTCCATGTACATTCCATGGACAATCGCCGCGGCTTCTCCGCATTTCCCTGCCGCACATGGTTCCATTTGCGGAACCAAGCGCCGGAAAACGCCGACCTGTCGTCGGGCCCTCGGAGCCACGGCTACCGATACCGTGGCGGGAGGTCACCGCCGCCCTCCCTGATACCCGGTGCGCACCAGGTCCCGTAAGGGCGATGCGAGGATTGTACGGGAGGTGGAGAGGGGGTGGAGAAATGGGGCCGGCTATCCACGCGGGTTGGTGACAGATGGTGACAAGATGGTCAGCGCTTTACGAAGCCAACCTGCTGTGTCGTGATCCTTCGCACCCCCCTCTGCCCTGCCGGGCATCTCCCCCACAAGGAGGGAGATTAGTCACGTCCTCGGCGGTGCCCATCCTGCGGCGATGCAAGCAAAAGCCCGGAGGTGTTGGCGACGGTGGTGATTGGCCGCGGGGCAGATGATGGCCTGATCTCTCCCCTTGCGGGGGAGATGGCCGGCAGGCCAGAGGGGGGTGGGAAGGATCGCGAGGTTGGAGCCCTTGCATCTACGACCTCGGAAACGAGGCGTGGCGGGGTGGCGACAAGTCTATCGGCCGAGGAAAAATTCTCCCACGGTGTCGGCATGCGACAATCCCGTACGTCCTAGAGGCAAGAGCCACGAGGCTCGGACAAAGAGGACGAGGATATGAACAAGCGCAGTTTCATCACCATGCTGGCGGCGGCGGCATTTGCAGTTGTGACCGGAGGAGCGGCGATGGCCGAGACGACCAAAACCGAAGCCGGCGTCAAGGCTGGCCATGCCGAGATCAACGGCGTGAACTACTATTACGAGATCCGCGGCGAGGGCGAGCCGTTGCTGCTGCTGCATGGCGGCCTGGGCTCGATCGACATGTTCGGCCCGGTGCTGCCGGCGCTGTCGAAGAACCGGCAGGTGATCGCCGTCGACCTTTATGGACATGGCCGGACTGCCTTGACCGACCGCAAGATGAGCATGATCGACATGGGCGACGACATGGCCGGGCTGGTCAAGAAGCTTGGCTACGACAAGGTCGACGCGCTCGGCTATTCCTTTGGCTCGGGCGTCGCCTTTCGCCTTGCGGTGCAGCACCCCGAGACGGTGCGCCGGCTGACGCTGGTTTCAGCCGCCTATGCCCAGGATGGTTTCTACCCTGAGATGTTGCCGATGCAGGCGCAGGTCGGCGCTGGCATGGCCGAGATGATGAAGCAGACGCCGATGTACCAGGCTTATGCGGCGGTGGCGCCGAAGGTCGAGGATTTTCCGAAGCTGCTCGACCAGATGGGCGAGTTCATGCGCCAGCCCTACGACTGGGCCGATGACGTCAAGACGCTGAAGATGCCGGTCATGCTGGTCTATGGCGACAGCGACATGTACCGGCCCGAGCATATCGTGAAGTTCTACCAGCTGCTCGGCGGCGGGCTGAAGGATGCCGGCTGGATGCGCGAGAACATGTCGCAGAACCGCCTGGCGATCATCCCGAACCGCACCCATTATGACGTGTTCTTCGCACCGGAACTGGCAACGACCGTGCTGCCCTTCCTCAATGGCGAGACCAAGGTCAAGACCTGGGACGAGCAGGTCAAGGAATCGCAGTAGCCCCATGGCCGGGCGTCGCCGGAAATCGGCGATGCCCGGCCAATTTCCTTGCCGGACACCGGCATCGAATGGTATCGTCCATCCACGCTGAGAATGCCCCTTGCAGGGTGTCTGAGATGCGGCCAGCAACTGATCGAAAATGAGCTGGCGATGATGCGGCCCAATTTGCCGCGCGGCAGTTGATACCGCCTTCTACATGCAGGCCGCAGTGACGCGATGATGCCACGAAAGGAAGTGGTCATGGCTATCTCATTGACGATGCAGGAATATCTCGAAGACAACCACATTCGCTACGATGCCGCCAAGCATTCCCGCACTGGCTGCTCGATGATGACGGCGCAAGCGAGCCACGTGCCCGGCAGCGCACTCGCCAAAGGCGTGGTGCTGAAATGGGACGACGGCTATGTGCTGGCCGTGTTGCCGGCGACGCGCCATGTCGATCTTGCCAGGATGCGCGAGATCATCGGCGACAAGGTGCGGCTGGCGACCGAAGACGAGGCGAGCTCGCTGTTTCCCGACTGCGACGAAGGTGCGGTGCCGATCCTGGGGGTGCCCTACAGGGTGGCCTGCGTGATCGACGAGCAGCTGCGCCGCGGCAGCGACGTCTATTTCGAAGGCGGCGATCACCGCACGCTGGTGCATGTGTCAGGCGATGAGTTTTCGCGGCTGATGTATGGCATGCCGCAGGCCCGCATCAGCTGGTGATTGCGATAAGACGGGCGTGAAGGGGCGGGGCGCGCCTTTTACGCAAGCCATTGAATGGCAAGGCCTGTTGCCGCTTGAGCCGTTGGGCGGGAGCGGCGGCCGAACGGCCCTAGAGGTGGTTCGGTCGACAGCGAGAGGTTTTTTCGCCGTTCGGGAAAATACCTGCTTCGTGTCATGGATCCGCCATTCGGCGGTCATGGTTCGGGGCTATGTTGAGCAATGTCGAAATGGTCACGAATGGAGGCGACTATGGACGACCAGCATGAATTGACACTGGAAGACCTGCTGCAGGATCCGATCATCCTGAAGGTGATGGAACGCGACGGCTATTGCCCCGACGACATTCGTCTTCTGGCACGCCACGCCACCTCGGGCGCCCAGGTCTGGGAAAGCGTATCTTCGCGGGCCAGCGCCCGCCGGCAGAACCGCCTGGCTTTCCGCACGGCCAATGCGTCGTGCACGTCGCTTTGCGCGTAAAGCCGCAACCTGCGATGTGACTGCCGCCTGAGGCAGTCACGCTACCTTTTTCATCGACAATCGATAGCGCCGCACCTTATGCCTGATACCAGTAACAGCGGTATTTGGGGTGAGGGGCTTTGCCATGGTGCAACGGTATGAAGGCGGCTGCATGTGCGGGGCCGTGCGTTACGTCGTGGACGCCGCGCCGCTGAACGAACGCATCTGCCATTGCCGCAGCTGCCAGAAGGCGGTGGGTGCTGCGTTCAACGCGCGGCTGATGTTTCGTGCCGAGCAGGTGGCGATGAGCGGGCCGGTGAAAACGGCGTTTTCGTCGCCTGATGTGAAGCGCGGCTTCTGCGCCGAATGCGGCACGACCGTGCTGTCGGGGCGCGAGTCGGCCGGCGTGCTGGCGGTGACGTCGGGTTCGCTCGACGATCCCGCCCTGTTTCAGCCGACCATGCATATCTGGGTGTCGTCGAAGCAACCCTGGCTCAAGCTCGATGACGGCCTGCCGCAATTTGCCGAGGCAGCGCCGGCCTAGTGTGCTTGAGCATGATCTTGTCCGAAAACCGGCGCCCACTTTTCGCTGCGCGGACCTTCGGTTCGGGATCATGCTCTAGACACAGATATCGACGCCGCTGTCGCGCAGCCTGGCGAGCAGGCGCTCTTCCGGCAGCGTGTCGGTGACGAGTGTGTGGATGTCGCAGAGCGAACCCAGGCGCACCAGGGCGCGGCGGCCGAATTTCGAGCTGTCGACGGCCATGATGGTGCGCGCGGACTGGCCCATGGCGGCGGAGACGGCGGCGACCTCGGCATGGTCGTCATCGCCGATGTCGCCGTCATGGTCGACACCGCTGACCGAGATGATGGCGATGTCGAATTTGAAGCGCCTGATGTATTCCGACGTCTCCTCGCGGAAGACGCCGCCATCGACCTGGCGGACGAAGCCGCCGGGCACGGCGATGGCGAAATTGGTGCTTTCGCTCAAGGTCGTTGCGACGCGCAGCGAATAGGTGACGACGCGCAGGTCGCGGCGCTTGACCAGCGCGCGCGCCACCGCCTCGCAAGTGGTGCCGGTGTCGATGAAGACGGCAGCGCCATCGGGCACCAGTTCGGCGGTCAGGCTGCCGATGCGCTCCTTGGCGGCGGCGTTTTCGACGCGGCGCTGGCGTAGCACCAACGGGTCGACCGGCGCCGAGATCGTCGCCCCGCCATGCAGGCGCCGCACCTTGCCGCCCTGTTCGAGCGCCATGATGTCGCGACGCGCGGTCTGCGTCGTCACCCCGTAAAGCGAGGTGATCTCCTCGATCGAGACATAGTGGTTCTTCTCGAGATAGCCGAGCAGCTGGGCCTGACGGGCCGACTTCTTGTTGTCCATGCCAGGTCCGTCGGTTTGGGGCATCTGGGTTCCGGTCTCCACGATCCTTGCTAGCAATCCGGCCTAGCTAGCAAATCGGGGCGGAGGTTTCACCCGTCCGCCGCTCTCGTCCGGAAATCGTATCCATATCCGAAAATGTTGTAAAAGTGACATCTACCATCATTAATGTCCGTTTTCGTACTTTTTAGTGACCGCAACATGTCATTCGCACGCTGGCCCTGGCGGTTTTGTGACAATGCGCGGTCGCATCGCAAAAACGGAGTTACGCGATGACGACAATCCACAACGGCACGGCGGAACAGCCGGCCAGCCACGGCCAGCATCACAGACGCTTGCGCGCGCTGGCCGCAGCCCTTTTGTGCGGCACGACCCTGGCGATGTCGGCGATGGCAGCGCAGGCGGCGGAGGATTCGATCAGGATCCTGACGCTGAACACCTGGCTCGACCGCTTCAAGCCCAATCCGGCCGTGGCGGCGGACTTCTTCATCAAGGGCAACTACGACGTCCTGACTTTCCAGGAATTCCGCGCCAACAGCACCTATGCCCGCGATCTGCCCGGCCTGATGCAGGCTGCCGGCCTCGGCACCTACGGTACGCGCCAGGACAATGACGTCGGCGTGTTTTCGCGCCTGCCGGGCACGTTTGGAGCGGTAACCCAAGGGGTCATCGCCACCTACACCAAGCTCGATGCGACGGTGAGCAAGCCGCAGACGATCGTTGCCACCACCCATCTCAACTACTTCGATCCCTCGACCAACCGCATCGGCCAGGCCAAGGCGCTGAATAACTGGGCAAAGGGGCAGGGCCCCGTGATCCTGACCGGCGATTTCAACGCCGGCGACGTCTCCGAGCGCGGGCTGCATTCGGTGAGCCAGCAGCATCTGCTGCTCAGGACCTATCTCAAGAGCCCGAGCAACGCATTCTATCTCGATCTCCTGAAGCAGTACGCGAAGAACCAGACGCAGCTCGATGCCTTCATCGCCCAATGGAAGGGCAAGACGGCGGCCGAGATCAACGCGGCCCAGATCCCGGCGGACCTGTTCGCCGACGAGATGTATCCCGTCACCGGCAACCTGCCGCAGACGATGAACATCCTCAAGAAGCAGTACCAGCTGCTGCAGCTGCCCAACGAGCGCGAGCAGTTTTCGCCGCATGCGCTGAATGACGGCTCGGTGACCTGGCCGTCGCATGGCGAGGATGCGACCAACATCTGGGCCAGCTGGCACCGGGTGAAGATCGACCATTTCCTGGCCTCGCGGCCGTTCGGTAAATGGTGGGTGATCAATGACGATCCGGCGGACAAGTATCTGGGTGTCATCCGCGATGTCTCCTACGTGACCAATCCGGATGGTTCCAAGACGCCAATGTCCGACCACGAGCCGGTGGCGCATACGTTGCGCTGGGTCGGGCCGCAGTTGCAGAGCTACGACGACAATGGCACGGCCAAGACGCGTCTTGTGTGGGGCAAGGATGCCTCGACCTTCGGCGAGAAGGGCAAGGAATTCTTCCTCTCGCGCAACAACATGCGCAACGACGTCTATCTCGGCCAGATCTCCGACGCCAACGGCATGCCGATCCTGACCGGCCTGACGGACGCCGAGAAGAAGACGCTGCTCGACTGCAAGAGCACCGATGCGCGCTTCCAGCAGGCGATCCGCGACTATTGCATCGACGACCACAGCTTCATCGGCGAGACCAGGGTCGCCGATGGCGGCACGGTGGTCGTCGAGGAGGACGCAGCCCTCGGTGGCGAACAGGCCAAGCTCAGGCTCGATGGCGGCAGCCTTCGGGTTGTCGGCACCGACATGCATGTGCTGGGCCGCAACGTCGTGCTGGAGGCGGGCGGCGGCTCGCTCGACATCGCTGACGCCAGCAATGTCGTTGGCATCAACAAGGAGATTTCCGGCGCCGGCAATTTGACCAAGCTCGGCCTTGGCACGCTGCTGCTCGACGGCACGCACGGCTATACCGGCGAGACCATCGTCAAGGCCGGCGCGCTTTCGCTGCAGGGCTCGATCGCCGCGTCGAAGCTGGTAACGATCGGTGCCGGTGGCATGCTGGGCGGCATCGGCACGCTCGGCAACACGGTGGTTGCCTCGGGCGGCATACTGGCGCCGGGCAACTCGATCGGCACGATCAAGGTTGCCGGCGACATCACCTTCGAGGCGGGATCGAAATTCGAGGTCGAAGCCAACGACAAGGGCGAGAGCGACAAGGTTGCAGCCACTGGCAAGGCGATCCTGAAGGGCGGCTCTGTGCTGACCCTGGCGAGCGGCAACAACTATGCGCCGCAGACGCTCTACAAGATCGTCACCGCCGACGGCGGCGTGACCGGCTCGTTTGCCGATGTCAGCTCGAACCTTGCCTTCCTCGACCCGTCGCTGGCCTATGGCGCCAACGACGTGACGCTGACGCTCAACCGCAACGACATCACCTTTGTTGATGTCGGCACGACGCCAAACCAGAAGGCAGCAGCCGCGGCACTCGAAAGCACCGGTTTTGGCAATGCGGCTTACGCCGCTGTCGTCAATCTCGACGAGGCCGGCGCGCAGCAGGCGTTTGGCCAGCTCTCGGGCGAGGTGCATGCATCGGCGCAAGGGCTGATGATGCAGGACGGCGGCGTCCTGGTCGATGCCGCCACCAGCCGTATCGGCCAGGCGTTTGGCGATGCGACCGCAGCCAGCATGCCGGTCATGGCTTATGGCGATGGCGGACTTGAACTTGCGCCTGCCGACACCGACCGCTTCGCGCTGTGGAGCCGCGCCTTCGGCTCGTGGGGCAGCACCGATGGCGACGGCAACGCCATCGGCTTCGACCGCAGCAGCGGCGGCCTGGTCGGTGGCGCCGACGCGATGGTCGGCGACAGCTGGCGGGTCGGCGTGCTGGCTGGCTACAGCCGCTCGTCCTTCGACGCGGCTGACGGCACGTCGAACGGCAGCAGCGACAACTACCATCTGGGCATCACCGCCGGCACCCGAGTCGGCGCCTTCGGCCTGACGGCGGGAGCGACCTATAGCTGGCACCGCTTCGACACCGCGCGCTCCGTTGCGTTTACGGGTTTTGCGGATGCGCTTGCGGCCAAGTATGACGGCGGCACGGCGCAGCTGTTCGGTGAGGCGAGCTACAAGGTCGATGCCGGGCGCTTCGCCGTCGAGGGTTTCTCCAACCTGTCCTACGTCAACCTGCGCACCGACGCCTTCACCGAGACGGGTGGGGCGGCAGCACTGTCGAGCCAGGCAACGAGCAACGACGTGACCTTCACCACGCTCGGCGTTCGCGGCTCGACCGATGTCGCGCTTGGCGCGGTCGATGCGACCATTCGCGGCACGATCGGCTGGCGCCATGCCTTTGGCGACGTCACGCCGGTCTCGTCGGTTGCCTTCGCCGGCTCCGACGGTTTCGAGGTGGCGGGCACGCCGATCGCCAGGAACGCGGCGGTTCTGGGCGCCGGCATCGACTTCGACATCGCGCCGAAGGCGAAACTCGGCATCAGCTATACCGGCCAAGTGAGCAACGGTGCTTCTGACCACGGCATCGACGCCAAGCTGGCGGTCAGCTTCTAGACGCTGTTGCTAACTCTACCCTGCCGGGCATCTGACGCAGTTTTCTCCACTTCTGGTGCTCACGGACCAAAATGTCCGCTGCGCTCCGGTTCTCGAAAACCACGCCATATGTCTCGGCAGGGCGAGTTATCAATCGGCGTCTGGGCGAGGCATCCGCGGCCATGGGGCCGTGGCCGCGGATGCCTGTTTTACCTGACCTTGTGGCCCTGCAGGATGCGCTCGACGGGCGCCCAGCCGATGTAGCGCGGCTGGGTCCAGCCTTCGGCCGGTTCCAGCGCTTCGACGGCGTGGATGTCGTCGATACGGACCTCGTCCCAGGCATGGATGACACGCCCATCGCCGAGGCAAAGCCCGACATGGCCGTAGTTGGCCGTGACGTCGAACAGTTCGCCGGTCATGTCGAAGAAGACGAAGGCGCCGCGCGGCGGTTCGCCGGTCGGGATGCCGGTAACGCCATATTCGTCCGCCGATTCCTTGGCGCAGTCGCCGCCGAAGATTTCGATGGCGTTGCTCTCTTCATAGGCGTCCTCGACAAAGGCGAGGCAGCGGAAGCAGTAGTCCTTGTTGCCAAGCTGGGACATGGCCCAGGTGATGGCGCTATCGATGTAGTTTTCTGTGCGTGTTTTCACGGACCAGATATCCTGTTGAGATGGTGGGTGCGTCGATCTCGATCGTGATCGTTGCGATGCGCGCCATCCGACCCTCCATTCCGGGACAATAAATTAGTGCAGTTCGGATATATGCCGAACTTGTTGCTGCGTGTTCCGAAGCAAGTGGTTCTTGCATCGGGGCGCGGCTCATACTGTTATTTAAGCATCTGGCGCAATACATAATTTGCACTGCGTGTTGCTTGACGTGCCGGAAATCCGAAATTATGTGCGGCTTGGGCAACAGCCCGACCCGTTGGCGGACGACACGAACCGCGCCAGCATTCGCCGGGTCAAATATCCAAACTTTTGGAACTGCCATGACCGAACAGATCACTTCGGCCTCCGAGGTCTCGTTGCGACGCATCTCCTCGCAGACCGTCTATGAAGTCTGCGAACTCAGCGAGACGCTGAGCGAAGCCCAGCGCAACAAGGTGGCCGACAACGGCACCTCGATCGCCGAGGCACATTTCTCCGAAAACGCATGGTTTCGCGCCGTCTATGCCGACGACACGCCAATCGGCTTCGTCATGCTGCATATCGGCTCCGACCACGACGTCATCGACTGCCCCGGCGCCTTCCTGTGGCGCTTCATGATCGCTGGACCCTTCCAGCGCATGGGCTTCGGCCAGAAGGCGATTGCGCTCGTCGTGCGCGAGATGAAGGCGAGGGGTTTTGCCGAGCTGTTCACCAGCTATGGCATGGGCGAGGCGAGCCCGGAAGGCTTCTACAAGAGCCTCGGTTTCGTCGCCACCGGCGAGACCTATGACGACGAGGTCGAGGCCGTGTTGAACTTCGCGAACTGACCAGCGGCGCGGGCCGGGCGACCTCAGCCGCGGCCCGCGCTTTCCAGTTCGCGCAGCGGGCGCTCGATCCTTTCCATCTGGCTGACGAGGGGCAAGGTTCCGTCGAGCACGATGTCGGCGGCCTCGATCAGTTCCTTGTCGTCGAACAGCTCATGCCCGCCGTCGGCGTAGAAACTGAGGTCGTCGATCAGGTCGTCGAGGGAAAGCCCGTCCGTGGCGGCGTAGTCGCGGATCAGCCGCCGGCACAGCGCGATGTCCCTGGGCAGGCTGACATGCAGGGCGAGGTCGATCCATCGGGCGGTCTGCGCATGGAGGCGGCCAAGTGGAGCGTCGAAGAAGACGAGTTTTGTCGGAGGCAGCCGTTCCTGGGTGACCGGGTGGACGATTGCCGCGCCCCGCTTCAGGGCATCGAGAGCCGTTGCCAACTGCTGATAGTCCCAGGCGCTGTAGTCGCGCCCGTTGCGATGCCATTGAAGATAGTCATGGGGATGGCTCGATACGCTGTCGAAGTCGTCCCAGCAGAGATGACTGCTGCGAAAGCGTTCGGCCAGTGCACGGGTGAGCGTGGTCTTTCCGGCTCCGGAAATTCCGGAAATGGCGATGATCATGGGCATGCCCGTCATCTCGGGGAAGATGATGACGCCAGCATTGCGCAATGTCGAAGCGCTCAGCTGTTCCCGGCGTCGCCCCTGACGAGGGCGAGGAATTCGCGCGCCGCGCGGGTGGCATATCGCTCCTTGTGGCGCAGCACGAAGAAGCTGCGCTTGGGCAGCGTGAAGTCGATGGCAACGAGCGTGCCCGCCTTGAGCGAGGCGTGGGCGACAAGCCGCGACATGATGGCGACGCCGGCGCCTGCTTCCACCGCCGCGCGCACGGATTCGTTCGATGGCAGTTCGAGCGCGATGTCGAGGCTGCCGACTTCGACACCACGTAACGCCCTGATCGCTTCGAAATGGGCACGGGTGCCCGAGCCTTGCTCGCGCACGATCCAGCGCTGCGATTTGAGATCTTCAGGCGAAGACGGCGGCGTGACCGTCCATGGGTGGCCAAGGGTGGCTACCAGCACCAGCTCGTCCTCGGCGACCGGTTCAATGGCGAGCGCGGGGTCGTCGACTTCGCCCTCGACAAAACCGAGATCGGCCGAGCCGTCATGGATCTGCGCCGCCACCGTTTCGGTGTTGCCGATGGTGATGGCGAGCGCGATGCCGGGAAAACGCGACTGGAAACGATGGGCGATGCTGGGCAGCCAGTAATTGGCGACCGTCTGGCTGCCAGCGAGCTTGAGCGAGCCGCGCTTCAGCCCGGCGAGATCGGCGAGCACCACTTCGGCGGCGCCCGCCCGGGCGAGCACGGCGCGGGCTTCGCTCAGGAAGATGCGGCCGGCGTCGGTGAGCACGATGCGGCGGCCGACGCGGTCGAACAGTTTTGTCTGGTAGCGCGCTTCCAGGGCCGAGACCGCCGCGCTCGTTGCTGACTGCGTCAGGTTCAGCGCCTGGGCACCTTGCGTGACGTGTTCACGTTCGGCGACCGCGACGAAGATCCTAAGCTGTTCGAGGGTCACGGCTTTCCTTTCGGTCTCAGCCCAGAAGCTTGACCAGCATTAGAGAGAAAGTCGCGATGAAAAGGAACGTGGCAAGGCCAAGAAAGAGTGGACGCAGCCCCTTGGCCCTGAGCTTGCGGATGTCGGTTTCAAGGCCCATGGCGGCGAGTGCCATGGTGAGCAGGAAGGTGGTTGATGTAACGATCCAAGCCTTTGCCTCGGCGGGAATGTCGACGAGGCTGTTGATGCCGACCATGGCGATGAAGCCGAGCACGAACCACGGCATAAGCGCCGCAGTGCTACTGGGGGCCGCGCGTGACGATTTCGCACGCTGGCGGGCAGCCACGCCGAGCGCGATCACCACGGGTGCCAGCATCATGACGCGGGTGAGCTTGGCCACCGTGCCGAACTCGCCCGCTTGCCGGCCGTCCTGGAAGCTTGCGGCGACGACCTGGGCGATCTCGTGGATCGAAGCGCCGGCCCACAGCCCATAGGCATGCGGCCCAAGCTGGAGCAGCCCGGGCAACAGCGGGTAGACGAACATCGCGATCGAGCCGAAGACGGTGACGCAGGCAACCGCATAGGCGACATCCTCGTCGGGCGCCTTGGTCACCGTGTTGGTGGCGATGACCGCGGAGGCGCCGCAGATCGAGGTGCCGGCGGCAATCAGTTCGGCAAGTTTTTGGTCGACGCCGATCAGCCGGCCCAGCCACACGGTGAAGGCGAAGGTGACGACGAGCGTGGCCGCGATGATTGCCACTCCAGTGATGCCGACCTCGGCGACCTGGCTTGCCGTCAGTTGCAGCCCAAGCAGGATGATGGCGAAACGCAGCACCTTGCGCATCGAAAACGCCACTCCGGGCCTGGCCGTCGTAGGGGTGCCCAATAGGTTGTGAAAGGCGATACCCAGGACGATGGCAATGATCATCGGGCTGAAGGAGGAGAGGCCCGGCAGGTGGCGCAGCGCAAAGGCAAACGCCGCGATGCCTGCAGCGAGCAGCAGTCCGGGCAGCAGCCTGGCGCTGTTGCGATCACCGCATGCCGCGTGGCGTCTCGCTCGGCTCGGGCTGCCGGGGATTGCTGTCTCGGTGCGGGCAAGAGCGTTCATGGGCTTGGACCTGTCAATTTCAGGTACAAGCTATGCGCCGGCTATTGATCAATCCAACGCGTAATATCGCTTGAATCGTTCGGTTTAGACGATTGGTTGGACTGAGTCACAATACGCCGAGCTGGTTGGAGGCTGCGTCGCCTAGTTTCCAGCAGTGTGCGGCTTGAAGCAGATCGACTTGAAGCGGGCCCGGACCGCTCGGCGAAACCGCTTCCAAGGTGATTGATATGGACGCTCCGCCAATGGATGCGGCGGCCAGGGCGGCTCGCGAAAACTGAAGTCGCCTGGCAGCGCGGCGCGCAAGGCGGCCAGCACCGGTTCGGAGTGGCGCGCGTCGATGTGCACGTTGTCGTCGGAGAACGCCGCGTCGATCGAGCCGTCAGGCGAGGTGTAGCCTGCCCGGAAATCGATGAACGGAACGCCCATGGCTGCCAGGCGAGCGTTCATCCGGTCGCGGATCGCCTTCACGTCGGCGCGGCACTCTTCGTCGCTGCCGTACCATTGCGGTTCCAGGAACGCCGGATTGAATGGCACGATGCATGACAGGGCAACGATCGCCGGGCACTTGGCACGAAAGTGCTGCAGCGCCTCTTCGAACCGATCAAGCAGGAGGTCGGCTTCATCAGACGTCGGTCGGCCGTTGGCACGGGCAAGGCGTGGAATGTGCGTTCTGCTGTCGATCTCTCCAAAGGACAGGATGAGCACGTCACCCGCCTTGGGGCGGCAGTTCCTGGGAACCAGCGAAGCTATGCCATCCCTGGCCGCCCTGTGCATGGTGACAGGTCCACGCCAGAAAACTCTGGCGTTGGATACTCCCGCAAAACTGAACAGCGAGTGGCTGTCGCCTAGAGTCATCAAGGTCATTCGCTTCCAATACCTTTGAAAACTGGAAAACGAAACGACGGGTCCACTTCAGAAGTGGAGTTTTTATCGTTGCTCTGCTTGCAATGTGCGTTGATTGATCCTGGGGCCAATCCGATGCTTTTCAGGCTCGGACCTGGCCTTCGACGTCCTGGTGGATGCGGTATCCCAGCAGCTTGATCGATGCTTTGGCCGGGCGCCCCGCCATGTATGCAAGGACCGTGAGCAGCGCCTGGTCCTGGCGGTGATTGCTCCGGTCGGAGCCACGAGGCGCGATGCAATCTTCGATCAGGGACAGGTTCGCCCATCGATCGAGCAGATCGACGGCCATGGGGTTGCGGGTGTCGAAGGCGATACATGCCCCGTTCAGGTTCGCAGCGTCCGACTTCCAGCCTGCCGGCAGGCCGAGATAGCGGAGCATGCCAGGATGCGTCCAGGCACCAAGTGTTCCCGAGGAGTTGGCGCTGTAGTAGCCGAACCGCGCGGTCTCCCCGCGCAACTGGAGCAGCGGTTCGTCGACGATGTTGCCGGCATCCATCCAGCAGACGATGCCGGGCCTTTCCCCAGCAACGGTCCGGATGATCTGCGGCTTCCATGCATATTGGCCGGCCGATTTGCGGATATCGACGAAGGCGGGGTAGCTGGCGAAATCGAACCGCCTGAGTTCGCAGCCGAGGTCCGTGACGGACGCTTGCTGGTCGGCTGTCAGGCCGAGGTCGTAGACGACGACTGACATGGAGGGTTCATGCCGGCGCGCGCTTGCCAGAAGATTGAGCAATGAACGAGCATGGCTGCTGTTGCTGGCGGTAACCAGTGTCATGCTGGAGGCGGATCTACTATATATGCCGAGTAGCTTATTTAGCATTCGCGCAAAAGGCCTTTCCGATCGTCAGTAGAGCCGCAACGGCCTGCTTGAGTCTCGGCGGCTTACATAGATTGAGCTTGCGCATTGCGCCAGTCTGTCCGATCGGCGCATGGGCGTGGGTTCGACGACATGGTCCGCAGTGGGCTGACGCATGCCCGGCCTGCGAGCCAAGGCGGATTTCATGCCATCTTCGGCTCTGCTATCTCTCGGCTTTCCGTTCCTCTTGCCAGTCGAGTCGCCAATGCCTGTTTACGAGCTTGCAGCACTGGGTGCGGCGACATGCTGGGCCATCACCGGGCTGATCTCGGCGGGGCCGGCCGGCCATCTCGGCGCGCCGGCGTTCAACCGGCTGCGCCAGCTCTTCGTCACCGGGTTGCTGGCACTCTATGTGCTGGCGACCGGCACATGGCGCGAACTTGACGCCAGCGTTGCCGGGCCACTGCTGCTGTCGGGCCTGATCGGCATCTTCGCCGGCGACACGCTTTTGTTTGCGGCGCTGAACCGGCTCGGCCCGCGTCGCTCCGGCATCCTGTTTGCGCTGAACGCGCCGATTGCCGCCGTGCTCGGCTGGCTGATGCTGGGCGAAGATCTTTCGGCAAAAGCGGCCGCCGGCATCGGCCTGACCTGCGCCGGCGTGCTGCTGGCAATCCTGTTTGGCAAGCGCCGCGACCAGTTGCATGCCTGGGAAACGGTGAAGGGGCCGTTGTGGATCGGCGTGGCGCTTGGGCTCGGGGCCGCGACCGGCCAGGCGATTGGCTCGATCATTGCGCGGCCGGTGATGGCGACAGGCATCGACCCGTTCCTGGCTTCGATGCTGCGCGTCGGCATTGCCGCCTTCTGCCTGACGGTGCTGCTGCAACTGCCCATACCCGCAGTGAAGCCGAAGGGGCCGCTGACCTGGAAGGTGGCATTGCTGACGGCGCTGACCGGCTTCATCGCGCTCGCCGTCGGCATGACGCTGCTGCTGTTTGCGCTGTCGGGCGGCAAGGTCGGCATCGTCTCGACACTGTCGGCGACCTCGCCTGTCATCATCCTGCCGATGCTGTGGGCGAGGACCGGCGAGCGCCCGGCCGGCGGCGCCTGGGCGGGCGCGGCACTGGTGGTCGCCGGCATGGCGCTGCTGTTCATGAAGTGATGCTGGCGGGGACGCGCCAAAGGTTGAAATTCAGCAGGATTTGTCAATTCGGGTCATGCGATCATGCAAGGCGGAGCAGGAAGCACGCGATGATGCACCGGGCCGACATGACGGATCGCCAGCAGGCTGACATGGGCAGCGTGGCTGCGCATGAAACGGCGATGCCAGAGGCGGTGGCAGCGGCTTTCGCTACGTTTCCGTCCCCCGTGCGGGCGCGGTTGCTCGAGGTGCGCGCGCTTATCCTTGCCACCGCGGCCGAGACATCAGGCGTCGGTCCGCTGACCGAAACGCTGAAATGGGGCGAACCGGCCTACCTGACCGAAGCCAGCGGCAGCGGCACCACCATCCGTCTCGGCTGGCCGAAGTCGGGGGGGCAGACATGCGCGGTGTTCGTCAACTGCCGCACCACGCTGGTCGAGCATTTCCGGGCGCATTTCGGCGATGTCTTCGCCTATCAGGGCAACAGGGCGATCCTGCTCGATGCATCCCGTCCGCTGCCGGCGGGGCCGTTGGCGATCTGCCTGGCGATGGCGCTGACCTATCACCGACAGAAGCGTTGAGTGCAAGGCGCGACGCGAGATCTGTAAGGTTCTCAGTGCAGCCTAGTGACGAGCCGCACCAGCCAGTCGGTCAGGCCCTTGTAGGGCGGGCGGATCAGGTCGCTGGCCGATGGCTGGTATTTGCGCAGCACCGGCATCGCCTTGGAGAAGGTGAGAAAACCTTCGCGGCCATGGTAGTGGCCCATGCCGGAAGCGCCGACGCCACCGAAGGGCAGGTCGGCGCAGGCGAACTGGTAGAGCGTGTCGTTGACACAGACGCCGCCGGCAACGATGCGGGACAGCATCGCCTCGATCTCGGCATTGTCGTCGCCGAAGCAATAGAGCGCCAGCGGCCGGTCACGTTCCACCACATAGGCGATGGCCTCGTCGAGGCTGGCGTAACCGATGACCGGCAGGATCGGCCCAAAGATCTCGTCGCGCATGACGGCGCTGTCGGGGGCGGGGTCGAGCACGGCGGTTGGCGCGAGCAGGCGCTTGCGCCCTGAAGGCAGAGAGGTTGTGTCGAGCAGGGGAACCTGCTCGAAGCCACGCGTCGCCGAATCGTCGAGCAGGCCGCTCAGGCGGGTGAACTGACCGTCATTGACGATGGAGGTGTAGTCGTCAAAACCCTGCTTGCCGTTGTAGCGGGCACTGACTTCTTGCTTGATCAGGCGAACGAGTTCGTCGCGCTTTTCCCTCGGCACCAGCACGTAGTCGGGCGCGATGCAGGTCTGGCCGGCATTGAAGAATTTTCCCGTGGCGATACGGCGTGCTGCCCGCTCAAGGTTGGCACTGGGGGCGACGATCGCTGGCGACTTGCCGCCGAGTTCGAGTGTCACAGGCGTCAGGTTGCGGGCGGCGGCGGCCATCACCTTGCGACCGACAGCGGTGGAGCCGGTGAAGAACAGGTGGTCGAAGGGCAGTTCGGAGAAGGTAGCCGACAGTTCGGCGCCGCCCTGCGCTACCGCCACGCGCGACGGCGGAAAGACGTCAGCCAGCAGCGACTGCAGGAAGGCAGCGGTGCGCGGCGTGTGTTCGGACGGCTTGAGGAAGACATGATTACCGGCGGCGATGCCGGCGACCAGCGGCGCCAGCGCCAGGTTCACCGGATAGTTCCACGGCGCGATGATGCCGACGACGCCGAGCGGCACGTGGCGGATCTCGGCGCTGGCCGGCAGAAGCTTCCAGCCGGCCGAACGGCGCTCGGGCTTCATCCAGGACTTCAGCTTGCGCAGCGTATGCTTGATCTCCGACAGCACGACGCTGCCTTCGCCGAGCAGGCTTTCGTGGCGGGAGCGGTGGCCGAAATCGGCGCTGATGGCCTCGACCATCTCGTCCAGGCGCTGGCTGAAGGCGCGCTGCAGGCGCTTAAGGTCGTCGACGCGCTGGGCATAGGACGGGCGCGTTTCGAGCCAGGCTGCGCGCAGCGTCTCGAAGGTGGTCCCGATATCGGGCTGGCTGTCGTTAGGCTTCAGCATCGTTTTCCGTCGAGCGGGCGAAGAGATACTGCGCGGCATAATAGGTGCCGAGTACCCAGATGGCGTTGTAGGGAATGTTCCAGCGGAAGCGGCCATAAGCAAGCACCGTGTCGCTGGCCATGAAGAACAGCCCGCCGAGCGCGGCAAGGCGGGCCGTCCGCTGCCTTGGCGTGCCGGCAAGCTGACGGTCACGCGACAACGCCTGGGCGGCCATCGCGGCCAGCACCAGCGCATAGATCGCCACCGGAATGCGCATCGGCGAGGGCAGATGCGACCACAGCCCGGCGAAGACAGCAGCTGCAAGGACCGCGAAAAGGGCGAAGATCGCGACGTGGCCGCCGAACCTGCTATCGCGGGTCAGCGCCCAGATGTAGGCGCAATGGGTGAGCAGGAAGCAGACGAGCCCGGCGAGGAAATAGTCGCCAGGTAGCATCAGGAAGAAATCGCCCGCCGCGGCAAAGGCAAGGCCGATCGCAATCGGCACGCCATAGGCGCGCGAGCCCATGCCGCGCAGCACGGCGAGCAGCAGAAGCAGCGTCGCCGTCGGTTTGGTCAGGTAATGCAGCCAGCGCCAGGGCGATGTGTTGTCGGGCGCAATCAGGCTGCCCAGGATGGCCAGCACAGCGCAGACGGCGAACAGCCAGTAGAGCGCCGTGTTCCGTGATGTCGAATGCATCGTGCCCATGCCGCGCGCTCCCCCTCGTGCTGCCGATTTCAGGATAAGCCAATGTTTTCGGCGGTTTGTCCAGTTACCGGAACGTAAGGTGCGGGAAGGGGCGGTTGCGGATCAGACGCTGGATGAGGTGCTGGTTGGCGGCGGAGCTTGCCGTATCGCCGAGGCCGAGGGCGCAATGCCGTCGCGCAAAAGAAACACATCAGGCGTATTGCAGGCTGTAAGGCGAATTGCAGTTTACGTTTCGTTCACCATCGCCTACACCGCGACCTCCCTGAAGCCCCGCCGGTGATTTGCGCCCCAGATGCAGAACAAATCCATCCGTTTTCGCGCCCGTTCGTTCGTCGCCTTCGCGCTTGTGCCCGAGGCGCCGCTGGAACAGTGGCTGCTGGATCTTGATCGCTGGATCGAGAATTCTCCCGGCTTTTTCAAGGGGCGGCCGGTGGTGTTGGACCTCAACATGCTGAAGCCGGAGACCGCCGAAATTGGCGCCCTGGTGGCGCTGATCGCCGAGCGCGGCATCAGGACCTACGCGATCGAGGCCGACCATATCGATTCGCTCGGCGATGATCTGCCGCCGAAGCTGGCCGGCGCCAGGAAGACGATGATCGAGGAAGAACAGGTCGACGCCGAAGCGCAGGCACAGGCCGAGCAGCAAGCCAAGGCCGCGCAGTCGCCATCGAACACGCTGATCGTCGATCAGCCTGTGCGCTCGGGACAGTCAATCGTGCATCCGCATGGCGACGTGATCGTCATGGGCTCGGCCAGTTTCGGCTCCGAAATCCTCGCCGGCGGCTCGATCCACGTCTATGGCACGCTGCGCGGCCGCGCCTTTGCCGGCGCTTGGGGCGACCGCAGCGCGCGCATCTTCTGTCGCCGCAACGAGGCCGAGCTTCTGGCGGTGGACGGCTGGTACCGCACCGCCGAGGACATGGAGCCGTCGATGCATGGCAAGGCGATCCAGGTCCACCTGGAAGACAACGCCATCCAGGTCGCGCCCCTCAATTGACAAACGGAGACAGCATTATGGGCAAGGTAGTGGTCGTCACATCTGGCAAGGGCGGCGTCGGCAAGACGACCTCGACGGCCGCCCTCGGCGCCGTGCTGGCCCAGTCCGGCAAGAAGGTGGTGCTGATCGATTTCGACGTCGGCCTGCGCAACCTCGACCTGGTGATGGGCGCCGAGCGCCGCGTGGTCTTCGACCTCGTCAACGTCACCCAGGGCCAGGCCAAGCTGTCTCAGGCGCTGATCCGCGACAAGCGCGTCGAATCGCTGTTTTTGCTGCCGGCCTCGCAGACCCGCGACAAGGATGCGCTGACCGAGGAGGGCGTTGCCAGCGTCATCAACACGCTGCGCGAAAAGTTCGACTACGTGCTGTGCGATAGCCCCGCCGGCATCGAGCGCGGCGCCCAGCTTGCAATGCGCTTTGCCGACGAGGCGGTGATCGTCACCAATCCGGAGGTGAGCTCGGTCCGCGATTCCGACCGCATCATCGGCCTGCTCGATTCCAAGACCTTGAAGGCCGAGCAGGGCGAAACCGTCACCAAGCACGTGCTGGTCACCCGCTATGATGCCGGCCGGGCGGCGCGCGGCGAAATGCTCAGCATCGCCGACGTGCTGGAAATCCTGTCGGTGCCGCTGCTCGGCATCATCCCCGAGAACCAGGGCGTGTTGCGCGCTTCCAATGTCGGTTCGCCGGTGACACTCAACGAGCCGACAAACGCTGCTGCCCGCGCCTATGCCGACGCCGCCAGGCGCTTGCAGGGCGACGACGTGCCAATGGTGACGCCAGTCGAGAAGAAAGGTCTCCTTAACCGTCTTCTGGGAAGGAGGGTCGCATGAAGCTACTCGATTTTTTCAAGCGCGGCGGCAGCGCACCGGTGGCGCGCGAGCGCCTGCAGGTGCTGCTCGCCTATGAGCGCAACAACCGCAACCAGCCCGACCTCGTCGCCGTGCTGCGCGAGGAGATCATCGCGGTGATCGCCAAGCACGTCCAGATCAACCAGGACGACGTCAAGATCACCATGGATCGCGGTGCCACCACCTCGACGCTGGAAATAGACATCCACATCCCCAATACCGGCATCAAGACGTCGGCGGCGATCTGAGTGCAAAAGCGGCCTTGGTAAGGCCTCGGCTGGACGGGTTCCGCCCGTCGGTCGGGGCAGGTGGCTGAGGCGGGCTCTATGCCTTGCAGGTGGCGAACAGGTCTTTCGCCGCCTCGCGCGCGCCGTCGAGCGGAAACTCCGCGGAACTGTCCCCGACGACGACCCGAAGCTTGGTCCGGGACGCCAGCAGGTCGACAAGCCGCTCGTCGAGCACAGCCGTGCCGATCAACAGGTGCAGATCGGCTTCCTCAAGATGCTCGGCCTTTGTGTCGATGGGGACTTCGATGTCGCCCGCGCGGAGGGTGACCACGACCGGCCCGCTCTTACTGGCTGGCTCGAATTCATAGGTGAACACCATCTCCTTGCTTCCGTTCTCGCAGGAGAATGACAACGGGGCATAGTCGCTCTCCGGGGTCCCGTAGATGAGGGACGCCCCGCCGTCGCCGCTGGCATTGCCGAACCATCCTATGTCTTCGGCCCGCGCCAGCGCCGGTATCAGCAATGCCACGGCAAAAGCAGCGGTGCGAATGTTCATCTGAGCCTCCGTCGATGCCGTCGAGTGTGGCTGCAACCATTGCTGGACGCAACTGCGGTCGGTTGCGTCCAGCGCTTAGGCTGTTGCGTTGCGTCGCGTGTTGGGCATGACCGAGGCGCGCGTTTTTCCCTGATAGAAGAAGTTGAACAGCGCTCCGATTGGGTTGAGCGGGCGCTTGACGTCGCACATCAGGATCAGATGGCGCATTGCCACAGCATTGCCACAGCATTGCGCGGCTGGCGCCTTGTGATTGGTCGCCTGTTGTTCCGTTCGCGCATAGGGTCGTTCCGTTGCGTCCAAGACGAGGTCTTTCCACCCGGCTAGAGGTTGGGGCTGGCGGCTGATCGGCCTGCCTGGCGGCCGGCATTTGTCGGCTCGCGCGCGGAGGTTGGCGAATGGCTGGAAATGCAAGGTTTCGAATGCAGGTGCGGTCGATCTGCATGGCTGCGCAGGCTGCCGCGTTGTCACTCTCCTTGATGGCTTGCACGACGACCACCGAGTCGAGCTTCGAGGGCCCCGATTATTCCGACGACACCCGCAAGCTGGAAAAGCAGATGATGGCGGAGGCGGCAGCCCTTGGCACCGCGCAAGGGGTGGCGGGTGCAGCGGCGTCGATGATTCCGATGGGCGCCGGCAGCCTCGTCACCACGACAGCGGGCAGGGCCGCGCGCGATGCGATGATCATCCGCCACGACAAGCTGATGCGCGCACAGGTCGAACGCGACAATGCCGAATTCTACAAGCGCTATGGCATATCGGACGTAGACGCGGGGCCCGCTGTTGCTGACCAGAGCGCGGGCGGTCCGAGGCGTTGCGCCAGGCGAGGCGGGGTGAGGCGGTGTTGAGGGAGCTTGCGAGGCGGCAGGCGTCGTAGCCGCAAAGATGCTGGCCATCGCTGGGCCGGATCCGACGCCCGGAGCCAGTCGCGCGCTGCCGCCAGCTACGGCGGCATGGCTCTTCACTGCAGCCTGAAATCGCAAATCTCCGCGCTGATGGCGGCGACCTCCTCGCAGAACTGGACATGGTAGTCGTTGCGGAACGTGGCGAAGTATTCGAGGTTAGGCAGTTCCATCTCGGTATGCACGACGCAGAGCCGACCGTCGGCAATCATGTTCCTGAAGAAGGCGTGCGGCAGGATGGTGACGCCCATGCCGTGAGCGGCCAGATGGGCCAGCGCCACCATGTTGTTGCACGAAATTGTCCGCTTGAACGGCAGGTTGGGGTTGTCGATGACGCTGTGCAGGATCGGCCGCAGGATCGAGCCGGTCGTCTGGATCAGCAGCGGATGCTTGGTGAGGTCGTTCAGAGTTGCGTTGTCCTTGCCACCCAGGAGCTTGGGACTGCACATCCACACAAGTTCGATGGCGCCAAGCGGCGTGCTGACGAATTGCGGCTCCTGGATGACGCGCGGGCAGATGACGAAGTCGAGGCGGCGGTCGACAAGGCGCTCGAGCAGGGACGCGGTGAGGTCGATCTCGGGTTCGAGCGTGATCATCGGATAGCGGTCGAGGATGCCCGACAGCAATTCGGGCAGCCATGACAGCGCGACGAGATCGGTTACGCCGAGGCGAAAACGGAACGACGGTACCGACGATTTCTTCGCCAGCGAGTTCAGGCGATCATTCAGGCGCAGCATCTGCTCGGCGATGGTGCGGATCTCCTCGCCCTTTGTCGTCAGGACCGGCTTGCGCCCGGTGCGGTGGAACAGCGGAGTCGAAAACTTGGCCTCGAGTTCGCCGATGCGCTTGGAGATTGTCGACTGGACCATGTTCAGATAGTCGGCCGCGGCCTCGAAACTGCCCAGCGTACTGACCCAGTAGAGCGCTTCCATCTGCTTGATCGTGAACATGAATTCCTCCTGATATGAAGAATGGCGATGTCTTCTGATGCATTAATATCGCTTTTCTTCAGCAGGTGACACTCCTATCCCTTTGATGACTGGAGGCCGCTGGTCCGCGGTCGCCAAGGGAGGAGTTATCATGACCGTCACCGAACTGCCGTCCGCGGCGCCCGTTTCAGACGAACTGCTGAAGCAATACGCCAATGTCGCGACGTCGATCGTCAGCGACAATCTGGACCGTCTTCCGGGCGCGGTGGGTCTGCTGCCTTATCATGCCGGCGGACAGCTGGTTGGCACGGCGCTGACGGTGCGAACGCGCCGCGGCGACAATCTCGCCATCCATGCGGCGCTGCGCATTGCCCGCCCCGGCGACGTCATCGTCGTCGACGGCGGCGGCGACACCAGCCAGGCGCTGATCGGCGAGATCATCCTCACCCATGCCGAATCCCTTGGTGTCGCCGGCTTCGTCATCGATGGCGCGATCCGCGACGTCGCTGCAATCCGGGCCAGCAATCTGCCTTGCTACGCCCGCGGCGTCACCCATCGCGGTCCCTACAAGAATGGCCCCGGCGCCATCAACGTCGACGTCGCCATCGGCGGCCTCGTCGTTCATCCGGGCGACCTGGTCGTCGGCGACGAGGACGGCGTCGTCGCCCTTTCGCCCAAGGTGGCGGCCGACATCCTGCCCGGCATCCGTGCCCAGGAAGAGAAAGAACGACTGAAGCTGGAGGGCTTCAGGTCGGGCGCGCGCCTGCGCGCCGTCTAGCAGCGACGGACTTCACAAAATCAACTAGAACTCGGGAGGAGTTTGAAATGAACGCATTCAGGAAAACCGCACTGGGGCTTTCAACGGCGCTGTTTCTGTCGCCGATGCCGGCGGCCATGGCCCAGTCGGGCGATGCCGTGACCATCGTCTTGCCGGGCGGGCCGGACCGTCTCGACCCGTGCGAGACGCCGCGCTCGGTGATCGGCCGCATTATCAAGCAGAATGTCGTCGAGACGCTGGTCGAGCTGGACTACGCCAAGCAGACCACCGTGCCTCGGCTGGCCGAAAGCTGGGAACAGACCTCGCCGACCGAGTGGCGCTTCAATCTGCGCAAGGGCGTCAAGTTCCATGACGGCACCCCGTTCGATGCGGCGTCGGTGGTCTATTCGCTGGAGCGCACGCTCGATCCCAAGCTGACCTGCATCACCCGCACCAAATATTTCGGCGGCGTCGACATCACCGCAAAGGCGGTCGACGAGAACACTGTCGTCTTCACCACCAAGACGCCGATGCCGATCCTGCCAACGCTGCTGGCGCAGCTGGCGATCGCATCGGCCAAGACGCCGAAGGGCGAGTACACGGCCGACCCGATCGGTACCGGGCCGTACGACTTCGTCAGCTGGACCCAGGGCGAGAACGTCAAGATCAAGCGCTTCGACGGCTATTGGGGCGAGGCGCCGAAGATCGCCGAGGCGACCTATGTCTGGCGCACTGAATCCTCCGTGGCCGCGGCCATGGTCGAAACCGGCGAAGCCGACCTGGCTTTCTCGATCGCGCCGCAGGATGCGACAAATCCGGATACGGACAAGGTCTACCCGAACTCCGACAGCGCCATGTTCCGGCTGTCCGCAGACATCGCCCCGCTCAACGACATCCGCGTGCGCAAGGCCTTCAACCTGGCGATCGACCGCAAGGCATTCCTGGGCAGCGTCATCAGCGACAAGGCGGAACTTGCCACCCAGCAGGTCGGCCCCAGCGTGCTCGGCCACAATGCCAAGCTGGTGCCGTGGCCCTACGATCCCGAGCAGGCCAAGGCGCTGCTCGCCGAAGCCAAGGCTGCGGGCGTGCCCGTCGACACCGAGATCCGCATGATCGGCCGTCCTGGCATGTTCGCCAACTCCAACGAGTTCGTCGAGGCGGCCGCCGAGATGCTCCGTGCCGTCGGCTTCAAGATCAAGCTCGACAATCTCGAAATGACGCAGTGGCTGGAAGCAGCAAACAAGCCGTTCGCCGCCAACCGCGAAGCCAACGCGCTTTTGACCATGCACGACAACAACAGTGGCGACGCCCAGTTCACCGCGTTTTTCAAGTACCACAGCGATGGCCGCCAGAGCGAACTCCACGACGCCAAGGTCGACAAGCTGATCACGGAAGCGGGCATGGCCTCGGGCGAGGAACGCGCCAAGCTCTACCAGGAGACTTTCCGCTACATCTACGAGGACCTGGTCGCCGACGCGCCGCTGTTCCACATGGTCAACTACATGCGGGTCGGCAAGCGCCTCGACTTCACCCCGACCATTGCCAACGCAGTCGAGCTGCAGCTTGCCAAGCTGGTCGTAAAGTCGCCTTCATAACTTTGGGACGGCGCCGGCCGCTCGCCGGCGCCAACCTACCGTTCCACGTACCAGTATCCGGCGGAGGAGGCGGAGCATGGGCAATTTCATCTACAAGAGGTCGCTGCAAAGCCTGCTTTCGCTGGCGCTGCTGATCATCCTCGTCTTCTTCCTGGCCAGGCTGACGGGCTCTCCCGCCGACCTCTATCTGCCGCTCGACGCCACCGAGGAGATGCGCGACCAGTTCAACCAGCGCTTCGGTTTCGACGATCCTGTCTATGTCCAGTTCGGCCGCTTCGTCGTTGGCCTGCTGCAGTTCGACCTCGGCGAGTCGATCCAGTACTCCAAGCCCGCTGTCCAGGTCGTGCTCCAGGCTTTCCCGACGACCCTGATGCTGGCGGCCATCACCATGCCGATCGTCATCGCCGTCGCCATCGTCACCGGCTCGCTCGCCGCTTTCCGTCCCGGTGGGATGTTCGACCGCATTGCCAGCCTGATCTCGCTGATCGGGGCGAGCACGCCGAACTTCTGGATCGCGATTGTCGGCGTGATCGTCTTCGCCGTGTGGCTGCGTGTGCTGCCGACCTCCGGCACCGGCACGCCATGGCACTGGGTCCTGCCGATCGCTGTCCTGTGCCTCAGGCCGACAGGCGTGCTGGTTCAGGTGGTGCGGTCGTCGATGATCACCGCGCTGTCGTCGGCCTATGTGAAAACGGCGCGGGCCAAGGGCGTGCGCTCCTGGGCGATCGTCTTTGTCCATGCGCTGCGCAACGCGCTTTTGCCCGTCATCACGGTCGCCAGCGACCAGGCCGCCGGCATCGTCAATGGCGCGGTCATCGTCGAAACCGTGTTCGGCTTTCCTGGCATCGGCAAGCTGATGATCGATTCCGTGCTGCTGCGCGATTTCGCCGTCATCCAGGCCGCAGTCCTCGTCACGGCACTTGCCGTCTTCATCATCAACATCGTTGTGGACATCACCTATGCGCTCGTCGATCCACGCATCCGGCACAGCTGAGATGGCCCGGCCCGCACAGGCAGCGCCGTCGGCATTCCGCGACATCGCGTCGAGCCTCGCACGCGACAAGGTGGCCCTGGTTTCCGCTGCCTTCCTCGTCGTCGTCATGATCTGCGTCGTCGTCGGTCCGACGCTGCTCGCCGACCAGGCCCGCGCCATGAACCTGATGCAGCGCAACGCCGCACCGTTTTCGCTCGACCGTCCCTGGCTCTACATCCTCGGCGCCGATGCGCTCGGGCGCAGCGTGCTTGCCCGCATCATCGTCGCCAGCCAGAACACCATGCTGATCGCCGGCACCGCGGTGCTCACCTCGCTGGTGATCGGCGGCGCGCTCGGGCTCGTCGCAGGCTTCAAGGGCGGCGCCATCGGCGCGATCCTGTTGCGCCTGGCGGATGCCATCATGAGCTTTCCGTCGCTGCTTCTGGCCGTCATCGTGCTGTTCGTGTTCGAGCCGGGCGTCGCCAATGTCATCCTCGTGCTTGCCATCTCGCGCGTGCCGATCTTCCTGCGCACGGTGCGCGCCGAGGTGCTCGAGCTCAAGGAACGCCTGTTCGTGACGTCGGCCCGCGCCATGGGTGCTTCGACCCCGCGCATCCTGTTCCGCCATGTCGCCCCGATGGTGCTGCCGACAGTCATCAATCTCGCAGCACTTGAAATGGCCTTCGTCATGCTCGTCGAATCCGGCCTCAGCTTCCTCGGCATTGGCATCCAGCCGCCCGAGATCACCTGGGGCCTGATGGTGTCGGACGGGCGCAACTACATCGGCTCGGCCTGGTGGGTGGCGTTCTGGCCGGGCCTGGCGATCATGCTCGTCACCATGTCGCTCAACCTGTTCTCGAACTGGCTCCGCGTCGCCACCGATCCGGTCGAACGCTGGCGCCTGCAAACATCGGCGGAATGACAATGTCAGAACCACGCCTTCTCGAGGTCAAGAACCTCAGCATCCAGTTCCCGACGCGCAAGGGCATCGTCCATGCCGTCAACGACGTCAGCTGGTCGGTCGACCAGGGCGAAACGCTGGCAATCCTCGGCGAAAGCGGCTCGGGCAAGAGCGTCAGCGCCTCGGCGGTGATGAACCTGATCGACACGCCGCCGGCGGTCATCTCGTCGGGACAGATCCTGTTTCGTGGCCGCGACCTGCTGCAGGCAAGCGTCGAGCAACGCCGGCTGGTCAACGGCAAGAACATCTCGATGATCTTCCAGGACCCGCTTGCCGCCCTCAATCCGGTCTATCCGGTCGGCTGGCAGATTGCCGAGACGATGCTTGTCCATGGCATCGCCCCCGACACGGCGCGCCGGCGCGCCATCGACCTGCTTGGCCGCGTCGGTATTTCCGACCCCGAGCGCCGGGCGCAGGATTATCCGCACCAGTTTTCGGGCGGTCAGCGCCAGCGCATCATGATCGCCTCGGCAATCGCGCTGCAGCCCGACCTTTTGATCGCCGACGAGCCGACGAGTGCGCTCGACGTCACCGTGCAGGCGCAGGTGCTCGACCTGCTGAAGGAGCTGCAGCGCGAGAGCGGCATGGGCATGGTCATCATCACCCATGATCTCGGGGTGGTCGAGAAGGTGGCGGACAAGGTGGTGGTCATGCAGGCCGGCCGCATCGTCGAGGCCGGCGCGGTGACCAAGGTGCTGTCGCAGCCGAGCCATCCCTATACGCAGCGCCTGCTCGATGCGGTGCCGGGCCGCCATGGCTTCAGCGTCAACAAGGCCGCCGAGGCCGGGCCGACGCCGCTGCTTGCGGTGCGCAACGTGTCGAAGGTCTATTTCGGCCGGCCCAAGCTGTTTTCGAGCGCGCCACAGCCGCAGGTCCGCGCCGTTGACGACGCGAGCTTCACCCTGTCCAGGGGCGAAACGCTCGGCATCGTCGGCGAGTCCGGCTCAGGCAAGTCGACGCTGGCGCGCATGCTGCTCGGGCTCGACGTGCCGACGGCGGGCTCGATCGACTTCGACGGCAAGGACCTGCTCAAGCTGTCTGCGGCCGAGACCTTCAAGGTCAGGCGGCGCATGCAGTTCGTGTTCCAGGACCCGACCGCCTCGCTCAATCCGCGCATGACCGTGCAGCAGATCGTCTCCGAGCCATGGGCGATCCATGCGGGCGTGCTGCCGAAGCAGCAATGGGGCCAGCGCGTGGCCGAGCTGCTGCACAAGGTCGGCTTGCTGCCCGAGCATGCCGAGCGCTACCCGCACCAGTTCTCGGGGGGGCAGCGGCAGCGTATCGCCATCGCCCGTTCGCTGGCGCTGCAGCCGGAGCTGATCGTCTGCGACGAGGCGGTGTCGGCGCTCGACGTCTCGATCCAGGCGCAGATCATCGACCTGCTCAAGGAACTGCGCCGCGAGATGGGCCTGTCCTACGTCTTCATCGCCCACGACCTCGCGCTGGTCAGGGATTTCGCCACCTCGGTTGTGGTGATGTATCAGGGCCGGATCGTCGAGCAGGGGCCGACCGAGCAGGTCTATGGCGACCCACAGCACGACTACACCAGGCGGCTTCTGGCGGCGAGCGAAGTACATCCGGGCGCACTGGCGGCCTGAGATGACGGCGGTTCCCGACCCCGCCGCCGAACTGCCGGTAGCAACAGCCGCGCGGCCCGTGCCGGGGTTGGGCGCCTTGTTCTTGACCTGCCTGAAGATCGGACTGCTGAGCTTTGGCGGCGGGCTTTCTGGCTGGCTCTACCAGGAGTTCGTCTTGCGCAACCACTGGATCAGCGACGAGGATTTCGCCAGTTCGCTGGCGATTTCGCAGATGCTGCCCGGCGCCAATGTCGTCAACCTGGTTATCTGCATGGGCGACGAACTGCGTGGTCTGGCCGGCAGCATCGCTTGCGTGCTGGGCTTCCTCGTCGGCCCGTTCTTCGCCGTGATCGCGCTCAGCGCCCTGTTCGACAGCCTGCCCGACGTCACTATGCTGGAGGCGGCGTCGAATGGCGTGGCCTACGCCGCGCTCGGGCTCTTGCTGGTGATCTGCCTCAAGGGTGTGCAGCGCACGACCAAGTTTCCGCCCGGCCTTGTCGTCATCGCCGCCGTGGCAATTGCCGTCGGCCTACTGAAGCTGCCGCTGATCCCGGTGGTCCTCGTGATTGCGCCGGTCAGCGTCGCCCTTGCCTGGCGCAGGAGCTGAGATGCGCGACGACGACCTTGTCACCCTGATCGCGGTTTTCGTGCCGTTCTCGCTGCTGTCGATCGGCGGCGGCTCGGCGATCATCGCCGGCATCCAGCACGAATCCGTCGCCGTTCACGGCTGGATCAGCAGCCGCGAGTTCATCGACCTGTTCGCCATATCCCGCGCGGCACCCGGGCCCGGCACGATGCTGGCGACGCTGATCGGCTGGAAAGTCGCCGGCTGGTGGGGCGCGCTCGCTGCATCCCTGGCGCTGTTTTTGCCGTCTTCGCTGCTCTGCTACGGCGTCATCAAGGTGTCCAACGCCCACAAGGCGAAGCGCTGGCACAAGGCCATGCGCGAGGGCCTCGCGCCGGTTGGCGTCGGGCTGGTCATCGCCGGCGTGATCTCCATTTTTCGACTTTCCGGCGGCGGCCTTGTGGCCGCAGCAATCGCGGTGGCGTCCGCCGCGATCCTGACCTGGATGCCGAGGTTCCCGACACTCGGAATTCTGGTCCTGGGTGCTGCTACGACATCGGCGCTGTACAGCCTGGGCGACTGATTGGCTTGGGCGGGCAGCACTCGCAAGAGCGGCCCGCTTGGACTTTGCCAAGTCGGGCCGTCTGCATTGCGCGGTGGGCTTTGGGGTGGGGCAGCCGACGCAATACTCACACCTAGGATTTAAGGAATCGCGCCGGCGCACTACCCCACCTTCCCATGCTCGAATCTACGCCCGTCGGAGGTACAGAGACAATTAGCTCATTGGATGGGGGGCGGTAGCTTGTTCGTCTGATGGAACCGCTGGGGCGAGCGCATCTGGGCATGGCAAAGGGAGGCTACATCGAGGCCAAAGGATGTCCGCAGGTGCGGTAGAACTTGCATGCAACTTTCCCGCGATTAGTCTCCCGCCATGACCGGGTATGTTTACATGACCGCCAGCCAGAAGGGCGGCACGATCTACATCGGCGTGACGAACGATCTCGCGCGCCGTTTGCCGGAACACAAGTCTGGCGAGGGCAGCGGATTCACCGCGCGCTACGGCGTGTTTCGTCTCGTCTGGTACGAGGAGCATTTCGACATCCGCGACGCCATCCAGCGCGAGAAGTCGCTGAAGCGATGGCCACGCCAATGGAAGATCGAGTTGATCGAGAAGACCAATCCAGAGTGGCACGAACTGTTTCGCGGACTTGGGTGGTGATTGTTGAGAGCGGCCTCTCCGCTTCGTCATCCTCGGGCTTGACCCGAGGATCCATGCCGTGAGGGTCAGGAATGCGGGGTGGATGGAAGAAAGAAAGGGCGGGCGTTCTGGATCCTTTGAGCGCTGCCGCAATGTTACGGCATGGATCCTAGGGTCTCCGCGACGTCGCTGCGCTCCTGCTCCGCCCTAGGATGACGAAGGCGTGGGGCGTTCGCTGCAATCAAGCTTACGTCACGTGCATCGACCCTTTCTCCCGTAGCGGGAGAAAAGGTCGATGGGCGGCTTACGCCACCTTCGCTAGCCAGTGGTCCTTGATGGTTTTTGGTGTTCGAAATGCGCCTTAAAACTCTTTAGAAGCGTTTCTTGATTTGTTCCCTTTGCCATTTCGGCCCGATCCTGAGACCGGGCCGATGTTGTCGTCTAACTAACCAACCTTAACCCCTTCAGCTGCAGCCGCTCGTCGAACCGCAGGTGTCGCACTTCTCGCAGGTGCCGTTGCGGACCATGGTGAAGTTCTGGCACTCCGAGCAGGAATTGCCGGTGTAGCCCTGGAGCATCGACTTGGCGCGGCGGTCGGCGGCGAGTTTCTTGGCCTCGGCCGCTTCGTGGGCGGCGGCGTCGGTGAACAGGGCCGATGCGCCGGAAGCCTCGTCAGCTGCTTCCTCGAAGGCGACGTCCTCGACCAGTTCCTTGGCCCGTTCCTCATAGTCGCGCTTGTAGGCGGTCGATTCTTCCACCGAGATCGCGGCCTTGGGCGCCAGCGCCAGCACGTTGGAACCGGAGAAGGCGGTGACCGGCGTGATACGCGCCTGAATTGGCGCTGCCGCCGAACCCTTGGGGTCGTTGCCGGCAACGCCGGAGACGACCTTGAGCGGGGAGGCGCCGCGGGTCAGGCCCTTGGAGAAGGGCAGGGCCTTGCCTTCGTTGATGCCTTTGCCGAGTGCCGTCTTGTCGAAATCCGACTGGTCGACATGGGCCAGGTCGTGGCGGCTGAGGTAGCTGACGGCGAGTTCGCGGAAGACATAGTCGAGGATCGAGGTGGCGTTCTTGATGGCATCGTTGCCGATGACCATGCCGGCCGGCTCGAACTTGGTGAAGGTGAAGGCCTCGACATATTCGTCGAGCGGCACGCCATACTGCAGGCCGAGCGAGATCGAGATGGCGAAATTGTTCATCATCGCGCGGAAGGCGGCACCTTCCTTGTGCATGTCGATGAAGATCTCGCCGAGACGGCCGTCGTCGAACTCGCCGGTGCGCAGGTAGACCTTGTGGCCGCCGACGACGGCCTTCTGGGTGTAGCCCTTGCGGCGGTTCGGCAGCTTTTCGCGCTCGCGGTAGAGCCGCTCGATGACGCGCTCGACGATCTTTTCGGTGACCTGCACCGCCTTGGCGGCGGCGGGGGCTGCGATCAGAGCCTCGACGGCATCGTCTTCATCCTCGTCCTCGTCAGCGATGAGCGAGGCGTTGAGCGGCTGCGACAGCTTGGAGCCGTCGCGGTAGAGCGCGTTTGCCTTGAGCGCCAGCTTCCAGCTGAGCATGTAGGCGCTCTTGCAGTCCTCGACCGTCGCCTCGTTGGGCATGTTGATGGTCTTGGAGATGGCGCCCGAGATGAAGGGCTGTGCTGCCGCCATCATGCGGATGTGGCTTTCGACCGAGAGGTAACGCTTGCCGATCTTGCCGCACGGATTGGCGCAATCGAAGACGGGCAGGTGCTCGTCCTTGAGGAAGGGCGCGCCTTCGAGCGTCATCGCACCGCAGACATGGATGTTGGCGGCTTCGATGTCCTTTTTCGAAAAACCGAGGGCCGGCAGGATTTCGAACGAGAAGTCGTTGAGCTGCGCGTCGGTGAAGCCAAACGTCTCCTTCACCCAGTCGGCGCCCAGCGTCCACTGGTTGAAGACGAACTTGATGTCGAAGGCGCTCTTGAGCGCGGCGTTCAACGCCTCGATCTTGTCGTCGGTGAAGCCCTTGGCCTTCAGCGAGCCGGGGTTGATGCCGGGCGCCTGGTTGAGGTTGCCATGGCCGACAGCATAAGCCTCGATCTCGGCGAGCTGGGCCTCGGTGTAGCCGAGCGTGCGCAGTGCTTCGGGCACCGCACGGTTGATGATCTTGAAGTAGCCGCCGCCGGCGAGCTTCTTGAACTTGACTAGCGCAAAGTCGGGCTCGATGCCGGTGGTGTCGCAATCCATGACCAGGCCGATCGTGCCGGTCGGCGCGATGACCGTTGCCTGGGCGTTGCGGTAGCCGTGCTTCTCGCCAAGTTCGATGGCAAGGTCCCAGGCGGCGCGTGCGTGCGTCACCAGTTCGGGCTGCTTGAGGTCGGAAGCGACCAGCGGCACCGGGTGGACCGACAGCTTTTCGTAGCCGCCCTTGTCGCCATAGGCGGCACGGCGATGATTGCGCATGACGCGCAGCATGTTGTCGGCATTGCGGTCGTAGTCGGCGAAGGCGCCGAGTTCGGAGGCCATTTCGGCCGAGGTAGCATAAGCCACGCCCGTCATGATCGCGGTGAGCGCGCCGCCGATGGCGCGGCCTTCGTCGGAGTCATAGGGAATGCCTGAGGTCATCAGCAGGCCGCCGATATTGGCGTAGCCGAGGCCGAGCGTGCGGTATTCGTAGGACAGCTTGGCGATTTCCTTGGACGGGAACTGCGCCATCATGACCGAGATTTCGAGCACCACGGTCCACAGGCGCACGGTGTGCTCGTAGGCCGCGATGTCGATGGTGCCGTCGGTGTTGCGATAAGGCAGGAGGTTGATCGACGCCAGGTTGCAGGCCGTGTCGTCGAGGAACATGTATTCCGAGCACGGGTTCGACGCACGGATGGCGCCCGCCGAGGCGCAGGTGTGCCAGTCGTTCATCGTGGTGTTGAAGTGCAGGCCCGGATCAGCCGACGCCCAGGCGGCGTAACCGATCTTTTCCCACAGGTCGCGGGCCTTGAGCGTCTTCATGACCTTGCCGTCCTTGCGGGCGGTCAGGTGCCAGTCGCTGTCCTTCTCGACCGCCTGGAGGAAATCATCCTTCAGCGAGACCGAATTGTTGGAGTTCTGGCCCGAAACGGTGAGGTAGGCCTCCGAATCCCAATCGGTGTCGTAGGTCTTGAAATCGATCGAGGTGTAGCCCTGCTTGGCGAACTGGATGACGCGGTAGATGTAGTTCTCCGGCACCGAGTTCTTCTTGGCGGCCTTGATCTCGCGCTTGAGCGCAGTGTTGATCAGCGGATCGAAGCAATCGTCGTCCTGGCCTTCGCAGTTGACGCAAGCGGCCATGATCTTGGCGAGGTGCTGCTTGACGATCTTGGAGCCGGTGACGAGTGCCGCGACCTTCTGCTCTTCCTTCACCTTCCAGTCGATATAGGCCTCGATATCGGGGTGGTCGGCGTCGACGACGACCATCTTGGCAGCACGACGCGTGGTGCCGCCCGACTTGATGGCGCCCGCGGCACGGTCACCGATCTTGAGGAAGCTCATCAGGCCCGACGAACGGCCGCCGCCCGAAAGCTTTTCGCCTTCGCCGCGCAGATGCGAGAAGTTGGAACCGGTGCCCGAACCGTATTTGAACAGGCGCGCTTCACGCACCCACAGATCCATGATGCCGCCCTCGTTGACGAGGTCGTCGGCGACCGACTGGATGAAGCAGGCGTGCGGCTGCGGGTGTTCGTAAGACGACTTCGACTTGGTCAGCTTGCCGGTGAACGGGTCGACATAGAAATGGCCCTGACCGGGGCCGTCAATGCCATAGGCCCAGTGCAGGCCGGTGTTGAACCACTGCGGCGAATTCGGCGCGACGCGCTGGGTGGCCAGCATGTAGGACAGCTCGTCCTTGAAGGCGCGGGCGTCGTCTTCGGACTTGAAGTAGCCGCCCTTCCAGCCCCAGTAGGTCCAGGTGCCGGCGAGACGGTCAAAGACCTGGCGGGCGTCGATCTCGGAGCCGTAGCGCTCTTTTTCGGGCAACTTGGCGAGTTCGGCCTCGTCGGCGACAGAGCGCCACAGGAAGGACGGGACGTCGTTTTCCTCGACCTTCTTCAGCTTCGCGGGCACGCCGGCCTTGCGGAAATACTTCTGCGCCAGGATGTCGGCCGCGACCTGGGAGAACTGCGCCGGCACATCGATGTTGTCGAGCCGGAAGACCACCGAGCCATCCGGATTCTTGATCTCGGAAAGAGCCTTGCGGAACTCGATCTCCGCGTAGGCCGATTGTCCATCCTTGGTGAAACGCCGCTCGATGCGCATCGGTCGATTTCCTTTTGTCTATATATAGCGTCTTTCGCGGGAAATTTCCCGTTGCTGGTGCGAAAGGCGCAAACCCGTATGAACCGGCGGCCTGGACAGCCGGTTGCCCTATCCCGCCTATCCCGCCGCCTGACCTGGAAAACTCCTTTCGGAGCCTGTTCCCATCAACTGGCGGACCGTTGCGGGTCCTTGAAACTGAAACTTTTCCTGCGATTCCCTCATGGAGGGCTACTCACACTATCTAGCGGTCAGGTTGGCTGCAAACACTAAATATAGTGTTAACAGAAGATTTCCGCCAGTCCCACATTTTTACCATCCAACCCCTTGGACATCCAGAAACCGCACGCTTCGGCGCCCCGCGGGGCGGGGTTCAAATGCGAGCAGCTACGCACAAAATCTGGGAAAAAGACCGGGCTCTTAACAATCCGGCCGCACACTCAACAAGCGCGCTTGAGTCATAAAAGGCGACTCGGCAGCCAACGTCAAGGAGTCGTTCTTGTAGATTTTGTGACCCCAACATCTTGTGTGTCACTAATGTGGATAACGGGGAGAACCTGCCGCGCGGACGAAGCCGGCGCAACAACGGCGAAGGCAGAAAATGCCTGCCGCGAGGCCGCCCGATCGTGAGGGCTGGTGTTGCCTCAGGCGGCGAATTTTGCGTGCGCGGCACCAAAGGACGAGATCAGCCGGCAAAGGTCGGGTTCGTTGACCATGCGCGAGGCCTCGCTGGGAGAGACCCACTTGCGCGTGCGCTGGCGCCGCTCTTTCCACTTTTCGGCGACCTTGCGTACTTCGAGCGGATAGACCAGCACCTCGCAGGCGACCTGTTCGCCGCTCGAAAGCTCCTTGAGGTAGAAATAGCGGCCGGCTTCATGGGTGTCGACCGAGCCGCTGAGGCCGGCTTCTTCGCTCGCCTCGCGTGCCGCGGTTTCGCACAGCCGTTCGGCCGCTTCCGGCCAGCCCTTGGGCAAAACCCAGCGGCCGGTGTCGCGACTGGTGATGAGCATGATCTCGATGCCGGTGGAAGTTCGGTGCCAGGGCAGGGCGGCAACCTGGAGCCTGCAGGCAGGAGCGCCGAAAAGCCGGCGTATCCGCTCGACAAGATGGTTGTGATAGACAGGCTTCATCAGCATCGGCAGCCCCTACTCGACCTGTAGAATCATGCGCCGCGTCACAAATTGTAGGGTTAATCCTCCGTAACAAAAGTAAATAGATTGATAACGAAAACGCCCGGCGCAAAGGCCGGGCGCAGATATGGTTCGCAAGAGCCGTTTGGGGCTGTGGCTCAGCCCATGTGGTCTTCGGCGATCGGCTTCTGGTAGGTGAAGCCGAGATCCCAGGGGAAATAGATCCAGGTATCCTGCGACACCTCGGTGACGAAGGTGTCGACAAGCGGCCGGCCCTTGGGCTTGGCATAGACGGTGGCGAAATGCGCCTTGGGCATCATCGCCCTGACGATCGCGGCGGTCTTGCCGGTGTCGGTAAGGTCATCGACGATCAGCACGTTTTCGCCTTCGCCTTCGAGCAGCGTGGGCGTGATCTCCTTGAGCACCTGCAACTGACCCTGCGAGGTGTAGTCGTGGTAGGAGGCGATGCAGATCGTTTCGATCAGGCGGATGCCGAGTTCGCGCGAGATGATCGCCGCCGGCACGAGGCCGCCACGGGTGATGCAGACGATCGCCTTCCACTGCGGATTGACGCCGGCGAGACGCCAGGCGAGCGCGCGCGCATCGCGGTGGAACTGGTCCCAGGATACGGGAAAGGCTTTTTCGGGAAGGGACATGTGACGCGCACTCCAGCTCGGCGCGCCACCTGGCGCGGAAATAGGGGAATGCAGGCGGAATTAGCCGGAAAGCCCCGTCCTTGGCAAGGGCGGGGCGGCAGGAGCGGTCAGTAAATTGGGCGGTAATCTTACCGCGACAGCAGGATCGCGGTGTCGCCGGCCTGCAGGACGTTGCGGGTGACGCCGCCAAACAGGAATTCGCGGATCCACGAATGGCTGTAGGCGCCCATCACCAGAAGGTCGGCGCCGGTCTCCACCATCTTGTTATGGATGACGGCATCGACGGTGTGGCCGCGCGAGGCCTCGACGCTGACCGAGACCTTGGCGCCGTGGCGGGCGAAGGCCGAGGCGATTTCAGCACCTGCCGCGTCCATCGTCTGGGCGGCGGTTTCGACCGGGTCGATGACCAGGATTTCGGTGGTGTCAGCCTCGATGATGAAGGGCAGCGCGTCGAAGGCGGCGCGCGTCGCTTCGCGGCTGCCGTTCCACGCAATCAGGATGCGGCGGAAGGTCGAGATCAGCGGGGCTGAATGCGGCACGACCAGCGCCGGCCGGCCGGCCTCGTAAATCAGCGAGTCGATGTCGGCGGCAATCGAATCCCGGGCCTCGGGGGCCGCCTGGGCGACAATGACGATGTCGGCGCAGCGCGCGCTTTCGACGCCCGACAGCGCGCTGTCACCGGAAAAGCTCTCGAAGCTGCGCCATTCGAATGACAGGCCTGACGTCTCGATGCGGGCCAGGAACGCTTTCTGCACCTTCTCGGCGCGCTCCTTGCACAGATCGGCATTGGCCTGGATGAACTCGGTGTCGGGAAAACCGACAGCGGTCGTGTATGGCATCGCCAGCGCTTCGGCATGAACGCCGATCAGGTGGCTTTCGTGCCGGTCGGCAAAAGGGATCGCCACGTCGAGAACGCGGGCCGCGTCGCGTTCGCTCTGGATGATGGCAACGATTGTCTTGAACGGCATGGAGCCCTCCTTTGCGCGTAGAAATCTGCTCAGCAAAGAAACACTAACATGCCCGTACTTGTTCCCATGTGACCTGGATCAAGTGTTCGGGATCAAGTGTTTGGGATCAACTGTTTGCGGCCGCTCAGGCGGCTTTTGCTATGTCGGCAAGCATTGCCTCGATGGCGATGCGTGCGGCATCCATGGCTTCCTGCGAGCGCGAGCGGACGACGAGCTCGGTCCAGAACGTGCCGTCGAGATATTTCGGGTAGGAGCCGATGATTGTGTCGGGGTGCGCCTTCTGGATCTCGCCGAGTGGACCGCCGATTGTGCCTTCGCCATAAGGGCACTGCACGGTTGTCGACAACAGCTTGGCGCCTGTCCTGAGCGTCGGCATGACATTGTCGAGCATCGCCTGGAAGATCGACGGCACGCCGGCCATGACGTGGACGTTGCCGATGCGGAAGCCGGGCGCCACCGACACCGGGTTCACGATCAGATCCGCGCCGCGCGGCGTGCGCGCCATGCGTTTGCGCGCCTCGGAGAATTCGAGGCCGCGCGAGGCGTAGTTGGCCTCCAGCATGGCATAGGCGCGCGGTTCATACTCGCATGGCACGCCGAATGCCTTGGAGATCGAGTCGGCGGTGATGTCGTCATGCGTCGGGCCGATGCCGCCTGTCGTGAAGACGTAGTCGTAGCGGACACGCACGGCGTTGACCGCGGCGACGATCTCGTCCTCGTCGTCGGCCACGATGCGCACCTCCCTGAGGTCGATGCCCGAGGCCGTCATCATGTCGGCGAGGTGGCCGATGTTCTTGTCCTTGGTACGGCCGGACAGGATCTCGTCGCCGATAACGACCATTGCTGCGGTGACGATGTCGGCCATATCAGAAGCTCCGTTGTCGGTTCAGTCAGATACAGCCGCCGGGACAAGCGGGCAATGGTCGCCGTTTGGTGAACGATGCGTCACGTATTGGGGCGCTTTCATTGAACGGCCAATCCATTACATCTCTCCCCAGACGCCAACCCAAGATGGCGCCGCGAGATTTTCCCGAGATTTGGAGCGATGAAATGGCTAAGATTCTTGTTCTCTACTATTCGAGCTGGGGCCACATGGAGCAGATGGCCAAGGCCGCTGCCGAAGGCGCGCGTGCCGGTGGCGCCGAGGTGACCCTCAAGCGTGTTCCCGAACTGGTGCCCGAAGCTGTCGCCAAGGCTGCCTACTACAAGCTCGACCAGGAGGCTGAGATCGCCGACCCGCTCGAACTGGCCGACTATGACGGCATCATCATCGGCACCGCCACCCGCTACGGCACGATGGCCTCGCAGATGAAGAACTTCCTCGACCAGACCGGCCCGCTGTGGGCCAAGGGCGCATTGCTCGACAAGGTCGGCTCGGTGATGGTTTCGACCGCGACCCAGCATGGCGGCGCGGAGCTGGCGCTGATCAACGCCCAGATCCACCTGCAGCACCACGGCATGGTGATCGTGCCGCTGTCCTACGCCTACCAGGGCCAGATGGGCAACGACGTGGTCCGCGGCGGCGCGCCTTACGGCATGACCACGACCTCGGACGGCGACGGCTCGCGCCAGCCTTCGGCGCAGGAGCTCGAAGGCGCCCACTTCCAGGGCAAGCGCGTCGCCGAGATCGCCATCCGCCTGCATGGCAAGGGTTCGAACGCCGTCAAGGAAGTCGCATAACAGCTTCGGATTGTTATGATTTTTGTGAACGGGCGGTCGAAAGACCGCCCGTTTTGCGTGAGGCGGGTTTGAGCCGACGCCCTTGGATCGCTAAGCTGTGGCAGGGCTAGGCGGAGGTTCGATGGCAACGGCGGTGACGATTCTCGGCTGGATAGCCAGCATAGGTTTCCTGGCCGTGGCCCTGGTCGGCGGTTACTTCGTGCTGGCGACGCGCAGGATTTCGGCGCAGGCCGAACGCGCCGTGCCGGCGAGCGGCCAGTTCATGCAACTTGGCCGCCACCGCATCCACTATGTCGATCAGGGCGAGGGAAGGCCGATCCTGTTCATCCATGGCCTTGGCGCCCAGCTGCACCATTTCCGTCATCCGCTGTTTCCCGAGCTTACGGATTTTCGGCTCGTGGCGCTCGACCGGCCAGGCTCCGGCTATTCAGGGCGACCGGTTGGCTTTTCCGGCGGTCTTGTCGAGCAGGCCGAACTGATCGCGCAGTTCATCACCGAGCTGGGGCTGGAGCGGCCGCTTGTCGTCGGCCATTCGCTTGGCGGTGCCGTGGCACTGGCGCTGGCGGAAAACCATCCGCAGACGGTTTCGGGGCTGGTGCTGCTGTCGCCGCTGACGCATCTGGAGGATGAGCTGAGGCCCGAATTCCGCTCGCTCTACATCAAGTCGCCACTGAAGCGCCGGCTGATGGCCGAGACAGTGGCCATACCGACGAGCCTGAAATACGCGCCGCAGACGCTGGCTTTCCTGTTTTCACCGCAGGCAGCGCCCAAGGATTACGGCACCGCGGGTGGCGGTTTTGCCGGGCTGCGGCCAAGCCATTTCTACGCGAGTTCGGCTGACATGGTGGCGATCGAGCGGGATCTCGGCGCGATCGAGGCGCGCTATGGCGAGTTGGACCTGCCAGTCGGCGTGATGTTCGGCATGGCTGACCGCGTGCTCGACTACCGGCTGCATGGCGCACCGCTGGCTGGCCGGATCAAGGATCTTGAGCTCGACCTTGTCGAGGGCCTTGGCCACATGCCGCAGTTCGTCGAAGCGAAGCGGGTCGCCGGACTGATCCGGCGCATCGCCGCCAGGGCCTTCGCGGCTGACAAATTAGCCGGTTAGCCGCAGGAGTTGCTCATCCAGTTGCGGTGGGCCCAGCCCTCGAAGCCGTCGCCGCCGACGAAATACCAGCTGCCGCGCTTGTCGGTGATCTCGACGGTGTCGCCGTTGAACAGCTGGTGGACCATGGGCGATGAGGCGCTCGGACGAGCCCTGACCGCGAGGAAGCCCGTGCCCCGGGCAAGATCGTAGGTGCGCGACAGCCCATGAACGGTGCCTTCGCAATACTGCGCCTGCACCGGTGTCGCGACGCCGATCATCAACGTTGCCGTAACCGTGGTAAATGCCGCTGCCGAGAGCACAGCCTTGCCAAAAGATGCTGAATTACCCGCAAGCACTGATTTGAGCGACATCGTCCGGCCTCCGCTGAGCTGTCCGGCGCTTGGCCGGGTTGCCGATGGGTGTCGCCGGCACGGCAAAAGGTTCAAAGGCGCCGTCTCTTTGCGTTGCGGCAGTGGCTAGTCGGAAACCTCGGTGTCGGGCCTGTCGTCGCCCTTGGCGAGTTCGTCGTGCCAGCGGCCTTCCGCGTCTTCATACTGGATGCCGTCGGTCGAGCCGGCGACACGCTGTTCGGCCGCCGCGGTTTCGGCGGCGCGAAGGGCGTCTTCGTGGTTGGGAAATGTCTCGGAGAACGTGCCGCCTACCTTGTAGGCCCAGCCACCATCGTGCTGGACGACTTCATAGACGAGTTTGGCCATCGGTTTCCTCTTTGGGGTTTACGCGCTGAATGACGGAGCGATGTGCATCAGCACCTCGGGGTGCCATGCTGCCGCAAGGAATGCGCCGCGCGCCGCGGCAAAGATGGCCCGTTCTGGCATGTCTTATGGGGATTGTGACGGCCGGCGTGTGCCGGCGACCCGCCGGAAGGCGCCTGAAGGCGTTTCTGACGCTGGTTGCGGGGCGACGGCGCTCGGTCGTTCGGAACGACGGCGGAGCCACAGCAATTGCGGGGCGCGCAAAGGATTCAAATGCGACCATGCCCGCTCAAACGTCGCTGGGCGCAAATGGTTGCATGCCGCACGGCGGCGCTATTCGGTCTGGTGCTATTTGGTCGGTTCAGAGAGGGACGATGGAAAAGACGACCCAGGCACCGCAAACGGCAGCAGCAAGTCCGAGGCAGGCGCTACGGTGTTTTTCCCAGAAATATGGCGCACGTTCCCAATTGTAGTGCATGTACTCAACTCCCCACTCACTCCCCGCGCGGTGAAGTTGTATTTCACTGTGAAACAATCCGCAATTTTCCGGCGTGGTTGTGCAATGACGAAAGAGCGCGAGCGTGATAATTATGTCACGCTTATATGCAGCCAGATATGCGTTTGAGCAGAGCTCGATTCGCTGGCGCAAAGTTACGGAAAATTCTTTGCCTGGTGCGGACGGCGGGGCTCGAACCCGCATAGCCGAGGCTGAGGGATTTTAAGTCCCTTGCGTCTACCAGTTTCGCCACGTCCGCTCGGGCGGAACTGGTAAAGCAGCCGGGCGATATTGCAAGTCCCGGCAAGCGCTTGCGGCTACTTCGTTTCGTTGAAATCGAGCAATGGGGACTGCGTTTCCGCATCCGATTTCGGCGCCTTACGGGGCGCCTTCTTGGCGGGCTTTTTCGCAGCGTCCTTCGTTGCGGCTGTCGCCACTTCCTGCGGAGCGGCGGACGGAGGGACTGCCTTGGCGGCTGCCGGTTTCGCCGCGACCGATGTCGCCTTTTCAGTGAACTTGATTGCCATGCTGAATGTCCGCCGTTTCCTCGTGCCGCGAGTCAGCGGCCTTGGTTCTCCATACACGATTTGTTCCGCCGAGGGGCAACGAAGCTGTAGTCGATGCATGAATGACGGCAAGCCGCATTGATCGCCTGCGGTCTGGCCGCCGGGAGATTGCCTGTTCCGGTCGCTAACGACTACGGAACAGGCAAGGTGGCCGGCAATCCTACTTCCGGTCGATGAACTCCAGCACCGATTTGTTGTATTCGTCCGGTGCCTGCAGCATCGCGAAATGGCTGGCGTTGGGCAGGATGATCAGCTCGGCACCGGGGATGATGGAGGCCATGTATTCGGTGTGCTTGCGCGTCACCGCCTCGTCATGGTCGCCGAGCACGATCGCCGTCGGCACCGTGATGGTCGCCAGCTGCTCCTTGGTCCAGTTCGGCTGCGTCTTCCACATCTCGCTGATCTGGCCGACGAAGGCTTCGTACTGGTCCGGCGTCTTGGACATCTTGGCATAGTCCTGGCCGGAGCGTTCGATGTAGGCACCAAAGGTCTTGTTGGTCTCGACGCCGGGGTCGACACCGTCGGTGGTGACGTTGGCGGCCTGCGCATAGAGCCTTGTCAGGCGTTCCGGGTGCTTCATGGCGATGTCTAGGCCGATGATGCCGCCGTCGCTCCAGCCGACGATCGCGGTCTTGTCGATCTTGAGATGGTCGAGCAGCGCCAGATAGTCCGACGCCATCAGCTCGTAGCCATAGGGCTCCGCGGTGCGGCTCGATCGGCCATGGCCGCGGCTGTCGGCGACGATCACCTTGTGGGTCTTGGCGAATTCGGCGACCTGGCTGGCCCAGATGTCGGCATGGCCGAGGCCGCCATGGATCAGCAGCACCGGATCGCCGGAGCCGTAGACGGCATAATACATGTCGATGCCGTTGACCTTGGCGTAGCCGGTCTCGGCCGGCGCGGGCATTGCCGCAGGTTCGGGTAAGGTCTGCCAGCGTTCTTCGGCCGTAGCCGCGCCGACCGAAAGCAGTGAAACGAACGCAAGAACTACAGCAGTCCAGAAAGCACGCATGCCCGCCTCCGCTTGTTTTGAGCGGACCAAGTGACTGCCTTGGCGCTGGAAAAGTCAACGGGCGGAAAATCCGCCCGTTGGTTTTGCTAGGAGTTGCTGGCTCAAGGTCAGCCTTCTTCTTCGACGAAGACCTCGTCGCGCTTCTTGCGCACTGCGGGCAGCAGGACGACGATCAGCACGCCGGCGGCCAGTGCCAGAAGGATGGCGCTGATCGGGCGGGTGACGAAGGTGGTCGGATCGCCGCGTGACAGGATCATGGCGCGGCGCAGGTTTTCTTCGAGCAGCGGCCCGAGCACGAAGCCGAGCAGCAACGGTGCCGGCTCGCAGCGCAGCTTGACCAGCACGTAGCCGATGAAGCCGAAAAAGGCGACGGCATAGAGGTCGAAGACGTTGGAGTTGACGCTGTAAACGCCGATGGCACAGAACGCCATGATGATCGGAAACAGCACGTAGTAGGGCACGGTCAGCAGCTTCACCCACAGCCCGATCAGCGGCAGGTTGAGGACGATCAGCATCAGATTGCCGATCCACATCGAGGCGATGATGCCCCAGAACAGTGCCGGCTGCTCGGTCGCGACATTGGGACCGGGTACGATGCCCTGGATGATCATCGCGCCGATCATCAACGCCATGACAGGGTTGGCCGGGATGCCGAGCGTCAGCATCGGGATGAACGAGGTCTGGGCACCGGCATTGTTGGCCGATTCAGGACCGGCGACACCGGCGACAGCACCCTTGCCGAACTCTTCCGGGTGCTTGGAAACGCGCTTTTCCACGGTGTAGGAGGCAAACGCCGCGAGGATGGCGCCGCCGCCGGGCAGGATGCCGAGCGCCGAGCCGATGGCCGTGCCGCGCAGGATGGGGGCTGCCATCTCGCGGAAATCCTGGCGTGTCGGCATCAGGCCCGAAACCTTGGCCATCAGTACTTCGCGGGTCTTTTCGCTTTCGAGATTGCGCAGGATTTCGGCGACGCCGAAGACGCCGACCGCAACGGCGACAAAGTTGAGCCCGTCGGCATATTCGCGGATGCCAAGGGTGAAACGCGGCGTGCCGGTGTAGATGTCGGTACCGACGAGGCCGAGCAGCAGGCCGAGGACGACCATCGCCAGCGCCTTGACGATCGAGCCGTGGGCAAGGGCGATGGACGAGACCAGGCCGACGACCATCAGCGAAAAGTATTCGGCGGCGCCGAACTGCAAGGCGATTGCCGTCAGCGGCGGCGCGAAGATGGCGACGAGGAAGGTCGAGACGGTGCCGGCGAAGAACGAGCCAATGGCGGCGATGGCGAGTGCCGCTCCAGCGCGGCCCTTGCGCGCCATCTGGTAGCCGTCGATGGCGGTCACGGCGGACGAGGATTCGCCCGGCATGTTGATCAGGATGGCGGTGGTCGAGCCGCCATATTGCGCGCCGTAATAGATGCCGGCGAGCATGATCAGCGAGGATACCGGATCGCCGATCTGGAAGGTGATCGGCAACAGCATGGCGATGGTGGCGGTGGCGCCGATGCCGGGCAGCACGCCGATCAGCGTGCCGAGCAAGACGCCGATCAGGCAGAAGCCGAGATTGGCGAGCGTCGTTGCGGTAGAGAAGCCGAGCGCGAGATTGTCGAAGAGTTCCATCTCATCCCCCTCAGAACGGCAGCCAGGGGCCGAAGCGCTGGAACGGCAGGCCCAGCGCGTAGCTGAACACGATGACCGAAAACAGCGTGACCCCGGCGGCGAGGATGACGGCGGCAAGCGGCTTCATCCGGGTGGAGGCGAAGGCGGCGATCAGGCAGGTCAGGAAGATCGACGGCACGAAGCCGAGCCCGCGCACGGTGAGGCCGAAAAAGATCGGCGCCGGCAGGATGAATGCCATGCCGCGCCAGGCGATCGGGCCAATCGGCTCGCCCGCTACCTTGGTGGCCTGGACGATGACGATGAGGCCGAGCAGGATCAGCGCCGATGCCAGGGCCAGCGGAAAATAGCCCGGTCCCATGCGGAAGGTGGTGCCGAGGTCGAGGCCGAGCGACTGGATGGCGAAGAAGGCGCCGGTGGCAACGAAGATCGCTCCACAGGCGCCGTTGGTGGGATCGATGGCGAGATTTTTCATGGCTTCCCTCCCGAGGATACCAAATATGCCTGTCCCTGCCGTCCGGCCGCAAGCGGTCATCGTCTTCCCGCTTTGGGAAGATCAGGGCTGAGGCGCTGCCGATCTCCGTTCCCCGGTGGGGAGAAGAAGGTGGCCGAGAAAAGCGGAGGTCCGGAAAGGGGGCGGCGTGTCCGCCCCCAATCGGTTCAGATGCTCAAGATGTCAGTCGGCGAACTGGCCGGCGGCCTCGATGATCGGCTTCCAGCGCGCGATCTCGCCTTCGAGCTTGGCCTTCAATGCAGCCGGAGTAGCATCGGCTTCCGACGACGGGATGGTGCCGAGTTCGGCGAAGCGGGCGACGACGTTGGGGTCCTTGAGGGCGGCCTGGAGCGACTTGGACAGGCGCTCGGTCACTTCGGCAGGCGTGCCCTTGGGCGCATAGACGCCGTGCCAGATGCCGACTTCCATGCCCTCGAGACCGCCTTCCTTGGTGGTCGGAACGTCTTTCAGCACGTCGAGGCGGGCAGGCGAGGTGACCGCATAGGCCTTGATGGTGCCGCCCTGGATCTGCTTGGTGGTGTTGGTGGTCTGGTCGCACATGATGTCGACCTGGCCGCCGAGCAGGTCGGTCATGGCAGGGCCGGTGCCCTTGTAGGGAACGGTGACCAAAGGCGTGCCGATGGCGCTCATGAACAGCATGCCGCACAGATGCGAGGCAGCGCCGATGCCGGCATTGGCGACGGTGACCGTGTCCTTGTTGGCCTTGGCATATTCGACCAGGCCCTTGAGGTCGGTCGGAGCGAGGTCCTTCTTGGCGACGATGGTCATCGGCACTTCGGTGACCAGTCCGACATATTCGAAGGCGTTCAGCGTGTCATAGGCGAGCTTGCGGTACAGCGTGGCGCTGGTGGCCATGCCGATGTGGTGCAGCAACAGCGTATAGCCATCCGGATCGGCAGCGGCGACGCGGCCGGCACCGAGCGTGCCGCCGGCACCGCCGACGTTTTCGACGATGACCTGCTGGCCGAGGTCCTTGGACATCGATTCAGCGACGAGACGGGTGACAGTGTCGGTCGGGCCGCCGGCGGCGAACGGCACGACGACGGTGATGGTGCGCTCGGGATAGGTCTGCGCATTGGCGGCGAGCGGGAATACGGCAAGCGTTGCGGCAGCCGTCAGCGAGGCGAGCAGTTTCTTCATGGAATCCTCCCGGAATATGTTCTGTGCGTCCACCCGCGCCTGGTGCCTCCCTGCGCCGGCGGTGGATGTGCCCATAGGACCGGTGGAGCGTGCGCACCGCAATGCGTGGATCACTCGGCGGCGGTAAATTTAACCAACCCTTTTCGCGAATGGGTGGAAAAGGTGACATCGTGGCTTTGCCATGTGTGTGTTTCCACACATGGCGCCAGCAATCAGTCGTCGGCAGTCTCGGTGGTACCCACGCGATTCTTGTCGAGGCCGTAGCGCTGCATCTTTTCGTAGAGCGTCTTGCGCGAGATTCCGAGCTGTTCGTAGACCGGCTTGAGGCTGCCGCCATGGGCAAGCAGCGCCGCCGAAATCGCGTTCTTCTCGAACTCGCCGACACGATCGGCGAGGCGGTCGCCGCTGCCGTTGCTCCCCGCTTCAGCGTCTGGCAGCTGCAGGCCAAGGCCGAGCACGAAGCGGTCGGCGGCGTTGCGCAGCTCGCGCACATTGCCCGGCCAGTCGCGGCGGGCAACCTCGGCGATGGCCTGGGGCGGTACCTCGACGTCGTCGCGCCGGTAGCGGGCGGCAGCCTCGCGCGCCAGTTGGAGGAAAAGCAATGGTACGTCCTCGCGACGCGCCGCAAGGGCGGGCATGCGCAAGGTGACGACATTGAGCCTGTAGAGCAGATCGGCGCGGAAACGGCCGGCGGCGACTTCGGCGTCGAGGTCGACCTTGCTGGTGGCGATGAAACGCACGTCAAGCGCGATCGGCTCGTTGGAGCCGAGGCGGGTGATGACGCGCTCCTGGATGACGCGCAGCAGCTTGACCTGCAGGTCGGCCGGCATCGAGCCGATCTCGTCGAGCAGCACGGTGCCGCCGCGTGCATGCTCGAACTTGCCGAAGCGCGGACGAAGCGCGCCGGCAAAGGCGCCGGCCTCATGGCCGAACAGCTCGCTCTCGATCAAGGTTTCGGGCAGGGCGGCGCAATTGATGGCGACAAAGGGTTTTGTGGCGCGGCCGCTGATGTCGTGCAGGGCACGCGCGGTGACTTCCTTGCCGGTGCCGGTGTCGCCGATGATCAGCACGTCGGCGTCCGTGGCGGCAACGGCGCGCAGCTTGTAGCGCAGGTCGACCATCGTCTGGCTGCGGCCGGGCAGGCGCGCCTCGATGTCGTCGCGCTTGCCGGCGACGGCGCGCAATTCGCGGTTTTCCAGCACCAGGCTGCGGCGGTCGATGGCACGTGCCGCCATCTCGGTGAGGTGCTGCGTGACGAAAGGTTTTTCCAGGAAGTCGTAGGCGCCTTCGCGCATGGCGCGGACGGCGAGCTGAACGTCGCCATGGCCGGTGACCAGGATCACCGGGATGTCGGCGTCGATCTCGCGGATGCGGCCCATCAGCGTCATGCCATCCATGCCGGGCATGCGCACGTCGGTGATGACGACGCCGTTGAAGCCTTGGGTGATGAAGTCGAGAGCGCGCTCGGCCGAAGAGACATCCTCGACGGTGAAGCCGGCAAGATCGAGCGACTGCGCCGTCGAGCGCCTGAGTTCGTCTTCGTCGTCGACAAGCAGAACGATCGGCGGCTTCATTCAGCCGCCTCGCGGACCGCAGCACGTGCCGCATCGAGCTCGATGGTGAACAAGGCGCCGCCTTCCGGGTGATTCAAGATGCCAAGACTCCCACCGAAGTCCTTGACGATATTATAGGAAATCGAAAGCCCGAGGCCTAGCCCCTTGCCAACGCCCTTGGTCGAGAAGAATGGATCGAAGATACGCTCGGCAATCGCCGCCGGAACGCCCGGGCCGTGGTCGCGGACAGTGATGGTGACCTTCGAGCCCTTGCGCCGCGCGGCAAGCTCAATGCTCCGGTCGGGCAGGCCTTCGACGGCGTCGGCGGCGTTGGTAATGATGTTGACCAGCACCTGCTGCAGCCGTACCGAGCCGGCCTTGACCGCAAGTGGGGTCGACCCGAGGTCGACGAGCAGCGTGGCGTCCGCCGCCTTGAGCCGCCAGGCGACGATTTCCTGGGTATCGTGCACCACCTCGGCAAGATCGACCGTTCCGAGCTTCTCGTTTGGCTTGCGCGCGAAGTTCCTGAGGTGCCGGCTGATCGAGGCCATGCGGTCGGCGAGGCTGGATATGCGCGAGACGTTGTCGCGGGCCTCGGCGACTCTGTCGCGGTCGATCAGGGTCGCGGCGTTGTCGGCGTAGGTCTTGACCGCCGCCAGCGGCTGGTTGAATTCGTGCGACAAGGCCGCCGACATCTGGCCAAGGGCGGCGAGCTTGCCGGCCTGGATCAGGTCGGCCTGGGTCTGGCGCAGCTGCTGCTCGGCGGTGCGGCGCTCGGCAACCTCGGTCTCCAGTCGGCTGTTGACCAGTGCCAGGTCGGCGGTGCGCTCGTCGACGCGGCGTTCGAGCTCCTGCTGCGCCGACTGCTGCATCTGCATGCGTTCGGCGAGGCGGGCACGGCGCTGCAGGATGATCGCGCTGCCAAGCGCAGCGAGGCCCAGCGCGAGCAGGGCAAGCATGACAGCCGTCAGCGACTGGGCGCGAGCGGAACCCGTGTCGGCCAGGACGTGCACTGTCCAGCCAGCCTCGGGCATCGTCTCGGCGACCTCAAGGAACTCGCGTGTGTTGCCGCGCTCGGTGATGGCAAGCAGTTCGCGGCCATCAGCCATGAAGCGCGAGACCGGCAGGTTGCGCAGTATGGCATCGGAATAGCGCCGCGAGGCGGTGGTGCGGGCCAGCATGTCGGCGGTCAGAGGCTGCATGCCGGCATAGAGCCAGCCGGGGCGGCTGCTCATGAAGATGATGCCTTCGGGATCGGTGACGGTCAGCTCGAAGTCGCCGCCGCGCCAGGAGGCCTCGATCTCCTCGATATGGACCTTGAGCACGACGACGCCGGCGATCTGATCGCCGAGCTTGACCGGTGCCGAGAAATAGTAGCCGCGCATGCCGGACATGACGCCGAGCGCGAAGAAGCGGCCGATGCCGCCGCGGATGGCATCCTGATAGTACGGGCGATACGAATAATTCTCGCCGACAAAGGTGGTGGGCAGGTCGTAATTGCTGGCCGAGATCGTGTCGCCGCCCGGCTTGATGAGGTAGATGTCGGACGATTCGAGCAGGCCGTTGATCGATTTCAGGTAGCGGTTGGCGACGTCGCGCAGAGCCTGGTCGTCGGGCGAGGCGAGCAGCAGCTGGATGTCGTCATTGTCGGCGATCAGCTGCGGCAGCGACTTGTAGCGGCTGATCTGGCCGGTGAGTGCGGAGACCGCCAGCCTGAGCGTGGTCTGGCCGCGCGCTTCCGCCTCGTCCATGTAGGCACGCGTGGCGAGGCGACCGCCCAGCACCACGATCGCAAGCGCCAGCGCCGCCAGGACAAGCCCCAGCGACACCCAGCGGCGACCATTAAGAAGATGCTGCATCACGCGGCCAGAACCCGTTCCTGTCGCCGAGTATACCGGGGCCGCCATGCCGCACAACCAAGGCGCTGTTTTCCGGCGACGCTTTCGCTACAGTCGTTACGAAAGAACACAGGATTCCCAGCATGCCCAATACGTCGCCCTTCGCCAAACCTCGCCCCTGGACCGAGAGCGCGCCGCTTCTCGTCGATGTTGCCATGGGTCGCAAGCCGGCCGACCTCGTCATCCGCAATGGCCGCTGGGTGAATGTGCATTCGGGCGAGATCATCGCGGGCACTGACGTTGCCATCGTCGCCGGGCGCTTCGCCTATTGCGGGCCGAATGCCAGCCACGCCATCGGCCAGGGCACCAAGGTCGTCGATGCCGGCGGGCGCTACCTCGTGCCGGGCCTGTGCGACGCGCATATGCATGTCGAAAGCGGCATGGTGACGGTGACCGAGTTCTGTCGCGCGGTGATCCCGCATGGCACGACGTCGATGTTCATCGATCCGCACGAGATCGCCAACGTGCTTGGACTGCCTGGCGTCAGGCTGATGCATGACGAAGCCCTTGCCATGCCGATCAACGTGCATGTGCAGATGCCATCCTGCGTGCCTTCGGCGCCGGGGCTGGAGAATGCCGGCGCTGCCCTGACGGTCGAGGACGTTGCCGAGGCGATGACCTGGGAGAACATCATCGGCCTGGGCGAGGTGATGAATTTTCCCGGTGTCGCCGCCAACAATCCTGTGATGACGGGCGAGATCGCCGAGACGGTGAAAGCCGGCAAGACTGTCGGCGGGCACTACGCTTCGCGCGATCTCGGTCTGCCGTTCCACGGCTATGTCGCTGGCGGCCCCGAGGACGACCACGAGGGCACGCGCGCCGAGGACGCCATTGCCCGGGTGCGGCAGGGCATGAAGGCGATGCTGCGGCTGGGCTCGGCCTGGTACGATGTCGCAAGCCAGATCAAGGCGGTGACCGAGCAGGGCATCGACCCGCGCAGCTTTATCCTGTGCACCGACGACAGCCATTCCGGCACGCTGGTGCATGAGGGACATATGGACCGCGTCGTCCGCCACGCCATCCAGCAGGGCCTGAAGCCTGTGACGGCGATCCAGATGGCGACGATCAACGCCGCCCAGCATTTCCGCCTCGAGCGCGAACTGGGCTCGATCACGCCGGGCCGGCTCGCCGACGTGCTGATCGTTTCCGATCTGGCCGAACTCAAGATCGACGAGGTCTATGCGCGCGGCGTGCGGGTGGCCAAGGCCGGCAAGCTCGACATCGACATTCCTGCCTATGCCTACCCGGCCGACGCCAAGCAGACAGTGAAGCTCGGCAAGAAGCTGAAGGCTGTCGATTTCGACATCAAGGCACCTGAGGGCGCCAACGAGGTCAGGGTGCGTGTCATCGGCGTGATCGAGAACCAGGCGCCGACGCGCGCGCTGGAGGCCGATCTTGGAGTCGAAGACGGGCTGGTGGCGATGGATCGCCGCAACGATGTCTGCCAGATCGCCCTCGTCGAGCGTCATCGCGCCACCGGCGCGGTGACCAACGCCTTTGTCTCAGGCTTCGGCTACATGAAGGACTGCGCGCTGGCTTCGACAGTCGCGCATGACAGCCACCACATGATCGTCGTCGGCACCAACAAGGCCGACATGGCACTGGCCGCCAACCGGCTCGGGCAGGTGGGGGGCGGCGTGGTGCTGTTCTCCGAAGGCAAGGAACTGGCGCTTGTCGAAATGCCGATCGCCGGCCTGATGTCGGACGAGCGCGCCGAGATCGTCGCTGCCAAGGCCGACAAGCTGGTCCAGGCGATGCGCGACATGGGCTGCAGCCTCAACAACGCCTACATGCAGCACTCGCTGCTGGCGCTGGTGGTCATCCCCGAGTTGCGCATCTCGGATGTCGGGCTGGTCGATGTGACGACCTTCGAAAAGGTCGACCTGTTTCTTTGACGAGACCGCTATTCGCTTGTTCAGCAAAAGAAAGGGCGCCCAAGGCGCCCTTTTTCATTCCTGTAGATGCTGAGCTTACTGCAGCCCGCCGCCGAGCATGTTGATGCGGTCGGTGACCTCGCGGTCGCTGGCAAAGCCGTCGTCGGCGCGCAGGCGCTGGCCAAGCAACTTCACCATCTCAGGATTGTCGGCGAACTTGGTGTGGTTGAAGGCGTCGCCGCTCTTGGCATCCGACAGATCGACGACGACGACGCCATATTCGGCGAGATCGGCTGAATTCTTGTAGTCGCCAAGACGCGGCTTGGAGCCGGCAAGCAGACCAGACAGCTTGAGCGCACGGTCGTCGCCCGACAGCATCAGGAAGAACGGCTTGTTCGGCTTGCCGTAGCGGCGCATCTGGCTCTTGAACACGTCGACATCGATGTCGGGCGAGGCCAGAACGACGTCGCCGAGCTTGCCGCCGAGGTCGCGGTCGCCGGTCAGCGCCAGCTGGCGCAGCGCTTCCATGGTCACCCACGTTCCCATCGAGTGCGCCACGATGTCGATGCGGCGCGCGCCAGACTGGGCGAGCATGCGCAAAGTCACTTCAAGCTGGTCGCGCGCGGCTGCGGCACTTTCCCTGTCATAGACATAGTCGGTGGTGTTGCCGCCGGAGGCCCATGAAAACAGCACCGGCGTGCCGGTGTAGCCGGAATCATGAGCGATCTGGGTGGCGCGATAGACGCCGGCGTCGAAGGAGGTGTTGTAGCCGTGCACGAACAGCATGGCGCGGCCGCCGCGCGCGGCGATGTCTGCGCTCAGTGCCTTGGAGAATTCGGGCTGAGTGGCGTAGCCGCTTGCGTTGGTGGCGGTGAAGTATTTGGTCGGATCGGGATCCTTGCGGTTGCGCAGCTCGATCTGGCCGGTCTTGTGGATCTTCGGCACTGTCACATCGACGCGCGCGAAATTCAGCGTCGCCGAACGGTCGCGATCAAAGACCTCCTTGTTGTCGGCGGCGTACTGGCGCGTCGAGGCAACGAAGATCGCATGGTTGCCAGCGATCTCCGAGACGGGGACGTTGACCACCGCGCCCGTCAACAGCGCGCCGGACGGCTGCCCGATGCAACCGGACAGCAGGAGGGCGGCGATGGCGATGCAATACTTGGACGGCGACACTTTTGATGATCTCTCTGACGGGCAAGGCGTTCAGCGTGCCACCTTGGGGAGGGTCTGATAGTGGCGGAAGTAAGTCGCGTCCAGCCGAAAACAACAGCTTCGGCGGAAGTCGCTGGCCGAGTGTTGCCGGATTGCCGAAATTGTGGCGGAAACAAGGACTTCCGCATACCAGTTCACGAAACTAGCGACCCCAGAAAGTTGGCGTGAAGATCACCAGGACGGCGAGGATTTCGAGGCGCCCGAGCAGCATTGCCGCCGAGCAGATCCACTTCGCCGCATCGGGCAGCGACGAGAAGTTGCCAACCGGGCCGATGATCGGGCCGAGGCCTGGGCCGACATTGGTGAGCGCGGTGAGCGAGCCGGTGACGGCGGTGATGAAGTCCAGCCCGGTGGCACTGAGCAGCACGATGGTGATCGCCCACAGCACCATGAAGGAGGCGATGAACAGCACGACCGCGCTCTGCATCTCAGGCGCCACGGTGCGGTCGCCATAACGCACCGGTATCACCGTGTTGGGGTAGATCAACCGGCGCAGGCCGTTGGACAGAAGTTCAAACAGGATGAGGAAGCGGTAGGCCTTGATGCCGCCGGTGGTCGAACCGGAGCAGCCGCCGAGGAAAGTGGCGACGAAGATGCAGCCAATGGCGAATGGTCCCCATTGGCCGTAGTCGTCGCTGGCAAAGCCGGCCGTGGTGATGATCGACATCAGGTTGAAGGTCGAATGGGTAAGTGCGGTGAAGAACGGCATGCCCATGTTGACGCGCAGGTAGATGGCGACGGCGACGGCGAAGACTATGCAGTAGCCGGCGTAGACGCGGATCTGCGGGTCGCGCAGCGCATCGAGCCGTCCGCGCACGGCAAACAGGATCATGATCGAAAACGGCAGTCCGCCTATGAACATGAAGACGATGCCGGTCCAAAGGATGGCGGGATTGTCGGCATAGCGCAGGAAAGAGGTGTCGTGGGTGGAGAAGCCGCCGGTCGCCACCGTCGACATCGCATGGTTGACGGCGTGGAAGCCGTCCATGCCGGCGGCGACATAGGAGATGGTGCAGGCGACGACCAGCACCGTGTAGATGCCGATCAGCGAGACCGTGAAGGTCTGGAAACGTTCGAACGGACGGTCTTCGATGTCGGAGGATTCGATCTTGAAGTAAGACACGCCGCCGATGTTGAGGAATGGCAGCAAGAACAGGCCGAGCGCGATGACGCCGAGGCCGCCCATGAAGCTGAGCAGCGAGCGCCAGAGCAGGATGCCGGGCGGCGCGCTGTCGAGGCCGTTGATGACGGTGGAGCCGGTTGTGGTGACGCCTGACACCGATTCGAAGATGGAATCGGTCACGCTCAAACCGAGCGACGAAGTCATGAATGGCACCGCACCTGCGATCGCCAGCGTGATCCAGAGGAAATTGACCAGGAGGAAGCCGAAGCGTGTGTTGGCCGGGGGCACGCGGCCTTGCGTGGCAAGCGCCACCGCCAGCGCCAGGCCGCCCATGAACATGGCGGTGAAGGCGAAGGAGCGCCAGTCGTCATTGCCGTAATAGAGGTCGACGGCAGCCGGCAGGAGCATCGCAAGCGACAGGTAGATGGCAAAGACGGCCGCGATGTGGATCGCGGCGCGGACGGCAATTCTGTTCACCGAGACGTATCCCCAAATCTATCGCGGCGAGCCAATGAGCCGGTTTGAACCTGACGGCGGGAGCCGGACAGTGGCTTCGCTGCGCCGAATATGCAATAGCGCGGGGACGCGGGCCACAGCATTTGCCCGGTCGATTTCAGGAGTGCCCAAGCCATGACCAGTTTTGCCGAACGGGTTTCGCTGGCAGCCGCGGCGGTAAGGCAGCTGTTTCCTGAGACCCCGCTGCAGGAGAACGACTATCTCTCGCGCAAGACTGGCGCGCGCGTTCTCCTGAAGCGCGAAGACCTGACGCCGGTACGCTCCTACAAGATTCGCGGCGCGTTGAACTTCTTCCGCAAGACCCTTGCCGCCGGCAACGAGGCGGAGCTGTTCGTCTGCGCTTCGGCCGGCAACCACGCCCAGGGTTTCGCCTTCGTCTGCCGGCATTTCGGCAAGAAGGGCGTGGTGTTCATGCCTGTCACAACGCCGCAGCAGAAGATCGACAAGACCAGGCTGTTCGGTGGCGAGTTCGTCGAGATCAAGCTTGTCGGCGACTTCTTCGACGACTGCTATCGCGCCGCCCTGGAGTTCTGTGAAAGCTCCGGCGGTCACATGGTGCCGCCCTTCGACCACAAGGACATCATCGAGGGGCAGGCGACAGTCGCCCTTGAGATCGCCGCCCAGATGCCGAACGGGCGCATGCCCGACATCGTGCTTTTGCCGGTCGGCGGCGGTGGCCTGTCGGCTGGCGTGACGCGCTATTTTGCCGAAACTGGCGGCTCGCCGCGTTTCGTCTTTTGCGAGCCGGCTGGCGCGCCGAGCCTGCGCGACAGCCTGGCCACAGGCAAGCGCGTGAAACTCGCCAAGGTCGACAATTTCGTCGATGGCGCGGCCGTCGCCGAGATCGGCCGCGAGCCGCTGCGCCTGCTCAAGGAGTTTGCCCCTGAGACCGTCAAGCTGGTGCCGGAAAACCGGCTGTGCGCCACGATGATCGAGATGCTCAATGTCGAGGGCGTGGTGCTGGAACCGGCGGGTGCCTTGGCGATCGACGCGCTCAAGGATTTTTCGAAGAAGGAGCTCAAGGGCAAGACCGTGGTGGCGGTGGTGTCGGGCGGCAATTTCGACTTCGAGCGCCTTCCAGACGTCAAGGAGCGCGCGCTGCGCTTCGAGGGGCTGAAGAAATACTTCATCATCCGCTTCCCTCAGCGGCCGGGCGCGCTGCGCGACTTCCTCGAGCTCATGGGCCCCGACGACGATATCGCCCGTTTCGAATACCTCAAGAAGTCGGCGCGCAACTTCGGTTCGGTGCTGATCGGCATCGAAACCAAGGACCGGCGAAATTTCGACCTGCTCAAGGCGCGCTTCGATGTCGAGGGCGTCCAGTATCAGGACATCACCGACAACGAAACGCTGGCCGGCTTCATCATATGAGCGTGTTCGTCGCGCTGTTTTCCGGCATCAATGTCGGCGGCAATCGCATCGTCAAGATGGCTGAATTGAGGGCGTTCTTCGAGGAACTCGGATTTGCCGATGTTGCCAGCTACATCCAGAGCGGCAATGTGGTGTTCAAGGCCGAGGCTGCCGGCACTGGCGCCCTGGCCGAGCGGATCGAGGCGGCTTTCGAAAAGCGCTGGGGCTTTCGCTCGCGCATCATGGTGCGTGGCGTCGGCTGGATCGAGGCGCTGGTGGCGAACAATCCCTATCCCGAAGTGGCCGGGGATCATACCAAGCTGCATGCCAGCGCTCTGGAGCGTGAGCCGACCGCGGAAGAGATCGCGCGACTTGCCGAGCGTTGCACCGGTACTGAAAGCTTCGAGGTCAAGGGCGACGTGCTTTACCTTCATGCGCCCGCTGGCCTCGGCAAATCGAAGTTCGCCGAGGTGCTGCCGCGCACGCTCAAGGTGCCGGGCACGATGCGCAACTGGCGCACCGTGCTGACTTTGCTTGAGATGGCCCAAAAGGCCTGAAGCCTTGTCTCGAAACCGGTCCTGGCTTCGGGCCGAAGCGGTTACCAGCTGCCGGTGTTCGGCATTGACAGCCAGGGTTCTGCCGGTGCCTTGCGCTCGCCCTTCTGGAGCAGCTCGATCGAGATGCCGTCGGGCGACTTGATGAAAGCCATGTTGCCGTCGCGCGGCGGGCGGTTGATGGTGACGCCCTTGTTCATCAGGTCCTGGCAGGCGGCGTAGATGTCGTCGACCTCATAGGCGAGGTGGCCGAAATTGCGGCCGCCCTGATAGTCTTCCGTGTCCCAGTTGAAGGTCAGTTCGAGCAACGGCGCCTGCGTCGCGGCACCCGTGCCTTCATCCTCCGAGGCGGCGAGGAAGATCAGCGTGTAGCGGCCCTTTTCGTTGGTGGAACGACGGACCTCCTTCATGCCGAACTTGTTGCAGTAGAAGTCCAGTGAGGCGTCGATGTCTTTGACGCGGACCATGGTGTGCAGATAGCGCATCGCTGTTCCTTGGGTTGGGGTTCGGGCGATACATAGGGCGGGGCCGGCATGCTCGGCAACCGTGGCGGCGCGTTTTTCGGGGAACTGGTGCGAAGCTTGTGTCTATCCGGGGGGCAAGTCGAAAAATGGCCGGTCGGCCCTTGCGTAAGTCCAAACTGGAAGTGTTAATCTTATATCAAGAATCAGTAATGGCGTTTGCAAGGAAAGGGGGCGTTCTGATGGGGGAAAAGGCCTCTCTCGTGGTGCAGAACGGCACTGGCCGTGACGCTTTCGAGCTCGACGACAGCTCCGACGGTGTCGGTCTGGTCGAGCTTTCAGGCGCCATCAAGTGGTTCGACGTGGCCAAGGGCTACGGCTTCATTCTTCCCGACAATGGCATTGGCAGTGACGTGCTGCTGCACGTGACCTGCCTGCGCCGCGATGGCTTCCAGACGGCCCTTGAAGGTGCCCGCGTCGTTTGCCTGGTCAAGCAGGGCGACCGTGGCCTGCAGGCCTTCCGCGTGCTCTCCATCGACAATTCGACCGCAGTGCACCCTGCCGAGATGCAGGAGCAGCGCACCCATGTCTCGGTCACGCCCGAAAGCGGGCTTGAGCGCGCCCTGGTCAAGTGGTTCAACCGCACCAAAGGTTTTGGCTTCCTGACGCGCGGCGAAGGCACCGAGGACATTTTTGTCCATATGGAAACGCTGCGCCGCTTCGGCGTCACCGAGCTTCGCCCCGGACAGGTGGTGCTGGTTCGTTTCGGCAAGGGCGACAAAGGCCTTATGGCTGCCGAAATTCACCCCGATCTAGGGACCTTGCCGGTTTCGCACTAGGTCGAGGCCGCCGCAGGGGATTTGATGATCACACGTAAATCGTTGCTGGCCGGAGCCTTCGGTGCCGCATTGCTTGCGGCGCCGGCTTTTGTCGTTTCGGTCGTCCCGACCGGCCCCGCTATCGCCCAGCAGGCGATGGCCTTGCCGGTTGACGCCGAGCCGCTGGTCGCTGTCACCGCCAAGGGCGATGTGCCTTTCCGCATCGAGATCGCCGACGAACCTGGCGAACGCTCCATGGGGCTGATGTTCCGCAAGGATCTCGCCGACGACCACGGCATGCTGTTCGTGTTCGAGCAGACCCAGCCGGTCGGCTTCTGGATGAAGAACACCCCGCTGCCGCTCGACCTGGTCTTTGTCGGCCCCGACGGCAAGGTGCTGGACGTTCTGCCGGGAACGCCGTTTTCCGAAGCCGTCATCGCGCCTGACGAGCCGGCGCGTTTCGTGCTCGAGCTCAAGGCCGGCACGGCAGCAAGGACCGGCATCGCCGACGGCGTCATGCTCAGGCATCGCGCGATCGCGGCGGTTGCCGGCAATCCGGGCTAAGCAAGAGTTTTCGGAGCGACGATGGCACTCGAGCATTTTTCCCACGAAGGTTTCGACCTGGCGTATCTCGACTTGCCGCCGGTGGGCGCGGGAAGCGGTGAGCCAGTCCTGATGATCCATGGCTTCGCCTCCAGCCATTTCGTCAACTGGGTGTCGCCGGGTTGGTTCAAGACGCTGACCGAGGCGGGATACCGCGCCATCGCCTTCGATCACCGTGGCCATGGCGGTTCGACCAAGAGTTATGACGAGGCCGACTACACGCCGAGCAAGATGGCTGGTGATGCGGTTGCCCTGCTCGACCATCTCGGCATCGAACGGGCCCATGTCATGGGCTATTCGATGGGCGCCCGCGTCTCTGCATTCATGGCGCTGGAAGCGCCCGAGCGGGTGGCAACGCTGGTGTTCGGCGGGCTCGGCATCGGCATGGTCGACGGGGTCGGCGACTGGGACCCGATCGCGGCAGCACTGCTGGCCGAGGACCCCGCTGTCATCACGCAGCCAAGGGCAAAGATGTTCCGCGCCTTCGCCGACCAGACACGCAGTGACAGACACGCACTCGCCGCCTGCATTTCAGCCTCGCGCGAACTGGTGACGGATAACGATATCCGCAGGATCATGCAGCCGACCCTGGTCGCCGTCGGCACCAAGGACGATATCGCCGGCTCGCCGCACGAACTTGCCCGACTGATGCCGCATGGCGAAAGCTTCGACATCGAAGGCCGCGACCACATGCTCGCCGTCGGCGACAAGGCGTTCAAGAAACGCGTGCTCGAGTTTCTGGCCGAACATCCGATCTGAGGCGATAGTTCGTGGTCGACCTTCTCGTCTCCTACATGGAAATGACGGAAGTGCCCGGAGGAGCGCCCATTGCAGCACCGGTTGCCGGTGCGCGTATCGAGAGGGAACGTCCCGAGCTGGCGGACTATCTTGCGCTCTATCGGGCCGTCGGCGAGCCCCTTCATTGGGACCAGAGACTGCGTATGCCCGATGACGCATTGCAGGCCTTGCTCGGTGATAGCGCAACATATGTCCATGTCTTGCGGGTAGATGGACGACCCGTCGGCCTCTGCGAGTTCGTTGGCGTCGGCGAGGCCGAAGTTGAACTCACCAATTTCGGGTTGATGCCGGAGTTCCAGGGCAAGAGGCTTGGGCCCTACCTGCTCGACCATTCCTTGCGATCAATCTGGTTACAGGCACCGCGCCGTGTTTGGCTGCACACCGACACCAATGATCATCCCGGCGCGCAATCGACATATCGACGCGCTGGCTTCAAGCCATACTTGCAGCACGTCGAAAGCTTTCCGGATTGACCAGCAGTCAGCCGCCCAGCTTTGCCAGTGACCGTTCCATGTTCGCCCGGGCTTGGTCCTCGAAGCGGGCCGCCAAAATGTCGGTGTGGAAGATGCGTGGCCGCGCAAGGAAATTGCGTAGCACCGAGCCCCGTCCGGTGCGCCAGTCGGGATCGCTGACCCAGCCATATTCGCGCCTGACGGCGTCTTCGTAGGCGTCGAAGGTTTTCGCCGGTGCGCCGAGAATCGACAGGTCCATGTCGAGGAGCAAGGCGGCGTCATTTTTCGCTGTCGCGTCGTCGAAGTCAGGCACCTCGTGTGTGGCGGTCGCCTCGATCATCCTGACGATACGAGCGAAGCGAGGAGCATCGACATGGCCGTGGAGTTTTTCGGCGGCGAGGGCGGCACTCAAGGTCTCGTTGTCCTTGCGGCGGCTGTCATAGATCGCGTCGTGGAACCAGATGGCGGCCTCGATGGCTTCCGGATCGGCGAACTGGGGGCGGTATTCATCAAGCAGTCCCAGCAACGCCTCGATGTGCCTGATGCCGTGATAGTGGCGGTCGTCGGCGCGGTAGAGTGCGGTCAGTTCCGCCTTGGTCGCGTCGTCGATCAAAGACATGTCAGCGCCCTTTGAAAACGGGTGTGCGCCGGCCGGCAAAGGCGGCGCGGCCCTCGGCATAGTCGTCGCTGAGGAAGGTGGCGTCGCCGGCGGCCTGGGCAAGGGAGATTTCGCCAGCGTCGTGGCTCAACGCTGCGCGGATCGCCGCTTTGGAGGCGCGCACCGACAGCGGCGCGTTCTCGGCGATTGTCCGGGCGATCTCGCTGATGCGGGCGTCGAAGTGCGCGGCTTCGACGACTTCGAGCAGGAAGCCGGCTGCAAGAGCCGCCTGCGCGTCGATGCGGCCGGCGGTGTAGGTGAGATACCTGGCCATCTGCGGCCCGGCGGCCCAGACGATGTCGCCCATCGCGTCTTGCGGATAGGCAAGTCCGAGCCGCGCGGCAGGCACTGCAAACAGGGCGTCTAACGTGGAGATGCGCAGGTCGCAGGCCGCCGCCAAGCCAAAACCGCCGCCAAAGCAGATGCCGCGGATCGCGGCGACCACAGGAATGGCGCAATTGCGCAAGGATGCGAAAGCCGCCGAATTGGTCGCCTCATAGGCACGCGCGCTGTCGGCATCGCCGCGCAGCGTGTCGAACTCGGAGATGTCGGCGCCGGCGGAAAAATCCTGGCCGGCACCGCGCAGGACGATGACGCGGACGCCGGGTTCGGATGACAGCCGGTTGACGTGGCTGGCCAGCTCGACCCACATCGCCTGGGTGATGGCGTTCTTGCGCGCGGGCCGGTTGATAACGACTGTTGCGACGCCATCGGCCGTTGTGACCAGCAAGGGTTCAGTTTCCATGACGCCTTGAATATCCGCGAACCAAATCCACTTGATCGAGCACTAAGGAAAATTGAGTTCAATCGTGCTAACATCTGGCTTATATGTCCCGCGCGGGATTGCACAAGCCGGCAGTGAACGGAGACCGTCGATGAACACCATATCCGCTGCGCGCCATGGCTCGCTGAAGCCGGTCGATCCGATCTGGAAGTCGGTGCGCGACGAAGCGGCGGACGCAGTGGCGGGCGATCCGCTGCTGGCGGCGTTTCTCTACGCCACGATCCTGAACCAGGACACGCTTGAAGAGGCGGTGATCCATCGCCTGGCCGAGCGGCTGGCGCATCAGGATCTCGGCGCCGACCTCATCCGCCAGACATTCTACGCCATGCTCGAAGACCGGCCGGAGTGGAGCGACACCGTGCGCACCGACATCCAGGCCTATTACGACCGCGACCCGGCCTGCGATCGCTATCTGATGCCGGTGCTGTACTTCAAAGGTTTCCACGCCATCCAGACGCATCGCCTGGCGCATTGGTTGTTGAATCGCGGCCGCAAGGATTTCGCGCTCTACCTGCAGAGCCGCTCGTCCTCGGTGTTCCAGACCGATATCAACCCGGCCGCGCGCATCGGCAAGGGCATCTTCATCGACCATGCCACTGGCCTGGTTGTGGGCGAAACCGCCGTCATCGAAGACGACGTCTCTATCCTGCATGGCGTGACGCTTGGTGGCACTGGCAAGGCTGGCGGCGATCGCCACCCCAAGATCCGCTACGGCGTGCTGATCGGCGCCGGCGCCAAGATCCTCGGCAATATAGAGGTTGGTCATTGCTCGAAGATCGCCGCCGGTTCGGTGGTGCTGTCGCCTGTGCCGCACAACAAGACGGTGGCAGGTGTTCCGGCGCGCGTCGTTGGCGAAACCGGCTGCGACCGGCCGTCGAGCCAGATGGACCAGTTGCTGCCATCGCAGACAATGGATCACGTCGTCAGCTTCGATATCTGAAGCGGGGAGCCGCCGGCGCCTGGATGGGCGTCGGGCGCGATTTGCGCGGGGTAAACCGCGCGTCGCCTTTACATGGCCATGCTTGGCGTGTCAGAAGCGCGTCTCTTAACGACAAGCCGGAGAAGCCCGTTGAAGCCGGAAGAAATCAGAAAACTCGACGCCTATTTCAAGCGCCAGTTCCAGAACCCAACGCTTCAGGTCAAGGCGCGTCCTCGCAAGGACGACTCGGCCGAAGTCTATATTGGTGACGAATTCCTCGGCATCGTTTTCAAGGATGAAGACGATGGCGACTACAATTTCTCGATGGCGATCCTCGACATCGACCTGGCCTGATCTGTCGGCCAATCCCGACGCCGCGCGGCAAAGATCGCGCGGCCGTCACTTCACGTGCAGCATGGCATTCGTCTTGGCGATCACCGCCCGGTCCAGCGCACGCCAATCTCCCAAAAGCTCGCGCGGAAATCTGTAGGTCAGGCTCAAATCCTTGCCGACGAAGACGTCGCGCTCGCAGGGCGCAAGCGATTCCTCGGCTTCGGTACCGCTGAGGCAGCGGGCAACGAATGCCGGCTCGCCGCTGCGCGACGCAACCGCCAGCACTTCATTGAGGTAGCCGGAATTTTCGGTGAAGCCGAACAGAGTCATGCCTTCCGGGCCGGGCACGCCCGGCTTGACGGTCAGTTCGCTGTAGATCGGCGCCAGGCGCCCGCTCATGTCGCGGGTCATCATGCGCGGCTCGAGGCTGAGAAAGACGATGCGCTTGTTGCCGTCGAGATTGTTGAAGGCCGGACGCGCCGCCTCGCTGTAGCCGTCCATCTCGGGCCAGCGCAGATAGAGGTCGAGGCGCCCGGCAATGCCGTCGCGGCGGGCTTTTTCAAAGCGGATCGTGTTGGCGGGCGCTGATATGACGTCGTTGCCGATGACGATTTCGCGCGGCGCGACCTCGTCGGTGTAGCCGGCCATGGCGATGGTGTGGCCGAACCAGCGGCCGCCCAGGCTGATCGCCACCGAGAGCACCGCAAGCACGGCAAAGCCGTAGAAGACCTTCATCATCAGCGCTGAATCGACGACGTCGAAACCGGAATGCTCGGCCGTCTCTTGCTTCATCTGATGTCTCCAGAGCAGCCACGGCTGGCATTTGCCTTCGCGCAATGCGCCTCGCCGGGTCGGTAACCCCAGCTCCCGTGCCTTCGGAAGCCTGATATCTGTCCGACATTGCGTGCGCATGGTTAATGGCGCGTTAAGGCAATGCTGCGCGCTTGCCTTGTGGCGGTGCGCTCCATAGGTTGCGCGCGCCAACGAAGAGGATTTGACGATGCCGCTTTACGCTATCGACGGGGTCGAGCCGCAGTTCGAGGACCGCACCAGCAACTGGGTCGCACCGGATGCTGCCGTTGTCGGCGATGTCAGGATCGGGCGCGATGTCGGCATCTGGTTCGGCTCCGCGATCCGCGGCGACCGCGAACCGATCACCATCGGTGCCCGCAGCAATGTTCAGGAGCATACGGTGATGCACACCGATCCGGGATTTCCGCTTGTTGTCGGCGAGGGCTGCACCATCGGCCACCGCGCCATCCTGCATGGCTGCACTGTCGGCGACAATTCGCTGATCGGCATGGGCGCGATCGTCCTCAATGGTGCCAGGATCGGCAGGAACTGCCTGGTTGGTGCCGGGGCGCTGGTGACGGAAGGCAAGGAATTTCCCGACAATTCACTGATCGTCGGCTCGCCAGCCAAGGTGATCCGCACGCTCGACGATGCGGCCGCCGAGCGGCTGCGCAAGTCGGCCGAGGATTATGTCGCCAACCAGCGGCGCTTTAGTGCCGGGCTGAAGAAGGTCGCGGACTAGGCGAGGTAGCCTAGCGCAAAGGCCGCGGCGATCAGTAGTGCGCAGCGGACCTTCTGAAAGGGTGTCGTGCGCTGCGCCTTCTGGCCGAAGGCGATCGCGCAGGATGGAAACTCATCCAGCGATCTCAGGCGCGCCTGCTGAATTTGACCACTTTGTCCTGTGGCATATCAGGTCCACCGAGGCTCTATTGAAAAGGCGGAGCCGGCCCGGGGATTGGGCCGGCTCCTAGACCCGGTCGTTGGGGACGGGGAGGGTGGGGACGCGACCGGGTTTTCTCACCAGCGCATGACCCCCGAAAAACCGGAATCGATTTTCGGAAAACATCATGCGCCGATTCAAAGTGCTACAGCGTTGTCCGCGCGCCATGACGGGCGCGCGGCACCGCAGCGCCTAGCGAACCGATGCGACCGCGTCGGCGCGGCCGTCGTTGATCGCAATCCAGACGCCCGAATTCCGCTCTGACTGGCGCTTGAGATAGGTGTATTCGGTCTCGTTCCAGGCCAGCACCCGCGTATCGAGATTGTCGAGGATGTACTCGCCGAGGCTGGTGCGCACGGTCAGCACCGCATGGCCTTCGCCATTGGGCTGGCGCACGACAGTGATCAGCAGGTTGCCGGCAGGCATGCCGAGCTGCATCAACTGGCGGCGCTTTTCCAGCGCATAGTCTTCGCAGTCGCCCGCGCCGGTGTCAGGGTAGGACCAGACTTCTTCCTGGCCCCACATTTCCATGTCGGTGCGCGGCGCAACAGCGGTGTTGACCTTGTCGTTGATGGCGATCATCGCCTTCCACAGGCTGCGGGTCAGCTCGACCGGCTTGTTGCTTGCGGTCTTTTCGCTGCACTCGATCGGCGAGCGCTTGCACAGTTCGTAGTGGCCGACCGGCTGGGTGGTGCGGCCGTTGGTCTGCATGACGGCAGGTGCCGCAAGGGCGGCGCCGATGGCGCCTGCCTGAATTGTCGTGGCCAGAAGCAGCAGCCATCCCCGACGCATGTTCATTTTCTTGTCTCCCCGTTTGAGGTGACAATGACAGGGTCGGATTTATTTGACGCAAAACCGCGAAGTAGATGTTGAGTAAAAACAAGAGAGAACTTGCGTAAACGAAGAATAGAATAAGAATAAAATTTGCGCAAAATTTGATTACAATTTTATCGAACCAGGTGTGCTTGCCGTTGTGATTGTCTGCTCGCGGGTGAGTGCGAGGCAATGGGGTAAATGCTTGGCAAAGGCGGAATGGCATGGCGCTTTTCAGATGGCCGGTGGTTCTGCGCCGTCGTCGCGTTTGATCGTGACGGAGGAGGTCGGCAGGGCAATGAAGGCGAGATGCTTCTTTGCGCCGGTTGCTTGGGTTTGGCTGAAAATACTTTATCCACAGCCGGAAAAGGAGCTTGGCGCGCTGTGAGGACGTCAAAGATCCGTGCTGCGGATATGCCATAGGCCTCGCGGCCCCGCTTTAGGCTGTGCTGGAATGGAACACCTGTTGGCAGGTTGTGCCGTCTTGTTCTGGTGTGCTGGTGCTCGTACGCCTCGGCGGAGACCATAGGCCGCGCCGTCAAATCGTCGGAGTGCCGCCAGCGGCATCGAAATGTGGCTCCCGCCCCAACTGAGGCAGGGGGGCAAAAAGCAAGCAGCCTGGCCTTCGGTGAAGGTCAGGCTGTGCTTGTCGATGAAAGGATGGGCGCCGTCAGGTGCGTGGGCGGTTGAACTCGGTGTCGAGCGATTCCGGGCGCTGGATGACGGCGAATTCGATGGCGACGCCGTCTTCGAAATGGCGCACGACCTGACCGCGCATGGTGCCGAGGGTGACCTGTACGCCGATCGCCGGCTTGACCTCGATCTCGACGGCAGCACCTGAAAGCGACAGGTCGATGATGCGGCAGGGATATTGCCTGCCATCCATGAGTTGCAGCGCGCTGATCGGGTTGCGTGGCGCGACACGCTCGTGGCGGCGATCTTCCGGCAGGTCGAGTTCGTGCTTGTTGGCAAGCCAGGTCAGCTGCGCGGCGAGCTTGTCCTTCTTGCGGTCGGACGCAATCACGGTCATGGCGAAGCCGTCCGGCAAGGTGCGGGTGATGACGCCCTCGACGCGGCCGATATGATCGATGTAGGCGATGACTTTTTCGCCTGGAGCGCCCGAACGGTCGGTGCGGAAGGCGACGTTTCCGGGCGACATGTCGACGACCTGGCCGGCATGCTCGGTACGATCCTCGAGCATGAAGCGGCCATAGATCTTCACGCGGACGCGCTGGAAGTTGCGCCGCTCCGCCCGTGACGGCGCGTAGTCAATCGCCGCTGGCCTCATGTTACCCTCATATCTGCAAACTCCGCCGAACCGCATCGTGGAGCTATTGCGGGAAACTACCGCCAAAGAGGTTAACAAAACGCCTAGCTGCAGGCCTTGAGAGCGGCGCGATTGCGCTATTCTTCGCGCCCACCCTCAAGAACGAACAGATGACGTATGCGACGCGCGCCATCGAGCGGGTTGGCTTCGCCCGAAACTGCGGTGTCGCTTGGTGCGAGCGACGGTACCGTGACGGCCGGGCGGTTCTTGAGGAACATCGGTTCAAGATCGGGATCGACGACGCGAACGCTTTCGATCGATGCGTCGGTGAGCGGGTCGGAGCCGAGCCAGAACGGCCGGTCGACGCTCGACAGAACGCCCAGGCTGCGCGGGTTCTCAATGCCGCCGTCGAGCGGCAGGAGCAGCATCTCGAAGGTCGTCGCGCGCAGGCTCGAGGTGAAGCCTTCGAAATTGATGACGACAACCGATTTCTGCTGGAACACGCCATAGGCAAGGCGGGCCATCAGCCGCTGGTCCTTTTGGCGCCACAGCGAAGGAAACGAGAAGCCCTTGAGCTCGCGGCCAAAGGTGGCGCACAGGCGGGTGCCGGCGAGGCGGAAGACCGCTTCGCCGCGGGTGTCGCGTTCGAGGATGAAAGTGTCTGCAAGCAGGGCCTTTATTTCGGCCGGCTCGACTTCCGTACGTTTGGGTGCGGGTCGGCCGTCGCGAAGGCGGTTCCAATATTGGAACAGTGCCAGCGATCCTTTCTGTTTCATATTGCTCCGCTCCGAGCGCTTCTGTGCCTGATGTGCCATCTCTGGACAGAATCGCTTCAATCTTGAGGACTACATGAGGTGCGGAGCAGGACGCGTGCCAGTCTCAGTAACAGTTGTTAACGGATCGGGATCGTTAAGGTTAACAAAGGGTTTACGTTGCTGCGCCGGGTCTGACGTGGCACGTTCAATTCACTCCATGAAGTGGCCGCGCAGGCGCGGTCGGCAGCACTTCAGTCAAGAGTTATTTGGGGACGGGCAGGGGGGCTCGACCAGCCGTCCAGGGGCAACCCTGGGCGGCTTTCTTTTTTGCGCTTTCGTCGTGGCTGTTCTAGATGAGGCGAGGCTGGCGCACGCTGGACCAGAACCGGATCAGATGCGCATGAGCGAACCAGCAACACCCCGTGACGCCCCGGACGAGATCGTCGAAGCCTCGCCGCAACGCCGCGAGCCGATATTCAATCTGCCTGGCATCGTCATCGCGGTCATTGCTGCCTGCGTGGCGATCCATCTCATCCGCGTCTACATTCTTAGCCCCGACCAGGATTTTGCCCTGCTGGTACGGGCAGCTTTCATTCCGGCTCGCTATTCGGGGCAATATGCTCTCGAAATCTGGGCGTTCACCAGCCCGCTGACCTATGCCTTCCTGCATGGCGGATTCCCCCATTTGATCCTCAACATGGTGTGGCTTGCCGCCTTCGGTTCGCCGCTTGCCAATCGCCTCGGTGTCGCGCGCTTCTCGGCATTCTTCGCGGTCACGTCGCTTGCGGCGGTGGCGTTGCACTACGTGCTGCATTCGACTGACGTGGCGCCGCTGGTCGGGGCGTCGGGTGCCATTTCAGGCATGATGGGGGCTGCGGCGCGCTTCAGCTTCCAGATCGACCGATCGCAGGGCAAGCCGGCCTTTGCCGGTGCGCCGCTGCCGATCCGGGATGTCTTGCGCTCCCGGACGGCAATGACCTTCCTGGGCGTGTGGATGGTGATCAACCTAGTCACCGGGCTCGTCGGCTTCACCCCCGGCGTCGACAATCAGATCGCCTGGGAAGCACATATCGGCGGCTTTCTGGCGGGCTTCCTGGGCATCAGGTTTTTCGACCGCAGACGCGAATTCGCCTGAGCGCGTTTTACTTGAAATGCAGCCCAATGCAGCGCACGATGCAGTTGGCCCGACGGGCCGGCATGGAGTGATTTGACTGACCGACAGCAGCAGGAGGCCACGATGACTGTGAAGGCAATTCTTGAGAAGAAGGGCCATGATGTTTTTACCATTGGGCCCAATGTACAGCTGTCGGAAGCAGTTCGTATCCTAGCCGAACACCGTATCGGCGCGCTTGTCGTGACCAATGGCGACCGCAAGATCGTGGGCATTCTTTCCGAGCGCGATGTCGTTCGCATCATCGGCAAGGAAGGCGGAGCCGCCCTTGAAAAGGCGGTGCGCGACGTGATGACCCCCAAGGTCAAGATCTGCAACGAAAACCACACGGTCAACCAGGTGATGGAGATCATGACCGTCGGCCGCTTCCGCCATCTGCCGGTCGAGCGCGACGGCTATCTCCATGGCATCGTGTCCATCGGCGACGTCGTCAAGCGCCGCATCGAGGACGCCGAGCGCGAGGCCGACGAGATCAAGGCTTACATCGCCACTGCCTGATGCCGTAAGCCGAGACGCCGGACCCGCGGAAACGGATCCGGCGTTGTTGGCTACCTGTTGTCGAGTTCAGGTCGAACGAGTTTCAGTCCTACCCTGGTGATGCGGTAGGGCCCGCCTTGCGACGAGGCGACTGCCTTCCTCCGCCTCAGCTTCCTGAAAAGCTCCAGATCAAAACCCGGATACTGCCAGCCGTCGCGGGTGATGCAGGTCACCGCCTCGATCTTGTTGTTGTCGTCTTTTTCAATGTCGATTCGCCCGCCCTGGGCGAGCAGGTGCAGGATGCGCTGCTCTATGCGCGATATGTTCATTTGTAGATGAGTCCTGGAAAACCAGGCTGCAGCAGCAAGGGTGTTGAAGCAGCCAAAACAAAAATCCGCCGCCACGATTGCTCGCGGCACGGGGTTTCAGGTTTTCACGCCCCGCCTTCTCAGGAAGGTCGGGGCTTTAGCGGGACTCAGCCAAGTTAAACATCCACACTCCATCGGGATCGCTCTGACATAGCAAGCAACTCGGCGAAATTCCAGCCCGCCGAGACAGTGGCGCGGGCGCGTTGCATGGCGGCCACACCGCCACGCCCTAAGGCCAGCAACAAAACTTAACATTACTTCATACAGGCCGCGGTCTCGAACTGGGATGAGTGGTGTCGCTGGGTTCGCCGCCTGGCGGGCGGGGTGGCGCCCACATCATACGGCTTTGGAGTGCGCATGCTCGCGAAAATGGAAACTGCAACGGTTGCCTTCAAGACATCGTTGGCCGCCATGGCTTTCAGCTTTTGGGGATACTCTGGCGCGCTTGCCGCGGATGCGGCAACCGAGGAACAACTGACCGAAGTACCCGATCCCAGCCGCTTCGGGCGCATCGGCGAGAAACTGGCGGAATGGCATGTCGTTGTCGGCGGCGGCGCGCTGATCCAGCCGGAATATGAGGGATCCGACAAGTTCAAGGTCACGCCGGTGCCCTTCGTCTCGGCGACGCTGTTCGACACGCTGACCATCGACCCCACCGGTGCGACGCTGGCGGTCTTCGAGCGCGACGCCTTCGAGCTCAGCGCGCGGCTTGGCTACGAGCTGGGCCGGCAGGAAGACGACTCCGACCATCTCAGGGGCATGGGCGACATCGATTTTGGCGCAACGGTTGGCGCAAAAGCTGCCGTCGAACTCGGTCCGGTCGAGCTTTTCGCGCAACTCGACAAGACAATCGGCGGCAGCGAAGGTCTCGTTGGCAGGGTTGGGCTCGAGGTAACGCAGCCGGTATCGGAAAGGCTCATTCTTGGTGCGTCCGCCTCAGCCGTCATTGCCGACGAGAACCACATGCAGGCCTATTTCGGCGTCAGCGCCGAACAGGCGACGCGCTCGGGGCTTAAGCGCTTCGACGCCGGGGCGGGACTGAAGCGTGCAGATTTCTCGGTTTCCGCAACTTATAGTATCAATCAGAACTGGATCGTGCGCGGCGAAGCAGAGCTTGGTGTACTGCTGGGGGACGCCGCCGACAGTCCGGTGGTCATGGAAAAGCTTCAGCCGTCGGCGATGCTGCTGGTCGGCTACAAATTCTAACGCAAAGCAACCTGTCAGCGGGATCGCCATGTCCGATATTGGGTCCAGTCCTGGTTTTACTGCCCGGGAGGGCGACGTGCACTTGCCCGGTCAGGCAAGGCACGGCGCGCGCGTCCTAATCGTCGAGGACGATTTCGAGATCGCCAGGATGCTCAGCGAAACGCTCGTTGAGAACGGCATGGCCGTCCAGATCGCCGAAAGCGGTGCCGAGATGGACGTGTTGCTGCGCAACGGCAAGTTCGATCTCATCGTGCTCGACGTCATGCTTCCAGGCGAAGACGGTCTCAGCATCTGCAGGCGGCTCCGGCTGGAGACGACGATCCCGATCCTGATGCTGACCGCGCTTGGCGAGGAGATCGACCGCGTCGTCGGTCTCGAGATCGGGGCCGACGACTATGTGACGAAACCCTTCAGCGCCCGCGAACTGACCGCCCGCATCCGCGCGCTTTTGCGGCGTACGGCATATCCGTCGCAGGAACGCGCGCGGCCGAAAATACTTCGCTTCAATGGCTGGCAGGTCGACCTGATCCGCCGGCAGCTGCACGACCCCAGCAATGCGCGGGTGGCAACGACGACGCACGAGTTCGACCTGCTGCTCGCCTTTTGCCGCAACGCAGGGCGTGTGCTTTCGCGCGAACAGCTGCTTGGCGTGACCCATGCCGGGTTGGCAGGGCCGATCGAACGCAGCATCGACGTCCATGTCAGCCGGCTGCGCCAGAAGATCGAAAGGGACGCGCGCGACCCGGTGCTGCTCAAGACGGTCCGGCTTGGCGGCTACCTTTTCACGGCCACGGTGGAAGAGGCATGAAAGCTCTGGTCCGCCGCTGTGTTCCGCAATCGCTGAGCGGCCAGTTGATGGCGATCATCCTGGTGGCGATGCTCGTCGTTATCGTGCTTGGCTCGGCCTTCGAGAGGATCATCAATTCCGACTATGTGCCCGATATGGAGATCGTCGCCGAGCGTGCAGGTGTGGTCGCGGCCATGCTGCGCCAGGCGCCGCCTGATGAAAGAGGCGCCATTGTCGACGCGGCGCACCAGGCCGGGCTGGATTTCCAGCTGTTGAGCCGCGAGCAGGTCGACGGCACGTCCTCACCGCAGCAGCGCACGACACTCGGACGCGTCATCGCCACGCTGTTTCCTCCCGACAGGGCGCCGCCGCTCGGTGGACGCTGGTTGCTGATTGCGGATCAGCCAGCACTTGTCTTCGAACTGGACCAGAAGACGGCGGCAGCACTCTTCGGCGCGCCTGACACCGTGTTGACGTCGCAGTTCGTCAGCCCGGCCACCTACTACCTGCTGGCGCTTGTCGTGCTGTTTGTCTTGTTTTCATTCTTCGCCGTGTGGGCGGTGACCGATCCGTTGAAGCGGATTTCGGCGGCGGTAGGGTCCGCCGAGATCGATAATGGCGATGAGCTTTTCGTCGAGCGTGGCTCGATCGAAATGGTCGGCCTGGCGCGCGCGCTCAACAAGATGCGGGCGCGCATCCGCACCATGATCGACAACCGCACGCGCATGCTGCGCAGCGTCAGCCACGATCTGCGCACGCCGCTGACGCGGCTGCGGCTGCGCGCCGAACGCATGGACGAAAGCGTGCTGCGCAGCGCCATGCTGTCCGACATCAGCCATATCGAAGGTCTGATCGACGAGACGCTGACCTATTTGCGCAACGACGTCTCGACCGAAGAGCTGCAGCGCGCTGACATCGCCAGCGTGTTGCAGACGGTGTGCGCCGAATTCACCGATGTCGGCTTTTCGGTTTCTTACACCGGGCCCGATCGGCTGCCCGGCTGGTGCAAGCCTAACGCACTGGCCCGCGCGATCACCAACCTCTGCGACAATGGCGTCAAGTTCGCCTGCAATGTCGAAGTGGTGCTGACCGCGACCGATGAGGTCGCATTGATCGAGGTGAGCGACAACGGGCCGGGCATTCCTGAAACCGTGCGGGCGCGCGTCTTCGAACCCTTCTACAAGGTCGACGCATCGCGCGGGGCGAACGCCAAGCGCGGCTTTGGCCTCGGCCTGTCGATCGTCGCCGACATCGTGCATGGCCATGGCGGCAAGATCGTGCTCGATGAAAACAGGCCGACCGGACTTGTGGTCAAGGTCGACCTGCCGAGAGGCCTTGTCGACGCCTAGGCAATTCCCTGAATGATGGGCTGGAAACCACGCCTGTGCGGCCGGCCGAGCAGGCAACGCTTGCCTCGATTGGCTGTTTGCACTAGCGAAGGCGCACACTAAACTATGCGTTTCGCAGCTTCTCGATCCGCATCTTCTCGATCCAATGACGCAGGCCGCCATGACCCTCATCGATACCCGTACGCCCGACGCCAAGCGCTTCATTCCCGGTGCCACCGGCGACTGGGAAGTCATCATCGGCCTGGAAGTGCATGCCCAGGTGACGTCGGAGGCAAAGCTGTTCTCCGGCGCCTCGACAGCGTTCGGCGCCGAGCCCAATGCCAATGTCAGCCTTGTCGACGCGGCGATGCCCGGCATGCTGCCCGTCATCAACGAGGAATGCGTCAAGCAGGCGATCCGCACCGGCCTCGGCCTCAAGGCGCAGATCAACCTGAAATCCGTCTTCGACCGCAAGAACTACTTCTATCCCGACCTGCCGCAGGGCTATCAGATTTCGCAGTTCAAGCAGCCGATTGTCGGCGAGGGCACGATGATCATCTCGGTCGGTCCCGACCGCAAGGGCGAGTTCGAAGACATCGAGATCGGCATCGAGCGGCTGCACCTCGAGCAGGACGCTGGCAAGTCGATCCACGACCAGCATCCGACCATGTCTTATGTCGATCTCAACCGCTCGGGCGTGGCGCTGATGGAAATCGTCTCCAAGCCCGACATGCGCTCGTCGGACGAGGCCAAGGCCTATGTCACCAAGCTGCGCACCATCGTGCGTTATCTCGGCACCTGCGACGGCAACATGGACGAAGGCTCGATGCGCGCCGACGTCAACGTGTCGGTGCGCCGTCCCGGCGGCGAGTTCGGCACGCGTTGCGAGATCAAGAACGTCAACTCGATCCGCTTCGTCGGCCAGGCCATCGAATATGAGGCGCGGCGCCAGATCGCCATTCTCGAGGATGGCGGCAAGATCGACCAGGAAACCCGCCTGTTCGACCCCAACAAGGGCGAGACGCGGGCGATGCGCTCGAAGGAAGAGGCGCACGACTACCGCTACTTCCCCGATCCGGACCTTTTGCCGCTCGAATTCGACCAGGCCTATGTCGACGACCTCGCCAAGGACCTGCCGGAACTGCCCGACGACAAGAAGGCACGGCTGGTCAACAGCCTCGGCCTGTCGGTCTATGACGCCTCGATCCTGGTCTCGGAAAAGGCGATCGCCGACTATTTCGAGAAGGTGGCCGCTGGCCGCGACGGCAAGCTTGCCGCCAATTGGGTTATCAACGACCTGCTCGGCGCCTTGAACAAGGCCGGCAAGGACATTGAAAACGCTCCGGTGACACCTGACCAGCTCGGTGCCGTGATCGACCTGATCAAGGAAGGCACGATTTCCGGCAAGATCGCCAAGGACCTGTTCGAGATCGTCTGGAACGAGGGCGGCGACCCGCGCGAGCTGGTCGAAAGCCGCGGCATGAAGCAGGTGACCGACACCGGCGCCATCGAAAAGGCCGTCGATGACGTCATCGCCGCCAACCCCGACAAGGCCGAGCAGGCCCGCGCCAAGCCGACGATGGCCGGCTGGTTCGTCGGCCAGGTGATGAAGATGACGGGCGGCAAGGCCAACCCGCAGGCGGTCAACGATCTGGTCAAGGCCAAGCTCGGCATCGAGGAATAGGCCGATGTTTGTCCGCACGGCGAGCGAGCGCGACCTTGAGGCGATCAAGGCGCTGCTCGCCGAGACGTGGCATGCGACATACGACACCATCTATGGCGTCGAACGGGTCAACGAGATCACCGCCGAATGGCACTCGCTGGCCTCGCTCAAGGCGCGGCTTGCACGGCCGAATTCCGAGTTCCTCATTGCCGACGACGGCAAGAAGATTGCCGGCATGGCATTTGCCGCTGCGACCGGCGACGGCAAGGTGCTGGTGCTGCACCAGCTCTACGTTCGCCCCGGCAACCAGCGCGCGGGGATCGGCCGGTTGTTGCTCGACGAGGTCGAGCAGAGTTTTCCCGAAGCACGGACAATGCGTATCGAGGTTGAAGAAGCCAACACGCAGGCACTGAGCTTCTATCTCGCCAATGGCTTTGCGCGCGCCGGCGAAACCGCCAATTGCGGTGCGGAGCAGTCCGGCATTCCGGCGCTGGTGTTTGAAAAGAAGCTGGGGTGAGGCGCCTTACCCTCCCCCTTGTGGGGAGGGTCGATCCGCGAAGCGGAGCGGGGTGGGGGTCGAAATTCTTGTTAGCTGTCGCGTGTGTTGTTCGCTGTCGCGTGTGGAAGGGATGCTACCCCCACCCCGCGTCACGAAAGCTGCGTGGCAGCTTCCGCTCCGCGACCCTCCCCACAAGGGGGAGGGTGGAAGCACTTAGCTGGCCATTATCTCGACATTGTCGATGAGCCGCGTCTTGCCGAGGCGGGCCGCAACGAGCACGCGGCCGTCACGGTCTTTCCGCCAGGGCGCCAGCGTCACGCTTTCGCGCGCCTCGACATAGTCGACGACATCGAAGCCGGCGTCGAGAATAGCCATGCGCGCCGCAGCCATGGTCGCCTGTTCGTCAGCGCCTGACTGCAGCTGCGAAGCTGCCTTACGCAGCAGCTTGTTCAGCTGCCGGGCGATCTCAAGCTCTTCAGCGCTGAGATAGGCATTGCGCGACGACATGGCGAGGCCTTCGCCGTCGCGGATCGTCGGCGAACCCAGCACCTCGACCGGCAAATCGAGGTCGCGGCACAGTTTCTTGACGACGCAGAGCTGCTGGTAGTCCTTCTCGCCGAACACGGCGAGGTCGGGTTCCGACTGGATGAACAGCTTGCCGACAACGGTGGCGACGCCGTCAAAGAAGGCCGGGCGGAAGGCCGTTTCAAGGCCGGCGGAAGGGCCGCCGACTGAGATCGAGGTGGCAAAACCTTGCGGGTAGACCTCATCGACGCCTGGCGTGAAGGCGAGGTGAACGCCGGCCTTCTCCAGCCTGTCGAGGTCGAGCGCCAGCTGGCGCGGATATTTGTCGAGGTCCTCGGTCGGCGCGAACTGGCGCGGATTGACGAAGATCGAGACGACACAGCGGTCGGCGCGCTCAAGTGCGGCGCGCATCAGCGAGACGTGGCCGTCATGCAGCGCGCCCATTGTCGGCACCAGCGCGACCTTCAGGCCTTCGGCACGCCATGCCCGCACTTGCGCGCGCAGGGCGGCGATGGTGTCGACGACAACGGTCATGCCTTGTCCTTGCTCAGGGAAAACAGGTGCTCTGGTGCGGGGAACGCACGGCTGCGGACGTCCTTGGCGTAGGCCGCCGCGGCGTCGGATACGACGTCGCGCAGCAAGGCGTATTCCTTGACGAATTTCGGCACGCGGTCGACGGTCAACCCGATGGCATCGTCGATGACCAGGATCTGGCCGTCGCAGGTGACACTGGCGCCGATACCGACGGTGGGGATCGCGATGCGACGGGTGATCTCCGCGGCCACTGGCTCGACGGTGCCTTCGATGACGACGGAAAACGCACCGGCGGCCTCAACCGCCTCGGCATCGGCGTAGAGCGCCTCGGCGTTGGCCTCGGAGCGGCCCTTGATCTTGTAGCCGCCTTCCTTTTCCACCGACTGCGGCAACAGGCCGATATGGCCCATGACGGGAATGCCGGCGGCGACGATCGCGGCAATCTGGGCGGCGATGGCAACGCCGCCTTCGAGCTTGACCGCATCGCAGCCGGTTTCGCGCATGATGCGTCCGGCACAGGCTACGGCGTTTTCGACAGAGTCCTCATAGCTGCCGGCAGGCATGTCGACGACGACGCAGGCGCGGGACGAGCCGCGCATCACCGCCTGGCCGTGGGCGACCATCATGTCCATCGTCGCACCCAGGGTGTTCGGATGGCCGTGCAGCACCATCGCAACGCTGTCGCCGACGAGCAGAAGGTCGACATGCGGGTCGAGCAGCCGGGCGATGGGGTAAGTGTATGCGGTGAGACAGACAATGGGCTCGCCGCCCTTGCGGGCCAAAAGCTCGGAGGGCGTGATGCGGCCGGCAGCCGCAGGCGCGTCAGATGCCATGTCTTTTCCTCCCTGGCCCGAAATGGTCATGTGCCGAAGCCAAGCCAGTCCGAGAGCCCAAACCGGGCCGGAATCCATTACGGACCGGCTAAGCATTTTGCAAGTGCGAGATGAAAACGTGAGCAGCTGCGAGAAGGCATCGTCCGTCAGGACGATTGGGAGGGCCACTCTTCCTGAGCCAGCCTGCGGATGTAGACGGCAAACTCGGGGTCTTCGCCGGGCAGAAGCTCGGGCAGGGCGTTGCGAAAATCCGCGCGCCGGCACCATTCGCGCATGAAATCCTCCCACGATGCCCAGCGGCGGCGTTTGCGTTCGGGCATGCCAGGCTCGTAGGCGACGAGATAGGCGCGTTCAAACAGGGCGATCAGGATGGCAAACATCGCCAGCAGGCGGTCGCGCTGCTCGCCGGTGAGATTAACGGTTGCATCCTGTGACTGGAGCCTGAGATCGGAGTGGCCGAGCGACAGCTTGAGGAAGTCGGTGTAGCCGTCGGAGAGCATCTGGTAGATTTCCTCCTCCTCGTTGACCCGTTCCTTGCGCTGTTCGAAGACGAAGAAAAAGATGGCGAGCGGCAAGCCGAAGATCGTCACCAGCATGCTCAGCATTTCAAGGAATTGCATGAAGGGCATGGTAACGGTCCGATTTGACGCTGACGGCGAACAGTAGGTGTTGATTGATCGTCTGCCAATCGTCGCAGGCGGCAAGTTGGGGCGTCTAAACTCTTGCCTTCGGGCCAGCCTGACGCCATAAGCAGGAGACTTTTACGCGCCCGTCGCGAGGATCCGATGAAGAATTTCCTTGTCCAGTTTTTCACCTGGTGGAACGGCCAGACCCTTGGCACGCGTTTTCACACCTGGCGCAAAGGCACCAAGGTCGGCCAGGACGAATTCGGCAACACCTACTATGAGGGTGGCAAGGACTCGGAAGGCCGCACCCGGCGCTGGGTGATCTACAAGGGTTATTCGGAAGCCTCGCTGATTCCTCCCGGCTGGCATGGCTGGATGCATCATCGCGTCGACGTGGCGCCGCCGAGCGACAACTACATTCCGCGCGACTGGCAGAAGCCGCATCAGCCGAACCTGACCGGCACTGGCGGCGCTTACCGCCCGAAGGGGTCGGTACTTGGCAATACGCATCGTCCGCAGGTCACCGGCGACTACGACGCCTGGACGCCCGGCGCATAAAACAGCTCAACAGCGCGGACATTTGTCGCCACAATTGGCGGCTAACTCCTTGCCCATTGGCGTCAGGCGATTAGCCTTGGCGCGTGGGAATCAGCGAGTGGGACACACTCCGGGCGCAACGGCGGTAACGACTGAATGACACTTCCTGGCCGGTTTCCGTCGAGCGGACGATCGAAGGCAAAAGCATTGCTTGTGGCCGTTGCGCTGTGCGCTGGCGCTGGTCACGCGATTGCCCAGGACAGCATCCAGCAGCTGCCGCTCGATCAGCAGGTGGAGCAGGGTGACGATCTTCCGGCCATCGATGTCCAGCCCTTGCCCGGTGAGGCTCAGCCAGCTCAAGGCGAAACACAGACCGCGCCGAAGGTTGCGGCACCGCCCCAGCGAATCAAGAATCCGATCGCCGAGTTTGCCGGCATCGACAAGATCACCGGGCGTATCATTACTTTCGACGTCTACGTCGACGAGACCGTGCAGTTCGGCGCGCTGCAGGTGACGCCACGCGTCTGCTATTCCAGGCCTGAGAACGAGGAGCCGAAGACGGATTCCTTCGTCGAGGTGGACGAGATCACCCTCGACCGCAAGATCAGGCGCATCTTCACCGGCTGGATGTTCGCCGAAAGCCCCGGCCTCAACGCCGTCGAGCACGCCGTCTATGACGTCTGGCTGAAGGCCTGCAAGCAGAAGTCCGACGTGCCGGCACCGGAAGCTGCCAAGACCAACTGATCCTTTTTCGGAACTGCATGCGATCCCTGGCGTTTGTCGTCGTAAGAAACGCCAGCGGAGGACATTGCCGTGGCTGCAAATCGTGACGAACTTCTCGAGCTTGAGCGGGCATTCTGGACCGGCAATCAGGATTTCTTCGCCGAAAACGCCGACAGGGAATGCCTTGTCGCCTTTCCCGACATGGCTGGCGTGATGAGCAATGCCGACCTTGCCGCGACAGCCAAGAAACCAAATCGCTGGCGGAACCTGGAGATGAAGCTGCAAGGCATGGTCGAGCCGGGCAGCGATATCGTCATGCTGACCTACGAGGCCAAGGCAATCCGGGAAAATGGCGAACCCTATTCAGCGCTTGTCAGCACCGGCTATGTGCATCGGCTGCAGGGCTGGAAGATGATGTTCCACACCCATACGCCAACCAACCCGGAAGCCAAGAAGGCCAAAAGCTAGCCTTGCCCCTCAGGGCGTGAAGTTGGCTTCGCCGACAAGCGCCTTGGCGAGCATCTTTTCGTATTTGTCGCGCGGCACGTCGACAGCGCCGAAGCGCTTCAGGTGATCGGTGGTGAACTGCGTGTCGAGCAGCAGGAAACCGCGCTCCTTGAGACGCTGGACCAGATGGACGAGGCAGACCTTGGACGCGTCGGTCTCCCGCGAAAACATGCTTTCGCCGAAGAAGGCACGGCCCAGTGAGACGCCGTAGAGCCCGCCGACCAGCTCTCCATCGCGCCAGGCCTCGACAGAGTGGGCGTTGCCGATACGGTGCAGGTGGGTATAGGCCTCGCGGATCGGCGCGTTGATCCAGGTCGACAGCCGCCCGGCGCGCCGTTCGGCGCACGCGTCGATGACGCCTGCGAAGTCGCTGTCGAAGCGGATCTCGAAATGGCCCTGCCGGATCGTCTTGGCAAGGCTGTGCGGCACATGGAAGGCGTTGAAGGGGATGATGCCGCGCGTCTCGGGCCGGACCCAGAAAACCTCCGGATCCGACGCGCTTTCGGCCATGGGAAAGACGCCCGACGCATAGGCCTTCAAAAGAAGGTCGGTGGGTATGCTGTAGCCGGGCGCATAAGGTCGGGTCATGCGACCCCCAGTCTACTCGCCTTTCGCGAGATGTTTTTCCAGCCAGTGGATGTCGTAGTCGCCATTTGCAATGTCGGGGTTGCCGACGAGTTCACGAAACAGCGGCAACGTCGTCTTGATACCATCTACCACGAATTCGTCGAGCGCGCGGCGCAGGCGCATCATGCATTCGACGCGGTTGCGACCGTGCACGATCAGCTTGCCGATCAGGCTGTCGTAATAAGGCGGGATCTTGTAGCCGGAATAGACACCCGAATCGACACGGATACCCAGGCCACCGGGAGTGTGGAAATGCGTGATCGTGCCGGGCGAAGGCACGAAGGTACGCGGATCCTCGGCGTTGATGCGGCATTCGATGGCATGGCCGTGGAAGCGGATGTCGTCCTGGGTGACCGAAAGGCCACCGCCGGACGCAACGCGAATCTGCTCGTGCACGAGGTCGATGCCGGTTATCGCTTCGGTGATCGTGTGCTCCACCTGAAGACGGGTGTTCATCTCGATGAAATAGAACTCGCCGTTTTCGTAGAGGAACTCGATCGTGCCGGCGCCGGAGTAACCGAGGTTGGCCACGGCATTGGCGCAGATTTCACCGATGCGCGAGCGCTCTTCGGCGTTGAGGGCGGGCGAATTGGCCTCTTCCCAGACTTTCTGGTGGCGGCGCTGCAGCGAGCAGTCGCGCTCGCCGAGATGCACGCCCTTGCCAGCACCGTCGCCGAAGATCTGCACTTCGATGTGGCGTGGCTTCTGCAGGTACTTCTCGATGTAGACGGCGTCGTCGCCGAATGCAGCACCAGCTTCGGTACGTGCCGTCTGCAGCGCGATTTCGAGATCTGCCTCGGTGAGCGCAACCTTCATGCCCCGGCCGCCGCCGCCGGCGGACGCCTTGATGATGACAGGATAGCCGATCTCCGCGGCCACCCGCTTGGCTTCCTTCTCGTCGCTGACAGCGCCTTCCGAACCGGGCACGACCGGAATGCCGAGACGCTTTGCGGTGCGCTTGGCTTCGATCTTGTCGCCCATGATGCGGATATGGTCGCCCGAGGGACCGATGAAGGTGATGTTGTGGGCGGCCAGGATGTCGGCGAACTTGGCGTTCTCCGACAGGAAGCCGTAGCCCGGATGCACGGCGTCAGCGCCGGTGATCTCGCAGGCCGCGACGATCTGGTGGATGTTGAGGTAGCTGTCTCGCGAAGGCGGCGGGCCGATGCAGACGCTCTCGTCGGCGAGGCGCACATGCATGGCGTCGGCGTCGGCGGTGGAATGCACAGCAACCGTCTGGATGCCGAGCTCCTTGGCCGCGCGCAACACTCTGAGGGCGATTTCGCCGCGATTGGCGATCAGGATTTTCTGGAACATGCGCGCAGCCTTCCGGCTTACTCGACCACGACGAGCGGCATGCCGTATTCGACAGGCTGCGCGTCTTCGATCAGGATAGCTGTGACCGTGCCGGAGCGCGGCGCGGGAATCTGGTTCATCGTCTTCATCGCTTCGATGATCAGCAGCGTCTGGCCTTCCTTGACCACCGTGCCGACCTCGATGAACGGCTTGGCGTCGGGCGAGGGCGCGAGGTAGGCGGTGCCGACCATCGGCGAAGGCACGGCGTTCTTGGAGACGTCGACGACAGCAGGTGCTGCAATCGCCGCAACCGGTATCGAATTGACTGCCGCGGGTGCCGCCATCATTGGCGCTGCGACCGCATGTACGGCCTGCGTCTGGCGCGAGACTCGCACTTTGAGGTCGCCGAGCTCGACTTCGATCTCGGTCAGGTTGGTGTCGTTCAGGATTCCTGCGAGGTCGCGGACGAGCTGCTGGTCAACACCGTCGGTCTTCTTCGTCGCCATCTTCTAGCCTTTTCTCTTCCTGTTTCCGGTCAGAGCCGGGCGGCCAGCGCCTGAAGCGCCAGCGTGTATCCGAGCGGCCCGAAGCCGCAGATCATGCCCACAGCCACCGGTGCCACCATGGATTTATGGCGGAACGGCTCGCGGGCGTGGATGTTGGAAAGGTGCACCTCTGCGACCGGCAAGGGCGAGACGGCACGAATGGCGTCCTGCAGCGCGATCGAGGTGTGGGTGTAGGCGCCTGCATTCAAGACGATGCCTGCGGCTTTCTCGCCGGCCTCGTGGATCCAGTCGACCAGGACGCCCTCGTGGTTCGATTGGCGGAAATCGACCGCAAGTCCGAGCGAGGCGGCTGCCGCATGGCAGTCGGCCTCGATGTCGGCCAAGGTCTTGCCGCCATAAATCCCAGGCTCGCGTTTGCCCAGCATATTAAGGTTTGGACCGTTGAGGACGAAAACCGTTTTCAATCTACAGACCTTTCCACCCGCCAGATCCTCTCTGGCGCGGCGGACCCTCTATAATCGGCATAAGCCGTCGCGGAAAGAGCGCAAGCGACTTCTTGCGCTGTCCACAACGGCTCGCGCGGAACAATCCTTGCTCAGCAGGTGGAATTTGCCTGGCAAGCGGCCGCCGCGGCGATCTTTTCTGCCAGCACATCCTGGCCGAGCGCGCCGAAGACGACCTCGTTGCCGACGACATAGGACGGCGTGCCGCTGATCTGCAGCTTGTTGGCAAGGTCGTAGGTGCGGTTGAAGGCCTCGCCGATTTCGGGGTCCTTCATCGCTTCGCGCAGCTTGGCTTCGTCGGCGCCGAGTTCCAGGGCGAGCTTGATGGCGCCGTCTTCGCCGGCGCGGCCTTCGCCGCCAATCAGCTTGTCGTGGAATTCGCCGTATTTTTCAGGCATCAGCTTGCGGAAGGCCATCGACACGACATGGGCCTTCTGCGAATCCGGTCCGAGGATGGGGAATTCCTTGAGCACGAAGCGCAAATCGGGATTGGTCTTGACCAGCGCGTTCATGTCGGCCTGGGCGCGTTTGCAGTAGCCGCAATTGTAGTCGTAGAACTCGACGATGGTGATCTTGCCGTCAGGGTTGCCGACGATGCCGTCATACTTCGAGTTGAAAATCTCGTCCTTGCTCTGCTTGATCACGTCGAGGCTGGCGATGCGCTGCTCTTCCTTTTGCTTGGCTTCCAGCGCGCCCTGCATCTCGAGCAGCAGTTCGGGATTGTTGAGCAGGTAGTCGCGCACGATCGTCTCGACCTGCTTCTTGTCGAGATTACCAGTGGCAGACACCGATGGCTGGGCAGCGGCGGTTTCGGCATGAGCGGGGTTTGGCGACCCGGCGAGATAGCCGAAGGCCAGCATGGCGAAGGCGACAGCCATGCCGGTCGTGCCGAGAAGAAGTGCTTTTTTCATGGTCCCTTGGTCTCCAGCCGTTTCGGCTTATGCATGACCCCGAAAATCGGAAACGATTTTCGGAAAGGATCATGCATCAGGTTTAAAGTTTCACAGCGTCCCTTGCGCGTCCAGAGGACGCGCGGCGCTGTGTGTCGCTGCCTGCCGAAAGAAGGTTCACTTCTTTTTCTTGCTCGGCGCTTTGTAGTTGATGATGTCCTGGGCACGCACCCAGCCCGGCGAGCCGCGCTGAAGCTTCATCTGTGCCCGCATCGCAAAGATCTTGGCGTCCTGGTAGGCGCCGCTGTAATAATGGCCGTCGGCGGTGGCAAGGTCGGCATCGGCGACGTCGCCGAGCATGCCATAGGCCTGGGCGAGGTAGCGATAGCCCGAGGCGTTCTCGCGGTCGCGGTCGAGGCCCTTGCGAATTTCAACGACAGCCTTCTTGAGCGCGTCGGGCGTGCCCATGGCGAGATAGGTCTGGCCGAGCGCGATCGGCAGGATGCCCGACTTTGCCGTATCGAGCCGGACTGCCGCCGAATAGGCTTCCGCTGCCGCCGCCGGCTTGTTCGACTTCATCAGGATGTCGCCGCGCAGTTCGTGGAAATAGGCATTCTTGGGCTGCGACTTGATCAGCGCGTCGGTCTTGGTCAGCGCCGAGCGCAGGTCGCCGAACAGATAGGTCGACTGGGCATCGCCATAACGCGAGGCAAGCCCGTCGGTGCCGCGCAGCAGGCGCGAGGCGGCCGCCTGGCCCTGGGTGTAGGCGGCGATCTTGACGCGCATCATGTCGTGCCGCTGCTGCAGCGCCTCGGCATCCTTCTTGTCGAAAAAGGGGCTTTCACGCGCCAGCGTCTCGAGATTGGCGATGCGCTCGCGCGGCATCGGGTGGCTGACCTGGTAGGGGTCGACCCGCGCGCCCGACAGCGACAACGCGGTCTGGAAGCGCTGGAAGGTCTTGAGCATGCCTTGCGCCGATTGGCCGGTGGCATTGAGATAGGTGATCGCCGAGCGGTCGGCGGTGGTCTCCTCCGAGCGCTGGTAGCCAAGCAGGCCACGGCGCGCCATTTCAGAGCCACCAGCAACGATGCCGGCACCTGCGGCACCAAGGCCGCTGGTATCGGTGGCGGCACCCGCGACCATCGCACCGGCACCGAGCAGGGCGGCGACGATCGCCATGGTCTGGGCGCGCGCCAGCTGGTCGCGCAGGCGCTCCTGGTGGCCGCCGGCGATGTGGCCGGCTTCATGGGCGATGACGCCGATGATCTCGTTCGGCGTCTCGGCGGTCATCAGTGCGCCGGTGTTGATGAACATGCGCCGGCCGGCAACGAAGGCATTGAACGCCGGGTCGTTGACGAGGATGATGTTGATGTTCGAATTGGCGAGCCCCGCAGCCTTGAGGATAGGCCGGGCGTAGTCGCGCACCAGGGCTTCAATCTCGGCGTCGCGCACGATCGGCACGTTCTGCGCATGGGCAGCACTGGTCGAGCCGAGCGCAAGCCCCGCCGACAATGCAAGCGCGGTGACCGCGCGCGTTGATCTTGCGATGAAACGCGAAAGACTTGTGATGCTCTGCATGGCGGGGAACACTCGTAAACGAGCCATCGGGCTGTGAAAAGGCTGGTTCAAAAAACTCATCAACTTGTGATCCCCATATCAATCAGGCATTTGTGCGGCACATTGCCTGACGAGCGACAGTAGAAAGTGGACGAAAATGGCGGTTGCGATTTCACGGCGCGGCGAGGTCGAGCCATTCCATGCGATGGACATCCTGGCCGAAGCCAACAGGCTCAAGGCCTTGGGCGCGCCGGTCATTTCGATGGCGGTTGGCCAGCCCTCCGATCCGGCGCCGCAGCGGGTGCGGGACGCCGCGGCCGCAGCACTCAAGGTTGGCCGCATTGGCTACACCGACGCGCTCGGTCTCGCCGATCTGCGCAAGGCGATATCAGCGCATTATGCCGAACATTACCGCATCGACGTGCCGGTTTCGCGAATCGCCGTCACCACCGGCTCGTCGGCTGCCTTCAACCTCGCATTCCTCGCGATGTTCGATGCTGGCGACCGCGTGGCGATCGCGGCCCCCGGCTATCCCGCCTACCGCAATATCATGGGCGCGCTCGGCCTCGACGTGGTCGAGATCGAACTGGAGGGCGCCGCCTATCTCCACGCCGAGCACCTGCGCGCCGCGCACGCGCAAAAGCCGCTGAAAGGCGTGCTGTTTGCCAGCCCGGCCAACCCGACCGGCGCCGTCGTGCCGGCAGGCGATCTCAAGGCGCTTGTCGATACCGCCCGCGAACTTGGCATCGCGGTGATTTCGGACGAAATCTATCACCGGCTGGCTTATGGCGCGCCCGACGTGACGGCGCTCGCCTATGACACTGACGTCACCGTCATCAACTCGTTTTCCAAATATTACTGCATGACTGGCTGGCGCATCGGCTGGATGGTGCTGCCGGAGCGGCTGGTGCGGCCGGTCGAGCGCATCGCGCAATCGCTCTACATCTCGGCGCCGGAACTGTCGCAGGTCGCGGCCATCGAGGCGTTCAACGTTACCGACGAGCTCGAGGTCATCAAGGCGCGCTATGCTTGGAACCGCGAGTTGCTGGCCAAAAGGCTGCCGGAACTGGGCTTCAGTTTCGCAGCCCCCATGGACGGTGCCTTCTACGCCTTCTGCGACGTCTCGCGGCTGACCAATGACAGCATGGAATTCGCTAGCCGCATGCTGGCCGAAGCCCATGTCGCAGCGACGCCGGGCCGGGATTTTGACCCGCTCGCAGGCCACCGCTACATGCGATTCTCCTATGCCGGCAGCCATGACGAGATGATCGAGGCGATGGACCGGCTGGAACGCTGGCTGCGCTGAAATGCAACCGCCCCGTCGGTCGTACCGACGGGGCGGACAGGGGCAAAGGGGAGGATGGGCTTTGCCGCCTGAGCGCCGGAATGCCGTTACCCCCACAGAACGCATTCCGACAGGAGTTCTGTGATCGGTCAGGGGCCGAGCACCGCCGCGACCGCCTTGCCGGCATCGAGCAGGCCGGCGCCGAAATAATACGTCTTGCCCTTCGCCGGTTCGTTGTCGGCATTCATCGGATCGGGCGTGAGCGGTGTTGCTCCCGGCTTCACCACGGCGTTCTGGTCGCAGGCGGCGATGAGGTTGGCCTTGGACGCCATGCCGTCGAGCTTGGTTGTGGGGCCGTGTTTTGCCTTGTGGGCACGCGCCGTCAGGGCGGCGACGCCTGCTACGAGAGCCGCCGCGCCGGAGGTTCCGCCAAAGGTGGTGTAGTAGCCGCCGCCGATGCCCTGGTTGTCGAGCGGCGGCAGGATCGACGAGTAAGGATCGGAACCGCCGGCATAGCCGAACGTGCCGGGCAGGTCGGTGGTCAGCAGCGAGAAATGGCTGTGCGGGATCACCTTGCCCTTGCCCGGATGGTAGTAGTGCTGGTCGACCATCGGGTCGGTGCGGTCGACGCGCAACTGGTGGCGGGTGTAGATCTCGAAATCGTCGGAAGGTGCCACGAGCGTCAACTTGGCGCCGTAGTTGCTGTAGCCCGAGCGGTAGCCATTCGGCGTAACCGCCCCAACCGCGATGACGCCGTTGTTGGCTGCAGCAAGGCTTGCGGGATAGATCATCTGGCTTTCGCCATCGTTGCCGGCCGCGCAGACGACCGGGATCTTGCGGCTGATGGCAACGATGAGCTTGGCCAGGATGTTCCACGCAACTTCGCGATTGCCGGTCCTGCCGACCGCATGCGGCCTGAGCTCGCTCGCCGGCGGCGTCGCCTCCTCGAGACGGGCGAACAGGTCGGCACGCTCCCAGTTTGCCCTGTCGTCGAGGTCCTGCGACAGCTCGGGCTTGGCGTTGAGGATGCTGCGCGCGGGGTCCGGTATGCCGCGTGGCAGCAGGATCACGTCGGCGCCATTGGCAAAGGCATAAAGGAACGCCGCGATGAACTGGTCGGGCTGCTGCTCGAAGCCGGTCCTGATCGAGATCAGCCGCGACAGCGGGTCGACGCCGAAATAGGGCAGCGTGTTGCGGTTCGGATTTGGCACTGCACTGCCATCGTCGGCGATCAGCACGTCGGGCAGGGCAATGGCAGGGTTGGGCGCAACGGTTGCGGCAGGTTCGCCGACAACCAGTCCAGCGACAGCCGTGCCATGGCTTCCAAAGGTTTCGTCGCCCTCGATCAGCGTGTGCAGGACACCTTCGGAGGCCACAAGTTCTGTAGTCAGGCTGCTGAGATAGGCCGTCTCGGGGCCGGTCAGGTTGAGCGTGCCCAACCCTGCGGTGGAGAGCCCGCTGAAGAACGTGGCCTTGACCTCCGGGTCGTAGGGGCTTGCGGCAGGCGCGGCGACATATTTGGCGCCAAAGGGGTGGCTCACCAGATCGATCGACTTCACCGCGTCCAACCGGCTCTTGAGGTTGGGATGGCTGCGGCTGACGCCGACGTCGATCAGGGCGACAGTTGCGGGCGTTGTCGCAGCCGGGAACGCCTCGGTGATCGTGTCCCAGACGGTGCCGTTGATGGCGGGCGATGAAAAATCGATCTCTCCGCCCGGGGTCAGCGGCCCGAAGGTGGCGTCGATCACGCCGAGGGCCGCAAGGTGCCAAAGGTAGTAGTAGGACTGAGGTGGTTGGAAGGAGAATTGCTGGTTGCCGTTTGCCATGGTCGCCCCCTCAGATCCATTCGCGCTGTGCGGCGAGGTAATTCGCCATGAAAGCGTCCCTGAGATAGGGCTGGAAGCGCTGCGCCAGCGCCCGTCCGCCATTGGTGTCGCTCGGATAGTGCAGGCCGGCCCATTCGCGGTTTTCCGCAACCTTGCGGGCGATGCGCGACAGCTCCTCGGTCGCCGGGTGCTCCGGCAAGATGGCGTTGAAGGCAAAGGCGATCGAGTGGCACTGGAACGAGTGGTTGCTCGGATAGGCCTGGTGCGCCGGATTGGGCAGCATCAGGCGCAGGCGCGGCTCGACCTGGTTGGGCCGCGCGCGGTTGAATTTTGCCTTGTAGATCAGCCCGACATATTCGCAGGCCGTCAGGATCGCCTGGAACAGGCCCTCGGTCTGGTCGAAGCCGCTGATACCGTCGATGCCGAGCGGCTTGGTGAAATCCGAGACATCGAGGCTCGCTTCGCGCTCGATGTCTTCCTTGCGGCGCGAGCGTTCGCGGTCGCGGGACTGGAGCGAAAGCATGACCGTGGTTTCGAGCCGGGTGACATCGGGGCCAGGCGGCAGCGGAATATCGAGCTGCTCCCAGGTGAATTTGCGCGCCGCCGTGAACGCGTGCGGCGAGGGTGACGTGTGCAGGCGCCTAAGCTCGAAGGCCGGGATCAGACTGCTCTGCGAGCCGCCGCCTGAACCTGATTGAAGAGCACTGCCCTTGTTCTTGTTTTTGTTCTTATTCTTGTTCTTGTTCTTATTCTTGTTGAGCGACGCCTTGTTCAGTACGCCGGCGCTCATGACGGCGCTGGCGACGCCTGCCGCCATCACCATCGCCTCGGCGCCGGATGCGAACTTGGTTTCCAGCACGATTGGAGGCCGGTCCGTGGCTGCGCAAGGCAGCACGTCGTCACCGACGATCTTGAAGCGATACTGATCCAGGAAGTGTGAAAAGCCGCCCTCAACAGGCGCGGAACTGTCGTTGCCAGACACTGAATTCCCCATTGATTTGATCGAATTTTGCGGTGCTCGGCGCGTCCGTCATGTTTTTTTGACGCCGGCCTTGATCAGGCCGGAAATCAGATTGGCGCCGCCCTCGGTGCGCATGATTGGATAGCGGGCGTCGATCAGGGAACTGATCGAGAAATTGGGTTCGACGACGTTGAGGCGGTCGAGCAGCGTACGGGCCGCGCGGACGTCGCCGAGTTGGGCGTGGCTCGCCACGAGGTAGCGAAGCAGCGAGTTGAAGTCGGGCCGCTCGCGCAGCGCCTGTTCGCCGGCCTCGATGGCGACGCGGTGATTGCCGGCGAGCGTCGCGTTGATCAGCCGCGAGGTGTCGAAGTAGTAGCGGTAGGGGCTGTAGGCGCCGAGATGGCGCGCCCAGTTGGCAAGGCTGAGGCCCTTGTCCGGCTGGCCGGCATAGGCATGCAGCATCGAGTAGAGATCCCAGCCGAGCACCTGGGTCGGGTTGGCGCGGATGGCGCGCTCGAACAGGCCAGATGCATAGTCGTATTCGCCAAACAGGAACGAATGCACATGGCCGACGAGGGCCAGGGTGACCGAATTGCTGGAGTCGAGCTCCAGCGCCTTGCGGGCATAATGCTGGGCCTGCTCGATGGCGACGGCGGAGTCGGAAAAACGCTGGCCAACCTGGAAGGTCATCAGGAAGGCGAGCCAGGCATAGGCCTGCGACGACGGCCGCTGGGCGATGATGCGCCGAAGCGACGCTTCCGACATGACGAGGTCGTTGCGCGATAGCCGGAACATGGCGTTGACGGCGGCATAGAGGCTCTCGGCCTCGACGGCGTCGTCGGTCTGTTCCGAGCGCGCGATGAAGTATTTGCGCAACTCGTCCATCGCTTCATTGATGAGCTGATGGGCAGCGGATGTTTCGCCCGCTTCGACGGCGCGCCGCTCGAGCGTGGCACCGCCCATCCACAATAGGCTGCGATCGGCGGTGCGATGAACGCTGACGCTGATATAGGCCTGATGGGCCGAAAAGCGGTAGCGGACCTGCATTGCAAGCGCTACCGACTCGAATGCCGCATCCGGCTCCTGCGTCGTGGAAAGATCCGGACGCGACAGGTCGCAGACTGCAAGTTCACCGCCTTCGAGCAGCGAGCGCACGAGCAGTTCGGCAAACATGTCGGGCAGTGATTCCGCCTCGAAGGCGTCGCCCGATATCGACGGCGGCAAAAGCGCCACCGACCAACCCGTCCGGCCGCCGTTCAGCGGCAACGACTTGCGGTTGCCACCATCGGAGGAATCCGGCCCGGGCTTCTGGCCATGCGTCGGGATGAGGCCGTTGCTGCGCCTGTCCTTGGGGCTGACGTCGCGCTGCCCGAGCGCGCTTTCGAGCCGGCCTTGCCAGACCTGGCGCTCGAGCATCAGCCATTCCTCGAACTCGGGGTCGCCGATGTCGAGGCCTTCGAGCAGTTCCGGCCAGGATTCGAGCTCGGCCTCGCTCGGCACCGATTGGCGCGATGGGTCGAGCAGTTGGAGCGCATCGACCGACACGCGGTTGAGATCGAGCGAGATCGTGTGGTTGTCCGAAATGATGATGCTGTCGGCGATCGTGCCCAATGACTTGCGCACGTCGACGAGCGCCTGCCTCAGGCTCGCGGCGGCCTGTTCCTCGCCACGATCGCTCCACAGCTTGTCGCGAAGCCAGATGCGCGAGCGGGCGCCGCGTGGCGCAAGCGCCAACATCGCCACAAGCGCGCGCGATTTCTGTGCCTTGGGCGTACACGTAGCGCCGCCGGCATCGGTGACGGCCAGCGCCCCGAACAGGTAGATATTGCAAAGCGTACTGGCGTCGTCACCAGCCATCGTGCGGACCTTCGCTGCAGGTCGTCCATGCCCCCGAAGAGGGTACCACAGGTCGAATCGCCCGCGGCCCTCGCAACTTGCATCGAGATCATACAACGACATTCCGGCAAGTGCGCGTGCTTGTATGCTTTTGGCACCGGGCAAGACCTGCAGCATTCCAGCGTTCCTCACCACTCTTGCCGGACGTGATTCCGGCCTGATTTCGGTAGGACGTTAGGGAGGCGGGGTGATTGCGGCGTGAGTGAAACGTCAAAATAGCCGTGAAATGCCGTTCTGACGGGTCATCTGATAAGGCGACCTACTTCACGCGCCAAATGGTCTGGCAATCGCCCTGGCGATCGCGATGGGCAGACAATGCCCTGGTCGCGTCGCCAGTCGGTGACGGTTCAGCGTCCCGATGAACTATGGCGACGGGGGCCGGCGAGCTCTTTGCCGAGCGCAAGTGCTTCCTGCAGATCGGTTGCATATTTGGCTGTATCTTCGAGACCGCCGAAATAATTGAGGCGGATGGTTTCCCCACGTTTGCTCATGACCACGCCGATGCTCCGCAGGCTCTCACGCACATCTGAAAATCGCATATCGCAACTTCTCCGTTTGGTGGGTTGAGTGAACATTAGAAGTCGCTTGTAACAGTCCCGTGTTGACGCAACGTGAGGGATACGTGAATCGCGGCTACAAAAGTTTCAGTTCGCGCACATCTTTATCGATTCGGTTGCGACCGCGGCACGAGCGGTGCCGTGGACAGATGGTTCTGCCGATTGGGCAATGACGGGCGGTACGGGTGGCGGCGCGCGCGACTTGATGTAGAACGGCGTTCCGGTTCGAGCCGGTCGAAGAGCTTGCAGGAAGTGCCATGCCCAGCCTCCAGGATACGCTGAACGAGATCGTCGCCGAAATGGCGGCGCAGACCGAGCGCGGCGCGGTTGCCTCCTACATTCCCGAACTCGGCAAGGTCGACCCGGCCAAGTTCGCCATTGCGGTAGTCGGAAACGACGGCGAGGTGGCAGCGGCGGGCGATGCCGACGAGCCGTTTTCGATCCAGAGCATCTCCAAGGTGTTCACGCTGGCGCTGGCGCTCGGCCGTGTCGGCGATCAGCTGTGGAACCGCGTCGGCCGCGAGCCGTCGGGCACGGCCTTCAATTCCATCGTCCAGCTCGAGCTCGAGCATGGCATTCCGCGCAATCCCTTCATCAATGCCGGAGCGATCGTCGTCTCGGACGTGCTGCTCTCCGGACATCAGCCGCGCGAGGCAATCGGCGAGGTGCTGAGCTTCATGCGCACGGTGGCCGACGACGATTCGGTCATCATCGATCGCGACGTGGCCAATTCCGAGCGCGCCACCGGCTTCCGCAATTTCGCACTGGCGAACTATCTCAAGGGTTTTGGCAACCTGAACCATGCCCCCGAGATGACGTTGGGAGTCTATTTCCACCACTGCGCCGTGGCCATGAGCTGCCTGCAGCTGGCCAATGCCGGGCGATTCCTCGCCAACGCCGGACGAATCGAATCGTCGGGGCATTCGATCGTCTCGAGCGAGCGCGCCCGCCGCATCAACGCGCTGATGCTGACCTGCGGCCATTACGACGGCTCGGGCGAATTCGCCTTTCGTGTCGGCATTCCCGGCAAGAGCGGTGTCGGCGGCGGTATATTGGCGATCGTGCCCGGCGTGGCGTCGATCGCGGTGTGGTCGCCGGGGCTCAATGCGCGCGGCAATTCGATGCTCGGCTCGATCGCCCTGGAGCGGCTGACCAAACGGATGAATTGGTCGATTTTCGCCTCGCGCCCTTGATGCTCGTGCTTGAACCGCTGTTTCAGATAGCTGTCTCGGCGGTTCAGCCTGTCACTGCAGGCGGGGAACAGGCCGCTAAATTTCAGGAAGATGTAATGGAAACGCGCGCTTAGCCGAATGAAGTGGCTCCCCGGGCCGGATTCGAACCAGCGACCAACCGGTTAACAGCCGGTTGCTCTACCACTGAGCTACCGGGGAACAGCGCTCTGGTGTGAACGAGGCGGCGTATAGCAACGGTAATCCGATTTGCAAAGCGGTAATCGAGATTTTTGCGCGTTTTTCCCGGAAGCATTTCTGGTAATCACGCCGGGACGGCCTCATATGACCGCTTTGCCAAGCCTTTCGCCGGCTTGGCGCGGCATTCGGGCGCACGAGCATCACCGGACACATGCAGGGACAATGACGAGCCCCAAACCTCAGCAGCCCCCCAGGCGCAAGATTTCCATCTTCGGCCGCGAATTCGCCATGCCGCGTTCGCGCGGGGTGCGCATCGGAATCGGCGTCGCGCTCTGCTTCTTCGGTCTGCTGGGCTTCCTGCCGGTGCTTGGCTTCTGGATGATTCCGCTCGGCCTGCTGATTCTCTCGCACGAGTTCCATGTCGTGCGGCGCGTACGGCGCAGGCTGATCATCTGGTGGGAGCGGCGCAAGCGCCCCGCCAACTAGCGCCAGTGTTTGCGTCACGGATGGGCGACTGCCTCGCACGGGGGATTCGGCTTGGCCGTGTGATGGGCTCGAGGCAGGCGCTTTCTGCACGGATGGCGGGCGCAGGACGACCTGCTGAAACCGCGTGACGGCCTGTGCCGTTGAATCCCGCTCGCTCGCGCAGCAAAACCTTCGGGAAAGATTCTTCCCCGCTTGACGGCGGAATCCTGGCAACCTATTGGAGCCGTGTAGACGCCCGAAGCGGCGAGGCCTCGTGGCGGAGTGGTTACGCAGAGGACTGCAAATCCTTGCACCCCGGTTCGATTCCGGGCGAGGCCTCCAGCTTCCTCGGCAACCGCCGCCGGGGACCCATTCGGGCAGTAGCAGTTGCGCATCACGCGCCGAAGGCGGGCCCGGTTGAACATGAACGCTGATTTTTCCGAACGTCGCGTGAAGATGGTGGACGGCCAGGTCCGCACCACTGATGTGACCGACGCCGCCATTCTTTCCGCCATGCTGTCGGTGCCGCGCGAGGAATTCGTCGACAATGGCCAGCGCGAGCTTGCCTATATCGACGAGGACTTGCGTTACGCCGCGACCGCCGATGCCGACCAGCCGCGTTACCTGATGGAACCATCGCCTTTTGCCAAGCTGGCACAACTGGCCGAAATCCTGCCGAGCGACTTCGTTCTCGATGTCGGTTGCGGCACTGGCTATTCCTCGGCGGTGCTGTCGCGCCTCGCAAGCTCGGTGATTGCGCTCGAAAGCGATTCCACGCTTGCGGCAAAGGCAAACTCGACGCTTTCGTCGCTCGGCTATGACAATGTCGTGGTGGTCTCCGCGGCACTCGCCGCTGGCTATCCTTCGCAGGGGCCGTACGATGTCATCTTCGTCGGCGGCAGCGTCGAGCAGGTGCCCGAGGCGCTGCTTGCCCAGCTCAAGGAAGGCGGCCGGCTGGTCGTTGTCGAAGGGCGCGGCAATGCCGGTGTCGCCAGCGTCTTCCTCAAGGCGGGCTCCATAGTTACCGCCCGCCGTGCTTTCAATGCGGCAGTAAAGCCACTACCGGGCTTCAATCGCACACACGAATTTGAGTTCTGATCTCCTTTTTCTTGCGGCGGGCAATGCGTCGTGATGATCTAAGGAGCGGACGAGGGTGATTGATTCTGGACTTTTCGAGTCTGGAATAGTCGCTTGTTGTCGGTTTCGGCGAGGGGCATCTATAGCTGTCATCAGGCAGCTCGCCGCAGAATTAATGAGGGACGCGCGTGTCGTTTTTCCGTAAAAGTGTGTTTGCCGTAGCCTTGGTCTCCGCGACGGCGCTTTCGCCGCTGTCGGCCTCCGCGGAAACGATCCTCGGAGCTTTGGCAAAGGCCTATCAGAACAATTCCCAGCTCAATTCGGCCCGCGCCGGTGTGCGTGTCACCGATGAAAGCGTCGCGATCGCCAAGTCGGGCTGGCGCCCGACGATCAATGGCTCGGCCAGCATCGATTATTCGACCACCCGGCGGAACTCCTCGACGAGCCATCTGACGACCGGTTCATTCGGTGTCGAGATTCGTCAGTCGCTGTTCGATGGTTTCCAGACCAAGAACAATGTCGCTGCTGCGGAAGCACGCGTGCGCGCATCGAATGAAAGCCTCCGCAACACTGAACAGAACATCCTGTTCAACGCGGCAAGTGCTTACATGGACGTGATCCGCGACCGCCAGATCGCCGCGCTGAGGGAACGCAATCTGCAGTTCCTCGGCGAACAGGTTCGCGCCGCGCGCTCGCGCTTCGACGTGGGCGAGGGCACCCGCACCGACGTGGCGCAAGCCGATGCCTCACGTTCGGCGGCGCTTGCGCAATTGGCTGCGGCCCGGGCGGCGGCGCTGTCGAGTGCTGCCATCTATCGCCAGATCGTCGGTGACGAACCGAAGAGCCTCAAGGCGGCGGCGCCACTCGCCAAGCTGCTACCAAGAAACCTCGATAGCGCGGCAGCCTTGGCAGCCGACCAGCATCCGGCGATTCAGGCCACACAACATCTGGTCGACGCGGCCGGATTTTCGGTGAAGTCTGCCGAAGGCGCGCTGCTGCCGCAGCTGTCGGCATCGGCGGGGGTCTCCCAGACGCATCGCGACAATTCGCCGAACAGCCCCCAGTCGCCGGATGGCTGGACGACGTCGGCCAACATCGGTGCAACGCTGACCGTGCCGATCTACCAGGGCGGCCGCGCCTCTGCGACCGTGCGCCAATCCAAGGAATCGCTCGGTCAGGCCCGCATCGAAGTCGATGTCAGCCGTGACCAAGTCCGCGCCGCAGTGACTTCCGCCTGGACGCAGTACACCGCTTCTCGCGAGGCAGTGGCGGCGAACCGCGAGGTGATCTCGGCAGCTCAGCTGGCGCTTAACGGCGTCATCGAGGAGCGCAATGTCGGTCAGCGCACGACGCTCGATGTGCTGAACGCCCAGCAAGACGTCACCGATGCGCAGATCAATTTGGCCAATGCCGAGCGCGATGTCGTGGTGGCGAGCTACGCAATCCTGTCGGCTGCCGGCAATCTCTCGGTCGAGCGGCTCAACCTTCAGGTCACAAAATACAGGCCGGAAGAGCACTACAACGCCGTCAAGGACAAGTGGATCGGTCTCCGGACGCCGGACGGCCGCTGACCTTCAGCGAGCCAGCTGTCTAACAGGCGGGCGCCTGCTCCGATGGAGCTGGCGCCCGTTTTCGTTTTGCCGACCAAGAAGAAGTGGCCGGAACACTGTATTCTGTTGAAATCGACGGGGGTGCCCGATTGGGGATTCTCGAAGGGGAATCAGTCAGCTACGCTTGGGCTCTGATTCGACGCTCGTTTCGATGGGCGCACTTTGTATCCTGTCACAAAGGCGGCGGATGTGACGATGGCCCAGGCTAGCAGCGCTCAGCGCGAACCCTCGATGGAAGAGATACTCGCTTCCATTCGCAGGATCATCGAAGACAACGACACCGGGCGCCGTCCGGCTGTCGACTTCGAGCAGATGCGTCCGGAACCGGAAGACGATCGCGGCGACCGCAACATCATCGAAGTCGAGGCATTCCGCGCCGAGTTTCAGGCGCCGAAACCCGTCGAAGCGAAGCCGGTCGAAGTGACGCCCACAGCTGCAAAGCTCGAAACCGCCCGGCGTGATGAGGTCGCCTCCGCGCGCTGGCCGTCGGCAGAGCCGAAGTCTGTCGCTTCGGTGCCTTCGCGGACACCCGTTGATGAAACGCCCGCGCCGGCAGCTGTTGTCGAGGCACCGGCAACACAGCGTGCGTCGGCGGCAAGCTGGGCACCGCAGTCGACCGTGGCTGTCGAGCAGATGGAGCGTCTGGCTGGTCCGGCGCGCGAGGCTGAAAAGGTCGAGCCGCAAATTGCGGCGGTACCTGTAGATCCCGTTGTTGTCGAAGAGACGCTGGCGCCCAAGGCCGCGATCATCTCGGAACAGGCAGGCCGCCAGGTGTCGGCAGCCTTTGGCGAACTCAACGACGCCTATGCGGCGCGCAGCCGCAAATCGTTCGACGACATTGCCACCGAGATGATGCGGCCGATGCTGCAGGACTGGCTCGACAACAACCTGCCGACGCTGGTCGAGCGCCTGGTGCGCGAAGAGATCGAGCGCGTGGCACGCGGCTCGTAGCGATTTCGGCTTCGCCGACATGAAAGCGCCGCCTTCGGGCGGCGTTTTCGTTTCAGGTTGCGGCTGACCGTGCTGTTGACTTGGCCCCACCCATCCGATTTACACCGGACCAACAAATCCGGACCAAAACGGAACCAATTTTGATGCTTGAGAAGACCTACGACGCCAAATCAGTCGAACCCAAGATTGCCAAGGCCTGGGAAGATGCCGATGCCTTCAAGGCCGGCGCAGGCGCGCCGGAAGGTGCCGAGCCGTTCACCATCGTGATCCCGCCGCCCAACGTCACCGGTTCGCTGCATATGGGCCATGCGCTCAACAACACGTTGCAGGACATCCTCGTCCGCTTCGAGCGCATGCGCGGCAAGAACGTGCTGTGGCAGCCGGGCATGGACCATGCCGGCATCGCCACGCAGATGGTCGTCGAGCGCAAGCTGATGGAAAAGCAGATCCATCGCCGCGACCTGACCCGCGAGCAGTTCGTCGACAAGGTCTGGGAGTGGAAGGACGAATCCGGCGGCATGATCTTCAACCAGCTGAAGCGGCTGGGTGCGTCGTGCGACTGGTCGCGCGAGCGCTTCACCATGGACGAGGGCCTGTCCAAGGCCGTCGTCGAAGTGTTCGTGACGCTGCACAAGCAGGGGCTGATCTACAAGGACAAGCGCCTTGTGAACTGGGATCCCAAGCTTTTGACCGCGATCTCCGACCTCGAGGTCGAGCAGCACGAGATCAACGGCAATCTGTGGCACTTCCGCTATCCGGTTGAAGGCGAAGTCTACGATCCGGAGAACCCCGCTACCTACATCACCGTTGCGACCACGCGGCCCGAGACGATGCTCGGCGACACCGCCGTTGCCGTCCATCCTGAAGATGAGCGCTACACAGCACTCGTCGGCAAGAACGTCATCCTGCCGATCGTCGGCCGCAAGATCCCCATCGTCGCCGACGAATACTCTGATCCGGAAAAGGGCTCGGGCGCGGTCAAGATCACGCCGGCGCACGACTTCAACGACTTCGAGGTCGGCAAGCGCCACAACCTGCCGCAGATCAACATTCTCACCGTCGAGGCCAACATCAACATCGTCGACAATGACGAGTTCCTCGAAGGCGTCGAACGCACCGAGATGCGCGATGGCGTGTGGGCGCAGCTGCATGGCCTCGACCGTTTCGCGGCGCGCAAGCTCGTCGTCCAGATCATGGAAGAGGGCGGCTTCCTCGACAAGATCGAGCCGCACAAGCACATGGTGCCGCATGGCGACCGTGGCGGCGTGCCGATCGAGCCGTTCCTGACCGACCAGTGGTATGTGAACGCGGCCGAGATGGCGAAGCCGGCGCTGCGTTCGGTGCGCGAGGGCCGTACCAATTTCGTGCCCAAGAACTGGGAAAAGACCTATTTCGACTGGATGGAAAACATCCAGCCCTGGTGCGTGTCGCGCCAGTTGTGGTGGGGCCACCAGATCCCGGCCTGGTATGGTCCGGACGGCCAGGTCTTCGTGGAACGCACCGAGCAGGGAGCCCTCGATGCGGCGATCCAGCATTATCTGGCTCTCGAAGGGCCGTGGAAGGCCTGGGTCGAGGAGCAGCTCGAGAATTTCGAGCCGGGCAAGATCCTGACCCGTGACGAGGACGTGCTCGACACCTGGTTCTCGTCGGCACTTTGGCCGTTCTCGACGCTCGGCTGGCCCGACAAGACGCCCGAGCTCGACACCTATTACCAGACCGACGTGTTGGTGACCGGTTTCGACATCATCTTCTTCTGGGTCGCCCGCATGATGATGATGGGCCTGCACTTCATGGAAGAGGAGCCGTTCCACACGGTCTATGTCCACGCGCTGGTTCGCGACAAGAGCGGCCAGAAGATGTCGAAGTCGAAAGGCAACGTCATCGATCCGCTCGAACTGATCGACGAGTATGGCGCCGACGCGCTGCGCTTCACCCTCGCCATCATGGCGGCACAAGGCCGCGACGTGAAGCTCGATCCGGCCCGCATCGCCGGCTACCGCAACTTCGGCACCAAGCTGTGGAACGCCACGCGTTTTGCCGAGATGAACGGCGTGGCGCGCAATGACGCGTTCTGGCTCAACGATGCCAAGCTGACCGTCAACCGCTGGATCCTGACCGAGCTGACGCGGGCGACGCGCGAGGTGACGGCTGCCATCACCACCTACCGCTTCAACGAAGCGGCAGGTGCTGCCTATCGCTTCGTCTGGAACACCTTCTGCGACTGGTATCTCGAACTGCTCAAGCCGATCTTCATGGGCGATGACGAGGCTGCCAAGGCCGAGAGCCAGGCGGTTGCGGCCTTCGTGCTCGACGAGATCTACAAGTTGCTGCATCCGATGATGCCGTTCATGACCGAGGAGTTGTGGGCGCACACGGCGGGCGAGGGCAAGGAGCGCACGTCGCTTCTGTGCCACGCCGCCTGGCCGGCGCCTGATTTCGAGGACGTGGGCGCTGCTGCCGAGATCAACTGGCTGGTCGACCTGGTCAGCGGCATCCGCTCGGTTCGGTCCGAAATGAACGTGCCGCCGGCGGCGATCGCGCCGCTGGTCTTTGTCGGTGCGAATGACGAAACGCTGGGACGCCTCACGCGGCACCAATCGGCGATCGCGCGCCTTGCCCGTGTTGGCGAAATCACGCATGAGGCCGCGGCACCCAAAGGCGCTGCCCAGATCGTTGCCGGCGAAGCCACCGCCTGCCTGCCGCTTGGCAGCCTGATCGACCTCAGTGCGGAGGCGGCGCGACTGCAAAAGGAGCTCGCCAAGACGACTGAAGAGATCGCGCGGCTGCACAAGAAGCTGTCGAACGAGAAATTCGTGGCGTCCGCGCCCGAAGAGATCGTCGCCGCCGAGCGCGAAAAGCTCGAGGAATACAGCCGGACGCAGGAAAAACTCGACACGGCGCTTTCCCGCGTCCGCGACGCGGGGTGACGATTCGAAGCTTAAAACCTGCCGCGCGATGACGTTGCGGCAGGATTTGCTTGTGCCGTCAGAAACGGCATGCCTCTGCGTAAATTGTGGCCAATGTAACTATTTTGCGCCCGATTGTTGCCATAATGTAACAAGCCTCCAAAACAGCCCGATTCCGGGCTGTTTTTGCATTGCGGATCCGGATTTCCTTGGGAATTCAGGATCGATTGGCGCGGATTTGGCTAAAATTGACGTTTGCGTAAGCGGAAGGCGATGGACCCCTTCATGCCGCCGCCACGGGGGCACCATTGTTTGCAAAAAATCAATGTTGCGTGAGCAGGCTGAATTCGTTCAATTCTCATCACGAGGCATTCGGGAGAGGACCACCATGAACATTTCGCGTCTCAAAGCGCTGCTGGGGGCAACGGCGCTGACGATCGTAGCGGCAGGCGCAGCACAAGCCGGCGGTTTCGCGCGCGGCACCGCCGATACGGATATTTTGTTCGAAGAGGGCAATTTCAATATTCGGACTGGCGTGACAATTGTTGTCCCGCAAAGAGGATACGACACGATCACGAGCCCTCTGCTTGGTGGTACGGTCAAGGTTACGGATGGAAAGTACTCCGAAACTTATGTCATCCCGAGTGCGGCCGTAAAGTTCAACATTACCGACGACTTGCGCTGTGCAGGTACCTACACGCAGCCGTTTGGCGGGGGCGCTACTTACGGGCCTCAGGCAATCACTGCGGGGATGGCTGATGGCACCGGCACGATGTCCGAGAAGTTTACGGCAAACGAATTCGGTGCGACTTGCGGTTACAAGTTTGACCTGGGTAAGGGGCGCGCTTGGCTAATCGGCGGCTTGTTCGCGCAAAACTTTGAATATGAGCAAGTCGTGCGATTTGCGCCCGGTGTACCTGGATTTCCGGCCGGGGGTACCGGTACTTTGACATTTGATGACAAGTACCAGGGCGGCTATCGCATCGGTGCTGCGTACGACATTCCGGAGATCGCCCTTCGCGCACAGGTGTTGTACCGGTCGGAAATCGAGCATTCACCTGCCGGTGGTACCGGCAACAGTTTTGTTGTCCGCAGTGCAGGGGGCACCACGCTGGCAACCTTGCCTACAAATGGCGTCGGCACTTTGCCGCAGTCGGTTGAACTCAAGCTTCAGAGCGGTATCGCTCCGGGCTGGTTGGCGTTTGGCTCGGTCAAGTGGACCGATTGGAGCGTTCTTGACGTCCTGCGCTACAATATCGTGGGCATCCCGGGTAATCCGCGTGTTCTGGAATACTACTGGAAGGATGGTTGGACTGTGTCTGCCGGTATTGGGCATGCTTTCACTGAAAGCATCTCTGGTTTGGTAGGTGTTACATGGGATCAGGGCGTGTCTTCTACGGAGGACGCCCATACGGATACTTACACCTTGTTCACTGGCGTTTCGCTTAAGGACAAGTTTGGTGGAGAATTGCGACTCGGCGGCGCTCTTGCATACATGACGAGCGGTTCGGTTGCGGCAGATCCGACTCCGACAACCCCTGGGCCGGGTAACACGTTTGCCTACACGGTTGGCGGCGACATGACCTACGCGGTCTCTGCTTCATACAAGGTCAAGTGGTAACCTCCACAACCTGATCATAACAAGCCGGGCCTCGTGCCCGGCTTTTTTGTGCCCAAACGCTGGGGCGCGCCCGTTTGCATTTCAGAAACCATGGCGCGGCAAGTCGGCAACAGTTGTGACGATTCAGCAACACTTTTGCATCAAGCTTTCGGCTAATGAACATGACGGGGACATTGCCAATTTCCCGCCATAAACCCGGCGCACCTCGAATGGGTCTTCGGACCAGCGCCCGGTTGCGGGACGTTGGCAACGACCCACAGCAAGGCCGCAATTGTGCGGCAGGAACAGAAATGAACGCCAAGGCGACCTTTATGGCCAAGCTGCCCAGCCGTCGAAAGACGGCGGCGTTGGCCTATGCGCCTGGCTCTTCCTGGCTGCCCACGAGGTTTCGCGCCGCTGGCGGAAGTAACGGTGACGCCTTCAACTCCCTGACGATGCCTGCGCAGCTGCCGGGCGATCACGATTTCTTGCAGGGAATTGGCCGTAGTTTGGTCGAAAACAGCGCGCATCTTGATGTGATCGATGTTCTGGACGTGGCGCATGCGACCGCAAAGGTTGGCATGGCGTGGTCCGGCACCGAATGCGTGGAGAGGGCGAAAGAATGCAAGCCGTGCTCGAACGACGGTCAGTCGGGCGCGAACTGGAATTGTGCCCGAACTGAAAGGCGACGGCACGGTCACCCACCGAGGTGGGCGAAAGAAACACACAGCTATGCGCATATCTGAGTTGGTAAGAGCATCAGCCTATTCGGCGCTTGTCGCGGCTTCCCTGTTGGGTGCTGCTGGCGAGGCGCTGGCCTTCGACGACAAGGTGTTCGACGACAAGACCGGCGTGAAGCCGGAGTCGAGCCCGTGGGCGGTGTTTCAGTTCGGCTTCTCCGCCTACAAGAGCGGTCACAAGGACCAGGCCGTCGAGGCCTATCGCTACGCCGCCGAAAACGGCCAGATCGGTGCCACCTGGAAGCTCGCGCGCATGTATGCCGAAGGCGATGGCGTTGCCCAGAACGACTACGAGGCGTTCAAGTTCTTCACCGAGATCGCTGAGCAGGATGTCGAGCCCGGCTCGCCCGAGGAGAGCTACGTCTCCGACGCGCTGGTGGCACTCGGCGGCTACATGAAGCATGGCATTCCCGGTAGCCCGGTGTCGGCCAACCCGGTCGCCGCGCAGGAATACTACATGCGCGCCGCCGCCAACTACCGCAATGCCAACGCCCAGTACGAGATGGGCAAGATGTTCCTCAAGGGCGATGGCGGCGTGAAGGCCTCGGTCAAGCAGGCCGGCCGCTGGCTGCAGCTCGCCGCCGAAAAGGGCCATGCCGGCGCCCAGGCGACGCTTGGCAATCTGCTGTTCGAGAGCGGCAAGGTGGTGCGTGGCCTCGCCATGATGACGGCAGCCCTCGAGCGCGCCCAGCCTTCCGACCAGCCTTGGATCCGCGGCATGCAGGAAGAAGCTTTTGCGCTTGCCGACGAATCCGACCGCCGCACGGCGATCTCGCTTGCCGAAGACATCCTGACCAAGGGCAACCAGTAGCTTGCCTTTCCGGCGAGGTTAAGATCGTCTAACATCACGACTGGGGTGGGCTTCCAGAGGTCGGTTGATGGGGCGGCTGAAGATTGGCGACATAGTAGAAATTGGAACGCCTCAGGGAATGGCCTATGCCGTTCTTACCCATAAGCATGCTCAATATGGCGCGCTCATTCGGGTTCTTGGGAAAATTCATGAAGATCGCCCCAGCGATACCGCCGAGATTTTGGCGCATGACGTCCAGTTCTCGTGCTTCTTTCCACTTGGCGCTGCGGTTGCCAGAAAGATAGTATCAGTCGTTGGGACAGTGCCGTTGCCAGCCGAGCTCGCAAATTTCCCTGTCTTTCGTACGGGCGTTGTTGATCCGGCGACGGGCAAGGTTCGGGTATGGTGGTTCTGGGACGGAACGACCGAATGGGCTGTCGGCGAGATCACTACAGAGCAACGCCAGATGCCAATCCGCGGCGTCTGGAACGATGCACTCCTGGTCGAACGTCTGTTGGCAGGTTGGACTGCCGAATCCGACCCGACATAGATGGCCTCAAGTCGGTCGGCACCCATCCCGCCTAGACATCTAGAGTCAGGTGACGGGCCTCTCACGCCGCTTGAAGGTTGAGGTCGATAGCCACCGGAACGTGGTCGGATGGCTTTTCCCAGCCGCGCACATGCTTTTCGATCGAGGCCGATGCGAAGCGGTCCGCGGCTTCGGGCGACAGCAGCAGGTGGTCGATGCGGATGCCATTGTTCTTCTGCCAGGCGCCGGCCTGGTAATCCCAGAACGTGTAGACGCCGGGCTGGTCGGTGACCGAGCGCACGGCCTCGGTGAAGCCGAGGTTCACCAGTCGGCGAAATGCCTGGCGCGTTTCGGGCTGGTAGAGCGCATCGCCCAGCCAGACTTCGATGTTGCGCGCGTCGATCGCCTCGGGGATGACGTTGTAGTCGCCGGCAAGGACCAGCGCCTCTTCCAGCGCCAGCCGCTCGGCTGCCCAGCGCTCCAGCCGCGCCATCCACGACAGCTTGTAAGGGAACTTCTCGGTGCCGACGGGATTGCCGTTTGGCAAATAGAGCGAAACGACGCGCAGCGCGCCCTTGTCGGTCGAGAACACGCCTTCGATGAAGCGCGCCTGCTCGTCGGAATCATCGCCGGGCAGGCCGCGGTTGACTTCGTCGAAAGGCAGCTTCGAAAGTATCGCGACGCCGTTGAAGCCCTTTTGGCCGTGTGTTTCGACATTGTAGCCGAGCGCCTCGATCTCGAGGCGCGGAAAGCCTTCGTCGACAGTCTTGATTTCCTGCAGGCAGACGATGTCCGGGGCGCTTTCCCTAAGCCAGTGCACCAGGTTTTCGATGCGGGCGCGGACGCCGTTGATGTTCCAGGTCACGATCTTCATGAATTTCACGCGATGATTTCAAATAATTCTTGATAGCCTGCACGGCCGTTCCAGACGATCCTGCACCATCCCTAGGGAGAAGGGAACCGGTCCTCTTCGGCATTCTTTGGACCGGCTGGCAAAAGGGGAACAAATGCCATGTCCAACAGTACTCATCCTGTGGACGAGGTGCTACCGGCACCTCGCCTAGCCGCGCTCGGCATCCAGCATGTGCTGGTCATGTATGCCGGCGCGATCGCGGTACCTCTCATCATCGGGCGGGCGTTGAAGCTCGATCCGGAGCAGGTCGCCTTCCTGATTTCGGCCGATCTTTTCGTCTGCGGCCTCGTCACCATCATCCAGTCCTTCGGCGCGACCCAATGGTTCGGCATCAAGCTGCCGGTCATGATGGGCGTCACCTTCGCCGCCGTCGGCCCGATGGTCGCCATGGCCAACGCCAACCCGGGCCCCGATGGCGCCCGCATGATCTTTGGCGCCATCATCGGTGCCGGCATCGTGGCATTCCTGATCGCGCCGCTGGTCAGCCGCATGTTGCGGTTCTTTCCGCCTGTCGTCACCGGCACCATCATCGTTGTCATCGGTGCATCGCTGATGCGCATCGGCATCAACTGGATCTTCGGCAATCCCTTCGGTCCGACCGCGCCGAAGCTCGTTGCGCCCGAACATGCCGAGTGGCTGAAGGCTGTGACCGACATGGCCGCGGCCACCGGCTCCAACATCCCGCCGATCCCGGCCAAGCTGGCGCTTGCCGCGACAGCACCAAACGCCGCCTATGCGCCGCTCGTCAATGTCGGCATTTCGGCGGTCGTGCTGGCCTCGATCCTGATCATCGCCCGGTTCGGCAAGGGCTTCTTGGCCAACATCGCGGTGCTGCTCGGCATCGTCATTGGCGGCGTGCTGACCGCGTCGCTCGGCATGATGCATTTCGACAAGGTGGCGTCCGCCGGCTGGTTCGAACTGATCACCCCGCTGCGCTTCGGCATGCCGATCTTCGACCCGATCCTCATCATCACGATGGTGCTGGTGATGATCGTCGTGATGATCGAATCGACCGGCATGTTTTTGGCGCTCGGCGACATGACGGGCAGGAAGGTGACCCAGCCGATGCTTTCGGCCGGCCTGCGCACTGACGGTCTTGGCACCATCATCGGTGGCCTGTTCAACACCTTTCCCTACACCAGCTTCTCGCAGAATGTCGGTCTTGTCGGCGTCACCGGCGTCAAGAGCCGCTTCGTCTGCGTCGCCGGCGGCGTGATCCTGATCATTCTCGGTCTGGTGCCCAAGATGGGCGCGCTGGTCGAGGCACTGCCGACCGTGGTGCTGGGTGGTGCGGGGCTGGTGATGTTCGGCATGGTGGCGGCGACGGGCATCCGCATTCTCGCCAATGTCGACTTCAAGACTAACCGCAACAACCTGTTTGTCGTCGCGGTCTCCGTCGGCTTCGGCATGATCCCGCTGGTGGCACCCGACTTCAAGATGTGGATGCCGCACGCGATTCATCCGCTGATCGAGTCGGGCATTCTGCTGGCATCGGTTTCGGCCGTGGTGCTCAACGCCTTCTTCAACGGCACCAAGGAAAATGAGGCCGAGATCCGCGAAGCGGCGATGGCTTCGGAGGCATAGCGCTGGCTACCTGAAACAAGGCAAGGGCCCCCGCGAGGGGCCCTTTGCATTTCAGGCGTCCAGCCGGTGAACGTAGAACTTGGTGTCGATGAACACGACCGGGAAGCTTGCCGGCAGGTCGGGTCTGGCGACCTCCGCAAAGCCGTTCTTCTCGTAGAAGCGATGGGCCGCAAGGAACCTGTCGGTCGTGCCGAGATAGACCGCGCGAATGCCGCGTTCGCGCGCCGTGGCAAGCAATAGGCCCAGCAGTCTCGCAGCGATGCCATGCTCGCGGCCACGCCATTCGGCGGCGACGAACATCTTGCGCAATGCGGCGAGCCCATCGCCGATGTCGACCAGGCCGATCGTCCCGACGATCTTGCCATCTGCCTCGGCGACCCAGAAATCGCCGAGATCGCGCTGGTAGAACTCTGGGATTATCCGGAGGTCAGGCTGGTGGTCGAGGGTGACGTCAAAGCCGAACTCGTCTCGCTGGATCGGCAGGATGACGTTCACCACGGCGTCGAAGTCGCGTGGTTCGAAACGACGGATCTGCATGCTTTCCCTTACGCTCAGAATCGTTGAACGCCCGGGGGCAGCGGCGCATCGCGACGAGATGGAGTGCTTCGGAGGAATGCGCAAGCCTATTTGCGCTCGACGAGCCCGATCGTGTTGCCAGCCGGATCCTTCAGGAACGCCATCCACTCGCTCTCGCCAGCAGGGCCGAACTCGCCGGCAGCATCGCGGTGCACGAGCGTGGGCGCGGTGGTGAAGGCAACGCCGTTGTCGGACGCGATTTCATAGAAGGAGTCGAGGTCGTCTATGTCGAGATAGACGGTCGCCTGCGGTATGCCGCCGGTGAAGAACAGCCTCACGCCGCCGACGATGATGAAGGCGATGCCAGGCGGGTCGTAGCGGGCGTGGACCGGGAGGCCGAAGACGTCGAGCCAGAAGGCGAGTGTGGCGTCGATGTCGCGGCCGGCCGAAAGCGCCACCTGACGGAGCGCTTGCGGCCTGCGCATGGCTAGATGGAGAAACTGGTACCGCAGCCGCAGCCGGCGACCGCGTTGGGGTTCTTGATCTGGAACGACTGGCCCATCAGGTCGTCGACGAAATCGACGACCGAGCCGCCCATGTAGATCAGCGACATGTCATCGACGAGCAACGTCGCGCCATCGCGCTCGATGGCGACGTCGTCATCGTTGCGACCTTCGACGAGGTCGAATTTGTAGGAAAAGCCGGAACAGCCGCCGCCTTCGACCGAGATTCGCAGCGCGATCTTGCCGGGATCGCCGGCGACGATCTTGGCTATCCGCTTGGCCGCGGCTTCGGTCATGTCGACCTTCATGGCAGTCTTGGCATCAGCGCCCATCGGCGTCACCTTGCTTTCGGTTTCTTATGATAGGTATGAAGCCACCTGTAGCAAGTCAACAGGTGGGGAGTATGGCAGGCGAACGGCAACTTGGCGATATCGGCTTCGGCTACCGGCCACGCGCCGTCTATGCCTGCGATCCCGCGCATTCTCGCGGCCGCCTTTTCGACGAGGTCGAGAGCCCGACACGCACGCCGTTCCAGCGCGACCGCGACCGCATCATCCATTCGACCGCCTTTCGCCGCCTCAAGCACAAGACTCAGGTGTTCGTGGCGCATGAAGGCGATCATTTCCGCACCCGGCTGACGCACACCATCGAAGTCGCCCAGATTGCCCGCGCCTTGGCGCGTGCCCTGCGCTGCGACGAGGATCTCGCCGAGGCGATCGCACTGGTTCATGATTTCGGCCACACGCCATTTGGCCATACCGGCGAGGATGCGCTGAACGACAAGATGGCGACCTGGGGCGGCTTTGACCACAACGCCCAGTCATTGCGCGTGGTGACGCGGCTCGAGAGCCGCTATGCCGAGTTCGACGGGCTGAACCTGACCTGGGAAACGCTGGAGGGGCTGGTCAAGCACAATGGCCCGCTGACGGATGCCGCCGGCAAGGGCCTGAAAGGGCCGGTGCCACAGGCGATCCGCGACTATTCCGAACTGCACGACCTCGAACTCGACCGCTTTGCCAGCCTGGAAGCCCAATGCGCGGCGATTGCCGACGATATCGCCTACAACACCCATGACATCGACGACGGGCTGCGCGCAGGCCTCTTGACCCTCGATATGCTCGACGGAGTCGGCCTGCCGGCACAGATCCTGCGCGGCGTGCGCGAGCGCTATCCCGCGCTCGACGCGATGCGCACGGGCCATGAGCTGATGCGCCGTCAGATCACCATGTTCGTCGAGGATGTGATTTCCACCGCCACGGCAAGGATCGCCCGTTTGGCGCCGCAGAGTGCTGACGAGGTGAGGGCGGCGGGTGAAGCGATGGTGACCTTCTCCGTCGAGATGGCCGCCCAGGAGAAAGAGCTGAAGGCTTTTCTCTATCGCAACATGTACCGTCACTCAGACGTGATGCGTGTGCGGGCCGATGCCGACCGTATCGTGCGCGACCTGTTCGATGTCTATTTTGCCGATCCGCGCGCCATGCCAGAGGGCTGGCGTGAGGGCCTCGACCGGGCCGATGATCGCATCAAGGCGCGCGCCGTCGCCGATTTCCTGGCCGGTATGACCGACACCTACGCGATCAAGGAACACCGGCGCTTGTTTGACCATACGCCCGATTTGAGTTAGGCCGAGCGCAATTTCCGGCAAATTTTGCCGGTTGCCATGCAATGCCAGCCAGAGCCGAGCACATGAACATTTTCGCCGATTTCAGCGAGCGGATCACCAAAGCCGTCGAAGCGCTTGAATTGACTCCAAAAGATGGCGGTGCACTCGACCTGACACGCATTGCCGTCGAGCCGCCGCGCGACGCCACTCATGGTGATCTGGCGACCAACGCGGCGATGGTTCTGGCGAAGCCCACAGGGCAGAACCCGCGCGCACTGGCCGAACGGCTGGTCGCCGAGCTCGCCAAGGACGCCGACGTGGTCAAGGCCGAGGTTGCCGGCCCGGGCTTCGTCAATCTCAAGCTCAAGGATGGGTTCTGGCACAAGCATCTGGCCGACCTTTTGTCGCGCGGCACCGACTATGGCCGCTCCGGCTTCGGCAACAAGAAGCGCGTCAACGTCGAATACGTCTCGGCCAATCCGACCGGGCCCATGCATGTCGGCCATTGCCGCGGCGCGGTTGTCGGCGATGCACTTGCCAACATCCTGGAATTCGCCGGCTATGATGTGTCCAAGGAATATTACATCAACGACGCCGGCGTGCAGATCGACGTGCTCGGCCGATCGGTGATGCTGCGCTATCGCGAAGCGCTGGGCGATGAGATCGGCGAGATCCCGGCGGGACTTTATCCCGGCGACTATCTCGTGCCGGTCGGCCAGGCACTGGCCAAGGAGTTCGGCCGCGAACTGCTGCAGAAGCCGGAAGACGAAGCGCTGTCGATCATCAAGGACCGCACCATCGACGCGATGATGGTGATGATCCGCGAGGATCTGGCGCTGCTCGACGTCCGCCATGAAGTGTTCTTCTCCGAGCGCACGCTGCACGTCGACAACGCAAAGGCGATCCGCTCGGCGATCAGTGACCTGACGCTGAAGGGGCATGTATACAAGGGCAAGCTGCCGCCGCCCAAGGGCGAGAAGCCCGACGACTGGGAAGACCGCGAGCAGACGCTGTTCCGCTCGACCGAGGTCGGCGACGACATGGATCGCGCCCTGGTCAAGTCGGACGGTGCCTTCACCTATTTCGCCGCCGACGTCGCCTATCTCAAAGACAAGGTCGATCGCGGCTTCGAGGAGCTGGTGTTCGTGCTCGGCGCCGACCATGGCGGCTACGTCAAGCGCATGGAAGCGCTGGCGCGAGCCGTCACCGACGGTGCCGTCAAGCTCGACGTGCTTTTGTGCCAACTGGTCAAGCTGTTCCGCGACGGCGAACCGGTGCGCATGTCCAAGCGGGCAGGGGAGTTCATCACCTTGCGCGAGGTCGTCGAGGAAGTCGGCCGCGACGCGATCCGCTTCATGATGCTCTACCGCAAGAGCGATGCGCCGCTCGACTTCGATTTCGCCAAGGTCACTGAGCAGTCCAAGGACAATCCGGTGTTTTACGTGCAGTATGCGTCCGCGCGCTGCCACTCGGTGTTCAGGCAGGCAAAAGAGCAGCTTGGCGAAGCAGAATTTGCCCGCGCCGGCCTGATCGCTGCTGTCGAACGGCTGACGGACGAAGGCGAGATCGCTCTCGTCAAGAAGCTTGCCGAGTATCCGCGCCTGATCGAGTCGGCGGCCCAGTCGATGGAGCCGCACAGGCTGGCTTTCTATCTTTATGACCTCGCGAGTAGCTTCCACGGACACTGGAATCGCGGCACCGACAACCCCGACTTACGGTTTGTTAAGGTTAACGATCCAGAATTGACCTATGCCAGACTCGGGCTGGTGCAGGCTGTTTCGGACGTTTTGACGTCAGGCCTGGCGTTGATCGGAGCGGATGCGCCGACCGAAATGCGCTAGGTTTCCGGAGCTGAATGTCACCTTTTGCCCACATTGCGCTGGTAAGGGCCAACCTTACGCGACGTTCATTGCGTCCGAAAAAAGTGCGAGAGTTCGGGAAAAAGAATGGCAGACAGAACCCAGCTGAAGATCGCAGACAAAAGTGATTTCGCCGACGAAGATCCCTTCGCCGAATTGACGAGGATCATGGGCTTCGATCCGCGCCAGCCAGTGGTGCGCCAGGACGTTGGCGCGCCCGCTGATCGCATTGAGCCGACTGTTGACGACGACTTCGGCATTGATCTGGAAAAGGAACTGCTTGGCGAACTGGCTAGCGACGATCTCGTCGCGGAGCCTCGGTATGAAGCGCCGGCCGCCTATGCCCAGGCAAATGAACCTGCCGCATATGCGCCCGTCGAAGCACCTGTTGCTTATGCGCCGGCTGAACAGCACGCCCGTGAACCGGAATTCACTTCCGACGCGTCGTTTGACGATGCCGTTGCCGCGAGCTTCGAGGACTTTTCGCTCGAGGATGAACTGCTTCGTCCCGAGGAGCCGGCCTATGCCGCAGCGCCGGTCTACGAGCCCACGCCTGAAGTCAATTTTGCCCCGGAGCCTGTCTTCGCGCCCGAAGCCGACTTCGATGATGCGGTCGCTGCATCCTTCGAACAGGGCTTTTCGATGGAAGATGAATTGCTGGCGGCTGAAGAGCCTGCCGAGCAGGTCGCAGCGCCTGTGTCTTATGCCGCTTCGACCGAGGTCGATCTCGATGCCGAGTTCGACGTCGCCCTTGCCGACGTCGACATGGATTTCGCGGCAGTCGACGATGACAGCTACGCAGCCGAGGCCGACGATCAGCTGACGCTCGGCGACTACCAGCCGGCCGAGCCGGAAGTCGCCTTCTCGCATGCCGATCTGGTTGAGGAGCCGCAAGCGGTTGCCGCACCTGTCGCGCAGGCTGAGGAATATGACGAGTTCGAGCGCCGCCTGCAGGACGCGCTGCGCGACGAAGAGCCGGCCTATGAGCCTGCCGTTGCCTATGAAACGCCGGCCTTTGAGCCCGTGGTCGAAGCCCCGATCGTCGAGTCAGAGGTCGCTCAGCTTGCAACTCCGGCAGCTCCGGTTGAAGACACCAGCCTCGAAGATGAGCTGAACGCGCTGCTTGGCAATATGAGCAGCCAGGCCAAGGCGCTATCCGATCCGGCGCCGCTTCGCGTCGTCGAGCCGGTCACGGCCGAGCCCGAGCCGACTTTTGCAAGCTCTCTGTGGGCGCCCGAGCAGCCGGCCGATGAACAGGCACAGGCCTATGAAGACACAGACTATGCGTCGTCCTATGACGCGCCGGTCGAGGAGTTCGTAACTGCCGAGGATGCGGCCCCGGTCCAGGCGGACGCCGGCTATTCCGAGCCGAGCTACGATCATCAGGCCGACATTGATGTCAGCTTCGATGACGACGCCTTCGACATGGCGCTTGAGCGCAGTGCCGTGGCTGAGGTGGCCGAGGTGGTTGCGCCGGCAGTTGCCGTCGCTGCTGCCGCAGCGCCGATGCGTCCTCTTGCTGCCTCGCGTTACGAACAGGCTCGCAACTGGGGCTTGGGCACGCCGGTAGCACCGCGCGCAGCCGCATCCACCGTTGCAGCGCAGCCGAGCTACCAGCCGGAAGCTATCCAGAAGCCCGATGCCTATGTGCCGGTTGCGCCGACCTATGTGCCGCAAGCCGAGCCCGAGGCCTATGTGCCCGAGACCTACGCACAGCAGGCCGAGCCCGAAGCATATGAGCAGGCAGAACCTGCCGTCGACGATCTGGAAGCCGAGCTGTTTGCGGCCGTCTCGTCCTTCGACGATGCGCCCGATATCGAGACCGTCGACGTGCCTGAGAAGGCTGTCGCTCTTGCCGACGACCTCGACATTCCCGAATTGTCGTTCGAGGACGACGCGCCGCCGGCTCCGGCCTATGACGATCTCGACGGCGAATTCTCGAACCTGATGAACGAGATGAACGCGCCTGACGCAAGCAGCAAGGCGGCATCGGCGAACTATGGGTCGAACCCCTACGCCGCCGGCTTCGATCGCAAGACGTTGCGCGATGGCGATGCGTCTCAGCCCATCGAACTGGCTGGCGCTGCCACAGCGGGTGCCGCAGCCATGTATGCTGGCCGCCAGCAGCAGGACGACCTGAGTGGCTTCGATCTCGGCGGCATGCAGCACGGCCAGGCAAATGCGCCGCGCCAGCAGGCCCAGGCCGACGAGTTCGATTACGATCCTGACTTCGACGAGGCGATGGAAGCGCTTCCGGGTTCGGCAGCACCTCGTACGGCGCGTCGCGGCATGATGATTGCGGCGATCGTCGGTGCGGTTGCCGTCGTTGGTGGTATAGGTGCCTTCGCGCTGTCGTTTGGCGGCGGTGAGGGTGCCGGCGCACCTGTCATCGTCAAGGCCGACGAAAGCCCGATCAAGGTCAAGCCGGAAAACCCGGGCGGCGCAACCGTGCCGAACCAGGACAGCAAGGTCTATGATCGTGTCGCTGGCGGCTCGACCAATGGTGCCCCGGCCCAGGACAAGCTCGTCACCAACGCCGAAGAGCCGGTCGACCTCGCGGCACAGGAAGCCGAGGCGAACATGCCTGAAAACCTGCCGCTCAACGGAGATGACATCGCCGCTGAACCGACTGCGAAGTCCGAGGAGCGCGTAGCCCAGACGCAGCAGGCTGATCAGCCGGATGCCAGCACCGAGACGGCTGCCGTTGCCCCACGCAAGGTCCGCACCATGGTGGTGAGGCCTGATGGCACGCTGGTACCGCGAGAAGAGCCGGCTCCCGCCGCCGTTGCTGCCACCGAGCCAACCGATCCGGCACCGCAGCGTGTTGCCTCCGCAAGCGAAGCCACCGGCACCGTGACGGCCCAGCCGGCGCTGGCGCCTGTCGCCAAGCCGGTGCAGTCGGCCAACACCCCGTCCACGGCTCCGATCGCGCCGCAGCGCCCGTCCGAGCAGCCGGTCGATGTCGTTGGCGAGGTCAAGCCTGACCAGGTCGCCGCCGTCGCGCCGTCGGCACCAACAACGGCCGCCGCTTCCGGTGCCTGGGCAATGCAGATTGCCTCGCAGCCGAGCGAAGCCGCAGCAAAGTCGACCTATGCCGATCTCGCCCGCCGTTATGGCAACGTTCTCAACGGCCGCGAGGTCAGCATCGTCAAGGCGGACATCGCCGGCAAGGGTACGTTCTGGCGCGTTCGCGTGCCGGCTGGCACCCGCAACGATGCGGTCAGCCTGTGCGAAAGCTACAAGGCCGCCGGCGGCAACTGCTTCGTCTCGAAGTAAGCAAGCCTCACCCAAATCGGAAAACGGCGCAGCTTGGCTGCGCCGTTTTCGTTTTCAAGCCTCGGCAACGCGCAAGATTCTATCGCAGGTCAAAAGGCGCTAAGCTACCAGCATGACCGAATCACCGCCTGACACGTTGGGGAAGCGGCTTTCTGGGGATTACCGGGCAAAGACCGCGGCAATCCTTGCGGCGTGTGCCGATCTTGTCCTTCACTGCAAAATCGCCGGCAAGTTGCATGCACGCCATGAAACCGTGGCGCTGGCGGAATTCGGACATTATTTCGAGGCAGTTGCATAGCCTCCCAAGGAGAAGGCACGGATTTGGCGGAAGCATTGGAAAGCAAGGCGCAAAAGCCAGCACCGATGGACCGTCTGTGGGCGGAGAACGCCGACGACCGTATGACGGACGACCCGTCGCTGGTCGTCGATGTCGCCGGTTTCGAAGGCCCGCTCGATCTTCTGCTGCATCTGGCGCGCAGCCAGCGGGTCGACCTGTCGCGCATTTCGATCCTGGCGCTCGTCGAGCAATATCTTGTCTTCGTTTCGCAGGCGCGTGCGCTGAGGCTTGAGCTTGCCGCCGATTATCTGGTCATGGCCGCGTGGCTCGCCTTCCTCAAGTCAAAGCTCCTGATCCCAAAGCTGCCCGGCGACGAAGGCGAGAGCGGCGAGGAACTGGCCGCCGTGCTCCAGTTCAGGCTGAAGCGGCTGGAAGCGATGCGCGATGCCGCCTCGCGGCTGGTCAACCGCAACCGGCTCGGCCGGGATGTTTTCCAGCGTGGCGCGCCGGAACTCGTCATCATCGACAAACGCAACGAATATTCGGCCTCGCTGTTTGACCTTTTGAGCGCCTACGCCGGCCAGCGGCAGCGCCAGGCCATCACCAATGTGCAGATATCAAGGCGCACTGTGTGGTCGCTCAAGCAGGCGCGCGACATCCTGGCCCGCATGGTTGGCGAGCTGAAGGACTGGACCGCGCTCGATCATTTCCTTCTCCGCTACATGGCCGGCCCGGAGGAGCGCGCAACTGCCATCGCCAGCTCCTTTGCCGCGAGCCTGGAAATGGTCCGCGACGGAAGTGTCGAAATCCGCCAGCACGAGCCATTTGCACCGATCTACCTGCGGCAACGCCAGCCCGGGGCCTTGCAGACCGAAGGTGTGTCATGAACGAAGGATCAAACGTCGTTCCGTTCTCTCTCGATGACGAGGATGGCGAGACCGTCGAGCGCAACCCGGCGGCCCGGCTGCATCTGGCCGAGGCCGTGCGCATGGCCGAGGCCATCGTCTTCGCCAGTGCCGAGCCGGTGAGCGAGCGCCAACTCGTCGCGCGCCTGCCAGAAGGCGTCGATGTTCCGGCAGCCATGGCCGAGTTGCAGCGCATCTACGAGCGCCGCGGCGTCAATCTCGTCAAGGTGGCTGATTCATGGGCCTTCCGCACGGCCGGCGATCTGGCCTTCCTGATGAGCCGCGACACAATCCAGCAAAAGAAGCTGTCGCGCGCCGCCCTCGAAGTGCTGTCGGTGATCGCCTACCACCAGCCGGTAACCCGCGCCGAAATCGAAGACATCCGTGGCGTCGAAACCTCGAAGGGCACGCTCGACACGCTGATGGAAACCGAATGGGTGCGCATGCGCGGCCGTCGCAAGACGCCCGGCCGGCCTGTCACTTACGGCACCACCGACAAGTTCCTCGATCATTTCGGCCTTGAGGAGATACGCGACCTGCCCGGCATGGAAGAGCTCAAGGGGGCGGGGCTGCTGTCGTCGCGCATGCCGCCCGGCTTCTCCGTACCGCTGCCGCCGTCCGATCCGGACCTGCTCACCGATGATGAGGATCCGCTGACGGACATCGACCTCGAAGAGCTTGGCCTGTTGACACCCCGCGTCACAGATGATTGACCGGCGCCGGTGTGGAACCGGCCCCCGGAGGCCCATTCTGTGAAGACCGATCAAGCCCAGACGGCATCCCGGGTAACGGCAGGCGTGACCTTTGCCGCGCGCCTGGCCTTTGAGAACATCCGCCATTGCTTCGCCTCCGGCGCGGAGACCTTGCGTGATGTCAGCCTTGCCGCCGAGCCGGGCGAGGTCTTGTGCCTGCTTGGGCCCTCCGGTTCGGGCAAGACGACGCTGCTCAGGATCGCCGCCGGCATCGAAGCGCAAAAGTCGGGCAGGGTGCTGCTCAACGGCAAGGAGATTGCTGGTCCCCAGGTGTTCCTGCCACCTGAACAGCGTTCGATCGGCCTGGTGTTCCAGGATTTCGCGCTGTTTCCGCACCTGACGATCCTCGACAATGTGCGTTTTGGCCTGACCGCGCTGTCGCGCGAGGAGGGCAAGCGCGAGGCGCTGATCGCGCTAGCCCGCGTCGGCCTCGAGCATTACGCCGACAACTATCCGCATGCCCTCTCCGGTGGCGAGCAACAGCGTGTGGCGCTTGCCCGTGCACTGGCGCCGCGGCCGGCGGTGCTGCTGATGGACGAGCCGTTCTCCGGGCTCGATTCGCGCCTCAAGGATTCGGTGCGCGCCGAAACGCTGGCGATCCTGCGCGAAAGCCGCGCGACCGCCATCGTCGTCACCCATGATGCCGAAGAAGCAATGCGCATGGGCGACCGTATCGCGCTGCTGAAGGATGGCAGGCTGGTGCAGACGGGCAGGGCGGACGACCTGTACCTGCGCCCGGCAAATCTGTTCGTCGCCGGCTTCTTTTCGGAACTCAACGTCTTTTCCGCCAAGGTCATCGATGGTTATGCCAGCACTCCGGTGGGCGAGGTAGAAACCGAAATCGCCGACGGCGCTGAGGTACAGGTGGCGGTGCGCCTGACCGGCATCGATGTCAGCGAAGACACGGGTGAAACCCAGGCCCGCATCATCTCCAGGCGCTATCTCGGAGTGGTCGAACTGCTCGAGCTTGCGGTGCCGGGCGCCGAGACGCCGGTGCGGGCGCGCATACGCTGCGGCGCTTTGTCCGCAAAAGCACGTGATATATGGCTGTCGCTTCGGAAAGCGGATGTTCTAGTGTTTGAATCCGGAAGCGAAAGAGCCTAGATCAATCGCAGGGAAACCGTTCAAGAGAGAGTTCAATGGGTTCGTTTTCAATCTGGCACTGGCTGATCGTCCTGGTCGTCGTGCTGCTGCTGTTCGGTCGTGGCAAGATCCCAGAGCTGATGGGCGACATGGCCAAGGGCATCAAGAGCTTCAAGAAGGGTATGTCGGAAGACGAAGCCGACGACTCCAAGACGGTCGAGCATCGCAACGACGAGACCGTAAACTCGACCAAGGAAAAGGCCAGCAAGAGCTAAGGCCCTCACTCCTGATACAGCGCCGCGCGTCCATCTGGACGCGCACGGCACGCTGTAAGCTTCTTGAATTTGTGCGTGGTCCTTTGCAAAAGTCGGCAACGATTTTCGAGAGGCATGCACTAGCCGGATCGCACCGACATGTTTGAAATCGGCTGGACCGAAATGCTGGTGATCGCGGTCGTCATGATCGTGGTTGTCGGCCCGAAGGATTTGCCCAAGATGCTCCGCACAATCGGGCGGATGACGACCAAGGCACGTTCCATGGCGGGCGATTTTCAGCGCCAGTTCAACGACGCGCTGAAAGAAGCCGAGCTCGACGACGTCAAGAAGTCGGTCGACGAGCTTCGCAGCCTCAATCCGGCCAATGAGATCAGGAAGCAGCTCAACCCGTTTGAGAAAGCCGCCGCCGACGTGCGCGCCGGCCTCGATACGGCGATGAAGCCGAAGCCCGCGATGCCGCCAGACGAGCCCGCGTCCGACGTGACGCACCCGGCTGAACCACTGAAGAATGGCGCAACCGCCATGCCGGGCGTTGCTGGACCCGACGCGATGCCCGCAGCACCGGTGTTCCCGGCCGCCGAGGTCAAGGCCACTCCGGTGCCTGCTGCTGCCAAGGTGGACAAGCCGAAGGCGACCACAAAGCCCAAGGCAGCGCCAGAAGCCAAGCCTGCCGCCAAGGCAAGCGCGGCGCCAGCAAAGGCCAAGGCACGTGTTGCGCCGGCCAAGACGGCTGCAGCGAAGGCCGAGCCAGCCAAGGCGGCCGCGTCCAAGAAGACTGTCGCTGACAAGGCGACCAAAGCAGGAAAAGCCTCGTGAGCGCCGAAGACGACGAGATCGAAAAGTCCTCGGCTCCGCTGATGGAACATCTGATCGAACTGCGCACGCGGCTGATGTGGTCCATCGGCGGCTTCTTCGTCGCCTTCCTGGTCTGCTTCTTCTTTGCCAAGCAGCTGTTCAACCTGCTGGTCATCCCGTTCAAATGGGCGACTGACTGGGCCGGCCTCGACCCGCACAAGGTCGAATTGATCTACACCGCGCCGCAGGAATTCTTCTTCACCCAGATCAAGCTCGCCATGTTCGGCGGCCTGGTGATCGCGTTTCCGGTGATCGCAGCGCAGATCTACAAGTTTGTGGCGCCCGGCCTCTACAAGAACGAGCGTGCCGCATTCCTGCCGTTCCTGATCGCCTCGCCGGTGCTGTTCCTGCTCGGTGCGTCGCTGGTCTATTTCTTCTTCACCCCGATGGTAATGTGGTTCTTCCTTGCCATGCAGCAGGCCGGTACCGACGATCAGGTGCAGATTTCGCTGCTGCCCAAGGTGTCGGAATACCTCAGCCTGATCATGACGCTGATCTTCTCCTTCGGCCTGGTGTTCCAGTTGCCGGTGGTGACGACGTTGATGGCGCGGGTGGGGATGGTCTCCTCGCAAGGGCTGGCCGACAAGCGCAAATGGGCGATCGTCATCGCCTTCGTCGTGGCAGCCGTGCTGACGCCTCCCGATCCGGTCAGCCAGATCGGCCTTGCCCTTCCCACGATCCTTCTTTACGAGATTTCCATCTGGACCGCCCGGATGATCGAAAAAAAGCGCGAGAAGGACCGTGTGGCGAGCGAGAAGCAGGATGCGGACGAAAGCGCCGCTGAAGAGCAATCGCAAGCAGCATCGACCTCGCTCGAAGGCACAGGCAGCAGCACGAACGCCAGCTGACAGCCCGATCCGCCGTCGCGGTCGTTTTGACAACCGCCGCGACCGGAACCTTTTAAATGCTTGATATCAAATGGATTCGCGAGAACCCTGGCGCCCTTGCCGACGCACTTGGCAAGCGCGGGCAGTCGGCCGAGGTGGCGAGAGCCACCGTTGACGACCTTGTCGCCAAGGACGAGGCGCGCCGCGCCCATGTCTCGAAGCTGCAGGAGGCGCAGGAGCGCCGCAACGCCGCATCCAAGGAAATCGGCAACGCCATGCGCAATGGTGATTCCGCGCTCGCCGAGAAGTTGAAAACCGAAGTCGCCGAGATCAAGGGCTTCATCCAGGACGGCGAGGGCCGCGAGCGTGAACTCGACAAGGCGCTCGACGCGGCACTTGCCGTGATCCCGAATGTGCCGCTGGAAGACGTGCCTGTCGGCAAGGACGAGAACGATAATGTCGTGCTGCGCACGGTCGGCAAGGTGCTGCCGCGCCCGAACTGGGTGAAGGAGCATTTCGAAATCGGCGAGGCGCTCGGCCTGATGGATTTCGAGCGTGCCGCAAAACTCTCCGGTTCACGCTTCACCGTGCTCAAGGGCCAACTCGCCCGGCTCGAGCGCGCGCTGGGCCAGTTCATGCTTGACCTGCACACGACGGAGCACGGCTACACCGAGGTGCAGCCGCCGCTGCTGGTGCGCGATGAGGTGCTGTTCGGCACCAACCAGCTGCCGAAATTCGAAGAAGACCTGTTTTTCGTCCCGCATGGCGACGGCCGGCTCGGCCTGATCCCGACCGCCGAGGTGCCGCTGACCAATCTGGTGCGCGAGGAAATCGTGGCGACTGAGCAGCTGCCGCTGCGCATGACGGCGCTGACGCCGTGCTTCCGTTCGGAAGCAGGTTCCGCCGGCCGTGACACGCGCGGCATGCTGCGCCAGCACCAGTTCTACAAGGTCGAGCTGGTTTCGATCGTTGATGCAGAGAGCGCGCTCGCCGAGCATGACCGGATGACCGAATGCGCCGAAGAGGTGCTCAAGCGCCTCGGCCTGCCGTTCCGCACCATGGTGCTGTGCACCGGCGACATGGGCTTTGGCGCGCGCAAGACGCACGACATCGAGGTCTGGCTGCCGGGCCAGAACACCTATCGCGAAATCTCGTCCTGCTCGGTGTGCGGCGATTTCCAGGCCCGCCGCATGGACGCCCGCTATCGCCCGAAGGAAGAGAAGGGCACGCGTTTCGTGCACACGCTCAACGGTTCGGGCGTCGCCGTCGGTCGCGCGCTGATCGCCGTCATCGAGAATTACCAGAACGAGGATGGCAGCGTAACGATTCCTGAAGCGCTGCTGCCTTACATGGGTGGCCTGACCGAGATCGAAGCGAAGTGACATGCGCATTCTGCTGACCAACGATGACGGCATCCACGCCGAAGGCCTTGCTGTCCTGGAGCGTATCGCCAACCAGCTGTCGGACGACGTCTGGGTGGTGGCGCCGGAGACCGATCAGTCGGGTTATGCGCATTCGCTGTCGATCTCGGAGCCGCTTCGGCTGCGCAAGATCAGCGACAAGCACTACGCGGTGAATGGCACGCCGACCGACTGCGTCATCATGGGCGCGCGCAAAATCCTGCCGGAGCCGCCGGATTTGATCCTGTCGGGTATCAATTCGGGTCTGAATGTCGCTGACGACGTGACCTATTCGGGAACGGTGGCGGGTGCCATCGAAGGCGCGCTGATCGGCATCCGCTCGATCGCGCTGAGCCAGGCCTACATCTACGAGAACGACGAGCGCATCGTACCATACGAAACAGCCGAAGCGCTGGCACCGGCGCTGCTGCGCAAGCTGATTGCCACCGAACTGCCGATCGGCGTCTTGCTCAACGTCAATTTCCCCAATTGCCCGCCTGAAGAGGTCACCGGACCTGTGGTGGCGAGCCAGGGCAAACTGGCCTACGGCATCTGGGTCGAGGAACGCCGCGACGGCCGCAGCCTGCCTTACTACTGGCTGCGCTTCGGCCGCGACGAGCCGGTGGTGAAGCCGGGCACCGATCTTCACGCGGTGCGCAACAAGCAGATTTCAGTCACACCGCTCAAGCTCGACATGACGGCGCACGAACTGCGCGATCAATTGGCCAAGGCAATTGCATGAACATGATGCCGGACGACCGTGAGGGCTTCGCCGCCTTTCTTCTTCGCCTGCGTGGGCGCGGCATCGTTCCGAAAAACCTGATCGCCGCCTTCGAGGCAACGCCCAGGCGCGATTTCATCGCCGGCCAGTTCCATTCCATCGCCTGGTCGGACCGCATGCTGCCGATCGAATGCGGCGAGGCGATCGAGGGGGCCGATCTCCAGGCGGCTGTCATTTCCGCGCTCAACATCGAGGCGGGCAACCGCGTTCTCGAGGTCGGCACTGGGTCGGGCTATACGGCGGCCGTCATGGCGCGGCTCGCCGGTCGTGTCGTCACCGTCGAGCGCTTCAAGACCTTGACCGAACTGGCGCGCCAGCGCTTCGAGATGCTCGGCCTCGGCAATGCGCTTGTCCGCCAGGCCGACGGTTCGAACGGGCTGCCGGGCGAGGGGCCTTTCGACCGCATCGTGGTCTGGGCCGCCTTCGACAGCTATCCGCGCATGTTTGTCGACCAGCTGTCGAGCGGCGGCACTATGATCGCACCGATCGGCCCGGAAGAGGGCGAACAGGTGCTGTGCAAGCTGACCAAGATCGGCAGTCGCTTCGAGCGCGAAGATCTGGGCGTCGTGCGCCTGCAGCCGCTGACCCGCGGCGTCGCCGCCGTCATCTAGGCCAATCTCACTAACTGTCATGGCAACGTGCTTCGAGCCGGGCTTTGGGCCCTGCCTCAGCGGAGGCTTTGGCTCGGCTGGCGAAGCTTTTGATTTATTTGATCCTCTTAACCGACCAGTAACATTAACGCGCTTTAATCAAGCCTAGTTGGTATCGGGTAAAGCGCGGGTCAGTGCGATGCGTTTCAGTATTTTGAAGGCGAATAAACGCTCTCTGGCGCGCGGCGGCGCCGTTCTGCTGGTTGCCGGCATGGCAGCAGGGTGCAGTTCCGGCGTGTCCAGATTTGGCGGCGGCGGTGTCGATGACATCTTCACCGCATCGACGCCGAACCAGCGTTCGATCATCAATAATCAGCCACAGCAGCAGCCGTTCCCGGGTGACGCCCAGATGGCGACACCGGTCGCCTCGGCCAGTGCCGGTTCGGTCAGCCGCGGCAGCCTGCAGCCGGTGTCGTCGCAGCCTCTGCCGGCGCCTGTTGCTCAGGCCCCCGCGCTTGTTCCAGCGCCCGTCCAGACGGCACAGGCGCCTCAGCTGGCGCCTGCCGTGGACCGCACGTCGACCGGTTCAGTCGCCCAGCCGCAGACGGCGCAGGACAATACGCTCAAGCTGCCTGGCAAGAAGCAGCTGCCGGCAACCTTGCCCGCAGATAAGGTCGCGGTGCTGCCGCAGCAGCCCAAGACCAAGGAAACGGCTGCCACTCAAATTGCCTCGGCCGACAACAATGCCAAGCCGGCGGGTGCCGGCGGCGGCTACAAGGTTGCCGAGGGCGATACGCTCAATCGCATCGCCAGCAAGCTCGGCGTGACGACGGCAGCGCTCAAGCAGGCCAATGGCCTGCAGGATGGCCGCATCCGTATCGGTCAGACGCTGAAGGTGCCGGGCGCAACGTCGACCGTTGCCAAGGCGGCTCCCGCTGTCGATCCCGTGGTTACGGCCACAGCTGCCACCGCAGCGCCGAAGCCCAATGTCGCCACTGCCAAGCCAGCAGCCGAAGCGCCCGCCGTCGCTGCCTACACGCCGCCGAAGAAGGACAAGCTGGTGCAGCAGGCCGAGGAATCGGCTGGGCCGGCGCCAAATGCCACGGGCATCGATCGTATGCGCTGGCCAGTGCGCGGCCGGGTCGTTGCCAATTACGGCAAGGGCGGCGGCAAGTCGAATGATGGTATCGACATCTCGGTGCCGGAAGGCACGCCGGTGAAGGCCGCCGAAAACGGCGTCGTCATCTATGCAGGCGACGGCCTCAAGGAGTTCGGCAACACCGTCCTGGTGCGCCACGAAAATGGGCTGGTGACCGTCTATGGTCATGCAAGCTCGCTCAAGGTCCAGCGCGGCCAGAAGGTCAAGCGTGGCGACGAAATCGCGCTGTCGGGCATGAGCGGCTCCACCGACGCACCGAAGCTGCACTTTGAAGTGCGCAAGAATTCCACGCCGGTCGATCCGAGCGGCTATCTCGAATAGCGGGTTCCCTGACCTCCAATTTCCCGCCCAATTCGCCCGTCCCGATCAGGGGCGGGCGTTTTCGTTTTGGGGAGTGCTCAGTCCTTGAGCGGCTTGCCAAGGCGTCCGGCGAGGTCCTGGATGAACTGCCAGGCGACGCGGCCCGAGCGGCTGCCGCGGGTCGTTGCCCATTCCAGCGCCTCGGCACGCAGGGTTTCGGCATCGCCATCGAAGCCATGGTAGCGGGCATAGCCGTTGACCATGTCGAGATATTCGTCCTGCGAGCATTTGTGGAAACCGAGCCACAGGCCAAAACGGTCGGACAAGGAGACCTTTTCCTCGACGGCCTCGGACGGGTTGATGGCGGTCGAGCGCTCATTGTCGATCATGTCACGCGGCAAAAGGTGCCTGCGGTTCGACGTCGCGTAGAAGATGACATTGCCTGGCCGGCCCTCGACGCCACCTTCGAGCGCAGCCTTGAGCGACTTGTAGGAAGTGTCGTCATGGTCGAACGACAGGTCGTCGCAGAACAAGATGAAACGATAAGGCGCTGCCTTGAGCAGGTTCATCAGCTTGGGCAGCGTGTCGATGTCCTCGCGGTGGATCTCGATCAGCTTGAGCGGCGCCGTCGTCTTGCCCGAGGCGTTGATCGAGGCGTGTGCCGCCTTGACCAGCGACGACTTGCCCATGCCGCGTGCGCCCCACAACAGGACGTTGTTGGCCGGCAGGCCGGAAGCGAAGCGCTCGGTGTTGTCGACGAGGATGTCGCGGACCCGGTCGACGCCCTTGATCAGGCCGATGTCGACGCGATTGACGCGGTGAACGGGCTCAAGATAGCCGGGATCCGCCGCCCAGACATAGCAGTCGGCGGTGTCGATGTCGGTTTCAGGAGGGGACGGTGGCGCAAGCCTGGCTACGGCAGCGATCAGAAGATCCAGTTTGGAGTTGAGCGCTTCGATGGTCTTTTCCATGGCCAATCCCGTCAGTCTCTAGATATTAGCTGTGCGCGACGCTGTAACACGCTCAAATTGCGCGGAAAAGCGCCGCTGCTTGGGCCAAGCGTAGTTGCATTGGTGGCATGAGCGACTATATTCCGCGCACATTTCCGGGGTCCCGATGTGCGGTATCCCGATACTTTCTCAGGAGACATTCATGTTCGTCACGCCGGCATACGCACAGGCCGCTGGAGCAACGCCCGACGTTCTCATCAGCATTTTGCCGTTTGTACTGATCTTCGTGGTCATGTATTTTCTTATCATCCGCCCGCAGCGCACCCAGCTCAAGAAGCGTGGCGAGATGCTTTCGGCGATCCGCCGCGGCGACACGGTCGTGACCGGCGGTGGCTTCGTCGGCAAGGTGTCCAAGGTCATTGACGACCACGAACTCGAGGTTGATCTGGGCAACGGCCTCAAGGTGACGGCGCTGCGCGCGACGATTTCCGACGTTCGGGTCAAGGGCGAGCCGATCGCCAACCAGAACGCCAAGAAATAACCGTAAGCGACGCTAGACGCACCGCTTTCACGCCTTAACGGACGAGGCCATATGCTCTATTTCTCGCGCTGGAAGACAATCTCGATCTGGGCCATCGTGCTCCTCGGGGTGCTATTCACCATCCCGAACATGCTGACGAAATCTCAGCTCGATGCCCTTCCGGGATGGTTTCCCAAGCGCGCGTTGACGCTCGGCCTCGACCTTCAGGGCGGCTCGCACATCCTGCTTTCGATCGACAGGCAGGACCTGATCGACGAGCGGCTGCAGGCAACCCGCGACGACATTCGCACCCTGCTGCGCGACGCCAAGATCGGCTACACCGGCCTCACCGGCACGGGCACGACGATCCAGGTCAGAATCACCGACACGAACGAGGTTGAAGCGGCCAAGACGGCACTTGCCGCACTGGTCGCGCCGATCTCGTCGAGCATGTTCGGCACCGGTTCGGTAAGCGAACTCGCGCTGGAGGAGCCCGAAGCCGGGCTTCTGCGCTATACGCTGACCGATGCCGGCATCGACTATCGCGTCAACAATGCGGTCACCCAATCGATCGAGGTCATCGGCCGCCGCGTCAATGAACTCGGCACCACCGAGCCGATCATCCAGCGTGCCGGTGCGGACCGCATCCTCGTCCAGGTCCCGGGCCTCCAGGACCCGACGCGTCTCAAGGAAATCCTTGGCAAGACGGCCAAGCTGACCTTCCAGATGGTCGACCAGTCGATGTCGCCGCAGGACGCCCTGCAGGGCCGCCCGCCGGCTGGCTCGACTGTGATGTATTCGCAGGATGATCCGCCGGTTCCCTACCTGATCGAAAACCGCGTCATTGTGTCGGGCGAAAACCTCACCGATGCCCAGGCGACCTTCGACCAGCGCACCAGCGAGGCCGTCGTCTCGTTCCGCTTTGACGGCAAGGGCGCATCGCGCTTCGGCCAGGCCACCCAGCAGAATGTCGGCCGCCTGTTTGCCATCATCCTCGACAGCCAGGTGATCTCGGCACCGCGCATCAACGAGCCGATTCTCGGCGGTTCAGGTCAGATTTCCGGCAGCTTCACCGCCGAAAGCGCCAACGATCTCGCCGTGCTGTTGCGCGCCGGTGCGCTGCCAGCCGACCTGACCATCGTTGAAGAGCGCACCGTTGGTCCGAGCCTTGGCGCCGACTCGATCGCCGCTGGCAAGTTCGCCTCGATGATCGCCGGCATCCTCGTCGTTGGTTTCATGCTCGTCGCCTATGGAACGCTTGGCATCATCGCCAACATCGCGCTTGCGGCCAACGTGGCGCTGATCATCGCGATTCTCTCCATACTGGGCGCGACCCTGACGATGCCCGGCATCGCCGGTATCGTCTTGACCGTCGGCATGGCGGTGGACTCGAACGTCATTATCTACGAACGCGTGCGTGAAGAGCGCCAACTCGGCCGATCGCTCGTACAGTCGCTCGATTCAGGTTTCTCAAGGGCGCTGGCGACCATCGTCGACGCAAACTTCACGACCTTCATCGCCGCACTCATCCTGTTCTATCTCGGCTCCGGGCCGGTCCGCGGTTTCGCCGTTACGCTCGCCATCGGCATCGTGACGACCGTCTTCACCGCCTTCACCCTGACCCGCTGGCTGGTTTCGATCTGGCTGCGCCGCGCCAAGCCCAAGGAATTGCCCAAGGGCCTGGTGCGCTTCGTGCCCGACAACACCTCGTATTCGTTCATGGCCTTGCGCCGCTACGCCTTCACGCTGTCCGCAGCGGCGTCGGTTGCGGCAATGACCTTGTTCTTCACCGTCGAGATGAACTACGGCATCGATTTCAAGGGCGGCACCAGCCTCGAGGTCCAGGCCAAGAACGGCGAGGCAAGCTCGTCCGAGGTGCGTGCGCGGCTGAGTGAACTCAACATCGGCGACGTCCAGGTTCAGGAATTCGGCTCCGCCAGCACGTTGCTGATCCGTGTCGAAGGCCAGAACGCCGGTGACAATGCCGAGCAGAGCGTGGTCGAGAAGGTGCGTGGCGAACTCGCCAACGACTACGACTTCCGCCGTGTCGAATCGGTCGGACCGACTGTATCGAGCGAACTCGCCTTCTACGGAACGCTCGGTGTGGTGACCGCAATGTTGGCGATGCTGATCTACATCTGGTTCCGCTTCGAGTGGCAGTTCGGCCTTGGCGCCATCCTGGCGACGATCCACGACGTGACCATGATGATCGGCCTCTATGTCATCACAGGCATTGAGTTCAACCTGACCAGTATCGCGGCGATCCTGACTATCGTCGGCTACTCGATCAACGACACCGTGGTCGTCTACGACCGCGTCCGGGAAAACCTGCGCAAGTACAAGAAGATGCCGATCGAGCAGTTGCTCGACCTGTCGATGAACCAGACGCTGTCGCGTACGGTTCTGACCGGCCTGACCACGCTGCTCGCCCTGATTTCGCTCTACATGTTCGGTGGCGAAGTCATCCGCTCCTTCACGCTGGCAATGATCTTCGGCATCGTGGTTGGTACCTACTCGTCGATCTTCGTCGCCGGCCCGCTGCTCATCCTGTTCAGGTTGCGGCCGGCGGGCGTTGACGCTGACGACAAGGATAAGGGCAAGCCGGCGGTGCCGGCCGGTGCCCAGCCGACCAAGTCGTAACGATGGCAGGACTGATCATCCGCGAGGCGCATTTCCCCGGACGGGCGCCCGTCGACGCCTATGGCGACGGCGGCTTCCGTTTCGCCGACATGTCGCATCGCGGCTCGATCCTGTGCCTGCCGTCGGGCATCTATGGCTGGCAGCCAGCCGACCCGTTGGCGCTTCAGGCGGCAGATTTCGAAAGGCTATTCGCCGAAGCCGGTGATGTGGAGATCCTGCTCGTCGGCATGGGCAAGGAGCTTCGCCGGCTGCCGGAAGGACTTCGTACGGCGCTGAAGGCGGCCAGGATTTCGGCCGATCCGATGTCGACGGGGGCAGCAGTGCGCACCTACAACGTCTTGCTCGCCGAAGACCGCGCCGTGGCGGCCGCCTTCATCGCCGTCGACTGACGTGAATACGACAAGCGACCCGGCGAAGGCTCTGATGGACGCGGTGCGCGTTGCCGACCGCGACCGCTATCTCGCGGCGCTCTATGCCCCCGAGGACAAGCGCCCGGCACTTCTGGCGCTTTATGCCTTCAACGCCGAGATTGCGGCAATCCGCGACCGCGTCAGCGAGCCGATGCCGGGCGAGATCAGGCTGCAATGGTGGCGCGATGTGATCGCGTCGGGCACCAAGGAACTGGGGGCAGGGCATCCGCTGGCCACAGCCCTGATGACGGCGATCAAAACCTATCGCCTGCCGATCGCCGCCTTCGACAACTATCTGGAAGCCCGTATTTTCGACCTCTACGACGATCCGATGCCGTCGCGGACTGATCTCGAGGGCTATTGCGGCGAGACTGCTTCAGCACTCATCCAACTGGCGGCTCTGGTGCTCGACGCCGAAGAGGCGCCGAAACACGCGGAACTCGCCGGCCATGCCGGCTGCGCTCAAGCGATCACCGGACTGCTGCGGCTGTTGCCGGTCCACCGCGCGCGCGGCCAATGCTACGTGCCGCGCGATATCCTGGCCGCTGCCGGAATGACGCCGGAAGAGTTCGTTACCGGATCCAGCGACCCAAGATCGGCTGTCGCGGTTCAGGCGATGGTCGCCTTGGCACGTGAGCATCTTGGCGCCTTCGAGCGGCAGGCCAAGGCGCTGCCGCAATCCTTGCGGTCGGCGTTGTTGCCCTTGTCTCTGACCCCGGCTTATCTCGACCGGGTCGAGCGCGGCAAGGACGGCATGTCCGTGCTGCGCAAGCATTTCACCATGGTCGCGACCGCCTCCCGTGGGTGGCGTTAGACTGTCGTTGACGTAAACGTCAACGATGCTAGTCTGACGAAAAATTGCCCCATTGGGCGGTTTCGGGAGGACATTTGTTATCATGAGCCTGCCAGTTCTGGTGGCGATAGTCGTCGTCGGCATAGCCGCAGTGATCGCTGCCGTGCATCTCAGCGGCGGTAGCGCCAAGGCGCGATTGTCGGGCGCCGACCAGGCGCTTGAGCGATTTGCCGCGGCTTTTCCTGACATCACGGCCCGCGCGGTGTTCCTGACCGAGGGCGGCGAGGCAGCCTTCCTGCTGCTCGATAATGACGCTGTCGGCATCGTCCACGGTATTGGCGACAAGTTCCTCACCCGCATCGTGGTGAATGCCGACGTCGAAGGCCTGCGCGCTCTCGATGACAGGACCGTGTCGCTTCGCTTGCGCGACTTCACCTGGAGGGGCGGCGACTTCCGCTTCGCAGATACCGAGGCTGTTGGTGCCGTGATGGCAACGCTTTCGGGACACGTCGGCGCATATGGCACCAGGGAGAATGCGTGATGGAGAGCTACGATTTTCCCAAGGTCACGGAGCTGGCGATTCCATTCTTCGTGGTCGCGATCCTTATCGAGCTTTGGCTGGTCCGGACCGGCAGGGCGAAAGGCGCTTTCGAAACGCGCGACACGCTGACCAGCCTGATGATGGGCACCGGCAATGTGGTTGCCGGCCTGCTGCTTGGCGTCGTGTCTTATTGGGCGCTGCTCTGGGTCTGGCAATTCAGGTTCTTCGACCTTGGCCTGTCGGTCTGGGTCTTCATCGCCGCCTTCCTGCTCGATGACCTGCGCTACTACTGGTACCACCGGATTGCCCACCGCGTGCGCTGGGTCTGGGCCGAGCACGTGAATCACCATTCCAGCCAGCATTACAACCTGTCGACGGCGCTCAGGCAAAGCTGGACGGGGCTCTTCACCGGCATGTTCATCCTGCAGGTGCCGCTCGTCCTGCTCGGTTTCCATCCGGCGGTCATCGCCTTCGTCTTCGGCTTCAACCTCGTCTGGCAGTTCTGGATCCACACCGAGGCCATCGGCCGTATGTGGGCGTGGTTCGAGTTCATCTTCAACACGCCGTCGCATCACCGGGTTCATCACGCCACCAATCCGCGCTATCTCGACGCCAATTTTGCCGGCACGCTGATTATCTGGGATCGCATGTTCGGCACTTTCGTCGAAGAGCGGGAAGAGGACCTGCCGCGCTACGGCATCGTTCACAACATCGGCACCTTCAACCCGGTCCGCGTCGCCTTCCACGAATGGATCGGCATGTTCAAGGACGCAGCCGCACCCGGGCTCAGCCTGCGCCAGCGCCTGGGCTACCTGTTCATGCCGCCGGGCTGGAGCCATGACGGCTCGCGCGAGACCTCGGAGAGCCTGAAGGCCGCCTATGTCAGGCGCAATCCCGAAGAGGCCGGCAAGCCGGGTTTGCCCGACGCGAAGCCGATGCCGGGCGAGTAAGCGCGCGGGTAGCTATGCGCAGGCGCGTGCAAGTGGACAAGCCTTAGCCGCGGGGCCGGAGCGAAAATGGGATGACCGTGTGAGGCCGGCCCTTTGTTTTTGAGACCAACCGCTTCGCTTCGCGGATCAGTTTCCGAGACAGTAACTGGCGTGCCTTCAGGCGCTTTGTGCCTCGGGCATCTTGCCGTCCCTGTTCAAGCGTGCTGGCTATCTTGCCACTCCCCGGCAGAAACATGTCTTGTATGCAAATGGCCGGTGACAGTTGCCAGCAAGCCGCTTTGTGCAAATCGAAAATGAAATCATCTACCGGTCTGTCGAACTGTTCCGTGGAGTTGGCCAACAGCGCAGCGTGCTGCCTCGATATGATGTAACCAGCTGATCCGTTGTGGAAGCTTTGCAACTTGACCAGACCGTGGCCTGCGAAATCGAGTTTCTGCTCGCCAACACGGACGGGATTGAGTGTGGTTTCCAGTTTGATCAACTCCACACCCGGTGGAATCCAGGACGAGTCGCCTAGGAAAGACGCGGCGCTAGGGCAGAGGTGTACGTCGTCTTCAAAGACCGCAGCGTAAGGCTCTGGACTGGAAGCAATTTTGTGCCAGACCTCGATATGGCTCAGGAAACACGCGATCTCGCCGCGTGACCAGCCAGGATTGCCAGATGCACGATTGACTGCCTCGTCGGACAGTTGATCCTTGTTCACGGCAGCATAGCGTTCAAAACTGATCCCGATTTTTCGGAACGCGCCTGTTATCCAATCCAGTCGCGCGGTGTCCCGATCAAGATTGATGACGTAGCGTCGCATCAGCCCCAATCCAGGGAGATGTGAGACAGCCGCTCTGCTGCGATCCTGTCGCGAATTCGGTCCAGGCGTTCGGACAAGTGCGGAAACAGCCGGTCATGTGTTTCGACCAGCATCCCACCCACGTTGTGATACAGGCCCGCGTCAAACATCGCTTCCAGGCACTCAACCTCTGCGCCCTCGATATCCATCTTGATCACCGAAATGGGCTCGCGCAGGTCCCGGAGAAACTGCACCAGGTCGATCACTTCGACCTCAAGCTTGCTGCCGCTGGTGTGCTCGTGGGTCTCAAGCAGGGACGAAGACTGCGTCTTGCCGACATTGGCGATATCGGGTCTCTGGTAGAACACTGCTTTTCGCGCCGTAGCGCCGACCGCCTTTGGTATGATCGTGACCCGATCGTTGGCGCCAAACCGCTCGACCAAAACCTTTCGCGCCACAGGGTCGGGTTCGAAAGCGATAACACGCATCCCGTAGCCAAGAGCACGGCTGGTTACATCCCCGACATTTGCACCAAGATCGATGAACAGCCCATCACGAGGTGAAGAATTCATCAGCTGGTAGAAAGTGAATTCTGCCTTTCGCGTTGGATTCGGTGGCCGCTTCCAGCGACGATAAAGATGCCAACGCAACATGAATTCTGGATAGCTTTCGCTAAACATAGAAAAAATACCCCCAAAGATAATCCCCGGCGGGCGTGATACCTCCATTGGCACGTATAAGCAATCGCCGAAATTCAAGAGATTTAATCGTGTCCAGACGCATTAAAGTCCGTTAAGCGCTGCCGGTTTGGTTGGTTGCAGCGAAAACTCTAAGCAGCGAATAATACTAGCATGAACTTGGCAATTGCTCTGAAGGGAGCGCATGCCAAGTGCCAATCGCAAACGATGCGAAACGAGATCCAGTGGGTAGGTCTAATCCACGCCGCTGGCGTTCGCGCGTCGAATGCATCGGATTGCGTGGTCGAAACGCTTCCCTAGCTCAGTAACACTCTGTCTTATGCCCAAGGCTTACGGCCAGGGGACTATGGCCGCTTCAGTTGCTCGCGCCGGCTGAAGAACAGGAATCGGTCCAACCCGCGCGAATTGACGTAAGTGCGGACCTCTTGATGTAGGCGCCGGGCAACGCTGGCCGATGCGGTGTTGTCGGTGGCGACGATCGAGCCGATCAGGGGTTCGTCGGTGTTCGCGAAGCCGAAGGCCATTGCGGCACGGGCCGCCTCCAGCGCATAGCCGCGCCCGCGCCATTGAGGCGCGACGTGATAGCCGATTTCCAGGACGCGCATGGCGCCGGCATCCTGCCAGGTCGGACCGCAATCGCCGATCAGTGCACCGCTTGCCTTGTCGATGATCGCCCACAGGCCGAAGCCGTCGCGCTGGTAGCGGTCAAGGTTCCTTGCGATCCATTCGCCCGCGGCACTTTCGGTCGTCATCTCGGGATAGAAGCGGCGGGCGTAGTCGTCGGCGAAGACCGCCAGGATCTCCGCCGAATCGCCAGGTTGCATCTCCCTCAAGATCAGACGCGCGGTCTCGGGAGGAACCATCTTGTGCCCCGTTGCTATTCCGCCGCTTGTGCCGCTTCGGCAATGCCGAGCCAGGCGCGGCAATCGACAAGCGCGCGGCCGGTCATCGCCTTCTTCTTGGCGACTGTCTTTTCTTTGCCGCGCAGGCGTTTGCCTTCGACTTTCGGCGCTTCCATCACCGGGAACAGGCCGAAGTTGACGTTCATCGGCTGGAACGAGCGCTTGCCCGGCTCATCGTCCGACACGATGTGGCCGCCGGTGATGTGGTTGAGCAGCGCACCGAAGGCGGTGGTGACGGGCGGAGCGCTGATTTGCTGTCCCAGGCGTTCGGCAGCAGCGAAGCGGCCGGCCAGCAGGCCGATGGCAGCACTTTCGACATAACCCTCGCAGCCGGTGATCTGGCCGGCGAAACGCAGGCCGGGCCGCGACTTGAGCTGCAGAGTCGGGTCGAGCAGGGTCGGCGAATTGAGATAGGTGTTGCGGTGCAGGCCACCGAGCCGCGCGAATTCGGCATTCTCCAGGCCCGGTATCATGCGCAGCACGCCGACCTGATCGCCATGCTTCAGCTTGGTCTGGAAGCCGACCATGTTGTAGAGCGTGCCAAGTGCGTTGTCCTGGCGCAGCTGGACAACCGCATAGGCTTTGACAGTCGGGTTATGTGCGTTGGTCAGGCCCATCGGCTTCATCGGGCCGTGGCGCAAGGTTTCGCGGCCGCGCTCGGCCATCACCTCGATCGGCAGGCAGCCGTCGAAATAGGGCGTGCCTTCCCACTGCTTGAACTCGGTCTTCTGGCCATCGAGCAGCGCCTGGACGAAGGCGTCGTACTGCTCCTTGTCCATCGGGCAGTTGATATAGTCCTTACCGGTGCCGCCGGGGCCGACCTTGTCGTAGCGCGACTGAAACCAGCAGACATTCATGTCGATGCTATCGAAATGGATGATCGGCGCGATCGCGTCGAAGAAGGCAAGCGCGTCGGCGCCGGTGCTGGCGGCAATGGATTCGGCCAGCGAAGGTGCTGTCAGCGGGCCGGTGGCGATGATTGCCTGGTCCCAGTCCTCAGGCGGCAGGCCGGTGACTTCCTCGCGCACGATTGATATCAACGGATGGGCTTCGAGCCGTGCAGTGACCGCGTTGGAAAAGCCGTCGCGGTCGACTGCAAGGGCGCCGCCGGCGGGAACCTGGTTGGCGTCACCGGCACTCATGATCAGCGAACCGGCAAGCCGCATTTCGGCGTGCAGCAAGCCAACCGCGTTGGTTTCGGCGTCATCCGAGCGGAAGGAGTTGGAACAGACCAACTCGGCCAGGCCGTCGGTCTTGTGCGCGTCGGTGCCACGCACCCCGCGCATTTCATGCAGGATGACCGGCACCCCGGCCGAAGCCACCTGCCATGCCGCTTCCGATCCGGCGAGACCGCCGCCGATGATGTGAATAGGTTTTGTGCTCATCGCGCCGGAATAATCCCTTGGGCAGGGGAATGCAACGATTGGCCGGCTTGCGAGTTGCCCCCAACACGGGACATTCACTAGGATATCGCCATGAAGAGACGCTCGATTGCCCTGATTGCCGGCCTCGTTTCCGTCATGGTCGGCGGTCCAGCCACGGACCATGCCATTGCCGCACCGGCCATGGACATCTGCCATGGCTATGGATGCGCGTTTCGTTCGCGCCTCGATCTTAGCGCCGGCGACGACAGAAAGTTCGCGTCGATCCTTTCTGCTGGTCGCAGCTCGCCCGAAGCGGAGCGCAAGGCGATAGCCAGGGCGGTCAGCTATTTCGAGAAGCGGGCGCAGCAGGTGACCGGCGTAAGCGACCAGCCACGTTCGGAGTTCGGCGCCTCGAAAATTCGGGGACAGATGGATTGCGTCGACGAGTCGACCAACACCGATGCGCTGCTGCGCTATCTCGCGCGTCGTGGCCTGCTCAAGCACCACAAGGTTGAAGCAAGGGATTCCAGGGGCTTCCTGTTGGACGGCCGCTACCCGCACTGGACGGCAGTCATCCGGGCGCCCGACGGCGTCAAGTGGGTCGTCGATTCCTGGTATGCGCCGATGGGTGGCGCACCCGACATCATTCGGCTCGGCGACTGGAAGTCACGCGGCGTGCTGGAAAGCGGCGCGCTGAACTAGATCGGATATCTGTTGAGATCGAAGGCCTGAACCAGGCTCCAAAACGACAACACCCGCCGGGGGAGGACCGGCGGGTGTCGTTTTGGGTGGTCAGCTTATCGGGAGGAAGAAGCTGACCTATTCGCCATTGCCGGGGAGGAGGTCGGCGCAGGCTGAATTCTGTTCGCCAGCCAAAGAGGGCGAAACTCTCGGGGATAACAACACCTGCCCGGGGGAGGACCGGCAGGTGTCGTTTTGGGTGGTCAGCTCATCGGGAGGAAGAAGCTGACCTATTCGCCATTGCCGGGGAGGAGGTCGGCGCAGGCTGAATTTCTTTCGCCAATCAAAGAGGGCGAAACTCTCCGGGGTAACGACACCCGCCAGGGGAGGAGGTCTGGCGGGTGTGTTAAGGTGGTCAGCTTATCGGGAGGAAAAAGCTGACCTGATCCGTCCGGGTCGGGGAGGAGGTCGACCCTGACGGAAGCTCTGAATTAGATAGCGCGGCGGGCGATCGACTGGATCTCGCCACGATTGATGCCGAGGTCGGCAAGCTGGCGGTTCGACAGACGGCCAAGCTCGTTCACCGTCTCGCGATAAGCGCGCCAGTTACGGTAAGTGCGGAGCAAGTTCATTTTAGTTCTCTTTTCGGTTCGGACAGGTAGGTCGGGTAGATCGGCTTCGGTTAGATCGCCTTGCGAGCGACGAAGTGGATGTCGCTGCGGGTGATGCCGAGGTCGGTCAGTTCACGGTTCGACAGGCGGCTCAGCTCGGAGACAGTGTCACGGTAGCGGCGCCAGTTGCGGTAGTTGCGGATCAGGTTCATCTTCGTTTTCCGTTCGTCTTCTTTTCTCTTCTGTGTACGGGGCGTAGATAGGATGCCCTTGCCTAAAATTGAAGCGCTATGCTCGCATGGCAGCAATGCGTTTTGTGCATTGCAGCATTAATGGGCATTAAGCCTTCGGTCATAATTGTGACCGAATCTGAAATTCGCCATGATGACAACGGCTTGGCTTTGATATGGGCCGCCGGGGCAGGGGGAAGTGACATATGGCGAGCTATGCCACCAAGGTGAAGAGTGACATCGGCCGTTGGGTCGAGAGCGGACTTGTCGACCGCTCGACCGGCGACGCGCTCCTCCGCGATGTCGAGGCCAACGAGCGCAATGGGCTCAATTTCGGTTCGGTACTCGCGATCATGGCGGCGCTGCTGTTTGCGGCAGCGATCCTGATCCTCGTCGCGGCCAATTGGGAAGCGATACCGCGCGCGGCGCGGGTGGGCGCTCTGTTTGCCGTGATCTTCGCGGGCTATGTCGGCGGAGCCCTGCTCAAGCAACGTGACCACGGCGGCTTCGCCGAAGCCCTGTGGCTGATTGCGGCCGCGGCCTTTGGTGGTTCAATCGCGTTGATTGGTCAGATGTATCATTTCTCCGGCGATGAGGCGGCGGCGATCGTCACATGGAGCATCGGTACAGCCATCGCCGCAGCGGCGTTGCGCTCGAACGCACTGACGGTGGCGGCAGTCGGCATCGCCGACGCGTGGCTGGTGATGAAGGGTTTTGAGCTGTTCCGCCGCACAGAGTTCCCGCATTTCTTCATTGCATTCATGGCGGCGTACTGGGCGCTGTCGTTCTGGACCCAGAGCCGCGCTGCCCGGCATCTGATCGCGCTGTCGGTCATTCTATATGCGGTGCTGCTGGGCTTTCACTACGAGTCGCTGGAGGTCGGGCTGGTGCTCGCGCTGGTCTCGGCAGCCCTTCTCGCCGTTGCAGCGCTCGCGCCGGCAGCTACGGAACGCGTTGCCCAGCTTGGCGGGCGGCTGCCCTTGCACGCGCTGATCGGGTTCCTGTCCGGCATGGGCATGGTTCAGCTCGACCAGATCGATGACGGAGGCTTTGTCATCGCCGCCGCCGTGGCGCTCGCCGTCATTGCAGCTGTGATCGTCTTTCTTGGCCGCGAAAGCCGCGGCTTGCGCTGGATCGCCTATGTCGGCTTCGCCTTCGAGCTCGCCGTCATCTACATGGTGACAGTCGGTTCCATGCTCGGCACGGCGGGCTTCTTCTTTGCAGCTGCAATCATTCTCGCCGGCCTCGCTTATGCGATCATCCGCATTGAGCGAGGTATGAAATCACAGCCGGTCCAAGGAGCAGTATGATGTCGCGTTACAAGCTCCTCATCGCCGCCATCGTTCTGGCGCTGGCCCAGGTCGGTTTTCTCGGCTGGATGATCGTTGGACGCGCGGCGATCTTGCGTGACGGCAAGGAAGTCCTGCTCAAGGTCGAGCCGGTCGATCCACGCGACCTGTTGCGCGGCGATTACGTCCGGCTCGGCTACGACATTTCGCGCATCGAGGTGGAAAAGATCGCCAACCTGCCGCAGGGCGAAGCCGCGACTGCGGAAGGGCCAATCATTGTGCGCCTGAAGAAGGATGCCGACGGCTTTTGGCGGGCGACGTCGGCCTGGCTGGGAGCTGCTACGACGCCTGCGCCAGGTGATGAGGTCGATCTGCTGGGCCAGGTCTCCGGCAGCTGGAGCCTGACACCGGGCTCGACCATCGGTGTCGACTACGGCATCGAACGGTTCTACGTGCCCGAAGGCGAGGGGCTGGCGATTGAGGAGGAGATGCGCAAGCGCAACTCCGGCGCGGAGCCCGAGTTGCGCAGCTTCGGCATCAAGGTGGCGGTGGCAGAAGATGGCAGCGGCCAGATCAAGGCGCTGATGGACGGCGACACCATGCTTTTCGAAGAGCCGCTTTATTAAGACAGGGCAACGTCCTCTGATGCTTACCAGGGGACGTGCAGCACCTCGGTCTTGGGCAGGCCGAGCGGAACGATGCCGAGATCCTTGGCAAGCGCGGCAAAACCTTCGGTCTCGATCAGGAACTTGTAGGGAATTTCCGGGAATTTGAGCCCACCGCGATGCAGCGCTGCATCAACGAGCAGCATTGCACCACCAACGCCGTCGAGATTGACACTTTCAACGTCGCGCAGATCGCTGAGATACAACCGCCGCCCTTCCTTGGCCGGGGGCTGGTAAAGCCCTCTCCGCATCGCCCGCCAGTAGCGGTAGTCTCGCTGCTGGCGGGCAGTGACGAAACTGTTGAGGTCGAAGCTGCCTTCGCCAGGGACCTTGGTGCAGTCCGGCGTCACGATCCGCCGTCCTGTCTCGGTCAGCCGCGCGATGATGTCGACCGGGTATCGCCATACGTCGATGTCGATCCACAGCGCCCAGTCGTCGCTTTCGTCGAGGCCATGCTCGATGAGGTGATTGCGTATCGCTGCGATTCCAGAGCGGCGCACGCGTTGCAAGCGGGGCTTCCAGCGTTTTGAGCGTTCCAGCTTGTTGCCCAGCGTTTTCCTGAGCAAGATCACATCTCTGTAGCTGCCTTTCAGCGGCGCGGTCGCTTCCTCCAGTCGCTCCCAGCTTCCATCGGTGCTGTCGCCTTCGCAGAACACCAGCTTGATGCACTCCTTAGGGTGCTCAAGGCGCGCCAACGCTGCCAGACTTGGGCCGATATGGTCGGCGGCGTCTCTGAGTGGGATGAGGATGGCAATATTGTTTCCGGAAGCCGGCAAGCGTTTGACGGCTGCCGGGTCCACCGCGGCTTGAGCTGCCGCCGCGTCCATCTGCGCGCCCTTGGTGAGCTCATGGCGCACGCGGTAGAATGCGCTCCGTAGATGTTCCAGAACCGACGGTGGTTTGCTGCGGATCCACCACGTACCGCTCCAATGGTGGATCGACAGTGTCGGCGAAGAGGCTGTCGGCTCAAGCGCGGCGGTGCCGTTCCTGTCGGTTGGGGCGAACAGAGCACTGGGATGGATCACCAGGGCGGCTTGGTCGCCGTAGCTGAGTTGAGCGCCGGTGAGCATGCACGGCCCCGTGGCGTCGAGCACGTCGTAGGCGTTTCGCATCGCCGGCAAGCCCGCGATCAGATGTTCCCAGAAAGGGTGTGCCTTCGGGCTCGCCATAGTGCCATTGAACAACAGATAGGGCAGGTTGCGGACACGGATCTGGTCCTGTGCATGGATATCGGGCTCCTTGCACAAGACGACGCGATCTTCGTGCATGATCGTGTCGAAAGGCCCGATGCACTCGCAATCGAGATCGGCATAGACCCCACCGAAATGGTGCAGCAGCATGTAGCGTGCCGCGTCTGCGCGCTGGACGCCATTCCAATAGCTGCAGTAAGTCGGCAGATACCGTGGATAATGTTCGGCGACGAAGTCGAGCAGCATCCTGTCGCTCCACAGGATGTGCTGCCAGCCCGAATTATGTTTCTCCCAACTCTTCGACCAGCCGAGGAATTTCTCTGGAATGCTATCGGTTTTCCACGTCTGGTGAAGAATTTTGGGAATTGTCATGCAATGCCAGTCAACCCGTCGATCCGCGTTGCCAGAAGTCATGGCATCATTAGGCGAGCCTTATCAAGCGGCGATTGATTCTCAGTCGGTCTAGAGGAGACTGGCTCTCACTGCCGACGAGATGGCGTGGGGGCCAAAGCGTCGCGTGACCGTTTCGCGGGCACGAAGCCGCCGCGCCTGAAGCCAGCCGGGATCGGCGCACAGCGCGGCCGCGCGCGTGGCGAGCTCGTCGTCGGTCTCGGCAAAGTCGATGTCGACGCCGTCAACCAGGCCGAGGCCTTCGGCCGCCAGCCGGGTGGCGACGACTGGCAGGCCCCAGGCCATCGCTTCCAATATCTTCAGCCGTGTGCCGCCGCCGCTGACCAATGGCACGATGGCCAGATGCGCGCGGCGGTAAAGCTCCGACAGGTCGTCGGGATTGGCGACGAGTTCGACATCGGGCAGGACGGCCACGTCGGCGAGGCTGCGGTGGGGGCTGCGTCCGGCGATGATCAGCCTTGCGCCGCCGAGCGTGGCTTGCAGCAGCGGCAGGATCCGGGTTGCGAGCCGGCGCGCCGCTTCGAGGTTGGGGGGGTAATTGAGATGGCCGACGAACAGCAGCATCGGCTGGCCGTGAGGCATCGAGGGCTGGTCGGCCAATTGTTCGGGGATGAGGTCAAACCGGGGCACACCATTCGGGATGACATCGGCAATGGCACGGCCGCCGGAAAGACCGCGCAGCCTGTCGCGATCCTGCTCCGAGCAGACCCAGACCTTGTCCACCAAGCGCAGTGATCGCAACTCCATGTCGCGCATTCGCCTGACATGGCGGGTTTTCTTCGAAAACACCCCGGCCAGCCAGCCGAACTTCGGCATCATCTGCCGAGCAAGGTCGGATTCGATGTTGTGCATGTCGAGCACGAGTGTCGGCGCCAGCGGCCGCAGATGCTGGAGGAGAGGAAACAGCGGTATTCCCTCGACGACGATGGTGTCGGGCCTGAAGTCGCGCGCCGCCGCCAAGAGGCGCGAAAGCGCGATTTGGGGGATGCGCGTGTCGATGGGGGTCTGGCGCTTGGTGAGGCGCGGCGAAGTCGCGGCCTCGGGGGCGTTGGCAAGGGCCAGCGTCGTGATGCGGCTGTCGTCGAGCTTCGCCGGTACGGATGGTTCGTGGACGGATGTCGCCAGGACGTCGCCCAGCGTGGCCAGTGCCTTGGCATTCTGCCAGTTGCGCAGATCCCCGCCCGAGACGGGCGGCCACACGGGATCAGAGGCAACGAGCAGGATGCGTCGCGAAGTCGACAGACAATTGCTGTCGACAGTGGAAGCTGCGCCTATCGGATTTGTCGGTGCGTGCACGGCTGGATCACTCTCGTTCAGAGGTTTCAAGTCCGCCGGGCAGAGCGAGTTGGATGCGGTCGAATAACAGAAACGGCAGGGGCCGTCACCTGATTCCACCGTTTGCACATGTCATTGCCATTTGAGCGATGCCTCCAATCGAGAGAGCAACCAGATTGGCGGAGCTACAGCGCTCCCTCTGAACTCGCCTGCATCAGGTGGCGACGGAGCAGGGCCGAGGCGAAGCTGTAGTCCCCCGACTCGATCGCGCGCAGTATCGAAAGGTGATCCCCGGCGGATTCGCGCAGCCGCGATTCGCTGAGATGCGAGAAGTCGCTCAGCTCGGTCATGTGGCGCAGGCTGTTCTGGCGCTGCAGGCTCTGCACCAGGAAGCGGTTGTTCGACCACGAGACGATTGTTTCGTGAAAACGCGCATTGATCGTGAACCACTCGTTGCGGCTGATCTCGTGGATCGGGCGGTTCAGCATCGCCGTCTGTTCGCGCTCGATCACGTGCAACTGGTCCATTTTCGGCGCGTAGCCGGGAACAAGCAGCGCGTTGCATTCGACGATCAGGCGGAATTCATAGCTTTCATCGACGGCCTCCTTGCTGACCAGGGCTTCCGCGAACTGCCAGCCGTGGCCGGCCCTGCGGGCAACAAGGCCCTCTGTCGACATGCGCATGAGCGTGCGCCTGACAGCGCCGCGTGTCGTGGAAAACTGCTCCAGCAGCTCGGTTTCAGAGACTTCCTCGGCGATCCTGCCGGAGGCGCGTGCCTCCATGATCTGATTGTAGAGGTTTTCCGTCTCCGACTGGCCGATGATCTCGCCGACGGCATCGTTGCCAGGTTCCCGGGCAAGTTGCAGGCCGCGGGTCGGCGAGTGTTCGATGAGTCCCTCGTTCACAAACAGCTGCAATGCCTGCCGTAGCGGTGTGCGCGACACGCCGAGCTCGCGCGCCAGCGCGGTCTCAGAAATACGCTCCTTCACCGACCAGCGCCCCTGGTTGATCAGTGAGAGCACCTTCTGCGCCACATCGGCCTGCAGATTGCTGAGCGTCGCTGCCTGTTCCAGGGGTCCCGTCTCCATGCGCCTCGTCTGCCACATTCCGCAGCGGTTCTGCGCTGCTTCCAGCCGGACTATATGGCGGCGGCATAGGCAAAACAAGCGTACTTATAGGAGGTAAAATACATAAAATTCGATCATGTGTGTAGACATCGGTTTTTTATATTAATATAGAACTGAAATGAATTTTACGGAGCAGGCATGCAAGTCGACCCCTTTCCTTTCGTGACATTGTCGGGTGGCGCCTATGAGCGCGGACTGCAGTACGGCGCACTGCTAACGGGCAGGATCGCGCTTAGCGCTAAGCTTTACGGCGGGGCGCTGGAGAAGGTCGGCTTTGCCGACGACCGCCGCATCACGCTTATCCGGTCCTATGCCGATCGCATTGCCGAGTTTGACGAGAGCTATGTCGAGGAAATGCGCGGCATCGCCGACGGTTCGGGCATCGCTTTCGAAGATATCGTGATGATCAACGCGCGGACCGAGATCGTCGCTGCGGCGAGCGCCGAGATGGGGGCTGACGAAGACCCCGACGACGGCTGCACCGGTGTGATCGTCATGCCAGAGCGCAGCGCAACCGGCACCTTGCTTCACGCACAGAACTGGGACTGGCGCGTCGAGTGTGCGGAAACGGGTGTCGTGCTTCGCGTCCGGCGCGGCGATCGGGGTCCGGATTTCCTGACCTTCGTCGAAGCGGGTGGCCTTGCCCGCAGCGGCTTCAATGCGGCCGGAACGTCGATCACGGCAAACTACCTCGAGTGTGAGCGCGACTTCACCCAGCAGGGCGTGCCGCTCGGCGCCATCCGCCGAAAGGTGCTCGAGGGCGAGCATTTCGCCAAGGCGATCAAGGCTGTCGCCACCACCCCGAAGTCGTGCTCCAACAACATCATGATCGCGTCTTCCGCGGGTTTCGGCATCGACTTCGAATGCGCGCCGGACGAAGCGTTTCCGCTTTATCCGCAAGATGGGCTTCTCGTTCACGCCAATCACTGGGTGAGCCCTGTGGCCCTGTCGAAGCTGCGCGACACCGGCATCCCGTATGTGCCTGAAAGCCATTATCGCGACTGGCGGGTGAAGCGCATTCTCGACGAGCGTGGCGACAAACTCGGGCGGGGCGACCTGAAGGCTGCGCTGTTCGACGACTTCCTTGCGCCTTACTCCGTGTGCCGTCCGCCGCGGGAAAACGAGTCGAACAACATCTCGACCACCGTCGCCATGATCGTGATCGATTCTTCCCAGGGTTTCATGGAAATCGCGCCACTGCCGGCGCTCAACAAGAACTTCCGGACCTACGCCCTCGACGATGCCCAGCTGCTGCCCGACGACGCCGCGCCGAGGGCCGAGTCCTTGGAGGTTGGAAGCTAGCCATGCTGCGTTTCGCGCTCGGTCGGCTGGCCATGGCGATCCCGACGCTGCTGCTCGTTGCGGTGACGGTGTTTGTCCTCATCCGTCTTATTCCCGGCGATCCCGCGGCGATGATGCTCGGCGACGCGTCCGACGCACAAGGGCTGGCGGCGTTGCGTGAGCGGCTCGGTCTCGACCGCAGCATCCCCGAACAGTTTCTGATCTGGGCGTCGCTGCTGCTCCAGGGCGATCTCGGCAAGTCCATCGTCTCGGGGCAGGAGGTGCTGCCGACCATCCTCGATCGCTTTTCAGTGAGCGTCCAGATCGTCATTCCGGCGGTGCTGATGGCGACCCTTGTCGCCGTACCGATGGGCATGTTCGCCGCCTGGAAACAGAACAGCCTGCGTGACATATCGCTGGTCAGTTGCGCGACCTTGCTGCTGTCCATCCCGGCCTTCTGGATGGGCATGCTGCTCCTTCTGCTGTTCGGGCTGAAGCTGCGCTGGCTGCCGGTGGTTGGTTACGTAAACTTTTCCGAGGATCCGAAGGGCGCGTTCGTCTACCTCATCCTGCCGGTGGCCACCCTGTTCTTGCATGAAGTGGGCGTGATCCTGCGCATGGCGCGCGCCTCGACACTGGAAGTGCTCAACCTCGAATACATCACCCATGCCAGGGCCAAGGGCCTGCCCGAAAGTGCCGTGATGTGGCGGCACGCGTTCCGCAACGCCTTCGGCCCGACCTGGACGTTGCTGGGTCTCATCCTCGGCAACCTTTTGGCCGGGGTGGCGATCATCGAGACCGTGTTCACCATTCCCGGGCTCGGACGCCTGCTCGTCGATGCGATCTTTGCCCGCGACTACCCGGTCATCCAAGGCTGCCTGCTGTTCATCGCCTCCATCTACATTCTGGTCAATCTGGTGGTTGACCTGCTGTACCCCATCTTCGACCCGAGGATTGCTGCGCAATGAGACGGTTTCCGCTCAATCTCCTCATCGGTGGCGTTCTGATCGCGGTGCTCGCGGCCATGGCGCTGATCGGCATGGTCTGGACGCCTTACGATCCGCTGGCGATGAATTTCGCCGCCACGCTTTCGCCGCCGAGCGCCAGCCACTGGCTGGGAACCGACGAATTCGGACGCGACCAGTTGAGCCGGCTGATGACCGGAGCGGGCACCAGCGTCCGCACCAGCGCGCTTACGGTGTTGCTGGCGGTGTCCGCCGGGACGCTGTTCGGTGTCGTCAGCGGCTTCATGCGCGGCTGGCCCGACCGGATCATCATGACGCTAAACGACGTGCTGCTCGCCTTTCCCGGGCTGCTGTTCGCGCTCGGCCTGCTCGCGGTCCTGGGGGCGACGGAAGGCGGCATCATCCTGTCGCTCGGGCTGATCTACATGTCTTCGGTCGTCCGCGTCGTGCGTGGCACGGTTCTCGGATTGCGAGCGAGGGAGTTCGTCGAGGCATCTGCCGTTATGGGCAATTCGCGCCTCTACACCATGTGGCGCCACGTGCTGCCCAACTGCATCGCGCCGCTTACCGTGCTGGCCACATCCATCTGCGGCTGGGCCATGTTGGCGGAAAGCTCGCTCAGCTTCCTTGGACTTGGCGTTGCGCCGCCGTCGCCGACCTGGGGCAACATGCTTTCCGGCAGCCGGGCCTTCCTCGACCAGGCGGTGTGGCTGGTGATCTTTCCCGGCCTTTCCATCTCGGCGTCGCTGCTCGGCATAAATCTCCTGGGCGATGCGCTGCGCGACATGCTCGACCCCCGCATGAGGATCCGCGCATGACCGCTGCCCCGCTTCTCGAAATCGAGAACCTGTCGCTGGCGGTGCCTGCGGCCGGCCTCACCATCGTGCGTCAGGCAAGCATCGCCATCGCGCCGGGCGAGATCGTTGGCATCGTCGGCGAGTCCGGTTCCGGCAAGACCATGCTCGGGCGTGCCGTGATCGGCCTTTCTCCGCCACCGGTGAAGCACGCCGGCGGCGACATCCGCTACCTTGGCCGCGCATTTTCATCGATGAGCGAAGCCGAACTGCGCTCAATCCGCGGCACCGGCGTCGCCATGATCTTCCAGGAGCCGATGACCTCGCTGAATCCGTCGATGACCATCGGACGGCAGATGGAGGAGGGGCTGGCGCTGCACGGCGGTATCGGTGCCCCGGAACGGCGAAAGCGCATCCTGGCGATGCTGGAACGGGTTGGCATCGGCGCCGACGAGCGCTCGTTGAGTGCTTATCCGCACGAATTCTCCGGTGGCATGAGGCAGCGCATCATGATCGCCAGTGCCATGCTGCTGCGCCCAGCGCTGCTCGTTGCCGACGAACCGACGACTGCGCTCGACGCCGTGACCCAGCGCGACATCATGGATCTGCTGGTCGAGCTGACCCGCGAACACAAGACCGCGGTCATGCTCATCAGCCACGATCTGCCGATGGTCGCGCGTTATGCCGGCCGCATCGTCGTCATGCAGAACGGGTCGATCGTCGAGCAGGGCGCGACGTCCGACCTTTTGGCGGCGCCACAGCACGACTACACCAAGAAGCTGCTGTCCTCGTTGCCCATCCGCGGGCCGGCGCGGCCCGTGGCCAAGGGCGAGGCCCTGATTTCGGTCGACAGGCTTGTCGTTGAGTTCCGCAAGAGCGGCGGCCTGTTCAAGCGCGCCAGCACCAAGTCGGCGGTGCGAAACGTCAGCCTGGACATTCGCCCCGGCGAGGTCGTTGCGGTGGTTGGCGGATCCGGCTCCGGCAAGACGACTCTCGCCCGGGCGATCGCCGGACTGACGACATTCCAAGGCGGTAGCGTCACGTTCCGCGGGCAGCCGCTGTCAAACGGTGACGAGGCCTCGCGCAAGGACTACCGCAAGCATTGCCACATGGTCTTCCAGGATCCGTTTTCGTCGCTCGATCCGCGCATGAAGGTCGGCGCGCTGGTTGGCGAGAGCCTGCGCGCATTGCCCGAAATCCCAAAATCCGCCCATGGACGCCTCATCGAGGAGGCGCTCGTCGATGCCTCGCTGGATCCGAAACTGGCAAGCCGCTTTCCCCATGAGCTATCGGGCGGGCAGCGCCAGCGCGTCGCCATTGCCCGCGCGCTCGTGCGCCGTCCGGCCTTCATCATCGCCGATGAGGCCGTGTCGGCGCTCGATGTCACCGTGCGCGCCCAGATACTCTCGCTGCTGGCTGAGTTGCAGAAGAAGCTCGACTTCGCCTGCCTGTTCATCACCCACGACCTTGCCGTGGTGGAACAGATCGCCGACCGCGTGATCGTCATGCAGGATGGCGTGATCGTCGAGCAGGGCACCCGCGACGCCATTCTCGACAATCCCAGCCATCCCTACACCCGCAAGCTTCTGAGCGCGATCCCGCTGCTCGAGCCGACCACGGCCGGCGGCCTGCGCCTTAAGTGGCGTCACGCCGACGCCGTGATGCATTGAACTGACAGGGAGGGAAACAGCGATGGCTGGACAACACAAGCCGAGGCAGGGACACGGCATCAAGCTGAGCTACTACGATTTCGGGGCGACGCCGTTCTTTGCCTGCCAGATGGATCAGCGCTTCAGCTACTGCCTTTACGTGCCTGAGGGATATAGCGAAACGGACGCCAAGTTCTACGATCTTGCGGTCATCGTCCATGGTACCGGGCGTACCGCGACATGGTATCGCGACCGCTTCGCCGATTTCGCCGACAAGAATGACTGCATCATCCTCGCACCGCTGTTCCCCGTTGGGATCATCGAGCCGGGCGAGTTGTCGAACTACAAGCGCATCGATTTCCACGGCATCCGCTACGATCACATCCTGCTGTCGATGGTCGACGAGGTGTGCGCCAAGTACCGCGTCCGCGACGGCGGGTTCCTCATGTACGGCTATTCCGGCGGCGGGCAATTCTGCCATCGCTTCTTCATGCTGCATCCGCAGCGGCTTCGTGCCGTCTCCATCGGCGCCCCCGGCGTCGTGACGCTGCTTAATGCCGACTACGACTGGTGGGTCGGTGTGCGCGACATCGAACAGCGCTTCGGCCACCGCATCGACCTCGAGGCGATGCGCCGCGTCGAGGTGCAGACCGTGATTGGCAGCGAAGACAACCAGACCTGGGAGATCACCATCCCGCGCGACAGCAAGCTGTGGATGGATGGCGCCGAACTGCAGGGCGAGAATCGTCTCGATCGTATCGAGGCACTCGCCAGATCGTTCGAGGCCGGTGGCATTCGCGTGCGCAGGGACGTCGTCTCTGGAATTGCGCACTCGCCCTTCGACATGGCCGGACCGGCCGAGAAATTCTTCACCACCGTAGTCAGCAAAACAAAATAACAGCAATAGCTTAGGGGAACAAAACAATGCAGACCATCAAGCAACTGTCGGTCCTGGCGATCCTGCTCGGAACCGCCGCTTCGGTAACGACAGCCTTGGCCAACGAAGCAGGGACACTGCGCGTCGCCATCCACTCGGACATCGCCAGCCTCAATCCCGGGGTCAATCGCGACGCCAATTCGGACATGGTGCTCGCCCATGTGGTGGAAGGGCTCGTCGGCTTCGGCGACGACCTGACGGTCAAGCCGATGCTCGCCGACAGCTGGACGACCAACGACGATGCAACCGTCTATGAATTCAAGCTGCGGGACGGGGTGAAATTCCACGACGGCAAGCCACTGACTGCCGACGACGTGGTCTGGAACTTCAACCGCTACCTCGACCCAGCCACGACCTTCCAGTGCGTCGGGCGCTATGATGGCCAGGTTGGCCCAAAGCTGGCCAAGATCGAAGCCGTGGATGCGGCAACAGTGCGTTTCAGCTTCGACGCCCCGGCGCCAAATTTCCTGATTACGCTGGCGACCATCCAGTGCACGCCGTGGATCCTGAGCCGCTCGTCCGTCGACGACAAGGGAGCCTTCGCCAAGCCGGTTGGCACCGGGCCATTCGCCTTCGACAACCAGCAGAGCGGCCGCTACCTCGATCTCGTGCGTTTCAAGGATTATGCAGCACTGCCCGGCAAGCCTGACGGCTATGTCGGCAACAAGTCCGCCAACCTGGAGCGAGTGCGCTTCATGGTCGTACCTGATGCCAGCACGCGATCGAACGGTCTTCAGTCTGGCGAAATCGACGTGATCGACGAGGTCGAGCCATCGGTCATCGAGTCGCTGCGCGCATCCAAGATGACAGTCGACATCCAGCCGACGCCGGCATGGATGACGCTGCAGCTGCAGACCACGGCGCCCGCGCTTTCCGACCCGAAGATGCGCCAGGCGATTGCGCATGCCATCGATCTGACGCAACTGTCGGCGGCCCTGGGCGGCGGGCTCTACACGCCAAACCCGTCGGTTCTGGCCAAGGACACCTATTACTACGACAACTCGGCAGCCGCCTGGCCCGCCTACGATGTCGAACTTGCCCGCAAGCTGGCAGGCGAAGCCGGCTACAAGGGCGAGGAGATCAGCGTGCTGGTTGCCAACCGGCAGAACCGCGTGCAGGTCGCGACGATCATCCAGGCGATGCTGTCGCAGGCCGGCATCAAGATCCGCCTCGACGTGCGCGATTGGGCGACGCAACTCGACCAGTATCGCGCTGGCAAGTACGAGCTCGCCGTCTTTGCCTATTCGGCCCGTCTCGATCCGCTGCTCAGCTACCAGTCCTATATCGGCGACAAGAAAGCCGAACCGACCCGCATGTGGGACTACGCGCGCGCCGCCGAGCTGCTCGCCAAGGTCTCGACACTTCGCCAGCCCGAAGAGCGCAAGAAGGTGTTTTCGGAGCTGAACGCCGAAATGGGCAAGCAGGTGCCGATCCTCGGCCTGTTCAACATCCCCAGCGTGACTGCGCTTTCACCTGACGTGAGGGACTTCACCGGATGGCAGGGCGGCACCAACCGCTTTTGGGGTGTCACCAAGGTCGCCGACTGAGTTGTCGGGAAGGGAGAGGGAAATGTCCTTGCAGGCGTTCGACTATGCCACGTCAGATGCAATGAGCGTGGCACAGGCAATCGCGGACGGTGTGCTGACACCGTCCGAGGCTGTCGCTGAAGCATTTGCCGCGATCGATCGCGTCAATCCCGAGCTGAACGCCGTGATCCTGGAAATGCGTGACGCCGCGCAGGACCAGCTTGCGGCGTTGCCCGAAACCGGGCCGCTGCGAGGGGTGCCGACCCTGCTGAAGGACGATTGCCCCTCCTTTGCCGGTGCGGCCATGTCGTTCGGGTGCCGTGCTGCGCGCGGAAATGTGTCGCAGGACGACCACGAGATCGTCAGCCGCTACCGCGCGGCGGGGCTGGTGGTCGTGGGCAAGACCAACCTGCCGGAAATGTCGTGCAACATCGCCACCGAGCCGACATTGCATGGGCCCGCCCTCAATCCGTGGAACGTCGGCCGCAGCGTCGGCGGTTCTTCGGGCGGTGCCGCGGCGGCTGTCGCGGCCGGCGTGGTGCCCTTTGCCTATGGCAATGACGGCGCCGGATCGATCCGCATCCCGTCTTCCAACACCGGCCTGTTTGGCCTCAAGCCGTCGCGGGGGCGCACGCCGTGCGGCCCCGTTTCCTCCGAAAACTGGGGCGGGCTGGTCTGCCACCATGTCCTGACCCGCAGCGTCAGGGATTCGGCTGTCATGCTCGACCTGACCTCTGCCCAGGAGCCGGGGTCGCTCTATGTCGCACCTTTCGAGGCCCAATCGTTTCTTGCGGCGACGGGCAGGTGCCCAGGCCAGCTTCGGATCGGCGTGGTCGATCGCTCCGGCCTCGATATCGCGGTAGAGCCGCAGGTGCACGCGGCACTCGACCGGGCCGTCGCCAAGATGGAGGCGCTCGGCCACAAGGTCGTGCCTGTCTCTTTTGCCCATGACAGCGTTGCCCTTGCGCAGGCGGTGACCGACCTGATCGCCGCCTACACCGCGATAGAGGTTGACGACATCGCACTCGAAATGTCGTGCCCGGTCGACGATTTGCATTTCGAGCCGGTCAATATCGGCCTTGCCGAATATGGCCGCAGCCTTGGCGGCACCGATGTGTTGCGGGCGCGGGGGTGTGCCAACGCCACGTCGCGTGCCTTCGCCGGGGTCTTTGCCGGTGTGGACCTGGTGATGAGCCCGGTCACCCCGTGCTTGCCGCAACCGCTCGGCACGTTCGACGTGCGCAGCAGCGACTGGAAAACGTTCATCGGTCGCGTCATGGCAGCCAGCGTCTTCACCCATCCGGCGAATGCGGCGGGAATCCCCGCCATGAGCGTGCCGATGGAGCAGAGCGAGGACGGGTTGCCGATAGGTATCCAGTTCCTGGCGCCCTATGGCGCCGAGGCGCTGCTGCTGTCGGTGGCTGCCGAGATCGAGCGCACCTATCCATGGTCGCAGCGTCGGCCGCCGATCCACGCCTGAGGTTTCAAATGCTCTACACCAAGCCCTATTTCGACCCGCACGATGCGGTGGAGGTCCACGACCTCGTCGACCGCGTCGTGCTCGGCACGCTGATCACGCCGCATGAAGGTGGCGTGGCGATCTCACACCCGGTGTTCATGATGGACCGGGCGCGGAACTGCCTGGTTTCACATGTCGCCGCCAACAACAGCCACGCCGACCTGATCCGCAATGGGGTTCCGTCAGTTGCCGTCCTGATGGACCGCGGCAGCTACATTTCGTCCTCGTGGTATCCGGCGGCACCCGCCCGCGACAGCGCGCCGACGTGGAACTTCATGGTCGTGCACATTCACGGAACGCCTGTCCTGATCTCGCAGGCGCAGACCGCCAGGCATCTGCATGACCTTGTCAGGCACATGGAAGAGGGCCGCGAGGACCCGTGGAAACTGGGTGAACTGGGTCCCGGCGGGCTCGAGCGCCGGCTTCCCAACATTGTCGGCTACGAATTGCCGATCGCTCGCGTCGAGGCTCGGTTCAAGCTCGGGCAGGACGAACGCCGGCGCGACATGGTTGCCGCCGAACATCGGTTGCGCGAAGCGGGCAAAGACGGCCTTGCCGAAATCATGTCGCGATACTGTCCGGTGGAGGCTGAGTAGGCGGGAAGCGATACCGTCAGGCCGCTGCTCCAAAGGGGAGCATCTGGTGCGGATGATAGGAGTCGAACCTACACGCCTCTCGGCACTGGAACCTAAATCCAGGGCGTCTACCAGTTCCGCCACATCCGCATGCGAACGCCAATCCCATGCCGCCATCATTCTGTCAATGTCGGAGCCGAAACGACCCCAGCCGGGAGAAACCGCGAAGATAGTTGAAAATTGGCCCCGCCTGTGACAAAAGGCCTGTCAAATAGGATGGGACGCAAAGGACCGTCTCTGAAAGACGCGATAAGAAGTCGGAAAAACAATAACTTATCGAGCTTTCGGAAGACGGCGAAACCAAACGGGCCGCAACGGCGGGCCAGGATGGCGATTTGCGAACTTGAAGCCACCCCCGGCAAACGAATTCCGGCAGGCTGAACGGCAGGACGCCGTCTACGCCGCGCCATACGTGAAAACAAAGGTTTGATGATGCAGGTCACCGAAACGCTCAACTCCGGCCTCAAGCGCGAGATCAAGGTCTCGGTTCCTGCCGGCGACATGGAAGCCCGCCTCGAAAAGCGGCTTTCGGCTGCCAAGGACAAGGTCCGCATCAACGGCTTCCGTCCGGGCAAGGTGCCGATGCAGCACATCCGCAAGATGTACGGCAAGTCCTTCATGGCCGAAGTGGTCAACGAGATCCTCACCGACTCCACCCGCTCGATCATCGCCGAGCGCGGCGAAAAGGCTGCGATGCAGCCCGACGTCGTGATGACCGAGGACGAGAAGGAAGCCGAGAAAATCCTCGCCGGCGGCGTCGATTTCGAGTTCTCGCTGAGCTACGAAGTGATCCCGGCGATCGAGATCAAGGACTTCACCGACATCAAGGTGTCGCGTCCCATCTACGACGTTCCGGAAAGCGAAATCGACGAGCAGGTCAACCGCGTTGCCGAATCGGCGCGCTCCTACGAGCCGAAGACCGGCAAGGCCGCTGAAGGCGACCGCGTCACCATCGACTATGTCGGCAAGATCGACGGCGTTGCCTTCGACGGCGGCACGGGCGGCGACCAGCCGCTGGTGCTCGGCTCGAAGGAATTCATCCCCGGCTTCGAAGACCAGCTGATCGGTGCCAAGGTCGGCGACGAGAAGCTCGTCACCGTGACCTTCCCGGAAAACTACCAGGCCGCGCATCTGGCCGGCAAGGAAGCGACCTTCGACGTCACCGTCAAGGAAATCGCTGCCCCCGGCAAGCTCGAGGTCAATGACGAGACCGCCAAGAACCTTGGCCTTGAGTCGCTCGAGAAGCTGCGTGACATCGTTCGCGGCCAGATCGAAAACCAGTTCGGCGCCATGACGCGCCAGAAGGTCAAGCGCCAGCTGCTCGACCAGCTCGACGGCTCGTATCAGTTCGAAGCGCCTTCCAAGCTCGTCGAAGCCGAGTTCAACAACATCTGGAGCCAGGTGACCCGCGATCTCGAGATCGCAGGCCGCACCTTCGCCGACGAAGAGACGACGGAAGAAGAAGCCCGCGCCGAATACCAGCGCCTTGCCGAGCGCCGCGTGCGCCTCGGCCTGGTTCTCGCCGAGATCGGCGAAAAGGCCGGCGTGACGGTTTCCGACGAAGAGCTGCAGCGCGGCCTGTTCGACACGGTTCGCCGCTACCCGGGCAACCAGCAGCAGGAAGTGTTCGACTTCTACCGCAACAACCCGTCGGCGCTGGTCAACCTGCGCGCGCCGCTGTTCGAGGAAAAGGTCGTCGATCACCTGCTGTCGCAGATCACCGTCACCGACAAGAAGGTGACCAAGGAAGAGCTGCTCGCCGACGACGAGGACGAGGCTTCGGAAAAGCCGGCCAAGAAGGCTTCGGCCAAGAAGGCCGACAAGGCTGAGGGCGAAGAGCCCAAGAAGAAGGCCGCTCCGAAGAAGAAGGCCGCCAAGGAAGGCGACGCCGAATAAGGCGCCATTCCGAGATGAAACGAAAGGGCCGCTGGTTGATCCGGCGGCCTTTTTGATTCTGGATGGGAGTTGCCTCCGGCCGCCGCTAGATCAGCAGCAGGCCCTTCATGCTGGCAAAGCCATTCTTGCCGATGATGATGTGGTCATGCACCGATATGCCGAGCGGCTTGGCGATTTCGATGATCGTTTTGGTCATGTCAATGTCGGCGCGCGAGGGCGTAGGGTCGCCGGATGGGTGATTGTGCACCTCCCGAACGGATGCAGTCATCATATTGAAAAGTAAAGAGAATATATTTCTGGCTCGTAGCATGGGTGCGGCTCCTGGGAGCGGTTTTGCGTGCTCCCCCGTGATCATCACGCTCACTCACCAGCGTCCATCGTCAGTCGCCTTGACGCACGGCACGCCACCGTATTTTTCCGATCCCACATCTCAAGCTCCTCGATTGGATACAGCACCGCTTTTCCGATTTTGACGTACGTCGGTCCAATCCTCATGGCTCGCCAGTTTCGAAGCGTGCCAACGGAAATGCTCCCACGGTAGCGCTCCGACAACTCCTCATCCGTCAGATATTTCCTGTCATCCATCAAGGCCTCCAATTGTTCGCCGCCGCAGCAGTGCTGGTGGCATCGCAAACCGCTTCCTGCAGCAGGCTCGGGCACGCGCCCGAACCGTTGATCATGCATTTGCTCGTCTATGAGTGAAGTCTATGGACAAGAAATGGAACACGCGGAGGAGGGGAGTAGTAACATCGGATATGGCCGGATAGAAATCGGTTGAACTGCTGACCAAAATCGCAAAGCCCCTCCACCTCGTCGAGCTGGAACAGCCGCACATGCAACTGCGGCTATTGATGGATGGGGAAGATAGATAAGTAATATCAATTGGTTATGAGTGTTCGTGTGCAAAAATTGCACACGAAAGTTCTGCTTCTCTTCTTTTTTCGTTCCCACGAGGGACCCGCCGACAGCCCTTTTCGGGCGCACTGCTGCCGAAGGCTGTGACCGCTCCAACGCGGATGGTCGCCGTGATATCCGTTCCTATTTATCTGCCGCGGCGTCCAGTTTGCCTAGGGAAACTGGATTCGAGCCAGGATCAACGGAGACAGAATTTCCGGTCAAATGCTTGAATGAATGGACCGGCACTGTTGTGCTGCGGCGCATCTCCCGGCGAAGTTTCGAAGGAACAATGAAACAAAGCAACGGCGAATCCCAGGACATATCGATCTGAGCGAATCTTACTGCATCGAGCAGATACCGTCCGCTACCCCTTTGGCTCGATGGCTTCTGTTTTGGAAACTGCCGCCTTAGCTGGTAGCTTGGGGCGGTGCTTCATTTTGCCAGCCGGCTAGCTCTGGCAGGTCATCAAGCCAGCTTTTCTCTGTCATCGAGGCATTCTCGGTCTGCGGTGCAGCCTCGGTGGCGTTTTGCATGAGCCAGTCCCACTTCCGAAAGGCAGCCGGGTCCAGTTGGGGCGGCAGCACCTTGGCCTTGGCCTGCATGCGTTTTCGGAAACTGACTTGCCTGCGAAGTTTGGTCGTCGTGAACTTGATCGCCTTGCCTTGGTATTCAACTGTCCAGCGCCCATCCCCATGGCTGGCGAGCCTATCAATGGCGAAACCGGCATCGACCGGCCTGTCCCGCCAGGGAAGCTCGATGGCATTCTTCCTCAGGTCGATAGCCCATCGCCGGTAGTTGGCCCCGGCACGCTGGGGCGGCAGCACACCAGCCTGTTCGAGTATCTTCCTTCGGAAGGTAGGCTGCTTCTTGATCTGGCCCGTCGTCAGTTCGATGCGATGCCCACGGAATTCGACGTGCCACCGAATCCTCCCGTTCGGCAGACCTGGTTGTCGATGGTGCGATCAAACACCTGTGCCGCCCGGCCAGAGGTCAGATCGAGTAGTTGATCGCGGCTGAGCACGAAGCGTGGGCGGGCCAGAGACACCGTGAGAAGGCGGAATTCGGATGTGGTCAGCGCGACTTCGCCTTCGGTATCGATCAGCCTTCGCCGGTCGGTATCCAGAACCCATCGGTCGAACGCCAGCCTGTGCCCGGCAATGTTGCCGCCCGGCATCCGCGCCCGTTCGGACCGCCGCAGGATTGCCTTGATCCGGGCCAGGAGCTCGCGCGGATTGAATGGTTTAGGCAGATAGTCATCGGCCCCAACCTCAAGTCCAACGATGCGGTCGGTATTATCCCCAGTGCGGTCAGCATCAGGATCGGTATGCCACCCTGGGCGCGCAAACGGCGGCAGACCGACAGGCCGTCTTCGCCCGGCATCATGACATCCAGCACGATCAGATCGAACTGCCCCACCTTCAACAGGGCATTTGCCGCGCCCGTCGCACGCATGCCGTTCTTTTCCAGATACTTCGCCAAGGCATCGCGGATCTCGCGGTGGTCATCGACGATCAGGATATGGGGCGAACCGGTCATCATCATATCTCCCGCACCTGACCCTAGCCAATCCTGGGGGTTACGCTGCGGAAGATTGTCGCAAACCTTCGCCGGAACGGTGTTTGCGACAGTTTGATACAAATGGCCGACCCGCCTGACAAACCTGTGGGACACCTGCACCCCAGATTGAACTCATCGCAGATCAATTCAGGAGTGATGATCATGAAACGTTCAACGACACTCAGTCGTTGCAGCCCTTGGGCTTGCGGCGGTTGCAGTACCCGTCATCGCCCAGCAGGCGCAGATGCAGCATGGCGGTATGATGGGCGATGGCATGGGTCTGATGCGTGGGCACGGCGGCATGCGGGATGCCGGCCATCACGGCATGATGGGCGGCGGTATGGGCATGATGATGGGTGGGCACCAGAGCTATGCCATGGCCGCCTTTGATACCAACAGGGACGGTACGCTCAGCCCCGAAGAACTGACGGCAGGCGCTCAGTCAGAACTCAAGACCGCTGACACCGATGCCAATGGCAAGCTGTCGTTGGAGGAATTCGCGGCGATGCATGCGGCCCACACCCGGCCGATGACGGTGCGCGCCTTCCAGATTCACGACGCCGATGTGATGCGCAATTGACCGAGGCTGAAATGGCGGCCATGAAATGATGCAGAGCCACATGGCCGGGCAACAAGGCGGAATGCCGGGAATGGGTAAAGGCACGATGGAAAACAACTGACGTGAGTGCTGCCCCGCCACTTTGACGCAAGTCTGGCGTCGGGGGCAGAGCCATCATGTAATAGGAGAATTCGATGATGAACGACTACGGTATGGACTTGGGGATGGGGTTCGGCTGGCTGGGGACGATCGTCATTCTGGTCCTTGTGGCTCTAACAATCGCCGCCCTGATCAAATATTTGCGAAAATGACCTACAGGGAGAAATCGCCATGAATTATACGTTCAATCGGTTGGTAACCGGGGCGAACTTTGACGAGGTCGACGCCCGCACCCGGAAGGCGCTTGCGGACAAAGGCTTTGGCGTCCTGACCGAAATCGACGTCAAGGCGACTATGAAGAAGAAGCTCGACGTGGACATGCCACCCTATCGAATCCTTGGCGCCTGCAATCCTAATATGGCGCATGAGGCCATCGGTATCGAGCCGCGCGTTGGCGCGATGCTGCCCTGCAATGTGATCCTGCGCGAGGTTGCAGGCGGGGTCGAGGTCAGCGCGATTGACCCGGTGGCCTCGATGCAGGCGATCGATAATCCTGCACTGCATGCGGTCGCGGGTCAGGTACGCGACCTGCTGGCCGAAGCGGTCGCTGCGATCTGACAGGCCCGCCGATCTCGGCGAGTCACAGCACAGCGGTAGCCGCGTCCGTTTCGAGCCCGAATTCGCCGCCTCCTCAACAAGGCGATGGGAGGCTCAAGACTGCCGGAGGTGTTTTCGGTACGGTGCTCTTTGGAGGGCGGCGTCCTCCACAAAGCAGGGCAGGGACGTCAAGAGTAGGATCCCGACAAGAAAGGTCCCTTGCAAAAAGCAGCTGCGGCTGTGTTCTTCAATTCTGGCTTTAGTTATGTCCGCGGGTGCCGAGACGGTCTCGGCACCCGCGTTCGCGTATCAAGGGGTCTGAAAAGTAATACCGTTCGGTCCCTTGCCGACTGTGTAGGTGCCGACGACCGACTGGCTTGCGACTGATATCCGCGAAACCGTGCCGTCGATGATATTGGTCACGAAAGCAAAGTCCCCGTCGCTGCTGACGGTCACTCCATGCGCTCCCTGGCCTGTCCGAACTGTCTTAACGACCGTGTTGCTGGCGGTATCGATGACCGAAACCGTGTCGTCCGGCTCCTCGTCGGTTCCCTGGTTTGCGACATAAACGAAGCGGCCGTCCGGCGTCGCATGCACCTGGATGGGTGACCGCCCGACATCGATACGCCCGGTCACCTCGCGCGTGACGGTGTCAATGACCGCCACCTGGTTCGCGTCGCGCAGCGAAACGTAGACGCGCCTGCCGTCCGGGACGAATCCCACCTGAACCGGAGCGGGCCCGACCGCGATCCTGGCTGTTTCTGCAAGCGTGGCGATATCGATCACCGAGACAGTGCCGTCCTCGACATTGGCGACGTAGATCGACTTGCCGTCAGGACTCATCCGCAGGCCGTGCGGATAGTCGCCCGTGGCGATTGTCGCGACGGCTTCGCCCTTTTGCAGATCGACCACCGAAAGAGTGTCGTCTTCGGAATTGGACACGTATGCGCGGTTGCCTTCGGCATCGGCGATGACATGGGCCGGGTGGGTGCCAACGTCGATCGAAACTGTCTGGGCGGAGGCGATGTCTGCCGTGTCGAGGACTATCAGCTTGCCGCCACCGGCTGCGCCCTTATCTCCGTCGCCGTCCTCGCTGCCACCATGGCCACCACCATCATGACTTTCGTTCCCTCCACCCGATGCGGAGATGCCTACCGCAAGCAAGCGGCCTCCTCCCGGGACGAATTGCACATTGTGGGGTGTCAAATCGACAGGAATGATGTCGACCTTTCCGCTCTTCAGATCGATACGGCTGACTGTTTTGCCATATTCGTCGGCCGTGTAGACGAAGCCTGAAGGTATGGGCTCCGCCGTAGCCGGACGTGCGAAGGACATCGCAACCGCCAGGCCAATGGCCGCCGCCAGGGCGCTGAGGCTCACGCGAGAGGCGTCTCGCGAAACCGATGCGGCAGTAGTTCTCATGGCTTTCTCCTTGTCGCCGCTAAAGTGACCAGGGGTGGGGCGGGGCCGGTGGCCGCACCGAGCCCGGTGGGTGCCAGAAACTGGCATGGCGATAAATGCCTTGTGCTCTTTGGTTCTCATGTCCGTGACTCCGTGGATTGCTGATGGTGGAGCGCACGAACCAGAACGGCAGCGCGCGCTTAGGCGATCGCGGAGACCTTGGGGGGCCGCAGCCGGAGCAGCACGTCACCCGGCAATGAGATGGAAGATGGGGCAAAAGCCGGCGGCTCGTTTAGCATTGTGCCGATGACGATCTGCGCGGATACCGGGACGCAGATGGCGCATCCGGATGGCGAAACATGGCAACTGCCGTCGTCCCGCGCTCGGTCTTCTCCGCAGGACCCGACATGGCTGTGTCCGGTCGCAGGCTCGGCGTGAATGGTCTCTACGACATAGCGAATCTCATCAGCGGTAGCCGCTTGGGCGTGTCGGTCGTGAAACATGGTCGAAACGGCCATGAGGATGGCCATGGCAAGGGCGAGCCATCGCGACCCATCGAGTGCCCGCGTCCCAGTTCGCTTACTGGACTGCCCCAAAGGGATCGCACCGGGTCTCACCTGATTCCGTCCTCGGGATGTGCAAGTTATACGTCGACATCATAGAAGGAACGCCAAGGGTCCAGTTTGTCCAAGGTCAAAGAGAGAACCGAATCCCGAAAAAAACAGGGTAGCGGCAGGACGCAACTGGTGACGGAAAGACGCAGCGATCAATCCCAACTCTGATTTACAGAAGAGGACCTGCCAGCCGCGCCAAGTTCTCGCCGATCTTGTGGGCGATCGTGCGCTTTTCCCAACCGTCAAACGTTAGCGTCTCGCTGGCGCCGAAGCAGCGGATTTGTTCACGCCGCAGTTGAGCCGTGACGCCACGGTCAAAAGCAACAAAGCTTATCTCAGCGTTTAGGACAAAGGAGCGGATGTCGATGTTGCTGGATCCAAGCAGTGCGATCTCGTCATCAAATGTGACATGCTTGGCGTGCAGGAAGCGGCCCTTATAGAGATGCACTTGGATACCGGCCCGGAGAAGTTCGGAATAATAGGATCGCTGCGCGAATTTCACCAGAATGTGATCCGTCAGGTACGAAACCACCAGGTGGACTTCGACTCCACGCAACACCGCGGTCTTGAGCGCCTGCAGGAAGGCCTCGTCGGGGACGAAGTAGGGGGTCGTGATGACGACACGCTCGCGCGCGCCGTGAACCAGCGCGGCCATGAGGTGTCCAACGCCGGCATCCGGGTAGTCGGGGCCGCTTGGCAGAACCTGCGCGACGACCCCGGCGTCGGGATGATGGTGCGGAAACAAGGCGGGCATGGCCAGTTCCTCGTCAGTTTCCATGAACCAGTCGGCGATAAAAACGGCTTGGAGTTCCGCCGTGATCGGACCGACCACTTGCGCGACCAGTTCTTCATTGGCGATGTTCCAGCTAGACACGGCATTGGTGATGTTCTGCGAGCCAACATAGCCGACACGGCTGTCGATGATGGCAATCTTCCGGTGATTGCGCAGATCGGCGCGTGCCGGCCTGCGCCGGAAAAGGCCGACCCGAAGTGCGAGACGAACCTCAACGCCAGCCGGGGCGAGCAGCTTCGACACCCGCTGCGCCCATTGCCGCGACCCGATGGCATCGATCAGAACCCGGCACCTGACACCTCGTCTCGCGGCCCGGTCCAGCGAGTCCATTACGCGCCGGCCGGTCTCGTCGTCGGCAAAGATGTAGAACAGAAGATGGACTGTTTGTTGTGCCTGGTCGATGTCGGCGACGATTCGGTCGATCACGTCATCATACTCGGAGAGAAGCTTGACGTCGTTTCCGGCGAGTGCCGGGAATTGCCCGAGCTTTTCGATCAGAAGAGCTGGCCCTGCCAGTGTGCCCGGCAGGTCGGGACGGCGGCAGAAGCGGGAATGGGCAATCTCCCTGGACGCAGCCGCGAGGATGGCCGGCAATCTGACAAAGCGTTGGCGACGCCAGCGCGGGTAAGTAGGTCTTCCGATGAGAAGGTAGATGACAAGCGCCGGAATCGGCAGGAAAAATACCAGCAGAAGCCAACTCCGCGAGGCGTCGGGAGAACGCCGCAAGGGCACGACCACAATCATCACGAGGCGGATCGACCATTCAACCGCCAGGTAGGCGATCGCCCAGGCTTCGCCCCCAATGAACACCATCGCCGTTGTCCTTCCCGCTTTCCGTGCTCTCTCTCAGCCGCAATCGCCCTAGCTGCTGGTAAATCAGCCGCGTTTCCTTGACGTGTATCAAGAAACCTTCCGCGATCCCGAGCTAGTCTGCCTCTTACCGGGGTCGCGGCTCCGATCGGCGAGTGGCAACGTCGGTCACGCGACGCCGAGAGCAAATTCCATTCGCATAAGGATCAGGCAGATGAAGGCAAAAGACGTCATGACCGTGGACGTAGTCAGCGTATCGCCTGACCACAGTGTCTGGCATGCAGCGCGGATAATGCTGGACCACCGTATCAGCGGTCTGCCGGTGATTGATGATGCCGGCCGCGTGGTCGGCCTCATCACTGAGGGCGATCTGATGCGCAGATCAGAACTTGGTGCCCAGGCGCTGGCGCCGGTCGATCGGCAGTTCAGCACGGAGGAGAACCACGAGGGCGCTTACGTGAAAAGCCACAGCTGGAAAGTGGCGGATGTGATGACCTCCGATCCAGCCAAGGTCGACGAGGAAACGCCGCTGCCTCAAATCGCTGCGCTTATGGTGGAGCGCGGCATCAAGCGCGTACCGGTGATGAAAGAGGAGCACCTGGTTGGGATCGTCAGCCGAACCGACCTCCTGCGTATTCTCATCACAGCGACATTCGACGCTACGGCGCCCGGTGATGACGCGATCCGTCGCAGCATCCTTACACGGCTGCGAGAAGACGCAGGCATCAAAGGAGGTGAGTTGGACCTTACCGTCGCCGACGGCCTGGTGCATGTATCGGGAGCGGTCTCCTCGCAAAGTGAGCGAAATGCCGTCCGCGTGGTTGCCGAGGGCGTAAGTCAAGGGTGTCTTCGACCACCTGTCCCTTGCCTAGCTCCACACAGGCGGCCGATGCTAGGCGAAAGCATCCCATGAAATCCTGTCAGGTGACATCGTGAGCAACTCCGAGATACAAGACGACCTCGAGACGTTGCAGCGGGAGACATTCGACTACTTCATCCATGAAGCGAACCCTGCCAACGGCCTGATCCTCGACAAGACGGAAGCAAACTGGCCCGCAAGCATCGCCGCCACCGGCCTTGCGCTGGCCTGCTATCCGGTGGGCGTCGAACGCGGATTCATGAGCCGGAGCGCCGCCACGGAACGCACTTTGGCAACGCTGCGCTTCTTCTGGAACAGCCCGCATGGGCCGGAAGCGGACGCCACGGGATATCGCGGTTTTTACTATCACTTCCTGGATATGCAGACCGGCCGGCGAGCCTGGCAGTGCGAGCTGTCGACCATTGACAGCACCTTTTTTTTGGCCGGCGCGCTGGCCGCGGCGGCGTTTTTCGATGCGAACACGCAAGCCGAAGCCGAGATCCGCAAATTGGCCGATGCGCTCTATCGCCGAGCCGATTGGCGCTGGGCGCAGGACGGGGGAGAAACCGTCAGCCACGGATGGACACCCGAGCGCGGATTCCTGAAGTACCGTTGGGAAGGATATGATGAGGCGCTTTTGCTCTATGTCCTGGGGCTCGGCTCGCCGACGCATCCTCTACCCTCGACCAGCTACGCGGCCTGGACGGCCACCTTCCGCTGGCAGCACTGCTACGGCTACGACTACCTCTATGCGGGACCGCTGTTCATCCATCAGCTCTCGCATGTGTGGATCGACTTTCGCGGTCTCCAGGATCCCTTCATGCGCAGCAAGGGAAGCGATTATTTCGAGAACAGCCGGCGCGCCACCCACGTCCAGCAACGCTACGCTATCGAAAACCCGCGTGGTTTCGACGGCTATGGCGAACATTGCTGGGGCCTTACCGCGAGCGAGGGACCGGGTCCCTCCACACTCAAGCTGAACGGTATCGAGCGCCGGTTCGAGGACTATGTCGGGCGCGGCGTCCCGTATGGTCCCGACGACGGCACGCTGGCTCCCTGGGCCATCGTAGCCTCTTTGCCGTTCGCTCCGGAAATCGTCCGACCGGCGATCGCTTTCTGCATCCATCAGGCCAAGCTCAAGGCGGCCAACGCCTATGGCTTCAAGGCAGCCTTCAATCCGACGCACCCGGGATCGCCTGATAACAACTTTGGCTGGTGGATCTCGCCTTGGCACTTCGGCCTAAACGAAGGCCCCATCGTCCTGATGATCGAGAACGAACGCAGCAGCCTGTTGTGGCGATTGATGCGCTCATGCCCGCACATCCGCAGCGGCTTGCAAAGGGCGGGGTTCGAGGGCGGCTGGCTGACGGAGTTCCCGCAGGTTTCGAGCCAACCGGTTTGAATGCATCCACCGGTCGCGGGCCGGCGCAATGGGGAGCGTCCTGCGTTGTCCAAGATCAAAGTCAGCACCGAATCCCGGCGAAAAACGATACCGGCTGAAGGCCTCATCAGAAGACGCCGCCATGTTTGCTTTTCAATCTAACGTATCGCGCTCGGTCACGATCACGCCGTCCTTGACCCTGTCGCTTGGGTGCAGCACGACACGGTCCCCGGCGGTGATGCCGGACTGCACCTCGGCCATTCGGCCGTTGCGCTGTCCGATCTTGATGGCAATGGCGCGTGCGGCGCCGTCTTTCACTGCGAAGACAGCCCAGTCCTCGCCTTTTCGAAAAAGAGCCGCGACCGGTACAGTCAGGACGTCCTCGGCTCTCCAGGTCGTGACATGCACGATCACCCGGTAATCGTGACCAAGCGGCGACCATGCTTCGGGAGGATCGACGAAATCGATGATCGTGCGGACCCTTTGCTCCTCGATGCCGAGCGCGGAGACCTTGACGAACCCCGCCGGGTCCACCCGTGCCACTTGGCCACGGATGGATGATCCGCCCCAGCCATCGATCCGGACAGGTGCGCCGGGCTTGATCCGGACAGCGTCGGTCGACAGAAGGTCGGCGACGATCTCGAGGTCTCGCGGATCGCCGATCTCGATCAGCGGGGCGCCTGCTTGCACCACCGCTTCGCTCTCCTGAATGATCTTCAGGATACGGCCGGTAACAGGAGTGCGCAGCTGGATGCAGCAGGCAGGATCTGATTCAACTAAGGCTCCGGACGGTTCGCCGAGTCGCGCCGCGACGCTGGCACGTTCGTTGCGCCGGACTTCGACCTGCGCCTTCGCGCTCGCCAAAGCAGCTTGATTGGTTTCGACGTCGAATCTCGCCTTGTCCAGGACCTTGAGAGAGATCGCCTCGGTCCGCGCGAGCGCTTCCGCCCTCTGCAGTTCCGTGCGCGAAAATTTGAGCGCCGCCTCGATCCGGCGCGCTTCGGCTTCGGCGAGCGTCATTGTCGCTTCGGTAGCCGCCAGCGCCGCCTGAAGCTCTTCGTGCGTGCGGGCATCGTGAAAGCTTGGCACAGACGGTTGCATCACCGCCATCGTTTCGTCGACGGCGACCTGGTCCCCGACATGGCGAGGCGGAGAGATTCTGAGGACCTTTCCGGCGATTGGCGCAGACACAACATACACGTGGCGTACGCGTGTCTTGGCCTCGTCGTCGATCGTGACCTCCATAGGTCCCTTCGTCGCTGATGCCAGGTCCACTGCGATCGGCCGTGGCCAAGCGAACCAGACCGCGGCGGCTGCCAAAACCCCCAGGGCCACAGCCCCTACGGTTCGCTTCATCGAAATCGTGCGCATGGTTCAATCTCGCGTCTTGAGAACGGTGACAAGGTCCAGCTTGTTGATGCGCCGGCGTACGACGAATGCGGAAAGCACTGCTGCGGCAATCATGATCGCGCTGGCGAAGACATAGGTAGGCTGCTCAACGATCAAGCGCACCCGCATCAATTCGCCGGCCAGGCTGGTTTGCATGATCCAGGCAAGGCCGTAGCCCATGACCCAACCCGGCGGCTGCGCGAGCAAGGTCAACAGGGCCAGTTCGAGAAGCAGGATGCGCAACACTTCGCCCCGGGTGAAGCCGAGGACACGCAGGCTGGCCAACTCGCGCGCGCGTTCGGAAAGCGAAATCCGCGCGCTGTTGTAGACGACGCCGAAGGCGATGACGGCTGCAAGGCCCGTGTAAATGCCCGCCATAGTCGTGATGAGCAAGGCTATCGCCTCGCGGAAATTAGCCAGCGAGACCCGCTGCAAAGCCAAACCGCTGACGACCGGCATACCTTTGACGGCGGCATAGAACATGTCGTGCGCGCTTCCGTCGAGGCTCACATTGACGCCGTTCACCGTCGGTGCTTCGCGCATGAGGCGGGCGAGCGCGTCGGCATCCATCATGCCTCGGATGCCGAAATAATCCTCGATTAGTGTTGTCACAGGAAGAGAGACGGTCCGCCGCGTCCCTTCGAGCAGATCGATCTCGACCGACTGGCCGAGTTCGACCCCGAGGACCTGAGCGAGCATGCTGGAAAGCGCCAGACCCGTGTCCGGCAGCACGACGGGTCGCAGGTCAGCGCCGATAATGCGTTTGAGATCAGCGTCGCGCGGCCTGCCGCTGATCACGATCCGACGCTCGACGGTTCCTCTCCGTATGCGGACCGGGACCTCCCGCGAGGGCTCAGCTGCGAGAACGCCCGGAAGCCGCGCGATCTGCATGACAACATCCTGCGGGCGTTTTTCCACGAAGCTGACGGTAGCGTCCTGCCGATCGGCTAGGAAGAATGTCACATCGATGAGCTCCTCCATCGTATCGCGGGTAAAAAGCGAAACGACGAGGATCGCCGTCGCGAGCGCCATTCCGAGCATCGTGAATGAAGATCTGACCGGATGGCGCATGATGTTGCGCAACATCATCATGGTCGGTTGCGAGACGAACTTGTCGAGCGTGAAATTGGCGGGCAGCAGCCGCCGAAAGCGCGGCGGCGCGGGCGGCTGCATCGCGACGGCCGGCGCCAGCCTCACGACATCACGAAGGGCGCGGAGAGCGCCTATTGCCGCGGCAATGAGACTCAGCGCCGCGGCGACCACGTAGAGATCCGGACTTCTGGTGAACACGAGAAACGGAAAATGGAAAAAGTCTCCGAATAGATTGGTAATCCGTATCCCCAGCCACGTGCCCGTTGCGGCGCCGATCACTATGCCGATGGCTGCGATGACCATGACGAACTTGAGGTAATGCGTGACGATGCTGACGTTGCGGTATCCCAACGCTTTCATGAGCCCGATCTGCTCGCGCTCCAGGGCTACGAGTCGAGTGAGAGTGAGATTGACCAGGAATGCCGACACCAGAAGGAAAATCGGCGGCAGCGTCCGGCTCATATTGCTGAGCATGTCGAGTTCGTGGTCGAGCCACGCGTGCGAGGTCTGGTCCTTCCTTCCGTAAGCTGCACGTCCACCGTAGCGGTCGAGTATCGCGTCGAGGCGCATGATAACGTCGCGTTCGGAAGCGCCCGGCAACAGCTTCACCGCCACGGATGAAAACGCGTCATCGAGATCGTAGACGCTGGCAAGCGCCCTCTCTGACATCCAGATGATACCGAAGCGGCGGTCGTCCGGCATGATGTCGCCCGGCCCGACGGCGTAGATGAACTCGGGAGACAAGGCGATGCCGACAACTACCAGTTCGCGCTTGCGGCCGTTCAATATTGCCGAGAAGCGGGATCCCGGCGTGAAGCCATGGGCTTTGGCAAAGCCCTCGTTGACAACGGCCTCGCCGGCCCGTCCCGGTTCCGGCGCGCGACCTTCTCGCATATAGAGCTGGTTGAGCGCGGGCTCGCCGATCTCTGGGAGCGAAACGACTTGTCCGGTGGCAGGCTCGGAATAGTTCGGTATGTCGAGCAGGGCGAGCTTGACGATGCGCGCGTCGACACCGGCCACGCCTGAAATTTCCGCGATCTGGTCGACAAGGGTTCTCGGCGCGCGCCGCGCCGCGGCAAAGACGTCCGCAAATCTGTAGCGTTCGTAGTAGGCGGCACGCGTTTCGTCGAGGGACCGGTAGGAGCCGACAGCCAGAATGAGGGTTGCCACTCCGCCGGCAATGACGAGAGCGATCGCAAGCGCCTGGGCCCACAGCCGTATAAGATCCCGAAAGAGCTTGATGTCCAGGGTGCGCATCGGATCACCAGACAAGCTCGGCGGAAGTTCGGCGCGCCTCGTTCTTGTGAATTCTCGAGATTTGACCGTCGGCGAAGAACAAGACGCGGTCGGCGACATCCTGGATGCTGGCGTTGTGCGTTATGATGAGGACCGTGGTGCCGAGCTGTGCATTGATGCCCAGCAGCGCCTCGATCACCCGAATGCCTGTCTTCGAATCCAGGGCGCCTGTCGGCTCGTCGCAGAGCAGCACCTCAGGCCGTTTGGCTATCGCCCGGGCAATAGCCACGCGTTGCTGTTCGCCGCCCGAGAGCTGTGCCGGGAAGTGGTGCATGCGCGCCTCGAGCCCGACGAGCGCGAGGGCTTCGTCGGGACGCATCGGGTGATCGGAGATCTCGGTCACCAGTGCGACGTTTTCATAGGCTGTGAGGCTGGGAATCAGATTGTAGAACTGGAACACGAACCCGACGTGCTGGCGACGATAGGCTGTAAGGCCTCGATCATCGAGGTTGGTCAGCTCGAGATCCCTGAAGAACAATTGGCCGCTGGTGGCATGATCAAGCCCACCCATGATGTTGAGGAGGGTCGACTTCCCGCTGCCCGACGGGCCGAGCAGAACGACCACTTCTCCAGCAAAGATTTCCAGGTCCACTGTGCGCAGGGCAAGCACCTGCGTTTCGCCGGAAACATAGGTTTTGGTCAGTGCTTTCGCGGTGAACACGGTGTCGGACATGGCCGTTATCCGTTCTCGCCTAGTGCAACGTCGATCCATCTGGATACATGCAGGTCTGCGGGCATTATGGTCACGATCTTTCCTTTGGCGAAGCGTCCTCGAACATTTCGATGCTGGCCTGGGCCAGAAGTCCGGCTAGGGAAATCGCATTTGATGGGTGGGGAATTGAGTCCGTGCTTACGACCCGGGCAGGCCCGGTCGCGAGCAGTTGCTCGTAGGCGTTCTGAGCGAATACGGGGTGGATGACGACGCATACGGCCGGAGGAAGACCCAGCCGCCTCAGGTGACCGAGGGTTTCGATCGAGGTCCGTCCCGACGAGACGATGTCGTCGACAATGACGGGTGTTCGGCTGACAGCGGCATCGATCGAGGGAAGGCTCACCTCGACGTCACGGTCACCCCGGCGGGTTTTCGTCAATACCTGATAGGGAAAACCGGCTCGCTTGGCGATGTCGGACACCCATTGTTCGCTTTCGCTGTCTGGGCCTATGAGGATCGCGTTGGGAAGATTGTCTCGCAGCCAGTCGGCGATCAGAGGTGCTGTCGCCACACGACGGACCGGGATGCGGTACAGCCCGGAAAGCTCGGGGTTTCTGTGCAGATGGGGATCCGCCGTCACCAGCCAATCGAAACTCTCTTCGAGAAATCGCGCGAACAATGGCGCGCTGACGGCTTCGCCGGGATTGAACCGCTTATCCTGGCGCATGTAAGCCAGATAGGGCGCGATCAGTCCGACGGAGCGGGCGCCGAACTCGCGCGCTGTCGCCGCGGCGAACCGTAGCGGAAGCGCAAGTTCGTCGGGCTTGCGCAAGCTGGCGACGAGAGCGACATCAATGCCGTCCAGGTCTTCCTCGATCGCGACGAGGGATTCGCCATCGGGAAAATGACGCCAGTCGAGCCGTCCATTTCGCGCGGCCAGCATTGGAGCCATCGCCTCTGTCAGCCTACGCTGCAGTGGGAAAGGAAGCAGCATGCGGGTCATTCGGCGGCTCCGATCCCGAATATGTCCGGATGAGCCGCGGCATACGCTAACGCGTATTCCAGTTCTCCAGGAGAGTGGGTATGGATGTGAAACAGCGGCTCACCGGCCTGGATGCTGTCGCCAATCCTAACACGGGTGTAGATTCCAGCTGTGGCGCTGCCTGGAGCGCCGGCGAGCTTGGCTACCTTGGCAAGTCGACGGTTGTCGATTGCCTGGATCTGGCCGGTTCGGTTGGCGAGAACCGGCCTTGCGTGAGGGGCCGCGCCCGGCTCGGTAAAGCCGCCCTGCGCCTCGCAGATCGCGAGAAACTTTGTGAGCGCAGCGCCGCCGTCGAGCAGAGTGCGAGCAATGGTCCGCCCTTTGCCGGGGACGGCTCCGGGTGCGGCATCGAGCAAGGCGGCGGCAAGGTCGAGCGCACGGCTTCGGAGATCCCGGGGGGCGTCAACGTCATTGCGCAGCACGCTCAGCACGTCTCGCGCCTCGAGAGCCGGACCGATGCCGTAGCCAACAGGTTGGCTTCCATCGGTTCGCAGCACAGAGAGGTTAAGTCCGAGCGCCTGTGCCGTCGCACGCAGGCGTGCTTCAAGAGAAGCTGCCGCCGCGACGGAACGCACCTTGGCGGTCGGCCCGACGGGAATGTCGATAAGCACGTGGGTGGAGCCGGCGGCGGCCTTCTTCGAAAGCACGCTAGCGACGAGTTGTCCGTCGCTGTCGAAGTCGAGTGGACGCTCGATGCGGATCAGTATGTCGTCGGCTGGGCTGAGCCGGACGTTTCCGCCCCAGACGATGCAACCCCCTTCGCGCTCGACCACGTTTCGCATGGCATCGAGATCGAGCGCTACCGGCGCCATCACCTCCATCGCGTCGGCGGTGCCGGTAGGAGATGTGATGGCACGTGAGGACGTTTTTGGAATCCGGTGGCCGGCGGCGGCAACGATTGCAACGACGATGGGCGTGGTGCGATTCCCCGGAAGGCCGCCGACACAATGTTTGTCCAGCACCGCGCCGCTGCCCCAATCGATACGCTCTCCAACCGCGAGCATTGCCTTCGTCAGTGCAATAGTCTCCTCATTATCGAGCCGCTCGCCGGCACATGCCGTGACGAACGCGGTCAGTTCGATGTCTGACAAACGGTTGTTGACGGTGTCGCGCATGATGGCGAGGAAATCCGTCTCGCCGAGCCGCTGGCCGAAGACCTTCGCCCGCAAAGCCGGCGCCGACGCGGGCGGTTCGGGGTGACTGAAGAGGGCCCATGCATCGGGGCTTGGCTGGAGCAATGCCCAGGCGGCTTCGGACAAGGCAGCGACGTCCAGGTCGAGGCGATTGTCGACAACGACGTTGAGTGTGGCAACCAGTTCGCGATCGCCGCTACGCGCCAGAACGCGGGTGAGCGCCGTGAAGCCTTCGGACCGGCAGACGTGGCAATCGCGATGCATATAGACGACCGGTTGCTGGTATGTGTCGATGCCGGCTCGGACGAGGCGGAGCCGGCTATGGGCGTCACTCATGCCGGCTGCTCCAGATCGATCCGCTCGAGGTGTTCCGGGACACGCGCTTGCCATTTGAGTTCGCGATTGATGCGCCCGCGCAGCGTATCGGCGGAATCCAGTTCGCCGTGCGTGAGGTAGGTCATTGCCGGCGCGCGGCGGGCATTCCGCATCCAGTCGAGAATCTCGTCTGCATCCGCGTGACCGGAAAAGCTCTCTAGCTGAACGACTTCCGCGCGGATCGGCACGTCTTGTCCAAACATCCGCAGGTGGTCGGCGCCGGCCGCCAGGGCAGCACCTCGCGTGCCGCCAGCCTGGAAGCCGGAGAGCAGGATCGCATTGCGTGCATCTGATCCGAAGGCTTGAAGATGGTGCAGCACGCGCCCGCCCGTGAGCATGCCGCTTGCCGAAACGATGATCATCGGCCCCCGCCTGAGGTTCAGCGCCTTCGATTCCTCGACCGATCGCACCAGCGTCGCGATCGAGTACATTGCGCGGCACTCTTCCACGCTGACGTGGTGCTCGTCATGAAAGCGGTGATAGATATCCGTGGCGTTGATTGCCATCGGGCTGTTGAGGAAAACGGGTACGGCCGGAATCTCATCGCGCTGTCGAAGCCGTGCAATTTGCAGCATAATGCCCTGTGCGCGGCCCACTGCGAAAGCCGGAATGACGATCACGCCGCCTCGACCGGCGACACGCCGGATCACCGGGGCAAGCTCCGCTTCCGCGTCGATCCGTCGGTGTTTGCGGTTGCCGTAGGTGGACTCGCAAACCAGTATGTCCGCCTCAGCCAGCGGTAGTGGTGGCCGCATCAGCGGGTCTTGTGCGCGTCCGATGTCGCCGCTGAAATGCACAGTCGTTCCGGCGATGTCGACTCTGATCTGTGCGGCGCCAAGCAGATGCCCCGCGTGAAGGAAGCGGGCGCGAATGCCGCGCCCGACTTCAAATTCCTTGTCGAAGTCCTGGGTCGCGATGTGTTCGAGTGAGGCCTTGGCATCTTCGAGAGTGTAAAGCGGCTGAGGGTCGGCATGCTTGGAATAGCCCCGCTTCTTGGCAAATCGTGCTTCCTCTTCCTGAAGGTGGCCGCTGTCCGGAAGCAAAAGCGAGCACAGTTCCGCGGTGGCGGGAGTGCATATCACCTTGCCGCGAAAGCCATTGCGCACGAGCGCGGGAATGTAGCCGGAATGATCCAGATGCGCGTGTGTCAGCAGCACCGTGTCGATCTTTTCAGGCGGCACCGGGAACGCCGCGCGATTGCGATCGCGGAGCTGCTTGTAACCCTGGAAGAGGCCGCAATCGATGAGGACGCGGCGCCCATTCGTTTCGAGCAGGTACCGCGATCCGGTCACGGTTCCCGCGGCGCCGAGAAATTGAAGAGAAGCTGGGGAGTTCATGGGGCTCTCCGAACAGTTGGCAAAATGATCATTCCGGGATCCTCCCGGCGGGAACGGTACGAGGATCAGCCGTTACAGGGGCAATTAGACGCGGCAGCTTCAGGCTTGCCGTCGCAGCGAGTGCCATCACCAGGGCTGCGGTAAGGAAGCCTGCGCCTTGCAGGCCGTTGAAGCCGAACAGCAGACCAGCGCCCGCGGAGCTCACCGACAGCCCAAGGCTCACTGCTGCCGCCTGAATGCCGAGTTCGACGCCCTGACTTCGCGCGGTGATCCGCGACACCCAGAAGGCGAGCAGCGGACTGATCACCCCGGCGGAGGCCGCGACGACGGACACAGCGAACAGCATCTCGCTGAAGGCGGTGATTGATGGAATTACCGCCAGACCGATCGCCATCACCAGGAAGGCGGGCGCGACAAGGACTTTCGTCGCCGCCGGCTTGACGAGCGGCGAAAAGACAAGCCCCTGCACCGCAAACATCACCACGCTGCAGGTCGCGAACGTAAAGCCCAGTTCGGCGGGACTCATTGCGAGCTCATCGTTGCGTAGCGTGAGCCCGACCTCGAATGCGCCAAGTCCCGCCGCGGCTACAGAGGCAAGGGCGAGCAGCCGTATCTCGCCGGGCACGAAAGTCGACGCTTTGCGGTTCTTCGTGTCTACCGGCTGGCCGGTCACTCGGCCTCCAGGCAGGATCAACCTCACGCCGCCTGCCGCGGCCAAGGCGAGGCCCGATGCAAGAAGAAAAGGGGCGGCCTGCAAGAGGGGCACCGCCTTACCCGAGTCAAAAGCCCATCCGGCAGCGAGGCCACCGAGCATGGGACCGAGCAGGAAGCCTGCAATCGATGCCATGCTGACCCAACCAAAGGTTCTGGCCCGCCGATCATCGTCACCTTCCGTGTCGGCAATGAACGCAAGGGCTGTGGGAACTACGGCGGCGGCGAAGCCGCCGTTCAGGATTCGTCCGACATAAAGAAGCAGCAAGTTCGGCGCGAGCGCCGAAGCCGCCAAGGTGACGGCGAAGCCGATAAGGCCAACGACAAGGACGGGTTGACGCCCGATCAAATCCGACACCCGTCCCCAGAGGAACGCGACAGCCAGTGGTGCGGCGACATAGGCAGCAGTCAGAAAGCCAATGTGCCGTGCAGCGAATGTCGGATCTGCGGAGCCTGCGAGCCGTTCGACCATTGTCGGCAGGACCGGCAGGACGATCCCATAGCCGAGCGCGACGATGAAGGACGAAGCCAGAAGTGCGCCCAGAACCCTCGACGACAAAGGCAGGGGAGGTTTTGCGGTCCCGCTCATGCCGGGGCGCCGGTCGGCTGCTCATGAGCGGCGCTTGCGGCAGTCGATGCGGCCGGCCGGATGCCTTCGAGCCTGGTTCGCTTGAGCAGAAGCGCATTAACGGCGACCAGCGCCGAGCTGCCCGACATTGCCAGCGCGGCGATCTCGGGGCTTAAAAGGAACGGGTAAAACACGCCTGCCGCGAGCGGAAAGGCTATAACGTTGTAGCCGACCGCCCACCACAGGTTCTGATGCATCTTGCGAAGGGTGGCCCGTGACAAGGTCATCGCCCCGACGACGTCATAGGGATCGCTCTTCATCAGCACGATATCGGCGCTTTCGATCGCCACGTCGGTGCCTGCACCGATCGCGAAGCCGACATCGGCCTGCGTCAGGGCTGGCGCGTCGTTGACACCGTCGCCGACCATGCCGACCTTGAGGCCCTGTCCCTGCAACTCCTTGATCTTTTCAGCTTTCTGGCCGGGCAGAACATCGGCCAGGACGATGTCGATGCCGAGAATGCCGGCGATACGCTTGGCGGTGCCGGCATTGTCGCCGGTGAGCATGGCGACGCGGACGCCCTGCTCGTGGAGCTTCTTGATGGTCGCGATGGCGGTCGGGCGCGGCGCATCGGCGATGGCGATCAGTCCAAGAAGTTTTCCCGATCGCGCCACATGAATGACGGTGCGGCCTTCGCCCTTGAGCGCTTCAGCCTTCTCGCCGAGCGCCAAGAGGTCGATCTTCTGCTCGTCCATGAGACGCCGGTTGCCGAGGAACACCTGATCTCCACCGATAGCGGCGCTGGCGCCCTTGCCTTCGATGCTCAGAAAGCCCGAAACCTTGGGAAGCTTCAGGTCCTTGGCCCGCTCGACGATGGCGACGGCCAGCGGGTGATCCGATCCCTGATCCACCGCAGCCGCGATTTGCAGAACTTCGTCGGGCGAAACACCGGGCGCGGCAACGATTTCGACGACCTTGGGCTGACCCATGGTCAGCGTGCCGGTCTTGTCGAAGACGATCACATTCAGTTTTGTCGCGTCCTCGAGAGCGGACGCATTCTTGAACAGGATACCGTTGGCTGCTCCGAGACCGGTACCGACCATCACCGCCATCGGCGTGGCGAGGCCCAAAGCATCGGGACAGGCGATGACGAATACCGTGATGGTCAGGGTCATCGCAAAGAGCAGCGGCTGGCCAATCCACCAGAACCAGACGGCAAAGGTCACGAGGCCAATGACGATCGCAGCCAGCACCAGCCATTGCGAGGCGCGGTCGGCAAGCAGTTGCGCTGGCGCCTTGGAATTCTGCGCTTCCTGGACCAGTTTGACGATCTGGGCCAAGGCCGTGTCGGCGCCCACCTTGGTCGAGCGATATCGCAGCGTGCCGCTCTTGTTGATTGTGGCGCCGATGACGGTATCGCCGACTTTCTTGGTGACTGGCATGGATTCGCCGGTGAGCATCGATTCGTCGATTGTCGACTCGCCCTCGATCACTTCGCCGTCGACAGGAAGCTTGTTGCCTGGCCGCAGGACGACGATGTCGCCGAGCACGACGTCGGCGGTCGCGACCTCGACTTCCTTGCCATCGCGAAAGACGTTGGCCTTGGGCGGCGCGAGATTGAGCAGCGCACGGATGGCGGCGGACGCGCCAGCCCGCGCGCGCATCTCCAGCCAATGGCCGAGCAGGATGAAGACCAGCAGCACGCTCGCGGCTTCATAGAACTGCTCGCCTTCGAAGAAGAATGTCGCGCCGATACTGAAGAGGTAGCCGGTGCCGACGCTCAGCACCACCAGCACCGCCATGTTGAGCACGCCGTTTCGCAGGGCGCGCCAGGCGGCGACGACGAACGGCCAGACCGGATAGAGGATCGCGGCGCTCGCAAGGAAGAACATCGCAATGTTTTCGCTGAGCCCGAAAGGCGGGAGGAGCCATGGCTCGCCCATGCCCATGGGCTCCATTGCAAACATGGGTAGCGTGAAGACCAGGCTGACGAGGAAGCGATTGCGCATGTCGCTGACCATGTCCTGCATGTCCTTGCCGGCGCCGTGTCCCATCTCATGGGCCATTGCGTCATGCGGCACCTTGGCTGCGGCGGTTCCTTCCCGCTTGCCGGGCGCCGCGTCGACCGCGGTGGCGTGCTCCGCGTGTCCATGCATATGTTCCGAGGGCGCGGGGGCATGCCCCGGCGGGACGGTTGTGCCGCCCGGCACTCGGAGGTGCCGTGGCACGGTCTCGCCCCGGCAATGAAAGCCGCAGGCTTCGATCTCGCGGGCCAGAGTCTCAGGATTCGTCAGCGCTTCGTCGAATTGAATGGTTGCGCTTGTCGAGCCGGCGTTCATGGCAACGCCGGCAACACCCGGCAAAGCGGCGACACGTTTTTCGACTGCCGCGAAATCCAGCACGCCGATCAGGTCGCGTATTTCCAGCGTCGCCTTCTTCATGGTCAGTCTCCTATGTCTTCTTGCTGCAACGTGCTGCGGTTTGGGTTGTGCGGACCGCGGACAATCACCGCGGCCCGCAAATGTCCTAGGCTCGATACCCGAAGGTCGACATCATCCCGGTCGCCATGTGGTAGAGATGGTGGCAATGGAAAGCCCACTGGCCGGGATTGTCGGCATCGACGGCGATCGTGACCGAGCGCATCGGTGGCACGAGCACGGTGTCTCTTACCGCTCCCGCAAAGCGCTGCCCGTCGATCGCGACAACCTGGAAGTGATGGCCGTGCAGGTGCATCGGATGCGCCATCATGCTGGTGTTGCGCAGCGTCACTTCCACGCGGTCGCCCGGATCTACGACGAGCGGCGGGCTCGTCTGCAGGCCCCAGCGGTAGGCCGCCATGTCGCCGGTGAGCGCCATGTCGAACGCCTTGTCCGCCGGGCGCGATGTAAGTGGCGTAGCGGCCCGCAATTGCGCCTCGAGCGCCAGATCGAGAACCGGGGCGTCGCCATCTCCGGAAGTCGCGATCTTGGCCACCGCCGCCTCTGCCGAACGCAGGATGACGCCGGTCCGCTCCTTGCTCCCCTCGCGTAGTGCCAGGATCGGAAATGAACGGGCTTCGCGCGGCAGTTGCACGCGGACGTCGATGCGCTGTCCCATCGTCATCGGGAAGCGGCTGCCCTTGACCGGCTCGACGTCCTGACCGTCGACCGCGATCAGTTCGCCTTTGAGTTCGCCGAAATCGATCGTGAACGCGGTCGCGGTCGCGCCGTTGATGATCCGCACCCGCACGCGTCCGCCTGGTTCGACCGACACGATCTCCGGATCGTCCAGAGTCCGGTCGTTGGCCAGATAGGCATCATATTCGATGTCATTGAGATCCATGGCCATGCCGCCGTGGTTCATTCCCGTCATGGTGCCGGCACCCGCCCCGGACATGGCCATGCCGCCATGTTGCATCGGCGTAGCCTCACCCCCTGTCAGGCCGGCCAGCAGTTCCTCCGGCGACGAAAACGAGAAGTCGTGAAGGAGAATGACAATCTCCTGCTCGTCTCTTTTATCGTCGTTTGGATCGGCGACGATCAGCGGCGCGGCGAGAAGCGCCTGCTCCTGTAGCGTGTGGGCATGCATCCAATGGGTGCCCGCCTTGCCGACCGGAAAGTCGAAAGCGCGATCGGCTCCGGCGGCGATGAGAGGCAGCGGTGCCTCGCCGACGCCGTCGCTTTGCCATGGCGGCGTCAGGCCGTGCCAGTGGATGATGGTCGACTCGGCAGTCTCGTTACGGAGCAAGACATTGAAGGCATCCCCAGCCCGCAAACGCAGGCCCTGCGAGCCGTCTGCCTGCTGGAGGCCGAAGAGGCTGGCAGCCTTGCCGTTCACCTCGATCGTGCGACGGACAATGCTAAGCAGCGTCTGACCGGCCGGCTGACCGGCGACGGCCGCTGTGAGCAAAGTTGGCGGTACCGCGAAAGCTGCGGCGCCGGCGATTGCAGCTCTAAGGAATTCTCGGCGTTTCATGGTCGTTTCCATCGGTTTTGAGTTCGAATTCTCGGAATTGAGGGGGTTCATTTGGGACAAATGGCTCAAATCCGCCGCCCCGAGGCGTCCAGCCTGGGGTGCAAGTGGAGTGGGAATTCATCGCGGGCGGGGCCTTTCGGTGGCGCCGAACAGCCGCTTCAAATGCGGGAAGAAGGCGGGCACGTGGACCGCATAGCGGTCGTATGCTTCGCCAAATTCCTTTCTCGCTTCACGCTCCTCGGTGAAGGAAAGCCGCACGTACATGCCGACAAGAATGGGGAACATCGCCAGCGTCAGCAGGGTCGGCCACTGGACGAGAAAGCCCGCCAGGACGAGCACAAAACCGACATATTGCGGATGGCGGACATACGCATACGGGCCTCCCGTTGCGAGGCGCCCCTGCCGCTGCGCCTCATAGAGCACGCGCCAGGCGGCCGAGATCAGCAGGAATCCGCCGCCGATCAGGATGAAGCTGAGGATGTGGAATGGGCCGAAATGCGGGTTCAGCCGCCAACCGAACATCATCTCCAAAAGATGGCCGGCATCATGCGAGAACCAGTCAATGGCTGGGAACCGCGATTGAAGCCAACCCGAGAGCAGATAGATCGTCAGCGGGAACCCATACATCTCAGCAAACAGTGCCACCAGGAAGGCGCTGAACGCGCCGAAGGAGCGCCAATCGCGACCCGTCTGCGGCTTGAAAAAGCTGAAGGCGAAGAGGATAAAAACCGCCGAATTGACGATGACCAGACCCCAGAGGCCGTAAGCGGAGGATTGCTCGACCATGGTCATGCTCCTTTTCCAAGCTTCGAACCATTCTGCGCGCCCGGCTCAATTTCCTTGTGCTGGGTATGCCTTCCGTGACTGCCATGCCCCTGATGGCCGCTGTGCATGAACATGTGAAGCAGAGGACAGGCCAACAGCAGCAGGAAGGGAAGGACACCGAGCGCATGCGCCCGGTGCTCGGAGAGAAGGAAAAAGGCGGCGATCAGCAGGAAGCCAATCGTGACGAGCCCCGCCTTCGAAGTCCAATACCCGCTCGGCCTTGGCTCGAACTCGGGTTCCGGCTCATGCCCGGCCGGGTGACCGGCTGGATGTTGTGCCTGCGGATTCATGGGGTGGGCTCCTTCCACTGGTGATTTGAGGGAAGTTTTGTGATGGCCGGCTTCTGCATAGGGGCCACCTCTACCGCCGCCCGGTGGCGGCGACATTGTAGATCGAAGCGTAGACGACACCCGCGACGAGGCCGACGATTCCAAGACCGACAATGCCGTAGAGAGCCCGACCGGGGCTGATCGGCGCGGGGGATTTAATTGTGCCGAAGTCGAGCCCGTGGGAGAAAGCGCCGAAGAAGTCGAGTGTCGCGTCCGGCCAGAGCGCAAAAGTCAGAGCACACAGCATGCTCAAGAGGGCGAGTGTGGCGCCCAGCGCGACGCCAACCGACAAAGTGCTAAGTCTGTTCATTGGGGTTCTCCATCTATTTGGCGTGCTGCTTGAGCCATTCCTGCATTTTGGCGATTTCGGATTCCTGGGCGGTGATGATCTCATTGGCCCAAGCCTTGACCTGATCATCCTTGCCGAACTGCAGAACGGCCCGGGCCATGTCGATAGCGCCCTGATGGTGCGGGATCATCGCCTGGACGAAGGCGATATCGGGGTCGGCGGCCTGGACGCCCTGCATCATCGGGCCGTCCATTTTCTTCATGGCCTCCGTATATGCCTTGGTGGCATCGGACATGTTGGCGGTGTCCATCGGCATACCCTGCATCATGCCGCCTTGCATCATGCCGCCCTGCATCATCGGCATCATCTTCTGCATCATGGGCATCATTGTCTGCATCATCGACATCATCGCCGTGCATTGTTCCGGCATGCTGGGCGGGGTCGATTCCGGGGCCGGCGCCGCCAGTGGAGCTTGGGGCGCGTCAGGGTTTGGGTGGTGCGCACCGGACTGAGCGAATGCTGCGCCGGACGCCGCTATGAATGCGGTAAGAGTCATCGATCGGAGGTAAGCTTTCATGGCTGTTTTCCTTGTCGTTGAAGTGACCGGACGGGCGAATTCTGGGTCCGAAAGGCAGCCAGGATCGCCGGTACAGCTGGATTCCGGGATTGCTCGCGGGACAGCGGGTCGATGAGCGCTGCAGGTGAACAGCCTCAGGTACCTGCGAGGGCGCGGGATCGCGGTGTCAGGCGAAGAAACGGGGAGGTTGCAGCAGAGCCTCGGGATTGATGCCTGTTCCCAGGAATCCGGCATCCAAGCCATATGCGGCGATTGAGGTCCGATCGAGAGTCTCGTACCCACTTGTCAAGGGAACGGCGGCTCCGCAACAACCTGATGCGGTCGAGGATATGCAGTTCGTTTTGCAACCCTGCCGGCAAGCGTTGTGGTGGCTGTCCTGGGCTGCTGCCGCAGTGTGTCTTGTCACTGGGTCTGAACCGTTGGCGAGAAAAGCTGTGCTGTCATCGGCAACGCCGAATTCGACAGCGATACCCCAAGCTTCCCCGGCAAGAACCGGTGCACTGCTCACCATCGCGCTGCCGGCGATCAGGATGATCGCGGCGAGCAGGACGCGGAAGTGGATCAGCGTGAGTTTCATTGTTGTAGTCTATAGCCAATCACGATCACTGCCTTGACGCAAATCAAAGTTAGAACATGCTAAGCGCCGTAAGTGGCTAAGCAATCACTAGGCCCCGATGGGACGTCTCGCTTGTCGGTCTGAAGTGGTGGAAGCCTCCAAAATGGATCACGAGTTTCATGTGCCCGGATGGCACGCAGTCTCGACAGCAATCTGGATGATGCTGCAAGCTGCCACCGCCCTTCCTGGGGGAAAGCGGTCAACAGCCGGCAAGGACGAGATATGAACGTCAAGGATCCCGCTCTGGCGGAAGCTCAGCGACCGAGCGGCTCAACCGGAATTGCTTCTGCATAACGCTCGACCGCGCAGCGCTGCGGTCGGCGCTGGATCACGAGGCTGGCGATACGGGCTTCTACGATGCGTTGACAACTCCCGGCCGCACCTGTTTTCCAATGTCGCAGTGTTCCTCTCCAAATCCGTCATCGAAGAGATGCGCGGGATCGTCGATGCCATCGAGGCGGTGACGAAATTGCCGGCTTACCGCGACGCAGTCCTCTCCTGGGCTCCCGAAGTCGCGCAGCAGGATTTCGGCCCGTCCGGCGCGCTGATGGGTTACGATTTTCACCTCGGTGACGACGGCCCCAAGCTGATCGAAGTGAACACCAACGCTGGCGGGGCGTTCCTCAATGCCTTGCTGGCCAAGGCCCAGACGGCCTGCTGCGGGGAGGTCGAGCAAGGTCTGATCGGCGCCAGAGACGATGATTTCGAAACCAGCGTCGTCGCGATGTTTAATAGCGAATGGCGGCGCCAGCGCGGCGCCGGTGCGCCGCGACGAATCGCGATCATCGATAACCTCTATCCGGAATTTATTCTTGCCCGGCAGTTGTTGCTGAAGCACGGCATCGATGCTGAGATTGGCGACGCGAGCGAGTTGCACTACGAAGGCGGCAGGCTCCGGCTCGCCGGCCAAGAGATCGACCTCGTGTATAATCGCCTAGTCGATTTCGACGGTGTGCTGGGACAGGGGATGGCGGGCGCCTATGACATCAAGATCGGGCCGGAAACGTCTCGGTCTCGCCTCGCGCTGTCAATAATCAGGGCCAATCTTTCGCCGGGCAGACCATTCCCTTTGCGAGGAACCCTCGCCGTTGCTCAGCCCTTTGTCAAATCGGGCCATGCGGGGGAGGACGCTACCATGGCGAGATGACAGGTGGCGCCGCGTTGCAGCATGAACTGCCGCATCCTGCCGGTGGCCTTGGCAAGCGTTCTGCGAAGTCTGCCGCGTCCGTTGGGGGAATTGAAGCCGATTGAGCTGAGTAAAATTAGAAAGTGGTGGTGCCGTGGAATTAGGCGATGCAGGTTACTCTATAGCGATGCGTGAGCATCCGACAGAAACCAGATTGCAGGTGACATCGTGAGCACTTTCGCCGAGCGCGACGATTTGGCGACGCTGCAGCGAGAGACATTCAATTACTTCATCCATGAAGCGAACCCCGCCAACGGCCTCATTCTTGATAAAACAGAAGCGAACTGGCCCGCAAGCATCGCCGCCACCGGTCTTGCGCTGGCGTGCTATCCAGTTGGCGTCGAGCGCGGGTTCATCAGCCGAAGCGCCGCCGTGGAACGTATCCTGGCGACGCTGCGCTTCTTCTGGAACAGTCCACAAGGGCTGGAACCGGATGCCACTGGCTATCGCGGCTTCTATTATCACTTCTTGGATATGCAAACCGGCCGCCGGGCCTGGCGCTGCGAGCTGTCGACGATTGATAGCACCTTCCTGTTAGCGGGGGCGCTGGCCAGTGCGGCGTTTTTCGATGCGAAAACGCCGGCTGAAACTGAGATCCGCACACTGGCTCATGGGCTCTATCGCCGGGCAGATTGGCATTGGGCACAGGACGGGGGAGAAACCGTCACTCACGGTTGGACTCCCGAGCGCGGGTTCCTGACGCATCGCTGGGAAGGTTATGACGAGGCGCTTTTGCTCTATGTCCTGGGACTCGGCTCGCCGACCTATCCGCTGTCGCCGAACAGTTACACGGCCTGGACCGCCACCTTCCGGTGGGAGCACTGCTATGGCTACGACTATCTCTATGCGGGTCCGCTGTTCATCCATCAGCTCTCGCACGTATGGATCGATTTTCGAGGCCTGCAGGACCCGTTCATGCGCAGCAAGTCGAGCGACTATTTTGAGAACAGTCGGCGCGCCACCTACGTCCAGCAGCGTTATGCAATTGACAACCCGCGTGGCTTCGCAGGCTATGGCGAACACTGCTGGGGCATTACCGCTAGCGAAGGCCCCGGTCCCTCCACGCTTGAGCTGAATGGGATAGAACGCTCGTTCGAGGACTATGTCGCGCGCGGTATCCCTTACGGCCCTGACGACGGCACACTCGCTCCCTGGGCCGTCGTGGCCTCGTTACCGTTCGCTCCGGAAATCGTCCGGCCGGCAATCGACTTCTGTATTCATCAGGCCAAGCTCAAAGCCAATAATGCCTATGGCTTCAAGGCGGCTTTCAATCCGACGCACCCCGGAACACCCAGCAACACTTATGGATGGTGGGTTTCGCCCTGGCATTTCGGCCTGAACGAAGGCCCCGTCGTCTTGATGATCGAAAACGAGAGCAGTGGCCTCCTTTGGCGATTGATGCGCTCGTGCCCGTACATTCGGAGCGGCTTACAACGGGCAGGATTTAAAGGCGGCTGGCTGGAACAGTTTTCACGCGAGTCCCCGCCAACTGCTTGAACTGCAGCTCGTCGACTATGAGGCTAAGCCGAAGTTCAGATGTCCGCCGCCGTCTCCGAAGCTACGGCAACCTGGGAAGCGGACATCGCGTACAAGACGGAAGCAATCGCAAGCAATTCATCGCTCGACCAGATACTTTTTGACGACCAAGACTGCTAAGCCTTTGTCGCCCTATCCATTTGCTTTGGCGCCCCACTTCCAATCGAGGATTTCCGGCATGTCCTGTCCAAATTCCCTGATGTAGCGGTCATGTTCGGCCAGTTGTTCGCGGACGAACTGGCCGAAATTGCCATGCGGGGATTCGGGACCGTGGACACGTTCGACGGCGTTCTTTGCCAGATGAAATCGATCCATGCCGTTGAGGACAACCATGTCGAACGGCGTGGTAGTCGTCCCTTCTTCTTTGTAACCGTGAACATGAAAGTTCTTATGGTTGAATCGACGATAGGTTAGCCGGTGAATGAGCGTGGGATAGCCGTGGTAGGCAAAGATAACCGGCTTGTCCTTCGTGAACAGGGCGTCGAAGTCGCTGTCGCTCAAGCCGTGTGGATGCTCGCTCTTCGACTGGAGGGTCATCAAATCCACCACATTGACGACCCGTATCCTGAGTTCGGGAAAGTGCTCTCGCACCAGTTCGACCGCCGCCAACGCTTCCATGGTCGGCACATCACCGGCGCAGGCCATGACCACATCCGGTTCCCCATTCTTGTCGTTGCTCGCCCAGTGCCAGATACCGATCCCGGCCGTGCAATGTTTGACGGCGGCATTGATGTCCAGCCATTGCGGCTGCGGCTGTTTTCCCGCGACGATGACGTTGACGTAATCGCGGCTTCTGAGGCAATGGTCGGTGACGGACAGCAGGGTGTTGGCGTCTGGCGGCAGATAGACGCGGATGATGTCGGCTTTCTTGTTGGCGACATGATCGATGAATCCCGGGTCCTGGTGACTGAAGCCGTTGTGATCCTGGCGCCATACATGAGATGTGAGCAGATAGGTCAGGGAGGCAATCGGCCGGCGCCAGGCGACCTCGCGCGAGACCTTCAGCCATTTGGCGTGCTGGTTGAACATCGAATCCACAATGTGGATGAAGGCCTCGTAGCACGAAAAGAAGCCATGCCTTCCGCTCAGCAGATATCCTTCCAGCCAGCCTTGGCAGAGATGCTCGCTCAGAACCTCCATCACCCGCCCGTCAGGCGAAAGATTGGAATCGCCCTCGATGATCTCGCCCATGAACGCGCGGCCGGTCACTTCGAACAAGGCCGACAAGCGGTTCGAAGCGGTCTCATCGGGGCCGAAGACGCGGAAATTTCCATCTTCCAGATTTAACTTCATCACATCGCGCAAGAATTCGCCCGTAACCCGGGTGGCCTCCGCGTTGACCGAACCCGGTGCGGGCACCTCGACCGCGTAGTCCCGAAAGTCGGGGAGCTTCAGATCGCGCAGAAGCAATCCCCCGTTTGCGTGGGGGTTCGCGCCCATCCGGCGCGCGCCAAGGGGCGCCAGCGCACCGAGTTCCGGAGCGAGTTTGCCTGTTTCGTCGAACAGATCTTCGGGACGGTAGCTCCGGAGCCAATCCTCCAGCACCCGGAGATGGTCAGGATTTCCGGCCAGATTTGCAAGCGGCACCTGGTGCGAACGCCAAGATCCTTCGGTCTTGAGGCCGTCGACCTCCTTCGGGCCAGTCCATCCCTTCGGCGTGCTAAGCACGATCATCGGCCAGGCGGGACGCTTGAGGGCCCCGCCATTCCTTGCATCCGACTGAATCTGGTGTATCTCATCGACGATGCGGTCGAGTGTGCCCGCCATCGATTGATGAATTTTTGCCGTATCGTCCCCTTCCACGAAATAGGGCTTGTACCCAAGGCCGCGAAAAAACGCGTCTAGTTCCTCACGGCTGACGCGCGCAAGGATGGTGGGGCTGGCAATCTTGTAACCGTTGAGGTGCAATATAGGCAGAACCGCGCCATCGCGGGCCGGATTGAGAAATTTGTTCGACTGCCAGCTGGTCGCCAGCGCGCCGGTCTCCGCTTCGCCATCGCCGATCACGCAAGCGACGATAAGGTCCGGGTTGTCGAAGGCGGCGCCATACGCATGCATGACCGAATAGCCGAGTTCGCCGCCTTCGTTGATGGAGCCTGGCGTTTCCGCGCCGACGTGACTGGATATGCCGCCGGGGAACGAGAACTGGGTGAAGAGCTTTTTCAGACCGGTTTCGTCTTGAGTGATGTCCGGATAGAACTCGCTGTAGGTCCCTTCGAGATAAGTGCTCGCCACGAGGCCAGGTCCTCCGTGACCCGGCCCGGCCACGTAGATCATGTTCAGGTCATGCTGTTTTATGATCCGGTTGAGGTGGACATAGACAAAATTCAGGCCAGGGGTCGTACCCCAGTGGCCAATCAGCCGCGGCTTCACATGCTCCTGTTTCAAGGGCTTTTTAAGCAACGCATTGTCCCGGAGGTATATCTGTCCCACCGACAGATAGTTGGCAGCGCGCCAATACGCGTCCATGCGCTCGAGGTTTTGCGGGGATAGCGGTGCGTTCATGGATCCAATCCTTGCGTTGAGCGCGATCGGTTGCCGGTGAAAATCCGCCCGGTCGCCTTGGCGATCATCAGCTCTTCGTCCGTTCGCATCACATGCACGGTGACGCTAGCGCCTTCGGCCGAAATGATTTTTGCGTTGCTGTCGTTTCTGGATTTTTCGACGTTGATGCCAAGAAAATCGAGGCCAGAGCAGATACGCTCCCGAACGGCTGGCGCATTCTCGCCAACTCCGCCTGTGAAGATCAGCGTATCGAGCCCACCGAGCGCGGCGGAATAGGCGCCGACAAACTTCTTGACCTGATAGCAGAACAACTCGATCGCCTCGGCGGCTCTAACGTCGTCCGTCTGTTGAAGAAGCTCGCGAAAGTCCGAGCTTGTACCGGAAACGCCGAGCAGCCCAGACTGATGGTTGACCATTTGATGGAACTGTTTGGAGCTCATCTGCTCGGTCTGCGCGAAATACCAGACCAGACCCGGATCCAGATCGCCGGACCGGGTGCCCATCGGAACGCCCGCCGCCGGCGTGAAGCCCATGCTGGTGTCGATGCCTTTTCCGTTGTGCACCGCCGCCAGGCTCGATCCATTGCCAAGATGTGCCAGGATCACACGGCCTTGCGCCGCGTCGGCTCCGGCGGTGCGCGCCAGTTCGTCCATGAGATATTCAAACGAAAGGCCGTGAAAGCCGTAACGCTCCACGCCTTGTTCCCGGTATTTCCGAGGCAAGGGCAGTATCTTGGCGACTTGCGGCATTTCACGATGAAATGCCGTGTCGAAACACGCAACCTGCAACAACCCCGGAAGCCGTTTGCCAAAAAGCTCGACCAGGGCCAACTCGGACGGCAAGTGCTCGGGAGCGTAAGCGCTGACGCGTCGGATTTCATCGACCATGTCGGCGGTGACTGGTTGTGGCTCTTTGTAGCGCCAGCCACCATTCACGATGCGGTGTCCGATAGCCGAAACGGAGCCGAACACCAGTTGCTCATCAAGCCATTTCACGAGGAAATTGGCCGCTGAAGCGTGATCAAAATCCCCGATGACGTCAGTTCCCTTTTGCTCGTGCCTGAAATCCTCGAAGGTGATCCTGGTGTTCTGCAAACCAATCCGGTCGATCTTGCCGCGCAGCAATGCTGTTGGAGAGCTGTCAAGTCCATACAACGCAAATCTGACGCTGGACGATCCCCCGTTGAGGCAAAGCACGGATGGTGCATTTTCAAGCGCGACTGTCGATGCATCCGTTTCTCGCAGTCTTGGCTGGCCTGCGGACGGCATGCGCTCTGACCTGGTCATGGATCAGACCACGAATACGGGGGCAAACCCGCCGCCCGGCGTTCTGAAATTCGTCGTCTGGCCCTGGTAGAGCCGAGCGGCCGAAAGGAGGGTCTTGCCGGCATAGGTGTAGAGCCGGACGTCCATCTTGCGTTGCGTCGGGACGCCATCGAGTTTGATCATTCGTTGACCAGGCGCAGCAAAGACCTGTGCCACATACCCGCCGCCGGCTATCTCCGCCCAAACGCCTTTCGTAACCTTGTCGCCTCGATAGACCGCCTTGCCGCCGTAACCAGACAGGGGTTTGAAAAACAGGTTCTTCCGGTCTTGCCAGAGTTCGTCGGCGTTTTCGGGTGTGACCAGACTGGTTTTCGGAATCCCCTCAAGCCGCGTCAGCATCTCTTCGGGCAGGCCAAACGCCCTCAGCGCCGCGGGGTCGGAAAGCAGCGTCAGATTGCCCTTTGCTGCATAAAGGGCGTGATTGTGCGGATTTGGCGTGACCACCACCGCACCGTCCCGATAGGCGGCCGCGAGAGCCGCATGACCGGGCAACGCAAATGAAAAATCGACGAGCCGATTGTAGACGAGGTCGATCTCTTGTCCGTCCAGCAGGAGCTTGCCTGCCTCGTATCCGAGTGCGGCCGCATCGCTGATGACGGCGTCGACGCCGTGCTTTCGCAGCAGTTGCCGTGCAAGGACGAAGTCGGGATAGAGGTACTGTTCTTCCGGCTGGTCATCGATAATCGCAATTCTGCGCGGCTCACCCGCACCGCGCTGGAGCCGCCATTCCGACCCGAACATCTCCAGGACACGCGTATCGAACTTTTTCTCCTGCATTTGGATGAGCCCGCGCTCGACTTCTCTGCAACATGCTTTCTGAGCGTTTGCGAGCAGCGCGTTGAGAAAGGCGCCACCGGCATTCGTATTCACCTCGATCAGCCTTGGCCCGTCATCATCAAGATGGAAATCGTATCCCATGAAAGCGCCAAGAGGACCGAAATCTCTTTGCGCGCTTTCCGGGGCCCGGCCGAGAACGGCGTTCTGATAGCCGGGCAGTCTTGCAGTTGCTTCTATCGCTTCGACGATGCTTTGCATCTCGGCGATTGCGGCTGAGGAAAGGAAAACCGGCACGTTGGAAAACAGATTAGGCTTGTTACCAATCAGGTTGAAGCTGAGGGCTGGATCGGCCATCTCCCGATCGACCGCATCCGCCAAGAGTTTTCGGTCAAGAGTTACGCACAGACAGCGCTGGTTCAGCCGGTCGGACAGCGCGCTTGCTCTTGTTGTCAATGTTGTTTCAGGCAACCCGGGGACGTGGTTCATCCTATGCAATTTTCCTTTGGCCGAATCCGTCGTGACGGTCCCGGTATCGGTTGAAGTGTCGCTCTTGCCTTTCTTTGCTTCAGAAAACGTACTCACAACTCCGTCGCGGTAGCGGCTTTGCAAGTTATGCGGTCCATCCCTGCTGGATGAGGGACGTGGCCGGTGCTCGCCGCCCTATCCCGGTCGTCAACGTGCGCATGGTGGCTAGCTCTGATCCTGTGTGCGGCAGTAGAAAGGGACTCTCCAATTTCCCCACCCTCGATAGCTCCGACGCGCTCGGGTCTTATGAGTAGGGTCGGGAGGCTGAGGCTCAGCAAAATGCCCGCCACGGTGAGTACGGTCATGAGCAGGAAAGGGGCGTCAGGGAGCCAGGCCACATCGAACAGAAGCCCACCGGCGGCCGAGCCGAGCGCGGCGCCCAAGCTTGCCGCAGCCGTTTGCTTACCGAGCTGAGCGCCCTGCGCCTTGCCGGCTTTGCTCGAGATCCAGTAGGTCAGGATAGGCGAGAGGATGCCCGCGCTCGCCGCCACCGCACCGATCACCACGAGCATCAGCGTAAAGTCGGAAGCGCGCGGAACGAGGAACAATCCGGCCGCCAGCACGGCGAGCGCCGGCGCGATGAACCACCGCGTCGTTTCGGCTTTAACCCATGGCGAGAATACGATCGCCTGAACCACAAACATCACCAGGCTGCATAGGGTGAACATCATGGCGATCTGGTACCGGGTCAGCCCGAGCTCCTGTTTGCCGCGAAGCGCCAATCCGACCTCGAACACGCCGATCCCGGCAGCGACGACGAAGGCCAGCAAGAGCAGCCTGGGGACGAGCCAGGGCAGGGTCTCCGCAGGAGGTTGGTCGCGCTTGCCAGCGGCATCGCTCGGCATGGCTCCCGGGACCGACATCGCGGTGGCGAGCGCCACGAGAAGCGCCAGTATCGCTGTCGCGACCAGCGGCAGGGTCAATGCCCCGTCCGCGCTGACGAAAGGGAGCAAGTCGGCTGCGATCGTCGTTACCGCCACGCCCAGTATCGGTCCGAGCAGAAACCCGCTGATTCCCGCCAGGCTGACAAAGGTGAGGCGGCGCGCCAGCACGTCCTCGGTCGCCGCGATATCCCCGATAACGGCCAGCGCGACCGGCGTGACCGCCGCAGAAAACATTCCACTCAGGAAGCGCTCGGCGTAGACCGCGGCCAAGTTGTCGATGAACGCGAAGGTCAACATGGTCACGCTGAACCCGAGGAGCCCAATCAAGAGGATGATGCGGCGTCCATAACGGTCGGACAGGCGTCCCCATAATGGCGCGAACAGAAAGAGCGAGAGCATGTACAGGCCGGTGAGCAGGCCGGTTGCGCGGGAAGCTTGGGCAGCATCGCCACTCGCGCCGAGCAGCCGGTCGATCAGATACGGGAGCAGCGGCAATATGACTCCATAACCCATCGACACCGTGAATACGGACAGCATCAGCACAGCCATTGTGCTCAGCGGTATACCTTTGGATAAGGCGCGATTGATCATGATGCCGCCATTGCGGGTTTGAGCGCTGGGGCAGGTTTGGACGCGCTTTGAACCTTGATACCCGTCAGCCTGGTCCGCTTCAGCATCAAGGCATTGATAGCCACGATCGCCGAGCTGCCGGACATGGCGATTGCGGCGATCGTCGGGCTGAGGAGAAAGGGATAGAGAACCCCCGCCGCCAGCGGAAAGGCAATAACGTTGTAGCCGACCGCCCAGTAGAGGTTTTGATGCATCTTTCTGAGCGTCGCACGGGACAGCTCGATGGCGCCGACCACATCGAACGGGTCGCTCTTCATCAGCACGATGTCGGCGCTTTCCATGGCTACATCGGTGCCAGCGCCGATGGCGAAGCCGACATCGGCCTGGGTCAACGCGGGAGCGTCGTTGACGCCGTCGCCGACCATGCCGACCTTCTTGCCTTGAGCCTGAAGCTCCTTGACCTTGCTTGCCTTGTCGCCGGGCAGCACGTCGGCGAACACGCTTTGGATCCCAAGACTCTTGGCGATGCGCTCGGCGGTGCCCTTGTTGTCTCCGGTCAGCATAAAGACCTCGACGCCGCGCCCGCGCAGCGCCTTGACCGCTTCTATCGCCGATGGTCGCACAGCATCGGCGATGCCGATCAAGCCAATGAGCTTGCCGTCGACGGCGAGGTGTACGACCGTCCGCCCGGCGCCCTGCAATTCCGTGGATTTTGCGCCAAGCTCGCCGAGGTCGATCTTGTTCTCGGTCATCAGCAGTTTGTTGCCGAGAAATACCTTCTTGCCGTCGATATCGGCCTCCGCGCCCTTGCCTTCGAGGTTCTTGAACCCGGCCGCCCTGGGCGCCGTCACGTCGGCTGCCCGGCGCAGGATTGCCTGCGCCAGCGGATGATCCGATCCTGCCTCCACGCTTGCCGCCGCGGACAGCAACTGGGCCTCCGTAGCGCCCGCAGCCATCACCAGTTCAACCACCTCGGGCTGGCCCATCGTCAGCGTGCCGGTCTTGTCGAAGATAATGACGTCCAGCTTGGTCGCGTCCTCCAGCGCTGACGCGTTTTTGAACAAAATGCCGTTCATGGCGCCGAGGCCGGTGCCAACCATGATCGCCATCGGGGTGGCCAGCCCGAGCGCGTCGGGGCAGGCGATCACGAAAACCGTGATCATGAGGCTGATGGCGAACAAAAGGGTCTCGCCGATCCACCAGTACCAGACGGCGAAGGTGAGCAGACCGACGACAACCGCCGCCAGGACCAGCCATTGCGCCGCCCGATCTGCCAGCAATTGCGCTGGTGCCTTTGAATTCTGCGCCTCCTGGACCAACTTGACGATCTGGGCGAGCGCCGTGTCCGCGCCGACCTTTGTCGCCTGATAACGAAACGTGCCGCTCTTGTTTATAGTCGCCCCGATCACCGTATCGCCGACTTTCTTTTCGACCGGCATCGATTCACCAGTGAGCATCGACTGATCGACCGCCGAGGCCCCCTCCAGCACTGTCCCGTCGACCGGGATCTTGTTGCCCGGCCGGATCACGACGGTGTCGCCGGACACGATCTGCGCCGTTGGCACCTCCAATTCCTTGCCATCGCGCAGCACATTTGCCGTTGGCGGCGCCAGATCCATGAGCGCTCGGATCGCCGCGGATGCGCCCGCCCTGGCGCGCATTTCGAGCCAATGGCCGAGCAGGATAAAGACCAGCAGAATTGCCGAGGCTTCGTAGAACTGGTCGCCGCCGTAAATGAAAGTTGATCCGACGCTGAACAGGTAACCGGCGCCCACGCTGAGGACAACCAGCACCGCCATATTGGCGACGCCGTTTCGGAGCGCGCGGTAGGCCGCGACGACGAAGGGCCATACCGGATAGAGGATGGCCCCGCTGGCCAGAACGAACAGGACGAGGTCGAGCCGCAGGCCGAAAGGTGGCGGGATCTGGATGAAGTCCATTCCCATCGGCGAGAAGGCGAAGATCGGTAGGCTGAATGCGAGCGCGATCCAGAAGCGGTTGCGCATGTCGCGGACCATGTCCTGCATGTCCACGCCGGCGCCGTGGCCCATTTCCTGTGCCATGGCGTCGCTCTTTTCGCCACCATGCTGCTTGTGGTCCGCCTCCGCACCTGCTGGCTTCACATCGGACGTTGCCATCCCTAGGTGACCCGTACGGGTCTGGGAGTGCTTGGGTTTGATCTGGCTAGCCGCGGCTCCCGGAGATGATTTCCCGGACACCGGGTGGCCTTCGCAAACATGCTTGGGCAAGGACTCGCCCGCACAATGAAAACCACAATCCTCGATCGCTGTCTGTATTGCGGCGAGGTTGGTCCTATCCGGGTCGTATACAACGGTCATCGAGCCTGAGACCGGATTGACCCGAACGCGGCTGACGCCCTCGATACGCTTCAGTTGTTTCTCTATCCCTCGAGCGCCGAGAATCGAAAACAGGTCGCCGACATCGAGCGTGCTGGTGGTCATGAGTGCCTGTTCCGATTTCGGAGGAGTGCGTTGCTCTGGCAACGGCCGAGAGTGCTGGCGATGTGCAACGCCTGCTATGGCTTAAGGTTCCTTCTGGAGCGGATATTGTCACAGTCGTGGAACCCGGCCGCTTGCCTATGGCCGGCGAGAAGCTGTCGCATTAGGCTTGATCGCGACCGGAGAAGCAGCGTTGTCCAACGGAACTGGCTGCCACAGCACCCGGGTTTGAGGCATCGTAGGACGAAGAGTGCTCGATTAGGATGCACGTTTCGCCGAAGCCGTCGCCTTCGAGGCTGCCAGGGAGCGGGATGCGTTTAATCAGCAAGGCAGGGGATGGCACATGAGTTGACGGGCATTAGGCGCACGCGCTAGGTGACTGTGTCAGCGAGCCTGATCCGCTCTTTTGACGCATGCGATCGCCGTTTGCTGTGATCCGGCGCTGGTGTGCGCTGGATTGGGGTGGCTCTGCGGGCTGTGAGCCACGTCTGGACCTCGCTGAGGTCACAGGCCACGCATCTCGGTGTGAGGGCGAAGCGGCGGCGGAATTGTCCTCGCTGCTCCATTTCGTAGATAGTGCTGTCGGCTAGCGGCACGATCTGCCGGAGTTGCGACGAATAGTCCGCTTGATCGCGAAATCCCTCTCCAGTCCCATCGATCTCTCCTTCGATTTTTCGTCTGGAGGTGACTGAAGGCGATTACGCCTGAGAGGAGCGGCGGGAATCTCGCGCATATAGGACCAGGCGGCGTCTCCGGTTTGGAACAGCTGTCAGCAGGGCTGCGCCCGCGCCATCAACTGGGATGAGGGGTCCGCCGAGCCTTCGCAAACCCACGATCGGTCTCGATAAAGCGCTGGAGCATCGGTACGATCAGCCGGACTGGCTCGGTTGCCGGCTGACCGCTCTCGCGGCCGAGAACATCAGCATAAGTCTTGAGATCGCGATGCAGCGACGCTGGAAGCTCCAGCGTCACCTTGACGGGCCTGTCGTCGGCGATGGGGCTCAACTTCAGTTTGATCATTGCGTTGCTCCATAAGGCTCGAGCACGAGGTCGCGCGTGACGATGACGCGTACCGGGAAGCCCGGCCGGATCGTCAGCGTCGGCGCGACGTTGAGCTGCCTGCGGATGATCTGTTGGCCAGCGTCATTGATCGTGTCCTGTGCCCCATCGCGGATTGCACGCAATAGCCGGTTCTCGTCATCGATCGCCAACTCCGCACCGGCGGCAAGCAATGTGGAGAGACCGGCGGCTTTGGCCAGATCCCACCAGTGATAGTCGACCCCATCCTCAAGGCCGGCATAGCCTTGCGTATCGGCGCCCGGCTGACGTTCGAGAATTATGGAACGGCCAGTCGGAAAAATGAGCCGGTTCCAGACAAGAAGCGCACGGCGCTGGCCGAATTGGACGTTGTTGTCGTACTGCCCGATGATCCGTGTGCCCTGCGGCACGAGCAGGGCGCGGCCAGTGGGGCTGTCATAAATGTTCTCCGTTACCTGCGCGGTGATCTGTCCGGGCAGATCGGACCTTATGCCAGTGATGAGCGCGGCCGGGATGACGGCGCCAGCCTGGAGCACGAAGGGCGATGCCGGTGGCATGACGCGGTCGCGCGCCACTGTACGTCTGTCGGCGGCGGCGTTGAGGAATGCCAGTTGCTTCTCCTGTGCGGTCTGTTGCCCAGGCTGGCCGCTCAGATCAAGGCCCGCAGAAGCCGACCCCTGTTCTCCTCCTGTCCCGACCGTTGCGGTTGATCCTCCACGTGATTGGAAAAAGACGGTGCTGGTCCGGGCGGCCTCTTCCTCAGCGCGCCGGCGTTGTTCCGCCTCGTCGACAGCCGGTGCCATGATCGCGGGCGGCACGACGGGTTGCCCCCTGTTTTGTGCATTGAGGATAGGCCGACCGAGATCGCCGGGTAGTGCTGGCCCGAGGATCGGGCCGGTATAGTCGCGTGGCAAGCCGGCAAGGCCGTCGGCGGGTTGCCGATTGGCCGTCGAGTAGAGCTCTTGGTCGTCGGCGCCGGACACGCGCGTTTGATGCGCATAGATCAGCGCTCCGCCGATTCCGAGCAAGGCGACGACGCCGACGCCGACGATGACTTTTGGCGACAGGCGGGTGATGCGCGGCGTTTCGGCGCGAAGGCGCATCGGAGCGACATTGTCTGTCTCACTCATGACGATGGCCTTCCATCAGTGCGCACGATCCTGACGGTCTGCTGCCGATCGCCGCCGCCAAGACGAAGTTCGGCTGCGCCGAACAGGCGATCGACGATCAGGACGTGTTGGTAGATGCGGCTGTTGGCGATCTGGGCTTCGCCGTCCGGGCCGATGATCAACAGTGGCGGCATCTCGCCCTGCACGATCCCGCGTGGAAACTCGACAAATACGCGCCGGCCGTCGTCATAGACAGCGACAGGCCGCCAAGGTGGATTGTCGCCCTTAAGTCCGTAGCGATAGTTCCGCGCTGCGACAGCCGGAATGAGGGGTGTTGCCAGAATGGCCTGGCGCTGTCCGGCTGGCTGCTTTGGATAGGCCCAGGCCACCGCCGGCATATATGGCTTTTCGCCGGAACGTAGCTCGATCATGTAGGTGCGCCGGTCGGTGGTGATGACGAGGTTGGTCGAGATCTCGGCGCTCGTGGGCTTAACCAACACATGGACACGCCGGTTGATCCCGCTACCACTCTCGGTGTCTCCGATGATCCAGCGAGCGGTGTCGCCGGCGGCGATTGGGCCTGCACCGGTCAGGCTCTCGCCGAGCTCGAGCGCGATGTTGGTGATCTGTCCGGGAGCGGCATAGACCTGATAGAGAGCGCCTTCGCTCCAGGGATAGATCTGGATGGCATTGTAGTAGCCTTCGCGGCGCGGCTGGACGCGCGCGGCGGCATTGGCATTGTCGACACGCGCTGTGGGTGTCGAGGCATCGGTGCCGCCGCGTGCCGGGGTCCAGGCAGGCGGGGTATGGAGAGGCTTCGGCCTATCATCTGCTGCCGCCATGGGGATCGCTGGCAAGGGCGGCACGTCGGCGTCGTAGCTGATCACCGGTGGCTTGTTTGTGGCGCAACTCGCTAGCGTGGCGGATAACAAAAGGACAGGAGCTACGGATTTGCGGAAGGACAGATATCCGCCTCTGCGGATCGGCCGGTTCATTGGCTCATCTCCTGCGACCAGTTGATGGCGTTAAGGTAGATGCCGAGCGGATTGGCGCGGAGCCTTTCGGCATCGCGTGGCGGCTGGATCACGGCAGTCAGGATCGCAGTCCAGCGCTGGGTCGTGGAGAGCTTCCCGCCCTCGTAATGGCGCTCGGTCCAGGCGACACGGAAAGAGTCCGGCGAGGCGCGGATGACCGAGGAGACTTCGACGGCGATCTGCTGCTTGCCGACCTTGGTGAATGGGTCATTGGTGCGAGCGTAGTCGTTGAGTGCCGCCGCACCGCGATCCGTTGTCCACTCATAGGCGCGCAGCCAGTTCTGGCGGACGATAATCGGGTCAGCCGGAATCGAGCGGACCTGTTCGATGAAGCGGGCGAGATGCCATGCGATTTGCGGATCGGTCGGCCGATAATCAGTACTTGCTGGTACGACAGCTTGCGCCTGACCGAGATTGTCGACTTGCACGATCCAGGGCACGACAGTCCCGCGAGCCGACTGCCAGACGAGCGCTGCAGCGAACACGCCTGAAAGGATCAGCGATCCAAACGCCATGTAGCGCCAGTTCTTCGCTTGAACGCGGGCGGAGCCGATACGTTCGTCCCAGATCTGCGCGGCCTTTTGATAGGGGGTCTCGGGTTGAGGTGTTTTGCCGTAATGCGCGGCGGGTCGCCTGAAGAGGTTCATGAACGGTCACTCGTGTGAAGGTTGACGGAAGAGGCGGAGGCATGGCTGTCGCCGGAGCGAACGGCGTGCGCAGTTGTCTGGACGGCATGGCCCATGTGGCCAGAACGGCGCATACGCTGCGCCCAGCCGGGCGGCGTGCTGGGAGCATGGATGGTGGAAGCGGGCGCAGTTTCAGCCGCGCCTCCGACCGAGCCCATGGTCGAGGACCCGCCGGTCGCGCTGAAGCCAGCCTTGACGCCGTCGGAGAAGCTTGACTTGACACTGGCGGCAGCCCTGCGAAGCGGCGATGTCGCCGCTTGTCCTGCGGCATGTGCGACGCCCCCGACTCCAGATGCGCTGCCGGCCGCTCCGGACTGACCGAGGGATGCGAGCGAATAGGCAGAAGACGCCGCTCCGGCAGCGGTTGCACCGCCACGGACGGCTGCTGCGCCAGTCGAGAAAGCGGCAGCGCCGCCCTTCGCCGCAAGACCAGCAGCACCAGCAGCGGCCAGAGTCATGCCACCTGCGGCAAGGCCCGTACCCACCGCCGCGCCTGCGCCAAGCTGGGGCCCGCCACTGACAAGCCCCGACGCAATGCCGGGACCGAAGATGCCGAGACCAAGCAGCGACAGCGCGGCGAGCACGACAGCCATGGCGTCGTCGATGCTGGGGGTCTGGCCGCCAAAGCCTTGGGTGAACTGGCTGAACAATGTCGAGCCGATGCCGATGATCACGGCAAGCACCAGCACTTTGATACCGGAGGAGACAACATTTCCGAGCACACGTTCCGCCATGAATGCGGTCTTGCCGAACAGGCCGAAGGGGATCAGCACGAAGCCGGCCAGAGTGGTCAGCTTGAACTCGATCAGCGTGACAAAGAGCTGGATTGCCAGAATGAAGAAAGCGAGGATGACCAGCGCCCATGCGAAGAGCAGGCAGGCGATCTGGATGAAGTTCTCGAAGAAGGCCACCCATCCCATCAGGTCGGAGATGGACTCGAGCAGCGGCCGGGCGGCATCCAGGCCGGTTTGTGCTACCTTGCCGGGGCGCATCAGGTCCGCCGTCGAAAATCCCGTGCCGGAGCCCTTGAGGCCGAGACCCGCGAAACTGTCGAAGACGATGTTTGCGAGATTGTTCCAGTTGGAGATGAGATAGGCGAAGACGCCGACAAACAGCGTCTTTTTGACCAGCCGTGCGATGATGTCGTCGTCAGCGCCCCAGCTCCAGAACAGAGCCGCCAGCGTCACGTCAATGACGATCAGCGTAGTGGCGATGAAGGCGACTTCTCCGCCGAGCAGGCCAAATCCGCTGTCGATGTAGCGGGCGAAGACCTCGAGGAAGTTGTCGATGACGCCGGCGCCGCCCATGCTTCACCGCCCTTCCTGAATTTGCGGAGCAAGAGGCACGGGCGTGCGACCAAGGAAGCGGTCGCGGGTTTCCGCCCAGACGCGCAGGCATTCGGCGTCTTCAGCCGCCTTCAGTCCAAACTGCTGGCACCGGCGCTGTCTCTCGTGCAACTGATCGGCCTCAGGCCGCAGAACCAGTACCGGCGCCGTCGCAGGCACTGCTTCCTTCCGGGTCACTTCGATCGCTGTCGCCGTGATGGCGACAGCGACGAACACGACTGCGCCAAGGCGCGCCAGCATCTTGCCGTCCATGATGTTCCCCTCTGGCCGTCAGTTTCCATTGTTGAACATGCGGGCATTGCCGGGCTGATAGCCGGAACCCGGGGTCAGGAAGCGGCGGCGCTGCTCGCGGCCCTGTTCGGCGGCGGCTGTGCGTTCGGCCTCGGTCAGCGCCTGCGCCCGCCCATTGGCGGCGATGACAGCGGTGAGGTCGGCGAGTTGCTGAGCCTGGAGCGCTATTAGCTGGTTGCCGGCTTGTGTTGCCTGAAGCGCGCCGGCGGCATTCTGGCTTTGGCCGATCAGCGCCGACATCTGGGCACGATTGGTCTCGATGTTTTCGACGACGCCCGCCTGAACGCGCATGGCGTCTTGCAAGCCGCCTACGGTGTTTTGCCAACGCGAGCGGGCGTCGGCGATGAGCTGCTGATCAGAGGCCGACAACGACGCGCTGCCATACTTCTGCTGGAACATCTGGTCGATCTGCTCCACGTCGAAGGCGATGTTTTGCGCCTGGCTGAGAAGCTGCTGCGTCTTCTGGATCGACTGCTGAAGCTGCTGGAGCGACGAATATGGCAAGCTCGCCAGGTTCCTCGCCTGATTGATGAGCATCTGCGCTTCATTCTGGAGGCTTTTGATCTGGTTGTTGATCTGCTCCAGCGTGCGGGCGGCGGTGAGCACGTTTTGCGCGTAGTTGGTCGGATCGTAGACAATGCGACCGAAGAAGGCGTGCGCTGGGCTCGGGAGCCCGGGCAAAACCGCACCGGTCGCGGAAAGAACCGTTGCCGCGATCAAGGCAGCGCGGAGGGGCGAGGGTTGGACGGTCATGGCGTGGGCTCCTTTTCAGGCTGAGGGACGAGATTGGTGAGGTTGGGGATGAGGTCGACCGCCCAATCGACGCCGCGGGTGCGCAGCCAGGCGGCGAGGAAGCCGTCGCGGCCGTGTTCACCGAGGATTTGCGTAATCAGCGTCTGGTCGGTTTTTGAGGATGCGGCGCAAAGCGCCAGCGCGACTTCGGAAAGGCCGAGTTCAAAGAGCCGGTTGCCGCGCCGAGACTGGCAATAGTAGTCGCGCTTAGGCGTAGCGCGCGCCAGGATTTCGATCTGGCGGTCGTTGAGGCCAAAGCGACGGTAGATTGCGGTGATCTGCGGTTCGATTGCGCGTTCGTTCGGCAGCAAGAGCCGGGTCTGGCAGCTTTCTATGATGGCTGGCGCGATCGCTGAGCTATCGATGTCCGATAGCGATTGAGTGGCGAAGATGACGCTGGCGTTCTTTTTGCGCAAAGTCTTCAGCCACTCCCGGATCTGGCTGGAGAAGCCATCATTGTCGAGCGCGAGCCAACCTTCGTCGATGATGATGAGCGTCGGCGAGCCGTCGAGCCGGTCTTCAATGCGATGAAAGAGATAAGAAAGCACCGCGGGCGCGGCGGCCGTGCCGACCAGTCCTTCGGTTTCGAAGGCCTGGACCGATGTCTCGCCGATCCGCTCGAACTCGGCGTCGAGGAGCCGGCCATAAGGACCTGCGACGCAGTAGGGGCGTAGCGCCTGTTTCAGATCATTGGACTGGAGCAGAACGTTGAGGCCGGTGATCGTGCGCTCGTGCACCGGAGCACTGGCGAGAGAGGTCAGTGCCGACCACAGATGTTCCTTGATCTCTGGCGTGATTGATACGCTCTCACGGACCAGGATCGACACAATCCAGTCGGCCGCCCAGGCGCGCTCCGGTACATGATGGATGCGTGCGAGCGGCTGGAGTTGGACCGGCTCGTCAATATCACCACTAAGGCCGCCACCAAGATCGTGCCAGTCGCCGCCCATTCCGAGTGTGGCCGCGCGGATCGAGCCGCCGAAATCGAAGGCGAAGACCTGCGAGCGGTGATATCGGCGGAACTGTAGTGCCATCAGGGCGAGCAGCACAGATTTGCCCGCACCTGTTGGGCCTACGATAAGCGTATGACCGACGTCGCCGACATGAAGCGAAAAACGAAACGGGGTCGAGCCTTCGGTCTTGCCGAAAAGCAGTGGGGGCGCTGCGAAATGCTCATCTTCATGTGGCCCTGCCCACACGGCCGAAAGCGGGATCATGTGGGCGAGATTGACGGTGGAGATCGGTGGTTGCCGGACATTGGCGTAGACGTGACCGGGCAGCGAACCTAGCCAGGCGTCAACGGCATTTATCGTCTCAGGCATGCATGTGAAGTCGCGGCCCTGGATGACCTTTTCAGCGAGCTTCAACTTTTCGTCGGCGACGCGCGGATCGGCGTCCCAGACGGTGAGTGTCGCCGTGACGTAAGCCTGTCCGGCATAATCGGCGCCCAGTTCCTGCAAGGCGAGATCGGCGTCGGCTGCCTTGTTGGCCGCATCTGTGTCGACCAAGGCAGCCGCCTCGTTGGTCATCACCTCCTTCAGGATGGCCGCGATCGACTTGCGCTTGGCGAACCACTGCCGCCTGATCTTGGTCAGCAGCTTCGTCGCGTCGGTCTTGTCGAGGAGGATGGCCCGGGTCGTCCAACGATAGGGGAAAGCGAGGCGATTAAGTTCGTCGAGGATTCCAGGCGTGGTCGCGGTCGGAAAGCCGACAACGGTGAGTATGCGAAGATGCTGGTTGCCGAGGCGCGGCTCGAGCCCGCCGGTAAGGGGCCGGTCCGCGAGCAACGCATCAAGATGCATCGGCGTTTCGGGAACGCGCACTCGATGGTGTTCGGTCGAAACGCATGCGTGGAGGTAAGACAGCGTCTCGACATCGTCGAGCCATGCGCAATCGGGCATGAAGCCTTCTACGAGTTGGAGCACGCGGTCGGTACGGTCGACGAAGCCTGTGACGATCTCGTGGGGGCCGGCGCCGGTTTCGGCTTTGCCTTCGTAGAGCCAGCTTTCCGCCCGCGCGGCGTCCTCGGCCGGTGGCAGATAAGTAAAGGTCAGGAAATAGCTGGATTCATAATGCGCTCCGGCCTCTTCGAAGCCGGCCGTACGTTCGGCATCGACCAGGGCGGAGGCGGCGTCTGCGAACATGCTTGCCGGATAGTCGCTGGCTGCATGACGCTGGGCTTCGACGAAGATCGCCCAACCCGAGCCGAGGCGTCGGAAGGCGTTGTTGAGACGGCTCGAGATGGCGACCAATTCGGCTGCAACCGAGCTGTCCAGATCCGGTCCACGGAACCGGGCGCTGCGCTGGAGACTGCCGTCCTTGTTGAGGACAACGCCCTCGCGCACGAGCGCAGCCCAGGGCAGGAAGTCCGAGAGGCGGGCATTTCGGTTGCGATATTCGGCAAGGTTCATCATGGCGATCACCTCACGCCCTGAGGTGGCCGGGGATGCGCAGATGCCTGCGCACAACGTCGGCGAACATCGGATCTCGCTTGGCGGCCCAGACGGCGGCAAGATGGCCGATCAACCCCAGCGCGATCCCAATGATCCAGAGCCGCAGGCCGAGCCCGAGGGCCGTGGCGAGTGTGCCGTTCAGGATGGCGATCGAGCGCGGGGCGCCGCCAAGAAGGATGTGTTCCGTGAGCGCCCGATGAACAGGTGCGCTGAACCCTGGGACCTGTTCCTCCATCAGACCAGCGCTCCGCCGCCGAAGCTAAAGAAGCTGAGGAAGAAGCTCGATGCGGCGAAGGCGATCGAGAGGCCGAAGACGATTTGGATCAGTCGCCGGAAGCCGCCCGAGGTGTCGCCGAAAGCGAGCGTTAGACCGGTCACGATGATGATGATCACGGCGATGATCTTGGCGACCGGGCCTTCGATCGACTGAAGAATCTGCTGCAGCGGCTGTTCCCAGGGCATAGACGAGCCTGCGGCGTGTGCCACAGGGGCAACCGCAAATGAAAGGACGGTGACCGAGCAGAATGCCGCGATGCGGCGTCCGGCTTGGGAAAAGGGCGGTGTCATGCGCAAGTTCCTTCGTTGTTGGAGGTGATGGGTGCGATACGGTAGTCGCCGCCGGGGCCGAGCCCTTCGACGCGGGCAAGTTCAGCTAGCCGTCGGGCGGACCCGCGCCCCGAAAGGACCGCGACGAGATCGATGGTTTCCGCGATCAGTGCGCGCGGGACTGTGACAACGACTTCCTGGACGAGTTGCTCGAGGCGCCGCAGGGCGCCGATGCCAGTTCCGGCATGGATGGTGCCGATTCCGCCGGGATGACCGGTGCCCCAGGCTTTGAGGAGATCGAGCGCTTCGGCGCCGCGCACTTCGCCTACGGGAATGCGGTCGGGCCGCAGTCGAAGTGACGAGCGAACGAGATCGGCGAGGGAGACGACGCCTTCTTTGGTGCGAAGGGCCACGAGATTGGGCGCAGCGCATTGCAGCTCGCGTGTGTCCTCGATCAGGACGACGCGATCAGAGGTTTTGGCGACTTCCGCAAGAAGGGCATTGGTGAGCGTGGTCTTGCCGGTCGAGGTGCCACCAGCGACAAGAATATTGGCGCGCGCGGCGACTGCCTGACGCAGGGCAGCTGCCTGCTGCGCTGTCATGACGCCAGCTGCGACGTAGTCGTCGAGGGTGAAGACAGCGACGGCCGGCTTTCGGATCGCAAAGGCTGGTGCTGCGACGACGGGTGGCAGCAACCCCTCAAACCTCTCTCCCGTTTCGGGAAGCTCGGCGGAAACACGTGGATTGCCAGGATGTACTTCGGCGCCGACATGGTGGGCGACGAGGCGAATGATGCGTTCGCCGTCTGCGGCCAGGAGTGTGCAACCTGTATCTTCAAGCCCGCCGGAGAGGCGGTCGATCCAGAGCCGTCCGTCGGGATTGAGCATCACCTCCACGATCAACGGATCTTCCAGGAAGCCGGCGATCGCTGGGCCCAGTGCGGTGCGTAGCATGCGCGCACCGCGCAAGGATGCTTCGGAATGTCGTTGAGAAGTCGCCACATCGTCCCCGTTCTGGTGCGGGTGGCGCGCTGCGCGACCCTGATCGGGGATGATTAAAAGAGCCATCTGTTGGGTCGCTTCAACAGGTTTGAGCGGCCGTCGTAGTGTGGCGTGCAAATACAGGAGAACGGCGGAGTTGCGCTAGAAGACGAAAGAGAAAATCGAAGATGCAAGAGCTAAAATCTGGACTAAGAACTGACTCGGATTCGCTCACGATCGCGGCGTCGCCCCAGACTGTCTGGGGCGATGTAATCGACCGTTAGCGGTGGGCTTCCCAGGGGTTCACGAGATCTACCCGGAACGCAGAAAAATCCGCGAGGTTTCGGGTGACGACCGTCATTCCATGGACCAGCGCTGTCGCTCCGATCAGTGCGTCGCGCTCGGCGCGTGGATCTGGCACATGCAATCGTGCGCAGCGCAGCGCAACTGTCGCATCGACGGGGAGCGTACGATCGGCAAATTCCGGAATGACGTGCGTGTCCATCCAGGTTCGCAAGCGCATGCCTTGCTCCGCGTCGCGCCGTTCCATGCGTTGCACGCCGATTTCAAGCTCCATGAGAGAGATTGCGGAGATGAAGAAGCTTGTCGCATCGCTTCGCGATAGCCACGCGACAACATTCGGGTCCGCTTTGCCGTCCCCGGCCTTGCGCAATTCGGAAATGATGTTGGTGTCGAGGAGAAACATCAGGAGAGATCGACCGCGCGGCTTGGAATAGTGGCGCGGGGCGGGTCAAAATCCGTTTCGGAGAGTCCCGGCATCGACAATGCCTCGACAAGATTTCGGTGCTTTCCGATCAGTCGCTGATAGTCTTCTATGTTGAGAAGCACATGGGCGGGTTTGCCCCGGTCGGTGATGAACACCGGGCCATTCACAGCCGCCTTTTTGGCGCGCCCGACATCCTGGTTGAGCTCGCGGCTCGATAAAGTCGTGATGGGCATTTCAACCTCCATCAATAATGTAGTTACGTAACTACATTGAATGAAGTGCTGATGCAACCTCATTTTGGCAGCGGCCGCGGCTGAGGTCATCCAGGCTGATCGTCAACCGTGGATGGCGGCATGTCGTCCGGGATCTCGCGCAGAAAGCTCTGCCCTTTCTGAAGACGTTTGCCGAGCGTTTCCACGAAGCCGTTGAACCGTTCCCGGCCCTTCGCCTGCGCTGCGGCCTGGGCATCCAGTGGCAATGGCGGCGTGACAGACAGCCAAAAGCGGACGAAGAGCGCGAGTGTTTCGGCCGTGACGCCGAGATCACGTTCCATTCGCTGAACCTGCCGGGTAAGGCGGTCAAGCCGCCGCGTGAATGCTGCCTCCCTGGCGTCGGAGTGGTCCGGCGAAAGGAAGGACGTGACGGCGGCTTCGACGATCGCGGATCGCGGCAACTTCTTGCGATCAGCTAGTTCATTGATCCGACTGATGAGCTCGACCGGAAGCGTGAGGTTGAGACGAGCGCGCATGGCAGACTCCTCCTAGAGTTCCATGCCGTCGCTGGGATCGAGCGAGACCTGGCGGGCGATGCCTGTCATCTGATGGCGCAGCGCCTGACGTTGGCGTGCGGCATCCTCCGATTCATCGTCCAGAATATGCGCGAACTCTTCCGCGGGACGTTGATCGGCGGTCTCCTTGACGATGGCGACGTGGTCAGGAAGCTCGGGCTCCCGGCGCAAGCCGGCATTGGCGTTGTCCGGCGTATGAGCTGCCGTCAGCGCCGGATCGGGCTTCTGTGGTGGTAGCGTTGACCAGCTATCGCTGTGCCGGGTCAGGCCGGACTTCTTCGTATCGGGCGGGGGTAGGATGCGCTCGCAGAAGCGGGCGTCTTCATAATAGCGAGCCTTCTTCGCGCGGATGGGCGGTGTGCCGGCCACCATGACGATCTCGTCGGTGGGCGGAAGCTGCATGACCTCGCCGGGGGTAAGCAGCGGGCGCGCGGTCTCCGAGCGCGAGACCATGATATGGCCGAGCCAAGGCGAGAGCCGATGACCGGCATAGTTCTTCATCGCCTTCATCTCGGTCGCCGTGCCGAGTGCGTCCGAGACGCGCTTGGCGGTCCGCTCGTCGTTGGTCGCGAAGCTCACGCGGACATGGCAATTGTCGAGGATCGAGTTGTTCGCGCCATAGGCTTTCTCGATCTGGTTCAGCGACTGGGCGATCAGAAAGCTCTTGATGCCGTAGCCCGCCATGAAGGCGAGCGCGGATTCGAAGAAGTCGAGACGGCCGAGTGCTGGGAACTCGTCGAGCAACATGAGGACGCGGTGCTTGCGCTCCTTGGAGTGCAGGTCCTCGGTCAGCCGCCGGCCGATCTGATTGAGCACGAGACGGATCAGCGGCTTGGTGCGAGAGATGTCGGAGGGCGGCACCACCATGTAGAGCGTCGCCGGTCGTACGTCCGTGGTGAGATCCGCGATACGCCAGTCGCAGCGGCTGGTGACCTCGGCCACGACGGGATCGCGATAAAGGCCAAGGAAGGACATGGCGGTCGAAAGCACGCCGGAGCGCTCGTTATCGGATTTGTTGAGAAGCTCGCGCGCGGTCGAGGCCACGACAGGATGCGGTCCCGCGTCTCCTAGATGTTTTGTGGTCATCATCGCCGCCAGCGTCGCCTCGATCGGGCGGCGTGGGTCCGACAGGAAGGCAGCGACGCCGGCGAGCGTCTTGTTCTCCTCGGCGTAGAGGACGTGCAGGATCGCACCGACCAGAAGCGAGTGGCTGGTCTTTTCCCAGTGGTTGCGTTTGTCCAGCGAACCTTCGGGATCGACCAGCACGTCCGCGACGTTCTGCACGTCACGGACCTCCCAGTCGCCGCGGCGCACCTCGATCAGGGGATTGTACGCAGCCGATTTCGGGTTGGTCGGATCGAACAGCAATACGCGGCCATGCCTGGCGCGATAGCCGGCGGTGAGCTGCCAGTTTTCGCCCTTGATGTCGTGAACGATTGCCGAACCCGGCCAGGTCAGAAGTGTCGGGACGACAAGGCCGACGCCTTTGCCAGAACGTGTTGGCGCAAAGCACAGCACATGCTCTGGCCCATCGTGACGCAGATAGTCGTGATCGAGGCGCCCAAGCACGACCCCGTCTCGGCCGAGAAGCCCTGCGGCCTCGACCTCCGTCTTTTGGGCCCACCGCGCGGAGCCGTAGGTCTGGACGTTCTTGGCCTCGCGAGCCCGCCAGACCGACATGCCAATGGCGACGGCGATCGCAATGAAGCCGCCTGAGGCGGCAATGAAGGCAGCCTCGTTGAAGATTTCGGGCGCGTAGGCGTCAAAGAAGTACCACCACCAGAAGAAGGCGGGCGGATAGTAGATCGGGACACCGCCGAAACTGAACCAGGGCGTGCCGAGCTGCGTCTGGTACCCAAGCTGCCAGGCGACATATTGGGTCGCGGTCCAGGTGGTGGCGATCACGATCAAGAAGACCACCGTGATTTGGCCCCAGAGGATTTTGGTTGCCGCCATGCGTGATCCTTTTCCGTCATTGTCAGAGGCCGAGGTCGCGCTTGCGTCCGACCGACAGTTCGATGCCGCCGGCCACCTTCGCGACGCCGGCGACATGCTGTCCGAGCTTGCGGTCGAGATCGCGCGACCAGGGCATGAGCTGGAAGCCGAGACCGTCTTCAATCATTGCGAAGCGGCCAGAAGAGAGGGCGAGGCGCTGGCGCACGATGCCCGCGACATGCTGGCCCATCTGTGCCTTCACATGCGGCAAGCCGGTCTCGGCAGAAAGCTTCTCGCCGACGGCATCGAGTTCGCGGCGGCGAAGCGTGGCGAGCAGATCGCGTTGCATGACGATGCGTTGGCCGTCCCGCCGGGCGAGGCTCTGATCGGCGAGATGTTCGGCGCGCGCCTGCATGGCGTCGCGCACCTCTCGACCAAACCCGGCCTGCGACAGCGGCATGGCATCGCGCTCAACAAGGCGATGATCGATCCAGGTAGCACCAGGTGCTGTGACCTGCGCTTGAAGATCGTGATCAGATCGCGTCGCAAGCACCAATGTCGGGCGTTGGTCGTCCGTACCTCCAAAGCGACGGACTTCGACGATACCGCCATTTGCAGGCGCCTGGTCGAAGGCTTCGACGCCCCGGAAGCGGACATGGTGGGCGCGACCGTCGACCCCGTCGATGACGGCGTAGGCCTCGCCGGTCAGCTCGTTGTGAAGGCCGCGATCGACAAGGCGCCCAACGATGGGCGAGCCAGAAGTTTCGCCATCGACCACATAATCGCCCACGCCGCGGTCCTGGCCGCGCTCCGTGAAGGCGCGATGCATCGTCTTGACGATGTCGCCGCGCATGCCGAGATCGCGCAATGTGCGTTCGGCTTCGAGACCAACCACCCAATGTCCTGGATCGCCTTGGATGGCGAGCCCCAACTTCTCGATATGCTGGAGCCGGCCGATCATGAGGCGACGAAGTGCCGGATCAGTTGGGGCGGATCGGTCTGGCCTGAGATCGATATAGCCGGTCTCATCGGCGGCGCGCTGGATCTCTTGGTCGATCCGCGTCCAACGTTCGGCAGTGATTTCCTTTTCAAGTGCGTTGCGGATTTCATGTTCCGGCTTCGGGCCGAGTTCTATGCCGACGAGATCGTCGGCGCGGGAGCGCAGACCGCGGCTGATATAGTCGCGAGAGACGACGAGGTCGGCGCCGAGATCGTCGACGCCGCGCACGAGCAGATGCACATGCGGGTTATCTGTGTTCCAGTGGTCGACGGCGATCCAGTCGAGGCGCGTACCAAGATCGACTTCCATCTGGTGCGCAAGATCTCGGGTAAAGGCTTTGAGGTCGGTCATCTCGGCTGCGTCCTCCGGCGAGACGATGAAGCGGAAATGATGCCGGTCGTCCTTGCAGCGATCGGCGAAGGCGAGATCGTCGGCACGGTCGGTGTTGGCGTCGAACATCACGCCCTTCTCGCCATCTCGGCTGACGCCCTCGCGCTTAAGATAGGAGACGTGGGCGGTGAGCGGTGCTGAACGGAATGCCCGCCCCTGATGGCGGGCGACACGCGCCTTGATGACGACGCGGCGATGCGAGGAGAAGATGCGGGAGCGTCCGAAGACATTGCGCCCGCGTCCGAAGGTCGAGCGGCCGAGCCGGTGTCCCGGCTTGCCCGATGGAGCGCTGCCAGAGATGTGGCCGGCGCGCTTGGCTGCGGCGAGGACCTGATTGACGAAGCTCTTGGCCTTCGGCGTCTTCGTCGAACGGATGCGGCCTGGCTTGATGAGGAGGTCGCGATCAACCTCGCTCATGACTGTGCCCGAGGTTGTGACCGGAGGCTGGTCGTGCATGTCGAAACATTGAAAACATTGGAACAATTCGGGCAGTATGCCCGCGACCGACCCGCATGCCCGGGAAAACGCAAGGCATGCCAATGGCTTAGCGCGTTTCGGGCAGGCGCTTTTATCTCGCCATCCTCTGTCGTTTCTCCAGCACTAACGCCGTACCTTGCCCAGCGCTGCCGGATGCCCGCTACACAACGCCCTTCTGCGACGACAGTCAAAACTGGTCTCCCATGCCGGTGCGCGCGGTGAAGAGGCCGTTCGAGCGCGGCGTGATGGCAACGGCATCGGGCATAACGGAGCGCTCCGCGGCTGCACTATTCTCGCGCTCGGACGCCGTCGGCTCAGTGCCCACGGGGGCTCGAACGAAAAGCGGCGAGTGGCGCCATGGCAGCGCTTCCGGGCCACCAGGTGCCACCGGCGTCGACGCCCGCTCCGTGAGTGAACCGCCGTCGATCAGCGTGGAAAGTGTAGCGACATAGGCAAGGGTTTCGGCCGGCAAAGGGTGACCGGCGAGATAGCCTTCGTAGCGGGCCGGGCCTGCATTATACGCCGCGAGGAAACCCGGCGATCCGAAGCGATCGTGCATCTCACGCAGATAGGCGGTGCCCGCCAGGATGTTGTCGCGCGGATCGAACGGGTCCTGTCCGAGCGGCCATCGACTGCGTAGCTCCTCCCAGGTACCAGGCATGATCTGCATCAGGCCAAGCGCGCCGGCGCTGGACACGGCGCGCGCGTCGCCTGCACTTTCCTTGCGTATGACGGCGCGTATCCAGGCAGCCGGAACTGCGAAGCGTCGAGACGCTTCGGCGATGTGGGCTGCATAAGGATCCGCAGGCGCCGATTGGTGTACCACATTGGCTTGCGCGATGGACGGGCCGACCGAGCAGGCCGACAAAAGCAGGCCGGAAAGAAGACGAAGCGCAAACCGGCGAACCAGGTGTCGATGTCGGGCGACCGATCGGTTGCGCGTTGGGCGCAGCCGAGAAGCGATGGGAACGTTGCGGCAGGGCATGACTCAAGCCGTCTCGCTGCGGTCGCGTGGGCGACTCCAGTGCAACGACCATGAGGTCGCGTCGTCGCCATTCCGGAACAGGCGTGCGCGGACCGGTTCGTGGAAGGTCGGGTCGTCGAGCTGCAGCGAAACATATTCCCCGGCTTTCTCGCTGGTGCGTGTCCAGCCTGCGCCGATCTCCGGCCCGTCGTCGGTGCCGCGCAGCACGCGATAGTCGGGTGTGTTGTCACCGTCGCCCGGTTCGACCGGTACGATGGTGAGTTCGAGGTCGAGCGCTATTGTGTGGATGCGGCCCGAGAAGCTGTCTCCTTCACGCGTGAACAGTCCGATCTGTGGCATGGCTAACTCCCTTGCTCGGTTTGGCGGTGACAGGGGGGCGGCACACGTCGCCGCCGCTGGCGCGCTCACCGCGTTGACGCGCGCCATTCGAAGCGGCCGTCACCTTCCTCGTCGGTCCAAAGAGGGATGGCGCGGCCGATGATCCGGTCGATGGAAATGGGGCCGAAGTAGCGACCGTCGAGGCTGTCGCCGACCTCCCAGTTCATGAGGAAGATTTCGCTGGTGGGAATGCGCAGGCATCCGCTCCAGGCCGGCAGTGTACGACCCGCGCGATCGTGCTCGAGCGTGATGCCAGCCTCGATGCCGTCGACGGTGATGACCAGGTTCGAACGGCAGACGGTTTGTCCGGAGACCGCGCGAACGCGCTTCAGGAGCGGAACGCCTTTCGGCAGATAACCACGCGCGGCGAGGAAGATCGCGAGCGGCTCCGGCGTATCCACGACGACAAGATCCCCAACTTCGAAGGGACTGTTGAAATCGACCGCGTAGAGGCCGATCGGTGCACTGGCCGAAACATTCCAGATCAGCCTGATCGGCATCGGTGTGAGCGCCGGATAGCCGACGCCTGTCGCAGCGAGTACCGTCGTCAGGACGGTGCTGAGGCGGCTCATGGCTTCGCCTTCAGGCGCAGTAGGAAGCCGCGGTGCTGGTCGAGCGTGTACGCCCGTGGCTCCTGGCCAGCTGTCATTCGGTTGTGGATGTGTCGCCAGTGATCGGGCGATACGGCTTCGGGATCGATACCGAGACGTTCAATCGCATCGATCACCTGAAGCACGCGCTCGACTTTTGGCCAGCTATCGATCTTGAGCAGGATGTCGCCGCCTGGACGGACGAAAGGCAGCGTCTGATAGGCTTCGCCGCGGGCGACCGCACGCACAATGTCGATCCGTGAGATCACTGTGCCGAAGTCATTGGAGGCCCAACGGACAAAGGCGAAGATCGTGCCGGGCTGGAAGGAGAGGATGCGACGGCGGCGATCGATACGTTGTTCGTGCGCTGCCCGACCGAAGCGGATCCAGTGCTCGATCCTCTTTTCGACAAAGGTCAGTTCGACATGGGTGAGGAGTGCTGCGTTCATGACGAGCTCTCCGCAATTCTGGGGCAGTCATCCTCATGCCGGCGAAGGCAGGGGTGCGTTAGAAAGATTCTGAAAGAATCTAGGTTAGAGACGTTACGGCGGCCGCAAGGCACTGGAATCCGACGAGGAATCGTCAATTCCGGTCCCCGATAGCACGAAGGTCGGGTCCCCGATGGCACGACAGGGGTGGTCCCCGATAGCACGAGCGTATTCACAGCTTATCCCCGAATCGCGTGGATGGTTTCCGCTCCAGGCGTGGCGAAGTGAAAGCGGCCGGATTGGTGGCGACGAAGGTGAGGACATCAGGACCGTCGACCTGGTGTTCGATACCGAGGCGGTAGCCAGGCAGGGGTTGTCGTCGGGCAATGTCGCGCAGGTCGTATGCAAAGTGCTTGAGCGGCGAGAGGCTGCCGGACTTATGGTGCAGATGGGCGAAGTCGAACCTCCAGCCGTATTGCTGGTGTCCGCCATGCTTGCGGACAATGCGGTAAAGCCAACGCTCGAGGCCCCCCGTCAGATGGAAATAGGCCCGGTCGATGGTCAGTACGAGCGCGTCGTCGAGGACGGCTCGATAGAACCAATCCGGCAGGATCAGTTCGACGCCGACTGGCCGTCCATCCCGGTCGGTACGCTCTTGCCATTCGTTGAGCCAGGAGAAGCGATGGCGTCGGCCCTCGGCAGGCTGGCGGATAGAGGTCGTGATCGTGGTCGACTGAAGACGATCGAGCGCGGCTTTCAGGCGCTGATAGTCGCGTGAGGAGACGCCGCGCCCGGTAAAGGTCAGGATTTCATAGGGCGTTGTAGCCATCAGTCGTGATGTCCGTAGTCCGGCGTCGCGGGCGTTGACGATCTGGCTGGCGGCCCAGATCAGAATGTCTGCGTCCCAGATCGTCGCCATGCCATGATCCGGCACGGCTTCGACCCTGATGGTCACGCCACCGGCCTTGAAATCGATGGGTGCCGTGCGTCTGGATTTTGCGAGGGAAAAGAATGGATAGGCCATGAGGTCCTGTGCATCGCGGGGAGCGAAGTCGCCGGGGAGCGCGTGGAACAGATCAAGCTGTCCGCGCTCCGAAGGTAGGCAAGTCCGCGCCGACAAGGGGAGCAGCCGAGCGATCAGCGGGCCAAGCGGTCGGCATGTGCCGCAGGCGTAAGGGAATGGCGTTTGGCCGGAAGCACGGTGCCCCGTGGGTCGGACGTTGAGGTCATGGCTCCGCGATTGGCCCAGGCCTGGAGATCGTCGATGGCATAGACGACCCGGCCGCCGAGCTTGCGATAGTCGGGGCCCGTTCCGTAGGTGCGATGCTTTTCGAGGGTGCGGGCGGAAAGACTGAGGAAATTGGCTGCTTCCTTGGTGCGCAGAAAGCGCGGCGGCAAGCCGGTGTCTCGACCGTTCATCTGATGTCTCCATCGCGTTTGTGAATGCCGTTGAGATCAAGCGGCGGACACGGGTGATGATGGAGAAGGGGGAAAGCGCCGTTCAGGTGCGAAATGAGCGGGGCCCAATTTCGCACAGGCAAAATGCTGCCGGACTTGCCAACCGGAGCTCAGGGGCCGCGACGCTGGAACCGCAGCAATTGTCGGTAGCCGCCATCAATCATCTTGCGACCGTCGCGTATGAGGCGAAGCGTTGCATAGCGAAATGGTGACTCTTGCCATTCCGCTGCGATGACAAAGCGCGAACCGAACAGCACATGGGCTATTTCAAAATGGGAGGCGCCTTCGATGCGACCGTCGAGGGCGCGAAGCATGCGACCAAGTCGAGTGCGTTGCGATGATGTCAGGCGTTTGTCAGGCACGCTGCTCCCGTTGGACGATCTGATAAATCTATCCAGGGATGACAGTCGTTCGGAGGCCTTGGTGTCGAGGGGCACTATCGCAGCCAGGGGATGCGCGCAGTCGGTGCCGTAAAGCAGCGTGATCTGGCAGGTATTTACCGTCGAGTGGGTACGCAGGTGCTCGCCGAGTTCGTCACGCATTGAAACCGCCGGCGGCAAAGCGGCGACGACGTCCGTGTCGTTTGCCAGCAGCGGCGGCGTGTTGATGAGCAGGATAACACCCGGATCGACATCGGGTGTCCAGTAAACCGGCTGCTTGGTTGCCGGGCGATCAGGATTTGCTGGAAAATCGAAGCCCCCACTGCGACCGTAGCTCGTTGGGGGAGAGGGAATTCGGCGTGGGGTTGATTTGCTGCATGTCTGCGAATTCGCGCTGATAGGCTGGATTGCGGCGGAGGAATTCCCAGGCGAGGGCATCTGGAGGCACGTTGCTTATGAAATCGTAGGCCTGCGAGCTACGCCACTCAGACGAATCCGGCTTCATGCATCCTCCTGCGATTTGCGGACCATCCGCGTAAAGCAGGGGAAAAGCAGAGAGAATCCCAAAAAACCGGGATTGACCGGAAGTGATTGATCGGCTGCGCGCTTACTCAGGCCGTGGGATGAAGTCGGCGCCCGACCACCATGTTTTCTCTTGAGGCTCTGTCATGTGCTGGCCACTCACATCGCCCCGACATCGGTCACGAGCTTGAACAGGCAGTCTCCGGGGGCGGCAAGGGCTGGCGCGCGGCGGCAGGCCACGACGCCAGGCTGAGAAAAGCAGACTTCTTCGGGCGGCTTCTGGGAGCCTTCGACAGGATAAATGAAGCCTGCGGTCTGACCGGTGTCGACAGTGTCGCCGAGTTCGACAGCAGGTTCGAAGATGCCGTGAATGGGGGCGTATGTGAACGCGCCCCTCCCGGCGACCCGCATCAGGCGGACAGGCGGCGCCGGTTTGGTTTCGGCATTGGGCAACACGCCAATGTGCTTAAGGACGCGGTAGATGCCCTGGCTGGCGATGGCCTCGCCAGTGATTGAGAAGGTGCCGCCTCCGCCCAACTCGGTTGTGAGCGTAGGAACGCCAAGAGCCTGAGCCACTGCAGAAAGAGTGGTTGCCCCTCCGCCACCAGTGCCGTCGCTGATGGATCCGATGGGAGCGCCGAAGACCTGCATGAGTTCCATGAGCCTTGCAGTTTCGGCCCCCGTTTTGCCAACGCGGATCAGGCAGCAGGAAAGATATGACAGGGATCTGCCGCCTGAATGCAGGTCAATGACGATGTCGGCGATCGCAAGCAGAACCGAGCTGACATAGTGGGCGATCATCTGGGTTGGAGTGCCGTTCGCCTCGCCCGGGAACAGGCGGTTGAGATTGCCTTCGTCGAGGGGGGAGAGGCGTCGCCCCGCAACGACGGCGGGATAATTGAGCGCAGGCAGAATGAGGATACGGCCGCAGAGTTCGTCGGCATCAAGCTGCCGGGCGAGCTTGATGAGTGCCACTTGGCCCTCATACTCATCGCCATGATTGCCAGCGATCAAAAGTGCGGTCGGCCCGCCACCGTTCCTGATGCAGGTGATCGGGATCGGAATGACGCCGTAGGCGGACTGGTCGGTCGAGAACGGCAATCGCAGCGAATCGTGCTGCTTGCCATCCCGGTCGAAGTCAAGAGTTGTCCAGATGCGCGTCTCGCCCGCCGGCGACATCTCCATGTCAATGCAGCAGCGTGTGGAGGAAAGATTGGGCGCGCGGATGACTGGGCGTCGAAAAGAACGTCATCGGCGACGCCTGCTCGACAATGCTGCCCTGATCCATGAACACGACCTGGTCGGCAACTTCACGGGCAAAACCCATCTCATGGGTGACGCAGATCATCGTCATGCCCTCGTGGGCCAGCCCGGACATGACGTCGAGCACCTCCTTGACCATTTCGGGATCGAGCGCGGAGGTTGGCTCGTCAAACAGCATCAGCCGCGGGTTCATGCAGAGCGCTCGCGCAATCCCCACTCGCTGCTGCTGTCCACCTGACAGTTGCGCAGGGTATTTGTCGGCCTGTTCGGGAATGCGGACCTTTGCCAGGAAATGCCGCGCCAGGCTTTCGGCTTCATTGCGCGGCATGCGAAGGACACGGCGCAGGGCGAGGGTGCAGTTCGACAACACCGTCAGATGCGGAAACAGGTTGAAGCTCTGGAACACCATTCCGGTCTGCCGGCGCGCGAGTGCTGTCTGTTTGACATTATCGCCCAGCCGAGTCGTGCCAAGCGTTACGGTTCCCTGCTGGTAGGCTTCAAGCCCATTCAGGCAGCGGATCAGTGTGGATTTGCCGGAACCGGAAGGTCCGCAGATCACGACGCGCGAACCGCTTGGGATGGTCAGGTTGACCTCCTTCAAGACATGGAAGGCGCCATACCATTTGTTGAGTGAGGTGATCTGGACGGCAGGTTTGTCGTCTGTGTGGGTCATGAAGTATCTCTACATTCGCTTGAACGGGGCGAGCTAAGTGTTTGGATTTGTGAGGGCGTGATCAGCCGCTTGGCTACAGGCTTGTCGGCTACCGGGCTGTCGGCCCCATCAGCCTGTTTTCGAGCCGTTTGATGGCGTGCGAAATGAGGAGTGCGAGGCCGAGGAAGATCAGGCCCGCGACCGTCAGCGGCTCGGCATAGCGGTACGTCTCGGATGCAATGTCGAAGGCACGGCCGAGCATTTCCGGTACCGCAAGCACGGCCAGATAGGGCGTCGCCTTGAGGATAGAGACGAAGTAGTTGCCCATGGGCGCTGCGATGTTGCGCAGCATCTGCGGGGCGATGACAAAGATGGTCATATCCATCCTGCCAAGGCCTAGTGCTCTGGCGGCTTCCGCCTGGCCATTGGGAATGGCATCGATGCCGGCCTTGAACACCTCCGCGAGATAACCGCTGTAATAGAGGCTGAGCCCGATCATGCCTGTGGCAAGCGCGCCAAGGCGAATGCCGTAAAAGGGCAGAATGAAATACAGGCAGTAAAGCCAGACCAGCACCGGCGTTGCCCTGATAAAGTCGATCAGGAAGCGGACGAACAGACCGCCCCAGCCACCAGAGCGGCGAACAAGCTCGAAGCCGAAACCGATTGCGGAGGCACCAACGCAGCTGACGGCCGCCACCAGCAACGTCATGCCAATGGCGCCAAGGATCGGTGGCACAGTCGAAAGCGCAAAGGCCATATCAAACGCCACAACGCGCCTCCCTTGCCGGGTTGATGCGCCGTTCCACCCAGCGTCCGAGCAGTGCGACCGGATAGCAGACGATGAAGTAGGCAAGCAGCAGGGAGGTGTAGATCGGCACGGGGTCGTACTCGATCTGGGAGATCTCCTTGGCGCGGAACGTCATGTCGGTCAGCGTCACCAGTGAGACAAGCGATGTTGCCTTCACCAGCTGGATAAGCTGGTTGATGAAGGTTGGGCTCATCGCCACCAGCGCCTGGGGCAGTTCAATGCGCAACAGGATGGTGGAACGCGACAGTCCAAGCGCGTGGCCAGCCTCTTTCTGGCCACGGTCGAGTGCCTGCAGGCCGGCTCTGACGGCCTGGCTGGCATAACCGCCAATGTTGAGCCCCAGCACCATGGCACTGACCGTCATCGCCGACAGCGCCAGTCCGGCGAGGGGAAGGGCGTAGTAGAACACGAACAGCAGGATGATGACGGCAGAGCTGCGCCAGAACTCGATGATCGAGGTCACCATAAACCGTGCCGGGCCCGTGGTCAGATATTGGGCGACGCCAAAGATGAGGCCGAAGGGGATGGCAAAGACAAGACCGTACAGCGTCACCAATGCGGTGACGCGAAAGCCCTGCAGGATGCCGAGCCAGATCTCGAGCATGGTCATTTGCCGGCACCAGCCGTGCCACAAAGCTTCTCGACGGTGACGGCATCAGGCACGACCTCGGTCTCACCAAAGCCATATCTGGCCATGACCTTGGAAACCGTGCCGTCCTTCGTCAGCGCCACAAGCCGTTCGTCCCACAGTGCCCGCAGATCCTGGTCTTCGCTGCGGAAGGCGACAGCCGCATAAGTTGCCTGTTCGTCTGTCGTCACGAAGGGTGTCGCACTCTCCAGTCCCTTGAGCTTGCCGCTGGCAAGCAGGCCGATCACGGTCGGCGAGGACAGCACCGTCACATCGATGCGGCCCGAGCGCAGGGCCGAGATGTTGGCCTCGATATCGGGGAACAGCAGCATGTTGCTTTCCGGCACACCGGCTGCCGTCGCATTCCTGACCGACACGCTGCCGCGGCCGGCACCCATGATGATCTTCTTGCTGACGATGTCGTCGAAGCCATGGATTTGTTTTGGATTACCAGAAAGCACGATGGCTGCGTCATGGACCTTGAGATCGGGTGTGCCGAAGGCGACCTGCCGGCAGCGCTCGGGTGTGATGGAAAGACCGGAGGCCACCGCATCGAAGCGGCCGGCCAGCAGGCCCGGGATCAGGGCCCCAAACTCGGTGACCCTGATGTCGATCTCCTTGACGCCAAGTTCGGCAAATGCGGCCCTCAACAGATCGGGGTGCCATCCCTTTGCCTCGCCAGTGGCTTCGTCGCGAAAGCCCCAGGGCGTCCGGTTGTGAATGCCGATGACGATCTTGCCTTCGCGCAGGACACGCTCTTTGGTGGTCTCGGCCCAAGCTGTGCCACCAGGCATGACCGCGATCAGCGCAAGCAACGCGCTCCACATGAATGCAAGCCGCAGCCGCACGAGACTTCTAAAGCTCATTCTTCTCTCTCCCATTGTTGTTAGGTTTTGCCTGCGCCAACGACCGACGAAGGACGTCCGGTGTGCGTGGCCGCGTGACATCGCAGTCTCGCCTCCCGCGACCGTGCAGTGCGCTCAGCTTCGCCGTGGATGGCTTTCGACGGCTTGGTCTCCGTCTGACATGGATGCGCGAAGGCGGTTCGTCTCGCCATCCAGGCCGCGATTCTCAGCGGGCTGGTGGCGGCTATCCGCCGGCAGCGTTTCTGCGCCGCGGTCGACCAATGCCTGCAGATTCGCCAAGACCGACTGAATTTGCGGCCAGGGAAATGCCGATGTGTTGCCCATGTTCTCGGCACCGCCGGCGATGATCTTCAGTTTGGCGATCACCCCGGCAAGTGATTGGGCGGGAGTGGTAGCAACAGCGTCGAGGATCTCCTCTTCGGCCTCAACGGCCTGCGCCTCGGCAGCACGGGCCCGTGAGTACCCAACCTCCTGGTCGAGCTCGTTCCAACGCTTCTGCCGATCCGTCAGCACCGATGCTTCCGGTGCGCTCCGCTGGCCCTGATCCAGTTCACCATTGGGATCTGAAAACACGAGCGCCTTCCTGATCCTTATCTCCAGCCGCTGCTGCAGCCGGCACAAGACCACGGCCATGTGGTGTGCCTGCTCCCACTCCTGCAGCAGGACCACGCACGGGTCCAGCGGCGCCAGCCAATGCGCGGCGAAACGCTCCATGGGCCCAGCGGCAACCCCAGCGCCGCCACCTCTCGTATCGTCATCCACAGCACAGCTCTTCCTTCGTCCCCCTTGGGTGACGAAAGGCAAAGCTGTGGTATTGTCGGAATCAGCCATGATCCGAGCTCCAACCAGCTTGGGTTTGGTCAGGCCGAATGAGGTGCTGTAACACCTCGTCGGCCGTCTAACTAGCTTTACTAGCCGCCGCTATTAACCCGAGTTTTTTGACCAATGTCAATTAAAAATAACGACTTTGAATGATGTGGTCTATTTCAGTAGCGCAGTGCAGAGCGGCAAGAGCTATGCTTGGTTGGAGCCAAGGCGAACTAGCCGAGGCCGCCTCAGTCTCCAAGACAACTGTCGTCGATTTCGAACGGGGCACACGTACCCCTCATCGCAACAATCTTGCTGCTATTCGTCACGCACTTGAACTCGCGGGTATTGTGTTCATTCCGGAAAACGGCGGTGGAGCGGGCGTGAGGTTTGCACGGCCGGCAAGCGACATCTGATATTCGCTACTTGCGCTGATTTGTAGGCGAGCGGCTTTATGCCCCTTGAGCCGGTCAGCTCAAGCTTGCTCACGTTCGTCGTTCAGTTTCTACATCCGCCATCCAATTTATCCCCAAAAACGGCGATAGCGCAGGAGCACGTCTTGCACCGTTCTATCGGCTAACGGACAAGGCGACAGCAAGCCGCAAGTAACCGGATTGGTCTGAGCAACAAGGTTGGCGGTCTAGCATCCCACCGGTGTCTCGGCATGCCTCAAATTGAGGTGGGTTGTTTGGAGCGCGCCAACTGCAGCCGGGCGGGGTGGGTGTGCCGCAGCTGGCGCCAAGCTTATGTTTGTTGCCTTGGCGGGCAGTTTGCCGGAAAAGTAGACGTGGCTAATGCAAGGTCCAACGCCCTGCGTGTCAACATGGACAGCACTAGGCGTAGTTGGACCCAGTCGACTTGGGCCGCGCCCATAGAACCGATAGGCAGCTTCGCGCCCTCACAGCGGTCGTAGCGACATTCAACGAGCTTGCTTGAAAGCGGACATCCTCTTGACAGTGGAGCCACGCCTGTACGCCAGCGCCGGACTATTCGGTCCGTGCGTTGCCCTCAGCCAAGCAACACCTCAATTTCCTTAGCATCAACCAAAGTAGTGATTTCCGAATAGAGATCAACTTGCTGGCCGGGCGCGGAAATCGAGATGACTAGCGCGTAACGCGCCTTGTCGGCTACGCGCTTCTGTCCAACATGCGACTTCCACCAGCCGCCGACGGGATAAACGGCAATAGCATCGTGTCCGGCAAGGTCGATCGCTCGTCCGCGCCAGAGATCGCAATGGAGGGAGCCCGCCTGGATCGCCTTAGGACCGAGCAGCCAGCAGCTCGTTTCGCCATCGGCCTCCGTGCCGTCCTTCACCTGGCTCGCGGAAATTCGGCTGCGGAACCGGGCGCTCGTCTCGGTGCGCTTCTTCATATCGAAGCGCAGACCGAAGGAACGGTAGGTATCCGGACGGGTGGCGGCTTTGCCGGTCAGGTTGGGCTCGATGAAGTAGGATAACGTCACCTTCATCGTGACGATTTCGTTCTCGAGCTGCTCCAGCGCCGTCTTTGGCCAAGGGAGATCATAGAAATGCATCTCATTGAACACGCCGGTTCGGCCGTCCGCGCCTATCACGAAGGGCTGAATTTCTGCCTGCGCAACAAGCGTAGCGTCGTTGCGCGTCGAGAGGATCGCACGGTCGATGTCCGGCACACCGTATCCGAACTCGCGAAGCATTGCCTGCTTCTTCGCTTTGGTGGCGGCCTTGCCCGTTTTCCAGTGCGCGCCTGTGCCGATGAACTTCTTTCGGATCGGTTCGGGCCAGCGCGCGGAGTCGACGATGAGCGCGCGATGCGTTTCCGGCCAGAGGTCGGGCCGAGCCGCCTGCAGCCGACCGACGAAATTGCCGGCCATGCCTGCGGCGGCGCTGGTCGCCCAGAACGGGATCAAAGGCTCGCCCGCCACATCTGACCCCGCTGATAAAAGGGACACGGACGGGTCCCAGCCGCAGAAGCCCGTGGCGTCGGACATCATGTTGCCCGCCTCGAACAGCACCTCGGGCTTGATCGGGGTCAGGTCATCGGGAAGCGACTGAGAGCCGCGGCTGAACGGGCTGCGATGATTGGCGGGGACCGCCGCCTGCAACACGGGAGGCGGCGCCGGCGGTTGCTCCTTGCGCGTGAAACCGCCGATGGTGAGCGCGTTCCAGCTTTGCGACGGATCTTCCAGCGTTTGAGAGGGCAGAACGTCCACGACCATCCCGCCAGAGACGTTTCCGGTGGCGACAATCATCAGGCGCTTGGGCCGTTCGGCTGCCGCAACTTTCTCATCAACCTCGCCAGGCATCGCTCCAGCGATGATCTGATCCAGCGCACCGCTCCAGGTCGACGGTCGGCTGGGCGGGAAGTCAGTCGCGGAGGTCGCGATGCAGAAACTGCGCAGTGCGCCCGGCCGCTCGATCTCGACCACACTGACCGCGCCTTGCGTGACGACCCCATAGCTGGGCGGCTTGGTCGGCGGGAACCCCTGCGGTGGCAATAGTTTCATGGATTCTGCGCCGTGCGTAAGCGTGACCGGACGCGCGTCGCTCATCAAGGGTTCGAGATCGCCGTAAAGGACAAGGCACGCCAGCGGTGTGCCGTGACCGCCGTTCGGCTGATGGTCGTCGGCGCCCCAGGCAGCATCATAGGCCCACGCGCCACGCAGGCCGGGAGCGATTAGGGGATGGGCGGCGGCAACGCCCGTATCGAGCGTGCAAACCACCGGGGCATCGTTCGCAGGCGCCGAGACCCTCTGGGATAATTCGGCGACCCAGTCGTGCTGACCCAGCCCTGTCTTTCCACGATCGAGAAACGGTTCGATCGTCCCCGTCGCGCGCCTGATTTCGGTGATCGCGCCCGGTACGCGCGTCGCGAAGAGCGCAACCATTGCGGCAACGCCGTGCAGGAACAATACGGTCGTGTCGGGGAAGATTAGGCGGTCGTCATGAACATCGATATTCGCATTGCGCGCCGCGTTGACAAGGCGATCCGCCAAGGCGACAGGCTGGCGAACCCACAGCTCCCACCAAACGAGGTCCGGCGCAGCCAGGTCCACCGCGCCCGTGAACAATGATCCGGTGTCAATCGCCCGCACCTCCTCGACGACCTCGAAGCGCTCGACATCAGGACGTCGTTGATTGCCCGGATCGCGGCCATATTCACTGATGCGGCCTTGCAGGAAGGCGCGCGCATCATCCGGCACAAACAGCAATGCGCTCTCCGTGCGGTCTTCGTTCCGCTCGGAACGGAGCACCACCACGTCCTGCGTAGGAAACTCGAGCGCTGTTGGAACCTTGACTGCCTTGGTCCGGGAGTCCTCAGCTGGCGGCAGTGTCGTGATCTCGACAATCGTGCCGGATTTCAGGCCCTGAACGGCGAGACGCGGATCATCGGCCGGCAGTGGAACATCGCCGAGCGCAGAGGCGAGTTGATCAAGCAGATGTGCGGCGTGCGCGGCATAGTCACCGCGAAGCGGTTTTCGTTCCTGATTGCGTGATGGGAAGGTGTAAGCTGCCGTCTCACGGAAAACGTCGATCGGTATGTGCTGACGGTCTCTCGTGTCGATATTATCTGGCTCCGCCATAAGTCCTTGCTCGTTTGTTCGAGTTCCAGTCCATCCGTTGGCGGAGCCTGCCTAACGGCTGGATTGACGACGGAACTTACCCTTTAATGTTTGTCGGTTCTCCAAAGCGCGTTGTAGCGCTTCAGGCGAGGCCTTCAACGCCCCTTCAAGGATGGCGTCTTTCACGACGGCATCTGAGGCACGAACCAATTCGCCCTGGCTGAGTCCCTCCAGTGCCGTTTCGAGCGCAGGCCACGCCTTAGCGGCGAATTTGAACTTGCCAAGCCGGCGCTCGACGATGGCGCGGGCGGCCCCGACGTCCGGTAGAGTGTATTCGATCACCTCATCGAAGCGCCGCGCCAGCGCTTCGTCCAGGATCTCGACGTGGTTCGTCGCCGCCAGCACGAGGCTGTCGGTCGAGTTTGGCTCTTCCATAAAGGCCAAGACCGAGTTCAACACCCGGCGGATCTCGCCGACATCGTTTGGATCGCCCCGGCGAGCGCCGATCGCGTCAAACTCGTCGAGCAGGTAGACACCGCGCGTTTGCGCGATCTGATCGAACAGCAGTCGCATCTTGCCGGCTGTCTCGCCGAAAAAGCGGCTGAACAAGGCTTCGAGACGCACAGTGAAGAGCGGCAGGCGCAATTCCCCGGCGATCGCCGAGGCGGTCATGGTCTTACCTGTGCCGGGCAGACCGACGAGCAGCATGTGCGTCGCAGGCGTCTGGCCGTGTTCACGCAGGGTTGCGCGTTCCTGTTGCTGGCGAACGATCCGCCCAAGCCGTGCGGCGACGTCGTCCGACAGCACCATGCTCGACAGCGTGACCTTGGGATAGGCGCTCTCGACGAGACCCTGCAATTCGCCCCGTGGCCGAGCCAGTGGAATCGGCGTCTGCCCGCTAGCGGGCTTTCCGACATGGCGCTGGTCTCTAGCCTTCTGGACGAGGCGCTTCAGCTTTTCGGCATCGTCGGCCCGACCTTGACGGGCTTCTTGTGCGGCGATCTGCAAGGCGATCGACAGAAGCTGATCTTCATCTCCCTCGATATGGGAGTTGAGGAGTGCGAGAATTTGCTTGGTAGACATACTCGCCTCCTTTCTTCGATTCGGCCTCGCCATGATATTATTGTATTAGGATGCCACGGGCGACAATCGCAACAACGGTATCTCAGGAGGCCGCAAAATGCCACTGCTTCCTGTGGTTCTGCGGCGCGCAAATTATTCAGCGATATAGCCAGCCTGTATTCAAACGGTCCCTCCTTAAACTTGGAGCTTGTGCGTTGTTCCAACGGCCAATGGTTGGCCAAAGGAGAACGCAAATGGGTATCGCACAACATGATCCTGCTGCATTGGGCCGCCCGGCATGGAACGCCGGCCGAAAGGTCGGCGTAAAGAAGCCCCTGAAGCAGCGGCAAATTTGGGCAATTCGTTTCTACCTCGATAGAGAGGGGCGCATGCGAGACCGGGCGCTGTTCGATCTCGCGATCGACAGCAAGCTACGCGGCTGCGATCTGGTTAAGATTAAGATCGGAACTCTCGTCACAGGTCAGGAAGTCCGAACCCGCGCCATGGTCATCCAGCAAAAAACCGAGATCACGGCTGACGTCAGGGCAAGTTTGCTTGCGTGGCTCGAACGGAGAGGCGGAACAATTGACGACTATGCTTTTCCCAGCCGGGTCGATCATGCAGATCATCTCAGCACTCGCCAATATGCCAGATTGGTGGATGAGTGGGTGGCTGCGATTGGCCTCCGCCGCGAAGACTACGGCACGCACTCGCTTCGACGCACCAAGGCGGCGATGATCTACAAAGCGATAGGCAATCTTCGTGCGATCCAGATCCTGCTCGGGCATACCAAAATCGAGAACACGGTTAGGTATCTGGGCGTGGACATTGAGGATGCGCTGGAACTAGCGGAGCATACGGAGATTTGAAGAAAATGCACGGTCCCGTACGGTGCGGGGCCCTGCATTTTTGCGCATAGGGCCTCGTCTGAAGATGGCGGTTAAGCGACTATGCGCCCAATGTCGGACATTAAGCAGACCAAGAAGGTGTCCTATTAGCGGACATACGATACTCAAAGTAGCAAGGCAGCGTCTCAGGGCTTCACGCACCAAGGCCTCGGAAAAGTCGTCCGCCGGAAATGCACTCGCATCGAGTGCGCCCCAAGCCGCTGCAGATGGCTTCCGTCGAGAGTTCTGTCCGAAACAACAATCGGACCGATCTAGGCGTCAACGTCGTGGAAGATTAAGCCCGCAGCTTCAGAAGGCGCGGTGCTGGGTTTTTCCATCGAGGAGGGGCTCCACGCTGAGCCATCTAGAGGCCGTTGCTGAGCCTCGAGCTCTTCGATATGGGCATCGATCTCGGCGTAAAGCTCATCAAAGGCCTCATCGCACTCGAGCTTGAAATAAGCCTGGGCTGCTTGCAAATTCTCCTTGAACTCAGTGTACATGCCCACTTCGTCATCTGAGGAATAGCGACCAAAGTCGCTGAAGACGCTAGGGATATCGGAGAGCCATTCTTTACGAAACGCCTCGGCATAGTCCGCAAACTCGTCGTCTTTGAATATCTGGCGGAGTATCTTGTCCGTCAACGGCTTAGCATCAAGCCAGTTGATCGAGTGCTCGCGGATATCCGCAGCCATTCTTTGACGCACCTCCTCAGGAAGCAAGCCCCACGACACCAAGGCTGCGAATAGGAGCTTTCCACCGAACGTCTGACCGCTTGCCTGCACTTGGGCCGCCCATTCTAGAACGTCAGGTCGCGCCTCCAGCAAGAGGATAAGAAAGGCCTTTTCGCATCGGGCTCCCAAAAATGACTTCAGCGATTCGTCCAATGCGCATGCCTTTAGTCGTTCGACCAGCCCCGGATAAAGCGCAGGTGGGATGCGTATGCGCCCATCCTCCGCTGCCTTTGGTCGGCACGCCACCTCACCAAGTAAGCGGTCGAGCTTAGCGCCGTGAGCGTAGAGTTCCACCAGTTCAGGTGAGGCCGCGACTAGGGTGGCAAAGGCATCGGTCACCGTGGGGTGGCGGAACACCCATCGGTCGCCATCCTCCTCCGACACTAGCCGGGTCAGGCTGTCATTGAGGTGCTGCATCGCGCGGGCTAGGTCTGCAAACTTCACGCCCATGAGACGGGTGACCAACTCGAGCGCCGGCGTCGCTGTGATTGGAGAGGGTACTCCAGTTTGCGAGTTCAGGAAGATCAGGGCGACCGCGGCACGTGACGGGTCGTCCAGTTGCGTCAGCACCTCGGTCAGGAACTCGACCGGATGCTCCACTAGGCTAGTCAGCCGCGTTTCGCTAATGACAAGCCTCTTGGTGAAGAGGGGATCGCCAAGACGGCGGGCGGTTTCCGGTAGGAACGCCTTGTTGCCCGCGATCGCCGACAGAAACGGCTTCAGACGTTGGCGCATCTCCTGAGGCTGGACGCGGCGCACGTGATTGTAGAGCATCTGCGCACGTTCCTCGTCAGAAAGCGCTTGGACATTTACGACCACTTGGCTCTCCTTGAGCAGAGAGAAGGCACTCGTCTTCAGGTGGGGCTTGGCGGCCTCCCAGATGTAATTGCGAGAGGTGAAGACGATGCGCGAGCCACTTTCGACGGCAGCGCGCAGGGTGCCCAGCTCAGCGTTCCAGCGGCTCATCCGAAAGGCGTCGAAGTGGTTGGGGCCGAACGCATCGTCGGCCCAGAGGAACTGCTTTTCGCCTGGGTGCCAAAGGTTCAACTGGTCTGGTGAGCTAATCTTTAGGGCGCCCACGCAGCCATCGTCGATGGCGCCCAGTGCCAGAATCGCCGCGATCGTAGATTTGCCCGAGGCCGGGTCGCCCAGTAGGATAACGAAACCGTGCTGCTGCAACGCCTTCACCGCGGACCGGTAGGCGTCAGTGGGTACGAAGCAGCTAAGGTCGGACCCCATGGAGTTTAGAATGGCCTTAGCCTGTTCATAACCATGGCCGGTGATGATATGTGATAGGTCACCGATGCCGTACACGCGTGGCACCAGCGTGCGCAGCTTGGTGTTCTCGGTCAACTGCTGGACAATCCAAGTGCCGCCGAACGTCCGGCATTTTTTGACGCCTACGCTTTCGAAAGCGGCGCAGATTCGAGCATCGTTTTCCCCCGAGACCCCTGCGTTGGTCAGGATAATGTAGTCGTCCGCGAGCCCGTCGGCCGCAAGCTTCGCGGCCTTGGGCAACTCGCCCTTCACGTCGGACAGTGTCAGATTAGCTCCCGGCTTTGCAAGGAACTTGCATTGGATAGTCGACTTAGCCGTAGTCCCATCTAGTCCCTTCCAGCGTCCGAGGAACGCCGCGTCGCGCCCACCGTCGTGTGAATCTAGGAAGGTCTGCACCGGCCGCTTCAAAACTTCAGCTGCGACGGCAGCGGCCAAGTCTTGGAACGCCCTCCAACCAAGCTTGCTAAGGTCGTAGTTCACTGTCGCCTACTGCCTCCGTCAATAGTGGCCGCATCCTCCCGTTCAGGGAACCATCCCGCGAAACTGCATCAAATTCCTTGCGGATCAAACTCTTTAGGAGAGTGTGAGTGGTTTTATCAATGCGTTGATTCGTAATTCGGCGTTACTAGGGGGAGGGCAATATGCGTATCAAGACAATCCGGATTCAGAACTTCCGGTCGTTCGACGACCTCTCCGTTTCACTAGAGAATTTTACGTCTCTCGTCGGGCCAAACGGGGCGGGAAAGTCAACGATTCTCTGCGCCCTCAATATCTTCTTCAGGAAGATTGATGGAAACGCCACCAGTACGACCGATCTGGACGAAGAGGATTTTCACAATCGCGACACTTCCCGTCCGATTGAGATCACCGTCGCGTTTGGTGACCTGACACCCGAAGCGCAGACGGAGTTCGCTGAATATTACCGGCAGGGCCAGCTCATCATCACTGCGAAGGCAACTTTTGATGCCGTTGCGGGGTTTGCGAGCGTCCGTCAGTACGGTCAACGCCGAGCGATGGAAGCCTTCAAAGGGTACTTTGAAGCCTACAACGGCGGTAAATCAGCAGCCGACTGTAAAGCTGAGTTCGATAAGATCCGAGCGGCAGTTCCAGGGGTGACGATAGCGACCAGCAAAGATGCGATGCGCGACGCACTGCGCGCCTATGAAGATGCCCACCCTGCAGAATGCGCCCTCATTCCCAGCGAGGACCAGTTCTATGGGTTTAGCAAAGGGGCCAATCGCCTCGCGAAGCACATCCAATGGATCTACGTTCCTGCCGTCAAGGATGCCACAAAGGAAAACGTGGAAGGGAAGAACACTGCCTTGGGGAAGATCCTCGGGCGCACTGTCCGCGCCAAAGTGAAGTTTGACGAGGAGATCAAGAAGCTCAAGGAGGATACGCTCGGCCGCTATCGCCATCTCCTAAAAGAGCAGCAGGGCGCGCTGGACGATATCTCTAAGGCCCTCAGCAAGCGCCTGGGCGAATGGGCCCACCCAGAAGCCACTGCCCGTCTGTCATGGGTGGAAGACGTGAAGAAGTCTGTCCAGGTCGAGGAGCCGGTGGCGAGATTGTTGGCGGGCGAAGGCGCATTCGAGGGCGAACTCGCGCGTTTCGGTCACGGGCTCCAGCGCTCGTATCTGCTGGCCTTGCTTCAGGAATTGGCGGCCGCAGACGATCCTGATGCTCCCCGCCTGCTGCTTGGTTGTGAAGAACCCGAGCTCTACCAGCATCCGCCCCAGGCCAGACATCTTGCCACCGTGCTGCAGACTCTTGCCGACGGCAACGCCCAGGTCATCGTCTCCACCCACAGCCCCTATTTTGTCAGCGGCCGCTATTTTGAAAGTGTCAGGTTGGTGCGCCGCGATGCCGACAGGAAACGCTCAAACGTGTCGGCAGTATCATTCGATGACTTAGCCGCGAAGCTGTCCGGCATTCTCGGAGAGAAAGTGCTCAGGGCGGATGTACAGATGGCCAAGCTCCATCAAGCGATGCAGCCCCATCTCAATGAAATGTTCTTCGTGCCCAAGCTCATTTTCGTCGAAGGCCTTGAAGACATTGCGTTCATCAATGCCTGGATGATGTTGTCGGGACGTTGGGAAGATTACCGGCGCTATGGCGCCCATATCGTTCCCACCAATGGAAAAGGCTACATCATCGAGCCGCTCGTCATTGCAGATATGATGGGCATCCCCGCCTTCGTCCTCTTCGACGCAGACGGCAACAAGACCAATGAGAACGAACGTAAGAAGCACGAAAAAGACAACGTAGCCATCGTGACGGCTCTTGGAGGCCACGGCAAGACGCCTTTCCCTACCGATACAGTATGGGAAAAGCGTTATGTCCAATGGCCCCACAATTTTGGGGCTACGCTTCGAGCAGAAGTCGACAAGGCCATCTGGGACTCTACGTTCGGGAAGGTTTCAAAAGGTCTCGGCAATCCAGAGGGCAGCTTTGCTAAAAACCCTATTCATATTGCCCATCACGTTGAACTACTTATGCGAGAGAAGGCTATTCCGCAGTCGCTTGAAAATTTATGCGGACACTTGCTAGAGTTCTGCGCCAGCTAGCCCAAGCCACGATCCAGCCGCACGTAAGCGCTTGAATCTTGGGAGCTCATACGAGGCGGCTCCTTGAAAGGCCTCACATTGTCGACATCGCGGCTGAGCTGGATCGAGTAGACTAGAAGTGGACAGAAACCCGTTCCGCTCAGTTGTCCGCTTTCCATCTGGCGAGGGCGAAAGACTGTCCGTCTGCTTTTGCCCCTGAGCGGTAGTGCCCCCCGGCATCCCTCGTTTGGCCAATCGAGGCCCAGGAGGACTCACATAAACCACTCCCAATATAATGATGCTAGTCGCGAGCGCGCAGCCTGGAACGCCGGAAAGAGGGGCGGCACCAAGCGTCCGCTCACACAGAAACAAATCTGGGCTGTCCGCTTCTTCCTCGATCGCGGGTAATAAACGGCTCTCACCCGCCTGCCAGCTGCTTGTACGTGTTGTCGCGACTGCTATCCTGGCTAGGACCAACCTTCGAGACCACGAGCGGTTAACGCCTATTTCTAACTACCGAGAATTCTCATGCCGCTGAAAATTGGTACGCCTGTCCATTGCGTTGAGTTGAATACCGGATCGAATTTGACAGGCACGCTTTCGGTTTCCGAGCAGACAATGCGCGTGGACATCCATAGTTACGACAAATTTTTTCTAATCCGCTCTGAGCTCCCCGTCTTTCTTAAGACCGCAGAAGCCGACACTGTCTCGCTACATTCGAACATTACTGGCGGCACAGGCCACACGTCGCGACTTGTCGATCAAAAGGAGCAAACGTACGAGAGCATATATCACCAGGAGATCGTCTCCAACATCGTGCTCGTCGGCAATACTCGGTGGGAGGAAGCGGACAAGATCAAGCGAGTGCATTTCAAGGTGAATCATATCGACCACTTGTTGCGCCATCGCAGGAAGATTGAGGCGATAAGCGCTGCTCGATCTCCAGGTGGTGAACATTTCCTGCTTTTTCGGGATGCGGCCAAGGGCATGAAGCTGTCGGCTTGGTACGCAGCAAACTACAACACATCCTTGGACTCACCCCAATCAGTGTGGCCGACATTCGAGATCGAGTTTGATGTACCCGTCGGTCTCCACGATTACGTCAGACACCTCTCGAGTTACGTGTCTTTTCTCTCGCTTTTGGTGGGAGTAAGGCTTGCGCCGAGGGAAATTCACATCGACCGGTTGTCCTTTGACGAAATGAAGGAACGGGTCGAGACCCACTCATATCCTGGGAACCATCGGGTTCACTATGTATGGGCCGAGGATGAGATCACGATGGGCGACACGAACGGTTTCGGGTCCCCGGTTCGTGCATATGACGATGACGCGCTCGTATCGCTGCGTGCCGTTCTGATCTCGTGGATGGACCGAGCCGACGAGTGGCGAAACCCATACCAACTGATGATGGGTAGTTTTTCGTTTAGGCATGTTGTTTCGCCCGAACGACTAATTAACGCGTGCCGGTGGCTTGAAGAAATTCCCAAGGCCAAGCCGCAGAACAGTCTTCAAAAGGAAGAACTAGCGGCAATTTCAGCGGCAGCTACCGAAAAGGCAGCAGAACTTGGGCATCCTGAGGCAATTCAGAAACGCATTGAAAATGCGATAGGCTTGATAAGGCTCGAAACATCGGAGGAACGCTTTAGTAGGCTCGTCGGGACTGTGAAGAAGAGTTTTGGCGAACAGATTCTTCCTACCAACGTGGTGGATCATCTAACCCGCGCAATTCGTTTCCGTGGAAAGGCGGCTCATGGCCATTTTGAGCCAGACGACGACACAGAATCTCAGGCATTTTATAAGTCGATGCGCGCGATGGAAGCGCTGTGTCTACTTTTGACCGTTCGAGACCTCCCTATCTCGGAACAAGGCAGAGATCAGATATCTTCGCATCCACTGGTCGAGGGGTACTTTCGCGCTTACGAGTGACCTTTGCTGAGGGTGGGCCCTAGGCACTTCAACCAATATCTCGCATGACCGCTTTCGGAATCGCTTAGCCGCTGGCTTGACCGCCGCTGTGCGGCCGGACGCGGAACGGCAGCTATCCGCCTATTGCTGCCGAGCACCGGACGGTCCGGAACCGGCCCCTAGACGGACCTCCCAGTCCGCGAAGCGTCGCGGATTGGAGGACCAACGGCCGGTACGCCTGTACAGTGCCGGCGCAAAAGGAAGCAGCGCATAAAGCGAAGACATTGGCACGTCTGACAGGACAACAATGCCGGGATGATGTCGGAGCAAATTCGCGGCCACTTCGATCGGTTAGCAAGGCGACCTAAGGAGGTTCAGCATAGCGCCCCGTAGGAGGAACCGGGACTGATCGCCTCCGACGAATGGTCAGCTGGCATCAGCAAGGCCTTCACATTTACTGAGAGTCCCGGCGTAAGGCCGCAGGTGTCAAAGTCAATACCAGTATCCTGGAAGTGACGTACTGGAGCAGCAGTCCCATTATTCGAACAGAGTCTGGTTGTTCGGAGACAGGGCTATGGCAGACGCCGCCGACGATCGCCGATTGGGGCTGGGAACGCTGGCCGATGGGCGTGCGATCGCTCATCACGGCGAGCTCCTGCAGGGGGTATTTGAGGACGATCATGGGCGCTTGCACCGTGGCCTGGTGACACTTCCAATTGATAGCCTTCGGTCCACTGCCTGGATCGTGCTCGATGAGAGCGGCAATCTCGGTGTCGAGCCGCCCAGCCGGGTAAAGGCGTTACGTGCTGCGCAACTGGCGTTGGCGCATCTCGGGTATCCATTCCTTGGGGGGCGTCTCAAGATCGAGAGCGATATTCCGGTGGGGCATGGCTATGGCTCGTCCACGGCCGATGTCATTGCTTCAATGCGAGCGGTGGCAGCTGCCTTGGGCGCGAGATTGCTGCCTTCGACGAGCAGTCGGTTGGCGGTCGCCGCTGAAGTCGCTTCAGATGCGATCGCGTTTGAAACTGAGGCATTGCTGTTCGCGCAGCGGGAAGGCGTGGTGCTTGAGCACTTCGGCGGTTCGTTGCCGCCGTTTGTCCTCGTAGGTTTCAAGGGAGACGCTACTGCAGGAATCGATACGCTCGAACTAATTCCGGCACGGTACAGCCGCGAGGAAATCCAGCTCTTCCGCGTTCTTCGAGCAATGGTCGCACGTTCTGTGCGCTATCAGGATGCGCACCTGCTTGGCCAGGCGGCGACAATGAGTGCCCGTATCAGCCAGCGGCACCTCCCCAAGCCATATTTCGATGTCGTCGTCGATATCGCAGCTCACTATCAAGCCTACGGGATCCAGGTGGCGCATAGCGGATCCCTTTTCGGGCTTATGCTGGATGCCCAATCAGCCAGTCGCGAGAATATTCAAACAATCACCGCTGCATTGGGGGATCGCGGATTCCAAGACATCGGCATCTTCCCACACAATGTGGAGGAGGGCGCCTATGTCCTTTGACGTCGACTACTTCAGGGCGCTGGAAACTCCCCGCCTTGCTCGGCTTGGCCCAAGCGTCGCTGCGGCGGCGTTCCCTTTAATGAAGCTGATGCCAGCTCGCTTCATCCTCGATCAGGCCGAGAAGTCGGGAGAGCTCAAGGCCGGCGCCCACATCGTGGAGACAACCTCGGGCACGTTCGGCATGGCCGTAGCCCTTTTAGCCGCAGCGCGTGGTTTCCGGCTCACATTGGTGACCGCCACCACCTTGATCGATCAGGCCTATCAGGAACGGCTGGAGTGGTTGGGTGCGAAAGTCGTCGCACTTGTGGACGAGCGGGGCGATGGGAACCAGACTGGAAGATTGGCATATCTCAAGGCAGTGACGGAGAATGAGCCGGGCACTTTCTGGACACGGCAATACGACAGTCCGGGCAACTGGCAGTCCTATGCCCGCCTTGCCGAACTGTTCGTTCGTTCGATGGGCCAGGTCGATTGGCTTGTCGGTTGCATTGGCACCGGCGGCTCGCTGTGTGGGACCGGTACTTTTCTGCGCCAGGTTTATCCGCATCTGAAGATTGCCGCTGTCGACACGCACCGCAGCGTGCTGTTCGGGCAACCCTTGGGCAAGCGCATGCTGCGCGGGCTAGGCAACAGTGTCATTCCGGCAAATGTCCGGCATCAGCTGGTCGACGAAGTACACTGGGTTGGCGCCTATGCCGCGTATCATTCTGCCCATTCGCTCTTCCGCAACCAGGGGATCTTCATGGGCCCGACGAGTGGAGCTGCCGCTCTCGTTGGCGACTGGATTGCTCGAACCAATCCGGATTCAGTCGTTGCGGTCATCATGCCCGACGAAGGACATCGTCATGCCAACACGGTCTATAATCAAAAATGGTTGGCGTCGCTTCAGGGCTGGCCGAGTGCGCCTGTTCGCGAACCTGAAACCCTTGTTACGATCGAGCCGCGTGAAGAATGGGAATGGACGAGGTTCGAGTGGTCGAGGAGATTGCTCGACGAAGTTCCGCGGCCAGTAGGGACAAGCTAAATCAGCGCAACCGAAAGCGGGCAAGCCTCAGGCCGTGTTCTGCTCAGCAGGAGCTGTTCCACTTGCCCCCTGCCACGCAGCTTCCACGCCAACAAGCGGAGCTTGGTGGCTGTCTTATTGGATGGAACATTCGCCCAGGGGGGCAGGCTGCCCGGAGCAATATGTCGTGGCTGCTGGGGGAATTATTGCCGGCGAACTATATGTTCGCCATCTCCGCTCAATGCACATTCGACAAATTCGCGCGATGAACATTCGTAGTGTATTTGGTCTGAATCTGCAGCGGCGGCGCCGTGAGCGCCGGTTGTCGCAGGAGCAACTGGCTCGTCTTGCAGGTTGCGCCCGCGCCTATCTCAGCGGGGCTGAAGCCGGGCGTCGCAATGCAACTCTCGACATGGTGGAGGCGTTGGCGACGGTGCTGGAGGTAGAACCTGCGGACTTGCTGAAGGATCCGGCAGCGGGACGGGAAACGAGATAGTTGTTGAGCCGATGTCACAATCGAACCTCCCGCGGAATGGAAATGGACGCGGTTCGACTGGTCAAGGGGGTGGACGACGCTTTGCCACCGCCACTCGGGCACGGCCGAAATCTGCAATCGGAAGTCTATCAAGTCTCAGGCAGCAGCCGATTTTGCGCCATGTCTCCCGGTTGCCCACTGCCAAGCGGACTCGACACTCTCAAATGGAGCTTGGGTGGCGGCCGGATTGGCTGAAATGTCGAGGTCCTTGAGACCGGTGGCAGTCACAACTGCCACCACCCGATCCCCCGGCGTTATGATCTGCCGATCGCGCAACTCCTGGATTGCGACCAGAGGCGCGACCGAAGCCAGTTCCACGAAGAGACCTTCTCTGGCGGCCAGCGTCTTTTGCATGCGGATGAGCTGCTCGTTGGATACGCAGACGGCATGGCCCCCGGTTTCACGTAGCGCCTGCACCGCCTGGTAAGCGCTGCGCGTCGTGCCGATCGATAGAGCAATTGTTTCGAAGGAAGGTTCCTGTTCCTCGATGCGGTCATCACCATCTGCAAGGGCTTTTGAAAGCGAGCCATGGACTTCAGCTGCAACCAGCCTTGGTACGCGTGCGATCTTGCCCCTGCTACGCAGGTCGTGGAAGCCGGCCGCCACTCCTGCGAGGGCGTCCCCATAGCACACTGGAAGCACACACCAGTCAGGCAGATGCCCGTCCGCCTGCTCCGCAATCTCATAGGCGATCGTTTTGTAACCTTCGATGCCAAGCGGGTGACTGCCGACCACGGGATGCTGATAGGGGGAGGTGACAAACCAGCCGAGACGATCGGCCGCCCGCTCAAGAAGTTTCCACCGGTCGCCCTTGTGGGTCATCGGGATCACGGAAGCCCCATAGGCATGAATCTGCGACAACATCGGGCCAGCGGCTCCGGCAAATGTCGCGACAACACAGCCGAGCCCAGACTTGGCTGCGTAGGCCGCCAGCGATGCGCCGGCATTACCTGATGACGCCGTCGCCAGCACCCTTGCCCCTTGACCGCGCGCCATCGACACCGCGACTGTGGAAAATCGATCCTTGTGTGACCCGGTCGGATTCCGCCCCTCATCCTTGATGAAGAGCTGAGGGACGCCCAAAGCTTCCCCAAGTCGCTCAGCTGGCAGCAGTGGGGTCAAACCTTCTCCCAAGGACACGACCGGACCGCTCGGGTGCGGCAGAAATGATCCGTAACGCCAAAGGGAACTGCGGAGAACGCTCCCGACGGCATGGTCGTCAACCGCATCGGCGCCGCGCGAATAGATCGGTTGGAGGTTTGCCGGGGCTTGTTCAACGCACCTAGGGCAGCCTCTGGAATCTATCCTGATGTCGCTTGCATGTTCGGTGCCGCATCGGATGCAGCTGTATCCGGAAATAGTCGCCATGTGGTCGAAAGCTCCGTCTACGACAATAATTGGTCTGTCGGGTGGCATGATTGGAGGAAAGGCGTTCCGAACGCTGCTTGTAGCATCAGGCTGTTAGCGACTATCAGGACGCCTCCCGGTCCTTATCTCGGGTCGGAATCCCGCAGCCGATCAAACAGCATGTACCGCGCCTGTCAATGAAAATGTGCACTATAGTGCGTTGCATTATAGTGCACATTGGGCAAATTCACGCGATGAACCTTCGCAAAATATTCGGTCTGAATCTGCAGCGGCTGCGCCGGGAACGGCGGTTGTCGCAAGAGCAATTGGCTCACCTCGCCGGTTGCGCCCGTGCCTACCTAAGTGGCGCTGAAGCCGGCCGCCGCAATGCGACACTTGATATGGTGGAGGCATTGGCAAGGGTGCTGGAGGTAGAACCGGCGGAGCTTCTGATGGATCCGGGGCCGGAAGGGAATCGAGATAGGACCCTTGGTTGAGCCGATCATCTGGCCCGGTGTCCTTGAAGGTGCCGACGGAATGCAGCCTATAGTTAGCAATCTGCTTGCAAAACGCTGAATTAGCCTGACGAGGCTGAACTGCCCTGTCATCATCGGCGCTGACATTACCCAGCGTTGGGAGGGTGTTTCATGAACCTCAAGGTGTTCGCAAGCCTTACTGGCGCGCTCGCTAGAATTGACGCCGCGATTAATCCGGCGGAGGTTTTGGAAGAACTTCTCAACATCTTGCGACCGTTCGGATTTCGTCATCTGCTTATTACGGGGCTGCCGCCACCGCAGGTTGGGCCCTGGCAGCGCGAAATCCTCTATGACGGCTGGCCGGTGGAGTGGCTTGAGCATTACCTTGCTAGCGAGCATTTTTCTCAAGATCCGTGCGCCTCACGCAGCCGTTTGGTCGGGCAGCCCTTTATCTGGCGTGACCTGACGTCCAATGAGATGACCACTGGACAATTGCGTGTCATGGGCGAGGCCGCAGAGTTCGGACTGAGGGACGGCTTTTGTGTTCCTGTCCATGAGCCTCGACGCGCTCCTTCGGTCGTGACGGCGGCTGGCGAACGTATCGAACTTTTGCCTGAGGACGTCCCAATCCTTGAAACGGTTTGCGTCCATGCCTACAGGGCGTTGCGCCGGCTGAATGGCGGAGGTGGGCAATCCCCTCAGATCAATCTGACTGATCGAGAGCGACAAGTGCTGACATGGATAGCGGCCGGCAAGGTGGCTGAAGACGTGGCCTGCATCTTGGGAATTTCGAGATTTACTGTCGAACGACATTTGAGCAATGTCAGAGAGAAGTGCGACGCCGTGAATACGATCCAGGCGGCTATGGAAGCCGTGCGGCGCGGAGAAATCTCTCCCTGACAATACCAGAAAACCAGTATGGCCCAGCTTGGACAGGCAAGGTACGCGTCATCTGGTGAGCGTCATGTTCAAGCTTCATATCGTCGATTGGTCGAACCGCCAGGCGTATCAGGATCATCTCGAACGCTATTTTCGCATTCGATATGAAATCTACGTCTTGGGCCGAAAATGGCAGCAAATCGACAGGCCGGTTCCATTGGAGATCGACGCGTTCGATACTAGGGACACAATCTATCTGCTTGGAATAGATGACGCCGGCAACCTTGTCGGCGGGTCGCGCCTGGTGCCGACGACGAAACCGCATTTGCTTGCGGATATCTTCCCAATGCTTGTCAGAGGCGCACCGCCGAGAGATGCCGATCTCTATGAATGGACGCGATTCTTCATCGTGCCGTCCTTGCGAATGACGGGCAGATCGTCACAACCGGCCGGTGTCGTATTGTGCGGGCTTCTCGAAGCGTGCCTGAGGTTAGGAATAGGCAAGCTGAGCGTCGTGTGTGAGGACTTCTGGCCTGCACGACTGGAACGGCTTGGCTGGTCGGTTACCCGCCTTGGTGAGGTCCTTGATCATCCTGACGGCAGGATCGTCGCTCTTCTCATCCAGATCAGCGCCGACGCGTTGCAGTCCACACGCCTTTCCTACGGTCTTGGCGACAGCAGCGTGCTGGTAAGGGCTGAATAGAATGCGTGCGAGCCCCAAAACGGCGCTGCGACCACATCAGCGAAGCAGCTCTGTTGGTGCGTGCGTATGAAGATCACACTCAAACTGCTCCGGTTTGATGAGATTGCGTCGGTGGATGGCATCGAACTGGACGAACACGACGAAGAGGTCGCCGGCGGCAGCATGGCGACGATCTTCGAGAGGCTAAGCGGGCGGCTGGAACTAAGTTCGTGCCATCCTTTCCTCGTCACAGTGGAACGCACGACAGTGGGTTTCCTAATGCTGCGTGAGGGGCAAGCGTTGCCGTCCTGGGCCAACCCGGATGCAATCAGTCTGCACAATTTCCGCATCAGCCGTCAGGCACAGGGCAGGGGAATTGGCACCGCGGCTCTGGCACTCGCCGCGGTTTGGATCGCTGTTCATCGTCCTGGAAGCTCCTCCCTGACGCTAAGCGTAAATGAGGAAAATTCCAGCGCGCTCCGCCTTTACCGCCGCTTTGGTTTTCAGACTTCTGGTCATTTCGTGGGGCGATTAGGGACGGAACTCGTCTTGTCCTGTGATGTGTCCGAGCTTTTGAAGAAGTATGTTGCTGATCGGCATTAGCGGAGAAGTACCTGTTTTCCCCGGGGCAGGCATGTCGCCATTGTCTGTCGAGGAAAGGGACCCGCCCGGATTATCCGGGCGGGTCCTGCTGGGCTTACTCGCCGTTGCGGCGACCCGGGCGAGACCAGATGAGGCTATAGCCGTCACCGTCCTCGTCGTTGAAGAGGTTGGCGAAGATGGGAGCATTGAAGCTCGGGTCATCGAGCTTGAGGCCCAGATAGTCGCGACCCTCATTGGAGCGTTTTGTCCACGCTGCGCCGATCTCGGCTCGGCCGACAAAGACCCGATGGCTGGGAGCGTTGTCGCCGGTGGCGCGGGTTTCGGGGACGATGCGGACGCCGCGGGCCAGCACGCTGAGGGTGACGATTTCGCCGTTGAACTCGTTGTTGGCGGACTTCTTGAAGGTGCCGATGGTGGCCATGGTAGTTCTCCTTGATCCAGTCTGTGTCGAGCCCGCACCATTGCGGTCTCGATGGTGATCGACAGGCTGGAGGCGATCGACGGCGCACCCATGGGCCGAAGCGTCAGCGAAGGATGGCGATGGCGCGACTTTGTTGCTCGCGAGGAATGGCGCGTAGCGGCAGGGGAAGAAAGCCGCGATGAGCCATTGCGTCAAAGACGATCAGGCGAAGCCGGCCCCAGGCATAAACACCCATCGATGAGACCGCTTTGGTGCGCGTCACCGTGACATGATCAGAGAAGCATCACATCTGCGACCTCGCCACTTCACGACCGCTCTTCGACAACGTTATCCACCGTATGCATCGTCTGGTACTCGACAGCCGTCCGCGTCATCGCATGGCCATATGCCTTCGCGTCAGTTCGGGACGCTTATCAACTCACGGAGGATTTCGGCCGCATCCTCCACGGCTGCCAACGTGGCCCAGAACGCCCGACGAGGCTGCGGCTCCTCCGCAAGTTCTGGCTGAGGCCCTGAATCACATTCTGCTCTATTGCACAAACCGTCGACGATGAGGGTGGTGTGCCCCTGCGGCAGCTAAGAGTACCAAGCTTGTCGGGCATGGATACGAGTACCCGATTCCAAAACCCACGGGGCGGTATTTAGGGCGAACGATTGAAAGGGGTTTTGACACGGGCACGCGCTTGCCGCGTGAAAGGTTGAGTCTATCCCTGGAACGTTTCTACGATGCGCTACTAAACGTTGCCAGGGGAGCGGAGGGCGTGCGCTGGACGTGGGTTTCCGAAACACCATCGGACGACTTTGGCAATGATGAGGTTCATCCAGATGACAGCGGTACTAAGAAGCTCGCCGCCCAAGCGGCCAAAGCGGTGTGGCTTGTCTCGTAGCCAGGAAAGCCACGAGATTTCGCACGGATGCATACGTCCGCGCCCGTGCGAGCGGACTGCACGTTTGACGCCGCGGAACAATATTGCGGAGCGCGCGAGGCGCTGGCGAAAGCGGCCACCGCAACGCGGCCATGGCGGCGTAGTCCAGTGTTGGAGCCTTTAGCCACAGGACTGCCATGTCTGTGGGGTCTTCGCGGCAGCGCAGATAGATGTCGATGGGATGGAAACGACGTGAGCCTTTGCAGCGGGTAAGTCAGGAAGGCGGCGCTCACGTGCCGCTCAATCTCACCACCGGAATGCCGAGCTTGCGGGCCTTGTCTGCGAGATTGTCCTGAATTCCGGTGCCGGGGAAACAGATGACGCCGATCGGCATCGCCTCAAGCATTGCGTCGTTGCGTTTGAACGGCGCTGCCTTGGCGTGTCTGGTCCAATCAGGCTTGAAGGCGATCTGCGGAACCTTGCGATGGCTGGCCCATTTGGCGGCAATGAGCTCGGCGCCTTTTGGGCTCCCGCCGTGCAACAGCACCATGTCCGGGTGCTTGGCGTGAACCTGGTCGAGCTTAGCCCAGATCTGGTGGTGGTCGTTGAAGTCGAGCCCGCCAGTGAAGGCGATTTTGGGGCCGGACGGCAGGAGCGTCTCGTTGTCGACGCGCCGCTTCGCGGCAAGGAAGTCCCGGCTATCGATGAGCGCTGCGGTAAGGTGGCGATGGTTGACCATCGAGCCGGTGCGCGGCCGCCAGATCGAGTGGGTGGAGCGTTCGAACTGTTCGGCTGCCTGGTCGCGCATCAGTTCGAAGGCGTTGCGCCGTTCGAGAACGGTTTGCCCCTGTGCCGTCAGGCGTTCGAGTTCGACCGATTTGACTTCGGACCCGTCCTGTTCGCGTTGAAGGCGCTGCTGGGCGAGCTCGTTGTCGTCGAGCTCGCGTTCAATTCGACCGACTGCGCGATGAAAAAGATTGACCGTGCCCCAGAGCAGTTCCTCGAGGTCGGGCTCGAGGCGGGTATCGGAAAGTGCCACCACGAGAGCGTCGAAGATGTCGGCAATGCTGGCAGCGACAACGTGGCCTTCGGGAAGCGGGCGAGGGTCAGGTTCATCCTCGAAGGGGCGGTAGCCGTAAAGCTGGAGTTCCTGCAGGACGTGTTCGGTCGGGGAGGCGTGGTGGGGCTCGTAGCCGGTGGCGTGTTCTTCGCTCATGGAGGTCTTCCTTCGCTCGTAGCCACGCCCAGCGCGGCCTTCTAGGTGACGAAGGCGTCGGCCGGGATGGACCTGCACCTGCAGCGCAGCGCAGGGCCGCAACGTAGTGGAGGATGGCGGCGACCAACGATTTTGTTTCGCGATGGAAAGCGCCTCGTCGAGGCGCACCGGAAAATCGTTGGACGACGCCATTGCCTGTCCGGCACGTCTGACGCCCGATCGCCCTCTCGAAGGCCGCGGATGTGGCTACGCGGTGTTGAAGGTTGGCCTCCTTCACGCGACAGCGCACGATGCTGCAGCACCACCTTCGAATCCCCTATCGGTCAAACGGCGCAGGACATGAAGCGTGCGATATCCTGTGGGGCGACCTGCAGCTTCAACCTCGCGGTCAATGCGTTGGGACCGAGCAGCCTGAGATCTTCGTTGAAATCGCCAAGCCGTGGCTTGAGCACGATAGCCTCGATGCCGACCGCACCAGTGCGCTCGAGCAGTGTTGCTATAGCTTTGTCGCCTGCCTGATCCTTGTCGCGCGCAATGTAGAGTCGGCGCAGCCCATGCGGAAACAGGATCGCAGACAGGTGCGCGGCTGAAAGCGCCGCCATCGAAGACATATGAGGCAAGGCAGATCGGACTGACAGTGTCGTTTCGATGCCTTCGCCGGCCATCATCACGTCGCTGCCTGCGCCGAAGCGGACTGCGTGACCGAGCAGGCTGCCCATGGCGCGGCGGGGCGTGGACACCGGCGCTCGGCCGAGGTTGGCTTCACCGAAGCCGTTGGGGTCAAGCCACGTGCGATGCGCACCCGTAAGCCCCCCGAAAAGGTCGGTGACGGCAGCGATCATCGCCGGCCAGGTTTGGGTCGGAGCGCCGTCGTCTTCGCGGTAATAGCAGTGTGGGTGGTGGCGAAGGGCAGCGGTTTCGCACAGAGCCGTAATGCCGCGATTGCGCAAATAGTCTTCGACGAGGGTACGCCCTATAGGCTGCGACATGGCGAAGAGGCGTCGTGCCGACTCCGTTGATCCACGCTCTGCTGACGCTTGTTGGCCGATCCAATTGCCTGAGGCAGGATGTGGCTTGGCAAGGAAGGATCGTGCTTCCTCGGCAATGTCCCTGAAGTCGACGAGACGAAGGCTTTCGCGGATAATATCGAGCAGATCGCCATGTTCGCCCGTTGCGGCATCTGTCCATTTTCCGGCAGCGCCCCTGCCTGACCCCGGTCCTTTCAGGCGCACGAACATGGAGCGACCGGGAGTGTTTCGGACATCGCCAACAAGCCAGTAGCGACCTTGACGATGTCCATTTGACAGATAGTGCCGGCACACCGCCTCGGCATGGTTTGCAAGGTGAGTAGCGAGATCGCGCGGTGTCTCAGCCATGGTGGACCTCAAAGAATTGGCCCGCCATCGCGGGCGGGCCAAGATATCGGGGCAGGGTGGCTTCATTCGGCCGCAATGGGCGTAGCCACGTCGGTATCAGTGTCGCGGATGGCGCCAGCTTCGCCCATAGCCGTTGCGCCACCGTCGGCCGCCAGTTCTTCGACGTCCGTTGCGGCGGGGAGCCGCAGCGGTTCGGGCAGCCATCCAGCTTCGCTGAGAAGGCGCTCAGCTTCTTGCGCCATGTCCCCCTTCTTCAAATGCTGGATGAGCGAGGCGGCGCGCTCACCCGCACCTTCGCGGACGGCAACAAGAATACGAGCCTTGGTGACACGGCCGAGGTAGTTGTCGACGGTCGGCCTCCAATGGGCGTCGTTGACCATGTCGAAGCCGGTGGCGCGCGCCAGTCGGTCGGCGCCAGCGAGACGGCAGTTGAGGCTGTGCGGGGTTGGGCCGGAACCGCCATAAGGGTTTGCGCGCTCGTTGACCGCATTGACGCAGTAGCTGACGCAATGGGCAAGAAGGTCCATCCGGTTCGAATCATCGAGCGCCGCGATCCAGTCCCAGAGCGTGTCTTCGTCTGAGGGCAGGTCGGCCTTCCAGGCATCGTAGCGCTCGCTGATCGCTTTGGCAGAGAGCGTGTCCTTGAGATCTGTGCCCTGCGCCGAGAAGCAGGTCTGGCGTACCGAGATTTCCAGGCACCCGGTCGGAGCCGCAAAATGATAACGCTCCATCACCATGCGATGCAGCAGCGCCGTCATCGCGACGTGGGGATTGTTAGCGAGTGCATTCTGCAAGGCGAGCGTGCGGTGGGCGGTGAGTTCGCCGACCAGGCGCTCGGGAAGAGGCTTGTTGCCTTCCTCATCTTCATCCTCCTTGTCGGCTGGTTGGCCGCCGATAGAGATGAAGGTGCGCTGAACGTCGTCGTGGTCGACCTCTCGCAACGCATTGTCCTCGGTGTCATCCTTGCAGCTTTCGCCGTCGGCAGCGATCGGCGCCTCGTCTTCGGGGCGGACATAGCCTGGGTCGACGACAAGTTCGCCTTCGCGACTGATGCTAAGGAAGACACCAGCCCGCGCTATCTCAGCAGGGTCGAATGTCGTGGGCCTGTCTTCGAAGGCCGAGAGTGTCGATTCGATTTCGGCAAGCCGCTGGTCAACCGCGTCGGGCAGTTCGTCGACTTCGCTGTATTGAGATTCGAGCTCTTCTTGCTCATTGCGCAGGGCTTCGCGAGTTGCGCTCTCTTCCCCGGTGAGTGCCTCAGTCACGCCTATCAACTTGCGAAGACCGTTCGCGTGGCCATAGGGAAGCTCGACCGATGCTGAGATCCACTTCCAGCCCTGATTGGCGAGCTCGTCTGCGGTGCGTTGCAGCATTTCGTCGACGAGGCGGTCGAGGAGGGGGACATCCTCCAACCAGCCGCCGCTGTCGTCGGAGAAAAGGTCTCGCAGGACGGTACCACTGGCGGCCTCATAGGCGTCGATACCGATGAAGCGGGCACGTTTGTCGGCCATCGGGACCGTCGTTTCAGTCAGCATGCGGCGGATCTGCCACGGCTCCTTCTGCCAGGAGCCGCTGATCCGCTCCCAGACCTGCTCCTGTCGCACATGATCGGGAGTGACGGTGAATGCCTCGAGCATTGCGAGCGTCATTTCCTGGCGCGCATATGCTTCGAGCAAGGAGGGCGCCACCGTGACGAGACGAAGACGCTGGGCAATGTAACGCGGAGTGGTTCGATAGGCGTCAGCGATTTCTTCTTTCGACATTCCGCCCTCCAGCATGCGCTTGAACGCCTTGAACTGGTCGAGAGGATGCAACGCGAGGCGCACAGTGTTTTCCGCCAGGGAGTCGTCGACGGCGGATGTATTCGCGTTGGCCTTCTTGACGAGGCATGGGATCAGGCCGTCGGCAGGAAAGCGACCGGCTTCCACCAGTCGCGCAATTGCCCTGTAGCGCCGCCCACCCGCCGGGGTCTCGAAATCGCCGGTCTCGTTGCCGTCGGCGTCGAGTATGGCGCGGACATTGAGACCCTGCACGATGTCCTCGCGGCGGTCGATGTCATGCGTGAGTTCTTCGAGACCTTCTTCGACGTTGATCTCACGGACGTTGCTGTCCGACAGGAATATCCGGTTGAACGGAATGTCGCGCGACCGCGAAAAGACGATCATTGCGACGGCGGACTTCTTCTTGGCAGCTTTGGCCATGATGGTTCTCCACGACGGACCCCCAAGAGCCTCTCTCTCGGATCTGATTTCCGTCACGAAGCGAAGCGCCGCCCTCTTACTCTGGAGGGCAGCGCCACACATCATGCAAACCGGTAAGGCACGACGGCGGAAGCCGCGCCCCGCTTCCGGATTTGCAGGAACGATCAGGAGGCTCGATCGAGCATCTTTTTGGCCTTGGCCTCCATTTCGAGGCGGGCGTCCTGATGGGGCTTGTCGCGCGCGACGGCCGTGATGCCCTGCACGAAATCGAAAATGCTTTCGGGCGGACGGCCTTCTTCATTCAGGACGGTGTCGATGATCTTCGCCGTCTCGGCCCTGGAGAAGCCGCGCCGGCGCAGCAGCTCGGTGCGGTCGTCGTCGTTGCGCGCGACGATCCGTTCGCGCGATGCCTTGATGCCATTGATGAAGGGTATCGGCGAGGAGTTGGCGAAGTTGAGAAGCGCGGGCGCTGCCTCATGCGCAAAACGTGAGGCGGCGTATTTCGAGTGGCGGATGTTGATCTCCTCGAAATCCTCGACGCCCCAGAGGTTCCGGTTCTGACACACAGCGCGGAGATAGAAGCTAGCAATTCCCAGCGTCTTGGCGCCGACTTCGGAGTTCCAGCAGTAGAAGCCGCGGAAATAGAGGTCGGGCGATCCGTCCGGAAGCTTGCCTGCCTCGATCGGATTGAGATCGTCGACCAGGAAGATAAAGACGTCGCGGTCCGAGGAGTAAAGCGTTGTGGTGTCCTTGGTGATGTCGACCCGGGGATTGTAAACGCCGGTCGACCAGTCGAGCACGCCGGGAACCTTCCATCGCGTGTCGCCGATGCCGTTGCCGGCGATGCGCTGGACGGCTTCGACGAGTTCATGGTCGTAGATCCGACCGTAGTCCGGGCCGGTGACTGCCCGCAGTTCTAGACGACCGTCGCCCGTCTCAAGGGTCTTGACCTGCTCTGTGCGATGCGTTGCGAGACCGTACTGCAGATTGATGCCGGCCAGCGCTGCGGGGAGCTGGCGCAGATAGGTCGCGGGCGCGCCGACGAGGCTTGCGAGTTGTCCGAAACTCCAGTGTGTTGGGGCGACGGGTGCTTCAGCACCGGGGAGGATGAGCGTCAGCCGTTCTGGATCGCCATGGCTCGCCTCAACCTGGATGCGATCGCTTTCGACGGTGCGAGTGCGGCCGCTTTCGGCCCGCGCGCGAACTGTGCGGGCCAATTCGTTCAGAGATAGGAAGCGCTCGTCGTCGGGCCGCGAGAACCATTCCGACGAGACGCGACCGACGCGCTCGCCGCGGGACACATCCACTTTGAAGCCACCATCGACCTGATGCGTGGCATCGAGAACTTGCGTGTTCATGGCAAAAACCTCCATGACGGCGCCGGAAGCCTCTCCTCCGACTTCAACCCGTCATGGACAACTCGCCCTTCTCTTACTCTTGGGGCACGAAGACAGCTGAGACCAGACCCACGGTAACGCGACGAATGAACCGCTGGCGACACGCCATGGCAATCTATCGGGCCCGGGCTAGGCGAAAGCCGCCTGCCTGTCTTTCAAAAGCCTTCCAGCACGATTTTGCCTTTGGAACGTCCGCTTTCGATCAACGAATGAGCTTGTTTCAGATTCACCGGATCGATCGGGCGCAGAACTTGGTTCAGTGTTGTTCGGACCTTGCCTTCATCGACCAGCCGCGCAACCTCGTCGAGCAGTTCGGCCTGCCGATCCATGTCCGGGGTTTGGAAGATCGACCGGGTGAACATCAGTTCCCAGTGAATCGAGACCGACTTGCGCTTGAACGGCAGGATGTTGAGCACCTTGGGGTCATCGATCAGCCCGAAGCGGCCTTGAGGTGCGATGAGCTCGACGATCTGGTCGAGGTGCAGATCCGTTTGGGTCGTCGAAAACACGAAAGCAGGTGCGCCGAGCCCTAGAGCCGCGACCTGTTCCGCGATCGGCTTGCTGTGGTCGACGACGTGATGGGCGCCGAGTTCAGCCACCCAGTCTTTGGTCTCTTGGCGCGACGCAGTCGCGATGACAGTCACATCCGACAATGCGCGGGCGAGCTGAATGGCGATTGAGCCAACGCCGCCCGCTCCGCCGACGATCACGATCGCGTTGGCGGCACCTGGCACGGGCTGCCTGATGTCAAGCCGGTCAAACAGCATTTCCCAGGCGGTAATCGCGGTCAACGGGAGCGCGGCAGCCTCGGCGATCGACAACGTCCTTGGCTTGTGGCCAACAATGCGTTCATCCACCAGGTGGAACTGGCTGCTGCAGCCGGGCCGAGTAATCGAACCGGCGTAATAGACCGCGTCGCCAAGTTTCAGGCGCTCCACCTTCTCCCCCGCTTCCACAACGCGACCAACTGCATCCCAACCCAGCACCTTCCATTCCCCTGCAACGGGCGAAACGCCTTGCCGGATCTTGGTGTCGACCGGATTGACGGAGATGGCTTCGACCTCAATCAAGACGTCGTGGCCAGAGGCGACGGGGCGCGGCAGATCGATGAACTCGAGTGAGTCAGGACGGTCAATGCTGCCGGCAGTCCTGTATCCGATGGCCTTCATAACTCTGCTCCTGTTGTTGATGCCGCAACTTGAGCGTATGGTGCATGCTTATCAATACGCACAAATGACGCCTATAGTGTCATAAAGGGTACTACGATGGCCAAGATCCGCCATTCCAGATTTGATTGTACGCCCGGCTGCGCTGTCGAAGCAGCGATCGGTCTGATCGACGGCAAATGGAAGTCGATCATTCTGTTTCACTTGCTGTCGGGCACACTCCGCTTCAGTGAGATCCGTCGCCACATTGCTGGCGTTACACCCCGCATGTTGACCAACCAGCTGCGTGAGCTGGAAGAGGATGGATTGATCACGCGCAAGGTCTACGCCCAAGTTCCCCCAAAGGTGGAATACAGCCTGTCGCCGCTCGGCCGTAGCATGGAGCCCATCCTTCTGGCGCTGAAGGAATGGGGTGATGCCAACATCGACCTGTATGGTAAACCGCACGCTCGCAGCAGCATGTGCGCGGCTTGATCGCACAGAGTTAGCGCGGAGCAGATCCGGTCCAAGGCAGTTCCGAAAACTACCTGTAAGGCGGGCCTCACCGGCGAACGCGGCCGATCCCGGCATCGGTTACAGCGGATCGAAACCGGACTTACGGCCGGTTTCGATCTTCTTCCAAAGGGGCTCGGAATATTGGCAATGCCATCCGCGAGCAGGTTCGTGGACGCGGCGCGTTCGCCATCCCGCCCAAAGCGAACCGGAAATGGAAGAACTGCTTCTCGCCTTTCCTTTGGGAGCCCAGTGGAGCGCAGTGTATCCAGCCAGGGGATGACACCGGCGTGTGGGCTCTGGCGTGCAATCGAATAAGATGTTCGTGTCGAGCAGGATCATGGATGTGATGCCGGCGGGATGGGTGAACAATTTGCGAGCTGCCAAGAATTGGATGATTGCAGCCAAAATTGACGCTCTTCCGACAAAATATTGAACCGTTCCTCGAGGTTGCTGCCAAATCCACAGGAAGTGTTCATCGTGGATCAACGCTTCATGGTGACAGCGGTGCGAGCCGGCAATATCGATGTGCGTGGGCTGCTGAGGAGAGGTGGGCCGCCAGGCGAGGAGGACTAGCTTGCGACGCAGCCCCAATCCTCCGCGCCGATCCTGACTATTGTCGGTAGGCTGAAAAACTTCGGGGCCTATCCTGCCCCAGCGACGTGTGTTCCGATTTCATAATGCAATAGGTTTGCAGGCTTCTTTAGCTCGAACTGGTTGTCGGCGACGATGTAGTTGTCGGCATGCAGGCGAGCGATTGGCTGGTACACCTCCGGCCGAACATAACGGCCGTCCTCGTCAAGGCAGTCGTCATGGACGTGCATCTGCACGACCTCGCCTATGACAATCGTGCGGCGGCCGTAATCGAGAATCTGTGACACCTTGCATTCCATGGCGCAGGGCGATTCCTCGATGCGGGGGGCCACGACCTTGACCGACGGCGTGCTGGTGAGGCCAGCGAACTCGATCTCGTCCACATCACTCGGGAAGTTGATGCCCGTGATGATCATCTCCTTCGCGATCTTCATGCCGACCATATGGACCACGAACTCGTTGGTGCGCCGGATGTTGGCGACCGTATCCTTGGTAGTCCCATCAGGGCGTGTCTGCATGCCAAGGATGAGTAGCGGAGGATCATGCGAGAACACGTTGAAGAAGCTCATCGGCGCGGCGTTGTTGCATCCGTGCTCGTCGATGGTTGTCACCAGCGCTATCGGTCGTGGTCCCACGAAGTTCGACAGCAGTCGATAACGGTCCTTTTCGGGTAGTACTTCGAAATCGAAATCCATGGGTCTATCCTGCCAGGCGTTCTGTCAGCAACTGTGGGGTGGTTCCAGCCGGAAACAACTTGGCTGGAGCATAGCCAGAGAGCTTGCCCAGGTAAGGTTTGGGAAGCGGATACGCCAGATCGCCAATCTTTGACGTGCGAAGCCTCATTCCAACGATGGCTTCGGCGAATTTCACGGCTGCTGCGACTCCGTCAATCACTGGAACGCCAAGCCGCTCTTCGAGGTACTTTGCTAAATCCGCCATGCCGGCACAGCCCAGAACGATCGCTTCCGCGCGGTCCTCGCGAAGGGCTTCCTCACACTCGTCAAGAATGATTGCGCGGGCGCTCGACCCTGGCTTTTCGAGCTCCAGCACCGGCACGTCGGTGGCCCGGACGCGACGGCAGTGATTTTGCATCCCATAGTTGCTCACCAACTGCTCTGAAATCACGCGCGTGCGTTCGAGAGTGGTGACGATCGAGAAACTGGTGGCAACGAATGTTGCCGCATGCATAGCCGCTTCCGCAATACCAATGACAGGAGCACCAGTAATCTCCCGCGCGGCGAGAAGTCCCGGATCGCCGAAGCAGCCGATCACATAGGCGTCGGCAGCATTGCCTTCGAGTATCTCGTCGATGGTGCCGAGGACGCTCAAAGCTTCATCATAGTGCCCTTCGATCGATGCCGCGCCTGATCGAGACGTCGCAAGAACAATGTCAGTACCGGGGGCTGCGACCGCACGGGCCGCTTCGCCCATAAGCTCGGTCATCGATGCAGTGGTATTAGGATTTATAAGCTTAATTCGCATTCTTTCCTCCAGTAAAGTATACAAAATTGTGAACGATATGGATTCATATCGGTATGAGAGTGTTCGGTTCCGAATTCACTTTGATGACTGCGTCCCGCTCTATTAGGGCGTGGCTAGAGGCCGGACTTCAGCCAACTTTAGGCCAAGTTCCGCCGACAGCGTGAAGGCTTTCACCCTCCACGCTTCGTTCGCCCGCCCAGTGACGAGATTGATGCTCCTCCTTCAAGCCTGCCGACGTCGTTAGGCGTGCTCGCGCAACTTCCTTATAAAAAATACGATGTTGACGAAAGATTGTATACATGCCTAGAATGATATGTCTATACAAGAGAGCGCTAATTTCCGTTGCGGAAGTTTCAAAGCGCCAGGGAACGACCATCAAAGAGAGGAGCTACCCAATGACACTGAACAGGCGTTCATTTTTGCAGGCATCGACTGTGGCCGCTGGACTGGCCATGGCCGAGGCCGCATTCGCCAGGATCGCTTATGCCGAGGGTGCAGCAGGCACGCTCCGTGTCGCGATCGCCAAGCCTGCCGGCAATCTTGATCCACAGAGCCATTATGCCATCTGGGCGATCCAGGACCTGATGTTCGAGCCGCTGGTGAAGTACGGCAAGGGCGGCCAGATCGAGCCTTGCCTTGCGACCGACTGGAAGATCGAAGACGGCGGCAAGACCCTTCAACTCACGCTTCGACAGGGCGTCACCTTCCAGGATGGCACCGTGTTCGACGCCGCATCGTGCAAGTGGAATCTCGATCGCTGGCTGGGCAAGGATCAGTACAGCTGGATGAACTGCTCCAAATATTTCGAATCCCTTGAGGTGGTCGACGACTATCACGTCACCCTGCGTTTCAAGGAAGCGCCGCTCGCGCTAATGCAGGAACTCTCCTACACCCGTCCGGTTCGCTTCCTGAGCCCGAAGTCTGTCGGCGCCGACGGCAAGTTCGTCGAGCCCGTGGGTACGGGACCGTGGCAACAGGTCAGCGCGGACGACACCCAGAGTGTGTTCGAGCGGTACAACGGCTACTGGGGCGACAAGCCGTCTTATGAACGGCTCGAAGCCAAGGTTATCTCGGATCCACGTTCGCGGGTTGCGGCCTTGCGTGCCGGCGAGATCGACCTGATCGGTGGCTTCTGGGTTGCCGCGCTGACCCCGGAAGAAGCCAAGCAGCTTGAGACGGCGGGCTTCAACGTCGCCATCGACCCGGGCAACGTCTCACTGGTGATGGCCTTCAACCCCGACCGTGCGGAGGCGCTGAAGGACCAGCAGGTCCGCAAGGCGATCAGCATCGGCATCGACCGCGCGGCAATCTCCCAGGCGCTTTACCTTGGCTATGCCAAGCCGGCAGGCAACCTGTTTTCGTCGGCGCTGCCTTATGCCGGCAAGCAGCACGACGCGCCTGTCCGTGACGTGGCTGCTGCCTCGGCGCTGCTGGAAAAGGCGGGTTGGACGGGCAGTCCCATCCGTTCCAAGGATGGCAAGCCGCTGACGCTCGAGATGGTCGTCAGCCCCGAGGCCATTCCAGGGTCGCGTATTATCGCCGAGGTGATCCAGTCCGAGATGAAGGAGATCGGCATCGATTTGGTGATCCGCACGGTCGACCATGCCTCCAAGCACACCGACATGCTCGAGAAGAAGTACGATCTTGGCTTCTTCCTCACCTATGGCGCTCCTTATGATCCTTTCGGATCCGTTGTGCAGCTTTGCCTGTCGACCTTCAAGAACGACGTCGAAGGCAAGCTGGTCACTGACGCTGCCAACCTGGATCCGCTGATCAATGCGGCGACGGCGGCGACCGGGGACCAGATCGAACCGACGATCCAGAAGGTCTACGACTGGCTGTATGACAACGACGCGATCGCGCCGCTGATCTACGTGCCCAGCATCTGGGCGCACTCCAAGCGTGTCCAGGGCTTCACCAGCCCGGTCACCGAATACGACATGCCGTACGAAAAAATCGTGCTGGCCGATTAAGGGAGGGTGCTTTGATCCACTTCATCAGCAAGCGGCTGAAGCATTCCCTGGCACTGTTGTTGCTGGCTTCCGTGGTCTGCTTCACGCTCGTCGTCTCGGCCCCGGGCAATGTTGCCGTCCTGATCGCCGAACTGCGCGGCGCGGTTGCCGTCCCAGGTTACGTCGCTCAGGTCGAAGAAGAGATAGGACGGAACAAGCCACTGCTGATGCGCTACGTGGATTGGCTAGGTGATGCAGCCCGCGGAGATTTCGGCATCTCCTACAGGACGGGCCAAGCGGTCAGTGCGGACCTGCCACATCGTATGATGGTCACCGGGACACTTATCGCTGGCAGCGCCGTGATTGCGACTCTGCTCAGCCTGCTTCTCGGCTTCCTGGGTGCCTTCTGGCCCTACAAACTGCCAGACCGCGTTTCGCGCGGTCTGGCTCTCATCGGCGCCTCGACACCGACTTTCTTTGTCGGGGCGCTGATGATCTACGGCTTCTCCGTCACCTTCCAATTGTTCCCGTCCTTCGGTTTCAACGGTCCCGCGAGTTGGGTGCTGCCCTGGCTCACGGTTGCGGTCCTGCCGGCAGCGGTGCTCAGCCGTGTCGTGCGTGTCGGACTGGAGGAGGCCATGACCAGCCCCTACGTGCTGACAGCCAAGAGCAAGGGACTGGGGCGCACCGCCATCCTGTTCCGCGAAGCGCTGCCAAACATCACGCCTGTCTTCATCAATGCACTTGGCACCCAGGTGGGATTGATGACGGCCACGGGGATCATCGTCGAGCCGCTCTTCGCCTGGCAGGGTGTTGGCGACTACTTCCTCGCCGGCGTGCGCTTTCGCGACTTCATGGTCGTGCAGGCATGCCTGCTGATCTTCCTCACCTTCTTCATCGTGGTGAACCTGATCGTCGATCTTGCGGTCTTGATGACCGATCCCCGCATCCGGCGCCAATGGAGCTGATCATGGACAAACTCAAGCCAATTTTCGCCCGGCTGAACAAGTTCCCCCGCGTGGCCCTGGTCGTCATCGGACTGTTCGTTGCGCTGGGCACCTTTGCTCCCTGGCTCGCGCCTCAGGATCCCAGCGCGCAGAACCTGCTGCAAGGAGGCGCCGGACCAGGTGTCGCCCACTGGCTGGGTACCGACCATCTCGGGCGCGACACCCTCAGTCGCCTGATCATTGCCGCCAACACCTCGCTGGTCAGCGTCGGCTCGGTCCTCATCATCGCGATGACGATCGGCATCCTGATGGGCACGATCGCCGGCTATCACCGCGGCTGGGTCGACGACCTGCTGATGCGTGTGGTTGACGTTGGCCTGTCCATCCCCAGCCTGATCACTGCGCTGGCGGTCATTGGTATTGTCGGCCCCGGCTACTGGACCATGGTGTTGGCACTTGCGCTGGCGTGGTGGCCGATGAGCGGTCGCATCAGCCGTGCGGTTGCGGTCAGCATCATGAGCAAGCCGCATATCGAAGCCCTGCGTGTGCTTGGTGCCAGCCCCTGGCGCATCTACTTCGGCCATCTGTTGCCCGGCACCATCGGCGCGGTCATGGTCTATGCCACAGCAGATGCCGGCACTGCCGCTTTGGCAGTCGCGACGCTCAGCTTCCTCGGCCTGGGCATTCAGCCGCCGACACCGGAATGGGGGCAGATGCTTGTCGACGCGCTGCCCTATCTCGAGTCCGATCCGCGACAGGTCATCCTGCCCGGCCTGGCTCTGACGGCTGCGGTCATTGGCTTCAACACGCTCGGCGAAGCCATCGCGCTCAACCGCATCCCGAAGCCGCTGACGCGGCGCATGCTCGCCATGCGGCGGATCGAAGTCGCCGGCTGGGGCAAGGAGAATTCCGATGCATGACGAACCGCTTCTGAGCGTCAGCAATCTGACTGTCGATTTGCTGACGGCCAAATCCGCCATCCGTCCCGTTGACGGGGTAAGCTACACCGTCCGCCAGGGCGAGTGCCTCGCCATCGTCGGCGAAAGCGGCAGTGGCAAGACCGTGATGAATTTCGCCCCCCTAGGTCTCATGCCGACTGGCGTAACGACGAGCCTGTCCGGGTCGGTGCGCTTCGGCGGGCGTGAACTGATCGGACTGCCGGAGCCGGAGATCCGCAAGATACGCGGCAAGTCCATCGGCTTCATCTTCCAGGACCCGATGAGCGCCCTCAATCCGGTGCGGCGCATCGGCCGCCAGATTGCCGAGATGGCGGAGCTTCACCTCAACATGACACCGCGTGCGGCAGAGGCGCGCGCGCTGGAACTCGTCAAGCTCGTTGGCATCTCCGATCCAGTTGCCCGGCTCCGCCAGTATCCTCACGAGCTGTCGGGTGGCCTCAGGCAACGCATCGTCATTGCCACGGCCCTGGCGGGCGAACCCAAGCTGCTGATCGCCGACGAGCCGACAACCGCTCTCGACGTGACGGTTCAGGCCCAGATCCTGCGTCTGCTCAAGGATCTGCAGCGACGGCTCAACATGGCCATGGTGCTGATCACCCACGACATGGGCGTGGTCGCAGGTGCTGCCGACAACATCGTCGTCATGTATGCGGCACGGGCGGCAGAACGTGGTCCGGTGGACAAGGTCCTGGTCACGCCGCGCCATCCATACACACGGGGCCTCATCAACGCGATTCCGAAACGGGAAGACCCGATCGGTTCGCAGTTCCGTGGACTGCCTGGCATTCCGCCGACGCTCGGAGCTCCGTTCAAGGGTTGTGCCTTTGCGCCGCGCTGCGACTTTGCAGTCCCCACATGCACGGCCAGCCGGCCTCCCTTGGTGCCTTCGGCGGACGGTTCGGTCTTTGTCGCTTGTCCCGTCGTCAATGAAGGAAGGGCAGCCGCATGACACACAGACCCGTTCTTAAAGTCGAAAACCTGCAAACCAGGTTCAAGAGCGTCCAGCGCGGTAAGTTTGTGCATGCGGTCGACGACGTTTCCATCGAACTCTATCCGGGTGAAATCGTTGGCCTGGTCGGCGAGTCTGGTTGCGGGAAGTCGACGCTCGGGCGCACGATCGTCGGGCTCGAAAAGGCAACCTCCGGACGGGTGCTGCTCGATGGCGTCGACCTCAGCACGCTTTCGGGCGCGGCGTTGCGCGACAGCCGCAGGGCGCTGCAATACGTGTTCCAGGATCCCTATTCGTCCCTCAACGATCGCCAGACAGTCGGGGAGGCCCTCGACGAAGCCCTGCAGATCGACGGGATCAGGTCCCGGACCGACCGCGACCGCCGCACCAAGGAGCTTCTCGACCAGGTTGGACTGGCCGATGTCGTGAAGGACCGCCATACGCGCGAGCTCTCCGGTGGCCAACGCCAGCGCGTTGCCATTGCTCGTTCGCTTGCGGTCAATCCACGGGTGTTGATCTGCGATGAGCCGGTCAGCGCGCTGGACCTTTCGATCCGTGCCCAGGTGATGAACCTGTTCCTGCGATTGCAGAAGGACTTGGGCGTGGCCTGCCTGTTCATCGCCCATGACCTCGAACTCGTCAGGCAGGCGGCCTCGCGCGTCTATGTCATGTATCTCGGCAAGATCGTGGAGCATGGCCCGTCGCAGGAGCTCTACGACTATCCGAGCCATCCGTACTCGCAGATGCTGTTGGCCTCTGTTCCAGAAGCCAACCCGATCGCCGAGAGGCAGCGCAAGGTCCCGCTGATGGTGGGGGAGGTGCCGAGCCCGACCAATCCGCCGTCCGGCTGCAGGTTCCGGACACGCTGTCCCATGGCTGTGGACGACTGCAAGCAGCAGGTGCCGCCCGCGTTGAAGCTGTCCCCAGGACACGACGCGTCGTGCGTGTTTGCCAAGGATCTCCACCGCGGCAAGCGATCAGCTCTGCTGGAGGCGGAGGCGAATGCGGAGCGTGTTGGAACCCTGGTCCCCTCCTGACCAGGGCTGCCGGGGGCCATCCGGTGCGATGACCTGAGAGATTGTTGCCTTCGGCAGTTGCCCGGCTGCCCAGGCACCCCTGTCAGTTTCTTAGCGAGCACTGGATGGCCCTTCCGCGCAATTCACGTCACAGGCACAATTTGTTCGCCGGGAATGCCGTTGGGAACTGGCAAGAGAAGGTCTAGAACTTCGGGTAGGGACCTCGCGTGCGTTGCCGCATCCCCCTTCATCCATGTGGAACGAAAAGCCCTCAACGCCGTTTGCGGACGAGGAGAATTTCGTTTGATGACCGTTTTCGTGGGACCCCGTCCATTTCTGGGAATTGTGATTTTGCTCGTGCTGGCTTTAAGTTGCAGGCTTGGCTTCGCTGCGGACACCCCCCCTTCAGCCCACGTTCAGGTTCAGAGTGCGGTGCACATGAACGGGAATTCTTTGGTTCATAAAACCGATCACGCCGAGCGTGAGTTTTGTTGGTGTGCGCAGGCGAATTGCAGTTGGGCAGGGATTCCGGTCGAGAAGGCAGCTTTGACAGGGCTTGGAACGGTTTGGTTGCCCATTTTCAAAACCGAGAGGACCTTCCAGTCACTTACAAGGCCACGCTTGGAGCGACCTCCGCAACGCAAACTTTTCCCCCCGACATCAATTCCGCCGCGAACCGATTTGGTAGTGCGGCTTCACTAATTTTCGGAAGGAAAAGACCATGTATGGATCGAAGATTGTTCTTGCGGCAACGCTCCTCGCACTAGGTAGTAGCGGATCTGCCATTTCACAGGAAAGCTCCTCGAAACAGGGCCTACCTGAAGCATGCAAGGCTGCGCAAGGAATGGATATGAAGGGAATGGCAACAATGCCCGACTTGTCCAGTATGTCTGGCATGGACGCCCAGCATCAAGAGCTTATGGCGGCGATGATGGGGATGATGAGGCCTGAGGCCATGCAGGGAATGATGGCAAAGGATCCCGATGTCGCGTTCGTATGCGGCATGATCGTCCATCACCAAGGTGCGATCGAAATGGCGAATGCCGAGCTAAAGAACGGCGATAACAAATGGGCGAAAGAGACTGCCCAGAAGATCATCGACGCCCAAACCCGGGAAATAGCCGACATGACCAAATGGCTCACGGAGAACGCCAAGTGACGTGACGGATTCGGGGAAGCGGATTTTTGCGTCCCCGAGTCCGCTCTACGGATGTCACGGGTGCAAGCACATCGTTGTGCCCTGACTTCGAAGTGCTGTCATCCAGGCACGGCAATCATGTGCCCCGATTTTCCACGCTTGCTGGTGAGGCGGAACACGCGTGAAAACTTTCGGCTCGTCCCTGGTGCTTCTGGAGGGGGCCATCGGGCAGGCTAGTTTCCGCTCACTCGCGCATTTCAATCAGGGCAGGGACCAAGGCACGGTCCTTGGTGACCACATCCACGTGCGCTGGCCGCTGTCACGGTATGGATTGCTTTTCCAGAAGGCCTTCACGCGTCCGTTCTATGGCTGCGACAGGAGTTGCTGCTCCTCGCGTTTACGTCGCCCGTAGCGGGTCCTGCCTTGCGGCTTGTAAACCGACAGTACCATCGGCACGAGCAGAGCCAGCAGGCCGCCGCCGGCGTGGACCACTAGTGACAGCCTTGCTTCCCAGAAATCGGCACGGGTCAACACTGTGCCTGCCGCCACGTCAGCCATATCGCCGATCAGCCTCATCTGAAGCAGCAAGACGGCGATGGCAAGGACTGTCACCAGGAGCTTCGCCACTATCCAGTAGTATCGGAACAATCCCCATGGCGTGCCCAGTGATTGGACAATCCCTATCAGCAGCGAAACAAAGGCCAACGGGAGGACGACGAACCATGCGGTCAACTCCATTGCGAGATAGGCTGCTCGGACCATCTCCGGAGTCTGGCTACACAGACCTGCAACGGCGAGAGCCAGGAACCCTGCGATCGCACCAAGCAAGCCGACGGAGGACGTGATATGCGCTGTCAATGCAAACTTGCGGATGTGGGGTGTCATATTCATCACCGCACGCTCTCAGGCAGTGCTTGGTTTCGTGACGTATCATCTGTGATGCTACTGGGTTCGGTGCCGTTTCCCGATAGGTGGCGCATCGGGCCGTGATTTCCTCCGAGAAGCATCATGACGACAACAAGCAGAACTAGGATGCAGCCGACCATCCCGGATACCTTCACCCAAAGGGGGGGCTGTGTCGTCTTCGGCACTTGGTTTGTGGGACGGATCAACCATGCTTGGCTCGCAGATAGAGATCGCATCGATATCCTCGATGGTATGAGTTTATCGAGACATCATGTCTATAATAAGTCAAGTTGTCTTGCAACTCGACAGTATGGCTACGCCGCCTGTATAGTGGCCTCATGCCGAAACTCTGGAACGAGACGATCGAGACTCACCGCCGCGCGGTTCGCGATGCCACCTTGGACAGCGCAGCGGCGCTGGTGGCGAAGCGTGGGTTGGCTTCGGTTACCATGTCGCAGATCGCCCAGGAGACCGGAATCGGCCGCGCGACGCTGTACAAGTATTTTCCGGACGTCGAAGCGATCCTGGTCGCCTGGCACGAACGTCAGGTGTCCAGTCACCTCGCGCACCTTGTCGAGGTCAGGGACCAAGGCGGCACTCCTCGAGAGCGGCTCAAAGCTGTGCTTGAAGCTTACGCGCTCATCTCCCATCGCCACCACGGTACGGAGCTCGCGGCACTGTTGCATCGGGGCGAACATGTGGCGCGTGCGCAGCGACATCTTCAGGATTTCATTCGGGACCTGCTGATCGAAGGCACGAAGTCCGGCGAGATCCGCGACGATTTCGCGCCCGACGAGCTTGCGAGCTACTGCCTGCACGCTCTTACCGCCGCCAGCAGCCTCCCTTCAAAGGAAGCAGTCCACCGTCTTGTCACGGTTACGTTGGCCGGGTTGCGTCCTCAGGTCTGACCAAATGCAGTCCGGCACGGAACGAAGTTTCGCTCGGCTCGGCACATACGGTGCTTCAAACCCACGGCGGCTGGGGATTGTTGCCGAGGGCCAAAATAACTCTTGAACTTCCAGTTGCTGGAAGGATTACCTCTGTCTGATCAATAGGAGGCGACTATGAATATCGGAACGGCATCCGAGAAATCCGGGCTTCCGGCCAAAACCATCCGTTACTATGAGGACATCGGTCTTCTCAAAGCCGATCGTGCCGGCAACGGATATAGAGATTACTCCATGTCGGACGTTCACAGGCTGCGGTTCCTGCAGCGTTCGCGTGCCTTTGGTTTTTCCATAGAGGAGTGCCGCCAGCTTCTGTCGCTTTACGGAGACTCGGCGCGTGAAAGTGCCGACGTCAAGGCGATCGCCACGACCAAGCTGGCGGCAATTGACCGCAAGCTCGCGGAGTTGACGGAACTCCGCAACACGCTTCGCCACCTTGCGGATCATTGCCTGGGCAACAATTTGCCGGACTGTCCGATCATTGATGGGCTGGTCGGAAAAACTGCGGTTCAATGAGGCGCGCAGGCGCGCCCATGCTTGCCTTGCTGCTGTCGGGCATTGCGGTCGCAGGGGCAGCCTCGGGCATGACTCACGATCGGGTCGTTAAGGATCGGCAGGCTTCAATGAAAGCCATGGCTGAGGCTGCCAAAACAATTGCAGGAATGTTTGAGGGCAGGACTGACTATGACGCGACCGCTTTCAAGCTGGCCGCTGAAACACTTCGGACGAAATCCGGAGATGCCTTGATAGCCGAGTTTCCCCGCGGCTCTATCGGCGGTTCTTCTACCGCCAAAGCCGAAATCGATCAGTTTCCTGACGAGTTTGCGGCGCTTGCTCATCATGTCCAGACCTTGGCATCGGCACTGTCCGCGGCGGCAGACACCGCTCCGGATGGCATCACCGATAGTATGAGAATGAAGCCCGGCACTGCGGGTATGGGAAGCAGCCTGCTAGGCAAGAGAGCGAACTCGACGAAAGAATTGGACCCGTCTGAGATACCTGCTGAGCACGTTTTCCACTTGATGCTGCAGGATTGTACAAGCTGTCACGCCAAATTCCGGAGCAAGCCACTTTAGTATTAGTAGTGCATAGTTGGCTACAATGTCTGGGGGAAAGGATAGGACATGTTCGTTCAGCCAATCGATTATATTCTGGCCGTCTGGTTTATGCTCGCGGCTCTTAGCACGGCATATGTTGCGTGGGACCAATTCCGTAATAATCCCGAACCCGCAGTGATGAAGTGAAGTTTCATCCTTGTAACCCTTTATCTCGGCCCGGTCGGTTTGTTGCTCTATGTCCTTGCGGACAAAGAGCCCCGTCCAGGTACCCACGAACAATTCATCAAGCCGCTCTGGAAGCAGGGAATTGGTAGCACCATCCACTGCGTTGCTGGCGATGCCACGGGGATCATTATCGCTGCGGCCATCACCGCTATGCTTGGCTTGCCCATGTGGTTGGACATCATCATCGAATACATCGCCGGATTTGCCCTCGGCCTCTTCATTTTCCAGGCGCTCTTCATGAAGAGCATGATGGGCGGCACCTATTGGGAAAACGTCCGTAATTCATTCATGCCCGAATTCATCAGCATGAACGCCATGATGGCCGGCATGGCACCTGTGATGGCGATACTGATGATGGGTCGCGACATGCGGGCGATGTGGCCAGGAGAGATGTTGTTCTGGGGCGTCATGGCGCTTGGCATTGGCGTCGGCTTCCTGACGGCCTATCCGTTCAACATTTGGCTGGTTTCAAAGGGCCTGAAGCATGGCTTGATGACTGACCGCACCCTATCCACGAAAGCAGCTGGCTCGGCAAACAGCCATGCGGACCACGCGGCTTCCCACAACGTAGAGTCCGCCAAACATACTAAATCGCACCACGACCACGGGTCAGGATCGAAAGCGTCTGGCCATGCAGATTCCAACGGCGGAAATGGGCCCAAAAAGCATGGGGAAGGCTTGCCACCCCATTTTGCGCCGACGACAACCCAAATTGTCGCCGTTGCTTCCTTTGCAACCATTCTTCTCTTGGGCGGGTATGCCTATCCCTTCACTAAGGTGAACATGTCGCTGAGTGCTCATGATGTCGGTGACGTCATCATGGCACCTGGAATGATTATGGACTTCGACACGCCCGGGGCTTCGATGCGCGATATGGCTGCTGTGGACCCTCGATTGACGGCTTTCGAAGCCGCCCCTGACGCGCTCGGCGGTCAACTACTGGAGCCGCGAGTAGAAGGCGACGTTAAGGTGTTTGATCTCGATGCGTCAGTGATCCGATGGTCCATTCTGCCTGGCGAGGCAGTTGAGGCCTATGCCTACAACAACCAAGTCCCTGGGCCGACATTGCGAGTAACGCAAGGTGACCGTATTCGGATCAACGTGAGAAACAGATTGCCCGAGAGCACCACCATTCATTGGCACGGGCTGATCCTTCCCAACGAGATGGACGGTCCTGCGGAAATTACCCAGAAACCTATCCAGCCAGGTGAGTCATTTTCCTATGAGTACACCGTCGGCCAGCATGGCACCTATTTTTATCATACCCACGACCATGTGGACCGCCAACAGTCGTTGGGCCTATACGGCACGCTGATCATTGATCCCAAGAATCCGGCAGACGAGATCCCCGCCGATCTCGAATACACGGTCCAGTTGCAAGAGTGGCTCAAACGCGAATGGCTAACTTACCCCTCCATGCCAATGGAGGGTGGGTTCCCAAATTTCTTCACCATCAACGGCAAGGCTTTCCCTGCAACCGAAACCATCAAAATGAAGCTGGGCCAGACACTCAAGGTGCGCTTTGTGGGGTCTCACACTACCGCCATTCATCCGATGCACATCCATGGCGGGCCTTTCCAGGTGGCTGCCGTTGATGGCGAGACTTTGGTCGTCAGTGCGCGCTATTTCGCTGACACTGTCAACGTCGCGCCGGGTCAGAGGTTTGACGTCCTATGGAAGGCGCAGCGGCCAGGAAAATGGCTGCTGCATTGTCACATCCCGCATCACACAACTAATAACAACGTCGAGATGGAAGGGGGCGGCGGGCTGATGCTTGTCATCGATGTGGAGCCTTGATGCAGCCCAGTCACCCTTCGCCGAAATAGGAGGGCGGTGTCCTCAAATGGGAGAACCGATAGGTTCCATCTTTGGCAAGGTTTTGCTGCGCAAAAGGGGTGTCCGCGAAGGGTTTGCGGCTGACCCTCGATCACATTTGATTGCAGTCAAACAAGCTGAGGGCTGCGGTTATTGACAATCCGAGCGAACACGGGCCCAAGGAGCGCGATGATTAATTTTCGACGAATCTTGGCCGATCGTAGGGGCGCGCTTCGCGCGCTTCTCGCGTTTGCGCTCTTGATTTTGTCTTCTCTCCAGCCTGGCATGTTTGCGGGTGCAAATGATACAGGCTTCCATGCCGAAGCCACTGTAGTCCTCAACGACCTGGAGCCGATTCAAAAATCGAACAGCTACGATCATAGCCATGTCGCCACCTCCCAAGACGACAATGGCGGCAACACGGATCATCGTGATGGTGCCGGCAAGAACTGTGAAGTTCATTGCGCCCCATGCCAGGCGGTGCCCGTAGATTGTCCCGACATTGAACGTGTCGTCGCGCGGTGCTTTGCCCCCATTGTGGCAACTGCGCTTCCGCTCGGGGTATACGCAGCTCTTATTCGCCCCCCACGACGCCTGATCTGACAACGCCTCTTTGAGGCGGTCGCGCGAAGCGTCCGGAATCCGTTCCGGCGCACGCATCCGCACACGTCAAATTTCAGGTCCATAATGAAACTCGCTAGCCTTGCGATGCTCGCATTGCTGTTGGTTGCCGGCTGCGCGGCAACCAATCCACCGAACGTACTTCCTGATTTCAATCCGGCCGATCCCGTCCTGGGACTGCGCCAAACCCACTACCATTCTGTGATCGACTACAGCCACCGGGATCCCGTGGCCCCCAAAAAATGGCGTCAGCTTAATGACAGGCTATCTCCGGCAAACAAGGGAGCAGCCTCATGACGCGCCGCTTCCTGAAAATGTTCACGGCTGCCTGGCTGCCTCTGATCGCGGCCGGATGTGCAACCTCGGCAAATGTCAGCGGCATTTCCGATCCTATGGCGGGCTTCGATACGGTCTCGGCACGAACGGCCTCGGTGACTGGGAAACAGGCAGTCTGGGTTCAATCAAGCGAACAGGCGCGCATCGTTTCTGAGCGCGTCAAAGGACTGATCCAAAAGAAGACGATCGGTGCCGATACTGCGGTTCAGGTTGCTCTACTGAACAACAAAGGGCTGCAGGCTGCCTATGCCGAAATCGGATTGTCGGCGGCAGACGTTTGGCAGGAGACAATGCCCGTCAATCCAACCGTCTCGGTCGGAGTAATCGGGATTGGTCTTGGCCGCACAATCGAGAGTGCGGTGGCAAATAACCTCCTTGCACTGATCACCAAGCCCAAGCGGATTGCTGTTGCGGATGCCCGCTTCCGGCAGGCGCAACTCAGGGCTTCGGAGGAGACGCTAAGACTTGCTGCCGACACCCGCCGCGCCTGGATCAACGCAGTCGCGGCCTGGGAAACAGTCGCATATTTGAACAAAGCTCAGGCTACCGCTGACGCTGCATCTGAGCTGGCTGGGAAGCTGGGTGAGACAGGAGCGCTCAACAAGGCAGGGCAGGCGAGGGAGCACGTCTTCTACGCTGAACTGGCGGGACAAACTGCGGAAGCCAAGCTTGCCGCTCGCACGGCAAAAGAAGAGCTCAGCCGACTTATGGGGCTGTGGGGAAATGATACCGAATACTCGGTTCCAAACGCCCTCCCATCCCTGCCGAAAGTCTCAAAGGCCAAGCAGACAATCGAAGCTGATGCCCTGAAAAACCGGGTGGATCTGCAGGTCGCAAGGCTCGAATTGGAAGCACTGGCCAAATCATACGGGTTAACAGAGGCGACCCGGTACCTGACCGACCTCGAAATTCTTTCCGGCGTGGAAATTGAGCAAGAGAAAGAAGACGGCGAGACGGAGACAATTGTATCCGGCAACGTTGAGCTGGAGTTTGTCATCCCGATCTTTGACACCGGCAAAGCCCGGATGCGCAAGGCGGAATTGTCTTATATGCAGGCGGCAAATCTCCTTGCCGAGAAAGCTGTCAATGTCCGATCCGAGGCACGGACCGCGTATGACGCGTACCGTTCGACCGCCGAGATCGCACGACACTATAGAAACAATGTCGTGCCCTTGCGCTCCAAGATCGAGGAAGAATCCGTCCTCACCTACAACGGCATGATTACCAACACGTTCGAGCTCCTCGCTGACACGCGGGCGAAGGTCAATTCGATCATGCTTTCCATCAACGCCAAGCGCAATTTCTGGCTGGCTGACGCCAATCTTGGGACAGCGGTTTACGGCGGCGGAGGTTCCTCAGGCACTGAGGGGCCCACCCAAGCCGTGGCTGAGGCCGATGGCGCGGGCCACTGAATAAGGAAACGACAATGCTTTCAAGACGACAACTACTTGGGGCGAGTGCGCTCCTTGCCAGTGCGACCGCGTGGACGAAGACCTCGGCCATGGGACTGCCTGACGCTCCCTTGATGGAATCTGCCGACATGCAGCCACCAATCTTCCCGAGCAGCGGCCCAGAATATCAACCGGTCGTCACGCTCAACGGCTGGACGCTGCCGCACAGGATGAACAACGGCGTGAAGGAGTTCCACCTGGTCGCCGAGCCCGTCGAACGGGAAATGGCTCCGGGAATGACGGGTTATCTTTGGGGCTACAACGGCCAGTCACCAGGACCGACCATCGAGGCGGTGGAAGGCGACCGTGTCCGGATCTTCGTGACGAACAAGCTGCCTGAACACACCACGATCCACTGGCACGGGATGATCCTGCCTAGCGGTATGGATGGTGTCACGGGGCTGACGCAGCCAGGCATCCCATCAGGAAAAACCTTCGTTTACGAGTTCGACCTCGTGAAAAGCGGAACCTTTATGTACCACCCGCATGCCGACGAGATGGTTCAAATGGCGATGGGCATGATGGGCTTCTTCGTCATCCATCCCAAAGACCCGACGTTCATGCCAGTCGACCGTGACTTCGTGTTTTTGCTCAACGCCTACGACATCGATCCGGGGACCTACGTACCCAAGATCATGGAGATGACCGACTTCAACATGTGGTGCTGGAACAGCCGCGTGTTTCCAGGGATCAGCCATCTTGTCGTGTCGAAGAATGACCGCGTGCGCGTCAGGGTTGGCAATCTGACGATGACCAACCATCCGATCCACATGCATGGATACGACTTCGAGGTGACCTGCACCGACGGCGGTTGGGTCAGGCCCGAAGCAAGATGGCCAGAGGTATCGATCGATATCCCGGTCGGCGCAATGCGGGCTTACGAATTCGATGCCAAATACGAGGGCGACTGGGCGATCCACTGCCACAAGTCGCACCACACCATGAACGCGATGGGTCATGACGTGCCCACGTTCATCGGCGTCGACAATTCCAAGGTCACCGAAAAGATCCGCAAGGTTCAGCCTGACTACATGCCCATGGGCGACCGCGGGATGGCCGACATGGGCGAAATGGAAATGCCGCTTCCCGACAACACCATCCCGATGATGACGGGATGGGGACAGTTCGGTGCGATCGAAATGGGCGGGATGTTCTCAGTAGTTAAGGTCCGCGAGGGCCTTTCTGCGAATGATTACTCAGATCCCGGATGGTTCAAGCATCCAGAGGGGACAGTCGCCTACGAATGGAAGGGCGATGTTCCAGCTCCCGCCACGTCAGGTGACACAAAGGCTGATCGTCCGACGTAGCCCGCCGTCGAATGCAATTTCGTCTCACGCAGCAACAATCCGAACACTGAACCACACATGGATACGCAATGATCTTGAAAATACTAGCATTAGTAGCGGTTGCAGGGACCGTTGCCGCCTGCACATCGCAGTCGGTCCTCCCAGGCACAACCAGCTTAGACCCAGGGACAGCGACGCTCACCCCAGTAACGCCTGCTGGACACCAGGACAAACCTGGAGCTGCGCCCCATTCGCACGACGAGAAACAAGCCTACGGCGAACCAGGCGATCCCAAAAAACCAGCTCGCCTCGTCACGATCACGATGTCGGAGACGAGCGATGGAAGGATGATTTTCTCACCGAGCAGCGTTCAGGCGAGGGCCGGAGAACAGATCAGGTTCAAGGTCCGCAATGTTGGGGAAATTAACCACGAATTCGTCTTGGCCACCGCGGAAGCAAATCAGAAGCACTCGATCGAGATGCAGAAAAATCCGGACATGGAGCACGACGATCCCAATGCCATCCGCGTCGCGTCCGGCAAAACCGGCGAGATGCTGTGGAAGTTCACGAATACCGGCGGATTTGAATTCGCCTGCCTAATTCCCGGACATCGCGAAGCCGGGATGATTGGCCTAGCGGCCGTAAACTAAGCGAAGTGAAACCCCAAAAGGAAAGCACACATCATGCGTACATCTTTGAAAGCCGGACTGGTCATCGCCGCTCTTCTCATTCCCGCCGCAGCCCAGGCAGTGGAAGGTGAAGTGAAGAAAATCAACGATACCGAGGGCAAAATTACGTTGAAGCACGGCCCGATCGACAACCTCGGCATGGGCGCGATGCAGATGGTGTTTCGCGTCACCGATCCGTCCTTGCTCGGCAAGGTCAAGGTCGGCGACAAGGTCGATTTCGAGGCAGATCGCGTTAACGGCGCAATCACCGTCACCAAGATCGAAAAGGCGAGCTGATGCCCTGCATGGACCTGGCCATTTTCATGGTCGGGTCCATGCATGTCGCCGTGGGCCTCCCAAGCCAAGTAACAGGAGATCTAAATGAGTAGAATATTTGCCACGCTTTTGTTGACAGCTATCGCCGCAGGCGCGCCTTGGGCGGCAGCCGGCGCGGCTGAATATGAAGTTCAAATGCGCAACAAGGGGACAGACGGACAGGCTTGGCAATTTGAGCCTGCTTTTCTGAAAATCGCCCCAGGCGACACGGTTGTGTTCGTGTCTGCAGATAAGGGGCATAATTCGGAAACAACGGAACTGCTGGTTCCGAAAGGTGCCACGTCATGGAAAGGGAAGATCAACGAACCGATCAAAGTCACCTTTGATCAAGAAGGCGTCTATGCGTACAAATGCCTGCCTCATGCCGCCCTTGGTATGGTGGGGGTTATTCAGGTAGGCAGCAGCGTTGCAATCGTTGAGACCGTGAAAAACGCAAAGATTCCAGGCAAGGGAAAGGCTCGGCTTGCGGAATTGATCGCCCAGGTCGGAAACTAACATCGCCATTGGCGAGGACGAGTCGGACTGCCGTCCGACTCGTCCAGATTGGATGTTCCGCCAAGACAGCGCCAGTTTGCCGTGTCGGTCGCGATGGGGCGGAGGCGTAGAAACCCGGGCTGCGGGCCTGTGCACGGACATACCGATGGCAATCAGCCCAGTGCCTCGCGACCTGCAAGCTTCCTATCCAGCGCTCGCTACTGTCCGGTAAACTTAAGCCCGGCAAAGGGAGCGCCCTTTCGTTCGACCGGGGCAGGCACGCCTCTGAGTTTCAGTCAAAAGGACGTGCGCATATTGAGAAGATGTCGCAGGCACTGTAGACTCCTTTCTGAAATGCGCTGGTCGATCAGACATGTCCTCGCTTTGATGTTCGCGGTTCTTTTGGCTGCGGGCGCGAGTTTGTCCGCAGCGCAGGCAAACAACATGGCGATCCAAATGGCCATGGCTTCTAACATGGGCATGCCGGTCGCCGGCGATTGCACTGCATGTCCTGACCAAGGCGCCGACGATGGCAAGATGACCGTCTGCCCTCAAACCTGCGTCGGCCCCGTCTTGGCCCTTGTCCCTCTGAACCTGGCTGCGGTGATGGTTGCTCCGGCGCTCGACATGATGCCATTGCCTTCCCCCCACCTGCACGGACGGGCAGCCATGCCCGATCCATACCCTCCGAAACCCTTCAGACCTGTCTGACGCGTATCAGCTGACAACTGATCACTGCGTTTGAGTGCTTCTGCTTCCGATAAGCAGTTGTGAATGCCGATGGTCGTGCGGGCACGCGTGTCCGCGTTTCCGGACATCTGCAGCCATCGCAAAAGGGTTTGGAAGTGACCGTCTTTTCCAATTTTTCGCCGTCCCGCCGGGAGTTGCTCCAGGCTGGGACAGGCCTTGTTGCGAGCGTGATGCTGAGGCCGACATCCGGGCTCACAGCTGCTGTCAGCGACTATGAAATCAAGACTGGTCCGGGTCGCGCCCTCTTGAAAGGAGAGAGTGGGCTCAGCACTGATGTCTGGGCTTATGACGGTCGAGTGCCGGGGCCGACGCTTCGCTTGCGTCAGGGCGAGCCCGTCCGCATCGTTGTCGAAAACCGCTTGCAAGAGGATACGACGGTCCATTGGCATGGCATCAGGTTGCCGAACGCTATGGATGGCGTGCCAGGGCTGACGCAACCGCCGATCAAGCCAGGGGAGCGATTTGTCTACGAGTTCACGCCGCCGGACGCGGGTACCTTTTGGTACCATCCACATGCGAACAGCCTGGAACAGCTCGGTCGGGGCCTTTCGGGAGCTTTGATCGTCGACGAGGTTGAGCCTGTCGTAGTCGACCGGGACCTCTTGTGGGTTCTTGGCGACTGGCGGCTGGATTCTGACGGCAACATTGCCCCTGGTTTTGGCAACCGAATGGAAGCCGCCATGTCCGGCCGTGTCGGCAATACGGTAACGCTGAACGGGGCTGTGCCAGGAGACCAGATTGTGCGGGCCGGGGAGCGCATTCGTCTGCGGCTGGTCAATACCTCGCTGGCCCGCATCATGGCGCTGCGGTTCGAGGGGCACAGGCCCATAATTGTCGCGATTGACGGTCAGCCCTGCGACCCCCACGAGGCCGACGGCGCTCGCCTGTTGCTCGTTCCGGCGATGCGCCTCGATCTCATTGTCGACATGCAGGGCGAGCCGGATAGGCGCTACGCCGTCATCGACGATTATTATGACGGTCTGGCCTATCAGCTCACCAGTCTCACTTATGGAAGCCAAAAGCCGCTGCGTGAGAGTCCGCTCGATGCTCCGCTCCACTTGCCGCGCAACCCACTACCGGAGCCGGATGTTCAGAACGCCGACCGTCACGAACTGGCACTCCAGGGAGGCATGCCAAGCATGGGCGACATGATGGGCGGTGTCATGATGCAGGGAACAGGCGCGATGTCCGGTGGAGCAGGTGGCATGGCACATGGCCGCGCCACCTGGTCGATCAACGGGACATCGATGACGGGCGATGGACATGCCGGCATGCCGCCGCTTGTGACACTGAGGCAGGGAGGCAGCTACCTCGTCACCATGCGCAACGAGACTGCCTGGTGGCACCCAATGCATCTCCATGGGTTCAGCTTTCGGGTGCTCAGCCGAAACGGTGCGACGGTGCCGCACAACCAATGGGCCGACACGGTCCTGCTTGCGCCCAAGGACACGGTCGACGTTGCCTTCGTCGCTGACAACCCCGGTGACTGGATGCTCCACTGTCATGTCACCGACCATCAGACAGCGGGACTGATGGCCGTGATTAGGGTTGCATGAATGGAGGAGCGGGACGTGACCACCAAATTGAACCAGCTCGTCAATTCTAGCGACTACATTGAAAGGAAAACGCCAATGCTCCGGATTCTCGCCTTCGCTGCACTTCTAGCAACCAGCCTTACCGCAGTTCACGCGGGCGAAGCGCGTAGGGCCGTCCTCTACAAGAACCCGCAATGTGGTTGCTGCGAAGGCTACGCCGACTATCTGCGTAAGAACGGATTTGAGGTCGAGGTCAAGCCAACGAACGACCTGGCCGAGATCTCGCGGAAGGCCGGGGTGCCTGAAGATTTCCAAGGCTGCCACACCATGTTCATCGACGGCTACGTGATTGACGGTCATGTGCCCTTGAAGGCTGTCGAAAAGCTTCTCACCGAGCGGCCTGCGATCGCCGGAATTTCGCTTCCCGGCATGCCAATGGGTTCACCAGGGATGGTCGGCGATAAGACTGAACCCTTCAAGGTTTATGCCATTACCAAGGACGGCAAGAAACCGACTGTCTACACGACCGAGTGAGAGGAAGCCGCCATGTCGAGCGACAATTGCGGATCCGGTACATGGCTCGCCATGGCGTTCCCGTCGGTGGCAGGACCTCATGACCTTCTGTTTCCCGCGGTCGCCAAGTCTGCCTCGGAACTCGCGGCTTGGGTGTGGCCAAAGATCCGAGACGCACCATGATGGTCGGCAAAACCATCCCGGCAAAACCGGAGGTCAACGCTTATCCCGTCAGGCGGCGATTGATGGTTGTTCTCCCAGTAGCGGTGTTTGCCGTGCTCGCCTTGGTGCTTGCCTGGGGGCTTAACCGGAACGCGGCAGACATTCCTTCGGCATTGATCGGCAAATCAGTGCCGGAGTTCATCCTGCCTCCAGTTGAGGGGCGGGTGCTCGGGCTGTCGAGCGCCGACCTCGTCGGCGAAGTCTCTCTGGTCAATGTTTTTGCTTCATGGTGTGTCGCCTGCCGTGAGGAGCATCCCGTGTTCATCCGGTTGGCAGCCGACAAGCGGGTGCCGCTTCACGGCCTCAACTATAAGGACAGACCCGAAGACGCAGCGAAATGGCTCAATACGCTGGGCGACCCGTACACACGTACTGGGGCCGACCTGAACGGCCGCGTTGCCATCGACTGGGGTGTTTATGGTGTGCCGGAAACCTACGTCGTCAGTGCCGATGGGCGCATTGCCTACAAGCACATCGGTCCGGTGACGGAGAAGGCTCTCAACGAAACGATCCTTCCGCTTGTCGAACGCCTTCGGGCCGAGGCGAAGGAGCGGCGGTCATGAGGACGTTCGCCTTTGTTCTGGTAGCAACCCTGCTCATGTTGGCGCAACCGCTCCTGGCCGCGGAACCGCCGGCGAACTTCGCGATGCATGAAACGCCGAAGCCCGTGCCGGAAATCCAGTTCCAGGACGGCGAGGCCAAGCCGAGAACGCTCGCGAACTATTCCGGCAGGGTCGTGCTGCTCAACGTCTGGGCGACTTGGTGCATCCCGTGCCGGCAAGAAATGCCGACACTCGATCGATTGCAGGCCGAGCTCGGCGGAGCGGACTTCGAGGTCGTGGCCCTGTCGATCGATCGGGCAGGGCCAGATGCTGTGCGCAAATTCTTCGCCGAAATCGGCATCCAGCATCTCGCCCTCAACATCGACACTTCCGGCAAGGCGATGTTCGCCCTCGGCATAATCGGACTCCCGGCGACCATCCTGATCGACCGTGGAGGCCGGGAGGTGGGGCGGCTGATCGGCCCCGCGGAATGGGATTCTCCCGCAATGGTCGCCTTCCTGCGCGACCGCATTGCCAATGACTGAGAAAGGAACCTCCGTGACCAGCATCCAAGCATCCGAACCCTCAGAAAATGCATGTGGAAGTGCTGTCGTCGCTCACGCTTTCCCATGCGTCTTCGATGGCCGAGGCGGGCTTGTCCTGGTGGCGGCCGCAGCGCTTACGGTTGGCATCGGTTACAACTGGAGTTGGCTGGTCGCGGCCGGGATCGCGCCGCTGCTGCTGTCAGCGCTGCCGTGCGTCGCGATGTGTGCTCTCGGTCTTTGCATGAGCCGGATGACGGGCAGTTCGTGTCGCACCGATGCGGTGTCCGAAGAGGCGTCAGGCAAATCCAAGGGCGAAGGGCAGGCGCCATGACGACCGATAGCTTCAGCGCCTTTTTCCGCGGACTGCCCGATGCGCTTGTCGCGAGAAAGATCTCGCGTTTGCTCGCCCGCCTTGCCACCGCATTGGTGCTGGTCGCAGCGATTGCGACAGCTGTCAGTGCCCACTCGCTCGATGACATCGAGGCCATGATCGGCGGCACGGAGAAGTATCTCCAGCCGATCGACAAGCCCGCCCCCGACTTCGTTCTGCGGTCGGCGGATGGTCGAACGGTGCGCCTTGCCGACCTTAGCGGAAAGGTCGTTGTCCTGCACTTCATCTACACCTCATGCCCAGACGTCTGTCCTCTCCACGCGGAGATGATCGCCGAGGTCCAGAAACTGGTGAATGACACGCCCATGAAGGATCTCGTCACCTTCGTGACTGTCACCACCGATCCCTCCAGGGACACTGCCGAGGTGATGCGCGCCTACGGCCCGGCGCATGGGCTTGATCCGATGAACTGGCTGTTCTTGACCACGACCCAGGACGCATCCGAGGACACGACCCGCAAGCTTGCGGAGAGTTTCGGCCACAAGTTCACGAAAACAGCTGACGGCCTTCAGATTCACGGCATCGTCACGCACGTGATCGACCGGGATGGGCGTTGGGAGGCGAACTTCCATGGCCTGAAATTCGATCCCGTCAACTTGGTCACCTTCGTGAACGTGCTTACCAAGGGCACCACCAGTCCTCACCCGCACAGCGAGAGGAACTGGTGGGATTTGTTGTGACCAACCCGAGGAAACTGCCATGACGGAAACCCGACAGCGTTCTACGACAATGACATGGTTGTTGTTCACGATAGTGGTGGTTGGCGCCGCCTGGTCTTGGTTCGCGTTCGATCCAGGATTCAGAAATCCGCAGGAGTCGGCAGCAGACAATATCGTGTCCCAGGCCGCCTTCGACCAGCGAGTGCGCGACTACCTGCTGGCCAATCCCGAAGTCATTGTCCAGTCGATGCAGGGCCTCGAAGCGCGCCAACGCCAGGCCGAAGCGACGGAGGCCCAGACGGTGTTGTCGTCCCGTGCCGACGAAGTGTTCCGCGACCCGGAAAGTCCGGTTGGCGGCAATCCGGACGGTAATGTCACGATGGTGGAATTCTTCGACTATAATTGCCCCTATTGCCGCCAGGTCGTGCCCGTGATGCGTGAAGCGGAATCCGGCGATCCGCAATTGCGCATCGTCTACAAGGAGTTTCCGATCCTCGGTCCTGGGTCGGTATTTGCCGCCAAGGCCGCGCTCGCCGCCCATCGCCAGGGGCAATACACGGCGTTCCACACCGCCTTGATGCAGGCCAAGGGCAAGGTTGGGGAGGCCACGGTTCTGCAGGCTGCGGCGGAGGTCGGCCTCGATACCGAGCGCCTCAGGAAGGATATGGACGATCCGAAGGTTCAGGCGGCGATCGACCGCAACGTCGCATTGGCTCAGTCCCTGCGCATCAATGGAACGCCCGGTTTCGTCATCGGCGACCAGATCCTGCGCGGCGCGACCGATCTTCAGACAATGAAGACCCTGATCGCCCAAGCGCGGGCGACGACGGGCACGCCTTTGGCGGAAGGGAAGAACTGAACAATGTCGGGAATTTCCAGCATCGGCTTGCTGTCCGCCTTTGTCGCAGGGATCGTATCTTTTTTGTCGCCTTGCGTGCTTCCGCTGGTGCCCGGATACGTTTCCTACGTGGCTGGGAGGACCGCAATTTCCGGAGCGGCCGGCGATGCGGTCTCCCAGCGGCTGCCGGCGGTCGGCCTCAGCCTCTGTTTCGTGTTTGGCTTCTCGACGGTCTTTATCGTGCTTGGTGCCAGCGCCACGGCCCTTGGCCAGTTGCTGATCGGCTACCGCTACGAGATGAATATTGTGGGCGGCGTGATCGTGATCCTTTTCGGGCTTTTCATGATTGGAACCATTCGCCCGATGTGGGTCATGCGCGACCTGCGATTTCACGCCGATCTCCCCGGCGGTCGTCCGCTGTCTGCGTATCTGCTTGGACTGGCATTCGGCTTTGGTTGGACACCCTGCATCGGGCCGATCCTCGGTGCCATACTGACCGTAGGTGCGGCGTCGGCGACGGTTGCTCAGGGCGTGGCGCTACTCGCGGTCTACTCGCTGGGGTTGGGTATCCCCTTCCTGCTAGCTGCCCTGTTCACGCACGCCCTCGCCAAACGGCTGCGGACTATTGGCAGGACGGGCATGGTCCTGCAGACGGCGGCAGGTGGCGTTATGGTGATGATGGGAGTTGCGATGATTGGCGGCTACCTGTCGGCCTTCTCTTTCTGGCTTCTCGAGAGTTTTCCTGTTCTGACGCGGATCGGGTGAGGATTCGCGGCAGCCAAGAGAGGAATGAAGCGATTTTTTGGAAGCATCGCCCATGACCATTCTGAACAGCACTATCACTTGCCCCGAATGCGGACACCAAGAAACGGAAACGATGGCGACCGACGCCTGCCAGTACTTCTATGACTGCAAGGGCTGCGGGGCGCTTCTGCGTCCAATATCGGGAGACTGCTGCGCGCATTGCTCCTACGGTTCGGTCCCTTGCCCGCCAGTACAGGTGGCTGGGGAGAGCGACCTACCCGGGTGTTGTAATGCCTGACGACGCTTTTTGCGGCTGCATATGCCAATTGAACACATGGATGTCTGTAGACAGGGCACAGGCAGGCACTGACCTTGACCTTCCTGTCGATGGAAGGGTGATGGTAGGCGGCTAGGGAACGATGCGATGATCGCCCGCAGGCAGCACCTCGACCAAGCCATTCTTGAGGCTTTCAAGATCGCCAATGATGCTGGTCGACTCGACGTCGCCGACCACCTGCTCCACGCATTGGAATGCCTGTGCGGTGATCTCGAGCGGCGATGCCTCGACGAAGCCTACCGCATTGTCTGCGATGAATCTGGCGATCTCCAGCCGAAAGCCGGCCGCAAGAGCGGCTGCAGAAAGCGACCAAACTAATGTTTATGAACACATGTTTGGACGGGGTGACTTTGCTGTCACCCCGTCCGCGTTTTGGCCGAAGCGGCCACGACGTAGATGCGCTTTCACTGCGGCCGCATGCGTTTACCAAGCATGTAACTAGGCGATTGTTCACGCCGGCTGCAATTCGACGATCCGCATGATGCAAGGCTTATCGCTTTTGTTCGTGTCGGTTTCGGTGTTGCCGACCGGGCACGCATAGACGTCGCCTGGCTGCAGCGTGAACGGCTCCTTGCCGTCGATTTCGACATAGAGCGCAGCCCCCTGGATTTCGCAGATGTCGACGGTCTTCGAGGTGTCCGGACCGAACTTCGCACCGGGCTGGAAGGTAATCTCCATCAGCCGTGCTTTCGAGTAGCCCGTTATCTGCCCCACTGGATCAACCTCCTTGAGGGTCTTCAATGTGACACCGGGCGCGAGTTCCGTGACCTGCGTCTCCCCGGCCTCCGCGAAAGAGGATCCGGTGAAAAGTGCCGCCGCTCCAGCGGCCCCAAGAAGCAGGATCGACCGCCGATCGCATTCGGACGCTGTTTTGAACTGTTCCATGATTTCCTCCCAAAGTTGGGTGGATCCCAACGGCGCATTATAACACCTAGAGGTTGAGACCCCATCAGGGGGCAAGTCACACTCTCGCGAGTGGGCGTTTGATGCCCGTCTTTCACGCCTAAACTCACGATCCGTTTTTGGGTGGCTCCTGTCGCTATTTGGTCCTGCGACCTATGACCGCAAGTGCCGCTGAACACTCGATCTCTCGGCCATCACATTCCCATGAATGGCTATCCATCCGGCCAACGATATGACATGGTCCGCCGCATGATGTTTTGGTCCAGCATCGGTCGCGCGTTCTTGGTGCTGGCCCTCATCGGGCTGGTCGCAGCGCCTATGGCTGCGTCGGCGGCTGCTCCCGTCATGACCGCCGAAGCTATGGCTTCAATGCCCGACGGTATGCCTTGCTGCCCGGACCAACAGCGTGCCGTACCGGATTGCGCCAAGGGCTGTCCGCTTGTGGTGCTGTGCACGACGAGCCTCGTCAGCATTTTCGGATCAGTGACCCCAGGACTTTTATCTCGGCTTGCGGTTGATGCGGACTTCCACGGCAGCCGCGATGTCGCCTTGTCTTCACTGGTCGGCGAACCGCCACCGAAGCCTCCCAAAGCCTGATTGTCAGCGGCGTTTCTAACGCCGGAACCCGTGCGGCACTCCTGCACGGGGATTAGCCGCTTGGCGTTCGTCAAGCCCAATGCCGTGCATCGCCACGGAACACTGACAATCGGACTTTTGATTCATGGACTCTAAATTTGCACTGCGCGCCGCAATGGTGGCGATGGTATCGGCAATTGCGCCTTTCGAAACCGCACAAGCCGCTCCTAAAGACTTCGAGTTCCATCTCGTTGAGAGCGAGATCAAGCAAAGCAACGATGCTGTAGTCGCAGTAAAACTCATCGACAAGCGAACGGGTGCCCGCGTTGAGCAAGCTGTCGTGTTCACCACCAGGATGGACATGGCTCCTGAAGGGATGGAGGCGATGACCACATCCGTCGATGTGCTGCCGTCAAACGAGCCGGGCATCTACCGCTTCAAGACCAACCTGACCATGGCCGGAGGTTGGCGATTTTCGATCGCGGCCAAGGTCCAGGGCGAACCCGACACAGTCGAAAGCCGCCTGGAATTCAAGGCCGTTCAATGAGCCGGCTTGGCTCATTCCTGGCTCTTGCCGTTGTGGCGGCAGGGGCGGGAGCGGGCGGATATTGGACAGGACAGCGCAATCTGTCCGGTCTAGCCGTCATACAAACGGTCGAAGAGTGGTTTTTCGACATCCCTGTAAAAGCAGAACCGCTGTCAAAGCTGGTCACGCAAACTTCCTCGGGTCCAGTCATCTACTACCGTCATCCCGACGGAGACGCCGCCTACTCAGCGACACCGAAGAGCACCGACGATGGCCGCAACTACGTAGCGGTTCTGGCCAGCGAAGACGTGAGTTTCGACGACCCCGCCCAAGACACAACGTCGCAGGCTGTCGCGGAAGGAAAGGACTCTGGCGACAGGAAAGTACTCTACTATCGCAACCCCATGGGCCTGCCGGACACGTCCCCTGTGCCGAAGAAGGACGCCATGGGAATGGACTACCTCCCTGTTTACGAAGGGGAGGCGAATGACGGATCGACTGTCAATATTTCGGCCGGCAAGCTGCAGCGGTCAGGTGTAAGAACCGTCCTGGCGGCGAGGAGTGCCGTCACGCGGCCCGTTAAAGTTCCAGGAATGGTCACGTTGGATGAGCGCCGTGTCAGCGTGGTCTCAACCCGCACCGAAGCCTTCGTGGAGGAAGTGGCTGACATCACCACGGGTGAGGCCATTGGAAAAGGACGACCACTGGTGCGTCTGTATGCGAAGGAGATCGCCGCGGCAGGGGCGCTCTACGCGGCGGACCTGAAAGGGGGCGCTGACGGTGCAGCGGCTGCGGGAAGCCGACAACGCCTGGAGAACCTTGGCGTGCCCCCAGGGACCATCGCCGAGATCGAAAAAACCAGGAAAGCACCGATCTCGATGACCCTCACGGCTCCCCGTGATGGTTTGGTGCTGGAACGGTCCGCTGTCGAAGGGATGATGGCCGAAGCTGGAAAAACTTTGTTCCGGATCGCCGATGTCTCCGCCATGTGGGTCGTGGCTGACGTGCCGGAATACGACGTGAACGCTATCCGGGAAGGAGACAGGGCAGTTGTCCGCGTTCGCAGCCTTACGGGCAAGGAATTCGTCGGAAAAGTCGTCTTGATCTATCCCGAAATCCAGACGCAGACGCGCACTGGGCAGATCCGCATCGAATTGACCAATCCAGACGGCCTCTTGCGCTCCAACATGTATGCGGAGGTTGAGGTCGAAACGGGCGCAGCCGAGCCCGTTGTGACGGTGCCCGACAGCGCGATCATCGACACGGGTGACCGACAGTTCGTGATCGTTGACAAGGGCGAAGGCAGGTTCGAAGCGCGGGCCGTGAAAGTCGGCATGCGCGGCGAGGACGTGACTGGGATCATGGAGGGCATCGCAGAGGGAGAGAGGGTGGTCGTCTCGGCGAATTTCCTGATCGACGCCGAAAGCAACCTTAAGGCAGCGCTCAGCGGACTGGCGCCCTCGGAGGCGCAGCCATGATCGCCAAGCTTATCGCCTGGTCGGCCCGCAATCTGGTCCTCATCTTCTTTGCGACGGTGTTGGCATCAGCGGCAGGCTTGTACGCGGTCAAGACGCTGCCACTGGATGCCATACCCGACCTGTCAGACGTCCAGGTTATCGTCTTTACCGACTATCCAGGCCAGGCCCCGCAGGTTGTCGAGGACCAGGTCACCTATCCGCTGACGACTTCGATGCTGACGGTTCCCAAATCAAAGGTGGTCAGGGGCTTCTCCTTCTTCGGGGTCTCGTTTGTCTACGTGATCTTCGAGGACGGCACCGATCCCTATTGGGCGCGGAGCCGTGTGCTCGAATACCTGAATGCGGCGGCGAGCCGACTGCCGGCGGGTGTTTCGCCGACGCTCGGACCCGATGCGACCGGGGTCGGCTGGGTCTACCAATACGCTGTCGTTGCCAAGCAACGGTCGCTGGCCGAACTTCGCTCGCTCCAGGACTGGGTCGTGCGTTTCGCCGCCTCCAAGGCCGCTGGCGTGTCGGAAGTCGCCAGTGTTGGCGGGTTCGTGAAGCAATATTCAATCACTGTCGATCCGGCGCGGATGCGCGCCCAGGGTGTGACACTGGCGGCGATCGGCGACGCGGTCCGCGCAAGCAACATGGATACGGGCGGGCGCACGGTCGAGATATCCGAGTTCGAATTTATGGTGCGGGGCCGCGGCTACCTGACGGGAGTCGCGGATATAGAAAGCATCGCCCTAAAGACGGTCGGCGGCGTGCCTCTGAGACTGGGCGATGTGGCGCGTGTCGAGATCGTTGCGGACGAACGCCGCGGCATCGCCGAACTGAACGGCGAGGGCGAGGTTGCCAGCGGCATCGTTCTCCAGCGCGTCGGAGCAAACGCATTGACCGTCATCGAAAATGCCAAGGAGAGCCTTGCGGGCATCGAAAAGAGCCTGCCGGAAGGCACCGAGATCGTGCCCGTCTACGACCGCTCAAAGCTCATCGAGGCTGCAATCGAAACCCTGAAGTCGACATTGGTCGAGGAAAGCATTGTGGTCGCACTCGTGACCATTGTGTTCCTCCTTCATGTCAGGAGCGCGTTGGTGGCAATCATCATGCTGCCAGTGGGCATCCTGATGGCGTTTGCGGCGATGAAGCTCCTCGGTCTCGGATCGAACATCATGAGCCTGGGTGGCATCGCCATTGCCATCGGGGCGATGATCGATGCGGCGATCGTCATGATCGAGAACGCGCACAAGCATCTGGAGCGTGCGCCGCCAGACAAGCCCCGCATCCAGGTGTTGATTGATGCGGCCGCCGAAGTCGGTCCGGCGTTGTTCTTCAGCCTGCTGATCATCACCGTTTCCTTCCTGCCGATCTTCACGCTCGAAAGCCAGGAAGGCCGACTGTTCGGTCCGCTCGCCTTCACCAAGACTTTCGCCATGGCCGCATCGGCGTTGCTTTCGGTCACGCTCGTGCCCGCGTTGATGGTCGTCTTCGTTCGCGGTCGGATCGTCCCGGAACATAAGAACCCGCTCAACAGGCTGCTGATCGGCCTCTATCGACCTGTCATAACAGGGGTATTGAAGGCGAAGACCTTCACAATCTTGCTTGCCATCGCTGCCCTTGCCGTAACGGTCTGGCCGGCTCGACAATTAGGCAGCGAATTCATGCCGAACCTGGACGAGGGCACGCTGATGTACATGCCCACGACGCTGCCGGGCTTGTCGGTTACCAAGGCCGCCGAACTGCTTCAGACGCAAAATCGCATCATCAAGTCCTTTCCGGAGGTGGAGTCCGTCTTCGGCAAGGCAGGCAGGGCCCAAACCGCCACCGATCCCGCGCCCACCGAGATGTTCGAGACCATCATCAACCTGAAACCGAAATCGGAATGGCGGCCTGGAGTAACGTCGGAGAGCCTCAAGGCCGAGATGGACGCCGCGCTTCAGTTCCCTGGCGTTTCCAACGCGTGGACCATGCCGATCCGCGCCCGCATCGACATGCTGTCGACGGGCATCAGAACGCCCGTAGGCGTCAAAGTGTACGGCACCGATCTCTCTGAAATGGAAAAAGTCGCCCGTCAGATCGAAGCGGTCCTCCGGTCGGTCCCGGGAACTTCCAGCGCCTATGCCGAAAGGGTGATTGGCGGCTACTACCTCGACATCGTTCCTGACAGAACGGCCCTCGGCCGATATGGGCTTACGATCGGCGATGTCCAGGATGTCATTTCCATGGCGCTGGGCGCGAAGGTCATTACCTCTACCGTCGAAGGGCGGGAGCGCTACGGTGTCGCGATACGATACCCCCGCGCACTCCGCAGCGATCCAGGCTCGATTGCGCGCGACGTACAGGTTGCCCTTCCTGGCGGCGGCTTCGTGCCATTGGGCGAGGTCGCAAAAGTGGAGTTGACGCGCGGTGCGACATCGATCCGGACGGAGAATGGGCAACTCGCAGTTTACATCTTCGTCGACATAGCGGGTCGTGATCTCGGTGGTTATGTTGGGGAGGCGCAAAAAGCCGTCGCCGCGGAAGTGAAGCTGCCGCCTGGTTATTCCGTCGCCTGGAGCGGTCAGTTCGAATATCTCGAACGGGCCCAAGCGCGGTTGAAGGTTGTCGTGCCACTGACCTTGGCGCTCATTTTCCTCCTGCTCTATCTGAATTTCCGCGCGCTTACGGAAACGCTCATCGTCATGCTGTCGCTGCCCTTCGCGCTTGTCGGTGGCATCTGGATGATGTGGTGGCTGGGCTTCAACATGTCTGTTGCGGTTGCGGTCGGTTTCATCGCTCTTGCAGGTGTCGCGGCCGAAACAGGGGTCATCATGCTGATCTACCTCGACAATGCTTGGTCCGAGGTGAAGGAACGGCGCGCCCATCTTGGCCAGCTTCTGACACGAGCCGACCTGCATAAGGCGATCATGGTCGGTGCGGTTGAGCGGGTGCGACCGAAGATGATGACGGTGGTCGCCATCATGGCTGGTCTCTTGCCCATCCTGTGGAGCACGGGCACGGGATCGGAGGTCATGCAACGCATCGCCGTGCCGATGATCGGTGGCATGATCTCGTCTACGATACTGACTCTGGTTGTGATCCCGGCAGTCTACGGGCTTGTGAAAGGGTGGTCGTTACCTCGTTTTCAAGAGGACGAACAGGAAGATATCGCTGGAGCACGCCAACTGAAACTTGCAGCGGAATAGGGCAGGTGCGGGCGAGGTCTCGGCTACTAGAACGGGATACGCCAATGGCAAAGGGAGTAGCGTCCATTTTGGTGGTGCTGGCCGCAGCGGCTGGCGTCATTGCGGGGTACGTTCTTTTCTCGAGAAGTACCAACGAGCTTCTTCAACCGAACGACGTCCGTATCTTGGCTAGGGGCGATGCTGTGTATGTCCAGCATTGTGCTTCCTGTCATGGCCCAAATCTGGAGGGCCAGCCCGATTGGCAGACGCGAGACAAGGAAGGCTTCTTACCTGCGCCACCGCACGACCAGAGCGGCCATACATGGCACCATCCGGACAAGCTATTGATCAACATAACGAAATTGGGGTTGGCAGAAGCCGCCAACCTCAAGGACTACAAAACGAGGATGCCCGTATTTGGCGACGTGCTCACTGATGACGAGGTCATCGCCGTGTTGTCGTACATTAAATCGACATGGCCCGAAGAAATCCAAATTAGGCACGATCAACTCAATCGAGCGTACGAAAGTCGGGTTCGAGCAGTTCAGTGATCACGTTGGCTTGCTTGTTCCGCCGCTGGGTGTCCGTGCACGAACGGTCCTTTAATGTGCTTGGGGCCGCTGAGCGGGCATAGGCGTCACAACTGAAGCCTGAAGCACAGGCCAAGCGGTCACGTTTCCGGCACCAATTCGGGTGACCGCGGCTTCCACCCAATGCTGGCAAACGCGCCTGCGGCGCCAATCCCGAGCACAATGGCCACGGACAGGGCCGACCAAGTTCCCACGTGCGCCATCAGCACCGAAAACACGAACGGAGCCAGCGCTGACACGATCAGTCTGATCGAGGATATCTTGCCTAGCATTGCGCCGTAGCCATCTGAGCCAAATAGAGCCAAGGGGAGGGAGCCTTGGACAATGCTGGTCAGCCCCGATCCTAGCCCGAAAAGGACGGCGAAAGCGGCTGCGCCATAAATCCAGGGGGCGGATACCAGCAAGGTCGACAGCCCTGTCACTAAGAGAGCTGCAGAGATTGATGCCAACACCAATTGCGAGAGCCCTCGGCCAGCGAGCATGTTGATAAATCGGCTGAGCACTTGGGACGGCCCAAACAGGGTTCCTATCAGCACCGCGCTCGCTCCTAGCCCGACCGCTGTTAGAAGCGGGACCATATGGACGAGTAGCGCTGACAGGACGAAGCCTTCGAGTGCAAATCCCAGACCCATCAGCATGAATGCTCGTCGGCGATCCCAGGAAGCGATGCTTCCTTCAACTGCCGCTACGGTCTTGACCTTGTCCTTATGGTCGCCATTGCGATCTGCATTCATCGCTCTTGCGATCCAGAAATGGACAGGCAGGCAAACGACCAGATGCAGGACGGCGAAGGCCACATAGACCTCCCGCCAAGTCAGGTATTTGTGGAGCTCGGTCGTGATCGGCCAGAACAGGGTCGAGGCAAAGCCAGCAATCAGGGTGAGGTGTGTGATGCTCCTCTGAGCTGTTTGGGGTGTTATCTGGACCAAGGCGGCAAATGCAGCGTTGTAGAGGACAAAGGCCGAGGCGATCTCCATGACGATCATGCCGGCCACGAACGGAATGCGGCCGGGCGCGAGTGCACACAGCGCCAAGGCGCAAGCTGCGATTACTGAGCCAACGGCCATCATCGAACCCGCGCCATGACGATCGATGCGGCGGCCGATGGACGGGGCAGCGAACCCGCCTACCAGCAAGGCAGCTGAAAAGACACCGAACACCCATTCCTGCGTCCAGGCGAGGTCCTTGGCCATCTCGGGCGCCAGGATGCTGAAGCTATAGTACAGCGTGCCGTATCCGATGATCTGGGTTAGGCCCAAGCCCCAGATAACTGCGCCCCGGCGATGCTCGATAGAAACGGTCGAAGTCATTTTCCATCTTTCTGGGATAATCGAAATATCAACCAAAAAATTATGCCGCGTCGTCTCTGGCTCGGGAGTTCGCATCCGCGCAGCACTCGTCGGAAAGGAACCCCAGTAGGCCATTCATCGCGGAATAGTTAGCGCGACAAATCAGGGTCGTTGCCTGTCGCTCCTGGCTGACGAGCCCGGTGGCGATCAGACGATGCAAATGGTGGGAAAGCGTCGACGCGGCAATGCCGATCCTGTCTTGCAGATGCCCGACGGCGAGTCCGTCGACACCCGCACGAACCAGCACTCGGTAGATCCGCAGGCGCGTCGGATTGCCGAGTGCTTCGAGCTGAGTTGCCGCTGTTTCGATATTCATGGAAGGAGCTTAGATCTGCTGGGTTTGAGCAGTCAATACGAATTTCGAACATTGCCGAAATATGACAAATCGAAGACGGTCTTGTTGACGGCGAGGGCGAACAAGTCCCAGGAGTCGGTCCACAGCGACATAGGGATAAAATGGCATGAAGGACGCGGACGCGCCGATGTCACGCTCCAAGGCGGCCGCGTTTGGAGGAGGGGCCGTCATCGGAACCCTTGGTGGTCTCATCGGTCTGGGCGGAGCCGAGTTTCGACTTCCGCTTTTGATCGGCTTGTTCCGATTCAAGCCGTTGGAAGCCATTATTCTGAACAAGGCAATGAGCCTGGTCGTTGTTGCGTCAGCGCTTCCGTTTCGCATGCAGACCGTGCCCGCCTCGGAGATTTTTCAGCACTGGGGAGTAATCGCTAACCTGTTGGCGGGAAGCCTTGTAGGAGCATGGTTCGGAGCCGGATGGGCAACCAAATTGAGCTCGGAAACGCTGTTTAGGATCATCGCGGTTCTTCTTGTCGCGATCGCTGCCGTGCTTCTTCTGGGACATGGCGAGGGGGGTGGACAGGCTCTCGCAGGCACCTATTTGCTGGTTGCGGGCGTTGCCGCAGGTTTCCTGATTGGCGTCGTCGCCTCGCTCCTTGGAGTGGCTGGCGGCGAACTGTTGATACCGACGCTCATCCTGCTTTTCGGCGCAGACGTAAAACTGGCTGGAAGCCTATCGTTGGCTGTCAGTCTCCCGACCATGATTGCCGGATTTGCTCGCTACAGCAGAGACCAGAGTTTTTCAGTCCTGAAACGCAATCAGGTGTTTCTCTCGATCATGGCGGCGGGGTCGATAGTCGGCACCTACATTGGCGGCAGACTGCTGGGCATTGTGCCCGACGGTGTGCTGCTGCCGATGCTTTCGCTTATCCTCGTCATCTCCGCCGTGAAGGTTTGGCAGCACCGCTAACCTTCACGGCGAGAGCTTCGAGCCGCTCAAATCGCCTTGAGCTTGACGCGAGCCTCGAGCTTTTCCGCATCCTCTTTCCGCTCGCTGTATCTGTCAGTCAGATAGCCTGAGACATCTCGGGTGAGCAGCGTGAACTTGACCAGTTCTTCCATCACATCCACGACGCGGTCGTAGTAGGACGATGGCTTCATGCGGCCTTCCGAATCGAACTCCTGGTACGCCTTGGCGACCGAGCTTTGGTTCGGGATTGTGATCATTCGCATCCAGCGGCCGAGCACGCGCATCTGGTTGACCGCATTGAAGGACTGAGAGCCGCCAGAGACCTGCATGACTGCGAGTGTACGACCTTGGGTCGGCCGGATCGATCCAACAGCAAGCGGAATCCAGTCGATCTGGGACTTCATTACGCCACTCATGGCGCCATGGCGTTCGGGACTGCTCCAGACCTGGCCTTCGGACCACAGCGAAAGCTCGCGAAGTTCCTGAACCTTTGGGTGGTCGGTGGGTGCATCGTCGGGCAACGGCAGACCCGAAGGGTCGAATATTCGGGTTTCCGCGCCGAAATGCTCTAGCAGTCGAGCGGCTTCTTGCGTGAGGAAGCGGCTGTAGGAGCGCTCGCGGAGCGATCCGTACAGCATCAGTATCCGGGGCTTGTGGGTCGAGAAAGGCCTCGACAGCTGGGCCGGATCGGCAAGCTCGAGTGCGTCGTCGACGATGTTGGGCAGATTAGGCAACTCGGTTTCCTTCAGCATCGATCAACGGTTCGCCGTCCTCTTTGTAGAACGGTCCCTTTTGAGGGAGGGGCAGGATCTCGAGCACGACCTCGGATGGGCGGCTCAGGCGCACACCCCACGGCGTGGCGACGAACGGCCTGTTGATCAGGATCGGATGCTCCATCATGGCATCGAGAAGCTGGTCATCGGTACGCGTCGGGTCGTCCAGGCCCAGGTCTGCGTAGGGCGTTCCCTTTTGTCGGATGGCTTCGCGCACGGTCAGGCCTGCCTTGGAAATCAGGTCCTGAAGGACCTCTCGCGTCGGCGGCGTTTTCAGGTACTCGATGACGGTGGGCTCGACCCCGGCATTGCGGATGAGCGCAAGCGTGTTACGGGACGTGCCGCATTCGGGATTGTGGTAGATGGTGATGTCCATCACGCGGTCCTTTCGTTTTGTTTGGCGGCGGTGACGGCGGATCCCCGCTCGTACCAGCCCTTGCTGCGGTTCACGATCCAGACGACCGAGAGCATTACGGGAACTTCGACCAGCACGCCGACGACGGTTGCCAGCGCAGCACCCGAGCTGAAGCCGAATAGGCTGATGGCGGCCGCGACAGCCAGTTCAAAGAAATTGGAGGCGCCGATCAGCGCCGACGGACCCGCAACGCAGTGCTGTTCCCCCGAGATGCGGTTGAGCAGATAGGCCAAGCCGGAGTTCAGGTAGACCTGGATCAGGATCGGCACCGCCAGCAGTGCGATGATCATCGGCTGCGCGATGATCTGCTCGCCCTGGAAGCCGAACAGCAGGACCAGGGTCGCCAGCAGCGCAACGAGGGAGAGGGGCTGCAGGGTGTGGAGCAGGCCGTCGAGCGATTTCTGTCCGCCCGAGGCAAGGAGCCTACGTCTCATCACCTGCGCAATGATGACCGGGATTACGATGTAAAGGACAACCGACAGGACGAGCGTGCCCCACGGAACGGTAATCGCGGACAGCCCGAGGAGCAGGCCTACGATTGGCGCAAAGGCGACAACCATAATGGCATCGTTGAGCGCCACCTGGGAAAGCGTGAAATGAGGTTCGCCCTTTGTCAGGTTCGACCACACGAACACCATGGCCGTGCAAGGAGCCGCTGCGAGGATGATGAGACCTGCAATGTAGGAGTCGATCTGATCGGCGGGCAGGTAGGGGCGAAACAGCCAGCCAATGAAAAGCCAGCCGAGCAGCGCCATCGAAAACGGCTTGACGGCCCAGTTGATGAAGAGCGTGACCCCGATACCGCGCCAGTGTCTGCCAACCTCGCCCATGGCGACGAAGTCGATCTTCAGCAGCATAGGGATGATCATCAGCCAGATCAGGACAGCGACGGGAATGTTCACCTTGGCGATCTCGGCGCCGCCGATTGCGTGGAAGACGCCCGGCATCAGATGGCCTAGGGCGATGCCCACAACGATGCACAGGGCGACCCAGAGGGTCAGATAGCGTTCAAATGTCGACATGATTTCAGGCTGCGTCCGTGTTCTTTGAAGTGGAGCCTTCCATGCGGCCAATCACCTGGAGGTGGTGATCGACGGCCATGCGGTCGATGGAGGCGAGCGGAAGGCTGAGGACGCCATGATCCGGTTCTTCATGAACCGGGCCGCAGTACTGAACGCGCGCTCTTTCTCGATGTCGGTTCCTTCGACGTTTGAAGGATCTTCGATCCCCCAGTGAGCTGACATCGGGTGGCCGATCCAGACGGGACAGGCTTCTCCCGCCGCGTCGTCGCAGACGGTGAAGATGAAATCCATTTCCGGCGCGCCGGGTACGGAGAATTCGTCCCATGACTTCGAACGAAAGTCTTCAGCGGGGTACTCGAGCGCTTCCAGAACTTTCAAGGCGATGGGGTTGACTGCGCCTTTGGGTTGGCTCCCTGCCGAGTAGGCGTTGAACCGCCCGGCGCCTTCTTTACGCAGAATGCTCTCTGCGAGGATCGAGCGGGCGGAGTTGCCTGTGCAAAGGAACAGGACATTGTAGACGCGGTCAGTCATCAACTGTCTCCGTGGAGATGGCATTTGGTTGGCTTGTGGATGGAGATAGATGGCAAAACAGCAAGGCCGCGCTGGAGGGACAGAGCGACGACGCTTGCCGCGTGGCTAGAATCTGTTGCGGAGCTGCCTCGCGCGCAATGCGGTCAAATCCGACGGCCTCAAAAAAGTCCGCGGCCGAGGTGGTCAGCAAATAGACTTCGGCAATTCCCAGACCCTCGGCTTTCCGTAGCAACTGCTCGGTGATGCGCTTCCCCGAGCCTTGGCCACGCGACAGTGGCGGAACGACGATGGAGCGCAGCAGAGCGTAGTCTCCGGCCAATTCCATGCCGCCGAAGCCGATAAGCGCTTTGTCCTTCTCGAACCGGAAGAACAGCCTGCCGTCTTCCGTAAGGTCGTCGACGGGCAGCTCCTCCGCTGCAAGCGCTGCCACGAATTCGGGATCATCTGGGGCGATCTGCTGGACTTGAAGGCTCATTGGACTGTGTCCGATGGCTCGCAGCAGGATGGGGCAAGGGCCGACTGGCAGATGGCCGGGTTGCCGGCACAGCAGTCTTCCATGAGAAAGCGGATCAACCCGCTCAAAGCCTGGAACTCCGCTGAATAGACGATCGACCGTGCGTCCCGCCGGGCGGCGACCAAACCGCCGCGCTCGAGCTCCTTGAGGTGGAAAGAAACATTCGAGGCAGAGACCCCTGCGGCTTCGGCGATGGTCCCCGCCGCCATGCCTCCTGGGCCAGCCTTCACCAGTAGCCGAACGATTTTCAGCCGCGTCTCTTGGGACATTGCCCCAAATGCGATCAGTGCTTGACGTTCATCCATATTTCAACAATCCTAGAAATGTCGAAACGAGGAATAGCGCAGATGTTGACCCCTGACAACCGTGAATTCGCCAGAGCTACAGATTTCCGGAACGACGACATATCAATCGGTGAACTCTTGTCCTTCCTCGGCGAGCACAAGGAAAAGCCGTTGGTGTTTGCCTATGACGGCCGTCCGGTGAAGCCGGGCTATCACGTCACAGAGGTGAAGGCGGGCTCGTTTGCCGCACTCGATTGTGGTGCCAATCCCGAGTCGTGGACCGAGATTTTCATCCAGCTCTGGGACGTGAACGAGGAGGAGCGCACTCACATGTCCGCAGGAAAGTTCGCTGCCATCATTCGCAAGGTCACGGAGTATCTAGCTCTCGACCCTACGGCAAAGCTCACGTTCGAGGTAAGTGACGGCATCGCTCCAATGCAGCTTCACAAGGCATCGATCCCGGTCATCGCCGATGGCTATGTCGATGTGGAGCTCACACCGAGGGCCGCAAGTTGCAAGCCAAGGGATCGATGGCTTGCCGAGCAGACCAAAGTTGCGAGCTCATGCTGTGGGCCAGCAAAGGGTGATGGCCAGCCTTGTTGCGGCTAGCCCTCGCGCCTGACAACAATCCGCATCTCGAATCGGCGATACTGGAAGGTGGCGTGAAGATTGGCGCGGCGGGCAGCGCGGTCGGATAGTGGAAGTTCACGGTCTGCGCGTCGTTGGGTCGCCTTGGGTCGGTTCACCGAGTTGCTAAGTGATGGCCGCGCGAAGCACTGGAAGCAGCTTCTCGACGATATGCGCGTCGACGTCGCCCACAGGCGTCCGATGAGTTGGGCCCGCTTTCTTCCGGCTTGTTCCCTCTTTGAAGGCTCGATCCGCCGCCTTGTCGTTCCCGACAATCACGACGGACTGCACATATAGGTGGACCGGGCCTCCGGTGAAAGCGAGATGTCCTTCCGGTTGTTGAGAGCCCGTCTCCTTTCCGCGCGCTCCCAGTTGGAAAAGCGTGAATTGATCACCTCTTCCAGCTCGTCCAGGGGCATGCCAAGGCGAAACTCGGAACTGGGCATCAGCTGTTCAAGGGCCTGCTGGGCAGAAGCCGTTGGGAAGGTGAGGATGATTGGCCACTGATGCCCGCAACTGGGCCTCTTTCATCGAGGCATCAGAACTTCGATCACCGTTGCATGCCGAAGCTTTTCTTCGCCCTTCAGGTGTTTTGCCATGACCTTCAAGAGCGGCTGCACCGGCACCACACCTTTGTTGCCGCCGCCTATGGGCGTGGCGAGCCTATCGGTGTGCAGGAATTCCAGCGCCTGCCATAGCTCGTCGCGCTGGTTCTGCGGTATCGCAGGAATGGCGCGACCGACATAGCGCATAACAGCGTCAGTCTCTTCGGCGAGGAGGAGAGAAGGGGCGGCACCGCGCTTTCGCTCGTAGCCTATCACAGCGAACTCGCCTGTGATGTACGTCTTGGTCTTGACCCAATCCAAGGACGGGCCGCTGCGGTAGATGCTAGCGCGGCGCTTCGATACGATGCCTTCAAGGTCCATCTTCTCGACAGCCGCGAAGAAATCGGCCCCCGAGCCTTCAAACGCCTGGCTGAACTGTATGGCGCATGTGGGACGCGGATCGCCGACAAGCTCGTGTAGTCGTAATCGCCGGTCTTCGCAGCGTTGCTTGGTCAGGTCGTTGCCGTCTAGCCCAAGGAGGTCGAAGGCATAATACACCAGGCTAGAGCCTTCCCAGCGTATTGCGCTCGCAAGCTTCTTGAAGCTGGAGCGGCCGCTTTCATCCTGCACGACCATTTCGCCGTCGAGGATTACATCGCGCGTGATCAACTCGCGCGACGCCGCCAGCACCGCCGCATACTTCATTGACCAGTCATGGCCATTGCGGGTGAAGGCACGAGCGTGACCGCCGGCCAGATGGATCTGTGTCCGGTAGCCATCATATTTGATTTCGTGGGTCCAGCGGTCTCCCTCTGGCGGCTTGTCCACCAGCGTCGGGATGCAGGGCGGTATGAACGCGGACCGACGCTTTACCTTCATCGGTTAGCCGTAGAACCGTCAGGCATCTCGGAGCCTCCAATTATATTAGAGAACTCTAAAACGCCTATCGGTGCAATTCGATCCTGCTCCCCTACGCGGCAAGCTACCTACGGCTTCTTCTTCGACCTAGTCTGGTGCTGTGAAATCTCGGGGAGAGGGGGCTGACGACGGACGGCGCCGGAAATTGGGGTCAACGGCGCTTAGCAGTGTGGTTTCGAAAAACCCTTTTCCGAACCTCCAATAGCAAAAGAATCCGAGGAGGACGACGCTCCAGCTAATTGCGAGTACGACAGCAAGGCCGCCACCCTGGCCGAACCAATCGAGGCCCGCCAGAGACAAAGCTGCCATGCCCATAACAATCATGCAGACGATGAGGCTGATCTTGACTTCAGTTGGCAGTCTTTGGCGGTCCATGGGCCTCTTCCCTGTGCAAGCGTAGCTGGCGCGGCTTTCACGTCAACCGGCCTTACGGCGCTGGAATGCACATACGTCAGTGTGATGTAGTTGACTTCCCAAGGCATATGTTCCTATTTTGTTCTGATGCTAATGCTGTCCGAATACCCCTCTGAAAAGGTCATCGTCTCGTGCGAGAAGTGCGGGATGTGGAAACAATACGACAGGGACGCGATGGTGCGGGCGGGCGGAGACCGCACACTGGCTCATCTGCTCGATGACATTGTTGCGCGCGCCGGGTGCACCAGGAATCAGAACTTCAATGTCTACGACCGGTGCGGCGCGAAGTACGAGGAGTTGGCGGCACTGCTTGGTGGTGGAAATGCGTACGCGAAAGCCAAAGGTGGGTAGTCACTCAGTGCGCTGCCCATTATGCGACCTCCCACTCAGCATCTTCATCCACATCGCCGCCCTGAGCCGAGTGGACGGGATTTTCGCCGCCGTTGTCTTGCCCGCCCCGTTCGAACCGAGTGCAAAGATACTGCCGCGTGCCAAGTCGAAGTCCACGCCGCGCAACACATGCAGTTCGCACGCGAATTGCCTGGACTTGCTGCTGTGTCATCGACCCTCGGATGGGCGAAACTACCGTACTCCCACGCCTGAACGTATCCCAAACTCATGCGGCGCGGGCTGCAAGTAGAGCGTGGAGGGCTTCTGGCTTTAGGTGCGTATACCGCTTCAGCATCTTCCAGTCCTTATGCCCGGTAACGAGTGCAACTTGCTCGATTGTGAATCCGGCCTCGAAAAGACGGCTCGTCCCTTCGTGACGCAAGTCATGAAAATGAAGGTCGTGGATGTCCAGGTCAGCGCACCCTAGACGGAAGGCGGTGCCGACTGACCTATGATTGAATGGGAATATTCGATCATCGTCATTGCTTCGCTTGGCCAGTCGCTCCTCGACAATGGCCCATGCGTCGTACCCAGTTGCCGCGAACAAGGGTATGCGTTGATTGTTCCCGTTTTTGTTTCGCGGGTCTTTCCGGTCACGGATGAGAAGCATCCGCGTGCGGGCGTCCATGTCGGACCACCGCGCCTTGCAGATTTCCTCCTGGCGCATCGCGGTTGCGACGGCGAAACGTATTATCTGACCAACCGGCGCTATTTGACGAGGATTTGCATCGAAGTGGGCGATGAGCCTGTCGAGTTCATCCTGGGTTGGCCTCCTGTCGCGCTGATTGCCCTTACCAACGAGGCCAAGCCTCTTTAGGGCAATACGCGCGAGATCAACCGGTTCGACCTTGACGGGCAGGCCGTGCACCGCAGCGGCATGAGCCAGAATGAGTTTTACAAAGCCGATGTCGATGCTGAGCGTCATCGGTCCGGCACCTTGGCCGGCCCGGTCGCGCCCAAAACGAATGAGCCGTTCGCGATCGAGAGCCGCGAGGTTGCACTTCCCCAGATGTCTTTGGAGCATATCGAGGGCCGCGGCCTTGGAGCGGCGAGGGGACTTGCCTACATCGCACATGTCGTCGATATGAAGGTCGATGAGTTCACCGAAAGTTTTCAGGCGGGCTATACGGGACTTGGTCGGCGTCTCACCACGATCGACTTGGCGCTCGGCTTCGGTTGCCCAGCGCCGTGCGTCGTCTCGGCGCAGGAAGGTCTCGCTGACGTAGCGACCCTTGCGACGGACTTGGACACGCCAGGAACCGGACGAGAGTTTTGTGTAGGTGGCCATTTTTTCGTGTGCGCTCTGTGTGCACTGAGAGATCGAAACGTGGCGAAAAGGGTCGTATTCTGGCGTAAATTCGTGTGCACTCGGCAGGTTCTAACGATTTGATGTTAAAGAAAAAATGCTGAAAAATCAAGATCATAGACTGGCTATTGCGCCCATGATGGATTGGACGGACAGGCATTGCCGGTTCTTCCATCGCCAGCTGACGCGCAAGGCGCTGCTCTACACCGAGATGGTGGTGGCCGATGCTGTCATCCATGGTGCGAGAGAACGGCTGCTCGGTTTCCACGTGTCGGAGCATCCGGTCGCGTTGCAACTCGGTGGTTCAGATCCTGCCAAGCTTGCGGAGGCCGCGCGCATCGGCGAGGCGTTCGGCTATGACGAGATCAACCTCAATGTCGGCTGCCCCTCGGACCGCGTGCAGTCGGGTACGTTTGGCGCCTGCCTGATGAAGACGCCCGATCTCGTCGCCGAAGGCGTCGCGGCGATGAAGGATGCGGTGAAAATCCCGGTCACGGTCAAGTGCCGCATCGGTGTCGATGATCAGGATCCCGAGCCGGCGCTCGACGTGCTTGCCGATGGCGTCTTTGCCGCCGGTGCCGACGCGCTGTGGGTGCATGCCCGCAAGGCCTGGCTCGAGGGGCTGAGCCCCAAGGAAAACCGTGATATCCCGCCACTCGACTACGGGCGTGTCTATCGCCTGAAAGCCCGGATGCCGGATCGGTTCATCGGTATCAATGGCGGCATCCTGACGCTGGAGGAAACGCGCGCGCATCTCCTCCATGTCGATGGTGTGATGCTTGGCCGCGCGGCCTACCACACGCCTGGTGTTCTGACCGGTGTCGACGCGACGCTGCAAGAGGCAACGCCTCCAGATTTCGATTTCGCCGCGCTGATCGAGGTCATGGCCGACTATGCCGGCAGGCATATCGCTGCCGGTGGTCGCCTTGGCCATGTCAGCCGCCACATGGTCGGGCTGTTCCATGGCCTCGCCGGCGCGCGGCGCTATCGCCAGATCCTGTCGACCGACGCCAACAAGCCGGGTGCCGGGCCGCAGGTGCTGCGCGACGCCTTCGCCGCCGTCGACCTGACGAGCCGCAGCGAAGCAGCGTAGGCCTGAAAGTCGGGAAACGGGGTGGACTGATAGCGGCTAGGCGTGAATCGCGCTTGGCCGCAGCCAATCTGACATTCGCGATCAGCCCTAGTTTCGTCTGTTCGCTGGGCTGCGAACGATGAAATTCATGGCGAGCACACCTTGTCGAGACGCTGGCTGACCACCTCGCCGAATGCGACGCCTCGCGCTCCAACGAAGCGGGGCGGGCTGGCCTCGCCATCGGCTTTGTGTGATCATTTGACCGGGAGCATTTTCGAGGAGGGCGGTTTCATGTGCCGATTGCTTGGTCGGGCCATCGCGCATGGGAGCAGCGCTTGATGGAAACGCCGCAATTGCCGGCGTTGCGATCCTATCACTCCTGGATCGCCAACGAGACGCTGGAAGATTATTCGCTGCGCTATGCGGCGCGTTCGTTTCGTCGCTGGTCTCCCTTCGTCATTGCCAACACGGCCCTTGGCGGGATTTCGTTTCTGGCCCTGGAAGCCATCGGCGGCGCGATCACGCTCAGTTATGGCTTCGCCAATGCCTTTCCCGCCATCCTTGTGACGTGCCTGTTCATTTTCCTGACAAGCCTGCCGATCGCCTACTATTCCAGCCGCTACAACATCGACATGGACCTGCTTACCCGAGGTGCCGGCTTTGGTTATGTCGGCTCCACCATCACCTCGCTGATCTACGCCACATTCACCTTCATCTTCTTCGCCCTTGAAGGGGTGATCATGGCGCAGGCGCTCCACCTGTTCGCCGATGTGCCGCTTGTGCTGGGCTATGTCATCTCTTCGGTGGTCATCATCCCGATCACCTTCATGGGCGTGACACTGATCAGCAAATTGCAGCTTCTGTCGCAGCCGATCTGGATCGCCATGCATCTGGCGCCGTTCGCCTACATCCTGTTTGCCCATCCCGACACGCTGAACGAATGGGCGGCTTTCGTCGGCAGCGATGTCGTGGGCGAAAGCTTCAATTTCCTCGCATTCGGCTCGGCCATCGGTGTTCTGTGTGCGCTGTCCATCCAGATCGGCGAACAGGTGGACTATCTGCGCTTCCTGCCCGACAAAACGCGTGAGAACCGTTTCCGATGGTGGGCGGCGGTGATCGCCGCAGGCCCCGGCTGGATCGTCGTCGGCGGCTTCAAGATCCTGTGCGGCAGCCTGCTTGCGGTACTGGCGATCCAGGCGGGCCTGTCGCGCTCGACTGCGCTCGAACCCATCCATATGTACATCATAGCCTATGAGTATGTGAGTGCCGACCCGCGCGTCGTGCTCGCCCTGGCCGCGGTCTTCGTGCTGATCTCGCAGGTCAAGATCAATGTCACCAACGCCTATGCCGGCTCGCTGGCATGGTCCAATTTCTTCTCGCGCGTCACCCACTACCACCCCGGCCGGGTCGTCTGGCTGGTGTTCAACATCCTGATCTCGCTGCTGTTGATGCTGCTCGGCATCTTCCAGACGCTGGAGCTGGTGCTGGCGGTCTACTCGATCATAGCAGCCGCCTGGATCGGCTCGATCTTCGCCGACCTCGCCATCCTCAAGCCGCTGGGGGTCAGCCCGGCGTTCCCCGAATTCAAGCGCGCCTATCTCTACAATTTCAATCCGGTCGGCTGCGGTTCGATGGCGTTGGCGTCATTTGTCGCCTTACTGTGCTTCTCCGGTATGTTCGGCGTCATGGTACAGGCTTATGCCGCGCCGATTGCTTTCGTCACCGCGCTCACAAGCGCCGTGGCAATCGGTGTCGCGACCAAGGGGCGCTATTATCTGGCGCGCCAGCCTGTCGAGTTGCCGGCAACCACACCGGATGCCAATTTGTGCGCTATCTGCGGCGTCACTTACGAACGTTCCGACATGGTGCATTGCACCTTCTACGAGCAGCCGATCTGCTCGTTGTGCTGCAGCCTCGATTCCCATTGTCACGACGTGTGCAAGGCACCGGTCGGTGTTCTGGAGACATCGCGGTCAAGGTATTTCGGGCGGGCACTGCCTCACATACGAGACAAGATCGCCCCTCATATGGGGCAGCGTCTGCTCAAGGTGGTAGGTGTCTTGTTTACCTTGGCGGTGATCACGGGCGGCGTGTTCCTGCTTACCTACCGGCTCATCGAGCCGGGGTCGGAACAGCCACATCTGGCCAGCGGCCCGCTGCTCCTGCGGGTCTTCCTCGCGCTCCTGCCGCTGCTGGGCATCGGCGCATGGTGGATCGTGCTGTCGCAGGAGAGCCGCGAACTTGCCGAGCGCGATCTTGTTGCCTCGCTGGAAAAGCTGCGCCAAACCCAGAGGGACCTGGCGAGCAACGAGCGCCTCGCTGCCATAGGCCAGATCACGGCAACGGTCAGCCATGAGCTGCGCAACCCGCTGGGCACGTTAGTGACGTCAGCTGACGTCTTGCGCCGCTCGCTGAAGAACGCCGACGAACCAGTGCACTCTGAGTTGCAACGCCTGCAGCGAAACGCCTGGCGCTGCGTGCGAATCATCGAGGACCTGCTCGATTTCTCGCGCAAGCATGCGCTGATCGTCACACCGATCCTGATCGACCGGTGGGTTGCCCAACATGTCGCCGAGCAGGACGCCACGCGGCCGATACAACTGGATCTCGCCGCTGGATGCAAAGTCTCGGCCGATGGCGAGCGGCTGCGGCAGGCTTTCTCCAATGTTCTGGCCAATGCCCTGCAGGCCTGTGAGGGGCACACGGCGGATGACGCGGCGATTGTTGTCTCCACGCGTTGCGAAGGCGATAACGCCATCATCTGCGTTGCGGACAATGGCGCCGGTATGTCGCGCGAGACGGCAGCGCGGGTGTTCGAGCCGCTGTTCAGCACAAAGGCATTTGGCGTCGGACTGGGCATGCCGCTGGTCAAGCGTATCGTCGAGCAGCATGGCGGCTCCGTGCTGATCGACAGCGAGCAGGGCGCTGGCACGCGCGTATCGATCGTGCTGCCGCGGGCAGGCGCTGGTTCGTCATGACCGACCAGACAGACCTGCAGACTGATTTTATCGGCGACGATGTAATCCCACACGGAGCGGACCCGGTCGAGAAGAAGAGGGTCCTCATCGTCGACGATGACGAGGACTTTGCCGCGAGCCTCGCCGGATTGCTTGAACTTGAAGGCTATCAGGCGATCATCGCGCATGATCCGTTGTCGGCGCAGCGCGCGCTGGCCTTGCACCAGCCGGCGGTTGCCCTTGTCGACGTGCGGCTGGGCGTGGGCAATGGGGTCGAACTGGTCCGGGCTTTTCGCCAGCAAAGCCCCGATCTCGTTTGTCTCATGGTCACGGCCTATGCCTCGGTCGAGACGGCGGTGGAGGCGTTGCAGGCCGGCGCCTATGACTATCTGTGCAAGCCCTTCTACAGCGCCGACCTGCTGGCGACGCTGGAGCGTTGCTTCGAGCGCACCCGCCTGATGGAAGAAAAGCGCCTGGTCGCCGAACGCCTTGGCCAGATGCAGCGCATCGACGCGATGGGGCAGCTGACCGGTGGCATCGCGCACGACTTCAACAACATCCTGGCTGTCCTGCTCGGCAATCTGCGCTGGCTGCAGGAGCATGTGCGGACCGAGCCCCAACTGGCGCAGATGGTCGACGATGCGCTGGATGCGGTGAAGGCGGGTACGGATCTTACGACGCGCCTGCTCAATTTCGGCCGCCAGGAGGGAGGCGATACGGTCCGCGTCCACCTGGGCAAAGCGCTGCCGGACCTGATGCGGGTGTTGGGCCGGACGCTGGACGACAAGGTCAGCCTCTCGCTGGAATTGGCGGACGACCTGCATGAGGTGGAGGTTCATCCGACCCAGCTGGAAACCAGCCTGCTCAATCTTGCGCTCAACGCACGCGATGCGATGCCCGACGGCGGCAAGCTTCGGTTCGAGGCCTGCAACTTTGTCGTAAGGCCGGACGACGCTCGCGTCGCCTCGGGCCTGTTGCCTGGTCAGTATGTCGTCATTTCGGTCATCGATACCGGGCACGGGATGCCGGTTGCGGTGCGCCGCCGGGCGCTGGAACCGCTGTTCAGCACCAAGCCTGCGGGAAAGGGCAGTGGCCTCGGCCTGCCGATGGTCGATGGATTCGTGCGCCAGTCAGGCGGACGCCTCGGCATCTCCAGCAAGCCGGACGAGGGCACCCGGATCAACCTCTATCTGCCGCGCGCGCCTTAGTCCCGGCCCTGAGGGGCGAACATATAGCCGACGCCGCGAATGGTCTTGATGAGCTGCGTGTCGCGCGCATTGTCGCGCAACTTGCGGCGTATCTTGCCGATCAGCACGTCGATGCTGCGGTCATAGGGCGTCCAGTTGCGGTTGGCGACGATGTCGAGGATCTGCTCACGCGACAGGATTCGGCCGCGCCGTTCGACGAGCGCAGACAGGATCTGGAATTCCTGGCTTGTAAGCCGCACATTTTCGCCGTTCGGCGACGATAGCTTGTAACGCGCGGGATCGAGCCGCCAGCCATCGAAACAGACGGCAGCCGAACGATCGGCCTCAGCCGGTTCGGGCAGGTTGATGCGCTTGGCGAAGCGTCGCATCACCGTTCGCACGCGCGCCAGAAGCTCGCGCGGCTCAAAAGGCTTGGTGATGTAGTCGTCGGCTCCCAATTCAAGGCAGACGACCTTGTCGATTGTAGTGTTTTTGCCCGAAAGCATGATCAGCGGCAGGTCGTATTGCGAGCGCATGCTGCGTGCCAGGGTTACGCCGTCCTCACCGACGGGAAAACCGAGATCGAGGATGACGAGATCGAATGCCTCATCGGCCAGCGCGCGCCGCATCGAACGCCCGTCATGGGCACTGACGATGGCGTAACTTTCGCTCGTCAGGAATTTTTCCAGAAAGCTGCACAGCCGACGATCATCATCGACAATGAGAATGCGTGATTTGGGGTCGGCAACTGTCATGGGCGCTACGATAATCGCAATTCGTGGGCGCGGTCGAGCAGGGAAGATGGTCATTGGTCGCAGCCGGTGTTGCTTGAACACAGGTAGGGGCGTCCCAGCATCTGCCACCTGCAGGTGCTTCTGTCTAACAATCTGAAAGTTATATCTAAAATTTCGGGGTTGTTGCGTCTGGTGAGCGCTGACACAAGCCGTTTGGTTACAAAAAATTACATGGCAGGCAGTTTTCCGATGCATGGCGATTACAAGCCGCACCTAGCTTGGCCTCGCACGGCTGTGTCGGGTGGCATCGCGTTACTCGGCGCAAGGACGAGGAAGGCGCGCAAGCCAACCCTCCCGCAAGCCGGCGATTGAGGAGGAACAGCGCCATGCCACAGACAGTATTTTCGGTCGATTTGAACAAAGCTCCGGAAGATCATGCCATCAAGACGCACAACCGTTGGCATCCTGATATTCCGATGGTGGATCATCTCAAGCCGGGTCACACCTACCGGGTAGAATGCCACGACTGGACGGGAGGCCAGATCGGCAACAACAACAGCGCCAATGACGTCCGCGACGTCGATCTGACGCGTGTCCACTATCTCAGCGGCCCGTTCGGCGTCGATGGCGCCGAGCCCGGCGACCTGCTGGTTGTCGACATTCTCGACCTTGGCGCCAAGCCCGACTCGGAATGGGGCTTCAACGGCCTGTTCGCTAAAGAAAACGGCGGCGGCTTTCTCACTGAGCACTATCCTGAAGCCAGCAAGTCATGCTGGGATTTCCACGGCATCTACACGACGTCGCGCCACATTCCGGGCGTGCGCTATCCCGGCATCATCCATCCCGGCCTGATCGGCTGCCTTCCTGACCACAAGCTGCTTGCCGAAGCCAACCGTCGCGAAGCCGAACTGGTGGCGACCGATCCTGGGCGTGTGCCGCCGCTGGCAGCACTGCCATATGTCGACACGGCCCTGATGGGCCAGATGAAGGGCGATGCAGCGCGGCAGGCCGCCGCCGAGGCCTGGCGCACGGTTCCGCCGCGCGAGCACGGCGGCAACTGCGACATCAAGAATCTGTCGCGCGGTTCAAAAGTCTACTTCCCGGTCTATGTGAAGGGCGGCGGACTCTCGATGGGCGACATCCACTTCTCGCAGGGCGATGGCGAAATCACCTTCTGCGGCGCCATCGAAATGGCCGGCTGGGTCGACATCAGCGTCGACGTGATCAAGGGCGGCATGGCGAAATACGGTGTCATCAACCCGATCTTCAAGCCAAGCCCGATCGACCCGCATTTTGACGACTATCTCATCTTCGAGGGCATCTCGGTCGATGAGCATACGGGCGAGCAGTATTATCTCGACGCTCATGTCGCTTATCGCCGGGCCTGCCTCAACGCCATCGAGTACCTCAAGAAGTTCGGCTACTCCGGTGAGCAGGCCTACATGATCCTGGGCACGGCGCCCGTCGAAGGACGTATCGCCGGCATCGTCGATATTCCCAACGTCTGCGCCACCTTGGCCATACCGACGGCGATCTTCGACTTCGACATCAATCCCAACGCCCACGGACCCAAGAAGCAGGACTTCAAGGCCGACGTCGCCAAGACGACCTGATCAGGCTGCAACAACAACAACCGACGGTCGGGAGCGTTTCCCGGCCGGCGTTCTCCTGGGAGGGGGATTTCATGCTGCTCGGATTTGCTTTGCTTTACGTTGGCGCCGTCCTGTTCTTGAACGGCCTTTGGCTGCTCGGGAAGATCGAGGACCGCGAAATCGTCGTCATCAACGTCGTCTCGGGCGTCGTGACATTTTGCGCTTCGCTTGCCTGGGCGTTCGGACCCAACGCCGACGCTGCGTCCATCAAGGGTGCTGCGCTGACGATCCTGTTTTCGACGACCTATTTTTGGGTGGCCTACAACAGGGTGGTGAAGGTGGACGGGCGCGGCCTCGGCTGGTTCAGCCTGTTCGTCGCCATCACCACGGTTCCTGTCGCGGTACAGGGGCTTTCCACCGCCCAGACGTCGACCGATTTCTGGCTGGCGTCCAACTGGGTGATCTGGGGCGTGCTGTGGTTCCTGTATTTTCTGCTTCTGGCGCTGCAGCGGCCGATCCTGCGGCTGACGTCGATCGTGACGCTGCTTGCAGGTATCGTCACCGGCTGGCTGCCCGGATTTCTTCTGCTGGACGGCAAGCTGTGATGCCGGCGCGCCTGGTCGGGCTGTAGCCCGGCGTGGCCGCTTGCGGGCGGGCGAGGGTGTTTTGCCCGCCAGATTATTTCTCCTGATGCATTTTGGAGGCTGTTTATGCCGCTCTACAACTATGTTTGCGACGATTGCGGACCGTTTGAAGAATGGGTGTCGATGCAGGACGCACTCAGGGCGTGCGCATGTCCGCAATGCGAGGAACAGAGCAACCGGGACGTTGCAGCTCCGCGCCTCAGCCTGATGAACGGCAAATTGCGCCGTGCACTGGCGCGTTCAGAGGCCAGCGGCACCGAACCGAAAGTGGTGAAGAAGGCGCACCTCAATGGTTGCGGTTGCGCCCTGTGCAAGATCGGCAACAAGCCGACGCCGACCCGCAAGAAATGGTCGATCGGCCACTAGGGGAGAACCTAGTCGCGCAGGATCATCCTGTCGCCGCGCACGTCGAAGCCCGACAGCGAGCCGATGAAATTCATGCCGAGCAGGCTTTGCTCGAGCCCCTGGTCGGCGACGAGCATCGGCAGGTTCTTGCGTTCGATGGCGCCGAGCTGAACGGTTGCAGCCGTGACCCGCGCCGCATGCGCAATGCCATTGGCGGTCGAGACAGGCACTGTGAAGCTCAGGCTTTCAAGATCGAAACCGGCGCGGCGGGCATCGGCCACCGTCAGCACGGTGGTGGTGGCGCCCGTGTCGACCATGACATCGATGGTCTGGCCGTTGACCTGCATGCGCGCGCCAAAATGTCCGTTGGTCAGTTTGTCCAAGGTGACTGTCGCGCGGCCGTCGCCATCCAGTGCCGACATCGGGCTTCCCGGCACGAGGCCGGCGGTGACGCGGCTGGCGATATCCTGCAGTTCGTAGCGATACTGATAGCCCGCAACAAACACCAAGACGATCACCACCCACAGGGCGAGGCTGCGCACCGTGTCGCCGAGGCGCGTGCCGCGGCGCAGGATGCCGGCAGCAACGACCAACAGGAGCGCGCCGATGTAGATCAGCTGGCCAAAGCTGTCATTGTTGAGACCAAGCGTTTCGCCGGACGAATGGTTGAACAGCAAAAGAAGCAGTCCGCCGCCGAGAACGGCAATGGCGACCCAATAAAGCCGGCTCATGTCTGTCTGGTATCCTCAGTTGGACGCGTTTTCGCGGGACATGCGCGAACGGCGCGTCTCGCGGCGCGGCTTGCGCTCGATGGTTGCGAGACGGGCGGGCAAGGTTGCCATGACGGCGCGGCGCGTCTCGGGTGTCATGCTAAGCCAGGCGCCGACCTCGTCACGGGTGCGGCCGCAGCCGAAGCAATAGCCGGTCGTATCGTCAATCGAGCACAGCATGATGCAAGGGGATTCAATGGCGGTCATCGCGTCGTCCATGGCGGGATAAGCCTTGCGCCGATTTATACACCGGCCAACCACAGATGATGTAGCCAGCGCGTCATTGCAAGCGCTATCCCGCGACGTCACGTCTCGCTGCGCCAATGCCATCTCGCGATTGTTTTCGGCCGTTGAGGCGGCTATGCCGCGCATGACGATGATGAACGGCAGGCCGCACCCATGACCAACGCTTCTCCCTTTGACGATTTCCGCAACCTGTTTGCGCATCTGCCTGAGGGCGATGTCGCGCAGGCGGGCAAGGTGTGGGCGCTGTTTGCCAAGGCCGACAAGCCGAAAGGCTCGCTCGGTCGCATCGAAGACATCGCAGCTTGGCTGGCGCGCTGGACCGGCCGCGCGCCACCCTCGGTGCTCAAGCCGATGGTCGCCATCTTCGCCGGCAACCATGGTGTCGCCGCGCAAGGCGTTTCGCCACGGCCAATGGAAGCCACGGCCCAGCGTGTCGAGCTGTGCGCAGCAGGCGGCGCTGCGATCAACCAGATCTGCCTCGCCAACGACCTTGGCCTGAAAGTGCTCGATCTGGCACTGCACCTGCCGACTGCCGATATCACTGTCGAGCCGGCGCTTGACGAGCGCGGCTGTGCCGCCACCATGGCTTTTGGCATGGAGGCGATTGCCGGTGGCAGTGACCTGTTCTGCATCGGCGACCTCGGTGTCGCCAACACCACCATTGCCGCCGCCCTTTGCGCGGCACTGTTCGGCGGCAAGGGCGCCGACTGGGTCGGGCCGGGTTCCGGTGCCGATGCCGCGATGCAGGCCCGCAAGGCTGCAGTGGTCGACCGGGCGCTGGCGCTGCATGGCCCTCATATCAAGGACCCGTTCGAAGCCTTGCGCCGGGTCGGCGGGCGCGAATTCGCCGCCATCGCGGGTGCCATCCTTGCGGCGCGCATGGAAAAAATCCCGGTGCTGCTCGACGGCTTCGCAACGACCGCAGCCGCTGCCGTGCTTTACGCCGTCGACCGGACCGCACTCGACCATTGCATGTTCTCGCACGTCTCAACCGAGCCGGGCCATGCCCGCTTGCTGGCCAAGCTCGGCGCGCGGCCCTTGCTCGGACTTGGAATCGATCACGGCGAGGCGGTTGGCGCCGGGCTTGCCGCTGGATTGGTCAAGACCGCAGCGCAGATCAGTTCGGGAATGGCGGCGGCGATCCGCTGATCTAGAGACGGCCGGCGGCACTGCGCGGCGTCGCCGAAGGCAGGTCGTCGAGCACGCGGGCAGCGGGGAAGATCGCAATTGCCTCGGTGCCCTCGCGCAGCTTCGAGCGCAGTTCGAACTCACCGCCGTGCAGGGCAAGAAGGCCCTGGACGATAGGCAGGCCAAGGCCGGTTCCCTGTTCGGCGCTCTTGATGGCAATCGAGCCCTGGCCAAAAGCCGACAGAACGACGGGTATTTCGTCTGCGGGAATGCCCGGACCCTTGTCCTTGACCGAGATGTACTGACCGCCGCCGGCGGTCCAGCCGACGCGGACGCGGATTTCACTGCCCGTCGGCGAAAACTTGATGGCGTTGGACAAAAGGTTGAGCGTTATCTGGCGGATGGCGCGCTCGTCGCCGAGAAGGCGTGGCAGCGACGGCTCGAACTGCTCGACGATCTTGAGATCCTTGTTGCGCGCCTTGAGCTCCATCATGTGGCAACAATCCTCGACCACCGAGAGCAGCATCAACGGCTCCTCGTTGAGCTGGTAGCGGCCGGCTTCGATGCGCGACAGGTCGAGGATCTCGTTGATGAGGTCGAGCAAATGTTGACCGGACTGGTGGATGTCGCGGGAATATTCCCGATAGGTCGGGCTGTTGATCGGGCCAAGCACCTCGCTGGCCATGACTTCCGAAAATCCCAGGATGGCGTTGAGCGGGGTGCGCAGTTCATGGCTCATCGTGGCCAGGAAGCGTGACTTGGCGAGATTGGCGTCTTCGGCGCGGCGGCGGGCCTCGTCCGACATCGACTTTGCTGTTTCCAGTTCGGCAATCAGCGCGTCCATTTCGGACCGGGCGGCCATCAGCAGCAGCGCCGACCGCTTCTTGATCCCAGCGACGAGCGAAAAGAACGGCAAGGCGGCGACCAGCAGCGCGACCATGACCATGCCAAGGGGCTCGGACAGCTTGACGCCGAAGGCGGCATAGGCGGCGACGGGAACGACGAAGGTCGCGGCCAGTGCACCGCGCAGCGACGAAGCAACGATCGCTGTCGCGGCCATGGCAACGAGCAGGAAGGCTCCTTTGACGATGGACAGCAGGCCGGGTTCGCAGGCGGCACAGGTCATGGCGGCGAGATAGGCCCAGGCAAGGCCGGTGACGAAATGGCCAATGAGGAAATTGCGCCGGATGGCCGATGGCGTCATCGCGGCCGGCGCTGCCTCGTCGGCGCGACGGGCAAGCAGCGCCAGCCCGACATAGCCCATCATGGCGACAAGCGACCACTTGAGGATGGCATCGTCTGCGCCGAGCAGAAGCCCGATGCCGGCGAAGATGACGACCAGAAGCGGTAGAGTTGCCGAATTGGCCCTGATCGAACGGGCGTGCAGCTTCAGCAGCTCGCGGTCGAAGGCCAGGCCACCCGGCTGTTGGGCCAATTGATCGCGTGTCTTGCGCACAGCACGAGCGACATCGCTGTTGCGATGGCGTTTCCTGCGGTCCACAATGATCTTGTCCGCCGTGTTAGAGCGTTGCAACGGCATGTGATAATTCAGTTTTCGCGCGCGCTTAATTTCAAGTCTGCACGCTACGTCCGAATGATTAAGGGATTGTTTGCCATATGAGCCGTTCGTGGTCGGGCAGGCCGCGACAGCGGTATTTCAGGCGCCCGCGCAGCCGTTGGCGCAAGTTTCTCGACTATGCGCTGGCAGCTTCCGTGCTTGGGCTGCTGATCCTCGTTTCGGCGCGTCTCGACAGGGTGGAAACGCGCAGGACTGAGGGCGTGGCCGTCGTCAACGACGGTGATTCGATCACGCTGGGCAGCGAGCGCATTCGCCTGCGTGGCATCGACGCGCCGGAATATTCCCAGATTTGCAGGAAAGACGGCGTTGAGTACCCCTGCGGCCGACGCTCGCGTGAGGCGCTATCGAAGCTTGTGGCCGGGCGTCAGGTGACCTGTGCTGGCTGGGAGCGGGACAAGTACGGCCGGTTTCTTGGCGAATGCACTGTAACCGGCACCGATCTCAACCGTTCGCAGGTGGAAGCCGGCTGGGCGGTTGCCTATGGCGGCTACGAAGCCGAGGAAGCTGCCGCGCGCCTTGGCCGAAAAGGTCTTTGGGCCGGCGAATTTGACCGTCCGCGCGACTGGCGCAACATGCATGGCGACATGGCTGAAATCGAACACGGCAGCTATGGGCGCATACTCAACTGGTTGCGGGAAATCTTTCGGTTCTCGTAGCTTGCGGCTTATGGTTGCAAAGCCAGGACAAGTCTGAGGAGGCAAAAATGAAGCTGTTTGACGGGGGGCGGGCGCCGAACCCAAGGCGCGTGCGCGTATTCCTTGCCGAAAAGGGCATCGAAGTGGCCAAGGTTTCCGTCGACATGGGCGCGATGGAGCACAAAAAGGCGGACGTTTCCTCGCGCAATCCGCTGCAGCGCCTGCCGGTGCTGGAACTCGACGACGGCACCATCCTCACCGAAACCGTCGCCATCTGCCGCTATTTCGAGGAACTCCACCCCGATCCGGCCCTGTTTGGCCGCGGCGCGCTTGGCAAGGCGATGGTGGAGATGTGGCAGCGGCGGATCGAGCAAAACCTGTTCCAGCCGGTTGCCTTCGCCTTCCGCCATATCCATCCGGCGATGCGGGAGTGGGAAATTCCGCAAGTGCCCGAATGGGGCGAGGTCAACAAGCCCAAGGCGATCGAGTTCCTGGCTTTGCTCGACAAGGAACTGGCCTCGCGCGAATTCGCCGCCGGGGACGAGTATTCCATCGCTGACATCACCGGGCTTTGCGCTCTCGACTTCATGAAGCCGGCGAAGATCGTGATGCCGGATGAGTTCTCCAGCGTGCGCCGCTGGCATCAGGCACTGGCCGCCCGCCCGAGTGCCTCGGCCTGACAATGTCCGTTGAACTCGACAGCCTTGTGGCCGAGATCAAGGCGTGCAGAATCTGCGTCGAGCGGCCATTGGGCAAGTCGTTGCCGCACGAGCCGCGGCCGGTGGTGGTGCCGTCGTCGAGCGCGCGTATCCTCATCGCCGGGCAGGCGCCTGGCACCAAGGTGCATCTGAGCGGTGCGCCTTTCACAGATGCCTCCGGCGACCGGCTGCGCGATTGGCTGGGCGTGTCGTCCGAGACCTTCTACGACCCTGATACCTTTGCCATCGTGCCGATGGGCTTTTGCTTCCCGGGGCAGGATGCCAAGGGCGGGGACCTGCCGCCACGGAGAGAATGCGCGCTGGCCTGGCGGGCCCGGCTGATGAGCATGATGCCGCAGATCGACCTCGTGCTGGCGATTGGTCAGTATGCGCAACGCTGGCACATGGGCGCGAAGCGATCAGCATCTCTCACCGGCACCGTTGCCGACTGGCGGGCGGTCTGGGCGCGTTCGTCCTCGCCGCATGTGCTGCCTTTGCCGCATCCGTCATGGCGCAATACCGGCTGGATCAAACGCAATCCCTGGTTCGAAATGGAATTGCTGCCTTTTCTCAAGGCGGAAATCCAAAGTCGCCTTTCCTAGACGATATGGAAATTGATACCGAAGATACAGGGTGTGTGGAGAATTCCTTTCTTGTATGATGGCTTAATTGACAGGATTATGGCGAACCTTTTCTAACGGAGCCTACATATGGACCGCCTCGACCGGAAAATCCTTCGCCTCCTCCAGGAGGACGCGACCTTGGCCGTGGCCGACGTCGCCAAGAAAGTCGGCCTGTCCACCACCCCGTGCTGGCGCCGCATCCAGAAGCTCGAGGAAGAGGGCGTCATCAAGCGCCGCGTGGCGCTGCTCGACCCCGAAAAGATCAATGCGCGCGTGACGGTGTTCGTGGCGATCCGCACCAATTCGCACAGCCATGAATGGCTGCGGCGCTTCTCCGAGGTGATCCAGGAATTCCAGGAGGTCATCGAGTTCTACCGCATGAGCGGTGACGTCGATTATCTGCTGCGCGTCGTCGTGCCCGACATTGCGGCCTATGACGCCTTCTACAAGCGGCTGATCGCCAAGATCGAGATCCGCGACGTGTCGTCGTCCTTCGCCATGGAGCAGATCAAGTACACGACCGAAATGCCGCTCGACTACATGAGCCTCGACAAGGAAAGCGGCGCGTCGGCGGCTTGATCAGAGCTTCTTCGCGTTCAATCGTTCGACTATCTTTGGATCGGTAAGTTCGCGCACGGCGTCCTTGCCGATCCATCTCGCCGTCTTGTCGTCGGAGGCGGCCAGTTTCTCCGCGAGCGCCAAGGCGGGCGCGTGGAGGGCCGGCGAGCGCTTGCCAACCTGCCTGAGCGCCCAGTTGACCGCCTTCTTAACGAAGTTCCTGTCGTCGCGGGCGTACGCATCGACAATCCTGAGCCAGGCGATGAAGGTTTCGTCCGGTTCCTTCTTCAAGTGCACTGCTGCGGTAGCGATGGTCGAGAAGGCCGTGCGGCGGACGAATTCACGCTCATCCTCAGCATAGGCGGGAATGGTCTCGTGGGCGAGATTCGCATCGAAGATGAGGTGAGCCGCGTGATCGACGATCTCCCAGCTGTCGAACTCGGCGGCCATGGCGTCGATCTGCGAGCGGGTCACTTTTGCCGGTTCGTCGGTCGCCGTCGCCAGGATGCGGGCTTCGCGAATGCCGGTCGCCCATAGGGCCAGAGCGCGGTCGTGGTCGCGCTTGACCAGCCGCGCGATGGGATTGATCACGGCATTGGGGATCCCGAGGGCGCGGTCGGTGGCGATACCGAAGCGGGCCATGCCGGCCCGGTTTTCCTCCGAGGCGAGCGTGCGCAGATGGGCGACGACCTCCTCAGCCGTCGATGCCGGCGACAGCGCCATGTTGGCTTACTTCTCGAGGCGGGCGAGCAGGGACGAGGTGTCCCAGCGCTTGCCGCCCATGCCCTGCACATCCTTGTAGAACTGGTCGACAAGGGCGGTCACCGGCAGCTTGGCGCCGTTGCGGTCGGCTTCTTCCAGGCAGATGCCGAGATCCTTGCGCATCCAGTCGACGGCAAAGCCGAAATCATACTTGCCGGCATTCATCGTCTTGTGGCGGTTCTCCATCTGCCAGGAACCGGCGGCACCCTTCGAGATAACCTCGACGACCTTTTCGATGTCGAGGCCGGCCTGCTTGCCGAAGTGGATGCCTTCGGCGAGCCCTTGGACGAGGCCGGCGATGCAGATCTGGTTGATCATCTTGGTCAACTGGCCAGCACCTGCCGGGCCCATCAGGCCGACCATACGGGCAAAGGAGTCGATGACCGGCCGCGCGCGCTCGAAGGCATCCTGCTCGCCGCCAACCATGACGGTGAGAATGCCATTCTCGGCACCAGCCTGACCGCCGGACACCGGTGCGTCGAGGAAATGGAAGCCGCCGGCCTTGGCCGCCGCATCGAGCTCGCGCGCCACTTCGGCCGAGGCGGTGGTGTTGTCGATGAAGATGGCGCCCTTCTTCATCGAGCTGAATGCGCCCTGAGCACCGATGGTGACTTCGCGCAGGTCGTCGTCATTGCCGACACAGGCGAAGACGAAATCCTTGCCCTTGGCGGCCTCAGCTGGCGTCGGGGCGAAAGCACCGCTGTGCTGGGCAGCCCATTTCTGGGCTTTCTCGGTGGTGCGATTGTAGACGGTGACGTCGTGCCTACCCTTGTTCTTGAGATGCCCGGCCATGGGATAGCCCATAACGCCAAGACCAAGGAACGCGACCGATGCCATGGCTCACCCTTTCGAAGTGCAAAATGCTCTGGTGTCCGTGGTCTATGCCATGGGACGGATTCGTCAAGGCGATCGTGGTTGGGCCAGGCTTGATCAGCGATGCAGATGGCGGGTGATGCGCCTTTCGATCCAGTCCACCAGATGGCGCAGCATTTCGACCAGCGACAAATAGAGCAGGGCAGCCCAAAGATAGGTCTGGAAGTCGAAGGTGCGCGAGAACGCGCGGCGCGTCTCGCCCATCAGGTCGTAGACGGTGATGATGGCGACAATGGCCGAGCCCTTGATCATCAGAATGATTTCGTTGCCATAGGGGCGAAGCGCCACGATCAATGCCTGCGGCAGGATGATCTTGTAGAGCGTCTGCAGTTTCGACAGGCCAAGCGCGGATGCAGCTTCCCACTGGCCCTTGCCGACGCTTTCGATCGCGCCGCGCAGGATTTCGGCCTGATAGGCGGCTGTATTGAGGGCGAAGGCAAAGACGGCGCAATACCAGGCCTCGCGGAAGAAGCCCCACAGGCCGACCGCCTCAAGCTGTGGCCTGAATGATCCGAATCCGTAGTAGATCAGGAAGGTCTGGGCGAGCAGCGGCGTGCCGCGGAAGAAATAGACATAGCCGTAGGAAATCGCGTTCAGCACGCGGTTCTTCGACATGCGGGCGTAACAGATAGGAATCGAAAGGATTGAGCCGAGCACGATGGAAATCGCTACCAGGACAAGCGTCACACGCAGGCCGGACAGATAGGAAGGCGCATATTTGGCGAAGAGATCAGGGTTCCATACGCTGAACAGATAGGTGACTAGGCCGGCGCCGAGCGCTATCCAGCCGATGACAAAGACCCAGCCCAAGACGCGTTCGCGCGACCATCCGCGTGGCGGGGCGGCTGGCCGTACCACCTTTGCCGTTGGTTCACTGGTGACACTCATCGCTGGGCCGCCCGCTTGCCGACCCAGCGCTCGATGGCGTGGATGCCGAAGGAGGAGATAATGGCGAGCGCCAGATAGATGAGGCAGGCAACGCCGAAGAACATGAATGCGTGCTTGGTGACACGCGCGGCGATGCTGCTCTGGCGGACGATGTCGGTCAGCCCGACGGCTGAGACCAAAGCAGTGTCCTTGAGCAGAATGAGCCAGAGGTTGGACAGGCCGGGCAGGGCGATGCGCACAAGCTGCGGCAGGATCACCAGCCGCATCGTCTGGCGCGGCGACAGGCCGACGGAAAAGCCGCCCTCATACTGGCCACGCGGGATGGCGCGGAAGGCTGAGAGAAACACTTCGCTGGCATAGGACGAGAATACGACGCCGAGCGCAATCATGCCGGCGACGAAGCTGTTGATCTCGACGACGGCCTCCGGCCGTACCAGCCGCACCGCCTGCTGGATACCGATCTGCGCGCCGTAAAACACCAAAAACAGCGTCAGCAGTTCGGGCAGGCCGCGGAAGATGGTGGTGTAGATATTGCCGGCGAGCCGCATGGAGGGTTCGCCAGACTGCTTGGCGAGTGCCACCAGAAAGCCGATCAGGAGGCCCAGCGGCAATGTCACCAAGGCGAGCGAAACAGTGACGAGCACGCCATAGGCAAGATCGTCACCCCATCCGTCAGGCCCGAAACTCAGAAGCGCCCACACGCTTTGCATCGGTATGCTGCCCCCGTTGGCCTCCTTTTTCAGGAGTACCTGCCGTCTTCGATGACGACTTGTCGTTGTCTTATGTTAGCCAAACGGCGGGAACTTGTCCCGCCGCTTGTTCAGTTTTCACAGCATTGGCGGCTTAGCTGCCGTATGCGTCGAACTTAAAGTACTTGTCGTTGATTTCCTTGTACTTTCCGTTGGCGCGGATGGCTTCGATGGCTGCGGAGAACTGATCCGCGAGTGCATCGCCCTTGCGCACGCCGACACCGGCGCCGTCACCGTGGATCTCAGGCATGTTCGGGATCGTGCCGACGATCTTGCAGCATGCACCGTCCGCCGTCTCCAGCCAGGCACCCATGGTCACGGCGTCGTCGCCGACCGCGTCGAGACGGCCGTTCGCCATGTCGAGCTTGTACTCCTCGGCGGTCGGGTACGACTTGATCTCGCTATCGGTGAAAACCTTCTCGGCGTAGTTGTAATGGATGGTCGAACCCTGGACGCCGATCTTCTTGCCGGCGAGGTCTTCCTTGGTCACACCCTTGATGTCGCTGTCCTTGGCGGCGGCGATCACGGCGGGGGTGTTGATGTACTTCTTGGAGAAGTCGATCTTCTCCTTGCGCTCGGGCGTAATCGACATCTGGGCGATGATGGCGTCGAACTTGCCCGCCTGGAGCGCGGGGATCATGCCGTCCCATTCCTGGGCAACGATTTCGCACTTGGCCTTCATCTCTTCGCAAAGCGCGTTGGCAATGTCGACGTCGAAGCCGACGAGCTTACCGTCGGCGGTCAGGCTGTTGTAGGGAGGGTATGCGCCTTCAGTGGCGATCTTGATTGTCTTTTCCTGCGCCTGCGCCATGCCGATGGTAAGCGCCAAGGCCGCAGTCGCAGCCAGGGCAATACGCTTGGAAATACCCATGATGTTCCTCTCTCTTCGCTTCGGCCGGTTCCCGTCCATGGCGGCCGTTGAGCGGATGAACTCCGCCGCTAGCGGCGATACTCCCACTGTTTTCAGTTAAAAATCAATCGCGAAAAGGGGTTTTGCTGCGTCGGCCAACGGCATCGGCGATGACGCTGCGTCAATGTGTGGCGAGGCCGGTGCGCGCTTCGACAAAGTCGGCGATCGCCGCGATGTCGTCGATGCCGAACACCGGAACCTGCTCGCCCTCGACGGGATGATCGGAGGCAATGGCGACAATCGACGGGTCATCAGAAGTCAGTGGCGAGCGGTCCTTGGCGTCGAGCCGCCGTGCTTCGATCTTGAGATGATGCTCGCGCTTGTAGCCCTCGACCAGCACCAGGTCGCAAGGTGCGATCCTGGCCAGCACCTCATCAAGCGTCGGCTCGTTTTCGTTGCGCAGCTCATGCATCAACGCCCAGCGACGCCCCGACACGATGGCCACTTCGGTGGCGCCGGCCTCGCGATGGCGAAAGCTGTCGGCGCCCGGCTTGTCGATGTCGAAATCGTGGTGGGCGTGCTTGATGGTCGAAACCCTCCAGCCGCGCCCGACCAGTTCCGTCACAAGACGTTCGGTCAAGGTCGTCTTGCCGGAGTTCTTCCAACCGGTGATGCCGAACACCCGATGCGCCATCAGTCGGCACCACCGAACAGGCGCTCGGCCTCGGCGAGGTCTTTAGGCGTATTGATGTTGAAGAACGGGTCGACTGCAGTGGAACCACGTTGTTCTACCGGAAAATCCACCACGTCGAGGCCTGCCTGCTCAAGGAACGTCATCACCCTTCGGGTATCGCCGCTTTCCAAAAAGGCTGCAAGCGCATTGCGCAGCGAAACCGGCCACAGCGCGAAGGTCGGGTGCACGCGCGTGTTGGAAGCCGCCACCGCGACCCGACCGGCGACAGCGCGCGCGGCCAGTCGCCCGGCAAGATCGTTCGGGAAGAAAGGCGTGTCGCCGGCAACGCTGAGGACGTGTGTGACGCCGGGCTGGCGTGCCGCCCACTCCATGCCGGCCAGGATGCCGGCCAGCGGCCCCTGGTAGCCTGATATTGTGTCGCTGACGATCTCGACGCCGAAGCCGGCGAAAGGTGTCCGCTCGGCGTTGGTGTTGATGACGATCCGGCCGACCTGCGGTCGCAGGCGATCCAGCACGTGGCGTATCAGGGGATGGCCGCCAAGTTCCACAAGTGTCTTGTCGGTGCCACCCATGCGGCTCGATCGGCCGCCAGCGAGGATGAGCCCTGCGATCTGCTGGTCCATGTTCCTAGATCCCGTCGGGCGCCATCGAGGCGCTGGTGCTCTCGGCTGCCGGCCGCCCCTTGCCGACAACGCGTTCGCGATAGAGCGAGTAGAGGCCGGAGGCAACGATCACGGCAGCACCTGATATCATCGCCAGATCGGGGATGTCGCCGAACACGAAGACGCTGAGTGAGATTGCCCAGATCAAAGCGGTGTAGCGGAACGGCGCAATGAAGGAGATTTCGCCTTCGCGCATCGCCATGATGACGAACTGATAGCCGAACAGCACCAGAACCGCAGCACCGGCCAGAAACGCGACGAGGTCGAGCGTCATCGGCACCCAGCCGCCGAAGGGCACGATCGTCAGAGCCCCGGTGATGGTGATGATGATGGTGGTGGTGGTCGAGACGAACAGTGACGGGATGTGTCCGGGTATCTTTCGTGTCGCTAGGTCCCGCACAGCGCAGAAGGCGACTGATAGCAGTGCCAGTACTGAAAAGGCGTTGAAGCCTTCGAAGCCGGGGCGGACGATGATCAGGACACCGCCAAAGCCGGCGGTGATGGCCAGCCAGCGGCGCCAGCCGACGCTCTCGCCCAGAAACAGCGCTGCGCCCATGGTCACAGCAAGCGGCAGCGCCTGGAGCACGGCCGAGATGTTGGCCAGTGGCAGTTGTGGCAGGGCCACAAGAAAACACACGGTGCCGCCGACCTCGCCGACAAGGCGTAAGAACACCATCGGATGCCAGTAGTCCCGGTAGCCCTTCAACGCTCCCTGCTGCCAGGCCAGAAGGCTGATCAGCGTGGTGGCGAACAGCCCGCGTACCAGCATCAGCTGGCCCGGATTGATCGTCTGGGAGGCGAGCTTGCTGAGCGTGTCGTTGAAGGTGAAGGCGGCCATCGCGACCACCATGAACATGGCGCCGCGAATATTCGAGGAAAGTGGCACTTCGGCTTTCCGTTGCTGCAGTTGCCTACGGCTTTAGCACCAGTGCGCGAAACAGCAATGCCAATCGGATGGACCAGATATGTCAATTGGCCTCACGGGCCGTTGAGGCTCTCGGCGATGGCGCTGACCAGCGGATCGTATTTAGCCTTGGCCGACGCAGGGTATTTGAGCAGGAAGGCATGGATGACGCCGGCGCGGCCGAATTCGAGGCGGTGGTAGAATATATCGGTGCCGTCATTGCCTGAGATCACCACCCAATCCTTGCCCAGCTTTCGGTAAGTGACCTTGAGACCCTCGGAGCTCATGTCTGCGAGCTGCATTGGCGTCTGCTCGAGCGCATTGTTGGAGCCGTAGATGGCGAGGCTCGCCCCATCCGCCGCCAGGAAAGTTCTGCCGTCGCCATTCTCGGGCGGCTCGGCCTGGCTGACGAAGATCTCATGCGGAAACGTCACCGACGTGCCGAAGCGCGCATTGGTGTAGATGAACGGCTTGCCCAAAGCGGGTGCTGCCAACACCATCGCCAGCGTCATCGCGGAGAACGTCGGGACGAACCGGTAAGCCATGCCCATTACCTCACGAGGACGTTGTCGGGTGGCGAAGGTCGATGTCGCTCAGCCGCCGGTCACGCTCATATGGCGCGAGACGGACGGACGATTGGTACGGCGGTCAATGATGAAATCATGGCCCTTGGGCTTGCGCCCGATCGCCTCGTCGATGGCGTTCGACAACAGCTCGTTGCCTTCGGAGTCGCGCAGCGGCGCCCTGAGGTCGGCCGCATCCTCCTGGCCGAGGCACATGTAGAGCATGCCGGTGCAGGTGAGGCGTACGCGGTTGCAGCTCTCGCAGAAATTATGCGTCATCGGCGTGATGAAGCCGAGCTTGCCGCCGGTTTCGGCGACATTGACGTAACGTGCCGGCCCGCCTGTCTTGAACGGGATGTCGGTCAATGTGAACTGGCGCTCGAGATTGGCCCTCAGCAGCGACAGGGGCAGGTACTGGTCGGTGCGGTCGGCGTCGATCTCGCCCATCGGCATCGTCTCGATGACCGTCAGGTCCATGCCGCGGCCATTGGCCCAGCGCAGGATCTCGGGGATTTCAGCGTCGTTGAAGTCCTTGAGCGCGACGGCATTGATCTTGATGTGCAGCCCGGCCGCCTGGGCGGCGTCGATGCCTTCCATCACCTTGGTAAGGTGGCCCCAGCGCGTGATGGCGTGGAACTTGTCCGGGTCGAGCGTGTCGAGTGAAACATTGATGCGCTTGACGCCGCAATCGGCCAATTCCTGAGCGAAGCGCGACAGCTGCGAACCGTTGGTCGTCAGCGTCAGTTCTTCCAGCGCACCGCTTTCGAGATGGCGCGACAGCTGGCGGATGAGGTGCATGACATTCTTGCGCACCAGCGGTTCGCCGCCGGTCAGGCGCAGCTTCTTGACGCCCTTTTCGATGAAGACGGTGCACAGCCTGTCGAGCTCTTCGAGCGACAGCAGGTCTTTCTTGGGCAGGAAGGCCATGTCCTCGGCCATGCAATAGGTGCAGCGGAAATCGCAGCGGTCGGTAACCGACACGCGCAGATAGCTGATCGAGCGACCGAAAGGATCGATCATATCCATGGTCTGCGCTTCCGTTTCCCTTTGCGTGGCGTCTTGTTTGACGCCTTCATGTTACGGCTATGTTGTACGCTTGGGTATGTCAATCAAGATGAAAGTTTGTTGCCTTGAGGTAGCGCGACACCCTTTGTCGTTTCCGGGCCCTGTTTGCGCTTTTCGCAGCGTCAGAAGCGCAGTAGTGAAGGGCAGTTCACAACGGCAGGGCGGATCATGACGGCACCGAAGGAATTGAGGGTCTCCAAGGACCGCAAGCTGTTGACGGTGACGTTTCCGGACCACCGCCCGTTCGAGCTTTCGGCGGAACTGCTGCGTGTGCTTTCGCCTTCTGCCGAGGTGCAGGGCCATTCGCCGGAGCAGCGTGTGACAGTGCCGGGAAAGAAGGACGTTGCCATCCTCAAGATCGAGCCGGTCGGCAATTATGCCGTGCGCATCACCTTCGACGATTTCCACGACACCGGCATCTTCACCTGGAACTACCTGCACACGCTCGGCCACGACAAGGACAAGCGCTGGCAGGAATACCTCGACGAACTGGCGCAAAAAGGAATGAGCCGCGAACGCTGATTGTCTTTGGCCGTTCACATTGGCCGGCTAAGCACAGCAGCATCGAAGCAGGAAGAGGGGACGGACGATGTCGGTCATTTCAACGGTCGAACAACTTGAGGCGCTCTATGGCGTTCCCGGCGAAACCTCGCTGGTCAAGGAACTTGACCACGTCATCCCCGAGTATGCCGCCTTTATCGAAGCATCGCCCTTCGTCTCGCTGGCGACCAGCGGTCCCGAGGGACTCGATTGCTCGCCGCGCGGCGACCTTGCCGGCTTTGTCCGCATCCACGATCCGCGCACGCTGATGATGCCTGACCGCCGCGGCAACAATCGCGCGGATTCGCTGAGGAACATCATCCGCGACCCGCGCATCGCGCTGCTGTTCCTGGTGCCTGGGTCGGGGACGACGCTGCGCGTCAATGGCCGTGCCCACATCAGCGTTGATGCCGAGCTGTGTGCGTCGTTCACCGTCGAAGGCAAGCCGGCACGTTCGGTGACGGTGATCGATGTCGATGCCGTCTATTTCCAGTGCGCCCGGGCGATCGTCCGTTCGGAGCTGTGGAACCCGGAACGCCATGTCGACCCGAAGGCGCTGCCGACGCCGGGCCAGATCCTTGCCGTCACCAGCCGCGCCAGCATTGACGGCGAAACCTATGACCGCGAATGGCCCGAGCGCGCCAAGAAGTCGATGTGGTAGGCGACCTGCGGGTAGGAAAATCCTGCGAAGTTGGGAAGAATGACGAAAAGCAGGCCGCCAGGCCTCAAAACAAAGTGATTGCCTTTGGCGTAACTCCAACGGCTTTCGCGACGTATACCGGCAAAATTGCTGGAGTTACCCTGAATGACGCCTTGGACAGACCGCGCCGGAAAACTCTCGCCGCTCAAGGCTTTGGCCTTTGCCGGAACGTTGGTGCCGGCATTGCTGCTTGGCTATTACGCTGTGAAAGGCTTTCCGCAAGGCGCTGGCGCCAGCACGTTGCTCGGCCCACGACCATTCACCGCCGCAATCCATGAAACCGGCGATTGGGCGATCCGCTTCCTGTTGATGTCGCTGGCGGTGACGCCGCTGCGCCGCATCGGGCAATGGCCGAAGCTGATCCTCATCCGGCGCATGCTCGGCGTCGCAGCGCTCGCCTACGCGCTCGGTCATCTCGTACTCTACTTCTTCGACCAGAACTGGGATGTGGTCCGCGTCGTCAGCGAGATCGCGCTTCGCATCTATCTCACCATCGGCTTTGTCGCGCTACTCGGGCTTGTCGCCCTCGGCGTGACGTCGACCGATGCGGCGATCAAGAAGCTGGGTCGCAACTGGAACCGGCTGCACAAGCTCGTCTATGGCATCGGCATCCTGGCCGCGCTGCACTTCTTCATGCAGTCCAAGGCCGATGTCTATGAGCCGACGCTGATGGCGGGCTTCTTCATCCTGCTGATGTTCTACCGGCTGGCGCACTGGCGCGGTTTCAGCCTGACGTCGCCGCTGGTGCTCATCGCGATTGCTGTCGCTGCGGCGCTGTCGACGGTGGTTGTCGAGGCAGCCTGGTATGGGCTGGCGACAGGTGTGCCGCCGAGCCGCGTGCTGTGGGCCAATTTGCAGTTTTCCTACACGATCCGGCCGGGCTGGTGGGTGCTGGCGACGGGCCTTGGCGTGGCGGCGCTCGGCTTCGTCAGGTCGATGGGTAAGGCGGAAGCGCCGCGTGGCAGGCGAGCCGCCAGGGCGGCCGCCTGAGCGACTATTCCTTCAGCGCGTCGGCGACACGCAGCATGTGGGCGCCGATCAGGTCGCATTGTTCGGGCGTCGATGAGCTCATCGCCTTTTCGATCAACGCGCCGTAGGTCTTCAGCGCCCGCATCAGCAAGGTGCCGCCGTCTTCCGTCAGTGTCAGCCGCATCACTCGGCGATCCTTGGCGTCGGCCTCGCGCCGCACCAGCGCGCGCTTTTCCAGTTGCGGCAGCAGCATGGTGATGTTCGAGCGCCCGACCAGCAGCTTGCGTGCGAGGTCGTGCTGCGAAATGCCGGGATGGCGATAGAGGTTCATCAGGACATCGAGCTGTGCCGGCTTGAGATCGTGCGGCTGCAAAGCGCTCGCCAGGGCGCGCTCCATCGAGTGGCATGCCTTGGCCACGGCAACCCAGTTTCTGAACCGCGGGTTATCCCACGGCAAATCTTGTTTATTGTTCATGATTGAACTATTATTGTTCATGATTGAACTTATGGATGGACGACCACTATGGCATCAATCGGACTGAAGGTCATCCGGCGGCTGTTCGGTGCGGCCGAACTGGTTTCGCCACGTCTCGCCGGCCGCGCGGCATTCGAACTTTTCCGGCGAACACCAAGCCAGCGCTCCCTGACATCAGGCGAAAAGCGCGCCATCGGCAACGCATCGGGCTTCATGGCCGAGGCCCGCCACCACCGAATCAAGACCCAGCGCGGCTGCGTGGCGATGCACGAGTTTCGCCCCGAAGGGCCAAGCAAGGGCACCGTGCTTGTCATCCATGGCTGGCGCTCGCGCACCGAGTACATGCAGGCGCTGATCGAAGGCTACAGGGATGCCGGCATGCGCGTGATCTCGCTCGACCTGCCGGGCCATGGCGGCTCGCTTGGCCGCGCGCTCGACATGGCCAAGGCCGTCGAAGCGGCGACCCTTGCAGGCCAGTGGTTCGGGCCGTTCGAGGCGATCGTTGGCCATTCCTTTGGCGGTGCGGTTGCCGTCAACGCCGCCGCTGGAACGGTCAAGGGCTTTGAGCCGCTGTCAGCCAAGCGGCTGGTGCTGGTTGCCGCGCCCGATTCGATGCCCAAGCTGTTCGACGATTTCGGCCGTTATCTGAACCTTGGCCCCAGGACGCAGCGAGCAATCTCGGGGCAGGTGCAGCGTGTGACCGGCACCCCGATCGGCCAGTTCGTCGGTTCCAGGCTGCTGATGCGCCTGGCCACCCCGACGCTTGTCATCCACGCCCCCGACGACAGGGAAGTGTCCGCCAACGAGGCCCGCGCCATGGCAGGAGCGGGCGGGCACGTCAGGCTGTTCTGGGCCGACGGCCTTGGCCACCGTCGCATCCTTTCGAGCGCCAAGGTCGTGGCCGAGGCTGTCGGATTTATCGAGGCAGCGCGGGAACTGGACACGGTCCACTAGCGGGTCGCAGGTCCCGCGAACGCCACGTTGATCGTCAGGGCTCAGCCCTGACGTTCCAGTGCTGCCCTCAGCATGTCGTAGGTCGGCGCCAGTTCGCGCAGGGCGGCGGCCGCCTCGTCATCATGGCCGACGACGAGCGGATACTGCATGCCGCCGATCAGGCGCGCCTGTTTGCCCGCGATTCGCGCCGCCTCTGCGTATCCGGCACGCTCCAGGCAGGTTGCGGCGTCGGCTGCGCGCCGCGCCCCGGCCCGGACAGCGAAGTGGATCATGTGGCCACGCAGGTCCTCTTCGCATCCAGGCTCGATCAGGCGCGCCAGCGCCTCGGCGGCTGCGGCGTTACCCGAGCTTCCCTGCGGCATGTCGTGCTCCCCCACCATCGACAGCCAGCGGATCGCTGACGGGATCGACGCCTTGATCGCGTCGACATCGGCGATATCAGCTATCCGCCTGAAGGCGGTGCGCATTGTGTAGGGCTTGCCGTAGATCAGTGTTTTTGCGCTCCAGGCGGCCATGAAGTCGGTGAGGGGCAGCCGGGCATAGGGATAGCCCTGCGGATCGTGCATCAGGATGCTCTCGTCGTCGACTTCGAGCGCCACGACATAATGATCGGCCTCGATCGGGCCGCGCATGCGCGGCTGGTGCCGGAGATGCCCCATTTCGACCGGACCGATCCAGATCGGGGCAGAGACAAGGGATTCCTTGAGGCGCGCCAGGGCCTCTTCGGCTTCGCCACCCTGGGTGACGGTCGATGTCCAGCCAAGCGCCGAAAGCGCGTCTTCAAAACCTTTCTCCGGATCCCAGCCATAGGGGTCGAAGAAAGGCATCGTGCCGCCGATCAGCTGCATGCCGAATGGGCCGCCAATGGCCACCTCGATGACGGCGGTCGACGGTCCATCGGCGCCGAACATCATGGCGAAGGAATTGGCATAGCAATACGGGCCCGAGCCCGTGTAGGCAAAGTGCGTCATGTCTGGACCTCGTGTCAGATGATGGGGTAGGCGACGTCGAAACGCGCGCCTTGGGTTCCGGGGTAGGTTTCGCTGGGGCTGCCGGTGCAGCTGATGTCGCTTCGCGTGTCGAGCCACGCTTCGAGCGCGTCGTAGGCATGCATGACGAGCGGAAAATCCTCATAGGCCCTGGGCACCGGCAGATAGACCTCGCGCCGTGCCGGCTGCAGCCTGATGCGCAGGTCGCCTGCCGGCTCGAGGCTGCCCTCATAGGCGATGGCGACCTCGACGAGGCCTTCGCTGTCGCGGCTGACGAGGTCGTGAAAATGTACGCTCATCAATCCGTCGTCAGCCAATCCCGAGGCGCGCAGGTGGTCGCGGATGTCCGTTTCGGCCTCAACGATGAAATCGTCCAGCGTCTCGACGCCGATTTGGCGGTGGCGCGAGACGACCTTTGCGGCCGATATCCCGCGCAGGCTGATCGCCGCCGCCAATGCCGGTTCGCCGCCTTCGGCTTGCCGGGAGAGGGTGCGCACGAGTTCGGCCTGCTCGGCAAGCCTGTCATTCTGCGCGTCGAGCCAGCTTTGCAGTTCGACCGCACGCGCCTCCGGCGCCATATCCAGCAGCTGCGCGATGCGGGCGATCGGCAGGTCCAGCCGGCGCAGGCGCGCGATCAGCCGCGCCCGGGGCGCCTGCGACGACGCGTAGTAACGATAGCCGGTCTGCGGATCGATACGCACCGGCACGAGCAGGCCATGCTCTGCATAAAGCCGCAACGCCTTGGGCGACAGTCGCGTGGCGGCCCCGAAACGGCCGGCGAGAAGATAGGAATCGGTCATGGCACCGTGTCTAGGGCTGGCCCCAGGGGCGAGGTCAAGCGCGCGATTTGCCTTCGCCGGTGCCGTGCCGATCAGCCTTTCTTGTTGCCTGGCTCTACAGGCAGGCCAGCGGCGCGCCAGGCGGTGAAACCGCCAAGGATGTGGCGGACCGGCTCCAGCCCCATCTCCTGCGCCGTCTTGGCGGCCAGTGCCGAGCGCCAGCCGCCGGCGCAAAAGAAGACGAAATTCTTGCCGCTGGCAAAGAACGGCTTGTGGTAGGGGCTTTCGGGGTCGATCCAGAATTCGAGCATGCCGCGCGGGCAATGCTGGGCGCCTGAAATCCTGCCCTCGCGCTCGACCTCGCGCGGATCGCGCAGGTCGACGAAGATGGTCCCGGTGTCGTCGAGCAGGGTTGCCGCTTCCTCGGGCGACACCACTTCGACCACTGCATTGGCCTCGTCGAGCAGTTCCCTGTAGCCCTTCTTCACCTTGCCCTCGCGTCAATTCGGCCCAAGTTCAGCTTGTGGGGCCAAGTGATCGCATGAAGCGGCGAGGCTGTCATCGCCGATGAATTGTGCCACCTGCCGGCTTGTCTCACGATGATGTGAAACTGTTCGGCAACAGCTGCCGGGAAATTTATGAAAGCTTAACGTTATCGGTATGAATCGAGTGAGCAGCGCCTTACATCAGCCATTTGTGGTCAGGAATTCTTCCACCGGCGCATGGCGATTCCAGTGCAGTTTCCGGGCAGGGATGGTGTCTCTATGAAATTTTCTCTCCTGAGCAGGCCGATCTCGCTTCCGCTGGCTGCGCTGGTCGCAACGGTGGCGCTTGGCGCGCCGCAGGCCGGTGCGCAGAACTTCTTCGACATCCTGTTCGGTGGCGGCAACCGCGCCACGCGCCAGCAGCAGGGCGAGTTTCCGCCGGCACCAGTGCAGAAGAAGCGGGCGCCGGTGGCGGCGGCCAAGATCAGTGCACCGTCCTATTACACCTACAAGACCGACGCGATGGTGACGGTCGACTTTGCCAAGCTGATCGCCGGCACGCAGTCGGTGTCGCTGGAGCCCTCGCTCGCCGGTACGGCGTTCCGTGAAGCGCTGGCCGGGCTCGATGCGTTCGACCTCGTTGCCGAAAAGGACATCGCCAAGGGGCTGCTCGACCATTATTCGGCCAATCCCGATTTCATCTGGGTCACCGGCCAGACCGCCAACAGCCGCGCCGAAGAGGCGATCAGGACGTTGAGCGACGCCGCCAGCCACGGGCTGATGCCTGCCGACTATGCGGTTTCAGTGCCGCCGGCGGCCTATGCGCTCGACGACACGGTCGGGCGGATGAAGACGCTCATCCGTTTCGAGATGGCGATGTCGGCACGCATGCTGCGCTACGTGCATGACGCCCAAGGCGGCCGGATCGATCCGAACCGCATCTCGGGCTACTATGATTTCGCCGCCAAGCCGCTCGACATTTCAGGCGTGCTGAAGAGCCTCAGCCAGTCAAATGACGCACGCGCCTTGCTTGAGGCATTCCATCCACAGAACCCCGAATACAAGGCGTTGCGCGTCGAACTCGAAGCGCTCAAGGCGAGCGAGGAAAACGACATCGTCGTCGACGCCAAGCTGCTGCTGAAGCCCGGCGAGACCAGCCCGGAGCTGCCCAAGCTTCTGCATCTCATCGCCCGCGACCTCGATGACGAGATGGGCGGCGAATTCGGCGAAACGCTGGCGCGGCTCGGCAACAGCGAAACCTATTCGCCCGAACTGGTGCCGGTCATCGAAGCGGTCCAGAAGCGGGCAGGGCTCAAGGCCGACGGCGTCGTCGGTCCGCGCACGGTGGCGACGCTTGCCGGCACCTCGAAGGCCGACCGCCTCGACAAGGTCGTCGTCGCGCTCGAACAGCTGCGCTGGCTGCCTTCCGACCTCGGCAGCCCACGTGTGTTCATCAACCAGCCGGCCTATACGGCAAGCTACATCGATGGCGGCGTCGAAAAACTCAAGATGCGGACGGTGATCGGCAAGACCAGCAACCAGACCAGCTTCTTCCAGGACGAGATCGAGCAGGTCGACTACAACCCCTATTGGGGCGTGCCGCAGTCGATCATCGTCAACGAGATGCTGCCGCGCCTACGCAACGACCCCAGCTATCTCGACCGCGCCGGCTACGAAGTCACCGATTCGCGCGGCCAGCGCATCCCGTCGTCGGCGATCAATTGGGGCCAGTACGGCTCGAAGGTGCCCTTCAGCGTGCGCCAGGCGCCGAGCGAAGCCAATGCGCTGGGCGAGCTCAAGATCCTGTTTCCCAACAAGCATGCCATCTACATGCACGACACGCCGCAAAAGGCGCTGTTTGAGCGCGACAACCGCGCCTTCAGCCATGGCTGCGTTCGCTTGTCCGATCCGCGCGGCATGGCAGCAGCGGTGCTGGGTACCGACGTCGATCACATCGCGGCCAAGCTGAAGCAGGGCCATTCGTTCGAGAAGGTAACGCGCAAGATCCCTGTCTACGTCGCCTACTTCACCGCCTGGCCCGATCTCGACGGCAAGGTCGAGTATTTCGGCGACGTCTATGATCGCGACGCGAAGCTCAAGGACGCGATGGCTCGTACCGACGCGGCAAGGGCGCCGAGCATCTGATCGGCAGGCGCTGTTTCGACGATAAGACGGCCACAGTTATCTGCGCGCCGGTCAATTCGATATGGTTTCCCTGTGCGGAAACACCCGGTTCTGGCTTTCGAGCCAGTAGTACATCCTTACGTAGTTTTGATAGGCTACGTGCTTCGCATCCTCGTCTCTCGCCCCTACCGCTTTCGAAATTCCACGCTGTCCGATGTAGTAAAACTCCTCTCCCATCGCGGCCAGCGGCATGTGGTGCGCGGGTGCTCGCTCGAAAATCGAAAATCCCATGAAGGCGTTTTTGACTTTCTGCAACGAAAGCAGATGCAGCAGCGTAGGGGCGAAGTCGACCGACGTGCGATAATCGGCGTCGAAGGTCGCCGGCAGCGCCAATCCGGGATGATGGATGATCAGAGGGATTCGGTCGACGAAGTAGGCTTGATAGTCGTCAGCTTGCAGGGCCTTGACCACTGCGGGTTCAGGATAGGTCGCGTGATCGGCAGTGATGATCAGGATCGTGTTTTCGAAGAAACTCGAGCTTTGAAAGTAGTCCAGGAATTTTCCGAGCTGCGCATCGAAATTGTGTATCCGGTTTAGTGCAGGGTTGTCCCCGGCACCAAAGGTGACGCCAGCAACGTCGGAATCCAGGAAGGCATGGGTGCCGACATTGTAGGTCGCAACGAAGAACGGCTGCTTGTTGCTGCTTGAGGCTTGCTTCTCCAGGAAGCCTCTCAGGCCAGAAAATATCTCCGCGTCGGCTGCATCAAATGTGCCGGAACTGAGTGCCGCGGGTCTGCCACCCAACAATTCTGAGAGCGTCTCGACAGCGTAGACGGTGTCAAAGCCGAGCGACTGCAGCATGGCGTTGAAACTGGCACCCTGAGAACTGGAGGACAGAAATGCTGTCTTGTAGCCCCGGTCCAGCAGGATATCAGGTATCGTCTGGTAGTTGATGCTGGTGAGCAGCGCGGTGTTGTTTTCACCTTCGGCTTCCCAGCCGCCGCTTTCCGCGCCGCCGTTTTTCGGATAGCCGGAGACCAGCTGTCCCTGAATCCCTCGATAGGTTGCCGCGGTGTGGCTGAAGTAGTTGTAGACAGTCATCGAACGCGCGGCGAAGCGGTCGATATTGGGCATCAGTCCCGGATGCTTGCCGCCGTAGGTTTCCAGAAAGCGGGCTGACAGCCCTTCGGCAAAGATCACGATGATGTTCGGCTTGTCAGAGGCCGATTGCGCGCGGCCAAACGGCAGCGGGCTGGAATAGGCCCTTTCGCGCAACAGTGGAAATCGTTCGTCGCTTGGCAGGCTGATGCCTTGCCGACCCAGTGTTTCGGCCATGTCGGAGGTGTTGTTTCGGGCCTTATGCAGGTCGCGAAACTTGCGGGCGAGCGATGTAACCGGAGCCATGTCCGCGCGCAGCTGCAGGGTTCTTTCCGTGAAGGAAGAGCTGTCGAGCATGTCGACGAAAAGCAGGCAGGAGACTACCGCGCCGAAAATGAAACCTCTTCCGGGCCGGTGGAATTCCGCCTGCTTGCGCGCTTGGAGGGCGACCAGACAAAGGCAAGTCCAGCTTGCGAAGCCAAATGCTGCGATAATGAAGAACGACGGCTTTGCGGCATACTGGCTGCCGTCGGTGTAGTTCTCCAATGCGAGAACGGAGATGTAATGCCCTGACAGATAGGCTGAGAATCCCTGCACCATGTAGATCAGCATCACCAGCAGTGGCACGGTGAGAGATACAAGCAATGCCGGGAAGGCTAACCAAATGCTGCGCTGGATATGCCAGGCAACAAGCCCGAGCACGCAGAAGAACGCGAGCTCGATCGCTGGCAGCAGGATTGTGGCGGCGTTGACGGCGAATGCCGGGTTCCGCTCGCGCAGGGCCAGCAGCAGGAGGGCGAGATAGAAGGCATAAATGGCCACGAAATACAGCGCGTAGCTTCGCTTCAAAAGATTCTCTGTCAGTTTCATACTTCTAAGCAGTTTCGAAAATCACATCAAACAAAGGAAGCGCATTATGGCAATCGAATCGCGACGTGGCAATGTATTGGCGGTTAGCAATATTTAGTCCACACATTCCTGCATTGTTTGTCGTCACGTGAGAGTACCGCGTACTTCGATGCGGCCTTTTAGGCCGTTTCACGGGCGGGGTGGTGGCGCAGGCAATCGGGTCCATATTCCACAAGACCGCGATTTTGTCGGCTCCTTTGCTTCCAGGACCCAGGGACCTGCAGGACCGTTGCCTCATTTCGCTTCGGCCTTCAGGTTCCAAGTATGTCGTCGAATCTTCGCGTTGATTTGGGTGCTTGGAAGGAATTGTTATAGGAATTACATAATGTTGTTTGAATGTTATTTGAGAAAATAACCTTGAAAGAACTTTGTTGTGCCAAGGGTGTCAGGCGGGGTTCGCGGTAAATCCGGAGGAATTCATGCCTGATGTACGAAAGATTCTCGTCTTTGCGTCGATTTCGCTGTTGGTCGGTTGCCAGACCGATGCGCGGCGATGCGAAACCAAAAGCGACGACCTTGCCTATCGAAAGACCGACCCCTGCGTGAGGGCGGCAAAGCCGGCAGAAGGCAGTGATCGTATGGATAGACAAGTCAGGCATAAGCCTGTGAAGCCGACAGAGCCAGAAGGGCCGCTTCAACCGACCGAACCGGAACCGGAGGGGCCATTTCCGTAGTGAGCATCCCAAGCCGCTTGAGACGGTATGTGCAGGCAGAGCGGCCTGACCTCGACCTGTGCGTGGTCGTGCCGACGAAACTTGAGATTTGCGGTAAGGGAATGGTGGGCGATATAGGGATTGAACCTATGACCCCACCCGTGTGAAGGGTGTGCTCTCCCGCTGAGCTAATCGCCCGTCCGAGGCCCGATGGCCGAACGTGACGGCGATATAGGGGAGGGGTGGGAGCGGTGTCAAGGCGGCTTTAGCGACTTGCCGCTTCTATCAGCTTCTCAGCCATGCCAAGCGTCAGTTCGTCATAGTGCGAGATGACCACAGAGGGCTCGTACTCACTCACGTGACGGTCGGTGTAGCCGAAATCGACGGCAACCACCGGAATGCCGGCTGCCTTTGCCGTGTCGATGTCGGTGACCGAATCGCCGACCATGACGGCGCGCGATGCGTCGCCACCGGCCTTGGCGATGGTTTCAGTGAGATGCCGCGGGTCGGGCTTGCGGATGCCGAAGGTTTCCGGGCCGGTGATGGCGGCGAAGCGATCGGAAAGACCGAGCGCCTCGATGAGGCCCTTGGCTAGGTTTTCGTACTTGTTGGTGCAGACGGCGAGCAGGTAGCCGGCTTCGGCGAAGCGGTCCATCGCGGCGACGACGCCGGGATAGGGCAGCGAGCGGCCGGGAATGTTGACCGTGTAGTGATCGAGGAAGATGTCGTGCAGGCGGTCGTGCTCGATGGCCGCCAGCTGCTTTTGCTGGGCGGTGTAGGCACGCTCGATCATGATGCGCCCGCCCTGGCCGACGAAGCGGCGGAATGCCCTGTCGTCGACTTCGGCAAGGCCGCCGGCGACGAGCGTGTGGTTGAGGCTGTCCAGCAGGTCAGGAGCGGTGTCGACGAGTGTCCCGTCGAGGTCGAAAACGATGATCGGCTTGGACATGGCTCCGCCTTTTGTGGAGTTGTGCGTTGCAAGAGGCGATAGCCCCGGACCCGGCACGACGCAAGCCCGAGCCATAAAGCCTTTGACCCAACGGGCAAAAATGCTAGGAGCCAAGCCAGATATTCGAGGAATTTGCGAACAAGTCATGGATGCCAAGGCTTTGAAGATCGAGGCGGCGCGCGCTGCCTTGGGGTATGTCGAGAGCGGAATGCGCCTTGGCATCGGTACCGGTTCGACGGCCGAGGAGTTCGTCAGGCTGCTGGCAGAGAAGGTTGCCGGCGGCATGCAAATCATCGGCGTGCCGACATCGGAACGTACCGCCGCCCTTTGCCGAGAACTGTCCGTGCCGCTCTCCACGCTCGACGAAACGCCGGAACTCGACCTGACCATCGATGGCGCCGACGAGATCGATCCGGCGCTGACCCTGGTCAAGGGCGGCGGCGGCGCGCTATTGCGCGAAAAGATCGTCGCCGCTGCCTCGACGCGCATGGTGGTCATCGCTGACCAGACCAAGCTCGTCGACACGCTCGGCCGCTTCCCGCTGCCCATCGAGGTCAATCCGTTCGGCCTCAAGGCCACCGAGATCGCCATTGCAAAAGCTGCGGAAAAGCTGGGGCTTTCGGGGCCTTTGGTGCTGCGCAAAGCCGGTGGCGAGACCTTCGTAACCGACGGTGGACATTTCATTATCGATGCATCTTTTGGCCGCATTCCCGATACAAGAGCGCTTTCGGATGCCCTGCACGCCATTCCCGGCGTCGTGGAGCACGGTCTCTTCTTGGGTTTGGCCACCGTTGCCGTCATCGCCGGCTCGGACGGGGTCAGAACCGTTCATCCGGCACGCTAAACAGGAGTTCTATTCATCATGATTTTGACAAACCGGCTTCGCCGCTTCTCCGTCATGGTGGCGGCTTCGGCATTCGCGGCCGTCGCATTCTCGGCCCAGGCGCAGGAAATCGCGGAATCCCACCTGAAGGCAGCGCACGCCGCCATCTCCGCGATCCACGCGACCGATTCCTTCGATTCGATCCTGCCGCAGGCGGCCGCCGCCCTGAAGCAGCAGCTGATCCAGCAGAACCCTGACATGCAGGAAGTGATCACCCAGACAGTCGACGAAAAGACGCTGGCGCTCGCCGCACGTCGTGCCGATCTCGAAAAGGAATCGGCGATCGCCTACGCCAAGTCCTTCTCCGAGCAGAACCTCAACGACATTGCCGCCTTCTACAATTCGGAAGCCGGCAAGAAGCTGATCGAGAACGGCCCGATCGCTTCGCGCGAATTGGTCAAGGCCGCCGAGATCTGGCAGAACGGCGTCGCCCGCGATCTCGCCGAGCAGGTCGGCGAAAAGCTCAAGGCCGTCATCGGCACCAAGGCTCCGGCCGAGGGCGCTGCCCCTGCCGAAGGTGCTGCACCGGCAGCACCAGCAAACTGATCCACCGCGACCAACGGTCACGATGCAAAAGCCCGGCATTTGCCGGGCTTTTCTTTTGGCACCGCTGCCACTACCTGTGACCTCATCACAGGCGCATCGGATGCGGTGCGCAGTTTCAAGGACTTAGAGCGACTGTTGCGCGCTACCTGCGTGCCGCTCTACCGCAGGAAGGACGCCCATGGCCCAGTACGACTACGATCTCTTCGTCATCGGCGGCGGCTCGGGCGGTGTGCGCGCGGCGCGCGTTGCGGCGGCACTTGGCAAGCGCGTCGCACTGGCGGAAGAGTTCCGCTTCGGCGGCACCTGCGTCATCCGCGGCTGCGTGCCCAAGAAGCTCTACGTCTACGCCTCGCAGTTTCCCGAGCATTTCGAGGATGCGGCGGGCTATGGCTGGACCGTCGGCGAGGCAAAGTTCGACTGGAAGACGCTGGTCGCCAACAAGGAGCGCGAGATTTCGCGGCTCGAGGCGATCTACAAGCGCAATGTCGAAGGTTCCGGTGGCGAGACGATCCATTCGCGCGCCGTGCTCGTCGATAGCCACACCATCCGGATCGTCGACGAAAACCGCACCATCACCGCCGATCAGATCCTGATTGCGACCGGCGGGCGGGCTGCGGCGCATCCCGCGCTGCCGGGGCATGAGCACTGCATCTATTCGAACGAGGTCTTCGACCTTCCCGAATTGCCCAAGGCGATCATGATCGAGGGCGGCGGCTACATCGCCGTCGAATTCGCCAACATCTTCCACGGCCTCGGCGTCGAGACCACGCTGGTCTATCGCGGCAAGGAAATCCTCAGCCGCTTCGACATGGACCTGCGCCGCACCTTGCACGAGACCATGGAGCAGAAGGGCATCAAGATCCTGCTGCATTCGGTTTCAGAAGATGTCAGCAAGCGCGGCGATGGACGCCTCGATGTGACGCTGAATACCGGCCAGAAGCTGACCGTCGACCAGGTGCTGCTCGCTATCGGACGCACGCCGAATACCGAAAACCTTGGCCTCGAGGCCGCAGGCGTCGAGATGGACAGGCAGGGCGCGATCGTCGTCGACAGCTACTCGCGCACCAGCGCCGGCAATATCTGGGCCGTCGGCGACGTCACCAACCGCGTTCAGCTGACCCCGGTCGCCATCCACGAGGCAATGTGCTTCGTGGAGACCGCGTTCAGGGACAACCCGACCGAGCCGGACCACGACTGTATCCCGACCGCGGTGTTCTCGCAGCCCGAGATCGGCACTGTCGGTCTCTCCGAGGACGACGCTGCCAAGCGGTTCAAGCATCTCGAGATCTACCGCACGAGCTTCAGGCCGATGCGCCACACGCTGTCGGGCAGGCAGGAAAAGATGCTGATGAAGCTCGTTGTCGATGGCGACACGCGGCTGGTGCTGGGCGCTCACGTGTTGGGTCCCGACGCCGGCGAGATGGCGCAACTGCTGGGCATCACGCTCAAGGCTGGGCTGACCAAGGACGACTTCGATCGCACCATGGCAGTGCACCCCACGGCGGCCGAGGAACTGGTAACGATGTACAAGCCAACCTATCTGGTGAGGGACGGCGCGCGCGTCGAAAACTGACGTTGCGGCCGCCCTGGAACCTTCCGCAGGGAAACGTTCGATCCCGGGCGTGTTCCGGGGTAGATTAGGGGCTCCTCATCGTGTAAAGAGCCGCGTTCCCGCAATGGCGGGTTATGGCGCGGGTGAGGTGCCCGTTAGCGAACTTTTTAGGTGCGAACATGACGAAATGGTCCCCGAATTCCTGGAGAAGCATGCCGATCCAGCAGGTCCCGGCTTATCCGGACGCTGCGGCGCTCGTGGAAACGGAAGCTCGTCTCGCATCTTTTCCCCCCTTGGTTTTTGCAGGTGAGGCGCGCAAGCTGAAGAAGCAGCTTGCTGCCGTTGCCAATGGCGAAGCCTTCCTGCTGCAAGGCGGCGACTGCGCCGAAAGCTTCCTGGAACATGGCGCGGACAATATCCGCGACTTCTTCCGCGTGTTCCTGCAGATGTCGGTCGTGCTGACCTTCGCTGGCGCGCAGCCGGTGGTGAAGGTCGGCCGTATCGCGGGCCAGTTCGCCAAGCCGCGTTCGGCCGACAACGAGACCAAGGGCGACGTGACGCTGCCGAGCTATCGCGGCGACATCATCAATGGCCCGGCGTTCGACGAGAAGTCGCGCATTCCCGATCCGGCACGCCAGGAAATGGCCTACCGTCAGTCGGCGGCGACGCTGAACCTTTTGCGCGCTTTCGCTCAGGGCGGCTATGCCAGCCTCGAGAACGTCCAGCGCTGGATGCTCGGCTTCGTGTCGAACAGCCCCCAAGGTGAGCGCTACGAGGCACTGGCCAACCGCATCACCGAGACCATGGATTTCATGCGGGCGGTCGGCATCACTTCGGAGACCAACTACGCGCTGCGCGAGACCGATTTCTACACCAGCCATGAAGCCCTTCTGCTCGGCTACGAGCAGGCGCTGACCCGCATCGACTCGACGTCGGGTGACTGGTACGCGACCTCGGGCCACATGATCTGGATCGGTGATCGCACGCGTCAGCTCGACCACGCCCATGTCGAGTACTGCCGTGGCGTGAAGAACCCGCTCGGCCTCAAGTGCGGCCCGTCGATCACGCCCGACAACCTGCTCAAGCTGATCGATGCGCTCAATCCGGAGAACGAGGCTGGCCGTCTGACCCTGATCGCGCGCTTCGGCCACGACAAGGTCGGCGATCATCTGCCGAAGCTCATCCGCGCGGTCGAAAAGGAAGGCCGCAAGGTCGTCTGGTCGTGCGATCCAATGCACGGCAACACGATCACGGCGGCTGGCTACAAGACGCGTCCGTTCGACCGCATCCTGAGCGAAGTGCAGAGCTTCTTCGACATCCACCGCTCCGAGGGCACGCATCCGGGCGGCATCCACGTTGAGATGACCGGCAACAACGTGACCGAGTGCACCGGTGGTGCACGCGCCATCACCGCTGAAGAGCTGCAGGATCGCTACCACACCCATTGCGATCCGCGCCTCAATGCCGACCAGGCGATCGAACTCGCTTTCCTGGTTTCGGAGCTGCTCCGCAAGAGCGCGCCGACGTCGGCTAAGAAGGCTGTCAACGCCTGATCCTGTCGCGGTTTGAAAAAAACAAAAGAGGCGCCGGTTTGACCGGCGCCTTTTTTCATTTGCGGGCCCAGCGCATGTCCTTGAGGCGCGGGTCTCCGGCAAAGCTGTCGCGGTCGAAACCCACGCGTCGTTCGGGATATTCGCAGATGGCCTGGACGCCTGAAGGGCCAAGCCGGATGCGCCAGGTCTGGCGTTCGACGGGAGCTGGCTTGGCAAAGACCGTACAGGTCAGGAGCGCCAGATTGCTGCCGCCCCGGGGATCGCGTACCGAGCGGTAGCGTATCGCCTGCATGCCGGCCTCGCGCGCATTGTCGGCCAGTTGCTGGCAGGCGGCGTAGTCGGTGGGGTTTGTCCATGCACCGTCGTCCCGGGCAAGCGGCGGGGCGGTCAGGTCTATGGCGCGAGCAGTCCGGACGATTGCAGAAAACGCGGTGTACTCGGCAGCGTCGCTGGGCCAGGGAGTGTCTGGCGATTCCGAAAAGAAAAGCAGCCGGTAGAACGCCATTTCCGCAACCGCCGTTTCCACCTTCTCTGCAGCGTAATAGACGCCGAGCGTCTTGCCGGCGCGGCGGAAACGCGAGCCGCTGGGATAGTGCGAACCGTAGCGGAACGGGGTTGCCAGCAGGTAGTGCAGATGCCTGCATTCTTGCGGGACGACCGGCTTGGACGCCTCGATCAGCTCTTCGAGCAAGGCTTGTTCATCGAGGTCGTCGACAAGCTTCAACGTCGAGACACGGTGCTGGGCCTCGACGAGACGCCAACAACTGCCGTCGAGGCTGCGTGCCTCAGACGAGAGCGCGGCGGGCGTCCAGATAGGCAATGACATCGACAAGCCCGGTTATGGTGATGATCTTTTGGAGTGGGACATCACCGAGCGCGGTGTTTTCGTTGCGCAGCCAGGCCCGGGCGACTGGTTCGTCGCCGCCCGCTATAGCATCGAGCGAGCGGAACAGGCGGACGAACAGCACGGCGAGCTCAAACGGCTTCGTGCCGGCTTCCAGCGCGAAGTCCTGCTTACGCATGCGTGACACGGTGGCTTCGGATACGCCGATGATGGCCGACAACACTTTGGCGGTGATGCCCAGCAGATCGGCAGCGCGCAATGTTGCCTTGGTGATGACCGCGCCGGGCGCGGCGACTGTCTGAGGGCCTGGATGACTTCGCATCGAACTCTCTCCATTTCTCTGGCAAATATAGTCCAGAAATATTTCTATGGAAAGAGGAGGATGGGCGAGGGCGAGCCTCGCCTCAATCCTTCTTGTAGAGCATCCAGTTCTTGCCCTGGCGTTCGGCGATGGTCGAATAGCGCGTGACGCGGTTGCGGCCGATCAGCTTGGAGCGATAGAGCGCGCGGTCTGCCTTGGCGTAGAGGTCTTCAGCGCCATCGGCGTCCGATGCCATGCACACGCCCATCGAGACGGTGACCTGGCCGCAGTTCACGCCCGGCTGGATTTCCTTGAATTGCGTCTGCGCAACCAAAAGGCGAACGCGGTCGGCGATCTCGAACGTCGCTTCCTCTGTCGTACCCTCGACGATCAGCGCAAACTCTTCGCCACCGGTGCGGGCCACGAACATGTCGCGGTGGACGCTGGACTGGAAGATGCTGGCGATGATCCGCAGGATCTTGTCGCCGACGGGATGGCCGTGGCGGTCGTTGATGTCCTTGAAGCGGTCGATGTCGGCCAGGATCAGCGCACTGAACAGCACGCCCCTGTTGTCGTTGTAGATCTTGGCGATCCGCCGGTCGAAGGCCCTCCGGTTCCAGATGTGGGTGAGCGGGTCGGTATCGGCGAGCTTCTTGTATTCTTCGAGCTTCGACTTGACGCTTTCGAGTTCGCTCGACTTGTCGCTCAGCGTCGTTGCCACGTGCTTGCCGTGATCGATGGTTGAGGCTGTGGCCACGGCCATCACGCTGGCAATCTTCTGCAGCAGCTCCTGCGACATGGCTGTGCGGTTGTTGAGCCCGCTCGAGGTCTCGTCAAGCACCTTGCCGTAGCGTTCCAGATAGGTCTGCTCGTTGCGCAGCAGGCTGGCGACACCTTCCAACTCGCGGGCGAGAACCTCGCGCGCATGCTCGACGATGCCCTGGCCATGGTTGTGGGCAAAGAACTTCTGCCCAAGCAGGTCGAGCTGTTCCTGCGTGGGACGATTGCCGAGTGCTATGACCTCAAGGCTGAGTGCCGCGTTGGTGCCGGTCAGCGCCTCATAGAAGATCTCGTAATTGCGCGGCAGGCCGATGACGCCCATCTGGCTCATCGTCGCCACGACAGTACTCGCAATATCGTTGCCTCGTTCTGTCGGGGCGGCTGCAGATTGCATGTATGTCCCGTTTCAGTTGGCCAGATGGCCGGCTGCACTGCCAGCAGGAGTGCTGGCGTGCAAACCGGTCGGGGGCGCGAGCGGCGTGAGATAGAATGCTTGCGGCGGCGCAGGTCCCCTCTGCGCTCATCACTTGTATTCAGCTCTAATTTAGGCTGGCTAAGGTTTCCTTAATTTGCAGCCTTGTCGCGGTAATTTTTCTACCACAGGGTGTAATTTCCGCTGTGCCAGATGATGCTTCAACACTGGCCAGCATAGGCAATGTCGCAATCCCTCATGTCCTGTGCCCCGATCAAGATCAATATGGCCCCCAGTCAATAGAGGAGAATGCAATGAATAATTTGCACAAGGGGTCATGTTTGTGTGGAGCGGTGCGCTTTGTGGCACGAGGCGCGCTGCGCGAAGTCATCTATTGCCATTGCAACATGTGCCGGAAGCAGAGCGGCCACTACTATGCCGCGACCAATGTCAGCGACGATATGGTGGACATCGAAGGCGGCGCGAATGTCACGTGGTTTGCTGCGTCGGACTTCGCCCGCCGGGGGTTCTGCAGCCGTTGCGGGTCGGTGATGTTCTGGAAGCCGAACGACGATGACTACATCTCAATCATGGCCGGATCGTTCGAGGAGCCGTCGTCGCTGGCCGGCGGTTATCACATATTCGTCGCCGAAAAGGGGTCGTACTATGAGATTGATGACAACCTGCCGCGATACGAACGGTCCTCGCCATCGCTCAAAGTGCTGGAGGATTGAACGGGGTGCCGACGATCGTTCTCATTTGTTGAACGCTTCGTCGTGTTTGGGCGCTCTGCTCGAAACAGTGGCGAGGGCATATATTCCAGGCAAGGAGAAATGACATGACCTCGTTGCCTACCCTTTTCATTTCGCATGGCGGCCCCGACATCGTTTTGGCCGACACACCGGCGCGCCACTATCTCGAAGGTCTTTCCGACCTGGTCGAAAAGCCCAAGGCCATCGTCATCGTGTCGGCGCATTTCGAGACCGACGGCGTTGCCGTCGTGACCGATCCCAAGCCGGGCATGATCTACGATTTCGGCGGTTTTGCGCCTGAACTCTACAAGATGGTCTATTCGGCGGCGGGCGAGCCTGTGCTGGCCCATAAGGTGTTCGGCATGCTCGATAAAGCTGGTCTCAAGCCGCACACCTATGAGAAGCGTGGCTATGACCATGGCACCTGGACGCCGCTCAAGCTCGCATTCCCCGAAGCCGACATTCCCGTGGTTCAGGTGTCGATCGACCCTAGCCGCGATGCGGCCTGGCACCATGCCATCGGCAAGGCACTGGCGCCGTTGCGCGGCGAAGGCGTGCTGCTGATCGGCTCAGGCCATATCACCCACAATCTGCGCGCCTATTTCAGCAGATTGCGTAGTGGGGCCGAACCGGATCCGGCGCTGGCCGGCAAGGTGCATGAGTTCACCGAATGGTTCGCCGACAGGCTGGCCAGCGGCGATACCGATGCGCTGTTGCACTGGAAGGACAAGGCGCCTTACGCCAGGGAAAACCATCCGACCGATGAGCACCTGATGCCGATCTTCTTTGCTCTTGGGGCGGCAGGCGAGGGTGCAAAGGGCCGCCGCGTGCACGATTCGGTCGATCACGGCTTCTTTGCCAACGATTCATATCTGTTCGACTGAGCGTCGAGCCGCTAAATGATGCCGCTTCGATTGAATTGAAAGGGCATTTTATGGAGCGGCTGGTCAAGGCTTTCCAGAACTCGGTGCGGGCATTCTCGCGGCTGATCCGCACCGAAGCGGCATTCCAGCAGGAAATCATGCTGCTTGTCGTGGCGTTGCCGCTCGGCTGGTTCGTGGCTGGCACCTGGGGCGGCTACGCGCTGCTGATCGGCTCGATCCTGTTCCTGATCACCGTCGAGGTGCTGAACACTGGCATCGAGGCGGCCTGCGATGCCGTCAGCCGCGAGTTCAACATCGACATCCAGCTTGCCAAGGACTGCGGCTCGCTTGCCGTGCTGATTTCGATTGTCATCGTGCTGGGCATCTGGGGCTTTGCGATCGTCGAGCGAATGCTCGGGTTTCCGATCTAAGGGGTCATACCCATATGTCGGTTACCAAAGGAGACCGACATGACTGATCTGGCCAACATTCATCATCTTGAAGCCCGCGCTGGCTTGCCCGAAGGCTTGCGCTGGCTGGTCGAGAAATATCCGCGCGAGGATTGGCGCGCCCATGACAATGTCCATGGCATGGCTTCGATGTGGCTGCAGCGCCACGAGATGTTCCGCGAACTGGGCGGGACGTTGAGCGGAGGCATCGGCGACTATCGCGAGGGTCGGCTAGATGCGCCTGAGTTCGCAAACTGGTTTGCGCCGCGGCTCAATTTCTTCCTCGGCAATCTCGACGGCCACCACAATGTCGAGGACCAGCACTATTTTCCTGCCTTCGCCAATGCCGAGAAGCGGCTGAAGCGCGGCTTCGACATTCTCGACGCCGACCATCACCTCATCCACGAGGCGCTGGAGCGCAATGCCGAGACGGCCAACGCCTTTCTCCGAGCGCTGCAGGAAAGCGAAGACAAGCAGCGCTTCGCCGCCGACGCTTATGCTGATGAGAATGCGCGGCTGGTCGCGATGCTGACAAGGCATCTCGACGACGAGGAAGACCTGATCATTCCGCTCATTCTCGATCGCGGCGACCGCGCGCTCGGCGTCGGCTGACGGCTACTCCAGCGTCTCTTTCTTCGCAACATGACGGGCAAGCAGCCAGGCCGCGATCGCAACGACGACGCCAATGCCCAGTCCGATCAGCAAACGCTGATGGCCCTTTAGCGCATCGCCGATGATGTGTTCGGCGCCGAGGCCGAAGACATAGCCCAGGCTGACGAACAGTGCCGCCCAAACGAGCGCTGACAATGCGTTGAGCGCGAGAAATACCGGAACCGGTATGCTCGACAGGCCTGCGGCGATGCCGCCGGCGAGCCGCATGCCGTAGATATAACGGTTGGCCAACACGAACAGCTTGGGGTGGGCCTGCACCATCCTGTAGGCATGGCTGAAGCCCGGCCGTCGCCGCAACAGGCGCACCCATTTGTGACCTGAAAAGCGGCGGCCAAGGACAAAGAACAGCGTGTCGCCCAAAAAGGCGCCGGTAGCAGCGACGGCAAATGCCTGCCACGGCGCGAATACTTGCTGGTGGGCAAAGAAGCCGCCAAGGATCGCCACGCTTTCACCTTCGGCCATGCAGCCGATGAACACGGCCAACAGCCCGAAGCGCTCGACGAGGTGGTGGATGGTTTCGATCATTGGGCCGGCGCAGAGCCTGAGGCCGGGGGTGAGATGCGTGCGACCTGCTCGGTAAGCGCGCGGATCTGATCTCGCAACAGGATGATTTCCTGGAAACGGATTTCGTCGAGCTTTTCGTGCAGCGCCATGATCTCGATCTCGGCCTTGAGGTTGATCGCATAGTTGTGCGAGGCGTCGATGCGGTCGCGCTCGGCCTGGCGGTTCTGCGACATCATGATGATCGGCGCCTGGATGGCGGCGAGCATCGACAAGATGAGATTGAGGAAGATGAACGGGTAGGGATCGAAGGAAGCACGCCCCAGCAGCCAGGCATTGAGGACTGTCCAGACCACGAGGAAGGCCAGGAAAGCGAGGATGAAACTCCAGGATCCACCGACGCGCGCAATCGTGTCGGCCAAGCGGTCGCCGGCAATGCTGTCGTTGACGTTGCGCGATACTGCTTTCCTGTCGATGGCGCTTTGCAGCACCTTGTGCTCGACATCGCTCAGGTTTCCGGGTTTCCGGGTCAGCCAGCGGCTGGCCAGATCATCTACGGTCTTGTTCATCTTCCGCTCCGCAGTGAAGGCGCCTGCTTGGCAGTCGCATATCGATGTACGAAGATAATGGCATACCGCGCCATGATGCGGCGAGGAGGGAAGATCAATGGCAGACTTCGCAAAGATCAAAGCGCGTGCGGCCGAACGCAAGGGCGGCGAAACCGTGCTGAAGTCTCTGCTTGGCCCTGCGTCCGACAATGCTGGGCTGGCCAATGTCCGTGACGACCGCGTGCTGTCGACGATGGCTGAACGGGTGTTTGCCGCAGGCTTTGTCTGGCGGGTCATCGAACAGAAATGGCCGGGCTTCGAGGAAGCCTTCCTAGGCTTCGAGCCCAAGCGCCTGCTGTTTCAGCCCGACGACTTCTGGCATGACCTCGCTTCGGACAAGCGCATCGTGCGCAATCCGCAAAAGATCAGGTCGGTGCGCGACAACGCGGCCTTTGTCGAGCGCGTCTCGAAAGAACATGGCAGCTTCGGCAAGTTCCTGGCAGCCTGGCCGGCCGACGACCAGGTCGGGCTGACGGCCTATCTCGGCAAGCATGGCAGCCGGCTTGGCGGCAATACCGGCCAGTACCTGCTGCGTTGGCTTGGCTGGGACACGTTCATCATGTCTCAGGACATGATTTTGGCACTGCGCGACGTCGGGCTGGACATTGGCGAGGCGGCGACCTCAAAGAAGGATCAGGCCAAGGTGCAGGCCCAGATCAACGAGTGGGTGGCGAAGACGAAGCTGCCCAGGGCGCATATCTCGCGCATCCTGTCGATGTCGATCGGCGTCAATCACCCGGCCGACGAGCTGCGCTCCTACATGGCCGAATGATGGTCCAATCGAACGGCATTGCCCGACACCAATACGCAGGCTAAATCGCTGACATGACGAAAAAATCGACCCCCGACATTCTTCGCATCGCCGTTGCCCAGCTCAACCCGACGGTCGGCGACATCCAGGGCAATCTCGCCAAGGCGCGCGAGGCGAGGGCGGATGCGGCGCGCCAGGGTGCCGACCTGGTGCTGTTCACCGAACTGTTCCTCGCCGGCTACCCGCCGGAGGATCTGGTGCTCAAGCCGGCCTTCCTGGCTGCCTGCGAGCGCGCGGCGGACGACTTCGCCAAGGATACATCAGACAATGGACCCGGCGCCATCATCGGCGTGCCGCTCAAGCGCAAGAGCGGCGTGCACAATGCGGTCATCGTCGCCGACGGCGGCAAGATCATTGCCGAACGCTTCAAGGTCGACCTGCCCAACTATGGCGAGTTCGACGAGAAGCGTGTCTTCCAGGCAGGCCCCGACATGCCCGGACCGGTCAATTTCCGAGGCGTGCGTATCGGCATCCCGATCTGCGAGGATATCTGGGGCGAACTCGGCGTCTGCGAGACGCTGGCCGAGAGCGGCGCTGAAATCCTGCTCGTGCCCAATGGGTCGCCCTACTACCGCGCCAAGATGGACGTGCGTCACCAGGTGGCGATCCGCCAGGTGATCGAGAGCGGCCTGCCGTTGCTTTACGCCAACCAGCTTGGCGGCCAGGACGAACTGATCTTCGACGGCGCCTCCTTCGCGATCAATGCCGACCATTCGCTGGCGTTCCAGATGAGCCAGTTCGAGGAAACGGTTGCCATGACCGTGTGGCGGCGCGGCGAAGAGGGCTGGGCCTGTGTCGAAGGGCCGATGTCGAAGATTCCCGAGCGTGAGGAGGCCGACTATCGTGCCTGCATGCTGGGCCTGCGCGACTACGTCAACAAGAACGGCTTCAAGAACGTCGTGCTTGGCCTTTCCGGCGGCATCGATTCGGCGATCTGCGCGGCACTTGCCGTCGATGCGCTCGGCGAGGAGAGGCTGCGGGCGATCATGATGCCCTATCGCTATACCTCGAGCGATTCGCTCAAGGACGCCGAGGATTGTGCCCGCGCGCTCGGTTGCCGCTATGACATCGTGCCGATCCACGAGCCTGTCGACGGCTTCTCGCACGCCCTGACGCAGCTGTTCGAAGGCACCAAGGAAGGCATCACCGAGGAAAACCTGCAGAGCCGCGCCCGCGGCACGATCCTGATGGCTGTGTCCAACAAATTCGGCTCGATGGTGGTGACGACAGGCAACAAGAGCGAGATGTCGGTCGGCTATGCCACGCTTTATGGCGACATGAATGGCGGCTTCAATCCGATCAAGGACCTCTACAAGATGCAGGTCTATGCGCTGTCGCGCTGGCGCAACACGCATGTGCCGCCCGGTGCGCTCGGGCCGTTGGGTGAGGTGATCCCCAAGAACATCATCGACAAGGCGCCCTCGGCTGAACTCAGGCCCAACCAGACCGACCAGGATTCGCTGCCGCCCTATCCGGTGCTCGACGACATCCTGGAATGCCTGGTCGAAAACGAGATGGGCGTCGATGAGATCGTGGCACGCGGCCACGACCGTGACACGGTGCACCGCATCGAACACCTGCTCTACATCGCCGAATACAAGCGGCGGCAGGCAGCACCAGGCGTGAAGATCACCAAGAAGAACTTTGGCCGAGATCGCCGCTATCCGATCACCAACAGATTCAGGGATCGCGGCTAAGCCACTGCAACTGAATTGAAAACCGACAGCAGACCGGAGGGGTTCATGGCCGAGGTCGAAATCAGCTTCGACACGTCGCGGATCGACTTCGACAAGACGTCGGACGTCATCAAGGCGAGCTACTGGGGTGAAGGCCGGACCGACGACATCCATCGCCGGGCCTTCGCCAACTCGCTTTGCCTCGGTGCCTATGTCGACGGCGAGCAGGTAGGGTTCGCCCGCGTTGTCAGCGATCTTGCCTGCTTCGCCTACGTTGCCGACGTCATCGTCTGGCCCGAGCGGCGCGGCCTCGGTATCGGCAAGAAGCTGATCCAGGCACTGCTCGACCATCCCGAGCTTGCGACCGTGACCGGCTTTTCGCTGCGGACTTCGGATGCGCACAGCCTCTACGAACAATTCGGCTTTGTCACTTCGACCGACGGCATGTACATGCGCCTGTCGCGGCAGCCGGCCGCCCGCGAAAAGACCTAGGCGTGTCTTACGTAGCCTTCGTTCGAGACAATCCGCGCTGGCTGGCCGGCGGGTTCTTGCTCACCTTCTTTTCGACCTTCGGCATGACGTCGTTCATCGCGCTTTCGGCCGGCGATATCCGACGCGACTATGGGCTGTCGCATGGCGAGTTCGGCACGTTGTACATGTTCGCAACGCTCGCCAGCGCGTTGAGCCTGCCGCGGCTTGGCCAGATCGTCGACCGCTACAGCGTCCAGAAGGTGGCGCTGTTCGTCGTGCCGATGCTGGCCATTGCAAGCGCATCGATGGCGCTGTCGCAGCACCTCGTCGTGTTGTTCGTGACCATCTATGTCCTGCGCCTGTTTGGCCAGGGCATGATGGTGCATACCGCCTACACCGCTACCGCGCGCTGGTTTTCGGCGCAAAGGGGACGAGCGCTCTCAACGGTCATTCTTGGCCACAATGCCGGCGACGCCGTCATCCCGATGGGCTTCGTGCTGATCGCCGCCTCGGTTGGCTGGCGCAATGGCTGGCTGCTGGCGGCCGCAGTGCTGGCTTTGATCGCCGTGCCGGCAATCGCATTGCTGGTGGCCGCGGACCGCAAGCCGCGCTCGTCGGATCCCGTGGCGCGCCAGATCGATGCACGCGACTGGACGCGGGCCGAGGTGATCCGCGACCCCATCTTCTATGTGCTGCTGCTGGGCGTCATGGCGCCGGGCCTGATCGTGACGACCCTGTTCTTCCACCAGGTCTATCTGGTGGAGTTGCGCGGCTGGTCGCTTGAGGTCTTTGCATCGTCGTTTCTGGTAACGGCGGTGGTCAATGCCGCCTTCACACTGGTTGTCGGCCAGCTCATTGACCGTTTTTCCGGTGTATCGCTGCTGCCTTTCGTGTTGTTGCCCTTGGGCCTTGCCTGCCTGGTGCTGGGACTCGTCGACGCGCAGTGGAGCGCCTTCGGCTTCATGGCGCTGCTCGGCATTTCGAACGGTTTGTCGACGACGCTGTTCGGCGCCGTCTGGCCCGAAGTCTATGGCCTGAAGCACCTTGGCTCGATCAGGGCGCTGATCGTTTCAGCCGGGGTGCTGGCTTCCGCCATCGGGCCGGGCCTGACCGGATATCTGATCGACGCAGGCGTCAGCTATCCCGGCCAGATCGTGGCGACGGGCATCTACTGCTTCGCCATTTCATTCGTGCTGCTGCTGGCCTCGCGGCGGATCCGCGCGCGAAGCCATGTCCAGGCAGTGCCGGTCGAAGCCTAGCCGGACACTACTTGCCGGAAATGGCCTCGACGGTTTCGCGGCGGTCGTAGACGTGGTCGACGATGCCCCAGTTCTTGGCTTCTTCCGCCGTGAAGAAGTAGTCGCGGTCGAGCACGCGCGCCACTTCCTCTTCCGTGCGTCCGCAATGTTCGGCGTAAAGCCTGGTCATGCGCCGCTTGAGCTTGATGATGTCTTCGGCATGGCGCTCGATGTCCGAGGCCTGGCCACGGAAACCGCCGGAGGGTTGGTGCAGGATCACGCTTGCATTGGGCAGGGCGATGCGCCTGCCAGGCGCGCCGGCCATCAGCAGGAACGAGCCCATCGAGCCCGCCGTGCCCATGCACAGCGTCGAAACCGGGCAGCGGATGAACTGCATCGTGTCGTAGATCGCAAAGCCGCTGGTGACCACGCCGCCGGGCGAGTTGATGTAGAACGAGATCTCGCGGGTCGGGTTTTCGGATTCGAGAAACAGCAACTGCGCGCAGATCAGCGACGCTGAATTGTCGTCGACCTCGCCGTTCAGGAAGACGATCCGCTCGCGCAGCAGGCGGGAAAAGATGTCGAAGGAGCGTTCGCCACGCGGCGATTGTTCCACGACCATAGGGACGAGTTGCATCGTGTCGCGCATGCGCGAAATCCTTTCATCGATGGCGTTTTTTGAGCTTAGGCGGCGCGCATCAGCGGCGGGCTATTCGAATTCGCCGGTGCGACGATGGTTCTCACTGGCTCGACGCTATGGGTCAGGCGGAACCATGTGCCGCCGTCCGGCTGCGCTTCGAGATCGAAGGTCACGAAGGTTTCTGGTTCGCTCACCGTGGCGTCGTTCCAGGCATAACGAACGCGCGAGAAGGGCAGGGCCTCGATGATGCGATAGGCAGGGCCGGTTGTATCTGCGGCCACCTTGTCCGCCGCCGGCACATTGAGCCAGGTGGCGACAAATTCCGGCACCGTCAGCGCGCGCCAGACCTTTTCGGGTGTGGCTTCAAGCTCGCATTCGACGACAATGGTGTCCTCGTTCGTTTCCTGCCTTTGGGCGTCCGTCATTGGTCCATCTCCTTGAGCAGCGTCTTCAGTCTCTCGACACGGTCCGGCCAGAAGCCGCGATAACGGGTCAGCCAGTCGAACAGAGGCCGCAGCCCGTCGGGGTTCACGCTGTAGTTCACATGCCTGCCGGCACGCGCTTCGTTGATCAGGCCTGCGCCGCGCAGCACGGCGATGTGCTGCGAAATCGCCGGCTGCGAAATCGCAAGCCCTTCGCGCAGTTCCGTTGCGTTCTTCTCGCCCGCGGTCAGGCGATCGAGGACGGCACGGCGGGTGGGATCGGACAGGGCACGGAATATGTCGGATTCGTTCATGAGCTTGAGATAAGCACGGACTTATCTATCACGCAAGTGGCTCTCCGATTTAGGGCTTGTTCTGGCACAACAGGCTTCGGTCCAGAGCGGGGGTTGGCTAAGCAAAAATGCTCGGTTATAAGCAAATTCTTCGCGGCCACTAACAGGGAGGTCTGAATGCCAGAACATGACATGTCCTCCCGAGGTTCGAACCGGGGTCATTGACCCGGCGATCCGCCTTCGGCGTCCCGTATTTCTGACGCTGCCGTTCCGCGACTTCCTGATTCAGCAAGAATTATTCGTCGCGCCTTTGAACATCTTTCTTTGAGGATGGCGTCGATTCCGACGCCTCATGGCATCATGGCTCGTTTTCATATCGATCTGCGCGGCGGTGCTTTCCGCAGCGTTTTGGGTTTCACTTTCAAACACTGGCAGCGCCAGCCAGTTCGGCTCGTCATCATCTCGGCGGCCGTGCTCGTCTCGACCATGGCTGACGTCTTGACGCCGCTCTATTCGGGCCGGTTGATCGACGCCGTGGCCAGTGGTGCAGCGACCAACGAGGTAGCCTGGGATGCCGCACTTTCCGCGTTCTTCACTTTGCTCGCGTTGGCCACGGGCTCGCTGGTGTTCCGCCACATCGCGTTTGTCGGCATCATCGAGCTGACGCTCAAGATGATGTCCGATATCGCCCAGGACGCGTTCCATCGCGTCCAGCGCTTCTCCACCGACTGGCACGCCAACAGCTTCGCCGGCTCGACGGTGCGCAAGGTGACGCGTGGCATGTGGGCGCTCGACCTGCTCAACGACACGCTGCTCGTGGCACTGCTGCCTTCCTTCGTGATGCTGCTCGGCTCGACGATCCTGCTCGGTTGGCACTGGCCGATGATGGGGCTGATAATTGCCGCCGGCTCCATCATCTTCATCGGCCAGACGGTGCTGATGTCGCTCGGCTTCGTTGCGCCGGCGGCAAGCCTCGCCAATAGCTGGGACACGCGCCTCGGAGGCTCGTTGGCTGATGCCGTCAGCTGCAACTCTGTGGTCAAGGCTTTCGGCGCTGAAGAGCGCGAGGAAAGCCGGCTCGCCAAGGTGATCGCCAAGTGGCGTCACCGCACCGGGCGCACCTGGATGCGCGGAACGATCAACGGCACGTCGCAGAACGTCACTCTGGTTCTGCTGCGCGCCGCGATCATCGGTTTCGCGTTGTTCCTGTGGTCGAGCGGGCAGGCCAGTGCCGGCGACATCGCCTTCGTGCTGACCTCGTTCTTCCTGCTCCAGGGCTATCTGCGCGATGTCGGCATGCATATCCGCAACCTGCAGCGTTCGGTCAACGATATGGAGGAGCTTGTCGACATCCAGGGCCAGCCCCTCGGCGTTGCCGATCGTGCCGGCTCCAAGGCGATCCAGATCCGCGATGGCGGCATCGAGTTCGATCACGTGACGTTCCACTACGGCACGCACGCACTGCCGCTCTACCGGGACTTTTCGGTGTCGATCAAGCCGGGCGAACGTGTTGGCCTCGTCGGCCACTCCGGCTCGGGCAAGACGACTTTCGTCAAGCTGATCCAGCGGCTCTACGATGTCGGTGACGGCCGGATCACGATCGACGGGCAGGACATTGCCAAGGCGACGCAGTCGTCGCTGCGTCAGCAAATCGCGATCGTCCAGCAGGAGCCGATCCTGTTCCACCGCTCGCTGGCGGAAAACATCGCCTATGCCCGGCCGGGCGCGACGCAGGCCGAGATCGAGCACGCGGCAAAGCTCGCCAGCGCGCATGATTTCATCCAGCGTCTGCCCAAGGGCTACGGCACGCTGGTCGGCGAGCGCGGCGTCAAGCTGTCGGGTGGCGAACGCCAGCGCGTGGCGATCGCACGGGCCTTCCTGGCCGACGCGCCGATCCTGATTCTCGACGAGGCGACATCCAGCCTCGATTCGGAATCGGAGGTGCTGATCCAGGAGGCTATGGAGCGGCTGATGGTCGGGCGCACGACGCTGATCATCGCGCATCGTCTGTCGACCGTGCGTGCGCTCGACCGGCTGCTCGTTTTCGATCGTGGCGAGATCGTCGAGGAAGGCCGCCACGAGGCGCTGGTTCGCAGAGATGGTGGCATCTACCGCCGCCTGTTCGAACGCCAGGCACTCGAGCTCACCAAAGGGCTCGTCTAAGTCCGGAGCGGGCCGCGAAAGATCGCGGCCCGCTCGTCATTTGCAAGTAGCCGCAAGCAGATGTAGCCCCTTTGGCCTGCTTCCATTCGTGCCGTGCTTGCTTTATTTCTGGTGCAGAGGTGCGGGGGCGCCGCCTTGTCAACGCAAAAGCCTTCCGCTACGCCCCGATCATGACAGTAACAGTTCGCTTCGCCCCTTCGCCAACCGGCCGCATCCACATCGGCAATGCGCGCACGGCCCTGTTCAATTGGCTGTTCGCCCTCAAGCACAAGGGGCGGTTCGTCCAGCGCTTCGACGACACCGACGTCGAGCGCTCGCGCCAGGAATTCGCAGACTCGATTCTCTACGACCTCCATTGGCTCGGTATCTTTCCCGACCAGACCGAGTACCAGTCGCGCCGCTTTGCCAGCTACGATGCAGCCGTCGACAAGCTCAAGGCATCAGGCGTGCTCTATCCGTGCTACGAAACGCCTGAAGAGCTCGACCTGCGCCGCAAGGTGCGCCGCACGCGTGGGCTGCCGCCGGTCTATGGCCGCGAGGCGCTGAAGCTTACCGCCGACGAGCGCGCGTCCTATGAGCATGACGGTCGCAAGCCGCACTGGCGCTTCCTGCTGCCCAACTTCAAGTCCAATCCGTTCGAGATCGAACGTACCGAAATCCACTGGAACGATGTCGTTCGCGGCGAAGAGACCGTCGACCTGGCGTCGCTGTCCGACCCGGTGCTGGTGCGCGAGGATGGCACCTATCTCTACACGCTGCCTTCGGTGGTCGACGACATCGAGATGGAGATCAGCCATGTTTTCCGTGGCGACGACCATGTCACCAATACCGGCGTTCAGATCGCGCTGTTCCGCGCACTCGGTGCGGAGCCGCCAGCCTTTGGCCATCACAACCTGCTGACGACCGCCTCAGGCGAGGGGCTGTCCAAGCGCACCGGTGCGCTGTCGATCGAGAGCTTGCGCGACGGCGGCATCGAACCGATGTCGGTTGCCTCGCTCGCCGTGCTTGTCGGTACCTCGGAGAACGTGACGGCGGTGCCAAACCTGCTGGACCTCGCCGAAAAATTCGATCCGGCGGCGACCTCCAAGTCGGCTGCCAAATTCGATCCTGACGAGCTTGTCGTGCTCAATCGTTCGCTGCTGCACCACATGTCGTTTGATGAAGTGCGCGACCGCCTGATGGTGCTCGGCGTCAGCGGTGAACACGCCGAGGCGTTCTGGATGGCGGTGCGCGGCAATCTCGACAGGCTGTCGGATGCCGTGTCGTGGTGGCGTATCCTGCGCGAAGGGCCACAGCCGGCTGCCGAAATCGCCGAAGAGGATCGCGAGTTCGTCGGCCAGGCGCTCGACCTGCTGCCCGAGGAGCCGTGGGACGGCAATGTCTGGAAGGACTGGACGGCCAAGGTGAAGAAGGCGACCGGCCGCAAAGGCAAGGCTCTGTTCATGCCGCTGAGGCTCGCGCTCACGGGGCTGGAGTCGGGCCCGGAGCTCGCAGATCTATTGCCGCTTGTGGGTCGGGAAGGAACGCTGGCCCGACGGCCCTGACCTTGCGGTTGGGGTCAGGTGCCGGACGCGGCGTCACCGGCGTTTGCGGCTCTTCCACTGGCTTAGCCTGCGGGGCGCTCGGCACCGGGCGCCCTTCGCCGGCGATAACAGAAAAATTCCTGTTCAGGCTGACATTGCAGCCGCAGGCCGGCACGCGCGGCAGGTCGACGCGCTTGTAGCGATAGGCGGTCGAGAGATTGCGGTAGGGCTGGCCGGAGCGGGCGGAAACCATGCTCTCCTGCGGCTGGCCCGCATTCAGGTGATAATACAGCCCGATCTCGGTTCCCGGGCAGCTCGCTGCGCAGTTCTTCTCGTCACGCTGGAAATCCGACAGGTCGGCGGCGTTCGACATTGGAAAGAAGTAGCCGTCGCAGGTGCGTACGCACAAGGTACGGTATTCGCCGGCACCTTGTTGCTGGCCTCGGCCGACGACGATGTGTTGCGGGTAGCTCTCGTTGAAGCTCAGGGTAGTCGTCTCTCCGCCACGGATGATTGTCGCGCCGCCCTGGTCCGCCGCCGGATCGCTAACCGTGGCTTCTTCCACCTCATCGGCCTCGTCGTTGCAGCCCGCGAATTGCATTGCGTCGAGAATGCGGATCCGCTCGCGCCTGACGTTCCTGTTCGGACGCGCGGACTGGCCGGCGAGCTCGCCGAGATTGTCTTCCATCGCAGCGATCTTGGCATTCAACGCGGCGCATTGGGCGATGATGTCGGGAGAGATCGCTCTGTTACAGCCGAGATCCGAAGCCCTGATGCGGGCAAGATCGATCTGGTCTTGCTGGGTGTCGGCGGCAGCGGAAAACTCGTCCGGCTGGGAGAAGCTGCCGGACCCCTGCGCGGGCAGGCTCGCCAGTTCGGCCTCGAGTTCCACGCACTGAGCCGAGGCGGCGAACGACGATCCGGTCGCCAGCATCGACAAGGCAGCGGCTAGCAGCCAGGTAACGCCTGGCTGCCTTCTCAAGATTTTGCGTCTGCCGCGCCCGAACATGCCGATCCCGCAAGGATAGACTCAACCCTAGCGCCCATGAGGTTAACCGTTTCTTTGGAAACGGTCGGCAGTGCCGGATCAGGCCGCCGCGTGCGCGCGCTGGGACGCCTCGACGACTGCGAGTGCCGTCATGTTGACGATGCCGCGCGAGGTCACAGACGGGGTCAGTATGTGGGCCGGCTGGGCGGTGCCAAGCAGGATCGGGCCGACATGCAGCGCGTCCATCATCGTCTTGACGGTGGTCAGCGCGATGTTGGCGGCGTCGAGATTGGGGAAGACCAAAAGGTTGGCTTCGCCCTTCAGCGTAGAGTGCGGATAGACGCGTTGGCGCAGCACCTCCGAAAGTGCGGAATCGCCATGCATTTCGCCATCGCTGGCCAGTTCCGGCGCAATGCGCTTCAGGATCGCGGCTGCCTCACGCATTTTCTGCGCGCTTTGCGAGTCGCGTGAACCGAAATTGGAATGCGACAGCAATGCCGCCTTGGGCTCGATGCCAAAGCGGCGAATCTCATCGGCCGCCAGCATCGTCATCTCGGCGATCTCTTCGGCGGTCGGGTCGACGGTTACGTAGGTGTCGGTGAAGAACAGCACGCCGCGCTGCGAGATCAGCATCGACAGGGCGGACAAATCGCGATCCTTGACCCCATCGCGGGCGCCGACGATCAGCGTGACGTTGCGCAGATGGCGCTCGAAACGGCCCTCCAGCCCGCAGATCATGGCATCCGCATCGCCGCGCTTGAGCGCGATGGCGGCGATGACCGTGTTGTTGGTGCGCACCATTGTGCGCGCAGCTTCGGGCGTGATGCCCTGGCGGCCGCCGAGGTCGATCAGGTGGTCGACATAGTGGCGGTAGCGCGGATCGTCCTCGGGATTGATGATGTCGAAATCGACGCCTGGGCGGATGCGCAGGCCGTAGCGCTTGAGGCGGACCTCGATGACATGTGGGCGCCCGATCAGGATCGGCTTGGCCAGTCCTTCCTCGAGCACGACCTGGGCGGCGCGCAGCACGCGCTCGTCTTCGCCGTCGGCGTAGATGACACGCTTCGACGTCGCCTGCTTGGCGTTGGAGAAGATCGGCTTCATCACCAGGCCGGAACGGAAGACGAAGCGGCTGAGCTTTTCGATGTAGGCGGTGAAGTCGCTGATCGGGCGGGTCGCGACGCCGGTTTCGCAGGCTGCCTTGGCGACCGCAGGTGCAATCCTGAGGATCAGCCGGGGATCGAAGGGCGAAGGGATCAGGAAATCGGGGCCGAATGTCGGCGTCTCGCCGGAATAGGCACGCGCGGCGACATCGGACGGCTCTTCGCGGGCGAGTGCCGCGATGGCGCGCACGGCGGCCATCTTCATCTCTTCGTTGATGGCACGCGCGCCGCAGTCGAGCGCGCCACGGAAGATGTAGGGGAAGCACAGGACGTTGTTGACCTGGTTCGGGAAGTCCGAACGTCCGGTGCAGATCATCGCATCGGGACGGGCAGTGCGTGCCGCTTCGGGCATGATTTCAGGGTTTGGGTTGGCCAGCGCCAGGATCAGCGGTTTGTCCGCCATCTCGGACAGCAGTTCCGGCTTCAGCACGCCGGCTGCCGACAGGCCGAGGAAGACGTCGGCGCCGCCGATGACATCAGCCAGAACGCGCGCGTTGGTGTCCTTGACGTAGGGGTCCTTCCAGCGGTCCATCTCCTCGACACGCCCCTTGTGGGCGACGCCGAAGCGGTCGGTGACCCAGATGTTCTCGAACTTTGCGCCGAGCGACACCAAGAGGTTGAGGCAGGCGAGGGCTGCGGCGCCCGCGCCTGATGTGACGATCTTGACGTCCTCGATCTTCTTGCCAGCGAGCTCCAGGCCGTTGAGAACCGCTGCCGCGACGATGATCGCCGTGCCATGCTGGTCGTCATGGAAGACCGGGATGCGCATCTTCGCCTTGAGCTGCTCTTCGACCTCGAAGCACTCGGGCGCCTTGATGTCTTCGAGATTGATGCCGCCGAAAGTCGGCTCCAGCGCCGAGATGGTGCTGACCATCTGCTCGATCTCGGGCGCATCGATCTCGATGTCGAAGACGTCGATGCCGGCAAACTTCTTGAACAGGACGGCCTTGCCTTCCATCACCGGCTTGGACGCCAGCGGGCCGATATTGCCGAGGCCTAGCACGGCGGTGCCGTTGGAAATCACCGCGACCAGATTGGCGCGGCCGGTGTAATCGGCGGCGGTTTCCGGGTCATCCTTGATGGCGAGGCAAGGGGCTGCGACGCCAGGCGAATAGGCCAGCGCCAGGTCGCGCTGGTTGCCGAGCGGCTTGGTCGCCTGGATTTCGAGCTTACCGGGAACTGGGTGCTTGTGGAAAAAGAGCGCGGCCTGATCGAGGTCGGAGAGCGCTTCCTTCTTCTTATCGTCCCCGGCCATATCTTGCTCCTTACAGAATCCGCTTCAAGGGCCGTTATTAGCACGACCACGGCATTTTTCGAGGTGCCAACGGCCAGACAGCCGTTGAATCACTTTCAAGTGCCGGAATAGCAATCATTCCAGCTGCTTGTCGTAAATTGCTGAGATGTCGATTCAGCTGATCTGATGCTCAGAACGAGCTGACATACAGCCCGCCGTCGACGGGAATGTTCTGGCCGGTCAGGTAGCCAGCGTGAACCGAACACAGGAAAGCACAGATCTGGCCGAATTCTTCCGGCGTGCCGAGCCGGCCAGCCGGGATTTCAGCACTCAGGCGGGCACGCCGTGCCGCACCCTGTTCGGGGTCCTCTACGCTGCCAGGTTCATGCGGGCCACGCAGGCGATCGGTGTCGAGCTTGCCAGGCAGCATGTTGTTGATGGTGACGTTGCGATTGGCGACGGTTCGCGCCACGCCGGCCAGGAACGCCGTGAGGCCGGCGCGAGCGCCTGACGACAGGTCGAGACCGGGAATAGGTGTGTAGACCGATAGCGAGGTGATGTTGACGACGCGGCCGAAGCCACGCTCGGCCATGCCGTCGAGCACCGCTTTGATCAGCTCTATCGGCGTGACCATGTTGTTGGTGACGCCTTCGAGGATTTTCGCGCGGTCGAGTTCGCGGAAATCGCGATAGGGCGGACCACCATTGTTGTTGACGAGGATGTCGGGAGACGGGCAGGCGGCGAGCAGCGCCTTCTGGACCTCGGGATTGGAAACGTCGCCGGCGATCTCCGTGACCTTGACGCCGAAGCGCTGGCGGATTTCGTCCGCCGTACGGCTGAGCGCGGCGGCGTCGCGCCCGTTGAGGAATAATTCGCAGCCCGCTTCGGCGAGTGCGATGGCGCAGCCCTTGCCGAGACCGCGGCTCGACGCGCAAACGATTGCCTTCTTCCCGCTGATGCCGAGATCCATGATGTGCGTCTCCTGTAGGTGATGGGTCACCCTAGGACCGTCGGCTGGTGACTGCAACCGTCATACGGCTGTTGCATGAATCTGGGCATAGCCACCGCGACAGCAACGGGTGAAATGCCATGTCCGGCACCAGCACACGCAGTTTCCGAACGCTTTTCATCTCGGATGTCCACCTGGGCTCGAAGGGTGCGAAGGCCGATTACCTGATCGACTTCCTGCGTCATCACGAGGCGGAAAGCATCTACCTCGTCGGCGACATCGTCGATGGCTGGCGCCTGCGCCGGTCCTGGCACTGGCCGCAGACGCATAACGACGTCGTCCAGAAACTGTTGCGCCAGGCGCGCAAGGGCACGGCCATCACCTACATCGCCGGCAATCACGACGAATTCGCCCGGATGTTCCAGGGCGTGCATTTCGGCGGCATCGTCGTTGCAGACCGCGCCATCCACGAAGCGGCCGACGGCAAGCGCTTCCTGGTCATCCATGGCGATCAGTTCGACGCAGTGGTGCAGAACGCCCGCTGGCTCGCCTATCTCGGCGACTTTGCGTATGACGCGGCGATGGCGACGAACCGGCTCGTGGCGCGGTTCCGCCGTACCTTCGGCTTGCCCTACTGGTCGTTTTCGTCCTGGGCCAAGGTCAAGGTCAAGAAGGCTGTCAACTTCATCGGCGCCTTCCAGGACGTGCTGACCGAAGAAGCGCGGCGCTCGGAAGTGGACGGCGTCATCTGCGGCCATATCCACCATCCCGCTATCGAGAACTTCGACGGCATCCAATACATCAACACCGGCGACTGGGTCGAAAACTGCACTGCCGTAGCCGAAGATTTCGATGGCAGCTTCGTCATTTTGCGCTGGCCGCATGTGCTGGCCGGCAAGCTGGTCAACGAACCGTTCGTGCCTATGGTCGTCGACCAGCGCGTCGACAAGGCAGCCGCCTGAACGGAACGATATCGATGTGCAGCTCCAGATATGCCTCGCGCCCCTGGCGGGACGGACCTGGCCATGCGGCGATAGCCGTGCCGCGCGTTGCCGAGACGCTGCACAGGCGCGCGCGGCGGCTCGGCGCGCAGCACCTTCCCATGGAAACGCAAGCGACGCCGCGCCTTGGCCGATAGGCCCCAAGGCGGTTGGCCCAAGCTTTGGCCAGCCTTTACGCGGTCCCGCTGGCTTTCGTGGCGCAGCCACCCATGATAATGCATCAGGCAAATCGGTGAGGCTTGTTTGGTTCGGGTCGCACCCGGACCCGCATACCTACCATGACACTTCCGCCACTCACGCCAGAACAGCAGGTCAAGCCGCAGCGCTTCGAACTGCGTATATCACTGCTTTTTGCGGCACTCTTTGTGCCGATGGGCGTGCATTTGCCGTATTTCCCGCTGTGGCTCGAAGCCAAGGGGTTCGATCCCGAGCAGATCGCCATCGTGCTGTCGGCACCGATGTTCCTGCGCGTCATCACCACGCCATTGATCGCCGCCATGGCCGATCGCGCCAGGGACCGCGCCAACGTCTTCATCTTCCTGGCCGCGTCGTCCTTGCTGTTGTCGCTCGGCTATTTCCTTGAGCCGACCTACCTCATCGTGCTGGCCGTCTCTCTGGCGCTAGCGGTGGTGTGGACGCCACATTCGCCGATCGCCGACTCGTTGGCGCTATCAGGTGTTCGCCGCTTCGGGTCGGATTATGCGGCGATGCGCATCTGGGGTTCGATTGCTTTCCTCGCCGGCAGTCTTGGGGCGGGATTCATCCTGTCGCTGACCGGTGCGGACGCAGTGCCGGCGATCATCTCAATCGGCCTGCTCGGCTGCTTCCTGATGTCGTTCATCGCGCCGCGCCTTGGTCGACCGCGCAAGGCTTCACCACTCGCCGCGACGGACATGCAGGCAGCGCCGAAGCTGTTCAATCGCTATTTCCTGCTGATGGCGGGGGGAACCGGCGTGATCATCGGCAGCCACGGCTTCCTCTATGGCTTCGTGTCGATCTACTGGAAATCGCTCGGCATCAACGAAACGGTGGTCGGGCTGCTATGGAGCTGGGGCGTGGCGGCCGAGATCGTCATGTTCATGTTCTTCACCCGGCTGTTCGGCTCCAGGTCGACGGCGCTGGTGCTCGTGCTGGCGGGTGCCGGCGCCATCGTCCGCTGGATCGCATATCCGTTGATCTGGCCGCTTGGCCTGGGGGTGCCGGGCTTCTTCGCCGTTCAAAGCCTTCACGCCGTGTCGACAGCACTGGTGCTGATCGGCGTGCAGAAGCTGATTGCCGAGTCGGTTCCCGAAGAGCGCACCGGCGCTGCCCAGGGCGTCGCCTACTTCGCCAACGGCATGTCGATGGCGATCGTGACGCTGCTGTCCGGTCCGCTCTATCAGCGGTTTGGCGTCGACGGCTTCTATTTCATGGCTGCAGTGGCTGCCTGCGCCATCGTGCTTGTGGTGCTGGCCTCCCGCTCAGCCCCAAAGCGCGGGCCGGGGCGGCGACACCATTGACCCCTCGTAGATAAGCCCCGGCGAACGGTCGCGCGCCAGAAGCAGCGGGCCGTCGAGGTCGACGAATTCGGCTCCTTGGGCAAGCAGCACCGCTGGCGCCATGGCGAGTGACGTGCCGACCATGCAGCCGACCATGATCTGGAATCCAAGGACGCGGGCCTGGTCGCGCAGTTCGAGTGCTGCTGTCAGCCCGCCAGACTTGTCGAGCTTGATGTTGACGGCATCATAGAGGCCCTTGAGCTCCGCGAGATCGGCGGCGGTATGGACGCTTTCGTCGGCGCAGATCGGTACGGGGTGCGGGATGCGGCCAAGGATCTGGTCGGCGCCAGCAGGCAACGGCTGTTCGATCAGCGCGATGCCGAGCTCGGCGGCAGCCGCGAGGTTTTCAACGATATTGGCATCGGTCCAACCTTCGTTGGCGTCGAGGATGAGGCGGCTGTTGGGCGCGGCTTCAGTCACGGCGCGGATGCGGGCGATGTCGTTGTCGCTACCGATCTTGACCTTGAGCAGCGGACGCGATGCGTTGGCGCGTGCCTGGGCCGCCATCGCCTCCGGTTCGCCAAGCGACAGTGTATAGGCGGTCTCGAGCGCCAGCGGTGCAGCAATGCCGAGCCTGTCCTTGACCGGTACGCCGCTCATCTTCGCTTCGAGGTCCCAAAGCGCGCAGTCGACTGCGTTGCGCGCGGCCCCCGCCGACATCTGCGTCAGCAGGTCGGCGCGCGAAGCACCATCCTCGATTGTGCGGCGCGCCTGTTCGATCGCCTCGGCCACGCTCGCCATGGTCTCGCCGTAGCGCTTGTAGGGTACGCACTCGCCGCGTCCGACGAAGCCTGATTCGGCGATTTCACAGGTGACGACTTCGGCTTCGGTCTTGGAACCACGCGAGATTGTGAACGTTCCGGCGATGGGAAAGCGCTCGTCAACGACCGAAAGGACACGCGACATGAAAATCTGCTCCGTTCAACTGCTTGGCGTGGTTGCGAAAATCGACATGCTGCAGCCGACGCGTTAAGTAGTGTGCCATGTTGACCATCGGCAAACGGGAAGCAAGCGGCGGGGCAGCCGACGGCCAAGACCACCGACCGCAGGTTGCGGTGGCGGAACGCGAAGGCGTGCTTGCCTGCGTGTTCACCGGTATCTGGACCACCCGTACTGTTGCGTTCATCGATGCCGAAATGCGCAAGATCGAAGCGCGCAAAGATTTCACGACATTGTCGCTCGATCTTTCCGGCATCGAGAAGATGGACACCGCCGGCGCCTGGGTCATCGACCGGCTTGTCAGTGCCAATGAAAAGAAGGGCGTCGAGATCAGGATGGAAGGCCATAGCGAGGTGGCCAAGATCCTGCTCGGCGCTGTCGGCGAGGCCGTGCGGCGCGAGGGCCAAGCAGCCGGACCCGCGCTTCCGAACATGTTCATGCGTATGTTGGAGGCGATCGGCCGGCGCGTCTACGAAATGCGCGACGACTTCGTGGCTTCGATGAACATCCTTGGCGCCACCATACGCGGCGCCCAGATGAAGCTCGGGCGCGGCCATGCGGTCAATCCTGCCGCCATCTTCAACCAGATCGACCGCATGGGCGTCGGCGCCATCCCGGTCGTCGTGCTGATGTCGGCGATCGTCGGTGCCATCGTCGCGCAGCAGGGTGCCTATCAGCTCAGCTATTTCGGTGCTGACATCTTCGTTGTCGACCTCGTCGGCGTGCTGGTGCTGCGCGAACTCGGCGTGCTGATGACGGCGATCATGATCGCAGGCCGTTCCGGCAGCGCGATCACCGCCGAGATCGGTTCGATGAAGATGCGTGAAGAGGTCGACGCGCTAACCGTGATCGGCCTCAACCCCATCGGCGTGCTTGTCTTTCCAAGACTGGTGGCATTGGTGATTGCGTTGCCGTGCCTCACCATCATCGCCAACTTCGCCGCCCTTGGCGGTGGAATTCTTGCGGCATGGCTTTATTCCGACATTCCGCCGGCTGCCTTCATCGACCGCCTGCGTCTGGCGATCGACCTCAGCACCATCTCCGCGGGTCTGATCAAGGCGCCGTTCATGGCGCTGATCATCGGCACCATCGCTTCAGTCGAGGGCATGAAGGTTGGCGGCAGCGCTGAATCGCTTGGCCTCCATGTCACCGCGTCGGTGGTCAAGGCCATCTTTGTCGTCATCATTCTCGATGGCCTGTTTGCCATGTTCTATGCAGCGATCAACTTCTGACATGGCAAGCCGCACAAAGACCATCCAAGTGGAAAGCCACGGCCTGGAAACCCGAGGCGAGATTGTGCTTTCAGTGCGCGACCTGACTGTGGCCTTTGGTGAGAAGGTCATCCTGGAAAAACTCGACCTGGATATCCGGCGCGGCGAGATCCTCGGTTTCGTTGGCGCCTCGGGTGCTGGCAAATCAGTGCTGTTGCGCACCATCCTCGGCCTGATCCACAAGCGCTCGGGCAAGATCAAGCTGTTCGACGTCGACCTTGAGTCGGCGAGCGAGGAGGAACGGCTCAGGATCGACATGCGGCTCGGGATGCTGTTTCAGCACGGCGCGCTGTTTTCGGCGCTCACGGTGCTGGAAAACGTTCAGGTGCCGATGCGCGAATATCTCGACCTGCCGAAAAAGCTGATGGACGAACTCGCCATGCTCAAGATCGAGCTTGTGGGGTTGCCACCAGATGCTGCAGGCAAATTCCCATCCGAACTTTCCGGCGGCATGATCAAGCGCGCGGCGTTGGCCCGTGCCCTGGCATTGGACCCCGATATCGTCTTCCTCGACGAGCCGACATCTGGCCTCGATCCGATCGGTGCGGCAGAGTTCGACGAACTGGTCGGCAAGATGCGCGATACGATGGGGTTGACCGTCTACATGGTCACCCACGACCTCGACAGCCTGTTTTCTGTCTGCGACCGGGTCGCCGTTCTTGGCGACAAGAAGGTTCTGGTCGAAGGCACGATCGAAGACATGCTCAAGAGCGAAGAACCGTGGGTAAAATCCTATTTTCGAGGAAAACGTGCACGGCAGCTTGATCTTGCCGCAAGGGCATAGAATGGAATGATGTGATGGAGACCAGGGCCAACTACGTCATTGTCGGCATCTTCACGCTGTTTGCGGTCCTGGCCGCCTTTGCTTTCGTCTATTGGACGGCGGCAATCGGCGAGCGCGGCGAGACGGCGACGTTACGCGTGCGCATTCCGGGCTCCGCATCGGGCCTGGCCAGGGGCAGTTTCGTGCTGTTCAACGGCGTCAAGGTTGGCGACGTCAAGCGCGTCTACCTCGACATATCCAATCCTGAGGTGGCGATCGCCGACACCGAGATCGACAAGCTGACGCCGATCACGCAGTCGACCCAGGCGGATATTGGCCTTGCCGGCCTGACCGGACAGGCCAATATCGAGCTCAAGGGCGCCAACATCAAGGAGCCCAATCTGCTCGATCAGGCCGAGGCTGAGGGCAAGATCGCCGAGATCGTCGCAAATCCATCGGCTGTGACCAATCTGCTGCAGACCGCGCAGGACATCTTCAAACGCGCCGACGCCGTGCTGAACAATCTTGAAGGCTTCACCAACGACGTCCGCGGGCCGCTGACCGAGACCGTCAGCAATGCCCAGAAATTCTCCGAGTCGCTGGCGCGCAATGCCGACGGCGTCGACAAGTTCCTGGCGAGCGTCAGTGCCCTTTCGGAGCAATTGTCGGCGGTGTCGGGCAAGCTCGACGGCACGATCGAGGCCGCGGAAGGGCTGCTCAAGTCGGTCGACCGGGACAAGGTCAAGAACATCGTCGCCAGCGTCGACACCTTCACCAAGAACCTCAGCGCCCAGAGCGATCAGCTCGACGGGATCGTCAAGGGCGTCAACACCGCGGTCGCTTCGATCAACGACTTTGCCCAGAAGACTCAGCAGACGCTGAGCAAGGTCGATGGGGTGCTCGACGGTGTCGATGCGGCGAGCGTACGCGAATCGCTCGACAACATCCGCAAGGCCAGCGAAAGCGCCAACAAGGCAGCCGCCGACGTCGCCAAGGTCACCGACAAGTTCGGCAACCGCGCCGACGACATCGACCAGATGATTTCGGACGCCAAGCAACTGGCGTCGCGTCTCAACCAGGCATCGGTTCGTGTCGACGGCATCATGGCCAAGGTCGACAAGCTGCTTGGCTCGGGTGAGGCGGAGGGTGTCATGTCGGATGCCAGCGCGACGCTGAAATCGTTCAAGCAGGTTGCCGATACGCTGAACTCGCGGCTGGCGACGATCATGGACGGGCTGTCGCGCTTTTCGGGACAGGGGCTGCGCGATGTCGACGCGCTGGTGCAGGACTCCAGGCGCTCGATCGGCCGTATCGAGCAGGCGATTTCCGACCTGGAGCGCAATCCTCAACGCATCATCACCGGCGGCGAGGGCAGCGTGCGCGAGTTCGACGGGCGGGTGCGTCGTTGACATCGCCGGCATGCCACACCATGACAGTAGACGAGGGTGTTTCGCGCACGGCGCGGGTGAGTCTTGTCCGGGGACAACACGTGAAGGCTGCTAGATCTGTTTTGCTGCTGACCGCAGTGGCGCTGGCGCTGTCCGGCTGCACCTCGCTGTTCGTCAGCACGCCGCCGCCGCTCGACACCTACGAACTGACCGCGCCTGCGGTTGACGGCCGCAATGGCCCGAGCCGCCGTCAGATCCTCATTGCTGAACCTTCGGCGCTCAAGTCGCTCGACGGCCAGAGCATCGTCATCAAGCCGTCACCCGGTTCGATCCAGTTCCTCAAGGGCGCGCAGTGGTCGGACAGGCTGCCGCGCATCGTCCAGGCACGGCTCGCCGAGACCTTCCAGCGCGCTGGCGGCTATATCGGCGTCGGCAAGCCGGGCGAGGGCCTCGCCATCGACTATCAGGTGATCGTCGAGCTGCGCAGCTTCGAGATCAAGGTCGGCGGCAGCGAGCGCGCTGAGGTCGAGCTGTTCGTCAGGATACTCAACGACCGCAACGGCCAGGTACGCGCCTCGCGCGTCTTTACCACCAGCGCGCCGGTTTCCGGCAGCGGCAACGATGCCTATGCCGCGGCCCTCGACGGGGCATTCGGTCAGGCTGCGACTGAAATCGTCAAATGGACTGAGACGCTGATCTGAACAGGTCAGTGGGGAATGAGGCAGTAGGCCAATAGGCCCTGAACTCCTGTTTCTGCTCGCCTTCGTCTTTCTCGCCGCGACAGCGGTGCCAGCGCGCGACAAGCACGCTCTCCAGCAAACTTGCCAGCAAACTTTGACGACTTCCAAATACTGCCAGTCATGGCTTAGACAGCAAATAGGGCAGCAGGTACCAACCTACTGCCCTATTTCCTTATTGCCATAGTGCCCTGCCTTTGCGGCCTGCCTTACTTCAGGCGGCCAGCCGCATGCGCCAGCATGGTGTAGACCTTGCCGGTATCAGAGGTCAGGTAGGTCTTGGTCATGATGCTGTCGCGGTCGTTGCGCGAGACGTCCTTCAGCAGCTTCTCGAAGTCGTCGCAATAGCGGTCGACGGCCGAGCGGAACTCGCCGTCCGACTGATACTTGCGGCGGATCTCGTCGAAGGTCTGCTGGCCCTTCAGCGTATAGAGCCGGCGGGTGAAGACATCGCGCTCGCCGCGGCGATAGCGATCCCAAAGTTCGACCGACGCTTCATGGTCAATGGCGCGGGCTATGTCGACCGACAGCGAGTTGAGCGACTCGACAACGTGCAGCGGCGAACGCTGGGCCGGTACGGCGCGCGGTTCGGCCTGGCCCGAACGAGCCGGCTGCTCTTCACGCGAGGCGCCGGTCAACAGATCGCGGACCCATCCGCCTTGCTGCTGGCCACCGCGGCTGGCCTGTTCGCGGGCCGGCTGCTGCGGCGCTACCGGAGCAGGGCGCTCGATGTCGAGCGTACCACGCAGGGAGGTGCCGGCGAGCGGTGCCGGAGCGGGGCGCTCTGGCTGGGGCTGTGGTGCGGCAGGACGGCGAGCCGGCTGTGCCTGCGGGTTACGCAGCGAGGCATCGGACACGTCGACGCCGCGGCCGGACTTGGCGACGATCGCCGACAGCTCCTTGAGCGCATTGATCTGCTCGGACACGGCGCGGCGGATGGCCGTTGTCGACTCCTTGGCCTCCTCCGGCATGTCCAGCACGCCCTTCTTGAGTTCGGCGCGGGTGCTTTCAAGCTCGCTCTTGATGGAGCCTGCGGTGCGGCGCATGTCCTCGGTGGCGTCTGCGAAGCGCTTGGTCGCGGTCTCGACGACGTCGGAGATCGCGGCGCGGATCTTGTCAGCCGATTCCATGGTCTTGCCTTCGGCGTTCTCCAGCGTCTGGCCAACCAGGCGCTCGAACGACTGCATGACGCGCTCGAGGTCTTCCGACTTCTTGACCAGGCCGACGGCGAGGTCTTCCAGCGACGACTGGCGCTCAAGCGTGTGCTCGAGGTTGCTCTGCGCCGACGAAAGCAGGTTGGAAGCGCTCGACAGCAGGCGGCTGTGCTCGTCGAACTTGGTGGCGATGGAGGCCACCTCACGCAGTGTGGTCGACGACAGGTCGGTCAGGCGGTTGGTGTTCGAGTCGACGAGGCGGGCGGCACTCGAGAAAGTCTGCGCTGCCTTTTCGGTCGTCGTTGCGAAGTTGGAGGTGCTGCTGGTCAGGCGCTCGTCGACATTTGCGAGGTTTGCGGTGGCCTGATCGATGAGGTTGCCGAGCTGCGCGCTTGACGTCGTCATACGACCGATGAGGTCGGCGACGCTTTCGGCGAGTGTCGAGCGTGCGCCCTCGACGGCAGACAGGGTCTCGGCGGTGCGGCTGGCCAGCGCATCGACAAGAGCGGCGTTCTCCGAGCGCAGCTTTTCGGTGGCACGTGCGGTTGCTTCTTCCATCGAGCGCTGCAGTTCGGTGCCGCCATCGGCGAAGCGGTCGACCAGCGGGCGCGCCGTCTCGTCGAGGATCTTGGCGATCTCGTTCGAGCGCTCGCTCAGCATCGCGTTGAGTTCACGCGTGTTGGTGCCGATGGTGCGGGCGGCTTCGTTGGTGCTCTGGCCGATATGCTGGCCAACTGCAGTGAAGGTTTCGGCGATCACGTTGGCGCGGGCGACGAGCTGTGCCTCGGCCTGCGAGACCTGCTCATTGAGCTTCTGGCCCATCGCTTCCGCACCATAGGCGAGGCGGTTTTCAGCGCTGGAAAGATGCTCGCCGATGCGGGTGGCAACGCCTTCGGCGCCAGCAGCCAGGCGCTCATCGACGTTGGCCAGCGTCTCTTCGATGGCGCGGGCGCGGGCATCGAGATCGGCAGAGGTGCGATGGGCGCGGGCAACGACGCGCTGTTCGGTTTCATTGAAAGCGCTGGCAATCAGTGCCGCGTGCTCGCCGATGCCCGAAGTGCTTTCGGTCACGCGGGCGGCAAGCTGCCTGCCTGCCTCGTCGAAGGCCTGGCCGATTTCCGAAGCGCGGCCGAGCAATGCCTCGGATGTCTGGTCGACGCGCGCGGCGATCCGGCCATCGGCTTCGTCGAAGGCACGGCTGATTTCGGCGGCGCGGCCAAGCAGCGTTTCCGCCGTCTGGTCGACGCGGGCAGCGATTCGGCCGTCGGCCTCCTCGAAGGTCCGGCCAATCTCGGCGGCACGGCCGGCGAGCGTGTCGGCGGTCTGGGCCGCACGTGCGGCGAGCCTTTCGTCAGCTTCCTCGAAGTTGCGGACGATCTCGCCGGCACGGCTGCCAAGTGTGGCCGAGCTGTCGGCGACGCGGGCGGCGATGCGCTCGTCGGCTGCATCGAAAATGCGGCTGAGTTCACCGGCACGGCTGCCAAGCGAATCGGCGCCTTCGGCGATGCGGGCGGCGAGCTTTTCGTCAGCGGTATCGAAGATGCGGCCGAGTTCGGAGGCGCGGGCGGCAAGGGCATCGGCGGATTCGCCGATGCGCATGCCCAAGCGTTCGTCCGCCGTGTCGAAGTTGCGCAGGATGTCGCCGGCGCGGGCCGACAATGCATCCGCGGTTTCGATGGCGCGGGCGATGAGCGAGCGGTCCGCCGCGTCGAAGGTGCTGGCGATCTGGCCAGCCTTCGCCGACAGCGTGTCGGCGGTTTCTTCGGCACGCGCCAGCAGCGCGTTCGACGTCTCGTCGGCACGTGCAGCAAGGCGACGGTCGGCTTCTTCGAAGGCACGGGAGATGTCTTCAGCACGTGCGAGCAGGGCGCTCGACGTCTGTTCGGCACGCTCTGCAATGACGCGGTCGGCGTCGCTGAAGGCCTTGCCTGCCTCTTCATTGAGGGCGGCGGTCACTTCCATGACCTTTTCGCGCAGGGCGCCGGCGACGAACACGGCGCTCTTTTCAAGCACGCCGCGGACATTGTCGACACCCAGCGACAGCGCGCGTTCCATGGTGCCGGTGCGCTCTTCAATGACGCCGGTCTGGCGGCGGAAGGTTTCCTCGATCTTCTCGATGTCACCTGCAATCGCGTCGGAAATGTCGACACGGCGGGCGGCGATCTGGTCGATGTGACCTGCAATTGCGAGGTCGATGTCGCGGCGGGCTTCGCCGAGCTTGCCAAGATCCTCGTCGAGCGCACGGGCCATCGTGTCGCGGCCTTCGGCGAGCTTGCTGACATGGCCGGCAACGATGTTGTCGATGCTGGCGCGGCTGTCGTTGAGCATGGCGAGGTCGGCTTCAAGCGCCTTGGTCAGCGTGTCGCGGCCGGCGGCTAGCTTGTCGACCTGGCCGAGCATCATGCCGTCGATCTTGGCAAGGTCGGCTTCAAGCGCACGGCGCAGGATGTCACGGCCTTCGGCCAGCTTCTCGACCTGACCGGCAACGAGGCCATCGATGCCCGAGCGGCTTTCGGCCAGCTTGGCGAGGTCGTCTTCGAGTGCCATCGACAAGGTGCTGCGTTCGGCGACCAGGCGCTCTGCGTGGCTCGAAACGAGACCCTTGACGCTGTCGAGGTCGGCTTCGAGCGAACGAGCCAGCATGGCGCGGTCTTCGGCGAGCTTTTCCGACTGCGAACCGATGGTGCTGCGGATAGCGTTGAGATCGGCCTCGAGGGCGCGTTTGAGGATGTCGCGGCCTTCAGCCAGCTTCTCGACCTGGCCGGCAACAAGACCGTCGATGCCCGAGCGGCTTTCGGCCAGCTTGGCGAGATCGTCTTCCAGTGCCTTGGACAGGGTGCCACGCTCGGCGACCAGGCGCTCGGCATGGCTCGACACCATGCCCTTGACGCTGTCGAGGTCAGCCTCGAGCGAACGCGACAGCATGGCGCGGTCCTCGGCAAGCTTTTCCGACTGCGAGGTGATCGTGCTGTGGATCGTGTTGAGATCGGATTCAAGGGCGCGCTTGAGGATGTCGCGGCCTTCGGCCAGTTTCTCGACCTGGCCGGCAACGAGACCGTCGATGCCGGAGCGGCTTTCGGCCAGCTTGGCGAGGTCGTCTTCCAGAGCCTTGGACAAGGTGCTGCGTTCGGCGACCAGGCGCTCGGCATGGCTCGACACGAGGCCCTTGACGTTGTCGAGGTCTGTTTCGAGGGCACGCTTGAGGATGTCGCGTCCTTCGGCCAGCTTCTCGACCTGACCGGCGACGAGGCCGTCGATGCTCGCGCGGCTGTCAGCCAGCTTGGCGAGATCGGCTTCCAGCGTCTGGGAGAGCAGGGTGCGCTCGCCGGCCAGCTTCTCGGCATGGCCTTCGATCAGGCCGTGGACGTTTGCGATGTCGGTTTCCAGGCTGCGCGAAAGTTCGGCGCGGTCGGATGCGATCTTGGACGAGTGGCCGTCGACGAGCGCCTTGATGCCGGCGAGGTCGGTTTCGAGCGCGTTGGCCAGGATGGCGCGGCCTTCGGCGATCTTTTCGACCTGACCCGCGACGAGGCCATCTATGCTGGTGCGGCTATCGGCAAGCTTGTTGAGATCGGCTTCGAGCGCACGCGAAAGAATGTTGCGGCCTTCGGCAAGCTTTCCGACGTGGCCGGCGACCATTTCATCAATGTTCGTACGGGCTTGAACGAGTTTCTCGGAGTCTTCGACGAGCGCCTGGGCAAGCTGTTCACGGCCCTGGGCGAGCTGCCTGAACTGGCCGCTGAGCGTATCGTCGATGGCCTGGCGCGATTGGTCCAGCTTGCGCATGTCATCGTCGAGCGCGCGGGTGATCAGGCTGCGGCCTTCTGCGAGCTTCTGCACCTGGAAGCCGACGGCGGCCTCGATGCTGGCGCGACCCTCGGCAAACTTGCTGAGGTCGTCGCGAAGGGCTGCAGCCATGCGGTCGCGTGCTTCGGAGAGCTTGGTGGTGTGGTCTTCCACGGCCTGCTCGATGCCAACGCGGGCCTCGGAGAGGCGCTGGATGTCGCCGTCGAAGGCGCGCGATACCTGATGGCGGGCGGCTTCCATGCGGCCGGCGAAATCGCTGGCGCGGGATTCGAGCATCGTCGAGGTCGAGGTGATGATGTCGGCGAGGTCGGTGCCGATCTGGGTCTTGCCCTGGTCGATCATCGCCGACAGCGAGTCGCGGCCCTGGACGAAGGTGGTGGCGATTTCGCGCGCACGTTCAACCAGCGTCTCGTTGATCTGGCGGGCGCGTGCTTCGAGCGCCGCATTGAGCTTGGCGGTGCCGGTGTCGAGCGCTTCGGCACGGGTCTGGAATTCGCCGATCAGCGCCTGGCCGCGTTCGGCCAGCGTGCGTTCGATGCCGTGCAGGCTTGCTTCGAACTCGGAATTGATCGTCTTGGCGGCACCACCGAGAAGGGAAACCATGCCCGAGGTGCGGTTGTCGAGCAGGTCGGTCAGCGAGCGGGTCACCTCATCGGTGCTCTGCGTCAGCTTGGCGATACGCGTGTCAAGCAGGCTGGCGAAAGCTTCGCCTGACGTCGACAGGCGGTCGCTGAGCGAATCCATGCGGTTGTCGATCGCCTCGAACAAGCCCATGCCGCCTTCGTTGATGCGGTCGATGAGCGTGTCGCCGGAATTGGTGATCGTCATCGACAGCTTGGTCGAGGCATTCAGGATGCTGTCGCGGATGATGTCGCTGGCCGAGCCGAGCTCGTCGCGCAGGGTCTCATGGGCGCCGGAAATCGAGGCGCGGACGCGCTCCGCATGGGAGACAACGGCTTCGCGCTCGCTGCCGAGGCCGTCGACCAGCGAGCGGATGCGGGCGGCGTTCTCGGAATAGGAGCGCTCGATCTGGTTGACTTCGGTGTGGACGAGCGTTTCGAGCTCGACGGCGCGAGCCAGCGTGCGCTCGATGCCTTCACCCATGGCGGCCACTTCGCGGCGCACGGCCTGGCCAACCATCATGACGCGGTCCTGCGCCATGTTTTCCGGCTCGGCGAGGCGGAAGGCGACTTCGGTCATCGACTGCGCGGCAATACGCATTTCCTGGGCGCGGCGGATCATCGCGGCAAAAGCCCAGAACAGCGCGATCGGTACGATCGTTGCGACCAGCAGCATCAGCAGGCCAGGGCGCGCCAGGGCGTCGTCGAACGAACGGATGGTCCAGATGCTGGGGGTGACGATGCGGTCGGCAAGAGCGACGGCGCCGGCAACCCAGGCAACGGAAACCAGCCCGACCATCCAGTAGATGGTGCTGGAGGCGCGGCGGTTGAGGCTGTGGAGCAGCGACTTGTAATCCTTGGCGCGGTCGTCGTTCGCTGGCTTGAAGCCTTCAGGCTGCAGCGGGCGGGTTTCGACGGGGCGCAATTGGGTCGGCGGCTCGGCCGCCCGTGCCACCGGAGCGGGCTCGGCTTTCGGCGCCGCAGCCTTCTGCTTGCGGCCTTCGCGTGCCAATTCTTCGGCTGCCTGCGAAATCTGCGCTTCGAGATCGTCCATCGATGCGGCCATGTCGAGGCCGCCGTCATCGGCGCCGCTCAAGTCGAGGTCGAGCGCCTGCTCGAGCTCCTTGGCTACGTCGAGATCGAGGTTCTTGGTCGGAGTGGATTTCTTCGCCATGCCTTCGCTACCCTGTACTAAAGACGCGGAATCTCTGGACTTTTTGTCCTATTTTTGACCGCGTTCGAGGCTCAATATGGACCGCCCGTATCGTAGTGACACAATCGGGTAAAGAAAACATGCATTCGCCCCGATACGTAAAAGTTTAAATATAAGGTTAACACTGCAGTGATTATTGGCCCCGATCCCGCAGGGTTCCGGGCTTTGGCAGGTTAACGGGTTATCCACATGGACGCCCTAGCTTACCAACCCAAGGGCGAGTGGTGGGGCATCGGTTGAATGGTAACGCGCGAGATCGGTTCGATGGCTTTCGGTATGCCGGGAGGCGAATCTTCGGGATCGGTCCGTGGCCGTCCCATCGATCTTGAACACCTTGCCCGGCAAACCATCGGCGATCGCGATGTCGAGCGCGAGGTGCTCGACATGTTTGTCCATCAGGCGCTTTCGGTTCGCGACGCGATCGCTTCGGCTGATCTCCCCTCGCGGCTCATGTTGTGCCACGCCTTGAAGGGTTCGGCGCGCGGCGTCGGCGCATTTCCCATCGCCGATTGCGTCGCCGCGATCGAAACCGATCCGGATAATGCCAGGCTGATCACGCGGCTTGCCCGCCTGATCGATGAGGCGCGCGACTTCATCGCTTCGATCAGCCGCTGACGCGTTCTGCGCTTTTTAGGGGGCGTGCAATGGCCGCAGTAACATTTACGAGCTGCGCATTGTAAATCCGACAGTCGGCGGCGCTATCGCACGACAGTTGACTCGCACGGTGGAGTGATTATCTGCCGGGAGACCTATTTCGGGAACGAGCATGACCAAGCTGACCTACATCGCCCATGATGGCACGCGTTTCGAAGTCGAGGCCGAAAACGGCTCGACCGTGATGGAAAATGCGATCCGCAACGCCGTGCCGGGCATCGAGGCGGAATGTGGCGGCGCCTGCGCCTGCGCGACCTGCCATGTCTATGTCGACGAGGCATGGACTTCGGTCGTCGGCGAGCCCGAGGCGATGGAAGAAGACATGCTCGACTTTGCCTACGAGGTCAGGCCGACATCGCGCCTGTCCTGCCAGATCAAGGTTCGCGACGAACTCGACGGTTTGGTCGTCTCCATTCCAGAACGCCAGGGCTAAGACGCCGCAGCCTCGCTTGGCATGACGCTAGATGTCATGCACATTCCTTACATGCGTGCGTCAGCGGCGAGGTGGCCTTGAGCGACATCACCACAACCGACGTCCTGATCATCGGAGCCGGGCCGATCGGCCTGTTTGCGGTGTTCGAGCTCGGCCTGTTCGACATGCGCTGCCACCTGATCGACATTCTCGACAGGCCGGGCGGGCAATGCGCCGAGCTTTATCCGGAAAAGCCGATCTACGACATTCCCGGCTACCCGGTGATCGGCGCGCAGGAGCTTGTCGACAAGCTTTTGGAGCAGATCGCCCCGTTCAAGCCCGGTTTCACTTTCAACCGGATGGTGACCGGACTGGAGCGGCTTGAGAACGGCGGTTTCCGCGTCACGACCGACGAGAACGAGGTCTTCGAGGCCAAGGTCGTGGTGATTGCCGCCGGCGGCGGCTCGTTTCAGCCGAAGCGCCCGCCAATCCCTGGCATCGAGGCTTACGAGCAGGCCAGCGTCCGCTATTCCGTTCGGCGAATCGAAGAGTTCCGCGGCCACGACGTGGTTATCGTCGGCGGCGGGGATTCCGCGCTCGACTGGACGCTCAACCTCCAGCCTGTCGCAAGACGCGTCACGTTGATCCATCGCCGGCCGGAGTTCCGTGCGGCAACCGACAACGTCAACAAGATGCATGCGTTGCGCGACGCCGGTACCATCGACCTAGTGATTGGTCAGGTTTCGAGCCTGTCAGGCGAGGATGGCGAGTTGCGTTCGATCACGGTCAAGGGGCCGGACACCGATACCGAGGTGTCGTGCTCGCGGCTGCTGCCGTTCTTCGGCCTGACGATGAAACTCGGGCCGGTTGCCGAGTGGGGCCTCAATCTTCACGAGAACCAGATCCCGGTCGACACCGAGAAATTCGAGAGCTCGGAGCCAGGCATCTTCGCCATCGGCGACATCAACTGGTATCCGGGCAAGCTCAAGCTGATCCTGTCGGGCTTCCACGAAGCTGCGCTGATGGCGCAGGCGGCGAAGCACATCATCAGCCCCAAGGAGCGCATCGTGTTTCAGTACACGACGTCGTCGACGAGCCTGCACAAGAAGCTCGGCGTTGCGGACTGATCCTTAGAGGAGCCGGGCGCTCAGTTCTTGAGCTTGCCGGCGTCGATACGCTCCAGCCGGTAGCGCAGCAGCCTGACGATCCGGCTTTCGAAGTTGATGCCTTCGATGCGGTCGAACTCTTCCTGTGCCCGGTCATGGGCATTGAGAATGCGGTTGCTCGTGGCCTTTGCCTTGGACGCCGCGATGTCGCAGCTTTTCTGCTTGCCGATCGCTTTCAGCGCCTGTTCGAGCTCGCGGGCATGGTTCTTGGCGATGACCACATGGCTTTCCTCGTGGCGCTTGATGTCGGAGGAGAGTGTGTTCCAGATCAGCTTGACGTCCTGGGCTGCCTTGCCGTTCTGGCGCCAGCGCGGCAGGATCACCTTGGCCTTGACGGTGACCTGGGCCGAGACGATGGCGCAGCCACCCTTGACCTCGGCGTAGCCGATGCGGCTGGTAAACTCCATTTGCGTCGCGCCCGGATGCCTGCCGCCGGTGCTCTTGACCTCGGGGCCTCGCGTCATCAGCTGCTGCTCGATCTCGTCGAGCGTTTTGCCCGTAATGGTGAAATAGCTGTAGGATTTGGACACGGTTGCCGCCTGAACGGGTAGGCAAATGCCTCCAGCGAGTAGGGCGGCCAGGAAGAGTTGCTTCATTAGTTGCCTCTTGGCCTACCTTGCGTTAGGGGCGTTGGCGGCGCAACGGAAATCCGATCGTGCCGCTGAAATGACCGTGCAGCGAGTTGAAGCTGCAAGCGTTGATATTTCGTGACGTGGTCTGTGCTCTGGAGTTCTTTTGTGGCGACGGCATGACCGGCAAACGATGGCAACTGGCGCATGGGCGCCATCTCGACCTCGGCGACAGGGCGCTTGTCATGGGCATCCTCAACGTCACGCCCGACAGTTTTTCCGACGGTGGTGCGTTCGATGCGCCCGAGCGCGCGCTCGAACAGGCACGTCGGATGGTCGCCGAAGGTGCCGTGATCGTCGATGTCGGTGGCGAATCCACCCGCCCGGGCGCAGCCTCTGTTTCGGCGGCCGAAGAGCAGGATCGCGTGCTTCCGATCATCGCTGCGCTCGCCCGATCCGGCGATGTGCTGATATCAGTCGACACATACCGCGAAGACACTGCCCGGCTTGCCGTTGCCGCCGGCGCGCACATCGTCAACGATGTCTGGGGCGCCCAGCGCGAGCCTGGCATTGCCAGGGTCGCCAATGAGACCGGGGCAGGGCTGGTGCTGATGCATACCGGCCGCGAACGCGAAAAGCTGCCCGACGTCATCGACGACCAGTTCCTGTTCCTGCGACGCTCGCTGGAGATCGCCCACGAGGCCGGTGTCCAGGACGCGCAGATCGTGCTCGACCCGGGCTTTGGCTTCGCCAAGGACGCCGACGAAAACCTGGAGCTGATGGCGCGGTTTTCGGAACTTGCACAGCTCGGCTATCCGTTGCTCGCCGGCACCTCGCGCAAGCGCTTCGTCGGCCATGTCACCGGGCGCGAAGCCGCCGACCGCGACGCCGGAACGGCGGCGACGAGCGTCATATTACGCCTGCAGGGCGCGAATGTATTTCGCGTCCATGATGTCGCAATCAACGTGGACGCGCTGGCATTCGCAGATGCTATGCTGGCGCGACAGACCAACCTGCCGGGACGCTGACCCAGATGTACCTTATCCGTATGAAAAACTGCGCCTTCTTCGCCCGGCACGGCCTGTTCGACGAAGAAGAGACGCTTGGCCAGCGCTTCTACGTCGATGCCGAACTGACGGTCGACCCATCGCTGCCGCTCGAAGACGATTCGATGGACAGCACCGTCGACTACGGCGTTGCCTTCCAGGTCATCGAGTCTATCATTACAGGCCAGCGACGCTTCCTGATCGAAGCGCTGGCGCAGGAATGCGGCCGCGCGCTCGCGGCGCGTTTTCCGCAGATCAAACGCGCCGAAATCACGGTTCGCAAGCCGAATGCGCCGGTGCCCGGCGTCCTGGATTATGTAGAGGTGACCGTTGTCTGGCCAGGTTGAGGAGCGCGGCTTCCTCAGCCTCGGCGGCAATCTGGGCGACCCGGCGAAGTCGATGGCGTCGGCGCTGCATATGCTGGATAGCTCCGGCAGCACGCGCGTCGTCGAGGTCTCGTCGCTGCACCGCACGCCACCCTGGGGCAAGGTCGATCAGCCCGATTTCCTGAACGTCACCGCCGAAGTCGCCACCACGCTTGCGCCGTTGGAGTTGCTGGAGCTTTGCCTGGAACTCGAGCGGCGGCTCAAGCGCGTGCGCGTTGAGCGCTGGGGGCCCCGCCTCATCGATATCGACGTGCTGTTGCTGGGCAACAGCAATGTCAGCGACGTCGGGCTTGAGATACCGCACCCGCGCATGCTCGACCGGGCGTTCGTCATGGTGCCGCTGGCTGAAATTGCGCCAGACCTCGTGCTGGCGGGCAAGTCGGCGGCTGAATGGGCCGCCGGGCTGGATAGTGCCGGGATCGAAAGGCTCGACTCTGGCCGTGACTGGTGGCGCGACCTTGCCGAATAGCCAGGAAGGCTAGAGACCCAGGGCCGTGGCGATTTTCGGCGCTGCTTGGGCCCAGTCGTCCTCGATGACGATGTCGTCGGGCAGCGGCGGCAGAAATGCGCGCATCTCGCGATAGGACATCAGGTTGAACAGGTGCGCGTCGGCGACGGCGTCGCGCACCGAAACCAGATTGTGCGGAATGTCGTCGACGAAGGCGACCGGGCGGCTGGCTTCGCCCCTCAACAGCCGCAGTGCAGGTCCCTTGGCTCTTTCAGTGGTGAGCAACGGGTAGGGAAAACCCAACGCATCAAGATGCTGGCGCCTGATGTCGCGGTGGCGGTGCGGCATCGCGGTCAGCAGGACCACTTCGGCTCCCGAGGCGAGACCGGCCACTGCATCAGCCGCGCCAGGCGCTGCCGCCTGCCACTCGCGCTGGGCGTGGAAAAAGCCGTCGAGTAACGCGGATACTGCTGCCTGCTCCAGAGGTGTCTGGGTCTTCAGGTCGACGATGTTGCCGGTCAGCTTGAACGACTTTGCCAGGAACGCCAGCCCTTGCGCGTCGAGGAAGCGCATGAACGGCACCATGAATTCCAGCAGCACCTCGTCAACGTCGAGCACCAGCAACGGCCTGCTGTCGCGGGCCAACTCGGCGATCTGGCGTGCGGTTTCGGGATCTTCGCTCATGCGGAACGCTCGTGATCGTCATTGCCCAAGGGCAGGGCGCGCAAAGCGCTACCTATTTCGCCCGGCGCGATGCCCGCTTCCTGTGAGAATCGCAGCAGCGTCGGCTCATGGGCGAGAATGAAGTTCAGCACGCCTGCCAGAAAGCCCGGCTCCTGTGCGGCGCGGCGGATCTGATGCGCTTCGATGCCTGAAATGGCCAGGAAACGCGGCAGAAGTTCGGGGTCGGAAGCAACGAACGCGAGCGCCTGGACAGCCAGCGCTTCGGCGCTTTCCTGCGATTGCTGGTTCTTCTGCATCTGACATTCGCCCCGATCGACTCTGTCGGGAGTAGCTGCAAGCCGCCGTCGGGGCAACCGCTAAAGCGGCTGCGCAACCATCCGTGATTTGGCGGGGACGTTTTACGTTTCGTAATGTTCTTGAGTTAAGGTGGGATTCGGGGTTGGTGTGCGCATCCAGCGCGCAACAGGATTGCCGCGGACCTGTGGCGGGCAATCGGGACGGAATTTCTATGGCCAAGAAGGTGATGATCGTCGAGGACAATGAGCTCAACATGAAGCTCTTTCGCGACCTCATCGAGGCAAGCGGCTACGAGACCGTGCGCACGCGCAACGGCCTTGAGGCGCTCGATCTTGCCCGCAAGCATCGGCCGGACCTCATTTTGATGGATATCCAGTTGCCCGAGGTTTCAGGCCTCGAGGTCACCAAATGGCTGAAGGAGGATGACGACCTCCACACCATTCCGGTCATTGCCGTCACCGCATTCGCCATGAAGGGCGACGAGGAGCGGATCAGGCAGGGCGGTTGCGAAGCCTACATCTCCAAGCCGATCTCGGTGCCGCGCTTCATCGAGACGATCAAATCCTATCTGGGCGATGCCTGATGCGCTCGCCGGCTCGCTCGAGGGACTAGCATGACCGCGCGCATCCTCGTCGTTGACGACATACCGGCAAATGTGAAGCTGCTCGAAGTCAGGCTTCTCGCTGAATATTTCGAGGTGCTGACCGCCTTCAACGGACCCGACGCCATTGCTGCCTGCGAGGACGGCAAGGTCGATGTCGTGCTGCTCGACGTCATGATGCCCGGCATGGACGGTTTCGAGGTCTGCCGCCGCCTGAAGGCCGATCCTGCCACCGCCCACATTCCCGTCGTCATGGTCACGGCACTCGACCATGTCACTGATCGCGTGCGCGGGCTCGACGTGGGCGCGGACGATTTCCTGACCAAGCCGGTCAACGATCTCCAGCTGATCACCCGCGTCAAAAGCCTCGTTCGTCTCAAGGTCCTGACCGACGAGCTCAGGCTGCGCGCCTCGACCACCCACAGCATCGGCGTGGACGAGCTGCTGGCCCGTTCCGACCTGCTCAGGGGGGAACTGCCGAAGGTCCTGCTCATCGACGAGCAGACGTCTTCCGCCGCCCATCTCTGCGCGCTGCTCGACGGCGCGGCCGACGTGCAGATCGCTGCCGATCCGCAGTCGGGGCTCTTCAACGCGGCCGAAGGCGCCTATGAGTGCATCATCGTGTCGTCGGGGTTTTCCGAGTTCGATCCGTTGCGGTTGTGCTCGCAGCTCAGGTCGCTCGACCGCACGCGCTCGCTGCCGATCGTGCTGCTCGTCAACAAGGAAGAGGATGACCTCACCGTTCGCGGGCTCGAACTCGGCATCAACGATTATTTGGTTCGGCCGCTTGACCGGCAGGAACTGATCGCGCGCCTGCGTACCCAGGTGCGCCGCAAGCGCTACAATGACGAGCTCAGGCAGAGCGTCAGCCAGACCATCGAGATGGCGGTGACGGACGGGCTGACGGGCCTGCACAACCGCCGTTACCTCGACAGCCACCTGCCGCGGCTCGTCGAGCGCGCGGCTGCCCGCCGCCGGCCGCTGTCGCTGATGATCACCGACCTCGACCGCTTCAAGCGCATCAACGATACGTTCGGACACGACGGCGGCGATGAGGTCCTGCGCGAATTCGCACGGCGCGTGAAGAAGAGCGTGCGTGGCATTGATCTCGCTTGCCGATTCGGCGGCGAGGAATTCGTCATCGTGATGCCGGATACCGAAGGCCAGTTGGCCGAGATCGTTGCCGAACGCATCCGCTCGGAGATCGCCAGGACGCCTTTCAAGGTCGGTGGATCCGAGCAAGGCGTATCGGTGACGGTCAGCGTCGGCGTTTCAGCGCTGGTCATGGAAGGCGACACGGTCGCCGGGCTGATGAAGCGCGCGGATCTTGCTCTTTACGACGCCAAAACACGTGGTCGTAATCGTGTGGTCGCACGGGCTGCCTGAACCGGACATCGGCTTCAAGGTCCAGCGCGTTAAGCTCAATCGTTTACCTTAACCCGAGCGATTCGCGAGCCGTGGTTAAGAAAGTGTTGATTTTCAAGCGATCTTGCGCGACTGTGAAGTTGAGAAGAAGGACGGGCGCCGGCACGAGGAGCACAGGTCGGATAGCCCAATTCATACCCCATGATGCTCAGGTCCGCCGCATCTCCTGGGTCCGTGGGGTCGGCCGGCCGGCACTGGCACATAGTGGCCTCCTCGTACCGCTGCCAGACGCCGACCGGCCCCCTTTCTCGAAATCATCTCATCATGGCTGAGCGCAGGGCAGGCGGCTTTTCCGCATGATCTTCTATGCGTCAGCATGACCTTTGGCATGTTGGGCGCATCCGGAACCTGCAGCAAACATCCCCCTGAAACAAAAACGCCGCCCAATGGGCGGCGTTTTGGTATTCCTGGAGGCAACCAGATTACTTGATCTTGGTTTCCTTGAATTCGACGTGCTTCTTCGCAACCGGGTCGTACTTGCGGAACGACAGCTTTTCCGTCTTCGTGCGGCTGTTCTTGCTCGTCACGTAGAAGAAACCGGTGTCGGCGGTCGACAGAAGCTTGATCTTGATGTTTGCAGCCTTGGCCATGATTCTCGTCCGTTAATTGTCTGGAGTTGCACCCGCCTCAGGACGGGAAAACAACCCGGACGCGGAAAACCTGCGGGACACATAAAGAACGCACCCGGAAAGTCAAGCCTTGGCGCGTTATCGGCGCGATTTCGCGGCAATTCGGCCCAGTCCAATGGCGATGTAGCCGCCGAAGAACACCGCCAGCGCCCAGCCGAATCCGTTGGGGCCGAAGATATCCATGAAGATGCCAATCACCTGCGGTCCAAGGATCATGCCGAGGCCGTAGCAGAAGATGAAGGCGGCGTTGGCGGAGGCCAGGTCGCGGCCCGAAAGCTGTGCGCCCAGATGCGCGAGGCCCACGGTGTAGAGTGCCGCCACCACGCCGCCCCAGACAAACAGCATGCCCGCCATCAGGTGCCAGTTGACCGTCAGCAGCGGCATTGCCAGCGTTCCGCCCAGCCCGACAAGGGCGCAGATGAGCAACAGGATACGGCGGTCGCCGATGCGGTCGCTCAGCATGCCGATGGGGATCTGCAGCAGGAAATTGCCTAGGCCGATCATGGTGAGCAGCAATGCTGCCTCGCCCTCGGTGTAGCCGATGCGCTGGCCATAGATCGGAAACAGGGCAAAGCCGCCGGTCTCGACCGCGCCGAACACAAGCACGGCAGCGGTGGCGGTCGGCACGATCCAGATGTAACGGAAGAAGCCACCTTTGCCGCCTTCGGAGACGATCTTGGGGCTCTCGCTGCGCGCCAGCAGCACCGGAATCGCGGCGACCATGACGAATGCGAAGGTCAGCCCGAACGGCAGGAAGCCGGTGCTGCCGATCTGCGAGAACAGCCACGGGCCAGCGGCGAAGCCGAGCGACAGCACGGTGGCGTAGATGCCGAGTACCAGGCCACGTCGATGCGGCGGAGCACAGGTGCTGATCCAGAATTCCGACAGGATGAACAGCACTGTCAGCGCGAAATGCAGCACGGCCCGTAGCGGAAACCACATCCAGAAGGACTGGGCGAAATAGAAGCCGACAAAAGCTACCGCCCCGACGAATATCATCGCGAGCATTGTCCAGACGACGCCAAAACGCATGGCGATCGGCGTTGCGAGCGGAGCCGCGGCAATCGAGGCTATGCCGGCGACGGCCGTGTTCAGGCCGATCATCGAGGACGAATAGCCACGCGATTCGAGAATCACGCTCAGCAGCGGTATGCCGAGGCCAATGGCGATGCCGACGACGCTGATCGAGGCGATGGCCGCTGAAATCGAGCGCCAGTGCACCCGCTCGACGTTTTCAGCCTCCTGAAGGGTATCGGTCATGCAATGCCTACAGGATATCGCGGCGGAAGTGTTGGGCGAACATGCGGTAGAATGGCACTTCGCCACCCGGCTCGAGCCCGGGGTCTACCGACAGCCGCTGTCTGAGGTCGCCAAGCACCGACTGCGTGATCGCAGGGATGTCGGCCTTCACAGCGTCAGCCAAGGGCAGCCAGACCAGCTCCTCGAGCTCGTTTGTCGGTCCGCCTTCAGGCAATTCGACCGCGACGTCGCTGCGCCAAGCCGAGAGGAAGCGCGTGTCGAAGCGCCTGACACGGCCGGGAGGGGTCACCGCGCGGGCGATGAAGCGCAGGCAACCGAGAGCAGGCGCGACGCCATGTTCGGCAAAACCTTGCCAGTCGGCCTTGGTGGTCGAGAACGGGCTGCGACGGCCGATCAGTAGGCCTGCTTCCTCGTAGGTCTCGCGAATCGCCGAAAGCGCGATTGCCCGGGCGCGTGCGATGCTGACGCGGCCAGTTCCGGCGCGCAGCTTTGCTGCCTCGTCGGGATGAAGGTCGTCGGCCACCTTGATGCGACTGTCGGCAGGGTCGGTGCGGCCGCCGGGAAAGACGAATTTTCCGGGCATGAAGGCGTGCTTCATGTGCCGCCGGCCCATCAGCACCAGCACATCGTTGCCCTTGCGGTCGAGCAGGATCAGCGTTGCCGCGTCGCGCGGACGCAATGGCGCGCCGCTCTTCACCATCTCCCTGGCTTCGAGCCTGTCGAGTTCTGCTTTGCTAATGCCATCCATCGCGGCTGTCCTAACGGAATGTCGGGGTGGACGGAAGCACTTGCTTGCCCTTGGGCATTGCGCCAGCGCAGGTTCAGGCCTCTGGATGCGTTTCGACTTCGTCTTCCTCGCCGCTGAAGCCATGCATGTAGAGCGCCCATTGCATGCCGACAACCGCACCCTTCATCGGGCGCAGCAAGGCGAGCGCCGAGACGATCGTCAGGGGTACCCAGATCAGCAGATGCTGCCACAAAGCGAGCGTGCTTGTGGCCTCGACGCCCATGAACGCGCCGACGACGATGTGACCGACGATGACCACCACGAGATAGGCGGGCAGGTCGTCGGCACGGTGGTGGAAGATCTCTTCGTGGCAGACTTCGCACCTGTCGACGGTCTTGACGAAGGATGCAAACAGCTTGCCCTGGCCGCAGTTCGGGCACTTGCAGAACAGGCCGCGCTTGATCGCCTGCCACACGGGGCGCGGCTCACGGGCCACCTTGTGGTGGTCGCCGCCGAATACCTGTTCTTCCATCGTCATCTCCTGCCGCGCGGACCCCGCCGTGGCTGGGAGGCGCGGGCACGCGTTCTTTGCCCCTTGGTCTTGTGGAAGGACCGTTTGGAACCGGGCAGGGGCTTCGGTTCGGTCAGCATCTCGAAGCGCATGGCGCCGGCCAGCGGCGCAATCTCGACCAGCTTGACCTCGACGCGGTCGGCGAGCTGGTAGCCCTTGCCGGAGCGTTCGCCGAACAAGGCGCGGGCAGCTTCGTCGAAGTGGTAATAGTCGTCACCTAGGGATGACACGGGGATGAAACCATCCGCGCCATATTGCGGCAATTGGACAAATAGTCCCGCCTTGACCACGCCCGAGATGCGCGCATCGAATGTTTCGTCGACACGCTCGGCTAGGAAGCCGGCAACCAGCCTGTCGACGGTCTCGCGCTCGGCTGCCATTGCACGGCGTTCGGTCTGCGAAATCAGGCCGGCGATTTCTTCCAGCCGCGCTTCCTCAGAAGACGTCAATCCATCTGCGCCCAAGCCAAGCGAGCCGATTAGCGCGCGATGCACGATGAGGTCGGCGTAGCGGCGGATCGGCGAGGTGAAATGCGCGTAGCGGCGCAGGTTGAGGCCGAAATGGCCGATATTGTCGGGATTGTACTCGGCTTGGCTCTGCGAGCGCAGCACCACTTCGTTGACCAGTTGCTCGTTGTCTTCCCCGCGTACGCGCTCAAGAATGCCGTTGAACTGAGCTGGCCGCATCTCGGCTCCGCGCGCCAGCGACAGGCCGATCGTTTGCAGGAATTCGCGCAGCGATTCCTGCTTGGCGAGCGAAGGACCATCATGAATGCGGTAGACGAGCTTCTGCTTCTTGTTTTCCAGCGTCTCGGCCGCAGCGACGTTGGCCTGGATCATGAACTCCTCGATCAGCTTGTGGGCGTCGAGGCGATCGGGAACGATGACACGATCGACAGTGCCGTCCGGCTTGAGCAGGATCTTGCGCTCGGGCAAATCGAGTTCGAGCGGCTGGCGGCTGTCGCGGCCACGCTTGAGCACGTCATAGGCGGCCCAGAGCGGCTTGAGAATGGTCTCCAGGATTGGCCCGGTCTTGTCGTCTGGCACGCCGTCGATGGCAGCCTGCGCCTGCGGATAAGCGAGGCGGGCCGACGAGCGCATCATGATGCGGTGGAATGCATGCCTGACCTTGCGGCCTTCAGCTGAGAAGGTCATGCGCACGGCAAGCGCCGGACGGTCGACGCCTTCGCGCAGCGAACACAGATCGTTGGAGATGCGCTCCGGCAGCATCGGCACGACACGGTCAGGGAAATAGACCGAATTGCCGCGCTTCAGCGCCTCGTTGTCCAGTGCCGTTCCGGGCTGGACATAGGCCGCGACATCGGCGATGGCGACAGTGACGATGAAGCCGCCCGGGTTCTTTTCATCCGTATCCGGCTCGGCATAGACCGCGTCGTCGTGATCCTTGGCGTCGGCCGGGTCGATGGTGACCAGCGGCAGCTCGCGCCAGTCCTCACGCTTGCCGTCGAGCGTTGCCGGCCTGACTGCCTCAGCTTCGGCGAGCACCTCGGCCGGGAAAATGTGTGGGATGTCGTGAGCATGGATGGCGATCATCGAGACCGCCTTCTCGTTGGTCAGCGAGCCCAGGACCGAGACGACCTTGGCGCGCGGCAGGCCGTAGCGGCTGGCGCGTTCCGGCACGACCTCGACGAGGTCGCCTTCCTTGGCACCATTCTGAGAATCCTTGTCGACAACAAGCTCAGGCTGCCGGCGTTCGACCGGCTCGATGCGGAAAGTGCCGTCCTTGAGGATGCGGAAGATGCCGAGCGCGGTGTCGCTGCGCTTTTCGAAGATCTTCATCACGCGCGCAGTGTAGGCCGGCTCGTTGTCGTCGCCGAGGTGATCCTCGATCGCGAAGGTTTTTGCCAGCACGCGGTCGCCGACGCCGGGCGTCGGGCCGTTGCCGCCGCGCGACAGCTTGATGGCGACGATCGCACCATCTGGCTGCTCGGAGGCACGAGCCAGAAGCGTGCCTTCGGGGTCACGGCCAAAGATGTCGAGCACGGCAACGTGCGGCAGCGCGCCGGCCCGCGTCAGGCGCTTGCGGCTCTTCTCGAGCAGGCCCTCATCCTGCAACTCGCGCAGCAGGTGTTTCAGCCAGATGCGGTCATCGTTCTTCAGGGCAAACGCCTTGGCGATATCACGCTTGCCGCTGCGGTCGGGGTTCTCCGCGATGTAGCGCAAAATCTCGTCCCGCGACGGGCGGTAGACGTCCTTGCCTCGGACCTCGTCGCTTGCGGCGCGTCTGGTGCCGGCATTTCGTCCGGAAATCTTTCGCGCCACGGTCGCTCAGTCCTTCTTCTTGGCCTTGCTGGAGGCCGTTTTCTTGGTTCCGCTGGCCGCCGGCTTCTTGGCGGCGCTTCTGGCTGGCTTCTTGGAGCCGCCGCCTTTCGCCTCTTTTTCGGCGATCAGCGCAAGTGCTGCTTCCATCGTGATCGCGGCCGGATCCGTCCCCTTCGGCAAGGTAGCATTGACCTTGCCGAAATTGACATAGGCGCCGTATTTGCCGTCGCGCACGGTGACGTTGCCGCCACCTGCCGGGTGCTCGCCGAGATCCTTCAAGGCTGCCGGCGTACCTCCGCCCCGTCCGCCTTTGCCTTTGGCCTGCTTTTCCGCAATCACTGTTACCGCACGGTTCAGGCCGATCGAGAACACGTCCTCGATGCTTTCGAGATTGGCATAGGCGCCGTCGTGAAGCACGAACGGGCCATAGCGGCCAAGCCCGGCCGAGATCATCTTGCCGGATTCGGGATGCTGGCCGACGTCGCGCGGCAAGGCGAGCAATGCCAGGGCCTTTTCGTGATCGATGGAAGCTGCCGCCCAGCCCTTAGGCAGGCTGGAGCGCTTGGCTTCCTTGCCGTCGCCACGCTGGATGTAAGGCCCGAAGCGGCCGCTGCGCAGCGTGATCTCTTCATTGGTGTAAGGATCGGCGCCCAAAACCTTGGTGCCGTCCTCGAGGCCGCCGTTGTCGCCATTTGCGCCGGGGCCGTCGAGCTGGCGGGTGAAGCCGCATTCGGGATAGTTCGAGCAACCGACGAAGGCGCCATACTTGCCGAGCTTCAGCGACAGGTTGCCGGTGCCGCATTTTTGGCAGATGCGCGGGTTCGAGCCGTCCTCGCGTTCCGGGAAGACAAGCGGAGCAAGCTCTTCGTTCAACGCGTCGAGTACGTTGGTGACGCGCAGTTCCTTGATCTCGTCGACAGCGCCGGAAAAGTCCTTCCAGAAATCCCGCAGCACGTCGCGCCATGCGAGCTTGCCGTCGGAGACCTCGTCGAGCTTTTCCTCGAGCGAGGCGGTGAAGTCATATTCGACATAGTGCCGGAAGAAGCTCTCCATGAAAGCCGTAACCAGCCGGCCCTTTGCCTGAGGGATGAGCTTGCGGTTCTCGATCTTCACATAGTCGCGGTCCTCAAGCGTCTTGAGCGTCGCGACATAGGTCGAGGGCCGGCCGATGCCGAGCTCTTCCATCTTCTTGATGAAGCTTGCTTCGGAATAGCGGGGCGGCGGCTCGGTGGTGTGGTGGGTGGCGTTGATCGTTTCGCGCTTGAGCGTTTCGTCGGTGCGGATTTCGGGCAGGCGACGGTTTTCCTCGTCGTCCGAATCTTCTTCCTTCTGCTCGGTGTAGGCAGCAATGAAGCCGTCAAAGCGGGTGACGGAGCCAACTGCGCGCAGGCCGGCGGTCTTGCCCCCGTTGCGGGCTTCGATCTCGACAATTGTGCGTTCGATCTCGGCCGGCTGCATCTGGCTGGCGATCGCACGCTTCCAGATCATCTCGTAGAGCCGTGCCTGGTCGGCATCGAGAAACTTGCGCATCTCGGTCGGCGTACGATTGAAGTCGGTCGGCCGGATGGCTTCGTGCGCTTCCTGGGCGTTCTTGGCCTTGGTGGTGTACTGGCGCGGCTTTTCGGGCAGGTACTTGGCGCCGAACTCCTTGACGATCGCGTCACGGGCCGCCTCGATGGCCTCAGGCGCCATCTGCACGCCGTCGGTACGCATATAGGTGATCAGACCTGCCATTTCGCCGCCGATCTCCATGCCCTCGTAAAGGCGCTGGGCGACTTGCATGGTACGGCTAGCCGAGAAGCTCAGGCGCGACGACGCGGCTTGCTGCAAGGTCGAAGTGGTGAAGGGCGCGCTCGGGTTGCGCCGGGTCGGCTTGGCCTCGACGGACAACGTCTTGAAGCTCGCGCCGTCGAGCATCGCCTTGATGTCGTCGGCCATGGTCTGCGAGGAGATGTCAAGTTTCTGCAGCTTCTTGCCGTCAAAAGCGGTCAGGCGAGCTTCGAAGCTTTCGGCGCGCGGCGTACCGAGCGTCGCTGCGATCTGCCAGTATTCCTCACGCACGAAGCGTTCGATCTCGGCCTCGCGATCGCAGACGAAGCGCAACGCCACGGACTGGACGCGGCCAGCCGAACGGGCGCCGGGCAGCTTGCGCCACAATACCGGGGACAGGGTGAAGCCGACGAGATAGTCGAGAGCGCGGCGCGCCAGATAGGCGTCGACCAGCGGCGGATCAATCTCGCGCGGATTGGCGATGGCTTCGAGCACTGCTTGCTTGGTTATCGAGTTGAAGGCGACGCGCTTGATCGTCTTGTCCTTCAGCACGCGCTTCTGCTTGAGCACCTCGAGCACATGCCAGGCGATGGCTTCCCCTTCGCGATCCGGATCGGTTGCGAGGATCAGGCCATCGGCCTCCTTGACTGCCTTGGCAATGTCGTTCAGCCGCTTGGCCGACGCTGCGTCGACCGCCCAGGACATGGCAAAGTCATCATCCGGTTTGACCGAACCGTCTTTGGCCGGCAAATCGCGGACATGGCCGAACGAGGCGAGAACCTTGTAGTTCCGGCCCAGGTACTTGTTGATGCTTTTCACCTTGTTGGGTGACTCGACGACAACGACGTCCATATGTGGGTGATTTTCCAGTGAAGCGCCAAAACAACGGCTGACGGCGCGTGGCGAAGATTTTCAATTCGCTCGTCACATGGCCGCGCTTTTCGGTCCGGTCAAGGGGAAGGGGTCAAAAACGACGGTGAAGAACGGGATTGCAACCCAAGGTATATTAATATGCGCTATTGCAATCACTGGTAGATTTGCTACGTTTCCACCATTGCCGGTTGAGCCTGACTTCTGTGCCGAAATCGGCACCAGATTGCGCGATTCGACATGGGGCGGCAGAGGAAAGCCACTGATATGCACAAGCCGGCGCCTGCGCAAAGGCGGGCCGAAACTATGGACTATATCCAGGCCATGCTGGGGCAACTCCGCATCATGGCGGAGACGGAACGTTGTGGCATGCTCGCCTATCTGATCGAGATGGCATATGTCGAGGCTGGCGATGTCATTCGCGGAGAGCGTCCGTCAAACGTCGGGCTCAACAAGCGAAACACGTCCGCCTGAATGGCGTTCGAGCCGGCCCGCAAGGTCGAGCTCCAGCAGGATCATGAATATCTGCGCCGGGTGGAGTCGGGTGTGACGTATCAGTTCGTCGACCTCGATGGGAACCGGCCCCAACGCCTCGATCACCCGGGCTCGGTCGCTGTCGGCTGGTGGCGGCGTGGCGCTGAAATCGGGCGGCTCCTCGAGGCTGGGCTGGACATAAGGCTGGCCGCCGACCAGCGGCGACAGCGCCTCCAGGACGTCGGCTGCTTCGGTCACCAGTGTCGCGCCGTCCTTGAGCAGGCCGTTGGTGCCGGCGGCACGGGGGTCGAGCGGCGAGCCGGGCACGGCGAAGACCAGTCGCCCCATCTCGCCGGCGAGCCGCGCGCTGATCAGCGAGCCCGAACGTTGGGCCGCTTCAACCACGACAAGCCCGAGCGCCAGGCCGGCGACGATGCGATTGCGGCGCGGAAAGTCCTGGGCGCGTGGCTCCCAGCCAAACGGCATTTCCGAGACGATTGCCCCGCGTTCGGCGATCTCGTCGCAGAGGCTGGCATTTTCGGGCGGGTAGGGGCGATCGATACCGCCTGCAAGAACACCGACCGTGCCGGTGTCGAGGCTGCCCTGATGCGCTGCGGTGTCGATGCCACGAGCCAGCCCGGAGATCACGCAATAGCCGTTGCGGCCAAGCTCCAATGCCAGTGTGCGGGCCATCTTGATCCCGGCGAGCGAGGCATTGCGCGCGCCGACGATGGCCACCGGGGGCAAACCGAAGACTGCAGCGGTGCCTTTGACCGCAAGCAGCGGTGGCGGATTGTCCATGCGCTTGAGTGTCTGGGGGTAATCGTGTTCGCCAAGCGCGACGAAGCGCGCGCCGCATCTGCGCGCCAACTCGATTTCCGCCTCGGCCTCCGCCACCGAAGGCACACGGACCAGCCGGTTGGCACCGCCAGCCATCATGATCTCGGGCAACATCTCGATTGCGGTTTCGGCCGAGCCGAAGCGGTTGATCAGGTCGCGAAAACTTGCCGGGCCGACATTGGGCGTACGGATCAGGCGCAGCCAGTGGAGCCGCTGCCGGTCGCTGAGATGCGGCCCGGCGGCGGGTTGGTTCATCCCTTGGATCCGATCCGCGATTCGGTGCCGGCGAGCAGGCGCGAGATGTTCTCGCGGTGCCGGATGAACACGATCATGCTCATCAGGGCCAGCAGGCCTGCGGCCTTGGGCATGTCGATCATGTAAAGAGCAATCGGCACTACGATCCCGGCCGTCAGCGCTGCAAGCGATGAGTATCGGCTGACAAAGGCGACAAGCAGCCAGGTGACGGCGAAGGCGAGTGCGCCAAGCCCCGACAGGCCGAACAAGACGCCTAGATAGGTCGCAACGCCCTTGCCGCCCTTGAAGCCGAGCCAGATCGGATAGAGATGGCCGATGAAGGCGCCAAGGCCAGCGGCAAGTGCCGCTTCGTGGCTCCAGCGCGAAGCGATGATCACTGCCACTGTTCCCTTGAGCGCGTCGAGCAACAGCGTTGCGGCCGCCAGCTTCTTGTTGCCGGTGCGCAGCACGTTGGTGGCGCCGATATTGCCTGAGCCTATCTTGCGCACGTCGCCGAGGCCGGCCGCGCGAGTCAGCAGCAGGCCAAATGGAATCGAACCCAGGAGATAGCCGAATACGGCGGCCGCGATGAGCACGTGTATAGCCGTCGGAAAAATGTCATCCGGCATCAAGGTATTTTTTCTCCCCCGTGGCCCGTCAGGCCGAGAATACTGTGCGTCCGCCGACCAAGGTTTTCAAGACCTTGCCTTGCAGTCTGGCCCCTTCGAAGCAGGTGTTCTTGGAGCGTGATCGGATATCGGCCTCGCGCACCAGCCACGGCTCGCCAAGGTCGACAAGAGCCAGATCCGCCAAGGCGCCGGGCTTCAGCGTGCCGCCGGGCAGGCCGAACAGCTTGGCCGGAGCGGTCGAAAGCGCTTCAATGATGCGCAGCAGCGGCACTTCGTCGTTGTGGTGCAGGCGCAATGCCACGGCCAGCAATGTTTCCAGCCCGATCGCGCCGACTGCGGCATCGGCGAAGGGCAGGCGCTTGGTGTCGACGTCCTGCGGGTCGTGCGAGGAAACGATCAGGTCGATGGTGCCGTCCTTCAGCGCCCCGATCATGGCAATGCGGTCTTCTTCGGCGCGCAATGGCGGCGCCAGCCGGAAGAAGGTGCGGTACTCGCCGACATCGTTTTCGTTGAGCGACAGGCTGTTGATCGAGACGCCAGCAGTCACCTTGGCGCCGTCGGCCTTGGCGCGCGAAACAGCCGCCGCCGCCATGGCAGTCGAGATCTTGGCGGCGTGGTAGTTGCCGCGCGTCAGCCGGGCTAGGGCAAGGTCGCGCTCAAGCGGAATGGTCTCGGCCTCACGCGGAATGCCCGAGAGCCCAAGCCAACTGGCATAGAGGCCTTCATTCATGACACCTGACGAGGCGAGATCGGCGTCCTGTATTTCGTGGGCGATGACGGCGTCGAAATCGCGGGCATAGGTTAGCGCTCGGCGCATCACCATCGAGCTGGCGATCGTGTGGCGCCCGTCGGTGAAAGCAACAGCACCCGCTTCGTGCAATAGACCGAATTCGGTCATCTCGTGGCCGTCGAGGCCCTTGGTTATCGCTGCAGCTGGAAAAACGTTGACCGATGCGGTGTCCTTGGCTGTGCGCAGCACGAACTCGACCAGCGCGACGTTGTCGATCACCGGGTCGGTGTCGGGCATCATGACGATGGATGTGACACCACCGGCTGCGGCAGCGACGCTTGCCGAGGCAATTGTCTCGCGGTGCTCGCCGCCTGGCTCGCCGATGAAGACGCGGCCGTCGATCAGGCCGGGAATGATGGCCTTGCCATCGCAGTCGATGACTTCGGCACCGCCGGGAATGCCCTGGTTGAGCGCGTCGGCGCCTGCCGCAACGATCTTCTTGCCGTCGACGATGACCGTGCCGGTCTCATCGACGCCGCGCGAGGGGTCGACGATGCGGGCGCGCTGGAAAACCGTGATGCTCATGCGTTGTGTCCATCGCGATTGCGGCGCGGGTCGAGCAGCGCTTCCATCACCGCCATGCGCACGGCGACGCCCATTTCCACCTGTTCCTGGATGACGCTCTGCGGGCCGTCGGCGATCTCCGAGGCGATTTCCACACCGCGGTTCATCGGACCCGGGTGCATCACCAGCGCATCGGGCTTGGCAGCCTTCAGCTTTTCGGCGTCGAGGCCGTAGTAGCGAAAGTACTCGCGCACCGAAGGCACGAAGGCGCCGGCCATGCGCTCGCGCTGCAGGCGCAGCATCATGACCACGTCGGCGTCCTTCAGGCCTTCGGCCATCGACTGCGTCACCTCGACGCCCATCTGGGCGATGCCGGAAGGCAGCAGCGTCGAGGGCGCGACGACCTTGACCCGGGCGCCGAGCGCGTTGAGCAACAAGATGTTGGAGCGGGCGACGCGTGAATGCAGGATGTCGCCGCAGATCGCCACTGTCAGGTGGGCAATGCGACCCTTGGCGCGGCGGATGGTCAGCGCGTCGAGCAGCGCCTGCGTCGGGTGCTCATGCGCGCCGTCGCCGGCATTGACCACCGAGCAACTGACCTTCTGGGCGAGCAGGGCGGCGGCGCCGGCCGACTGATGGCGGATGATCAGGATGTCGGGTCGCATCGCGTTCAGCGTCATCGCCGTGTCGATCAAGGTCTCGCCCTTCTTCACCGAAGAGGATGCAACCGACATGTTCATGACGTCGGCGCCGAGGCGTTTGCCGGCGAGCTCGAAGGACGACTGCGTGCGCGTCGAGGCTTCGTAAAACAGGTTGATCTGGGTTCTACCGCGCAGCGCCGACGTCTTTTTCTCCGACTGACGCGAAATCGACACGGCCGCGTCGGCGCGGTCGAGCAACAATTCGATATCGAAAGGAGAAAGGTCGCGGATGCCAAGAAGATGGCGGTGCGGGTATGGCGGCAGGGACGATAGGTCTGTCATCTCAAGGCGCTGCTATAGGCTGTGCTTAAGTGACCCGCAAGCCAGGATTTCGATGTCGAAAGTTCTCCCACGGGATTTTCGTCGCATCCAAGCTGGGCCATAAGCTATCGATAAGCATTTCGGCTATAAAAGCCGGCCATGGCTGCGGATTCGTGCCCGTTGCCCACACCGATGAAGGACAAGGCGTGACGCAGGACGTGCCGAACCAGCCCCCTCCGCTGACGGGCAGCAATGCTTGGCGCGGCGACCCGCTGCTGATCCAGATCGCAGAGAGCTTTTCCGAGCCAGTGCGTCGCGACCTCGACGGCCTCGGCCGCTTCGTGCTGAATCAAGAGGCGCAGGATCTCGCGCGGCTCGCCAACAGCGAAGTTCCGAAGCTCAAGACCCATGACCGTCAGGGCCGCCGTATCGACCAGGTCGAGTTCCATCCTGCCTATCACGCGCTGATGCGTCGCTCGATCACAGGCGGGCTGCATTCTTCCGTCTGGGAAAACGGAGGGACGGAGACCGGGCGACGCCACCAGGTGCGCGCGGCGCGCTTCTACCTGACCGCGCAGCTTGAATGCGGGCACCTGTGCCCGATCACCATGACCAACGCTTCGCTTGCCGCATTGATGGCGAGCCCGAAGCTGTTTCGCGAGTGGGCGCCGCGCGTCACCACGCGCAAATACGATCAGGCGCAAAAGCCACCGGTCGAAAAGGCCGGCCTGACGCTCGGCATGGGCATGACCGAAAGGCAGGGCGGCACCGACGTCCGAGCCAATACCACCAAGGCCGAACGCGCCGGTGGCAGTTTCTACCGGCTCACCGGCCACAAATGGTTCATGTCGGCGCCGATGTCCGACGCTTTCCTGATGCTGGCGCAGGCGCCCGAGGGGCTGTCCTGTTTCCTGGTTCCGCGCATCCTCAGCGACGGCTCGGCCAACGGGCTGCAGTTCCAGCGCCTCAAGGACAAACTCGGCAACCGTTCCAACGCTTCCGCCGAGGTCGAGATCCAGGGCGCCATCGGCGATCTGGTCGGCGAGCCCGGCGGCGGCATCAAGACGATCATGGACATGGTAACGCTGACGCGGCTCGACTGCGCCGTTGCCTCGTCGGCAATCATGCGCGCGGGTCTTGCCGAAGCAGTCCACCAAACCCGCCACCGACAGGTGTTCGGCGCCAATCTTGTCGACCAGCCCTTGATGCAGCGGGTTCTTGCCGACATGGCGCTCGACGTCGCTGGCGCGACCGCGCTTGCTTTTCGGCTGGCGCGCTCGTTCGACGAAGCGGCTTCCGACCGCGGCGAGGCGGCTTTTGCCCGGGCGATGACGCCTGTTGTCAAATATTGGGTCTGCAAGATCGCGCCGGGGCTTCTCTACGAAGCGATGGAGTGCCTTGGCGGCAACGGCTATGTCGAAGAAGCGCCGCTGGCGCGCTATTATCGTGAGGCGCCGGTCAACGCGATCTGGGAAGGTTCTGGCAATGTTATGGCGCTCGACGTACTGCGCGTGCTGCAGCGCGCGCCAGGCCTGTTCGAGGATGTACTGGCGACCCTCGAACGCGACCTTGGCGCTGGTGGTCGCAGCGTGCTCGGCGTGCTCCGCGCAGCCATGCAGGTTGCGTCTTCGGACGAGGGCTCGGCGCGCATCCTGACCGAGCAGCTGGCGATTTCGGCGGCTGCGGCCGAGTTGCGCCGAATGGGGGCAGGGCGGATCGCCGACGCCTTCATCGAGACCCGTCTCGCCGGTCAGTGGCGCGGCACCTACGGCATGCTCGATGCGCGGCACGATTCGCGCCTGATCATCGACACGCTCTATCCACAGGTCGGCTGACGCAATCCGGGGCAGTAACCGTCCCATTGTTGGACAACCGCGCGTAAATTAACCTTAACAAATGGTTTACGTTGCACGCTGCACCTGCAGGGCTCACTGTCTTTTGCAAAGAAGCAGGAGTCCCGATGCGGGTCTTTTCGAACCAATTCCCGGACACTGAAGCCGCCAAGCCTCCTGTGGAAGGCTGCGCCTGATGCGCTATATTTTCGCCGTTTGGGCCACGCCGCTGGTCCTGTTCTGGGGCTGGTACTTCCTGTCGATCAACGACCTCCATTTCGGTTACCCGATCCTGAGCCGCCCCCTGAACCTGGCGATCTTTGATCTCTATGGCGAATTGCTCGGCGTCGAGGCGGCAAAGATCCCCTGGATGATCGGCAAGGCCTGCATTCTCGACAGCTTCATCCTTTTGGGAATCTGGGCGTTCCGCCGCCGCAAGCTGATTGCCGAGAAGGTGAGGGGCTGGCGGTCTAGTCCGCGTGCGGCGATGCGTCGAGTGTCTGCAACCGGTCGAGTACACCCTGCAGAATAAAGGCGGCCGCGGCCGAATCGATGCGGCCGTCACGTTTCTTGCGCGAGACATCCATCTCGATCAGCACGCGTTTCGCCGCCACCGTCGACAGCCGCTCGTCCCAGAAGATGAATGGCAAGTCGGTGAGGTTGGCGGCATTGCGCACGAAAGCGCGCGACTTCTGCGCGCGCGGGCCCTCAGAGCCATCCATGTTGATCGGCAGGCCGATCACGATTGCGGCGGTGTTTTCCTTGGCCAGCATGGCAAGCAGGGCCGCGACGTCGAGCGTGAATTTCTTGCGCATGATGACCTGTCGTGGATGCGAGAACGACAGGCCACGATCCGAGACTGCCACGCCGATCGTCTTGTCGCCGAGATCGAGCCCAGCAAGCGTCTTGCCGCCGGCCAGCAGCGCGGGCAGTTGTTCAATCGTAACGATAGCCAAGCGGCTTTTCCTCTATGACTTGATGGCTCTGCGCCAGCCTGGATGAGCAACGCAGGCCCTAACACCTTGAATCTGCGTATCGGCCCTTTGAATGGGGCTTTGTGCGTTCTATCCTTTGGCCAACGAAATTACGAGGAGTGCCGAAACGATGAAGTTGACCTGGTTTGGACATTCGGCGTTCCGAATTGAAGTCGCTGGCGCCACAATCCTGATCGACCCGTTCCTGACCGGCAATCCGTCGTGGGGCAAATCCTGGGAGGCGGCCGCCGAAGGCGTTACCCATGTGCTGCTGACGCACGGCCATGACGACCATATCGGCGACGCCGCTGCCATCCTGAAGAAGACCGGTGCCATGCTCGTCGCCAATTTCGAGATCTGCATGTATCTCGTCGGCCAGGGTGTCAGCGACAAGCAGATCAATCCCGGCAACATCGGCGGCACCGTAGATTGCGGCAGCTTCACCACCACCTTCGTTACGGCCCTGCATTCGTCTTCGGTCAGCCGGCCGGACGGCAGCAACGTCTATCTCGGCAATCCCGGTGGCCTGGTGCTACATTTCGCCGAGGAGCGCACGCTCTACCATATGGGCGATACCGACATTTTTTCCGACATGGCGCTGATCAACGAACTGCATGAGCCGGCCATCGGCCTTGTTCCGATCGGCGACCGCTTCACCATGGGTGGTGCGGTGGCAGCACTTGCCTGCCGGCGTTTCTTCAAGTTCGAAACAGTGGTGCCATGCCACTTCGCCAGCTTCCCGATCGTCGACCAGACGGCGGACCAGTTCGTCGCCGGCCTCGAAGGTTCGGGCGTCGATGTCGTGTTGCCGAAGGTTGGAGTGGTGGTTGATATTTGAGCGCAGCGGCAACGCCGCGGGATGGGTTTGACATGAAGATCTGGCGAATTCTTGCAGTGTCCACGCTGACAGCGTTCAGCACGTCGGCCTATGCCACCGACTTCATCAAGGGCGTCTATCTTCAATCCGAGCAACTCTGTGCCCAGGCAAAGAAGGATTCACTGCAGTCGGTGATCGACGCCGGCAGCCTGATCCTGTCGCGCGACGGTATCGAAAGCGTCGAATACAATTGCGAGTTTCTCAACATCGCGCGGGCGACGCGTTCGCCCGCATGGGCGGTGACCGCCTTGTGCCAGGAGCCCGGGCACCTGTTTCCCGACACGCTCTCCATCCTCGAGTTGAACGCGACGCAGATCGAGATCGTCTCCGTGCGCCAGGTCGATCCCGAAAGCGGGCAGACCGACAATGGTGGCACCTATGTCCTGTGCGACGGCGTTGCGATGCCATGAGCACGATCATCGATGTTGCACCGCGCGCGCCGCGCCGTTATAGCCCGACCTGACCAATTTACCGGCTTTCCGGAGTATTTCGATGTCCGTTGATCTCAAGACCGTCAAGCGCGTCGCGCATCTCGCCCGTATCGCCGTCAGCGAGGACGATGCCCACCGCATGACCGGCGAATTGAATGCCATCCTCGGCTTCGTCGAGCAACTCAACGAAGTCGACGTATCTGGTGTCGAGCCGATGACGTCGGTCACGCCGATGGAGATGAAGAAGCGCGTCGATGCCGTGACCGACGGCAGCAAGGCCGCCGACATCGTCGCCAACGCGCCGGCGACCGACGAGAATTTCTTCCTTGTGCCGAAAGTGGTGGAATAGGCCCTGCCGGCCGGTCCATTGTCTCATCAAAAGCAGCTTTCGGCTGCCTGACCCCGAAGTGAATTCGCCATGACCGACCTGACCAGACTGACGATTGCCGAAGCGCGTGAGAAGCTGCGCGGCAAGGAGATCACCGCCACCGAGCTGACCGACGCCTATATCCAGGCTATCGATCAGGCCAACGCGACCTTCAACGCCTATGTCGCGACCACGCCCGACAAGGCGCGCGAGATGGCCAAGGCGTCCGACGCCAGGCTGGCCAAGGGCGAGGGCGGTGCGCTCGAAGGCATCCCGCTCGGCATCAAGGATCTGTTCGCCACCGAAGGCGTGCACACCCAGGCCTGCAGCCATGTGCTCGACGGCTTCGAGCCGCGTTACGAATCGACTGTCACCGCCAATCTGTGGGCCGACGGCGCTGTCATGCTCGGCAAGCTCAACATGGATGAGTTCGCCATGGGCTCGTCCAACGAGACTTCCTACTACGGTCCGGTGATCAATCCGTGGCGGCGTTCGCGCACCGAAACGGTGGTGATGCCGACGACCCATCAGGGCGATGGCGGCTTCGTTGCGGCTGGTGGCACAAGGACCGCGCGCACCTACGACAACATGCAACTGGTGCCTGGCGGTTCTTCCGGTGGCTCGGCTGCCGCGGTTTCGGCTTTCCTGTGCGCAGGCGCTACTGCCACCGACACCGGCGGCTCTATCCGCCAGCCGGCGGCCTTTACCGGCACCGTTGGCATCAAGCCGACCTATGGCCGCGTCTCCCGCTGGGGCACGGTGGCCTTCGCCTCGTCGCTCGACCAGGCCGGCCCGATCGCGCGCGACGTGCGCGACGCTGCGATTCTGCTCAAGTCGATGGCTTCGGTCGACGCCAAGGACACGACCTCCGTCGACCTGCCGGTGCCAGACTACGAGGCGGCGATCGGCAAGTCGGTCAAGGGCATGAAGATCGGCATTCCCAAGGAATACCGCGTCGACGGTATGCCGGAGGACATTGAGGCGCTGTGGCAGAAGGGCATCGCTTGGCTGAGGGATGCCGGCGCTGAGATCGTCGACATCTCGCTGCCGCACACCAAATACGCGCTGCCGGCCTATTACATCGTGGCGCCCGCCGAGGCGTCCTCGAACCTCGCTCGCTATGACGGTGTTCGCTATGGCCTGCGCGTGCCGGGCAAGGACATCATCGAGATGTACGAGAACACCCGCGCCGCCGGTTTCGGCCGCGAGGTCAAGCGTCGCATCATGATCGGCACCTATGTGCTGTCGGCCGGCTACTACGACGCCTACTACCTGCAGGCGCAGAAGGTGCGCACGCTGATCAAGCGCGACTTCGAACTGGCCTTCGCCGCCGGCGTCGACGTCATCCTGACGCCGGCAACACCCTCGGCCGCCTTTGGCGTCGCTGACGAGGACATGGCCGCCGATCCGGTGAAAATGTACCTCAACGACATCTTCACGGTGACGGTGAACATGGCCGGCCTGCCGGGCATCGCCGTTCCCGCCGGCCTCGACGGCCACGGCCTGCCGCTCGGCCTGCAGCTGATCGGGCGGCCGTTCGATGAAGAGACTTTGTTCCAGACCGCGCATGTCATCGAGCAGGCAGCGGGCCGTTTCCAGCCGGAGAAGTGGTGGTAGGCGCCTAGCGCCTGCCCGGATCGGATGTTCTTTTACCTCTCAAAGATCTTCTGGTTCTTCGCCCAGCCGCTCAATTTCGCGATCTTCCTGCTTGCGGCAGGGCTGGTTGCCAGCTTCTTCGGACGCCGGCGGTTCTTCCGCATGGCCACGTTCGCCGCACTGACAATCCTGGCGCTTGCCACCTGGACTTCGCTCGGTTCGTTGATGCTCAATCCGCTGGAAGAGCGTTTCCAGCGGCCGCCACAGCCGGCCAGGGTCGACGGCATCGTTGTGCTCGGTGGCGGCTTCGAGGGCGCGATCAATCTGGCGCGCGGCGGCTACGAGATCAACAGTGGTGGCGACCGTTTCGTCGAGACCGCGATACTCGCCCGCCGCTATCCCTATGCCCGCATCGTCGTATCGGGCGGTAGTGGAGCGCTCATGCTCGAAGGTGAGAGCGATGCTGATACGGCACCGCGTCTGCTCGAAGCGCTCGGCGTCGCGCGCGACCGGCTCGTCCTCGAAAACCGCTCGCGCAACACCTACGAGAACGCGCTGTTCTCCAAGGAGATGGTGACGCCAAAGCCTGGCGAAACCTGGGTTCTGGTCACCTCGGCCTTCCACATGCCGCGTTCGATGGCGTTGTTTGCCAAGGCCGGTTTCCAGGTAATCGCCTGGCCGGTCGACTACCGCACCTCTGGCGAAGAGGGCGTCGGCCTGTTCACCGACAATCCCGCCGATTCACTGCAGAACACCACGATGGCCATGCGCGAATGGGTCGGCCTGTTGGCTTATTGGCTGTCGGGCCGGATCGACGATCCGTTTCCTGGCCCGGAATCCTGAACCAGCACTGCCTTGCGCGCTTCGGAAAAGAACTGGCGCCTGATCAGCACCGCGAGCAGCACCACCGTCGTGACGAAGAAGACGCGTGCGTCGACGAACCAGCCGAGATAGCCGATCGAAAAGAAGACGCCGCGCAGGCCGGCGTTGAAATGCTTGCCTGCCAGCTGGTTCATCCGCGTCGCGCGCATGACCGCGACGTCGATCGCCGCGTTAGGCTCGCCGCCGGGGCTGATTTGGGGAACCGCACCGATCAGGATCGAGCAATAGTTGAACAGCCGGTAAGCCCAGCCGAACTTGAAGAACGAGTAGGCCAGGATGACGATCAGGCCGATGACCTTGATTTCGAACAGCGGCCGCGCCGTCGCACCCGCCAGTGGCACATCGCTGAGAATGGCCAGCACCCGGTCCGACGCGCCGAGCAGCGCGAAGCAGCCGCCGACCGCGATCAGCGAGCTCGAGGCGAAGAAGGCGGTGCCTTGCTGCAGTCCAGTCATGATCGAGGTGTCGACGATCCTGACTTCGCGCCGCGCCATCGTTGCCATCCAGGCGGCGCGCTGGGCGTTCATCGCCCGGGTCAGCGATATGCGCGTGACGATGTGGCCCTCCGCACCAAGGGCGTGAAACACCCATCCGGCGAGGAAGAACGCCAGTGCCGCGATGTCGAGGCTGCTCAAAGGGCCGGTCATGGAAACGGAATCGCTGATCATCGGCTGCAAGCTAACATGGCAGCAGCAAGTATTTCGAGACTATGAGGCTGCCACGGCAGCGTCATAGGTGTTTAAAAACCATGAATGGTCAATTTGGCATAAGTGCCTGATTTGATTAAAATTGGATTGATGACTGCATGGCTGCCATGCAGATTTCGCCATGCTTTGGCCATTTTTTGCAATTGCGAAGGCGCGCGCAAAGGCGTATCCAACTCGCAACTCGGGCAAGCGAATGGCGGACCCACCGCCGGCTGACCGAACCACAAGGATCTTGCGACACATCATGGATGACGGCGTTCAGAAGTCCTGCTGGGGCCTTACGGCCAAGGCAGTGATTGGCTTTGCAGGTTTTCTCCTTATTGCCTGGCTGGTGAGCGGCGCCGAAACGGCCGCAGTGGTGGCCGCCGGTTGATCGGACAGCCACCCGGATTGGATACAAAAAGCGCGGCCGAGCCGCGCTTTTTTGCTATATGGCCTTGCGGAATTCTCAGGATTTTTCAAATGTCGCGCGCTGAGCAAACCACGTCGGATCGCGCCTAGCTGCGGACGTGAAAAGGGCGGAATGATCGTATACATATGCGACATGAACCGCCGTCGCAGGGAGTGAGATTTGTTTCTTTCGGTATTCGACCTGTTCAAGATCGGCATTGGTCCGTCGAGCTCGCACACGATGGGGCCGATGACGGCGGCCGCGCGTTTCCTCGACGAAATCCTGACCGGCGACTGGCCGCGCCCGGCCGGCGCCAAGGTCGACCGCGTCGGCGCGAGCCTGCATGGTTCGCTCGCTTATACCGGTGTCGGCCATGGTACCGACCGCGCCGTCATGCTCGGCCTTTACGGGTTGACCCCTGTCACCGTCGATCCTGATCAGACCGACGGCATCGTCGAGCAGATCTCGCGCGACAAGCGGGTGTCGCCGGAAGGGCATCCATCCTACCGCTTCGATCCGGGCATCGACCTGGTGCTCGACAAGAAGACGCCGCTGCTCGGCCACGCCAACGGCATGGCTTTCTACGCCTATGACGCCAGCGACCGGCTGCTGCTCAAGCGCATCTATTATTCGATCGGCGGCGGCTTCGTTGTATCCGAAGAAGAGCTGCAGCGCATGAAGGCCAAGACGGTGGCACCGGCGACCGGCAAGCGCGTGCCGTATCCATTCGCCAATGCGGTCGAGATGCTGGCCATGGCATCGAGGAGCGGGCTTTCCATCGCCGAGATGAAGCGCGCCAACGAAGAAATCCATATGCAGCGCGGCGATCTCGACGCCGGGCTCGACGCCGTCTGGGACGCGATGAGCCGCTGCATCGACCGTGGCCTGTCGCAGGACGGCATCATGCCGGGTGGCCTCAAGGTTCGCCGCCGCGCCCGCCAGCTGCACGACAAGCTGCAGGAGCAGTGGAGCCAGAACAGGCCGAACCCGCTGCTCGCCAATGACTGGCTGTCGATCTACGCCATGGCCGTCAACGAAGAGAACGCCGCCGGAGGGCGCGTTGTCACGGCACCGACCAACGGTGCTGCCGGCACGCTGCCCGCCGTACTGCGCTACTGGCTGCATTTCCATGTCGAGGCCGACAAGGACAGCATCCGCGACTTCCTGCTGACCGCCGCCGCCGTCGGAGGCATCATCAAGACCAACGCCTCCATCTCGGGTGCTGAGGTGGGCTGTCAGGGCGAGGTCGGTTCGGCTTCGGCGATGGCAGCCGCGGGCCTGTGCGCGGTCATGGGCGGCACGCCAGAGCAGGTAGAGAACGCCGCCGAGATCGCGCTGGAACATCATCTCGGCATGACCTGCGATCCGGTCGGTGGGCTCGTCCAGGTGCCCTGCATCGAGCGCAATGCGCTTGGCGCGGTCAAGGCGGTGACGGCCGCATCGCTCGCCATCAAGGGCGACGGCAAGCATTTCGTGCCGCTTGACGCCGCCATCGAGACGATGCGCCAGACCGGCATGGACATGAGCGAGAAATACAAGGAAACCAGCCTCGGCGGTCTCGCGGTCAACGTCGTCGAGTGCTGAGGCTTTTCGGCCATGCTTTTCTGAAGCTTCGCCTTTTCAGCAACGCCTAAGCGCTCCAAAACCACGAGCACGTCCAATATCATGACTAGAAATGTCAACTTATCTGCCGTAGAACGCGGGCGGATTTGGTGGGGCGTTTCATGGTTGGGGCGACAAGGAAACGGCATGCATTTGCATGTCGGCGCGGCGCGTGGCGGCGGCTGGTGCGGCTGTCATGAAGACGTTTTCGCTGGAGGAACTCCACCGCAGCGAGGGGGGCCGCCTCAAGCGTTTCTTTCAGCGCCGGCTGGTCAACCGCGAAGACGCGGCCGATGCGGCGCAGGAGACCTTTCTCCGCATGATGGTGGCCGCGCCGAAGACGCTGATCGAGAATCCGCAGGCCTATCTGTTCCAGATCGCCAAATCGGTGGCCTGTTCGGCGTCGATGCGGTTCAGGGCCGAGGCCGGACGATACGGGGGCGATTCTGCTGATCTGGAGCTGGCCGACGATGCGCCCGATCAGGAGCGTATCGTCAACGCGCGCCAGTGTCTGTTGCAGATGGCCAAGGCGATCGAAGCCCTGCCCACACGCTGCCAGGAGGTTTTCATCCTGAGCCGGATCCACGACATGCCGAACGGCGAAATCGCACAGAAGCTTGGCGTCAGCCGGAACATGGTCGAAAAGCACATCATCAGGGCGCTGCTGGAAACACGGAAAATGCGGACCGAAGTATGTTGCTGAGGCATCTGGCTCAGGCAGGTTTTCAGGCGGATTGGTGCTAGGTCGGGCAATGGCCATCGAGGATGACTCATCTAGGGATGACAGGATCGCGGAAGAAGCCGCGGGCTGGGTTGCGCGCCTGCAATCGAGCGACGCGACAGAAGGCGACCGCGCCCAGTTCCAAGCCTGGCTGGGGCGAGATGATGCCCACCAGTCGGCTTTCGAAGAATTCCAGACACTCTGGGCTGACCTGAAGCAGGTTTCGCTTCCGTCGGAGCGACAGCAGAAGCGGCGGCTGTCCAACGTCGCCAAGGTCGGCAATGCCGTCGGCCTCTGCGTTGTCATCGGCCTGTCCGCTTCACTTTACCGAATGGGCTTTGTCGATCGCTTCCGCGCCGACCACTACACCACGGTTGGCGAAGTCCGCAGCCTGACGCTCGAGGACGGCACCCGCGTTGCGCTCAACACCGACACCGCAATCGCGATCCGGTTTTCGGACGGGGAGCGCAGGGTGGAATTGCTACGAGGCGAGGCGTTCTTCGATGTCGCGGCAAATCCCGAAAAGCCGTTCCTGGTCGCAGATGACGACATCACCGCAACTGCAATCGGAACGCGCTTCGGCATTCGTACAGCCACGTCAGGCCTGGCGAGCGATGTGCAGGTCCAGGAGGGCAGGGTCGAAGTTCGCAGCAGCAACGACAATGCGATGCTGAAGGCTGGCGAAACCGCTAGCTTGTCGGCTGATGGCGCGTTGTCGGTTGAGAAAGCCGATGTCGCAAATGCCGTTGCCTGGAAAGACGGTCACCTTGTTTTTTCGGGACAGCCGTTGCGCGATGTGCTGGCCACGCTGGAGCGCTATCGCCCTGGAAACATCGCTGTGCTTGGCGAAGACACGGCGCAACTGCGCGTCAGCGGCGTTTTCAACCTGAATGACACGGACGACGCGCTTCGCGTCCTCGAACAGAACCTGCCTGTCCGCGTGACTTACCTGACCGGGGCGCTCGTGCTCGTCCGGGCGCGTTAGAGATTTGTTAAGTTTCTTTTGTTGCCGACGTCAGGAGGATCGCCCGTTTTGACTCTTAGAAGTCAGAGGGCGTGCGTTAGCGTGGAATTGCCCTCGATCGATAGCATTGGGGGCATTGATGTTGTTTTTGAGTGATCTGGCTGTTTCCTGTCGCGGAGCGGCCAGGGTGGGTCTGGCCGGCGTTTCGTTGCTTGCGTTCCAGATGCCGGTGCTGGCCCAAAGCGGTGGACAGGGAGCCACTCAGGCGCAACAGTCCGGCAACGTCACTGTCTCCATCGCTCCCGGCTCGCTCGAAAATGGCCTGCTGTCGCTAGGCCGCCAGGCCAGTCTCCGTTTGCTCTATCCAAGTTCGCTGACAGCTGGAAAGCAGACGTCAGGTGTCAGTGGCACGTTGACCGCCCACGAAGCCGTCAGTCGCGTGCTGGCCGGCACGGGGCTTACCTTCAGTTTCTCGGGTTCAAATACGGTAACGATCAACGATCGCGTGGCCGGAGCGCATGCGCCGGTGACCGCCGACGGCGCGCTGGTGCTCGATGTCATCAATGTGCATGGCGGCAGCGGCAACCCCGCCGACGAACCCTATTCGATGCCGGGATCGACCGCCCACATCTCGCAGAAATCCATTGAACGGTTTCGAGGCGCGAGCCCTGGCGATGTGTTCAAGGGCACGCCGGGCGTGCTTTCGGGCGAAAGCCGCAACGGTGGCGCGGTTGATGTCAACATCCGCGGTATGCAGGGAATGGGCCGTGTCAACGTCACGATTGACGGCGCCATGAACTCGACCACGGTTTACCAAGGCTACCAGGGCGTCAGCAACCGCACCTACATCGATCCCGACCTGATCGGCGGGGTTGCCGTCGAGAAGGGGCCGGCTTCCGGCCCGGGGGGCGGGATCGCCGGTTCCGTCAAGATGAGTACCATGTCAGCCGACGACATAATTGATGCGGGCAAGAATTTCGGTGTCCGGCTGAAGGGCGGCGTAGGCACCAATTCCTCAGAAACGCCGGTCAGGGGCGAAAGAGGCGGCATACATTTCTTTCCGCCCAACATCTGGTCGCCTCCGAAAGCGGAACCGCTGGGCATGGATCGGCCTGCCCTTCTTGAGCCGACGCGCGGCTATGGCAGCGTCGCTGTGGCGGGACGGGGCGAGAATTTCGAGGTTGTTGGCGCGTATGCAGCGCGCAAGAGCGGGAACTATTATGCCGGCACCAACGGCCCGTCCGCTCGCAGCAGCACCAACCTAGGACCGGTCGAGGAATGCGCGGGTGGATATTGCTCCACCCATCCATATCTTTACAAAAACCTCGGCCTTTCCTCCTATCGGGCGGGCGAGAAGGTCCTGAACTCATCGGCGGATACCAAATCCTGGTTGGCCAAGGGCAAGTTCACCTTCGCCGACGACCACAATGTCGAGCTGTCCTACACAGGCTTCAGGAGCGAGCATGGCGAGGTTCGCGCCTCGACCATGGTCGGCCACCACGTGCCGGTCCAGCAATGGCTCTCCACCGCGTCGACCGACAGCGCATCCGCCCGCTACCGCTGGACGCCTTCCGACAACGAACTGATTGACCTGCGTGCCAACGTCTTTTTTTCATCGGCGGCGATGCGAAATCCGACGACTTCTTGGAGCGGTGTGACCATACCGCTTGGGTTGGGTGATCCCTCCAAGCGACGCATCCTTGTCGGCACCAACACGCGGATGTGGGGAGGGGATGTTTCCAACACCTCTCGCTTCCAGACATCGATGGGCGATCTTTCCTTCAACTATGGCGTGTCGTATTTGGACGAGGTTGCGGAGCTTGCTGAAAATACCCGCGAGCTCGAAACGTGGTTCCCACCGCGCAGCGGTAGCCGTAAGGAGGCCGCCACATTCGTGAAATCCGAATGGAGCCCGACGGACTGGCTGACCCTTGATGGCGGATTGAGGTATCAGGCTTTCTCGGCTCAAGATGGCTCTGATCAACGTACGCCCGGCATCAGCCATCCCGGCCTGACGGATAGCCGCAGCGGAGGCGGTATGGTTCCGTCATTGGGCGTCGAGGTGACGCCAATCGAGGGTGTCCAGCTGTTCGGCCGCTACGCCGAGGGCTTGCGCTTGCCCAGCCTCACGGAAACGGCCCGCATTGGCGCCACGCGTGTGACGGCAGGCGTAAAGCCGGAGCACTCTCACTATTGGGAGTTGGGGGGCAATCTCGCGCAGTACGAACTGATCAGCGAAGACGACGAGCTCAAGCTGAAGGCAGCCTTCTTCGACAACACCGTCAAGGATTACATTGCGAGGGTGGGGCGGCTCGTCGAATATGCCCCGGGAGTGCTGTGGCCCCAACTGGCCGTGGAAAACATCCATGCCGCCAAGTTCCAGGGCGTTGAACTGTCTGGGCGCTACTCGAGCGGCGGCTTCTCGGCTGAATTTGGCGCGAACTACTACACTGACGTGACATTTTGTCCAACCGCGAGTACCTGCAGCAACCAGACGCTTTATGGCGACTACGCAACCAACCAGGTTCCTCCTGAGTATTCACTGAGCCTCACGCTTTCGCAGAAGCTGTTCGACGACAGCCTCACGATCGGCGGCCGCGTCGTTCATACCGGACCGCGCGCCATAGGCCATGACCAGACCGGCGCCAAGGACACGACCCAATTCATCTCGCTGGTGAAGTGGAAGCCCTACACGCTGGTCGACGTCTTTGCGGAATACAAGATCAACGAAAATGTCACCGCCACCCTCAGGGTCGAGAACCTGACCGACCAGTACTATGTCGATCCATTGGGTTTGGCGGAAATGCCCGGTCCCGGGCGTACTGCATGGGCAGGATTGACGGCCAAGTTCTAGAGGCAGGCGACTCTCGGGCGGAACGTTGACAAATCCGCCCGAGCTTTTTTCAGCCAACGCAGAACCCAAGCCTGGCCCAACAGCCAGCCTGTGCAAAACCGCTGCCGGCGTTGAATGCGCCGGCCAGAGACGTTAGTTTTCCAGGCCATGTCACTGAACATGCTAAAGCTCTGTGTCGGCTGCGACAGCGTCGAGGACCTCGAGGAATGGATCGCCTTCCGCCTGGACGAGCGCAGGCGCAATGGCGAGCCGGTGGAGCAGTTCCACACCACCCGCATGGTACCGACGCGCGGTGCGGAGCTTACCGCCGGCGGCTCGCTCTACTGGGTCATCAAGGGCAACGTTCAGTGCCGCCAGCGCCTGCTGGAAATCAGGCCCTTCACCGATTCGGAAGGTATCGGCCGCTGCCATCTCATGCTTGAGCCGACTGTTGTGCGGACCGACTGGCAGCCGCGCCGCGCTTTCCAGGGCTGGCGTTACCTCAAGCCGGCCGATGCTCCGCCTGATCTTGGTCAGGGCAATGCGGCACTTGCCGAAATGCCGCCAAAACTGCGTCTCGAGCTTGCCGAACTCGGCCTGCTCTAGCGTGAGCAAAGCTGCCCGCAACGTCGGGCTTGCAAGCAGACGCGCGCCCCCACATCTTCATTGCTGATGAGCGACCAAAGCAAGCCCCCGGCTACGTCAGCCAATCGCCCGCCGGCCGAGCGCCGTTCGGACTCAACCGCGATTGATGCGTTCGTTCGCCAGGCACGCGCGCTTGCTACCGGCAAGGCCAACGGCCGGCTGGTGCTGGCGCTCGACGCGACAATGAGCCGGCAGCCGACCTGGGATCTTGCCTGTGAATTGCAGGGCCAGATGTTCGATGCGGTCGGCAACACCGGCCGGCTCAATGTGCAACTCGTCTATTTCCGTGGGCTTGGCGAATGCCGGGCGTCGAAGTTTGTTGCAGAGACTGGGTCGCTCAAGCAATTGATGACGTCTATCCAGTGTCGCAGCGGCCAGACGCAAGTCGGCAAGGTGCTGGCGCATGCGCTCAAGGAGACAGCCAGCGCCAAGGTCGATGCGCTGGTCTATATCGGCGATGCCATGGAAGAAAACATCGACGAACTGGCCGAGAAAGCCGGCAAACTCGGCTTGCTTGGGGTCCCGGCGTTCGTCTTCCAGGAGGGGCATGACGCCGACGCCGAACGCGCCTTCAAGGAGATTGCGCGGCTGTCCAAGGGCGCCTGGTTCCGCTTTGACCGCAAGGCAGCGGCGACCTTGTCGAAATTGCTGTCGGCGGTGGCGGTCTTTGCCACGGGCGGCATCAAGGCACTGGAGGCGAGGGGCCGGCCGGAGGACATTTTGATGATCGAGCATCTGCGGAGTGGCAAGACACCATGACAGTCTTCGCCGTCATAGCAGCTGTCCTGGTCTTTTCAGCGCTGGCGATCACCGCCTTCCTGCGCGCCGACGCGACACAGCTTGCCAAGGCGCTGAAATTGGCGGGGCCGTTCGCGCTCGGGCTGGTTGGCGTGGTCTTGTTGCTGTTGGGCAGGGCAGCCGTCGGCGGTGGGCTGATCTCGGCGGCCTTGGCTTGGTATGCCGCGGGTAGGAGAGGCGCTTCCGCCAGTCGAACGCCGGGGCGGCGTTCGACTGTTCGGACCGCGGCGCTCGAAATGGAACTCGACCACGACAGCGGCGGCCTGCAGGGATTTGTCCTGGCTGGCCACCAGGAAGGCAAGTCGCTGGCTTCACTCGGTCTGACCGAACTGAAGGCACTTTACAAAGAGCTTTCCGGCGACCCGGAAAGCCGCCAGCTACTTGAGACCTATCTTGACGGCCGTTTTCCCGTCTGGCGAGAAGACGCGCAACCTGACCGTGACGACGGGCAGCGTGTTGCGCCAAGTTCTGGCGCCATGACTAAGGAGGAGGCCTACAAGGTCCTTGGTCTTGAAGCGGGGGCCGCCGCGGCGGATGTCCGCAAGGCGCATCGACGACTGATTCAGCGCCTGCATCCCGACCTCGGTGGCTCGTCTTTCCTCGCGGCGAGGATCAACGAAGCCAAGGACGTCCTTCTCTCCGATCATCACTAGACTCTCCTTCGACACAGAACTTTCCAGGAGGTTGGGGGGCGCCTACTGCGCGATGGCGTAGCAGGCGATCTTCTTCTTCTTCAGTGCGTTGCAGGCGTTCCAGGCGGCGTCCTTGGAATCGAAACCGGCAAAGCGGGCACGGAAGTAGGTCACACCGCCCTTCTCGAAGGGCACTGTGAAGGCGGAGGCATCGGCCAGGACCGCCGGAACCTGCTTGGCGGTCTTGTCGAGGATCTTGCGAGCCTCGCCATCGCTCGGCGAAGAGGCGACCTGGATGGCCCAGCCTGATGGAACCGACGCGGTCTTCATCTGGTCGAGGGCCTGGACGGCAGGGGCGGGCTGTTCGGCATAGGCCTGCTCGACACCAGGCGCTTCGCTCGGCGCACGATCCTTGGCCTTGCGAATCTGGAACGGGATCTTGCCGCCAAACCGTTCGGTCGAAGCCATGGCGATCTTCGACTGTGTGGTGCGCGCGATGAGCGGCTTCGGCGCAGGCACGGCTGCCGCCACGACTTCGGCGTCGCTTTCTACGGCTTCGTCGGCCGTGGCATCGGCGACTTCAATTATTTCCGCGTCAGGGCGGATGTCGGGCGTCGGTGCGTTGCGCTTGGGCAGAAGAGCCTTCGCAACGGTGACCTCAGGCATCGGAGTGTCGGTCTTGGCGATCAGGTCTCCACCGCCACGCCTGGAGGCCTGCGGCATGTATGTCTTGATCAACTGCGCCATCTGGTTGTCGCGACTTGCACCGCTGGTGCCGCCCAAAACGACAGCGACGATACGGCGATTGCCGTCCTGCACCGAAGAAACCAGGTTGAAGCCCGAAGCGCGAGTATAGCCGGTCTTGATGCCGTCGACGCCCTTGATGCGGCCGAGCAGGCGATTGTGATTGGCGATGCGCTGGCGGCCGAAGGCAAAGGAGCGCGTCGAGAAGTAGCTGTAGTACTGCGGGAAATGCTCGCGCAGTGCGATGCCGAGCTTGGCCATGTCGCGCGCTGTGGTGAACTGGGCGGTATTGGGCAGGCCGTTGGCGTTGCGGAACACAGTGCCCTTCATGCCGAGGCTGCGTGCCTTGGCGGTCATCATGCGGGCGAAGTCGGCTTCCGAGCCGGCGAGCATTTCGCCGAGAGCGGTCGCCGAATCATTGGCCGAGCGCGTGATGAGCGAAAGAATGGCGGCTTCGACGCTAATCGAACCACCAGCCTTGACGCCGATCTTGGTTGGCGGTTCGGCGGCGGCATTCTTGGAGAAGACGACCTTGGAATCCTTCTGGATCCTGCCCCTCGAAAGCGCTTCGAAGGTCAGATAGAGCGTCATCATCTTGGTCAGCGACGCCGGATAGCGCCGGGAGTCGGCGCTCGACGAGTGAAGCGTCTCGCCGGTGTTCGCATCGATGACGATGGCAGCGTATCTGCTGTCTTTTTTTGCCGCCGAAACAGGGGCGACACACGCCAGGCCGATGGCCGCGGCGAGGGTGAAAACCATGAACGATTTGATGGAGATAGCCGACTTCAGCACTTTACCCGGCAACGCTTGACGCACTGTTACACCCTTGAATTATTGTTGCATGAGGGGCGGCAAAGGTTCCTGCCCCGTATCGATGCACAGTAGGGTCACAGCGTTACCAATAAGTTTATGGTAACCGGCTCGTTCACACTTTTGCTCGGGCTTTAGTCTAACTTTACCGAATGGGTTCGTCGTTTGGGGTGGTGCAGAATGACGTGGGGTCAGTTGACATTTTGTGCGCTGCACAATATCTAGGCTGCATCGCACAATCACATAGCGCAGCGCTCAGAACCCGAAAGGATGCAGCGATGACCCAGACCTATGAAGATTTCAGCAAATACGGCAAGGAATTCGTCGATACCGGCCTGAAGAGCTTCGCTTCGCTCTCCAAGGGTGCTCAGGCGATCGCCACCGAGACCACCGACTACACCAAGAAGAGCTTCGAGACCGGCGCGGCCACTTTCGAAAAGCTGCTCGGCGTCAAGTCGCTCGAGAAGGCCGTCGAAATTCAGACCGACTATGCCAAGCAGGCTTATGAAGGTTTTGTCGCCGAGGCGACGAAGCTCGGTGAACTTTACGCCGAACTCGCCAAGGACGCCTACAAGCCGTTCGAGTCGCTCGTCGCCAAGGCGAAGTGATCGACTGATCCCCGATTTCAGGGGGCTGGATCGAAAGATCCTGCAGATAAGACCCGGTTGCGCCCACGCAGCCGGGTTTTTTGTTTTTCTTTTGCACAAGTGCTTCACGTTTATGGCAATTCGGGCCCTGCTGCCCCCGTCACCGTATTGTCAGCACGTCAGAAGGGCTTAAAATCCCCCCAATGACACCTACATGACGAAGTGTCGGAATTGATGAAGGGCAGGACCAGATTGACGACCGGCTTGGAAGCCACGAACTTCGACGTGGCACGGATGCAGAACGGTGATGAGGGAGGCAACGGCCCAGGCCGCGGCACCGCCGTCATCACCCGTACGAAGACCAAGACCAAGCGGCCGAGCCTCTACAGGGTGCTCATCCTCAACGACGACTACACCCCGATGGAGTTCGTCGTGCAGGTGCTCGAACGCTTCTTCCAGAAGGACAGGGAGGCCGCTACCCGCATCATGCTGCACGTCCATAACCACGGCGTCGGCGAATGCGGGATCTACACGTTCGAAGTGGCCGAGACCAAAGTGTCCCAGGTCATGGATTTCGCCAGACAAAATCAGCATCCGCTGCAATGCGTGATGGAGAAGAAGTGAGGTATTGAATGCCGGCTTTCTCCCAGGGCCTCGAAAAAGCGCTGCATCAGGCGTTGACGCTCGCCAACGAGCGTCACCATGAATATGCGACGCTCGAACATTTGCTGCTCGCCCTCATCGAGGACAATGAGGCGGCGGCTGTCATGCGTGCCTGCAACGTCGATCTCGACGAACTCAAGCAGACCGTGCTGACCTACATCGATACCGAGCTCGACAATCTCGTCACCGGCTACGACGAAGATTCAAAGCCGACCGCCGGTTTCCAGCGCGTCATCCAGCGCGCCGTGATCCATGTGCAGTCGTCCGGCCGCGAGGAAGTGTCCGGCGCCAACGTGCTCGTTGCGATCTTCGCCGAGCGCGAAAGCCACGCCGCCTATTTCCTGCAGGAACAGCAGATGACCCGCTACGACGCGGTCAACTACATCTCGCACGGCATCGCCAAGCGCCCCGGTTCCTCCGAAAGCCGCGCCCCGCGCGGCGCGGATGAGGAGCAGCATGGCGGTGGCGGCAGCGAAGCCGGCGAAGAGACAGGCAAGGGCAAGAAGCAGCAGGACGCGCTGACAGCCTATTGCGTCAATCTCAACGTCAAGGCGCGCGCCGGCAAGATCGATCCGCTGATCGGACGCGAGTCCGAGATCAACCGCACCATCCAGGTGCTGTGCCGCCGTTCCAAGAACAACCCGCTCTATGTCGGCGACCCTGGCGTGGGCAAGACAGCCATCGCCGAAGGCCTGGCCAAGCGCATCGTTGAAGGCGACGTGCCCGAAGTGCTCGAAGACGCCACCATCTTCGCGCTCGACATGGGCACGCTGCTTGCCGGCACGCGCTATCGCGGCGACTTCGAAGAGCGCCTGAAGCAGGTCGTCAAGGAGCTCGAAGAGTATCCTGGCGCGGTGCTGTTCATCGACGAAATCCACACGGTGATCGGCGCTGGTGCAACGTCGGGTGGGGCGATGGACGCCTCCAACCTGCTCAAGCCGGCGCTGTCTTCGGGTGCGATCCGCTGCATCGGCTCGACCACCTACAAGGAGTTCCGCCAGTTCTTCGAGAAGGACAGGGCGCTTGTCCGCCGGTTCCAGAAGATCGACGTCAACGAGCCGACGATCGACGACGCCATCGAGATCATGAAGGGCCTGAAGCCTTATTATGAGGACTTCCACAAGGTGAAGTTCACCAACGAGGCGATCAAGGCGGCTGTCGAGCTTTCGGCGCGCTACATCAACGACCGCAAGCTGCCCGACAAGGCGATCGACGTGATCGACGAAACGGGTGCGTCGCAGATGCTGCTGCCCGAAGGCAAGCGCAAGAAGACGATCGGCATCAAGGAGATCGAAGCGACGATCGCCACGATGGCGCGCATCCCGCCGAAGACGGTTTCCGCCGACGACGAAAAGGTGCTGGCCGGCCTCGAGGTCGAACTGCAGCGTGTCGTCTATGGTCAGGATACCGCAATCACGGCCCTCACATCGGCGATCAAGCTGGCGCGTGCCGGCCTGCGCGAACCGGAGAAGCCGATTGGCTCCTACCTGTTCTCGGGCCCGACCGGTGTCGGCAAGACCGAAGTGGCCAAGCAACTGGCCCTGTCGCTCGGTGTCGAACTGATCCGCTTCGACATGTCGGAATACATGGAACGCCATACCGTAAGCCGCCTGATCGGAGCGCCTCCCGGTTATGTCGGCTTCGACCAGGGTGGTCTGCTAACCGACGGCGTCGACCAGCATCCACATTGCGTGCTGCTGCTCGACGAGGTGGAAAAGGCCCATCCCGACCTGTTCAACATCCTGTTGCAGGTCATGGACCACGGCAAGCTGACCGACCACAACGGCAAGCAGATTGACTTCCGCAATGTCATCCTGATCATGACCACCAATGCGGGCGCTTCGGACGCGCAGCGCGCGGCGATCGGGTTCGGGTCGACCAAGCGCGAAGGCGACGACGTCGAGGCGATCAACCGGCTGTTCACGCCGGAGTTCCGCAACCGCCTCGATGCCATCATCCCGTTCGGTTCGCTGCCGGTGCCGGTCGTGCATCAGGTCGTGCAGAAGTTCGTCATGCAGCTGGAAGCGCAGCTTTCCGAGCGTGGCGTGACCTTCGACCTGTCGCCGGACGCCATCGCCTGGCTCGCCGAGAAGGGTTACGACGAACGCATGGGTGCGCGCCCGCTCGGACGCGTCATCCAGGAGCACATCAAGAAGCCGCTGGCCGACGAGGTGCTGTTTGGCAAGCTCAGGAAGGGCGGCACGGTGCGTGTCACTGTCGAGAAGAAGGAAACCGGCGAATCCGGCCTGAAGCTCGAGACCCTGGCCGACGAAGTGCCGGTGAAGCCGAAGAAGGAAGATCCGGCCGATCGTCCGAAGCTCAAGAAGACGGCCGCAAAGAAGCCGGTCGCCAAGAAGGTGGTGGCGGCAAAGCCGAAGTCCGACCCGAAGGGCAAGGATGGCGGCAAGCGAAGCTTGGTTCCGCAACTGCCCCGCAAGGGTTGATCGCAAGAACAAAGAAGCCCCGGAAACGGGGCTTCTTTTTTTGCTGGTCCAAAGTGATGGGGCATCCTTCAGGCGACGACCGGGCTTTCGACACGGTTCCGGCCGAGCCGCTTGGCGCGATAAAGCCAGGTGTCGGCGTCCCTGATCATCTGTTCTGCCGAAACCGGGCCGCTCTTGGCGGTCGTCACTCCGATGCTGACGGTGGTGCTCAGCCCGGGTTCGGCCAAGGTCATGGTCGCGACCGCGGCGCGAAGGCGCTCGGCGAGGATTGACGCATCGCCGGCGTTCAGGTCCTGGCAGATGGCCACGAACTCCTCGCCGCCATAGCGGAAGAGGCGGTCGCCGCTGCGCAACGCGCCGTCCAGCGATCGTGCGACTTCCTTCAGCACCTTGTCGCCAGTGACATGGCCGTACTGGTCATTGATGCTCTTGAAATGGTCGATGTCGATCATGAGCAAGCTCACCGGCTTGCGATCGGCCAGCGAGCGGTCGATCAGCGACTGCGCCACGGCTTCGAAATGCCCCCGGTCGCTGGTGCCGGTCAGAATATCCTTGCCGGTCTTTTGCAGCAGGTCCTCGTAGCGGTGGCGGAATGTCAGGCGATCGAAGACCTTGAGCAACGGCTCCGGACCGGCCAAAGCCGGTCGGGTGTCTATAAAACGCAGGTAGATGACAAGCATCGTGCTGTAGAGGGCCGCGGCTGCCATCTTGGCGATCCAGCCGCCATAAAGCGCGCTGATCGGCACGCCAGACACGAGGTGAAGGCCGAGGAAGAACATCAGCTGGTCGAATGTGAGGACCAATGCGGCGCTGAGGAATATGCGCTTGAACAAGGTGTTGGCGATACGCTGGCCGAGCTTCTCGTAGATAAGGATCAGCGCGATGCTGTCGAGGAAGAGCAGGGCCGTTCCCCAGACCATCAGCACGCCCATGTCGTCGAGGAAAGTCAGGTCAGGCTGGTAGCCGGGCATTTCCGCAACGTCTCCGTAGAGGCGCAGGATCAAGGCCAGTGCCACCATCAGGCAGTTGCCGATCAAAAGCCCGTAGATCGGTTGACGCACCGTCTCGGCGTCCTCCTTGATATAGAGCAGCAGGAACATCATTAGCTTGCCGGAGAACATGACAGTCGAGCCCGGTGATATCAGGCCGAAGGGCAACTGAACGAAGAACACCGCGGCCATGGTCACGAAGTAGATCAGCGCTTGCAGTACGAGCAGCAATGCACCTGTCATGTCGTGGCTGTCCCTCGCTTCCCACCCAATGGCGTACCTACATCTTCCCCGTGCGTAAACCGTTAATATACCGCCTCTTCCGGTAGTTGGCATGATATCGCGCCGTCTCGGCAGGCGGTCACAAGTGCAAGTCCATTACGCCAAGCGGACTGAAGCGCTGACTTGGCCGGGAGGCCATGCTATGCGCGTTTTCAATGCCTGCTGACCATGCATCTCCAACGCCGAGCCTGTCGACACGCCGCCTCTGGTATCTGCGCGGCGTCCGTGCGGCCTTCTCGATCCCCGGCCTGATCCTGGCCAGCGCCTTCATCGGCTTCGCCGGTCTGGCCAAGGAGGCGGGGCTGACGCTGGCGCAGACCGTTTTTATGGTCGGCATGGTATGGGCGCTTCCGGCCAAGGTGGTGCTGGTCGGCGCCATCCTGTCCGGCGCCTCGCTGCCGGCGGCGGCATTCGCGGTGGCGCTGTCGTCGATCCGGCTCACGCCGATGGTGGTGGCGCTCGTGCCCGAGTTGCGCGGACCCACAACACCGCGCTGGGTTCTATACTTCCTCTCCCATTTCGTTGCCGTTACCTCCTGGGTCCTGGCGATGGAGCGGCTGCGTGGCATCCCTCGCGAACTGCGCACAAGCTATTACGCCGGGCTCGGATCGACGCTCGTGCTGTTCAACATGGGCGTAACAGCCGTCGTCTACCTCGTAGCCGACAGCCTCCCGCCAGCCGTCTCGGCGGCCTTGTTCCTGCTCACGCCGATGTATTTCCTGACCTCGCTCTGGGGCTCGGCGCGCGAACGGGCAGGGCACGTCGCCATGGTGCTCGGGCTCATCCTCGGACCCGTTCTTCATCTCGTCGTGCCGGGCTTCGACCTGCTCGGCGCCGGTCTCATCGGCGGAGGTGTCGCCTTTGCTTTCCACAAGCTGACGCGGCGGAGGGCATCGGCATGACCTTCGATGCCGTTGACAGCTGGTGGTGGCCGTTCCTGTTTATCCTCGTCGGCGGCTGGCTTGCCACCGATGCCTGGCGCTTCCTCGGTGTCTATCTCGGCGACCGTATCTCCGAGGATTCCGACCTTCTGGTGCTGGTTCGTGCGCTTGCCACCGCACTTGTCGCAGCTGTCATCGGTAATCTGATCGTCTTCCCCAGCGGCGCACTTGTCGACACGGCGCTCGCCTTGCGCATCGGTGCAGCTGGTGCTGGCTTCGTCGCCTATCTTTATCTCGGGCGGAAGATTTTGGTCGGCATCGTTGCGGCCGAAGTGATCCTGCTGGTCGGGATGTGGATTTCCTAGCCGCCTGCCAGCGCAGCCCTGATCTTCTCGGCGTTCGCGGCCAGCACCTCGGATTTCTCCATCACCGCCGCATGGCCCTTGGGCTCGACTCCCTCGAAGCGGGGCACGATGTGAACGTGGAGATGGAAGACGGTCTGGCCGGCTGCAGCCTCGTTGAACTGCGAAATCACGATGCCGTCGGCGTCAAAGGCCTGTTGGGCGGCCCTTGCCACCTTCTTCACGGCTGAAAACAGCCTGGCGAATGTCTCTGGCTCTGCATCGAGCAGGTTGCGCGACGGCGATTTGGGCACCACGAGCGTGTGGCCGGTGCTCTGCGGCATCACGTCCATGAACGCCACCACGGCATCGTCTTCGTAGACCCGATGCGAGGGGATCTCGCCGCGCAGGATCTTGGCGAAGATGTTGTTTGGATCGTAAGCGGCGCTCGACATGGCCTATCCCGTTTGCTGCGATTTCGTGGTGGATGTTTCGGCGCTGGCAGGCGCAACGTCAAGCCGCGGAAGGCCGCAAGGAGCGAAGTTGAACTACATCTATCTGATCGTGGCGGTGGCCTTCGAGGTCGTCGCGACCTCCGCGCTGAAGGAAACCAATGGCTTCACGCGGCTGTGGCCGTCGGTCATCGCGCTGGCCGGCTATGCCTGCGCGTTCTATTTCCTGTCGCTGGTGCTGCGCCAGGTGCCGGTCGGTATCGTCTACGCCATGTGGTGTGGCGCCGGAATCGTTTTCATCACGGCGATTGCCTGGATCTGGTTTCGCCAGACGCTCGATGTGCCGGCGTTGATCGGAATCGGGCTGATCATGGCTGGTGTCATGGTGATCAACCTGTTCTCGAAATCGATCGTCCATTGAAGCTCAGTCGCGCTTGAACGGGCCATGCTCCTCAAGGTATTCGCCGATCTGGGCAACCTCCCGACGTTCGCGCTCGAGATATTCGGCCACCGCACGGCGCAAGCCGGGGTGGACAATGTAGTGGGCTGACTGCGTCGTGACGGGGCGATAGCCGCGCGCCAGCTTGTGCTCGCCTTGCGCGCCTGCCTCGACGACCCTGAGCTTGCGTTCGATGGCGAAGTCGATGGCCTGGTGGTAGCAGACTTCGAAATGCAGGAAGGGGTGATCCTCGACGCAGCCCCAGTTGCGGCCGTAAAGCGTGTCCGAGCCGATGAAGTTGATCGCACCGGCGATGTAGCGTCCGCCGCGCCTCGCCATGACCAGCAGCACATCGTCGGCCATGCGCTCGCCGATCAGCGAGAAAAATGTCCTTGTCAGATAGGGTCGGCCCCATTTGCGGCCGCCGGTGTCCATGTAGAAGGCGAAGAAGTCGTCCCAGTGCGCTTCGGTGATATCCTTGCCGGTCAGGCGCTCGATCGAAATGCCTTCAGCCAGTGCCTCACGCCGTTCCTTCTTCAGCGCCTTGCGCTTGCGCGAAGCCAGCGTGGCGAGGAAATCGTCATAGCTGTCAAAGCCTTCGTTGAAGAAGTGGAACTGCTGGTCGGTGCGGCGCAGGAAGCCGGTGCGTTCGAGGATGTCGACTTCGGCGGCCTCGGCGAAGGTTACATGCGCCGACGAGACGCCAACGCCCTCGGCCACGCTCCTTAGAGCCGTTGCCAGCGCCGCCTTAGTCGCGGGTGCATCGGCGCCCGGGACAGCCAGCAGGCGAGGGCCGGTCGCCGGCGTGAACGGTATGGAGGCCTGCAGCTTGGGATAATAGCGTCCACCGGCGCGCTCGAAAGCGTCGGCCCAGCCGTGGTCGAAGACATATTCGCCCTGGCTGTGTGATTTGGCGTAGCAGGCAAGCGCACCGAGAAAAGTGCCGTCCGCCGTCTCCAAGCGGAGGTGATGTCCTTGCCAGCCGGTCTTGCGCACGGCGCAGCCAGCCTCTTCGAGGATACTCAGAAAATCATAGGAAATGAATGGGTTGTAAGCCGATCCTGGATTGGCCCTGGATGTCCCGGAGAGACTGTTCCATTCCTCGCGGCCGAACTCGCTGATGCTTGAGACGACGCGGACGGCGTAGCCGCCAGCCGCACTCGTCGCCCCAACATCGCTCGCATTGCTCATGCGTTGTTACTTACGTTCGATAACAGCCGTTGCAAGGGTCAGGCTACCGCCAGCGCGTCAGGATCGAAGCCCTCGAATGTCATCTGGTCGGCCTGTGCGAAGGTTGTCCGCACGGCGTCCTGGTCGCGCACCGTCCAGGTGATGACAGGCATGGCGAGTTTTTCACGCACGAAGCTGATGAAGCGGTTGGGAAGGTGCGCGACGGAGTAGGACACAAACGAGATGCCGTGCGCCAGCATCGAAAAATGCGCTTCTATTTCGTGATCCAGATCACCCCAGGCGGTCAGTCCGGCCGGAACGCCGGGCGCGTGGCGGGAGAAGTCGCGGATCAGCCAGTGGTCGAAGGACATGATTGCAGCCTTGCCCTTGTAGTTGCGCAAGGCGGCAGCCACCCGTTCGACGAGTTCGGCATCATGTCCGGGAATGCCCTTGAGCTCGATGACCAGTGGCACACGTCCGTCGACCAGCCGCAGCATTTCGGCAAGGCTCGGCACGTGATCGGCAGTACCGCCGACGCGAAGTGTCGCAAGCTCGCGTGTCGTACGCTGCCAGATGAAGCCATCCGTGCCGGTCAGCCGGTTGAGGACGTCGTCATGAAACACGGCGACGTCGCCATTGGCGGTCAGATGCACGTCGCATTCGATGGCATAGCCGCGCGCCGCTGCCCGCTCGAAAGCGGACAGCGTGTTTTCCCAGCATGTCTTGTTGAGGTCATGCAGGCCACGATGGGCGATAGGACGGGCGGTCAGCCAGGAGAGGTCGGTCATGGAGCCGCTCACTCGGTTTCGATGATGGCTTCGATCTCGACCGCGGCGTTCAGCGGCAGCGAGGCAACGCCGACGGCCGAGCGCGCATGCTTACCTGGTTCGCCGAGTGCGGCAACCAGGAAGTCCGAGGCGCCATTGGCGACAAGATGCTGCTCGGTGAAGTCGGAGGACGAGGCGACAAAGACGCTGATCTTGACGATGCGCTTGATCTTTTCGAGGTCGCCAAGGGCAGCCTTGGCCTGGGCAAGGATGTTGACGGCGCACTGCTTGGCCGCTTCCTTGCCGCCCTCGACGTCGACATCGCGGCCGAGCAGGCCGGTGGCGACGAGCTTGCCATCCTTGAGTGGCAACTGGCCGGCGGTGAAGACGAGATTGCCTGATGCCATGAACGGCACGTAGTTGGCGGCGGGGGCTGCGGCTGCGGGCAAGGTGATGCCAAGATCGCTTAGCCGCTTTTCGATTGTTTCGCCCATCGTCTTTCCTTATCTCTGAGTCTTGGGTGGCGGGTGAGGCTGCGCCGAAACTGCTATGTTTGCCTCGCTTCCGCCACGACTTTTTTTAAGGTGGACCATCATTCAAGGCGGCTTGTCATGGCCGCGCCGATCGGAGCCAGTGTATGCGCGCAAAGCGCCTTGTCCTTCTTGCTACCCTGTCCACCCCGCTGCTGCCTTTGACGCCGGCTCTCGCGGCTCCCGTGCTCGCACCTCACCGCGCCGTCTACGATCTGGTGCTCGACCAGGCCTCGGACCGTTCCGGAATCACCGGCCTTTCCGGCCGTATGGTCTATGAGTTCAACGGCTCTGCCTGCGAGGGCTACACCGTAAAATTCCGCTTTGTCACCCAAATCGCCACGAGCGAGAACACGCGGCTGACCGACCAGCAGACGACAACGTTCGAGGATGGCGAGGGCAAGACCTTCTCCTTTGTCACCAAATCCTTTGTCGACCAGAATCTCGACCGCGAGGTCAAGGGTAGGGCGACGCGCGACACCAACGGGCTCAAAGTCGCCCTGGAAAAGCCTGAGACCGGCTCCGTCGACCTCGCCAAGACCCAATTCCCGACCCAGCATCTTGTCGAGTTGATCGACAAGGCCGAAAAGGGCGAGACCTTCTATGAAACCAGCCTGTTCGACGGTTCCGAGGACGCCAACAAGGTGATGACCACCACCGTCATCGTCGGCAAGAAGAGCGAGGCGCCCGATACCGATCCGGAGCGTCCGGCGCTCGCTGCACTTGCCAAGGACAAGTTCTGGCCGGTCGACATCGCCTATTTCGACGAGAGCAAGGGCGGCGGCGAGGAAGTGCCGGAGTACCGCATCAGCTTCAAGCTGCACGAAAATGGCCTGACACGCGACCTGGTGATGGATTACGGCGACTTCTCGATGACCGGCAAGCTGGTCAATCTCTCGCTGTTTCCCGTGCCGCAAGGCGCTTGCAAGCCGTAGGCTGCAATGGCGGTCTATGTCGACGCGGCAATCTGGAAGTGGGTGGGCCATCGCTGGTGCCACCTGCTTGCCGACGACACTGACGAGTTGCATCGCTTCGCAGCCCAGTTGGGGTTGAAGCGCTCGTCCTATCAGGGGCCGCCCAAAACCTCGGCGCCGCATTACGACATCACCGGGTTCGAGCGCGATCGTGCCGTGCGGCTGGGCGCGATCGAATGCAGCCGCGACGAGATCGTGGCTGTGTTTCGCCGCGTACGCGTGCGCAACTTCAAGCGACGCGAACCCAAGCCGGTGGAAGAAGAGGCAAGGCAAGAGGAACCTGGCATGTCGCGCTGGGCGGCCGGCAGCTGATGCGTTTCCGTGCATGGGCCAGAGAATCGGGAACTCTCTGCTGAGAATACAAGGCGTGGTCTAAGCCATCCTCGAGCCATTGCGGCCGTCCAGAGGCGCACAAAGCCTTAGTTTCCGCTGATGTCAGCCGGGTTCCGGGGTTGCGCTTGCCAGGCAATACGTCTATATGCCGCCCCATTCCACACACGGACTTCGGTTTCTGCCCGGGAGAAATCCGGCTGAGACCCCCCGGTGGCGTTTAGAGCAATATCGCTAGAAGCGTCATGGTCCGTGGAGGCTAACCGGATAAGGAAATAACGATGGCACTGCCTGATTTCAGCATGCGCCAGCTTCTTGAAGCTGGTTCTCACTTCGGCCACCAGACCCACCGCTGGAACCCGAAGATGGCGCCCTACATCTATGGCGCCCGTAACAACATCCACATCATCGACCTGTCGCAGACGGTTCCGCTGCTGCACCAGGCTCTCAAACAGGTTTCGGACGTCGTTTCGCGCGGCGGCCGCGTACTGTTCGTCGGCACCAAGCGCCAAGCTTCGGACATCGTTGCTGACGCGGCGCAGCGTTCGGCTCAGTATTACGTCAACTCGCGTTGGCTCGGCGGCATGCTGACCAACTGGAAGACGATCTCGAATTCGATCCAGCGCCTGCGCAAGCTCGACGAGCTGCTCGCCGGCGAAGCCCACGGCTTCACCAAGAAGGAGCGCCTGAACCTCGAGCGCGAGCGCGAGAAGCTGGACAAGGCCCTCGGCGGCATCAAGGACATGGGCTCGACGCCGGACCTGATGTTCGTCATCGACACCAACAAGGAAGCGATCGCCATCCAGGAAGCCAAGCGTCTTGGCATTCCGGTCGTCGCGATCATCGACTCCAACTGCGATCCGGACAAGATCGACTTCCCGATCCCCGGCAACGACGACGCTGCCCGCGCCATCCAGCTCTATTGCGATCTGGTTGCCAAGGCTGCGATCGACGGTATTGCCCGCCAGCAGGGCGCGCTCGGTGTCGACATCGGCGCATCGGCCGAAGTTCCGGTTGAGCCCGCGCTCGACGCGGCTCCGACCACCGAAACGCCCCAGGCGTAATCGCGAAGGCCGGGCAACCGGCCTTCCTTTTCAGGATTGGGCGCAGCGAGCGCCGGCGTTCGGCGCATCATCGAACCCTCGGTGGTGCGTTCGCGCATTTTGAAGCAAAGAGGCCACAATGAGCATTTCCGCAGCACAGGTTAAAGAACTCCGCGAACTCTCGGGCGCGGGCATGATGGATTGCAAGGCGGCTCTCACCGAGACCGGCGGCGACATGGAAGCTGCAGTCGATTGGCTGCGCAAGAAGGGTATCTCCAAGGCCGACAAGAAGGCCTCCCGCACTGCGGCCGAGGGCCTGGTCGGCGTCGATGCCGGCGTGCGCGAAGCCGTCGTCGTCGAAGTCAATTCGGAAACCGACTTCGTTGCCCGCAACGCGGCCTTCCAGGAAATCGTCGCTAACGTTGCCAAGGTCGCCCTTGCTTATGGCGATACCGCCGCGGTTGCTGCCGCGAAGTATCCGGGGTCGGACAAGACGGTCGCCGACACCATCAAGGACGCTGTCGGCACCATCGGCGAAAACATGAGCTTCCGCCGCTCGGTCAAGCTTTCGGTTTCTGAAGGCGTCGTCGCCACCTATGTCCACAACGCTGTTGCCGATAATCTCGGCAAGCTCGGCGTTCTGGTCGCGATCGAGACCGCCGGCAACCACGATGCGGCCCGCGCCTTCGCGCGTCAGGTCGCCATGCATGTTGCCGCGACCAACCCGCTGGCACTGACGGCTGACGAAGTCGACGCTTCGGCTGTCGAGCGCGAGAAGGCGATCTTCGCTGACCAGGCGCGCCAGTCTGGCAAGCCGGAAAACATCATCGAAAAGATGGTCGAAGGCCGCATGCGCAAGTTCTACGAGGAAGTCGTGCTGCTGAAGCAGGCTTTCGTGCTCAACCCCGACCTGACGGTCGAGGCTGCACTGAAGGATGCCGAGAAGCAGATCGGCGCTCCGGCCAAGATCACCGGCTATATCCGCTTCGCGCTCGGTGAAGGCATCGAGAAGGAAGAAAGCGACTTCGCAGCTGAAGTTGCAGCCGCCGTTAAGGGCTAAAAAGTAGCGCTGCATCAAGCGCTTCCTGAGGATAGCCGAAGGGCGCCGCGTGACATCGCGGCGCCCTTCGTGTATCGGAACTGCGATCTTTCAACAGCCGTGAGGAATTCATGACCGCCAAGCCGCTCTACCGGCGTGTTCTGCTTAAGGCGTCGGGTGAAGCCCTGATGGGCGAGCAGCATTTTGGCATCGACGTCTCGGTTGTCGACCGCATTGCTTCCGATATTGCCGAGGCGAGATCGCTCGGCGTCGAGGTCGGCGTTGTCATCGGCGGCGGCAACATCTTCCGCGGCGTGGCTGTAGCCTCCAAGGGCGGCGACCGCGTCACCGGCGACCACATGGGCATGCTTGCCACTATCATCAACTCGCTCGCGCTGCGCACCTCGCTGCACAAGCTGGGCGTCGATGCCGTCGTGCTGTCCGCAATCGCCATGCCGGAACTCTGCGAGAGCTTCTCGCAGCGCCAGGCGACCGCCTACATGGATGCCGGCAAGGTCGTGATCTTCGCCGGCGGCACGGGCAATCCGTTCTTCACTACCGATTCGGCCGCCGCACTTCGTGCCGCCGAGATCGGCGCCGACGCGCTGTTCAAGGGTACTCAGGTCGATGGCGTCTATTCGGCCGACCCGAAAAAGGATCCTGCCGCGACGCGCTTTGAGCGCATCACACATGCGGAAGTGATCACAAAAGGCCTGTCGATCATGGATACGGCCGCGATTGCTCTTGCGCGCGAAAACAACATTCCGATAATCGTCTATTCGATCCATGAAAAAGGCGGGTTCGGCGAAATATTGAGAGGTGGCGGCCGCTGCACGGTTGTTGCGGACGCCTGACGATTTGAACGATGGCCCCGTAACAGGGACCAAGGAGACTGCAATGAGCACGGACTACAGCGATCTTCAGCGCCGCATGGAAGGCGCCATCAACGCCTTCAAGCACGACCTCGCCTCACTGCGCACGGGCCGCGCCTCGAGCAACCTGCTCGATCCGGTCCACGTCCAGGCCTACGGCTCGTCGATGCCGCTCAACCAGGTCGCGACGGTGTCAGTGCCCGAGCCGCGCATGATCTCGGTTTCGGTCTGGGACAAGTCGATGGTCGGCGCTGTCGACCGAGCCATCCGCGAATCGAACCTTGGCTTCAACCCGATCGTCGATGGCACCAACCTGCGCATCCCGCTGCCGGAGCTCAACGAGCAGCGCCGCAAGGAACTGGTCAAGATTGCCCACACCTATGCCGAGAACGCCAAGGTCGCCACGCGCCACGTGCGGCGCGACGGCATGGATGCGCTCAAGAAGGCCGAGAAGGATGGCGACATCAGCCAGGACGACCAGCGAATCCAGTCCGAAAAGGTCCAGAAGCTGACCGACGACACGATCAATCAGGTCGACAGCCTGCTTGCGACCAAAGAAGCCGAGATCATGCAAGTCTAAGCGGCCGAAGCTGGCCTCGAAAGCGAACGGATGACTACGCCCGCGCATGTCGCGATCATCATGGACGGCAACGGTCGCTGGGCGAAAGCCCGCGGTCTGCCACGCGTTGCGGGGCATCGGGCAGGCGTCGAGGCGCTGCGCCGGACTGTTCGCGCGGCGGCAGACCTCGGCATTTCCTGGCTGACTGTCTACGCTTTCTCGTCGGAGAACTGGTCGCGGCCCAAGTCCGAGGTCACCGACCTCATGGGGCTGCTCAAGATCTTCATTCGGCGCGATCTTGCCGAACTCCACAACAGCGGTGTGCGTGTCCAGATCATCGGCGACAGGGCAACGCTGCAGCCCGATATCCGCAGCCTGCTTGAGGAAGCCGAAACGCTGACAGCAGGAAACGACGCGCTGACGCTCGTCATCGCGTTCAACTATGGCGGACGCGACGAGATCGCGCGAGCGGCGCGCCGGCTGGCGGAAGCGGTCAAGCGTGGCGACATATCAAGCGAACAGATCACGCCGGAACTGTTTGCCGAAGAGCTCGATACGTCGGGCATTCCTGATCCCGATCTGGTCATTCGCACCAGTGGCGAAATCCGCATGTCCAACTTCCTGCCTTGGCAGTCGGCCTACAGCGAACTGATCTTCCAGCCTTGCTACTGGCCGGATTTCACCCGCGAGCACCTGTCGGAAGCCTTGCGCGAATATACCGGCCGCGAACGCCGATTCGGCGGGCTTGCAGCCCGCGACGTCGCCTCGTGACCTTGCCATGAGCAATCTCCAGCTCCGGACAATTTCAGCCATCGTGCTGGCCGCTGCGGTGCTGTTGCTCACCTGGCTTGGCGGACTGCCGTTCAGGATGCTGACCGCGGCAATCGCGCTCGCAATCTTCTACGAGTGGTCGCGCATGTCGCGGCCAAACAGTGAAACCGGCTGGGCCGGCGGCAACCTCAACATGTTGCCGGAAGTGCTGATCCTGATGTTTGCCGGTGCGTTGGTCGCGGGGATTCCCGCACTCGCCCTGATCATCCTGGCCGCTGTCTTCACGCTCATCCTGTGGGGACTGGGCAAGCTGCGCGGAGCAGGGGCGTGGGAAGCCGCCGGCTTTGGCTATGCCGCGCTCTCAGGCCTGTCCCTAGCTCTGCTGCGTGGCAATGACGCATCCGGCCTGGTCGCCATCCTGTTTCTGTTTTCGGTTGTCTGGGCAACCGACATCTTTGCCTATTTTGTCGGCCGCAAGGTTGGCGGCCCCAAGCTCGCGCCGGCCATCTCGCCTGGCAAGACGCGCAGCGGCGCGGTTGGCGGCGCCGTCGGCGGCGTTGTAGCGGGGCTTTTGCTGGCCAACTTTGCCGGTACAGGCAACCTGTTCGCCCTGGCGGTGATCGGTCTGCTGCTTTCAGTGATCTCGCAGGCGGGCGACCTGTTCGAATCATGGGTCAAGCGCCGGCATGGCTACAAGGATTCGGGTTCGCTGATTCCCGGCCATGGCGGGGTGATGGACCGTGTCGATGGGCTTGTCGCGGCTGCATTTGCCCTATACGTCATCGGCTGGATGTCCGGCTCTGCCGATCATCCTGCTCAGGGATTGTTTCCAGCCTGAGCGACCAAGTTGCGAGGCGCAAGCCTCGGGCAAGGCGCGGTGCTTCACTTGGGGCACCATGTATCTGGTTGAGGGCTTGATTTGAGCGAGTATCTTCCTGCGTTCCTGACTACGGATGGCCTCCTGATCGGCACCATCGTGCCGTTCCTGTTCGTGCTCACCATCGTGGTGTTCGTGCATGAGATGGGCCACTATCTGGTCGGCCGCTGGTGCGGTATCGGCGTGAAAGCCTTTTCGATCGGCTTTGGCCCCGAGCTTCTCGGCTTCAACGACCGTCGCGGCACGCGCTGGAAGCTGTGCGCGATTCCCCTGGGCGGCTACGTCAAGTTCGTCGGCGACATGAGCGTCACCAGCAAGCCGGAGAGCGGCGAGGATGACAATCTCAGCGCTGCCGAGCGCAAGGTTGCCTTTCATACCCAACCGGTCTGGAAGCGCGCGGCAACAGTGTTTGCCGGCCCTCTGTTCAATTTCCTGCTGACCATCGCGGTCTTCACCGTGCTGTTTTCGGCCTATGGCCGCTACGTCATGGAGCCGACGGTTGCCGAGGTGCGCGCCGCGAGCCCGGCCGCGAATGCCGGCATCCAGCCAGGCGACCGATTCGTCAGCGTCGACGGACAGCAGGTCGAAACCTTCTCCGACGTTCAGCGCTTCGTGTCGGGCCGCGGCGGCGATCCGATCACCTTCGTGATGATGCGCGACGGCAAGGAAGTGACGGTCACCGCCACTCCTGAAATGATGGAGCAGAAGGACGCGCTCGGCAATTCGGTCAAGGTTGCGGTAATTGGCGTCGTCAACAATGAGGAATTGGGGCAACCCAGGCTGATCAGCTACAGCCCGGGAGGCGCCTTTGTGCAGGCGGTCTCGGAGACCGGGCACATCATCGAGCGGACCGGCCAGTTCCTGAAGCGATTCGTCGTAGGTCGCGAGGACAAGTGCCAACTCGGCGGACCGGTCAAGATTGCCGACATGGCGGGCAAGGCGGCACAACTTGGATTTGTCTGGCTGGTACAATTGGTGGCACTTTTGTCGGTCGGCATCGGTTTTCTGAACCTTCTGCCGATTCCTCCACTCGACGGCGGCCACTTGGCGTTCTATGCAGTTGAAGCTGTCATCAGGCGCCCTGTTTCCGAGCGGGCGATGGAGGCTGTATATCGTGTGGGGATGATTCTCGTGCTGGCCTTTATGGGCTTCGTTTTCTGGAACGACCTGTTTGGCTGCTGAAATCATGAACAAATTTAGGGCCGGCAAGGGGTCCGTTGAGGGAGCGTTTACCATCCGGGGCAGTATGCGTGACGCGAAAGTCACGCTTGCTGGGGAAGTAAGCGCAAATTAACCAGAAGCCTTGCGTGTAGGGAAAATCCAGTTATTACGGTACGGGAAATTACCGCGACGTCCGGTTTTCTCGCCGTGGGGACTTCGAGAAAAGGTTGTAAAGGCCGATTATGAAGGCAGCATCTAAGTTTGCGAGCGCCGCGTCCGCGGTGGCTCTATCAGCCGCACTGGCCATTCCAGGCGCAGTGGCGGTCCAGTTTGTTGCCGTATCTGCCGCGCAGGCGGCGGTGGTCAACCGGGTCGAAGTGCGCGGCAATCAGCGCGTCGATGCGGATACCGTCCGCAACTACATCACCATCAAGCCCGGCAAGTCGTTCTCGAATACCGATATCGACGACGCGGTGAAGGCGCTGTTCGGCAGCGGCTTGTTCTCCGACGTCCGGATCAACCAGGTCGGTTCGACCTTGGTCGTCCAGGTTTCCGAGTACCAGGTCGTCAACAACGTGCTGTTCCAGGGCAACAAGAAGCTCAAGGACGCGGCACTTGGTGGTGCGGTCCAGCTCAAGCCGCGCGGCGCGTTCTCTCAGGCGACGATGGAGTCTGACGCCCAGGCGATCAAGGATGCCTACAAGCGCGTCGGCCGTGACGACGTCACTGTTGGTACCAAGGTCATGGACCTCGGCGAAAACCGCGTGAACGTGGTTTTCGAGATCAATGAAGGTGGCCGCACCAAGATTGCTGCGATCAACTTTGTCGGTAACGATGCCTATGGCGACCGCCGTCTCGCAGACATCATTTCGACCAAGCGCTCGTCGTTCCTGTCGTTCATGCTGCGTGACGATATCTATGACGAAGACCGCCTGCGCGCCGACGAGGAAGCGCTGCGTCGCTTCTACTACAATCACGGCTACGCCGACTTCCAGGTTGTCTCGGCCTTTGGCGAACTCGACGAGGCGACCAACCAGTACACCATCACGATCACCGTTGACGAAGGTCAGCGTTATACGTTCGGCGATGTGACTGTTGAGAGCAGCATTCCCGAGGTGGATGGCGCGAGCCTTCAGCGTCTTGTCGAGACGCGCAAGGGCGACGTCTACAACGCCAAGGACGTCGAAGACTCGATCATCGCGATCACCGAGAACGTTGCCGGCGCTGGTTATGCCTTCGCCAAGGTGACGCCGCGCGGCGACCGCAATTTCGAGACCCGCACCATTTCTGTCGCTTATACCGTCGACCAGGGCGCCAAGGCCTATGTCGAGCGTATCGAAATCCGCGGCAATGAACGCACCCGTGACTTCGTGATCCGTCGTGAATTCGACGTCTCCGAAGGCGATGCCTTCAACCAGGTGCTGATCCAGCGCGCCAAGAAGCGCCTTGAGGCACTGAACTTCTTCGAACGCGTTGAAGTCTCGACAGCTCCCGGCTCGCAGCCCGACCAGGTCGTGCTGGTTGTCGATCTGGTCGAAAAGTCGACCGGCGAGTTCTCGATCGGCGCCGGCTATTCGACCGGTGGCGACAATGCCGGTCCGTCGGTGGAAGGCTCGATCACCGAGCGCAACTTCCTCGGCCGCGGCCAGTTCATCAAGTTCTCGGCCGGCGGCGGCAAGAACTCGCGCGACTACAGCTTCTCGTTCACCGAGCCGTATTTCCTCGGCCGTCGTATCGCTGCTGGTTTCGACGTGTTCCGCCAGACCCGCAAGTACGATCACTACGATAGCGACGTGACCGGAGGTACGATCCGTTTCGGTCTGCCGATCACCAACAACATCTCGACGCAGCTCGCCTACAACATTTCGCAGGAAGAGTATTCGCTCTCTGATGATTGTGTTACCGGCGGTGTCTATGATCCGTTGAAGTGCAACATTTCCTTGGCAATCCGCGACGGTGTGAAAGACAGCCCGTGGATCAAGTCGTCGGTCAGTGGAACTCTGGTCTATAACACCATCGACGACATGAAGAATCCGCGTAACGGCATCTACGCCAATTTCACGACTGAAGTGGCAGGTCTTGGCGGTGATGCGAAGTTCGTCAAGGTCACGGGGCGCGCTAGCTACTACCAGACGCTGTCGGAAGAACTTGATATTGTTGGTCTCGTGTCTGTCGGCGGCGGACACATCATGGGCTTCGGTGACGACGGCCTGCGTGTGTTCGACCAGTTCAAGAGCAACGATCGCATGATCCGCGGCTTCAAGTATAACGGCATCGGACCTAGGGACGTCGGCACCAACGAGCATCTCGGCGGTACGACCTATTTCAATGCTTCGGCTGAAACACAGTTCCCGATCCCGGTGGTTCCTGAGAGCTTCGGTCTTCGCGGTGCTTTCTTCGCCGATGCTGCGACGCTTTATGGCAGCAAGGTCAACGGCGTTAACTTTGGAACGTCGACTGACATGGAACTGCGTGCCTCGGTTGGCGTCGGCCTGCTCTGGGCGTCGCCGTTCGGTCCGCTGCGTATCGACTACGCAGTGCCGGTCAAGAAGGTTGACGGCGACGAGACGCAGGAATTCAACTTCGGCATTTCGACCCGCTTCTAATTGCGTGGTACAACGTTTCCGGGCCGTCACGGCCCGGAAACTCTTTGCCCGGCTTGGCTGGAACAGCATTTCATGACGGATCCGGTATTCTTTGTGCCGTCACGCCGCTACACGGTGGGCGAGGTGGCCGGCCTTACCGGTGCGACGCTCGTCGACCCCAAACATTCTGAAATCGTCATTTTGACCATCGCTGCGGCAAGCAGCGGTGGTGATGGTGTGTTGGTGTTTGTTGATGGTAAGCGCAACGCGGCACCGCTCAAGTCGCTGCATGCGGCGGCTGTTCTGTGCACGGCGGATGTTGCCGGCCTCGTACCCGATGGAATAGCCATTCTCGTTTCGCCGCGGCCGCAGCAGGCTTTTGCCCGCATCGGCAGGCTGCTTTATCCCGACGCCGAGCGCCCCGTTGGCGTGAGCGGCGAAACCGGCATTTCACCATTCGCCCACATCGATCCGACCGCCCATGTCGAGGCAGGCGCTGTCATTGAGGCTGGCGTCGTGATTGGCCCGAACGCGGCTGTCGGCGTCGGCACCGTGGTCTCGGCCAACGCCGTCATCGGTCGCTCGACGCAGATCGGCCGCGATTGCTATGTCGGCCCGCACAGCTCGATCCAGTATGCGCTGATCGGCAATGGCGTCATCATCCACGCAGGCGCCCGCATCGGCCAGGACGGTTTTGGTTTCGCCGGCGGTGCGCGTGGACCGGAACGCATCCCGCAGATCGGCCGCGTCATCATCCAGGACAATGTCGAGATCGGCGCCAACTCTACGGTTGACCGCGGCGCGATGGCGGACACCATCATCGGTGAAAACACCAAGATCGACAATCTTGTTCAGATCGCTCACAACGTGCGCATTGGCCGCAATTGCGTTATTGCAGGGCTTAGCGGTATTTCCGGCTCAGTCGTCGTCGGTGACAACGTGATGATGGGCGGCGGTGTCGGTTTGGCCGATCATTTGACCATCGGCTCGGGCGCGCAACTGGCAGCGCGCAGTGGCCTGATGCATGACGTGCCTGCGGGCGAAGTTTGGGCAGGTTTTCCTGCAAAACCGATGAAATTGGCGATGCGCGAGTTCGCATTGATCAGAAAAATGGCCATGGGAAAATCAAAGGGGGGTGGGAGCAATGACTGACCAGGCAACCAAGACGCTCGAAGCCGTCGATATCCAGGGCCTTTTCAATATCCTTCCGCACCGTTACCCGTTTCTGCTGATCGATCGCATCGTTGACATTGACGGCGATGATTCAGCTGTCGGCATCAAGAACGTCACCGTCAATGAACCGCACTTTCAGGGGCATTTCCCCAGTCATCCCGTGATGCCTGGCGTGCTGATCATTGAAGCGATGGCACAGACTGCGGGCGCCATCTGCTTGCGCCTCGTGATCGACGAAACCCCTTCGCTGGTTTATCTGATGACCGTCGATGGCGCCAAGTTCCGCAAGCCGGTCGTGCCGGGCGATCAGCTCAGGATCCACGTCAAGAAGATCAAGAAGCGCGGCAACATCCTGAAATTTGCGTGCCATGCACGTGTCGACGGCGCTGTCGTCGCGGAGGCCGAAGTGGCCGCGATGATGGTACCCAAGGAATAAGCAAGAAGAGTCATGCAGACTGAAACCTTCATTCATCCTGCCGCCGTCGTCGAAGCAGGTGCACAACTGGGTGCAGGCGTGCGCGTCGGCCCGTTCTGCCATGTCAGCGCCGACGCCGTCATTGGCGACCGCGTCGAACTGATGAGCCATGTGTCGATCCTGGGCGCGACGTCGCTCGGTGAAGGCTGCAAGGTGTTTCCGCAAGCCACGCTCGGCGCTGCGCCCCAGAACAACAAGCACAAGGGCGGCCGCACGACGCTCGTGGTCGGCAAGAACTGCACGATCCGCGAAGGCGTGACCATGCATGTCGGTACCGACACCAGCCGTGGCACGACGACAGTCGGCGACAACGGGTTGTTCCTGGCCTACGCGCATATCGCGCATGACTGCATCGTCGGCGACAACGTTACCATGGCCAATGTCGCGACGCTCGGTGGCCATGTCGAAGTCGGCAACAACGTCACGCTTGGTGGCCTGTGCGCCGTCCACCAGATGACGCGTATCGGCCATCATGCCTTTGCCGGCGGGGGAGCCATCATCGATGGCGACGTCATTCCTTACGGCATGGTGATGGGCAACCGCGCCCGACTGCGTGGGCTCAATGTCATCGGCATGCGGCGCTCCGGCCTGCCGCGCGCCGAGATCTTCGCCTTGCGCAAGGCCTACAAGATGATCTTCGACCCCACCCGTTCGGTGGCCGAGAGCATCCCGCTTGTCGAAAGCGAGTTTGCCGGTTCGCCCATCGTGCGCGACGTTCTGGATTTCATCCAGGCGCGGGGCAAGCGCCATTTCACCGTTCCGCCGCTCCGCAACGCCGTCTCTGACGACGCCGCCGATGACGAAAGCTGAGGGCGGGAAAAGGATAGACCTTTCCGTGGCCGACCGGGTTGCTGTCGTTGCCGGCAGCGGCCGGCTCCCGGTCAACGTCGCCGACAGTCTCGCCGAGGCTGGCCACAAGCCTTTCATCGTTCTGATCGAAGGCGAGACCGATCCCGGCACGAGCCTGTGGAATTATTCTGGCGAACGGCTGGCCATCGAGCAGTTCGCCTCGCTCGTGCCATTGCTCAAGCGCCACAACATCACCCATTGCGTGCTCGCCGGCGGGATCAGCCGCCGCCCGGTATGGCGAGCTATTCGCCCTAGCGTTGCGCTGCTGCGCGTCCTGCCTCGTGCATTGGCCGCGCTTGCACGCGGCGACGACGGCCTGTTGCGTATCCTTGTCGAAACCATAGAGGATAACGGCATCAAGGTCGTCGGCGCGCATCAGGTTGTTCCTGAGCTTTTGGCCGTGGTGGGCCGCTTGGGTGCGCTGGCGCCCCAAGAGGGTGACTGGGCCGACCTTCGTGCCGGCCGAGAGGCAGCTCGCATGATTGGCGCGCTTGATATCGGCCAGGCCGCGGTCGCCATCGGCGGCCGTGCGATCGCGCTCGAAGGCATCGAGGGCACTGACCTGTTGCTCGAACGCGTGCGCGACCTGCGCAACAATGGCCGCATTGCTGGCCGCAAGCGCGGCGTTCTGGTCAAATGCGCCAAGCCGAACCAGGAGCTGCGCGCCGATTTGCCGACAATCGGGCCGGCAACCATCGATGCGGCGCATGCGGCGGGGCTCGCCGGGATCGGCATCGAGGCCGGACGCTCGCTGGTGCTCGACTATGGCGAGGTGGTCGAACGTGCCGACAGGCTCGGCCTGTTCGTCATCGGCCTGTCTGGCGAGGGAAGCAAAGAATGACTCTGCCGCCGCTCAAGATTGCCATCGTCGCGGGCGAGGAGTCGGGTGACCTGTTGGGCGCTGATCTCGTGCAGGCGCTGCAACGCCTGAGCGGGCGCGAGGTCAGGCTTGTCGGCACCGGTGGCCGCCATCTGCAGGAACTAGGCCTTTCGCCGCTGTTCGACGCCGGCGAGATTGCATTGATGGGGCTGACGGCGATCGTCCGCGACCTGCCGCGCCTGATCAGGCGGATCGGTCAGACTGCACGTTTCGTGGCGGCAGAAAAGCCGGACTGCCTCATCACCATCGACAGCCCTGACTTTTCGCTGCGCGTCGCCAAGAAGGTGCGCGCGCTCGATCCAACGATTCCTATCGTCCACTATATCTGCCCGAGTGTCTGGGCCTGGCGGCCGGGCCGGGCCAAGGCGATGAAGCCGCATGTTGACGAAGTGCTCTGCATATTGCCGTTCGAGCCGGCCGAACTCGCGCGCCTTGGCGGCCCGCACGGCACGTTTGTCGGCCATCGCCTGACGACCGATCCGGGCATCGCCATCGCCGCGGCGATGCAGGAGGGCAAGGCTGCAACTGCGCCTGACCGCGAGAAGACGCTTCTGCTGCTGCCGGGGTCGCGCCGCAGCGAGGTGCGCAGCCTGATCGGTCCATTCGGCGAGACTGTTTCGATCCTGCGCGCCCGCGGCCATCGTTTGCGCCTGCTTTTGCCGACGGTGCCGCATGTCGCTGGCCTCGTCGAAGAGGCTGTCTCGGCCTGGCCGCAAATGCCCGAAATCATTCTCGACCCACAGCACAAGTGGCAGGCATTTGGTGAAGCCGACGCGGCCTTGATCGCATCGGGAACGGTGTCGCTGGAGCTTGCGCTTGCCGGCGTGCCGATGCTGTCATCCTACAAGCTCGACACTTTGGCACGCATGATCCAGAGTCTGGTCACGGTTTGGAGCGCGGCGCTGCCCAACTTGATCGCGGACCGGCTGGTCGTGCAGGAAACCTATAACGAGTATGTGCGTCCGCAATCGATGGCGCGCTACATCGAAGGCCTCTTCGAAGACAGCGGCCTTCGACGCTGGCAGAAGGACGGCTTTGCCGAAATCGCCCGCCGCATGGCGACTGAGCGGCCTTCGGGCGAAATTGCCGCCGAAGCAGTTCTCAAACACATTGTGAAATGAAAAACGCCTGCCAGGCATGAGCTTGGCAGGCGTTCTTTAAGTCGGTTCTTAGCGCTTGGCGATCGGCACGTAGTCGCGCTCGGCAGCACCCGTATAGAGCTGGCGCGGGCGGCCGATCTTCTGGCGCGGATCCTCGATCATTTCCTTCCACTGCGCGATCCAGCCGACGGTGCGGGCAAGCGCGAACAGCACCGTGAACATGGTGGTGGGGAAGCCCAGAGCCTTGAGCGTGATGCCCGAGTAGAAGTCGATGTTCGGGTAGAGCTTCTTTTCGATGAAATACTCGTCGGTCAAAGCGATACGCTCGAGCTCCATCGCGACGTCGAGCATCGGATCGTCCTTGATGCCGAGCTCGCCGAGCACTTCATGCGTGGTCTTCTGCATGATCTTGGCGCGCGGATCGTAGTTCTTGTAGACACGGTGGCCAAAGCCCATCAGGCGGAACGGGTCGTTCTTGTCCTTGGCGCGGGCGACGAATTCCGGGATGCGGTCGACGTGGCCGATCTCGGACAGCATGTTGAGCGCTGCCTCGTTGGCGCCGCCATGCGCGGGACCCCACAGGCAGGCAATGCCGGCCGCGATGCAGGCGAACGGGTTGGCGCCCGATGAGCCGGCGAGACGCACGGTCGAGGTCGAGGCGTTCTGCTCGTGGTCGGCGTGCAGGATGAAGATGCGCTCCATGGCGCGCGCCAGCACCGGGTTGACCTTGTATTCCTCGCACGGCACGGCAAAGCACATGTGCAGGAAGTTGGCGGCGAAGTTCAGCTCGTTCTTGGGGTAAATGAACGGCTGGCCGATGTGGTACTTGTAGGCCATCGCCGCAATCGTCGGCATCTTGGCGATCAGGCGGATCGAGGCGACCATGCGCTGGTGTGGATCGGAGATGTCGGTCGAGTCGTGATAGAAGGCCGACAGCGCGCCGACCACGCCGCACATCACCGCCATCGGGTGGGCGTCGCGGCGGAAGCCGGTGAAGAAGCGCGACATCTGCTCATGCACCATGGTGTGGCGCGTGATGCGATAGTCGAAGTCGTCCTTCTGCGCCTTGGTCGGCAGTTCGCCGTAGAGCAGCAGGTAGCAGACTTCGAGGAAGTCGCCATGCTCGGCCAGTTGGTCGATCGGATAGCCGCGGTGCAGCAGGACACCGGCGTCGCCGTCGATGAAGGTGATTTCCGATTCGCAGCTTGCGGTCGAGGTGAAGCCCGGGTCGTAGGTGAAGGCGCCCGTCGTGGCGTAGAGCGATGCGATGTCGATCACATCCGGTCCGACCGTTCCGCCGCGGACCTTGAACTCGTGGGTCTGGCCGCGGAACTCCAGTTTGGCGGTCGAATCAGTCATCGCATACTCCTTAGTGCTGAGTTGCCGCCTTGCGCGGCGCAATCGTCATAACAAGGCAACCCATTAGGCCCGGAACGCTTGAACTCGCTTCCCAGCTTTCCCGCTGCTGTCAAATTGACCTGTTGCCGCAATGTTGCACCGCAACAGCCTCATTTCAATGCAAAACTAGGAAAGCACTGCTGACCTAATCGATTTGATCAAAAATGCGGGCTAGACTTTCGTCGCGCCCCAGAACGGCAAGGACATCGAACACGCCCGGCGAGGTACTTTTACCCGTCAAAGCGGCGCGCAAAGGCTGGGCAACACCGCCCAATTTCAGGTTTTCGCGTACCGCAAACTCGCGGATCGCCGCTTCCGCGTTGGCTGCATTCCAGTCGCCGGCGGCAACCGTCGCAAGTGCTGCATGCGCACCCTTGAGGATATCCTTGGCCGGACCGGCAAGCAGGCCAGCCGCCTTTTCGTCGAGTGCCAGCGGACGCTGGGCAAACAGGAAGCCTGCGCCGTCAGCCAGTTCGATCAGCGTCTTGGCGCGCTCCTTGAGGCCTGGCATGGCGGCAAGCAGCTGTGCCTTGCGGGTGTCGCCGAGCCCGCCGAGGATGGCATCGCCGCCCGGCAGATAGGGCAAGGTGGCAACGAAGATGTCGAACAGCTTCTGGTCGTCCATCTGGCGCATATGGACGCCGTTCAGCGCCTCGAGCTTGGCGAAGTCGAAGCGCGCAGCACCCTTGTTGACGTCCTCGATCTCGAACCAGCCGATCATGTTCTCGATGCTCATCACCTCGTCGTCGCCATGGCTCCAGCCGAGGCGGGCGAGGTAGTTGAGCAGCGCCTCGGGCAGGTAGCCCATGGCGCGATAGGCATCGACGCCGAGCGCGCCATGGCGCTTCGACAGCTTGGCGCCATCCGCGCCGTGGATCAGCGGAATGTGGGCCATGACAGGCACGTCCCAGCCCATGGCGGTGTAGATGACGGTCTGGCGCGCGGCGTTGGTCAGGTGGTCATCGCCGCGGATGATGTGGGTGACGCCCATGTCGTGATCGTCGACGACGACCGCATGCATGTAGGTCGGCACGCCATCCGAGCGCAGGATGATGAAATCGTCGAGATCCTTGTTGGGAAAACGCACGTCGCCCTGGACGCGGTCGAGCACGAGCGTCTCGCCGTCCTGGGGCGCCTTGATGCGGATCACCGGCTTGACGCCAGCAGGCGCCTCGGACGGATCGCGGTCGCGCCAGCGCCCATCATAGCGCGGCGGCCGTCCCTCGGCGCGGGCCTTCTCGCGCATCTCCGTCAGCTCTTCCTGCGAGGCGTAGCAATAATAGGCCTTGCCCATACGAACCAGCTCCTCGGCCACTTCGCGATGGCGCGGCGCGCGCTCGAACTGCGAGATCGGCTCGCCTTCCCAGGTCAGGCCAAGCCAGGTGAGGCCCTCGAGGATCGCGGCAGTTGCGGCATCGGTCGAGCGTTCGCGGTCGGTGTCTTCGATACGCAGCAGCATGGTGCCGCCGGTATGGCGGGAATAGAGCCAGTTGAACAAAGCGGTGCGCGCGCCACCAATGTGTAGATAGCCGGTGGGCGAGGGGGCGAAGCGGGTGACGACAGGCATGGCGATTTCCAAGGGAAGCAGGGCGCGCTTGGGCGGCAGCCGGCGGCGCATGGCGTTTGTGTGCGGTTGATGTAGCATAGAAGGTCTGGGGCGCAAGGGGCAGGCCCGATGGGCGACCGCGTGCGGGAGGGGCAAGCCGGTAACAATCCGGTGGTCGAGGTCAGCGAGCGCAACTTGCTGGCCGGTTCGGCTACGCATGCTGTTTCGTGGGCACAGCCCGCGGCGCCTGACGCCGATGCTGCCGCGGGTACATTGCCGCTGCAGGCACGGCACCCATCTCGGCTGCAACAAGCATCGCAATTGCTAGCTGGCCACCAGATCAATGCGCGATCCGCGCTGGCAGCGATCGAAATGGAACTTGACCGTGGTGCGGCGTTCCTTCTCGTTCCCGTGTTTCTGGCCTTCGGCGCGCTGGTCTATTTCACCTTGCCGACCGAACCGGATCTTGCCCCGCTGGTCGCGGCTTTCGCATTTCCGGCCTTGCTTGCCTCGCTGAGGCGCTCGCACAGATTGAGTCACTACACACTCGCCGCTGTCGCAGCCGGCATGCTTGGCATGACCATGGCCAAGGTCGAAACGATGCGGATGGCAACGAAGATGCTTGGCGCCGAAATATCAACCGGGATCACCGGACGCGTCGTTGCCATCGATCATCTGGACAACGGCAGAGTGCGGCTGACACTGGACGTTCTGGCCACCGCGCGCCCTGTCCTGCGCTATGCCCCGGAGCGTGTGCGGCTGACCGCGCGCAAGGTTCCCGAAGGCGTACAAGCAGGGTCTGAGGTAACGGGCTATGCCAGGCTCATGCCGCCGTCTGGTCCGGTGCGGCCGGGCAGCTATGACTTCTCCTTCGAGAGCTTTTTCGACGGCATCGGCGCCAGCGGATTTTTCATGAAGGGGCCGGAACTCGCTTTAGCCACGCAGCCAGTGTCGGTCAGTGATCGTGCTTCTGCTTCTGTAGAGAACGTGCGTGAAAAGATTGCCCAGCGCATACGCGAGCGGATCGGTGGGCCGGAGGGCGAAATCGCGGCCGCCCTGGTTGTCGGCGTGCGCGGCGGCATTCCGGAGGATGTCAACGAGGCGCTGCGGCGCACAGGCCTCTATCACATCATCTCGATCTCGGGCCTGCACATGGCGATGGTTGCGGGCACCGTCATGCTTTTGATGCGGCTTTCTTTCGCGGCCTTTCCCAATTTCAGCTCACATTGGCCAGTGAAGAAAGTCGCGGCAGGCGCAGCTCTGGTCTCGACAGGTGGCTACCTGTTCATCTCCGGTGCCGAGGTCGCGGCCCAACGCAGCTTCATCATGCTGGCGGTGATGCTTATCGCAGTGCTGTTCGACCGTGCGGCCCTCACCATGCGCAACCTGGCCATCTCGGCCATCGTTGTCATCATGATCTCGCCGCATGAGGTGGTCGGGCCAAGCTTTCAGATGTCCTTTGCGGCAACAGCGGCACTGGTCGGCGCCTATGCCTGGTGGTCCGACAGGCGGGAGGAGCAAGCACAGCCTCTCGTGCAGAGGTCGCTACCGGCGAAGCTATGGCGTTGGCTGGCAACGGTCGCGGTCGGGCTCGTTGCGACATCGCTGATCGCCGGACTTGCCACCAGTGTCTTCGGCGCCTGGCATTTCCAACGTGTCTCGCCGCTCAGCCTTGTCGCCAATCTGGCCGTCATGCCGCTTGTCTCGGTCCTGGTGATGCCGTTCGCCGTCGTCGCAGGCATCTCGATGCCGCTAGGGCTCGACGGGCTCTTCCTCGATACGATGGGGCTCGGGCTGAAGGCGATGATCGCCTTGGCAAAGTGGTTTTCCGAGCGCTCGCCAGTCGATGCCGTCGGATTGGTGTCGACGCACGCAGTCGTTTTGGTCACCGTAACACTCATCATTGCTTCGATGGCGACGACCTGGTTGCGCGTCGCCGCACTACAGTTCGCGGCGCTGGGACTTCTGACCGTGGTGGAAACGGAAACGCCCGATGTCCTTGTTTCTGAAGACAGTCGCCTCGTGGGCGTGCCCATTGCCGACGGAAAGCTCGCCATCAATCGCGCGCGGCCAAACCAGTTCACCATCGACAACTGGAAACGCGCGCTCGTCTCTGAAGAAATTGTCGGCCTGGCGCGCAGCGCATCTGCAAGCAAGCCTGGCATTTCAAGCAACCTGATCGGCGCGAACACTTCCGGCAGTGCTGCGGCCTTTACCTGCTCTGAGGGCCTTTGCCTCGTTGGACAACCGGAAGGTGCGCAGATTGCCCATGCGGAGAATGCAGCGTCAGCCAAGCGCGCCTGCGCAAGTGCCGACCTCATCGTTGTGAACGACGCCACGGCAAAGGACATTTGCCCAAACTCAACTGTGGCCGTGCTCACCAGCCGCGAACTGGCACGGCTTGGAAGTGCGGCGATATTCCTGACGCCCACATCGGGCAGCGCGCGTCCGAAAGTCGAAATTCGTCACGCCGTGGCCGAGCCATACCGTCCATGGCATGCGCAGCGGGAATTCTCTCGCGAGGCGAGGGGGCTGCCACCTTACAGGCGCGTCGATAAACGTCCGAAGGTGCCGACCACGGCAACCCCGGCACAATAGCCAGGAAGGGCATGATAGCCAGGGCCGGCCAAGTTGCGACAACCAAACTGAACCGGCCAGCCAGCGGTCGAAAGCCAAGCTTTCTTGCCTGCGTTCCGTAGGTTCGGAAAATCAGTAGCGGCGGATCAGCCCGACAAGCTTGCCCTGAACCTTGACCCGGTCGGGCCCAAAAATGCGGGTCTCATATGCCGGATTGGCGGCTTCGAGCGCGATCGATGCGCCCTTGCGGCGGAAGCGCTTGAGCGTCGCTTCCTCATCGTCGACGAGCGCGACGATGATCTCGCCGGGGTTCGCGGTGGTCGAGCTGCGGATGACGACAGTGTCGCCGTCGAAGATGCCGGCTTCGATCATCGAGTCGCCCTTGACCTCGAGCGCATAGTGTTCGCCGCCCATGATCATGTCTGGCGGAACGGCAATTGAATGCGTCTTGTGCTGGATGGCATCGATCGGCACGCCGGCGGCGATGCGTCCCATCACCGGTATGGTAACGGCTGAACCTGCGTCGTCGTCATTGCCGGCGGACATCGAGCGAGACGGCTCTGGCCTGCGGCCAAGGCTGCCCTCGATGACGCTGGGCGAGAATTTCCGCGCCGCGTTCAAGCCTGGCGCGATCGAATCTGGCATGCGCAGCACTTCAAGCGCGCGCGCCCGGTTGGGCAGGCGCCGGATGAAGCCGCGTTCTTCGAGTGCCGTGATCAGGCGATGGATGCCGGATTTGGAGGCGAGGTCGAGCGCTTCCTTCATCTCATCGAAGGATGGCGGGATGCCCGACTCCTTCAAACGCTCGTGGATGAACAGCAAAAGCTCGTGTTGTTTGCGCGTCAGCATCGCCACCCCCGAGGAATCAGAAGAAAAACAAACCCAGAACAAACACTATCTGTTCCAGTTGTGTTCTGCAACTGTTTATATTTTGTGAAGGGCTGATGCTTCTTCTAACGCAGCATCATCACACGGCAGGCGCTGCCGAATTCGGCGGCGGGTGCGAAGGGCTCGCGCAGCAGGGCGCAATTGGCGTCGGCGAGCGTCCGCAGCATCGACGAATCCTGGACTGTGTACGGCGTGACGATGAGGCCGTCGGGAGTCTCGCGCGCAATGGCGCGCACGAAATCCTGGCGCAAGTCGTTGGCTGCCATCGCCGTGTCGAGCACGCCGGTGCGGATGTCGGGCGAGTAGGGCCTCCCGCCAAGCTTTGCCAGCAAGGGCTTCAGGAAGATGTGCGCGCAGATCAGGCTTGCGACCGGGTTGCCTGGAAGGCCGATGCAGCGGGTGTTACCGAGACGGCCGAACATCAGCGGCTTGCCGGGGCGCATCGCGATCTTCCAGAAATCAAGATCCATGCCGAGCCCGGTCAGAACGCCATGGACCAGGTCGTGGTCGCCGACCGAAGCGCCGCCGAGAGTCACGATCACGTCAGCTTCGGCAGCGAGCGCCTTTGTTACCAGCGCCGAGATCGCTTCGGTGCGATCGGGGGCGATGCCGAGATCGAGCACGCGCGCGCCGACCGACTGGACGATTGCTGCGACACCATAGGCGTTGGAGGCAATGATCTGGTCGGGACCAGGGTTGCTGCCTGGCGGCAACAACTCGTCGCCTGTGGCGATGATCGCAACCAATGGGGCGCGTAGCACCGCCATCTCGGGGTGATTGGCTGCGGCGATGAGCGACAATGCGGCAGGATCGAGCAGGCGGCCGGCGTCGAGAATGAGGTCGCCTTGTTTGAAATCTAGTCCCTTGGCGCGGATGTTGCGCCCAAGTACCGCCGACTCCAGCACTTCGACCTCGCCATTGCCGAGGTCGCTGACGTTTTCCTGGACGACGACGGTGTCCGCGCCTTCTGGCACCGGTGCGCCGGTGAAGATACGCACCGTCTCGCCTTGCGCCACGGGGCCGGTGAACTGCTTTCCGGCTGGCGCTTCGCCGATGACCTTGAGCCGCGCCGGCAGTGCTGCGATGTCGTCTACGCGCACGGCATATCCGTCCATGGCCGAGGCATCGAAGGGAGGCTGTGTTCGCAGGGCGTGCAAAGGTGCTGCCAGAACGCGCCCCGAGGCTTCGCTGAGGCTGACCGTCTCCGTGCCTGTGGGCTCGGCGCCATCGAGCAGGCGCTCCAGGGCATCAGAGACGGGCAGCAGCGCCATTTACTCGGCTGCCTTGTAGTCGCCCGACTTGCCGCCGGTCTTTTCGACCAGCCTGATGCCGGAAATCACCATGCCGCGATCGGCGGCCTTGGCCATGTCGTAGATGGTGAGGCAGGCGACCGACGCGGCGGTCAATGCCTCCATCTCGACCCCGGTCTTGCCGGTGACTCGTGCAAGTGCCGTCACCCGAAGGCCGGGCAGGGCCTCGTCGGGCTCGATCTCGACCGAAACCTTGGTCAGCAGGATCGGGTGGCAGAGAGGGACAAGTTCATGTGTGCGCTTGGCGGCCATGATGCCGGCAATGCGCGCCGTGCCGAGCACGTCGCCCTTCTTGGCGTTGCCCGAAAGGATCAACGCCAGCGTTTCGGCACGCATGATAACGACGCCTTCGGCGATCGCGGTGCGCGTGGTCTCAGCCTTGTCGCCGACGTCTACCATGTTGGCTTCGCCGGTGGCGCCGATATGGGTGAGGGTGGTTGCCATGTCAGGCGCTCGCAGGCTGGGGCACGCCGTCGAGCAGAGCGCGGGTGGCGGCGGCCACGTCGGCCTGCCGCATCAGGCTTTCGCCGACGAGGAAGCTGCCAATGCCGGATTTTTGCAACCTCAGGCAATCGGCATGGGTGAAGATGCCGCTTTCGCCAACCAGGAGCCGATCAGCAGGAACCATCGGCGCAAGACGCTCCGAGGTATCGAGGCCGACTTCGAAGGTGCGCAGATTGCGGTTGTTGATACCGAGCAGGCGCGAAGTGAGCTTCAATGCTCGCTCGGTTTCTTCCTCGTCGTGCACTTCGACGAGCACGTCCATGCCCAGTTCGAAGGCCGAATCCTCGAGCCGCTTGGCGTCGTCGTCGCTCAGGCTCGCCATGATGATCAGGATCGCGTCAGCGCCCCAGGCACGTGCTTCGTGCACCTGGTAAGGCTCGAACATGAAATCCTTGCGCAAGGCCGGCAGGGCGCAGGCATCGCGCGCTGCGGTCAAAAATTCAGGAGCGCCCTGGAAGGACGGCGTGTCGGTCAGCACCGACAGGCAGGCCGCACCGCCTTCGGCGTAGGCCTTTGCGAGCACGGGCGGATCGAAATCCGGACGGATCAGGCCCTTGGAGGGACTCGCTTTCTTGATCTCGGCGATGAGGCCAAAACGGTTGTCGCGGCGCTTGGCTTCGAGCGCCGCCAGGAAGCCGCGCGGCTTTGTTGCGTCGCGCGCGCGCGCCTTGAGTTCAGCTAGCGGCAGCAGCGCCTTGGCGGCGGCGATCTCGTCGCGCTTGTAGGCTTCGATGTGGCGCAGGATGTCGGCCATGTCGTTATCCGTTCGAAACACCGATCAGGCGGTCGAGCACGGCAAGCGCGCGCCCGCTATCGATCGCCTCGGCTGCAAGTGCCACACCTTCGCCGATCGTTGCCACCTTGTCGGCGACGACGAGGCCGGCACCGGCATTCATCAGCACGGTGTCGCGATAGGCACCCTTGGCACCTTCGAGAACGCCACGCAGCGCCGCCGCGTTGTAGGCGGAATCGCCGCCGCGCAGTTCTTCGCGCGTGTGCCTGGCGAGGCCGACCTGCTCAGGCGCCAGCGTGAAGGTGCTGATGACGCCGTCCCGCAGGGCGGCGACATGGGTCTCGCCGGTGGTGGTGATCTCGTCATAGCCGTCGCCGTGGACGACCCAGACGTGCTCAGCACCGAGTTCCTTCAGCGTTTCGGCCACCGGCTGCACCCATTCGGGCGAGAATACACCGACCAACTGGCGGTTGACGCCGGCGGGATTGGAGAGCGGGCCGAGCAGGTTGAAGATGGTGCGGGTGCCGAGTTCGACACGAGTCGCGCCGACATGCTTCATCGCCGGATGATGCGCCGGCGCGAACATGAAGCCGACGCCGGCCTCATGGATGCAGCGGCCGATCGCCTCGGGCGTGAGGTCTATGTTGACGCCGAGTGCGGTCAACACGTCGGCGGCACCGGTCAGCGAGGACAGGCCACGGTTGCCGTGCTTGGCGACAGGTACGCCGGCGCCGGCGATGACGAAGGCCGATGCGGTCGAGATGTTGACGCTGTGCGAGCCGTCACCGCCGGTGCCGACGATGTCGATGGCATCCGCAGGGGCTTCAACGCGCAGCATCTTGTCGCGCATGGTGGCGACAGCCCCCGATATCTCGCTGACGGTCTCGCCGCGCACGCGCAGCGCCATCAGGAAGCCGCCGATCTGGCCGGGTGTCGCTTCGCCCGACATGATGATGTCGAAGGCTTCGCGCGCCTCCTCGAAGGTGAGGGGCGTGCCCGCAGCGACCTTGGCGATATGCGGCTTGAGTGCGCTCATTGCGTTCCCACCGCCAGTGCGCGCGTGATTGCCGCCTGGTTGATCGTTGCCTGGTATTCGCCCTGAAGCTGGGCGACGATCTGGTCGAGCAGGTCGTCCGACATGCCCGAGGCAAACTGCTTCTGGGCGTCCTCCGGCACGGCGCTCTTGTCAGCGCCGGCCGGCTCGAACACCTCGGTGACCTTGAACAGGATCTGCGCATCGCCGGCCGGTGCCGGAATGATTCCGGTGCCGCCCTGGCCCATAGCGAACATGGCGGAAGCACCCTCGCGGCCGAAATCGGCATCGTCGGCTTCGCGCTTGAGGCCGCGCTTGGTCTGCTTTTCGAGCTTGAGTTCGCCGGCGATCACCTCAAGCGAGGCACCGTCCTTGAGGCGCTTTTCGAGCTCGTCGGCCTTTGCCTTGAGGCGCTTCGTTGCTTCGGCTGCCGTCCAGTCGGCGACGACCTTTTCGCGGACCTCGTCGAGCGTGCGGTCGCGGGCAGGCGTGATCTCGTCGACCTCGTAGAACACGAAGCCGTTGGTGCCGACATTGAGCGGCGGGTTTTCGGTGCCGACCTCGGCAACGAAAGCTGCCTCGATCAGCTTGCGCGAGTCCGGCAGGCTGTTGACCACGGTGCCGTCCGGCTGCTGGCCAGCACGGTCGATGGCGTCGATCGTCACCATCTTGAGCTTCAGCTTGTCGGCGGCAGCCTTCATCGACTCGCCGGCGGCGCGGGCGTCCTCGTAGGAATCGTGCACGTCGAGCAGGATGCGGTTGGCTTCGGCCAGTGCGAGCTCCTTGCGGATCTGGTCCTTGACCTCGTCAAACGTCTTGACTGCCTCGGGCGTGATCTCGCTGACGCGGATCAGCACCGGGCCGAAAGCGCCCTGGATCACATCGCTGACCTGGTTGGCCTGCAGCGCGAAGGCGGCATCGGCGACGGCCTTGTCTGCGATCTTGTCCTTGCTCAGCGTGCCGAGCGCTACGTCCGCCGCGGTCTTGCCCTGGTCAGCCACAACTTTGTCGAAGGTAGCGCCGCCCTTGATCGCGTCGGATGCAGCCTTGGCCGCATCGGCGCCGAGGACCAACTGGTCGATCTTGCGCGTCTCCGCGGTGGTAAAGTGCGACTTGTTCTTGTCATAGTCCTGGCGCGCCTGCTCGTCAGTGACGGCGGCGGCGTCCATGATGTCTTCCGGCTCGAGCTTGACGTAGCTGAGCTTGCGGAATTCGGGTGCCGCGTAGTTCTTCTTGTTGTCCTCGAACCAGGCCTTGAGCACTTCATCGCTCGGGGCGGCAATCGGTTCGACAAGCGACTTGGGCAGTGGCAGATAGTCGATGGTGCGGTCTTCGCCGCGATAGAGCGCGACAGCGCGCAGGAAGGTGTCTGGTGCCACAAGGCCATCGGAAACGGCTTCGACGATCTGCTGGCGGACCGCAACCTGGGCGCGGTTCTTCAGATAGTCCTCGGGCCGCATGCCGATCTGGCGCAGGATGTATTCAAAAGCCTGGCGGTCGAACTTGCCGTCGGCGCCACGGAAGGTGGGGTCGTCCCAGGTGAGTTCGGCGAGACGGTCCTTGGACAGGCCGAGACCAAGCTTGTGCGCCTGTTCATCAAGCACCGCACCGGCGACGAGCTGCGAAAGCACCTGGTTGTCGATGCCGAGCGCGTTCGCCTGGTCGCGGGTCAGGCGCTGGCCGAACTGTTGCGACATGACGTTCAGCTGGCGGTCATAGGCGAGGCGGTATTCGACGCCTGAAACAGACGTGCCACCGGCGGTGACCACCTTGTCGCCACCAAACTGGTTGAGCATCTGGCCCGAGATGCCCCAGATCGCGAAGCTGACGACGAGTAGCAGAAGCAGAAGCTTAGCAACCCAGGTTCCCGCAGCACTTCGCATCGATTCGAGCATGTATCAGATCCCGTATACGCGCATGATCGCATGCGCCTGCATGAACGAAGCGCAATAGCGCCCTTCGCTGCCAGTGTCGATTGCTTTGTGGCTTGTTTTTGGTAGTGAGGTTGCCCGAGCGAATATCGATTTCGAGGGAAGAGCACCATGACGCCAGGAATCCGCCCACTTGTTGCCGGCAACTGGAAAATGAACGGCACCAGCAACTCGCTCAACGAATTGCGCAGCATTGCCGGTGGTTTCATGGGCGGTCTCGACGCCGAGACCGAAGCGCTGTTGTGCGTGCCGTCGACGCTGCTGTCGCGTGCTGCCGAAATCCTTCACCGCTCGCCGGTCAAAGCTGGCGGGCAGGATTGCCATGCCAAGGAGAGCGGCGCCCACACCGGCGACGTCTCGGCGGAAATGCTCAAGGATGCTGGCGCCAGCCATGTCATCGTTGGCCACTCCGAGCGCCGCACCGATCATGGCGAATCCGACGAGATCGTCCGCGCCAAGGCGGAAGCGGCATGGCGGGCAGGCCTTGTGGCTGTCATCTGCATCGGCGAAACGCATGCGGAGCGTGACGGTGGCGCAACGCTGTCGGTGCTATCGCGCCAGATCGACGGCTCGGTGCCGACGACAGCAACACCTGCCAATGCAATCATCGCCTACGAGCCCGTCTGGGCGATTGGCACCGGCTTGACGCCGACAGTCGCCGATGTCGCAGAGGCGCACGCGCATATCCGGGCGCGCTTGGCTGAAAAGCTCGGTGCCTCGGCTGCCAAGATGAGGATTCTCTATGGTGGCTCGGTCAAGCCGTCCAATGCCAACGAATTGCTGGCGATCGCCAATGTCGATGGAGCGCTCGTCGGCGGCGCCAGCCTCAAGGCAGCCGACTTCCTCGGTATCGCCGAGGCCTACCGCAAGCTCTGATTTCACCACACGTGGCCGTTGCAAAGGCAACGTGTCACCCCATATTCGGCCGGCGGGCTTGGAAATGCCTAGAAAGCATTGTATTGAGCCGCCTCCGGAATGCCGGGCGCTTTGGCGCGCGGCCAGTCCCCGTCAGGAAAGATCCCAGGAAGCGCAATGGAAACCGTCCTCATCGTCATTCACTTGATGGTCGTGCTCGCCCTTGTCGGCGTTGTGCTCCTGCAGCGCTCTGAAGGCGGTGGCCTTGGCATCGGTGGCGGTTCTGGCTTCATGACTGCGCGTGGCGCTGCCAACGCGCTGACGCGCGCCACGGCAATCCTGGCGACGGTGTTTTTCGTGACATCGCTGACGCTGTCGATCGTCGCCCGCTACGGCGCGAAGCCGACCGATATTCTTGACCGCGTTCCGACCACCCAGGGTGGAACCACTGGCGGCAAGGGTGTTCTCGACCAGCTCGGCGGCTCGACCGCTCCTGCAGCACCTGGCGCCACCGCTCCGGCTGCCCCGGCATCTGACGCGACGACGCCTGCCACGCCTGCGACTCAGCCTGCTGCGCCAGCTGCTTCGGGTACCGAACAGCCCGCTCCGGCGACTCCGGCAGCCCCTGCGACACCGCAGGTTCCTAACTAATTATTTACCCTTTCCCGCAACCTGTTGTTGTTTGAACACAGTTGCGGCAAATGCCGCATAAATCACGACAATTCGATTGGTCAGCCGGTGGTGCCTCCCTTGAGGCGCCTCCGGCTAATCGATTATAGCTGGGTTGCGGCATATCGGCGGGGGAGCCTTGGGGGCACTGCGCGTTGTCGCAAGAAAATTTGCGTTGAACGTTCGGGATCCTTCGCCATGCAGCTCCGCCGCATCCTTCTTGCTGGCCTTTGCGCCACCTTCATGAGCTCCACAGCCTTTGCCGCCACCTCGGCGGGCACGGTTGCGGCACCGCAGCCTGTCGCAAGCGACGTTATCGCTGTTGCCGCCAAGAGCGACGCAGCCGAGCTTAAGCTGCTCAAGAAAAAGAAGAAGCCCACCGACGAGGACCTGTCGCGAATCAAGGACCTCGAAGCCAAGATCAAGGCCGACAAGGAAACAGCCCGTCTCAAGATGCTCGAAGCCAAGAAGATGGCGATGCGGGCTGCGGCGAAGGCAAAGGCCGACCAGGCGCGCGAACTTGCCCGCCTGAAGAAGACCGAAAAGGCAACCACCCAGGTTGCCGCGGCTGCGCCCGCGCCGAAGCGGAATCTCCAGCCGCTTGAAGTGATGAAGCCGATCGAACCGCTGACCCCCGACGTGGCGGAAGTGGCCTCTGCCGGCAACAACGGCGAACTGCGCAGCGAAAACCAGGATCGTCCGCGCCAAACCGGCCTGCTCGCCGGTATCTTTGGCGGCAGCGCGCCGCAGCAGTCGATGCTGCCGCAGACGCGCGCCCTCGACGCCGTGCTGCAGGCCAAGCAGGCCAAGAAGCAGTTCAAGGTGAAGTCCGACTTCGAGCCGCAGGAAGTGTCGTTCCCCGGCTACGAGCGTGGCCAGATCGTTGTCGATACCGGCTCGCGCTATCTCTATCTGATCGAATCGTCCTCGACGGCGCGCCGCTACGCCATCGCGGTCGGCCGTGAAGGCCTGGAATTCAAGGGCAAGGCGACCATCGGCGACAAGCAGGAATGGCCGCGCTGGATCCCGACCAAGGAAATGCAGGAACGCGAGCCCAGGAAATACGGCCAGTACAAGGACGGCATGAACGGCGGACCGGAAAACCCGCTCGGCGCGCGCGCGATCTACCTTTACCAGGGCAAGAAGGATACCCATATCCGTATCCATGGTACCAATCAGCCGCAGACGATCGGCACGAACTCTTCGAACGGTTGCTTCCGCATGGTCAATGACCATGTCATGGATCTCTACAGCCGCGTGAGGATGGGCTCCGAAGTCATCGTCATGTAAGGCGTTTTCAAAACGTCATGTAAGGCGTTTTCAAAACGCTGATAGCGGGCCGGCGGTCACGCCGGCCTTTTTGTTTGCACGGCCTACCGGCAGCAACACTGAACAGCCAGATAGGGAAAAGTCCGACGCGGCGGATTTTTCTCTGGCGGAATCGATTTGGCCGCGTTAAGCGATGAATCCCATGGCGCGATATGTTTTTATTACCGGCGGCGTGGTCTCTTCCCTTGGAAAAGGCATAGCCGCAGCGGCCCTTGGGGCTCTTCTGCAAGCACGCGGATATCGCGTGCGCATCCGAAAACTCGACCCGTATCTCAATGTCGATCCGGGAACGATGTCGCCTTACCAGCATGGTGAGGTGTTCGTGACCGACGACGGGGCGGAAACCGATCTCGATCTCGGTCACTACGAGCGCTTCACCGGGCGTTCGGCGAACCAGAGCGACAACATCACCACCGGTCGCATCTACAAGAACATCATCGAACGCGAGCGGCGCGGCGATTATCTCGGCGCGACCGTGCAGGTCATTCCGCACGTCACCGACGAGATCAAGAACTTCATCCTCGACGGCAATGACGAGTACGATTTCGTGCTCTGCGAAATCGGCGGCACCGTTGGCGACATCGAGGCGATGCCGTTCCTCGAGGCGATCCGTCAGCTCGGCAACGACCTGCCGCGCAACAACGCGGTCTACGTCCATCTGACGCTGATGCCTTACATCCCGACTGCCGGCGAACTGAAGACCAAGCCGACGCAGCATTCGGTCAAGGAACTGCGCTCGATCGGCATCGCACCGGACATCCTTCTCGTCCGGGCCGACCGCGACATCCCGAAGGAAGAGCGCCGCAAGCTTTCGCTGTTTTGCAATGTGCGTGAGTCGGCAGTCATCCAGGCGCTCGACGTCGGCCACATCTACGACGTGCCGCTGGCCTACCACAAGGAAGGCCTCGATTCGGAAGTTCTGGCCGCCTTCGGCATCGATCCGGCCCCCAAGCCGCGCCTTGATGCCTGGCAGAATGTCTCGCAGCTGATCCACAATCCGGAAGGCGAAGTCACCATCGCCGTGGTCGGTAAATACACCGGCCTCAAGGATGCCTACAAGTCGCTGATCGAAGCGCTGTCGCATGGCGGCCTCGCCAACAACGTCAAGGTCAAGCTCGACTGGATCGAGAGCGAGGTCTTCGAGAAGGAAGACCCAGCGCCGTTCCTGGAAAAGGTGCACGGCATTCTCGTGCCCGGCGGCTTCGGCGAGCGCGGTTCGGAAGGCAAGATTCTGGCAGCGAAGTTCGCACGCGAACGCAAGGTGCCGTATTTCGGTATCTGCTTTGGCATGCAGATGGCCTGCATCGAAGCCGCGCGTTCGCTCGCCGGCATCGAAAACGCTTCGTCGACCGAGTTCGGAGCGACCAAGGAACCGGTCGTCGGCCTGATGACCGAATGGCTCAAGGGCAACATGCTCGAAAAGCGCCGGGCTTCGGGCGATCTCGGCGGCACGATGCGGCTGGGTGCCTTTGAAGCGCGGCTTTCGGAAGGTTCGAAGATCGCCGAGATCTATGGCGACACCGATATCTCCGAGCGTCACCGTCACCGCTACGAGGTCAACATCGACTACAAGGATCGCCTCGAAGAGTGCGGCCTGGTCTTCGCCGGCATGTCGCCCGACGGCGTGCTGCCCGAGACGGTCGAGTATCCCGACCATCCCTGGTTCATCGGCGTTCAGTATCATCCCGAGCTGAAGAGCCGTCCGCTCGAGCCGCATCCGCTGTTTGCGAGCTTCATCGAGGCTGCCGTCGAACAGAGCCGGCTGGTCTGATATCCATGCGCGCCGTCGTAAACGCGCCGGCGCGCATCATCTCCCGGTGGCTGCGCCGCGCATGACCACCTATGTCGCGCTCCTCTACAGCATCGTCCTTGGCCCTGGCCGACGGGTCGTCATGTCCGACCTGCGCGACATGGCTGCGGACCTAGGTCTTGAAAATCCGCGTACGCTGGTGGCGACCGGCAATCTCGTCTTCGAGGCCGAGGGCAAGACGGTTTCCGCGCTGGAGCGCGAGCTCGAAGCGGCTTTCAGCCCGAAATTCGGCAAGCATGTCGACATCATCGTGCGAGATGCTGCCGCCTGGCAGAAACTTGTCGCTGCCAACCCGTTCCCCGAAGAAGCCGAGCTCCATCCCGACCAGGTCGGCGTACGGGTGATGCGCGCACCGGTAACAGCTGAAGTCATGGAGCGGCTTTGCCCCTATGCCGCTGCCGACGAAAAGCTCACCTCGGTCGACGGCGATATCTGGCTCTATTTCTCCCGGAGTACCGCCTCGTCCAGGCTGCTCGGCGCGCTGACGCCCAGGCGCGCCGGTGGCATCGGCACGTCGCGCAACTGGAACACCGTGCGCCGGCTTGGCGAAATGGTGGCATCGTAAGGCGCGAAGGGCGCAGTCTTGCTTCACATCAGGATTTCAGGCACAGCGCAGCCATGACCAAAAGTCCTTCCGAAAGCCCGCGACCGCTCGACCATGTGGTCCTGCCAACCGCTGATCTGGCGCTTGCGCGGCAGCGGCTTACGGCACTCGGCTTCAACGTTTCGCCGCAAGGCACGCATCCTTTCGGCACGATCAACTGCTGTGTCTATCTCGGCGACGGCACCTTCCTGGAGCCGCTGGCGATTGGTGACCCGGCTGCTGCCAACAAGGCGGTTGGTGAAGGCAATGTCTTCGTTGCCCGCGACCGCACGTTTCGCGACGCCCATGGCGACGAAGGTTTTTCGGCCGTGGTGTTCGGAACCGACGACGCCGACGCCGACCATGCCGAGTTCGTCGCGTCAGGCGTGTCCGCCGGCCCACGGCTCGATTTCTCGCGTCCTTTCGTCGATGCGTCGGGTAAGTCCGACCTGGCGTCGTTCCGGCTGGCCTTCGCGGCACAGCCGAAAGCCGACGCGGATGCCTTCTTCTTCACCTGCGAGCGCGCCAACGTGCCTGCTGTCGACCGATCGGCGCTGCAGGCGCACGCCAACGGCGCCCAGCGCGTTGTGGCGATCGAACTGGCTGCCGGAGACGTGGCGGCGGCGGGCAAGTTGCTTGCCACCGTCGCACGCAGTAATGCCGATGGTGCCGGCGTGCCGCTCAAAAACGCGCTGCTTTCCATCCGCAACGATGCTGATGCCGCCGGCATGCGCCTTGAATCGCTGGTTTTTGCCGTCAATGACCTTGCCGCGACAAGGGTGCTTCTTGTCGAACGCGCCATCGAACACGATCTCAAGGGTCAACGCCTTGTGGTGCCACCGGCGCCGGGGCAGGGTGCGACCTTCATATTCGAGGACCTGAAATGACCAAGCCGAATGCAAATGTGACGGTCGGCAAGACCCTCTTTGCCAACGACGCACCGCTGTCGCTGATCGCCGGTCCGTGCCAGTTCGAATCGCGTCAGCATGCCTTCGACATGGCCGGCAAGCTCAAGGAGCTGACCCAGAAGCTCGGCATCGGCTTCGTCTACAAGTCGAGCTTCGACAAGGCCAACCGCAGCTCGCTGTCGAGCACGCGCGGCGCTGGCCTCGATGCCGCACTGCCCGTCTTCGCCGACCTGCGCAAGGAACTCGGCGTCACAGTCATCACCGACGTCCACAATGAAGAGCAGTGCGCCATCGTCGCCGAAGTCGTCGACGTGCTACAGATCCCGGCTTTCCTCAGCCGCCAGACCGACCTGCTCATCGCCGCCGCCAAGACCGGCAAGGTCGTCAACGTCAAGAAGGGCCAGTTCCTGGCGCCCTGGGACATGAAGAACGTGGTCGCCAAGGTGACCGGCTCGGGCAATCCGAACGTGCTGGTGACTGAGCGCGGCACCTCCTTCGGCTACAACACGCTGGTGTCCGACATGCGCGGACTGCCTGTCATGGCCGACATCGGTGCGCCGGTGATCTTCGACGCCACCCATTCGGTGCAGCAGCCCGGCGGGCAGGGCGCCACCTCGGGAGGCGAGCGCCGCTTCGTCGAGACCCTGGCGCGCGCGGCAGTTGCCGTCGGCGTCGCCGGCGTTTTCATCGAAACGCATGAGGATCCCGACAATTCGACCTCGTCGGATGGCCCCAACATGGTGCCGTTCAAGGACATGCCGGCCTTGCTCGAACGGCTGATGGCCTTCGACCGCATCGCCAAGGGCCAGTAACTCAAGCGCTGCTGCCTTCAACTCCAGCTTGAGCCCGGTTCGCGCCGGGCGTACGCTTGCTCCGCGACTGAGCGTATCAGCCTGGAGGAAACCCATGTCTGTTGCCCGCGTTACGGAAATCACCTCATCGTCGACCAAGAGCTTCAAGGACGCCATCGAAGAGGGCATCGCCCGCGCCTCGAAGACACTCAAGAATGTCGAAGGCGCCTGGATTCAGGACCAGAAGGTCGTCGTCGAAAACGGCAAGATCGTCGCCTACCGCGTCAACATGAAGGTCACTTTCATCCTCAGCGACTGATCGGTCGGTAGCACCCATCATCTGGAAAATGTTGGAACCTCCGCTCCGGGGGATCGTTACCCCTGTACCCCAGCTAACGAGGAGCAGGATCATGACGACCCAGACTGGTCATACCGCTGCCATTCCCGCATCGCGGGTCATCGGCACCAATGTCTACAACACCGCCGGCGAAACCATCGGCACGATCGAGGACGTCATGCTCGACAAGATGTCCAACGGCATCATGTTTGCCGTCATCGGATTCGGCGGCTTTCTCGGCATTGGTGAAAAATATCACGCCATCCCGTGGTCGACGCTGGACTACGACAAGGGCCGCGGCGGCTATGTCGTTCCGTTCTCCAGGGATCAGCTGAAGGCCGCGCCGTCCTATTCGATCAATGAGCTGACCGATGATGATGGCCGTCTGGCGCGCGACGCGTCGTTCGAACATTACCGGGTCGCGCCGTACTGGCACTGACCCAACAAAAAAGCCCCGCATCCACGGGGCTTTTCTTTTGTGCGGCGACCTACCTTAGTGTCGGAAGAATTCGCACCTGCGACACGCCTTGCGGGGGAGGTTGACTGTCGCATGAGGTCAAAAACGCTGCGGCGATGAAGAACAAACTCAGGATACCACTTAACTCGGACATGGCGAAACTCCCTCTGTTTCGCCCCGCGCGCACCCAGTTTACCCGAAAGTTTGGCTGATGCCTGCCTGATCGGATGAATTATGATGACAGCGTTTTGTCTAAAGTGAATCCTGCGGCTGACGCAGCGTGATATTTGGCCGCCCGCGATTGCCTTTTCCGGAGCTTTGGCTAAGACGGGCGCGGAAATCCAACCGATCCTTCTTTGCGATCAGCTCCCGGGGATGCCTCACATGACAGCAATCATCGACATTATCGGCCGCGAGATTCTCGACAGCCGTGGCAATCCCACCGTCGAGGTGGACGTTGTTCTCGAAGACGGTTCGATGGGCCGCGCAGCCGTACCGTCAGGTGCCTCGACCGGCGCCCATGAGGCGATGGAACTTCGCGATGGCGGCCCGCGCTATCTCGGCAAGGGTGTCGAGCGCGCTGTAGAAGCCGTCAACGGCGAGCTGTTCGAGGCGATCGGCGGCATGGAAGCCGAAAACCAGATCCACATCGACCAGACGATGATCGAGCTCGACGGCACGCCCAACAAGAGCCGCCTCGGCGCCAACGCCATCCTCGGCGTGTCGCTGGCCGTTGCCAAGGCTGCAGCCGAGGCTTCCGGCCTGCCGCTCTACCGCTATGTCGGCGGCCCGAACGCCCGCGTCCTGCCGGTGCCGATGATGAACATCATCAATGGCGGCGCGCATGCCGACAATCCGATCGACTTCCAGGAATTCATGATCATGCCGATCGGCGCGCCTTCGCTGCGCGACGCCGTGCGCTGGGGCTCGGAAATCTTCCACACCCTCAAGAAGGGTCTGAAGGACGCCGGCCACAACACCAACGTTGGTGACGAGGGCGGCTTCGCGCCGAACCTCAAGAGCGCCCAGGCCGCTCTCGACTTTGTCATGGCATCGATCGAAAAGGCCGGCTTCAAGCCGGGCGAGGACGTCGCCCTTGCGCTCGATTGCGCTGCGACCGAGTTCTTCAAGGACGGCAACTACGTCTACGAAGGCGAGAAGAAGACCCGCGATCCCAAGGCGCAGGCCAAGTACTTGGCCAAGCTGGCCGCTGACTACCCGATCATCTCGATCGAAGACGGCATGTCCGAGGACGACTGGGAAGGCTGGAAGTACCTGACCGACATCTGCGGCGACAAGGTCCAACTGGTCGGCGACGATCTGTTCGTCACCAACTCGGCCCGTTTGCGCGACGGCATCAAGATGGGCGTCGCCAATTCGATCCTGGTCAAGGTCAACCAGATCGGTACTCTGACCGAGACGCTCGACGCCGTCGAGACCGCGCACAAGGCAAGCTACACCGCCGTCATGTCGCATCGCTCGGGTGAAACCGAGGATTCGACCATCGCCGATCTCGCCGTCGCCACCAACTGCGGTCAGATCAAGACTGGCTCGCTGGCCCGCTCGGACCGTACCGCCAAGTACAACCAGCTGATCCGCATCGAAGAAGAGCTGGGCCGGCAGGCACGCTTCGCTGGTCGCTCGATCCTGCGCGGCTGACCGATGGGCACATCAGGCGGGCGGCAAAGCGAGAGAGCAAACAGGCTGGCTTGCTGCCTGCTGGTGGCCACGACTTCCATCTGGCTTCATGCTGCGCCAGTGTTGGCGCAGGACTCGGCGGACGGTTTCCGTTCGCCGACCGGCAACATTCAATGCATGTTCTTCGACGACGATGCATCGATACGCTGCAACATTGCCGACAAGACAACGCCACTGCCGCCGCGCCCGCAGGACTGCGAACTGGACTGGGGCAACGATTTCAGCCTGGATGAAACGTCGAGGCGCGGCGTGCTGATGTGCGTCGGCGACACGATCGTCGGCGACTATCCGGAACTGGCCTATGGCGAGACTTTCGAGCGCGGAAACATCAGCTGCGTCTCCGAGCGCTCGGGCGTGACCTGCACCAACGGGCGGGGCGCGGGATTTGCGCTGTCGCGGGCGCAGCAGCTTCTGTTTTGAAGTCGCCCCGTTTTTTCGTGCGAACCGAGACTGCCGTAACCCGGCATTAAGTATGATTGGGCGAAAAGGGTGCGAAAGGTTTTGCGCACCATGTGGACACGCCAGCACAAGCAGAGAAATACAGGACGCCTGATCGTGCCGGCGCTGGCGGCGATGTTCCTGTCCTATTTCGGCTTCCACGCCTACCATGGCGAATTCGGCATCTATTCCAAGTATCGGCTCGAGGCGCGTGCCGTCGAACTCCAGGCTCGGCTCGACACTGTCAGGGCGCAGCGCCTCGACGTCGAGCGCCGCGTGCACATGCTCCACGACGGGTCGCTGGAGAAGGACATGCTTGACGAACAGGCGCGCAACGCCTTGAATATGTCCCATGCTGATGAGCTGACCATAATGCGGCCATCCGGGCGCCGTATTAACTGACGTTCAGTTAATCAGCAAGAAATCCAACGTTTTTAGACGCTTAACCGCATGCCTGCTATGCATTTTTCCGCATGGCGCAGCGTCACTCACCATGCTAGCGTTTGGTCATGGAGAGGAGAGATTATGCATGATCTCCTCATTGTCCGCAAAGAGACGCCACTAGGGAGTGATGCATGGCCACCGCAGCCAAAAAAGCGCCTGCCAAAACCAAATCTGACTCAAAATCGCAATCTGCCCCGGTAACACCCAAGCCGGCTGACTTTACGAAGGAACAGGACCTCGCCGCATATCGCGAGATGCTGCTCATTCGCCGCTTCGAGGAAAAGGCCGGCCAGCTTTACGGCATGGGCTTCATCGGCGGCTTCTGCCACCTTTATATCGGCCAGGAGGCCGTCGTCACCGGACTGCAGATGTCGCTGATCGAAGGCGATCAGATGATCACCGCCTATCGTGACCACGGCCACATGCTGGCGATGGGGCTGTCGGCGCGGGGCGTCATGGCCGAGTTGACCGGGCGTCGGGGCGGCTTGTCGAAAGGCAAGGGCGGCTCCATGCACATGTTCTCCAAGGAAAAGCATTTTTACGGTGGCCACGGCATCGTCGGCGCCCAGGTGTCGCTCGGCACGGGGCTGGCCTTTGCCAACCGTTATCGTGAAAACCCGAATGTCTCGGTGACCTATTTCGGCGACGGCGCTGCCAACCAGGGCCAGGTCTACGAAAGCTTCAACATGGCCTCGCTGTGGAAGCTGCCGGTGATCTACGTCATCGAAAACAACCGCTACGCCATGGGCACCGCAGTGTCGCGTGCCTCGGCCGAGACCGATTTCTCGCAGCGCGGCCTGTCGTTCAAGATTCCCGGCATCCAGGTCGATGGCATGGACGTGCGCGCGGTCAAGGCTGCCGGTGACTTGGCCACCGAATGGTGCCGCTCGGGCAACGGCCCGATCATCCTCGAGATGCAGACCTACCGCTATCGCGGTCACTCGATGTCCGATCCGGCGAAATACCGCTCCAAGGACGAAGTGCAGAAGATGCGCTCCGAGCACGACCCTATCGAACAGGTCAAGGCGCGCCTCATCGCCACGAAGTGGGCCAGCGAAGACGACCTCAAGGCGGTCGACAAGGATGTTCGCGACATTGTGGCTGACGCCGCAGACTTTGCTCAGACCGATCCCGAGCCGGATGTTGCCGAGCTCTGGACCGACATCTTGATCTAAGGGAGGGCGCGAACATGCCGATCGAAATTCTCATGCCTGCGCTCTCGCCGACGATGGAAGAGGGCAATCTGTCGAAGTGGTTGAAGAACGAAGGCGACAAGATCGTCGCCGGCGACGTCATCGCCGAAATCGAAACCGACAAGGCGACCATGGAAGTGGAAGCCGTTGACGAAGGTATTCTGGGCAAGCAGCTGATCGCTGCGGGCACCGAAGGCGTCAAGGTCAACACCCCCATCGCCGTACTGCTCCAGGATGGCGAAAGCGCTGCCGACATCGGCAAGGGCGCTGCCGCGGCCAAGGCCGAAGCGCCTGCCGCCGCCGCTGCACCCGCCGCCCCTACTCCGGCTGCCGCACCTGTTGCCGCCGCGCCGAAGACCGAAGTTGCTGCTGATCCGGACATTCCGGCTGGCACCGAAATGGTGTCGACGACTGTCCGCGAAGCATTGCGCGACGCCATGGCCGAAGAGATGCGCCGCGACGGCGACGTCTTCATCATGGGCGAGGAGGTTGCCGAGTACCAGGGCGCCTACAAGATCACCCAAGGGCTGCTGCAGGAATTCGGCCCGCGTCGCGTCGTCGACACCCCGATCACCGAGCACGGCTTCGCCGGCGTCGGCGTCGGTGCCGCGATGGCCGGACTGCGCCCGATCGTCGAATTCATGACCTTCAACTTCGCCATGCAGGCGATCGACCAGATCGTCAACTCGGCCGCCAAGACGCTCTACATGTCAGGTGGCCAGATGGGCGCGCCGATCGTCTTTCGTGGACCAAGCGGTGCGGCTGCCCGCGTCGCCGCCCAGCACTCGCAGTGCTATGCGGCGTGGTACAGCCACATTCCGGGCCTCAAGGTGGTGATGCCTTACTCGGCCGCCGACGCCAAGGGCCTGCTCAAGGCAGCGATCCGCGACCCCAACCCGGTCATCTTCCTCGAAAACGAAATCCTCTACGGTCACTCCTTCGATGTGCCGAAGCTCGACGATTTCGTGCTGCCGATTGGCAAGGCGCGTATCCACAAGACCGGCAAGGACGTCACCATCGTCTCGTTCGGCATCGGCATGACCTACGCGATCAAGGCCGAGGCCGAGCTGCGTGCGATGGGCATCGATGTCGAGATCATCGACCTGCGCACCATTCGTCCGCTCGACTTCGACACCATCATCGCCTCGGTCAAGAAGACCAACAGGCTGGTCGTTGTCGAGGAAGGCTACCCGCAGTCCTCGGTCGGCGATTTCATCGCCAACCAGGTGTCGCAGCGCGCCTTCGATCATCTCGATGCGCCTGTCATCACCATCGCCGGCAAGGACGTGCCGATGCCTTACGCCGCCAATCTCGAAAAGCTCGCTCTGCCGAATGTCGGCGAAGTGATCGAGGCGGTCAAAGCAGTCACGTATCGCTGACACGGGCGGGAGGTCATCATGCCGATCAATATCACCATGCCTGCCCTTTCGCCGACCATGGAAGAGGGCAATCTGGCCAAGTGGCTGGTCAAGGAAGGCGACAAGGTTTCGCCAGGCGACGTGATCGCCGAAATCGAAACCGACAAGGCGACGATGGAAGTCGAATCCGTCGATGAGGGCGTTGTCGCCAAGCTTCTGGTTCCGGCCGGCACCGAAGGCGTCAAGGTCAATGCGCTGATCGCCATCCTCGCCGCCGAGGGCGAGGATGTCGCTGCCGCTGCCAAGGGTGGCGATGCCGCTCCTGCAAAGGCAGAGCCTGCCAAGGCCGAAGCTCCGGCCGCAGCGGCCGCGCCTGCGGCTCCTGCCGCTGCCCCGGTCGCGGCTGCTCCGGCAGCAACGCCCGCCGTCGCGGCCACCAACGGTTCTGCCGCATCGGCAGCCGACGGCCGCACTTTTGCATCGCCGCTGGCCCGCCGCATCGCCAAGGACGCCAATGTCGACATCCTGGCTGTTGCCGGCACCGGCCCGCATGGCCGTGTCGTCAAGGCTGACGTCGAAGCAGCGATTGCAGGTGGTGGCGCCAAGCCCGCACCTGCTGCCAAGGCTCCCGCAGCAGGTGCTGCTGCATCCGCTCCGAAAGGCATGTCCGACGATCAGGTGCTCAAGCTGTTCGAAGAAGGCAGCTACGAACTCATCCCGCACGACAACATGCGCAAGACGATCGCGCGCCGTCTGGTCGAGGCCAAGAGCACGATCCCGCATTTCTACCTGACGCTCGACTGCGAGATCGACGCGCTGCTGGCGCTTCGCGCCCAGCTCAACGCGGCGGCTCCGGTGCGCAAGACCGAAAAGGGCGACGTGCCGGCCTACAAGCTGTCGGTCAACGACATGATCATCAAGGCTATGGCGCTGGCGCTGACGGCCGTTCCCGATGCCAATGTGTCTTGGACCGACCAGGCGATGGTCAAGCACAAGCACGCCGATGTCGGCGTAGCAGTGTCGATCCCGGGCGGCCTGATCACCCCGATCATCCGCCAGGCCGACATCAAGACCTTGTCGGTCATCTCCAACGAGATGAAGGACCTTGCCGGCCGCGCCCGCAATCGTAAGCTCAAGCCCGAGGAATACCAGGGCGGCACCAGCGCGGTCTCCAACCTCGGCATGTTCGGCATCAAGGACTTCTCCGCCGTCATCAACCCGCCGCACGCCACCATCCTGGCGGTCGGCGCGGGCGAAGAGCGGCCGGTGGTCAAGGGTGGCGAGATCAAGATCGCCAACGTGATGTCGGTGACGCTGTCGACTGACCATCGCGCCGTCGATGGCGCGCTTGGTGCCGAACTTCTCTCGGCCTTCAGGCGCTTCATCGAAAACCCGATGGGCATGCTGGTGTAGTTCCCCCATTTCCCCTCCCCAAAAGGGAGGGGATTCGAGGACCTCGATCATGAAGACTGTGCTTTGCTACGGCGACTCGCTGACCTGGGGCTACGATGCCGCGGGTCCGGGGCGTCATGCGTTCGATGACCGTTGGCCGAGCGTGCTGCAACAGGAACTCGGCGCTGGCGTCACCGTGATCGCCGAGGGTCTGAACGGCCGCACCACTGCCTTCGACGACCATCTCGCCGGAGCCGACCGCAACGGCGCGCGGCTGTTGCCGACGATCCTCGGCACGCATGCGCCGCTCGATGTCGTCATCATCATGCTCGGCGCCAACGACATGAAGCCGTGGATCCACGGCAACCCGCTTGCCGCCAAGCAAGGCATGGCGCGGCTGGTGTCGATCGTCATGGGCTATGACCACGGTATCGACTATCCGTCGCCGCAAATCCTGCTCGTTTCGCCCCCGGTTGTAAGCCGGACGGCAAATGCCGAGTACAAGGACATGTTCGCCGGCGGCGACAAGGCTTCCCAGGAGCTCGCGCCGCTCTATGCCGCGCTCGCCGACGAGGTTGGCTGTGGCTTCTTAGATGCCGGCTCGGTGGCTGAAACCACGCCGCTCGACGGCGTGCATCTCGATGCCGAAAATACCCGCAAGATCGGCCACGCCATCGCGCCAATCGTGCGCGTCATGCTGGAGCTCTAGAGCTTGGCCGGCGTTGTCACCATCCGCAGGGCCGAACGGCGCGACGCCGCGGAGCTTGCCATCCTTGTCGACCTGTCGTCGCACGGGCTTGCGTCCTGGCTCTGGTATGGCGCCGTGCTGGAAGGCACGACGCAGACCGCGCTCGAACATGGCCGCAATCAGATGCGCGACGACGACGACCGCGCCGGCTGGAAAAATGCCGGGCTTGCCCAGCTCGACGACGAGATCGCAGGCGTGGTGATCGGCCATGCCGTCAAGCCGTCATTCGCTGAGGAAGAGGCACCGCATCCGGTGTTCGAGCCGATCCTGGCGCTTCAGCAAAAAGCGATCGGCCACTGGTTCATCGACAGCGTCGGTGTGTATCAGCATCACCGCGGACGCGGCATCGGCCGGCAACTTGTCGACTACGAACTCACACGCGCCGGTGGACGGCCGGTCAGCCTGATCACCGAAAGCGACAACGACGTGGCGCTCGGCCTCTACAAATCCTGCGGATTTGAGGAGATTGCGCGCCAGCCATCCGTACCGATCGACGACAACAAAAAGAACCACGACTGGGTGCTGCTCACGCGCAGCGCGACTTGATCAAGAGGCAAGACACTCATGGCTGAGAATTACGACGTCATCATCATCGGCTCCGGCCCCGGCGGCTACATCGCGGCGATCCGTGCCGCCCAGCTCGGCCTCAAGACCGCGATCGTCGAGCGCGAGCACCTCGCCGGCATCTGCTCCAACTGGGGCTGTATCCCGACCAAGGCGCTGCTGCGCTCGGCCGAAGTACTGCACCTTGCCGAGCACGCCAAGAATTACGGCCTGAAGCTCGAAGGCACCATCACTGCCGACCTGAAGGCCGTTGTCGACCGTTCGCGGGGCATTGCCCAGCGCATGAATGGCGGCGTCGGCTTCTTGATGAAGAAGAACAAGGTCGACGTCATCTGGGGCGAAGCCAAGCTGACCAAGCCCGGCCAGATCGTTGTTTCCAAGTCGTCGAAGAAGCCGATGGAGCCGCAGGCGCCGCTGCCCAAGAACACGTTGGGCGAGGGCACCTACTCAGCCAAGCACATCATCGTCGCCACCGGTGCGCGGCCGCGCGCGCTGCCCGGCATCGAGCCGGATGGCAAGCTGATCTGGACCTATTTCGAGGCGATGGTGCCGCCTGAGATGCCGAAGTCGCTGCTGGTCATGGGCTCGGGCGCCATCGGCATCGAATTCGCCTCGTTCTACCGCACCATGGGTGTCGAGGTGACCGTCGTCGAGGTGATGCCCGCCGTCATGCCTGTCGAGGATGCCGAGATCTCGGCCTTCGCCAAGAAGCAGTTCGAAAAGCAGGGCATGAAGATCCATCTCGAAGCCAAGGTCACCAAGGTCGAGAAGGGCGCCAATTCGGTCACCGCTCATGTCGAGATGAAGGACGGCAAGGTCGAGAAGATCACCGCCGACCGCATGATCTCGGCCGTCGGCGTCCAGGGCAACATCGAAAACATCGGCCTCGAAGCGCTTGGCGTGAAGACCGCCCGCGGCTGCATCGTCATCGACGGCTACGGCAAGACCAACGTGCCCGGAATCTACGCCATCGGCGACGTCGCCGGCCCGCCGATGCTGGCCCACAAGGCCGAGCACGAGGCCGTCATCTGCGTCGAAAAGCTTGCCGGCCTGCCGAATGTCCACCCGATGGACAAGCTCAAGATCCCGGGCTGCACCTATTGCAACCCGCAGGTCGCTTCCGTCGGTCTGACCGAAGCCAAGGCCAAGGCCGAAGGCAAGGACATCCGCGTCGGTCGCTTCCCCTTCGTCGCCAATGGCAAGGCGATCGCGCTCGGCGAGGACCAGGGCATGGTCAAGACGATCTTCGACAAGAAGACCGGCCAGCTGCTCGGCGCGCATCTCATCGGCGCCGAGGTCACCGAACTGATCCAGGGCTTTGTCGTCGCCATGAACCTTGAGACGACGGAAGAAGAGCTGATGCACACCATCTTCCCGCATCCGACGATCTCGGAAACGATGAAGGAAAGCGTGCTCGATGCCTATGGGCGTGCGCTCAACGCATGACGGTTGCGCAGCGGCGCGCCTGTTGCGGCGCGCCGATTGGCACTATATGCGCAGAACGTCCGCGACTGGCCGGAGACGACTGATGGAACAGAGCTACGGAATTCTCGGCATGCCCGGCGTCGGCTTCTTCGGCATGCTGCTCGTCGGTTTCCTTGCCGGCTACGTCGCCGAACGCACGATGAACCGCGACCACGGCTTCCTGACCAACATCCTTGTTGGTATCGCCGGGTCGTTTGTCGGCGGCACTCTGGCGGGGCTGCTCGGCATCAATTATTACGGGTTCATGGGCAATCTCATCGTCGCCATCGCCGGCGCGCTGATCCTGCTCTGGATTTTCGGCCGCTCGCAAGCGCCTCGGCCTTGATAGGATAGACTGATGGTCACTGTTCTCGATCTCAAAGACCGTCCGCGCGCGCGGCACCCCGAAAAGGCCCATCGGCCCGATCAGGAGGTTTTGCGCAAGCCGGACTGGATCCGTGTCAAGGCGCCGGTGTCGCGCGGCTATCAGGAAACGCGCGACATCGTGAAGTCGCACAAGCTGGTCACGGTCTGCGAAGAGGCCGGCTGCCCCAATATCGGCGAATGCTGGGAAAAGAAGCACGCCACCTTCATGATCATGGGCGAGATTTGCACGCGCGCCTGCGCGTTCTGCAATGTCGCCACGGGTATCCCGACACCGCTCGATGCGAATGAACCGGAGAGCGTGGCCAAGGCCGTCGCCCAGATGGGCCTGACGCATGTCGTCATCACCTCGGTCGACCGCGACGATCTCGCCGACGGCGGTGCCCAGCATTTCGCCGACGTCATCCACGCCATCCGCCGGCTGACGCCGCAGACGACGATCGAAATCCTGACGCCTGATTTCCTGCGCAAGGACGGCGCGCTCGAGATCGTCGTTGCCGCCCGTCCCGACGTCTTCAACCACAATCTGGAGACCGTGCCGTCGAACTACCTGACGGTGCGCCCCGGTGCGCGCTATTTCCACTCGATCCGGCTGCTGCAGCGGGTCAAGGAGCTTGATCCCAGCATCTTCACCAAGTCTGGCATCATGGTCGGCCTCGGCGAGGAACGTCACGAGATCCTTCAGCTGATGGACGACCTGCGCACGGCCAATGTCGACTTCATGACCATCGGCCAGTATCTGCAGCCGTCGAAGAAGCACCATCCGGTCAAGAAGTTCGTGACGCCAGAGGAGTTCACCTCCTACGCCACTGTCGGCAAGTCCAAGGGCTTCCTGCTTGTCGCTTCGAGCCCGCTGACGCGCTCGTCGCACCATGCCGGCGACGATTTCGCCAAGTTGCGCGCCGCGCGTGAAGCGTTGCTCGCAAAAAAGGCCTGACAAGCGCGGAATGCCCAAATTCGAAACCACGCGCCATGTCGGCCACCCGCCGGACAAGATGTTCGCTCTGGTCGCCGACGTGGAGAAGTACCCCGAGTTCCTGCCGCTGTGCGAAGCGCTCAATGTCCGGTCGCGGCGCGAGCGTGACGGGCGCCAGATACTCGTCGCCGACATGACCGTCGGCTACAAGGCGTTCCGCGAGACCTTCACCACCCAGGTTCTGCTGACGCCCGAGGAAAACACCATCGATGTCAAATATCTCGATGGCCCGTTCCGCTACCTCACCAACGAATGGAAATTCGTTGCGGCACCGGACGGCGGCTCCGGCGTCGAATTCTTCATCGATTACGAGTTCAAGAGCCGCATCCTCGGCGCACTGATGGGCACGATGTTCGATCGTGCCTTCCGCATGTTCGCGGAAGCCTTCGAAAAGCGCGCTGACGTGATCTACGGGCCGGTGAAAGCCGTCTGATCGACGGCCCGCAAGCCGAGCCCAAGTGCTGTCCTGACCGTCTCGCGGCGGACGAAGTCGCGGCCGTTGTCCTCGAACAGGCGGAATTCCGCCTCGGCCGGTGCGCCTTTCCTGGCTATGCCGAACCAGACCAGGCCAACAGGCTTTTCCGGTGAACCGCCGCCCGGACCGGCAACGCCGGTTACCGCCAGTGCGAGACTGGCGCGCGAATGGGCAAGCGCGCCTGCTGCCATCTCCAGTGCCGTCTCGCGCGACACAGCGCCGTGCGCCTTGAGCGTAGCCTCGGAGACGCCGAGCATGTCCATCTTGGCTTCGTTGGAATAGGTGATGAAGCCGCGGTCGACGACCGCCGACGAGCCGGCAATGTCGGTGAGCGCCGCGATGATCATGCCGCCGGTGCAGCTTTCAGCGGTGGCGACCATGACGCCATGCGCCTCGCAGGCTTCGAGCAGGGCCGAGGCGAGGGCGCCGATGTCGCTCATTCGGGCAATTCTCCAGGATAGACAACGCTTGCGGTTGCGATCGCTGCGATGCCTTCCTCGCGGCCGATGAAGCCGAGCTTTTCGTTAGTGGTTGCCTTGATCGAGATGCGGTCGGGCGAAATGCGCAGCATGTCGGCGAGTTCGGCGGTCATCGCCTCGCGGTGCGGTCCGACCTTCGGCGCCTCGCAGATCAGCGTGATGTCGGCATTGGCGATGCGGCCGCCACGCGAACGCACGATCTTTGCTGCATGTTCGACGAAGATCCGCGACGCAGCACCCTTCCATTGCGGGTCGGACGGCGGAAAATGGGTGCCGATGTCGCCGGCGCCACAGGTGGCCAGCAGCGCGTCGGTCAGCGCGTGCAGCCCGACATCGGCGTCAGAATGGCCATTCAGCTTCTTCGAATGCGCGATCTTCACGCCGCACAGCCAGACGTGATCGCCTGGCTCGAAGGAGTGTACGTCATAGCCGTTGCCGGTGCGGACGTCGGGAAAGCTGATTGCTTGGCCGGAAAGGCGCTGGTCGGCCATGGCGATATCCTTAGCCCAGGTGAGTTTGACATTGTCGGGCGAGCCGAGCACGAGACGAACCGGGATGCCGGCCCATTCGGCGATGGCGGAATCGTCGGTGAAGTCGCTGCGCCCGGCCTCGAAGGCGCGCTGGTGTGCCGAAAAGATCGGCTCGAACGGAAAGCCTTGCGGCGTCTGCGCCGAATGCAGGCCCGCGCGCGGCACGGTTTCGGCCACTGTGCGGTCGAAGGCTTCCTTCTTCAGCGTGTCGGACACCGGAAGCGACGGGAGCGAGCCGTGGCTGGCGTCGATGCCTGAAATGGCGCGGTCGATGACCTCGGGGCTAATAAAGGGGCGGACGCCGTCATGGATCAGGACGGCTTGCGGCCTGCCTTGCTGCAAGGCGATGAGTGCAAAGCGCGTCGAATCCTGGCGCGTGGCGCCGCCAACGACGGTGGTGACACGCGAGGCGAGTTCGCCTGCGGCTGCTGCAAAAAGTTCGCCGTCGTCGGCGTGGATGGCAACGGCGATCGGACCGACCCTGGGGTGGTCGAGAAATGCCTTCAGCGTGTGCCAGATCACTGCCTTGCCGCCGATCCTGCGATATTGCTTCGGACCATCAGCCTGGCCGGCGCGCTCGCCACGGCCAGCCGCAACGACAACGACGGCGACCTTCGAATTCTGCTGGTTCGGCAACGGCTTCGGATTCATGAGCAGAGGCTTAGCCGCGAGCCCTGCGGAAGGCTAGAGGAATCCAGAAAGCGCCGCATTCGGCTGTCATTTCGCAGTTGCACAATGACCCAATCGTGGCTACTCATTGTGCAGTAGCGAATGGTGCTTTGTTTTTGTGCATGACTGATCTGGAAAAACTTGGTGAGCCGCTTTCGATCGGCAATGTGACGATCCGCAATCGGGTGTTTCTCGCGCCGATGTCGGGTGTGACCGACGAGGCTTTCCGTACGCGCGCCCATGCGCATGGCGCCGGTTTGGTCGTGTCGGAAATGGTCGCCAGTGGCGAACTGGCCAAGGGCCGTGGCTCCAGTGGCTTCCGCATCCGCCATTCCGGCCTGCCGGTGCACATGGTGCAACTGGCCGGGCGCGAGGCCGCACACATGGCCGAAGCGGCGCGCATCGCCGTTGGCGAAGGCGCCGATGTCATCGATATCAATATGGGCTGCCCGGCCAAGAAGGTCACCGGCGGTTATGCCGGCTCGGCGCTGATGCGCGACCTCGACTATGCGCTGACTTTGATCGATGCCGTCGTTGGATCAGTCAACGTGCCAGTTACCCTCAAGATGCGTCTCGGCTGGGACGATGACGTGCTCAATGCGCCTGAACTGGCCCAGCGCGCCGAGCAGGCCGGGGTCAAGATGGTTACCGTGCATGGGCGCACGCGTTGCCAGTTTTATCAGGGCAAGGCCGACTGGCGCGCCATTGCGCTGGTCAAGCAGGTGGTCAGCATTCCCGTCGTTGCCAATGGCGATGTAGCGACAGCTGAAGACGCAGCCGAAATTCTCGAACAATCCGGCGCCGATGCTGTTATGGCGGGGCGCTCGCATTACGGCGCGCCATGGACCGCCGGTACCATCGCAGCCGCCGCAGGCAACAGAGCTGCAACAGGTGTGCCCCGGTCATCCCTTGATATGGCCGACTATGTCGTTGCCCACTACGAGGACATGCTGGCGCTCTACGGCATCGAGAGCGGCCTGCGCCAGGCGCGCAAGCATCTCGGCTGGTATCTCGATCGCCACACCACCGAATTGCCTGATGAACTGCGCCGCCGTGTGCTGACCTCGTTTGAGCCGCAGCAGGTAATTTCTTCATTGCGTGAAGCACTTGCGGCTTTCGGCGAAAGTGCCTTCGAAAGGAATGCGGCATGAGCTTCGACCGAGCGCCGACGTCGCAATCTGTTGATGCCGCGCAGATCGTGCTCAACACTATTCGCCGTCCGGTCATCATGATCGGACCGGATAATTTCATCACCTTCGCCAATGCCGATGCCGAGGATTTCTTCCGATCCAGCGCCGCCATGCTGGCGCGCAGCGAACTGTCGCGCTTCGTGCCCTTTGGCAGTCCGATCCTGCAATTGGTCGAGCAGGTGCGTGCACGCAACACGCCTGTCAACGAATACCGCGTCGACGTCTCGTCGCCGCGGCTCGGCATTGAAAAGATGGTCGATCTCTACGTCGCGCCCGCATCCGAGCTGCCGGGGTCGGTGGTGGTGATGTTCCAGGAACGCTCGATGGCCGACAAGATCGACCGTCAGATGACGCATCGCGGTGCTGCGCGTTCGGTCACTGGTCTGGCCGCGATGTTGGCGCATGAGATCAAGAACCCGCTCTCCGGTATCAGGGGTGCGGCACAGCTGCTGGAATTGAATGCCTCCGACGAGGATCGTTCGCTGACCCGGCTGATCATCGACGAGACCGACAGGATCGTCTCACTTGTCGATCGCATGGAGGTGTTTTCCGACGAGCGGCCGATCGACCGCTATCCCGTCAACATCCACGTCGTGCTTGACCATGTGAAGGCACTCGCCAGGAACGGCTTTGCCAATGGAATCAAGATCCTGGAGGATTATGATCCATCGCTGCCGCCTGTTTATGCCAATCGCGACCAGCTGATCCAGGTCTTCCTCAATCTGGTCAAGAACGCCGCCGAGGCGATCGGCCACGACCCGCATGGCGAAATCACGCTGTCGACCGCCTTCAAGCCCGGCATCCGCATGTCGATCCCGGGCACCCAGGATCGTGTCTCGCTGCCGCTGGAGTTCTGCGTTCACGACAATGGCTCGGGCGTGTCGGAAGACATCCTGCCGATCCTGTTTGACCCGTTCATCACCACCAAGCCCAATGGCTCGGGCCTCGGTCTCGCGCTGGTCGCCAAGATCGTTGGCGACCATGGCGGCGTGATCGAGTGCGATTCGACACCGCGCGGCACCACCTTCCGCATCCTCATGCCCGCCTGGAAGGAATTGCCCGTGCATCTCGACGACGACAGCGAAGGAGCCCATCGATGAGCGTGCGCGGAAATATCCTTGTCGCCGACGACGATGCGGCTATCCGCACCGTGCTCAACCAGGCGCTGTCGCGCATGGGCCATGAGGTCCGGGTCACCTCCAATGCAGCGACGCTGTGGCGCTGGGTCGCCGCCGGCGAGGGTGATCTTGTCATCACCGACGTGGTTATGCCCGACGAAAACGCCTTCGACATGCTGCCGCGAATCAAGAAGGCGCGGCCTGAGTTGCCGGTCATCGTCATGAGCGCGCAGAACACCTTCATGACCGCCATCCGCGCGTCGGAGACCGGCGCCTACGAATATCTGCCCAAGCCGTTCGACCTCACCGAATTGCTCAGCATCGTCAACCGCGCGCTCTCCGAGCCGCGGCGGCCGAAGAGCGACCAGCGCCAAGACGACCAGCCCGACGCCATGCCGCTGGTCGGCCGCTCGGCGGCGATGCAGGACATCTACCGCATGCTCGCCCGCATGATGCAGACGGACCTCACCGTCATGATTTCGGGCGAATCGGGCACCGGCAAGGAGCTCGTGGCGCGCGCGCTCCACGAATATGGCCGCCGCCGCAACGGTCCGTTCGTTGCCATCAACATGGCGGCGATTCCGCGCGATCTCATCGAATCCGAGCTGTTTGGCCATGAGAAGGGTGCGTTCACCGGCGCACAAAACCGCTCCACCGGACGCTTCGAGCAGGCCGATGGCGGCACGCTGTTCCTCGACGAAATCGGCGACATGCCGATGGAGGCGCAGACGCGACTGCTGCGCGTGTTGCAGCAGGGCGAATACACCACCGTTGGCGGCCGCACGCCGATCAAGACCGACGTGCGCATTGTCGCCGCCACCAACAAGGACCTGCGCACGCTGATCAACCAGGGCCTTTTCCGCGAGGATTTGTTCTATAGACTCAATGTCGTACCGCTGCGCCTTCCTGCATTGCGCGAGCGCTCGGAGGACGTGCCGGACCTCGTCCGCCATTTCTTCAAGCAAGTCGTGAATGAAGGCCTGCAGGCCAAGCGAATTTCGTCCGGCGGCGTTGAGCTGATGAAGCGCTATCCATGGCCGGGCAATGTGCGCGAGTTGGAAAATCTGGTGCGCCGGCTGGCGGCCCTTTATCCGCAAGACGAGATTTCGGCCGAGATCATCGAGAACGAACTCAAGACAGGCGAGCAGCCCGTCGTGCCGGGCGGCAACCTCATCCCCGACGACCTGTCGGTCGGCCAGGCGGTCGAGCATTTCCTCCAGCGCTATTTCGCCATGTTCGCCGGCGACCTGCCGCCGCCGGGGCTCTACCAGCGCATTTTGGCCGAAGTCGAATACCCGCTGGTGCTGGCCTCGATGACGGCGACGCGCGGCAACCAGATCAAGGCCGCCGAGCTTTTGGGCCTCAACCGCAACACGCTGCGCAAGAAGATCCGCGAGCTCGGCGTCAACGTCTACAAATCGTCCCGGCCCGTCTGACCGGGCGAAGGCCAAACGCTTATCTGTCGAAAGCCTGTCGAAACATTTCCGCTTGCGGCGAAAATGTTGCATAATCGCCACAATGCGTTGCATAGATGCGCCGCAATCAATGTCTTTACACGGCAGCATGGCGAGCCAGGCACAACTTCAGAACGACAAGATCCCCGTACCGGGCCGGCAGGAAGGTCGCCGCCTTCTTGCTCTTCCGGGCGTGATGGCTATTGCCGCCGCGCTGGTGAGCGCTGCGGTGTCGTTCGCGATCCTGATCGGCGTCACCCCTATCACCCCTGATTCGACGACGACGCTTGCGCTGATCGGCATCAACGCAGTGTTCGTCCTGATCCTCGTCGGGCTGATCGCCATTGAAATCCAGCGCATCGCCATGGCGCGCAAGCGTGGCAAGGCGGCATCACGTCTGCATGTGCGCATCGTCACGATGTTTGCGCTAGTGGCGGCGCTACCGGCGTTGCTGGTCGCTATCGTTGCCTCGATCACGCTCGACATCGGGCTCGACCGCTGGTTCCAGATACGCACCACGACCATCGTCAATTCGTCGCTGTCGATCGCCGAAGCCTATGTCCAGGAAAACGCGCGCAACCTGCAGAGCACGACATTGTCGATGGCCAACGACCTCGACAACAACCGTACGCTCTACGGTTTAGACCGCAGCGGCTTCCTCGACTTCATGGGCCGGCAGGCGCAGTTGCGCGCGCTGGCGCACGCCGCGCTCATCCGCGCCGACGGCTCCTTCGTCATGAGCGCCAAGACCGGTGCCGATTTCGCCATGCCCGAGCCGCCGGCTGTCGCGGTTCAGACGGCTGCCGACGGCAAACCGGTGCTGATCGAGCCGAAGACCCGCAACATCGTCGGCGCCATCATCAAGCTGCGCGAGATTGACGGGCTCTACCTCTATACCATCCGGCTGGTCGATCCCGAGGTCATCAAGGCGCGCCAGATCGTCACCGCCAATACCGAGGAGTATCGCGATCTCGGCGCCAACAGGCGCACGACGCAGATCGCCTTTGCGCTGCTCTATCTCGGCCTGACGCTGATTGTCGTCCTGTCGGCGATCTGGACCGGCATCGCGGTCGCAGACCGGATTGTTCGGCCCATCCGCCAGCTGATCGGCGCCGCCGACGAGGTGGCGACCGGAAATCTCGACGTGTCGGTGCCGGTGCGGCAATCGGATGGCGACGTCGGCGCGCTCAGCGACACGTTCAACAACATGCTGCTCGAGCTCAAATCGCAGCGCAACGAGATCCTGACCGCCAAGGATGTCATCGACGAGCGCCGTCGCTTCTCCGAGGCTGTGCTTTCGGGCGTCACCGCCGGCGTCATTGGCGTCGACCCTTATGGCAGCATCACCATCGTCAATCCCTCGGCTGAAGAGATGCTGGCGATCTCGGCTTCCGAGTCGCTCGGCCAGAACCTGTCGATCCTGCTGCCTCATGTCGGCCGGGTCTTCGAGATCGGCCGCAAGTCTGGCCGCGCCGTCTACCGCGAGCAGGTCACCTTCTATCGCACGGGCGCCGAACGCACCTTCAACGTGCAGGTGACCGTCGAGGAGGGCGAAAGCGAAGTCGGCGACAAGTCCTATGTCGTGACGATCGACGACATCACTGACCTCGTAACGGCACAACGCACCTCCGCCTGGGCCGACGTCGCGCGGCGCATCGCCCACGAGATCAAGAACCCCCTGACGCCGATCCAGCTGTCGGCGGAGCGTATCCGCCGCCGCTATGGCAAGGTCATCACCGAGGACCGCGAGGTCTTCGACCAGTGCACCGAAACGATCATCCGCCAGGTCGGCGACATCGGCCGAATGGTCGATGAATTTTCCGCATTTGCGCGTATGCCGAAGCCGGAAATGAAGGTGATCGATGTTCGTGAGCCGCTGCGTGAGGCATCGTTCCTGGTCGAGGTCAGCCGCGCCGACATCGCTTTCGAGCGCGAGATCACGCCCGGGCCCCTCAAGGGAACCTTCGACAGCCGCCTGATGGCCCAGGCCTTCGGCAATGTCATCAAGAATGCCGCCGAGGCCATCGAGGCGGCGGAACGCCAGACCGGCGAATCTGGGGTCATCAAGCTCCGGGCGCGGCGGGACGGCAACTCGATCCGCATCGACGTGATCGACAATGGCAAGGGATTGCCGCGAGAAAATCGCCAACGGCTACTCGAGCCCTATATGACGACACGCGAGAAAGGCACGGGGCTCGGCCTCGCTATCGTCAAGAAGATTGTCGAGGACCACGGCGGAAGATTGGAACTTCACGACGCACCAGCCGATTTCCATGGCGGGCGCGGCGCGATGATCAGCATGATCCTGCCTGCGGCGGCCGAAGAGGCTGCGGCACCGAAGGGTGCCGGCGACGCAGTGCAAGGCAGAGAAACCGAAAAGGTCGGAAATGGCGTCTGATATTCTTATCGTTGACGACGAGGAAGACATCCGCGAACTGGTCGCGGGCATCCTGAGCGACGAAGGCCACGAAACCCGCACGGCGTTCGACGCCGACAGTGCGCTTGCCGCCATCGCGGACCGCGCGCCGCGCCTGGTCTTCCTCGACATCTGGCTGCAGGGTTCGCGGCTCGATGGGTTGGCTCTGCTTGACGAGATCAAGACGCTGCATCCAAGTCTGCCGGTGGTGATGATTTCCGGTCATGGCAACATTGAAACAGCCGTTTCGGCGATCCGGCGCGGCGCCTATGATTTCATCGAAAAGCCGTTCAAGGCGGACCGGCTGATCCTGATCGCAGAGCGCGCGCTGGAGACCTCGAAGCTCAAACGCGAGGTCTCCGACCTCAAGATGCGCAGCGGCGAGACCCACGACCTGATCGGCATGTCGTCGGCGATGAGCCAGCTGCGCCAGACCATCGACCGCGTCGCGCCGACCAACAGTCGCATCATGATCATCGGTCCGTCGGGTTCCGGCAAGGAGATGGCCGCGCGTGCCATCCATGCTTTGTCGGCACGGAAAAATGGCCCGTTCGTCGCGCTTAACGCCGCGACGATCACGCCGGAACGCATGGAGATCGAGCTGTTCGGCACCGAATCGAACGGTGGCGAGCGCAAGGTTGGCGCGCTGGAAGAAGCCCACCAGGGTATCCTCTATCTCGACGAAATCGCCGACATGCCGCGCGAGACGCAAAACAAGATCCTGCGCGTGCTTGTCGAACAGCAGTTCGAGCGCGTCGGCGGCACCAAGCGGGTCAAGGTCGACGTCCGCATCATCTCGTCGACGGCGCAGAACCTCGAGGCGATGATCGCCGAGGGCCGTTTCCGCGAGGATCTCTATCACCGTCTCGCCGTCGTGCCGGTCATGGTGCCGGGGCTTGCCGAAAGGCGCGAGGACATTCCTTACCTCGTCGACAACTTCATGAAGCAGATGGCCAAGCAGGCCGGCATCAAGCCGCGCCGCATCGGTGACGACGCGCTCGCCGTGCTCCAGGCCCACAACTGGCCGGGCAACGTCCGCCAGCTGCGCAACAATGTCGAGCGCCTGCTGATCCTCGCCCGCGGCGACAATCCCGAGCAGCCGATCACGGCTGACCTTTTGCCGTCTGAAATCGGCGACGTCATGCCACGCGCGCCGAACCAGTCGGACCAGCACATCATGGCACTGCCACTTCGCGAGGCGCGCGAGATGTTCGAGAAGGAATATCTCATCGCCCAGATCAACCGTTTCGGCGGCAACATCTCCAAGACAGCCGAGTTCATCGGGATGGAGCGGTCGGCACTGCATCGCAAACTCAAGTCGCTTGGCGTTTAGAGCTCATGCAGGCCAGCCAGGATAGACTTCCCACATGCGCGTAATCATCTGCGGGGCGGGACAGGTCGGCTACGGCATCGCCGAACGGTTGGCGGCGGAAAAGAACGACGTCTCGATCATCGATACTGCCCCCGAGCTGATCCATGCGGTGCGCGACCAGCTCGACGTGCGCGGCTTCGTCGGCCACGGCTCGCATCCGGAGGTGCTTGAAGCTGCGGGCGCGCAAGAAGCCGACATGATCATCGCGGTGACGCTTTTCGACGAGGTCAACATCGTCGCCTGCGAAGTGGCGCACGCGCTGTTCAACGTGCCGATGAAGGTCGCGCGCATTCGCGCGCAATCCTACCTGCAGCCGCATTACCAGGATCTATTTTCGCGCGAGCACCTGCCGATCGACGTGATCATTTCGCCTGAGCTCGAGGTCGGCGAGATGGTGCTTCGGCGCATCTCGCTGCCGGGCGCCACCGACGTGGTTCGTTTTGCCGAAAACCATATCATCATGGTGGCGATCGAGTGCCTGGAGGATTGCCCTGTCATCAACACACCGCTGGCCCAGCTCAGCGAGCTTTTCCCCGATCTGCCCTCGACGGTTGTGGGCGTGACGCGCAACGAGCGCCTGTTCATTCCGCATTCCGCCGACCAGCTGGTGGCGGGCGATCTTGCCTATGTCGTGACGACAAAGGACCAGGTCCGTCGCACGCTTGGCCTGTTTGGCCACGACGAGCAGGAGGCGACACGCATTGTCATCGCCGGTGGTGGCAACATCGGTCTGTTCGTTGCCCGCACGCTCGAACAGCGCCAGAGCCGCACCAAGATCAAGATCATCGAGGCAAGCAGGGATAGGGCGGTCAAGGTCGCCGACGAACTGCGCCGTACGGTGGTGCTCAATGGCAGCGCGCTCGACCAGAAGCTGTTGATGGAAGCCGACATCCAGGACGCCGACCTGATGGTCGCGCTGACCAACAACGACCAGGTCAACATCCTGTCTTCCGTTATGGCCAAGCGCCTGGGCTGCAAGGGCAACCTCGCACTGATCAATAACCCGTCTTATCACGACCTGACCAAGCCGCTTGGCATCGACGCCTATGTCAATCCAAGCGCTGTGACCATTTCGCGCGTGCTCCAGCATGTCAGGCGTGGACGCATTCGGCAGGTGCATTCGATCCAGCGCGGCGCTGCCGAAATCATCGAGGCCGAAGCGCTGGAAACCTCGCCGCTGGTCGGCACATTGCTGCGCGATCTGGACCTGCCCGACGGCATGCGTATCGGTGCCATCTATCGCGACGGCCACGTGGTCAAGCCGAGCGGTTCGGTGAAGATCAAGCCAAAGGACCGCGTCGTCATCTTCGCGCTCGACAAGGCGGTCAAGCAGGTCGAGCAAATGTTCCGGGTCAGCCTCGAATTCTTCTGATCTGGACCAGCCAATTCAGCGTTGCCACACGGGCCAAATCGTCTAGAACTCCCGTGAAAAATTTCGGGGACACGAAAACCATGCCGCGCATAGCCTACGTCAACGGCCGCTATCTCCCGCATTCCCACGCGGGCGTGCACATCGAGGACCGGGGATATCAGTTTGCGGACGGCGTCTACGAGGTCTGCGAGGTGGCGCGCGGCTTCATCGTCGACAGCGTCGGGCATCTCAACCGCCTCGACCGCTCGCTTTCGGAACTCCGGATCGCCTGGCCGGTCAAGCGTGCCGTACTCGTGCACATCATGCGCGAGGTCATTGCCCGCAATCGCGTCCGAAATGGCATGGTCTATATCCAGGTGACGCGCGGTGTCGCACCGCGCGACCACATCTTCCCGGCTGAGACCACGGCGTCTGCGCTCGTGGTGACCGCCAAGCGCACGGATCCAGCCGCATCGGCCAAGCGGGCGGCAGCCGGCATCAAAGTGATCACCGTGCCGGAAAACCGCTGGGACCGCGTCGACATCAAATCGGTAGGTCTGCTGCCCAACGTTTTGGCGCGTCAGCAGGCTAAGGAGGCGGGCGCGCAAGAGGCGTGGTTCGTCGACGCTGACGGCAAAGTCACGGAAGGGGCTGCCACCAATGCCTGGATCGTCACCAAGGACGGCCATCTGGTCACCCGGCCGGCCGACACCGGCATCCTGCGCGGCATCACCCGCACGACGTTGATGGACGTGGCCAGGAAGCTCGGCCTGAAGGTCGAGGAGCGCGGGTTTACCGTCGACGAAGCCAAGTCGGCGCGCGAAGCGTTCTTGACCGCGGCAACGACTGTCATCATGCCGATCGTTGCCATCGACGGGCATCCGGTCGCCAACGGGCATCCCGGATCGGTCGCGCTTTCACTCCGCGAAGCATTTTTTGACGTTGCGGAAAAAATCCAAGCCTGATAACCGCTTGGGCGTAAATGGTTAAATTCATCTCGTTCAGCTTGCCGCGCGTTGTGGCAAGGGGGTGTTTGCTGGCTTGACATGGGCCCGGTAATTTGGCGCATTGGCAGCAGACAGGGATCGGCGAAAGAAAAAAACAATGGCGGAACGATCGCAGAATCTTCAGGATCTTTTCCTGAATTCAGTTCGCAAGAGCAAAAACCCACTCACCATTTTCCTCATTAACGGCGTGAAATTGACCGGAGTAGTTACTTCCTTCGACAATTTCTGTGTTTTGTTGCGCCGTGACGGGCATTCGCAGCTCGTCTACAAGCATGCCATCTCCACGATCATGCCGAGCCAGCCGGTTCAGATGTTCGATGGCGAGGAAAGCCAGGGCGGCTGATTGGCACGCGACAGGACTGCCGGCGCCAAGGCCGGCGAAAGCAATGGACCCGAATCGGTAGGGGGCGACAAGGCCCCCACGCGCGCGGTCGTCATCGTGCCGGTGCTGACGCGCCAGCCCAAGGGTGACGACGACGGCGCGCGTCCGCGGCTGCAGCGTTCGGCCGAGGCCCGCCTCGATGAGGCGGTCGGGCTGACCCGGGCCATCGATCTCGAACCCGTCCATACCGCGATTGTAACCCTCAACGACCCCCGTCCGGCGACATTGCTGGGCAGCGGCAAGGTCGAGGAGTTCGCTGGTATCGTGAAGGAGCAGGGCGCAGAATTGGTCATCGTCGACCATCCGCTGACGCCGGTGCAGCAGCGCAACCTCGAAAAAGAGATGAACGCCAAGGTGCTCGACCGCACCGGGCTGATCCTCGAAATCTTCGGCCGGCGCGCCCGCACCAAGGAAGGCACGCTTCAGGTCGAGCTTGCCCATCTCAATTACCAGAAGGGCCGGCTGGTGCGCAGCTGGACCCACCTTGAGCGTCAGCGCGGCGGTGCCGGTTTCCTCGGCGGCCCCGGCGAAACGCAGATCGAATCCGACCGGCGCGCGCTGCAGGAAAAGATCATCAAGCTCAAGCGCGAGCTGGAAACGGTGGTCCGCACCCGCGACCTGCACCGCTCCAAGCGCCGCAAGGTGCCATTTCCGGTCGTCGCCATCGTTGGCTACACCAATGCCGGCAAGTCGACGCTGTTCAACCGGCTGACTGGTGCCAGCGTCCTGGCCGAGAACATGCTGTTTGCGACGCTCGATCCGACCTTGCGCCGCGTGCGGCTGCCGCACGGCACGCCGATCATCCTGTCCGACACGGTCGGTTTCATCTCCGACCTGCCGACGCACCTGATCGCCGCCTTCCGGGCGACGCTGGAAGAAGTGGTCGAGGCTGACCTCGTCATCCACCTGCGCGACATCTCCGACCCCGACACGGCCGCCCAGGCCAACGATGTCGAACGCATCCTGTCCGACCTCGGCGTCGATGCGGCTGATACCGACCGCGTTGTCGAGGTCTGGAACAAGATCGACCAGCTCGACGAAGGCAACCGGGAGCGCCTGCTTTCCGACGGGAGCGACGGCCGCAAGACGCCGCCGATCGCCATTTCGGCGATTACCGGCGAGGGCATTCCGAAGTTGAGCGAACTGATCGAGCAGCGGGTGTCAGGCGAGCTCGAATCCATCGACGTCACGCTGGAACCGAGCCAGCTTGGCCAGATCGACTGGCTCTATCGCAATGGCGACGTGGTTTCGCGCACCGACAATGACGATGGCAGCGTGTCGATGACGCTCAAGGCGACAGCTTCGGCGCGCGATGAGATCGCGGCGAAAATTCTGCGCAAGAACTTGGGATAACGCGCGTTACTTCGCGCTCTTTGCTTGCTGCCAGAGAGCTTCCATCTCGTCCAGCGTAGCGGCCTCGAGGTTGCCGCCGGCATCGTCGAGCGTCTGCTCGATGTAATGGAAGCGCTTGCGGAACTTGTCGTTGGTTCCGCCCAGCGCGGCCTCGGAGTCGAGTTCGAGGTGCCGGCCGAGATTGACCAGCGCAAACAGCATGTCGCCGAACTCGTCCTTCACGGCCGCCTTGTCGCCCTTGGCCATGGCTTCGCGCAGTTCGCCGATCTCCTCTTCGATCTTGTCGAGGATCGGCGCCGCTTCGCCCCAGTCGAAGCCGACGCGAGCAGCCTTTTCCTGAAGTTTCAGCGCACGTGTCAGGGCAGGCAGGGCAACGGGCACGCTGTCCAGAAAGCCCTTGCCGTGATCTTCGGGGTCGAGGCCGCGAGCGATGCGCGCGGCGCGCTTCTCCGCCTTCTCCTCCGCCTTGATCTTTTCCCACATTCCCTTGGCCGAGCGCGCTTCGCGTGCCTTGGCATCGCCGAAGACATGCGGGTGGCGACGGATCATCTTGGTGGTGATGCCTTGCACCACGTCGCCAAAGGCAAATTCGCCGGCTTCATCTGCCATCTGGGCGTGATAGACGACCTGCAGCAGCAGGTCGCCAAGCTCTTCCTTGAGATGGTCGATGTCGTTGCGCGATATCGCGTCGGCGACCTCATAGGCCTCCTCGATCGTGTAGGGCGCGATGGTCGCGAAATTCTGTTCGATGTCCCAGGGACAGCCGGTTTCCGGCTTGCGCAGGGCGGCCATGATCTCGATCAGGCGGGAGATGTCTTTGGAAGGTTGCATGACCGTGATGCTATAGCCCCGCTGTCGCCCTCCCAACAATGGCCTGCCGCCTGCCGGCCTTGTCCACAGCCATTTCAGTGGCAGCAGTCGGCCACCGCGCGGACCGCGAGCGGTTCCGTGCTATTGACCTGACTTTCGCGCGCAGGCAGGACTTGGCTATGCTGCACCTATCTCTCGTTGCACTCGGCGGCGCCATCGGGGCCGCGCTGCGCCACCTCGCCAATCTCCTGGCGCTCAGGCTCGTCGGGCCGAACTTTCCCTGGGGCACGCTGGCGATCAATGTCATTGGATCCCTGGCGATGGGCTTGTTCGTCGGGCTTTTGGCGCGCCGGTTCGGCGGCTCGAACGAACTCCGGCTGTTTGTCGCCACCGGCATCCTCGGCGGCTTCACCACGTTTTCGGCATTTTCTCTCGATTTCGCCACTTTGTGGGAGCGCGGATCGACATTTCCGGCGTTCGGATATGCGTTTGCCAGCGTCATATCAGCCATTCTGGCGCTGTTTCTGGGAATGTGGCTCGCAAGAAGCATCGGCTGATGCTATTGGGCCGCTTCGCAAAGGACGATTGAAATATGGCTGGCGTTGAACAGATCACGGTGGAAGCCGGCGAAACGGGCATGAGGCTCGACCGCTGGTTCAAGTCCCATTTCCCGGGGCTCGGCTTCGGTCACCTGCAAAAACTGCTGCGCTCGGGCCAGATCCGGGTCGATGGCGGTCGCGTCAAGGCTGACACGCGCGTCGAGCCTGGCCAGGTCGTCCGCATCCCGCCGCTCGAGGTCGACAAGAAGAATGACGGCCCGCTGACCGCCCGCACCATGCGCGATCAGGACGATGGCGATGTGCTGGCCAAGATGCTGATCTACGAAGACTCCAAGGTCTTTGTCTTCAACAAGCCGGCCGGCCTCGCCGTTCAGGGCGGTTCGGGCATCGTGCGCCATCTCGACGACATGCTCGAAGCATGGCGCAACAAGAAGGGCGAGAAGCCGCGCCTGGTGCATCGGCTCGACCGCGACACTTCGGGCGTTCTGGTCGTCGCGCGTACGCGCCTGGCAGCGATGAAGCTCGCCGAGGCGTTCCGTGCCCGCGAAACCAAGAAGACCTACTGGGCCCTGGTCAAGGGCGCGCCGCCCAAGCGCGAAGACAAGATCTCGACCTGGCTGATCAAGGAACAGACGCCCGACGGCGACCGCATGCGCGTCGCCAAGCACGGCGAAAAGGGGGCCGACCACGCGGTTTCCTACTACCGCGTGCTCGAGCAGGCGGCGCAGACCATGACCTGGCTGGAGATGGAGCCCTATACCGGCCGTACCCACCAGCTGCGCGTGCATGCCGCCTATATCGGCTGCCCGATCATCGGCGATCCCAAATATTTCGAACACGACACCAACTGGGAGTTTCCCGGTGGCCTGCAAAACAAGCTGCATCTGCATGCCCGCCGCATCGTCATCCCGCATCCCGACAAGGGCGTCATCGACGTCACCGCGCCAATGCCGCCGCATATGCGCCAGAGCTGGAACCTGATCGGCTTCGACGATGAAAGCGGGGAGCCGGCGTGACGTTGGCTGCTTCGCCGGCTGACAACGCGTCTGCGTCGCTGAAGCTCGTTTTGTTCGATTGCGACGGCACGCTTGTCGACAGCGCCGACATCATCCACGGTTCCATGGTGGCGACTTTCCGCGAGGCAGGGCTGCCGGAACCGGCAATGGAGGCGACCAAGGGTATCATCGGGCTGACACTCGATCTCGCCATCGCAAGCTTGCTCGACCGCCCGCTCGATGCCGAATGCGGACGCCTCGCCGAGCGCTACAAGGAGCATTTCATCGCCTCGCGCCACCTGCCGAGCTTCCGCGAGCCTCTTTATGAGGGCATTGCAGAGCTGATCGAAACACTGGCCGGCCGCGACGACGTCCTGATCGGCATGGTCACCGGCAAGTCGCGTCGGGGCGTGCAACGCGTTCTCGAAACCTATGGTTTCGAACGGCATTTCGTGACCATTCGCACCGCCGATGACTGCCCGTCCAAGCCGCATCCGGCCATGGTCCTGGAATGCTGCGCCGAAACCGGCGTCGATCCGGCTTCGACCTATGTCATCGGGGATGCCGTCTACGACATGCAGATGGCGAGAAGCGCCGGCGCGCGTGCCATCGGCGTGTCCTGGGGTTACCACAACCGCGACGGCCTGCTCGCCACCGGCGCACATGCCGTGATCACCACGCCGGCCGAGCTGCTTACCCTTATCGACTAGCTGGACCAATTGGTGCCTGGCTTCTTGCTTTATGTTGCGGCCCGCATCGCGCCGTCGGATTCCGATCCGCTGCCGATGGCCGGAGAGGTGCCATTCAGCACCACGACGGCGTTCGAGTATCTGCATCGCGCCCAGCGGGCGTGGAGAATTTCATGACAACCACAACACAGCCACTGGATCGTCGTGACAGCATCGATACTGCCGCCGTCGTGTTCATGCTCCTGCTGACGATGTCCTGGGGCATGAACGGCGTTGCCGCCAAGCTGGCGACGTCGGGCTACAATCCGATCTTCCTCAATGTCGCGCGCTCGGGCATCGCTTGCGTGCTGGTCTATCTCTGGTGCCTCTACCGTCGTGTTCCGCTGTTTACGCGCGACGGTACGCTGTGTGCGGGCATCGCCGCCGGGCTTCTGTTCGGCACGGAATTCATCCTCGTTTTCGTCAGCCTTGAATACACGACGGTGGCGCGCAACTCGCTGCTGGTCAACACGATGCCGTTTTGGGTCCTGATCGGTGCGCATTTCTGGCTTGGCGAGCGAATGACGCTACAAAAATTCCTCGGCCTGCTCCTGGCATTCGGCGGCGTGGCGGTGGTCTTTTCCGACAAGCTCAGCATGACCGGCTCCTCGACGCTGGTTGGGGACCTGTTGGCCCTTGTCGCCGGGCTTCTTTGGGCATTGACCACATTGGTGATCAAAGGAACGAAACTGTCCAACGCGGGCGCCGAGAAAGTGCTGCTTTATCAACTGGTGGTGTCGGCGCTGATGGCGGTTCCGCTGGTGTCGCTCGCTGGTCCGGCGTTCCGCGATGTGTCGACCGTTGCCACCGGAGCGCTGCTGTTCCAGGCTGTTTATGTCGTTGCGTTCACCTATATTCTCTGGTTCTGGCTGATGCGGCGCTATCCTGCGGCGGGGCTTTCCAGCTTTGCCTTTCTGTCGCCGGCATTCAGCGTGATATGCGGCTGGCTGGTGCTCGGCGAGCCGTTGACCTGGAACATTTTTCTGGCGCTCGGCCTCATCGCGGCCGGGCTGATCATTGTAAATCGGCCGTCACGGAAAAGCGTGCCGGCAGCGGAGTAAAGATGCGAGACATTCTGAGCGACCTCGAAACCAGCGACGGCCTGTCCGATCCCGATCCGATCCGCCGTGCGCAGAGCAGCATGCGCAAGCAACTGCCCAAGCGGTTCTATGAAACGGCTTCGGTTGCGCAGGTCGACGATGGTTATGCGGTGCAACTCGACGGCAAGCCGGTGCGCACGCCGGGCAGGGCGCTTCTTGCCCTGCCGACAGCGGCGGCTGCCCAACTGATTGCCGACGAATTCGCGGCCCAGGTCGAGATCATCGATCCGTTCACCATGCCGGTTCTGCGCCTGGTCAACACCGCGATCGACGGTGTTGCCACCGACCCGCAGGCGGTGCTCGAAGACATCCTGCGCTTTTCCTCGTCCGACCTGCTCTGCTACCGCGCCGACCAACCCGAGCGGCTTGTCGAGCGGCAGGCCGAGGCATGGGATCCTGTTCTCGACTGGGCGCGGGCATCGCTTAGCGCGCACTTCGTGCTGGCCGAGGGCGTCATGCATGTCGAGCAGCCGCGTGCGGCAATTGCGGCGCTCGGCGTCCACCTGTCGCAGCGCGCCGAGCCGATGCGGCTGGCCGCGCTCCATTTGATGACCACCTTGACCGGTTCGGCACTTCTGGCGTTGGCGGTCGAGATGGGCGAGCTCGGTGTCGAAGAGGCCTGGGCCGCGGCCCATGTCGACGAGGACTGGCAGGCCGAGCATTGGGGTCAGGATTCTGAAGCCGCCGCGCGCCGTGCCAACCGCAAGCGTGACATGCTTTCGGCGGTGGCGCTGCTTGAGGCGCTGAAGGCTGGCTGACATCTTCTTGCCAGCCGGCAAAGTGTCGGCTGGCGCTCTGGCCGCTCGACTCTTGTGCAGCCCGAGTCTTGTGCAAAATGTCAGTGTTGCTGCCCTACATTGCCTGTTTTTTGAGCACCCGCATTCGCCGCACCGCCTGACATGGCGCGGTTGCTGCATTTTCGAGTTGGCACGGGGCTTGCTTCTTCTTGTGCGACACGCCGGGCGCCAATGGCCGGCTAGCGCGACACTGAGAGGACAGCATGACGAAGTACAAGCTCGAGTATATTTGGCTGGACGGATATTCTCCTGTGGCCAACCTTCGCGGTAAGACCCAGGTCAAGGAATACGCCGAATTCCCGAAGCTCGAGCAGCTTCCCTATTGGGGCTTTGACGGCAGCTCGACCATGCAGGCCGAAGGCAAGAGCTCGGACTGCGTCCTGAAGCCGGTTGCCGTCTATCCTGATCCGGCGCGCCTCAACGGCGTGCTCGTCATGTGCGAAGTCATGATGCCGGACGGCGTCACCCCGCATGCGTCGAACACCCGCGCCACCGTGCTTGACGATGACGACGCCTGGTTCGGTTTCGAGCAGGAGTATTTCTTCTACAAGGACGGCCGTCCGCTCGGCTTCCCCGAAACCGGCTTCCCTGCGCCGCAGGGCGAATACTACACCGGCGTCGGCTACAAGAACGTCGGCAACATCGCCCGCCAGATCGTCGAGGAACATCTCGACCTCTGCCTCGCAGCCGGCATCAACCACGAAGGCATCAATGCCGAGGTGGCCAAGGGCCAGTGGGAATTCCAGATTTTCGGCAAGGGCTCTAAAAAGGCTGCCGACGAGATGTGGCTGGCGCGCTATCTGCTGCAGCGCCTGACCGAGAAGTACGAGATCGACATCGAGTACCACTGCAAGCCGCTCGGCGACACCGACTGGAACGGCTCGGGCATGCACGCCAACTTCTCGACCTCCTACATGCGCGAACAAGGCGGCAAGGCCTATTTCGAAGCGCTGATGGGAGCTTTCGGCGAAGCTCGCGAAGATCACATCGCGGTCTATGGTCCAGACAACCACCTGCGCCTGACCGGCAAGCACGAGACCGCTTCGATCGACGTGTTCACCTGGGGCGTCGCCGACCGCGGTGCCTCGGTGCGTGTGCCGCACAGCTTCGTCCGTGACGACTATCGCGGCTACCTCGAGGACCGCCGTCCGAACTCGCAGGGCGACCCCTACCAGATCGCCTCGCAGATCCTGAAGACGATTTCGACGGTGCCGACCAGCTTCGAAAAGAAGGCTGCCGCGTAAGCGCGCTTCAGGCAGAGCCGTGAACTGAAAAACCCGGGGGCGACCCCGGGTTTTCTTTATTCACGAGTAATGATCAGCGCAGCATCAGGCCGCGTAGCGCTTCAGTGCTGCCACTTCGTCCGCGGCGGGCTTGTGGCCGCGCAGATAAAGGGCGCAGGTCGTGCGCAGCATCGAAGCGAAGTTGGGAATCTCGCCGTTGATCTCGATCGCCTCGTCATAGAGCTTCGAGATGAATTTTGGCGTCGTCAGGTCCTGTGATGCCGCGATCTCGTCGAGAAGGTCCCAAAACGTTGCTTCCAGCTGGATGCTGGTCGAATGGCCGGCGATTCTTATCGATCTGTTGATCTGGCGGTAGCCCTTCGGATCCTGTCCGGCAAACACCTTGCACATGTCATTCCTCCCGGTGGCTTGCCCCTGCGCATGGCGCTGGCGCTGGCGTCCAATGACCATCATCGGCCCAACGACGCGCCATCGCAACCGTGCTTTCGTCCCTGCGTAGCAAAGTATGCTCCGGCAAGCGTGGTAACGGGCTGCCACCACTTGGGTTCGCACGAATTCATAATCCTCCTGTTCCAACTGCCAGGAGGGCGAATGGCCAAGGCAATACACTCGATGGTGCGTGTGCTCGACGAGGAGCGCTCGCTTTCATTCTATCGTACGGCCTTTGGCCTCGAGATCGCAGACCGGCTCGATTTCGAGACGTTCACGCTGGTCTATCTCAGCAATCCCGAAACCGATTTCGAGGTCGAGCTCACTGTCAACAAGGGCAGGGTTGAGCCCTATGCCCTCGGCGACGGCTATGGCCATCTCGCCGTGTCGGTGGCCGATCTCGACGCCGAGCGCGCCCGCATGGTCGCTGCCGGCCTCACCCCCAAGGACATCGTCGACTTCGCGCCGGGTGGTACGCCATTGGCCCGCTTCTTCTTCATCGAAGATCCCGACGGCTACAAGATCGAGGTTTTGCAACGCGGAGGCCGATTCAAGTGACCAATTCGCGGCGAGGGAGCGCCGCGCCAGCCAAGCGCTGAACAGCGCATAGCAAGCAAGGGAGGAAATCATGGTGACGATCTATCAAGGCAGGCCCGGCCTGACGCGGCGCGAACTGCTCAAGCGCGGCAGCGCCGCCGGCGCGCTGCTGATCATCAGCGGCTCTGCGGTGCTCAGCACCAGCGAAGCCTGGGGGCTCGAAGGCACGGCCCTGAAACCGGAAACACTGGCAACGCTGATCCAGCTGGCGCGCGACATTTATCCGCACGATCAGGTTCCGGACAAATATTACGCCATTGCGATCAAGAGCCACGATGAACAGGCAGGCAAGGACCCGGCCCACAAGGAGTTGATCGAAAAAGGCATTGCCGATCTCGACCAGAAATCGGGTGCCGGCGGATACACCGGGCTTGGCTGGGAGGACGAGCGGGTGGCGATCCTGCGCCAGATCGAGGACACGCCGTTTTTCCAGGCGATCAGGGGCGGCCTCGTCGTCGGGCTCTATAACCAGAAGGAGGTGTGGCCGATCTTTGGCTACGAAGGCGAATCCTACTCCAAGGGCGGATACATCGCGCGCGGCTTTGACGACATCGAATGGCTCTGATCCGGCCGTCGTCGCAAGTCGAGCATTTTCAGCATTCCCCGGGAGGATATCATGCCAGCACCTTACGCTCTCAACGACGATAGCGTCGTCGTCATCATCGGCTCCGGCGCCGGCGGCGGCACGCTTGGCAACGAACTTGCCCAAAAGGGCATTGACGTCGTCATTCTCGAAGCCGGCCCGCGCATCGAATATGACGACTTCATCAACGACGAGTGGGATTCCTTTGGCCAATTGGCCTGGCTGGACAACCGCACCACTGGTGGTGGCTGGCGCGTCCACAAGGACTTTCCCAACCTGCCTGCCTGGATCGTCAAGGCGGTCGGCGGTACGACGACGCACTGGGCCGGTGCTTCGCTGCGCTTCCAGGAGCATGAGTTCAAGGGGTTGACGAACTACGGCAAGGTCGAAGGCGCCAATCTGCTGGACTGGCCGATCACGCTTGCCGACCTCGAGCCGTATTACGCCAAGGCCGAGGACAAGATGGGCGTGACCCGCACCAACGGCATCGAGGGCCTGCCCGGCAACAACAACTTCAAGGTGTTCAAGGCCGGCGCCGAGAAGCTCGGCTACAAGGAGTGCCACACCGGCAACATGGCCATCAATTCTGCCGATCGCGACGGCCGCATGGGCTGCCAGCAGACCGGTTTCTGCTTCCAGGGCTGCAAATGGGGCGCCAAATGGTCGACGCTCTACACCGAAATTCCGAAGGGCGAGGCGACCGGCAAGCTGGAGGTCAGGCCCAGCAGTCACGTGCTCAAGATCGAGCATGACGACAGCGGCAAGGTGACCAGCGTCGTCTATGCCGACAAGGACGGCAAGCAGCAGAGCCAGAAGGCGCGCATCGTCTGCGTCGCCGGCAACTCCATCGAAAGCCCGCGGCTGCTGCTCAACTCGGCATCGTCGAAGTTCCCCGACGGGCTTGCCAATTCGTCGGGGCAGGTCGGCAAAAACTACATGCGCCACACGACGGGATCGGTCTACGCGATCTTCGACAAGCCCGTGCATTTCTGGCGCGGCACGACCATGGCCGGCATCGTCCGGGACGAGGCCAGGCACGATCCGTCACGCGGTTTCGTCGGCGGCTACGAGCTCGAAACCCTGGCGCTTGGCCTGCCGTTCATGGCGGCGTTCCTCGACCCCGGCGGCTGGGGCCGCTCATTCACCGCGGCGCTCGACCACTACGACAAGATGGCGGGCATGTGGATCGTTGGCGAGGACATGCCGCAGGAGCAGAACGCGGTGAAGCTGCATGGCGAACTGAAGGACAAGTACGGCATGCCGATACCCGACGTCTGGTTCACCGATCATCCCAACGACGTCGCCATGCGCAACCATGCCTACAAGCAAGGCATGGCGATGTACGACGCTGTCGGCGCGACCCGCTCGTTCCCGACGCCGCCTTATCCGTCGACGCACAATCTCGGTACCAACCGCATGAGCGAGAAGGCATCGGACGGCGTGGTCAACAAATGGGGCCAGACGCACGACATCAAGAACCTGTTCGTCTCCGACGGCAGCCAGTTCACCACGGGTGCCGCCGAAAACCCGACGCTCACCATCGTTACGCTCGCCATCCGCCAGGCCGACTACATCGCCGAACAGATGAGCGCCAAGAGCATCTGACGCATCGTCTGGCAGCGCATCGCCTGACCTGCCGTTCGCCAAACAAAAAAGCCCCGGATCGCTCCGGGGCTTTTTCGTATTATTCTTCGATGCTTACACCGAGTAGTACATGTCGTATTCGACCGGATGCGGGGTCATTTCGAAGCGCATGACCTCGGCCATCTTGAGCTCGATGAACGAGTCGATCTGGTCGTCGTCGAAGACGCCGCCGGCCTTCAGGAAGCCGCGGTCCTTGTCGAGGCTCTGCAGGGCTTCGCGGAGCGAACCGCAGACGGTCGGGATCTTCTTGAGCTCCTTGGCGGGCAGGTCATAAAGATCCTTGTCCATCGGCTGGCCGGGGTGGATCTTGTTCTTGATGCCGTCGAGGCCGGCCATCAGCAGCGCGGCGAAGCCGAGATAGGGGTTCGCGCCCGGATCGGGGAAGCGGACCTCGACGCGCTTGGCCTTCGGCGAGTTGCCGAATGGAATGCGGCAGGAGGCCGAGCGGTTGCGTGCCGAGTAGGCGAGCAGCACCGGAGCCTCATAGCCCGGGACCAGGCGCTTGTAGGAGTTGGTCAGCGGGTTGGTGAAGGCATTGACTGCCTTGGCGTGCTTGATGACGCCGCCGATGAAATAGAGGCAGCTTTCAGACAGGCCTGCGTATTCGTTGCCGGCGAAGGTCGGCTTGCCGTTCTTCCAGATCGACATGTGGACGTGCATGCCCGAGCCGTTGTCGCCGAAGATCGGCTTCGGCATGAAGGTCGAGGTCTTGCCATAGGCATTGGCGACCTGGTGCACGACATACTTGTAGATCAGCATCTTGTCGGCGTTGCGGACCAGCGTGTCGAACTTGATGCCGAGCTCGTGCTGGGCAGCCGCCACTTCGTGGTGGTGCTTTTCAACGCGCACGCCCATTTCGGACAGCACGGTCAGCATCTCGGAGCGCATGTCCTGGCAGCTGTCGATCGGCGGAACCGGGAAATAGCCGCCCTTGACGCGCGGACGGTGGCCGAGGTTGCCGGTCTCGTAGTCGGTGTCGTCGTTGGACGGCAGTTCGGTCGAGTCGAGCTTGAAGCCGGTGTTGTAGGGGTCGGCCTTGTACTTGACGTCGTCGAAGACGAAGAACTCGGCTTCCGGGCCAACGAAGATGGTGTCGCCGATGCCTTCGGCCTTGAGATAAGCCTCGGCCTTCTTGGCGGTGCCGCGCGGATCGCGGTTGTAGGCCTCGCCCGAAACCGGGTCGAGAATGTCGCACAGGATGACCATGGTCGACTGGGCAAAGAACGGATCCATGTGGATGGTGTCGATGTCGGGCATCAGCACCATGTCGGACTCGTTGATGGCCTTCCAGCCGGCGATCGACGAGCCGTCGAACATGACGCCGTCGGCGAACATTTCTTCTTCGACTTCGGCGATGTCCATGGTGACGTGATGGAGCTTGCCCTTGGGGTCGGTGAAGCGCAGGTCAACGAACTTAACGTCGTTGTCCTTGATCTGCTTCATTACGTCTGCGGCTGTCGTCATGTGATGTTTCCTGTCTGATGACGTTAAAACGAGAACTTATCGCGAGGTCAGATGGCGTCGATGCCGGTCTCGCCGGTGCGGATGCGCACGACTTCCTCGATGTTGGAGACAAAAATCTTGCCGTCGCCAATGCGGCCGGTCTGGGCCGCCTTGCGGATCGCCTCGATGGCCGCTTCGACCGATTCGTCGCCGAGCACGACCTCGATCTTCACCTTGGGCAGAAAGTCGACGACATATTCGGCGCCGCGATAGAGCTCGGTGTGACCCTTCTGGCGGCCGAAACCCTTGGCTTCGGTGACGGTGATGCCTTGCAGGCCGGCTTCCTGGAGCGCTTCCTTCACTTCGTCGAGCTTGAACGGCTTGATGATCGCTTCGATTTTTTTCATGCGGATATGGCCTCCACTGCCGTAACTCAGGGGTGATGCACCCACTCGCGCAATTTCAAGCACGAAGCGTGCCAAGTCGAGTGGCTGCGACGACTTTGTTCGGTTTGCCTGGGCGGCAGCCGAAGACGTAGGCGATTGGAACCGATTTCTTCCGCCCGGTCGAGATGCGCACAAAAATTCGGCGTTTTGGCCAAGATGGAGATGCACAAAAATGCAGCAACATGCTCGCGAATTGTGCGTGGCTGAAATGAGGCCGCACCGTTTGGGCGAGTGCCTGCGGCGTGCTAACTCTCAAGACAGAACTCATCCTGGAACACCGCCATGGCGTTTGAACTGCTGACCCCTGATGAGATGGCCGAGGCCGACCGGCTGACGATCGCCGCCGGGCCGGTGGATGGCATCGGCCTGATGCGGCGGGCAGGCGGCGCCGTCGCGGGTCTCGTGCTGGCGCGCTATCCAGGCGGGCGAAACGTGCATGTGTTGTGCGGGCCGGGCAACAATGGCGGCGATGGTTATGTTGTGGCCCGGCTGCTTGCCGAAAGCGGTGTTGCCGTCAGGCTTTTTGCCACCGGCGCACCGCGAAAAGGCAGCGACGCGGCGCTGGCGGCAGGCGAATGTTCGGTCGTGGTGGAGCCGTTGGCTGCGTTCGCTCCCGAGACCGGCTCCGTCGTGGTCGATGCCCTCTACGGCGCCGGGCTGTCCAAGCCGCTCGACGGCGAGGTCGTCCAGGCGATCGAGCGAACGGCGGCGGCTGGCGTGCCGGTCATCGCTGTCGACCTGCCGTCCGGCGTGTCGGGTGTTTCCGGCGATATACTTGGCAGTGCCTTCCGCGCGGTACTGACCGTGACCTTTGCCCGCAAGAAGCCGGGCCATCTGCTCTTTCCCGGGCGGGCGCAGTGCGGCGAAGTGGTGGTGGCCGACATCGGCATCACCGATGCCACGATTGCCGCCACCTCGGTGAGCTGTTTCGAAAACGATCCGGCCTGGTGGCGGCGGCATTTTCCGTCGCCGGCCAATGACGCCCACAAATACAGCCGCGGCCATGTCGGCGTCTTCTCCGGTGGCCCGTCTGCCACCGGTGCTGCCCGGCTGTCGGCGATGGCGGCGGCACGGGCAGGGGCGGGCGCGGTGACGGTGCTGTCGCCCGGTGCGGCGCTGGCTGCCAATGCCGCGCATCTGACCTCGATCATCCTGAGGCGCTCCGACACGCTTCAGGACGCGCTGGCTTTTTTCGAGGCGCGAAAGCCCGAGGTGCTGGTCTATGGTCCCGGCCTTGGTCCCGAACCGGAAGTCGGACGTTTCGCGCTCGAGTTGATGTCGGTCGCCGAGGGCCATTTCACAGTACTTGTGCTCGACGCCGACGGCATCACCTCGCTTTCGCATCGGCGCGCCGCGTTCTTCGAGGCGCGAAAGCGCCCGGAACCGCAGCTGGTGCTGACACCGCATCATGGCGAGTTCGGCCGCCTGTTTCCCGAGATCGCCGCCGATGCTTCGCTGTCGAAGCTGGAGCGCGCACGGGCGGCGGCGAGGCGGGCTCATGCGATCGTTATCTACAAGGGCCCCGATACTGTGATCGCGGCGCCCGACGGGCGTGCCGCGATCAATGCCAACGGCACGCCGCTGCTGGCGACCGCCGGCTCCGGCGACGTGCTGTCGGGCATCGTCGCGGCCTTGCTGGCACAACGAATGCCGGCCTTCGAAGCTGCCTGCGCCGCCGTGTGGACGCATGCCGAAGCGGCGCGGCGCTTCGGGCCGGGACTGATGGCCGAGGACCTGCCGCTGGCGCTGCGCGAGGTGGTGGCGGGGTTGGGTGGGTGAGGGCAGCGCATTGGTTGCCAGAAGGCAGATCGCGGTCGTCATCCCGGGCGAGCGAAGCGAGACCCGGGACCCATTGATGGGCGCGGCCGGGGTCTGGGTTTGCGATGCGTGCGGGAAGTGCGCCGAGACGAGGACCCGGCCGTGCTTGACGATGATCCAGTCAATGGGTCCCGGATAACCTCCGCTTCGCTCCGGTTTCCGGGATGACGGCGCGGCGCCAAACCTATTCACTGCCACGCTCGCTTTCGCGCCTGGCCATTGTCAAAGAACACTCCCGTTTCAGGGAGAAAGGTTCGGGAAGCGGGGCGCGAGGCCGTGCCTTCCGATTAGATAGTATGTGGCGCGAACTCGCGCCCCGCTCGGTGTCTGTCCCGAGGTTGGCCGGTCACAGCGCCGCTCCATGTACATTCCATGGACAATCGCCGCGGCTTCTCCGCATTTCCCTGCCGCACCACGTTCCATTTGCGGAACACGGCACCGGAAAACGCCGACCTGTCGTCGGGCCCTCGGAGCCACGGTTACCGATGCCGTGGCGGGAGGTCACCGCCGCCCTCCCTGATACCCGGTGCGCACCAGGTCCCGTAAGGGCGATGGAGGAATGATACGGGAGGTTTTCAGGGCGTGGAAAAATGGGCGCGGCTATCCACGCGGGTTGATGAAAGAGTTCCTGACAATGGAGCTTCAAGAGCGGTGCCCTACGAAGCAAATCGTCAGCGCAGCGATCCTTCGCACCCCCCTCTGGCCTGCCGGCCATCTCCCCCACAAGGAGGGAGATTAGTCGCGTCGCCGGCGGCGCCTATCCTGCGAGGCTTCGGGGAAGAGGCCTTGCGGCGTTCGCGATTGGCTGCGGCACCTATGACGGCCTGATCTCCCCCCTTGAGGGGGAGATGGCCGGCAGGCCAGAGGGGGGTGTGAAGGATCGCGATGGTGAAGGAAAGCCAACCGTGATGCGCCGCTGAAAAAATCACCGGCCGTGGAAAACCTCTCCACGACCCGCAAGGCAAGGGGCGCGGAAAGGTCACGCGTCAGGCGTTGGTGCCGCCGTCGATGGTGAGCGCAGCACCGGTGACGAAGCGGGATTGCGGGCCGGCGAGCCAGGTTACGAGGCCGGCGATGTCGTTTGGCGAGCCGAATCTCGGGATTGCCATCAGGCTGCGCTGGTAGTCGGCGACATCGCCCTCGGCCGGGTTCATGTCGGTTTCGGTCGAGCCGGGATGGACGACGTTGACGGTGATGCCACGCGGGCCGAGGTCGCGCGCCAGGCCTTTGGTCAGGCCGACAAGGGCCGCCTTGCTCGCCGAATAGAGCGCGATGCCTTCGAACGGCACGCGGTCGGCCAGATTGCTGCCGATCGAGATGATGCGGCCGCCCTCATGCATGACGCCGGCAGCGGCCTTGGCGGCAATGAAGGGGGCGCGGAAATTGACCGACATCACCTCGTCGAGCTGTTCGAGTGTCACCGTGTCGATGGGGCCGTGGTGCCAGATGCCGGCGCTGTTGACCAGGATGTCGAGGCGCCCGAAGGTTTTGATGGTCGCAGTGATTGCCGCCTCGACGGCCGCCGCGTCGACATTGTCGGCCTGGATCGCCAGGCCGCGCCGGCCAAGGGTTTTTAGCTGCCCGACGACGGCTTCGGCCTTTTCCGCCGAACGGACATAGGTGAGCGCGACGTTGGCGCCGGCCGCGGCGAGTTGGATGGCGATGGCCGCACCGATGCCGCGGCTGCCGCCGGTGACAAGCGCGACCTTGCCGGCCAATTGTTGCCCGTCGGGCGTGGGGACTGCGCGTTCTGCTTGGGCCACCGCCAGTCCGGAGCGCTCGAGGCCAGCGAGGGCCGGGTTTGCGCGTTCGGACCGGGAGGAGAGGTTGCCGCCTCGTTCGAGGGCGGAGAGTTCTTTCGTATCGCTTGGGGAGGGCATGATCTGTCTTTCTGTATTGATCGATACAAAACAGATGGCACTCTTGCCTGATAGCGTCAAGGGCATTATGTGTCGATCATAACAGAAAGGTTTTTGATGTCTCAGAAAGGTCGTCCGCGCAGCTTCGACCGCGACGCTGCCTTGCGGCAGGCGATGCGGGTGTTCTGGAAAAAGGGCTATGACGGGGCGTCGCTCTCGGACCTGACGACAGCGATGGGCATCAACTCGCCCAGCCTCTACGCCGCCTTCGGCAGCAAGGAAGCGTTGTTTCGCGAGGCCGTCGATCTCTACGGCGCAACCGAAGGTTCCGAGATCTGGGGCGCCTTCGAGCGGCCCGGCAGCGTCAGGGATGCGATCGCCGATTTCCTGCGCGCTTCGGCCAAGGCGTTCAGCGAACCGGGCGACCCCAAGGGTTGCCTGATCGTGCTGGGCGCGCTCAATGTCAGCGAAACCAATGCCGAGGTGTTTCGCGATCTCAGCGAGCGCCGGATGTCGGGCGCGACTTACATGGCCAGCCGGCTGAAGCAAGCGGTGGAGCAGGGCAAGTTGCCTGTCTCGGTCAATTGCGATGCGATTGCCGCGTTCTATCTCGCCGTGCAGCAGGGCATGTCAGTGCAGGCGCGGGATGGCGCCTCGCGCGAAACATTGCTGGCGGTCGCCGACGGTGCGATGGCGGCATGGGGCGCGTTGACCGCAGGCTCCGAACGCAGCGCCGGAGCCTGACGTGGCAAAACCTGCCTAGCCGTTGATCCTGTTCATGAAAGCCATCGCGCCGAAGGGCGCGCGGATCTTGCCTTCGGTGATGAAGTAGACGAACACGTCGCGCGGCTTGACTGGCGCCTCGGTGCCCGGATCGGCACGGTGAAGGTCGGCGGGGGTGCCGCCGGCGGCCCAGACTTTCGCCCGCTCAGCCCAGGCATCGAGTGCTTCCGGCGTGTAGCAGTCGTGGTTGTCGTCGCTGCCCGTCTGCAATCGCGCATAGACGAAATCGCCGGTGACGTCAGCGATGGCAGGATATTTGGCGTGGTCGGCATAGACGATGGCGACGCCGTGCTTCCGGGCGAGTGCGACGAATTCGGAGACGACGAAGGAATCGTGCCGCACCTCGACCGCGTGGTGCAGCTTCACGCCATCCTGCTTTTCCGGCAGAAGCTTGAGGAAGGCGCCGAAATCGTCCTCGTCGAACTTCTTGGTCGGTGCGAACTGCCACAGGATCGGCCCGAGCTTGTCGCCGAGCGCGGCAACGCCGGAGCCCAGGAACCGCATCATCGATTCGCCGGCCTCTGCGAGCACGCGGCGATTGGTGACGAAGCGGTTGCCCTTGAGCGCGTAGACGAAACCATCCGGGGCCTCGCTGGCCCATTTCATGAAGGTCGGCTCCTTGAAGGACGAATAATAGGTGCCGTTGACCTCGATCGTCGGCACGTGGCTGCTGGCGAACTGGAGTTGCTTCGCCTTGGACAGCTTTTCGGGATAGAACGTGCCTTCCCAGGGCTCGAACGTCCAGCCGCCCATGCCTGCCCGGATTTTTCCTGCCTTCGTCACCGCCTGCTCCTCTCAAACGTCATTGCTTGCCGCGTGTTGTCGGCCAATCTTAATGCGAATTGCCGCCCGTTCGCACCACCCGAAATACCGCCTGGTCGGGCCGTTTCGTTGTTCTTCGGGCTTTTTTGGGAAACTTATTGCGGGACCTTGGGGTCCATTGGCGGCAGCGAAAACGTGCCTTCCTCGCGCACCGCGGCGACGCCGTCGATGTCGCGCAGGCGCTCGATCAGGTCCTCATCAAGCTCTCCGGTGATGGTGCGCAGGCCGCGCATGACCTTGTCAACGCGCAGGCCGCCTTTCTCGACGGCATCCTGGACGGATTCGAAGCTGTTGCCATGCTTGGTGTCGACAAGCACCATGACATTTCTTGCCGCCATGATCATGCATCCTCATGATTTCCAGAGGTGCATTATATGGCGGTGCTTCCACGCAAGTCCACAATCACAGGCTGCGACTGCTGACAGCTCAAGGCGCGATGACCAGCCCGGCGCCGACGTCGCGGTCGCCCAGGCCGATGGGCGGTGCGTTCGAGCGCCTCCCACAGCGCCTTGCCGCGCAGGCTTTTGTCTGACTGGGCCAAAAGGGCGGCAATGCCGGCGACATGTGGCGTCGCCATCGAGGTGCCGGACAGGCGCTCGTAGCGGCGCGGCATCGGGAAGGCAGAGAAGATGTCGACGCCGGGGCCGGCGATGCTGACCGTGCCGCCCGGTGGGATGAGCCCGCCGCAGGAGAAGTTGGCGATCTTGAATTTTGCGTCGATGGCGCCGACCGCCATGATCGATTCGCAATTGGCCGGCGAGTTGACCGGCTGGATGGTGCTGTACTGGCGCCAGCTGTCGTTGCCGGCGGCGGCGATGATCAGCGAGCCTTTTTCCAGCGCGTATTCGCCGGCGTTTTCATAGAAGGGATCCGGCGGCTCGTCGGGCAGGACCGGGCGGCCGAGCGACATCGAGATGACCTCGCAGCCGCTGTCGACCGCCCATTCGATGCCGGCGAGCACCCAGCCTTCCTGGCCGGAGCCGGCATTGTTGAGCACCTTGCCGACATGGATGTCGGCGTCGTGGGCGACGCCGTAGCGGATCTGGCCGGCAGGGGCGCGCGGGCCACAGGCAGTGCCGATACAATGGGTGCCGTGGCCCTGGGCGTCCAGGACCGACGGGTCGCCGGGCACGAAGGACTGCTGGACGATAGTGCGGCCGGAAAAATCCGGATGGGTGAGGTCGAAGCCGGTGTCGAGCACGGCGACCTTGATGCCGGCGCCTGAGAAGGCGGACAACTCGGCACGGGTGCAGGCGAGGCCCCAGGTTGCAGCCGACTGGGCCGAGATCGCCGTTGGCAGGCCAGTAACAGGCGGTGGGCTGACCGGCGGCGCGAAGCTTGCCTTCAGCTGCGGCGCGGCACCGTTCCCGTTCACGGCCTGATCGGCCAGCAAGGAGAGGCCATCACGAACCCAGGCGGCATGGCGGTCGTTCCAGCTGCTCAGCGCCCGCAGCCAGAATTCGGGCCGGGCGAGGCGTACGTGCTTGTCGGCGTTGAGATTGGCGGTGGCGACCGCCATCGCACTGCCGGGCTGCGTTGCAACCACGGCGATGCCGATCCTGTCGAGATTGAGCACGCCGGATTCGGCGAAGGCATCGACCATGCGCGAATCCAGCGTGTTGAAGTCGCTGGAGTGGGCGACGTTCTTCAGGCCGAGCGTGTTGGAAACCAGCCTGTCGACCTGCCTGGGTTTCTGCCCAGGCTGGAACATCACCAGCAAATTGCCGGTCGGCTGTGGCGCCAGGATTGTGGCTGTGCTCGTCATCGATCCCTCCCCAGATCATGCCTTGCAATTTTTGCGAGCATAATCTGAAAACGAATCAATCTCTAGGTGAAATCTCGCTAAGCAGACCGCAATAGCGGGCCCTGTTCGGTTCTTGGATCTCGGAGGAGTTCCGGATCGTCCCGATACTTTTCGACAACCTGTCTGAGTTGGCGCTTCTGTGCGGGGCGATCCAGGCTGCAAATTTCTCCGATGGGAGGTGAGGTCTGACTCTGGAGTTAGCTTGTCTTCATTGGTCGCGTACCACCAAACTTGGAAAATTTGCGCTTCTACAGGCAGGCGCTTTGTCACCATCAGGTAGTCCCACCACCCAACAAATAGAGGCGCGTCGTTTGCCGTGTCGGCAAAATCTGCCAGCAACGCATCGTCGTCACGAACAGTTGCCTTGTCGCCCTTGTAGTAATGTTTGATCGCATTCCAGTACTGATTCTGCAGCGCCTTTATCTTGCGCATCTCAACACCTGGGAAGGTCGCAAGGATATGCGTTGATAGCGTCGGTATCTTCGTATCCGAAGCCAACCCCTCAACGATCTCACTGCCGCCGCATGCTAATGCCTGCACGGAAAATGGATCCTTGTCTCGAATGAAGAGGTCGAGCGCCGCGCCCAGTTGATTGCGTGCTATCTGCAGCTTGATCGACAAGTTACCTCCAGCACGCTCCAATTTCGGAGCTACTCCGCCGCCTCCTGCTTGCCGCGTGGGCGCCGCTCCAGCAGTTCCTTGAGGAACTGGCCGGTGTAGCTGCGCGGTTCGGCGACGATGTCCTCGGGGCGGCCCGAGGCGACCAGCTCGCCGCCGCCGTCGCCGCCCTCGGGGCCGAGGTCGAGCACCCAGTCGGCGGTCTTGATCACCTCCAGATTGTGCTCGATGACGATCACCGTGTTGCCCTGGTCGACGAGTTCGTGCAGCACTTCGAGCAGCTTGGCGACGTCGTGGAAGTGCAGGCCGGTGGTCGGCTCGTCCAGGATGTAGAGCGTCTTGCCGGTTGCCTTGCGCGACAGCTCCTTGGCGAGCTTGATGCGCTGGGCCTCGCCGCCGGACAGCGTGTTGGCCTGCTGGCCGATATGGATGTAGCCGAGGCCGACCTGGTTGAGCGTCATCAGCTTGTCGCGCACCACGGGAACGGCGGCGAAGAACTCGACGCCTTCCTCGACCGTCATGTCGAGCACGTCGGCGATCGACTTGCCCTTGAACAGCACGTCGAGGGTTTCGCGGTTGTAGCGCTTGCCGTGGCAGACGTCGCAGGTGACGTAGACGTCGGGCAGGAAGTGCATCTCGATCTTGATGACGCCGTCGCCCTGGCACGCCTCGCAGCGGCCGCCCTTGACGTTGAAGGAGAAGCGGCCCGGCTGGTAGCCGCGTGCCTTGGCTTCCGGCAGGCCGGCGAACCAGTCGCGGATCGGCGTGAAGGCGCCGGTGTAGGTCGCCGGGTTGGAACGCGGCGTGCGGCCGATCGGCGACTGGTCGATGTCGATGACCTTGTCGAGGAATTCGAGGCCCTCGATGCGGTCGTGATCGGCCGGATGCTCGCGCGAACCCATGATGCGGCGCGACGCCGCCTTGAACAAAGTCTCGATCAGGAAGGTCGACTTGCCGCCGCCCGACACGCCTGTCACGGCGGTGAAGGTGCCGAGCGGGATCTCGGCGGTGACGTCCTTGAGGTTGTTGCCGCGCGCGCCGACGACCTTGATGCGCTTGTTTTTCTTCAATTCGCGGCGCTGGGCCGGGATCGCAATCTCGAGCTCGCCCGACAGGTACTTGCCTGTGATCGAATTCGGGTTGGCCATGATCTGCTGTGGCGTGCCTTCGGCAATGACCTGGCCGCCGTGGATGCCAGCGGCCGGGCCCATGTCGACGACATAGTCGGCGGTGAGCACCGCGTCCTCGTCATGCTCGACGACGATGACGGTGTTGCCGATGTCCCTGAGGTGGCGCAGCGTGTCGAGCAGGCGGGCGTTGTCACGCTGGTGCAGGCCGATCGATGGCTCGTCGAGCACGTAGAGCACGCCGGTGAGGCCGGAGCCGATCTGCGACGCCAGGCGGATGCGCTGGCTTTCGCCGCCCGACAGCGTGCCTGAGTTGCGTGACAGCGTCAGATATTCGAGGCCGACATCATTGAGGAAGCGCAGGCGCTCGCGGATTTCCTTGAGCACGCGGACGGCGATCTCGTTCTGCTTGTCGTTGAGCAGGGCAGGCAGTTCCTCGAACCAGGCATTGGCCTTGCGGATCGACTGTTCGGTGACTTCGCCGATGTGCTTGCCGCCGACCTTGACGGCGAGTGACTCCGGCTTGAGACGATAGCCTGAGCAGGCCGGGCAGGGCGTCGCCGACATGAAGCGCTCGATCTCCTCGCGCATCCAGGCGGATTCGGTCTCTTTCCAGCGCCGCTCGAGATTGGGGATCACGCCCTCGAAGGTCTTGGTCGTCTTGTAGGAGCGTAGGCCGTCGTCATAGTTGAAGGTGATTTCCTTCGAACCTGTGCCGCGCAGGATGGCTTCCTGCGCCTCCAGCGTCAGGTCGCGCCAGCGGTCGCCGATCTTGAAGCCGTAGACCTTGCCGAGCGCTTCCAGCGTCTGGGTGTAATAGGGCGAGGTCGACTTGGCCCAGGGTGCTACGGCACCCTCGCGCAGCGAGACATGGTCTTCCGGCACGATTAGCTGCGGATCGATGGCGCGCTGGTTGCCGAGGCCGTCGCAGGCCGGGCAGGCGCCGAACGGATTGTTGAACGAAAACAGCCGCGGCTCGATCTCGGGGATGGTGAAGCCCGACACCGGACAGGCGAATTTCTCCGAGAAAAGAATGCGTTCGTGAGTTTCGTTCGCGGACTTGTTGACCGAATCCGCGCCGGTCTGGCTGGCGTCGAGCGGCTTGTCGGCGAATTCGGCGACGGCAAGGCCCTCGGCCAGCTTGAGCGCGGTTTCGATCGAATCTGCCAGACGCGTCGCAAGGTCAGGGCGGACGACGATGCGGTCGACGACGACGTCGATGTCGTGCTTGTACTTCTTGTCGAGAACCGGCGCTTCGCCGATCTCGTAGAAGGCGCCGTCGATCTTGACGCGCTGGAAGCCCTTTTTCTGAAGCTCGGCGAGCTCTTTCTTGTATTCGCCCTTACGGCCGCGAACGATGGGCGCGAGGATGAACAGGCGGGTGCCTTCTTCAACCGCGAGCACGCGGTCGACCATCTGCGACACCGTCTGGCTCTCGATCGGCAGGCCGGTGGCAGGCGAATAGGGCACGCCGACACGCGCGAACAGCAGGCGCATGTAGTCGTAGATCTCGGTGACGGTGCCGACGGTCGAGCGCGGGTTCTTCGACGTCGTCTTCTGCTCGATCGAGATCGCCGGCGACAGGCCGTCGATCTGGTCGACGTCGGGCTTCTGCATCATCTCGAGGAACTGGCGGGCATAGGCCGACAGGCTCTCGACATAGCGGCGCTGGCCTTCGGCATAGATGGTGTCGAAGGCGAGCGAGGATTTGCCCGAACCCGACAGGCCGGTCATGACAATCAGCTTGTCACGCGGCAGGTCGAGATCGACATTCTTGAGATTGTGTTCGCGCGCACCGCGAATGGAAATGTACTTGTGATCGGCCATTGCCGCGCCGCCGCCTCAAATCTGGAATTGCTTGGGTGGCGGGTCAGCCCGGCCATCCCCTCATGTAGGTACTTTCGCCGCCCGGTCGAGAGGCGCCGTAACCAAATGCGTTTAAGCGCCTTTGGCGCGCAGGGGCAAGTGGAAAGAACAAAGGCCGAACGCGCTCCTGACAACGTTATGGCAGGAGCATTACATGAATCCGAAGCCTCGAAAGCGGCCTTCGATCACATTTTTCCCGACTAACAATGTTGTGGTTGACGTAGCGGAATCAGGGATGCAGAGTGCTGACGTCGCCTGAGGCCGAGCCTCCTTGAGGGCTCCTCACCATGCTACGGTCGGTCTGCGAGACGCCGCAGACACGCGAGTTGAGCAACGGGCGTACAAATGGCGCAACTGACGAAGGAGCTAGGCATGACTCCACCGGACAGTCCCAAAGGGTTCCGCTAACAAGACGGAACCTCAGCAGGCGCAGGTGCCTGGCTTTCCCCTAGTGAAAAGCCTCACGCAAACCCCGATCTGTTGATCCCCACGACAATTTGAAACCATTGGTCGGATCGTTGGCGTCAAGCCACGAAGCATCCGAGAGAGCAAGCCGGTAAACCACTCCCGGCAGTCAAGGGTATAACCCGACACAAGGCCCCGTGCGCTCCTGGGAGCGGCGGGGCCAAATTTTTTGGCGATAGTTGCTCCGAAGTCAGCCTCTGGCGGTGGGAGCGTTCAACTTCATGATGTCTGACAAATTGGGAGGCTCAATTGCCTCAGGGCCGTGACCTGGCGTCCGCCTGAACAAGGCCTCCAGGATAAGGGGGCGATCTGCATTCACGCTTGCGTCCTGCTCTACCAAGTGAAGATAGGTTTCGAGCATGGTGTTGCGTTGCATTGCATCGTCCATCAGCAGAAGTGAGCGCGTGTTGAATCGAACGACGATACGGATCAGCCAGATGTAAAGCGCGACTGGAAGCGTCACGAGCACGAGGCGGCTGACAGCTGAAATCAAGGTGGCTGTTTCAGATACGCCCGGTGACAAATCGGCCAGGACGGCGTTGCCGACCGACCGGAAGAAGGTGAACACTACGTCCGCCTGCCAGACGACAACGGCCGGGATAATGACAAGTGGGAAAGCAAGTGCGACCCAGGATATTGCATATGCTTTACGTGCCCTCTGAGCACTATCGCTCCACAGTTGGCGGGCATTTTGGAGCTTCTGGTTTTCGTTGAAGGACGCCTTCAAACCCTCTAGTGCGGCGACGGGATCTTTGATCGTGGCTGCCAGATCAGCGGCCTTGCCGTGCCAGTACTCCAGGTTCGTCTCGATAGAACGCAATCCCGAGATTAGGGTACTTTTCCTTTTTTCCGCAGCGACCATATCTATCCGAAACTTCGAATAGGCGTCGGTCAATTTGGCGCGTGCATATGCGTCGAGAACTATCTCGAAGTATCTAAAGGTATGATTTGGCGTCCTGTTATCGGGCATTGCTTCGCTGAAATATGCTAATGCGCTTGCGCCCAAATCGGTTGGATGCGGCGGGATGCCTGCGGACATATATCCGTGTTGCCGCTCCAAAAAGGGGTCCAGTCCCGGCGAGGGCGGTATTGGCGGTGCCTTGTTGTCGACCATCTGGCGCCTCCCTGCATCTACCTCAAACGGAACTAGCTGATAGTCTAAGTGCCAGATATGCGCGCATGAATGCGCATTATTGCTCGTCCACCAGAAAATTTATTAAGTGACCGAAGCAAAGTTGGGTGCGAATGGACGGGCTGCGCCTTGTTGAGGCTTTGCCAGTCTCCTACCTGCTTACTTGATTTTAGCGCTTTCGCTATTGGTGGTGATATGACCGAACGCCAGACGAGACTCATCGGACTGTTGGGCGGCATGAGCTGGGAGTCCAGCGCGCTCTATTACAGGCTGATCAACTAGGCGGCGCATGCCAGGATGGGTGGGCACCACAATGCGCGCTCGGTGATGTTCACGCTCGATTTCGATACCCTCAATCGGCTGGCGGCTGACGGCAGATGGCAGGACGTCGCCGCGTTGGTCGGCGATGCGGCACGTCGGCTGGAAGCGGCCGGTGCCGCCTTTGCCATGCTGACGGCGGTGACGGCACACACCGTTGCCGAGCAGGTGGCGGAAAAGATCGGCATTCCACTGCTGCACATCGCCGATCCGACCGGCGAGGCGATCCGCGCCGCCGGTATCAAGCGCGTCGGGCTGCTCGGCACGCGCTACACGATGGAACTCGGCTTCTTCACTGAGCGGCTGCAGCAGCGTTTCGGCATCGAGGTGATCGTGCCGCCGGAGGAGCCGCGCACCGCGCTGCACCGGATCATCATCGACGAGCTGACGCTCGGCGTGGTCAAGCCGGAGTCGGTTGATGTCCTGCTGCGGCTTGCCAGCGATCTCGGCGCGCGCGGCGCGCAAGCCGTCGTGGTTGCCTGCACCGAGCTGCCGCTGCTTGCGGGCATGGATGCCTATCCGATGCCGGCCTTCGACGTGGTGAGGCTGCATGCCGAGGCGGCGGTGGAGCTGGCGCTGGAGGCCTAGCGATCGCGTGGACGCAGAACACAAGAGCGTCTGGAAATATACTTGAATCCATGATGAGATGTCAGGAGTAAAAAGATCTGTCCGAGTTTGGATACAGAAATGATAAAATACTTTCAGCAACGGATAGGTGTTTTGTCGCTGACAGGTTTTCTTGCCCTCTCATTTTGTGCGAACGTCGCGCTGCCGTCTGAGCGCGAATTTCCAAATCTTTCATCTGCGAATCCGAAAGGCCACTCAGTGAGTAAGGCGAATTTTGCCTATATATCGAGAGATTCCAGCCCGAATTCAATTGTAGTGATGGATAGTGATTTCCGCCTGAAGAGAACGATAAGTCTCGATGGAATGACATTTACATCGGTAAAATTGATCGATGGAATGCTGTACGTAGTTTCGATCTCGAATGCTTCCGGAGGAAATGACCGATCGATCTACGCAGCGCGACAGTACTTTTCGCTCGTGGAAGGTACTTCGTTTTCTGGAATTGTATGTCGAATCGATGATGGAAGATGTCAAACCAAGGTGAGTGGAGGTTACATAATCCGGGACTTTCAACCATATAAAGACGGTCACATCTATCTGAAGGCGCGGTTCGAAGACTACGTGTCTGCGGACTATCCAGGGGAGATTGCCTCGTCAGTTATGTTCGCATCAGATTCCGGGAATGTTGCACTCAATGCCGGATATATTGGAGGTGCATCAAATCTGTACGTTCACGATGACAATATCTACGTTCACGTGAGCAAGTTCGTTGGTCAATTGTCAGACGGTGTGGATGGCGTCGGAAATGAGAGTGCGACTTCGCGCGTGGGAATGTACCGATTGTTGCCTGATGGTCGGGCTGAAAAATTGGCATTCCAGTATTTCTTGGAGCCTTTTAGCGCACAGATTTCAGCAAAGATTGTTACCGATGGCGTTCGGTGGGCTGCTTCATTCTACGATGTCTTGGATGGCAGACTTTCCGGGTTCTCGTCGACATATTGCTGTGTTGGACAATTTGATGGGCGGAATTTCTTTCATACAGGGACGTCGGTGGACGTGGACGGCAGCGGACACTTCTATTTTCTGAACACTGACGGAGTGCGCGAGTATCTCAACTAGGGGTCGCTCCCGCCGCTTCTGTGTCGATCGAAAGCGCCAGAACCTCTATGCCACGTTGCGCGGGAGGCATGAACTCTTGGTGCCGCCGAGCCCGAGCGCTGCCGCGACATGCAGGCCGACAGATATCCATCGCCAGAGCTCCTAGCCGGCGTTAGGCCGGAGCAACGACACCTAGGACGACTGCGATCAGCATCAGCAGCGGGCCCATCCACTTGAACTGGCGCACGAGGTTGCCGAGCCAAGGCTGGTTGGGTGGTACCGGCAGGTCGGCATAGCCGAGGCCGACGGCCGTCATCCAGGCGCCGGCGCAAAGCATGATGAACTCGTCGATATAGGCGGCGATCAACGGATACTCCCAGTGATTTGCGGTGGCCCTTTCAGCAGCGGTGGCCGTCATTTTTCGCGGATGACCGCCGGCGCCGCAAGGCGGTGCCACGGGTCTCCTGCCAAATCGGCTCTTTCGGCGAACGCCCGGGTCAGTTGCGCGGCGCAAATCTCATTTGCCAGCTTGACAGGTCAGTATGACGTTATAACCTCTTGATGCGGATGAGGCCGGGAACACGGCACCGCATGTGGAGGACGAATTCATGAAACTTGCGTGGATCAAGGGCGCGCTGTCCGCCGGCATCGCCTTGTTGCCGAGCGCTGTCTGGGCGCAGTCTGTCAACATTTCCTACCTGACGCATTGGGCGCCTGAAACGGTGGCGCTGCTGGAGCAGGCGGCGAAGGATTTTGCCAAGGACCATCCCGACGTTGCCGTGACGGTGCGGGCCGTGCCGTTCGGCGACCTTCTGACGACGCTGCGCTCGCAAGGCGGCGGGCAGGGCGCCACCATTGCCGGCATCTATGATCTGTGGCTGCCGGAACTGGCGCGCGACAAGCTGGTTGCGCCTGCGCCCGAAGCGGTTGCCGGCGAGGTCAAGGGCGCGTGGCCGGCTGGCGTGGTGTCGGCGGCGAGCGTCGGCGGGGTGCTCTATGGCGTGCCCAACGAGATCGACGTCTATGCGCTGAACTACAACAAGGCGCTGTTCAAGGAAGCCGGGATCGCAGCCGCGCCCAAGACCTGGGACGAGCTGAAGGACGTGGCCGCCAAGCTGACCAAGAAGGATGCGGGCCAGCAGGGTTTTGGCATGATCAACAGCTGGGCGGCGGGCGTTGTGCATCCGTTCTCGTCGCTGCTGGTGTCGAATGGCGGCGAGCTGGTCGTCGATGGCAAGCCCGTGCTCGACAGCAAGAATGCGGGCGAGACTTTCCAGCTCTACGAGGACCTGATCAAGGCGGGATCAAGCGACCCGGCGATGGGTACGGCCGACGCCAACACGACAGGACCGTTCCTCGACAACTTCGTCTCCGGCAAGACCGGCATGATCATCATGGCCAACTGGTGGGAAAGCGCGCTCAAGGCGGGCATGACCGACAAGTTCGCCGATATCGCCACCGCGCCGATCCCTGTCGGGCCATCGGGCGACAAGCCACGCTCGATCTCCTATTCGTGGATGACGGTGGTCAACGCGGGTGCTGCGGAGGCCGAGCAGAAGGCGGCTTGGGACTTCCTCGCCTGGCTGAACAGCCCGAAATCTGGCCCGAACGGTGCTTCGGCAATGGCCAACATCCTGATGTCGATGGGCATCCTGCCGTCGCGGACATCAGACGTCGAAGCCTTCAAGGACAAGCTCGGTTCCGAGTTCCTGGCCGGTTATGTCAGCGTGCTGGCCGACGCCAAGCCGTTCCCGGTGGTGCTCGGTGGCCAGGAATTCTCGGAATCGCTGCAGCAGACAATCGAGGCGCTGCAATATGGCAAGGTCTCGGCTGCCGAAGCGCAGACGAGCGCGCAGGCCGATGCGGCTTCGATCCTGGAGAAGGCTGCGAAGTGACGGCGCTCTTCCTTCTCCCCGCCTGCGGGGAGAAGGTGGCCCGAAGGGCCGGATGAGGGGCGGAGCCCACATTTGAAGGTTCGCGCCGCCCCTCATCTGCCTGCCGGCGTTCGCTGCTCGAAAAGCCAAGCAATTGGCTTTTCGTCCGCTGCGCGGACCGCCTCTCACCTCCCCGCGAGCGGGGAGAAGCCACGTAGTGTCACCGTCTCGCGCAACCTCGACTGATCCATTCATGACCAGAACCCACCAACATTCCGTCTGGATGATGCTGACGCCGGCCGTCACGCTGATCGGCGCCTTCATCTTGGTGCCGATGGTGCTGACGTTGTGGCTGTCGCTGCAGGACTGGTCGACGCAGACCGGGTTCCAGACGGCCGAGTTCGTCGGGCTCGACAATTTTCGCGAGATTTTTGGCATCACCTCGGTGGGGCGTGATTTCAAGGGCGCGCTGGTCAACACCGCACTTTATACGATGATGTCGGTGGCGCTGATCCTGCCAATCTCGGTCGGGCTCGGGCTGCTCGTCTACCAGCGCAACGTTGCCGGCGGCAATTTGCTAAGGACCATCCTGTTTTCGACCTACATGGTGCCGATGATCGCGGTGGCGCTGGTGTGGTCAAAACTCTATTCGCCGAGCGAGGGGCCGATCAACCAGGTTTTCGGTTGGGTGGGCCTTGGACCCCAGCCTTGGCTATCGTCACCAAGCACGGCCCTAGTCTCCATCGTCTTCCTCAATGTCTGGCAGCAGGTTGGCTATTTCACCGTGCTTGTGGTGGCGGGGCTGACTCAGATTCCCACAAGCCTCTACGAGGCGGCGACCATCGACGGCGCGAACGGGCGCCAGCAGTTCACCGCGATCACGCTGCCGCTACTGCGCCGGACGCTGCTGTTCAGCGCCGTCATTGCCATCATCAATGCCGTGCAGGTGTTCGAGCCGGTGGCGCTGATCACCCAGGGCGGGCCGGTCGGCTCGACCAACGTGCTGACCTATCACATCAGGCGCGTTGGCATCGAACGCGCGCAGGGCGGCCTTGGCTCGGCCATGGCCGTGACACTGATGCTGTCGCTGGTCGTGGTGATTTTCGCACTGTTCGCCTTCGCCCGGAAGGGAGACGACGAATGAGCGCGGCTGGCGAATGGCGGCCGCGCCGTGGGCTTTTTTTCTACCGACCCCGGCCGGGCGTTGGCGACTACATGGTTGCGGTGCTGATGCTTGCGGTGGCGGTGGCCTCGGCCTTTCCGCTGCTGTGGATGGTGCTGTCGAGCCTGAAGACGCCGGCCGAGACCATGCAGGTGCCGCCGGTGTGGTTGCCCGAGAGTCCGAGCCTCGAGGCCTTCGGCAAGGTGTCAGGCGTGATCAATATTGGCCGCTCGATGCTGAACTCGGCCGTCATAGCCACTATCACGACGGCGGGTATCATCGTCACCAGCCTGATGGCAGGTTACGCCTTCGCCAAGCATCGCTTCCGCGGCCGCAACGCGCTGTTTGCGCTGCTGATCGCGACCATGTTCCTGCCGCCGATCGTCACGCTGATCCCGCTCTACCGGATGATCGGCACCATCGGGCTCGATGGAAGCCTTGCCGGCGTCATCGTTCCTAACCTCGCCAACGCCTTCGGCATCTTTTTGATGCGGCAGTTCATTGCTGGGGTGCCCGACGACCTTATCGACGCGGCGCGCATGGACGGCGCGTCTGAGCTCCGCATCCTGTTCGTCATCGTGGCGCCGCTGGTGAAGCCGGCAGTGGCGGCGCTGGCGCTGTTTGCCTTCGTCTATCACTGGAACAGCTACCTCTGGCCGCTGACCGTGCTGCAGGGCAATGCCGACCAGTATCCCATCGTCATCAGCCTCAGCCGGCTCTTGAGCTACAACCGGGGCGCGATGAACACCAATCTGGTCATGGCCGGTGCCACGCTGGCCGTGCTGCCGCCGCTGGTGCTGTTCGTGTTCCTGCAGCGCTTTTTCGTCGACTCGATCGTCAGCTCGGGGGTGAAGGGATGAGCAAGGTCCTGGCCATCGACCTCGGCGGCACGCAGCTCAGGGCTGGGCTGTCGGACAGCGCCGCATCCTCTACCGTCTCGCGACTGGGCGCCTGGCCGGCGCCGATAGGATTGGTCGAGTTTCGCGAGATGGTCGCCCGGTTGGTTCAGGAACACGACGCTGAACGGCTCGGCGTATCGGTGCCGGGAACGGCGCGCGGCACGCGCTGCCTGTGGATTCCCAATTTGCCCTGGCTTGACGGTGTCGATCTCGCCGAACTGTTTCCGTCACTCACCATAGGCCTCGGGCAGGACGCGCAGCTGGCGCTGCTGGCCGAGGCGTCGGCGGGCGCGGCCAAGGGGCTGTCGGATGCGATTCTTGTGGCGATCGGCACAGGCATCGGCTCGGCGGTGCTGTCGGGCTCGCGCATCGTGCGTGGCGGGCACGGCGCTGCCTGTTCCTTCGGCTGGGCCTGCGCCGACCTCGACGATGCCGGCCACGACCGTGACGGCTGGCTGGAGCGGCAGGCATCGGGCAGGGCGCTCGATGCCGTCGGGCAGCAGGCGGGTTTTGGCGACGGGCGCGGGCTGGTGGCGGCGGCGCGTGGGGGAGACAGGGCGGCGCTGGCCGCGCTGCAACAACCGGCCAAGGCGCTTGGCGTCAGCCTTGCAACTGCCGTGGCGCTGCTCGACCCGCAGGCGGTGATCCTGGCCGGCGGCGTGGCCGAGGCGGCGGACGTGCTGGTGCCGATGGTGAGAACTGCGATGGAGAGGCAACTGCCGCCGCATCTGAGATACGTGCGCATCGAAGTCGGCGCCTTCGGCAAGGACGCCAGCCTGGTGGGTGCTGCCTTTGCCGGTGCACGGGGCCAACAATGGGACGAAATCCGATGAATGGAAATTTCGCAAAACCCAACCGCAGCCGGCCGGAGCCGCTGTGGCACCAGGCCGAGCAGGCGATGCGGACGCTGATTGCGTCGGGCGAATGGGCGACGGGCGCGCAGATCCCCAATGAGGAGCGGTTGTGCGACCTGTTGGGGGTCAGCCGCATCACCGTACGCCATGCCTTGCGCAACCTCGAGGATTCCGGCCTGCTCAGCCGCGAGCACGGTCGCGGTACCTTCGTGCGCAGCCCGACCGTCGTTGCCGGCGTGCGCGGGCTGACCAGCTTCACCGAGGAGATGGCCAATCTCGGCCTCAACCTCGGCACCAGGCTGCTCGATGCCCGCATCATTGCCGCCGACGCCCAGGTGGCCGGCGCGCTGGAGATCGAGGAAGGCACACCGGTACTCCGGTTGCGCCGACTCCGGCTTGGCAACGACCAGCCGATCGGCATCCAGACGGCGCATCTGCCTGCGGCGCGCGTGCCGGGCCTGCTGGAGACGGCGGCAAGCGTGTCCTCGCTCTACGAGACGCTCAAGGCCAGCTACGGCATCGTGCCCCAGGAGGCGCGCGAGATCTATCGCATCGGCGAGGTCAAGGCCGATGATGCAGAGCTGATCCAGCTCAAGGCCGGCAGCCCCGCCTTCATGGTCGAGCGCATCGCCTTCGACCGCTCCGGCCCGTTCGAATTCACCGTCTCCACCATGCGCGGCGACCGCTACGAAATCCGTTCCGTTCTCCATCTCTGAACATCTGACATCGAAAGGTCTTTTCCCATGACGACTTCCTACATCAGCCGGCTGGCCAAGCTCATCGAGGGGGCGGCGAGCGCCAACGAGGCTGCCTTCGAGACCGTGTCGGCCAGGCTCGCCGAAACACTTGCCAACAAGGGCTTGGTGCATCTCTATGGCTCGGGACATTCGGTGCTGCCGTGCCAGGAAGCGTTTCCGCGCTACGGCTCCTATGTCGGCTTCAACCCGCTGACCGACCCGCGCGTCATGTGGCACAACGTGCTCGGTTCCGGCGGCGTGCGTGAGCTTCTGTGGCTCGAGCGCACCGAGAAATACGCCGAAAAATTCCTCGACCACCAGCCGCTCAATCCCGGCGATTCGATCATCATCTTTGGCCATAGCGGCCGCAATGCCTCGGGCATCGACGCTGCACTCTATGCCAAGAAGCGCGGACTGTTCGTCGTCGCCATCACCAGCAAGAACAACCTCGACAAGCCGGCGAGCCACTCCTCGGGCAAACGGCTGGCGGATGCCGCCGACGTCGTCATCGACACGACCTCGCCGATCGAGGACGCGATCGTGCCGGTGAAGGGCTGGAGCCGGCCGGTGGCCGGTTCTTCGACAGTGCTCGCGATGATCATGACGCATGAGCTGATCGCGCGCACGGCGCAGAAGCTGGCCGACAAGGGCATCGAGCTGCCGACCTTCGCTTCGCCGACCATCGAGGGTGTGACACTGCACGACACCGACGTGATCTATGGCATCTACCGCGAGACGATGATCGAGGCGCAGCGCAAGCATCTCGATTTCTTCAAGAACCGGATGCAGGGCGACGCGTAACCCCTGTTCCTGACACCGAAAAGCTGGCGGGCAGTCCGGACGGGCAGCCCGCTTGCACTCGGCACGAGGCCTCTTGCCATTCTTTGCCATTCACGTTAGAACAAAATAGGAACAAAAATGACTTGTGGACGGCACCAGCTTTTCCGCCGGCAGGGGGCGCGGGCCAAGGGTGCTATGGGCTAGTGTGCGCCCTCACATTTTCTTGGAATTTGGTTTCGGACGAGCGCGGAGCGGTGTCATGGCAGGTAGCGTCAACAAGGTCATTCTGGTCGGTAATCTGGGCGCTGACCCTGAAATCCGCCGGCTCAACTCGGGCGAGCCGGTCGTCAATTTGAGGATCGCGACCTCGGAGAGCTGGCGCGACAAGAATTCGGGCGAGCGCAAGGAAAAGACCGAGTGGCACCAGGTCGTCATCTTCAATGACAACCTTGCCAAGGTCGCCGAGCAGTACCTCAAGAAGGGCATGAAGGTTTACATCGAAGGCCAGCTCCAGACCCGCAAGTGGGAAAAGGACGGCATCGAGCGCTACACCACCGAAATCGTACTGCAGAAATTCCGTGGCGAGCTGCAGATGCTCGACGCGCGCGGCCAGGGCGGCGACGCCGGCTATAGCGGTGGTGGTGGCCAGGTCGGTTATGGCGGCGGCCAGGGTGGTGGTGGCTATGGCGGTGGCGGTGGCCGTTCCGACTTCGGCCAGTCGAGCCCGACCGACAGCTACGGCGGCGGCAACCGTGGTGGCTCGGGCGGCGGTGGCCGCAGCGGCGGCCAAGGTGGCGGAATGGGTGGCGGCGGTTCGCGCGACCTCGACGACGAAATTCCGTTCTGATCGAGGCCAAGCGGGCTGGTGATCGACATCGTCGAACGCCGGCCTTGACGGCTTGATGGCCTGGCGCGAGAAGATTCCCGCGCCAGCGCAGCGATGCATGGTTTGCATGGCGTGATTGCCGCCATGATTCCTGGGGTCACCGCCGCAGGTATGACTGGCTCTAGCCTGCGATGTCGCCGAGGCGGGCAATAAAGAACAGATAAATCGATCTTTGGATTTCGCGAGCGACTGTTCTCGCGAATCTTGCTGCGCCGCGTTACTAAGGCGAATGGGGTACGGGGTCTTCATTCACCGGTCGGATTCGATTTACGACGACAGCCCGGCTGAACGGTATCAATTTCCAGCCCAGTATCTGGGTAGGGTGCGAGGCTGCGTCGGCGACTGGATCATTTATTACGAGCCGCGCAAAGTCGCCGACACGCGAGGATATTTCGCTGTCGCCAAGGTGCAGCAGGTCATCCCGGATCCCGGCGCTGAAAGCATGTTTCTCGCGCTTATCGAAGCTGGAACCTATCTCGAATTTGCCAACCCTGTTCCGTTCAGTGACGCTGATGGGGTGATTGAACATGGGGTCCTCAATGACGGCGGGCGAATTTCCGGTCGTGCCCAGGCAGCGGTGAGACCACTTTCGGCAAGCGATTTCAGTCGCATTGTCAGGTTGGGACTTGATCAAGCTGAGCTTCTGCTTCCCAGAGTCGATCCGGCATTGCCAGTCAGTGGCTTCTTTGAAGAGCAGGCACCTTTCGTCTTTGAGGAGAGCCGCGAGCGAACCCAGTTGCTGACGTCCCGCATCGTGCGCGACCGCGTCTTCCGAAAGATCGTTCTGCGTGCCTATGAGGAGCGCTGCGCGATCACCGGATTGAAGCTCATCAACGGTGGCGGCCGAGCGGAGGTCGCGGCGGCTCACATTCGCCCCGTCGAGGCGGACGGGCCGGACGTTGTCAGCAACGGCATCGCGTTATCCGGAACAGCCCACTGGATGTTCGACCGAGGTCTCATCAGTCTGTCTGATGATCTTGATATCTTGATCTCCCGGCAGGCAAACGATCCTGATGGTATTAAGGGCATCGTCAATCGCACCGGACGAGCGATCGGCCCGCAGCGCCTGCGCGACCGCCCGCATCCGCACTTCCTGCAATGGCATCGCGAACACTGCTTCAAGCTGTAGCAATCCTGCTTTCGTGCCGGCGCCGACGGCCGGCATTGTGGCAGCTATAGCCTGCTTGCCCATTCATGGCCCGGGTGGCAGATGCCGAGACGCGCTGTTTCAGCCATGCCCGCCCCACTCGCTCCAGTTTCGGCAGAGCGTTCTCGAAGTCGATTTCGTCTTTCGGGCGCTGGTATTTGGCTTTGAACAGCAAGACGGTTGCCGGCTTGAGGTAGGGGATGCCGTCCGGGGTCATGGCGACAATGTCGGCGCGCGGGACGACGATTGCCGGGTTGCGCTTGTAGACCCACAGTTCGGGCGAACCGTCCTCGATCTTCATGTCGACGCGCCAGCAGCGTTGCTCGACATCAAGGCACCAGATCTGGGAGATTTCGGCGGGCGGGTCGCTTTGCGCGGGCAAATGTTCGACGATACCGCTGCCGGCGGTGTGGAATTCCATGCCTGTCAGCGCCCGGCGGAAGACGGGCAGATCGCTGTGCAGGACCGCGAATTCGAGGTCCTCGTGCTCGCGCGTCTGGTGACCGTGCCAGAGGTCGAGCGCCCAGCCACCGACGATGTACCATGGTTGGGCGATGCCAGTCAGGCGGCTGGCCAGTTCGGTCGGGTGCCAGGCGCACCAGGCGTCGTGGCCGATCGCCTCTCGTTCAGTCATTGTTCGAAGATATCGCCTGCCGCCGCGCCCTACATCGCCATCAGCGCCTTGATGCCGTCGGCGACGAACTGGACGGCAAGGGCAGCGAGGATGACGCCGAGCAGGCGGGTGAGGATCGAGCGGCCGGTCTGGCCCAGGAACTGGTCGATGCGCTCGGCGAGGATGAACACCAGATAGGTCAGCGCAAGACATGCCAGGATGATCAGCACAAGGGCTGCCTGGCCGGCCCAGCCCTGGAACGAGCCCGACAATAGCACGGTGGCCGAGATGGCGCCGGGGCCGGCGATCAGGGGAATGGCGAGCGGGAAGGCGGCGATGTTGTGGATGTGGTCGCGGGTGATCGCGACGTCGGAGATCTTCTCCTTGCGGTCCTGGCGCTTTTCGAAAACCATCTCGAAGGCGATGAAGAACAGCAAGAAACCGCCGGCGACGCGGAAGGCCGGCAAGGTGATGCCGAACACGGTGAGGATGGCCGCGCCCGCTACCGCGAAGACGGCAAGCACGATGAAGGCGATGATGCTGGCGCGCATCGACACCTGCAGCCGCTGCTCGCGGTTCATGCCGCGGGTGACGGCGAGAAACAGCGGCGCCAGGCCGGGCGGGTCGATGGTCACGAGGATGGTGACGAAGGCATTGAAAACACTGTCGAAAAACGGCATCCGATGTCTCCCCAGCGGATGCAGGCTAACCCGAGGCGGGCCACAACGCCAGAGCCCGCGCGCATGATTGCCGCATCATGCGCGCACAAAGGGCAGCAGAGCCGCCGGACAGACTGTCGCGGATCAGGAGGTGGCGTCTATCCTCTTGATATCTAGTGAAAAATCAGCGTTGGAAAAGCGCGGCCAGAATTGGTCAATTGCAGGTCGTTCCTATATAAGAGGCAAATGATTCCCAACATGCGTGATCAGAGTTGACCGACCAGAAATCACCGCGCGGACCTGACGGTCCCTCCGGCATCGAGCCGATTTCCATCATCGAGGAGATGCAGCGCTCCTACCTCGATTACGCGATGAGCGTGATCGTGAGCCGCGCGCTGCCCGACGTGCGCGACGGCATGAAGCCGGTGCATCGCCGCATCCTCTTTGCCTCGCATGAGAGCGGTTACCACTGGAACCGCAAATATGTGAAGTCGGCGCGCCCCGTCGCCGACGTGATGGGTAAATATCACCCGCACGGCGACGCCTCGATCTATGACGCCCTTGTGCGCATGGCGCAGGACTGGTCGATGAGCGTGCCGCTGATCGACGGCCAGGGCAATTTCGGCTCGATCGACGGCGATCCGCCCGCGGCGATGCGCTACACCGAAGCGCGCCTGACCAAGGTCGCGCACGAACTGCTCGAGGACATCGACAAGGATACCGTCGACTTCCAGGACACCTACGACGCGTCGGGCCAGGAGCCGCGCGTGCTGCCGGCACGCTTCCCGGCATTGCTGGTCAATGGTGCTGGCGGCATCGCCGTCGGCATGGCGACGAACATTCCGCCGCACAATCTGGTCGAGATCTGCAACGGCACCATCGCCGTCATGGAAAACCCTGGTATCGACCTGCCCGACCTGATGGAAATCATTCCCGGTCCGGATTTCCCCACCGGCGGCCTGATCCTCGGACGCTCGGGCATATATAATGCATATTCGACCGGCCGCGGCTCCGTCATGATGCGCGGCAAGGTCAATATCGAGCAGCGGGCGGGCGATCGCGAGTCGATCATCATCACCGAAGTTCCCTTCCAGGTGAACAAGGCGACGATGATCGAGAAGATGGCCGAACTGGTGCGCGACAAGCGCATCGAAGGCATCTCCGACATCCGCGACGAGTCCGACCGCCAGGGCTACCGCGTCGTCATCGAGCTGAAGCGCGATGCCAACGCCGAGGTCATCCTCAACCAGCTCTACCGCTTCACGCCGCTGCAGACCTCGTTCGGCGCCAACATGGTGGCGCTCAACGGCGGCAAGCCGGAAGTGCTGACGCTGCTCGACATGCTGAAGGCGTTTGTTGCCTTCCGCGAAGACGTGATCAGCCGGCGGACAAAATTCCTGCTCAGGAAGGTGCGTGACCGCGCGCATGTCCTGGTCGGCCTGGCGATTGCCGTTGCCAATATCGACGAAGTCATCAAGCTCATCCGCACCGCGCCAGATCCGCAGACGGCGCGCGAGCAGTTGATGACGCGGCGCTGGCCGGCGTCCGATGTCTCGGCGCTGATCCAGCTGATCGAAGATCCGCGCCACCGCATCAACGATGACGGCACCTACAATTTGTCGGAAGAGCAGGCGCGCGCCATTCTCGAACTGCGCCTGCAGCGCCTGACGGCACTTGGCCGCGACGAAATCGCCGACGAGCTCAACAAGATCGGCGCCGAGATCACCGATTATCTCGACATTCTGTCGTCGCGGGCGCGCATCCAGCAGATCGTCAAGGACGAGCTGGTCGCCGTGCGTGACGAGTTCGGCGTGCCGCGCCGGACAGAGATCACCGACGGCGGCGCCGATATGGAAGACGAGGACCTGATCCCGCGCGAGGACATGGTCGTTACCGTCAGCCATTCCGGCTACATCAAGCGCGTGCCGCTGTCGCTCTACCGGGCGCAGCGCCGCGGCGGCAAGGGCCGCTCGGGCATGTCGACGAAGGACGAGGATTTCGTCACCCGGCTATTCGTGGTCAACACGCATACGCCGGTGCTGTTCTTCTCCTCGCGCGGCATTGTCTACAAGGAAAAGGTCTGGCGCCTGCCGATCGGCAATCCGCAGTCACGCGGCAAGGCCTTGATCAACCTGCTGCCGCTGCAGCAGGGCGAACGCATCACAACGATCATGCCGCTGCCGGAGGACGAGGCAAGCTGGGCCGAGCTCGACGTGATGTTCGCCACCACGCGCGGCACCGTTCGCCGCAACAAGCTCAGCGAGTTCGTCCAGGTCAACCGCAACGGCAAGATCGCCATGAAGCTGGAGGAGGAAGGCGACGAGATCCTCGGCGTCGAAACCTGCACCGACAATGACGACGTGCTTCTGACCGCCGATTCCGGCCAGTGCATCCGCTTCCGCGTCGATGACGTGCGCGTGTTCCAGAGCCGCAATTCGGTTGGCGTGCGCGGTATCAGCATGGGCGAGGGCGACCGGGTCATCTCGATGGCTGTCATCGAGCATGTCGAGGCGAGCCCGGCCGAACGTGCGGCCTATCTCAAGCGCTCGGTTGCCGAACGGCGCCTGGCTGCAGGTGTTGCAGCCGGCGAGGACGAGGACATCGCGCTGACAAACGAGGAGGTCGGCGAAGAGGCCGACATCTCCGAAGAGCGCTACCAGTTCCTGACCGAGCATGAGCAGTTCGTGCTGACGGTCACCGAATATGGCTATGGCAAGCGCTCGTCGTCGTATGATTTCCGCCTGACCAACCGCGGCGGCAAGGGCATCCGCGCCACTGATGTGTCGAAGGTGGCGGAGATCGGCAAGCTGGTGGCGACATTCCCTGTCGGCAATGACGACCAGATCATGCTCGTCTCCGATGGCGGCCAGGTCATCCGTGTGCCGGTCGACGGCATCCGTACTGCCAGCCGCGCCACCAAGGGCGTGACCATCTTCAATACCGCCGATGGCGAAAAGGTGGTTTCGGTCGAGCGGATTTCCGAGCCGCAGGGCGAGGACGACGTCGACGAGGCTTCAGATGGCGAGGCTTCAAACGGTGAAGCACCGGTGAGCGAGAGCTGATCTCGCCTAGTCCCGAACCGCTTTGATGTTCAAGGTGTTAGGTCGGGAAATTTAAGGAAAGAAAGAAGCGGCGCCGAGGCGCCGCTTTTGCCTGGAGGGGCAGAAACTGTTCAGCGGTGGCTGCGCGGATTGCGCCAGCCCGGAAGCTGCACACGCGCGGTCTGCACCTTGGTGCGAACGCGATGGGCCTCCTGATGAAGGCTGAAGGCTGTGGCGACAAGCATGGCCAGGGTCATGGCTGCTGCGAGCATGTAGATCATCATGGCGCTGTTCTCCTGCTGGAAACAACGGACGAGATGCCGTTTGGTTTCATCTGTTATAGCGGCTATCTATTCACATCCGCTTGAACTGATCCTGAGATTGCCGTTCATTCCGCATTCATCTCGTAAACCAATTTCCGGCCCGCCAAGGGCCAAGTTGGCGGCAAAAGTGCGCTTCCACCTTTGGCGCCGATGTTCTAGAAGCACCTCATGACTGATCGCATCGCCATCTACGCCGGGTCGTTCGACCCACTGACCAACGGCCATCTCGACGTGCTCAAGGCGTCGCTGGCGGTGGCCGACGTCGTTTATGCGGCAATCGGCATCCATCCCGGCAAGACGCCGCTGTTTTCGTTTGACGAGCGCGTGGTGCTGATCGAGGACGCGACAAAGGCCGAGTTCGGCGCCGATAGCGGCCGCATCAAGGTGGTGGCCTTCGACGGGCTGGTGATCGACGCGGCGCGCAAGGAAGGCGCTTCGATCATGATCCGCGGCCTGCGCGACGGCACCGACCTCGACTATGAAATGCAGATGGCCGGCATGAACGAGACCATGGCGCCGGAACTGCAGACGGTTTTCCTGCCCGCGAGCCCGTCGGTTCGCACCATTACCGCCACACTTGTCCGCCAGATAGCCTCGATGGGCGGCGACATTCGCCCGTTCGTGCCGGCGGCGGTCGCTGGCGCGCTCAAAGCCAAATTCGCGAAATAATTTCGGAGTATCGAAAAATGCAGCTCAGGAAGCTTGCCTCGTCCTTCGTTGTCCTCGCCGGCCTGATGGCCGGTTCGACTGCGGCCATTGCCGCCGAACCCGACAACACGATGATCATCACGCTGAAGGGCGGCGACGTGACGGTGGCGCTGCGCCCCGATCTCGCGCCCAAGCATGTTGCCCAGATCAAGACGCTGGTGCGCGAAGGCGCTTATGACAATGTCGCGTTCCACCGCGTCATCGGTGGCTTCATGGCGCAGACCGGCGACGTCGAGTTCGGCGACATGAAGGACGGCTACAACGCTGGCCGCGCCGGCATGGGCGGTTCCAAGCTGCCCGACATCCAGGCGGAATTCTCGCAGGAGAATTTCAAGCGCGGCGTTGTCGGCATGGCGCGCTCGCAGGACCCGAATTCGGCGAATTCGCAGTTCTTCATCATGTTCGACACCGCGTCCTCGCTCGACGGCCAGTACACCATCGTCGGCGACGTCGAGAGCGGCATGGAACTTGTCGATGCCATCAAGAAGGGTGACGCGGCCGACAACGGGACCGTCAGTGATCCCGACCGCATGATCAAGGTCCGCATCGCCGCGGACGCCAAGTAATCCAAAACGAGAAGAAGGAATTTCATCATGGCCGAGATCAAGGATCGCGAGAACGCGCTGATCATGGAAACGACCAAGGGCAAAGTGGTCATCGAACTGTTGCCTGACCTGGCGCCCGGCCATGTCGGCCGCATCAAGGAACTGGCGCGCGAAGGCGCCTATGACGGCGTCGTGTTCCACCGCGTCATCGAAGGCTTCATGGCCCAGACCGGCGACGTCAAGTTCGGCAAGTCGGGCGGCAAGGACTTCAACCCGTCGCGCGCGGGCATGGGCGGTTCGGACAAGCCGGACCTCAAGGCCGAGTTCTCCAACATGAACCACGCCCGCGGCACCTGCTCGATGGCCCGTTCGCAGAACCCGAACTCGGCCAACTCGCAGTTCTTCATCTGCTTCGAAGACGCCGGCTTCCTCAACCGCCAGTACACGGTGTGGGGCCAGGTCATCGAAGGCATGGACAATGTCGACAAGATCAAGCGCGGCGAGCCGGTGCAGGATCCCGACAAGATCGTGTCGCTGAAGGTCGCGGCCGACGTCGCGGAATAACAGGCAGATGTCAGGCGTTCTCTGGTCGCTTCTCGGCGTTCTGGCGGGCGCCTTCATTGCCATTCAGGCTCCTGTGAATGCGCAGCTGGCGCGCGGGCTCGGCGTGCCCGTCGCGGCGGCTGCGATTTCGTTTCTTTCCGGCGCGATCGTGCTCGGCGTGATCACCTTCCTCACTACCCGCACGCAAGGCCTGGTCATTGACTGGAAGGCTCCGGCGCCCTGGCTGTTCGTGGTCGGCGGCGTGCTGGGGGCGGTCTATGTCACCTCCACGGTGCTGCTGACCCCGCGCATCGGTGCGGCCGCCTTGATGGCATTCCTGGTGGCGGGCCAACTGCTGGCCGGCATGCTCGTCGACAAGGCGGGCATTCTGGGCGTTGCCGTGCGCGAGATTTCCATGGGCCGCATTGTCGGTGCCGTGCTGTTGCTCGCCGGCGCGCTGATGATCCGAATCTACTGATGCGCGTCGACCTTTTCGATTTCGAACTGCCCGAAGAACGGATCGCCCTGCGCCCGGCCGAACCGCGCGACGCTGCGCGGATGCTGGTGGTGCGGCCGGGCGAAACGCTCGCGGACATGAATGTCGGTGACCTGCCGTCGCTGCTGAACCCTGGCGATGTGCTGGTGCTCAACGACACACGCGTCATCCCGGCACAGCTCAAGGGCCGGCGGGTGCGCGGCGAGGCGGTGGCGCATGTCGATGCGACGCTGCACATGCGCACCGCTCCCGATCGCTGGCTCGCCTTCATGCGACCGGGCAAGCGGGTGGCGGTCGGTGACCGCATCCAGTTCGGCCACGATGCCGAGGCCTGCATGCTGGGCCAGCTCGACGCCACGGTGCTGGAAAAAGGCGAGGGCGGCGAGGCACTGCTGGCCTTCGACCTGTCGGGTCGGGCGCTGGACGAAGCGCTGCATGCCGTCGGCCACATTCCGCTGCCGCCCTATATCGCCTCCAAGCGCGCTGACGACGAGCGCGACCGCAAGGACTACCAGACAGTCTATGCCCGGGAGGAGGGCGCGGTCGCTGCCCCTACCGCCGGCCTGCATTTCACGCCGGAGCTGTTTGCGGCACTCGAGGCGCGCGGCGTGGAGAAGCAGTTCGTGACGCTGCATGTCGGCGCCGGCACCTTCCTGCCGGTCAAGGCCGACGACACAGCCGAGCACAAGATGCATTCGGAAATCGGCTACGTCTCCGAGGAGACCGCAGCTGTGCTGAATGCGGCACGGGCGCGTGGCAACAAGGTCGTTGCCGTCGGCACCACGTCGCTGCGCCTGATGGAAAGTGCTGCGCGTGAAGATGGTACGTTGGCCGCCTGGTCGGGACCGACCGACATCTTCATCACGCCCGGCTACCGCTTCAAGTTCGTCGATGCGCTGATGACCAATTTCCACCTGCCGCGCTCGACGCTGTTCATGCTGGTTTCGGCCTTTGCGGGGCTCGAACGCATGCACGAGGTCTATGCGCAGGCCATTGCAAGCGGCTATCGCTTCTACTCCTATGGCGACGCCAGCCTGCTGTTCAGGGACGACCGATGAGTTCAGAGTTCACCTTCAAGCTGCTCGCGACCGACGGCAAGGCGCGGCGCGGCGAGATCACCATGCCACGCGGCACGATCCGCACGCCGGCCTTCATGCCGGTCGGTACCGGCGGCACGGTCAAGGCGATGTACATGGAGCAGGTGCGCGGCGTCGGCGCCGACATCATCCTGGGCAACACCTATCACTTGATGCTGCGCCCCGGCGCGGAGCGCGTGGCCAGGCTCGGCGGCCTGCATGATTTCGCGCGCTGGCCGCATCCGATCCTGACCGATTCAGGCGGTTTCCAGGTGATGTCGCTGTCGAAGCTGCGGAAGCTCAGCGAAAAGGGCGTGACCTTCCGCTCGCATATCGATGGTGCCGCCTACGAGATGTCGCCAGAGCGCTCGATCGAGATCCAGGGCCTGCTCGATTCCGATATCCAGATGCAGCTCGACGAATGCACCGCATTGCCGTCGACGCCGAAAGAGATCCAGCGCGCCATGGAGCTGTCGCTGCGCTGGGCCGAGCGCTGCAAGACCGCCTTTGGCGACCAGCCGGGCAAGGCGATGTTCGGCATCGTCCAGGGCGGTGACATCCCCGACATGCGCGTGCGCTCGGCACAGGCACTGAAGGCGCTCGAGCTCAAGGGCTATGCCGTCGGTGGCCTTGCTGTTGGCGAGCCGCAGGCGGTGATGCTCGACATGCTCGACATCACCTGTCCGGAGCTGCCTGAGGAAAAGCCGCGCTACCTGATGGGCGTGGGTACGCCCGACGACATCATCAAGTCGGTGGCGCGCGGCATCGACATGTTCGACTGCGTGATGCCGACGCGCGCCGGCCGCCATGGCCTCGCCTACACCCGCCGCGGCAAGGTGAACCTGCGCAACGCCCGCCATGCCGACGATCCGCGCCCGCTCGACGAAGAGAGCGATTGCCCGGCGGCGCGCGACTACAGCCGCGCCTATCTCCATCACCTGATCAAGTCGGGCGAGTCGCTCGGCGCGATGCTGCTGACCTGGAACAACCTGTCCTATTACCAGCAGCTGATGGGCGAAATCCGCGCCTCGATCGAGGCTGGCCGGTTCGTCGACCGGAGCGCCGAGATCAGCGAAGGCTGGGCGCGCGGCGACATTCCGCTGCACCAGGGCTGAGCTCACAGCTTCTTTTCGGCCAGTTCGCGGAAGGCGTCGGGCACCGAGCCGGCGCGGCCGAGCGCGACCGAGGCATAGCCGACCGATTCCCAGCCGAAACGCTCGCGGATGGCATCCATGGCACGGTCTGCGCCCCAGCGCGCTTGGCCCTTTTGCGTGTCCGGCCGGTGCTTTTCATCGACAAGGCCCAGTGGCAGCTCGAGCTGCAGGCCGGCATGTTCCTCGAGATGCGAGACCGAGATTGCCAGCAGCGAGATGCTGCGCTCGCCCGGATATTGGGCAAGCACGCTGCGCACCAGCTCCTCGGCGACCTCGGCAATCATCGATGTGGCCGAAATCGGCGCGTCGAGAGTGATCGACCGCGTCACGGCGCGCATGTCGGCGAAGCGGACGCGGGCGGTGATCGTGTGCCCCGGACGCGACTTGGCGCGGAGGCGCGAGGCGACGCGGTCGGCGAGGTGGCGCAGCGCTGGAACGTAGATTTCGGGCCGTGCCGGCTTCATGCCCAGCGCCGACTGCGCGCCGGCCGAATGGGCGCGCCGATGCGGCTGCAGGCGGCGCGGGTCGCGGTTCCAGGCAAGGGCCGACAGTTTTTCGCCGGCGGCGGGACCAAGCAGGCGTTCCAGCGAATGCCTGTTGGCGGCGGCCAACTGGCCGATGGTGACGATGCCTGCATCCGCAAGGCGCGTCTGGGTCGCCGGTCCGACGCCCCACATCAGCCCAACCGGCAGCTCGTGCAGGAAGGCGATCTCGGTTCCCGGATCGACCACCACCAGGCCGTCGGGCTTGGCCACCTGCGAGGCGATCTTGGCGAGATGCTTGGTGCGGGCGACGCCGACGGAGATCGGCAGGCCGAGTTCGGAGCGAACCCTGTGCCTGATCTTCCGGGCGATCTCCTCTGGCGAACCGAACAGATGGGTGCAGCCGGCGACATCGGCGAAGGCCTCGTCGATGGAGATGCGCTCGACCAGCGGGGTGAAATCGTCGAGCACCGCGATCGCTGCATCGCCAAGGCGCTGGTATTCCCTGAAATTGCCGCCGACGAAGATGAGCCCGGGGCACAGTTCTCGAGCGCGGCGGCCGGGCATGCCGCCGTGGACGCCGAAGGCCTTGGCCTCGTAGGACGCGGCGAGCACCACCCCGCCGCCGACGGCGATGGGCTTGCCCAGCAGGCTGGGGTCGAGCAGCTGTTCGACCGACGCGTAGAAGGCGTCGAGGTCGGCATGCAGGATCGTGGCTGCGCTTTCCATGGAGGCGTTCTGCTGGAAATGAACAAGAACATAGAGTGAACATTGAGGCAGAAAAGTCAAGCGCTGGCGCAAGCGGTGATGCCTGGTGCGGGCTTATGGAAACAGCGGGCGTCGACTATGGTGCCGCGATCCAAGGAGATTCCCATGACTGTATCGCTGCGCGTTCCGACATTCGAAGACGTCAAGGTTGCGGCTTCGCGCATATCAGGCGAGGCGCATCGCACACCGGTCCTGACCTCGCGTACCGCCAACGCCAAGGTGGGCGGCGAACTGTTCTTCAAGGCCGAGAATCTGCAGCGGGCGGGCGCCTTCAAGTTCCGCGGCGCCTATAACGCGATCGCAGCGCTTTCTCCGGAAGCCAGGCGCAAGGGCGTCGTCGCCTTCTCGTCGGGCAACCATGCCCAGGCGCTGGCCTATGCGGCGACGCTGCTCGGCGCGCCGTCGGTGATCGTGATGCCGAAGGATGCGCCCGAGATCAAGATCGCGGCGACCAGAGGCTATGGCGCCGAAGTGGTGTTCTTCGACCGCTACAAGGACGACCGCGATGCGATCGCGCGGGGCATCTCGGAGGAACGCGGAATGTCCCTGATCCCGCCTTTCGATCACCCCGACATCATTGCCGGGCAGGGCACGGCGGCACTGGAACTGATCGACGAGGTCGGGCAGCTCGACATCCTCATCGCCCCGCTGGGCGGCGGCGGGCTGCTCGCCGGCTGTGCGCTCAGCGCCAAGGCATTGGCACCGGACTGCCGCGTCATCGGCGTCGAACCGGAGGCCGGCAACGACGGCCAGCAGTCGCTTGAGAAGGGCGAGGTGGTCCGCATCGCGCCACCGAAGTCGATCGCCGACGGGGCGCTGACCACCTATGTCGGCGACCACAATTTTCCGATCCTGCAGGCCAAGGTCGACGGCATCGTCACCGTCAGCGACCCGCAGCTGGTGTCGACAATGCGCTTCCTTGCCGAACGCATGAAGGTCATCGTCGAGCCGACAGGCTGCCTGGGTGCTGCCGCGGCGCTGAACGGTGTCGTCGACTGCGCGGGAAAACGCGTCGGCATCGTGCTCAGTGGCGGCAATGTCGACCTGAAGGCGCTGAGCGGGTTTTTCGCCGACGCCTGACGAGGAGGCGGGAGCCGGGCGCAACGGCGTGGTCTTTGCGCCACAGAAGCTAAGAAACAGCTCCGGTTGATGAAGCTTGCGGCTGGACGCCGCAAGCAAATCCATCCTATGGCGCGCCAACTGCATGCTTCGACCTAAGGTCAATCATGTGGCTGGAAGTCAGTGGGGCGATGTCGGATGAACAACAGATATGGAACGCTTGCCTCCTGGGTCTACAATCTCGACAAGCCGGTCGGCCGCTCCTTCGGTGACATCGAATATTATCGTGAGCGACTTTCAGGCTGTGTCGAGCCGGTACTGGAGCCTGCCGTCGGCAATGGCCGTTTCTTCGCCCCGATGCTTGAGGCAGGCATCGACATCAGGGGGTTCGACCCGTCCGAGGAAATGCTCGGTTACTGCCGCAAAGCCTGTCCCGAGCGCTCGCTCGAAGGCCGGTTGAGCCGCCAGACGTTCGAGAGCTTCAGCTATGACACCAAGTTCGCGGCCATGGTCGTGCCGCTGGGTTCGTTTCAGCTGCTCACCGAGTTCGATCAGGCGAAGGCCGTGCTGGAGCGGTTCTACGATCATCTGGCGCCTGATGGACGGTTGATGATCGACCTCGATCCGATCGGCGGGTTCCTCGGCGCGAGCGGCAGTATCCGTAGCTGGACCACCGAGGACGACGACCTGCTGACGCTGACCGACACGCGCGTTTCGACCGACTACATCGCCCAGACGACGGTGACGCAACTGCGCTACGAACTGTGGAAGGACACCAAGCTCGCCGACACCGAACTGGAGCTGTTCAGCCTGCGCTGGTGGGGTGTCGAGGAATTCGCCATGGCGCTGCGCGAGGCGGGATTCGCCGATGTGGTCGTCTCGGGCGACTATCGATACGGCGAGGCGCCGGCCAAGGGCTGCGACACCATCTCCTTCGAGGCGCGCCGGCCGCAATGAAGTCGACGGCTTGAACCAGCGCGACAAGCCGACTATCACATCGCCATCAGCAATTTCAACAGGATGTGTGCATCAATGGATTTTTACCCGACAGCAACGCCGAACCGCTTTGCCATTGGGGAATTCCATGCCTGCATCCATCTCACTGTCGAACATTGCCTGGTCCACGCCTGACGGCCGGACGCTCTTTTCTGATCTATCGCTGAACTTCGAGGCCGGCCGTTCGGGGCTCGTCGGGCGCAATGGCGTCGGCAAGTCGACGCTGCTGCATCTGATATCCGGTTCCTTGCTGCCGCAGGCGGGCAAGGTATCCGTCAGCGGAACGCTCGGCCTGTTGCGCCATGCGGCGCAGGCCCCGGCAGATGAAACCATCGCCGACCTGTTCGGCGTTTCTGCCGGGCTCAACCTGCTGCGCCGCGCCGGGGCCGGGCTTGCCGATGTCGATGAACTCGCAGCCGCCGACTGGACGCTGGAGGCGCGTATCGAGGTGGCACTTGCCCGCGTCGGGCTGAGTGCCGTGCCCGGCACCCGGCTTTCGGCGCTGTCAGGCGGCCAGCGTACGCGCGCGGGGCTCGCAGCACTGGTCTTCGGCGAACCCGATTTCATCCTGCTCGACGAGCCGACCAACAATCTCGACCGCGACGGCAGGAGGGCGGTGGTTGACTTGCTGGCCGGCTGGCGGGCCGGGGCGATCGTCGTCAGCCATGACCGCGAGCTGCTCGATACGATGGATGCCATCGTCGAGCTGACCTCGCTGGGCGTCAGCCGCTACGGCGGCAACTGGAGCCACTATCGCGAGCGCAAGGCGATCGAACTGGAGGCTGCCGAGCACGATCTGCAAGACGCCGAACGGCGTGCCGCGCAAGTGGCCAAGGCCGCGCAGGCCACCGCCGAGCGCAAGGCGCGCAAGGATGGCGCGGGCAAGCGCAAGGCTGCCAGGGGCGACATGCCGCGCATCCTGATGAACGGGCTCAAGAACCGTGCCGAAAACACGTCGGGCGACAATGCCCGACTTGCCGAGCGCCAGCGCGCGTTGGCCATGGCCGATACCGCCGCGGCACGCGAGCGGATCGAGGTGCTGCAGTCGTTTGCCGTCAAACTGCCTTCGACCGGGTTGCCGCCAGGCAAGGTGGTGCTGCGCATCGACAATCTGACAGTGGGCCATGAGCCGGGCCGGCCGGTGATTTCAGGGTTTTCGCTCGATATCGCCGGACCTGAGCGGATCGCGGTGAGCGGCGGCAACGGGAGTGGCAAGACCACCTTGCTCAAGGCGATCTCAGGCGAGCTGGCCCCCTGGACTGGACGTGTCGAGGTCATGACCGGCTATGCCATGCTCGACCAGCAGGTCGGCCTGCTCGATGCCTCCATTTCGACCCGCGACAATTTTCGCCGCATCAATCCGGATACGGACGAAAACGCCTGCCGATCGGCGCTGGCACGCTTCATGTTCCGCGCCGATGCGGCGTTGCAAATCGTGGGCAGCCTGAGTGGCGGACAATTGCTGCGGGCAGGGCTCGCCTGCGTGCTCGGCGGCAAGGTTCCGCCGCCATTGTTGATCCTCGACGAGCCGACCAACCATCTCGACATCGACTCGATCGAAGCCGTGGAGGGGGGATTGCGCGCCTATGATGGTGCGTTGCTGGTGGTCAGCCATGACGAGCGCTTCCTCGATGCCATCGGCATCGACAGGCGCATTGTGTTGGAGAAGGGCTCGGCGAGCGTGGGATGAGCGGCTGCTAGGTGCTCAGCGAGTTCGAGGCGCGCAGGCTGACGCCGGTGATGCGCCAGACGCCGTCGGGCTGCAGTTCGAGCGTGTAGACGGCTTCGTAATCCTTGCCGTCGGCGCCGACGATGATCACCTGCTGGATGATCGCCGTCGGGCTCATCTCCTGGAACTTGCCGAAGGAAAAGCTCTGCGGCTTGTGAACCGGCTTGTAGGCGCCGGTGACCATGTTCATGAAGGTGTCGAGGGTTGGGAAGATGCGCTTCACATTGGGCGCGGCGTAGCCGTAGGCCTGGGCATCGTCGCCGGAGCGGAAGGCATGAAGCTGGCCCGAGATGCTGCCCTGCGCCGCCTTGATCTCGGCGTCGCCGGCGAGTGCGGGGAATGCCACAAGCAGGAAGACAAACAGGGCTGTCGCACGGCGCATGACGTTCTCCGGCTGAGATCGCCAATCATCAGGCGACGCTTGCAGACACGCTGACGCGGCGAAATGGTTGCATGCATCCGGGAGTTTATCAGATCAGCCGGTCGTTGGCCTGCTGGATCGTGACACCGGTGATGCGCCAGACGCCGTCGCCTTGCAGCTCGAGCGTATAGAACGCCTGGTAGGTGCCGCCGTCGGAGCCCTCGATGATCACTTCCTGGGTGATCGTCGAGATGTTGATCTCGTCGACGGGGCCGAAGACGAAGGCCCTGGCGTTGGCGATCGGCTGGAAGCTGTCCTTGATCAGCGCCATGTAGGAGGCGAGCGTCGGATAGTTCTCGCGCACGTTGGGCGCCGACAATTCGTAGGCGCGCGCATGGTCGCCGCTGCGAAAGGCCGTGATCTGTTCGGTGATGGTGTTCTGCACCTCGTGGATCGAGAAATGATCGGCACGTGCGGGCAAGGCCAACACAAGCAACATCAAGGCGATTGCGGCGCTGCGCATAAGGCGTCTGATCCGGTTGGGAGGACAGGCTTTGGCGGTATTCGCCGACGGAGCGGGAATTGTTACATATGTAATGAAGTTTTTTGGCTTGTACACGACGCAGCGGCCACGCTTGAAAGGGCCGGCGCGTTCTGCGACAAGACGGGCAACGATGGAACGGACGGTGCGATGAAGACCTTTTTCGTGCAGATCAAATGCGAACTCGGCAAGGCCTATGAGGTGGCGAGCGCACTGGCTGACGCCGAGATCGCCTCGGAGATCTATTCGACGGCCGGTAATTTCGACCTGCTGGCCAAGTTCTATGTCGATGACGAGGAAGATGTCGGCCACTTCGTCAACGAAAAGGTCCATGCCATCGGCAACATCAAGGACACCTTCACGACCGTGACTTTCCGCGCGTTCTGAGCGCGGAAAGGGCAGGGATGCGCCCAAATCCCCTGCATCCTGCCGAAAAGACGGGCAAATTCCCGATAAATAAGCCGGCTGCCGCTGAAACCGGCGATTGCGCTTGATTTTCTCTCCCGAGGTCATTTCACTGGCCATGAGGGGAGTTCGCCATTGGTCGCTTTCGACGAAATGCTCCCGGCCGAAGCCGGATTGAGAAGACCCTACGAAGCCTATGACGGCTGGCTGAAAAATCAGGACCCCGCTCGACTTACCGAGAAGATGCGCGATGCGGAACGTGTATTCCGCAAGACCGGCATCACCTTCGCCGTCTATGGCGAGCAGGAAGCCTCGGAGCGGCTGATCCCTTTCGACATCGTGCCGCGCATCATTTCAGGCAATGAATGGCGCAGGCTGACGCAAGGCATCGAGCAGCGCGTCCAGGCGCTCAACGCCTTCCTCGACGACATCTATCATCGCCAGGAGATACTGCGGGCAGGACGCGTGCCGCGCGAGCTGATCGCGACCAACGAAGCCTTCCTGCCCGAGATGATCGGCGTGCGCCCGCCTGCAGGTGTCTACACCCACATCATCGGCGTCGACATCGTGCGCATCGCCGAAAACGAGTTCTATGTGCTCGAGGACAATGCGCGCACGCCTTCGGGGGTCTCCTACATGCTGGAGAACCGCGAGACGATGCTGCAGCTCTTCCCCGAGCTGTTCCAGCGCATCAAGGTGCATCCGGTCGAGAACTACCCGCAATTGCTCCGGCAATCGCTGGCGGCGGTGCGGCCGAATGGTGTGAGCGGTGCGCCGACGATCGCGGTGCTGACGCCCGGCAGCTTCAACTCTGCCTATTTCGAGCATGCGTTCCTGGCCGACCAGATGGGCGTGCAGCTTGTCGAGGGGCAGGATTTGCGCGTCGTCGACGGCCACGTGGCGATGCGCACCACCGAGGGCTACAAGCGCATCGACGTGCTTTACCGCCGCGTCGACGATGCCTATCTCGACCCGCTGACCTTCAGGCCGGATTCAACACTTGGCGTGCCCGGCATCATGGATGTCTACCGCGCCGGCAACATCACCATTGCCAATGCGCCGGGCACCGGCATCGCCGACGACAAGGCGATCTATTCCTACATGCCCGAGATCATCGAGTTCTACACCGGGCGCAAGCCGATCCTCGGCAATATCCCGACCTGGCGCTGCTCGGAGCCGGACAGTTTGAAATACGTCCAGGAGCATCTTGGCGAACTGGTGGTCAAGGAAGTGCACGGCTCGGGCGGCTACGGCATGCTGGTCGGGCCAGCCGCGTCCAAGAAGGAGCGCGAGGAGTTTTCCAAGAAGCTCGCCGCCAGGCCGTCGAACTACATCGCCCAGCCGACGCTGTCGCTGTCGACCTGCCCGATCCTGACCGAGAAAGGGCTGGCGCCCCGCCATGTCGATCTCAGGCCGTTCGTGCTGGTTTCGGACCGGATTCGCATCGTGCCGGGTGGGCTGACCCGGGTGGCGCTCAAGGAGGGCTCGCTCGTGGTGAACTCGTCGCAAGGCGGGGGAACGAAGGACACGTGGGTGCTGGATGACTAGGAAAGCGAATAGGGAATAGCGAATAGGGAATAGGGAATAGGGAATAGGGAGGAAATGCTGTCGTCGACGATCAACTCGTACAAGGATTTGCTTGTTTGGAGGGCCTCGGTTGAGCTGGCGGTGGATTGCTATTCTGCCACCAAGGCGTTTCCGACCAGCGAAGCTTACGGGATGACCTCGCAGATCAGGCGATCGGCAACCTCCATCGCAGCGAACATTGCGGAAGGACATGGTCGAGAGAGTACAGGATCGTTCGTCCAGTTTCTCAGAGTGGCCCAAGGCTCGCTCAAAGAGTTGGAAACGCATCTGATCCTAAGCGGCCGAGTTGGATTGATGCGCGAAGTCGAGGCTACGAAGTTGCTCGAACAAACAGACGAGATAGGCAGGATGGTGCGTTCCATGATCAGGAGCCTGCAGCAAAAAACATGACGAACATTCGCTATTCGCTATTCGCTACTCCCTATTCGCTCATCCGCAGGTCCCTCTGACATGCTTCTGGGACGCACAGCCAACGGCCTCTACTGGATGAACCGCTATATCGAGCGGACCGAGAATATGGCGAGGCTGATCGATGCCGGCCTGCGCATTGCGCTGACCCGCAGCCAGGATGCCTCGGAGGAATGGAACTCGGTGCTGTTGTCGGCCGGAGCTGCCAGTGCGTTTGCCACCAAGCACAGCGACTATACGGCGGAGAACGTCGCCGACTTCCTGTTGCGCGACATGTCGAACCCGTCGAGCGCGGTTGCGGCCATCGAGACAGCGCGCAACAACGCGCGCATGGTGCGCACCGCACTGACCCGGGAAACCTGGGAGAGCATCAACGAAGCCTGGATGTCGCTGAAACGCGTGCTGGCGAACCCGATCGACCAGCGCGAACTGCCCGGGGTGCTCGACGCCATCAAACGGGAAACGGCGCTGATCCGCGGCTCGTTCTACGGCACCATGCTGCGCAACGAGATCTTCGATTTCGCCCAGCTCGGCACCTATGTCGAGCGCGCCGACAACACGGCGCGCATCCTCGACGTCAAATATTACGTGCTGCTGCCATCGATCTCGTGGGTGGGATCGTCGCTCGACAACTACCAGTGGGAATCCATCCTGCGTTCGGTGGCGGCGCACCGGTCCTACCGCTGGGTCTACGAAGCCGAATACAAGCCGACGAACATCGCCGAATACCTGATCCTCAATGCGCGCATGCCGAGGTCGCTGTCGTTCAGCTACCGCTTCCTCGCCGAGCACCTGAAGTTTCTCTGCGAGGATTACGGTGCCCGGCATCCGGCGCAGGAGATCGCCGAGCGGACCTATTCCCGGCTGCGCGGCACCGAGATCAAGGATATCTTCGAAACCGGTCTGCACGAGTTCCTGGCCGACTTCATCAAGGACAATAACCGGCTGGGCGATCAGGTCGCCCAGGATTTCGGCTTTTATTGATCGGATAGGAAGATGCGGCTCAAGGTCAGCCACCGCACCGAATACAGCTATGACGAGCCGATTCGCTACGGCCTGCAACGGCTGCGCCTGTGGCCGGCGAGCGGTCCGGCGCAGACGATGCTGACTTGGGCGCTGCACATCGAAGGCGCGCGCGAGGAAGTGCGCTTCCTCGACCAGTTCGGCAATGACACGCGGCTGCTGTCCATCGACGGAGAGCCGCATACGATCAGCGTGGTGGCAGAAGGCGAGGTCGAGACCAACGACACGGCGGGCGTTTCGGGGCCGCATCGCGGCTTTGCGCCGCTGTGGCTGTTCGAACACCAGACGCCGCTGACGGCACCGGGCACGGCGATCCGCGACCTGGCGGCAAGCATCGGCAGCGGTGGCGACCTAGAGCGTCTGCATGGGCTGATGGCGCTCATCCAGCAACGGATCGCCTATGTCACCGGCACGACGGACTCGCGCACGACCGCCGAGGAAGCGCTGGTGAAAGGGACCGGCGTTTGCCAGGACCACTCGCATGTGTTCGCCGCTTCGGCCCGCCTGCTCGGATTTCCGGCACGCTATGTCAGCGGCTATCTGATGATGAACGACACCGTCGAGCAGGTGGCGAGCCATGCCTGGGCGGAGGCCTATGTCAGCGCGCTTGGCTGGGTTGGTTTCGACGCCGCCAACGGCATGTCGCCTGATGAACGCTACGTGCGCGTGGCAGTCGGGCGCGACTATCGCGAGGCGATGCCGATTGCCGGTATTCTCATCGGGCAGGCGCAGGAACGGCTTGCAGTCCACATCACGGTAGAGCAGTAATCCGGCATTAGAACATTCGCCGGACTGGAATCGATGACTTATTGCGTCGGCATGAAGATTGACCGTGGCCTGGTGTTCATGTCGGACACACGGACCAATGCCGGGGTCGACAGTATCTCGACCTTTCGCAAGATGCGTATCTGGGAAGAACCAGGCGAGCGCGTCGTCGTCTTGATGTCGGCCGGCAATCTCGCCACCACCCAGGCCGTGGTCAGCCTGCTCGACGAGCGAACCAAGGCTGTCGCCGAGCGCGCGCCGACGCTGCTCGAAGCGCCTTCGATGTTCCAGATCGCCCGAATTGTCGGCGATACGGTCAAGGAAGTGATCTCCCAGTCGGCACCGGCCGGACAGACGGCGGATGCGGCGTTCAACGCCTCGTTCATCCTCGGCGGCCAGGTCAAGGGCAGCGAACCCAGGCTGTTCATGATCTATCCCGAAGGCAATTTCGTCGAATGCAGCGACGACACGCCATTCTTCCAGATCGGCGAGACCAAATATGGCAAGCCGATCATCGTGCGTGCCTACGACCCCAAGATGAGCTTTGCCGAAACGGTCAAGCTTCTGATGGTGTCGTTCGATTCGACGCTGAAATCGAATTTGTCGGTCGGCCTGCCGCTCGATCTCGCCTTCTATGAGAAGGACAGCCTGAAGATCGGCCTGAAAAGGCGGATCGGCGCCGACGACCCCTATTACCGCAGCGTCTCCGAGGGCTGGTCGGATGCGTTGAAGGCTGCATTTCAGAGCCTGCCCGATTTTGTCGAATAGTTGAACGCCTAGCCTGAGGCTGGTGGCGGGGAGGATGGCCATGGACAGCGAGGCGTTTCGGCAGTGGTCGCTGAAGGCGGCCGAATGGGGCGTCGACTATCGCGATGGCCTGCGCGACAGGCCGGTGCGGCCAAGGGTCGAGCCGGGCCAGGTGCTGAATTCCATCGCGGCCAGCCCGCCGGAAGCGCCTGAGACAATGGATGCGATCTTCGCCGACTTCGAGGCCAAGATCGTGCCCGGCATGACACACTGGCAGCATCCGCGCTTTTTCGCCTATTTCCCGGCCAATGCAGCACCTGTGTCGGTGGTCGCGGAGTATCTCGTCAGCGCCATGGCGGCGCAATGCATGCTATGGCAGACCTCGCCGGCGGCGACGGAACTGGAAACACGCGTCGTCGACTGGATGCGCCAGGCGCTCGGCTTACCCGAGGCCTTTGCCGGTGTCATCCAGGATTCGGCTTCGTCGGCGACGCTCGCCGCCGAGCTGACGATGCGCGAACGCGCGCTCGACTGGCAGGGCAACAAATCCGGGCTGTCGGCTGCCCCGCGGATCCGCGTCTATTGTTCGGATCAGGTCCATACCTCGATCGATCGCGCGATCTGGATTGCCGGCATCGGCGAGGACAACCTCGTGCGCATTCCGACCGGCGGGCGCTTTCGCGCCATGGCGCCCGAGGCGCTGGAGGCGGCGATCGTCGAGGACCGCAAGAATGGCTTGCTGCCGGCGGGCATCATCGCTTGTGTCGGCGGTACCAGCGTCGGCGGCACTGACGACGTGGCCGCGGTCGTCGAGGTGGCCAAGCGCCATGGCCTCTATGTCCATGTCGATGCAGCCTGGGCCGGTTCGGCGATGATCTGCCCGGAGTTCCGCCATTTCTGGGCCGGTGTCGAGGGCGCGGACTCGGTCGTCTTCAATCCGCACAAATGGCTTGGCGCGCAGTTCGACTGCTCGATCCAGTTCATCCGCGATCCCGAAAGCCTGGTGCGGACGCTTGCGATCCGGCCGGAGTTTCTCAAGACGCATGGCCGCGACGGCATCACCAACTATTCCGAGTGGTCGGTGCCGCTTGGCCGCCGCTTCCGCGCGTTGAAACTGTGGTTCCTGCTGCGCGCACATGGGCTGGAAGGTTTGCGAACCATGATCCGCAATCATGTCGGCTGGAGCCAGGGTCTGGCGCAGCGGCTGGGCCGCGAGGCCGATTTCGAAATCACCAGCGAGCCGATGCTGTCGCTGTTTTCGTTCCGTCACGCGCCGGCGGGCGTGGGCGACCTCGACCGCCACAACCTGGCACTTGTCGAGGCGATCAACAGGGACGGACGGATTTATCTAACGCAGACGCGGCTCGACGGGCGCGCCGTCATCCGTTTCCAGGCCGGGCAGTTCGAGGCGACGGAAGCCGATGTCGACCAAGCCTTCGAGGTGATCGTGGCGCTTGCCCGTGCCGAAGGTGAGCCGGCCGCCAACTGACTTCCGGTGAGAATCCGGCCGGAAACTGGGTTCCGGCCGGCCTTCTTCAAGTGACGTCAGCCCCTGATATAGGGCAGGACTTCGATGGTGCCGCGATAGATCATCTCGCCGGCGACATAGAGGATGATGACCAGGCCGACATAGGCGATCCAGCGGTACTTCTGCAGCAGGTTGGCAATGAAGCTTGCGGCAATACCCATCAGCGCGATCGACAACACGAGGCCGAAAATCAGCACGTTCGGATGGTCGCGCGCGGCACCGGCAACCGCCAGCACGTTGTCGAGCGACATCGAGACGTCGGCGATGAGGATCTGCCAGGCAGCCTGCGCAAACGTCTTGCGTGGAGCGGTGCCCGCGACCTTGCCGTCCTTGTCGATATCCTCGCCGGTCAGGGCTTCGACCCCCTGGGTTTCCTCAGCGTGGCTGTGGCGGAGTTCGCGCCACATCTTCCAGCACACCCACAAAAGCAGCACGCCGCCGGCGAGCAGCAGGCCGACGATCTGGAGAAGCTGGGTCGTGGCAGCGGCAAAGCCGATACGGAGAACAGTCGCGGCGATGATGCCGACAAGGATCGCCTTGGCGCGCTGGTCCTTGGGAAGGCCCGCCGCGGCGAGACCGATGACGATGGCATTGTCGCCGGCCAGAACCAGGTCGATCATGATGACCTGGAACAGGGCGGTTAAGGCTTCGGGAGTAAACAATTCTGTCATATGGCACCCTTTGTTTCAGCAAGGGCGACATGGCTTGCAGGCATCACCTGCCGCACAGGGATTGCTCCGAGTGGGTGCGGGTCAGTAACTGCCAGAGATAAGATACATCGAAGCCAGGCCGCCGGATTGGAACTCCAGTCCGACATCGCAGCCATTGTGACTGCCAGAGGGGCCCGGCCTGGGTGGCAGGTTCGTAGTCGATCGCTGTGCGGATTTCAAGGTCTTATGCGCGCGAAGCATTCTGGCTGCCGCATCGGTCGCAATGAAACCACTCGGCTTCGGTCCGGGTTTCGAAGTGCCTTTTCACTGCTTTCGTCTTGGCCTATCGTCGGTCAAAACGAACCTAGGGGAATGCCCAGATGTACCTGTCGCCGCGTCAGTCCGAAATCATCCAGCTCGCCAAGGACAACGGGCGCGTGCTGGTCGACGATCTGGCGACGCATTTCCAGGTCACGCCGCAGACGATTCGCAAGGACCTCAACGACCTGTGCGACCAGCGCCTGCTCAGCCGCATCCATGGCGGCGCGCTGTTTCCCTCAGGCATCGAGAACCTGGAATACGAGGCGCGGCGCAAGATCGCCGCAGACGAAAAGGACGCCATCGGCCAGGCGGCGGCACGCATCATCCCCGACAATGCCTCGCTGTTCGTCAATATTGGCACCACGACGGAAGCCGTCGGCAAGGCGCTGCTCGACCACAAGGGGCTGATGGTCATCACCAACAACATCAATGTTGCCAACAGGATGCGCGTCTATCCTGACATGGAGGTGGTGATCGCGGGCGGTGTGGTGCGCGGCTCGGACGGCGGCATCGTCGGCGAAGCGGCTGTCGATTTCATCCGCCAATTCAAGGTCGACTACGCGGTGATCGGCGCCTCGGCGATCGACCATGACGGCGCGCTTCTCGACTTCGACTTCCGCGAGGTCAAGGTTGCGCAGGCGATCATCGCCAATGCGCGTCATGTCATCCTGGTGTCGGACCAGACCAAATTCGAGCGCACCGCACCTGTGCGCATCGCGCATCTGTCGCAGATGGACACATTCATCACCGACCATTGCGACATTCCGAGCATCCGCAAGATCTGCGCGGAATCGGACGTGCAACTCGTCGAAACGAAAAGACCCGCGCCTTTGTGAGCGCGGGTCGCTAATGGTGTCAGTCAGTGATCAATAGGGCGAATAGCACTGCTGGCGCGGCCCGTTATAGGGCTGGAAGGTGTTGTCGGACGCGCGATAGGACCGGTAGCGGTCGTAGCACCATTGAACGTGCGAATTGCCGTAGCGGCTCGGCTGGACATAACGCGGCTGCGGCTGGTTGAGTGCGCCTCCGATGATGGCGCCGGCAATAAACGCGCCGGCCGGGAACCAGAAGTCGTTGTGGCGGCGATAGCCGGGGCGGTAGTTGCGATAGCCGCGATGGCCGTTGAAATAGACGGAATCGCCACGGTCCCGGTAGAAGCCGCTGCGCGGCGCGCGGAAATGGCTGGCGCTGTCGCTGCGGCTTACCCGGCGTTTCTTCCAGTAGCCGTCATATTGGACCTGCTGGATCGCCGTGTCGGCCTGTGGAGCCTTGGGCATGTAGGCCGGCGCCGCAGCCTCGGCCACTGGCATCATCGCAAACGACGCCGCGATGGCCGTCGCCATCAAGCTTGAAATCACCTTGTTCATTGTCTTCTCCTCGAAACCGGATCGTTCCTTCACGGGCATAACGGCGCCGAGCGCCAAATGTTCCTGATGCCGGAACAGGTGACTGGTTGGAGTTGCCAGTTCTATGACGAGATTGAACAAGATTTGTTGGTGGGCGGGATGGGACTCGAACCCATGACCATTCGATTAAAAGTCGAATGCTCTACCAACTGAGCTACCCGCCCGACCGTACACAGCTGATTTACTGGCTGAGCTACGCGCTCCCGAAGGCCGCGCGGCGACCTCGAAATTCCGGCGGAACATAGGGAGAGTGCCCCGGCGGGTCAACCGGAAAAACGCCGTTACAAACAGGCTGTTAAATACGGGTCCATGGATGTCATGTCTGCTGCGCCATGTTGGCGTAATATTACGGGGAGGTGATATTGCTGGCGTCATTGCCCACTGCTAGACAATGGTGCCCAACATCGGGCCGCCATCGTTTTGGAAATTGATAAATGCGTATGCTTTTGAAACTCGCCGTTGCTTCCGTTCTCGCAGCTTCCATTCTTCCTGCCGTTGCCCAGGCAGAAGACCTTGTCTTTACCCTGAAGAATGGCACGACGTCGGTGCTGACGAATTTTTATGCCTCGCCGGTCGGCGTCGACAAGTGGGAAGACGACATTTTCGGCCGTGACACGCTGGGCGCGGGCGAAAGCATGCAGATCACCATCGCCGACGGCCGCAGCGTCTGCGAATACGACATGCGCTTCGAATTCGAGGAATCTTCGGACCTCGACACGACCGAAGACAAGCAGAACCTCTGCGAGATGGGCGAGTACACCATCCACGAATAAGGGTTGGTCACCAAAAAGATCTGGCGCAGGGCGCTGGAGATAAAACGCTTCGGGCCGGTAACAACCGGCCCGGTTGCCACAAAATGGTGATTGGTACCTGAATGCCGCTGCCGCTATAGCGGCGCCTGTATTTCAGTGGAGCGGCACTAAATGGCATTGGACGTCGGTTATCTCAGCGCCCTGGGGGCAGGAGCCTTGTCTTTCCTGTCGCCATGTGTGCTGCCGCTGGTGCCACCCTATCTCTGCTACATGGCCGGCGTTTCGGTCGACGATTTCAGGGCCGAGGGTGGGACGGCGACAGTTTCCCGCGCTCGCGGCGCGCTCCTGACGGCGTCCACGTGCTTCGTGCTCGGCTTTTCCACCGTCTTCGTGGCGTTGGGCGCCGGCGCCTCGACGATCGGGCAGTTGTTGCGGACCTGGCAGGAGCCGCTGGCGATGGCGGCAGGCGTCCTGATCATCCTGATGGGGCTCAATTTCCTCGGCATCCTGCGCATTCCGCTGCTGTCACGCGAGGCGCGGTTCCAGTCACAGGGCAAACCGGCAAGCAATCTGGCCGCCTATCTGATGGGCCTCGCCTTCGCCTTTGGCTGGACACCGTGCATCGGGCCGGTGCTCGGGCCAATCCTGACTTTGGCCGGCGGACGCGAGACCGTGGGCGAAGGTGCTGCACTGCTGGCGGTCTATTCGCTGGGCTTGGGCATTCCTTTCCTGATCGCGGCACTGTTTTCCGGCGCGTTCATGCGCTTCCTGCAGAAGTTCCGCGTGCATCTGGGCAAGGTTGAAAAGGCCATTGGCGCGCTTCTGGTCGTTGCCGGCGTGCTGTTTTTGACCGGCGGCGTGCAGACCGCATCCTACTGGCTGCTCGAGCGCTTTCCGGTCCTGGGGCAGCTTGGCTAGCTCCAACAAACGGCCCGATTCCGTGTGCATTGGAGGCGCTTGCCAGCAATGCTAGAAGAGTGGCCGATTCCAGCCGCCTCTAGACAAACCCGGACGACACCATGACCTCGAGAACCTGCCTGTCGATCATCCTTGCCGCCGGCGAAGGCACGCGCATGAAAAGCAGCAAGGCCAAGGTGCTGCACCAGATCGCCAACCTGCCGATGGTGGCGCATGTCGCAAGGGCAGCCGAGTCGGCGGGCGCGGACGCCATTGCGCTGGTGGTCGGGCATGGCGGCGACGAGGTGCGCAAGGCGGCGGAAGGTTTTGCGCCCAAGGCGGAAATCTTCGTCCAGAGCGAGCGTCTCGGCACTGCTCATGCGGTGCTGGCTGCGCGCGAGGCGATTGCGCACGACCATGACGACATTCTGGTGATGTTCGGCGACACGCCCTTGGTCGAGGCGGGTTCGTTGGCCTTGGCGCGGCAAAAGCTTGCCGAGGGTGCTGCCGTCGTGGTCATCGGCTTTCGGCCGCCGAGCCCGGCAGGCTATGGCCGGCTGATCGAAAAGTCCGGCAGACTGGTGGCGATCCGCGAGGACAAGGATTGCAGTGACGAAGAGCGCAAGATCGGCTTCTGCAATGCCGGGCTGATGGCGATTTCAGGCGCGCAGGCGCTGAAGCTGCTCGACCAGGTTGGCAATGCCAATGCCAAGGGCGAATTCTACCTGACCGACATCGTCGAGATAGCCGACAAGGCTGGACTTGCCGTTGTTGCCACCGAAGCAAGCTTCGAGAGCGTGCTTGGCATCAACAACCGCGCCGAACTCGCCGAAGCCGAGGCGATCTGGCAAAAGCGTCGCCGCCGCGCGGCGATGCTGGATGGCGCGACGCTGATCGCGCCCGAGACGGTATTCTTTTCGCACGACACCCAACTCGGCGCGGATGTGCTGGTCGAGCCGAATGTCTGGTTCGGTCCGGGGGTCAAGGTCGCCGACGGCGCGACGATCCATGCGTTCAGCCATCTCGAGGGTGCCGATGTCGGGCCACGCGCCGAAGTCGGCCCATATGCGCGACTGCGGCCCGGCGCCGAGCTGCATGAGAAGGCCAAGGTCGGCAATTTCTGCGAGGTCAAGAAGGCGACGATCGAAAAGGGCGCCAAGGTCAACCACCTGACTTACATCGGCGATGCCCGGGTCGGTGCTGGCGCCAATATCGGTGCGGGTACGGTCACCTGCAACTATGACGGCTATTCGAAGTTCTTCACCGACATCGGCGAGGGTGCCTTCGTCGGCTCTAATTCGTCGCTGGTGGCGCCGATTGCCATTGGCGCCGGCGCCTATGTTGCTTCGGGCAGCGTCATCACCGAAGAAATACCGGAAGACGCGCTTGCCTTTGGCCGCGCCCGCCAGAAGACGCTGCCGGGCAAGGGCAAGGAACTGCGCGAGCGCTTTGCTTCGGCGGCGGCAGCGAAGAAGGCGAAGTAACCGCATTTCAATCCTAGCGTGCCATTGTAGCCCATTCTGACGGACTGGAAGGCTGATACGCAGCGAAACGGAATGTGACTTCCGCTTGTTCGTTGCGCTGCCTAAAAGGCCGACAGGGTTTTGAGGGATTGGACGGGGCAAGATCATGTGTGGAATTGTCGGAATCGTCGGCCAGGCGCCGGTTGCACCGCTGATCGTCGATGCGTTGAAGCGGCTTGAATATCGCGGTTACGATTCCGCCGGTGTCGCCACCATCGAGAACGGCGAACTGGCGCGTCGCCGCGCCGAGGGCAAGCTGGTCAATCTCGAGCGCCTCCTCAAGGCCGAACCGCTGGACGGCAATATCGGTATCGGCCACACACGCTGGGCGACCCACGGCGTGCCCAACGAGACCAACGCGCACCCGCATTTTTCCAACGGCGTGGCGATCGTCCACAATGGCATCATCGAGAATTTTGCCGAGCTTCGTCATGAGCTTACGGCCGACGGCTACGAATTTACCTCGCAGACCGACACCGAGGTCGTGGCGCATCTGATCGCGCGCGAGCTGGCCGGTGGGGCAAAGCCCATCGATGCGGCGCACGCCGCGCTGAAGCGGCTCAACGGCGCCTTCGCGCTCGCCATCATGTTCAAGGGCGACGACGACCTGATCGTCGGCGCCCGCAACGGCCCGCCGCTGGCAATCGGCCACGGCGAGGGCGAGATGTTTCTGGGCTCCGATGCCATCGCTCTCGCGCCCTTCACCAACTCCGTCACCTACCTTGAGGACGGCGACTGGGCGGTGGTGCGCCGCAACGAGTTCCAGATCTACGACATGGATCGGAAGCCCGTGGAGCGCCAGCGGCGCCAGTCGGTCGGCTCGAGCTATCTCGTCGACAAGGGCAACCACCGCCACTTCATGGAAAAGGAAATCCATGAACAGCCAGAGGTGATCTCGCACACTCTGGCGCATTATCTCGACTTCACGCAAGGGACGTCGAAGCCGCTCGACCTGCCGTTCAACTTCGCCGACATCGACCGCTTGGCGGTTTCGGCCTGCGGTACGGCCTATCTTGCCGGCTTGGTCGGCAAGTACTGGTTCGAGCGCCATGCGCGGCTTCCGGTCGACATCGATGTCGCCTCCGAGTTCCGCTACCGCGAGATGCCGATCTCGAAGAAGAGTGCTGCGTTCTTCGTGTCGCAGTCGGGCGAAACGGCCGATACGCTGGCGTCGCTGCGTTATTGCCGCAAGGCTGGCGTGCCGATCGGCGCCATCGTCAATGTGCGCGAATCGACGATGGCGCGTGAATCCGACATCGTAATGCCGACGCTCGCCGGCCCCGAGATCGGCGTCGCCTCGACCAAGGCGTTCACCTGCCAGCTTTCCGTGCTGGCGGCGCTGACGATTCGCGCTGCCTCGCAGCGCGGCACGATCACGGCGGACGAAGAAAAGGCGCTGGTGCGCAGCCTGTCGGAGACGCCACGCTATGCCGCCCAGGTGCTCAAGCTCGACAAGCAGATCGAGAAGGTGGCGCGCGAACTCGCGTCCTACAAGCACGTGCTTTATCTCGGTCGCGACACCAATTTCCCGCTCGCCATGGAAGGCGCGCTGAAGCTCAAGGAAATCTCCTACATCCACGCCGAAGGTTATGCCGCTGGCGAGCTCAAGCACGGACCGATCGCGCTGATCGACGAGAACATGCCTGTCATCGTGATTGCGCCGCATGACCGCATCTTCGAAAAGACCGTCTCGAACATGCAGGAAGTGGCGGCGCGCGGCGGCAAGATCATCCTGATCACCGACCAGAAAGGTGCGGCGCAGGCGACGGTGAAGACCATGGAAACCATCGTGCTGCCCGATGTGCCGGAATTCATCGCGCCGATCATCTACGCCCTGCCGATCCAGATGCTGGCCTATTTCACCGCCGTGTTCATGGGCACCGACGTCGACCAGCCGCGCAACCTGGCGAAATCGGTGACAGTGGAATAGGGCGCCCCAACGCAAGGCGTGTATCAATCAGAGATACGAAATGCTTGCCCTGCTTCTGTATCGCTGTATGATACATTGAAGGTGGAGGCAGACATGGCGCTGAAATTTGCACGTCCCGTCCATCCCGGCGAGTTCCTGCGCGAGGAGTACCTGCTGCCGTTGGGCATGAGTGCCGGTACGTTGGCGAAGAAGCTCAACCTGCCGCGCACGCGCATCGAGCGCATTGCCAAGGAAGAGATCGGGATCACGCCTGATACAGCCTTGCGCCTTGCCCGCTATTTCAACACGACGCCCGAATTCTGGATGAATTTCCAGCAGTCCTATGAGCTTGAGACGGAAGCGCTCAAGCTGGCTTCCGAACTTGCGAAGATCGAACCGATGGGAGCGGTAGCCTAAGCTGGCCCCCTACCAAGATCGGTGTTCCAAAGCGTCGCGGGCTTGACTAATGTTGCGCTGCAAACAGTGCGGCGGTGAATGATGTCGGATGGCCACAAGACTTCTGGTATGACGCGGCTGAGGAACTATTTCCTCACCGGCTTCATCGTCTGCGCGCCGCTGGTGCTGACCATCTACATCGTCTGGTCGTTCATCGGCTGGGCCGATTCCTGGGTGAAGCCGTATATTCCGGCGACTTACAATCCGGATACCTATCTTTCGATCCGGGTGCCGGGCTTCGGCCTGATCGTAGCGCTGGTGATGATCACGCTGATCGGTTTTTTGACCGCCAATTTCATCGGGCGCGCCATCGTCGGGTTTGGCGAGCGGCTGCTGAACGGCATGCCGCTGGTGCGCGGCCTGTACAAGACGCTGAAGCAGCTGTTCGAGACCGCACTTTCCAACAAGAGCGACATGTTCAGGACCGTCGGCATGGTCGAGTATCCGCGCAAGGGCGTGTGGTCGATCGTCTTTGTCGGCAATGAAAAGCGGACCGAGATCAACGAGAAGCTCGACAAGGAGGGCGACCCGCTGATCGCGGTGTTCATGCCATGCACGCCCAACCCGACCACGGGTTTCCTGATGTATGTGCATCGCTCCGAGGTCGTGCTGCTGGACATGAGCATCGAAGATGGCGCCAAGCTGATCGTCTCGGCTGGCCTTGTCGTGCCCGAGATCCGCCCGGCTGCCGGCAGCAAGGGCCAAACGATTGAGGGGCCGATCGGCAATCCGCCAGTCGGCTCGCTGCCTCAGCCGGCTCTCAGCAAGCGCACCGCCTCATCCCTGCCGAACACATAAAGCAGCAGCCGCAGCGCCTCGCCGCGCGGTGACACCAGTTCCGGATCGCGAGCCAGGATCAGCCGGGCGTCGTCGCGGGCGATTTCCAGGAGGTCGGCATGCGCCTCGATGCGCGCGACCTGGAAGCCGGGCGTACCGGACTGGCGCGTGCCAAGCAGTTCGCCTTCGCCGCGCAGCTTCAGATCTTCCTCGGCGATGAGGAAACCGTCCTCGGTGTCGCGCATGACGGACAGGCGGCGCTTGGCGGTCTCACCAAGCGGGTCCTTGTAGAGCAGGACGCAGGACGACGGCTTCGAGCCGCGGCCGACGCGGCCGCGCAGCTGGTGCAACTGGGCGAGGCCGAAGCGCTCGGCATGCTCGATGACCATGATGGTGGCGTCGGGAACATCGACGCCGACCTCGATGACGGTCGTGGCGATCAGCACGCGGGTTTCACCCGCCTTGAAGGCGCGCATCGCCTCGTCCTTGTCAGCGCCCTTCATGCGGCCATGGACGATGCCGATCCGGTCGCCGAACACCGGTTGGAGCGAAGCAAAACGGTCCTCGGCCGACATCAGCTTGATTTCTTCGGATTCCTCGACCAGCGGGCAGATCCAGTAGATCTTCTGGCCCTCGGCGACGGCATCGCGGATGCGGCCGACAAGTTCGTCGATGCGCTCCAATGGCAAGGTGACCGTGCGGATAGGCTGGCGTCCGGCGGGCTTTTCGGTGAGGCGCGACACATCCATGTCGCCGAAGGCGGTCAACACCAGCGTGCGCGGGATCGGCGTCGCGGTCATCACCAGCATATCGGGCGCCTGGCCCTTGGCGTTCATGGCGAGGCGCTGGTGCACGCCGAAGCGATGCTGCTCGTCGATGACGGCGAGCGCCATGTCGCGGAAGATGACCGTTTCCTGAAACAAAGCATGCGTGCCGATGACGATGTCGATCTCGCCGCTTTCGAGCCCGGCCAGCGTCTGGGCGCGTTCGCGGCCCTTTTCGCGGCCGGTCAGCACCGCGACGCGCATGCCGACGCGTTCGGCGAGCGGCGCGATTGTCGCCATATGCTGGCGGGCGAGGATTTCGGTTGGCGCCATCAGCGCTGCCTGTCCGCCGGCCTCGACGGCGCGGGCCATGGCAAGCAGCGCGACGACCGTCTTGCCCGAGCCGACATCGCCCTGGAGCAGGCGCAACATGCGTTCGGGTTTCGCCAGGTCGGCGTCGATTTCCTCAAGTGCTGTCTGCTGCGAGCCAGTCAACTGGTACGGCAGGGCCGCGCGGAGCGCATTCACAATACGCCCGTCACCTGTCAGCGGGCGGCCGTGCAGCTTGCGCACCCTGGCGCGAACCAGCGCCAGCGAAACCTGGCCGGCCAGCAATTCGTCATAGGCGAGCCGGCGCCAGGCGGCGTTTTCGGGCGAGGCGTCGATCGGGTCGGCCGGATTGTGGACGCGGTGGAGTGCATCGGCGAAAGCGGGAAAACTCTGCCGGCGCATGACGTCCGCATCGAGCCATTCAGGCAAGGCTGGCAGCCGCTCGAGCGACTGGCCGATGGCGCGGCGCAGCACCTTGCCCGACAGCCCAGCGGTGAGCGGATAGACCGGTTCGACCAGCGGCAGCTTATCGGCCTCGCTGGCGAGCGCGATATGGTCGGGATGGACCATCGAGGGGCGGCCGTTGAACCACTCCATGCGGCCGGAGACGATGACCTTTTCGCCTTCGGGCATTGCCTTTTCGAGATAGGCGGCGTGGGCATGAAAGAAGGTCAGGGCGATCTCGCCGGTCTCGTCATGGGCAAAGACGCGGTAGGGCGCGGAGCGGTTGCCGCGCGGCGCCGGCTGGTGCCGGTCGATGCGGACCTCCAGCGTGACGATGGCTCCTTCGGCTGACAGCGCGATGCCGGGCCGGTTGCGCCGGTCGATGACGCTGTTGGGCAAAACGAACATGAGGTCGCCGACGCGGGCGGCCCGGTCGCCGAGATCGGCAGGCACGACCTTCTCGATCAGCACGGCGACCTTCGGTCCGATGCCGGCAAGCGAGGTGATGGGGGAGAACAGAGGATCGAGCAGGGATGGACGCATGATGTCAGCTTATGCGCTGGAGCAGCCCGGGCAAAGGCTGACATGGCCGGCTATCCACGCTATATGCGCCTCGACATCAGAGGATTGCTGACATGACCGGATCGACACGATCGAGCGAAGGGCTGGATACGCGCAGGCGCAAGCTGCTGTTCCGCTCCTGGCATCGCGGCATGCGCGAGATGGACCTGATCCTTGGCAGCTTTGCCGACGCCAACATCGACAGGCTGAGCGACGAACAGCTCGACCATTATGAAGTGTTGCTCGACATCACCGACAGGGAGCTTCTGTCGTGGATCATCGGCGAGCATCCGGTGCCGGCAGCCGTCGACCATGACGTCTACCGCCAGATCGTGGCGTCGCGCGGCGCATTCACAGCCTGAGTGAAATCATGAGCCTTATCAAACCAATCGGCCTGCCCAAGGGTCGCGCCGGTCAGTTCATCGTCGATGGCGTTGCCGATGGCTACGAAGCCTTCGCGCTGGCGACCGCGGCCGCCGAGATGGCGCCTGACCGGCCGCTGCTGTTTGTCGCGCGCGACGGCCAGCGACTGCCGCAGATCGTCGAGGCGCTGGCGTTCGTCGCGCCTGACATGCCGGTGCTCGAACTGCCGGCTTGGGACTGCCTGCCTTACGACCGCGTGTCGCCGGGTTCGGACGCTGCGGCGCGCCGACTCGATGCGCTTGCGGCGATGATCGCACTGCGTAAGGAGCCGCACCGGGCGATCGTGCTGACAACCGCCAATGCCCTGCTGCAGCGCGTGCCTCCTTCGGCAGCGATCGAAGCGCAGGAATTCCGTGCCAAGCCGGGCAACCAGGTCGAGATGAACCAGCTTGTGGCGCGGCTCGAGCGTGCCGGCTTCGAGCGCGTACCGACGGTGCGCGGTGTTGGCGAATTCGCGGTGCGTGGTGGCATCCTCGATCTTTACGCGCCAGGCGCCGTGGATGCACTGCGTCTCGACTTCTTTGGCGATACGCTTGAGACGATCCGCGCCTTTGACGTCGCCAGCCAGCGCACGACAGGCAGCCGCAATTCGGTGGTGCTGCAAGCGATGAGCGAAGTGGCGTTGACGCCGGAGACGATCAGCAAGTTCCGCCGCAGCTACATCGAAGCGTTTGGCGCGCCGTCGCGCGACGATGCGCTTTATGCCGCAGTCAGCGAGGGCCGGCGCTTTGCCGGCATGGAGCACTGGCTGCCGCTCTACTATTCGCATCTCGAAACGATGTTCGACTATCTGCCCGACGCGCCCGTGGTGTTCGACCATCTCGCACGCGAGGCGCTGGGCGAGCGCCACGCCCTGATCCTCGATCACTACGATTCCCGCCGCAAGCAGGGCGAAGGCAAGGGCCTCAAGGACGCGGTGCCCTACAAGCCGGTGGCGCCGGAGCAGATGTATCTGTCGCCCGAAGAGGTGATCACGGCACTCGCCGACCAGGTCAACGCGGAGCTTACGCCTTTCGACACGCCCTTTTCGAGCGGGCGCAGGGTGCTGCATGCCGGCTCGCATGCAGGGCGCAGCTTTGCCGAGGAGCGCGCCGACCCTAACGCCAACGTCTTCGACGTGGTGGCCAGGCATATCGCCGACCAGCGCGCCGCCAAGCGGCGTGTCGTCGTTGCCGGCTGGACCGAAGGTTCGCTCGACCGGCTGACGCAGATTCTCGACGAGCACCATCTCGGCAACCTCAAGCGCGTGACAAACCTTGCCGAGGTCGAAGCCCTGAAGCCGGGCGAGGCGGGTCTTGCCGTACTGCCGATCGAGGCCGGCTTCGAGTCGGGCGAGCTGGTTTTCGTTGCCGAGCAGGACATTTTGGGCGACCGGCTGATCCGGCGTTCGAAGAAGCGCAAGCGCGCCGCTGATTTCATCGCCGAAGCCTCGGCGCTGTCATCAGGTGACATCGTCGTGCATGCCGACCACGGCATCGGCCGATTTGTCGGGTTGAAGACCATCGAGGCGCTGGGCGCGCCGCACGACTGTCTCGAGATCCACTATGCCTCCGATGGCCGGCTGTTCCTGCCGGTCGAAAACATCGAGCTTTTGTCGCGCTACGGTTCTGACACAGCTGAAGCCCAGCTCGACAAGCTCGGCGGCGGCGCCTGGCAGTCGCGCAAGGCCAAGCTCAAGCGACGCCTGCTCGAAATGGCGGGCCAACTGATCAGGATCGCCGCCGAGCGGCATATGCGCGAGGCGCCTGCGATGAACCCGCCGGACGGTGTCTATGGCGAGTTTGCGGCGCGTTTCCCCTATGAGGAGACCGACGACCAGCAGAGCGCCATCGATTCCGTGATGGAGGACCTTGGCTCCGGCAAGCCAATGGACCGCCTGATCTGCGGCGACGTCGGTTTCGGCAAGACGGAAGTGGCGCTGCGCGCGGCCTTCATCGCGGCCATGGAAGGCTTCCAGGTCGCTGTGGTGGTGCCAACGACGCTGTTGTCGCGCCAGCATTTCAAGACGTTCACCCAGCGCTTTGCCGGCTTGCCAGTCAGGGTGCGGCAGGCCTCGCGGCTTGTCGGCACCAAGGAACTGGCCGAGACCAAGCAAGGCATCGCCGACGGGACCGTCGACATCGTCGTCGGCACGCATGCGCTGCTCGGTTCATCGATCTCGTTCAAGAATCTTGGGCTGCTGATCATCGACGAGGAGCAGCATTTCGGCGTCAAGCACAAGGAACGGCTCAAGGAACTGAAGAGCGATGTGCACGTGCTCACGCTGTCGGCGACGCCGATCCCACGCACGCTGCAACTGGCGCTGACAGGCGTGCGCGAGCTGTCGCTGATCGCCACGCCGCCGGTCGACCGCATGGCGGTGCGCAGCTTCATCTCGCCCTTCGATCCGCTGGTCATCCGCGAGACCCTGCTGCGCGAACGCTATCGCGGCGGCCACAGCTTTTATGTCGTGCCGCGCATCGCCGATCTCGCCGAGATCCACCAATTCCTGCAGGAATCAGTGCCTGAGCTGAAGGTGGCGGTTGCGCATGGCCAGATGCCCGCGGGCGAGCTCGACGACATCATGAACGCCTTCTACGACGGCCAATACGACGTGCTGCTGTCGACGACGATCGTCGAATCCGGCCTCGACATTCCGACCGCGAATACGCTGATCGTGCATCGCGCCGACATGTTCGGCCTCGCCCAGCTCTACCAGCTGCGCGGCCGCGTCGGCCGCTCCAAGGTGCGTGCCTATGCGCTGTTCACGCTGCCGGCCAACCGGACGCTGACGACCACCGCCGACCGCAGGCTGAAGGTGCTGCAGTCGCTCGACACGCTCGGTGCGGGCTTTCAGCTGGCTAGCCACGACCTCGACATTCGCGGCGCCGGCAACCTTCTGGGAGAAGAGCAGTCGGGCCAAATCAAGGAAGTCGGCTTCGAACTCTACCAGCAGATGCTGGAGGAGGCAGTGGCAGAGCTGCGCGGCAGCGGCGAAGCACTCGATACCGGCTGGTCGCCGCTGATCGCGGTCGGCACGGCAGTGATGATCCCGGAAGCTTATGTGCCGGACCTGCAGCTGAGGCTGGCGCTCTACCGCCGTCTTGGCGATCTCGAAAACACCGAAGAGATCGACGGCTTCGGCGCCGAGCTCATCGACCGCTTCGGGCCGCTGCCGGAAGAGGTCAAGCACCTGCTCAAGATCGTCTTCATCAAGGCGCTGTGCCGCAAGGCCAATGTCGAGAAGCTGGACGCCGGGCCGAAGGGCGTGGTGGTGCAGTTCCGCAAGCGCGAATTCGCCAATCCGGCCGGACTGGTGCGCTACATCGCCGAGCAGGGCTCGCTGGCCAAGATCAGGCCCGACCACAGCGTGGTGTTCGCCCGCGACTGGCCGAACCCGGAGAAGCGCCTGGCTGGTTCGGCCGTCATCATGACGCAATTGGCGAAGCTCGCCGAACAGGCGGCTTGATACAAAAAGTCCCTCACCGCCTTGCAGCGATGAGGGATTAACGTTTTCAGCAAATCAGAAGGTCAGTTGAGCGTAGGTTCGCCGGCTGCCTTCTCGGTCGCGACCTGGCGGATGGCGTCGGCCAGCGTTGCGGCATCCTGGGCGCCCATGACAGCGTATTTGCCGTCGAGCAGGAAGCATGGCACGCCAGTAATACCCATGCGCGAGGCGGTGACGATCTCGTTGGTAACGTCGTCGCGGTCGGCGTCTGTGGCCAGCAGTGACTCGACAACAGCCGCATCCATGCCGGCAGCACGCGCCGCCTCGACCAGCACGGAATGATCACCGATGTTCTTGCCTTGCTCGAAGTAGAGGCTGAAAAGCGAACGCGCGAGCTTGTCCTGCACGCCATATCCCGACGCTGCCGCCCAGCGGATGAGGCGGTGGGCGTCGAGCGTGTTGGGCGCAACCGTGATGGCATCGAAATCGAAGGCGATGCCCTCGACAGCGCCAAGCGAGACCAGATTGGCATGGACCTGCTTCAGCCGGTTCTCGTCGCTGAACTTCGCCAGCATGTAGGCCTTGCGCTCCTTGCCCTCGGGCGGGATCGTCGGGTCAAGCTGGAACGGCCGCCAATGCACCTCGGCCTTGATGTCAGGCAGGCTGGCAAGCGCGCTTTCCAGGCGCTTCATGCCAAGAAAACACCATGGGCAGACGACATCCGAGACGACGTCGATGGTGATCTGGTTCTGTTCAGTCATGGAAAAGTCCTTAGCTCAAGCAGTTCGATTTAACCGCCCTGACTCCACCAGACCGGCAATTGATAGCCAAATATGGGTGTTTTTTCCGGATGTTTTAGTCTCTTGGCAAATGCGATCCACTGCTCGGAGTTGTGCTGGAACGGCACCATGTAATTGCCGGAGATCAGCAGACGGTCGAGCGCGCGGACCGCAGCGACGAAATCATCCTTCTCGCGCGCCTTGAGCATGGCGTCGATCATGGCGTCGACAGCGGGGCTCGCGACGCCGGCGAGATTGAACGAACCCGGCTTTTGAGCGGCGGATGAGCCCCAGCGTCCGATCTGCTCGATGCCTGGCGACAAGGTGCCGGTGAAGCCGGTAACACCGATCAAGGCGTCGAATTCGAATGCCTGCTTGCGCGACTGGATCTGGTCTGCCTCAAGCGCGCGAATGGTGACCACGATACCGAGCTTTTCCAGCGTGCGCTGGTAGATGGCGGCAAGCCGTTGCTCAGCCTCTGATGACGTCAATATCTCAAAGGCGAAGGGCTTGCCTTGGGCATCGAGCATCTTGCCGCCCTGCAAGGTGTAACCAGCACTCTTGAACAGTTCGAAGGCCTGTTTCATCACCTTGCGGTCCTGGCCGGAGCCGTCGGTGACGGGCGGGCGCCAGGTGCCGTCCATGATGTCGGGGCGTACCGCATCGGGGAAGGGCGCCAGCAGCGCCTTTTCCTTGTCATTGGCCGGCACGCCAAAAGCGGAAAGCTCCGAGCCCTGCCAATAGCTGACGGTGCGCTCATATTTGCCGGCGAAGAGGTTCCGGTTGGCCCATTCGAAGTCGTAAAGCATGCCGAGCGCCTGGCGGACTACCGGATTGGCGAATTGCGGCAGGCGGGTGTTGAACATGAAGCCGGTGACGACGGGCGGCAGGCCGCTCTTGAAGGTTTCGGCAACGACGTCGCCGTTCTTGAAGGCCGGAAAATCGAAGCCGCGTTCACGCTTGACCGGGTCGGCTTCGATGAAGGTGTCGCAAATGCCCTTCTTGAACGCCTCGAACTGGGCGGCGGCGTTGAGGAAGTACTCGATGGTGATCTGGTCGTAGTTGTCGAAGCCGCGCTTCGAGGGGATGTCGCGTGCCCAGTATTCGGGATTGCGCTTGAAAACGATGCGTTCGCCTGGCTTCACCTCTGACACCGTGTAGGGGCCGCTGCCGATGAGCGGCTTCAACGTGGTCTGGTCGAACGTTTCCTTGGAGAAGGCGTGCTTGGGCACGATCGGGGTCAGCCCGATGATCAGCGGGAATTCGCGGTCTGCCTTTTCATTGAAGGTGAAGCGGACGCTGTGGTCGCCGGTCTTTTCGATCTTCTCGATCTTGGCCATGCGGTCGGAGTAGGGTGGGCGGCCCTTCTCGGTGAAGACTTCATAGGTGAAGATCACGTCGTCGGGCGTGATGTCCTGGCCGTCCGACCATTTGGCGTCGGGGTCGAGGTTGAACTCGATCCACTTGCGCTCGGGGTCGATGTCGACCGACTTGGCGGTCAGGCCGTAGATGCTGAAGGCTTCGTCGGCGCTGCGCTGCATCAGCGATTCGAAGACCAGATTGCCGTAGATCGTGTCGATCATGCCGCGCGCGGTGGTGCGCAGGCTCTTGATGATGAAGGGGTTGAGGTTGTCGAAGCTGCCGATGACGCAATAGGTGATCTTGCCGCCCTTGGGGGCGTCGGGATTGGCGTAGGGAAAGCTCTTGAAATCGGCCGGCAATGCGGGTGTGCCATGCATGGAAAGGCCATGAACCGGCTCAGCCAGGGCCGCGCGCGGGGCGAGAAATGCGATGGCGGCGGTGGCAACCAGCAGCGAAAGAGTGCGTCTCACGACGATTCTCCACGAATTCGGGGAAGCTTTGATGATTCGAAGCGTAGCGCACGCGCACGTAGCCCGTCCATTGCCGGCTCAAGGCACAAGAAATGCAAGCAAACAGGCTGGATTCGCGGCCCGCGGCAGTGTAACACGCGCGGCGAAGTCATGCTGTTGCCTCATTTGCCCAACAGGTAGCGTCGACACACGGCTTGGGCCGGTCCCGGGATTGTTTGAGAGGAATTCATGAAGATGACGAGCCAGAAATTCGACGGTCTCCGCCTGTCGGCCTTGGCGGCTGGCGTTGCCGGTCTGCTGGCGTCGGGCCTTACGCCTGCGGCTGCACAGCAGCAGCAGGTGCCACAGGGCTGGTTCAAGGCCTGTTCCAAGCAGGCTGACGTCGACATCTGCAACGTGCAGAACATCCTGACCGCTTCCAACGGCCAGCTGGTCACCGGCATCTCGATGATCGAGCTCAAGGGCAAGGTCAACCGCAAGGTGTTTCAGGTCACCGTGCCGAGCGGCCGCCTCATTCCCCCGGGAATCGGCCTGCAGGTCGATGGCGCCAAGGCACAGAAGCTGGAATACGTGATCTGCTTCCCGGACCGTTGCGTTGCCGAGATCGCCCTGACCGACGCGCTCGTCGGTTCGTTCAAGAAGGGCACCGATCTCACGCTGACCTCGATCAACTTCCAGAACCAGCCGAACCCGATCAAGGTTTCGCTCGCAGGCTTCACCGGCGCCTTTGACGGCGAGCCGCTGAAGCAGTCGGACCTGGAAGACCGCCAGAAGAAGCTCCAGGAGTTCGTGTCGAAGAACAACGAGGACTTCGCCAAGAAGCTCAAGGAAGAGCAGGACAAGGCCAAGACGGCCAACTGATCGACCTGACGGATCTGAAATGAAAAAAGCGGGGTTTCGGCCCCGCTTTTTTGTTGCGTATCAATATGTTGAGCTTAGTGGCTGCTGCGTGCCTTGGGCGCGTAGTGGCCATCCGAGGTCTTGTCGAAATACTCGCCGACCTGCGGGTGCCTGACCGGCTCGCCGGAACTGTCCTCGAGCAGGTTCTGCTCGGAGACGTAGGCGACATATTCGGTCTCCGAATTCTCCGCCAGCAGGTGGTAGAAGGGCTGGTCGCGCCTCGGGCGCACGGCAGCGGGAATCGCGTCGTACCACTCCTCGGTGTTGGCGAATTCGGGGTCGACATCGAAGATCACGCCCCGGAACGGGAAGACACGGTGGCGCACCACCTGTCCGATCGAGAACTTTGCCGTCTTCATGCGGATCACCTGCGCCGCGCGAGATCTGCCAAATCACACGCGCTTTCAATCGCTTAGGACGCGTCCGAGATCGAAGCTACTCTCCAACCCGGCCAATCGCGCCCTTCCAAGTTCCTATTTGGCGCAGCAAGGCAGGTATTTCAATGGCATAGCTGCTTGACTGCCGGTCAGGCGGCGCGATACCGGCTGGTTGTTATGCTCCATCGCGCATCCGTCGCCGTCAGGCGGCGAACGCGTCTTTTCCAGCCCTGCCAAGTGGGAAAGTGCCGATGTCTGAGGTGATCGGTCTGGTCTTGCCCTTCTTCGGGCTGATCTTCATGGGTTTCGTCGTTGCCCGGATCACCAGGCAGCCGCTCGAGGCGCTTGGCTGGATGACGACGTTCATCGTCTATGTCGCGCTGCCGGCGCTGTTTTTCCAGCTGCTCGCCAAGACGCCGTTCGAGCGGCTGACCGAATGGGGCTATATCTTCGGCGCCGTATTTTCGACCTTCATCATCTTTTTGCTGATGTTTGTGGCGTCCTACATCAAGGGGCGTGGCGAGATCGCCGAATCGACGATCAAGGGCCTGGCCTCTGCCTACGGCAATATCGGCTACATGGGCCCGGGCCTCGCGCTGCTCGCCTTCGGCGAAGAAGCCGCCGTGCCGGTGGCGCTGATCTTCTGCTTTGAAAACATCATGCATTTCACCATTGCGCCGATGATGATGGCGCTGGCCGGCGACGAGCGGCGATCGCCGCTGAGTGTCGCGGCCGACGTGGTCAAGAAGATCGCCTTCCACCCGTTCATCATCGCGACCGCCGTCGGCGTGCTGGCGGCCTATGTCGAGTTCCGCCCGCCGCTGCCGGTCGAGCGGTTCCTCGAATATCTGTCGCGTGCTGCAGCCCCTTGCGCGCTGTTTGCGATGGGCGTGACATTGGCGCTCAGACCATTGAAGCGCGTGCCGCACGAGATGGTGCCGATCGCCCTGCTCAAGCTGATCGTGCATCCGCTGCTGTGCTACGTCGTGCTGAGCTGGGTCGGCAATTTCTCGCCGGTCTGGCTGTTTTCGGCTATGCTGCTGGCAGCCCTGCCGACGGCGACCAATGTGTTCGTCATCGCGCAGCAATATGGCGTGTGGGTCGAGCGGGCGTCGGCCAGCGTGCTGGTCACCACCTGCGTGTCGGTACTGACGGTGACCGGACTGCTCTACATGATCCAGCACGGCATCCTGCCGCCGGACCTTTTCCCGTAGGGCTCAGTCGGTGGGGGCGTCGCGGCCGCGGCGCGGCGAACGCAGTCCCGACACCATGGATGAAAAGCCGCTGCCCGGGCGCAGGCCTTCGCGCATGAAGAAAGCACGAAGCGGCGAGAAGCCGCCGAGCACGTTGAGGCCCGCGCTGCGCGCCAGCTGAGCCGGCAGCATGTCCGACAGAAGCGACCTGTTGAGCAGGTTGACCGCGCTGGTGCGGGCGAGAATGTCGGGCCGCCGCGCGGAATCATAGGCTGCCAGTGGTTCGGCAGCACCGGCATCGCCGCGGTGATTCGATGCGATATCAACGAGCTGGTCGACATCCCTGATGCCGAGATTGAGCCCTTGGGCGCCGATCGGCGGGAAAACATGCGCGGCCTCGCCGACGAGGGCGACGCGATTTTGGGCGAAACGTTGCGGCAAGGAGGTCGACAGAGGATAGATCTGGCGTCCGCCTTCGACCGTGACGCGGCCAAGCATCGACTGCATCTGCTGCTCGACGCGAAGCGACAGGGCTACGTCGTCGAGACTGGCGAAGTCCTTGGCCGTCTCGGGCCTGAGCACCCAAACGAGGCTGGAGCGACGGCCGGGCAGTGGCACCTGGGTGAATGGGCCGGTTTCGGTGTGGAACTCGGTCGAGGTGAAGGCGTGGTCGCGGCTGTGAGCAAAGTTCAGCACCAATGCGGCCTGCGGCAGCGCACGCGCTGACGCCGAGATGCCGGCGGCCTGGCGTGCCGGCGAGTTCCTGCCATCGGCGGCGACCGCCAATGGCGCTTCGACTATAGTGCCGTCTGACAGTGAGGCAATCACGCTGCTGGGCTCGAAGGCCCAGCTGTCGACCATGGTGCGGCGCCATTCGATGCCCGCATGTGCCTCGACGGCCTTTTCGAGGACCGCGTTGAAGACGCGATTCTGGAAATTGAGGCCGAAATGCTCCTCGCCGATCTCGCCGGCGCGGAAGGTGACGATCGGACTGCGGATCAGGCGCGCCGTGCCGTCGATGATGCGCATCACCTTGAGGGGGGCGGCGTCAGGGGCAAGCGAATCGAGCACGCCGAGCCTGGCCAGGAATTTCAGAGCCGGCACCATCAAAGCAGTGGTACGCCCATCGACGGCGCGCGCGGGCGGTCCGGCAAGCACGACGCCGAAGCCGGCCTCGGCAAAGGCAAGTGCGGATATCAGCCCGACCGGGCCCGTGCCTGCCACCAGAATGCGGTTTGTCGTGTCGACGCTCATCGGCCGCCCATGCTGTTCTGGTGCCATCCACACACCTCAGTTATCCCGGTATATTGCAGGCCTAAGCCATTGATCAACGCGGCGATTCATCCCATTCGGTTGCAGGCGTTGTTCCAGGCACAATTTCAGCTGGCTTGATGTGCTGCCGGCCGCCCGCGCCGCAATGGAAGAAGCTGTGCTGGCACTGCAACCGGGCATTTTCGGCTCGGCTTTCGGCTTGTCTGGAAAGCGGTGCTGCTATTAAGTGCCGGAATGGCAGGGGAGACTATCGGTGGCAAACAGGACTGCGCGATGACGGAAGAATTCGTGCGACCCAGCCACAGAAGATTTCTCGCGCATGCTTGGTGGTCATGTTCATCCATTCGGCTCGATGCTGGAAACGCGATTGGCGGGAACCGTGAAGCCTAAAAAAGTCACTTGGCCCCAGGCCCGCGCCTTTTCGGTGCATCTGCTCACCGCGTCGGGTTCGTTCCTGGCGTTCCTGTCGCTGGTTGCCGCAAGCGAAGAGCGCTGGACGGCGATGTTCGGGTGGCTGGGGCTGGCGCTGTTCGTCGACGGCATAGACGGGCCGATCGCGCGCAAGCTCGAGGTCAAGGAAATCCTGCCGACATGGTCGGGCGAACTGCTCGACAACATCATCGACTATGTCACCTACGTGCTGATCCCGGCCTTCGCGCTCTATCAGAGCGGTTTCATGGGCGAGGGGCTGTCGTTCCTGTCCGGCGCGATCATCGTCGTGTCGAGCGCGATCTACTACGCCGACACCGGCATGAAGACAAAGGAGAACTTCTTCAAGGGTTTTCCGGTGGTCTGGAACATGGTGGTGTTCACCCTGTTCGTCATCGAACCGGGACAATGGGTTTCTTTCGCGGTGGTGGTCATTGCCGGCATCCTGACCTTCGTGCCGATGAGTTTCCTGCACCCGGTGCGAGTCGTCAGGCTCAGAAACATCAACCTGCCGATGACGCTGATCTGGTGCGCCTTCGGCGGGGTGGCGCTGTGGCAGCACATGGATGCCAGCGAATGGGTCAAGGTCGGCATCGCCGTAAGCGGCCTCTACCTGTTCTTCATCGGCGGCGTGATGCAGTTTTTCCCCAAGCTTGGCGCCAAGCCGGCTCTTGAGACAGAGAAAGACTGACGACGTGCCCAAAGCCATACGCGTGCATGCCCATGGTGGCCCTGAAGCCCTGGTCTACGAAGAGGCTGACGTCGACAGGCCGGGCCCCGGCCAGGCGCTGATCCGCCATACCGCCATCGGCCTCAACTTCATCGATGTCTATTTCCGTACCGGCCTCTACCCAGCGCCAAACGGCATGCCGGTGACCCCAGGTGGCGAAGCGGCCGGCGTGGTGCTCGAACTGGGCGACGGCGTCGACTGGCTCAAGGTCGGCGATCGCATCGCCTATGCCGTGCCGACGGGCGCCTATTGCGAACAACGCGTCATTGCCGCCGACCGACTGGTCAAGATACCTGACGGCATCTCCGACGAGCAGGCAGCGGCGATGATGCTGAAGGGCATGACCGCCGAGTACCTGCTGTTACGCACCTTCAAGGTGAAGGCCGGCGATACGATACTCTACCATGCCGCGGCCGGCGGCGTCGGCCTGATCCTTGGCCAGTGGGCCAAGCATCTTGGTGCGACCGTCATCGGCACTGTTGGATCGACGGAGAAGGGCGAGCTCGCCCTGGCGCATGCTTCGATCACATCATCAACTATCGCGACCAGGATTTCGTCGCCGAGGTGGCCAGGATCACCGGCGGCAAGAAATGCGATGTCGTCTACGATTCCGTCGGCGACGATACCTTTCCCGGTTCGCTCGACTGCCTGCGGCCGCTTGGCATGTTCGTCAGCTTCGGCCAGTCGTCGGGGCCGATCCCGCCGTTCAACATTTCACTGCTGGCGCAGAAGGGCTCGCTGTTTGCCACGCGGCCGACGCTGTTTGCCTACAATGCCAAGCGCGAGGATATGGTAAAGTCGGCTGAAGCGCTGTTTGACGTTGTGCTGAAAGGCGCTGTGGAGATCAGGATAAACCAGCGGTTTGCATTGCGCGACGCGGCGCAGGCTCATGCCGATCTGGAAGGCCGGAAGACGACGGGGACGACCGTACTTATCCCTTGAGTTTTCGCTAGAATTCTTGAAGCTCTTTCAACTTGTGACATGCTTTGCTCCGAGAGCAGGACGCGCCTACCATGCTCTCGGGAACATAAAAAAGTAAGACAATGGGAGGCGTTGTGGACACAACCCCTTTAGCCAATGGTCGGAACCTGCTTGAGGTTCGCGGCCTGACGAAGGTATTCGGCACACTCAAAGCGTGCGATCAGGTAGACCTGACCATCGCCAAGGGCGAAATCCATGCCCTGCTCGGCGAGAACGGCGCGGGCAAGTCGACGCTGGTGAAGATGCTGTTCGGCTCGCTGGAGCCCAATGCCGGCGAAATCCACTGGAACGGCCAGCCTGCCAGGATCACCAGCCCGGGCGTTGCCAAGAAGCTCGGCATCGGCATGGTTTTCCAGCATTTTTCGCTGTTTGAAGCACTGACGGCTGCGGAAAACATCGCGCTTTCTCTGGCCGACGACACGCCGATCGGCACGATTGCCGCCAAGGCGCGGGCTCTGTCTTACAGCTACGGCTTGCCGCTCGATCCGGACTCGCTGGTCGGTGACCTCTCGGTCGGCGAACGCCAGCGTATCGAGATCATCCGCTGCCTGCTGCAGACGCCAGATCTGATCATTCTCGACGAGCCGACTTCGGTGCTGACGCCGCAGGAAGCCGACAAGCTGTTCGAGACGCTCGAGCGTCTGCGCTCCGAGGGCAAGTCGATCCTCTACATCTCGCACCGCCTCGATGAAGTCCGCCGCCTCTGCGACAGCGCCACCATCATGCGCCACGGCAAGGTTGTCGGCCACTGCAACCCCAGGCTGGAGACACCGTCTTCGCTGGCGCGGATGATGGTTGGCAGCGAGGTCAAGAACGCCGAGCGGACCACCGTGTCCGTGCGCGGCGAGGAACTGCTCAGCATCTGCGGCATGAGCCGCAAGCCTGCCGGGCCGTTCTCGATGCCGCTCAAGAACATCTGGCTGAGCGTCGCCGGCGGCGAAGTCATCGGCATTGCCGGTGTAGCCGGTAACGGCCAGGGCGAGCTGTTCGAAGCGATCTCGGGCGAAGCATTGCAAGAAAGTGCTGACGCCATCCGCATTCGCGGCAAATCGGCCGGTCGCATGGGCATTTCGGCGCGGCGCCTGCTGGGCGCTGCCTTCGTGCCGGAAGAACGCCTCGGCCATGGCGCGGCTCCACGCATGCGGCTGTCGGACAACCTTTTGCTGTCGCGCCACGCCACTGATGGAAAGGCGTTTGTCGGTGGCCTCGGGCTGGTCAAGTCAGGCGCGATCCAGAAAGCGGCCCAGCGCATCATCGAGGTGATGGACGTGCGCAAGAGCGCGCCGGATCCAGAAGCTGCCGCACTTTCGGGTGGCAATCTGCAGAAATTCATCATCGGCCGCGAGCTTGACCGCAATCCAGCCGTCATGGTCGTCAACCAGCCGACCTGGGGCGTCGACGCCGGTGCCGCCGCGCGCATCCGCCAGGCGCTGATCGAGCTTGCCCGCAACGGCTCGGCGGTGCTTGTCATCAGCCAGGATCTCGACGAGCTGTTTGAAATCTCCGACTCGATCGCCGTCATGCACAATGGCGAGCTGTCGAAACCGATCCCGATCGCCGAAGCGACGCTCGAACGCATCGGGCTTCTTATGGGTGGGGCCGAGCCGGGTCATCCCGATCATGCGAAGGAGGTCGCGTGATGCGGATCGAACTCGTCAAACGCCCGGAGCGCTCGGCGCTCTTCGCCGCGCTTTCGCCCTTCATCGCGCTTGGGCTGACGCTGATTGCCGGCGCGATCATGTTCTCGCTGCTCGGCAAGAACCCGGTCGAAGCGCTGTATTATTACTTCATCGACCCGCTGCGCGAAGTCTGGTCGCTGCATGAATTGGCGGTCAAGGCAGCGCCGCTGATCCTGATCGCAGTCGGCTTGTCGATCTGCTACCTCTCCAACAACTGGAACATCGGCGCCGAGGGCCAGTTCATCATCGGCGCCATCACCGGTTCGATCCTGCCGGTGATGTTCCCCGACTTCCAGTCGTGGATCGTGCTGCCGCTGATGCTTTTGATGGGCATTGCCGGCGGTGCCGCCTACGGCGCCATCCCCGCCTTTCTCAAGGTGCGCTTCAACACCAACGAAATCCTGACCAGCCTTATGCTGGTCTATGTCGCGCAGCTGTTCCTCGACTGGATGGTGCGCGGTCCCTGGCGCAACCCGGCAGGCATGAACTTTCCGGAGACGCGCACCTTCAGCCCGAGTGCTGTACTGCCCGAGATCTGGTCGGCTTCGGGCCGCGCCAACTGGGGTTTTGTCTTCGCCATCGTTGCGGCCATCGCGCTGTGGTTCATGCTGTCGCGTACGTTGAAAGGCTTCGAGGTTCTGGTGCTGGGGCAGAGCCCACGGGCAGGGCGCTTTGCAGGCTTCTCGCAGTCGCGGATGGTGTTCTTCGCCTTCCTGGTATCAGGCGGTCTCGCAGGCCTCGCCGGCATTTCCGAAGTGTCGGGTGCCATCGGCCAACTGCGGCCGACGATCTCGCCTGGCTACGGCTTTGCCGCGATCATCGTTGCCTTCCTCGGACGCCTGAACCCGCTCGGTATCATCGCCGCGGGCCTCGTTCTGGCGCTGTCTTATCTCGGTGGTGAAGCAGCTCAGATCTCGCTCGGCGTGTCCGACAAGGTGGTGCGCGCCTTCCAGGGCATGCTGCTGTTCTTCGTGCTCGCTTGCGACACGCTCATCCTTTACCGCATCCGCTTTGTCGGCGCCTCTGCTGCAAAGACCGTGGAGGCCACGCAAAATGTTTGAAGACATCCTGATAACGATCGCGACGGCGGCGACCCCGCTCTTGATCGCATCCGTGGGCGAAGTGGTGGTCGAGCGCTCGGGCGTGCTCAATCTCGGCGTCGAAGGCATGATGGTGATGGGGGCTGTGACCGGCTTCGGCGTCGCGCTGACGACCGGTTCGCCCTGGCTCGGCGTTGTGGCCGCGATCATCGTCGGCGCGCTGTTTTCGCTGCTGTTCGGCTTCCTGACGCTGACGCTGGTGACCAACCAGGTGGCGACTGGTCTCGCACTGACGCTGCTCGGCCTCGGCCTAGCCGGCATGCTGGGCGAGAGTTTTGTCGGCCTGCCGGGCGTCAAGATGAGCTACATCTACATTCCCGGGCTCAGCGACCTGCCTGTGGTGGGCAAGCTGCTGTTCGGCCAGGACCCGCTGTTCTACGTCTCGATAGCGCTGACCGCTGGCGTGGCCTACTTCCTGTTCAAGACCCGCGCCGGCCTTACCTTGCGCTCGATCGGCGACAACCACACGTCGGCGCATGCGCTCGGTATCAAGGTCATCGCCATCCGCTACATGGCGGTGATGTTCGGCGGCGGCTGTGCCGGCCTCGCCGGTGCTTATCTGTCGCTGGTCTACACACCGCAATGGAACGAGAACATGACTGCCGGGCGCGGCTGGATCGCGCTGGCGCTCGTCGTCTTCGCGTCATGGCGGCCGTGGCGGGTGCTGGCGGGTGCCTATCTTTTCGGAGCGGTCTCGATCGGCCAGCTGCATGCCCAGGCTCTGGGCATCGGCGTGCCGTCGCAGCTGCTTTCTTCGCTACCCTATCTGGCGACTATCGTTGTCCTTGTGCTGATTTCGCGCAACAGGCGACTGACGATGGTGAACACTCCGGCTTCATTGGGGCGGCCGTTTGTGCCAGATCGCTGAGGACATGATTTCGACTCGAACCTGCATAGCGGTTTGAAGTAGAGATCATGTCTGTGGGACTATAAAAGGATGGGATAGTGCCCCGGGCAACCACTAGAGGAACAAAAGTATGAAGAAGACAATTCTGTCGTTGGCAGCGGCTGCCGCCGTCATGTCGTTCGGCACCGTGGCGGCCGAGGCCAAGGTCAAGGCCTGCTGGATCTATGTCGGCCCGATCGGTGACTTCGGTTACTCTTACCAGCACCACCAGGGCCTGCTGCAGGCCAAGGAAAAGTTCGGTGACGAACTCGAGACCGCTTATCTCGAAAGCGTTCCGGAAGGTGCCGACGCCGAACGCGCCATCGAACGTTTCGCCCGTTCGGGCTGCAACATCGTCTTCACGACGTCCTTCGGCTACATGGACCCGACCAACAAGGTCGCCGCCAAGTTCCCTGACGTGAAGTTCGAGCACGCCACTGGCTACAAGCGTGAGCATCCCAATGTCGCGACCTTCAATTCAAAGTTCCACGAAGGCCGCTACATCCAGGGCGTGATCGCCGCCAAGGAATCCAAGACCGGTGTTGCCGGCTACATCGCGTCCTTCCCGATTCCGGAAGTCGTGATGGGCATCAACTCGTTCATGCTTGGCGCGCAGTCGGTCAACCCCGATTTCAAGGTCAAGGTGGTGTGGGCCAACACCTGGTTCGACGCCGGCAAGGAAGCCGACGCCGCCAAGGCGCTGATCGACCAGGGCGTCGACATCATCACCCAGCACACCGACTCGACCGCCCCGATGCAGGTTGCGACAGAGCGCGGCATCAAGGCGTTCGGCCAGGCTTCCGACATGATCAAGTTCGGCCCGACCACGCAGCTGACCTCGATCGTCGACGACTGGGGTCCGTACTACATCGAGCGCATCCAGGAGGTCATCAACGGCACCTGGAAGCAGAGCGACATCTGGGGCGGCATGAAGGAAGGCCACGTCGTCATGGCGGCTTACGCCAACATGTCCGACGAGACCAAGAAGCTGGCCGAGGAAACCGAAGCCAAGATCAAGTCTGGCGCGTTCAACCCGTTCACCGGCCCCGTCACCAAGCAGGACGGCACCGAATGGCTGAAGGCCGGTGAAGTGGCGCAGGATTCGGTGCTGCTCGGCCTGAACTTCTACGTCAAGGGCGTGGACGACAAGCTGCCGCAGTAAGCTGGCGGGCATTGCCGAGCGCGTCTCTCGCGCTCAAAAAAGAACCCCCGGTCTTGCCGGGGGTTTTTTGTTTCAGCGTCTCTCGGTTCCGCGTCTAGTCCGAATGGACCTGTATGCCTGTTGCCGGGGGGACATTTTGGGCCGACAGCATCCAGCCCCGGGAACATCATGAAATCAGGCGAATACATCTGCAGCTCGCATACAATCAGCGGCGTGATACCTGGCGGTCCGGTGGCATCGCGCCATGGTTTTGGCGAACGGGTTGAGGCGTGCGCCACAGCAGGCTACGCCGGCATGTGCCTGCATTTCCGCGACTATGCCGAGCAGCGGGCGCGCGGGTTCGGCGACGGCGAGCTGCGTTCCATCCTCGAAGTACATGGCATGAAGCACGTTTCGGTCGAGTTCCTTACCGACTGGTTCATGGACGGGGAGGCCGGGGCGGTTTCGCGCCGCAACGAGGAGACGGCTTTCAGGGCGGCGGCTGCATTCGGCGCCAAGGTGCTCAATGTCGGTCCCGATCTTGGCGAACGCAGCATCTCGCTGGACACGATGCAGCAGCGGTTTCGCACGCTTTGCGGCCGGGCTGCCGCGCATGGCGTGGCCATCGCACTGGAGCTGGTCGCCTGGGGAAATGTCAAGGACGTCGACACGGCACTGGCAATCATTGGCGAAATTCCCAACGCCGGCCTGGTCATCGATTCGTGGCATGTCTTCCGCGCTGGCGTGCCGCTTGCGGATCTCAAGCGAATTCCCGCCAGCAAGGTGCTGTGCGTACAGGTCAACGACGCGGATGCGGAAACTCGCGGAGGACTGGCGGCCGACACGATGAGCCGCAGACTGTGCGGTCAGGGCGGTTTCGATCTAGCCGGCTTTGCCACAACGCTTGATGCCATGGGCGTTGCCGTGCCGTTCAGTGTCGAGGTGATCTCGCCTGAACTCGCGGCGTTTGACCTGAATGAAGCGGCGAAAGCGTCTTTCGATTCGGCCAGCGCCTGCTTTTTCTGACCGTCCAAATGACGCGGTTTCTGGTGGCTGTTTGGTGCCAGCTGGTGGCCGTTCCTCCAGTTGCAAACAATGTTGTCGTCAGGCCGTCAACGCCGCCATTGCACGCATTTTTCGTTAGTCCGTTCGAACGATGTTGCGGCGACCGCTGCCACGCATAAGCTGACCTCAAAATACCCCTTCCTCGTCAGCGTTCCGGGCTTGCCCGCGGTGCAGGCAAGGGCGGGTTCATAAGTGTGGTCAGGGAGGCGAGCTTATGCTCAGTGAAATACTGATCATCGTGATACGTGGGATCGCCATAGGGTCGATCTTCGCCACCATCGCGATGAGCTTCAATATCGTTCATGGCGCGACGAACATCTTCAATTTTGCCCAGGGCAACATGTTCATCCTGGGCGGTTTCGCCGCCTATTTCCTGGCCAACCAAGTGGGGTTCGGCCAGTGGACGCTGATGCTCGTGCTGGCCGGGCTGCTGATCGCCGCATTGGTTACCATCCAGGGCTACATCACGCTGCTGCCGCTTCGCTCCTCGGTCGAGCAGGATAGCTGGCTGATCTCGACGGTTTCGGTCTCGGTGATCGTCGCGGCTCTCCTGATGATCACGCAAGGGCCGTTTGCGTATTCTGTCCAGAGCGTGGTGCCTAGCTTCCGCATCCTCGGCACGCGCACGCCGGGTGCCTATGCGCTGGCGATCGCGGCGATGATCTTCTGGTTTTTCGCGTTGCGCTTCTTCCTGCGCAAGACCTTCATCGGCCTCGCCATCAGTGCGCTGTCGCAGGATTTTGACGCCGCTCGTGCCGCCGGCCTGCCGGTGCGCCGCCTGCAGCTGATCTCCTTTGCCATCAGCGGTTTAATGGTTGGCACTGTCGGCTTCCTCGTCGCGCCGGTCATCTCGGTCAGCCCCGACGCCGGCCTGAAATACGTGCTCAACGGCTTCGTTGCAGCCGTGGTTGGCGGCATCGGCTCCAACGCCGGAACGCTGATCGGCGGCCCGCTTGTCGGCGTCGTCGCCATGCTGACGGCCTACAAGGTCGGCGGCGCCTACCAGGACCTGGCTTCGCTTCTGGTGCTGGTGATCATCCTTATGTTCCGCCCGCAGGGCCTGTTCGGCCGTGTCGGCGCAAGGCGGGTGTGATCATGCAGGCGAGTGCAAACGTGCAGACCGGACCCATAACCATGACCGCTGAAACCAAGCCGAAAGGCCGCTTCAACTCCGACCTGACCCAGGTCTGGATCGGCGTGGCGCTGATCGCCATCACCGGCTTTGGCCCGGTGATCCTTGGCAATTCCTACTGGATCCATACGTTCCAGCTGGTCAACATCTACATCGCCGCGGCGATCTTCCAGAACATGCTGTTCGTCGATGCCGGCCAGAAGTCGTTCGGCCAGGGCGCGATCCTCGGCCTTGCCGCTTATGGTGCTGCAATCCTCTATGGCCTGCATGACTGGCCCTTCGCACTGGCAGCGCTTGGCGGCATTGTCGCGGCCGTCCTGGGCGGCCTGCTGTTCGCACTCCCGGCGCTGCGCGTGCAAGGTTTCCATCTCGGCTTCGTCACCATGAGCGCTGCTATCGTCTTCCCGCAGCTCCTCGTGACGCTCGACAAGTGGACCAACGGCATCAACGGCATCAGTGTTTCCGTGCCTGAGCTGACCAACCCGGTCGTGTTCGGCATGTCGCCGCTGGCGATCGCGGTCGCGGTGTTTCCGATGATCGCGCTGTTCGCGCACTACGGCATCCGACGCTCGAAGCTCGGCCGCAGCATGTTCGTGGCCGCACTGAGCCCTGAAGCCGCACGGTCCCTCGGCATAAAGCCTGGCGTGATGCGCTTCACGGCCTTCATCGTCGCTTCGATCGGCACCGGCATCTGCGGCATCCTCTATCTGCCGACGGTGGCCTTCGTCAGCCCCCAGGGCTTCAACATTGAGCTGTCCTTCGTGTTCTTCTTCGCCGTCGTCGTCGGCGGACGCGGGCAGATGCTCGGGCCGATCATCGGCATCTGGATCGTCTTCATCCTGCCCAACATCCTGCTGGCCCAGTTTGTCGAATACCGGCTGCTGATGTACGGCACACTGACTCTGCTGGCGGTGTTGATATTCCCCGACGGCATCGTCGGCTCGATCGAACGGCTGCGCGCCAAGCGCAAGCAGACCGGTGGCGGCGAGCAGGCTTTCCGCATCGACGGTTTCCTTGCCAATCTCCAGTCGGGCAAGGTCGCGCGAGAACCAAGCGAAGAGATCGTCGTCGAGGTGCGCAACGGCACCAAGAAGTTTGGCGAAGTCGTTGCCGTCAGCGCTGTCGACCTCAAGGTCCGCAAGGGCGAGGTGCACGGCCTGATCGGCGCAAACGGTTCGGGCAAGACCAGCCTGCTCAACGTGTTGAGTGGTCTTTCCCGGCTGAACTCCGGCTCGTTCATGATCAATGGCGCCGACGCCACCAACATGGCCGCCGACCGTATCGCCAATATGAGCCTCGGCCGCACCTTCCAGGCGCCGCGCATCTTCAGCCAGCTGTCGTTGTGGGACAATCTGAAGATCGGCATCGACGCCCGCGTCGGCCCGGCCAGCGCCGACATCACCTCGCTCGCCAAGGCGATGGAAGAAAGCTTCGGCCAGGACAGCGCCAACCTGTTGTCGCACGGCCAGCGCCGCCTGGTGGAAGTAATGCGCACGGTGCTGAAGGAAGCGACAATCGTTTTGTTCGACGAACCGGCCGCCGGCCTGTCGCAGAGCGAGCGCACCAATTTCGCCAATCTCGTCAGGTTCCTGAGCCGCCAGATGGGCAAGACCGTCATCCTCGTCGAGCACGACCTCGACCTGGTGTGGGGTATTGCCGACACCATCACGGTGCTGGAGCAGGGCCGCGTGGTTTCATCTGGCAAGCCGGACGTGGTCGCCAAGGACCCGGCAGTGCAGCATATGTTCGTGGGGTCGCGCCATGCTTGAGGTCAAGAATCTGGTTGCCGGCTACGGCACCATCCCCGTGCTGCGCGACGTCTCGCTGACCGCCAAGGCGGGCGAAATCCTGCTCATCGGCGGCGAGAATGGTGCGGGCAAGTCGACGCTGATGCGGGCGATCGCCGGCTTCAACAAGCCAGACAGCGGCGTGATCCTGCTCGACGGCAAGCCGATCGGTGGGCAGGCCCCCGAGAAGGTGGCGCAGTCGGGCCTGCGCCTGGTGCTCGACGGGCACCGGGTGTTTCCCGAACTCAGCGTGTTCGACAATCTGCGCATGGGGGCCGCGGCCCGTCGCGGCGACCGCGCCGGCTTCAACAATGCGGTCGAGGAGATCTATGCGGTCTTCCCGATCCTGAAGGAAAAGCAGAAGCTCTATGCCCGCGACCTGTCGGGCGGCCAGCAGCAGATGCTGGCGCTCGGCCAGGCTTTCATCGCCCAGCCCAAGGTGCTGCTATGCGATGAGCCGTCGATGGGCCTGGCACAGGCGTTGTTGCCGCCGATCCTCGCCTTCCTGCGCCGCTGGGCACAGACTGGCACGGCGGTTGTCATCGTCGAGCAGCATCTTGCGGTGACCGCGCCTTATGCCGACCGCGCGATGATCATCGAACGGGGCCAGGTCAAGTTCTCCTGCCTCGCTTCGGAACTCGATGAGAAGCTGAACACTCCGGCGCATGCGGCGGAGTAAGGGCTGATGAACGACGAGGGTGCGGTCGGGAACGAGGTGTCGGGCGCGAATGCCGGAGATGCCGGAGACGCACCGCGCCCCTACATCAGCTTCCGTGGCACGGTCGAGACGCGTTGGCTCGACGTCAACCGGCACATGAATGTGTCCTGGTACGACCACGTCTTCGACATCGCCGAAAGCGATCTGTTCGAGGTCTTCGGCATCCATGACGAGTACATCAAGCGCACCAGCTACAGCTTCTTTCGGCTGGAAAAGAGCGTGCGTTACGAGCGTGAGCTGATGCCCGATGCCAGGCTGGAGGCACGCAGCGTCGTGCTTTGGACGGACCTCAAGCGTGTCCACCATTTCCACGAATTGTGGAATGTCGACCAGAACTACCGCGCGGCGACGGTGGAAGGGCTGTCGATCCATGTCGACCTGCGGGTGCGCAAGCCGGCCAGGATCATCGAGCCCGGTGTGGCCCACCCGCTGACCAGGATCGCCGGAGAACACGCGCGCTTGCCCTGGCCGAAGGGTGTCGTGCGGCGCGATTTCAGGAAATGAGTTTCGGCGCCGATCTCGAATTCGACTACGTCATCGTCGGCGCGGGCGCTGCCGGCTGTGTGCTTGCCGCCCGGCTGTCCGAGAACCCCAATATGAAGGTGGCGGTCATCGAGGCAGGCGGGCTCGACAAGGGCATGCTGATCCGCATCCCCGGCGCCAATGTCGTGACCGGCACGCACCCCGCCTACAACTGGAGCTACGAGAGCGAGCCGGTGCCGGCACTGGGCGGACGGCGGCTTTACTTGGCGCAGGGAAAGATTCTGGGCGGGTCGGGCTCGATCAACGGCATGATGTACATGCGTGGACACCGGCGCGACTACGACAACTGGAAGGCAACCGGCTGCGATGGCTGGGGCTATGACGACGTCCTGCCGTACTTCAAGAAGTCCGAAACCAACGAGCGCGGCGCCAGCGACATTCATGGCGACAGTGGACCGATGCAGGTATCGACGGGGCAGGGCACGGCACCGGTCTGCGACATGTTCCTCGATGCGGCGGCTCAGGAAGGCCTGCCGCTGACCGACGACCTCAACAAGGACGCGCCGGAAGCCTTCGGCCATGTCGACCTGACCATCGGAAAGGGCAAGCGCTCGAGCACGGCTGCGGCCTTTCTCCATCCGGCGCTGAAGCGGCCGAACCTGACCCTGATCGTCGATGCGCCGGTCAAGCGCGTGGTGATCGAGGCAGGCATCGCCACCGGCGTGGAGTTCGCGCATGAAGGTCGGGTGAAAGTGGCGCGCGCGGTCAAAGAGGTGATCGTCAGCGGCGGGGCGGTCAACTCGCCGCAATTGCTGATGCTCTCGGGCGTTGGCGAAGCGGACAGCTTGCAACGCCTTGGCATCAAGGTCGCCGCCGACCGGCCCGGGGTTGGGCGGAACCTGCAGAACCATCCGATGTACCGGCTGATGTACACGACGACGAAGCCCGTCAGCGCCTACACGCATGTCAGGCCTTTGGGAGCGCTGAAGGCAGGGGCGCAATATGTGTTGCAGCGTCGCGGAGTGCTGAGCCGGGGGCTATTTCCGACATCAGGCTATTTCCATGCCGTCGAAGGCGATCCGGGCAGCGAAATCCAGGTCTGCATGGCGCCGGCAACGGTGATCCGGCGGGGGCCGGGCGTGCTCGGCATCCTGCCGCGTGAACACGGCTTCACGCTTTTGCTCAACCACGGTTCGCCCTACAGCCGTGGTCACGTGACGCTGAAGTCGGCCGATCCGATGGCACACGCGGCGATCTCGCCGAACTATTTCTCCGATCCGCGCGATCTCGGCATTCTTGTTGAAGGCGCCGACAGGGCGCGCGCGATCGTCAACCAGCCGGCGCTTCGCAGTGTTCTCGACAAGGAGCTTTTGCCGGCGCGGCCGATCCGTTCGCTCGACGACATCGCCGAGGACATCCTGGCGACCGCGGTGACGCATTACCATGCTGTTGGCACGTGCCGGATGGGCGCCGACGCAGATTCGGTGGTTGATCCGCAACTGCGGGTGCGTGGCGTTGAAAGGCTGCGCGTTGCCGATGCGTCGATCATGCCGGTCCTGGTCAACGGCAATACCTATGCGGCGACTGTGATGATAGCGGAGAAGGCAGCGGACATGATCAAGGCCGCAGCCTAGGCAGTTTGCCAACGAACTAAGATAGTTATCGAATGAAGATGATGGAGTAGACGAGATGGAAAAGCGCGTTCTCGGCCAAACGGGCCTGGAGGTTTCGGTGGTCGGTCTCGGCTGCAACAATTTCGGCGGCATGATCAAGAGCCTCGACACCGAGGGCGCCCGCAAGGTGGTGCACGCCGCGCTCGATGCCGGCATCACGCTGCTCGACACTTCTGATTCCTACGGCGTCAACGGCGGTTCGGAGATCACGCTGGGCGAGGTGCTGGGCGACCGCCGCAAGGATGTGGTGCTGGCGACCAAGTTTGCCTCGCCGCTCAACCGCGAGAAGTCCAGCCGCTACAATGGCTCGCGCGGCTACATCATGAATGCTGTCGAAGACAGCCTGCGTCGGCTCAAGACAGACTACATCGACCTCTACCAGTATCATTTCCCCGATCCGCAGACGCCGATCGAGGAGACGCTGCGGGCGCTGGACGATCTCGTGACGCAGGGCAAGGTGCGTTATCTCGGCTGCTCGAACCTGCCGGCCTGGATGCTGGTCGATGCCAGCTGGACCTCGCGCCACCACAATCTGCACGGCCTGCAGTCCACCCAGGCCGAATACAATCTGATCTCGCGTGCGGCCGAGACCGAGCTGTTCCCGGCGATGCGCCGCACCGGAATGACGCTTTTGCCCTATTTCCCGCTGGCGAGCGGCCTTCTGACCGGCAAGTACCGCAAGGGCCAGGCGCTACCCGAGGACACGCGCATGCACATGGCCTATTTCAAGTCGGGCCTGACCGAGTCCAATCTCGACAAGGTCGAGAAGCTGATCGCTTTCAGCGAAGCACGTGGGCGCACCATCCTCGAGCTGGCTTTCTCCTGGCTCGCCTGCCAGCCGATCGTTTCCAGCGTCATCGCCGGCGCTACCCGACCGGAGCAGGTGGTGGCCAATGCGGCGGCGGCCTCGTGGAAGCTGACGGCGGCCGAACTCGCCGAGATCGAAACGATCTGCAAGTGATCGTGCGGCAAGTGATTGTGCGGCGCACAAAGTTGCCCGCACTTTAGTCCCTTTGGACGATTGCACCCCTTGGCGGGGAACGTAGTTTCCCTGGAGCTACCAAGTTGAATTGTCAGCGGAAACCTTGAAATGAGCGATCTGGTTGAGCCGCGCACGGCAGACATCACCTATGAGACGGCCGAGCCGGTTCTTTATGATACCGAGGGCCCGATTGCCTGGGTGACGATGAACCGTCCGGCGTTCAACAACGCCCAGAACTCGCAGATGACCTATGCGCTCGACGACGCCTTCAAGCGCGCTGTCGACGACGATGCGGTGAAGGTCATCATCCTGCGTGGCGCGGGCAAGCATTTTTCGGCAGGCCACGACATCGGCACGCCAGGCCGCGACGTCAACAAGACCTTCGACCGCCGCCTGATGTGGGCGGACCACACCAACAAGCCAGCGGCCGAGATGCTCTACACCAGGGAGCATGAGGTCTATCTCGGCATGTGCCGGCGCTGGCGCGACCTGCCCAAGCCGACCATCGCGCTGGTGCAGGGCGCCTGCGTCGCCGGTGGGCTGATGCTCGCCTGGGTCTGCGACTTCATCGTGGCCACCGACGACGCCTTCTTCCAGGACCCGGTCGTGCGCATGGGCATTCCCGGCGTCGAGTATTTCGCCCATGCCTTCGAGCTGCCGCCGCGCGTCGCCAAGGAATTCCTGATGATGGGCGAACGCATGCCGGCCGCACGGGCCGAACAGTTCGGCATGGTCAACAAGGTCGTGACCCGCGACGAACTGGAGGGTGCCGGCCGGGCGATGGCCGAGAAGCTGGCGCAATATCCGCGCCTTGGCCTCTGGCTCTCGAAGCAGGCGATCAACCATGTCGAGGATCTGCGCGGCAAGCGCACCGCCATGGACGCGCATTACCACATGCATCATTTCGCCCATGCCCAGAACGACCTGACCACCGGCAACACGCTGGGCGGGCAGGACGCCAAGAGCATGGCCGCCGCCAACAAGAAGCAGGCCGGCGAGGCCTGAGCCCGCCGCTGCCGACCAACAGGAATTTCCAAGCGTGGATCTTGATTACACCGACGAGCAGAAGGCCTTCCGCCAGGAAGTGCGCTCCTGGCTCGAAAGCCGTGTGCCGGCAAAGCCGCTACCGTCCTTCGACGCCAGCCGCGAGGGTTTTGAGGCGCACCGCGCCTGGGAACGCGTGCTGGCCGAGGGCCGCTGGGGTATGGTGACCTGGCCGGAAAGCTATGGTGGGCGCGGCCTCGACCTGATCCAGTGGCTGATCTTCGAGGAAGAATATTATCGCGCCGGCGCACCTTTGCGCGTCAACCAGAATGGCATCTTCCTGCTCGGCCCGACGCTGATGGAATATGGCACGGACGAGCAGAAGGCACGCTTCCTGACGGCGATGGCTTCGGGTGACGAGATCTGGGCGCAGGCCTGGTCCGAGCCGCAGGCCGGTTCCGACCTTGCTGCCGTGCGCGCCACCGCCGTGCTCGAAGGCGACGAATACGTGCTCAAGGGCCACAAGATCTGGTCGTCGCGTGCTGTCTTTGCCGACTGGGCGTTCGGGCTGTTCCGCACCGATCCGGCCTCGCGACGCCACAAGGGCCTGTCGCTGATCTTCTTCCCGCTCGATGCGCCCGGCGTGCGGGTGCAGGCGATCCCGCAGATCGACGGCGAGACCGGCTTTGCCGAAATCTTCCTCGACGACGTGCGTGTGCCTGCCTTCAACCGCCTCGGCGGCGAAGGCGAGGGCTGGAACATCTGCATGGCGACGGCTGGCTTCGAGCGCGGCCTGATGCTGCGCAGCCCGGCGCGCTTCCAGGTGGCGGCGCGCAAGCTTGTCGATCTCTACCAGGCGCATGAGGCCGAAGTCGAACCGACGGTTCGCGCAGCCGTGCTGCAATCGTGGATGGATGCCGAGGCCTATGCGCTGTCGATCTATGCCACCGCCTCGCGGCTCGCCGCCGGTGGCCATATCGGTGCCGAGGCCAGCACCAACAAGATCTTCTGGTCTGAAATGGACATCGCCATGCACAAGGCGGCATTGTCGATCCTCGGTGCCCGCGCGGAACTGCTGCGCAGCGCGCCGGAGGCCGGCGACATCGGCCGCTGGCTCGACGGTTACTTCTTCTCGCTGGCCGGGCCGATCTATGCCGGCTCGAACGAGATCCAGCGCAACATCATCGCCGAGCGTATGCTCGGTCTGCCTCGCGCCTGAGGGAGGGACGACAGATGGACTTCCGTTTCTCCGAAGAACAGACGATGACGGCTGACGTGGTGCGCGAGCTGCTCGCCGACATCTGCCAGCCGGCAGACCTGCGCCGGCTGATGGGCGAGGGCGCTGCCCGCGACGAGACGCGTTGGGCCAAGATCGTGGAGATGGGGCTCGCCGGTGCATTGGTGGCCGAAGACAAGGGCGGACTCGGCCTGTCGGCAATCGACATTGTCCAGATCGCCGAGGCCTGTGGTTATGCCGGGTTGCCGGAGCCGCTGGTCGAAAATGCCGGTGTAGTGCTGCCGCTGCTCGCGGCCTTCTCCGGCAACGACCGAGTTGCTGCCCTGCTCGAACGGGCGCTGGCAGGTGAGGTGACGGTCACCGTTGCCCATCCGGCCAATCCCTTCGTCGCCGATGCCGACACGGCCGAGGCGGTGCTCGTCGTGCGCGACGGCGCCGTACATCTGGTCGAGACGGCAAAGGCCAGGATCGTGGCGCAGCCGAGCGTCGATCCGTTCCGCCGGCTGTTCACGGTCGCGTTCGAGCCGAGCGACGCAACGCTGATCGCTGGTGCCGATGAGGCCGCTCGGCCGCTGGCCGCCGCGCTCGACCGTGGCGCGCTGTTTGCTGCTGCCCAAATGCAGGGGATCGCCCAGCGCTGCGTCGATCTCGGCGTCGCCTATGCCAAGGAACGCCAGCAGTTCGGCAAGCCGATCGGCTCTTACCAGGCGGTCAAGCACCATCTCGCCACCGCCCAGGTGAAGATCGAGTTCGCCCGGCCGGTGCTGCATGCCGCCGCCGAGCAGCTCGAACAGGGCGACATCTACAGCCGCGCCCGCATTTCGCAGGCCAAGCTCGCCTGCACCGATGCCGCCGACGTTGCTGCCCGCACTTCGATCCAGGTGCATGGCGCCATGGGCTATTCCTGGGAAGTCGATGTCCACTTCTTCCTCAAGCGCGGCATTGCGCTGACCAACTGGTGGGGCGGTGCAGCCTTCCACCGCGAGCGCGTCGCCGCCCGGGTTTTCGCGCGTCCGCTCGGACCTGAACACACCTTTGCCAGAGAGGCCGAAAATGCCTGAAGCCTATATCGTCGACGCCGTCCGCACGCCAGTCGGCCGCAAGAAGGGCGCGCTGGCGCAGATGCATTCGGCCGATCTGGGTGCCCAGCCGATCAAGGCGCTGATCGCTCGTACCGGCATCGACCCGAACGCGGTCGACGACGTGATCTATGGCTGCACCGACACGATCGGCTCGCAGGCCGGCGACATCGCCCGCACCTGCTGGTTGGTGGCGGGCCTGCCGGACCATGTGCCCGGGGTGACCGTCGACCGCCAGTGCGGCTCGGCCCAGCAGGCGGTGCATTTCGCCGCCCAGGCGGTGATGAGCGGCACGCAGGACCTGGTGATCGCCGGCGGCGTGCAGAACATGAACATGATCCCGATGGCGTCGGCCATGCTGGTCGGGCCGCAGTTCGGCTTCCCCGATCCGTTCAGCACCTCGCCGGGCTGGCTCGCCCGCTACGGCGACCAGGAGGTCGGCCAGTTCCGCTCGGCCGAGATGATCGCCGAGAAGTGGCAGTGCAGCCGCGACAAGATGGAACAGTTCGCGCTCGAAAGCCACCAGCGCGCGATTGCCGCCATCGACGCGGGCCGTTTCGTGAGCGAGATCGTGCCCATAGGCGACTTCGCCGTCGACGAGACACCGCGCCGCGACACGACGCTTGAGAAGATGGCGACACTGAAGACGCTGATCGAGGGCGGCAGAGTCCATGCCGGCGTCGCCAGCCAGAACTCGGATGCGTCGGCGGCCCTGCTGATTGCCTCGGAACAGGCTGTGAAGGACCACAACCTCAAGCCGCGCGCCCGCATCCACCACATCAGCGTGCGTGGCGACGATCCCGTCTGGATGCTGACCGCGCCGATCCCGGCGACTCGTCATGCGCTGGCGAAAACCGGCCTCAAGGTCGAAGACATCGACCTGTTCGAGTGCAACGAGGCTTTTGCCTCGATCCCGCTCGCCTGGATCAAGGATCTCGGCATCCCGCGCGACAGGGTCAACGTCAATGGCGGCGCCATCGCGCTTGGCCACCCGCTGGGTGCCACAGGCGCACGCATCATGACAACGATGCTGAACGAACTCGAGCGCCGCAACGGCCGCTATGCGCTGCAAACCATGTGCGAAGGTGGCGGCCAGGCAAACGTGACCATCATCGAGAGGCTCTGACCATGCCGTGTTATGCCTTCGAGGGCATCGTGCCGGTTGTCGATCCCACGACCTACCTGCACCCGACGGCTGTGCTGATCGGCGACGTGACCATCGGGCCGCGCTGCTACATCGGTCCCGGCGCCTCGCTTCGCGGCGATTTCGGCCGTATCACCGTCGTAGGCGACGCCAGCGTGCAGGACAATTGTACCTTGCACACCGGCTCTGGGTCGGACTGCATCGTCGGGCGCGGCGCAACGGTTGGCCATGGCGCCATCCTGCATGGCTGCACGGTGGGCGAGAACGCGCTGATCGGTATGAATGCGGTTGTGCTCGACGGTGCCGTCATCGGTGACGACAGCCTGGTGGCGGCACTCAGCCTGGTGAAGAACGAGGTGGTGACGCCTGAGCGCAGCCTGATCGCCGGCAATCCGGCCAAGGTGATCAAGGAGATGCCCGAGCAGGCGATCATCTGGCGCAACAATGGCGACGGCGAATACCAGCGGCTGGCCGATCGGTCGCTTGCCGACCTCGTCGAATGCGAACCGCTACGTACAGCGGAGCCCGACCGCAAGCGCAATGCCGGCCAGGCGCGCGCCGTGCGGCTGTCGACCAAGACAAAGTGAGAAGGACTGACATGGCAGGGATCTGCGAAAACAGGGTTGTGATCGTCACCGGCGCCGGCCGCGGCTTGGGCCGCGCCTATGCGCTCGGCCTCGCGGCCGAAGGCGCCAGAGTCGTCGTCAACGATCTCGGCGTCGGCACGCACGGCGACGCCACGACGGAGACGCCGGCGCAGCAGGTGGTCGACGAGATCAAGGCGATGGGCGGCCAGGCCGTCGCCAATTATGACGACGTCACCGATTTCGAGGCAGGCGGCCGCATCGTCAAGGCGGCGCTCGACGCCTTTGGCGACCTGCATGCGGTGGTCAACAATGCCGGCTTCGTCCGCGACCGCATGTTCGTGTCGTGCACGCCTGACGAATGGGATGCGGTGCTGCGCGTACATCTGCGCGGCCATTTCTGCGTCAGCCGCCATGCCGTCGACTATTGGCGCGCCCAGCAGAAGGCGGGCAAGCCGGTCGACGCCCGCATCGTCAACACCTCGTCGGGCGCCGGCCTGCAAGGCAGCGTCGGCCAGAGCGCCTATTCGGCGGCCAAGGGCGGCATCGCCTCGCTGACCTTGGTGCAGGCGGCGGAACTCAGCCGCTATGGCATCACCGCCAACGGTCTCGCACCCAACGCCCGCACGCGCATGACCGAGACGGCATTCGCCGACGCCATGCAGGCCAAGGACGGCGAGTTCGACATCTTTGCGCCTGAGAACACTGCGCCGTTGGTAACCTGGCTGTGTAGTGCGGCGTCCGCCGAGGTGACCGGCCAGATCTTCGAGCTGATCGGCGGCAAGATCCGTGTTTGCCTTGGCTGGAACGACGGCCCTGAGTTCGAAAAGGGCAGCCGCTGGGAAGCCGCGGCTTTGGGCGACAAGATCAGCGAACTGGTGGCAACACGGCCGGCGCCGAAGCCAGTCTACGGCTCGTAAGCCAGCCGGCATCGGAAAAGATAGGAAGGGGCGTCGGACAACCGGCGCCCTTTTTCTTTGCCAGCTCTCCCGAAACGGCGGCGGTCGCACGGCAGGGCCGGCCAGGAAAAAGGGCGGCGCTTGTGCGCCGCCCTTTGCAATCGAACTTTGTGCATGCCGCTCCGGACCCCGCGTCGGAGGGCAGGCGGGTGCGGTCAGGCCGCTTGCGGAGCCTCTTCGCGCAACAGGTTCTTGAGCACCTTGCCTTGTGGGCTGGTCGGCAGCGACGGGCGGATCTCTACGCTGCGTGGGCATTTATAGTTGGCCATGTTGGCGCGCGACCAGTCGATGATCTCTTTCTCGGTCGCGCTCGTCCCCGGCCGCAGCACGACATAGGCCTTGCCGACCTCGCCGAGCCGTTCGTCCGGCACGCCGATGACGGCGACGATGCCGATCGCCGGATGGGTGCTCAGCATGCGTTCTATCTCGGCCGGATAGCAGTTGAAGCCGCCGGTGATGTACATGTCCTTGAGACGATCCTCGATACGCAAATTGCCGTCCGTGTCGAAGTAGCCGACGTCGCCGGTGTGCAGCCAGCCCTCGGCGTCGATGGTCTTGGCGGTTGCCTCAGGATCGTTGAAGTAGCCCTTCATGACGATGTAGCCGCGCACCACCACCTCGCCCGGCTGGCCGTCGGGCAGGAAGTTGCCGTCGTCGTCCATGATGCGGACTTCGACGCCGGGTGCGGCTTTGCCGGCGGTATTGGCGATGACGTCGTCGCTATCGGTCGCCAGGCACATGGTGCCATAGCCGCCGCATTCGGTCAGGCCGTAGCCGTTGACCACGCCGGCAATGCCGAGTTCCTCGCGCATGCGGCGGATCAGGACCGACGGAACCACAGCACCGCCGGTGACACCGAGGCGCAGGCTGGAGGTATCGAACTTCGCCAGTTCAGGATGCTGCAGCATGCCCTGGAAGATGGCGGGTGGCCCCGGGATGACGCTGATCTTTTCTTCCGAGACACGCTTGAGGATTTCGCCGGCGTCATAGGTGAGATGCGGCATCAGCACCGCGCCCCGCATCATCGAAACGATGGCGCCCGAGCGGTAGCCGAAAGCGTGGAAGAAAGGCGGGATGACCAGGATGCGGTCGTGCTCGCGGATGCCGACGCGGGTGGCCCATGCGTCGATCGCCTTGAGGCACTGCTGGTGGCCGTACATGACGCCCTTCGGGTAACCCGTCGTGCCAGAAGTGAAGAGCATGTCGCAGAGATCGTCAGGACCGACAGATGCCTCACGCTCGGCAAGTTCGGTATCGCTGACGCTGTCGCCTGATGCAACGAAGCTGTCCCAGCTGCGGTCGTCGCCGCGCGTTTCGCCGATGACCACGACCTGGCGCAGGGTGTCGCGCGTTTCGGCCTTCAGCTGGTCCGGATAGTAGGTCCCAAGGAAAGTGCCGGCAGAAAACAGCATCGAGGTGCCGCTGCGCTTGACCAGCTCAGCGATCTCCGTGCCCTTGAAGCGGGTGCTGGCGGGAATGAGGACAGCGCCTGCTGTCACCAGGCCGAGTGCCGTGGCGAACCACTGCCAGGTGTTGGGCGCCCAGATCATGATCCGGTCGCCTTTCTGAACGCCGGCTGCGATCATCGCCTTGGCGACGCGGCGGCGCATGGCGTCGAGCTCGACGAAGTTCAGCGTGAAGCCGCCATCCTCGACCGCCGTTCGCGTGCCGTAGACATCGGCAGCGCGCGCGCAGAGATTTGGAATGGTGGTGAATTTCCAGTCGGCGTCTTCTGATATCATCTGGTTACCTGTCGGGCGCGGGCCGATACGACGATTTGGCTGGGCGCTTGTGTGCCAACCGGGCTAGTTTGCCGGAACATAGGCATGGGAGCCCGCCCGGCATCGTCCGAAGGGACGAATAATCCCGCCAAAGATCGACTTAAAGCCGTGTAGAACTGCGCGCAACGGCAGATGCGCGACAACGCCCGAGCAGCCTGGAGTTTCGACATGAGCAACGCCCCGCAACCGGCCCTGGCGACCTTCGAGGGAAGGGTGGTCCTGGTCACCGGCGGCACCAAGGGCATCGGCCGGGCGATCGCCGAGGGTTTCCTGGGCGCAGGCGCCACCGTCGTCGTCTGCGCGCGCACCGAGCCTGACAGCCTGCCGCATTCGAACGGACGCCGGGCTATCTTCATGCAATGCGACGTGCGCACCGCACAGGCCTGCAAGGAACTTGTCGACCGCGTTGGCGAAGAGCATGGCCGGATCGACGTTCTGGTCAACAATGCCGGCGGCTCGCCGCATGTCGACGCGGCTACCGTGTCGCCACGCTTCTCCGACGCCATCGTCAACCTCAACCTGATGGCGCCAGTCTACTTGTCGCAGGCGGTCTATCATTGGATGGCCAAGCTGCCGGAAGGCGGCAACATCATCAACATCGCCAGCGTTTCCGGCCGCCGCCCGTCGCCGGGCACGTCTGTCTACGGTGCCGCCAAGGCCGGCCTGCTCAGCCTGACCACCAGCCTTGCCCAGGAATGGGCTCCCAAGGTGCGCGTCAACGCCATCATCGTGGGCCTGATCGAGACGGAAAAGGCCGACGAGACCTATGGTTCGCGCGAAGCGCAACAGGCGATCGCCGCCTCGGTGCCGATGCAGCGCATGGGTCGCGGCGACGACATCGCACGCGCCGCACTCTATCTCGCCAGCCCGACCGCAACCTTCGTCACCGGCGCGACGCTCGAAGTGCATGGCGGCGGCGAGACGCCGCTGTTTCTCGACCTGATCAAGCGTTACGCAGCGGACGCGAACTAACCGTGGCCGATCGGGCGCAAGCTCAAGGTGCTGTGCCCGATCACGACCGGCTGGTCGAGTCGCTCTATGCCGGCATCAGCGAGGAAAGCCCGTTCGACAGTTTTCTCAAGGGGTTGCGCGCGGCGGTCGATGCCGAAAGCAGCACGCTGATCATCGAGCGCCAGCGCCGCGACAGGCCGGGCGCCATCTATTCCGGCGCGGCCTCCGAAGAGCGCATCGCCCGCTACAACGCGCTTTACAGGCAAGATCCCTTCATCGACCTGCCACTCGGCAAGGTGACGACGCTGGCCGAGCTCGTCGGCGAGGAGGGCTTTTCGCATTCGGAGTTCATGACAAGCTTCATGACCGGCTCTGGCTGGATGCATGTCATGGGCGCCGACATTGTCGAGGCGTCGGGTGCAAGGGTACGGATGCGGGCAACGCGGGTGCTGGGCCGCGACAACTTCGGCACCAGCGAGCGCGAGACGTTGCAGCGGCTGCTGCCGCATCTGACACAAGCGATGAGCCTGTTCCTGCGGCTCAATAGCCTCGAAACCGAACGCGAGCTTTTCGCCAGCGCGCTGGGGCGGCTCGCCGTCGGTGCCATCATCGTCGACAAGGAGTGCCGCATCCTGCAGGCGACACCGCAGGCCGAGGCGATCCTGGCCGAGAAGGACGTGCTGAAGAACGACCGCGGCCGGCTGCGCCTGCTCGATGAGGCAGGTCCGAGCGGTGCGTTCACCGCGGCCGTCGCGGAGATCGCCGAAGCGGACCCCGCCTCCTTTGCCGGCTCGCGGGCGTTTTCAATCCATCGCTCGAGCGGCGAAGCACTCGGCCTCGTCGTCCGGCCGGCGCCACATTCCGCCAAGCTGCATGCGCCATTGCGCGGGGCGGCACTCGTCATCATCGCCGATGCCGGCAGCACGGTGGCGCCGCAGCCGGCGATCCTTGTCCGGCTGTTCGGGCTGACGCCGGCCGAAGCCGAACTCGCCGCACTTATGGGGCAGGGCCTCGACCTTGACGACGCCAGCGCAACACTCGGCATCACCAAGAACACGGCCAAGGCGCATCTGCGCATGGTCTTTTCCAAGACCGGTGTGAGCAGGCAGAGCGAGCTGGTTCGGCTGCTTTTGCGCTCGGTCGACGAACTGAGTTAGCGCTCAGACGCCATTCCGGACCTGGAATTGCCTGGCTCGCCCGTTCGAACGATGCCGCAAGGCGCCTCTTGCGCGATGATCCGTTCATTGAAGGACGTCGGCAGGAGGAGCGCGAAATGTCCGTTGAGATCAATGAGCTGGTGACGGACACGCGGGCGGCGATGCGCCGGTTGGCGAAATCGGTTGTCATCCTGACCACGAATTACCATGGCCAACGGCTGGCCATGGCGGCCACCGCCGTCGACAGCCTGAGCATGGAGCCGCCATCGCTGCTTGCCTGCGTCAATCGCAGTGCGTCGATCTTTGCCGCCTTTCAGGCGAAGTCGCCCTTCTGCGTCAACATATTGGCGCGCAATCATGAAGCCCTGGCGCAACGCTGCGGCGGGCAGGTGAAGGGCGAGGCGCGCTTTGCCGAAGGCGACTGGCGCGAGCGTGACGGCATTCCCTATCTCGGCGACGCCCAGGCCAATATCTGCTGCGCCAATGACGGCGAGTTCTATTACGGCACCCACGGCGTGTTCGTCGGACGGGTCACCGATGTGGCGCTGTTCGGCAACATCGAACCGCTGATCTATGCCGACGCCCGCTATGTCGGGGCCCATCTCGCCATGTGAACATGAGTTCCCCCAAGACCCACGGAAACGAAAAGGCCGGCATCAAGTGCCGGCCTTTTCGTTTTTGATGGCAGAGAGAAGCGACCGGCTGGATGTGCCGGTCGCGTTGACGGATCATTCGGCGGCGGCGACGCGCAGCTTCTTGCCGCGGAAATGGGGGATGACTTCGGAGCCGATCAGCTCGATCGTTTCCATGATCGCCTCGTGCGGCACGGTGCCCATCTGCGACAGGAACATGATCTCGTCGGCGCCGGCCTCGAACAGCCGCTCGACATAGCGGATGCAATCTTCGGGCGTGCCATAGGCATCGTTGATGTCGTCGAGATAGCCATAAGCCTGGGGATTGTAGGCGATCTTGTCTTCGCCGAGCTTGGCGAACTTGTGCTCGCGCACCTTGTCGAGCGCGGCCAGATGTTCCTGAGGGCTCATATCGTCGACCTTCGGCTTTGGACCACCCTGGTACCAATGCGACAGCGCCTCGGCAAAGAAGCGCTGGCCGCGCAAGCCGATGCGCCGCGCCTTGTCGCGATCGCGCATGACGATGGCCGGGCACAGTGCCGACAGGTGCTCGGTCGGCCGGAATCCGACCTGATCCTCCGGTTTGCGCTCGGCAAAGGCCTTGCGATAGGCGTCGCTCTTGGTCTTGATCTCGTCCGGCCCGCCAAAACCCATGACCAGTGCGCCGAGGCCGCGCGAACCTGCCGTCACCACCGCCTCCCAACGCGTGCAGGCCATGTACATCCGCGGATGCGGGTCCTGCAGCGGCTTGGGATGCACCGGGCGGGCGGGGAACTTGATGTACTGGCCGTCATGCTCGACGCTCTCTTCGGTGAAGAGGCGCGGGATCAGGTACATGCTCTCGTCGATCAGCGGCTGCAGTTCGGCAAGCTGGTAGCCGAAGGCGCCGGCCTCCTGCTGGCTGCCGCCCTTGCCGACCCCGAAATTGACCCGGCCGTTGGACAGGATGTCGAGCATGGCGACACGCTCGGCGATCTTGATCGGGTGGTTCATCGCCGGCGGCAGGCAGACGACGCCGTGGCCGATCTCAAGCCTTTTCGTCTGGCCGGCGACGAAGGCCAGGAACGTCTCCGGCGCCGACATGTGCGAATATTGCGTCAGGCCATGGTGCTCGACGCACCAGACGCCGTCGAAGCCTTGCCTGTCGAGCTGGACGCATTGCTCGGCCATCTCGCGAAACACCTGCTGTTCGGCCTCGCGGTGGGTTTCGGCGATCTGTGCCTCGTAGATCATGGAAAATTTCACTGGCAGGCTCCTCCGCTTGAGACAAATGCCCTCTCGGCATGGGCACAAGTCTCAGGTGGGAGCCCCGCAAATTCATCGTTCGATCGGGTGAGGGCGTTTCTGCAGGGCGGCCGCCGTTGGGCCAGCACGGAAACGCGCTGGATCAATTCAATGGTCCTTATGGACGATGTGTGGCAATCGCGTTAGGCCGAAACGGCGGCATCGATTTCCGTGGAGACCAGACTATGACTTCCAGCATTCGCAGCCGGCGCGCCCTCGTCGCCGCCTTGATGTCGTTCACCGCGCTTGCGGGGGCCAGCACTGCCCAGGCCGAGGAGACGATCAAGATCGGCGGCATCATGTCGTTGACCGGCGCCGGTGCCTCGATCGGCAAGAATGCCGAAGTGGCGTGGAAGCGCGCCGTCGACGACATCAACGCCGCTGGCGGCATCCTGGGCAAGAAGGTCGAGCTGGTGCTCGCCGACACCATGACCGACCCGACGCACGGCGTGAGCGAGATGCGCCGCCTGATAGAAAGCGAGAAGGTGCAGGCCGTGGTCGGTCCGGCGACCAGCCAGGAAACGACGCCACTGATGCCGATCGGCACCGAGGCCAACATCGCCCAGATTTCCAGCGCTGCCTCGACCGCGCTTACGCCTCAGGTCGGCCCGTATCACTTCTCGACCTCGCCGATCGGCGAGAACCAGATGATTCCGAACATCGCCTATGCGCTCGACACGCTGAAGCTGACCAAGCTGGCACTGATCTCGGACAATGGCGGCATGTCGAAGGCGGCGGTGACCGACATCGTCAACTACATGAAGGGCAAAGGCGTCGAGCCGGTCGCCATCCAGGAATTCGCCTTCCGCACCGAGGACATGACCCCGCAGCTGTTTTCGCTGCGCAACTCCGAGGCGGAAGCTGTGCTGCTGATCAACTCGATCGGTGACGACGCGCGCAAGATGCTGGAAAACCGCTACGACATCGGCTGGGACGTGCCGGTTCTGGCGAGCCTGACCATGACCAACTATGCCGTCGGCAACGCCGCCACGATCGGCACCGAGCCGTTCGAAGGCGTCTATTCCGTGCAGTTCGAAGGCATGACCTATTGCCCGGGCGATGCGCTCGGCGAAAAGCCGTTCGCCAAGTTCGCCGAGAAGGCCAAGGCCGACATCGCCGATCTCGACCGCATGGGCGGGCCTTCGGCGCTGGTGCCCTACTATATCCAGCCCTTCATCCTGGCGGCGGCGATGAACGGCTCGGGCAAGACCGACGGCAAGTCGGTCGCTGCCTGGATCGAAGCCAATGCCGGCGAGATCAAGACGCTGACGGGCAAGCTGGCGGCCAGTGCCGACAACCACTTCCTGCCGTCGGTGGAAAGCCTCAAGGTCGTCAAGAATCCCTACCAGCTGCGCGAGGACGGCCTCGTCGAGCGAGCCGACTGCGCCCAGTAAGCAGCACGGTTCAACTTGCGAAGGCGTCGCCGGTATCCGGCGGCGCCTTTTTCGTTGGCTCACCCGATCGAACGATGCTGCAAACCGCCTGGCCGTCCTTCACTCCAACCGTGGAAATGCCGGGGAGGTTGAAGATGGACATGGCGCTCGATGCGGATATCGCTGCGATGGCGGAGATCATCGCCAGGCGGCCGCCGCTTGATCTCGGCAATGTCGATATCCCGGCCCTGCGCGCGGCGGTCAACGCCGCCGGCTGGCCAACCGAACGCACCGAAATGACCTCGGTCGAGGACATCAGCATTGCCGGTGGAGCAGGGCGGATTCCGGCACGGCTTTACAAGCCGCGCGGGGACGAAAGGCTGCCGCTGCTCATCTTCTACCATGGTGGCGGGTTCGTGCTGTGCTCGCTTGAAACGCATGACAACTTCTGCAGGGCGTTGGCCAGGGCGGGTGACTGCGCGGTGCTGTCGATCGACTATCGCCTGGCGCCTGAGCACAAGTTTCCGGCGGCCTATGAAGATGCGCTGGCCGCACTTGAATGGGCAGTAGTCAATGCGTCAGCACTGGGGTGCGATCCGGAGCGGCTGGCGCTGGCGGGTGACAGTGCGGGCGGCAACCTGGCTGCTGCGGCGGCGCTGCATGCGTCGCCCGAGCTGCGCCGGGTGCTGCGGCACCTCTTGTTGTTCTACCCCGCTTCGGATCCCACCGCGTCCGGCCAAACCTACCAGACCTTCCCGCAGACACCGTTCCTCAGCGCCGAAATGATGCGCTGGTACTGGCGCCAATATGTAGGCAAACCGGCTGATCTGACCGACCCACGTGTCGCATTGTTGCGGTCGTCTCTGCTCGGCACCTTGCCGCAGACGACCGTCGCCATTGCCGAATTCGACCCGCTGCGCAGCGAGGTTGAGGCCTTCTGCATTGCTCTGGCCGAGGCGGGCGTCGATCTGGAGACACGGCGCTATGACGGTGTCTCGCACGGCTTCGCCAGCATGGTCGGGCTGATCGGCAAGGCGCGGATGGCCATCGACCATGGCGGGGCAAGATTGCGCGATGCATTTGCGGTGAGGGGCTGACATGCTCGAAGCACGGCTGGCGCACGCCGAGGCGATGCTCGACATCATTGTGCTCGAGGCGCGTTATGCCCGCGCCTGGGACAGCGGCGACGGCGATGCCTGGGCCGACGTGTTCACTGGGGATGGCGTGTTCGAGATCGCTGCGGTTGGCGATCGCCCACCGCTCAAGGTGGAGGGCCGGGACCAGCTGTCGGCCTTCTGCCGGGAATTCGCCGCGAAATTTTCCGGCGTACACGTGCCGGGATTGCCGCTGCTCGACATTAATGGCGACGAGGCCACCGGGCACCTGCATTTCCAGTTCGTCGCCATCGGTCGGATCGCTGCCAACCATACCATGAGCCGCACAGCCTGTGGCCAGTACGACGTGCGCTACCGCAGGACCGAAACCGGCTGGCGCATGCTGTATCGCCTCGAAAAGGCGTTCAGCAGCGCGCGCTCCGAATTTTTTGATTTCTGAAAGTTCAGCGCCGGTCTTCGAGGATCAGGTCGGCCGCGCGCCAGGCCAGCGCCATGACAGGGCCATTGGTATTGCCCGAGATCGGCGCCGGGATCACCGAGGCGTCGACGACGCGCAGGCCTTCGACGCCATGGACGCGCAGCCGCTCATCGACGACAGCCCTCGTGTCGTTGCCCATCCGGCAGGTGCCGACCGCGTGCAGTCCCGACACGAAGGTCGAGCGGAAGGCAGCCAGCAACTCGTCGTCGGTCTGGAGGGCCTTGCCCGGCCACAACTCTTCCTTGACGAAGGGTCGCAAGGCCGGCTGGGCCACGAAGTCGCGCATGATGCGCATCATGGCAACCGCCGTGCGCCGGTCGTGCTCGGTCGCCAGCCAATTCGGCCAGATCGAGGGCATGTCATGCATGTCGGCTGTGCGGATCGTGATCTCGCCGCGACTTTCTGGCCGCAAAGCGTAGCCGATGATGGTGATGCCCGACTTGTCCTCCAGTTTCAGCCTGCCTTGCAGCAGCCCGCGGGCAAAGGTGTAGGGCGACAGCGACAGCTGCAGGTCGGCATAGGCGACATCGGGCGAGGAGCGGACGAAGCCGCCCATTTCGGACGCGCCAAAGCTCATCAGCCCCGTGCCGGCGAGATAGTAACGCAGGACTTCACCGATCAAGCGCAGGCCGCCGAGCCGGCGATTGTGGCCGTGAAGCCCAGCGAGGCGATAGGGCAGTGCGATCACCAGATGTTCGGCGAAATTCCGGCCGACGCCGTGGACTTCGGCCACGATCCCGACACCGGCTGCCGAGAGCACTTCCGGCCGGCCGATACCCGAGACCTGCAACAACTGCGGCGACTGGATCGCGCCGCATGCGATGATGACCTCCTGTGAAGCGCGAGCGGCGCTCTTTTTGCCGCCAGCAAGATATTCGACGCCGATAGCCCGCTGGCCCTCGAACAGGATGCGTTGCACCTGCGCGCCTGTACGCACGACGAGGTTTTTGCGTTTCATCGCCGGGCGCAGGAACGCTCGCGCGGCGCTCATGCGCCGCCCCCGGTGGTCGACCGTGTGGGTGTAGGTGCCGATGCCTTCACGCCTGTCGCCGTTGAGATCGTCGAGATGGTCGAGGCCGAGCGAGGCGCCGGCGTCGAGGATGGCCTGGCCAAGCGGGTCGGCGAGAGGGCGGACGCTGATCTGCAAAGGGCCGTTGTCGCCCCGGATGGTATCGCCGCCAAGCTGGTGGTTCTCGATCTTGCGGAAGACCGGCGCCATATCAGACCAGCCCCAGCCCTTCACGCCGAAATCGGCCCAGCCGTCGTAATCCTCCGGCGCGCCGCGGCAATAGAGCATGCCGTTGATCGAGCTCGATCCGCCAAGTCCGCGACCCCGCGCCCAGGTCTCGGCTTGCGGCCGGCCATTCTCATGCTCGACGGGGAAATTCCACGACCGCTTGGGGTGCTTCGTCAGCTTGACCCAGCCCCGGGGCATGCGCACCAGCGGATGCAGGTCGGACGGGCCGGCTTCCAGCACAAGCACGCGATGTCGAGGGTCTTTGCTCAGCCGGTTGGCCAGGACGCAGCCGGCCGAGCCGGCGCCAACGATGATCGTGTCGAATTCATTCATGCCGCGATGTCGAAGGCGAGGCCGGCAACTCGCATCCTGCAAACGAACTAGCCCAGGCGAAGGCCGAGGCGGTCCAACCGTGCCAGCATATGCGCTAGTCCGCATGGACGATGTTCTGCCATGCCGCATCCTGTGATTTCTCCTTGAGGAGTCTCCACGCCAACGAGCGTGGCGGCCTTGCGCGCACATGAGCGCCGGCGCGCATCCAGACCGGCAGCAAAGCCTACGTTCCTGGGGAGGAATGACATGAAGAAATCCATTCTCGCGGCAGCATTGCTGCTGTCGACCGCGCTGACCGCCGCCGCACAGGATGCCAGCGTCAAGCTCGGCGTGCTCAACGACCAGAGTTCGTCCTTTTCCGCGCTCGGCGGGACCGAAGTGACCGAGGCGGTCAAGCTCGCCATCTCCGACTTCGGCGGCGAGGTGCTGGGCAAGCCGATCGAACTGGTTTCGGCCGACCACCAGAACAAGCCCGAAATCGCCCTGTCGATCGCCCGCGAATGGCTGGAACGCGACAATGTCGATGCGCTGTTCGACGTCGCAAACTCGGCGATCGCGCTTTCGGTCAACAACCTGCTCGGCGAGCAAAAGAAGCTCGGCTTCTTCGTGTCGCCGATGACTGACAAGATGACGGAAGCCGACTGCAACGGCTATGGCCTCGCCTGGGCCTATGACGCCTATTCGCAGGTTCGCTCGTCGGTCAGCGCCCAGCTCAAGGCCGGTGGCGAGACCTGGTTCATCCTGTCGCCCGACTACGAGGCCGGCAAGGTGATGGAAGCCGGTGTGAAGACCGCCGTCGAAGACGAAGGCGGCAAGATCCTCGGCCAGGTGCGCGCGCCGCTCGGCACCACCGACTTCTCGTCCTACATCCTCCAGGCGCAGGCATCTGGCGCCAAGGTGCTGGCGCTGACCGTCAACGGCCCTGAACTGATCAACGCGCTGAAGCAGGTGCAGGAGTTCGGCCTGATCGACCAGGGCATGCGCGTGGCGGTGACCGTGCTGCACCAGTCGGATGCGCGCGCCATCGGCCTCGAGGCGCTGAAGGGCATCCAGTTCGCGGCCGCCTGGTACTGGAACACCGACGACGCTTCCAAGCACTTCAAGGAAGAGATGCAGAAGAAGACCGGCAATGCGCCGGGCTGGGTCGCAGCGGGCGCCTATTCGGCTGCCACCAACTACCTGAACGCCGTCAAGGCCGCCGGCACCGACGAGCCGACCGCCGTGCTCGCCAAGCTGCGCGAAGGCAAGATCAACGACTTGTTCGCAAAAAATGCAACGCTGCTACCCAACGGCCGCCTGGCGCACGACATGCAGTTGCTGGAAGTGCGTGCGCCTGGCGAAGCGGCCGACGCGCAGGACGTGTTCAAGGTCGTGACCACTGTCCCGGCCGACCAGGCCTTCCGCTCTATCGACAAGAGCGCCTGCAAGCTGGGCAAGAGCTGATCCTTGATGCCGGACCACCATATCGCGGTCCGGCACTCGACTTGCGGGAGCAATATCGTGCCCGGCTATCTGATCTTCGAAATCGAGGTCACCGACGAAGCGGCCTGGTCGCATTACCGCGAGGTTGCAGGCCCGATCATGGCTGCAAGCGGCGGGCGTTTCGTTTTGTCGAGCGATCGCATCGAAAGCCTGGAAGGCGGCTGGCGGCCAGCGTCGATCTCGGTGGTCGAGTTTCCGAGCACTGAAGATGCCCGCCGTTTCTACCATTCAGCCGACTACCAGAAGGTGGTGGCGCTGCAGCAGCTGGCATCACACGGCAAGGGCATTCTCGTCGATGCATGACGGGCGGCCCGTGCCGCGCATTTCCTAGAGAACGCGGAGGACAAGGTGCGACAAGGCACTGCGGACGACTACATCATCGAGGCGTCTGGGCTGAGCCGGTATTTCTACGGCTTCGCGGCCGTAAAGGACGTCGACCTCAAGGTCCGGCGCAACACCATCCACGCCCTGATCGGCCCCAACGGCGCCGGCAAGACTACGACCTTCAACCTGATCACGAAGTTCCTGTCGCCGAGCGAAGGCACGATCCGCTACAATGGCGAAGACATCACCGCGCTGAAGCCGGAAGAGGTGGCGCGCAAGGGCATCGTCCGCTCGTTCCAGATTTCGGCGGTGTTTCCGCGCATGAGCGTGCGCGAAAACGTGCGCATGGCGCTGCAGCGGCCGACGGGTACCTCCTACCGCTTCTGGCAGAGCGAACGCACGCTCGGCGTGCTCAACGACCGCATCGACGAGTTGCTCGATTCCGTGGGTATGCTGAATTATCGCGACCACGTCGCGGTCAACCTGCCGTACGGGCGCAAGCGCGCGCTGGAGATCGCCACGACGCTGGCGCTCGATCCCGAGATGCTGCTGCTCGACGAGCCGACCTCGGGCATGGGGCACGAGGATGTCGACCGCATCGCCGAACTGATCCGCAAGGTTTCCGCCGACCGCACCATCCTGATGGTCGAGCACAATCTGTCGGTGGTTGCTGCCCTTTCCGACACCATCACCGTGCTGGCGCAGGGACGCGTGCTTGCCGAGGGCAACTACGAGACCGTGTCGCGCGACCCGCGCGTGATCGAAGCCTATATCGGTGGCGCAGATGACTGAGACTTCGAAGGTGGTGCTCGACATCGCCGACCTGCATGCATGGTATGGGGAGAGCAAAGCCCTGCACGGCATGAATTTCGACATCCGTGAGGGCGAACTGGTGACCCTTCTCGGCCGAAACGGCGCCGGCAAGACCACGGCGCTACGTTGCATCATGGGGCTGGTGCGCAAGAAGACCGGTACTATTGCCTATCGCGGTGAGAGTGTCGGGACGAGGGCGCCTGAGATCATCGCCCGGCGCGGCATCGCCTATTGCCCGGAAGAACGCGGCATTTTCTCGAGCCTGTCGGTGGCCGAGAACCTGGAGCTACCGCCAGTGATCGCCAAGGGCGGCATGACGGTGGACGAGATCCTCGAGCTGTTCCCGAACCTCAAGGCGCGCTGGCAGAGCCCCGGCACCAAGCTGTCGGGTGGCGAGCAGCAGATGCTGGCCATTGGACGCATCCTGCGCACGGGCGCAAAGCTTTTGATCTTCGACGAGCCGACAGAGGGCCTGGCGCCCGTCATCGTCAAGCAGATCGCCGTCGTGCTCGAAAAGCTGAAGGCGAGGGGCTTCACCATCCTTTTGGTCGAGCAGAATTTCCGCTTCGCTGCAAAACTCGCCGACCGGCATTTCGTCGTCGACCACGGCAAGGTGGTCGAGCGCTTCAGCCGCGACGAGCTCGCCGGCAACGAAGCCAAGATCCAAACCTATCTCGGGGTGTGATGGCCATGATGGACCTGATTGGCGTTCCGCCTGCGCTGCTTTTCGGCCAGCTTCTCGTCGGCCTGATCAACGGCTCGTTCTACGCCATGATGAGCCTCGGCGTGGCGATCATCTTCGGCATGCTGCGTATCGGCAACTTCGTCCATGGCGCGCAATACATGCTGGGCGCCTTCGGCGCCTGGTATCTCATGCGCCTGCCCGAACTGTTTCCCGGCCTCGGTCTGCCCTCCATCGGCTATTGGTGGGCGCTGGTCATCGTGCCGCTGGTGGTCGCCGTCATCGGCGCGCTGATGGAGCGCGTCTTCATCCGCCGCGTCTATGACCTCGACCATGCCTACGGCCTGCTGCTGACCGTCGGCCTGGCCATGGCGATCGAGGGTGCGTTCAACGTCTATTATGGCGCTGCCGGCCAGATGTATGGCGTGCCTGATACACTCAAGGGCGGCATCAATCTCGGCTTCATGTTCCTGCCGATCTACCGCGCCTGGGTGATTGCGGTGGCAATCGTCGTCTGCTTCGGCACCTGGTATGTCGTCGAGCGCACCAAGCTCGGCTCCTACCTGCGCGCCGCGACCGAAAACCCTGATCTGGTGCGCGCCTTCGGCATCAACGTGCCGCGCCTGCTGATGCTGACCTATGCCTTCGGCGTCGGCCTTGCGGGGTTTGCCGGCGTCATGGCCGCGCCGATCTATCAGGTCAGTCCACAGATGGGGCAGGGCATCATCATCACCATCTTCGCGGTGGTGGTCATCGGCGGTATGGGCTCGATCTTTGGCGCCATCATCTCCGGCCTGATGCTCGGCGTGATCGAGGGCCTGACAAAGGTGTTCTATCCGCAGGCGTCAGCGACGGTGATCTTCATCATCATGGCGCTGGTGCTGATCTTCCGCCCGGCCGGCCTGTTCGGCAAGGAAACGACGAGCCACTCCGTCGCCGACGTCTCGTCGGGCCGTTCCGGCAGCTTCCTCGAAAGCGGCCGGCTGTGGCTGGCGATCTTCACCGTCGGCGGCATCGCCTTGCCGTTCCTCGTCTACCCCATCATGGGCATGAAGATCCTGGTGCTGGCGCTGTTTGCCTTGGCCTACAATTTGATCTTCGGCTATGTCGGCCTGCTCGCCTTCGGCCATGCGGCCTTCTACGGCGCGTCGGCCTACGTCACGGCACATGCCGCCGCTGCCTGGGGACTGCCGACCGAGCTCTGCATCCTGATGGGCGTCGTGGTGGCGACCGCCATCGGCGCGCTGTTCGGCTGGCTGGCGATCCGCCGGCAGGGGCTCTACTTCGCCATGATCACGCTGGCGCTGGCGCAGATCATCTATTTCTACGCGGTGCAGGCGCCGTGGACCCATGGCGAGGACGGCATCCAGTCGGTGCCGCGCGGCACGCTGTTCGGCGTCATCGACCTCTCGAATACGCTGAACATGTATTACGTGACGCTCGCCGTGTTCCTGGTCGGCTTTGCCTTCGTCTACCGCATCATCCATTCGCCCTTCGGCCAGACGCTGAAGTCGATCCGCGAGAACGAGCCACGCGCCATTTCGCTCGGCTATTCGACCGACCGCTTCAAGCTGATCGCGTTCACGCTTTCGGCGATGCTGTCGGGTGTTGCGGGTGGCCTCAAGGCGATCATCTTCCAGCTGGCGTCGCTGGCCGACGTGTTCTTCATGACCTCGGCCGACGTGCTGCTGATGACGCTGATCGGCGGCGTCGGCACGCTGCTCGGACCGGTTGTCGGTGCGGCCGTGCTGGTGACGTTGCAGCGCGAACTGGCGACGCTGGGCGCATGGGTGGTGGTGGTGCAGGGCGTCATCTTCGTGCTGTGCGTGCTGTTCCTGCGCAAGGGCATCATCGGCACGCTGGAGGAGTTCCTGGCCAACCGGGCCGAACGCAAGGTCCAGCAGGCGACCCCGCGCACTCAGGCTGCGGCCAAGGTAAAGGTAGCGCAATGAGCGCGCCATCGACTGTCGTCATCGGCATGGGGCCGGGCCTCGGCCAGGCGCTGGTCAGGAAGTTCGCGCGCGAGGGCCATCGCGTCGCCTTCGTCGGCCGTCGCGCCGAGGCGGTTGCGCGCTACGCGCAGGAACTGAGGGCCGAAGGGCTCGATGTTGCCGGTTTCGTCGGCGATGCCGGCAAGCCGGACGAGATGGATCGCGTCCATGCCGCGATCCGTGAACGGCATGGCGATACCGAGGCGCTGATCTATAACGCCGCCATCGTCGAGCCGGCGCGCTTCGTCACACCGTCGCGGCTGGGCGAGGTGAAATATGGCACGGCCGTTGGCTGGAAGCCGCACGGCGAAACGGCCAGCGTCGACTATGTCGTGGATGCCTTCAGGACCAATGTCGCCGGAGCGCTGCATGCCGCGCAGGCGGTTGTATCAGGGATGATCGAACGCCGGCGGGGCACGATCCTGCTCACCGGCGGGGTGCTCGCCTTTGGGCCCTGGATCGAATGGGGCGTGACCTCGCTCGGCAAGGTAGCCCTGCGCAGCCTCGGGCATTCGCTGGAGAAGGAGCTTTCGCCGGCGGGCATCCATGTCTCGACCGTCGCCATCCATGGCACGATGCAGGCCGGAACGCCCTACGACCACGATCTCATCGCCGATGCCTACTGGAACTTGCACGTCCAGCCGCGGGAGCAGTGGAGCCCGGACTTCCATTTCCGGGCCGACGCCGCGGACGGCGGAGACCCGGACGCATGACTGCGCCCGCGATCCGATTCGATGGCATGCGGGCTCTGGTAACAGGCGGCGCCAGCGGCATCGGCGAGACGACAGCCAAGCTGCTATCGGATCTCGGCGCACGGGTGGTCATCGCTGATCTTAGCCGGGCGAGCCTCGACGGGGCTGCGTTGCGCACGGGCGCGGTCGGGGCGACCCAAGGCGATGTCGCCAGCGAAGCCGATGCGGAACGCATGGCAAGCGAAGCGATTGCCATGCTCGGCGGTCTCGATCTGGTGTTCAATTCAGCCGGCATTGGTGACGATCTGGTGCCGCTGCATGAGCAGTCGGTGGAGCGTTGGCAGCGCGTGATCGACGTCAATCTGGGCGGCACCTACCTGATGTGCCGGGCGGCGTCGCGTCCAATGCTGGCACAGAAGCGAGGGGCGATCGTCAACGTGTCGTCCATCGTGGGGATCGGCGGATTTCCGCGGCGCTCGGCCTATGCGGCGGCCAAGGCCGGCATCAACCACCTGACGCATACGCTGGCCTGCGAATGGGGGCCGTCGGGCATCCGGGTCAACGCGATCGCACCGGCCTATACGCGCACGCCGATGGTCGAGGCACTGCTCGAGCGCAAGGCGTTCGATCCGACGATCCTCGAACGACGCACGCCGCTCGGCCGGCTGGCGCTGCCGGAGGAGATGGCAAAGGCGGCGGTGTTCCTGCTGTCCGACTGGGCGTCCTACATCACCGGAACGGTGCTGCCGGTCGACGGCGGCTGGAGCGCATTCGGCGGTGCCGGAGATGTTGCGACAGCCTGAGTTGGCCGGCCGTCTGTCCAAGAAGTGCGAACAACAGACTCGGTTCGCAATAGATGGCCGCGCATGCGGCCATCTTCATTCAGCTGGTTCCAGCCTCTACCTGTTCCTGAAATCGTCCAGCCGGTTCTCGCGCAGCGCCAGTACCAGTTCGCGCTTGCGGATCTTGGCCGCCTCGACGGGCATGTTGTCGATGAAGTGGACGGCGCGCGGAGCCTTGTAGGCGGCGAGGCTCTCACGGCAGTAGCGGATCAGTTCTTCCGCCGTCGCGTCCTGCCCAGAGGCCTTGACGATGACTGCGACCGGGATTTCGCCCTTGCTCTCGTCGGGCGCGCCGACGACCGCGCACATGGCTACCGCCGGATGCTTGTAGAGCAGCGCTTCGATTTCGAGCGGGTAGACATTGTGGCCGCCGGCGATGATGACGTCTTTCTTGCGATCGACGATGAACAGGTAGCCGTCTTCGTCGACATAGCCGAGATCGCCCGACTTCCAGCCGCCGTTGCCGAACGCCTCGGCAGTCGCCTTCTCGTCCTGCCAGTAGCCCTGGGCGACGCAATCGCCCGAGATGATGACCTCGCCGATCTCGCCCTGCGGAATGGCATTGCCCTCATCGTCGACGATCGAGATACGTGAACTGCCGACGGCAAGGCCTGCCGAGCCCGGCTTGCGGATGCCTGAGGTCGGCTCCATGACGTTCTGGCCGCTGGTTTCGGTCGAGCCGTAGACCTGGGTGACGCGGGCGCCCGAAAGCTCCTCGAAGCGGCGGATGACAGGCTGCGGCACGGGCGAGCCGCCCGCCGTGCAGATGCGCAGCGACGACAGGTCGTGCCTGGCCGGGTCGACCTCATTGACCATGTAGACATACATGGTCGGCGTGCCGCCAAAATAGGTGGCCTTGTAGCGGCCGATGTCGGCGAGAACGCGCTGCGTGTCCCAACGCTCGTGCAGAACGATGGTGCCGCCGGTGTAGAGGCACAGGTTGAGAGTCACCGTCAGGCCGAAATTGGTGAACAGCGGCACGGCGCAGAGATAGACTTCCTCGGCAAAGCGCGTGCGGTGCGACACCATCATGTCGCGCAGTGTCGAGCACTGGTTGAACTGCGACTGTGCCGCACCCTTGGGCGCACCGGTGGTGCCCGAGGTAAAGAACAAGGCGCAGATGTCGTCGATGTGGCAAGGCTCGTCCCCGAAGGTCGAGGGTGCGGATGCCATCAGTGTGGCGAGATCGTCTGCGCTGCCGTCGCCCGACACAACCAGGCAATGGGCAAGCTCGGCAAACTCGGCCCTGATCTCGGAAAAATAGGGCCAGGTCGATCCGTCGGCGATGAGCGCCCTCATGCCGGTCTGGCTGACGATCTTGCGCAGCTCGGCGTGGCGGAACATGGCGCTGAGCGGGGCAGGGATCGCGCCGAGGCGCTGGCAGGCCCAGAAGCCGATGGCCATCATCGGGGTACTCGGCAGATAGAGGCCGACGCGGTCGCCCTTGGCCACGCCACGCGCCTTGAGCACGTTAGCCAGTTGTGCCGTCAGCTCGGCAAAGCGCGCATAGGTGATCGTTTCCTTGTCGGTGACGATGAAGTTGCGCTCGCCGATCAGCCGCGCGTTCCGCGCCAGCACCTGGCTCAGGATTTCCATGCTCGTATTCCTGCAGTCGAAATTGGGATTCTGTGCCGACTAGAAAGCCTGCCCGAAGGGGCAGGCATCGTCTGCACAGACTAAATGATATCCGGCGCGGCGGTCACGAAATCAGGATGCCGCCGTCGATGGGCAGCTGATGCCCGGTCATCTTCCGCGATTCGTCGGAAGCCAGGTACAGCGCTGCATTGGCAACGTCGATCGGCTCGGCAATGCCAAGCAGATAGGCGTCGAACTGGGCCTTGAGATGCGGCTCGCGCTCGAAGAAGCCGAGCACCCGGTCGGTGGCGACGGCACCCGGCACCAGCACGTTGACGCGGATGTTGTCCTTGGCGAATTCCACCGCCATCGAGCGGGTCAGCGAGATGACGCCGCCCTTGGCCGCTGAGTATGCGTCGCGGTTGGGAATGCCCATGGCGCCGACGATGGACGAGCAGTTGACGATCGAGCCACCACCCGACTGCTGCATCAACGGGATGGCGTTGCGGCAGCAGACCCAGGTGCCGAACAGGTCGAGCTTGATGCAACGCCAGAATTCCTCGAACGGCGCTACCGTCACCGGGCCATCCGCGGAGCTTGAGCCGCCGGCATTGTTGTAGAGCACGTCGAGCCGGCCCCAGCTGTCCATGACCGTCTTGAACGCGGCCTCGACGCTGTCGGGTTCAGTCACGTCGGTCTCGACATAGAGGGCAGCGCCGCCCGTGCCGTTGATGGAAGCGGCGATGGCCTCGCCCTTGTCGCGGCTGCGACCTGCGACCGCGACCCTGGCACCTTCCTGCGCGAACAGCCGTGCCGCCGCCTCGCCGATGCCGCCGGTCGCGCCTGATATGAATGCAACTTTGCCTGCCAGACGGGCCATCTTCGTTCTCCTCGAAATGTACCCGCGAACCTGCGCGCGTGGACGCAGGCAACATCGTCCGAAGGGACTAACGTCGCCGCGCAATTCCGCCGTTTCGCTGCCCAAAGGCGGGCTTCCTTGCGACTAGTCCCATCAGACGATGTTGTCGGTCTGCCCCTGTCCCATTCCTTGACTCGATTGAAGAATTTGGCAGTGCCGAAATGGCAGCAAGAAGCGGCGTAGGGAAATGAAGGCAGTCATCTGCAGGGAGTTCGCCCCAAGGGCGGAACTCAGGATAGAAGAAGTCCCCGCACCCGCGGCAAAGCCCGGGCAGGTGGTGATCCGCATCGAGGCATGCGGCATCAACTTCTTCGACGGGCTGATGGTCGAAGGCAAGTACCAGACCAAGCCTGAACTGCCGTTCACGCCGGGCAGCGAAGCCGCCGGCGTCATCATTGCCGTTGGCGAGGGCGTCGAACGTCTGAAGGTGGGCCTGCGCGTGCTGGCCTTCGCCGGTATCGGCGGCTATGGCGAGCAGGTCGCTGTCGACGCCTGGAAGGTGTTTCCGATCCCTGACGAGATGAGTTTCGTCGAGGCGGCTGGCTTCCTCATTACATATGCCACCTCGCATCACGCATTGAAGGACCGGGCACAGATCAAGCCGGGCGAAACGCTTCTTGTTCTGGGTGCTGCTGGCGGCGTTGGCCTGACGGCCGTCGAACTCGGCAAGCAGATGGGCGCGCGGGTCATCGCGGCTGCCTCAAGCGACGAGAAACTGGCGCTTTGCCGCCGGTACGGCGCCGACGAGACCATCAACTATTCGACCGAGGATTTGCGCCAACGGCTCAAGGAACTGACCAACGGGCAGGGCGTCGATGTGGTCTACGATCCTGTCGGCGGCGCACTGACCGAGACTGCGGTGCGCAATCTCGCACTGTTTGGCCGTCATCTGGTGATCGGCTTTGCCGCCGGCGAGATCCCGAAGATCGCGCTCAACCTGCTGCTGCTCAAGCAGTCGGCGCTGATCGGCGTATTTTGGGGCGCTTATGCGCGTTCGGCGCCGGAAAAGAACGCGGCCAACATCGCCGAGCTGATGGACTGGTTCGCCAGCGGCAAGCTCAAGCCGCATATCTCGGCTGAATATCCGTTCGACAGCTTCGCCAAAGCCTTGGACGTGGTGATGGAGCGTGCCGTGAAGGGCAAAGTCGTGCTGGTGACAGGCAATTCAGGAAATAGCAGGGAAGGAGTGCCGGCATGACCGAGCTGCTCGCAAAGACCGTCTCGGTCGCAAAGCACGGCAACATTCTGGTCGCGACCATCGACAATCCGCCGGTCAATGCGCTGTCGCATTCGGTGCGTGCCGGCCTGATCGAGGCTGTCTGGACACTGGAAGACGATGCCGAGGCCCGCGCCATGGTCATTGTCTGCGACGGCCGCACCTTCATCGCCGGCGCCGACATCCACGAGTTCAAGAAGCCGATGGTGGCACCGCTGCTCGGTGAGGTCATCGATACGCTCGACGCCGCCACCAAGCCGATTGTCGCCGCCATCCATGGCACCGCACTCGGCGGCGGCCTCGAAGTGGCACTCGCTTGCAGCTACCGCATCGCGGTCGATGGCGCGAAGGTTGGCCTGCCTGAGGTCAAGCTCGGCATCCTCCCGGGTTCCGGCGGCACTGTTCGTCTGCCGCGTCTCGCCGGCGTCGAGCAGGCGCTGACGATGATCAGCGAAGGCGGCCAGATCTCGGCGCGCGACGCCCGGGAAAAGGGCATCGTCGATGAAGTCGTGTCAGGCGACCTCAAGGCTGCGGCCATTGCCTTTGCCGAGAAGGTGATTGCCGATGGCGCCAATGTGCGCCGCACCAGCGACCTGCCGGTGCCTGCCTTCGATCCAGCCCTACTGGAGGCAAGCCGCGCGGCATTGTCCAAGAAATACAAAGGCTTCAAGGCACCTCTTGTTGCGGTCGATCTGATCAGGATGGTCACCGAAACGCCGGTCGCCGAAGCGATTGCGCTCGAATACAAGACCTGCAAGGAACTGCTGGTCTCGCCGCAGTCCAAGGCGCTGCGCCACATCTTCGCCGCCGAACGCGAGGCGCTCAAGATCGACGGCGTTGATGCCGAGGTGAAACCACGCAACATCGACAAGGTTGCCATCGTTGGTCCCGGCACGATGGGCCGAGGCATCGCTGCCTGCTTTCTCAACATCGGCATTCCGGTGACGCTGATTGGCCTCACGGACGAGGGGCTTGCATCCGCGATCAAGGCGATCGGCAAGATCTACGAAGGCTCCGTCAAGCGTGGCTCGTTGACGGCGGAAGAGATGGAGCGCCGCATGGCGCTGCTGACCACGACGACGGCTTATGACGGCATCGCCGACGTCGACCTGGTGATCGAGGCGGTGACCGAACAGCTCGACGTCAAGAAGAGCGTCTTTGCCAAGCTCGATGCCGTGCTGCGCGACGATGCCATCATCGCCACCAACACGTCTTTCCTCGACATCGAGGAACTGGCCCAGACCAGCAAGAATGCAGCGCGTGTCGCCGGCATGCATTTCTTCAACCCAGCCAACGTCATGAAGCTGCTCGAAAACGTCCGGGCGGCGAAGACCGCGCCTGAGGTCCTCGCCACGACGACGGCGCTGGGCAAGCGCCTGGGCAAGGTGCCTGTTATGGTCGGGCGCTCCGAAGGTTTCGTTGCCAATCGCATGCTTTCCAAGCGGACGCGCGAGGCTCAGTTCCTGCTCGAGGACGGTGCGACGCCGCAACAGGTCGACCGCGTGCTAACCGCCTTCGGCTTCCCGATCGGCCCGTTCGCGTTGGCCGATCTCGCCGGCATGGACATCATGGCGGCAGCCAGGGCGGCACGCGTTGCCCGCATGTCGCCGCGCGAGCAGCAGTGCAACATCGTCGATCGCATGGTGGCAGCCGGCCGGCTCGGCCAGAAGTCGGGCGCGGGCTATTATGTCTATGACGAGAACCGCAAGGCCTCGCATGACCCTGCAGTCGACGAACTGCTCGACGCACACCGCCGCGAACGTGGCTTCACCGCCCGCACCATCACCGATGAGGAAATCCTCGAACGCTGCCTCTACGCCATGGTCAACGAGGCAGCCAAGATCCTCGATGAAGGTGCGGCCGCACGGGCTGGCGATATCGACGTGATCTGGACCAACGGCTTCGGCTTCCCGACCTATCTGGGCGGACCGATGTTTTATGCCGACCAGATCGGTCTGCCGAAGGTCAAGGCGGCGCTCGACGAGTATGCGGGCCTCGTGGGCGACCAGTATTTCAAGCCGGCCGCGCTCATAGAGCGGTTGGTAGCCGAGGGCAGGGGCTTTTACGGCTGACGCCGTAGATCCTTGCCGAACCAATACGAAGAACAAACGGATTAGGTATCTATGAACAAGGAAATGGACCTGAAAGCGGTCGTCGGCGAATTGCGCGACGGCATGACGATCGGCTTTGGCGGCTGGGGTCCACGCCGCAAGCCGATGGCGCTGGTGCGCGAGATTCTGCGCTCGGACCTCAAGGACCTGACGCTGGTCGCCTATGGTGGCCCCGAGATCGGCATGTTGTGCGCTGCCGGCAAGGTCAAGAAGCTGATCTACGGCTTCGTGTCGCTCGACGCGATGCCGATCGAGCCCTATTTCCGCAAGGCGCGCGAAGCCGGTGCAGTCGAGGTTTCCGAGCTGGACGAAGGCCTTCTGCTGCTCGGCTTGCAGGCTGCCGGCCACAATCTGCCATTCGCCGCGACGCGCGTCGGGCTTGGCTCGGACGTCATGAAGTACAACCCGCACTTCAAGACCGTGACGTCGCCCTATGACGACGGCGAAGTGCTGCTGGCGATGCCGGCGATCAAGCTCGACGTGGCTTTGATCCACGCAAGCCGCGCCGACCGCCTGGGCAACACCCAGACCGACGGTCCGGACCCGTTCTTCGACGGCCTGTTCGCACGCGCCGCCGACAAGGTGTTCGTCACCACCGAGGTGCTGGTCGACCGCATCGGCGACGAATATTCCGACAAGGCCAAGTCGAACCTGTTCGAACGCTGCCTGGTCACCGGTGTGATCAAGGCACCGCTCGGCGCGCACCCGACCGCGGCACACGACGCCTATGGCTGGGACATGGGGCACCTCAAGGCCTATGCCACATCGGCAACCGAAGAGGGAGGTTGGCAGAGCTATGTCGACCAATACGTGAAGGGCGATGAGGCCAGCTACATCGCGAGCGTCGGCGGCGAAGCCCAGATCCGCGCCCTGCCGCTCCCCATTTTCTGATCGGACACGACATGACGACTGCAAAAGAATTCACGCTTGCCGAACTGATCGTCGCTGTTGGCGCGCAGGCATGGGCTTCCGACGGTGAGGTTCTGGCTACCGGCATCGGCCCGCTGCCGCGTCTCGCCGCAGGCCTTGCCAAGCTGACCTGCGCGCCAGGCATCATGATGACCGACGGCGAGGCCTATCTGGTCGAGGACCCGATCCCGCTCGGACCGCGCGGCGACTACAAGCCGAAGCTGTCCGGCTGGATGCCTTACAGCCGCGTCTTCGACAGCGTCTGGAGCGGCCGTCGCCATGCCATGGTGACGCCGGTTCAGGTCGATCGCTACGGCCAGGGCAACATCTCGGCACTTGGCGGCGAGTTCCAGAAGCCGAAGGTTGCCATGCTCGGCGTCCGCGGCTTCCCGGGCAACTCGATCTGCCACAAGAACTCGATGTTCCTGCCCAACCATTCAAAGCGCACCTTCGTCGATGGCGAGGTCGATGTGGTGGCGAGCGTCGGCTACAACGCCAAGAACTGGCCGGAAGGCGCCAAGCCCGCCGACGTCAAGCTCGGCGTGGTCATCACCGACCTCTGCGTTTTCGACTTCAACGGACCAGACCATGCGGCCCAGGTGCTGTCATTGCACCCAGGGGTCACCTTCGAGCAGGTGCAGGAGGCCACCGGCTTCCCGCTGCTGCGCGCCGAAGGCATAACCACCACGGCAGCCCCCACAGAGGAGCAGATGGCGATCATCGCCAGGCTCGATCCCCACAATGTCCGCGCCACCGTGCTGAAGGGCAATCCGCCCGGCGTCCGCGCCGCCTGACAACATGAGCCGCCGGCAATCCACTCTGCCGGCGGCCCCTCTTCTGAAATGCCAGCGGCGGACGCAAGATGGACTTTGAATACAGCGACAAGACGAAAAGCCTGCTCGAACGGCTCAATGCCTTCATGGACGAGCATGTCTATCCCAACGAACGCCGCTACCACGAGGAAGTGGAAGCCGACCGCTGGGGCCATCCGGCTGTGCTCGAAGAGCTGAAGACCAAGGCCAAGGTCGCCGGATTGTGGAACCTGTTCCTGCCGGAATCGAACCATGGTGCGGGCCTGACCAACACCGAATATGCGCCGTTGTGCGAAGTCATGGGCCGGGTGCATTTTTCGTCGCAGATTTTCAATTGCTCGGCACCCGACACCGGCAATATCGAGACCATCGAACGCTACGGCACCGACACGCAGAAGGCGCGCTGGCTGCCTGGCATGCTCGACGGCTCGATCCGCTCGGCCTTTGCCATGACTGAGCCGGATGTCGCGTCGAGCGACGCGACCAACATCCAGAGTTCGATCGTCCGCGACGGCGACGACTACGTCATCAACGGCCGCAAGTGGTGGATCTCGGGCGTCGGCGACCGCCATTGCGAGCTGCTGATCTTCATGGGCAAGACAGACCCGAGCGCTGCCAAGCACCAGCAGCAGTCGATGATCCTGGTGCCCATGGACACGCCGGGAATCAAGGTGCTGCGCCCGATGACGGTGTTCGGCTACGACGACGCACCGCACGGCCACATGGATATGACCTTCGACAATGTGCGCGTGCCGGCAACCAACATGCTGCTCGGCGAAGGCCGCGGCTTCGAGATTGCGCAAGGCCGCCTCGGACCCGGCCGCATCCATCACTGCATGCGCCTGATCGGCCTGGCCGAACGTTGCCTCGAACTGATGTGCCGGCGCGTGAAGAGCCGCGTCGCCTTCGGTCGTCCCATCGGCGAACAGTCGGTGACACTGGAGCGCATCGCCGAATCCCGGATCATGATCGACCAGGCGCGGCTTTTGACGCTGAAGGCCGCCTACATGATGGATACGGTCGGCAACAAGGCGGCGCGCGCCGAGATCGGCATGATCAAGGTCGCGGCGCCCAACATGGCCTGCAAGGTCATCGACTGGGCAATCCAGGCGCATGGCGCGGCCGGCGTGTCGCAGGACTTCGTGCTCGCCAACTATTATGCGCATGCCCGCAAGCTGCGCTTCGCCGACGGCCCCGACGAGGTGCACCGCAACCAGATCGGGCGCATCGAACTCGCCAAATACGCCGACTGACCGAGGGGGGCGCGCCATGGATGCCAGCCGTTTCGTCGGCACTGAGCCACTTGCCGCCGACAGCAAGATCGATGTCGCGCGGCTGCATGCCTATCTCAGGGCCAACATCGAAGGGTGCGAGGGCGCACTCACAGTCGAGCGCTTCCGTGGCGGCCAGTCCAACCCGACGATGCTGCTGTCGTTCGATGGCAAGCGCCGTCTGGTGCTGCGCAAGAAGCCCGACGGCATATTGTTGCCGTCGGCGCACGCGGTCGACCGCGAATTCCGCGTGATCAGCGCGCTGCGTGAAACCGACGTGCCAGTCGCCGGCACGAAACTGCTCTGCGAGGACGAAACCATCGTCGGTGCGATGTTCTACGTCATGGATTTCGTCGAGGGCCGCTCGTTCTGGTCGCCTTCACTGCCAGATCAATCGCCGGCGGAGCGCCGCGCTATCTACATGGAGATGAACCGCGTCGCGGCTGCCCTGCACAGCACCGACTACAAGGCTGTAGGGCTCGAAGGCTTCGGCAAGCCGGGAGAATATGTCACCAGACAGGTGGCGCGTTGGTCCAAGCAGTATCGCGCCTCGGAGACCGAGACCATCGGGGCGATGGACCGGCTGATCGAATGGCTGCCCGGCAACATCCCGGCTGAAACGCGCACGTCGCTGATTCACGGCGATTTCCGCATCGACAACATGCTGTTTCATCCGACCGAGCCGCGGGTTCTGGCGCTCGTCGACTGGGAGTTGTCGACGCTGGGCGAGCCGATGGCCGATTTCGCCTATCACATGCTGACCTGGCGCTTGCCAAACAAACCCTATCGCGGGCTCGTCGACCTCGACATTGCCGCCCTCGGCATTCCCGACGAGCGCACCTATCGCGACGCCTATCTCAAGGCGACAGGTCAGCCGGGCGTCTCGGACCGGCACTGGTATGCATATCTCGCCTACAGCCTGTTTCGTGTCGCCGGCATCCGCCAGGGCATCGTGAAGCGCGTCGTCGACGGCAACGCAGCGAATGCGCATGCCCGCGAAGCCGGTGCGCTGGCGAGGCCCGTGGCCGAATTTGGCTGGCACTACGCCGAACTGGCGATGAAATCATGAAGGGAGAGAACCGCATGAGCACGACGCAGACGCTGTATCCAAACGAAGGTACAGCCATTGTCATTGGCGGCAGCGGCGGCGTGGGCGCCGAGATCTGCCGTGTTCTGGCGCGCGACGGCTGCAACGTGGCGCTGACCTACCACAGCAACCAGGCCAAGGCCGAAGCCGCTGCTGAAGCTGTGCGTGGCGAGGGTCGCAAGTCGTCGATCCACAAGCTCAACATCGAGGATGCCGAAGCGACGCGCACTTTTATCGATGGCGTCGCCGAAGCTGCCGGCGGCGTACATACCGTCGTCTATGCAGCAGGACCGCTGGTGCCGCTGATCCATCTCAGCAAGATCGAGCCCGAGCAGATGCGCAAGCATTTGATGCAGGACGCTTTCGGCTTCTTCAACGTCGTCCATTTTGCCATTCCGCATCTGCGCAAGACGCGCGGGTCTGTCGTCGCCTGCCAGAGTTCTGCGCAGTATCGCTTTGCCTCGGCCGACGGCCTGTCGGTCGTGCCGAAATCGGCCGTGCATGCGCTGATGAAGGGCGTCGCCAAGGAAGAGGGGCGCTACGGCATCCGCTCCAATGGCGTGGCGCTCGGCATCATCGAGACCGGCCAGCACACCGAGCTCAGCAAGCTTGGTTACATCGACGACAAGTACATGCAGGCGGCCGCCTTGGCCACGCCGCTGCGCCGCAACGGCAAGGCCATCGACATCGCCGAGGCCGTCTCGTTCCTCGCGTCGAGCCGCGCCGGCTTCATCTCTGGCGAAGTCATCAATGTCGACGGCGGCTACCACGTTTGACCGTCATTTTCGCGCGGGCGCAAACGCCCGCGTCGGCCTTTAGTCTTTTCAGACGATGTTCGGCAGGGCTGCCGCTCCTAGGCAAGTAGTTGGAAAACTTCGGTTCCGGGCGTTTCGAATACGGCTGTAAAGGCCGTTTCAGCTCCGGTTCCTTGCCGAAACATAAGCAGTTCTGGAGCCATCCCTTGCGCGAAGCCGTCATCGTTTCCGTCGCCCGCACCCCCATCGGCAAGGCCTTTCGCGGCGCCTTCAACGACACCGAGGCCCCGGCGCTTTCAGGTCATGCGGTGCGTGAGGCGGTCAAGCGTGCCGGCATCGCGCCCGACGCCGTCGAAGATGTCATTCTGGGGTGTTCTGCCCAACAGGGCACGCAGGGCTACAACATCGGCCGACTGACCGCAGCTGCCGCCGGCCTGCCGGACAGCGTGCCGGGCATGTCGATCGACCGCATGTGTTCGTCGGGCCTGATGGCCGTGTCGATTGCCGCCAAGCAGATCATCGTCGACGGTATGGAGACGGTCGTTGCCGGCGGCGTCGAGTCAATCAGCCTGACCCAGAACAAGCACAAGAACGGTTACCGCTCGCGCTCGCAGGCGGTGACCTCGCAGTGGCCGCATATGTACATGACGATGATCGAGACCGCCGAGATCGTTGCGAGGAAGTATGGCATCAGCCGCGACGCACAGGACGAGTTTTCGCTGGCCAGCCAGCTGCGAACAGCCGCCGCCCACCAGGCCGGCCGCTTCGACGATGAGATCGTGCCGATGGCCTCGCGCAAGACGGTGGTCAACAAGGAAACCAACGAGACCAGCTTCCAGGACGTGACGCTGATGCAGGACGAGGGCTTCCGCGCCGACACCAACCTCGAAGGCCTGGCCAAGCTGAAGCCGGTCTTCGCCGACGGCGAGGTGATCAAAACAGGCGATTACGTTACCGCCGGCAATTCATCGCAGCTTTCGGATGGTGCTGCGGCACTCGTAGTCATGGAAGCCAGGCGCGCCGAGCAACTCGGCCTCAAGGCGTTGGGCGCCTATCGCGGCATGACGGTGGCCGGTTGCGCGCCTGAGGAGATGGGCATCGGGCCGATCTTCGCGGTGCCGAAGCTTTTGCAAAAGCACGGCCTCAAGGTCGATGACATCGGCCTGTGGGAGCTCAATGAGGCCTTCGCCAGCCAGGCGGTCTATTGCCGCGACACGCTGGGCATCGATCCGGACAAGCTCAACGTCAATGGCGGCGCCATCGCCGTCGGTCACCCCTTCGGCATGACCGGAGCGCGCACCACGGGCCATGTGCTGATCGAAGGTCGTCGTCGCGGCGTGAAATACGGCGTCGTCACCATGTGCGTTGGCGGCGGCATGGGCGCTGCCGGACTGTTCGAAATCTTCAACTGACCGCGTAGTTCAAGGCATTAGAGCGTTGGCCGTGCCGTCCGGAGGGGCGCGCGGTGACCTTGGGGAGGGGATGATGACGGCAACAGATCTCGGGATTGCACAGGGATTGAAGCCCATCCTTGGGCCCGCAACCCAGCTCGGCTTTGTCGTCCGCGACATCGAAGAGGCGATGCACCACTGGATCGACGTGTTCGGCGTCGGTCCCTTCATCTTCATGGAACGCGGTGTCAGCCAGCCGGTCAGCACCACCTGGCATCACGGCCAGCCCGTCGAGGTCGAACTGCGGCTGGCCTTCGGCTACATGGGCGACGTGCAGATCGAGCTGATCGAACAGACCAACGACGCCTCGTCGCCCTATACGGATTTTCTGGCGGCCGGTCGTGAAGGCCTGCAGCATCTGGGCTTCTGGGTGCACGACCATGCCGAGGCGACTGCCCGGATCGAAGCGGCAGGCTATGAGCGCGACTACGAAATCCGCGTTGCCGGCCAGGACCAGTCGATCCTCTATTATCGCTCGCCCGACCTTTATGGCCCGATGCTGGAAATCGTACCGCCAATGTGGCGCCGGTCGCGCCAGGCGGTGCTGGAGCATATCCGCGCCTACACTGGCACCGATCCGATCATCCGTTTCGATACCTACAGCGCCTTCATCCAGCACGCTGGCGTCACGTTCGACTGACCCAGTCCTTGCGTATTGAAAAAGGCCGTCGGGAACCTGCGGCCCATTGCTATTTGACCAGCTTTTCCAGTTCGTCGATCTGCTGGCGCAGGCCAGAGATTGTCTGGCGCACGGCTTCGGCGTCGCGCGGTCGGTCTTCGTGGGCGCGCAGGCCGGCAAGCGCCATGTCAGCGATGATCTCGCCGATCTCCTGGGGTGTCTTTGCGCCCGAGGGCGAATACCAGCGCGATGTCCAGTTGGCCATGCCGATCACCGCGAAAGCCGTGACCTTGGGGTCGACGGTTCGAAACTCGCCACTGGCGATCCCGTCCGATATGCAGCGGACATAGAAATCATAGATATGGCGGCGGCCCTGGTTGTAGAGCGGGCCGAGGGCCTCCGGGATCTGGGTTTCGAGCCGCGACAGGAGGATGAAGCGCGAGCCTGACGAGAGGCGGCGAACGATGCCGTCGACGATGGCGCGGCGCAGCCGATCCGACGCTGACAGTCCGGGCTCGGCCATCAGCTCCTGCAGCCTGTGCGAAGGCGTCAACGCCTCCGACTCGACAAGTGCCGCCAGCATTTCTTCCTTGTTGCGGAAATAGTGATAGACCGCCGAGCGGCCGAGACCGAGCGCCTGGGCGATGTCGTTGATGCTGGTCTGGACATACCCCTTGCTGTCGAACAGCTCGGCGGCGATGTCGATCAGTTGCTCGCGCACCAACTCCTTGCGCGGATTGGTTGTCGCGCGCGCAGAAGCATCGCGATCTAGATATTCTGCGCCTGCGCCGCCGTCCATCTGTGCCATACGCGCTATCCTGCTCAAGGCCGCAGCTCCATGCCCTGGATACTCGCCGGACTGTTCGACAACCGGAGGTCGAATCGCCCGAAGGGCACGCTGCTGGCCGGATCGAATATAATACGGTTCGCGTTTCTGTAAGCCTGCCGCGATGCAGGATTTGTGTCGTCTGGCATCTGTGTCACGTTTTTGCTTCACCGAGATCGCCGGAAAGCGGCCGATACAGTGGGGCGCCGAACATGGGGCGGCGCGATGCGGGCAATCGGCCGTCGGCGTCGACGACGCCATAGCGGCCTGCCAGTTCGGTCGAATAGAAGGTACCGCCGGTGAGCGCCATGGCATCCCCCGCGGCATGGATGGTCGCCAGGACGCGGCCGATGAAATAGGGCGTTTCGATATGCGGCAGGTTGCCGGCGTTGTCACCGACCACGCCGCCGGCGGCGATGCCCGCCAGCGTGCGTTCGGTGCCGATCAGCCCCGGCCACAGCGAGATCGCCGCCACGTCGAACGGCCTCAGTTCATGCGCCATGTCGTGGGCTAGCTTGTCCTGGCCGGCCTTGCCGACACCATAGGGCAGGCTGTGGCGATAGATCTTGCCGCCGGGGCCAGAGGTGTTGGCGATCAGCCCGGAGCGCTGGCGAACCATGATTGGAGCGGCGAAGTGGCTGGCGGCGTAGCTCGAGCGCAGGCCGACATCGACCATGTCGCGCCACAACGACAGCGGCCGTTCCCAGAAATTGCCGTCGGGCACGGCCCAGTCGGGCATGGCGAAGGCGTTGTTGACCAGGAGGTCGAGGCGGCCCTGTTCGTTGTCGACGCGCTTGAACAGAGCTTCGGTCTGGCTGTCGTCAAGATGATCGCAGGTGGCGGCGATGCCCTTGCCGCCGGCCTTGTCGATGGCTTCGGCGGTATCGCGAACAGTCCCACTCCATGGGCCGGTGGCCTTTCGGTCGCTGCGACCGGTGCAATACACGGTGAAACCGGCCTCGCCGAGTGCGATGGCGATGCCCCGGCCAAGGCCTCGGCTGGCGCCGGTGACGACTGCCACCGGCCTGTTTATATTCTCCACGCTCAATTCGATTTCCTCGCATAGCCGAGGCCAAGCGGCTGCTGCTTGCTGGCCAGCGTCTCGGCGAAGGTTGCGCCGACGGCTTCGTAGTCCCAGTCGCCCTCGATCACCGGATCGGCGATCAGCGGATGGGTGACGAAGGACAGCTGCTTGCCGGCGATGCGAACGACTTGGCCGTTGATCTCCGCAGCGGCATCTGAAAGCAGGAAGCTGACGACAGGCGCGTTGATCTCCGGATCGGGCAGGGCGGCGTAGTGCACCTCGCGGCTGGCGGCCTGCTCGGCCATCAAGGCCTTGTTCTGGGCAGCCATCGCGGTTTCGGCCAGTGGCGACAGCGCATTGACGCGCACGCCCGAGCCGCGCAGCTCCATCGACCAGCTGTAGGTCAGCGACGCGACCCCTCCCTTGGTGGCGCCATAGCCGCCGAGTGCGACGTCACCGGCTTGAGAGCCCGACGCGACATTGACGATCGATCCGCCCTTGCCGGCGGCGAGCATGCGCCGTGCTGCGTGGCTGGCGCAGGCTGCGGTGCCGATGAGGTTGACCTCGATCATCTGGCGCAGATCTGCCTCGGTGAAGTCGAGGATCTTGCCGATCCGAAGGATGCCGGCATTGTTGACGATGCCTGATATGGCGCCGAAGGCATCGATGCAGGCATCGACGAGCGAATGGGCATAGCTCCAGGACGAGACGTCGCCAGCGTGGGCAACAGCCTTGCCGCCCGCAGCCATGATCGAATCGACAGTCGCCCGCGCCGCCTGGGCGCTGATGTCGTTGACGACGACCGCAGCACCAAGGCGCGCGGCATGGCGCGCATAGGCCGCGCCCAGACCTGAACCGGCGCCGGTGATGACCACCGACTTGCCTTGAAGTGAATTCATTGCGTGTCCTCCCGGCCGGCCACTTTGAAGGGACCAGCCCACTGGGGCATCCCACGTTCGGACGATGCCAGCGGCGAACGCATCCTGGGGCCTGAGGAGGACGAAAAACGGGTCAGCTGCCGTGGCTCACTCCGCTCGACAGCAAATCGCGGGCCTCCGGCTGGCCGTTGAGCAAGCGATTGACGCGGTTCTGCACCCGCCATCCTTCAGGGGTGCGGACAAGTTCCCAGCGGTTGGCGCTGGCGCGCTCGACACGCCAATGGTCGCCCTGATTGAGGTAGACACGCGAATAGCCTGTCGCCACCGCACGGTCGCCGTCGACAGCGATATGCGGCATGCTCAGTACATGGGCGCAGCCGTCGGCGACGTAATGGATATGCGGCTCGATGTCGACCAGCGAACCGACGTTCTCGGCACCGACAAGCGGGTCGCCGCCGAAATCATAGGCGCCATCCTTGGCCCAGAGCGAGGCCGTGACGCTGCCGGTGCGGCTGTCGACAGAGGGGCCATAGGTCGCAAACAGCTGGTAGATGTCGAGCTGGTCCTCCAGCCCCTTGATGCGCGCCTCCAGCGCTGCAAACCGTGCTTCGATATCCGACATGTCTTGCCCTCTGCCTCGTTCGTCGGCCTCATAGCTGCCGCAGCCAGCGCGTACGCCATCGTTCGTTTGGAGGATGAAGCTGCTTTCAACTGACGCGACGCTGGCCTGATTTCAGGGGAGGACGGAATGGACCTGGCGGAGCGGATCGCGGCCGAACACGAATGCGCCAAGCTGGTGCAGCGCTACTGTATCCTTGTCGACGAATACAGGCACGAAGAACTGGTGGCGCTGTGGGCGGCTGACGGGCTGTGGGAGACCTGGAAGGGCCCGCTCAGCGGTCATGCCGAGATGCGCGCCTATCTCGGCGCCAAGGCGCAGACCGACACGACGATCCACATCGCCCACAACATCGTCATCGATCTGGTCGACGAGACCCACGCCACCGGCGTCGCCACTTTTGCCTACTACGGCACCAGCCGCGACGATCCGAAGGCGACTGTGCCGCGCGTCCTCGGCCGCTATTTCGACCGCTTCATCCGCACCTCGGACGGGTGGCGCTTCGCCCACCGGCGCACCGACATGACCTTTCGCTCCAGTTGAACCGCGCTCAGCCGACCGTCTGGGCCCCATCCACAACCAGGACCGCGCCGGTGACGAAACAGGCTTCGTCGGATGCCAGATAGGCGAAGGCGCTGGCGATGTCTTCGGGCTCGCCGCTTTCCTTGCCGGCAAGCTTGGGTGGCTTGACCATGATATCAGGATCCTGGTCCTCGATGGGGACAAGGCCAGTGCCAATCTCGGTGCGGACGCGACCTGGGCAGATCGCGTTGAAGCGCACGCCCTTGGGGGCGTATTCAGTCGCAAGCGACTTGGTCATGGCGATGATGCCGGCCTTGGAGGCGGCGTAGGCTGCGGCATAGGCGATGCCTTGCAGCCCGGCGGTGGATGCGGTCGACACTACATTGCCGCGCGAGGCGATCAGGGCCGGCAACGCCTGATGCACGATATGGAAGACGCTTTCGAGATTGATGGCGAACACCAGCGACCAGTCGTCGCCGGTCTGGTTGGCGAAGTGGTCGCGCCGGTAGATGCCGGCGTTGTTGATCAGGCTGTCGAGGCGGCCGTGGAGCGCGAGCGCGTCGTCCACCATCCTGCGCGCTGAAGTATTGTCGGCAGCGTCATAGGCAAGCGCATCCGCGCGGATTCCGAACTGCTCGCTGGCCAAGGCGCAGACCTGCTTTGCGCCTTCGAAGTTGCGGTCGGCGAGGATCAGGGTTGCGCCCTCGGAGGCCAGGCGCAGTGCGGTGGCGCGGCCAATGCCCGATGCGGCTCCGGTGACGAGCACCACCTTGTTGTCGAAACGCTTGAGCGCCATAGTCACCTCCCGTGCAGCGTGCGACCGCTTCGGGCCGATCGCTCGGAGTAGACTAGCCGGGGCAGCGTACCAGCATCCCACGTTTGGACGATGTTGCTGGCGCTGGCAGATGGCATCCGGCATGAAGTGTTTCGTTGCGATGTCCTCTTGGAGCCGCAGCGCCGCCCCATTTCGTGCCCGACAGGACCGCATGATCATCGAATTCACACCCGACCAGCAGATGATCCGCGAGGAAGCGCAGCGCTTCTTGCGCGAACAGTCTTCCTCCGATGCGATCAGGCGGGTCGTCGATGCCGGCGCAAGCCATGATGTCGCCTTGTGGAACAGCATTTCGCGCCAGCTCGGCTGGTGCGCCATGGCAATCCCCGAGGAGTTTGGCGGGCTGGGGCTCGGCGCGACCGAAGTGGCGATGCTGATGGAGCTTACCGGCGCGCGACTTGCCTGCGTGCCCTTCTGGTCGACGGTGTGCCTGGCGGCACCACTCATCGAGGCGGCCGGAAGCGAGGACGCCAAGACGCGATATCTCGGTGCCATCGCCGCAGGCGAGATCGCTGCGACTGTCGCTTTTGGCGATCTTGCCGCAGCAGATCCGTTGGCGGTCACTTCGGTCAAGGCGGTGAAATCGGCGGGCGGTTATGTGCTGACCGGCAAGGTGGCGCAGGTGATTGACCTTGCCGTCGCCGATCTGGTGATTGTCCCGGCCAAGCTCGATAACGGCGCGATCGCCCTGTTCGCGCTCGAGCGCGATGCCGGACAGGTGATCCTGCCACTCAAGGTGCTGGACGGAACGCGTCCAATCGCTTCGCTTGAGTTGGCCGGCGTCGCGGTCTCGGCGGCACAGCGTATCGACGCCGGCGGGCTTACCGCTGCGGCGGCGCGGTCAGCGCTTGCGTTCGCCAATCTCGGACTGGCCGCAGAACAGCTTGGCGCGGCGCAAGGCGCACTCGACGTCACGCTCGCCTACATCGCCGAGCGCGTCCAGTTCGGCCGCACCATCGCCTCGTTCCAGGCGATCAAGCACCGCTGCGCCGAGCTGGTGGTCGGCATTGCCGAGGCTCGCTCGCTGATCCTCGGAGCGGCCGCGAGCCTGGGCGAGACTGATGCAACCGAAAGCGCGCTCGAAATCGCCGGCGCACGAGTTCTCGCCTCTGAGCTGCAGTTCCGTGCTGCCGAAGAAGCGATCCAGCTGCATGGCGGCGTCGGTTTCACCTGGGAATACGACCCGCATCTCTACTTCAAGCGCGCGCAGGCGAGCGCAGCGCTGCTCGGCTCGCGGGAAGCTCACCTCGACAGCATTGCCGCATCTGTCTTCGGCGATGGAGGCCTGAAATGAGCGAACTCGAGGCTTTCCGCACCGAGGTGCGCGAGTGGATGACGCGTCATCTCACCGGCAAGTTCGCCGAGCTGAAATTTCGCGGTGGATCGGGCGAGGGCGATGCACTGCCGGAACTGCGCAAGGAATGGGAACGCGAACTGGCTGCAAGCCGCTGGACCTGCCCGGGTTGGGCAAAGCAGCATGGCGGGCGCGGCCTGTCGGTCGCCGAACAGGTTGCGTTCCAAGAGGAATACAGCCGTGCCGGCGGGCCCGGCCGCATGGGCCATATCGGCGAAGGACTGATGGGGCCGACGCTGATCGCCTTTGGCACCGAGGAGCAGAAGAAGCGCTTCCTGCCTGGCATCCTCAACGGCACCGAGTTCTGGTGCCAGGGCTATTCCGAGCCAAGCGCGGGTTCCGACTTCGGTAACATCAAGACCCGCGCCAAGCTCGATCCTGTCACCGGCGACTGGGTCGTGTCGGGCCAGAAGGTGTGGACGTCGCTTGCGCACCTCTCCAACTGGATCTTCGTCGTCGCGCGCTGCGAGGAGGGATCGGTCGGCCGCAACGGCCTGATCTTCCTGCTGATGCCGCTCGACCAGGCGGGCATAGAGATCCATCCGATCAAGCAGATCGGCGGCGGTGCCGAGTTCAACTCGGTGTTCTTCGACAGTGCGCGCGCCAAGGCAGAGGACGTGGTCGGCCAGCCCGGCGACGGCTGGAAGATCGCGATGGCGCTGCTCAGCTTCGAGCGCGGCATCTCGACGCTCGGCCAGCAGATGAGCTTCCAGCAGGAGCTCGACCTGATCGTCGAGATCGCCAAGGAAAATGGCTCTGACCGGTCGCCTGCGATCCGCCAGCGCGTCGCCTATGCCTGGACCGGCTTGCGCGCCATGCGCTACCTCGCCATGCGCGTGTTGAGCGACGAGCAGTCGGCGGAAACGCGCCGCGAGGCGTTGACCTACAAGTATCAATGGTCGAACTGGCATCGCGATCTCGGGCGCCTGGCCATGGACGTGCTGAAGATGGACGCCAACGTCGTGTCAGACGATCCGCGCCGCGAGCGGCTGCAGCAGATGTTCCTGTTTGCGCGCGCCGACACGATCTACGGCGGCACAAACGAAATCCAGCTCAACATCATCGCCGAACAAGGGCTCGGCATGCCCAGGGAGCCCCGCGGCAAGTTGTAACCCGCGGCTGATTGGGCGCAAAGGTTGGGAGGACCTGCATGGGCATTCGAGAGGCGGAACTCAAGGAACTCGCGGCGCGCGATGCGCTGCGGCGGCTGGTGACGGCCTATTCGCGTGCCGTCGACCGGCGCGATTTCAAGCTGTTGCGCAGCCTCTATCATGACGAGGCGTTCGAGGCGCATGGCGACATGTTCACCGGCGGGCCGGACGACTACATGGCCTTTGTCGAGAAGGCTTTATCGAACTATGCCGCGACCGCGCACTACGTGGTCAACACCAGTTTCGAGATCGAAGGCGACCGCGCCGAGGGCGAGGTCTACAAGATCAACTATCACCGCACGCACGGGCCCGACGCCCATGAGGTAATCACCGGCAGCCGCAGCCTCGACCGCTACAGGCGCGACGATGGCGAGTGGCGTTTCCTAGGACGCTCGATCACGCTCGACTGGTCGACCAAGCGTGCCGTCGAAGCAGATGCCTATCGCGATTTCGCCGCCGGCAGCCCACCTGGAAGGCCGGGGCCCGGCGACCTGTCCTATCAGGTCCTGACGCTTTTCGGCCGCCACGGCTGACGCCGAAACCAGTTCTCATATTACGATTTCCGCAGGGAGGGAAAGCATGACTGACCAGAGACAATTCGCCGGCAAGATTGCCGTAGTGACTGGTGCTGGCAACGGCATCGGCCGCGCGGCGGCCATCGCCTACGCGCAGGAGGGTGCCGATGTCGCGATCCTCGACCGCGAGGCAGAGGCACTCGCCGAAACCGCCGAGTTGGTGCGGGCGCACAAGGTCAAGGCACTGCCGCTTGTCGGCGACATGATGAACCAGGAGGTGGTTGTCGACAGCTTCGCCCGCATCAAGCGCGATCTGGGCCCGGTCGACATCATGCTCAACAACATCGGCCAGACTGCACGCGAGAATTACTCCGAGTTCTGGCAGGCCAAGCCCGAGACGCTGCAGTTCGTCGTCGGCGTGTCGCTGATGACCACGCTGACCTGCACGCGCCAGGTCGTCGAGGACATGCGCGAGCGTCGTTCGGGCAAGATCGTCTCGATCTCGTCGGATTCGGCGATGAATGGCGACATCGGCACCGTCGACTATGCCTCGGCCAAGGCTGGCGTGCTCGGCTTTACCCGGGCGCTTGCCCGCGAGCTCGGGCCGTTCAAGGTCAACGTCAACGCCGTTTGCCCGGGGCCGACCAACACCCGCGCCATGCAGCGCATCCCCAAGGACGCCTATGAACGTGCCAAGAACATGATCCCGCTCGGCGAACTCAGCGAGCCGGAAGACATTGCAAACGCTGTGGTTTTCCTGTCGAGCGAGAAGTCGCGCTTCATCACCGGCCAGACGCTGATGGTCAACGGTGGACGCGTCTTCTACTGATCGTTTCCGTTAGTTCATTCAGACGATGTTCCACTTTGTGCGGCGCATCATTTGAAACGAGACAGTGCGATCGCCCAAAGCCTCATGCAAGGGCGGTCGCCGGAACTTCAGCGAGAGAGAATGCCCATGTCCCTGCATACCGTCTTGTGCGAACGCCTCGGCAGCCGCTACCCGGTGGTGCAGACGGCCATGGGCTGGGTTGCCGACGCCAACCTGACCGCTGCGACCTGCAATGCCGGCGGCTTCGGCTTCTTTGCCGGCGCCACCACTGAGCCGGGCGACGTCGAAAACCAGATCCTCGCGATCAAGGCCAGGACCGACCGTCCGTTCGGCGTCAATTTCCACATGTTCCAGCCCAATGCCGAGGAAGTCATCTCGGTGGTCATCAAGCACAAGGTGCGCGCTGTCAGCTACGGCCGCGGGCCTGACGCCAAGACGATCAAGCGGCTCAAGGATGCCGGTGTGGTGTGCATGCCGACCGTCGGCGCGGTCAAGCACGCGATCAAGGCCGTCGAGCTTGGCGCTGATATCATCACCGTCCAGGGCGGCGAGGGCGGAGGCCATACGGGCGCTGTTCCCACCACCATCCTGCTGCCGCAGGTGCTCGACGCGGTAAAGGTGCCGGTGGTTGCCGCCGGTGGTTTCTTCGACGGGCGCGGTCTTGCCGCGGCGCTCAGCTACGGTGCGGCCGGCATTGCCATGGGCACGCGCTTCCTGATGACCAAGGAGTCGCCCGTTCCGCGCTCAGCGCTCGACCGCTACCTCGCCACCAAGGACCCGACGTTGATCCGCACGACGACCGCCGTCGACGGCATGCCACAGCGCTTCATCGAGAACGCCGAGATCAGGCGTCTCGAAAGCATGGGCCTGCCAGCGCGCCTCGCCATGAGCATGAAATATGCGCGCCAGTGGGGCAAGGAGAGCGGGCTAGGCCCGATTGCAATGGCCAAGCTCGGCCTCAAGGTTCTGTCGAGCGGCGAAAACAGCTTCGCCCAGACCGTGATGGCGCCGAACCTGCCGACGCTGGTGCAGCGCGGCGTGGTCGAGGGCAACACCGAAACCGGCCTGCTGCCTTCCGGCCAGGCTGCTGCAATGATCGACAAGCTCGAGAGCTGCGAAGAGCTGATCGCCCGCATAGTTAGCGAGGCGGAAGCACGGCTCAGGGCCGTCTCGGCGCTCGTCGCCGCCAACTGATTGGAGAGATTTCGATGAGCGAACAGTTCTGGACCAAGATCGAAGACGGCGTCGCCGAGCTGGTGATCGAGAACCCGCCGGTCAACGCACTCGACAGCATCGGCTGGCGCAGGCTGTCGCAGGAGATCGACGCGCTCAACGCCAATGCCGATGTCCGCGTGATCGTCATCCGCGCCGAGGGCAGGGGCTTCTGCGCCGGCGTCGACATCAAGGAGCTGCAGAAGCATCCCGAGCGCATTCCCGAAGTGAATGCCGGCAACTGGGAGACGTTCCGTGCGGTGCATCGCGGCCTGAAGCCGGTGATCGTCGCGGCCCACGGCTACATCCTTGGCGGCGGCATCGGTATCTGCGGTTCGGCCGACATCATCATCTGCTCGCCTGACGCCACGTTCGGCGTGCCCGAGGTCGACCGCGGCGCGCTCGGCGCCGGCGCGCATCTGCAGCGGCTGTTTCCGGTGCAGAAGGTGCGCCAGATGTACTTCACCGGCGAGCCGATCGACGCCGCCGAAGCCTATCGACTCGGTGCTGTCGAGAAGATCGTGCCACGTGAGGAATTGCGCGACGCGGCGATCAAGCTTGCCAGGACCATTGCCGCCAAGAGCGGCATCATGATCCGCCTCGCCAAGGAAGCGCTGAACGGCATCGAGGATGGCGATCTCGAAAAGAAATACCGCTGGGAGCAGGGTTTTACGGCCCAGGCTTACCTGACCCAGGAATCGCAGGAGGCGCGCGACGCCTTCGTCGGCAAGCGCGACGCCGACTTCAAGAAGTAACCAGACCAGGACGCCCCCGAGATGACTGCCACCAAGATCCTTCCCGCTCCGCCCTATGTCGAAGGCCACGGCCTGCTTAAGGGCCGCTCGGTGCTCATCACCGCGGCCGCCGGTGTCGGCATCGGCTTTGCCGCCGCCCGCAAGGCGATCGAGGAGGGCTGCCGCGCAATCATGATCTCCGACGTGCACGAGCGGCGGCTGGCGGAAGCCGTCGAGAAGCTGCGCGAGGTCTCGGCGACGGTCGAGATCCACAGCCAGCTCTGCAATGTCACCGACGAGGAACAGGTGCAGGCGCTGGTCGACGCGGCCGAGGACAAGCTCGGCGGCATCGACGTGCTGATCAACAATGCCGGTCTCGGTGGTCTCAAGCCCGTCGTCGAGATGACCGACCAGGAATGGAACATGGTGCTCGACGTGACGCTGACCGGCACCATGCGCATGACGCGCGCGGCACTCAAGAAAATGCAGCCGCGTGGCAAGGGTGCCATCGTCAACAACGCCTCGGTGCTGGGATGGCGCGCCCAGAAGGGCCAGTCGCATTATGCCGCCGCCAAGGCCGGCGTGATGGCGTTCACGCGCTGCTCGGCGGTGGAAGCCGCCGAATATGGCATCCGTATCAATGCTGTGTCGCCGTCGATTGCCATGCATGACTTCCTCAAGCGCTCGGCGCCACAGGAGCAGCTCGACGCGCTGGCGAGCCAGGAAGCCTTCGGCCGCGCGGCGGAAGTGTGGGAGATCGCCAACGTCATGATGTTCCTGGCCAGCGACTATGCCGGCTACATGGTCGGCGAGATCGTTTCCGTCTCCAGCCAGAGGTCGTGACGATGGGCCTGGTCTTCTCTTCGCCCGACGAGGCGGTGGCGGCCATCGGCCAGAGCCTCGGCTCGACCGAATGGCTCGTCATCGACCAGGCGCGCATCGACATGTTCGCCGAGGCGACCGGCGACCACCAGTGGATCCATGTCGATCCCGTGCGCGCCAAGGACGGTCCGTTCGGCGGCACGGTTGCGCATGGCTGCCTGACGTTCTCGCTGATCAACGGCTTCCTGCCCGAACTGTTCATGGCCGAAGGCATGAAGATGGGCATCAACTATGGCTGCGACCGGCTGCGCTTTCCCGCGCCCGTTCCGGTGAACTCCAGGGTTCGTGCTACGGGCGAACTGGTCAACGCCGAGTTCCTGCCTGGCAATGCCGTGCAGACGACTGTGCGCGTGACCATCGAGATCGAAGGCTCGGTCAAGCCCGGCTGCGTCGCCGACATGGTCGGCCGCTACTACTTCTGAGGCGCCCCGCGCTTCAGTCATCGGAGGTGAAAATGGACGGAACGAGCGACGCGCAGGCAGAGATCCTGGCGCGGCTGGGCAGGCTTGAGTCGCGCGACGAGATCCGCCAGCTGATCTCGAAATACTCGCTGGCGCTCGACATGCGCGACATGAACGCCATGGCCTCGCTGTTTGCACCCGACGTCAAGGTCGGCGGCGGAAAGTCGGGCCGGGCGGCACTTCGCGACTGGCTCGACGAGACGATGCGCAAGCAGTTTGACGGCACCTCGCACCATGTCGGCTCTACGATCATCGAGTTCGTCGACGCTGAAAACGCGGTGGGCGTCGTCTACTCCAAGAACGAGCACGAATGCGGCGCCGAGTGGGTCATCATGCAGATGATGTATTACGACCGCTACGAGCGCATCGACGGCCGCTGGTTCTTCCGCCGCCGCCAGCCGCTCTACTGGTACGCCACCGACCTCAACAAGCCGCCCGTCGGCTCGCGCAAGATGCGCTGGCCCGGCCGCGAACCCTATGAGGGCTCGTTCCAAGACCTGTTCCCGTCCTGGAAGGAATTCTGGGCGCGCTCAGGCCCCGACGAGGCGCTGCCGGAGCCGGCACCACTTGAAACTTTCATCGAATCCATGCGCAGAGGTAATGAAATCCGTGGCAACCGTGTGCGCTGACAACCTTATCTCTGAGAAGCTGTTCCAGCCGATCAAGCTCGGCCAACTGGAGCTGGCAAACCGCATCGCGATGGCGCCAATGTCGCGCTATTTCTGCGCTGACGGCGTGCCGCACGAGAAGGTACAAGCCTATTACTCGCGCCGAGCGCTGAACCAGGTCGGGCTGATCATCACCGAGGCGACCTATATCGGTCATCCGACCGCGCCGAGCTACGAAGGCGTGCCAAACTTCCATGGCGAGGCGGCACTGGCCGGCTGGGCCAAGGTTCGCGCGGCCGTGCATGCCGCCGGCGGCAAGATCTTTCCGCAGCTCTGGCACACCGGCAGCTTCCGCAATTCGGCCATGGCGCCGCAGCCGGGTGTTCCAGGTGTCGGCCCGTCGGAAAACCTCAATGCCTTCACCGGCCATGCTGAAACCACCAAAGCGATGACCGAGAAGGAAATCTTCGAGGTCATCGAGGCCTATGCCGAAGCGGCGGAAGCCGCACAGCGGCTCGGCTTCGACGGCGTCGAGATCCATGGTGGGCATGGCTACTTGATCGACGAGTTCTTCTGGGCGACCTCCAACCGCCGCACCGACCGCTACGGCGGCAACCGGCGCGAGCGCACGCGCTTTGCGGTCGAAGTCATCGAGGCGATGCGCAGCCGGGTCGGACCGGATTTCCCGATCTCGTTCCGCTATTCGCAGTGGAAGCAGCAGGACTACAAGGCGGTTCTCGGCGAAACGCCTGGCGAATTGGCCGAAGTGCTGGAGCCGTTGGTCGACGCCGGCGTCAGCATCATGCACTGCTCGACGCGCCGCATATGGGAGCCTGGCTTCGCGGCCGAAAACGACATGACGCTTGCCGGCTGGACGAAGAAGATCACCGGACTGCCCGTCATCGCCGTCGGCGGCGTCGGCCTCGACCGGCCAGGCCTCAACGCCGCCGAAGTCGCGTCGCTCGACGTGATCGAGAAGCCGCTTGCACGTGGCGAGTTCGACATCCTTGCCGTCGGTCGCGCACTGCTGGCCGACCCAGCCTGGGCGGTGAAGGTCAAGCAGGGCCGCACCAACGAGGGTGTCGGCTACTCCAAGGAGCAGCTGAAGTCACTGTTCTAATCAAGGCAAGGCGCCCCGCCGCAAGCTCCGGCGCCTTTCCTGATCCTGTCGAAGGCAGGGGTCCCATTCCAGAATGAACGCAAAAAAGAAGCGCCGGGGACAGTGGATCCACGGCGCTTTTAGCTTGGTCGCAGGGAGAATGGGAGGATGGTCGGTCAGGCCGCCTGGCGCGGTCCGTGACCGAGGATGACGGCGCTGTTCAGAACAAGGCGGACCAGTTCCGTCTGGCGCGTGATACCGCTTTTGGAGAAGATCGAGCGCAGATGTGCGCGCGCGGTGTTGCGGCTGATGTCGAGCGAGGTCGCTGCATCCTCGAGCGACAGTCCAGCCGTCAGGCGGCGGGCGACGGCGGCTTCCGCCGGCGTCAGGTCGAACAGCTGGCGCACGAGATCGCCCTCGACCTCCAGACTGGCTTCCGGATCGCGGATGTAGACGGCAACGGCCGAACTGGCTGCCGCGGCATTGTCCTTGCTGCCACGGATCGGCCGTACGATGACACCCAGGTTGCGTGAGCCCGACTGCTTGGTCAGCGACAGGCCGCGGGACTTCGTGCCCTCGTCGTCGGCGGCGCTCTGCATGGCAGCCTTGACCGCGGTCTGGAAGTCGCGGTCTTCCTTGGCCGAGGTTGCGCGCAGCTTGTTGCCCTGGATCTGCAGGCCGTCGCGGGCTTCGAGCAAGCGACTGGCGGCATCCGAAGCACGGATGATCTTGCCGGAATGGTCGAGGATGACGACGCCGACATAAAGCTTGTCCATGACGTCGGAATAAAGCCTGCGCTCCACCTCGGTGGCGCCCATGCGCCAGGACGTCTCGACGCCGCGCGCCAACTGGGAGACGAGGATTTCGCAGACAGAGGCCGCATCGTCGTCGAACTTGGCCCCGGCACGGTCACGGAAGAGCCACAGCGTATAGCGCGCGGTGTCGTCCGCCGTCACATGGGTCGCCGACAGCGGCTGGCAGCGCTCCGAGAGATAGGCCAGTTGCGCGGGGCGGGCCAGCGCAGCGCCCGCGGCATCGGTCATCTGTTCGTCGATCTCGGTGAAGGCATAATAGGTCTCGCCGGTGCGCAGGCGATCCTCGATCACGAGAACGGCGGCATAAGCGTCGAACTGCTCGCGAACCAGCTCGAGCGAGCTGCGCAGCGGCTTGCCGTTCATCAGGCTGTCGGACACGCGGTTGAGGAAATGGCCGAATTCGACGATCGATCTTGAGTGAAAGGTCAAGGCAGTAGCTCCCAATATCCGCCGCACGGGGGCGTGCGGGACCGGTGCCCGACGAGAGTTCGCCGGGCGGCATGTAGAGGTTGGATCGTGGCAAGGGCCGCAGCCGGCCCAGGCTCGGCGTATCAGGATGGCGGGGGGAAACCACGTCGGGCCAGGTGCCGGACGGACGACGATCCAGTTGTCATGCTGAGTATGCTCGAACCGGTCATCGCGCTTCCTCCCGAATGCGAAATGAATAATGTCGACATATATGTCATTAAATTGACACGTCGTCAAATTCGAAATGCGATGCGTAGAATTTTTGACGCGGTGTCAGCGACGGATGAATTGTAGGCAGGCTGCAAACGAAACGGGCCGGATCTTGCGACCCGGCCCGCATGTTCAGGAAACGGCTGAATAGCTTTAGGCGCCGCAGTCGGCGCGCTCGACCAGGCCGTCTTCACGCGGCTTGTAGGGGTTCTTGACCACCTTGATCGACTCGGGTGCCGGCAGGAAGTGGCTCTTGTCGCTGGCCTGGATCGGACCGGTCAACATCTGGACGGTGGAAGCATTGGCCTGCAGCCAGGCAGCGATCGACTCGCCGTCAGTCTTGCCCGAACCATTGATAGCAGCCGCCAGCACGACTGGCTGGATATAGTAGGGGATCAGCGCCGAGGCGCCACCCATGCGATCGACGTCGGCAACCTGCTCCTTGGCGCGCTTGACGAATTTGGCAAAGGCATTCTCGCCAACCGCATCGCTCGGGCAATAGGTCATGCCGACGAACTGGACGCTGTAGACGTCCTTGAACGCCTCTTCGCCCACCACTGCGGCGTTGCCGACCGCATAGTTGGTCATCGTCTGGTTGGCCAGTACCGGCACGTCCCAGCCGATGTCGGCGCGATTCTCGAGCAGCTTGCGCGAGTCGTCGCCGATCGAGTTGATCAGCAGGATTGCCTCAGCACCCGAACTGCGCATCTGAAACAGCTGCGGGGTCATGTCCTCGGTGCGGAAGGCGAATTCCTGCACCGCGGTCGGCTCGACGCCCTTGGACTTCAGGTAGTCGACGATCTCGACCACGGCAGCCTTCGACATGCCGCCATTGTCGGAGATCAGCGCCAGCTTCTTGAGCTTGAGCACGTCGATGGCGAAATCGATGTTCGGCTTCATCTGGTTCAGGCCGGTGACCGAACCCGAGAAGTGGAACGGACCTGCCTCCGGCGTCAGCTGCGTAGAAGCTGCCGAAGAAATCTGGGCGATCTTCTTTTCGCCAGAGACGGGGACGACGGGGATGGTCTCCTGGCTGGTTGCCGGGCCGACCAGCACCTGAACCTTCTCGTTCTCGATAAGCCGGCGCACCTCACTCACGGCATGGGTCGGATCGGTCATGGTGTCGCCGAGAACCAGCTCGGCTTTCTTGCCGAGAATGCCGCCGGCGGCATTGATGTCCTCGATGGCCAGCTTCCAGCCCACTTCGGCCGTCTTGCCGATCGAGGCGCCGCCGCCGGTCATCGACATGATGCCGCCGATCTTGATGGTCTCTTCGGCTTGCGACATGCCCGACGACAGGGCCAGTGCCGCCACCGAAACCATTCCGATGGCAGTGCGTCGTGTAATGGAATTATTCCATTGGAAGTTCATGCGTTTCTCCTCCGCTTACTTCGACCGACAACCAGTCATGGCCGTTGGTTCGAAACATCGTCCGCTTGGACGATGGGTAGCTTCGGCAGGTGGATTTGCATCAGTCTGCGCTAAACAATGCCGATACGGGAGCGCATGCTAGCGTTTCGGCGCCTTGGTCACGATGGCCCGCGCCAAGGCTGGTTCCGGCAGTTTTCGCCAGAACAGCCAGGCTAGCACAGCGCCGAGCCCCATCAGTGGCACCACGACCGACATGCCCAGCATGGCATCGCCAAGCAGGCCGGCTGCAACGGTGCCAAGCAGGCCGCTGCCCATCTGCATGAAACCGCTCAGCGAGGCCGAAGCCCCTGCATTGTCGGGAAAGGCAGCGACTGTCGCCACAGACATGGCCGGCATGACGAAGGCGTTGCCGAAGACGAACATTGCCATTGGCAGCATGACAGAGGCGAAGGTCGGCTCGTATAGCCCCAGGAAGATCGCCATGGCCACTGCTCCTGCGCCGCTGATCGCCAGCCCGACAGGCACCATCCGAGCGGCGCCATAGCGAGGGATGAGGCTGCGCATGACCAGCGAGCCGGATATGAAGCTCGCCGACTGGAACAGCATCGCCAGGCCGAACTGCGCCGGAGTGAGGCCTAGCCGATCCATCAGGATGAAGGGCAGTACCGTTGCCTGTGTGTAGTAGGCGCCAAGCGTGCCAGCAATGACGAGGCTGGAGAACAGGAAGTAGCTGTTGCCGAGCAACATTCCATAGGTGCGGATGACGGTCTGCGGCCGCGCGCGGCTCGGGTCGCGCTCGACGGTCTCGACCAGCGCAAGACGGACGGTCAGCAGCGCGGCGACGCCCATCAGGAACATGATCGAAAAGATGGCATGCCAGCCGAAGACCTGCATCACCAGTCCGCCGACGGTCGGCGCAAGGGCCGGGGCGAGTGCCAGGATCAGCGTGATGAGATTGAGGATGCGCGCCGACTGCTCGTGAGCGAACAGGTCACGCACGATGGCGCGCGAAAGCGAAAGGCCGACCGCGGCACCCGCGCCCTGCAGCAGGCGAGACAGGATCAGCACCTCGATGGAGGGCGCAACCAATGCACCCAGGCTGCCGACCAGGTAAATGCCGAGGAAGGCAAGCGTAACCGGCTTGCGGCCATAGCCATCGGACAGGGGGCCACAAACCAGCTGGGTCAGGGCAAAGCCCGCGAAATAGAGCCCGATCGTCATCTTCACCGCCTCTTCGGTGGTGCCGAAGGCATGGACGATTTCAGGCATCGCCGGCGTGAACAGAGACAGCGAGGCAGGGCCGAGACCAGCAAGCACCGCCCCAACGACGGTGACGCGCCGCTCGCTCATCACGCCCGGACGCTTGTCTTGCTGGTCTGATGTCATGGCGCTGGCCCTGGCTGGAATGGACGGCAGGTGCCGGGTGCGGCCAAGTGCCTATCTCCAGATCGAGCCGGTGCAGGCAACGGTCATCCGTCATACGGACTAGCGCGAGGAATATTCGGTTGCGCGCCAACGAAAAGCAAAAAGGGCCGCAAGATGCGGCCCTTCGTGAAGTGATCTTCGAGACGGATTTTCAGACGGCCGAGCCGTAGAGGTCGTAGGCGTCGGCGCTGTCGATCTTGACGGTGACGATATCGCCGACACGCAGCGGCCGGCGCGACTGGATGTGCACCGAGCCGTCGATCTCGGGCGCGTCGTATTTGGTGCGGCCCTTGGCGGTCGTGCCATTTGCCTCGTCGACGATGACGGGCAGTCGCTTGCCGACCTTCTTGGCCTGCTGGGCAGCCGAAATCTTCTGCTGGCGCTGCATGAAGCGATGCCAGCGGGCTTCCTTGACCTCTTCAGGGACCTGCTCGAGGCCAAGGTCGTTGGAACGCGCGCCCTTGACCGGCTCGTATTTGAAGCAGCCGGCGCGATCGATCTTGGCGTCGTCGATCCAGTCGAGCAGCATCTCGAAATCCTCGTCAGTCTCGCCGGGGAAGCCGACGATGAAGGTCGAGCGGATGGCGAGGTCGGGGCAGACCTCACGCCAGCCGCGAATGCGCTCGAGCGCCTTTTCGCCATGGGCCGGGCGGCGCATGTTCTTCAGCACCTGCGGCGAGGCATGCTGGAAGGGGATGTCGAGGTAGGGCAGGATCTTGCCGTCCGCCATCAGCGGAATGACATCGGCGACATGCGGGTAGGGATAGACGTAGTGCATGCGAACCCAGATGCCGAGCTCGCCGAGTTCCTGCGACAGGTCGAGGAATTTTGCCTTGACCTCACGGTCCTTCCACGGTGACGTAGCGTATTTGATGTCGATGCCGTAGGCGCTGGTGTCCTGCGAGATGACCAGCAGTTCCTTGACGCCGGCATTGGCGAGCTTTTCTGCCTCGCGCAGCACGTCGCCGGCCGGGCGCGACACCAGGTCGCCGCGCAGGTCGGGAATGATGCAAAAGGTGCAGCGGTTGTTGCAACCCTCTGAAATCTTGAGGTATGCATAGTGGCGCGGGGTGAGCTTGACGCCTTGCGGCGGCACAAGGTCGGTATACGGATCATGTGCCGGCGGTGCTGCCTCATGCACCGCGGCCATCACGCTTTCATAGGCCTGCGGTCCGGTGATCGCGAAGACGTTGGGGTGCTTTTCGCGGATCAGCTCAGGCGTCGCTCCCATGCAGCCGGTGACGATGACCTTGCCGTTCTCTTTCATCGCGGTGCCGATCGCGTCCAGCGACTCGGTGCGCGCGGAATCGAGGAAGCCGCAGGTGTTGACCACGACAAGGTCGGCGCCGTCATGCTTGCGGGCGATTTCGTAGCCTTCGGCGCGAAGCTGAGTGAGGATTCGTTCGGAATCGACAAGCGCTTTAGGGCAACCGAGGCTGACAAAACTGACGCGGGGTGCTGCGGACATAGACAAGGTTCCAATGGACAAGGGCCGCAACCCAAATGGGCCGGCCCGGAAGTCTCGAATTTTCTCGATCTGTCGGCTCTGAAAAGAGCTCAATTCGGGCGGCGCAATAGCACAGATCGGCGTCCAAGCAAACCGCCTGATCGCTACATGCGCAAAGGGCCGGATTGCTCCGGCCCTTTTCTGTCAATCCTGTCGGCCTTAGTGGGCCGGGGCGCTATGCCCACCGAACCACTGGCTCAGGAAACCAAATTGCTCCGGAAACTGGTCGACAGCGCCGTCGAGCAGCATCTTCAGCGCGACGTAAAGGATGATCACCAGGCCGATATAGGCGATCCAGCGGTACTTGTGCAGCAGGCGCGCAACGAACGAAGCGGCAAAGCCCATCAGCGCGATCGAAAGTGCCAGGCCGATGATCAGGACTGTCGGGTGATCCATCGCGGCACCGGCGACTGCGAGCACGTTGTCGAGCGACATCGACACGTCGGCGATGACGATCTGCCAGGCAGCCTGGGCAAAGGTCTTGCGCGGGCCCCTGCCGGCGATCTTGCCGTCCTTGTCGTAGTCGGCGTCGGAGAGCGCTTCAGTGGCCTCGTGTTCCTGTTCATGGCTGACGCTGAGTTCGCGCCACATCTTCCAGCACACCCACAACAGCAGCAGGCCGCCGGCGATGAGCAGCATCGGACCGATGGCCAGGAGCCACTGGGTGATCAGCGCGAAGCCGATGCGAAGAACGGTCGCGGCCGCGATACCGACGAGGATGGCCTTCTTGCGCTGATCGGCGGGAAGCCCCGCGGCGGCAAGGCCGATGACGATGGCGTTATCGCCAGCGAGCACGAGGTCGATAGCTATGACCTGCAGAAGGGCCGTGAAGCCTGCGGCAGTAAATATCTCCATCGGACGGGACCCTCTCCGTTCATTTCCAATGTCTGATGTGGGCTATAACGCCCGACGCGCGTGCGTCAACAGACAAGCGGGGCGTTTATTCGAAACGGCTCAAATCCGCTCCATCCCTGACGCGAAGCTGACGAGACGTGGTGAAAAAGTCTGTTTCATCTGCCCGACAGGCAGGCACATGGTTATTCGCAAACGTATTTGACGCGACCTGTGGGGCCGCTTACGGCGCGACAGGCGATCGGCTTGGTGTTGCCGGTGCTGGCCGCGCGGCTTGGCGCGCGGGTCACCGGACGTGGACCAGGTTGCTGTGTGGCAAAGCGGATCTCGGGTCCGGCTGGAAAAGCGGTGGCCTGCTGGCGTTCGGCTGCGGCGCGCCTGGCTTCATCGTCCTGCCAGAAGCGCCTGGAGTCGACCGTCTTGGGGATCACCACCGTGCCGTCGGACGAACGGCTGCAGCCGCCAAGCAGCGTGGCGGAGCAACCCAAGGCAAGCGCAAGCGTCAATGTCGAACCGAAACTCATGCGAATGCTATATCGTGCCCGATGGCGTCGATAAAGTCCCTCAGCGCAAGCATTTGGGATAAATGAGAAAATTCGTCTACGTCAGCAAGGCGGGGACATGAAAGCAGGCGAGGGGCTGTTCCTCGTTGGTGACCACGAGCAACTCCCCTGACGGATCGAGATCGAGCCCCTTGGATCCGCCTTCCTCAGGGTTATGCCTGCCCTTGTAAAAGGTCTCGTCGTCGAGGACCCTGAACGAGGCCACCGGCCCGTGCGCGCCCGTCCAGTTGCCACGGTGTGGCTCGTAGACCTGGACGTATGGCGTGCCTGCATCGGCAACATAAATCCTGTCGCCGTCTGGCGAAAAGCGAAGTCCGTGCGGATAGCTGACGCCCAGGAGCGTTCCGACATGGCGCGACTGGCGATTGAGGCGCTCTTTGTTGTCGAAAACCAGCACGCTGTGCGTCATATGATTGCTGACGGCGATCCAGGCCTTGTCCGGGCTGATGGCAATGCCGTCGGGTACATCGAGGCCTTGTTCCAACAGGACCGAGTTGCGCGGCAGGCTCCGGCCGCCGTCAGCGCGGATCACATGCCGGGTAATCCGGTGCTTGTAATTGTTGCAGACGAGAAGTTCGCATCGGCCGTATTTGTACTGGAAACGCATACCGAGCCGGGGGAATGGAGACGCGTTGCAAGACCTGCCCGTGTGATGCTTCGTAGCGGTGTGAGATTGTGGATGCGCTGCGCTTTGCTGTGAACCGGGACGGCGAGGATCGCAACACCGCCCATCCGATTGGCGACCACCAGCGTTCGATCGTCGATGAAGTCGAAGCCATGTGGTTCGTTCAATGCGGCCGAATGCAGCTCCATGTAGTCCGTGACGTGCAAGATCGGCCGGCTTGCCGAACGCTCGATCTCGACATCGAGCAGCAGGCAGGTTCGCTTGGCGAAACCAGCGATAGCGATGCGGCGGCCATCGGGTGAAAACCTGACGTCCTCGGTCCGCCCAAGGCGAGCCATTGCCAATTCGGCTTCCTGCGCCACGACGATGTCCAGCCTGGCGCGGCTATCGTCGATGATCCTGTCGGAGCTGGGAACGGCGATGTTCATGGACTGCTGGCTCGAAAATGCGATGTCTAAGATCGTCGGCGCACAAATCACGTTGGCGGGCAGTCTGGCAAGCGGCCCGGAACAAGCTGCAGGGATACGTGCTCACAACGTGCTCGCAACCGAACTCAACGTCGTGGCGATCGCCTGCTTGTACTTCTCGAACTCCGGCGACGTCTGCCTGACGACCGGCGGCGGAGGCGCAGTGGTGGCGGTGCCGGGCTGCGACGATGCGGCCGGGGCGCGTCCGGTCATCTTTTTCTCTGCCCAGGCAACGACATAGGTGGCGTTCTTTCCGGTCAAGAACGGATTGGCCTTGATGACGACCGCACCAAGGACATCGGCAATCAAGGCGTCGCCGGAGGACGACAGGATCTGGTGTGCACCTTCCATGCCGAGGAAATGGCAGAGATAGAGCCGGCCGGCGGTGATCTGGTGGCCACGCTGCTTGAGATAGGCTTCACCTTCGCGGGCGAGGTTGCGCACCATTTCGCGCGAGATCGTCGGGTCGAAGCGCAGTTCGAGCAGTTCGGCAGTCGAGAGCGAGCGTGCCAGATCGGGCCTGTAGGTGTTCATCATCCTGATCCAGGTGCTGCTGATGAACTGCCCGAGGCCCGTTGCCGACGACAGCGGGTTCTTGGCACGCGCGCTGCCGCCGCTTTCAACGTGGATGATGCGGTTGGTCAGCACCTCGATGGCTTGATCATCCGAGGGGGTTGTCGCGACGGTGGTTGTGGTCGTCGTCGTTGTCACGGCAACCGTGACGGTGCCGAGCGGGTCTATGGCCTGGCTGTCCTGGTAGAGCTCGAAATGCAGATGCGGGCCGGTCGACAGGCCGGTGGTGCCGATGTAGCCGATGACATCGCCAGCCTTGACCGTTGTGCCGACGCTGATGCCGTCGGCGAAACGCTGCATGTGGGCGTAGCGTGTCTCGCGGTTGTTCGCGTGCGAGATGCGGATGAGGTTGCCATAGCCCTTGCCGTCGCCCTGAAACACGACCTGGCCGTCGAAGGCGGCGGCGATCGGCGTGCCGATGGGGGCTGCCCAGTCGACGCCTTTGTGGATGCGGACTGTCTTGAGGATCGGATGCTTGCGTGGGCCGAAGGTCGAGGTCAGCACACCATTGACCGGCGTGAGCATGCCATTCGTCGTTGCCAGCGAGCGAACCTGGTCGTCGCCGCTGACGCAGGAGAACTGCCCGTCGCTTTGCTGGAAGACGAAGCATTCGAGCTTCTTGTCGGTGCCGTGAACGCCGACATAGAGCACGCGCCCGGCGACCCCATCCTTGCCGCGCGCCGTCTCGGAATAGAGCAGGACCAGCCGCTGGTCTTCGCTGGCAAAGGCGTTCAGATCCTGGCCGCGCGACAGATACATGATCGCTTCGCCAAGCACGCCGGTGGGAACGTTGTTGCGGGCGGCGGTCGAATAGATCGCGTCGAGCAGCCGGTATTGCCGCTTCTGCGCACCTGCCTGCGGCGCGCCGGAATAGTTGAACAGGTCGTCGCGCACCCAGGGGTCGACGCCTGACACAAACTGGCCGGCCGAGTTGCGGGCAAGTGTGCCGATGAACCTGTTCATGGCGTAGACCGAAACCTGCATCAGCGCCATTGCCGGCGCGCCGCGTCGTGGCCTGAAGCCGCGCAGGGCGACGACATAGCCAGGTTCGAGGTTCCCCAGCCTGAAGACCGCCTTGAGCGCGTCGCTGGCCAGCTTGGCTTCATCTGTCGCGAAATGAGCCTCGAGCGCCACGCTTTCGAGCGTGCGGTTGGTAAGGATCTTGACGAAAATGTCTTCGGTCGCCTCGAAACGCTCGGCCTCAGGCGTCACGGTCGCCACGCTGGTGTTGTTTTCGACCGCGGTTTTTTCGAATGCGGGCAGGGCGGCTTCGCCCTGGTCGATGGTTTCGCCCCAGCCGGCGCCAAGATCGGAAGTGTCATCGCCTTCCGGCTCGATCTCGTCGAGACCGGTTGCTGCCGGCGGTGCTGGTTGAACATTTGTCTGCTGCCCTGCCACTGGCTCGGCGACGGCGCGCTGCGCCTGGAAGAAGGCAAAGTCCTCCTGCGTCGAGGGAATGGCGGTCATGAAGCGCTCGCTGGAGCTCAGCATCGTATCGGAAAGGTATTCGATGCTGGGCGAGATGCCGTCCTCGATCAGGTCGGCAGGTCGGGACAGCGAACGGCGCTTGGTCTCGGCACCGGCCTCATGCGCCAGGTTGATCCACATCGGGTCGCCGGCGAGGTCGACGATGGCCGGCACGTAAACAGCGGCATCCGCTGGAACGATGTCCGCTTCCTCCGTCGGCTGGAGATCGCCCTCATATTCATCCGGCGACCAGTAGCCCGCGCCGAAATAGACGGCGGCAGCGATGATACCGGCGAGAACCAGCATTCCGGCAACGATCATGGCTTTCAGCCGGCGCTCACGTGAGCGCCTGGCCATACGCTGTTGTTTTTGCTTCTTGAAGCTCGCGTCGATGCCATGTGTCATGGCGACGACCCGGTCAGGAAGAAGGTCCAGCGGGACTGTTCGAGCGTGTCGACTTCATAAAACCGTGCAGCGATGTGACCACGCTGCCAGCATTCGTCGATGCCGCGCACGGTGAAGCGCTTGCGCTCGACGCACATGTCGGTCGAGCCGCTGAGGATCGCATTGCCGAAAACGTCGGTCGCGTAGATGTAGATGTAGCGGTTGGCCAGCTCGTCGCGAATGACGTTGACGCACTGGTTGGCGCCGATCGTCCACCAGCCATCGGTCTGGAATGCCGCGTCGACCTCCTGGCCGACGGCGAGATTGACGACGTCGAGCGTCTGGTTGCAGACGGTGAATTCCGCTCGAGCTTGGCTTGGGGCAAAGAGCAATGACAGCAGCGTCAGGAGGGCAAACAAAGCCGTACGTGCATCGGTCCGGTGTCCGATCCCGTTCGCATCGTTGTGCCGGCCGCTATCGGCCTCCCGCCAAAGCTTCAGAAGATGCACCGTCGGCCTCGCCCCGAATCCGCACCAGCACAATGGTGACGTTGTCCGTTCCGCCGCGCTCCAGAACCTTTGCGAGCAGATCCTCACATGCCGCCTGCGGGGTCGTCGAAACGACAGCCGCCTCGATCTCGTCGTCCGAGACATGGGCGGTCAGCCCGTCAGTGCCGAGGACGAAGATATCGCCGGGCAGCAGGTCGCCCTGGCGGAAGTCGACGTCGATGTCATCGCTGACGCCGATGGCGCGAGTGATGACATTGCGGCGAGGCCAGGTTTGCGCTTCCTCGGCAGTGATCGCGCCACGATCGAGCAGTTCCTGCACCTCGGTGTGATCGTGCGAGACCTGCGAGATGGCGCCGTGGCGCACCAGATAGACGCGGCTGTCGCCAAGCCACAGGCAGGCAAACTTGCCGTCCATGGCGAGCAGGGCTGCGACCGTCGAGCCCATCGTTGCGCCACGCGAGTCGGAAATCTCGCGGATGTCGGAATGGGCCAGTCTCAGCCTGTCGACGAAGCGTGCGCGCAGGTCCGGTGCGGATTCGGGAATGCCGATCGTCGACAGGTGTTCGACGATGCTGGCGGAAGCGACCTCGCCGGCGTCATGGCCACCCATCCCGTCGGCGACGACCCACAGGCCGCTGCGGGGCTCGATCAGGTAGCTGTCTTCATTGACCTGACGGACGCAGCCCTTGTGGCTGACGCCATAGCTTTCGAAGGGGAGGGCAACATTGTTCAATGGCCTCAAGCGCTTCTCGGGCGCCCCTCTGCGTTGCGTATCGACGCGCGCGCCGTTCAGTCTGCCACAGGCCCGTGCGTTAGAGTACAGAAATTAACACGAGCCATGTCGCCTTGCTTCCTCACCGCTTCACAAGCCCTTCGGGCAGGTGAAGCCGGAGAATGCGGCAAGCGAAAACGGATTGCCCGACGGATTGATCTGGACGGTATAAGCGACATCGCGGCCGCCGATGACGTAGCGCAGTTCGAGCTTGTCGCCGTTGAGCGTCGACGTTCCGGCGTCGAGCAGGCGTTTCAGCGCCCATGGGCCCTCGAACCTGATGGCGGATTCGCGCCCGGGAAGCTCCGGCGTCAGGCTGAGATTGGCCGAACCGGCAGACGCATTGCCCGGCCAAGTGACGATGCCCGGGCTGCTGCCGTTCTGGTAGCTCTGGACGACCTGTCCGTTGACGTCGAGCAAGGCCATGTCGGCGTCGCCATGCAGCGAAAACGGCGTGAAGGTGATGTTGACCGCCGGCGTCGAGCCGCCAAGCGGAAAGAACGCGTCGCGGATTTCGGCGGCAAGCTGGAACTGCTTCAGCATCGACCTGGACAGCCCGCGGCCTAGGCGCGACTCCTGCTTCCACTGCCACTCCAGGCCCGACATGTCGGCGAATGACGCCAGGTTCTGGGCAAAAAACCTGTCGATGACACCGCTGGGGGCAAAAAGCCGGGCGAAATCGCCGATCGGCACGTCCTGGCTGGCGCCGGTGCCGAAGGGGTAGCGGTTGGCGATCACTTCCTCGCACGGGCCGCTGACAGTTTCCTGCAGCGACTGGTTGAGTTGCGCGACAGAGGTTTCCGCGACATCGCCTTCGAAATCGTCGGCAGCGGCATGGACCATCCGCGACAGCGTCTTGGGCACACGCGAGGCATTGGCGCGGAGGTTGGATATCTGCAACTGCAGATTGGCGTTGACCCGGCCAGCCTGAGACGGGGCCGCCGCCGAGATCGTCAGGCTCTGATAGACGGCATGGAAATTCTGGATCAGGGCATCGATGGGGCGCTGGCCGGGGCGGCCATCGACGAGAAGCTGGAACGGCCGGAACTGCGCCTCGATGTTAGCCCCTGGTACCACAGTCGGCGCATTGGCAAATGCCGCTCCCGCCCGGCTTGTGGATTTGCGGCCGGCCAGTTCGATGCCGATGCGGGCGAGGCCTTCGGCGCGTGCGTCGGCATCGCCCGTGGCTGCGGCCCCGGCAGTGCGGGTCAGCGCCGTTTCGCGGGCTATCGCCTCGAACAGCTGCGCCAGCGGCGAACTGGGCGAGCCGGCGGCGGAAAGCGCCAAATACTCCGGTTTGTCCGCCGACATCGGCCTGAATTTCAGCTTGTCGAGAACGCCGTTCCATGCGGCTGAAAACTCGTTGCTGTACCGTTCGAGCATTTCGGGGCCGAGCCGCAGCAACTCCTGCTCGACATCGCCTTGCTCGCCGCCGGCACCGATCACCCACTGCTCGTCGACGAGTTTCTGGGCGATGCCGGCAAGCTGTGTCAGGTAGAAATCGGTGAAGCCGGCATGGGTGTAGAGGCCCGGAATGCGCAACGCCGACAGGTCGCTGCCATCGACGGTCTCAAAGACCAGCTTTGCCTCCTGGCCGCCTTTCGTTGCGACGGCGAAGTCGTCGAGCGTGGCGGCGGCTAGCGCCGAGGCGATCAAGGCGGAGGCGCGGTCGGCGACCGTCATACGGCCCAGCGCGCGCTGTGCCGACTCGACGACGGAGCGATTGATCTCGAATGCCGGATCGAACTCGTCGTCGAGCGTGAGCATCGCCCGCAGGTGCTTTTCGAGGATAAGGCGGCCTTCGCGGTTTTGCGGACCTGGATAGCGGTTCTGCTCCCAGTCCTGCTTCATCCATGAGACGATCTGTTCGTCATCGACCTTGGGCGCCTTGCCGCCGAGCATGAGATAGATCTTCAGCGCTTCGTAGAGGGCGGCTGGATCGCTCATCTTCGCTTCGATCGTGCGTTCGAGGTGAAGCAGCAGGCGCGGGCGCAACATTCGCTCCAGTGCCAGCCGGTAGGTCGTTTCCGACGCCGAAAGCAGCCGTGCGCGCTGGCTGAGCCCAAAGGTTTCCCGCGCCGGCGTGGGCTGGTCGCGGTTCTCGTAGCCGGTTGGCAGGCCACTGATGCTCTCCAGCGCATCGATGACATTCTCAAGATCGACGTCGGATACGATTTCGGCCTGAAGCAGCGTGGCGGCGGACGACGTGTAGCTTTCGGCCGCCTGGCTGGTAGCCGCAATCAGCGCCTTGTTGGCGGTGTAGCTCATGGCCAGGGCGCCCAGCGCGGCGGCAGCGATCAGGGTGATGGCGCCGATGCCGGCGTAGCGGGCAAACCTGGCACGCCGGTCGGCGGCGTCATCGTAGGAGACCCAGCCGGCTTCGGCGAAAATCACCTTGGCGAGCAGGTCGTGCAGGAAGAAACTCTTGCCGGTACCGGACAGCTGCGCCTGGGAGCCGTTGCCGAAACTGCGGCCGATGGCGCCGAGCACGCGATCGATCGGCGTGCCCTCCTGCGTGCCGGAGGAGAAATAGAAGCCGCGCAGGATGGCGTTGGCCTGCTTTTTCGTCGGCTCGAAGACGCGGCCGAGAAAATTTGCACTTCGCTGCTTGAGCGAGGCGAACTGCGCGGTGAAGCTGAAGATGGAGATACGTGCGAGCGGATCCGGCTCGCCTTGCAGGCGATCCGGCACGTCCTCGGACAGGCGGCGCACCAACGCGTCAAATTCGACCGGGACTTCGCCGACCATGTTCGCCTTGCGCTCTGTGCCCTGGAACGTAGCGCCCCAGACCATGCGCCGGCCGGTTTCATCGAGATTGCCGAAACTTTCCATGAAGCCGGCGATCAGGTCGGCCTTGGTGAACAGCACATAGACGGGGAAGCCGATGTTCAGCGTCTCATGGATTTCCTGCAGGCGATTGCGGATGATAACGGCGTGGGCATCGAGCTCCTGGTCGCTTGAGGTCATCACGTCGGTGAGGCTGATGGCGACGATCACGCCATTGATCGGCTGTCTGGCGCGGTGCTTCTTGAGCAACGACAGAAAGGCGAGCCAGCCCTTTCGGTCGCTTTCGCTGTCGGAACCCTGCGTGGTGTAGCGGCCGGCGGTGTCGATCAGTACCGCTTCATCGGTGAACCACCAGTCGCAGTTCCGGGTACCGCCGACACCGGGCACCGGCTGGGCAGCGCCAGACACGGCGAGCGGAAACTTAAGTCCCGAATTGACCAGCGCCGTGGTCTTGCCGGCACCGGGTGGGCCGATGATCAGGTACCAGGGCACCTCGTAGAGAAAATTGCGCTTGCCGCTGGCACGCTTGAGCGCGGCGATTGCCTTGGTCATGCCTGTTTCGAGCAGGCGGGCGTCGCCATCATAGGCGCTGTCGCTGGCAACCGCGGCTGCGAGCGCAACTTGCGCCTGGTGGGCGTGCCAGACACGGAGCAGGGCGACGCCTGCGACCAGTGCCACTATGAGGCCGATGACAGCCGCGCGCGCCCAGACAGGTTCAAGCGGCCGGCTGTCGGCAAGCACGATCAGCGGGCCGGCGAGCCATACGGCTGCGGCCAGGCCGGCCAGTGCCATGACGATGAAAATCCTGAGCAGCCACGTCATCATGGCAACCACGCGATGCGGCGGCGCGCGCTCACGGCGTGTCCTCCCGCCGGATCATGACGTCGACACGCCGGTTCAAGGCGCGGCCGTCGGCGGTTGCATTGTCGGCGATCGGCACATCCTCGCCCTTGCCTTCGACAGCGATTCGCGCGGCGTCGCCGATGCCAGGCATAAGGGCTTTGGCCACCGCCTCCGCCCGGGCAACGGAGAGATCGTAGTTCGATTTGTAGGCGCTGGACTGGCGCGGCTTTACGTTGTCGGTGTGGCCAACGACCTTGATCGGGCCCTGTTCGCCAGCGAACGCGGCGGCAATGCGGGCCGCCACGGGCGCGAATGCAGGCTTTGCCTCGGCCTTGCCCGGCTCGAAGAGCAGCTCGTTGTTGATCTCGACGACTATGAACTCGCCTTTGGAGGCAACGGTTAAGCCACCGGCACCAATATCCTGGGCGAGTGTCGCGCGGATGCGGTAGATCTGCGCCATAGTCGGGGCCGCTTCGACAGGCTCGGCTTTCTCGACCGGCTCGGCATGCTCGACGGGCGGGGAAAAATCGCTGCGTTCGATGATAACAGGCGTCGCGGGTGTCAGTGCCAGCAATGTCGCGGCAAGCGCGTCGCCGTCTTTGGTAACGTCGCCGCGCATCCAGAAGAAGGCAGCAGTGATCAGCGCTAAGGCGAAGGCGGCGATCGCCCAGAGCGGCAGCCGGTACGGGCGCCGCCCCACGGTGGCTGCGAGCCCTTGCCAGTGCGGGGAAATGCCGTCTTCGCCAAGTGGCCTGAAGTAGCGCAGCGCGGCGTAGATGTCCTGGCGAATGGGTGCGAGACTTTGTCCGCCACCAGTGACGCCACGATACGGGCCTTCGAAACCCAGCGACATGCAGGCGTGCATCAGTTCGAGCAGATCGCCGCGCTCCACCGGGTCGGCCAGCACTGAGTTAAGCGCTTCGAAAAAGCCGTTGCCTGGCGCATCCACGCCATAGAAACGCGACAGCATGCTGTGCTGTGCCCAAATGTCGGGCCCGATACCCGGCAGGTTGGCGATGATGTCGTCGGCGGTCTCACTCAGGGCATACTTCGCGATATGCGTGTCGTCCTCGGTCACGCCCGCTTCGGCTGCTTTCCATTCGAACTCGTCGATGCACTCGGCGACGTGCTGAGCCAGCACCGCTGCGTCGGTTTCGACAGTCACCGTCCTGAGATGGCCAAACAGCATCAAAAGCGGTGTCGCTGCCGATATCAGCGGGTTGGCGCCGGCGACCTGAACGCGTTCGGCGGCCTCGAACAGGGCTTCCTGCGACGTGCCTGGCTCCGTCGTCGCCTGCTTGCGCTGTTTGTGACTGTGGGGAGCTGCGTCCTCAGCTCGTTCAATGAAGGGGCTACCCTGGTAGATCACCGTGGCCGAAGCCGGCGCCTGCTGGTCGGGGCTGCTAGTGTAGATGATGGTCGGATCGGAAGCCGGAGGCTGTGGGGAGGGCGGCTGGTCCGGTCGCGGCGCGCGGCGCGGCGATCCGCGAATGACGGTTCTGCCGTCGGAGCCGGAAGGATCGTCCTTCGAACTCATCGCCGATTACCCGCTTTCGCGCGACGGCTGCCATACCATGACAATGCCGCAGGCGCCTCCGGTCACGTGTCAATCATGCATCGTAATGCAAGGAAATGGCGATGGGAACCGGGGGCGGGCGGCCGGCAGGAGTGGCCGAGGTTCGACACAGGGATCGGCGTCGCAACGCGGCTACTTCTTGTTCGCCGATTTGGCATAGGCTTCGCTGAAGTAGGCCAGGAAGACATCGAGCATGCCGTTTTCATGCGCGGCCTCCTTGGCCTCCCATGTCGCGACAAACATGTCCCAGGCGCGGCCTTTCTTCGACACGAAGGCCGAGGCGGGAAGCTTCCGCTCGATGGCATCAGGTGACAATTCCGAAAGCAGCCGCGACAGCGCGGCCTGCATCGCCGCGTAGGTTGCGAGCTCATGGGTCTTGAGATCGCGAAATGCTTCCTCGACGCTGTGCCTTGCGTCGAGATAGCCGGAGCGGCGCTGGGCAAACATGATCTCGAGGATTTCTTCGGAACGCGGAATGAACTTCAGCGGGTTGTTGTCGACGCCGCCGATCATCGTGCGCTGGCTGCTCTTGGCCAGCGCCTTGGCGGCCGCGCGTGCCTTGAGCAACAAGGCAAGCTCGTCGACGACCGCGCGCAGCACCGCGCCGACTTCGGCCGCGACGTCATGCGGATCGCGCTGCAGGAACACTTCAGGGGAAACCCCCGCGCCCGAAGCGATGAGCCGGAGCAGTTCCGTTGCCTCCAGCCTTTGCGGCGCTGGCGCGGGCACAGGCTGGACCGGCACGGGCTGCGGCGCGCGCATTTGCTGGGCTGGCTGACGCGCCGCGACGCCGGCCGCGGCCTGGCCGTTACTCCCACCACCGAAGAACGGATCCGCGAGCTGTGGTGGGGGCTGGCCAATGTCTGCGGCGTGGCGGGAAGGCATCGGATTGCCCCAGTCGTTGCTGGCGCTCCGGTCATCCTCGACCGCGACCGAGACGATATAGCTGCCGATCGAGAGCTGGTCGCCATGGGCGAGCGGATGCGGGTCGGTGACGCGCTGGCTCGATCCGTTGACGAATGTCCCGTTGCGCGAGACGTCGTAGAGCCAGAACGTGCCCCTGTCGTAGCGGACCTCGCAATGCAGGCCGGAGATGAACAGGTTGGGGTCGGGCAGGTTCCAGTCGCGGTTTTCGCGACCGATGGCGAAGCCGCGACCATTCGAACTGTAAGACAGCGGTCCGCCATTGGGCAGCCTGTCGACATTCTCGATGGTCAAAGTGATGAGCATCCGAATTCGCCCGCCAAACCTATGTTTCCGGCAGCCTCGACCAAATTCCTTATTATATTCTAGCAGTTTGCTGCGACCACAGGACAGGGGCTTTTGTGCGCGGCAGGTTCGGCGTGTTCGCTGCACCGGCTTTGGCCGGTTGAAAAACTTGTGCTAAGCTTTGCGCCAGATGTCCGGCCGTCCCCGCAGAGAGGCACGACGCCATGGCTAACGATCGCGCGACTGTGGTCCGGACACCGCTCGGCGACACGTTGACTTTCACCCATCTGGCCGGCCGCGACGAGATCAGCCGCTGTTTCGCCTACAATGTTGGCTTCGTCAGCAGCGACCCCGATATCGACCCGTTGAAAATGTTGGGCGGTGCCGTTTCGGTCGAGGGTGAGTCCGATCCGAAACGCTGGTTCAGCGGCCTGGTGTCGGATTTCCGCCTGACCCGCATCGAGGACCGGCAAATCTATTATGAAGCCGTCGTCCGGCCGTGGCTGTGGTTTCTCGGCACGGCGACCGACTGCCGCATTTTCCAGAACATGAGCGTCGTCGAGATCGTCGAGAAGATTTTTTCGAAATACGGTTCGGCGAAATTCGAAAAGCGGCTGCAAGGGTCGTATCCGCCACGCGACTATTGCGTCCAATACGATGAAACCGACCTCGATTTCGTCCAGCGCCTGCTCGAGCATGAAGGCATCATGTATTTCTTCGAACACGGCGACGGCGAGCACACGCTGATCCTTGCCGACGCGATGAACAAGCTCAAGCCGGCGCCGGGCTACGAGAAGGTACCGTATCATTTCGAAGGGCAGGGCGCGCGCCGCGACGTCGAGTACATCACCGAGTGGATACCCGGTAGCTCTGTCAGGCCCGGCGCCTACACCCACACCGACTACGACTTCAAGAAGCCGGATGCCAGCCTGATGGCCAAGTCCGATCAGGCTTTCGGCCACAAACTCGCAGCAGGGGAAAACTACCACCACCCCGGCGCCCATCTGGATACCGGCCGCGGCGACAAGATCGCCGGCGTACGCCGCGAGGAACTGCAGGCCGTGCACCAGCGCATCGCCGCAGCAGGTACCGTGCGCGGGCTGTTTTCAGGCTGCACCTTCAAGCTTGACGGCTTTCCGCGCGACGACCAGAACCAGGAATATCTGGTGCTAAGCGTCGAGTACCGGGTGTTCGATCCGGGTTACCGCAGCGGTATACAGACGGAGGGCGAAAACTTCACGGTGGTCCTCGGGGTGGCGCCAACCAGCCTGCCATATCGCCCGCCTCGGATCACGCCGCGTCCGATCATGCGTGGGCCGCAAACGGCGCGCGTCGTAGGCCCGTCAGGCGAGGAGATTTTTACCGACGAGTACGCCCGGGTGAAGGTGCAATTCCACTGGGATCGTCTGGGAAAGAAGGACCAGGACAGTTCGTGTTTCGTGCGCGTTTCGCAGACCTGGGCCGGCAGCGGCTGGGGCTTCATCCAGATTCCGCGCATCGGCCAGGAGGTCATCGTCGATTTCATCGAAGGCGATCCGGACCAGCCGATCATCACAGGCCGCGTCTACAACGCTGCCCAGATGCCGCCCTATGGCCTGCCCGGAAACGCGACGCAGTCGGGCTGGAAGTCGAACTCATCAAAGGGCGGTGGCGGCTACAACGAGCTGATGTTCGAGGACAAGGCCGGTTCGGAACTGGTCAATTTCCAGGCACAGAAGGACCACAACCTTCTGATCAAGAACGATCGCACCAAACTGGTGCAGCACGACCAGTCCGACCGCATCGATCACGACGCAAAACATTCCGTCGGCCACAACCTCGATGAGGACGTCGGAAACAACAAGACGGTCAAGGTCGGTGTCGACCAGACGACGGATATTGGCTCCAACGACACCGAGACCGTCGGCAAGAACCGCTCGTTGAAGGTGGGGTCTAACGAGACCATCAGCATCGGGTCGAATTCGACCGAGTCGATTGGCGCCAATCACGCACAGACTGTTGCCATTGCCCAGGCGATCACGGTGGGCGCGGCGCGAGTGGACACAGTGGGTGCGACGGAGACGCGCACAGTGGGGTCCGCGCAGACCAACACGATCGGGTCAACACGCGCGGTCAGCGTGGGTGCTGCACAAACCCACCAGATCGGTGCCGCGGATAGTTGGAATATCGCCTCAAATCAGGAGGTGACGATCGGCGCCGACCAGACTTTCAACATCGCCGGCGACCAGAAATCGAAGATCGGCAAGGGAAGGCGCACCGAAATCACCGCCGACGACGGAAGCAAGGTGGGTGGCGCTTACGAACTGCGGATCGCCAAGGCGAGCATGGTTCAGATCGGCGAGGACGGAAAGATCAATGTCGGCAAGACGTTCCTCATCGAGGCCGGCGACGCCATTGCGCTGAAATGCGGCTCGGCGAGCATTTCGATGAAAAAGGATGGAACGATCACGATCGAAGGCAAGGACATCAGTATCAAGGGATCGGGCAAGATCAACATAAAGGCTTCGAGCGATATCACCATGAAGGGATCGGAGATCAAACAGAACTGAGGGCGGCAGCAATGACCAGGACCGTGAAGCGCATTGATGGGGTTGTGATCGGAATTTTCCTCGGCTTCGACGGGGAGGCGCCGCTTGTTGTGTTCCCGGGCAATGCCAAGGAGACCGCGGCGCAGGCTCGCAGTCTGACTGAGATGAGCTCCGACATGATTGGCGCGGAGGTGGCGCTGCTGTTTGAGGAAGGCGATCCTGGCCGGCCGCTGATCGTCGGCCGCATCGTTGCGCCTGCACGCAAGTCACAAACGCCGCAGGTCATTCGCGACGGCGAATTGGTCAAGATCATCGCCGGCGAGCGCCTGGAACTGCGCTGCGGCAAGGCCACCATCATCATGGAGAAGGATGGGCATATCACCATTCGCGGCACCTATGTCACCAGCCACGCGAGTGCTGCCAACCGCATCCGTGGCGGCTCTGTAAACCTAAACTGATGCCGAAGATCGTCCTGCGCGAGATTGTGCGGCAGCATGCGGAAATGGCAGCGTTCCTGTGGACGGTCTACGACCATCATCTTCTGCACCCGGACGAGAATCCTGACATGGACGAGGAGCGGCTGGAGCGGCTGGTCGAGCGGCTGGATGCGCATATCGACGGTTTGCGCGTTGCCGGTGAGGCGGGACGGGAGATCGCCGAGGAGATCTATGCCGAGTATCCGGAGGCCGGGGAACTGTTCGTGCTCCGCATGCTGCAGACCGGTGCGCCAAAGAGGATCGAGGAACTCGACCTTGACAAGGTCCGAGCCTATCTCAGCGTCAACGGTGTCTGATCCTCGGCGGCAGGCCGCCGGGGTCTTCAATCAGGCGAGCTTGAAGCCGTTGTCGTACTCAAGCGACAGGGACTTCCATTTCTTGCCATCGAAGCGCCAGGCGCTGTCGGTCCCGGCTACATAGAGATACTCGCCGTCGGTCCGAATATCTGATGCAGTGCCGGTTTCCACCTCCAGCGGCACAATGGCGTTGCCTTTCTCCACACCGATGCCACCCTCGTCGCCCCAATAAGCCTTGCCGTTGAGGGTCCGCACAGCCAGGTGGGTGGTGGCATCAGCCGGTTCGATCTCGATCGCCTCTTCATTGACGATGCGTAGGCAAGTTCCGTCCTCGCCGGCGACCCTTATGGTGCCGTCCGCAGCGACGTCGATGCCATAGAACAATTCCTGCCGATGGAGTTCCAGGGGCTGCCATGTCGAGCCCACGAGCTTGTGAACCGATCCTGATTTTCCGCAAACCCAGATGCCGTGTTTCGCGTCGCCGTGAATGTCCAGATATTCAGCCTGGGTGATCGGCGTGATCGGATGCCAGTCGTCCCCGACCAACCTTACCGCGCCGCCGGAAGAGCCGACCATCATGGCGCCGCCCGCATCCGCGGCCCAGACCTGGCGAAAACTCTCGGTGCCGACCTGATCGCGGGTCCATTGCTTTCCGCCATAGCGCCAGATCCAGATGGTCGCCTCGAGCGCAAACAGTTCGCCCGAGGGCGACGCCGACAGCGACGTCAGCCATTCGGACGTGAACAGGACGCCCTTAGCAGTCTTTGGATTGAAGTCGTCGACGACGAAAATGACTGACACCGTGGTGTCGTAGTCGGAATCCGCAAGCAGAAACAGGATGGCCACCTTGCCATTGCCCATCGGTGCGACCTGAAGGCACTCGATCGAGGTTTCCTCATCTTCGACGAAGTCTTCCAGCTCTTCCTTGTCCATCTTCAGCTTACCGATCATGGCTAACGCCTCCCTGGCGGTTGGCTAGGCAGAGATCATCCGGTTCAAGGGCAGTCCTTCTTGGACTTGGCGACGTCGGATGCCCTGACGACGACCTTCTTGGGGTCCTTTCCGAGGCTCACGGCCTCCTTCTTCAATCGCTTCTTGGCAACTCCGGCGAGGCGGCCCTGGTCGATTGCCTTGGGGCAGGTGTCGACGCAGCGCTTCGTGTCCTTCACCTCCTGCGCGTCCTTGCCCATGCTCTTCTTCTGATAGTCCTGGTTCGCTTTCCTGAGGCACTCCGCGGCAGCATCCTTCACTTCGTCAGGAATTTTCGGGTCATCCATGTTGTCGACCGTTGCCCTGGCGCATTTCTCGTTGAAATCACCGAGCTTGCCCTCCTGGTTGAGCTTGATCCACTTGGCCGCTTCCTGGGTCTTGAGGTTGTGGGGCGTCTTCGACCCCTTGCCGATGACTGTGCCGGTGGCCCCAGCCTTCTTTGCCTTGGCAGCTTCGCCCGGAACCCATTTCGCCTTCATGCAGATGCACGGGGCCTTGCTTTCGTCATAGGCCTGGCAGCAGTCCAGGGTGAGGTCGCGCACACCCTTGGCGGTGAAGAAGCGTACTTCCGTGGTGTGCTCCTTCTCATATCCCTCCGGGCATTTCAGCTGGTTGTAAGGCTTGATCTCCAACATGCTGCACTTGAAGGTCGCCACGGTCGCCTTGGAGATGTTCGGCATCGGCGGTCCGCCAGCGGTCGGCGAGGCGTGGTCATTTGAACCGATGTCGGAGAAGCGGCTGATGGGTTCGCCGTCCATCTTGACGTTGCCGGACCAGGCGTGGGCGTATTCCTTGCCCGTGTTCACCGAGGTAATGATGTTTTTCTTCGGTGCGCAGCCGGCCTCGTTGCCCGAACATTTCGTATAGTACGACTTGTTCTTCTGCGTGATCGTCTTGCCACCGATCTTGACCGTGCTGGTGCCGCTGTCGGTGTCGTCATCCATGCTGAATGTAGGATAGGGGATCGGCACGCCCGGCGGCGTCGCGGGCGTCTGCGGCGGTGTAAAGCAGACATAGGGGAAGGCGGCGATGATCTTGTTGGCCTGCGCCTTGCAGGCTATCTCCAGACCGTTGGCATAAACGGTCATACCGCTCTCCTCGTGGCAAACACCGCAGCGCCGCACGCGCCGTCATCCGACGAAGCCTCTATGAGCACCGGATTCCCGGCCGCGTAGCCTTTTGCCGCGGCAGTCCAGGCCATGCCCACCATCATTGGAACGGCTGCGGCGCCGATATTGCCAAGCGATTCCGCAGGCGACCACAAATCCTGGAATTCGTGCCGGCCACGCAGCAGTCGGATCGAGGCAAGTGCGGTCTGCTTGAACCAGTATTGCTCGCCTACGAGGTCGGAGATGCGATAGCCGAGCCGGTTCATATCGATGCCGGTTTCGCGAAAAGCCGCGTCATAGGCGGCCGTCATGCCATCTGCTCGCAGGGGCAGATCGTCCTTGTTGTAGATCGAGGCTGTTTCGCGGGAGAGACCGAGGCCAAAAAGCAGGAAGGTCCCGCCGTTCGATCGTGTGCACAACACGGCAGCGGCTGCTTCTCCTGGAATGAAGCCGTTCGAGTTGTCGGCGGTCAGCAGACGGCGTCCCTTGAGATAATGGGAAATCGTCGGCGCGGTCAGATAGCTGTCGACGCCAGCGATCATCACATAGGGCACGTCGCCTGATGCCAGCAGCCTGCGGGCATGATCAAATGCGACATGCCCGGCCGGGCGCCCATGCGCCACGGTGCGGGAGCGGCTGTGGGGCTCAACCTTGACGATTTCGCCGATCCGCCTGAGGAGACCGGAGTTGTCTCGCACCGGCCGGCCAGGACGATCCTCCTCGGGAAGGCAGAGGATAAGTGCCGTCTGGCCACGCGCTTCCGGCGCGCGCTCGAACGCCTCGGTGATGGCGCCGGCGGCCAGATGCGCCATGCGCTTCTCGCCGATCCAGTTGCGTGGCAGTGGTACCGGCGCGCCGGTGAGCCATCCCTCCGGCGAGCCGAGGAAGCGTGTCTCCTGGAAGCCGTCCAGACGCGCGCGCATGGCCGCGCAAGCAGAAGGCGCATCGAGCCCGACGGCCGTGGCCATCCCGATTGAAATGACTGCAACGCCTGCGCTCATGCCTCTTCTTCCTCCGGCGCGACCCCGTCAGCACGGACGAACGTGCGACCCGCAGCCCGCGCCCGCAACATGGATTCGGTGGGAGGGCCGACCCAGCATTCGGTAAAATCCAGGACGGTGCGATCGATCCGCTGCGCAACCCGCCAGGCCAGTTGGTAGCGCCGATTCTCCGGGTCGATCAGGATGGTGTCGGGGTACAGCACGCCCTCGAAGCTCTTGGCGCCATGCTTGAACAGGGTCATCTCGAGCCCAGTCGGCGGTAGCCTGAAACTCACCCGTCCTTCCGGCGTCAGGTTCACCAGTTGCACCTCTTCTCCGCCCCTGGGATGATCGACCTGCTGGTCCGGAGGGGCCATCTGGAAGTAGCGTTCGTCGAAGTCAGGCGGCAGGAACGGGAAGATGTTCTTCGTCCAGTTATCGTCGTAGGTGCCGCCATGCTCGATGCGGCCGGGCCAGCCGCGGCCCATCGGCCCGAAGCTCATCGGCGTGTAGTCGCCAAAGGGCGACCGGACTTCCTCGCCGACCTTCTGGGTGTTTGGCAGCCGCAGGCCCGGAATGAGGTGCTGGTTCCTGGTGCGCGACCAGCCGGTACCGACCGGATTGGCGGCGTAGACGCCCGGCATCTTGTCCTCAGGGTCCAGCTTGTCGACCCCGCCCCACGCAACGTCGTAGCTGATCGGCAGCTTCAGGAAGGGCTGAGGCGCGGTCGCGGTGAACACCGGGCCGATCGCGCGCCATTCGCGATGGCCCACCACCTCGAAGAGTTTCGACCAGTTGCCGACCTTGATGCCCACCGGCACCCGTTCCGCCGGCCGGCCGCCGGGCGCATAGGCGCAGCCATTGGCAATCACGTCACATCGTGGTTTGCGGAACGCAAAATCGGTTTCCCAAAGCGTGGCGGAATAGCCCGGCTCGCCCGTCTGCGTGTCGGCGAAAACCAGCGGAGCCTGCTCGGCCGACTTGCTCACCAGTCCGCCCGGGGCGTCGGGAAAATCGAACGTACCTTTGGCCACGACGACGATGTATTCGTGGGCCGCCTTGTCCATGGCCACGGTGAATTGATGGACATAGCCGGTCTGGTTCCAGATCTGCATCAGCTGGTCTCCCAGCTTGCCGTGAGCAGCCGGTCCAAGGCCACTTGCGGGGCGGTCGGGTCGACGTCCAACGGCACCGAACCACTTGCCCACAAAACCATGCCGAGCACCGGCTCGCCTGTCATGTCGAGTGCCGGAAAGGGCAATGTGGCCAGGCTGGCGGCGAATTCGTCGGCGCTGACATAGCCATAGCGGGCCGCGTCAGCCGCCATTTCGATGTCGTCGAACCATTTCACCACCATATCCGCCGTTCCGGCCGAGGCCACCGAAACCGGCGCGGCAACGGTCAGCGGAAATCGGCGGCCGGCGCGATCGTTGCTTGTCACCACGATGCCGGCCATCGGGCCATTGGCATCAGGGCCGAGCAGGAAGCGTAGTGCCAAGTCTTCCGGCCAAGTGCCCGCGCTTTGCAATGGCGCGAGATGGCTTGCCACCCAACGGTCCCATGCGCGCACGAAGTCGCCCGGCAGGCCCCGACCGACAAAGTCGCCGGTCGCCGGGATCTTGCCGTAGAAGCCGGTGCCTAGATGTTCTGCGGGCACGTGAACCTCTTGAACATCTGCAGGTTGTAGGGGTTCTCGACGCTTGCCGCCTTGAGCTCGAAGTCGGCATAGAAGCTCTTGGCGCCGAGGCGCAGATTGTAGACGTCGGAAAGCGACGTCGCGGTGAAGCGGCCCTTGGTCAGCAGCCTGAGCCAAGCCCAGCTGCCGGTTTCATTGACGATGACTTCGGGCGAACCATCAATGGGCTGGAAGGCCAGCGAGATCGTGCCGGTGCCGTCCTTGCCCGGCCAAGTCATCGGCTGCGGGCGGGTGGCGTTGTTGTAGTAGACGAGGCTTTGCCCATCGAGATTGAGCGTGACGCGGGTGACAGTTGGCGACAGGTCCTTGGGCTCGAGCGTGAAGCTCATCAAGGGGCCGGTTCCGCCCGGGAAAAGGTCGTCACGGATACGGCGGGCCTGCTCGAAGGCGGCGAGGGCCGAGGAATCCAGCCCCATGTCGGCACGCCAGGTCCATGGTTGCTTAGCGGTATCGACATAGCTGATGAGGTGATCGTTGGTGAACGCGTCGATCAGTCCGCCAGGGCCGAACAGGCGGGCAAAATCACGGACGTTGACGTCGACGGCACTTTCCGCGCTGAACGGATAGCGGTTGGTCAACGCTGCCTGGCAGAACGGCAGGATATCGGCGCGCCAGATGGCGTTGAGTTCGGAGGTTACCGCCTTCTCGGTCAGGCCGCTGGTGTCGCCGGCGATGCCGCCGAGCCAGTCGTCGATCGGATCGGGCAGGATCTGCGCCTGGCGGGCAACGGCACCGGTCAGTTCGGCGAGGCCGCCCTGCTTCTTGATCGCGTCCTGCGGGTCAGGATTGGCGGTGACGGTCTGCAGCACGTTCGACAGTGCGGTGAGGGCAACGACTGCGGCATCGAGCATGGGTGGCTGGCCGTCGACTTCGGCGACAGCGCTTTTCAGCGGCTTGAAGTGCTCGGCGACGAGCGTGCCGGTCATGTCGACTTCGGCTGCGGAGCCGGCGCGCGGCAGCAGCTTGGCACCTGCTTTTGCCAGCTTGCCGACCTTGCCGAGCTTACCCAGGAGCTTGGACGCGCCTTTGGAGGCGGCCTTGTTGTCGCCGGCCGGCTCCTCGTCGGAGCGGATGAGATCGGTCTCGTGGACGACGGCCGTGACGAGGCGCTTGAGCGCGGAGTCAGCGCTCGACAGGTCTTTCAGATTCTCGCTGGCGACATTGAGGTCGGTCAGCGGAGAAAGGCGGATGTCGCGCAACAGGCTGTCCCACTGGGCGATGAAGTCCTCGTAGTAGAGCTTGAGGATGTCTTCCGAAAGCGCAGACACCGAGGTCTCTGAATTCTCCTCGCAGCCGCCGGCGAAAACGGCGCGATCGAGTGCTGCCTGGGCCGCAACATCCTCCAGCCGGTCGAGGATGACATCGTGGAAACCGGCATAGGTGAATGCGCCGGGGAGGCCGACACGCATCGTTTTGTCGGAGCGTCGGGCAAAGACCTTGGAGCCGTTCGGGCCGGCGAAGTTTGCCGGTATCCACTCCTTCAGTTCGGAGACGGCGGGATCGGCCAGCAACTGCTTGTAGGCGCGCGCCGGCAGCGAAATGGTGCAGACGCTTTTCAACGCCTCGGCGACCAGCGCCGGATCGGGCGCGACATAGCTCGCGTCGATCGTCATGCGGCGGATGGCGGCGAGCTGGTGCTCTTCGGCGTTGGGCGTCGGGAAGGGAGCGACAGGAGCGAACTCCGGCAGGTCGTTTACCCACCAGCCCTGGGCGAAATCCGCATCCATCTGGGAAAGGCCGGTCATCATGCGATAGGTCTTGAGCGCGCCCAGCATGAATTCCGGATCGCGAACCTGACGCCACATCGTTGTTTCCAGAAGAGCGACCATGCGCGGCTCGAGGATGTTGCGCAGGGCGTGGTTGTAGCTGTCTGTCTGGGCGCGCAAAAGTTCCGGCGAAGCTGTCGGGCCGACCAAGTCGCGAACCCCGCTCGGCGGCGGCGTGCGGGCACTGGTGACTTCGTCCATCGCGGCTAGTGCGACATCGATGTCGGGCGCGTCGACCGGGGCGGGAGCTGCCGCGAATGGAGCAAGCGGCGCCTGCAGCGCCTCCAGTTGGCCGGCTTGTGCCGCGATGGCGTTGCGGTTGTCGTAATAGGACAGCCCGAACAGAGACCCGGCAAGCAATACCGTCGCTCCACAGGCCGCTGCGGCACCGCGCCAGATCCATGTCCGACGGCGCTGTGCCAGGGGATCGAACATGCCGAGCCCGGCTTCCTTGAAGATCACCTCGGTCAGCAGGTTCTTCAGGAAGAAGCTACGCTTTTCGACACGCGGCGAAGACATGGCGCGGCGTGGCGGCAGGCCGAACGAAGACGAGAGCGCGGCGGTCAGCCGGTCGATGGGTGCGCCTTCCTGCGTTGCCGAGGTCAGGTAGACGCCGCGCAGCCAGGCGCTGTCTTCATAGCGGCTTTCACCGAATATCTGTTCGACGAGGAGGCGGATCGGCTCCGAAAGGCTTTCGACCTGGGCCGGGAACCTGAAGATTTCGGCACGGGCGGCGAGGCTGTCTTCGTCCTCGAGGCGGGGGACGAGGCGCCGCTCGAGTTCGGCCGCAAGCAGCGAGATTTCACTTGCAACCATCTTGCCGTCGACGCGTGCGTCCGGGGCGAATGTCGTACCCCAGACCTGCTCACGGGCTGAAGTCGAGAGGCCGCCGAAGAAGGGCTCGAACCCCTTGATCAGGTCAGCCTTGGTCAGCATCAGGTAGACCGGCAGCCGGATTTCCAGGCGCTCGTTGAGCTCGGCAAGGCGACGACGGACCTTGCGGCCATGCGCCTTGATGGCTTCGTCGCCCTCGGACAGCGCATCGATCGAAAGCGCGACGATGACGCCGTTCAGCGCGCGCCGGCCACGATGTTTCTTCAACAGGTCGAGGAAGCCCAGCCATTCTGTAGCATCGACATCGGGTTGGCTCTCCTGCTGGACGTAGCGGCCGGCGGTGTCGATCAGCACCGCGTGCTCGGCGAAGAACCAGTCACAGTTGCGGGTGCCGCCGACACCCTGGATGTCATCGGTGAGGTCGATCGGGAAATTGAGGCCGGACTGGCGCAAGGCGGTGGTCTTGCCGGTGGCAGGCGGGCCGACGATGACGTACCATGGCATGTCGCGCAGCAGCTTGCGGCCGCCGAGCTTGCGCCGTTTCATTTCGTCCATCAGCCCCTGGAACTTGGCACCGACCGCGGCGACGCTTTGTTCGCCCGCCGTCAGCGGCTTTTCCACCGGAGCTGCGGCAATCTCGGCGACGAACATGCGATTGGCGCGTATGGCGCGACGCTGCGCCAGGATCAGCCAGACCAGCCACAGGATGACGAGGCCCGCGATCAGTGCCATGCGCACGGTTTCGGAGGCAAAGGGCGTGCTCTGGCCGACGGCGACGATGGGGCCAAAGATCCAGATGATCAGTGAAAGCAGCGTCAGGCCGATCAGCGTCCAGAGCCACCGCGATGTCAGTACCGACCAGAAGAAGCGCAGGATGAACATCTGTCACAGCCTCTTTTCGACCAGCACTTCGACGCGGCGATTGAGCGCGCGGCCCTCGCGCGTGCCATCGTCGGCAACGGGGTCGGTGGCGGCGCGCCCCTCCGAACGCACGCGCTCGCGTGGAACGCCGTTCTGGACGAGCATATCGGCAATGGTGGCAGCGCGGGCCTCCGAAAGGCGCTGGTTGGTGGAAAGCGGGTTGGTTCGCTGCAAAGGGATGCCGTCGGTATGGCCGACGATGGTGACGTTGCCGATCAGTTCCTGGTTCTCGACGATCACCTTGGCAATGGCTTCGACGAGCGGCTGGAAGCCGTCGGTCAGCTCAGCCCGCGACGACTGGAACAGCTCCGGGTTCGAAGCCTGGATGACGAGACGGGCCAGCGACACGCTTTCGGCACCCTTAAGCGCCGGGCGAAGACCCTCAGGCGTGGCCGCGGCGAACTCCGGCAGCAACGCGAAGTCGACGGTTTCGACCGGCGGCGCTTCCGCCTGAGGCGCCGTGCGCAAGACCTCGGCGCGATCGGCCGGTGGTAACGCGCGGACCAGCGCCGAGAGCTGGACGGCCTGGTTGCTCAACCCCAGGGAGAAGCCGATGTAGATCGCGGTGGCGAGCACAGCTGCGATGACACCCATCACCCATATCGGCACTATGAAGCGCGGCGCCTCGTCGGCGGCAACAACGCCGCGCCAGTTCGGTGAAAGCGGTGCATCCTCGGCATCAGCATCGCGCAGGAAACGCGCCGCGGCGACACGCACGGCATTCAACGACCTGTCACCCGAGCGGCCGGGCACCCGGTACTTGCCGCGGAAGCCTAGCGCCATGCAGTGGTACTGCAACTCCAGCATTTCCTTGTCGCGGTTGGGGTGACGTTCGAGTTCTTCCAGGCGGGAGAAGAACTGGGCGCCGGCATCGACGTCGCCGCGCAGCATGACGACCAGCGGCTGGCGTGGCCAAGCGCTCGCTCCGCCCCAGGGCGTGTTCAGCGCAAGATCGTCGAGCAGGGCTGCGACCGACCAGGCGGCCTGATCCGCCCGCTCGATCGACGATCCGGCCGCAACAGCCGCATCGCGCCCACGGACCAGTTCCTCCTGCAGGCGGGTGCGAAGGTGCTCCGGGTTCTCCGGCGGCAGTGCGTTTTCGAGCTCGGGCGCGAACTCCAGCAAGGCGGAGAACGCATTGACCAGTGTGTTGGGATGGGCGCGCGATCGCTTCAGCGGCGCAGACGAAAACGGCACCGGCATGCGCGGCGACGGCGTGCCGACCATGCGTATGCGGGTACGCTCACGATCCTCCGACAAGCCGAAAGGATCGTCCTGGCTCATCGCGTCACCTGTTCACCGAATAGCAATCGACCTGCGGCTCGCTCGGCAACACGCCGGAAACGCCAATGACGAATCCGGGTGCGTCGAGGAGGGAGGCCCAGTGCTCGCTTCTCTGATCGAGTTCAAGGCAAAGACGGTCGCCGTCATAGGGGATTTCGCGCGGTTGCGAATGCAGCGGCTTCAGCGGAATGCCCGGCAGGCGCGATTTCCACAGGCCTTCGAATTCGCTGGCCGCACCCACGGTCGCCTGATTGACGAAGATCTTGCGCAGCGCGTCCTCCGACAGTTCGGAGCCGACGCGAATGACGATGCGGCTGGCGACAAGCAGCTTCGGGTTGTCGATGCGGACCTTCCAGACATTGGTGGAGTGGCGCATGACCGGCAGCGCCCGCGATTTCGGCTCGACATAGCGCAGGCTCAGGATCAGCGAGCGCAACGTGTCGGCAAGGGCTGAATAGGCCGGGCCCGGCGCCATGTGATCATAGACCGGCAATTCGGCCAGGCGCCGCGAATTCGAGCCGTAGGTCGCCATCGAGCCAGCGAGGCCGGCAAGCTCGAGATAGAGTTCGGCGGGATGGAAGATGTCCTGCGCCAGCATGTGCGCCAGTCGCGGCCGCGCCGCATTGGCAAGGTTGAGCATCAAAAGATCTTCGACGCTGCGGCCGGGGCCACCAAGCACCATCTTGGCGTGCGCCTCGGCGATCTGGTCGAGCCCGGTGATGACCTCCTGGAGAAGCTGGGCATACCAGTGGACAGCGCCGGTCGCGAGCGTTGGCGGCAGGAAGTTGGCATCCAACGAAACGCCACCGTCGGCGCGCAGGCCGGTGATTTCAGTGACCGGCAAAGCTGTGTAGCCGCCGACCGACTTCCCGGGTGCGAGCAGCAACGCCTGCGGGCGGGCGACCTCGATCTCCTCGGGATCCGACCCGCCCTGCACGGCGTCCCGCACTGTAACGATGCGGCCACGATAACGCGCGCCGCTGGTCTCTGCATGAGCCGGATCGAAGCCGACGCCACCGGGTGGCTCCAACGGCACTGCGATCAGCACCGGACCTCCGCCCATGTCGGCGGTCACGGCCAGAGGCTTCGGCGCGTCCATTGTGTCGGGAATGGCAAAAGGCGTGCCGTCGGGAAAGATGCCGCGGGCCGAGAGCACGGCGACCTGTCCGGCCTCGAGCAGGGCCGGGTCGAGGCTGAGCGTGCGAAAGCCGTAGGTGTGCAGTTGCCCGGCCTGCAGCGCGCCGCGCACCGTCGCCTCAAAGAAGCGGTCCTGTTGCTGGAAGTGCTGGGTCCGAAGGAACAGCCCTTCGGACCAGAGCACCCTGTTTGAGTCGGTCATGCGGCAACTCTCTGCATCGACAACTCCTGATATGGCCCGGTCAGGCCGAAATGCCTCCACTGCCGAGCGTCACGGTGATCGTCACCGTCGAACCCGGCGAGACCGATTTGGTCGTCCGCCAGGTGCGGCCGGTGGGTTCGCGTACAAGGGCGACGAAGCCGAGCGCGGTAGCTTCCGGCTCGACGGTGATCGTCTTGGACGCCGCGGCACCAGGCCCGACCGAAAGCTGATCCGAGCCGATGAGGTCGCCCGCCAATGCCGAACCCGCGTCGCCCTGCAGGGCGAAATAATCGGCCGAGTTGAACTTGCCCGTGCTTTTCAATCGCATGACCAGAACTGTGACCGGCCTGTCGCCGCCGTCAGGTCCGGGGTTCATGCCGGCTTGACCGCTCACATTGACGGTAACTGTGGACGGTTTCGGTGGCCCGCTTTGGCAGGCGGTCAGCAGCCCTGTAGCGCCGAGAGCAATAATGAAGTCGCGCCGGTCGATCATGCGTCACTCCTCTTCATATGCGTTGCGGAAATCAGCTCCTATTTCGCCCATGAAGCGCGTCTCGGCACTCACGGCGATTTCGCGATGGCGTTTCTTGTAGAGATCCCAAAGCTTGGCGCTGCGGCCGCCGGCCAGCAGCTTCTCGATCGACGAACTCGACTTCAGTTCCTCTTCGAGCGCGATGGGATCAAAGCGGTCGATCATGTGGCGAAGCGCGCCCTGCAGGCCGCGCCATGCGCGAACATGATGGTGGGCGAGGTCGCGTATTGCGTCAGCGATGGCTGGTTCGCCGGCGAGAAAACCCGGGCTGCGCTCGGCCAGGATGGTCGCCAGCGCGTCGTCGACAGTTGGCAGGAACTTGAGCGGGTTGACCTCTGACGAGCCGACGATGGTCTGCTCGATGCGGGCATTGCCCTTTTCCTCGGCGCGCTTGCGCAGAAGCTGCATCAGGCCTTCAAGCATCATGCGATACTCGCGGCCGAATTTCTCCATTTCGGCAATAGGATCACGGTTGGACGGATCGTTTTCATCTACGCCCAGACCGCGCAGGAAGGCGGCCCGCAGCGCGCTGTCGGAAGGCGCCGTTGCTGGTGCCGGCGAACTCGACGCCGCCTTCTCTCGTGCACGCAGGGACATCGGCGGCGGAGGCGGTGCATCTGGCAGGCGAACCGGCACATCCCAAGGTGCCGGCGATGCCGGCTTGACTGGGGAGGGGGCATGGGCGGCTTCGCGTGGCTCTGCGTCGGCTATGGGCGGAGGTGGCGCGATGGGTGGGAGGTCAAAGCCGCCATCGAATGACGGCGACTGCGTCACAACCGGCTCCGCCTTTGGCTTGGGCGGCGGTGTTTCGGCCGTAGCGAGACCAAAGGGATCGGCAAAGGCTGCGGTACCGTTCTGGCTGTCATCGGCATGGCCATTCGAGACTGGTGTCGCCACCGGGTCCAGGCTGAATGGATCGTCGAAGGCAGGTGAATTTCGCTCGGAGCCTCCGGCGCGCTCGTAGGCGCGGAACGCTCCGGGTTCGGGATGCTCGAACGGGTTCGGAAGATCGGCGGGGCGCGGACGTTGGGGCTCTTCGTCGGTCTTGAGCGAGAAGAAGTCATCGCCACCCAAGCCGATCGGCACGCGTGATGCGGGCGGCGCCGGTTGCGGCACCGATGTCCTGGCCGGTGCTGGCTTGAAATGCTGTAGCTGGGCCTCGTTCGGCTGCAACTCGACCGACACGACATAGTCGCCGAGCCGGAGCCGCATGCCATGGCGCAGCCGGGCCGAATTGCCCGAGCCAAGCGCGCTGCCGGCGTCGTCGATGAAGAGGCCGCTGCTGGACGTGTCGATGACGACGTAGCCGTCCTGTCCTGATGTGATCTTGCAGTGGGCGCGGGAGACGAACATATCGGGGTCGTCGATCTGCCAGTCCGCATCGGGACTGCGACCGATAACCAGTTCACCCTTGTCCAGCCGGGTCTGGCGCACAGCCTGTGCGCGTGGTCCCTGCTCAAGCGTGAGGAGCAAGCTCATGCCCCGACTCCCGCCATTTCTGGCCGCCAACCGACGATCGTCCGCAGGCGCATATCCTCAGCATCGTCCCTTTCCGCAGGGGGCGCAAGCCACGCCGTTCGGCCGAGCTGCGCAGCGCCGATCCGGGCCGGTGGCACCTCTTCGCGGGCCAGTACGAGCCTGAGGTCGACGTCGAGCAATTCGCCGATGAGATCACGGACGGCGCGCTTCAGGACAGGCAGTCGCCTGCTGCCGGGAAGGAACGTCGCATAGGTGTCCAAGTCGAGCGGACCAATGCGCAACTCGACCCTGTTCTGGCGGCTGAAGCTGCGCGGTCCTATCGTGGCACTTCTGCCCAGAGAAGCGCTGGTCATGCCGAGCCTCGTCTGCAGGGCGGCAGGAATCTCCAGCCAGGACGCGACGAACTCCTTCAGCTGGACCTGCACCTTGAACACTTCGGCGACAAACAGGGTCAGCCGCTCCGGCCCGTCGACCTGTCCGGCAAGTGCCGCTGCCTGACGCAATTTGACCGCATCCAGGTCCGGATCCTGGGAATTTTTGGTATCGGGCAGCCCGATGCCGGCCATCGCCTCCAGCATGGAGCGGACACGGCCACCGACGGCACGCTCGACCTGCACGCCTGGATGCGCATCTGCCCAAGCGCGATAGAACAGGGCGATCATGCGGTGCTGAAGGATATTGACGAACTCGACGAAGGTCGTGTCGCTGGTCTGATGCGCGTCGGCGCCGGCGAACCAGCGCTGCGACATCCGATCGAGCACCCACCGCGTTATATGCAGCGGCAGCGGACCTTCAGGTCCAAGCAACCCCAGATTGGCGACGGTCACACGCGCGACACTTTTGTCCGTGGCCTCCTCGAACTTGACGACGTCCTGAGTCGAAAAGCCAAGGCGCACATGCTGCCCGAGGCGCGCCGGCTCGCGATCGGGACGCCCGGAATGACCAAACAGGCCGCCGCCACGGTTTTCAAGCTGGCGAAGCAACTCGAAAAAGTCGTAGCTCTCCGTCAGCGTGTCGCGCGCCGCTAGATCAGGAAGCGGTTGCCGGGCGTCATCGGCCATGGCACGTCCTCCTGCTTCTGGAGCAGCCGCGTGCGGGTGCGCACAAAGCCATTGATACCGGCGTGGCGGGCAAACAACCGCGCCAGAAGAGCGGAAAGCAGCAACGAGCTTTGGCCGGACAGCACCGACTGGTCGACATGAAGCAGCATCTCGGTACCGCGGCCGAAGCACATCGGCCCAGCTATGGCCAGTCGCTCGATCACCGGCTGGGAGTCGATGCGGACGATCGAGCGGACATGGCGGGTTAGCCCCGGGTCGCCGCGATCGGCATAAAGGTCGAGCAGCGCATGCAGCGGATCGACGCCACGCCCCTCCTTGGCCAGGCTGAGGAAGTTGAGCGCAAGCTGCGCCACCAGCCGCCAGGCAAGTTCATCGGCGCGGGATTCCGCTTCGGCGCCGGCAGGCAGCGTGGCCGGGATCGATGGCTGTGGCGCACGCAATGCACCGAGCAGCCGGACCGCCTCGACCGGATCACCGCTCTCCAGCGTCAGCGTCGGATTGTCATCGAGGATCGGCAGGTCGCGGTTGGTGCAAAGAGCCGTGACCTCGATGCGCCTGAGCGGACGGCCGGTCGGGATGCCTGCCGGGCGGGAGATCGCCAGGAAGACGTCGTCACCGGTGTAGGATGTGCGTGTCATGCCCTCGCGCCGCTCGTCTTCCGTGGCGCGGCGCGGGCGGCGTTCGGTCGAATAGACCCAGCCACTGCCCCGGTTCTGCCCGAGGCTGAAAAGTGCTGGAATCTCGGCATCGGCGCCTTCAGCTTCCGCGTCCTCGACATGGGTGACGCGGTAGATCTCGAAATCTCTCGGCCTGGTGCGATCGGCGTAAAGAACCTGTCGGGTCTTGCGGGCATCGAGTTCGATGACGTTGCATTCACGCTCGAACAGGTTGATCACCGGCGTGGCGAAGAGTTCGAAATCCGCAGGTGACAGGTCGGCGAGCTCAGGCACGGACCGCCGCAGCATGAAGACGATTTCGAGCCCGGCCTCGGAGCTGCGCACCACAGGCAGCAGTCCTTGAATGCGCGCATAGTGGAAGCGCTCGGGCATGATGAAATATTCGCGCAGCAGGCGGTAGCCTTCAAAGGTCGGGCGCGTGCGCGGCATCAATGCTTCGGTGTCACTGATGCCGATCATCTCGGGCATCGGCAGGGCAGTGAGCTTGCCTGATTTGCCGACGTGACGGGCTCCCATCGCCGTGCAAACGCCAAAGATCGTGTCGAACAGCAGCGAGGCCTTCGTGCGTCCGGCAAAATGCAGGTCGAGCCGGTCAAGCGCCAGTTCGCTGAGTTTGCCCTTGCCGACCCTGGCGATGTTGATGCGCAGTGCCGCTTCGCACGTGATGCCGCCGACCGGTGAGATGCCTGCTGCGGCAAGGGCGCTTCGGTCCTGGTAGTAGCCGACGGACGCGATCTCGATCGGCCACAAGGTGACATCCTGAGCCGTCGTGAAGGTGCTGCGCGTCGACAGGCTGGGCTGCAGGTTGGCGACCAATCGTGTGCCGCGCTTGACGACGTGGCCGGTGTTCATCGTCTGAACCTGCTGGCCGGGTTTCAGCACCACAATTGTGGTTGCGGGTGCTGGTGTAAGCAGGTCGGGATAAAGGACTTCAAGAACGCTGCGCGCGAACCTGGAGCGCTCGGCATCGACCTTCAACCGGGTCCGCGCGGCAAGGAAGGCGACACCGTCGAGCAGGCGTTCGACATAGGGGTCGGGGCAGGGCACCGTGTCGAGCGAAAGGTTGCGCGCGACCGCCGGATGCATGTCGGCGAATTCCGCAGCGAGCGTGCGGATGTGGGTCAGTTCCTCCTCGTAATACTCCAGGAAGATCCGATCCATGTTCAGGCTTCCTTGAAATCGGTCCGCGCCATGCCGTTGTCGAGATTTATCGTGGTGCGCAGCCGCAATCGCTCCGGTGTCGGCGTCATGATCAGCACGGCATCGATCTCGATCTTGAGGCCGGTGGTCTTGTCGCCGAGATTGACTGTCACCTTTGTCGCGCTGTCCTTGAGACGGGGCTCGAAATTGGCCAGCACCTGACGTATCTCGCGCGCCAGGGTTTCACGATCGAAGTCGCGGGATGACCGGCCGGAAAATGACGGCACGCCGTAGTTGACGACGCTTCGGCGTACTTCCGGGAAATCCATGAGATCGGGCGGATCGTCAGCGGCGTGCTCGATCTCGCTGTCGGACAGCATGGGCGTCGCTTCAAAGCGCTCGGTGTTGAACAACGCCTCGATGTCGCGCCGTACCGCCTCGCGCAGCACGCGGGCCGACACCACGACGCCTCGAGTTTCCAATTCGACACGCTGCCTGTTTTGAAAGCTCAGCCTGTGCAGTCGTCGCTTTTGTTCCGGTGTCAGATCGAGGTCGGAATCGATAATTCTCGCAGCACCGTTGAGAAAACCGTCGAGACGCTCGGTCCCCAGTTCTTCCTCCAGGAGGTGCCGAAGCCCGTCGATCTCGGAATTCAGTCCCGGCAAATCGTTGACGAGGCGGTCCCACAGGGAAGGCTGAACCGCCTCGCGTTTCGCCCGCGGACTACCGGTGGCCGCTGCGATTTCGGCGCCGTGGCGCCGTACATGCCCGTCACTTGCCGACATGGACATCCATTTCAACTTCGTGCTTGTCGTCATAGTTGAACTTGATGGTCTTGTAGGCAAACGAGACCTTGTCTTCGATGACGTCGGGCTCGTCCGGGCTCGGATGCATGTGATAGGTCACAACCGAAGCATCGGTGAGCGTCACGACGAGATAGTCGCTGGTTTCGCCTTCTATCGTGCGCCGGCAGGAGAACTTCACCTCGCCCATCAGCGTGTTGTCGAACAGCGCCTTCTGCAGATAGGGCGACGCCATGTCGTAGTGCTTGGTGAACTCGATCATGCCCAGCGAGACGCGACCACGCCGCGACAGCGAGTTGGGATCATGCGGCGCGATCATGCTGTAGTCGACGCCATATATCTCAATCTCCTCGTCGTGGCCGTCGCGGACGCTCGGTCCGGGAATGTCGGGGACTTTCAGAAAACCGTCGATCTTGGTTCTGGTCTCAGGCATTTCGCTCTCCGTTGCTCATGGGCAAATCAGGACTTGACCGAAGGCAGCTCCGACACGAGCCGAAGCGAGGCGTTTATTCCCTCCAGTTGGTAGTGCGGGCGCAGATAGAAGCGGGCGTTGTAGTAGCCGGGACGGCCCTCGACGCTGTCGACCTGGACCTCGGCCGCTGCGAGCGGACGCTTGGCGCGGGCCTTGTCGTCGGCGAAGGCCGGGTTGGCGAGCACGTAGCGGTTGATCCACTCGGTCAGCCAGACCTGCATGTCGGAGCGTTCCTTGAACGAGCCGACCTTGTCGCGGGCAATCGCCTTGAGATAGTGGGCAAAGCGCGAGACCGGGAACAAATAGGGCAAGTTGGCGCTCAGTCGTTCGTTGGACTGCGCGTCTGGATCGACAAGCCTGCCGGCCCTTGTCTCGTCGTCCTGCAGCGAATGGGCGCCGATGAAAGCCGCAAGATCGGTGTTCTTGCGATGCAGGATCGGCATCAGGCCGAGCTTGGCCAGTTCCGCCTCGCGCCGGTCGTCGATGGCGACCTCGGTCGGGCACTTCATCGCTACCGAACCGTCATCTGTCGGGAAGCTATGCACCGGCAGGTTGATCACCGTGCCGCCATTCTCGACGCCGCGGATCTGCGTGCCCCAGCCGTACAGCTTGTGACTGCGATTGATGTTGACGCCCATCGGGAAGGCGGCGTTCATCCAGATATACTTGTGGTGGTCGCCCTGGACTTCCTCTTCGAAGGCGAAGCCCTTGACCGGGACAGTGTCGGCGCCATAGGGCAGCCGCGCCAAAACACGCGGCATGGCGAGGCCGATGTAGCGCGCATCCTCGCTCTCGCGCAGCGACTGCCATGAGGCATAGGCCGGGTTGGAGACGATCTGCTGCAGGTCCTGCGGGTTGGGCAGTTCCTGCCAGCTATCCATGCGGAACAGGCGCGGCGAGGCCGCCGCGATGAACGGCGTATGCGCCGAGGCGCAGACGCCCGATATGTTGCGCAAAAGGCCGACGTCGCGGGGATGGTTGGAGAACTCATAGGCGCCAATCAGGCAACCGAATGGCTCGCCGCCGAACATCGAATACTCGTCGGTGTAGACCTTCTTGAAGACCGGGCTCTGGTCCCACATCTGGCCTTCATAGTCCTCGAGCGTGTCGGCCAGCTGCTCCTTGGAGATGTTCATCACCCGGATCTTCAGCTTCTGGTCGGTCTCGGTATTGTTGACCAGATACCACAGGCCACGCCAGGTGCCTTCCATCTCGCGCACTTCCGGCGCGTGCAGGATCTCGTTGAGCTGGATCGTCAGCATCTTGTCGATGCCGGATATCAGCGACTTGATCGACTTGATCGCATTCGAGGAGATGGTGGTGGTGTCGGAGCGGGATTGCGCGGCAAGGGCCAGATTGCGCACGAGCTGCTGCAGCTTTTCGCTGTCATCCTTCTTGACCTTGAAGTCCTTCTCCAGAAGGTCGCTGAACTCGCCGAGATCGATGGCTTCCGCCTCGGCGACGGTTGGGCTCTTTTGCTGTTCGGCCATGGCTTTATTCCTCGACCTTGTCGCTGTCGGAGAGCGCCTGGCTGGCGATCTGGCCGAGCAGCGGCTCGTTGTTCAGCAATTGTGCGATGCGCTTTTCGGCGTCGGCCCGGCCGTCCATGAAGCCGAGCAATTCCTCGAGCTGGCGGCGCATCTTGAGGATTTCGGCCAGTTGCGGAACCTGCTCTGCGATCTTGTCGGGGGCGAAATCGCCCATCTTGGAGAAGGTGAGATCGACCGGCAGTTCTTCTTCGCGCTCCGCGCCCTCGGCCTGGGGCAGAGTGTTCTTTACCCGCGCCTTCACCCGCGGCCCGAGCGCTTCCATGAAGCGCGGGAACCTGTTGGCGTCGGTTTCGACGAACGTGCGATCGAGCACCGTCTTTTGCGCTTCCTTGGTCTGCGATGCGCCGGCGAGATCCGCCATCACGCCCATCACGAAGGGCAGTTCGATCGTCGTCGGGCTGCCGTAGGTCTCGACGTCATAGGCGATCTGCACGCGCGGGGCGCGATTTCGCTCGATGACCTTTGCTTTGCTTTCCGCTGGCATGCTTGGCTACCTTTCATCCTTCTGAGGCGTCTTCTTGCTGTCTGGAACTCCGGCAAGCAGCCGGAATTCCTTCAGCCCGGAGGGTGCGAGATCTTCCATCAGTTCAACGAAATCCATGTGCACCATGCGGCGCACACGGCGGGCGAGATGCGGGATCGGGCTCGACGGCTCGGTCCGGTCGTAGAAAGCAACGACGAGGTCGAGGCATTTGACGACGTCGTCGCGCGAGGACAGGCGGTCGGGGAGGGCCATGGTCGGTCCCGCTTGGTTGACCACCGGTTCGGGCGCGTGGCCGTTGGGCTGTGCCGCGACCGGTGTGGCCTGGGTGAGATCGGGTTTCGCCGTGCTGGTTGGCGCGGTACGCGCTGTCGATCCGCGTTCGAGCGTCGTCAGCATGCGATCGAGAAACTTCTTCAGGTCCGGCACCGCCGGCCCAGCAGTTTCCAGGCGCTTGTTGAGGGCCGTGTCGACGGCGCTCAAGGCCTTGTTCGCCGCGCGGGCGTCGGCAACCAGTTGCTCCATGGCGGGGCCAGCCTGATCGAACTGCGCGGCACAAGCACTGCGCAGCTTGGCCAGAAGTTGCTCGTGGGTGGTCGAAAGGGCTGCCCGCTCGGCGGTGTTCAGCCCCTGGGCGGCTTCCTGCAGCATGACGCGGTCGTCGAGCGCGCCCTGCTCGAGCTCGCGGCCGGTGATCGGGCCAAAGCCGCGCGGCGCGAAAAATGCCATCTGGCGGAGGTTGGCGAGAAGGCCGTCCTGGCCGTTCTGCAGGTCGAGCAGCGCGTTGATGCGGCGCAGGGCTGCGTCGCGCGGCGGCGCGTTGGCTCTGAGCGCCGGGTGCATGGTTTCCCAATGTTCGTCGAAGGTGCGCGCAATCAGCGTCAGGCCCTCGGCCAGTCCGGCCAGCCCTTGCGCATTGGCCTGGGCGCGGGTGACAAGCGTGATCAGGCGAAGGTCGCGGCCCTGGGCGCGCATCTCTTCGGCCTTGTCCAGCACGGCTGCCCAATCAACGGGGATACTGACTTGCGATGAAGGTCTGTTGCGTTCGTCGTGGACGACGTCGACCTGCGGCTCGATGAGGCGCTCAAGCTCGTGGAAGCGCGGATCGTTGCGCAAATCTTCCCCCGACGGGTTTTCACCGTTCAAAGGGTTGAGCCAAAGAGCAAGATCAACCACGCACCCCCCCACGCCATACTCAGGTCGGAAGTAGCCGGTATTCCACTCGATGATGGTTTTAGCACAGTTCAGGCGGCGCTCAAAGTTGGGCGAGGGTAGCGCTTAAGCTCTAGTGACCGGATTCATGCGAATTGTTCCGGTCTCGACATCGACGGCTGCGACCGGTCGTGTGGCACGCTTTGTAAAGTCGCGGTTTGTGTGGCAAATTGGAACGATCGCAGTCCGGCCATTGGAGAACCTCCATGGAACAAAAGGGCATGCAGCCGCGCAGGTCGTCTCAGGGCTTCAAGCGCAAGGAACTTGTCGGCAAGCTCAATCCCACCTGCCTGCGCGCCTTCAAGGCGGCGGCCGACGCGGCAAAGCTGCGTGGCAACCCTTACGTCGAACTCGTTCATTTCATTGAACAACTTGTACTTTCCGATCGCTCGGACGTGCAGATGATCCTGGCCGATGCCGGGGTGGACGCAGCCCGGGTCGCCGGCGACATGACGCGCGCTGTCGACAAGCTGCCTTATGGCGCGACGTCGATCGAGGAGTTCTCCGACCATATCTTCCATGCCATCCAGGAAGCCTGGAACCTGGCGACGCTGGAATTCGGCAGCGAAGAGGTGCGCAGCGCCCACATCATTCTTGCCTGCCTGAAGGTGCCGGTGCTCGAAGGGCTGGTGTCGAAGATCAGCACCGAGTTCGACAAGATCGATGCGGACGGGGTGATCTCGCGTTTCGCCGATGTCGTCGAGGGCTCGCTGGAAGGATCAGTGACCAATGCTGCGGCATCCTCTGCCGAGGCGCCGAGGCGGCCATCACCAGGCGGAGAGTCGGCGCTGGCGAAATACGCCACCGACCTGACCCAGCGGGCGCGCGACGGCAAGATCGACGCTGTCGTCGGCCGCGATCCGGAAATCCGCCAGATCGTCGACATATTGATGCGGCGGCGGCAGAACAACCCGATCCTGACCGGCGAGGCCGGCGTCGGCAAGACGGCGGTGGTCGAGGGCTTTGCGCTGCGCATCGCCGAAGGCGACGTGCCGCCCATGCTGCAAGGGGTGAGCCTGCGCATGCTCGACGTCGGGCTGATGCAAGCCGGCGCCAGCGTCAAGGGCGAGTTCGAAAAGCGGCTGAAGGCTGTCATCGACGAGGTGCAATCCTCGGAAACCCCTGTGATCCTGTTCATCGACGAGGCGCACACGCTGATTGGCGCCGGAGGTGCCGCTGGCACCGGCGATGCGGCCAACCTGCTGAAACCGGCCCTGGCGCGCGGCGAGCTGCGCACGATCGCGGCGACCACCTGGGCCGAATACAAGCAGCATATCGAAAAGGACCCGGCGCTGACCCGGCGCTTCCAGGTGGTCAAGATCGACGAGCCTGACGAGGCAGCCGCCATCCTGATGCTGCGCGGTATCGCCGGCGTGCTGGAAAAGCACCATGAGGTGCAGATCCTCGACGAGGCGATCGAAACGGCGGTGAAGCTGTCGCACCGCTACATCCCGGCAAGGCAATTGCCCGACAAAGCGGTCAGCCTGCTCGATACGGCCTGCGCCCGCGTCGCGATCTCCCAGCACTCGCGTCCTGGCGAGGTCGAAGACCTGATGCGCCGGAGACAGGCGCTGGAGGTCGAGCAAGGCATCATCGGCCGCGAGGCGGCGATTGGCATCGATGTCGAGGAGCGCAAGGCGCGCGTCGAGGCCGGACTGGTCGAGACGGACGCGGCCTTGGCTGCCGCGCAGACGCGCTGGGACAAGGAGAAGGAATCTGTCGCTGAAATCCTCGAGTTGCGCGCCAGGCTGCGCGGGCAGGGCGTGGCGCTTGATCCGGTGGATGCAGGCGCCTCGGAAAGTACCCCCACCCCTTACCCCTCCCCACAAGGGGGAGGGGACGCGGAGCCGACGGTGCCCGATGGAGACACCACTGGCCAAGCGTACACTGATCCGCAGCCTGTTCTCGAAACCGGTGCTCCTGCCGTTACAGCTACCGGGCAAGCTCAGGAATCCCCCTCCCCCTTGTGGGGAGGGGTAAGGGGTGGGGGTGCCACTGGCGATGGTTTGCCGGCCGACCCCGTCGCCGACCTCGCCCGCCTGAAGGAACTCTCTTCCCAACTCGCCGAGGCGCAGGGAGAAACGCCGCTGATCCTGCTTTCGGTCGACCGCAATGCGGTCGCCTCGGTGGTGCAAGACTGGACCGGCATTCCGACCGGGCGGATGCTGACCAGCCAGACCGAAAAGGCGCTGCGGCTGGCGCAGACGCTGTCCGAACGTGTGGTCGGCCAGGACCACGCCATGGAAATGATCGCCAAGCGCGTGCAGACAAGCCGTGCCGGGCTCGGCGCGCCAGAAAAGCCGGTCGGCGTGTTCCTGCTCTGCGGCCCGTCGGGCGTCGGCAAGACGGAGACCGCACTGGCACTGGCCGAAACGCTTTACGGCGGCGAGCAGAACCTGATTTCGATCAACATGTCTGAGTTCCAGGAAGCGCACACGGTGTCGACGCTGAAAGGCGCTCCTCCGGGATATGTTGGCTACGGCAAGGGCGGCATCCTGACCGAGGCTGTCCGGCGCAGGCCCTATTCGGTGATCCTGCTCGACGAGGTCGAGAAGGCGCATCCAGACGTGCACGAGATCTTCTTCCAGGTTTTTGACAAGGGCATGATGGACGACAGCGAAGGCAGGCGGATCGACTTCAAGAACACGCTGATCCTGCTCACCTCCAATGTCGGATCCGAAGTCATCATGACCAAGACCAAGGGCGGCGAACTGCGCGAGAAGATCGAAAACCTCGACGCCGCCTTGCGCGCGCCGTTGCTCAAGGTGTTCCCGGCGGCCTTCATCGGCCGCGTGGTGACGATCCCCTATTATCCGCTGTCGGGCGAGATGATCGAGGCGATCACCCGGCATCAGTTCGGCAAGATCGCGCGCCGGCTGCAGATCAGCCACGGCGCGGAACTGGTGATCGGCGATGGCGTGATGGAACTGATCAAGGCGCGCTGCACCGAGATCGAGTCCGGCGGCCGCATGATCGACGCCATCCTGACCAACACGCTGTTGCCGGAATTGAGCCGCGGCGTGCTCAACCGTTCGCTGGATGGGGAAAAGCTGACGCGCGTGACTGTCGGCGCGTCAGGTGAGGGGTTCAGCTACGAGTTTGGGTGAGTGATCTGGAAGAGAAGTACCCTTACCAAGGGCTTCCACCGTCACCACCGCCGCCACTATCACTCTTTTCGCTGCGTTCACTGCTTGGAGTCGCCGGAACGATCGGCTTCTTGACGACCCGGGGCTGGACTGGAGCCGCGACCGCGACCTTCCTCACCGGAGCCGCCTTCTTGACCTGAACTGGCTGCACAGGTTGAACAGCCGCCTGTTCCTCGACTTTCATCATGGAGCCGCAACCGCTCAGCGGCAGCAGCACGGTCGCCATAAGAAGACTGATGGTATGCGATCGCATGTAACGTCTCCCCGTTATGAGCCCAGCATGTCCAGACGTGGTCGTGTGTCGATCCATTCCTTGTGCAGAAGATCGCCCAGCAGTTCCCCCGGATTCCGAGGGGCGGCCGTTCCAAGAACGGTACTTGCGGCTTCGCGAGTTCGTGGTCCGAGCCGCCCGTCAATTTCGCCGACATCCTGGCCGGCGCGCTTGAGCGCAAGCTGCACTTCCTTGCCGATTGTCAGGGCGTCAACGCCGCCCAATGCCTTCTTTGCCTGATCAGAGGCGTCCTTGAAGTTGAAGGAAGCTGACAGGGCGTAGAGACGGGCGATCTCGCCGCTGTCCTTCTGCAGTGTCGGATTGTCCTTCAGCAAATCGGCAGCGTAGAAGGCGCCCCATGCGTCGCCCCTCTCGGCGCTTTCGCGGTACCAAGTAGAGATTGTTGCCGCGTCGGAAGTGTTCTCACGTTGGGCAAGGCGCGCAAGCAGCCGACCAGCGTAGGGATGCCCCATCGCACGCGCCTTTTCGAACAGTTCGGCGGCGTGCTTGGTGTCCTTCTGTACGCCAGCTCCATCGCGATAGAGTATGCCAAGCAAGACCATCCCGTAAACGTCGTTGCGATCAGACGACTCTGTTATGAACTTCAGGGCGCGCGCTTCATCCTTGGCGACATGTTCGCCAGAGAGATACTCGGTGCCCAGCATGTTCATCGCGTAGGTGTGGCCGGACTCCGCGGCGCTCGCGACCATTGCCATGCCGCGGTCGATGTCGGGCTTGGTGCCGAGGCCCGTAACCAGAGCGCGGCCCAGCGCATATTGCGAATAAGGATCGCCACGCTTGGCGCCGGATTCAAACAACGGGATTGCCTTGGCCGGATCACGCTCGACCGCGGCACCGAACTGATAAAGCCTGCCGAGCAGATAGCTGGCGCGGACATGGCCGGCGTCGCTGGCGGCGTTGAGTTCGGTCAGGGCGTCCTTGAAGTTGCCTTCGGCGTAGAGCGCGCGCGCGAACTGGTACTTGAACCGCGCCACCTCGGGATGCTGGTCGACGGCTGCCTTGCAGGCGGTGAGTGCCTTGGGCACGTCGATGTCGTTGGGCAGCTTGCCGTCGGCAACCGCCTGGACGTCGAGCGGCTCGGCGGCGAGCGTGTCGCATTCATTGACCGAGACGGCGACATTGATGGTGATCGGCGCGGGCGTGGCGGTCTTCACCGCCGGAACCAGCACGACCGTGCGCAACGGCTCGCTGGCGGGCGCCTTGTCGGCGGGCAGGGGGAGCGGCTTGACCTCCATGCTGTCGGTGCTTGTGTCGACCTTGCCGGAGCCGCTGCTGGTGTTCATCGCCACGGTCTCGGCCACGGGCTTGGCCGCGTCTTCGGCGGCGACGAGCTTGAGCGAGGGGCGGATGCGCAGCTTAGTGATGTCCTCGGCCTTGATCAGGTCGCCCTCGGAAACGATCTGGCCGTCGACCGCCACCTGCGTTTCGGGATCGCGCTTTTCCAGGCGGAGCCAGCCGGTGGGCGCGGCACTCGTCGAGCGCACCACTTCCTCGGGCATGGCGGCGAAGCCGGTGCCGATGTCGGATGCCATGGCGACGAGGATCGGCTTGGCCTGTTCGGGCTGCGCCGGCTTCGGCTCGTCGCCCTGCTGGATGTTCAGCGCCGGCTTGACCTGTGCCTCGGCGACGGCCTGGGCATCGACGACGACGCGGACGATGCCGCTGGCGCTGCGGCCGCCATCCGTGGTGACGGTGTAGCGCACCTCGTCAGTGGTCATGTCGGCAGAAGCCGGCTTGAACATGACCTCTTCGATGCGGTCGGCCGATATCTTGCTGTCGAGGCTGAGCTGCTGGTCGCCGAGCCAGAGCGTGCCCTGGTCGGGAAGCTTGGTGAAGTTGATCGTCAGTTCGGCATTGCCGCTGGTGATCGGCGGCGAGATGCGCAGTGCCACTTCCTTGGGCGATGGCGGCACGCGAACCTCGCGCATATCCTCAATAATCAACAGGTTCTGGCGGGTTACGAAGAAGAAGGATGAGGTAAGGCTTGAAGCGTCCCAGGGCGTCTGGCGCCCGTCGGTGCGCTTGATGACCTCGGCGCGGATGTCGCTGAGCAGCTTCCTGATCTCGACATTCGGCTTGAGCGCATAGTCGGCGAAGGTGCCCGTGAAGGGGCTGAGGCCGTTGTTGCCGTCGAGCGCGACACGGTCGGGGGCGGTCGAATAGACGATCAGCGTGCCATCCTGGGGCGCGACAGAGGCGAGGCCCTTCTTGCCTTCGACCGCGACCTTGGCCTGGCCGACATAGTAGGAATTGTTGGCGAAGGGATTGTCACGGCAGGCGTCGAGGATGGCGATCTGCAGCGAGGAGGTCTCGCGCATGTATTCGAGCAGGCTCGACATGTTGTAGGCCTGGACCTCGAGGTCGTAGGAGGTCGCCAGCGTCGCATCGACCGGAATCATGAAATTGTGGCCGCCGACCTGCACCGCATGGCCGCTGTAGTAGAACAGGGCGACGTCGCCGTCGTTGAGCGTCCTGAGGAAGCCGAGGATGGTCTCTTCAAGGCCCTTCTTGTCGAGATCCTTGCCAAGCGTGACCTCGAAATTGGCGCGCTCCAGCACCTCGCGGATGCGATCGGCGTCATTGGCGGCATTGGGCAACTGGGCCAGGTGCTGGTAGGCGGTGTTGCCGATGACGAGTGCTGCGCGGCGGCCGGATACACCGTCAGCCGCAAAGGCTGTGCTCAGGGCAAGCAGCAGGAGAAAACCGCAGGCGGCAATGGCGCCGGTCAGGCGCGCGATAATGCCAGCATTGCGAGCAGGCAAGCAGCCTTCGCATACCATGAACTGCTCCTTTCGGACGCGCAGTCTTTACAGGCTTGGCACGGCTTGCATTTGTTATCGTTCAAGCATCCTCCTCACGCCGACCGGTGTCAACGTGGTCGACATACATCAAACGGTCTATTGCCCGGCCCATGCAAAGGACCTGCGAGCAAAAGTCCCCATCGCCAAAATCCGTGTTATTGTCAGTCCGGTGATCGAAAAATCGCAGGTGTGAAGCAATGGCCGAACGGCGCTCACGCATGGATGGAAACAGGTCATGACGCCGGAGGACAAGACACGTATCGCGCCCGATACGGGTGTCCATCAGGGCGTACAGCTCAACGGCATCTACGAGATCGACGAGCATATCGCCACCGGCGGCATGGGCGAGGTCTATCGCGGCCACAACATCCAGACCGGCGACCCGGTGGCGATCAAGGTGGTGCTGCGCGAATTCGCACGCGACCAGGGGATCCTGGCACTGTTTCGCAAAGAAGCCTCGATCCTCAACCACCTCTCCAACGACGCCATCGTGCGCTATCACGTCTTCACCATCGACCCGACGATCGGCCGGCCCTACCTCGCCATGGAGTTCGTCGACGGCCAGTCGCTGGGCGAGCGCATCCGCAGCGGCCCGCTCGACACGCGCGAGGCGCGCAAGATGCTGGCCCGGGTCGCCTCCGGCCTGTCTGTGGCGCATGAGGCTGGCGTCATCCACCGCGACCTGTCGCCAGACAACATCGTGCTGCCGGGCGGCAAGGTCGAAAAGACCAAGATCATCGATTTCGGCATCGCGCGCTCGGCCAATGTCGGCGGCGGCACGCTGCTCGGCGGCAGCTTTGCCGGCAAATACAGCTTTGTCTCGCCCGAGCAGCTTGGGCTGTTCGGCGGTGAAATTACCGACCAGTCCGACATCTACAGCCTCGGGCTTGTGCTGGCAGCGGCCTTGCGCGGCAAGCAGCTCGACATGGGCGGATCACCGGTCGAGGTGATCGAAAAGCGCCGGACCGTGCCCGACCTGACCGGCATCGACCCGGACCTTTTGCCGCTGCTGCAGTCGATGCTCCAGCCCGACCCAAGGGATCGTCCGGAAAGTGCCGCGGCAATCGTCGAATGGCTGCGCGAGACGAGCGGGGCGACGGCGCCGCCCCTGACACTGCCTGGCGTGCCCCCGCACGATCAGGAGCGCAGGCCGTCCGAGCTTGCCTGGCGGCCACCTGGATCGAGCGGACAAAAGCCGCTGCCGCCGGAGGCCGTGCTGCCGCGCGACGCGCCGTGGCGTAGCTCCGGCACGACCGGCAGGCCCATGCCTGACGTCAGGCAGAAGACAGCCCCCAAGGCCGCACCTGCCGCGACCGCGCCCAAATCCCGGCGCGGCGCGCTGGTCGGCACGGTCTTGCTGGCCACTGTCGCAGCGCTTGGCGGTGGCGCCTATTTTTCCGGGCTGCTGGACGGGCTTCTGCCGGGGGATGCCAAGGTCACCCCAGGCGAAGAAACCGCCGGCGGCAAACTGACGCCTGCGCCGCCGGCACCCAAGGAGACAGTCCAGACGCCGGTGACGCCGTTGCCCTTGCCTGAGCCTCCACCCGCAACAGAGGCCAAGGCGCCGGCGCCGACCGAAATCGTGACACCAAAACCGGCCGAACCGGCCAAGCCAGTGGCCCTGCCGGCGCCTCCGAAGGCTGCGGTCAGTGCTGCCGACTGGTTCAAATCCTTCGATGGCGGCCCTTGCTTCTACGCATCGGTGGCCGACGCATCAGCGCCGAGCCCCGAAGTGGAGGGGCTCGCGACCTCGAAAGCGCCGTTTGACAAGCTTGCCCGCGACTTTGCTTCGGCCTTCGGCAACGGCCCCAAGGTCAATCCCAGGATGATCGAACGGGAGCAGTGCCCGGTTGCCGATTTCCTAGAGGCGGTGCATCCGGACAATGGCCAGGCCCCAACGCTGCAACTGAACAAGGACAACCTCAAGGTCGGGGATTCGCTGCAGGGCACGCTGAGCCGGACCGGCAGCCGCAACGTCAACCTGCTCCTGATCGGCAAGGACGGCGTCGTCTACAATTTCGCCAGCCTGCTCAAGAAGTCCGGGCCCGACGCGGCCAGCTTCAGCATGAAGCTTTTCCCGCTCAACGACCAGGAGGCCACGGCGCCGGAGCCGCATCTGATCGTGGCGCTTGCCAGCGAAAACGGCATCAAGGCGGCCGACATCAAGGATCCAGAGCTTGCCTCGGACCTGTTTCCGAAAATTCGCACGGAAATCGAGGCGCAGCCAAATGCCGCCGGTGTCGCCTTCGGCTATTTCCTGTTCGACCGCTGAAATGGGCTTCAACCCGCCGCGAGCGCCTGTTGCGGCCAGCGCTGCAGCGCCTCGCGGCCGGCATCCGACAGATCGTAGATGCCGCGATCGACGCGCACGAACCAGCCATAGACATTGTCGAGCAGGATCTTTGGCGCACGCCCCACAGCCTGGCTCAGATCGCGCGGCCGCTTGGGGCCGTCGACCAGCGCCACGGCACATTTCAGCGCATCCTGGCGATAGGCGGTCATGATCGGCGCACGCGAGCCGCCGCCGACGACCGGGTCGCCCTGCCGGCGACGATGTTCTGATACAAGGCGGGAGCGCCTTTTGGCATCGCGCCTGGGCGCGGGCGCATCCGGGCTGAGCAGCACTTCAACCCGCTCGTCGTCGAAGATGCCAAGCAGGCCAAAGCCCAGCCGCCGGCACAGATTGCGGAAGCGCTTGTCGCCCTCGCGGCCCTTGCCACGCGGCGACATGCGGGCAGCGAGCCAGATCTCGTCGGCGGCGGCTGCACGATCGACGCCTTGCAGGATCAGCTCGAGATTGAACTGCAGCTTCAGCTCGCAGACGACGACGATCGGCGGCGCGTCATTGCTCAGCGCCAGCAGGTCGCAGCCGCCGATCTCGCCCTTGACCTCGAAACCGAGGCCTTCGAGGAAGCGCTTGACGGGGCTATAGAGGGCCGTCTCCAGCAACAGGTTTTTCCTTCAAGCTGCCCGCTGAGGGCCTACGAATCATCTGCTTCATTGTGCCGATGCGTTAGCCATAGTCGAGGCAATGGCAGGAGCCCGGGCGGCGCTCATTGATCAAAAGGCGACTTTGCGAGATAGTCGGCCCGTTGGTTCAGGAGCCTTGGGCGTATGCGTACACCGGTTGCCAGCCAGATCAGGAAGCGCAGGGCCGTCTCGGACGCGCTTGGCCGCCACAAGGTATTCGTCAGTTCCAGGCTGTTTCGTGGTGACGGTCAGACCGTTTCGCGGGTGCTGGTCTCGGGCCAGTATTATGACGTCAACGACGCGTTGCTCGACCGGCTCATGGCGGGTGCCACCCCCAGGGAGCTGGAACTGGAACCCGCCCCGGAAGATGCGGCGCGCTAGGCCGGATGGCAGCGGAAAAGCTTCGCAGCTACCGGCAAAAGCGCGACTTCACCAAGACGCGCGAGCCGCGCGGCGTCGAACAGGCGAGCGAGGGCAACCGCTTCGTCGTGCACAAGCATCATGCCACCGCCGACCACTACGATCTTCGCCTCGAACTCGACGGCGTGCTCAAGAGCTGGGCCGTGCCGCGTGGTCCCTCGCTCAATCCGGCCGACAAGCGCCTTGCGGTGGAGACCGAGGACCACCCGCTCGACTACATCGACTTCGAAGGGCTGATCCCCGAAGGTGAGTATGGCGGCGGGCCGATGATCGTCTGGGACGCTGGCGTGTGGGCGCCGATGGAGGATGCGCGGACGTCTCTTGAGAAAGGCGCGTTCAAGTTCCGGCTGTGGGGCGAAAAACTCAAGGGCGGCTGGATGCTGGCGCGGCTGAAACCGAAATCAGGCGAAGACAAGCGCAACTGGCTGCTGTTCAAGGAACACGATCCGGCGGCCGACGAGACGACGGACATCCTCGCAACGCGGCCCAAAAGCGTGAAGTCGGGGCGGCGCATCGAGGAGCTGGTGGCGCCAAAGAAGGCGCCATCGAAGCCCGGTGACCTCAAGCCCGGCAAGCTTGCTGGCGCGGTGAAGGCGCCGATGCCGGCGCGCATCGAACCGCAACTGGCGAGCGCTGCGCCGAAGCCACCGTCAGGCGCGGGATGGCTGCATGAGATCAAGTTCGATGGCTATCGCACCATGGTGCATCTCGAAGATAGCTCGGCGAGGCTGATCACCCGCAGCGGCATCGACTGGACAAAACGCTACGGCAAGCTGGCGTCAGCCTTTCGCGACCTGCCGTGCAGCGACGCCGTCATCGATGGCGAGATCGTCGTGCTCGACGACAAGGGCATCAGCCGGTTTGCCGCCCTGCAGGACGCGCTGGCCAGCGGCCACGACGAGCTGCTGGTGTTTTATGCCTTCGATCTCGTCCATCTCAACGGCTGGGACCTGAAGGGTACGGAGCTTGCGAAGCGCAAGGGTCTGCTGGAGACGCTGCTTGCCGGCCATGTCCATGCGCAGTCGGCGCTTCAGCTCAGCGGGCACGTCGAGGGCGACGGCCAGGCGCTGTATGACCAGGCAACCGAGATGGGGCTCGAAGGCGTGGTGTCGAAACGGATTGCGGCGCACTACACGTCCGGGCGCTCGCACAGCTGGTCCAAGACCAAGACGCTGGAATCGAACGACTTCGTCATCGCCGGCTACACCACATCGCAGGCTGCCGAAGGTCTGGCCGCCCTGGCGCTCGGCGAATGGGTCGACGGCGAGTTGCAGTATCGCGGCAAGGTTGGAACCGGCTTCGACGCCGAAACGTTGCAGTCATTGCTGCATCGGCTGGAAGGCCTGCGCGAGGGTGCGGCAAAGCTCGATGGCGCGCCAAAGGAGGTCATCCCGGTGCGGCCCGTTCTCAACGCCCACATCCACTATGCCAACCGAACAACCGACAATGCGCTGCGGCATGCGGTGTTCAAGGGATTGCGCGAGGCCGAATTGACGGAAGCACCCCAGGTGCCGCGCAAGCGGCTGATCACCGATGCCGACCTGGCCGCCGTCACCATCACCAACCCCGAGCGCCGGATGCTCGGCAAGTCCGGACCGACCAAGCTCGACATCGCCGTCTATTACGCCGCCGTCGGCGATTTCATGCTGCCGCACATCATGGGGCGGCCGGTGTCGCTGTTCAGGTGCCCGACAGGCCTGCAGAAGGACTGCTTCTTCCAACGCCACGCCTTTACCGGCATGCCGGCATCGATCGCCTCTTTCGAAACCAAGAATTCGGACGACGAGAGCAAGACCTACATTTCGGTCGAGGACGCCAAGGGCTACCTCGCGCTGGCGCAGTTCGGCGTCGTCGAGTTCCATGTCTGGGGGGCGCAACGCAAGCGGCTGGACAAGCCCGACCGTGTCGTCTTCGACCTCGATCCGGGCGAGGGCATCGCTTGGCGCGAGGTCGTCGAGGCGGCCGTACATGTCCGCGACGAGCTGACGAAGATGGGACTCGTGCCTTTCGTGAAGACCTCGGGCGGCAGCGGCATCCATGTCGTGGTGCCGACGACCGGAAAGCTCGGCTGGAAGCAGTTCCATCAGGCGAGCAGCGAAATCTCGTCGCGGATCGCCAGGACCGCACCCGACACCTTCACGACGGTGATGGGAAAGGACAACCGGAAGAAGCGCATCTTCATCGACTTCCACCGCAACGCGCGCAGCGCCACTGCGGCCGCCCCTTACAGTCTTCGCGCCCGCACCAACATGCCGGCGTCGACCCCGCTGAGTTGGCCGGATCTCGAGTCCATCGACGCTCCCGCCGATTTGAACTATTCTTCGCTTCCCGGACTTGTGGCCAGGTCGGGCGATCCTTGGGCTGAGATATCAGATCATGCCAAGGACTTGCCGGCCGAGGCCATCGCCAAGAGTAAGTCTTGACCAAGAGTATGTCTTGAATTGTGTTGCGTAGGAGACAAGCATGGCACCAAGGGCAAGTTGGAAGGGGTATCTGAAACTCAGCCTGGTCAGCTGCCCGGTACGGTTGTACCCGGCGACCAGCACGAGCGAGCGCATCAGCTTCAATCAGCTGCACAGGGACACGCATAACCGGATCAACATGAAACCAGTCGATCCGGAACTCGGCCTTGTCGAGCGCTCCGACCTCGTCAAAGGCTACGAGTACGAAGACAAAAGATATGTCGTCATCGACGAAGCCGACATCGACAGTGTCAAGATCGAATCCAACCACACGATGAACATCGAGGCCTTCGTCGACGAAGATTCGGTCGATGTGATCTACCAGGATGCGCCCTATTACCTGGCGCCCGATGGCGCGATGGCCGAGGAAACGTTTTCGGTGCTGCGCGAGGCGCTGCGCAAGTCGGGCAAGCTCGCCATCGCCCGCCTGGTGCTGTCGAGCCGCGAACGCGTCGTGACTATTGGCTCGCGCGAGAACGGCATGTTCGTGTGCACCTTGCGCAATCCGAGCGAAGTGCGCGGAACATCGGAATATTTCGGCAACATCCCGGCCGGAAACCCGGATCCAGAAATGCTGGAACTTGCCGAAGCGCTGATCAAGCAGAAGCTGACGACGTTTGATCCGAAGAATTACGAAGACCGCTACGAGATCGCCTTGATGAAGATGATCAAGGAGAAGCTGAAGGGTCACAAGCCGATCATCGCGGCCGCACCCGAGCGCGGCAATGTCATCAACCTGATGGATGCGCTGAAGGCCAGCCTCGGCCAGGCCAAGCCGCCAGCCAAGAGCAAGACCAAGGCCGAACCGGCAGAGAAGCCCGCGGTCAAGTTGACGGCCGTGGGCGGCGGCAAGGCTGCGAAAGGCAAGAAGTGACGGCACTTACGGGCAGGATATTCGGCCTGGTCGGTGCGCTCGCCGCATTTCCCAGGCGGCTTGGCGTGCGTGAGGTCACCCGCCAGGGCGGCGAGTTGCAGCATGGCGTGACGCGGCGAACGACTGACGTCGTGGTCGGACGGATGTTGTTCTCCAAGCTCGACGAGGCGCATCTGGAAGCGCGGCTCAACGTGGTGCTTGCCTCGGGCCGTCCGGTGCTCAGCGAGAACGGGTTTCTCCGAGCGCTCGGCCTGCTGGACCGGGTCGATGGCGCGGAAATGACCCGGCAGTCGCTGGTCGAGCAGTCGCGTATTGCTCCCCGTGCCTTCGACTTCCTGTCGCTGTTCGACGCCTTCGAAAGCGACAGCGAGCCTTATGCGTTCCGCGACCTGATCCTGGCCAGGAAGTATGCCGGCCTTTTGGCCGGCGGCGCGACCTGGAGCGCCATTGCCAGGTCGGTTCGCCGATCGGGCGTGGTGGCGTCGCTGAGCGCGATGTCGCTTCATGCCGACGGCAAGGATGCGATCTACGCCCGCCTTGGCGCTGATTTCGCCGAGCTTGACGGCCAGCGGCTGTTGCCGCTCGAACGCACCAGCGATGCCGAGCTGGAGGATATGTTCGGACGCGCTGAGGAGGCGGAGGAGGGCGGCCGCTTTACCGAGGCGGCGGCACTTTACGCGCGCTGCCTTGCGGCCGATCCGAGCGACAGCGTTGCCGCATTCAATCGGGCGAACAGCCTGCGCGCCGCCGGCCACAGCCAGGAGGCGATGCAGACCTATCTCAGGGCGATCAAGCTCGACCCGAAATTTGTCGAAGCCTGGTTCAACCTTGGCGGCCTGTTTGCCGCCGAGGGCAAGGTGCATACGGCACGGCGTCACCTCAAGAAGGCGGTGGCGCTCGACCCGTCCTATGCCGACGCGATGTTCAACCTCGCAAGCCTCGAATATGAGGCCGGCGACCTGGCCGAAGCCAGGCGCTGGTGGTCGCTCTATCTCGAACTCGACGGCACGTCCGAATGGGCCAAGACCGCGGCCAAGGGCATCCAGTATGCCGATCTGCATCTCAGGGAACGGACGGCAAGCTAAATGGCGGTGAGTTTCCTATTCGATGGGCCGGAAGATGCGGCTGTTACCGTGCTGTTGGCCCATGGCGCCGGCGCGCCGATGGACTCGGCGTCGATGACTGCGGCGGCGAATGCGCTCGCCAAGGCCGGTCTTCGCGTGGCGCGGTTCGAATTCGGCTACATGGCGGCGCGGCGCAGCGAAGGCGCGCGCAAGCCGCCGCCAAGGGCCGAGACGCTGAACCCCGAATACAAGGCGGCCATCGCCCAGCTTGCCGCTGCGGGACCGCTTGTCATTGGCGGCAAGTCGATGGGCGGGCGTGTTGCCAGCATGGTCGCCGATGAATTGTACGGGGAGGGCAAGATCGTCGGGCTTTTGTGCCTGGGCTATCCGTTCCATCCTCCGGCCAAGCCGACGCAGTTACGCACCAAACATCTTGCGGCGCTCAGGACGCCTACGCTGATCGTGCAGGGCACGCGCGACGAATTCGGCACGGCCGAGGAGGTTCCCAGCTATGAGCTGTCCGAAATTATCGAGCTGCTGTGGCTTGAGGACGGCGATCATGATCTCAAGCCGCGCAAGAGCATTGCCGGATTCTCCGCCGCCGACCACCTGAAAACGCTGGGCGACGCGGTCGCGGCCTGGGCGGCCCGGCTCACCTGACTACGCCGCATGAAGATCGCCACCTTTAACGTCAACAACATCAATCGCCGGCTTGAAAACCTGCTGGCGTGGCTGAAGGAGGCAAAACCCGACGTGGTCTGTCTTCAGGAGTTGAAGGCAGCGGAAAGGCAGTTGCCGAAATCGGCCATCGAAGCCGCCGGATACGGCGGGGTGTGGCTAGGACAGTCGACCTGGAACGGGGTGGCGATCCTTGCTCGTGGGGTTGAGCCGATCCCGACCCGGATGGAACTGCCCGGCGATCCCGACGACAGTCAGAGCCGCTACATCGAGGCGGCCGTGAATGGCGTGCTGATCGCCTCGCTTTATGCGCCGAACGGCAACCCGCAACCGGGGCCCAAATTCGACTACAAGCTGGCCTGGCACGCGCGGCTCAACGCACATGCGGCGACGCTGCTTGCCGCTGATGTTCCGGTGGTGCTGGCTGGCGACTTCAACATCGCGCCGGAGGCCCGCGACGTCTATCCGAGCAAATCCTATGACGACAATGCGCTGGTCCAGCCCGAAAGCCGCGCCGCCTTTCGGCAATTGCTCGATAGGGGCTGGACCGATGCCATCCGCAAGATGTTTCCCACCGAGACGGTCTTCACCTTCTGGGACTACAGGCGAAACCGCTGGCCCCGCGATGCCGGACTGAGACTCGACCACCTGTTGCTCAGCAAGAAGATGGCCAAGCGCCTCACCGGTGCGGGTGTGGATCGCGATATGCGCGGACGCGACGACGCAAGCGATCACGCGCCAGTGTGGATCAGCACGAAGTAGCCTGCTCGCGGCTACCTCGCGATATCTCAATTTTTAGGAGGTGAGCCCATCCGCGGATCGCTCAAACCTGGCGCCACTCGAATTTCAGCTCCTCGCGGAAGGCGAACCGCACGATATGATCGACCACGACCTGTTCCATGCGCGGCAGGTCTTCGGCGTCGACATTGACTGTCAGGGCATGGTCGTCGGCGCGCAGGTCGACCACGCGGCCCTCGCCGAGGTCGATGCGTCCTTCGGTCGGTGAAAAGTCGACTGAAAACTTGTGGCTCCAGTGCTTGCAGAGCTGCTGCAGGTAGCGGCTGGCGTGTTCGGTTGCGACCGATGCTGTTGATTTCGGCATGATGTCCTCGAAATGATTGTCGCTTGCGCGCGACAAGGCAGAAGTAGTCTCGCGATTCCGTCAAAAATGCGAGGCCAGGGCGAAGTGCATGGCAAGGTGGGCTCTGCCCGCTACGCCTTGCACTTTCGCAGGACGAAGGGAAATCCGGCAGAACAACCTGATGCTTAGAGCCAGTGCCTGTTCCTGAGATATGGCGCCCGCCTTGCGACAGGCTGTTCCGCGGTCAATGCAGCGAAGGACGGGACGGCGAGGACCCTTGCCGAAGATGGGTGTACTCGATGCGATTGCGCCCCTTTTCCTTAGCCGCCTGCATCTGGCGATCGGCGGTAAGGAGGAGCTCGTCGGCGGTCGCATCCGTGTCGAACAGGACGGCGCCGACGCTGACGGTCAAGGGCCAGTTCAGTCCGCCTGTGACGGGCTCGAAGCTCGCTTCCGCAACCGCATGCCGGATACGCTCCGCGACCTTTTCGGCATTCGCCTTGGAGGCCCCGGGCAGGTATACGGAGAATTCGTCACCGCCGATTCGTCCGACCAGATCGCCGCTTCGCACGGAGGCGCGGATGATTTCGGCGATCGTGCTGAGCGCCTGGTTGCCGGCGCCATAGCCGATCTGTTCGTTGAGCCGCCTGAGGTGATCGATGTCGATCACCAGCAGCGCGCCCGGCCGCCTTCCTGCCGAGGCCATGGCTATGACGTCGATTGCCGCCGCGAACAGCGGGCCAGTGAGGCATGACGTCAGGCTGTCGTGCGCCAGTTCCTGGGCGTATTTCCGCTTCAGCGAGGCATTTTCTGTAAGGCTCAGGCCGAGCAGGACAAGCAGAGGCGCGATGAAGAGCAGTGGCACGATGAAAGCGTTGACAGCATCGTGCCATAGCATCTCGGCATCCGCACCAGCGAATACAAGCACGCGGAAGCCCAGCCCGACGAACAAGAACAAAAGCGCGCCAGCCAGCGTCAGGAGCGCAACCTGGCCCCATCTGCGATTTGTTATTGCATACAGCCTGTCTAACATGCGTGCCCAGCCGAAGGTCTGTCCGAGGAATTGGACCTTATCCGCCATATCTACGCAGTGCGCGCAGCGAGAGGGCACTTGGACCGCGAGGCCACAGTTACGAAACGCCATGGTTAAGAAACCACTAAGGGACGGCTGGTAGAGTCGCAGTCCAGTAGCGTCCCGGACATCGCGCGTGCTGGCGGAGGGAGTGGGATTCGAACCCACGGTGAGTTGCCCCACGCCGGTTTTCAAGACCGGTGCCTTAAACCGCTCGGCCATCCCTCCAAACCATTGCATCCGCTGTGCTATTTGCTTGCTCCGAAACGTCGGATCAGCCTGTGCGCGGGACTTGCAACCATCTGGTCACGAGAGCCGCGTTTATAACTTTCCTTGGCGTGCCGTCAACGTCGTTGAGCTTAAAACGGCATGAGAACCTCCAGCATCGTCGGCGAGCGGCAAGTCGACCTGTTCAACGGAGGTTGATCTCGCCGGCGTGGTATCGTCGATCGGCGAGATCTATGCCGATGTCGCCGAGGACGACGGCAAAACGCTGACGGTCTCGGCCGCCGCCGGCAGCCATGACCGGGTCACCGGCGACCGCGAACTGCTGACCCAGATGTTCGCCAACCTCGTCGAAAATGCCATCAGGCATTGCCCTAAGGGCACCCGCATCAACGTTTCGCTGGCACGAAACGGCGGACGCATCATCGCCGAGGTGCGCGACGACGGACCGGCTATTCACATGAGCGAGCGGGAAAAAGTCTTCCGCAGACTTTACCGGCTCGACAAGAGCCGAACAACCTCCGGTACCGGCCTCGGGCCAAGTCTGCCGCGAGCAATAGCCGACCTGCACGGCGCTTCGATCCCGCTGGAAGATAACAAGCCCGGCCTGAGGGTGGTGGCCAGTTTCCCTGCCATTGGGTGGGCGACAGTACATCAGCGCAGCTCGAGGACGGCGAGTGCGTTATGTCCTTGTTGCGGATTTTCCCCTACTTTATTGACAACAATGGCTTTATTTCCTAGCAATGCCCGGCGGTTTCAGCCGGGGCGAAAGCCGTCTTGGTCAAGTCGACTGATGACAGGCGCCGCAATTACGCCACAATCTCGCCCGTTTCGGACCACAGTCGATTAATAGGCTGGCAAGCATTAGCTGCGCACATAGGGGACTGGGGATACGTGCGCGAGCTAACTCCACTTATGCGTGACGGCGCTGCGATCATTTAGCCGCGCCGGAGTAGACTGGCAGGGGACTTCACGACAATGCAGAACTCTACGCGGACGCCTTTTAGGCGCGTAGCCACTGTCAGCATTCTCGCTGCGACGGCCGTCTTCATTGCCGGCTGCGCCTCCCAGCAGAAGCCAACGTCCGTCGCCGGCAAGAAGCGCTCCAAGGAATATTTCGCCGAGTCCGAGTATGGCGTGAAGGCGAGCCCGCGGGTCACGACGGCGATGTCGAACCTGCCGCGCGGTGGCGGCCGCGACCAGACCGGCAAGCCCTACAAGGTGCGCGGCAAGTGGTACTACCCCAAGGAAGACCGGAACTACGCCGCGATGGGCCCAGCCTCATGGTACGGTGACGCCTTCCACGGCCGGCTGACCGCCAATGGCGAAATCTACGACATGACGCATCTGACAGCAGCGCACCCGACGATGCCGCTGCCGAGCTATGCACGCGTCACCAACACCAAGAACGGCTCTTCGGTGATCGTGCGCATCAACGATCGCGGGCCTTATTCGAACGGCCGTGTCATCGACCTGTCCAAGCGCGCCGCCGAGATGCTCGACTATGCCCATAGCGGCACGGCCAAGGTGAAGGTCGAATATGTCGGCCGGGCACCGCTCGATGGCAGGGACGACCAGTATCTGCTGGCATCCTACCGTCCGGGCAAGGGCATGGGTGATCCGAGCAATGACGGCCTGCCGACGGGCGTGATGATTGCCATGAACGGGCCTACGCCGAGCGTTGCCGTGAGCCAGGCGGCTGCTTTCCCGGGCACCATGACCAACAATCCAGCGCCTGCCGTTGTCCAGCAGACCAGCACTCAGTCCAATACACTTGCGGCACAAGCCGTCCAGTTCGAACAACCTGCCATGGCAGCGCAAGGCCAGGGCATGATCGACGTCGTGCTGCCGGATTTCGGGCCGATCGCGCCTGAACGTCCTGATGGCATGCTGGTTCCGCAGACCCGGGTGGCACTCGCCACCATGGGCTACGCCAGCGAAAGCGAGAGCGCTGCGACCCGGGCCTTCAACGCCCTGTCAGGTAAGTCGATGACGTCGAGCGACATCGTCGATTCCTGGAAACGCCTCAACCCGGGCCCGCGTGCCCAACAAGAGCTGGACGCCTACGTCGCGGCCGGCACCTTTGAGGACAGCGCGGAAGCCCAGCGTGTCGCCAAGGCACTGTCCGCTTATGGCCGCACCCTGGTCGAGCAGTCCGACTTCGAAGGCAAGACCTGGTACTCGGTCGACCTCTATCCCGATGGCAAGACTTCGATCGACGCCATGCTGAAGGCTGCCTGGTCGCATGGTGCGCCCGACGCCTTCGCAGTTCACGACTGAAGCACCAATTCGAGAACGAGGAGCTGTGGCTATCTGCCCGGCCACGGTTGATCCGGTCGCTTGAAGACTGATAGGTTCAAGACGCTCGACCGGAACGGGGCCGAACGGGGCAGTGCTTTCCATGATTTCCAGACTATCGACACCGCTCAAGCTCTTGATCGGACTGCTGGCAATGCTTGGCTTGGCCGGGCAGGCTGAGGCGCAGCTTTTCGAAACCAAGGCCGCACAAGCCTACATGATCGATGCCGAGACCGGCACGGTGCTGTTTTCGAAAGAGCCGGACAAGCCGATGGCGCCGGCCTCGCTCGCCAAGCTGATGACCATGGAGGTGGTGTTCAACGCCATCAAGTCCGGCCGCTACAAGCTCGACGACACGTTTGCGGTCAGCGAGAACGCCTGGCGCACCGGTGGTGCCGCATCGCGCGCCTCGACGATGTTTGCCGCGGTCAAATCGCAGATCCGCATCGAGGACCTGATCCAGGGCGTGACCGTCCAGCTTGCCAATGACGGATGCATCGTGCTTGCCGAAGGCATGGCCGGCTCGGAGGCCAATTTTGCGCTGCAAATGACCGAACGCGCCCGCGAGATTGGCCTGCAGAAGTCGACATTTGTCAATTCGACCGGCCTGCCGGCGCCCGGCCAAACCACCACCGTGCGCGAACTTGCCACGCTCGGCCTGCATATCTGGCGCACCTATCCCGAGTTCTACCGCTATTACAGCCTGCCGGAGTTCAACTGGAACAAGATCCTGCAGCGCAACCGCAATCCGCTCATCACGATGGACATCGGCGCCGACGGCATGGCTGCCGGCTTCACCGAAGGCGAGGGCTTTGCCATTGTCGGCTCGGTCAACCGCGAGGGCAGGCGGCTGTTTGCCGCCATGGCCGGCCTTGCCAGCGACCGCGAGCGTTCGGAAGAGGCACGCAAGCTGCTCGACTGGGGCATGCGCTCGTTCGAGAAGTCGGAGATATTTGCCGCCAACGAGCCAGTGGGCGAGGCGCAGGTGTTTGGCGGCACCAGCTCGCATGTCGCCCTGGTGGCACAGAAGCCGATCTCGCTGTTCCTGCCGATCAGCAATCGCGAGCGGCTCGTCGCACGCATCGTCTATGACGGCCCGGTCGCAGCACCGATTGCCAAGGGAACGCCGATCGGCTCCCTCAAGGTCTGGATCGGCGACACGCTGAGCCAGGAAACCCCGCTCTATGCCGCAGAGGCGGTCGAAGTCGGCTCACTGCAAAGCCGTGCCCTCGACGCGGTCAAGGAGCTCGCGGTCGGCTGGCTCAGATAGTTCAGGTGGACCTTTGCGGCTCTCGACGCTAGAGCTTCGGCACCTACATAAAGATATGCCGTGAGGCCGTTCGTACGGCATACTTGCGTTGCAGCGGACAGAAGGGCATTGGATTGGCGCGCGGCTTTTTCATCACATTCGAAGGCGGCGAGGGGGCAGGCAAGTCTACACAGATCGAGCGCCTGGCCAGCAAGCTGCGCGACAAGCGCTACGACATCGTCGTGACGCGTGAACCCGGCGGATCGCCCGGCGCGGAAGCGGTCCGGCACGTGCTATTGTCGGGCGCGGCAGAGCCTTTCGGACCGGAGATGGAAGCGTTGCTGTTTGCCGCCGCACGTTCCGACCATGTCGAGCAGGTTATCCGGCCGGCGGTCGAACGCGGCGCCATCGTGCTATGCGATCGCTTCCTCGATTCGTCGCGTGTTTACCAGGGCGTAACAGGTGATCTCGATCCCGACTTCATTGCGGCGGTCGAGCGCGTGGCGATCAACGGCATGATGCCCGACATGACGCTGATCCTCGATCTCGACCCGACCGAAGGCTTGCGGCGCGCGACCGCGCGGCGCGGCCAGGATGTTGCCGACCGCTTCGAAAAGGAGACTGTCGAGATCCACCAGCGCCGACGCGAAGCCTATCTGGCGATCGCCGAGAACGAGCCTGACCGCTGCGTGCTGATCGACGCATCGAAGGACCCCGAAGAGGTCGAACATTCCATCACCGACGCGGTGTTCGCAGCCCTTGAAGCGCGCGCCACGGCGGGCAGCCGAGCGAGGGCCGACGCCTGATGTTCGAACGCCTCGCCCCTGAACAGCACGACACGCTCGACGGCGTACCTGAACCGGCCGAAAACCCGCGCCTGTTCGGCCACGAGCAGGCCATCGCGATGCTGACCGCAGCCTATCGCTCGGGCAAGCTACCGCACGCCCTGATCCTGGCTGGCCCGGTCGGCATCGGCAAGGCGACACTGGCCTTCCATCTCGCTCATCATCTCTTGCGCTATCCCGATTACCGCAACGCACCCGAAGAACTGGCCGATCCGGATCCGAAGTCGGGCCTGTTCCGTCAGGTCGCCACCGGCGCGCATCCTTCGGTGCTGCATCTGACACGGCCGCAAAACGACAAGACCAAGGGCTTCAAATCGGTAGTCACCGTCGACGAGATCCGCAAGGTGTCGCGTTTCCTGTCGATGACCTCGCATGATGGCGCCTATCGCGTCGTCATCGTCGACCCTGCCGACGACATGAACACCAATGCCGCCAATGCGCTGCTCAAGAACCTCGAGGAGCCGCCGGCGCGCACGCTGTTCATCCTGATCGTGCATGCGCCCGGCAGCCTGCTGCCGACGATCCGTTCACGCTGCCAGACGATCCGGTTGACCCCGCTCGACGACGAGGCATTGCTGGCTGCCCTTGCCGGCACCGATCAGCCGGCGCCGGATGAGCCCGAGGCGCGGGCCGCGCTGGTACAGCGGGCAGGGGGAAGCGCGCGTGCCGCGATCCTGCTCACCCAGTATGGCGGGCTGGAGATCGCCGAAGCGCTGGACAAGATCGTCCAGTCGGGGCGCAACGACATAGCCGCCGCATACAAGCTTGCCGATGCGGTGGCGGGCAGGGACAGCGCAATCCAGTTCGACGTCTTCAATCGCCGCGCGCTCGACCTGCTGTCCGACACGGCAACGGAAGCCGCGCGCAACTCCGATCTTTCGCGGGCCAACGTCTTGTCCGATGCTTGGCACGACGCGCAAAACGCGATATCCGAGACCGAGACCTACAATCTCGACAAGAAACAACACGTCCTGGCCATGATCGACCGCTTGAATGCCGCATTGCGAATGTGACGCTCGTCCGAGCCGGATGGCTATCGCCATGCCGATGCGTTATCTGACCGCGACCCTTTCAATCCGACATTCATGACGGCCCATCCATGTCCCGCGAAAAATTCTACATCACGACCGCGATCTCTTATCCGAACGGCAAGCCGCATATCGGCCATGCCTACGAGTTGATCGCCACCGACGCGCTTGCCCGCTTCCAGCGCCATGACGGCAAGGATGTCTTCTTCCTCACCGGCACCGACGAGCACGGCATCAAGATGCTGCAGACGGCCACTCGGGAAGGCATCTCCGCGCGTGAATTGGCCGATCGTAATTCGAACGAATTCAAGAAGATGGCAACGCTTCTGAATGCGTCGAATGATGACTTCATCCGCACCACCGAAGAGCGCCACTACGCCGCCTCCCAGGCAATCTGGAAGGCGATGGCGGAGAAGGGCGACATCTACAAGAGCAGCTATGCCGGCTGGTATTCGGTGCGCGACGAAGCCTATTACGGTGAGGAAGAGACCGAAGTCCGTCCCGACAATGTGCGCTACGGCCCGCAGGGCACGCCGGTCGAATGGGTCGAGGAAGAGAGCTATTTCTTCCGCCTGTCGGCCTACCAGGACAAGCTGCTGGCGCTGTACGACACCCAGCCCGACTTCATTGGCCCCAATGAGCGCCGCAACGAGGTTGCTAGCTTCGTTCGCTCCGGCCTGAAGGATTTGTCGATCTCGCGCACCACCTTCGACTGGGGCGTGCCGGTGCCTGGCGACGACAAGCATGTGATGTATGTCTGGGTCGACGCGCTGACCAACTACATCACTGCACTTGGCTATCCCGATACCAGCGCCGAGAAGTGGGCCTACTGGCCCGCGGTGCACATTATCGGCAAGGACATCGTGCGTTTCCACGCGGTCTACTGGCCGGCGTTCCTGATGTCTGCCGGCATCGAGCTGCCGAAGCGGGTGTTCGGCCACGGCTTCCTGTTCAACCGCGGCGAGAAGATGTCGAAGTCGCTCGGCAACGTCGTCGATCCCTTCACCATGGTCGAGCATTACGGCCTCGACCAGGTGCGCTACTTCCTGCTGCGCGAAGTTCCGTTCGGCCAGGACGGTAGCTACAGCCACGAGGCGATCGTCAACCGCACCAATGCCGACCTCGCCAACGATCTCGGCAATCTGGCGCAGCGCTCGCTGTCGATGATCGCCAAGAACTGCAACGGCGTCGTGCCGCAGCGCGGCGAACTGGCCGATGCCGACAAGGCGATCCTCGACCAGGCGACGGCTGCATTGGTGACCGCGCGCAAGACGATGGCGGAGCAGGGCATCCATCATGCCCTCGCGGCGATCTTTGCCGTCGTTGCCGAGGCCAACCGCTATTTCGCCGCACAAGAGCCATGGGCGTTGAAGAAGACCGATCCGGCGCGGATGGAAACGGTGCTATGGACCACCGCCGAGGTGATCCGCCGCGTCGGCATCATGTGCCAGCCGTTCATCCCGGCATCGGCAGCCAAGCTGCTCGACCTGCTTGACGTAAGCGACCGGGACTTCATCCATGTCGATGAAGCGCATGCACTGGTTCCGGGTGCGGCACTGCCGGCACCGCAGCCGGTATTCCCGCGCTATGTCGAACAGGCAACGGAAAGCTGAGGCCGTCAGGAATGCTGGTCGACAGTCACTGCCATCTCGACTTTCCTGACTTCGCCGAGGAGCGCGCGGAGATCATCGCGCGCGCCAAGGCGGCAGGGGTCGAGCGCATGGTCACGATCTCGACGCGCGTGAAGCGCTTCGAGCAAGTGCTTGCGATCGCTGAGGAATATGACGAAGTCTATTGCTCGGTCGGGACCCATCCGCACAATGCTGCGGAAGAGCTCGACGTGACAACGGCCGACCTCGTCAAGCTGGCGGCGCATCCGAAAGTGGTGGCGATCGGTGAGGCCGGCCTCGACTATTTCTACGACAAGGCGCCGCGCGACGCACAGGCGCAAGGCTTGCGCGTCCATATCGCAGCGTCGCGTGAAACCGGATTGCCGCTGGTCATCCACGCCCGCAACGCCGACGATGACATGGCTGCTATCCTCAGGGACGAAATGGGGAAGGGCGCATTCCCCTTCATCCTGCACTGTTTCTCGTCAGGGCCCGAGCTGGCACGCATCGGCGTCGAGCTTGGCGGTTACGTGTCGTTCTCCGGTATCGTGACGTTCAAGAACTCGGCCGAGCTGCGCGAGATCGCCAAGGATGTGCCGCGCGACCGTCTGCTTGTCGAAACGGATGCGCCATACCTTGCGCCGCCGCCGCATCGCGGCCAGCGCAACGAACCGGCTTTCGTGGCGCACACCGCTGCCGTGCTTGCCGAGACGATCGGCGTCAGTGCTGCCGAAATCGCCGAGATCACCACGGCCAACTTCTTCCGGCTGTTCACCAAGATGCCGAGGCCAGCCTGACGCCATGGCCGATGTGCTGCGCCTCACCATTCTGGGCTGCGGCTCGTCGCCAGGCACACCGCGGATCACCGGCGACTGGGGCGCCTGCGACCCCAAAAATCCGAAGAACAGGCGCACGCGTGCGGCCGCCATGGTCGAGCGCATTTCGGATGCCGGCGTCACGCGCGTCGTCATCGATACGGGGCCGGACTTTCGTACCCAGATGCTGGCCGCCGGCGTCCGGCACATCGACGCGGTGGTCTACACCCATCCACATGCCGACCATATCCACGGTATCGACGACCTCAGGGGCTATGTACTCGAGCGCGGCAGCCTGATCGACATCTGGGCGGACCAGTTCACGCTGGAGCGCCTGACGCAGGCCTTCGACTATTGCATCGAGACGCCGCCTGGAAGCTCGTATCCGCCGATCGTGCGGCCGCACATCATCGCGCACGACCAACCGTTTGTCGTAACAGGAGAGGGGGGTGCCCTCACCTTTCTGCCGCTGCCGCAGATCCATGGCGACATCGTTTCGCTCGGCTTCCGCGTCGGGCCGATAGCCTATTGCTCCGACGTCAGTGACTTCCCAGATGCTACGGCCGCGCTGATGGCGGGCCTTGAGCTGCTGGTCGTCGACGCCTTGCAGCACAGGCCGCATGTCAGCCATCTGTCGCTGTCGGAAGCGCTCACGTGGATTGACAGGCTCAAGCCGAGCAAGGCCGTGCTGACGCATATGCATGTGCCGCTTGACTATGCCACCGTCATGGACGCCACGCCGGCGCATGTCGAACCAGCCTATGACGGCATGATCATCGAAATGCCTTATCCGTCCGCGTCATAGGATGGCTGCTTGATGCACTCAGGACATCAATGCTTGTCTCGCGACAACCTGTCTGGATCGGGCGCATCTGCGCCTCATCAGCTCGTCATGTTGCTTCGAACTGTGCAGGCACACATTGACGGCGTGTGCGGATAGGCCGATCTGTTGCGCAAGATGCAGATGGCAGGAGCACAAGAAACCCAGCCAAACAGTGCTCTGGTGCGACCTTCTGGTTCCATAATCTATCTTATGCGACTTTCGGATCCTTGTCGGGTGGGTTCTACCTTGAACTGCGACTTTGCAGCGATACCAATGGCTTATCGCAGGCAAGGAACCGCAGATGAGACGCACCTACTCCCAGATCGATTTGGATGAGCGCCGCAAGATTGAGCGCTGGCGTCGAGCCGGCGCCAGCGTAGAGGCGATCGCCGAAAACCTCGGTCGCCATCGCTCGACGATTTTTCGGGAATTGCGCCGCAACAGATTCGAGGATGCAGAGATGCCGGATCTGACCGGCTACTTCTGTGTCGCGGCACATGGCCAGGCCCAGGAACGTCGCAGCCGATATCGCAAGCTTGTTCGACATCCGCAGCTCCAGGCCGCAATCATCGAGCGGATCAAACATGGTTGGTCGCCGGAGCAGATAGCCGGCCGGCTGGCTTACGAGCGCAGCAGCGTCCGCGTCTGCCACGAGACGATCTACCGCTTTGCCTATTCCAGTGACGGCCGCGACATGAAGCTCTGGCGCCACCTGCCGGAAGCGCGTGCCAGGCGCCGGCCGCGCTATGCGCGGCGTCGCCATGGCCGACGGTTCAGCCCGGAATTGAGCATTTTGAACCGTCCTGACATCGTCCGGGACAGAAAACAGCTGGGGCACTGGGAATGCGACCTGCTGCAATTCCGCAAGAAGTTCGGCAAGGCCAATGTGACGTCACTGGTTGAACGGGTCAGCCGCTTCACGGTCTTCCTGCGCAACAATGACCGTCAGTCAAAACCGATCATGGATGGATTGATCGAGGCGCTGGCGCCCCTGCCCGCTGCAGCACGTCGTTCCATCACCTTCGACCGCGGCACGGAATTCACCGACTGGCCCTACCTGCAGGCCGGCCTCGGTGTTCAGACCTGGTTCTGCGACCCGCAGTCTCCATGGCAGAAAGGTACCGTCGAGAACACCAACCGGCGCGCTCGCAAATGGCTGTCGCGTGACACCGACCCACTGGCCTTCGATGACCGCCACCTCAAGCAAGTGTGCGCTCATCTCAACGCGACACCACGTAAATGTCTTGGCTTCAGAACGCCAGCGGAAGTGTTCAGGCACAAGCTTCTGGCTGCCCGGCGATGAACCAGCTACCTTGCCTTGGCTCAAAGTCGCACTTCGCCGAGAACTCACAGTCGGCAAGTGCCAATGGCGCCCTATTTGAAGTCCGTCCGGCTTTGTGGAAGCATGCAGCAGCGTGTGAGAGCGCCTTGACGCGTTCGGATGATTGGAGCTGTGCTGTGAGTAACGACCGCGCGTCGCATTGGGAAACCATCTACCGCACCAAGACGGAAGATCAGGTCAGTTGGTTCCAACAGACGCCGGAACCGTCACTGACGCTGCTTGCGCTTGCCGGTGTTACGCCTGACATGGCCATCGTCGACATTGGCGCCGGCGCGTCGCATCTCGTCGATGCGTTGGTCGGCCAAGGCTTTGCCGACGTCACCGTGCTTGATATCTCGCAGGCGGCACTCGAGGCCGATCGCGCGCGTCTCGGAGCGGAGGCAAATCGTATCCGCTGGGTCTGCAGCGACGTGACAACCTGGCAGCCAAGCCGAAGCTACGACATCTGGCATGATCGCGCCGCGTTCCATTTCCTGATCGACGCCGCCGATCAGGCAGCCTACGCCACGGTCTTGACCCGGGCGCTGAGACCCGGCGGCTATGCGATCATCGGTACCTTCGGACCTGATGGCCCCGAAAAATGTAGCGGCCTGCCGATCGTCAGGCATGACGCCGACAGCATCGGCAAGCTGCTGGGCGACGGCTTCGAACTTGTCGACAGCCGACGTCATCAACACAAGACGCCGTGGGACAGTGTGCAGATGTTCCAGTTCAGTACGTTCCGCAAACGGAGCTGATAGTACCCCTGCCCGCATATTAGCCATCACTGGATTGCCAGCGACAGCAGATCAAGCCGGTGCCACAACGCGCCTGGCTGCAAGCGTTCTGGCGAGCCACATGCCGACAAACATCATCGGCAAGAAGACATAGGTGCCGGCAGATCCCAGCATGGTTGCCGTCAGTGCCGGCCCCGGGCAAAATCCGCCAAGGCCCCAGCCGATGCCGAAGATGGCCGAGCCGACGAGTATAGGACGGTCGATCTCCTTCTTGGGCGGCAGCTGAAACGAGTTTGCCGCCAGCGGCTTTTGACGTTTGAATACGATGCGATAGCCGACGAATGCGGTGAAGACGGCTCCACCCATGACAAAGGCCAGCGAAGGATCCCAGCTGCCGAACAGATCAAGGAAATTCAGTACCTTGGCCGGATCGGACATGCCTGAAGCGACGAGGCCGATGCCGAACAGCAGGCCAAGCGCGAGATTGACAATAAAGGACATGGTCAGGCTCCCAGCGCGTGCCGGACAATGAAGACAGTGGCGAAGGCCGTGGCCATGAAGGTGATGGTCGCCACCAGCGAGCGAATGGAAAGCCGCGACAGCCCGCAGACACCGTGTCCGCTGGTGCAGCCACTGCCATATGCTGAACCGAAGCCAACCAGCAGGCCGGCGACGGCCATCAGCGGCAGGTTCGAGGAGACTGTCTGAAGCACCTCGCTGCCGGTTACCAGTTGGTAGACCAGTGGTGCGGCGACCAGGCCGAGAACGAAGCCCAAGCGCGACAGGAAAGCATTGTCGGCATAGGGCGGCAACAGGCGGCTGGCGATACCGCTGATGCCCGCGACGCGCCCTTCCCAGGCCATCAACAGCATGGCCGACAGGCCGATCAGGACGCCGCCTATTGTCGATGCGATGGGCGTGAATTCAGTCATCGTTCCTGCTTTCCTTTGGATTTGTCCCGGCCTTTGGCGCGCAGAACATGCGGTAGAGCAGCGCAATGATCTCCGCGACGCGCTCGTCGGCCAGGCGGTAGAAGACCGACTTCGATTCCTTGCGGCCGGCGACCAATCCGGCGTCGCGCAGTTCAGCGATCTGCTGCGACAGGCCCGGCTGGCGGATGCCGAGACTGTCTTCGAGATCGCGCACCGAGCGCTCGCCATCGACAAGCGCACAGACGATCATCAGGCGGTTGGGGTTGGCGAGCTTTTTCAAGAACTCCGAGGCTTCCCCTGCCCGTTCAAGCAGTTCGGACATCGCCGTATCGGGGCTTAGCTTCACGATGTTGACCTTGGCTCGCTGCCGCGCGCGCCCCGACTTTCGTTACGCTATTCGGATTTGTCGGGCGTTCTGTTCACTACAATTACGTATATATGATTGCGTATTTTTGCAATCGATATTTCGAAGGGGTTCGAGACTTGGCACGAAGCACCTGCCCTGCCCACTACTCATCGCGTTCGCATCAGAGCTTGGTCGAATGATCGAGCGACGACCGGCCAGAACGTTCAACAGACATCACCGTTGACGGCTATTCGTCCGGCTGGCTGCGATTGGCCCTATTGCGCGCCCAGAACTCAAGCCGCTTCTTGATGTCGCGTTCGAAGCCGCGTTCATTGGGCGCGTAGAATTCGGGACGGTTCGCCCCTGCAAGCTCGTCCGGCATGAACTCCTGCCCCGAAAACGCATCGGGATAGTCGTGGTCGTAGCGGTAGCCCTCGTGATAGCCGAGTTCCTTCATCAGCTTTGTCGGCGCGTTGAGGATGTGCTTGGGCGGCGCCAGCGAGCCGGTCTGCTGAGCCATGGCGATCGCCTGGTTGAAGCCCATATAGGAGGCGTTCGACTTGGGCGCCGTCGCCACATAGGTGATCGCCTGGGCCATGAACAGGCGCCCCTCCGGCCACCCTACCCGCTCGAACGCGGTCCAGGCAGCGATGACCTGCGGCATTGCCTGTGGGTCCGCCATGCCGACGTCTTCGGATGCCGCGCAAGCCAGGCGGCGGAAGATCGTCGCCGGAGATTCGCCGCCGACAACCATGCGCGCCGCCCAGTAGAGCGACGCCTGCACATCGCTGCCGCGCAGGCTCTTATGGAAGCAACTGAGCAGGTTGTAGTGCTCTTCCTGGCCCTTGTCGTAAATCGGGGCACGCTTCTGCACCGTTTCAGCAAGACCCGCGACATCCAGTACCGTGCCGGACGGCAACGCGAGCAGCTCCTCGCAAAGCCCGATCAGATAGCGCCCGTCGCCGTCCGCCATGGTCAGGAGCGTGTCGCGCGCATCGGCATCCAGCGGCAGCGTCCTGCCGGCATGCGCCTCGGCGCGCTCGGCCAGAATGGCGAGATCGGGCTTTTCGAAGCGCTTGAGCGTGTAGACTTTCGCACGCGACAGCAGAGCCGCTACCAGGCTGAAGCTGGGGTTCTCCGTCGTCGCGCCGATCAGGACGATGGTGCCGTCCTCGACATGCGGCAGCAGCGCGTCCTGGGTGGTCCTGTTGAAGCGGTGCAACTCGTCGACGAACACCACGGTCTGGCGCCCTGCCCCACTGCGCAGCTGCCTGGCGGCATCGACGACCTTCCTGAGGTCGGCAACGCCCGACAGAACCGCCGAGAGCTGGACAAAATCGAGACCGATTTCCTTGGCCACCAGCCTGGCAATCGTCGTCTTACCAACGCCTGGTGGCCCCCACAGGATGAACGACGAGGCTTTCTTCGACCGGACCATGCGCCCGATCGGCCCGTCGGGCCCGAGGATGTGGTCTTGTCCGATGACCTCGCTGAGCTTTTGCGGACGTAGTGTCTCGGCAAGCGGGCGCGGAACGAACTCGTCGAAGAGCGAGCTCATCGAATGGCCCTCCCCGCGATCAAGTTTCGTGCCGCGCCCCTTGCCAGCATCGTTCCGGTGCTCAGTAGCGCAACATCTGCCGCATGATGCGGCCTTCGCGCTCGACGGTGAAGCGCCACCAGCGCGTATCTTCCTCGGCAAGCTGCTTGAGCTTCTCGGCGGTGTCGATGGTTTCGCCGTTGAGCTCACGCACGATATCACCCGCCTGGAAACCGAAACCTGCGGCGGCCGAACCGCCGTCGACGCCGACAATCACCACGCCCTTGGTGTCGGTCGCAACACGCAGGCGCTGGGCCAGCCTTGGCGACAGCGCGGCGACCTTGGCGCCGGCAAACGGGCTACGCCCCCCCAGGAGGACCTCGTTAGTGCTGGCGCCTTCGGGCGCGCGCTCGAGCGCCACCTCGACTGCCTTTTCCTCGCCCTTGGTCAGGACAGACAGCGTCGCCTTGCCGCCGATCGGCTGGGTTGCCAGGCGATAGTCGAGCGCTTCCATATGCTCGATCGCGGCACCGTTGAACGACAGCACGACGTCGCCGGGCTTGAGGCCCGCGCGTGCGGCCGGGCCATTCTCGTCGACCGACGAGATCAGCGCGCCCGAGGGATGGTCCATGCCGAGTGACTCGGCGATCTGCGGGGTGACCGGCTCGAACGAGGCACCGATGAACGGCCGCTCGAAGAACTCCGCACCGCCCTTCGCCGCTTCAGTGAAGGCACGCACCATGTTGGACGGAATGGCAAAGCCGATGCCGATCGAGCCGCCGGTGCGGCTGAAGATCGCCGTATTGATGCCGATGAGCTGGCCGCCCATGTTGATCAGCGCACCGCCCGAATTGCCCGGATTGATGGCGGCGTCGGTCTGGATGAAGAAACCGGAATCGGACACGCCGATATGCGTGCGGGCGAGTGCCGAGACGATGCCGCTGGTCGTGGTCTGGCCGACGCCGAACGGATTGCCGATGGCGAGCACAAGATCGCCGACCTGCAGCGCATCGGAATCGCCAATGGCGATCGTCGGGAACGGCTTGTCGGAATCGATCTTCAGCACCGCCAGATCGAGCGTGTCATCCTTGAGCAGGACCTTGGAGGTGAATTCGCGGCCGTCCGACAGCGCCACCTTGACCTGGTCGGCGTCCTGGACAACGTGGTTGTTGGTGACGACGATGCCGCTTGCATCGACCAGCACACCGGAACCAAGCGAGGAGCGGTTGCGCGGCGCCCCACGGCCGAAAAACTGTTCGAAGAACGGATCGCCTTCAAAGGGCGAACGCGCCTTGACCTGCTTGGAGGCATAGACGTTGACCACCGCAGCGGCCGTATCCTTGACCAGCGGCGCGAAAGATAGCTGCATTTCCTCGCGGCCGAAGGGCACGCGACGATCGGGGCCTGGCGTGGCTGTGCCGTCCTTGCCACCGTTCAGCAGATCGGTCAGCACATCCGACAGGCCGGGATCCTCGGCGGGCTTCGTCGCCTCCTGAGCGGCAACGCCACCTGCAACGGCCATCCAGGCACCCAGCGCAAGCAGCAAATATCGTTTCGCACGCATTGCGAATCCTCCAACGTCTAGTCGGCGCCATTGTCGTGACGATTGTGCAAATTGAAAGGCTGTATGCGCTGGAAAGCGGTTATTTCCGCATAGTTGGCGCGCAATGCGAAAGAGCCGCTGCAGGCTTACGGGCGATTACCCAAAACAAAAGGGGCCACGAGGGCCCCTTCGGTTCAAATCAACGGTGCAGACAGCTTATGCAGCTTCAGCTTCGTTGGCAGCTTCGGCTTCGAGGCGATCGCGGTCGCCGGCGCCCTTGGCCGAGGTGTCGCGATCGACGAACTCGATGACTGCCATGGCGGCGTTGTCACCGCGACGGAAGCCAGCCTTCATGATGCGCAGATAGCCGCCGTGGCGCTCGGCGTAACGCGGCGCGACGACGTCGAACAGACGCTTCACGACGTTCTCGTTGCCGATCTGGGCGATCACCTGGCGGCGGGCATGCAGGTCGCCGCGCTTGCCGAGCGTCACCAGCTTCTCGACGATCGGACGCAGGTCCTTCGCCTTTTCGAGCGTGGTCACGATCTGCTCGTGCTCGATCAGCGAGACCGAGAGATTGGCGAACATGGACTTGCGGTGGCTTACGCTGCGGGCGAAGCGACGGCCTTTGAAACCGTGACGCATGGCTCTTTTCCTTCTTCAGTTGTTCGAGAGGCCACGGCCTCTGATGGTTTTCCGCAAGGCCGTCGGACCGGAATATCCGGTCCTCGGAACCATGCTCGATTAGAACTTTTTAGTACTGGTCTTCGTATCGCTTGGCGAGATCTTCGATGTTCTCCGGCGGCCAGTCCTGCACTTCCATACCGAGGTGCAGACCCATCGCGGCGAGAACTTCCTTGATCTCGTTGAGCGACTTGCGGCCGAAGTTCGGAGTACGCAGCATTTCTGCTTCCGTCTTCTGGATCAGGTCGCCGATGTAAACGATGTTGTCGTTCTTGAGGCAGTTGGCCGAACGGACCGAAAGCTCCAGCTCGTCGACCTTCTTGAGCAGCGCCGGGTTGAAGGCGAGCTCGGTAACGGCCTCGGCTGCAACTTCCTTCTGCGGCTCGTCGAAGTTGACGAACAGTGCAAGCTGGTCCTGCAGGATGCGAGCAGCGAATGCTACTGCGTCCTCGCCGGTGATCGAACCGTCGGTCTCGATGGTCATGGTCAGCTTGTCGTAGTCCAGAACCTGACCCTCGCGGGTGTTCTCGACCTTGTACGAAACCTTCTTGACCGGCGAGTAGAGGCTGTCGACCGGAATGAGACCGATCGGAGCGTCTTCAGCGCGGTTGCGTTCAGCCGGCACGTAGCCCTTGCCGGTGTCGACGGTGAACTCCATACGGATCTCCGCGCCCTCATCGAGCGTGCAGATGACGTGGTCGGGGTTCAGGATCTCGACGTCGCCGACAGTCTGGATGTCGCCAGCGAGCACGGCACCGGGGCCCTGCTTGCGAACGACCATGCGCTTCGGGCCGTCGCCTTCCATGCGGATGGCGATTTCCTTGATGTTGAGCACGATGTCGGTGACGTCCTCACGAACGCCGCCGATGGACGAGAACTCATGCAGCACGCCGTCGATCTGGACCGCGGTGACGGCAGCGCCACGAAGCGACGACAACAGCACGCGGCGCAGGGCATTGCCGAGCGTCAGGCCGAAGCCACGCTCAAGCGGCTCGGCGACGAGCGTGGTCAGCGTCTTCTTCTTGGACGAGAACTCGATCTTGTTTGGCTTGATCAGTTCCTGCCAGTTTTTCTGGATCATATTCGCTTCCTTCCGTAGCCCCGCCACCATCCAATCGTGACGGGCGACCTGGAAACCGCAAACGAGCGCCCAAGGCGCTCGCGCGGGGTGAAATATTAGACGCGACGCTTCTTGCGCGGGCGGCAGCCGTTGTGCGGGATCGGCGTCACGTCGCGGATCGACGTGATGGTGAAACCCGCAGCCTGGAGCGCGCGCAGAGCCGACTCACGGCCCGAACCGGGACCGCAAACTTCGACTTCCAGCATACGCATGCCGTGTTCCTGTGCCTTCTTGGCAACGTCTTCAGCAGCCATCTGGGCCGCGAACGGGGTCGACTTGCGCGAACCCTTGAAGCCCTGCGCACCAGCAGACGACCAGGCAATCGTGTTGCCCTGTGCATCGGAGATGGTGATCATGGTGTTGTTGAAGGTCGAATTCACGTGGGCAACGCCCGACGAGATGTTCTTGCGTTCGCGACGGCGAACGCGGCCGGCTTCCTTAGCCATAGTAGTCCTTTCAGTTGATCTCTTCACCGCCGTAATACCAGCGGCTACACCAGCCTGCGTTTAAGGTGTCAGGCCGAACACCCGCCCATAAAAGGCGAAACCGGCGGGCCTGAACCCGCCGGGAATGAAATTACTTCTTCTTGCCGGCAATTGCCTTGGCCGGGCCCTTACGGGTGCGCGCATTGGTATGCGTGCGCTGGCCACGAACCGGAAGCGAACGACGGTGACGCAGGCCGCGGTAGCAGCCGAGGTCCATCAGACGCTTGATGTTGATCGAAACTTCGCGGCGCAGATCGCCTTCGACCTGATAGTCGCGGTCAATCGTTTCGCGGATCGACAGAACTTCGGCATCGGTCAGCTGGTTGACGCGACGCTCGGCCGGGATGCCGACCTTCTCGACGATCTCAGCTGCGAACTTCTTGCCAATGCCGTGAATGTACTGAAGCGCGATCACAACGCGCTTGTTGGTCGGAATATTAACGCCGGCTATACGAGCCATCTTTTCACTCCATTTGGGCCGGACAATGCCGGCGCTTCAAGTTGCCCCGCGTCCGGTGGAGGCCGGCCCTTGCGGGTTTTCCGTATCAATATGACTTTGCACCCTAGTGGGCAAACAACATCATGCCTGAATGGAAGACGGGCCGCCATACTCCAGTACGGCCCGTCAGTCAAGCACATCGGCTGTTTTAGTGCGTGACCGCAGCGATAACGGCTTCAATCTGACCGGTAACGTCGTCCATGTCGGCCATGCCGTCGACCTGCTTGAGCAGGTCGTTGGCGTAGTAGTAACCGATCAGTGGCGCGGTTTTCTTGTAGTACTCGCGCAGCCGCTCTTCGAACACCTCGGCGTTGTCGTCCTTGCGAACCGGCTGGCCAGCAGCATGTGCTTCCTCGGCGCGCTTCAGGATCCGGCCAACGAGTGCCTTGTCGTCGACGACGAGTTCGATGACGACGTCGAGGTGCAAACCGCGCTCGGCCAGCATGTCGGCGACCGCATCGGCCTGCGCCAGCGTGCGCGGGTAACCGTCGAGGATGAACCCCTTGGCACAGTCGTCCTGGTCGATGCGCTCAGCGACGATCGCGTTGACGATCTCGTCCGAAACCAACTCACCAGCGTCCATGACGGCCTTGGCGCGTTTGCCAACATCCGTCTCGGCCTTGACCGCGGCCCGCAGCATGTCGCCAGTCGACAATTGCGGGATGCCGTGCTTTTCGACCAGTCGTTGCGCTTGCGTCCCCTTGCCCGCTCCCGGCGGCCCAAGCAAAATCAGCTTCATCTTCCCCTCTTACCTCCACGGAGCTTCGACTTCTTGATCAGCCCCTCATACTGGTGGGCGATCAGGTGACCCTGAATCTGCGCCACGGTATCAAGGGTTACATTGACCACGATCAGAAGCGAAGTACCACCAAGGTAGAACGGAACGCCGGTTGCCGAAATCAGGAACTCGGGCATCAAGCAGACAAAGACGAGATAGGCAGCGCCGATGACCGTGACGCGCGTCAGCACGTAGTCGATATATTCCGCGGTGCGCTCGCCAGGGCGATAGCCGGGGATGAAGCCCGAATGCTTCTTCAGCTGGTCGGCCGTGTCCTTCGGATTGAACACGATCGCCGTGTAGAAGAAGGCGAAGAAGACGATCATCGCGGCGTAGAGCAGCATGTACAGCGGCTGGCCATGGCCAAGAGCTGCCATCATCGTGCTCACCCAGCCGGGCAGCGTGGCGGTGTTCGAGAAGCCCGCGACGGTTGCCGGCAGAAGCAGCAGCGACGACGCGAAGATCGGCGGAATGACGCCGGCGGTGTTGAGCTTCAGCGGCAGGTGCGACGTATCCCCCTGGAACATGCGGTTGCCGACCTGGCGCTTCGGATACTGGATCAGAAGGCGACGCTGGGCACGCTCGAAGAAGACGATCAGGGCGATGACGACGACCGCAAGCACGATGATCGCGAGAATCAGGCCCGTCGACAGGGCGCCGGTGCGGCCGAGTTCCAGCGTGCCGCTGATGGCGCTTGGAAGACCTGCGACGATGCCGGCGAAGATGATCAGCGAAATGCCGTTGCCGATGCCGCGCGCCGTGATCTGCTCGCCAAGCCACATCAGGAACATCGTGCCGCCGACAAGCGTGATAACCGTCGAGGCGCGGAAGAACATGCCGGGATCGGTGACGATGCCGTTGCCGCCCTCTAGGCCGGCCGAAATGCCGTAGGCCTGGACAACGGCCAGCAGGACGGTGCCGTAGCGGGTGTACTGATTGATGACCTTGCGGCCCTGCTCGCCTTCCTTCTTCAGCGCTTCAAGCGACGGAACGACCGACGTCATGAGCTGCATGATGATGGAAGCGGAGATGTAGGGCATGATGCCGAGCGCAAACAGCGCCATGCGCTCGACCGCGCCGCCGGCAAACATGTTGAAAATTCCAAGCACGCCGCGGCTTTGCTGAGTGAAAGCCTGGGCGAATGCGTCGGGATTGATTCCAGGAAGCGGAATGTAGGTACCGAGGCGATAGACCAAAAGCGCGCCAAGCGTAAACCAGATGCGCTTCTTAAGATCTTCGGCCTTGGCGAAGGCTGCGAAATTCAGATTGGATGCTAGTTGTTCAGCAGCCGATGCCATTCAGGGTACTCCGCTTGGTCACGCCGAAATGCCGCGATGGGCGCGGCGCGTGTCACCGAAGCCACGAGATAGGCTCCGGACGGCAAACATGCAAGCGGCGGTATCTCTACCGCCGCTTACTTTGCAAAGCCTTTTACTCGGCGGCTGCCACTTCAGGCAGCTTCACCGATCCTCCAGCCTTTTCGATCTTCTCGATCGCCGGCTTGGAAGCGCCGGCAACGTCAAAGGCCACCTTGGCCTTGAGTTCGCCGTCGCCGAGGATGCGGACGCCGTCCTTGACGCGGCGAATCACGCCGGCCTTGACGAGGGCTTCCGCCGTCACGGTCTCTTTCGCGTCGAGCTTCTTGGCATCGATCGCGACCTGGATGCGGGCCAGCGAAACGGTGTTGTAGCTCTTGGCGAAAATGTTGGTGAAGCCGCGCTTCGGCAGGCGACGATAGAGCGGCATCTGGCCACCCTCGAAGCCGTTGATCGCGACGCCGGAACGGGCCTTCTGGCCCTTGACGCCGCGGCCGCCGGTCTTGCCGGTGCCGGAGCCGATGCCACGGCCAAGACGCTTCTTGGAGTGGGTCGCGCCGGCGTTGTCACGCAGATCGTTGAGTTTCATCTTCTATCTCCTGCGATCGGCCTACGCCTCGTCCACAACGCGGACGAGATGCTGGACAGCTGCGATCATGCCGCGCACGGAAGGAGTATCCTCCAGGGTGCGCTTGCGATGCATCTTGTTGAGGCCGAGGCCGACCAGCGTGGCACGCTGTTCCTTCGGCCGGCGGATCGGGCTACCGATCTGCTCGACGGTGACGGTCTTGGTTACTTTCTTGGCCATGGTCATTGTCCCTGGTCAGCTCGAGCGACTATTCTTCAGCCGCTACGGCGGTGCCGCGGCGGGCCTGAAGCGTCGAATACTTGATGCCGCGCTGTGCAGCCACATCCTTGGGATGCATCTGGCTCTTCAGCGCATCGAAGGTCGCACGAACCATGTTGTATGGGTTCGACGAACCCATCGACTTGGCGACGACGTCGTGCATGCCGAGCGTCTCGAAGACAGCGCGCATAGGACCGCCGGCGATGATGCCGGTACCCAGCTTGGCAGAACGCAGCAGAACGCGACCAGCGCCCCAACGGCCTTCAACATCGTGGTGCAGCGTACGGCCCGAACGGAGCGGCACAAAAATCATGTCGCGCTTGGCCGATTCGGTCGCCTTGCGGATCGCTTCCGGCACTTCGCGGGCCTTGCCGTGACCAAAGCCAACGCGGCCCTTCTGGTCGCCGACAACGACGAGTGCTGCAAAACCGAAACGCCGGCCGCCCTTGACGACCTTGGCAACGCGGTTGATGTGGACGAGCTTATCGACGAATTCGCTGTCGCGCTCTTCGCGGTCACGGCTACGGTCGCGACCACCTTCCCTACGTTCTTGTGCCATATTCCTATCCTTATTTTTTTCCGGAAGCACGGGGGTTAAAAACCAAATCCGGCGTCTATAGCGTCGCCGGATTTATTGCAACTGATCAGTGATGCGGCGCAGCGCCGCGCGCTACGCCGTAAACTGCATCAGAAGTTGAGGCCACCTTCACGCGCAGCTTCGGCAAGTGCCTTGATGCGGCCGTGATAGATGTAGGCGCCGCGATCGAAAACGACGTCCTTGACGCCAGCCTTCGAAGCGCGCTCGGCGATCAGCTTGCCAACCGCGGTCGCAGCAGCAGTGTCTGCACCGGTCTTGAGCGTGCCCTTGAGATCCTTCTCGAGGGTAGAAGCAGCTGCGAGCGTGCGGCCGTTGGCGTCGTCGATGACCTGGACGTAGATGTTCTTCGACGTGCGGTGAACCGACAGGCGCGGACGGCCGTTGGCGACCTTCTTGATCTGGCGGCGGATGCGCGCCGAACGGCGCAGGGTGGTTTCTTTCGAAGCCATAATAGTGGTTCCTTGCCTTCTGAAACGGGCGCGGCCATCTGCGGTAAGCCAAAATGCTTCCCGCGACCGCGCACCGCGGCGTTGTTATTACTTCTTCTTGCCTTCTTTGCGGACGATCTTCTCGCCTGCATAGCGCACGCCCTTGCCCTTGTAGGGCTCGGGACCGCGATATTCGCGGATCTCGGCGGCAACCTGGCCAACCTGCTGCTTGTTGATGCCGTTGATCACGATTTCGGTCGGCTTCGGCACCGTGATGGTGATGCCTTCCGGCGTCTGGTAGACGACGTCATGCGAGAAGCCAAGTGCGAGCTGCAGGTTCTTGCCCTGGAGCGCTGCACGGTAACCGACGCCGGTGATCTCGAGCTTCTTTTCGAAGCCGTCCTTAACACCCGTCAGGATGTTGACGATCTGGGTCCGCGACATGCCCCACTTGGAGCGCGCGTCCTTCGACTGGTCGCGCGGCTGAACAGCGATCTCGCCATTTTCCATCGTGACCAGAACTTCGTTGTTGACCACGAACTTCAACTCGCCCTTGGGGCCCTTCGCCGTGACGGTCTGACCATCAACGGCGGCGGAGACGCCCTGCGGAAGCTGAACGGGTTTCTTGCCAATACGAGACATAGTCCTCGTGCCTTTCTTGTTTCAGCCTACGCAGATCAGAAGATCTGGCAGAGGATTTCCCCGCCGACGTTCTGTTCGCGCGCTTCATGGTCAGCCATCACGCCCTTCGGGGTCGAAAGGATCGAGATACCGAGGCCATTGGCAACAGGCGGAATCGACTTGGACGAGACGTAAACGCGGCGGCCCGGCTTGGAGACGCGGGCGATTTCGCGGATAACCGGCTGGCCGTCGAAGTACTTCAGCTCGATTTCGATCTCGGACTTGCCGTTTTCGAAGTCGGTCTGGCTGTAGTCGCGGATGTAACCTTCCGCCTTCAGCACGTCGAGGACACGGGCGCGCAGCCTGGACGCAGGCGTCGACACCGTCGACTTCTTGCGGCCATAGGCATTGCGGATGCGGGTCAGCATATCGCCGAGAGGATCACTCAAAGACATATCAAATGCTCCTTACCAGCTCGACTTGACCAGGCCGGGGATTGCTCCCGTCGAGCCCAGATCACGAAGCGCGATACGCGACATCTTAAGCTTGCGATAATAGGCACGCGGACGGCCGGTGATTTCGCAGCGATTACGGATACGGATCTTGGCCGAGTTGCGCGGCAGCGCGGCGAGCTTGAGCTGCGCGCGGAAGCGTTCCTCGATCGGCTTGGACTGATCCATGATGACGTCCTTGAGAGCCTTACGCTTGGCAGCGTACTGGTCCACAAGCTTGCGGCGCCGGTTATTCTTCTCGACTGAGCTGGTCTTTGCCATTTCAGATTTTTCCTTTTCTCGCTGCCGTTACTGCCGGAACGGGAAGTTGAAAGCCTTGAGCAGAGCCCGGGCCTCTTCATCCGTCTTGGCGGTCGTGCAAACGATGATGTCCATACCCCACATCTGATCAACCTTGTCGTAGTTGATCTCGGGGAACACGATATGCTCCTTGAGGCCCATAGCGTAATTTCCGCGGCCGTCAAAGCTTTTCGGGTTCAGGCCGCGAAAATCGCGAACGCGCGGCAGTGCGATGTTCACGAGACGGTCCAGAAACTCGTACATGCGCTCCTGGCGAAGCGTCACCTTGGCACCGATCGGCATCTGCTCACGCACCTTGAAGCCGGCGATCGACTTGCGGGCGCGAGTGATGACCGGCTTCTGGCCGGCGATCATTGCCAGGTCCTCGGCTGCAACGGCGGGCTTCTTCGAATCCGCGGTGGCTTCGCCGACACCCATGTTGAGCACGATCTTGTCGATGCGCGGAATCTGCATGACATTGTCGTACTTGAACTGTTCCTGCATCGCCTGGCGGATGGTCTCGTTGTAGACCGTCTTCAGGCGCGGAGCGTTGGTTGCGTTAGCCATTGATGACTTCTCCCGAGCGCTTCGCGACACGGACCTTCGTGCCGTCCTTCTGGACCTGGAAGCCGACGCGGGTCGCCTTTCCGTCCTTGGGGTCGGCAAGCGCGAGGTTCGACAGATGGATCGGCGCTTCCTTGGTGATGATCCCGCCCTCTTGGGTCTGGGATTGCTTCTGGTGGCGGCGGATCATGTTCACGCCGCGGACAAGTGCCTTGTCTTCCTTCGGCTGAACAGACAGCACCTCGCCGGTGCGGCCCTTGTCCTTGCCGGCCAGAACGACAACCTTGTCGCCTTTACGGATCTTCTGCATTGTTCCGGCTCCTTACAGCACTTCGGGCGCGAGCGAGATGATCTTCATGTGGTTCTTGGCGCGGAGTTCGCGCGGAACCGGCCCGAAGATACGCGTGCCGATAGGTTCTTTCTTGTTATCGACAAGAACGGCCGCGTTCTTGTCGAAACGGATCACGCTGCCGTCCGGGCGACGAATGTCCTTGGCCGTGCGAACGACGACCGCCTTCATCACATCACCCTTCTTTACGCGGCCGCGCGGAATGGCTTCCTTGATCGACACCACGATGATGTCGCCAACAGAAGCATACTTCCGCTTCGAGCCGCCCAGCACCTTGATGCACATGACACGACGGGCGCCGGAATTATCCGCGACGTCGAGGTTTGTTTGCATCTGAATCATGACTGGCCGCCTTCTTCTTCTCTAACGGGATGGGCTACCGCCCTCCCCGGCTTGTCCAAAATTCGTTGTTACGCCTGGTCCGGGGTAATGACGACCCAGCGCTTGTCCTTGGAAATCGGCTTCGATTCCTGGATAGCCACCTGATCGCCTACCTTGTGGGCGTTGTTTTCGTCGTGCGCCTTGTAGTTCTTCGACATACGCACGGTCTTCTTCATCACCGGGTGCGTGAAGCGACGCTCGACCTTGACGACGACCGTCTTCTCGTTCTTGTCGCTGACGACCGTACCCTGCAGGATGCGCTTTGGCATGGTTTTCGTCCTTAAGCCTTCTTGCCGGCCGATTTTTCGGCGGCGATGGTCTTGATACGCGCGATGTCCTTACGAACTTGCTTCACGCGCGCCGTCTTTTCCAGCTGACCGGTCGCCTTCTGGAAGCGCAGGTTGAACTGCTCCTTCTTGAGGCTGCCGAGCTCGTCGGTGAGCTGGTCCTGGGTCTTCGTCCTGATGTCCGAGGCTTTCATGATCAGCCCTTCCTTATTCTGCGATGCGCTGAACGAAGCGCGTCCTGACCGAGAGCTTGGCGGCGCCGAGACGCAGCGCTTCACGCGCAACTTCCTCGGAGACACCATCGATCTCGAACATCACGCGACCTGGCTTGATGCGGCATGCCCAGTAGTCGACGGCGCCCTTGCCCTTACCCATGCGGACTTCGGTCGGCTTCGACGTGACCGGAACGTCTGGGAAAATACGGATCCAGACGCGGCCCTGACGTTTCATTTCGCGGGTGATCGCGCGGCGAGCCGCCTCGATCTCACGCGCGGTGACGCGGTTTGGCTCAAGCGCCTTCAGTCCGAAGCCGCCGAAATCCAGGTTGGTGCCACCCTTCGCGGTACCGTGGATGCGGCCCTTGAACTGCTTACGGAACTTTGTGCGCTTTGGCTGCAGCATCGTTCTAACTCCAAATTCCTATGCGTGTCAGGCGTTTTCGCGACGGCGGCGCTCGGGGCGCTCGCCAGCATGCGAATGCTCGCCTTCGGTTGCGCGACGCTCGGAAGCCATCGGATCATGCTCAAGGATCTCGCCCTTGAACACCCACACCTTGACGCCGCAGATGCCGTAGGCGGTCTTTGCCTCGGCAGTGCCGTAGTCGACGTCAGCGCGCAGGGTGTGCAGCGGAACGCGACCTTCGCGATACCACTCCATACGAGCGATTTCAGCGCCGCCGAGGCGGCCCGAGCAGTTGATGCGGATGCCCTCTGCGCCGAGACGCATGGCCGACTGCACCGCGCGCTTCATGGCGCGACGGAAGGCAATGCGGCGCTCGAGCTGCTGCGCGATCGACTGAGCGACCAGCGTAGCGTCGGTCTCCGGCTTGCGAACCTCAACGATGTTGAGGTGGGTCTCGGACTTCGTCATCTCCATCAGCTTCTTGCGAAGCTTCTCGATGTCGGCGCCCTTCTTGCCAATGATCAGGCCCGGACGTGCGGCGTGAATGGTCACGCGGCACTTCTTGTGCGGACGCTCGATCACGACCTTGGAGATCGCCGCCTGCTTCAGCTCGTTCTCAAGATACTTGCGGATCTTGATGTCTTCGTGAAGCAGCTGGCCGTACTCGCCGGTATTTGCGTACCAGCGCGAGTCCCAGGTGCGGTTGATGCCGAGGCGGAGACCAATAGGATTGATTTTCTGGCCCATTATGCGGCCTCCCCTTTCTCTTCGACTTCACGAACGACGATCGTGAGGTGCGAAAACGGCTTCTCAATGCGGCTGGCGCGACCACGGCCACGAGCGTGGAAACGCTTCATGACGATCGACTTACCGACAAAGGCTTCCGCCACCACCAGTGCATCGACATCGAGGTCGTGATTGTTTTCCGCGTTGGCGATAGCCGATTCGAGGGTCTTCTTAACCGTTCCGGCGATGCGCTTGCGCGAAAATTCCAGATCCGAAAGCGCGGTCGCTACCTTCTTGCCGCGGATAAGCGCGGCAACGAGGTTGAGCTTCTGCGGGCTGACCCGGATCGTGCGGAGAACCGCACGTGCCTCGTTGTCAGCAAGCCTGCGCGGAGCTTTGGCCTTGCCCATGTTACTTCCTCTTTGCCTTCTTGTCCGCGCCGTGACCGTAGTAGGTCCTGGTGGGAGCGAACTCACCGAACTTGTGGCCGACCATGTCCTCGTTCACCGAGACCGGGACGTGCTTCTGGCCGTTGTAGACACCGAAGGTGAGGCCGACGAACTGCGGCAGGACGGTGGAGCGACGGCTCCACATCTTGATCACCTCATTGCGACCACCTTCACGAACCTTCTCTGCCTTCTTGAGCAGATAGCCGTCAATGAACGGGCCTTTCCAGACTGAACGAGTCACTGGCGTTACCTCTTCTTAGCTCTTGCGCTGATGGCGCGAGCGCAGGATGAACTTGTCGGTCGCCTTGTTGGACCGCGTCTTCTTGCCCTTGGTGGGCTTGCCCCACGGGGTCACCGGATGGCGTCCGCCCGAGGTGCGGCCTTCACCACCGCCGTGCGGATGGTCGACCGGGTTCATGGTCACGCCGCGGTTGTGCGGGCGCTTGCCACGCCAGACGGTGCGGCCGGCCTTGCCGTCGTTGATGTTGCCGTGGTCCGGGTTGGACACGGCACCGACGGTGGCGATGCAAAGACCGCTGACGACGCGCTGTTCACCCGAGTTGAGGCGAAGGATCGCCATGCCCTGATCGCGGCCGACGAGCTGGGCGTAGGCACCAGCCGAACGAGCGACCTGGCCGCCCTTGCCGGGCTTCAGCTCGATGTTGTGCACGATCGTGCCGACCGGCATCGAAGCGAGCGGCATTGCGTTGCCCGGCTTCACGTCGACCTGCTCACCAGCGATGATCTTGTCACCGGCCTGCAGACGCTGCGGAGCAATGATGTAGCTCAGCTCGCCGTCGTCGTACTTGATCAGCGCGATGAACGCGGTGCGGTTCGGATCGTATTCCAGGCGCTCGACCGTACCGACAACGTCGAACTTGCGACGCTTGAAGTCGATGATGCGGTACGAACGCTTGTGACCGCCGCCGATGAAGCGTGCCGTGATGCGACCGTAGTTGTTACGGCCACCCGACTTGGTCAGGCCTTCGGTCAGACCCTTGACGGGCTTGCCCTTGTGCAGGCCCGAGCGGTCGACGATGACCAGCTGGCGGGTGCTCGGCGTTACTGGCTTGAATTTCTTAAGTGCCATTGTCCTGTCCTCTCAGCCCAGCTCAGAGACCCGTCGCGACGTCGATCGACTGGCCATCTGCCAGCGTCACTACCGCCTTCTTGACGTCGCTCTGGCGGCCGATCGTGCCGCGGAAGCGCTTCACCTTGCCCTTGCGGACCAGGGTGTTCACTGCAGTCACCTTCACGCCGAACAGCGCTTCGACGGCAGCCTTGATCTCGGGCTTGCTCGCCTTCTTGGCGACATTGAAGACGACCTGGTTGTTTTCAGAAGCCATGGTCGACTTTTCGGTGATCGCCGGGCTGACGATCACGTCGTAGTGGCGGAGATCCGTCATTTGAAGCGCTCCTCGAGAGCCTCGACGGCGGCCTTAGAAAGGACCAGCGTGCCGCGGCGCAAAATGTCGTAAACGTTGATGCCCTGGATCGGCAGGACATCGATGTTCGGGATGTTGGTCGCTGCGCGCTTGAAGTTGACGTCAAGCTCAGCACCACCAATCACCAGGGCATTGGTCAGGCCCAGCGTCGCGAAGTTCGCCAGCAGTGCCTTGGTCTTGCCTTCGGCGAGCGTCAGCTCGTCGATGATGATCAGGTTCGATGCCTTGGCCTTGGCCGACAGGGCATGCTTCAGACCGAGAGCGCGGACCTTCTTGGGAAGGTCATGCTCGTGGCTGCGAACGACCGGGCCGTGGGCCTTGCCGCCGCCGCGGAACTGCGGAGCGCGTGCAGAATGGTGACGGGCGCGGCCCGTACCCTTCTGCTTGTACATCTTGGCGCCGGTGCGTGCGATTTCCGCGCGACCCTTGGCCTTGTGCGTGCCCTGCTGTTTCTTGGCGAGCTGCCAGCGCACGACGCGCTGGAGAACGTCTTCGCGCGGGTCGAGGCCGAAGATCTCTTCCGAGAGCTCAACCTTGCCGGCATCTAAGCCTGCGAGGGTTGTAATCTTGAGGTCCATTATTCCGCTCCCTCGTTGGCCGGAGCCTTGTTGCTGGCAGCGCGGATCGCGGCCGGCTTCGGCGCGTTCTCAGGAAGCGCAACCTTTGCGGCGTCGCGAACCAGGATCCATGCACCCTTCGAACCCGGAACCGCACCGCGGATCAGGATGAGACCGCGATCGGTGTCGGTCGAGACGACTTCGACGTTCTGGGTGGTGACGCGAACGTCGCCCATGTGGCCGGCCATCTTCTTGCCCTTGAACACCTTGCCCGGATCCTGGCGCTGACCAGTCGAACCGTGAGTACGGTGCGAGACCGAGTTACCGTGGGTAGCGCGACCGCCACCGAAGTGGTGACGCTTGATAACGCCCTGGAAACCCTTGCCGATCGTCGTGCCCGTCACGTCGACCTTCTGGCCGGGGACGAAATGCTCGACGGTGATCTCGGAGCCGACATCCAGCATGTTGTCGGCGGAGACGCGGAATTCCGCGACCTTCGACTTCGGCTCGACGGAAGCGGCAGCGAAGTGACCGCGCAACGCCTTCGTCGTATTCTTGACCTTGGCCAGGCCAACGCCGAGCTGAACGGCGGTGTAGCCATTCTTCTCTTTGGTCAGCTGTGCCACGACCTGGCAGTTCTCCATGCGGAGAACGGTGACGGGAACGTGTTCGCCAGCGTCATTATAGACGCGGGTCATTCCCACCTTCTGTGCAATTACACCTGAACGCATCGGTTCGTTTTCCTTCAGAGGAGCCGGTTGGATATTCTCGCGCGGCTCATGTTAGCTCTTAGAGCTTGATTTCGACGTCGACACCTGCTGCGAGGTCGAGCTTCATCAGAGCATCGACGGTCTGCGGGGTCGGATCGACGATGTCCAGCAGACGCTTGTGCGTGCGCATTTCGAACTGCTCGCGGCTCTTCTTGTCGACGTGCGGCGAGCGGTTCACCGTGAACTTCTCGATCCGCGTCGGCAGCGGGATCGGGCCGCGAACATTGGCGCCCGTGCGCTTCGCGGTCGACACGATCTCACGCGTCGAAGCGTCGAGAACCCGGTGGTCAAACGCCTTGAGGCGGATGCGGATATTCTGTCCGTTCATGGTCACTTCCTTGTTCTGGCGCGGCGCGGGCGTATTCCCGCCCGCGACAGATCGTTAATTCGGATTATTCTTTGATCGAAGCGACGATGCCGGCGCCGACGGTACGGCCACCTTCACGGATAGCGAAGCGGAGCTTCTCTTCCATGGCGATCGGCACGATCAGCTCGACATCGACGGTGATGTTGTCGCCGGGCATGACCATCTCGGTGCCTTCCGGCAGCGTCACGATGCCGGTCACGTCAGTCGTGCGGAAGTAGAACTGCGGACGGTAGTTGGTGAAGAACGGCGTGTGACGGCCACCCTCTTCCTTGGTCAGGATGTAGGCTTCAGCCACGAACTTCTTGTGCGGCTTGACCGAACCTGGCTTGCACAGGACCTGACCGCGCTCGACGTCTTCACGGCCAACGCCACGGATCAGCGCGCCGATGTTGTCGCCAGCCTGGCCCTGATCGAGCAGCTTGCGGAACATTTCAACGCCGGTGACCGTCGTCGACGTGGTTGCCTTGATGCCGACGATCTCGACAGTCTCGCCAACCTTGACGATGCCGCGCTCGACGCGACCGGTAACGACAGTGCCGCGGCCCGAGATCGAGAACACGTCTTCGATTGGCAGCAGGAACGGACGGTCGATCGGACGCTCAGGCGTCGGGATGTAGGCGTCGACAGCGGCCATCAGCTCGCGGATCGCGTCTTCACCGATCTTCTTGTCGGAATCGTTGAGCGCAGCAACAGCCGAACCCTTGATCATCGGAATGTCGTCGCCCGGATATTCGTACTTCGACAGCAATTCGCGAACTTCGAGCTCGACCAGTTCGAGCAGCTCGGCGTCGTCGACCAGGTCGACCTTGTTGAGGAACACGACAAGTGCCGGAACGCCAACCTGACGGGCAAGCAGGATGTGCTCGCGGGTCTGCGGCATCGGGCCGTCGGCAGCCGACACGACCAGGATCGCGCCGTCCATCTGGGCGGCACCGGTGATCATGTTCTTCACATAGTCGGCGTGGCCGGGGCAGTCGACGTGGGCGTAGTGGCGAGCAGGCGTCTCGTATTCGACGTGAGCCGTCGAAATGGTGATGCCGCGGGCCTTTTCTTCAGGCGCTGCGTCGATCTGATCGTAAGCCTTGAACTCGCCGAAATACTTGGTGATCGCCGCCGTCAGCGACGTCTTGCCGTGGTCAACGTGACCAATCGTGCCGATGTTCACATGAGGCTTATTACGCTCGAATTTACCTTTTGCCATGTGAGGTCTCCATTCTTGCTAGCCCGATAAGGGCGTTGAATTAATAAAACGCTGCAATTCGTTGGAATTACGCGTATTTCTTTTGAACTTCCTGAGCGACCGCGGTCGGAACCGGCTCGTAGTGGTCGAACTGCATCGTGTACTGGGCGCGGCCCTGTGACATCGAACGCAAGCTATCCACGTACTTGAACATGTTGGCCAGCGGCACCATCGCGTTGACGACGACGGCGATACCACGGCTTTCCTGGCCCTGGATCTGGCCACGACGGCTGTTCAAGTCGCCAATGACGTTGCCGACATAGTCTTCCGGCGTCACGACTTCGACCTTCATGATCGGCTCGAGCAACTGGACACCCAGCTTCGGAGCGGCTTCGCGAAGGCAGGCGCGGCCGGCGATTTCAAACGCGAGCACCGAGGAGTCGACGTCGTGGTAGGCACCGTCGATGAGCGTCGCCTTGACGCCGATCATCGGGAAGCCCGCGAACGGACCCGAGGACAGAACACTGCGGAGGCCCTTGTCGACGCCGGGGATGTATTCCTTCGGAACAGCACCGCCGACAATCTTCGATTCGAAGACGAACTCTTCGCCCTCGGGGTTCGGCTCGAACACGATCTTGATGCGAGCGAACTGACCGGTACCACCCGACTGCTTCTTGTGGGTGTAGTCCTGCTCGTGCTGGCGGGTGATCGTCTCGCGATACGCAACCTGCGGAGCGCCGACGTTTGCCTCGACCTTGAACTCGCGACGCATGCGGTCGACGATGATGTCGAGATGCAACTCGCCCATACCGGCGATGATGGTCTGACCCGACTCTTCATCCGACTTGACGCGGAACGAAGGATCTTCAGCAGCCAGGCGGTTGAGCGCGAGGCCCATCTTTTCCTGGTCGCCCTTGGTCTTCGGCTCGATCGCGATCTGGATGACCGGCTCGGGGAATTCCATGCGCTCAAGGATGACCGGGTGCAGCGGATCGCAGAGCGTGTCGCCGGTGGTCGTTTCCTTGAGGCCGGCCAGAGCGACGATGTCGCCAGCGAAAGCCTCGTCGATGTCAGAGCGCGAGTTCGAGTGCATCTGCAGCATACGGCCGAGACGCTCTTTCTTGCCCTTGACGGTGTTTTCGAGCGAAGCGCCCTTGACCACCTTGCCCGAATAGATGCGGCAGAAGGTCAGCGAGCCAACGAACGGATCGTTCATGATCTTGAAGGCCAGCATCGACAGCGGTTCGCTGTCGTCAGCATGACGCTCGATCTCGCCTTCGGTCTTGGCGTCGATGCCCTTGATGGCAGGAACGTCGAGCGGCGAAGGCAGGAACTCAACGACGCCGTCGAGAAGCGGCTGCACGCCCTTGTTCTTGAAGGCCGAGCCACAGAACATCGGGAAGAACTTGACGGCGATGGTGCCCTTGCGGATCAGCGCGCGCAGTTCGTCGTTCGTCGGCATCTTGCCTTCGAGGTAGTTCTCAAGAGCCGTCTCGTCCATTTCGACGGCGGTCTCGATCATCTTCTCGCGGAACTCTTCAGCCTTCGCCTTGAGGTCGTCCGGGATCTCGACGACATCCCAGGCAGCGCCCAGGCTCTCGTCGCGCCAGACCAGCGCGTTCATCTCGATAAGGTCGACAACGCCCTTGAACTCCGATTCAGCGCCGATCGGCAGCTGGACAGCGACCGCAGTGGCACCGAGGCGCGACTTGATCATGTCATAGGAGCGATAGAAATCGGCGCCGATCTTGTCCATCTTGTTGCAGAAGATCATGCGCGGGACGTTGTACTTGTCCGCCTGGCGCCACACGGTCTCGGTCTGCGGCTCGACACCAGCGTTGGCATCGAGCAACGCGATGGCGCCGTCGAGAACGCGCAGCGAACGCTCGACTTCAATGGTGAAGTCGACGTGGCCGGGGGTGTCGATGATGTTGAAGCGGCGCAGATTGCCGTCACGGCCCTTCCAGAAGGTCGTGGTCGCAGCGGACGTGATCGTGATGCCGCGTTCCTGCTCCTGCTCCATCCAGTCCATGGTGGCAGCGCCGTCATGGACTTCGCCGATCTTGTGCGACTTGCCCGTGTAATAAAGGATGCGCTCGGTGGTCGTGGTCTTGCCGGCGTCGATATGCGCCATGATACCGAAATTGCGGTAGTCTTCGATCTTATATTCGCGGGCCATGGGAGGTGCCTCTCAGTCGTTCGGTCGCGCTATTACCAGCGGTAGTGCGCGAAGGCGCGGTTGGCTTCCGCCATCTTGTGGGTGTCTTCACGCTTCTTCACGGCGGTGCCGCGGTTGTTAGCCGCATCCATCAGCTCGCCCGAGAGGCGGTCGACCATGGTGGTCTCGTTGCGGTTGCGGGCGGCAGTGATCAGCCAGCGAATGGCGAGTGCCTGACGGCGCTCGGGGCGCACATCGACCGGAACCTGGTAGGTTGCGCCGCCGACACGACGCGAACGCACTTCCACATGCGGCGCGACATTGTCGAGCGCCTGATGGAAGACGGTGACCGGCTCCTGCTTGGTCTTTGCCTGAACCTGGTCGAGCGCACCGTAGACGATCGTTTCGGCGATCGACTTCTTGCCGTCATACATGACGGCATTCATGAACTTGGTGACAACCAGATCGCCAAACTTGGGATCCGGGTTGATTTCGCGCTTATCTGCACTGTGACGACGGGACATGTTCTTGTCTCTCAAACTTGGCCGGCGCTCTATTACGCGGAGAACCTCGCGCAGCGCCTAAATTGCAGAACCCGAATTACTTCGGACGCTTCGCACCGTACTTTGAACGGCGCTGCTTGCGGTTCTTCACGCCCTGCGTATCGAGCACGCCGCGGATGATGTGATAGCGCACGCCCGGAAGATCCTTCACGCGACCGCCGCGGATCATAACCACGGAGTGCTCCTGAAGGTTGTGGCCTTCGCCGGGGATGTAGCCGATCACTTCAAAACCATTGGTCAGGCGGATCTTCGCGACCTTGCGCAGAGCCGAGTTCGGCTTCTTCGGCGTCGTCGTATAGACGCGCGTGCAAACGCCCCGCTTCTGCGGGTTGGCCTGCATGGCCGGAACCTTGTTGCGCTTCACCGGCGCAATGCGCGGCTTGCGGATCAGCTGGTTGACGGTAGGCATTAAACCCTCTTGTCTCTCAATTCCGTGTCTCAAGCCCGTTCGGGGCGGCTTCAAGCGCAAAATCCATACGCGAATTCGGGCCCCAAACCGCGATCTGCGGTCTTGCCCGAACAAAGGCAGAGGAAGCGAATCCGCTTCATGCACGCCGGAAATGTCTTCTCGCTCGTAAAAAACGAACCCTGTTTGAGGTGAACTCTAAAGCTTGTCGCTTCGGAAAGACCAACCTCACATCGGCTCAGACGAGGCGGTATCTACTCGCATGACCGCGAACCGTCAAGCCCGTCCCCTTAAAAACCTTAACGAAACCGGGGCTTCCGGCGGTGTAAGGGGCCTGGAGCAACTTTATTGCGCTGCAACATAGCGCGGAAGTCGATTTGTGACACTGTTTACCCTGTCTCGCATCCGCTCTTCATGCGAAAATCGGCCAAACCGGGGCGAATCCCCCACAAAACGAATCTAAATCCAGGGAATCACCATGAACGACAACGACGAGAGGCCTGTGACAATCATCACCGGCCGAGTCTGGCGCAAGAAGGGAGGAAAGCCCGAAGGCGCGCATATCATGCTCGTCGCACCAGACGACGACACCGCTGTGCGCATGGCGCTCGACGCGCTGGCCAAGGAGGGTTACGCGGAAGCCGAACTGGACCAGATCGGCGACATGCAGGGCGAACCCGACGACGAACCGCACATCTCCGCCTATCAGGGTGCGCTGGAAGGCGAAGTCTCGATCGTCACCTTCAACGAGCCGTTCTAACCCCGCATCCCCTTTCGATGCGCCGAGGTCAGTTGACCGGCCCTGCCCCGCCGATGTCAGCCATGTCAGGTTCGGCGGGCTTCTGCCCGGTGGCGCGATTGACCAGTACAGTCACGAACCACAACAGCACGCCGATGCCGATCAGGATGCCGGCGATCTTGTATTGGACCGGATCGCGCCCCGTCCATGGTCCGGCGAAGAAGGCGCAAGCTATGGCCCCCAGGATCGGCAGCAGCGTCGGCGTCCGGAAGTGATCGTGCCCGACGGTGTCCTTGCGCAACACCAGCACGGCAATGTTGACGACGGTGAACACGCACAGCAGCAGGAGCGCAGTTGTGCCACCCAGTGCCGGAACCTCGCCGACGAAGGTGATGAGCGCGAAGGCGAGCAAGGTGGTGAAGCCGATCGCGATGTAAGGCGAGCGCCGTGAGGCATGGACCTTGCCGAGCACTTCCGGCAACACACGTTCCCTGCTCATGCCGTAGACCAGCCGGCTGGCCATCAGCATGTTGATGAGCGCGCTGTTGGCGACGGCGAACATGGTGATGAAGCCGAAGATCTCGACCGGAAAGTTCGGTGCGCCGGCCTGGACCACCTTGAGCAGGGGCGTTTCGCCCTCGCCCAGCTGTTCCGGCGGCACCAGGGTGATCGCAGATATCGACACCAGCACATAGATCACGCCGGTGATCAGCAGTCCGGTCAGCAGTACCTTCGGGAAGATGCGGGTCGGATCCTTGCACTCCTCGGCCATGTTGACCGAGTCTTCGAAGCCGACCATGGCGAAGAAGGCGAGCGTGGTCGCCGCGATCACCGACCAGAAGGCGCTGCGGTCGGGCGCCGAATGAAACTCCATCACCCTGGAGACATCGCCCTCGCCCGCACCGATCGCCCACAGACCTATGACAATGATGATCATCAGGCCGGTGAACTCGACGCAGGTCAGCACGACATTGGCTTTGACACTCTCGCCGACGCCGCGGAAGTTCACCGCCGCGACCACTGCCATGAACGCCAGGCCAATCAACGTGATGCCGTAGGTTCCGGTGAGGCCGAGATCGAAGGCGCCCGACAGATTGGCTGCAAAGGCGCGCGAGGCGGTCGATGCCGAGGTAATGCCCGAGCACATCACCGCGAAGGCGACGATGAAGGTGATGAAATGGATACCGAACGCCTTGTGGGCATAAAGGGCGGCGCCGGCCGCCTTCGGATATTTGGTGACCAGCTCGAGATAGCTGAAGGCGGTGACGACGGCGACGATGAAGGCGACAAGGAACGGTAGCCAGACCACACCACCGACCTGCTTGGCCACCTGGCCGGTCAGGGCGTAGATGCCGGTGCCGAGAATATCGCCGACGATGAAGAGCAGAAGAAGCCAGGGGCCCATCACACGATGGAGGCTCGGCTCTACCGATACCGCCTGTCCTTTCGTATCGGAGGGGACGTCGGTCATCGGGCACTCCTCTCAGGGCTGATGGCACTTCAAAGAGGAGGCTATTTTCGTAAGTTCACTATGTCAAACGGCGCAAATACATTAGCCGCGCCTTGCGGAATGTGGAGGAATTCCGGGGACTGACACCAACTCCTGCGTGATTGCGAAGAAAAACCGCCGGATTGCTCCGGCGGTGCTCTGCGAAGGGTCAAAACTTCGTCCGCCTGTGCGGCTGCAGGCAGATCAATTCGTGGCAGCATCCAATTTCAGGACAACAAACTGCGTGAACTGCTCCGCGTTGAAATTGTTGTCGGAGGCAATCACCAACGTACGCTGGCCACCGACTTCCGGTCCCCATGTCACCGACTCGATGTTGTCGATGTCGAGACCAAAGTCGCCCTCCCCGATCTTCAGCACCTTGCGTTTCGACATCGGCTTCGGCGCGCCGTCCTTGATCGAGGCAGCGCCTTTGACGTCTGTCGCACCGGAAAAGCTTGCCAGGTAGAAATTGATCTCGCTGCCGATGCCAAGCGCGAAGGAGCGCTCGAGAGTCAGAAGCTCGTCAGGTCCAAAGAACAGGAATTCGGAGAGCCCGTTGTCATTGTAGTACGGGTCCTTAGTCGCCTTGGTGAAGATCGGCCCGTTATCATAGACGTATTCGGCCGCGACAGTGCCACTGGCGATGTCGAAACCAATGATGCGAGACGGGCTGCCGGCCTCCAGCGTTGCCTTCTCGCCGTCCTGCGCCAGCGCGTTCTCGGTTCCGGCCCAAAGGGTCTTGCCATCGGGTGAAATGGCAAGGCTTTCAAACGACAGGTTGCCGCGCACACCGCGGGTCTTGTCGGCATTGGGCAGGTAAGCCTCGGGAACGGCAAAGCTCCTGATGTGGCTACCGCCGGGCTCGGCCTCGTAGATCGCCGGCTGGCCAGCAGCATCGCCCTCGCTCGACCAGAATATCCGGTTTGCCGAAGCGTCAAAGCGGATCGCCTCCGGGTCGACGTCCTTCTTGGCGAAGGCAGCACCTTGTGCGTTGCGCAACTCGGCGCTCGAAACGATATCGATGCCGTGGACGCCCTTGTCGTCGATCGCAAGCTTCAGCGTGTAGAGCCGCGCCGGCGCGCGCTCCGAGCGATCATCAGAAATGGCATAGAACAGCCCGCTGGCCGCATCGTAATCGAGGCCGGAAATGCCACCGAACTCGGTTCCCGCGATCTTGAGCCCGGTCGGCAGAACGACCTGGCCGAGCAGCGTCGCCTTGAGCGGCGCGACATCCTGGGCCTGGGCGGGCACCGCTGCGGAAGCCAACGAGGCAGCGATGGTGGAAACAAAGAGCTTCATGATGGCAGTCACCTGTAATGCGTGTTGGACCCGTATTGCTAGCGGCGGCATTTGACAGGCGCATGAAGCAGAGGTGTCGCGGGAATGAAAAAAGGGGGCCGAAGCCCCCTTTCCCAGTTCTTCTTGACGACGCCCTTACTGGGCGGCGTTGACCATGTCAGTCAGGATCGGCTCGGCGATCTCGACACCCGAGAGCTTGCGGCGCTCGTCGAGGATCAGTTCGTCGCGCGAGGTGGCGATGCGCCGGATCTGGCTCATCATGCCGCCCGTGCCAGCCGGGATAAGACGGCCGACGATGACGTTTTCCTTGAGGCCCTGCAGCATGTCGGTCTTGCCGGCGACTGCAGCTTCGGTCAGCACCCTGGTCGTTTCCTGGAAGGAAGCGGCCGAGATGAAGGACGGCGTCTGCAGCGATGCCTTGGTGATGCCGAGCAGAACCGGCTGACCTTCGGCAGGCTTCTTGCCTTCCTCGATCAGGCGATCGTTGACCTCGTCGAACTCGATGACGTCCACATGATCGCCCGGGATGTAGATCGAGTCGCCCTGTACGGTGATCTCGACCTTCTGCAGCATCTGACGAACGATGACCTCGATATGCTTGTCGTTGATCGACACGCCCTGCAGACGGTAGACTTCCTGGATTTCGTTGACGAGGTAGGACGCAAGCGCCTCCACGCCCTTGATGGCCAGGATGTCGTGCGGCGCCGGATTGCCGTCGAGGATGTAGTCGCCCTTCTCGATGGCGTCGCCATCCTGGAGATGGAACGGCTTGCCCTTCGGGATCAGGTATTCGACAGGCTCAAGCGTCGAGTCATGCGGCTCGATGATGATGCGGCGCTTGTTCTTGTAGTCGCGACCGAAGCGGACCGTACCATCGATCTCGGCGATGATGGCGTGATCCTTCGGGCGGCGGGCTTCGAAGAGCTCGGCAACACGCGGCAGACCGCCGGTGATGTCCTTGGTCTTCGCGCTTTCCATCGGGATACGCGCCAGAACGTCGCCAGGCTGCACATGCGCACCCGGTTCGACCGACAAAATGGCCTCGACCGAGAGCAGGAAGCGAGCATCGCCACCCTTCGACAGCTTGCCGACCTTGCCCTTGGCGTCCTGAACGACCATTGCGGGCTTCAGATCGTTGCCGCGCGGTGTCGAACGCCAGTCGATGACCTCACGCTTGGTGATGCCGGTCGACTCGTCGGCCGTTTCCTGGACGGAAATGCCGTCGACCAGATCCTCGAACGCCACACGGCCTTCGATTTCGGTGAGGATCGGACGGGTGTAGGGATCCCACTCGGCGACGCGCTGGCCGCGCTTCACCTTGTCGCCATCGTCCACGAAGATACGCGAACCATAGGTGACACGGTGCGTGGCACGCTCCTTGCCGGCTTCGTCGAGGATCAGGATCGCCATGTTGCGGCCCATCACGACGAGGTTGCCGTCGGAATTGCGAACCACGTTGCGGTTGCGGATCTCGACCTTGCCCTCATACGAGGCTTCAAGGAACGAGCTGTCCACCACCTGCGCGGTACCGCCCATGTGGAAGGTACGCATGGTGAGCTGCGTGCCCGGCTCGCCGATCGACTGAGCGGCAATGACGCCGACAGCTTCGCCCTGGTTGACAGGGGTACCGCGTGCCAGGTCGCGACCGTAGCAGACCGCGCAGACGCCGACCTTGACTTCGCAGGTCAGGGCAGAGCGGATGCGGACGGACTGGACGCCAGCCTTCTCGATGACCTCGATGTCGCGCTCGTCCATCAAGGTGCCGGCCTTGACCAGCAGATCGCCTGACACCGGATGGTTGATGTCGTCGAGCGACGTACGGCCGAGGATACGCAAACCAAGCGAAGCGACAACCTGGCCGGCATCGACGATCGGCTGCATGGTGAGGCCCTTGTCAGTGCCGCAATCAACCGAGTTGACGATGCAATCCTGCGCCACGTCGACGAGACGACGGGTCAGGTAGCCGGAGTTAGCCGTCTTCAGAGCGGTATCCGCGAGGCCCTTACGGGCGCCGTGGGTCGAGTTGAAGTACTCGAGAACCGTCAGACCTTCCTTGAAGTTGGAAATGATCGGCGTCTCGATGATTTCACCCGACGGCTTGGCCATCAGGCCACGCATACCGGCAAGCTGACGCATCTGGGTGGGCGAACCACGCGCACCGGAGTGCGACATCATGTAGATCGAGTTCATCGGCTTCTGACGGCCGTTGTCTTCGAACTCCACCGCCTTGATGCGGGCCATCATTTCGTCGGCGACCTTTTCCGAGCACTTGGCCCAGGCGTCGACGACCTTGTTGTACTTCTCGCCCTGAGTGATCAGGCCGTCATTGTACTGCTGCTCGTATTCCTTGGCCAACGCCTCGGTATCGGCGACCAGCTTCTCCTTGGTATCGGGGATCAGCATGTCGTCCTTGCCGAACGAAATGCCGGCGCGGCAGGCATGGGCAAAGCCGAGAGCCATGATGCGATCGCAGAAGATGACCGTCTCTTTCTGACCGCAGTGGCGGTAGACGGTGTCGATCATCTTGGAGATGTTCTTCTTGGTCATCTCCTGGTTGGCAGTGTCGTACGGCACGTTGACGTTCTTCGGCAGCAGTTCGCCGATGATCATGCGGCCAGGCGTCGTGTCGTGGATCTTCGACACGACATTGCCTTCGGCGTCGACCGTGCGGAAACGACCCTTGATCTTGGCGTGCAGCGTGACAGCCTTGGTCTCAAGCGCGTGCTGGAGTTCGCCCATGTCGGCAAACGCCATGCCCTCGCCCGGCTCGTTCTGGTTGACGATCGAGAGATAGTAGAGACCGAGAACCATGTCCTGCGACGGCACGATGATAGGCGCGCCGGAAGCCGGGTGCAGGATGTTGTTGGTCGACATCATCAGCACGCGTGCTTCGAGCTGAGCCTCGAGCGACAGCGGAACGTGGACAGCCATCTGGTCGCCGTCGAAGTCGGCGTTGAAGGCCGTGCAGACGAGCGGGTGCAGTTGGATAGCCTTGCCTTCGATCAGAATGGGCTCGAAGGCCTGGATGCCCAGGCGGTGCAGCGTCGGCGCGCGGTTGAGCAGCACCGGATGTTCGCGGATGACCTCGTCGAGGATATCCCAGACTTCCGGCTTTTCCTTCTCGACCAGCTTCTTGGCCTGCTTGACGGTCGAGGAGTAACCCTTGGCGTCGAGGCGGGCATAGATGAACGGCTTGAACAGCTCGAGCGCCATCTTCTTCGGCAGGCCGCACTGGTGCAGCTTGAGCTCCGGACCGGTCACGATGACCGAACGGCCGGAATAATCGACGCGCTTGCCGAGCAGGTTCTGACGGAAGCGGCCCTGCTTGCCCTTAAGCATATCGGACAGCGACTTCAGCGGACGCTTGTTGGCACCGGTGATGACGCGGCCACGGCGACCGTTGTCGAACAGTGCGTCGACAGCCTCCTGCAGCATGCGCTTTTCGTTGCGGATGATGATGCCTGGCGCACGCAGTTCGATCAGCCGCTTCAGACGGTTGTTACGGTTGATGACGCGGCGATAGAGATCGTTCAGGTCGGAAGTCGCAAAGCGGCCGCCATCCAGCGGGACCAGCGGACGCAGGTCCGGCGGGATCACCGGCACGACCTTCATGATCATCCACTCGGGGCGGTTGCCCGATTCCATGAAGTTCTCAACGACCTTGAGCCGCTTCAGATACTTCTTCTGCTTCAGCTCGGACGTGGTCGTGGCGAGCTCGGAACGCAGATCGCCGGCGATCTTTTCGAGATCCATGCCGGCGAGCAGGTCGTGGATGGCCTCAGCGCCGATCATGGCGGTGAACGAATCCTCGCCATACTCGTCGACCGCGATCTGGTATTCTTCTTCGCCAAGGAGCTGGTGCTCCTTGAGCGCGGTCAGGCCCGGCTCGGTAACGATGTAGTTCTCGAAATAGAGAACGCGCTCGATATCCTTGAGCGTCATGTCGAGCAGCGTGCCGATACGGCTCGGCAGCGACTTCAGGAACCAGATGTGGGCGACGGGCGCTGCGAGCTCAATGTGGCCCATACGCTCGCGGCGAACGCGCGACAGCGTCACTTCGACGCCGCACTTCTCGCAGATGACGCCCTTGTACTTCATGCGCTTGTACTTGCCGCACAGGCACTCGTAGTCCTTGATCGGGCCAAAGATACGGGCGCAGAACAGCCCGTCACGCTCCGGCTTGAAGGTGCGGTAGTTGATCGTCTCCGGCTTTTTGATTTCGCCGAACGACCAGGACAGAATCTTCTCAGGGCTGGCGAGCGAAATCCGGATGGAATCGAACACCTGCGCAGGCGCCTGGGGGTTGAAGAGATTCATGACCTCTTGGTTCATGCCGTTCTCCTTTTCGGGGCCCACGAAAGCCCCTTTTCATCTTGTGCGGGCCAGAGCGCCCGCCTGCTGTGTCGGCCGTCGCCGAAAAAATCTCATCGAACGAGCGCGATCAGTACCCAACCTTGGGGATCGTGCTCAGCAGCGACGCCGCGGGAAAATCCCGCGGCGCGCCTATTGTGCTTACTCGGCAGCGTTTGGCAGCCGGTGGTTTTCGTCGACCTTGGTGTTCTCAAGCTCGACATTGAGGCCCAGCGAACGCATTTCCTTGACGAGAACGTTGAAGCTCTCGGGAATGCCCGCTTCGAACGTGTCGTCGCCGCGCACGATCGCCTCGTAGACCTTGGTACGGCCTGCCACGTCGTCCGACTTCACGGTCAGCATTTCCTGCAGCGTGTAGGCGGCACCGTAGGCTTCGAGCGCCCAGACCTCCATTTCGCCGAAGCGCTGGCCACCGAACTGCGCCTTGCCGCCCAGCGGCTGCTGGGTAACGAGCGAGTACGGTCCGATCGAACGGGCGTGGATCTTGTCGTCGACCAGGTGGTGAAGCTTGAGCATATAGATGTAGCCCATGGTCACCTTGCGGTCGAACGGCTCACCCGTACGGCCATCGTACAATTGCGACTGGCCGGAGGTGTGAAGACCCGCCTGCTCCAACATGATGTTGATGTCGGCTTCATGCGCGCCGTCGAACACCGGGGTCGCGATCGAGACGCCCCGCTTCATCTGCTCGCTGAGGCGAACGATGCTTTCGTCGTCATAATCGCGGACCGGCTCGTTGCGGTCGTTGGCCGGAATGAAGCTCTCGAGCGTCTCGCGCAGCGGCTTGATATCGCCACCCGCCTTGTACGCCTCGATCAGTTCACCGATCTTCTTGCCCATGCCTGCGCATGCCCAGCCAAGATGCGTTTCCAGAATCTGGCCGACATTCATGCGCGAAGGCACGCCGAGCGGATTGAGCACGATGTCCGCATGCGTTCCATCTTCGAGGAACGGCATGTCCTCGACCGGAACGATACGCGACACGACACCCTTGTTGCCGTGACGGCCGGCCATCTTGTCGCCGGGCTGCATCTTGCGCTTCACCGCAACGAAGACCTTGACCATCTTCATGACGCCGGGCGGCATCTCGTCGCCGCGCTGCACCTTTTCGACCTTGTCCATGAAGCGCTGCTCGAGCTGCTTCTTGGAGTCGTCGTACTGGCCGCGGAGAGCTTCGAGCTCGCCCTGCATCTTCTCGTCTTCGACGGCGAACTGCCACCATTGCGAACGCGGATAGTCGTCCAGCGTCTCCTTGGCGACGGTCGAGCCCTTCTTGAAGCCCTTCGGTCCAGCAATCGCGTCCTTGCCGACGAGCATGTCGCTCAGGCGGCTGTAGACGTTGCGATCGAGGATCGCCTGCTCGTCGTCACGGTCCTTGGCGAGACGCTCGATTTCCTCGCGCTCGATCGCCATGGCGCGTTCGTCCTTCTCCACGCCGTGGCGGTTGAAGACGCGCACTTCGACGACGGTGCCGAAGGTACCGGGCGGCATGCGCATGGAGGTGTCACGGACGTCGGACGCCTTTTCACCGAAGATGGCGCGCAGAAGCTTCTCTTCCGGCGTCATCGGGCTTTCGCCCTTCGGCGTGATCTTGCCGACCAGGATGTCGCCCGGCGCAACTTCCGCACCGATGTAGACGATACCGGCTTCGTCGAGGTTCTTCAGCGCTTCTTCCGAAACGTTCGGAATGTCGCGGGTGATTTCCTCAGGCCCGAGCTTCGTGTCACGCGCCATGACCTCAAACTCCTCGATGTGGATCGAGGTGAAGACGTCGTCGGCCACGATGCGCTCGGAGAGCAGGATCGAGTCCTCGTAGTTGTAGCCGTTCCACGGCATGAACGCGACGAGCACGTTACGGCCGAGGGCCAGATCGCCGAGCTCGGTCGACGGGCCGTCAGCGATGATGTCGCCCTTGTTGACCCGGTCACCCATACGAACCAGCGGACGCTGGTTGATGCAGGTGTTCTGGTTCGAACGCTGGAACTTCATCAGACGGTAGATGTCGACGCCTGATTTACCCGGATCGAGGTCTTCGGTCGCACGGATAACGATACGGGTCGCATCGACCTGGTCGACGATGCCGCCGCGGCGAGCGCCAATGGCAGCGCCAGAGTCACGGGCAACGATCGGCTCCATGCCGGTACCGACGAACGGAGCTTCGGCACGAACCAGCGGCACGGCCTGACGCTGCATGTTCGAGCCCATCAGAGCACGGTTGGCGTCGTCGTTTTCCAGGAACGGGATCAGCGCTGCTGCGACCGACACCATCTGCTTGGGCGAAACGTCCATAAGATCGACGTTTTCGCGCGGCGCCATCATCACTTCGCCGGCGTTACGGCAAATGACGAACTCGTCGACGAAGTGGCCATCCTTGTCGAGCTCGGCGTTGGCCTGGGCAACGAAGTGCTTGGCCTCTTCCATAGCCGACAGGTAGACGACCTCATTGGTCAACGTGCCATCGACGATCTTGCGGTACGGGCTCTCGATGAAGCCGTACTTGTTGACGCGTGCGAAGGTCGCGAGCGAGTTGATCAGACCGATATTCGGGCCTTCCGGCGTCTCGATCGGGCAGATACGGCCGTAGTGGGTCGGGTGCACGTCGCGGACTTCGAAGCCAGCGCGCTCGCGGGTCAGACCACCGGGTCCAAGCGCCGAAAGACGACGCTTGTGGGTGATCTCCGACAGCGGGTTGGTCTGATCCATGAACTGCGACAGCTGCGAGGAACCGAAGAACTCGCGCACGGCGGCAGCCGCCGGCTTGGCGTTGATCAGGTCCTGCGGCATGACCGTGTCGATCTCGATCGAGGACATACGTTCCTTGATCGCGCGCTCCATGCGGAGCAGACCGACGCGGTACTGGTTTTCCATCAGCTCGCCGACCGAACGGACACGGCGGTTGCCAAGGTTGTCGATGTCGTCGATCTCGCCCTTGCCGTCGCGCAGTTCGACAAGCGTCTTGACCACGGCAAGGATGTCATCCTTGCGCAGGACACGGACGGTGTCTTCAGCGTCGAGTTCGAGACGCATGTTCATCTTGACGCGGCCGACAGCCGAAAGGTCGTAGCGCTCGCTATCGAAGAACAGCGAGTTGAACATCGCCTCGGCGGTGTCGATGGTGGGCGGCTCGCCCGGACGCATCACTCGGTAGATGTCGAACAGCGCATCCTGGCGGCTCTCGTTCTTGTCGACCGTGAGCGTGTTGCGGATATAGCCACCGACATTGATATGGTCGATGTCGAGGATCTTGATCTCTTCCTCGCCGGCAGCGAGCAGAACCTTCAAGGTCTTTTCATCGATCTCGTCGCCGGCTTCGAGGAAGATCTCGCCGGTGGCGTAGTTGACGATGTCCTCGGCGAGGTAGCTGCCGAAGAGATCGTCTTCGGTCGCCTTGATCGCCTTGAGGCCCTTCTCGGCAAGCTGCTTGGCCTGGCGCGCGGTGATCTTCTTGCCGCCTTCGACGACGACTTCGCCGGTGTCGGCATCAACCAGATCGCCAACGGCCTTGAGGCCGCGGAAACGGTCGACCGAGAACGGAATACGCCAGTGATCGCCCGACTTCTTGTAGGTGATCTTGTTGTAGAAGGTCGACAGGATCTCTTCGCCGTCCATGCCGAGCGCCATCAGCAGCGACGAAACCGGGATCTTGCGGCGACGGTCGATACGGGCGTGGACGATGTCCTTGGAGTCGAACTCGATGTCGAGCCAGGAACCGCGATAGGGGATGACGCGCGCGGCAAACAAAAGCTTGCCCGACGAGTGCGACTTGCCCTTGTCGTGGTCGAAGAAGACGCCCGGCGAACGGTGCATCTGCGAGACGATGACGCGCTCGGTGCCGTTGACGATGAAGGTGCCGTTGGACGTCATGAGCGGCATGTCGCCCATGTAGACGTCCTGCTCCTTGATGTCCTTGATCGACTTCGCGCCGGTATCCTCGTCAATATCGAACACGATGAGGCGCAGCGTCACCTTGAGCGGCGCGGCAAAAGTCAGGTCGCGCTGACGGCACTCGTCGACGTCGAACTTCGGTGCTTCAAACTCGTACTTGACGAACTCCAGCATCGATGCGCCAGAGAAGTCGGAAATCGGGAAGACCGACTTGAAAACGGCCTGCAGTCCCTCATCGGGACGACCGCCCTTGGGCTCGTCCACCATCAGGAACTGATCATAGGATGCCTTCTGAACCTCGATGAGGTTCGGCATCTCCGCAACTTCAGGGATCTTTCCGAAGAACTTGCGTACGCGTCTGCGGCCATTGAAAGTCTGGATCTGGGCCATCGTCGCTCCTTGCTGCCTTTCTTGGGATGAGCGTCGCTAATGCTCACCTTGCATGCGCGCCGCCTCGGCGGCGGCCTATCCAAAACGGGCGAAAACCCGTTTCCTGAAGGCCGCTTGCGGCACTCAGGAAATAGGTTCCCTACAACTCCCCCGGGTCACGGGAGCCGGTGGGCGGCACGGAGCCGCCCACCGAAACCGTGCTTACTTAAGCTCGACCTTGGCGCCAGCTGCTTCCAGCTGAGCCTTGAGCTTCTCAGCGTCGGCCTTGGAAACGCCTTCCTTGACGGGCTTGGGAGCGCCTTCAACGAGGTCCTTGGCTTCCTTGAGGCCCAGGCCGGTGATGGCGCGGACTTCCTTGATGACTTCGATCTTCTTGTCGCCGGCAGCTGCCAGGACGACATCGAACTCGGTCTTCTCTTCGACCGGGGCAGCAGCAGCGCCAGCGGCAGCAGCAGCTGCAACCGGAGCAGCGGCGGAAACGCCCCACTTCTCTTCGAGGAGCTTCGACAGCTCAGCCGCCTCGAGGACGGTCAGGGCCGACAGGTCGTCAACGATCTTTGCGAGATCAGCCATTTTACTATTCCTTCAATCAGTTCGAACGTGTGTTGATGATAGCGAGGAACGGCCTCATGCCGCCTCGTCCTTCCGGGCATAGGCGCCAATGACGCGCGCGACCGAAGCCGCCGGCGCATTGACGATCTGGGCGATCCGGGTAGCCGGGGTGGCGATCATGCCAACCAGCTTTGCACGCAGCTCGTTGAGCGACGGGAGCGCGGCCAAAGCCTTGACACCGTCGGCATTGAGCGGGGTCGTGCCCATCGAACCACCAAGGATGACAAGCTTGTCATTGATCTTGGCGAAGTCGGACGCGACCTTCGGCGCTGCAATCGGATCCTCCGAATAGGCAACCAGCGTCTGTCCCTTGAACAGATCGATGATGCTTTCGGATTCCGTGCCCTGAAGAGCGATTTTGGCGAGACGGTTCTTCGCGACTTTGACGGTGCCGCCGGCCTGACGCATCTTCACGCGAAGATCGTTCATTTGCGCGACGGTAATACCGGCATAGTGGGCCACGACGACTGAACCTGCGTTCGAGAACGCGTCATTCAGGCCCGTGACGAGTTCGCGTTTTTCCGCTCTGTCCACTGCCTATCTCCAGTTGACCGCCTCCCATTTGCGGGTGAGCGGTCGGGTTGCCTTTTGCCGGGCGGCCAATCCAGAAACTCCAGATCACCCGAACGGCGCTCGAGGATCCTGCCCCCTTTCGCCACACCTGTCGGGCTTGTGGCCCGGCGCGATGCGCAGACAAAAGGCAAACACGGTTCGAACCTTTCATTGGAGCAAAGGCTCCTTTGTCTGGTCTTCACCCCGTCTCATGCAGGCCCATTCGAATTAAGGACCAAGGGTCGCCTGGACCGCCTGCAATCTCGGACAGGAAATTCGAAAGCCGTTTCCAGCTTTCGAAAATCCGGGCCCGGAGGCCCGGAATTCTTTTCAGGATCTGGCCGTTGCCGGCCGATCCGAATTCAAATCATCAGGACGCTGCGAGCGTGCCGAGGTCGACCTTGAGGCCAGGGCCCATCGTCGAGGTGACGGACACCTTCTTGACGTAGACGCCCTTGGCGCCTGCCGGCTTGGCCTTGTTGACCGCATCAGCGAAAGCGCGGACGTTTTCTTCCAGCGCCTTGACGTCGAACGAGACCTTGCCAACGCCGGCGTGGATGATGCCGGCCTTCTCGACGCGGAACTCAACGGCACCGCCCTTCGAAGCCTTGACGGCTCCGGCGATGTCGGTGGTCACGGTGCCGACCTTCGGGTTCGGCATCATGCCGCGCGGGCCGAGCACCTTACCGAGACGGCCGACCAGCGGCATCATGTCAGGAGTGGCAATGCAGCGATCGAAGTCGATCTGGCCCTTCTGGACGATATCGACGAGATCTTCCGCACCAACGATGTCAGCGCCGGCGGCGCGGGCTTCATCAGCCTTTGCATCACGTGCGAACACCGCGACGCGGACCGTACGGCCCGTGCCGTTCGGCAGGTTGACCACGCCGCGGACCATCTGGTCAGCGTGGCGTGGGTCGACGCCAAGGTTCATGGCGACTTCGATGGTCTCGTCGAACTTGACCGACGAGCGAGCCTTCAAAAGCTCGATCGCTTCACCAAGGCCATAGGCCTTGTTCACATCGATGCCTTCGCGGGACTTGGAAACGCGCTTTGCAATCTTAGCCATGATCTCAGCCCACCACTTCCAGGCCCATCGAACGAGCGGAGCCTTCAATCATCTTGATTGCGGCTTCGATGTCGTTCGCGTTCAGGTCCTTCATCTTGACTTCGGCGATCTCGCGCACCTTGGCGCTGCTGATCTCGCCAGCCTTGATCTTACCCGGCTCCTTGGAGCCCGACTTGAGGTTGGCAGCCTTCTTCAGGAAGTAAGCCACTGGCGGCGTCTTCATGACGAAGGTGAACGACTTGTCCTGGTAATAGGTGATCACGACCGGGATCGGAGATCCCTTCTCGAGCTCCTGGGTCTGCGCGTTGAACGCCTTGCAGAACTCCATGATGTTGATGCCACGCTGACCAAGCGCCGGACCGATCGGGGGCGACGGCGTCGCCGAACCCGCGGAAACCTGGAGCTTGAGCTGGCCTGCAATTTTCTTAGCCATCTCTTTCCTGCTTTCGTTTTATGCCGAGTAACCCGGCGGTTGCAGTTTGGTGGTGCGAAAAAGACAACCGGCTAAGCCGCCTCTTCTCCCACCATGCTTGCGCCAGGCCTGCGCCCGGCACTGCCCACCACCGAAACCGGTGACGGGCGTTTCGATCAGCCCTTTTCGACCTGACCGAATTCGAGATCGACAGGCACGGCGCGCCCGAAGATCGAAACTTCTACCTTGAGGCGCGCCCGCTCCTCGTCCACTTCCTGGACGAAACCGTTGAACGACGCGAACGGACCGTCGGAAACGCGAACCGCCTCGCCGATTTCGAACGTGACGGACGGCTTGGGACGCTCGACGCCTTCCTGAACCTGGTTCAGGATGCGCTGGGCCTCAGCTTCCGTAATCGGCACCGGCTTCGAATCACCAAGGAAACCAGTGACCTTCGGCGTGTTCTTGACGAGCGAGAAGACGGCGTCGGTCAAATGGGCCTTCAGCAGCACATAGCCCGGGAAGAACTTGCGCTCGGCATCAACCTTGCGGCCACGGCGAACCTCAACGACCTTCTCGGTCGGAACAACGATCTGCTCGATCTGCTCGCTCAGGCCCTTCTGCTTGGCCTTGTGCTCAATGTCCTCGGCGACCTTCTTTTCGAAGTTCGAATAGGCGTGGACGATATACCAGCGCGCAGTCATCTCAGGAATTCTCCGTATTCGCAGCCTTAGCGGCCAATGCCCAAGATCTGCTCGACAGCGAATGCCATCAGCTGGTCAGCGGCAAAAAAGAAAATCATCGCAATAATTGCAAAGCCGAGAACCATGACCGTGGAGATCATCGTCTCGCGCCGTGATGGCCACGTCACCTTCGCCGTTTCCGACCTTACCTGCTGCAGAAAGGTGAAGGGGTTCGTGGTTTTCGCCATGTGCCGCTCTGCTCTCAACGTCCGTTGACCGGACTTCTGGATGATCCCGTGACCGGGAGATGCCACCACACGAACGATATCAACGCCGAATCAGCGACATTTCGCCCATGCAATTCGGACGCGTAAAGCCGGATCCCCAGCTCCACGCGCCGCGTGTCTGTTTCGCTTACATAAAACCGATTCTCTCTCCACGCAAGTGGCAGGAACAAGCTTTACGTTTAAACGCCGCGTCGGAACCATCCAGTCGTTCCGTTCCGGCTATAGAAGTCCTTATGCCTGAATTAGCGAATTCTGGCAAGACTGGCACGGGCAGCAGGGCTCGAACCTACGACCTGCGGTTTTGGAGACCGCCGCTCTACCAACTGAGCTATGCCCGTGCATCTCGCCGCGCATCATCTGCGCAGCACGGGCTTCCTAAGGATTTCCACGCCGTCTGTAAAGAGCGCAATGCGTCATGCTGCGAACATTCACAGGCGGAATTTTGTCAGGTGCAACGCAGGCGCCCTCGCCCGCTCGGCCTAGGTAGATCCGCGCTTCAGATCACGATTTGCCCGGCGGCACGTAAGGTCCGCCCGGAACGCCCCAGCCCCAGCGGGGCATCGGCTCGTGGAGCGCGGGCGCGGCACCGTCCTGTGAGTTCAGCTTGGCCAGCCGGGTGCCCCATTCGAGATAGGCAACGAATGCCGAGCGGAACTCGGGATCGTCGGGCAGCTCCACCTCATCGGCGGCATCGAGCAACAGCGCGATCCACTGCCGGCGCTGCGCCTCGGTCAGATGCCTGTTGAGGTGATGGCTGATCATCGCGGGATGGCCGCCATGGGTTTCGCTGTAGTCCTTTGGCCCGCCAAACACCTCTCCGATGAAGGCGGCGACATGCGCGGGATGGTCGCCGGACATGTTCCGGAACACCGGTTCTAGTACTGGATCACTACGCACCTTGTCATAGAACACGCTCGTCAGCCGGTTGAGCGCCGCGGCGCCGCCAGCCCACTCGAACAACGTCGGCACGTCCTTTTGCATTGCCTTCCTCCTGTTGCGTTGGAGGCATGTAGGGAGCGGGATCGCGGGAAGGAAGCTGCAGCCCGTCTGGGTACTGACACCTGTGGACTAGAGGTCGGCAGTAAAGCAGATGTTGGGTGCTGGGGGCCCCTTGCAGGTATTCCCTGCCAACACAGTTTCGACGGCCAGCGTTGCGCTCAGGAGATTCATCCGGAAGAGCCGCCATTGGGTGCGGTCGCCGAGTGGCCCGACCGAGGTTTCGGCCAGCATACGTGAATTCACGCCCATTGCCTTGAGATGCGCTTGGGCCTTCTCAGTTGCTGCTTGCGGCATCGTGCCGGCCTTGGCCCATGCGATCACCGTGTCGGACCCAGCAAGGCGCTGGATGCCGCCGGCGAGCACAAGCGCGCACTCGTTGATACAGACACCACCATAAGATGTAGCGATACCGGTATGGCGGGTGACCTTGTCTGTGACGCAATCGCGCTTGCCGGCCTGACAACCGGATATCGCCGTGCTTCCAACGACAACGACCAGTTTGTGCTTTCGAGCAAGCTGTCCAAGCGCGATCGCGGCGTCGACTTCGCCTCCCTTCGAGGAAATCACCAAAGGCAACCTATCGCCGACCTTCTTCAGCATTGCCTTGAGGCGGTCGGGCGCCCCGGCATCTATTCTGCCCTCGGCAGAAATCCAGTCGCGGCATGTTGGTGCGCAGGCCATGCCGACGCTGCGTGTGACGACGAAACTCATGGGCGGTACGGCCGGCGCCGCAGCCACGACAGGCGCGGCCGGGGCAGAAGCAGTGGGCCGCCTGCCCCCGAAGCTTTCGCTGACCGTGCGACAGTTCCTTGGAATCCATGTGTATTTGCAGATATCGCCTTCGACCACGACGGCAACGGAGCCACCCTGACTGAGCAGCTTGGACTGTATGAGACGAACCTGCCCTTGGCTGTCCAAAATATTCGACGGGCGCGCCTTTGCGATCTCCGGATCCAAACCCATCTGCTGGAAATAGGCTGAAACCGCCTTGTCCGCCGGCAAATCGTCCCAGCCGAACAAGACGCCACTACCGGCCAGTCGCAGCCGGCCGGACGAGAGAATCAGCACGCAACTGCCCAAGCACTCGCTGTTGGTCGATACGGCATTGCCAAAGTAGGGAACGCCCGCTGCCCCTTTGGCCGTGCAGTCCATCTCATGAGGCTTGCAACCGACGAAGATGGTGCTGCCGATTGCAACGTCCAGATCGTTCTTGCGGACGATACGCCCCATCTCCATCGTCGCCGCTAAGTCACCGCCCGCAGTCGAGATGACCAACGGCAGCTTGCGGTCGCCGAGAGCGTCCAGCATTGCCGCTAGGCGCTCGTCCGCCTTGGCGTCGACCGGCCCTTCCGCTGAAATCCACTCCGGGCAATCCGGCTCGCAGCCCGCCTCGCTCGACCGTACGACGGCAAGCCACATGCCTTCGCCGCTTGCTAGCAATGGCTTCGGATAGGCAGATCGCGGCATCTTGGCGCCCGGCGCCAGGACGCAGTTCGCAGCAGGGACCCCGCTCTTGCAATTCTCGATGCTCACCAGCACGTCGGTCGCATCCAGGCTGGTTATCAGGTTCATGCTGAGCATCTCGACGGGTGCCAGCTGGCGCATCTCGGCGGCAGGCGTGCTTTGCCCGACCTCGTACATGGCCTGCTTGACTCCCATCTCCTTGAGATAGGCTAGCATCTTGGCGTTGAACGCCTTTCCCATCTTGGTGGTGGTGTAGCTGCCCACCGTCTTGCGGCGGACGACCTTGCGGCTGACGGTCTTTTTCTTGCCTTTCACGACCCGGTAGGTCTCGCGATAGGTGATCTTCTGCTGAGTCACATAGGACGTCACCTGATGCACGCCCATGTAGGCCCACTGCCCCACGTGCCGGCGCACGCCGCCGGCGAACATCATCGAGCAAGCTGAGGCGCAGTAAGCGCCCGCCGAGTACAGCGCACCTTGATAGACACCCTTCCTGGCCGGATCGAGCTTGCAGCCCTTCTGCTCGGGGGCGCATTCGACGAACCGCGTCAGGCCCACGCCGATGTCCAGCTTGCGCGCCCGTAGGATGCGACCCAACTCCAAGGCTGCCTCGACCCGGCCGCCGGGCGATGTCACGATGACCGGCAGCCGCCTGTCGCCGAGTTTCTTGAGAAATTTCTTGAAAGCCGCAGGCGTCGCTGGCGTGATCGCGCCCTCGGCTGAAATCCATTCCGGACAGAAGGGCTCACATCCCGGCGAAGAACTGCGCACGACGGCGAAACGCATGGGCGGTCCGTCCTGCTCCGGAGGCTTGCTCTTGGCAGCCTCCGCCGAGGCCGGGAGCAACAACGTGGCCGCAATGACAAGGGCAAAAGACAGGACAAGGGCCTGCCAGACCGTGCGCGCACGCTTCCCCATGGCGGATTCCCCCAAACCAGCCGCTACCCAGCGCGATAGTACTGTCGGAATGGGGACTTGCAATGTATCGCCAAACAAAAAAGGGCGGCCCGAAGGCCGCCCTTGATGCAATTCGACGAAATGACGTCGATTATTCTTTGATCGAAGCGACGATGCCGGCGCCGACGGTACGGCCACCTTCACGGATAGCGAAGCGGAGCTTCTCTTCCATGGCGATCGGCACGATCAGCTCGACATCGACGGTGATGTTGTCGCCGGGCATGACCATCTCGGTGCCTTCCGGCAGCGTCACGATGCCGGTCACGTCAGTCGTGCGGAAGTAGAACTGCGGACGGTAGTTGGTGAAGAACGGCGTGTGACGGCCACCCTCTTCCTTGGTCAGGATGTAGGCTTCAGCCACGAACTTCTTGTGCGGCTTGACCGAACCTGGCTTGCACAGGACCTGACCGCGCTCGACGTCTTCACGGCCAACGCCACGGATCAGCGCGCCGATGTTGTCGCCAGCCTGGCCCTGATCGAGCAGCTTGCGGAACATTTCAACGCCGGTGACCGTCGTCGACGTGGTTGCCTTGATGCCGACGATCTCGACAGTCTCGCCAACCTTGACGATGCCGCGCTCGACGCGACCGGTAACGACAGTGCCGCGGCCCGAGATCGAGAACACGTCTTCGATTGGCAGCAGGAACGGACGGTCGATCGGACGCTCAGGCGTCGGGATGTAGGCGTCGACAGCGGCCATCAGCTCGCGGATCGCGTCTTCACCGATCTTCTTGTCGGAATCGTTGAGCGCAGCAACAGCCGAACCCTTGATCATCGGAATGTCGTCGCCCGGATATTCGTACTTCGACAGCAATTCGCGAACTTCGAGCTCGACCAGTTCGAGCAGCTCGGCGTCGTCGACCAGGTCGACCTTGTTGAGGAACACGACAAGTGCCGGAACGCCAACCTGACGGGCAAGCAGGATGTGCTCGCGGGTCTGCGGCATCGGGCCGTCGGCAGCCGACACGACCAGGATCGCGCCGTCCATCTGGGCGGCACCGGTGATCATGTTCTTCACATAGTCGGCGTGGCCGGGGCAGTCGACGTGGGCGTAGTGGCGAGCAGGCGTCTCGTATTCGACGTGAGCCGTCGAAATGGTGATGCCGCGGGCCTTTTCTTCAGGCGCTGCGTCGATCTGATCGTAAGCCTTGAACTCGCCGAAATACTTGGTGATCGCCGCCGTCAGCGACGTCTTGCCGTGGTCAACGTGACCAATCGTGCCGATGTTCACATGAGGCTTATTACGCTCGAATTTACCTTTTGCCATTGTCTCTTTCCTTGAGCATCGGGACCTTGGTTCCGGTCGGATGCGGGGCGATTACCGATAAAGGCCGAAAAAGACAAGCACCTTTTGGCCAAACGACCAGATCGAGGCCAAAAGCTAAGCTGCTCTTTCAGTGCAGGACGCACATATGGGGGCAAGCGGATGCAAATAAAAGGCTTCTTGCTTCAGCGAAAAGCCCTGGAGCGGGTAGCGGGAATCGAACCCGCGTATTCAGCTTGGAAGGCTGCTGCTCTACCATTGAGCTATACCCGCGCCCTGAGCGCCGCGCGCCTGTTCAGGAGCGAAGCACGCTCTGGTATTCACCTTGCCGCGTGGTGCCTTGGAAAGATGTGATCATCTTTCGAGGGCAGCGTTTATGGCTTCCGGGCCGGCAGTGGTGGAGGAGGTTGGATTCGAACCAACGTAAGCTGAGCTAACGGATTTACAGTCCGTCCCCTTTAACCACTCGGGCACTCCTCCAACTGCTTTGCCGGAGCCATGCTACGAGGCTTTTTCGATCCCGGTTCTGAGCGAAGCGCCCTGCCCCGAAATCTGCGTGGGCTTATGGCGACAAGGATTTGGCCTGTCAACCGGACAGCGCGCGTTTTCATGCGGATTATTCAAAGCGCCGACTAACGGGCCGTATCCAAAGCCCAGGGCTGGCGCTATAGCAGGCGCATGAACGATACAAAAAAGCCCGGAACACCCAAGGATAGCCACTACGCCAAGCTGCGTCGTACCTTTCGCGACCAAAAGAGCGGTGGCGCGCCTGAATTTCGCCCGAAGCGCCATGTGCCGCCAGGTGAGAACGCCGCCGACGGACTGGTCCGCCTCTACGGAATCCATACGGTACGCGCAGCGCTCGACAATCCACGCCGCAAGATCCGCCAGATGTGGGTTACGCGCAATGCGCTGGAGCGACTGGAGATCACTGATCTTGGTGCCCTGCCCTTCGCCACCGAACTGGTCGAACCAAAAGAAATCGACAAGATCACCGGCACGGACGCCGTTCACCAGGGCGTGCTGATCGAGGCCGAGCCACTGAAAGCCAAGGCGCTTTCGGCGCTGGGCGATTCGCCGCTGATTCTTGTGCTCGACCAGGTGACAGATCCACACAATGTCGGAGCGATCATCCGCTCCGCGGTGGCTTTCGGGGCCGGCGCGCTGATCGTGACGCAACGCCACAGCCCGCATGAAAGCGGCGTGCTCGCTAAATCGGCCTCGGGCGCGCTCGAACACATCGACTTGATCGAGGTGCGCAATCTCGCCGACGCGCTCGGCGAGTTGCACGAGGCCGGCTTCCAGACGATCGGACTTGATTCGGCAGGCCCGACGGAACTCGAAAATACGTTTGCCGGCGACAAGCTGGCACTCGTGCTCGGCGCCGAAGGCAAAGGCCTGCGCCAGAAGACGCGCGAGACGGTGTCCACGCTCGCCCGCCTCGACATGCCGGGTGCGATCCACTCGCTCAACGTGTCGAATGCGGCAGCTGTGTCGCTCTACGCGGCCAGGAAATTTTTGCGCTGACATAGTCAGCACCTTGTGCGTGGACGCAGTGGCCTTCGATGAAAGCCACTGCGCCATCCTCGCAAAGCGTGTCTTGACCTTCCTCCTGGCGGAATCCGTCGCCTCCAGACGAAACGGATACGTCATGGCGCACCGCCCAAATGGTCGCGGTGACCGGCACCGGCGCCAATCGTCGTCTCCAGAGATGGCGGTGCAAACTGGACGGTGCTGGGCCCCAATTGATCTGTACGACACCGGCCGAACGGCGTACGGGCCCGCTGCGCTGGGCGCAGCGGGCCCGTCATCGACAGTGATAAGAAAGATGCGGCGATGGGAACTTCCGCCGCGCCCTTCCCTGCCTATGCCGCCTTGCCCTTTGTTTCGGCCACGTCGGCGCCGACCTCGAAATTGGCCATGCGCTCCAGCGCCCTGACCAGTGCCGAGTGATCCTCCTTGCCACCGCCATTGGCGACGCAGGAGTTGAGCAGTTCCTGCGTCATCGAGGTGTTGGGCAAAGACACGCCGAGCGCCTTGGCGCCCTGCAGCGCCAGGTTGAGATCCTTCTGGTGCAGTTCGATGCGGAAGCCGGGTGCGAAGGTGCGCTTGTACATCCGCTCGCCATGCACCTCGAGGATGCGCGAGGCGGCCAGGCCGCCCATCAGCGCCTGACGGACCTTGGCCGGATCGGCACCAGCCTTGGAGGCAAACACCAGTGCTTCGGCCACCGCCTCGATGGTGAGCGCGACGACAATCTGGTTGGCGACCTTGGTGGTCTGGCCGACGCCGTTGGGGCCGACGAGCGTGATGTTCTTGCCCATCTTCTCGAACACCGGGCGAGCGCGCTCGAATGGCTTTTCCTCGCCACCGACCATGATCGTCAACGAAGCCGCCTTGGCGCCGACCTCGCCGCCCGAAACCGGGGCATCGAGATAATCGCACCCCAGCTCATTGATCTTGCTGGCGAACGCCTTGGTCTCGATCGGCGAGATCGAGCTCATGTCGATCACAAGCTTTCCCTTGGAAAGTCCTGATGCAACGCTGTTTTCGCCAAAGAGAACGTCAGCGACCTGCGGCGTGTCAGGCACCATCAGGATGATGATGTCGGCGGCCTTGGCCAGGGCCTGATGTCCGGTGACAGACTTCAGCCCCTTGCCGACGAGTTCAGCAGGCAACGCACCACGATGGTCGCTGGCGACAACCTCGTATCCAGCGTCAAGCAGGTGCCCCGCCATCGGGGCGCCCATGATGCCGAGGCCAACAAATCCGATCTTTTCCATGTCCGTATTCCTTCAATTCCAGAGGTGGCGCGCAGTCAGGCGGCAGCGCTGCCCTTGTCGGCAAAACTCGTAAACCAGCCCAGGCCTTCGACCGTTCCGGCCTTGGGCTTGTATTCGGCGCCGACCCAGCCGGCGTAACCGATGCGATCGAGATGATCGTAGAGGAACGGGTAGTTGATCTCGCCCGTTCCGGGCTCGTGACGGCCGGGATTGTCGGCCAGCTGCACATGCGCGATGCGGCCGAGATTGGCCTCGATGGTACGGGCGAGATCGCCCTCCATGATCTGCATGTGGTAGATGTCGTACTGCAGGAAGAGATTGTCCGAGCCGACCCTGTCGATGATGCCGAGCGCCTGCCTGGTGTTGTTGAGGAAGAAGCCGGGGATGTCCCTGGTGTTGATCGGCTCGATCAGCAGGCGGATGCCGGCTGTCTTCAGCTTCTCTGCCGCAAAGGCGAGATTTTCGACAAAGACGTTCTCCAGCACGTCACGGGCGTTGCCGGCAGGCGCAATGCCGGCCAGGCAGTTCACCTGCTCGCAGCCGAGCGCATGCGCATAGGTGATCGCCTTGGCGACGCCCTGGCGGAACTCGTGGATGCGGTCGGGCAGCACCGCGATGCCGCGCTCGCCTGCCGCCCAGTCACCGGGCGGCAGGTTGAACAGCGCCTGGGTCAGGCCGTTCTTCTTGAGGCGCGCGGCAACGACGTCGGGCGCGTGGTCGTAGGGTGCAATGTACTCGACGCCCTTGAAGCCGACGCGCGCAGCGGCGTCGAAGCGATCGAGAAAGTCATGCTCGCCAAAAAGCATCGAAAGATTGGCTGAGAACTTGGGCATTGGTGTTTCCTCGGAAAATCAGTCGAGCAGCATGATTGCGGTCGGCGCGTCTTCGTTGCTCTCGGCAAGCGCCTCGAACTCGACGACATTGTCGATCTCGACGCCCATGGAGATGTTGGTGACGCGCTCGAGAATGAACTCGAGGACGACTGGCACCTGATGTTCCTTCATGAGCTGCTTGGCCTGCTTGAAGGCAGCGGCAAACTCCTCCGGCTTGCGAACCCGAACCGCCTTGCAGCCCATGGCCTCGGCAACCGCGACGTGATCAACACCATAACCTGCCTCGGGGTCACCCGTGCGGTTGATGTTTTCGAACGACAGGCTGACTTCGAAATCCATGGTGAAGCCGCGCTGCGCCTGGCGGATCAGGCCGAGATAGGCGTTGTTCACGACGACGTGGATGTAGGGCAGCTTGTGCTGGGCGCCGACCGCCAGTTCCTCGATCATGAACTGGAAGTCATAGTCGCCCGAAAGAGCAACGATGTCGCGGTCCGGATCGGCGGCACGAACACCAAGCGCTGCCGGCAGCGTCCAGCCGAGCGGGCCGGCCTGACCGCAATTGATCCAGTTGCGCGGCTTGTAGACGTGCAGGAACTGCGCGCCGGCGATCTGCGACAGGCCGATGGTGGTGACATAGGTGGTGTCGCGGCCGAACGCCTTGTTCATCTCCTCGTAGACGCGCTGCGGCTTGAGCGGCACCTGCTCGAAATGGGTCTTGCGCTTCATCGTCTTCTTGCGGGCCTGGCACTCCTTGGCCCAGTCGGACCAGTCGCGCAGCTTGCCTGCCGTCTTCCACTCGGTGGCAACGTCGAGCAAAATCTTCAGCGCTGCGCCGGCATCCGAAGTCACGCCGAGATCAGGCGCAAAGACGCGGCCGATCTGGGTCGGTTCGATGTCTATATGGATGAACTTGCGGCCCGCCGTGTACTTGTCGACCGAGCCGGTGTGACGGTTGGCCCAGCGGTTGCCGACGCCGAGAACGAAGTCCGAGGCCAGCATGGTCGCATTGCCGTAGCGGTGCGAGGTCTGCAGGCCGCACATGCCGGCCATCAGGCGATGGTCATCGGGGATCGAGCCCCAGCCCATCAGGGTCGGGATGACGGGAACGCCGGTTATTTCGGCGAATTCGATGAGCAGGTCCGAGGCATCCGCATTGATGATGCCACCGCCGGCAACGATCAGCGGCTTCTCCGCCTCGTTGAGCATCGCCAGTGCCTTTTCGGCCTGGGCGCGCGTCATCGCCGGCTTGTGGACCACGAGCGGCTCATAGGCGTCGATGTCGAACTCGATCTCGGCGAGTTGGACGTCGACCGGCAGATCGACAAGCACCGGTCCGGGACGGCCCGAGCGCATCAAATGGAACGCCTTCTGCAGCGTCATTGGAACCAGATAAGGCTCCATGACGGTGACGGCCCACTTGGTGACGGGAGCAGCGATCGCCGCGATGTCGACGGCCTGGAAGTCTTCCTTGTTCAGACGAGCGCGCGGCGCCTGGCCGGTGATGCACAGGATCGGGATCGAGTCGGCTGATGCCGAGTACAGCCCGGTGATCATGTCTGTGCCAGCCGGACCCGAGGTGCCAATGCACAGGCCGATGTTGCCGGCCTTGGTACGGGTGTAACCCTCGGCCATGTGCGATGCGCCCTCGACGTGACGGGCGAGCACGTGACGGATCGAACCGCGTGCCTTCAAGGCAGAGTAGAGCGGGTTGATGGCCGCGCCCGGCACACCGAAGGCACACGAGATGCCTTCCTTCTCGAGAACGAGGACCGCTGCATCGACAGCGCGCATCCTGGCCATGGTCTTACCTCCAACTGGAAACTGATGTTAGGCAGATCGTGTCACCTCGGGTCGCATTTTGCAATTTTTTCAAAATATTTTTTCATTAGTTGATGCGCACGCTTACTCGCTGATTTTACGTCACTTTTCATTTTTCGTTGCATCGGCTTCCAATATGGATGAAAAAGTTTTTTAAAAGCAATTGGAGCGACGACATGGCAGCGATGGAAAAACGGCAGCGCGGGCGGCCTCGCGCATTCCAGCCGGCACCCGACGCTGGTTCGGTGCAATCGCTCGATCGTGCACTACGCATCCTCGCCATTGTCGCGCATAGCGACGGCCTGTCGCTGAGCGAGATCTCGGCCGCCTCCGAGCTTGCCGCGGCAACCGCTTACCGCATGCTCACCACCTTGCAGAATCACGGCATGGTCGAGTTCGACACTGACGGCCAGCTATGGTCGATCGGCGTCGAAACCTACCGCATGGGCGCTGCCTTCCTGCGCCGGCGTAAGCTCGTCGACCGCGCCAGGACGGTGATGCAGGAGTTGATGGAGAAAACGGGAGAGACGGCCAATCTCGGTGTCGCCGAAGACGATTGTGTGGTCTTCGTCAGCCAGGTCGAGACGCACCAGGCGATCCGCGCCTTCTTCCGGCCCGGCACCCGCAGCCCGTTCCACGCCTCGGGCATCGGCAAGGCTGTGCTCGCCCATCTCGACCGCGACCGCGTCAATGCCATCGTCCGCAAGGCAGGCCTGGATGCCTACACAGAAAGAACACTGTCGGAGCCGTCGGCCCTTGCCCGCGACCTCGAGCAGATCCGCGCCCGCGGCTGGTCGGTCGACGATGAAGAACGCTATCCCGGCATGCGCTGCATTGCCGCCGCCGTGTTCAACGAATTCGGCGAACCCATCGGCGGGGTTTCAGTTTCCGGGCCGACGGTGCGCGTGACACCTGAAAGGCTCGGTGAAATCGGCCCGATCGTCAGGGATGCCGCTGCAGAACTGACCAGGATGATCGGTGGCTCGCCTGACGGCACGGTGCCGGGCCTTTGAAAACACATACGGGAGAAGGGTCTTGCCCTTCTCCCGCATTTCAAGTCGCGTTGGTTCTGACTACAGGCGGCAGTAGCGCAGCCGGCCGTCGTAGCCGACATAGGTGTCGGTGCGCGGATCGTAGCTGCGGTAGCGCGCAAAGCAGCGCTGGACGTGGCTGTCATAAGGATCGGCCGGGTAATAGGCGTCGTAGTAAGGTGCGGGTGCCGGGCGATGGCCGCCGGCAATGATCGCGCCGGCAATGAACCCGCCTGCGCCGGCGAGTGCTGCAGCTTCGGCTCTGGTCAGGCCGCTGGCTGAAGACTGCTGGACAGTGCCAATGAGGCCGGTGGTGACGACGGCTGCGGCGATAAGGCCCGAAATCATCTTGCTCTTGAAAGACATGGTGCTCTCCTTCGGTTGATCTGGGAGGCGTTCCTTCGCCTCATGTCCATCAGTCGCGGCCGGCGCCCAAAAGGTTCATGCTCCTCAAAATTATTTTCATCGGTGGCTCGAAGCGCCGACCTGCGTTGGCCACGGCCTCTGCTTGACAGCGGCGCGACAACGGCTGAAGTCAGAAGCCTGTTAGCAATGACCATCATTGGAACGACCATGAGCCTGCAGTCCGTCAAAGCCTTCTTCGCCGAACACGCCCCCGACATCGAAGTCATCAAGACGCCGACGAGCTCAGCGACGGTGGCTCTTGCCGCCGAGGCGCATGGTGTCGAGCCTGGCCAGATCGCCAAGACCATCTGCATGCGCGTCGGCGAGCGGGTGCTTCTCATCGTCGCCCGCGGCGACGCGCGCATCGACAACCGCAAATCGCGCGATGCCTTCGGCGGCAAGCCGCGCATGCTCGACGCCGAGCAGGTGGCCGAACTCACCGGTCATCCGGTTGGCGGGGTCTGTCCGTTTGGCCTGGCGACACCCTTGCCCGTCTATTGCGACGTGTCGCTGCGCGCCTACGACGAAGTTGTGCCGGCGGCAGGCGCCACCAACGCTGCGGTCAGAATCGGGGTCGAGCGCATGGCAGCACTCGTCGGCGCGGAATGGTGCGACATATGCCAGGACGCCGTTGGCAAGACCGACGCAGAAGCTGCGGAATAGGAGGAGATGGTGCCCCCGGCAGGCATAACAAAGCAAGATCACCGACTATCAGCCCGCATCTAGCCGCATCAAAGGCGTTGAAATTAAACGGGGTTCTTGTTTCGTTCGAAGCCAAGCCCTATCATGGCGTTGCATTTCATCGCATGATCAAAGGTGGATGGGCGGGTGGATTGAATGAGCAGGGCGCAGAACAAATTGTCTGCCGTGGGGGTCAAGAATGCGCCACCGGGCAAATACTCTGACGGTGGCGGCTTGTGGCTGCACAAGCGGCACGATGGCGGGGCGCAATGGGTGCTCCGATTTACGATACATGGCAGGCGGCGCGAAATGGGTCTAGGCCCCGTCGGGGACGTGTCGCTGAAAGAGGTCCGAGAAGCAGCCGAACGTTGGCGAGCCGTTGTGCGGGCCGGCAAGGATCCAATTAAGGAGCGTGAGCGCGAAAAGCGAGAGGCCGCTCGGAATATCCATCTATTGAAGGATATCGCTGATGACGCGTTCGAGGCACGGAAGGCTGAGCTCAAGGGCGATGGCAAGGCGGGCCGTTGGTTCACCCCGTTAAAGCACCACGTGCTGCCTAAGCTTGGGAAACTGCCCGTTTCTGAAATCGACCAGAAAGACATACGAGACACCTTGTCCCCGATCTGGCACACCAAAGCTGACACGGCTAGGAAAGCACTCAACCGCCTCGCGATATGTATGCGCCACGCGGCAGCGCTCGGCCATGACGTCGACTTGCAGGCTTGTGAGAAAGCCCGCGCGCTGCTCGGCAAGCAAAGGCACACCGCCGGCAACATTCCCGCGATGCCCTGGCAAGACGTGCCAGCTTTCTACGCGGGACTCAACAGTGGCAGTATTACCCATCTCGCCCTTAGGCTCCTGATCCTTACAGGCGTGCGATCCGCACCGCTGAGACACATCCACGAAAGCCAGATAGACGGTGATATCTGGACAGTCCCTGCCGAAGCAATGAAGGGACGAAAAGACGCGACCTCGGCTTTCCGTGTGCCGCTATCAGACGAAGCGCTTGCCGTCATCGCCCAGGCTCGCCGACTGTCTCGGGGCGGTTTTCTGTTCCCGAGCGTCAAGAAGGGGGTCATTTCAGACATGACGATGTCGAGATACATGGAACGATCTAAGCTGGAGGCTCGCCCCCACGGGTTTCGTTCCAGCCTCAGAGACTGGATCGCGGAGACAACGGTGACGTCACACGAGGTGGCAGAAACCATGCTTGGCCACACGGTCGGGGGGAGTATCGAAAGAGCCTACCGCCGAACGGACTATCTGGATCGACGCCGCGCGCTGATTGAGCGTTGGGGACAATTTGTTGGCAATAGCAGTGGCTAACGGCCGGGATAGGGCAATAAATGTTTTCACCAATGGGTTATGTGTCGCTCGTAGAATTGAAGAGTAGAATCCCGGAGAATGTCGCAAAAGTTTACTTCGACGACATTGTCGAGATGTCGAACGACATAGATAAGCGCGCACCCCGCCTTGCGCCGTTTTTACAAAATACTACCCTTGCGGATTTTCTGGAAATTTTGCTTTTGCGCTCAGTATGCGAACATACATTTGTTGCAAGTCCCTCGGGTGTTTTACAAAAGCTATATCTCAAGCCGTTCTTTGACGCGCATTCTTATGCAGGGTTTCAGGTTGGGACTGACGAAGGTCTGGACATCGAAAAGCTGCCGCGCAATTTTATCGACGCCTATCAGCTAAAATCTCTCCCCACTGATGTGATCGCATCCAAATACAATAGCGTGCGACCGGATCTCAAAAAGTTTGTTACCAGCCATGGTTTGCTGAATTACCATCGTAGAATCCCGATCTTTTATGAGCGGATGGCTTTCTCAATAAGCATGCAAGCCTACGATTGGGTGAACCAGAACAACTCTCAGCAGGCAAAATTCTATGCTCACGCAGCACAACTGTTCCGGCCCTTTGAAGGGTGGGCCATTTGTGTAACGGAGGACTATGCCAGATCGGGGTGGTTGGAATATATGCAAACCGAGCGCATGGGAATTATTAGCCCCATCTTGTTCCAAGACAACAATAGAAACTACGGCGGCAGACCTGCCACCGCGAGGGAAGCGGCGGCCACAGCGTACCGCGAGCTGTTCCCGGAAGGCCACGGAACCGTTGCCTGGAAGGAGGTCTTGAGGAAGGTGATTGCGAAGACTGGCGTCGAACTGTCTCGCGACACTTTAAAGAGGGCTATAGGCAATCGTGAAAGCGATTAGCAAGCAAAACTAGCGCAAAACCCGTCGCAGAACGGGGTCGTCAGTTTTGCATGTTCTGCGTCCGTTCCAAGCATAAGTCCTTCAGTGCAATATCAGCCCGTATTAATCGAATACGAGGCTGAGCAATGGAAATCACCGACCCTCTATTGAATGCCCGGGAAGGTGCATCGGTTCTCCAAGTAAGCGTACCGACTTTCTGGAGACGCGTAGCCGACGGCACTGTACCCAAACCTGTTAAGATCGGCGCACTATCGCGCTGGCCCCGATCTGAAATCATCGCTGTCATTGAGAAGGCGAAGGCTCTCCGTGCCGAGACCGCGGCATGACAGAGCTGCGCCATATCCCAATCGAGAATATCCGTCGCCGACCTGACGCACGCCCCAGAACCGACGAGGCTTTGCTTACCTTAGCCGAAAGCATCAACAAGATCGGGCTGATAAGTCCGATCCGGGTTCGCCAGGTCGGCGACGGCTATGAGGTGACTGCCGGATCACATCGCCTCCAAGCCATGGACTCGCTCGGGTGGAGAGAGGTTCCTTGCCTGATCGTCAACGAGGACGACGTTGCCGCCGAGATGGCGATGATCGCCGAGAACGTTCATCGCGCCGAGCTTTCGAAGCTAGAGCGCGACGAGCAGATTGCTCGATGGATCGAACTCTCTGGTGAGCAATCCGCCGTCGCGTTCGTTGCTTCATTGCCGTCCTCAGACGAGCAGGCAATTTCGGTGCAAGTTGCACCGAAACTCGGCAGACCAGAGAGCGGCATCAACAGAGCCTCTCGTGATCTTGGCATCGAAAGCACCGATGCTAAGCGCGCCGTGAAGGTCGCCAGCCTCTCCGAGGAAGCGAAGGCTGTCGCTCGGCAGTCTGGCCTTGATGACAATCGCTCTGCACTGCTTGCCGCCGCGAAGCATTCCACGCCCGAAGCTCAGGTTAGAGCCCTCGAAGAGCGCAAGGGTGGGCTTGCCGGCCGGTATCAGCAGGAGCCGGCCCCGGATCCCGTCAGATCCGCCGAGCGGTTCATCGCTCTTGCCGATCAGATCGAGAGCGTTCCTGTCGGCGACCTGGTCGCATCGGGACGACTTCGTGCAATGGTCGGCCAGCGTGCCGATGGCGTGGCCATGCGCATGGACGAGATCAAGGAGCTTCTCGACCGATGAGCAGCTCCGCGATCAAATGGGCGCGCTCGCAGAATTTCGGTAGCGCTGCCTTGAAGGCAGTAGTGAACGTCATCGCCTCGCGTGCTGACAACAATGGCGCAACCTGGGCAGCGCAGTCGACCTTAGCGCAGGACATCGGCATGACCGACCGCAACCTGCGCACCCATCTGAAGACGTTGGAAGCGCTTGGCGTGATTCACCGCCAACGTCGCAGCAAGGGGCGGTATGGGCGCACGTCCGACCTGGTCGCCATTGCCATGCATCGGCGGTTCGACATCACCGCAAAGGATCTTCAGGCGACCCGCAAAAGGCTGTCGGAAGAAAGTTCCAACCGGAAGAAATCGACACTTCCAACCGGAAGACGTCTTCCGGGGAATAGTAAGAGAACAACATACGGTATTATCCATGGCGGGAACCTATCAGGACTAGGCTCAGACAACGCTAACGGTAAACGACCTGCGCTCGCTGTCGTGAACGGCTACCCCTTCTCTGGCTATGGGGAGGACGAGCTATGAAGTTCACTCTCGACCCCCATCAGGATCACGCGATCGATCTGCTGCGCCGCTCGCTGGCGACCGGCCACAAGCGACCGATGCTCCAGGCCCCCACTGGTGCAGGCAAAACGGTGATCGGCGCGGCAATCGTCGAAGGCGCGCTCGCCAAAGGCAATCCGGTGCTGTTTGTGGTCCCCGCCCTCTCACTGGTCGACCAGACGGTCGAGCGCTTTGCCGAGCAAGGCATCAACAGCATCGGCGTCATGCAGGCTCAGCACCCGGCAACCGATGCCGATCAGCCGGTGCAGGTGGCGACGATACAAACGCTGATGCATCGCAAGCTCCCCCGTGCCGGCATCGTGCTGGTCGACGAGGCGCACCGCTGGTTCGAGTTCTACGGCAAATGGATGTCGATGCCGGAATGGCTGAAGGTGCCTTTCGTTGGCTTGTCTGCAACGCCTTGGACCAAAGGGCTCGGAAAGCACTACGACGACCTTTTGATCCCGACCACGACCAAGCAACTAATCTCCGAAGGCAAACTCTCGCCGTTCAAAGTGTTTGCTCCATCGCATCCTGACCTTTCGAAGGTCCGCACGGTCGCGGGCGACTACCACGAGGGCGAGCTGTCCGAAGCGATGAGCCAGCCGCTCCTGATCGCCGACGCGGTCGGCACCTGGCTAAAGCTTGGCGAGGATCGGCCGACGCTCTGCTTCGGGGTCGACCGTGCCCATGCGCGCAAGCTTGCCGACCAATTCGAGGCCGCAGGTGTTCCGACCGGCTACATCGACATGGACACGCCAAATGATGAGCGCCAGCGCATTGGTGAACGTCTGCGCAACGGTCAGATCAAAGTCGTTTGCAACGTCTTCACGCTGACGACCGGTGTGGATTGGGATGTCCGCTGCATCATCCTGGCAAGGCCGACCAAGTCGGAGATGCTGTTCACCCAGATCATCGGTCGTGGACTGCGCACGGCATCGGGCAAAGAGGACTGCCTCGTCCTAGACCACTCCGACACGACCCTTCGCCTCGGCTTCGTCGATGACATCCATCACGAGCATCTGGACGGCGGCAAATACCAGAAGAGCATCGCCACCCAGCGCGAGCGGCAAATGTCGCTGCCGAAGGAATGCACCTCCTGCTCGTACCTGAAGCCCGCTGGCGTTCGGAAATGCCCATCCTGTGGTTTCGAGCCGACACGCCAGTCGACCATCGAAGAGCGACAAGGCGAACTAATCGCCTTGAAGGGCCAGCGCAAGGCAAAGGGCGATGTGTCGCCGCATTCTAAGCAGGAGGTGTGGTCAATGCTGCTCTGGTGGCAGGAGCACCATGGCAAGAGTTCGAAGTTTGCTAAGGCGAACTACTATGACCGCTATGGCACGTGGCCGAACGGGCTTCATGATCACCCGAAGGCGCCGGATGCCGCTTTCTCCAACTGGCTCAAGTCCAAGCAGATCGCATGGGCGAAGGGGCAGCAGAAGCGGGAGCGCATGCAGCAAGAGGGTCACCATGCAGCGTGAACCGATCTGGGATCGTGCCCGTGGTCGCTGGCCTGGCATCCTCACCGCGATAGGCGTTCCCGCCAAAGCACTCCGGAATAAGCATGGTCCCTGCCCGGTCTGCGGTGGCAAGGACCGCTTCCGGTTTGACGACAAGGGCGGGAACGGCACGTTCATCTGTTCTCAGTGCGGGGCCGGAAACGGCGTCAAGCTCGTCCAGATGCTGAAAGGTGGATGCGACTTCAAGACCGCCGCGCAGGAGATCGAGAAGCATATAGGCTCAGCGGCAGTCATGCCGACCGACAAGGGGCAGCGCCAGGACGATCAGAAGCGGCGTGACGAGATGTCTGCGCTATGGAAGCGGGCCAAGCCAATCACGCTCGACGATCCGGCGGGGCTCTTCCTCAACATGCGCACCGGCATCACCGCCTTCCCGGCAAACCTGCGGCAGGTAGCGGACGAGCGCTACATTGAGGACGGTGGTCGACCGACATGGCATCCTGCGATGATTGCCCGCGTCGATCCATCCGATGCGGCTCGAGTTGCAGGTGAGCATGCCGCCATTCATCGCACCTACCTGAATGCGGAAGGTGGAAAAGCCGACGTCGGATCCCCGCGTAAGATGATGGGCGCCATGCCGACCGGTGCGGCAGTCAGGCTTATGCCGCATGAGAACATCCTGGGCATCGCCGAAGGCATCGAAACCGCTATTGCGGCGGCGGTCATGTTTGGCGTGCCAGTCTGGGCTGCACTCACTGCTGACTTGCTTCAGGCGTGGGAGCCTCCGGCCGGCGTTGAGACGGTCATGGTGTTCGGCGACAACGACCACAGCTTGACCGGACAGGCAGCAGCCTTCTCGCTCGGCCGCCGGCTCAAGGCCAAGCGCCTATCGGTCATCGTTGAGCTTCCCCAGCGCATGGGCTTCGACTGGAACGACGTCCTGTTGCAACAGAGGCGCGCCGCATGAGCCAGCGCCTCACCCACGCAGAGATGGCCGACGCGATCGGCAAGATGGTTTGGTCGAAACAGGCATGGCTCGACGACTTTTCGAGCGGGTCACGTCGACGCCCCGACCATGAGATCGAAACGAAATCCCGCGAACTGGCAGCGCTCCGGCAGGCCGCCGAAGACTACCAGCGGGCGGCAGAAAGGAAATCCGCATGAAGTGGTACGTGGTTCGCGCTCGGCCCTCACTGGAGTTGAAGGCGGCTGAAGAAATCGCAGGCCTCGGTCAAGTCGTCTATGTGCCGCGATTCCGCAAGGAATACAAACACGCCCGGCATAAGCGTTGGTCGATCAAGTATTTCTCCCTGCTCACGGGCTACCTGTTTGTGCTGGCGTCCGACCACTGGCCGCGCGTCTTGGACTGCGAAAGCGTCGACTGCATCTTGCGATCCAACAACGGCGAGCCGGTACCTATCCCCGATGCCACTGTGCAGGGCATCCGATCAAAGCAGGAAACCGGTGACTATGATGAGATGCGGGTGCATGGCCGTGTCGAGGCCGGCACATCGGTCAAGGTCATCGCTGGTGCTCTGTCGGGCCTTCATGGTCCGGTGTCTGCATCGACCGACGCACACGTCATCATGATGCTGCAGATGTTCGGGCGAGAGGTGGCGGCGAAGGTGCCACTTGCAAAATTGGCCCCGACAGGATAGTTACATACGTAACCAATTGGCGATTTGCTCGTCTGTGCGGGGCCTGAGAGTCACACGCCGGAGCAATGCGGGGCAGATCGCCGCCCCGCCACCGGGGAAATGCGCCTCGGAGTAGAGTAGCCAGAAATCAGACGGGCGGACGATCGAACAGCAGGACCGAGTGTTCGTCCGACCATTGCTTGACGCATGTGCCGGGCAGATAGGGCTCAAGGTGGGCGCGTATGCTTAGGCGAGTTGATAGCTCTTCAGTCCAGGCTCGGAAGTAGACCACGACTGTTTGGAGTTGTTCCGATTCATCGCCTGCCAAAGTGATGGCCAAATCAACATCGCTTTGCTGATGTGATGTGCCGCGCGCACGGCTTCCATACAGCCTGACGGCCAGGATTTCAGGGATGGCAGATGCCCAGCCAATGATCTCGCGCTGTTGCTCGACATTCAGATCCATGTGCGCACGTCACGTTGGCACCAGCCCGTTCATCCACCACGGGTCTCTGTCCCGGGTGAGGAGCACAATCTTCTGATTGATCGTCGAAGCAATGCCGTCAGCGAATGCTGTCGCTTCGTCAAAGTCAGCGAATTCCTCTGTCCACGGCAGGTCGTCGCCAATAGGTGGGCAATACACGAAATGCTGCGACCGGTTCTGCGGCCATATGATCAGGACCTGGGTTAAAACGCTGGCCGGGTCGTACCGGTACTTCACTCGGTTTGCCATCTCCCCCCTCTCCATCAAGTCGTCGGCCATAAGCCGCGTTCCCTCAACTGGTCGATGATGTGCTCTTCGATCCGTTGCATCGAAGGGTCGCTGTATCGTTTGGCAAACTCTCCAGCCAGCGCCTTCGCATCGACGAACCCGCCAGCTGGCACACGGTCTAGGTGATCCCTTATTTCCTTGAGCAATGCAGCTTGGTCGCCCATGGCGCGCCTCCCCTTGGTTGATCCTGAAAGGTATCTCGCAAATGGAAACCAAGCCAGACCCGCATCAGGACAGCGATGTCTGACCTGACTGCCAAGCAAGAGGCCTTCGCGCTCGCGTATGTTGAGACTGGCAACGGCTCGGAAGCCTATCGGCGCTCCTACGAGGTAGGCGCAGACACCAAGCCGGAAACGGTCTGGAGTGAAGCTAGCCGCCTCTTGGCTGACCCCAAGGTGTCCTCAAGGGTGAAAGAGCTCCAGCACCAAGCCAGAGACCTCGCAATGGTGTCCATCGGCACGCTGACCGGAGAGCTTGAGCTTGCCCGCATCAAGGCGATGGGTGACGAGAAAGGCGCATCTGCCGCCGTCTCGGCGATCATGGGTAAGGCCAAGCTGCACGGTCTGCTGGTCGAGAAGGCGGAAGTGACCGGCAAGGGTGGTGCGCCGCTCACCTCCGCAGTGGATGACCTGTCCAAGAATGACATTGCGCGCCGTGTGGCCTTCCTCCTGGCGCAGGGGCTGAACAGTGCAGCTAAGTGAAGTCCTCGCCGCCCTCGATGCTCTGCCGCCAGAAGCAAGGCAGGAAGTGATTGACGAGGCGCTGAATGCCTCGGCTGGCCGGTACATGATCCCCAACCCTGGCCCCCAGACAGACGCATGGTTCTCGCAAGCCGATGAAACCTTCTATGGCGGTGCGGCCGGTGGCGGCAAGACGACGCTGATTTGCGGCCTCGGGTTGGAAGAGTACCAACCGGCGCTGATCCTCCGTAGGCAGGCAACGCAGCTCAAGGGCATTGAGGATGAGCTTGCGCGGATGCTCGGCACCCGTGACGGCTACAACAGCCAGGCGCATGTCTGGCGTCTGCCCAGTGGCGGCAAGATCGAACTGGGCGGCGTGCCGAATGAGGCCGACAAGGAAAAGTATCAGGGCCGCGCCCATCGCCTGAAAGCCTTCGACGAAATCACCCAGTTCACGGAAAGCCAGTATCGCTACATCATCGGTTGGCTTCGCGATGCGCAGGGACGCCGCTGCCGTGTGGTCTGCACCGGCAACCCGCCGACATCATCCGAAGGCATGTGGGTCGTCCGGTACTGGTCGCCATGGCTGGACAAGAGCCACCCGAACCCGGCAGCGTCTGGTGAACTGCGTTGGTTCACGACGATCGACGGCGAAGACCGGGAAGTCGACGCGGACTATGTAGGGCCGAAGGGCGAACGGCCACGGTCGCGGACCTTCATCCGCTCGATGCTGGAAGACAATCCCGACCTGATGGCGACGGGGTACGCCTCGCAACTCGAAAGCCTGCCTGACGAAATCCGCGAACGCCTCCGGTATGGTTCATTCGAGCCCGACGGCAAGGACGATCCTTGGCAGGTGATCCCGACCAAGTGGATACGGGAAGCGCAAGCACGGTGGATCAGCACCCCGCCTGAACTACCCATGACGGCAGTGGCCGCTGACATCGCGCAGGGTGGGCCAGACAAGACGCAAATCCAGACCCGGCGCGATTGGTGGTACTCGCCATTTGCCAGCTATCCTGGCAGCGATACGCCGGACGGACCCACTGCTGCCGGCCTCATCATCAAGGAAATGCGCGACAGGTGCCGGGTCGTGGTCGATGCCGGTGGCGGCTACGGCGGCGATACGCTGACCCAGCTAGCCCATGCCGATGTCGACTGCTTCGGCTTCAAGGGTGGCAATCCCTCGGCATCATCCACCCGTGAAGGCATGTACGGCTTTTACAATCTCAGAGCGCAAGCCGTCTGGCAGTTCCGCGAACAGCTCGACCCGGCCTACCTCTCGCGGATCGCACTGCCACCTGATCCAGAGCTTGAAGCCGATCTAGCCGCCTTCCGGTACGAAATCCGGGCCCGTGGCGACGGCGAAGAAATCATCGTCCTTCCGAAAGAGCTGATGCGCGAAAAGCTCGGACGGTCCCCCGACAAGGGCGACACGACCATCATGCTGTCGGCATCGAGCATCGGCGGGCTGAAGCGCCCGAAGGCCGCACAAGAGCGGCGAGAGCAATCAAGGATGCGGCTTCAGTCCGTGACGTCCAACAGCGCCATGAAGGCCAAACTGCGAGGAAAACGCTGATGAGTGGACTTTTCGGTAAGAAACAGCAGATGCCTGAGCCGGAGCCGCCGGCGACGATGCCCGATCCTGAAGACCCGTTGGCCAAGCGCCAGCGCAGTCGAACCCGTTCGCTGGCCCCAGCGGCGAAGAGCAGCGCGGCGACTGACCGCCTTGCGCAGGTGCCTGGCACAATCGGGCGTGAGTTCTCGCGCGGAACCCTCGGGGCTAGCTGATGAGTGATCAAGCTGGCCGTGACCTGATCGACATCGATACGCGCCTCTTCGCTGCGAAGGGCTCGCTCGACAGCCTGTATCAGGAAATCGCTGAGTTCCTGTACCCGGAGCGCGCCGACTTCACGACCGAAATTGTCCTCGGGCAGGAGTTTGCCTCGCACCTGACGGACGCCACGCCTGTCCTGATGCGGCGCGAACTGGGCGACCAGATCGGGTCCATGGTGCGGCCAGATGGTCGCCAGTGGTTCAAGGCAGCAGCATCAAACAAGCGCGTAGGGCGTGATCGTGGTGCCGCATCGTTCCTCGAATTCATGACGGACGTAAACAGCGCCATCCTGAACTCACGGGACAGCGGCTTTCGGCGCGGCGCGCAGCAGATCGAACATGATTTCGCAGCGTTCGGCATGGGCTGGCTTCAGGTCAGCTACAACAAAAACCGCGATAACCTGCTCTATCGCTGCCATCACCCCAAGCACATGGCAGGGCAGGAAGGTCCAGACGGCCAGGTCAACCATGTGCATCGCAAGTGCGACATGACGGCCAACGCCATGGCCCACCTGTTCGGCGAGGCGAAGCTGCCCCAGCCGGTGAAGAACGCGCTGCGCGACAAGGACACCAAGGCGACGTTCAAGGTCCGCCACATCTTCATTCCGCTGGAACTGTATGAGCCGCACCGCAAGTTTCCGAAGGGTGCGAAGTGGGCAGACGTCTATGTCACGGAAGACGGCACGATCCTTCAGGAGCTGCCGGCCTTCACCTTCGACTATGTCGTCCCTCGCTGGTGGCTGCTGTCGGGCAAATTCTATGCAGTGTCGACGGCGGCATCTATCGGACTGACCGAAAGCCGCATGCTTCAGCGCATGAAGATGACGATCATCGAGGCAGGCGAAAAGCAGGTCGACCCGCCGCTCGTCGCCACCCAGGACGCGCTTCTGTCGCCGGTCGATCTCGGTGCCAACGGCATCACCTACATCGACAGCCAGTATGACGAACGCCTCGGCGCCGCTCTTCGGGTGCTCGAACTGGGCAAGAATGTCGGCCTGGGTATCGACCTGATCAACGACCAGCGCAACCAGCTCGGCGATGCGTTCTTCCTGAGCAAGCTTCAGCCGATCGCGCAGGCCGACAAGACCATGACCGCCTATGAGGCTGCGCAGCGCGTGCAAGAGTGGATCCGCAACGCCATGCCGCTGTTCGGCCCCATCGAACACGAATGGACTGGTGCCGTCCTCGACCTGACGACGGAAAAGGTGATGCGGGCTGGCGGCTATGGTCCGGTCGATCGCAACGGCGTCCCTGTGGACATGCCCGATATCCTGCTCGGGCAGAACATCCAGTACGAGTTCAACAACGCGCTGAAGGAAGCACGCGACCGCCAGGTCCTGAACGCATTTCAGGAAAGCGCTGGTGTCCTACAGGCCGGTGTGTCGCTCGATCCGTCGCTTGCCGGCGAGGTCGACACTCGGACGATGTTCCGAGACGCATTCGCGGCGGTGCCGAACAGCCGGGCCGACTGGCTGATCGATGCCGAACAGGCAGCAGCGAACCGTGAGCAAGCCCAGCAGGCCATGGCAGAGCAGCAGCAGATTGAGCAAGTCGGCAACGGTGCGGCGGTCGCCGGGCAAGTAGGTGATGCCGCGCAGTCGATACGGGCGGCGCTCGGACAATGAGCCAGAAGAACTACCGCCCCTGGCACCCTGTCACGGTTCGCCCTGACAATGAGATGCCCCGGAACGACCTGGAAATCCGCAGGGCCGATTGCGTGGCGCTTCAGGCGCTCGCCGCCGGGGTTGCGAACGAGGACCAGCAAAGGCGCGCCCTAGCGGCGATCCTCTACATTTGCGGCATGCACCAAATGGCGTGGATGCCGGCAGAGCACGGCGGCGAGCGAGACAGTTCATTCGCCGCCGGAAAGCAGCATGTCGGCTTCCAGATCAAGAAGCTGATTTCACATTCCCTTTCCATTTTGACAGGTGAAACCAATGACCGACCAGTCCACGACCGTCGTACCGGAAAACCAGCTGACGAACGTAACGCCGACCGCGCCAAAGCCTGACGCCGTAGTAACGCCGCCGGCAGGCGCAGAAGCAGAAGCAGGAGCCTCGGCCCCGCCAGCTGACGCCGCTGCCCTACAGTCGCTCCGTGAACAGTTGGCTGGCGGTGACGCGGCCATGATGAAGCAGCTCGAGCGCTACAAATCGGCTGACGACATTTCGAAGGCGTTCCGCGAAGGCTACAAGAACGCCAAGAACGGCGGCAAGCTGGTCGAACTGACCGACAAGTCGACGCCGGAAGAGGTCAAGGCCTACCGCGAGGCCAACGGCATCCCCGACGATGCAACGAAGTATCCGGGCGAGTTCCGCGAAGGCTTCGAGGTCACTGACGCCGACAAGGCGATCCTCTCCGACTTCAAGGCGGCAATGCATGAGCGCAATGTGCCGCCCAAGGTCGCTGCTGCCGCGCTCGACTGGTATCAGGACTTCGCCGCCACCCAGGCGCAGGAGCTGAACGCACAGCTTGCGAAGGTGGCCGGCGAGACGCAGAAGTCGCTACGGGCCGAGTGGGGCGGCGACTATGACGGCCAGATCGGCGCGGCTCAGGAATTGATGAAGGCGCATCTGGGCGAGGATGGTTTCGGCCAAATGATGGGGCTCCGCCTCATGGACGGCTCCCGGTTGCAGGACAGCCTGCCATTCGTGAAGATGATGGCCACCATCGGCGCCGACTACTACGGCAGCACGGCGATCCTTACCGGCGACATCGAGGCGACCGGCAAGACACTTGAAGCGCAGAAGCAGGAACTGCTGGCGCTGCGGGTCTCGGACCCAACCAAGTTCAAGAGCGACGATGTTCAGGGCAAACTGACGAAGATCTATGCCCAGCTCGAAAAGATAACCGCTCGGAAGTGATCCGGGCGGCTTAAACTGACCGCGGCATCCCGGTTCTCCGGCCCCGCAACCTCCCAAACATACAAGCTGATGTGACGCCCCGTGCTGGGTGAGTAGCGGCCCCGTGCTTCGGCATGGCACCCCGCGAAAGCTCGGGCACGGCACCCAGATCACGGCTGAAAGAACCCCTCCAATCATCATCAAAGGATATCGCCATGGCCTATGCCATTACGAAAACCCAGTACCGTGATGAGTGGGTCGTCGCCTTTCAGCGCGGCGAAACCTACCTCAAGGACTGCGTCACCAAGGAACTTATGATCAGCGGCCTGACGGCTTCGTTTGCGCTCCAGGGCGCTGCGGGTCGTATGACCAAGCGCGGTACGAACGGGCTCATCCCGTCGCGTAACCGTGGCGACAGCCAGCCGACTATCACGCTGGAAGAGAAGCACACCAAGGAGACCCGCCCGAACTTCGACGTGTTCACGGCTCCGGCGAACCTGCGCGAAGCGATGCAGAACGCCAGCTCGCTGACGGCCTCGCGTGAAATCGACTTCACGATCATCGACGCCTTGGCTACCGCCACCAACTCCTATGCGAGTGGCGCGGCTCAGACCCTGACTTACGGCAAGACCGTTGACGCCCTGACCGAGCTTTTCGAGCTCGACGTCATGGTCGGCAACGAAATCACTTGCCTTTGGACCCCGAAGGCATGGGCTCGTCTGCTCACGTTCCAGGAGTTCAAGTCGGCCGACTACATCGACGCAAAGCCGCTGGTTGGTCTGGCGCTCGACCGGCCGAAAGTCTGGCTGGGTGCAAAGCACATCATGCACAACGGCCTGCCCGGCAAGGGCTCGGCGACCGCGTCCAACTTCATCTTCGCAAAGCCTGCCGTGGGTCATGCCATCGCGGGCGATGTGAAGGTCGATGCGGGCTACAACGGCGAGGATGACTACTCCTACGACCGTGCCACGATCTACGACGGCGCCACCATTCTGCAGCAGGCCGGCGTGATCAAGGTCGTCACCGACGACACCGCTGCATTCGCGTAAGGAGGCGGAAATGGCTTACGAAACGAACGGCTTCAAGCTCCTGACCGATGGTCTTTCCGGCACCAGCACCATGAAAACGTGGCTGCTCGACTCGGTTGACGCCATCGCCACGGTCAACACCAGCAACTACGTCAGCGACGGCTATGCCAAGGGTGCCCGACAGGGTGACATTGTCATTGTCCGCACGCGCACGACCACGCTGGCCGGCCCGGTGACGGCGGTTCATCACTGCTGGGTGATCGACGAGGCGACCGGGACCGGTGGTCTCGGCATCGACCTGACCGACGGTCTCGCCATCACGGCGACCGATACCGACTAAGCGAACGGGGGAGGCTTTCGGGCCTCCCTTTTCCATTTCCCTTTCAACGACGGTGAACCCAATGACCCAAGTCACGAAACTTGCGGGGCATCGCTTTGCGCAGGCCGACTATGCCATCGGTCGATACGCGGCGACTGTTCCTTCCGAAACCACTCTCGAGGAAGTCACGCACCCGGAGTTCTTCGCCAATCATGTCTCTGTCTTTCGGCCCGGCATGACTATCGATGTGCTTTCCGACGACCACAAGCTTGACTGCACCCTGCGCGTTCTGAGCGTCACCAAGACGTCAGCAGCGGTACGCGTGATCCGGCTGTTTGACGAAGCGACCGCTCCGAAGGTCGCGTCGGGCGACATCAGCCCGCCGCAGATCAGCTTCGGCGGCCCGCATCACAAGTGGCGCTTCCTCCATGGTGGCAACGTCATCCAGACCGGTTTCGACACCAAGGAAGCCGCTGAGAAAGCGGCCGAAAAGTACATCGAGCTTATGAAGGGCGAGTAACCCCCATGGCGACAAAGCTGCAAATCTGGAAGCAAGCTCTGGTTCATCTGGAGAAGGCGACCATCGTCGACCTGACCGACGATGTCGAGGCGACATACGTCTTCGGCAACGCATGGGATGGCGCGGTCGAGGAAGCCTTTAACTCAGGTGACTGGAACTTCGCCAAGGCATCGGCAGCTTTGTCGGCCAACGGGGCTCTGACGCCTGCTGTGGGCTGGACCTACGTGTTCGACTATCCGCCGACTTGGCTGCGCACTGTGAGTGTCTCGAACAATCCCAATTTCACGACCTTCCACGACTACGTGGACCAAGGCGGCAACCTGCACGCCAACACGCCAGCGCTATATCTGCGCTTCATCAGCGACGTGAACACGGCTGAGGACAAGATTGCGACCTGGCCGACGATGTTCTGGCGCTATGTCGCGCTGAAGCTGGCATTCGACACCTGCGGCAAGCTGACATCGGGCGACACGCTGGAGGAAAAGCTCAGCAAGCGCATGGAACGTGCCTTGACGCAGGCAAAGAACGTCGATGCCCGCAACGAGAACAACAAGATCATCGAGCCCGGCACCTGGCTTCGCGCCCGGCGCGGCGGCGGTGGTATCGGCGGCTCGCGCGACAATGGCGGCACGCTGGTAGGCGGGCAGATCACTTTCGGTGAGGGTGACGTCTGATGCCTCGCGTTTCGGCCCCAGTCTATTCCCTGAACGGCGGCGAAGTCGGCGAGGAAGCGCTATCGCGCCTTGATCTGGAGCGCATGCAGTTCGCTTCGGCGCTCAGCTCGAACATCCTGCCGCGTGTTGTCGGCTCGATGACGCTGCGCCCCGGCCTGGAGCACATCGCAGATATCAATCTGGGCGACGTCAGGCTGCTCGAATATTCCTTCGCCGGCTCGAACGCCTCGATGCTGGTGCCGATCCTCTCCAACAACGAGATGCGCATCCTGAAGGACAATGCCTTCGTCTCCCGCGTGGCTGTCGCTACCTCGATCACGAACGGCGATTTCAACTCCTTCACCGGATGGACGAATGCCAGCGCTGCCGGCGCATCGGCAAACGTGTCAGCCGGCAATCTCGTGCTTACGGGCACCACGCAGGGCCGCGCCGCTGCTCGGCAGACGATCACGGTGGCAGGCGGCGACCAAAGCAAGGAACACGGTCTTCGTGTCGAGGTCGTTCGTGGGCCGGTCTGGGTGCATATTGGCACGTCAGCCGGAGCCAGTGACGTGGTGCCGCTGTCGATCCTTGACGATGGCGACCATTCGATCGCCTTCACGCCCAACGCGGGCAGCATCTATCTCGAACTCTACACGGACAATGCCAGGCAAGCGCTTGTGGCTCGCTGCCAGATAGACGCTGCTGGCACCTTGGTCCTGTCGACGCCATGGACGACGGCCGATCTTGCAGCGCCTCGGCACAAGCAGAATATCGATGTGCTCTATCTGGCTTCACGCCAGTTCCAGCAGCGCGAAATCCAGCGCCGTGGTGACACCAGTTGGGGTATCCAGCGCTACAAGGTCGACGACGGGCCATTCGTGCGTGCTGACAGCACAGTGGCGCTCACGCCCTCGGTCTACACTGGCAACGGCACGCTGACGGCAAGCAGGGCGTTCTTCGAGGCCAGCATGGTCAATCGGCTTTTCCGCCTGTTTCAGTCGGGCCAGACCGTACAGGAGAGCTTCACGAGCGCCCCGGCGAATGGTGCATCGATCCGCGTTTCTGGCGTCAAGGCCGCCCGCACGTTCTCGTTTCAGGTGTCAGGCACCTGGGTGGGTTCCGTCCGTCTTGAGGTCGCAACCGACGACGGCAGCGGCAATCCCGGCGCATGGAGCACGCACAGCACTTACACGGCAAACACCGGGCCGACGAACGTCACCGATAGTGACGACAACGTCGTGAAGTTCTTCCGCTTCGTGGCGGTCACCTTTACCAGCGGCACCATCGACACGACGCTCATTTATACCGGTGGCAGTCAGGTCGGCGTTGCGCGCATGACGGCCTATAGCAGCGCCACGGTTGCCAACGTCGAAGTGCTGGGCCGCTTCTACTCGCTGAACCCGACATTTGAATGGGACTTCTCGACGTGGTCGGACTTTGACGGCTGGCCCTGGGGCATCGAAGCGTTCGGCGGTCGCCTGTATTGGGGCAAGGGCGATTTCGTGCACGGTTCGGTGCCGGATGCCTTCCGCAGCTTTGACGACAACGTCGAGGGCGATAGCGCCCCGATCTTCCGATCGATCGGCGCTAGCACCGACCGGGGCATCCTCTGGCTGCTCGGCCTGCAACGCCTGATCGCCGGCACCGACAATTCCGAAATTTCGATCAAGTCTTCAAGCTTCGACGAACCGCTGACAGCGTCGAGCTGGTTTCCGGTCGATGGCTCCACGCAAGGCAGCTACGACCTGCGGGCGGTCAAGTGCGACAAGGATGGCATCTTCGTCCAGAGCACCGGGCTTAGGGTCTTCGCATTGATCGCGGAACAGGGAACGCTCGACTACAGCGCCATGGACCTGATGGCGATGCACGAAGAGGTTTGCGATGGATCTCCGATTGTCAGTGTGGCCGTCCAGCGCCAGCCCGATACGGTGGTGTGGTTCATCCTCGAAAACGGGGAAGCCCGTGCCCTGACCTATCGGCCTTCTGAAAAGGTGGTCGCCTGGTCGCGTGTGGTCACCGACGGCCTGTTCAAGCAGGTCATCGCTTGCCGGGGCAAGGGGCAGGACAACGTCTACTTCGCCATTACACGGGATGGGACACAGCGCCTGGAACGACTGGCCGATCTGAAGGACTGCCGCGGCGGCAAGACGAATTGCCTGGCCGACGGCTTTAAGCGCTTCACCGCCACCGCCAGCCAGACGACATTTGCCGTGCCGCATCTCAACGGCAAGGGCGTCACCGTCTGGCTCGATGGTGCCGCCCTGCATGATCAGGACAATCTCTACACTGTCGCTGCCGGGCAGGTCGTCCTGCCGCCACAGCCTGCCGGCAAGGCGGTCGTGATCGGTCTTCCCTACGTCGGACGCTGGCAGTCGACCAAACTCGCCTACGGGGCTGCAAATGGCACGGCGCTATTCAAAAAGAAGCGCGTGTCTCAGCTCGGCATGTACCTTGTGAACACAATGCTGGATGGCCTGCGGGTCGGCATGGATTTCGTCAGCCTTCGGCGCCTGACCACGACGAAGAACGATAAGCCGATCGCTGCGAACACGCTGTTCACAAGCTTCGACGCCGACATGATGTCGGTTTCGAGCGACTGGAACACTGACAGCCGTCTCTGCCTCGAACAGCGTTCGCCATACCCCTTCACTGCCGGCTCGCTGGTGATGGATGTTCAGACCAATGGCTGACATCAGGCCGGCCGACGACATCGACTTCGCGCGATTTTACGGTGGTGTTCAGGTGACCGGCCAGTGGATCGGCCGCGCGCTGTGGCGTCGTCGCCTGCTGGCCGGTTTCGGCTGCGTCATCGAGACTGGTGAAGGCGAGTGGATGGCCTTCCTGGAGGTACCAGCCGAAGGCCGTAAACCGCGCATCTTCCGTCACATCCTCGAAGTGCTGGCAGAGGCGAAGAAGCGCGGCGCCCGCGTAATCAAGGCGACCTGCGACACCTCGATCCCGCGTGCCGAAGCCCTGATGCTGAAGCTGGGTTTCAAGCCGACAGACGAGATTTTAGACGGAAAGGTAGTCTGGCAATGGGTTTCCTAACGCCTGTCCTTGGGGCAATCGGCACCATAGCGAGCATCGGCGGGACGATCATGTCCGTTGCCGGAGCGATGCAAGAGGGCCGCGAACAGAAGGCCCGGTTCCAGTACGAGCAGAAGGTCGCTGCGATGCAGGCCGACGAGGCGACGGCGGCAAGCCAGCGTGACGCCATGGCCCGCAATCGTGAGGGCAAGCAACTGCTTTCGCAGCAACAGGCAGCCATCGCCGGCTCAGGCGGCAACATGACTGATCCGTCGGTCATCGACATCATGGGCGATACATCCGAACGCGTGGCGCTCGCTGCCGAAACCGACATCTACAAGGGCGACCAGCAAGCGCGCGGCTATAACGACGCCGCCAAGGTGGCCGGGTTCAACGCCGAAAGCGCCATGCGAGCGGCGCGCATCCGGGCGGCCGGCTCGCTGTTCTCCGGCATGTCGTCGATGTTCAACAGGTTCGGCGAGAGCAACAAGAAGACGAAGACCTCGACGTCCGTTTCCCTCCCTTATGGCTGATGGTGAATAGCGCATGGTGAACATCCCCACCGCTCGAGACGTGGCTTACAACAACCCGCGCTCGGGCCGCATAGCCAATTCCGGGCCGACACCGATGGTCGGCGCTGCGATGATGGACGCCGGCCAGGCCGTCGTGCAGGCGAGCTACAACCTGTTCGACCTCGCCGACCGCGAGAAGATCGACGTCGCCAACGACCGTTCCAATTCCGTGTCGACCAGCCTCACCAAGTTTTTGGCCGACGAAGAGCAGCTTTTCCTGAAGGCACGCGAAGAAAGCTCGGAAAGCGGCATCGGCTTCACGCGCCAATTCATGGAAGGCCATCAGCAGCGCGCTAACGAATTTGCCAAGGCCAATTTCGAGGGCCTGACCAAGGACGCCCAGACGGGCTACCTCAACAACATCCTGTCGCGTGGCAACTCGCTGTTCGAAAAGGCCAACGGCTTTGAGAATGATACGAAGTCGGCCTACTACGACCGGACGACCAACACGAACCTGGGCACCTATCGGACCCAGATCCAGAACAACGCCGCCGGGTTCGACGACCTGAAGCGCCAAGGCTTGGAAGCGATCAACTCGGCGAACATGCCGGAGCCGTGGAAGGCCGAACGCCGCCAGAAATGGGAAGCAGACGCTGCCGAAAGCAAATGGCGCTGGAAGTTCAAGCAGGATCCGCAGACCGCTATCCGCGACATTCAGGGCATCAAGGTTGATACCAAGGGTCTTTCGGGTGCCATTCAGCAGACAGCGCAGCAGCTCGGCGTTGACCCGGTCGATCTCGCGACCGTCATGTCCTATGAGACCGGAGGCACCTTTGACCCATGGATCAAGGGGCCGACGACGAAATGGGGCACGCATCGCGGGCTGATCCAGTGGGGCGAGCCACAGGCTGCGAAGTATGGCGTCACCAAGGACATGCCGATCGAGCAGCAGGTCGCTGCGGCGGGCCAGTACCTGCGCGATGCCGGCGTCAAGCCGGGTATGGGACTGCTCGACATCTATTCGGCAATCAATGCCGGCGCACCTGGCCGCTATGACCGGTCGGACTACAAGGCTGGCGGAGCCCCGGGCACGGTAGCCGACAAGGTCAAGTTTCAGATGGAGGGCCACAAACAGAAGGCTGCGGCCCTGCTGGGTGGCACCTACACGCCCGTACCCGGTGATCCCGATCTTGACGCAATCCCCCATGAGCGCCGCCAGCAGCTCCAGTCGTGGGGTGAGACGGAATATAGCCAGCAGGTGACCCAGCAGCGCGCGGCGAGGAAGGACAATTACAGCCTTCTGATCAAGACCGAACCCGACCAAGTGCGGGAGAGTGTCATCCTCGCCGACACGACGCTCGACAATGGCGACAAGGCCGATCTGGTCGGCGCTCTTCGCACCGCGCAGAAGGAAAGCGGCGGCGTCAATGCCATGATCAAGGCAATGGCGGGCGGCGACGTCTCTGTGAATTCCTTCGACAACGACCAGACGAAGGTTGCCGACAAGACCTACGACCAGTTGATCGCCCGGGCCGAAGATGCTGACCAGCAACAGGCCATCACGTCCGATTTCATCGACCGCACCAAATACATCCCCAAGACCGTTCAGGCCATGGTTCGCCAGGGTGTGGCATCGACCGATCCGGCGACTTTCGGGAAGGCCATGTCAGCGGCCGACGCCGTCGAGCGTCTTGCGCCCATCTCATTTGGCGCTCTCGAAGGTGGCGCCCAAGCGCGCGACAAGCTCGCCGTGTTCCGGCACTTGGTCAACGACCGCGGCCTCAGCGGCGAGGAAGCAGCGACCCGCATTATCGCCATGGCCGATCCGTCGGTGAAGGCCAAACGAGAAGTGCTCAAGCCGGAGCTTCAGAAGTTCGTCAAAGACCTCACGGTCGCTGACGTGACTGCCATGTACGATCCAAGCATCTTCACCTCTGAGCCCGGCGCCGGCATCATCCCCGATCATCCGGTCGGCCTACTGACAGAGTATCGAGAGATTGCCGAAGAAAAGTTCTACGAGACGGGGGGAGATGCTGGTTCGGCAAAGGCGGCGGCACTCGCCGACCTGAAGACCCGTTGGAATGTCAGCAACATTTCGGGCAAGCCCAACTTGATGCGTATGCCGCCCGAGCTGCACTATCCGGCGATCGGCGACAAGCGGGACTATCTGCGCGAAGACGCCATGAAGACCGCCACCGATTACGCTGCCAAGCTCGGCCGGAAAGTCGAGAACGTCGCGATCCTGGCGACGGACAAGACCCGCGCCGACATCGAGGCCGGAGGGGTCAAAGCAGGCCGTCCGCCACGCTACAGCCTGTTCTATCAATACACCGATGGCGGCCAGACGAAGTACGACGAAGTGCTTGGCCCGCCATGGGGTGTCAAGCCTGCCACGATCAAGGAACTGAGCGACAAGGCTGCTGCCGACGCAAAAGAGCGCTTCCTTGCGCAACGTGAGCGGAACAAATCCGCGACCGATGTCGAGCGGGCGGCAGTGACAGAAGCGGACCAGTTGCTCGCCGACCCTTCGCGGCCAGACTGGCTGAAGGCGATGCGCGCCACGACCGTCATGCAGCAAGGCGAGATGGAAGCCGACGACATTCGCGCTGTCCGTGACAAGACGCCAGCGCCAACGCCGGGACCGATCATCGATCCCAAGACGCTGCCTGACAGTCCTGGCATGGCGCGAAAGCGCACGATCGACAAATCGGTGTGGGGTGACGATGCCGCAAATTGAGTATCCCGATGAACGTCCTGCGCTGGGCACCTTCCGCGCGCTCGACTACACGCCAGAAGAGCCGGAGATTGCGCCTGATGTCATGTCCATCCTGGGCGCGGCTTGGCGGCAAGACAACACCGTTGGGTCGGCCAACAACAACAAGATGGCCGGCATTGACCGATCGACGCGCGAAGACGGCTTCACGGGTGATGTGGTCTGGAACGAGATCAAGGGCACGCCCTACGAACAGCATTGGGAGCGGTTCGCTGACGTCTTCAACCGGCCTGCCGTCACGGCCCTGAAAAGCCAGATCGACATGGAGCGGGAAGACCGTCGCATTCTCGACGCTGGAGGGTGGACCGCCGTGGGCGCGCAGTTTGGCGTGTCAGTCTTTGACTGGCCCTCCCTGCTGCCGGGTGGCGCTCTGGTGAAGGGCGCGACGACTGGTGCAACCATCGCGCGGACCGCTGTCTCAACCGGCCTTGCCGGTGCGCTTGGTGCTGGTGTGTCGGAATTCGCCTTGCAGTCAACACAGCAGACGCGGCCTCTCGAAGATAGCGTCCTTGCCATTGGCGGCGGTGCGGTTCTCGGCACGCTGCTCGGCTCCGGCGTCGGCGCGCTGTTCTCTGCCGCCGAACGCAAGGCCGCACTCTCGACCGTCGACCGTGTGATGGCACTGCCTGACGACGGCGGCGCGGCTCTGGCTGACTTCAGGGCTGGCTTGGCAGAGGGCCAGAGTGCTGGCGCTGCAGCCGTCGAAAAGCCTGTGCTTGAAGACTATGACATTGCCGGCGGCGCCAAGGCGGTCGGCAAGGCCACAGCGCAATTGAACCCGCTAACGCGTGCGGCTCATAGCCCGTCGGCGGTCCACCGCGCGAACATGGCCGACATCGCAGAGACGGGCTACTACCTCGAAAAGAATGTGCGCGGCGAGGGCAACCTGGCCGTCGAAAGCGCCGTGAAATACTGGGACCGGGGCGCTCTGACCAAGGGTCTGGAACAGACAAAGGCGATCTACGCCGAAGCCCGCAAGACGCCCGATTTCAACATGACGCCTGAAGAGTTCAGAATGGCTGTCAGCAAAGCCATGCGCCGGGGTGACGTCGGCGAGAACGACGCCGTCAGCAAAGCTGCTTCGGCGTGGCGCGATGCTCTTTTCGAGCCACTGAAAAATCAGGCTATCGAGGTCGGCTTGCTGCCGCCAGACGTCCACGTCAAAACCGCGGTCTCTTACCTGACCCGCATCTGGAATTCGCCGCGGCTGAATGCCGGCGAAGCTCGTTTCAAGAGCATCGTTGCGCCATGGATTGACGAGCAACTTGCACAACTCGAGTTCAAGGCGGACGAGATCAGGATCGGCAACAAGATTGTCGATGTCGACAAGCAGCGTGAAGCGCTGACCAAGGCGACCGATCGGCTCGAAGGCTTGGAAGATCGACTGACCCAACGGCGCGGCATTCGTGACCGCAAGGCCGGCTCGCTGGAAGGTCTGCGCAAGACCCGCCTCGATGTGCTGAAGGAGCGCGCGCCGGCCGATCTGGTGAAGCGACTTCGGAACATGGACGAGAACGCCGTCATGGTGGACGCGGTCAAGGAAGTCCGCAAAGCCGAGCGCGCCGCCGGCCGCAAGCAGTCTTTCGCCGAGCGTAGCCCGGTTCTGGCGTTGATCAGGAGCAAGGGCGGTGTTCGCATCGGCTCCAAGCTCGACCAAGCCTTGCGGGCCATGGACGTCACTCCGAAGACGCATCCCGGCATGTTCAAGAAGGAAGGCGGCATCGGCGATGTCGACAACTTTGTCCAGGCGGAAGACGACATCTTTGCGAACCTGCCCGGCGACGGTGCCGGCTATGTCGACGCAAACGCCGTGCTTGACGCGATCCGCAACGAACTGGCTGGCGTGCCGTTGCGCACCGCCGATGAAGAGGCAGCAGCCGCGCTGCTCGACAATCTCGACAAGACCGCCGCGAAGTGGCTTGAAGACGTCGGCCTGTCGCCGAATGCGTCGGTCAAGGAAGTCCGCGACTTCATCGATCGCGTAACGGGGGCGGAAAACAACCTCGAAGGCATGGACAGCCGGATTTCCCGGCTCGAAAGCGAACTGGCCGATTTCGACACGGCTGGCGACAAGCTGGTCAATGAACGCGAGATTTCGGCCATGGAAGCCCGCACCCTGAGTGAGGGCCTGACCAATCTGGAGCTTGAGCTTGACGGGGTGCGCGACCTCGCCAACGCCTCGCCGCGTGTCAGCCTGGTTGTCGACTACGCCACGACCAAGCGCGACCTGTTCAAGGCGAAGCTGGCCGAGCGCTCATTGCGCAAGCGCGTCGAGGCACTGAAGCGCATGGAAGCCGAGGGCAAGGCGAATGACGACATGCTGGCCGAGTTGGCCGCGAAGTCCGTCGACTTGGAGCGGATGCAGGCCGACATCGACGGGCTGAAGGTGAAGGCCGACAAGCTCGAGCCCATGGTGCCGAAGGTCAAGCAGGAGATCCCCGAATTTGTCTCGCCGCAGGACCGGGCCGACTATGTGAACGAAATCGTCAACGACATCTTCAACCATCTCACCGGTCGGGCCAATCAGGGTATGCCGTCCTATGACATGGTGATGTCGGCGCGCGGGCCGCTGAAGGAACGCACCTTCAACATTCCCGACCATCTGATCGAAGAGTTCCTTGAACACGACATTGAACTGATTGCCCGGCGCTATGCCCGGGTCATGGCGGCCGACGTCGAGCTCACCCGCATGGACAAGCGCCATGGCGGCTCCGGCAAGCCCACGCTACAGACCCAGCTCGATCGCCTGAAAAACGACTACCTGTCACTGCGACAGCAGGTCGAAGCTTCCGACATGGACGCGGACGCAAAGGCCAAGGAACTCAAGAGGCTCAAGAAGCGCGAGCAAAGCGATGTCGAGGACTTTTCCAGCGTCCGCGATCTGCTGCGTGGCCAGTACAAGGTCGACAGCCAACACACGAGCTATGCCCGCGTCCTTCGCACTGCCGGCACGTTCAACTACATCCGACAGCTTGGCGGCGTGCTCGTTGCATCGCTGACAGATGCCGTGCGGCCGGCAATGGTCCACGGCCTGGGCAGGTACATGAGCGAAGGTATAGCGCCGCTCATGACCAATCTCAACGCGGTCAAGCTTGCGGTTGCCGATGCCAAGACGGCGGGCGCAGTGACCGAGAGGATGACGCAGTCACGCATTGCGACGATGGCTGAGCTTGCCGACCCCTATGCGCAAAACAGCCCGTTCGAGCGATTGATCGACAATATGGGGACGCTGTTCTCTCGCATGACCCTGCTGTCGTTTTGGAACGACTGGCACAAGTCGGTTGCGTCGGTGCTGGTGCAAAACCGTATCCTGAAAAACGCTGCCCTCGGCGACTATGCCAAGCTTGACCCAGGCGAGCGCCGGTACATGGGCTTTCTCGGCATCGATGAGCACATGGCTGAGCGGATCGCGAGGCAGTTCGATGAGTTTGGCCAGGTCGACGGCAATGTCCACATTCCCGGCATCGAGCGCTGGACCGACGAGGAAGCGCGCCGTGCCTTCGCCGGCGGCCTCAACAAGGACGTCGACAGCATCATCGTCACCAAGAGCGTGGCGGACGTGCCGCTGTTCGCTCACACCCCCACGGGTCGGGCGCTGCTTCAGTTCAAGACTTTCGCCATCGCCTCGAACCAACGCGTCCTGATGCGCGGGCTTCAGGAAGGCCCTGGCAAATTTGTAACGGGCACGATTGCAATGTCGACGCTGGGTATGGCTGCCTACTATTTCAAGCAGATGGAGAGCGGCAGGGAGCTGTCAAACAACCCCGGCACATGGATCGCCGAGGGTTTCGAGCGGTCAGGCATTCTGTCTGTTGGCATGGAGATCAACAACACCTGGGAGAAAATCGGAGGGCCAGGCTTTTTCGCGCTCGCCTCGGCGACAGGGCGTCTCGCAGTTCCCGGCGCCGATGGTCGCCAGCCGGCATCTCGATATGCCAATCGTGATGCCTTCGGGGCACTCCTTGGCCCATCGTTCCAGTTGGGCACTGATGCGGCGCAACTGCTAGGTGTTCCCGCTCGGGGGATGTCTGGTGACCTTGATGTTTCGCCAGCCGACGTTGGACGTGCAACGGGGATGATCCCATTTGCCACTTTGCCATACTGGCGCTGGATACTCGAAGGCGGTTTCAATCTGGACGAATTGAGCGGCTTCAAAGGTGTTGAGCCGTCCCTCAAAGAAATGGTCGACTAGCAGTTATCCGCCAGGGTCATACCGCGAGGGCCGCAGTCACCACCAGATCCCCACTTTGTGGGCATCAAGCCGGTAGCGCCCGCGACGATCAAGAAGAGCAGCGCGGCCAAGAATACCGTCAGAAAGACGCTACCCCACGGCGCAGCGCCGTTGATCCGGTACCAGGCCAGTTCAATTCTCCCCGCTGGTTTGCCCATTGAAAGCCCATCCCAAACCGACCTGAACAGCTCGTCTCGACGAGCCGCATTCCGTTGAGGATAAGACATGGCGACTGAATTTGACAACTCACTGCATTGGGGCTTCTTCCTCACCGGCACGACGCTGACCGGCGAGACCGGCAAATATGTGCGCGTGTCTGAGCTGGTGCTGTCCGCGCTGCGGGCGGCTGGCGTCTTCAGCAACATGGTCGACGGCATCGTCGCGCCGGCAACTGACAAGCTCTGGCTCGACAAGAACTTCGACCCTGCTGTCCTGAAGGAATGGGACGCGACCGGGGCTTCCTGGGTGCCAATGACCTATGGCCGGCTGTTCGGCCGCGCCGCCGTGGAAAAACTCACGGTAACCGGTGGGACGGGCAACGCTGCTGTGGTTTCGCTGCCGGTAGGGTTTCAGGCGAACCGGCTCTACCTAATGACGCCGACAGCCAACAACAGCGGCGCTGCGACGATCAACGTCTCTGGTGTCGGCACGTATGGCGTCAAGTACGGCGACGGCTCGGACATCTGGGTGAACGAATTCAAGGCTGGCCGGCAGACGGTGCTGTTCTTCACTGGAGTTCGCTTTGAAGTGATATTCCCGCTCAACGCCGTGTCGTCGGTCGTCGACGAAGATGATATGGCATCGAACAGCGACACGCTGGTGCCGACGCAGCAGAGCGTCAAGGCTTATGTCGACAGCCGCGTCCTCGATGAAGATGACATGGCCTCGGACAGTGCTACGCGCGCGCCAAGCCAGCAGAGCGTCAAGGCCTATGTGACTTCCAGTGTGACGGCTGGCATCAATGTGTTGAAGGCAGGAGTTTCGGCCGCTTTCGACACGCTGGCGGAAATTGCCACCGATCTCGGCCTGAAGATGGTCAAGTCGGCGAACCTGTCGGACGTGGCAAGCGTCCCCACGGCGCGGCTCAATCTCACGGTGTCGCCATACGTCGCGACGCGCACTGCCATGAAGGCGCTCGACACGACCAAGGACACGACCTGCTTTCTGACTGAAACGGGGCGCGAAGGCTTTTGGGTCTTTAAGAGCGGCAACTACACGTCATCGCATGCTGCCGACACGCAAGAAGGATTGTTCGTCAAAGCAACCGCCATCGCCTCGTCGGCTGGTTCGTGGGTGCGCATCTACTCCGGCCCTGTCAATGTCAAGTGGTTCGGAGCTGTTGGCGACGGTACGACTGACGATAAAACTGCGATCCAAGCGGCGGTCGACTACATTGTCGGCCTAACGCGCGGCGGGCGCATCTACTTCCCAACGAGCCGTTATTCGATATCGCAGGCAATCGTCGCCGACCTGTCTGCAAAGACCAATCGGCACGAGCACCATATCGACTTCATCGGCGACGGTCCTGCACAGAGCCAAATCTACTCGCCGACTGATACGCTCGGTGCAGGCATCGTTCTGCTCGGCAACGCATCCTACCCTGAAACTCATTGGCGGATTGATGGGATAGGACTTATCGGCGGCGCTGTTGCTACGTCAATCGGGCTTTATGTCTCTATCGGCGCGTGGGCTAGCTTTTCAAATGTGATTGTTGAAGGCTTTGCGCTCGGCTTCAGCGGCACTGACCTCGAACAGAGCATCTTCGACAACTGCAATTTCCGCTGGAACACCGACGGCGGCGTCCTGAACACTTCTGTGTCCACGACTAGCCCGAACTCACTCACACTGCTGAACACCACGTTCGCCAACAACACCAACACTGGCCTGCTGGTCTTCAATGCAAATGCTCTGGTGATCGTCAACGGTTCATTCCAATACAACGGGCCTGCCGGAGCTAGCCCGCTGCACTTCGGCTTGAAAATCGTTGATCCCGGCGACGGTTACGGGAACATTGTCATCTCTGGGACAGTCTTCGAAGGTAACGGCGGTGACGCTGACCTTTGGTTTCATGCGACAACAAACGCGAGCCGGATGACCCTCGAAGGCTGTTCGTTCATTCGCACAAGCGCAACGATTTATGTCACCAATCCGATACTTGTTTCCGGCACGGCGGCAGAGCAGGTCCTGACCGTTGAAGGAACGACGTTCAAGGGTTTTGGCGGGTACACGCCCAACGCGGCGAGGATGTACATCGCCAAGACGAACGCGAACGCTCGCGTCCTCGCGGACAACCGAAGGAACCTGTTCGAAAGTGCTACCGAAACTCCATCCGGTTCGGTCATTCAAAAGAACGTCGCTACGATCACCGGATCAACCACTTACAACCCGCCCTCGTTGGCGGCTGGCGCAGAAGACTTCCCCGTGTTTGCCGCATTCGGCGCGGTAATAGGCGACCCTGTTGTCTTCGGTTTTTCTCAAAACCTTCAGGGAATGTCGCTAACAGGTTACGTAAGCGCAGCAGATACCGTGACAGCAGTACTAAGCAATGTTACTGCGGGGGCGATTGACCTAGCCAGCGGGACACTGACAGCAGTCGTGTTCAAACTGTAAGGTCCCATGGTCTTGCTATCATCTGGGGAAATACCGTATTGCATTGCCCATGCCGGGGAACACAGGGCGACTCGATAGTCTCCAGGCAATGCGCGCCGTGGCAGCATTGCTGGTTGTAGCCATGCACTCGATGAACATGGCGGCGGCCTATTCCGGTTCTGAATGGGTGCACTCGGCCAGCTCCGCGCTTATGTACGTCGGCCATTTCGGCGTCGATATATTCTTTGTTCTTAGCGGCTTTGTAATAGCTGGCGTCGCTGCGCAGTCGGGATCTATCCGGGCGTTTTTGTTTCGGCGCGTTGCCCGCGTCTATCCGCTGTTCTGGCTGTCCTTGGCCGCAATGATCGCTTTGCGGGCATCGACCGGACACGATGATATCGCCGCGCTGGTTTCTCGGCCACTTGATTTGGTGCTACTGCACGCGCCGGCTGCTCACCCGGTGGCATGGACACTCACATATGAGGTTCAGTTCTACTTAGTCACGGCTTTGCTGATGTTGGCCGGCTCCCATCTTCGGGTGGCGTTAATGGTCTGGATCGTCGCAGAGATGGTGTTGGTAACGGTGGCCTACTACGGGTTGGTGCCGCGCTTCGCTCTGTCTGACGCACTATCGTTAGAGTTTTGCATGGGCGTAGCGTTGGCGCTGTTTGGTCAGCGGTTGACCATTCGGTTCCCACTGTTGCTAGCGGCCGCAGCCCTGCTGTTGGTGGTCCTGTCTGGTGTCCTCTATGATCCTAGCTGGATCGCGGTTACGACGCCCGCGCGTGCTGCACTCTGGGGCGTTCCTGCCACTTTGTTGGTTTGGTCCGCCATAAGCGCCGGACGGGCGGGGCATGTCTTCCCGAAATGGTCAATCTTTCTCGGCGACATCTCCTACTCGATCTACATGTGGCACTTGGCTGCGTTCACAGCAGTGGGGGCTGTTCTTGTTTCAGCCGGCATGAACGCTGGGACATCGGGGGCGCTGATGTTTCTCGCCCTCTCCATCCCGGTAGCCATGGCGTTGAGTTGGGCGAGTTATTTCTTCTTTGAGCTGCCGATAACGAAAAAGACCCACAGGGCAACGAAGTTCGCGATAGCGACATAGCCCCACCCCGCAGTCTTAACTTTGTGACGACCTGCACCCTGCGGGAATGACGGCGGCTGACACCCCCCTCCCACAACCCGAGGAAATCCCAATGGACCGTAGCAAGTTCTACGCGGCCTTGCGCTCGCGCTCGTCTGGCGTGTTCGGAACGTCGCTTTCGCAAAGCCAGGTGAACGGCACCGAGCGCATTCTTGACGAGGCGCAGCGCCGCGGCACGCCACTACGGCATCTCTCCTATATCCTGTCGACCACGTACCTTGAGACTGGCCACACCATGCAGCCCATCCGCGAGAAGGGCGGCGAAAGGTACCTCCGCTCGAAGCCCTACTACCCGTGGGTGGGCGAGGGCCTGGTGCAAGTCACGTGGGAAACGAACCATCGCAAGTTCGGCGCCACCGCACCGGGCCAGCTCATGACATGGCCGATTGCCCTGAAAGCTCTCTTCGACGGCATGACCAAGGGCATGTTCACCGGCAAGAAGCTGGACGACTACATCAAGGGCGACCGTTGCGACTATGTCGGTGCGCGCCGCATCGTCAATGGCACCGACCGCGCCGAAGATCTGGCCGACTATGCCAAGACTTTCGAGAAGGCATTGAGGGCCGCGAACTACCTCGGCGTAGCGCCACAGCCTCGCCCGACGATCCCCGAACCGAAACCTGATCCAGCGCCCGCACCTGAGCCCGCGCGCGGCTGGCTGTCCCGCGTCCTCTCCCGGCTCTTCTCCTGAAAGGAAATCCCATGTCTCAGCAACAGAACTTCCTTGGGCCGCTGATCGCCGGCAAGGTGCTCGAAACCGTCATCGGGCGCGTGCTCGACAAGGTGGCGGTCAATCCGAAAATCTCGCTTGAGCCGACTGACGTGCCGGCCGTGCGCGAAGTGGTCGCCGAAACGGTTCGGCGTGAGCTTGAAGCTCGCGAACAGCATTCGACCAACAGCGAGCCGGCATACCAGTCTCGAGTTGCACAAGGCTCGCTTGCATCGTTCCTCGGCGCGGCGGCCCTCTTTGCAGAGCTATGGACGAACGGCGTCCCCGATGCGCCTACGCTCTATGTCGCCCCCGTCACTATCCTCTTCGGTTCGGTGTGGGCGCTCTATGGGCGGTTCATCGCCAAGAAGCCGGTGGGAGCATAAGGCATGCAGGACTTTTTTGACCTCCTGGGCATCAAAGCATCCGTCCTTGCTGCTGGCCTTTTCGGCGGCGTTCTGCGGGCGCTATCGCATCGGCACTACAAGCTGCGGGAAATGTTCGCCTCACCGGTATGTGGTGCCATCGCGGCGGCATATCTGACCATGCCGACGGTGTATTATCTGCGGTCGATCAACTGGCCGTTGCCGGACGATCCAGCGGCAACCCATGCGACCGCGTTCCTGATTGGCGTCTGTGCGATGTGGATCTCGGACATTGCCTTCGATGTGGTTATCCGAAGGATCAAAGGCGAACCGCCCGCCTCATGAAATAGCGGAATTCCGCCATTTTCACGCCCCGCTGCCGCAAGGTCGCGGGGCTTTTTTTGTTATGTGCCACGTCTAATGGCCGTATAGCCATGACCACGTAACACCTCGACCATTGCGTCAATTGCTCCTTGACTACCGGTTGTGGCCGTCACTCTTTCCCCGCCATTACCGTTGATTACGTAGACCTGTGTGGTGTCCTGGACGTCGGCACCAAGAACCCACGCCGCATATTGATGCCTTCCAGATGAGATGAACTGTTGACTCTTTGTGCTGTCAAACTCTCCCAGCGCCTTGGCCAGCTTTTCACCGAATTTCATGTCCTCTTGGACAGTGTAGGAAGCGTCTGTGCGAAAAAGTACGCAGGCTGTTTGGCTCATAATCTACTCCATGTCGGGGACTTGGCCGGCCTGATACAGGATTGTCGGTTCACCATATTCGCCGACTGCCGGGTCGGCTTCACGGCTCCAGGCAATCACGCCTGCATGCTCGCTTTCGATCATCTTGGCCAAGCGCTTGGCAGCGTCCTCGCTCTGCATCTGGCGAGGATCGAACGCAGGCAGAAGGTCGCCGTCATCGTTGCGGTTGAACGCGGCGACAACGATCAGCTTGGGCTTTTTCTGCTCGGGCAGAATGTTGCCTGTTCTCGACATGAGGTTCAGCCTTTACGTACCTGCGGCGCTTCCAATCGTAGGAGCAGCCTTCCGGTGCCGTCAACTGACGCGATGGCTTCACGGTTCCCTCGTGCCGGGCCTGCTGGCGCTTGGCCTTCCTGATCCGGGGCAAGTCCTGGGTGTGGGTCTTCGCCATGGCGCAGTCGTAGTGCGCCGGGCCGCAATTCGTGTTGGTGTCCTTGCCGAGCAGCCCTAGCGCGCGCTTGTGCTCGACGATCCACCGGTCGTTGGTGCGGTGAATGGGCTTGTCGCAGATGCAGCACGGCGCAACGTTGTGGCCGGTGCAGTTCTCCGAGAAGATGTGCTGGCGGCGCTTGTCGGTCATGCGCTCGCGTGGCGTGTTTGCGCTCATGACCTAATGCGCACCCCCGGATTCCCGTGGTTCAAGAATTCGACGCCGCGTTCTTCCATTGCTCTCTGGACCGCCTGAACGTTTTGTGCCCTGCCGGCTATGGGGCCCGTGCCCGCTGCCTCCATGCTGCGAATGGTGTTGACGTTGACGCCGACCGCCTCGGCCAACTCCTTCTGCTCCACACCAATGAGCGCCCGCGCGGCTTTCAGTTGATTGCCAGTTGTCAGCATAAATCCCTCTCAAACTATTTTTTCTAGTTACCACACCTAGAAACCCGTTGACAAGGCGGAGATTGGCAAATAGGTTACTGAACACAGTAAACAAGTTCTTGTAACTAGATATGGAGACGGAACGATGCCTAAGCTCACGCTTGGGGCAACCGCCGAAGGCTTGCCCGAAAACCCCGAGATCTGGATCAAGGTTCGCCGCCTTGCCAGGGAATTGTCCCAAGCTCTCGCCGAATGCGAGGGCGGCCAGTGGATGGCGACGATCCATCCGCATCAAGAGGGACGCCGCCCCATCCTGTTTTCCGATATTGGTGAGACTGCTGAAAATCGGCTCGAATATCACGCCAAGCACTATGCCATTGCTGCCCGTGACCTCGACCCGGATGCGCTCGAACTCGGCATGGGGCGCGCGGTCGGCAGTGAGGCGAACACTCGTTTTTACCTCTCGGTGTCGCGTCAGTTCGCGACCAAAGCGAAGTCGAGGGCTTGAGCTATGGCACATTTCGCAGAGGCTCTTTCCTTCATGCGCAAACGGAAGCCCCGTGGAACCGGCATCGACTATTGGTGCGTCGAGCCTTCGGGGTCGTACGGGAGTGACTGCACGACCGGCGCGAAGCTGGCTACCGAATACCTTGAGTTTATCGGCAAACATCCCACGGTTGGTCACGCTACCCTGCTCAACTGCATTGTGCGCGATATCCACGAGAACGCAGGCCGCAGGGGGCTTAGCGGCATCGAGGTCGGGTTTTTCCGACAGATCAACGAATTCGCGATGGTCGCGGCCCAACTCTGGACAGGCAACCTCCCGAAAGGGGGTGCAGCATGACCCGGTTCATCCCTCACGACGACATGACCGCCGACCAGATCATGCAATGCAGCTACGAAGCGGCGGCCATCATCCGGCTGTGCGAGAGCGCGGCTTGGGCCATCCAGAATGGCGGCGATTCCACCGAGTTATCCGACGCCATTGGTGCCGGCCTGCGAACTGCGCAGGAACTGATCGGCGTGATGCACGAGGCACTCGAAAGCCATGAAGGCCTGAAAGGCGGTGAGTGATGGACCGGCTTGATGCTCTCGATCAGCTGAATGAAATTCGCAACGCGCTTTGGACAACCTGGCTGGCGCTCGGCAACACCACGGACATGGACGAAGACCATCTGGTCAATGTTCGCGAAAGCCTTGGCCAATCTGCTGCTCGAATGGAACACGCATTAGACACGCTGCAAAGGAAGGAGCCATGAGGCTGGTTCGAATCTACCTCGCGGTGGGCATCCTTCGAGTCGCCAACATCATTTCGCGATGGTTGGTGCCGGAACTCAATGATCCGGCTCCGACTCGGCGGCCCCGGCGGCGCTATCCACCGAATTTTCTTGGGTGGACGGAGCGGGGGATAAGGAGATTTGCAATCCCGCCTAACCGATTGAAAAACCTATAAAAACCGACGGATTAGTGGTGCCCCCGGCAGGAATCGAACCCGCGACCTTCGGTTTACAAAACCGCTGCTCTACCATCTGAGCTACAAGGGCAATTCGCTCCGGTTAGCATATTTTGTGGCGCAGTAAAGACAATTTCGGGCGAGCATCGCAGCATCCCCAGGTACGCGGACGCCCCGCGCCCTAAAACTGAAGCCATGTGACCACTATATCCAGATTGCGGGCCGGACGAGCGGCTGCGCTGGAGGTGATGGATGATCAGGTTCGTGATTATTGCCGTGGTGGTGATCGTCGCGTGGCTGCTGTTGCTCAAGCTGTTTCGACAGATGAAAGAGGCGCGGGTCGACTGGACTGGCATCGCCACGATCATCGGGTTCATCGTCCTGGCGATCTACCTCCACTATGCCACCGGCATGGGCTGAACCTTGGCGCCTTGCAAGCGGCGCTAGGCAGCCGACATCGCTGCCTTGGCAAATACCACGCGATTGCGCCCCTGCTCCTTGGCTTCATAGAGGCAGCGGTCGGCAAGGCGCATGAGTTGCGATGTCGGTTGGCCATCCGATACGACCGCACCGATGCTGACCGTCAGGCGATGCGGGTGTCCCTCCACAGGATAGAAAGCAAGCCGTTCGACCTCGGCGCGGATCCGCTCGGCGATCAAGGCTGCCTCGTCCCGATTTGTGGCCGGCAGGAATACGCAGAACTCCTCACCACCGACACGCCCGACCAGATCATTTTCGCGGATCGCTGCACGCAACGCGTTCGAGATCAACTTGAGTGCCTCGTCGCCGACAAGATGGCCAAAGGTGTCGTTGATGCTCTTGAAGTTGTCGGCATCAATCAGCAGCAGCGCACCGGAATCGCATTTTCGCCTGGCCTGTTTCGATTTCTCGAAAAATGCCTCGCGGTTCAGCAGCCCGGTCATCTGGTCGTGCGTCGCTTTTGCCTTCAGCTGGATGTGGGCTTCCGACAATTCGGCCAAGGCGCGCTTGAGCTTTTCATTCTGCCAGAAGATCAGGAAGGCTGCGGGGAACGCCGTCAGTACCGGCAGGATAGAGTTCATCGCGAAGACGAATGCCGTGAAAGACTGGCCAGCCGAATGACGGATCGAGAATGAAACGACCTGGGTCACGAGGATAACGGCGATGGTGACCAAGCTGGCCTTGAACGCGATCTTCCACACAGCGATGTACCCTTGCTAATTCCGATCCGGCTCTTGCAAAGGTGCATAGTGTTTGAAGCTTAATGTTTCCGACCAGAGTTGTCTTGCGTCAGCGCACGCATGATTATGCGCATGCGCTAATATAATGCAAGCGAAGGACGCGGTTTCACTCGTGAAGCCGCATACTTGACCTCAGCAACTCCGACGTCCGAGTATGCGCTCGAACAGAAAACGGGCTGCGCTGGAGTAGCAAATGCTAAAACACACCTTGCTGGCGTCGATCTTCACACTGACTGGCCTTTCGCTTGCCCAGGCACAGACCTGCGAGAAGAACTTCAAGGTCAGCGGCATCCCGCTGGTCACGGCACTCTCCTACAAGAGCTCGCAGTCATTTCCCAAGGTCAAGCAGGCCGAGGCCTTGAAGCGTCTCGCGCAAGCGGTCGCAGCCGATGGGTTCTCCGGCATCACGATCGACAAGGATCTGGGTGCGATCGACGCATTCCAGGAAACGACCGGAAGCGGCCGGGTCCAGACATTGCGCGTTGTTGCCCGTAGCCAGGGCGGCGGCACACTGGTCAATGCGGTGTTCAACATCCAGGCCGGCCAGGTGACGACCAAGGAAGCCGTGCGCAGCGGCATGTGTACGATCATACGGGCTGCCGGCGGCTAAGGGGCAAAACCAGACCCTGCCGCTATCCCGGGCTCGCTCCCTTTGCTTCGTCAAAACCACATGCTACCCCGTTGCCGGCGGCCGGCAGTGGCGTTCGGACCGCCGGCGGGGAGCACATGGACGCCAAGTCGCTGACATTTTCGTTCGCATCCTCCGGAACAGTGGAGGCGGATGCCGCGGCCAAGCGGCTTTCACAGCGCTATGGCCAGATGCCGTACGAGCAGGCCGACATCGTCGTAGCACTTGGCGGCGACGGTTTTCTTCTGCAGACGCTGCGCGAGACGATGAGCACCGGCAAGCGCGTCTACGGCATGAACCGTGGCACTGTCGGCTTCCTGATGAACGAGTATCGCGAGAACGCTCTGCCCGCACGCCTGGCCGCGGCGGTGGCCGAAACCATCCGGCCGCTGGAGATGGTGACGGTTGACGATACCGGAACATCAAGGGAAGCGCTGGCGATCAACGAAGTTTCACTGCTGCGCCAATCCTACCAGGCGGCAAGGGTTCGCATTTCCGTCGACGGCAAGGTCCGGCTCGAAGAGCTGATCTGCGACGGCGTGATGGTGGCGACGCCGGCTGGGTCCACAGCCTACAATCTATCGGCCCACGGCCCGATCCTGCCGCTCGACGCCCCACTTCTGGCGCTGACGCCGGTCAGCCCGTTTAGGCCGCGGCGCTGGCGCGGTGCGCTCCTGCCCAAGACGGCTGTGGTTCGCTTCGACATCCTGGAAGAGCAAAAGCGCCCGGTGAACGCGGTTGCCGACCATACCGAAGTCAAGTCGGTGGTGTCAGTCGAGGTCCGGGAATCCGCAACCCACACCGCAACCCTGCTGTTCGACCCCGGCCATTCCTGGAGCGAACGCATCCTGGCCGAGCAATTCAAATACTGAACATTGGGCCACAGCTGGAAGTAATCAGCTGCAATCGCCGCTTGTGTGCCAGTTTGAGTTGACAAATCGCGCACTTACGCCTATCGCGTTGCGGCATATTGCAGGCGGTTTGCGCCTGTCGTGGCCAGCGTGCCGCGCCCTTGAACGAGCAAAGACAGCCAACAAACTTGTCCGAAGACACTCAGACCGCTTCAGAAGCGTTGACCTTCGCAGACCTCGGCCTTTCGCCGAAGGTCCTTTCCGCAGTCACCGACGCCGGCTACACGCTGCCGACGCCGATCCAGGCAGGTGCGATCCCGCACGCGCTGCAGGGCAAGGACGTGCTCGGCATCGCCCAGACGGGTACCGGCAAGACGGCATCCTTTGTGCTGCCGATGCTGACGCGCCTTGAAAAAGGCCGTGCCCGTGCCCGCATGCCGCGCACGCTGATCCTAGAGCCGACGCGCGAACTCGCGGCTCAGGTCGAAGAGAACTTCATCAAATACGGCAAGAACCACCGGCTCAACATCGCCTTGCTGATCGGCGGCGTGTCGTTCGACGAGCAGGAAAAGAAGCTCGAGCGTGGCGCCGACGTCCTGATCGCAACGCCAGGCCGCATGCTCGACCATTTCGAGCGCGGCAAGCTTTTGCTGACTGGCGTCGAGATCCTCGTAATCGACGAAGCCGACCGCATGCTGGACATGGGCTTCATTCCCGACATCGAGCGCATCTGCAAGCTGATCCCGTTCACCCGGCAGACGCTGTTCTTCTCGGCAACGATGCCACCCGAGATCACCAAGCTGACCGAGCAGTTCCTGCACGCACCGATTCGCGTCGAGGTCTCGAAGGCTGCGTCGACCAGCACCAACATCACCCAGCGCCTCGTCAAGTCCGGCCCCAAGCCGTGGGACAAGCGCGAAACGCTGCGCAAGCTGATCAATGCCGAAGGCGATGCGATCAAGAACGCAATCATCTTCTGCAACCGCAAGGTCGACGTGTCGGAACTGTTCCGCTCGCTGGTCAAGCATGACTTCGACGCCGGTGCGCTGCATGGCGACATGGACCAGCGCGCCCGCATGGCGATGCTGGCCGGTTTCCGTGACGGCAAATTGAAGCTGCTCGTCGCATCCGACGTCGCCGCGCGCGGCCTCGACATTCCCGAGGTCAGCCACGTCTTCAACTACGACGTGCCGATCCACGCGGAAGACTATGTCCACCGCATCGGCCGCACCGGTCGTGCCGGACGCCTCGGCAAGGCCTTCACCATCGTCACCAAGTCCGACACCAAATATGTCGACGCCATTGAGCGGCTGACCGGCCTGCCGGTCGAATGGCACGATGGCGACCTGTCGACGGTGATAGCCAGCGAAGGCGACGACGAGGCTCCACGCCGTGGCCGTGGCGCGCCACGCCGCGCCGGCAAGGAAAAGCATGGCCGCGAACGCGACCGCAAGCCGCGTGAAGAAGCGCCTGTCGTCCAGGCAGTGGCTGTGGCAGCACCTGCAAGCCCAGCTCCCGCCGACAACGTCGTGTCCGACATCGACGAGCGCCGCGTACGCAAGGATGCGATCCGGAACGGCAACGCCGATCGCAAGCCGCGCGAGCATGACGACAAGCCACGTCGCGACGACAATCGTGGCAACCGCCGCCATCAGCGCGAGGAAGACGACGACCGCACGGTCGGCTTCGGCGACGACCTGCCCGCGTTCATGCTGATCACCACGAACATCTGAGAGCCTTGTGCCTCAACGAAAAATGGCCCCTTTCGGGGCCATTTTCTTTTGGTGGTACCCGGCTTTGATAGAGGCCGGCGAGAAACCCTCCACATCATGGATTTACCGAGCGCTCGAAATGAAAAACGGCCCCGCAAGGGGGCCGTTTTATAGCTTGCCTGGCTACTCGCCGCTCAGGTGAGCGGCGACAGCTGGATCTCGACACGGCGGTTCTGCGCACGGCCTTCCGAGGTGGCGTTGGAGGCGATCGGACGGGTCGCACCGAAACCGGTGACGGCAAAGCGGCGCGAATCGACACCCTGGGCACCGAGGTAGTTGGCCACCGACAACGCACGGCGCTGCGACAGGTCGAAATTGTGCTGGTCGCCACCGGTCGAATCGGTGTGGCCGAACACATCGACAGTGGTCTGGTTGAACTTCTTCAACACCAGCGCAACCGAGTTGAGGGTGTCGTAGAAGCCCGACTTCACCGCGTCCTGATCGGTGGCGAAGGTGATGTTCGACGGCATGTTCAGGATGATCTGGTCGCCGGCCCGGGTGACGCTGACGCCGCTGCCCTGGAGCTGCGCGCGCAGTTCTGATTCCTGCCTGTCCATGTAGCCGCCGGCGAGGCCGCCAGCGAGCGCGCCGACACCAGCACCGATCAGCGCGTTGCGGCGATCATTGCCGCCGGCGAGCAGGCCGAGGCCCGCACCGGCAAGCGCGCCGATGCCAGCACCTGCTGCGGCGTTCGAAACCTTCTGCTGACCGGTGTAAGGATCGGTCGTGCAGGCGCCGACAAACATGCTGCCCGCCAGCGCGAAAATCACTGTCTTCTTCATAAGGAATGTCCCTCTCCGTACCGCGGAACGCAACGGCGCTCCGCGCAAAGCCCTTCACCGGCCTTGTAGCATGAAATACGGCGAAAAACGGAACGGAAGCAGTGCCAAACGCGCAAACTGCCATGCGCCTGCATGACATTTCTGCACGTTACCAGAGGTTCTTGCCGTCGATCACCACAACCTCGATCTTGCCGAGGTCGAAGTCGTCGAACAGGCGCGAATTGACGCTGACCTTGGGATTGTCGAAATCCGGCTCGCCGGTCGACCAGTCGGGCGTCCTGGTAAAGGTGCCGCAGCCACAGATGGCGCAGAAGCCATGTTTCACCGTCTTCGATCCCCACTCGTAGACCGACACGTTTTCCGGCGGACTGGTGAGCTTGAACTGTGCGGGCGTGTAATAGGCCCACAACGAGCCGCGCTTGGAACAGAACGAACAGGTGCACGAAGTCACATTCTCCGGCACCTCGGACACCTCGAACGTGGTTGCCTTGCAGTGGCAGCTTCCCTTGATGACCATGACAAAATCCCTCGTATGCCTGCCGCCCCTCCGGCGATAGCACACAATATCCACATGCTCCTGACAAGCTGGCGTCAAGAGCGTTGTCAGCAGGAGCTGCTCAGTACGATTTCGGCGGCACGAACAAGCAGATTGTCCGGCTGTCATCGGCGCCGGCTATGGAACACCAGTGGTACTGACCGTCAGGCGAGGTATGGATGCGGGCGTCCTGATAGGTAACCACCTCGCCCGTGCCTTCGATGACGTAGCCTTGCGGACGTTCGCTGATCGCCTTCTTCGGCACTTCGCGACAGTCATACCCGGAGCAGCAGGCAAAGGGATAGGTCCAGCCTTTCGGGGCATCGTGCGAAAGGGCGGGTGGCGTGCTGAGCGAGATCAGCACAAGCGCGGACACTGCAAGGGCGTATCGGCGCAGGCGGAGATTTCCTGGGCGCATAGCGTCATCCCCTGAGATTACCTCCCAAGCGAAGCCTGCTCCCGCACGCTTAACGAAAAGTTACCCGAAATGTTCCAGCGACAAGCAACCCGGCCATCACGCTTTGGGGATGACCGGGTGATAGATGCTGGAAAAAGCTAGTCGATGTCGGCGACGGTCTGCCCTGCCCCACCCTCGATGCGCTGCGACAGCGACGCTTCCATGAAGTCGTCGAGGTCGCCGTCGAGAACATCAGACGGGCTGGTGCTTTCGACGCCGGTGCGCAGATCCTTCACCAGCTGATAGGGCTGGAGAACATAGGAACGGATCTGGTGCCCCCAGCCGATATCGCTCTTGGACGACTCGGTCGCATTGGCCACTGCCTCACGCTTCTTCAGTTCCTCTTCGTAAAGGCGCGAGCGCAGCATTTCCCAGGCCTTGGCCTTGTTCTTGTGCTGCGACCGCTCTGCCTGGCAGGCGACCGCAATGCCGGTGGCAAGGTGCGTGATGCGGACTGCCGAGTCGGTGGTGTTGACGTGCTGGCCGCCCGAGCCGGACGAACGATAGGTATCGATACGTACATCCGACTCCGAGACGTCGATTTCGATCGCGTCGTCGACGACCGGATAGACCCAGATGCTCGAAAACGACGTGTGCCGACGGGCATTGCTGTCATAGGGCGAAATGCGGACAAGGCGGTGCACGCCCGACTCCGTCTTCAGCCAGCCATAGGCATTGTGGCCCTTGATCAGCAGCGTAGCCGACTTGATGCCCGCCTCTTCGCCGTCATGGATTTCCAGTATCTCGACCTTGAAGCGACGACGCTCGGCCCAGCGGGTGTACATGCGCAGCAGCATGTTGGCCCAGTCCTGGCTCTCGGTGCCGCCGGCACCGGCGTGGACTTCGAGATATGTATCGTTCTGGTCGGCTTCGCCCGACAGCAGCGACTCGATCTGACGCGCCCGGATCTCGCCAGCCATCGCACGGATGGCGGCTTCGGCTTCGCTGATAATGTCAGCGTCGCCTTCTTCCTCGCCCATCTCGATCAGGCCAATGTTGTCTTCGAGCGCCTGGCTCAGGCCCTTGATGCCATTGATGCCGTCATCAAGCGACTGGCGCTCGCGCATCAGCTTCTGCGCTTCCTGAGGGTCGTTCCAGAGGTTGGGGTCCTCCGAACGCATGTTCAGGTAATCAAGCCGTTTTACCGCTTGATCCCAGTCAAAGATGCCTCCTCAGCAGGGTTATGCCCTGCCTGATTTCGTCGACAAAGTTCTGCGTTTCCGCGCGCATGGAGATTGCTTCTTTTTGCTTGTTTCGCGCCCGAAGGCGGCTGTTGAATCCGCGCGGAACATAAGGATGAGGTCGCTCCCTGTAAAGCAAAATGGGCAGGTGCCGCCAGCCCTGCCCACCTGCTGGAAGCGGCACGCATTGTCTAGCCGGCGTAGGCTATCTCCAGCTTGGCGACTTCGATCTTGGTCATCTGCAACATCGCCTGCATGACACGACCAGACTTGGCACCGTCCGGATCGCCGAGAAACCGTGGCAAGGCTTCGGGCACGATTTGCCACGACAAGCCGAACTTGTCCTTCAGCCAACCACACTGGCCGGGCTGGCCGCCTTCCGACAGCCTGTTCCAGAAATAGTCGACCTCGGCCTGGTCCTTGCAGTCGACATTCATCGAGATCGCTTCGGTGAACTTGAAATGCGGCCCACCGTTCAAGGCAGTAAATCGCAAACCCTCAAGCTCGAATTCTGCGACCATGACACTGCCCGCAGGCCCAGGTCCTGCCTCGCCATAGCGGGTCATCTTGCCGATCTTGGAATTCTTGAACACCGAGGCGTAGAAAGTTACCGCCTCTTCGGCCTGGTTGTCGAACCACAGGAATGGGCTAATCTTCTGCATCATTCTCTCCTCGTTGAAGTCCAACTGTTGTGCGTCACCGACCGGCTGCAGCTTCAAGGACAGCCGGGCTCGTCGGGTCCTTCGCGCCCAAACAATCTTTAATAACCAGAAAGCTATATAACTATTTGGATATTTGCAAGCGATTGAGACAGACATTCGGGCAAACAAAAATGCGCGCGGCCTGGCCACGCGCATTTGTCAGTTCCATCGAGGATCCGGCGAATGCCGGACTGGATAACGATCCTAGTTAGTAGAGGCCGCCACCACCTTCGCTGATGGCCTTGCTGGCCTGCGGCGACAGCGCTTCGCCGTAACCATTGGTACCGTCCTCGCCCATGCCGATGACCCAGTAGCTGTCGGCGGGGCCGGTGCCCGGCTTGAAGGCTTCCAAGATCGTACCCGGCGCACCTTCCCCAGCCTGCATGCCGGTCTTGCGATCGATCGAAATCAGTTTCATTCCGGCGGGCACGAGGAAGTCGACCTTGGGCGTGCCTTCGAGAGCAACCGTCATGAAGTCCTTGAACACCGGTGCCGCGAGGCCACCACCAGTGGTGCCCTTGCCGAGCCCCTGCGGCTTGTCGTAGCCCATGTACAGTCCGACGACGAGGTTCGGCGTGTAGCCAACGAACCAGGCGTCCTTCTCGTCGTTGGTCGTTCCGGTCTTGCCTGCAATCGGACGGTTGAGTGACAGCAACGTCGTCGCCGTACCGCGTTGGACGACACCTTCCAGCATCGAGGTTATCTGGTAGGCGGTCATCGGGTCGAGCACCTGCTCGGAATTGTCGACCAGTTCCGGCTCGGGCTGATTGGCCCATTCGGTGGCGACGCAGCCTTCACAGCCGCGCTCGTCATGCTTGAACACCGTCTTGCCGTAGCGGTCCTGGATGCGGTCGATCAGGGACGGCTTGATCTGGCGGCCACCATTGGCCATCACGGCATAGGCCGAGACCATGCGCATCACGGTGGTCTCGCCCGCGCCAAGCGCCATCGGCAGATAAGGTGCGAGCTTGTCGTAGACGCCGAAACGCTCGGCATACTCGGCGACCGTCTTCATGCCCATGTCGTTGGCCAGGCGCACCGTCATGAGATTGCGCGAGCGCTCGATGCCGGCGCGCAAGGTCGAGGGGCCGGCAGCCTTGCCATCATAGTTCTTCGGCGTCCAGGTGGTATTGCCCGACTGGATGGTGATCGGGCCGTCCATGATCACCGATGCCGGCGTGTAGCCATTGTCGAGTGCCGCAGCATAAACGAACGGCTTGAACGCCGAGCCGGGCTGTCGCATCGCCTGCGTGGCGCGGTTGAACTCGGACTCGGCATAAGAGAAGCCACCAACCATGGCAAGCACGCGGCCGGTATGCGGATCCATGGCAACAAGGCCGCCCGAAACTTCCGGCACCTGGCGCAGCGCATAGCCGCCGCCATCGTTCTTCTCAACGTAGATCACATCGCCGGTCTTCAGCACTTCTGCAGGCGAGTTGGCTTTCAGGCGCTTGCCGTCGGCGACGTAGCGCATCGCAAAGCTCATATCGTCCTTCAACACCGTGCTCTGCTCGCGGTCCTTGGACAGCGCGCCGGAGATCTCGCGCTTGGGCTGTAGGCCGATATCGAGTCCGGTCTTGGAGCTGTCGAGCACGACTGCCAGACGCCATTCGGGAACGTCCGCCAAGCCTTTGACCTCGCCCAGCGCCGTGCCCCAATCTTTGGAGATGTCGATGTTCTTGACCGGGCCACGATAGCCGCGCAGGCGATCATATTTCTCTAGGCCCGACTGCATGGCCTTACGCGCCATGGCCTGAAGCTTTGGGTCGAGCGTGGTCCGAATCGACAGGCCGCCCTCATAGAGGGCATCCTGCCCGTAGCGCGCGATCAGTTCGCGGCGCACTTCTTCAGTGAAGTATTCGCCGGCGAAGACGTAGGTGCCGGTCCGGCGCGGCGTCACGCCGAGCGGCTCAGCCTTGGCCTTCTCGCTCTCTTCGCGCGAGATGTACCCGTTGGCGACCATCTGCTGGATCACCCAGTTGCGCCGTTCGACGGCGCGGGCGGCGTACTTGAACGGATGATAGTTGGACGGGCCTTTCGGCAGCGCCGCGAGATAGGCGGCCTCAGCCACTGTCAGCTCGTTGACCGACTTGTCGAAATAGGTCAGCGCCGCACCGGCGATGCCATAGGCGCCGAGGCCAAAGAAGATCTCGTTGAGATAGAGTTCGAGGATACGATCCTTGGAATAGGCTTGCTCGATGCGGAACGAGAGGATGGCTTCCTTTGCCTTGCGGTCCATCGTCTGTTCGTTGGAGAGCAGGAAGTTCTTGGCGACCTGCTGCGTGATGGTCGAGCCGCCTTGCGTCGGACCACCAGTGACATAGGCGAGCGCGGCGCGCGAAAAGCCCATGATGTCAATGCCGGGATGGTTGTAGAAATTCTTGTCTTCGGCAGACAGGAACGCCGCCTTGACGCGATCGGGAACGGCCTGGATCGGCAAATACAACCTGCGCTCACGCGCGAATTCGCCCATCAGCGCGCCATCGGAGGCGTGGATGCGGGTCGTTACCGGCGGCTCGTACTTGGCGAGCACCTCGTAGTCGGGGAGTTCCTTGGTAAGCTGGCCGAGATAGAGCGCCACGCCTGCCGCAACGACGAGCGCAAGCGTCGTTCCGATGCCAAAGAAATAGCCGATAAGACGAATCATGCCCGCTCCAGTACAAGGTCCGGAGATTCCCTAAACCAACCCGCCATCATCGCAAGCTGCAGGTATCGTCCAGATCCGCATATCGGCCACCCATGTCGCGCGGTTGTGGACAAAATACGGCAACAGCCCGCAAGCATCAAAGATTCTGGCCGAAAACACCACAAATGCCCGTTCCGTGACCCGTCGGCAATGCCCATCACGAACACGGAACAATCCATTTCAGCCGCCGGCCCCCCCCCTTTCGGCGACAAAGGCTGCCACTGCCTTGGATATGCTTGTAGCGGCCTTCTCGCGCCAATCAGCGCTGCGAAGCTGCTCTTCGTCCTGGGGATTCGAGAGATAGCCGAGTTCGACCAGCACCGACGGCACATCAGGCGCCTTGAGCACCCGGAAACCGGCCGAACGATGCGGGTTGTTGATCATGCCGACCGTCGGCGACAGCTCACCGACCAAAGAGCGCGCAAAACGGGTCGAAAAACCGTGTGTCTCGCGCCGGATCAGATCGACAAGAATGTCCGAGACCGCGTGATTTTCTTCGGCAACATCGACGCCGGCAAGCTGGTCGGAAAGGTTTTCGCGATCGGCCAGTGCCTGCGCATCGGCGTCGGATGCCTTGTCCGACACAGTATAGACGGTCGCGCCGCGGATACCTTTCAGCCTGATCGTATCGGCATGGATCGAAATGAACAGGTCGGCCTCTTGCTGGCGGGCAATGCGAACGCGGTCGTCCAGGCGCAGAAACTCATCGCCTTCGCGGGTCAGAACGACCTTGTAGGCGCTGTTGGAAGCAAGCTTGGCCTGCAGTTCCTTGGCAAAGGCGAGCGTGACCGTCTTCTCGACCGTGCCATTCAGACCTTCGGCACCACCGTCGATGCCGCCATGCCCGGGATCGAGCACGATCGTGAACGGCCGATCGCCGCGATGCGCGATCTTGCCGAGCCTGTCGGTCTTGGCTGTCGTCGAGCCGGTCGTTTCTGCCTGGACGGAGAGAGCCGCATCAAACTCGCGTTCCGAGGCGGCAGCGATGTCGGCAACCAGCCGATAACCCGAACCATCCTCATTCTTGAGGATATCGACCTTCTCGACGTTGAATGGCCCCTTCGAGGTCACGATCAGCCGCGACGCGCCCTCGCCCGACGCACCATAGCGTACACTCTTGATGAGGCCACGTGGCTTGAGGTCCTTGGCCTCGAGCGCGAGTGCGGCACCAGGCAGATCGATGACAAGACGATGCGGGTTGCGCAGCAAGAGCCATTTAGGTTCCGGTTCGCGGTCGAAGTTCATGACGATGCGCATATGAGTCGCGTCACCCGCCATCTTGTAGTCGAGCGCCTTGACCGTCTCGGCGGCGCAAGCTGGCTGGCAGGTGATGCCGGCGAACACGATCATGAACGCCAAAAACCCGAACATCATGCGGCATGCCGCGCCGCCGGGCTGGATGCCCCCGAACAGGAAGCTCTTGCCAGTCAATGCCGCAGGCCCCATCTCAGTCTTGCCGCTCCAAAAAGCAGGCGTGCAGTCATTGCACACCGTTACCGATCGCCGGCCGAATACGCGGCCCCTCGATTAACGAGTGGTAACCAGAGAAGGTTAACCGAGTCTTTGTCGGAATGCTCCCCCCAGGGTTGTCGCACCCGCCTTTGCCGGCGTCGGAAATCGGGGTTGCGCTCAACCTCGCCAAATCATAAAAGCGACATTGGATCACTGCAATCCAGGGCCCGCGCCCTCAGCGCCTTCCGCTAGGGAACCACGCGACGAGCGATGGCCCGCCTCGCAATAGAGATAGATTTCAGTGATCGCGACGAGATTCGCAGGCGCGGCCCGTGGCGGGGTAGCGACTGCGTGAGAAAAACGGCCGGACACTATTCCGCGCCGGCTCTGTAAGAGCAAAGTAGCTGGTCCGGATTCCCGGGCTTAGATTTGAAACAAGGTTCCGCAGGGTCACGCATTGGCCACAGACGCAATCATGGACAGGTCCGCAGGTAACCGCGCCATCACGGCAGCGGGCGGTACCGCCATGGCGTCTTGGCTGCGACCGGCGGGCGCAAAATCATCCGGCACCCCTTCATCAGCAAACCCACGGCGGCGGACGAGTTCCCGCAGGCCGCAGCTGACGGCTGCCGGGAGGACAAATAATGCCCAACAAGATGCTGATAGACGCCTCCCACCCGGAGGAAACACGGGTTGTCGTAGTTCGCGGTAACCGTATTGAAGAATTCGATTTCGAATCACAGGACAAGAAGCAGCTCAAAGGAAACATCTACCTCGCCCGCGTAACGCGGGTTGAGCCGTCTCTTCAGGCTGCCTTTGTCGAGTATGGCGGGAACCGTCACGGTTTCCTCGCCTTTAGCGAAATCCATCCCGACTACTACCAGATCCCGGTTGCCGATCGGCAGGCGCTTCTGCGCGCCGAAGCGGAAGAGGCCGAGGACGAAGACGAAGACGACAACGAAGGCGACGAGAGCAAGGGCCAGGATCGCAATCGCGGACGTCGCCGTCGCCGCGGCGGGAAGAACCGTCGCAACGACGAGAACAAGCCTGAGGGCTCCGGCGACGATGACGCCACCTCCTCTGAGGATGAGAGCGAATCGATTGCCGCAAGCGATGCCTCCGATGCCGGCGCCGACGAGTCGGCTGCGGAAACATCGGCCGATGAAGACAATGGCGGCTTCGACGAGCGTGAACCGACTTCGATTGCCGCGTCGATCGATGCAGACGTCGTGTCCGAGAGGGCACCCGCGCCGACAGTCACCGAAAACGAAAACGGTGGCGTGATCGAGGAAGTGCACTCGGTCCACCACGACGATCACGAGATCGAGTCGGTTGGCGCCGAAGATGCGCTCGAAGAAGTGCGCAATCGCCGCAAGCCGGTTCGCCGCCACTACAAGATCCAGGAAGTCATCAAGCGTCGCCAGATTCTTCTGGTCCAGGTGGTCAAGGAAGAGCGCGGCAACAAGGGCGCGGCCCTGACGACCTATCTGTCGCTCGCCGGCCGCTATTCGGTGCTGATGCCCAACACCGCACGTGGCGGCGGTATTTCGCGCAAGATCACCAACGCCCAGGACCGCAAGCGCCTGAAGGAAGTTGTTGCCGATCTCGAGGTGCCGAAGGGCATGGGCGTCATCCTGCGCACCGCAGGTGAAAGCCGCACCAAGGCCGAGATCAAGCGCGACTACGAGTATCTGATGCGCCTTTGGGAGAACGTCCGCAGCCTGACGCTGCAGTCGACGGCTCCCGCGCTGGTCTATGAGGAAGGCAGCCTGATCAAACGGTCGGTGCGCGACCTCTACAACAAGGATATCGACGAGGTTCTCGTCGCCGGCGAAGACGGCTACCGCGAGGCCAAGGACTTCATGCGCATGCTGATGCCCAGCCATGCCAAGGTGGTCCAGCCTTACCGCGACATCACGCCTATCTTCGTGCGCAGCGGCATCGAATCGCAGCTCGAGCGGATGGTCCAGCCGCAGGTGACGCTGAAGTCGGGTGGCTACATCATCATCAACCAGACCGAGGCGCTGGTTGCCATCGACGTCAACTCCGGCCGCTCTACCAAGGAGCACTCGATCGAGGAGACGGCACTCCACACCAACCTTGAAGCCGCTGAGGAAGTCGCTCGCCAGCTCAGGCTGCGCGACCTCGCCGGCCTGATCGTCATCGACTTCATCGACATGGAGGAGAACCGCAACAATCGTGCGGTCGAAAAGAAGCTCAAGGATTGCCTGAAGAACGACCGCGCCCGCATCCAGGTCGGACGCATCTCGCATTTCGGCCTGATGGAGATGTCGCGCCAGCGCATTCGCGCCAGCGTGCTCGAATCGACGATGAAGCCCTGCCCGCATTGCGGCGGCACCGGCCACGTGCGTTCGGACTCGTCGGTTGGCCTGCAGGTCGTGCGCGCCATCGAAGAGTTCCTGCTCAAGGACTCGCGCAGCCACATCACGGTCAAGACGCCGATGGCGACCGCGCTCTACGTGCTCAACCACAAGCGTTCCACGCTGGTCGATCTCGAAGCCCGCTTCGGCGTGACGATTACGCTTGAGGCAGACGACAGCGTCGGATCGCAAAACCACGCCATCTTCCGCGGCGCCATTGCCGAGAAGCCGGCGAACTTCGCCCTGCCCGTCGCCGCCCCGGCCTATGAAGAGCCCGAGGAAATCGAAGACGAGATCGTCGAAGAGGAAGAAGAAGAGGCAGTCGTGGCCGAGGCGCAGCCTGCCCGCGCGCCGCAGCCTGCTTCCGCAGAAGGCGATCAACACGACCGCAAGCGTCGCAAGCGCCGGCGGCGCCGTGGCGGCCGCGATCGCGACCGCGAGCATGGCGCTCCGCAGGATGGCACCGTCGTTGCTGGCGAGGCCAGCGATTCCGAAGATGGCGACGAGGATGTAGCCGCCGAAGCCGTCGCTGCCGAGGACGCCGGTGAAATCGCGGCCGTGGACGCGACTGCAGCCGAAGACGCGGCGGCCAAGAAGCGGCGTCGCGGCAAGCGTGGTGGCAAGCGCAACCGCAAGGAAGACGAAGAGCAGTCGGCGGAAGGTGGCGAACAGGTCGCATCCGACGACGCACCCGTCGCCGAAACCGTGAGCGAAGGCGTTGCCGTCGAAGCGGTGCTGGTCGAAGCTGCCGTAGACGAGCCGGAGGCTGTCGTCGAAGCCAAGCCGAAAAAGGCGCCGCGCCGCTCGGCCAAGGCCAAGAAGGCAGAAGCCGAAGCTGTCGAGGCTCCCGCCGCCGAGGCCGTTGCCGAAGTTGCCGCGCCCGAAGCCGAAGCCAAGCCCGAGAAGAAGGCGGCAAAGCCGCGTGCGCCACGCCGCAAGGCTGCCGCCGCTCCGGCCGAAGACGACGTCGTCTCCGAGGCCCCCTCAGCACCCGTCGCGCCTGCGACACCGGTGGTCACTTCGGTGGTCGAGGCCGAGGCAGCGGCCTCCAGCGGGGCTAAGCCGAAAAAAGGCGGCTGGTGGCAGCGCAAGGGCTTCTTTTAATCTTCAAGCCACCTAATATGTAAGACCCCGGCCAGCATCTGCTGGCCGGGGTCTTCTTTTTTTGAGATTATTTTGCTTGCCGTCCGACACCATTTGCACCGATATACGGCGCAGCAAATGATTAGACTCATAATTTGCTTTAATACTGCCCGGAGAGACGGCCGATGACGAGTGATAGCAAGATCGACATCCTAGGACTGACTGCCCATATCGTCAGCGCGTATGTAGAGAACAACAAGGTTCCTGCAACTGGCCTGCCAGAGTTGATCGCCAGCATCAACGCATCGATCCTGTCGCTCGACCAGCCCGCCGAAGCGCCCGCCGAAGCCCAGCAGCCGGCTGTGAATCCGAAGCGCTCGGTTCACCCCGACTACATCGTCTGCCTGGAAGACGGGAAAAAGTTCAAGTCGCTGAAGCGCCACCTCTCGGTGCATTTCGGACTGACGCCAGAGGAATACCGCGCCAAATGGGGCCTGCCGGCCGACTATCCGATGGTCGCGCCGAACTACGCCGCCGCACGCTCGCAACTGGCCAAGTCGCTTGGTCTCGGCCGCAAAGCAGCGGCAGTGTCGCCCAAGGCGGCTGCCACGACCGCCAAGACACGCGGCCGCGCCAAGAAGGCATAAACTAACCTGGAATTTCAAAGGAACGCGCTGCGGCCTTGCCGGAGCGCGTTTTTTTTATTGCGCGGCGACGACATCGGCCGAATAGCGCAGTTCACGCATCGGACGCACGCGCTGGGTCGTCCGGTCATAGAGCGGATGGGCCTTGTAGGCGGCAAGTGCCGCCTGGTCGGCAAACTCGGCGTAGACGACAATGTCGATCTCATCCGAATACGGGTCGACCTTGGTGTTAACAGTCACTTCGAAGACCGTGGAATGCGGAATATTGCCAAGCGCCGACAATTCCTCGCGGATCATCTCGACGTCCTGTTTCTGCCGCGCACTGAAGAACACGATGTGCCGGATCAAGCCGCGATTCCTTCTGCTGCTTTCGCTGGCGCCTTTTGGGTCGGCTTTCGGCTCGCGTCAATCGGGCAAAAGGCAGCAGCACGTATCGGGCAGCAGATCCATCAGTCCGTGACCATCCGCACGATGCGATGTACCTCCCGCACGGCTTTGGCGGTCGCATCGCCCTGATTGTACAAAATGTCCCAGATGAGGAACAAGGCGACGCACATTATCGCGATGACATAGCGAATTTGATGCCCTCCCCATGGTCGCGCCGGAGGCCCGAGAAACGGCCTGCGCCATAGGCTCACCTTAAGCATTAGAGACATCTAATAACAAAGAAATTCGCTCTGATGCAGGATCGCATTCGATCCGGCTCTGGGGCCGCGCCTGGCATATCAGCGCTTGCCAGATGTCACTTGAAGTTCGAGGTTTTGGCGGTGAAGATCACGACAGATTCACCGCTGCACGCGGAAGTCTTGGCGGCCCAAAGCCAAGTCCTTCGCGAGTTGGCAGGAAATGCGTTCGGCGGCGCGTTTCTAGACGGCGACGACGGTGCGCAAGATTGGAGCAACGGGCCCGACACGCCGTACCGGGCTGCAAAATTGGGACGTCGAGATGGCCCAGCGGAATTCGGACGGTTCTACGAATCATAACGTGACGAGGCTTCACGAGGGCAATGTCGCGGACGTTGCCAGGGGCTTGCCGGCGCGTGTGCGCATGGCACTGTCGGCGGCACTTCACCTGCCGCGCGGTTCGCTCAAGGTGAAGATGCCAGACGGACGCAGCATTCTGGTCGGCGGCAAGGCGCCAGGACCTGAAGCCGAGATCGTGCTGCACAATTGGAAGCTGCCCTCGCGCGCCTTCAGCGGCGGTACCATCGGGGTTGCTGAATCCTACATCGACGGCGATTGGGACAGCCCTGACGTCACCAGCTTCCTCGAGCTGTTCGTGGTCAACAGCGAAGCCGGAGAAGGTGTCGCCGGCGGCGCCAACTGGCTGCTCTCGACCATCCAGCGCATTCGCCACTGGCTCAACGACAACACACGCACCGGCTCGAAGAGGAACATTTCCGCCCATTACGATCTCGGCAACGCATTTTATAGCCAGTGGCTCGACCCGAGCATGACCTATTCATCGGGCCTCTATGCCACTGGCGCCAATGACCTCGCAGGCGCGCAGACCGAAAAATATCGGGCGCTGGCGCGCGACACCGGCATCGGCCCGAATGACCATGTGCTGGAGATCGGGTGCGGCTGGGGCGGCTTCGCCGAATTTGCAGCGCGCGAGATCGGCTGCAAGGTGACGGGGCTGACGATCAGCCGCGAGCAGTTTGATTTCGCCCAGAAGCGCATCCACAATGCCGGGCTTTCCGACAAGGTCGAGATCAAGCTGCAGGATTATCGTGACGAGACCGGCCGCTACGACCGCATCGCCTCGATCGAGATGTTCGAGGCTGTCGGCGAAAAACACTGGCCGGCGTTCTTCGCCAAGATGAAACAGTGCCTGCCATCGGGCGGCACCGCAGGCCTGCAGATCATCACCATCAACGAGGCAGCCTACCCGCTGTACCGTAAGCGGCCCGACTTCATCCAGCGTTACGTATTCCCAGGCGGCATGCTGCCGACACCGACCTTGCTCAAGTCGCTCGGTGCCGAACACGGGCTCGACTATCTGCGCGAGCGTGTCTTTCCGCAGGATTATGCCCGCACACTGGCCGAATGGCGCACCCGCTTCTGGTCGTCCTGGGAGCGTATCGTGCCGCTCGGCTTCGACGATCGCTTCAAGAAGCTCTGGGAGTTTTACCTGCATTACTGCGAGGCAGGTTTTCGCGCCGAATACATCGACGTCAGGCAAGTGGTCTACAAGGCTTAGCACCTCGATTTGTCTTGGGCGCTTAGGCTTGTTCAGCGCAAGCATCCGCGCGGCACATTTCCTTCTGCTTGTCTTTGCGCACGGCATGTCGGAGACCTGAGTTCCGATTAATTCTTGAAATAGTCTTCAATTCGCGCATTTTCGCCGTGAAAATGCCTGCTCGCTCCTCCGTATCATTGCCTCGGTCGGGGCAACGGAGGGACTTTCTGGCATGCGCAAACGCAATATCTTCTTACTCCTGGCCGTTACGGCCGCGGGAGCCATCTACCTTAACAACACGTCGCTACTCTCGGGCCGAGCCGCCGGAAAGCCTGTGGTGCTGGCCCATCGTGGCCTGTCGCAGGAGTTCGATAGCGCCGGCCTGGAGCGCGATACATGCACCGCCGAGCGCATTTATCCGCCACGGCATGATTATCTCGAAAACACCCTCCGCTCGATGAAGGCGGCCTTCGAGGGCGGCGCCGATGTGATCGAGTTCGACGTCCACCCGACGACCGACGGCAAGTTCGCGGTGTTCCACGATTGGACCGTGGACTGCCGCACCGAGGGTGCCGGCGAGACGCGGTCGCATTCGATGGTCGACCTCAAGAAGCTCGACATCGGCTACGGCTACACGGCAGACGGCGGCAAGACATATCCCTTTCGCGGCCAGGGCGTCGGCCTGATGCCGACGCTCGACGAGGTTCTGAACGAGTTTCCGGACAAGCGTTTCCACATCAACGTCAAGAGCAACGACGCCAAGGAGGGCGAACGGCTCGCGGCATTCATCGCAACCTTGCCGCCACGCCGCCAGGACGACCTGTCGGTACTTGGCGGCGACCGGCCGGTACAGGTGGTCAAGCAGGCCTTGCCCGATATCAGGACGCTGTCGAAAGAGTCCCTGAAGCGCTGCCTGATTCGCTACCAGGCGCTTGGCTGGAGTGGCTACGTGCCAGACAATTGCCGCAACCGGGCAATGCTGTTGCCGGCGAACTTTGCACCATGGTTGTGGGGCTGGCCGAACCGCTTCCTGGACCGGATGGCAGCGAGCGGCACCGAAGTCTTCCTCATCGCGCCCTATCATGGCAGCGGCTTCTCGGAAGGCATGAACGACCCCGAGATGATCGACGCACTGCCGGCGGGCTATTCCGGCGGCATCTCGACCGACGCGCTCGACGTGATCGGTCCAGCCCTCCAACGGCGGGCGCTCTGAAATCACAAAAACAAGGGCGGCTGGATCTCTCCAGCCGCCCTGCCGATCCGCCAGATATCAAAGCGTGATGCGGTACTTGGCAAAGCCTTCGGCGCCATCGCCCGCCGGCTCGATCTTGACCGCTTTGACCTCCGCGATGTGGTCCTTGGCCTTGGGGCCGGTTTCGAAAATCACCGAGGCGCCCGCAACCGGGGCGAACGACCAGTTGGAGTCGGCAGACGGGTTGATGGTGCCCTGATCGACGATGTAGCGCACGATCACGTCGCGGTTGGTGTCAGGGGCTTCGAAGACAAGCTTCGAGGCATTGATCTCGGGAAAATTGCCGCCGCCGCCGGCGCGGTAGTTGTTCGACGCGACAACAAATTTCGCTGCCGGATCAATCGGCTTGCCGTCAAACATCAGGTCGACGATGCGGTTTGATGCTGCATCCAGCACCGCTCCCTTGGGATCGTATTTCGGCGGCTGCGCCAGGTCGATCTTGTAGGTCACGCCGTCGATGACGTCGAAATTGTAGGAGGGAAAATCGGGATTGATCAGCACCTGGTCTGCCTTGCCTGCTTCAATCTTGTTGAAGATGCCGGCCGACATCTCGAGCCATTCCTTGACCTGGGCGCCGGTCACCGCCACCGCCTGCACCGTATTGGGGTAGAGGTAGAGGTCGGCGACGTTCTTGATCGCGACAGCGCCGGCCGGAACGTCGGTGTAATAGTCCGGCCCGCCACGCCCGCCCGACTTGAAGGGCGCCGCTGCCGAGAGCACCGGCAGCTCCTTGTGCTCGGTGTCCTTGAGCATGTCCTTGATGTACCAGATCTGCGCCTGGCTCACGATCTGGACCGAGGGATCATCGGCGACGAGCGCGAAGTAGGAATATAGCGGCGCCGAAGTCTTGCCGACGGGCGTGCGCACATAAGCGAGCGTCGCTTCGTGCTCTGCCTTGGCCGCAGCCTCGACCGCCGCCTTGCTCTCCACCGTCGGCACCACCTTCTTGTCGACTCGCTTGGAGATCGGACGGGCCTCGCTGGTCGAGCTGACCACTTTCCAGGTCTTGCCGTCGCGCTCGAGCAGCAGGTCGATCAGGCCGAGATGCGAGCCCCAGAAGCCGCCCATCACGCCCGGCTTGCCGTTGATCGTGCCCTTGGCGTTGTCGAGACCCTCGACCTTGTCGAATTTCGACCCGGGGAAGTCGAGATGGCTGTGGCCGGTGACGATCGCATCGATGCCCTCGACGCCGGCCAGCAGGATGGAGGCGTTTTCGAGGTTTTCAGCAGCCTGCGGCGTGCCCATGCCGGAATGCGAGAGTGCGATGACAATGTCGGCGCCCTGCTCGCGGATCTCGGGCACCCAGGCCTGGGCTGCCTTGACGATGTCGCGGGTCATTGCCTTGCCGTGCAGGTGTCGCGAATCCCAGGTCATCACCTGGGGCGGCACAAAGCCGATCAGGCCGATGCGGATCGGATGCTCGGCACCCGAACCATCCTTCACCTTCCTGTCAAGGATCACATAAGGCTTGAGGAACAGCTCGTCCTTGGTCGCGCCGGCGGCCAGCTGGCCCTTGGTCAGGTTGGAGCAGACGACGGGGAAATTCGCGCCCGCCAGCACCTTGAACATGTAGTCGAGGCCGTAGTTGAATTCGTGGTTGCCCAGCGTCGAGCAATCATAGCCCAGCGTGTTCATCGCCTTGATGATTGGATGGACGTCGCCATCCTTCATGCCGCGCTGATAGGCCATGTAGTCGCCCATCGGGTTGCCCTGCAGGAAGTCGCCATTGTCGACAAGGATCGAGTTGGTGGCTTCAGTGCGGATCGCGTCGATGATCGAGGCGGTGCGGGCAACGCCCATCGTGTCGTTAGGCTTGTCGGCATAGTAGTCGTAGGGAAACACATGGACGTGCAGGTCCGTCGTTTCCATGATGCGGAGATGCGCCTGGTTGGCCTGTGCACGTGCCGAAAATGGATGGAGCATCACAAGTGCACCCGCTGCAGCCGATCCCGCCAGGAAAGAACGGCGAGAAACAGGTTGATTCACGTTGGACATTTTCACTCTCCAGGAAATGAACTGACAGTATTTAGCCGGCGTCCCAAAGATCAAATGTCGCGCCAAAATTCACGCGAGTCCAGCCGACTCGCATGACAGCCTCGCGACAACCTGTGAGGTATGGGTTGGTCCAGCGTGATGCTGCCGGTTTCAGCCTGGTATCTGGTGCCACTCAGAGCAGCTCGGGCCTTATCCCCATCACCGTGCGATCGACGATCTCGCGCAGGGCGAAGGATGAATTGATCTTGGTGACATGCGGCATCGCCGACAGCCACTCCTTGTGGATGCGCTCGTAGTCCGGCAGATCGCGGGCAGCGATGCGCAGGATATAGTCGTACTCCCCCGACATGAGGTGACAGGACAGGATGTTGGGGCACCGCTTTACCGCAACCTCGAAATCCGAGAGCGTTTTTTCGAACTGCCCCGACAATGAGATATGCACGATCACCGTCATCTGGTGACCGAGCGCGACATTCGATAGGCGGGCGTGATAGCCGCTGATGATGCCTGATTTCTCGAGATTATCGAGGCGCCGCGAGCAGGCCGATTGCGACAGCCCGATCTTTTCGGCCAATGCTGCGTTGGGCATCCGCCCATCCTTCTGAAGCGCGTCCAGAATGGCGATATCGATCCTGTCCAACGGCATTCTTCGAATTTCCTTCGATAATACAGAGGATGCGCGCAAAAAATACCGAACAACCCATGGTAGCGCAACCGTTTTCGCAAACATATTCGGAACGATTCGTGATTGACTTCGTCATGAGGAAGAAAGCCAAAAATGGCTGCGGAGGAGCAGGAAGATGCGCGTAGGTTGTCCCAAGGAAATCAAGAATCATGAATACCGCGTCGGGCTGACGCCCGGCTCGGTTCGCGAGTATGTCGCCCACGGCCACGAGGTCCTCGTCGAAACAGGCGCGGGTGCCGGGATCGGCGCCGACGACAATGCCTATCGCGCGGCGGGCGCCCAGATCGCCAAGACCGCCGAGGAGGTCTTCACCCGCTCGGACATGATCGTCAAGGTCAAGGAGCCGCAGCCCAGGGAATGGGCGCAACTGCGCGAAGGCCAGATTCTCTACACATATCTGCATCTGGCGCCCGATCCGGAGCAGACCAAGGGGCTGCTTGCCTCGGGTGTGACGGCGGTCGCCTATGAAACAGTCACGGACGAGCGCGGCGGTCTGCCGCTGCTGGCACCTATGTCGGAAGTTGCCGGCCGCCTGGCGATCCAGGCGGGCGCGACGGCACTGCAGAAAGCCCATGGCGGCCGTGGCGTGCTGCTCGGCGGCGTGCCTGGCGTGCTGCCGGGCAAGGTCGCGGTGATCGGCGGCGGCGTCGTCGGCCTGCATGCGGCGCGCATGGCAGCCGGGCTCGGCGCCGACGTCAGCATCATCGATCGCTCAATCCCGCGTCTGCGCCAGCTCGACGATCTGTTCGCCGGCCGCGTTCATACGCGCTACTCGACGGTCGAGGCACTTGAGGAAGAATGCTTTTCGGCCGACCTGATCATCGGCGCCGTCCTCATCCCCGGTGCCGCCGCGCCCAAATTGGTCAGCCGCGAAATGCTGTCGGGCATGAAGAAAGGCGCCGTACTCGTCGACGTCGCCATCGACCAGGGCGGCTGCTTTGAAACGTCGCACGCAACCACCCATGCCGACCCGACCTACGAGGTCGACGGCATCATCCATTATTGCGTCGCCAACATGCCTGGTGCCGTTCCAGTGACCTCGGCGCATGCGCTCAACAATGCCACGCTGCAATATGGCCTGGCACTCGCCGACCGCGGTCTCCAGGCGCTCGCCGACGAGCCGCATCTGCGCAACGGCCTCAACGTGCATCGCGGACGGATAACCAGCCGCCCGGTCGCGGAAGCTCTTGGCTACGAGATGACGGAAGCAAAGTCGGCACTGGCCGCCTGATTCGTCCCGTGCCGCGATCAAGCGCCCGTCGCAGCGATGCGGCGGGCTTCTTTTGTCCGTTGATCCTTCGCCTTCGCTGCCTCCCAAAATACTACCAAAAATAGTCTGCGCTTTGGCACGGATTTTGAGGGCCCGTGACATCTTAGCTGCAGCAAACGCAACGCAGGCGTGCCATGACTGCCTGGGGTCGAAACGATGGGCGTTCGCAAAGACCTTCGAAATGCTTCCTCCCGGGCAAACCGGGTAGCGGCGATGGCTTTCGTCGGCAAAAGCCGCTGTAGAACAGCAGGTTTTGCTGCCAAGCCATTGGCGCATGAGGACATTTCCTGGTCCCGACGTTCATGCTGGGAACCTAATTTGCCTGTGAGTGTGACATTTTAGTTGCACCGCAAGCAACCTAGGCGTGCTAGCAAGGCGACATTGGGTAAGGTTTGGGGTAGTAAATTATGACATTTGGTAAGACTTGGCAGGCGCTGTTGCTTGGCGCTGCGTCGGCTGTTGCGATCAACTCGGCATCCTTTGCCGCTGATTCAGTAACTGAAGCACCGGCGGCCGGCTTCAACTGGAGCGGTGTCTATGTCGGCTTCGGTGGTGGCGTCGGTGCAAACGTCCACGAAGTGAGTTCGCCGCTTACAGCACCGGGATTTTCCTTCAACGGCATCGGTGGCGAAGGCGTTTTCGGAGAACTGACGGTTGGCTACGATTATCTGGTGTCACCGCGGTTCCTAGTCGGTGGTCTAGTTGACGCGCATTTCGGCAACATCGCGACCAAGATTGACGCCGCGCCTTTCGCCGATGCGTCGATCACCGAGAAGTATGGCTTTGATGTTGGCGTTCGCGCCGGCTACCTCGTGACACCGAGCACACTGGGCTACGTCCTGGGCGGTTACGCTTGGCAGAAATCTGAACTCGAATCGACCGGCGGTTTCGGCGGCAGTGGCAGCCTTGACTGGGACAAGGACGGCTATTTCGTTGGAGTTGGCGTCGAAACGGCGGTCGCCAGCAACTGGACGCTCAAGACGGAGTATCGCTACACTCGCTTCAGCACCGCAAACATCCTGAGCGAACTCGGCGCTCCCGACGGACTCCTGGACACGGACACGTCGCGGCACACCTTCAGCGTCGCGGCCAATTATCGCTTCGGTGCCCAGGACGGCGGAGCGGCTGCATTCGAGTCGCCTGCCTATAGCTGGACCGGCTTCTACATCGGCGGCAATGTCGGTGCCGGTGCGGCCGTTCACGAACTGGGTTTCGGCGGCGTAGCCTCCTTCAACGGCATCGGTGGCGAAGGCGCATTCGGCGAACTCAATGTCGGCTACGACCATGAATTCGGCGGCAATTGGGTTGCAGGCGTCCAGTTGGGCGGACGTTACTCGGGTGTAACCAGCGAAATCAATTTCGGCCCTGGCAAGCTGAACCTCGACGCCGACTACGGCTTTGACGTTCTTGCCCGGGTCGGCATGAAGCTCAATGAATCGACGCTGGCCTATGTGCTTGGCGGCTACAGCTGGCAGCATTTCGATCTCGTTGCCAGCGGCGGTGGCAACAGCCAGTCGCTGATCGACTGGAATGCAGGCGGCTTTTCCGTCGGCGGCGGTCTCGAAGCGGCCGTCACCAACAATATGACGGTCAACCTCGAATACCGCTACGCGCAGTACCAGTCGGAAGATTTCGACAGCAGCGGCTTCTTTGAAGTCACGCCGTCGTCGCACACCGTTCGCGTTGGCGCGAAGTACAAGTTTAACTGAGACCGTTTCAGGCAAACGGCCCCAACCCGCCGCAGCGATGCGGCGGGTTTTTTGTTATCAGTTCAATCAGATACCGGCGCCGCTTGATTTGACCGGCTCGTCCAATTCGATGCGGCACTGGTAACAGTTGTTCTTTGCGGACCGCATGTGGACATAGGCCACGTCCGGCCGCTCAAGTAGCATTTCGGCGCGATCCAGGATCTCGGGCGTCGGCGTCACCGCACCAGTGCCGTAGACGATACGATCGTCGGCGCTATAGCCGCGCAGGATGTAGTCTCTGGTCCGGGTGAACAGCTCCGGCAGTTCGGCGACTTCCGCCGCGCGCGGGCATTCCTCGGCATGCAGGAAGATCGGCCCGGTTTCGGCATAAGGCTGCAATGCCGGAAACGGCCGGTAGGCAAGGATGAGATAACCCTCGCCGGCAGCGACATTGGTCAGGCAATGGCGGCACGGCACACCATCGCCATCGGAGATCCTGCGCTCCGGCTTCAGGCCATAGGCGTCGGGTCCGCCCTGCTGGAGTACCCTCACCGCTTTGGTGGGCAGAGCCTGGAAAATGATGCTCATCGCGACAATCCTCGTTGATCGATTGCCGCAAGCTATGTGAGGCGCAGGCGCGCGCCCACCCGATTTCCTACACCGAAAGCGTTTCGTCCATTAGCGCGTCGAGCACCCTGACCAGGCCGGTGAACTCGCGCACCCGGCGAATGGCAAGCAGTGTGCCGGCGACATAGGGCACGGCCGAAGTGCCTGCGTCGTGGCGGATGGTCAGGCGCTCTTCCGGTAGTCCAAAGACCGCCTCGCAGGACAGTTGATAGGACGGCAAGCGCAAAGAATGGACCTGCACCGCCGTGCCTTCGCCCAGGGTCGCGCCGCGGGCTTCCGGATGGCCGTAGATCTCGGAGGTTGGCAATGCCGTCGGCGCGCCACGAATCTCCGACAGCGTCTCGGCCAGCTCGAGTGCTGTGCCCGAAGGGGCGTCCGCCTTTCTGGCGCTGGCATAGTCGATGATTTCGACGTCGGGCACATATTGCGCCGCCATCAGCGCGAACTTCTTCATCAAGGTCGCGGTGATCGAATAGTTGCCGGCGGCAACCACACCGACCCCATTGGCGCGGGCGGCGGCATTGATCTCGCGATAGTCCGCAGCCCGCAGGCCCGAGGTGCCTATGACGACATGACGGCCACGCGAAATGGCGAGCATTGCATGGTCCCTCACCGCCACCGGCTTGGTGTAGTCGACGACCACGTCGCAAGGTGCACTCAGCGCCTCGGCGAGCGTGCCGCTAATGTTCTGGCCGATCGGCGGGCCTCCGGTGGCCACGCCAACATCATGGCCGGCAGCCTTGCGCGCAACCGCGCCGGCAAGCTGCATGTCGCCTTGCGCCAATATGGCGGGGATGAGTGCCTTGCCAACCCAGCCGGTGGCGCCGGCCATCACTACCTTGATCATCGTCACCTGCCTTTTGTTTTGGTATATTGTATACCACTTTGGAAAGCGCAAATAAAGCCCGGCTTTCGCAAGCCGGGCTCCATCGAATTGGTGACGCGATCAGGTCCTAGCGGATGAAGGCGTCGTAGCGGCGCAGCGTGACGCGGCGGTTCCGCCAGTTCTCGTTCTGGGTCGGCACCAGCAGGAATTCTTCGCCGTAGCCCACTGTTTCCAGCGCATAGCGCGGAATGCCGAACTCGCGCACAAGGGTCTGCTTCAGCGAAGCGGCGCGGCGCTCGGACAGTGCCTGGTTGGAGCCGAACGAGCCTACCGCGTCGGTATGGCCTTCGATCAGCACGCGGGCATCGGGATCGCGACGCAAGATGCGGTCGAGGGCATTGGCGATGTTTTCCACCTTGCCATATTGCGAATATGGCACCTCGGCCGAACCGAAAGCGAAGTTGATCGACTGGATGTCGATCGACGGTGCCATGCGGCGCAGGTCGGGCCTGCGCTTGAATTCACGGACGGTGACGCGCTGGTTGGGCCTGAGCTTCACCGTCGGCGCGGCCTGAAGCTGGCGCTCGATCTGCGACGCCGAAGGCGTCGTCGCCTGCGCGGCAGCGAGAGAAGGCGCGGCAAGCACGGCGATCAGCGCGGCAGCAAGCGTACGGCGGTTCAACATCTTCATTCTCCTTGCATAATTCGACCGTCCGGTCGGATCTGATGCGCGGAAAATGCCAGAACCAACCTGAAGAAGCGATGAACGGGTGGTTCAGCCAGGGTTGTGCGCCATCACGGCCGCATCACGCTCGCCGATCGCTCGGCGAAGGTCATGGTGCGTACTGTCTCGGTCTTCTGTGCGACCGGCGAAAAGCCCATCTTCTGGTAGAGCGGCAGGGCTGCCGGATGGTCGAGTGTGCAGGTCTGCACCGTCACCTTGTTGGGTCTGTAGGACCATGCGGCGGCAATGGCAGCACCAAGGAACCAGCGGCCGATGCCCTGCCCCATGGCGTGGTCCATCATGCCGAAATAGGCGAGTTCGACCTCGTCGGGCAAATGCGGCTTGATGTCCATGAAACCTGCGGGTGCGCCATCGAGATACAGCACCCTGATGTCGCGGTCCTCGCGATGGAGACCGGCGGCAAGCTCATCGTCATTGAGCCTGAGACTGTTGACCCAATGCCATTTGCGGCCAACGCGGTCGGCGAGGTAGCGATAATAATGCAGCGGAATGTCGCGCGTCCTGAGAAGGGCGATCTGGCGGTTGACCGGCAGCGGCGGGGTGTAAACCGGCGGCACATGCATTTCCAGGAATGTGACCGTGACCTCGATGTTTTCGCTGCGGTCGACGGCCATGTTCATGCTTTCCCCGTCACGACAGGCGTGTCGGACATGCCGCCCCATTCGGTCCAGGAGCCGTCATAGAGCCTGACGTCGCCATGGCCGAGCGATTGCAAGGCAAGTGTGATGACCGCTGCGGTGACGCCCGAGCCGCAAGAGGTGACAACGGGCTTGGACAGGTCGAGGCCTGCTGCCTCAAGCGTTGCCTTCAATCGATCGAGCGGCAAAAACTCGCCATCCTCGGACAGCGTCACCGACGGCACGTTGCGCGCGCCAGGCATGTGCCCCGACCGCAAGCCGGGGCGCGGTTCAGGATCGGTACCTTCGAAGCGCCCGGCGGAACGTGCATCGGCAATCTGGGCGCTGCCGGTATCGACGATCTTGCGCATCTCGGCGAGCGAGACGACCTTGGAGGCGTCGTAGTCGACATGAAACACGCCTGGAGCGGTCTTGGTCGGCTCCGCGGTTACAGCACGTCCAGCCGCCTTCCAACGATCGAATCCGCCGTCGAGAATGTAGACCTGGAACACGCCCATGATGCGGAACATCCACCAGACGCGGGGGGCCGACTGGAAGCCCGGGCCATCGTAGATGACGATTGTGTCGTCGGCGGAAATGCCCATCGAGCCGGCAAAGCGCGCGAACAACGATGGCGATGGCATCGTATGTGGCAAGGTCGAATCCGGATCGACGACCAGGTCCTGGTCGAAGAACACTGCACCTGGAATGTGAGCTGCATCATGTTCGGCGCGTGCATCACGCTTCTGCGCCGGCATGTACCAGGAGGCGTCAACGATCGACAGTCCGGGCGTTCCCAGCCGCCTTTCCAGCCAATCCGCATCGATGACGAAGGCGCTCTTGTCGCTCATGGCAATGTCTCCAGGGTTCAGTTGGCGGGCATCGCGCCAAAGCGGATGCGGAAGCGGCGGTTCTCGCGCCCCTTCTTTTCGATCTTGCCGATATGGATCTCGCCGATTTCGGCCGTGCTGGCGACATGGGTCCCGCCGCAGGGCTGACTGTCAATCGAGGCATTGTCGCCAATGCAGACGAGCCTGATCTTGCCGGTGCCGGAGGGCGGACGCACGTTCTTCGACTTCACAAGCGTCGGATTGGCGGCAAGCTCGGCGTCGGAAATCCAGCTGTTGTAAATCGGATGGTTGGCGCGGACGAGTTCCATCAACTGGGCCGTCACGTCCTCCTTGGTGAAGCCAGCATCTGGAATGTCGAAATCGACCCGCGAATCCTCTTCATTCACCGATGCTCCGGTGATCGGGTATGGACAAACCACCGTCAGCAGATGGCAGGCAGCATGCATGCGCATCAACAGAAGCCGCCGCGGCCAGTCGATAGCCAGCTTCAGCCGCTCACCGACCTCGGGCATTGCCTGCTCCAGCGCCGGTACATGAATGATCTCGTCCTTGCTTTCGCCGGTGATCGTTGCAGCAACCGCAATCTGGCTGCCGTCGTCGCGGATAAGGACGCCAGTGTCGCCGGGCTGGCCGCCCGAGGTGGCGTAGAAGATGGTCCGGTCGAGGATGATGCCGCCGCGCTCGTTGACGCCAACGACGCTGGCCTCGGTCTCGCGCAGATAGGAATCCTCGCGAAACACCGCCTCGGTCGAAAATGCCATCACGCCACCTGCTCGAACGGCACCGAAATGCTGGGTTCGGTCTCCATCCATTCGGGCACCGGCAGGCTCTTGCTGCGCAGGAAGTCCGGATTGAACAGCTTGGACTGGTAGCGCGTGCCGAAATCGGCAAGCACCGTCACGATGGTGTGGCCGGGGCCGAGTTGACGCGCGAGCCGGATAGCGCCGGCGATGTTGATGCCGGTCGAGCCGCCAACGCAGATGCCCTCTTCCTGAATCAGCCCGAAGACGATCGGCAGCGCCTCCTCGTCCGGGATCTGGTAGGAGAAATCGGGCGTGAAGCCGTCCAGATTGGCGGTGATGCGGCCTTGGCCGATGCCTTCGGTGATCGAACTGCCCTCGGCGGTGAGTTCGCCTGATGTATAATAGCTGTAGAGTGCAGCGCCGAGCGGATCGGCAAGCGCGATCTTGACCGCAGCGCTCTTTGCCTTCAGCCCGATAGCCACACCGGCAAGTGTGCCGCCTGTGCCGACCGCCGACACGAAACCGTCGACCTTGCCGCCGGTCTGCTGCCAGATCTCCTCGGCAGTCGTGCGGATATGGCCCTCTCGATTGGCGACATTGTCGAACTGGTTGGCCCAGATGGCGCCGTTCGGCTCGGACTTCGCCAGTTGCTCGGCCAAGCGGCCGGAAACTTTCACGTAGTTGTTCGGGTTCTTGTAGGGGACTGCTGGTACCTCGATCAGTTCAGCGCCAAGCAGTCGAAGCGCGTCCTTCTTCTCCTGGCTCTGCGTGTCAGGGATGACGATCACGGTGCGGTAGCCGAGCGCCTTGGCGACAACAGTCAGGCCGATGCCGGTATTGCCGGCCGTGCCCTCGACAATGACCCCGCCGGGCCGCAGCAGCCCGCGCTTTTCGGCGTCGCGGATGATGAACAGACCGGCGCGGTCCTTGACCGACTGCCCCGGGTTCATGAACTCGGCCTTGCCGAGTATCTCGCAGCCGGTTTCCTCCGAGGCCCGCTTGAGCCGGATGAGAGGCGTGTTGCCGATGGCATCGATCACCGAGCGCATGAAGATTCCTTCCTAATTCGCCTGAGAACCCTAGAAATGTGAGCCCGCGCTTTCAAGGGATGAAATTCTCTGGACCAGTCGCATCTGCGCGTCAACGCGCACAAGCTCCCTCCCTGATCAGCCGATGCGCCATCAACATGGCATTCCCTAAAACAGCCTTTCCATATCCATGCCACCCCGTTAGAGCTACGCGAGAAACTACTGCCCAGAGGTTTTAAGTGAGCACATACCGGGCCGACCCGGAACACGGGGTCGCGTGGATTACCGGCGGCAGCACCGGTATCGGACGTTGCGTTGCCCGATTGCTGGCAAGCCAAGGCTACACCGTTGCCGTTACCGTCCGCCCCAATGATCCGATCGATACATTGATCGAGGAAACCCGCGGCATGGCCGGCAAAGTTCTGGCGTTTCCGTCTGACGTTACCGACGAGGCCGGAATGGCTGCTGCAGTCGCTGCCATCGAAGCGCAGGCCGGCCCGATCGTGCTCGCGATATTCAACGCCGGATCCTACATGCCCGTCACAGGCGAAAACCTGCGCATGGAGGCCTTCCGCCAAAGCTTTGCGGTCAACGTCTTCGGCGTCATCAATGGCCTGGTTCCGGTGATCGAGCGAATGCGCAATCGCGGCCGCGGACATGTCGTGTTCATGGGATCGATCAGCTGCTATTTCGGCTGGCCGACAACGGCTGCTTATGGCGCCACAAAGGCTGCCATCAATATCATTGCCGAGGCGCTGAAGTTCGACTTCGACAAGATGAACATCCGCACGCAGGTGATGAACCCCGGCTTCATCGACACGCCGCTAACCGAGAAGAGTGCCTATTACATGCCGGCGATGATGCCGGTCGAGGTAGCGGCTGCGCGGATCTGCAAGGCGATACGCAAGAGCGGTTTCGAGGTCACTTTCCCGCGTCGCCTGACCTGGGTCATGAAGCTGTTGTTCCTGCTGCCGCGACCGCTACGGGAAAGGGCGCTTCGCATCGCTATGCGTTGGAAAACGGAGCCCTTGATCTATCTAAGGCGTTCAAGCTTCGATTGACTCTCGGTCTCGGCAACTGCTTCGGGTTTGGCGTCGCGCGCCCAGAGGTAGATGATGATCGCAGCACCCAGCATCAGCACGTAGAACCAGAACAGTGCCGAATAGGCTGCGGTCGGGTCGCCCGGCACCATATTCGCCGTAACCACGGCGCCTGTTGCAAACTGCATCAGACCCACACCGCCGATAGCAAAAAAGTTCATCAGCGTCACGCCGCGCCCGATCAGGTGCGGCGGCAGGAAGGCACGCGCATGCGCCATCAGCAGGCCGTAGCTCCCGCCTGATACACCGATGATGACGAAGATGATCGTGACGGTAGTGATATCCGAAACGACATTCAGCGCGAGGTAGAGGATCGCCGCAAGGCCGATGGTGTTGCCGACGACCGCAACCCATTTCCGGGTACGAAACATTGTGTCGAGCGGGCCATAGACGAAGGCACCGGCGACCATGGCTAACGCCATGAAGAACATCACCTGCCCGATCAGCAGCGCGTCGGCACCGTAGACATCCACGAGATAGGGGCCTGACCAGAGACCTCTTATGCCTGTCGTTGGCGCATAGTTGATCGCTGTAAGCGGGATGATCGGCCACAGGACGCGCATTCGAAGCAGCTCAAGATAACCGCCAAATCCGGCATTGCCGTTTTCCATGCCCTCCGGCGATTTCGGATCGCGCACTACAAGCAGCACGGCAAGCGCTGCAACGATGGTGATGACACCGAGGCCGGCCATGACTGGTCGCCAGCCGAACGCCTCGGCTGCTTGCGCCAACGGTGCCGCGCCGATGACGTTTCCGGCGGTGCCAAAAGCGACCATCCAAGAGGCCAGAACGGAGAACCGAGCGATGGAAAAGGTGCGAGCGAAGATGAACAGCGACGACATCAGCACGGGCGCGCAGCCGATCCCGATCATCGCCATAGCGACGGTGACCATCCAGGGGGCCGTAGCCGAGGCGAAAACGAAAGCCCCGCCCCCGCCGCCGAGCAAAAGCAGCGTCGAGGCGGTGCGTCGTGGGCCAAATCGATCGAGCGAAACACCGATGGCAAATTGCGCCAACGCAAAGGTGATGAAGAAGGCGCCGGAGGCGAAAGACAATTGCGCCTTGGTGGTGCCGAGCTCGGCGGTGAGTGCCGGCGTCAGCACCGCCATGAACGAGCGGTAGAATTGGGACAGCACATAAGCGATTGCGAGCGTCGCTATTCCGGCCATGCGGTCCTCTCAAACGAAAGGGCGGCCGAAGCACCGCCCCGACCGCCCTAACCTATTCATGCCATGTCAGCAAATGGACCAAGTCGGCCCGATCCGCTGCACAGGTTACGCTGCGCGCGTGTTCGGCTTGCGTGCACCGAAGCGACGCTTGCCGCTCTTGGGTGCACTACCATTCGGGCGATCGCCCTTTGGCTTGCCGCCATTGTTGCCACGCGGGCGCTGACCACTGGGCCGGCGTTCCTCGCGGTCGCCACGATCGTTGGCCGGCACGAAGCTGCGCGGCTCGCCAGCCGGACGTGCCGGATCGGGTTCGCCAAGATGGTCGGCATCGATCGTGAGCTTCATGCGGATGATGCGCTCGACCTGCCTCAGCTTGGAGTTTTCCGAAGGATCGACCAGCGTCACCGCGATGCCGTTGGCGCCGTTACGGCCGGTACGGCCGATGCGGTGGACGTAGCTTTCAGCCTCATCAGGCAGGTCGAAGTTCACAACGTGGCTGATACCAGGCACGTCGATGCCGCGTGCCGCGATATCTGTGGCGACGAGGATGCGGACCTTGCCGGCGCGGAAGCCGTTAAGCGCAGCCTGACGTGCATTCTGCGACTTGTTGCCGTGGATGACGGCAGCGGGAAAGCCGTCGCGATCCAGATCCTTCACGACGCGGTCGGCGCCATGCTTGGTGCGAGCGAAGACCAGGACCGAGGTCATGGCCTCGTCGGCCAGCATCTTTGCCAGGATCTGACGCTTCTGCTTGGTGCGGGCGAGAATGATGCTCTGGCGGATTTCAGCCGCGGTCGTGCTCTGCGGCGCAACCTCGACACGAATCGGATCCTTGAGCAGGCCCTGCGCCAGCTCAGCGATCTCAGCCGGCATGGTTGCCGAAAACAGAGCAGTCTGACGGTTGCGCGCGGTCGCCTTGGCGATGCGCTTGACGTCATTGATGAAGCCCATGTCGAGCATGCGGTCGGCTTCGTCGAGGACCAGCCACTGGGTGTCGGCCAACACGAGGTCGCCTTCGCGGACGAGATCGGTCAGGCGGCCCGGCGTGGCAATCAGCACGTCGACGCCCGGAGCGATCTTCTTGACCTGCGAGAAGCGCGACACGCCGCCGAGGACCAAGGCTGTCGAGACATGCGAGCCCTTGGCCAGAATCTTTATGGTGTCTTCGATCTGCACGGCGAGTTCACGCGTCGGTGCAAGGATCAGTGCGCGTGCCGTCTTGGGCCGGCGCTTGGTGCCGAGGGCAACAATCTTGGACAGGATCGGCAGCGAGAACGCTGCGGTCTTGCCCGAACCGGTCTGGGCGATGCCGAGGATGTCGCGTCCTGCCAGCTGCGCCGGAATGGATTCGACCTGGATCGGCTTGGGCTCGGTGAAGCCCGCGAGCTGGGTAGCCTTGAGCAGAGCGCCGGTAATGCCGAGTTTGGCGAAGCCGTTCAGCTCCGCATTGATTTCATTCGTCAATATCATCTTCTTTCGTGTGACGGCTATCCGCCACAAACAACAATGGCGGCAGGGCGCAACCTGCCGGCCTCAATCTCTCGTGAAACGACAAGGCGGCGGACGACCGTCCGCTCGGCTGCGCTGTCGTGCCCGCTGGCCTCATGCCGCGGGTCTATTCCACCGCTTTCCGTCGCCGGGAAGGGTGAAAACAGACGCAACCAGTCTCTCTGAGGAGAAAGCCGTAAGCCCGGCTCAAGCGCCTATGACGCTGCATATGGATGATTTGGCAATAAATAGCAAGCCTCCCATGCTGCAACGCAACATGGAAGGACGAACATGTCGATATCGAACTGCTTCAGGCAGTGTCGACAACTTCGTTGAAAGTATCCAGGTCCACGTAGAATATCCTGGTGATCGCGATGATCAGCTCGTCCCCCCAATAGCCGTGCGATTTCAAGATGCTGACTGCGGTGAGTATGTCGACCGGTTCGGTCAGACGCCTCTTCATGCTTTCCTCGACAAACTGTTCCAACGGGCTGTTCCTTCGCCGATTGCCCAAACGCAATGAACACAGAACAGAATACGCAATCAGAGGTATGGATCGCAGCTTGTGCGGAACTTGCCGGTGCGGCCGGCAGCTCCATCTTCAATCGGAATCACGCGGGAAAAGCGGCCGACTCACAAGGCCGCCGTCAGGTTAGCATAGCCGCATGAGCGCGCTACTTTGGGGTCTAACCAAGCTTTGTCTCAACCGCGCGTGCCGGTCGCAACGTCGAGGGCAAGCTGCACCATGTTGGTGAACAGCTCCTGACGCTCAGTGGAATCCGTGTCCTCGTGGTTGACCAGGCTGTCGACCACCGTGCAGATCGACAGTGCCTTGGCGCGGAAACGAGCCGCGACTGTGTAAAGCGCGTTGGTCTCCATATCGACGGCAAGCGCGCCATGGGCGCGAACCCCGGCAAAACGCCCAAGTACGTCAGGGTGATAGAACACGTCGCTTGAGGCAGTCTGGCCGACATGATGGTCGATACCCAGTTCGACCGCACGCTTGGCCGCCCGGCACAACAGGTCGAAGTCAGCGCTCGGCGCGTAATCGTAGACACCGAAAAGCTGACGGTTGATGGCGCTGTCACTGCTCGACGATTGCGAGATGACCAGGCTGCGCAGCTTGATGTGCTCGGCCAATCCACCGCAAGTACCGACGCGGATCAGCGTCTTTGCGCCATAGGTCTCCAGCAGCTCATGAGCATAGATGGCGAGCGAGGGTGCACCTATTCCGGTGGTGTGCAGGCTTATCGGGACACCGCGATAGCGCCCGGTATATGCGAGCGCACCACGCACCCGGTTCACGCACCGGACGTCCTGCAGGAAAGTGGTGGCGATCCATTCGGTACGCTGGGGATCGCCCGGCAATAGCACCGTCTCGGCGTAGTCGCCTCGTTTTGCCTCGTTATGCGGCGTTGTCTGCATATGTCCACCCTGACGACGCTTGTCCGCATGATGGCACGATCGCCACATACGGGAAAGCTAATAGAAGTTCGGGCAGAACTGAAACTGGCTAGAGCACAACGCCTAACCCTCTAGCACCTCTTTGACAACGGTCGCCAGTTGCTTGAGCGAGAACGGTTTCGGCAGGAAACCGAACTGGGCATCGGCCGGAAGGTTCTTGGCAAAGGCATCTTCGGCATAGCCGGAAACGAAGACGAACTTGATGTCGGGCTGGCGCTTGCGCAATTCGCCCAGCAGCGTCGGCCCGTCCATCTCGGGCATCACCACATCCGAAACGACGATGTCGATCTGGCCCTTGAGCTCATCGAATATCTCGAGCGCCTCGACGCCCGACGACGCCTCGTGCACGGTGTAGCCACGCGAGGTCAACGCCCTCACCCCGCCCATGCGCACGGCATCCTCGTCCTCGACCAGAAGCACGGTCGCCGAACCGGAAAGGTCCTTGGCGACGTTGTTCTGTGCTGCTTCCGACTGCTTGGCGGCCGCAGCTGCTGCAGCCTCGGCGCCGGACTTCACCTCTTCCGCCGGGACTGCCTTGGCAACGTGGCGCGGCAGGAAGATGCGGAACACGGTTCCCTTGCCAACCTCGGAGTCGCAATAGATGAAACCGCCGGTCTGCTTGATGATGCCGTAGACCATCGACAGGCCCAGGCCGGTGCCCTTGCCGACTTCCTTGGTGGTGAAGAACGGCTCGAAGATCTTCTTCAGAACCTCTGGCGCGATGCCGCTGCCGGTGTCCTCGACCTCGACCACCACATAGTCGGCCGGCACCAGCTCGCGATAGCCATAGGCCTTGCACTCCTCGACAGGCACGTTCTTGGTGCGGATCATCAGGTCACCGCCGTCAGGCATCGCATCGCGCGCATTGACGGCGAGATTGACCACCACCTGTTCGAACTGGCCGATATCGGCACGGACCGGCCAGAGATCGCGGCCATGGTCGATCTTGAGCTTGATGCTGTTGCCGACAAGGCGCGCCACAAGCGTGCGCAGATCGGCGAGCACATCGGTGAGGCTCAGCACCTCCGGACGCAGTGTCTGCTTGCGCGAGAATGCCAGCAACTGCCTGACCAGCGAAGCGGCCCGGTTGGCGTTCTGCTTGATGTTCATGATGTCGGGGAAGGACGGGTCCGACGGACGATGATTGGTCAGCAACAGGTCCGACGCCATGATGATGGCGGTCAAGACGTTGTTGAAGTCGTGCGCGATGCCGCCGGCAAGCTGCCCCACCGCCTGCATCTTCTGGCTCTGCGCCATCTGGTTCTCGAGCGCTTTCTGCTCGGTGGTCTCGACCGCATAGACGATCGCCGCCTCTTCGGCGCCCTCGGCATCCGAACCGTCGGCCACCGCATTGACGTAGAAGCGCATATGGCGCTCCTCGTTGTCGGGCATCACGGTGTCGATGGGAGCGATGTCAGCCTGGCGCTGATGCGCTTTTTCGAGCGCTGCGGCGAATGCCGCGCGATCGCGGTCGTGGATGACGGTGTCGAGCCGGACCTTGCGGTCGACAGCATCCCGGTCGACGACCGAAGAAAACAGCGACAGGAACGGCGCGTTGGTGCGCAGGATGCGGCCATTGTGATCCACGCCGGCAATCGCCATCGGCGTCGAATTGAAGAACCGCGTGAAGCGCACCTCCGAGGCACGCAACTGGGCCGATGAATCCTCGCCCTGGGTCCGGTTCAGCACGATGGTGCGTGTCGGCCCGTTGACGCCTTCGCGGCTCGCCGAGACGCGATGCATGAAGCGAACCGGCAAGGCCTCGCCTGCAATTGTCGCGAGGTCGAGATCGATCACAGCGTTGCGTGTGGTTCCCGGGTCGGCCTTGACCGAGCGAACGAGCGCCATGCCATCGCCGGCGACGACCTCGTCGAGCGTGATGGCGCCAGGCGTGAAGCTTGCCAGGTCGATACCGAGCCATTCGGCAAGCGTCGCGTTGACATAGGTGATGCGGCCATCCTGATCGGCGGAGAAGAACCCCGCCGGGGCATGATCGAGGTGATCGATGGCCTGCTGCAGGTCGAGAAAGAAGCGCTCCTGCTCCGCTCTCTCTGGCGAAATGTCGGCAAGTTGCCAGGCATTCAGCGGTTGGCGCTGGCTCGGTACATTAAAGGCGCGAGCCCGCACGCGGTACCAACGCGCGCCAGGCGCAGCACCCGGGCGAATGGATTGCGCAAGGCGGAACTCGCCGTCATTGGCCTCGCCGTCGCGCAGACCGGACGCCAGTTGCGAGATCGTTGCTGATGCCTCGGGCACGTCCGACAACAGCCCCTCGACCGTCTTGAGGTCCGAAGCCGTGGTAGCGCCGGTCATGTCGGCATAGGCACGGTTGGCATAGACGACGCGGCCCTTGGCGTCGGTAAGAACCAGACCTTGCGACATCGAGTCGACAAAGGCCTTGGAAAGGCCATCGGCAGGCGAGCGCGGCGAAATCTGGATGAAGCCAATTGCAGTCGCGAAGAGATAGCCGACGCCGATCATCGCAAGCACGCCAAGCATGCCCATCAGGAATGGGTCGCCGAGGCGTTCGCGGAAGATGCCGAAGACAATCGCCGCGCCAGTTAGCACGACGATGAAAATGATCAGCCGGGTGATGGCATCGGGGCGCGCCGCCTGATCCACGATCGGAACCGGATAGAAGTCGTTGCGCGTTTCCTTGGCCATGCCCCTGCGAGTCTCTCCGGCTCCCTCGTACGGAAGCGGTTGAATCACATTCTCCTTACCGGGAAAAGGCCTAGCCACAAAAAGGCGGTGCAAGCCCGGGGCAAGATCATGCGCTTAGCGTCAATCGTGCCTGTAATGCACGATTGGCAACTTGCCGTGCGCGACAGCTAAGAGTTAGTGTCGCCCGGGGCGGCGACGGGGGTAAGATATGTTCGAATGGCTAGATAGCGTAGCAGGACCAGGATATGCGGCCGCAGTGCTGTGGACCTTTGCTGCACTTGTGCTGCTGGTTATCGTGCTCGTCATCGTCAAGCTGGTCCGCAGCCTGACCGTCGGCACCTTCGTTGCCGGCGGCAGGAACAGAAAGACGCGCCTCGCCGTCATGGATGCGACCGCCATCGACAGCCAGAGGCGGCTTGTGCTGGTGCGCCGTGACGACATCGAGCATCTGCTGCTGATCGGCGGACCGACCGACGTGGTGGTCGAAACGGACATCCGCATGACCGCACCGCGTCGCCCGGCACTGACCGGCACCGAAGGGACACAGCAAGCCCCTCAGGCGCCTCGTCCACAGGCCACAGCACAGCAGGTTGCTCCCCGTCCCGCGCCGCAAGCGCCTGCCAGGCCGCAGCAGCAGCCAGCACCCGCGCCCGTCCAGCCGCGCCCGGCGCCGCCCAAGATGCCGGTTGCCTCAGCGCCGCTGGTCATGGCGAGCCCAGATCCCAAGACCTACGTCGCGCCGGCCTACTCCACCCCGGTACGACCGGCACCCGCTCCTACGGCGCCACCGTCTCCCCGCGATCTCATCGACGACACGTTGATGAGGGAGCTTGAGGTTTCGCTGGACGACAAACCGCAAGCCAAATCGGCCAAAGTCGCCGATCCATCCCTCGACGATGAAATGGCGAAGCTGCTTGGCGAGCTTACCAGCCACAAGCGGTAAGCACCCGACAGTAAAAAATGCAGACAAGAAAAAGGCGGCCGGAGCCGCCTTTTTCGTTTGTTGGTATTCCGCGATCAATCGTCTCGATAGACTTTCTCGCGGCGCTCGTGACGCTCCTGAGCCTCGATCGACAGCGTGGCGATCGGACGTGCATCCAGTCGCTTCAGCGAAATCGGCTCACCGGTCTCCTCGCAATAGCCGTAGGTACCCTCGTCAATCCTCTGCAGCGCCGAGTCGATCTTGGAGATCAACTTGCGTTGACGATCCCGCGCCCTGAGTTCAATGGCACGGTCCGTCTCGGATGATGCGCGATCGGCAAGATCCGGATGGTTGGCGTTTTCCTGCTGGAGTATTTCGAGGGTCTCGCGAGCTTCGCGGAGGATGTCGTTCTTCCAGGTAACCAACTTACCTCTGAAGTAAGACTTCTGCCGTTCGTTCATGAACGGCTCCTCATCGGAGGGCACGTAGCCAAGAGTAACGGTATCGTTCATTCGACTCACCCGACAACCCCGTTTTGGCGCCTATATATTCGCGCGCCAAGCCCCACACAAGCGTATTCATCGAAAAGTTTGCGCCGCCCCCCACGTCGTGATTCGGGCGTGGCAAGAGCGCAACTCTCTGCCTAGAAACGCACAACATCATCGTCAGGTTGCAAGGTGAGTGTCGCTTGGCTACATCCTGAGATGACAGTAGGCGCCGGCTCGTCGCGAGATTGAGCTTCCAGGAGCAACATTTGGGCAAGCTCTACCTTCTCCGACACGCCAAAGCTGGCTGGGCGCTGCCCGGTGTCAGGGATTTCGACCGTCCGCTCGACGCCACTGGTATCGCGGACGCGGAAGCAACCGGCACCGCGATGCGCGCAAATGGTTATGTGCCGGAACTCACGCTCTGCTCCAATGCCCGGCGAGCCCGCGAAACCCTGGAAGGCCTGGCGGGCCATGCCGACACCGGCCGCGTCGTCTTCACTGACGATCTCTACAGCGCCGACGCCGCCGGCTACTTCGACAAGATCCGCGAGAATGGCCGGCACGGCTCGATCCTCGTCATCGGCCACAATCCGATGATGGAAGACCTCGCCATGGCTGTTTCAGGCGATGGCGACCAGGCGGCGCTGCATACGCTGCAGACCGGCTTCCCGATCTCGGGCCTGGCTGTCATCCGCTTCGAAGGCGAGCTTTCCGGCGCCGAACTTGGCCACGGCTATCTCGAAGCGTTTCTCACGCCGGCTGATCTTTGAAACCGCCCGCCATTTCAAATCCCTGTGACGGCACCTATATCCGGCGCGACCGCATAGGGATCGACGATTGGCGTCTCTGACCACCTTCACCGACGAGGCGCGCATTGCGCTCGACACGTTCTCCGGCCGTGCCGCGGGGCTTTTCTCGCCTTCGCTGCGGCTCGGAGTGACCGGGCTGTCGCGCGCCGGCAAGACCGTTTTCATCACGTCCTTCGTGCACAATCTGATCCATGGCGGCCGGCTGCCGCTGTTCGAAGCGCAAAAATCGGGACGCATCTCGCGTGCCTTTCTCGAGGAACAGCCCGATGACGCCGTGCCGCGCTTCCAGTACGAGGACCATGTCGCCGCGCTCGTCGACCAGCGCATCTGGCCGGATTCCACCCGCGCCATTTCCGAACTCCGGCTAACAATAGAGTTCGAGTCAGCTTCCGGCTGGAACCGTATGTTTTCAGCGGGAAAACTGTCGGTCGACCTCGTCGACTATCCCGGCGAATGGCTGCTCGACCTGCCATTGCTCGGCAAGAGCTATGAAGACTTCTCCAGGGAGGCTTTCGAACTCGCGCGCCTGCCGGTTCGTGCCGACCTGTCCGCAGCCTGGCGCGAGCTTGCTGCCACCGTGAAGCCTGAAGCGGACGCTGACGAGATGACGGCGCGGCGGCTGTTCGAGAGCTTCGCTGCCTATCTCAAGGCATGCAAGGACGACGAGCGCGCCTTGTCGACACTGCCGCCGGGGCGCTTCCTGATGCCTGGCGATCTCGAAGGCTCGCCGGCGCTGACCTTTGCACCGCTTCCCGGCCTCAGCCAGCGCGCCCGCCCCGGCTCGCTGCAAGCGATGATGGAGCGGCGCTACGAGGCCTACAAGACGCATGTCGTGAAGCCGTTCTTCCGCGAACATATCGCGCGGCTCGACCGGCAGATCGTGCTGATCGACGCCATGCAGGCCCTGAACGCCGGCCCGGGTGCCATCGCCGACCTCGAGCGCGCTGTGACTGAAATCCTCTCCTGCTTCCGTCCTGGCCGCGGCAACCTTTTGACCGACCTTTTTTCGCGACGCATCGACCGCGTCCTCGTCGCCGCGACCAAGGCCGATCATCTGCACCATGAGAGCCACGACCGGCTGCAGTCGATCGTACGGCGGCTGACCGATCGTGCAGTCGCACGTGCCAATCTTTCGGGCGCCGAGGTCGATGTGCTTGCACTCGCTGCTGTCCGTGCCACCCGTGAAGGCACCGTCAAGCAGGGTCGCGAGACGCTGCCGGTGATCATCGGAACGCCGATCGACGGCGAGACGATCGGCAAGGAACGCTTCGACGGCAACAGCGAAACCGCCATATTTCCCGGTGACTTACCGGAAAAAGCGGATGTCGTTTTCCAGGACTTCGGCACCAATCACCGACAGGATGCGAACGACCCGACGATCCGCTTCATCCGCTTTCGCCCGCCTAGGTTGGAGCGCACGGCTGAAGGCGTGACGTTGTCGTTGCCGCATATCCGCCTCGACCGCGCGCTGCAGTTCCTCATCGGAGATCACCTCGCATGAGCGCTCCCCGAAAGCCCGCCGCATTCCGCATCGAACCGGAGCTCGAGCAGCACGTGGCTCCCGCCAAGACATCGCCGACGGCAGAGCAGCGCAAGCCGCGCGCGCTGGCCACCGATGCCGTGATCGTCACGCCAGCCGAGTTCGATGTCTTCGACGAAGCCGACATCGCCGCTGCCGAACCACCCCCGGCAACCGCACCCACGCGCAAATCCCGCATCGGCGTGATCTTCCTCACCGCGTTCGGCATCTTGGTCTCACTCGGCGTCGGGCTCTGGACCGACAAGCTGATCCGCGACCTGTTCACGCGTGCCGACTGGCTTGGCTGGCTGGCGGCGGGCGCTGCCGGGATTGCCGCGCTTGCCCTTCTCGTCATCCTCACCCGTGAACTTTTGGCGGTATTCCGGCTCGCCTCGGTCGAGCGCCTGCGCAACCGCGCGACGGACGCCATCGAGCGCAACGACCCGGGTGCTGCGCGCAACGTCGTTGATGAATTGTCGAGCCTGCTGGCGTCGAAGCCCGAAACGGCCGCCGGCCGGCGCGCCTTGGCTGACCTGCGCGGCGACGTGATCGACGGCGCCGACCTCGTGCGGCTTGCCGAAACCGAGATCCTGACCCCGCTAGACGCACAGGCGAAGATCCTGATCCTCGACGCTGCCAAACGGGTGTCGCTGGTGACGGCAGTCAGCCCGCGCGCGCTTGTCGACATCGCCTATGTCGTGTTCGAGGCCGGCCGCCTGATCCGGCGGCTATCCGAACTCTATGGCGGCCGTCCCGGCACGCTCGGCTTCTTTCGGCTTGCACGCTCGGCCCTTGCCCATCTCGCCGTCACAGGTTCGATCGCCGTCGGCGACAGTTTTGTCCAGCAGCTTGTCGGCCATGGCCTTGCCGCCAGAGTGTCGGCCAAGCTCGGCGAAGGCGTTGTCAACGGCATGATGACGGCCCGCATCGGCATCGCTGCGATGGAGACGGCGCGGCCCCTGCCCTTTGCCGCGGTCAAGCGCCCCGGCATGGGCGATTTCCTTGCTGCGCTCACCACATTTGCAACCAAAGACAAGGGCTCCGAAAAGGCCAAATAGACGAAGCATTAACCATTCTTGGTCATGGTCCTTGCAGCTAATTGTTCCAGTTTCCTGCTGTCGGGTGTGCCCATGAAGCGCTTCTTGTTGTCCGCTGTCCTGCCTGCCGTGGCCGTGGTGCTGCCTTCCGTCGCGCATGCGGATACGGTCAAGGCACCCGAGCGTGACAAGAAGTTCTTCAAGACAGTCGAAGGCGAATGGGTCGGCCCTGGCGAGATCGTCGCTGGAAAATACAAGGGCACCAAATTCACCTGCAGTTTCACCGGCTCGACGCCGGACGGCAAAGTCGGCATGTCGCTCGACGGTGGATGCCGCGTCGGGGTGTTCACCCAGAAGATGTCGGCAACCATCGAGCAGAAGGGCCGCAGCGGCTATCGCGGCAAGTTCCTGGACGGTTCCGAAGGCAAGGGCCTCGACATCATCTCCGGCAGCGTCGTCGATGGCCGCAAGGTCATCCTGTCGCTCAACCGCAACCAGCTCAACGGTGTCATGCAGGCACGCATGCCCGACGACAATCTGATGCATGTCACCGTCTCGGTACGTGTCGACAAGCAGCTGGTGCCGGTCATTGGCATGAAGCTGTCGCGTGTCGATGGCACGGCGGTCGGCGCCATCGCCAAGAACTGATTCTCATCTCCGCAAAGAAAAAGGGCGGCACTTTTGGTGCCGCCCTTTTCGTTTCAGCCTGAAGAATCAGCCCTTGATAGCCGTCAGCAGGTCGTCATAGGCCTTGCAGGCCTCTTCCGAAGTCGTTGCACCAGTGTACTTCGATGCGACTTCCTGCACCTTGGCGGACAGCTCGGCAGCCTTGGCCGGATCCTTGGTGATGGCCTCCTGAAGCGCGGTCGCCACTTCCTGACCCTTCTTGGTCATAACTTCGGCGGTGCATTCCGGCGCCTTCGAGCAAGCCGAAAGACCAAGTGCGGCAACGCCGAGCACGGCAAACAGAATATTTCTCATGTCAGTCTCTCCTCGTAGCCGGCAAAAAACGCCGGCGGCAGTTCGACCCCACGGTGGTCGAAACCACGCCCGCCTTATCGTCTAGCCATGTCACACGCAATGGCAGGTTGTGAGGCCAGAGCCATGGCATCCCGATTCGGCGACAATGTTGTGGCAAGACAATTCGATGGGCCGGCCGGGCTGTTCGACAGCGCTCGAAGCACCTATCTTGGCACTTTCCCACCAAGCGGCCGTCCGCCGCACAAGCAAGGATCGACAAGGCGCATGGCAGCAGAGACAGCGGGTGTCGATCTGGTTCCAGTGGTGGCATTGCTCGCCGCGGGCGTCGTTGCGGTTCCCATTTTCAAGCGTCTCGGCCTCGGCTCCATCCTCGGCTATCTCAGTGCCGGCGTGGTCATCGGCCCGTTCGGCATCGGCATCTTCTCGGAATCAGAAACCATCCTGCATGTCGCCGAGCTCGGCGTGGTGATGTTCCTGTTCATCATCGGCCTTGAGATGCAGCCGTCGCGGCTGTGGGGGCTGCGGCGCGAAATCTTCGGCCTTGGCGCACTCCAGGTCGGCGTCTGCGCGCTGTTGTTGACGATGGTCGGACTGGCAGGAGGCTTTCTGGTTTCGCAATCCTTTGTCGCCGGTGCAGGCTTTGTGCTGACCTCGACGGCAATCGTCATGCAACTGCTTGACGAGCGCGGCGAGATGTCGACGCCCAAGGGCCAGCGCATGGTTTCGATCCTGCTGCTCGAAGATATCGCCATCGTGCCCTTGCTGGCGCTGGTGGCTTTCCTGGCCCCGGTCGCCGCCACCGACGCGGGTACCGGCTGGGCGGGACGACTGACCGACATCGGCATCGGCATCGCATCGATTACCGGCCTGGTCATCGCCGGCCGCTACCTGCTCAACCCTTTGTTTCGCGTCCTTGCAGATTCTCGAGCCCGCGAGGTGATGACCGCCGCGGCATTGCTGGTCGTTCTGGGCGCGGCGCTCGCCATGCAGCTCGGCGGCCTCTCCATGGCGATGGGAGCATTCCTCGCCGGTGTGCTGCTGTCCGAATCGACCTTCCGCCATCAGCTCGAAGCGGACGTCGAGCCTTTCCGCGGCATCCTGCTCGGCATGTTCTTCATAGCGGTGGGCATGTCGCTCGACCTGACGGTCGTCCTGGCCAACTGGCAGATGATCGCCTTCTACGTCGTCGTCTACATGCTGATGAAGGGCATCGGCATCTATGGCGTTGCCCGCTTCCTGAAGTCCGGGCATCGCGAAGCCTTGGAACGCGCGGTGATCATGGCGCAAGGCGGCGAATTCGCCTTCGTGCTGTATTCCTCGGCCCTTGCCGTCGGCATCATCGACGGCGAGGCCAACGCGATCCTGACAGCCATCATCATCATCTCGATGGTGCTGACCCCATTGGCGATCATGGTGTTGCGTCGCTTCACGCCCCAGGTCGAACAATCGCTCGAAGACGTTGATGTCGCAGCCGAACTCAGCGGCAGCGTGCTGGTCATCGGCTTCGGCCGGTTCGGACAGATCGCCAGCCAGCCCCTGCTTTTGCGCGGCATCGACGTTTCGATCATCGACAACGATGTCGAGATGATCCAGGCGGCCGCCGATTTCGGCTTCAAGATCTATTATGGCGACGGCACCCGCCTCGACATCCTGCATGCGGCCGGTGCGGGGCGTGCGCGCGCCGTGCTGATCTGCGTCGACAAGGCGGGCGTGGCCGTCCGCATCGCCGAGCACATGCGGGCCGAGTTCCCGCTGGTGCAGGTGCTGGCGCGTGCCTATGACCGCGGTACCGCGATCCAACTCATCCGCGCCGGCGTCGACTACCAGCTGCGCGAGACGTTCGAATCCGCGCTGCTATTCGGTGGCTCGACCCTGGAAAAGCTGGGCGAGGATCCCGACGACGTCGTCGAGGTCATCGAGGAAGTCCGCCGTCGCGATGCCGCGCGCCTGGAAATGCAGTTCGCCGGCGATATCCAGTCCGGTAGCGACTACCTCCAGGGCAACGTTCCCAATCCGGTGCCGACGCCGCTGACGCCCCCGCGCCGCACCGCCAAGGCGCTCAATGAGGAAACGGCGGACGTGATCGCGAAGAAGACTACTACTGCGGAACAGATCGAGAGGAATTGATCATGGTGGACAGGCAGCGTGCAACCGAAGTTGTCGCCTATTGGCGCGAGGCCGGCCCGGACAGTTGGTTCCGCAAGGACGAGATGTTCGACGATGGTTTCCGCAGCCGCTTCGGCGACCTGCACATGGCGGCTGCGAAGCGCCAGTGCGACGCCTGGGCAAACGACGCCGAAGGCGCGCTCGCGCTGATGATCCTGCTCGACCAATTCCCGCGCAACTGCTTCCGCGGCAGCGGCCACATGTATGCCACCGATCCGCTCGCCCGCCATTTCGCGCGCCAGGCCGTGGCCAGCGGCCACGATCTCGCCACCGAAGGGCCGATCAGGGTGTTCTTCTACCTGCCATTTTCACATTCCGAGACGCTGGCCGACCACGATATCCCGCTCGAACGCTCGACAGCGCTTGGCGGCGACTACCTCAAGCACGCCATCGGCCATCGCGACATCGTCGCCCGCTTCGGCCGCTTTCCACACCGCAACCTCATCCTCGGCCGCGAATCGACCGAACAGGAAGTGGCGTTTCTCGAAGCCGGTGGTTTCTCCGGCTAAAGCTCGAGGCGCATCAACGGCCGGCCGGATTTGCGTTCGGCCGCGCGCACAAACCCTGCCTTTTCGAACACACGCGTCGAGCCGACGAACAGGCTGACAGGATGCTTGCCGTTCGATTGGTCCATCGGGCACGCTTCGAGCACGCGCGCACATGATTGGCGCGCGAATGCGACCCCGGCGTCGACCAATTGATGTGTCAGCCCCTGTCCGCGCGCCTTGTTGCGGATGAAGAAGCACGAAATCGCCCAGACGGCAGGATCACCGGCGTCACCCGGCTCGAGCGGCGCCGAGCCCCTGCCCGCATTGTTGAACTCCGGCACGTCGGCGCGCGGGCCGATCTGCATCCAGCCAACCGCCTGGCCATCCGCGAAGGCAAGCAGGCCAGGCGGCGGGCCGGCTGCGATTCGCGCCTTGATGTGATCCTTGTTGCTCTCGCGGTTGCTGTCCCGCCTGATCGCCGGTGGCACCCTGAAATAGGTGCACCAGCAGCCATAACAAGCGCCCGGCTTGCCGAACAAATCCTCAAAATGCGGCCACAGATCCGGCGTCAGCGGCGAAATGGCATCAGTCATGTCATGGCTCCCTGGCGCAGCCTTGTCCCGGCGGGGCAGCTGACATAAAATCGCGCTTGTTCTCTTTATGTTCGCAGCGAAGGCGATGCCTGTCAACGATCCCAGCCACGGTTTTTGCCGCGACTGCCTTGCCCTTCAGCGTGGGCCGGGACCGCGCTGCCATGCCTGCGGCAGCCCTCGCCTGCTGCGCCATCCCGAGCTCTACAAGCTGCATCTCGCCCATGTCGACTGCGATGCCTTTTATGCGGCGGTCGAAAAGCGCGACAATCCTGAGCTGAAGGACAAGCCGGTCATCATCGGCGGCGGCAAGCGCGGCGTGGTCTCGACATGTTGCTACATCGCACGCATCCATGGCGTGCGCTCGGCGATGCCGATGTTCAAGGCGCTGGAAGCCTGTCCCGAGGCGGTCGTGATCAGCCCCGATATGGAAAAATATGTACGCGTCGGCCGTGAGGTGCGCTCGATGATGCAGGCGCTGACGCCCTTGGTAGAGCCGATCTCCATCGATGAGGCGTTTCTGGATCTCAACGGCACCGAGCGCCTACATGGCCTGCCGCCGGCGCTGGTGCTGGCGCGCTTTGCCGTCACGGTGGAAAAGGAAATCGGCATCACGGTTTCGGCCGGGCTGTCCTATTGCAAGTTCCTCGCCAAGGTCGCCTCTGACTTCCGCAAGCCACGCGGCTTTTCCGTCATCGGCGAGGCAGAGGCGGTCGGTTTCCTGGCACAGCAGCCGGTGACGATGATCTGGGGCGTGGGCAAGGCCTTTGCCGCGACGCTCGAAAGCGCCGGAATCCGCAGCATCGGCCAGTTGCAGCGCATGGACCGCGGCGACCTGATGCGGCGCTACGGCACGATGGGCAGCCGACTCTACCATCTGTCGCGCGGCCAGGACGACCGCCAGGTTTCGCCCGACCAGGAAGCCAAGAGCGTGTCGGCGGAAACGACATTCGACAGCGATCTCGCCTCATCGGCAGAACTCGTGCCGGTACTGCGGGCGTTGTCGGAAAAGGTTTCGGCGCGGTTGAAGAAAGCGAACATCGCCGGACAAACCGTCGTGCTCAAGCTCAAGACCCAGGACTTCAAGATCCGGACGCGCAACCGCCAGCTTGCCGATCCGACACGCCTTGCCGACCGCATCTTCCAGACCGGCATGCAGCTTTTGTCGAAAGAAACCGACGGCACCAAGTACCGCCTGCTCGGCATCGGCGTCAGCGACCTGTCGGACGACGAGCGCGCCGACCCGCCAGATCTCGTCGACGTCCAGTCACGCAAGCGCGCTCTAGCCGAAGGCGCCATCGATCTGCTTCGTGGCAAGTTCGGCAAGAAGGCCGTCGAAACCGGCTACACCTTCGGCAAGGGTCGCAACGCCAATCCGCCGGAGCCGCTGGACGACTAGCTTCCGACGTGACGATTCAGCCCGTTTTCACGCCGCCTTCTGAACCGAGGTCACGTTGCCCATGTTGTCGACAACGCACGTGTAGCGCTGGCCAGATGCGTTGAGGTCGACCTGGTACCTGGTCGCGTCCAGCTGCGACGAGCCGACCGGCAGCACCTTGTTGGCGTCGACGCCGGCGGATGTTGCCGCCGCGCTGGCACAGGTCAGCTGCAGGTCGGCGGGTGCGGTCTGCACGGTGGTCCGCGCCATGTCTTGCGGTTCAGGCGCGGTGGAGGAACAGCCCGCAACCGCAAGGCCGCTGAGCAAGCCCATTCCGGCGAGAAAAACTGTTCGCATGATTTTCCCCTCGTTGCGTTTGTTGTTATTCGGCAGCGGCGCTCATACCCCCTTGTAGAGCGCAGCCCCCTGCATCAGCACCACGACCTTGGCGCCCACTTGAACCTGGGAATGCAGGTCGACGATGTCGTCATTGTTCATCCGTATGCAGCCCGATGACACGTCGAGGCCGATCGTCCACGGTTCGGGCGTGCCATGGATCCGATAGATCGTGTCCTGGTCGCCTTGGTAGAGATAAAGCGCACGCGCCCCGAGGGGATTGTCGGGACCGCCTGGCATGCCGCCAGCGAATTTGGCGGCGTTGGGATCGCGTGCCACCATCTCGGCCGGCGGCGTCCAGGTCGGCCATTCCGCCATGCGCCCGACACGCACGATGCCAGCCCAGCCAAAGCCGTCGCGACCGACACCGATGCCGTAGCGCACGGCTTTGAGACCGGGCAAGACGAGATAGAGGAAGTGCTGGTTACCGTCGATGATGATGGTGCCAGGCTTCTCGGCGGTGCGGAAGGTTACGATCTGGCGGCGGAACGCGTCTGGTACCTGGCCGTGGGCGGCATAATACTGCCGGGCCTTCTTGCGATCGTAGTTGACCCATTTATGCGTCTTGGGATCGAAGATCTGTGTTGTCGGGCCGGTCTGCGCAAGTGCCGCTCCGAGCCCCGCAGCCATGAAAAGGAACGCAACCCAACCGAGCCGTCTGCGTGGACGCGCCGTCCCTGCCATGCGCACTACCCCTCTCTAGCCCTCGCGGGCGTCACTTCATCCAAGCCTTCACGCGATCTTCGTGGCTCGCCACCCATTGCTCCGCAAACGTCGCCGGATCCTGCCTTTCGACCTCAAGCGCGTAGCTCATGGCTGTTACTTCGTCGGCACTGAAATCGATGTTATCGAGAAATTTGGCCACTTGCGGCAGACGCTTGGACAAGGAGGTTGCGTAAGCGACGCTGAAACTCGACGGTTTCCAGGCGACGGGCGCATCAGACTTCGAAAGCCACATCGGATCGTCCGCCGGCAACACCACATTCCACTTTGCGCCATCGAAGGCCGGCTCGCTCAGTTGCTTGATCCGATGCAGTTCGAACACGTGATGCGGGCTGTAGCAGTAAAAGACGATCGGCTTGTCGGTTGCCACCGCGGCATCCACCGCCGACATGCCGACTTCCTCCGGCATTTCGAGCAGCGTCATCGTTGCGGCATAACCGTAGCTCTTGGCGCGAATGCGCTCGATGTCCGTTGACGACCAGCCCTGGGCGCCGATCCAAATCTCGCCCTTGCCATCGCCGTCGGTGTCAAACACCTTGGTCTTGGCCGGGTCCTTCAGGTCAGCGACGTCGTGAATGCCATAGTCGTCATAAGTCTTCTGGGTGACACATAGCCCTTGCGTCGCCGACACGCTGCGTGGGCTCAGGTGAACGGTGCCGAGCTCAGTCACGTATTTCTGGACAACCGAGTCGAGATTCGGCCGCCAGACTTCGGGGTGGACATCGACCTTGCCTGAATCCAGGCCGGTGAAGGCGATCAAGGTCCCCATTTCCTCGACCTCGACATCGATCTTGAGGGATTTCTCAAGCGCGACCTTGATGATGTTGGCCGATGCCTGCCCGGATGGCCAATTGGGCATGGCCACAACGAGATCGGCAGAATGTGCCTGGAGGATACCTCCGACAAGCACAGCCGTAACGCAGACACCTCGCAACATGGCCTTCATATCGACCGCCAGCCTCGTTTCCGCTGAGGGCAGGATTTATTCTTATCGATGCCAAGTCAAGCCAAGCCGCGTGCTGCCGTCCAGGCTCGAAATATTGGCATGCGTCAGGTCGGCTCGCCTTCTATGATACTGATGCGTGGACCGGCCTCGATTACTCTTGTAAGCCTGAAGCCAGATAAGGCGAACAGCTTGGCGAACTCCTCTTCGGTCCTTTCCTGCCCGCCAGGTACCGCCAGCATGTTGAGATCGGCGAACTTGGCGCGTGCGCCCTCGTTGGGCGGCGCAAGGACTGCCTCGAGCACGAGCAGCGTGCCTTCCGGCCTGATGGCGTGGCGGCAGCTTTTCAGCACGGCGATCGAGCGCTCGTCATCCCAGTCGTGCAATATCCATTTCATCACATGCGCGGCGGCACCGTCTGGCACCGCGGCGAAGAAGTCTCCGCCGACCACCTTGCAGCGATCGGCTACAGACGCTGCCTGGAGCACAGCCCCCGCTCCTTCTACAACCAGCGGCTGGTCGAACAGGATACCGCGCTGCGACGGATTACGAGACAGGATCGCCGCCAAAAGCGCCCCTTGGCCGCCTCCGACATCCATCACGACGTCGAACCTGCCAAAGTCATAGGCGGCAAGCACCGCCGCGGCCACCGCGGACACGAAGGACGACATTGCCCGGTCGAAGATCAACGATTCCTCGGGATGGTCGAGGCGATACTGCCAGACACCCGTTCCGTGGACATGGGTAAACGCATTCTCTCCCGTGCGCACGCTGTGGAGCAGTTCGCCCCAGGCGTCGCGGTAATAGGCGCGGCCAATCATCCTGGCCCAAGGGGCGACGGAGTGCTCGGCATCGGAGCGCAGGCCGGCACCAAGCGCGGTGAGTGAAAATTGGCGCGCCTCACCTTCATGCAGCACACCGACCGAGGCCAGTGCCCGCAGCAACCGGTAAAGCGATTGCGGATGCGCGTCGGCCGCTAGAGCAAGCTCGTCGCTCGAGCGCGCGCCATCCGCGAGGTGGTCGGCTATGCCAAGCGTTGCGGCCACGCAGATGGCTTGGGATACTTGGTACCCATTCACCATCTGCATGAGGTCTGCGGCGGCGGCTTTCTCGTCCATGACGATGCCCTGATTGGCGCGCAAGCAAACGCTAAAGTACTAGCAGGGGTTGCTGGCGACAACTTACCGCCATTCGAGTCGAGAAAAATCTTTGACGTGTCGAACAGCGCCTAGTCTAGACCAGCTCGACCTCGACCACCCCCGGCACCGCACGCATGGCCGAGGCGATCGAAGGCGTGATGCGATAGCGGTTGGGAAGTTCGATCTCGATCTCCCCTTGCGCCTCGCCCTTGAGCACGATGAAGCTGACCTCGCCCTCGCCGCGCACTGTCAGTTGGTTGGACAGCATGTTGAGCGGTGCCGCGTCGCGTACGAAGATGCGCAGCGTCTTTTGCACCCGGCTCGCTTCGTCCTCCAGCGACTGCACCGTCTGGATGCGCAAATTGACGCCTTCCGGGCGGTCTTCGGCAGCGACGGTGACCACCACCGACTTGCCGGGCTCGCAGAGGTCGCGATACTGCGCCAGCGTTTCGGAGAACATCACCGCTTCATATTGGCCTGAGACATCCGAGAACTGGACGATGCCCATCTTGTTGCCGGTCTTGGTCTTGCGCTCCTGCTTGGTCGTCACCGTGCCCGCCAACCGGCCAGCGGTCGCGCCACGCTTCACGGCAGCGGCGAAATCGGCCCAGTTCTGGACGCGCATCTTTTCAAGCGCGGCCTTGTATTCATCGAGCGGATGCGCCGAGAGATAGAAACCGACAACCTGGAACTCGCGATGCAGGCGATCAGCTGGAAGCCACGCATCGGCGACAGGCAAATGCAGCGATGGGGCCTGCCCGGAAGCGGCGCTGCCGAAGATGTCGGACTGGCCAAGTGTGGCGTTTTCGTGGGCGCGTGACGCAAGGCCCATCATGCGCTCCATTCCTGCCATCATCGCCGCGCGTTCATGGCCGAAACAATCGAGCGCGCCGGCCATGATCAGGCTTTCAAAGACACGCTTGCCGACCAGCTTGGGATCGATGCGCTCGCAGAAGTCGGCAAGGCTGGCGAACGGCTTTTCGACGCGCTTGGCAACGATGTGCTGCACCGCCGCCTCACCCACGCCCTTGATGGCGGCGAGGGAGTAGAAAATCTTCTTCTCGCCGACCTCGAAGTCGCGGAAGCTTGTCATGACCGATGGCGGCACGACATCGATGCCAAGGCGCATGGCGTCCTGGCGGAAGTCGTTCAGCTTGTCCGAATTGGACATATCGTAGGTCATCGAGGCCGCGAGGAACTCGACCGGATAATGCGCCTTGAGATAGGCCGTCTGGTAAGAAACGATGGCGTAGGCTGCGGCGTGCGACTTGTTGAAGCCGTAGTCGGCGAACTTTGCCAGAAGGTCGAAGATGAAGTTGGCCTGCGGCTTGGCCACACCGCCATCCACGGCACCGGTGACGAAGCGCTCGCGCTGCTTGTCCATCTCGGCGCGGATCTTCTTGCCCATGGCGCGGCGCAGCAGATCGGCTTCGCCAAGCGAGTAGCCGGACAGCACCTGGGCGATCTGCATGACCTGTTCCTGGTAGACGATGACCCCTTGGGTCTCCTTCACCAGGTAGTCGATCTTGGGATGGATCGACTCGATCTCTTCTTCGCCATGCTTGCGGGCGTTGTAGGTCGGGATGTTCTCCATCGGGCCGGGACGATAGAGCGCCACCAAGGCGATGATGTCTTCGATGCGGTCGGGCTTCATGCCGATCAGCGCCTTGCGCATGCCGGCACTTTCAACCTGGAATATGCCGACGGTCTCGCCGCGCGACAGCATGGCGTAGGTCAGCGGATCATCGAGCGGAATCAGCGCGAGGTCGATGTCGACGCCGCGGCGGCTGATGAACTCGAGCGCCTTTTGCAGCACTGTCAGCGTCTTGAGGCCAAGGAAGTCGAACTTCACCAGCCCGGCCTGCTCGACATACTTCATATTGAACTGGGTGACCGGCATATCCGAGCGCGGGTCCCGGTACATCGGCACGAGTTCGGAAAGCGGACGGTCGCCGATGACGATGCCGGCGGCATGCGTCGACGCGTGGCGATAAAGCCCTTCGAGCTTCTGCGCCATGTCGAGCAGCGTCTGCACGATCGGCTCGCGCTCGGCCTCTTCGGCAAAGCGCGGTTCGCCTTCGATCGCCTGGCCCAGCGTCACCGGATTGGCCGGATTCTGCGGCACCATCTTGCACAGCTTGTCGACCTGGCCGTACGGCATCTGCAAGACGCGGCCGACGTCGCGCAACACAGCGCGCGCCTGCAGTGTTCCGAAGGTGATGATCTGGCCGACCTGGTCGCGGCCATACTTGCCCTGGACATAGCGAATGACTTCTTCGCGCCGGTCCTGGCAGAAGTCGATGTCGAAGTCGGGCATCGAGACGCGGTCGGGATTGAGGAAGCGCTCGAACAGCAGCGAGAAGCGCAACGGGTCGACGTCGGTGATGGTCAGGGCATAAGCAACCAGTGAACCTGCACCCGAACCACGGCCAGGGCCAACCGGAATGCCCTGAACCTTCGCCCATTTGATAAAGTCCGCAACGATCAGGAAGTAGCCCGGGAACTTCATGCGCTCGATGATGCCGAGCTCGTACTCCAGCCGTTCCTTGTATTGTTCAGGCGTATAGCCTTCAGACAGACCGCGTGACTCAAGCCGCATGGCAAGACCTTCATGGGCCTGGCGTGTCAGCTCCGCCGCTTCGGCTGCGACCGCCGCATCGGCATCGGCAATATCGCCACCGGTAAAGCGCGGCAGGATCGGATTGCGGTTCTTGGGATAGTAGGAACAGCGCCGAGCGATCTCGACCGTATTGTCAATCGCTTCAGGCAGGTCGGCAAAAAGCTCCGCCATCTCCTTCTGCGACTTGAGGAAATTGTCTGGCGTGAGCCTGCGACGATTGTCTTCGGCGACCACCGAACCCTCGGCAATCGCGATGAGCGCATCATGTGCCTCGAAGTCGGCACGCGCGGCAAAGAACGCCTCGTTGGTGGCGACCAGAGGCAGATAGTGGCGGTAGGCCAATTCGATCGTCGCGGCCTCGACAACTCGGTCGTAGCCGGCCAGCCGCTCGAGCTCGACATAAAGCCGGTCGCCGAACATTTGCTTCAACGCCAGCATGCGGCTTTCGGCAATTGCGTTATGATCACTCTTGATCGCAGCGCCAATCGGCCCGCGCGGACCGCCGGTCAGGCAGATGATGCCCTCGGCTGAAGCGGCAAGCCAATCGAGCGTCGCATGAACCGGGTCGCCGGGTGGCGTTTCGAGATAGAGGCGGCTAACCAGGCGAACGAGGTTGGCGTAGCCGGCTTCTGTCGCTGCGAGCAAAACGACCGGATAGAGGTCCAGCGCCTGCTTCCAGCCCTGGCCACGTTGTGCGTTGTCTCCGCTGTCGGCGAAGTCGACATCAACCTGGCAGCCAATCAGCGGCTGCACGCCATCCTTTGTCGCCTTCTGGGCAAATTCGAGCGCCCCAAACAGGTTGTTGGTGTCGGCGACGGCGATGGCAGGCGCGGCGTCCTTGGCGGCATGGCCGACAACCTTGTCGAGCTTCAACGCACCTTCAAGCAGCGAATAGGGCGAGTGAACGCGCAGATGAATGAACATCCGATCGGAAGCCTCTGGCTTATCTGCATTTTTTAACGCTTCGCGCTTGAGCGGATCGCGCGGGAGCCTGTCACTCGACATCGAATCGGTTGCCTTGCAAGGGAGAATTCAAGGGGCATGTTCAGCCACGGCCGCCGCCATGTCCATCCCGCAAGGGGTCGCGCTGGCAACGGCTTGTGGAGTATCATCGCGACCGCCGCTTTACGACCGTTGAGCGTCGCCTTCGCGGTTGATCGCCTTGGCAAAACCTGAAACCTTGCCGCCGACATTTGCCCCCTGATTTTGCTTGAAGGAACACCGCTATGAAAACCCGCGCTGCAGTCGCCGTTGGAGCTGGAAAGCCGCTCGAGATCATGGAGGTCGACCTCGAAGGACCGCGCGAGGGCGAGGTGCTGGTCGAGATCAAGGCGACCGGTATCTGCCATACCGACGAGTTCACTTTGTCGGGTGCCGATCCCGAAGGCATCTTCCCTGCCATTTTGGGCCATGAAGGTGCCGGTGTCGTCGTCGATGTCGGCAAGGGTGTGACATCGCTCAAGAAGGGCGACCACGTCATCCCGCTCTACACGCCCGAATGCCGTTCCTGCCCGTCCTGCCTCAGCCGCAAGACCAACCTGTGCACCGCGATCCGCTCGACCCAAGGCCAAGGTCTGATGCCGGATGGCTCGAGCCGGTTTTCGATCGGCAAGGACAAGATCTTCCACTATATGGGCTGCTCGACGTTTTCGAACTTCACCGTGCTGCCCGAGATCGCGCTGGCCAAGGTCAACCCGGACGCTCCGTTCGACAAGATTTGCTACATCGGCTGCGGGGTGACGACAGGCATCGGTGCGGTGATCAACACCGCAAAAGTCGAGATCGGTTCGACGGCGATCGTCTTTGGCCTCGGCGGCATCGGCCTCAACGTGCTGCAGGGTCTGCGCCTTGCCGGTGCCGACATGATCATCGGCGTCGACATCAACAATGACCGCAAGGCCTGGGGCGAAAAGTTCGGCATGACGCATTTCGTCAATCCGAAGGAGGTCGAGGGCGACATCGTGCCTTACCTCGTCAACATGACCAAGCGTGGTGCCGACCAGATCGGCGGTGCCGACTACACCTTCGACTGCACCGGCAACGTCAAGGTGATGCGCCAGGCACTCGAAGCGTCGCATCGCGGCTGGGGCGAGTCGATCGTCATCGGTGTCGCCGGTGCCGGCCAGGAAATCGCAACGCGGCCGTTCCAGCTGGTCACCGGCCGGACCTGGAAGGGCACCGCCTTTGGTGGCGCGCGTGGCCGTACCGACGTTCCGAAGATCGTCGACTGGTACATGGAAGGCAAGATCCTGATCGACCCGATGATCACCCATACGCTCAAGCTCGAAGACATCAACAAGGGCTTCGACCTGATGCACTCGGGCGAAAGCATCCGCAGCGTCGTGGTGTACTGATGAGCGCAATCGCATACGAGGTCGACGTCAGGGGGCTGGACGACCTGTCCCCACGCGACCTCTATGCAATGCTGAAAATGCGCATCGACGTCTTCGTAGTCGAGCAGAAATGCGCGTTCCCCGAAATGGACGGCAAGGATCCTGAAGCCATGCACCTCAGGCTGCTAGCCGGCACGGAATTGCTGGCGAGCACGCGCATCATCGCCCCTTCCGGCACCGACGATCCGGCCTATATCGGCCGGGTCGTTGTGTCGCCCGACCACCGCGGCAAGCGGCTCGGCGACAAGCTGATGCTCGAATCCATCGCGGCATGCGAGGGGTTGTTTCCGGGTCGGCCGATCGCGCTGTCGGCACAGAGCCATCTCGAAAATTTCTACGCGTCCTTTGGCTTCGAGACCGTGTCGGAGGAGTATCTGGAAGACGATATTCCCCATATCGACATGCTGCGGCCGGCATCATAAGCCGGCGCACCAGCTCAAAATCTGGCCTGATGTCCAGGCAGGTTTACTCCAGCCACGTTGTCTCAAAGGTTCCCGCAACATGCAGGTCGGTCGTCTCCAGCCGCCCGGGCCCGAGATTGGCGAATTTGTGCGGCGTGTTTGCCGGCGCGACCAGGATCTGCCCGGCTTCCGCCTCGATCGTCTCGTCGCCAACGGTGAACAGCGCCCGGCCGACACGAACAATGAAGACTTCCGGATAGGGGTGCGTGTGCAGCTTGGGGCCGCCGCCGACCTTGTCACTGCTGAAGAACACCACCGAGACGTCCGCGCCATAGGCACCGCCCTCGAACTCGCCGTGCCATGCATCGGGCTTTTCGGCCCATTGTTCGCGATTGATCAGTTGTGCCATGGTCTGCCTCCGTTCGACGTGCCAGACCATAGCCAAAGATATCCTTCCCGGAACAGTGCCTGAAATGACCGAAAATGCCCCGATCATCTATGTCGATGCCGACGCCTGCCCGGTGAAAGACGAGGTGGTGAAGGTCGCCGAACGGCTCGATCTTGTCGTGACCTTTGTGTCCAATGGCGGCCTCAGGCCGTCGCGAGATCCGATGATCCGCAACGTCGTGGTGTCCAAGGGCGCCGACGCCGCCGACGACTGGATCGTCGAAAATGCGCGCGCCAATGACATCGTTGTCACCGCCGACATTCCTCTGGCCGCCAGAACCGTGGCGCTTGGTGCGCATGTGCTCGGCCCGACAGGCAGGCCGTTCACGCCTGAGTCCATCGGCATGGCAGTGGCCATGCGCGACCTCAAGCAGCATCTGCGCGAAACCGGCGAGAGCAAGGGCTACAACGCATCCTTTGCACCGCAGGATCGCTCGCGCTTCCTCGGCGCGCTCGACCAGATCGCGCGCAGGGCCGTGAAGGCGGCGACGGAAGGTGGTACGTCGGCATGAAGCCGTTCGGTCGTCACTTCATCTTCCTGGCAAGTGCCAGCATCGGACTGCTGGCGCTTGCCGTGGCAATGCTGCTCGAACACCCGCTCAGCTACAGCATTGCGGCCAATGCGTTCTTTGCATCCTACATCTTCCTCGTGCTGCGCGAGATGCCGAGGCTGACCGCAGACTTCCTGAGCCGGCGCGCCCAGCAAGCGGACGAACCGGTCTGGATCATCTTCCTGGTAACGATCGGCATCGTCGCGGTGGCTGTCGGCTCGCTGTTCGTCCTGATGAACGCCAAGCAGGTCCCGCATCCCACCTGGCTGGCGTTTTCGCTGCTGTCGCTGCCGCTGGGCTGGCTGACCATTCACGCCATGGCGGCCCTGCACTACGCCCGCCTCTACTGGAAAGGCGACAGCAAGGCCGATGCTGCGTCGACGCGCAGCCGCAAGCCGGTCGGTGGCTTGATCTTTCCCGGCACGGAACGTCCCTGTGGCTGGGATTTCCTCTATTTCTCGGTGGTCATCGGCATGACGGCGCAGACCGCCGACACCAACATCTCGTCGACGCATATGCGCCAGGCAGCTTTGGTTCATTCAATCCTGTCGTTCTTCTTCAACACCATCATCGTCGCTGCCGCAGTCAATTTGGTTGTCTCGCTCGCCAGTTGACCCGCCTCACGCGAATATCATCGCGGCAACGAAACAATTCCCTGTGGCCAAGCGTAATCATCTGCAAAGGGGCGTAAAATGTCGTCCCGCGATGGCTGATGCCACGGGAGATCAGGTGCAATGGAAAGCCAGGCACGCATGGTGCAAGCTGCGGATGAGCGGCCTGCGCCAGCCTCCGACGACGGACTCGTCTATCGTCAAACGCGCTGGACACGCCTCACCCACTGGGTCTGGGCGCTGTCGCTGTTCTTCCTGCTGCTGAGCGGGCTACAGATCTTCAACGCCCATCCGGCATTGTACATCGGCAAGCAGTCAGGCTTTTCATTCAGCAATGACGTGCTGGTCATTGGCGCGGATAATAGCTCAACAGGTCCAGTCGGTTACACGACAATTCTAGGAAACCGATTCAACACGACGGGCGTACTCGGCCTGTCGGGACCGACCGCCAATCCAAGCGCGCGCGCTTTCCCGGCATGGGCAACGATTCCATCCGGACAGGATCTCGCCACCGGCCGCGTCGTGCATTTCTTCTTCGCCTGGCTTTTGTCGGGCACACTGCTGGTCTGGCTGGTCGCCAGTGCCGTCAACGGCCATCTGCGCCGCGATCTCGCGCCCGGCATCGACGATCTGCGCCGGCTGCCAAAAGACATCGCCGACCACGCCAGGCTCAGGTTCCACCACAGCCGCGGCTACAACACCTTGCAGAAGCTGGCCTATGGCGGCGTGTTGTTCGTGCTTTTGCCGCTGATGCTCGTCACCGGCCTCGCCATGTCGCCAAGCATGAATGCCGCCGTGCCGTTCCTTGCCGACCTGCTCGGCGGACGTCAGACCGCGCGAACCATCCATTTCGTCGCCATGGTACTGCTCGTCGGCTTCTTTATCGTCCATATGCTGATGATCCTCGCGGCAGGTCCGATCAACGAGCTGCGCTCGATCATCACCGGCTGGTATCGCACCGACCCGCCTGCGAACGACCGTCCCGAAGGGAGCGCCTGACATGGCAAAATTCCAGCTTACCCGCAGGCGTTTCCTCACCGCCGCGTCGCTCGGCATCTCGGGTGTCGCCCTCTCCGGCTGCGACGCCTTCGACTTCCTGCAGGACCGCGACAATGGGGTGCGCAACTTCCTCGAAGGCACGAACGACCTCACCTACCGTGCTCAAAGGCTCATCGCCGGACGCTCGTCCCTCGCCCAGGAGTTCACCGAGACCGACATCCGTCAGCCACAACGCCCCAATGGCATCACCGCCCCCAATGACAGCGTCTACAAAGGCCTGCAATCCAACGACTTCGCCGACTGGCGGCTGGAGGTTGTCGGCCTTGTCGAGAAACCGCTGTCCCTGTCGCGGCAGCAACTGATCGACATGCCCTCGCGCACCCAGATCACCCGCCACGACTGCGTCGAAGGCTGGAGCTGCATCGCCAAATGGACCGGCGTGCCGATGTCGCTGGTGCTCGACCAGGCGGTGGTCAAGCCTGAGGCACGCTATGTCGTTTTCCACTGCCTCGACACGATCGAGCAAAGCCTGTCGGGGGCGGTCAAATATTACGGATCGATCGACCTGATCGATGCACGGCACCCGCAAACGATTCTCGCCTATGGCATGAACGGCATACCGCTGCCCGTCGAGAACGGCGCGCCGCTGCGCGTGCGGGTCGAGCGCCAGCTCGGCTACAAGATGCCGAAATACCTCCATAAGATCGAACTGGTCGACGGCTTTGGCGCGATGGGCCTCGGCAAGGGTGGCTATTGGGAAGACCGCGGCTACGACTGGTATGGCGGCATCTGACGGCGTTCACCCCGATAGCAGGGTCCCTGCGCTCACTACCCGGAAGTATTGGACGGGACTATCCTACCGGTGAATAAGCACTGCGCGTCTAGGTGACAAAGCGTCGTGCGTGGGATATTGACGACTCGTCGAGGGCCTTAACCGGCTCTACCTGTTTGCGGGAGAGAGCAGCGAAAGCTGCCGCCGAAGGGGAAATCGCCCGAAATCTCTCAGGCAAAAGAACCGTAGACGGGAAAGACACTCTGGAAAGTCGGGACTTTGATCCCGCGCCGAAGGTGTAAGCGCTGCCGACAGAGTTCCGGAGCGCGAGTCTCTCAGGCTTCAGACAGAGGGGCACGGAATGGCCGCCGCAGCGGCTGGACACGTGCGACTCTGGAGAAGACATGACGGGCGACCATACGAACCAACTACCCCTTGCAGACCTGCACACATCAGCTGGAGCGCGCTTTGGCGCCTTCGCCGGCTGGAACATGCCGCTGACCTACCCAGCCGGCGTGATGAAGGAGCACCTTCACACCCGCGAGCATGTCGGCCTGTTCGACATCTCCCACATGAAGCTGTTCGTGGTCAGCGGCGCAGGCGCCGCCGACCTGCTCAACCGCGCCTGCCCGCTCAACGCCGCAGCGCTCGAGCTCAAGCAGTCGAAATACACCTTCTTCCTCACAGAGACGGCCGGCATCATCGATGACCTGATCGTCACCCGCCTTGGCGACGACCGCTTCATGGTCGTCGCCAATGCCGGCAATGCAGCGACCGACGAGGCGCATCTTCGCGCGCTGGCCAAGGATTTCGATGCGACGGTCGAACCACTTGATCGCGTCTTCATCGCTATCCAGGGCCCGGAAGCCGCAACGGTGCTCGAACAAGCCGGCATCGCCACCGATCACCTCTTCTTCATGCAGGGCTTCGAGCCGCGCGCCAACTGGTTCATGAGCCGCTCGGGCTACACCGGCGAGGACGGTTTCGAGATCGGCCTGCCTGAAGCCGACGCGCGCGAGCTGCTGGGCAAGCTGCTCGGCGATCAGCGCGTCATGTGGATCGGCCTTGCCGCCCGCGACAGCCTGCGCCTTGAGGCTGGGCTTTGCCTGCACGGCAACGACATCACGCCAGACATTGACCCGGCCAGTGCCGGCCTCATGTGGGCTATCCCCAAGGATCTGCGCACCGAGGGCAGGTTCATCGGCCAAGCCGCGCTCGCCAAAATCCTCGCCGACGGTGCCAAGGAAAAGCGCGTCGGCCTCAAGCCAGAGGGACGGCAGCCTGTGCGCTCGGGTGCCGAGCTGTTCGACGCCGACGGTAACCTTGTCGGCCGCGTCAACTCAGGCGGTTTCGGTCCGTCCGCCGGTTTCCCCGTCGCCATGGGCTACGTGTCCGCTTCGCTCGCCAAGGCCGGCACCCGCGTCTTCGCCGACGTCCGCGGCACCAAGGTGCCTGTCGACGTCCATTCTCTTCCCTTCACGCAGCATCGCTATCGCAAAGGATGACTTCCATGACCAAGACCTATTTCACCGAAGACCACGAGTGGCTGCGCATCGAGGGCGACATCGCAACGGTCGGCATCACCGACTACGCCCAGGAACAGCTTGGCGACCTGGTTTTCGTCGAACTGCCTGAGGCTGGCCGCAAGGTCGCCAAGGGCGACGTCGCCGTCGTCGTTGAATCCGTCAAGGCGGCCTCCGACGTCTATGCGCCGCTCGACGGCGAGATTATCGACGCCAATGCAACGCTCTCCTCGGATCCGGCACTCGTCAATTCGGCAGCCACCGGCGACGGCTGGCTGTGGAAGATGAAGATCGCCAATGCAGGCCAGCTCGAGGGCCTGATGGATGAAGCGGGCTACAAAGCCCATATCGGTTGACAGGATCGCCTGAGATGACCACTGCACCCTACCCCTTTTCGGCCCGTCACATCGGGCCCGGCCCGAAACAAACCCGCGCCATGCTCGCCGCCATCGGCGTGCCGTCTGTCGAAACACTGATTTCGCAAGCCGTTCCGAAGTCGATCCGGCTCGACCGCGCGCTGAACCTGCCGGCACCTGCCAGCGAACATGAAGCGCTTGCCGAGCTCGGCGAGAAGATGGGCCGCAACAAGGTGCTGAAGAGCTTCATTGGCGCCGGCTACCATGGCGTCAACGTGCCGCCGGTCATCCAGCGCAACCTGTTCGAGAACCCGGCCTGGTACACCGCCTACACGCCTTACCAGGCCGAAATCAGCCAGGGCCGCCTGGAGCTGCTCTTCCACTTCCAGACGCTGGTCGCCGAACTGACCGGCCTGCCCGTCGCCTCCGCCTCGCTGCTCGACGAAGCGACCGCCGTCGCAGAAGCTGTCGGCATCGCGCTGCGCCATCACCGCGACAAGCGCAGCCGCGTCGCCCTTGCCGGTGCAGCGCATCCGCAGGTCCTCGACGTCGTTCGCACCCGCGCCGAGCCGCTCGGCACCGAGATCGACGGCGCAACCATTGACGAAAATACGGCGGCCCTGATCGTTTCCTGGCCCGACACCAACGGCGTCTATGGCGACCACAAGGCGGCGATCGAAAAGGCCAAGGCCGTCGGCGCCATTGTCATCTTCGTCTCGGATCCGCTCAGCCTGACTGTCACCGACACCCCTGCCAGCCTCGGCGCCGACATCGCCACCGGTTCGATGCAGCGCTTTGGCGTGCCGATGGGCTTCGGCGGTCCGCACGCTGCCTATTGCGCCGTCTCCGACAAGCTGACCCGCCTGATGCCGGGTCGCCTCGTCGGCCAGTCGGTCGACAGCAAGGGCCGTCCCGGCTACCGCCTCGCGCTGCAGACGCGCGAGCAGCACATCCGCCGCGACAAGGCGACGTCGAACATCTGCACGGCACAGGCCCTGCTCGCCAACATGGCGGCATCCTATGCCATCTGGCACGGCTCGGTCGGCCTGCAGGCGATCGCCGAGCGTGTCCACGCGCTGGCGAGCCGCCTTGCCGAAAACCTGAAGGCCGCCGGCCTGTCGGTGCTTGGCGACAAGCGCTTCGACACCGTCACCATCGCAGCCAAGGGCAAGGCCGAGGCCTTTGCCACTGAAGCCGAGAAGACCGGCCGCCTGCTGCGTGTCATCGACGCCGACCATGTCTCGGTCGCCTTCGACGAGACCTCGACCGCTGCCGATCTCGAAGCGATCGCCGCCCTGTTTGGCGTAAAGGTCGCAGCAGAAGCCAAGCGCTCGCTGCCAGGCAATCCACGCGGCAAGGAGTTCCTGACCCAGCCGGTGTTCCACCAGAATCGCTCGGAAACCGACATGATGCGCTTCCTGCGCAGGCTGGCCGACAAGGACCTGGCGCTCGACCGCGCCATGATCCCGCTCGGCTCCTGCACCATGAAGCTCAATGCCGCTGCCGAGATGATGCCGGTCAGCTGGCCGTCGGTTGCCAACCTGCATCCCTTCGCGCCGACCAGCCATTCGCTCGGCTACCGCGCGATGACCGATGACCTCGAGGCATGGCTGTGCGAGATCACCGGCTTCGACGCCGTCAGCCTGCAGCCGAACGCCGGCAGCCAGGGTGAATATGCCGGCCTGCTCGCGATCCGCCGCTATCACCATTCGCGTGGCGAGACGCAGCGCAACATCTGCCTGATCCCGTCCTCGGCGCATGGCACCAACCCGGCCAGTGCGGCGATGGCCGGCATGGACGTGGTTGTCGTGCACTGCCTCGAAGACGGCGACATCGACGTCACCGACCTCAAGGTGAAGGCCGAGCAGCACGCCGACAAGCTCGCGGCGCTGATGTTCACCTACCCCTCGACGCATGGCGTGTTCGAGGAAGGTGCGCGCGACATCTGCGAGATCGTCCACGCCCATGGCGGTCAGGTCTATTTCGACGGCGCCAACCTGAACGCGATGGTCGCACTTTCGCGGCCCGCCGACATCGGCGCCGACGTCTGCCACATGAACTTGCACAAGACGTTCTGCATTCCGCATGGCGGCGGCGGCCCCGGCATCGGCCCGATCGGCGTCAAGTCGCATCTCGCGCCGTTCCTGCCCGGCCACGTCGAAATCGGTAGCGCGCATGCGGTCTCTGCGGCGCCCTTCGGCAGCGCCTCGATCTTGCCGATCACCTGGATGTATATCCGGATGATGGGCGCTTCGGGCCTCAAGCAGGCGACGGAAACGGCGATCCTCAATGCCAACTACATCGTCAGCAAGCTCGAGGCGCACTATCCGGTGCTGTTCAAGGGCAAGAACGGTCGTGTGGCACATGAGTGCATCCTCGACACCCGCGTGCTCAAGGAGCGCGCCGGCATTTCGGTCGAGGACATCGCCAAGCGCCTGATCGACTACGGCTTCCATGCGCCGACCATGTCGTGGCCGGTTGCCGGGACGCTGATGGTCGAGCCGACCGAGTCCGAGCCGAAGCACGAGATCGACCGTTTCTGCGAAGCGATGATCGCCATCGCCAACGAAGCGGCGAAGGTCGAAAAGGGCGAATGGCCGAAGGATGACAATCCGCTGGCCAACGCACCGCACACGGCGACCGAGACGCTGGCTGGCGAGTGGAAGCACCCCTACTCGCGCCTTGAAGCAGCTTATCCGGGCGGCGATCCCGACACTGTGGCCAAGTACTGGCCGCCGGTGTCGCGTATCGACAACGTCGCCGGCGACCGCAATCTGGTCTGCGCCTGCCCGCCGCTGAGCGAGTATCTCGGCGCAGCCGAGTAACCAGACCGCACTCGACTTCATTGGCGGCGCACCTCACGGGCGCCGCCAATTTGATTCATACCGCTGGTTCAGACGCTTGCAGGCCGCACTTCCGGCTGTTCGACAAGCCGTTAAGCAAACAGTAGTTCCGGCTCGCGATATGCCTCGCTGCGCGCATTTTCAGCGGTCGCGACGCGGTTGCGGCCTGCGCGCTTGGCGGCGTAGAGCGCAGCATCGGCGCCAAGCAACATCTGTTCGACCGTGCGCGACTCATCGTCGCCAAAGCACACGCCGACGCTGACCGTGCTCCGGAGTGGGCCGAGCTTGGTGCCGACGACCTCGGCGCCGAAGGACGCGCCGATCTTGCGCAGGACGTCATAGACCTCCAGCGTGCTCATTCCCGAAATGACGATGGCAAATTCCTCGCCACCGAGACGGAAGCCCTCGACACCCAGCCTGGACTGCCTTCTCACAATGTCCGCGAACCGCTGCAGGACACGGTCGCCCACCGCATGGCCGAAGACGTCGTTGGTGCGCTTGAAGTGGTCGAGATCGACCATGGCCAAAGCCGTCTGCTGTCCGAAGCGGGTGTTGCCATGCAACGAGTTGAGCGCGCGCCGGTTCATCAGCCCCGTCAGCGGATCGGTCAGCGTTTCCTCGGTCAGCCGGCTCTGGGTACGCAAATGGTGGAACGAGATAGTGAGCGCCCCGAGCGCGGTCATGCAGGCGACAACGACCACGGTATTGACGTCCTCGGCCCAGTTCCTGGGGACACTACCCAGCACCCATTGCTTGTGCTGGACGAGGACGAAAGCACATAGCACGAAGGACACTGCGCTGCTGCCGGTGAGCAGCGAGACCGGAGCAAGCACACGCCGGTCGACGCTCGTGCTGGTCCAGAACGCGGCAGCGGTCATGATCAGGATGCCGGTGACGGCGCAATAGGCGATGACGAAGCCGATGCCGTCGAAGCCGGCGGCGGTCACAACGGCCGTCAGCGCAATGATGGCGGCGACCGGTATGGTGGCCGGTCTCGACCAGCCGCGTTCGATGTACTGGTCGGACGAACTGAAGACGACGAAGAAGCCAGCCACAAGGAGCGCCAGCATAGCCTGACCGAGCCATGGCGAGGCATAGCGACCGTAGAGCCAAAAGGCGATGACATGGGCGACGAGAAGTAGTATCCCCACCGCCATCGTGAGCACGAAACGGGACTGACGCGCCGTCAGCCAAATCGCGACGAGCGTTCCGCTCAGACACGCGCCCGACAGGGCCGTGGCGAGCAACAGGGAACCAAAGTCAAGCACGGGGGCGCGGCCTTCCTGATGTCCGAATGTTCGGGCTGCAGTTATTGGACATTCCGGGTTAGCCGCAACCTTACACAGCGCCGCCATCGCCACTCGAGTGCTGCGATTTCGGATAGCGTTTACGAAAGGTTGCGCCAACCCTGCCAATTCGGCATATCGAACAGGCCGTGTACGAACAGATCAGGAACTGTTGCCGGACCGGCAAAACTGGCAAACTCGACAAACTGATTCGCGAGCATCGGAAAAACCGTATTGAGCATGGACGACAACAGCGACCTTTTCGGCAATCTCGGCGGCCAGCCCGCACGCCCCGTCTCCCGACCTGCGGATCCGTTGGTGCAGGCGGCAGCGGCCAAGCGCCCGGCGCCGGCCGTCAAGGATGGCAGCGAAGGTTATGACGCCAGCCACATCGAGGTGCTGGAAGGGCTGGAGCCCGTGCGTCGCCGTCCAGGCATGTATATCGGCGGAACCGACGAAAAGGCGCTGCACCACCTCTTCGCCGAAGTCATCGACAACTCGATGGACGAGGCCGTCGCCGGCCATGCCACCTTCATCGAAGTCGAACTCGGCGCCGACGGCTATCTGACCGTGACCGACAACGGGCGCGGCATCCCGGTCGACCCGCATCCCAAATTCAAGGACAAGTCGGCACTCGAAGTGATCATGACGACGCTGCATGCCGGCGGCAAGTTCGACTCCAAGGTCTACGAGACCTCGGGCGGCCTGCACGGCGTCGGCGTGTCGGTGGTCAATGCGCTTTCGGATGACCTCGAAGTCGAGGTCGCGCGCGGACGTAAACTCTACCGCCAGCGCTTTTCGCGCGGCGTACCGCAAGGCGGGCTCGAACTGCTCGGCGACGTGCAGAACCGACGCGGCACGCGGACCCGTTTCCATCCCGATCCCGACATTTTCGGCAAGGGCGCGCATTTCGAGCCGGCCCGCATCTGCAAGATGGCGCGCTCGAAGGCCTATCTGTTCGGTGGCGTCGAAATCCGCTGGAGCTGCGATCCCGCGCTACTCAAGGAAAAGGAGGAAACGCCTGCAAAGGCAGTGTTCCATTTCCCCGGCGGCCTCGGCGACTATCTCAAGGCTTCGCTCGGCGACGAGATGCAGGTCACGCGCGAAATCTTTTCGGGCAAGAGCGAGAAGCAGAGCGGCCACGGCTCGGTCGAATGGGCCGTCACCTGGTTCGGCGGCGACGGCTTCATCAATTCTTACTGCAACACCATCCCGACCGGTGATGGCGGCACCCACGAGATGGGCTTCCGCAACATTCTGACGCGCGGCCTGCGCGCCTATGCCGACCTCGTTGGCAACAAGCGCGCCTCGATCCTGACCAGCGAAGATGTGATGATCTCGGCGGCCGGCATGCTGTCGGTGTTCATCCGCGAGCCGGAATTCGTTGGCCAGACCAAGGACAAGCTGGCGACTGTCGAAGCCATGCGCATCGTCGAAACGGCGATCCGCGATCCGTTCGACCACTGGCTTGCCGACAACCCGCAGGAAGCGTCCAAGCTCCTCGACTGGGTCATCGCGCGCGCCGACGAACGCGTGCGCCGGCGCCAGGAAAAGGAAGTGTCGCGCAAGAGCGCCGTGCGCAAGCTGCGCCTGCCCGGCAAGCTCGCCGACTGCACGCAGAACGCCGCCGCCGGCGCCGAATTGTTCATCGTCGAGGGCGACTCGGCCGGTGGCTCGGCCAAGCAGGCGCGCGACCGCTCGATGCAAGCGATCCTGCCGCTGCGCGGCAAGATCCTCAACGTCGCCAGTGCTGGCCACGACAAGCTGACCGCCAACCAGCAGATCGCCGACCTGATCCAGGCGCTCGGTTGCGGCACGCGCTCGAAATACCGCGATGAGGATCTTCGGTACGACCGCGTCATCATCATGACCGACGCCGACGTCGACGGCGCCCACATCGCCTCGCTGCTGATCACCTTCTTCTACCAGGAGATGCCGCAGTTGATCCGCGACGGCCACCTCTACATGGCCGTGCCGCCGCTCTACAGCCTGCGCCAAGGCGGCAAGGTCGGCTATGCCCGCGACGACGCCCACAAGGAAGAGCTCTTGCGCACCGAGTTCAACGGCCGTGGCAAGGTCGAGATCGGCCGTTTCAAGGGCCTTGGCGAGATGATGGCGAGCCAGCTCAAGGAAACGACGATGGATCCCAGGAAGCGTACGCTTCTCAGGGTCGACGTGATCGATGCTGAAGAGGCCACCAAATCGGCCGTCGATGCGCTGATGGGAACAAAGCCGGAAGCGCGTTTCCGCTTTATCCAAGACCGCGCCGAGTTTGCGCGGACGGAAGTGCTTGATATCTGAGCGACGGCTGCTCAGGCAGCCGCTATCGCCAGCGCATGGCCACGCGCGTTTTCACGCAGGGCTTCGAGGTGGATCGACTTGACCAGCCCGGCCATTTCACCCTCGGCTGCCTGGCCGCCCAGTTCCTTGAGCATCAGCCAGCTGACTTCCTGGGCGCCGGCAACACGGCGGCCGTTGGCGACTTCGCGCCAGATCTTCAAAGCCCGCAGGATGATCGCATGCGTCGCGTCAGCCAGGCCCGCAGAGCGGAGCAATGCGGCCAGCGCAACATCCTGGCCGGCAGACAGTAAAGCCCTCACCCGTGGCTCATCACGGCCAGTCAGAACGACCAAGGCCGCACCGAAAAAGTCGACCTTGCCATGGGCAAGGATGCGGATGATGAAGCTCGCGGTCAGGTCGCCGCGCAAGCGCAGATGCTCGACAAGCGCGACGTGTTCGTCTGAGCTGGTGCCTTCGATGAGCGTCATCGAGGCTTTGACGCATGCATCGCGCGTCACCTTTTCAGCGCGCGCGGCGCCCATCAATGCCATGACAAAGGGCGACGCCTTCAAGGCTTCGCCGAGTTTGACCAGCAGCAGGTGCCGGCAATCGGACGGCAGGCGTGGATCGGCGACTAGCGCTTCGCGCACGCGCGCATCATGGCCAAAGCGCTCGGCCATCCGGCGAAAGCTCAGCGTGGCTATGTCGGCGCCATAATTCTGCAGCAGGACCACACAGGCCTCCGCCTCACCGACTTCAGCGATCGCCGCTGCAAGCGACATCGAGACGACGGCGCGGTCGGCAACGAGTTTCTGGATGGCGGTTGAGCCCGATGCGACCCGGTCGATGAGATCGGCGTCGGTCAGCAACGGAGAACGCGCGAGCACCATGGCGGCGACGTCGGGCTGGTCGGCGGCAAGTGCCGAGATGACCTGAAGTGGCGCATGGATGCTCATCGAAAGCGCCTCGGCCAGCGCCTGGCGCACCTTCGACGAAGGGTCATCGAGCAGCAGCGTCAACGCCGCTTCTGCGGCGCAACGATCCTCGAACGGCATCTCGCGATTGACGTAAGCGCTTGCCAATGCGGACGCGGCGGCTGCCCGCTCGCTCACCTTGGCGGTGTCCATCCATTTCAGGAAATGCGAGACCACCATTCGTTTTTCCACGCCCCCGGCAACCCGTGCCAAACCCCTGAAGCGACCCTAGGAAGAAAAGGTTTACGAACGGTTCACCATATCCGTTAACCCGCTTGCCGGGCGGCAAGGCAGCGCCTATCAAATCGGCACAACAGGAGGAGCTGTGGATGGCCGGTCTTTATCTCGAGGAATTCGTCGTCGGCCAGGTGATCCGGCACCAGATCACCAAGACCGTCACCGAGAGCGACAACATGTTCTTCTCGACCATGACGCTCAACCCGCAGCCGCTGCACATCGACTTCGATTTCGCCGCCAAGAGCGAATGGGGCAAGCCGCTGGTCAACTCGCTGTTCACGCTCGGCCTGATGATCGGCATTTCGGTGCACGACACAACGCTCGGCACCACCATCGGCAATCTCGGCATGACCGAGACCACCTTCCCGCACCCGGTCTTCCATGGCGACACCATCCGCGTCGAAACCGAAGTGCTTTCGGTGCGCGAATCGAAATCGAAACCCGACCGCGGCGTCGTCGAATTCCTGCATTGCGCCTATAATCAGCACGGCGCGCTTGTCGCCAAATGCCAGCGCCAGGCGATGATGAAGAAGAAGACGGCCTGATGCGCTCCCTGCTGTTTGTCCCAGGCGATTCCGAAAAGAAGCTCGACCGCGGTTTTTCGTCCGGAGCCGACGTGGTCATCGTCGACCTCGAGGATTCGGTCGCCCCCGACAACAAGGCCCATGCGCGTGGCGTGTCGGCCGATTTCATCGCCGGGCGGCGCAGCGAAACGCGTGCCGCGATCTACGTCCGTGTCAATGATCTGTCGACCGGGCTCACCGACGACGACCTCAGGGCGATCGTGCCGATGGCGCCCGATGGCATCATGTTGCCGAAGTCGAATTCCGGCGCCGACGTCCAGCATCTGTCCACCAAGCTGCGTGTGCATGAAGCTGAAAACGGCCTGCCGGACGGTGCCATCCGGATCATCCCGATCATCACCGAAGCTGCGGCCGGCGTGCTGGCGACCGCAAGTTATGTCGGCGCAAGTGCCCGCGTCGCCGGACTGACCTGGGGCGCGGAAGACCTTTCGGCCGCCATCGGCGCACGTGCGGCGCGCGACAGCGACGGCCGCTACACCGATGTGTTCCGGCTTGCCCGGTCGATGACCGTGCTGGGTGCGGCAGCCGCAGATGTCGCGGCCATCGATACCGTTTTCGTCAATTTTCGCGATAGCGAGGGCCTGCGCGCCGAGTGCCTCGAGGCCGAGCGCGACGGCTTCACCGCCAAGATGGCGATCCATCCGGACCAGGTCGCCGTTATCAACGAGGCGTTCACGCCGACCGCAGAGGCGGTGGCGCGCGCGGCCTCCGTCGTCACTGCTTTCGAGGAAGCAGGCAATCCAGGCGTGGTCGGCATCAATGGCAAGATGTACGACCGGCCGCATCTGAGGCTCGCACAGCGCCTGCTTGCACGGGCACGTGCCGCCGGTGTCGTTGGCTGAGGCTTAGTCTTCCCAGCGTGGCCGGCGCATCGAGAATATAGCGTCGATCGTCGAGTAATCCATGTAGCCGAGGCGCGAGACATTGCCGGCCTTGACGACGTCGAACAGCCCGTCGGTCAGATAGGCTTCGTCGATATGGATGCCGACGACCTCGCCGATGACGACGATGGCGCCAGTCTCCTGGCCGTCCAGCCCCTTGGGCCGGAAGATTTCGGTGACCTTGCATTCCAATGCTGCCGGCGCCTCGGCGACGCGTGGCGGCGCCACCAGCCGCGACGGCGCCGGCGTCAGGCCGGCATAATCGAACTCGTTCACACCGCGCGGCGCGTTGACCGAACTCTTGTTCATCCTTTCGGCCAGATCTCGCCCGACTATGTTGGCGACGAACTCGCGGGTCTCGCCTGCGAAGGTCGCACTGTCCTTCTGACCTTCGGATGAGAACCAGATCAGAGGTGGCTTGCCGGACAGAGCGTTGAAGAAGGAATAGGGTGCAAGATTGACCGCCCCGTCCCTGCCGATAGTCGAAATCCAGCCGATTGGCCGCGGAGACACCAGCGCCTTGAACGGATCATGCGGCAGGCCGTGGCCATTCGACGGTTCATAGAACACGTACCTAACCCTCCCACGGCCCGGCATAGTCGGCATAGAGCTTGGCGACATCGGGACGCTGGCGCTCCTGTCCGGCGCCGTCATAGGAGCCGATGTGGACGAAGCCGACGACGCGCTCATGCGGCGCAAGGCCAAGCAACGAGCGGCCTTCCTCGACATCGGAGTACCAGTTGGTGATCATGTTGGTGCCATAGCCCAGCGCATTGGCGGCCGTGATCAGGTTCATCGCCGCCATGCCCCCCGACAGGAACATTTCCCATTCGGGGATCTTGGGGTGCTCCTTGGGGCTCGACACGACGCCGATGACCAGAGGCGCGCGCGAAAAGCGGGCAAGCTCCTGGTTGCGCCGGCCTTCCGGCAGCGGCCCTTCCCGGCGCTCGGCCAGTTCGAGCAGCTTCTGGCCGATCTCGATTCGCGCATCGCCGCGATAAATAATGAAGCGCCAGGGCTCCAGCCGGCCATGGTCGGGCACGCGGCTAGCAGCTGCGAGAATCGTCGCGATCTCGCCATCGGACGGTGCGGGCGCGCGCAGCTCGGGGATCGGCGCGGAATTGCGGGTAAGCAGGAAGTCGATGATCGGCGATGTCACGGCGCGGGCACTCCTTGGATGTTGGGCTGAAGCGCCTGTCCGTAAATGGTGGCTGCTCTGGCATCGGCGCAGTGCGGTTGAGAATCCATCGCGCCGGAATAGCCTTGAAATTGCCACCGCCTTGGGCTTCAAACAAGGCATGTCTAGGGGACGTTTCCGATTTTTCGCGCCGATTCTGGGTGCCGCACTGTTTACGGTGCCGCCTTCGGCCGTTTTCGCGCAGGACGGTGCTGCTGCCATCGACGGCTTGAGCCTTCCCGGCATCTCAAGTTTTGCGTCGCCGCGCGGCGACGAACCGCTGGCAACAGGCACGCTTGGCGAGATCACCTTGACCGCACAACTGACCGACAAGGGCAGCGATATTGGCCGTGGCCTGGTCTGGCGCGTGTTCCGCCCCGAAGCCGGGCCCGACGGCAAGCTGCCCCTGGTCGCATCAGCGCAAGGCGGCACCAGCATGTTCCAGCTGCCACCCGGCAGCTACCTCGTCCACGCCTCCTACGGCCGCGCCGGCGCAACCAAGCGCATCACCGTCGGCAAGCAGGGCAAGCGCGAAAGCCTCGTGCTCGATGCCGGGGGCCTCAAGCTGGACGCTGTTCTTTCCGGCGGCGTTCGCATCCCGCCGGCCAAGCTTAGATTCTCGATCTTCGAGGCCGACGCCGGCAGCGACGGCGAACGTGCGCTGATCATTCCCAATGTCGCGCCCAACTCGGTGGTGCGCCTCAATTCCGGCACCTACCACATCGTTTCGACCTATGGTGCGGTCAACGCCGTCATTCGCTCCGACATCCGCGTCGAGGCCGGCAAGCTGACCGAAGCGACTGTCGAGCACCGCGCCGCCGACGTCACCTTCAAGCTGGTGCGCGAGGCCGGCGGCGAGGCCATCGCCGACACGTCGTGGTCGGTGCTGACCGAATCCGGCGACCCGCTGCGCGAAGCCGTCGGCGCCTTCGCCTCGATGGTGCTTTCGGAAGGCGACTACACCATCATCGCCAAGAACCGCGACCGCATCTACCAGCGCGACTTCACCGTCGTTGCCGGCCGCAACCAGGACGTCGAAGTCGTCGCCTCGGAGAGCGCAGCGATCGACCTCAACGAAGGCGCCGACTGAGCTCCTTCTCGGGTAACTGCACGGTCATTGCAAAGAACCGCGACCGCATCTGCCGGTGCGACTTCACCGCTATTGGCGACCCTAACCAGGACGTCGAAGTCGTCGCTTCGGAGATCGCCCCCAACGACTGAGACCCCTCTCAGGCGACCACGAACTTGCGGTTGCATTCGGCAGCACCGGCGTTCGATTCGACTGGCGAACTTCGGCGTTCGCTGAGTAGCACGAAAGCAGTCGTTGCCGATTTACTACAGTCACTCAGTAAATGAGCGAACACCTAAGCTTTTCTGACAAGCAGGGTCGAATCCACAACTTCGGCGATTGATTCCACAACTGAAATAAATCATGCCCTAAATTAGAATATTTTAGCATGGGTTCTGACGCCTTCTTCCTGAAGGAGTTAGAGGGGGCAATGACTAGATTTTCGAAGGCAACTGCTGCGTGCGGTCGCGCGCTCCGTGTATTTTCGACCACATTTTTTCTGACATTGCTAACAATCGCAGCATTGCTGGTCGCTTCGCCGAACGAGGCGAGCGCGCAGACAGTCTGTTCTTTCAGCATTGGTCCGGTGCCCTACGGTGCCGTCAACTTCACCTATATTCAGAGCTTGACGGTAAATTCGGCGGACCTGGCCGCGTGCGACACCAACTTTCCGCACCCGACTGATAGCGGATTACGGCCAACGCCCCAGACCGGAACCACTGCCAACGGCAGCAGCTTCACTGCTCAACAAAACGCCAACGATAACTCTATCACCTATACACCGGGCGCCGGGTTCGCCGGGACCGAGACATTCAACGTCGTCTACAGGGATGGCCCGGGCGGCGCCCTCAACCGAACTGCAACCGTCACCGTGACCGTGCTGTCGAATGCACCGACCGTGACTTCGATCAGTCCCACTGCCGGACCCACAGCGGGCAGCACGTCAGTCGTCATCACAGGCACTAGCTTCTCCGGCGCCTCAGCAGTGGCCTTTGGCGCCACGCCAGCAACCAGCTATACGATCGACAGCGCAACTCAGATCACCGCGACCAGCCCAGCGGGAACGGGAACCGTTGATGTCACGGTCACGACACCAGCGGGCACCAGCGCAACGTCGGCGGCCGATCAATTCACCTATGTCGCCGCACCGACCGTGACGTCGATCAGCCCTTCGGCCGGGCCAGCAGCCGGCGGCACATCGGTCATCATCACCGGCACCAATCTTTCCGGGGCCACCGCTGTAAGCTTCGGGGGCGCGGCAGCGACGGGCTTTACGGTCAACAGCGCAACCCAGATCACCGCAACCAGCCCGGCGGGAACCGGGACGATCGATGTCAGGGTCACGACATCAGGCGGCACCAGCGCCACCTCAGCGGCCGACCAGTTTACCTATGTTCCCGCACCGACCGTGACGTCGATCAGCCCGACTGCCGGACCAACGGGGGGTGGCACGACTGTTACCATCACCGGCACCAATCTTTCCGGCGCCACCGCTGTGACCTTCGGTGCCACGGCGGCGACCGGCTTTACTGTCAACAGTACAACCCAGATCACCGCGACCAGCCCGGCGGGAACCGGGACCGTCGATGTCAGGGTCACGACATCTGGCGGCACCAGCGCAACCTCGGCAGCCGACCAGTTCACCTATGTTCCCGCGCCAACGGTCACGTCGATCACCCCGACCGCCGGGCCGACCGGGGGTGGTACAACAGTTACCATCACCGGCACCGGCTTTTCCGGCACCACGGCTGTAACCTTCGGGGCCACCGCAGCGACCAGCTTTACGGTCAACAGCGCAATCCAGATCACAGCAACCAGTCCTGCGGGAACCGGAACCATCGATATCAGGGTCACGACGACAGGCGGAACCAGCGCGACGACAGCGGCTGATCATTTCACCTATGTTGCCGCACCGACCGTCACCTCGATCAGCCCTTCTGCCGGACCAACGGGGGGTGGCACGTCGATCGTCATCACCGGCACCGGCTTTTCCGGCACCACGGCTGTGACCTTCGGTGCCACGGCAGCGACCGGCTTTACGGTCAACAGCGCAACCCAGATCACCGCAACCAGCCCGGCGGGATCGGCGGGAACCGTCGATGTCAGGGTCACGACATCTGGTGGCACCAGCGCCACCTCGGCGGCCGATCAGTTCACCTATGTTGCCTCGCCAACCGTCACGTCGATCAGCCCGACTGCCGGGCCAGCGGGGGGCGGCACGTCAGTCACAATCACCGGCACTAATTTTTCCGGGTCCACCGCGGTGACCTTTGGTGCCACGGCCGCGACGGGTTTCACGGTCAACAGCGCAACGCAGATCACCGCCACCAGCCCTGCAGGAACCGGGACCGTCGATGTCAGGGTCACGACATCAGGCGGCACCAGCGCAACCTCGGCGGCCGACCAGTTTACCTATGTTCCCGCACCCGCGGTGACGTCGATCAGCCCTACATCAGGGGCTACTGCGGGCGGCACGACTGTTACGATCACCGGCACCGGCTTTGCCGGCGCCACAGCCATAACCTTCGGGGCCACCGCTGCGACCGGCTTTACGGTCAACAGTCCAACGCAGATAACAGCGACCAGCCCGGCGGGAGCGGCGGGAACCGTCGATATCAGGGTCACGACACCAGGCGGCACCAGCGCAACCTCGGCAGCTGATCAATTCACCTATGCAGCCGCACCGACCGTCACAGCTCTATCGGCCAATCGGGGTCCCACCAGTGGTGGCGGTACGGTGACCCTCACCGGCACCAACTTTACGGACGCCACGGATGTTTCCTTTGGCGGCGCTGCCGCGGCCTTCCTCGTCGTGGACGCTACCAACATAGTCGTCTTTGCCCTTCCGGCACACGCCGCAGGCCTCGTCAACGTCATCGTCACCACGCCGGGCGGCGCCAGCGCAGCGGCCGCTGCCAATGAATTCACCTATGTAGGACCGCCGGCGGTGACCTCGGTCAGCCCCACATCGGGACCAACAGCGGGTAGCACGTCAGTCGTCATAGCGGGCACCGGTTTCACGGGTGCGACCAACGTGCGCTTTGGCGCAACCAACGCCTCCTTTGTCGTGAACAGCGATACCCAGATCACTGCCACCAGCCCGGCGGGAGCGGCGGGTACCGTCGACATTACGGTCAGAACCGTGGGGGGCACCAGCGCCACGTCGGCGGCCGATCAGTTCACTTATGTCTCCGCACCGACTGTCACCTCGATCAGCCCCACCGCAGGGCCGACGACGGGCAGCACAACTGTCACTATCACGGGTACCAACTTCTCCAGCGCGACAGCAGTGACTTTCGGCGCCACCGCCGCGACCGGGTTCACGGTCAATAGCGCAACGCAGATCACCGCGACCAGCCCGGCGGGGACGGGAACCGTCGATGTCAGGGTCACGACGGCAGGCGGCACAAGTGCCACTTCGGCGGCAGATCAGTTCACCTATGTTGCCGGACCGACCGTCACAGGTCTCAGCCCCACTTCCGGGCCGACGGCAGGTGGCACATCAGTCGTCATCACAGGCACCGGTCTTTCCGGTGCCACATCAGTAGCTTTCGGTGCCACCGCAGCTACGGGCTACACGATCAACAGTGCAACCCAGATCACCGCGACCAGCCCGGCAGGCGCCGTTGGGATCGTCGACATCACCGTCACCACTATTGGCGGTACGAGCGCCACGTCCCTGGCTGACCAGTTCACCTATGCGGTTGCGCCAATCACAACCGATTCCGCCGCCACGGTCGCCGCCAACTCGACCGACAATCCGATCACGCTCAACATTACGGGCGGGGCGCCCGACACCCTGGCAACGCCAACCCTGCCAGCGCATGGCACCGTCGCGATCAACGGCGCGGCGATTACATACACGCCAACAGCGGGATATTCTGGCAGCGACAGCTTCACCTACACGGCAGCCAATGCCGGCGGCACGTCGGCAGTGGCGACCGTGACGATCACCGTGTCGCCGCCAACGCTGGCATTGTCGGCGATTGCGGCCACAGGTCAGGCAACTGTTCCCTACAGTGACAGCATCACCGCCTCGAACGGCACCGCGCCCTATAGCTACGCCGTAACAGCCGGCTCGCTGCCGAACGGCCTGACGCTTGCCCCTGGCGGGACGCTGTCGGGAACCCCGCTCGGCACAGGCACGGCAAATTTCACAGTCACCGCAACTGATACCTACGGTGCCACCGGGGCTCAGGCCTACTCCATCGTGGTCGGCGCACCCGTCGTGCAGCTGACGGCGCCGGTGACCGGTTCGCTGCCAACCGCCACGCTTGGAAGCAGCTACGGCCCCATCACCTTCACCGCGAGCGGTGGCAACAGCCCGCATAGCTTCGCATCGACGGGAGCGTTGCCCCCGGGACTGACACTTTCATCCGGCGGCGTACTCTCAGGCACGCCGACCACGGCCGGCAACTACAGCTTCTCCGTCAGCCCGCAGGACGCGACGGCTCCTGGTCTTGGTGGCCCCTTCATTGGCACCGCCGAGACCTTCACGATCAATGTCGGCAGTCCGCGCGTGACATTCGTGATCCAGAGCCCGGCGAACGGAAGCTTTGCGTTCTCGTCGCCCGAGCCGTCGCTCAACGTCACCATCAGCACCAGCGGCGGCAACGGCACGTCGGGGCCGCTCGACGTGCCTGTCGGCAGTCACGCCATCAGCTTCGCCCTGCCTGCCGGCTTTGCGCTCGCTTCCGCCGCCTGCAGCGATCCCCAGTCCTCGCTCGATCCGGCCACCCTGTCCGGCACCATCGCCGTCCAGTCAGGCAGCGACGTAACCTGCACCATCGTTGCCGGCGACACGAAGCCGACGATGGAACTCATCGGCAGCTTCCTTGAAGCGCGCTCCGAGTTGATCATCGCCAACCAGCCGGATACGGCCAGGCGGCTAGGGCGGCTCACCGGTGCCGCTCCCGGTTCGGGTGGTGTGTCGGGTTTCGGCCTCGGCTACACCGATCCGCGCATGCCGGTCTCCTTGCGTATCGGTAAGAACGAAGCGTCGTTCGCCTACAGCATGGCGCGCTCGCGAAATGCATCCGCGGACGGACCGACGGTGACTGTACCTATGTCGGCACCTGCCGAGGCTGGCATGACGGCTGGATCCGGTATGCCTTCGGGGCCGGACGGCCTGCCGATCATGCATCTCGGCGAGGCTGACGCGGGCAACAAGGCAGGCTCCTCGCCGTTCCGTTCATTGGGCGTCGCGCCCCAAGCCGAAGGCGACGCGGATCCACAGGCAACGCGGTTCGACATCTGGGCCGAAGGCAAGTTCGCGCGCTTCAGCGCCGCCGGCGGAGACGGCCGCTTCGGCATCCTGCACGCCGGCGCCGACTATCTCGTATCGCCGCGCCTGCTGCTTGGCCTGGGCGTCCAGGTCGACTGGACGGACATGGAGGCTGACGACGGGGCATCGATCGATGGAACCGGCTATCTCGTAGGCCCGTACATGACCGCGCGGCTTACCGAACGGCTCTATTTCGATGCGCGGGCGGCCTGGGGCAAGTCCTCCAACACGGCATCGCCACTCGGCACCTACGAAGACGAACTCGACGGAACCCGGTGGCTGATCTCGGGCGCGCTGATCGGTCAATACGATATTGACCGCTGGCGCATCGAGCCCAGCGCGCGTCTCACCTATTTCGAGGAAAAGACTGACGCCTATACGGACGGCCTCGGCCTGCCTATCCCCGAAATCGAGATCGCCACCGGCACCTTCGAGTTCGGACCCAAGTTCAGCTACCGGATGGAGCTGGATAGCGGCATGAGCTTCGAGCCGTTCGTCTCGCTGGAGGGTATCTGGACCTTCGAGCAGAAGAACACCGGCGTTTCGGCAACGTCGTCGCCCGGACTTGCCGACACCGGCCTGCGTGGACGTGGCGAGGTCGGCTTTTCACTGTCGGGCGGCCATGTCGGGTCGTGGTCGGCCTCGGCCTTCTACGACGGCGTCGGCGACGATGATTTCGAATCCTGGGGGGGGAGGCTGAGGTTCAACAAGTCGTTCTGACCTGTGAGCCTCTGAGACGAAAAGGGCGGCACCAAGCCGCCCTTTTTGTTTGTCTATCGCTTGTGCCTCAAAGACCGGCGGCGCGACGCCTGTCCGGCGTCATCGCCTCGTCGCTCAGCGAGGCAATTGCCTCGTCAAGCGTCATCGATACCTGATCGCGCGAGCCGAGGCGGCGCACATTGACCGACGCCTCCTCCGCCTCGCGCTTGCCACAGACGAGAATCACCGGAACCTTGGCCAGCGAATGTTCGCGGACCTTGTAGTTGATTTTCTCGTTGCGCAGATCGACTTCGGCCAGCAGCCCCGCCGCCTTGAGCTTCGCCACCACCTCACGGGCGTAGTCGTCGGCGTCGGAGGTGATCGTTGCCACCACTACCTGCAGCGGCGCAAACCAGAGCGGGAAATGGCCCGAATAGTTCTCGATCAGGATGCCGAGGAACCGCTCCATTGAACCGCAGATGGCGCGATGGACCATGACCGGCTGCTTCTTCTCCGAATCCGAGCCGATGTAGAAGGCGCCGAAGCGTTCCGGCAGGTTGAAGTCGACCTGGGTCGTGCCGCACTGCCATTCGCGGCCGATGGCGTCGCGCAGCACATATTCGAACTTGGGGCCGTAGAAGGCACCCTCGCCCGGATTGATCGACGTCTTGATGCGGTTGCCAGACTGCGCCTCGATGGTCTTGAGCACGTTGCCCATGATCTCCTCGGCGTGATCCCATGCCTCGTCGGAGCCGACGCGCTTGTCGGGCCTTGTCGACAGCTTCACCGAAATCTCGTTGAAGCCAAAATCGGCATAGGTCGACAGGATCAGGTCGTTGATGCGCAGGCATTCGGCAGCGAGCTGTTCTTCGGTGCAGAAGATGTGCGCGTCGTCCTGGGTGAAGCCGCGCACGCGCATCAGCCCGTGCAAGGCGCCCGACGGCTCGTAGCGGTGGACGTTGCCGAATTCGGCGAGCTTGACCGGCAGGTCGCGATACGACTTCAGGCCGTGCTTGAAGATCTGCACATGGCCCGGGCAGTTCATCGGCTTGAGCGCAAAGACGCGTTCGTCGTCGGTGTCGTCGCCGGCAACCGTCACCTTGAACATCGCATCGCGATACCAGCCCCAGTGGCCAGAGGTCTCCCACAGGCTCTTGTCGAGCACCTGCGGCGCGTTGACTTCCTGGTAGCCCTGCTGGTCGAGGCGGCGGCGCATGTAGCTGACGAGGTTCTGGAACATCTTCCAGCCCTTGGCATGCCAGAACACGACGCCCGGTCCCTCTTCCTGGAAATGGAACAGGTCCATTTCGCGGCCGAGACGGCGGTGGTCGCGCTTCTCCGCCTCTTCCAGCATATGGAGATACTGGTCGAGCTGGGCCTGGTCAGCCCAGGCCGTGCCGTAGATGCGCGTCAGCATCGGGTTGTCGGAATCGCCACGCCAATAGGCACCGGCGACCTTCATCAGCTTGAAGGCGCTGCCGATCTGGCCGGTCGAGGCCATGTGCGGGCCACGGCACAGGTCGAACCACTCGCCCTGTGCGTAGATGTTGAGGTTCTGGTCCTCGGGAATCGCATCGATCAGCTCGAGCTTGTAGGCCTCGCCCTTGTCGCGGAACACCTGCTTGGCCTTGTCGCGCGACCAGACTTCCTTGGTGAACGGCTTGTTGCGGCCGATGATCTCGCGCATCTTCTTTTCGATCGCCGGGAAATCCTCGGGCGTGAAAGGCTCGTTGCGGGCGAAATCGTAATAGAAGCCGTTGTCGATGACGGGGCCGATGGTGACCTGGGTGCCGGGCCACAGCTCCTGCACGGCTTCCGCCAGCACGTGAGCTGTATCGTGGCGGATCAGTTCGAGCGCGCGCGGATCGTCGCGGGTGACGATCTCGACCTTGCCGGACTTGCCGAGCGGGTCGGAGAGATCGCGCACGGTGCCGTCAACGACGTAGGCCACCGCTTTCTTGGCCAGCGACTTCGAGATCGACTCGGCGAGCGCAGCACCAGTCATCGCCGCGTCGTAGTCGCGGACGGAACCATCGGGAAATGTCAGGGAAACGGAATTCGACAACGTTCTTCTCCTATCCAGTCCCGCAAACGAGCGCGGGTGGTTAAAAACCGGATGCGTCCGGCAGCGAGGGGTCTTTTAGGGGGAGTTTTCGGGCTCGTAAAGCCAAACAGCGGCGCTTCGAGCGCCGCTATTGTCATTTCATAAGAGCGTATCACAAGAGCGTAGAGTCTAGTTGGTCGGCTTCACCAGCCCTGGCAGGTCAGCGAGGAAGTTGGCGCGCACGTTTGGCCCGAGGAGTACCGGGCTCTTGCCCTCGTTGACGAACAGGCGGGCGAAAACGATCTTTCGGCCGTCCTTTTCAGCCCAGCCGACGAACCAGCCGAACGGCCTGTTGCGATTTTGGGCGCCTGCCTTGTTGGTCAACCAGCCCGTGCCGGTTTTGCCCTGGACCTTCCAGTCGCCGGCGTCGAACGCCGGCAGGATCGCGCCGGTCATCTCGTATGCTTTGGCTGAAAGCGGCAGCTTGCGGTCGAGGATGCGCCTGATGAAGCTGGCCTGCTCATCGGGCGATATCTTCAGCGATGAGCTCAGCCAGGAATGGGTCAAACCATCCTTCTTGCCCGGATTGCCTGCGATGTCGCCATTGCCGTAGCCGAAGCTGTCGACATAGCCGGCAAAACGCTCGTTGCCGAGCTTGCGCGTGATTTCCTGCGAATACCAGACGACCGAATCTTTCTCCCATATCGTCGGGTCGACAGGTCTGTGGTCACGCTTCACGGCATTGAACTCGGGCTTGTAGTCCCAGCGCGGCGTGCGCGCGTCGGTGAGGATGCCGGAATCGTAGCCCATCAGCGCCAACGGCACCTTGAACGTCGATGCTGGGCTTACGCGCCGGTCGCAAGTGCCGTCGCGGCGAAGCGTGGCGCCGCTTTGAGCGTCGACAATCAGCGTGCATTCGAACGCCGGCTTCAGCGCCGGGTCAGCAGCGGCTGTCTGCGCCTGGGCAAGAGGCACTGCGGCAAGGAACGTAAGAATCGCGAAGATCGAAGATCGACGAAATGAAGCAAGCACTGTCGTGACATCCTCTGTCGGTTAGCGCCAAAGGACTATGGACGGCAATTGTCTCGAATATGGCTTAACTTGGACTGAACTGTCTTAGCCTGATCAAATCGTAAACCGGTAAATGTAGGCGTTAACTGATATGCTGGCGTTGCGCGGTGCGACCGCGCTCATTGCCCCGATGTCCGGCGACCGATCAGCCAATAGCGCCACGGCACGTACCAGGCATAGGCCGCGCCAAGGCTCTCAGGTACCCGGTCGATACCATGGGTTCCCCATGGGCCGCAGCGCAGGACGCGAAACAGCCCCATCCAGCCGCCGGCCCATAAACCATGGCGCGCGATTGCCTCATGCGCATATTCCGAACAGGTCGGCATGTGCCGGCACGAATTGCCGATGAAGCCCGAAAGCGTCAGCTGGTAAAACCGGACCAGCGAGGTGCCAAGCAGCCGGCCCGGCGTCTTGCGCCAAGGACCGGCCCAATTGCGGCCGAGCGCTACCGGGCTGTGTCTGTGCTGGTGACCGTGGTCCATCGTCTCCGCCAGTCGGAACGTCATTTCGTCTATACATGACCATTCCGACATGCAGGCGCAATGTTCGGCAGATACCACCTCGCCGCTGCGGCGCCGTGTCACGCAAGCCAGCCTAGCTCCGTCCTGCGGTGGGGGCACCGCCGTTGCGGAGCATCGAGTTGAAGCCGGTCGGCGCCGCAGCGCTTCGTGCCGCGGATGGGGTAGTCGCCCTGGAATGTCGCGATGCGGAACATCTCTGCGTAAGCGTTGAAGAGCGTTGGCATGGTTTGCCTCCTTGGATGGGAGGATTAGACCGCCTCTAGCCGTCCTCTTCAAACGAGTATAACGTCCATCTTGGATAACTTGAGATTATGCGAATGAACCGCGGGCGGCTTCCGCTGACGGCACTCAGAAGTTTTGAAGCGGCCGGGCGGCACCTGAGTTTCAGCCGCGCGGCGGACGAACTGTTCGTCACCCAGGCCGCGATCAGCCGCCAGATACGGGAGCTGGAAAGCTTCCTGCGGCAGCCGCTGTTCGTGCGTTACCACCGCCGTGTCGAACTGACCGAGCCGGGCCAGAAGCTGCTGCAGCAACTGGTCAAGAGCTTCGACGACATCGACCGGAGGCTTTCGGAACTGGCGACAAGGCCCTCCCTTTCGGTGGTCAGCGTCAGCGCCGAACCCGCACTTGCCGCCAGTTGGCTGTTGCCGCGGCTCAACAAGTTCCGCGAGATGCGTCCCGATATCGAAATCGCGCTTGATGTGGACCCACGCCTGATCGACTTCCGCAGCGACCAGGCGGAGCTCGCCTTGCGCTTCAGCGCACACAACACCTCGTGGCCGCGCAGCGAGTCGGAGCTGTTGGGGCTTGTCGTCGATTCGCCTGTTTTGTCGCCGGCGCTACTAGCCTCCGGCCCGCCTTTGGAATCCCCTGCCGATCTGCGCCGCTACACGCTGTTGCACGAGGAAAACCGTCAGGGCTGGGCGCGCTGGTTTGAAGCCGCAGGTGCGGCCGAAGCGCCTGTCCCGGAGCGTGGGCCGCTGCTGGCCGACGCGGCGTTGTCGAAACAGGCGGCGATGCTCGGCCACGGCGTCGCCCTAGGTGACCTGCTGCTGGTCTATGAGGAGCTTCAGGCAGGAACGCTGATCAAGCCATTCGAGACCAACGTCGTATGTGGCGGCTACTGGCTGGTGGCAAAGAACCTGGCCAAGCTGTCCGAGCCGGCACAGTGCTTCGCCGAGTGGATCAAGGCCGAGTTCGCCGAGAGCCTCGATATCCTGGACAATTGCCTGGCTGCGGCCTACCTGCGCTCGATCTGACCGATGGCGTCGACCACGGCATCAAAGGTCAGCATCGTCGAGGCGTGCCGCGCCTTGTAGTCGCGCACCGGTTCGAGATACTTCAGGTCGCCGAAGCGGCCTTCCGGCGGCGTTCCACCTTCCTTGAGCATGCGCAGCATGGTGTCGCGCACAGCGCGCAATTCTTCGGCGCTGGCGCCAACGACATGCTCGGCCATGATCGACGACGACGCCTGGCCCAGCGCGCAGGCCTTCACTTCATGGGCAAAGTCGGTGACCACCCCGTCCTTCATCGCCAGATCAATCGTGACGGTCGATCCGCACAATTTCGAATGCGCGGTCGCCGTCGCATCTGGGTGATCGAGCCGGCCCAGCCGGCCGATATTGCCGGCGAAACCGAGAATTTTCGTGTTGTAGATATCGTCGATCAACTTTTTTCACTCTGAGTGCGCGTGACGAACAACTCTTGTCGCGGTTGCATCTTTCATTCGTCGTCGTCACCCATATATAATGGTGGCGCTCGCCTCCCGACAAGGCAGCAGAATCCGCGTCGGGAGAAGAGCGAGATAAGCAGCTTTGGGTACGGCACTCTTGTTCCGGTGGTCCCTAAAGTGGCTGTGTCCGTTCAACTCGTCCCTGCTCTGACAGGGGCTACTGGAGACGCCTGATATGGATGCCGTTGCCAAGAAGCTGATGCCGCAATCAGCCTACATGGATAAGCCTGCGACCGACCGCCCGACCGAGGCGGAGGTTGAAGCCGCAGTGAAGGTACTCTTGCGCTGGACCGGCGACGATCCCCGGCGCGAAGGCCTGATCGACACGCCCAAGCGCGTGACCAAGGCTTTCCGCGAAATGTTCAATGGCTACGACATGTGCCCGGCCGACGAGCTTGGCCGCACTTTCGAGGAAGTCGCCGGCTATGACGACCTGGTCATTGTTCGCGACATCAAATTCCACTCGCATTGCGAGCACCACATGGTGCCGATCATCGGCAAGGCCCATGTCGGCTATTTGCCGGATGGAAAGGTCGTCGGGCTCTCCAAGATCGCCCGTGTCGTCGACATCTTCGCCCACCGCCTGCAGACGCAGGAAGCGATGACGGCGCAGATTGCCGGTGTCATCCAGGACGTGCTAAATCCGCGCGGCGTCGCCGTGATGATCGAGGCCGAGCACATGTGCATGGCCATGCGCGGCATCCGCAAGCAGGGTTCAACAACCCTGACCTCCACCTTCACCGGCGTTTTCCGGGACACCCCCGAAGAGCAGGTCCGGTTCGTGACCATGGTGCGAGCCGGCGGCGGCGGGATCTGATCCCGCTTCGCCGGTGCCCGAATTAGGACCCCGGCGATGACCTTGCAGTTTCACCAAGCTTCCAACGACAAGCGCGCGCTCGAAGAGGGCGACGCGTTCACGCCGCGTTTCGACGCCAACGACCTGGTCACCGCCGTCGTGACCGATGCCGCCGACGGCATGCTGTTGATGGTCGCGCACATGAACGCCGAAGCCCTGGCGCTGACCATCGAGACCGGCATCGCCCACTACTGGTCGCGTTCGCGCGGCTCGTTGTGGAAGAAGGGCGAGACCTCCGGCAACTTCCAGAACGTCGTCGAAATCCGCACCGACTGTGACCAGGATGCCGTGTGGCTGCGCGTAAATGTGACCGGCCACGATGCAACCTGTCACACCGGCAGGCGTTCCTGCTTCTATCGGACTGTAGGGCAAAAGGACGGCGTCGCGACCCTCAGCGCAGACGGCAGCCACCCCTTGTTCGACGCAGATGACATCTACCGCAAGAAGTCGTGAACCGGCTACGTGTCCTGCGACACAAAGATTCACGATTTTAATACGGGTCGGGTGTAGTCTGTTTCAGGGACAAGGGAGATCGTGATGCTCGAGTGGGCGTCATTCCATTCACGCCAGAACGTCCGGGAAGCCAACGGCTTTTCTTCGGGCACGGGTGTGAACGATCTCCAGAAGCCAAAAGACACGGGCATTTCGCTCGCGCTTGGCGGCGGCGCTGCGCGTGGCTGGGCCCATATCGGCGTGCTGCGCGCGCTCGATGAAGCCGGCATTCGTATCAACATGATCGCAGGCACCTCCATCGGAGCGCTGGTCGGCGGCTGTTATCTCGCCGGCAGGCTCGACGAACTCGAAGAATTCGCCCGCAGCCTGACCAAGCGACGCATCTTCGGTCTGTTCGACTTCAAACTCGGCGGCAGCGGCCTTTTCGGTGGCATGAAGCTTGATTCCCGCATGCAGCAGCATATGGGCAGCGTCACCTTTGAAGATTTGCCCAAGCCCTTCGTCTGCGTTGCGACAGAGATCCGCACCGGCCATGAGATCTGGCTGTCGAGCGGCTCGCTGATCAAGGCAATGCGCGCCTCCTATGCCCTGCCCGGCGTGTTCGAGCCGGTCACCTGCAATGGCCGCGTGCTCGTCGACGGTGCGCTGGTCAATCCGGTTCCGGTATCGGTCTGCCGCGCCAACGAACAGCCCTTGGTCGTGGCAGTCAACCTGCACTACGACCTGTTCGGTCGCGCCGCCGTCATCAAGCACAGTGCCGGCGAACTGGTGGTCGAGCGTCCGGCAAGGCCTGGCGAGAACGCCACGCAGAGCGAGCGCGAAGCGCGGCTTGGCATCACCGGTGTGATGGTCGAAGCTTTTAATATCATTCAGGACCGCATTTCACGCGCCCGTCTCGCCGGCGATCCGCCCGACCTTTCGATCCAGCCCAAGCTCGGCCTTATCGGCCTGTCGGAATTCCACCGCGCCGACGAAGCTATCCGCCTCGGCTACGAAGCGACCAAAGCGCAGATGGAAGAGATCCTCAGGCTACAGGCCGTTCTCGGTTAAGGGCCGGCCAGTGCAGCGTCGATGATCCTGAACTGCGCAGTGCGGCTGCCATTCCAGTGATTGACCGAAATCGAGCCTGCGACGTGGATCGCGCGATCACGATTCCTGAACAGGAAGTCGCCGAGCGGCGTTTCCGCTGCCCTGAACGCCATCGCCTGCACCCGCCCGCCACTTTCCGAGCGCAGATCGATGCGGATATGCGCCGTGCCGACCAGCCTGGCATCGGCGATGCGGTGCCGCGGCAGAACGAAGACCGGCGGGACATGCCCTGCCCCGAAAGGTCCGGCCTTCTCCAGCGCATCGACCAACGTCAGCGTCGCGCCTTCCGCGGCCAACGCACCGTCGATCTTGAGGCTTTCCTCGTCCTGTAGCCGGAACACATCGGCTGCGGCGCGTTGTTCGAAAAAGGCGCGCAACTCGCCGAGCTTGGCGCGCTCGACGGTGATGCCGGCCGCCATGGCGTGGCCACCGCCCTTGACCAGCAGTCCGGCATCGACCGCTTCGCGGACCAGCCGCCCGAGATCGAAACCGGAGACCGAGCGTCCCGACCCCGTGCCAACGCCATTCGGATTGAAGGCGATGGCGAAGGCCGGACGGCGGGCATGATCCTTGAGCCGCGAGGCGAGCAGGCCGACGATGCCCGGGTGCCAGGTGGTGCTCGCGGTGACAAGCACCGCTGGACCTGGCCCAACACCAATCTCGGCATCGGCTTCGGCGCGCGCCTCGGCCAGCATTTCGGTCTCCATCGCCTGACGCTCCTGGTTCAGGCGATCGAGCGTTTCGGCGATCGTTCCGGCTTCGACCGGATCGTCGGTGGCGAGCAGCTTGCTGCCCAATGCCGCATCGCCGATACGGCCGCCGGCGTTGATGCGTGGGCCAAGCAGGAAGGCGAGATGGAAATTGCTGAGTGGTTCGCCGATGCGAGCGACGCGGGCGAGTGCGGTCAGGCCGGGATTGTTCTGCTGGCGCATCGCCTGCAGCCCCTTGACGACAAAGGCGCGGTTGACTCCGGTCAGCGGTACGACGTCGCAGACGGTCGCCAGTGCCACGAGGTCGAGCAGCGACAACAGATCCGGGCGCGGCGCATCAGGCAATTTCTCCCGCAACACCTTGGCAGTCTGGACCAGCGCCAGGAAGGTCACGCCGGCAGCGCAGAGATGGCCCTGCCCTGAAAGATCGTCGTCGCGGTTCGGATTGACCACCGCACGCGCATGGGGCAGCGGCCCGCCAAGCTGATGGTGGTCGAGCACGACCACATCGGCGCCGGCTTCGTTGGCCGCATCGATGGAGGCAGCACTGTTGGTGCCGCAGTCGACGGTGATGATCAGGCTGGCGCCACGGCCGATCAATTCACGCATCGCATCGGGATTGGGGCCGTAACCTTCGAAGATACGGTCGGGGATGTAGATCTCGGACTCGATGCCGAAATGCGTGAGAAAGCGGCTCATCAGCGCCGAAGACGACGCACCGTCGACGTCGTAGTCGCCAAAGATCGCCACCCTCTCCTTGCGCAGCACCGCATCGGCGATGCGCTCGGCTGCCTTGCCCATGTCGGTCAGCGATGCAGGATCGGGCAGCAGGTCGCGGATCGTCGGATCGAGAAAGCGCTCGGTATCCTCAGGCGACACACCCCGCCCGGCGAGCACGCGGGCGACGATGTCGGGCACGCCATGCCCCTGGGCAATGGCAAGGGCCAGCATATCCTGGCGTTCGGTCAAACGATGTTCCCAGGAAACACCGGTGGCCGAACGCCGTACGCCGAGAAAATTACGCTTTTCAGTCGCCATTCAGTTGAGGTCCACCCACTGCGGATCGACCATAGGCGACCGGAACAAGCGCGTAATCAGAATTTTTCCAGATCCTGGTGACGCGCCTTGATCTCGCGCACCGTCTTGGACGACGAGCGCAGCACGATGGTATGGGTGGTGATCGAATCGCGGCCGAACTTGACGCCGGCAAGCATGTTGCCGTCGGTGACGCCGGTTGCGGCGAACAGCACGTCGCCGCGCGCCATTTCTTCGATGCGATAGACCTTCTTGGGGTCGGTGATGCCCATGGTTGCCGCGCGGGCGACCTTGTCGGCGCTGTCGAGCAGCAGCCGGCCCTGCATCTGGCCACCGGTGCAGCGCAATGCGGCTGCCGCCAGAACGCCCTCAGGTGCACCGCCGGTGCCGAGATAGATGTCGATGCCGGTTTCATCGGGATCAGTGGTGTGGATGACGCCGGCCACGTCGCCGTCGCCGATCAGGCGAATGGCGGCACCGGTCGCGCGCACGGCTTCGATCAGCTTGGCATGGCGCGGACGGTCGAGGATGCAGGCGGTGATTTCTTCCACCGGCACGCCCTTGGCCTTGGCGACGCTGGCGATGTTTTCAGCCGGCGAAGCGTCGATGTCGATGACGCCTTCAGGATAGCCCGGGCCGACGGCGATCTTGTCCATGTAGACGTCAGGGGCGAACAGCAGGCTGCCCTTTTCGGCAATGGCGATGACCGCAAGCGCATTGGGCAGGTTCTTGGCGCAGATGGTGGTGCCTTCGAGCGGGTCGAGCGCGATGTCGACATCCGGGCCACCCGAGCCGACTTCCTCGCCGATATAGAGCATCGGGGCTTCGTCGCGCTCGCCTTCGCCGATGACCACAGTGCCCTTGATGGCAAGGCGGTTCAATTCCTGGCGCATGGCGTCGACGGCGACCTGGTCGGCGGCCTTCTCGTCGCCGCGTCCGCGCAGCCTTGCTGCGGCAACGGCAGCGCGCTCGGTGACGCGTACGAGTTCCATGGTGAGAATCCGGTCGAGGCCGGCTACAACGCTTTTCGCCATAATGCTGGGTCCTGAAGTCGATGGGTTCGGAGCGCCCAAACCGGGCCGGCTCTTATTGTCAAACCAGCATGACAACGGCAAGACCTGTTGCCCGCTTTATCGAAAGCGAAACAATATCAATCGATTGAAAGGGAATGGAGGCTTGACTGCCTGGCCGGGGGCACATTTACGCCCCCTTCCCCCGCGGTCGGGATTAGCCGGCGCGCTCGATGCGGATGACCTGCGGCTTGTCGGTCAGGTGGCCGTCCTTGGTGATGCCGTCGACAGCCTTGCGGACGGCAGATTCGGTTGTCTCGTGGGTCACCAGGATGACGGTCTTCTGGGCGATGCCGCCTTCCGAACCATTGGCGTGCTGGACGATTGATTCCAGCGAAATGTCATTGTCGGCCATGCGCTTGGCGATCGCCGCGAACACGCCGATGCGGTCATGCACGGTCAGGCGGATGAAATAGCCGCCGGCGTGGCTGCGCATCTGCGCCTTCTTGTAGGGTTTCAGTTCCTTGGCCGGACGGCCGAACACCGGGCCATGCTGGAAGCCGGGGCGGCTCTTGGCGATGTCGGCGATGTCACCAACCACTGCCGACGCCGTGGCGTTGCCGCCGGCACCGGGACCCGACAGCAGCAACTCGCCCAGAATGTCGGTTTCGATCGCCACCGCGTTGGTCACGCCATGAACCTGGGCGATGACCGAAGCCGTCGGAACCATCGTCGGGTGCACGCGCTGTTCGATACCGCTTTCGGTGCGCTGGGCAACGCCGAGCAGCTTGATGCGGTAGCCGAGTTCAGCCGCTGCGCGAATGTCGGCCTGGGTGATGTTGGAAATGCCTTCCAGATAGATGTCGTCGGCCGCGATCTTCGAGCCGAAGGCCAGGCTGGTCAGGATGGCGAGCTTGTGAGCCGTATCATTGCCCTCGATGTCGAAGGTTGGGTCGGCTTCGGCGTAGCCGAGGCGCTGGGCGTCGGCGAGGCAAGCCTCGAAGGTCAGGCCTTCGGCTTCCATGCGCGTCAGGATGTAGTTGCAGGTGCCGTTGAGAATGCCGAATACGCGGGTGACGCTGTTGCCGGCCATCGCCTCGCGCATCGTCTTGATGACCGGGATGCCGCCGGCGACCGCCGCTTCGTAGTTGAGCAGCACGCCCTTTTTCTCGGCGACCTCGGCCAGTGCCACGCCATGTTTAGCCAGCAGCGCCTTGTTGGCGGTGACGACATGGCGGCCGGCATCGAGTGCGGCGCGCACGCAAGCGCGTGCAGCGCCCTCGTCGCCGCCGATCAGTTCGACAAAGACGTCGATGTCGGCCTTCTCGGCCAGTTCGATCGGATCGTCGAACCACTTGGCATCGCTCAGATCGACGCCACGGTCGCGCGAACGGTCACGAGCGGAGACAGCGGTGACGACGATTTCGCGGCCGCACTGGCGAGTGAGTTCCGCAGCCTTGTCGCGCAGCACGCGCGCCACCGAAGCACCGACCGTGCCGAGACCGGCAATTCCAACACGCAATGCTTCAGCCATGGTCGACGGCGCCTCTTATTTCGGTCGTTCTGGATTGTTCTGCGGCGCGCTCAGCGATGGGCTGCGAGCGGAACCACATTGTTGGGATGTTTGCCCGTGGTCGTCAGGAAGCGCTTGATGTTGCGCGCAGCCTGGCGGATCCGGTGCTCGTTTTCGACCAGTGCGAGACGCACATAATCGTCGCCGTGCTCGCCGAAACCGACGCCCGGAGCCACCGCCACGTCGGCATGCTCGATCAAAAGCTTGGAGAATTCCAGCGAACCAAGATGCTTGAACGGCTCGGGGATCGGCGCCCAGGCAAACATCGTCGCCGCCGGCGCCGGGATTTCCCAGCCTGCACGGGTGAACGAGTCGACCATCACGTCGCGGCGCTTGTGATAGACCTCGCGCACCTCGGAGATGTCGGTGCCATCACCATTGAGCGCCGCGGTCGCGGCCACCTGGATCGGCGTGAACGCACCATAGTCGAGATAGGACTTCACGCGCGTCAGTGCGGCGATCAGGCGCTCGTTGCCGACGGCAAAGCCCATGCGCCAGCCCGGCATCGAGAACGTCTTCGACATCGAGGTGAATTCGACGGTGACGTCGATCGCGCCCGGCACCTGCAGCACCGACGGCGGCGGATTGCCGTCGAAATAGATCTCCGAATAGGCAAGGTCCGACAGGATGATGATGTCGTGCTTCTTCGCGAAGGCGACGACGTCCTTGTAGAAGTCCAGCGAAGCGACAAATGCCGTCGGGTTCGACGGGTAGTTGAGGATCAGCGCCAGCGGCTTGGGGATCGAGTGGCGAACGCCACGCTCAAGCGCGGGGATGAAGCCGTCATCGGGCTTCGCCTGAAGCGAACGAATGACACCGCCCGACATGATGAAGCCGAAGGCGTGGATCGGATAGGTCGGATCCGGGCACAGCACCACGTCGCCGGGTGCGGTGATCGCCTGCGCCATGTTGGCGAAGCCTTCCTTCGAGCCCAGCGTCGCAACGACCTGGGTATCGGGATTGAGCTTCACGCCAAAGCGGCGGGCATAATAATTGGCCTGGGCGCGGCGCAGCCCGGGAATGCCGCGCGACGACGAATAACGATGGGTGCGCGGATCGCGGACCACTTCGCACAGCTTGTCGACGATGGCGGTCGGCGTCGGCAGGTCCGGATTGCCCATGCCGAGGTCGATGATGTCGGCGCCGCGCGAACGGGCGGAGGCCTTCAGCCGGTTGACCTGCTCGAAGACATAGGGCGGAAGGCGGCGGACCTTGTGAAATTCTTCCATGTCAATTCCAGGTAAACGGGGGCTGCGCGGTGCGTGCGCGATATACACTCAATTGCAGGCGGGGTCGATAGTCTCGCACTTGCCTTCGATGGCCTTGAGCGTGTCGTCGCCGTGCTTTCTTGCCAGCGTGGTCATCGCCGCCGAGTTGCCACCGCCCGCGCCCGCCTTGGCGCCCTGGCGTTGTTGCGCGGCTTGGAGTTGCGCAAGCTTCGCCGCCTTCTGTTCCTCGGTGAACTGTGCGGCCGCCACCTTCGGCGGAATGTTGAGATTGGGGTAGGTCCCGGTGTCCTGCGCGCCGCGTCCGGTGGCCGGGGTGGCACTGCTGGCGGTCGTTGTGGATGTGCTTGTGCAGCCGCTGGCGGCGACAGCCAAGGCCAGCGCACCGGCTGATAACATCACGCGGGCACAGAAAAAAACATTCCGACCAACACTATATGTCATAAAGTTTCCCCGACAGGCGCGGTAGAGCGCGTTGGACCCGGTAAGACGTCACATGATACTATGTCAACAATGGGCGCTTTGGGAGGACCTGCAAGAACCATGGCGAAGGTAGACGATTCGGACAAGCCGAGTGGCGATTCCCCCTCCTCCGTCGAGCAATACCTCGTCAAAGATCCTGAGCGCTTTGCGCTCAACATGGCCCGCATGATCGAGCAGGCCGGCAAGGCAGCCTCCGCCTGGGCAGAACCGCGCGAGAAAGGCGAACTCCGCGACACCGTCGCAGAGCCCATGGCCGACATGGTCAAGACCTTCTCCAAGCTCACCGAATACTGGCTGTCCGACCCGCAGCGCGCGCTCGAGGCACAAACCCGGCTGTTCTCCGGCTATCTCGATGTGTGGAGCAAGTCGATCCAGCGCATAGGCGGCGACGAGGTCGACGACGCAGTCAAACCCGACCGAACCGACAAGCGCTTCCTCGATCCTGAGTGGGGCCGCAACGCCTTCTTCGACTTCCTCAAGCAGGCCTATCTGGTGACCGCGCGCTGGGCCGGCGATCTTGTCGATCACGCCGACGGCCTCGACGAGCACACCCGCCACAAGGCCGGCTTCTACGTCAAGCAGGTTGCCAACGCGATCTCGCCGTCCAACTTCATCCTGACCAACCCGGAACTGTTTCGCGAAACCGTCGCCAGCAATGGCGAAAACCTTGTGCGCGGCATGAAGATGTTCGCCGAGGACATTTCGGCCGGCAAAGGCGACCTCAAACTCAGGCAGGCCGACTATTCCAGCTTCGAGATCGGCAAGAACATCGCAATGACGCCGGGCAAGGTGGTCGGCCGTAGCGATGTCGCCGAAATCATCCAGTACACGCCCACCACCGACAAGGTGCTGAAGCGGCCGCTGCTGATCTGCCCGCCATGGATCAACAAGTTCTACATCCTCGACCTCAACCCGCAGAAATCCTTCATCCGCTGGGCTGTCGAGCAGGGCCACACGGTCTTCGTCATCTCGTGGATCAACCCTGACCAGCGCCACGGCCTCAAGAACTGGGAAGCATACATTCGCGAGGGCCTGCAATACGGCCTCGACACGATCGAGCAGGCGACCGGCGAACGCGAGGTCAACGCGATCGGCTATTGCGTCGGCGGCACGCTGCTTGCGGCAGCCCTGGCACTACTGGCCCAGGAGGGCGACCACCGCATTCGCTCGGTCACCTTCTTCACCACCCAGGTCGACTTCACCTATGCCGGTGATCTCAAGGTGTTCGTCGACGAGGATCAGATCAAGGCGCTTGAAGGGGCAATGAAGGACAAAGGCTATCTCGACGGCACCAAGATGGCGACGGCCTTCAACATGCTGCGCTCGGGCGACCTGATCTGGCCCTATGTCATCAACAACTACATGCGCGGCAAGGAGCCGACGCCGTTCGACCTGCTCTACTGGAATGCCGATTCGACGCGCATGGCAGCCGCCAACCACTCCTTCTACCTGCGCAACTGCTATCTCGAGAACAACCTGTCGCAAGGCAGGATGGAGCTCGCCGGCCGAACCATCTCGCTCGCCGACGTCACCATCCCGGTCTACAATCTGGCGGCGCGCGAGGACCACATCGCCCCTGCCCGCTCGGTCTTCCTCGGCTGCCAGTATTTCGGTGGCGATGTCGATTATGTCGTCGGCGGCTCGGGACATATAGCCGGCGTCGTCAATCCACCCGCCGCGGGCAAGTACCAGTTCTGGTCAAACGGCAAACCATCAGGCGATTTCGATGCCTGGCTCCAGGGCGCCGTCGAGACTTCAGGCTCCTGGTGGCCGCACTGGCAGCGCTGGATCGAAGCCAAGGACGATGCCCGCGTTGCGGCGCGCAAGCCTGGCATAAGCGGACTGGTGCTAGAGGATGCCCCCGGCAGCTATGTGAAGGTACGCGTGTAACCAGCTGTCACAGGCAGTGAATTGACGCCCTTTACCAAGAGGGCGAAAACATGGCGCCTATCATGATCTCGCCTTAATTGGCGCCTAGCCCGCTAAATGGGGGATCATTGCCGCAAGTTTGAGTACCGCTTCTCGTTCAGGAGCGTTGTTGCGTAAACGTACGATTTCAATCGCCAAGCATAATCGTTGGCCTGCAGTGCATGAGAGGGGACCGGTTTGACGTCAGGACGACTGCGATTCGCAGACCGGCGATGCGGCGTTGCGCTGACCGTGCTGGTTTCGCTGCTTGGTGCGTCCTGTTCCTCGACGGGCGAACCCAATTTCGACCTGACAAATCCCGCGGCCAACGCCGCAACGACCACCGAAACCACCACGACTCAATCTGCAGCCGCCGCCGGCGCCCCCACAGTTGCCCAGGCAACGATGAGCCCGGCAGGCGACACCGCCCTTCCCGACCAGGTCGGTTATGTTCCACTGGTCAAGCCAGGCGCAGAGAGTGCGGCTGAAGTTGCCATCGCCAGTGCCGAACAGCCGCAGCAGCCCGCGACAGAGGCCGCAGCGGAACAGCCGAAGACGCAAGCTGAAGCTTCCCAGACCGCGGAAGCGAAAACGGCCAAGCCACCGGTTCAGCAGGACACCGGCTTCATACTGACCAACGGTCCGGCAGCCGAACCCGAGGCGCCCAAGAAGAAAGGGCTGTTTGCCTCGCTGTTCGGCTCCTCATCTGCAAAGGCAGCACCCGCGCCCGCCGAACAAAAGGCAAAACCGCTGATCGTGATGGGCGACGAACCCTCCGACGCCAAGCCGCAAGCCCCAGAGGCAAAAGCCAAGCCGATCATCACCCTGGCCTCGGCAAAAGCCGAAACAAAGCCGGTGGAGCTTGCTTCGCTGGGCAGTTCGTCGGGCGGCGATTCGAACTGGGCACTGCCGGGCGTGCGCACCACCGACCTGTTCGAGATCAAGCGCAAGTCAGGCCTCAACGACGACAGCGACGTCGACCTGCACGAAGACGAGGATCCCGGCTTGGAGTTGGCGTCGGCAGCCGGCATGGCGCGACTCGCCCCCAACGGCCTGCTCAAGCAGACCGAAAGCGTCGATGTCGCCTGCCTGAAGCCATCGCTGGTGCGCATCCTCAAGGCGGCCGAGCAGCACTACGGCAAGAAAATGATCGTGACGTCCGGCTACCGCAACCCGGAACGCAACCGTCGCGCCCGCGGCGCCAAGAACTCGCAGCACATGTATTGCGCCGCAGCCGACATCCAGATTCCAGGCGTCGGCAAGTGGGAATTGGCGACATTCCTGCGCGCCATGCCCGGCCGCGGCGGTGTCGGCACTTACTGCCACACCAATTCCGTCCACATCGATGTCGGTCCTGAGCGCGAGTGGAACTGGCGTTGCGGCCGTCGCCGTGGATAAGTCGAAAAAATTTCGCGACGCAGCAAAAAGACGGGTTGCCTGTCGCGAACAAGCCAATTATACACCGCCTCACCTGAGCGCGCCCATCGTCTAGCGGTTAGGACACCGCCCTTTCACGGCGGTAACAGGGGTTCGATTCCCCTTGGGCGTACCAGGTTTTTCAAGCACTTAGCGACCACAAAACCAAAGCCGTCAAACAACGGTCAAGTAAGCGTTCTGTGCACTAGCTAAGATTGCATTGCTCAAGCCGCCCTCATATCGCCTTCAAATCCCGACGCGCGTCATGGATTGGATGGACGCCATGCGTGTTAATGGCTGCAATCCCTGAGCAAGGCGCCGAGTTCCTATGACATTTTGATTTCCTTGCCGTCGCGGTCACCTCGAAACCCTATGCGCCGAGACGTATTGCTGCCACGCAAGCTGGCGCTCCAAGCGTTAGCGACATTGGGTGGCGGGACTAAAATGTGGCTTAGCGCTATTGATCATGGATTGCAGTGGTACGATCGACTGCAGATCTTCTCACAAGGCGACCCGTTCGAACGGTTCGTGCCACAGCGGGTAAAGACGTCCGGCTTGGAGACCGCCGCCGCGATATGCATGGTCGTCTCGGTGATCGGCTCTGCCGCCGCAATCTTGGCGAAAATTCTACTTTGAGACGCGCGGCGACTGCCGCCATCCCGGTCGCGGGCCCGATGGAACGCTTTGGCGTCGCAGGCACATTCCTAGGCTAGCAACAGTTGGCCGGCCCTGCCCCCGCGATTGCGGCGTGGCAACAAGCACTCCATAGTCGGCGCCACCATTGCAGTGCCAGTTCGGAATCGTCATGCGCCGCGTTTTGCCTTCGCTACCATCGCTGACGATCTTTGAGGCGGCGGCGCGCCATTCGAGTTTTACCCGCGCCGCCGAAGAGCTGAACCTGTCGCAGAGCGCGGTCAGCAAGCAGGTCCAGTCGCTCGAATCCTTCCTCGGCCTGCGCCTGTTCGAGCGTATCCGGCAGCGCATCGTTTTGACCGAGGCCGGGCAGCTCTATCTCGCCAGGGTGCGCGAGGCCCTCGAAATCCTCGAATCGGCGACGATGGAGGCACTCGCCTTCCAGGGCGGCGGCGGCATGCTCAACATCGCCACGCTGCCGACCTTCGGCTCGCGTTGGCTCGCCTCCCGCATCGGTCGCTTCAGGGCGCGCCACCCGAAGATCGCGCTCAACCTGACAGCGCGGACATGGCCTTTCGACCTGGTCGAGGAAAACATCGACGTCGCCATCTATTTTGGTGAAAAACCATGGCCCGGTGGCCTGTCAGACCGGCTGATGGAGGAAGAGGTCATTCCAGTCTGCGCGCCTACGCTGATGGCGCCGAACGGACCGGTGAGCCGCATCGCCGATCTCGGACGGGTCGCCCTGCTGCATCATCGGGCCCGGCCACGCGCCTGGAAAGACTGGCTGCAAAGAGCTGATGACACCTCAGTCAATCCTTTCCACGGCGTTCGCTTCGAACAGTTCGAGATGATCATCCAGGCAACCATCAGCGGCATGGGCATGGCGATCGTGCCAAAGTTCATGATCGAGGTCGAACTGGCCGACGGCACGCTGGTCGCGCCATTCGGCCGGCCGATGAAAAGCCCGGAATCCTATTTCCTCGTCTGTCCGGAACGAAAGAGCCATTTGCCGGCGGTGCAGGCCTTCCGGCAGTGGCTCTTGGACGAGGTGGCTGCGTCCAAATGGCCACGGGCCGTTGGTGACCATGCGTCACGTGTGCTCGAAACGACAGTTCATTCCGTAGAGGAATGATTTGACGCGATCTTATCGTTTGAACGACCGTCACCGGCCACTCTACTCTTCAGCTCACAACGCCGGACATTTTGATCTCGGTTTTGCCGCCAGGCTGTTCCTTCCAGGGAGGCAGCTTGACGCTGACCGAAGCTTTGCCTGAACGGCGTCCAATGACAAAGGGGGAGTGAGTTAATGGGAATGATCGGAAGACGAGCCGTCGGATGCATGCTTTCGCTCGCATTGGCAACGACGGCTGCCGTGGCGCAGGAGCCCGATACCGCCGTGGTCTTGCGCATCAGCGATGCCGACCGCTACGATCCGCAGCGCTCCACCGCGCTCGCCGCGGCTGAAATCCTCTACATGGTCGGCGAAACGCTCGTCACCCTCGACCGCGATCTGCAAACCCTCCGCCCCGGCCTGGCCGAGCGTTGGGAGGTCAGCGCCGACGGCCTCACCTACACCTTTCACCTGCGCCGCGACGTCAGTTTCTGCGATGCCAAGCCGTTCACCGCCAAGGCCGTCGTCGGCACCATGGATCGCTGGCTCAACCCGGATTTCCCAGGCGTCAGCAAATGGAAGGCAGGCAAGGTCGAAAGCGTCAAGGCGCTCGACGACTACACCGTCGAATACAAGCTGAAGGAGCCCTATTCGGAACTGCTGTACCAGATGACGCAGTTCAATTTCATCATCATCGATCCGGACCAGGCGACCGCGCTGAAGGATGATTTTGGTGTCGCCGCCTTCAACGGCACCGGAGCGTTCTGCTTTCAGTCATGGACCCCGCGCACCCAGACGGTGCTCACGCGTCACGAAGGCTATCGCTGGGGCCCGTCCTTCATGACGAATCCCGGACCGGCAGAGGTCGCGAAAATCGTCTGGAAGATCGTTCCGGAAGAGGCAACCCTTGCCGCCGCACTGCAGACTGGCGAAGGCGACGTCTCCTTCGCGGTTCCTTCCTGGGCTCTCTCCCAGTTGCAGGCGACGCCTTCAATCCAGCTGCTGCGACCCGAAGCCGGCTTCCGTACCCACTATGTCGGCATGAAGATCACGCGCCCCGATCTGGGCGACAAACGCGTCCGCGAAGCGCTAAGCCTGGCAATCGACCAGAGCGCCATCGCCGACGCGATCTTCTTCGGCGAGGCCGATGCGGCCAGGTCCTACTATTCCGAGGCCGCGCGCGACTTCAATCCCAAGATGAAGCTGGACGCATTCGGCTATGACCCCGAAAAGGCCAAGGCGCTGCTCGATGAGGCAGGCTGGGTCTCCAAGGACGGCGGTGTCCGCATGAAGGACGGCAAGCCTTTGTCGCTGATCTTCTATGGTTTCACTGGCGATTCAGACAAGCAGATGGCCGAGACCATCCAGGGTGATCTGCGCAAGATCGGCGTCGATCTGAAGGTCGAGCTCTACGATCCGACCATCGTATGGGGCAAGCTGAAGACCCAGGATTTCGACCTGTATCAGATGAGCTATCCGTATCTGAGCGCGGGCGACGCCATGAACCTGTATTTCCTGTCGTCGAACATGCCAACGCCCAACCGGATGAACTGGAACGATCCCAAGACCGATCAACTGATCGACGCCGGCAACCGCGCAACCTCGGCGGAAGCCCGCTTTGACGCCTTCGCCGAAGCCGGCGCGATCATCCACGACGCCGTGTTGTGGAAGCCACTGGTCAACGAAAAGCTGGTCGTGGTGGCCGGGCCGCGTGTTGCGCCCTTCAAGCCGCACGGCATCAGCGGCGCACCTCTCTACAACGGGCTGGACCTCAAACTTGCAAAATGACGGCGACGCTCCACCGCGTCCGGCATGGCCGGCGCGGTGGACGCTCGAACGCCAGGGATTTCAGGCCCGCCTGAAATCCCTGAAATGATGCCCGCTTGGGAGATGACAACGTGACGCGACAGCTCCTTTGGCGCTTGTTGACCTCGATACCTGTGCTGCTCGGTGTGCTTCTGGTCGGTTTCCTGATGCTTCAGGTCATTCCGACAGACCCCGCCACCATCATCGCCGGGCCGTCGGGAACCGCTGCCGAGATCGAAGACATCCGCCGCCAGCTCGGCCTCGCCGCCCCGATCATGATGCAGTTTTGGTTCTATCTGCTACGCGTCCTGCAAGGCGATCTCGGCCGGTCGATCATCAACAACGCGCCGGTCGCCAGCGAGCTTGTGACAGCGCTTGGGCCGACCATCGAACTGATGGTGGCAAGCCTGATCTGGGCGGTTCCGCTTGGCATCCTGCTCGGCACGCTTGCCGCCATGCGCCGTGGCCAGGTCTTTGACCGCGCCGTCACCGCTCTGTCGGTAGCAGGTGTTTCCGTCCCTGCTTTCTGGGTCGGGCTTCTGCTGCTGCAGTTCGCCGCGTTTCGCTGGCAGCTGTTTCCGCTGCAAGGCCGAGGCGGGCCGCTGTGGACGCTCAACGGCTTGCATCACGTCGCACTGCCCGCGCTAACGCTGGGGCTCATCTTCATCGGGCCGGTCGCGCGGATGACCCGCACCGCCGTGGTGGAGGTGCTTGGCGCCGATTTCATCCGCACGGCCCGCGCCAAGGGCGCGTCGGAGTTCCGCGTCGTCACAAGGCATGCCTTGCGCACCGCGCTGATACCGGTGGTGACGCTGATCGGCCTGCAGATCGGCTCGTTGCTCGGCGGCGCGGTTATCGCCGAAACCATCTTCGGCTGGCCCGGCATCGGCCGGCTGGCGGTCGGCTCCATCGTCTCCAGCGACTTCCCGATGGCCCAGGGCTGCATCCTGGTGCTCGCCTGTGGTTTCATCGTGGTCAATTTCGTCGTCGATGCACTCTACGGCCTGCTCGATCCCCGCATCCGGAGCAAGGTCCGATGAGCACAGACATCACCGCCGCCCAAACCGCCAATCCCGCCGGCATTTCACGGCCGCATCTGCTGCGGCGCCTGTCACGCGATCCGCTGGCGCTCATCGCGCTGATATTTCTTGTCGCGATTGTCGTTGCGGCCATTCTGGCGCCCCTGCTGGCACCGTTCGATCCCTACGACACAAATCTCAGGATGCGGCTCCGCCCGCCCGGCGGCGACCATCTCCTGGGCACCGACACCCAGGGACGCGATATGCTGACCCGACTGCTCTACGGCGCCCGCACGACACTTGCGCTTGGCTTTGCCAGCATCGTCGTCGGCAGCCTGATCGGCACCAGCATCGGCCTGGCCGCCGCCTTCTATCGCCGGCTCGAGGGGCCGCTGATGCGGCTTGTCGACATCCTGCTGTCTTTTCCGTCGATCCTGTTTGGCCTGGCATTGGCGGCCATGCTCGGGGTTGGCATGGACAGCCTGGTGATTGCGCTCGGCCTGTCTGCCGCACCGCCCATTGCCCGCGTTGCCCGCGCCACCGCCGCCTCGGTAATGCAGGCGGAATACATGGACGCCGGGCGCGTCATCGGCCTGTCCGACGGCGCCCTGATCCGGCGCTACCTGTTGCGCAACTGCGCCGCCCCCATCGTCGTCTACTGCTCGCTGCAATTCGGCGAGACGATCCTTCTGGCCGCTGCCCTTGGCTTCCTCGGCCTTGGATTGCAGCCACCGACGGCGGAACTCGGCAGCATCGCCGCCGAGGGGCGCAGCTTCATCTTCCTGGCACCGCATGTCTCGACCGCAGCTAGCCTGCTGATCTTCATGATCGTGCTGTCCTGTAACCTGCTGGGGGATGCGTTCCGCGACCTCACCGACCCGAAGCTGCAGCGATGACCCCAGACGTACCCCTGATCGAGGTCCGCGGCTTGCGGGTCGGCTTCCACACCGCAGGCGGCACGGTGGCTGCCGTCGACGACGTCGATTTCAGCGTCCGTGCCGGCGAAACACTGGCGATTGTCGGCGAGTCCGGCTCCGGCAAGAGTGTCATGTCGCTTTCGCTGCTGCGGCTGGTGCCCAGCGCCATCACATCAGGCGAAATCCTGTTCCGTGGCGAAGACCTGCTGATAAAGCCAGCCCATGCGATGCGTGATATCAGAGGTGGCCGCATCGGCATGATCTTCCAGGAGCCCAACACCTCGCTCAATCCGGTGCAGACGATCGGCGACCAGATCGTCGAGGCGATCCAGTTGCACGAGGCGGTCGGCAAGACGGCAGCGCGCGCCCGTGCGGTCGAAGTGCTGGAACTAACCGGCATCCCCTCGCCCCAGGCCCGGATGAAGAGCTATCCGCACGAGCTCAGCGGCGGCATGCGCCAACGCGCGATGATCGCCATGGCGCTGGCCTGCCGGCCCGAGTTGCTGATCGCCGACGAACCGACGACTGCGCTCGACGTCACCGTTCAGGCCCAGATTCTCGACCTGATGCGCGAGCTCAAGGCGAACAGCGGTGCAGCCATCATCCTGATCACCCATGATCTCGGCGTGGTTGCCGAGATGGCCGACCGCGTCGCTGTCATGTATGCCGGCCGCATCGTCGAGATCGCGCCGGTTGCCGATCTCTTCGACGGGCCGGAGCACCCCTACACGATCGGGCTGCTCAGCTCGATGCCTTCGATCGACGGCGACAGCGATACGCTGACACCGATCGAAGGCAGCATGCCCGACCCGCTGGCTTTGCCTGCCGGCTGCCGGTTTCAGCCGCGCTGCCCCTTCGCCATCAAGCGCTGCGCCGTCGAGGCTCCGCCACTCAGGACCGTCAGGCCGGGTCATTTGTCCGCCTGCTGGCGCACACCTCTCCTGGAAACCCTGACCCGGGGAGGACAACAATGACGTCGCCCAACAATGCCCCGCTTCTGCAAGTCGAAGGGCTGAGCAAGAAATTCAGCGTCGCCGGCGCCTGGCCATGGCAAAAGCGGACGCTGAGTGCCGTCAATGACATCAGCTTCGGCATCGATCCAGGCGAGACCCTGTCGCTGGTTGGCGAAAGCGGCTGCGGCAAGTCGACCGCCGGGCGCATGCTGGTCGGGCTGACCGCGCCGAGCGCAGGCCGCATCCTGTTTGAAGGCCAGGACCTGTCCGGCCAGACCGCCAGCCAACAGCGCGCCATGCGCCGCCGTATCCAGCTGATCTTCCAGGACCCTTACGGCTCGCTCAACCCGCGCATGACCGTCGGCGATCTGATCGCCGAGCCTGCGCTCCTGCATGGGCTGGCCGACCGCCGCAGTGCAAATGACAGGGTCGCCGAACTGCTCGGTCTCGTTGGCCTGGCAAAACGGCATGCCGGGCGCTATCCGCATGAATTCTCCGGCGGGCAGCGCCAGCGCATCGGCATCGCCCGCGCGCTGGCTGTCGAACCCAGGCTGATCGTCTGCGACGAACCCGTCTCCGCGCTCGACGTCTCGGTTCAGGCGCAGATCGTCAACCTGCTGCAAAGCCTTCAGGATCGCCTGGGACTGAGCTACCTCTTCATCTCGCATGGCCTGTCCGTCGTGCGCCACATCAGCAACCGCGTTGCGGTGATGTATCTCGGCAATATCGTCGAGATCGGTCCAAAGGCGGCGATCTTCGGCCAGCCGTCGCATCCCTACACCAGAGCGCTTCTCGCCGCTGCACCGGTGCCGCGGCCCGGTGCGCGCCAGGCCAGCGTTGCGCTGGCCGGCGATATGCCAAGTCCGCTCGATCCACCTTCAGGGTGCCGTTTCCACCCAAGGTGTCCATTTGCGATCGAGCGCTGCCGACGGGAAATCCCGGCCCTTTCGCCTGGCGGCGACGGGCGGCTGGTGGCTTGCCACCGCTGGCAGGAGATCCCCGCCTTTCAGGCGAACACACCCAGCGCGCAACACGCGCCGAAAACAACCCGGCTGCTCGCGCTCTATCGCCAGGCCGCCGCCAATTCCAACTCCCGCATGAGCAGCAACTGAAGATGTCGACGCAAATCTGGACACGGCTGGACTATGAACGATCGGGCAAGCAGATCGGCAACCTGCATTTCCCACACTCGGTTCATCGCTCCGCCTATGGCACGATCACCATCCCGGTCGGTGTCATCGCCGGCGGCAAGGGCCCGACGATGCTGCTCACCGCAGGCACCCACGGCGACGAATATGAAGGCCAGATCGCGCTGACCAAGCTGCTGCGGAGCATAGATCCCACCTCGATCAACGGACGGTTGATCGTCCTGCCGATGCTCAATGCTCCGGCAGCCCTTGCCGGCAGCCGTGTCTCCCCGCTCGACGGCGGCAATCTCAACCGTGCCTATCCGGGCGATCCCCTGGGTGGGCCGACAGCGGCCATCGCCGATTACGTCAGCTCCGTGCTGCTGCCTCTTGCCGATTTCTACCAGGATTTCCATGCCGGCGGCTCGTCGCTGAACTATCTTCCGTTCGTTTCCACCCGCCGCAGCGGCGATCCAGACCTCGACAATCGCGCTTTGGCAGCCGCGCGGGCCTTCGGTGCTCCGCACCTGCAGGTCTGGGGCTACAGTCCCGATCCCCGGCTCTCGACATCGGAGTCGAATCGCCAGGGCATCATCTCGCTTGGTGGTGAGTTCGGCGGCGGCGGGACGGTGTCGCGGCAAGGCCTGGCGCTGATCGAAAACGGCATCCAGCGCCTCCTCGCCCATTTTGGCATGGTCGAGCAGACATTCGCCGAACCCACGTCTCCGGCCATCGAGTTCGAGGTGCTTGGCCGCGACTATTATGTCTATGCGACCGAGGACGGCGTGTTCGAGCCCCTGACCGATCTCGGAGACCGCATCGAGGCCGGCGCGCTCTGCGGCATGGTCCATGCGGTGGACGATCCGGCGCGCGCCGCGACACTCCAGCATTTCGACATCTCCGGCATCGTCGTGTGCCAGCGGCATCCCTCGCTGGTCGTGCGCGGCGACTGCCTGGCCCATCTCGCAACACCAAGGATCTGACATGGCCGAGCCCATCAACGTCACCCAACTCCTCGAGGGCCACGAAGCACCGCAAGGGCTGCCGGCTGCCATGGCGGAGCACCTTGCGGCAATCCAGTCGGCGCGTGGCCGCATCGTTTTCATTGCGCACCGGGGTGATGCCATCGTCGGACTGTTGATCGGGCGCCGGCGGCGCACGGCAACGATGTTGCGGCTATCCCATTTCTGGGTCGACGCCGATGACACCGACAGCAATGCGGTCGGCCGCGAACTGGTATCGGCCTTGGAACAGCTGTCGCTCGATAGCGATATCCTGACCTGGCGCATTGGCGCTGACACAGGGGAAGACGACATTCCCACAAGCTTGAGGGGGCATGCGGGTATTGCTGCCGCGCTCCCACTCGCGACATATGCGGAGCGCCGACTGCGCAATGACGGGCCAACGGCCAACTTAAGGACGCCAATCTATACCCAGACAACCGGATTCACCTGTGGCTCCGCCTCGCTGATGATGGCCTTTGCCGGCCTCGATCCTGCGTTCGGCATGGACCGCCTTCTGGAAATAGCGATGTGGCGCGAGGCGACAACCGTGGTGTCGATGGACGGTCCCGGCGGCTGCGATCCCTACGGCCTGGCTCTTGCCGCGACATTGCGAGGTTATGCGGTGAAGGTGTTCATGAGCACGTCCGAGGCGATCCTCGTCGATCGCGGCAACACGGAAGCCAAGCGCGACCTGATGAAATTCGTCCAGGCCGACTTCAAGACCCGCGTGCTCGACGCCGGCATCGAGGTCGAGTCGCGCGCCTTCGCCATCGCCGAACTGCGCAGCGCGGTCGCCGCCGGTTCGATCGCCGTGGTTCTGATCGATCAGAGGGAGACGCATGGCCGAACCGCCCCGCATTGGGTTGTCGCCCATGCTGTGAGCGAGGACCATTTCCTCGTCAACGACCCATGGTTCGAGGTCGATGCGCTCGAAAACGCCACCGATGTTGTCGATCTGCCAATCCGCGATGCCATGTTCGATCGCATGGCCTGGTACGGAGAACCGGCCTATCGCGCGGCGCTGATCATCGGGCCGCAGGCAGCTTGATGCATTGCCGCCGGAAACGGCGGCTCTGGCCGCGGGTTGAATACAGGCGACGCACGCGTATCGCAGCCTCAGCTTGCGGGCCGGGCATTGCCGTCACCCGGGAAAGACTGGCGGTCAAGTGCCCGTTCCAAAACGTTCAGAACGATGTCGAACAACGTATCGGGCTTCGAAGGGCGCTCGTTGGCGTCGAATACAACTGCAATGACGGCACTTTGGCCTCTCACCGTTACCACGGGAGAGCAAACGCAGCGGAATGTCGGTATACAAATGGCAGAACGGGGCTATCCCTGCCATTGCCCTTTCACTGAGGTAACAGAGGTTCGATTTCCCTTGGGCGCACCAGGTTTTCCAATCACTTACAGTTCAGTTGCAAGCCTGCCTCGTGGTGGCAGCATGGGCTTTGCCGTATCTTGCCAGCGGTCGGTCGCGACATGCGATTCGTCAAAGCCACCCAACCAGATGTGACACGATGCAAGCCACGAGAATCACGATCGCTCTTCTCGCCTGCCTGACCGTATCAGCCTGCGGCATGGCGAAAGCGGCGCGAACCACCGGTCAGACATTCGACAAATACGGCTGCCTGGCACGAGACTTCAAAGGCCAAGCACCTTGCGATCCCGCTGACACTGCCGCGCCCAAGCCGTGAACATGATACGCCTCCCCTTTACGGCGACGCTGTGACAACCTACTCCGGCTGGAAACATCGACGCGACAGCGGAAGGAAGCTCCATGTCCGACATCACAGTCAAAGACAGCAACGGCGCCCAGCTCAACGAGGGCGATTCCGTGACCCTGATCAAGGACCTGAAGGTCAAGGGAACCTCCGAGACGATCAAGCGCGGCACGCTGGTCAAGAATATTCGCCTGACCGGCAACGCCGGCGAGATCGAATGCAACACCAAACAGGTCAAAGGGCTGGTGCTGAAGACCGAGTTCCTGAAGAAGGCGTAAGCCGCCAGCCAAGCTGTGCAGACATGCCTGCGTCAACGCGGTTTTAAGCTCTGAAGTCCAGACTCAGGCCATGTCTGGATTCGCCCTTCCCAAATTGAGATGGCTGGTGCTCGGCGCGCTTGCTGCCGGCGGCTGGGCGATGACGCAGGATCTGCCCAGCAAGATGCGTTTCGACGAACGGCCGGCCAGGGCTGCAAACAAGCCCAAGACGGAAACCGCCGCTCGCAAGGACCCTGACATCACCCGGCCGAAGGTCAATGTCACGCCACGCCCGCAGGCGGAGGTGGCGCGCCCCAAGGCGAATGTCGAGCCGCGCAAGATGGCAGCTGCTCCCAAACCCAAGGCTGAGGTCGCGGCCAAAAAGGTTGTGGCAGCAGCACCTCCCGCGAGAGAGCGCGCGCCACACAGGCCAGCCGTGGAGATCGAAACGGCCTCGATTACACGCCCGCCAACGCCCTTGCCGCGCCCGAAGTCATCTACCAAGGAAGCGGCAGCGAAATCCGCGAGCGCCGGCGCTGCTACCCTCAACGTGCTGTACACCAGCACGTCGGTCTATCTACGCCAGCGTCCGAGCGTTTCGGCGCCCGTTACCTCGAGCCTCAAGCAGGGCGAGAGCGTCAGGGTGTTCGCCCGCGACGGCAAATGGACGCTGGTTTCAGCTTCCGGCCGCAAGGGCTGGGTTCATGGCGACCTGCTGCGGCAGGCCGACCCTGCCGCCCCTCGCCCCAAACAGACGCTCGGCCACGCCGTCAACGGCGCCACGCCAGGCTGAGCTGCTCAAATTCGCCACCTAAACAGCCGATATCGCGCCTGGCAGGGCTTTGCGGGTTGAAACTGGACGCATCCGGTGCCAAATCTGCGGCTCGTCTCGCAGGTGCTGCGAGCACACAAAGTTACCCGGTAGAGGTCAATGGTCAGCTATCTCGACGCCGCCACGGCGCCCCTCAGGAACACCGGCCAGATCCGCCTTTACGGCGCGGAGGCTTTCGAAGGCATGCGCAAGGCGTGCCAGCTCACCGCAAGCTGCCTCGACGAGCTGGTCGACCGCGTTGCACCGGGGGTTACGACCGACGCCATCGACCGCTTCGTCTTCGAATACGGCATGGACCACGGCGCGCTGCCCGCGACGCTGAACTACCGCGGCTACACCAAGTCGTCCTGTACGTCGATCAATCACGTCGTCTGCCACGGCATTCCAGACAACAAGCCGCTCAAGGACGGCGACGTCGTCAACATCGACGTCACCTACATCCTCGACGGCTGGCATGGCGATTCGAGCCGGATGTACCCGGTCGGCACCATCAAGCGTGCCGCCGAGCGCCTGCTCGAAGTTACCCATGAATGCCTGATGCGCGGCATCGCCGCCGTCCGCCCGGGCGCGCGAACCGGCGCCATCGGCGCCGCGATCCAGACCTATGCCGAAGCCGAGCGCTGCTCGGTGGTACGCGATTTCTGCGGCCACGGCGTCGGCGCGCTGTTTCACGACGCTCCGAACATCCTGCACTACGGCAACGTCAATGAAGGCGTCGAGATGCGCCAGGGCATGATCTTCACCATCGAGCCGATGATCAATCTCGGTCGCCCGCATGTGAAGGTGCTGTCCGACGGCTGGACCGCGGTCACCCGCGACCGATCGCTGTCGGCACAGTATGAGCATACGATCGGCGTGACGGCGACCGGCTGCGAAATCTTCACGCTGTCGCCCAAGGGCCTCGACCGGCCGGGCCTGCCCGCATAATATCGCTTCGCCGGCTCTAATTGCCGGCGGGGGCGACATACTGGGCATGGCGAGCGACGAGCACGACGAGCGCGGTTTCTTTGGCGAGCGGCCACCGTCGCCGATCAAGCGCGAAGCCGCGCAGGAAAAACCCCATTATCTCGGCCATCGCGAGCGACTGCGCGAGCGATTTTCGGCGACCGGCGGCGACAATCTTGCCGACTACGAACTGCTCGAACTCCTGCTGTTCAGGCTGATCCCGCGCGCCGACACCAAGCCGGTGGCCAAGGCCCTGCTTGCCCGCTTCGGCACGCTGGCCGAAGTGCTTGGCGCGCCCGTCAACCTGCTGCAGGAAGTCAAAGGCGTCGGGCCAGCCGTCGCACTCGACCTCAAAGTCATCACAGCAGCGGCGAGACGCATGGCGCGTGGCGAAATCAGCGGCCGCGAAGTTCTGTCGTCATGGAACCAGGTGCTCGACTATTGCCGGGCAGCGATGGCCTTCGAAGAGCGCGAGCACTTCCGCATCCTGTTCCTCGACAAGAAGAACGTCCTGATTGCCGACGAGGTACAGCAGACCGGCACCGTCGACCACACGCCGGTCTACCCACGCGAAGTCATCAAGCGCGCGCTGGAGCTATCGGCGACCGCCATAATCCTGGTCCACAACCATCCCACTCACCCCGTTTTCATCACGCTGGATCACGCTCAAGACCATTGAAACACAACGCTTTCCGTACCTTGCGTACAGGGGGCGGCTCTGGCAAAGTGGGGGCGGTTTAAGGGGTAGCGAACGGCTTCCAGCTCCCGGGTACCGATCCCGCTTTCTCCCTTCGATCCCAGTTCCGGAACAGGAGGGACCCGTTATGGCAAGCCTTACCGACACCGCAATCCGTCAATCTCTGAAGCGCGTGGAGTTGACCGGGAAGCAGGAAAACCTCGCCGATGGCGAAGGGCGCGGGACCGGCCGCCTCGTTCTTGTTCTCAAACCCATGCCAACGCGCGTGACCGCCGACTGGATGGCACAGCAGTGGCGCGACGGGAAGCGAACCAAAAAGAAGATCGGTTCCTATCCCTCGACATCGCTGGCCAAAGCGCGAGAGCTGTTCAAGCGTGATTTTGCGGATGTCATACAAAGGGGTCGGAGCATCAAGATCGCAAGCGACACGCGGGCTGGCACCGTGGCCGACCTGTTCGAAGGCTACGTCGCTGCGCTGAAGGCCGCGGGAAAGCCCTCCTGGAGGGAAACAGAAAAGGGCCTCAACAAGATCGCGGAGACGTTGGGCCGAAACCGCCCTGCCCGCGAGATTGAAGCCGATGAGATCGTCGAACTGATACGCCCGATATACGAGCGCGGCGCACGTTCCATGGCCGATCATGTTCGCAGCTACCTTCATGCCGCCTATAGCTGGGGCATGAAGTCGGAGCATGACTACCGACATTCGTCTCCGCGCCGCTTTCGAATTCCGTTCAATCCGGCGACGGGAATCCCGACCGAGCCGAAGGTGCAAGGCACTCGCTGGCTGGACGAAGACGAGTTCTTTCAGCTTTACCGTTGGCTTGAATGTCCAGATACATCTGTCCATCCTTCCTATCCGCGCGCAGTCCAGCTCATTATGTTGACCGGACAGCGGGTGGAGGAGATCGCGCGCCTCCACGTCGACCAGTGGGATGCGGCGGAAAAAATCATCGACTGGTCGAAAACCAAGAACCTTCACCCGCACGCCGTCCCGTTGCCGTCGATCGCTGCCGAGTTGATCGAGTCGATCAAGCCAAATGAGTTCGGTTGGTATTTCCCGTCCGCTAAAGATCCATCCAAACCGGTCAGCCACGGGACGCTTTACAGCTTCGTTTGGCGGCAGCGCGATCGCGGGGTCATTCCCTACGCAACGAACCGCGATCTCCGCCGCACCTTCAAGACCCTCGCCGGCAAAGCAGGCCTTTCAAAGGAAATCCGAGACCGCATTCAGAATCATGCTCTCCAGGATGTCAGTTCCAAGAACTACGATCGTTGGAACTACATGCCTGAGAAACGGGCTGGCATGAAGAAATGGGACACCTTCGTTCGCGCGCTTCTCACCCGCAGACGCCTCAGGGAGGCCGCGTGATGGCGCGGCCGATGTGGCAGAGCTTGTTCGCTATCCATTTCAGAACCTGCTGCTGACGAGAGGTGGCTCGCCAGCGAAGCCGCGCGCGCGCGTTCGGCAGCGCGTAGCGGCTGGAACGGCAAAGCGAATTGCAAGGTTTGTCCGCGCTACTCTTGGACAGTCAGCCTGCCCTTCATGTTGGGATGGAAACGGCAGTGGAAGTCCACCGCCTCGGGCTTGTCGAGGTGCTGGCTCACCATCTTCTTGGCGGGGATCATCACTTCCCACGCGTCCTTGACGGTAGCGGTATGGACGATGGGGTCCTTATTGATCCATTCGATCGTGTCGCCGACTTTGGCGGTGATGGTCGCCGGCGTGAACACCAGTTTGTCGATGACGACCTGAATTGTCTCGGCCTGCCCCTGGGCAACGCCCAGGGGCAGAACCAACGCGATGGCAAGCCGCCATGCGGAACGCGCAATGAACATGGGAGCGATCCTACTTCAACCCAGCAGCCACAAGCTCGGCATGTGCCTGATGCCCTTGGAACAGCTTCAGCCCGGTTTCAAGCAAGTCCTTCAGCTCCGCGTTCTGAGCGGAGGGGATCAGCAACTTCTCGAGCGCCTCGTTCACCTGGGCGTGGTAGGCCACCTCGTTCTCGACATAGGCCTTGTCGAAAGCCGTGCCCTCGAGGCCGGCGAGTTCGCCTCGCTTTTTGCCCGCGGCTTCAGTCAGGGCCTTGCTGGTAGAGTTGTCCTCGGGCGTGACGTTGAGCTTCTTGACCAGGTCCAGCGCCTGCACGTTCACCGCCTCATGGTCTCGGATCATGCCGTTGGCGAAATCAACGACGTCCTTCGACTTGGACCTCTCGACAGCGAGTTTTGCCGCGTCGATGTCGATGACCCCTGCCGTGTAGGCGATGTGGGCGATCTGCGGATCCGTGGGCTTGTCTTGAGCGTGGGCAGGGGGCGCAGCCCCGACGAGGCAAACCGTGGCTAACACCGCGAGTGATTTTCCAAACATGTGAATCTCCTGTTCCGGCGACGAAAGACGCGGATGCGTCTTCAGTCGACGCCCATGGGATGTCACTCGCGCGAAAGGGTTCCCGGGCAAATCACGAGACGAAGCCGAGGCGCTTTATCACGGCCGAGGTCAGCCGATCGCAACGCCGACCTGCGAACGGGAAAGCATCCAGCAGGATCGGACCAATGTTTGCATGGAGTTCCTTGCGCACTAGGCCCCGCGCCCGATGAAGGCGCGTCTTTACTGTCTGCGGACGCAGCCCTAGCAGTTCCGCCGTCTCCTCGACGCTCATGCCTTCGATCACCCGGGCGACAAAGACACTGCGGAAGCCTTCAGGGAGGTGATCCGTCGCCTGCTCAACGAGGCGCAGGATCTGGCGCTGCGCCATCGTCCGCTCGGGATCCGCCATTTCCGGAGAGCCGGGGAATCGGATGATGTCGGCTTCCATCGTACCGCCTGGCACGAGGCTGGCTTCCTGTGCGCGCCGTTTTTTGCGGAGCCTGCCCAGGGCCTCGTTGATTGTGATCCGAGACAGCCATGTCCCAAGGCTGGAGTCGCCCCTGAACGCCTCCAGATGCGAGAACGCCCGCACATAGGCCTCCTGCACCACGTCTTCGGCTTCGACGTCATCGCGCACTACGCCCCGTGCGATGCGATAGAGCCGCTGGTTGTTCCTCTGCATGATCGTGCGGAACGCGTCAGGGTCCCTCGCGATGGCGCGGGACACGAGATGCAAGTCGCTAAGTCGCGCATCGAATGTAGCTATCTTGGACTCGGCTCTCTGCATGGTGGTCTCCCTGCGCGTCCATCCACATCGACGTTGGATGGCGCTTGCAAGAAAAGGTTCCCGCCCACATCCTGCCCGGCTCAGGACAGCGAGGCAACACCGACCATGATCAAACACGCAACGAGAACGACCTCAGGGTGCGATCTTCATTCACAAAGTCTCGTCGTTTGCGGAGGACCGGCCGTCGTACACCATGAGGTTGTGCCCGCAACCGCTACTGTCGCCTGGAGTGATCTCACGGGGACCGAACAGACCGCGTTGAAACGGCTGAACCGCGGACCTTATCCTAGCCTCACGGAGGAGATGGGCGCCCGGTTAGTGACTCTCGGCTTTGCGGTCATAAGGCCCGACGGGATCGGCATCAGCCGGCTCGGCCGCGAACTGGTCATCAGCACTCTGCTAGAGGCTCGGCTGGTGGGTGACGACTAGGACTGACACCGATCCGGCCCCGGCTGCGCTCGACGGGCAGCTTCCTTGAGCCGCGCAGTGCTTGCTCCAGTTCGCTTCGACTTCTCCGGGTTCCTGTAGACGAGATGCCGGATTTAATGAGCGGCGACGCGTGCTCTCCTTGTTCCACGGGCCGTGTCCTCGTCTGTTGAAGATCCGCGGCCACTCTAAGAGCAATATTTTTGCTCTTATGAAGCATTTAATTCCGTTTGCCTTCGATTCTCGCGACGCGCAGGTTGGTACAGAACGGATTTCAACATGCAAGACGACATCCCAACAGAAGCCGCTAAATATGCATCTCCACCGTGCTTCATGCATGAACTCTCGCCGGAATGCCGCGTCGAGGCCATTCGCTCGGACGCGTGGCGCGATGTCCTCAGATGGCGGAAAGCCGAGCGGAAACGGCTGCTCGACGCGCGGCTGGCGTTGACCCAGCATGATAGGGAAGCCCGTTCCAGCCGCATCGCCAGCATGCTCGATGTGACGACCAGCGATTATAGTGGGCGGATCGTTGGCACCTACTGGCCATTCCGCGGTGAACCGGATCTGCGCAACTGGGGAACCCAAGTCTTTGAGCGAGGCGGACACATCGCCCTACCCGTCGTTATCCAGAAAGGTTGGCCACTGGAATACCGCATATGGACGCCCGGCGATCCGCTTGAACGCGGCGTCTGGAACATACTCGTTCCGGCGCAAGGCCCTTCCGTGCAACCCGACATCGTAATCGCGCCGGTCGTCGGTTTCGACGAGGCGCACTATCGCCTGGGCTACGGCGGCGGCTTCTTCGACCGGCCGCTGGCCATCATGCAGCGCAAGCCATGGATCATCGGAGTGGGCTACGCCCAGAGCCGGATACCGACCATTTACCCTCAGCCCCACGACATCCCGATGGATGTGGTCTTCACGGATTGACGGGGTACGCGGTCAAGGCCCGGCTCAATACGATGACGGCACCTGAGACGCCATCTCGCTCCAACCACCGGGCCTGCCGCAACAGAAAGGCGGGACGCGATGTCGGCCACGACGAGTAATGCAGTAGATGACAAACCACCGTTCGTGAGGCGTTGGCTGTTCTCGACCAACCACAAGGATATCGGGACGCTCTATCTCGTACTATCGATGTTATCGGGTGTCCTCGGCACCGGACTGTCTGTCTTGTTGCGTGCCGAACTGCAGGAGCCGGGCCTGCAGATTTTCGCCGACCCCAATCTCTTCAATGTCGTCGTCAGCTCGCACGGGTTGGTGATGATCTTCTTCGTCATCATGCCGGCTTTGATCGGCGGCTTCGGCAATTGGTTCGTTCCGATCATGATCGGCGCCCCGGACATGGCGTTCCCGCGGATGAACAACATCTCGTTCTGGCTTCTGGCCGCCTCACTCGTCCTGTTCGTCCTGTCCCTGTTCATGCCGGGAGCCTCCGGCTCCTTCGGTCACAGCGGCGGATGGACGCTCTATCCCCCCTATTCGACGGATGGCCAGCCAGGCCCCGCCGTTGATCTCGTCATCTTGTCGATCCACCTGTCCGGAGCCTCGTCCATCCTCGGCGCCATCAACTTCATAACCACGATCTTCAACATGCGCGCGCCCGGCATGACGCTGCACAAGATGCCGCTGTTCGCCTGGTCGATACTGGTCACTGCGTTCATGCTGCTTCTGTCGCTACCGGTGCTCGCCGGAGCCATCACGATGCTACTCACCGACCGCAATTTCGGGACGACGTTTTTCAATCCCGCGGGAGGAGGCGATCCGATCCTCTATCAGCATCTGTTCTGGTTCTTTGGCCACCCCGAGGTCTACATTATGATCCTGCCCGGCTTCGGCATCATCAGCCACGTAATCTCGACTTTCGCGAAGAAGCCGATCTTCGGATATCTCGGCATGGCCTATGCGATGGTAGCGATCGGCGCGATCGGCTTCGTGGTGTGGGCGCATCACATGTACACGACCGGCCTGTCGGTGGACACGCAGCGTTATTTCGCCTTCGCCTCGATGGTCATCGCCGTGCCGACCGGCGTAAAAGTCTTTTCCTGGTTAGCGACCATGTGGGGCGGGTCGATCGTGTTCAAGACGCCGATGCTGTGGGCGATGGGTTTCGTCTTGCTCTTCACCATCGGCGGAGTCACCGGCGTGGTGCTCGCCAATCCGGGCGTCGACCGGATGCTGCACGACACCTACTATGTCGTGGCGCATTTCCACTACGTGTTGTCGTTAGGGGCCGCCTTCGCGATCTTCGCCGGCTTCTACTATTGGTTCCCGAAGATGACCGGCTACATGTACAGCGAAACGCTGGGCAGGCTTCATTTCTGGCTGACGTTCGTCGGCGTGAACCTCGTCTTCTTCCCGCAGCATTTCCTCGGCATGGCCGGCATGCCGCGCCGTTACGCCGACTATCCGGATGCTTTCGCAGGCTGGAATTTCGTCTCGTCTATAGGCTCCTATATCTCGGCTGCCGGGCTCATCGTCTTCTTCATCACCGTCGCCGAGGCCTTCCGCCACAAGCGCATCTCGGGGGCCAACCCTTGGGGCGAAGGGGCGACCACGCTCGAATGGACGCTCTCATCACCTCCGCCTTTCCATCAGTTCGAATCGCTCCCTCGCATTCGGTAGCCGGCGTTGCTTTGAACAGGAGTGCACCGACATGAACGAAACGGTCGATCTTAACGCCTACATCTCCTACGTCGTGATTGCCGCATACTACGTGATCATGCTTCGGCTATGGCTGCCGCCTCCGCCGTCGGAGAGGTGCGAAGAGGCCGGCGATGACAAGGCCGCAGTTCCGGATGGAATGTCATCCGGAGCGAGCGGGCGGCAGATAGCGCCGCCCCGTCCCGGCGACAATGGCCAGCCGAGTCCGTCGAGCAAAACAGTGCAGCCGGACGAACCGCTTGAACGGATCCGCGCCGCGGACGAACATTTCGACGAAAGCGCTTTTCTTTCCGGGGCATCACAAGCCTACGAACTCGTCGTCAATGCCTATGCCAAGGGGGATATGTTGAAGCTGAACGGCCTTCTCGACACCCATGTGGCTGCTGCTTTCTGTGACGCCTTAGGCGAGCGGAGGGAGAAAGGCGAAGTTCTCACGCTCAGTTTTGTCGGCATTCGGCGGCTGGACATTGCCGACGCCTGGCTCGACGCGGACCTGGTGAAAATCACCGTTCGCTTCGTCAGCGAACTGGTCACGGCAACCCATGCTTCCGATAATACAGTTATCGCCGGTGACCCCACCAGGGTTGTTGCCGTAACGGATTTGTGGACATTTGCCCGCCGCGTTCCATCAAACAATCCCAACTGGATGATTGTCGGTACGGCTGGCCCATGACCCCATCGGACTCTATCTATCGACGGGAGACCGGCACGTCGCGGGGTAGAGCCTAAGGCTTCCACCTGAGAACTCCCCAAGACAATCGCTGATGACGCAGCCGACTGCAGCGTGCTGGGAGGTTTTAGGTCTCTTCTACTCGAACATCAGACGATCCGTGCCCCTCTTGGCGATCAGCCTCCTGCGGATATCTTGCATCCGCTCCGCCTGCTGTTTGCTATAAGGCCCCATGGGGCGGGTCCTTTTTTCCCCGCAGCGAACATTGCAATACCAGTTGTTGCCGACCGCATAGATTTCAACGGCGGTCGGGTTGGACTCCCTGTCTATGACCTTGTCGGTGAACTTGACGATCGCCGAATATCGTTGCACGGGCGTAACTTGGCGCACACCGCCGGTGATGTTCGGTTCCTGCTGCATTGTGGCCATGAGGTTATTCCTTTCCGTCACCGCGACATTCGTGATTCCGCTTTCTATGCGAGACGCTTGTCGAGTGCACTTCCGTGCGCCGCGATCGTGTGTTCCATGGCCACTTCGGCCTCCAGGCTTTCGATATCCCGGAAGATTGATGCGACTGCCAGTGTTCGCCCATTGCGCTTGAACCGGAGAAGGCAATCCCTGGCAGCAATGTCGCCCTCGATCTCCACCGTGTCCCATTGCTCGGCATGGCCGATATAGTTGATCGAAACATCGAAATGCTGGCTCCAGAAGAATGGCACGTCGGCATACTTCTCGCGCCGGCCGAGCATGTTGAGCGCCGCGATCTGGCCCTGTCGTTCCGCAACCACCCAATGCTCAACTCGAATGTTCTCGCCGGTGTGAGGATCGGGCCACCGGGCGATGTCGCCAGCCGCGAAGATCCCCGGCACGCTTGTTTCGAGAAAGGCATTCACGGTCACGCCACGGTCGAGGTTCAACCCCGCCGTTTCGGCGAGCGCCGTCCGCGGACGCACGCCAATGCCGGCGACGACGAAATCCGCGGTCAATGTGCTGCCGCCCTCGAGTTTCACCGTCGCGCCGTCAATGCTGCTCGCCCTATCCTCCAGGTGAAAGACGACCTCGTTTTCCTCGTGCAGGGTGCGAATGAAGTCGGCAATCTGCGGGCCAAGTATCCGCTCCATCGGTCGCTTGTCCGGCGCAACGACGTGAACTTCGACGTCACGGGAGCGAAGCGCCGCCGCAACCTCGAGGCCGATGAAGCTGGCGCCCAGCACGACAGCGCGGCGCGCGGTCTTGGCACTGTCGATGATCGCCCTGCAATCCGCGAGTGAGCGTAGCGTATGAACATGCGGCTGGTTGGCGCCTGGGATGGTCAGGCGAACCGACTCGGCTCCGGTCGCGAGCAGCAGCCTGTCATAGGGAATCCTGCTCCCGTCCGCGAGCACGACCTCGCCGGAACCGGCGTCGATGCCGGCCGCATTCGTCCCGAGACGCAGATCGATCTCGTTCTTTGAGTAGAAGCTTTTTCCGCGCAGCGGAATCCAGTCCTCCGGCGCCTTGCCGGCGAGGTAGTCCTTGGAAAGATTGGGCCGATCGACGGGTGGCGCTTTGTCGTCGCTGAGCATGACGATGCTGCCTTGATATCGTTCGCGGCGCAGTTTCTCGGCCGCGGCAAAACCGGCCGCGCCGCCGCCGACGATAACGATTTTATCAGGCGCCCGGGTGAGGTCTTCATCGCGCGCCTCCGGTGTCACCCGTTTGCGTTTCTCGCCTACGAAAATCTTGCCATCCCGTTGTTCCACGGACCAGCACGCGAGCGGCCTGAAGGCGGGAGCGCGTAAGGCTTCTCCGGTGCGCAAATCGAAGCAAGCGTGATGCCATGGACAACGGACGGTGTCGTCGACCACCAAGCCATCGGCCAGCGGCCCGCCGTAATGTGTGCATGTCGGGCTGACGGCGAACACCTCGGTCCCCCGGCGCACCAGCAGCACTTGCTCGTCGCCGCAATGACCGACGAGCTTGCCGCCATCGGGGAGGTCAAGAAGCGCGATGCCTTTAACGAGATCCGGTCGGTTCTGGCTTTCAGCCATTGTACCTCTCCCTCGATGATCTGGTCGCGAACCTTTGCGCCTTGGGAGCGCGAGCTTCGGATTCTCTCTACCGGCACCTTCGGCTTTGCGCGTACCGGCTACGTCCTTCGAGCCAGGTCAGGCTGCGTTCAAGCAAGTGTCCGACCGTTTCGGGCATCACGCAAACGAATTTAGTGGGCAATTAAGTGCAACTTTTATGATAGCTGACTAAATCCGCTACGGTCGCAGGATCACTTGCCCCGTCTTCTTCCAATCGGCGAGAAAAGCTTCGAGCCCCTTGTCCGTGAGCGGGTGCCTGGCAAGATTCCTCAGCACAGCCGGCGGCACCGTTGCAACATCGGCGCCTGCCATCGCTGCCAGCTTGACGTGGAGAGGCGTGCGTATCGAGGACGCCAGGATTTCGGTCTTTATCGATTTATCGTTGTCATAGATCGTCCGGATTTCGCGGATTACTTCGATGCCGTCCAGACCGAGATCGTCGAGCCTTCCGACGAAGGGAGAAATGTAAGCTGCGCCGGCCTTGGCGGCGAGGAGCGCCTGGTTGGCGGAGAAGCACAGCGTGACATTGACCTTGCGACCGCGCTGACTGAGCGTGCGGCAGGCCCTGAACCCGTCCCATGTGGACGGCACCTTGACGGCCACGTTGGCGGCAATATCGGCGAGCTGCTCTCCCTCGGCAATCATGTCGTCAAAGTTGGTCGCCGTGACTTCGGCAGACACTGAGCCCTCGACTGCCTGGCAAATCTCTCCAATGACGTCACGGATCGGACGGCCGGTCTTTGCGATATGCGACGGGTTGGTCGTCACCCCGTCGAGGACGCCCGCCGCAGCAAGCTCTCGAATCTCCAGAACATCGGCTGTGTCGACAAAGAACTTCATCTGTCTTCTCCTTGAAAGAACCACGTCCATTGATGATCGGGTGCCGTCGGGTCAGGTTGGTTCCGAACTATGAGGATCGCAGTCATGGCTGCGCGCCCTATATCGATGGGGGTCAGTGCAGCGCCGGAGCGGAATCGATGGCCGAAAAGATCTCCGAGGAACAAGTGAAAATAAAACGGGCGTATGAGAGCCCCGCATCAGACGACGGCACGCGGGTGCTTGTCGATCGGCTCTGGCCCAGGGGTCTCAAGAAAACCGACGCTGCGATCGATCATTGGGCAAAAGAACTCGCGCCGAGCACAGAGCTGCGAAAATGGTTCGCACACGATCCCGTCCGTTGGGAAGAATTCCGCCGACGCTATTCGGAAGAGATCCGCGAACATCGCGGAGAGATCGACCGCTTGCGCGACCTGGCGCGAAAAGGTCCTCTCACCCTTGTCTACGCGGCCCATGACGAGGTCCACAACGATGCCGTGGTGCTCAGGGATATCCTGCTGACGCGCCGGTAGACCCGTCCGTGTGCGTTCTTCAGATAGTTGATGCGTCATATCCAGTCTTTCCCCGCGGGCAGCCGCATGCCCGGTACATGCCTGGGGTAACGTGACGCGCTCAGTACTCGTCAGCATCACATCTCTGGCGATACGGAGCACTCCACCCCGGCGTACGCCGCTCCGGCATCGCCGTGCGGCCTCATTCACGCGCCGACCTCTGCTCGACGTTCGCCGAAGCGTACCGCGCATGCCACCTATCTGACAAACGAAGCTGATTGACATTTGAGTGCAAGTTTTATGCTATGTCGGATGGACATCGAACTCGCGCGAACCTTCATCGAGATCGTTTCGACCGGCAGCTTCATTCGGGCTTCGGAACGGCTGAACGTCGCTCAGACGACCGTGAGCGCACGAATCCGCAGCCTGGAACAACAGCTGGGACGTGCACTTTTCATTCGGCACAAGGGCGGAGCTTCCCTCACTCCGGCAGGCGAGCAATTCCTGCGTCACGCACCGATGTTCGTTCAGCTCTGGCAGCGTACGCTTCACCAGGTTGCCGTGCCGCCAGGCCGTCGCGCCGTTCTGACAGTCGGCAGCGAGGTCAGCCTTTGGCAACCGCTCCTCCTCGACTGGGTCCGATGGATGCGCCGGTCACTGCCGGACATCGCGCTTCGGGTGCACGTCGATGTGCCACAGGATCTGATCAATCAAGTTGCATCGGGGATGGTCGACATCGCGATCATGTACGCGCCCCAGCATCGCCCGGGTCTGAAAATTGACCTGCTAACGGAAGAAAAGCTCGTGCTCGTGACCACCGATCCCGAAGGGCGCTTTCTCGGCGGCGCTGACTATGTGTATACGGATTGGGGACCCGACTTTGTGCTGCACCACGACACGAATTTCCCGGATGTCGCACCGGATCTCTCTTTCAACCTCGGTCCACTTGCGCTCAGCTACCTTCTTTCGGCCGGCGGTTCCGGCTATGTCAGGATGAGCGCAGTGCAGCCTCATCTAACGGAAGGCAGGCTTCACCTCGTGCCCGAGATGCCGCAATTCTCCTATCCGGTCTACGCGGTGCACTCCGCCAATTCGGACGAAACCGTAGTGGGGCCTGCCTTGGCTGGATTGCATTCCATCTCAAACGACAGCCCCGATTAGGTCCAACTTCGGCAGTGAGCTTTTACTGACGCGGGTGCCGCGCAGTGGTTGACGACGATCGGCTTAGGCTCGATTCGCGAGATCAAGCAATGGAGCTGCATTCAAGCGGCAATAACTTTCGTTGGACCCCTGGGACCCTTTGGGACAACACTCGGGTACCGGCAGCAGTCCCAGAAACTCAGGCCCCTGTGTTGCTGGCCGCTGGAAAGGGCGTTCGCATGCTGGTCCTCACTTCTACCCAATCCGAGTTCCTGATTTCGATTGCGCAAAGCCCGATTGGGTTCGGCAAACCGATGGGCAAGCGGGCGGAACGGCTCATGAGCATTCGACTGCAGCAGGAGCTAATCAGGCATGCTTGCCAAGGAATACCCACCACCTATCGGGAGTTGCTACGGTCCGTTGGAACCGCTGCAGACGCCGACGAAACTCTTGTCAGGGCCTCACTTGAAAGGCTGATGGATGAGGACACGATCGCCGCCAGGCCTTTCGTGACAGCTCTTGTCATAGGTCCGCAAGCCGGCGGTGTTCCGGAGCCATGGTTCTTCGGCAAGGCTCGAAAGTCCGGAAGACTGGATTCACTGTCGGATGAACTCGAGGCGTGGGCTTTCCACGCCAGAGAACTGCAGCGAGCGGTTTCGTATTATCGCACCATGTCGTCGAACGCCGCGGCAGCGCCCTTCGATCGGCGCCCGGGCGCGGGTAATGAAGGAGCAATCGAAATGCTGAGGGCCAAAGATGTAATGACCCCCGACGTCATCACCGTAGCGTCCGACACCTCTACTCGCGCTGTCGCGGAACTCCTCGTCACCCAAGGCATTAGCGGAGTCCCCGTCCTCGACAAGGATGTCCTTGTGGGCATCGTGACCGAAGGAGACCTCCTCCATCGCGCCGAAATCGGCACGGCCGCGCGCCCCGTGTCATGGTGGTCAAGGATATTCAAGGACAAGGCGGTGCTTGCCGCCGAGTACAGCCGCGAGCATTCAACCCGCGTCGTGGACGTTATGACCAAGAGCGTCGTAACCGTCGAAGAATCCACCCCGATCGCAGACATCGCCGACCTGTTGGCGCAGCGAAAAATAAGGCGGGTGCCCGTGATGCGCTGCGGCAAGGTTGTGGGGATCGTCAGTCGCGCCAACATAGTTCGCGCCTTGGCTGTAACAGCGAACCTTCCAGGACGTGCCTGCCAGGCAGACGACGAAACTATCCGTCAGCAGATTCGGTTGGCGTTGCGCGACGAGGCGTGGCCGAGCGCCAGCACGCCCAATTTTACGGTCAAGAACGGCGTGGTTTCCTTCTGGGGCACCGTAGAGTCCGACGCGGAACGCGACGCCCTTCGGGTCCTATGCGAAAACATTCCGGGTGTTCAGAAAGTCGAGGATCATCGTATGATTCTGAGCTTTCCGACCTTTGCCGTGTGATGGCCACAGGTAGTCAGACGACATCCTGCGTCTTGTTGTGCTAGTCTAAAAGGAACCAGGAAGTGTGGCGGGATTTGGCTCCGAACCTTGTGTCGAAGGCGGCAAAGGCGTCCGATTTTCGCGACCTACAAATTGGCAACAAGGTGACTCAGGAAACGTCCGTACAGCCTCAAAATCCGCTAGCTGCCGCCACTGCGGCCGAGCAGCGGGCAGCAGCGACACGAAGGCTGGCAGCGCTTGGCGAACTCACGGGAGGAATAGCCCACGATTTCCGGAACTTGCTGACCGCAATCGGGTCAGGCCTCAGGCTTGCTGAAAACAACTGGGACGATCCCACCAAACTGCGTGCATACCTCGTGGAGACGAAGATCGCGATCGACGGAGGGATCGCGCTGACGTCTCAGCTTCTCGCATTTGCCAGGCATCAGAGCCTGGATCCTCATGTCGGCAACGTGAACGAATATCTACATACGTTCGAGCCATTCCTAAGGTATGGCGCCGGGCCAGACGTTCGTCTTATCCTGGATCTCACTCCTGACCTGCCGAACTGCCTGCTGGATCCCGCCTTCTTCGACGCGGCCGTTTTAAATCTTGTCACCAACGCCAGAGACGCGATGCCGAACGGAGGCAGGATCGACATCACCACCAGACGGGTTTCTGGCTCCGACACACCTGGAATCAACATCACATCAAACCAGGTTCGCGTCAGGGTCAAAGACGAAGGCTGTGGAATGCCCGCCGACATCATCCGCGAAGTGTTCGATCCATTCTTTACCACCAAAGGTGATCGCGGGACGGGGTTCGGGCTTCCGCAGGTGCGAGCGTTCATGGACATGGTCGGCGGCACGATAGCGATCTCCAGCGAACCGGAAGCGGGCACGACTGTCGACCTGCTTTTCCCTGTCGTCTCGTAAGCTGGCCGTTGTCCCGAGAGACCACCGGTCGACTCAGGGATGCGCCGAACGGTTTGTTCGCACTGATCTTCCAGCTCCATCTCCCATTCTCCAGCCTCGTACAGCTGGTTCGTTCTCGTCAGCCATTTCAGGTCAGACGATTGCGCGATCCCAGCCGCCATAGTGCTCTTCGCTGCGGGTCCCCCTGGGCAAGCTTAGACCTATGAGCGCCACGCCAATGACCACTGATGCCGCCGCCCCAATCATGGTGCCGCCCTCGAATAGGAACGGTGATGCCGCGATGGCGAGACCAATTGGCACAGTGACGAAGCGAACGGGCCGCGCCACCTCGGCCATGGCCGTGACCGCCACCATGATCACCAGGCAACCGGCGATATGGTCGCTGAAGTAGAGGGGCGGCTCGGTTCCGAAGACGAGCGGCGTGGCAAAGAGCAGAATACCGAAAGCCACGCTCGCCACCAGCGTCCATGGGTAATTGACGCCGCCGATGAGGAAATCCCGCAGCAGGCTTGCCACCGGACGATCGAGATCCGGAGCCGGGGTCTGGTTCTCCGACAGCGCTGGTCCGCCTTTCCAGAAGGTGCGCCAGAACGGTTCGCCCGCCTTCTTGGCGCGCCACAGATACTGGATGGTCGCCAGCACCTCGTCGATCGAATAGGGAATAAGCACTACGGTGACCGCCGCCTGGACAATGCAAAGCGTGCAAAGCGCCCCGATCAGAGGCGGCTGGATGATGATAAAGAAGACGCTGGTCACCCCGAGCGGAATGATCAGCAGCCCGAACAGGAACACCATCCACGGCATTGTGCGCCAGCGCCGGCGGTCGCCAATGGCGCCAGCCAGGATGTCTAGAGCATAGGCGAAGGCGCCGAAGCCGGCATCGGCGATAGGAAAGCCCTTCGAGACCCATGAGGTAACCACCGCCTCGCTGCCGTTTGCCACCGGCGCGCCGCCTGGTCCGAAAAAAGGATCCCAGAGTCCGTCAATGTGGCCCATCTGGTAGGCTGCAAGATAGCGCGAGACGAACAGGCCGACGAAAGCAAACGCCACGATAGGTATGCGCTGCGTGAAAGATGATGGCGAATAGCTCCAGCCCATCGGCCTGTCGTCGTCAGCGGCCAGCGCGCGCCGGCTGATGCCGGGCGTCGGCGGGATCATCACCGCGAAGGCGACGACCAGCATGCCGATGAGCGTGTCCATGCCGTAGGCTGCAGCGCTGGTGGTCCAGAACACGAGCGGCGCGAGAATGATCCACACGCCAACCGCAGCGGTGACCCACTGCATCCAGTTCCAGCGGCGATACATGCCCAGCAGCGTGAAAACGGCGACCAGCAGCCCCGACACAATCTCGCTCACCCCGAGGCGCATGTTGCGAATGGTGGCCTCGGCGATCTCGTGTCCGAGTGCCGGCGGCGGCGCGACGCTCACCGGATCGAACAGTCCAAGGTCGGCGATGAAATCAACCACAGGCCGAGCACGGCATTCGTCAATGGCGCCCAGAGCGTCCAATAGCGGTGTCGTTGGAGAGCCGCCTCCACCTCCGCCTCGCTGCGCTCCAGCTGCCCTGCTATCCGCCGCCTAGCCTGCGCGAGCTCCGGCCCCGATGCCGCCACTGCGGCCGGGTGCAGCTTGTTCTTCTCGTACCAGTCGGTCGGATCGACCTTAAGCCGGCGTATCATCTCGGGCAGTGTTTCCGCGAGACTGTGGCGCGGTTGCCAGCCGAGCAGTTCGCGAGCGCGCGAAACGTCAATCTCGTAGTGGTCGTCGGAGTTCTCGATCATCCACGGCTGGATGTCGGTGTCCTGGTCCAGCACCTCGGTCTGGAACCATGATCCGGCTTTGGTCAGACCCTTCGGCAGTGACAGCGTGCGCCACTCCTCATCGTGAACGAGCCGTCCAATCCGCTGCTGCATCTCCTGATAGGAAAACGTCTCCTCCTCGCCGACCAAGAGCACCGTCTCGTCGGGAAGCTCCGCGCGGCGGTCGACCGTTCGGACCACGGCATCGACGAGATCGTCCCGGTGCAGATAGGGTTGGCCGCTTTCGAGATCGCCCGTGAAGAGATAGGCCGTCGGCCGTCGCTCGAAGATGCGCGCGATCTGCTGGGCGACGAAGGCCGCGCGGCAGTCCTCGTCATAGACGCCGGCGAGCCTGAGAATGACGGTTTTTATGTCGCCGCGCTCGCGGCCGATCAGAGCTTCGGTTTCCACCTTAGATTTTGGATAGGCCCAAGGCGGATCGAGTGGGGACTCCTCGTCGATCCTGACTCCCTTTTCCGGACTCGGAGCGTGAACGAGCAGGGTACTGGAGAAGACGAACTGCTCGGTTTCCAGCGTCTTGAGGGCGGAAAGCAGCCGACGCGTTCCCTGCACGGTGACGGCATCATATTTCGGATTGTCTTGGCCTGTCGTGTCGTAATAGGCAGCGAGGTGAATGACGGAGGCGATGTGCCCGTTGCCGCGCTCGCGCACCTCTTGGACCGCCTTCGCGACGCTGTCGTCCGAGGTGAGATCGACGGGGACGGTCTCCGTCCCTTTCGCCGCTTGTCTCGCATTTGGCAGATCGAAGCCGATGACGCGGTAACGATCCTTCAACCCAATGGCGATTGCCTTGCCGAGAAAGCCGCTGGACCCGGTGATTAGGACGATGGGGAGACTTTTGTTTGTCGTCATGTTTGCCCCGTCGGTTGGTTAGAATGGCACTTCCTATTAGGGATCGTCGCACCTGCGTGGCCAAGAATTGCCTTTCGTAACGCGTCCAAGGTCGACACGAGCGCAAGAAGCCTCACTCCGGGAATCGCTCAGCATGCTCGAGCGGCAGGGTAGGGTTCGGCTTTCTGTGCAATTTTGACGGAGTCTTCTGAACCTTACAAACGAATGATATTGTCAGCTCGCAGCAAGAAACTTGCACTGAGCCAGAGCGCGTCCGCGGAGCAAGCGTCGTGGCGTTCCGAGATGCTACCCTCGGACATCACGTTGGTCCGCTAGATTCGTCGACCCAACGGCATTGCTATTGCCTTCGCGAGACGTTGTCAGGAAAGTACCGGCCTGATGAAGAAGAAAAGAGGGCAACATGATCACCGGTTCGCAATGCCGCGCGGGACGCGCACTCGTTGAAGTCACACGGGGCAAGCTGAGCATCCGCTCCGGCGTTGACGAAGCCGTCATCGAGGGCTTCGAGCGCAAGCTTCAGAAACCGGAAAAGGAGGCGATCGGGATCCTACAAGCGGCGCTTGAGTCGCTTGGGGCCGTATTTATCGAGGAGAACGGAGGCGGTATCGGAGTGCGACTGAAATTCACCCAGTCGGAAGCAAGACGGATCGCACGGCTGGAAAGCGAGGGCGGGATAGTCGCAAGCGATAGGGTACCCTAACTCCCTTACCGGGCTCCCGCCCGGAGGAGCCTTGGAGCGGGCGGAAGGTTTAACGGAAGGTCTGTCTTGGCCATCTTCAATGATATGGCTGGGCCGTCTTTTCGCCCACCGGCGGCAACAATGGCCGTCGCGGCACGTCTACCACGTTGCCACGTTCTTCCCCCTACATTCGCCTGTCGCGGGGATCGCGGATCGGCAACTAGGCCGGAACGGTGATGCCCAATATCCGACAGGTTCGTCGACCGCGACGCATGCGACACGTTCTTCGAATGCTTCGATCCAGGCATGCGCCTCGGCAGGCGTCCGGGATTGCCGGAGCACGTCCGGAAGGACGCCGCTCCGCAGAAGCCGCCAGATGCGGGCGAGAGTCGGCACGAATCCCTTAGCGTCCGCCTCGGGCCACAGCAGGGCAAGCAGGAGATAGACCGACGCGTCATCCGGTGTGCCGAAAGCAACCGGCCGCTTCAACGTCGCCAACACAGCCGCCGGAGCGGAGATCCCCTCCAGGCGGGCATGCGGTATCGCGATGCCGTTGCCAACGGCGGTCGGCCCGAGTCGCTCGCGGCGAAGGAGTGCGGCCAGCACCGCGCCGTGGCTCCTGCCGACTCTTTCCGCCAGCCGGACGGCTAAGCCGCCCAGGGCCGAACGCTTTCGATCGGCCTGCATCCCCAGCAGGATATCCTGCTCGCCGACGAGTTCGCTCAACAACGTCGAGCCTGCGTTCGCGGGGCCGTCACCGGAATAAGCTGTGCAGGTCGGCGGCGAACCAACGAACGAAAAGGCGGACCACGGCGACTCCGGACGCAAACCTACGATCGGATGCACATCCGGGCGGAAAGCAACGCCGGGGTGCTCGACACCACTCCGGCTCACAGGTGCACCTGTGACCAGGACGGACGGCCGGACGGGCGACGGTGCGGATCCGGCTGATCCGTAAACGCGGCAGGCACGACCACCGAGGCGATGCACCAGGGACAGCGGGAGGCCGCTCTCGGCAGTGCACGGCTACAGGAAAGGCAGACACGCCTTGAACGAGAGATTCTCATAAAACGCTCCATCGGTGCGGCGCACTGGCGCCGCAGGAAAGAACCGCTTTGCTATAGAATGTCCCGGAGCAGGATTATGTGCGGGGTTCAGGGTGAGAGTGCCCGCTCCGGGCAAGGACACGACCTTCCCCGGCAAGCCTCGAAATCCTGACGAACGTCTTCATGCACATGTAAATTTACCTTGTCCAATACGCCCCACTTTTCAACCGCGGCGCTACGTCAGCCCGGCTATCAAAGCATCGCGAATGAGATGACCATCAGCATGAATATGCCGACGGCAATGATCGTCCTGGTAGTCGTGTCCATGGTTGGCTCCGGTTCATCTCGGCCGACCGACGGCTTCAGCCTGCCGCATGCGGTCTTCCGGTGTCGACGCTGGCGCGCGCCCACTGAACGGAACCTCTTCCGGCCGAAAGAGACCCGCGACCACCCTCGGGATATCATTCCGCGAGATGCCGATGTCCTCCAACTGCCTGTCGTGCAGACGGCTGAGCTCTTCGATGGCGCGGTTGCTCTGCCAGCGGCGGACTGCTCTCAGGAAGAGTTGCGCGACAGTCACTCTTGGCGAGCGCGACATAGGGATATGATGGGCGGTTCTGGATGGATGTTCGATTACGGACACTTTGTCCCTCCTTCATGATCGTGCGGGTGATGGCCGCAACGCGGCATTCCTGCACGGCTGGCAGACGGACATGCATGGTTAGTCGCGTCCCGGCGCGCACATGCGGCACGGAACGACAGGCATGTCAGTGGTGTGGATGAGGCTGATATCCCCGAGACGACGAACGGAAGCGTTCGAGCCGCTCGGCGCTATGAAAGCGTCAGGAGGGACGCGGAGACGACCAGATATTTCTTGTGGCGACCTGAAGTATTCATGCTCCGGATATGGGCATTCTTGGGAGCAATTCAATCGATGGGCGATAGCCTGCGGCCTTTGGACGCTAAGACCCCGGACTAGTGAGTCGCGCGTTTGACATCCACCGGAGGCGGGCCATGAGTGCGCGCGGGAGCACGAGCCCACGGCCTGCCGTCCGGGGGCCAACGACGGGCCTGTAGCCTTAGCTCTGCGGCCAGGTCCCGCCTGGTCAAGATCGCGGCCGCTCGCGCATGCCGTACATGCCGTGTATGCCACAAGGAGACGGAAGGGCCGCAGACGGCAACAGGGAAGCCTGAGCCGAGACTAAGCAGGAGAACCAAAGAAGGTTCCGGCGGCAACGGTATCGGAACCAGGCTCCGGGTCGCCTTGGCAGAACGTCGCCGCTAGGCGTCCGCCTCCTCGGCCGATAGCGCCGTTCACCGGATGCCGTCACTGCTCTTGTCCTGCGGGAGGTTCCCGCCGGGCGGCCTTAGAAGCGAACGCGGAGGCACGTTGGCATCGCCTTCTGTTCGGTCGCGGTAGAGGGCCGCGCGGGCGAGCAGCATGAGGGTGACCGGAGTGGTCACGATGATAAAGGTCCCGACTAGCATCTCGTGTACCACAGGGCGCGAACCCAGCACCGAGAAGCAGACGATAGACGCAAGCACGATGGCGCCTGTTCCCCAACTGGTACCGAGGGTCGGTGCATGCACGCGTTCGAAGAAGCTCCCGAACCGCAGGGTTCCAACGGCCCCGAGGAGAGTCAGCCCGGCACCAACCAGCAGCAGGAATGCTGTCAGCAGAGCCGCCCAGGCAGGCAGGTCCACAACATGGGTCATTCGATCACCTCGCCGCGCATGAGGAACTTGGCGAGCGCCACGCTCGAAACGAAGCCGAGCACTGCGAGGATCAGGGCGGCCTCGAAATAAACCGGGCTTCCCGTGCGGATGCCGACCGCAAGCGCCAGGAGCATGGCGCTCACATACATGGCGTCCAGGCAGAGCACCCGGTCCTGCGCGCGCGGTCCGCGAACCACTCTGTATGCGTAGCACGCCATCGCGGCGACGAGCATGGTCTGAGCGGCCATGACGGACCACAGGAGAATGTCGCCGGTCATTCGAAGATCTCCATAAGCAATGCTTCGTAGCGGTTCTTGATCAACGCGACCCATTCGTCCTTGTCGACCAGGTCGAGCACATGAATCAGAAGGATGCCGGAATCAGGAGCGTACTCGATCCATGCCGTCCCCGGTGTACTGGTGACGATACACGCGAGCACGGCCAGACCCGTCTTGTCGCGTAGGTCGAGCGGTATGGCCACGAAGCCCGAGACCCGCTTGTGGCGGCCGCCCTTAAGTATTTTGCTGGCGACGGCGGCGTTCGACCGCAGGATGTCCAGAGCCACGATCCCCACGAGCCGTGGAATGAGCTGCCAGCCCCTCAGTCGCGGCTTCGATGGCTGCAGCGCCGCCATCACCCGAGAGGCTGCCATCGCGACGACCCCGCCGAGGAGGAACTGCCCGGCCGAGAAAGACGTCAGCAGCATCCACATCAGCAGCAGCGCTGCCGCCAGGAGCGGATAGGGCAGAACTCGGCTCATCTGGCACCGCTCGGCGTGCCTAGAACGCTCTGGATGTAGCGGGGCGGCTCGTGCAACGCGCGCGCAGCCGCGTCCGTATAACTGATCATAGCACCTCCCCCTACTGCCATCGCCAGACAGAGGGCCAGGAGCGCCAGGATGGGAACCACCTCCATCACCAGAACGCGCGGGACGATTGCCTCTAACGGCGCCCAAAAGGTCCGGATGCCAGTCCGCATCATCGCGACCAGTGCCGCCAAGCCGGACAGGATGACCAGCGTCACCAGCAGCCATGTGCGGGCCGGGATCTCGGTCACGTTCCCCAATCCGTCGAGGTTCAGCATGCCTGTCAGCAGGGCAAACTTAGCGATGAACCCGGACAGCGGCGGCAGGCCCGCGAGCAGGAGAGCGACGCATCCGAAGGAGACGCCTAGTACCGCGAGCGCGCCGGGCATGACGACGCCGACTTCCTCGTCCTCGGGTTCCTCGGTCTCGTCCCTCTCCTCCCCATAAGCTTCCATCGTGACCGCGAGCAGGTCGGCTCCGGGTTCGCGAGCGCGCTCCACAAGTTCGATCAGCAAGAAGAGAGCTGCTGTGCTTAAGGTCGAGCTGACGAGGTAGAACAGGGCTCCTGAAACCACCGCTGAGTCACCCATGCCGACCGCCGCGAGCAACGTCCCCGAAGAGATCAGGACGGAGTATCCGGCCAGTCTGCCCATCGCCTGCGAGGCAAGAACTCCCGACGTCGCGAAAGCCAGCGTCACCATGCCTCCCCACAGCAATGCCACGCCCCCAAAGCCGGTGAGTTCGCCCGCAGGGCTTCCGAAGAGCAACAGGCTCAGGCGAAGCAACACGTAAACTCCGACTTTGGTGAGGATGACGAAGATCGCGCCGACCGGGGCAGCGGCGGCCATGTAGGCGGAAGGGAGCCAAAACCCTAGCGGCCACATGCCCGCCTTAACCAGGAACGCGACGCCCAGAATCGCGGCGCCCGCCTGCAGCAGCATCCGGTCGTCGTTCCGCACCTCGGGTATACGAAGAGCCAGGTCTGCCATGCTAAGGGTCCCGGTTACCCCGTAGATTAAACTGACTCCGATGAGGAAGAGGAGCGACGCCGCCAGGTTGATCGATATGTAGTGCAGTCCTGACCTGACCCGGAAAGCGCCGGAGCCGTGCAGGAGCAGGCCGTAAGACGCAGCCAACGTCACTTCGAAGAAGACGAACAGGTTGAAGAGATCTCCTGTGAGGAACGCGCCTCCAAGTCCCATGAGCAGGAACTGGAACAGTGTGTTGAAATGCGGGCCTGCTCGGTGCCAACGGGCCAGAGAGAAGACCAGCGAGGCAAGTGCCAGGACTGAGGTGAGGACCAGCATCATGGCCGAAAGCCGGTCAAGAACGAGCACGATCGCGAACGGCGCGGGCCAGTCCGCGACGGCATAGGACGATGACAGCGCGCCGCTTCCGTCCGCAACTCCACCTGCCATCCGCATTAGCGCCATACCAGCCAAAAGGAGCAGCAGTGTGGATGCGACGCTGACCAGCGCCTTCAGCGTATGGCGCGTCTCGTCGATCACGAGAAGCGCTGCGCCCGTGACGAGCGGCAGCAGGATTGGAATGATCAGCAGGTGCCTCGTCCAATCCATCAGCGGGACTCCCGCCCATCGACATGGTCGCTGCCCGTCAGGCCGCGCGCGACGAGCAGGACCACAAGCAGAAGCGCCGTTGTGGCGAAGCCGATCACGATGGCGGTGAGCACCAACGCCTGCGGAACCGGGTCAGCATAGTTTGTAGGATCCCCTGCCCCGTCCGCTCCCAGCACCGGGGCTGCGCCGACGCGCAGGCGGCCCATGCTGAAGATGAACAGGTTGACCGCATAGGAAAGCAGCGAGAGACCTATGACGAGTTGGTATGTGCGCGGCCGCAGGACAAGCCAGACGCCGGACCCGGTGAGTACCCCGATTGCGACTGCGAGCGTCAGCTCCATTGCTGTCGCTCCTCGAGCTGGCGCTCCTCCTCAAATCGGGCGGCGCGCAGGCGGCGGATCGACTGGTGGGCGATGGCGATCAGCATTAAAATCGTGGCGCCGACGACGAGACTGAAAACGCCAAGGTCAAATACGGTCGCGCTCGCCAGGGGGACCTTCCCTAGGATCGGCAACTCGATATACTGAAAATATGACGTCAGGAAAGGATCGCCGAGCAACATCGAGGCGGCTCCGGTCAAGGCGGCCACCAGGAGGCCGCCTCCTATCCAGACGACCGGGAGGATGCGTAGCCTGTCCTCCACCCAAACTGTTCCCGCTGCCATATATTGCAGGATGAAGCCCGCCGCCATGGCCACGCCCGCCACGAAACCTCCGCCCGGAGCGTCGTGGCCGCGAAGGAAGAGGTATGCGGACAACATGATGACCACCGGGAACATCCACTGCATGATCACCGACGGCACGTGCAAATATTCAGTCGCGGTCGCGCCAACCTCCCTGTTCGGCTCCGCCTCGTCATAGGAGCGCTGGACCTGCTGCTGCTCGGGACGCTCGACGCTGTCCGGCGCCGGACGAAACCGCCGCAGCAGGGCGAAAACGGTCAGAGCGACGATGCCGAGGACCGTGATTTCCCCCAGGGTGTCGAAGCCGCGGAAATCCACCAGGATCACGTTGACCACGTTGCGCCCGCCGCCTTCGCTATAGGCCTTCTCGATGAAGAAGTCCGCGATCGAGTCAGGCGGCGTGCGTGTCATGACAGCGTATGAGATCGCGGTCATGCCCGCTCCGGCTACCACGGCCAGCGACAGGTCGCGGAAACGGCGCAGACGTGGGAGGACGCCGTTCGGCTCGACCAGTGCTTCTGAGCGCTTGGGGAGCCAGCGCAAGCCGAGCAGGATGAGGACGGTTGTGACGATCTCAACGACAAGCTGGGTCGCCGCAAGATCCGGCGCCGATAACCAGACGAAGGTCACGCAGGTAACCAACCCTGTTCCTCCCAGCAGGGCGAGAGCAGCGAGGCGGTGAAACTTGGCCTGGTGGGCGGCGGCGATCGCGCAGACCATCCCGACGCACCAGAGCCCGGCGAACGCGAGATCCGCCGTACCGTTGCCGCTCCGTCCGAAGCCACGACCCGAAGCGAGGATTGGAACGGCGCCCGCAGCGATCGCGGCTGCAATGAGCAGACGCATCTGCGGCTGCAGGCGTCTTGTGCTCAGGATCTCCTCAACGAGGCGCGCCCACCGCCATGAGATCGCGACCATGACCCGCTCGAAGATGCGCTGGCCTTGTATTTTGCCGAGAAGCAGAGGGCTTTCGGAACGCTCGAGATAGTCTCCTGCCCAGAGGTATAGCAGCGCGCCACCGGCCAGCGCAATCGCGCTCATCGCCAGCGGAAGGTTGAAACCGTGCCAGACGGCCAGGCTGTATTGGGGCGTCGCCGCGCCGAGCACCGACGACACGGCAATATGCAGGAAGGGCCCGATGGTCAGGCCCGGGACAATGCCGACGACGAGGCACGCGACTACCAGGAACATGATCGGGAATCGCATCCAGAACGGCGGTTCGTGAGGCTCGCGCGGGAAGCTTTCGGGCGGCGCACCGAGGAAGATCGAGTGGATGAGTCGAATGGAGTAAGTGACCGCGAGCGCGCTTCCGACCACCGCGGCATAGGGCGCAATCGTGTCCACCCAGGAGTCGGCGTGGGTTTCCGCCGTTTCGGCAAAAAACATCTCCTTGGAAAGGAAACCGTTCAACAGCGGCACTCCCGCCATGGCAGCACTGGCGACCATGACCAATGTGCCCGTGATCGGCATGTAGCGGAACAGGCCGGAGAGCCGTCGTAGATCCCGCGTGCCTGCCTCGTGATCGATGGTCCCGGCCGCCATGAAAAGAGATGCTTTGAAGGTGGCGTGGTTTAGCATGTGGAAGATGGCGGCAACGGCGGCGAGCGGGCTGCCGAGGCTCAAGAGCAGTGTGATCAGCCCCAGATGGCTGATCGTGGAATAGGCCAGCAATCCCTTCAGATCCTGCTGGAACATGGCGAGGTAAGCGCCGAGCACGAGCGAGACCATGCCCGCCAGTCCCAAAATGATGAACCATTCCGGCGTGCCCGAGAGCACCGGCCAAAGCCGCGCCATCAGGAAGACGCCTGCCTTGACCAAGGTCGCCGAATGCAGGAACGCCGATACGGGCGTCGGGGCCGCCATGGCGTTGGGTAGCCAGAAGTGGAAGGGAAACTGCGCGCTCTTGGTAAGTGCTCCGACCAAGATCAGCAAAAGCGCGGGAACGTAAAGGTGATGGCTGCGTATGGCGTCGCCCGCGGAGAGCACTGCGTCGAGATCGTAGCTGCCGACGATGTGGCCCACCATGAGGACGCCGGCCAGCAATGCGAAACCGCCTATGGCGGTTATCGTCAACGCCATCCGCGCGCCGTCACGCGCGGCCTGGTTGTGGTGCCAATATCCGATCAGCAGGAACGAAAAGATGCTGGTGAGTTCCCAGAACACCACCAAGAGGACCAGGTTGCCGGAGAGGACGATACCGAGCATCGACCCCATGAAGGCCAGGAAGAAAAGGTAAAAGCGGCGGACCGGATCCTCGGGAGAGATGTAATACCGGGTGTATATGACGACTAGGAAGCCGATCCCACTGATGAGGAACGCGAAGATCCAGGCGAAGCCGTCCAGCCTGAGAGTGAAGTCGAGTCCCAGCGAGGGAATCCATTCGATCCGGTGCCGCACGGTGCTGCCATTGCTGACTGACGGATAGAGCGAGATGGTCAATGCAAGGCAGGCCGCTGTCGTGGCTCCCGCCAGCCAGGTCACAGGCGTGCGCGAATCTGACGGAAGCAGGACTCCCGCCAAGCCTGCCAAAAAAGGTAGGCCTATGATCAGAAGTAGCGCGTAGAACTCCATCACTCTCCTTGTGATTGGGCGGCACCATACTGCTCTTTAAGCTATCGACCCGGATCCGCCAACGACCAGAAACTTTCCCGGCCCGCGAAGCTGGGTCGGCGCGCGATACCGCCCGTTGCCGAGGCGCCCACCGCCACGACCTCGACCCATGGCGGCTCGGGCATGTCACTGCCGATCATGGGCATGCGGTCGCCGGCCGACAGTCCGAGCAAGGTGATCCCGAGAGGCGTGGCCACGGATATCTCCGCGGGCGGCCACATGCGGTCCTCCGGATGAATCAGGAGCCCTCGTTCCGACTGGTCCGAGCCTACAGTCTTGTAGGTGACGAAGCGGTCGAGCGACACCGTGTCTTCCGAGACGGCCTCGGGATCGGGCAGTTCGGCGCGGCCGAGTTCTTGTAACAGGGCAACAGCGAGCGGGTGCGATTGTTCGGCGAGCGAGCGGGCGATCGCCTGCAGACGCCCGCGGTCGCCTGCAGGTATGACGATATGTGGCAAGTCAGGATATGAGATCATTCTAGCCTCCGAACCACAAGTTCCCATTCCTCCCCGACGCAGTCTTTTGGACGCCGGCATTCGCGCCGAAAGGACCGGTCATCCACCTCGCTCCACGCTCCGGTCTCATGCAGCCGAGGGTCCCGGGTCGTCGAAATCGTCCGATCCGGCTGGCACGAAACGCGCTTGGTCGTAGAAGGCGCCGCGCACCAACGTCAGCGACGGCTTGCGCTGTGCGGGAGCGGACAGGCTCTTCAGGGCTTCCTTCTCGCGCCGCGCCGCTTCCGGCTGGTACTGCACCGTCTCTAGCACGACCCGCTCTTCCCTCCCGTCGTGGTCTGTCAGTATGAAATCCTGACCCTCGGCGAGTCCTAAGAGGGCCAGAGCCCTCGGCCTGGAGATCGGCAGGAACAATCCGGCTGACGAGTTCATACGATCGTGTGAGAGAATCCGCGTATCGGGCTCGCGCCCGTCAACCCTGAACGTAACGCGGCTGCTTAGGGTCGCGACGTTGGCGGGAACGTCATCGCGGAAAACCACGAGGGCGCTCTCGATCTTTCTCTTCAAGATCGGTGCCAGAGGGTCATCCCTGCCGAGGCAGCGGTCACGCATGACCTCGAGGATGGTGAAATCCTTCGTAGTAAGAACACAGGTTTCGGTCGACATCGCAGTTCTCCATCGCTCCGCCTGGGGAGCTGGTGCATTGAAACGAATGGAGAATCCCCTGGCCGCGCGCGGCGCAGGGGCTAGAATCCTGCGATCAGACGGCCTCCGAAGAGCGACAAGCGGCAATGGGCCAGGACTTCCGTCATGACGCCGTCCGCAGCTCGGCGGGTGCAGGAGGCGCTCCGACTATACCCGGTGCATCCACCGTCTCGACCGTGAGACGGTGGACCCGGCCGTCACGCGCGGTCCAGTCAATCGACTGCCCAGCCGCAAGGCCGATCAGCGCGGCGCCGATCGGCGTGAGGATCGAGATCTTGCCCTCGGCAATGTCAGCCTCGCCAGGAAACACCAGCGTCACGCGCCTGCCTTCACCCAGATCGCTAGTGAAGCGAAGGGTGGATCCCATGCGAACGACATCCGCCGGGATGCGCGCATCTTCGACTACACGCGCGCGTTCAAGCTCTGCCATGAGTACATCCGCGACATCGGGATTTCTCATCACATAGGATTCCGCGAGCCGCGAAAGCGACGCGCGGTCTGAGCGCGTCATTGTTATCGCGGGTTTGCGCTGCTTCTTGTTCTCGGGAGCCATCTCGGCCTCTTGCTATTTCTGCCGCTGGGCACAGCGCGCCCGCAGCGTTAACTTATGTCTTTGGATTGCTGTCGCTCTGTCCGGCTCACATAATCCCTGCGTCAGGGAAACTGGCCTATGCCCCGCGACCGGGGCGCGACGCGACCTGACCGGGGGTCAGGTGCCCGCGATGGGGCACACCCGTGTAAGGAGAAGAGTAAAGCGGTCGGTCAACATGTCTTGAACGTGGGGTGGCAAGGACCAAAAGTCAAGCTCCGCCACCAAGCTGGACTATGTGGAGGCGCGCGCTAGTCTACACGTTCTCGGCCGAGGACTTTGCCCGGCTTTTAGAGAAGAGGAAACCACCATGGGTGCCGTGTCCGGGAGAGCATATCCGAGGCCGATCCATCCGCTCCATGCGATCGTTCTCGCCTTCTCGTTTCCTCTGTTCCTCGGCGCGCTAGTCAGCGACCTCGCATATTGGGGGACCTTCCAGATCCAGTGGGCCAACTTCTCGTCGTGGCTCATCGCGGGAGGCTTGCTGGGCAGCGGGTTTACCTTGCTATGGGCGCTGGTAGACCTGTTCCGGTTCCGGCGGGCCCGGAGCCTAAGGCCACTAATCTATTTCGCACTCTTAGCCATCATGTGGGTGATTGGCTTCATCAATGCCCTCGTCCACGCCAAAGACGCCTGGGCGATCATGCCTGAAAGCCTCTATCTATCTGTGGTGACAATGCTTCTCGCGCTTGCCGCAGCCTGGATAGGCTATTCGCGGTTTCGCTCGGTGGAGGTGGCATGATGCGTCGGATCCTCGTGCTGGTAGCCTGCGCGGCCCTCCTATCCGCCTGTGGGGACGAGCCCGAGCCCTTGCAATATGGTGCCAACCCGGACCTCCCCGAGCCGCGTCGAGGCTTGCTTCCTGACATGAAGATTTCGCTGCCGGCCGCTTGGGGCGACGATCTGCCCACAGTGCCGCCAGGCTTCAAGATCGCTGCGATCGCCACCGATCTGGCGGTCCCACGCCAGACCTTGGTTCTTCCCAACGGTGACATCCTCATCGCCGAAGGCTCCGGCGGCGGTTCGCCGGCGCTGCGGCCCAAAGACCTCATCGCGAACTACATCAAAGGCCTCGGTAAGACCGACGTGGGCGGCGGCAATCGTTTGACGCTGCTGCATGACGCAGACGGCGATGGCGTCTACGAGACGCGCGGCATCTTCGCCGACAACCTTAACGCGCCCTATGGCCTCGCATTCGTGAACGGGGTCATTTATGTTGCTAACCAGGACGCGCTCGTGCGCTTTGACTACCGCGACGGTCAGACCGAAGCGAGCAGGCCGCCTGTGAAGGTCACAGACTTGCCGTCCGCGATTAATCATCACTGGACGAAGGCGATGACGGCGAGCGCTGATGGCCGCTTCCTGTTCGTGGGCATAGGCTCGAATAGCAACATCACTGAGCGGGGGATGGATGCTGAAGTCGATCGCGCTATGGTGTGGCAGGTCGACGTGCAGTCGGGAGCGCACAAACAATACGCGACTGGATTACGCAATCCCACGGCTCTCGCCATCCAGCCAGGCTCGGGACAGCTCTGGGCCGTTGTAAACGAGCGGGACGAAATCGGTCCTAACTTGGTTCCCGACTATCTCACCTCCGTTCAAGAGCATGGCTTTTATGGGTGGCCATACAGCTACTGGGGCCAGCACGTCGATCCCCGCGCCCAGCCGCAAGATCCCGAAAAAGTTGCCGCCGCGATCCGGCCCGACTACAGCCTCGGATCGCATGTTGCGGCGCTCGGCCTCGCATTCTCAACGCCCGCGATGGGAGCCGAGTTCGCCGACGGTGTGTTTGTCGGCGAGCATGGCAGTTGGAACCGCACTCCGCCAGTTGGCTACAAGGTTGTCTTCGTACCGTTCCGCGACGGGAAACCAAAGGGGGATCCAGTCGACTTCGCGACTGGCTTTCTGACCGAGGACCGCAATACCCGTGGCCGTCCGGTGGGAGTGACTGTGGACCATCGCGGAGCCTTGATCGTCGCGGACGATCTAGCCAACACGGTGTGGCGGATCACGGTCAGCCAGACGGCGGCATCCGTTCCCGGGGACCAACGCGCCTCCGACGAGACGCGCTGACCGGCGATATGGGCCTAGCGGGTCGCATTGAAGATGCTTGCCACGCCCTATAAGCGGCGCCTTGTCTCCCTTGAGCTAATAGGCAAGCGATCAGACGCCGCCAGGACATCGGCCGGCGGCAAGATGTGGACCTTTGAGACGTGTTTTTTTGGCCAGTGCGAGCCACCTCCGCAACGGACACGGAGCAATAGCCGCGTGTCAGCGGGTCCGGCCACTTCAGCCCCCGCGCGGGAGCACCGTGAGCACCCGCTCGATGAAAACGCGAAATTCCGCCATGAAGGTTTTCAAGAATTCGGCCGTCGATTCCGTCGACACTTGCCCGTCATCGCTGATTAAGTCCGGTGTGAATTGAATGTAGGCTTCCGGCGCGTTCATCTGCGGGGAATTGCAAAAACTGAGGATACTGCGAAGATGCTGCTGCCCGACGGCAGTGCCGATCGAACCAGGCGATGTTCCGATAACGGCCGATGGCTTTCTCGTAAAGGCGTTCTGGCCGTAAGGCCTGCTCGCCCAATCGATCGCGTTCTTCAGCGCGCCGGGTATCGAGCGGTTATATTCGGGCGTGACGAACAGTATGGCATCAACCCCGGTGATAGCTTCCTTGAAGCGCTTCGCAACCTCTGGATAGTCGGAATCATAGTCGTAGCTGTAGAGCGGTAGGTCCCGTATCGGGATTTCTTGGAGAGCCATATCCGCCGGAGCCAGCTTCACGAGGGCTGACGCCAGCCGACGGTTGATCGATCGGGAAGCTAGACTGCCTACGAGGTAGCCGACATCAAATCTAGCCATGGGAGCAATCCATTGCGCTCGCTGGAACAACCCCGCCGCAGCCCACTATGGACCTTTGTGAAGACAATGTCACAAACTTCATAAGGAGACGAGCTGCGTCCTACTGGTTGGCAATACCGCCTTCGAGCGGCTGCTAGCTTGCGCGCTGCGAAGGTTCAAGCAGTCAACGCCAGCGTTGAAGCGGTCCGCAGTACCGAGACGGCCACGGCGAGGAACTTGGACTCATACACGAAGCGTCGCGGCGCGCCGTGAGCGTCAACGCGCACGGCTCGGCACGACCAGCACGTCGCAGGGGACCTCATTCAGAATGCGCGAGGCGACGCTGCCCAAAAGGGCGTGCATCAAACCAGTTCGTCCGTGCGTGCCTGCTATGACGAGATCGGTATCGGCTTCATTCGTAAGCACCTCGAGTCCGGTCACCGGGTCTCCACGCCGGGCAACGACCTCGATCATGGAGACAGCATCCGCGCCTGCCACGTCGCGGACGAAATTCCGGCATTTCTCCACCGCCCCCTCCTCGAACTGGCTGTCGTAAGCTGCCTTGTCATCCACCAGACCGCGATACGGCGGATCGAACGCGTGAAACAGCTCAAGACGCCGAAACTCAAACCATCGCAACCCGACCATCAAGGCAGGTTTCGACGAGTCCGACAGGTCGGTCGCTACGGCTGCTCGACCCTCCGTCTCCAGCACTCTCTTCTTCACGACCAGGAGCGGTACCGGCGACGTCCGCGCAAGACCGGTGACCGTGCTGCCGATCAGAACCTGGGCCAGGGGGCCGGTCCCGGCTATGCCGGTCACGATGAGCTCGGCCCGTTCCTTCGCCGCCGCAGCTAGGATCACCTCCTCGACACGCCCTTCTTCGACGATCACCGACGAGCGGAGACCTTCGGTGCAGGCCAGTTCCTCGCGGAGCGAATCCGCGTTGCGCGTCGCGGCCGTTCGATATGCGTCGCGTAACGACGTGTCATCGGTGAAGCTCACGTCGCTGAGCGCATGAACGGCGGTCAGGCTAGCGTTCCACTGGACGGCAAGCTGCACCGCGCGGTCCTGAGCGCGGTCGCTTCGGGCGCTGAAGTCCGTCGCGAGGACGATATGGCTGGGAGTCTGGCGAGCAACCGCGGGCGTAACAGAAGTACGCCACGCCTCCTGTGAAACGTTCGACATGGTTCGTTCGACCTCCTCAGCCGTAGATGATGATATCCCAACAGCGCTCCCGAAGAAATCGACCCGCACGACCAGTTGTCGCCGGCGACCCTACAGGCACGAACCGAGCAATCGCGCCAATTCCAATGCGACCTAACCGATCTACCTAGACGCACTTGCATTCAGAACGGCCGTCTTCGTGGAGCAGTTCCAGACTGAGCAATCGCTCGAGGTCATTAGCGATCTGGCCCTCGGCCGGGACCTGCGTCCATTTCCCACTCCGAGCCGCAAATCTGGATCGGGATGTAGATCGTCTCGCGCGTCGTACTCGTCGTCCGCCAGGGTCCGTCCGCTCCGAGTTGGCCGGTCAATCGGCCTGCATCGGCCCAGAGAGGTCGTCGAAAAAGAATTCCAAATCAACTCAATGGGGCGGCGCATGCGTCGGAGACGGTATGGAAGATTCCGATTGAACAGCCGATGGAGAGCATCCTATCGCGGATCATCAGGAAGCCAAGCACTTTAAAACTAGCTTGAGATATCCACGTTGTGACCGATGACTTCTGCTGTTCCTGATCGGCTCCGCCCCCAGGCAGAAATGCCTCTATCCCATCCTTTGGTGGACCGCGCTTTCATGGGCGCCACGGCCAGTCTATGTTCTTGATATTCCATCATTTTTTAGTAGTCTCAATTAGTTAGGTCGCACCGAGTGCACACGAATTTACGCCACATTGCGACGCTTTTCGCCACCGTTCGACGGCTGAGTGCACACGGAGCGCACACGAAAAATGGCCAGTTTCACAAAACTCCATTCCGGCACCTGGCGCGTTCAAGTTCGTCGCAAGGGCCGTTACGTCAGCGAGACCTTCCTGCGGCGAGACGATGCCCGACGCTGGGCCCTTGAGGCGGAGCGCCAGATTGATCGTGGCGAAACGCCAAATCAGTCGCGCATCGCGCGCCTCAAAACCTTCGGTGATCTCATCGACCTTCATATCGACGACATGTGTGACGTCGGCAAGCCCCCTCGACGCTCGAAAGCTGAGACTCTGGATATGCTGAAGCGTCAGCTTGGAAAGTGCAACATTGCGGCGCTCGATCGCGAGCGGCTCATTCGGTTCGGCCGCGATCGAGCGACAAAAGGTGCAGGCCCTGCTACCCTCGGCATCGACATTGGCACTATCAAGCTCATTCTGTCTCACGCGGCCGCAGTTCACGGCCTACCCGTTACAATCGAGGCCGTAGACCTCGCCCGCATCGCTATGAAACAGCTAGGTCTGGTTGGCAAAGGGCAGGAGCGCGACCGTCGTCCGACCCAAGATGAACTCGACCGGTTGATCTCGCATTTCGACGCAAACCCGCGTCAGATCGCCCCTATTGGCCGGATCATCCGCTTCGCTGTTGCTACCGCAATGCGCCAAGAGGAAATCTGCACAGTGCGTTGGTCGGACCTGGAATGTCGCACCCGGATGCTTCTCATCCGTGACCGGAAGGATCCCCGAAACAAGCAGGGAAACAACCAGCGCATTCCTCTTTTCGCTGCATGCGGATACGACGCATGGGCCATCGTGGAGGAGCAGCGCGCCTGCCGAAGTAACAACGATGATCGGATTTTCCCATACAATGGCAGATCAGTCGGCACAGCTTTTCGTCGCGGATGCGCCGACCTGAGTATCCACGACCTTCACTTCCACGACTTGCGACACGAAGGCACAAGCCGACTTTTCGAGGCAGGATTCACAATCGAGCAAGTTGCACTCGTTACCGGGCACAAGGACTGGAAGATGCTCAAGCGGTATACGCACCTAAAGCCAGAAGCCCTCCACGCTCTACTTGCAGCCCGCGCCGCATGAGTTTCGGATCCGTTCAGGCGTGGGAGTGCGGTAGTTTCGCTCATCCGAGGGTCGATGACACAGCAGCAAGTCCAGGCAATTCGCGTGCGGGGCTTGGAGAAGTCGTACGAACTGCATGTGTTGCGCGGCGTGGACTTCGAAGTGGCACGCGACAGTATCTTTGCACTGCTCGGTTCGAACGGGGCGGGCAAGACAACGGCGGCGAAAATCCTGTCCACTCGGCTCAGGGTGGACGATGGCGCGGCCAGTATCGACGGCTTCGATGTCGCCCCGCAATCGGCGAACGTGCGAGAGGCCATCAGTACGGTGCTGCTTTCGACGATCCCGATCTCGTCGTCGCCTGCGTCATAGGCGACGGCGAGGCAGAAGCCGGCAAGCTCGCTGCCTCCTGGCATTCGAACAAGTTCCTGCACCCGGCAGATGACGGCGTCGTGCTGGCAACCGCAGAAACGGGACAGCCGGCCGTGATCGCGCCTGCTCGGTCCTGAAGCGGAGCTACAGGGTGGGGAACGTCCAGTTTTTGTTCCTGCACGGGGCAAAAGACCTGATCAGTTCAAGGCTGCTTGCCCGCATCGATCCGGTTGGGTATTGCCAAGGAACCAGCAGCGATCGTAGCCGAGGCAGTCGCTGCGCTCGGCCCGTAGCTTGTAGCTCGCTCCGAAACCATCGTAGGGCGTCGCTAGTATTCCCCTAGGCCGTCCACCCGAAAGCGTCTTCGACTTCGTGCAGAGCATCACTGTCGTCGCGCGTGACAAACCCACTCGATTGCTTATCAAACCCATTTAGGTCATTGATCTAGCTTGATTTTTTCTTGTCCGCAGCGCCGAATGCCGACCTATGGGTAACTTCCGGGACCTGGCGGCGCGGGCAGCGGTTAACCAAGTCCTTTCTCGTCTGGTGAGAAACGGTAGACTCCGCAACCTGGCGCGTGATCTGTATGATTTCCCTAAGGTCCATCCCAAGCTCGGCCCACTTCAGCCGCTGATCGGACCGCTCTCTTTGGCGAGACGGGCGCGGGCCGTGGGTCGCCAACGCGATCATCGAAAACGACTTCTGGGTCTGCTGGACCTTGAGGCGGCTTTTTCGGCCTGCAGGGGAACGACGCTGACATTGGACTTCAAGGGTGGCACGTCCCTTTCTAAAGACATTCGGCGCGCAATGCGGCGGTCGTTGCGGACTTGTGAAACATGCGGCCAGCCCCGCCAACTGCGTGGAACGCGCTGGCTGTACGTGGCCTGCGACGCTCATCCTGGAGGCGAACCTCCCCTGCCAACAGAATGCTCGTGTTTACAGTGGCGGGTTCGAGGTACTTTACGACTAAGAAGCCGACGATTTGCTCCCCACTTTCATCAGCTAAGGCAAGCGAAATCCGTTTGCTTTCCGAGGACTAGCCGACAGGCCTAATCGCAGCAGGGCTGGCCAACTATTTTTTGCCGGGCCGCAGTAGGAAACTGTGGCGTTAGCCTGCTCGACCACCAAAGGTATCGCTGCTTGCAACTCGCCGCCTGGGCAAAGGGGGCAAAACGCACTTCACTGACCTAAATGAGGCGCACCAATACGTTGTCGTCATAGCTGAAAATCAACGGCTTCTCCATGTGCTCGCTAGGCGCCGGAAACGTCAACGAGGAAATCCTGACGCGCCAGGGCGATGTCTGCTAGCGTGTAGCGATCGAGCGTGCACTGGAACGATGAGAGTGCGTCGCGCAGCATGCCGGAAAGCTTGCAGCACCGCGTGATCGTGCATTGGTTGCCCGTAGTAAAGCACTCGACTAGAGCAAAGTCCGGCTCGGTCAGCCGGATCACGTCGCCGATGCGGATATCTTCCGGTCGGCGACCGAGTGTCAGTCCCCCCGACCTGCCGCGGACCGCAAGAAGATAGCCGGCCCGGGTGAGCGTATTAGCCACCTTGTTAAGGTGCGTCTTCGACACACCGAAGGCGCGCGCCGTCTCTTCGATCGTGAACAACTGATCACCGGCAGACGCCGCGAACATCAGCATGCGCAGCGTATAGTCGGAAAAATTCGTCAGCCTCATTTTTCGCTCCAAACTTCGCCGCATGCCCGCCCTGCCGACCGCCTCGGCACATCACAGGCTGTCGGGCGTGATCGGTTCAACCGTCAACGTGTTTTCACCGCGGTTATAGGCGAGCGCAAGCCGGAAGGAATGCGCGATGCGCAATGCCCGTTCCATGAATAGCGCCGCAATCTCCGGCGGGCAGAGCTTGTCGACGGTGGCGCGAAACAAACCCAGCCATCGCCGGAAATGCTGCTCGCCCAGACCCGGAATCGCAAGATGCGGCGGCAGCGGGCGACCCTCATAGCTCGCGGTTCGCAGCATGAGCGACGACCAGAAGTCGCACATCTTCGCAAGATGCCGTGGCCAGTCATGCGGAGCAATGGCGCCGTTGAACACTGGTCCGAGCAGGGTATCCTTGCGGATTTCGTCGTAGAACCCATGAACCACGGCGTGAATCATCTGCTCGTCCAATTGCCCGGGCAGCACTCGGCCGTCGATGACGATGGTCGGTTTTTCCTTTGTGCCTGCACTCATATCCATGTGTCACCCCTGCCGGGTTGATGCGGCTTTCTGTCGTCCGAATTTGATGTGATGCGAATATGCTGCAACATGCGAAATAAAACATATATCATAAATCTATCTTTATGCTAGGCACTGGCGGCGCGCGGCGATGAGGAAGACCACATGAAGCTCGATCTTGACCAGACCGGTTCCTACATCTTGGAACCCCAGAGGCATTCGGTGCAAGCGAACGAACTGCGCCGCCGCATGCGCCTCGGCCTCGTGACCAGCATGGTCGAGCACGGCGTCGACGGCGACGAAAGTCGCATTCGCCTGACTGTACGCAATGGCGACTCGGTTTGCTGCGGCATTGTCGACGCAGACAACCGCCTTGTCAGCGAAGTGTCCCTCGACCTCAGGTATTCTTCATTCCGGCAGGCTAGCCAGGCTCGGAAATTGCTGCAGTGCGCACTTGGCAGTGCCTGATCAGAATCAGTTCACGAAGAACCCCGCCAACAGGGAATGGCACCATGAACGATAATCACTCGGGAAGTACCCTCGTGCCGATGCTAGTCGGTGGCTTAGTGCTTGTGACCGTAGGTTACATGGTGATCATGATGTTCGTGTGAGCAGAGTCACTCGACGATGCGGAGTTCCGCATAGCTCGAGCGATTAGCACCTCGCCTGGAAGCAGCCCCAGCCGCGTGCGGCGGATATGCTCCTCAGGCGTCATGAATCAATCGACGTGGCTAATCGCGGCGCTGCTTGCCTACGCGACTACACAGCCTCGATCGACATCGAATATCTCGTAGGCCTCCGCGGTACAAATCTGCGCTCGACCAAAAGTGCCTTGGCCCGGCACGCCAAATCATCCAACTTCAGCAATGCACCGTCTCCCATTGCGCCTCTATGAGGTTGGCTTCGGAAGCCACGTCTTTCCAACGACTGTAACGTGCCATGTTGCCTCGGAAGTTGATTTAGAAAGCTCGCTAAAGCGCCAGGAAGGAATCCAACAAGAAGATGTCTTCGAACCTTCTGAGGCACCTGACCTCCTCGTGTTCAGTAAGCCGGCAGATATGAGAGCTAGGGCATTGGCTAGATGATTTCGCGTCAGGCTGAGCCGTGTGCGAAAGCGCTGTAAGATGCCGGATCGCCACGTCGCATGATCGTCGCGCGTCGCGCGAGTCAGAAGACGACGCACCCAGACCTACCCGACCGATCCAAGCTGTGCGGTCCACTGCAAAATGGAGAACTCTACAGCTTGGACTGTTAGTCGCCGAATTCTCAACCTATCAACGATCACTGCTTTTCTAACCGAAGCGCGACGGCTTCACGGGATAGTATGAATTTTACAACCAATGCCGTTGGCATCGCACGCGTTGGTATAAGTGCCGCGTGACTCCAACTGGGTCATGCCAAACTCGGTAATCGAGAAGCAGGCACTCTTCCCTCTAGCTGATCGGACAACCAGTCCGGCCGTCAATGCCAATGTCAGAACGCGGGCAAGGTTGGCATGTTCAAGTCGCAATCTAGATCCGATAGATTTCCTGTCCAAACGTCCACCATGCACACTCTTTAGAATCTGGAGCAGCTCCTTGACGTGCTTCTTGTTCAGCACGTTTGATACCGGGAATGGCGTTGCAACCGCGATAGACTCGTACACGAGGTCCCGAAGAACCCCTAGCTTCTCGGAAGCGGCCGTCCCACGGAAATGAGAAACGAGCTGGCGAAGCAGGTTGTGCCACTGCTTCAATTCGTCATCGCGCCGTCTGGCATCCAACGCTTTCCAAGCCCAAGATCTGAACACATCAACGACGTCGCCACAATCCGCCTCGGACCAATTGGGAGCGCACCTTTCCACGATCGCACAAGCCTCAGCGGCACTCAGGAGTCCCGTCGCAATTTCCTCGAACTGGCTGGTCTCCGCAGTCACCGCATCACTCCGAACGTTCACATTGTTTTCTAGCGTGTGGCCTGGGCACGGTGTTTGACGGCGCGATCAAAGACCAATCGCGACTTTACCCACGGCGTTCACAGCGAAGACATCAGCGCATGCGTCTGGGTAGGTCGTCAGCGGCAGAAATATCCAGATCTTCATTGTGCGCCTCCTTGAGACATCACGCGGCAGTTCCACGGTTGATCCATCTTAGCTGAGACGGCCCAGAGCTAACTTGATCTGGAACAAATCCCTCACGTGTTCTCGCAATCCTCGCGTGACGACTCCATGCCAACTCCCCAATGATTGGGGCTTCGGCACAGGAGCTGAGCGGCTGGCAGCGGCGTCAGCAGCTCCTTCGAATACTCTTGAGCACTGTCGGGCAGCCCGCATTTCGAAGATCATCCGGCCCCATCGGGCAGCGCGCTCCATCGGTCCAAACATCTTCCTTGGCGGAACTGCTTGATATCTGACAGAAATACCTGAAACTGAGCCACGTCGAATCCGCGGAGGAGGAAAGACGATGATCCGGCAACTTACGTCTTCGGAACGTCAGAACGCCGCCGTGATAGCGATTGCGGTGGCGATCGTTGGATTGGCGATGGCTGCCGTGGGTCGCACAGATGTGCTCGGCGTCCATGGCGTCATGGTCATGCTGTTCGCAGGCGCCGTCCTGTTTTATGTGCTGTCTGGCCTGTACCAGCCCGAACCGACGGAAGACCGGGAAACATCCTATTACGACGACCCAATCAAGGTCGGCATTGTCCTATCGATGGCTTGGGCAGTGTTCGGGATGTTCATGGGCGTCTGGGTCGCCGCGCAGCTTGCATGGCCCAACCTTGCCTTCGACGCTGGCTGGTCGAGTTTCGGCCGTCTCCGCCCGACCCACACCACCGGAGTGATCTTTGGTTTTGGCGGCAATGCCTTGATCGCGACTTCGTTTCATGTGGTGCAGCGGACTTCGCGCGCGCGGCTCGCCGGACAACTCAGCCCTTGGTTTGTGCTCCTCGGCTACAACCTATTCTGCTTGCTTGCCGTGTCGGGCTATCTGATTGGGGTGACGCAATCCAAGGAATACGCCGAGGCTGAGTGGTACGCCGATATCTGGCTGGTGATTGTCTGGGTGACCTACTTCATCCTCTATCTGAGGACGATCGCCAGGCGGAAGGAACCGCACATCTACGTGGCCAACTGGTACTTCATGGCGTTCATTCTGGTCGTCGCAATTCTCCACATCGTCAACAACCTGGCACTCCCCATTTCGTGGGGGCATGCGAAGAGCTACACGGTCTGGCCTGGCGTCCAGGATGCGATGGTGCAGTGGTGGTACGGACACAACGCGGTCGCCTTCTTCCTTACGGCCGGCTTCCTTGGCATGCTGTATTATTACCTTCCAGTAAGGGCTCAGCGGCCAATCTTCTCCTACCGCCTTTCGATCCTGAGCTTCTGGGGCATCACCTTCTTTTACATGTGGGCGGGTTCGCACCACCTCCACTATACCGCGCTGCCGCATTGGGTTCAGACGCTTGGCATGACCTTCTCGGTGATGTTGCTGGTTCCGTCCTGGGCTTCCGCGGGAAATGCGTTGCTTACCCTGAACGGCGCGTGGCACCGGGTGCGGGACGATGCGACTTTGCGGTTCATGATGGCTGCCGCCGTGTTTTACGGCATATCGACTTTCGAAGGCTCGTTCCTTGCTATCCGGCCTGTGAATTCGCTGTCCCACTATACAGATTGGACCGTCGGGCATGTCCACGCCGGCGCGCTGGGCTGGGTGGCGCTGATCACTTTTGGATCGCTCTACACGCTGGTGCCAAGCCTCTGGAAACGCGAGCGGATGTACTCAGCAGCCCTCGTAGAAGTGCATTTCTGGCTCGCGATTGCCGGGACGCTGATCTACGTCTTCGCGATGTGGAATTCGGGCATCATCCAGGGACTGATGTGGCGGACTTATACGGAAGAAGGCGCCCTCGCTTATTCCTTCGTCGATTCACTGGTGGCGATGTACCCGTATTACATCGCGCGGGCCTTTGGAGGGCTGCTTTTCTTGATTGGTGCAGTAGTCGGCTGCTACAACATCTGGATGACGGTTCGGTCTGCGCCGTTGGCGGCCCCGCTCAATGCGGACGTCCCGATCGCTCCTGCCGTGGCGGGAGAATGATGAATGCCTGAGATCTTTCACCGCAAACTCGAGCGTTCAGCGATTGGCTTGGTGATCGCAATCATCGCAGCCGCGAGCGTGGGCGGCATCGTCGAAATCGCCCCACTCTTCACAATCGACGAGACTGTCGAAGAAGCCCCGGACATGCGGATGTACACGCCGCTTGAGCTTGCCGGGCGCAACATCTACGTCCGCGAGGGCTGCTATGCCTGCCACAGCCAGATGATCCGTACGCTGCGCGACGAGGTGGAACGCTACGGCCCATATTCGCTTGCCGTCGAGTCAAAGTACGATCGCCCGATGCTCTGGGGCTCCAAGCGGACTGGGCCCGATCTTGCTCGCGTCGGCGGCAAGTATTCCGACTTCTGGCATGTCGCCCACCTGACAAACCCACGCGACGTCGTTCCAGAATCCAACATGCCTGCTTATCGCTGGCTCGCGCGCACCTCTCTCAAAATGGAGGACCTCCCGCTTCACCTCGCGGCGCAGAAGGCGCTGGGCGTTCCTTATACTGACGAAATGGTGGAGAACGCGGCGCGCGATGCTTACGGTCAAGCGACGCCGGACACCGACTTCGCTGCCGGGGTTGCCACACGATATGGCGACGAAACTCAAGTCAGTGCTTTTGACGGCGTGAAGACCGAGGTCACCGAGATGGACGCGCTCGTGGCGTATCTGCAGATCCTAGGAAGACTGACCGGAGCCGCATACGAAAACACCGCGGCTCCAGAGGGAAAACCTGACCCGGAAGGGTAAGCGGAGGGTTTCGGAATGGACCTGGATCACAACTCGGTTGTCGCCTTTTCCAAGAGCTGGGGCCTCTTCTACCTGATTGCGCTGGCCGTCGGCGTGGTGGTCTACACATTCTGGCCGTCAAACCGGAAGCGTTTCAATCAGGCCAAGAACAGCATCCTCGGCGGGGACGACAAGCCATGGAAGTGAACGAACGCGATCCCGTCAGCGGCCGTGAGACCACAGGCCACGAATGGAACGGCATCAAGGAACTGGACACCCCGGTCCCGCGGGGGGTGCTGCTGTTCCTGATCGTGACGCACCTGTGGGCGATCGCCTGGTGGTTCCTGGTGCCGGCCTGGCCACTCGGGACGACCTATACACGAGGCCTCTTAGGGGTCGACCAGAGGCAGACTGTCGAAGCGCGTGTCGTCGACGGCCAACGCGAACGCGCTGCCTGGATGGCACGCCTCGAAAAGGAGCCGTACGACGCCATCCAGGCGGACGAGGCGCTGATGCAGACGGTCCGCAACACCGGGCGGCAGCTGTTCGGGGATAACTGCGCCGCATGCCACGGTCGGGACGGCAAAGGCCGGGCAAACTACCCGGACCTCACCGATGACGACTGGCTATGGGGTGGTGGACCCCAGCTTATCGAGCAGACAATGCGTGTCGGCATCAATACCCGGCATCCGGAAAGCCGCGTCGGGCAGATGCCAGCCTTTGGGCGGGACGAGGTGCTCGACCGGGATCAGGTGCGGAGCGTGGCCGCCTACGTCTATTCACTTTCCCATCCGGACGACTCGACCGCGGACAATCTCAAACGGATAGAAGCGGGGCGAGAAGTCTTTTTGACAACGTGCGCTGCCTGCCACGGAGAAGACGGGAAGGGAAACAGGGATGTCGGCGCGCCAAACCTAACGGATACGCACTGGATCTACGGAAGCGACCTCGACACCATCATTGCGTCGGTGCACGGCGGACGCCAAGGCCATATGCCCACCTGGGATGAAAGGCTGACGACGGCTGAGATCCGCACGATTGCGCTCTACGTGCATGACCTGGGGACGCAACAGCCATGACCGTACAGTCGAAAAGACGGTACCGCAGCATCATGCTCTGGATGCTGGTCCCGGCAGGGCTGCTGCTTTTCGCCGGAGCCAATGCTCACCTGATCTATGTTGCAGTCGATTCTCAGCCGGACTGCGTCAAGCACTTTAAGGCCGCGGGCGAAGGTGGCTATCGCGCTGCCAAGTCGGCATGTTGAGGAGGCGAAGAGATGAGCGACACCGAAAAGTCGTACTGGCTGCTCAGCGAAACCTCTGGCATCGGCGAGACGCGCGACCCGCGGCTCAACCGCGGTCTGTCGCCCTTCATCGGCCTCAGGTGGCTGTCAGCGGGCTGGCGGGATTTCTGGACACGCCCGGCGTCTAGCTTGGGATACGGAATTGGTGTTTTCGTCCTGTCGGCCTGCTTCGTTTGGACGCTCGTTGCTTTCGGCCGGGACTACATTCTCTTTCCGGCGCTGGCGGGATTCATGATCGTGGCTCCTTTTCTGGCGGTCGGCCTCTATGAAAAAAGTCGGGCCATCGAGGAAGGACGCGAGATCAGCTTCGGATCCATGCTCCTCGTGCGTCCAAGGGCAGGCGCGCAGGTCTTCTTTGCCGGGCTGTTGCTGTGCTGCCTCCTTCTGCTCTGGATGCGTGCCGCGGTTCTGCTCTACGCGCTTTTTTTTGGAGTTACGGCGTTTCCGGGGCTAGACCACATCGTCGGCCTGCTGTTTGGGACTGCGTACGGGTGGACAATGATCGTCGTCGGGACAGCGATCGGCGGCCTTTTTGCTGCCTTTGCCTATGCCATCAGCGTCTTTGCAGTGCCCCTACTCCTTGATCGGCGCGTCGATGCGCTGACCGCGATGGGCACAAGCATGAAACTCGTCTGGAACAATCTGCCTGCAATGCTGGGCTGGGCTGCAATCCTGCTGGTTCTTTTCGCCGTCTGTGTCGTCACGGGGCTCGTGGGGATGATCTTGATCTTTCCCCTGCTCGGCCATGCCACCTGGCACGCCTATAGGGCCGTGGCGCTCCCGGAGACCTGACGGTGAGCTGCTGCGCCCAGGGAGCGGAGGCAGCGCTGCAACTGGCGCGTTGCGGCAGCGCGACCGCTGGCGAAATCTTGCTGGCGCGACGCGATCTGGGAGATGGCATCTTTCAGACTGACCTTTCGGTACCCCAAGCCAGGTGTGGCACCTGCATCACCTCAATCGAAGGGGCCCTGCAAAACCTTGAGGGAGTTCTCGCCGCCCGCGTGAACCTTACGTCCCGCCGCGTATCCGTAAGGTGGCGTGGCGACCATGCCCCTCCTGTAACTGAGGCACTGGCTGCCATCGGATACGACTCCAGCCTCGCGGAAGCGGGAGATGATCTTCGTGACCCCGAGATGTCGAGATTGCTGCGCGCCACCGCAGTGGCGGGCTTTGCGGCAATGAACATCATGCTGTTGTCAGTGTCGGTGTGGTCGGGTGCAGACGCGCAGACTCGAAGTGCTTTTCACCTGGTTTCCGGCCTGCTGGCAGTACCTGCGGTCGCCTATTCCGGAAGAATATTCTTCATTTCGGCATGGAGGTCGGTATGGCGTCGCACAAGCAGCATGGATCTTCCTATTTCGGTTGGGGTCCTGCTGACGTTGGCGCTGAGCCTGTACGATACATTTGCCGGAGGGCCGCACGCATATTTCGACGCCGTAACTTCCCTTATCTTTTTCCTGCTTGCCGGACGCACGCTTGACTATGCAATGAGGCGCAAGGCGCGGAAGGCGGTCTCCGGCCTCAGCCGCTTGATACCGCGAGGCGTCACGGTGATACGCGCTGACGGGAGCCGCGAGTTTTGCGATCTCATGGAAGTTGAGCCGGGCGACATCATCCCGGTCGGCCCAGGCGACCGGGTTCCGGTAGACGGCACGATAGTGGCCGGGCGCGGCAGTCTCGACCAGTCGGTAGTCAGCGGAGAAGCGACGCCAACGCGTGCCCAGCCTGGGACCGCCGTTTTGTCTGGCGCGCTCAGCCTCGATGGCGCGCTGACGGTTCGTGCCGATAGACGTGCCAAGGATTCCTTCCTCGCTGACATGGCGAAATTGATGGATGCGGCGGAGGACGGGCGGGCACAGTATCGCCGCATCGCGGATCGAGCCGCGGCGTTATATTCCCCCGTCGTCCATTTGTTGGCCCTTGCCACCTGCGCGGCCTGGATCGCAATCACGGGCGATTGGCATGCATCGGTCACGGCCGCCGTTTCGGTGCTAATAATCACCTGCCCATGTGCATTGGGTTTGGCTGTGCCCATGGTTCAGGTTGTGGCCGCACGAAGGCTGTTTGACCTCGGTATCACGCTCAAGGACGGCGGCGCCCTGGAACGGCTCGCCGAAGCTGACACGGTCGTGTTCGACAAGACCGGAACTCTGACGACGGGTGTCACGCGTGTAGAACGTCACACGGCTGCCCTGCACGACGTGCCCGCCGCTGCCGCTCTCGCAGCCCTGTCCAGACACCCGGCTTCATGCGCGGTCGCCGCTCTCGCCTCGACCGGGCCCGAAGTCGCGGATTTTCGCGAGGTGTCTGGGTACGGAATTGAAGGCCGGATCGATGGGAATGTCTTTCGGCTCGGCAGGCGGGAATGGGTTTCAGGCCTGCCAGGCAATGCAAGCCGCGAATCCATGGCTTGGCTGTCGAAGAACGGCACGCTCGCTGGTTCGTTCACGATCGCCCACAATCTTCGTCCCGATGCAGCGGAAGCCGTTGGAACGCTGGAAAGTTGGGGATTGGCAACAGAGGTCCTATCGGGCGACTCTGCGATCGCAGTCAGGAAGGTCGCGGATGCGCTTGGAATTTCTGAGGGCCGCCACGCCGTTTTGCCTGAGGGCAAGGTCAACCGACTCAGAGATCTGGTCGCCTCCGGCCGCCGCGTACTGATGGTTGGCGACGGCCTGAATGACGCTCCGGCACTGGCAGCGGCACATGTTTCCATGGCGCCCTCTTCGGCGGCGGATATCGGACGCACCGCTGCCGATCTCGTCTTTCTGCGGAACAGCCTCGAAGGTGTCCCGCAGGCAATCGGCATCGCCCGCAATGCCGCCCGGCTGGTGCGGCAGAACTTCGCGCTCGCTGTGGCCTACAACGTCTTGGCCTTGCCCCTCGCAATGTCGGGTCAAATAACTCCGCTCATTGCAGCCGTGGCCATGTCGACGTCGTCAATCCTGGTCGTTGGCAACGCCTTGCGGCTCCCGCGCGAAACGGCTTCGTCCACGCGGTCTGCAGGCTTTCGCCGCCTAGTCCCAGCGGAGGCTGCATGAGCTATCTCTCTTTGTTGATTCCAATTGCCTTAGGCATGGGCTTGGTTGGTTTGGCGGCTTTCCTATGGTCGTTGCGGAGTGGCCAGTACGAGGATCTGGATGGGGCTGCGGCGCGGGTCTTGCCTTCAGGTGCCGACGCTCCTCTTAGTCTGCAGGCACGCAAAAATGATGCAGCGGCCCTTCCCACTCGGGGGAACGCCACGGCTGCCAACGGCGTTTGTTCAAGAATTGAAACGGAAGGCTTCGAAGATGTCTCGAGCAAGTGACAGGCCGTTCGGCTGGGTGGCAGCGCTAGCCGTAGCTTCAGGAGCTGCAGTGCTGGTTCCAAGCCTTGCAGTGCTGGCTATCAGCCTTCTCGCGGTTGCTGCGTTGGTGTTCTGATACGACCTGGAAACGGTCGACGGAGGAAGCGATGACCATGACACGCGAAGATGTCGTCTCGGTCCTCGGCCGCGTGGACGACGAAATGATTGCGGAACTCATTTTGACAGAAGCTTCGCTGACAGAGTTGAAAGAGGCTTGGGCGTGGGTCTTCGGGGACGACGCGTTGATGGGCGAAGGCCGGCCGCTGCCAGGAAGCCGGGTGGCAGCCTTGATCGATCTGATTGCACCCGACGAGGACGACGTCGGTCCAGCTCAGGACACCCCCTACTCTATTCGACTTGCTTATTTCCAGGCGAACTTGCGAGGCGCCATGGTCAGCTCCTCGCTGAGGACTTGGCCGTCATCGGCAACGATAAGAAGCAGTTCGCGATCGCGATATCTGAAGGACAGGCGGTGCCGCCCTTCATCGTCGCCAACTCCCCGTTCGACCAGGCACTTGATGTGCCCTTGCTGGATCTTCCTTAGGAAGTACTCGACAGCCAGTTTCATTCCGCGGGCAGCCACGGTCGCATCGATCTCGGGACCGTCGGGGGCCCAGCGAACCATCGCCATAGTCGTTCTCCGTCTCGTTCAGCGAATGGCAGCCTAGTCACGCGTCAGCCGATGTCGTTGCGAAGGCGCAAAGATGCACGAATCGTCACCCGCTTTTCCGACGCCGAACTTCCGCGTTGATTGACGGAGCGCAACGAAAGGATGGCCGGATCGGCGATGCTAAGACGAAATGCATGGGAAAAATGAGATGGCTTCAAGCAAGCGCTTTGACCCGGACCTTGCGGTCGACGACGTGATGAAACTCTGGCCCAACACAATCCGGGTGTTTCTCGCAAATCGGATGCTGTGTGTAGGTTGCCCTATCGGGTCGTTTCATACCGTATCCGACGCTTGTCGAGAACACGAGTTGGATGAAACTTCTTTTCTGAATCAGCTGGCGGCTGCAATTGATCGACAGGGAAACGCAGGCTAGCTCCGTTCGCTCCGACCATTGGCAACCAACATCAGCTTATGCGGGTCGACTACTGTGACCTTCTGACGTCCGCTCCGTATCAGCCCTTTGTCTTCCCACGCGCTCAGCAGCCGGCTCACGGTATGCAGCGTCGTGCCCGTCATCTCTGCTATGTCCTGCCGCGAGATCGGAAAGTCGATAAGGATTCCTTCGTCTGTCTTCTTCCCTGTCTGCTCCAGGAGCCTCAGCAGGGCATGAGCCACGCGCTGTTCGACTTGTTCCGTGGCCATTTCCACGACGCGCGTGTGCGTGTCCTGAAGTCGGGTGCCAACTGTCTTGTACGTATTTGCGCCAAAGCTCGGAAACTGAGCGGACAGCTCTGACCACATAGAGGTGGGCCACGAAAGCGCGACACAGTCCACTACTGCGAACGCAGTGGCCGGGTAAGTCGTGCGTCCGAGCGCCGACGCTATTCCGAATATCTCGCCAGCACTGATGTATCTAACTATGACCTGCTGTCCCTCAGGAGTGCTTCGCACAACTCGGATATGCCCATCCAGCAGAAGGAAGAACGCGTGGGCCTCTTCTTCTTGTTCGAAGATGGCCGAATCCTTCGCATATCGCGTGGATCGCGCTCCCGCCAGTATTCTGTCGAGTCCTTCTGGCGCAATTCCTGCGAACAGCGGGAGCCCGGCAATCAGCGAACGGTCGACTCGGCCCAAGACATTCCCTCAGTTACTCGCAGATTTTTTCACAGTCGGCGTCGCGTCGCAACCGCGCTGCAGTGAGCGATATTGCCGCGTGAGCGGTCCGAGGCAGGGCGCAACCGTCGACCGGGCACGGCTCAAACTCCAACATCGTGTTTGCGCCAGCGCAAACGGAAAAGTGCGGCCCAGGTGTAGATATCAATCGCCCGGGCACAATTCGTTGCTCGGTTGCTGATTTACGACGCATAGCGATCGAAGGAGCAGAGATGACTGCCTGGGTTCAGAAGCTCACCCTGGGAAGCGGCATCAGCGCTGCTATTCTCTTGGCGGCAGCAGTCGGCTTGCCGACCGCCGGGACTATGGGACAGCCCGCAAAACACTATGCCGTGGAAATTCCCCGCACTGTGGAAGAAGCAAGCGCCATGATGCGGAGGGCACTGTCTAAGGTCGAGCAGGCTCTGGCGACGGACGACTACGCGAGCATTCACAAAGCAAGCTACGAGTTGGAGGCTGCGGCCAGCCGAATTGCAGGTCGCCCCAACGATCAGTCTGAAACCCTGGTTCATACTGTCGAGATTCTCCACCGTGCTTCAGAGGCGACCGACCGGGAGGTCCTTCAGGCGACCTTTCCCCAATTGAAGGAAGCGGTGGCGCGGGCTGCTTTGCTTCCGCGCCCAGCTCCGGTCGGCAAAGGCGGCAGATAGAACTCCAACGAACATGCGAAGGTAGCTGACAAATGAGTTACAACGCACTCGGTGGCGTCGATCGCCATGCAGATGGCTCGGTGGTGCGCCGCATGAAGACTGTCATTGCTGGCGTAGACTTGGACTGCGAATGTCGTGCCCGGCTCGATGATGCTTTGACGCGCTTTACCGCGCTCGAGCAAAGGCGCGTCCAGCGCGAACACCTCGTACGGGCGAGGCAGCACCGAGAGCGGATAGAGGCCATCGTAGATCTGCTCCGCGAAGTCGATGAACTGGCTGCGGCAGAGCCCGACCGCAGCGTCTATACGGAGCTGGCGCTGCTCTTCGACGAAGTGGCTGCCACATCGGGAGAAGGCGCGCTGTGCATGAGGAGCCTGGCGATCCTGCCTGCTGACGGAGCGGAGCCTTCGCAGTCGTGACACTTCATCGTATCCGCCAGCTGATTTGGCTGGCGGCTGGCACTTCCGCCCTCTTCGCGGGATTGATAGGCGCCATTTTTCCGCTGATTCCGACTACTCCTTTCCTGGTTCTCGCCGCGTTCTGTTACTCAAGGAGTTCTCGGCAACTCCACTCGCGGCTTTTGGCACATCCGCAAGTTGGCCGAGCTATCAGGGATTGGCGGGCTTACGGCGCGATCTCACGCCGCGCGAAGAGACTTGCTCTGTTTTCCATGGTGCTGGCGCTGTCTCTATCGGTGCTGGCTGGCGTGCCTCTGGTGGCGATCACCATGCAGGCCACGGCTATGTTGGCCGCGGCTGCGTTCATCTTGACGAGGCCAGTTCCGCCTGCACGACAGGTTGAAGAACGGGTACGCTAAGGCCGGCGCGTATCAACAGGCCCCTGGCAGTTTCAGATGTCCAGTTCGCGTGAAGGCAGCCGACCTTGTGGCAGGTCGCTCCATCGGGTCATCGCGCTGCCTGGATCAACGCCCACCCAGTTCAGCAGCCGCGCTGCGATCTCCCTGAGCATCTCGTCGATGCTGTGCATGCCCACGTAGAACGGTGGCATCGGAGGCGCAATCGTCGCTCCCAGCCTTGCCAGCGTCAGCATCGACCGCAAGTGACCTTCGTGCAGGGGCGCCTCACGCGGAACGACCACCAGTCGGCGTTTTTCCTTGAGGGCGACGTCGGCTGCCCTGGTCAGCAGGTTATCGCCTAATCCATGCGCTATCGCGGACAACGTGCGCATGGAGCAGGGAACGACGATCATGCCGTCGTTTGGGAAAGACCCGCTGGCGATCGGAGCTGTCATGTCGTGAGGCGAGTGAACTCGGCTTGCCAGTTCGGTGATGCGGGCAAGGCCCTCATCACCGAGTTCATGCTGGATGGTTGCTCTGGCGCCCATCGAAACCACCAGGTGCGTTTCAGCTCCAGCCTTGGCCAACTGCCGGAGGGTTTCGAGGGCCAGGCCAGAACCCGAGGCCCCCGCTATTCCCACAATGATGCGCTTGGTCATGGCGTTATCCGAACTCCGGGAAGATTTCATTCCATCGCTGCGACACTTGCCGATCGATCTCGGGACACATGCGCAATTCGCTTCCCCAGTCCCGTACGGTCTCTGATCCGACTTTTCGCGTTGCGTCGATGCCGAGTTTCCCTCCCAACCCTTCAAGCGGAGACGCGAAATCGAGGTGATCGATCGGAGTGCGGTCCACGGTCATCAGGTCACGGGAGGGGTCCATGCGCGTTCCGATTGCCCACATCACGTCCGGCCACGAACGTATGTCGATGTCGTCGTCGACCACGATGAGCATTTTCGTCATGGAAAACTGCGGCAGCAGAGACCAGAAGCCCATCATCACACGACGCGCCTGCCCCGGGTACTTCTTGGCGATTGACAGTACGGCGATCCTGTAGGAGCTGGCTTCCGGCGGAAGCCAGACGTCACGGATTTCTGGGATCTGTTGCCGAAGAAGTGGCTTGAACACGTCAGTAAGAGCGTCGCCCAATACCGAGGGCTCGTCAGGAGCCCTTCCGGTGTAGGTGGTCAGATAACAGGCCTGGTCACGGACCCGGATTCTGTTGAGGCGAAACACCGGATATTGCTCAGCGCCATTGTAGTATCCGGTATGGTCGCCAAACGGGCCCTCCAGAGCAGTTTCCTTGGCGGATACGGTGCCTTCCAGCACAATCTCGGCTGTTGCAGGAACGTGTAGCGGGATACTGCCGCACGCGGTCAGCCGTGGTCGCTTGTTTCCGATCATGCCGGACAACGCAAGTTCGGTCACGCCCTCGGGCACTGGCATTACGGCAGCGAGCAGCGTTGCTGGATCGGCGCCGATGACCACTGCAACAGGCATGTCGATGCAGCGGGCCGCCCACATACGGTGGTGCGCCGCACCGCCGCGCATCGGCAACCAACGGACTATTGCGCGATCCTTATCGATCACCTGCATTCGGTAAATGCCCAGGTTGTACGTTCCTGGATCGTCAGCTCCAGGTGCGCGGGTCACGACTACGGGCCAGGTAATCAGCGGGCCCGCGTCACCTGGCCAGCATGTCTGGACTGGAAGGAGGGACAGGTCGGGCGGGATTTCGCTCCAACTGGGAGGCGCTTTTACGATCCTTGGCCGTGCCAGGAGCGCGCTGCGAGCCGCCGGGAGTAAGTCTCGCGCTTCGCCCAGTGTCCTTGGCGCCTGCGGGGACCTCATCCAGGCGAGAAGCTTCCCGAACGAGTCCAGGCCATTGAGGTCGGTGCCCAACCCGGCGGCGACGCGCGCTCGCGTCCCAAACAAGTTCGTCACGACAGGAAAGGTCGATACCCTTCCCTGCGCATCGATCGGCTTCTCCAACCTCAGCACTGGCCCGCCCTTGGCGATCGTGCGCCGATGCACCTCGGTTGCTTCGAGGTGCATCGAAACAGGTGCCTGGACATGCCGTACGTCTCCTCGCTCGTCCAGGTGCGACAGGAACGAGGAGAGGTCATTGAAAAGCGGCAGCGATCTATGATGCATAAGTACAAATCCCGTCGCGCGACGCGGGCGACGGCTCACGTTTGCCACGGTGACTGGCTCCCGTCTTTGACCTTTCACAAACATCCGGCGACGCTCTTTGCGTTGGCACAAAGCGCGCGCGGTCGAGGGGCGGTATCCATGCCTTCCTGCAACGGAGCATGGGTGGCGAATGCACATTGGAGCGCACTGCGCACGACTGTTGGAAGCGGCAATCGTCTCCCTGCGGTCGACTTGCTTTCAAGGAAGCATTCAGCGAGGACGACTGCCGTTCGAGAAGCCGCGGCTTGATCGGGCGGGCGAGAGGGATTTTGCACGGGCCGAACTGCTTTGTGCCTTGCAGCACCCTTTGGCGGCCTCCGACCTCCTTCCGGCGGCGATTGCGGGAACTGGTTTCGATCTTCAGTTCATTCCGAGAGACGAGGCGGATGTCCGCAGCCTAGCTCCAGACTGCATCGAAGACGGCTTCCTTGCGCGTCCTCGCTTGGGCGACTTCTAAGCTCGATCGCGCGGACCAAGGAGGAATCTGTTTGTTCTTTGAGATTCGACAAACAGCGCCGTGGCTTTCGTCCTTAAGACCGCCAGCAAAGCGGATTCACCGAGGGAGACAGCATGGCCGACGAACAAAGGGACGGCTCCTTGCCGCTCGCCCGAATCCTGTTTCCCAAAATCGGCGCTCTGCCGCTCGGAACCCTTCTAACGAAGGCCCTCCGCGACCTTGCCAAAAGGCAGCCAAACCTCTTCGATCGACTAGGCGAGCATAAGTCCGCGTGCTTCTTCGTCGATCCAACCGATCTTTCCTTTGCCTTTCTTGTCGTGCCGGACGGGGAGCGCTCTCTTGTCCGTGTCGTCGGCAAGTCGGAGACATCGTCCGCAGCCGTCTTTATCAGTGGCCCCATCTTGATGCTGTTGGGGTTGCTCGATGGCAGTCTTGATGGCGACGCTCTTTTCTTCAGGCGCATCGTCTCAATCGGCGGCCGTACGGAAGCTGTGCTGGCGCTTAGAAATGCCATTGACGATGCCGAGTTGCGGCCAGCGGACCTGCTGGGTCTCCACGGTGCCCTGGGGCGCCTCGCGGACAACGCCATACTCGGCAGCCTTCGTGCCGCCAGGCGGCTTGCGTGTCGGGGATTGGACCAAGGGGAGCGTTCCTGACCATGAGCAATCAGCCAATGGAATTGATCTGTCCAGCCGGCACGCCAGCCACCTTGCGTGCAGCAGTCGTCGCAGGCGCCGATGCCGTGTACTGCGGGTTCCGCAACGAGACCAATGCCCGGAATTTTCCCGGCTTGAACTTCTCGACCGCCGAGTTGGCAGAAGGCGTGCGATTTGCCCACGATCACGGGAAAAAGGTACTCGTCGCGATAAACACATTCGCTCAGCCTGGCCGCGTGGACCTATGGCACAAGGCCGTGGACGAGGCCGCTCAATGCGGAGCGGACGCAGTCATCGCGGCGGATTTGGCTGTCCTGGACCATGCCGCGAATTGCCATCCAGGGCTACGCCTTCACCTGTCCGTGCAGGCGGCCGCATCGACCCCAGAGGCCGTCAAGTTCTATGTCGACGCGTTCCGTGTCAGGCGCGTTGTCCTTCCGCGAGTGCTTTCAGTCCAGGAGATAGCCGCGCTTAATCGCATGATCGACGTGGAAACCGAGGCGTTCGTGTTTGGAGGCCTTTGCGTCATGGTCGAAGGCCGCTGCTATCTGTCTTCCTATGCCACCGGAAAGTCCCCCAATCTGAGCGGCGTCTGTTCGCCGCCGGAACACGTCACCTATGAGGATGACGCCGAGGGGACTGCGGCGCGGCTCGCCGGCTTCACTATCGACCGCTATGCCCAGAGCCAGCCGACCGGATATCCTACCCTGTGCAAGGGCCGCTTCACTGCCGGCGGCAAGACATCTTACCTGTTCGAAGACCCGGTCAGCCTGAATGCCGGCGGGGTGCTTGCCGGGCTGAAAGCGGCCGGAGTCACAGCCCTGAAGATCGAGGGTCGCCAGCGCGGCAAAGCATACGTCACAGAAGTCGTCCGCGCGTTCCGGAGGGCCGTCGACGCGGTCGAGGCAGGCGGCGATGCGGCCGAGATCGACCGGATCCTGGCTGGCATGTCCGAGGGAGGACGGCAGACCGAAGGCGCCTACAAGAAGACGTGGAGATGAGCGCTATGCCAAGAATTGCATTGACCCTTGGTCCGGTGTTTTTCCACTGGCCAGCAGATCGTTTGGCTGATTTCTACAGGCGGGTCGCGGATCAGGCTGCCGTTGACAGGGTGCATGTCGGCGAAGTCGTCTGCGGAAAGAGAATGCCGTTCTCCGATTCGATTTGGCCTGAAGTGATCGAACGGCTCGAGCGCGGCGGCAAGGAGGTCGTGCTGTCCACGCTTGCCGCACCTGCCACGGTTCGGGAGCGCAGGGCCGTAAACGATTGGTGCAGCGAGGGGCGGCTAGTCGAAATCAACGACGTGACGGCCATCCCAGCCCGTTCCGGACAGGCCTTCGTGATTGGGCCGTTCGTGAATGTCTACAACGAATCCACTGCCCGGTTTTTCGCTGCGCGTGGCGCACGCACCATTTGCCCCCCGGTCGAACTTTCGTTGGATGCCATCGGCAGCATTGCCCGCAACTGTTCCGACGTAGATTTTGAGATCTTCGCATTCGGGAGACTGCCGCTGGCCCTTTCTGGTCGCTGTTATCACGCGAGGCTGAACAATCTTCACAAGGATTCCTGCCAGTTTACGTGTGAACAGGACCCTGACGGCCTTGCGGTCGATACGATCGACGGACAGGAATTTCTTGCCGTCAACGGCGTTCAGACACTCTCCAACCAGGTGCAGGCTTTTTGTCCTACACCTGAGGACCTGCTCGCGCAGGGCATCCGGCGCTTGCGCCTATCTCCCCATACTGCCGACATGGTGGCGGTCGCCGAAGCCTATCGCGGCCTGCTTGACGGCGCCCAATCGCCGACCTCGACGAGATTTGCCTTGTCGTGCCTCGATCTTCCGGGAGGGATGGTAGACGGGTACCTCAGCGGCAAGCCGGGTTTTCACAGTGAAGGCCAAAGCACCTGATGACGTTGAATTCAGAAAACGCCCTTGCGCGGATCGCGATCGTCACTGTCTCCGACCGGGCAAGCCGCGGCGAGTACGAAGATTTGAGCGGTCCGGCCGTGGAGCAATGGCTGTGGCGTTCGATGGCACGTCCATGTGAGTTCGTCCGAAGGATCGTTCCGGATGGGGTCGAAAGTGTCAGAAATGTGCTTCTCGAACTATGCGACACAGACGGCGTCGACCTCGTCCTGACTACTGGCGGCACGGGCCCTGCCCCGCGCGACCTGACAGTGGAAGCTACTCAGCAGGTCTTGACGAAAGAGTTGCCCGGCTTCGGCGAATTGATGCGACGCGTAAGTCTGGAGCAAGTGCCGACCGCCATCTTGTCGCGTCAAACGGCGGGCGTTCGAGGGCGTTCCCTGATCATAAATCTGCCGGGCAAGCCTGCCTCGATCAGCATCTGCCTTGCCGCCGTATTTCCGGCGGTTCCCTACTGTCTTGAACTGATCGGGGCCAAGAAGATAGCGGAAACTCTGCCAGATTCGGGCGCTTGAGCGGCCGCCCCGGATCAAGCCACCTCCATGGATAAAGGTTCGGCATTAGGTAATCCGCGGCCCTGGTCAATGAATCTGGATTTTTGACACGTGTGAATGCATTGTGACGCGATTTCTGTTCGAGCCTCAAACTGCAGGTGCAGTGCCAAACCCGCATAGTCCGCATAACAAACCTGGGCTAGGGATAGGCGTTGGCCCAAATCACCGGAAAAGAAGCCAGGACTGCACCGATGCAAAGCATCTGAAGCTTGGGAAGGGCGACGAGGGGCTGCCCGAGGCCGCCGATCCGGCGCTCGGGGCGCATCTCTGAATCTTCTCGAAGCAGATATTCAAGCGCACCCGGAGCGGCTGAAGGCGTTCGACGGGGCGCTGCATGATCGGATGCAAGCACTGGTCGGGGATGTCGATGTTGATCTTGAGGCAACCCTGGCTGCCGACGACGAATGAGACGAGACGAGCGATCTAAGGCTCCTCTCGCTATCAACGGATAGTCGAATTACGCGCAGCCCCATTTGCTCGACCAGTTCCAAGCTCTGATCGAGGAAGTTGAGGCCCGCAAGGTGCTCGATCCGCAAACTTGGTGGTTTTTGCTACCGAATGCCGCAAAGCTCCAGAGCTTTTCGGAACGTCAGCTCGTCGACAAAATGAGGGCGGCCTCCCTGCTCGTGGAGCTTCCTCGCCTCGATGATTTTCGTTCCTTGGTGGCTGTGAAGCCAGTCACGCGAAGCGACAGCAGCGACTATCAAATAGTCAGTGCTGCGGGAGATGCTCTTGGTGACGACTCCTCCCCTGCTGGCGATCCAACTCTCGATGACCTTGCGTGGCGCCAAGCTGAACGCTCCGGTCACCACGAACCCTGCGTTCTCGAACACAACCGTGGCCGGGTCCCTGAGAACTCCGTCAATCGATGGACTGTTTCCATAGGTTGGCAGCCCCGTGTCGGCGCAACTGTCGCCGACCAGCCGGGCAATCCATTCGCTGATGTCTTCTTCTTCCTCCGCCGACAGCTGCCTGTCGGAGATTGCTTCGGCAGCCACTTTCCGCAAACCCGCTATCCTGGAGTCGTCCAAGAACTCGATGTTCTGATCAATCATGCCAATCAGCTTCTCGACTTCATTGACCTTGAGGCGGCCGTCGCAGGCAATACCCGCGCAGAAGCCGAAGAAGCGGTTACAGTGGTCCTTAGGCTCTGGTGCTTGGTCGAAAGGCCTCGAGCGATAGTCGACAATGCCGGAGATCACGCCGTAGATTTCGCCGTGATAGTCGTTGTAAGCGGTATCCAAATCCTGGATAAGATCAGCGGCATCTTCATCACCGAACAAGCAGAGCAGTTGCGCGGCTTCGGCTTTGATGGAGTCGATTTCCAGGTTCTCGATCGACTCGCTTGCCAAAACACCTTCAAGGAAACCTAGCCAATAGGCTTCGGCTTTGCGGCGATTGCGTTTCGCATTGATACGCCCCAGCGAGAATCCGCCGTACTTCAGTTCCGTCATTGTCCCCTCCCCTGACAGCAGTATCCGAGTATTAGTTGCACTCCTCTAGGCGCGCAACTTCTGATGAACTTAAATTCAGGTACCACGGGGAAGATGCCGAGATGGATACTGAGCGCTCACAAGTCACGCGGTGGTCCGAGGTGATCCGGCAGGCTGTGTCAACATCATCGGTATCGATGGGCTTCGGCTTTGCCATTCCGCCAGGCAGGTACGTGCATCGCTTGGGCGCATCTCATGCGGACGTTCGACATACCCGCTCCGTATAGGTGCCATCCGATGCCGCTCTATCAACATGGCAGCCTGGCGGAACTGGCCTCTTGCCAGAAGATCCACCATCTTGGCGTTTCGCTCCGCCAGCACCTGGTGATCGGCGCCGGGACGAGCCAAGGATCTGACAAGCTCCATCCTGCGAAGTAGCCGAGCGTGAATGGATTGAACAACCGGATTTCCGGTCAATTCAAGGAGCAGAGAATAGAAGACCTGGTCACGCCAATGTGTGCCCGGGTGCTCTGGTCGTTGTCCTTCGGCAACCCTCCGCTTGACCTCGGACCATTCGGTCTCGCCAAGATGCCTGACAAGATGGGCCGCCGCCGCTTGTTCGATCATGACTAGGGATTCGCAGACTTCGAGCGCCTCTTCGAAGGCGGGTTGGGAAACGAACGCGCCTCGGTGACGTTCAACCGTGACGAGTCCTTCGCCCGCGAGGAGAATAACGGCTTGGCGAGCCACCGTACGGCTGACACCAAACACGTCCGCCATTGCTTGTTCGCAGAGCTTGGTACCTGGAGTCAGGGAATGGTCCAAGATGGCATTGGTGACGGCTATGGCAACTTTGCGCGCGAAACTGCCAGGCAATTGACGGGAGCCATTGGCCGATATCCGAGACAACCGCACTGATCGATCGTCTCGAACTTCTCGTGTCACTGATCCGTTTTGGGATGTCTGCATGTGCGCCACGGTTGTTTTCCAAGGCGACACGAGGCCACAGAAGCCAGGCAATTACTTTGCGCTACATCAACCCTCCAGGACATCGTGCCTTCATTTCCCCTGAGCGCTGTTTGCGTCAGCACAACGAACCGTTCCCGCCACCATGATTTGCCTGCTTCGATGGGCAATCCCGTGCCTCCGGTTCTGGGAAACGGTGAAATCGACAGAGCCGGGGGTACGCGAATGGACGAAGGATCCGAACCGCATAAGCTTTACGAAGATGCGCTGGCGATGATCCTGGGCACGCTGTTTGTCGCATTGGGCATGCTGATCTATGGCAAGACCATGCTGCTTGTCGGCGGAATGGCAGGCATGGCGCTGCTTCTCCAGTACGTCACCGACACGGGCTTCTGGCTGATCTTTTTTCTCATCAACGTACCCTTCTATGCGCTGGCGCTCAGGCGCATGGGTTGGCGATTCACATTGCGAACTTTCGTTGCTGTGCTGCTCGTGTCCGTGTTTTCACGCCTGACCGCGTCATGGGTCGACTTCTCCCTTCTCGATCCGGTGTACGCCACGGTTATCGGAAGCGCGCTGTCCGGCACCGGACTTCTCATGTTGTTCCGCCACAAAACCGGACTGGGCGGGGTCAACATCCTGGCGATCATTCTTCAGGAGACATGGGGCGTGAGGGCTGGCTATGTGCAGCTAGCCATCGATCTGGCGATTCTGGCAGCCGCGTGCTTTGTCCTGACGACGACCCATCTTGCGCTCTCGGTTCTCGGCGCCGTGATCGTCAACATGATCTTGGCCATCAATCACAAGCCTGGCCGATACCGCGGCGTGTCCGCTGCCTGATGTGCTGCCCAATTCCACCGCCAGTTTGACCGGGGACAAATACCGGGACCGGGAGAGCGGCTATATCAACTGCATGTTCGATCGATGGCCACGGGCCACTCGAAGATCCGGGAGGAAAACCGCTGTGAAGCATCGGGGCAGAAAGACGAGCTGGGGGGGCGCGATAGCAGCGGCCTGCATGCTCGTTCTGCAGTCGATAGGCAGCGCGTTCGCGATCGGCTCAGCTGCGCCTCACCCTCAGTTCGACACATTCGGCAACCCGATTTGCGTCACAACCGATGGCGAAATTCACTCGGGCGGCTCAGACGGAGAGAATTCGCGGCAGCCGGATTGCTGCACCATCGGCTGCAGCATGTCGGCACAGCCGACGGGTGTGCCGATGGACGGCGGTTGGGTTTTCGTAACGCCCCATGCCAGCGTCTCCATGGTCGTCCGACCGTGGCAGTTGGGTCCAGCGTCGCTGTCGACCGACGGGGCCGTTCATTCACGCGCGCCCCCGCTGCAGGCCTGATTGCCGCGATCAATCCTCTCGAATTGCGATGTCGCCTCCACGCCTGACACCTTGGCGTGGGCATGGATCCGCGTGTTCGTGTCCGAGGAGACGCCCATGAACAAGCCATTCCGTTCCATCAAGAGTTCGATGGTCAACCTCCCTCGCGCTTCACGTTTCCGTAGCCTGGAAGAGCGGATCGGCATCGTCGGCTTTGCCGCCGCGTTGATATTCGCGATGGCGCATTCGCTTTGCGTGTCGGAGGGCCGAGGGATCGGCACCAATCGTTGGGAAGCGGCAATCATTACCGCAAAGAGCGTCGGCAACGACGACGCCACGCCATCGCAGGCTAGTCTACGAAACACGCAATCTTTCGTAGAGGCGATGGCCAATGGGGTTGGCGGGCACCGCAACTGACGCGGTCATCGAGCCAACCTCCCTGCAAATACTTCGTGCGATCGACGTATGTGGACCGAGGCGGATAGCTCCTCCGACGCCGGCCGCCCGCACGACACCCAAACGTCACATCACCTTTACTGAAACACAGCCGGATACCCCGGCAATCTGGAGAAAACCCATGTTGAAACAAATACTGGTCGCAACTGCAGTGGCAGCAATTGGGGCAAGCAATGCCCTGGCTCACGTGAGCCTCGAAACCAAGGAGGCTGCTGTCGGGTCGACGTACAAAGCCGTGCTTCGCGTCCCCCACGGCTGCGAGGGAAAGCCAACGAATGTCGTGCGGGTGAAGATTCCGGAGGGAGTCATTGCGGTCAAGCCGATGCCGAAGGCCGGCTGGACGCTGGAGAAGGTGAAAGGTTCCTACGCAAAGTCGTATGACCTTCACGGGACAGCGACCAACGCAGGAATCAAGGAAGTCGTCTGGACGGGCGGCAGCCTGGCCGACGACGAGTACGATGAATTCACCCTGAGGGCGTTCCTCACGACGGACCTCGCGGCTGGCGAGCAGCTCTATTTCCCTGTCGTCCAGGAGTGCCCTGAGGGCGCCGCTGAACGCTGGATCGAGATTCCTGCGGCAGGGCAGAAAGCCGACGACCTCGAGCGTCCGGCTCCCGCCATTAAGCTGCTGCACGAAGTCGGCGGGCATTGATGACGCTAGCGAGGCGCGCCCCGCGCGCCTCGCTTCGTCGGGAAACCGATCATGACCCGACACACGCTCAGCGCCTGGAGGGCCATATCAGGCGGCCAGCTTCGTTCACTGATGCTGGCCGTCTTGATTGGGCTGATGTCCGCAATTCCTGCATTCGCTCACGCGTCCCTGGTCGGGACGAGCCCGCCCGACGGCGCAGTGATCGAGCGGCCGCCCGAGCACCTGACGTTGAGGTTCAGCGAGCCAGTGTCGCCGCTTTTGCTCAACCTCATCAAGCCAGATCGCACTTCGCTCAACCTTGCGGATTTCGAGGTTACTGACCGAAGCTTGAGAGTTTTCCTTCCGTCATCGCTCCTTGACGGCACCTACGTCTTGTCGTGGCGCGTCGTCTCGTCCGACGGGCACCCGATAGGCGGTTCGGTTGTCTTTTCGGTAGGCATTCCAAGCACTCGCTCAATGCCCAATTTCGAAGACAGTGGCCGTTCCGTCCGTACATCCATCTGGGTTGGAAAGGTGGCGATGTACCTAGGTCTGTTTCTGGGGGCTGGAGGTGCGTTCGCATTGTCGTGGATCACGAGGGGCGATCCGTCAGGCCGCATTCCTGTCGTTCTGCTAGTGGCCTTCGGCATTGCGGGTTGCGGGCTATCCGCTGGCTCACAGGGGCTCGATGCCCTCGGTGCCCCGATGTTCCGCATGCTGGAGGCGGATACCTGGCATGCTGCGATGGACACGGCATTTGGACCAACGATCATCATTGCGGTCATAGTTTTGGCTATGGCCCTCGGCAGCGTCCTGTCAATTGGACTGCAAGCGCGGGTCCTTTCGCTCGCGGCTCTGATTGGCGTAGGATTTGCGCTTTCGCAAAGCGGCCACGCGGCATCGGCGGAACCCCGATGGCTCATGCGGTCGATGGTGTTCACGCACGGTGTCGGCATCGCGTATTGGACGGGAGCGCTCATGCCGCTCGGGCTTGTGTTGGCCAGTCGCCGCCCGGACTCAGCCAACGCCCTCCTGCGGTTCTCAAGGACAATCCCGTACCTGGTTGCCGCCATTCTCGTGTCTGGCATCGTCCTGGCCAGCGTGCAGCTGGAGCAACTGGAAGCGCTTGTCAGCACGGCCTATGGGCGCGTGCTCTTGCTCAAGATGTCGTTGCTTACTGCCCTGTTTGGCCTTGCCATCCTAAATCGCTGGAAACTGACAGCACCGCTAGCCACGCGCCAACTGGTACGGTCCATTGCGGCAGAGACGCTTATTGTCGTTCTGATCTTTGCCGTGGCCGCCTTCTGGCGTTTTACGCCGCCGCCGCGAACACTATCCATAGCTGCCGCCGCGGACATCGCGATGGTGCACGTCCACACGGCGACGGCCATGGCCGATGTCACCGTTTCGCCCGGCCGCGCGGGTCCAGTCAGCGCATCGATCGCTCTTGCGGCCGGCCCGGCCGAACCGCGGCAAGTAGAGCTCGTTGCCATACATGCCGACGCTGGCATCGGACCTATGCGCCGCCGGGCGCGAAGATGCCAAGACCAGTGGTGCGTAGAAGGGCTGATCTTGCCCGTTCCTGGAACCTGGGTCGTGCGGGTCGAAGTGCTGATCTCGGACTTCGAACTCGAAAAGCTCGAAGGGAGCATCGAGATAAGACCTTAGGCCACGGCGATCGTTCGGTCTGCCACACGCAACCAAGTGGCGTTACTTGCCACAGTCTCGATTAGCATAATCACGATTAGCATGATTACGATTATGCTAATCGTGACCAGCCTACATTTTGTCGCCAAGCATCAGCTAGCCTGCAATGCCGAGCCGATTCATTGTGCCGGCACTCATCATCGACGGGCTCCACTCCGGTTCGTAAGTCAGAGACACTTCGACAGATCCAACTCCGGGGACGCTCTTGGCGCTGTCGCGAGCCCCGTCCCTTAGGTAGGAAGCCGCTGGGCACCCGCGCGTGGTGGTCGTCATCACGACGTAAGCCGCCCCTCCTTCGTGAACTGCCACGTAATAGACCAGACCCAGATCGACGATGTTGTCACCGAGCTCCGGATCTATCACCAGACGAAGCGCTTGCTTCACCTGGTCGGTCAGCGCGTCGGTCGCTTCAACCGTCATCCAACCCGCTCCTTCGCGTTGATCCAAACCAGCAGACGATAGGTCGTACCGCCGGAATCGAAGCCTCCCCTCCAACGATGTCCCCGCTTCTCCAACTCGGAAAACAGGAAGACTGGCTCACGTGCGAGCAGGGCCGACATGACTTCCCCTGTAGCCATTTGTTCAACCTCGGCAAGGATCCGCACCATCGGCTCTGGCGGCTCCAGATCGCGATTGTCCAGGTGGCGAACTGGCTCCGGCCAGCTCTCCGATGACGCCTCTTCGGCTGAATCGACAGGCCCGTGTTGGCCAGACGGCCTGAACAGCACCTCCCAGTCCCCGCCGCCGATCTCTCTTGCTTCGTAGTCGAACCCTCTTGAAGCAAGAACCTGCAACAGCGGAATAGGCTTGAAGGGCGCGAATAGCCTGAGGCCAACGCCCAGTCCAAGCGATGCCACCGTCTCCATTATCTTGCCGAATGGTTCGTCGCCCGCCGCAAGCAGCGGCCGTACATCGAGGTCTACGAATGTCGTGGTCATGAATGTCAACCTTCTGTCATTGTGCCGCCGACCACAGCATGGGTGGCCTGCGAACACCTGATGGCAATCCGGCTCCGGGCACGTCGGCCAAATACCTAACGCGCACGAGCTCGCCTACAATGCCAAGGGTCGCGACGAGCATGGCCGCCGCAGCCGCTTGAAATGCCCCAGGGTACCCAAATACAAGCGACGCAGCGCCCAACCATACCGCGATAAAGTACAGCAGAAACCACTTCCCGGCCCGTCGTTCAACGACGAGATCCTGGACACGAGGCGTCGGCATCTTACCTAGAACTGGGCCGTAGCATTCGAGCCACGTCAGAAATGCGACGATCTTGTAAAGCTTGGCCAGACCTAGTCCCGATAACCAGCCGAATGCGAAAAGAAATGCAATCGGAGCCGAATACCGCTGCATCTCCAACAATACCATGGCGATCACAGCGAGCAGGACCGCGGCTGCCAAGGAAACAAAGGCAAGGGTGGCCATGCGAGCGTTCAATTCGATCGTTCGACGTTTGCGCGCACGATAGAGGTACAGCATATCCCGGCCGTAGAACGCGAAGGCACCCAAGCCGGGGGCAGCAGCTGCGAGCAGCACCAGATCGCGACTCCCGCCAATCCAGACGGCAACGACAGCTCCAGGCAGGCCAAGCAGGAGAGCGCAAGTCCCGAGGTGGAGCGCCGCACGGCTACCGCGCCTGTCGAGCTCGGGCGCCAGCATGAACATGGCCAGCAACTTGTAGCTCACTCCCATCGCACAGAATCCAAGCCAGCCTCCAAGTCCGGCTATGGCGTGAATGGGAATGCCTGCCGAAGAGAGTTCGACGAGACGCTCCTCGTCCGCAATGCCTCCCCGCACGAGGGCAAACGTAACGCCTAAGGCGGCAGTCAGAGCGAGGCTTGCCAGGCCGATGACCACGAAGCGGGCGGGGATGGGCAGCGGGCGGCTTTTCAACAGCGTGACAAGCAGGTTTCCTAGCACCAGCGCAAATCCAACCGCCAGAAGCAGGCTCGCAGCACCGAAGAACCACGACGTCGCGGCTATTCTTCCCTCCAGCGCCAGAAAGCCGAGCAAGAGCGCCACCAGGCCTGACACCAGGCAAACGAGAGCCGACAAGGGTGCAGCGTCGCTGTAAAGAGGACGAGCTATCAAAACGGGCACGAACTGAAACAGCGCCCCGCACATCAGAAGGCTCAACCACCCGAGCACCGCCAGATGCACAACCACGAGCGTCTGCGGCGATTCGACTGGAACGTGAGGGAAGCCGTAACCGACAGCCATCAGTGCCAGCGCGACGAGCAGTGCCAACAATGCGGCAGCGAAATACGACATTGTCCATCGCGACTGGGATGCGCCGATCATTGAGTTCCCCTCAGGACCGGGCCGCGATCCGGCGCGGCCATGCCAGATGCGCCCTCACGATGCCCGATGGGCTTTCCGCGCGACCTCCGCAACAGCGGTTGACCTCCAGCGATGTCGCCGCAAGTTCCGATACGCATCTCGGGCATTGTGCGAGCCCGTACTCGGACATCCGCTCGGTCATGTTTGCATCACCAGTTCGGGACCGCCGACTTGCGCGATGCGTACGTCGATCCTGCCAATCTTCTTGGCAGCCGCAGCGATGGAGGTTGGGTCCATCAGGCTGAAAGCCGTTGACAGGGCATCTGCATCGGCGGCTTCCGCGGCGACCACCGTCAGGCTTCTGTAGCGGTGAGCCGGCAGGCCAGTGCGCGGGTCCAGGAGATGGTTGAAGCGACCATTGCTGTCGAAATGGAATCCAGAGCCGCTCGTCGTGGCCACCGCTCGGTCGACGACATCCAAGACCGCGAGTTGGCGGCCCGCGTTATCCGGGTCGGCGATCCCAACCCGCCAGCGGTTGCCGTCCGGGCGCATGCCGACGGTACGGCACTCGCCCATGTCCACGAGACAGGAACCTATGCCTCCAGCCCGAAGTAGCGCCACTATGCGGTCTGTGATGTAGCCTTGGGCAACGCCATTGAGGGTAAGGGCCATGCCAGCGGCGAGCTCAACGCGGTCGCGGCTGAAAACGACGCGGTCAAATCCGACCTTGCTCCGCGCATCTCGGAGAACGCGGGCCGATGGCCCCGCCGCATCGGCATCGGGGGCAGAGAAGTGCCTTTGATAGGCTGACCAGAGCGACTGGATCGTAGGGTCGAACGCGCCCTCGCTCAACGTCCAATAACTGCGGCACTTGGCAAGCAGGTCGACCAGTTCCTCAGGGGGAGCTACCAGCGAGTGCTGCCGATTCAGCGAAACCAGGATCGAATCCTCGCGATAGAGGCTGAAGATGCGTTCGAGGCGCCGGACCTCTGCCGCGACCTGTTCCACCAACGCCTGCGCATGCGCGCGGTCGTGGTGGTGAATTCTCAATTCAGCGGGGGCACCCAGCGCCTGCCCGCGCCAATCGACGGCGCTGGCCGGGGTTGCGACAGCGGAACCGAACGGCAGCAGGCTCAAGCCCGAGGCGGCAGCCAATATCCCGATTGCGCGACGACGGTTCATGAACGCGGCCATGTCAGCCCCCCGCCTGGCTTTTGCCAAGCACGTATTCGGGTGGAATCCCGGCGAAATCTACGACCTCACCGCCGTGCATCGACACGAAAACCCGGGCTGCAGTTTCAGACGAAAAAGGAATCGTTTCTTCGGCACCCATGCCGCCCCTTTTGGAGCTGCGGATGACAAAGAATGCCTTCCTGGCGTCAATCCAGTTCTCGGGGCCCGGCTCTTCCCATGTCGGAGCCGCAGCCATGTCGGAGACAAAGATGGCAGCGACGTTCTTGGGCTCTTCCGGCAGCATGGTGAACGCCACGGCATCGCGCGCAGACGAGAACCAGATCGGCTCAGCTACGCGACCCAGCACGATCTGTCCCTTGGGTCCTGGGTGCTCCAGGACGTTCATGCCGCAATAGTGGCCGATCGCGCTTTCTGTCAGCGCAAACGGCTGCGGCGTGCCCGCCTCTTCCTCCGCACGGCAGCCTGCCAGAAACAGGACTGCAGCGAACATGCTGGCAACAGCGGCGAGTCTCATAGTTCTCTCCTTGAAAAAACGACCGTGGCCATCGCCAAGGGGATGATCGTCCACCCGGCGAGCGCCGCGACCAGAATGGCAGGCGTCAACGCGCTGCTCTGTGCGATGCCACCCATCCCAGACAGCAGACCTGCGCTGCCGGATCCGAGATTCAGCAGGCGGTAGACATCGGTCGGGTTGAGCAGGAGCAGCGTGTCCAACAGACCGCCGCTCAGGTTGCGGCCCTGATCCACCACCAGTACCCCCAGCAGCGCCATGTCGTAGATGAGGACGAAAAGCAGCCAGGCGCCAATCGCTATTCCTCCGGCTGTCCCGCGCTCCCGCACCAGCGCGCTTACCAGGTAGCCACTCGCGATGAACCCAGCGCCAAGCATTACCGAAGCGCCGATCATGAAGAGAAACGCCCACCAACTTGCTGCGTCGATGGACGCGCCAGTTGCCGCCAGCGCCGCAGCGGCCGCGCCATAACCGAGAAGCGTAGCGAACGACAGTATCGCCACATGCCCGACAAACTTCCCGATAATCACCTGCCAGCGGCCAACCGGATAGCTCAACAGCAGCAGCATGGTGCCCCGTTCCATCTCGCCGACGATGGCGTCATGGGAGATCAGCAGAGCGATTAGCGGTACGAGGAAGATGGTCAGGCTGGACAGGCTGACGATGACCACGTCAAGCGGGCCGACCGCGACAATGCCAGTCGGCGCGCTGCCGAGGAACGTCAATGTCAGCGCGAGCGCCGCCAGCAACAGCGTTGTCGCCAGGACCCATCGGTTGCGAAGGGCCTCCTGCACCTCTTTCCGGGCAAGGATCAGTATGTTTTTCATGGCATTGCATCCTGCGTGCTCAAGAAATGCGCATAGAGCTCGTCAAGGGTCGGCGGGATCAGGTCGAGATCGGCAACGGGCGCGCCTTCTGCGGCAGCTCTGCGCAGGAGCTGGATCTTGTCTTCCGGGGCCGCGTCGATTTCCAGCATGTGGCCGTTGACCCGTTGCCACCTCCCCGTATCGCTGATCCAGCGCTCGACCGTGGCGGGTTCGCGGTCCGCGAGCTTCAGACGGATGCGCGTGGGCAGCCGCGCGATATGACGAAGTTCGTCTATCGTGCCGTCCGCGATCTTGATGCCGCGGTTGACGATGATCACGCGGTCTGCCTTTCCCTCGAGTTCAGTGAGGGCGTGCGACGACAGCAGGACGGTGGATCCTTGGGATTTCAGCTCGTCGATGATTGCGTAGAAACTGCGCCGCAGCGACGGATCGAGTCCTGTTGTCGGCTCGTCGAGCAGCAGAACTTTCGGACTCCCGAGGAGCGCCTGCGCCAGACCCAACCGCTGGCGCATGCCCTTGGAGTAGGTCCCTACCCTTCGGTCCATCGCCGCGCTCAGTCCCACCCGATCCAGCAGTTCAGGGACCTGGCCGAGGGCCGCACGCTTGAGCCGAGCGTAAAACGCCAGCGTCTCGCGCCCTGTCAGCGCCATGTTGAAGGAAACGTTCTCCGGCAGGTAACCCAAGCTCCTGCGCGCGGCAAATTCGCCTGCCGCCGGGTTTTCGCCCAAGACGCGGACGTTGCCGGCGCTCGGCCGGATAAGGCCCAGCATGAGCTTGATGAGGGTGGTCTTGCCGGCGCCGTTGTGCCCCACCAGCGCTATAGTCTCGCCTGCGTTCAACACGAGCGAGACAGATTTCACGGCCTCGTGGCGGCCATAAGATTTCGCCACGCGCTCAACACTTACGGTTTCGGTGTTCATCGCGCTGCTCCCTGCAGTTTTGGAGGCGCCATCAGCGGTCGGCTGTCCACCACGCCGCCCGGAAGCAGCGCCGGAAACTGGGCCTGAGCCCATCGGATGACTTGAACCGCCGGGCTGTTGACCAGAACTTTGGCCTGGGGGGCCGTCCACAAGACCTTGTCGATCAAATCGTTGGGACGATAGAGAGCGTCGCCGATGCCGTCGGAGTCGAGGTCGAAGGCCGGATTGTCGCTCCAATAGTTGCCGCGCCCGTCAACCTGCCAGTCGAGATCCCGGGTTCCGACATATTTGACCTGGTTGCGGTTCCTGACGAAGGCGTTGCCGGACATAATGTTGCCTTCGGACCCGGCAGTGAAATGGATGCCGATCTCGCAGCCCTCGAACCAGTTCTCGTGGAAGAGGTTCTTGTTGGCGTTGTAGATAAAGACGCATTTCTCCGGACCAATCCGCATTGCGGAAGGCGACGACGCTTCGGCGGCGGCCGGCAGGCCATGCTCGCTGGTCTGCTGTCCAGCCGTCCTCCATCGTTCCTCTGATTGGGGACGTCCACGCACGACGTTGCCTGATATCTGCGAGCCGTTGGCGTAGTTGAGCAGCAGGCCTCGATCTCGATCGCCGTCCGATAGATTGTCGGTGACCTTGAGCCTGCTGGAGTACATGATCGCGTAGCCGACGGCGTTGTCTAGCGAGACATTCCCGCTGATCTCGCTGTCGTTGGTGTACATGTAGTGGATAGCGAAACGCACGCTGCGGAAGCGGTTGCCGCTGAAGACGTTTCGCTTGCTGGTCACTGAGAATATGCCGTCGCGGCCAAAGCTGATGTCATTGTCGATGACCTTGGCTCCGGGCGCGTTCCAGACCGAGACGCCGTTCCCCGCCTCATTCGTGCGGCCCCCGCGCATCCCGACGATACGGTTGCCCTTGGCGACCGCGTCCGCGGCGCCGTGCAGATAGATCCCGTAGAGATTTCCGACGATCGTATTGCTTTCGACGATCGCCGCCTTCGCCGTCTTGGTGACGAACACTCCGGCATCCATCGCTTCCATGTCCGCGCCCGAACCTTTTATCTCGAGACCGCGCACCGCCGAATTCGGGGACCGCAAGGTCACGACGCTGCCGCGGCCGCTTCCCATCAGGACCGCTCCGGGAACGCCCTCCAGCGTCACCGCCTTCCGGATTTCGATCGGTCCCCTGTGTTCGCCACTCAAGAGCGTCACGACGTCGCCCGGCGACGCCGCGTCGACAATGGCCTGGACGTTTCCATTCCCCGCCGGGACCACGATGCTGGCCGACCAGACGGGGCCAGAGAGGACGGCGACAATTGCCGCCGCCCCCATCGTTGCGAATGCTCCCCAACGGGCCATGGCCGTCAAGCGCCCTGTGGCTCGACGAACATGCGGCCCTTCATCTCCATGTGCATGGCATGGCAGAACCACGAACAGTAATACCAGTACACGCCTGGCTGGCTCGCGGTGAAGGTGACCGATGCGGTCGCCTGCGGCGCGACCTCCATGTTGATGCCGTAGTTGATGATGCTGAACCCGTGGGTCAGATCCTCCACTTCGTCGATGTTGGTTACGTAGACGGTGACCTCGTCACCCTGCTTTACCGAGAAGGTCTCAAGGCTGAACGCCGGCGCCGCCGACGTCATGTAGACGCGCACCTTATTGCCGTCGCGGATAACTTCCGCCGCCGACATCAGGTCGATGCCGTCGGCCTTAGCCTGTTTGACCGCATCGGAGAAGAACGGATCTTCACGGTTCCATACATGAACGGGATTGACCTTGGAGCGGTGCACCAGGGTTGCGTCATGCGGTTCCGCGAAGGTCGGATTGTCATGCACCAGGACCATCTGTTCGCCGGAGATGTCGATGAGCTGGTCGTTCTCCGGCTTTAGCGGCCCGACGTTAAGGTATCGATCCTTCGAGAACTTATTCAGCGAAATCAGCCACTTGCCGTCAGCTTCTTTAGTCTGCCCCATCGAAGTATGGTTGTGACCTGGCTGGTAGTGGACGTCGAGCTTCTGGCGGATGGGGTCGACCGCCTCCCCCTTGAAGGCTCGCTTGGCATCGTCGATGTTCCACTTGCAGACCTGGCTGTCGATGAAGAGCGTCGTGTAGGCGTTGCCCCTGCCGTCGTAGGCAGTGTGCAACGGCCCGAGTCCGAGTTCTGGCTCGGCAACGACTGTGTCACGGGGCTGGATCTTGTCGTCGAACAGCTCGTCGAACTTACGCACGTCGAACACTGTCACCGTCGGCGACAGCTTGCCGTTGGCGACGACGTGGATTCCATCGGGCGCGGTATTGATGCCATGCGGGCTGTTCGGGACAGGAACATAGCGAGTGTAGGGCGAGCCCTTGCGGCCGTCGATTACCGGAACGCCGTTGATCTCCTTGTAATCGCCCTTGGCGACGGCATCTTCGATGCGCTTGAGGTTGAAGATGACGACCCAGTCCTGCTCTTTCTCCATCATCTCGGCGAGGTTCACGCCCTCTTCCGAGTTGTAGCAGGTGGCGAAGCAGTACTTGCCCTGGTAGTCCGCGTCGACGTTGTCGAGGTTGCCGTCGACCATCACCTGCCAGGCAACCTTCATCGTCTCGCCGTCAACGGCGGTGAAGATCGCATGATACTGCTTGTGGTCGTCGAGCACCTTGCCGTCGTTGGGGATCGGCACCCTGTCCTCGCCGTTACAGAAGACGTATCCGGTCTTCGGATACTTCTGCACGCGAAGGCCATGGACCGTGTGCTGGTTCGGCAGCTGGATGATCTTGTCGCATTTCATCACGTCGAGACGAATGCGGCAGACGCGGGTGTTGGCCTTGTCATTGGCGAAAAGATAACGGCCGTCGTAGGTCCCGTCCGTGAAGGAGGGGTGAGGATGATGCAGGTCGCCATTGAGGTAGATCCCGCCCTTGTCCTTCAGGAACTCCTTCGTGTTGGGAAGCAGTCCTTCGGTCAGCACTTTGCGGCTCTCGTTCGTCTGGCCCCATCCGGTGGCGCTGCAGCGGTTGAAGACCGGAATACGCATCATTTCGCGCATCGAGGGCGCACCAACGATACGGACTTCGCCCGACTGGCCACTGGAAAAGAAGACGTAGTACTCATCGAGTTCGCCGGGCTTCACCTCATAGCTTCCGCCTTCGCCGCTCGGCGCAGCAGAAGAGGACTGAGCGGCGGCGGGCGATACGGCTCCGCCTGCCAGCGTCAGGGCTCCGCTTACGGCGGTCGCGCCCGCAGCTACGCTAGTGCCCAGCAACTGTCGCCTGTTCAATCTGTTGATTTGCTCGTCTGACATTTGAGCCTCCTTTTTTCGCTCATGGCTGTTTCGTCGGCTCGGCTTTCCCCGACGCTGGGGGAATTGGAGCGCCCCGATGGGTGATTACAGGCTTTGCAGGTCCGCGATCGTTGTCGCTGCGCAAGGAAGGCGACGAAAGCGCCTGGAACTTTTCGCGCTTCAGCCGCACCTGGATCATGTGCGGGCAGCGATGGTCGTCGTGGTAGAGTTCCTGGCAATGCATGCAGTAGATGCATTCGTTGACGTTGATCTGGCCTTCCGGATGGATCGCCTGCACCGGGCATTCCTTGGCACAGCGCTGGCACGGCGAGCCGCAATCCGGATAGCGTTTGAGCCATTCGAACATCCTGATCCGGCCAGGGATGGCGAGCGCTGCGCCCAGCGGGCACAGGTAGCGGCAGTAGAACCGCTCGACGAAAAGTCCGAGCGACAGGATCGTCAGCGCAAAAATCACGAACGGCCATTCCCGCGCGAATTTGAGAATGATGGCCGTCTTGAACGGTTCGACCTCCGCGAACATTTCTGCCAGCGCGACGGAATAGAAGGAGAGCCCGAACAGACCTAGGAAGATGATGTACTTGATAGGCCACAGCCGCTCATGCAGCCCGAACGGCACCTTCAGCTGAGGCACTTTGAGCCATTGGGCGAGATTGTTGGTTAGCTCCTGCAGGGCGCCGAAGGGACACAGCCAGCCGCAGAACGGCCCGCGTCCCCAAAACAGCAAGCCTGCCGCGACCGACGCCCACAGCACGAAAACAAGGGGCGCGGAAAGGAAGAACTCCCAATTGAAGTCGGTGATCAGGGAGTTTGTGAAGGTCAGCACATTGACCACGGACAGCTGCGCATTGGCGTACCAGCCGAGCCAGACCAGCGTGAACACCAGAAAGCCGCGACGCACCCAGCCAAAAAGCTTCGGCCGCCGGACAAGCCAGTCCTGGAAAAAGAAAATGGCGGTAAGGACAAGAAGCCCAAACACCGTGATGCCGATAGACACGGTGTTCATCTTCCACATCCTGACCCAGAGCGGCTCTTCGTCCGGAAATGTTCCGGCGCTGGCGTTGGGCTGGGCTGCGGGCGCTCCGGTTGTCGAAGGCTGAAACTGAGCCAACGGCGGTGCCGGCGGCTCGTTCACCGTCAGATACTGGTCCGGCAGCGTGTAGCCGACGTTAAAAGGAAGCGTCGCCTTCTCGCGTGCGCCAAAGCTGCGCTGCACCAGCAACTGAAGTTCCCAAGGCTCGGTCAGGTCCAGCGAAAACTCCGGCGGCACGACGAACAATGCAATCTCTCGCAGCCGCGGTGCGCCGGCCGCTGCCAGATCGCCGAGGCGGGAGTGATTGCGGTCGCGGAAGCGCACTCCTTGTCCATCTTGAAGGAGCTCAATCCGGTCGAAAATGCCCCCCCGGACGTAGCCGGATCCCTTGAAGGAATAGAGCCCGTCCCCGGCAACGACGATCGCCTGCTGGCCAGGCTTCAGCATCGACTGCATCCGCTCGAAGCCGCTCTTGCCGAGCAGGCTGAGGCCTATCGACGGTACGCTGACTGGAGCGACGTAAAGTTCGATGAAACGGTCGCCTGGAATGTTCGATTCAGGCCGTGCGGCGGCCTGCGCCAAGCCAGCCTGCTTGAACGCGTCGGTAATTTCGCCCACCGACAGCTGGAGTTTTCGGACTGAGCCGTCCCCGACGAGCGTCTGCCAATCGTGGACTTCGCTTTTGGACAGGTCGAGCTTCGTCGTTGCGGCGTGAGCGGGAGCGAAAGCCAGTCCTGTTTCCCCCAATCGGTTGCTCCGGATCAGCTTAACCGCGGACCGCACGATGCTGTCGCCCATCACGAGCACGGTAACCGTTGCGCCGCTGACGATGTCCACTTGAGGTGGGCGCTCAGCGCCCGCCGCTACGCGCCCCATGTCCTTACCTATGAGCGCGTTCAGCGCGGCGACCACCTTTTTCTCGGGGATGCCGATGAGGACGATGGGTTCCTTGTGGTCAACGAGCTTGAACCCGCGGACAACGCCCTGCTTGTCTATGCCGACCAGGATGTGGATCGGTTTGCCGGAATAGCCGACCGCACTGGTGAAATCCGAGTTGAGGTAGACGTACCCCAGGATGTCGGTACCCCGGTACACGGGGGCGAGCGGCGGCTCTCCCGCAAGTTCGCCGAATCGTTCGGCGCCCTGGAAGAACTCGCCGGGCTGCGCCTTGGGCAGGAATTCAGCGACCCGGCTCGCGGCTGAAGCGTCGGCCAATTGCCCAAAAAAGACGCAGGCGATTGAAACAAATGCCAAGGCGGCCATCAAGGTTTTGGCGGCTGCCTTTTTGGCTTCGAGGAGAAATGCGCTTGTCACGATCGAATTCCGGTTCGGCCTAGCGATATCGCCAAGGCGCGTTGTTTCCCGCGCGGTGGTTACCCACGCGACGAGGCTGCAACCGCATGCAGGTCGCGGGCCCCGGAGCGATAAAGACGGCTTAAGCCCGCACGTCTTTGATCCAGCGCAAACTGAAGGTCACCATCCCGTTCTAGGGTGTTCCGACATTCGCACTGGGAGGAAGTCCATGTCGGTCCTGAAATGGGAGCCCTATGTGTCCGTAAATACGATGGACGAGTTACTCGCCCTCGCCTATGCGATGGAGCAGGAGGCCGCCTCGGGCTATTCGGAACTGTCTTGCAGAATGCGGAAGGAAGGCCGGCCTGATCTCGCCGGCGTATTTGACAGACTGGCCACGGAGGAAAGGCAACACGTCGACAACGTCACGCACTGGTCTCATCAGGTCAGCGGAAAGCAGCCCGAACAATCACAGATCAGCTGGCAGGTATCCGACATTTTCGACGATGAGGGGGCGGGAACCATCGCACCCGAACTGCTGAACGGCTACCGGGCTTTCTCGATGGCGGTGCGCAACGAAGAACGCGCCTTTGTCTTCTGGACCTACATGGCCGCACGGGCACCGACAAATGAGTTGCGGGAGGCAGCGGAAACGATGGCGAGGGAGGAACTGGGGCACGTGGCCACGTTGCGCCGGGAGCGACGGCTGGCGTTTCACAAGCAGCGGACCGCTTCCAGAAGGACGGATTTCGCATGGGACGAGATGGAGCTTCGGCTTTCCGAACAGCTTGAAGTCGCGGCTGCCCGCGGAACTGACGCCGAGGGGGCACGGCTGCGGGAGCTTGCCCGCCAAGCGCGGCTGCGCGCGGATAGCCTGGCGAGATCGCCGTTTGGCAATTCGCCGCTGCTGCAAAACACGCCAAGCGGAAGCTCGCTAGGGATGGCGGCACTTTGCGAGCTGCTCCTGGACTGCTATCTCGATTTCGGCGAGCGGCTTCCGACTGAATTGGAGCGCAATCGCGCACAGAAGTTCGCCGCTGCTGCGGTTCACTGCCTGACCGCAATCCGCTGACAGGACCAAAATGGACAAATATGAGAAAGAGACCCTCGATGCGGTCGACCGTTATCTCGACCTCATCTGTCCACCGAATGTGATTTCTGTCGTTGCGGCCGTTGCTGACATAATGGCCCAACTTCCGGCCAGCGGGGTAGATGAAGCCCAACTTCGACGGCTAATTGTTGTCCGCGCCGAATCTCGAAACTTGGCGACGAATCAATAGCGTTCGGATGCGTCTCCTAATACAGGCGCAGCTATTTTTCGGCTCTCCGTGCAATGGCAGGCCGCATTGACGCTTGGCGTCGGCGCGGCACTGCAGGCTTGGGCAGTTCGCACAGCTCTAACGTACGACAAGCACCGGAATCTTGGAGAGATGAACAACCTCCGCGGTTTGGCTTCCGAGCAAAAGCCTGCTCACACCACGTCGTCCGTGGGACGCCATAACGATGAGGTTGCATCCCCGATCTTGCGCTGTTTTGACGATCGCTTCCGCGGGCGATGCATGCGACGCCAGCACTACTTCGATGGTCACGCCCATCTTAGCGGCCGCTTCTTTTGCCAAATTCAAGGCAGCATCAGCATGATGTTGCTGAGCTTCAGTCCATGACCCGATCGTAGCGGGGCTGTGCAGTGGGTAGGGCTCCGCCACCGTTATCACAGTCGCTTTGCTGCCAAGGCTCTTCGCTAACGTCAGGCCGTGGTCGACACCCTTCTGCGCAAGTTCCGAACCATCCGTGGTTATGAGAATGTTCGTGTACAAAACTATCTCCAATGCTGTGGTTTCGTGGCTATCGTGCGTACAGCACTGTGAACCCCAAGAAGAAGAAATAGATTGATCTGTGTCAATCGTTTTGGGAGTCTCGCCCGTTAGCCTTTGGGGGGAAAGACGGTTCGTGTCGAGCGAACTACCATCCGCGAATTCCCCCTCCGAGGGGCCAAACCTCCCACAAACATCGAACTTCAACCCTCTTCGGTAGCTAACCGTCCCGCTGTCGCACCACTTCCAAGGTTTTCTTGCCGAATTTGCGCAATCGCAAATTCCCTCGACGGCAATCGGAGTAGTGAGAGGCAACTGCTGACGCAGCCATAGATCGCTAGAAAGGTATATGATGAAATTCCTCCTCCACCTCACGACTGCCGTTTCGCTCCTCGTATTCGCCGGCGGCGCCAATGCTGCGGAACACGTGGTCCAAATGCTCAACAAGGGCGAAAAGGGCGCAATGGTCTTTCAGCCGAACTTCGTCCAGGCAGCGCCTGGCGACACAGTGAAGTTCGTGCCGACCGATAAGTCGCACAACGCCGAGTCCATCAAGGGCATGATCCCCGAAGGCGCCGCCGACTTCAAAGGCAAGATGAACGAGGAGATCACGGTGACCCTCGACAAGGAAGGCGTCTACGGGGTCAAGTGCACTCCTCACTACGGCATGGGCATGGTCGCCCTCGTGGTTGTCGGCCAGCCAGTCAACGCCGACGCGGCCAAGGCCGTCAAGCAGACCGGAAAGGCCAAGGCAGCGTTCGCGGAACTCTTCGGCCAGGCGGTAGCCGCCAAGTAATTACGCTCTCCTCCTGGCCTCGAATGCCCTCGCTGAGGCCAACCGGGCGGACATTTCTTGACCGCCCGGTTCTTTTTTGAAAGTCGCAAGAATGGGAATTCCAAGACTACGGTCCTACAAAGGACCAGCAATACTGTCGTACGGGTTCAGGCCATTCTTTCTGCTCGGGTCGTTGTACGCGGGACTCTCGATCCTGTTCTGGCTCCCGCTTTATGCTGGCCACCTTGAGACCTACAGCCTTCTGGCGCCGCTGGATTGGCATGTCCATGAGATGCTGTTCGGTTATCTGGCAGCTATCGTCACTGGCTTCTTGCTCACTGCCATCCCGAATTGGACGGGCCGTCTGCCCGTTCAGGGGTACCCCCTCCTGGGCCTTGTATCGATCTGGATTGCAGGTCGTTTCGCGGTGTTCTTCTCGTCTGTCATCGGATGGCAAGTAGCGGCGACGGTTGACGCGGCGTTCCTTGGCGCGGTGGCTCTGGCTGCCACCATTGAAATCGTTGCGGGCCGAAACTGGCGCAATCTGAAAGTGCTGCTGCCGCTGGCTATGCTTCTGGCAGCAAACGTGTGTTTCCACCTTGAAGCTCACTATTTCGGACTTTCCGACATGAGCCGAAGGCTCGGCATGAGCGCCGCGGTGCTGCTCGTCATGATCATCGGCGGAAGGATCATACCGAGCTTCACGCGCAACTGGCTTGTCCGGCAGAATCCAGGACGCCTTCCCGTGCCTTTCAATCGTTTCGACGTGGTCTCCCTCGTAGTTGGCGCGCTTGCGCTCGTGGCGTGGTGCTTCTTTCCGATCAGCGTCGGTACGGCAGTCGCGCTGGGCATTGCGGCCGCTTTGCAGTCGGTGCGCCTGGCGCGATGGGCTGGGGACCGAACCATCAAAGATCCACTCGTTCTGGTCCTCCACTTCGCCTATGGCTTCATTCCCTTGGGATTCGCTCTGGTGGCGGCTTCCATCGTGTTTCCCGAGAGCCTGCCTATTGCTGCGGGCATGCACGCCCTCGGCGGCGGAGCGATCGGCGCTATGACGCTTTCCGTCATGGTGCGCGCCACGCTGGGGCACACCGGGCGGCCGCTGAAGGCCGGGCACGGAGCAGCGTTCCTGTTTTTGGCCATCATCGCGGCTGCAGGTTTGCGAATTGCGGCTGTCTTTCTCCCGGAACTCCATCTGATCGAGATGGCAGGAGCGGCATGGTCGGTTGCGTTCCTTGGATTTGCCGCGCTCTTCGGGAAGGCTTTGCTGCAACCCAAGCTAACATAACAGGCGCAGCGTTTCCGCTGAGGCTTCGTTGCGGTCCGTCATGACATCGTGGGCCTCGAGAATGGACGTTTTGTCGTTCCGTGGGATGCTCTTCATCCCACGGAATTACGGATGAGGTTAGCGAAAACGCAGCTCCCTTCGGGTTCCAGCATCGATGCTCGCCGACTTTCAACGGATTGCCACGGCTCTCGATTGGGATCGGAGTAGAGGCCAGGCGCGCAGGTCAGAGTCAGCGGCTGGGAAAGGCCGGAACCGAGAGCGCTGGGATATCCGCGAACGGCTTCGACTCTTGACTTGATATCACATGAGATATCAAGTTGACGCTATGAAGGTGTTCGATGCCAACGTCTTGCTGTCTGGACTGCGGTCATCGAACGGTGCTTCGAACGTGACCGTCCGCGAGGTTATCAAGGGAAGCGTCCCGGGATTCTTGGAGAGAAGCCTTGGATCATGAATGGAGCCAACCGTCATGAGCACATATCCATTGAGGCTTGCCGACCATGTGATGGAAGAGGCCAAGCAGGCTGCAGCAGAAGACAACGTGTCGCTGAACCAGCTCCTCTCGGCGTTCATTGCCGACGGTGTCGGCCATCGGCGCGCAATCCTCAACCTCAAGAAAAGAACCGCGCGCGGCAATTCCGATACGGCCTTGGAGATCTTGAATCGCGCGCCGGATGTCGCGCCGGATTCAGGCGACGAGCTTGTCGAGGAAGGAAGTTCGGTTAGTCCGAAAATGTGAGGACACAAAAAGGCCGCTTGGCACGTAAGTGGACGGGCGGCCCGGGTCGGTGTCTAGTATTGGCATACCACGATCATTTCACGACGTCTCGGTGAAGGGCAATTTGATGCCAGGCAAAAGACCTAAGCGGCTACAGCTAGTCGAAGACGTTGATGCGATGCACCACACCATGGCCTGCAGAAATGGCCATGACATCCAGAAGTCCGGGCGGTGGTTCAGGCAGAACCTGACGTTCCATTGCCCAACGTGCGATGTCCTGGTCGTCCATACCGAGGAGCAACTTCAACGGCGCTTCGCGGACACAGTGGTTCATTTGCGGCGGCTACATGCTGAAGGCCTCATCAGCATCATGAAGCCCGATGGCCGCCGTTAACGTCCATACTCGCGGAAGAACCGCGGTAACTCCAAGGGGCCACACCGCTCGATCGGCTTCCACTCGTCGGTTCGTAACCAAGCGCCGTTGATCCGACCCTTTTCGCGATCCTTGACCGGGTCGAAGTGCGTGCCTTCAAAATGCTCAGCGAACACCTCGGCATCCTCGCGGGTGGCAAAGCAATAGGGCCTGTAGTCATCGCTTTTGCCGTCAGGCCACTTGGCCATGACATGCTGCAACATTGGCTCCGTTTCGAACTGGCGGCAGAAGACTGCTATCAGGTCATAGTTCTCCATGCAGCATAGGTCATTCGGCAGTGCCACCTGATGCGGTAGGTTCTTGCGGATATGCCAACGCTTCATGTTTTCGCGTTTCTTCGCAGCCGTCATTCTTCCCGCCGCCCGTTCAATAGGCTCAACAGTTCTTCATATTTGGCGCCGCACCGCTCGTAGACACTCAGGCTGTTGGCTTTAGGGCATCCAACACGGGCGACAATTTCATCCAAAAAGTGAGCCAATGTGCGGTCTCCTCCCGTACGGACCATTGCATTCCTGTCGTATTGCCTCCGCAGCCCGCACTTCTCGCAGGAGACGATGACCTTTTTGGATGGGAATTCTGAGAGCAGCGGCATGAGAACGAAATAGGAACATGTGCCTTGCGGTGTCAATTCACATCAGGCTAACGGATGGGCATCAGGAACGAGCAAACCTGCCGCACTGGGACTACACCAGGAGACCGCCATGATGTCGAACACTGGCCACATTCTGCCCGAGCAGAAGATGCCGAAGCTGATCGTCGTGGCAGCGTTCATGCTTTGCTGGCGGGTGACGGGAATTTACACCCTCGACGGCCGCCGACGGCTGGCCGCACTTTTCCCTGTTGCGGCAGCCATGAGCGTCGCCAATACAGGCTGGGCCCTTCTCTTTTGGATCTGGTAGCACGCGTCCAACAGGCGCCGCAGAACTTTGGGACCGACTATTCCGCGCTTACTCTCCAGCGGCTTTCGAGCTGATGACCCGTTGTCCACGAGGTAAGCCCGGCTGCCGATCCGGCGCATTCGAATTCGACCCCGTCACGATAAACGTCGAACTCATCGTCGGCCAGAACGCCAAAAACGAAACAAGCCTGCCGATGTTCCCCGCGTTCCGAGCTAACCAGCTCGACTGTGGCTTCCACCGCTATTGCTTCAAGGCCGCGGCCTTTCCAGTTGGCGATGCCGTAATCGACGATTTCCGTCTTGACCTCCGTCGGCTTCCAGAAGTCGGAGGCAAGTTCCGAATTCCATCCATGGAACTTCGGATATAGACCCCTGCTTGCCTCGGCGAATGCGTGTCCCGCATTGCCCTTGATGGTCGGTGCGGTGCCCAAGACCGTGAGGCGAAGGCCTTCCGAGACCGCCGTTTGGAGCGCCCTCGCCTCGGCGCCGTACTTGGTCTGAAGTTCGCGCTCGCGGACCGAGCTGTCGGCCTTCCGCCGCATGGCCTGCTCCTCGGCCAGCCGCCGCTCCTCCTCCGCCGCCAGTCGGCGAGATTCGAGCTGCTCCTGCTGCCGCTTCTCGCCCTCCTCATGCTCCTTCCGCGCTACGGAAAGAGCGTTCCCTTCAAACCACAGCGGCAGGAACTCAAGCTTGCGGCCATCCTGAACAAGGGCAGCCGCAAGTTTTTTGAGATCGGGCTGGGAGGCGTAGAGGCCGCTGCATTCTTGTCGCTGAAGCGCCCGATAACTGCCTTCCGCAGTCGACGACATTACGCTTGGCAGAGTCCTGCCCTCACTGGCAATGAATGCGCCCACCTGGACCAGCATCGCTTCATGGACCGCAGCATCTCCATCGACGACGACGCAGATTTTTGGCGTCGCCTGCTCCATCAGAAAGGCCCCATAGCCATTCCGCGACGCGCTATCCACCTCTCGTGCAATAGTAACTCGGAGATCCTGTTCGGCCTTCTGGCGCGATCTGAGGCGCGCATCCGATACGCCGTCGAACCGCCGGATTTCCCCGCTGTTCAATCTCTCCATAACCGCGAGCACGAAAGACGGCTCGCCCTTCAGGAAATCCCGCCTCTTCAAGAGCAAAATGTCCTGCTTCAGGACGGCCTCGGGCGCGCAGCCGCTTTCATTGAAACGCACAGTTTTCACTTCGAACGCCGCGAGTTCGCTCTGGATTGAGCGCCTCACCAACGGTTCGGCTATGGGTGGGTAGGCGCAGACAGTTGCCTCGCCAGTTTCAAACACGAAGCTGCCGACGAGATTCTTGATGATCGAAGGAGCGGTTGGCGACGCATTGTAGAGGGCGACCAAGGCATCGCCGTCGCCGTCAATCAGGAATTCGTTGGTCGGAGTCCTGCTGACGACATACTCCGACTTCGCACTTGTCGCCGGCGATTGGCCTCCGGATTGAACGTACCTGTCAATCTCGGGCTTTATCGCCCAGCGCTCGAGCAAGGCGACCAGATTGTCCCGCGATGTTTCGAGCGACCGTGGGTCCCCCGCATGCAGTGCAGCCTCCACGGCGATGAGTTCGTCTGCAAGGTCCGCGCTGGCCTTGTGCATCAGGTTCTGCGCCATCCACTGCTGGATCAAGTGGCTGACTGACGGCGATCTGCCTTCGCGGCGCCGGAACAGGGCGCTCGTTCATCAGAAATTCGCCAGGCTCGACGTGCGAGAAGGAGCCAGGCGCAGCCGCCACGGTGAGCGCCGCAGGGGGGCTGGTGTGCCTATGGTCCGAAGCTTCAGTCCAATTCGGCAGCAGGGCAACGGCTCCGACCGTCATGACGGCAGCAGCGCCGCCGATTAAAGTTAGCGTATTGACTGGCATGGTGGCGGCCTTCAACGAAACGCGACCCGCCGGGGCAATCCGACGGGTCGCGCTCGCTTCCATTGATCAGGTCCTGCTGTCAGTTCATCGGGATCGGTCTGGGTGCGTCGACCTGTTTCATCAGGTCGTCGTTCCACTCGCCTTCGACAGTGAAGTGAGCAGTCGCACCGAGTTCGACAGCTTCGATGAGATTGTGGTTCACGTAAGCGTAGACGCCGGGCTGAAGGAAAGTGTACAGCGCTGCGCCTGCAGATCCGCCGCGGATAAACCAGGTCTCAAGGTCCTTTGCCGGAGGATTGGCAAACTTGCCTTCTTCCCAGACATAGTCCCCGTGCCCGCCGATCAGGTGCGGCCGGGTATCGCGATTGGCCTGAGAGTGGACGATCATGACTGTTTCGCCGACCTTCGCCGTCATGGCGTTCTTGCCCGTGAGGGAGCCGACCTTGCCGTTAAAGACCACGTGGGTCGGGATCAGGCCGCGCATGACCTTAAGCGTGTCGTCATAGCTTTCGCCGAGGGACTCATACTTCTTGTATTTGCCGTTCTCGTCCCGCGGAATGTAGAACTCGTTCTCTCCGACATAGTAAATCTTGTCGTAGCGAACGGGCTCGCCCTTTTCGTTCTTCAGGCCTTCACGCGGCAGGACCATCACGGTCCCGCTCATGCCCGAAACCACGTGCCACGGGATCATGCCTTCCGGCGCGCAGTGGTAGACGAACGTCCCGGTGCGCGTTGCCTTGAACCGCAGCGTCACCTGCTCGCCGGGATTGACGTGCGTAAGCGCCCCGCCGCCAAGCGCGCCCGTCGCGGCATGGAAGTCGATGTTGTGGGGCATCTCGTTCGTCTCCGGATTGACCAGAGTGAGTTCCAGGTAGTCGCCCTCGTGCACGACCATCATGGGTCCGGGGATCGAGCCGTTGAACGTCATGCCCCTCAGCGTGGTGCCTTCGTCATCGATCACGATCGGCTTTTCTTCGATCTTCATCGTGAACTCGACGACCTTCGGGCCGCCTTTGGCCACCTGGTTGTGTTCATGGACGAAGGGCGGTGCAACGAGCGATACCTTCTGGCGAGGAAGAGCCGCGATATCCGCGGTCTGTGCCTGGGCCGCAAAGGCAGGTATCGCGGCCGCCGCGGCAGCCGCTACGACTGCTCCGATGAGGGCTTCGCGTCGCGTGAACATTTCAATCTCCTTGTGAATGTCGTTTCGACAAGGAGAACGATATGTCTGGTCCCGGTCCTGCTCTTTGTTCTGGCGCAACAATCGTCGCCGCAACCATAGGGTGCGACAATTTCGACAGGAACCACGCTAGGCCAAGGCCCGGTCGTCACTTCGCGAAGCTATGCGCTGCGGGGTGATAGCTGGTCATCAAGCGTTCGAGTTCATCGATCGCCGTGGACTGCGGCAACTTTTCACCCTGCAGCTCCGGCGGCACCTTCCAGCCCGGGTCGATACCTTCCATGTTCGGAAGCTCGTGAGCGATGCCTTTGTGGCAGTCGATGCACGTCGCCTCGCCCGAAAGGAGATAACGGGTGTGGATTTCGGCCGCGCGCGTGGTTTGCTTGGACAGGTCCATTGCCACGGATGAATGGCAGTTGCGGCATTCAAGACTGTCGTTGGCCTTCAGCCGCGCCCACTCATGCTGGGCGAGCTCGAGGCGCATGTCCAGGAACTTGCGCCTGGTGTCGATGGTCCCGAATATCTTGCCCCAGACTTCTTTGGAGGCCTGCATTTTGCGCGCGATCTTGTCGGTCCATTTGTGAGGGACATGACAGTCCGGACAGGAGGCGCGCACACCGGAGCGGTTGGAGAAATGCACCGTCCGCGTCAGCTCTTCGTACACGTTGTTCTTCATCTCGTGGCACGACGTGCAGAACTGTTCTGTGTTGGTCACCTCAAGCGCCGTGTTGAAGGCGCCCCAAAAAATGACGCCGCCAACGAAGCCCCCGAGCGTCAGAAAGCCCAGTCCGAGCGTTGCCGCCGGAGTGGTGAGAATGCCCCACGCCCAGAGAACGAGTTTCTTGATCCATTGCATCGTTCACTCGCTCCCGGCGGGTTCGACGCCCATCTCGCTCATGTCCTTGAACAGGTTTTCCACCAATGGCTTCACGTCCGCCTGCGGCACGTGGCACGCCGTGCAAAAATACCGCCGCGGAGACACGTCGGCGATCATCTGGCCTTCGCGCGTCAAGTAGTGGGTGACGCTGATCATTGGCGCGCCCGACCCTTGGGTGAACTCGCGCTTGTGGCACGACAGACAGCGGTTGGTGTTGACCGAGAGCTGATAGCCCTCGATCGAATGCGGGATGACCGGAGGTTGGTCAGGATAGGCCCGCATCTTGCGGATGTCGTCAACGATCCACTTGGGCAAGGGATCGGCGGGCAGCGACTCCATTGGCGGAGTCGCGCCCGTCAGTTCCGAGGCCATCTGTGCAATCGCCGCAGTCCCTGTGAGGAGAACGACGGCAGCGAGGCCTGCCGCCAGCTTGTGCCGCTTGATCAAGCGGCCGATACGATCTTGACCGCGCATTTCTTGAAATCCGTCTGTTTGGAGATGGGATCGGTAGCGTCGAGCGTAACCTTGTTAATCAGCTGGCTAGCGTCGAACCATGGCACGAAGATCACCCCGCTGGGCATGCGGTTGCGGCCTCGCGTTTCCAGCCGCGACCGGATTTCGCCCCGCCGCGATATGATGCGGATTTCGGCGCCCTGGTTGAGTCCGCGCTTTCGCGCATCGTCGGCGTTCATGAAACACCGCGCCCCGGGGAACGCCTTGTAGAGCTCTGGCACGCGCATGGTCATCGATCCCGAATGCCAGTGCTCCAGCACGCGGCCAGTCACCAGCCACAGGTCGAATTCGTCGTCGGGCGATTCTGCCGGCGGCTCGTAAGGCACGGCCAGGATGACCGCCCTGCCGTCCGGCCGGCCGTAGAACCGCACCCCCTCGCCCGGTTTCACGTAAGGGTCATAACCCTCGCGGTACCGCCACTTCGTTTCCTTGCCGTCCACAACGGGCCAACGCAGGCCTCGCTCTTCGTGATAGCGGTCGTAGGGCGCTAGGTCATGACCGTGGCCCCTGCCGAACGCGGCGTATTCCTCAAACAGGCCCTTCTGCAGGTAGAAGCCGAAGTCTTTGGCCTCGACGTTTTCGTAGTCAGGATTGATTTCGGCGACCGGGAACTTGTCGACATTGCCGTTGCGGAAGAGGACATCAAACAGCGTCTTGCCGCGATATTCCGGGTTCGCGTCGAGTATTTCCGCAGTCCAGACCTCGTCCGTCGTGAAACGCTTCGAGAACTCCACAAGCTGCCAGAGATCGGACCTGGCTTCCCCTTTTGCCTGCACCAATTGGTGCCAGACGTGGGTTCGGCGCTCGGCATTGCCGTAAGCGCCTTCCTTCTCGACCCACATGGCGGCCGGCAAGATCAAATCCGCGCTCATCGTCGTCACGGTGGGATAGACATCCGAGACGACGATGAAGTTGTCGGGATTGCGGTAGCCGGGATAGGTCTCCTGGCTGTTGTTCGGTCCCGCCTGAACGTTGTTGTTGACCTGCACCCAGTAGAAATTGAGCTTGCCGTCCTTGAGCATCCGGTCCTGCTGCACGGCGTGATATCCGGGCTTGTCGGGCAGCAGGCCGTGCGGCAGCTTCCATATTTCCTCGGCATGCGCCCGATGCTCGGGGTTGGTAACCACCATGTCGGCGGGCAGGCGATGCGCGAAGGTTCCGACCTCGCGGGCGGTTCCGCAAGCCGACGGCTGGCCAGTCAGCGAAAACGGGCTGTTCCCTGGCTCCGAGATTTTGCCAGTCAACAGGTGGATGTTGTAGACCATCTGGTTGGCCCATACGCCGCGGACGTGCTGATTGAACCCCATCGTCCAGAGCGACATGACCTTGCGGGCCGGATCGGCATACAACTCGGCAAGCTCCTCCAGGAACTCGCGTTCAACCCCGGTGAGTTCGACAGTCTTTTCCAGCGTGTACTCCGCCACGAAGGCTTTGAACTCGTCGAAGCCGATGGGCTCCATCTTGCCCGCGTCGGCCGCGCCCTTTGCCGCGACCTCCAGCGGATGCTCGGGCCTGAGTCCGTACCCGATGTCCGTGGCACCCTTCATGAAGGTCGTATGATCGCGTACGAACGCCTCGTTGACGCGGCCCGTCGTGATGATGTGGTTTGCGATGTAGTTCAGGATCGCCAGGTCGGTCCCCGGCTTGAAGATGACCGGAATGTCGGCCAGGTCCATGCTGCGGTGGGTGAACGTGGACAGGACGGCGACCTTCACATGTGGATGTCCAAGCCTGCGGTCCGCAAGGCGCGTCCACAGGATCGGGTGCATCTCCGCCATGTTCGAACCCCACAGAACGAAAGCGTCGGCGGCCTCGAAGTCATCGTAGCAGCCCATCGGCTCGTCCATGCCAAATGTCCGCATGAACCCGTAGGCAGCGGACGCCATGCAATGCCGCGCATTGGGGTCGAGGTTGTTGGAGCGGAACCCTGCCCGCATCAGCTTGGTGGCTGCGTATCCTTCGAAAATTGTCCACTGGCCGGAGCCGAACATCCCGACGGCGGTAGGTCCCTTCTCCTTCAGCACCTGCTTGCACTTCTCGGCCATCACGTCGAAGGCTTCGTCCCAGGAGACTGGCTCGAATTCCCCCTCCTTGTCGAAGACCCCGTTCCGCTTGCGAAGCAGCGGCGTGGTCAACCTGTCGGCGCCGTACATTATCTTGGAAAGGAAATACCCTTTCACGCAGTTCAGGCCACGGTTGACCTCCGCCTGCATGTCGCCATGCGTGGCAACGACCTGGCCTTCCTTGACCCCGACCATGACCCCGCACCCGGTGCCGCAGAAACGGCACGGCGCTTTCGACCATTTGATCTCGAGGGCACTCACTCCACCGGGGACCGGCTGCGCGGCAGCCGGCAAAGAGATTCCGGCTGCGGCAGCCGCGATGCCAGCCGCATGGGCCTTCAGAACCTCGCGCCGTGTCAGTTCGGTCGTCATTGTCCCGTGACCTCCGCTTCTTCAATGTGTTCAAAAACCATGTTCGCCGCGACCACCCCGTCAAGCAACGCCATCCGCGTCAGGCAGTCGCCCATTGCTCCGGTACTGTCGCCTTCGATCACGACGACAATTTTTCCTTGGTGTCTGGCCCTAACCTCGACCCCTTCCATTGCCGCAAGCTGGACAGCAACGCTGTCCGCTTTTTGGGGCAGTGCGGTGACCACGGCGCTCGAGATGTGGTGCGTGCGGGCGCTTTCAGGCATGTTCTACTTCCTTGCTGCGTTCCGCGACGGTGATCGCGCCCGCGGGGCAGACGCTGACGCAGCGCCCGCAGCCGCTGCAGGCAGCTTCATCCAATTCAGGCAGAAACGGCCCCCCCACGCGTGGCCGGAACCGAATGGCTTCTTCTGGGCATGCGTCCCGGCACGACTGGCACGCGATGCCATTTGGGGCGAAACACGACGGGCCGATTGAGACAGCAGAAAGAAGTCGGTGCGGTACTTCGCTGGTGAACACAGGTTCGGGACAGGCGGCGGCACACTTGCCGCAGAAGGTGCATTCGCCGCCGGCGAAATCCAGATACGGCAAGCCTACCTTGAGCGACACGATCGCCGCGGGACAGGCCTCGACGCAGGCGTTGCACCCCGTGCACGAATGAAGGTCCACTGCCCCTGGCGGACGTGCCAGAAATTCAGGCGGCAATGACGTGCGTGCCACGAGGAACGAACGTCTGGTTATGTCGGCGGTGCTCATGTGTGCGCCTCAGCCGCCGTGCGGCCCCGGTGGACCCAAGATAATCTGAAACATCCAGACGAGAAATCCGTAGCCGCCAACCACTCCGACGGCCACAACGGGCCAGATCCCAAAGGCCAGAACAAGAAAGGCGAAAAGCTCATTGCGTCGCTTGCGCCGCAAATCGGGCACTAACGCTTCATCGGGTGTGTTGTGAGCCATGAAACCTCTCCCTAGATGTCGAGCGTGTCCGACATCCTTGGTACCTCTGCGAAGATCTTTAGATCGTCTTTATGTCTGGAACGTAACTGCCGATCACGACTGCGTGCTCCCACATGGCCCTTTCTTGTCATCGCACCAGACTAGCCATAAAAGTGGTATTCGCAATACCATTATGAGAGCTTTAGAAGGCACTGCATTAGGATGGACTCAACCGTCCTCGACCAAGCCCGGCCCGTTGCGGAACAACCGTAGCTGCGGAGGCGCGTCTGCGGCGCGCGGTGATGTGCGACCATACTGCTGCCGGAAGGCAGGCATACAGGACTTCCTGCCCACGTTCCCAGATGGGGCAGCGGACGAAAGAGCGACCACACCATGCGCATGACACTTCATACCGACTACGCGCTGCGGATGCTGATTTACCTGGCCGTTCATTCCGACCGGACCAGCACTGTAAGCGACATTGCTGAAAGCTACGGCATATCCCGCAACCACTTGCTTAAAGTCACCCTCAACCTCCGGAGATTGGGGCTGGTGTCGACCGCGCGCGGCCGATCCGGCGGCGTTCGCCTGGCGCTCGCGCCCGCCGAAATCAATGTGGGCTCTGTGGTTCGCGCTATGGGAGACGGATTCCCTGTGGTCGCGTGCATGGCGGAAGGCGAAGGCTGCGTGCTGACACCCGAGTGCAAATTGCGAAACGTCGTTCGCGCGGCGATCGAAGCCTATCTTTCTGTCTTCGACAGCTACTCTCTCGCCGATCTAGTTCACAACGGAGACGTTCTCAGGACAATTCTCGATCTTTCCGCTGTCAGCAATGCTCAAGGGACCGTGGCCGCTTGATCATCGGTGCGCGTTATGGGGACAGGCAAAACATAGGGGGCAATCATGAACTATCGCGAGGCCCAGGAGCACCTTCGCGCCATGGGGATACTCATGAGCAAGCGGGACGGACGAATCCACCTCAACTATTCCGGAGGAAGCGAAGAGACGGCCTACTATACCCAGGATCTTGAGGATGCGATTGAGGCGGGCGCTCGAATGGGACGCTCGCGGAAACCGATGCCGAACTGGTTCACGGTCAAGCCGCCCAAGAGTTCCACAGGAACTTAACGATGCAGCGTCTAGCGGTCAGGTGGGCATCCGCGGACGAGCAATGGCTGATGGAACGCTGCGATAAATAGCAGAAACGCAACGAGCCAAAGCCCGCCTGACAACGCCAAGAGGACCGAACCGTGGCTGGCGATGAGTTCGCCCCCGACGCGAGTGACCGCCGCGCCCGTCATCGCGGCGTAGGCTGCCGTGGCGCGAATTGACCGGGCAAAAGCGAGTCCGCTGTGCTTCCGGATCATGCTCCCCATAATGGCCAGCGACATCGTTCCGAACGCCCCTACGGTCCAGGCGTGCACCCCAGCCGCTGTGCTGACATGCAACGGTACCAATATGTGCAAAGCCAGCAGGGCGAAGCCCAGTCCGATCCAACAGTATCCCACATGGAGCGCGGCAACCGCTGCGGGCAGACGAACCTGCCAGCCTCGCCATTGCGTCGCCCGCGCCAGCTGAAGCGAGGCACATGCCGCGCAGGCGACGGCGGTGACTTGCGCATCGGGCATTGCGATCCAGAAAGTGAGCGCCAACGCGGCTGCCGCCGCCGATGCCTTCTCCACCACGGCCAAGGGAGCGGGCACCAACGGGGCACCGGAATTGCAGAGATACGCGGCGGTCAAGGCAGGGATGACCCGACCGCCCACGACCATCAGAAGACCTGTCATCGCCGCGAGCGACAAACGAGACGTTAGACCAACTTGATATGATGCCGCCGTCATGGCTGCGCTGGCCGAGAAGCCGCACAGCAGCAGGACTATCTTATAGTTCCGACGGTCCCTTGAGGAGATGACATAGACCGCCGTCGTCACGGTGAGCGCGAAGAGGAAAACCGCAGCTATAGCTGGCCCGCTGCCGTACGGCCCCAGGACATAAGATGCGCGCGCGGCGACCCACAGCGCCAGAAGGAATTTCGACACCGCGTTCCGCGGCCTGGATCTCCCAGTCCAACGCGGAAGGGCAGTCAAAAGGAAGCCCGCGAGCATGGCGGGAAACGTGCCGTACAGCAGAATCTGGCGGTGCCAGTCGCCGGCCGACGGGCCCGTAAGCCAAGGCTGTGCCCATGACAGCGCCGGGGTCCAAATCGCGGCTCCGAAAAGCGCGTCCAGCGAAGCGACAGCGAAAAAGGGGCGGAACGGCTGGTTGCCGTATGACGGCCGCGTCAACCGGGTTGCGGCTCGGCTGCCCGCTTTCCGATTTCGATGCGCCAATGAGGCGGGCCCGCCTGCAGACAGACCCAGCTATGCTCTTTGTCGAAAAATGCATCGAACTGACGGGATAGCTTCGTTGGATCGAAGTCACAAACGACCACACAAGCTTCGCCAGGATTGAGACCGTCGAAAATTGTCAACACCGCCGCCCGCTTCTTTGCGGCTGGCAGGTTGCTGACGTCGAAAGTCGAGTTCATCGCCACACTCCATTTGTGGCAGCGACTTCAGCAGGATTCGACATGCGCTTCCTTGCGCAGCGACAAAGAACTTAGGCCCGGCCTCCCGTATGTGGCGAAGACCTGACATGCATCCAGTTTGCTGCAGGCCCAGTCATCTGACGGACAATACGAGGCGAGATGATGCAAATTTCACTGGCGGATTTTCGGCCCCGAACGACGGGGCGGCGCTGGAACAGGTTTCGTTTCCTGGTGGCGCGTTGGTGGCTGAGAGAGGTGTGGCATTGGACCAGATAGGCGATGCCTCCTTGCCTGCTGCACCGCAGACGGCGGGGATCATGAGTCTTTGTTCCAGCACAACGAAAGGACGTTCGCGACGCGCTAGGAACGGCCAATCGATGTCGCCCCAGGAGGAGAAGGCTCCCATGACTGTTCCCGTTCTTAAGGCATATACGATCTGGAGTTCAGCAATTGTCGCTTATCAGGATTGGCGGGAGCGTCGGAAAGCCCTCCGTGAAGTCGGGAGTCTCGATGCTCACGACCGCAGTAGATTGCTCCGCGACGTCGGCATGACTTCCTCGGATTTCGCAACTGCAATGCGGTTTGCCTTTGCGTCTCGCATCCTGCTGCCGGAAGCGTTCAGGTCAGTAGGGGTGGACTACGACAAGTTCGAGGCCCGGTACCCGGAATGGAACCAGGACATGCGCCGGACGTGCATGCTCTGCCCGGAGCGGCGGCGCTGCAGTGACCGCCTGAAGGACTCGTCGTTCGCGACGACATATGCTGAGTTTTGTCCCAATGGCCGTAGTCTGGAAGAACTGGTCTCGGTCCAATAGACAGTGGAGCGGTGCGGGGCCTTGCGCGCCCGCACCGCAATCTGTCAGTCGTCGCCGCAGCAGCACCCGCAGCCTGACTGAGCGCGTCGTCCGATTTGAACGCGCCATGTTTCCGGGCCCTGCTCCAGATATTCCCAATCGAAAAGTCCGGGATATCTCACCTCCAGCTGATAGTGCAGCGGACGTGGGTCATGATCGTTCATGAGCACGAAAGAGCCGCCTTCGGCCAAGGATTCGATCTTTCCAAAAATCCGGGGATGCCGCTCGGGACGCGGGATGGCCCGAACGTCGATGACGGGGATGGAATCGTTGTCTGCAAGTGCCATGTAGCTTTGTCCTGCGGCCTCCAACTATAGCCAAGCCGAGAGGGGCCAGCTCCATCCTCGACAGGCGCGTGCAACTTAAGGCGGGATGCGCTGCCGCAGATTGTCCAAGCGCAAACAACCGGACGAAACAGCAGTCCAGACGACGCTTGTTGCTTTGGAACAACGATGGCAGATCGACGAGGCGGCTAAGACAATCGGCGAAAACATAGGTGCCCGATGTCCCAGTCTATCCTACAAAAGTACGGCGAGGCTCGCCTCCCCCGCTACACCAGCTACCCAACCGCGCCCCGCTTTTCGCCAACAATCGGCGTTGACTCCTATGGCGACTGGCTCGAACAGCTGCCCGGCAAGGACCCCGTCTCGCTCTATCTGCACATCCCGTTTTGCCGATCGATGTGCTGGTATTGCGGGTGTCACACGACAATCACCCGGCAGGACCGCCCCATCCTCGACTACCTCGCCGTGCTGCGTGACGAGATCCGCATGGTGGCCGAACGCATCCCGCACCGCCTGCCAGTCGGCGAGGTGCATTTCGGCGGTGGTACGCCCACCATCATCTCGCCCGCGGAATTCCTCGCGCTCATCGGGCTCCTGAGGGAGCGTTATGCCTTCTCCGATACCACCGGGATCGCTGTCGAAATCGATCCGCGTCGGCTGACGCCCGAAATGGCGCAGACGCTGGGGCAGGCAGGCGTCACCCGCGCCAGTCTCGGCGTACAAAGCTTCGATCCGGTGGTGCAGAAGGCAATCAACCGAATCCAGACGCGGAAGGAAACGGCGGAATCCGCCGACAACCTCCGGCGCGCCGGAGTTGGGGGGATCAATTTCGACCTGATCTACGGGCTTCCGCATCAAACGGTGCAGTCCTGCATCGATACGGCCAATTCAGCCATTGAAATGCTGCCGGACCGCTTCGCCGTTTTCGGCTACGCACATATCCCGTCCTTCAAGAAACATCAGCGCATGATCGACGAAAATGCCCTGCCCGACGGGGCCGCGCGCAACGATCAGGCGGAGGCGATTGCCGCGACGTTGGTCGCCGCCGGATATCGGCAAATCGGCCTCGACCATTTCGCCCTGTCCGGGGACGATCTGGTGCAGGCACAGGAGTCTGGCAATCTGAGGCGCAACTTCCAGGGCTACACCACGGACAATTGCGAGACTCTCATCGGCTTCGGCGCTTCTGCCATTGGCCGCATGAAGCGCGGCTATGTTCAGAACGAGGTGGCGCCAGGACTGTATGCCCAGCGGATTGCTGACGGGGAGTTGGCTACGGCCAAGGGCTATCGGCTGACCCACGAAGACAAAGTGAGAGCCGACATCATAGAGCGGCTGATGTGCGACTTCGAGGTCGACATTGCAGCGGTCGGCCGGACCCACGATTTTGATACGTCGGTGCTGCTTGCCGGCAACGAAAGGCTGGCTGATCTGGCTGGCGATGCAGTGGTCCACTATGCAGGCAGCGTGATCCGCGTCAGCCAGGAACATCGCTTTGTCATCCGTGCAGTTGCCGCGGCCTTCGACGCATATATCGATCAGTCGACGCGGACGCACAGCCAGGCAGCCTGACGCTGCTATCGATTAGCATGGACAGAGCCGAGAGCGATGCCAGTACCGCAGAACAAGGATGAGCTTCTCAAAGCCATAGAGAACAATTATTGCAATTTGATCCGTGACTTAAGAGAGATTCCGGAAAACTTGGTTGATCAAAGATCACTCGACGGTCATGTGACTGGGACGGCGATGAGCTTAACCAACCTCGTAGCCTATCTAGTGGGCTGGAATGAACTCGTGCTCAAATGGCTCACCAAGGACGCGGCCGGACAACCGATCGATTTCCCCGATACGGGTTACAAGTGGAACGAACTTGGGAAACTCGCGCAAAGATTCTACCGTGACTACGACGACACTCCATATCGGCAGCTCCTTGACCGTCTGGATTCTGCCAAGCGCGAGATCGTTGCCCTTGTCGAAAAGAGCAGCAATGAACGGCTTTACGGAAGCGCTTGGCATGAGAAATGGGCCATGGGGCGCATGATCCAGTTCAACACCTCGTCTCCCTATGATAATGCCCGCAAGCGCCTCCGGAAATGGATCAAGGCGCAGGCGATCTTGCGCAATTCCCAGGTTTCCTGACGAAGCGACTGTGCCTGGGCCAGTTGGCTTCGCGGGCTGCCAGCGGATCCAGCGAGCTAACAGTCGCCTACCATCCAACTGGAGAACCCAACAAAAAGGCCCGGCGTGGGAGCGCCGGGCCTTTCAGTATCGCGGCCTTGTCCCCTAGCCTGCAAGGCTGCGATAAATGGCGGGAAGCGCTGCCGGCAGCCGCCCGATGTTGCCGACCAACGCATAGCCGTTCTGGCCGAACATCGCCGGAACGTAGGATTTTGCCTCGCGGTCGACCGTCACGCCGAACACGCCAAGCCCCATGCGTCGCGCCTCCATCACCGCGCGGCGGCTGTCCTCAAGCGCGAACCGCCCCTCATAATGATCGATGTCGTTGGGCTTGCCGTCGGTCAGCACCAGAAGCAGCTTCTTCCGGTTGGGCTGCTTGCCGAGCTCGGCGCTCGCATGCCTGATGGCCGCTCCGATCCGGGTGTAATAGCCCGGCTTCAAGGCCGCGATGCGGGCCTCGACCGTCGCTCCCATCGGCTCGTCAAAAGCCTTCACCGCCTCGATCCGGACCCAGTCTCGGCGGCGCGATGTAAAGGTCAGGATCGAGTGATTGTCGCCACAGGCGGCGAGCCCGTTGGCCAGGATCAGCAGGGCTTCCTTCTCGACGTCGAGCACGCGGCGATTGTCGAACCAGGCGTCTGTCGAAAGCGACACATCGACAAGAATGGTAACGGCAAGGTCATGCACTTGCGGCCGGCTCATCAGGTGGATGCGGTCGCTGCCCTGCCCGCCAGCGGCCAGGTCCGTGCGGGCGCGCACTACCGCATCGAGGTCGAGGTCGGCACCGTCGAGCTGGGCGCGCAGCACCTCGCGGCGCGGCCGCAGCACTTCAAACTGGCGACGCACGCGTCGAATGAGGCGTCTGGTTTCGATGTCCGGCTCGGCTATGTCGCTGAGCGCCGAAGCAGGCGCCGCCAGGACCCGGCAATGATCGGGCAGATAGGTGGCCGAGCGGAAATCCCATTCCGGATAGGTCCGCTCCGCCGTCAGTGGCGTTCGGTCGAGCGCTTCGGGCGGCAGATCGAGATCAAAACGAAAGCGCGACGCCGGACGGCCCTTACGCTCGCCAAGCGTCATGTCGTCAAGGTCTTCGGCAGCCTTGGCATCGTCGTCGCTATCGTCGGACGGACGGTCGACATTGACCATCTCGGCCATCGCAAGGATCTTCTCGAAGCGATTGAGGATGAAAGGGCTGCGCTCGTCGGTGCGTGCATCCGCGTTTTCGCGAACGGCGACCTTTCGTTCGGTTTCGTCGCCATCAGTCTTGCGGCCGCCAGTGAGGGGCTCGTCCTCGCCACGACGAGGCGTGGTCTCGGCGCGCAGCAAGGCGTCGGGCCATAACGGTATAGGCAGCATCGGCAAGTAGCCCGCCGGGGCACGGTGAGGAAAGATCACGGGCAGCGTATCGTCGGGCAGTTCCGCCTGCTGTCTCAGCAGGCGGGTCACGCGCCCCTCGACCTGCGCCTCTACCGTCGGCAGCGGACCGCGCTGGCGCGCAGCAAGCGTGGCAGCGGCAAGGCGACTGTAGCGCCGTCCAAGTCCCGGGAGAGCTCCCACCACTTTGGCCGTCGTCTCTTCCGCACGCCGAAGCACTGCAATATCGCGCAGCAAGGGGTCCGTTTCCGCGATGGAGTCCAGCGACATCACTGCCATGTACGCCGCCAGCCAGATATAGAGGTCCCGGTTGAGTGCCCTGTCCGGAAACAAGTCGATTGATGCAGGCAGCAGCAGGGACGAGCTGTCGCGCGCTGGCTGGGCGAGCTTTTCCTCCCCGAGCCCCATGCGCTGCCGCCAACCGAGGCGGTGGCCCGAGGTTTTGCCGCGAACTGCGGCGACCTGGACCGCCCCCTCGCCGCCGAAACCGCGGAAGCAGATCGCCAGCACAGGCTGCACTGCAGCCAGCTGCACCGCATGCTCGGGATGGCGCGGCCAAGTCTGGACATGGCCGATCAGGCGGTGCCAGGCGCGGCCGACCGTTTCCTCTAGCTCCAGAAAATCCAGCATGACATGCGCCTCAGCGGATTAAGGAGTCGGCCAGTTCGATCAGGGCCGTCTTCACGTCAGGCTCGTCGGTCAACGGCTCGATCATTGCGGCAAGCACTGCCTCGCGCACTGGCACGCCGGCGTCGATCAGGCTGGCGCAATAGACAAGCAGACGGGTAGACGCGCCCTCCTCGAGGTCATGTCCTTTCAGCGCGCGAATGCGCCGGGCCAATTCGACAAGCGGCGCAACCTGGGTGTCAGCGAGGCCGCTTTCGGCCGACACCACGGCGATTTCTTCGGACTTGGGCAGGAAATCGAACTCGATGGCGACGAAACGCTGACGAGTGCTCGGCTTCAGGCTTTTCAGGAGGTTCTGGTAGCCGGGATTGTAGGACACTACGAGCATGAAACTCGCCGGAGCCAGCAATTGCTCGCCCGTGCGTTCCAGCGGCAGGATGCGGCGGTCGTCGGTCAGGGGATGCAGCACCACGGCGACATCCTTGCGCGCCTCGACGATCTCGTCGAGATAGCAGATGCCCCCCTCGCGGACAGCTCGGGTGAGCGGCCCATCAACCCAGACGGTATCCCCGCCCATCAGCAGGTAGCGCCCGGTGAGGTCGGCCGCAGCGAGGTCATCGTGGCAGGATACCGTCGAGAGCGGCAGGCCAAGCTTAGTCGCCATGTGACTGACAAAGCGGGTCTTCCCGCATCCCGTCGGGCCCTTAAGCAGAAGCGGCAACCGCCGCGCCCAAGCGCGCTCGAACAAGCTGCATTCATTGCCGGAAGGGCTGTAGTAGGCGGGCGCGTCCGCGGCGGGACGGATTGGTAATGCGATTGTCATGGGAGAACTCCGGTGAAGGCAGGCATGGGGCGCATGGGAAAGTCATTCGGCTGGCTGCAGGATGCGGGCCGGCTTCTCGCTGCGCAGGCGGCCGGGCACGAGCACGGCCCACATGAACATCAGCGCCGAGACGACCACGACTACACCGGAACCGAGGCGTACCCAGTAGAACAGCGCGAGCTGGTCCTGCACGTCCATGAAGCTCTCGCCCAGCACGCGCTGGAGATGCACCTGGACGACACCCGCGAAGGTCAGCGCGAAGGTCATCACCGACATGGCCGTGACCATCATCCAGAAGCTGACGATCGAGAGCCACTGGTTGTAAGGCGCGCGTCCCTTAATCTCGGGGATGGCATAGGCCATCATGGCGAGATTGAGCATCACATAGGCGCCGAAGAAGGCGAGGTGTCCATGCGCGGCAGTCACCTGCGTGCCATGGGTGTAGTAGTTCACCGACGACAGCGTGTGCAGGAAGCCCCAGACGCCGGCGCCGAAGAATGCCATCACCGAACAGCCGATAGACCACAGCAATGCCGCCTTGTTGGGATGGTTGCGGCCCGCCTTCCAGGTCATATGAACGGTGAACGCAACCATTGAAAAGAAGGGCGCGACCTCAAGCGTCGAAAACAGCGAGCCGATCCACTGCCAGTAACCTGGCGCGCCAATCCAGTAGTAGTGGTGGCCAGTGCCAAGGATGCCGGAGAACAGCGCCAGGCCGACGATGATGTAGAGCCATTTCTCCACGACCTCGCGGTCCACGCCGTTGAGCTTGATCATCAGGAACGCCAGCACCGACGCCATGATCAGTTCCCACACGCCCTCGACCCAGAGATGGATGACGTACCACCAATACATCTTGTCGAGCGCGAGGTTGGAGGGGTTGTAGAACGAAAACAGGAAGAAGATCGCCAGCGCCCAAAGGCCGAACAGCAGGATGTTGGTGATCGTGGTCTTGCGGCCTTTCAGCGCTGTCATGGTGATGTTGAACAGGAACATCAGGACCACAACGACTATGCCGACCTTGATTACGAAAGGCTGCTCGAGAAACTCGCGGCCCTCGTGAATGCGGAACAGGTAGCCGACGACCGCGATGCCCGCCGCAACGAAGAACATCCAGAACTGGATGATCGCCAGCTTCGGGCTGAAGAGCTCGGTCTCGGTTTCCTCGGGCAGCAGATAGTAGGTCGCGCCCATGAAGCCCATCAAAAGCCAGACCACGAGTGCGTTGGTGTGAATCATCCTGATGATGTTGAACGGCAGGAGCTCGGACAGCGTATTGGGCAGCACATAGATGGTCCCGGCGAGAACGCCAAAGGCGACCTGAGCCAAAAACAGGACCAGCGCGCCGTAGAAATAGGTCATCGCGACCTTTTGCGTTTGGTATTTCATGTCTCTCTCCTTGGCGCCTCAGCCTGCGTCGTTCGGGGGCCACTTCTGGGTCTTGATGCGGCTGGTCCATTCGAGGAAATCGGCAAGATCGTTCAGCTCCTCGTCGCTTAGGTGGAACTGCGGCATCTGGCGGCGGCCCTCGATCCCCGAGGGCTGCGCCGCCATCCAGGCCTTTAGCGTGTCGCGCGCGCCGTCGGGGTCGCTCTCGCCGCCATAGCGCTTCCACACATTGCCCAGTTCAGGGGCGAAATAGGCGCCCTCGCCCAGGATCGTGTGACAGTTGATGCAGGAGTTTTTTTCCCAGACGTGCTTGCCGCGCGCCACGGAGTCCGTCAGCGTCTTCTCGTCCGTCGAGGTCGTGCGGATGTAGTAATGGCTGTGAGCCGTTAACCCGACGAAGATTGCGAAGAAGAAGATCGAGCCGCCGTAGAAGACGTTTCGAGCCCCCGTTTTTGTGAGGCGTTCTGCCATCACGCGTTCCTTTCCCAGTCAGAATTCCGCGGGCGCGGTATGGTTCGAACGGTTTCATCCCGGCGGGCCAGCCGCCGCTCTCCGGATGCCGTCCGGTCCGAACCCTTCTATGAGTTTGGGGAAGACGTTCTTTGCGTTTTGGCAAACAAAAGCGGAGTGCTTCAGCCTGCCGCGACGAAGACGACGAGCGTCCTCGCCAGTGCACCAAGCGCAAGGACCAAACACCAGCAGAGCAACGCACGCCGAATTGTTGGGTTGCTGCCGCGCAGGCCCATGAAATCTCGCGCTACAAGGCGCACCTTGAAGAAGGCGAACCCCAATCCGAACACAAGACCGATGACGGCCCAGGACAGCTGTGCTGCAAATGCACTCGCGCCACTCAGGGCAAGCAGCGCAAGCCATGCGAACGTCAGTCGCCTCAGGTTGCTTGGGTCGACGCTGCTCATGCCAGATACACGATCGGAAACATGACGATCCATATCAGGTCGAAAGTGTGCCAGAGCGTTGCAATAAGATGCGTGTTTGCCGGCGCAGCCCGCACACTCACCACCAGCAACACGAAAGCCCCAAACACAACGTGCATCAGGTGGAACCCCGTCAGCAGGAAATAGAGTTCGAAGAACACGCCATAGGCATCGTCTCCGGCAAAGCCGATCTCGCCGCTGTATTCGGCAAGCTTGATGGCCACGAACAAGAAGCCCAAGAGGGCGGCGCGTACGAGTGCCCCCCTCGCCCGGTTCCGGGATGCATTGGCCGACGTTGCCAGCGCAGCCTGCCAGCCGCTCGTAAGGAGCACGGCGGTGTTAATGGCGGCGAGCGGCGTGTTGAGGTGTAGCCGCGCGGCCGCGAACTGGTCAATTTGCAAGACGCTCGCGACAAGGAAAGCGCCGAGCAGGAGGCCGAAGGCGGCGAGTTCGCTCCAGACCAATATCCAAAGGAGAAAATCATCGCTGCCGTCCGTTTCCTCGACGGCCTGCGTTGCAAGTGTAGCTGCTTCCATGCAGCGACCTAATGCTGAAGCGCGGGCAGCTTCTTTGTCATGGCGCAAATGTCTTTGTGATCGCGCAAAGACGCGGTCACGCAGCAGGATATGCTCGCAACCGCTTAAACTCCGGCACCTGTGCTGGCCGGACTCGCGACAATTCGTCGAAAGGGGCAGATATGTCGGACGCACAAATTGGTCTAGCCGTTGTAACTCCAATCATCGTTGGTTTCGCTGGCCTCATGTACCGGATGGGGGTTCTTCAAAAGACTGGCACGATTGCTGCCGTCATGTGCACTCTGGTAGTCTTCGCCATACTGTTGATGGGTCAGTAGATGTCCAAGTCGAAGTCGGACTGCCCCAGATGGCTGGCTGAACTCAATCGCCGGCACTCCCGGCTGCTGATGCTCTGCGACATGCTGGAGAACATCGCCGACTCCCTTCCGCGCCATGTCACGCCCGCCCTGTGCAGGACGGTTGCGACATCTCTTAAGCCAGAACTCGACCGTGTATGCGAGATCGAAGAACTGTTCTGCTTTCCGTATCCCACAGGACTCGCGGAGGCACACGCATCGAGCGAAACCTTGTGCCGGATGTGTCGAGAGCATGAGGGCGACAGGGCCGCGGCCGAAGAAATAGTCAGGACGCTGACCAAGCTTGCGCGCGGGCGAAAGGACGTGAACTGGGACGCCACAGGTTACATGCTACGGTCGTTCTTTGTCGGGGTCCGACGTCACGTCGCAAACGAACAATGCATGCTCGGTTTCAGTGGGACCCAGGCCCCGCGGTATTGAGCAACGTTGGCGGACCTTGTCGCAGCGGCCTATTTGTACAGCCCGCGTGGACGGGAAGAACCCGCGCCATCGGCCTAGTCGCGACGGCATCCGCGCGTCACCTACCTGCAGCAGCGCTAATATTTCTTCCCACCGTATCCCAATTTGCAACCCTTTTGGGTCATCGTGTCCCTTAGCTGGGAGGCAGAGGCGCAATGGTCGACATGAAGGGAATATCCAAGCACGGATGGCGGCAGTTGGCTGCCTGGACCGGTTTCGCAACACTAGGTTGCGTTGCCGTGTCGGCCGCCAACAACTTCATGGTATTCATGAGAATGGGGCGCGAATCTCTTCCGCACTGCTTTTGCTGCCATGGTCGAAGCGCGAATGGGCCGCGACGGCCGGGCAGCGCGTGCCCGCGGGTCTTTTCTCGTCATTGATGCGGATCACTTCAAGGCGGTCAATGACCGTTACGGACATGATCAGGGTGACGAGGCGCTCCAGTTGATTTCCCCCGCAATAAAATCGGCACTCCGCTCAGATGATCTTTTTGGGCGTCTCGGCGGCGAAGAATTTGGCGTGTTTCTACCGGGCACGTCGGAAACGGATGCTGCAGGAGTCGCTGAGAGGAGATCAAAGCAACGTCTTTTCGCCCAGACGGAACCGAACACGTGTTGACTGTGAGCGTGAGCGGCGCAGCCTCTTCCCGGTTTCGCGGAAATGTTCAAAATCGCTGGCCGGAGCCTGTACGAAGCAAAGCATAGCGGGCGTGATCGAGTGGCTTTTATGTCCTTCGATGAAATCCAGAACGGCAACACTTCGTATCTGAACAAACGCGTGCACCTTCACTGAGGTCGGAGCTGAATGTCAGGCGCTGTTACGGCTGGTTGCAACTAGCAGCCGTCGCGCCAGCGCTCGTTGCTTGACGTAGCGTCACGGTCAGCTGATGTTGGGCCAAGCTCATTCGCAAGCATCCCCTCGCAAGCGGCCCTCCGAGCCCAGCGCCCGCCCTTGACCCCACTCGCGGCGGACGCGATCTATCCCCGTCAAAAGTGCGGAATTAGCTAGCAAAGACCACCAGTCGCCGTGGAACTGCCCGATCCGGACCGGCGGGCACCGCATTCGGTCCTGTCCCTGCAGGCGCCGTGGCGACATCAGGCGACTACCGCCACTGGGTCGAGGTGCAGGGACGGCGGCTCTCGCACACCATGGACCCGCGCAGAGGCACACCCGTTCTTGATGCCCCTGCCTGAGTCACGGTGCTTGCCCCGTCCTGTGCGGCCGCCGACGCCTGGGCAACGGCCCTGACGGTGCTCGGCCCCGGCAAGGGAGGGATACTGGCGCGGCAGGTCGGGATCGACGCGCTGTTCCTGCTTCGAGGCAAAGAAGATAGCATCCTTCCATGCCGCGTCGGTAGAATATTCTGGGACCAGCCGGCAACCGGAAAACCACCGATTGAGTGCATGAAGCGTTTCAAATGCAGACCGGTGAACCCCGGCGATGCTCGCGAGGCGCTACTCCACGGCGGTAAAATCAAGGATGCTGAGGGAGGTCGGCGACTTCGAGGGTGACGGTTTTCATGCTCGAGCCTCAGTCCGGTCGGCCGATGGTCGACATCATGCCGGTCGCCATGTGGTAGAAGTGGTGGCAGTCGAAGGCCCACTGGCCGGCATTGTCGGCGTCGAGAGCGATGGTTGCCGAACGCATCGGCGGGATCAGCACCAGTTCGAGATCCAGCACCGGCCCATTCTGTTCGCCTGGCGCGGCGACCCTCGCCACCTCGTCGCGCCCCGTCATCGTGCGGGTTCGCAACGATAAGGGGCACCGCAAGCAGCGCCTGTTCCTGGAGGATACGTGCATGCATCCAGGGCGTGCCAGCCTTGCCGGAGAACGCGTAGCTCCGCATTGTCAGTTTCCTTTGAAACAAAGAGTTGTAGCTGATGTGAGTCTGATGCTGTTCCAACCGCGACTGGATCGTCGCGGCTGGGTGGATGGCACGGGACTGTCGATGCGCCGTCAATCTGCCGCTGCCGGTCATCGAGAACGCCGGCCCTGCGGCCGGCCCGTCTCAGAGTCCGCGCGCCGCGACTGCGTTATGGACCGCAGCCACGATCGAGCCTGCAACGATGCCGAAAACGAGGCTGAAGAAAATGCCCTCGAGCCAAGCCTGGGGCGACGTCACGGGTGCGAGCGTGAACAATCCTACCCAGGCATGCGTCACCTGCAGGCTGGGAAACAGCACTCCCACGAGAGCGCACAGGACGAACAGCACGATCAGGGCCACGCTGGCCGCGATGGCCAGCCCCAGCATCGACAGCGTGCGTCTTTTGACGATGTCGGTCATGGCATGTCTCCCTCAGCAGGTGCCTCGGGTGCGGGCATGTCCTTCTGCATCTGCCGCATCATCTGCATCATGTCCATTTGCATCATCTGCATGGACCGCATCATCTCCATCATCTGCATCTGCGGCGAGCCACCCGCTCCTGGCTGCATCATCCGGCCACTCTGCATCTGCTGCATGAGTTGCAGGTGCATCTGCATCATCGTCATCATGTGCATTTGCATCATCGGCATGGCCGCTCCCCCGCCCCTCTGCATCATGCCCATAATGTCCGGGCATTGGGTCATCGCGTTGGCTACGGGGGGAGCAGGCTGAGCAATCTTGTCTGCCGGTGTCTCGGCAGCGGTCGAGCGGGTATCGGCACCGTCGGGGTGATGCGGGTCAGTCTGAGCGATCGCAGGATTGGCGAGGCCCAGGATCAGCGCCGCTATAAGTAGAGGCTTGGTAACGCGCATGGGTCTTCTCCCTTTGCGTTGTAATGAATTGAATGTGGTGGTGACGAGACGCCGGACAACAGTGCAATGCAGTGCAATGCGCAGGTGAGCGAAACGCCCGCGACCGGCAAGGTCGCTTATGTCAGCCGAGGTCGCGGGGCGGATGGCGGTTGACGAACGGATCGATCCCGTGGAGGCATTGCACGCGTGCTAAAGTCCAGGTCCGGTGCGCGGAACCGGCAAAGCCGAGGGCATCAGCCGGCGCTACGAAGGCAGTGCCGCTGCAATGCGCCACGCTTGAACAGCAATCGGCAAGCCGGTCATCGCACGGCTCTTGCTTGTAGGCGTCGTGCGGGATCGATGCGGGGTGGACACTGGCCAAATGGTGCAGTTCGACGGACGTGCCGGGCAATGCGGCAATCGCCGCAAAGCCGAAGCCGAGCGCCAACGCTAGGCTGAAGATCAGCGCTGTCGCCAGAACTCGGAGTTCATCGCACAACCAAACCATGCTCTTACCATAAAGGCTATCCCAGGAGCTGTCCTTGATCGAAATCAAAGTCGCGATCAGCGCTTCGCGTACGCCCGTTTGTGCCGGAGCAACGACGTCGCGTTCGATCGGCGCTTTTGATTGTCGATTGACGAATTGCTGGCGGCGGAGCCGCATGACACATTGCAACGGAAGGCGCGCTACAAGCTCATGTCCATGATGCTGGACGCAATATGCAACACAATGGCAGAAACCACGGTTAAGGATCGTCAGGATGCTATTTGGGATAGATCCAAAATTGAGCAGCAATTGGCCACGCTCCGCTCAATACAGTAAGCACCACCGCATTTCGCCAAGCGAACGTGTGTCAATCGCATATTTTGGCGGTAACGATGCCATAAGCGCTATCGCAGTCTCAGCCGTTGAAGCGAATACGCCCCATTGGTCTTGAACGTGAAGAAATATGTATGCCTGAACTATTAGCGAAGCCGACTGATCACCTCATCGAACTCACTGCCGACATTGTGGCGGCCTATGTTTCGAATAATCCGGTGCCGATAGCAGAACTTCCGGGATTGATTGCCCAGATCCACTCCAGCGTCAGCGGGCTCGGGACGCCAACCGCACCGGAGCAAGCAACGCTAACACCTCGGATGCCCATCAAGAAAACCATCACAACCGACTACATCATTAGCCTGGAAGACGGAAAACGGTACCAGACCCTTAAGCGGCATCTCGGCATGATGGGGCTGACCCCTGACGAATATCGTGCCAAGTGGTCGCTACGCTCCGACTACCCGATGGTAGCTCCCGGCTATTCCGCAAGACGCTCGGAGCTAGCGAAGAAATTTGGCCTTGGTCGCATGCCCGCAGCTAAGCTGGTGGCGAAACGAGCAAAGCGCACATCTGGCAAGTCGAAGTCATAAGACTTGCTAAGACAACACGAGGCTCGAGAAAGACGAGACCGGAGCCTGGGTTGTGGAACCTGACTTCCTGACAGAGCGGTTTTCGGTAGAGCGAACGAAACTTTGGCGCCCGCATGCGCCTTGGCCTTGTATGGTGGAACGCGGCATCGACAGCGACGAGGGTCGCAGTCGCCTGACATGTGCGCTACGGTAGTCGGTTTGGTGCGGCAATGTCGACGCAGACTCACGGCCACATGCGCCACATGGCCTTCGAACTCACGGCTAGAAATCTTCGCCGCCCCAACAAACCTATCCACCGGATTTCTGATGACGGCGACACCCGGGGCCACGGGAGTCGCAATTTTTTGTCATCCCCCGCCACGCAACGACGCTGAGAGTGAGAGCGTGGCAATGACGCCATGCTCGACGCGATTCCGATCGGCGTCATTCATTTTCCAGGCACCGGAGTCCAGGACAACCTTGCCGATAAGGCGCGCAAGCTCGGTATCCCCGTCATGAAATTCGGCGGCGCGTAAGCGCCGCATTCCCCAACATCGAAACCTCACGACCGAGCCCTAGGAGGAAACAAGAAGGTGTCCAGTCGGCGTTGGGCAGAATTGTTAGCGCCGATCGCCTGAGCGTAATCCTAAGGGTTCAAGGGGACCGATGATTATGGAAACGGTTGCGCTGCGACGATCCTATCCAGTTTTTCACGAGACGGGCCATGGATCTTGATGAGTGATCGTGCTTGGCCCTCGGACAAGCCATATCGCTCGGCGAGGGTGTGCGCGGTGTAGGTTGCGTCCTGTGCGATCTGCCTGAATACATCTGTCTTCTGGTTTTCGTCTGGCTCGTCAATCATTTGCGGTTCCTCTCGTCCGTAAACGCAGGGCGAGGCTACGGCAGGCCTAATCGCCGTCGAAGAGCACTGCTGACAGAACATAACACGGGCCCACCACACTGCGGCGTCTAAGATTGGAAGCAGGGGTCGCAAAGAGCGCGGGCGCGCAGTGAGGGACCAAGGAAGGTGTGGGCTCCCCCAAACTGCTTGGCCAAATCGGCAACGTCAGCAGATGAGCCGACGATCGCCATGACTGAAAGACATCGCGAAGCGGAGCGGACGCAACAGCGATGCAAAAGCAGGGCTGAAGGCCGCCGCGTAGTGGACGATATGACAATGGCTCGTATTGCCGGAATGCGGTCAGGATGCAGCGAGGTAGCCCATTGGTTCCCCGAGACCGTCCGCCAGCGAGCGCCGAAGCGGTCTCTTCGATGGATGTATCTGGCCCAAGACCGGCTACGCCTCGATCGCCTTCAACGCAATGGCTTGTTGCGACTTTCTTCCCCTGGCGCTACGCGGCCATTCCTCGCGCGACAACAAAGTCGCGCCAGCGCCATCCTCCGCTGACGCTTCGGCCCGTGGGTGCGCCGGCTATCGCCTGCGGCCTGTCGATCACCATCGAGACCCCAATGGTGCGGGCTCGAAACAGACAGGATCGGAGAACTACCATGGCAACCATCGGCACCTTCAAGAAGTCCGGCAATAACGAATTCACCGGCGAAATCGTCACCTTCAGCGTCCAGGCACGCAGCGTCCGCATCGTCCCCGAAACCCGCGCCTCTGGTGACAACGCTCCCAGCCACCGGGTCTTCGTCGGTCGGGCCGAAATCGGCGCCGCATGGGCCAAGTGCTCCAACGAGGGTCGCGACTATCTGGGCCTCAAGCTCGATGACCCGAGCTTCATCGCCCCGATCTTCGCTAACCTCTTCAACGACGAGGAGAGTGACGGATACAGCCTCATCTGGTCTCGCCCGGGTCGCCGCAAGGGCGAGTAAGCCCCATCAAGCCCCGCCCGGATAACCCGGGCGGGGCTTTTCGCTCGAACAGCCAATGGCGATATCGCCTGGCGTCGGAGAAGAAAAGTGCTTGCAACTTCCCCGCTACCGATCAGCAACATACTTCTTCAATAGGTCGGAAACCTCACAGGATAGGACGATTTCCGCCCCCAACCGCCCAAGGAAAGATGAGCGACAACTCTCAAAACCACAGCGGCGATAAAGTCGGAGCGCGCTGGAATTTTGCTCATTTACGCTCAACGTCAAGGCGGAGCTTCCTGGACGATGCACAGCCATCCAAGCCGCGGCAAGTGCCATAGCCGCGGTACCAAAGCCCCTCCCCTGTGCCTTTCGGCTGATGCGGAAGTTGTGCAGGCTGATTGCACCGGGCTTTGCCCAGTACGGCAACGCTGGTCCCTCGCGCAGCATCAGGAAACCCACTGTCGTGCATTCCACCGTCACGAGGAATGGATGGCACGAACTCAGTTCGGGCCTCCTCCTCAACCTCTCGTAGATCGTCGTCATGCTGCCGCCAGCGAGGTCTTCGTCGTGTTCGTCCAGTTCGATGCCTGTCACCGAAGCAATCTCATCGATATGGAGCAGTTTGAGAACGATCTTCATGCGCCCGCACCGACAGGGCTGTTTCGCTGTAGGGGTTGCAGCGTGATTTCTGGGTCCAGACGCATACTATTCAGCCCCCACCAAAGCGCTGGCGTCCTCAAGACCGTAGAAGAGGCGTGTGGACTGCAACGCGTCTGCGCTGATCTGGATGAGAAGCGCAACGATCCTGCCGTCAGGATGATCAAGGACCTCACCAAGGCGGGTACCCGACCAGCCAAGCCGTTCCAGTCGTGCAGGCCAGAAGTCCTCACACACGACGCTCAGCTTGCCTATTCCTAACCTCAGGCACGCTTCGAGAAGCCCGCACAATACGACACCGGCCGGTTGTGACGATCTGCCCGTCATTCGCAAGGACGGCACGATGAAGAATCGCGTCCATTCATAGAGATCGGCATCTCTCGGCGGTGCGCCTCTGACAAGCATTGGGAAGATATCCGCAAGCAAATGCGGTTTCGTCGTCGGCACCAGGCGCGACCCGCCGACAAGGTTGCCGGCGTCATCTATTCCAAGCAGATAGATTGTGTCCCTGGTATCGAACGCGTCGATCTCCAATGGAACCGGCCTGTCGATTTGCTGCCATTTTCGGCCCAAGACGTAGATTTCATATCGAATGCGAAAATAGCGTTCGAGATGATCCTGATACGCCTGGCGGTTCGACCAATCGACGATATGAAGCTTGAACATGACGCTCACCAGATGACGCGTACCTTGCCTGTCCAAGCTGGGCCATACTGGTTTTCTGGTATTGTCAGGGAGAGATTTCCCCGCGCCGCACGGCTTCCATAGCCGCCTGGATCGTATTCACGGCGTCGCACTTCTCTCTGACATTGCTCAAGTGTCGCTCGACAGTAAATCTCGAAATTCCCAGGATGCAGGCGACGTCCTCAGCCACCTTTCCGGCCGCTATCCATGTCAGCACTTGTCGCTCTCGATCAGTCAGATTGATCTGAGGGGATTGCCCACCTCCGCCATTCAGCCGGCGCAACGCCCTGTAGGAATGCACGCAAACCGTTTCAAGGATTGGGACATCCTCAGGCAAAAGTTCGATACGTTCTCCAGCCGCCGTCACGACCGAAGGAGCGCGTCGAGGCTCATGGACAGGAACACAAAAGCCGTCCCTCAGTCCGAACTCTGCGGCCTCGCCCATGACACGCAATTGTCCGGTGGTCATCTCATTGGACGTCAGGTCGCGCCAGATAAAGGGCTGCCCGACCAAACGGCTGCGTGAGGCGCACGGATCTTGAGAAAAATGCTCGCTGGCAAGGTAATGCTCAAGCCACTCCGCCGGCCAGCCGTCATAGAGGATTTCGCGCTGCCAGGGCCCAACCTGCGGTGACGGCAGCCCCGTAACAAGCAAATGACGAAATCCGAACGGTCGCAAGATGTTGAGAAGCTCCTCCAAAACTTCCGCCGGATTAATCGCGGCGTCAATTCTTGCGAGCGCGCCAGTAAGGCTTGCGAACACCTTGAGGTTCATGAATCACCCTCCCAACGCTGGGGTAATGCCAGCGCCGATGATGACAGGGCAGTTCAGCCTCGTCAGGCTGATTCAACGTTTTGCAAGCAGATTGCTAACTATAGGTTGCATTCCGCCGGCACCTTCAAGGACACCGGGCCAGATGATCGGCTCAACCAAGGGTCCTATCTCGATTCCCTTCCGGCCCCGGATCCATCAGAAGCTCCACCGGTTCCACCTCCAGCACTCTTGCCAATGCCTCCACCATATCAAGTGTCGCATTGCGTCGGCCGGCTTCAGCGCCACTTAGGTAGGCACGGGCACAACCGGCGAGGTGAGCCAATTGCTCTTGCGACAACCGCCGTTCCCGGCGCAGCCGCTGCAGATTCAGACCGAATATCTTGCGAAGGTTCATCGCGTGAATTTGCCTAATGTGCACTATAATGCAACGCACTATAGTGCACATTTTCGTTGACAGGCGGGTACATGCTGTTTGATCGGCTACGTGATTCAGACCCGAGATATGGACCGGGAGGCGTCCGGATAGTCGCTAACAGGCTGATGCTACATCAGCGTTCGGAACACCTTTCCTTCAATCATGCCACCCGACAGACCAATTATTGTCGTAGACGGAGCTTTCGACCATATGGCGACTATTTCGGGATACAGCTGCATTCGATGTGGCTCCGAACATGCAACCGACATCAGGATAGATTCCAGAGGCTGCCCCAGGTGCGTTGCGCAAGCTCCGGCAAACCTCCAACCGATCTATTCGCGCGGCGGCGATGCGGTTGACGACCATGTCATAGGGAGCGTTCTCCACAGTTCCCTTTGGCGTTACGGATCATTTCTGCCGCGCCCGAGCGGTCCGGTGGTGTCCTTGGGAGAAGGTTTGACCCCACTGCTGCAAGCGGAACGACTTGGGGAAGCTCTGGGCGTCCCGCAGCTCTTCATCAAAGATGAGGGGCGCAATCCGACCGGGTCACTAGATTTTCTACAGTCGCGGTGTCTATGGCGCGCGCTCAGGGGGCAAGGGTGCTGGCGACGGCGTCATCTGGTAATGCCGGGGCATCGCTGGCGGCCTACGCAGCCAAGTCTGGGCTCGGCTGTGTAGTTGCGACATTTGCCGGAGCCGCTGGCCCGATGTTATCGCAGATTCATGCCTATGGGGCTTCCGTGATCCCCATGGCTGACAAGAGTAACAGGTGGAAACTTCTTGAACGGGCTGCGGATCATCTCGGCTGGTTTGTCACCTCCCCCTATCAGCACCCCGTCGTGGGCAGTCACCCGCTTGGCATCGAAGGTTATAAAACGATCGCCTATGAGATTGCGGAGCAGGCGGACGGGCATCTGCCTGACTGGTGTGTGCTTCCAGTGTGCTATGGCGACGCCCTCGCAGGAGTAGCAGCCGGCTTCCACGACCTGCATAGCAGGGGCAAGATCGCACGGGCACCCAGGCTGGTTGCTGCTGAAGTGCATGGCTCGCTTTCTAAAGCCCTCGAGAATGGCTTTGACCGCATCGAGGAGCAGGAACCGTCCTTCGAAACAATTGCGCTGTCGATCGGCACGACGCACAGCACATACCAGGCGGTGAAGGCGCTACGTGACACCGGGGGCCATGCCGTCTGCGTATCCAACGAGCAGCTCATGTGCATGCAAAAGATGCTGGCTGCCAGAGAAGGTCTCTTCGTAGAGCTGGCTTCGGTCGCACCGCTGGTCGCAATTCAGCATTTGCGCGATCGGCAGATCATAACGCCGGGGGATCGTGTGGTGGCAGTTGTGACTGCCACCGGTCTCAAGGACCTCGACATTTCAGCCAATCCGGCCGCCACCCAAGCTCCATTTGAGAATGTCGAGGCCGCGTGGCAGTGGGCAACCGGGAGACACGGCGCAGCACCGGCTGCTGCCTGAGACTTGATAGACTTCCGATTACAAATGTTCAGCCGCACCGAAGTGTTGGTGGCAAAATGTCGTCCAGCAATCTCCTGGACCAGTCGAACTGCGTCCGTTCCATTCCGCACGATGTTCGATCGTGACAGCCGCTCGCCGCTATCTCGTTTGCCGGCCTGCCGGATCTTTCAGCAGGTCCGCAGGTTTTACCTCCAGCACCGTCGCCAGCGCCTCCACCATGTCGAGAGTTGCATTGCGGCGGCCAGCTTCAGCCCCGCTGAGATAAGCCCTGGCGCAACCGGCAAGGTGAGCCAGTTGCTCTTGCGACAACCGACGCTCACGACGCAGTCGCTGCAGATTCAGACCAAATACATTACGAAGGTTCATCGCGCGAATTTGTCGAATGTACATTGAGCGGAGATGGCAACAGATAGTTCGTCGGCAATATTCCCCAGCGCCCACGACATATGACTTCCGGGCAGCATCAACTGCCCCCTCGGAATGTTCCATCCGGCAGCCACCAAGCTCCAGCTGGATCGCACTGGGAAAGCGGAACAGCTCCTGCCGAGCGGAACACGGCTGAGACTTGCCCGCTTTCGGTTGCGTTGATTTAGCTTGTTGCTACTGGCCGCAGAACTTCGTCCAGCAATCTCCTCGACCACGCGAACCTCGTCCATTCCCATTCGTCACGCGGCTCGATCGTGACAAGGGTTTCGGGTCCGCGAACGGGGGCACACGGCCAACCTGGGAGTGCAGCCAACCATTTGTCGTCATAGACCGTGTTGGAATGACGATGTCCTTCGTCGGGCATGATGACCGCGACGACTGAATCCGGGTTGGTTCGGCCGATCCATTCGCCGACGAGCCCCGCGGCTCCGCTCGTCGGTCCCATAAATATCCCCTGATTGCGAAAGAGCGAATGAGTGGAATGATAGGCGGCATAGGCACCAACCCAGTGTACTTCGTCGACCAGATGATGCCGGACATTTGCCGGAATGACACTGTTGCCTAGCCCGCGCAGCATTCGCTTGCCCAAGGGTTGCCCGAACAGCACGCTGCGATGCGTGTCGACTGCGGCAATCTTCAGATGCGGATAAACCTGGCGCAGGAAAGTACCGGTCCCGCACAGCGAGCCGCCGGTGCCAATGCAACCGACAAGCCAGTCAACCTGGCCCATTGAACGAACGAACATTTCGGCAAGGCGTGCATAGGATTGCCAGTTGCCCGGACTGTCATACTGGCGTGTCCAGAAGGTGTCCGGCTCATTCTCCATGACCGCCCTGAGATGTGCCAATCTGCCAGTCTGGTTGCCATCGCCCCGCTCGTCCGCAAGTGCGACGACCTTCGCGCCCAATCGTTCCAGCCTTTTCTGATAGGCCTGATCGATTAAGGTGGTGGCGGTCACCAGCGTGAGCCGAAAACCACGTGCTGCGGCTATAAGGGCTACGGCCATGCCGAACGTGCCCGAGGTTGTCTCGACGATGTGGGCGCCAACCTTCAGCTCTCCCGACTTTTCGGCCTGATCGAGGATGAAGCGAGCTGGCATCAGCTTCATTAGAGGGAATGCCGCCGCAACGACGTTTGGGCCAAGCCGAGCAAGACGCGGCGTTTCCAGCGCCCTGAAGTAATCCACGTCAAAGGACATGAGTGCCCTCCTCCACATTGATTGGGAAGATGCCGATGTCCTGGAATCCGCGGGTCTCCAATGCCGCGATGATTGTGTGAATATTCTCGCGACTGGCTGATTGGGCATCGAGCATAAGCCCGAAAAGGGATCCACTATGCGCCACCTGGATCCCGTAGGCTTGATAGTGAGCTGCGATATCGACGACGACATCGAAATATGGCTTGGGGAGGTGCCGCTGGCTGATACGGGCGCTCATTGTCGCCGCCTGGCCAAGCAGGTGCGCGTCCTGATAGCGCACTGAGCGTCCAACCATTCCTCGAAGAACGCGGAAGAGCTGGATTTCCTCGGGGCTGTACCGTGCCGGAACCAGTTCGAGCGTATCAACCCCTGCAGTAGCATTTCCCTTGAAACCTACGAGGACAAATGGCGGCAATGAACCGCCGAAGTGCTCAAGCACCACCCCTTCCCGTTGCGCGAAGAGCAACGCCTCAGTTTCAAACGCGATCGCATCTGAAGCGACTTCAGCAGTGACCGCCAACCGACTGCTTGTCGAAGGCAGCAACCTCGCGCCTAAGGCAGCGGCCACCGCTCGCACTGAAGCGACGACATCGGCCGTGGATGAGCCATAGCCATGCCCCACCGGAATGTCGCTCTCGATCTTGATACGCCCCCCAAGGGATGGATACCCGAGATGCGCCAACGCCAGTTGCGCAGCACGTAACGCCTTTACCCGGCTGGGCGGCTCGACACAAAAATCGCCGCTCTCATCGAGCACGATCCATGCAGTGGACCGAAGGCTATCAATTGGGAGAGTTACAAGGCCGCGGTGGAAGCGGCCATGATCGTCCTCAAATACCCCCTGCAGGAGCTCGCCGTGATGCGCGATGGCATGCCCATCGGCCAGCGTTCCCAGCCCCAATCGGCGATCGTCGGCGGCGTCTGCCATAGCCCTGTCTCCGAACAACTAGACTCCGTTCGAATGATGGGGCTGCTGCTCCAGTACGTCACTTCCAGGATACTGGTATTGACTTTGACAACTGCGGCCTTACGCCGGGACTCTCAGTAAATGTGAAGGCCTTGCTGATGCCAGCTGACCATTCGTCGGAGGCGATCAGTCCCGGTTCCTCCTACGGGGCGCTATGCTGAACCTCCTTAGGTCGCCTTGCTAACCGATCGAAGTGGCCGCGAATTTGCTCCGACATCATCCCGGCATTGTTGTCCTGTCAGACGTGCCAATGTCTTCGCTTTATGCGCTGCTTCCTTTTGCGCCGGCACTGTCTAGGCGTACCGGCCGTTGGTCATCCAATCCGCGACGCTTCGCGGACTGGGATGTCCGTCTAGGGGCCGATACCTGACCGTCCGGTTATGGGATGAGTTGGCCAACAAGCGGTCATTCCGCAATCGCTTTTTCTGAAGGCCGTCGACGTGATCGAGGTTCTGTCCGATCTGTTCATCCTGCGCGGCATCCCCGGCCACATTCGATCCGACAACGGCCTCGCGTTCATCGCCAAGGTGTTGCATGAATGGATCGCCACCGTCGGGTCCAAGACCGCCTACATCATGCCCGGCAGTCCTTAGGAGAATTATTATTGTGAGAGCTTCAACTCGAAGCCTTCGTGACGAGTTGCTCGACGGCGAAATCTTCTACACGCTGAAGGAAGCCCATATCGTCAACGAAGGATACGGCTCAAGGGGCGCTACCAATGTGAGCAGCCGGAGAGCCGTACGAATTCCGGTTTATCCACGAGGAGCGGCTGCTTTGGTGTTGTCCTCGACCTCGATCGAGTTTGGGCTGCGCGTTCCCTGAAACAATGTCGAACCCTCTGGCTGACATTTATCGCCAGCGCATACCGCGATCGCCGCCGCATCACGCAATTGGCTCAGCTTCACGATAGCGGACCGTCCGATCCCCGGACCTACGGCTGACGTACCGCTGCAATGGCCCATTCGTGTCAATCCTAACTTGAGCCCTAGTTATCTTTTTCGAACCGGCGGCAGGTCGGTGCAGACGCCTTCGGCGACTTCCGCTGCCATGCCGATGGTTTCACCGAGCGTCGGGTGCGGGTGGATGGTCTTGCCGATGTCGACCGCATCGGCCCCCATCTCGATCGCCAGGCAGATCTCGCCGATCATGTCGCCTGCAGCCGGGCCGACAATCGCGCCGCCGATGATGCGATGCGTCTCCTTGTCGAACACCAGCTTGGTCAGCCCATAATCGGCACCGTTGGCGATGGCCCGGCCCGACGCTGCCCATGGGAATTTTGCGACCTCGACATTGCGTGCGGCGGCCCTGGCGGCCTCCTCGGTCACCCCGGCCCAGGCAATCTCGGGATCGGTATAGGCGACCGACGGCACCACCTTTGCGTCCATGAAGCTGTTGAGCCCGGTTGCCGCCTCAGCGGCGACGTGCCCCTGATGCACCGCCTTGTGCGCCAGCATCGGATTGCCGGTGACGTCGCCGACGGCGAAGATATTTGCAGCACCCGTACGCATCTGTGTATCGATTTCGATAAAGCCCCTGACATCGGTCGACACACCGGCCGCAGCCAGTCGCAGCGCCTCGGCGGCAGGCCGCCGGCCGGCCGATTGCAGGATCAGATCGTAGCGCCTGACGCCGGCGCCCGCGCCGCTCGTCGTCACGACCAGGGCATCGTCCTCGGCAATGACGCTTTCGACGCGCGCACCCAGAAGGATGGTGTCGAAGCGATGGGCATTGCGCTTTCGCCAGATCTCGACCACATCCCGATCGACATCAGGCAGCAATCTGTCGAGCTGTTCGACCACGTCGACCCGCGCGCCGAGCGCGCTGTAGACGGTGGCCATCTCGAGCCCGATGATGCCGCCGCCGATGACCAGCATGCGTTCGGGAACAAAAGGCAGCTCCAGTGCGCCGGTGGAATCGACGATGCGCGGATCGTCAGGCAGGAAGGGCAGCCTGACCGGCACCGAGCCGGCGGCGACGATCGCCTTGGCGAAGACGATCCTGCGGCTGGTGCCGTCGAACAGTTTGACATCGACCGCACTGGCATCCGCAAACATCGTCGTGCCCCTGACAAGCTCGACCTTGCGCAGACGTGCCATCCCCTTCAGCCCGTCGGTGAGCTTGCTGACGACACCAGCCTTGAAGCTGCGCAGCTTGTCGAGATCGACGGTCGGCGTGTCGAAGGCGACGCCGTGGGCGGCGAGACGTTCGGCTTCTTCCTTGATCGCCGCGACATGCAGCAGTGCCTTGGACGGAATGCAGCCGACATTGAGGCAGACACCGCCAAGCGTGGCGTCGCGTTCGACAAGGACCACACGCTGGCCGAGATCGGCGGCGCGAAAAGCAGCGGAATAACCGCCGGGTCCGCCGCCGATCACCAGCACGTCGCAATCTGGCACAGCACCCGAGGCCGGCAATGGCGTTGGTGTCGCCACCGCTGCCTCAGCCGACACCTCGGGTTTGACCTCATCCGCTGCCACTTCCACCGTGGCGATCAGCGCGCCTTTGGAAACGCGCTGTCCGATGGCCAGTTCGACCGAAGCAATGCGCCCAGCAAATGGCGACGGCACGTCGATCGACGCCTTGTCGGATTCGAGCACGACCAGCGTCTGGTCGAAGGCGACGATGTCGCCTGGCTTGATGTGCACCTCGATGACGGCGACGTCCTTGAAGTCGCCCATTTCGGGCACCTTGATTTCGGTAATGCTCATCTCGGCCTCAAACAATCGCGCGGCGGAAATCGCCCAGAAGGGCTGATATGTGGCCGAGGAACCTGGCCGCGGCGACACCGTCGACGACGCGGTGATCCCACGACAGCGAGACCGGCATGATCAGCCTCGGCTGGAAGGCCTTGCCGTCCCAGATAGCATCCATCGCCGAGCGGCCGGCGCCAAGGATCGCCACCTCAGGCGCATTGATGATCGGTGTGAAGCCTGCCCCGCCAATGCCGCCAAGCGACGACACCGAGAAGCACCCGCCCTGCATGTCGGTGGCCGACAGCCCGCTGCCGCGCGCCTTGTCAGCAAGCGCGCGCATTTCCGTGGCGATCTCGAGAACGCCCTTGCGGTCGCAATCACGGATCACCGGCACCATCAGCCCCTTGGGCGTGTCGGCGGCAAAGCCGATATGGACATAGTTCTTGAGCACCAGCTCCTCGCCGTCGAGCGAGGCGTTGAAGCGCGGATAGGCCTTGAGCGCCAGCGCCGACGCCTTGATCAGGAAGGCGACCATCGTCACCTTGGCGTCCCTGTTGGCCGCATTGAGCTCCTTGCGGAACTCTTCGAGGCCAGTCACATCGGCCTTGTCGAAGTTGGTGACATGCGGAATGGTCAGCCAGTTGCGGGTGAGATTGCCACCCGAGATCTTCTGGATGCGCGACAGCGGCTGGCGTTCGACCGGGCCGAACTTCTCGTAGTCGACCGTCGGCCAGGCCGGCAGGCCGGCCCCGATGCCGGCACCGGAGGCCTGGATCGAGGAGCCTTCCGCCAGACGATCCTTGATATGCGCCGCAATGTCTTCGCGCAGGACCCTGCCCTTGGCCCCGGAAGGTTTCACCGTGCCAAGGTCGACGCCGAGCTCGCGGGCAAAGGCACGCACCGACGGCGTGGCGTGGGCGCTTGGCGAGGCCTGCAACTTGACAGCCGGCACGCTGGTGATGGCCGGTGCCGCCTTAGCTGGAGCCGGAGGCTCGGGCTTGGCGGGCACAGTTGCAGCAGCGACTGCGGCCTTCGCCTTTTCTGGCGGGGCTGCCGGCGAGGGTGCCGCAGCCGGCAGGGCGGCATCGATCGTCAGCAGCAGCGCGCCCTGGGAGACGCGCGTGCCGATCGACACCGCAAACTCCCTGACGGTTCCGGCGAAGGGTGCCGGAATCTCCATCGTCGCCTTGTCGGACTCCACCGTCATCAACGGGTCTTCGACCGCAACGATATCGCCCGGCTTCACCAGGAACTCGACGACCGGCACGTCCTTGTAGTCGCCTATGTCAGGCAACCTGACTTCCATTTGCTGGCTCATATCAACTCTTTCAGCACTGGAACTCGACCTCGATCAACGCAGCCAGGGCGCATCGACTGCGCCGTCGAGGCCGTAGCGGGCGATGGCATCGGCAACTGTCTGGCGCGTCAGCGTCCCCTCGGCGGCGAGCGCGGCAAGGGCAGCTACCGTGACGTGACGATGATCGACTTCGAAGAAGTCGCGCAGTGCTGCGCGCGTATCGCTGCGGCCGAAGCCGTCGGTGCCAAGGGCCGTAAACGGCGCCTCGACATAGGAGGCGATCAGCTGCGGATAGGCGCGCACATAGTCGGTGGCGGCAATGATCGGCGCCTTGCCCGGCAGGCAGTTGGCGAGATGGCTGACCGAAGGTTCGGCCATCGGGTTGTAGCGGTTGTGACGCTCGACCTCGCGCGCATCGCGCGACAGCTCGGAAAAGCTGGTCGCACTCCACACTTCCGAAGCGACGCCCCAATCATTGGCGAGCATCTGTGCCGCCTCGATCACCTGCGGCAGGATGGTGCCGGAGCCAAGCAGGCGAACAAGGCCGGTACCCTTCTTGGGCTTGTGGCTGGCAAGCCGGTAGAGCCCCTTGATGATGTCTGCCTCGACGCCTGCCGGCATCGACGGCTGGGCGTAGTTTTCGTTCATCGCGGTGACGTAGTAGAACTCGTCCTTGCCCTGTTCCATCATCGCGCGGGCGCCGTGGTCGAGAATGATCGCCAGCTCATAAGCGAATGTCGGATCGTAGGCGCGGCAGTTCGGAACGGTCGATGCAACCAGCAGGCTCGATCCATCCTGGTGCTGCAGGCCTTCGCCGGCAAGCGTCGTGCGGCCCGCTGTCGCCCCGATCAGGAAGCCGCGCGAACGCTGGTCGGCCGCAGCCCAGATCAGGTCTCCGACACGCTGGAAGCCGAACATCGAGTAGTAGATGTAGACCGGCAGCATGGCGAGGTTATGCACGCTGTAGGACGTCGCCGCCGCCACCCAGGACGAGACCGCGCCAGCCTCGGTGATACCCTCTTCGAGCAGCTGCCCGTTCTTGGTTTCTTTGTAATAGAGCATCGAGCCCGCATCTTCCGGCTCGTAGAGCTGGCCGACCGGCGAATAGATGCCGACCTGACGGAACAGATTGGCCATGCCGAAGGTACGCGCTTCGTCGGCGACGATCGGCACGATACGCGGCCCGAGTTCCTTGCCCTTGATCATGTTGCCGAGCAACCTGACTGCGGCCATAGTCGTCGACATTTCCTTGCCATCGGCATTGAGGGCAAAGTCCGCGTAGCTTGCCAGCGGCGGGATCGTGACCGCGGCGGCCGTGCGGCGGCGCGCCGGCAGGTAGCCGCCAAGCGCCTCGCGGCGCGACCGGAGATAGCTGAGCTCGGCGCTGTCTTCAGCCGGCTTGTAGAACGCGATCTGCTCGACCTGTGCGTTGCTCAAAGGCAGTGAGAAGCGATCGCGGAAGGTCAGCAGGCCCTCGACGTCGAGCTTCTTGGACTGGTGCGCCGTCATGCGGGATTCGCCGGCGCCGCCCATGCCAAAGCCCTTCTTGGTCTTGGCCAGGATGACCGTCGGCCGACCCTTGGTCGCCTTGGCCGCTTCGAAGGCGGCGAAGAGCTTGCGGAAATCGTGGCCGCCGCGCTTCAACGCATCGATGTCGCTGTCCGACATGTGGGCGACCAGCGCCTTGACCTCCGGATCCTCCTCGAAAAAATGCGCCAGGTTGTAGGCGCCATCCTTGGCGCCCAGCGTCTGGTATTTGCCATCGACGGTGGCGGAGAAGCGGCGAAGCAGCGCGTGCTGGCTATCGCGGGCAAACAGCGCATCCCACTCCGACCCCCACAGCACCTTGATGACGTTCCAGCCCGCCCCGCGGAAGGTGCTTTCCAGTTCCTGGATGATCTGGCCATTGCCGCGCACCGGACCGTCGAGACGCTGCAGGTTGCAGTTGATGATGAAAGTCAGGTTGTCGAGCTTTTCACGCGCCGCGATCGACAAGCCGGCGATCGACTCCGGCTCGTCCATTTCGCCGTCGCCGAACACGCCCCAGACATGGCGGCCCTCGGTATTGGCGAGATCGCGGTCGTTCAGGTAGCGCATGAAGCGTGCCTGGTAGACCGCGGTGATCGGGCCGATGCCCATCGAACCCGTCGGCACCTGCCAGAAGTCGGGCATCAGCCAAGGATGAGGATAAGAGCACAGTCCGGTGCCGCCGATCTCCTGGCGGTAGTGCTTGAGATGTTCTTCCGAAAGCCGCCCCTCGAGATAGGCTCGGGCATAGACGCCGGGCGCCGAGTGTGGCTGGAAGAAGACCACGTCGCCGTCACCCTCGCCGGTATCGGCGCGGAAGAAGTGGTTGAAGCCGACCTCGAAGATCTCAGCCGCCGAGGCGTAGCTCGCAATGTGGCCGCCGAGTTCGCCATAGGCCGTGTTGGCCCGCACCACCATCGCCAGCGCGTTCCAGCGGATGATTGCGGTGATGCGCTCTTCCATGGCGAGGTCGCCGGGAAACGGCGTCTGCTTTTCGAGCGAAATGCTGTTGCGATAGGGCGAAAACGGCAACGCGTCGTGGACGATGCCGAGCTCCTTGGCCTTGCGGTCGAGTTCGCCGAGGATGAACTCCGCACGGGTGCCACCGGAGTTGAAGAACAGGGACTCCAGCGAGGCCAGCCAGTCGGCCGTCTCGTTCGGATCGCCATCGCGTGCTGCGCTGTCGTCGCCAATATGTGCGGTGGGGGTCTTAGTGAGCATGATGGCGCTCCGGCTCCTTGAGTTTCCACTTGCGCGCGAGGCAGGCGATCGAGCCTCCAGGCGCGATGTCAGCCTGTACGATCAGGTTAGAGTTACGGTTGCGGCGTCGCGCTCGATCCGCTGCTGAGCATTGACCACTTGTGCTTTAAGGCTCGCCCAATCGACGCCGATCATCTCGCCGTGTCGCTTACGCGCGACGCCGCGCACCCAAACGCTGTCGATGTCGGAGAGGCCGGCAAAATTCACGACGCGATCCGCCAAGCTGCCCAAGGCGGCAAAGCCGACGCGCGAAGTCTTAAGAAGTACCAGGTCGGCATGCTTTCCAATAGCGATCGACCCCGTTGCTTCGCCCAGACGCATCGCCTTGGCCCCCCATCTGGTCGCGAAGTCCAGCACGTCCGAAGATTCATAGTCCCTAGCAATTTCGGAGTATTCCGCTGAACGATAGAGGCTCCAAAAGCCTGCCCGGATATGCTCGAAGTAGTCGTCGGTCAGCGCCATGCCCACGTCTAATCCGAGGCCCGCGGGAATTCCCATCTGCCTTGCTTTGGCGTGGATGGAAGCTGCAGGGTATGGAAACTCCCCCATCGCGCAAGAACATATCATCCCGCCGGTTTCGCGGAGTATGACGAGCTCATCGCCCGTCATCTCCACGCCGTGCGAAACTTGAAAATCCGGGCCGAGCAACCCCGCCGCATGAAGGTCGGCAATGCCTCGATAGACACCTGACGGGGGCATTGGCTTCGGTTTGTGGAGATGGCAGCATATCAAGTGCGGATTGAACGAACGTGCTCGATCGAACTCCACCTTCATGTCTTCCATGCTGCGTTGGCCCAATCCCTCGCTGATCGCAATGCCGAGCTTTACCGGGGCGTCGCCCTGTTCAGAAAACAGTTCGCGAAGCAGTGCTGCCGTCTCGTAGTTGGATTCTTCGGGCGCACCGTTGCGCTCGGCCGTAGCCTGCGCTTCCGGCACTGTGTCTCCAGGTCCATAAGTGGGGTTGTGAGACGCCTGATAGCAGAATACCCCCGAGACCCCGGACTCGACAAACCCGCGTGCCCCAGCGAGCGCTTTGTCCTTGGTGTGATGGGCATGCGCATAGTCCAGCACGCTCGTCACACCCGAGTTGATCGCCTGGAGCCCGCCGAAATATCCTGCCAGGTGGAAATCTTCCGGCGTCATACACACCATGGTGCGCATTTTCCATCTTTGGTAGCCGGAGTATTTCTGCGGATCGGTTTTGACGAGCGTGCCGGCGTGAAGGCCCAGCCAAAGATGTCTGTGACCATCGTTCATGCCAGGCATCAGGATCATCCCGGCCGCATCGATACGTTCGGCGTCACCGGCGTTGATGCCTATGCCGATCTCGGCGATCTTTCCGTCCCGGATCAGAACATCCGCACCGCGCAGTTCGCCGAGCTTCTGGTCCATCGTCAAGACGTCGGCGCCTTGGATTAGTATTGCACGCCCTGCTCCCCTGACTGCCGCAACAACCGGCGCAGGGCGGTTGGTCGAGGCTACGGCGATTGCCGCCGCCCCTGTTACGCCCAATTTGAGAAACTCCTTGCGTGTGATGTCGCTCACCTGGTTCTCCTCCATTGATACAAAGTGGAAGTACGGGCGCAGCACCTATTCGGCTGACATCCGGGAAGGTCGCACCGCGTCCTGGTCAGCAACAGGCATCAATTCTGGAACTTAGAATTCCAATTTCCCTGGCCGTTTCGATGGATAGCGAGACGTGTCGCCAAGCCGGATAACCGGCGCAGCGTTCGCACAAAAGAGCTTTGCCCGCGAACGCGTCGCGGGCAAAACTATCGTCGGATCCGTCGTTAGAATGTCGGCGGCGTGTTGATCCAGAGGACCACTGCCTCGCCCGGGCCAGGATTGTAGAACGAGTGGGGCGCCTCCGAGCGGAAGCAGAAAGAGTCGCCTTTGCCCAGAACATGGGTCTGCTTGTCGATGGTCAGCTCGATAAAGCCATCCATGACAAAACCGGCCTCTTCTCCCACGTGCGAATAGTCACCTGCTGAGCCATGGCCAGCCGTAATGGTGATCAGATTTCCCTGCAGCGTGCGTTCGGGCGAATGAGGAATTATCTGTTCGATCCTGACCCCTTGATGCGGATCTCCGAGATAGTCGAGCGCAACCTCTTTCCGTTCACTGGCACGAACCAGCATGCAGCTCTCGTTTTCCGAGCCGGAGAGGAAGGAAGCCATGCTGGTGCCGAGACCGGCAACCAGCTTGTGCAGCACCGACAGCGAAGGCAGCAGCCGGCCGTTCTCGACGCGCGACACCAAACTCGCCGAACAATTCGCCTTGCCGGCGAGATCGACCAGTGTAAGGCCCTGTGCCCGCCGCATTGTCTGCAACCGGCGACCTATGCGAACGGCCTCGAGTGCCGCCGGTTCAGTGGTCTCGACAGCAGCAGCCGTTACGCTACTGGGCAGCGCTTCGGCGCGCCTCTTTCGTTCCGGCTTCGCCTTGTCGGCAATCCTGTCGGCCACAGTCTTCAACTTGGAGCTTGAACCGTTCTTCATAAGGAACCGATTATCAGATCAGCCGTAGAAGTCATCAGGGTCAGATCCTCGCGCGTTCGAGTGAAAAGAGACTCCGGCGCCGCGCTGTCCATCGCATTTCGCAGCGCCGGATCGTGCGCCACCTACGGACGCCATCCCTTGGGAGGATGCATATTGGCCCGATCCACGGTTTCCAGGTTTTCCATCGTCACGCCGATCAACGGCACGTCGATGACTTTGGGATCAGGCTTGATGCCTTTCATCAGATCCGCGACCACGCGGACTTCGGTGCGTCCGATCAGCACCGGCTGCTGGGCTACGACATAATCGGCACAACCGGCCCGCATCATTTCTTCCGCTTCCTCACCAAGAACCGAGAAGATCACCTTGGTCTTGCCGCAGCGGTTCGCGGCTTTCACGGCGCGCGCCGCCCCGACACCGAAAACGTCATCGGCACCGTACAGCATGTCGAGTTCGGGATTGCGCTGAAGCATCTCGCTGGCGCGGGTCAGCGATATCGCCGCATCCTGCTCGCTGGTCATCTCAGCCACCACGTTGATATTCGTGCCCGAAATGTCCTCCTTGAAGCACCTAAGCCGTTCAACTGCCCAGAACGAACCTGCAGGGCCGGCGAGCAAGCCGATTGTACCGCCGGCCGGCATCAGCTTCTTGGCGCCTGCGGCCAGTTCGCGACCGATGTTGCAATGGCTGGAGGACACGGCAGCGTCAGGCTCGACGTCGCTGGCAACCACATTCACGCCGGCGCCGACGAGGAATATCCCTGCCCCACGCGCCTGCATCGCGACGCCATTCAGAGCTGCCGGATCGCCCGGATCGATCAGAACCGCCTTGACCCCCTTAATGACGAGGTTTGAAACCTGATCGAGTTGCTTATCGATATTGGCGTAGCCGCCAGCATCCTGAACCACGACCTCGAAGCCAAGCTTGTTGGCCTCGTCGAGTATGCCGTACAGCTCGGCGGTGGGGTATGGCCCCTTCAGGTTGGGCTTGGACAGCCCGATTACCGGCTTCACGTCCTGCGCCGTGGCTGGGTCTGCGAGCAGCGCAACGAGTGCAACCGCCCAAGTCAACCCGCTAACGATCCCTTTGTATTTCATTTTTCCTTCCCCTTTGTTGTTGGTTGCGGCCGCTCTCCCTGCAGCCCGGTCAGTGTCCCGATTTGCGGCGCATGCCCGCCTGGTCCAGCGCCACGGCTGCGATCAGCGACATTCCGATGATCATCATTTGCGTGTAGGATGAGACGTTTAGCAGGTTGAGCCCGTTGGCGAGGATGCTGATGAAGGCGACGCCAAAGGCGACATTGATTGCCGATCCTCGACCGCCGGCGAGCGACACACCGCCGAGGACGACCGCAGCGATCGATTCAAGCGGCAATGTAGCGCCAAGTGTCGGCTGACCGGACGAAACGCGCGCCGTAAGAATGATCGCTCCGACAGCCGCGGTCAGCCCGCAGAAGGCATAGGCCGCAATCCTGATGCGCTCGACCCGGATGCCGGAAAGACGGGCCGCCTCCTCATTGCCACCGACGGCGCAGACATGGCGCCCGAAGCGCGTGTAGCGAAGGGCAAGCTCGGCCAATACCAGCGTCACGGCCGCGATAAGTACCGGCATCGGAATGCCCAATATCGATCCATAGGCGAGGTGGCCAAAGCTGGAGGGCAGTCCGGGAATGGGAACTCCGCCGGCGAGATTGAGTGCCAGGCCCGCGGTCACAGACAGCATGGCGAGCGTCGCGATGAATGGCGATACACGAAGGCGAGTGATGATCAGCCCGTTCACCAGTCCGACGCACGCGCCGCATATGAGCGCGGCCACAATCCCCGGCGCAATGCCGTATTCGCGCATTACGAAAGCCAATACGACACTGACGAGCGCCACGGTCGAGCCGACGGAAAGGTCGAGACCGGCCGTCAGGATGACGAATGTCTGGCCGAACGCCACGGCGGCAAGGGCGGCCGCGGCTACGCCGATGTTCCTGAAGTTTTGGGCTGTAAGAAAGACCTCGGAGAAAACCGAAAACAAAATGACCATGCCCATCGTCGCGGCTGGCAATGCAATCTCCATCCCGCGTTCACGGACGATACGCCCCAGCGTCTCGCGCCAGTGGCGTGCTCCCTCAAGCGGTTGTGTCTTTTCACCGTATGCCTGCATATCACCAATTCCCCCACGTTCTTGCGGCGTTACGCTGCCGAAGCGGACATGGCATGCCCCTTGAAGGCTGCCACCAGAATACGCCGCTCGTCGAACTCGTCTTCGAGCAGTTCGTCTTGAATCTCCCCCGCCGCCACCACGAGAATTCTGTGGCACAGGTGAAGCAGTTCTGAGATCTCGGACGAAACCACGACAATGGCAGCACCTTGACCCGCAAGGTCCTGGATAAGCCGATAGATCTCGGCCTTTGCGCCAACATCGATTCCGCGCGTCGGCTCGTCGAAAATGAAAATCTCAGGGCGCGACAACATCCATTTGCCGATCACCAGCTTCTGCTGGTTGCCGCCGGAGTTGGTACGCGCCGACTTGGCCAGCTGTCCACGAAACTGCAGCTTCCTGGCCATGTCACGCGCGGCTGTCTTGGCGCGGGCCCAGGAAATGAACCCACCGCGACAGTGATCGGCCATCGAAGCCATCAGCAGGTTCTCATGGCCGGAGAGGCTGGTAACCAGGCCCTGATCCTTACGGTCCTCGGGGATGTAGGCCATGCCGTTGTGGATGGCATCGGTCGGAGCACGGATTGTTATCGCCACCCCGCGCTTGGCAATCTCCCCGCGGTCTCGCGGATCGGCACCAAAAATGCTGCGCATGATCTCCGTGCGTCCGGCACCTACCAGTCCGGCAAAACCGACCACCTCGCCGGCCTTCACATCAAAGCTGACATTGTTGAATACGCCGTCGCGGCCGAGATTGCGTACCGTAAGCACCGGCTCTCCGATACGACGGTTGCGCTCTGGAAAAAGCTCTGTCAACGGGCGACCGACCATCAACTCGATCAGGTCATGGGCGCCATTCAGCGATGCCGTCGGCAGTGTCTTCACGTGCTGGCCACCACGCAACACGGTGATGCGGTCGGCAAGGTCCAGCACTTCGTTCAGCCGGTGGGAAACGTAAAGGATCGCCGTGCCCTCGGCTCTCAGCCGCCGCAGAATTCTCAGCAAGGCGTCCGCTTCCTTGTCGGAAAGAGAAGCCGTGGGCTCGTCGAGGATAATGACCGGGGCCCTGAGCACCAGGGCCCGGGCAATCTCGACGATCTGTTTCTGCCCGGTAGACAGGGTGCCCGCCAAGGCGCGCGGGTCGATCTCGTCTTCGCAGTCGAGCGCTCGGAACATGTCGCGAGCAATGTCTTCGGCGGCGCGACGGTTGAAGAGTTGGCGATCGATACCCGATCCTGGCTCGTTGCCGAGCACGACATTTTCGGCCACCGTCATGCCGGGAACGATCATCAACTCCTGAAAGATCGTGACGACGCCTCCCCGCCGTGCCTCTCCGGGCGAAGCAAAGCTGACAGCCCGTCCATCGAGCATCACACTACCTTCACTCGGCTGGGCGTCACCCGACAGGATGCGGATCAGCGTTGATTTACCCGCGCCATTCTCACCAACCAGCGCATGGACCTCGCCACGGCGCAAGTCGAGGCTGACCTGGTGCAACGCGCGCACGCCCGGATAGTCCTTGCCGACAGCGTGGACGGCCAGGACAGGCACTTCGCCTTCCATGTTATCAGACTGCGCCATCACTTGCCCTCCCAGACCACGTCGATGCAGCGTGGATACGCATTCTAGAGCTACGCTGCCGGTATGGCTGCGATCATGTCCAGTTCGACCCGCGCTCCCGGAGCACTCAGATTGTTGATTGCCACCAGCGTTCCCGCCGGGCGCCAGTCTCCGAAATGCTCGTTGAGAACCGCGTACATGTCGTCCATGTCGCGCATATCGGTGACATACTTCGTTAGCTTCACCACGTTGTGCCAGGTCAATCCCTTGGCATCCAGGACAACCTTTATGTTGGCCAATGCCAGGCGCGTCTGCTCGCGCATGTCATGAGGCAGCACATGCTCCTCCGCGACATGCGGATGCTGATGGTAGAGGGGGGAGGCCGTGGCGCCGGCGATAAACAGCAACCCGCCAAAGCCGGTCACCTCCACGGCAGGAGCGTAGGGCATGTTCGCGGCCTCTTCCGGTCGCGGATGCACTGGTTGTATCGACATCATGGCCTCCCTCCGTTTCGTTGTCAGGCTGCGGCGCGGATGTTGCGCCAGTTGACCTTCTGCGAGCGGGGCGGCGTGATGCGGTTGCGCAGGACGCCCAGGCCAGCAGCTTCGAGTTCGACGATATCGCCGGTCGAAATCCACCGCTCGAGTTCGAAACCGCAGCCATGGTTGACCGTGCCGGAACCGATCACGTCGCCAACATTCACCGTCTCGTCCTGCGAGGTGTAGGAGATCATCTCTTCGAAACTCCACTGCATTTCGCCAGGTGTTGATTCAGCCCAAACCTCCCCATTTACCAGCACGCGCATAGACGTATTGAGCACGTCAGGCATTTCATCAGGCGTTACGATCCAGGGGCCAAGTCCCCAGGCAAAGTCCTTACCCTTGAACGGACCCGTATTGTTGGCCATCTCACCCCGTTGCGTATCTCTCGCTGAGAAGTCATTGAGCAGCGTATAGCCAAGGATATGTTTGCCGGCCTCCGCCGCATCAACATTACGCGCCGAAAGCCCCACAACAGCTGCGATCTCGAGTTCGAAATCCAGCTTCTTGGTGTATTCGGGCCATTGGACGTCGTGATCGTGGCCGATGATCGAGGTCGGATTGGCCTTGAACGCAAAAGGTCGCTCATACCATTCCGGTGGCAGTTTCAGTCCCATCTTGCCGAAGGTCGACAAGAGATGGTCTTCAAAGGCGGCGAAATCGCGCAAAACCGGTACCTTGATCGGCGGCATGAGCTTCACATCCGCAAGCCGATGAGCCAGCACTTCGCCCTTCGGACCGCGCAATTCTGCTGCGGCAACGCCATCCCACTCGGTAGCGAGCCAGTCCTCTATTTCGCGAACCGGATCGAGAGAAGGTCCATATAGAAGAGTTGCGGCGTGGAGATCCGCTGGCGCGAAGGCATCGGCACGTAAGGAGGGGCTGGGCTTGCCCATGGCTGCCGAGAACGCAGCGTAGGCGGCATTTACATCCACTACCCAGCCCTTTCCATCCCTGGCGGCCGCGATTGGATCGCTGTTGGCCGCATCAGTTCGGACAATGCCGAACCTGTCGATCGGACCGAGTGGGCCATTAATTCGAAATGTTGCAATTTTCATTGTGTCACCTGCGCAATATCCACCTTATCGTCGGCGTCAGTGCCCGGGAAAGGTCCCTGTTTGATTTCGATCAGACGCGTCTTCGGCTCGAGGAACTCGACCTCGTGGCCTTCAGCCATCAACAAGAGGTCGTTGGGCTCGAGAAAAACATCGCCTAAGGATACACCCTGCCGTGTAAAGATGCCGACGCGAGCCCGCCCGCTCTGACACATTAGAATTTGGTGCCTGGTAGGCAGCGGCGGAAGCGGCTCATTCGGCACATGGTAGTGCGGAAGCGTGATCGCTCCCTTCTGGCGCTCGAGCATGATGATCTGCAAAGGCCAGCCATTGTCGGTCACGTGAGCCTTGGTCGTGCGTTCGAGTGTCGGATCTGCTACCTTGTAGGCTTCCTGGACATGGCGGATTTCATCCTCGGTTTCCATGAATGGCGGGAACCGGTCGAACGCGCTGAAGTGGCCACCGATGTAGATTGCGATGGTCCTGTTATCGTCCGGCGCTCGGTAGAAGCGCACGTGGTCTATGTTCTGGTCTGGATGAGGACTGGACATTACTTCCTTCATTGTATTTGCAGAGATGAAGCGACCTTGCGCCAGCGGGGCTATCTCGCATTCCTTGCCTCCGCCGCGCCCTTCATCGCTACCGTCGCATCTGTCCATCCGAGCCACCAGCCTGCAAATTTGGAACATAGTGTTTCGATTTTGAGCGCCATTTTACCAATTTTGCCAATCGCAATATTGTGTACTTGATATTGCATCCTGCGAAATTTTATGACATTTTTTGCACATAGAAAAGAGCCCCGCCACAGCGACCGAGACTGCAACGCCCCAAAGGCTTAGACGGACAAGCAGGCCGCAACGGCCTGCGGATTATTCGGAATGGGAGAAATCATTGATTGATTTCAACGACTACTATTACTTTGCGCAGGTCGTGGAAAACAGTGGCATCACTGCCGCCAGCAACGCGCTCAACCTGCCGAAGTCGAAGCTCAGCAGGCGGATCTCAGAGCTAGAGGCGCGGTTGGGCGCAAGGCTGATCCAGAGAACACCGCGTAGCTTCCTCGTCACAGAACTCGGCAGTGAGTTCTACGAGCATGCTCGCAAAATGATGCTGGAAGCACGCGCAGCTGAGACTGCAGTCAAGCGAAGGCTCGTCGACCAGTCGGGCACGATCCGGCTCTCGAGTTCTCCCACCGTGTCGCGCATTTGCTTTGCGGAGATCATGCCGGCATTCCTGCGCAATTTTCCAAATACCCACGTCAAACAGGAAGTGCTGAACCGACCCGCGGATATGATCAACCGGACGTCGGACTTGTTCATCCTGTCCCATGAAGATACGCTCGATGACTCAACCATGATCCAACGTCGGCTGCTGATCGAGCCACGACATCTGGTTGCCAGCCGTGAATACATTGCGTACTCGAAACTGCCTGACGGTCCCGGCGAGCTGATATCGCATCAAATGCTGTCCACGTCCGAGACGTCTACTCCGACTAGGTGGGAATTTACCGAAACGTCGACCAATCGGCAGTTATGTCAATGCCTTACGCCCCGCTTGGCCAGCAATGACATCTTCGCAGTCGCCGCGGCTGCCCGTGCCGGCGCAGGAATCGCCGCGTTGCCAGCATCTGTATGTGGCGATGACATCAGGACAGGCGAGCTCATCCATATTCTGCCCGACTGGACTGCGGGCGCGACCATGGTCAGCGCCTTGCTACCGTCGAAGCAAGGCGTACTGCCGGCGGTTCGGGCACTGCTCGACCACATCACCGAACAATTGCCAACAATTGTCGCCGCTATGAAGCCGCACAGGCAGGCGGTACGTGCGATTCAATAGAACGGACATCAGGAAGGTAGGAGCCACACAGTGATTCATGAGTTACGCTACTACGAATGCGTTCCGGGAAAGCTGCCTATGGTCCTCAAGCGTTTCGAGGACCATGCGTTTCCGATCTGGAACGAGTTGGGCATCCAGTCGCTCGGTTTTTGGACAACCGCGATCGGCGAGAACGACCAAACTCTCCAATACATACTGGCTTGGGAATGCCTCGCCGACCGAGAGGCGAAATGGCACGCCTTTGCTGCTGATCCGAGGTGGCAGTTAGCCAAGAAGCTTAGTGAACCCGCTGGTCCACTTGTCGCCCGAATCAGGAATTCGATCCTCAAACCGGTTCTGCAGGGCACAACGACCTGAGCCGCTGACCTCTGAGGCACGATTCGAAGCGCTGGCATAGGACCCGAGGCCGCCCCTGAAGGTGTTCAGCGTTCAGAGGTGTGGCCGCTGAAGCCGTCGTAATCCGCACGTCATCCGATACTTTCTGATGCCGTGGGGGCGGCTCCGGGGCCGTTTGCGGTCGGTCCGGTTTTGGGTGATTGGATGCGGAAGCGGACCACCAGGCGCCATGCCTAGCGCCTCCTCAGACGTATTTTGACGGCCACCGCCAGTCAGTCTGGGATTTGCCATAACAGTTGGTGTCGTAGGTAAAGCGACCCGAGGCTATCTCCCGACAAGCCCAGACAATTTGACCGTACTGATTGTAGAAGGCATCCCAATCAGCACCTTGATAATAGCTTGGGCGATAGCTTCCGGCACCCCCGCAATCGTTGTTGGCGCACACTGCCACCGCTGCGCCAACTGCCGCAATAGCGACGCCAGCTGCGATAGCGTTGTTTTGGTTACTGACCGTCTCCACGCACTGGAGAGCCGAGACAGACCTGCTTGATAGCTCGACATAGAGAGCTTGCTTGAACTGTCCGTCGTTCGTCGTGACAAAGGATCGGCATAATGCCGACGTGCTCACTGCCTTGGGGTTCTTACTGAGCGCTTGTTGGGAGGTAGTACACGCAGCGAGTGGCACAGTAAGAAGCGCCGCCGCAACAGCGGCGGATTGCCGACTAATCTGCATTTTGAGCTCCCCAGCCCCAATATTACGTTAATCAAGCTACCAATAAAACAGCGCCTCGTGAAGTACGGAATCTTGCGGTATTCAGGCGCTTGAGCGAAAATCTAGGCAATGCGTGCGACATGGCCTTGACCTGGCCAAGTGCGCGACGCCGTCAGGAGAGGCTTTGACAGGCTGGGGGAGCCAACCATCAAGAAAGTTGCAGCCTAGGGTGCGTCAAAGACGGCGCAGACTGCCCTATGCTGTGCGAAAACTGCTTCCAACATTGGTGATCATCGGAGGGATCTTCGCCTATCAGGCTATCGAGCGAAATGGCGCTCAAGTCGGCCGAATGTTCGACAGCTTGGGCTTGAGCACACCGCGTACGACTGCAAGAACCATCCAAGGCCGCGCTGCGGTGATCGACGGCGACACTATCGAGATCGCTGGCCAGCGCGTCCGCTTCAACGGGATCGATGCCCCGGAGAGCTCACAATACTGCCAGGATGCAAAGGGCCTGGAGTACGCTTGCGGGCGCACCGCTGCGACGGCCCTCGACCAATTCTTGGCAAAGTCTCGCCCGGTTAAGTGCGCGTTTATCGCTTGGGATCAACATGGTCGCTTTGTCGGCAACTGCATTCGCGCCGACGGCAAATCCGTTGCCGGTTGGCTAGTTGAGAGCGGCCACGCACTCGATTGGCCTCGATATTCGGGGCTTGAGTATGCTGGCCACCAAGCCGCGGCAAAAAATGCCAAGCGCGGCATCTGGCAGGGACCGTTTCAGAAACCATGGGACTGGCGGGCAAACCACAATGACGGCATCGTGCCAACTGCTATGGCGCCGAGCCCGAGCTCCACACTCCTGGGCTCATCGTCGTGTGACATCAAAGGAAATATCAGCGCAGAGGGCGAGCGCATCTACCACACCCCCGGTCAAAAATATTATCGCCAGACCAAGATTTCTGAGGGCAAAGGCGAGCGCTGGTTCTGTTCTGAGGCAGAAGCCACACAAGCTGGCTGGCGCAAGTCCAAAAGATAACCCTCAGCATGTCTTGACGGATCTGAACCGGAAAGCGAGGATGAACCTAAATCCGGGGGGATTTCGTGAAGTCAGTATTGCCAATCGTTTTGCTGGTGCTTGTCGCCGGCTGCGCAACTCCACCATCTAATATCAAGGCTGTCGCGTCCGATGGACGACAGTGCACCCAGGCCGACCGCGATCGCTTGGCCGACATCACGGCGCGCCAACAGCGCACCGCTAACAAGGACGCTTGGGGGGTATTCATGATTGGCGTTCCGCTCGGAGGCGACGACACACACGAACCAGAAATTGCCCGACTGAAGGGACGCTGCAGTGTCAAATGAGAGCTTTTTTCAAGCGTTGCTTTTCACGAAGTCGTTCTGGCCTCGTGCAAGGGAGTGGGCATTGGGGTTGAGGTCTGCACTTGTTGTCGTTCTAGCTTTCTTGGCGATGTCCGAAACTGCGGCCGCTCATGGTGGTGGTTGCCGCAAGAGCTCGCCACCCGGACAATGCTGTCATATGGACAATAGCGCAGGGTCAGTGCATTGTCACTGACCGAGGCAGCTCCCGCACGTCCTGGCCCATAAGCAAACGGGCTTGCTTCATATGGTTCGGCGGCTCTGGTTACAGGAATTGCCAGCACTGGATGGCATAGTCTTTCAACGCGATGGTCGCACGCCTTGCAATTTGGCGAGCATTTGCCTTTCGCTGCCAGCCCTCAGCCACCTATGTCGGCAACGTCGCTAGGCGGCTAAAAGCACGCCGGCGGCGACAAGATCGAGAAAATCCCACATTGTCGCGTTGCTACCGTTCGAGCAGCTGATTGAGGCCTTGCCGCGACCACGGTCCGAACCACGCTTTCTGCTAGCAAATCGCACCCAACTTGTCTTCGAAATCACCGTATTATGAACTGTGCTGCGAGCGGCGCTCTAATTTTGCTGCGGACGCTCGCACTGCATGGCAAGATGGCCCTGTTTGGTGGGGGGATGCATGAACGCGGCAATGAGCCAGAAGCTGGCAAACTACGGCCAGTGGACCTATCGTGGCGCCTGGGCGCTCGAAATTGTTGCGGCAATCATCGGATTGGCAACCGGTATCGCGCTGAGCTATCGCGGTTTTGTTGCCAATGAGGCGGCCGACTCCATGGACCTTGTCCTTGCAAGTGCGCCGTTCTTCATGATTGCAATTGCTGAGCTGACGAAGATTCCGATCGCAACACTTCTTTTTGGTGCTTCGTGGATCTGGAAACCGGTCATCTTAGCATTTCTTCTGGTCTTGGCCGGCATCACCTTTGAAACAGTCCTGTTGGGACTGGAGCGCGCCAGCACAATGCGTGAGGTCCAGTACGCCAATTTCGCCACCCAAACCAACGCGCTTAAGCAAGAGAGCGCAAACCTTAAGACGGTGGCTGAAGGCCTGCGGAACACTGACGATGGGGCGGCGGCCCGACGTGATTTGGAGCAACTCAGCAGTTTGGCTGATGCCGAGCGTGATAAATTGCGTGCAAGGATCACTGAGGTTGATGAATTGCTACAGGCAGCAACCACCCTTTCTCCCGCTGCAATGCGGGCAAAGGATTTGTTGGAGGAGAAAAAGGCAGCGTTGAGCGCATTGGTGGAACGGCGCGACCGAGAGATCAAGGAGGCCGTTGATCAATTCGAACGACAGCGAGACAGCTTCGTCGAGCGCATAAAAAGCGCTCGCGAGGCCGGCGACCTGGCGTCGGTTCAACGCAGCGAAGAAGCCCTGAATAAACTGCCCAACCCGCGGCTCAAAAAGGAGGCTGAATTCGCGCCGAAATTGGCGGAGATGGAGCCATCGGTCACCGCAGCTCGCGTCGAGTATGAAGTGCTGCGGAAAGATAGCCCGGCGATGACGCCTGCAGACAAACAGCGACTCCAGGCAAGGCGGGACGATCTGGAGAAGCTCTACGACGACACCGCTAAAGATTGGGAGCGCAAGCTTGACGAGGCACGTACGGCGCTGGCGACCGCACAAGACACGGGCGCACGTAAATTGGAGACCCTTGCGGAGAACCAACAGCGACAAGATGCCATCGCAACGAAACTGACCAGCCTCGAGACGGAGCGGCTTCCGGTCGCTCGAAACGATCAGATCCGTCGGCTGGCCGCTCGTTGGTATGGGGTGAAGCCAGAGGACGTCACCGACGCTCAAGCCGGTACAGTCTCGACCATCTGGTTTGCTTCGCTTGCTTTTGTTGCCGCATTGGCAGGGCCTATCACCGCAATGGTCGCCCTCGCCTTGCAACGTATAGGCACGCAGTCCGATGTTCGGCGCGATAGCAAACTATCGCGCCTGCTACGCCGAATGCTTCTTCATTGGCGGTGGCGTCGGATCCGGAAAGTACCGATACAAGTGCCAGTCGACAGAGAGGTGGAGAAGCGGGTCGAGGTTCCCATCGAAGTCGAGAAGGTCATCAAGGAGATCCTCTATGTACCCGTTCTTACCGACGATCCTGAGGCATTGCGTCGGGCATTGGGTAGGGAGCTACCGCCGGAGGTGGCCGATCTGGTCAAAGTGTCGGCAAGAGGCAATGGCCACCGCATGGACCTGTCGGACGCCATCATCGAGAAGGAACTCGAAGGCGAACTTGAGATAGGTCTGAGCGAGCCGACGAAGGGAGCAAAACGAGGTAGCAGACGTGCTCGTACGCCATAACACTGAGCTTCTCGAACAAGCGATCGATCTGCAGGTGAAGCGATCGGCAATTCCCACTCTGCAGGCCGAGGCAGCTGCACATGAAACGATTGCTCGGGCCAACGCTTTTCGGCGGATGGCCACGGGAGCTGCCGTCGCCGTCGCCGCAATAGGCATCGGTATCGGGACGTGGCTTGTCTTTGATCGCGATGCCTTGCCAGTTGCCCAAACGCCAACGGTTGCGAAAAGTGAGGCTTCAACAAAAGAGCCCACCAAATCAGCGGACAAAAGCGTCGAGAGATTGCCACCTGACGGCGAGGTGGTCGCCAAGCAGGGCAAAACGAGCACTCCGAGGTCGCCGGAGCCACAACGGCCGTCAACGGATCCTGCAAATCCTGACACCTTCGATTTCGTGAAGTTTGCAAATCGGAAAGTACCGTTTCAGGGCAGCACATGGGAACTTGAGTCTGGACATCATTTCGGCACTGAGAAAGACCCGATTTGGGACACGGCTTGGTGCTACACGCGGCGAGTGGCCAATAGCGGTGTTGAAGTCCAGGTAAGACTAGTGAACAGGCCCTCGCCGACGTCGAGCCCGCTAGCGCCAGTGTCATCGCCAGAAACCTTGGCATCGATCGGCCTTGACGACAGTACGGCGCGAGAATTGGCTAGCCATTGCCCTTGGCTCGACGACGCCACCTTCGTACCAAATGATTTCGATATGGACCGAGAGCGAAAAGACGCCTTGGCCACTGCCGACGTGTTGTCCGTACAGGACGGTTGGGACGTAATGGGTGGCGACCTGCCTGGCATGCCAGTCTGGAACGTCTCGATCGATCAGTGTCAAGCTCAATGCCAAGCAGATGGCCAATGCATGGCTTTCACGTATGACAAGAAACACGCTGCATGCTTCATGAAAAACAACGGTTCGGTCCTCGTAAGGAATCCAGATGCCGTAATGGGTGCGAAAAGGGCCATCCAGGGAAACCTTCAGTACTCCAGCCTTGTCTTTGCTAAGGGCACGGTAGTGATTGGCGGAGCTTACTCGAACGTGCGGGCGGGCTATGCCGATTGTGTGTTGGCCTGCGCCACAGATGAGCGGTGCTTGGCATTCAATTTTGATGGGCCCAACAAGATGTGCGCCATGCTGGACAGCGTGACCTCATCGTCGCCATTCAAGGGGGTCGAGTCGGGGCTCAAGGCAACGCGAGGCTAGTGTCACCCCCGCCAGTCGACGCACAGCCAGTAGTCGCTGTTGCGCGAAACCGCCTTTGGCCGGTGCTTGTCAGATGGTGCGCTCGTGGTCGTTGTCGCGCTATTGCCGGCGCCCACGATGGCTGTGCGCGTATCGCAGCTGCAGTTGCGGTGGGATGGGGGCCGATTGCGGTCGGTCGGCTTTGGGATCCGGGGGCGACGGAAGTAGACATCCACGCCACAGTCTAGTCCGACAACAAAGTGCTGACCCGGACTGTAGCCACAGTGTCGGGCGAAAAAGGTGCCCTTATCTGGATCGGGTTCGCGGTGATTGCGGAACCGGCCGCTAAACGCCACATCCGCGCCTGACCGGCAGCACTCGCTCGACGGCCGGCGTCTCAAATGTGCTCAGTTCGTCATATGCGGTATCGGGCATGGGCAAAATCTGTCAGCCGGCCATCCGGTCGGGCAGGTTCAGGATTGTGACCACGTCACCAGTCGGCAGCTTGAACGATTGCTCGGTGATCTCGAACTCGGCGGCCGAGTGATGATCGAACCATGCGTCCGCGCCAATCTTTCGAGGAAACCCTTCTGTGCGAGCATCATTACCGTACATCATCGTGAACGCGAAAGAGTCTGGATCGAGATCCTCACGGGCGAACCAGCGACGCTGCATTGATGGGGCCCGGGTAACCCACGGCTTGCCGGAGGCGCGATGGGTGACTGCCATGCTGCAGGGGAACTGATCGCTATCGATCATCCTGATCAGGGTTGCCGTCAGGCTGGCTGAGAAGAGCGTGGCTACGGCCCGCAGCGCATTGATGTCCAGGCGCTTGTGCAGGCGCGCCGCGGGCTTGAAGAGATACCACGGCATGAGGAGATCGGCGGCATATGCGTCGGCGGCCCGCTCCTTCGTCGCCTGCTCGTTCCTGTAGTTCCCAATGTCAGTCGCGCGACATACGGCACACTGTCCGCGATGGTGTGCCCAATGCCCCAGTTCGTGTCCGATCGAGAACCGCCGCCGCTCTGGTGGCGAGGCGGCGTTCACCGATATGATCGCCTTGTCGTCAAGCCCGATGATGCGGGCCTCGCAATTGACGAGGGGACGAACTTTGATCTTGGCGCCGACGTGCCAAGCGATGGCCTCAAGATCGATATCTCTGGGATCATCAATGCCCAAAGACTGAAGCAGACCTTCGGCTCTGGTCGGTCTTTTCATCATTTGTCGCTGTTGTCGTCGCGATCGCGTTCGAGTTCGGCAATATCTTCAAGCATGCCGTCATCGTCCTCGTCGCCGCCCTGGCCGAACCGGGCGGCGAGCGTCAGATTGGCGCCGTCATCATTGGCTCCGGTCTTCAGCGAGGTGAGCCGCCGCTTTGCGCGTTCTATATCCAGGTCGGAAACAGGCGCGGAAGCGAAGACGTCCGAACGAGCTGCCTGTCGTGCCGCTTCGAGCTTGCGTTTGGCTAGGCGCGAGCGTCCCGCTGCAACCGCAGCGTCGAAGGCTTTGACGTCGGCTTCATCTACCGGCTCGTCATCCTTGCCATGCACGATCTCGTCGATCAGGAATTCGTGCAGGTGGTCTAGCCACACTCTATCTTTCCCTGACATGTTGACCTTCCAATCTGCCTAGCGCTCGCGCGCAGGTGCCGCCAGCCTCTTTCCAAGCTGTAGCATCTGTCTCTTGAAGCGCCGGCGAACTGTCGCCAGCGCGACCGCATCCATCCCCATCCAGTCGGCCAGGTCCTGCCCGATGAAGGAGCCGGACAGGCCCTCGAAAAGTAGTTCCAACTCCGCGTCGCCTTCAATATCGGCCATCAGCGCTTGCCGATACTCGTCTGGATCCACCCGGTCAACGACGTCGCTGGCATCGGCGCTGGCCGCGTCGATTGCAATGGTCCCATGAACAGCGTCGCGTTCGATGACGCCATACTTGCCCTTTTCCTTCCCGGAACCCATCCGCCGGATGCGTGTGCGTTCCGTGATGAACTGAATGTCGGAAGCCAGGCTTTTGATGGTGCCCATCAGAACCGGGAACAGGTCGTCATTGTCGCTCAGACGCGTACGGCGCCCGTCACACATCCTGACATAGGCTTCGTTTATCAGTTCGTTGGCGTCGGCAAGGCACGCCGCCGCACATTTGACGGCAAACCGATAGGCGTCCCGCTTCTGCGCGGACGTCATGCTGTCGAAGAAATCGCTGACCTCCTCTTCCGAGCAAGGTACGCGTCTAATGCCGGCTTCGGCATCCATTCGACGTCTCCCATAACATCCCGCCGACTCTCCTCCCGAATGTCATGCGCGCAGCAAAGCCGATTCAGACAAAAAATAAAATTGTCTGAATCTCGTAATCCCGCGCTTTTCTCTTAAGCGGGCCTCCCAGGCCGCGCCGAAACCTTGAATTCAGGAACACGACTATGACTGCATTCGCATACCGGGGGATAAACCCCTTCGAAGACCCGCTTGATCGCATCTTGGCGGAAATCGCCTTCAGCATTCAGTTGCCTCCGTCCCTCCACGCCAAGGCCTGCCAGCGTTACAAGGCCGTGCGCGAATACCTGGAAGGCACGACGGCGTTCAAGGATCAAATCGAGCATTTCTATGCTCAGGGATCGATGGCCATCGACGCGACCATCTCCACGCGCGGCACCGACGACGAGTACGATATCGACATCGTCGCCCAGCTTGGCGGTCGATACCGTCACATGACGCCGCTCGCGATCCTGCAGGCGCTTGCCGCGACCCTGAGGGACTATCCGGTCCAGAAGGTCGTGCAGCACACCCGCTGCGTCACGCTGTTCTATTCCGACAACATGCATCTCGACGTGACGCCGGCGCTTCGCGACTACGGCGCCACTGATCGCCAGTCGGAGATCACCCATGCCAAGGGGCCGCTGCCGTCAAATGACGACTGCATGGTTCCGATGAATGCCTACGGCCATGCGGAATGGTACAAGGCGGCGACTCCGAACGAGGAGCGCGTGATCGAGGCCTTCAAGGTCCGCTGGTTCGGCGACCATCGGATGAACATCCAAGCCGACGCCGAAGTCGACGAAGTTCCCGATCAGACGCAGTTTGTCGTGAAGAACATGGCGACCGTTGCGCTGCAGCTGCTGAAGCGCTATCGCAATGTTCGCTACGCCAACCACAGCGGTCGCATCCCGCCGTCGGTCATGCTTTCGTACTTTGCAGGCGCGGCGGCGCTTCCCGACATGAAGCTGTCGGATATGTTGATCCGCATTTGCCGGTGGATCATCGGCGATATCGAGCGGGCGACGGTCAACCGTCATAAGCTTCATGTCGTCAATCCCACCTACAGCGCTGACGTCTTCACTGATCGCTGGCCCGAGAACCTGGATCAGCAGAACCAGTTCGCCCGATATCTCCACGATCTCGTGGCTGGAATCGAGCGCGCCAAGCGCGGTGAGTTGGACCCCGTCAGGCTTCGCGACTGGCTGCGTGAGATGTTTGGCGACCGCGTCGTGACGCGCGCGGCCGACAATATGGCGGACGCCACGGGTGCGGCTATCGTCGCTGGATCGCAAGTCTACAGCAAAAAGGGCAGCATTCTCCTACCGGCGGCGGCGATCGCTACGTCGGTAGCTCCTGTCTCCGCCAAGCCGCACACCTTCTTCGGAGATCCGGTTGATGAATAGTCGACCACTCTCGATCGAGGAGCAGGCCGCGTCGATGAAGCGTGACTGGCCCGGCCTCAGGGTCAGTCGACTTTCCCGTCGCGACGGCGCGGCTCGCTGGACCGGTGACCTGAAGCAATTCCAGATCCATCGGATCGAGATCCGTTACCGCGTGGCCTATGCGCCCGAGGTGCGGGTTCTGTCTCCGACCCTGATTCGATTGCCGGAAAATCCGGAAGGTTCGCTTCCCCATGTCTATGACCGTGACGGTGACCCGACGCTATGTCTCTACGACCCGGCGGCGGACGAGTGGGACGAAAGCATGCACCTGTCCCAGACGATCGTTCCCTGGAGCGCCGATTGGCTCGCCTGCTACGAGTTGTGGCTCATGACAGGGCGCTGGACCGGCGGCGGGCGCCACCCAACCCTTCGTGAAGCAGGAGTTGCATCATGACCTATCAGCCGCCCCGCCGTTCGGACGGCACTCTCCAGCAGACGCGGAAGAAGGAGCCGTGGCCGGAAGGCCGGATCTTCCGCATCCTGTCAATCGATGGCGGCGGCATTAAGGGGGTCTTTGGCGCATCGTATCTCGCCGAGATCGAAAGGCGTTTCCTGGACGGGAAGTCGATTGCCAATCACTTCGACATGATCACCGGCACCTCTACCGGGGGCATTATCGCGTTGGCGCTCGCCACTGGCATGACTGCCCGGCAGGCTGCTGAAATCTACACTGAGCGCGGATCAGTCATCTTTCCGAAGGGCAAGGGTATTTTCGATCTCCCGCGGTGGTTACGGCGCCCGAAGCACAATCAGAGCATCCTGAGGGACGAACTTCTGAAGGTGTTCGGAGAGCGTCCTCTGGACGACGCGACGACGCGCCTAGTTATACCGAGCTTCGAGGGCCGCTACGGCGAGCCATACATCTACAAGACCCCGCACCATCCCGACTACAAGAAGGACCGACACGCGAAAGCCGCACAGGTTGCGCTCCATACTTCGGCTGCTCCGGGGTACTATCCGGGGGTGGAGAATGACGGCCACATCATGATTGACGGGGGTATCTGGGCCAACAACCCGGTCATGAATGCCGTGGTCGATGCGCTTGCCTGCTACGATCTTCCGCGAGAGAACATCCGCGTTTTGTCCATTGGCACGGGAGACGAGGTTCTTGGGCTGGACGAAGGCATTGTTAATGCTGGGCTCCTGCGCTGGGTCTTCCCGGGACTTGGCAAGGCACCGATGATCTTTCGCGCGGCAGCGAAGGCCCAGTCTCACAATGCCCTTGGCCAAGCCTACCTTCTCGTCGGCAAGCAGAACGTGGTTCGCATCGATCCTCCGGAATCGGAAAATCCCATCGGCCTCGACGACGTCGAGCGGGCGGTGGCGGAACTGCCCCGGCTAGCGCGTTCGCATGCCGAGGCGACTGGGCACTACGTCAACCAGATCTTCCTCGGCGACGCGGCGGACCGCTTTATGAAGTGCGCGTTGTCAGACTTGCCGAATTGACCGCAGGCAGATGGACGGCTGCTTTTGGGATAACGAATTGGTCACTAGAATGGCGGGGATTGGGCGCGAAGCTGCCGCTCACGGCGTGGTACACAATGCGCGCGAAATTATCTCGTACGCTCAAACTCACGGTCGCTGCCATTCGAAGTGGCGGAAACGAAGATCTCTGATGGTTCGTTTCTGTTAGTCGGCAACTTGCATTAGCGTCTCCACCGCCGCAGATGCATCAAAACCAAGAATCTCTGCGAGCTGGATAAATTCGACGACATCCACTCGACGCTGGCCACTTTCTAGCCGCGCCACAAAAGACTGGTATTGTCCGAGTTTTGTCGCCAATTCGGTCTGAGTGAAACCGGCTGCCTCACGCTTCTTGATTAGAAGCACGATGAGGGCCTTGTGCCTATTTGTGCCAAGTGTAGCGAGCACGAGCTATTCCCATCCAGTTGCAGATGGGGGCTTCACTTATATCTGATTTTCAGTTATCTTAAATTCAGATAATTAGTCGGACCGAAAGTATCACGCAGGTCTAACCGATCCATACACAAGGTAATTGGAGCTCGGATCATGGCTGATTCCGACAATACCACAGCTTTGCCTTTCGTCACCCAAGGGGGACGAAGGAAGAGCTGTACTGTGGATGACAATGGGGCAGTTAGCGATGTTGTACATGCCGTGCGCGTGCGGGCGCCCATCGACCCCTGTGTTGTCCTTCTGCAGGAATGGGAACAAGCACACCACATGGCCGTGGTTTTGTGCCGGCTGCAGCAGCGCCTGGAGATAAGGATCAGGAATGCCCTGAGGGCTTCTGAACCAAGCGGTGGACCTGAGAACGACCAGCAGAGCGCACTGCAGCCAGCAGATCAGCAGACACGTTGGAACGAGCTCGACCAGAAGGTTGGATACTCACGAGCGCGTGCTGCCGAGGCACAGGCCATCGAGGCTGAAGAAGAGATCCTCGATGCTGTTGCCGCCACACCTGCCCAGTCACTTGCCGGGGTGATCGCCAAACTGAAGATCATCGCCGGCGGTGGCGAGAACATGGACGACACATCGTCATTTCCCTGGCCGCAAATTCAGTCGGTCCTGGCGGATCTCCAGGCACTGGGCGACCGCGGCGCGGACGCGCTGCCGTCGGATAGCCGGCGCCAGCCCGCCGGGGATCGCGGCCTGGACGGCGAGACGAACCGCCTTCGCGCATCCATGTCAGACGGCACCATAGCCCGCGAAAGCCATCCACGGCGAAGCTGAACACACTGCAGGATTGCGCGAGGCCAGGCAGCGATGCCACGCGGCCACGCATCAGGCGTGCCTTGGATCGCCGATCGGGCAAGCACCTTTTACAACAGTGGGAGAGAAAGAAATGACCTTCAGAAGTTCTGTACGCCTGCGGCTTGCATTCATGTGGTGCGTCTTGCTTGCGCTGATCGTTGCCTTGCCAAGTGGTCCGGCCTTTGCCGAGACGACGAAGGAGCGTGTCTTGCGCGAAGGCAAGATCGTCATCGGCATTCACAACCGGACGCCATGGGGCTTTCGCGATGAAGCCACCGGCGAGGCAAAGGGATGGCATCCTGATCTGCTCAAGGCCGCCTTTGCCGAACTTGGCGTGAAGGAGATCGACATCAGGGTCACCGAATTCGGCGCCCTGATCCCGGGCCTGCTGGCCGGCCGCTTCGATGCGGTTGCCTCCGGTCTGTCCATTACACCTGAGCGCTGCCGGCAGGTCGCCTTCGGTGCTCCTGATCTGAAGGTCCATGACGCAGCCATCGTGCTCACTGGTAATCCAAAACAGATCCATGGCTTTGACGACATCGTCAGCAAGAAGATCATCATGGGTGCCGGCCGCGGCAGTGTGTCGGTCAGGAATGCGACTGTAGCCGGCGTGCCGGAGAGCAACATGCTGCTGTTCCCCGACATCGAGGCCAACATCTCGGCCCTGCGCTCCGGCCGCATCGACGTGACGGTTCTTTCATCGCCGACCGCGATCGGCCTGCTTGCCAGCGGCAAGCTCAAGGGCCTGGAAAGCGCGACACCCTTCGTGACGACAGACGAACAGGCCACCTATGCAGCTGTCGCGTTCCGCAGCGAAGACCAGGATCTGCGAGCACTGTGGGATGAAAGGCTTGTGGCGCTGACGAAGGACGGCACGGTGACCAAGGTCATGGCCAGATATGGCTTTGGCGAGTCTGAGGTCGTGCCTGATACCGTCACCGTAGAGAAGCTCTGTGGCGGTAGCACGGTTGGTGCCGGCAAATGAGTGTTCTCGAGATCTGGCTCGGCATCCTGCAGGGCTTTCGCGTCACCGCTTTGGTGACGCTCTATGGCCTTGTCTTTGCCATCCCCTTCGGCCTCGTCTTTGGTGTCGCCCAATACATGACCACGGGCCCGGCGCGGTTCGTGGTGACGTCGGTCATCGAGTTCTGGCGCAGCTCTGCCGTCATCATCCTGCTGTTCGTGTTCTATTACGCCCTTCCCCTCGCCGGACTGGCGCTGTCGGCGATGACCGTCAGTGCCATGGTGCTGGGGCTTAACATTGGCGGTTATGCCAGTCAGGCCGTCAGAGCCGGCCTGCAGGCACTCGACCGTGGCCAGAAGGAAGCTGGCCACGCACTGGGGCTATCGCGGTCCACCATCCTGTTACGCATCGAGTTGCCGCAGGCACTCGTCGCCATGAGCCCAACCTTCATCAACCAGCTCATCCAGCTGGTGAAGGCGACATCGCTTGTCTCACTGGTGACACTGACCGACATGACCTTCCGCGCCAAGGAGATCTCCCAGGTCGAGTACGACCCGGCGCCGATCTACAGCTCGCTGCTGCTCGCCTACTTCATCGTCTGTTATCCGGTAGCACTGCTCGGACGCTGGGTGGAACGGCGCATCAACCCGGCAAGGGAGGCGTGTCGTGCAGTTTGATGTAGCCTTTGCGTTGTCGACTGTGCCGACAATCCTTGGCGCCATCGGCATGACGTTGCTGGTGGCAGCGGTCAGCTGCCTCGGTGCCTCGGCAGTCGGATTTGGCCTTGAACTCATCCGCCGCTCGGGTGGGCTGGGAGGGCTGTTCGTTGGTTTTGTGATCGACTTCATCAGGGCGACGCCGGTACTGGTCTGGCTTTACTGCCTGTATTTCATTCTGCCCTTTTACGGCATTCGCCTTGGTGCGCTTGCCACAGGCATGATCGGGCTCAGCCTCTATTACAGCGGCTATCTCGCCGAGGTGTTCAAGGCCGGCATCGATGCCATCCCAAAGGGCCAGGCGGAAGCTGCAAGGGCGCTTGGGATCGGCAGGATGGATATGACCATCTTTGTCATCGCGCCGCAGATGCTGCGCAACATCGCGGCACCCATGGGCAACTACTTCGTCTCGATCCTCAAGGCGACGCCCTATCTGGCCGTGCTTGCGGTGCCGGAAATGCTCGGACGTGCCTTCGACATTGCATCCGAGACATATCGTTATGCCGAGCCGCTGACGGTTGCCGGCCTGATCTTCCTCGGTCTCGCACTCCTCATCTCGCACGCCATCAAACGGCTTGAGGTCAGGTTGATGGGGCCGACAGCCAGATAGCCGACAAGCCGGTATCCCAGTCGCCAACGCGTTTGTACGAAATCAAACACTTAGATCGCTGCCTTCAAGCGATCGCAGAGAGACTTCATGACCCATTCAGACGACGAACCTGCCGTCCAGATCACCTCGCTCAACAAATGGTATGGCGCCTTCCATGTGTTGAAAGAGATCAACCTCACCATCCCAAGCGGATCCCGCGTTGTGATCTGCGGACCGTCGGGTTCGGGCAAATCCACCCTGATCCGCTGTCTCAACGGACTTGAAGCCTACCAGCAGGGAACCGTCACACTTGGCACGGTCCCGGCTGGGCGACAATGCCAGGGAGACAGCACTGGCCCGTCGCCAGACCGGCATGGTGTTCCAGAGCTTCAACCTGTTTCCGCATCTGACTGTGTTGTCGAACTGCACGCTTGCGCTGCGCAGGGTTCTTTCCATGCCGCGCAAGGAGGCTGAGAGCCTGGCGCGGCATTTCCTGGAAAAGGTCCGCATTCCCGAACAGGCCGACAAATACCCCGCACAATTGTCAGGCGGACAGCAACAGCGGGTGGCGATTGCGCGTGCACTTTGCATGAACCCGCGGCTGATGCTGTTTGACGAGCCAACCTCCGCGCTCGATCCCGAGATGGTCAAGGAGGTGCTCGACGTCATGACCGGGCTGGCCCACGAAGGCATGACGATGATCTGTGTCACCCATGAGATGGGCTTTGCCCGTGAGGTTGCCGACCAGGTCGTGTTCATGGATCAAGGCAGCATTGTCGAGCAGGCTTCGCCGATGACGTTCTTTTCGACGCCCAGTCATCCCCGCGCCCAGTCCTTCCTCAACACGCTGCTGCATTGACATGGCGATATCGCCGGCGGGCGAGACGCGCATCTGGACACCTCTCGACTTCGACAGGGATGGAAAGCAGCACGATTGGCTGCGATTGCCGTTCTCGACCGACCAGTCCGCCTATGGCGTCATCCCGATCCCGATCACATGCATCAGAAATGGCAAGGGGCCGACCGCACTACTGATTGCCGGTAATCATGGCGACGAATATGAGGGCCAAGTCGCTTTGAGCAAACTGGCTCGTCAGGTCGAACCCCAGGATCTGCGCGGCCGCATCATCATTCTACCTGCGCTCAACTACCCCGCCGTACTTGCGGGGCGACGCCTCTCCCCGCTCGACGAAGGCAATCTCAACCGCCTGTTCCCAGGCGAGGCGAACGGCACCCCAACCCAGATGATCGCGCACTATGTGAGTTCGGTTCTGCTTTCGATGGCGGACATCGTCATTGATTTGCATTCGGGCGGCAGGTCCCTGTCCTATCTACCCTGCTGTCTGATCCGCGTTGGTAAGACGGGAGCCGAGACAGCCAGGCTCATCGAACTCATGCAGGTCTTCGGCGCCCCGATTGGATCCATCAGCGACGGTACCGGTGGTGGAGGAGCAACGACGCTTTCTGCTGCTGCCCAGGCACTTGGCGTTTCAACCCTCACAACCGAGTTAGGCGGAGGCGCCGCCTTCTCAAGCACCGGCGAGGCCGTGGCTAGCCAAGGGCTCTATCGCGTCCTCAAGCACGTCGGCGTCTTGCCCAATGCCGAAACCAAACCCGCGCCACCTGTCCGGCTGATGCGGGTCGCCGGGAGGGGCGCGTTCACCTATGCCCCTATTCATGGCATCTTCGAACCTGCTGTCGAACTCGGCGACTCTGTCGACACCGGTCAGACCGCAGGCTTCATTTTTCCTGTCGAAATCTCCCAGAAGCCGCCCGAAGAAGTCTGCTTTTCTCAGCCAGGCCTCGTGGCCTGCCGCCGCGCGCCGGCCCTCGCCGCTCCCGGAGACTGCCTGTTCAAGCTCGTGACCGATGTCGGGGCGATGTGAGCGGCCAGCACATGACAAAGCCTCAAGAGAAAACATGGTGGTCGGGCGCCGACTTCATCCCGCGGCCTGAGTAAGGCGCGCAGCCCATCAATCACTTCCGGTCAATCCCGGTTTTTTTGGGATTCTCTCTGCTTTTCCACTGCTTTACGCGGATGGTCCGCAAATCGCAGGAGGATGCATGAAGCCGGATTCGTCTGAGTGGCGTAGCTCGCAGGCCTACGATTTCATAAGCAACGTGCCTCCAGATGCCCTCGCCTGGGAATTCCTCCGCCGCAATCCAGCCTATCAGCGCGAATTCGCAGACATGCAGCAAATCAACCCCACGCCGAATTCCCTCTCCCCGAACGAACTGCGGTCGCAGTGGGGGGCTTCGATTTTCCAGCAAATCCTGATCGCCCGGCAACCAAGCAGCCGGTTTACTGGACACCCGAGGTCGATCCGGGTGTTATCCTGCTCATCAACACGCCGCCGCTGCTGGCAGACGACGCGGACGTAGTCGCCGCTTTGCCGCCGGCGGTTTCAATGCGTGACGAGCTCGGCGAGCACCTGCGTCCCCTCTCAACAGCAAATAGCTGCCAGATCACGCTGCTTTACGGCACCGACTGCGCGCACCCCCTGGCTGCGATAGTACCCCTCGACGCCAAGGCCTCCGAACGGCTGTCATCCCTGGATAGATTTATCAGATCGTCCATGGGAAGCAGCGTGCCCGATAAACGCCTGACATCTTCGCAACGCACGCGTCTCGGCCATATGCTTCGCGCTCTCGACGGCCGAATCGAAGGGGCTTCCCATTTCGAGATAGCCCACGCCCTGTTCGGTCCCCCGCTTCATCGTCGCTGAAGAATGGCAGGATTCGCCATTTCGTTACACAACGCTGCGCCTCATACGCGATGGCTACAGAATGATTGAAGGCGGCTACCGCAAGCTACTGCGGTTCCGGCGACGCGACGCCTGAATGCCGGTGCCAGGTCCGGCAGCCGTTGTACCTGTAGTGCGAAATAGGCTCCATCCATTTCGCACCTGAACAACGCCGGAGCCCTTCTCCATCATAGCCCACGTCCGCCGCTCGATCTCAGCGGCTTTCACAAAAATGATGGAGATGCCCCGATGAACGGTCGAAACGCCGACTTGCCACCGCGCTTTCTGCGCACCAAGGAAGCGGCAACGTTCCTAAGCCTGTCGGCAAGGACGCTCGAAAAGCACCGCACCTACGGGACAGGCCCCGACTATCGCAAGCTCGGCGGCCGGGTCGTCTATGCCATTGACGATCTCCAGGCCTGGGCCAATCGCGGAGCCATGACCTCAACGTCCGACCCACGGGGCACCGTGCTTCCGGCCAAACGCCATTCCCTTATGGCTGCAGCACATGCCGACCCGCTTGGCCCGCTGATCGCTCGGCTGTTCCCCTTGTCGGCGCGGAATTGCCTACCTTCGGAGCGCGGACAGCTTGATCTGTTCCATGCGCTCCCTGGCGACTTCGCTCCTCGCGATGCACAGGACCTCATGGCCTATCCATTCTTTTCCCTCGCAAAGTCCAGACGCACGGCACCCATCGATTTCAAGGCCGGAGGCGTAACCATCCGGGTCGAAGCCGTGCCGGATCATGGCATGGCAACGATCTGGGACGCAGACATCCTGATCTGGGCCGCCAGCCAGATCGTCAACGCCCGCGACGCCGGGCTGCGAACATCAAGGCTGATGGCTGCGACGCCCTACGAGATCCTGACCTTTACCGGGCGCGGCGTCAGCTCACGCGACTATCAGCGCCTAAAATCCGCGCTCGATCGTCTCCAGTCGACCACGGTCGCGACCTCCCTCCGTCAGCCGGCCGAGGGCCGGCGCCATCGCTTCTCCTGGCTGAACGAATGGGTAGAGCGGACCGACCGGGACGGACGGCCAGTCGGCGTCGAACTGATCCTGCCGGATTGGTTCTATCGCGCGGTCCTCGATGACGCGCTCGTGCTGACCATCGACCGGACATATTTCGATCTGACCGGTGGGCCTTGAGCGTTGGCTTTACCGCATCGTGCGCTAAGCATGGCGGACACCAGCAATTCGGCTGGAGGTTCGACTTCATCCATCTGCACCACAAGTCCGGCAGCCTCTCGCCGCTCAAGCACTTTGCATACGACCTGCGCGACATCGCCCGACGACCAACCCCTGCCTGGCTACCGCCTCGGCATCGAACATCAGTTCGACGGTCCTGATGTCCTCACCTTCGTCACCACCAATCCGGCTGCTTTCACTTCGGCCACGCCTGGAGCGGAAACCATCCACGCGATTCGGGGATAAGCTGTGAATACGCTCGTGCTATCGGGGACCACCCCAGTCGTGCCATCGGGGACCCGACCTTCGTGCTATCGGGGACCGGAATTGACGATTCCTCGTCGGATTCCAGTGCCTTGCGGCCACCGTAACGTCTCTAACCCAGATTCTTTCAGAATCTTTCTAACGCACCCCTGCCTTCGCCGGCATGAGGATGACTGCCCCATAATTGCGGAGAGCTCGTCATGAACGCAGCACTCCTCACCCATGTCGAACTGACCTTTGTCGAAAAGAGGATCGAGCACTGGATCCGCTTCGGTCGGGCAGCGCACGAACAACGTATCGATCGCCGCCGTCGCATCCTCTCCTTCCAGCCCGGCACGATCTTCGCCTTCGTCCGCTGGGCCTCCAATGACTTCGGCACAGTGATCTCACGGATCGACATTGTGCGTGCGGTCGCCCGCGGCGAAGCCTATCAGACGCTGCCATTCGTGCGTCCGGGCGGCGACATCCTGCTCAAGATCGATAGCTGGCCCAAAGTCGAGCGCGTGCTCCAGGTGATCGATGCAATCGAACATCTCGGCATCGATCCCCAAACCGTTTCGCCCGATCACTGGCGACACGTTCACAACCGAATGACCGCCGGCCACGAGCCAAGGGCATACACGCTCGACCAGCATCGTGCCTTCCTTCTGCGCCAGAGGGCGAAGTCATGAGCCGCCTCTCCATCGTGCTTATGACTGCATTTGCTGTAACTGGCGTCGGCTATCCGGGGCTCACGCCGATGCCGATCAGGCTGATGTGGAACGCTTCGGCCAGCGCGCCGATCGGCCTTTACTGGATTAACTTGGACAGTCCTTTCGAAGTCACTGATCTTGTCGCCGTCGACGCGCCGGAGCCGCTCGCGATCTTCTTCGCCGCGCGCAACTATCTGCCGAAAGGCGTTCCGCTCCTGAAGCGCGTTCGCGCAGTCTCCGGGCAAACCGTCTGCCGTTCAAACGTTCTCATCACAGTCGACGGCATCGAGGCTGGCACAGCACTTGAACACGATCGCGCAGGCCGTCCACTGCCGGCCTGGAGTGGATGCCTGCGCATCCCCGCCGGCGAAATCTTCCTCATGAACTGGGAAGTCCGCGACAGCCTCGACGGTCGCTACTTCGGCCCCATTTCCCTCGACCGCATCATTGGCCGCGCCATCCCTCTTTGGACCGACGAGGAGGGTGACGGCCGCTTCGAATGGCGCGCGTCAACGCGGTGAGCGCGCCAGCTGCAGCGTAGGTCTCGCAGCCGCACCCATCACTGCCGAACCAGAAAAGGAGTTAGCCATGCCACAGATCGGACTGTTCACGCGCGAAGGAGACAGCTTCTCGGGCCGCATCCACACATTCACGCTCGACCTCGAACTCACCATCGTACCGGTCGAACCGGGCGACGGTGACAACACACCCGACTATCGCGTGCTGCACGGCATCGATGACGGACAGGAGGTCGGCGCAGGCTGGACACGCACCAGCGAGAAGGCCGGGGAGTATGTTTCGTTGCAGCTCGACGACCCGACCTTCCACGAACCGATCCGCGCACGCCTGTTCCGGAATAGTGACGAGGCGACCTCCTGGTCATTGCATTGGAGCCGTCCACGCAACCGCAGCGAGACGGCTTGAGTCATGCCCTGCCCCGACGTTCCCATCGCTTCTCGGCTGCGCCCAACGCGCAGCCGATCGGTCGCCCGACAGCCACAGCCGGTTCGCCGGTTCGCGCTTCGTCTTCTTTCCGGCCTCCTTTTGACGGCCTGCTCGGTCGGCCCGTCCATTGCGCAAGCCAATGCGGCACATCAATCGGAGCCCAGTGATAATTATGCCGCCCACATCGCCGAAGCCTCTCGACGCTTCGCAATTCCGGCTGCCTGGATACGCGCCGTCATACGCAAGGAAAGTGCAGGCGACGCGCGCGCCGTGTCCAGCGACGGCGCGCTTGGCCTGATGCAGATCATGCCTGGTACCTGGGAGGAGCTACGCAGTCGATGGCCGCTCGGACAGGACCCGTTCGATCCGTGCGACAACATCCTGGCGGGCACCGCCTATCTGCGTGAGATGCACGATCGCTTCGGATCGCCGGGTTTCCTCGCGGCGTATAATGCAGGCCCGGCCCGCTACGAAGGCTATCTCGCCGGTCACCCTTTGCCGGCCGAAACCCTTGCCTATGTCGCTACACTTTCCACGCTGATCGACGGCGGTTCACTCACGGAGCGGGCGTCGACGCCGGTGGCACTTAGTGGCCCGGAAGCGCTGCCATGGCGCCACTCGCCGCTTTTCGTTCGAGCCCCCGTGGGCACTGAGCCGACGGCGTCCGAGCGCGAGAATAGTGCAGCCGCGGAGCGCTCCGTTATGCCCGATGCCGTTGCCATCACGCCGCGCTCGAACGGCCTCTTCACCGCGCGCACCGGCATGGGAGACCCGTTATGAACGTTGTCGCAGGACGGCGCTCTGTGGCGGGCATTCGGGAGCGCTGGGCAAGGCACGGCGTTGGTGCTGGAGAAACGACGTATGCGTCCGGGGGCTGCACGTGATGTCAGCTCTTGACGGGATTTGCCGCTTTCCACGCCCATGGCAGGAGTTCGTCGAGGCGGCTGACGGGATGCCCGTCGAGCATGCGCTGCAGTACGTCGGCGAGATAGGCGTAGGGCTCGACATCGTTGAGCTTGGCAGTTTCGGTGAGAGAGCAAACGATCGCCCAGCGGCCGCCGCCACCATCGCTGCCGGCGAACAGGTGGTTCTTGCGGCCGAGCGCAACGGGACGGATGGCCCGCTCGACGGGGTTGGTGTCGAGCTCGACGCGGCCATCGGTGAGGAATCGGGTCAGTCCGGTCCAACGCGACAGCGCATAGCGGACCGCTTCTGCAAGCGTGCTGCGTCCGGAGATGTGCTGAAGCTGTACTTCCAGCCAGGCGTGGAAAGCGGCGACAATAGGTGTCGATCGCTGCAGCCGCACCGCAAGCCTCAGAGCCGGCGACTGTCCGCGCACATCCGCCTCGACGGCATAGATTTCACCGATCCGGCGCAGCGCCTCAGTTGCCACGGGCGACCCCGTCGCTTCGACCACGTCATAGAACTTGCGCCTGGTATGCGCCCAGCAGGCGGCAAGAACGATGTCGCCACTGGCCGTGAGCTGTTCAAAGCCGGCATAACCATCGACATGCAGCACGCCCTTGAAGTGCTGAAGATGCGATACCGGGCGCTCGGCCTTTCGGTCCGGCGCAAACAGGTAGACTGCCGCCGGCGGCTCGGGTCCGGCCCAGGGTCGTTGCTCACGGGCATAGACCCACAACCGCCCCGTCTTGGTGCGCCCACGGCCCGGATCGAGCACCGGCACCGGTGTATCGTCGGCGAACAGATGGTTGGAGGCGAACACGTTCCTCACCAGCCGCTCGTGCAGGGCTTCCAGCCACCAGCAGGCGCCGCCGACCCATCCAGCCAGCGTCGAGCGCGCCAGATCGACACCATGCCGGGCGAAGATTTGCGATTGCCGGTAGAGCGGCGTGTGATCGCAATACTTGGAGACCAGCACCTGCGCCAGAAGCGCCGGCGTTGCCAATCCGCCGGCGATCAAGCGCTCCGGCGCAGCCACTTGCGCTATCGTCTCGCAGACACGGCAGGCGTATTTCGGACGCGTGATGCGGACCACGCGAAGCTGTGCCGGGACCCAGTCGAGCATCTCGCTGACGCTCTCGCCGATCGCATGAAGTGCGCCGCCACAGCACACACAATACGCTTCTTCGATGTCGAGCCGCATTTCCTCGCGCGGCAGGTGATCGGGCAGCGGCTTGCGGTGGAATGGCCGCTCCAACGGTGGATGGATGCTTGGTCTGTTCTCCCGGATACGGGCGATATCGGCATCGAGGTCTTCCAGGGCGAGCGCCAGCTGGTCGGGATCGAGGCGCTCGGAACGCCGGCCGAACTGCGCCCGCTGGAGCTTCCTGATGATCGATTGGAGGCGCTCGATCTCACCGTCGCGGCTTTCAACGGCAGCCGCCATATCGCGCAGCAGACGCTGCAAAAGTGCTGGATCGGACGGCAGATTGTCGAGGTCGATCAACATGATCGAATCTACCATGAATCGCTCAAAAACCCAAGGATTCCCGCAGTTTCCACGTCGATCAGAGGACCGTTTTCAGCCGGCCAGCGCCGGTCTCCAGACACGTTCGGGTGCGCGCCAGTCGATGCCCTCGATCAGCATTGCGAGTTGCGCCGGCGTCAGTGTGATCGAGCCGTCATAGCCTGCCATACGTGGCCACACGAAGCTGCCCTGGTCGAGCCGTTTGGTGAACAGACACAGCCCATTGCCGTCCCAGAACAGGATTTTGAGCAGCGACGCCTTCTTTCCCCTGAAGGCAAACAGATGACCCGAGAACGGGTCCTGCTTCAGCGTTGCCTGGACCAGCATGGCGAGCCCGTCCAGCCCCTTCCGCATGTCGGTGTGCCCCAATGCCAGATGCACCTTCACGCCCGCCGGAACGATCATCATGGGCTCACCCCTCCGCTGTCGATCCGTGCGCGCACCACATCGGGATCACATCCCTCCGGCGCGAACATGCGCCGCCCGTCAGGCAGATCGACGGCCATCATTCCGTCAGGCGGTTGCACGAACCTCTGCAGGGCCAGCGTCGCGGGCATGTCGTCAGGTAGCGTCACGGATGCGAGTTTTGCGCGTTTCCTCTGCGCCACGTCGAACTGCACGCGCCAGCGGAACAGCATCCCCGTGACGATCCCGTGCTTGCGCGCGACGGCCGAGACGCTCACGCCTGGCTGGTTGCTCTCCAGCGCGATGGCACGCTTTTCCTCGTCGCTGAAGAAGCGCCTGGCAGCTTGTGGGGGCGGCGTCGGTCCATCCTTCGCGGCACCTGTCAAGCCGCGTTCGGACGTCGTGCCGTTAGCACTAGTGCTAACGGTCGGGCGGGCGGAGGGATGAAGATGCGCGCGCCAGTCAATCTCAACCTCGCCATCCTCCAAACGGTCACGCCAACGGCGCAGCGCATAGGGCGAAAGCTGCAGTGCCGCGGCGTATTCGCGAACGCCCATGCCGCTCCAGTTCATCGCCTCGACATTGCCCAGAACGCCCGAAGCGCACGATTGCGCACATCCGTGCTCACGCCAAAACGTTGGCGTTGGCGCCGGCGCGGCCCTTTCTGGCGTTGTTGCGGACCCGCTTCTCGGAGCAATTGTGCCTGCGATTCCGCATGTTTGCGCGCTGCTTCCTTGCCCATCAGGTGGTCAAGCCAGCGCTCGAACGTACGCCGGTTGAGACGGTGATGGCGGCAATAGGTTGTGCGCGCCAACCCGCTCTGACGCCACGCTTCGACGTGAACCACCCAGAAGGACTTACGCGCCGTGTTCTCGAAATGTCTCAAATTCACCGGAGATCCTCCATGCTACGAAGGAACCCCACTTGCTGCGATTTTGCACTACGCCAACCAGGTGTCAGGACCGGACGCTTACGAAACGACAGAGGACGGCGAGATAAAAGCGCCTGCCCGAAACGCGTTAAGCCATTGGCATGGCTTGCGTTTTCCCGGGCGTGCGGGTCGGTCGCGGGCATACTGCCCGAATTTTTCCAATGCTTTCAATGCTTCGACATGCACGACCAGCCTCCGGTCACAACCTCGGGCACAGTCATGAGTGAGATTGACCGCGACTTCCTCATCAAGCCAGGCCGCATCCGTTCGACGAAGACGCCGAAGGCCAAGAGCTTCGTAAATCAGGTCCTCGCCGCGGCCAAGCGCGCCGGCCACATCTCTGGCAGAGCTCCATCGGGCAAGCCGGGCCGCCGGCCCAGCCACTCCACCTTCGGACGCGGGCGCAATGTCTTCGGACGATCCCGCATCTTCTCCTCGCACCGCCGCGTCGTCATCAAGGCGCGTGTCGCTCGCCATCAGGGGCGGGCATTCCGTTCAGCACCGCTCACCGCCCACGTCTCCTATCTCAAGCGCGAAGGCGTCAGCCGAGATGGCGAGAAGGGCGTGATGTTCGACGCCAACACCGACCGTGCCGACGATCTCGCCTTCGCCGATCGCTGCAAGGACGACCGGCATCATTTCCGCTTCATCGTCTCGCCGGAGGACGCAGCCGAGATGACCGACCTCAAGGCCTTTACCCGAGATCTTGCGCACCAGATGGAAGTCGATCTTGCTACGCGCCTCGACTGGATCGCCGTCGACCACTGGAACACAGACAACCCGCATGTGCATCTCCTCGTGCGCGGCGTCGACGACGTCGGCGCCGACCTCGTCGTCTCTCGCGACTATATCAGCCGCGGTCTGCGCTCCCGCGCCGACCATCTCGTCGGCATAGAACTCGGCCCGAAGCCGGAACATGAAATCCGAAACGCACTTGAAAAGGAAATCACTGCCGAACGTTGGACGCGGATCGACCAAGAGATCCAGCGCGCCGCCGATGAGACCGGCTATATCGATCTCAGGCCAGACCGATCCGCCCCAACTGATCCGGCACTTCGTCGCCTCATGATCGGCCGGCTCCAGCATATCGAGAAGTTGGGGCTCGCCATCCAAGGCGATCCAGGACATTGGGTGGTTGGTCTCGAAGCCGAACGCACATTGCGCGATCTCGGCATGCGTGGCGACGTCATCAAAACGATGCACCGGGCTTTCACCGAGCGCGGCGACGATCGCAGCGTTGGCGATTATGTGGTCGACGGCGGAGCCTCTGCCTCGGTGATCATTGGGCGCCTTGTCGATCGCGGCCTTCACAACGAGCTGACCGGCGAGGCCTACGCCATCATCGACGGGGTCGACGGTCGCGCCCACCATGTCCGCTTCCGGGGCGTCGAAGCCTTCGACCAGGCTCCCGCAAATGGCGGCATTGTCGAAGTCCGCCGCCTCAGTGGCGCCGACGACCACCGCCCGACTTTGGTGCTTGCGATGCGATCTGACCTCGATCTTCAAACGCAGGTCACAGCGCCGGGTGCTACCTGGATCGATCATCGCCTTGTCGAGCGCGATACCATGCCGCTGTCGCATACCGGTTTTGGCCGCGAGGTCCGCGACGTCATGCAGGCGCGCGCCGAACATCTCGCCGATCAAGGACTCGCCCGGCGCGACGGCCAGCGCATCATCATGCAACGCGATCTGCTCGCCACGCTTCGCCGCCGCGAGCTCGAGGCCGTCGGCCAGAAGCTTTCTGCCGAGACCGGCCTGCCGCATGTGAAGACGCAAGCCGGGCAGCGCGTCGCGGGCGTCGTGCGCCAGCGCCTTGCCCTCTCTTCTGGCCGCTTCGCCATGATTGACGACGGTCTCGGCTTCCAGCTCGTGCCCTGGTCGCGCGATCTCGATCGCAAGCTCGGCCAGCATGTCGCCGGCGTCGCGAAGGTGGCCGGCGGCATCGAACTTTCGGTCGGACGCAAGCGCGACCTCGGCCTCTGACAACGACGGAGAAGGATCACAAATGTCGGCGACCAAAATCCTCTGGGGCCAGATCACGGTGGTCTTCCTGATCGTGATCGCCACCACCTGGGCCGCGACCCAATATGTTGCCTGGCAGCTTGGGTACCAGGCACAACTCGGCACGCCCTGGTTCAGTCTCGGCGGGGTCCCAATCTACTATCCGCCCGCCTTCTTCTGGTGGTGGTATTTCTTCGACGCCTATGCGCCCGAGATCTTCAACAAGGCCGCTTTCATTGCGGCCTCGGGCGGCTTCATTGCGATCGCGGTCGCCATTGGCATGTCGGTGTGGCGCGCTCGGGAGGCCAAGAACGTCCAGACCTACGGCTCCGCGCGGTGGGCCCAAAAGACGGAGGTGGAGGCCGCTGGGCTTCTCGGCCGAGATGGGGTCGTGCTTGGGCGGCTCGATCACGACTATCTGCGTCACGATGGGCCAGAGCATGTACTGTGCTTTGCGCCGACACGTTCCGGCAAAGGCGTCGGCCTTGTCGTCCCGACACTTCTGACGTGGCCGGGTTCGGCGATCGTTCACGACATCAAGGGCGAAAACTGGCAACTCACCGCCGGCTTCCGCGACAGGCACGGTCGCGTGTTGCTCTTCGATCCGACCAATCCGAAATCAGCCGCCTACAATCCCCTGCTCGAGGTTCGTCGGGGTGATTGGGAGGTGCGCGACGTGCAGAACGTTGCCGATATCCTCGTGGACCCGGAAGGTTCGCTGGACAAGCGCAACCACTGGGAAAAGACCAGCCACTCCCTTCTCGTTGGCGCTATCTTGCATGTCCTTTATGCCGAGGCGGAAAAAACGCTCGCCGGCGTCGCAGCCTTTCTCTCCGATCCGCGCCGGCCGATCGAGGCGACACTCGCCGCAATGATGACGACGAAGCATCTCGGCGAGGCCGGTCCGCATCCAGTTGTCGCATCGACGGCACGCGAGCTCCTCAACAAATCCGACAACGAACGATCCGGCGTGCTGTCGACCGCCATGTCATTCCTGAGCTTCTATCGCGATCCGGTCGTCGCGGAGGTGACGAGCCGTTGCGACTGGCGCATCGCCGATCTCACCTCGGACGCAAGGCCGACCACGCTCTATCTGGTCGTACCACCCTCGGACATCTCCCGAACAAAGCCGCTGATCCGCCTCGTCCTCAACCAGATCGGCCGCCGACTCACCGAGGACCTGCACGCTAGCGAACGGAAGCACCGCTTCCTCATGATGCTCGACGAGTTCCCTGCTCTCGGCCGACTCGATTTCTTCGAGTCAGCGCTTGCCTTCATGGCCGGCTACGGCATCAAGAGCTTTCTCATCGCACAATCGCTCAACCAGATCGAAAAAGCCTACGGCGCCAACAACTCGATCCTCGACAATTGCCATGTGCGCGTGAGTTTCGCGACCAATGACGAGCGGACCGCAAAACGCGTGTCTGATGCTCTCGGCACAGCCACCGAAATGAAGGCGATGAAGAACTATGCCGGCCACAGGCTCTCGCCATGGCTTGGGCACCTGATGGTCTCGCGTTCAGAAACGGCGCGCGCCCTCCTCACCCCCGGCGAGGTTATGCAACTTCCACCGACCGACGAAATCGTGATGATCGCAGGCACTCCGCCGATCCGGGCAAAGAAGGCACGCTACTACGAGGATGCGCGTTTCCGCGAGCGTGTCATGCAGCCGCCGGATCCGGCCAGATTGGGCAGGCCCCGTCGCAGCGACAGCTGGTCGACAGTCCTGCCGCAGAAGGTCGATCCAGTACCCGCAGCCGCTGACGTGCCTGACAGCGCCAATGCCGGCCTGCGCCGCGAACCGGAGCTTCCCGAACATGTCGCTATCGCAAAGGAAACCGCGGACCAAAAGCCGGCCGAGGAGTTCGCGCATATCCTCGACGACGAGCCGGAGGACACCGTTCGCCAACGTCAGGCATTGCGGCGCCAGATAACTGGTCTTGCGCGCCAGGTCGCGCTCGACCCGGGCGATGGGATGGAGCTCTAAGGCCATGCGCGACCGTCTTAATCTTACCCTGCCAGTGGAGCTTATCAGTCGCATCAACGAGCTTGCCGACCGCAAGAAATTACCCAGGTCGGCCATCGTGGAGGCGGCCGTAAATTCGTTCCTATCGCCCGATCACGCCGATGCGCGCGAAGCAGCCTTCGCACGCCGGCTCGACCGACTGTCGAGGCAAATCCAGCGGATGGAGCGCGATCTTGGTGTCACCGCGGAAACACTCGCCCTTTTTGTGCGCTTCTGGTTGTCGATCACCCCGCCTCTGCCGCCCGAGGCGCAAGCTTCAGCTCAGGCCAAGGGGCGCGAGCGTTTCGACGGCTTCGTTGAAACGCTAGGCAAGCGGCTTCAGAAAGGCCAGAGCTTCCTGCGCGAGATTCCCGAAGATGTTGAGGGCAATTGAGTATGTGGATGTGGCAATGGGCGGGCTCACGAAGGGCGCGCGCGTCCAGCTGAACCAACAACGTCGGTCGCGCTCACCATGGCTATCCGCCCTTCTCCTGCAATTGCACGCCACGCTACTACACCCTCTGAAACCTGTTGAATTTGCCTGATTTCTGGCTCCCTTAATCATCCCCGATCAGGGTCGCGCAGCGCGCCACCCGCACCAGAACGGGGACGATGTGGCGACTTCTCAACGACATTCCGAAGCATCCTTGCGTGGTGCCCGCATGCTGCGCACCGCACTGGGCCCAGCGATCGCCGGGTTCCTGGAGGATCCGTCCATCGTCGAGGTGATGCTTAATCCCGACGGGCGGCTCTGGATCGACCGCCTCTCCGGCGGGCTTGAAGATACAGGTTGCACACTCATGGCCGCGGACGGCGAACGGATCATTCGCCTTGTCGCTCACCATGTCGGCGCCGAAGTTCATCCTGGCAATCCACGTGTTTCGGCTGAGCTTCCCGAAACTGGAGAGCGGTTCGAAGGACTGCTGCCACCCGTCGTCGCAGCACCCGCCTTTGCGATCCGAAAGCCAGCTGTCGCCGTCTTCACCCTCGACGATTACGTCGCAGCGGGAGTCATGACGACACATCAGGCAACCGCGCTGCGTCAGGCAGTCGCGGCGCGCGCCAATATCCTCGTTGCCGGTGGCACCTCGACCGGCAAAACCACGCTCACCAATGCCCTTCTTGCGGAAGTCGCCAAAACCTCTGATCGCGTCGTCCTGATCGAGGACACACGCGAGCTGCAATGCGCTGCGCCCAATCTCGTGGCGCTTCGCACCAAAGAAGGCGTCGTCTCCCTCTCCGATCTGGTTCGCTCGTCGCTTCGCCTGCGCCCCGACCGCATTCCCGTGGGCGAGGTGCGCGGCTCTGAAGCGCTCGATCTCCTCAAAGCCTGGGGCACCGGCCATCCCGGCGGCATCGGCACCATCCATGCCGGAACTGGCATCGGCGCCCTGCGCCGCCTCGAGCAACTCATTCAGGAAGCCGTCGTCACCGTCCCGCGCGCACTGATCGCGGAAACCATCGATCTCGTCGCTGTGCTGTCCGGGCGTGGGTCCGCCCGACGGCTAGCCGAACTTGCCCGCGTCGAAGGGCTCGGCCCCGGTGGCGACTACCGCATCGCACCCATCCCCTCCAACAACGAAGGAACGTCCGCATGACCTCGCCCATTTCCCGAGCCGGACGCCGCATCGCGGCATTCTGCTCGGTCACCGCCCTCGCACTCTTGGTCGCCCCTGTCGCACACGCCGCGGGCTCGTCCATGCCCTGGGAACAGCCGCTGCAGCAGATTCTTCAGTCGATCGAAGGTCCGGTCGCAAAGATCATCGCCGTGATCATCATCATCGTGACCGGTCTGACGCTCGCTTTCGGCGACACCTCGGGCGGCTTCCGGCGTCTGATCCAGATCGTCTTCGGCCTCTCGATCGCCTTCGCTGCATCGAGCTTCTTCCTCAGCTTCTTTAGCTTCGGCGGCGGAGCGCTCGTCTGATGGAGGAACAGGTCCCAGGGTTCAGCGCACCTGTTCATCGGGCGCTCACGGAACACATCCTTCTTGGCGGAGCCCCGCGCTCGATCGCCATCCTGAACGGCACACTTGCCACGGCCCTCGGGCTCGGCCTGCGGCTCTGGATCATCGGGATCGCGCTGGGGTTGATCGGACATCTTGCCGCCGTCTGGGCGGCCAAGCGCGATCCGATGTTCGCCGACGTTGTGCGCAGGCATCTGCGCATCCCCGGCCACCTCAGAGCGTGAGGTGATCGCCATGATGAACCTTACCGAATATCGACACCGAAATGCCCGCCTCTCGGACTTCCTGCCCTGGGCAGCGCTCGTGCGCGAGGGCGTTGTCCTCAACAAGGATGGTAGTCTCCAGCGAAGCGCCCGATTCCGCGGCCCGGATCTCGACAGCTCTGTTGCAGCCGAATTGGTCGCTATCTCCAGCCGTCTCAACAACGCTTTCCGGCGTCTCGGCTCGGGCTGGGCGATTTTCGTCGAAGCCCAGCGTCATGCAGCCGGTGCCTATCCGGAAAGCACATTCGCAGACCCCGCTTCCGCCCTGATCGATGCCGAACGCAAGGCCGGCTTCGAAGAGACCGGGGCCCACTACGAGTCCAGCTATTTCCTGACCTTCATTTATCTGCCGCCGGCCGAGGACGCCGCCCGGGCGGAAAGCTGGCTCTACGAAGGCAAAGCCGAAGGCGGCGTCGATCCGCACGAGATCGTCATCGGCTTCGTCGACCGCACCGACCGCGTGCTCCAACTCGTCGAAGGCTTCATGCCCGATTGCGCATGGCTCGACGATGTCGAGACACTGTCTTTTCTCCATGCCTGCGTTTCGACCGAACGCCATCGCGTGCGCGTTCCCGAGACGCCAATGCATCTTGACGCGTTGCTCGCGGACCGTTCCCTTACCGGTGGGCTCGAACCACGTCTTGGCGACCAACATCTTCGCGTTCTCACCATTGTCGGCTTTCCGACCGCGACCACGCCTGGAATCCTCGACGAGCTCAACCGCCTCGCATTCCCCTATCGCTGGTCGACCCGCGCCATCCTCCTCGACAAAACCGACGCGACGAAGCTGCTGACCAAAATCAGGCGGCAATGGTTCGCCAAGCGCAAGTCGATCGCAGCAATCCTCAAGGAGGTGATGACCAACGAGGCTGCTGCCTTGGTCGACACAGATGCCGCCAACAAGGCGGCCGACGCCGATCTCGCGCTGCAGGAACTGGGCGCAGACTATGCCGGACAGGCTTACGTCACAGCGACGCTCACCGTCTGGGACGCCGATCCGCGTGTCGCCGAGGAAAAGCTGAGGCTCGCCGAAAAGGTCATCCAGGGGCGCGACTTCACATGCATGCCCGAGACCATAAATGCCGTTGACGCCTGGCTGAGTTCGCTGCCCGGTCACGTCTACGCCAATGTCCGGCAACCGCCGATCTCCACCTTCAATCTGGCCCACATGATCCCGCTCTCGGCTGTATGGGCGGGACCGCAAGAAGATGAGCATTTCGCAGCGCCCCCTCTACTATTCGGTAAGACCGAAGGCTCAACCCCGTTCCGTTTTTGCCTTCATGTCGGCGATGTCGGCCACACGCTGATCGTAGGCCCAACAGGTGCTGGCAAATCAGTGCTGCTCGCCCTGATGGCACTGCAGTTCCGCCGCTATCGCCACTCGCAGGTCTTCGCCTTCGATTTCGGCGGCTCGATCCGCGCCGCCACACTCGCCATGGGCGGCGACTGGCATGATCTTGGTGGCGGCCTCAGTGGCGACATCGGCGAGCCGGTCCAGCTCCAGCCCCTCGCGCGCATTCATCATGTGCCGGAGCGCGCCTGGGCGGCCGACTGGATTGTCTCGATCCTGGTTCGTGAGAGCGTCGCGATCACGCCCGAAATCAAGGAGCATCTGTGGTCGGCACTGACCTCTCTCGCCAGTGCTCCACCCCACGAGCGCACGATCACCGGCCTCAACGTCCTGCTCCAGTCAAATGACCTGAAACAGGCGCTACGCCCCTACTGTGTCGGAGGTCCCTATGGCCGGCTACTTGATGCCGAGTTCGAGCGGATCGGCGAGACATCGGTCCAAGCCTTCGAAACCGAAGGACTGGTCGGCACGGCTGCCGCGCCGGCGGTGCTTTCCTACCTCTTTCACCGCATCGAGGACCGGCTGGACGGCTCGCCTACGCTCGTCATCATCGACGAAGGTTGGCTTGCACTCGACGATGACGGCTTCTCCGGCCAGATCCGGGAGTGGCTGAAAACCTTGCGGAAGAAGAACGCCAGCGTCATCTTCGCCACGCAATCGCTATCGGACATCGACAGCTCCGCTATCGCGCCAGCCATCATCGAGAGCTGCCAGACTCGGCTCCTGCTGCCGAACGAACGCGCAATCGAACCGCAGATCACCGCAATCTATCGTCGCTTTGGCCTCAACGACCGCCAGATCGAAATCCTGGCGCGCGCCACGCCTAAGCGCGACTACTATTGCCAGTCTCGGCGCGGCAACCGGCTGTTTGAACTCGGCTTGTCCGAAGTCGCGCTGGCGCTTTGCGCCGCATCTTCAAAAACCGACCAGACGCTGATTACGCAGACCCTCGGTGAACATGGCCGCGACGGCTTCCTCGCCGCCTGGCTGTGCTCCCGCGGCGTCGATTGGGCGGTCGACCTCATCCCCAACCTCACCAATCTCGTCCCCGAGCCTCAGAAGGAACCCACGCCATGACCGTCCCACCCTCAACCCTTCGCGCTGCCTGGATTGCGGCAACGGTTCTTTCGGTGACCGGTTCAGTTTCGCCTGTGCTGACGAACCCAGCGCACGCCTTCTTCGGCCGGATTGTCTACGATCCGACCAATTACGCTCAAAACGTGCTCACTGCCGCTCGCACGCTGGAGCAGATCAACAACCAGATCAAAAGCCTCCAGAACGAAGCGCAGATGCTCATCAATCAAGCGAGGAACCTGGCGAGCTTGCCATTCTCGTCGCTCCAGCAGCTTCAGCAGTCGGTCCAAAAGACTCAAGCGCTTCTCAGCCAGGCGCAAAACATCGCCTTCGATGTCCAGCAGATCGACCAGATGTTCCAGCAGAAGTACGGCAGCGTGTCGTTGTCGGCCTCAGATCAAGAGCTCATCGCCGACGCGCGTACACGCTGGCAAAACACCGTGGGCGGCTTGCAGGACGCCATGCGCGTCCAGGCGGGCGTCGTCGAAAACATCGAGACCAATCGCGCCCAGATGTCGGCGCTGATCGGCCAAAGCCAGAATGCCGCCGGCGCACTTCAGGCAACACAAGCCGGCAACCAGCTACTCGCGCTCCAGGCTCAGCAACTCGCCGACCTCACCGCCGTCATCGCCGCCAATGGCCGCGCGCAGGCGCTGACCGAGGCCGAACGCACAGCCGCCGCCGAACAAGGCCGCGAGCAGCGCCGCCGTTTCCTGACCCCGGGCTCCGGCTATCAGCCCGGCAATGCCCGCATGTTCAACAATGGAAACTGACGGCCAGAGGAGGACATCATGGACGGCGAGATGCTGGCGCGCCTCGGCGCAGTCGTGTTCGTTGCTGTCGCCATAACGGCGACAGCAATCGAAGTGACCCGGAAGGAAGTAGTGCCTGCGACGGCGACAGTACTGGTTGTGCGGCCCGAGGCCGATCCGCTGCATGAGGGGCAGCGTCGGTGCCAGCAGTTTGGACTGAAGGCGGCTGAAGACGCCGAATGCCTGCGCGTCTGGGCGGAAACCCGCGACCGCTTCCTTGGTCGCACGCCCGTGCCTCCTGCTCCGCAAATTCAGGAAGGGCGGTGAAGCATGGGCGGCGTCGGCGTCATCGACAACTTCCTCGAGGTCTTCGCCCGCTACATCGACAGCGGATTGGGCCTGCTCGGCGGAGAAGTCGCCTTCATCGCCACCACGCTGATCGTCATTGACGTGACGCTGGCGGCTCTGTTCTGGAGCTGGGGCGCTGACGACGACATCATCGCACGGCTGGTGAAGAAGACGCTGTTTGTCGGCGTCTTCGCCTATCTCATTTCCAACTGGAACAATCTCGCAAACATCGTCTTCGACAGTTTCGCGGGCCTCGGCCTCAAGGGCTCCGGCACGGGATTTTCGACGGCGGACCTGATGCGCCCCGGCAAGGTGGCACAAACCGGGCTGGATGCCGCCCGACCGCTGCTTGAGTCCATCTCCGACCTGATGGGATGGGTGGCTTTCTTCGAGAACTTCATCCAGATCGCCTGCCTGCTTTTTGCATGGGCGCTGGTCATCCTCGCCTTCTTCATTCTCGCAATTCAGCTCTTCGTCACGCTGATCGAGTTCAAGCTGACCACGCTGGCCGGCTTCGTGCTGATCCCCTTCGGCCTGTTCGGCAAGACCGCCTTCATGGCCGAACGTGTGCTCGGAAACGTTGTCTCCTCCGGCATCAAAGTGCTGGTGCTCGCCGTGATCATCGGCATCGGCTCGACATTGTTCAGCCAGTTCACCCAAGGTTTCGGCGGCCAGACCCCGAGCATCGACGACGCGATGGCTGTCGTGCTCGCTGCGCTCTCGCTGCTTGGTCTCGGCATCTTCGGTCCCGGCATTGCGTCGGGGCTTGTCAGTGGTGGGCCCCAGCTTGGCGCCGGGGCGGCGGCGGGCACGGGCCTTGCCGCAGGTGGCATGACTCTGGCGGCTGCTGGTGCTGCTGGTCTTGCGGCGAAGGGCGGCGCTGCCGCATTCTCAACTGGCGCGGCAGCCGTCCGTGGCGGTGCATCCGCCGCTGGCGCGGCATCTTCTGGCTATTCGCTCGCCTCCCTCGGTCAGTCCGGCGCGGCCGGCAGCGCATCTGGAGTCGGGGGCGTCGCACATGCCGCCAACAGCGCGGTGACATCGCCGCTCCGCAGGGCTGCCGCCAGCGTCAAATCAAGCTTCTCCGACGGCGTTAAGGCTGGCTTCAGCGCGACCGGCGGCTCCTCGACCATGGGCTCGGTCGGAGGCGCGGCTGAAACTGCGGCCGGTTCCGCCATCCATGCGCCCAGCCCACCGCCCGGCTGGGCGCAGCGTATGAGCCGGTCCGGCCAGATGGGCCATGCCGTCCAGACAACCGCGCACGCCGTCCGCTCCGGGGACAGCCATGCCTCCGCCTCTTCCGTCAACCTTCAGACAAGTGATCATTCATGAACCTCTTCAGGCGACCCGCCGCGCATTACGGCAAGACACCTCAACCCGAGACCCCCTATCAAAAGGCCGCGCAGGTCTGGGACGAACGTATCGGCTCAGCCCGCGTTCAGGCCAAGAACTGGCGCTACATGGCGTTTGGATCGCTGATCCTTTCAGGCGCATTCGCCGCGGCACTCGTCTGGCAGTCGACGCGCGGGACCGTCGTGCCCTGGATCGTGCAAGTCGACAATTTCGGTCAGGCGCAAGCTGTCGCACCAGCAAGCGCCGACTATCGTCCGACCGATCCGCAGATCGCATGGCATCTCGCCCGCTTCATCGAACAGGTCCGCTCGATCCCGGCTGACCCGATCATCGTGCGCCAGAACTGGCTCCGCGCCTATGACTGGACCACTGATCGTGGTGCGGCAGCGCTCAACGACTACGCTCGCACCAATGACCCATTCACCAAGGTCGGCAAGCAACAGGTCTCGGTCGAGGTCTCCTCGGTGATCCGCGCCTCGCCGGACTCGTTTCGCGTCGCCTGGACCGAGCGCCACTACGAGAGCGGGAAGCTCTCCACGACCCAGCGCTGGACTGCGATCCTGACTGCCGTACTCCAGCCTCCACGCGATGCCGAAAGGCTCCGCGCCAATCCGCTCGGCATCTACGTCAACGCCATCAACTGGTCGCAGGAGATGAGCCAATGAACCGGCCGATCGTCAGAGGCGGATATCTGTCCTTCCGCAAATCCATAATTCCAGCACTTTTGCTTTCCGCAACCTTGCTCGCGGGCTGCGCCACCAGCAAACCGCCAGAGATCAGCTATGACGCCGACGTGCCACCCCTCCCGGCAATCCCCATGGCCGCGACAGATGACAGACCGAAGCCTCTCCATATCCCGCCTGCCTGGACCCCGGCACGCGGCGGCACCGATGCCTCGACACCCACAGCGCGTGTCGAAAATGCCAATGCCGCCGCGCGCGTCCAGCCACGCCGCGAAGGCTACTACAATGCCATCCAGATCTATCCCTGGAGCGAAGGTGCTCTCTACCAGGTCTATGCCGCTCCCGGACAGATCACCAACATCGCGCTCGAGCTCGGCGAGAGCCTGACCGGCGCAGGCCCGATCGCCGCCGGCGACACCGCACGCTGGATCATCGGAGACACCGAGAGTGGTAGCGGGATCAACCGGCGTGTCCATGTGTTAGTAAAGCCGACGAGCGCCGACATCTCGACCAACCTCGTCATCACCACCGACCGGCGCACCTACATGATCGAGCTGCGTTCCGGCGAAAAGCCATATATGCCAGCAGTGGCCTGGGCCTATCCAAAGCAACCAGCCGGACAGCGCCAGGCCATTCCAGCAACACCCCTCATTCCGGCAGTCGCGGCGCGCAACTATCGCTACGGTCTCACAGGCGACAGTCCGCCATGGAAGCCGGTCGCCATCTATGACGACGGCAGGCGCGTCTTTGTCGAGTTTCCACGCGGCATCGTGCAGGGCGAGATGCCGCCACTGTTGATCATCGGTGTGATTTTTCATGGAATGAGGACCCTGTTTGAGGGGTGATTTTCGTCAAAACGGGACCCCTTAACGATGGGGTCATCAAGATGCCTCCGGTTTGATCGGAGGCATTTGTGTTTTGGATGTTGGTTGTGGAGACGATTGCAAAGATACGCCGGCTGTCGCTGGTGCAGGGGAAGTCGATCAAAGCGATCTGCCGGGAGCTGAAGATCTCCCGGAAGGTGGTGCGCAAGGTTTTGCGTTCCGAGGAGACCGAGTTCCGCTACGAGCGCAAGCATCAGCCTTATCCCCGGATGGGCGCCTGGCGTGACGAGCTGGATCGGCTGCTGTCGGCGAATGCGGCCAAGTCTCAGCGGGAGCGGCTGACACTGATCCGCATCTTTGAGGAGCTTCGCGGCCTCGGCTATGACGGCAGCTACAGTTCGGTGTGGCGACATGCTCAGAGCTGGGAGGCGGATCGCGGCAGCGCCGCGGCCGAAGCCTACATTCCGTTGAGCTTTGCGCCGGGCGAGGCCTACCAGTTCGACTGGAGCCACGAGATCGTTCTGCTCGACGGCGTGACGGTAACGGTGAAGGTGGCGCACATGCGGCTTTGCCACAGCCGTATGTTCTTCGTGCGGGCCTATCCGCGCGAAACGCAGGAGATGGTGTTCGACGCCCATGACCGGGCGTTCAGCTTCTTCCGCGGCGCCTGCACGCGCGGCATCTACGACAACATGAAGACGGCGGTGGACGCGATCTTCATCGGCAGGGATCGCCGCTACAACCGCCGCTTTGCGCAGATGTGCGGGCATTACCTTGTCGAGCCGGAGGCCTGCACGCCGGCGGCCGGCTGGGAGAAGGGGCAAGTCGAGAACCAGGTCGGGCTGGTGCGCGAGCGCTTCTTCACACCGAGGCTGCGCTTCAAGACGCTGGAGGATCTCAACGGCTGGCTGGCCGACAAATGCGTTGCCTATGCCAAGGCGCATCGGCATCCCGAACAGGGCGAGCGCACGGTCTGGGACGTATTCGAAGAAGAGCGCGCCAGCTTCATTCCCTATGCCGGTCGCTTCGACGGCTTCCATTGCATTCCCGCGTCGGTGTCGAAGACCTGCACGGTGCGCTTCGACAACAACAAATACTCGGTGCTGTCGAGTGCCGTCGGCCGGCCGGTCGAGATCCATGCTTATGCCGACCGGATCATTATCCGCCAGGACGGCGTGGTCGTGGGCGAGCATGCCCGCTACTTCGGCCGCAACGAGGTCATCTACGATCCCTGGCACTACGTACCGGTGCTGGCCCGCAAGCCGGGCGGATTGCGCAACGGCGCGCCGTTCCTTGGCTGGGTCCTGCCGTCGGCAATGGAGAAGGTGCGCCGCAAGCTCAAGGCGGTTGATGACGGGGACCGGCAGATGGTGTCGATCCTCACCTGCGTGCTGACCGACGGATTGAGCGCGGTCGAGGCCGCCTGCCAGGAAGCCATCGAGCACGGCGTCTCGTCGGCCGCGGTGATCCTCAACATCCTGGCCCGCAGCCGCGATCCGGCGCCGGGCACGATCCTTTCCATTCCACAGGCGCTGAAGCTCGCTCACGAGCCGATCGCCGACTGCGCCCGTTATGACAGCCTCAGGAGGACGAACAGCCATGGAACGCACCGAAGTACTGGAACTGATGGGGGCGCTGAAACTCTTCGGGATGCGCGCGGCCTATGACGAGATCATGGGCGTCGCCATTAAGCGGCAGCACGAACCGCCGAAGATCGTCGGCGATCTGTTGCAGGCCGAGATATCGGAGAAGCAGGCCCGCTCCATCAAGTACCAGCTCACCGTCGCCAAGCTTCCGCTGGCCAAGGATATCGAGGACTTCGATTTTGCCGGCACGCCGGTCAACGAGAGCCTGATCCGCGACCTCGCCGCCGGCGCCTTCGTTGCCGATCAGCGCAATGTCGTCCTGGTCGGCGGGACAGGCACCGGCAAGTCGCATCTGGCGATCGCCATTGCCCGTTCCCTCATCCGCAACGGCGCACGCGGGCGCTTCTTCAACGTTGTCGACCTCGTCAACAGGCTCGAGACCGAGACCCGCGCCGGCCGGCAGGGCCGCATTGCCGATCATCTTACCCGGCTCGACTTCGTCGTCTTCGATGAACTCGGCTATCTTCCGTTCGCCCAGGCCGGCGGGCAGTTGCTCTTCCATCTGGTCTCAAAGCTTTACGAACGCACCAGTGTCATCATCACCACCAATCTCGCCTTCGGGGAATGGCCGAGCGTCTTCGGCGACACCAAGATGACAACCGCGCTGCTCGACCGCCTCACCCATCACTGCGAGATCGCCGAGACTGGCAACGAATCCTGGCGCTTCAAGAGCCGCTCTCAAAGCTGAAGTCCAAAAGCCAATCAGTCGCGCCCGATCAGGCTGTGCAACCCCGACCAGCTTCGCCTGATCGGGCGCTTACCGGCGTGCCTCTCAACACCGAAAGCCGGGGTCCCTTTTGCGCGAAAAAACAGGGTCCCGATTCCGTGGTCATTGACAATCATCGGCCCGGACGGCGAAGCCCAGATCGCCAACAGCCGTATCTACCAACACATCCTGATCGTCGATCGCCTGTTCGGCGCGGCCGAGTTGCGTCTTGGCAGCGGCGAACGACAGCAGACCGTCAGGATCGTGCGCACTGATGGAAGGCCATCGTCATGAGTGAGACAGACAATGTGGCTCCAATGCGCCTTCGTGCCGAACCGCCGCGCATCACCCGCCTTTCGCCAAAAGTCATCGTAGGCGTCGGCATCGTCGCCTCGCTCGGCATCGGCGGCGCACTGATTTATGCGCTTCAGACGCGCGTGTCCGGTGCCGACGACCAAGAGCTGTACTCGACGGCCAATCGGCAACCCGCCGACGGTCTCGCCGGCCTACCGCGCGACTATACCGGCCCGATCCTCGGGCCGGCGCTGCCGGGCGATCTCGGCCGGCCTATCGTCAACGCCCAAAACAGGGGGCAACCCGTCGTGCCGCCCGCGATCATGGCACCGGCTGTCGATGAGGCGGAACAACGCCGGCGCGCCGAAGAAGACGCCGCACGGACGAGCACCGTCTTTTTCCAGTCACGGGGAGGATCAACCGCAACGGTCGGATCGGGAGGTGAACCGGCGTCGGGCTCTGCGGGTCTTGATCTGAGCGGTCAGCCTGGCCAGCAGACCGCACAGGACAGGCAACTGGCTTTCCTCAACGCCGCCGCCGACAGGCGCACAGTTACGCGCGACCGCGTCATGCCGCCGGCATCGCCCTTCGTTCTCCAGGCCGGCGCCGTCATCCCGGCCGCGCTTATCACTGGCATCAGGTCCGATCTACCCGGACAGGTCACCGCGCAGGTGACGGAGAACATTTACGACAGCCCAACGGGTCGAGCCCTGCTCGTGCCCCAGGGCACGCGGATCATCGGCCAGTATGACAACAACGTCCAATTCGGCCAGCGCCGCGCACTCCTTGTCTGGAACCGGCTCATTTTTCCGACTGGCCGCTCCATTGTTCTCGAGCGTCAGCCGGGCGCCGATACGCAAGGCTATGCCGGTCTTGAGGATGGGGTCGACTATCACTGGTGGGATCTGGCCAAAGCCGCCGGTCTCTCCACGTTGCTTGCCGCCGGTGCGGAGTTGGCTATCGACGATGAGAACAGGCTATTGCGCGCAATCCGCGATGGAGCGCAGGACACGATCAACGACGCCGGCCAACAGATCATCCGCAGGCAGCTCAACGTCGCACCGACGCTGACCATCCGGCCGGGGTTTCCGGTGCGCGTCATCGTCACGCGCGACCTTGTGCTCGAACCGTATGGAGCAACGCAATGACCAAACTGAAATTAGGCCCCCTCGCCGACGCCAAGCCCATCAAGGTAACGTTGGAGCTTCCAGCGTCGCTGCATCGCGATCTCAAAACTTATGCTGATGTTCTCGGCCGCGAGAGCGGTCAGCCGGCAACCGAGCCAGTCCGGCTGATCGTACCGATGCTCCAGCGCTTTATCGAGACCGATCGTGGGTTTGCGACGGCCCGGCGGAGCCTTGCTCCTGATCCGTAAAGCGGCCGCAAAACCATCGACGGTTGTTCCGCAGCCTTCCCTATATGCGCGAGCCCCCCGCCGCCCGGTACTACGCCTTCGTTTTCGTTCTTCTCGTTTCCGGCACAATCGCCTAAACCTCAAGACGAAGGATCGAAAAATGAGATCGATGACACTGGGGGAGATTTCGCAATCAAGCGGACCCTTCGTCGCAAAGAGCTCCGGCAGGTTTGCCCTCGCCAACGGCACGATCTGGAAGATGGAGCAGCGAGGGCAATTCTCCCGCCGTGGTCGCTGATAAGGGCGCAGCACGCCTTTATGCGCTAGTCGCCTCTTTCCGTGAATGCGACACGTGCTTGCGCATCGGCCTCGCCGCTCGACGATCTTATCCAACGTACGGAACAACAAGCCGCAGCTTTCATGGCAGGTGATATGACCAGGTGGTTCAACCTCATCCAGCCTCGCGACGATTTCACCCGGATCCCGCCGTTTGGTAACGTCAGTCATGGCTTTGCTAGCAGCCCGAACATCGGGCCGCTCTGGCTCGCGCATTCCGCAACGGCGATGCCAGGCTGAAGATGGTCGAATACTATGTTTCCCTCTGACGAGCGAGGCGGCTTGCTCAAGCCCAATGTTGTGAACCAGCGGGATTTGCGTGTCGGTGGGCCAGCCGCCATTCTGCCCCCTGACGGCGATAGACTTGGGTAACCCGCAGCGACCAAACCTGGTCAGGGCAAACCATGGACTTCGCCACGTTGCCGCTCGATCATCTAGCAAAACCATCGGAAACCGAGTGCAGCAATGCCTATAGCGCGGGTGGTAGCACTGGTTATGCGGCAAGGTCCGTCTTGTCGAGCGAGGTAGCCGAGATGATCGCCCTAAATTCCTCCAACAACTCAGCGTGATGTTGTGACAGGTAGCGCTCGATTTCCCTATTCCCGACAAGCTTGGAAAGATAACCCGAAGCGACAACGAGATGAAGAATATCATCGCCGTAGGAGTTCTCGATTTGCTTGAAGTCCTGATGAAGGGACGCCATTTCGCGCTCCATGCGCGCCATTTGCTCGCGGGTGATCCCAGCGATCTTTTTTGGCTGATCAGGCTTGGTCAGATCGTCTTGTTTGGTGGCCGCAAGTAACGCTTTCGCATAGCTCGATGTCCAGTTCGCAACGGTGCACATCAACTCTGCAGCCTCAATCTGGCGCATCGGCTTCATCTTCCTCAGCACGTCGAAGGTGACAGGATTCACCGACTTGTCCTTGAGCATCTCGACCACCTCGGGGCAGATGCCTTCAAGCAAGGTTCGACGGCGTTTGATGAGCTTGATGTCGACGTCTAGTGCCTTTGCAATCTTTTCTTCCGAAACCCCGCTTTTCAGCGCGCGCATGATCATGAAATGTTCCTGAACCGTCGCCAGGCGGTTGATCCGCTTGTTGTACGTAAAGGCCTCGTCATCATCCGCGATCAGGCAGCGAACGTCCGACATGCCCAGGTCTCGCAGCGCGGCCAGTCTCAAATGGCCATCAAGCAGCAAGTATTGGTCGCCCTGCTCACCAAGCCGCGAAACGACAAGTGGCTCAATGACCCCGATCTCGGCGATCGAAGTGGCGATCCTCCGATACTTGACGGTTTTCTTCTGGGCATCCTCCACTTTTTTACGGGGGAGCAACGCGTCCATTGTCAACAATACAATTCGCTGCTCGAATGCGATGCGAACATGATCGGCCATGGCTCACCCTCCCATTCCAAGGCGTTCGGCAAGCGGCCGCGGCATTGTGTGAATGGCTTCCGCCCTTAGCAGCGTGACAAAGTGCTCGTCGGCTAACAGCCGCTTCAGCGCATTGACCACAAAGAGCAAGCGGCTTTGCGCCAGGGTAGCCTTCTTGACCATCAGTTTTTGGCGTTCGGTTTCCCTTTGGTAAGCCCGCACGAGAGCGGTGGCAGTCAGTTGCTTGGCAAAGGGTTTATTGCTACTGCCGATGTTGTGGATTGATTTTCCAGACAGGTTTCGCTGCTCGACGATGCGTCGGATCGCAATGATCTGGTTGCCCGGGATAGTTTTCTGCTCGTATGCTTCGGCCAGTGCCGTCTGGACATCGCTGTCTTTGGCCCGAGCTATCTCCATGGCTATGCTCGGTGGAATAATCCCTTTCTCGACTCCGTCTAGTAACCGTTCTTCACCGTGATCGAGCAGGTAGCAGACGGCATAAACGTACTCGTCGCTAAAATCGGTCTTAATCGCGATCTCGGTGATTGAGTAGCCGCGGTCCCGCAGTGATGCGATGTCCCGCACGAATTCGAGTGCCGAATGTGGCTTACGTGCCAAATTTTCGACGAGACTCATGACGAAGCAGTCTTCGACCGAGGCTTCGATCACGATTGCAGGGATTTTCGTCTGCTCGAGTACCACGAATGCCTCAACCCGCCCCTGCCCGCACACAAGATCGTAGCCGGTTCCGTCTGACCGGGCACTGACGGTAATCGGCTTCTTCAACCCTAGATGAGCGATGCTCGTCACAAGCTCGCCGAAGATTTTCTTGTTGCGTGCGCGCGGATTGAGCACCGTGATCTTCTCGATCGGAATACTTCGTATCTCAGGTGTGGGCTGACTCATGCGGCTCTCCTGATGTTCGTTCTTGCGGTGAGTTCCAGGAATGGATCAAGGGAAGCGACGTGGTAGGCGTCGAGATGAAGGCCATTTACTTCGGCCATGCGAACATTGTCGGATAGGAAATCGATGCGGGGCAGCAGGTAGTAGTCGAGCACCTCTCGATTGTCCGGTCCCATGCGTAAGGCAATGGTGATGTCGGGACACAAGCCCGTGTCCATGCGGATTTTCCAGCGAAGCGCACCTGCTCCCGTTGTGATGCAGCGGGCAATGACTAGCGAAGTCGTGAACTCATCATTGACGGTCAGGAGATCTGTAGCGGGATCGCACGCAACGGAAGCTCCCATATGCTCGATCGCCAACACGGTCTCGGCGACGAGATCAGGATAAAGGGACCGAAGGAATCGATTGGCCTCGACGTATCTGTAGTCGCGCTTTGGCTGATAGCCGATCAGTTGGTAGGCGCGCAGTAGGCTGCCGAACCGGGACCGATATGCTGAACTTGAGGGAAGATCCTCTCGTTCGTCAATCACAAGTGCCGATAGGCGGCCCACCTCGTTTAACAAGCTGGCGAGACAGGTCAGCATCTCGTTGTCGGTGTAATGATGGCTTCGCTCCCCAATGATTTCTCTGGCCGCGGCGAACAAGTCGTTTGGAACAATTGGCTCAAAAGCACCGAGTGCTCTCACCAATAATTCCGGAGGGTTTCTGACCCTATCTTTCTTCAGCTTGAACGAAACGCGGTTGAACACGTTGTTGCCGATGTATTTTTCGTTGGTCAGCACCTGATGAACGGTTCCGCGGGTCCATGTTCGGCCGAAATCCGTGACAATTCCTTCGTTGTTCAGAATGTTTGCGATGTCGCGCTCATTAAGCCGCGTCTCTACAAACAGGCGATACATGCGCTGGACCGTTCGGACTTCATCAGGGGGCCCTGGCACCAGAACGACACGGTCGGTTTGCAAACTCTTATGTTCTCCCATGCGAAGTTCTGCTTTCGGACGGCGGTCATCATCGACCAATCTGCGACGAAGCCCGTAGCCCGCAGTGCCACCTTGTCGAAAACCCAGTGAAGAAAGCCGACGCTGGCCGTCGAAAACTTTCTTGGAAAGTTCCCGGCTATATTCGCCTGCCATGGCACGCTTCATGCTCTTGATGATGGTGGCGGTGAGGCTGCCGTCGTTATTGAATTGCTCGGCGCAATATTGCACCGCAATTCCGGCACGCGTGCAGATGTATTCCAGGTAAGCGGACTCATCCGCATCCTGAAAACGCCCCCAGCGACTGACATCGTAGACTAGGATCAGGGTAAAATCTGCGCGTCCAGTTTCCACGTCCTGGATAAGAGCTTGCAGTGCTTCGCGCCCGTCGATCCTAAGGCCGCTCTTGCCTTCGTCCGCATAAGTTCGGACGATGGAGATACCATGCTGGGATGCGTACCGAGCGATCGTCTCCGACTGGTTCTCCGTAGAGTATTTCTGATGCTCGATCGACATCCGGACGTATTGGGCCGCGCGCACTATAGCGTGCCCCATTGCCCCCGCCTCTTGTCTGGTTTTCTCAGCCAAATGCGTACGCCACAACAGCAATAAGCGGACGTCAGGGGTCCGCTGGATGACTTTTTTCTGGCCACCAAGTCATAAGGAGAGGGGATCGGGAATGTCGCGTACAAAGAAGGACCGAACAAATAAGTCCAATTCCGGAAATAACATACAAGACCGGCGTTACGGCTCAGGATCCGATGGTCGTATCGGCTCAGCGGGTTTTGCCACTGCGATTGCCTGCGCGCTGCAGAAGGAATTCGGCAGCAGGGGAAATGCAGTGAAGACAATCGTTCGACTGACGTCCGCAAACGAGCGCGCCGCAAGAAACTGGTATGAAGGCAAAAACGGACCGAGCGGCGAATTCTTGGTCCTTCTGTGCCGACATTTTGACCACGTGCTCGAGACACTGCTGATACTGGCTGGGCGGAACGAACTCCTCACAGCCAAGAAGCTGGTCGATGCAAAAGGAAAACTGCAAGAAATATTGGCCTTGATCGATCAACTTGAATGATTTTCCGCCTCTATCTACTGCATGGTGCTGGCCGTCTAGCGGGTCACCAACAAGGAGTAAGCGTGGTTAACCTCGGGCCAAATCGCCGGGTGACTTTATGTATTGGTAAGCTTACTTATATTTTGACGATGCCTATTGAAAATTGTTAGGCTGGTCATTCATCCGCCATTTGACCGTCCTGGCTCGAATCAAGGGTCTCTACCCGACCTGGGCGCCGCGGCGGATAAACAGGAGCGGATATTACGGCGGACATCCGCGTTGGAGCGGTCACAGCCTTCTTCTCGCACGAGATGATGACCTTTTCAGATGGGTATTCGGACAGCACTGGCATCAGAACAAAATAGGAACATATGCCTGGCAGAGTCAATTCACATCACACTGAGGTATGTGCATTCCAGCGCCGTAAGGCCGCTTGACGTGAAAGCCACGCCAGCTACGCTTGCACAGAGAAGAAGCCCATGAACCGCCAAAGACTGCCAACGGAAGTCAAGATCAGCCTCATCGTCAGTGTTATGGGCATGGCGGCTTTTCTGGCGGGTCTCGATTGGTTCGGCCGCGGCATTACTGTCGTACTCGCAATTAGCTGGAGCGTCGTCCTCCTCGGATTCTTTTGCTATTGGAGGTTCGGAATAGGGTTTTTCGAAACCACGCTGCTAGGCGCCGTTGACCCCAATTTCCGGCGCGCCGTCCGTCGTCAGCCCCCTCTCCCCGAGATTTCACAGCACCAGACCATGTCGAAGAGAAGCCGTAGCTTGCCGCGTAGCGGGAGCAGGATCGAATTGCACCGACATGCGTTTTAGAGTTCTCTAATACAAATGGAGGCTCCGAGATGCCTGACGGTTCTACGGCTAGCCGATGAAGACCCGGTGTCGGTCCGCGTTCATACTACCCTGCATCCCCACGCTGGTCGACACGCCGCCTGAAGGCGGCCGCTGGACGCACGAAATCAAATATGATGGCTACCGTACGCAGATCCATCTGGCCGGCGGTCACGCTCGTGCCTCCACCCGCAACGGGCATGACTGGTCAATGAAGTATGCGGCGGTGCTAGCGGCGTCGCGCGAGTTGATCACGCGCGATGCAATCCTCGACGGCGAAATGGTCGTGCAGGATGAAAGCGGCCGCTCCAGCTTCAAGAAGCTTGCGAGCGCAATACGCTGGGAAGGCTCTAGCCTGGTGTACTATGCCTTCGACCTCCTTGGGCTCGACGGCAACGACCTGACCAAGCAACGCTGCGAAGACCGGCGATTACGACTACATGAGCTTGTCGGCGATCCGCGTCCCATGCGCCCTACAGTTCAGCCAGGCGTTTGAAGGCTCGGGGGCCGATTTCTTCGCAGCTGTCGAGAAGATGGAACTTGAAGGCATCGTATCGAAGCGCCGCGCTAGCATCGACCGCAGCGGCCCGTCCACAGGCGAGTTCGCTGTGATAGGCTACGAGCGAAAGCGCGGTGCCGCCCCTTCTCTCCTTCTCGCCGAAGAGACTGACGCTGTTATGCGCTATGTCGGCCGCGCCATTCCCGCGATCCCGCAGAACCAGCGCGACGAGCTATGGCAGGCGCTGGAATTCCTGCACGCCGATAGGCTCGCCACGCCCATAGGCGGCGGCAATAAAGGTGTGGTGCCGGTGCAGCCGCTCTTGAAGGTCATGGCAAAACATCTGAAAGGCGAAGAGAATCTTCGGCATGCAACGGTGATCGAAGCTCTGAAGCCTCGATGAAAGAGGCCCAGTTGTAACGGATGAGAGATATTGTGCACAGAGCTGTCTTGTCCAGCTCTCCTTGTTCTTTCTGCTTGTCGAAATGCTTGTCGTTTCGGCTGCCGAAAACCCCCCGGCAACGGTTTCTGCCTTCCGTGTTTCGCCTCGGCATGCCCCTGGACGAGCTGGAAGAGGTGATCAATTCACGCTTTTCCAACTGGGAGCGCGCGAAAGGAGGCGGGCTCTTCACAACCGAAAGGACAACTCGCTTTCACCGGAGGCCCGCTCCAACTATATGTGCAGTTCGTCGTGATTGTCGGGAACGACAAGGCGGCGGATCGAGCCTTCAAAGAGGGAACAAGCCGGAAGAAAGCGGCCCAACTCATCGGACACCCTGTGGGCGACGTCGACGCGCCACCTTCCTATATCGCCGTTTCGAGATGCGGATTGTTGTCAGGCGCGCAGGCTAGCCGCAACAAGGCTGGCATCACCCTTTGCTGGCCCACAGCATGAGCTCGCAACTTTGGTCTGCTCGGCTCGCGACGATAGCGGTTATAACGACGATTCGGCCGACCGGCCCCAGTCAAAACATTTGCGGAGCGTCGCGGCCCGCTGACGCGGTGTCGTGATCCTGAGATCCATTGGCAACCTGGAAGAGCATTTTTAAGGTAACCGCGAGTGCAGCTGATCACCCGCTGGGCCAGCCGAAATTGCATTTCCCCTTTTGTACGCTATTAATTGAAGAAATAGGCCAATACGGTCCCGATCATTCATGGGAAAAAACACTCGAACGGCGGTCTCTCGATCGCTCAGCCTCCTCGGGCCGTGCCCGGAACGACCCATGCATGTATTTTTTCAAAGCCATGAAACTCCAACATACGTGACGCCTCATCTGCATGCTGATCTCATGCAGTTTCTGGTGCCTATGAAGGGAGCTCTCAGGGTGATGTCACCCGATGCGTTCTGGACCGTGCCCCCGAAGCGAGGCATCTTGATCCCGATGGCGCAAGAGCATTCGACAATAACTATCGGCCGCAGCACCGTCCTTGTCGCAAACATACATCCTAGCGCCATCAATGCAGCGGACGCGCATTGTCGGGTGATTAACGTAAGTGATCTTCTTATGGCGCTGCTGGTGAGCATAGCCAAGTTACCAGTCGATTATCAGTTGAACTCTCGAGACTCCAGGCTTGTTGATGTCTTCTTCGACCAATTCTGTGCCGCGACTGCCGAGCCATTCCGGTTGGGTCGGCCTGAAGAAGCCAAGCTTCGAATAATCGCGGATGCCTTAATCGCAACTCCGGATGACAAAACCTCCCTCGCCGAGTGGGGTCGGAGGCTGGGAGCCAGCCAGAGAACTCTAGCGAGACTTTTCGATGCCGAGACGGGAATGGGCTTCCGCGACTATCGTAAGCAGGTTCAGATGCACGCGGCGATTGGCCTGCTCGCGACTGGCCAGCCCATCAATCTTGTGGCCCTCGATCTCGGATATGAAAACGCTTCTGCCTTCATTCATGCCTTCCGGTCGACAGTGGGCGCGACTCCTGGTCGTTTTAGGAGTTCTCTAAGCCTTCCGGCAGATCCCTAGCGGGGATCAACTACAAATCTAAGACAATTGACGATGTTTTCGAACCGGAACAACATACTATCATGCGGTCATTTTGGCTGTGTTCCTCGGGGCTGAGAACTAGATCTCTATGATCCGGCAGACCCTCCAAGACCCGAACTTTACACGATCCGCAAATGCCTTCTTTGCAGGAGTATGGAATGTCGATCCCGGCAGCCAGTAGCGCATCCAAGATCGTACTGCCCCTATTTACTTTAAGCGCTATTTTGGAACGGCTTAATTGGACTTCGAAACCGCCTTCGGTTGCCGCGATTCCGTTCCCCGCAAAACGTTCGACGTGGACTTGGGATGCAGGTAATGACGCCGTCGCCTCCTCGAAAGCGGCTATCATCGGCTGAGGGCCGCAGCAGTAGAAATGCGCGGAATCGGATGCAGCGGACACAATTACGCCGAGATCCATCAGCGCCCCATTTCTTTCAGAATTGAAATGAAACTGGACACGCCCCGGCCGGAGATCTTCGAAATGCTGAAGCTCGTCGACAAAAGCAGCCAAGGTACGGTTTCTGGTCGCATAGAACAGCTGCCAGCTCATGTCCTGGCATTCCAGCTGGTGGATCATCGCCTTTAGAGGCGTTATGCCAATCCCCCCTGCAATGAGGATGGTGTGTTCCGCGGTCGTGTCGAGGATGAAGTTATTGCGGGGCGGACTAATTGTGATGTGATCGCTAACTCGAACGTCCTCATGGACACGTCTGGAGCCCCCGCGGCTATTGGGAGAGTTTTGGACCGAAATAACGTATCGATCCCGCTCCCGCGGATCGTTTGAAAGTGAATAGCTCCGAGTCAGACCGGGAGCAAGAAGTAGGTCGATATGCGATCCGGCAGAGAAAGGCGGGAGATAGCTCTTGTCGACCGCGCGAAGCTCCAAGGAGTGGACCCCCTCGGCTTCCCGTCGGATCGAATTCACCACGACCTCGATCTCAGGGACCCGATAAATAAGAGGCTCGTGAGGCATCGGCGGCAATTCAACGTCGATGACATCGTCCTGCCGCACTTCGCCACCCTTCAGGACGATACTCATGACCCCCGCACGGCGTATCAAGCCCGACGGCCTCCTCTCAACAACATGCTTCAGCAGTCCGGGTTGGAAATCCTCGATTTGGTGGCAGGGGTTACGCAAGCCCGTCAGTTCAACCAACGCCTCGCGACCAAGTCGCAGACGGGTGCCTGTCGGCAAACTCAATAGATCGATGTTTCGCGTCGAAATGTTCTCACCCAGTTCGCCTGGAAGCACGGCATGCCCCTTGGCAGACAGCTCATCCAACAACTCGGCTTGTATCAAGTGGACTTGCCGTAGGTTTGCGCGCTGGCCAAAGCGTTTTATGTGGTACCGGTGCTTATCCGTCACGCCGGCATGTATGTCACCTTCAACGCCGAAATTCTCTATCAATCGGATGCAGTCTTGAGATGACTTGCTAAATGCATGCGCTATGCTGATCTGCACGCCCACAACCCGAGGATTATTTTTTGACTCAACCATCATCAGACACCGAGCTGGAGTTACCGTAGCGGAGTATCGTCCCTCGACACTTTCAGCATGATAGTATCTACAAGCGTGACAGTCTTACGAGAGTTTGACAAATAATGTCGAGATATTGCCAGCTTAGGCTGCCATAGCGTGGGATACGGGATTTGGCCTCGCGATATGTGGGAACGACTATGGTGAGGGCAAGCATCGTGGTGCAGCGGATCGCCAGCAGAACGCGAAAGGACAGTTTTCTGTCGAAGGACTGATGCAGGCTTGGCGCGGCGCAAAGATTCTGATGCAACTCGCGCTGGCTCACGGCTCTCCCTAATAACGCGTTAAGCCACTCAAACATTCAATGCAACCTGTCGATAGGTCAATCAATCCAGCTAACGGCGTCGGAAGGTATTCATTCGCCAAATCTAATCTTATTAACCAAGGGCTTCTGACCCGTGAATATTTTTGGTCAAGAATCCATTCTGAAAACTTGGATGGACGGGTTTGGTCGACCAAGCGGTCGGAATGAACAGCGAGGTCCGAGTTCTACCCAGCGCTTCCACATCACGGGACGCGGCGCCCTTGTCACATGCGCCTTCGATCTCGATCTGCCGGCCTGGAGCGGAGATGGCGACAGATAGTCCGTCCGCGATAATCCCCGGCAGCCACGACATATGGCTACGGGCCGCTTTAACTGCCCCGGGCGGACGATTTCAGCCACCAAGCGCCAGTTGTCAGTGTAGGGCGCTGCATGGCAGGGGTAAGCGGAGCAACTCCTACCCGAGCAGAATACGGCATAAGACTTGCTCGCCTTCCACACGTTGGTTCAGTTTCGCCCGACTGGCTGCGGAACATCGTCCAGCAACCTCCTCGACCACTCGAACCTCGTCCACTCCCATTCGTCACGGGGCTCGATTGTAACAAGGGTTTGAGGCTCGCGAACAGGCGCATACGGCCAACCGGAAGCGACGCCAACCGTTTATCATTATAGACAGTGTTGGCATGACGATATCCTTCGTCGGGCATGATGACCGAACGACTGAACCCGATGGTTCGAGCAATCCAGTCGCCGACGAGCGCAGCAGCTCCGCTCGTCGGCCCGATGAAGATACCCTGGTCGCGGAAAAGCGAATGGACCGAATGATATGCCGCATAGGCACCAGTGTACCTCGTCGACCAGTTGATGCCGGACATTTGCCGGAATGACGCTATTGCCTAGCCCGCGCAGCATTCGCTTGCCCAAGGGTTGCCCGAACAGCACGCTGCGATGCGTGTCGACAGCGGCAATCTTCAGATGCGGATAAACCTGGCGTAGGAATGTATTGGTCCCGCACAGCGAGCCGCCGGTGCCAATGCAACCGACAAGCCAATCAACCTGGCCCATTAACGAACGAACAGTTCGGCAAGGCGGGCATACGACTGCCAGTTGCCCGGACTGTCGTATTGGCGTGTCAGAACGTGCCCGGCTCATTCTCCGTGACCGCCCTCAGATATGCCAATCTTCCAGTGTGGTTCCCATCGCCCTGCTCGTCCATGAGCGCGACGACCTTCGCGCCCAACCGTTCCAACCTGTGCTCGTGGCAAAAGGTCAGGATACTCATCGACTTCCAGTTCGAAAGTGTCGGTTGGCATCCATCATGGGACGAAAAGATTGGGTTTTAGATGGGCGTCGCTCCATCCTGCTGACCGGCGACCGATTGCCGTTTCCGTAAGAAGCAAGCCTATTGCCAGTGGGCGAGCGCGGTCATGATCTCGGCTGCGGCGAGTGCTGCGATGACGGCGGGGCGCTTGTCCTTGACCCCGGCGCCGCCGATCGGGCAGACGAGCCGCGCATACTGCGCCTCGCTGCCGCCTGCGGTCTTGAGGAACCAGCTTTTGAACGTCGCCTTCTTGGTCTTCGAGCCGATCATGCCGACATAGGCCGCGTCGTTGCGCTTCAGCGCTTCGGCGACGATCAGGAAATCGAGCGCGTGGTCGTGGGTCAGCACGACAAAGGCGGTGCCGGCGGGCGCCTCGCGCACCATCTCTTCGGGCATCGGCGTCAGCCGCGTGACGACGTTGTCGGGCATGTAGTCGAGCGCGTCAGTGCGGGTCTCGACGACCACGACATTGAGCGGCAAAAGCGCAAAGGCCAATGCCAGCGCATGGCCGACATGGCCGCCGCCAAAGACATGGACATGCGGACGCGCCGCGTCGGACGCTTCGACACTGGCCAGCAGCTCGGCGCGCGTCGCCTGTTCGACATTGCTGACGGCGACCTCGACCCGACCGCCGCAGCACTGGCCGATCTCCGGCCCGAGCGGAATGTCGAGGGTGAGGCTGTCCTTGGCATCCCGGTCGAGATCGCGCGCCGGAACGGGATCGCCGGTGACATGATCCATCACCGTGCTGCGCTTGGACGAGCCGCCCAGCATCGCGCGTGCCGTGTCGATGGCCATGAATTCGAGCTGGCCGCCGCCGATGGTGCCGAAGATGCGCTGCGGCGACACTAGCATCCAGGCGCCCTTCTCGCGTGGCGTCGAGCCCCTGGCCTCGGCCACCTCGACCAGCGCCACTAAAGGTGCTGCGTCGAGGAAGGCCCTGAGGCTTTTGGCCGTCGTGCTCACTTTGCCTGGGCCGCCTCGGCCCGGAGGCGTTCGATCGCCATCAGCACCCGCTCCGGCGTTGCCGGGGCGTCGAGACGCGGGCAGATCTTGTGCTCGGCAACACTTGCCACCGCATCCGACAGCGCATGCAGAACCGCCATGCCATGCGGCAGCGGCGGCTCGCCGACGGCCTTGGAGCGATGGATCGTCGGCTCATAGGCCTCGGACCAGTCGGTCAAAGCGACGTTGAAGATCTTGGGCCGGTCGGATGCGAGCGGGATCTTGTAGGTCGACGGCGCATGTGTGCGCAGCCGACCCTTGCCGTCCCACCACAGCTCTTCGGTGGTCAGCCAGCCCATGCCCTGGATGAAGCCGCCTTCGACCTGGCCGATGTCGATCGCCCGGTTCAGCGAACGGCCGGTGTCGTGCAGGATGTCGGCGCGCTCGACGACATATTCGCCGGTCAAAACGTCGACCGAGACCTCGGCGCAGGCCGCGCCATAGGCGTAATAATAAAAGGCATGGCCCCTGCCCTTGGCGCGGTCCCAGTGGATTTTCGGCGTCTTGTAGAAGCCCGCCGCCGACAATTGGATGCGGTTCAGGTAGGCCTGCTTGACGAGGTCGTTGAAGCCGATCTCCTGGTTGCCGACACGCACACGGTTGGGCAGGAACACCACCTGGTCGACCGGCACCTGGTACTTCTCGGCTGCGAAGTCGGTCAGCCGCTTGCGGATCTGGCGTGCCGCATCCTGTGCTGCCATGCCGTTGAGGTCGGCGCCCGACGATGCCGCGGTCGGCGCAGTGTTCGGCACCTTTGCTGTTGTGGTCGCGGTGATCTTGACCCGGTCGAGGTCGATCTGGAATTCTTCCGCCACCACCTGCGCCACCTTGATGTGCAGGCCCTGCCCCATCTCGATGCCGCCATGGTTCATGTGCACCGAACCATCGGCATAAACATGCACCAGCGCGCCGGCCTGATTGAAAAAATCGAGGGTAAACGAGATGCCGAACTTGACCGGCGTCAGCGCCATGCCGCGCTTGATGAAGCGGCTGTTGGCGTTGAACGCCGCGATCTCGCGCCGGCGCCGTGCGTATTGGGCGCTTTCCTCGAGCTCGGCGACGATGCGCTGGATGATGCAGTCCTCGACCTTCTGGTGGTAGGGCGTGAGGTTGCGCTCGCCCGGCGTGCCGATCTGGTCGTAGAAATTCAGCTTGCGGATTTCGAGCGAGTCCTTGCCGACGGCAAAGGCGACCTCGTCGATGACCCGTTCGGCACCGACCATGCCTTGCGGACCGCCAAAGCCACGGAACGCCGTGTTGGAGACGGTGTTGGTGTAAAGCGGCGCCGACTTGGCATGCACGTGGGGATAGAAATAGGCGTTGTCGCAGTGAAACAGCGCCCGGTCGCCGACCGGCCCCGACAGGTCGGCCGAAAAGCCGGCATTGAGCGCGAACATGTAATCGACGCCAAGGATGTTGCCCTCGTCGTCGAAGCCGACCTCGTAGTCGATGGCAAAGTCGTGGCGCTTGCCGGTGGCGGTCATGTCTTCGTCGCGGTCGAGCCTGACCTTGACGGCACGCTTGTGCTTCTTGGCAGCGATCGCGGCAATCGCCGCACACTGGTTGGCCTGGGTTTCCTTGCCGCCGAAGCCGCCGCCCATGCGGCGCACTTCGACCGTCACCGCGTGGCTCGGCACGCCGAGCACATGCGAGACCAGGTGCTGGGTCTCGCTCGGTCCTTGCGTCGAGCAATAGACTGTTACCTCGTCGTCTTCGCCGGGCACGGCCAGAGAAATCTGGCCTTCGAGGTAGAAATGGTCCTGGCCGCCAAGCTTCATCCGTCCCTTGACCCGGCGCGGAGCAGCCGCGATCGCTGCCGCCGCATCGCCGCGCTTGAGCGTCAACGGCGTGGTGACCTGCTTGTCGTTCTCCGGATCGAGATCCCAGATGCTGATGACCGCAGGCAGTTCGTCATATTCGATCTTGGCCAACCGCGCGGCGCGGCGCGCCTGCTCGCGGGTTTCGGCGATGACGGCAAAGATCGGCTGGCCGTGGAACTGCACCTTGCCTTGGGCGAGAACGGGGTCGTCATGCATGCCGCTTGGCGACACGTCGTTTTCGCCTGGAACATCGGCATAGGTCAAAACGTCGACGACGCCAGGTGCAGCGCGGACCGCCGACAGATCGACGGTCTTCAAGGTGCCATGGGCAACGTTGGACAGGCCAAGCCCGACATGCAGCGTACCCGCCGGCTCGGGCATGTCGTCGATATAGACCGCCTCGCCGGCGACATGCTTGTGCGCGGAATCATGGCGCTGGTCGGTGTGGACGCCGCCCGAAATCTTCTGGGCCTTGAGGTTCGGAGTGTGCTGGGTCATCTCACGCGGCCTCGTATCTCGACACCTGCAGCGGTGCCTTGGTGCAGGTCGTTTCCATGTAGAAACGCAACAGCAGGTTCTTTGCCGCCAGCGCGCGGTATTCTGATGTGGCGCGCATGTCGGTCAGCGGCGTGAAGTCTTCGGCATATTTCGCCATCGCCACCTCGACCGTCGCTTCGGTCCACGGCTTGCCAATGAGGGCAGCCTCGACCGCTGCGGCACGCTTCGGCGTCGCCGCCATACCGCCATAAGCGATGCGGACCTGGTCGACGCTGCCGTCCTTGGCAAGCTTCAGCCAGAAGGCGCCGAGGGTTGCGGTAATGTCTTCGTCGCGGCGCTTGGTGATCTTGTGGACGGCAAAATGCTCGCCCTTGGCGGGCACCGGCACATGCACGGTCTCGACGAACTCGCCCGGCGCACGGTCCTGCTTGCCATAAGCGATGAAGAAGTCCTGCAGCGAAATCGTCCTGCGGGTCTTGCCCTTGCGCAAAGTCAGCGTCGCGCCGAGCGCGATCAGTGGCGGCGGCGTGTCGCCGATCGGCGAGCCATTGGCGATGTTGCCGCCGATGGTGCCCATGTTGCGCACCTGCTGGCCGCCGATGCGGTCGATCAGCGGCCCAAGGGCTGGAATGCGCTTCGACAGCGTCTCGAACGCTTCGGTGTAGGTGACGCCGGCGCCGATCGAGATGACGCCCTTGTCCTCAGACATGGTGTGCAAGCCATCGATATTGGCGATGAACACGGCGGGCGAGATGGCGCGCATGTGCTTGGTGACCCACAGGCCGACATCGGTCGAGCCGGCGACCACGGTCGCTGTCGGCTCGGCCTCCAATATGGCGGCCAGATCGTCGACATTGGCCGGGATCACCAGACGCGTCTTGCCTTCGCCGATCTCGACGCGGGTGCCGTCCTTGAACGCCTCGAGCCGGGTTGTGATCGCCTTGCGTTCGGCAAGCAGCGGGTCCTTGGCGACCTTGCCATAGTCGGAGATGGCGCGCGCGGCGCGCATGATCGCCTCATAGCCGGTACAGCGGCACAGATTGCCCTGCAGCGCCTTTTCGATCGCCTGGTCGGATGGATCGGGTGTCTCCATCCACAGGCCGTAGAGCGACATGACAAAGCCCGGCGTGCAGAAGCCGCATTGCGAGCCGTGGAAATCGACCATCGCCTGCTGCACCGGGTGCAGCTGGCCGTTGCTGGTGCCGAGATGCTCGACCGACACGACATGGCAGCCGTCGAGCGACCCCATGAAGCGGATGCAGGCGTTGACGCTTTCATAGACCAGCTTGCCGGCGGCGAGGCGTCCGACCAGCACCGTGCAGGCGCCGCAGTCGCCTTCGGCACAGCCTTCCTTGGTGCCGCGCAGCGTGCGCTGGAGCCGGAGATAATCAAGCAGCGTGGCGTCGGGCGCGACAGCGCCCAGCGTCACATCCTCGCCATTGAGGATGAAGCGGATATGGTTGCGTATCTCCACCGTCGCCATGGCTCAGCTGCCCCTGTAGGTGGAATAGCCGAAGGGGGAAATCAGCAATGGCACACCGCAGAGGCCGCCCGAATTGGTCGCGAACCGGAACAGCGACGTAGGGCTGCAAAGAAGCGTGTGCCTCATTGGATGAGCCGAACAAGAGTTCGTTCTGTTTGTCATATCGGACATCTTAGGCTCCTCGCATGCCACCTCAGGCGATCCATGACGGTGGAAATGAAATGTAGACGTGGGTGGCCAACGCTCAGGCGCATGCGTCCATCCCTGCGCGCCTCAAGCCAGGCAGGCGGCTCTTGATTAGGAAACCTGCCTGATATGTGCTGATCCGAACATGTCGGAAAACACCTTCCATCCTCGAGTGTCCTGCTTCAGGTGCCGGCGACAGACGTTTCGCGGGAATACGGGTGTGTTTTTCGCCAATGTTGGGCGATATCGGAGCGTCGACATATCCAGATGTCATCGAACCCCTGGATATATTTGATAAATTTGGACAAGGCTTGAATTCGTCCAGGCTTGCCCGCAATGCGGCAATGAAGGCCGATGGACATCATCCGAGGGTGTATTTCGCCCTCGGAATACAGGCAGTCGAAGCTATCCTTCAGATAGGCAAAGAACTGATCGCCGGAATTGAACCCCTGGAACGCGCTGAACTTCATGTCGTTGACATCAAGAGTATAGGGGATGAGCAGTTGGGGCTTTCCCTCGACTAGCTCCCAGTATGGAAGGTCGTCCGCGTAGGTGTCGGAGTTGTAGAGAAAGCCGCCTTCTTCGGCGACGAGCCGCCGAGTATTTGCACTGACGCGACCAGTGTACCAACCTAGCGGTCGGTTGCCTGTAAGCTCGACAATTGTCGTTATCGCTTGCTGCATGTGCGCCCGTTCGGTGGCCTCATCAACACCATGGTAGTCGATCCAGCGCCAGCCATGGCACGCGATCTCGTGGTCCGATTTCGCCAGGGCAACAGCGACCTGCGGATTGCGCTGCAACGCCATTGCCACGGCGAAGGTTGTAAACTGGATCTGATGCTCGTTGAAAAGCCTGAGCAACCGCCAGAACCCGACACGGCTTCCATACTCGTAAAGGGACTCGACAGTCAGGTTGCGCGCATTCTGCAGCGGCTGCAAACCAACCAGCTCCGTCAGATACGCTTCCGATGACAGATCGCCGTTGAGCACGGAGCTTTCAGCCCCCTCTTCATAGTTGAGGACGAACTGCACGGCGAGGCGGGCGCCGCCCGGCCAATGCGGATCGGGAGGATTATCCGCATATCCAACAAGGTCTCTAGCGCAATGATTGGAGCGCAATCCATCGTCCAACATGTTCATGTCTGTCTTCTCCACTCCGTTGACGGAGAACATCTGAGATGAAGCGGGCTAGTCGTTCGACAACGACAACCAGTTGCCCAGAGCGGCGCGCTCGGCATCTGTCATGCCAGTTACGTTGTTGAGCGGCATATCCCGGGACCGTATGGCGCGGTTCATGATCTTGTCCGCGGCAGTCCTCACCTGCTCCATCGTATCAAGGCGAAACCCGAGTGGTGCCGTTTCGAAGTTGGGGTCCACGGGCTTGGCTGAGTGGCACGTTCCGCAACGTGTCCGGACTATCTCCAGAACCTGCTGATCACTGGCAACGATCCGGTCAGCCGTGCCCGTCTGCACATCGGGTCCGGTAAACCTAAAAACAGCGAATGCACCAAGCAGTAACAACAACGAGCAGAGCAAAAGCCGCTTGTCCGAACGCTCAGTCTTCAACTGCACGTTCCTGTAGTGCCGCAGGACGACACCGATGCCCATCATGGCGGACAGTATCAACCAGCCATTGGGATGACTTGATGCCGCGGGGAAATGAGGCGACAGCATCGCCAGAAGCACCGGCAGCGTGAAATAGTTATTGTGCTTGGAAACCCGCTTTGCCTTCTCACCTAAAGATGTGTCCAGCGCCTGCCCGGTCTTCAGCTGGCGTCGCATCGCGATATGATTTGGGACGATGACGAAATGAACGCTGAGGGCCATGATCGTGCCCAGCATCGCACCCACCTGAATGAATGCCGCCCGACCGCCGAACAGGTTTGATGTCAGCCACGCAAATCCGACGGTGGCGACTGACATCCAGATGAAAACCAGGCGGTCGCTGCAGGTTGCCTGACACAGCTTGTTGTAGAGCGGCCATGCCAGCGCGACGAAGAACACACTGATCAGTACCGCATGACCCTTTGACAGCTGCGCGACATGAGGGTCGATCAAGTATACGCCGGCGCCGTACCAGTAAAAAATTGCAAGAAGAGCAAGGCCCGTGAGCAGGGTCAGCTGGGCCGGGCCGGCATGTGCCAGCATCCGGGGATGATCGTCCGCTGGCCAGTATTGCTCATGATAGTAGAAGCTTCCGCCATGAACCTCATGAAGGGTTCCTCGGACATTTTCCTTCAGGACACCCGCATCGGGGCGCCTGACGGAGAGGTCAAACCAATTGAAATAGAACGACGTGCCTATCCAGGAGATGGCCGCAAGAACGTGCCCCCACCGGAGGAAAATCGCCAGCCAATCCACCACTTCCTGCATGCTGGCGCCTCATCCTTGGCCTCAATCAATATCCGGATTGTAGCCAATCTGATGATCGAGTGTCAACAGCTATTCGCTATCCGTCCTGCTTGCTGTCTCCGAATATCTGCTTCAGCGTCAGGCTGACCATCGGTTTGTCCGCGAGATCGAGTTCGTGCTCGATATGGTCGGAATGGGCAGATTGAGCGGCTACGGCAGCCTCCGCATCACGACGCTCAATGCAGTCAATCATTGCCGAGTGATCGTTCTGAGGGCAAACATGGACATCACGCTTCTGATACGTCGCCAAAATCAGGTAACAGCGCGATATGAGCCCGGAGAGAAACTCGGTCAGAATTGGGTTATTGGCGCAACGCGCCAGCGCCATATGGAACTCGCCCGACAGGCGCATCGACCGCGAATAGTCGCCCTCCACAATGGCCTTCTTTTCCTCTGCCACGATGCGCCTAAGTTCCGATATTTGCGAAGTTTTGGCGTTCATCGCCGCGCTACGAATGGTTTCGAGCTCAACAATTCGCCTCGCCTGCAGGACGTTCCGAGCGTCCTGCACGGAAGGTCGCCAGACGAACGCCCCTCGATTTGGCTCAAGCTGAACAATATTTTCCTTTGCCAGCAACAGCAGCACCCGCCTCACCCGAGCGCGGCTGATCTGGAAGATTTCGGCCAGCGCTTCTTCGCTCAGCTTTGCGCCAGGTAATAGTCGACGTTCGGCGATCGCGCGGTGAATGTCGTGAATGACTTCTTGCTCCTGGGAGCGCGAGAGCTGAGCTGTCCTGGATGTCGGCGAACCGTCTTTTATCAGCATGAATCTTTTCTCTTCTTGTGCCAAGAGTCTTGTTGCCCACGATAGCACCGAATTTCGTGAACAGAAACAGCGGCAGGTGCTGCCTATGTGCATTGTTCAAGCCCGATGTGTAGCACCCAGTTTGCATATTTAACACAATAATGAAGCCTATTGTTCACAATTGAAATGCCTGTTAGATTGGGAATATCGGTCGGCCCTAGCTGGCACGATATGAAAGAGCGAGTCTGGCGCAGGTACGCAGCAAGGCTGATTTCCACACTTGTCGACCGACGCATCGCTAATTCACCCACCTACAATTCGATCTGGGACAACGGAGTAATACATGCGTCAGAAGCTCGGAGAAACTCGGACATCGGTGAAGCATTTGCACGCGATGGTCAGCCCCGACAGCCACGAGAGGACAACGCTGCCAAATTGGCCTGGCTGCGATATTATCTTCGTCATCACCCCGCAAATGGGAGCCCGCTTCACACAGTACTTCGCGGAAATGCCGGCGGGCTCAATCGGCCTGCCTCCCCTCTCGGGAAGTCAGAGGTTCCTTTTTGTTCTTTCCGGGAGAGCGAGCGTAACAATCGGCGACGTCAGGCACGAGCTGGATCCGGAAGGCTATGCCTTCTTGCCGGCAGACTGCCAGCACGAAGTTGCCGCGGTCGAGGCGACGCGGTTGGTGGTGCTCGAGAAGCCCTATGTCGATCTCGCCGGCCAATCGCTACCCATGGCGCTGACAGGATCGGTCGGCGAACACGAGCCCAAGCCCATGAAGGGCGACGACATGCTGATGCTGCAGAAGTTGCTGCCGGCAGGAAATGCCTATGATTGCGAAGTCAACGTGATGGATTTCGCGCCCGGAGGCGCACTTCCCTACGTGGAGACCCATTTCATGGAGCATGGCCTGCTGCTGCTCAACGGCGGCGGAATCTATCGCCTCGACAACTCTTGGTACTCGGTCGAAGCAGGCGACACCATCTGGATGGGGCCATTCTGCGCTCAGTGGTTCGGCGCAATTGGCCGAACGCACGCGCGCTACCTCATTTACAAGAACTGGAATCGAGACCCGCACGTCTCGTAAGAGGAGCCTCCGTCATGTCGGCGGAAGCCCCTGGAAGTATTCTGCCAAGGCGGTGTCGGATTCAGACATCGCCTTGGCCGCCGGCAGACGATAACTTCCAGCCGTTGGCTTACGAAGGCCAAGCCTGACCAACGTCTCTGCCAAACCGATGGATTCGGCAATTCCATTCAGCACCGGGATCTGCACACGGCTCGCCACATCCTGGGTGACGGCAGCAAATATCGCCCCTGCAAGGATTACGACCTCCGTGCCCCTGGCTGCCGTCACCTCAATGGAGCCAGTGAGCGCAGGCAAGATCAGCAACGGATTGCGCGCCTCCTCGTCAGTCAGCAGCGGAAGCGACACAACCTCGGTAAGCCGCTCGGCCAGTCCATAGCTTGCGCATATCTCGCTATACAAAGGAGCGGCCCGGTTGCCGAAAGTCACCATGCCAAACTTTCCGCCAAGCATGCAGGCCGTGAGCATGGCAGCCTCGGTCATTCCCACGACCGGCACCGACACCATTTCGCGCAGGGCATGCAGCCCGCTGTCAAAAGACACGGCAAGCACCATAGCATCGCAATCACCTCCGAATTCGGCGGCCAGGCTCAACACTTCGGCAGCAGCGATCGCGTTTTCGGCACGGCCGCTCACAATCGCCGCGCCACGCCGCCCTGTGACACCCACGACTTCAGTCCCAGGCGAAGCCATACGCTGAGCCACTGCCACTGCGCCTCGGGTTACGAATTCGCTCGTATTTGGATTGATAAGCAGAATTTTCATCACGGCCTCCGTTGACAAGCGCCTTTAGAGCGCTATTGTTAACAACATTCACGCATGTTGTGCAACATTCTTTTGCCCTTTCCAGCTGAAGATGTTGAGCCGAACCCCTGTGAAGACCCGAGCGACACCTTCTCCTCAGCATTTTAAGAATATGAGCTTAGGGCCATTTCCTACTCAGAAAGGGGAGACACCGCCCGCCCCAGGATGTAAGCGCAGATCACGTCTGAATGCAAAGTCGGCGTTGCGGCCTCTGAGATACGCAAGGCTCGCTCAGTTACTATTGTTTACAATACAAGGCAGCAGTGTAACCTTAAAAAGTACGCAGCTTGCCTCCATGGCGGAAAGGACCGGCATGTCTCAGACCGATTTGCATACTCACGACGCGATCTTGACAACGCACGTTGTCGACATCGCCAGGGGCATCCCTGGCGCGAATGTCGCGATCGAACTTTTCCGTTTGCATGCTGGCCAGAGAACTCTGGTCACCCGCGCGGTCACAAACGACCAGGGGCGATGCGCCGCTCCTTTGCTTTCGGCACCAACAGCCGAGCCAGGAACTTACCTGCTCGAGTTCGACACTGGCGGTTACCATGGAGTAGCCGCACCATTCGCCAGGATTCCGGTGGAGTTCAACATCGCCGACAACAGGGGCCATTATCATGTGCCTCTCATTTTGGCCCCCGGCGGCTACTCCACCTACCGCGGCGCCCCTCCCAGCCGTGCGCCCGACGATGGTGGCCTTTGGGCTGGGGTCAGCGCAGCGCCGGCAACGCTTCCGGCGGTTTCGATGTCCGTGCCGCCTGGCATCGGCGGCCCCGGACTGACGCTCCACGCAATTGACGTTGCCCGGGGCCGCGGCGCTGCTTGTCTCAACGTCGATCTCTACCGCTGCCATTCTGACATTGCGCCCTCCCAGTGGCTGGGCACCTCCCCCGTCAACTCCGAAGGCAGGACGGATCATTGGCTGGTGGAGGCTGGCCAGTTGCAGATTGGCGACTACGAAATGGTTCTTGCCGCCGGGAACTACTTCTCGCAGCTCGGCTTCGGCGTCGGCCCGATGCCGTTTCTGGAGCAGATCAGAATTCGCATCCGGGTCGCCGACACCTCCCAACACCATCACATCCCCATCCTTTTGTCCCCATGGGGATACACCTGCTATCGCGGGAATTAGGAGATTTAGATGACACAGCTTATGCGCCCAGATGAGCTTTTCAGCCTGGACATGATCTCGAAATTCATTGGCTTCGATACAACAAGCCGAAACAGCAATTTGCCTCTGATCGAATTTGTCAGAAGCTACCTGATGCAGTTTGGCATAGCTTCGACTTTGACCTTCGATGCCGCGGGCAGCAAGGCCAACCTGTTTGCAACCATCGGCCCGGCCGACCGACCCGGCATCATCCTCTCGGGTCACACCGATGTCGTTCCGGTCGACGACCAGGTCTGGACAGCCGACCCGTTTGGACTGTCACAGCGCGACGGCAAGATCTTTGGCCGTGGCGTCTGCGACATGAAAGGGTTCCTAGCGATCGCCACCGCCTTCGCCCCTGAGTTTGCCAGGCGCAACCTGAAGACCCCGATCCACCTGGCAATGTCGTTTGACGAAGAGGTCGGATGTCTGGGGGTCCCGCTGCTTATCGCAGACTTGCCGAACCACGTACCAAATCCGCTTGCCTGCATCGTCGGCGAACCTTCGCAAATGGGTGTCATCAGGGCCCACAAGGGCAAGATCGGCGGCCATGTGAAAGTGACCGGCTTGCCTGCGCACACAGGCGTCGCTCACCAGGGCGTCAACGCGGTGGAGGCGGCAGCGGAAGCGATCGCGTACCTGAAAGGCATCCAGCGCCGCCTTCGAGACCAAGGCCCTTTTGATCCGCAGTTCGAAGCGCCCTCCTATACGACCATCCAGTGCGGAATGGTCAACGGCGGAACTGCAGTCAACATTGTCGCCGGGCATTGCACATTCGATTTCGACATTCGTTTCCTTCCAGGTGAGAACCCGGACAGTTATGTCGATGAGTGCAAGAGTTTCGTTGCCCGACACGTCGAGCCTGAAATGCGGGCAGTGTCGCCTCAGGCAGGTTTTGAATGGCACCGCGTGCCAGGTGCGGCTGCTCTCAACACCCCCCCAAATGCTTACGCGGCCAAGCTGGCGATGGAACTGGCCGACTGTACAACATCCTCATGTGTTGGCTTCGGAACAGAAGCCGGGCATTTCCAGGAGGCCGGCATTTCTACAATAATTTGCGGCCCCGGCTCGATAGACCAGGCCCACAAGGCCGATGAGTTCATCACTCTGGAGCAGGTCGCCAAGTGCGAGCGCTTTCTGTGGCGGCTGATGGAAAATGTGTCCGCCTGATGAGGCGGTATCCAGCTGTAATCTGTTGAAATTTTCTACAGCGAGCCCGGGCCCACCGCCGAGCAGGCAGCCCACCGGCACGTTCGGCTGCCTGAAAGCTTTCGAGCCGCCATCAGCAAAACATGAGCAGACAGCCAACAGCGCGAGGTGCCCAAGGTGAATGCTTCAGGTCCCGAAAGTCAGGTCCGCGAGACGATGCTGCCTCTTATAGAGGGAGCATTTGGCGATACGTATGCCGCCTCGCGTCATCAGGACCCCCACGCCGTTCGTGCGTCCGGAGAGAACGAGCTTCAGGCCGCGATCGGCCGCGAAGTGCGGCGGTGCCGGCGGCGCCACGGCATGACCGCAACCGAGCTGGCTTGTGCGACAAACATCTCGGTCGGCATGATGTCAAAAATCGAAAACGGCGTCATCTCGGCATCGCTGACGACACTGCGGGCCCTGTCGCAGGCGCTCGGCGTGCCGATGACTGGGCTGATGCGAAGTTACGAGGAAGAGCGCAGTGCGGTGTTCATCAAGGCCGGGGCCGGGGATGGCGTAGAACGGCGTGGAACGCGAGCAGGTCATCAGTACAAACTCCTCGGGTACATCGGTTCAAGTTCGAGCGCGGGTTCGGTCGAGCCCTACCTCATCACCCTGACCAACGACACCGACACCTTCCCCCCGCTGTTCCAGCATCCGGGAATGGAGTTCCTCTATCTGCTCGAAGGCGAGATCATCTACCGGTACGGCACAAGCCTCTATCAAATGGGCCCCGGCGACAGCCTGTTCTTCGACGCCGACACACCCCACGGCCCCGAGCTGATGACGAAGTTGCCAATCCGGTTCCTGTCCGTCATTTCTCATTACTAGGCTTAAGTAAGAAGCTGACAGGAAACCCTGCCTTGCAGGCATTACTTGACCCGGAACCTTGCCGCTGCCGGGGTTGGCTCGGGGGCAAACGTCGCCCGAAGTATTTTGGTGCTGTTCACTGTGTATAGAAATCAGACCTACGGGAACCGGCTCCGGCGGAAGGTCGCTAGTCTGGCCGAATGCAACCAAGAAGCGCGGCGCGGCTGATGTCGAACCATCACCATTGGACTATTGATCATCGTCTTATAGCGAACAAAAGCTCAAGTACAGGACTCCGTCCGGCACCCTCGAGTTCCCGACCGCGATCTTGTCCAAATTCTCGCATGAGCTTAGCGGGGCGGCCAAGGCACGCGACAACGCCGTTTTCACCCCTGACAAGGGCCCAAACAGCCGGTGCTGCACTACATATCCAGAAGATTGTGCACATAATTTTGACATTGTGTGCGCATATTTGTACATGTTCCAAACACATATCTAGACAGGCTGCCATCGGCCGAAAGGCTTCAGACTTGTCAGCATGTCGGCCACGGGCTCTTTCCGCTTATTTTTCTCACCGGTTAGTGCGTTGCGAATAATGCCTACTAGGCTGGTCATATCATGCCAATCTTTAGCCGTAAGCCGCAGTTCGCAGATCACCACTCCGGTTTTGCGGCATCAATGGAAAGCCCATTCTGCTATGCCTCTAGATTTATCGTGCACAATTATGTAAACATTTGTTGCGCTTGATGTGCAAGATAGGTTAAGCAGCTAACGCAACATCGTCGCGCCTCGCGCCCGCGATCGTTGGAGATCGGAAGAAATGACACGCGTTGTGGACACAACCCCTTTAGCCAATGGTCGGAACCTGCTTGAGGTTCGCGGCCTGACGAAGATATTCGGCACTCTAAAGGCGTGTGACCAGGTTGACCTGACCATCGCCAAGGGCGAAATCCATGCCCTGCTTGGTGAAAACGGCGCTGGCAAGTCGACGCTGGTGAAGATGTTGTTCGGCTCGCTGGAGCCCAATGCCGGCGAGATCCACTGGAACGGCCAGTTGGCCAGGATCACCAGCCCGGGCGTTGCCAAGAAGCTCGGCATCGGCATGGTTTTCCAGCATTTTTCGCTGTTTGAAGCGCTGACGGCTGCCGAGAACATCGCGCTGTCGCTGGCCGACGACACGGCGATCGGCACGATCGCCGCCAAGGCGCGGGCGCTGTCTTACAGCTATGGTCTGCCGCTCGATCCAGACTCACTGGTCGGTGACCTCTCGGTCGGCGAACGCCAGCGCATCGAGATCATCCGCTGCCTGCTGCAGACGCCTGATCTGATCATTCTCGACGAGCCGACTTCGGTGCTGACGCCGCAGGAGGCCGACAGGCTGTTCGAGACGCTCGAGCGCCTGCGCTCCGAGGGCAAGTCGATCCTCTACATCTCGCACCGCCTCGACGAAGTCCGCCGGCTCTGCGACAGCGCCACGATCATGCGACACGGCAAGGTTGTAGACCACTGCAATCCCCGGCTCGAGACGCCATCTTCGCTGGCGCGGATGATGGTCGGCACCGAGGTCAAGAACGCCGAGCGCACCACGGCATCGGTGCGCGGGGAGGAACTGCTCAGCATCTGCGGCATGAGCCGCAAGCCGGCCGGACCGTTCTCGATGCCGCTCAAGAACATCTGGCTAAGCGTCACCGGCGGCGAGGTCATCGGCATCGCCGGTGTCGCCGGCAACGGCCAGGGTGAGCTGTTCGAGGCGGTCTCGGGTGAGGCTTTGCAGGAAAGTGCTGACGCTATCCGCATCCGCGGCAAGTCGGCAGGGCGCATGGGCATTTCCGCGCGCCGTCTTCTGGGTGCTGCCTTCGTACCTGAAGAGCGCCTCGGCCATGGTGCTGCCCCGCGCATGCGGCTGTCGGACAATCTGCTGCTGTCGCGCCACGCCACTGACGGCAAGGCGTTCGTCGCTGGCCTCGGGCTGGTCAAGTCTGGCGCGATCCAGAAGGCTGCGCAGCGCATCATCGAGGTGATGGACGTGCGCAAGAGCGCGCCGGACCCCGAAGCTGCCGCTCTTTCGGGCGGCAACCTGCAGAAGTTCATCATCGGCCGTGAGCTCGACCGCAACCCTGCCGTCATGGTCGTCAACCAGCCGACCTGGGGCGTCGACGCCGGTGCCGCGGCGCGCATCCGCCAGGCGCTGATCGAACTGGCGCGCAACGGCTCGGCGGTGCTGGTCATCAGCCAGGACCTCGACGAGCTGTTTGAAATCTCGGACTCGATCGCCGTCATGCACAATGGCGAGCTGTCCAAGCCGATCCCGATCGCCGACGCCACGCTCGAGCGTATCGGCCTGCTGATGGGCGGTGCCGAGCCTGGCCACCTCGACCATGCAAAAGAGGTGGCATGATGCGCATCGAACTCGTCAAGCGCCCGGAGCGCTCCAAGCTTTTTGCAGCACTTTCGCCCTTCATCGCACTTGGGCTGACGCTGATCGCCGGCGCGATCATGTTCAGCCTGCTCGGCAAGAACCCGGTCGAAGCACTATATTATTACTTCATCGACCCGCTGCGCGAAGTCTGGTCGCTGCATGAGCTGGCGGTCAAGGCAGCGCCGCTGATCCTTATCGCCGTCGGCCTGTCGATCTGCTACCTCTCCAACAACTGGAACATCGGCGCCGAAGGCCAGTTCATCATCGGCGCCATCACCGGCTCGATCCTGCCGGTCATGTTCCCCGACTTCCAGTCGTGGATCGTGCTGCCGCTGATGCTCTTGATGGGCATTGCAGGCGGTGCCGCCTACGGTGCCATTCCGGCCTATCTCAAGGTGCGCTTCAACACCAACGAGATCCTGACCAGCCTGATGCTGGTCTATGTCGCACAGCTGTTCCTCGACTGGATGGTGCGGGGGCCCTGGCGCAACCCGGCGGGCATGAATTTTCCGGAGACGCGCACCTTCAGCCCGAGCGCTGTACTGCCCGAGATTTGGTCGGCTTCGGGACGCGCCAATTGGGGTTTTGTGTTCGCCATCGTTGCGGCGATTGCGCTTTGGTTCATGCTGTCGCGTACCTTGAAGGGCTTCGAGGTGCTGGTGCTGGGGCAAAGCCCACGTGCAGGGCGCTTCGCCGGCTTCTCGCAGTCGCGCATGGTGTTCTTCGCCTTCCTGGTATCAGGTGGTCTTGCCGGGCTGGCCGGCATTTCGGAAGTGTCGGGCGCCATCGGCCAGCTTCGGCCGACGATCTCGCCCGGCTACGGCTTTGCCGCGATCATCGTTGCCTTCCTCGGCCGCCTGAACCCGCTCGGCATCATTGCCGCGGGCCTGGTGCTGGCGCTGTCATATCTCGGCGGCGAAGCAGCACAGATATCGATCGGCGTGTCCGACAAGGTGGTGCGCGCGTTCCAGGGCATGCTGCTGTTCTTCGTCCTCGCCTGTGACACGCTCATTCTTTACCGCATCCGCTTTGTCGGCGCCTCCGCTGCAAAGACCGTGGAGGCCACGCAAAATGTTTGAAGATATCCTGATTACGATTGCGACGGCGGCAACTCCGCTGCTGATCGCAGCGGTCGGTGAAGTGGTTGTCGAGCGCTCCGGCGTGCTCAACCTCGGCGTCGAAGGCATGATGGTGATGGGGGCGGTGACCGGCTTCGGCGTTGCGCTGACCACCGGCTCGCCCTGGCTCGGCGTGATTGCCGCGATCATCGTCGGCGCACTGTTTTCGCTGCTGTTCGGCTTCCTGACGCTGACGCTGGTGACCAACCAGGTGGCGACCGGCCTGGCGCTGACGCTGCTCGGCCTTGGCCTCGCCGGCATGCTGGGCGAGAGTTTCGTCGGCCTGCCGGGCATCAAGATGAGCTATGTCTACATTCCCGGACTCAGCGACCTGCCAGTCGTGGGCAAGCTTTTGTTCGGCCAGGATCCGCTGTTCTACGTCTCGATAGCGCTGACCGCCAGCGTGGCCTACTTCCTGTTTCGTACACGTGCCGGCCTTACCTTGCGCTCGATCGGCGATAACCACACCTCGGCGCATGCGCTCGGCATCAAGGTCATCGCCATCCGCTACATGGCAGTGATGTTCGGCGGTGCCTGTGCCGGCCTCGCCGGTGCCTATTTGTCTTTGGTCTACACGCCGCAATGGAACGAGAACATGACTGCCGGGCGCGGCTGGATCGCGCTGGCGCTGGTCGTCTTCGCGTCCTGGCGGCCATGGCGGGTGCTTGCGGGCGCCTATCTCTTCGGGGCGGTTTCGATCGGCCAGCTGCATGCCCAGGCTCTGGGCATCGGCGTGCCGTCGCAGCTGCTTTCTTCGCTACCCTATCTGGCGACCGTCGTTGTCCTTGTGCTGATTTCGCGCAACAGGCGACTGACGATGGTGAACACTCCGGCTTCATTGGGGCGGCCGTTTGTGCCAGATCGCTAAACATAACGGCAGCATTAGAAAACTAAAGGGAGGATATAACAATGAATAATGCAATGATGTCAATCGCAGCGATAGCAACACTATTACTATCCGGAAATGCCCAAGCAGATGATAAAATAAAATCCTGCTTTATTTATAACGGGCCAATTGGCGACTTTGGGTGGTCTTATCAACATCACCAGGGCCTACTCAAGGCCAAAGAAAAGTTCGGTGACGCACTCGAGACCGCCTATCTCGAAAGCGTGTCGGAAGGTGCCGATGCCGAGCGCGCCATCGAGCGTTTCGCTCGCTCGGGCTGCAACATCATCTTTGCTGTGTCCTTCGGCTACATGGATGCGCTCAACAAGGTTGCCGGCAAGTTCCCTGATGTGAAGTTCGAGCACGCCACCGGATACAAGCGTGAGCATCCTAACGTTTCAACCTACAATAATCGCTTCTATGAAGGCCGCTACGTCCAAGGTGTCATTGCCGGCAAGGAATCGAAGGCCGGTGTTGCCGGCTACATCGCATCCTTCCCAATCCCCGAAGTGGTGATGGGCATCAACGCCTTTATGCTCGGCGCGCAGTCGGTCAACCCGGATTTCAAGGTCAAAGTCGTATGGGCTAATACTTGGTTCGACCCTGGCAAGGAAGCCGATGCTGCCAAGGCGCTCATCGACCAGGGCGTGGACATCATCACGCAGCATACAGGTTCGACTGCACCTATGCAGATTGCAACCGAACGAGGCGTTAAGGCTCTTGCCATGGCATCTGACATGATAAGATTCGGGCCGCAAACCCAACTCACGTCGATGATCAATGATTGGGCCCCGTACTATATCGAGCGCATCCAGGCCGTCATCGACGGCACCTGGAAGCAGAGCGACGTGTGGGGCGGCATGAAGGAGGGCCACGTCGTGATGGCGCCCTACACGAACATGTCAGACGATGCGAAGAAGCTGGCCAAGGAAGCCGAGGCTAAGATCAAGTCGGGCGCCTTCAACCCGTTCACCGGCCCTGTCACCAAACAGGACGGCACCGAGTGGCTGAAGGCCGGCGAAGTGGCCGCGGACGGCGTGCTGCTTGGCCTCAACTTCTACGTCAAGGGCGTGGACGACAAGCTGCCGCAGTGATCCACTATTTCTTGAGATGGCGTCCGGATCGGATCCGGACGTCAATGCTTGCAACTACGTATAAGTTTCAGATCATCAAGCTTCTGCTTGGGTCATGATCTTGGCTGCGGCGAGCGCGGGCGATGACGGCGGGGCGCTCGTCCTTGATCTCGTCGCCGCCGATCGGGCAGACGAGGCGCGCATACCGCAAGCTGAACTTCTACGACCAGATGGGGTCTGCCGGGGGCCGCAACGTTCACGCCACCGAAGCCGCCGCCCATGCGGCGCACCTCGACCGTCACCGTGTGGCTCGGCACGCCGAGCACATGCGAGACGATATGCTGGTTCTCGCTCGGCCCTTGGGTCGAGCAACGATAACTTCGTCGTCTTCGCCGAGCACGGCCAGCGAAATCTGGCCTTCGAGATAAAAATGGTCCTGGCCGCCGAGCTTTATCCGCCCCTTGACCCGGCGCGGAGCCGCCGCATCGCCGCGCTTGAGCGTCAGCGGCGGCGTCACCTGCTTGTCTGTTTCGGTGTCGAGGTCCCAGATGCTGATGAAAGCAGGCGGTTCGTAATATTCGACCTTGGCCAGCCGCGCGGCGCGCCGCGCCTGCTCGCGGGTCTCGGCAACAACCGCGAAGATCGGCTGGCCGTGGAACCGCACCCTGCCTTGGGCAAGGACCGGATCGTCATGCATGCCGCTCGGCGAAATGTCGTTTTCGCCTGCAACATCGGCATAGGTCAGAACGTCGACGACGCCGGGCGCTGCCCGGGCCGCAGACTACCGATGGCGAACGCCAGCAAAAGTACGGCTAAGTCTTATGGAGGGAGGTGCCTTATTATGCAGCTCATATGACTCTGAACAATAACAACGTTCACATGCAAAGTAATCATGACCATGCACCGACATGAATGAAAGCTGAACGACCAAAGCAAATGTTCTTAAGAACCAAGTTGAAATAATCGTATCTGACGATATCCAAACAAGGACGAGGATATATCTATTAACGCTTCTGTAGAGATTGATAAATAATGGCCACAGTAGCAACGCACTTGCTGCACTTATAAGTATGGCAAGCCACAGCTGAAGTTTTTTATCTGCGAAGGTAAACGCTCGCTGAATGCCAATAAATTATCGCCAGAAGAGCAGCGCCCGTTGAAAATGTAAATTGAGCTGGTCCAGCATGATCTAAATTCCTGGGATGACCTTTGTTGGGCCAATATTGCTCGTGGTAATAGAAGCTCTCGCCGTGAATTTCGAGATGTGTGTCCCTCGAACGTTCTTTTTGAGGACCTCCTCGTCAGGAGAAAGATCAAACCATGAAGTAGAATGATGGCCGACCCGAGCGATCCCGGCCATCACGTGCCCCTATCGCATTCCTACATCACAGCACTCCGTAATTAAGTGAGATTACGCCCTCATAATATTGAGCACAATACACTAACGACATTGTTAACATAATGGGGCGTTTTTGGTTTGCTCAGACGGCGCCGAGAAAAATCTCTTTTAGATTGAGGCTAGTCGCCTTTTCCGAGAGATCCAGTTCATGTTCAATGTGTTCAAAATGGCGACGTTGGGCTTCTAGGGCTCCTTCAGCATCCCTGGCCTCAATCAGGTCGACAATTCGTTGATGGTCCAAATTCGGACAAACCTGCGCATCTCGCTTTTGATAGGTAGCCAAAATCAAATAGGAACGAGATATCAGATTAGCTAAGACTTCGGTCAAAATGGGATTGTTCGCACAAAATGCCAGCGCTATATGGAAGTCACCTGATAGCCGAATACTTAACGCGTAATCTGAGTTTTTAATCGCCAATTCTTCCTCGGCTACGATTTGCCGAAGGTGCTTAATTTGTGGTTTCGACGCTTTGAGCGCCGCCTCTCTCACTAATTCGAACTCAATCACCCGCCTCGCATGTAAGACGTTCCTGGCATCTTGCACTGAGGGGCGCCATACAAATGCACCTCGATTAGGTTCAAGTTTGACCACGTCATCTTTTGCCAGCAAGAGAAGCACGCGTCGTATGCGAGCACGACTGACGTTGAATACGTCTGCCAAGGCGTCCTCGTTCAATTTGGTGCCTGGCAGCAACCGCCGCTCTGCGATCGCCCGGTGAATCAGATCGTAAACTTTTTTCTCGCGCGAGCGCGCGTCCGTTGCCGCCTTTGCCATTACATTTTCCTGTGCTGCCTGAGGAGCCGAGATCGATAGCACAGTTAGTGTTTTTCCATAGCGCTGTCCACGATCTAAGGCGCAAGCGTTCACAAGACTGGTAACGATATTGTCCAACGCTTGGACGGGTGAGTTTTGATTAGGGCCCAGACTTCGGTAACGGGGCCGTCGCAGTCGAGCGGTTTTGCGCATGGGAGGTCGCGGTTGTGAACACCTGCTCCTTCTGATCTGTCGGTGACTGCCGCCCTCGTCTGAGATCACCCCGGGTCATGCTTCGGTCCGTGGTCAGCACACGGGGCTGCCAACATGATAATGGTTCAATGCAATTCCGATGTGCCCATCTCATTGGCGTGCCCATGTTTTCGGCGGCGGTCAGCGCTTCCAATTAGCGAAAAATGCTGGAAAACCATGCCGATGCCGAGGTTCTTGGCAACGCCGGGGCTGGTGATCTTGGTCTGTTGGCTGTTCAGCGGATTTCGCCACCATTGGGCTCCAGCGAGCCGAACAGCATCTTGACCAGCGTCGACTTGCCGGCGCCGTTTTCACTGAGAAGCGCGTGAATTTGGCCCTTGGCGATGGTCAGGTCGACCTGGTCACACGCCTTCAGAGCGCCGAATATCTTCGTCAGGCCGCGAGCGTCAAGCAGGTTCCGACCATTGGCTAAGGGTGTGTCCAGTTCATTTTTTCCGATCTCCAACGATCGCGGGCGCGAGGCGCGACGATGTTGCAATTAGCTGCTTAACCTATCTAGGTGCTGCAGCGCACGAACAGGACATCGTTGCAACCGACCGTGTCGGCCAAGAAATACATCATTGCCCGTTCCCGCGCGGCGGCGAGATGAAATCGCCAGCCATCGGTCACAGCCCGTGTTTCGAGCGAATTGCCTATGTGCACCGCCTCCCTGTAGTCGTGCAGATTGAAGCAGTGGGTGTGCTTTGCACAGCAGCTATAACTCGTGTTGTTTGTTGGTCGGCGACGTCCGACTGAGGTGCCTGCCCCTGCCCGGCGAACCAACCAGTTGCCCGTCTCTCACGACGATTTCGCCCCGCAGCATCGTTGTCACCGGCCAGCCTTTGACGAACAAGCCTTCATATGGCGTATAGTCGCAATCATCCTTGAGCAAGTTATGGGTAATCTTGACCGCTTTGTGAGGGTCCCAGATTGTGATGTCCGCGTCTGCGCCCACTGCGATAGTGCCTTTTCGCGGATAGAGGCCATAGATTTTTGCATGATTGGTCGCAGAGAGCGCAACAAACCGATTAATATCAATCCGGCCCTTGTTGACGCCTTCCGAAAATAGGATCGGAAGCCGAGCGGCAACGCCAGGAATACCGTTCGGCACCCAGCGGAAGCTGGACCGTCCTTTCGGCGTCAGTTTGCCGACGGGGTCGTTGTAGCGAAACGGACTGTGATCCGAAGAAAAGATTTGAAAGACGTTTTGCTGAAGCCCTTCCCAGCAAGCTGCCTGACTTGCTTCATCGCGCGGTGGAGGGGAGCACACGTACTTTCCGCCCTCCATGCCAGGCTGATCCAAGTCCTTTTCGGTCAGGACTAGATACTGAGGGCATGTCTCGCCGTAGACGGTCAAACCACGACGTTGCGCCCGCCGAATCTCCTCCATCGCCAATCGGTTCGAGACGTGGACGATTGTGACTGGAACGTTCATCATCTCAGCCAGGGCGATCGCACGGTGGGTAGCCTCCCGCTCGACCACAATCGGCCGGGAAGCGGAGTGGAAGCGAGGTGCAGTCTTTCCAGAGGCCTCGAGCTGCTCCGTCAGAAAGCGGATGGCATCGTAATTTTCTGCGTGGACCATGACGCTGGCGCCGTGCTCCCGTGCCACCTGCATGACGCGTAAAATCTCGTAATCCTTGAGAACCAAATCCTCGTAGGTCATGAAAACCTTGAACGAGGTGTAGCCATCTTGGATCAGTGCGGGCAATTCTTGGCCGAGCACGTGATCCGTTGGGTCGGTGATGATAAGGTGGAAGCTGACATCGACGTAGCAGTTGCCGGCTGCCTTCGCGTGATAGTCCTTCAGGGCTTCGCGCAAGCTCTGGCCGCGCTGCTGAAGACAGAACGGCAGCAATGTCGTGGTACCGCCGAAGGCTGCCGACCGTGTGCCGCTCTCGAATCCGTCCGCCATGACGACTTCGGGGCTGCCCGGCTGGTCGAGGTGGACGTGGCTATCAATGCCTCCGGGAAGCACGAGCCTCCCTCGCGCATCGATGACATCGTCGGCTGTTCCAAGCCCATCTCCGAGGGCCACGATACGGCCGTCCTTTATGGCAACGTCGCTGGCGAACGTGTCCGCGGCGGTGGCTACCGTGCCTCCGCGAATGATCGTGTCAAATTTCACAACAGGCGTCCTGCAAAAAGTTCACGGCATCACTCCACTGGCGAATGGCGATCAGGGCGGTGCTCCAACCGGGCCGCCAGAGCGCCATGAAGCCCCTGTGTTTCCTTGGCTGCGGGACGGCGAAACGTCCCGGCTGTCGCCTTGCCGGGCGAAAGAGCGATCAGCGCCTCGGCCTGCTTTACCGCTGCCGTGATCGGATCAATGAGCGGCACGGGAATGCGCGGACGCACGCGTTGGGCAAGTCCCGCCAGGGGGGCGCCGGCGAGGATGACCACGTCGGCATCGTCTGCTTCAACGGCTCGATTGGCGAGTGCCACGAGCAGATCCTCCATCTCTTCCTGAACATTGGAAATCGAGGCAAAGGATTGATCGAGCGCATGAATACCTGTGCAGCGACCGCCCATACCGTGCAAGTCAACGCAATCGCGATACCAGCCGCGAAGTGCAGTCGCAAAAGTCACTATTGCAAAGCGGTGGCCGAGCATGCAAGCCGTAAGCATGGCAGCTTCGGACATGCCGATAACCGGGATGTCGAACAGTTCACGCGCCCCAAGCAATCCTGGATCGCCAAATGCCGCGATGATCGCGGCATCCGCACCGGCGTGGTGATCCGCCAGCATCTCCATGGCGGTCGCTCCGCCAATTTGCGCCTCAGCACGGGTCGAGATGTAGGGAACGCCACGAACAGCTGTCAGTGGCTGGAGCAAGGTTCCAGGTGCCGCGACCGCACGTCCGGCGCCAACCAGGAGGTCGGTGACAGCCTGTGTTGTATTAGGATTTAGGACGAGAATTCGCACGGGCTTTCCCCTATTGGCACTGAAAACTGATGGAATCCCGATCCGCTCACGGTTGCCGCGGCCATTTCTTGGTGAATGGCCAGATTTCCACACGCTCATAGACATCGTTTTTTGTAAGCACCGACTGTTCGACCCATTGCTCGGCTGCCGCCCTGTCGGGAAAGTCCATGACAAGTAGTGAGCCGGCCATCGTACCGTCTGCATTCAGCAGCGGACCTGCGACCAGCATTTGATGCTCGGAAGCAGCGAGATACTCGATATTTTGGGGGCGAACCGCCAAGCGGGTTTCAAGTTTGCCGGGACGATCGATTCCGTAGATGACGAACAACATGGCTCTTCCTTCCTCCTGGGTAGCTGTCAGCTATTGTCTTGCAAATCTGACTTCAGCTGATGAGTTTCCTTGAACAATTCCGCGGTGTGCATGACATGGTTCATCGAGGCCGCACCCGCTCGGCCAGGATCGCGAGCGATCAACGCATCGAGGATTTCGCGATGCTCGAGGATCGACTCATGCCAGCGGCTCGGGACGGTCAGTCCGGCAAATCGTGCCTGCCTGATCTTGGTCATCAGGCGCGCATGCATGGAGATCAGGATACTGTTTCGGCTGAATTCGACGACCATCACATGGGCGCGGTCATTGACAGCGAAGTATTCGACCTCATTGTTCTCGCGGTAGTGCTGCTCCATCTGCTCCTGAATCTCCTGAAGCGATTTCAGTTCGATCTCGCTCGCCCCTATGGCCGCCAGTTCAGCGGCCGTGCGCTCCAAGCCCGCCACAACGTCGAAACATTCACTCACCAAGTGCGGCGATGTGCCAGCCACACGGGCGCCGCGGTTGGGCAGCAGATCGACAAGACCCTCAGAATTCAGGACTTTGAGCGCTTCCCGTAAGGGCGTCCTAGATATCTCGAACTGCTCACAGAGCATTCGTTCATCAATGTGCTGCCCCGGCAGCAATCGCCCTTCCAGAATCAACTTTCTCAGCATGCCGACTATCTGTTCGTGCAGCGACGAACGGTTCAGCCTGAGTTCCTTCTCAAAAAGCATCGTTTTTCCCTGCCTCGCGCCGCTCAACACCCTTTGCATAAATTAGATTTGCATTGATTGCAAATGAATGCATAATGCAAACGTGAATTTCGGGGAACTCATTCAACTGCCGACACGAGCAGGGAGACCAACATGAACAAGCATGGTTTGACTCGCCGGAGCCTTTTGGCCGCGGCAGCATCGCTGCCATTGACTCGATTTGCATCGGCCCAGACTGGCCAGTTGGTGGCAACAGCCTTTCCGGGATCATACGAGGAAGCAGCACGCAAACTGCCGGGCGCAAAGTTCCAGCAGGCAACCGGTGCGCAGATTCTGATTCAGCCGGTCTTGGCCCAGGAAGCGATGGGACGCGTGTTGGCTGCCAAGGGCAGTAAGCCACCATACGACGTCGTTATTCTCGACGAGGCGACTTACCTCAACTCCCTAAAGGACGACATTTTTGAAAAAATCGACCCTATAAAGGTCTCCAACCTGCCGGACATTGCCAGTGGCTTCGCCGATGAACGCGGTGTCGGCGCCTTCGTAGCGGCGCATGTCATTGGAATTGCCTACAACCCGTCCACTGTGAAGGAAGTGCCAGCTTCTTGGGAGGACCTTTGGAAGCCCGAATATAAAGGCCGCGTCGGCATTACAAACCTGAATAGCGGGCTTGGGACGGCCTTCCTAGCCGAGATTGCTCGCCTTCGCGGCGGTGGCGCCGAGAACTTCGATCCTGGATTTGCAGCCATGAAGGAACTGCTGCCAAATATTGCGGCTATCGCTGCTAATCCGGGTGCCTTGGCGACGCTCTTCCAGCAGGGCGAAATCGATATCGCCTTCAATTTCCTATCGGCGGTAGAGCCGCTGCGGCAGCGTGGCGTCGACATCGCCTTCGCCCGGCCTAAGGAAGGTTTCATCCTGCTTCGCAACAGCATGCACATCATTAAAGGTACGACCGTTCCCGATCTCGCGGCGGCGTATATCAACGCCAACCTTGATCCCGCGGTGCAGGCTGCCATGGCGCGGAATCCCTATGTAGTGTTTCCAACCAATCGAAAAGTGCCTTTTGGTCCGGATTTGTCGCCCTATGCGAAGGATCAGGACGATCTCGCAAAGAACAACGTCCTCACAGATTGGGCTGCTATCAATCCGCAGCGTCCCGGCCTCATTGAGCGCTTCAATCGCGAGATCCGTAAATGACCCTGCATGATTTGCCACTTGTTGAGGCGGCGCGTGCCATTGCCGCAGGCGAGATTACCAGCCAGCAATTGGTCAGATCGTGCCTTGATCGGATCGGGTCTCGCGAGGCCGCGGTCGGTGCATGGGTCGAGATCGATTGGGACTACGCCTTGGCGCAAGCCCGTCACCGCGACAACGAAAAACCGCGTGGCCCGCTCCACGGCATTCCAATAGGCGTGAAGGACATCATCGATACGGCGGACCTGCCGACGGCATATGGGTCCGCCCTCTATCGAGGCCACCGGCCGGTAGCCGACGCTGCCTGCGTAGCGTTGGCGAGGCGGGCCGGGGCTGTCATCCTCGGCAAAACTGTTTCAACCGAGTTTGCCTTTTTTCCGCCGAGCAAGACTGCCAATCCGCGTAACCTCGCTCACTCGCCCGGCGGTTCATCCAGCGGATCGGCGGCTGCGGTAGCAGACCACATGGTTCCAGCCGCCCTTGGTACGCAGACCGCAGGTTCGATTTCCAGACCGGCTTCGTTTTGCGGGGTGGTGGGCTACAAGGCGAGTTTTGGTCAACTTCCAATGGCAGGTATCAAGCCGTTTTCTCCTTCGCTCGACACGCTCGGGTCGTTTACGCGCCGAGTATCCGACATTACACCACTACGCGCGGCGTTCCTCGGTTTTCAGCCCGAGCAGCCTGTCAGTTCCACAGCTCCCCGAATCTTGCTTTGCAGGACGCCCCACGATTCGAAAGCGGAATCGTCCAGTCTCGATGCGCTTGCCTGGGCCGTTGCCCAAAGCGTGCGCGCCGGTGCGACGGCTACTGAACACGCGCTTCCAAGCATGTTCGAAAGCCTGCCTGAGGAGCAATCAACCATAATGAGTTTTGAAGCAGCGCGGGTCTATGCCTATGAGCATGACCGCCGCGCAGCCGAAATTAATCCGGCATTCAAGGCTTTCCTTGACGAGGCCGACCAAGTTTCCTTCGAACTTTATCAGCGCGCGCTGGGTAAGATTAACCCCTGCCGCCAATATGTTGACGCGCTTTTTGCTAACGCGGACGTGATCCTCGCCCCCGCCGCTCAAGGTGAAGCGCCGGAAGGGCTCAAATGGTCTGGTGATCCAATTTTTAATCGGATTTGGACACTGCTGGGCTATCCGACAATTGTATTGCCGGGTTTTGTCGGGCCGAAAGGTCTCCCTGTGGGTGTCCAGTTGATCGGCCGTCACGGTCAAGATGCCGAGCTCATCGCTATAGCCGACTGGATGGAAAAGGCGTTCCGACATGGTTGAACCCACACGATGCGATATTTTGGTGCGAGACGCGCTGATCGCTACATTCGATGCAGCCGACAGCTTCCTGTCGGATGGCGCCATCGCCATTACCGGCAACCGCATTGTTGACGTCGGCCCCACGCGCGACCTTGCCTCGCGCTTCGCTGCCGACGAGACGATCTATGCCAAGGGCATGCTCGCCATGCCGGGCCTGATCAACAGCCACAATCATTCGCCACTAGGGGTCACGCGCGGGCTGATCGAGGATTCGACCGTTGCGCCGATGTACACGCGAAGCGTGCCGCAGGGCCATCTCCTGTCCGAAGAGGAATCCCTGGCCTTGGCGCGACTAGGACACTATGAGCTGCTTCGTTCCGGCTGTACGACCGTGGTCGATTTCTACCGCCGCCCTGGCACGCTGGCGAGGGCGGCCGCGGAAGTGGGAACTCGCGCCGTCATTACCGGTCGCATCCACGATATCGACCTCGACCTGTTGACTGAAAAGCGGATGGTTCATCGCGACGAGGTCGGTGAAGAAACCCTTCAGGAGACACTTGAGGCGTTTTCAACCTGGGATGGCGCCGCCGAAGGGCGGATTAGATGCGAACTCGGGGTCCACGGGACAGATACATGCACAGCACATCTCTTACGCAAGGTGGGTGATCTTGCTGCCAGCCATGGTGGTCGTATCCATCTTCATCTGGCTCACGCCAAGGGCGAGGTCGCCTATGTTCAGGAACGCGACGGCGTAACACCGACGCAGCTGCTCGCGGATGTCGGCTTGTTGGAGCATAAAATCGTCGCGGCGCATTGCGTTTTTGTCGATGAGGCGGATCGACGGACGCTCGGCCAGGCGGGCGTGACTGTGGCCCATGCGCCCCACCAGAACGCTCCGGCGGGAAACTCGGCGCCGATCCGTGAGCTGGAGGCGGCCGGTGCCAAAATCACGCTATGCACGGATGCCCGCTCTGGCAATCTGTTTGAGGCGATGCGCCTGGCAGTAGCAAGTTGGCGCCTGCGAAATGGTGGCTACGAACCGAACGCCCGGAGGGTTCTCAGTTGGGCCATAGATGGGTCGGCGCGAGCGTTCGGATGGCAGGACTTGGGGCGGATACAGGCTGGCTGTCGTGCCGATATCATCCTTCTCGACCGGCGTGATCCGAACCTCGCTCCTATCATCGATGGCTACGGTATTCTCGCCTACAGCGCGACCGGATCGAATGTCGACACGGCAATTGTCGACGGCAAGATACGGTTGGCCGGGAGGCGGCCGGTGGGCTTTGACGGCGACGCAATTGTCGCTGAGGCGCAGGCCACGGCTGAGCGGCTATGGCTCCGCTGTGGCCAACGCCGATCGATCGCGATGGAATTCCCACCAGTCGATGCTGACCGGTGATGGAAACAGCTTACAAAGGACGTCCGACAATGGCACCACGTTCCGCGGTCCAGTCCATGCCTGCTCAAGACCTAGTGATTGCCGACCTTACCAAGCGTTATGGCTCGTTTACCGCCATTTCGAACATCAATCTGAACATCGGAGGCGGCGAACTCATCTCACTGCTTGGCCCATCCGGCTGCGGGAAGACGACTCTATTGAAGGTCATTGCCGGTTTCGTCCGTCAGACGGAGGGCAACGTCATAGTCGGTGGCAAAGCGGTAGACGATCTCCCTCCGAACCGGCGGGCAGTTGGCATCGTATTTCAAAACTACGCCTTGTTCCCGCACATGACAGTAGCCGACAATGTTGCCTATGGGCTCGACGTGAGGGGCCTCGGCCGAACGGAAAAGGCCTCTCGAGTTAATGAGATGCTGGCTCTGGTGAAGATGGAATCGTTTACAGGGCGCTATCCCCGTGAACTCTCCGGCGGACAGCAGCAGCGAATCGCAATCGCACGTGCTCTGGCGGTGAAGCCGTCGATATTGTTGCTCGACGAGCCGTTCTCGGCGCTCGATAAGAACTTGCGGCTCGACATGCAGATCGAAGTAAAGCGCATCCAGCGGCTTGCGGGCATCACCACCGTTTTGGTGACGCACGATCAGGAGGAGGCACTATCGATGTCTGATCGTGTTGCGGTGCTGTCCAATGGTTCGCTTGAGCAATTCGCTCCACCGACAGAAATCTACGACGCCCCATCCAGTCTCTTCGTCAACACATTCGTCGGCTCCGCCAACGTGTTGCCAGGTGCTTTCCTCGGTCGCGATGCGGAAGACGTGCTTGTGCGCTTGGATGTGGGGACGACCGTGCGCGCGCGTCGCCCGGCAAATGAAATAAGCGCGGGTACCCGCGTATCAGTCTGCTTGCGTCCAGAGAATCTTGCGGTAGCGGTGAATGGTTCGGACGGCTTGCCTGGCTTCATCGAAATGGGCCTGCCGCTAGGCGCCACAATCGTTCACGAGGTGCGCACCGCAGATGGCACCTCGATCAAGGTATCAAGCCCACGTACCGCCGGGTTCGAGCCGTTGGCGCCAGGTACTCCAATTCGCGTCATGCCGACGACGCTCGCAAACGTATTTCCGGCCGTGTGACGCCAAGGCTTTGTAATGGGAACCCATAAATACCCATTTTCGGCAATATGCCGATCCATTGGATCAGCATCGGCCTTGGTGATGCCAGCCCCGCTGCTCAAGCGCGGGTAGACTCACGACTGGAGGCAGTAACGCCATGACACATTCTGCTAAGACCCGTGACGCGATCGGCTATCCGCTGCAACTTGCGCTGCCGCTCTTTATATTTTTCGTAATCTTCTTCCTCGTACCCCTTCTGATCCTCGCCTGGATGAGCCTGCACGTGGACCGTCAGTCGTCGCAGATCGGCTTCGACCAATATATCAAATTCATGGCGGATGGGTTTTCGATGTCGGTGCTTGTTTCCACGCTTTGGGTGGGGGTCGAAGCGACGCTCCTGTGCCTATTGCTTGGCTTCCCGTTGGCTTGGGCGTTCACGAAATCGCCCAGTTGGATGCGTTCGGCACTGATGCTGATCATTCTGATGCCATTACTTACCAGCGTGGTGGTTCGGACATTCGCATGGATCGTTATCCTTGGGCGGCAGGGTATCGTCAATGAGGCGCTCCTCAGCCTTGGCCTGATCGATTCACCCCTTCGCCTGCTTTACACCGAAGGCGGATTGGTCGTGGCACTGGCGCAGGTGTTGTTGCCGCTGATGGTACTCCCGCTGATTACCGCACAATCGCGCATCGATCCCAACTTGTCTGATGCATCCTTTGCGCTGGGTGGAGGGCATTGGCGAACTTTTTTCAAAGTGACTGTTCCCTTGTCCTTGCCGGGTGTCATGGCAGGGTGCCTGCTGACCTATGCCGCAGCGGTTACAGCCTTCATCACCCAAAGTCTCATCGGCGGCGGACAGAAGCTGTTCATGCCCATGTATATTTATCAGCAGGCTACGTCCTTGCAGGATTGGCCGTTTGCTGCGGCGATTTCGATCATTTTCCTCGGCGCGGTTTTAACCGTGGTGTGGATATTCAACCGTCTTGGTCGTTTGTCCCAAGGACTTTTTCAAGCTTGAAATTCGTCCAGGTTAACGGAGTCCTTCTATGAGCGTCGCGATCGCCGTCACTGCAGACCGTATGAAAACGACGCCCGATATTGAGGCGCTTAGCTTCAAGTTAACGATGTTGCTAATGTCGACGATTTCCATCGTGCTACTTCTAGCCCCCACGGTAATCGTCCTCATAGTGTCGTTTACCAGTGATCAATCCCTCCGCTTCCCGCCCACAGGCTTCTCGTTGCAATGGTATGCTGTCTTGGCGGGCGACGCAGTTCTACAACTCGCCGCTTGGAATTCCTTCAAGATAGCGCTTGTCACAACTCTGCTGTCCGTTTTGTTCGGTGTGGCCGCAGCACTGGCGATTACCCGTTCGAAGACGTGGCCAGCCCAAGCAGTCGACCAATTGTTCATGTCGCCTCTCGTACTGCCGGCACTCGCATATTCCCTTGCTGCTTTGATGTTCTTCTCCGTTATCGGCTTTCCAATATCGACCACGTCGCTGGTGATTGGACACACAATTGTGTGTATTCCCTATGTGATCCGCAATACCGTTGCCGCCCTTCACCAAGTCGAGCCGGCATTGCTCGAATGCTCCGCCAGCCTCGGAGCCTCGCGGGCATACACGTTTCGCCGGATCATATATCCTCTGATCAGGCCAGGCATTTTAGCCGGAGCTTTTATTTGTTTCATGTCATCATTCGACAACGTGCCGGTTTCGTTGTTTCTGCGTGACGCAGCGACCGATGTGCTCCCGATTCGCATGTGGCAAAATCTAGAAAATAGCCTGGACGTTACGATCGCGGCGGTATCCGGTGTTCTCATTGCCTTCACGGTCGTACTGATGGTGGTGATGGAGCGTCTAACCGGGTTATCGAAGCGGCTTGCGTGACTAGCCGTCTAGGGGGCTGAACTGGCCGTCAGTAGCGACGGTGGAACGGCTTGCTACCAAAACCAAACCCACTGCCCAGCGAGTCCTGATCGTGACTCAGCTTCTAAGTGAGCACCAAGAGGAAGGTAGATGCCGGGGTCGTGCCATCGCCATGCCGGCGGCCAGAGCGTATCATCGACCGACTGGTCCGGTGGTAACGACCGAGGGACCGCTTGATTCCCGGAGGCCCAACCTGGGGGGCGGCAGCAAGAAGGCGAAATCCGCCCAGACGGCGGGTACAGCGAGGGAATAAGCCCAGTGGAGACTTTCGCGCTGGTGCAAGGGCAAGCTGAAAGTCAGACAGAAACCATTTCCTTGCTCACCGCATCTCCGCTTCGATGATCTCCCGCGCCGCCTCGTAGATCGAAGTTAGACTTCTGGTTCCAATCCTTCGGCGCCATCATGGGGATGGATTGGCATTCGTCCGGGATCACCACGCGGTCGTCGGCGCGCTCAAGCGCGGATTGGCGCCGTTGGCTGGCGAACTCGGAATCCATATCTGCCGAGGTCGCGCCGCACATTCGCGAAAGACGCCCCACGAGCTGATGGCGATCGCCGACCGCGTCGGGTTGGGGCGGCGCTGGCAACCGTCAGCCGTCTCGTCGCAAAGGTTGACAGCGCAGCGATTCAGGATGGCTTTGCTCTCTATCTCCATGGCTTAAAAATTCTGCAACAGTTTGGCGCTGTTTGGCCCGACACTGATGATCCTCATGAATTTGCAGGTGAAACCGACACAACGACCCGTCCGCCTGTACGCCCGCTATTTCGTTGTTCTCCTCTCGAGCGAGGGCAGTTTCCACGCCGGTTAGCGCTTACGCCAAGATGCGTGGTTTGAGATCTAGCCGAAGTTGAGACGTGGCTGACAGCCCGAAGAGCCACGCCTATCCAGCGAACATCAGCGCCAAATCTCACTAAGCGGCGGTCGCGTGCGTCAAAAGAGACAGATCAGGCTCACTGACACTATCACATCCTTTCTGTGGCGGAGAAAATCGTCAAAACACGAGGAATGACCCGCCGCGTTCTTTCATGCGCCGCAGCCGACCTATGAAGCATATTACGGACCGCGAGCTAAAACCCATAGGTTTGGAAACGACTTTTGCGACGGCCATCGCAGCAAAAAGCGTGTGCGACGCAGAAAGTTCGAAAGGATTTCACGAACACCAGCCAACAATTCCACAACATAAATAATTATGCGGTGGGGGACGCTTAGCGATGACGAGTTCGTCATCGACAGGCTGGTAAAGTATTTCGGCAACGGGAGGATCCGGTGGCACGTCGAATTCCGTGGGCATCGCATCGAACTGACGACGGGCCAGATCAAGAGGCGGCCTACCTTCCGAAGGAAGATACTCGAACAGGCTGGCGTGCTGCCGCCCCAGCGTGCCGGGGCCAACTATCGGCGATGGTCTATCGACCTGAGAAGGAATGCCATCGAGCTTCCCTGGCGGGACAGGCCGGTCGATGCCGGTTTCGCCATTGACAGGCTCGCCAGCCATGGGGATGGGCGCTGGACGATTGAATACCAAGGCAAGGCGATCAAGTTCACGACGACCAAACTTCGCAGGCAAGTCAGTTTCCGCAAACGCATGCTGGCCAAGGCCAAGGTGCTGCCGCCCCAACTGGACCCGGCTGCCTATCGGAAGTGGGTGGACTGGCTCATTCAAAACGCCATAGAGGCTGCACCGCGGACCGGTGATGCCTCTATGGCAGAGAAAAGCTGGCTTGATGACCTACCAGAGCTAGCCGGCTGGTAAAATGAAGCACCGCCCAGCGGACGGTGTCTGCTCGATGCAAGTACGATCCGCTCAGATCGATATGTCCTGGGTTTCGCCGTTGCTTCGTTTCATTGTTCCTTCGGAACTTCGCCGGGAGATGCACCGCAGCACAACAGTGCCGGTCAATTCCTTCGAGCATTACCGTAAATTCTGTCTCCCTTGATCCTGGCTCGAATCCAGGTTCCCTAGGCAAACTGGACGCTGCGGCAGATAAACAGGAACGGATATCATGGCGACCATCCGCGTTAGAGAGGTCACAGCCTTCGGCAGCAGTGCGCCCGAAAAGGGCTATCGGCGGGTCCCTCGCGGGAACGAAAAAAGAAGAGAAGCAGAACTTTCGCGTGCAATTTTTGCACACGAACACTCATAACTAACTGATATTATTTATCTATCTTCCCCATCCATCATCGGCGCAACAGAGACCTTGTAGTCGTGATATCCAGCCATTTTCGACGTCGAAAGAGGGTAATCTGAACGTATGGAGCGGCCTCCGTCGCAGCGTGCCACCAAGCCATGGGCCCCATGTCTTGTGCCTCATATCGACGACATCGGTCGATTTCGCAAGGGTCTGGCATCTACAGCCGGGCCGGCCAGCCTAGCAAGTCATCGTAAATGAATGTCTGCACAAGGTTTCCATACACAAAAAGCTCAAGTCAACTCATATGGCCATACCTCAAAGAGTATGAAGCATGCCCCCGAAGCTGTGGTTTTCATGCCCACCCCCCGACCGAAAAAGCGTCAGTTGACGGCACCGGAAGGCTGCTCCTACGATTGGAACGCGGCAGGACGTAAAGGCTGGAGCTAGCCCACAATGCTGCGCCGGCCCATGGTTGCATGAACCACCTTAAGGGAGGGAAGTCATGCTCATGAATAGACTGACGCACGTTTTCGCATTGATTATTCTCGTAGGGGCAGAACCCTTGGCCGCTCAGGAGAAGCCTACCGAGGAATTCCTTGCTTCCCACCCAAATGAGTTCCTTTCGGGTGCGATCAAGGCGCTCTAATGGGACGTGCCAATCGAGCCGGGTCACATTGTTGGGCCCATTAGGTTGGCCTTGGCGCCTATCTCATCACGACTTCAGAGGGGCTGGCGAATTCCAAGCGTCCTGGCTTGGCGTTTCCAACAACCTGCTTCCTCTCCGACTTCCTGATTTGTGTTCCAGCGCCCGGCAAAAACAGAGATGGGCAGCGCCCAGCAAGACGGTCTCTTTCGACTCTATGCCGCCGCCTCTCGGAGTTAAATCCCGATTGGCCTGTGACCGCCTGATTGCGCTGAATTGCACCTAACCCGCGAGATGTTCGAAGAGCCTCGCCACCGCTTCAGCGCCCGGATCAATATGGCCTTCGAGCTGCTTGGCGTTGATGTAGGCAGCACGTCCGGCTTTGGCGCGGGTAAGGGTCGACGTGAAGTTCGCTCCCTTCCGCGCCGCATTGGCAGCGTTGGTCAAGCTCTCGTCAAGCGCCTCGAGAGCGGGGGAAAGAGCGTCCACCATAGTCCTGTCGCCGATACTTGCACCGCCGATCTCCTGCATGCGGGCAAGACCCGCTCGCAGCGCCTCGCGCATCGGCAGCCCGCTAGACGCGCCGTCGCCAGCGGCGGCAAAGAAGATGGCAAGCAGCACCCCGGAAGACCCGCCCATCGTCTGGCTCAGCTCCTGGCCGATGGCGCGCAGGAGCTGGGTGTGATCAGAGAGCGGCAGGCGGTCAACAGCGTTGATCAGCGCCCGAGCGGCACCCGCCAGCGTCGAGCCTGTATCGCCATCGCCCGACTTGGCGTCGAGGGCATTGAGATCCTGCTCGGCTGCGATCAGCACGTTGCAGCAGTTGATGAGGAAGGTGCGCGTCGCCGCATGGTTCGACGGCATCGGCGTGATCGGCGTCAGGCCGTCGGGCATGGGAGCAACCGTAATCGGCCGTACCCGCGAGACGCCCGGCCAGGCAGGGATCGCGACAGGCCCCTTGAGAAGTTCGAGTTCGGCCGCATCGGCTGGAAAGACCGAGATGGAAAAACCCTGCATGTCGAGCGACGTCATCAGCGGCGAAGGGCCGATGGCATGTGTGATCCTCTCGCCAATGGACGACTGGAGAAGTTCGTGCGCGAGCACTGACATTTCGAGGACCGAGGTGCCGCCGAGATTGTTGATGAGGGCGACATGCGGCCCCTCGCTCATCACGGCTGCCAGTCTCTCGACCATGGTAGCTACGGATGCGCGCGCGCCGGCAAAATCGATCTGCTCGACGCCGGCCTCGCCATGGATGCCGAGGCCAAGCTCGGCCTTGCCAAGGGGGATGCGATCTTCCTTGGGCGAACCCGGAACGCTGCAGGTGTCGAGCGACATGCCAATGGAGCGGGTGCCCGCGATGACGTGCCTTGCCGCCGCCGCCACCGTGTCGAGGTCGGCACCCCGTTCGGCAAGCGCGCCGGCGATCTTGTGCACGAACAGCGTGCCGGCAACACCGCGCGCCTGCGGCAAGTCGGGCAATGCGATGTCGTCGCCGACGATCACCATCGAAACGTTGAGCCCGAATGCTCGTGCCCGCTCGGCGGCGAGACCGAAATTCAGCCGGTCGCCGGTGTAGTTCTTCACGATCAGCAGGCAACCAGCCGGCCCGGTCACTGCCAGGATGCCGGCAAGCACCGCATCGACGCTGGGCGAGGCAAAGACGTCGCCGCAGACCGCGGCCGTCAACATGCCCTTGCCGACGAAGCCGACATGCGCCGGCTCGTGGCCGGAGCCGCCGCCCGAGACGATCGCCACCTTCGACTTGTCCCAATCACTGCGCAGCACGACGCGGATATGCGGATAGCCGTCGAGGCGGGTGAGCGCACCGCCAGACAGCGCCAGCACGCCGTCGATTGCCTCGGTGACGACGTCTTCGCGCCTGTTGATGAATTGCGCCATGGAAATCTCCTCAAGCTATGCGCATGCCAGCCGCATCGAAATAGAGCGGCCGCGACGGTTGGATCTTGATGGTCTCGCCGCCCCGGAGCGGCGTGTGGGCGTCGGTGACGGTAACGAGGTCGTGCCGCTTCAGGGTCAGATGCAGGCGCGTCTGATCGCCGAGATGCTCGACACGCCTGACCAGCGCCTCCTCCCCCTCGCCCTGCACGATGTGCTCGGGGCGAAGGCCGATGCTTTTCGCAGCTGAAGGCGCTCCGGCGAACAGGTCGGCAGGCAGCACGTTGATGCGCGGCTGGCCGAGCCGGGTCGCGGCGTAGACGCTGACGGGGTGTTCATAGACTTCGCGCGGCGCGCCAAACTGAACAAGCTTGCCTTCGTTCAGCACGCCGACATGGGTCGCCATCGTCATCGCCTCGATCTGGTCGTGGGTGACATAGAGCAGCGTCGCCCCCAGTTTCGCCTGGATACGCTTCAGTTCGATGCGCAGGTCGGCGCGAAGCTTGGCGTCGAGCGAACTCAACGGCTCGTCCATCAGGAAAATCTGTGGGTTTCGCACCAGCGCCCGGCCGATGGAGACACGCTGCATCTCTCCGCCCGACAGCGCGGTTGCCTTGTTGTCGAGCTTGTGGGCGATCTGCAGGACCTCGGCCACCTCCTTCACTGTCCGGTCGATCAGATCCCGCGGCGTCCTGAGCAGCGGCGATTTCAGCGGAAACTCGAGGTTCTGCCGCACCGTCAGGTGCGGATAGAGCGAGTATTGCTGGAACACCATCGCCACGTTTCGTTCGGCCGGCGACAGCCCCTTCATCGGCCGCCCGCTGATATAGACCTCGCCGCTGTCGGGCGTATCGAGACCGGAGACCATGCGCAGCGTCGTCGTCTTGCCGGCGCCAGTCGGGCCGAGCAGCACGACGAAGGAACCATCCGGGATCGTCAGCGAGACATTGTCGAGCGCGGCCACGCCGCCAAAGGTCTTGGTCACGTTTTCGAGGACAATCTCAGCCATGTCCCAGCACTCCGTCATTGGCGTCCGACCGCAGGACCTTGCCGGTTTCGGCGTCGAACACCGACAGCGTCCTGGCATCGAACTCGAGGCCGACCAGCTCGTCCTCCCGAACCAGCTGGTCGGATGGAATACGCGCCTTGAGGTCGCCATGGCTCGACCGCAGCGTCACGATCTGGGTGGTTCCGAGATACTCGACCGCGCTGACGCGCCCCCGGTATGCCGACTCGGTGACGAACCGCACATGTTCGGGCCGCACGCCGAGCGTCAGCTTGCCGGCCCGGCCCTCGCGCGCAGCCGGTACTTCGATCTTCGCCTCGCCGAGATCGACCGACTTGCCGCCGATGCCGATCATGCCCTCGAACTCGAGGAAATTCATGGAGGGTGAGCCGATGAACTGGGCGACGAACTTGGTCGCCGGCCAATCGTAGATCTGTTGCGGCTTGCCGAACTGCTCGACCACGCCATGGTTCATGACGACGATCTTGTCGCCCATCTGCATGGCCTCGAGCTGGTCGTGCGTCACGTAGACGGTGGTCGCGCCCATGCGGTCGTGCAGCGCGCGCAGTTCCTCTGCCATGTGCTCGCGGAACTCGGCATCGAGCGCCCCAAGCGGCTCATCCATGAAGAACGCCTTGGGACGGCGCACGATGGCCCGGCCGAGCGCGACACGCTGACGGTCGCCGCCGGACAGCCCACCCACCGGCCGGTCGAGGATGTTCTCGATCTTGAGGATGCGGGCAACCTCGGCGACGCGCGTCTTCACCTCCTCGCGCTTCATGCCCTGGCTGACCAGCGGATAGGAGATGTTCTTGCGCACGTTCATATGCGGATAGAGTGCAAACATCTGGAATACGAAGGCGATGTCGCGCTTGCTGGCCGGCTTCATGCCGACCTCTTCGCCATCGATGAATATCTCGCCCGAGGTCGGCAGCTCGAGCCCGGCCATCATCCTGAGCGTCGTCGTCTTGCCGCAGCCGGAGGGGCCGAGCAGCATGAAGAACTCGCCATCTTCAATGGTGAAGGTCGAGGAGCGGACGGCGGTGAAGGCGCCGAACTCCTTGCGCACATTCTGGATTCTGATCTGCGCCACGGGCCTACTCCGGAAAATGGCTGACGATGATGAACATCACCGTGCCCAGCAGGGTTACGAGGAAGGACCAGGAATAGAGGACCAGGGCGAAGGGCTGCATGAGCATGAAAACGCCGGCGGCAATCAGCACCGAGGCCAGCATCTCCCAGGCGCCACGCCGGAAATGAAGCAATCCATCGAAGAACCTGGTCATTTGCGCACCGCCCCAAAAGTGATGCCACGCAGGAGATGCTTGCGCAGGAGGATGGTGAAGACCATGACCGGCACAAGGAACAGCGTCGCGCCCGCGGCAACCGCCGGCCAGTCCTGGCCGCTGACGCCGATGATGGTCGGGATGAAGGGTGGTGCCGTCTGGGCGTTGCCCGAAGTCAGCAGCACGGCGAAGGCATATTCGTTCCAGGCAAAGATCAGGCAGAAGATTGCGGTCGAGGCGATGCCCGTCGCCGCCTGAGGCAGCACGACCTTGTAGAAAGCCTGGAAGCGCGTGTAGCCGTCGATCAGCGCCGCCTCTTCGTATTCGATCGGGATCTCGTCGATGAAGCCCTTGAGCAGCCACACCGACAGCGACAGGTTCACTGCCGTGTAGAGCAGGATCATGCCGGCATGGGTGTCGCTAAGGCCGAGCGAGCGGAACATCAGGAAGATCGGGATGGCGACCGCGATCGGCGGCATCATGCGCGTCGACAGGATGAAGAACATGAGGTCGTCCTTCAGCGGCACCTTGAAGCGCGAGAAGGCATAGGCCGCTGCCGTGCCAAGCACGATGCAGAGTATGGTCGAACCAAAGCCAATGATCACCGAATTGGTGAAACGCTCGGCAAAGCGCGAAGGCCCGGAAATGACCAGACCATCCTTGCGCACCAGCCTGTCGTACCAGGTCTGGGGTTCTCCGACCGCCTGCAACTGCTCCTCGGTGAGACGGGTACGTGTCGTGAAGACGTTCACATAGCCTTCGACGGTTGGCGTGAAGAAGGTCTTGGGTGGATAGGCAATGGCATCGGACGGGGTCTTGAAACTCGTGGCGATGATCCAGACCAGCGGCAGGATGGTGATCAGCGCGTAGAGGACGACGAGCACCCCGGCAAACCATTTCTGCCGGCGTGACGGCTCGGTGACGGAATAGCTCATCGCTGCTTCACCTTGTTCAGGGCTTTGACGTAGATCGAGGCCAGGCCGAAGACGGTCACGAAGAGGATGACGGCGTAGGCCGAGGCATAGCCGGTGCGCCACTTCTCGAAGGCTTCGCGCTTCAGATTGATCGAGGTGAGCTCGGTGATCGAGCCCGGACCGCCGCCGGTAAGCTGGACGACGAGGTCGAACATCTTGAAGTTCTCGATGCCGCGGAAGAGTACGGCGAGCATCAGGAACGGCAGTACCAGCGGGATGGTGATGGTCCAGAACTGCCGCCACTTGCTGGCGCGGTCGCATTCGGCGGCTTCATAGATGCTATCGGGAATGGAGCGCAGGCCGGCCAGGCAGATCAGCATGACGAAGGGCGTCCACATCCAGGTATCAACGATGACGATCGCCCAGGGCGCCAGTGACACATCGCCGATCATCGAGAAGCTGGAGGGATCGGCACCCGTCAGGAAGCCAATGGCAAAATTGAACAGGCCGATCTGCGGCTGGTAGAGGAAGCTCCAGAAATTGCCGACCACCGCCGGGCTCAGCATCATCGGCAGGACGATGATCGTCGTCCAGAGATCGTTGCCGCGGAACTTCTTGTTGATCAGATAGGCAAGCGAGAAGCCGATCAGCACCTGCAGCACCAGCGTCCAGATCAGGAAGTGGGCCGTCGCCTGCATCGTCAGCCAGATGTCCTTGTCGGACAGGATGCTGATGTAGTTCTTCAGCCCGACGAACTCGACCTCGGCATTGGGGCGATTGACGCGGAAATTGGTGAAGCTCAGCCGGATCGTCCAGATCAGCGGAAAGATGTTGACCGCCAGCAAAAGCACGATTGAAGGGGCGACGAAGAGCCAGGCGAGCGAGCGATCCGACAGTCCCCTGAACCGTTTGGCAATGGCGTGCGGCGTCGCTTCGGCGACCCGTTCCACCGGTGAATGCAGCATTGATATTCCCCTGATTATCAACTGTGCGGCGACGGAACCGGGTTAGTCCCGGCTCCGTACCGTAGCATGGCCCCGCTGGGAGGATGCGGGACAGGGCTTTGCAGCGATCAGTACTTGCCTTCGTCGTCGAAGACCTGCGTCCAGTCCTTGGCGAGGCCGTCGAGCGCATCCTGGGCAGAACCCTGGCCGGCGACCACGTAGTCGTGGAAGCGCTTTTGTGCCGCCTGCAACAGCGAGGCGTAGGACGGCTCAGCCCAGAAATCCTTCACGATCGCCATCGAGTCGAGGAAGGTCTGAGCATAAGGCTGGCTGGTGGCGAAGCCCGGGTCTTCAACGACCTTGCGCAGTGCTGAATAGCCGCCCATCTGCCACCATTTCTGCTGTATCTCGGGCTGGGCGAACCATTTGATGTAGGCGAGCGCGTCGTCTTTCTTCTCCGAGGCGGAGACCACCGATATGCCCTGCCCGCCAAGCTGGGCGAAGGCCTTGCCGTCGGGGCCTGCCGGATTAGGGAAGTAGCCCGACTTGTCGCCGCCGACATTGGCATCGGCATTGATGCCCGGCCAGGTGAAGGCGAAGTTCATGTGCAGGGCGACCTGGCCCGACTTGTAGGCGTCGATGTCTTCCGACATGTAGGCGTCGGAATGGCCGGGCGGCGTGCAGCAATCATAGAGCTGCTTGTAGAACTCAAGCCCCTGCACCGCCTTGGCCGAGTTCACGAAGCCTTCCAGCTCATAGGGCTTGTCGGGGTTCTCGTACTGGAAGCCGAAGCTGTAGAGCACATCCATGACGCCCATGGTGATGCCTTCCGAACCGCGCTCAGTGTAGATCGCGGCGCCATAGACGGTCTTTCCGTCGATCTCGCGCTTCTGGAAGAATTCGGCGATATCTTTCAGCTCAGCAAAGGTTTTCGGCACCGCGAGATCGCGGCCGTACTTTTCCTTGAATGCCGCCTGCAGCTCGGGGCGAGCGAACCAGTCCTTGCGGTAGCTCCAGCCGACGACGTCGCCGAAGGCCGGCAGCGCCCAGTAGTTCGGCGAATTCTTCGGCCATTCGGCATAACCGACGACGGTCGCCGGGATGAAGTCGTCCATCTTGATTCCTTCCTTGTCGAAGAAATCGTTGAGCTTCACATATTGGCCGTTCTCGGCCGCGCCGCCGATCCACTGGCTGTCGCCGATCATCAGATCGCAGAGCTTGCCGCCTGAGTTCAGCTCGTTGAGCATGCGGTCGGCGAAATTCGGCCACGGCACGAACTCGAACTTCATCTTGACGCCGCTCTTGGCCTCGAAATCCTTGCTGAGCTCGACGAGCGCGTTTGCCGGATCCCAGGCGGCCCAGCATAGCGTCAGGTCCTTTGCGCTGGCCTGGCTCGTACCTGCCACGCTGGCAGCCAAAACGGCGCCGAATGCGGCCAATGATCTAACATGGCGAAATGTCATGGCTGGGACCTCCCTCCCATCCTTCCGACCTCCATCGGAAGGTGAAAACGCCCTTTGCGGGCACCTGGCGCGGAACGATCTTCCCGGCGGGCCAGTTTCCTCCGCGCCGCCTGCGTGGCTCACTCAAATCCTCTTCGCGACCACGAGTAGAGTCATAATTGAGGTGCGCACCTCAAAGCAAGCGATTTTTGAGGTGCGCACATCAATTCTTGCTTTTCGGCTGTTTTTGTTTGAGAAATCGGGTGACGATCACGTAGCTGTGCAAGAGAGCGGAATGCGGCCAACCACAAGAGACCTGGCAGAAGCCGCGGGCGTAAGCCTGGCGACGGTCGACCGCGTCCTCAACGAGCGCCCGAATGTCAGCAACAAGGCGGCGAAAAGCGTCGCCGAGGCCATCGAACGCATCGGCTTCGTACGCAATCCGGCCGCCGTGGTACTGGCGCGGAACAAGACCTATCGCTTCCGCTTTGTCCTGCCGACCTCAGGCGACCAATACCTTGCAGAGCTTATCGCCCGTGTCGCCGAGGCGAAGGAGGCGCTACGCGCCGATTCCACCGAGGTCGAGGCCGCACAGATCCCGATGGGCGACCCCCACCATGTCGCCAAATACCTCGCCGGCATCGATCATGACACGATCGACGGGGTAGCCGTGATGGCCCCGGAGTCGCCACAGGTGCGCGACGCGCTGGTCCGGCTCGTCGAGCGGGGCGTCAAGGTCGTCCAGTTCCTGTCGGGCCAGGAGCAGTTGGAGAGCGCTGACTACGTTGGCGTCGACAATTTTGCCGCAGGTGCTACCGCCGGAAAGATCGCTGGCCGCTTCGTCGGCGCGCGGCGCGGCAAGATCATGATTGTCGCAGAAACCATGATGGCGCTCGACAGCATCCAGCGCCGCCTCGGCTTCGACAGCATCATCAACGCCCAGTTTCCCCACCTTGAGAGCCTGCCGTCACTGGAAACCTATGGCGACGAAAAGCGCGCGGACCTCATCATCCAGCGTACCTTGCAGCACAACCCGGACACTGTCGCTGTCTATGTCCTGAGTTCGGAAGCAAGGATGCCGCTGACGGCCATCTGGAACACGCAAGGCTCACTGCCCCTGACCGTCGTAGCCCACGAGCGAACCCCCTTTAGCGAACAGGCGCTGATGGATGAGCGCATCGACGCCGTGATCGCACAGGATCCTGGCCACGCCGTCCGCAGCGCGGTCCGCATCATGCGTGCCCGCTCCGACCACCGCGAGCTTGTGGCCTCACAGGAGCGTATCCGTATCGAGGTGCTGCTCAAAGAGAACCTGCAGTTCGACTGATCCGCCAGTTCGCGGACCTGACGAACCCATGCACCCGCCGCCGCGCGCACAAACCGATCAGCCTGACCTACCGGAAATCGGCGGCGGTCAAGGTGTAGTAGGTGCGGCGACCGTGGGAATAAGCTTCGCGTGCGACATCGTAGATTGATTTGCGCTCTGCATCGAAGGCCGTCAGACATTCTGACTCTGATAGCTGCGTCCTGCCTGCCCTGGCCCCTGCCTTCGCCAATGCGGCGGCTTCGATGAAGAAACGCACTTCGAACATGCCGTCATGACCGACGAAGCGGACAGCTTTTTTGGATTCGTCGAAGCTGCGGCTCGGATTGAGAAAAGCGAGTGTCATGTATTGCCTGCCGTGCTGCTGTTAGGTCCAAGCGCGCCCAACCTGATCCGCTCCTTATGGCGACCGACATTGCGATGATTGAGGGACATCATACCGCTCGCTGCACCCGACCGGGTCATGCCCGTCATTGCCTGGCCGTCGACATGCACCGGAATGCCGGTGAAGACATGATAGACGGCCCAGGAGCGATCCGCCTCGGCACGCCGCCCGACCCAATTTTCGATGGAGCAAGGCGCCCCGCCTTCATTGTCCCAGATGGCAATCGCGGCAGCATCGCGTCTGCGTTGGCTTTCATTGATGCGGTCATTCATGGTCGTGATCATCCTTCATGGTGTGCGCGGCGATGAAAGCAGACATCCGCAGCCAGGCTAGTCGGAATTCCTGCGATCGGTTCCTCGATGCGGCTTGCCGGTTGCGGTGCATTGAGGACTGCGAACGTAAACGCGGATGAGACGTGGCCGACGGAGTGCGTGGTGCGACGGGCCATCAGTGCCTTCTCCGCCGCATTGCGCTCTCCTGCATCATTCCGGTCCCAACCGAAACGACACTGATGCTGCAAGTCATCCAGTGTCAGGCTTCATTTCAGGGCTCGAACCAAACGACAGGTGCGCCGGATCGGCGTCCTCTATTCACTATCGAAAATCCGGTGGTGAATGGCGGGTCGAAGGCCTCTGACACCGCGAAAAGCCAAGTCGGCCAAATCATCGAAATACAAATATACGCCCACCGGCGGTCGCTATCAAGATGAAATATATGAGATATAAATATCCAATAATTACTTCCTCCTTACCTATTATAACAAATAACATAAACTATTTATTTATCAAAATGCACCTGCATTGCGTCAATGACTCAAGCAAATATTTTCTATGATATAAAATAACCATATAATTGTTTTCGTTATACAAAGTTGATATGTCTATTTAAATTATACACATCACACCCTCATTGGCGGCATCACGGTAATTTCGACCTAACTATTTCCCGCAAGCATAAGCGTTCGGCCCGGTTTTGGCAGGTCATTTCCTCACTGCGGGCGAAGCTGATCTCGCCTTGGGCGATGATCGGCTCACTTTCCTGGGTTTTCAACTTCGCGACTTACTCCGCCAGGTCACCGCCCGCCCGAGCTATCCGCTATTCATTGGGTGGATGACTTCAGCGGCGGCCACGCTTTGGCGCTCTGGCGGCGGTATTTTCATCATGCAACTTACGCCAGCGTGAAAACCGCTCGGGATCGATGCCGCCACGCGCAAGGGCGGTGAGCACGGCGCAAGAAGGCTCGTGGGAGTGCGTGCAATCGCTGAACTTGCACTGTGTCGCCAGTTCGATGATTTCGGCGAACACCACATCCAGCCCGTCAGCCACGTCGCCCAGATGCACCGTACGGATCCCGGGAGAATCAAGTACCCAGCCGCCGCCTTCGACCGGATGGAGCGAGCGCGCCGTCGTCGTATGCCGCCCAGTTGAATCATGGGCTCGAATAGCACCGGTGAGCTGGGCTGTACCTCCGCCCGAGGCGGCTAGCGTGTTGACGAGTGTCGACTTGCCGACACCCGACGACCCGGTGAGCGCCACCGTCCTGCCCAAGCCGAACCAGGTCTGCAGCTTTGCCAACGCGTCGGGCCTTCGCGGATCGACGACCACCACCGGCAGATCGCGCGCCAGATCGGCTGCTTGCGCGAGAAAGGGGGCGGCGTCATTGGCCGAGTCGGCCTTGGTCAGAACAAGGACCGGCGCGATTTCGGCCTGGCCTGCCATGGCCAGATAGCGCTCGAGCCGTGGCACGTTGAAATCACCATTGCAGGAGGTGACGATGAACAGTGTGTCGATATTTGCGCCGGACAGCTGAGTGCTGCCGTCCCCCATACGACGCGTGAGAAGCGAAGTGCGATCAAGCCGCCGCCGCACGAGGAAATCGCCTGGCTCGGCGAGCACGAAGTCGCCCACCGCATAATCACCGGTGACGCTGTTGGCTGGCAGGGTGAGATTTACCGCACCCATGATGGATTGCCCGCTCATTCGCGCGCGATGGACATGGGCGATGCGGACGGGCACAAGGCCGGTCTCCTCTACGCCCACCTGATCACCAAAGAAGGAAGACCAGCCCAACCCGATGAGTTCGGCGTGGTGTATCGGTTCTGTCAATACCATTTTCCTTGTCCAAGCCCCGCGTCTACCTAGCAAGGCATCATAGTGAGACGCCGCCGCCTCCAAACCGCGACCCTAGCACAGCGCAAGGAGCCCGCGCCTGGGGAAATGGGTATCGTAGCGCAGCGGGCAGGAAGCTGCATGCTCCCGCCCACGTGCCCCGAGCGCTTCTGATCGCATGGCCAGGTCCGCAGCAATGGCGAAGCGCCTAGGCGGCGCCTCAAAGGCCCGAGCATTCGCTACGACGCCGGTAACGAACTGTCTGCTTGCGGCATGATTTTGCCAGAAACGGCATTCCTCTGTGCCATTGCTGGGCCACCGCTTTCGGTGGCTGCAGCCATGACCTGTTCAACAAAATCGGCTTGTTGAGCTGGCACATATTTTCTGAACGAGGTTTTGCCAAAGGCAGAGAATGCGAGCTGGCACATTATTACCTTTTACTCATCAAAAGATTGAAATAATAAATTTGTCTAAACTAATCGCTCGTGCTCTCTTTCCCGTCATAACAAGAATACGGGAACAAGCTGTGCGCGATATTCCAACTGCATCGATCGCAGACCTTATCTCTGGCCAGTCCTTTGCACTCACCGGGGGAGCTGTCATTCAGACAGACGGCTCACAAGCGCTTAGTGACATCATCGTTGGGGCGGATGGGCGCTTTGTCGCAGTCGCGCCGTTGCTGGACACAAAGGCCTGCAGCGCCTGCGTCGACATTACCGGCATGCTGGTTTCGCCCGGCTTCCTCGATGCGCACCAGCACCTCGACAAGACCGGAGTGCTGCCCTTCACCCCCAATCCTTGTGGTACGCTCCAGGGCGCCCGCGAGGCCTTCGCCAAATATGCCCGGACCGCCGGTCCCGACGACATCCGCAAGCGGGCGATGCGCACCATCAGACGATGCCTTTCCCGCGGCACGACGGCCATTCGCAGCCATGTCAACGTCGACAAGGATGCCGGCTTCCACGGCATCGAGACGCTGGCAGGTGTCCGTGATGCCGAAAGAGACCGCATCACCCTCCAACTCGTCGCCTTCATGACGCCGCATCCCGGCCAGGACTTCGACTGGCTGGCGAAGAACATCGACGGCGCGGTAGCGCTGGCCGATGCCGTGGGCGGCACGCCCGCCGTTTCGGAGGATCCGCCGCGCTACCTCGACATGCTATTCTCCGCCGCCGTGAAGGCCGGAAAACCGGTCGATCTGCATCTCGACGAACACCTCAAGGCCGATGTGCATCTGCTGGATGCCGCGCTCGAACGGGTTGAGCGCTTCGGCATGCAGGGCCGCACCGTGTTCAGCCACGTCTCCGTGCTGAGCGCCCTGCCCCGTAAGGAATTCCGGCGTATCGCCGAACGTCTTCTGGCGCTTGATGTCGGCGTCGTCACATTGCCGGCGGCGAACCTCTACCTGCAGGGCCGCGACGCCGAGATATTGCCGCCGCGCGGCCTGACGCGCGTCGCCGAGCTCTACCGCGCCGGCATAACCATCGCCACGGCGTCGGACAATATCCAGGACCCGTTCGTGCCGACCGGCTCGGGCGACATGCTGGAAATCGCGCGCTGGACGCTGCTCGCCGGCCATCTTCGCGGCGACGAACTCACAGCCGCGCACCGCATGATCACCACGGCGCCGGCCCGCCTGATGGACCTCGGCAATGATTACGGCCTCAGGGCCGGCGCTCGCGCCGACTTCGTCGTCACCGACTGCGTCGATACCGACACCCTGGTTGCTGGCGGACCGGACCGGACCTTCGTCTTCTCGAGGGGCCGCCTCGTCTCACAAAGCGCGACCGAAACCTTTGGCTTGAAGGAGGACGTGTAAGTCGAGCAGCGGCTCCGGGGGATTGGACTTCAATCTAATGGGAGAATGGGATGAAGAGCACTGCAATTTCACGTCGTTCGCTGCTTGCCTCCACTCTCGGGTCGGTACTTGCCGTCATGGTTTGGCAAGGCCATGCCCACGCCGAAGATTTCAAGATGGGCCTTCTGGTACCCGGCAGTGTCGCGGAAGAAGGTTGGAACCGCATAGCCTATGACGCGCTGAAGCGGGTCGAAAAGGAACTCGGCGCCAAGATCAGCTATGTCGAGCTGCCCGACAACCCGGCAGCCTTCGAAAAGGCGTTCCGCGACTATGCGAGCCACGGCTACCAGGTCGTGCTGGGGCACGGTTTCCAGTTCCAGGACGCCGCGCTGACGACGGCCGAGGATTTTCCCGAGACCGTCTTTCTCGTCTCGTCGAGCTATGTCTATGAGGGCAACGTCATCGGCCTCAACACAGATGCCAGCCAGCCCTTCTATCTGATGGGCATGATCGCCGCCAAGATGGGCAAGGGCGCGGGCCTTATCGGCGGCATGGAAATTCCGCCCATCGCACATGCCTTCGAGGGCTTCCGGAAAGGTGCTGAGAGTGTGAACCCGGATTTCCCCGTGTCCACAGTTTTCATCAACAGCTTCACCGATCCGGGCGCGGCCAAGGAAGCCGCCGTGAGCATGATGTCCCAGGGCGCCGATTTCGTCGTTCCCAATGCGAACGCCGCAGGACTCGGCGTCATCCAGGCCGCGCAGGAAGCAGGCACGCAGTCCGGCACCTTCAGCGTCTACAGCGACTATACGGAGGTCGCCCCCAAGAACATCCTCGGCACGTTCATCGCCGATTACGGTCAAGGCATCGTGCGCATCGTCTCGGACATTCGGGATGGCACGGCGCCGCAAAGCAATGTCGATTTCGGCCTGAAGGATAAGGACGTCATCAAGTTCACCTTCAACGACGAAGCCGCCAGATCGATACCGCGGGACCTGCGCAAGCACCTTGAGGAGGTGAGTGCGAAGATCGTTGCGGGCGAGATCCAGACACGCGCGAAATAAGCGCGATCCCTGGAAACCAATCAAATGGGAGGAAAGAGCAATGAGACTTTCACGCAGGACGTTCGTGGAAGGAGTGGCGGCGCTGTCCATCGCCATGTCCATTCCGGCGATTGGGTATGCCGAAGACTTCAAGATGGGCCTTCTCGTGCCCGGCAGCGTCTCGGAAGAGGGATGGAACCGCATCGGCTTCAATGCGCTAAAGGGCGTCGAAAAGCAGCTCGGCGCCAAGATCAGCTATGTCGAGCTGCAGCAGAACCCCGCGTCCTTCGAAAAGGCGTTTCGCGACTATGCCAGCCAAGGCTACAAGGTCATCCTTGGCCACGGCTTCGAGTTCCAGGATGCCGCACTGGAAGTCGCACTCGACTATCCGGACACCTATTTCCTGATCTCCTCGAGCGCGATACATGAAGGCAATGTCATCGGCCTCAACACCGATACCAGCCAGCCCTTCTACCTGATGGGCGTGATTGCCGCGAAGATGGGCCGCAAGGCCGGCCTTGTCGGCGGCATGGAAATCCCGCCGATCCAGCAGGCCTTCGCCGGCTTCAAGAACGGCGCCAAGAGCATCAATCCGGACTTCCCGATCAGCGAGGCCTATATCGGCAATTTCACCGATACGACCGCCGCCAAGGAAGCAGCCCTCAGCATGATTTCGCAGGGTGCCGATTTCGTGGTGCCAAATGCCTCGGGCGCCACCGTCGGCGGCTACCAGGCAATCTCGGAATCCGGGCCGAACGTGCGCTCGTTCTCGATCTTCAGCGATTTCACCCAGGTCGCGCCGAACAACATTCTCGGCCTCTACGTGGCCGACTATGCGCAGGGCGTGGTGGAGGTCGTGCGCTCGATCAAGGACGGCAGCCCGCCTGCGGAAAACGTGATCTTCGGCCTCAAGGATCCGAAGGTCATGTCCTTCACCTTCCGCGATGACGGCCCGGTCTCAGTGCCGCAAGACATCCGCTCCGAGGTCAAGGCGATCAGCGACAAGATCGCTGCCGGCGAGATCAAGACCGGTTCCGAGTAGCTGGCACGCGCTGCGGCCGGCCCATCCGGCCGCAGCGCCTGTTGCACGCCACACCAACATCCGGAGCGATCCATGGAACAGGTAAACCAGGGAGTGCGTGAGAACGTGTATCCTCAAGCAGCCCAAGCCCTCTACCGGACGCTCTCGCAAGCTGCGATCAGCGCCGTGACCCCGATCGCGGCGGTCCTCGTTGCGCTCGCCTTCGGCGCGACCCTCCTGTGGCTGAACGGCTTCGACGGGACCGACGTGGTCACGGTGATGATCTTCGGCTCCTTCCAGGACGCGCGCTCGGTAGCCGAAATCCTCCTGAAGGCGACGCCGCTCATTCTCATTGGCGCGGGCCTCTGCGTCGCCTTCCGGTGCAGCATCTGGAACATCGGCGCCGAGGGGCAGCTCTATGTCGGCGCAATCGCTGCCACCTTCGTCGGCACCAGCATCGACGGCCTTTCCGTCTGGGTGCATGCGCCGCTGGTCATGCTGGCCGGCGCCGTGGCGGGCGCTGCCTGGGCCGGCATTGCCGGCTATCTGAAGGTGCGTTTTCAGGCAAGCGAGATCGTGACAACGATCATGCTCAACTACATCGCCATCATTCTCACAAGCTATCTCGTTACCGGACCGATGAAGGATGCGAGCGCCGCTTATCCGCAATCGGCTCGCCTCGTGCGGGAAGCGTGGACGCCGCGCATCGTCTCGGACATGCGGCTCCATATCGGCATCCTCGTGGCCGTGGTGCTGGCGGTGGCACTCTATATCTTCCTGCAACGGAGCAGCCGCGGCTTTGCGCTGCGCGTCGTCGGCCTCAATCCCCATGCGGCGCGTTACGCCGGCATGGATGTACGCCGCAACGTGATGATCGCCATCTGTATCAGCGGTGCGCTGGCAGGGCTTGCCGGCGCCTTCGAAGTGGCGGGCGTCACGCACCGGCTCTACCAGAACATCTCGCCGGGCTACGGTTTCGAGGGTATCGCCGTCGCACTGCTTGCCAACAACAATCCGCTCGCGGCGATCATCTCGGGCGGGCTTTTCGCGACACTCCGGTCCGGATCGGAAGTGCTCCAAATCACCTCGCAGGTGCCGCAGGTCCTCGTGCTTGTCATCCAGGGCATGGTGATCTTGTCGGTCATCGCCTTCGCGAAGTTCCGCGACAAATTCAGGTTCGTGGCTTGAAAGAATGGAAACTCCCGCAAAGCACATGTCAGCTTTCGGGAAAACAAAAACTTAGGCGACATTCCTGAAGGGTCTATTCAATGGACGACATGATGTTTCTCACCTTCCTCGCGACGCTGGTGGGCGCCGCCTGGAGGCTTGCCACGCCGCTGATCTTCGCCTCGATCGGCGAGGTCTTCTCTGAGCGCGCCGGCGTTCTCAACATCGGGCTGGAAGGCACCATGCTTGTCGGCGCCTTCTGCGGTTTCGCCACGGCATTCGCGACCGGCAGCATCCTGCTCGGGCTTCTTGCCGGGGTCGGCGGTGGCATGCTTTTCGGGCTCGTCTTCGCCTTCTTCACAATCACTATCAAGGCGGACCAGATCGTGGTGGGCGCAGCGCTGAACCTGCTCGGCATGGGCCTCACGGCCTTCCTGTTCCGCACCTACTACGTCTCGACCGGCAAGGGCATCGAGATCGCACAGCCGATCCATATCCCGTGGCTCAGCGACCTGCCCTTCCTCGGCGAAGCCTTCTTCAAGCAGAACCTCATCGTCTACTCGACGATCCTGGTCGCGATTCTCGCCACGCTCGTCCTCTACCGCACGTCCTTCGGACTGACGTTGCGCGCGGTCGGCGAACATCCCAAGGCCGTGGACGTCGCCGGCCGCAACGTCGCGGGCTATCGCTACGCCGCCGTGCTGGTCGGCACGGGGCTTGCGGGGCTCGGCGGCGCGTTCCTGACGCTCGGCCATTCCAACCAGTTCGTCGAGGGCATCACCTCGGGGCGTGGCTTCATCGCGCTCGCCGTCGTGGTCTTTGCCCGCTGGTCGCCGATCGGGGCCTTCTTCGTCTCGCTGCTATTTGGCCTCTTCTATGCCTTGCAGCTGATGCTCCAGGCCCAGGCGTCCATCGTCGTGCCCTACCAGCTCCTGCAGGCCCTGCCCTATATCATGACGATCATCACGCTGGTCGTGGTCCGCGGCAAGGGTGCAGCACCGAGCAAGCTCGGCCAGCCTTACGAGATGAGGTAATCGACATGTCCGCAAAACCTTTCCTGCGCATCGACAATATCCGCAAGCGCTTCGGCCCCATCGTCGCCAGCGACGGCGTGTCGCTGGAAATCGAAGAGGGCGAGATCCACGCGCTGCTCGGTGAGAACGGCGCCGGCAAGAGCGTGCTGATGAGCATGATCTGCGGCATGGTGCGGCCCGACGAGGGCGAGATCATCTACAGGGGCCAGTCCGTGCGCTTCAACAGCCCGCGCGAGGCGATCCGCCAGCGCATCGGCATGGTTCATCAGCACTTCATGCTCGTGCCCAACCTCACCGTCGCGGAAAACTACATCCTCGGCCAGGGATCGGCGCTCAAGGTCATCAACGACATGGACAAAGTCCATGCGAAGATCCGCGAATTGAGCGACCGCTATGCACTCGACGTGCGCCCCGACGCAATCATTGAGGACCTGTCGGTCGGCGAACAGCAGCGCGTGGAAATCCTGAAGGTCCTGTTCCACGGCATCGACCTGCTGATCCTCGACGAACCGACCGCTGTGCTGACGCCGCAGGAAACCGACCGGCTGCTCGCGCTGATGGGCGACCTCGTCAAGGATGGAAAGACGGTCGTCTTCATCTCGCACAAGTTGGACGAAGTGATGCGCGTCAGCAACCGCATCAGCGTCATGCGCGACGGGCGCGTTGTGCACACCGTCAATGTCGGCGAGACGGATGCGCGTGGCCTTGCCCGCATGATGGTGGGGCGCGATGTCGGCATGGAGCTTCCCCGAAGCCCTAACGCCCCAGGCCCGCTCGTGCTGTCGGTGGAAAATCTCACCTGCCGTAGCGAGACGGGGCTTCCGGCCGTGCGTGGCGTAAGCCTCGGTGTGCGGGCCGGCGAGATCGTCGGCATTGCCGGCGTTTCCGGCAACGGCCAAACCGAACTCTCGCTGGCGCTCTCCGGCCTGCTGCCGGTCGATGCCGGCCGCGTCGTGCTGAACGGCAAGGATATTACCGGGCTGGGGCCTGCCCGCATCAATGCCAGCGGCTTTTCCCACATCCCGGAAGACCGGCACAAGCACGGCATCGTCATGTCGCTTTCGCTCGGCGAGAACACTATCCTGCAGCGCTACGACCAGCCGCCCTTTGCCGCCCGCGGCATGCTGAACCGGCGCGCGATCGGCGAACACACCCGTGACCTTATCAAGCGTTTCCGCATCAAGTCCCGCGACGAGAACCAGCGCATCGGCGATCTGTCAGGCGGCAACCAGCAGAAGCTGGTGGTCGCGCGGGAACTGGCGCGCAATCCGGATTTCATCCTCGTCAACCAGCTCGCCCGCGGCATCGATATCGGCGCGATGGAATTCGTCATGGAAGAGATGCTGAAGCAGCGCGACAGTGGCAAGGCGATCCTGCTGATTTCTACGGAGCTGGAAGAACTCTTCGCAATCTGCGACCGCATCCTCGTCATGTGCCACGGCGAAATCCTCGGCGAACTGCCGCCGGACCGCAATCGCCTGGACGAACTTGGGCTGCTGATGGCGGGCAAGACGGCGAATGTGGCGCAACCGACACTTGCCAGCTAGACAGGAGGGGCTGCGACGTCGTTCGATGGCCGCAAACCATTCGATATGCGTACCGGACCATCTGTAACCGGCTGGTCCCGAAAGATGGATGGCTCGACATGAACATAACGCTGCGGCAACTCAGGGCTTTCATAGCCGTGGCTGAATTCGGACAGTTCAATCTTGCCGCCAGCAGCCTCCATCTCACCCAGTCGGCCGTCAGTATAATCATTCGAGATCTCGAATCGGAGATCGGCGTACGCCTGTTTGACCGCCACACCCGCATGGTTTCGCTGACCCTCGTCGGCCAGGAGTTCCTGCCGCAGGCCCGCAAGATACTGAAAGACCTGGAACTTGCGGTTGGCGACATGCGCGACAACGCCTCGTTGAAGCGCGGCCAGGTGACGATCGCTGCCGCGATCGTGCTGGCGGCCACCATCGTGCCGCCAATCATCGCTGCGTTTGTCAGCATGCATCCCGAAATCCTGGTCAGCATCCGCGACATGCCGGAAGAGGCAATCAGCCCGGCGCTCAAGCGCAACGAGGTCGATATCGCCATCGGCACGCTGTCGGAAGACGACCCCGAAATCACCGCCACGCCACTCATGCGCGACAAGCTGATGCTGGTCTGCCGGGAAGATCATCGTTTCGCCAGGCAGAAATCCGTGCGCTGGGCCGAGCTGAAGGGCGAGACCCTGATTACGCTCGCAGCCGCAAATCCGCTTCGGAGCATTGTCGAGCACAACCTCATCCGGGTGGTGCCCAACTTCCAGCCAAAGTACGAAGTGCGCTTCTCGACGACCGCCATCAGCATGATCTCCGCCGGCATGGGCGTGGCCGTCTTGCCGGAGAATTCCAGCCAACTGGCATCAGCTGTGCGCGTGACCACCGTGGATCTCGTCGACCCGACCGTCATGCGCAATGTCTCCCTGTTGCAACGGCGCCATCACAGCCTGTCGCCAGCGGCAGAACATTTGAAAGCCGCCTTCGTGGCGGCGATGCCAACTGAAAGTGCCGGCACGCTCGCCTAACTGCGCGATCCAACCGCCGTCATGGTTTTCATTGAGCCTTGCCTGGACCTGTCAGGATGCACTGAACATGACGAGCTCGCGGCTGTTGAGAGCGCTGACAGTCTCAACGGCTAAACCTTCCGGCGGCCGACTTGCCGGAAACCATCGCGCCTCATCCCATTGGCCAGACGCTGTCACGCGCGGTTCTCCGGAAAGTATTGAAACCGCGTAGGTGATCGAAAGCACGTGGTGGCCGGCAACGTTGTCAAACTGGTCATTGATGAAAACCGCCGAGACTGGCCATGCGAGGACTCCCAGATCCTCGTGAAGGCATCGAACAATCGACATGGCGCAGCTTTCTCCGCGCCGTATCTGGCGACCCGGCATCTGCCATAGCCGGTCTGCAGAATCCCTGGACCTGACCAGTAGGATGCTGCCGCGCTCATTCCTGATGAGTGCGCGAGAGGTCAGTTCGATGCGACTTGACGAAGACGCCGCCGCGCCTTGGGGACATGCACCGGGGATGCTGCCGTTTGCTCCTGGCATCGAAACGCTCTTCATCGGTTTGCCTTTCACACGTCTGGCCGGCAGTGCGGGCCGAGCAGGATAAGGAGCCGGCGACGCCAGGGAGCGTTGTGGGATCCCCTGAATGCGTCGCCGGCCTACGCCGGTCTTTGGGAACACGCAGGGCAAGCTGGGAGGCTTGAGGCCCGCGAAAAGCCCGGACGTATCTCTAGTCGACCACCGCGCTTGTGATGCGTTCGCTTGGTTGCACGGGGTCGAAACTCTTGTTGATGTCATTGAGCGCAAGCGTGCGGGTGATCATCGGGTCGGCCTGGACCTTGCACTTCATGTCGAGCAATCTTGCCCGCGCAAGGTCCGCGACGACCGAAAGGGCAAGCGAACTTGCGTCTGTCGCCTTGTCGAAGATGCCGATTGGCGCCTTGATGCGGGCAAGCGTGGTCTCGCTGTGGCCGCGCTTGCGCAAGGCCTCGCAACGTTTCGCGTGGGTACGACGGCTTCCCAGGGCGCCAATGTAGAAAGCGGTTGAGGCGAGCGCAGCCTCAAGCAGCGGCAATTCGTAGTCGATATCATGGAAGAGCAGCACGACCGCCGTGTCAGCGTCCAGTTGTTCCGGCAACGGAGTCTGGCCCCGCTCGATCTTGACGACGTCGTAGCCGGATACTTCCGCCACGCGCGCCACAACGCCAGCCTCCAGGGGCGTGCCGGCAAGAAGCATGCGCTGCCTCGGGCGGTAGGCGCGCACAAACTCCTCCCCTTCCCAGCCACTCACGCCCTCGCCCGGTTCGAACAAAAGAGCCTGACTGCCAGGATGGTACCGGAGGCGCGCGGGTGCGCGGCGGTGCAGCGTGGCAAGCACGTGGTGGAGCGCGGTGCCGTCTCTGAGGACGTGGATAGCGAGCGTGATGCCGCCGCCACAGGGCAGCACGATGTCGAAGAAGGGCGAGCCTTCGCCGAGGCAAAGCTTGCGGTCGATGCGCTTTTGGAGGGCGATCATGGCGTCAGCGGCGACGGCCGCTTCGGTGCAGCCCCCGGAGACGAAACCGCAGTAAAGCCCGTCATCGCGCACCGCCATCTGCGCGCCAATGGCGCGGGCAGCGCCGCCTCGGATGTCAACGAGCGTGACCAGGGCGGCGGCGTGGCCCTGCTCGAGCGAGCCGGCGGCGAAGGCCAGGATGTCGATCGCATCGTCCGAGAGGAAGGCGGCGCAAGGTTCTGGCGCGAGTGTTTTCGGCTCGCTGGCAATGCGGGCGGCCATGTCATTCCCCTCCCTGTGTTCCCTGCCAGCGACGCACCATGCCGGGATCGAAATCGAAGAGGTCGAGCACCCGCCCGACAGTGTGGTCGACCATTTCCTCAAGGCTTTGCGGCTTGGCGTAAAAGGCCGGAACGGGCGGATAGATGATGCCGCCCATTTCGGTGACCTGCGCCATGTTCCTGATGTGGCCGAGATGGAGCGGCGTCTCGCGCAGCATCAAAACGAGGCGGCGGCGTTCCTTCAGCACGACGTCGGCGGCGCGGGAAAGCAGATTGTCGGTCGTACCCGTCGCGATTTCCGCCATGGTCTTCACCGAACAGGGGGCGACGATCATGCCGAGCGTCTTGTAGGAGCCGGAAGAGCAGACGGCACCGATATCCTTGTTGGAATGCTTGACCGTCGCTAGCGCCTCCAGATCCTGCTTGGTGAAATCCGCCTCGGCCGTGAGCGTGATGCAGGCGGCGCGCGACATGATCAGGTGCGTTTCGATCTCGAGGTCGCGCAGCACTTCGAGGATGCGCTTGCCGTAGATCACTCCGGAAGCGCCCGAAATGCCGACGATCATGCGTCTTGGCCGCGTTGTCATGACCTATCCCACTGATTTGAGGAGTGCGGCAGCTCGAGCCATAGCCTCGTCGCTGATGCGGGCACGGACGCCATGGAAGTTCGGTCCGCGTGTCGCGTCGAGACCCATGCGCGAGGTCGTGCCGATGCCGCTCGCCGAAGGGTCGAGCGCGTTGCCCGGCAGGCCCTCGATGATGACGACGTCCTTGTGCGGCTGGAAATGGGTGGCCAGCGCCCAGAGCACCTCGCTGTCACGGGTGATGTCGACGTCGGCGTCTACCACGACGACGGTCTTGAGATACTGGTCCCAGCCGAGAAGGCCGAGCATGACCTGCCGCGCCTCGCCCTCGCGGGTCTGGTTCATCGCGATATAGGCGTGGAAGTGGGTGCCGGAGGACGGGTAGTGCACGGCGGTGATCGACGGGAACCGCGCCTTCAGCTTCTCCACCACCTCGGCTTCGCGGGGCACGCGGCCAAGATTGAGATGTTCGGCCGAATTGCCGCCGGCGACGGAGACAAGGATCGGATCGTGCCGGCGCATGATGGTTTCGACGGCGAACAGGTTGTTGGTCGAGCGGTCGGAGGAATAGCCCGTGAACTCGCCGAACGGCCCCTCTTCCACATGGGCCTCGGGATCCAGCACGCCCTCCAGCACGATCTCGGCATGGGCTGGAACGCGAATGCCGTATTTTGGCGTGCGCACCACCTGCAACGGCTCACCCATAAGGCCGCCGGCGACATCGCGCTCGTCCTCGCCGAAGGCAAGGCGGGCGGAGGCGGCGATCATGAACAGCGGATGGCCGCCGATCACCATGGCCACCGGCATCGGCTCGCCCTTCTCCTTCGCCATGTTCATCAGCCGCCAGAGATGGCCACGCGAATGCAGCGAGGTCGCGAGCGAATTCCGCGAATGGATCATCGCGCGGTGATAGCTGAGGTTGCCGGCACCGGTTTCGGGATGCTCGCCGATTATGATGCCTGACGTGATGTATTTGGCGCGATCGGTGTCGAAGTGCTTGAGCATCGGCAGCGCGTGCAGGTCGACAGCGTCGCCGGAAATGATTTCTTCCGTGACCGGACCGCTTTCCAGAACCTCCGGCGGCAACGGCCTGTTGGAGCGGGCCTGGTAGGCCTCGTGCAGCTTGTCGGCGGTCGAGCCGAGCAGACGAGCGATGCGATCGCGCGAGGCAAAGATGTTGCAGATGACTTCGACGTCGATGCCGCTGACATTCTTCAGGTGCAGCATCGGATGTTGGCCCTTGTCTGCAAGGTTCCAGATCAGCGCGGTTGCGTCCTGATCGTCCGAGACCGGCCGGTCGATGGTGATGACGTCCTCGGGATGTTCCGCCCGGTAGTCGGCGAGGAAGCGGCGGACGTCTTGCTTGTGATTCTGGGTCATGGCTCGGCCTCGATGCTGCGGTGGAGAGCGGCGCCCCAGAGGGCGCCGCCCAGGTCAAATCACGCGAACTCCAGATGCCTGCCGGTGGCGCGGTCGACGCCGGCGTAGGAATCCTTGAGGCGTGCCTGGGCATCCTTCACGTCGCGCGGCGGCGGCGACGGGTCGATACCGACGAGCTTGGCGATGTTGTTGCCGAGATAGCCTTCCAGATCGTCCTCGGAGAGGTTGATGCCGTGCGGCGGATCCTTGCAGAGCACTTCCAGCTCGCGCAGCCACATACCTGGATCGTTCGGCGGGCTGTCCGTACCGAAGACGATCTTGTTATTCGGCAGCTGCTGGGCGAACTCGACGATGCGCGACTGGAAGCACCAGCCAGATTCGCAGTAGACGTTCGGCGTATCCATCGCCATCCAGAAGGATTCGAACGAGTAGTTGCCGCCCGTCTGGATGCCGAAATGGCCGATGATGAAGTTGACCATCGGGAACTCGCGGATGATCGGATAGAACATCGTCGGGATGGTGTACGGGCCGTCGCCGGTGTGGATGAGGACGACAACGCCGAGTTCGGCGCACTTCTTCATCGCCGGGCGCAGCCAGTCGAGTGCGCGGTCGGGACGGTAGCCGTGCATGTTGGCGTGCAGCTTCAGCATCTTGAAGCCGTATTCCTTGACGTGGAATTCCAGCTCCGCCGCGCCGTTTTCAGGACCCCAGCGCGGGTTGTAGTTGAAGTTGCCGATGAAGCGGTCCGGGTAGGTCTGGCACAGCTCGGCGCAATAGGCCATGTAGTCGCGAATGCCGTCGCGGCCCTTGCGGTTGCCATCACGGTAGCCGGTATTGCCAGGCGGCGGCTGGATGAAGCCCATGTCGATCCGGCGTGGCTTGCCGTTGATCATGTAGGGACCGTCCATCAGCTTCAGCATGCGCTCGCCGGTGAAGGGCGTCCCCGTATGACGCCACGCCTCGTCGACAAGGTTGGTCGGGTGAAGATGGGTATCGATGATCATAATTCGCTCCGTTCAATTTTACGCGGCGAGCGCGACGCCGTGGCGGCGCAGATACGCTTCGGCTTCCTCGACGCTCGCCGGCGGCCTGGTCGGCTCGAGGCCGATCATGCGGGCGGTGTTGTTGCCGAGGTAATCCTCAAGCGTATCCTCATCGAGGTTGAGGCCCTGCGGCGGCTCGTGGCAGAGGACTTCAAGAAGGTTGATCCACATGCCCGGCTCGTTCGGCGGCGTGTCGGAGCCGAACAGGATCTTGTGCTTGGGCAGGACCTTGGCGAATTCGACGATGCGCGACTGCAGGCACCAGCCGGATTCGACGTAGACACTCGGCGTGTCGAGCGCCATCTGCATCGGCTCGAACACATAGACGCCGCCGGTCTGCACGCCGAAATGCGCGAGGATGAAGTTCACTTCCGGGAACTCGCGGATGATCGGGTAGAACTCGGTGGGGATCGAGTACGGACCGTCGCCGGTATGCACCTTCACCATCAGGCCGAGCTCGGCGCATTTCTTCATGGCCGGACGCAGCCAGTCGAGCGCGCGGTCGGGGCGGTAGGCGTGCATGTTCGCCTGCAGCTGCACCATCTTGAAATCGAACTCCTTGGCGTAGCGTTCGATTTCTTCGGCGCCGTTCTGGGTGCCGTAGCGCGGGTTGTAGACGAAGCAGCCGAGGAAGCGGTCCGGGTGCTCGGTCACCATCTTTTCCGTATAGGCCATGTACTGGCGGATGGCGGCCTTGCCTTCCAGGTCCATGACTTCGTGGGTGTAGATGGTGTTGCCCTGCGGCGGCTGGAGGAAGGCCTTGTCGATGCGGCGCGGCTTGCCGTTCACGTAGTACGGGCCGTCCATCATCTTCAAAAGCTTGTCGCCGGTGAACGGCGGGCCGTCGTGGCGCCAAGCCAGGTCCACCAGATCGGTGGGGTAGCAGCTTAGGTCAATTATCATTGCGTTCTCCTGTCGTAGAGGGTCCGGTCGATGCGGGGCCGCGCGGTGAACGCCGTGCCAGCGGAAAGCCGGCATGGGATGCGCGATCTCAGGAAATGCCAATGACGGGGAAGGAAAGCTGGTGCTGATGCCGCGGGGCGGCTGCAACCAGCAGGTGTTCCTTTCACAGTGAGCATCGACATCGCGGCCTCATCGTCCAACAGACGGTGAGCAATTGTCGGCGCTTCTACTCGTCTTGAGGAAACCATGAGACCGACTTTTTGTCAACGCCAAAATTTATCTAAGTTATTCTTTTTAAACGATTTTTAGATTGCAGCCGCCAACCGCCCGCGCGCTGGAAACTGCGCGGGCGTCTTGGACTGGGGGACTTGGGCAGGCGTTTAGGACGGAAGAAGCGCCACTAGGCGGCCAGGCATGCGCGCAAGTTCCTGTCTATGCCGTCACGGTCGAGATTGCGGCCGATGAAGACGAACTTCGACTTCCGCGTGTCCTCGCCCCAACTGTGGTCGGGGCGAAAATCGACCAGCTTGTGCACCGCCTGGAGCACGAAGAAGCGCTCGTCGTTGGCCACCGAAACGATACCCTTGGTGCGGAAGATGTCGTCACCGCGCTCGCCGAGATAGTCCTTCAGGAAAGTGGCGAGCTTCTCGCCATCGAAGGAGTGCGGATAGACGAAGGAGTGAGACTTGACCGTTGCGTCATGGCTGTGCGGGCGCAGTGCGGGTGCGTGGCCGTGATCATGGTGGTGCTCGTGGCCATGGTCCGGATGGCCGCAAGCCGCATCGTGGCATTCGTGATGGTCATGCGCGTCGTGGTCGTTGTCCATGTCGATGTCGAGGATTTCCGCCCGCTCGCGCACATAGGACGGCCGGAAGCCGTTGACGCCGAGAATGTTCGAAAGGTCCACGACGCCGTAGCTGGAACGCAGGATGGGTGCGGTCTGGTTGAGCTTGCGCAGCGATCCCTCCAGCGAGCAGAGCGCCTCTTCGCCGGCAAGGTCGATCTTGTTGACGATGATGCGGTCGGCCGCGACGATCTGGTTGACCGCCTGGTTGTCGCTGCCGTCAAGCACCGGATCGTAGAGGTGCTGGTCGATATGCATGGCATCGACGAGCGTGACGATGGCGTCCAGCTCGACCTCGTCGGCGACGCTGCGGTCGACGAAAAAGGCTGTGGCGACGGGGGTTGGGTCCGCCAAACCCGAAGTCTCGACGATGATGTGGTCGAACTTGTCCTTGTGGCTCAAGAGCTTCTTCATCACGTCGATGAGGTCGTTGCGCACGTCGACGAAGCAGCAGATGCAGCCGTTCTGCATCTGAAAGATTTCCTCGTCGGAGGCGAGCACCAGGTCGCTGTCGACGTCGACTTCGCCAAACTCGTTCTCGATCACCGCGATGCGGTGGCCGTGGCGTTCGGTGAGGATGTAGTTGAGCAGCGTCGTCTTTCCCGATCCAAGGAACCCGGTGAGGATCGTGATGGGGAGTTTCTGGCTCGCAGGTTCGATGTGCATGTTCATGCGCCCTTCTCCCTCAAGGCTTTCAGGATATCTTCCGGAGTGATCGGATAGTGGTGGAAGCGAACGCCGATGGCGTCGTGGATGGCGTTGGCGATAGCCGGGCCGATGGCGATGATCGGATCTTCGCCGACACCCTTGGCGCCCCAGGGGCCGCCCGGATCGGGTGCCGCCTCGAGGATGATCGTCTCGATGTCAGGCATGTCCATGGACAGCGGCATCTTGTAGTCGACGAGGCCGGCGTTGAGCGACCGGCCGGTCTTCTTGTCGATGATGTAGTCCTCGGTCAGCGTGTGGCCGATGCCCTGCTGGATGCCGCCCTCGATCTGGCCCTGTGCCGCGATCGGGTGGATGACCCGGCCGACGTCGTGCACCGGTATGACGCGCTTGACCTCGACGATGCCGGTTTCCGTATCGACATGAACCTCAGCGAAATGCGCAGCGAAGGAATAGGACTTCGTCGGTTCGTAGGTGCCGTTTGCCACGATGTTGGCGGCGGGAATGCCACGCGAGGGACCCATCGCCTCGGCGACCGTCATGCAACGGCCGGGATCACCGATGACGAAGACCTTGCCTTCGGAAAGGTCGATCTCGGCCGCAGAAACCTGCAGCTTCATCGCCGCGCGTTCGAGAACAGCCGCGCGCACCTTGCTGGCGGCCATCTTGGCGGCGGTGCCGACGAGATAGGTCGTGTGGCTGGCAAAGGCGCCGATGTCCCACGGCACAACGTCCGTATCGCCATGTATCGTGCCGACATCTTCGAAGCGCACGCCGAGTTCTTCGGCGACGATCTGCGCCAGCGCGGTGTGCGCGCCGGTGCCGAGGCCGGCGGCACCGGTGAGCAGCGTCACCGTGCCGTCCTCGTTGACCTTCACCGTGGCGTTGCCTTGTTCCTTGATGCCGGGATAGGCGGAAGAACCGTGCATTTCGCAGCCGATGCCCCAGCCAGTGCGCATGTGCGGGTGCTTCGGGTCCGGCGTACGGTCGCGATTGCGCAGCGACTTCCAGTCCAGCACGTCCATGCCGTGCTGGAGGCAGATTTCCAGGCCGTGGCCGAGGATCGGGTGACCCGACGGCGCGATATCGCCGGCGCGCACCACATTCTTCAGCTTCAGCTCCGCCGGGTCCATGCCGAGCCGTTCGGCCGCCTCGTCCATCTGGATATCGAGCGCATAATAGCTCTGCACCACGCCGTAGCCACGGAAGGCGCCGTTGATCGGCGTGTTGGTGTAGACGCAGCGCCCTTCGAGCCGCACGTTCTCGCAGCGGTAGAGCGAGGTGGCCGCCGTGGTCCCGACGATGGTCACACCCGGACCGTGCGAGCCATAAGCTCCCGAATCGTAGACCAGCTTCATGTCGCGAGCAACGAGCGTGCCGTCGTTCTTGAAGCCCTGCTTCAGCCAGATCTTGCAGGGATGTCGCGAGCGGCCGGCGACGAAGGTTTCGTGGCGGGTGAATTCCATCTTCACCGGCCGGCGCGTCTCCTTCGCCAGCAGTGCGCAGAGGAATTCGTGCTGGAACAGGTCCTGCTTGGCGCCGAAACCGCCGCCCATGTGATCGACGAGCACGCGCACCTTGGTCAGCGGCAGGCCGAGCACTTCGGCGAGGATGCCGCGCACCATGAAAGAGGTCTGGGTGGAGGTCCAGAAGGTCAGCTTGTTGGAGCCGTCCCAGTCCGCGATGCAGACATTCGGCTCCATATAGGCCGGATGCGGCCGCCCGCCGGAGAATGTGCCTTCGAGCACAAAATCCGCCTGGGCAAAAGCTGCGTCCACATCGCCGCGATTGACGCGCACCGGATCGAGCACCAGGTTGCCGCCCGGCCCGACCTCGTGGATCAGCGGCGCGCCCGGCTGGGCTGCATCCTCTGGCTCGAAGACGGCCGGCAAGGGTTCGTATTCGACCTCGATCAGGTCGAGCGCCTCGTCGGCGATCTCCTCGCTGATGGCGGCGACGGCGGCGACGCCCTCGCCCCAGAACCGCACCCTGTCGTCGAGGATATACTGGTCCTTGGTGCAGGAAGCCGAGCGCGGGTGCGGCGAGCCGTAGTGCAGCACGCGCGGCACGTTCTCATGCGTCAGCACCGCCTTGACGCCGGGATAGGCGAGCGCCTTGCTGACATCGATGCTCTTGATCCGCGCATGCGCAATGGCGGAACGCTTGATCTTGCCGTGCAGCATGCCCGACAGTTTGACGTCGCCGGTATACTCGGCTTCGCCGGTCACCTTTTCGAGCACGTCGTCGCGGCGGACGCTCTTGCCGACGACCTTGAACTCGCGCGTTTCGATTGGGATCGTCATGTTCATGATCTTGCAGACTCCATCTCGATCGCGGCGGCTTTGATCGCGTCGAAAATCTTGGTGTAGCCGGTGCAGCGGCAGATATTGCCGCTGAGGCCGAAGCGGATGTCGTCGTCCGTCGGGCGCGGATTGTCGTCGAGCAGCTTCTTGGCCATCATCAGGATGCCCGGCGTGCAAAAGCCGCATTGCGAGGCGCCGTGGCGCATGAAGGCATCCTGCAACGGATGCAACTTATCGACGCCAGGCTGTAGCCCCTCGATCGTCTCGACAGAGCGGCCTTCGGCCTCCACTGCAAGCATCAGGCAGGCATTGACCGGCTCGCCATCGACGATGACGGTGCAGGCACCGCAATCGCCGACGTCGCAACCCTTCTTGGTGCCGGTGAGGCCAACATCGTCGCGCAGCGCATCGAGCAGCGAGCGGCAGCTATCCACCGTCATGTCGCGCGGCTCGCCATTTATGGTGAGTTCGACGATCCGTTTCATGCGAAAGCCTCCAGTGCCTGTTTGATGGCGCGCCCGGTCAGCACGCCGACCATGTCGCGGCGGTATTCAGCGCTGGCGCGCACGTTGCTGATCGGCGTGCACTCTTCCATCGCCTTCTCGGCGGCGTTCTTGACCGTTGCCGCGTCGAGCGCAGTGCCGCGCAGCATCGCCTCGGCTTCGGGCGCGCGAAGCACGGTGGCGCCGACCGCGCCGAGTGCGATGCGAATGTCGTTGCAAAGGCCATCTTCCATGGTGAGGCTGACGGCGACGCCGACGGTGGAGAGTTCCATGGCCTTGCGGCGGCCGTGCTTGAGATAGGCCTTGCCGGTGTTGTCGCCGGCGGGCGGCACGGTGATGCCGGTAACGATCTCGCCCTTGGCCAGCACCGTCTTGCCGGGGCCGGTGAAGAATTCGGCAAGTGGCACGACGCGCATATTGGTGCGGCTGTAGATGTGGATGAACGCGCCATCGGCAATCAGCGGCGGGATCGTATCGGCCGACGGCGAGGCACGACAGATATTGCCTATCACCGTTGCACGGTTGCGCACCTGGATGGAGCCAAGCGAGGCGAAGGCCGCATACAGATTCGGGTAGCGCTGGCGCACCAGCGCCAGGTTTTCCAGTCGCCCAACGGTGACCAGCGCACCGAAGGTCAGGCCCCGCGTTTCATCATAGGTGATGTCGGAAAGACCCGGGATCTGTTTGATGTCGACGACATGGCGCACTCGGCGCAGCCGTTCTCGGATTTCGACCAGAAGGTCCGTACCGCCGTTGAACAGAAAGGTGTCGTCGCCGAGGTCGGTGAGAAGACGGGAGGCCTGCTCCAGCGTGTCCGCCCGATGGTATTCAAAGCGCCTCATGGCATTCCTCTTGGATTTTCAGGCCGCTCAGCCTCTTAGGCTCAGGGCTCGGGCTCCGGCGGCGCGACGGCCGCCGGACTAATATTTGTTGCTGTTCAGGCCAGGTTGGCAGCCGGGGTATGGTTCTGCAACTCGCTGTCCTCAGGCTCTTTCGCGGGCACGCCGTTGAAAAGGATGTTGAGCAGTGCTGCCGCAAACGTGCCGACGAGCACGCCGCTGTGGAGGAACTTTCCGACTGCGGCCGGAAGCTGGGCGAAGATGTTGTCGGCCACGACCGGCACCATGGCGAGGCCGACGCTGACCGCCACGATGTAGAGGTTGCGGCGGTTGGCGACGAAATCCACCTTCGCCAGAATCTTCACGCCCGTCGCCGAGACCATGCCGAACATGACGATGGCGGCACCGCCGACGACGTAGCTCGGGATCGAGGCGCTGATGAAGGCAACCTTCGGCAGCGAACCGAGCAGGATCAGGATGACGCCGCCCGCCGCGACCACGTAGCGGCTCAAGACGCCCGTGATCTGTAGCAGGCCGACATTCTGCGCATAGGTCGTGTAGGTGAAGGTGTTGAGCAGGCCACCGATGATGTTGCCCACGCCGTCGGTTCGGAGGCCGCGGGTAAGCTCGGCCTGCGTGATCTTGCGACCTGCCATGTCGCCGACCGCCAGGAATTGCCCTGTCGACTCGATCATCATGACGGTCATGACCGCACAGAGGGACAGGATCGACCAGAACTCAAAGACCGGCCAGCCGAAGGCGAGCGGATGGATGATACGCACCCGGCCGGCGTCGGCAACGCCATGGAAATCAACCTTGCCGAATGCGATCGCTATGGCAAAGCCGATGCCGATACCCATCAGCACAGCAAGGTTGGATAAGAAGCCCTTGAGAACCCGCGTGAGCAGCAGGATCGACAGCAGCACGATGGCTGCGACGGCGAGCGCGAAAGGTGCGCCATAGGCGGGGTTCGGGATCATGCCTTCAGCCCCCCGGATCATCGGCTGGCCGCCGGCGGCCCAGTTGACGCCTACGCGCATCAGCGAAAGGCCGATGACCAGCATGACCGTGCCGGTGACAACAGGCGGGAAGAACCGCACCCAGCGTCCGAAGAAGGGCGCAGCGAGGACGGTGAAGACACCGGAGCCGATGACCGCCCCGATGACACCGGGCATGCCGAGGTCGGGATTGGTGCCGGTCGCGATGATCGACGGCACGGCGGTGAACGAGATGCCCATCATGATCGGCAGCCGGATTCCGACGTGGCGGCCGAAACCAAGGGCCTGGATGATGGTGACGATGCCGCAACAAAACAGATCCGCGCTGACCAGCATGGCGATCTGATCCTTGGGCAAATGCAGCGCACTGCCAACGATGAGCGGCACGGCGACAGCGCCGGCATACATGACGAGAACGTGTTGCAGTCCTAGAGCGAAAAGGCTCGGAATCGGGTACTTCTTCTCGACGGGATCCGTCGTCTCAAGATTGGGCATTCGCTATCCTCCCAGCGAATAGTGTTCCGGCGCGGTGGGGGGCATCTTGGCCTCATGTTTTGTCACCGCACGCCGTACAAGGGGGATCATGCGGCTGGCCAAATCAGCAAACAATCGGCACAATCATATTTATTCATCTGGTAACTGAATGAATGGGTCGGAATGGACGTCACGCTTAAACAGCTTCGCGCCTTTGTCACCGTGGCCAATCTCGGGCAGTTCACGCTGGCCGCCGACAAGCTCGGCTCGTCGCAATCGGCCGTCAGCACGCTGGTGCGGCAGCTGGAGCAAAATCTCAATCTTCGTCTCTTCGACCGGCACACCCGCCTGCTGCGCCTCACCCAGGCGGGCATGGACATCCTGCCGGTCGCAGCCCGCGCCGTTGCCGATATCGAGGGAATGGTGGAGGGCTCGCGGGAACTGAATGCGCTGCGGCGCGGCAAAGTTACGATAGCCGCCGGCACGGTTCAGGCTGCTCTGATGCTGCCGCAGCTCGTCAACGCCTTCACCAAGCTCTACCGCGAAATAACGGTCGAGCTGCACGATGTTGCGGAGAAAACCGTGCTGGAGCAGGTCGCCAACGGTTTGGTGGATCTTGGACTAGGCACAGTGCCGGAAGACGATTCGGAACTCGTCGGCACGCGGCTCTCCACCGATGAGTTCCTGGTGGTGCTCCATGCCGATGACCCGCTGGTGAAACGTCCCGAACTGCGCTGGACCGACCTTGCCGACTGCAAGTTGATCGGCCCGCAGCGCGGCAATCCGATCCGCGACCGGCTGGAAAACGAACTGGCGCGCAACGGCATCGTCCTGCCGCTCGACAAGTCGATGCAAGAAGTGGCGCTGCCTCTGACCATCATCGGCATGGTCGAAGGCGGCCTCGGCGTCGCGATCATGACCTCGGCCGTCACGCGCCTTGCGACCTCCATGGGCCTCGTCGTGCGCACACCGACCGAGCCGCACATCAAACGCGAGGTCAGCCTGATCCAGAAACGAACCCGTTCCCTTTCGCCTGCCGCACGGTGCTTCCGCGATTTTCTGCTGAAGTCAGTTCATTGACCCGCGACCAGCGCCATCTGACGTTGCTTCCACGGCCATCTCATATCGCAGGATTGTGCCCAAGCGTCTGTCGGTAGCCAACCCTCATAGCCAGGATCGGGATCTATTTTTCGGCAAACCTCTAGTCGTTTGCAGGAAGCCCTAGACGCGCCCATTGGTCGCGCGGGATCGTAGCTCCGACGCGGAATGATAACGACAGGATTGTCGTCGCGTCGGTGTCGACCTCGCATCGGAAGCTCAGAGCGTGCCACGCTGTTCGCGTGCGGAAAGCGGCCTCCGGGACGTCAAGGACATTGCCCCGCTTTAGCGAAACAAGCGGCACCAGGTCGGGGGAATAAGAAGCGGCCAGCAATTGCTTCTGCAACGCGCTGGCGCAGAGTTTGGCAGCCCGCTTGTCACGAGGCACGCCAGCCATCGAGGTCGTGGCCAGCGCATCACCGGTAGCACCTTGCGATTGGAGCCTTCGAACACCCGGCAATCCCGAATAGGGTTGCGATTTGGCAACGTCCACATTCTTGGAGTTTGGACTCCTGGTGCTCCCGTTTTCGGGCTTTGAGATCTTTGCAAGGCTGGGATTCGGCGTATTCGCGGGTCTGGGCTGTGGCGCCTTGGCCAAGGCGGGAAGCGCGACCTCACCGTCGCTGCCGACTCCACCCAACGGTGTTTGTGCCACGGCTGTTTGATTGTCGGCACCGTCCACCAGGCCGGCTTGTTTGTCTTTCTCCTGCTTGGCCATGTCCTGGTTCGAGGCTGCTTCGTTCTCCATATCCTGGGCGGGCTGGGTATCATTTGCCCCGGCTGCCTGCTTTTCGGCGTCGTTGGCTGCATCCGGCCGCTCCTTGGAAGGCGGCTTCGAATCGTCATCCTTCGTCGGCGAAGGCGAAGCGTCTTGAACACTTCCCCCCTCAAAAGATTTACCGGAGGCATCCTTGTCCCCGAACCGGAAAACAGGCTTCAGGACCTCGATTTGCGCCGGCCTGGGCAGCTGCCTTTCCGACGCAGGCAGTTGCTTCGGTTCCGGAGGCTTTTCGGAATCGGGATCCTTTGCGGGCGGCGGAGGTTCAGGTTTTGACTTTGGCTGCTCCGGCGGAGGCACGAGAGTGACGTTTACCGCCTGCTCCTGCGGCTGCTGAGGAAACCTCGGCTGGCTGTAGGCCACCAAGACCGCGACGAAGAACCCGTGCAGGATCAGCGATGTGGGCAAGGCCCACGGCAAATCCCGACGTCGGTTTCTTATTTCATCCGCCATGCTGACCGATGTGCAGTGAAATATTGGCGGCATCAAGCATGATCGTCGGTATTGCGCAAATAGCCGCCGGAGACCCGAACAACGAAATTGGATCTCGGAGCCGGCTTGTCAGGGCCAGCGCAGTGTGTTCGAGTCCGCCAACTTCCTAGCGTACATCTCTCCTTCATCCATCGACAGCTGGTAGGAAGGCGGATCCCCGTCTTCGGCCGCGGCAATCAGGCGGCAGACATTCCGCCGCTCAATCGTCAATCCGGATGGCCGTACCCAACAGTCAGTCGCTTCGGCTTGAAAAGCCGGTCTCACAGAAGCTGATGATGTCATCTATGAGAGCGCTGTTGCTGACGTGATCCTGGATGTCCTCGAGGCCGGGCATGCGACGGGCATTTGGATCGAGGTCCGCAACTATGTGCAAGATGGCGCCGCGGATGTATTCGTAGCGTAGTGCGATCTGCACCTCGCTGAGGTGGGACGTCACCCGCTGCAGCATATGTCGGGACAGGCGATGGAGTTCGTCGAACTGCTCGGCGAAGATTTCATTGGTCAAGCTGCGAGGCAATGCCTTGGTTTGCAGCATCAGCCGGATCGCCGCGCGGCCTCCTCGCTCGTCGAGGCTGAGCTCGACAAGCGGCCCCACGATCGCGCGCAGCACCGTGCGCAGGGTTGGCTGCGGGTCTTGCTCACATGCCCTCATTGCCGCCAGGCGCGCCGCGTTCAGCGGGCCGAGGCATTGTTCGAGCGTGAGGCGCAGCAATTCGTCCTTGGAGCGGAAGTGATAATTGACTGCAGCAATGTTTGCCCCGGCCACCTTGGTGACTTCCCGCAGCGTGGCCGCGTCGAACCCACGGTCGGCGAACACGAAGGTAGCCGCACGCAGCAATGCGCTGCGCGTGTCGCGATCGTCGTGCCGGCCGGTTCTTTCTTCAGCTGCCTCCATTCAACCCTCATAGCCGAAAGCCGGTTCGCGCGCTTCTCCCGCTTGCGTCAAATCTGAGGATATGTAGTGGCGGAGCGTCGGCAGCCGCGAAGCCAGGTGCCGAGTCTCGGTCTGGGAGTGCGGAGCCGCCACCATCAGCGCGCCAGGCGGTAGCCGTAGGTCCTGTCGAGCTCGAGTTCGCGGACGATACGGATGCCGTCTTCAAGCAATTTGGGATCAGCTGCCCGCAGTGGCTTGCGCAGCGGTCCCGCCGGCAAGCCGACCGCCGCCATGAGCGATTTCATCGAAACGGGATTAATGGCCGCATAGGCGAAATGCAGCATCGGCAAGTTCCGCAGCCAGGCCGAGCGGCAGGCGAATGCGTCATCACCTGACACCCATGGCTTGGAGATGACTGCCATCTCGCGCGGGATGATGTTGCCCGTCATGTTCGCGGTACCATGGCCGCCCAGCGCCATGGTCGGGATCACCAGGCCGAGATTTGGCGAGCAGCAGCACATGACGGAGATGTCGAGTTCAGCCCGGCAGACCTGCGCCACCTGGCCGACGCGGGTTGTCGATTCCTTGAGCACGACCATGTTCGGATGGGCTGCGATGCGCTGGATGTCGGTCCAGTGCAGGTCCGTCTTCACGCGCGGGGGATTGTTGTAGAAGCCGATTGGGAAATCGACCGCATCGCAGACTTCCAGAACATATTCGACGATGGATTCATTGTCGGCGCATATATAGGAAGGCGCCGCGATAATGGCGCCGTCACCGCCTTCGTTCTTGGCGTAGCGCACCAAGTCGATTGTGCCTTGGGTGTTGGAGCCCGTGCAGCCGAAATAGAGGAGCATGTCGCCGCGCGGCATCTTTGCCGTTTCGGTGATGATCATGCGCCGCTCTTCCGGGGTCAGCATCGAGACCTCCCCGGTCGACCCCATGATCAGGATCGCCTTTGTGTGGTTTTGCCGGTGAAAATCGACCAGGCTGCGAAACCCAGCCATATCTACGGAGCCGTCGGAGTTCATCGGCGTGATCAGCGCCACGAACGAACCACTTGGTTTGCTATGCACGACACCCTCCAGCGTTCAAGACACCAGCCAAGCCATGGCGAATGTGTATTTGAATTGTACGTTTCAAACATATGTTTGAATCTTGGGAGCGCATTGTCAATGGCGCGTGCACTTCGCGCACTTGTGCATCCAAGCCGTTTAGGTTCTGCAGCAAAACTGCATGTATGCCGGCAGCCAGTTGCTCAGAACTCAGACACTTCACTCAGCCTTGCCTTCGCGCGCCTCATCGATGCCGTCAGTTGCGCTTGCCGTGCCAAGCCGTTCGGGTCGCGTGGTGACATAAATGGCTGCGGCCACGATGAATGCGGCGACCACGACAGCCAGCAATGGTTCAGGCCTGGCTCCGACAAAAAACAGGCCATAGCCTGATGCCATGCCTAGGCAGGCTACGATCTTCGCCCTGCGCGGCACGGCCCCGTATTGCCGCCAGTCGCGCAAGGTCGGGCCGAAGCGGGGATGATTGAGCATCCATACTTCGATGCGCGGCGAGGAGCGCCCGAAGCACCAGGCTGCCAGGATCAGGAAGATCGTCGTTGGCATGACCGGCAGGAATGCGCCGACGATGCCGAGGCCGAGCATCAGCACGCCGAGCGCGATGAGCCCGACGCGTTTTGCCTTGAATGCCGCCTTGCCGGCGGCACGGTGAAGCAACTGCTTCATTCAGCCAAGCATGTCCTTGAGGACTGCAGTCATCCGAAAACCTCCTTGACCAGCCCATGCACGCGGCGGAACCCAGCCTCCGCACCCGCCACGGCACGATCTTCCTCGCCGTCGCTCAGCTGCAGCGCGTCAAGCGCCGCAGTGAACGTGCGCCAGTGCAGGCCGCGCCCCTCAGGTGCCGCCGCAAGATGCCTTGCGCCGAAGGTTTCGGAAAGCCCAAGCTTGGCAGCCTCCTTCAGAAGGAAGGCCGCGCCGAGATTCGAGCCTTCGGCAACGTACAGCCAACCGAGAGCAGTCGGAGTGTCGGCTCCGCTTTCCAAAGCAGGCGCCGACGCGAAAGCGGGCGGTTCCAGCCCAAGATCGGCGATGTCTTGCGCGATCAGGCCCAAACGCCGCCGCCCCTCGAGATCGGGCAACAATCCGTCCAGAACCGGGCTCGCATACAGCGCGTCGATGTCGCGATGGAAGCTGTACTGCACCTTCAGGAAGAGCCCGTATCGCTGGCGGTCCTCGAATGGCCGCCCCGCCATGATCGACGCATCGAGGCGCTCATGGGTAGCATTGGTCCGCGCCTTCAGGCGCTTGGCGCGGCTCGCCTCGATCGGTTTTTCAATATGGATGGTTGTCATGGTCTTCCCAGAAAACGAGCGAACTGCCCGGTCAAATCAGAACTTCGCCGTCAGGCTGGCACGGAAGGTGCGGCCCGGCGCCGGCACCGCACTTGTTGCAATCGGGTCGAGGTAATAGCGGTCGGCAATATTTTCGGCGCTGAAATCGAGGGTCGCGGTGTCATTGATCTTGTAGCTGCCGAACAGGTCGACGATCGCCGCCCCTGGCCAGTAGGTTGCGGAATTGGTGCCGCCCTTGCCGATCGTCGAGCGGCCGAAACGTTCACCAAAGAAATAGACACGCCCGCCAAGCGACAGCCGTTCCTCGAACAGGCGCACGCCCGCGGTGACGGTGCCGGAGTATTTCGGCGGGATGGTCACGACGCCGTAGTCGTCAGCGCCGACAGAGCCGTTGCAGACGCCGCGATTGCAGAAATTGATGTCGGCATAACTGGTGAGCGCCCCTTCGACATAGGCGACGCCGGCATCGTAGCCGACCGACAGCTCATAACCCTGGAACTCGGCCTGTTCGATATTGGTCCAGGTATACGAGCCCGAGCGTGTCCGGCCACGGACGATATAGTCGTCGTAATTGTTGTCGAACCACACCGCCTTGACGCGCAGGCTGTCGCCTGAGGTCAGCACGTCGTCGCGCATGACATTGATGCCGAACTCGAAGTTCTTCGACACTTCCGGCCTCAAGTCAGGATTGGGGATGACGCCGGGCAATGGCGAGGAGGTTTCGCGCAGGCTGGGCGGGCGCCAGCCCTCGACATAGGAGCCGAACAATTGCACGCCGTCGAACGGCGTCACGGTTACGCTTGCCTGCGGGTTCAGGCGCGCGCCCTCCTTGCCAGGGTAGCGGCTGATGGCGATGCCTTTGCCTGTTGCCTCGTAGTAGTCGTAGCGCAGGCCACCGGCGAAGGTCAGCCAGTCATTGACCTCAAGTTTGGTCTCGTTGAAGCCGCTCAGCATCAGCCGGTTGCCGTTCGGGTTGTTGCCCACCGGCATCGGGTTTTCCGGATCGCCCGGGTTCCAGAACAGCTGCTTTTCGCGCGCCTGTTCATGTACAAACTCGACGCCGTTCCTGACGGTGAACTTGCCGATTGCCGAATCGATTATCGAGACGTTGGATGCATCGCCGCCATAGGTGGTCGCCGTGTTCTTGCCATCGGAAAGCGGGTTCCAGGTCAGCTTGCCGGCGACGCCGCTTTGCGAACGCACGTCGGAGAACCACAGGTTCGAGGTAAAATCGATGTAGCCGCCGTCCTCGGGGCCATATTTGTAGGTCGAGGTGAAGGTTTTGGTCTTGGTGTTGCTCAGCTTGTTCTGGGTCGGGACCCAGTAGAGGTAGTCGATGTCCGTCTCGAGATTTTCGCCGTAATCATTCTGGTAGTAGATGTAGCCCAGCGTCAGCGAGTGGCCGTCGCCCCAGCTCAGCTTGCCCTTGGTCAGGAACGAGGTGACGTCCTGCGACGTGTTGGCCACTTCCATGCCGGGACGGAAAGGTGAAAGCGGCATCACAAAGGGTGGCTTAAACGACATGCTGTCGTTGAGATAGCTTGCCTTGCCTTTGGTGCCGGCAAAATAATTACCGGCCTTGCGCTTGGAGAAGGCAGCTACGAATTCGTAGTTGTCCTTGATAACGCCGGCCGCAACGCTGCCCGACCAGGCGTCGCCGTTGAAGAAATCCGGCCCGTCGCCACGCAGCCTGGTCGAGCCCAGATCAAGCGGACTGATGGTGTTGCCGCCCAAGCTCGTCTTGATGCGTGCACCATAGACCTGGCCATCGCTGACGATGTCACGCGCGGTGATGGTGCGCATGTTGACCACGCCGCCCATGGCGCCGACGCCACCAGCTCCGCCCGACGGGCCCTTCGAAACATCGATGCCGCCGATGAAGTCGGGGTCGACATAGGTCTCGTTGCGGCTGCCTCGGTAACCGCGGTAGGAATTGTTGGTCTGGCGCGTGCCGTCGACCATGACGTTGACGCGGTTCTGGCCCTGCAGGCCGCGGATGTTGACGTCGACCGAGGCACCGACACGGTTGCCTGCCGCCATGACACCCGGCGTCGAGCGGAATATGTCGCCAACCGAAGTCGGCGGCGTGCGCGAAATCTGTTCGGCAGAAATGTGGCTCGCCGATCCGGGAGTCTCGAACGGCAGATCGGCAGCGTTTCCACCGGCCGTCACGCTGATGACATCGAGCACCAGCGAACCATTTGCGGCCGGCATAGCATGAGCGTCGGACACACGATCGGAGATGACGAGCGTTCCGCCCTCAACCCGGTATGAAAGCCCGCTGCCGGCGAGCAGCCGCGCTGCGGCATCGGTGACTGTCAGCGCGCCCGAGACGCCGGGAGATGACAGCCCGCGCACCGCGGCGGCATCGACCGATACCTGCATGCCTGACTGCTGGCCGAACTGGGTCAACGCACCGGCAAGCGGTTGTGCAGCAATCTGGAAGGTCTTTTGCTGGGCCGTACTGGTCTGCTGCGCCAAGGCGACACTGGGCATGCCCATGCCCGCCAATGCCGTACCCACCATCAATGCGGCGACAAATGCCCCGCCAAACCTGCCACTCACCGACTTACGCATGCCGCACCCTTTTTGTCCCAAGCACGAGGGGCCAGGCACACGGCCGAACGCCCCTCTCACCACAAGGACGAAGCAGCCTTGCGGATTTTCAGACAAAAGCACTCATGTTTATGAAAAAAGATTCGGGCAAGGCTACCAGCTCGACACGACCACCAGCCAGGGGCTGATCCGACGCACCTGGGCACCATGAGCGGCAGCAACGGCCGTGAGCGCGCCGATCGGCTCATTGAGGTTGTAAACACCGGTGATCCGCTGGTTGGACATGGCAGAATCCGCCAGCACGATCTTACCCGGATAATATCTGCCGATCGCGTCCACGACTTCGCCGACGGAGCGATCCTTGACGACAAGCATCCCGCTTCGCCATCCGCCCGCTAGGTCGGAGGCGTCCTTGCCACGCTCGACCTTGCCGGCGCGGCTGACATGGACCCAGTCGCCGGCTTCGAGCGGCGCGCCCAACTCCTCGGTGGCGGTGGTAGAGGCAACGGCAACACGCCCGTGATTGACCGCAACCGAGATGCCTTCGCCCATCATCCGCACATCGAAAGCCGTACCCAGGACCGTGGTATCGACCTCGCCCGCGTCGACCTGGAACGGTCGGCCAGCGTCGGGTTCAACCTCAAAATAGGCCTCGCCGGAGAGCAGGCGGACACTGCGCGACGCCTGATCGAACGCGACGTCGATGGCGCTGTCCGCTCCGAGATAGGCAATACTGCCGTCTTCGAGCCGGATTTCACGGGTCTGGGCGACACCGGTCGTGTAGTCGGCGTGAAGCCAGATGTTGATATTCTGCTGAAACAGCACAGCCATGCAAATCGTGGCCACACCAAACACCGACGCGGCGAAATAGCCTGCGCGACTGCGGCGACGTGGCTGCCGCGTACGTGATGCCGACACGGTTGGATGGGCTGAGCTGCGGCGGCTTGTGGCGCGAACTTCATTCGCCTCCCCCAGCACGTTCCAGACATGGCGCGCCTCGCTCCATGCCTTCAGGTTGTCGTCGCTGCTCGCAAGCCAAGCGCCAAACGCCGTTGCCACCTCTGGATCGTCGGGCTTGTCTTCAAGCGCGATCAGCCAGTGGAGCGCCTCTTCGGTCGGCTTCGCTTTATCCTCTCCCGGTTTAATCAGACTGTCTCCCAAGGAAGTTCCCGACCGTCGACGTTGCAGGGCTTCAAACGAGGCCTCTTTTGATAAGACGTTTGACGGCGTGAGTTTTTCAACAGGCGGGTCACGCTTCACCTGACAATCGTTTCCGGCAATGTTCGAGCCCCTGGTAGACAAGGGCATGCGCAAGGCCAACCGAGATGCCGAGATGCGCGGCGATATCCTTGAGCTTGAACCCGTCGAACCGGTGCATCTCCAGCGCGACGCGCGTACGCTCCGGCAGCTCCGCCATGGCATCCAGGACGATGCGCAACTCGTCGCGATGGGCAAGAACATCCTCTTGCGAAGGGCGGTCTTCGGCGATGGCCTCGACGTCGGCAGTATCGGCGACATGCCTGCCTTCGACGGAACGACGGCGTATCCAGTCGATCGCAAGGTTGCGGATGATGCGGCGGAGGTAGCCGACCGGCTCGTCCAATGTGCGCCCGGCAGCGGCCGCGTCGAGACGGAGGAATGCCTCCTGCACGACGTCTTCGCCGCGCGCGCGATCGCCAACGATCGCCGTTGCGTAGTCGACAAGCTCGACGCGGTGAGCGAGGTAGAGGCTCAGGCTCTTGTCCGAATAGCCCACTCAAATGACCCTGCCGGCCATCACCAGAGATCGGATGCCGGTTTGGAATTTCCAGATTTTGTGCGTGAGATGGCTTCGGGCTACTCGGCCATGACCCATATTTGAATTGGTCGCCTCGCTCAAGCCCAGGGCTTGAGCGGACGCGCTTTAAAGCGCCAGCGGCGGCTTGGCGACGGCTCAGCGCCGCGCGATGATGCGGCTGTCGACATCGTTGATGTCGCGCAGGCCGCAGAAGGCCATGGTGATGTCGAGTTCCTTGCGGATGATGTCGAGGCAGGTGGTCACGCCCGCCTCCCCGCCGGCGCCGAGGCCATAGAGGAACGAGCGGCCGATGAACACGCCCTTGGCGCCAAGCGCGACAGCCTTGAGCACGTCCTGGCCAGAGCGTATGCCGCCATCCATCAGCACCTCGATACGGTCGCCGACAGCGTCGACAATGGCAGGCAACGCCGAGATCGAGGAAATCGCGCCATCAAGCTGGCGGCCGCCATGGTTGGAGACGATCAGCGCGTCCGCGCCGCTCGCCGCGGCCTTCTCTGCGTCCTCCGGATCGAGAATGCCCTTGAGGATCAGCTTGCCGCCCCACTGATCCTTGATCCACTTCACGTCATCCCAGCTGAGCGCCGGGTCGAACTGTTCGGCAGTCCAGGACGACAGCGAGCGCAGGTCGGTGACACCCTTGGCGTGGCCTGCGATGTTGCGGAACGTACGGCGGTTGGTGCGCAGCATGTTGAGGCACCAGCGCGGCTTGGTCGCCAGGTTGATGATGTTGGGGATCGTCATGCGCGGCGGCGTCGTCAGGCCGTTGATGACGTCCTTGTGGCGCTGGCCAAGAATCTGCAGGTCGAGCGTCAGCACCAGCGCCGAGCATTTCGCCGCCTTGGCACGCTGGATCAGCCGCGATACGAAATCGCGGTCCTTCATCACATAGAGCTGGAACCAGAACGGCTTCGAGGTGTTCTCGGCCACATCTTCAATGGAGCAGATGCTCATCGTCGACAGCGTGAAGGGAATGCCCGCCTTTTCAGCCGCACGCGCGGCATGGATCTCGCCATCGGCATGCTGCATGCCGGTCAGCCCGGTCGGTGCGATCGCCACCGGCATCGACACCTTCTCGCCGGCCATCGTGGTCTCGAGTGTGCGGTTGCGCAGGTCGACGGCGACGCGCTGGCGCAACTTGATCGGCACGAAATCGCTTTCGTTCTCGCGATAGGTACTCTCGGTCCAGGATCCGGAATCGCAATAGTCGTAGAACATCCTGGGGACGCGACGCTTGGCGATTGCGCGAAGATCGGCGATCGAAGTTATCGGACGCGCCATTCCTGTATGCTCCAGAATGCTGGTGTTATTGCGACGACATGCGCGCGGCATGTAAGCCGCCTTCGCGACCGATGCCAAGGGCTGACTAGCGAGATGCCTATCTGGAAATCGCAGACTTTCGTTCTACGTCGCGTGATCGAGGATGTTGATGATGTTGCCGAACGGGTCGCGGACGAAAAACCGCCTCACGCCCCAGGGCTCGTCGGTAAGATCGTAGACGATCTCATGGCGCGCAGCCCTCACCCTGTCATAAAGCTCATCGACATCGTCGACCTCGATCGAAAGCACAGGCACTGGCGTGCCAGATCCACCCTCGCTGGCCACGCCGAGTTGCGGTGTCATCGTACCGCCGGTGCCGAAGGTCAGGATCCAACCGTGATCCATGAGGATGTCGAGCCCAAGCAATTCGCCGTAGAATGCTTGCGCCGCCCTCGGGTCGGCTGCGTGGAGATTGGCGACGATGCGACGAACGGCCATGTCTTGTTCCTTCTGACATCAAAAGGGGCCCGGAGGCCCCTCTTGGCAAGTTGGGTTTTGTTCGCGGTCAGGCGTTGGCGGCCATGACGGCACGCTTGGCCATCACCACCACCAGATTGGCGCGGTACTCGGGCGATGCGTGGATGTCACCCATCAGGTTCTTCGACGGCACCGAAACGCCTTCAAGCGCTGCCGGCTCGAACTTCTTGGTCAGCGCGGCTTCAATTTCCTTGGAGCGAAACACGCCATCGTCGCCCGCACCAGTCACTGCCGCGCGCACGCCATCCTTGCCCTTGGTCACGAACACGCCGGTCATGGCATAGCGTGACGCAGGGTTTGGGAACTTGGCGTAGCCGGCCTTGGCTGGCGCCGTGAAGGTGACGGCGGTGACGATCTCGTCGTCCTTGAGTGTGGTTTCGAACAAGCCCTTGAAGAACTTGTCGGCCGCGATCTGCCGCTTGTTGGTGACGATTGTCGCCCCCAGCGCCAGCAAGGCCGAGGGATAGTCGGCGGCCGGATCGTTGTTGGCGACCGAGCCTCCGAGCGTACCTTTGTGCCGCACCGCCGGGTCGCCGATATGGCTGGCGAGATGCGACAGCGCCGGGCAGACCTTCTTCAGCTTCTCGTCATTGGCGACGTCGAAATGCGTCGTTGCAGCGCCGATGGTGACGTTCTTGCCCGAGACCTTGATGCCCTTGAGGTCGGCGATGTGGGTCAGATCGACGATATCGGACGGAGCGGCGAGCCGGGTCTTCATCGCCGGAATGAGCGTCATGCCGCCGGACAGGAATTTGGCGTCGCCAGTCTTGATCTTCTTGACGGCGTCCACGACCGAGGTGGCGCGATGATAGTTGACGGAATACATTTATCTTTCTCCCTTCAGGGAAAGAAGCGAGTAGGGAATAGCGAATAGCGAGGAGTGCGCATTCGCTTTCGTTTCTTCCCTATGAGCTACTCCCTATTCCCTATTCGCTTTTCTCAGTGTTTCGAGCCGCTGCGCAACGCCGCCCAGACTTTCTGGGGCGTCGCCGGCATGGTCAGGTTTTCGTGGCCGAGTGCGTCGGTGATGGCATTGATGACCGCCGGCGGCGAACCGATGGCGCCGGCCTCGCCGCAACCCTTGATGCCGAGCGGATTGCCCGGGCAAGGTGTGTTCGACGTCGAGATCTGGAACGACGGCAGGTCATCGGCGCGCGGCATGGTGTAGTCCATGTAGCTTGCCGTCAAAAGCTGCCCGCTGGCGTCATAGACGGCACCTTCGAGCAAAGCCTGGCCGACGCCCTGCGCGATGCCGCCATGCACCTGTCCCTCGACGATCATCGGGTTGATGATGTTGCCGAAGTCGTCGGCGGCGACGAACTGCACAATGTCGGTCTTGCCCGTCTCGGGATCGATCTCGACTTCGCAGATGTAGCAGCCGGCCGGGAAGGTGAAATTGGACGGATCATAGAAAGCCGTCTCCTTTAGGCCAGGCTCCATGCCTTGCGGCAGGTTGTGCGCGGTATAGGCCGCAAGCGCCATCTGGAACCAGGGCACGTTCTTGTCGGTGCCGGCAACCTTGAGCTGACCGTTCTCGATGACGATGTCGCCCTCGTCGGCTTCGAGCAGGTGGGCGGCGATTTTCTTGGCTTTGGCCTCGACCTTGTCGAGCGCCTTGACGATCGCCGACATGCCGACCGCACCGGAGCGCGAGCCATAGGTGCCCATGCCCATCTGCACCTTGTCGGTGTCGCCGTGGACGATGGAGACGCTGTCCAGCGGCACGCCGAAGCGTGAATTGACGAGCTGGGCGAAGGTCGTCTCATGACCCTGGCCATGGCTGTGCGAACCGGTCAGCACCTCGATGGTGCCGACGGCATTGACGCGCACCTCGGCGGACTCCCACAAGCCAACGCCAGCGCCGAGTGAGCCCACCGCTGCCGACGGCGCGATGCCGCAGGCCTCGATGTAGCAGCTCATGCCGATGCCGCGCTTTTTGCCCTTCTTGGCAGCCGCCGCCTTGCGCTTGGCGAAGCCGGCATAATCGGCCTGCTTCATCGCCGCATCGAGCGAGGCTGCGTAGTCGCCGGCGTCGTAGCACATGATGACAGGCGTCTGGTGCGGGAACTGGGTGATGAAATTCGTCCGCCTCAGCTCGGCGGGCGAAACGCCAAGCTCGCGCGCGGCGATCTCCATCGTACGCTCGAGCACGAAGGTCGCCTCGGGCCGTCCGGCGCCGCGATAGGCATCGACCGGCGCAGTATTGGTGTAGACGGTGCGCACATTGCCGTAGATCGCCGGGATGTTGTACTGGCCCGACAGCAGCGTGGCGTAGAGATAGGTCGGCGTTGCCGAGGAAAACAGCGACATGTAGGCGCCGAGATTGGCGATCGTGTCGACCTTCAGCCCGACGATCTTGTTGTTCTTGTCGAAGCCCATCTCAACCGTGGTGTGATGGTCGCGGCCATGGGCGTCAGTGAGGAAGCTCTCGGTGCGGTCGGCCACCCACTTGACCGGCACGCCGGTCCGCTTCGATGCCCACAGGCAGACGATCTCTTCGGGATAGATGTAGATCTTGGAGCCGAAACCGCCGCCGACATCAGGCGCGATGACCCGCAGCTTGTTTTCCGGCGCGACATTGTAGAACGCGCTCATCACCAGCCGCGCGACATGCGGGTTCTGCGAGGTGGTCCAGCAGGTGTAGTGATCCTCGGCCTTGTCGTAGTGACCAAGTGCTGCGCGCGGTTCCATCGCGTTCGGCACCAGCCGGTTGTTGACGATGTTGAGGCGCGTAACGTGGGCTGCGGATTTCAGCGCCGCGTCGGTCGCAGCTTCGTCGCCAATGCCCCAGTCGAAGATCAGATTGCCATCGGCTTCTGGATGCAGCTGCGGTGCGCCCTTGCCCAGTGCGTCGACCGCATCAGCGACCGACTTGCGTTCCTTGTAGGTAATCTCGACGGCTTCCGCCGCATCACGCGCCTGTCCCTTGGTATCGGCAACCACGACGACGACGGCGTCACCGACATAGCGCACCCGATCGACCGCCAGCGGCGACCAGGCACCCATCTTCATCGGCGAACCATCCTTGGAGTGGATCATCCAGCCGCAGATCAGGTTGCCAATACCGTCGGCCTTGATCTGCCTGCCGGTGAGCACGCCGATGACGCCCGGCATGGCTTCGGCCTTCTTGACGTCGATCTTCTTGATGTCGGCGTGCGCGTGCGGGCTGCGCACGAATGCCGCGTGTTTCATGCCCGGCACGACCATGTCGTCGACATAGCGCCCGGCACCGGTGATGAATCTCTTGTCTTCCTTGCGCGCAACCCGTGCGCCAATGCCTTCGATTCCCATCTGAGTTCCTCCCGACCTGAAAAAGCGAATAGCGGATAGCGAGTAGTGAGTAGCGAATGGAGGAAGAGGTGACGCGGCAGCGGGCAAAGCCCCTACTCGCTACTCACTATTCCCTATTCGCTCCTTGCCTCACGCCGCTTTTTTCGCCTTGCTCTTGGACGCCTTAGACATCGTCTTCGACGCGGCGAGGATCGCCTTGACGATGTTGTGGTAGCCGGTGCAGCGGCAGATGTTGCCTTCGAGCTCTGCCCGCACTGTGGGTTCGTCGAGCCCTTCGGGATGCCTGCGGATCATATCGGTCGCGGTCATGATCATGCCCGGCGTGCAGAAGCCGCACTGCAGCCCATGGTGTTCCTTGAAGGCCGCCTGCACGGGATGCAGGTCGGCGCCGTTGGCGAGGCCTTCGATGGTGGTAATGGTCGAACCCGAGGCTTGGACCGCGAGCATCGTGCAGGATTTCATCGCCTTGCCGTCGACATGGACGACGCATGCGCCGCATTGCGACGTGTCGCAACCGACATGCGTGCCAGTCAGGCCCAGATTCTCGCGCAGGAAATGAACTAGAAGCGTGCGGTCCTCCACCGCGCCGCTGACCTTTCGGCCATTCACGACCAAAGATACCTCCGACATGAAACCTCCCATGTTGCCGCGACCGGCTCGGCAGACCCCGCGCCAGTCAGGTGAAACAAATCCTATCTGTGCAAATGCAGGCTGCAAGCGCCTTTTTGGATCCAGACACGCAATGCGTGCAGGCCAGTGCAGAAAAGACGCCAGATCGGGGCCGCTTCGACTTCCGTCATCTTGCGGCAAACGAGCAACGGCCGCCGCCTGATCGTTGATTGCAAGTGGAATGCGAGCGCAGATCGTGCCAAAAGCCATCATCACGTTTGCGGGAGGCACTGCTTGGTCAACTTCGTCATCGCTCCGCCCGAGCCGGCTTCGGTCGCCATTTCCGGATCATCGCAGCGGTTTCCGGTACGGCGCATCTTCTGCGTCGGCCGCAATTACGCGGCGCATGCCCGCGAGATGGGTAAGGATCCTGATCGCGAGCCGCCGTTCTTCTTCGGCAAGCCAGCCGATTCTGTCGTCGACAGCGGAACGATGATCCCCTACCCGCCGCTGACAGGCGACCTGCATCACGAGATCGAACTTGTCGTCGCCATCGGCAAAGGCGGTTCGAACATCGCAGCCGCCGACGCGCTCGACCACGTCTGGGGCTATGGCGTCGGCATCGACCTCACCCGCCGCGACCTGCAGGACGCCGCCAAGAAGCTTGGCCGGCCGTGGGACTGGGGCAAGGGTTTTGACCGCTCGGCACCTTGCGGTCCGCTCGTCCGCGCGTCCGAGATCGGACACCCCGACAAGGGCCGCGTCTGGCTCGCCGTCAATGGCGAAACCAGGCAGCAAGGCGACCTCTCCGAACTGATCTGGTCGATCCCCGAAGTGATCGCCATCTGCAGTGAATCGATAGAGCTGAAGGCCGGCGACCTGATCTACACCGGAACCCCAGCGGGCGTCGGCTCCGTGAAGCCGGGAGATCGCATCACGGGCGGTGTCGACGGCGTTGGCGAGATCGAGATTTCGATCGCTGCGCGATAACCGAGCGGAAAAAATGGCGGTGGCTCAGGCCGTCGCCTTCTTGCGCTTCTCGTAAAGCATGACGAGCGTTTCGGCGACCAGCGCCGGCTTGTCCTCACCTTCGATCTCGATGGTGTTTTCCGCCTTGAGCAGATATTGCCCCGGCCCTTTGTCGTCCATCGACATCAGCACCGTGCGCATGCGCACCCGCGCGCCGACCTTCACCGGCGAGATGAAACGCACCTTGTCGAGGCCATAGTTGAAGGCGGCAAGCGTGTTATCGGGCACCACGCCGATCTCCTGGACCAGCGCGCCGATCAGCGACAGCGTCAGGAAACCATGCGCAACGGTGGTGCGGAATGGGCTGCGCCGCTTCGCCCTCTCCGGATCGACATGGATCCACTGGCGGTCGCCGGTGCAATCGGCAAAGGCGTCGATACGGCTCTGGTCGACGAGCACCCAATCCGAAACGCCGAGTTCCTGCCCGATGCTTGCGCGCAATTCCTCATAGGTCTCGATCGGTTTCCGCACGCTTCCCTCTCGTGATGACGGGGTGACCAGGTCAGCGTGGGGACCATAAACGAGGCGCGCTTGTCAACCTCCAAGCCGGCGCGGATGCTACTCCGCGGCCTCGCGCTCGGGCAGATCGTCAGTTCTCTCGGGGTCGCCGGGCGCTGTTTCGCAGCCGAGTTCGGGAAACGCCACCGAGCGCTTGCCGTGGAAATCGGTGCGCACGACAACCAGCCCCTGTTCCTCGAAATAGGTCAAAAGCCGCCGCGCGCGGCGCGCCGAATGGCTGCCATAGGCATGCGCGATCGCGGCGTCAGAGGGGCATGGCGCGCCTTTGACCGCCGCCTGCGCGACGATCAGGAACACCGCCTGCAGGTCCTCGGGCAGAGCAACGGACATGCCGAGCGCCTGCTGCCAGGTGTCGCTCGATGCGGTCTCCTCGTCGATGCCCGAGCGCGCCACGGCGTAGCGGCGACGGAACATCGACAGCGCAGGCGGCTCGCCCTGCATGCGCTTGATGCGGCAGCGGACGAGAAAATCCTGGTAGAGTACGGCATCGGTGCGGAACGCCGCATCGGGGTCTTCGACCATTTCGCGCACGATGGTGTCGATCAGCGCCTCGCGCTCGGCTTCGTCGAACAGCGGGAAGATCGGCTCGGCGACGGGTGCCGAGGCCTCGGCGCGAACCTGGGTCAGTTGGGCGATGATGTCGGCCGTCGGCGTTGGCGTTGGCGGCACGTACCGCCGCACCGTCTGGCGCGTCTCCAGCGGGGCCGGCGCGAAAATCAGCTCGCGCGTATCTTCGCTGGCGTCGGGGAGCGGCATCAGCTTGGGGCTGACCGAACGCGCCGATGTCTCGACCGGACCAATGGCGACCGGCAACGGCCGGCGCGAGATTGCCGGTCCAAGCGCGATGAAATTGCCGCGCGCCAGGTCCCGGAACATTTCGGCCTGGCGCCGCTCCATGCCGAGCAGGTCGGCGGCGCGTGCCATGTCGATGTCGAGGAAGGTGCGGCCCATCAGGAAGTTGGACGCTTCTGCGGCGACATTCTTCGCAAGCTTGGCCAGGCGCTGCGTGGCGATGACGCCGGCCAGGCCGCGCTTGCGGCCGCGGCACATCAGGTTGGTCATGGCACCTAGCGAGATCTTGCGCGCCTCGTCGGAGACTTCGCCGGCGATGGCCGGCGCAAACAGCTGCGCCTCGTCGACGACGACGAGAACCGGGTACCAGAAATCGCGCTCGGCATCGAACATGCCGTTCAGGAAGGCTGCGGCGCCACGCATCTGTTGCTCGACGTCGAGGCCCTCAAGGTTGAGCACGACCGAAACGCGATGCTGGCGGATACGGCCGGCGATGCGGGTAAGCTCCGCTTCGGTGCGCTGGGCATCGACGACAACATGCCCGAATTTGTCGGCGAGCGTGACGAAATCACCTTCTGGATCGATGACGCACTGCTGCACCCATGGCGCGCTCTGCTCGAGCAGGCGACGCAACAGATGCGATTTTCCCGAGCCCGAATTGCCTTGAACAAGCAAACGGGTCGCCAACAGTTCTTCGAGATCAACCTGAGCCTTCGTCCCGCCGGACGCCGCTCCCATCTCGATGCCTACCTTCATCCGCTACCCCAGTTGAACCCTGCTGCGCCGGTCCGCGAATCCGTATCGATTCGCGGAAGGCACAATACCCGGATTCAAAGTGTTAAAGCGTCTTTGTGCGCCCAGATGGACGCGCAACGCTCCAGTGGTGATCGGCCTTCATTAGCATTCGAAGGCCGGCAATGCGCGGCCCGTCTCGCGAAACCCACAAGAGAGCTGACATCAGCCGCAACAGCAGGATTTGACCGAGATCGGCTACTTCTTGTTGTCGTAGCTGTCGCGGATCTCCTGCATCGATTCACGAATGCGCTCGCGTAGGACCTCGATCGACTCCGCACCCGATTTACGCACAATTTCAGCAGCTTCCCCGGCATTCCTCAGAGCTGCCTCAAACGATCGCTTGGCGAAGTCTGCCTGCTTGCCGAGCAGTTCCTGCGGGTTGCCGGGTGCACGGATGCCTTGTGCCGCCTCGGTAATTTCGTGCAGCGCGCTCTGGATCATTTCGCGCTGCTTTGCCACAAGCGAAGATGCCCCCGCGGCGCTCGCCTTGACCGACTTCTCCAGCGCTTCGAGGTTCTTGCGATGATGGCTGACAATGTCGTCGACATCGACCGCGGGCATCTTCAGATCGCGGCCGAACTTCGAAAACATGTCCAGAAACGATTCCGGTTCCGGCTTCTTCGCCATGACTTGCTCCCGTTTGGCTCCGAGGCGCTCCCGGAGGTGCAAGACCAGAATAGAGCAGCAACTGTTGCGGTCAATTCGCGAGCAACAGCAACTCGGCGGAATAAAGCGCGAGGCCGGCAAGGCCTCCGATCAGCATGCCATTGAAACGGATATATTGCAGGTCGCGGCCGATGTTGATCTCGATCAGCCGGGTCAGCTGGCCGAGGTCCCAGCGCCTGACCTGTTCGGATATGAAGCCTGACACACCGCTCTTCTGGCTTTCGACGAAGGAGGCGAGTGCTACTACGAAGCCCGCATTCATGTCTGCGCGGACATGGGGGTCGCGCGCGAGGTTCTGGCCGACCTCGACGAACAGGCTGGTCAGGTGCTTCCGCGTCATGGATTGAGGCGATGCGAGGTCCTGTTCGATGAAGCCGCGCATGCTTTTCCAGACATCCTGCGCCAACCCGCGCAGTTCCGGACGAGCGAGGAAATTGCGCATAAGCTGTTCGGCGCGGCTGGCATAATCAGGCGAGTGACGAAGCTGGTCGATGAAGCCGTGGACGAATTGGTCGAACTCGCCGCGCAGCGGATGCTCCGGATCGCCCCTGACATCTTCAAGCAGCGTCGCTGCCGACGCCACGATCCGCTTGAGCAGATAGGCATCGGCTCGGAACAGATTGAACACCGACGGCAGTTCTTCCCTGATCTTCTCGCGCAGCACAGCCAGCGCCTGCTCATCGCTCAGGAAATTGCCGATAATCTTGGTGAACTCGTCGAGCAGGCGCTGATGTCGGCGATCTTCGGTAAAGGCCGACAGCAACTCCGCCGCCAAAGGCGCCACCTCAACCTTGCCGATACGATCCAGCATGCGGCGCGTTGCGAACTCGCGCAGGCCGGAGCCTTCGATCGCCTGCAGCATCTGAGGCACGAGACGGCCGACAAACAGCGACAGCCCCTCCGCCCTTCTGCGGTCCGACAGCCAGTCGGCGACGAGTGCAGCGAAATCCACCTCCTTGAGCTTCTGCCGCACCGGCTCCGGCGCAAGGAAGTTGGCTTCGATGAAACGGCCGAGATTGTCGGCGATCCGGTTCTGATTGGACGGAATGATCGCGGTGTGCGGAATGGGCAGGCCAAGCGGCCGCTTGAACAGCGCCACCACCGCATACCAGTCGGCCAGACCACCGATTGTCGCTGCCTCGGCGAAGGCGGCAACGAACCCAAGCCATGGCCAGCGCCCTTGCAGCGACTTGGCAATGGTAAAGATCGCGACACAAACGACCAGCGCGCCGGTGGCCACGAACCTGGTCCGGCGGAGTGCGGCGAGTTTCGCCTCTTCATCCACATTCAGCGCGCGAACTGCCATTGGGGATTGGTCGATCGTCGCAGACATCATCGGTCCATTCTTGGTCATTTTCCGCTTCGCCATCTAGCGGACAGGTCAGCACAACGAAAATGTCCCTGGCTGATCAGATATCGAGGTGGTGGCGCGGATTACAACCCTTGCGGCAAAATCCGAGCTTCCATATTGAATAAACAGAGCGCGCGGTCTATTATTAGGAAATGCACTCGACCTCTCCTACCCGAAGACTCCGCACCATGCGCCTCAAGTCGAGGGTGGCGGCCTTTGCCCGCAGAAACCCGCGACTCTACGCATCGCGCCACGTGGTGGTGGCGATCGCCGAAGTTCTGGCCGGCATACTGGGCGTCGGCGCCATCTTCACCTTTGTGATTCCCAATATCGACTGGTCATGGGTGCCGTGGCCAAGCTTCGATCTGTCATGGCTGCGCAGTCTTTGGCCAGATTGGCTGTCGTTCAATTGGCTTTGGCCGGATTGGCTATCGTTGCGTTGGCTTTGGCCCAGCTGGCTGCATTTCGACCTGCCGGACTGGCTAAAACCCTTCCTCGCCTGGGTAGTTCCGATTGTCGTGGCGATTGCCGTGAGCTTCAATGAAATCAGGCGCCGACGCCTCAAGGAAACCGCCCGTCAGGAGCAGTCGCAGGATGAATGAGCCGATGAACTACGACATATGCATGTCGCCGGTAGGGGGCGCCCATGCGCACGGTTGACCCGGCCAAGCATGAGGCCAAGCGCCGCCATATCCTTGCTACGGCTGCCGAGTGCTTCGCCACCAGGGGTTTTCAGAGCACGCGCACTGCCGACATCTGCGCGGCTGCAGGCATGAGCTCGGGCAACCTGTTTCACTACTTTCCCTCCAAGCAGGCGATCTTCACGGCGATCTTCGAACAGGACGGCCACGATAATGCCGCCCTGCTCGAACAGGCGGCAATGGCCGACGACGCGCTCGAGGCGCTTTTGGGTTTCGCCGAATTCATGGTCGCGCAGACGGAATACCCGCATCTGGCAGGACTGATGCTCGAGGTTATCGCCAACGCAAAGCGCGACGCGGATTTCGCCGCCCTGCTCGACCGCAACGACCGCGAAAACCGCGAGGGCGTGACGATGCTGCTGAAACGGGCAGCCAGGGCCGGCCAGATCGACCCGACGCTCGATCCTGCTACGGCCTCCAACTGGATCATGGTGCTGATAGAAGGCGCATTCGTACGGGCCTCGGCAGACCCAGGCTTCCAGCCCCATGGGGACAAGACCACCTTGCGGCGCATCATCACCCGCTTCTTGGCACCCGGAGCTATGCCACGAACTGAATGAAGGCCGACCAGGCATCGGCGACACAGGCTGAACAATGATGGAGATTGACGATGGCGAACGAAACCGTTCCGGCCAAATGGACAACTGCATCCGGACGCCGGCAGATCATCAAGGGCGGAGCGGCAATCGCCGCCGGCCTGGCGCTGGCCACAGTCAGCCTTGGCCAGGCCAATGCCGCCGCAAAACTCGCGGATGCGAACAGCCGCAAGCATCTGAGCCTGCGGGGCATTGTTTACGACACCGGCACCAACTACTGGCCGGGGCAACTGTCGCGGCAGATCTGGAACCGTGCTGTGGTGCAGGAGGAAATGCGTGTAATCCGTGACCAACTGCACTGCAATGCGATCAGCATCTCAGGCACCAACATCCAGCGGCTCGAGCGGGCGGCGACGGCCGCTTTCAACCAGGGACTTCAGGTCTGGATGCAGCCGCGCCTGTTCGATGCCACCAAGAAGGACATGCTGACCTATCTCGGCGAGGTCGCAACGATTGCCGAGTCACTGCAGCAACGCCACGGAAAGCTCGTCCTCAATGTCGGTTGCGAGCTCTCGATGTTCACGCAAGGCTTCATCAAGGGCAGCAACTTCCAGGAGCGCTTGGCGACACTTCATGCCTCGCCGGTTCGGCTTTTTCCTGAAATCAACAAGGCGCTCGGCGAGCACCTCGCGCAAGCCACTGAAATTGCCCGCAAGCACTTCAAAGGCAGGATCACCTACAGCCCGATCCCCTGGGAGGACGTCGACTGGAAGCTGTTCGACATCGTTTCGGCAAACTACTACCGCGACGCCGAAAATCGCGCGACCTATGTCGAGGGCCTGCGGCAGCGGCAGCGCTATGGCAAGCCGGTTGTCATCACCGAATGCGGCTGCTGCACTTTCGAAGGCGCCGAGCAGCGCGGCGGAATGGGATTCGATATCATCGACTTCGAGCAGGACCCGCCGCGCATTCGCGAAGGTTACGTCAGGAGCGAGAAGGCGCAGGCTAACGAAATTGCCGATCTGCTACGGATCTACGAGGAAGAAAAGATCGACGGCGCCTTCATCTACCAGTTCCTGTCGGAAGGCGAAGTGCATTCGCCCGATCCGCGCTACGACCTCGATATGGCAAGCCACGCCATCGTCAAAAGCCACGGCATCGATCTCGCCAGAGGCAAGATAAGCTGGGAGCCTAACCTGGCATTCCACGAGATCGCGAAGATCTACCGGCAATGGTGAGCGTATCTTGAGCGTATCCGTTGAGCCGCTCGCATGCGGCCATGTGGGCGCAGCCACGCCTCGCCGAGACATGCATCAGGCCGCGATGGCCTTGCCGGTGTCGCGCCTGCCCAGATCGGTGTGCGCTCGCCGATCGGCATCGCGGTCTGTCTCGCCGTCGAGTTCGATGATGCCATTGGTTTCGCCTTGCTGGAAGCTGAGCTTGGCTTTGAAACGCCGGGCCAAGGCCTTCATGGCGCTGTTGTTGGCGTGCGTCGTCACCTGCAGCCGGCTGTAGCCAAGCCCTCTCGCCTGTGCCACGAGCCGCTGGAACAGCCGCCCGCCTATGCCGCGGTTCTGGATCTTGTGCTCGACGCTGAAGGCGATTTCGGCCGTCGGCTCGCTCTCTTCGGCGCGTTCATGCAGTTCGGCGGCGGCAAGTACCTTGTCGCCCTCGACGTAACCGATGACGGTCGCACCTTCGTGGAAGCTGCGTTCGGCATAGGCTTGGAGAAAGCCGTCATGCGTGAGGCCGTTGAAGCGGTCGCGCCGGCTCTGATCGTCAAGTCGCAGGAGATGGTCGGCAAAGCGAGGCAGATCGGACGGCCTCAACTGACGGATTACGCCCGTCAATGGCCTTTGTGTACGTATGATCTGTTCCATGTCGCAGTCCTCTTGGGTTCCTCCCCAGAGTCTCCGACTCCCGACGCAGCATACATTGTGCAGCGCAGCATCAAAATCAACCGTTTGACCTTTACGTAAATGCAAGGCTGGTATGCGCCAAAATATGACTGATGATGTCATATATTTTTCGAAACCCTGTCTGGAATTGTTCTAAGGTATGGGCCATATTAAGAAGCACTCGCGGACTCACAACGCAGAGCAAGGAAATCGCAATGCGCCTCACACGCCAGACCAACTACGCCATGCGCATCCTGATGTATTGCGCGGCCAATGACGGACGGCTGAGCCGCGTCCCCGAAATCGCCGCCGCCTACACGGTGTCGGAACTGTTCCTGTTCAAGATCCTGCAGCCGCTGGTCGAAGCCAAGCTGGTCGAGACGGTGCGCGGACGCAATGGCGGCGTGCGGCTGGCCAAGCCTGCCGAACAGATTTCGCTGTTCGACGTGGTGCGCGTCACCGAAGAGAGCTTCGCCATGGCCGAATGCTTTGAAAACGACGCAGCTGAATGCCCGCTGGTCGATAGCTGCGGCCTGAACTCTGCGCTGCGCGAAGCCTTGAACGCCTTCTTTGAGGTGCTCGGGCGCTACTCCATCGCCGACCTCGTTGCAGCACGTCCCAATATGCGTGATCTGCTCGGCATCCATTTCCCCGAACAGCATGCCCTGGCCGGCTAGAGCCGGCTAGGCGACAGCTGACTGTGGCAGCACGAACGGCACATTTGCTGCCGGAATGGCACCGACGCGCAGCCGGCAGCCGAACACTTTCTCGATCAGGTCGTCAGTGAGCACGGCTTTTGGCGCACCTGCAGCTGCCAGCTTGCCACGATGCATGACGCAGATCTGATCCGCATACATCGCAGTCAGGTTGAGGTCGTGCAGGATCGCGACGACACCGCCACCGCGCCGCGCGAAATCGCGGGCGATGTTCATGATGATCAGCTGGTGCTTGATATCGAGGCTGGACACAGGCTCGTCGAGGAACAGGTAGCGCGGCTGCCCGTCCAGCACCGGCGCCCACACCTGGCATAGCACCCGTGCGAGCTGTACGCGCTGCTGCTCGCCACCCGAAAGCTCCTGATAGAACCGTCCTGCAAAGCCTTCGAGATCGACACGCGCCAGCGCGCGCTCCGGCAGTCGATCGCCCTCCCCGGCCAATACGCCGGAGCGGCCGCCTGTCACGCCAAGCTTCACGATCTCGCGAACCGTGAACGGGAAAGACAGTGCCGTCGACTGTGGCAGCACGGCCCGGATGCTCGCCGCTTCCCACGGCTTGAGCTTTGCCGCGTCGCGGCCATTGAGCGATACCTGGCCCGAATAGGCGAGCTCGCCGGTCAGCGCCCTCAGGAAGGTCGTCTTGCCGGAACCGTTGGGTCCGACGATCGCCGCCAGTTCGCCCGGACGCACGGTGAAATCGACATCGCTGACGATGCGCGTGCTGCCGATCGACACGGAGACTTGGCGTGCTTCGATCATTTTTCTACCCTCACAGCCGCATCAAAGATCGACGACGCCGCGCTTGCGCAGCAATATCCACAGGAAGAATGGGCCACCGACAGCCGCGGTGACGATGCCGATCGGCAGTTCCGCCGGTGCGACGATGGTGCGGCTGACCGCATCCGCCAGCAGTAGCAGGCATGCGCCCAGCAGCGCCGACGCCGGCAGTAGGTAGCGGTTGTCGGGCCCGATCGCCAGGCGCAGCAGATGCGGCACGACGATGCCGACAAAGCCGATGCCGCCGCTGACCGCCACCGAAGCACCGATCGCCGCCGAAACAGCTACAATCGCCACATATTTCAGCCGCTGAACTGGCACGCCGAGATGGCTTGCCGTCGCCTCGCCCAGCGCCAGCGCGTTCAGGCCCTTGGCCATGAACGGCGTTGTCGCCAGTGCCAGCACGATGATCGGCCCGGCACCCGCGATCTTCAGCCATGTCGCTCCGGCGAGCGAGCCGAGCTGCCAAAACGTCAAGTCGCGCAACTGCCTGTCGTCAGCGATGTAGACAAGTACACCGGTCAGTGCCATGGCCATCGCCCCGAGCGCGATGCCGGCCAGCAGCATGGTGGCAATCGATGTCCGCCCCTGCCGTGTCGCGACATTGTAGAGGATGATGGTGGTGAGCAGGCCGCCGCCAAACGCGGCGAACGGCAGCGCATAGCTGCCGAGCAAAGCCGTGAGCGGCGCAAGCACCGTTGCCCCCAGCACGATCACCGAGACTGCGCCGAGGCCCGCGCCGGCGGACACGCCGACCAGGCCGGGATCGGCGAGCGGATTGCGGAACAGGCCCTGCATGACCGCGCCCGACACGGCAAGTGCCGCGCCGACGAGCATGCCCATCACGATACGCGGCAGGCGAATGTCGTAGACAATGACACTGTCGCGCATCGACAGCGCCTCATTGCCCGGCGTCGCGCCGAACAGCCAGCTGCGAACGAGCCCCAGCGCCGAGGCGTCTGACGCACCCCAGGTCAGGCTGAACAGTGCTGTGATAGCCAAGACCACCGCGAGCACGGCGATAGCCAGCAAAGCACGACCGGAGCGGTCACCACTTACAGGGCGACCACTCTCCTGCACGCCGGCAGCGCCGGCGATCGTTTCATCCAACACTGTTCCGGCCTTATTTCTTGACCGCGTCGCCATAGAACGCAACGGCGAGATCCTTGATCGCCGCGGCCGTCCGTGGGCCGAAGCCGAGCAGATAGGCGCCATCCATGCGGATCACCCGCTTGGCCTGGCCGGCGGGAGTCGAGGCGATGGCCGGATGGGCAAACAGTTCGGCATCCGGAACCGCGGTACCGCCGCCGCGATCCATCATCAGGATCACATCAGGTTTTGCGGTGATCGCCGCCTCGTCGGTCAGCTGCTTGTAGCCGGGATAGCCTTCGACCGCATTGACACCACCGGCAAGCGCGATGATGCCATCGGCAGCCGTATGGTTGCCGGAGGCCAGTATCTTGCCGCCCTGCATGCTCAAGATGAACAGCACGCGCTTGCGCTCGCCCTGCGGAATATCCTTGGTCAGCGCCTCGGCGTCGGACAGCTGTTTGCCGACATCGGCGGCAAGTGCCTCCGCCTTGGCATCGGCGCCGAGCGCCTTGCCGACGATGCGGATCTTCTGGAGGATGCCGTCATGGCTGAAGCCTTCAGGCACCTGGATGTAGGGAACGCTGGCCTTTTTCAAGACGTCGATGGCTTCCTTCGGCCCGCTGCCTTCGAGCGCCAGGATGCCGGTCGGATTGACCGACAGCACGCCCTCGGGCGACAGCGCCCGCATGTAGCCGACGTCGGGAAGCTTGAAGACGGCTTCCGGATAGACGCTGGTCGAATCGCGGGCAACGAGCGTGGCCTCTTCGCCAAGCGCATAAACGATCTCGGTGATCGAGCCCCCAACGGAGGCGACACGCGTGCGGTCAGGCAGAACCGAGGCTCCCTCGGCCGCCAGGCTGGCTGTGCCAGATGCAAGCAGTACCGACAGGCCTAGTGCGGCTGAGCGAAGCAGCCATTGGGTAGTCGACATCGTCATGCTCCTCAGGCCGCGTTCTGTTGCGCAACCGGCAAGGCCTCGACCAGGCCGCGCCAATCCGCGCGCTCGTCGTGGCCTTCCTTACGCTTGCCGAAGAACTGGATGATCATCTCGCCATTGGCGTCATAGGCCTCGACTGAGGTCACATGGCCATCCTTGGTTGGCTTGCGAACCGCCCAGAGCTCCTGGACGTGATCGGTCCTGAGATGCAGGTGGAACGTCTCGTCCATCACATTGAGCCACGGGCCCATCGGCTTGATGTTCTGGACCGAGCCGGAATGGATCTGGATGCAGCCATGATTGCCGACGAAGCACATGATCAGCTGGCCGCTTTCAGCCGCCCGGTCGAACACCGCGGGCAGCGCGTCATGCTCCAGCCTCCAGGCATAGTCCTGGCCAACCATGCGCATGGCCTGCTGGCGGCCGAGCTTGAGCGACTTCAGCATGCCGAAGAACTCATGCGTGTCGGTAAGCTTGCTCCAGCGCTCGCGCAGCTCCTCGACACCGGTCGATGTCACCTCGTCCGCTGACTTCACGACGGAAGGAACCGTCACGATGGCAGGATCCTGGTTGTCGCTGATCAGCGACTCAACCAGCTTCTGATAGGCATAGAGATTGGACGCCGGGCGCAGATGGATCTTGTGCACCGCCATGCCGGCGGCATCGAAAAACTGCAGGCTGCGGCGAATGTCGTCGCCATCGCGCTTTTCGACGGCAAAGCCGTGGACCCAGGCCCTCGGAAAGATCCTGAGGTCGATCTGCTCGCCGAGCACCATCGCGGCTTGCGCGCCGGGCACGACCTTGTCGTAGACGCCGATCTTCTCATGGACCGCGCTTTCGTTGCGGGTCAGAGCCATGACCTCGCCGACGGCCTCGATGCCGGCAAGCAGGTCGTTAACGCGCGGTTCGATGCGAACGACACCCTCGCCGCAATGCGCGGCCACCAGTTCAGCCTCGGAGATACCGAGCTGGCTGGCGAGGTCGCGCTCGCGCATCTTGGGGTTGTCGGTTCGCGCCCGCCTGATTTCGTGTGGGTTGGGCCTTACGCGCTGGTCCATTTGAAAACACCTACTTGTTGAGAATGAGCTTGCCCTGACGGGTAATCTTAAGGCGGTAGAGAGCGCCGCCATGGTCGATGCCGATCTCGAAATCACCGAGAAACAGCGACTCGCTGGTCAGTGTCCTGGCAGTCGATCCTGCGATCGGACGCGGTGCCACCTGGCCTTCCGGCCGGCGATATCCGGCTCGAAACTGACCAGAACGGAAATGGTTCGGATTGTGTGAATTCATCTCATTCCACTCCTTCATCCGTCCGCCGCGCCGGAAAAGCCCGGTCGAGGCCCTCACGTTTGAATCTATTAGTTGACTCGAACATTCATGTTTACTAGTCAGTGCAATACCGGAGTGATCAAGTCAAGATTTAAGACGTAGCCGGCGAGCGAAAAATTGCTAGCGAGCGAAAAGCAAGCCAGCACGGGATATTTTGGAGTGGGACATGGGGCTAGTTGGTCGGAATAAGGCTGCTCTGCTGGGCGGAGCAGCGATGGCGGTTCTCGTGGGCGCGCATGCTGTCTACGCGCAGGAAGTAAAAACCACAGAACAGGACAAGAAGCCGCGCGTAACGGTCCTGCAGCGCCTCGTCGTCAGCGCTGGCGTCGCCAAGGTCGCAATCGACACGCCGCAGGCGGTGACTGTCATCGACCAGGAAGACATCGACCAGAAGCAGGCGACCACCATAGGCGAGATCCTGAAAGCGACCCCGGGCGTCCAGGTGCTCGGTTCCGATCGCGTCTTCGGCGAGGCCTTCAACATCCGCGGCATTGGCGCCACGGAAAACTCGGCCGACGCGGCCCGCATCGTCGTCACTGTCGACGGCGCGCCGAAGTTCAATGAGCAGTACCGCATGGGCTCATTCTTCTCCGACCCGGAACTCTACAAGAAGGTCGAGGTCCTGCGCGGTCCGGCATCGTCGACCCTCTATGGATCGGGTGCCCTCGGCGGCGTCATCAATTTCACGACCAAGGATGCTTCCGACTTCATCGCCGAAGGCGACCGTGGCGCTGTCCGCCTCAAGGGCGCCTATGAAAGCAATGGCGACGGAACGCTGACATCGGCGATCTGGGCACACCGTTTCAACGACGCGTTCGAGGTTCTGGCACAGGGCAACTGGCGCCGCTCCAACGACATGGAAAAGGCCAACGGCGTAACACTCGCCGGCTCGGAGTTCGACGCATTCTCTGGCCTCCTCAAGGGCACCTATCGCATCGATGACGAGCAGATCGTTCGCGCGTCGTATCAGCGCTGGGACAGCGACGCCGACGACCAGCCCTACACCCAGACCAGCACGACCAACCCGGCCGCTGGCTTCGGCACCACTGACCGTCACGTCATCGACCAGACCTGGGTGCTGAGCTACGAAAACGAAGCCGCCGACAATCCGTGGCTCGATCTCAATGTGAACCTGTCCTACTCGGACACCACCAACAGCCAGTCGGGCAATCTCAACGCTCCGCCGCTGCCAAGCACCGGTAATACCGCGATCCTCAACGACACCGACTACGGCTACAAGACGATCCAGTTGAAGGCCGACAACACCTTCGACTACACCGGCGAGAGTTTTAAGAACTTCCTGACCGTCGGTTTCCAGGCCAGCCATCAGGATCGTGTTGCTGACCGCCCCTCGGGCGCCGCCAGGCTGACGGCCCATCCTGAAGGCCAGGAAAACAAGCTCGGCCTGTTTGCCCAAAACGAGTTTGTCTGGGACGACCGCCTGACCTTGATTGCCGGCGCGCGCACCGATTTCCATTCGATGGACCCATCCGACTCGATCCCCGGGGCGAAGGACATCGACGGCACGGCCTTCTCGCCAAAAGTCGCCGCGCTCTACAAGTTCAACGACAACTTTAACGTCTTCGGCTCGGTCGCGCACACCGAGCGCTTCCCGACCCTCGACGAGCTGTTTTCGACAGCCGGGGCGCCGGTAGCTCGAGGCATGAGCCTGGATCTCAAGAAGGAATCGTCGAACAACTACGAGGTCGGATTCGGTGCCTCGACCGACAATGTGCTGGGTCTCGACAACACTGTCAGTTTCAAGGTGACGGCGTTCAACAACGACATCACCGATGGTATCCGCATCAATCCGTTCGCGATTGGTCCGACGGCTCCGTATTATGTCAACGTCAGCAAGATCAACATCTACGGCGTCGAACTCGAGGGCTCCTACGAGTCGGAATATGTCTTCGGCCGCCTCGCCTATACCCACCTCAAGGGCGAGTATCCGGATGGCTGGATCGGTCGCAACGCGGCCAACACCGTCGCACCCGGCACCACGCTGGAGACCATCCCGCAGGACAAGCTTGTGCTGACCCTCGGCGGACGCCTGCCCGAGCATGGCATCACCCTGGGCGCCACGACGACCTTCGCATTCCGGCCCGACTACTTCACCCCGATTGCGCCGGTTCCGTTCAACCCGGCCAGCCAGGCAGCCGGCGATGGTCCTTCCGGTTCGTGGACACGTGTCGATCTGTTCGCCTCCTGGAAGCCCACCGAAGGCCAGTTTGTCGGTTGGGAAGGCCAGTTCGGCGTCCAGAACGTGTTCAACGAAGACTATCGCGAGAACCTGCTGAACGACCGTTCCAAGGGCCGCACCTTCAAGCTGACACTCGCCAAGCAGTTCGGGTACCAGTAATGCAGCAGTCGCGATCAGTGGCCGGCCTTCTCGCCGGCCTTGCACTCCTCGCCTCGACAGGCATGGTGGGCGCCCAAAGCGCCCCGCCGGCCCCTGCACTGGTGCTGGAGCTCAATGCCGCGCAACCCTCGGACAAGGGCTGCCGCTTTACCTTCGTCGTGACCAACAATCTCGGCGCCGAGCTTTCCAAGGCGGCATTCGAGATTGCGCTGTTCAACGAAGCCGGCGTTGTCGACAGGCTGACGGTGCTCGATTTCAAGGAACTGCCGGCCGGCAAGACCAAGGTCACGCGCTTCGACCTGTCGGGCACCGACTGTGCCAAGGTCAGCCGCGTCTTGATCAACCAGGCTACCGATTGCGCCGGCGGCGGCATCGACGCGGCCGCCTGTCTCAAGGCGCTGCGGACCGAATCCAAATCCGGCATCGCCTTCGGCATCTGAGACCAGCCTTGCCCAGACTCCTATCCCCTGGCGCTCGGCGCATCGAAAGGCACAAGCCCATGTTCGGACTGAACAAATTCGACCAGATGGTGAAACGCCAGGGCGACGGGCTGTTGCCGGAAATGCGCGAGCTGTTCGATCGCCTGGCGGCCATTCGGGCGAGCGAAAACGTTACTGAACTGGCCAACTATCGCGACCAGTCGCCCAGACAGGCTGGCCCGAACCCGAACTTTGCCGGAGACCACACCGGCGCCAATGTTGTGTCGCTACGCAGCGCTCAAAAGACTACAACAGCGCAACGCAAGGCCCGTTGAAAGGAAGACCATGTACATCGCAATGAACCGCTTCAAGGTGCAGAACGGCTCTGAGACCGCCTTTGAAGACGTCTGGAAGAACCGCGACTCCTCGCTCAACGAGATGAAGGGTTTTCGCGAATTCCACTTGCTGCGCGGCCCGGTCAACGAGGCCGAAGGCTACACGCTCTACGCGTCGCACACCGTGTGGGCGAGCCAGGACGATTTCGTCGCCTGGACGAAATCGGAAAACTTCCGCAACGCCCACAAGAATGCCGGCTCGTCCAAGGCGTCCTATGTCGGTCATCCGCAGTTCGAGGGTTTTTCAGTCGTCGAAGGCGCCTGAAAATTGACTGATCTCGCCCGCAGCATCCCTGTCATGCCCTCGCCGGACATCGGCGAGAGCCGCGATTTCTACCGCGACAGGCTCGGTTTCGACGTCGTCGGTCCCGAGATGGACGACTATCTGATCGTGCGGCGTGGCGAGATCGAAATCCATTTCTGGAAATCGGACGACCTCAAGCTGCCCGAGGTGACGTCCTGCTACATCAGGGGTGGCGAAGTTCCATCCCTGCATGCCGAGTTTTTGGCACGCGGTGTCGAACGGCTAAGCCCGTTCACCGTACGGCCGTGGAACATGAAGGAATTCTACATCCACGACCCGCATGGCAACCTGCTGCGCTTCGGTTGCGCGCCGGAAGAAATCTGAAAGGGGCAGGCTCAGGCCTGCCCCTTTCCTTTTGTCCGAGCATGATCTTGCTCGGAAGCCTCAGGCCGATGCTAGCAGGCTGGCATTGCCGCCGGCCGCCGTCGTGTCGACGCAGACAGCACGCTCATGCGCGTAGGCGGCCGGATAGATCACTTCGCTGATCAGCGGAACGATCGGCCCCTTGCGCTCGGCGATGACCTTGCGGACGATGCGCGTGCTCTCTTCCGTGCCCGAGTAAGCCACGACATCGACGGCCAATGCGCGCGCTTCCACCGGGTCGGGGCGACCGTCGATCGCGGCGATCGGCAAGTCCTTGCCCATCAGGGCGTGGACGGCTGCCGGCGCGCCGGGCGCAACGGCCAGGACCGCGTTGCCGGCAGCCAGCGCCTGGATCGCCTGGGCAAGCAGCGTCTCGGCGTCGGGGCCGAGGCACAGCACGCGGCCGCGCGGGTTTAGCGACAGCGTGTTCGCCTCACCAGTCGGTCCGGGAAGGTCGACCTGGCCGAAGTCGATGCTCGCCGCAGCCGCGATGGCCGCAGCACCCTTGCCGCGCAGATGCTTGCGCAGGATGGCGATGCGGTCGGTCCGCGCCGCCCATTCGCCGGCTCCGACAAGATTGTCGACCAGTTCGGTCGCGGTGACCTTGCGGCCTTCCGGCAACTCCGTGCTGGCTTCAGGCGACTTGCGGAAGCGGCGGAGATAGTGCGGGCCGCCCGCCTTCGGTCCGGTGCCCGACAACCCCTCGCCGCCGAACGGCTGCGAGCCGACGACAGCGCCGATCTGGTTGCGGTTGACGTAGATGTTGCCGGCATGGATGCCGTCGACGATGTGCTGGACGCGGCCCTCGATGCGGGTGTGCAGGCCGAAGGTCAGGCCGTAGCCCTTGCGGTTGATCGCCGCAATGACGTCGTCGAGTTGGTCCGCCTCGAAGCTTGCGACATGCAGCACCGGGCCAAACACCTCGCGCTCCATCTCCTCGATGCCCTTGACGCGGAAGACATGCGGGGCAACGAAGCGGCCATCGGCCGGCGCGTCGAGCTTGGCGATGAGCTTGCCCTTGGCTTCCATCTTGGCGCAATAGTCGCGGATCGAGGTCTGCGCCTCTTCGTCGATGACCGGGCCGACATCGGTCGACAGCTGCCACGGATCGCCGATGCTGAGCGCTTCCATCGCACCCTTCAGCATCTCGACCATCTTCTTTTCGACATCGGTCTGGACGTAGAGCACGCGCAGGGCCGAGCAGCGCTGGCCCGCACTCTGGAACGATGATGCCAGCACGTCGCGGATCGCCTGCTCGGGCAGTGCGGTGGAATCGACGATCATCGCATTGAGGCCGCCGGTCTCGGCGATCAGCATCGCGTCGGGTGCGGCAGTCTCCGCAAGCTGCTTTTCGATCAGCTTGGCGACCTCGGTCGAGCCGGTGAAGCACACGCCAGCGATGCGCGGATCAGCCGTCAGCGGTGCGCCAACAGTCGGGCCGTCGCCAGGCAGAAGCTGGATCACGTCCTCCGGCACGCCGGCCTCGCGCATCAAGGCAACCGCACGGGCGGCGATCAGCGGCGTCTGTTCCGCCGGCTTGGCGATGACCGAGTTGCCGGTGACGAGTGCAGCCGCAATCTGGCCGGTGAAGATGGCAAGCGGGAAATTCCACGGCGAAATGCAGACGATGGCGCCCCGTGCCGTAGTGCCGGTCTCGGCCTTTTCGGCTTCGGCCGCGTAGTAGCGCAGGAAATCGACCGCCTCGCGGACCTCGGCGACGCCGTCAGACAACGACTTGCCGGCCTCGCGCGTCGCCAGCGCAAAGAACTCGGCGGCATTCGCCTCGTAGAGATCGGCCGTGCGGCGCAGGATGGCTGCGCGTTCGGCAACGGGCTTCTTCGCCCAGGCTGGCTGCGCCTCGATGGCGAAACGCACCGCCGTCGGCACCTGCTTGGCGGCTGCCTCGGTCACCGTGCCGACGATATCGCCCGGCTTTGCCGGGTTGATCACCTTTCGCGATGCGCCATAGCCGGCTGCGCGGGTCACCGGCTTTGCCGTCCACCGCTCCGGTCCCTTGAATTCGGCCTTGGCCTTGTCGAGTGCGGCAAGCGTCACCGGGTCAGTGATGTCCCAGCCCTTGGCGTTGATGCGGCCTGCGCCGAAGATCGCCGCAGGCGCCGGGATCGAGGGATTGGACGCAGGCCCTTGCGTCTCCACCGTTTCGAGCGGGTCGCGGGCGATGTCTTCGGGCGCCACGTCCTCGTCGGTCAGCTGATGCACGAAGGACGAGTTGGCGCCGTTCTCGAGCAGGCGGCGGACCAGGTAGGCAAGCAGGTCGGAATGCGCGCCGACCGGCGCATAGATGCGGCAGCGCGTGCCTTCGGCCTTGCGCACCGTCTCATGCAGCGCCTCGCCCATGCCGTGCAGGCGCTGGAACTCGAACGACGTGCGGTCAGTGGCCATCGACAGGATGGCAGCGACGGTGTGCGCGTTGTGGGTGGCGAACTGCGGATAGATGCGGTCCGTCATCGACAGGAGCTTGCGGGCGCAAGCCATGTAGGAAACGTCGGTATTGGCCTTTCGGGTGAACACCGGATAGCCCGGCAAGCCCATCGTCTGGGCACGCTTGATCTCAGTGTCCCAATAGGCGCCCTTGACCAGCCGCACCATGATGTTGCGGTCGAGCTTGTTGGCGACCGCATAGAGCCAGTCGATCACGAAGGCCGTGCGCGGACCGTAAGCCTGCACCACAACGCCAAAACCGTTCCAGCCTTCGAGCTGCGGGTCGGCCAGCACGCGCTCGATCACGTCGAGCGACAAATCGAGGCGGTCCGCCTCTTCGGCATCAATGTTGAGGCCCATGCGGGCGTGCTTGGCGGCGAGGCACAGCGACAGCAGGCGCTCGGCCATGACAGGCAGCATCTCGTCCTTGTGCGAGACTTCGTAGCGCGGATGCAGCGCCGATAGCTTGACCGAAATGCCGTGGTTGTAGCGGATGTCGGGGCCGTTGGTGCCGTTATCGAGCGAGGAGATCGCCTCGGCATAGGCGCGATGATAGCGCAGCGCATCGGTCTCGGTGCGGGCGGCCTCGCCCAGCATGTCGAAGGAATAGAGATAGCCCTTCTGGATCATCGAGCGGCCGCGCTTGACTGCCTCGGTGATGGTGCGGCCCAGAACGAACTGCTCGCCCATCTCGCGCATCGCGGCCGCGACCGCCGTGCGGATCACCGGCTCGCCGAGGCGGCGGACCATCGAGCGCAACGTACGCTCGATCGAGCCCTCGCCTTCGTCAAGGACACGGCCGGTCAGCATCAGCGCCCAGGTCGAGGCGTTGACGAAGATCGAGCTCGAACCGCCCGAATGCGACGACCAGTCGTGAGGTGCGATCTTGTCCTTGATCAGGTCGTCCATCGTCTCAGTGTCGGGCACGCGCAGCAGCGCCTCGGCCAGGCACATCAGTGCCACGCCTTCCTTGGTGGACAGGCCGTAGGCCGAGAGGAAAACCTCCATCAGCCGCGGATCGGTCGAACCGCGCACGGCACGCACGAGATCGGCGGCGCGGGCCGAGATCGCCGCGCGGTCGTCTTTGCTAAGATCAGCGGTGGCAGCCAGCCGCTTCACGGCCCCTGCTTCGTCGGGGAGGTAGTTGGCACGAATTTCCTGGCGGATGGCGTCGAGCGCTTGCATGGCGATCCTGTGGAGCGGTTGGCATGACGGCGCGGCGGCAGAAGGTGCCGAAGAGCCCTTTGCCTGAAAGTAGCATAGCGCCCATTTTCAGGCCGGTCCAAAGACATCGACTGTAAAGACCAAATGATCTACGATTTGGGTCTATGAGCGACGATATGGGCTACGGCTGACATGAATGAAGACCAATTGGACCGCATTGACCGCAATATCATGTTCGCCCTATCACGCGACGGCCGCCTGTCCATGGCTGAACTTGCCACAAAAGTCGGACTTTCCAAGACCCCGGTGCAGGCGAGGGTCAAGCGGCTGGAGAAAGATGGCTTCATCAAGGGCTATCAGGCGATCATCGACAGCGAACGCATGGGCGAAGGCCACGTCGCCTTCGTCCAGGTCAAGCTGTCGGATACCCGCTCGGCGGCGCTCGACGACTTCAACCGCGCTGTCCGCGCCGTGCGCGAGATCGAGCAGTGCCACATGATGGCGGCAAGCTTCGATTATCTGCTGAAAGTGCGGACCAGGGACATCGCTGCCTACAGGCGTGTTCTCGGCGAACGCATCTCCGCCCTGCCCCATGTCGCCCAGACCTCGACTTTCGTGGCCATGGAAACGGTGAAGGACCGCTGACTAGTCGGACAGCGTCTTCAGGAAGGCCACAAGCGCTGCCTGTTCGCGATCCGAAAGCGCCACCGGATGTATCTCGGATTCGCCCTCGACGGATTTGGGTGCCGACGCGTAGTGCCCCACGACCTGTTCCAGCGACGCGAACTGACCAGCATGCATATAGGGTGGACGTCCGACGACATTGCGCAGCGACGGCGTCTTGTAGGCGCGGACCAGTTCGGGCGAACTCTTCTGCATGAAGCGCAACTCGCCGCACGCCTCCTCACCGCCATCGCGGAATTTTCCCGCGCAATTAAACGGATCGGCCAGAACCTCGTCGACCACTGCGATGCGTCCACGATCCGCAGGCAATCCGGCGACCGGCGGCACACCGGTGTTGTGGAAGTGGTTGTCGGTAAAGCGGGGCCCGGTATGGCAGGTCGAGCAATTGGCCTTGCCGATGAAAAGCCTGAGCCCTTGCCGCTCCTCGGCCGACAGATCGTCTTCGGCTGATGGACTTCGCCCCTGCGCCAGCGCCTCGGCGAAACGGTCGAAGCGGGTTTTGCCATGGACCAGCGAGCGCTCGAAGGCGGCGATCGCCTTGCCGATGTCGGAAAAGATGCGGTCGACGCCCTCGCGCTGCGCGTCGGTCATCCCGGCCCAGGCGGCCTTCTCTGCAGGCGTGCCGAACGGCCCGGCACTGGCCGGCAACGTCGACAGGTCAGGCAGCGGCCGGAAGATGCGCTCGTAGCGCTCGCCGAAGCGGCGCTTGAGGTAGTGCGCATAGGCGGTGCGCGTACCGGCATGCTCGAGCACATTTTCCAGCGGCACCAGCGCTTGCGACCACAGGCTGTCGCGCCGGCCGTCCCAGAAAAAGAACGGATCGCGCGCCACGCCCGCCAGTGGCATGGTGCGCCGGTTGGTCGCAGCTACACCTATGCCGCGCGGAAGATCGTCCTGGAACTGCCGGTCGATCTTGTGGCACGTGCCGCAGGCGACATTGCCGTCGCGGCTCATGCCGGTATCAAAGAACAGCGTCGCACCAAGTGCTGCAGCGCCCGGATCGTCGGCAAAACGATTGGTCGGATCCGGCGGCAACGGCGCAATTGCAGCCAGCGACATCGATGCGATGGTGCGCTTTTCCGCATTGGTGAAATCGGTGTCGCTGCAGCCCGCCACCGCCGCTACGATCGCCGCGGACGCAATCAGCTTGGTGAGCAAGCCGCGTGCCATCGCCTCACAGCACCAGGTTGAAGGTGGCTTCGTCGGCGCCGGCAGGTGCGGTGATGCCGAGTTTGAGCTGCCACCAGCCGGTCATGGAAAACTTCATGCCTTCGATGCGGTAGCGGCCGTCGCCGAGATAGGCCGTCGCCTCGGGGCTCGTCGGCAGGCCATGCGCATGCTCGGGCATGCCGCCGCCGACGCTGATCGCAGCCCCCTCCACCGGCGCACCCTGCCGCGTCTTCACCGTCACCACCCAGGCATGCAGTTCGCCTTGCCTGGGCTCACCGGCCTCGGGCGCAATGGACAGTGCATAGAGGCCCTTGGCCGAATTCTTGAAACGCGCGAGGTCAGGCCCCGGCGCCGCAGGCGCCGTCAGGAAAACGACCGACAGAAAACCGATGGCGAGTGCCACCAGCCCGAACGCCCCGACGACCATGCGCCACGCTGAAGTCATTCCAGTTCCTCCCGCCTGCCGAAAACGTTTTCCCGACAGCGCGCCTTCCCGGCACCATCAGATTCGCGGCGTCCGCAAGATGGCCGGTTCTCAAGCACTTGGCTATTCGATACGCGACGTGGAGCCCGAGCGACCTGAACATAACAATTGCAGCAAGTTACGTCGGCTTTCGGATTCTTTCTGTCAAAGAACAAGAAAAAACGCGCGATCCCTGCGGACCGCGCATTCGTTCAAATTCAAGGGGTGCTGAAGCGCCTTACAGCCCCAGCCCGCCGATGCAGACATATTTGGTATCGAGATAGTCCTCGATGCCCTGATGCCCGCCTTCGCGGCCGAGGCCGGATTCCTTGACGCCGCCGAACGGCGCTTCCGGCGTGGTGATCAAGCCTTCGTTGACGCCGACCATGCCGTATTTCAGTCCTTCCATGACCCGGAAGGCGCGGCCGAGGTTGCCGGTGTAGAAGTAGCTGGCGAGGCCGAACTCGGTGTCGTTGGCGAGCGCAATCGCCTCCTCTTCCGTCTCGAACTTGAAGACAGGAGCGACCGGGCCGAAGATTTCGTCCTTCATGAACATCATGTCAGGCGTGGCGCCTGAAATGACCGTCGGCTCGAAGAACGAGCCGCCCAACGCGTGGCGCTTACCTCCGGCAACAACCTTGCCACCCTTTGCAGTGGCATCGGCGATGAATTCCTCGACCTTCTCGACGGCCTTGTCGTCGATCAGCGGACCCTGCTGCACGCCTGCGTCTAGGCCTGAACCGACCTTGAGCTTGTTCGACGCCTCGGCCAGCTTGGCCACGAACGTGTCGTAGATGCCGGCTTGGGCAAAGAAGCGGTTGGTGCAGACGCAGGTCTGGCCCGAATTGCGGAACTTCGCGGTGATGGCGCCCTCGACGGCACGGTCGATGTCGGCGTCGTCGAAGACCAGGAACGGCGCGTTGCCGCCGAGTTCCATCGAGACCTTCTTCACGGTAGAAGCCGACTTGGCGATCAGCATCTTGCCGACCTCGGTCGAGCCGGTGAAGGTGATTTTCTTGACCAGCGGGTTGGCGCAGATCTCGTCGCCGATCTCGCCGGCCGAGCCGGTCAGCACGTTGACCACGCCCTTGGGAAAGCCGACTTCCTCGCACAGCGCGCCCCAGGCGAGGCCCGAATAAGGCGTCTGCGATGCCGGTTTGACCACGGCCGTGCAGCCCGCGGCCAGCGCTGGCCCGAGCTTGCGCGACAGCATCGACGACGGGAAATTCCACGGCGTGATGGCGGCGATGACGCCGACCGGCTCCTTGTTGACGAGAATGCGACGGTCGGCCCAGGGCGAAGGCACGACATCGCCATAGGTGCGGCGTGCCTCCTCGGCAAACCACAAGACATAGGCCGCCGACGAGCCGATCTCACCCTTGGACTCGGTCAGCGACTTGCCCTGCTCGATGGTCAAGAGTTCGGCCAGCGCGTCCTGGTTGTCCATGATCGCGTCATGCAGCTTGCGCAACAGCTTCGAGCGCTCGAGCGCCGAGGTCTTGCGGTAGGTCTTGAACGCCTCGTTTGCGGCTTCGATGGCGCGGCGGGTCTCGGCCGCACCCGAACGCGGCACGGTGCCGATCTTGAGACCGGTCGCGGGATTGGTGACGTCGATGGTCTTGCCGGAATCGGCCTGCACCCATTCGCCTTTGATGAGATTGGCCTGCCGCATGAAATGACTTGTTTTCTGAAGCATGGCTTCACCTCCTGAAATGGCGTCGGTTGCGACGCAGGCTTACTCTGAAAATCTTCGAAAAGCGCCCGTTCGGGACAGCTTGCAGCCCGATGCGCCTGGCAATTTAGTAGCCTGCCGCCGGGTCGGCGATCAACCGCATTATGGCACAGATGCGTTGGTCCAGCCTAACCGAATACCTCCTACCCGAACACCATTGTCGCGATCGTCAGCCAGAACGCCGTCGTGACCACAGCGCAAGCCGTTGCGATCGTCATCTGGTTGGAGGCCAGCGCCTGGCCTGTGCCGAACTGGGTGGCAATGAGATAAGAATTGACGCCCGACGGCAGGCTGGCGGCAGCCACCGCCACCTTCGCCGACAAGGGCGGCAGGCCGAACAGCCAGGCAAACAGCAGCGCCACGGCCGGCATCAGCATCAGCTTGAGCACCGACAGCGCCAATGCGGGCCTGATGTTGCCCGATATGCCGAACTTTCTGAGCCCGAGCCCCATAGCAAACAGCGCGACCGGCCCGGCGATGTTGGCCAGCGCGTCGACAAAGCGCGTGGCAAGGCCCGGCAAGGGCACCCCTGTCGCCCTCCAGGCAAGTCCGGCCAGGATGCCGATGATCAACGGATTGGTCAGGATCTTGCGCAGGAAATCGCGAATGATGACAAGCGGATGCAGAGGTTCGCTGCGTCTCGGTCCGAACATCTCGAACAAGATGATCGACGCCATCATCATGGTGGGCAGATGCACCGAGACGATCAGCGACAGGAGTTCGAACCCCTCCTGCCCGAAGACGCCGAGCATGAAAGGAATGCCGAGCAGCACGAGATTGGAAAACGCCGAGGACACGCCGCCGACCACGCCGGCCTGACCGTCACGGCCGAAAATGCGGGTCGTCACCAGATGTCCCGCAGTCCAGGCGACCGTTACAGCAATGAAATAGGTCGCCCAAAGCGACCAGGGGGCTGAACCATGAAAATCGGCGCCGATCATGGTCCGGAACAGCAGCAGTGGCAGCGCCACGCCGATGGCGAACTCGGAAAGTGCATCCCCGGTTTTGCTGCGCAAGTAGCCGGTCGCGCCCGCGAGGTAGCCCAGGGCCACGAGGCCGAAAACGAAGAGCACGGTTTCTACGAGAGGTGACATCGGCGCTCGGCAGGTGGGGAATCGGCTTTGCCGAGCATTGCCCCGCGGTCAAGTTCGATCAAGTCACCACGCGAAATCGGCAGTCGGCGCACAGCATTTGGCCTCGCCTTGCCTTTCAATCCACTTTGGCCTCCCTATATCCGCATCGCCTGTTCGGGATCATTCATGCTCAGAATTACCATTGCGATCATGCTGTTGTTCGGCGCGCTGCCCGCCCAGGCCACGGAAGCTGGTTGGGCACTGCTGCGCAATGGTGGCCATGTCGTGCTGCTGCGCAACGCAATGACCACCGGCACTGTCGAGCCACCCAGCTTCGACCTCGAGAAATGCGCGACCCAGCTCAACCTGTCCGATCGCGGCCGCCAGCAGGCGCGCAAGATCGGCGCCCTGTTTGCCGCCCGCGCCGCCCCGGTCGAGCGCGTGCTGGCCAGCCGCTTTTGCCGGACACTCGACACAGCACGCCTTGCGTTCGGCGACCGGCTTCTCGAGCCGACGGCCGCGCTCGACAAGCCGACGGAAGCGACGGCCGAGGCCGATATCGCTGCTGTCATGGACATCATCCGCAACTATTCCGGCTCCGACAACATCGTGCTCGTCACGCATCTGGAGAACATTCAAGCGCTGACCGGCGCAGCCGCACGCGAAGGCGAAGCGTTGATCGTTGGCCTGCAAGGAGAAAAGCTGCATGTGCTTGGCCGCATCGTCTTTTAGTGCTTCGGATGGCCAGCCTTCCCCTGCGTGCATGGCCGGACGGCTTAACGAAAGCGCAGGATTTGGCCTTTTCCTGTCCGGAAAAACCGATTAGACAGCCCCTCAAAACTATGCGCGCAGAATCTGTCCCGGGTTCATGATCGCCCTCACCAAAGGAAAAACCGTGTCCACGACCTTCGAGAAAGTCGCCAAGATCATTGCCGAGACCAGCGAGATCGACATCGACACCATCACGCCCGAAAGCCACACCATCGATGACCTCGGCATCGACAGCCTGGATTTCCTCGACATCGTCTTCGCCGTCGACAAGGAATTCGGCATCAAGGTGCCGCTCGAGAAGTGGACGCAGGAAGTCAATGACGGCAAGGCTTCGACTGACGAATACTTCGTCATGAAGAACCTCTGCGCCAAGATCGACGCGCTCGTCGCGGCGAAGAACGCCTGAGCACGCTGAAGCCGCCCATGGCCAATCGCGACGTCGTCATCACCGGCATCGGCCTCGTCTCCTCCCTTGGAGAAGGCGGTGCAGCCCATTGGGACAAGCTGACAACAGCGGGCACAGCCCCGGTGATCGACGCCGAACGTTTCCAGCCCTATGCCATCCATCCCCTGCCCGAGATCGACTGGGGCCTGCAGATCGCCAAGCGCGGCGACCAGCGCCAGATGGAGACCTGGCAGCGGCTTGGCACCTATACGGCCGGCATGGCGCTCGACGACGCCGGCATCAAGGGCAATGACGAGCTCAGCGCGACCATGGACATGGTCGTGGCGGCAGGTGGCGGCGAGCGCGACGAGGCGGTCGACGCCGGCGTGTTGGCTGCATCCGAAAACCGCACCGATCGCGATGTGCTGATCAATGAGAAGCTGACCACGGAACTTCGCCCGACACTGTTCCTCGCCCAGCTTTCCAATCTGCTCGCCGGCAACATCTCGATCGTCCACAAGGTTACCGGCTCTTCCCGCACCTTCATGGGCGAGGAAGGTGCTGGCGTTTCGGCTATCGAGACCGCGGCCGCGCGCATCCGCTCGGGCCAGTCGACGCATGTGCTGGTCGGCGGCGCGTTCCAGACCGAACATTCCGACATGCTGCTCGGCTACGAGCTCGCCGGCTATCTGCATCGCGGGCCGTGGAAACCCGTCTGGCAGCGCCAGGGCTCGGAAGGCGGCGGAGTCGTCACCGGTTCCGGCGGCGCGTTCCTGGTGCTTGAATCGCGTGACCATGCCGAAGCACGTGGCCAGAAGATCTACGCACAACTCGGTCCGGTCCTTTCCAGCCGCGCCAGGCGCCGCAATGGCGGCCTAGAAGCCAGCATAGGCGAATTGCTTGCCAAGACCGATTTGCCGAATGGCGAGCTGCTGGCGGTCTCGGGTGCTTCGGGCGCGCATGCCGCAACAGCCGCTGAAAAGGCTGCATTCGACGCCAATCCGGCAATCGCCGTGCGTGCCCTTTCGTCGCTGACCGGGCACATGAAGGAAGCGCAGTTTCCGTTCGCGGTTGCGCTTGCCGCCCTCGCTGTCGAGCGCGGAGCCGGTTACCCGGCGTTTGAAGCAGGCGAAAGAGAATTTGCGGGCCAGCCACGCAATGTTCTCGCAACGGCGATCGGCTACCACCAATTCGAAGGCATGGCGCTCGTCTCCGCGCCGCGCTGAAGGGTGTCAGGACAAAACATGGCGAATCTGAAAGATCATCTCGGCAGACCCGTCGTTGCCGTCACCGGCATCGGCGTCGTCACCTCGCTTGGCGTCGGCAAAGCCGACAACTGGGCGGCGCTGACCGCGGGCAAGTCGGGCATTCATCCGATCACCCGCTTCCCGATCGATCTGCTCAACACCCGCATCTCCGGCATGGTCGATTTCCTGCCGTCGAGCACCAAGGGCGCCAGTGCACTGACCTATGAGCTGGCCGAGACGGCAGCACTCGAAGCCGTCGAGGAAGCCGGTTTCGCCTCCGACGATTTCGACGGCCCGCTGTTTCTCGCCTCGCCCCCAGTCGAGCTCGACTGGCGCGACCGCTTTACGCTTTATGCCGGCGACGATGAGGGCTCTGCCTCCGAGCGCCTGCTCAAGGTGGCGCGCAGCCAGAACTCGCTCGACATGTTCGAGACTTCGCAGTTCGGCTCGATCGCTGACCGCCTCGCCGACCGTTTCGGCACCCGCGGCCTGCCGATCACCACCTCGACCGCCTGCGCATCGGGCGCCACCGCGATCCAGCTCGGCGTCGAGGCCATTCGTCGCGGCGAATGCGACCGCGCCCTGTCGGTCGGTGCCGACGGTTCGGCAACAGCCGAGGCGCTGATCCGCTTCTCGCTGCTGTCGGCGCTGTCGACCAACAATGAGGTGCCGGAAAAGGCCTCCAAGCCGTTCTCCAAGGACCGCGATGGCTTCGTGCTCGCCGAAGGCTCGGCGGCACTGGTTCTCGAATCGCTCGAAAGCGCGCTTGCCCGTGGTGCCGAAGTGCTAGGCATCCTCAGGGGCTGCGGCGAAAAGGCCGACGACTTCCACCGCACCCGCTCCAAGCCTGACGGCTCGCCGGCAATTGCCGCGGTCAAGGCAGCCCTTGCCGACGCTGGCCTCGCCGAAGACGAGATCGACTACGTCAACGCGCACGGCACCTCGACGCCCGAAAACGACAAGATGGAGCATCTGTCGCTGTCGACGGTGTTTGGCGAGCGCATCCGCAAGATCCCGGTATCGTCGAACAAGTCGATGATCGGCCACACGCTCTCCGCTGCAGGCGCCATCGAGGCTGCTTTCTCGCTGATGACGATGCGTGAAGGCGTCATTCCGCCGACCATCAACTACGACAATCCCGATCCTTCGATCGAGCTCGACGTGGTGCCGAATGTGAAGCGTAAGGCCGAGGTTCGGACAGTGCTTTCCAACTCCTTCGGCTTCGGCGGCCAGAACACCTGCCTTGTCATGGCGCGGGAACCGGTCTAAGCGACCGTCTCAACGTTCCAGAGACCTAGGATTTAGCGACATCATGCGCGCATTGCAGCTCGTCGAGGACCGCCGGCTCGAGCAGGTGGACATCGCCCCGCCGCCCCCTCCCGGCCTTGGCGAAGTCACGCTGCGCATCAAGGCCGTGGCCCTCAACCATATCGACGTCTGGGGCTGGCGCGGCATGGCATTCGCCAAGCGCAAGCTGCCTCTGGTCATTGGCGCCGAAGCCTCCGGCGAGGTCGACCAGGTCGGCCCCGGCGTCACCGGCCTCGCGCCCGGCCAGCTCGTTTCGATCTACGGCGCCCGCACCTGCGGCCTTTGCCGCCCCTGCCGCGAAGGCCGCGACAACCTGTGCGAACACGTCTCGGGCGTGCACGGTTTCCACCTCGACGGCTTCGCCCAGGAAAAGATCAACCTGCCGGCGCGCCTGTTGGTTCCGGCCCCTCCCGGCGTCGACGCCATTGGTGCTGCGGTCGCCCCCGTCACCTTCGGCACCGTCGAGCACATGTTGTTCGACAACGCCAAGCTTGAGCCGGGCGAAACCATCCTCATTCATGCCGGCGGTTCGGGTATCGGCTCCGCCGCGATCCAGCTCGCCAAGAAGATCGGTTGCACTGTCATCACCACGGTCGGCTCGAACGACAAGATCGAAAAGGCCAAGGCGCTTGGCGCAGACCATGTCATCAATTACCGCGAGGACCGTTTCGAAGGCGTCGTGCGCAAGCTGACGAAGAAGAAGGGCGTCGACGTGGTATTCGAGCATGTCGGCAAGGACACCTGGGCAGGTTCGATGTTCAGCCTCAAGCGCGGCGGCCGCCTCGTCACCTGCGGCTCGACGTCGGGTGTATCGACCGAAATCAACCTGATGATGCTGTTCCAGCAGCAGCTCAAGCTGCTCGGCTCCTTTGGCTGCCGCATGGAAAACATGGCCGACGCGATGCAGAAGATGGCAGCTGGCCTGGTCAAGCCGATCATCGACACCGAAGTCGACTTCACCTCCATCGACACCGCACTGAAGCGGATGGAAGGTCGCGACGTGTTCGGCAAGATCATCCTCCGCATCGACTGAGGATTTTCCCGAATTGCCCCGCAGGAAGGCCAGCAAGATCCCCAGCCCCACGATGATGCGCATCATGGGGCGGCTACGCATGCTGAACTACTGGCTGGTGGCTCAGGTCGCCCTGGTGGCGCTCAAGCTGCTACGCCTTCTGCCGGTCGACAAGGCGCTCAACTTCGCCGATCGCGCTGCCCGCACCGTTGGCCCATGGTTCGGCCGCCACCGCGTGGCGCTGTCCAACCTGCGTGCCGCCTATCCCGAGAAAAGCGAAGCCGAAATCGAAGCCATTGCCCTCGATATGTGGGGTAACATGGGCCGGCTTGGCGCGGAATACATCTTCCTCGAGCAGATTTTCGACCACGATCCAGAGGCGAAGACGCCTGGTCGCATCGAAGTGACCGGCCGCGACCATTTCCTCAAGATCGCCAGCGAAGACAGGCCGCACATCGTCTTCACCGGCCATCTCGGCAATTTCGAGCTGCTGCCGATCGCCGCCGCCACCTTCGGCATGAAGATCACATCGCTGTTCCGCCCGCCGAACAACCCCTATTTGGCGGAATACATCTTCTCGACACGTGCTTCGAACATGGGCGAGCTGCTCGCGTCGCAGCGCGGCGCGTCCTTTGCGCTCGCCGGCATTCTCGACCGCGGCGGCAATGTCGGCGTGCTCGTCGACCAGAAGTTCAAGCGCGGCCTCAGGACGACCTTCTTCGGCCGCGAATGCGAGACCAATCCGGTGCTCGCCATGCTGGCCCGTCACTATGACTGCGACGTCTACCCGGCCCACTGCATCCGGCTCCCCGGCGGCCGCTACAGGCTGACGATCGAAGAGAAACTGACGCTGCCGCGCCGCGACGACGGCGCCGTCGATGTCCAGGCGACAACCCAGATGCTCAACGACACCGTCGAGCGCTGGATTCGCGAGGACCCGGGCCAGTGGATGTGGTTCCACAAGCGCTGGGGCTTGACCGAGGGCAAGCGCCGCAAGGTCAACAAGGCAGGCAAGATCGCAGCCGATTCCTGACGGTTTATCCGCCGTAGTAGTTCATGACCGCGTGCCGGGCTTCGGCGAAAAACAGCCAGCGTTCGACGACCAGGCCGAACGCATAGAAGAACGCGGCCAATGCCACAGCCGGTAGGGCGATCGCGCCGCCGGCAAGGATCGCCGCCAGCAACAGCGCGATGGGCGCTAGCCCGCCAACAAGGATGGCCAGTTTCGACAGCTTGAGCGCATGCTTGCGCGCGACCTTGAAGCCCATTTCGCGGGTCAGGTAGTTGTCGTTGATGTGCGGCCGCTCGAACAGCCTGACATGGCCGATATTGCCAAGCCCGGTTGCGCTCTCGGGCGTCGACAACGGTGCCAGCGTCCGCAGCCGCTGCCACCACTGGTACTTGGCAACCCACGCTGCCACGACAAACAGGATGGCGATGGCGGCACAAGCCGTGCCGCCGGTGCCTGAAGTATGGCCGGCGACCGATGCGAGCAGGAAACCGCCGGCCGCGGCGAACAGCAGGTAGCAGAGCGGCGTAAGCCCGCTGTTCCAGGCCTGGATCGAGCGCAGCGAGGCGTAGATCATTGCGGTGCAATAGACTGTCAGGCCGCACATGAGCGTGCCTGTCAGGCCGACCAGTGGAAGGTAGCGCCCCTCGATCAGCGCAAACCATGCCGAAATCGTCAGCGGCGCGAAGGTCGCGATCGCCATCACGCCCTCGCGCGACAGCCAGCTCGAGCGCCATTGCGACAGCGCCCGCCATGCGCGCTGAGGATTGCCGAGATGCAGTGTCGACGACAACAGGCCGCCGGCGATCATCACCAGCGCCAGGATATGGGCGATCTTTGTCGACAAATCGCTCGGGTCGAACAGGCCAAGGCCGAGCACCGCCGCCAGGCCGTAGCCGAGCCCGGAAAGCGTGGTGAACAAGATGATGGAGAATGCGGGATGCATGTTTCAGATTCGGTCCAGCATGCCGTCGAGCCAGGCAAAAAAGCCCTTTGCGCCCTCAGTGTTTTCAGCGAGCACGGCAGAACCGGCACTTGCGGCCAGCGGCTTGCGCGGCCGTGGCGGCAGATACTTGTTGGTCGGGCGCGTGCCCTGCTCCGGCATCAGGTCATAGCCGCCGCGCTCGGCAACCATGCGCGAGACGTCGGAGCCGGGATCGGCGAGATCGCCGTAGTGCCGGGCGTTGGCCGGGCACGTGCGCACGCAAGAAGGCACGCGGTCGATTTCCTTCAGCGTCTCGTTGTAGACGCGGTCGACGCAGAGCGTGCATTTCTTCATCACCCCGGCGGCAAGGTCCATCTCGCGCGCGCCATAAGCGCAGGACCAGGCGCATAGGCCACAGCCGATGCACTTGCTCTCGTCGACCAGCACGATGCCGTCTTCGGCGCGCTTGTAGGATGCACCGGTCGGGCAAACGGTGACGCACGGTGCATCCTCGCAATGCAGACAGGATTTGGGGAAATGTACGATGCGTGCCTCGCCCGCCTCGCCGATCACCTGCCCACCTTCCGGCACGACCTCGAAGGTGTGGATGCGGTTGAGGAAGGTGCCGGAGACATCAGCGCCGTACGGATCCTGGTCCGACAGTGCCGCGCCATAGCCGCCGGTGTTCCACTCCTTGCAGCTGATGACGCAGGCATGGCAGCCGACGCAGACGTCGAGATCGATGACCAACCCGAGCTTCTTCGGTGTTGGCAGTGACGGCAGGCTGGTCATGGTCTGTCCCTCCCTTCTCCCCGTTCACGGGGAGGAGGTGGTCCGAAGGACCGGATGAGGGGCAGCGCAAACCGGCGATGGGGATGCCGCCCCTCACCTGCCTGCCGGCATCCTCTCCCCGTAAACGGGGAGAGGAGACGCGTTCTCGCCGCCGCAGCAATCGTCATTTCGCCCACTCCTGGCCGTAGCGCAATTCTTCCATATGCGGCCGTGCCTCACCTGGCTGCGCCATGGCCGGAAAATGCGGATCGCTGACCTCAGCCGGTTCGGCCTTTTCGATACGCACGCGCAGATCGTACCAGGCTGCCTGGCCGGTGATCGGATCGGAATTTGACCAGCGCATGCCGTCGCCCTTGGGCGGTAGAAGTTCGTGGATCAAGTGATTCATCAGGAAGCCTTTTTTGGCTTCGGGCGCATCCTTGTCGAGCGCCCAGGCGCCCTCGCGCTTGCCGACGGCGTTCCAGGTCCAGATCGTGCTGGAATTGACCGCCTCCATGCGCGCCACCTCGACCTTGATGCGGCCATGATGCGAGATCACCCAGACCCAGTCGCCGTCGACAAGGCCGATCTCGTCACAGATTGGCCCCGGAACATAGAGCGGGTTCCTGGTGTGGATCTGCCTCAGCCAGGCATTCATCGAGCCCCAGGAGTGGTACATCGCCGCCGGCCGCTGGGTGATGGCATGATAGGGATACTCCTCGCGGCTGACGGCCGCCTCCTCGAACGGCCGGTACCACACCGGCAGTGGATCGAAGGCGGCGAGGATGCGTTCGCGATGCGTCTCGGGCGCCACCGGCTCGCGCAGGCCCTCGGCCGACAGCCGGAATTTCTGCAGCGTCTCCTGGTATAGCTGGAAAATGACCGGCTTCGGTTCGTCGAAGAAGCCCATGCGCACGGCGAAATCCTGGTAGGCCTTGTTGGCATGCTTGAAGAACTGCGCTTCGAGCGGAATGTGGGTCGAAAAGAACGAACCGTTTTCGATATAGCGGTTGAGCTGGTCGGGGTTGATCGCCCCGCGCCCTGCCCGGTCGCCATTGCTGCCGCGAAAGCCGGCCAGCGGCCCGATGCCGGGTCGACGCTCATGGCGGACGATATAGTCGGCATAGTCGTTGTAGAGTGCCTTGCCGCGGCTATCGACAAAGCCCGGCAGCTTGAGCCGCGCGCCAAGGTCGATCAGCACACTCTGGAAGCCGCGCACGTCGCGGTCGGGTTCGACAACCGGCCAGCGGATCGCATCCTGCACCGCGTCGGGCTCGGAGATCGGCCGGTCGAGCAACGAGATGCAGTCGTGGCGCTCGAGATAGGTCGTGTCGGGCAATACGAGGTCGGCATAGGCGACCATCTCCGAGGAATAGGCATCGGAATAGATGATCTTTGGGATCCGGTACTCGCCTGTCTCGGGATCCTTGTCCTCGAGCATCTTGATGACGCCCGCGGTATTCATCGACGAATTCCACGCCATATTGGCCATGTAGAGGAACATCAGGTCGATCGGGTACGGGTCGCCGGCATGGGCGTTGGCGATGACCATGTGCATCAGGCCGTGTGCCGAGATCGGCGCATCCCAGGAGAACGCCTTGTCGATGCGCATCGGCTTGCCTTCGGCATCGAGCAGCAAATCCTCGGGCCCGCGAGGGAAACCGAGATGCGGGCCCGATAGCGGCTTGTTGGAGCCGAAGTGCTCGGCCTTGCCGTGTGGCGTCGGATGCGCCTCGATCGGCTTGGGGTAAGGCGGCTCGAAGCGGAACGCGCCCGGGCAATCGACAGCGCCGATCAGCACCTGCAGCATGTGCAGGGCGCGTGCCGTCTGGAAGCCGTTCGAATGTGCCGATAGCCCGCGCATGGCGTGGAACGACACCGGCCGTCCGACGAATGCCTCGTGGCGCTCGCCATTCATGTCGGTCCAGGGCTGGTCGATCGTGATCGCCTCGTCGAAGGCGACGCGCGCGATCTCGGCGGCGAGGCCACGAATGACATTGGCGGAGACGCCGGTCTCCTGGGCGACCGCCTCCGGCGCATATTGCGGATCGAGGTATTTCTCGGCCAAAAGCTGGAACGACGGCACGGCAAACCGCCCGTCCGGCAATTCAACCCGCCCTGATAGCGCGGCGCGTGCACCTTTCGCGCCCAGTGGCACGACATGTTCGGTGACGGACTCGAAAACCTGCGGCTTGCCGTCGGCATCGCGCACGAAAAGCCCGTGGTCGGCGCTTCCGGGCGCATCGACCACCAGCCAGGTCGCGTTGGAATAGCGCACGATGTAGTCGACATCGATTTTTCGCGCTTTCAGCAATTCATGCACGACGGCGAGGATCAGCAGGCCATCGGTACCGGGCCGGATGCCGATCCAGTTGTCGGCGACGGACGAATAGCCGGTGCGCACCGGATTGACCGAGACAAAGCGCGCGCCGCGCTTCTTGAGCTTCGAAATGCCGATCTTGAGTGGGTTGGAATCGTGATCCTCGGCGACGCCGAACATCACGAACAGCTTGGTACGATCCCAGTCGGGCGCGCCAAACTCCCAGAATGCGCCACCGATGGTCATGATGCCGGCGGCGGCCATGTTGACCGAGCAGAATCCGCCATGGGCGGCGTAGTTGGGCGTGCCGAACTGCTGCGCCCAGAAGCCGGTCAGCGACTGCGACTGGTCACGTCCGGTGAAGAAGGCCAGCTTCTTCGGATCGGCCTGCCTGACCCCGTCAAGCCAGCCGGTCGCCAACGCCAGGGCCTCGTCCCAGGAAATCTCCTTGAACTCACCCGAGCCGCGCGGCCCGGTCCTGAGCAGCGGCGCACGCAGCCGCGCCGGCGCGTAGTGCTGCATGATGCCGGCCGAGCCCTTAGCGCACAGGACACCACGATTGACCGGGTGGTCGCGGTTGCCCTCGATGTAGCGGACCTTGCCGTCCTTGAGATGGACGTCGATGCCACAGCGGCAGGCGCACATGTAGCATGTGGTCTTGCGGACCTCGTCGGAGACGGGTTCCGAAAGCGCTACATGCGGTTCTGACATCATCCGGCGAACTCCCTGAGCATGAGTCCTACCGAGGCCACGACTGAAAGGAAATGCCCGAAAAAGGCTCTCTACGGCAAAATTTGTCTATATCCTGAAAGGAACTTAGGTCAGGCGCCTAAAGTAGCGCCAGAAATGAAAAGGCCGAGGAGCCCCCACTCCCCGGCCTTTTCGCAGGCACGTCGCCCCGAAACTGAATTGACGGCACATTAGCACCAACTTGATTGGCAGCAATTCCTGAGCCGTTGATCAACGTCCCATAAAGGGACTTTGGCCGCCGCATGAAGCAATTTTGCAACAGAAATGCCAGTACCCCGGCAAATGATACGTATATTTCTGCCTCCGAGTACTAGTTGGTGACGACAATGCGCGTGTTGCTTGCTCCCACTTCCCTGACCAGCGAGTAGAACCTGGCGGCATTCGCCGTCTGCAGCCTCACGCAGCCATGCGATGCCGGGCGACCCAGTTGCCTCACGGCGCCCGTGCCGTGGATGGCGTAGCCGCCATTGTAGAATACCGAGTAGGGCATCGGCGAATTGTCGTATTTCTGCGAGTACCACATCCGGTGCAGGCGCTTCGGCCGCCAGCTGCCGCGCGGCGTGACATAGCCCCTGCGTGCCGTCGAAACCGGCCAGTGGTGGATCACCCGCCCGTCGAAGCTGACGGTCATAGTCTGCGTCGCGATGCTGACCCTAGCGACAAGAACATCTGCAAGTGCCTGAGTTGGAACGCCAGCAAAGCCCAATGCGGCGACCATGAAGAGAGCCTTGTACATTCTTCGCACACTCCCCAAACCGGCAGTATTTTCCCTGCCCGGGTGAGATGGGATCATGAAAAGCTGTACGGTTGGTAAATTAAACGCGGAAGATGCGCGCAACCAATCACGCAATCATAGGTAGCAGATGAAGGCTTTTTCCAACTTTCAGGTGGCCCAAGTCAGCGCCCCTCGCCGCCCCGTCTGGCCCAGTTGACTCGATCCGGCATGGGCATAGGCTGCCCCGTGCAGCTGGGGCCACGTTCCGAGATGCTCCAGCCGGATAACGTGCGGCCCACGGCGGACCGTCGCCCGGAGGATCTCAAAAATGCAACCATCCCAATATTTTAGCGGTATGAACAGGCGAAACCTGTTGTCGTTGATCGGCCTCACGGCCGGCACGGCGGCGATGTACCAGGCGATGACCAGCCTCGGTCTCGCGGTCGAGTCAGGCTACAAGGGACCGGTCAAACTCGAGGGTGATCCGAAGGGCGCCAGCGTGCTCATCCTGGGCGCCGGCCTCGCCGGCATGACGGCCGCACTCGAGCTCCGGCAGGCAGGATACAAGGTCAAGATCCTCGAATACAACAACAGATCGGGCGGACGTAACTGGACGTTGCGCGGCGGCGACACCTACACCGAACTCGGCGGCGCGACGCAGAAATGCGAATTCGACGAAGGCCTCTACATCAATCCCGGGCCGTGGCGCATTCCCTATCACCACAACGGGCTCCTGGCTTATTGCCGGCGCTTGGGCGTGACGCTGGAGCCGTTCCAGCAGATCAACCACAACGCGTTCCTGCATTCGTCCAAGGCGTTCGGCGGCAAGCCGCAGCGCGTCCGCGACATCAAGATCGACTTCCAGGGCCACGTTTCCGAACTGCTCGCCAAGGTCGCGCATACCGGCAAGCTTGAAGGCAGCGTCACCAAGGAAGATCAGGAGATGCTGGTCGAAGCGCTGCAGTCCTGGGGCGCGCTCGACAAGGACTATGCCTATACCAAGAGCGTTGCGAACTCCGAATTCCGCGGTTTCGCCAAGGATCCGGGCGGCGGCCTCGGTGCGGCACCGGTGCCGAGCGATCCCATTGCGCTGACCGATATCCTGAGCTCGGGCCTGTGGGGCAGCCTCGCCAATTTCGCGCTCTACGAATTCCAGACGACGATGTTCCAGCCAGTCGGCGGCGTCGATATGATCGGCAAGGCCTTCACCAAGGAGGTCGGCGACCTGATCACCTACAATGCCAAGGTCTCGAAGATCCACCAGGATGACAAGGGCGTCACCGTCACCTACGAGGACGTCCAGAAACCCGGCACGATGGCCGAGGAAAAGGCCGACTGGTGCATCTGCACCATCCCGCTGACCATCCTCAGTCAGATCGAGATCAATGTCGGCGCCCCGATGCAGGCGGCGATCGAGGCGGTGCCTTACGCTTCGTCGGTCAAGGTCGGCCTGCAGTTCAAGCGGCGCTTCTGGGAGCAGGACGAACTGATCTTCGGCGGCGTCAGCTACACCGACCTGCCGATCACCCAGATTTCCTACCCGAGCACCGGCTTCAACACCAATGGCAAGGGTGTTCTGCTCGGCGCCTACACCTGGAACGGCCCGCACTCCTACGAGTTCACCTCGATGGCGCCGGAAGAGCGCGTCAAGCGTGCCGTCGAATACGGCTCGCAGATCCATCCGCAATACAAGGACGAGTTCGAAAACGGCATCTCAATGGCCTGGCACCGCTCGCCCTTCACGCTGGGCTGCGCCGGCGACTGGACCGAGGAAGCGCGCAAGGAGCACTACGACAACCTCTGCCAGATCGATGGCCGCATCGTGCTCGCCGGCGAACACGCATCCTACATTCCAGCCTGGATGGAAGGCGCGATCCTGTCGTCGCTCGATGCCATCACCAGGCTGCATCAACGCGTCGTCGCGGGATGACGGCAGTGCCCGTTCTTCCCTCAACCCTCGTTTTCGCAAGGCATGTCGACATGACCCAGCAAGCCAAACTTTCAATCGGCCTATCCGCCGCCATCCTCTTCACTGCATTTTCTGCCACCACCGCCCTCGCCGACTCGGCCGGTGCAACCTTCAGCGACGGCGACAATTTCTCCGAAAAGACCGGCCAGGAACTCTACGCCAACGTCTGCCAGGCCTGCCACATGGACCAGGGCCAGGGCGCGGTCGGTGCCGGCAAGTACCCGGCGCTGGCCAAGAACGCGAACCTGGAAGCTGGCGGCTACCCTGTCTACGTCATCCTGCACGGCCTCAAGGGCATGCCGCCTGTCGGCAGCATGATGAGCGATGAACAGGTGGCAGCCGTGGTCAATTATGTCAGGACGAATTTCGGCAACGACTACAAGGACGCAGTGACGACCGAAGACGTTGCCGGCTCGCGCTGACACATCAGCGCCAAAGTCGAGCGGCGATCATACGCGAATCCACAGCTTGGAGCGCTCGCTCCAGCGACCGAAGCAGCCGGTCAATCCTGCCGGCAGCCTCACTTTCATGCGGCAAAAGGAGAAAAGATGACAACAATGCGGATCGGTGCCGCCACGCTCGTGGCCGGCCTCTTCCTCGCCGGCGGCGCGATGGCCCAGGACGTCGTGCGCCACAAGAACCCGAATTCGGACTTCCCGATCGCCCAGGCGGTCGAAGTGCCTGCCGGCAAGACGACGGTCTATGTCAGCGGCGCCGTCCCCTCCGTCGTCGACGAAAAGGCAGAGAAGGGCAGCCTCGCCGCTTATGGCAACACCAAGATCCAGACGGAATCGGTCCTGAAATCCATCGAAAAGACGCTTGACGGTCTCGGCCTCAAGATGGGCGACGTGGTCAAGATGCAGGTCTTCCTCGTCGGCGATCCCAGCATGGGCGGCAAGATGGATTTCGCCGGCTTCATGGAAGGCTACACCAAGTTCTTCGGCACCAAGGAACAACCGAACCTGCCGGCCCGCTCGGTCATGCAGGTCGCCGGCCTCGTCGCCCCTGGCTGGTTGGTCGAGATCGAAGTCACCGCCATTCGCCCTTGAGCCAATACGGCTTACGCAGACTTCTCGACTCCGGGGAGTCTGCGTGCTCGACAGGGCTCAATGGATGCGCAAGACTGACCAACAATCCCGTCAAAGATGAGTCACGTCGACCGCATGTATGACAAGCTTTTCAAGACCATAGACGACCGTCGTGACGAACTGGCGGAGCTCACGGCGGAGTTGATCCGCTTTCCCACCATCAATCCCCCCGGCGATGCCTATCGCCCATGTGCCGAGTTCCTCGGCAATCGCCTGGCCAGGCGCGGCTTCGGCATCGAATACATCCGCGCCGAGGGCACGCCCGGCGATAACGACCGCTATCCGCGCATCAACGTCATCGCCCGTTTCGACGGCCGGGTGGCCGGACCCACCGTCCATTTCAACTCGCATATCGATGTCGTCGAGGCTGGCGAAGGCTGGTCGGTCGATCCCTTTGCCGGCGTCATCAGGGATGGACGCGTCTATGGCCGCGGCGCCTGCGACATGAAGGGCGGGCTCGCTGCCTCGATCATCGCGGCCGAAGCTTTCATGGATGTGAACCCGGACTTTCCCGGCGCGATCGAGATTTCAGGCACAGTCGATGAGGAATCCGGCGGCTTCGGCGGCGTCGCCTATCTTGCCGGCAAGGGCTACTTCTCCAAGCCGAGGGTCGACCACGTCATCATCCCCGAGCCGCTCAACAAGGACCGCATCTGCCTTGGCCATCGAGGCGTGTGGTGGGCCGAAATCGAGACCAAGGGCGAGATCGCGCACGGCTCGATGCCATTCCTGGGCGACTGCGCCGTGCGCCACATGGGCGCTGTGCTCGAAGCCTTCGAGCAAGAGCTGTTTCCCGCGCTAGACCGCAAGACAACGCGCATGCCGGTGGTGCCGGAAGGCGCCCGGCGTTCGACGATGAACATCAATTCGATTCACGGCGGCCAGACTGACGATTTCCGTCCCGGCCTGCCCTCGCCCAATGTGCCCGACTCGTGCCGGCTGACCATCGACCGCCGCTTCCTGCTGGAAGAGAAGATCGACGACGTCAAAGGCGAAGTCATCGGCATCCTCGACCGCCTGAAGCGCGAGCGAAAGAAATTCGATTACCAGATCCGCGACATCATGGAGGTGCAGCCGCTGATGACCGAGCGCGACGCACCGGTGGCGTCGGCCATTGCCAAGGGCATCCGCGAGATTTTCGACAAGGAGCCGGAATACGTCATCTCGCCCGGCACCTATGACCAGAAGCATGTCGCCCGCATCGGCCATTTGTACGATTGCATCGCCTATGGCCCAGGTATCCTCGACCTTGCCCATCGGCCGGACGAATGGGTCGGCATCGACGACATGGTCCAGTCGGCGAAGGTGATGGCAATCGGCCTCGACATCTTGCTGCGTGGCCAGTTCAACGGCTGAAAGGCCAAGCAACGCTGGCCAGTGGCGCCAGGAAATTCATTTCGGCAGCGCCGCTGCAATTGCAACAAACTTGATTTACTCGGCCGGAAAATCGCGCTTCTATCCGGCCCGTCGAAGTCGAAGTGGGGAGATCTGAGCATGAAGCAATGGAAAACGATACTGGCAGCCGCAGCGCTGGCGCTGGCATCCAGCACAGCCGCGATGGCCGCCCGCACCGATCTTGTGCTTGGCATGCCGCTGGAGCCGCCGCATCTCGACCCAACCGCAGGTGCTGCGGCCGCCATCGACGAAGTGTTCTACGCCAATGTCTTTGAAGGCCTGACCCGCATCGGCTCGCGTGGCGAGGTCCTGCCCGATCTGGCCGAGAGCTGGACCATTTCAGACGACGGCAAGACCTACACCTTCAAGCTGCGCTCCGGCGTGAAGTTCCACGACGGCAGCGACTTCAACGCCGACGACGTCAAGTTCTCGCTCGACCGCGCCCGCGGCGAAAACTCGGTCAATGCGCAGAAGGGCCTGTTTGCGCCGATCGACACTGTCGAAGTGGTCGACCCGACCACCGTCAAGGTGACGCTGAAGAACCCGCTCGGCTCGTTCCTCTACAATCTCGGTTGGGGCGACGCGGTGATCGTTGCGCCGGAGAGCGCCGACACCAACAAGGGAAAACCTGTCGGCACCGGGCCGTTCAAGTTCCAGAACTGGGCCAAGGGCTCGGCCATCACGCTGGTCAAGGCCGACGGCTACTGGGGCGATCCAGTGGCGCTCGACAAGGCCGAGTTCCGCATCATCCCGGATGCCGCCGCCGCCATCCCTGCCCTGCTTTCTGGCGATGTGCAGGCCCTGCCCAACTTCGCGCTTGGCGACGCGCTCGCCCAGGTCAAGGCCGACCCGCGCTTCAAGGTGGTCATCGGCACCACCGAAGGCGAAACGGTGCTGTCGACCAACAACAAGCGGCCGCCCTTCGACAATCTCAAGGTGCGCCAGGCGATCGCCCATGCCATCGACCGCAAGGCGCTGATCGATGGCGCGACAGGCGGCCTCGGCACGCCGATCGGCTCACATTTCGCGCCACACAACGCGGCCTATGTCGACCTGACCGGCACCTATCCGCACGACATCGCCAAGGCCAAGGAACTGCTCAAGGAAGCGGGCGTACCCGACGGCTTCAAGGCAACGCTCAAGCTGCCGCCTGTCGGTTATGCCCGCCAGGGTGGCGAGATCGTCGCCTCACAGCTGCGCGAGATCGGCATCGACCTGCAGATCATCCCGGTCGAATGGGCCGACTGGCTCAAGCAGGTGTTCACCGACAAGGACTACGACCTGTCGATCGTCTCGCACACTGAGCCCAACGACATCGATATCTACGCCCGCAAGGACTACTACTTCAATTATGACAACCCGGCCTTCAACAAGGTTATCGACGAGCTCAACCTGACCTCAGACGAGGCCAAGCGCACCGAGCTTTACAAGCAGGCGCAGAAGATCCTCGCCGACGACGCCGTCAACGGCTTTCTGTTCGAGCTGCCCAAGGTCGGCATCTGGGATGCCAAGATCGAAGGCCTGTGGGAAAACTCGCCCATCCAGGCCAACGACCTCACCAAGGTGAAATGGGTCGATTGATGGCGAGGTGGCGCGGCCTTCGGGTTGCGCCACGCGTCGCCCCAGTAGGGAGCGTGGCATGTTTGCCGCCGCTATTTCTGGGCGCATTGGAAGAGTTCTGTGAACTCAGCCGCTCCGCAACCTGCGCGAGCTTTCGGAGCGGCATTTTCTCGGGCAGTTTGCGCTTGATGACGATCTATCTGCTCAAACGCCTGTTGATCGGAATTGCGACCCTCGTCGTCGCCTCGCTCGTCGTATTCCTGATGCTCGAAGTCGTGCCGGGCGATCCGGCGCGGCTGATGCTGGGCATGAACGCCAGCGACGCGCAGGTCGAACTGCTGCGCGAGCAGATGGGTCTGAACCAGCCGCTGATCCTGCGCTATCTCGACTGGGCCAGGGGCCTGCTCCATCTCGATTTCGGCAAGTCCTACACCTATTCGGTGCCGGTGATCGACCTGATCAGGGAGCGGCTGGTCGTCTCCTTTCCGCTCGCTGTGATCGCCCTCACACTGTCGACGCTCATTGCCATCCCTGTCGGCCTGTTCGCCGCCGCGCGGCGCGGCAAGGCTGGGGACACCGCCGCGATGGCCGTGGCGCAGGTCGGCGTCGCCATGCCCAACTTCTGGTTTGCGCTGCTGCTCGTCTATGTTTTCGCGGTCTGGTTGCGGTTGGTGCCGGCCGGCGGCTTCCCTGGCTGGAGCAACGGCACCTGGCCAGCGCTCAAGGCGTTGATCCTGCCGGCTTTGGCGCTTGCCTTGCCGCAAGCCGCCATTCTCGCGCGCGTCACGCGTTCCGCCCTGATCGAGGTCCTCAACGAAGACTACATCCGTACCGCCCGCGCCAAGGGCATGCCGATGCGCGCGGTCATGTGGCGGCATGCCTTGCGCAATGCCATGATCCCGGTGTTGACCATCATGGGCCTGCAGTTCGCCTTCCTGCTTGCCGGCACGATCATCATCGAAAACGTCTTCTATCTCCCGGGCCTCGGCCGGCTGGTCTTCCAGGCGATCACCCAGCGCGACCTGATCGTCGTCGAAAGCGTGGTCATGCTGCTCGTCGCCGCCGTAGTCATCGTCAACCTGATCGTCGATCTCTCTTATGCCGTGGTCGACCCCCGCCTGAGGGCACGGCAATGAGCGAGGCAGCACCGCAGAGCGACGGAACCTTCGGCGATCTTGTCAGCCGGGCTCTTGGCAATCGCTCGTTTGTCATCGGCCTGTTCATCACCCTGGTCGTCGCTGCCATGGCGGCCATTTCCTTCTTCTGGACGCCCTTCGACGTCACCAGGCTGATCGTCGCCGATCGCATGCAACCCCCGTCCGAAGTTCACTGGTTCGGGACCGACCATTTTGGCCGCGACGTGCTGTCGATGATCATGATCGGCGCGCGCAATTCAATCGCCGTGGCGCTTGTCGCCGTCGTCATCGGCATGGGCATCGGCGTGCCACTCGGCGGCTGGGCGGCAGCGCGTGGCGGCTGGGTCGACGAGGCGCTTATGCGCTTCAACGATCTCGTCTTCGCCTTTCCCGCACTGCTGTCGGCGATCATGATCACCGCCGTCTTCGGCCCCAGCGCGCTCAATGCCGTCATCGCCATCGGCATCTTCAACATTCCGGTCTTTGCCCGCGTCGCGCGCGCCGGGGCACTGTCGATCTGGCCGCGCGAATACATTCTCGCCGCCCGCGCGGCAGGCAAGAACAAGACACGCATCACCATCGAGCACATCCTGCCCAACATCGCCAACCTGCTGTTGGTGCAAGGCACCATCCAGTTCGCGCTCGGCATCCTCGCCGAAGCGGCCCTGTCCTATGTCGGGCTTGGTACCCAGCCGCCGATGCCAAGCTGGGGCCGCATGCTCTTCGATGCGCAGACGCTGATGATGGTGTCGCCATGGCTGGCCCTGTTCCCCGGCTGCGCCATCCTGCTCACCGTGCTCGGGCTGAACCTGCTTGGTGATGGCATCGCAGACATCTTCGATCCGCGTGCGAGGCGTCGGATATGAGCCTGCTCGAGATCGAAAAGCTGTCGCTCAAGATCGGCCGGACGCAAATCCTCAAGGACATCGATCTGACCATCGCGCCCGGCGAAGTGATGGGGCTCGTCGGTGAATCCGGTTCCGGCAAGTCGATGACAGCGCTTGCCGTCATGCAGCTTGCGCCCCCTTTGGCACGGGCCGAAGGCCGTATCACCTTCAACGGCATCGACATCCTCGGCGCAACCGAGTCCCAGATGTGCGCCCTGCGCGGCGACGACATCGGCATGGTTTTCCAGGAGCCGATGACCGCGCTCAATCCGGTAAAGATGATCGGCGAGCAGGTTGCTGAGGGTATCCGCTGGCACACCAGGGCCAGCCGCGCCGAGGCGGAAGAGCACGCGAAGAAGATCCTTGATCGCGTTGGCCTGCCCGAGCAGAAATTCGCGCTGTCGCGCTATCCGCACGAACTGTCAGGCGGCCAGCGCCAGCGCGTGGCCATCGCGATTGCCTGCGCGCTCAAGCCCAAGCTGCTAATCGCCGACGAACCGACCACCGCCCTCGACGTGGTGCTGCAGGCCCAGATCCTTGATCTGCTCAAGGAACTGGTCAGCGAAAACAAGATGAGCCTGCTATTCATCTCGCACGACCTTGCCGTCGTCACCGAAATGGCGGACCGAATAACCATCCTGCGCCAGGGCGCGGTTGTGGAGGCTGGCGACACCGCTCGCACGCTGTCGGAAGCGACCCATCCCTACACGCGCCAGCTCGCCCTTGCCTCGATGCATGTGCCGGCACGTGTGAAACCGCATGGCGAGGAAACGACTGAAAACCTGCTCGAAGTCGCAAACGTCACACGCGATTATCCAGGTCGCCGCAGGTCGCTGTTCTCCAGGCCAGAACCAGTCCGCGCGGTGGACAATGTCTCGCTCAAGATGAAGCCAGGCGCATCGGTGGCGCTTGTCGGCCGCTCCGGCTGCGGCAAGTCCACCCTCGCCCGCATGATCCTGGCACTCGACACGCCGACCTCTGGCGCGATCAGGTTTCGCGGCATTGATGTCACCGGCGGCAGGGAGACCGATCTCAGGCGCGCCCGCCGCAATATGCAGGTGGTGTTTCAGGATCCCTACGGATCATTCGACCCCCGCCACACCGTTGAGCGGCTGGTTTCCGAGCCACTCCATCTTCTCGAGCGCAAGCCCAACCGCAAGGAGCGCCGCGATATGGTCGGCCGCGCCTTGCATGAAGTCGGCCTCAACCGTTCGGACATGGAGAAATACCCGCACGAATTTTCCGGCGGCCAGCGCCAGCGCCTGTCGATCGCGCGCGCCATCATCACCCGTCCGAAGCTGGTCGTCGCCGACGAGCCGGTTTCGGCGCTCGACGTCTCGATTCGCGCGCAGATCCTCGACCTGTTCGCCGAGCTCAACCAGAAGCTCGGCGTCGCCTATCTCTTCATCACCCACGACCTGACGGTCGCCCGCGCGATCACCGACGACGTTCTGGTCATGCACGAAGGCAGGATTGTCGAGCGCGGCAAGACATCAGACGTGCTTGACCATCCCCAGACGGAAGCCGCGCAAGCGCTTGTCTCGGCCGCGCCGGACCTGCACCGGGCAATCGCCCGGCGGCTGCAGGAACAAGGGTGAGCGGCGAACGCGTTAAGTCGCCGGGTTCACCACGTCGACTGGGCTGATGCCAAGCAAGTCGAGCGTGCGGCGCAAAAGCTTGACCTCGTTTTCCGCCAGATGGGCGTCGGCCTTGGCGATCTCGGCCATATGGCGAGCTAGTTGCTGGCGCCGCTCGACGTCGAGATCGCGAAACATCGCTATCGCCTGCGAGCCGTTGGTTTCGTAGCCAAACTCGTTGAGATACTCGACGACGGCATCGATGCTACCTTCGGCAATGCCGAATGCTTCCGTGCAGATCCGGCGGAAGGCGGTCATTTCGCTCTCGCTGGCGACGCCGTCAGCCAGGATCATCCGGAACAGCAGCAACAATTCGGCCGAAAGCACCGGATCGTCGGCAACCTTGCGCACACCGGGGTCGCCCTCGAACATATTGCGAATCTGGGTCAGCAATCCTGTCGCCATGCGAATCCCTTCCATCGAAGCAGCTGCTGCTTCCGCTATAGAACAATACACAACGAAAAACACTTGGCCCAATGGCTAGCGCCCGTTGATCCGGAAGGCCCTATTGCGCAAGCAGCCTTGCTGTGATCGAAGGCCCATATCCCCTCCCGCGCAACGGCGCCGATGTTCGACATAGCTTCAGAAACCCTCCTGATATTGATTGCCGCGGCATTCATCGCCGGCTTCATCGATTCCATCGCCGGCGGCGGCGGGCTTATCGCCATTCCTGCGTTGCTGCTTGCCGGCCTGCCGCCACTCGAAGCGCTCGGCACCAACAAGCTGCAATCGCTGTTCGGTTCAGGCTCGGCCACCATCAGCTATGCAGCCAAGGGCCATGTCGACCTGCGCAAGCAGTTACCGTTCGCTGCCATCTCCTTCTGTGGTGCGATGCTGGGCGCACTGCTGGCGACGGTCCTGCCAGGCGACATCCTGCGCATATTCCTGCCATTCCTGCTGATCGCCATTGCGCTCTACTTCGCGTTCAAGCCGAACATGGACGACATCGACCGCGTCGAGCGCATGCCGCCCTTGCTTTTCGGCCTGATCGTGGTGCCGCTGATCGGCTTTTACGACGGTGTGTTCGGCCCCGGAGCCGGATCGTTCTTCATGCTTGCCTTCGTCGCCCTTGCCGGGTTCGGCGTGCTCAAGGCGACCGCCCATACCAAGCTGCTCAACTTCGCCTCGAATGTCGGCAGTTTCCTGGTCTTTGCCTTTGTCGGGGTGGTCGCCTGGAAAATCGGACTGCTGATGGGTATCGCCCAGTTCCTTGGCGCCCGGCTCGGCGCCCACATGGCAATGCGCAACGGCGCCAAGCTGATCAAGCCGCTCCTGGTCTGCACCTGCGTCGCGCTGGCAATTCGCCTCCTCATAGACCCTACCAACCCGCTACGCGTCATAATCGGGTTCTGAGGCGATTTTTGACCGCCAACCACTGGGCTGGTAACGTTAGATGGACCCAGCGGAGCCAGCACAATGGCAAGCGGCCAACAATCTTCCGAAGCACCGGTTGTGCCTGTCCAGGGACAGTTCGAGTACGTCCGGCGCGCTCCTTCGGCGATACTCGCGGGTATCGTCACGGACCTGATCGGCTTTCGCGAACTTGCCCCTGTCTACGTCAGGCATACCGAGCCCGCCTCGCTGGATGTCCCGTTGGTCATCAGCTTCGGCGAACCCTTCGCCATCGGCCTGAGCCGCGCACCTGGCGACAACGACCGCTTCGCCAGTTTTGCCGCAGGCATTCACCCCGGGCCGGTGGTCATCGATTCCTTTGGCCAGTCCTGCTGCATCCAGGTCAATTTCACCCCGCTTGGCGCCAGGCGCTTTTTCGGCATGCCGATGAGCGAACTGGCCGACCGCATGGTGCCGTTCGACGAGCTGCTTGGTGTCTCCGGCCATCGTTTGCGCGAACGGCTTGGCGAGGAATCCGGCTGGCATCGACGCCTGGATATCGCCGAAAGTTTCATCATCGAGCGCCTGACGAAGGCAGCTTCACCGTCGACCGAAATCGGCTGGGCACTTGAGAAAATCATGGCGAGCGGTGGCCGCAGCCGCATCGCAAGCATCGCCACCGAGATAGGCTGGAGCCGCAAACACCTCGCCGCGCGCTTCGCCGACCAGGTCGGCGTCGGGCCAAAGGCGATTGCGCGCATCGTCAGGTTCAATCGAGCAGCGACGCTTTCCAGGCAGCCCGATCGCGCCGGCTGGGCCGATCTTGCGGCCGAGTGCGGTTATGCCGATCAGGCGCATCTGGTGCGCGAGTTCCGCGATCTTGCCGGCGCAACGCCGACCGGGCTTGGGTTCAATTGAGCCGGTAACAATTGTTCAATACGGCCACGCGGCATTCGGCCACAGTGGGTTATCGTTCAACGCCCCAAAAGGAGGCCGTAGATGCCCGCTCCCGAAGCTCCGCGCATATTCCCGACCCTGCGCTACAACAACGCTGCCCGAATGATCGACTGGCTTGGCGAAGCTTTGGGTTTTTCCGTGCACGCCCAATATATGGACGGTGACGAGGTCGGCCACGCCGAACTGGCTCTGGGCTCGTCGATGATCATGATCGGATCGTCGCGTCCCGACGCTTACGGTGCGATCGTCGGCGAACCCGGCCAGAACGGCGGCAAGTCCATCTATATGGCGGTCGAAGACGTCGATGCGGTCCATGCCCGCGCCAAGGCGGCAGGTGCCATCATCGTTCAGGACCTCACCGACCGCGACTATGGCAGCCGCGAGTTCATCTGCCGCGATCCCGAGGGCAACATCTGGAGCGTTGGGACCTATTGGCCGAAGGCCGGCGAGCCGGTCGCCTAAAAGGCCTCAGCGCGCGGCGGCAAAAATCGCGTCGCAGTCGAGGTGCCGTTCAAGATGTTCGGCGATCTCGTCGAGCGCCCGCTCGACCTCGGCGCGATAGTCGATGCCGCCGCCCTTGATACCCAGGCTTTCGAGGAAGCGCCCACGAAAGCCGTCGGCACCGAACAGGCCGTGCATATAGGTGCCGAACACCTTGCCGTCGGCCGAAGTTGCGCCGTCGTCGATACCGTTGATGACGGCGGTTGGCCTGACGCAATCGGCACCTGTCGTCCTCCCGAGATGAATTTCGTAGCCCGACAGCGCCTCGCCAAAACGCACCGAGCGCGCCTCGACATTGCGAACCGTCTTTTCCGGCTCCATCACCGTTTCGACATCGAGCAGGCCAAGGCCTTCAGCTCTTGTGACGATGCCTTCGATACCAAGTGGGTCGTCCACGACACGGCCCAGCATCTGATAGCCGCCGCAGATGCCGACGACATGGCCGCCGCGCCGGCGGTGTGCCTCGAGATCACGGTCCCAGCCATTTTCGCGGAACATGATCAGGTCGCCGATTGTCGATTTGGAACCGGGGATGACCACCAGCCCGGCATCTTCGGGAAGCCGTTGGCCCGGCGGCACGAACACCACCTCGACCTGCGGCTCGGCCCGCAGCGGGTCGAGATCGTCGAAATTGGCGATACGGCCGAGCATCGGCACCGCAACTTTCAGCGCCCGCTTCTCGCCGCCGGCCAGCCGTTCGAGGATGACCGAATCCTCCGACGGCAGAAGCGCCGCAGCCTTGAGCCACGGCACGACGCCGAAGCAGTGCCATCCCGTAAAGCGTCCGATCGCGGTGATGCCCTCGTCGAACAGGCTGGCATCGCCGCGGAACTTGTTGATGAGGTAGCCGACGATCATGCGCCGGTCTTCTTCCGGCAGGATCAGGTGCGTGCCGGCAACCGAGGCGATGACCCCGCCACGGTCGATGTCGCCGACGAGGATCACCGGCACGTCGGCGCGGGTGGCAAAGCCCATATTGGCGATGTCGCGTGGACGAAGATTGATTTCAGCCGGCGAGCCCGCTCCCTCGACGATGATCAGGTCGGCGCCCTCGCCCAGCTTTTGCCAGGAATCAAGCACGGCGCCCATCAATTTGGGCTTCAGTTCCTGATAGTCGCGCGCCTTGGCGTGACCAAAGACCTTGCCCTGCACCACAACCTGGCTGCCGATGTCGCTCTGTGGCTTGAGCAGCACCGGGTTCATGTGGATCGACGGTTTGACGCCGCAGGCAATCGCCTGCAGCCACTGCGCGCGGCCGATCTCGCCGCCACCTGCCTCGCCCGGAATATCGGCCACAGCGGCGTTGTTGGACATGTTCTGCGGCTTGAATGGCCGTACTTCCAACCCGCGATTGCGTGCCGCCCGGCACAACCCGGCCACAAGCACCGTCTTGCCGACATCCGAGCCCGTGCCCTGGAGCATGATCGCCTTGGCCATGGTTCAGGTTCCCCTGGGCAGTGGGCTGAAAGTGACGGATGCGCCTCTCAAAAATGTCGCCACAAGTACCCTCGCTATCGAAATTCTGCACAGCCGCTTCGCGGCATTCGTCGGGTTGCGCGGCGGCATCATTGGTCTAGATTGAACTTCGCGCATAGCCAAAAAACGACAGGGAGGCCGACATGGACGCCGCAATAGATGCGACTGCCGGTCAATTCGAGCTCAACGAAGATCAACTGGCCATCCGCGAAATGGCGGGCAGTTTCGCCGCCGAGAAGGTGGCGCCCTTTGCGCTTGAATGGGACAAGGCCAAGCACTTCCCCGAAGACGTCATCCGCGAGACCGGCCAGCTCGGTTTCGGCGGCCTGTATGTCAAGGAAGATGTCGGCGGATCCGCCCTTACCCGCCTCGACGCGGTGCTGGTTTTTGAGCAGCTCGCGCATGCCTGCCCGGGCTTCTCGTCGTTCATCTCAATCCACAACATGGCCTCGTCGATGATCGACCGGTTCGGCAACGAGGAACAGCGCCAGCGCTTGCTGCCCAAGCTGACGTCGATGGAATGGCTCGCCAGCTATTGTTTGACCGAGCCAGGCTCGGGCTCGGACGCTGCAGCGCTCAAGACGAAAGCAGTGCGCAGCGGCGGCAACGGCAGCGATTTCGTTGTCAACGGCACCAAGCAGTTCATTTCGGGCGCCGGCGACAGCGACGTCTATGTCGCCATGGTCCGCACCGGCGCCGACGGCCCCAAGGGCATTTCGACGCTGGTCATCCCCAAGGATGCGCCCGGCCTCTCCTTCGGCGCCAACGAGCACAAGATGGGCTGGCACATGCAGTCGACCCGACAGGTCATCTTCGACGATTGCAAGGTACCGGCCGAGAACCTGCTTTCCAATGAGGGCGCCGGCTTCGGCATCGCCATGGCCGGCCTCGATGGTGGGCGGCTCAACATCGCCGCCTGCTCCGTCGGCGGCGCCCAGTCGGCGCTGGACAAGGCGCTCGCTTACACCGCCGAGCGCAAGGCCTTCGGCCAGACCATCGACCGCTTCCAGGCGCTGCAGTTCCGCCTCGCCGACATGGAAACCGAACTCCAGGCTGCGCGCCTGTTCCTGTACGCCGCCGCTTCCAAGCTCGACCGCAAGGCACATGACGCCTCCAAATGGTCGGCCATGGCCAAGCGTTTCGTCACCGACACCGGCTTCGACATCGCCAACGACGCCCTGCAACTGCTCGGCGGCTACGGCTATCTGCACGACTACGGCATCGAGAAATTGGTGCGTGACCTGCGCGTCCACCAGATCCTCGAAGGCACCAACGAGATCATGCGCGTCATCATCGCCAGGCATTTGATTGGAAAATAGCGAATAGGGAGTAGCGAATAGCGAGTAGTGCGCGGGTACTCACACCCCATTTCGTTGTTCATTCAATCCCTTCCCTGTTCTCTATTCGCTACTCCCTATTCGCTATCCCGGAGGAAACCACCCAATGACCACCATCGCCTTCATCGGCTTGGGCAACATGGGCAACCCCATGGCAGCCAACCTCGTCAAGGCCGGCCACACGGTCCTCGGCTTCGACCTGATGCCCGAGCATCTCGAAACGGCTCGCAACAACGGCGTCACCGTCATGGCCAACGCCGCGGCGGCTGCCAAGGATGCCGATGTGGTGATCACCATGCTGCCAGCGGGCAAGCATGTGCTCTCGGTCTATGAGGACATCACGCCGAAGCTGAAGCAGGGCGCACTGCTGATCGACTCGTCGACCATCGACGTCGACTCGGCGCGAAAGGCCCACGCCATCGCCGCCAAGCACGGCCTGCTTTCGGTCGACGCGCCGGTTTCGGGCGGAACCGGCGGGGCTACAGCCGGCACGCTGACCTTCATGGCCGGCGGTGCACAGGCGGCATTCGATGTGGCCGAGCCGGTGCTGAAGCCAATGGCCGGGCGCATTGTCCATTGCGGCGACGCTGGCGCCGGCCAGGCGGCCAAGATCTGCAACAACATGATCCTGGGCATCTCGATGATCGGCGTTGCCGAAGCCTTCGTTCTCGCCGAAAAGCTCGGTCTGTCGCACCAAGCCCTGTTTGACGTCGCTTCGACATCCTCGGGCCAGTGCTGGTCACTGACGTCATATTGCCCGGTGCCGGGCCCGGTGCCCAATTCGCCGGCCAATCGCGAATACCAGCCGGGCTTTGCCGCAGCCCTGATGCTCAAGGATCTCAAGCTATCGCAGGAAGCGGCCCAACAGGCCGGCGCCGTCACACCGCTCGGCGCCGAGGCGACCCAGCTCTATGCGCTTTATTCGGCCCTCGGCAACGGCGGCACGGACTTCTCCGGCATCATCAAGTTCCTGCGTGGCGAGACAGTCTGATTAATCCAAAAAAGTTCAAAATTTAGGTTTGCTTAAGCTCTCGATAACCACGCGGTAACGATGTCCAGCTAAAACGGTTTGCAAGGGCGGTCATTCGCAGTCGCCCCGGGCTCCGGATCAGGTCTCGCGTACCGGAGCTGTAAACCTTCGCTGGTCAAGCGTTGCGAAGGGCCATGCGTTCAAGTGGCAAAGCCGCGTTCCCGTCCGGGACGCGGTTTTTGCGTTATATCCCCCCTACGACCCGGATTTTGTCGCCAACCGACGAAAGTTGGCTCGCACGCGCTTGCTGGCCGGCCGCATTGCTGCCGCGACCGACTTCTGCGCAGCAACGCCGTTCAGCACCGAAGGCGTACGCCCCGAAAGAACTTCCGGCCAGAACTGCATCGCGGACTGGAAATATGACATCTGTGCCGCCACCATGCCCTCGGCGATGGCAGTGGTCTTTTCGGTCACCGCCGCCAGGCTTTCGCCGCGCAACGGTCCACCATTACGCGCTTCGGTCGCCATCATCGGCAACCGCATCGCCATGACCATCGGCGCTAGCATCAAATTGCCGGCAATGGCGCTGGATTGGCGCGAGGCCCTTGCCAATCGTCTGTTTTTCATGCGGCGCACTCCGGCAACTTGGCCTACCTGCATATGCAGGTGAGCTCATTGTGCAGTGCACAATATATGCCTTCGCACTGTCATGAACAACCCGATACGCCTCAGCCTGTCGGCTCGAACTGCACATCGACCGGCGGGCGCAGGCCGTTGACAAGGCGATTCGTCTCGTTGGCCATGCCGACGACGGCAAGCAGTTCCATCAATTGCGCATCGCTCATGCCTTTGCCGCGCGCCGCTGCCGTGTGGGAATAAGTGCAATACTCGCAGCCGTTGGTGGCAGAGACAGCGATGTAGATCAGCTCCTTGGTCAGCGCATCAAGCGCGCCCGGTGCCATCACCTCGCGCACCGACTCCCAGGTTCGCTTGAGCAGTGCCGGATCATGCGCCAGCACCTTCCAGAAATTGTTGATCCAGTCGACTTTGCGGGTCGCCATGATGTCGTCATAGACGGCGCGAACCGCCTCGTTTGCATCCTCATACTGGATCAAAGGCACGATCGGCTTGCCGCTCATATGTCGCTCCCGGGGTGTGCCGGGCAGGATTTCCCCACCCGGCAGATTGGCATCAGGCTTTCCTCAAATCGGCTTCGGCGAGGTCGAGCGCCTTCAGGATGCGGTCGCAAGCCATGTCGATTGTCGCACGCGTCCAGATCAGCGGCGGCGACAGGATCATCGAGTCGCCCGTGGCCCGCATCATCATGCCGTTGGCGATGGCGTGATCGCGCACCACGACCGCAGCGCTGCCACCGGGTGAAAATCGCTCCTTGGTCGCCTTGTCCTTGACGATCTCGATGGCACCCATCAGCCCGACCGAACGCACCTCGCCGACCAGATTGTGACCCGCGATGCGCTCCTTGAGCATCTGGGCGAAATACGGGCCGGTGTCGGTCTTGACCCTCTCGACCAGCCCTTCGCGCTCGATGATCTCAAAGGTTCTTGAGTGCCACGGCACAGGCCACCGGATGACCGGAATAGGTGTAGCCGTGGTAGAACTCACCGCCCTTTTCGACCAGCGTCGCAGCGATGCGGTCGCCGACCAGAAGAGCGGACAGCGGCTGATAGCCCGATGTCAACGCCTTGGCGGTGGTGATAGTGTCAGCCTCGATGCCAAAAGTCTGCGCCGCGAACCACTCGCCGGTGCGGCCATAGCCGGTGATGACCTCGTCGAGCATCAGCAGCACGTCATACTTGCGGCAGATGCGCTGGATCTCCGGCCAGTAGCTCGCCGGCGGGATCTTGACGCCGCCCGCCCCCATGATCGGCTCGCCGATAAAGGCAGCGACATTTTCGGCACCCGCCTCCAGGATCGCGTCCTCGACGGCCTTGGCGGCGCGCAGGCCGAAATCGTGATCGCTTTCGCCTGCCTGCGCCAATTCATAGGCATAAGGCATCATGACATGGACGATGTTGGGCACCGCGCCGCCGAGCTGGTGGTGCATGCCGTCCATGCCGCCGAGCGATGTGCCGGCGACGGTCGAGCCGTGATAGGCCATCTTGCGCGAAATGATGCGGTTCTTCTCGGGCTTGCCCTCGAGCGCCCAGTAGTGGCGGACCAGCCGCAGCGCCGTGTCGTTGGATTCCGAGCCGGAGGAGCCATAGAACACTTGGTTGATGTTCTTCGGCGCGAGTTCCGCAAGCTTCTTCGACAGCAGCACCGGCGTCGGCGTCGAGCATTTGAAGAAGGAGTTGTAGTAGGGCATTTCCTTCATCTGGGCGTAGGCCGCTTCGGCCAGCTCGTCTCGGCCGTAGCCGACATTGACGCACCACAGGCCGGCCATGCCGTCGAGCAGTTCCGTGCCTTCCGAATCGTAGATGAACGGGCCATCGGCCCGAGTGATCATACGCGAGCCGATTTCGCGCAGTTCCTTGTGATCGGTGAACGGGTGGAGATGGTGCGCGGCGTCGATCTGCTGAAGCTGCTTCAGCGAATAATTTTGGTAAGTCATAGACTTGTGCCTTTCTCTTGAATCAATCCGGCAAGCGCCGGGGCGGATTCGAGGTCAGGCGGGCGGTGAATAGCCGATGCGCGCGCACAGCCGCAGAAGCTCGGTATGCCGCGTCCGCGGGGACGGCGTCGAAACGGCGCTTGATAGCGGGATATGGGCAACAAATGCACACATGGGCGCACTCTAACCCGGCGTCTTGCCAATCCACAAGCGACCGAAATTTACGCGTCCAAGCAAAATCGTGGGAATAGAGCGAGTTCCGAAAGCGTTGACTGCCTGTGTGGCTGGCTTTTCCGGCCAAGCCCAGGGAGCGACAATCATGAAAACCATTCTGTCCGCATTTGCCATTCTCCTCGCCAGCTCAGCCCTTTCTTTCGCCGCCGAACCGGCCAAGGTCATGGAAGGCGCCGGCGGCAAGATGTACACCGACGCCAACGGCATGACGCTTTACACCTACGACAAGGACACCGCCGGCAAATCCGCCTGCAATGGCGACTGCGCCGTCAATTGGCCGCCGCTGATGGCAGCTGCTGATGCCAAGGATGAAGGCGAATGGACTGTCGTCACCCGCGACGACGGCGCCAAGATGTGGGCCTATGAAGGCAAGCCGCTCTATACGTTCATCCAGGACAAGAAGGCCGGGGACGTCACCGGCGAAGGCAAGGGCGGCGTCTGGCACATCGCCAAGGCCGACTGACCCTGCACTCTGCGCGGCGGGGCCATCGTCGTCGCGCAGCCTGCCTTAGCCCGCTTTGCGCCGCCGTGACGCCGCACGATAAAAGGCGAAGGCGAGCAACGTGACGTTCAGGCTCGCCAGCACGGCTGGCAGCCCAATCGGCCCGAACGCCTGCATCATCATGCCGGAGCTCGGCGGGCCGACAATGCCACCAAAACCCCACATCAGCGCGAATGCCGCGTTACCGGCGACGATCAGGCTGCCGTTGAACCGGTTGCCGAGCTCGACCAGCGCCATGGTGTAGACCCCATAGCCGACCGCACCCATGACGACGAGAACGGGCCAGATCAGCGGCGTCTTGATCAGGATCGGCAACAGTACCGCGCAACTGGCCGTTGCCGCGGCGCAAAACAGGATCATGGTTCGGCCGCCCACCCGCTCCGCCATCAGGCCGAGCGGAATCTGCAGCAGGATGTTTCCCATCGACATCGTGGTCAGCATGGCGGCAAGCACGGTCTCCGGCAGGCCATAGCCCGCGCCGAAGACCGGTAGCAGCGAACTGGTGCTCTGCTGATTGGCCGCCGACACCAGAACGGCAAACAACAGCGCCGGCGCGAGTGCTGCAAAGCCGAGGACGCCGCCCTTGGATTGCCCGTCATCTTCGAAGCCGGACAGATCCGACATGATGCGCAGCACTGCCGCGCAGGCTATGAAGCCGACGATTGCCACGACGAACGGCGTCCAGCCTGAAATGCCAACGAAGGTCAGCACCAGCGGACCGCTGGCATAGCCCACCCCCATCAACGTGTTGAAGACGCCCATGACGCGTCCGCGCCGCGACGGCGGCGCCATCGACAGCGCCCACACCTCGCCCAGGATGTAGAGCGGGTTGATGACCACGCCGATCATGAAGCGCACGACAAACCACGCAAACCAGTCCTGCCTATAGCCGATAAGCAGGAAACAGGCTGCCGCGGCGAGCGAGCAGCCGACCGCGAGGTTTCGCGCCCCGACGAGACGCACGGCCGCTGGCACGAAGGCTGCTGAAGCGATCAGCCCCAGCGGCATCATCGCCGCCGACAGGCCGATCATCGCCGGCGACATGCCCTGCTTCTGCATCAGCAGTGAGAACAGCGGATAGCTCAGACCCTGCACAGCGCCAAACATCGCAAGTGCTGCGGTAACGCCGACAAGAGGAGCCCATCTGAGCGGCGGCTCGTCGGCTACGGAAGCGGAAGAAGTCAAAGTTGGTCACCACGAGAATCGAATGACGGCGATCCTACAGATGAAGCGCCATGTGCCGGATGCCTCACCACGACGGAGAACGTCGGTCCAGTCCTAACTGCACAGCCCCAACTGCCCGGGCCTAACTGCAATGTCGTTTCCCTCGCGCTAGTTGTCGCCGCCTCCGCAATGAGCCGCACCGCCCCAGTCCATTATGCCCGCGACACTGAAGCTTGCCGTGAGGATTCCATGACCGTGGCCCTGCAAACAGCCGAACAGGCTCCTGCCTCCGATCGCGCTCGCCGCGGCGGCCGTGCCGGCAAGCGCGCCGGCGGGTCAGCCGCGTTCGAGCAGCCGGCCTTCCGCCAGCTCAAGATACCTTTCACACCGACCAAGCTGATCTCCGACGACCAGTTGGAATCGATCCACCTTGCATCGTTGCGGGTACTGAAGGAGATCGGCGTCGACGTGCTGCACGACGAGGCACGCCGCATCATGAAGGCGCATGGCGCCGACGTGCGCGACGGCTCGGAGCGCGTGCGCTTCGATTCCGACATGATCCTGGAATTGATTTCGCATGCGCCGGCCGAGTTCACCCTGCATGCCCGCAACCCGGCCCACAATGTGCGTTTCGGCGGCAACAACCTCGTCATCTCACAGATGGCGTCGGCGCCCAATTGCTCCGATCTAGATCGAGGACGGCGCCCGGGCAACCAGGCCGACTACCGCAACTTCCTCAAGCTCGCCCAGATGCACAACATCCTGAACACGACTGGCGGCTATCCGGTCGAGCCGGTGGACATCCACCCCTCGATCCGCCACCTCGAATGCATTCGTGACCTGGCGACGCTGACCGACAAGGTGTTTCACATCTATTCGCTCGGCAAGGAACGCAATGTCGACGGCATCGAGATCACCCGGATAGCCCGCGGCATCTCCCCCGAGCAGATGATGGCGGAACCTTCAGTCTACACCATCATCAACACCAATTCGCCGCTGAAGCTTGACGTTCCGATGATGGAAGGCATCATCCAGATGTCGTCAATGGGCCAAGTGGTGATCGTCACCCCCTTCACCCTGTCGGGCGCCATGGCTCCGGTGACGATCGCCGGCGCGCTGGTGCAGCAGAATGCCGAAGCACTTTCAGGTCTTGCCTTCACCCAGATGGTGCGCAAGGGCGCGCCTGTCGGTTATGGCGGCTTCACCTCCAACGTCGACATGAAATCAGGCGCCCCGGCCTTCGGCACGCCTGAATATATGAAGGCCCAGCTTGTCGGGGGCCAATTGGCCCGCCGCTACAACATCCCCTACCGCACCTCCAATGTCTGCGCCGCCAACGCTGTCGACGCGCAGGCGGCCTATGAAAGCGTCTTCTCGCTGTGGGGCGCGATCCAGGGCGGAGCCAATTTCATTCTCCATGGCGCAGGCTGGCTCGAAGGCGGTTTGCGCTGCTCCTACGAGAAGATGATCCTCGACATCGACCTTCTGCAGATGGTCGCCGAGTTCCTGACCCCGCTCGACCTGTCCGAGGAGGCCCTGGCCATAGACGCCATCCGCGACGTCGGCCCCGGCGGCCACTTCTTCGGCACCCAGCACACCCAGGATCGCTACAAGAACGCGTTTTACTCGCCTGTTATCTCCGACTGGCGCAATTTCGAGACCTGGGCCGAGGCCGGCAGTCCAACAGCCGTGGAAAAGGCAAACCGCGTCTGGAAGGAGCGCCTCGCTTCTTACGAAGAGCCGTGGATGGATCCGGCGATCCGCGAGGAACTCAACGCCTTCGTCGACAAGCGCAAGGCCGAGGGCGGCGCGCCGACCGATTTTTGATCGCTATCAAGCCGATTCATTTTCTTACAACTCGGACATAACCTGATGAAATCCCATGTGAAAGCAGTTGTCATCGGCGGTGGCGTGGTAGGCTGCTCGGTGCTCTATCACCTCGCCCGCGCCGGCTGGACCGACGTCATGCTGATCGAACGCTCGGAGCTGACCTCGGGCTCATCCTGGCACGCCGCCGGCGGCTTCCACACGCTGAACGGCGACCCGAACGTCGCCAAGCTGCAGGCCTACACCGTCCAGCTCTACAAGGAGCTCGAGGAGATATCCGGCCAGTCCTGCTCGCTGCACCTGACGGGCGGCGTCATGCTCGCCGACAGCCCCGAGCGCATGGATTTCCTGCGCCTGGCACATGCCAAGGGCCGCTATCTCGGCATGGATACCGAGCTGATCACCCCGTCCGAAGCCAAGAAAATGTTCCCGCTTATGGACGAAAAGCACTTCGTCGGCGCCATGTGGGACCCGGTCGAAGGCCACCTGGACCCGTCGGGCACGACCCATGCCTACGCCAAGGCGGCGAAGAAGCTCGGCGCCGAGATCGTGCTGCGCAACCCCGTGAAGGAGTTGACGCAGGATCCGGACGGCACCTGGAATGTTGTCACCGAGCAAGGCACCGTCAGGGCCGAGCACGTCGTCAACTGCGGCGGCTTGTGGGCCCGAGAGGTCGGCCGCATGGTCGGCGTCGAGCTGCCGGTGCTGGCCATGGAGCACATGTACCTGCTCACCGAGCCGATGCCCGAGGTCGAGGCATTCAACAAGGAAACCGGTCGCGAGATGATCGGCGTACTCGACTTCAAGGGCGAGATCTACACCCGCCAGGAGCGCAACGGCATCCTGCTCGGCACCTATGAGAAGGCCTGCAAGCCGTGGTCGCCGGTCAACACGCCCTGGGATTTCGGCCACGAGTTGCTCGCACCGGACCTCGACCGCATCGCGCCATCCCTGGAGATCGGCTTCCAGCATTTCCCCGGCATCGCCAACGCCGGCATCAAGCAGGTCATCAACGGCCCCTTCACCTTCGCGCCCGACGGCAACCCGCTGGTCGGCCCGGTCCAGGGCCTGACCAATTTCTGGGTCGCGTGCGGCGTCATGGCCGGCTTCAGCCAGGGCGGCGGCGTCGGTCTGGCCCTGTCCAACTGGATGGTCGATGGCGACCCGGGCTTCGACGTCTGGGGCATGGATGTCGCGCGCTGGGGTGAATGGGCATCGCTTCGCTACACCAACGCCAAGGTGCGCGAGAATTATTCGCGCCGCTTTTCGATCCGCTTCCCCAACGAGGAACTGCCGGCGGCCCGTCCTGCCCAGACCACGCCGCTCTACGACACCATGGTGGCCAGCAACGCCGTCATGGGCGACAGCTGGGGCCTGGAAACGCCGCTGTGGTTCGCGCCGAAGGGCACCGAACCGAAGGACAACGTGTCCTTCCACCGCTCCAACGACTTCGAGCATATCGGCAACGAGGTTCGCGCGACGCGCGACAGCGTCGGCGTGACCGAGATCGCCAATTTCGCCAAATACGAAGTGTCGGGCCCGGCATCGGAGGATTTCCTCAACCGGCTGATGACCAACCGCATGCCGAAGAAGGGCCGCATCGTGCTGACGCCGATGCTCAACGAGTTTGGCCGGCTGATCGGCGACTTCACCATTGCCAAGACCGGCGACGACAAGTTCATGATCTGGGGCTCGTCGGCAGCGCAGAAATACCACATGCGATGGTTCGAAAAGCACCTGCCCAAGGACGGGTCGGTGCGCATCCACCGCTTCGACCAGACGCTCGTCGGCCTGTCGATTGCAGGCCCGAAGTCGCAGGCGCTGCTGGCCAAGCTTGTCGACGTCGATGTGTCGAGCAAGGCCTTTCGCTTCATGGACTTCCGCGAGATGGCCGTCGGCGGCGCGCCATGCATGGTCAACCGCATCACCTACACCGGAGATCTTGGCTACGAGATCTGGATGGCGCCCGCCTACCAGCGCCTTGTCTACAAGGCAATCAAGGACGCCGGCGAGGAGTTCGGCATCGTCGATTTCGGCATGCGCGCGCTGCTTTCGATGCGCCTCGAAAAGAACTTCCCGACCTGGTTCCGCGAGTTGCGGCCGATCTACGGACCTTTCGAAGGCGCGATGGAGCGCTTCATCAAGCTCGAGAAGAACGACTTCATCGGCCGCGAGGCAGCCGCCAAGGAGCATGCTGACGGGCCGAAGCTGCGTCGTGTCTCCTTCTATGTCGATGCGCAGGGCGCCGACGTGATGGGCGACGAGCCGATCTGGGCCAAGGTCGGCGCCAAGGATTTCGGCACGATCGAAAAGCCGCACGGCTATGGCGCGCCGCGCTTCGATGAGACGGGGAAAGAGGTGCGCGGTTCGGACGCCGCCACCGGCGCATCGGCCGTGCGCGGCATCGTCGACGGCGACTGGCGTGTGGTTGGCTGGGTCACCTCGGGCGGCTATGCCCATTATGTCCAGAAGTCGATGGCGCAGGGCTACGTGCCGGCAGCGCTTGCCGAAAACGAGGCGGAGGGGCTGTTCGAGATCGAGATCCTCGGCCACCGGCGCCCCGCCCGCATCAATGTCGAGCCGCCCTTTGATCCGAGCGGCGACAAGATGCGGGGGTAGTGTTCAGGCAAGGACTGGGAAGCAGATGCTCTACGTTGCCCCCCTCTGTCCTGCCGGACATCTCCCCCACATGGGGGGAGATTGGCTGTCCGGTCTGCCGCGCCCAACCTTCACCACTCCAGGAGCAGCGCCAAAATCTCAACTGCTGATCTCCCCCCTAGAGGGTGAGATGTCCGGCAGGACAGAGGGGGGCGCGCAAGAACGCCAAGTTCGGTTGGCGGGTCGTTGCTGATGGACACCCCAACAAAAGGCAACTTCGGCCGCCACCGCAAGATAATGCCGTTCGAGCCGGGGTCGATCGACGACCTGCGCGAGAAGGCCCGCACGAAGGCAGCGAGCCTCAACCAGCACGTCCTCGGCTATGGAACGCAGGCCGAAGCCGAATGGGCGGCAGCGGGCATCGCAGCGCCCAACATGCCGGCCATGCGCGCTTATCGCCTCGACCGCATCCGCGCAGAGCTCGCCCGGCGCGGTTATGCGGGTGCCCTGCTCTACGATCCCGTCAACATCCGCTACGCCACCGACTCGACCAACATGCAGCTGTGGGTAGCTCACAATCCGACCCGCCACTGCTTTGTCGCCACCGACGGCCCGGTGGTGCTGTTCGACTACTTCTCCTGCGAACACCTGTCCGATCATTCGGACGTCGTCGACGAGGTCCGGCCCGCCGTCTCGTGGACGTATCTCTACAGCGGCGAACTGACCGGCATGAAGGTCGAGCGCTGGGCGCAGGGCATCTCCGACCTCGTCTGTGAGCATGGCTGCGGCAACCGGCGCATTGCCGTCGACCATCTCGACCATGAGGGCGTCGACGCGCTGGCACGGCTTGGCATTTCGGTCGGCAATGGCGAGGCGGTGATGGAGAATGCCCGGCTGATCAAGTCGCCTGACGAAATCCTCTGCATGCGCCGTTCGATCGTCGCCTGCGAGGCGGCGATGGGCGAGATGGAAGCAGCACTGCGGCCAGGCATCTCCGAAAACGAACTCTGGGCCGAACTGCATCGCGGCAATGTCGCCCGCGGCGGCGAATGGATCGAAACCCGGCTCCTGGCATCGGGACCGCGCACCAATCCCTGGTTCCAGGAGTGCTCGTCGCGCGTGGTCGAGGCAGGCGATCTCGTCGCCTTCGACACGGACCTCATCGGCCCCTATGGCTTCTGTGCCGACCTGTCGCGCACTTGGCTATGTGGCTACGGCGAGCCCAAGAGCGAGCAGCGCGACCTCTACAAGATTGCCGCCGAACAGATCGCCCGCAATACGGCGCTGCTCAGGGCCGGCCTCGGCTTCCGCGAGCTGGTGGAACGCGCTGCCGTGCCGCCGCCCGACTGCTTCCCGGCGCGTTATGGAGTGCTGTTCCACGGCGTGGGCCTGGCCGACGAATATCCCACCCTGCCCCACGCCTCCGACTGGACGGCCGATACACCGGACGGCGTGCTCGAGCCCGGCATGGTGGTCTGCGTCGAGAGCTACATCGGTCGCCTCGGCGGGCATGAGGGTGTAAAGATCGAGGAGCAGATTCTGATTACGGAAAGCGGATACGAGCAACTGTCGAGTTACCCGCTGGACAAGCGCCTGCTCGGCTAGGCGCCCGAAGCCCCGGCTTCATGTTCGAGATCTTCCATCGGCGAAGAACAGTTGATCGGCAGCCGAAATCGCCGGCTTGCGACTTTACCGCGATGGCGCAAGACCACTGGCCTGCCGGATTTGGTGTGGACAGGAGCGTTGGCGAGTGGCTTCCGCGGCAAGCTGCACCGATAGTGAAAACGGCGCTGCAACAAGCGCCGTCTTCCTTCACCAGATCGGATCGCATATGACGCATACCTATCGGATTGGCCTTTCAGCCCTCGCCCTTGCCGCCGGCTTTGCCTCGAACACATCAATTGCGTCGGCACAGCCTCTGGCGCCCAAAGTTCTGGTCATCACGATGTTTGGAGGCGAGGCAAAGCCCTGGCTCGAGGGCCTCAAGCTGGAGACAAGACTGACAATTCCCGGCTTCGCCAAGGAGTATCCGGAACTTGCCTGCGACGCCGCCGGACTGTGCGTCATGACGACGGCGATGGGCTACGCCAATGCGGCAAGCTCGGTTTCGGCACTCATCTATAGCGGCCTTGTCGACCTCAAGCAGAGCTACATCGTGATCGCCGGCATCGCTGGCGTGGATCCCAGCGACGGCACGCTCGGCTCGGCGCATTGGGCGCGTTACGCAGTTGATGCGGGCCTGCGCCACGAAATCGACCCGCGCCAGATTCCCGCCGACTGGCCAGATGGAGTGGTCGGGCTCGGAGCCAAGCGCCCTGGCGAAAAGCCGAGCTGGGGCTCGGCAACTGAGGTCTACCAGCTCAACGAAAAGCTTCTGCAGAAGGCATTTGCCCTGACCAAGAGCGTCGAGCTCGCCGACAGTGCCGAAGCGAAGGCCTATCGCGTGGCCTACGCGACGGCACCCGGCAACGCCGCCCCTGCGGTCAGCATCTGTGACACGCTGTCCACCGACACCTACTGGCATGGCTCCATGACGGCCAAAAGCATGGGCGAATGGGTTTCGTTGCTGACCGAGGGCAAAGGCAATTATTGCACGACCCAGATGGAGGACAACGCCTCGCTGACGGCCCTGCGGCGCGGCGCGGATGCCGGCCTGCTCGACTTCGACCGCATCGCCTTGCTGCGCACGGCATCGAACTTCGACCGCGAGCCCGCCGGCATGAGCCCCATCGAATCGCTGAGCGCCAAGTCGGGCGGCTTCGGTCCGGCAGCCATCAACGCCTATCGTGTCGGCGCGGCCTTTGCAGATGCCGTCACCGGCGATTGGGCGAAGTGGGAAAAGGGCGTGCCGTCAGAATAAACCTCGGCCAGGCAGAGCGGGCGGTTCAGACCGCCCGCTTTGTTCAAAGCGCGGCCTGGCTCAGCGCCAGGTTCAGCAACGTCACCGAAACGGGCGACGTGTTTGACCCAGTGATGTAAGGCAAGCCCTTGCGTTTTGCTGTCCAGCCGATGACCATGACGTCCCGGGCAGCCGGCTCGAAGCGCTGCGCCAGCGCCCAGCTCCGGCAATCGATGGTTGCCACGTCGGCCCAGCCTTCGGCAATCGCGATGATCGATGCGCGATGGCCGCCGCTTTCGATGCGTTCGGAAAAAATCCGCAACCCCTCGGCCATGGCGGCAAGATCGCGCGAAATACCGATGAAGCCCGACATCGAATCGTGGCTGTTGAAGGCTAGGCGCTTGTCACGGATCAGATCGAGCGGAATGAGCGGCGCCTCGCCATCAGGCGCATGCGCATGGTCGGCGGTCACCGATCCGCGCCGGACGACGATGGCACTGGAATAGAGTTCGCCACGACCGCCTTCGATGCCGTCATAGTTTGGCTGGCCGATCACCCTGACCTGTGCCGCAAGGCCGGTGGTTTCCATCGGCCCCCAGCAAGTCTGTCCGAACAGCAGCTTGGGATGCCGCCACAGTGTCGGCAGGTCGAGTTCCTCAGGCGGAAGCTCAGCCGGATCAGGCGCGATCGCCGCACCCGTTGCATCGCGAATGCCACCCGGAACCGCCGGCAGATCGGCGTTGCGCCTGGCAAGGCGTTCCGGCGCGTCCAGACCAAGCTGACGTAACGCCGTTCGCAGCCTTGCCCATTGCGCATCGACCTCGTCGCGCATTTCAGGCCAGTCATACATCGGCAGTGCGGCGATGAAGTCGCTCATTGCATCATTTCAGGCTCGAATGCGGAAATTGGCAAGCTGCAGGCGCGATTATTCCTTCGGCGGCTCCGCCGGCACCGGGGCTGAGCCCAGTCCATTGACGTTGCGCGCCCTGACACGTGGCACGAACGCCCTGCCCGCCTCGGGAGCGCGACGCAGTGCCGGATGGCAGACCGGCTCCTTGGCGCGGAAGGCATAGGCCCTGACCAGCGCGAAATAGTTGGGATAGACGTAGCCCTTGTTCATCCTCAGCCATTCCGCGCGGCGGGCGCGAAACAATGCCGGCAATTTGTACCAGGCAACCGTCGGGCTCTTGTGATGGACGAAATGCAAATTGTTGTTGAGGAACAGCAGCGACAATGGCGAGCGCTCGACAATGACAGTGCGCCCTTCCGGGTGCTCCGACCATTGATGCTCGGCAAAGGTCCGGATCGAAATCAGCGACTGGCCGAGCCATACCGGCACCAGCACATATAGCCACAAGGGGACACCGAAGCCGAACTGCACCACCGGCAGCACCACCGCAAGGCCTGCGGCATGCAGTAGCCACGCCTTACGAATGACCTTGTCGCCGGCGAGGATCTGCTTGGCGTCGTCGATGAAGAACCCGACACAGGCAAGCAGCGGCCCGAGCACGAAGCGCCCCGCCATGGTGTTGTTGATGCTGAGCAGCAACTTCATGCTCGCTGGCAAATCGTCGTGCTGCCACAGCGCCCGATAATAGCTTTCCGGGTCATCGAACGGATCGGTCAGGCGCTCGTCGGCATGGTGGCGCAGGTGAATCGTCTTGAAGCGGCGATACGGCCAGACAACGCCGATCGGCAAGGACACCAGCGCCTCGTTGATGCGCGCGTTTCGGGTCGGATGGCCGTGCAGTACCTCGTGCACTAGCGACGACTGGAGCGCGACCGTCAGCGCCATCACGGCAAGGCCAGCAAGGGGATAGGCCGGCCAGATCAGCAGGCCAGCAATCAGCCAGGTTCCGTAGCAGCCCAGGATGAGAAACACCGTCGGCCACTCGACCCCTGTGGTCGTGCCGCGTTTGTTTCCGTTCTTGGCCATGCGCTGCCTGCTGTCCTTGGATGCCTGGAACTCAATGATTCCTGACATAATGCTGTCAGTAGTCATTGATTTCTGCAACGAGACAATGCGCACAGATTGTTTACATTGCGCTGCTTACGCCGCAAATGTTATGTTTAGTAAACAGTCCGGACGATGAATCTAATTTGGATGGCCATGCGGCGACGGATTCGCAAAACCATTCCCCAATGGGCAGGTCATGGACAAACGCGATCTATCGGGTGTCTTCAGGGAGCGGCTCAAGGCGCTGGTGCAGCGCTCCGGCCTCAACCAGTCGGCCTTTGCTACCTCGGTCGGCATTGACCGTTCGGCGCTGTCGCAGCTGCTTTCGGGTACCACCGTGCGCCTGCCGCGCGCCGAGACGCTGCTGACAATCGCCACAGCTCACAAGGTTTCGCTCGACTGGCTGCTTGGCCTCAGCCAGGACGAAGGCGTGACGGGCGAAATCCGCGAAAGCCTTGAGATCGAGGAGGCCTCCGGCGGCTTCGAGCGGACGCTAATCGCCAAATGGCATGCCGAGGCGGCGGGCACCAAGATACGTTACGTGCCGGCCGGCATCCCCGACCTTCTGCGCACCGAAGCTTTGGTCGACTATGAGGCCGATATCTCCAACAAAAGCCGCGAGGTCCAGGCCGGCGAGACGCAATATCGGATCGACTACAACCGCAGGCCTGAGACTGACATGGAAGTCTGCATGCCGCGCCACACGCTCGAGATTTTTGCGCGTGGGCTCGGCGTCTGGTCGGGCTTTCCCGACAAGGATCGCAAGCAGCAGCTTCGCCACATGGCGGACCTTCTCGACGACCTTTACCCGACATTCCGTCTGTTTCTTTATGACGGGCGCATGCGCTATTCCGTGCCGTACACGATCTTCGGCCATTCCCGCGCGGCGATCTATGTCGGCGACATGTACCTTGTGCTCTACGCCACCGATCCGATCCGCACGCTGACCCGCCATTTCGACAATCTGATCCGCGCCGCCGACATCAACGCCCACGAGACCGCGGCATTCGCGCGACGGCTGGCGGTGGCGTCGTTCCCGGCCAGTTGGGGCTGATTGGCGCTCAGGTTGAATTTCCCGCTCCAATGCGGCAGCGTGCCCCCGCATTTTGAGGAAAATCATGCCAAATCAGAATCGCATCGTGGTGCCCGCCCAGTCGGGCCGTTCCATCCGCGTGTCGCGCGGCGACGTTGTTCGCATCATCGATCCCAAAGGACAGCAGGTCGCCGATCTCTGGGCGTTCACCCCAGACATGCGGGATTGGCTCAGCACGTCGAACACGCGCGACATCGGCGAGCGCCTGTTTCCCAAGGCTGGCGAACATTTCTACGGCACGACAGGAGAGCCGCTGCTGACACTGGTCGAGGATGCCTCGCCCGGCCCCCATGACATGCTCTATCCAGCCTGCAACCACGCGCTCTACGTGCGCGCTGGATTCGACAATCATCCAAACTGCCAGGACAATCTGCATGCGGCGCTTGCATCGGAAGGCGTCGCCTTGCCCTTCACACCCGACCCGGTCGACCTGTTCCAGAACTCGCTGCCGCAACCCAATGGTAGCATCGACGTCTTCGCCTCGATCAATCCACCCGGCGGCTACGTCACTTTGCGCGCCGAATGCGACCTGCTGCTCGTCGTCACCGCCTGCTCGGTCGATCATTATCCGACCAATGGCGGCGTCTGCACCGAGATCGCGGTCGAGGTGACGCCGGCAGCAAGGTCGGCCCCGCAAACGCGTTGACTAGACATAAAGACTTCTTTATATCCTTATCCAATCCCCTGATATGAAAGTCGCTGCGATGACGACCAATCCGATCGATGCCCTGCTGGCCGAAAAGGGCGTGCTGCTCGCCGATGGCGCGACCGGCACCAACCTGTTTGCCATGGGCCTCGAGGCCGGCGAAGCACCCGAGCTGTGGAACGAAAGCGCGCCCGAAAAGATCTCGACGCTGCACCTGAAGTTCGTCGAGGCTGGCGCCGACATAATCCTCACCAACTCGTTCGGCGGCACTCGTCACCGGCTCAAGCTGCATCACGCCCAGGATCGCGTGCACGAACTCAACAAGCGCGCTGCCGAAATCGCCCGCGCCGTTGCCGACAAGGCCGGCCGCAAGGTTATCGTCGCCGGCTCCGTCGGCCCGACCGGCGAGCTTCTGGTTCCGCTCGGCGCCATGACCTATGATGAAGCTGTCAACGCCTTCGCCGAACAGATGGAAGGCCTCAAGGCCGGTGGTGCTGAAGTCGCCTGGATCGAAACGATGTCTGCCCCCGACGAGATCCGCGCCGCTGCCGAGGCCGCCATTCGCGTTGGCCTGCCCTACACCTATACCGGCTCGTTCGACACAGCCGGCCGCACCATGATGGGCCTGCTGCCCAAGGACATCCACGGCGTCGTCGACGGCCTTGCCCAGTTGCCGCTCGGCGTTGGTGCCAATTGCGGTGTTGGCGCATCCGACATCCTCGCCTCGCTGCTCGACATGAGCGAAGCCAAGCCGGAAGCGACCATCATCATCAAGGGCAATTGCGGCATCCCGGAATTCCGCGGTACCGAGATCCATTATTCCGGCACGCCCGAGCTGATGTCGGACTACGTCCGACTCGCTGTCGATGGCGGCGCCAAGATCATCGGCGGCTGCTGCGGCACCTCGTTCGAGCATCTGGCCGCCATGCGCAAGGCGCTCGACGCCCACAAGAAGGACGTGCGTCCGACCGTCGAGGTGATCGTCGAGCGCATCGGCCCGATGCGCAACAAGCTTGCCGCGCCGAACACCACGGAAACCAGTGAAGGCCGCCGCGAACGCCGCCGCCGCGGCTAAGCACCCTGCGGAATCAGCTGTTTTCTTCGTAGCGCGCGAGCGCCGATTTGATGTCGGTGCCCGCGCCTTCGACCGGGCGCATCATCATCACGGCGTCCGACGTGCGCACGTCGCCCAGCTTTTCCATCGCCAGCCGGAAGCGCTCATTGTTGAGCGCCGACCATGCCGTACGGTGGGCGTCGTCGATGTCGCTCATGCGGGAGCGCGACGGACCCAAGGCGGCGACTTGCGATGCCTGCTGAATGGGCTTGGCGGGCACGTAGATATGGCTGTTGGTGGCAGGCAATGCTGCCTTTGCCGTGACGTCCACCACGGCGTCGCTATTGCGGTTGTCCGCTTGTAGCCGGGCTGGCATCGCCAAGGGCTCTGCGGTACGAATATTCAAGACCGCACCCGACATCAAACGACCAACCTGCATTCTCAAACCACCCCTTATTCACCCGCCGCTGTATTAGCCGGGGATCATTGCGATCGGGTTCCGAGGCAAATTGGCCTTTGAATCAATTTGTTTGAAACGGCCCGCAAATCTGGCCTTCTAATGGGTTTTACACAGAAAAAGCTCCCGCCTTGCGGCGGGAGCCCCGGCAGTTTTGGAGCCTTCGGGGATCATAGGTCTTCGAGGTCGCGACGCGCCTTCTTCAGGATCTCCCGCGCCTTCTCGGCCTGTTCCGCATTCAACGAACCGCTTCGCAGCCGGCTGAACACGGCGAAATTCAGTGCCTTGACCTCGTCGCCGAGGGCAGCACCACTGACCTGGGTCGAGTTCTCCTCGATTTGGCCATTGATCTTGGCCAGCTCGGCGGCGTTTTCGTCGACATAGGCCTGGCCTGCTTCGGTGATCGAGTAGAGCTTCTTGTTGCCGTTGGCGACGGAGACAACGAGGTCGGCCTCCTCCAGCATCTGCAGCATCGGATAGATCGCGCCGGGGCTCGGGCTATAGGCGCCCTGGAACTTGGCCTCCAGCGCCTTGATGATGTCGTAGCCGTGGCGTGGCTCCTCGGCGATCAGGCCGAGCACGACCAGGCGCAGCGCGCCGGGATCGAACATGCGCGGGCCGCGGCCACCGAAAGGACCGCCGCGATGCCGGCCGAAGGGACCGCCTCGGCCGCCCCGGCCGCCGCCCCGGCCGCCTTCACTCTGGCCCGACATGGACCATTCTCCGCGGCAACGATCATAGGAATTGGGATGATTGAACATGTGAGTACCTCTCCAGGATGTTTGCTTCATGTCGCTATATCTATTCAAAGATATATCTTTTGCAAGATAGAACGTGACGATTTTCATGTCCGAACTCGGATCGAACTCGGAAACAGGCAGGCAAGGAAGGACCTCACCGACCTGTCACCAAGTCGATTTCAGATGACTTTCAAATACTTGCAGAAGGATCGAGATAGGTTGACGGAGATCCCGGCCGCCGAGCGAAATTTCGCTCCGCCTGGTGCCTAGGCGTCGACAACCATGTCGGTCAGAACATTACTGAAGTGCTTTTCCTGCCGTTCCAGCCACTCGTAAGCCTGCGGCCAGTTGGACGGATCGATCATCGCGACCGGATGGTTCGACAAGTAGCAGAGAGCATATTCGCCGCGCAGGCTGACACCCAGCGCCTTGCCCAATGCGGGCTCGAAGGCATTCAGCCGGTTCGCGGTGGTGGCGTAACCCTCGCCACGTTGGCCCCTGACGAACAGCCCGACGCTTCGGTTGGTCAGATAGAGCGACACAACCAGATCGTCGGCAACATGCCGCCAACGCGAGTACAGGCTGCCATGGCGGATGCGAGGATCGTTGCGGTGGGCGAGATAGCCGTCCCAGAAAACCTTGATCTCGCGCGACGACAGCGAGCGCAGGCCACCATGCGCGATATCCCATTCGTCCAGTTGCCGGTCAGCCATCCCTAGTCTCCGAAGCACCACCCGTTCGATTTCAGGTGGACGCCTAGAGATCACAAAAGAACGGCCGGCGGAAAGCCCCCTTTCCGCCGGCCGGCCCCTGCCCTTGCTGTTGCCTTACTGCTTGGCGCCCTGGAGCGACGATGCCAGCCGCACCAGCGACAGGAATTCGGCGCGATAGCCATAGGGGTCGGCACCGCGTGCCGCAGAGGCAATCTCGGCAATCCGGTCAAAGCCGAACTTGGCTGTCGCATCCTCGTCGCGCAGTTTTTGGCCGAACGCGGCGACCGCGACCGAGAAACGCTGGTCGGTGCCGACTGCATCGAAGCTCGCAACTTCGTTGGTCCTGGTCACCGGCGTGGTGATCAGCTTGCTGACGTCGCTGTCGGGTGCCTTGTAGCGGATCTTGACGAAGGCATATTCGTCGGCATTGGCAACACCGCCGTTGCTGGTTGCCGCCTCGCCATAGCGCAACGCGTCTATCTGCTGCGGCGCGCCCTTCGGCGTGATCTCGTAGATCGCCGTCACCGAATGGCCCGAGCCGATTTCGCCGGCGTCGACCCGGTCGTTGTTGAAGTCCTCGCGGTTGAGCGCGCGGGTCTCGTAGCCGATCAGCCGGTATTCCGCGACCGCGGCCGGATTGAACTCGACCTGGATCTTCACGTCCTTGGCGATCGGGAACAGTGTCGATGAGGCATCCTGCACCAGCACCTTCTCGGCCTCCGCCAGCGTGTCGATATAGGCAGCAGTGCCATTGCCGTTCTGGGCGATCGTCTGCATCATCTGGTCGTTCAGGTTGCCGCGGCCGAAGCCGAACACCGACAGGAACACGCCCGACTTGCGCTTGTCCTCGATCAGCCGCTTGAGCTCGTCATCATCGGTCTGGCCGACATTGAAATCGCCGTCGGTCGCCAGCATTACCCGGTTGATGCCGTCCTTGACGAAGGACTTTTGGGCCAGCCGGTAGGCCTCGCGAATGCCCGCTTCGCCGGCGGTCGAGCCACCCGGCGCCAGCGTGTCGATCGCCTGCAGGATCTTGGCGCGGTCGGACGCCTTGGTAGGCTCGAGCACGGTTCCGGAATTGCCGGCATAAGTGACGATCGAGACGGTATCCTCTGGGCTGAGCTTGCCGACCAGAAGACGGAACGCCGAGCGCAGCAGCGGTAGCTTGTCCGGCTCGTCCATCGACCCCGACACGTCGATCAGGAAGACGAGGTTGGCCTTCGGCTGCTCGGTCGGCTTGACGTCATAGCCCTTGATCGCGACGTGCATCAGCTTGGTGTGTTCGTTCCACGGCGTCGGCATGACGCTGACGGCCGTATTGAACGGCGTCGTGGCAGTGTCAGGCCCCTTCCAGTCGTAGGGGAAGTAATTGATCATCTCTTCGACCCGCACCGTATCGGCCTGCGGCAAAACCCCTTCCTTCAGCGAGCGGCGAACGAAGGAGTATGAAGCCGTATCGACGTCGATCGAGAACGTCGAAACCGGATCTTCAACCGCCGAACGCACCGGATTGGTTTTGAAATCCTCGACGCGGTCGCGGTTTTCCGGCTGTGGCATTGGCATGTCGGATGGCGCGACCACGCCCTGAAGCTGGGTTGTCAGCGTCGGCGCAACCGCGGTGCGGCTCATCTGCGTCGCGGCATCCGCCAGCGGAGCCGGCACCGGCATGGGCGCCGCCTCATTCATGACAACCGCTTCATCGGCGATTGCATCTGCCTCGGGCTTCGCCGCTTGCGAGGCAGCCAACGGCTTGGCGGGTGCGGTCGGTGCCGCTGCTGTATCTGTCTTCTTAAGCTTGGCGACCGGCACTTCTTTCGTGCGCGCCGAAGAACCCTCCGCGATCTCCTGGTCCGCACCAAAATTGAACGGCGAGCCCTCCATCAGATAGAATGTGGCGTAGCCGGCAATCGGCAAGGCAACGAGCCCTGCAAGGGCGGGTGCCGCGATCAGCTTCTTTTGCATGATGTCTCTCCAGAGCTTTCGTGCTCGTTCGGTGAGACGACCGGCATCGGCGGTTCCTTGGGGGGCCGCGGGATTTTTTTCGAAGTCGAAGGCAGCCATCGCCGCAGCAAGCGCCCGCGCCTTGGCGTCAGCGCCTGGTGCGGGCGTTAGAATGTTGCGCAGCATGTCGAGTTCGTTGTCGTCGACCATGGTCACTCTTCCCCGGCCGAGCGCATGAGCCGCTTCAGCCGTTTCTTCGCTTCATGGATGTGCCAGGACACGGTGGCCTCGGCGATGGCCATGGCATCAGCCGCCGCGGCGTGGCTTAACCCTTCGCCGTAGACGAGCAGGACCGCGTCGCGCTGCTTGTCCGGCAACTGCCTGACCGCCGCCCACATCCGTTCGGCCGGATCTTCCGATGGCAACGGGCCATTCTCCGACACCAGCGCGTGAACACCGTAAGCGGTGGTCTTCGCCGTCTCTCGCGCCGATTTGCGCTGCATGTCGCGCGCCGCATTCAGCGTCATCGCATAAAGCCATGTCGTGAAGGCAGAGCCGCCGCGATAGTCGCGAATGGCCCGACCCAGCCGTGCGCAGACCTCTTGCGCGATGTCTTCGGCATCCGACCTGTTGCCGCACCAGCGCCAGGCGACGCGATGGACGAATCCGTAATGCCTTTCGACGAGTTCGCCGAAAGCCGTCCTGTCGCCGTCGCGCGCTCGTCCGACCAGATCGCTGTCGGAGGCTTCGCTTTCGTCCAGCATCATCGCCATCATTTGTCCATTGGACGAAAGCTTTGAGGCAATCCTTGGGGTGTCGCGAAAATTATTCTAAGCGGCCTGCCCTGCGACCCAGCCGGACGACCAGGCCCACTGGAAATTGTAGCCGCCAAGCCAACCGGTGACATCGACGACCTCGCCGATAAAGAACAGGCCGGGGACCGATTTCACCTGCATCGTCTTCTGGTCGAGCGACCTGGTGTCGACGCCGCCAAGCGTCACTTCCGCCGTGCGATAGCCCTCGGACCCGGCCGGCTTGATGCGCCACTGGTTTACCGCGGCATCGACCGCCTTCAGGTGGCTGTCGTTGAGATCGGCGAGATTACCGTTGCAGCCGAGCCGCTCGGCAATCGCCTGTGCCAGCTTCTTGGGCAGGTGCGCGCCAAGAACGGTCTGCACCGCCTGGCGCCCGTTCGCGCGCTTGGCCTCGCGCAGGATTGCGGCGACATCGGTTCCAGGCAGCATCGAGATCGCGATTTCAACGCCCTCGCGCCAATAGGACGAAATCTGCAGGATCGACGGGCCGCTGATGCCACGGTGGGTGAACAGCATGGCTTCGGAGAAGCTGGTCTTGCCGCAGGCGACGTCGGCATCGACCGCGATGCCGGCAAGCGGGGTCAGTTTCTGCAGCGTATTGGCATCGAAGGTCAGCGGCACAAGGGCCGGCCGCGTCTCGACAACAGCCAGTCCGAACTGCTCAGCGATGTCGTAGCCAAAGCCGGTGGCCCCCATCTTGGGGATCGACTTGCCGCCGCAGGCGACCACCAGCGACTTGCACGCAACCCGATTGCCGGAGAGAACCAGCTCAAACCCGTCTGTGGTCTTGCTGATGTCCTCGACCCTGGTCGACAGCCGGAGTTCGACGCCGTTGCCCTGCATTTCCTCGACCATCATGTCGATGATCTGCCGTGCCGAGCCGTCGCAGAACAGCTGGCCAAGCGTCTTTTCGTGATAGGCGATGCCGTAGCGCTCGACGAGTGCTACGAAATTGCGCTGGGTGTAGCGGCTCAGCGCCGAGATGCAGAAATGCGGGTTCCGCGACAGAAAATTCTTCGGGCTGGCATGGATATTGGTGAAATTGCAGCGCCCGCCGCCGGAAATGCGGATCTTTTCGCCGGGTGCGGCGGCGTGATCGACGATCAGCACCGACCGTCCGCGCTTGCCGGCTTCAACGGCGCACATCATGCCCGCCGCGCCGGCGCCGATCACCACGACATCAAAGGATTGCATTCGAAGTTCCCGCTGGCTCGCCAGCGCCTTGCCGGCGCGCGAACCCTGTTTGTCGGATCAAGCTGTTCGGTGCCTGATAGCCGAAGCTGTCGGGATGGCAAAGTTGGAAGTTACGCCAGCGTTTCCTCAAACAGCGTCGTCAGCCGCTTCCAGTGGCGTTCGGCACCGGCGGCATCGTAGACGCCGTGGTCGGAAACGCACCAGCCATGGCCCATGCCGACATAGTTTTCGAGGATGTGGTCGACGCCAGCATTGCGTAGGCTTTCGGCCAGGCTCGCCGATTGCTCCGGCGGGAAGCTGCCATCGACGCCGGCCATGCCAACATAGACGCGAGCCTTGATCTTGCCCGCCTGCCGGTGCGGGCTTTCGGGCGAGTCGCTCGCCAGATTGCCACCGTGGAAGCTTGCAGTGGCAACGAGGCGGTCCGGATGGGCCGCAGCCGCGTTGAGCGCGCGCGAGCCGCCCATGCAGTAGCCGACAGCACCGATCGGTCCTGTCACTCCAGCCTTGGCCAGGGCGTCGATGAAGGCGCCGGTGTCGCGCGCAGTCATTTCCTGCGTGGTGCCGCCGATCAGGGCACGCAGTTCGGTTCGCGTCTTCTCCTCGACGAAGGCAGTTTTTGCGTCGAACGGACCATAAGCGCCAGCGCGATAGAACAGATCGGGCACCAGCACCGCGTAGCCATGGCTGCCCAGCCTCTCGGCCATCTCGTCCAGCGCCGGACGTTGCCCGAAGGCATCCATGTAGAGGATCACGCCCGCTTTGGCCTTGGCAGGTCCGAAAAGCCCGGCCTTGCAGACGCCATCCGCCGTCCTGATCTCGATGTCGCGCTTCGTCGCCATGGCAAAGCTCCTTCTGCCTGTTCCGTCGCGAACATAGGGGCTCTGGCTCGCCAGACAAGCTCAGGCGGCGATCCGCTCCGTCCGCGCGCCGACATGCAGCGCCCTGCCCGCGCCCAGCCCCGTGACTGCGACGCCGATACCAAGCGCCACGAACAGCACCGACGAGGCGGCGAAGCTGCCGGTCCAGTCGCGGATCAGCCCCACCAGCAGCGGGCCGATGGCCGCCAGCGTGTAGCCCACGCCCTGCGCCATACCGGAGAGATGGGCCGCGACATGGGAATCCGGCGAGCGCAGCACGATCAGCGTCATGGCGGCAGCAATCAGCCCGCCCTGGCCGATGCCCTGCAACACGGCCCAAAACAGGATCGTTGAGGTCGGTGCAAACAGGATGCCGAGCAATGCTGCCACGGCAGCCACGACGAGCGCCACATTGACGCCGCGCTGGTCCTTGCGGCGGATGGCGATCGAGGGCACGGCAAGGCAGGTCACGACCTGCGCCATGACCGACAGCGACACGATGGCGCCAGCGGTAGTCGCATCGAAGCCGCGCTCGCGCAGGATCGGCGCCAGCCAGCCGAAGACGCAATAAGCCAGCGCCGACTGCAGCCCCATGAACAAGGTGACCTGCCAGGCCAGCCGGTCGCGCCACAGGCCAACGACGCGAAATCCGCTGTGGCTTGCCTGCCTGCGACTGCCCAGCACCTGCGGTGTCCAGATGAGCAGCACGATGAAGACCGGCGCCGCCCATGCGGCGAGCGCGCCGGACCAGGAGCCCGTCATCAGATGTTCTATGGGCAGTGTCAGCCCCGAGGCGGAAGCAGCACCAGCGCAAAGCGCCATGGTGTAGAGCCCGGTCATCATCGCCGCCTTGTCGGGAAAGTCGCGCTTGACCAGCCCGGGCAGCAGAACGTTGCCGATGGCAATCGCCGCACCGGCGATAAAGCTCGCGGCGAACAGCAACGGTGCGGTGCCCAGCCCCCGCAGTGCCGTGCCAAGGGCCAGCAGCGCCAGTGCGAACAGCAACGTGCGTTCGGCGCCGAAGCGCTGCGCCATCTTCGGCGCCAGCGGTGCAAACAAGCCGAGGCAGAGCACCGGCAGCGTCGTCAAAAGGCTTGCGCCGGCAGGCGACAGGCCAGTCGCCTGCATCACCTCGGGCAACAGCACAGACAGGCTGGAAAAGATCGGCCTGAGATTGAAGGCGATCAGGACCAGACTCGCGCCCAGCACGAAACGCGCCGTGCCGCTTTGCATGACTGGTGCCTGCGGCGCCGGCAGGCTGTCGATCTCGGCATCGACAAGCTGGTCGTCGAGACCATCGATGGCGACGGCCTGGGCAGTCCGGCCAGCCGGGACAAAGCTCTGGTTCATTGGGCAAGCAACCTGTCGAGTTCGAGAAGCACCGGCGCCATGAAGACGCGGACTGCGGCGGCAGCCCTGTCTGGGTCGCCGGAGGCGACAGCGTCGACGATGGCCGCATGCGCCGGAGCGTCCGGCTCGGGCAGTTCGCCTGACAGGGTCGCCTTGATGGTCTCGGCAATGGCACCGGTGAAGAAGTCGTAGATTTCGATCATCGCTCGATTGCCGGAGGCCTCGACGACAGCCTTGTGGAAGGCGATATCGCGGCGAATGAAGGCCTCATGCCCGCCATCGGCAACCGTGCCGCGCGCCTCCAGCAAGCGGCGCATTTTCACCATATCCGCCGGTGTGTGGCGCTGTGCCGCCAGCCGCGCCGCTTCGGCGTCCAAAGCGGCGCGCGTCTCCCACTGGTCGCGCAGGCCGGCGCGCTTGACGCGGTCCAGCGCCGCCGACGGATCGACCGCCGAGCGCACATAGGTGCCCGAGCCTTGCCGCGTATCCAGCAGGCCTTGCGAGACCAGAGCACGGACAGCTTCGCGCACGGTGCCACGGCTGACCGACAGCAGGTCGGTGAGTGCCGCTTCGTTGGGAATACGCTCGCCCACAGCCCAGCGGCCGCTGACGATTTCTGCGCGCAGGCTCTCGGCGGCGCTGTCGGTAAGATTGGTTCGCGTGGCTGGCCGCATGTCCATATTCATCAAGTCATCTGATGACTTTGAATAGGCCGATCGGCCGAGAAAGACAACAAGGGAGCCAGGAAAGCGATTGGGCCAGCTCGAATGGGCGAGCTCAGAGGCTGGCGTAGCTCTTCATGTGAAAGGCCTGGACTTCCGCCGGATAACGATAGGCCAGCCCATAGGGACAGGCATTGCGATCAAGGCAGCCTCGCGTCCGGCAGGCACCACCCGAAGCGCCTCGCACATGTCCGAGGCATTTTTCATAAGCAAAGCCGGCCTCCGAATAGGCATCGATCGGGCAGGATTTCAGGCAGGGTTTTCCAAGACATAGGTCGCAAAGGTGACTCTGTTCGCGAAGTTCCACGAACTCCAGTTCGACCTCGAACAGCAAGGCGCCGCGATAGGCATGCCACAGCCCATATTCGGGATGCATCAGTATCCCGAGCGGCGATGGCCTAAGCCCTTCCGCCCTCATCGCCCACTGCTGGAATGGCAGATAGGGCTTGTCGGATGGCGACACGGCGCGCGCGCCGAACTCGCGCGCCACCGCGCCGATCACCTCGCGCGACCAGCTGTCGAGCGGATTTTGCAGATTGGACGGTCGCGCCTCACGCCAGTGCTGGAAATGCGACCAAGGTGCAGCCCCCGCCTGCCCCACCAGCAGCACCGATCGCGCCGGCTTGCCCTCAGGGCCTTCCGGTGCGGCGTCGCTGTTATCGAAAACAAAACCGCCGCGCGGGATGAGGCCATGAGCAGCCAGCGCGGCGGAAATTTGGTCCACGTCGGGGGACGGCAAGCGTCACCCCTTCCGGTCCGGGTCGGAGAACGCGCTCCGCCAGACTTCCTTGTGAATGATGCTGGCGACTTTAGCCCCGCCTGTATCGGGCTCCTTTCAAGTGAAGGCGTCGGGCATCGACGCCTTCTTGGCCGCGATGAAGTCCTTGAGGCCATCGTCGATGCTGGGATCGAGATACGGCGCCTCATAGCTTTCCAGCCAGCGGCGGGCGAGATCGTTGGCGCGCTGAGGTGCTGTCTTCTGCCCTTCGGCCAGCCACTGCTCGTAGGAATTGTTGTCGGCAATGCTGGAGCGGTAGAACGCCGACTGGAAGTTGGCCTGGGTATGGTCGCAGCCGAGATAGTGGCTGCCGGGCCCGACCTGGCGGATGGCGTCCATCGCCTGGCCGTTCTCAGAGAGATCGACACCTTCGGCGAATTTTTGCTGCATGCCGAGCTGGTCGATGTCCATCATGAACTTCTCGTAGCACGAGGCGAGACCGCCCTCGAGCCAGCCGGCCGAATGCAGCACGAAATTGGTGCCGGCGAGCAGCGTCGAGTTTAGCGTATTGGCGCTTTCATAGGCCGCCTGCGCATCCGGGACCTTCGAAGCGCAGAGCGAACCGCCGGTGCGGAATGGCAGGCCGAGGCGGCGCGCCAGTTGGGCGGCACCGTAGGACACCAGCGACGGCTCCGGCGTGCCAAAGGTCGGCGCGCCCGACTGCATCGAGATCGACGAGGCGAAAGTGCCGAACAGCACCGGCGCGCCCTTGCGGATCAGCTGGGTGAACGAGGCGCCGGCCAGCACTTCGGCCAGAACCTGGGTCAGCGTGCCGGCCACCGTCACCGGGCTCATCGCACCGGCAAGGATGAACGGCGTGACGATGCAGGCCTGGTTGTGGCGGGCATAGACTTTCAGGGCGCCCAGCATGGTCTCGTCGAAGACCATCGGCGAGTTGGCGTTGATCAGGCTGGTCAGCACCGTGTTGTTTTCAACGAAGTCATCGCCGAAGACGATCTTGGCCATGGCCACTGTGTCTTCCGCGCGCTCGGGCGCGGTCACCGAGCCCATGAACGGCTTGTCGGAATATTTGATGTGGCTGTAGATCATGTCGAGGTGGCGCTTGTTCACCGGCACGTCGACAGGCTCGCAAACAGTGCCGCCCGAATGGTGGATCGACGGCGCCATATAGGCGAGCTTCACGAAATTGCGGAAATCCTCGATCGTCGCGTAACGGCGGTTGCCGTCGAGATCGCGCACGAAGGGCGGGCCGTAGACCGGCGCGAAGACCGTGGCGTTGCCGCCGATCTGCACCGAGCGTTCAGGATTGCGCGCATGCTGGGTGTAGATGGACGGTGCCGTCTTCAGCAGCGAGCGGCACAGGCCCTTGGGAAAGTGCACGCGCTCGCCCTTGACGTCGCAGCCGGCCTCTTTCCAAAGCTGGAGTGCTTCGGCGTCGTCGCGGAACTCGATGCCGATTTCCTCGAGCACGGTGTCGGCGTTCTTCTCGATGAGCGCCAGCCCCTCCTCGTTGAGGACCTCATAGACGTTGATCTGGCGCTTGATGTAAGTGAGCTGGGTGCCCGGGCCGCCGCCCGAACGCGCCGCGCGCCGCGCCGCCGCTCCGCCGCTTGCGCCACGCCCGCGCCGCGCGTTCGACGCTTCCTGATCGGTCACGAGGTTTTCTGTCATCGCCATCATCCCTGAAACACGTTTGGCCGCCTGTCGCAGCTCCTCGCGAGATCGTAGTCATGCACCCTAGGCGAAACGGCTTGCCAGCGCCAACGCCTGTCGCAAAATCGACAAGCAAGTCGACAAGTTATCAGTCGCTTTCGTTTTGCAGGAGGTCGCAAATCAGCTATGGATTTGCGGCACTTGCAAGCTAGGTATAACGCAGTAGCCGCACGCTGGATTTCGGCGCTGCATGAGGGAGCTTCCAAAGATGTCCGACGACGAAATCATCCTGTCCGAGCTTTCCGACGACGAACTCGTGCAGCAGATGCACGACGATCTATATGACGGGCTCAAGGAGGAGATCGAGGAAGGCACCAACATCCTGCTCGAGCGCGGCTGGGTGCCCTACAAGGTTCTGACCGAAGCGCTGGTCGAAGGCATGCGCATCGTTGGCGAGGATTTCCGCGACGGCATCCTGTTCGTCCCCGAGGTGCTGCTGTCGGCCAATGCGATGAAAGCCGGCATGTTCATCCTGCGCCCGCTGCTCGCCGCCACCGGCGCGCCCAAGCAGGGCAAGATGGTGATCGGCACGGTCAAGGGCGACATCCACGACATCGGCAAGAACCTCGTCGGCATGATGATGGAAGGTGCCGGCTTCGACGTCATCGATCTCGGCATCAACAACCCGGTCGAGAACTATCTCAACGCCATCGAAGAACATCAGCCCGACATCATCGGCATGTCCGCGCTTCTGACCACGACCATGCCCTACATGAAGGTCGTGATCGACACGATGAAGGAAAAGGGTATCCGCGACGACTTTGTCGTGCTCGTCGGCGGCGCGCCGCTCAACGAGGAATTCGGCAAGGCCGTTGGCGCCGACGCCTACTGCCGCGATGCGGCTGTCGCCGTCGAAACGGCCAAGGACTACATGAAGCGCAAGCACAATCTGCGCGCCGCTGGATAAAGCAGAAGGGCCGCACCTTGCAGCGCGGCCCTTTCATTCCGATCTGAAACGGACAGTGACATAGTGCCTTATTGGACTGTGTCCTCAATGGCGTTCGCCGTACCTTTGACATCCTTGCCGACGCCGCGAACGGTGTTGGCGCAGGCTGAAAGTGCAAGCGCACAGGCGATTATGGCAATCGGTGCAAGGCGTGACAGTTTCATGGACGATGTCTCCCTCATCAAATTTGCAATATTTGCCTATCTGGAACGAAAACCGGCTAAACTGGTTCCATGACCGCCCTGCAAAAGCAAAAGCGTAGTCCAGGCGACAAATTTTCAGATGAGAAGCTGCTTGTCATTGGCTGCGGCATGATCGCGCGCGAAGTACTGGCGGTGAAACAGCGGCTGGGGCTCGATCACCTCGAGCTGACCTGCTTGCCAGCTGATTTCCATTTCCACCCGAACCGCATTGCGCCAGCCATGGACAAGGCGATATCAGAGGCGAAAGCGCAAGGGTATCAGCACATCTATGTCGGCTACGCCGATTGCGGCACCGGCGGCCTGCTCGACCGTGTCTGCGAAAAACATGGCGTCGAGCGCATCGCCGGGCCGCATTGCTTTGCCTTCTATCAAGGTGCTGCTGCCTATGCCGAAGTCGGCGAAGCCGACATGATGTCGTTCTACATGACCGATTTCCTGTGCCGCCAGTTCGAGGCTTTCTTCATCAAGCCACTCGGCCTCGACCGGCATCCCGAGCTGGTGACCGACTATTTCGGCAACTACGAGAAACTGATCTATCTCGCCCAGACTGACGACCCCGCGCTCGACAAGGTCGCCGAGGATGCGGCGAAGATGCTCGGCCTCGTCTATGAGCGCCGCGCCACCGGTTATGGCGACCTGCCCAAGGTACTTGCCAAGGCAGCGGGCGCTGCGGCAGATCATCAAAGGGCCTGATTCCTCACCTGAGGTTCGGCCTTTGGAGAGGTGCCATGGCTGTTCGAAAACTGATTCTTGCTGCGACCATCGCCGCCACGGCGACCTTCGCGCATGCCGATGGCGTGGTGCAGAAGCTGATCACCCCGGCCGACAAGGCCAGGCTCGAAAACTACGATGCCACGCGCAAGCAAGCCCTTCAGGAGGCCAAGACCGGCCAGGCCCGCGAGGTCGCCACACTCGACGCGATCGTTGCCAAAAAGCCCTTGTCGTTTTCCGATTTCGACATGACCGGAGACTGGCAGTGCCGCACCATCAAGGCAGGAGGCCTCGGCCCGCTCGTCATCTACGGCTGGTTCAAGTGCAAGGTCACCGATGACGGCTCGGGCTGGATGCTGGAGAAGATCTCGGGCTCGCAGCGCACCAAGGGCCGCTTCTACACCGAAAGCGACAACAGATTGATCTATCTCGGCTCGGGCTTCGTCGCCGGCGACAAGCCCAAGGCCTATGGCCGCGGCCCTGATGCCGACCAGGTCGGTTATGCCTTCAGATCCGAACCGGCGGCATGGCGTATCGAGTTTCCGGCACCGCGCTACGAATCCAAGCTCGACATCATCGAATTCCGGCGCTGATGTTGCATTCTGCGCGAAGCGACATCACATTCGCACCCTCCGGGGTCATCAAGGATTAACCTGGCCATCGCACACTGCGATGGGGACTGGCGCGTTTGAAAGCGGGCCGCAAGTGGGCTGAAGGCTGAATGCAAGGGCAAGAAAACCAATCCGACGCAGGCGAATTCGATGCAGCACCGAAGCGCCGCCGTGGCCGTCGCCTGTCTGCGATCTTCGCCCAGCTCGCCCGCGACGCCAAAGGCAGCATCTCGATCGGCGATATCAGGGATACGCTGGGCAAGCGCAGTTTTGCGCCGCTGCTGGTGCTGTTTGCCGCCTTCAACATGTTGCCGCTGCCGCCGGGTGCCTCGGCCGTACTTGGCCTGCCGCTGCTGATCGTCGCGGCACAAATGGCCTTCGGCAGTAACCGTGCCTGGCTGCCGACCTTCATCACGCAGCGCTCGCTGTCGGCAGAGCAGTTCCGCACCGTCACAGACTGGGTCATTCCAAGGCTTGTCCGCCTCGAACAGGTAGTGCGGCCGCGCTACTGGCCGTTCTGGCGCAAACGCGGCGACCGCGTCATCGGCATCATCGCGCTCATTCTATCCGTCTCGATCACGCTTCCGATCCCGTTCGGCAACTGGCTGCCGGCTTTTGCCACCGCACTTCTTGGCCTGGCGCTGTCCGAGCGGGACGGCATCCTGTTTGCCGTCGGCAGCGCGGTCGGCGTGGCCTCGCTTGCCGTCGTCTGCGCGGTTGTCGGCGGCGCTGGCTTTGCCACGCACGCCTTCCTGGCATGGCTGGGGTAAAGCTGGATGGACCGCAGGCCGATCGTCTTCGTGACCGAAGGCGGCGAACATATCTGGGCTATCATCAATAGCCTGACCGATCGTTTCGGCCCGATGACGGTCGTTCTGGAAACGCCTTACTCAAAGCGTGAACTACTGATACGCCGCGCCAAGAAGCTCGGCTGGGTCTCCGTGGCCGGACAGTTGGGCACCATGGTGCTCATCCGTGTCGCCAAACGTTTCCTCAACGGCGGCATCGAGCGCATCGTTGCCGAGGAAAAACTGGAAACCAGCCCACGCGTGGGCCAGGAGATCATTTCGGTAGTCTCCGCCAACGGCTCTGAACTCGTCGACGTCGTCCACAAGCTCGAGCCGGCGACGGTGTTCCTCGCCAGCTGCCGGCTCTTGTCCGCTAAAACACTCGCCGCCATTCCCTGCCCGGTCATCAACTATCATTCAGGCATCAATCCGAAGTATCGCGGCATGAATGGCGGTTATTGGGCATTGGCCACTGGCGATGGCGACAATTTCGGCTCGACCGTGCATGTCGTGGACGCTGGCGTCGACACCGGCTCGGTGCTGTACCAGTCCAGGGGCAAACCAGGCAAAGGCGACACCATCGCCAGCTATGCGATGCGTCAGGCCGCCTTTTCGCGCGACATTTGCGCCAGGGCTATCGAAGACGCCCTCGCCGGTCGGTTGAAGCCTGTTGATACCGGCCTGCCCTCGCGGCAATGGTACCATCCGACCATCTGGCAGTACCTCTCGACGGGCATTCGCCGCGGCATCTGGTAGACGCAACTTCGACAATCCTGACTTTATCTTTTTGCGACAGCAGACCGCGTCGCTTTTGAATGCGCGCGCGTCGTCCCATAACAAGCGGCACCCGCATGGTTGCGGCAATGCTCAACGACATCGAAAGCGAGACTGAAATGGCCGACCTGATCATCGTCTACTGGCGCGACATCCCTGCCCAGGTCATCGTCAAGAAGGGCCGGCAGAACGCCAAGCGCGAATTGCCGCTGCGTTTCACCGAAGCGATCGACATGTGCGCCATGCGTACCGGCGCTGGCGACACCGACGCCTATCTGGCCGAGTGGCGCAAGGCCAACCCAATTCCGGTCAGCGACGACCTCGAAGCCGAAGCCGACAAGGCCTTGGCTGAAATCGATGCGAATTTCACACGCGAGCGGCTGGTCGCTCTCGTCAAGGCAGGCGGCAAGGAAGATGGTTGATACCCAGCCGACAGTAACCCAGGCGACTTTGGTCAAGAACGCCGCGCCCAAAAGCGACTACAAGCCCGCCGACGTGTCGCCGCAGCGCCGCGTCCAGCGTAGCTACACGATCAGGCTGTGGTCGATCCGCCACTCGCGCCTGCTCGAATGGTTCTACAGCCGCTTCGCGGACATGTTCCTGCTGCTCCATCCGCTATGGAAGAAGATCGGTTATGGCCGCGTCGAGGCCCCGATCAAGTTTGTCGAGAAGCGGGTCAAGGGCCTGATGTTCGACTGCCGCATGTGCGGCCAGTGCGTGCTGTCTTCCACCGGCATGTCCTGCCCGATGAATTGCCCAAAACAGCTACGCAATGGCCCATGCGGCGGCGTTCGTGCCAACGGCAATTGCGAGGTCGAGCCCGACATGCCCTGTGTCTGGGTCAAGGCCTGGGAAGGCTCGCGCAACATGGTCAAGGGCGACGCCATCCTCAACGTCCAGAAGCCGGTCGACCAGTCGCTGCGCGAAACCTCGGCATGGTTGAGGGTGACCGCACAAGCCGCCGCAACGCGCGAAGCCGCCAGCAAGGAAGCCGCATGACCCCGCCGCGCCCGCGCCAGCCAGACGAACATCCCGATGGCATCGACCTGCCGCTCGATCCCCTGCCCGGCCATTCCTCGCGCGGCCGCCTGGAGCGCGTGCTGCGTCGAGGCGAGTTCGCCGTTACCACCGAGTTGAACCCGCCCGACAGCGCCGACCCCGAAGACGTCTACAACCGCGCCAAGATCTTCGACGGCTGGGTCGACGGCATCAACGCGGTCGACGCGTCCGGTGCCAACTGCCACATGTCTTCCGTCGGCATCTGCGCACTGCTGACCCGCATGGGCTACGCGCCGATCATGCAGATCGCCTGCCGCGACAAGAACCGCATCGCCATCCAGGGCGACGTTCTAGGCGCCGCGGCAATGGGTGTCGCCAACATCCTGTGCCTGACCGGCGACGGCGTGCAGGCCGGCGACCAGCCCGGTGCCAAGCCGGTGTTCGATCTCGACTCGATGTCGTTGCTCGAAACAGTCCGCATCATGCGCGACAACGGAAAATTCCTGTCGGGCCGCAAGTTGACCACGCCTCCGCAGCTTTTCCTTGGTGCCGCGGTCAACCCCTTCGCGCCACCCTATGATTTCAGGCCCGTGCATATGGGCAAGAAGATCGCTGCCGGCGCGCAGTTCGTGCAGAGCCAGTATTGCTTCGACGTGCCGATGTTCCGCACCTTCATGAATCGCGTGCGCGACCTGGGCTACGACGAAAAATGCTTCATCCTGGTCGGCGTCGGCCCGCTTGCGTCGGCCAAGACAGCCAAATGGATCCGCGCCAACGTGCCTGGAATCCACATCCCTGATGCAATCATCAAGCGCCTGGAAGGCGCCCAGGACCAGAAGAAGGAAGGCAAGCAGCTCTGCATCGACATCATCAACGAGGTCAAGGAAATATCAGGCGTATCGGGGGTCCATGTGATGGCCTACCGGCAGGAGGAATACGTCGCCGAGATCGTCGATGAATCGGGCGTGCTGAAGGGGCGTCGGCCATGGAAACGCGAGGCCCGTGCCGACGACCAGCGTGTCGCCGACCGGCTTGAGCACCTCCTGCACGACGACGTCACAGAATCGCAGGTCGACATGGTGAAGACCGCGCACTGACAGGCAGGCGCGGCTGCCGCGCTTGAACGAAAACAGACAACGATATAAAGAAATCTTTATATCCTAGGGAGAACTTCATGACCCGCACGATCGTCGCTTCGGCGACCCGCGAAATCGTTATCGGTTTCGACCAGCCTTTCTGCGTCATTGGTGAGCGAATCAATCCGACCGGCCGCAAGAAGCTGGCCGCCGAGATGGTCGCCGGCAATTTCGAGACCGTCATCAGGGACGCGCTGGAACAGGCAGCTTGCGGCGCGACAATGCTCGACATCAATGCCGGTGTCACCTCGGTCAACCCGAACGAGACCGAACCGGGCCTGTTGGTGCAGACGCTGGAGATCGTCCAGAACCTCGTCGACCTGCCGCTGGCGATCGACAGCTCCGTTTCGGCGGCAATCGAAGCTGCGCTCAGGGTTGCCAAGGGCCGGCCGCTGGTCAACTCCGTCACTGGCGAGGAAGAGAAGCTTGAGGCGATCCTGCCTCTGGTCAAGAAATACAACGTGCCGGTGGTCGCCATCTCTAACGACGAGACCGGTATCTCGATGGACCCGGACGTGCGTTTCGCCGTCGCCAAGAAGATCGTCGAGCGTTGCGCCGATTTCGGCATTCCCGCCCATGACGTCGTCGTCGATCCGCTGGTGATGCCGATCGGCGCGCTCGGCGATGCCGGCCGCCAGGTCTTCGCGTTGCTGCGCCGCCTGCGCGAGGAGCTCAAGGTCAATACCACCTGCGGCCTGTCCAACATCTCGTTCGGCCTGCCGCACCGCCATGGCATCAACGCCGCGTTCATCCCGATGGTCATCGGCGCCGGCATGACGTCGGCGATCATGAACCCGGTGCGTCCGCAGGAAATGGAAGCCGTCCGCGGCGCCAACGTGCTCAACGGCACCGACGAGCACTGCACCAATTGGATCAAGACCTACAAGGACTACAAGCCCTCCGAGGGCGGTCATGCCGTGGCAGCGCCGGTCGCCGTCAACGCACCGGGAGAAGCCGGTGGCGGCCGCCGCCGCGGCGGCCGCGAAGCCCGCATGGCAAGGGGATAGAAAATTGGTGCGTCCTTCGAGGCTCGCTTCGCTCGCACCTCAGGATGAGGACCGAAGTTGCTCGCCGAAAAACCTGAACCGCCCGAACACGGCTTCAGGAACGAGGGACGCAAACCATCCTCATCCTGAGGTGCGAGCGAAGCGAGCCTCGAAGGACGCACCACCCTACTTAGCTGCGATCTGTGACCAGGTGGCTGCGCCGAGAAAGCTCCGGCAGCGTTTCATAAGCAAGCGCGATCAGCGCTTCCTTCTTTCGTCTCGACCAACCTTTGATCTGGCGTTCGCGAGCAATAGCGTCCGTGATCCGATCATAGGATTCAGCAAAAACAAGCACAGCCGGACGACGTTTGGCAGTGTAGCTATCGATGGGCAGATTGTTGTGCTCCCACACCCGAGCCTCTACTGCTTGCTTCGTAGAGCCGACATAGTAGCTCCCGTCAGCGCACTTCAGGATGTACACAGTCATCTCGAACTGCATTTTCCCAGCCCACAAGTGTCAAGCATTGGCCCCACTCGAGACCATATCACCGGCTCGAACCATCGGCGACTAGCATATGGCAGCCGCGCCCTCCCTCATCCTGAGGTGCGAGCGAAGCGAGCCTCGAAGGACGCACTGCCATGAACTCTCCCGCCAACATCACCGATCCGCTGGTCCTGTTCATGCCTTCGGGCAAGCGCGGACGGTTCCCGGTGGGAACGCCGGTGCTGGACGCGGCGCGCACGCTTGGCGTCTATGTCGAAAGCGTCTGCGGCGGACGCGCCACCTGCGGCCGTTGCCAGGTCGAGGTGCAGGAAGGCAATTTCGCCAAGCACAAGATCGTCTCGTCAAACGACCACATCTCGCCCAAGGGCCCCAAGGAAGAGCGCTACGAGCGCGTTCGCGGCCTGCCGGACGGCCGCCGCCTGTCCTGCTCGGCGACGATCCAGGGCGACCTCGTCATCGATGTGCCGCAGGATACCGTCATCAACGCGCAGGTCGTGCGCAAGGCGGCGACCGACCGTGTCATCGAGCGCAACGCCGCCGTCCAGCTCTGCTATGTCGAGTTGGAAGAGCCCGACATGCACAAGCCACTCGGCGACCTCGACCGCCTGAAGGTCGCGCTCGAAAAGGACTGGGGCTGGAAAGACCTGCTGGTAGCACCCCATCTCATCGCCCAGGTCCAGAAGATCCTGCGCACCAAGCTGCCCGACCAGCCGGAAGTGAGCCCAGGCAAATGGGGCGTCACCGCCGTTGTCCATCGCGACATGGATTCGTCGCGGCCCTTCATCATCGGCCTGTTCCCTGGCTTGAAGAACGAGGCCTACGGCATCGCCTGCGACATCGGCTCGACGACGATTGCCATGCATCTGGTATCGCTGCTGTCGGGCCGCATCGCCGCTTCATCGGGCACGTCCAACCCGCAGATCCGCTTCGGCGAAGATCTGATGAGCCGCGTATCCTACGTGATGATGAACCCCGACGGCCGCGAAGCCATGACCAAGGCCGTGCGCGAGGCCGTCAACGGCCTCATCGGCAAGGTCTGCGAGGAAGGCCAGGCCAACCGCGACGACATCTTCGACTGCGTCTTCGTCGCCAATCCGATCATGCACCACCTGTTCCTTGGCATCGACCCGACCGAACTCGGCCAGGCGCCCTTTGCGCTCGCGGTGTCGGGCGCGCTGCAGTTCTGGGCGCATGAGATCGACATCGAGGTCAACAAGGGCGCGCGTCTCTACACGCTGCCCTGTATTGCCGGCCATGTCGGCGCCGACGCTGCCGGTGCCACGCTGTCCGAAGGACCTTACCGCCAGGACAAGATGATGCTGCTGGTCGATGTCGGCACCAATGCCGAGATCATCCTTGGCAACAGGAACCGGGTCGTAGCCGCATCCTCCCCCACCGGCCCGGCCTTTGAAGGCGCTGAAATCTCCTCAGGCCAGCGCGCCGCCCCAGGCGCCATCGAACGGGTGCGCATCGATCCTGATACACTGGAGCCGAAATACCGCGTCATCGGCACCGACAAGTGGTCGGATGAAGAGGGTTTTGACGAAGCCTCGTGGACAACGGGTGTCACCGGCATCTGCGGCTCGGCGATCATCGAGGTGGTGGCCGAGATGTATCTGTCGGGCATCATCTCGGAAGATGGCGTCATCGACGGATCGATGGCCGAGAAAAGTCCGCGCATCATCCCGAACGGCCGTACCTTCTCCTACCTGCTGCGCGAGGGCCGCCAGGGTGAACCACGCATCACCGTCACCCAGAACGACGTCCGCGCCATCCAGCTTGCCAAGGCAGCACTTTATGCCGGCGTGAAGCTTTTGATGGAAAAGCAAGGCGTCGAGACAGTCGACACGATCCGCTTCGCCGGCGCGTTCGGATCGTTCATCGACCCGAAGTACGCGATGGTCCTGGGCCTGATCCCCGATTGCGACCTCGACGAGGTCAAGGCTGTCGGCAATGCCGCCGGCACCGGCGCACTGATGGCACTGCTCAACCGCAATCATCGCCGCGAGATCGAGCAGGAAGTCGGTCGGATCGAGAAAATCGAGACCGCGCTCGAACCGCATTTCCAGCAGCTGTTCATCGACGCCATGGCGCTGCCCAACAAGGTCGACCCGTTCCCCAAGCTGTCGGCGGCGGTCAAGCTGCCGCCGCGTAAGGCCAATACGGAAGGCGAGCCGACTGATGGGGCACCACGCCGACGTTCGCGCGAAGAACGCGCCGCCCGCCGCTCCCGCGACTGACTTGACCTGACCGCTCTTGCAGATTTGACGCTTCGGCGAGGCATTCCATGCCTCACCGACGTGCTTTTGTGCTACAATACACGTATCGGGTGTGTTTCGGCCACGCAACCATTCCACTGCAAGTTGCCGTCTATGCGAAATCGATACGAAACAATCCCGAACTAGTTTCCGCTCGTCAGCCGCCAGCGAGGTTCGCCTCCAGGCGGCAAACGTGCATGGCCTCGAGAATCGCAACCGGTTTTGGGAAGGACAGGCACCGATTCAAGCGAGCCGCAGCGTTCATTGCCCGCCCCGCAGGCGCGCGACGCAGTGGCATGACAGGAGACGACAATGTCGATGATGAGCACCATCGGCCGCTTTGGTGCGGCCATCCAGAGCGCACGTCGCGCTGCCCAGTCCGAACGCATGCTGAACAGGTTGCCGCCAGAGATCCAGAAGGACATTGGCTGGCCCGCCCCGGAACACGGCAGGCGCCATGCGACACTCGCGATCTACATGTCGCCGGACCGCTGACGACTGATGTTTCAGTATCGCGCACCATGTGAAACACAAAGGCGCTCAAGCGATATCAAACTGAAACATAAACGAGCATAAACTTTTGCCCGGCCGGTGGCGCATCCAGTCTCGCGTGGTGCTGCCGGCCCGTTACTCCCAGGAGACGACCATGTCCATCATTGGAGAGTTTCATCAGTACGGTTCGGTGTTGCGCCATGCGTGCCGTGACAGTCGCATCGAAAACATGATGAACGGCTTGCCGCGCGAATTGCAGGTCGAACTCGGCTGGATCGACGGGGTGACCCATCATGGGTCGGGCGCCGCGGGTCAACTCCACAAATATGGTCGCGTGGCGATGCTGATCAACGCGTTGCCCATCGACATCCAGATCGAACTCGGCTGGCCCGTCGGCCCCTTGGCGCCGGCGACAAACGTCATCGAGTTCGCTAGGTCGAAAGCCCGTTGCGCATGACCTTCGCCGAAAAGGTCGGCCTGCTCGCCTTTCGCCAGCGCACCGCCGGCCGGTCTGCCGCGGCCGACCGGCGCCTGCGCATGGCCTTGAAGCCACGCCGCCGCGCGATCTGATTGCCGGGCTTCAAGACAATTGAAATTCAGGACACTTGAAAGGAGGGCCAGATGCCCCTTTTCGACGATCTCGGCCGCATTGGCGCCCGCTACAAGCAGGCGCGAAGCGCCCGCCAAACCGCCCGCATCATGAATGCGCTGCCGCCGGAGATCCAGCGCGACCTCGCCTGGAACCCGCCATCGTCGCTGATGGCGAGCATCTACCGTTCCATGGCCACCGCAGTGCGGCGTTGAGGCTGTAATCGCAGGCGCGCTCTAGAACTTGCCGGTCAGGTTGAAGGTCTCGAAGGCCGCACGGATGTGATCGGCCGCGGCCTTGACCGGCGCGCTCGCCTCGGGTGCCACGATCATCGCCAGGCTGTAGTTGCCGATCTCCGGCATGCCGTCCTTGACGCCAAGTTCGACAAGCTCATCGCCGATGAATGACCTTGGCAGCGGTGCGACCGCCAGGTCGGAAAGGATCGCGGCACGCTGGCCGGCCGTATGCGCACTCATATAGGCGACGCGGTAGTTGCGGCCATCGCGGCCGAGCGCCTCAAGCGCCCCTGCCCGCCAGGCGCAACCTTCTTCCCAGATCGAGACCGGCAGCGGTTCGCGCATGTGGGCGCAACCGCCCCTGGCACCAGCCCAGACGATCGGCTCGGTCAACAACGTTTCGGCGCCAGCGGCATTGGCCTTGCAGGCATTGGTGAGAAGCGTGATGTCGAGCGCGCGATCGTCCATGCGGCGCCTGAGATTGCTGCTTTGGTCGATGATAACGTCGACCGCGATCGAAGGGTGCGTCTGGGCGAAGCGCTTGAGCACATGCGGCAGCACGCGCTCGCCGAAATCGTCGGGCGAACCCAGGCGAACCACGCCGACGATGTCAGGAATGATGAACTTCGACACCGCCTCGCGGTTGATCGCCAGCATGCGCCGGGCATAACCGAGCAACATCTCGCCGTCGGTGGTCAGCGTGACCGAGCGCGCGTCGCGGAAGAACACCGAGCGCCCGAGGATATCCTCAAGCTTCTTGATCTGCATCGATACAGCCGAAGGCGTACGGAACACCGCATTGGCCGCCGTGGTGAAACTGCCGGTCTCGGCGATCGCTACAAAGGTGCGAAGCACGTCGAGATCGAGCAACGGAAGCGGGTGATTGAGTGGTGCGTTCATGGCCACTGCCCTTCAATATTTCTGATCGAACACATCATTTCATTTCGTTTGATTGAACCTCATCCGTGAGAGATAGTCAACACCATCGAAGCAGCGGCCATTGGCTCTGCATCGACAATGCCCGGAGTAAGAAGCGCAAAATTGCGCGAGACGGTTGAAACCAGCGGTGCCCACCGGGCGAGCACCAAAAAGCCGGCCTTGAACCGGCCCAGTAGGAAAAGGAAACCGCAATGTCCATTCTCTCATCGATCGGGCGCATCGCCAGCGAATTCACCGCCGCCCGCACGCGCTTCAACACCGCTCGTTCCATTCGTTCGCTGCCGCTCGAACTGCAGAAGGACATCGGCTGGCCCGAGGCCTTCGATTCGAAGACGGGCTATCGCCACGGCCATGGCGGCGAGGCAGTCTGAAGATGGTCGGGACCACGTCGCGGCCTGTCGCACGCATCGGCAGGTCCTGCGGCGAGGTCCAGCCATGCGAGCGCCGCACGCCTGGCCTGAATGCCTTGCATGACAGCGGCGCACCCCACCCAACTAACTGTAAACATTGATTGTTTTTCGGCAAGGGTGGCGGCAGGCAAAGACATGTCGCACGCCATGTCGCTTTTACGGTGTGCCGCTTCGCATTTGCAGCATACCGGCGCTTAGCCAAGCCCTATATGCGCATCATCAAACGAGTTGCCCCACTCCACAACGCGAAGGCACCCCGTGTAACCTGGATGCATGGAGAAGTGTCATGAAGATTTTTGCCCGCCTGTTCGGCCTCCGCCGCGATAGCTCGCTTTCGACCGCGATCGAGCGTCAGCGCCTTGCCAACACGATGCCCGGCCAGACCGCCGCCATCGCCGCAAACCGCCTCGGCATGCTCGTCGGCTGAGTTTCATTCGATCCTCCTCCCGGATCGAACCATTGGAGCGGCGCAAGCCGCTCTTTTCTTTTTTGTGCTTACCATCATTCGACTACGCTACGGGCCCCGTCGCCGGAATTTCGCTTCGGCTTTGCTTGAGCCCACCATTTCAAACACGCCATTTGTTCGCTCAAAAGAGCCAGCGGCGTTTTGCCCATGTCGCAAACTTTAATTTTAGCGACAGCTTCAACCCCATTGACAGCAAGGGAATTTGCTGTTGACGCTATGCTATTCGCGACATCGAGTTCGCGTCGTTTCCGGCCAGCGCGAGGGTTCCTTGAACGCCATCAAACATCCGATCAAACGATCGCTTGTGTTCTTCCTTGTCCCCGACTTCACCATGGTCGCCTTCGCGACCGCCCTCGACCCTTTGCGCATCGCCAATCGCATGCTCGGCTACGAAGCCTACAAATGGCGCTTGGCCAGCATCGACGGCAAGGCCGTACCGGCGTCAAATGGCGTCGAATGCGCCGTCAACACCTCGCTCGACGAGGAGCGCAAGAAGATGGCTGGGCCGGAACGCCCCTCGATGGTCATCGTCTGCACCGGCATCAATGTCGAGACCTACACCAACAAGTCGGTCTTTGCCTGGCTGCGCGAGGAGTATAACCGCGGCGTCGCCGTGGGCGGACTGTGCACCGGCGCCTATGTGCTGGCCAATGCCGGCCTGCTGTCCAACAAGCGCTGCGCCATCCATTGGGAAAACCTGCCGGGCTTCTCCGAGGCCTTCCCCAAGGCCAACGTCTATGCCGACCTCTTCGAGGTCGACCAGAACATCTATACCTGCGCCGGCGGCACTGCAGCGCTCGACATGATGCTGAAGCTGATCGGCGACGATTTCGACGACAACCTCGTCAACCGCATCTGCGAACAGGTGCTCACCGATCGCGTCCGCAGCCCCACCGACCGCCAGCGCCTGCCGCTCAGGGCGCGGCTCGGCGTGCAGAACTCGAAGGTGCTGACCATCATCGAACTGATGGAAGCCAACCTGTCGGAGCCGCTTTCGCTGATCGAGATCGCCGATCATGTCGGCCTGTCCCGGCGCCAGATCGAGCGCCTGTTCCGCACCGAGATGGGCCGCTCCCCTGCGCGCTACTACCTCGAGATCAGGCTCGACCGCGCCCGGCATCTGCTGATCCAGTCGTCGATGCCTGTCGTCGAGGTCGCGGTCGCCTGTGGCTTCGTATCGGCCTCGCATTTCTCGAAGTGCTACCGCGAGCTTTATGCCCGCTCGCCGCAGCAGGAGCGTATCGACCGCAAGCAGCTGATCGCGGCCTGAGCGGCTACTGCCGTCGGTAGGGGGCGTAATCGTCGTCGCTGTCGTCCTGATAGTCGTCGCAGACGCACTCTGCCGACGATATCTGGTCGTTCCAGCCGCCAATGGAGCGGGCATTGCGGTCGAACTCTTCCGACGCGCCCTGCATGCCGGTGTGCTGGTAGACGACAAGGGTACAGCCAGGTGCGACCCGCACCGACGAAACGCGGTCGTTCCAGAACCGGCCAGCGCGGAAGCTGATCGACTGGTCGGCCCGCATCGGCAGGACACGGCCGCCATAGCCGTTGTGCTCGTACATCTCGCAGGCGACGTCGTCGTCATATTGGGCGTTGGCGCTGCCAGCCATCAGAACCGATGCGACGGTGGCAAGGAGTGCTAGGCGTTTCATGATTCTCGTTGTCCTCGTGGGCCAGAAGACGCAGAGAAAACAGCCGCGTGGCCAAACTTTGGCATTTCACGCGGCTACGTCGCCGTTTGGAGGTTGTGTCTAACGGCTATCCCAGAGCCAGGAGCGGTCGCGCCACAGCTTCTCGCCGATCAGGCAATCGTATTTGGGCTGTGCCTGGGCAAGCACGATGGGAGGGTGTGCTGCTTCCTCGGCGGCCCACTGGCGCGACGCCGGGCCGGCCAGTTCCATGACCAGCTTGCGCCGGATCGCCTCGGGGAATTGCGACCACTCGTTGACCGGGATCATGAAAGCACCCGGTCCCCCAATGACGCAATCGGCATAATAGCGGTCGAGGTCCTCGACGTCATAGGCGTTGCCAAAACCGCCATTGGTCATCAGAGGCAGACCATTGATGGTGATGCCTTGCGCCACCGCCGCGTCGCGGATGAGATCCACCGGCGGGCCCTGGTTGTTCGGTCCGTCACCCGAGATATCGATCACCCGCTTCAAGCCGCGAAAGGCGCTTTCGGCGAAAAGGTCGGTGCCGAACTCTAGCGCACTGGAAATCGAGGTCCGGCGGGCGCTGTTGGGCGGCTTGGCCGACAGCTGGCGCACCACGCGTTCGGCATCGGCACGATTGGCGATGACCGTCCACGGCACGACGACGATCTGCGAGGTCGAGCCGGCCCATTCGACATAGGTCACCGCGATCTTGCCATAGGCGCCCTCGGCAATCGCCTCCAGGACGCGTTCATGGGTCAGCGCCGCTGCGTAGCCGTGGCGCTGTATCTCGAGTTCATCAGGCGACATGGAGAGCGAAACGTCGACCGCAAGGACCAGTTCGACATCGACTTGTTCGACTGCATTGGCGTGAAGGCCGAGACCTAGCATCAGTGCCAAAGCGGCACCGCCTGCGAGAAGAGCTTTGACCACAGCAGACATAAGCAAAGGGTAAGCGAGATTCGGCTTCTTCAAAAGAAATGCCCGGCGAGAAAGCCGGGCTTTTCAATCACATTGTCGGGAAGCGCACCGCAAAATTCAGCTTGCCTGGGAACCGTTACGCTTTTTCGCCCGAGCTTGCAGACCGACCGTAAGAACAACTGAAACAATGAGAACAACCGTCAACCCGCTCGGCGGCATGATCGCCGCCAGAATGGCTGTCCAGACGACGAGTCCCCAGCCAACGAAAACCGGGATCGGCAGGTCCTGCTGGTCGAGCCAGTAGATGAGTGCGCCGAGGATGAGCAACGGAACGGCCAGCGAGCCAATCGACTGCCAGAACACGCCGCCGGAAAGCGCCAGGTCGAGCGGCTGCGCCCTGAGCGGTGCCCAATGATCCCAGGTCCACAGATTGAGCGACGACCAGTTCGGCAGTTCCGCCGGGATATCGGCTCCGAGCACGAGCAGGTGCATGATGCCGAGTGCAATTAACGCAACGGCGCTCCATTTGACCATGACTTCCATCTCCTTCGCTTGGTGCTGGCGGTGCCACATAGCGCCACCATACGGTAGCGTATGTATAGCAATCGCCTCGAAATCGCCATACGGATGCGTATGGCGTGGCGGGATGCCGCAGAAAGAGACGTGATGGCTGAAAAAGACGTGGAAACGAAAAGCCAGACAAAGGACCTGACGCGCGAGGATTGGCTGATCGCCGCCGTTGCCGCACTGGCCGAAGGCGGCGTCGAGGCCGTCAAGGTGGAACGCCTCGCCAAGTGGCTCGGTGTCAGCAAGGGCTCGTTCTACTGGCACTTCAAGGACCGCCCGCAATTGCTGGCAGCGATCCTCGACGTCTGGGATGCGGATTTCACGCAGCATTTGATCGACAACGCAGCTGATTTGGCAACACCTAGGCAGCGCCTGCGCCATCTGGCGCAGGATGCGCTGGTCAAGACGGTCTATGGCATCGACTCGGCACGCGCCGAAGCGGCGATCCAGTCATGGGCCGCGACCGACGCGCATGTCGCCGAACGCCTGCGAGGCGTGGACGCCGCCCGCCTCGCCTACCTTGAAAAGGAACTCGCCACTGCAGGCCTGACAGCCGAAACGGCGCGCGCCAGGGCAAAGATGCTCTATCTGGCACTGCTCGGCCTCTATGCTGCGCGCGGCTACAACCAGCACCTCGCCGACGATAGCGCCTATCTGGCACTGGTCGAACTGGCGCTCGAATAGCCCAAGCCGGACGTCAGCTGCGCGGCTTCAGGTTCTCCGGGTCGTAGAGCGGCTTGTAGCCGATGCCGACGACTTCGACCGGATATGTCTCGGCGAAATACTCGACGTTCAGCTTGCGGCCTTGCTGGCAGTAAGCGTGAGGAAGATACGCCAGCGCGATGTTCTTGCCGATGGTCGGGCCGAAGGCGATGGAGGTCGTGTAGGAGCGGCGGCCGAGTTCGTCGACCAGCACGTCACCGGTCTCCGGATCCATGACAGGCAGTGTGCCGACCGGGTAGCGCTTGACGCCATTCTTGTCGGTGTTTTCCGTCATCACCAGCGTGCACAGCATGGCGGGCTGGTGCTCGCGCGCTTTGTACTCCAGGTGCTTGGCCTTGCCACGGAAATCGACGTCCTTGACCTTCGGACGGGCAAGGTCGGCCTCGATGAGGTTGTATTGGGTGAGAAGGTCGGCGTTCTGCAGGCGCAGGCTCTTTTCCATGCGGCGCGAGTTGGCATAGGTCTCGACGCCGAAGGCCATCACGCCCGTCGAGCGCAGCGCATCCCATACGGCAAGGCCGTCTTCGTACTTCATGTGCAGTTCCCAGCCCTGCTCGCCGACATAGGAGATGCGGAAGGCGGTGACATTCTTGCCCGCGATCTCGATCTGCTTGATCGCGGCGAAGGCGAAGTTTTCCTGGTCGAGACCATCAGGGTTTGCCACCACCTTCTTCAGCGTCTCGCGGGCGTTCGGGCCCCAGATGCCGATGGTGACGAACTTTTCCGAGGTATCGGTGATGGTGACGTCGAGACCGCGATCCTCGGCGACGCGCTTCATGTAATGGAAGTCGCGCGGGCCGGCATCGGCACCGTTCACCAGACGGCAGCGGTCGGCCATGCGGAAGACGGTGAAGTCGGCACGCACCATGCCCTCATCGTCGAGGAAGTGGGTGTAGACGCCTTTGCCGATGTTGCCGTCGCCGCCGATTTTCGCCGCGCAGAGCCATTCCAGCAGCTCGACATGGTCGGGCCCCTCGATGTCGACCATGTGGAAGTGGCTGAGGTTGACGATGCCGCAATCGTCGCTCATCGCCAGATGCTCGGCGTTGGAAACGCGCCAGAAATGCCTGGAGTCCCATTCGTTCTCGCGCACCGGCACGCGGTTGCCGTATTTTTCCAACAGATGCTCGTTGGCCTTGTAGCCATGCGCGCGCTCCCAGCCGCCAAGCTCCATGAAGTAGCCGCCCAGCTCGACCTCGCGCTCGTAGAACGGCGAACGCTTGACGTTGCGGCCGGTGGCGTAGGGCTCGCGGGTATGAACGGCCGGAAAATAGATCTTCTGGGCCGCCTCGAAAGTGCGGCCTTCGATGAACTTCTCTTCCAGCTGGTGCGGATAAAAGCGCGCATAATCGATCGAGTTGTGGTCGATCTCGGTGCGCCCATCCGTCATCCAGTCGGCGATCAGCTTACCGTAGCCGGGGCCGTCCTTGACCCAGATGGCGACGCAGTACCACAGGCCGCGCACCTTCTGGCTCTCGCCGCAGGAGGCGCCGCCAGCTGCCGAAACCTGCAGAAGGCCGTTGAACGAATGGCTTTCATTGTAGCCGAGTTCGCCGAGGATCGGCGTCAGCTCCATGGCGCGCTCGAGCGGCTCCATGATCTGTTCCATGTCGAGGTCGCGCTGCGACGGCGACAGGCGTGCCTCGTGCTTTTCGAGAAGCTCGCGCGGGTGGCAGAGGCGCGGATTGGTCTGCTCGTAATAGCCCCACTCGAGCTGGCCGCCTTCAGTGGTCTTCGGGTCGCCCGTATCGCGCATATAGGCGGAGTTGCCCTGGTCGCGCAGCAGCGGATAGCCGATTTCCTTGCCGGTGCCCTCGAACTCGTTGTAGGGGCCAAAGAAGGTCAGCGGGTGGTCGACCGGCATGACCGGCAGGTCTTCGCCGACCATTTCGGCGATTAGGCGGCCCCAGATGCCGGCGCAGACGATGACATGCTCGGCCATGATCGTGCCGCGATGGGTGACGACGCCCTTGATGCGGCCACCTTCGACGATCAGCGAGGTAGCCGGCGTATTGCCGAAGACCTGGAGCTTGCCGGATTTTTCAGCGGCGTCGACAAGCTTGCCGGCAACCGTCTGCGAACGCGGGACGACGAGGCCGGCATCCGGATCGAACATGCCGCCCATCACCTGATCTTGCTCGATCAGCGGGAACATTTCCTTGATCTCGGCCGGCGAGACGTAATGCGCGCGGGTGCCGAAGGCCTTGGCGGAGGAAAGCTTGCGCTTGATCTCTTCCATCCAGGTGTCGTCGCCGCTGCGCGCGACCTCAAGGCCGCCGATGCGGGCGTAGTGCCCCATCTTCTCGTAGAAATCGATCGAGTACTGGGTCGTCCAGACTGAGAGATAGTCGTGGCTGGTCGTGTAGCAGAAGTCGGAAGCATGCGCCGTCGAGCCGATGTCGGTCGGCACGCCCGACTTGTCGATGCCGACGATGTCGGTCCAGCCGCGCTCGATCAGGTGATGGGCAATGGATGCGCCCACGATGCCGCCCAACCCGACGATGACGACCTTCGCCGTTTTCGGAAACTCTGCCATTGCCACGACTCCGAGATGATATTTCGGCGCAGACTATAGGGCAGTGTGGCGCGATTGCAGCCTGTTTGCGACATTGCCACAAAGCCGCGCGACCTCGCGAAAATTGCTGGCAATCACCAACCCGACGCAGTCAAACGACTACGTTAACCGGGTTTTGTAGTTTGATTGCTAACAAACGTCCGAAGTCACGGGGAGAAGGCTTTCAACATCGTGCAGGGCCTCAAAGTCGCGCATTCCGAAAAAACGGTTTCGAGCCGCCGCGCCACTGAAACACCGGCGGTGGCCCTCGATCCCGATTTCGATTTCCAATCGAGCGAGTACGCCAGCCTCTACGCCGCCTCCGGCGCAACGGCGTTCCAGCATCCGCTCTGGCTCACAGCCTTCTACGGCCGCCTAGCCGGACATCGAGGCGCTGAGAAAATCGTCGTCACCGGCCGGCACCCGACAAGCGGCGAATTGCTGTTCATGCTACCGATGACCCGTCGGCGACACACCGGAGTCGTCCTGCTCGAAAGCTGCGATCTCGGTGTCAGTGACTATGCGGCGCCTGTGATCTCCCCGGCTTTGCTGAGCGACGCACCCCTCGCCGCAGCCATCCGCGCTGTCCTGCCCGCCTTCGACATCCTGCGCATCCGCCCGGTGCGCCCCGAACATGTTGCCCTGTGGCAGTTCCTGCTCGGCGGCGAAACCCGCAAGCTCGATTTTTCGGCACATGCCACGGCCCTGCACGACGACTTCGCCGAATGGCGCGAAGCCACCCTCGACGGCAGCTTCCGCCGTATGCTCGACCGCAAGAAGAAGCGGTTCCTCAAGCAGGACGGCGCGCAGGTGCGGTTGCTTTCCGAGCCGGGCGAAATCCGCGCCGGCATTGCCCAACTGGCCCGGTTGCGCGCTGGCCGCTTCGACGGCGACCTGATCCAGGGAACGGAGGTCGAGCAATTCTACGCCGATGTCGCCGTGACCGGCGCAGCCACCGGATTTGCCCGTACTTACGAAATCGCTATAGGCGGCGAAAAGATCGGCTACGCCTTCGGCATCGCGGCGGCCGGCCGCTTCAATTACCTGCTGATCGGCTGTGACTACGACACCCACGGCCGCCACTCACCGGGGTTGATCCTGTATGACTCGATGATCGAGGACTGGATCGCAAACAACGGAAAGATCTACGATTTCACCATCGGCGACGAGCCGTTCAAACACCAGTTCGGCACCACAGCGACGCCGATGTTTCAGGTGGGCGAAAACGCCACCTGGCGGGGCCGGCTGGGGGCAGCCGCCTTCGCCGCGCGCGAACAATTGCGCAGGCTGCGCACCAAAGCCGACGACAACGCCAACTCGGCCGACAAGACTGTTTCTGGGGGGAATGATGCGGACAAGACCGGAGTTTCTTGAAAATTCAGTCATCATCGGAGCGCATCCCGATGATGAACTGCTGTGGTTCAACTCGATCCTGCGCGACGCCGACGAGGTCATCATCGTCTATCGCGAGTTTTGGGCACAGCCGCAGATCGGGGCGGCGCGCAGCGCGGCCATCGCCGAGTATCCGCGCGGCAACGTCACCTGCCTGGATATCGACGAATCCGGGGCTTATGGCTGCGCCAACTGGGCCGAACCGGTACTGACCGACTACGGCATCGGCTTCAGCATCGAGGCCAACCGGCGGGCGATGACGCGGCTGGCGCGCATTTCGATGTCGGCCCTGCCGACGGTGAAGTTGCAACGCATCGCCGCGGCGAGCGTCGCCAATGCCTACGAGGCCAACTTCCAGATCCTATGCGACCGCCTGGAACAGCGCCTGAGGCCCGACATGAACGTCTTCGCCCACAATCCGTGGGGCGAGTACGGCCACGAGGAGCACATCCAGGTTTTCCGCGCGCTCAACCGCTTGCGCGACAAGATCGGCTTCAAGCTATGGATGTCGAACTACTGTACGGAACGGGCCCTGCCCCTGGCGATGCGCCACTTCTCGGCCGCACCTGGGAGCTACATCAGGCTACCGACCGACAAGGCATTCGCCAACGAGGTCGCCGACGTCTACCGCAAGCACGATTGCTGGACCTGGGCGGACGACTGGGCCTGGTTCGACGAGGAGTGCTTCATGGAAGCGCCGCGCGAGGTTGCTGAGACCGCAGCGCATCGCCACCTCTTCCCGCTCAACTTCTTCACCATCGACGCGTCACGGTCGAAGAACTGGCTGCCGATTGCACTGACGATGTCGGCGGCATCGGCAGCACTGGCCGCGACCTTGGCCGACGCCATCTGAGGCCGCGTGGCCACTCGCCCCGCCACCGGCGCGTGAATGCCACATCGCCTTCCGGCGTTTGCCGCTTGGAGGGCGAACTGTCGTCCAAACCCATGATGATGGCTGGGGGAGATCCGCTAGCGTTCCAAGCCTTTCCTTAGCCAAGCTTAACGTTTTTATCGCCATTTACCTGTAGTTGAATTCAACAACCGTCATATCGATTGAGCTTGCCGCAGGTGCCGAAGATGAACACCACTTTCACTCCGCCTGTTGCATCCCTGAGCTCGCGCCTCAGGGCCAAGACAAGAAACCCGCTTTTTCTTTTGGCCGTGGCGCTTCTGCTCGCTTGTGCCTTGCTGACGCTGCCCGTCGTCGTGCCGATCGGCCCGATGTATTGGGACGTGCTGATCTATTACGATGCGGCGAACCGCATATTCGACGGCCAGGTACCGATCAACGACTTCTTCACCCCCGTCGGCCCGCTCGGCTACTACCTGTTTGCCGGCTGGGTGACACTGTTTCCCAACGCACAGCCGGCACTTGTGGCGCATTGGTCGCTGCTCGCCGTCACCGCGCCCCTGATGGCGCTGGTGCTGTGGGACGTCGGCCAGCGCTCCCGCGGCATCGCCTTCGCGCTGTTGGTGCCCTTCCTGCTGTTTGGGCTGCTGCCCTTCAACACGCGCGAATTCTATCCGTTCCCCGGCTCCGACGCCTTCGGCATCTATAACCGCCAGGTCTGCCAGGTGCTGTATGTGCTGGTGGCGGCGCTGATATTCGTGCGCAACCGCTACCTGCTGGTCGCCCTGATTTCGCTCACCATGACCGCGCTGTTCTTCCTCAAGATCACTGGTTTCGTCGCCGGCGGCGTCATCGCTGCTTATGCGTTTTTCGCCGGTCGCGTAAAGTTTCGCTACGCGCTGGAAGCACTGGTCATCTTCGCCGCCGTCCTTGCCAGCATCGAGGTGGCCAGCGGCCTGGTCAGCCATTATGTCACCGACATCCTCAGGCTGGTGATGATGAACGGCGGCACGCTGCTGCCGCGCTTCCTGCAATCGACGTCGATCAATTTTGGCGTCGTGCTCGCCACCTCTACCCTGGCAATCGTCTTGCTCTGGTCCGACCGGCGCAAGCTGCTCGAGCGCTTCGCCGCCGACCGGAAGACCTCGCTCGCCACTGCGGTTTCAGGGCTTCTCGACCACAATGGCCTCTGGCTGCTCGCGGTGCTCTTTGCCGGCGTGCTTTTCGAGACGCAGAACACCGGCAGCCAGGCCTTCATCTTCCTGGCACCGCTCGTCGTCGCCATCCTGCTCAAGGCGTCCAAGCTGCTCTCCAGGCCGATGGTGCTGCTGTCCGTACTCGCCCTCGCGGCTGCGGTCGTGTTGCCGCCGGCGCTGTTCGTCATCGAACGCGCCGCCCGCGCCTATGTCGGCGCGCTCAAGAACCTGCCCTTCGAGCAGCGCAATCTGGGCACGCTCGGTGCGGTCAACATGCGCAGCGAAGTCGCCGTGCGTGTCGACCACATGCTGAAGTTCTATCCCGAGCACCGCTCGCTCTACACCGACCTCACCAACGCCGGCGAGTTGCCGACGCCGCTGCTCTATTCCGATTTCGACTTCCAGATCACCTATCTGAGCAACGTCGACACGGCGGTCGATTCCATCCGCAAGCTGGAGGCCGACAAGGGCATCCACTTCAACACACTGATGTCGCTGAACTTCGTCAACCCGTTCCCCTGGCTGCTCGACCGCTCGGCGCCGCTGCACATCGCCATCGGCGCCGATCCGATGCGCGCCGTGCCCGATCCCGGCTCGACCGAAGAGGCGGCGGTCGCCGACACCGACCTCGTTCTCGTGCCGACCTGCCCGCCGACAACGGCCAATGCCGCGCTCTACGATATGTACAAGAGCGCCTTGACCCAGCATCGCCGCATCGAGCTCGATGCCTGCTACGACGCCTTCGTCCACCCCCGGTTCTTCACCGCGCTGGACAAGTAGCGTCGAGCCGAAAACGGAACGGCTTACTTGTTCTCACGGTCGTAGTAGTCGGACGTGTTCTCGGTCCGGAACATCTTGCGGAGCCCTGGAACGCCACGCTTGCCGGAGACGACCATCACCTTGCCTGAGTCCGGGTACTCGCAGGCATCGACTTCGACGAGCGTCGACAATGCCAGATACCGCATCGTCGTCGTCCCGGTGTTGATGATCTGGTGAGCCACTTCGGCTCCGCCGGTCGGACAGGCGATGACGTCATGCTGGCGGATCGGAAAGCGCTTGTCGCCGAAGCGAAGCTCGCCCTCACCTTCCAGGATGAAGAACATCTCCTCTTCGCCGCGATGGTTGTGGAACGGGCATTGGACCTTGCCCGGCGGCAGGACGGTCAGGTTGTAACCCAGGTTTTCCGCGCCGATGTGACGGCCTATCGACGCCCTCTTCGACGTGTAGATGCCATTCTCCTCGATGTCGTCGAACTCGACCTCGTCCAGGTTCGTGATTGGCTTGACCACTCGCTCCTCCCGATTTGCTGCTCCGCCGCGCAATCCGAGCATGCCTCGCTTGCGAAAGCCGGACAACCGCCTCCCGCCGACAGCGACAACGCCCTCCGGCAACCAGCCAACAAAAAAGCCGGGTCGAGACCCGGCTTTTGAGGCGACGGGGATGATGTCCCCTTACTTGACCTGGCTCTTCACGAAATCCTTGACGATCGAAACGATGCCGCGGCCAAGCAGGCTGTCGAGCGCAGCGATCAGAACGTCGACATCGCCGCGGCTGCAGGTCAGCGGCGGCAACAGGCGCACGACATTGCGGTTGTATTCGGTGAAGGCAACCAGCACGTCGTAATCGCGCAGCAGCAGCGCACCGACGAAGCCCGACAGCGAACCCTTGAGCTTGTCGTCGAGCACGCTGACCACCGGGCGCAGCACCATCGGCAGCGTCTGCGAGAAGTCGTGGAACTCGAGGCCAACCATCAAGCCCTGGCCACGAACCTCCTTGATGATCTTGGGGTACTTCGCCTGGAGTTCCTCCAGCCGCGCCAGGAGATAGGCGCCGGTGTCGGCCGAGTTCTCGATCAGGCCTTCGTCATAGAGCACGTTGAGCGTCTCGATGGCCGTGATGCAGCCCTCGCCGATGCCGCCGAAGGTCGCCATGGCATGGATCATCGCCGTCTTGGGCGTGCCATAGGCCTTCATGTAGACGTCGCGGCGGGCGATCATCGCAGCCATCGCCGCCTTGCCGCCGCCGAGCGACTTGGCCACCGCGGTGATGTCGGGCACGACATCGTAGTGCTCGAAGGCATAAAAACGGCCGGAACGGCCGACGCCGCACTGCACTTCGTCGGCAACCCAGATCACGCTGTACTTGTCGCACAGCGCCCGCAGCTTCTGCCAATATTCGGCCGGCGCCTTGTTGATGCCGCCGCCGCCCTGGATGGTCTCGAGCACGATGGCGCCGATCGCCGGATCGGAACGGAACGCGTTTTCAATGGCATTGATGTCGCCGAACGGCACGCGCACGGTGTTTTCGGTGAGCTTGAATTCGCCGCGATAGAGCGCACCGTCGGTGATCGAGAGAACGCCCTTGGTCTTTCCGTGGAACGAGTTCTCGGCATAGACGATCTTGGGGCGCGCCGGGCCTGCCGCACGCTCGGCGAGCTTGACCGCCGCTTCCATCGCTTCCGAACCGGACGAGCCGAAGAACACCATGTCGAGATCGCCGGGCGATATCTGGGCCAGGTTGTAGGCCAGCGCCGAGGCGTATTGCGACATGAAGGCGATGCCGATTTCGTGGCGCTTTTCGTCCTGGAATTTCTTGCGCGCCTCGAGCACGCGCGGATGGTTGTGGCCGAGCGCCAGCGAACCGAATCCGCCGAAGAAATCAAGGATCTTGCGGCCGTTCTGGTCGATGTAATGCATGCCCTCGGCACGCTCGATCTTGATCTTGTGGAAGCCGAGCAGCTTCATGAAATGCAGCTGGCCCGGGTTGAGATGCGCCTTGAACAGGTCGGTCATCTTGGCGACGTCGAGGCCCTTGGCCTGCTCGACCGACATCAGGTTCGGCTTGGCGAGCTTTGCCGAGGTCATTGCCGGCGCGACAGTGACAGCATGCGAATGGGCCGTATCCGGCTTGGTGACGAGCGTCATGTTCATATCCTCTATTCGGCCGGGGCGTGCTGTGTGGACGCAGTGACGCCGTCCTTCTTGGCGCGATATTCCTTGTAGGCGGCGATGAGCATGTCCTCGTCGCGGTATTGCGGCACCCAGCCGAGCTGGCGCTCGCCCTTGGAGACGTCGAGCACGCACTCCTCGTCGGCGATCAGATATTGCTCCGGATCCATGATCGGCATATTCATCAGGTCGAGTAGGTCGAGCGTACGCTTGACCGCCCAGCCCGGCGTCGGCACCAGGATCGACTTCGAACCGGCATGCTTGACCAGGTCGCCGAGCAGCTTGCGCACCGGCGGCGGGTTGAGCGAACCGAGATTGTAGGCCTCGTTCGGAACGCCCGCTTTCCAGGCAAGCCGCGCGGCTTCGGCGCAGTCAAACACCGAGATGAACTGATAGGGGTTCTTGCCCGATCCGATCATCGGCACCGGCAGGTTCCAGTCGATCAGCTTGAACAGCTTTTCCAGGATGCCGAGGCGGCCGGGCCCGATGATCAGGCGCGGGCGGAACAGCGAGATGTTCATGCCGCGCTCGCGCCAATCGGCAGCCAGTTCCTCGGTCTTCTGCTTCGACCAGCCATATTCGCCCAGCGGCGCCACCGGATGCTCTTCGGTCATCGGCTGGGTTACGGTGTGGCCGTATATCATGTCGGTTGTGTAGTGTACCAGCTTCGGCGCCGCCGCGTGGTCCATCGCCTTGATGATGTTTTCGGTGCCGAAATAGTTGACCGGGAAGAAGAAGTCGTGGCGCTTGGCCCGAACCTGCAGCGGCGACAGCATCTTGGCCGACAGGTTGTAGACCATGTCGTCGGCCTTGATGCCGACAGCAGCGATCGAGGCCGGGTCGGTCACGTCGCAATTGACAAAGCGTGCGTTGCGGTAATGCGCGAGATCGCTCTTGACGATATCGGCAACGACAACCTCTTCGCCCTCGGCGATCAGTTTGGGCGCAAGATGACGACCGACGAAGCCGTCGCCTCCGAAAATGATGTGTCTCATCGCAAAAGCTCGCTTGTCTTGGTGGGTTCGGTAGAGGCCGCGGCGACAACTTCGCCATGGTCGCGGCCGCTCTGGGCGATCAGCACTGTGCCGACGCAAATGAAGGCGATGCCGGCGATACGCCAGGCATTCAGGTCTTCATGGAAGACGTAATAGGCAAACACCGCGACCGCGACATAGGCCAGGCTGAGGAAGGGATAGGCGAAGCTGAGCTCGACCTTCGACAGCACATAGAGATGCGATGCCATCGAGATGACGAAGGTCAGCAAGCCGGCGAAGACCCAGGGGCTGAAGACGATCTGCAGGATCTTGATCAGCGGATTGGTGCCTTCGAAAGAAATTGGCCCAAGCGACATCATGCCTTGCTTGAGCATCAACTGTGCCGCCGCATTGGTCATCACTGTGAAAAGGATGAAGATGATATATTTCATTGCTTTGTCCGTCCTTCGCACAACCTAGCGGAAAGCCCCTGATATTCTGTGAAGCTTTCCAAGCAATTTGAACTTTTCCGCGCTTCTCTAACAAGCGCCGTTAGCCTATTCGGCCGCTTGCGCCGTCTCGCCATTGCGCCCGCCCAGCCGGCCGGCGGTGCGTGCCCAGAAATCGGACATGAATGCCGGATCGCGCATCGCTTCGAGCCGCTGCCAGTCCGGGAACGAGGCGGCGAATGTCTCGGCCGACATGCGCGCGTCCTTGTAGGGATTGACCGCGCCACCGGCACCCACGGTGATCCGGTCGAGTTCGGCAAGCAGCTCCAAGGTGCGCCGGCCATGATTGGGAAAGTCGAGCGTCAGCGTGTAGCCCGGGCGCGCGAAGGACAGCAGCGCCGGCGAACGATGGCTGCCGAAGCGCTTGAGCACGGTCAGGAACGAGCCCTGCCCCGCACGCCTTGCCGCTGCAAGCAACGCCGGAATGGTTTCGCGCGCAGCAAGCTCGGGCACCACGCTCTGGTGCTGGTAAAGCCCGCTCGGGCCGTAGAGCCGGTTCCAGTCGGCAACGCCATCCAACGGAAAGAAGAACTTCTGGTAGCTCGCCTGGCTCTCTGTCAGGCGGCCGCGCCGCCAGCCATAGGCCGCGTTGAAAAGCTTCAGGAAGGGCCGGTTGAGCAAGGTCAGCGGCGGCTGGAATGGCACAGACAGCCTAGCCACGCCGCGCTCAGCCGTGCGCGCGCCATAGGCTGCGTGGTTGCCCGACAGCAGCAAACCGCGCCCGGTATGCTTGCCGCCGGCCATCTGGTCGATCCAGGCCACGGCGTACTCGTTGTCGCGATCGGCGGCTTCGGCGAGATCGAAATATTCGCCGAGGCTGCCGAACGGCTTGACCGTCTCGGCAATGTCGAGCGAAGGCACACGCATCAGCCGTATCGCGGCGGACAGGATGATGCCGGTCAGCCCCATGCCGCCGATCGTCGCCCAGAACAGCCGGGCGTTCTCGCCCGACGAGCAGGCATAGGTGCGCCCGTCCGAGCGCAGCAATGTCAGGCGCTCGACATGGCAGCCGAAACTGCCGCGGCGGTGATGGTTCTTGCCATGCACGTCGTTGGCGATGGCGCCGGCGAGCGTGACGAACTGGGTGCCTGGCACCACCGCCGGGAAAAACCCGTGCGGGGCGGCGTAAGCGATGATGTCTGCGAGCAGCGCGCCGGCCTCGGCTTCGATCAAGCCGGTCTCGGCATTGAACGAAACGACGCGCTTGCGTGGCCGCATGTCGATGACGGCACCGGCGCTGTTTTGACAGCTGTCGCCATAGCTGCGGCCGTTGCCATAGGCGAGCAGCGATCCGACGCGTGCCGTACCGCTGGCCAGCAGCTTCTCTGCCTCGTCGATATCGATCGCCTGGCTTGCGCCTGGATTGGCGCGGCCAAAACTCTGGTAATCAGCCAGTCCCACGCTCACAGGCCTGCCACCACAAGCAGCACCGCGCCGGCGAAAACGACGATCTGGCTGCGCCAGTCGCGAATGATGAAGACAACCGGGTCGTCATGCAGTTCGTCGCGCCGCGCCAGGATCCAGATGCGCATGGTGAGATAGAGCACGATCGGCGCCAGCGGCCATACCATCCATGGATGCTGGTAAAGCTCGCGCACCGCGCTGCTGTCGATGTAGAGCGCCAGGACCAGCGCCGAGGAAAACGCCGAAGCCATGCCGGCCTGGGCGACAATTTCCTGGTCCTCGATGCGGTAGCCGCGCCCGGCGATACGCTCGCCGACACTGAGGCTGGAGGAGCGCAACTCGACATAGCGCTTCACCAGCGCCAGCGACAGGAAGAAGAAGATCGAGAATGCGAGCAGCCAGAACGACACGTCCACGCCGGTGGCGGCGGCACCCGCCAGGATGCGCAGCGTGTAGAGCCCCGCAAGGGTCAGCACGTCGAGCAGCAGCATGCGCTTGACCGAAAGCGAGTAGGCGGTCGTGGCAACGAGATAGACCAGCAACACACCGGCGAATTCGATTGTCGTGAAGGCCGCCGTGGCGAGGCTGATGACGAGCAGGACGGCGACCGACGCCAGCCCGAACGGGATCGACAGCCTGCCGCTGGCGAACGGCCGTTCGCGCTTGGTCGGGTGCGCCCTATCCAGCGCCAGATCGAAGAAATCGTTGACGATGTAGATGGCCGAAGCGGCCGCGCTGAACGAGATGAAGGCCAGGATCGCCGGCACCAGCATCTCAGTATTGAAATATTTGTGCGCCAGCACCAGCGGTACCGCGATCAGCACGTTCTTGAGCCACTGGTGGACGCGCAACATCTTGCGCACGGTGCGCAGGTCGGGCTTCGGCGTCTCGATCAGTTCGGACTGGTGGCTGGCCTGCCAGCGCGCGGCAGCGCGGTCGGGCGCAACGACGATCGCATCGCGCGCGGCATCGAACACCTTGAGGTCATGGCGGCTGTTGCCGGCATAGTCGAAGCCGCCGTCGCCATAGGCTTCCACAAGCGCCTTGCGCTTGCGCTCGGCCGTAAGGTTTTCACCGCCGTCGCTGGCAAGTACGGCGTCGAACAGGCCGAGATGGCGTGCAATGGCTTCGGCAAACTTGCGCGGCGTACCGGTGGCGAGGACGAGCCTGCGGCCATTGGCCTGCTCTTCGCGCAGGCGCTTCAGCACTTCCGGCCGGTAAGGCAAGGTTGCCGGATCGATGTCGACCGCAGCGGCAATCGCCTGCTTGAGACGCGCAGGCCCCTTGAGCAGCCAGAACGGCACCATGAAGATCGTGAGCGGGTTCTTCTTGAGAAGGGCGAAAAGTCCTTCCCACAACAAATCGCTCGCGATCAGCGTGCCGTCGAGATCGACCGCCAGTGGTACAACCTTGTTGTCTGAACGCGCATCCATAAAACTGCCTGCCCTGCCCCTTGCCGGACGGCGTGAACCTTCCGGACCCCTTGCCGTAATAGCGGGCGACCGGGTTCCGGATGGTTAAGGTCGAGGCCGAATGCTAAACGAGCACCAGTCATTTCGCCAGTCATGCTTAAGCAGACGTTAGCAGAATGCAGAAAAGGCCGAGCACATGCCCGGCCTTTTCGATCGTTAGCCAGCAGGTTGGCCAGCTTTACTTGATGCGGGCGACGCCGCCCGAAATCTCTACTGTTTCACCACCGGTCAGCGCTTCGCGGTCGCCATTGGGCAAGGTCACGAAGCAGCCGCTCGAGCAGAACTCGACCGTTTCGCCGGCGGCAAGGGAAAGCTCCGTCTTGGAACCACCTTCCGTGACGATCAGGGTCCGTGGTTCGGCATCGAGGTTCACCGCGCTTGCAGCATGCGCGGCGCCCGACATTGCCAGGACCAGCGCGCCTGCGGCGACAAGAAACCTTTTCATTAGCACTCGGTGTTTCCACCGCCCCTGTTCATCTCTGCAAGGCATTTTCGCCGTTTGCATGGGAGCTTATATGAGTTTGAAGCTGAACGGCAACTGAATGCCTTGTTCATGCCATAATTGGCCAGCGGGCCTTGCCGTCATTCAGGATCCGGCTTTTTGGACCTTCCCGGCTTGCGGCCGGCCGCGGCTTGTGCCGCGCGTTTGCTGCGCGCTTCCTCGAGTTCAGCCACCTGAGCCTCGACCTGCTCGTCGTCGGCAGGCCACTTTTCCGCCGGCTTGACGTCATGCGCGCGGGCCGTCGACGGGATGGCGATGTTCTCGCGCTCGAACGCTTCAAGCACGGCGAAGCGGACATCGTTCTGCACGGTATTGCTGCCGAGAAGATCGGCCAGGAAGAACCGCATCTCGAACTCCAGCGCCGCCGGGCCGAAATTGGCAAACAGCACGAAAGGCTCCGGGTTCTTCAGCACCATCGGATGCGAGCGCACGATGTCGAGCATGATCTCGTGGGCCCGCTTGGCGTCTGAATCGTAGGCTACGCCGATCTTTATGTCGACGCGGCCGAGCTTGTTGCGATGGGTCCAGTTGCCGACCGCGCTGTTGATCAGGTCCGAATTGGGCAGGATCACCGACTGGCGCTGGAAGGTCTCGATCTCGGTGGCACGCACGCTGATCTTCTTGACTGTGCCCGACACTGCGCCGGCGACGATCCAGTCGCCGACCTTGAACGGGCGTTCGGCCAGCAGGATCAGGCCCGAGACGAAGTTCGACACCACATTCTGCAAGCCGAAACCGATGCCGAGGGAGAGTGCACCGGCAACAAGTGCGAGGTTGGAAAGATCGATACCGGCTGCCGAAACCGCGATCAGTCCAGCGATCGCCACGCCGGCATAGCCGATGGCGAGACGGATCGAATTGCGCACGCCGGCGTCGACCTTGCCGCGCGCCATGACCGAACCGTCGAGCCAGCCCTGGAACCAGCGCGTCACGAAATAGCCGATGGCAAACACCATGACGCCAGAAAGCAGGCCGGCGGGCGAGAAGGTGAAGCTGCCGATCTGGAAGCCCGAGCCGATGCGGTAGAGCCAAGTGACCATGTCGCCGGGCTGGAATCCCCATGTAAACAGGATCAGCGGCACGCCGACGATCAGCACGAGCAGATTGATGACCATGCTGGTGACGAGGCCAAGCTGGTCGAGCGTCGCATCGTCGAGTGTAAACATCCGCTTGATGCGCCGGCCAACCGTCGTCTTGATGAAGGCGTCTTCCACGTTGATCGCCTGTGACGACAGGAAGCCGATATACATGGTCGCGAGGATCGTGCCGGTAATGACGATCTGCTGCGACACGAAGCGCGCAAGCCCGATATAGCCCAGCAACGCCGCGGCGATCGTGACGCCGCCAAGGGTGAGCACGATGTAGCGGAAGAGACGCGGCCACGGCTTCGGACGACCTCCCTCATCGACGAACGGCTTGACCAAGCCGATCAGGATGACCAGCACGCCGATCACCACGGTCGAGGTCAGCGCCTCGCCGACGGTCAGTGCCAGCGGCGATCCCAGCACGCGATAGACCGAGCTCAGGAAGTAATCGAGGCCGGTGAACAAGGCGGTCGCGGTGATCAGAAGCATCAGCCAGCGCGCCGCACGGCTTTCGACCGGGATCAGCCGCCACTTGGGCAGCCTGGGCGACAGCACGGCCATGCCGAGGCGCGAAACGAAGAATACGATGGCGATGACATAGAACAGCGACCACAGCATCGCGCCAATGTCGCCGCGCAGCACTTCGAAATAGTCGAACAGGTAGTAGGTGACGCCAAGGAACACGACCAGTGCCGCCGACTGCATGAAGGTCGACCAGAAGGCCACCGAAAGCCTGCTGAGGTAGGACGGCTCCTCTACCCTGCCGTCGGGTTCGAACATCCGGCCGAACATGCGCCGGCCGCCGATAATGATCACCGCTGCCGCGCCCAGGGCGAAGAACGTTGCAGCCAGCATCGACTTGAGCTTGAAGCTGGCGACAAAGCGAACCCAGGACGAGACTGTCCGGTAGAGGTCATTCATCTCCGTCTTGAAAGCGTCGACGACCTCCGATCCCAGGGCGAAATTGATCTGGTAGCGCTTGGTCAGCAGGTTCTGGAACAGGTCGCGGCGTATCTCGGTGATCTGGCTGATCAGCTTGTCGATGCGGATCGACAGGTTCTCGGCAACGCCGAGCACGGCATTGATTTCGGTTTTCTCCGCCGTCAGGTTCTCGCGCTCGCTGGTCACCACCGCGGGCTCGGCCGGCTGGCCGTCAGCAGGCGGCTTGCCAAGCTGTTCCAGCCGGGTGTTGATCTCGGTCAGGCGTGGACGGAAAGCGACGCCGCTTTGCAGCAGTTCCCGCGACAGTTGCTCGAGTTGCAGGCGGATATCGACGAGACCGGCATCGTCTTCGGCACTCAGCTCCATCTTCTTCTGCAGCGCGTCGGTCTTGGCGGCAAGGCTGGAGATGACCTCCTGCTGGTCCGAGACGACACCTGCCGGCGCTTTGCCGACATCCTGTGCTGCGGCCTGCGCCACAAGCACGGCCGTGAAGATGAACAGGGTGGCAGCAATGCGCCGGGCTGTAGAAAAAAACATGATTTGTCAGCGACTCACGGTCTGATTGCCGAATGAAAAGGCAAGCCATTGATAAAGACGCGCATCTTGCCGGGCAAGCCGATGCGCGCTGGCCCATGGGAAAGTCGGCCTGACGAAAAACAATGGCGGAATATTGGCTTGATCGAAGCGAAGCTGCCTGTAGTGTCCCCGCGCAGCCTTAAGGATGACATGAAGTATGGCGGAATATTCGGCCTTTTCGCTTCTCAAGAACGCGCTCAGCGGCAACCGTGACTGGAAGCCGGCGTGGCGCAAGCCGAGCCCCAAGGCCTCGTATGATGTCGTCATCATCGGCGGTGGCGGCCACGGATTGTCGACGGCTTACTACCTCGCCAAGGAGTTCGGCATCACCAATGTTGCCGTGCTGGAAAAGGGCTATCTCGGCTCCGGCAATGTCGGCCGCAACACCACCGCCGTCCGCTCCAATTACCTTTTGCCGCAGAACACACGCTTCTACGAACACTCGATGAAGATGTGGGAGAACCTCTCCCACGACCTCAACTACAACGTCATGTTCTCGCAGCGCGGCGTGCTCAATTTGGCGCACACGCCCGGTCAGCTCGACGACCTCGCCCGCAAGGGCAACGCCATGCGCCACCTCGGCGTCGATGCCGAACTGATGACACCAGTCGAGATCGCCCGCCGCGTTCCCGGGCTCGACATGTCGCAGTCCGCGCGATTCCCGATCTATGGCGGGCTGATGCAGGAACGCGCCGGCACCGCCCGCCACGACGCCGTCGCCTGGGGTTATGCCCGTGGTGCCGACCGTCGCGGCGTCGACATCATCGAGAATTGCGAAGTGACCGGCTTCCTGCGTGACGGTGACCGGGTCACCGGAGTCACGACCAGCCGTGGCGAAATCCGCGCCAAGAAGGTCGCTATTGCCGTCGCCGGCAGCACCGGGCGGGTGATGCAGCTTGCCGGCATCGACCGCATGCCGATCGAAAGCCACGTGCTCCAGGCGTTCGTGTCTGAGTCGCTGAAGCCGTTCCTCGACACCGTGCTGACCTTCGGCATGGGCCACTTCTATGTCGGCCAGTCCGACAAGGGCGGCCTCGTCTATGGCGGCGACCTCGACGGTTACAATTCCTACGCCCAGCGCGGCAGCCTGCCCATCGTCGAGGAAGTGATGAGCGAGATGCTGGCGCTGTTCCCCTCACTCGCGCCGGTGCGCGTGCTACGCTCATGGGGTGGTGTCTGCGACATGTCGATGGACGGCTCGCCGATCATTACCACCGGCCCCCTGCCCGGCATGTATCTCAATTGCGGCTGGTGCTACGGCGGCTTCAAGGCAACGCCTGCCTCCGGTCTCTGCTTCGCCCACACCATCGCCAAGGACGCGCCGCACGAGTTCAACGCGCCGTTCACGCTCGACCGTTTCAGCCGTGGCACCGTCATCGACGACAAGGGCCAGGGTCCGACGCCACGGATGCATTAGGGGCCTGATGTCATGTTGATCACCTGCCCCTATTGCGGCCCGCGCGACGTCTCGGAGTTCGCCTACCAGGGCGATGGCAACCGCACACGCCCCGATCCCGCTTCGACCGATCCCGAGGCGTGGAACGCCTATGTCTATGACCGCTTGAACCCGGCTGGCCTCCACAACGAGATCTGGCAGCATGCCGGCGGCTGCCGCACCCATCTCGCTGTCGTCCGCGACACCCTCACCCACGAAATCTCGAGCGTGCGCTTTGCCCGCGAACATGGTGCGCCGACGCACGGCCGACGCAACCCGGGAGCCAAGGCATGAGCCCGCGTCGCACACCATCGGGCGGCCGCATCGACCGGCTGCGCACCATCCGCTTCACCTTCGACGGCACGGCCTATACCGGCCACCAGGGCGACACGCTGGCCTCGGCTCTGCTGGCCAACGGCGTTTCGCTGTTTGGCCGCTCATTCAAGTACCACCGCCCGCGCGGGGTGCTGACCGCTGGCGTTGATGAGCCGAACGCCCTGGTGACGGTGTTGCGCGGCGAGGTGCGCGAGCCAAACATTCCCGCGACCATGGTCGAGATCCATGACGGCCTCACCGCCGTCAGCCAGAACCGTTTCCCCTCGCTCGGCTACGACGTCAGCGCCATCAACCAGCTTGGCGGCAAGTTCATCTCCGCCGGTTTCTACTACAAGACTTTCATGGGTCCGGTGATCGGTCCGCTCAAGGGCACCCGCTTCTGGATGCTGTGCGAAAAGATCATCCGCCGTGCCGCCGGCCTTGGCCGCGCCGGCCACGCGCCTGATCCATCGCGCTACGAGCGCATGAATGCGTTCTGCGACGTGCTTGTCGTCGGCTCCGGCCCTGCTGGCCTCGCCGCGGCACACGAAGCCGCCCTGTCGGGCGCTCAGGTCATACTGACTGAGCTCGATCCATCCTTCGGCGGCTCTGCCAACTGGTCGGGCGAAACCATCGATGGCGAGCCCGCCGCAACCTGGGCCTCCGACCTCGTCGGCGAGCTCAAGGCCCACGGCAATGTCCGCCTGCTCAAGCGTACCACGGTCTGGGGCTACTATGACGGCAACACGCTTGCCGCCATCGAGCGGGTCAGCGACCACAAGGACGCGCCGGCCAAGGGCGCGCCGCGCCATCGCCACTGGACCATACGGGCAAAGAATGTCGTGCTCGCCACGGGCGCCTTCGAACGGCCGCTGGTTTTCCCCGGCAACGACCGGCCGGGCGTGATGATGGCCAGTGCCGCGATGCGCTATGCCAACCAGTATGGCGTGCTGCCGGGCGAAAAGATCGCCGTTCTGGCCAACAATGACAGCGCCTATCGCGCCATGGCGGCACTGGCCAAGGCCGGTGCGAGGATCGTCGCCATCGCCGACTTGCGCCAGGATGTCTCGGCTGCCTGCCGCAAGCTTGCCACTGATGCCGGCGCGGAACTTTTGACCGGCCATGCGGTGATCGGCACCGAAGGCGGCAAGAAGCTGTCCGGCGTCAAGCTGGCCCCGTTCTCCGCCACGTCAACTGTGTCGGCGGGCAACGCCCGCGACATTGGGGCTGACTGCCTGATCGTTTCGGGCGGCTGGTCGCCAACGATCCATCTCGCCAGCCAGGCAGGTGCCAGGCCGCTCTGGAGCGACGACCTCCAAGCCTTCCTGCCGCCCGAGACCGGCAAGGGCTGGATTGGCGCCGGCGCCTTCAATGGCACGTTCGCGACGGCCGAAACCATCTCGGAAGGTTTCGCCGCCGGGCGCAAGGCTACAGGCCAGCCGGCACACGCAACCACCACCCTGCCCGACATCGTACCCGCGCCGCTCGACCCCAATCCCGCACCGGTCTTCGAGATCAGGGCCAAGGGCAAGGCGTTTGTCGACTTCCAGCATGACGTGACGGCGGACGATGTCCGCCTCGCCCACCTCGAAGGCTTCGTCTCGGTCGAACACCTCAAGCGCTACACCACGCTTGGCATGGCGACCGACCAGGGCAAGGGCTCCAACGTGCCCGGCCTCGCCATCATGGCCGAGGCCCTGGGCAAGCCGATCCCCGAGGTCGGCACCACGCGCTTCCGCCCGCCCTACGCGCCTGTCTCGGTCGGGGCACTGGCTGCCGAGCGCTTCGGCGACCTCAAGCCGGACCGGTTGACGCCAATGCATGACTGGCACCTGGAGAACGGCGCGACGATGTATTCCGCCGGCCTGTGGTTCCGGCCGATGATCTATGGCGGCCCGGGCGAGACGATCGAGCAGGCCTATGTCAGGGAAGCGCAGGTAACCCGCGAGACAGCCGGCATCGTCGATGTCTCGACGCTCGGCAAGATCGCCGTCCAGGGGCCGGACGCCGCCGAATTCCTCGACCGCGTCTATTCCAACCTGTTTTCGACCTTGCCGGTCGGCAAGGCGCGCTACGGCCTGATGCTGCGCGAGGACGGCCTTGTCTTCGACGACGGCACCACCTGGCGGCTTGGCGAACACGACTTCCTGATGACCACGACGACGGCCAATGCCGGCAAGGTCATGCAGCATCTCGAATATTTCCTCGATGTCGTGTGGCCGGACCTCAAGGTTCACCTGACCTCGGTGACCGACCAGTGGGCGGGCGCTGCGATCGGCGGTCCCAAGGCGCGGGAAATCCTGGCGTCATGCGTCACCGGCACCACAGTCGACAACGACGCCCTTCCTTTCATGGGCATCGTCCATGGCGAGATCTCGGGTGCGCCCGTCATGATCTGCCGCCTGTCCTTCTCAGGCGAGATGGCCTTCGAGGTCTATTCCGGTGCCGGTCACGGCACCCATGTCTGGGAAGCGCTGATCGAGGCCGGCAAGCCTTTTGGCATGGTTCCCTACGGGCTCGAGGCTCTGGGCACGATGCGCATCGAGAAGGGCCACGTCACCGGCGCCGAGATCGACGGCCGCACCTCGGCGCGCGACCTGCACCTCGGCTGGATGCTGTCCAAGAAAAAGCCCTTCATCGGCTCGGCCATGATGGACCGCGAGGGACTTTCCGCCTCGGGCCGGCTCGAACTCGTCGGCCTGATTTCACTCGACAACCGCCCGCTTAGCGGCGGCGCCCATATCGTCGAGGAGATCGATACCGAAAATCCGCACGGCTCGCTCGGCCACATCACCGCCGCCTGTTTCTCGCCGGCGCTCGGCAAGTACATAGCACTGGCGCTGGTATCAGGCGGCAAGGCGCGCCACGGCAAGCGCGCCCACGTCTCCGACCCGTTGCGCAACCGCTTCGGCCCGGTCGAGATCGTCAGCCACCACTTCTTCGATCCCGAAGGGAAGCGCATGCATGGTTGAGCAGCTGTCACCGCTAGAACCGGTATTCCGGCCCGGCTCGCACGGTAATTTCGTCGACGGTGTCGGCGTGACCCTTGCCGAGATCGCCCCCAGCTCGATTGTCCAACTGGCGGCTTGGCCGGGCGAGGAAAAGAAGCTGCTGGCTGCCATCGGTTCTGTCACCGGCCTCAAGCTCGCCGACGGCGCGGGCACCGGCGCTTCATCCGACCGCTATGCCGCCTTCGGCTTCGCGCCCGGCAAATTCCTGGCCACCGACGCATCCGAAGGACTTGCCGCCACCTTTTCCGGCAAGGTCACGCCTGAGATCGGGACCGTCACCGACCTGTCGCATGGGCGCACCGCAATCCGCATTCAGGGCCCAAAGGCCAAATGGGTACTGGCAAAGCTGTACGCCGTCGATTTCTCGCTCGTCGCCTTCCCCCAGGGCTCCGGCATCTCGACCACCCATCACGACGTCTTCACTCAGATCCAGCGCAGTGGACCGGAGCGCTTCGACCTCTACGTCTTCCGCTCTTTCGCCCGCTCGTTCTGGAGGATGCTCTGCCACGCCGCCGACGAGGTTGGTTACGAGGTGGCCTGAGCCAAGCGGCTAGCTGTCCACCTCGATCGCGCCCCAGTCGGCATTCTGCAGCACGACGCGATAACCGTCGCCGTCTTCGAAGGTCACGCCCCGCTGGTCCCAGTACGGGTTGAACGAAGGCACGGGCGGATAGCCATTCGCCTTCATCCGCTCGACCGCAGCTTGCCAATCATCCTCATCGGGCAAGTAGAAGACAACCAGATTGTCAGGCGTCGGCGCCCTGCCCGCATCATGGCCATGAGCGTGGGTAAACTCGAAATGATGCGCCGCGCCGCGCTTGCCGAGCATGACGCCATCGAAACCGTCATGGTTGTCGAAGCGCGCAAGTTCGTCGAGGCCGAGGCCGTCGCGATAGAAATGTACGGTTGCCGCGAGGTCGTTGGTGGGCCGCGCCACGCGCAGCACGACATTCTTCTGCATGGTTATTCTCCTCGGGGTCAGCTTAGCCTGCCTTCGCCGCACCTGCCCACTGGGTGACGACGAGCCCGGCGACGATCAGCACAAGCCCTGCGATGCGCGCAAGATTGGCCGGACGCTGGATAAAGCCCATCAGCCCATAGTGGTCGATGACGAGCGACGCCGCCATCTGGCCGGCGATGACGGCGACGATGAAGCTCGCAGCGCCCACTTTCGGCGCGAGCAGCAGGGCAGCGGTAATGTAGATCACGCCGGCAGCACCGCCGATCCAGATCCACCAGGGCCCGGTCGCAGCCGTTGCAAAGGTCGGGACGGGCACCTTCAGCGCCATCATCACCGGTATGGCCAGGGCAACACTGACGGCCAGCGAAACCATCGTGGCCCAGAGTGGATGGCCGAGCAGCCGCCCGAGCATGGCGTTGGCGCCGGCCTGAAACGGGATGGCGGCGCCGGCGACCAGCGCTGCGGCGAGCAGGGATGAACCTTGGTTCGGCATAACATGTCTCCTTGTTTTCCAAGGCGTAGGACATCCGAAATTCTTATGGAAATTCGTAATTTGTAGCCGCAATATGCACAACATGAATAATCTCGCCGGCATCGACCTCAACCTGCTCGTCGTGCTCGACGCGCTTCTGGCCGAGCGCCATGTCTCGCGCGCCGCCATCCGCCTGAACAAGAGCCAGCCGGCGGTCAGTCACGCGCTTGGCCGTCTCCGCCATCTGCTGGACGATCCGCTGCTGGTCCGGCATGGCGGCGCGCTTCAACCGACCATGCGTGCGCTGGAGATTGCGCCGCGGCTCGCCGAGGCGCTGGAACGCATGCACGACCTGCTCGCCCCGAGCGGCTTCGATCCGGCCACGGCGCGCCGCAGCTTCCGCCTGGTGATGTCCGACTATGGCGCCACCGTCGTTTTGCCACGCCTGCTGCCGCTATTGCGCCAGCGCGCGCCAGGCATCGATCTCCAGGTCAGCCAGGCCGGCCGCGAAGCCATGGCGGCACAGGTCATGGACGGCGAGGTCGACATCGCGATCGGCGTTTTCCATGCGCTCGACAAAGCCGTCCGGCGAAAGCCGCTGTTCGAGGAGGACTATGCCTGCCTGGCCGACGCTAAGTCGCTGGGCAAAGCGGCTGGAATGAACATTACCGCCTATCTCCAACGGCCCCATGCGCTCGTTGCGTTGCGCGCCGACGTCGAAAGCGAGATCGACGTGGCATTGGCCGCCGCCGGGCACAAACGGCGCATCGCACTGGTGCTGCCGCATTGGGGCGTCGCCCCCGGGCTGGTTGCCGGAACCGATCTGGTGCTCACCATCGCGCGCCGCCTGCACCCGGCAATGCCGGCAGCAAGCGGCCTCGCCGCCTTCGATCCGCCATTTGCGATACCATCCTTCGCCTTCGAGCAGATCTGGCACAAGCGCCGCGACGGCGACACCGCGCATGAATGGCTGCGCGAGACGATTTCACGCCTGCTCGAAAGCTGACGGCAGTTTCCGTAGCCTAAAAAGCGCCGATGAACTAAAATCGTTGCCGCTTGAATGGCAGTTGCACATCGGTATCGGCACTCATGGCCAGCAACGCGTTCCGCTTCGACGAGGTTTGGGAAATCCCCGAGGCATCGCCTCAACAGGTGTGGGACGTGCTCGCCGACGCGACGCTGCTGCCACTGTGGTGGGGCGACGTCTACAAGGACGTGGCAAAACTGACCTCCCATGACAAGCCGGCAGTCGGCGCCAAGGTCCGCGCGCGTGCCCGGGGTTTTCTGCCCTACGAGTTGAACTTCATCCTCGAAGCGGTTGAACTCGAGCCGGGCAAGGTCGTGGCGGTCAGGACCTCAGGCGATTTCGACGGCCACTGGCGTGCGGTGCTCGCGCCCTCCGGCCATGGCACCCACATCGCGCTCACCTGGCAGGTCATCGTCGAGCGGCCGATCCTGCGCCTGCTGTCGCCGCTGCTGCGTCCGGCCTTCGCCTGGAACCATCGCTGGACGACACCGCGCGGCGAAGCCGGCCTGCGCCGCTATCTCACGAAGCGAAAGCCCGGCGAGGCCTGATCGCCTAGTCCAGCAGATATAGCCGCATCTCGGCGCGATAATTCCGCGTGGAAGGCGTCGACGAGAACGTGAACCGCCCCCACAACGCGGAAGCCACTTGCCTCGCCCCACCAATTTGGACTTCAGGGCCAGCGGGCCGACCGCCTAGGTAATCTCCGCCGGCGCTGCTTGAGGCGCCGGCATTGTCCCGACTGACCTATTTCAGGAACTGCACCCACTCGTCCAGCGGCGCGCGATCGGTGCGGAAGGTGCTTTCCGGCTTCGACGTGTCTTCGTGGCCAAGCGCCATGCCGCAGACCACGACCTCTTCTTCCGGAATGCCAAGCACCGGCCTGATCTGGCGGTGGTAAGGCGCGAACGCAGCCTGTGGGCAGGTGTGCAAGCCCCGCGCCCGCGCCGCGATCATGATGTTCTGCAGGAACATGCCGTAGTCGATCCACGAACCCTGGTTGAGCCTGCGGTCGATGGTGAAGATCATGCCGACGGGTGCGTCGAAGAAGACGAAGTTGCGGTCATGCTGGGCGCGCATGCGGTCGACGTCGCGGCGGCCGATGCCGAGCGCGCTGTAGAGCCCGAAGCCGTTGGCGCGGCGGCGGCCGAGATAGGGCTCAAAGAACTGGTCCGGGTAATATTTGTATTCGTCCCATACGGCCTTTTCGGCGCGCACGCCGGAATTCAGGATGGCGTCGCCGATGCCGCGCAGCGTCTCGCCCGAGGTCACATAGACCTTCCAGGGCTGCATGTTCGTGCCCGACGGCGCACGCGCGGCAACGTCGAGGATGTCTCTGATGACAACGTCCTCGATTGGAGTCGGCAGGAAAGCGCGCACCGAACGCCGCGATACAATCGCTTCATCGACGATTTCGGTGTCAGTGAGTTCGAGCGGTTTTTGCTCAGGTGCCAGCATTTACGGTCCCTTGGCTTCGATAGTGTTCGAAACGGCCCCCGCCTCCCGTGAGGCCAGCCTTTGCACCGTCGCCAAGAGTCCCGCAAGCAAAACTTGCTGGATCATGAAAAATCCCTTGAAAATTTCACGGAGATGCCGTCACATGAAATTCGTGGATAAAATTTCATGAGGACCGGAACTTGAGTCGTAACGCTACCGCCTCGCTGCGCAAGGAAAGCGACGTCGCCGGCGATGTGCTCGCCAACGACCTGCGCGCGTTACGCAAGTCGCGCGGTCTGACGCTGGCCGAGATCGCGCTCAAGCTCGGCCGCTCGGTCGGCTGGGTCAGCCAGGTCGAGCGCGGGCTGTCGACGCCATCGATAGGCGACCTCCGCGCCTTCGCCGAACTGTTCGGCGTGCCAATCAGCCTGTTTTTCGCCCACGAAACCACCGATGAGGCCGAGCGCGGCGTTGTCGTCCGCTCCGGCCGGCGACGTTCGCTGGGCAGTAACGAATCCGGCCTGGTGGAAGAGCTTCTGTCGCCCGACCTCGGCGGCAGCTTCGAGATGCTGCGTTCGATCTTCGCGCCGGGCGCCGGCATGGCCAACCCGGTGACGCGCCCCACCGAAGAGGCAGGCTACGTCGTGTCGGGCGGCTTCGACATCGAGATCGACGGCACCTGGCACAGCCTTGGTGAAGGCGACAGCTTCCGCTTCGACCACAAGCCATTCCGGTGGCGAAACCCGGGTTCAGTGCCGGCAGTGGTCATCTGGGTCGTGGCACCGCCCGTTTACTGATCGCGTTTTGGGAGGAACACATGGCGGAATTGCCGAGCACGGCACGCGTGGTGATCATCGGCGGAGGCGCGGTCGGCGTCTCTTCGCTCTATCACCTCGCCAAGGCAGGTTGGACCGATTGCGTGCTGCTCGAGAAGAACGAGCTGACCTCCGGTTCGACCTGGCATGCCGCCGGCAACGTGCCGACCTTCTCGTCGTCCTGGTCGCTGATGAACATGCAGCGCTATTCGACCGAGCTCTATCGCGGGCTGGCGGCCGAGGTCGACTATCCGATGAACTATCATGTCACCGGCTCTATCCGCCTCGCCCACACCAAGGAGCGCATGCAGGAGTTCCAGCGCGCCAAGGGCATGGGCCGCTACCAGGGCATGGACATCGACGTCATCGGTCTCGATGAGATCAGGAACCGCTATCCTTTCATCGAGACCCACGACCTCAGAGGCGCGCTCTACGATCCCAACGACGGCGACATCGACCCGGCGCAACTGACCCAGGCGCTGGCCAAAGGCGCGCGCGACATGGGCGCGAAGATCATCCGCTTCTGCCCGGTCATTTCGGTCCGCCGCGACAAGGACGAATGGGTCGTTTCAACCGAAAAGGGCGACATCCGCTGCGAGAAGGTGGTCAACGCGGCCGGCTATCGTGCCGCCGAGGTCGGAAAAATGTTCGGCCGCGATGTGCCGATGATGGTGATGAGCCATCAATATATCCTGTTCGACGAAATCCCCGAACTCGCAGCCTGGTCGCGCGAAGCGGGCAAAAAACTGCCGCTGCTGCGCGACGTCGACAGCTCCTACTATCTCCGCCAGGAAAAGAACGGCATGAATCTCGGCCCCTATGAGCGCAACTGCCGCGCGCATTGGGCGACGCCCGACGACCAGATGCCGGCGGATTTCTCCTTCCAGCTTTACCCCGACGACCTCGAGCGGCTGGAGTGGTATCTCGACGACGCCGTCCGCCGCGTGCCGATCTTGGGCACCGCCGGCCTCTCCAAGATCATCAACGGCCCGATCCCCTATGCGCCCGACGGCAACCCGCTGATCGGCCCGATGCCCGGCGTGCCCAATGCCTTCGAAGCCTGCGTCTTCACCTTCGGCATCGCCCAGGCCGGCGGCGCTGGCAAGGTGTTGGCCGAGTGGGTCACCAAAGGCGAAACCGAGTGGGACATGTGGTCCTGCGACCCGCGCCGTTTCACCTCGTTTGCCTCGGCTCCCGACTACGCCGTTGCCAAGGGCATGGAGGTCTACGGCCACGAATACGCCATCCATTTCCCGCGCCACGCCTGGCCTGCGGCACGCAACCGCAAGCTCTCGCCGATCCACGACCGGATCGCCGCCCTTGGCGCCCAATTCAACGCCTACAATGGCTGGGAACGCGCCACCTGGTATGCAAAGCCGGGCGACGACACATCGGAAGAATCCACCCAGACCTTTGCCCGTTCCGGTCCCTGGGAGCAACGAATCCACGCGGAATGCCTCGCCGTGCGCGATGCCGCCGGCATCCTCGACCTGCCCGGCTTCAGCCGCTTCAACCTCGATGGCCCAGGTGCCGCCGCGTGGCTTGAAGCGCAGGTCACCGGCAGCGTGCCCAAGGTTGGCCGCATCGGGCTGTGCTACTTCGCCGACGATCACGGCCGCATCGTCACCGAAATGTCGGTGGTCAGGCATTCCGAGGAACTGATGACGCTGATCACCGCTGCGGTTGCGCAGTGGCACGACTTCGAGTGGCTGAAGTCGCACATGCCCGCTGATGCAACCTTCAAGCTCATCGACCGCACCGAGGAGTTTTCGACCCAGATCCTCGCCGGTCCCAATTCGCGGAAAATCCTCGTCGAGGTCTGCGAAGCCGACCTGTCCAAGCCTTGGCTGACGCATCAGGAAACCGTCATTGCCGGGCGCTGGGCCAAGCTGGTGCGAGTCTCCTTCGCCGGCGAGCTCGGCTGGGAAATCCATACCAAGGTAGCCGACACGGCAGCGATCTTCGACGCCGTCTGGGCCGCCGGCCAGAAGCATGGGCTGAAACCCTTCGGCATGTTCGCGCTCGACGCGCTGCGCCTGGAAAAGGGCTACCGCGCCTGGAAGGGCGATCTGTCGACCGACTACACCATCCTCCAGGGCGGGCTCGAACGCTTCGTCAAATGGGACAAGCTCGACTTTCGCGGCAAGGCAGCCTTGCTCAACGAGAAGCAGCAGGGCGTTTCGAAGCGCTTCGTCACGCTCGTCGTCGACAATCCCGACGCGTGCGATGCGCCCTACATGTCGACGCTCTGGCACAATGGCCAGATTGTCGGTGAGACCACGTCAGGAGGTTGGGGCCACAGGGTGGACAAATCGATCGCGCTGGGCATGCTGCGTGCCGATCTGGCCGTGCCGGGCGCACCCATCGAAGTCGAGATTTTCGGGGAGCGCTTCAGCGCCACGGTCCAGCAGGATAGACCCTTGTGGGATCCCGAAAACGAAAGGCTACGCTCCTAATGACACCTCCCTTTTCCGATCGAGGCTTTGGCGCCTTCATGTTCGACATGGACGGCACAATCCTGAGTTCGATCGCGTCGACTGAACGCGTCTGGACAGCCTGGGCGATCAAGCATGGCCTCGACGTGGAATCTTTCCTGCCCACCATCCATGGCGTGCGGGCGTTCGAAACCATTTCCAGACTGAACCTTCCCGGCATCAACCTGATGACCGAAATCGAGGAGCTGACCCAGGCCGAATTCGACGACGTCGACGGCATCGAACCCATTCATGGCGCAGCACACTTCCTCAACGCCCTACCTGTCGAACGCTGGGCGATCGTAACCTCAGCACCGCGCAGGTTGGCGCTCCGCAGACTAGAGGCCGCTGGCTTGCCCGTGCCACCAATCATGGTCACCGGCGAGGACGTCGCCAACGGCAAGCCTGCCCCAGACTGCTTCCTGCTCGGCGCCCAGCGGCTTGGCCACAAGGCAGAGGATTGCCTGGTGTTCGAGGATGCGCCGGCAGGCATTCGCGCGGCGGAAGCCGCTGGCGCGCAGGTGCTGGTCATCACCGCCACCCACAACCATGCCGGCGGCACCCCGCATCCTTCGGTTCCCGGCTATGGCGCGCTGACACCCCGGCTGGACGGCACGAGCAGGCTGACGCTTGCCCGTCTGGCGGCCTTGCAGGATGCAGGAGCCTGAGATGCCGAAACCATCCGCCCGCATCTCCGGCATCGTCCCATCAGGCAAGGACGGCTGGGAAGTGCATTTCGCCGCCATGACACGCAAGCAGGCCGGCGAAGACATCATCATGCTCTCGGTCGGCGACCACGATTTCGATACGCCGTCGGAGACGGTCGAGGCCTGCGTCGACGCTGTGCGCGCCGGCTACCACCACTACACGCAACTGCCTGGCCTGCCGCGCCTGCGTGCCGCCATGGCCAGGATCTCCAAGCGTTGCACCGGCGTCGACACCGCGCTTTCCGAGATCATCGCCACGCCAGGCGGCCAGGCCGCTCTCTACGCAGCGGTCCAGGCAACGCATGATCCGGGCGACCACGCCATGGTCGTGGCGCCCTATTACGCCACCTATCCCGGCACCTTCCGTGCCGCCGGCGCCAGCTACACCGTCGTCGAGGCCCATGCCGCCGACGGCTTCCAGCCGCGCGCTTCGGAGATCGAGAAGGCGCTGAAGCCCAACACGCGCTCGATCCTCATCAACACGCCGAACAACCCGACCGGCGCCGTCTATTCCAGGAAATGCCTGGAGGAGATCGCCGAGCTCTGCGTCCGGCGCGATCTCTGGCTTTTGTCCGACGAGGTCTACTGGACACTCGGCGGCGGCGAGCATGTATCGCCGCGGGCACTGCCCGGCATGGCCGAGCGCACGCTGGTGATCAATTCGATGTCGAAAAGCCACGGCATGACCGGCTGGCGCATCGGCTGGCTGACCGCCCCTGCCGATCTCGTGTCGCTGGTCATCAATCTCAACCTCGTCACCACCTATGGCCTGACCGATTTCGTCAGCCGCGCGGCGATCGAAGCGCTCGAAAACGATTTCGGCGTCGAGCAGATCGCCGCTATCTACTCCGGGCGCCGCTCCCTGTTCGTCGATCAGATGCGCGGGCTGAACAACGTCACCGTGCGCGGCTCCGAGGGTGGCATGTATGTCATGCTCGATATCAGTGCCATCGAGGCCGACTGCGAAAAATTCGCCTGGGACCTGCTCGAAGCCGAGAAGGTCGCGGTCATGCCGGGCGTCAGCTTCGGCGATGCCGCGGCCGGTCACATCCGTATCAGCCTGTGCCAGCCCGACGACGTTCTCCAGGAGGCCGCCGGCCGCCTGAGGCGCTTCGCCAACAGCTACGAGAGATCAGCCGCATGACAGAAATCCCCGCCCGTGCCCGCGCCGTGATCATCGGCGGCGGTGTATCAGGCTGCTCCGTCGCCTATCATCTGGCGAAGCTTGGCTGGACCGACATCGTCCTTCTGGAGCGCAAGCAGCTGACTTCAGGCACGACATGGCACGCGGCGGGGCTCATCGGACAACTTCGCGCCTCGCAAAACATGACGCGGCTGGCGAAATATTCGGCCGATCTTTACGTCAAACTCGAGGAAGAAACCGGCGTCGCCACCGGCATGCGCCAGGTCGGCTCGATCACCGTGGCGCTGACCGAGGAGCGCAAGCACGAGATCTACCGCCAGGCGTCGCTAGCGCGTGCCTTCAATGTCGATGTGCGCGAGATTTCACCCAGCGAAGTCAAGCAGATGTACCCGCACCTCAATGTCTCCGACGTGGTCGGTGCGGTGCACCTGCCACTCGACGGCCAGTGCGATCCCGCCAACATCGCCATGGCCTTGGCCAAGGGAGCACGCCAGCGCGGCGCCAGGATCATCGAGAACGTCAAGGTCACCAAGGTCCACACCAAAGATGGCCGCGTCTCCGGCGTGTCATGGGCGCAAGGCGACGAACAGGGCACCATCGAGGCTGACGTCGTCGTCAATTGCGCCGGCATGTGGGCGCGCGAGCTTGGCGCCCAGAACGGCGTCACCATCCCCCTGCATGCCTGCGAGCATTTTTACCTCGTCACCGAAGCCATCCCCGGGCTCGGCCGCCTGCCGGTGCTGCGCGTGCCGGACGAATGCGCCTACTACAAGGAAGATGCCGGCAAGATGATGCTTGGCGCCTTCGAGCCGGTAGCCAAGCCCTGGGGCATGGACGGCATCCGCGAGGATTTCTGCTTCGACCAGCTGCCCGAGGATATGGACCATTTCGCGCCGATCCTCGAAATGGGCGTCAACCGCATGCCGATGCTCGAAACCGCCGGCATCCACACCTTCTTCAACGGCCCCGAGAGTTTCACTCCCGACGACCGCTATTATCTTGGCGAAGCGCCTGAGGTTGGCGGCTACTGGGTCGCCGCCGGCTACAACTCCATCGGCATTGTCTCATCGGGCGGCGCCGGCATGGCGCTGGCGCAATGGATCCATGACGGCGAGGCGCCTTTCGACCTGTGGGAGGTCGATATCCGCCGCGCGCAGCCGTTCCAGAAGAACCGCAGCTACCTGAAAGAGCGTGTCTCCGAAACGCTCGGCCTGCTCTATGCCGACCACTTTCCTTATCGCCAGATGGCGACCTCGCGGAACATCAGGCGCTCGCCACTTCATGAGCATCTGAAGGCGCGCGGCGCGGTGTTCGGCGAGGTCGCCGGCTGGGAACGCGCCAACTGGTTCGCCAAGCCTAGCCAGGAACGTGAGTACAGATATTCCTGGAAGCGGCAGAACTGGTTCGGCAACCAGCGCGACGAGCACCTCGCCGTGCGCAACGGCGTTGGCCTGTTCGACATGACCTCCTTCGGCAAGATCCGCATCGAAGGCCGCGACGCGCTGGCCTATCTGCAGCGCCTCTGCGCCAACGACATGGACGTCGCGCCAGGCAAGATCGTCTACACCCAGATGCTCAACGCCCGCGGCGGCATCGAAAGCGACCTGACTGTGACCCGCCTGTCGCCAACGGCCTTCCTGGCCGTTGTACCAGGCGCCACACTGCAGCGCGACCTCGCCTGGTTCCGCAAGCATTTGGCGGACGATTTCGTCGTGATCACCGACGTGACGGCGGCCGAAAGCGTGCTCTGCCTGATGGGGCCGAAGTCGCGAGACCTGATCCAGAAGATTAGCCCCAACGATTTCTCCAACAACAACAATCCGTTCGGCAGCTGGCAGGAGATCGAGGTCGGCATGGGCCTCGCCCGCGCTCACCGCGTCACCTATGTCGGCGAACTCGGCTGGGAGCTATATGTCTCGACCGACCAGGCTGCCCATGTGTTCGAGGCGATCGAGGACGCCGGCGCCGATCTCGGCTTGAAGCTCTGCGGCCTGCACACGCTCGATTCCTGCCGCATCGAAAAGGCCTTTCGGCATTTCGGCCATGACATCACCGACGAGGATCATGTTCTGGAGGCCGGGCTCGGCTTTGCGGTCAAATCAGGCAAGGGCGACTTCATCGGCCGCGACGCGGTGCTGCGCAAGCGTGAGGCGGGGCTTGCCCGCCGGTTGGTCCAGTTCCGGCTGACCAAGCCCGAGCCGCTGCTGTTCCACAACGAGGCCATCGTCCGTGACGGAAAAATCGTCGGCACCATCACCTCAGGCAACTACGGCCACCATCTCGGCGGAGCCGTCGGCTTGGGTTACGTGCCGTGCGCCAACGAGACAGAGGCCGATGTGCTCGGCTCGCGCTACGAGATCGAGATCGCCGGCGAGCGTTTCGCGGCAGAGGCATCTCTGAAGCCGATGTACGATCCCAAGGCCGAGCGCGTGCGTATGTAGCCGCCCCTTACAAAATCGCCCGGGCTGACATATTCAGTCGGAGGCGAATTCATGCGGCGAGGCCGGGTAGTGACGAAAAAGCAGCGACGCGTCTGGTGGGGCGACTTCAAGGCGGCCGATTTCACCGGTCTCGACCCCGACGCGGCGATTGCCGTCATTCCCGTCGCGGCCATCGAGCAGCACGGCCCGCATCTGCCTGTTTCGACTGACCTTTCCATCATGGAAGGCATGCTGGCCGAGACCTTCGGTCACCTGCCCGACGATCTCGACGCCCGCTTCCTGCCGATCCAGGCGGTCGGCAAATCCGACGAGCACATCCACGCGCCCGGCACGCTTAGTCTGCCGGCCAACATGCTGGTCGACGCCTGGACCGAACTCGGCGTGTCCATCGCCCGCGCGGGCATCCGCAAATTCGTTTTCGTTACCTCACATGGCGGCAACGAAGAAGTCATGGGCATCGTCTCGCGCGAATTGCGCGTGCGCTTCGATGCTCTGTCGGTGCGCTCGAGCTGGGGCCGTTTCGGCCACCCCGACGGCCTCTACCCTGCCCGCGAGATCCAGCTCGGCATCCATGGCGGCGATGTCGAGACCTCACTGATGCTGCACTTCCGACCCGAACTGGTCGACATGGCCAAGGCTCAGGATTTTGCATCGAGCTTCGCGCGCACTGAGGCCGAATTCGACCTGCTGCGCTCGCACGGTTCGCACGGCTTTTCCTGGATCGCTTCCGATCTCAACCCGCATGGCGTGGTCGGCAATGCCCTCGCTGCGACTGAGGAAAAGGGCTGCCTGACTGCGGCGCATCAGGCCAAAGGTTTCATCCGGCTGCTGCAGGATATCCGCAAGGCGAAGCTGACCGACTGGATCGCTTAGAAGGTGCGTACTTCGAGGCTCGCCCATCGACCACGGCGCCTCAGTGACAACGTAGTGCGGGCTCGCACCTCAGGATGAGGACCGCTGGCGCTTCCCGCCGGTGTTCGTCCCGGATCTCAAGCGCCCAGAACGTAGCCAGCGTGAGAAACCTCAACTGTGGTGGGGCCGCAACGACCTACCTCATCCTGAGGTGCGAGCCCGCACGGTCTGCGTTCTTGTGCCAAGCCAGCGGCGGGCGAGCCTCGAAGGACGCACTCCCCCCGAATCCAGACTGACCTAAACATCCAGCCCGAACGGCACGCCCTCGAAACAGTCGGCACCGCGTCCAATGGCGGCGATCGCCGTTACCATGCGCCCGTTGCGTTCCAGAAGCTGGTCTGCCACCGCAATCAGCCTTGGATTGGGCGTCGCCGTTGGTGAAAGCCTCCGCAACAGCAAGGCAAGCTCCGTCTCGTCGCGAGACGGATCGAATGCCGCAGCGACAATGTAGGCTGACGCAGTCGACCGGCTCACACCAGCCCAGCAATTGATCGCCAGCGGCCGCGAGCGGTCCCAGGCGCGGGCGAAATCCAGCAGCTGCCGCACATGCGCCTCGCCAGGCAGCGTCATGCCGTCCTGCGCGGCAGCGATGTCGTGCATGTTCATCAACAGATGGTTTTCGGCCCGGATGGCCGCGGGCCGTGTCATCTCGGTGCCAACTGACAGCAGCGAGATCAGCCGCTCGGCACCGACGCGGACAACCGTCTCTTCAATCCTGGAAAGCGGGCTGACGTAGATCAAGATGCGGCTCCCTCGCCGGCGGGTTGGCGTTCCTCCGCCCAGTCGCCCAGCGCGACGTCGAGCCGCCGCCATTCTATCTCGGTACCCGGCAGTCCGCAGCGCAACTGCGTTGGCCGGTCGGCAAAGCTGCGCACCAGGATACCCTCACGCCCCAGCGCCTTGAACAGGCCGGCGGCGTCGGGAATGTCGACATGGCGGAACAACGACGTGCCGCCAGTGACGATCACGCCGGCGCGGGCAAAGGCCTGGTCGAGGCGATGCGCGGCATGCGCCAGCGTCGTCCGCATCTCACGCTGCCAGTCAGCATCCGACAGTGCCTTGATGCCATATTCGAGCGACGGCACGGCCACCGACCAGGGCCCCAGCTCCTCTTCCAGTCGACCGGCGATATCCAGGTGGGCCAGCGCGAAGCCGAGACGGATGCCGGCCAGCCCATAGAACTTGCCGAAGGAGCGCAGCACCACGAGGCCACCCAGTTCAACGTCGCCGGCAAGGCTCTGCGCCTGCGGGCCGACATCCATGAACGCCTCGTCGACGACCAGAAGTCCACCGCTGGCGCGCAGGCTGGCGGCCAGTTCAAGCAGGTCCTTGCGCTGTACAACACGGCCGTCAGGGTTGTTCGGGTTGACCACTACGGCGAGGTCGGCGTCGAAAAGCTGGCCGAAATCGCGCGTCTCGGCCACCAGATGGCCGGCGATCGCCGCCGCCCGCGCATGCTCCTGATAGGTCGGCCCGAGCACGAAGGCGCGGCCCGGCCGCACCAGCGAGGCGATGCGCGGCAACAGGATCTGCGTGCCCGGCGCCGGCACCACATGGGCCGCCGTCGGCGCGCCGTAGGCGGTGGCCGCGATGGCTGCCAGATCGCGGGCTCGGCCTGGTTCAGGCAGCCGCGACAAGGCTGTGGCAGGCAGCTCAAAAAGCGGATAGGAGTGCGGGTTGATACCGGTCGACAGGTCGACGAACGGCTCGGGCGCTCCCGGAAACAGCGCCCTCGCCCGCTCCAGGCTGCCGCCGTGCTCGACCGTCCCAGTCCTTCGTCCATCAAGAAGCGTCATGTTCGTTCCGCTTGCCTTCCTGTCGCTTCTGCTCGAACTCGGTCTCGGTTACCCAGACCGGCTGGTACGCGCCATCGGCCATCCGGTGATCTGGATCGGCAAGCTGATATCCTTTCTCGACACCAGCCTCAACCGCGCCACCGATACCGACGCCAGGCGCCGTTTTCTGGGCGTGGTTGCCCTCGCCGTCATCGTTGCCGTACCGGCCACGCTTGCCCTTACCATTGAGCGCCTGTTCGGGCTTGCCCCCTTCGGCATACTTCTCACGGCCATCGCCGCTTCCAGCCTTGTTGCCCAGCGCAGCCTCGGCAGCCATGTCAAGGCCGTGGCCGATGCACTCGAGAGCGGCGGCATCGTTGCCGGCCGCAAAGCGGTATCGCAGATCGTCGGCCGCGACCCCGAACGCCTCGACGAAGCAGGTGTCAGCCGCGCCGCCATCGAAAGCCTGGCCGAAAATTTCTCAGACGGCATCACCGCGCCCGCCTTCTGGCTCGCAGTCTTCGGCTTCGCCGGCGGTGCCGCCTACAAGGCCGCCAACACCGCCGATTCGATGATCGGTCATCGCACCAAGCGCCATGAAGCCTTCGGCTGGGCAGCTGCCCGTTTCGACGACCTGATCAACCTGCCGGCGTCGCGGCTGACCGCGTTGTTGATCGTACTCGCTGCCTTCCTCGTGCCCGGCACCGATACACGCCGAGCTTGGGATGCTGTCTGGCGCGATGCGAAAAAACACCGTTCGCCCAATGCCGGCTGGCCGGAAGCGGCGATGGCCGGCGCTCTCGGCCTCGCCCTTGCCGGCCCCCGCGCCTATGGCGGCGTGATGGTCGACGATGCCTTCATGGGAGATGGCGGACGCCGTGAAGCCACTGCTGCCGATATCCGCGCAGCACTCCGGCTCTATTGGACGGCCGATGCGCTGATGGTCAGCACTCTCGGGTTGATCGCTTTCATCTTCTGGTTCTGACGCCACAAGCGCTCAGAACTCGATGCCCTTTTGCGCCTTCACCCCAGAAGCAAAATGGTGCTTGGTCGCGCCCATCTCGGTCACGAGATCGGCCGCTTCGACCAGCGCTGCCTTGGCGTTGCGGCCGGTGACCACGACATGCAGGCCCTCGCGCCGGCCCTTGAGCGCGGCAACCACCGCGTCGAGATCGAGATAATCGTAGCGCAGCGCGATGTTGAGCTCGTCGAGCACCACCAGCGCGATGCTGGGATCAGCCATCAGCTCCTGCGCCTTGGCCCACGCGGCTTCCGCCGCGGCGATGTCGCGCTTGATGTCCTGCGTCTCCCAGGTGAAGCCCTCGCCCATCGTATGCCAGACGACACGGTCGCCAAAGGTCGCGAACGCGTCCTGCTCGCCCGAATGCCAGGCCCCCTTGATGAACTGCACGACGCCGACACGATGGCCGTAGCCAAGCATGCGCAGCGCAAGGCCGAAGGCCGCCGTCGACTTACCCTTGCCGGGGCCGGTGTTGACGATCAGCAGGCCCTTTTCGACAATCGTCTTCTCCGCCACCTCAGCGTCCTGCACCGCCTTGCGCTTGGCCATCTTGGCACGATGGCGTTCGGCTTCGGTCTCGTTGATTTCCTTCATCTCATTTCACCTTCATCGGCAGGCCAGCGACCATGAACAGCACCTCGTCGGCACCGGCCGCCACCATCTGATTGAGCCTGCCGGCAGCGTCACGGAAACGGCGCGCCAGCGAATTGTCGGGCACGATGCCGAGCCCAACCTCGTTGGAGACCACGAACCACGGCCCGCGCGGACGCGACAGCACCTGGACGAGCGCCGCACATTCGGCCTCGACGTCATGGTCGGCCAGCATATGATTGGTAAGCCAAAGCGTCAGGCAGTCGACCAAGACAGGCGCACCTTCCGGCAGGCTGGCAAACGCCCCCACCAGATCGAGCGGCGCATCGAGCGTCCGCCAGCCCTCGCCTCGGCGGCCGCGATGGATCGAAATGCGCTCTCGCATCTCGTCGTCATAGGCCTGCGCCGTGGCGATATACGCCCACGGCGCAGGAAACTGCGCGATGAGCCGCTCGGCATGCGCGCTCTTGCCGGAACGCGCACCACCGAGCAGGAAGGTCAGCGTCTCAGGCAAGGCGGCCTTGCAGCGCTGGCGTCGCCCCCATGAAGCGATTGCGCACCATGCCGACTGCCGCGCCAAGCACGACCCAGAACACCAGATTGGTGATGGTGACGGCGACGACGAAGCTGTGGTGCAGGTCTGCCGGGATCGGCGAGTCGTGGCTTTCGGGCTGCGGCGCACCAACGATGTGCGGCGCAACGATCAGCGCCACGCCAAGGATGGCGAGCGGCAGCGACTGCCGGAAGGCAATCAGCGCCAATCCAGCCGCGGTTGCCACCACAGTCAGCGTCCACCAGATCTGGCGGGCGCTGAGATCCGCAGCCGGCATCGCAGGCAGTTCAGGCGGCAAGCCCAGGCCCGGCGCAAGGGTAAACACGGCAAAGCCGGCGAACCCCCAGAACACGCCCTGGCGCCAATTGGCGATGCCGCCGGCGAATTCGGACACCGCGACAAGGATAAGCGCGAAAGCAACGCCGCTGACGATGTTGGCAAGCGCCGAATAGGCGAAACGCTCGGCGCCGTCGGCCGGAGCCCAAGCTTCGGCTTCTTGTTCGGCTGGCGCCGCATCCTGCGCCGCCGTGGTTTCGGCGCCGGCCGCAGGAGCGGTCGCCTCAGTGCCGGCAACTGGTGCAGCAGCATGCTCATGCCCGCCGCCGGCATTTTCATAGGTCTCCGCCTTGAGGATCAGCGGGACAGTTGCATAGGTCTGGAGTGCAGCGAGGACCACGCCGGCCAATAGGCCGCTGATCGCCGCGATGAACACGACGTTTCTGAAGATCGACATGATTGGATCGCCTTGGTTAGTGGCAGGGGAAAGCCATCGAGTGGCGATAGTCGTGGGCAGCGTTGTGCACCACGTCCATATGCGAGAACCCGAGGAAGCCAACAACGAAAAGGCCGAGCAGCGCGGCAAGCGCGAGCTGCATGGTACGCGACTGCGAAGAGACGTCGGTGCCGAGAGCAGAAACAGTGTTCATCGTAAGTCCTTTCGCCCTCCACCCGAGGGCACAGAGATAAGTGCCTGTCGCCGGCAGGTCTCCTGGCTTGCGGATCGACACCCTTCCCCGCCTTCCCGAAGCAAGCTTCAGTGGCATTTGGGGAGAGCTAACCGCACACAGTTGCGGGGGCAGCCACGGCTTCGGACCTCATGCAGGCCCTTACCGCATTCCCTCTTGATTCCGTTACGGAACCGACGACGTCGCAACTATAGAAACAAATGCATTGGGCGGCAAACCAAATTCCGACGCCAGACGGCGCGAATGCGGCGTTCTGGCGGTCAGTCGCGCGCAACGATTCGCTCGGCCACCAGATGCTGAAGCCGCCACAGGTGGCTGTCGTGGATGGCCCGTTCTTCGAGGTTCTTGACCACATTGTAGAGGTAGTCCGCCGCCGAGCCCCAGTGACCGCAAGTAGTGGCCAGCCGCTCGACCACCTCGTCCTCGCCGAGCGTGCCGGCATAGGCGTGGCCTTGTCGGTTGATGACAAAGGCGAGCGCTGTCAAAGGCCCCTCATCGGTAGCGAGGTTCAGCCAGCGCGGCTTGTAGGTCGAGGGCTTCAGCGTCATCTCGCGGCGAAACAGCTTGTCGAGCTGCTCGCGGCGGTCGCCGTCCGTCAGTCTGAGCGCCACGCCTTTGCACTGGCCGCCGCGATCCATGCCCATCATCAACCCGGGCTGCTCCCTGGTGGCGCGCCAGCGGTTCATGCTGATGCAGAACGAACGATGCCAGCCGCGCGCCAGCGCCACCCTTTCATCGGTGTGCTCCACCTCGGGCTTCCAGATCAGCGAACCGTAGGCGAACAGCCATAGCGGTCCATTGCCCGGATGTTTGGCAAGGGTTTCGTCGATCATCGCCTCATAGTCGGCGTCGTCGAGATGCATGGCATCGGGATCAGGGCCCATATCGGCAACCTCGCGATGGCAACGCGCCACCAGCTCTTCGGTCAGCGCCATCTTTCGTCCGGTCATCCCCGCCCCATCAATTGCTTAACCCTGTGCACGACAGACAGTTCTGCTCTCTTCCGCCCCGCTTCAACCATGATAGTGCTGCATGGGCGCTGCAACACCCGAAAACGCCGAAGCGAACAACCATGACGATGCAACCGAGCCCCGACCAGATAAAAGCCCCTTCGCGGCGCGTATCGGTCATCGACATCGCACGCGGCGTGGCCCTGATCGCCATGGCGATCTACCACTTCGCCTGGGACCTCGAGTTCTTCGGTTATGCCGACCCGGGCATGACCGCCTACGGCAACTGGAAGCTGTTCGCGCGCTGTATCGCTTCGAGTTTCCTGTTCCTCGTCGGCGTCAGCCTGGTGCTGGCGCATGCCAAGGGCATCCGCTGGCCGGGATATTTCAGACGCCTCGCCATGGTGGCGGCAGCAGCACTGGCGATCACGGTCGCAACCTGGTTCGCCACGCCCGACACCTTCATCTTCTTCGGCATCCTGCACCATATCGCGCTCGCCAGCGTGCTCGGCCTCGCCTTCCTGCGCCTGCCACCACTGTTGACGCTGGTCATCGCCGCGGTGGTCGTCGCTGCACCGAGTTACCTGCGCTCGGAAACCTTCAACCACCCAGCGCTGGTCTGGATCGGCCTGTCCACCGCCAACCCGCGCTCCAACGACTTCGTGCCACTGTTTCCCTTCTTCGGAGCGGTGCTGGCGGGCATCGGCATAGCCGGGCTAGCGCTCAAGGCGGGCCTGATCGAAAAGATGGCGCGACTGCGGCCTGGCGCCTGGTCGCGTCCGCTCTCTTTCTTCGGCCGCCACAGCCTTGCGTTCTACCTCATACATCAGCCGGTGATGATCTCGCTGGTCTGGCTCTTCGCCCAGGTCTTTCCCGCACCTGTAGAAACCCGCGAAGTCACCTTCCTCAAATCGTGCCAGGTTTCGTGCGAGCAGAGCCGCGACACCGATTTCTGCTCGCGCTACTGTGTCTGCATGCTCGACGAGCTGCAGAAGGATGATTCGTTCGACCGGCTCTATGCCGCAGACCAGAGCCCCGAGCTCAGGGCGCATGTCGCGCAGACCGCTGCGATGTGCACGGCCAACACCGACAGCCAGACGATACCAGGAGGAGCGCAGTGACCGATCTCAACGCCGCCCCCAGCAGGGTGCCATGGCCGCCGATCCTCTACCTCGCAGCGATCGTGGTGGCGGCGGTTCTCGGGCTGCTCTATCCCTTGCCCTGGATCACCGAGCCGCTGTCGGACCTGCTCTACGCCGCCGGTTGGCTGGCGGTGGCCGGCGTCGTTGCGATCTATTACTCAGCCATGCAGACATTGAAGCGCGCCAAGACCACCATCCGCCCCGACAGGCCGTCCGAACATCTGGTGACGTCAGGCGCCTTTTCCTTCACCCGCAACCCGATCTATTTCGCCAACACGCTCCTGATGATCGCCATCGGCCTGATCACGGCCAACATCTGGTTCATCGCCCTTGCGGTGATTGCCGCCTTTGCCACGCAAAAGCTCGCCATAGTGCCAGAGGAAAAGCACCTGCAAGCCCGTTTCGGCAAGAAGTACATCGATTATTCGAAGAAGGTTCGGCGCTGGATCTGAGTGTGGCTCAGGTGTTGACGCCGAGTTCGACCAGACGTTCGACGCAGGATTCTTCCGCCTGGTCCAGTTCGGCCAGCGTCTCTTCCAGGTCGCGGCGCTTCTGCCGCAGATCCTCGCGCTTTTCCTCGATGCGCTTGATCATCAGCTTGAGTTGACCGACTTCGCCGGGCGGCTCGCGATACATCTGGATGATCTCGCGAATCTCGTTGATCGAGAAACCGAGCCGCTTGCCGCGCATGATCTGGCGAATGAGCTGCCGGTCCGAGGGGCGGAACAGTCGGGTGCGGCCGCGGCGGACGGGCTGCACCAGCCCCTCGTCTTCATAAAAGCGCAGCGTTCGTGTCGAAATGTCGAATTCGCGGGTCAGTTCGGTGATCGAATAATATTCCCGCATCGTCCCTCCACCCGGCGGAGGCTGTCGCCCCGCCCTAAAATCATGCCGGGCACCAGCCGAGGCGATCATGCCGCGCTACAACAACCGCGCTGCCAAAGGACCGTTGTTGGTCCCCAGGGAGTCTCGCACGCGACTTACGTAAAAGTCAATCGAACACGGCTAACCTGCAGCCGAGCCGAGATGCAACCACCAGGTGGCGAGACTGAGGAAAGCGAGGAAGCCGATGACGTCGGTGATCATCGTCGTGAAGATCGACGACGAGATCGCCGGATCGGCGCCGAACTTGTCCAGCAACAGCGGGATCAGGATGCCGCCGAGCGCTGCCGCCAGCATGTTGAGCACCATCGCAGCGGCGATGACGAAGCCGAGGTCTGGATTGTGGAACCACAGGCCAGCTACAAGTCCGAGGATGGTCGCAATGACCGCGCCGTTGAGCAGGCCGACCATCACCTCGCGGCGAATGACGCGGCCGGCATTGTAGATGTCGAGGTCGCGGGTGGCGAGCGCGCGAACCGTCACGGTCATCGTCTGGGTGCCGGCATTGCCGCCGAGCGAGGCGACGATCGGCATCAGCGCGGCCAGTGCCACCATTTCCTCGATCGTCGCGCCGAACTGGCTGATGACCGATGCCGAGATGAAGGCGGTGCCGAGATTGATGAGCAGCCACGGCACGCGCGAGCGCGATGTCGCGGCAACCGTGTCGGACAGCTCTTCGTCGCCGACGCCGCCCATGCGCAGCAGATCTTCCTCGGCTTCCTGCTGGATGACGTCGACGACGTCGTCGATGGTCAGGACGCCGACGAGGCGCTCATTCTCGTCGACAACGGCGGCGGACAGAAGATCGTATTGCTCGAATTCGCGCGCCGCCTCTTCCTGGTCCATCGTCGCGGGGATGGCATGGCGCGTCTCGTGCATCACCTCTTCGATCTTGATCGCACGCTTGGTGCGCAGGATCTGGTCGAGATCGACGGCGCCGAGCAGCTTGAAGGTCGGGTCGATGACGAAGACCTGGCTGAAGCGGTCCGGCAGATCCTTGTCGTCGCGCAGATAGTCGATCGTCTGGCCGATGGTCCAGAACGGCGGCACCGCGACGAACTCGGTCTGCATGCGCCGGCCGGCCGACTCCTCGGGATAGTCGAGCGAGCGGCGCAACCTGATGCGTTCGGTGAACGGCAATTGCGCAAGGATCTCGTCCTGGTCCTCGGCGTCGAGATCCTCGAGGATGTAGACCGCATCGTCAGAATCGAGTTCCTGGACCGCCTGGGCGATCTGCGCATTGGGCAGGTTGTCGACGATATCGAGACGAATCGCCTCGTCGACTTCGGTCAGTGCCGAAAAGTCGAAATCCGAGCCCATCAGTTCGACCAGCGCCAGCCGCTGCTCGGGCAGCAAGGCTTCGAGCAGATGGCCGAGTTCGGACTGGTGCAGCACGGAGACGTCGCGCTTCAGCGTCAGCGTATCGCGGTCGGCGATCGCCGCCCCGATATGCGCCAGGAACGACGCAAGGATCACCCCGTCCTCGCCGTAGATTTCGGCGCGGACAGCGTCAGCGGCGTCGGCGCCGTGCGTATGGTCGTGTCGTACTTCCATCGGCGCTTCCCGCTTGCGGATTTCGGGATTCGAGGTGGGCTATCCCTAGCCCGCAAAGGGCCGGAATATCAAATGAAATACGGCCCGACCTATCCTCTCGGAACAGGCAATCTCAGGCTGTTTCAATCAGGCCACATGGTCGCTGACACATTGCCTGTGATCAGCCAGCACCTCGATGATGCGGCAGTCGCAGATCCGGCCATGGCCACACTCGTCGATCATCCGCGACAGCTCGCCGCGCAGCGCCTGGAGCCGCTCGATACGCCGGTCGACTTCGCGCAAATGCGATTTGGCGATACTATCGGCCTGATGGCACGAGGCCTGCGGCTCCTGCGACATCACCAGCAACTCGCGAATATGGTCGACCTCAAAGCCAAGCTCACGGGCGTGGCGGATGAAATTCAGCCGGTCGATCTCGGCCTTGCCATAGCGGCGCTGATTGCCTTCGGTGCGCGGCGGCGCGGCAATCAGGCCGATCTGTTCGTAAAAGCGGATCGTCGGCACTTTCACGCCGGTTCGCCGCGCCAGTTCGCCAATCGGCAGATTCATCGCAAATACCTCTTGATCCTCTAGTGGCTAGAGATTCTAGCATTGCTTCATAGTGGATTGAAAGGACCTGAAATGAACGATGCCAGCCACGGCAAGACACGATTCCGCGTTGGCGGCATGGACTGCGCATCTTGCGCGACCAAGATCGAAAACGCGGTCAGCCGCCTGCCCGGCATCACCGAGGTCGGCATTTCGGTGTCGGCCGGCACGATGATCGTCACCCACCAGGGTCCCGCCCCCTCCGCCGCGATCTCGAAGCAGGTGAAGGCGCTCGGCTACTCGGTTGCCGAACTGGGAGCGGCGCGCACCGCTGAGCCGAAGGCACATACCCACGAACACGGCCCGAACTGCAGCCACGATCACGCCGGCCACAACCACGGCCCTGGCGATCACGCCGGCCATGACCATGCAGCTCACGACCATTCCGGCCACGATCATGGCGACCATGCCGGACACGACCATGGCGCACTGGCGGCGAATACCGCTGGCGCCGGCCACGACCACTTCGATCTCGACGACGCCCCGTGGTGGCAATCGCGCAAGGCAAAGCTGACGATCGCCTGCGGCGCGGCACTTGTCGCTGCCTATGCCATCGGTCAGTTGCTGCCGCAGGTGGGCCATTGGGCGTTTCTGGCCGCACTCGCGGTCGGGTTGGTGCCCGTGGCGCGCCGCGCCTATGCCGGCGCTGTCACCGGCACGCCGTTCTCCATCGAGACGCTGATGACCATCGCCGCAGTTGGCGCGGTGTTCATTGGCGCCACCGAAGAAGCGACGATGGTCGTGCTGCTGTTTCTCATCGGCGAATTGCTGGAGGGCGTCGCCGCCCGCCGTGCCCGCGCCAGCATTCGAGGGCTTGCCGACCTCGTGCCCAAGACCGCGCTGGTCGAGGAAGGTGACTCGACCCGCGAAATTGTAGCCGACGCACTCCAGGTCGGGGCGATCATGCTGGTCCGCCCCGGCGACCGTGTCGCCGCCGACGGCGTCATCGTCGAAGGTTCGAGCACGCTTGATGAAGCCCCCGTGACCGGCGAGAGCGTACCCAAGTTAAAGACCACTGGTGACGACGTCTTCGCCGGCACGATCAACACCGACGCGGTACTCAGGGTTCGCGTCACGGCGGCGGCGGCCGACAACACCATTGCCCGTGTCATCAAGCTGGTCGAGGAGGCGCAGGAGAGCAAGGCGCCGACCGAGCGCTTCATCGACAGCTTCTCGCGCTATTACACACCGGCAGTGCTCGTCATCGGCGCGCTGGTCGCCACCCTGCCGCCGCTGGTTGCCGGTGGCGACTGGTCGGAGTGGGTCTACAAGGGCCTCGCCATCCTGCTGATCGGCTGTCCTTGCGCGCTGGTCATCTCGACGCCGGCCGCGATCGCCGCAGGCCTGTCCGCCGGCGCCCGCCGTGGCCTGTTGCTCAAGGGCGGTGCGGTGCTCGAAGGCATGCGCCGCGTCACCATGGTGGCGCTCGACAAGACCGGCACGCTGACCGAGGGCAAGCCCAAGGTCACCGACATCGTCGGCATTGGCCGTCCCGAGGCCAAAGTCCTGTCGCTGGCGGCGGCCTTGGAGACAGGCTCCAGCCACCCACTGGCGCTCGCAATCCTCGGACGCGCCAAAACGGACGGTGTGCCGATCCCGCCGGCCAATGTCGCCAAGGCCGTTCCCGGCAAGGGCGTCACCGCCAGGGTCGGAGGCGAAGACGTGTTCCTCGCCTCGCCGAGCGCCGCCGAAGAAATGGCCGGACTGTCGGCCGAGTTGAAGGGCCAGATCGCCGCCTTAAACGCCGACGGCAAGACCGTCTCGGTACTGCTGGTCGACAACAAGATCGCCGGCATCCTCGCCATGCGCGACGAGCCGCGCGCCGATGCCATCGCGGCCCTCGCCACCCTCAAGGCCGACGGCATCGCCACCGTGATGCTCACCGGCGACAACGAAGCGACGGCAAAAGCCATCGGCAAGGGTCTCGGCATCAACGTCCGCGCCGGCCTGATGCCCGACGACAAGCAGCGCATCGTGCGCGAGCTACAGAAGCAGGGCCAGGTTGTCGCCAAGGTCGGCGACGGCATCAACGACGCCCCTGCCCTGGCCGCGGCCGATTTCGGCATCGCCATGGGCGGCGGCACCGATGTTGCGCTCGAAACCGCCGACGCAGCGATCCTGCATGGCCGCGTCAGCGACATCCCTGACATGATCGCCCTGTCGAAGTCGGTGATGGGCAACATCGCCCAGAACATCACCATAGCCCTCGGCCTCAAGGCGGTGTTCCTGGTGACGACCATCATGGGCATCACCGGCCTGTGGCCGGCGATCCTGGCCGACACCGGCGCAACGGTGCTTGTCACCGCCAACGCCATGCGCCTGCTCGCCTGGCGCGGGCGCTGAGAGACGTCCCTCAAAGGACCTGCCCGGGGCCGTTCGACGGCTCCGGGCAATCGCGTCAAAGCGGCAATAGTCATCAACGCTTCAAAGCTGAACTGCAAATATCGAAAGTCGGAACCGATGTGGGGAAGCTTGCGCGGACGTCACAACGCTCCAGTGTTCTTGGGCTCTCTATAAGAAACGCGGCACAGAAACTGCCCAGATCGCCAGCATAGCGATCGACTGCAGCAAAGCTGCACAATCTTTTGAAAAATCTTTGAAAAAGCCGCCTGTTCCGGCGAGTCTCAAGCTGTCCAGCCTGGCTGGTACAGCTTGCTCAGATGATTGGTAGTCATCTGAAAAGTGATGGTGCGGTCGAGAAGACTCGAACTTCCACGGGTTGCCCCACAGCGACCTCAACGCTGCGCGTCTACCAATTCCGCCACGACCGCACTGTCACGAAGGGCCGGTCCGAACCGGCTCGCGGCATGTAGCAAATCGTTTCCGGGGAAACAAGCGCCCTGTGCGATATTCGTCCATCATTCTTGCATGCCCCAGCGGAAGTCCCTGGCGGCAGCCGCCAATAGCCGGCTTTCAAAGCCCAGGCACTGGACGTTTCCGCGCCAAGCCGCCATATCAGGTCGACGAACGGACCCCGAAAATGACCGAACGCAGCCTGATCGCCACGTCGTTTCTCGCCCTGCCGGGCTCAGCACCCGTCGAATGGCGAATCGAACCCGGTCTCACGCCCTATGACCAGGCGCTCGCCTTCATGGAAGAGCGCGCCGACGCGATCCGCCAGGGCATATCAGGCGAGATGGTCTGGCTCGTCGAACACCCGCCGATCTACACTGCCGGCACCAGCGCCCAGGAGCAGGATCTGGTCGAACCCGACCGTTTCCCTGTTTTCAAGACCGGCCGCGGCGGCGAATACACCTATCACGGCCCCGGTCAACGCGTGGCCTATGTCATGCTCGACCTCAAGCGCAGGCGCGAGGATGTCCGCGCCTTCGTCGCCGCACTCGAAGCCTGGATCATTTCAGCGCTCGCCGCCTTCAACGTGAAAGGCGAGCGTCGCGAAGACCGTGTCGGCGTATGGGTCGTACGGCCCGACCGGCCGGCCTTGCCGGACGGCTCATCGGCTGAAGACAAGATCGCCGCCATCGGCATCCGCCTGCGCCGCTGGGTCAGCTTCCACGGCATCGCCATCAATGTCGAACCGGAACTCGGCCACTTCTCCGGCATCGTGCCATGCGGCGTCACCGACCATGGTGTGACAAGTCTCGTCGACCTCGGCCTGCCGGTGACGATGGGCGACCTCGATGTCGCGCTTAAGGCTGCCTTCGAGGAGATCTTCGGGCCGGCGGACATTGTCTCCGCTCCGGTTCGGAAAACGGCCTGAGGCCACCTCCCTGGCGCGCCGGTCGGCGCGCATCGTCGTTCTGCTCAATTACGGCGGCGTCCCGCCCAATTCCGGCATCGGGAATACCCGGTGCCTCACTGTTTTTGGTTGGGAATGCCAGCGGCAAAAAATGTCCCAACAAGCGCTCCAATCAGAGCGCGCCGATCCACATCGCCATGGTGACGAGGAAGGTGCTCATGCAGACCATCGAAATGACATCTTGTACCAGCTCGGTCATCTGTTGCTCCTGTTTTTAATATGTTCTCAATTTGTTCTATTTCTGTTCAGATGTCAACGCGCACCATTGCATTCGAGCGCAGCCGCCTGCCGCAAGCGATTCGACAGTAAATGAAGGGTTTATGCAGGCGAACGCAGGCCCTCGCCCGTTAACGAACAGGCGACGGCACCGGCTAGGCTATGGAGACAGAAATCAGGAGGATGGCCAGACTCAAAAGCCGAGCAACACCGCAGCGGCTAGCTAGCGCAGCGAGACGATCTTTCCCTCGATGTCCATCATTCATACCTCAGCGCTTCGACAGGATCGAGCGCGGCGGCCTGCCATGCCGGAAACAGCGTCGCCAAAAACGACAGCACCAGTGCCATCAGCACGACCGAGACAGTCTCGCTGACGTCCATCTTGGCCGGCAGCTGGGACAGGAAGTAGAGCTCGGGGTTGAACAGCACCGTGCCCGACAGCCAGGAAAAGAACTGCCTGATGCGCTCGACATTGAGGCAGATCACGACACCGAGCAGCACACCCGCAATGGTGCCGGTCATGCCGATGGCGGCACCGGTCATCAGGAAGATGCGCATCACCGCACCTCGCGTCGCCCCCATCGTGCGCAGGATCGCGATGTCGTGGCCCTTGTCCTTCACCAGCATGATCAGGCCGGAAATGATGTTGAGCGCCGCCACCAGCACGATCAGCGTCAGGATCATGAACATGACGTTGCGCTGGACCTGCAGGGCCGAGAAGAAGGTCTGGTTGCGCTGGCGCCAGTCGGTCAGGAAGATCGGCCGCTGTGCCGCCTCCTCGACCTTGGTCTTCAGCGCATCGACGTCGTCTGGATTGTCGACATAGATCTCGATCGAGCCGACCTTGCCTTCGGAATTGAAATAGAGCTGCGACTCGGCGAGCGGCATGAAGATGATCGAACTGTCGTATTCCGACATGCCGACTTCGAAGATGCCGGTGACCGGATAGGCCTTTGCCCGCGGTGTCGTGCCCATCGGGGTCACGTCGCCGTCGGGCGAAATCAGCCGAATGGAATCGCCCAGCACCAGGCCCATGTTTTCGGCCATGCGCTTGCCGATGACGACGCCGTCTCCGGTGTCGAAGCCGACGATCGAGCCTTGCTTGATGTTGTTGGCGACCAGCGTCACCTTCCCGAGGTCGCTGCCCCTGATGCCGCGCACCAGCGCGCCGGCACCCGCGCCGACATTGCCCTGGGCCAGCACCTGGCCCTCGACCAGCGGGATCGCGTATTTGACGCCAGAGACACCGTTGATGCGGTCGGCGACGGCGGCATAGTCCTCAAGCGGCGTATCGGTCGCTGTCACGACAAGATGGCCGTTGACGCCGAGAATGCGGGTCAGGAGCTCGGCGCGAAAGCCGTTCATGACCGCCATCACCACGATCAGCGTGGCAACACCCAGCATGATGCCGAGGAAAGAGATCGAAGCGATGACGGAAATCACCGTCTCCTTGCGCTTCGAACGCAGGTAGCGCCACGCCACCATGCGCTCGAACACCGAGAAAGGCCTTGCGCCCGCCGGTTTCGCCGTCACCGCTTGGCTCATGCCTTGGCGCCCAGCTTGGCAAGCGCCTGCGCCACCGGCAGCCTCTCGCGCTCGCCGGTCTTGCGGTTCTTGATCTCGGCCTCGGCGGCGGCAACACCGCGCGGTCTGACGATGACCTGCCTGGGCAGGAAATAGCGCGACAAACGCATCGGCTGGTCCGTAAATGAGAAAGGCCGCGCCAGACACGGCGCACAGTGGGCTTCAATGCAAAGGCTTCATAGCTATTTCATGGCGGAACGGAAACCTGCGCGCCCGTGGCAAGAGCGCGGGGTGCCCAGGGCCCCCACAGCGCGTGTTCCGCTGCCCTACGGGCCGCAAACCGCGACCTGCAATTGACTGCAGGGAGGCGGACAGCAGCCCGCCTCAAAACACCGTTGATGGAAGAAAGGCAGCCCTACATGGGCACGATCTTGCCCTCGGCGAGCGTGACGCGGCGGTCCATGCGCGCCGCCAGCTCATGGTTGTGGGTGGCGATCAGCGCCGCCAGTCCCGACTGCCGAACGAGCGCCGAAAGCGCATCGAAGACATAACTCGCCGTCACCGGGTCGAGATTGCCGGTCGGCTCGTCGGCCAGCAGCACCAACGGCGCATTGGCCACGGCGCGCGCGATCGCCACGCGCTGCTGTTCGCCGCCGGAAAGCTCGGACGGCCGATGCTGGGCGCGCTTGCCAATCTTCATGTAGTCGAGCAGCTGTTCCGCCCGCTCGCTCGCCTGCTTGGGGCTCAGGCCCTTGACCAGCTGCGGCATCATCACATTCTCCAATGCGGAGAATTCGGGCAGCAGGTGATGGAACTGGTAGACGAAACCGACGTCGTTGCGGCGGATCGCGGTGCGTTCGTCATCCGACAGCCGCCCGCAGGCACGTCCGTTCAGGAAAACATCGCCAGCATCGGGGCGTTCGAGCAGGCCAGCGGTGTGCAGCAGCGTCGACTTGCCAGCGCCCGACGGAGCCACAAGCGCCACCATCTCGCCTGCCTTGAGCGAAAAATTGGCGTCGTTGAGGATCGTCAGCTTGCGCGATCCCTGCTCATAGTGGCGCTCGACCTTCTTGAGCTCGATAACATGCTCGATGCCCATCATTCATACCTCAGCGCTTCGACAGGATCGAGCGCTGCCGCCCGCCATGCCGGAAACAGCGTCGCCAAAAACGACAGCACCAACGCCATCAGCACGACCGAGACGGTCTCGCTGACGTCCATCTTGGCCGGCAGCTGGGACAAGAAGTAGAGTTCGGGGTTGAACAGCACGGTGCCCGACAGCCAGGAGAAGAACTGCCTGATGCGCTCGACATTGAGGCAGATGACCACGCCAAGCAGCACGCCGGCGAGCGTTCCGGTCATGCCGATGGCAGCGCCGGTCATCAGGAAGATGCGCATCACCGCACCTCGCGTCGCCCCCATCGTGCGCAGGATCGCGATGTCGTGGCCCTTGTCCTTCACCAGCATGATCAGGCCGGAAATGATGTTGAGTGCTGCCACCAGCACGATCAGCGTCAGGATCATGAACATGACGTTGCGTTCGACCTGCAGGGCCGAGAAGAAGGTCTGGTTGCGCTGGCGCCAGTCGGTCAGGAAGATCGGCCGCTGCGCCGCCTCCTCGACCTTGGTCTTCAGCGCGTCGACATCGTCGGGATTGTCGACATAGATCTCGATCGAGCCGACCTTGCCTTCCGAATTGAAATAAAGCTGCGACTCGGCGAGCGGCATGAAGATGATCGAACTGTCATACTCCGACATGCCGACTTCGAAGATGCCGGTGACCGGATAGGCTTTTGCCCGCGGTGTCGTGCCCATCGGGGTCACGTCGCCGTCGGGCGAAATCAGCCTGATCGAATCGCCCAGCACCAGGCCCATGTTTTCGGCCATGCGCTTGCCGATGACGACGCCGTCACCAGTGTCGAAGCCGACGATCGAGCCTTGCTTGATGTTGTTGGCGACCAGCGTCACCTTGCCGAGGTCGCTGCCCCTGATGCCACGCACCAGCGCGCCGGCGCCCGCGCCGACATTGCCCTGGGCCAGCACCTGGCCCTCGACCAGCGGGATCGCGTATTTGACGCCAGAGACACCGTTGATGCGGTCGGCGACGGCGGCATAGTCCTCAAGCGGCGTATCGGTCGCTGTCACGACAAGATGGCCGTTGACGCCGAGGATGCGGGTCAGGAGCTCGGCGCGAAAGCCGTTCATGACCGCCATCACCACGATCAGCGTGGCAACACCCAGCATGATGCCGAGGAAAGAGATCGAAGCGATGACGGAAATCACCGTCTCCTTGCGCTTCGAACGCAGGTAGCGCCACGCCACCATGCGCTCGAACACCGAGAAAGGCCCTGCGCCCGCCGGTTTCGCCGTCACCGCTTGGCTCATGCCTTGGCGCCCAGCTTGGCAAGCGCCTGCGCCACCGGCAGCGTCTCGCGCTCGCCGGTCTTGCGGTTCTTGATCTCGACTTCGCCAGCGGCCGCTCCGCGCGGGCCGACGATCACCTGCCAGGGCAGGCCGATCAGGTCGGCGGTGGCGAACTTGCCGCCGGCGCGCTGGTCGGTGTCGTCATACAGCACGTCCTTGCCGGCAGCCTCGAAGGCCTTGTAGAGCTCGTCGCAGATACGGTCGCACTCGCCGTCGCCGACCTTCATGTTGATCAGGCCGATGTCGAACGGCGCCACGGCTTCCGGCCAGATGATGCCGTTTTCGTCATGACTCGCCTCGATGATCGCGGCGATCAGGCGGCTCGGGCCAATGCCGTAGGAGCCCATCGACACGAAATGCTCCTTGCCATCGGGACCCATCACCTTGGCGCCCATCGGCTTCGAATACTTCTCGCCGAAGTGGAAGATGTGGCCGACCTCGATGCCGCGCGCCGACACCTTGTCGGCTTCGGGAACAGTGGCCCAGGCCGCTTCGTCGTGCATCTCCTCGGTCGCCGCGTAAGGCGTCGTCCACTGCTTGACGATCCCGTCCATCTCGCCGTCATTGGCAAAGTCAGTCGCAGCACCCGGCACCGGCAGGCCAAGATAGTCGCGGTGGCAGAACACCTGGCTTTCGCCGGTTTCCGCCAGGATGATGAACTCGTGGCTCAGGTCGCCACCGATCGGGCCGGTGTCGGCACGCATCGGGATCGCCTGCAAGCCCATCCGGGTGAAGGTGCGCAGGTAAGACACGAACATCCTGTTATAGGCAGCCTTGGCGCCGTCGAAATCGAGGTCGAAGGAATAGGCGTCCTTCATCAGGAATTCGCGGGAGCGCATCACGCCGAAGCGCGGACGCACCTCGTCGCGGAACTTCCACTGGATGTGGTAGAGGTTGAGCGGCAGATCCTTGTAGGACTTGACGTAGGACCGGAAGATTTCCGTGACCATCTCTTCGTTGGTCGGGCCGAACAGCATGTCGCGTTCGTGGCGATCCTTGATGCGCAGCATCTCCTTGCCATAGTCGTCATAGCGGCCGCTTTCGCGCCACAGGTCGGCGGACTGGATGGTCGGCATCAGGATTTCGAGCGCCCCTGCCCGGTCCTGCTCCTCGCGCACGATTCGGCAAATCTTGTCGAGCACGCGCTTGCCCAGCGGCAGCCACGAGAAGCTGCCGGCCGCCTGCTGCCGGATCATGCCCGCACGCAGCATCAGCCGGTGGGAAATGATGTCCGCCTCGCGGGGATTTTCTTTGAGGATAGGCAGGAAATAGCGCGACAGACGCATCGATTGTTCCATGAAAACGATGATGCCGGAATCGGCACGAGAAAGGGGCTTGCTTGAACGGGCTTCATAGCCATTTCAAGGCGGAATGAAAACCCGCGCACGCCGTTTCGACGCAGCGTCAGAATGACCTTTGTGGCGATCGGCGGCGCCTGCCAATCAATTGTGCAATGCAGCACAGGATTGCCCGCCTGAAAGCAAAATTCCGCGTGACAATTCATTTCCGCTTGGTCTAATGTGCCCCGATAACCGAGAGGGCGGAGAAAAATTCGCTCTCCTGCGCGGTCAAAGTCTTGGGAGGATGCGATCTAGGCGCGATAACTCGCTGCCGCCGGCAACGGAAAGCAGATCGGACGCGTTTAAATTGCAAGGCTTCGTGCCTTGCATTTTTTTTGGGCAATCATCAGCTTATGCCGCTTCGTTAAGAAGCAACACTAACTGCATTCTCTACTCGCTGGCCCTACGCTGTGGAATGCGTCAATTGATCTCGGGAATGAACTGCGGGAAGTCGTCGAAGCTGTAGCCCAGCCCCTTGGTGACGAAATAAAACGCCCCGATCACCACTGCCGTAACCACCGTCGTCCACAGCATCGCACGCAGCATGTGCGGCCCCCGCGGCGCACTCGCTTCGGTGCCGAGCGTCACTTCACGGTCTTCGTCCTGGGTCTTGACCCCAAAGGGCAGGATGGCAAACAGTGTCAGCCACCAGAAGACGAAATACATCGCAGCGAGTGATACCCAGGTCATACCTGCTCCAGTTCTACCAGCGTGCCCTGGAAATCCTTGGGATGAAGAAACAGCACCGGCTTGCCATGTGCCCCGATCTTCGGGTTGCCGTCGCCGAGCACGCGCGCGCCATTAGCCTTGAGATGGTCGCGCGCCGCCAGGATGTCGTCGACCTCATAGCAGACGTGGTGCATGCCGCCCGACGGGCTCTTCGCCAGGAATGCCGCAATCGGCGAGCCCTCGCCCAGCGGCTCGAGCAGTTCGATCTTGGTGTTGCCGACGTCGATGAAGACGACGGTCACGCCGTGCTCCGGCAGCGGCTGCGGCGCGCCGACATTGGCGCCGAGCGTGTCGCGATAGACAGCGCTCGCCGCCGCCAGATCGGGCACGGCAATGGCCACATGGTTGAGACGTCCGAGCATGGTCTAAATCCCAGCGAGTAGTGAGTAGTAGGTGGCGACCTCAGCAGCAGTCTGATCCCTACTCCCTATTCGCTCATCTTGTGACGAACACCGTCACCAGTGGTTTCTTGCCCCAGGCTTCGTTGGCGGCACCGCGCACGGCGCGACGCACGGCTTCCTGCACCAGGTCGAGGTCTTTTCGGCGCGCACGGGGTATCGAGTCCACGGCGCCTATTGCCGCATCGAGCATCAGCTCCTCGAGATCCTCGCCGCCGGCGTCGGTTTCGGCCACGCCGATCGCCACCAGATCCGGGTCGCCGGCGAGCTCGTACTTGTCGTCGAGCACGACATTGACGGCAACATGGCCGGCAAACGACAGCTTGCGCCGGTCACGGATGCCCATCGCCTCGTCGGAGCCGATCAGCTTGCCATCCTTGTAGACGCGGCCGAACGGCACCTGGTCGATGATCTCGGCAGCGCCCGGCCACAGCCGCAGCATGTCGCCGTCGCGGATCTGCGCCACCTCGGGAATACCCGACAGCGACATCAGCGAGCCCTGGCCGACAAGATGGGCCGCCTCGCCATGCACCGGAACGCCGATGCGCGGGCGAACCCACTCATACATGCGCTTGAGTTCGGAACGCCGCGGATGGCCGGAAACATGGACCAGCGCGTCGCCGTCCTCGATGATCTTGATGCCCTGGTCGATGAGCTGGTTCTTGATCTCGAGGATCGCCTTCTCATTGCCGGGAATGGTGCGCGAGGAAAACACCACGGTGTCGCCGGGCGACAGCGCCACAGACTTCATTTCGTCACGCGCCAGCTTGGCGAGCGCGGCCCGCGGTTCACCCTGGCTGCCGGTGCAGATGACGACGAGGTTTTCGCGCGGAATGTAGCCATAGTCCTCTTCGGACACGAATTCCGGCAGTCCGTCCATGTAGCCGAGCTCGCTCGACACATCGATGACGCGCTTGAGCGAACGGCCCATCACCAGCACCTGGCGGCCGGCGTCGCGCGCGGCTTCCGCGATCGAGCGGATACGGCCGACGTTGGACGAGAAGGTGGTGACCGCAACGCGGCCCTTGGCTTCCTCGATGACCTTGCGCAATCCCTGCCCGACTTGCTGCTCGGACGGCGAGTCGCCTTCGCGCAGCGCATTGGTAGAATCGCAGACCAGCGCCAGAACGCCCTTGTCGCCATAGGCGCGGAAGCGTGCCTCGTCGGTCATCGGCCCGATCTCGGGCGCCGGGTCGATCTTCCAGTCACCGGTATGGATCACGGTGCCGGCAGGCGAGGTGATCGCCAGCGAAACAGGCTCCGGGATCGAGTGGCTGACCGCGATCGCCTCGATCTCGAACGGACCGACGGTGAATTTTTCGCCGGCGCGATAGATGGTCACCGGAATCTTCGGCGCGCCCTGCTCCGACTGGCGCTTGGCTTCCAAAAGCCCAGCCGCGAACGGCGTCATCCACACCGGCGCCTTCAGCTTCGGCCAGGTGTCGTGCAGCGCGCCGTAATGATCCTCGTGCGCGTGCGTGATGATGATGCCACGGAGGTTCTTCAGATCCTCCTCGATGAAGCGTGTGTCGGGCAGCACGAGGTCGACACCAGGCAGCGTAGCGTCGGGGAACGTCACGCCGACATCGATGATGATCCACTCGCGCGCATTCGCCGGGCCGAAGCCATAGAGAGCGAAGTTCATGCCGATCTCGCCGACGCCGCCCAGCGGCACGAATACGAGCTCGGCGTTTTCCGCTTTCGCCATACCAGAAATCCTTTCAGGCCTGTCAGGCCGCGCCGGCCGAAGCGACCGCGCCAAAATGCACGTCGCCAGCGGCGATCTTTACCGTTTCACCTTTTGCGTCACGGATCACGAAGCGGCAATCCTCATCGATGGTCTCGAAGACGCCGCGCACCACATTTCCTTCAATCCGCACGGCGACTTCGCTGCCGAGTCCGGCCGCGCGTGCAAGCCAGCGCTTGCGGATCGATGCCAGTCCCCTGCCGCCTGCCCAGACACGTTCGTTTTCGCTCCACGCATCGGAGAGCGCCAGAAACAACGTCTCGGAATCGACACCCGCGCCGAGACTAGCAAGCGAGGTCGCGGGATAAGGCACGTCGGTCGGATGCGCAACGACGTTGACGCCGATGCCGATGGCAATTGCCAGCCGCCCTTGGCCAAGCAACGTCGATTCAAGCAGGATGCCGGCAAGCTTTGCGCCTGACGCCAGGACGTCGTTCGGCCACTTCAGCTCGAAACGCTTGACGCCCTGCCCGCTGCCGCCGTCGACGCCGACCCAAAACCGAGCATTGGGCGCGACAGCATCGAGCGCATCGGCCAGCGCCAGCCCGGCAACGAAACCGAGCGTCGCCGCATATTGCAGGTCTTGATCGAGAACCTTGAGCAGGGTCGCGGCGAGATTGCCTTCCGGCGTCGCCCAGGCGCGGCCACGTCGGCCACGCCCGCTTTCCTGTTTCTTCGAAACCACCCAGAGCTTGCCCGGGTCGCCCGCGATGCCCCGTTCCAGCGCCAGTGCGTTGGTCGAACCTACGGCGTCATGGGCTTCGAGGCGGAAACCGTCGGCAGTTGCTGTCGGTGCGAGCTGGAATCCCATACCGTCAGAAGAAGGTCTTGGCAGCAGCTTCCGCCATCTGCCCGATCGGGCCGCCAATCAGCACGTAAAACAGCACGAACGCGCCGGACAGGCCGAGAACGAGGCGAAGCTCGCCAGCCATCGGCTGGAAGCCGCCGACCGGCTCATCGAACCACATGATCTTGATGATGCGCAGGTAGTAGAAGGCACCCACCACCGAAGCCAGCACACCAATGATCGCGAGCGCGTAGAGATTGGCGTTGATCGCGGCGAGGAAGACGTACCACTTCCCCCAGAAGCCCGCGAGCGGCGGGATGCCGGCCAGCGAGAACATCAGGATGGTCAGGATCGTCGCCATGACAGGATTTGTCGAAGACAGGCCGGCGAGATCGGAGATCTGCTCGACATTGCCGTCCTTGCGGCGCATCGCCAGGATGAAGGCGAAGGTGCCGAGCGTCATCACCAGGTAGATCAGCATGTAGATGACCACGCCGCGCACGCCAGCTTCGCTGTTGGCGGCGAGACCGACAAGCGCGTAGCCCATGTGGCCGATCGACGAATAGGCCATCAGGCGCTTGATGTTCTTCTGGCCGATCGCGGCGAAGGCGCCAAGCGCCATCGAAGCGATCGAGACGAAGACGATGATCTGCTGCCAGTCGGTGCCGATCGGTTCGAACGCACCCATGGTGACGCGCACGATCAGCGCCATCGCAGCCATCTTGGGAGCAGCGGCGAAGAACGCCGTCACCGGCGTCGGTGCGCCTTCATAGACGTCGGGCGTCCACATATGGAAAGGCACCGCCGAGATCTTGAAGCACAGGCCGGCCAGCACGAAGACGAGGCCGAATACCAGGCCGAGCTGACGCTCGCCACCGGACAAAGCCGCAGCGATCGCGTCGAACGAGGTGTGGCCGGTGTAGCCGTAAACCAGGCTGATACCGTAGAGCAGCATGCCTGACGACAGCGCGCCGAGGACGAAATACTTCAGGCCCGCTTCGGTCGAACGCACATTGTCACGGTTGATCGCGGCGATGACGTAGAGCGCCAGCGACTGCAGCTCGAGCCCGAGATAGAGCGCCAGCATGTCGTTGGCCGAGATCATCAGCAGCATGCCGAGCGTCGCCAGCAGCACCAGCACCGGAAACTCGAATTTGTCGAACTTTTCGGCCTTGGCGAAGCCGACCGACATGATCAGCGTCACCGCCGCGCCAAGCAGCGTCAGGAACTTCATGAAGCGTGCGAAGGGATCCGACACGAAGGCCGTGCCGTAGCCAGCGCCGTCATGGCCGAACACCAGCATCCAGGCACCGGCCGCCACCAACAAGGCTACGGCCAGACCGGTCACGGTCGAGTTGGCACGCTCGCCGGAGAACACGCCGATCATCAGCAGCGCCAGCGCGCCGACGGCGATGATCAGCTCCGGCATGGAGAGCGAGAGGCTCGAAAGGAGTTCGGGCGTCATGGTTCGCAAAACCCCTGTCAGTTCGCCGCCGCGGTCTGCGCGGCGTCGATCGATACGGTTACGTTGTTGATCAGCGCCTTGACCGAAGCGGTCGTGGCGTCGAACACCGGCGCCGGATAGACGCCGTAGAAGATGACCAGGATAACCAGCGGATAGAGCACCACCTTCTCGCGGCCCGACAGGTCGAACAGACCCTTCAGGCTCTCCTTGGTCAGTGCGCCGAACACCACGCGGCGATAGAGCCACAGCGCGTAGGCCGCCGACAGGATCACGCCGGAAGCGGCGATCAGTGCCACCCAGGTGTTGACCTGGAAGATGCCGAACAGCGTCAGGAACTCGCCGACGAAGCCTGAGGTGCCGGGCAGACCGACATTGGCCATGGTGAAGATCAGGAAGGCCACCGCGTATTTCGGCATGTTGTTGACCAGGCCGCCATAGGCCGCGATCTCGCGGGTATGCATCCGGTCGTAGACGACGCCGACGCACAGGAATAGCGCGCCCGAGACGAGGCCGTGGCTGAGCATCTGGAAAATCGCGCCCTGCACGCCCGCCTCGTTCATCGCGAAGATGCCCATGGTGACGTAGCCCATGTGGGCAACCGACGAATAGGCGATCAGCTTCTTGATGTCTTCCTGCATCAGCGCCACCAGCGAGGTGTAGACGATGGCGATGACCGACATGGCAAACACCAGCGGCGCGAAGAACTCGGACGCCAGCGGAAACATCGGCAGCGAAAAGCGCAGGAAGCCGTAACCGCCCATCTTCAGCAGGATGCCGGCAAGGATGACCGAGCCCGCCGTCGGCGCTTCGACGTGCGCATCCGGCAGCCAGGTGTGCACCGGCCACATCGGCATCTTCACCGCAAACGAGGCGAAGAAGGCGAGCCATAGCCATGTCTGCATGTTGGCCGGGAAGTCGTGCGCCAGAAGCGTCGGAGTATCGGTCGTGCCGGCTTGCCAGAACATCGCCATGATGGCCAGCAGCATCAGCACCGAGCCGAGCAGCGTGAACAGGAAGAACTTGAAGCTGGCATAGACGCGGCGCTTGCCGCCCCAGACGCCGATGATGATGAACATCGGGATCAGGCCAGCTTCGAAGAAGACGTAGAACAGCACGATATCCAGCGCACAGAACACGCCGATCATCAGCGTTTCCAGGATCAGGAACGCGATCATGTATTCCTTGACGCGCTTTTCCACCGACTCCCAGCTCGCCAGGATGCACAGCGGCATCAGGAAGGTCGTCAGGATGACGAACAGCATCGAAATGCCGTCCACGCCCATGTGATAGGAAATGCCGGAGTCGAGCCAGGCCGCCTTCTCGACGAACTGGAAGCCGGCTTCCGCGTTGTCGAAATAGATCCAGATCAGCAGCGACACCGCGAAGGTGAACACCGTCGTCAGCAGCGCGACATTGCGGATATTGCGGCGCGCGGCGTCACCATCGTCCCTGATCAGAAGGATCAGGAGCGCGCCGACCAGCGGCAGAAAGGTGACCAGCGATAGAATGGGAACGCCAGACATCAGAAGGAGCTCCCGAGCATCATCCAGGTAACGAGGGCCGCCACGCCAATCAGCATGGCGAATGCGTAATGGTAGAGGTAACCGGTCTGCAGCTTGACGACGCGGTTGGTCACGTCGACGACGCGTGCCGAGATGCCGTCGGCACCGAAGCCGTCGATCAGCCAGCCGTCGCCCTTCTTCCACAGGAAGCGGCCGAGCCACTTGGCCGGGCGCACGAACAGGAAGTCGTACAGCTCGTCGAAGTACCACTTGTTGAGCAGGAAGGCGTAGAGCCCGCGGTGGCGCTCGGCCAGAACCTTCGGCATCTCCGGCGAGCGGATGTAGAACAGGTAGGCCATGGCGAACCCGCCGATCATCGCTGCGAACGGAGCGAGCTTCACCCACATCGGCACGCTGTGGAAGTCGTGCAGGATGTGGTTGGTGTCGAGCGTGAACAGCGCACCCTTCCAGAACTCGTTGTAGGCCTCGCCGATGAACTGGTCATGGAAGATCACGCCCGCAAACAGCGCGCCGACGGCCAGGACAAACAGCGGCACCAGCATCACCGGCGGCGATTCATGCACATGGTGCATGACGTCGGCGGTGGCGCGCGGCTTGCCGTGGAAGGTCATGAAAATCAGGCGCCACGAATAGAAGCTGGTGAAGCAGGCGGCGATGACCAGCATGGCGAAGGCAAAGCCGGCGACCGCATTGTGGCCGACGAACGCGCCTTCGATGATGGCGTCCTTGGAGAAGAAGCCGGCAGTGCCGATGATCGTCGCCGGAATGCCGACGCCGGTCAGCGCCAGAGTGCCGATGACCATCATCCAGTAGGTGGTCGGGATCAGCTTCCTGAGGCCGCCCATCTTGCGCATGTCCTGCTCGTCGGAGACGGCATGGATCACCGAGCCCGAGCCCAGGAACAGCAGCGCCTTGAAGAAGGCATGCGTGAACAGGTGGAAGATCGCAGCCGAGTAGAAGCCCATGCCGAGCGCGACGAACATGTAGCCAAGCTGCGAGCAGGTCGAATAGGCGATGACACGCTTGATGTCGTTCTGCACCAGGCCGACGGTCGCCGCGAAGAAGGCGGTGAAGGCGCCGATGAAGGTAACGACGGTCAGTGCCGAGTGCGACAGCTCGAACACCGGCGACATGCGCGCCAGCATGAACACGCCGGCGGTGACCATGGTTGCCGCGTGGATCAGCGCCGAAACCGGCGTCGGGCCTTCCATGGCGTCCGGCAGCCAGGTGTGCAGTGGCACCTGCGCCGACTTGCCCATGGCGCCCATGAACAGCAGCAGGCACACGATGGTCAGCGCGCTGTGCTTGTCGAGCGCATAGCCGAGGAAGTTCAGCACGGTGTCGCCATGCTCGGCAGCACCTTCGGCCGGCAGGTAGGACGCAGCGCTTGCGAAGATGGTGCTGAATTCGACCGAGCCGAACAGCACGAACAGGCCGAAGATGCCTAGCAGGAAGCCGAAGTCGCCGACGCGGTTGACGACGAATGCCTTGATCGCGGCGGCATTCGCCGACGGCTTCTTGTACCAGAAGCCGATCAGCAGGTAGGACGCGAGACCCACCCCTTCCCAGCCAAAGAACATCTGGACCAGATTGTCCGACGTCACCAGCATCAGCATGGCGAAGGTGAACAGCGACAGATAGGCAAAGAAGCGCGGCCGATGCGGATCGTGGTGCATGTAGCCGATCGAGTAGATGTGAACGAGCGCCGACACGGTGTTGACCACGACCAGCATGACCACCGTCAGCGTGTCGATGCGCAGGGCCCAGTCGGCCTGGATCCCGCCGACGTCGAGGAAGCGCAGCACTGGCACGGTGAAGGCTTCGGCGTGGCCGAGCCCGACTGTCACGAAGGCAACCCAGGAAAGTGCGGCCGACACCACGAGCAGGCCCGAGGTGATGTATTCGGACGCTTTCGCTCCGATCGAACGGCCGAACAAGCCGGCGATCAGGAAGCCGAGAAGCGGAAGGAAGACGATTAGCTGATACATTTTTGTCCCGTCAGCCCTTCATCATGTTCACGTCTTCGACCGCGATGGAGCCGCGGTTGCGGAAGAATACGACCAGAATGGCAAGCCCGATTGCCGCTTCAGCAGCAGCGACCGTAAGCACGAACAGCGCAAAGACCTGGCCGACGAGATCGCCGAGCTGGGCCGAGAACGCCACGAAATTGATATTGACCGCGAGCAGGATCAGCTCGACCGACATCAGGATGACGATGACGTTCTTGCGGTTCAGGAAGATGCCGAACACGCCGAGCGTGAACAGGACCGCCGAAAGCGTCAGATAGTGCGCGATGCCGACAACCATGGTCAGATTCCCTTGCCTGTCTCGACCTTCTTGATCTCGATCGCGGTCGCCGGGGTACGGGCGACCTGGGCCGAGATGTCCTGGCGCTTGACGTTTGGCTTGTGGCGCAACGTCAAGACGATGGCGCCGATCATGGCGACCAGCAGCACAAGGCCGGCGATCTGGAAGAAGTAGATGTAATCCGTGTAGAGAATATCGCCGAGTGCTGCCGTGTTGTGGCGCGTGGCGATATCAGGTGTTGGCTGGGCTACGGCCGTGGCGAGCTTCGGGGTGAAGGCATAGCCGCCGGTCACCACGATCAACTCGGCAGCCAGGATCAGGCCGACAAGCGCGCCGATTGGCGCATATTGCAGGGCGCCCGACTTCAGTTCGGCAAAGTCGACGTCGAGCATCATGACGACGAACAGGAACAGCACCGCCACCGCGCCGACATAAACGACGAGCAGGATCATCGCCAGGAACTCGGCACCGGTCAAAAGGAACAGGCCCGCCGCGTTGAAGAACGTCAGGATCAGGTAGAGCACCGAGTGAACCGGGTTGCGCGCCGAAATGACCATGAAGGCCGACGCCACCGCGATGAAGGCGAAGAGGTAGAAAAATACCGCTTCAAGTCCGTTGAGCATGGGTTCCCCCGGTTTTCCTTTCGGGCAGTGCGCTTGTGCGCCCTGCCCTGTTCACGTCCTTGCTCCGCTTCCGGTGCAGGTCGCGCGTTCCTTAGACGAGCCGGCTTGGCCCGGCCATTGTTCAAGCCTCAGCGATAAGGCGAATCCATCGCGATGTTGCGCGCGATCTCGCGCTCCCACCGGTCGCCATTCGCAAGCAGCTTGTCCTTGTCGTAGTACAGCTCCTCGCGCGTTTCCGTCGCGAATTCGAAGTTCGGTCCCTCGACGATGGCGTCGACCGGGCAGGCTTCCTGGCAGAAGCCGCAATAGATGCACTTCACCATGTCGATGTCGTAGCGCACCGTGCGGCGGGTGCCGTCGTTGCGGCGCGGGCCGGCCTCGATGGTGATGGCCTGCGCCGGGCAGATCGCCTCGCACAGCTTGCAGGCGATGCAGCGTTCCTCGCCATTGGGATAACGGCGCAAAGCATGTTCGCCACGGAAGCGCGGGCTGACCGGACCCTTTTCGTGCGGATAGTTCAGCGTCGCCTTGGGCGCAAAGAACTGGCGCATCGACAAGAAGAAGGCGCCGACGAAGTCCTGCAACAGCAGCGATTTGGCGGCTTGGGCGAGAGCGGACATCAGGCTGCTCCGGTAAGCTTGAGGACGGCGGCGGTGATCACGACCATCGCCAGCGAGATCGGCAGGAACACCTTCCAGCCCAGGCGCATCAGCTGGTCGTAGCGGTAGCGCGGCACGAAGGACTTCACCATGGCGAACATGAAGAACACCATGCAGACCTTCAGCACGAACCAGATCACGCCGGGAACCCAGGTGAAGGGCGCGAAGTCGAACGGCGGCAGCCATCCACCGAGGAACAGGATCGTAGTCAGCGCGCACATCAGAACGATGGCGACATACTCGCCGAGGAAGAACAGCAGGAACGGCGTCGACGAATATTCGATCATGTGACCGGCGACGAGTTCCGACTCGGCCTCGACCAGGTCGAAGGGTGGGCGGTTGGTCTCGGCCAGCGCCGAGATGAAGAAGATCACGAACATCGGGAACAGCACGAGCCAGTTCCAGTCGAGGAAGGTGTTGGGCAGGCCAAGGCGCGTGCCGATGCCGTCGCCTTGCGAAAGCACGATGTCGGACAGGTTCAGCGACCCAACGGTGAGCAGCACGCAGACGATGACGAAGCCGATCGAGACTTCGTAAGACACCATCTGGGCGGCCGAACGCAGCGCGCCGAGGAACGGATATTTCGAGTTCGAAGCCCAGCCGCCCATGATCACGCCATAGACCTCGAGCGAGGAGATGGCGAAGACATAGAGGATGCCGACATTGACGTTGGCGATCGCCCAGCCTTCGCTGACCGGGATCACCGCCCAGGCCGAGATCGCCAGTACCGCCGAGACAACCGGGGCAAGCAGGAACACGCCCTTGTTGGAGCCGGACGGGATGATCGGCTCCTTGAAGACGAACTTCAAAAGATCGGCGAATGCCTGCAGCAGGCCCCAGGGGCCGACGACGTTGGGGCCGCGACGCAGCTGCACAGCCGCCCAGATCTTGCGGTCGGCGTAAAGGATGTAGGCGACGAAGATCAGCAGGACGACGATCAGGACGACCGACTTCAGCAGGATGATCAGCGCCGGCAGGACGTAGAAGGAGAAAAAGGTATCCATGACAGCCTTTACTCCGCCGCCTGCTTGAAGCCGTTCTTGGCCAGTGCCGAACACTCGGCCATCACCGCCGACGCGCGTGCGATCGGGTTGGTGAGATAGAAATCCTTCACCGCTGAGGTGAAGGCACCCTTGTTCAGCCGGCCGCCGAGCTTGGCGACCTTGGCGATGTCGTCATTGTCGCCGGCGTCGATCTCGTCGATGCGGCGGAGATGCGGGAATTCCGCATAGAGCTTGGCGCGCAGCTGCGGCAGCGAATCGAAGGGCAGCTTGTGGCCGAGCACGTCGGACAGCGCCCTGAGGATCGCCCAGTCTTCCTTGGCCTCGCCCGGCGCGAAGCCGGCGCGGCTGGTCTGCTGCACCCGGCCCTCGGTGTTGACGTAGGTGCCCGACTTCTCGGTGTAGGCGGCAGCCGGCAGGATGACGTCAGCGCGGTGGGCACCGGCATCGCCATGCGTGCCGATGTAAACGACGAATGCGTTCGCGGCCTTGCTCAGGTCGAGCTCGTCGGCGCCGAGCAAAAACAGCACGTTGGAGTCGCCGAGCATGCCGGCGACGTTCTTGCCGCCCTCGCCCGGCACGAAGCCGACGTCGAGGCCGCCAACGCGGGCAGCCGCGGTGTGCAGGACGGCGAAGCCGTTCCAGTCCGGGCGGCTTGCCTTGACTGATGTCGCGAGCTTTGCCGCCTGGCCGAGCACAGCGGCACCATCGGAGCGCGCGATCGCGCCCTGGCCGACGATGATCAGCGGGTGCGAGGCCTTCTTGAGCACCTGGAAGAACTTGCCATTGCCTTCGGCCAGGTCCTTCAGCGTGTCCGGGCCGGAGCCGAGCTGCTCGTAATCGTAGCGGGTGTCGCCGATCTCGCCGATGACGGCGACCGGCACGTTGCCCGAGCGCCAATGCTTGCGGATGCGGGCGTTGAGCACCGAAGCCTCAAAGCGCGGGTTGGCGCCGATGATCAGGATGGCGTCTGCCTGCTCGATGCCTTCGATGGTCGGGTTGAAGATATAGCTGGCGCGGCCGAGCGACGGATCGAGTGCGGCGCCGTCCTGGCGGCAATCGACGTTGTTCGAGCCGAGCGAGGAAATCAGCTGCTTGAGCGCATACATCTCCTCGACGGTGGCGAGATCGCCGGCAATCGCGCCGATGCGGTCAGCCGAGGTCTTGGCGACAGCGTCCTTGATCGCCGAGAAGGCCTCCGGCCAGGTCGCAGGCAAAAGCTTGCCGCCCTTGCGGACGTAAGGCCGGTCGAGGCGCTGCGTGCGCAGGCCGTCCCAGATGAAACGGGTCTTGTCGGAGATCCACTCCTCGTTCACCTGCTCGTTGATGCGCGGCATGATGCGCATCACTTCGCGGCCACGCGTATCGACGCGGATGGCTGAGCCGACAGCGTCCATCACGTCGATGGATTCGGTCTTGGTCAGCTCCCACGGACGTGCCTGGAAGGCGTAGGGCTTGGAGGTCAGCGCACCGACCGGGCACAGGTCGATGACGTTGCCCTGCAGCTCGGAGGTCATAGCCTGCTCGAGATAGGTGGTGATCTCGGCGTCCTCGCCACGGCCGATCAGGCCGAGCTCGGAAATGCCGGCGACTTCAGTGGTGAAGCGGACGCAGCGCGTGCAGTGGATGCAGCGCGTCATGATCGTCTTGACCAGCGGTCCAATGTTCTTGTCTTCGACAGCGCGCTTGTTTTCATTGTAGCGCGAACCGTCGAGGCCGAAGGCCATCGCCTGGTCCTGCAGGTCGCATTCGCCGCCCTGGTCGCAGATCGGGCAGTCGAGCGGGTGGTTGATGAGCAGGAATTCCATCACGCCTTCGCGGGCCTTCTTGACCATCGGCGTGTTGGTGAAAATCTCGGGCGTCTCGCCGTTCGGGCCGGGACGCAGATCGCGCACGCCCATGGCGCAGGACGCCGCCGGCTTGGGCGGTCCGCCCTTCACCTCGACAAGGCACATGCGGCAGTTGCCGGCAATCGACAGCCGCTCATGGAAGCAGAAGCGCGGCACTTCCGCGCCAGCCTCTTCCGCAGCCTGCAGCAGCGTATAGTGGTCGGGTACCGAAATCTCTTTCCCGTCGACCTTAAGCTTTGCCATAGCGCCTCAAATCCCGCGGATGATCCGCATTCCGTCCTGCAAGGGGCGCGGCCTGCGCTGCGCCCCGAAATCCACAATTCAAGCGGCGGTCTTGCCGCCGACAAGCGTCGCCGCCTGCCCTATCCAATCGTCACGACCGATCCGGCCCTTGAAGCCGAGATAGTCGTCGGCCCAGGCCACCTCTTCCGCCGTCCAGCCAGCAATCTGGCCGTAGGTCCAGATGCCGAGACCGTTCAGCACCTGCTCAAGCTTCGGGCCGATGCCCGAAATCGCCTTGAGATCGTCAGGCGTCTCAGGCCTTTCGATCGCCGCAGGCTGCCTGAAATCCTCAGGCTGAAGCCCCACCGGCGCTTCTTCAACAACAGCCTCGACAACGACCGGTTCGACCGCAGCAGCAGCCACCGGCTCTGCTTCGGTCTTCTCCAGCTTGCGCGCCAGGCTCTTCACCTCGGCGATCAGCGAAGCAGTCTCCGCGTCCGCGCGCCTTGCCGTTACGCCAGCCGTCTTTACATGCGCCGCACCGGTGAAATCGCCAAAGTCCGGCGAAAACAGGCGCTGCGCGGCTTCCGATGCACCTGACACCGCGCCCATCCACACGCCCATGGCATGACTGGCGAGACCGACACCAAGCGCTGAAGCAGCAACGAAGCCTGCGGCTGGATGCACCATGAGGTTTGCCGGACCTGCAAACTCCTTGGGCAACATCGCCACGAAGTCCCTGTTCATCTGCTCCAAACGTTCCATTTCAGGCACTGCACTTTCGGGAATGGGAAATGTCGACATTGGTAGCTCCTTGTCGCCTTCGCCGTTCGCCTCTGCCTCGTCGTTTCCTATTTCGGACCTTTGGTCCGCACTTTCTGACTTAAACCCTTACTCCGCCGCCACCAGCACCGGTTCGGCGCGATGCGAATTGCGCGAGAACTCGTCGATGCGCCGCTCGATTTCCGGGCGGAAGTTGCGGATCAGGCCCTGGATCGGCCATGCGGCCGCATCGCCCAGAGCACAGATCGTATGGCCTTCCACCTGCTTGGTGACATCGAGCAGCATGTCGATCTCGCGCTTGTGCGCTTCGCCGCGCACCAGGCGTTCCATGACGCGCCACATCCAGCCGGTGCCTTCGCGGCATGGCGTGCACTGGCCGCAGCTCTCATGCTTGAAGAAGTAGCTGAGACGCGCGATCGCCTTCACGATGTCGGTCGACTTGTCCATGACGATCACGGCAGCCGTGCCGAAGGACGACTTGCGCTCGCGCAGGCCGTCGAAATCCATCGGGCAGTCGATGATGTCCTCGGCCTTGACCAACGGGCACGACGCGCCGCCGGGAATGACGGCCAAAAGGTTATCCCAGCCGCCGCGGATACCGCCGCCGTGCTTTTCGACCAGCTCGCGGAAGGTGATGCCCATGGCCTCCTCGACCGTGCAGGGCGTGTTCACATGGCCGACAAGCATGAACAGCTTGGTGCCGACGTTGTTCGGGCGACCGATGCCGGAGAACCAGGCAGCGCCACGGCGCAGGATGGTTGGCGCGACAGCGATCGACTCGACATTGTTGACCGTCGTCGGGCAGCCGTAGAGGCCAACATTGGCCGGGAACGGCGGCTTGAGGCGCGGCTGGCCCTTCTTGCCTTCGAGGCTTTCGAGCAGCGCGGTTTCTTCGCCGCAGATATAGGCGCCAGCCCCGTGATGGACGTAAATCTCGAAGTCGTAGCCGTTCTTGTTGTTCTTGCCGATCAGCTTGGCGTCATAGGCCTCGTCGATGGCGCGCTGCAGCGCTTCGCGCTCGCGGATGAACTCGCCACGCACATAGATGTAAGCGGCAACGGCACCCATGGCGAAACCGGCGAGCAGGCAGCCCTCGACCAGCGTATGCGGGTCATGGCGCAGGATGTCACGATCCTTGCAGGTGCCCGGCTCGGATTCATCGGCATTGATGACGAGATAGGACGGACGGCCATCCGGGTTGCTCTTGGGCATGAACGACCACTTGAGACCCGTCGGGAAGCCGGCGCCGCCGCGGCCGCGCAGGCCCGACGCCTTCATCTCGTTGATGATCCACTCGCGGCCCTTCTCGATGATGCCGGCGGTGCCATCCCAATGGCCACGCGACATCGCGCCGGCCAGCGACTGGTCGAAGCGGCCGTAGATGTTGGTGAAGATGCGGTCCTTGTCTTCAAGCATGTTCTTGCTCCTCAGACCGGCTTCTTGCCGAAGACGCGGATGTATTCGGCCACGCCACCCTTGGCGAGCGCCTTGGCCTGCTTGACCCAGTCGTCACGCTCGATGCGGCCCTTGAAATTCAAATAACCGTCGACCCACTCGCGCTCGGCCTTCTTCCAGGCAGCGACCTGGCCGAAAGTGAAAATGCCGAGCTCGTGCAGCGTGCCCTCGATCTTCGGGCCGACGCCCGAGATCAGCTTGAGGTCGTCGACGGCAGCCGGCTTGGCAATGCCGGCCGGACGGTTCTTGTCTTCGAGCGACGGCTTGGCCACTGCGGCAGCCTTGGGGGCAGCGACGCTTGCGGCCTTTTCGGCGGCGGGCGCTGCCTTGACCTTCGACGGCGTCTTCACAGCCGGGCTGGTCTCGATCGCGTCGGTCTTGGGCTTGGCGGCGTTGGACGGCGGAACGACTGCTTCAACGACAGCTGCCTTGGCAGCCTTGGAGGCAGCCTTGGCTTCCTTGTCGCGGGTCGACTTGAGCACGCCCTTCTCTTCCTTGAGCGAAGTGAAGCCAGTCAGCGGCGCGGCGAACACGCGGCCGGTCTGCGGGCCGGTCTTGACCTTGTCACCCTTGCCGGCATCGAACTGGTCGATGATCTCGGCCAGACGCTCAGGCGTCAGGTCCTCGTAGGTGTCCTTGAAGATCATGACCATCGGTGCGTTGACGCAGGCGCCAAGGCACTCGACCTCTTCCCACGACAGCGTGCCCGCCTCGTTGGTGTGGAACTGGTCGTGATGGATCTTCGAACGGCAGACGTCCATCAGCTCTTCCGAGCCACGCAGCATGCAGGGCGTGGTGCCGCACACCTGGACATGGGCGCGCGTGCCGACCGGCTTGAGCTGGAACTGCGTGTAGAAGGTCGCCACTTCCAGCGCGCGGATGTAGGGCATTTCAAGCATGTCGGCGACATGCTCGATGGCGGCCTTCGTGACCCAGCCGTCCTGTTCCTGCGCCAGCATCAGCAGCGGGATGACGGCCGACTGTTCGCGGCCCTTGGGGTACTTCTTGATCCAGGTTTTCGCCTGCGCGGTCATCGCCTTGTTGAAGGCGAATGACGCTGGCTGGACGCTGGCTTCTGCGAGACGGCGGACTGACATTTAGCGGTCGACCTCACCAAACACGATGTCGAGGGAGCCGAGAACGGCTGAGATATCCGCCAGCATGTGGCCGCGGCACAGGAAATCCATCGCCTGGAGATGGGCGAAACCTGGAGCGCGCAACTTGCAGCGGTATGGCTTGTTGGTACCGTCGGAAACGAGGAAGACGCCGAATTCGCCCTTCGGCGCTTCGACGGCCGCGTAGACCTCGCCGGCCGGCACGCGATAGCCTTCGGTGTAGAGCTTGAAGTGATGGATCAGAGATTCCATCGAACGCTTCATCGCCTGGCGCTTCGGCGGAACAACCTTGCCGTCCATGTTCGAGACAGGACCGACACTTTCCTTGCCGAGCAGCAGGTCGACGCACTGGCGCATGATGCTCGCCGACTGGCGCATCTCTTCCATGCGGATCAGGTAGCGGTCGTAGCAGTCGCCGTTCTTGCCGATCGGAATGTCGAATTCCATCTCGGAGTAGCACTCGTAGGGCTGGCTCTTGCGCAGGTCCCAGGCAGCACCCGAACCGCGCACCATCACGCCCGAGAAACCCCAGGCCCAGGCGTCGTCGAGCGAGACCACGCCGATGTCGACGTTGCGCTGCTTGAAGATGCGGTTGGGGGTGAGCAGGTCGTCGAGGTTCTTCACCGTCTGCAGGAACGGATCGATCCACTTGCCAATGTCTTCGACCAGCTTCTGCGGCAGGTCCTGGTGGACACCGCCCGGCCGGAAATAGGCCGCGTGCATGCGCGCGCCGCAGGCCCGCTCATAAAACACCATCAGCTTTTCGCGCTCTTCGAAGCCCCACAGCGGCGGGGTCAGCGCGCCGACGTCCATCGCCTGCGTGGTGACATTGAGCAGGTGCGACAGGATGCGGCCGATCTCGGAGAAGAGCACGCGGATGATCTGGCCGCGCTTCGGCACATCGATGCCGAGCAGCCGCTCGACAGCCAGCGAAAACGCATGTTCCTGGTTCATCGGCGCGACATAGTCGAGCCGGTCGAAATAGGGGATCGCCTGCAGATAGGTCTTCTGCTCGATCAGCTTTTCAGTGCCGCGGTGCAGCAGACCGATATGCGGATCAACACGGTCGACGACTTCGCCATCGAGCTCGAGAACCAGGCGCAAAACGCCGTGCGCCGCCGGATGCTGCGGGCCGAAGTTGATGTTGAAATTGCGGACGGAGGTTTCAGCCATTTCGGCGCCTCAATTCGTCTTGGCTTTTTCGTCGCCCGGCAGCACGTAATCAGTGCCTTCCCAGGGAGACAAAAAGTCGAAATTGCGGAATTCCTGCTTGAGCTCGACCGGCTCGTAGACGACGCGCTTCTGCTCGTCGTCGTAGCGAACCTCGACGAAGCCGGTCAGCGGGAAGTCCTTGCGCAGCGGATGGCCTTCAAAGCCGTAGTCGGTCAAAAGGCGGCGCAGGTCCGGATGGCCCGAAAACAGGATGCCGTACATGTCGTACGCTTCGCGCTCGAACCAGTCGGCCCCCGGATAGACCGAGGTGATCGACGGAACCGGCGTATCTTCGTCGGTGCTGATCTTGACGCGGATGCGCAGGTTCTGGCGCGGCGACAACAGGTGATAGACGACGTCGAAGCGCTTGCGGCGCTGCGGATAGTCGACACCGGCAGCGTCGATGAACGAGATGAACTGGCACTGCACGTCGCTGCGCAGGAAGGTCATCACGTCGACGATATCGGCGGCCTTCACCGTCAGCGTCAGTTCGCCATAGGCGACGGCGCTTTCTTCGATGTCCGCATCGAGCTTTTCCGCAATGTACGCGGCAAGGTCGTTCAGGGCTTCACTCATCTGGGATCACCGCTCGATCGTGCCGGTGCGGCGGATCTTCTTCTGGAGAAGAAGGATGCCGTAGAGAAGTGCTTCGGCGGTCGGAGGACAGCCGGGCACGTAGATATCGACAGGCACGACGCGATCGCAGCCGCGCACCACCGAATAGGAATAGTGATAGTAGCCGCCGCCATTGGCGCACGAGCCCATCGAGATGACGTAGCGCGGCTCCGGCATCTGGTCGTAGACCTTGCGGAGCGCGGGTGCCATCTTGTTGGTCAGCGTGCCGGCGACGATCATCACGTCCGACTGGCGCGGTGAAGCGCGCGGCGCGATGCCGAAGCGTTCGGCGTCGTAGCGCGGCATCGAGATGTGCATCATCTCGACGGCGCAGCAGGCCAGACCGAAGGTCATCCACATCAGCGAGCCGGTGCGCGCCCAGGTGATCAGCGCTTCCGACGAGGTGACGAGGAAACCCTTGTCGGACAACTCGCTGTTCAGATCGCCGAAGAAGGCGTCGTCAGAACCGATGAGCTTGCCGGTGTTCGGATCGATGATGCCTTTCGGCTTCGGTGCGATCAGGGTGCCGGAGGCGTCGTTCAATCCCATTCCAGCGCTCCCTTTTTCCACTCATATGCAAAGCCGATGGTCAGCACGGCCAGGAAGATCATCATCGACCAGAAGCCGAGCATGCCGATCTCGCCGAACGACACGGCCCACGGAAACAGGAAGGCGACCTCGAGGTCGAAGATGATGAACAGGATGGAGACCAGATAGAAGCGGATGTCGAACTTCATGCGGGCGTCGTCAAACGAGTTGAAGCCGCATTCGTAGGCTGAAAGCTTTTCCGGATCCGGATTGCGGTAGGCGACAAGGAAAGGCGCTGCGATAAGCGCAATGCCGACTAGAAGCGCCACACCGATGAAGATGACGATGGGCAGATACGAACTCAGGAGAGCGTTCATGCTGCGAATTCCGTTGGTGGCCTATCCACCCAGATTTACAGCACGGGGTCCGTTTCCGGAAGCGCGACAGATTCTCGCCTAGCCGGACGAAACGGGTCGTGCTGCAATGCGGCGACGGTTAGCGCAGCCGGTCGGTCGAAGCAAGTCCAACCTTGGCCAAAACGTGGCAAAGCCCACTGCTGGACCAAAATCCTGCGCGTGTGGCTCGTGTTTGATTTCCTTCGTCTTTTACTCAACTTTACGCTCCTGACAAGCCCGGAGCCGCAGTTCTGCTAGCATTTGCAGCAAAGACCGATTCTCGTGCCCTTGCGTCACACCTGAAGAGACTGCGATAGCTTGCCGCAATGAAGGAAAAACTCTCGCTCGCCACCGCCCGCCGCATCACGCTTGCGGCACAGGGATTTGCCGACCCGCGTCCAACGGGGGCGATCACCCGCAGGCATCTCCAGCGCGTGCTCGACCGCATCGGCCTTCTCCAGATCGACTCGGTCAGCGCGGTCGTGCGCGCCCACTACATGCCGCTCTATTCGCGACTCGGCGCCTACCCCATGGCGCTGCTCGACGATGCCATGCAGCCGAAGAAACGGCTGCTGTTCGAGTACTGGGCGCACGAGGCTTCGCTGCTGCCGCTCGAAACCTACCCGCTGTTGCGCTGGCGCATGGCGCGGGCCGAGGACGGGATGTATGGCGGGCTTGCCAAGTTCGGCCGTGCCAACAGGCCCTATATAGAAGAGATCTTCCGCCAGGTGGTCGACCGCGGTCCGATCGCCGCTTCCGACATCGCAGGCGCCAAGGGTTCTGGCGGCTGGTGGGGCTGGAGCCAGGAGAAACATGCCTTCGAATGGCTGTTCTGGGCCGGCCGGATCACCACCCATTCGCGCCGCGGCTTCGAACGCCTCTACGATCTGCCCGAACGTGTCCTGCCTTCAGACATCCACGCGCTTCCTGTCCCGGCTCCGGCCGATGCCCATCGTGAATTGCTGCGAATCTCAGCGCGCGCCCATGGCGTGGCCACTGGCAATTGCCTGCGCGACTATTTCCGCCTGGCGCCTGCCGACATGAAAGGCCGACTGGAAGAACTGGTCGAAACCGGCGAACTGATTCCCGTCCGCGTCGAGGGCTGGGACCGGCAGGCCTATCTCCACGCCGACGCCCGCATCCCGCGCAAGATCCAGGCGCGCGCCCTGCTCGCCCCATTCGATCCCCTGGTATTCGAGCGCACCCGCGCCGAGCAGTTGTTCGAATTCCGCTACCGCATCGAGATCTACACCCCGGCGGAGAAGCGCCAGTACGGCTATTACGTCCTGCCCTTCCTGCTCGGCGAACGCATCGTCGCCCGCATCGACCTCAAGGCCGACCGTCCGGCCAGCATTCTGCGCGTCCACGCCGCCTATGCCGAGCCCTGCGCGCCGCCGGAAACCGCAGCCGAACTCTATGAAGAGCTGAAGCAGATGCGAGACTGGCTCGGCCTCGAACGCATTGAGGTCACCCCTGCAGGCGACCTCGGGCCGGCATTGAGCGACATTGCGGGTCGCTCCACCGCGTTGACTCCACCCCTCGTGAAAGCCTAAATCGCCCACAGACGGTCCTCCGCCCGCAACGGCGGAGGCTAAGAGGGAATGCGGTGCGCGCCGTTGGCGTCAAATCCGCGGCTGTCCCCGCAACTGTGAGCGAAGAGCCAAGCCCGAAGACCACTGGGGATTTCCCCGGGAAGGCGGGCGAAGGCGACGATCCGCAAGCCAGGAGACCTGCCGTCGCAGACATTGATCCGATCGCCTGGCGGGTGCCCCGGGCAAGGAGCCTGGATTTGGAATTCGACGACAACCTTCCGGTCGCATCATCCGACGCATCCTGCGAAACCGCAGACGCGCGTGCCTGCGACGTGACCATCCTGGTTTGCTCTTCCTGCCGCGACGAAAACGGCTCGGACGCCCATCCGCGCGCCGGCGCCCAGCTTGCCGAGAACGCCCGACTCGCGGCCAACGGCGACATCACCGTCCGCAGCGTCGAATGCCTCGGCAATTGCAAGCGCCGCCTGAGTGCCGCCCTGATCCGCGACGGTTCGTGGAGCTACGTCTTCGGCGACCTCAACACGGCCTCCGGCGAAGACCTCGTCACCGGCGCCAGGCTTTTTGCCACCTCAACCGACGGCCTGATCCCGTGGCGCGGCCGCCCCGACAGCCTCAAGCGCGGCCTCGTCGCGCGCATCCCACCACTTGCACTCATCAAGGAAGACAAATGACCGCCTCCGTCGAACGCGTTCCCTGCACCGTCATCACCGGCTTTCTCGGCGCCGGCAAAACCACCCTGCTCCGCAACATCCTCGAGAACTCCAAGGGCAAGCGCCTCGCCATCATCGTCAACGAATTCGGCGATGTCGGCATCGACGGCGAGATCCTGAAGGGCTGCGGCGTCGAAGCCTGCCCGGAAGAAAACATCGTCGAACTCGCCAATGGCTGCATCTGCTGCACCGTCGCCGACGATTTTGTCCCCGCCCTCGACAAGATCCTGTCGCTTTCGCCTAGGGTCGACCACATCCTGATCGAGACCTCGGGCCTCGCTTTGCCGAAGCCGCTGGTCCAGGCTTTCCAGTGGCCGACGGTGAAGAGCCGCGTCACCGTCGACGGCGTCATCGCAGTGGTCGACGGCCCCGCGCTTGCCGCGGGTAAGGTCGCCTCCGACATGGAGGCGCTCGCCGCCCAGCGCAGCGCAGATGATTCGCTCGACCATGACGATCCGGTCGAGGAAGTGTTCGAGGACCAGGTCGCCTGCGCCGACCTCATCATCCTGTCCAAGTCCGACCTGCTCGACGAGGCTGGCCATGCCCGCGCCAGCGCCATCGTCAGCGAGCACCTCGCCCGCGCCGTCAAGATCGTGCCGTCTGCGCATGGCAAGGTCGATCCGTCGGTACTGCTCGGCCTCGGCCTCGCCGTCGAGGACGACATCGAAAACCGCAAGACCCATCACGACGGCGCCTTCGACCACGAGCATGACGATTTCGACACTTTCGTCATCGAGATCCCGTCGATCGCCAACCCGGACGAACTGGCCAAGCGCGTCGCAACGGCCGCCGAAGAAGAAAACGTGTTGCGCGTAAAAGGCTTCGTCGACGTCGGCGGCAAGCCGATGCGCCTGCTCGTCCAGGCTGTCGGCCCGCGCGTCAACCACTATTACGACCGCGCCTGGACGCCCCAGGACGACCGCCGCTCGCGCCTCGTCGTCATCGGCCTCAAGGGTCTCGACCGCCCGGCAATCGAGCGCATACTGGTTGGCTGAACCGGACAGCCTGTATGCACATCCTCACCACCACATCCGCCTCGCTCGATGACCTGATCGAGCCGGTCGACCTCGGGCAGAAGCCTGCGGATGTGGTGGCGCTGTCCTTCACCGACAGCGACCTTGCCGGCCTCGCCCGCGCCTGGAAGGCGGATGCGCAAAACCTGCCTTCGATGCGGCTCGCCAGCCTGCGCGACCTGCGCCATCCGATGTCGGTCGACCTGTGGATCGACAGCGTCGCCAGGCACGCCAAGGTCATCCTCGTCCGCATCCTCGGCGGCTACGACTGGTGGCGCTATGGCTGCGACCAATTGGCGGCGGTGGCGCGCGAAAAGGGTATCGCACTGGCGCTGCTGCCGGGCGAAAGCCACGATGAGGATCTGCGGCTTATCGAAGCCTCGACCCTGCCCCGCGCCGAACTCGATGCGCTGCTCGGCTATTTCCGCGAAGGCGGGCCGGAAAACATGAAGGCGCTCGTCGCGCGGCTGGCCGGGCTGGCGGGTGCGAAAGCGGCAGCCGTAGCGCCGGTGGCAGTGCCGAAGGCAGGTTTCTATGATCCGGCACGGGGCGTGATGACAGCCCCCTTCTCCCCGTTCACGGGGAGAAGGTCCCGGCAGGGGAATGAGGGGCAATCGCCCACACCTGATCCCCTCGCGCAGCCCCTCATCCGCCCCTTCGGTGCACCTTCTCCCCGTGAACGGGGAGAAGGAAGTGTCATCCCCATCCTCTTCTACCGGTCGATGCTGCTCGCCGCCGATGTCGCGCCGATCGATGCACTGGTCGAAGCACTGAGGGCACAGGGCCTTTGCCCAGCCCCCATCTTTGTCTCCAGCCTCAAGGACAAAGACTCGCTCGCCTTCGTCGAGACGGCACTGGCGCAACTCAAACCCTCGGCCATCGTCACCGCCACCGCCTTCGCCGCCGGCGCCGAACCGGGCGCGGAAACGCTGTTCGACCGCGCCGGCGTTCCTGTCTTCCAGGTCATCGTCGCCACCACCCGCCGCGAAGCCTGGGAAGGCAGCCCGCGTGGCCTTGCGCCCGCCGACCTCGCCATGCATGTGGTCATGCCCGAGCTCGACGGCCGCATCCTCGCCGGTGCCATCTCCTTCAAGGCCGAGAGCGAGGTCGACCCCGCCCTCGGTTTCCGTGCCTTCGCCAACCGGCCCGAGCCGGACCGCGTCGAACAGGTCGCCCGCCGCATCGCCGCCCATCTCAGGCTGCGCGAGACGCCGCCCAAAGACCGCAAGCTCGTCATCCTCATCCCCGACTACCCCAGCGCGCCCGGCCGCACCGGCTACGCCGTCGGCCTCGACGTGCCATCAAGCGTGCTCGCCATGCTGCACGACCTCAAGGGCGCCGGCTACGGCGTTGAATCGATTCCCGAATCGCCGCGGGAATTGCTCGACCTGATTGAGACAGGCGGGCATGGGCTGGCGCTTGAGGACTATGTCGCGCTGTCCGCCGACCTGCCCACCGAAGCAAGAAATGCCGCCGAGGCGGCTTGGGGAGAAGCAGCGCAGGAAGCTGCAATTGCGACGTCGCGCCGCCCCTCATCCCCTGCCGGACCTTCTCCCCGTAAGGACGGGGAGAAGGAAGCCTGCCGCAACGCCTCCGCCAACGAAGACAGCCTCAACGCTGACGCCCCCCTCTCCCCGTCCTTACGGGGAGAGGGTAAGGGTGAGGGGCAGCTCAACCTTTGCGGGGAGCGGCGCCACTTCCCCTTCCGCGCCGCGACCTTCGGCAACGTCACCGTCGCCCTCGCGCCTGATCGCGGCCGCTCGGCCGATCGCCGCGCCGACTATCACGACCCCACGCTGCCGCCGCGCCATGCGCTGCTCGCCTTCGGCCTCTGGCTGCAGAAGTCACTCGGCATCCACGCCATCATCCATGTCGGCGCACACGGCACGCTGGAATGGCTGCCCGGCAAGACGGTCGCGCTGAGCCAGACCTGCTTCCCTGAGATCGTCACCGGCTCGCTGCCTGTCATCTACCCCTTCATCGTTTCCAATCCGGGCGAGGCAGCCCAGGCCAAGCGCCGCATTTCGGCAGTCACGCTTGGCCACCTGCCGCCACCGCTTGCCAGTGCCGGGCTCGACGAAAACCAGCACAAGCTTGAGCGGCTGGTCGACGAGTATGCCCAGGCTGACGGCCTCGACCGCCGCCGCCGCGACCGGCTGGCCAAGCTGATCGTCGAGATGGCTGCCCAGACCGGCCTGGCGAGCGAAGCTGGCGTTGCGAATTCCGACGCCCCCGACGAAGCCCTGCGCCGCATCGACGCCTGGCTCTGCGACCTCAAGGATTTCGCCATCAAGGACGGCCTGCATGTCTATGGCCGCATCGAAGCCGATGAACCTGACGCAGCACGCCGCGCCAGCGCCATCAGCGAGCGGAAAAACCTGATCGCAGCGCTCGACGGCCGTCACGTCAAGGCCGGCCCCTCGGGCGCCCCGGCCCGCGGCCGCACCGACGTCTTGCCCACCGGCCGCAACCTGTTCACATCAGATCCGCGCACCATGCCGACGCCGACGGCCTTCGACCTCGGCAAGGCAGCCTCCGACGAAATCATGCGCAGCTACCTGCAAGGCCATGGCGACTGGCCACGCGCGCTGGTCATCGACCTGTGGGGCAGCGCGTCGCTGCGCACCGGCGGCGAGGAGATCGCGCAAGGCCTCGCGCTGATGGGCTGCCGACCGCAATGGGACTCGGCCACCGGCCGCGTCACGGGCATCGAGGTTCTGCCGCCGGCAGCGCTCGGGCGTCCACGCGTCGACGTAACCTGGCGCATCTCCGGCCTGTTCCGCGACATGTTTCCGACCCAGATCGCGCTGATCGACGCCGCCGCGCGTGCCGTCGCGACCCGTGACGAGGACGACCAGGAAAACCCGCTCGCCGCCAGCACGCGCGCCGCAGGCAAGGTTGAGCCGCGCATCTTCGGTTCCTCGCCCGGCACCTATGGGGCAGGCCTTGAGGACCTTTTGTCCTCCGGCGACTGGACCACGCGCGACGAACTTGGCCGCGCCTATCTCGACGCCGCTTCGCACGCCTATGGCGGCGCCGAAGGCGAAGGCATTTCCGCTCCGGGCGCCTTTGCCGGCCGCATCGCCGAAGCTGACCTGCTCGTCCACACCGGCGACGACCCCGGCCGCGACATCCTTGAAGGCTCGGCCGATGTTGCCTTCATCGGCGGCTTTTCGGCTGCGCTTGCAGTTCTTGGCAAAAATGCCGACGTCATCGTGCTCGACACGACAGACCCGCAGAAGCCGCGTCCTCGTTCGGTCACCGAGGCGGTGGGCCGCGTCGTTCGTGCTCGTGCCACCAATGCCCGCTTCATCGCCGGCCAGATGCGCCACGGCCCGCGCGGCGCCTCCGAATTCGCCGAGACCGTCGACCGCCTGATCGGCTTCGCCGAAACCACCAACGCCATTCCAGGTGCCCTCATCGAAGCCGTCCACGACGCCTATGTCGGCAATGACGCCGTGCGCGCCTTCATGCTGCGCGAAAACCCGGCGGCGGCGAAATTCATTGCCGAGCGTTTTGCCACCGCGCGCCGGCGCGGGCTGTGGCATCCTTTGCGCAACTCCATCGACGACGACCTCGCCGCCCTCATCGCCGAGGCATCGGCGAAGGAGGTCGCGGCATGACGACCTTCTCCCGTCGCGGCGCCTGCCCAGCATTGTCTGCGCCGATGCAAACCGGCGACGGACTGCTCGTGAGGCTCAATCCGCTCGCTGGAGAAATCGCGCCCAAAACCTTGATCGGACTCTGCGAATCCGCCGCACGACATGGCAACGGCATCGTCGAGGTCACCGCCCGCGGCAGTATCCAGATCAGAGGCCTGACGGCGGAAAGCGCCTGCCTACTGGCAGCGGAAGTCGATGCACTCGGCATCGCCGCGCGCACCGGCGTGCCCGTCGACACGAGCCCGCTCGCCGGCATCGATCCGACGGAGATTGCCGACCCCGCGCCGCTTGCGGCAGCTATTCGCGCTGGTATCGAAGCCGCCGGCCTCGCGTCGCGACTGGGGCCGAAAGTCTCGGTCGTGGTCGACGGTCGCGGACAGATCGGGCTGGGTTCGATTATCGGCGACGTCAGGCTTGTGGCGGTCGACGCTTCGCGCTGGCGCCTCTCGATTGGCGGTGACGAACAGGCTGCCACCCTTATCGGGGAGTACGGCACCGACGGGGCCTGTAGCGCCACACTTGCGATCCTGCGATCAGTAGCCACGCTGGGCCGCGAAGGCCGCGCCCGCGATCTCACTCTCGAGGCGGTACATACAGTCATCGAAGAGCCGGCAACCTCTCATTCCTTCGCACCCCTCTCTGTCCTGCCGGACATCTCCGCCGCAAGGGGGGAGATCAGGCCAGCATCGACGCCTGCGCCCACCGCGCAAGCGGAACCCTCTGCCTCCACTGGGAACATCGTGTCTTCGCCCATCGACAACGTCACAGGACGAGCGCCGTCGGCGCAACTGCCAATCTCCCCCCTTGCGGAGGAGATGTCCGGCAGGACAGAGAGGGGTGCGAAGGATCGCGAACTGACCAACAGTGTCCACCCGAAAACCGATGAATCAGGCTCGGAACAAAGCGCCGCAACCGATTCATCTCCCATCGGAATCCTCCCGCTCACAGATTCCCGAATCGCGCTCGGCATCGCCCTTCCCTTCGGCAGCCTCGATGCCGCCGCCCTGATCGCCTTCTGCCGGGCAGCGACAGCCGTCGGCGCCACCGGCATCCGCCCGGCACCTGGCCGCAGTCTGCTGGTCATGGGGCTCGACCGCGCCGCTGCCGCCACACTCACCGCCACCGCCAAGTCCCTCGGTCTCGTTACCTCGCCTGCCGATCCTCGCATCCGCATCGCCGCCTGCCCCGGCGCGCCGGCTTGCGCTTCGGGCATGATCGCCGCGCGGGACGTCGCCACCGACATTGCGACAGACCTCGGCGAAAGCCTCGACCCGACCCTGACACTCCACGTCTCCGGCTGCGCCAAGGGCTGCGCCCATCCCGGCCCGGCGACGCTGACCATCGTCGGTGACGAAAAGGGTGCTGTATTTGTCGTCGGCGGAACGGCGAAGGGCCTTCCGGCCGCCTACACCGCAGGATATGAAGCCGCGCGCGGCATGGGCCGCCTTACGAAATTGCTCGCCCAAGAGCGCAAGCCGGACGAGAATGCCGCCGCTTGCCTCTCAAGGCTGGGCGCAAAGCGTCTCGCGCAAGCTCTGGCACAGGAATGAACATGGCCGCCTACGACTACATCCATGATGGCACGGCCATCTACGAGCGCTCCTTCGCCATCATCCGCTCCGAGGCCGACCTCGCGCGCTTCTCCGAGGCCGAAGCCGACGTCGCCGTGCGCATGATCCACGCCTGTGGCCTGGTCGAGGCTGCAGAACATTTCGTCTTCTCCGAAGATTTCGTCTCCGCCGCACGCACAGCCCTGCAGGCCGGCGCCCCGATCTTCTGCGACGCCGAGATGGTGGCGCGCGGCGTCACCCGCGCCCGCCTGCCCGCCGACAACGAGGTGATCTGCACGCTGCGCGACCCGCGCACGGCTGAAATCGCCAGGGAAATCGGCAACACCCGCTCGGCGGCTGCGATCGACCTGTGGGTGGACAGGCTCGCCGGCTCGGTCGTCGCCATCGGCAATGCACCGACTGCGCTGTTCTACCTGCTCGAGAAGCTGCGCGACGGCGCGCCAAAGCCTGCCGCCATCATCGGCATGCCGGTCGGTTTCGTCGGTGCCGCCGAATCCAAGGACGCGCTGGCCGAGAACTCCTATGGCGTGCCCTATGCCATCGTGCGAGGCCGTCTCGGCGGCAGCGCCATGACGGCGGCGGCCCTCAACTCGCTGGCGAGGCCGGGCGTATGAGCACTGCTGCTGCAAAGGGCCGCCTCATCGGCGTCGGCACCGGTCCCGGCGACCCCGAGCTGTTGACCATCAAGGCCGTGCGCGCGCTGGCCGAGGCCGACGTCATCGCGCATTTTTCCAAGCGCGGCGCCAACGGCAATGCCCGCACCATCACCGACGCGCATTTCCACGACGGCGTGATCGAGCTTCCGCTCGTCTATCCCGTCACGATCGAGATCGACAAGGATCACGACGACTACCGTTCGGCCATCACCGGCTTCTACGAGGAGTCAGCGCAAGCGGTGGCCGCCCATCTCGACCAGGGCCGCACCGTCGCCATCCTGTCCGAGGGCGACCCGCTGTTCTACGGCTCCTACATGCACCTGCACATCAGGCTGTCGCACCTCTACCCGACCGAGGTTATCCCCGGCGTCACCGCCATGTCGGGCTGCTGGTCGCAGACGGGCGTGCCGATCGTCCAGGGTGATGACGTGCTGTCGGTGCTGCCGGGCACGATGAGCGCGTTCGAGCTGACCCGCCGCCTCGCCGACACCGACGCCGCCGTCATCATGAAGGTCGGCCGCAACCTGCCGAAAATCCGCAAGGCGCTGGAAGTCACCGGCAAGCTCGGCCGCGCCGTCTATGTCGAGCGCGGCACCATGCCGAACACGCAGCATATGAAGCTCGTCGACAAGGCGGACGACATCGCGCCCTATTTCGCCATCGTGCTGGTGCCCGGCTGGGCCGGCAAGCCGGGAGCGGACCAGTGAGCGGCCGCCTCGTCGTCATCGGCCTCGGCCCCGGCAATCCCGACCAAATCACGCCGGAAGCCAGCCGCGCGGTCGCTGAAGCCAGCCATTTCTACGGCTACAAGCCCTATCTCGACCGCCTGGAACTGCGCCCCGACCAGACCCGCATTGCCTCCGACAACCGCGAGGAAATCTCGCGCTCCAACGCAGCACTCGAAATGGCAGCCAGCGGCCACAAGGTCGCCATGGTTTCCGGCGGCGATCCCGGCGTTTTCGCCATGGCTGCTGCTGTCTGCGAAGCCATCGAGGCCGGCCCGAGAGAATGGCGCGACATTGATCTCTCAGTGGTTCCCGGCGTCACCGCCATGCTTGCTGTCGCAGCCCGCGTCGGCGCACCGCTCGGCCACGATTTCTGCGCCATCAACCTGTCCGACAATCTGAAGCCATGGGACCTGGTCGAGCGCCGTCTGATCGCCGTCGCCCAGACCGGCTTCGTCATCTCGCTCTACAACCCGATCAGCAAGGCGCGCCCCTGGCAGCTTGGCAGCGCGCTGGAGACCCTGCGCGCCCATCTGCCTGAAACAACGCCTGTGATCTTCGGCCGCGCCGCCGGCCGGCCAGACGAACGCATCGAAATCGTCACGCTTGGCGAAGCCGATGCGCAAAAAGCCGACATGGCAACCTGCGTCGTCATCGGCTCGCCCGAAACGCGCCTCATCCAGCGCGACGGCAAGCCGCCGCTGGTCTACACGCCGCGCTTTTCCAGCGGAGAGGCGAAATGATCGACCATCTCGGCCAGCTCAGCGACGCTTGGTGCGTAAGGCACATCGGGCAACTCTGGCCGGCGCAACAGGATCACCTCGATGCCGAGTTTCCGCGCCGCGGCAATCTTGCCGTAGGTCGCAGCACCACCGCTGTTCTTGGCGACGATGACATCGATCTTGTGTATCTTGAGCAGCGCACGCTCGTCGGCTTCGGCAAACGGCCCGCGCGCAAGAATGTAAGTTGCATCGGGCACACCGAGCGGCGGTTCGATCGGATCGACGCTGCGGATGACGTACGAATGTTGCGGCGCGGTCTCGAACGCCGCCACCTCCTGCCGGCCGAGCGCCAGGAACACGCGACGCGGCTTGTTGCCCAGCGTGGCGACCGCGTCTTCGGCATCCTCCACCAGCGTCCAACGATCGCCTTCGACCGGCTCCCAGCCGGGTCGGCGCAGGGCAAGGATCGGAACGCCGGAAATCCGCGCCGCCTCTGCCGCATTGGCCGAGATTCGTGCGGCATAAGGATGCGTGGCGTCGATCAGAAGGTCGCTCTTGTGCTCGACCAGCCAGTCGGCCAGCCCCTGCGCCCCGCCAAAGCCGCCTGTTCGCATCGGCACCGGCTGCGCGACCGGGTTTTCGGTCCGGCCCGCCAGCGAAAGCGTGATGTCGAGACCGCCACGCGCGGCGAGCTTGGCCGCCAGTTGGCGCGCTTCGGTGGTGCCGCCCAGGATCAGAATGCGGTGGGTCATCATGCCTGCTGAGTTCAACACACCGACGCAAAAATGGCTGACTGTCGTCGGCATCGGCGAGGACGGTGTAGCGGGTCTCGGCGACGAGGCCAAGCGCGCGATATCGGCAGCTGCCCACATCTTCGGTGGCAAGCGCCACCTGGAGCTGGCCGCCGAATTGATCCGCGGCGAAGCACGGCCCTGGCCGACGCCCTTCGACAGCGAGATGCGCGACGTGGTTGCCTTGCGTGGCGAAAATGTCTGCGTACTCGCCTCGGGCGACCCTTTCCTCCACGGCGTCGGCGTCACCCTCGCCCGTGTCGTGCCATCATCCGCAATGCGCGTGCTGCCCGCCCCGTCCGCCTTCTCGCTGGCAGCCTCGCGGCTGGGCTGGGCGCTGCAGGACGTCGAGACGATCTCGCTGCACGGCCACGCCATCGACATGATCCGCCCGTTGCTGCAGCCGGGCGCCCGCATCATCGCCCTCACCTCCGACGACGAAGCACCCGCAGCCATCGCAAGGCTGGTTGCCGACAGCGGTTTTGGTGCCTCGCGCCTGACCGTACTCGAAGCGCTCGGCGGCGCATCCGAGCACCTCCGCACCGCCACCGCCGAAAGCTTCGACCTCGAAAACATCAATCCGCTCAACGTCCTGGCGCTCGAAATTGAATCAAGCCCTCAGGCCCGCGTGCTGCCGCTTGCCTCAGGTCTCGCCGATGACCTGTTCGAGCATGACGGCCAGATCACCAAGCGCGAGGTTCGCGCGGTGACGTTGTCCACTCTCGCCCCGCGTCGAGGCGAGCTGTTGTGGGACATTGGCGCCGGGTCCGGCTCGATCTCCATCGAATGGATGCTGTGCCACCCCTCGCTGCGCGCCATCGCCGTCGAACACAATGCCGAGCGCGCAGAGCGCATCGAACGCAATGCCAGCGCCTGCGGCGTGCCGGGTCTCACGGTTGTCAGGGGCGCAGCGCCTGAAGCGCTCGCCGGCCTGCCCACACCCGACGTCGTATTCATCGGCGGCGGCGGTTCGGAAACAGGCGTCTTCGACGCGGCAATCGCAGCACTTCGACCAGGCGGTCGCCTCGTCGCCAACGCCGTCACGCTCGAAATGGAAACTTTGCTGCTGTCGCGCCATGCCGCGCTTGGCGGCGAACTGTTACGCCTTCAAGTCTCCCGCGCCGCCCCTGTTGGCTCGATGACCGGCTGGCGGCCGGCAATGCCGGTCACGCAGTGGAGCTGGGTGAAGCCATGATGGTTGCAGGCATTGGCTGCCGCAAAGGCGCAGCACACGAAGACATTCTTTCCGCAATCGAAACCGCGCTCGAAGCGCATGGCCTCGCGGTCACCGCACTTTCAGCGCTCGCAACCGCAAGCCTGAAGCGCGACGAGCCGGGCATCCTGTCCGCCGCCCACCGCCTTGACTTGCCGCTGCTCGTGGTCGACGACACGGCGCTGGCCGCTGTTGCATCCCGTACACTGAGCCACTCGCAGGCCTCGCAGGAAGCCGCCGGCACGCCCTCAGTGTCCGAGGCATCAGCGCTCGCCGCCGCCGGCGCCGATGCCACCCTGCTCGGCCCCCGCACGATCGTCGGCCCCGCCACCTGCGCCATCGCCATCTCTGGAGCCGAAGCTTGACCGTTCATTTCATCGGCGCCGGCCCGGGCGCGGCAGACCTCATCACCGTGCGCGGCAGCCGCCTGCTCGGCTTCTGCCCGGTCTGCCTCTATGCCGGCTCCATCGTTTCGCCGGAACTTCTGACCTACTGCCCAACTGATGCCCGGCTGGTCGACACTGCACCGATGTCGCTCGACGAGATCGAGGCGGAATATGTCGCCGCCGACAAGGCCGGCCACGACGTCGCGCGCCTGCATTCGGGCGATCTCTCGGTATGGAGCGCGGTTGCCGAGCAGATGCGCCGGCTGGACAAGCACGGCATCCCCTACACGCTGACCCCCGGCGTACCGTCCTTTGCAGCCGCCGCTGCCGCCCTCAAGCGCGAGCTGACCATCCCCGAAGTGGCGCAAAGCCTGGTGCTGACCCGCACCTCCGGCCGCGCCTCGAAGATGCCGCCCGGCGAAACCCTCGCCGGCTTCGGCCGCACCGGCGCGACACTGGCGGTTCACCTGTCGATCCACGTCATCGACCAGGTTTTAGCAGAGCTTACCCCGCATTACGGCCCGGACTGCCCGGTCGCCGTCGTATTCCGCGCCTCGTGGCCGGACGAACGCATCGTCAGAGGCACGCTGTCGACCATCGCGGCCGAACTGGCCAAGGACCCGATCGAGCGCACCGCCATCATCTTCGTCGGCCAGTCGCTGGCCGCGGAGGATTTTCGCGAGAGTTCGCTCTACGACGCCTATTATCAGCGCCGCTTCAGGGGCCGCGACGGGCTATGAGAGGCTGCGAAGGGCGCATGCCCCATCAGCTCGCCCTCGCGGTTGAATACGAGGATCTCGACCGCGATGTCGGGGCTGTCGAACACCGCAGCCGCCGTACGCCAGGCAGCGCTTGCGACCGCGTCGCCAATGGCGATGCCGGCCTTGTTGGCTTCGATGAAGGCCTCGGCCACCGTGTTGGCGCCTTTGATGCGGGCTTCGAGCTCGGCATCCGCACCAGCCTCGACCGCAACCGCAGCCAATCCGTCGAGATCGGCCGAACCGCGGCTCGAATGCAGGTCGAGCAGCCCTTGCGCCAGCTTGGTTATCTTGGCGACGCCGCCGGCGATCGTCACCCTGGGTACCGGATGGGCGCGGATGTATTTCAGCATGCCGCCGACGAAATCACCCATGTCGATCAGTTGCACCTCGTGCAGGCCATGGAATTTTTGCACCGCCATCTCGGAAGCGTTGCCGGTCGAGCCCGCGACATGGTCGAAGCCCATGGCGCGCGCCACGTCGACGCCGCGATGGATCGAGTGAATCCACGCCGAGCAGGAATAGGGAATGACGATCCCGGTCGTGCCCAGGATCGAGATGCCGCCCAAAATGCCGAGGCGCGGATTGAGCGTCTTGAGCGCCATCTCCTCGCCGCCGGCGACGGAAATCTCGACCTCGACATCGGCGCTCTCACCGAAGACGTCGGTCACCACGCCAGCGATCATCTTGCGCGGCACCGGGTTGATCGAAGCTTCGCCCGGCGGGATCGGCAGGCCCGGCCGCGTCACCGTGCCCACGCCCTTGCCCGCCTGGAACACCACACCGCTTCCCGGCGTGCCGGGCCGCACCGTGCTCATCACAAGCGCGCCATGCGTGACGTCGGGATCGTCGCCGGCGTCCTTGACGATGCCGGCCATCGCCCAGCCGTCGCCGCGCTTGTTCCTGGCCAACGCAAAGGCCACGTTCTGACCGCCCGGCAAGGTGATTTCCACCGGATCGGGAAACGCGCCCGTCTTCAATGCAACGCACGCCGCCTTGGTAGCGGCGGTGGCGCAGGCACCGGTGGTCCAGCCGCGCTTGAGCGGACGATCTTCTTCATTCATGACGCGATCTATAGGCTGGCAAAGCCTGTGCGTCATCGGCGAAAGCGACACGCATGAGTCTCGAAAAAGCCATCTCGCGCCTGAACTACAGGCAGCACCAGCTCCAGCCCGGCCATGTCTGGCTGGCCGGCGCCGGCCCCGGCGATCCCGGCCTGCTGACGCTCGATGTCCTGTCGGCGCTCGCCCAGGCCGACGCACTGGTCCATGACGCGCTGGTGTCGCCCGATATCATCGCGGTCGCCGAGCAGGCGGAGAAGTTCTTTGTCGGCAAGCGCGGCGGCCGGCTTTCCATCCCGCAGGGGAGACATCAACGCGCTTCTGGTCAAGCTGGCGCGCGAGGGCCGCAAGGTCGTGTGCCTCAAGGGCGGCCACCCCTTCGTCTTCGGCCGAGGTGCCGAGGAAGCGCTGGTGCTGACGCGCGAGAACATTCCCTGGCGCGTGCTTTCGGGCATCACCTCGGCCTTCGGCGGCCTGTCTTCGGCTGGCATTCCGGCGACCATGCGCGGCGTCAACGGTGCGATCATCCTGGCGACTGGCTTTGCGGCGGTCAGCGACGACCGCCCCGACTGGGCGGCACTCGCCCGCACCGGCCAGCCCATCGTCATCTACATGGGCCTGACCCACATGACTGAGACGGTGGCCGAACTGATGGCGGGCGGATTGTCGGCGGACACCCCCACCGCATTCGTCGAGAATGCCTCGATGCCCGAGGAGCGCACGGTGACGGCGACGCTCGGCACGCTGGTTGCCACCGCCGAGCGCGAAAAGGTCGCCTCGCCCTCCCTCATCGTCGTCGGCGGCATCGTTGCGCTGCGCGCCGAACTGATGGGACAGGCATGACCGCGCGCGGGTTGATCATCGGCGCGCCGCGCTCTGGCTCTGGCAAAACCAGCGTCACCATCGGCCTGTTGCGCGCGCTCGCCCGACGCGGCCTGCGCGTTCGCGGCGCGAAATCCGGCCCTGACTATATCGATCCCGGCTTCCATGCCGCCGCAACTGGCATGCCCGGCGTCAATCTCGACAGCTGGGCGATGGCGCCGTCGCTGCTCAATGCGCTCGCCACTGATGCCTCGTCCGACGCCGAAATGGTGATCCTCGAAAGCGCCATGGGCCTGTTCGACGGCATCCCCTCGGACAAGGGCCGCTCGGGCGCGGCTGCCGATCTCGCCCGGCTCTACGGCCTGCCGGTGCTGCTGGTGCTCGACGTCTCCGGCCAGTCGCAAACCGCTGCCGCCATCGCCAAGGGTTTCGCCACCTACGATCCCGATGTCCGCATCGCGGGCGTGGTGCTCAACAGGCTCGGCAGCGAGCGCCACCGCAAGCTTGCCGGCGACGCCATCGAAGCGCTCGGCCTGCCCGTCGTCGGCGCCATCCTGCGCGACCCCACATTGTCCATTCCCGAGCGCCATCTTGGCCTCGTCCAGGCCGAAGAGCATGCCGATCTCTTCGCCCACATCGAAAAGCTCGCCGACATGGTCGAGCGCTCGCTCGACCTCGACGCGATCATCGCGCTTGCAACGCCGCTGGCGCCCGCCCAAGGCGATCAATCCTTCGCCCTGCCGCCGCCGGGCCAGCGCATCGCACTCGCCCAGGACGCCGCCTTCACCTTCCTCTACCCGCATCTCGCCGCCCACTGGCGCGCCATGGGGGCCGAGCTGGTACCGTTCTCGCCGCTCGCCAACCAGGCGCCCGACGCCTCCTGCGACATCTGCTGGTTGCCGGGAGGCTATCCTGAACTGCACGCCGGCCGCCTCGCCGCAGCGGGCACCTTCCTGACGGGCACCCGCCGTTTTGCCGAAACCAAGCCGGTCCATGGCGAGTGCGGTGGCTTCATGGTGCTTGGCCGCTCGATCGAGGATGCCGATGGCGTCACCCACGAAATGCTCGGGCTGCTCGGCCACGCCACCAGCTTCGCCAAGCGCAAGATGAATCTCGGCTACCGCCAGGCCACTTTGTCTGCGCCCTGCCCGCTCGGAAGCACAGGCAGCATCGTCAGGGGCCACGAGTTCCACTACGCCCAGACAGTCGAGCGTGGCGACGACACGCCGCTCGGACAGCTGGCCGATGGCCAGGGCAACCCGCTCGGCAATTTTGGTGGCCGGCGCGGGCATGTCACCGGAACCTTCTTCCACGCGATCGCCAGGGGCTGAGACGATGACGCCGGCGACGATCTTCGACGACATCCGCCTCGGCCTCGTCTTCTTCACGCGCCTGCCGCTGCCGCATTTCGAGGTCAAGGACCGTTCGCTTGCCGACGCCATCTGGACCGCGCCGCTGATCGGTTTCGTCGTGGCCTTCCTGGCCTGGCTCGCCTTCGCCGCCGGCCATGCGCTGGGTCTCGCCGAAGGACCGGCCGCAGCGCTGGCCATCGCCGCTGCCATGCTGATCACCGGTTGCCTGCACGAGGACGGCCTGTCCGACACGGCAGACGGTTTCGGCGGGGGACGGACACGCGAGCGCAAGCTCGAAATCATGCGCGACAGCCGCATCGGCAACTATGGCGCGGCAGCCCTCGTACTCTCCATCCTTGCCCGCTGGAGCGCCATCGTCGAAATCGAAGATCCCGCACCTGTTTTCGCCGCGCTCGTCGCCGCCCATGTCGGCTCGCGCGCGCTCATCCCCGCCTTCATGCGCCATCTGCCCCAGGCGCGCGTCGACGGCCTTGCCGCCGGCGTCGGCACGGTCGCCGACGGCGCCGTCATCACAGCCCTTGCCATCGGCGCTTTCGGCCTGCTGTTCCTCGGGGTCAAGGGCGCGATCGTCGCCGCCCTGTGCCTCGCCATCCTGTTCTTCGCCTTCAGAAAACTCTGCCTCGCCCAGATCGGCGGCCAGAGCGGCGACCCAATTGGCGCCCTGCAGCAACTGGCGGAAATCGCCCTGCTGTTTGTCGCATCCGCCATCCTTGCTTGATTCTGTTTTGGAGTATTCACTGCCATGGCCTTCAAATCGCTCGATGAATTGCGCAAAGCCTGCCTCGACCTTTCAGCCGGGAGCGACGCCGCAGCGGATGCCGTCGCCCGCCGCCAGGACACGCTGACCAAGCCGCGCGGCAGCCTCGGCAAGCTCGAACAGATCGCCGCATGGCTCGGCCGCTGGCAGGGCCGCGACATGCCCAAGCTGGACAAGGTCAAGGTCATCGTTTTCGCCGGCAACCATGGCGTGACAGCCCAGGGCGTGTCGGCCTACCCGTCGGAGGTGACCGTCCAGATGGTCGCCAACTTCGCCGCCGGCGGTGCCGCCATCAACCAGCTCGCCCGCCTTGCCGGTGCCGAACTCGCCGTCATCCCGCTCGAACTCGACCGCCCCACCGGCGATTTCACCCAGGCATCGGCCATGGACGAGACCGATTTCCTCGCCGCCGTCTCGACCGGCTACGATGCCGTGACGCCCGATCTCGACCTCGTCTGCTTCGGCGAAATGGGCATCGGCAACACCACGCCGGCCGCGGCCATCGCCGCCGGCCTGTTCGGCGGCACCGGCCGCCAGTGGGCCGGCCGCGGCACAGGCGTCGACGACAGCGGCCTCGCTCGCAAGTTCACCGCCATCGACGCAGGCCTCGCCCGCCACGCCGCAACGCTTGCCGACCCGCTGGCGGTGGCCGCCAATCTCGGCGGCCGCGAGCTCGCCGCGATCCTCGGCGCCACGCTCGCCGCACGCCACCACAACGTCCCCGTCCTGCTCGACGGTTTTGTCGTCACCGCGGCGGCGGCACCCCTGGCAAAACTCCACCCGCAAGGCCTCGCCCACACGCTGTCTGCCCACGTCTCGGCTGAAGCAGGTCATCGCCAGTTGCTCGAAGCCCTTCAGCTCGCGCCGCTGCTCGACATGGGCATGCGTCTGGGAGAAGGCTCGGGTGCATGTCTCGCCGTCAATCTCGTCCGCTCGGCGCTGGAATGCCACGCCAGGATGGCAAGCTTCGCCGAGGCGGGAGTCACCGACAAATAGTTGGCCATTCCGCCATCGGCCTGCCGCAAACCTCGAAACTGGAAAACGGTTTCTTCAACTGACAAAAAGATAGAAGAAAATTCTTCATACAAGCGCAGAGGCAATTCGCCTCTGCCTCCACCTGAAACAGGCCCCCGGCTATCTTGCGGCAAAGTTTAGCCATTTGCCGCTTGTCTCAGGAGAATGCCCCCATGAAACGTTTCCTTCTCGTCGGCGTAGCCCTCGCCGCCATTCTCGCTGGCCCGCTGCAGGCGTCCGCCGCCGACAAGCTGCTCAATGCGTCCTACGACGTCGCCCGCGAACTGTTCGCCGCAGAAAACGCCGCCTTCATCGCCAAGAATGCGGGCGTCACTGTCGACCAGTCGCATGCCGGCACCTCCAAGCAGGCCCGCGCCATCGTCGAGGGTCTTGAAGCCGACGTCGTCACCTTCAACCAGGTCACCGACATCGAATTCCTGGTCAAGAACGGCTTCGTGTCGGACGACTGGAAGAAGGATTTCGCCAACCAGGCCTCGCCCTTCTATTCACTGCCGTCCTTCCTCGTCCGCGCCGGCAACCCAAAGGGCATCAAGGATTGGTCCGACCTGGTCCGCGACGACGTGAAGGTGGTCTTCCCGAACCCGAAGACCTCGGGCAATGCGCGCTACACCTATCTCGCGGCAACGGCCTACGCCAAGGAAGCGTTCAAGGGCGACGAGGCCAAGGTCAAGGAGTTTGTGACAAAACTGTTCGACAACGTGCCGGTGTTCGACACCGGCGGCCGCGCCGCCACCACCACCTTCGTCGAGCGCAACATCGGCGACGTGCTGATCACCTTCGAGGCAGAGACCCGCTCGATCGCCAAGGAATACGGTTCCGACAAGGTCGAGAGCGTCATCCCATCGGTCAGCCTGCTCGCAGAATTCCCGGTCGCCATCGTCGACAAGGTCGTCGACAAGCGTGGCTCGCGCGATCTGGCAAAGTCCTACCTCGACTTCCTCTACACGCCCGAAGGCCAGCGCATCGCCGCCCAGCACGGCAACCGCGTCCACGAGCCTTCGGTCGCCGCCGAGTTCAAGGACCAGTTCCCCGAAGTTCGCCTCGTCACCGTGGAAGATGTTTTTGGCGGCTGGGACAAGGTCCAGAAGGAACATTTCGGTTCCGGCGGCCTGCTTGAAGAGATTTACGGCGAGCGTTGACCAACGTGCATGACCCCGAAAATCGATATCGATTTTCGGAAAAGGATCATGCACAACTAAAAAACTACAGCGTCCTTTGCGCGTCCGAAGGACGCGCGGCGCTGTAGCTATTGCTGTTGAGAATTGGAGAGCCGGCCATGCCGGCTTTCCGCATTGTTGCATCCGGGAAGGCATTTCAGTGGCGCGCCGCATTCTGCCGGGGTTTCCCCTGGCACTGGGGATAACCCTCGTCTACGTCTCGATCATCGTCGTGCTGCCGCTCGGCGCGCTGGTGTTCAAGGCGGCCAGTCTCGGCTTCGAGGACTACTGGCGCATCGTCTCGTCACCTCGCGCGGTCGCAAGCTACCGCGTCACCGCCCTTTCGGCACTCGCTGCCACCGTCTTCAACCTCGTCTTCGGCATGGCGCTGGCGTGGGTGCTGGTGCGCTACCGTTTTCCCGGCCGCCGCTTCATCGACGCGCTCGTCGACCTGCCCTTCGCGCTGCCGACGGCCGTCGCGGGCATCGCCTTGACGACACTCTTCGCCGAGAACGGCTGGTTCGGCTCGGTGCTTGCCCAGGCCGGCATCAAGGTCGCCTACAGCCCGCTCGGCATCATGGTCGCCATGGCCTTCACCAGCCTGCCCTTCGTCGTGCGCACCGTGCAGCCGGTGCTGGAGGATCTAGGGTCAGGACTCATTGATCCAGAAGATCATGGTTGCAGCGATGCAGATTGCCGAGAAGAAGGTGTGGGCGCATCGGTCGTATCGGGTGGCGATGCGTCGCCAGTCCTTGAGCTTGGCGAACAGGTTTTCGACTCTGTGGCGCTGGCGGTAGATATCCTTGTCGTAGAAGAACGGGACCTTCCGGCTTCGGCTTGACGGGATGCAGGGTGCGATGCCCCTGTCGCTGAGCGCCTGCCGGAACCAGGCGCTATCGTAGCCCCGGTCGGCAATCAGATGGGAGGCGGCAGGCAGTTCGTCGAGCACCATGGCGGCGCCCTTGTGGTCGCTGACCTGACCGGCGCTGAGCTTGAGGATGATCGGCCGTCCGGCCTGATCGCAGACGGCATGGAGCTTGGAGTTCAGTCCGCCCTTGGTGCGCCCGATATGGCGGGGAACATCCCCTTTTTTAAAAGGCTCGCCGCGGTGCGGTGCGCCTTGAGGTGGGTCGCGTCGATCATGATCCGCTCCGGCCTGGGGCCGTCCTGGCTGAGCGCGACGAAGATCTTGTCGAACACGCCCAGCCGGCTCCAGCGCATGAAGCGGTTGTACAGCGTCTTGTACGGGCCATAGGCAATGGGCGCATCCTTCCACTGCAAACCATTGCGGATCACGTAGACAATCCCGCTCACCACCCGCCGGTCATCAACCCGCGGCACTCCGTGGGCCAGCGGAAAATGAGGCGACAGCCGAGCCATCTGCCGCTCACTCAGCAAAAACAAATCACCCATCAGACCCTCCAATGGAGAATCTGAATCACAGATCAATCCGGATTAATAGGTCCTGACCCTAGATCCCGCGCTCGAGGAAGCCGCCCAAACGCTCGGTGGCAACGACCGGTCGATCTTCCTGCGCGTGATCCTGCCGCTGCTGGCGCCCGCGCTGCTCGCCGGCCTGTCCTTGTCCTTCGCCCGCAGCTTGGGCGAGTTCGGCGCCATCATCTTCATCGCCGGCAACCAGCCGATGTCGACCGAGATCACGGCGCTGCTCGCCTTCATCCGGCTCGAGGAATACGACTACCAGGCCGCCGCGGCGATCGCCTCGGTGCTGCTCATCACAGCCTTCCTGATGCTCGCCATCACCAACATCCTGCAGGCACGTGCCCTGCGCTACACGGCGAGGGGCTGAGATGAGCAATCCCGTCAAGGGCCGCCCGCCCCGGGTCGGCGACGCCCCGGCCTTCCGCCGCGCGCTCATCGGCATCGTGCTAGCGCTGGTCGCCATCGTCATCGTCGCTCCGCTGGCCGTCATCGGCTACCAGGCCTTCTCGCAAGGCGTCGCCGTCTATGCCGCCGCGATCGCCCATCCCGACACGCTGCACGCCATCGGCCTGACCGTCGTCACCGCGCTGATCGCCGTGCCCATCAACACGGCCGTCGGCGTTGCCGCCGCCTGGGCGATCACCAAGTTCGATTTCTGGGGCCGCCGCTTCCTGCTGGTAGTGATCGAGATCCCGTTCTCGATCTCGCCCATCGTCGCCGGCGTCGCCTATCTCTTCGTCTACGGCCTGCAGGGCCTGTTCGGCCCGGCGCTGGAGCAGGCCGACATCAAGATCCTCTTCGCCCTGCCCGGCATCGTGCTTGCCTCGATGTTCGTCACCGCTCCCTTCGTCGCCCGCGAACTGATCCCGCTGATGCAGGCGCAAGGTCGCGATCTTGAGGAAGCCGCGACGTCCCTCGGTGCGTCGGGCTGGCGCACCTTCTTTTCGGTCACCCTGCCCAACATCCGCTGGGCGCTGCTCTACGGCGTGGTGCTGTGCAATGCGCGCGTCATGGGCGAGTTCGGCGCGGTCTCGGTCGTCTCGGGCAACATCCGCGGCCAGACCAACACGCTGCCGCTGCATATCGAGCTGCTCTACCACGACTACCAGACGGCCGGTGCCTTCGCCGCCGCATCCATCCTGGCGCTTCTCGCCGTCGTCACCCTCGTTGCCAAGGTGCTGCTCGAGCGCCAGGGCGCCGGCCGCGCCCGTCGTCGCCCCGCACTTGCAGCCCCTGTAGCCGCACCCAAGACCGCTTCCGCTGAGGTTTCGTCATGAAAATCCGCCTCGACAACGTCGTGAAGACCTTCGAGACCTTCCGCGCCGTCCATGGCGTCTCGCTCGAAATCGAGAGCGGCGAACTGGTAGCCCTGCTCGGACCTTCCGGCTCGGGCAAGACCACCATCCTGCGCATGGTCGCCGGCCTCGAATATGCCGACGCCGGCCACATCTATTTCGGCGCCGAGGATGCCACCGACATTCCGGTGCGCGACCGTGGCGTCGGCTTCGTCTTCCAGCACTATGCGCTGTTCCCACACATGACGGTCGCCGAAAACATCGCCTTCGGCATGAAGGTGTCGAAGCAGCGCCGCGACAAGGCCGCCATCGAAACCCGCGTCGCCGATCTGCTGCGCCTCGTCCAGCTCGAAGGCCTGGCCGAACGTTTTCCCGGCCAGATCTCGGGCGGCCAGCGCCAGCGCGTCGCCCTTGCGCGGGCGCTCGCCGTCGATCCCAAGGTGCTGCTGCTCGACGAACCCTTCGGTGCGCTCGACGCCAATGTGCGTCGCGACCTGCGCCGCTGGCTGCGCGAGATCCATCAGGAGCTCGGCATCACCACGCTGTTCGTCACCCACGACCAGGAGGAAGCGCTCGACCTCGCCGACCGCGTCGTCATCCTCGACAAGGGCCAGATCGTCCAGCAGGGCACGCCCGAAGAGGTCTGCCGCAACCCGGCCTCGGCCTTCGTCATGAATTTCCTCGGTGACACCAACCGCATTTCGGCAGCCGTCGCGGGCGGCGTTGCGCGCGTTGGCGAAGCCCAGATACCCGCCCCTGGCTTCGCCGATGGCCCGGTCGAAATCTTCCTGCGCCCGAGCGATCTCGGCTGGAGCAGAAGCGGCGCCGGCATTCCCGCGACTGTCGCCCGCGTCATCGACCGGCCGGCCGGCCGGCGCATTCTGGCGCTGACGGCAACGGGCGAAGCCGTCGAACTCGACGTCGCGCCCGAGACCCAGGTCAGTGCCCGCGAACAGGGCATCATCATCATCGAACGCGCCAGCGTCTACGCGGCAGGCTGATTCTGCCGCGAATGGGGCCGAAACCCGCAAAACTTACGGAAAATCAACGCGTTTCGGCTTGTATATCAAGTCTGTGGAATTTATCTCTGGTGAAGGCCGGAATGCGATGGGGACGAATCGTTATCCTCGGCAAGCAACCCCACGCTGCGACAGGCAGCAGGAAGCCGATGACACGCGTTCGCCATGCTGACTAAAAAAGGCAAATACGGCCTCAAGGCCCTCGTTCACCTATCCCAACTGCCCGCTGGCCAGCTCGCCTTCGTTGGCGACATCGCGACCGCCAACAAGATCCCGAAAAAATTCCTCGACGCGATCCTTGGCGAACTCCGCAATGCCGGTTTCGTCCAGAGCCGCAAGGGCAAGGACGGCGGCTACCGCCTCGCCAAGCCTGCCGCGGAGATCAAGATCGGCCATGTCGTGCGCGTGCTCGACGGCCCGCTGGCACCCATTCCCTGCGCCAGCCGCACCCAGTACCAACCTTGCGACGACTGCGACGAGGCCACCTGCCAGATCAGGCACATGATGCTCGAGGTCCGCCAGGCCATCGCCGGAGTGCTCGACAACCGCAGCCTTGCCCAGGTCCGCGACGCCGCCAATGACGACATCCTGACCGAAGCCCTGCATCACGCCTGAGCCTATCGATCAGACGACCCGGCGCAGCACCACCGGCCGTTTGCGCTGCTGTATCGGCGTCGGCTCATGGCGGCGAAATGCCTTGCGCAGCGACGGTATGACCTGACGCCCGAAGGCCTCGACCGCATCGGCACCGTCTAGGCCGTGAACGATGAAATCGCTCACGCCGAGTTCGACAAAACCTGCAAGCGCCGAAACGACATGCTCCGGCTCACCACTGAGTTGCCATGCCTGGTGTCCGCCTTCGCCGACATGTACCGGCAACGAGAAGCGGATGCGCTGGGCCCGGCCGAACGGCTCGGCTGCAACCCTCACCCGCTCGATCAGCCGCAGCGTGTCGTCAAAGCCGCCCACCGGCAGCTCGAACCTGTCGGCATGCCGGCCCGCGATTTTGAGTGCTGTGCCCGACAATCCGCCAAGCTGGAGCGGGATAGCGGCACCGTCCGCCGCCTTCATCGGCACGAAGCCGCCATGAATGCGGTAGAACAGGCCTTCATATTCGAACGGCTGCGCATTGCTCCACAGCCGCTTGAGCAGCATCAGATATTCGTCCGTGCGCCCCAGCGTGGCGACGAGGCCGCTGTCGTCATTGGTTTCGCGCAGGTCGCGGCTTGGTGGCACCCGCAACGCCAGCCGGCCGGAACCGATCTGGTCGAAGGCCGCAAACTGCCGGGCCGCCACCACAGGCGCGACGATACCGGGCCAATGGGAGACCAGGACACCGATCGACTGCGTGCTGCGCAGCGCCAGCGACGCCAGGTCCATATTGGCCAGCAGGCCGCCCATGTCGTCGATGAGGACGCGGCTGAAGCCCACCCTTTCAAGCTGGCGCAGCCTCTGCACGGCAATTGCCGTATCGGAAAAGAAGGAAGAGTGAAGTTCGTCCTTGTCGGCAACGCCGCCCGGGCAATGGGTGAAGTCGATCTGCATCGCAAACTCCTTCATCTTGTCAGGAACAGTTATTGGCGCCGCCCGCGCCGGTTCACGCGCTACTGGGTAAAACCTTCTTCAGTTGGGTTGAGATATGGCGCGCCCGCCTCCGGGCACGGGTGGTCCTAGTGGACCAGGCCGACGACGACGGCCGCGGTGAAGCCGAACGACACCGTGAAGAACAGATACGACGCGATCTGCGCAATGCTGGCGGGCTTGCCCACCGCAGCCGCCGTCTCGCCGACGCGGCTGTTCGTTAGATACTGGGTCTGTGCCATCGCAATCTCCATCATGCTCTTAGTCTATAAAACTAATAGACTTTGTCGATTGCTAATTTTGGCGAGATTGTGGAACGGCTTTGCCGCGCCTCCCACCAGGCGGAGCATTTTTTCCCTTTGGGGGCAGGCCGCTCCAGCGCGCGATTACCCGCAGCCTTGCTTTGAGTCCGCCCTACCGGCAGGCCTAAACCAGATCAAACTTATGCAAAAACAAATGGATAATTCGACAAGCAGCCCTGCTCGCACCTGGTGCGCGCTCAAGGGTCATACGATAATGATGTCCCGAAGGCACATCGGCACCTTCGAGACATCTGGGATAACTGCGAGCCGGCTTAGTAGTAGCCGCGCGGGCACGCAGCGATATAGGTGCGGCCATAACGGTCGCGGAAGCGGCACTGGTTCGGCTCATTTGCCCGCCCAATCAGTGCGCCGGCAACGGCACCAACGGCACCACCGACAAGTGCGCCTTCGGCCCGGTTTCCGGGTGCTGCAACGGCACTACCGATCGCAGCACCGCCGAGACCGCCAATGGCCGCACCCTGTTCGGTTTGCGAGCAGGCTGCCAGCGGCACCAGTAGTGCAAGACTCAAGACGAGTTTCATCATCACCAATAACTCCCGAAAATGTGTCCCCACCGCCCTACAATGCGCGGCGGCGAAAAACGATCCATCGCGCCATCCAGCGCGTGGACCATGAGGTCCCTTCAACCCAAGGGATGCCTCGGCAATCAGGCAGCATTCAGGCAACGCATGGCTGCGGTGCGGCACGACTCAAGGTGAAGCAACCGCACCTCGAAACAAACAGCTCATCGCCAGCGGCGCAGGAACCTCGCTTGCCCCTGCCCGCTGTCTCGCGTGTTCGAGCGGACGTTTGCGCATTGGAAATGCCGGTTTTGCTGCGCTAGGCAAGGGTGCAGTCCGATTCGCAATCACGGGATCCGCCATGAACAAGGCCGCCGCTTCATTTGCCCTCGTCGCCGTGTTGACGGCGTTGCTGATGGCGCTCAGCCTCGCCGTCGCCCGGCATGGCTATCCGTTCGGCGTCATCGGCGTGAAGCGCCTCGACGGCATCGCCAGCGCCGACACCTTCATGCCTCTGGCCGCAATCTACTTCTTCGCCGCGATGCTGATGATGATCCTGCCGCTCAAGGCCGCAAGCATCGTCTTGCTCAACGCCGCAGACACGATCCACTGGGTGGTCATCGCACTGCTTGCCACCATTGTCGGCTGTCTCGCGGCGCGCTGGGCCTTCGGTCAGACGAGTGCGCCCTGGGCCCTGCTCGACTGGCGCTTCCTGTTTGTCGCCGCCATCGTCGGCTGCCACCTCACCATGAACGAACTCCGCCGCAACGTCCTCCTGCGCAGCCTGTTCTTCGCCCTCTTCGGCCTGGCCACACTGGCCTGCCTTTACTGGTCGTTTCGGATCTGAGGCAGTACAGGGCCGACCGGAAATCGGACTCCAAGCGGCTTCAACCCAGTTGAAGCAACAGTCACAGCGGTCTGAAATCTTGGAGAAGAATGGTGGGTGCGACAGGGATCGAACCTGTGACCCGCTGATTAAGAGTCAGCTGCTCTACCAACTGAGCTACGCACCCACACCGATCAGCGAACCGACCGTGGCCGGCATATAGCCATACCATCCGGTACTGTCCACCCATGTTCGGCAAGAAAGAGCAGGCAAACGAAATAGACGCTCGAAAGCCTGTGTGTATCGCCATTTCAGCTTCATATTAGCAAGAACAGCTGCGAACACCCGTGCCAACGCGATCTGCAGGCTGTCAATTTCAACGATGAGAAGGGAAAGAAGTGGTGGGTGCGACAGGGATCGAACCTGTGACCCGCTGATTAAGAGTCAGCTGCTCTACCAACTGAGCTACGCACCCACACCGTCCGGCGAACCGACCGTGGCCGGCATATAGCCAAGCCATTTTGCCCTGTCCACCCCACCGGCCGCTTTTTCTTTCAGTCGGCAAAAATAGCTGGGTCAAACCAGCAGAACGCCTTCGGCTACCCTTACCGCGTGTCCGCCAATACGCGCCGAAACCAGGCTGCCTCCCGAAACCTCAAGCTCCAGCCTGATCCTGGAGGGTCGGCCCATCTCGATGCCCTGCTCGATCCAGAATCGCTGCGCCCCGTCGGTCGGCCTGTCGAACTCCATGATCGCGCCGGCAAAGGCGGCTGCCGCCGAGCCTGTCGCCGGATCTTCGTAGGACGGGCTGCCGGGAACGATCATGCGGGCATGGAAGGCGTTGTCGTGGCCCACAGTCTCGCGGCAATAGACATAGGCGCTGGCCACCGCCGAGTCGTTCTTGCGCGGCGAAAAGGTGAACCATGCCCCGTTGTCGAAGCGGATCCGAGCTGCAGCCATGGTGTCGGCGACTGGCACGGTGATGTAGGGCACGCCGGCCGACCACAGCGACACGCGATGGTTTTCAAAGCCAATCTCGTGCGGTGCAAGCCCAAGGGCCGCGGCAACCGCATCGGCGCTGGCCGCAAGTGGCATCGGTTCCGGCAGCTTCGGCAGGTCGAATTCGGCAAAAAGGCTGTCGCCGACCTTGTTCACCGCACAGCGCACAAGGCCGATATTCTCCTCCAGCACGAAGATGCCGGCGAGATCGTCACCTTGCGCCATCTCGGTCAGCGCGATCGCCGTGCCAACTGTCGGATGCCCAGCGAAGGGCATCTCGTAATCAGGCGTGAAAATACGCACCCGTGCCTTGTGCTTGGGGTTTTCCGGCGGCAGCACGAAGGACGTTTCAGACAGGTTGAATTCGCGTGCGATGGCCTGCATCGCGGCTGAACTCAGCCCCTGGGCGTCGACGACCACGGCAAGCGGGTTGCCAGCAAGCCTGTTTTCGGTGAAGACATCATAGACAAAATACTTGCGTCCGCTCGTCATGTTTGCTCCTTCTGCGCCGGCAACATGAGCGAAATTTAATTTGAATTTCGGGACCACTCAGCCGATCTGTGATTTTAGAGCATGATCGTCAAACTGGCATCCCGGTTTCAGACAAGATCATGCTTGATCGAACCAGCTTAGAGCAGGCTCTAGGCGGATTTTCTGGGACCATTGAAAGGGTCTGGCTTGGACCAGCTAACAAATCGCCAGCAGCAGGCGAGCAGACCCTCGATAGAGGGGGCACTCGGCCTCGACGGCAAAGGCCGCGCCACGCGCCGGCGCAGGGGCTGGCTATGGCTGTTGGTGGCGCTGGTCGCCGCGGCTGGCGCCTATGCCGCCTATTCCTGGTTCGCAACGCCCTCAGAGAAACTGATCTACACCACGCAAGCCGCCGAGATAGGCGACCTGACCGTCGAGGTTTCGGCGACAGGTAATCTGCAGCCCCTCACCCAGGTCGACATTTCGAGCGAGCTGTCCGGCGTCGTCCGCTCGGTCGCGGTGGTTGAAAACCAGCAGGTCAAGAAAGGCGACGTGCTCGCCGCTCTCGACACCACTCGGCTTTCGGCCCAGATCGAGCGCGCCCAGGCTTCCGCCAAGGCCGCCGCCGCCAAGGTCGAGGACACGCGCACCACGCTGTCCCAGAATGCCCAGGCGCTCACCCGCGCCCAGGAGCTGTCGAAGCGCGGCATGGCCACCACCCAGGCGCTCGAGGCCGCCACCGCCGAGCGCGACCGGGCCCAGAGCGCGCTCGACATGGCCGAAGCCAATCTCGCCATTTCGGAAGCCGACCTCAAGCTGCAGCAGGCCGACCTCGCCAAGAGCACGATCTATGCCCCCATCGACGGCGTCGTGCTGACGCGTTCGGTCAATCCGGGCCAGACAGTGGCGTCCTCCATGCAGGCGCCAGTGCTGTTCGTGCTCGCCGCCGACCTGTCCCAGATGGAGCTCAAGGCGGCGGTCGACGAGGCCGACATCGGTTCGGTGGCGAAGGGCCAGAACGCCCGCTTCACCGTCGATGCCTTTCCCGACCGCAGCTTCAAGGCGACGATCCGCGACATCGCCTATGCCGCTGTTACCACAGACGGCGTGGTCACCTACAATGCCTGGCTCGAAGTCGCCAATGACGAGCTCCTGCTGCGCCCGGGCATGACGGCGACGGTGTCGATCGTCACCCGCGAGGCCAAGGGTGTGCTGACCGTACCGGCCACGGCTTTCCGCTACCGCCCCGTGCCTGTCGCCCGCGGCGGTGGCTTCAGCCTGCAGAACCTGTTCCTCGGCCGCCCCAACCGCGGCCCGACCGACCGCAGCCGACCGGCCTCGACGCCGACCGACGGCTTGCGCACGCTCTATGTGCTCAAGAACGGCGCGCCGGTCGCGGTCAGGGTCAAGACCGGCTCCACCGACGGCGACCGCACCGAGATCGTCTCCGGGCTTGCGTCCGGCGATGCCGTCATCACCGCCGCATCCTCCGCCAGGGCCAATTGAGCACGGTCATGGTCACCGCGCCGCTCATCGTCTTCGACAAGGTCTGGAAGACCTATGGCCAGGGCGAGGCCGAGGTGCGGGCGCTCGCCGGCATCGATCTTGCGATCGGCCAGGGCGAGTTCGTCGCCATCATGGGTCCGTCCGGCTCGGGCAAGTCGACGGCAATGAACATCGTCGGTTGCCTCGATACGCCGACGTCTGGCCGCTACGGCTTCATGGGCACCGACGCCGGCCGGCTCGACCGCAACCGCCGCGCGGTGCTGCGCAATCTCTATATCGGCTTCGTTTTCCAGGGCTACAACCTGCTGCCGCGCACCACGGCGGCGGAGAATGTCGAGCTGCCGCTGATCTATCGCGGCGTCGCAGCCCATGAACGGCGCGCGCTTGCCATGAAGGCGCTCGCCGAGGTTGGCCTCGAAGGCCGCGAGCACCACACGCCCGCCGAGTTGTCCGGCGGCCAGCAGCAGCGCGTAGCGATCGCACGTGCCATCGTCACCCGCCCCACCCTTCTGGTCGCAGACGAACCCACGGGCAACCTCGACACCGCCCGCAGCCACGAGATCATGCAGTTGTTGACCAGCCTCAACCAGGATGCGGGCCTCACCATCGTCATGGTCACCCACGAAGCCGATATCGCCGCCTATGCCGGCCGCACCATCGCCTTCCGCGACGGCCACATCGCTTCCGACACAAAGAAGCTCGAGGCGGCATAGCGATGATCTGGGAAACCGTCCGCCTCGCCCTTCGATCGGTCCGCCGCAACGCGCTGCGCTCGTTCCTGACGCTTCTCGGCATCGTCATCGGCGTTGCCGCGGTCATCGCCATGCTGACAATCGGCAGCGGCACCACCGCGAAGGTCAAGTCCGACATTTCGCAGCTCGGCAGCAACCTGCTGATCGTCCGCGCCGGCCGCCCCGCAGCGCCAGGATCGGGCCCGCAGCAGACGATCCGGCAACTTGGCGAAAAGGAAGTCGCTGCCCTGACTGCCCATCTCGAAGGCGTTCGCGCGGTCTCGCCTGCCTCGCAGAAGCAGGTTCGTGTCGTCTTCGGCACCGAAAGCCTGACCTCGTCGATCACCGGCACCGACAACGCCTATCTCGACGCCCGCGACTGGAAGCTCGCCTCGGGCAGGCCGTTCAGCGAGTCCGAGGTGCGCGGCGGCATCAATGTCTGCCTGATCGGCGAAACGGTGCGGCAGCAATTCTTCGGTGCCGGCGATCCCGACGGTGCCGCCATCCGCATCGGCCGCGTCAGCTGCAAGGTCATCGGCCTGCTCGAGCCGAAGGGTTATTCCGGCTTCGGTCAGGACCAGGACAATGTCGTATTGATGCCGCTTTCAGCGTTCCAGCGGCGCATCGCCGGCAATCGCGACATCGACAACATCTATGTCGCCGCCGACGACGCCACGCCCACCCAGATCGTCCAGACCCGCATCGAAGACATCATGCGCGACGTCAGGCGCGTCACCGCCGACCGCGAGGACGATTTTGCCGTCCGCGACATGACCCAGATCGCCGACGCGATGGCCAGCGCCACCGCCACCATGACCGGCATGCTCGGTGCGGTCGCCGGCGTCAGCCTGCTCGTTGGCGGCATCGGCATCATGAACATCATGCTGGTGTCGGTCACCGAGCGCACCCGCGAGATCGGCATTCGCCTCGCCATCGGCGCGCATGAAAAGCACATACTGATCCAGTTCCTGGTCGAGGCCACGGTGCTGTCGCTGCTCGGCGGACTGATCGGCATCGCCATTGGCCTGGCGCTCGCCGGTGCCGCCTCGCTGGCGTTGTCGATCCCGTTCGCGCCAAGCCTGGCCGTGGTGCTGCTTGCCGTCGGCTTTTCGGCACTGATCGGCATGGTGTTCGGCTTTTTCCCGGCCCTGCGCGGCGCGCGCCTCGACCCAATCGAGGCGCTCAGGCACGAGTAGCCGGGATTATTTCTTCAGCAGCGTGTTTGCCGTGCCTTCCTCGACCTGGTCGATGACCAGCAGCTTGACCGGATCGGCACCGACATTCGCGCCCTGATGCCACGCACCGATCATCTCGACGATGAAGTCGCCCTTGTTGTAGCTGGTGCTCTTGCCGGTTTCGGCATTGGTTACCTGCAACTGGCCCTCGAGCACATAGGCGTAGCGCGCCGACGGGTGCATGTGCACCGGCAGCGACGCCCCAGGCGGGATCTCGAAGGACGAGACCAGCACCTGCACGTTCTTCTGCGGCAGCACGATCGGCTGCCCGTTCGCAGTCACCGTCGTCGACGCCAGCGGCGTCACCACAACCTTGGCGGCAGGCGTACTGTCGAGGGCACCGGCAGTGCTGCTCTGGAACAGAGCCAGCGCGACGGCGCCCGACAGAATACTCGCACGTTTAAGAAACATGGCCATCGAATCCCCCCGAGATGCCGCAAGAAACTACGGCAACTTGTGACGCAGCGGCATCGGGCAAGCAAGGACTTCCGGCAATACTTCCCGGGCGCCAGACAGCGACCTCAGTCCTTGGAAAAATGCCATTCCACCAGCGCGGGCATATGCGGCATCAAATTGTCGGGCAGATCGTCCGCGCTGCGGATGATCACGGGCCCTTCGATCTCAGGCTCCGCATCGTCGGCCACGAAGCGCTCGATACGCGCGGCCACCTCGTTGGCCGTCTCGGCCAGATGGTAGCAGCGCACGATCGCCGTGCCGGTGTCCCCCGACAGCGCATAACAGCGCGCTTCGCCGCGGGCCTCGCCAAGCTCGATCCCGGTCTCCTCTCGCACCTCGCGCGCCATGTTGTAGTCGAGGTCGACGAGCCCATCGCGAAAGTCTTCCGGCTCAAACGAGCCGGCGGCGAAGTAGACCTTGCCGGCATTGACCGTATGCGCGCCCATGCGGATCGCGACCAGCGCATTGTCGCTGGAGACCAACATGGCGTGCGCGAAGGAATGCTCGGCGCTGGTCATGGGCTTCAGCTTGCGCCACAGCATGAAGGTCGAGAAGCGGACGGCATGGCAGCGCCCGGTCAGGCGGTTCTCGGCATAGGCAAGCTCCGACAGCAGCACCACCGTGCCGTCGAACATCGCCGGCGTCAGCGCTTTCTCAGCCGCCCAGTTGGCGGCAATCGCCTCGGCATTGTCACGCTCGAACGGATGCGGGGCGGGATCGAGGCGCACATCGACGACGTCGACCGGCAGGATCTGGTTGCGCGGAATGTCGAATGCCAATGAAATCTCTCAGGTAACGCTTAGGGTCACCGCCACCGGGCAGTGGTCGGAGGCCTTCGGCCTGTCCCAGCCGGCGCGCGGATAACGATCCACCTCTTGCCCGGGCGGGAAGATGGTGCGCCAGGGCTGGCCGCGGCGCACGATATCGGGCACCGCCTGCTCGTTTGTCCGTGCCAGTGCCGGCGACAAAAGGATGTAGTCGAGCTGGCACAAATGCCGCTCCAGCGGCCCGCGTGTGTGATAGAGCGTCCAGCGGTCCATCTCAGGCCGCCGTTCGACGACGTTTTCGGCAAACCCGTCCGCGAGGAACACGTCGAGGCAGGATACCGTCTCCTTGACCGGGGTGAAGCTGTGGCCCTGGTAGGCATCGCCTGAGATCACCAGCCGCTCGCGGTAGTCGTTCATGTCGCCGCAGATCACCCAGCGCTTGTCGCCCGTATGATCCTTGCCGAAACGGTCCTCGATGATGCGCCTGACAGCCTTCGCCTCGGCGACACGGACTGGCATCGTCGCATCGCGGCCGTTCAGCCCGTTGCGCGGCGAGCCCATCGACTTGAAGTGCACCGAATAGATGGTCAGCGGCTTGCCGCCGATCTTGACGTCGATCTCCAGGCAATCGCGCCGGAAGATGCGCTCGAACGGCTCCTGGCCAAAGCCCGCGAGTTCAGGCGTATGCAGGCCGAATTGCTCGAAGGTGACATGCGCGTGGCTGGTCATGCGCACGAACTCGATCGGCTCGCCGTGCGACGTTTCCGCCCGCATCATTACCGCGACGTCGATGCCGCGCGAATCGTTGCCCGAGGTGGTATATTTGTGCTGGTAGCCCTGCCCCACCATCTTGAACAGATAGCCGTATTCGAAGGCCTTCAGCGCTTCGATATTGTCGACTTCCTGCAGGCAGATGATGTCAGCGCGGGTCTCGGCGATCGCCAACGCCGTCAGCTGGCGCATGTCGTCGGCATGCGCGATCGCGCGCGCCTGCTCGAGCAACCGGTATTCGGCCTCGCTGTGGATCTCGAACAGCGCAAGCGTCCGGTCCTCATTGAGCTGGTTGCGGTAGCCGGAATAATCGAACCTGTTCATCAGGTTCTCGACATTGAAGGTGGCAAGGCGCAGCGACATGACGCGAGCATTGCCTTCATGTCAGGCCAAACACAAGAGCCCAGCCACAACTCCGCAGGGAACCGCGCACGTTCATTTTCCGTTCAGGCTGAAAGGCGGAATATGCCCTATCTCCATCGAAATTTGGGGGCATGGAGCCTTTGGGATTCGGACATCAGGAGACGATCATGAAACTCTCATCCCTTGCACGTTCCGGGCTCGTCGCGCTCGGTCTTGTCACCGGCCTGCCGCTGGCTGCATCAGCTTCGCCAGCCGGCATCGGCCAGATGCCGTCGCATGTTCCGCAAGCGGCGCAGAACGTCATTCCCGCCCAGAGCCATTTTTGCCCTCCGGGCAGCCGTTGCTCCGTTCGCCGCGACGGCTGGCGTGGCGACGGTTGGCGCCATAACAACTGGCGCGGCGACCGCTGGCGTGACGACTGGCGCTGGCGCCATCGCCCGCACCGGCGCCACTTCAGGAGCGGCATCTATCTGAACTTCGGCATTCCGGCCTACCGCTACTACGAGCCGCGCTATGTCCAGCCGCGCCGCGTCTATCGTGGCGGAGGGTCGGCGCACGCCCAGTGGTGCTACGACCGTTATCGCTCGTACCGGGCCTGGGACAACACCTTCCAGCCCTACAACGGTCCGCGCCGGCAGTGCTGGTCGCCCTATAGCTGAGGCGGATCGAAAATAACGGAAACGGCGTCGCGCGAGCGGCGCCGTTTTTCTGTCAAATGTGATGAACAGCTAAACAACGGCGTTCCGCCGCAACAAGCTGTTGTTTACATATGATGTGTAGAACGAAGAATACCGGGAGGATTTTCTATTCTGGGTTGAGAATGCATGACGATCGACAACGCCGAGATCGCCGATAACGAACTGCGCCGCGAGCGCCGTAACCGCGTCCTCAAGGGCGCGGCGATCCTGACTGGCATCACCAATTCGGAGATCCGTTGCACCATCCGCAACATGCATCTGAACGGCGCTGAGATCAAAATCCCGCTCGAAAGCCGCGTTCCCGACCAGTTCCTGCTCTATGTGCCCGTCGACGGCATCGCCTATCGATGCATCGTGCGCTGGCGCAAGACCGACCGCATCGGCGTCCAGTTCGAAGGCACCGAGCCCAAGCCCCACTGGCATTACGGCTAGGCAGCCATTCCTGATTTCAAACCAACAAAAAAGGCCGGCGGATTGCTCCGCCGGCCTTTTTGATTCGTCTGCGGGTAGCCGCAGAAGTCGGATGGCAATCCGCCCTGCCGTGCTGAATGGTGCGGCCATCGAGAACCGGCGCGGAGCGGACATCAAGTCCGTGAGCACCGGAAGCGCAGATGGTCGCGGCAGTCAGCCGGCAGGGTAGGATTGACGCGGGCTTCTTAGTTCTTGGTCTTGTCGACCAGCTGGTTCTTGGCGATCCACGGCATCATCGCGCGCAGCTTGGCGCCGACTTCCTCGATCTGGTGGGCGTCGTTCATGCGGCGGATGCCCTTGAAGCGGGCGGCGCCCGAACGGTACTCCTGCATCCAGTCGGAGGTGAACTTGCCGGTCTGGATGTCCTTCAGCACGCGCTTCATCTCGGCCTTGGTCTCGGCGGTGATGATGCGCGGACCCGAGACGTATTCGCCCCATTCGGCGGTGTTCGAGATCGAGTAGTTCATGTTGGCGATGCCGCCTTCATAGATCAGGTCGACGATCAGCTTCACTTCGTGCAGGCACTCGAAATAGGCCATCTCAGGGGCATAGCCGCCTTCGACCAGCGTCTCGAAGCCTGCGCGGATCAGCTCGACAAGGCCGCCGCAGAGAACGACCTGCTCGCCGAACAGATCAGTTTCGCACTCTTCCTTGAAGTTGGTCTCGATGATGCCCGAACGGCCACCACCGACGCCGCAGGCGTAGGACAGGCCGAGGTCGAGCGCATTGCCCGAAGCGTCTTGGTGAACGGCGACCAGGCACGGCACGCCGCCGCCCTTCTGGTACTCGCCGCGCACGGTGTGGCCCGGGCCCTTCGGCGCGACCATCAGCACGTCGACGGTTGCCTTCGGCTCGATCAGGCCGAAATGCACGTTGAGGCCGTGCGCAAAGGCGATCGCAGCGCCGTCGCGGATGTGCGGAGCAATCTCGTCACGGTAGATGTCGGCCTGCAGTTCGTCAGGCGTCGCCATCATCATCAGGTCGGCCCACTTGGCGGCTTCCGCAACCGTCATCACCTTCAGACCGTCGGCCTCGACCTTCTTGGCGGTCGCCGAGCCGGCCTTGAGGCCGATGACCAGTTCCTTGGCGCCCGAATCCTTGAGGTTCAGCGCATGCGCACGGCCCTGGCTGCCGTAGCCGATGATGGCGACCTTCTTGCCCTTGATCAGGTTGAGATCAGCATCACGATCGTAATAGACACGCATTGGTGGGTTCCTTCCCGGTTTGTAATTCAGAGGGCCTTGGGCCCGGTTTTCGCTCCATGAAGAGCAAGAAACTGCTGCGTAGCGCGCACGGCGTCGCCGTCGATCCCCGCCTCAGTCAATTCCAGCCGGTCGCCGAGCAGCAGACGGATCTGCACGTCCCGGGCAACCAGCCCGAAAAAGGTACGGAACGCCGTTTCGGCGTCGTCGAATTCGAGGATTCCCGCCTCGCGGCCGGCTTCGAGCACCGGCTTCAACCTGCGGCCGAGCGCGAAGCGGCCGCGCTCGAGCACGATGGCGCCGAGATCGCGCTTGTCGGAACCGGCATGCACCACCCCGACCCGGTTGAGCGCGATCGAAGTGTCGCTCGAAATCACCCGCAGCCAGTCCGACGCGAAACGCTCGAGGCTCGACGTCAGCGAAGCGAGGTCCAGACCCTTGCGGTCGACCGGCGGCACCCGCACCTTCGAGGCCTGCCACTGCACGGTTGCGGTCAGCAAGCCGTCGCGGTCGCCGAACCATTTGTACAGCGTTTCCTTGGAACAGCTGGCACGCCGGGCAACGGCGGTCATGGTCAGCCTGTCGCCCTCCTCGACGAGCAGGCGCAGCACCGCATCGAGCACGTCCTGCTGACGTGCCGTCGGCCCCTCGCCTTCCATCATCTCGGTGGTTGTCTGCAACATCGTTCCCGGCCTGCCACGTCATCGGTTCGTTTCAAATGAAACCGTACCGTACGTTACGGTTCGGCTTATGCCGCAAAATTATTGACCTCGCAATGAGTAACTTCTCTGCATCCGACGATTATCGTCCAGTCGCGCAACTTGGCGAGAACGGAGGCGCGCGCGCCGTAATTGCCCTCCCCCTCGCCGGGTGAGAGAATTGGCTTGCCTGAGTTCCGCCAAATTAAGAATATGGCTCCACCTGAACTATGCTGGAGCCATGAAATTGAGAGCCCTGCATAAAGCACTTCGGCTAGTCTGTTTCCTCGTCTTGATGGCCGGAAGTCATGGGACATCCGCCGCCGATCCTTCTGAACAGCTATTCAGAGGAATGCTCACTCTGGCTGGCGAAGGAAATCGAGAGGCCCAGTATCACTTGGGAATGTTGTACAACAACGGCATCGGGACAAAGGCCAATCCAACTGAAGCATTCGATTGGTTCCAAAAATCAGCCACCTCAGGCGATCCGCTCGCGGCATTTAAGGTTGGCTGCTATTACGACGGTCAATTTCCGGGTGTTGTGCCGAAGAACAACGTACTGGGCCTGAAATACAAGCTGGTTGCGGCCGAAAAAGGCTATGACTTGGCTCAGTTATCGGTCGCCTGGCACTATTACGCAGCAAGGCAATACGCAGAAGCAATCAAATGGTGGACAGAAGCAGCGCAACAGGGAGACCCTGACGCTGTCCTTCAACTCAGCCTCATTTATGATAAAGGCGAGATTGCCCCAAAGAACCTACCGCTTAGCTATCGCTACCTTTTGACCTTGGAGCAAATTCCTGGCTCCCCGTCTGATCAATCAATGAAGGACATAAGAGCGTCGCTTATCAAGCAGATCAGTCCCGAACAATTGACCGAAACTGTAAAGTCTGGGCCACTTGTCGCTCGACCGACTCCCCTCACCCAAAAGGCACGGGCGGGTTACATGGAGGCCGTCAAGGTGTTTGCGCTCAATCCGCGCTGACCACTCAAGTGATTTAAAGATACGCGCGAAGCCTCACCGACAGCGCAAGATCTCGCTCAGCCTTGTCCGGAACTACCGAGATCAACTGTCTCGGCCAGGAAATCGAGCAGCGCCCTGACCCGTGCCGGCACCGGCCCGCCGCTGCCCAGAAAGACCGCGTGGACGTCTTCGAGGTCGCCGGGATTGGCGTCTTCGAGCACAGTGACCAATCTGCCCGCCGCCAGGTCGTCGCGCACCTGGAACGCCGCCATGCGGGCAAGGCCGAGCCCGGCCAGCGCCAGCGCGCGCAATGCCTCGCCATCGCTGGCCTGCGCATTGCCGGTAGGCGTGACCTCGACAACGAGGCCGTCCTGCAGGAGCGGCCAGCCCGGCATGCTGCGGACATAGGACGGCCCGAGCAGATTATGCCCCTTCAGCTCATCGGCGTTGCGCGGCATTGCCCGCGCCGCGAAATAGGCTGGCGCGCCGACGATCGTCATGCGGGTCGCGCCGAGCTTGCGCGCGACGAGGCTGGAGCTTTTCATCGGCCCGGCCCGGATCGCCACGTCGGCCCGCGCTTCGAGCAGGTCGACAACAAAGTCGGACAAGGTGACATCGACCGAAATATCAGGATAGCGGGCCAGGAAGCGCGGCAGCAGCGGCAACAGGAAATGCGTGCCGAATGGTACGTTGGCGTTGACGCGCAGGCGTCCGCGTGGCGCTTCGCCCGCTGCCGCGCACTGCTCCGCTTCCCTGAGATCGGCAAGGATGACGACGCTGCGCTCATAGAAGGTGCAGCCTTCCGGCGTCAGCTGCAGGCGGCGCGTCGAGCGATTGACCAATCGTGCGCCAAGGCGGCTTTCCAGCCGCGAGACCAGCTTGCTGACAGCCGAAGGCGACATCGACAGCGCCCGTGCCGCCGCCGAAAACCCGCCGCACTCCACCGCCCGGGCAAACACTTCCATTTCGCCGAAGCGATTGACGTCCACCCGCATCATTGTGAACTCACGTCATAGATCCTTCGCTTGAGCGACATCTATTTCATCCTGTGGCCTGCGTCCATATCACCAGTCACACGGAGATCTGGATGATGAAACACAACAACACAGCCCTTATCGTCGGCGCCCATGGCGTCATCGGCAGCAATCTGGCCAGCCATCTGGCTACGCTCGGAAACTGGAACATCATCGGGCTGTCGCGGCGCGGCGGCCCGAACCAGGGCCCAATCCGCCACGTCGCGGTCGACCTGCTGGATCGCAAGGACAGCAGGGAAAAGCTGAGCGGCTTGACTGATGTCACCCACATCTTCTATGCCGCCTACCAGGACCGGCCGAGCTGGGCGGAACTTGTCGAGCCCAACGTCGCCATGCTGCGCAATGTCGTCGACACGGTCGAGCCGATCGCCAGGAACCTGCGCCACATCAGCCTGATGCAGGGCTACAAGGTCTATGGCGCGCATCTCGGACCGTTCAAGACGCCGGCACGCGAGACCGACGCCAACCATATGCCGCCGGAATTCAACATCGACCAGCAGGAGCTGCTGGAAGACCGGCAGAAGGGCAAGAACTGGAGCTGGTCGGCGCTGCGTCCCTCGGTGGTCATCGGCCAGGCCCTGGGCAATCCGATGAATCTCGCGATTGCGATTGCCGTCTATGCCTCGATGTCGAAGGAGCTCGGCCTGCCGCTGCGCTTTCCCGGCAAGCCAGGCGCCTATGACAAGATCATCGAGATGACTGACGCCGGCTTGCTGGCGCGGGCCACTGTCTGGGCGGCGACCGACGAACACTGCGCCAACCAGGCGTTCAACATCACCAATGGCGACCTGTTTCGCTGGAACGAGATGTGGCCAAAAATCGCCGCGAGTTTTGGCCTCGACACCGCTCCGCCTTTGCCGATGTCGCTCGATACGATCATGGCCGACAAGCAGCCGCTGTGGGACAGGATGAAGGCCCGGCACGGCCTCGCCGACACGCCCTACAGCGATGTCTCGTCATGGCGCTTCGCCGATTTCGTCTTCGGTTGGGACTACGACTTCTTCGCCGACGGCTCCAAGGCGCGCCGCTTCGGCTTCCACGAATTCGTCGATACCGAAGAGATGTTCATGCGCACTTTCCGCGAGCTGCGCCAGCGCCGGATCATACCGTGATCCGGCTGGCCTCCCCAGCCAGATCGGAACATCGGCGCGGGGACAGGCGCGTGGAAACACGCCGCCCCGCCCCAGTATCAGTTCAGCTTGACCAGCGCCACGCGCCGGTTCTTGGCCCTGCCTTCGTCATTGTCGTTGCTGGCGACCGGCGCCATCATGCCGGCGCCGGCGGCGGTCAACCGCGCGCCATCGATGCCGAACTGCGAAACGAGAGCCGCTTTCACCGCAGCCGCCCGGCGGTTGGACAAGTCGATGTTGTAGTCGAACTTGCCCTGATTGTCGGTGTGCCCGACCACCGCCACCGCAAGCCCCTGATTGTCGCCCAAAAGCTTGGCGATTTCCTTCAGCGTCGGCTCCGACTCCGGTTTGATATCGGCCTTGTCGGTGTCGAAAAAGATGCCGTAGAGCGAAATGCCGCCGCTGGTCGACAGCGAATCCGCCATCTTCGCCGCTTCCACCAGGACCATCTTCTTGTCGCGCGCCTTGGGCTCCAGCACATGCACGATGGCGATGGTGCGCGCATTCAGCTCCTTGCAGTAGAGATCGTCGAGCAACTGGAAGGTCTGCACGGTCACGAAAGCGTCGCCGCCGTCGCGCGGAACCTTGGCGGTGAAGTAGCGCTGGTCGGTAACGCCCGACGACGCCACGCAGGCAGCATTCGAGAATGCCTCCACGCCGAGGTCGCTGTCGTAGAAGAAGTTCATCATCAGGCTCATGTCGCCGCCGCCGCTCGAAGCCGAACGCGAGGCATCACCGCCGCATTCCTCCTTCTTGCATTCGAACACCACCTCGCCGCCGGCCGCCTGCACCACGTCCTGGTAGTTGCGCAGCACCTCGAGCGGCGAACGGCCGTCGGGCAGCACGTAGAAGAGGCGGGTGAGCGAACCTTCGACCTCTTCCGCCTTCTCCGGCTTGAACACCCGGTTGTTGTTCTTGTCGCGTTTTTCCGGATCGGGATCAGCCTTCAGCGGCGCCAGCGGCACGCTGAAATCCGTGTAGTCGAGTTTCTGGTGGTAGACGATGAACGAGCCTTCGTAGCGTTTGGCGAGCGCATTGTCGGCAGCACCTTCGATGTCGGCGGTGGGAAGCGTCGCATCCGCCAGTGCCGGCATGCAGCTGAGCGCAAGCAGGGCCATTGCAGCCATCGCCTTTCGAATTCCACGCACCATCATTCCCGGCATCGCACGCTCCTCGGTTGAATGTGACGCAACGTAGCCACAACCGCTGCGCGGCTCAAGCCGGGATCCGGGCAGGCCTTTCTTCGGCGCGTTCCATCCAATCGGCCTCCTTGAGACCGGCAGGTGCGAACGGATCGATCAGCGTGCCGGCGACGATCGACGCCAGGAGTTGCGGCGCCGGCGGCAGCTTGGCGACGGTCGCCACCAGCCGGTCGCGCAGCAACGGCAGCAGCACCGAGTCCGACTGGTAAAACGGCGTGAATGCCAGCGACAGCGCCTGAAACAGCCTGACGTGCCAACGTCGCGCGCGGACGTAAGCCGCAAGCGCCGCATCCATGTCGCTTGCCTGCCGCAAGGCATAGGCGAGCGCTGCCGCGTCGAGCAAGGCCATGTTGGCGCCCTGCCCCAGTTGCGGGCTGGTCGAATGCGCGGCGTCGCCGATGACGGCAAAGCCCTTTGCTGCCGGTTGCGCCAGCGTGTGGTGGCCATAACGCGCCAACGTCAGTTGCTCGAAATCTTCGATCTGGTCGAGATAGGCCGCACACTCGGGCCATAGCCTCGCCACTTGGGCCTTCCAGGCAGCCAGCCCCTCCGCCTGCACGCGCTCTGCATCGGCCGGCTTCAGGCTCCAGAAGAAGGCCGCCATCTTGCGCCCGTCCACCTCCGTGCGGCCAATCGGCAGCACCCCGATCATCACGCTGGCGCGGCGATAGCGCTGCGTCAGCGCATGCTCGTCAAAACCTGCTCCGCGCCAGTCGAGCGAGGCCCAGAATGCGCCATAGGCGAGTGGCTTTGGTTCTAAGGTGAAGCCTGCGCTACGGCGCAGCTTCGAGCGCGCGCCGCTGGCATCGATGACGAGGTCGAACGAGCCGAGGCTACGCCCCCCAGAATCCACCAGCCGCGTTTGCTCACCAAGCTCCACCCCATCAAGTTCGGCGTCGGTGACGATCTCGATGCCTTCACGCTGTGCTGCCCGATAAAGCACACCGAACAAAGCGGCACGGTGAACCGCGACACCAAAACGCCCGCCCGAACGCGCATCGTAACGCACGTCGAGCACGGTGCGCCCGCTCTCGGCGTCAAGGCCGTGCAGCCGGTCGATCCGGCTTCCAAGCTTTGAGATTTCGCCAAACAGGCCGAGATCGGCAAGCACCGAAAGCCCGGTCGGCTGCAGGATCAGCCCCGATCCCACCGGCTTCGGCTCGGCGAATTTCTCGAAGACAGTGACGCGATGTCCGTCGCGCTGGAGATAGAGCGCGGCTGCAAGCCCCGCCGGTCCGGCACCGGCGATTGCGATATGAAGTTTTCGACCGATCATCTGCCCGCCCATCCACGACACAGGTTCATGGATGGCTGGCGCATTGGCAATGCTTCACTTCGTCCTGCAACCGAACTGCCGTAGGCCTCAGATCGATACCTGCGTGCCGACTTCGACCACGCGGCCCGTCGGAATCTGGAAGTATTCGGTCGCATCCGCCGCGGTGCGCGCCAGGCCGATGAACAGCCTGTCCTGCCACACCGGCATGCCGGAATTGGGCGACGCCTTCAGTGAGCGCCGCGACAGAAAGAACGACGTCGTCATGATGTCGAACTTCCAGCCCTGCTTGCGGCAGATGGCCAGCGCCTTGGGGATGTTGGGCTGCTCCATGTAGCCGAACTTCAGCTTCACACGCATGAACAGCTCGTTGACCTGCTCCATCTTCACCCGCTCGCTGTCGGGCACGATCGGCTGCTGTGCTGTCACCACCGACAGGATGACATTTTGCTCATGCAGCACCTTGTAGTGCTTGAGGCTGTGCATCAGCGCGGTTGGGGCACTGTCTGGATCGCTGGTCAGGAATACCGCGGTGCCAGGCACCAGATGCGGCTTCTTCTTGATCAGGTTGCCGGCTAGGAAGTCGAGCGGGATCTCGTTCTTGCGCGTCTTGTCGAACAGGTAGCGGCTGCCGCGTACCCAGGTCCACATGACCAGTATGATGGCAAAGGCCACCGCCAGCGACGCCCAGCCGCCATCGAACACCTTGACGATGTTGGAGGCGAAGAAGCCGATGTCGATCAGGCCGAAGACCAGGGTCGCCACGACAACAGCGGCAACCCGCCAGCGCCAGATGCGCATCATCACGATTGACAGCAGCAAGGTCGTCACCAGCATGTTGCCGGTGACCGAGATGCCATAGGCAGCAGCCAGGCTGCTCGACTCGCCGAAGCCGACGACCAGCAGCATCACCACCAGGGCGAGCAGCATGTTGACGCGCGGCATGTAGATCTGGCCCAGCGTCGTCTCCGAAGTGTGCTGGATGACCAGCCGCGGCAGCATGTTGAGCTGCACCGCCTGGCGCGTCAACGAATAGGCGCCGGTGATCACCGCCTGGCTGGCAATGACGGTGGCTGCGGTAGCCAGCACCACCATGGGCACCAGCATCCAGCCTTCATTCATCTCGAAGAACGGATGGCCGACGACGCCGCCATGGGCAAGCACGAACGCACCCTGGCCGACATAATTGAGCAGCAGGCACGGAAAGACGATGCACAGCCAGGCCAGCACGATTGGCCTGCGGCCGAAATGGCCGAGATCGGCATAAAGCGCCTCGGCACCGGTCACCGCGAGGAAGATGGCACCGATGGTGACGAACGACACTTCAGGCTGGTTGACGAGGAACTCGACGATGTAGATCGGATTGATCGCCAGAAGGATTTCCGGATCGTCGGCGATGTGCAGGATGCCGGAGTAGCCAATGGCCAGGAACCAGATCAGCGTGACCGGTCCGAACACGATTGCCACGCCGCCCGTGCCGAAGCGCTGCACCGAAAACAGCGCTGCCAGGATCACCAGTGTCAACGGCACGACGTAAGGTTCGAAGGCTGGCGTCACCACCTTCATGCCTTCGACCGCCGACAGCACCGAAATCGCCGGCGTGATCACCGCGTCGCCGTAAAACAGCGCCGCACCAACCATGCCGAGCGCCAGGATGATGCCCGCCCGCTTGGGCAGGCTGCGCCTTGCCAGCGCCATCAGCGACAGCGTACCGCCCTCGCCGCGGTTGTGCGCCCTGAGCACGAACATGACGTATTTGATGGTGACGATGATCGTCAGCGCCCAGATGATGAGCGACAAGACACCGAGGATATCCTCGCGCGAGGCGACCTGGCCGCCCGCCGACGCCACCAGCGCCTCGCGGAATGCGTAGATCGGGCTCGTGCCGATGTCGCCGAAGACGACCCCGAGCGCGCCGATCACAAGCAGTCTGATATCCTGCGAGTGGCCGCCCGTCTGGACCGCCTGCCCGCGTGTTCCCGCCTTGTCAGCGCCGGCATCGGCCATGGACAACTCTCCGTGAAGCCGCGGGGCTCTACGCTTGCCGTGTCGCAAAAGCAACAGCTGTTTTGCGGCAGCTAATGTTCAGCCTATGCGGACGACGCATGGGCTTCACGGATGTTACCACCCGCAGGCCTTGAGATAGCGCCTAATTGTGCCGGCCATGCCATGCTCCAGCGCGTCGGCCGTCAGCCCATGGCCGATCGAAACTTCGGCCAGTTTCGGAATGCGCTTCATCAACAGCGGCAGGTTATCTACGACGAGGTCATGCCCGGCATTGACGGCAAGGCCTGCGGCCAGTGCCGTCTCGGCGGTTTTTGCCAGCTTTTCCAATTCCTTGGCAGCTTTTGCCGAATCATCGAAGCAGGCGCCGTAGGGCCCGGTGAACAGCTCGATCCGGTCCGCGCCGATATCGCGCGCGGCACTCATCGCAGCGGGATCGGCATCGGCAAACAGCGAAACGCGGAAGCCGCCCTTCTTGAGACGCGCCACCACCGGCTTGAGCAGGCCCGCTTGCCCGGCGAAGTCCCAGCCATGGTCGGAGGTCGCCTGCGACGGATCGTCCGGCACCAGCGTCACCTGTTCCGGCTGATGCTTTTCGACCAGCTCGAGGAAGTCTTCGCTCGGATAACCCTCGATGTTGAATTCGGCCTTGGGAAACTCATCGTCGATCAGTGCCCTTATTTCAGGCACGTCGGAAAAGCGGATATGGCGCTGGTCCGGGCGCGGATGCACGGTCAGCCCGTGCGCCCCGGCGGCAAGTGCGATACGGCCCAGGCCGGTGACGCTCGGCCACGGCAGATCGCGCCGGTTGCGCAGCATGGCGATGGCATTGACGTTCACGGACAGCTTGGCAGGCATCGGCAACTCTCAGCAAAAGCGACACCCACGCCACCTATCACGGCTTGGGCGGGAACAGAGAGCGCTTTTATGTGTTCCAGTGTCGACGTCGCGACTTGCCGCAACCAACGAGGACACGCCAATGACATCCATGGATGCCCCACCGCCGTTTCGGCGCATCGACACCAACAACGCCGAGGTCTTTGCTTTCGAGATCGTCGGCCATTTCACCCAGGCCGACATCGAAAACGCCTATGGCCTGCTCGACGCCGCCTATGAAGGTCACGACAAGATCGACGTCCTGCTGCGCGCGACCGGCTATGACGGGTTTGACTGGTCGGCTTTGTTCGATCCCTTGACCTTCAAGGGCAAATGGAAGGCACTGCATCATATCAGGCGCTACGCGCTGGTCGGTGGGCCTGCCTGGATGGGGCCGGTGGTCGGCCTGTTTGCGCCGCTCACCTCGATCGAAACAAAACACTTCGCCGACGCCGACGAAGCCAAGGCCTGGGAATGGCTTGGCGCAAGGCAGGTTGAGTAGTCTGCGGTCACACTCCGGTCACCGGCGCCCGCCAGACAGCTGTCATCATGCCCAATATCCGCATCATCGATTCGATCACCGCCCCTGGCTCTCCTTCGCGCCCGAATGAAGACAGCGCCGGCGGCAATGCCAGCTGCGCTTTCGTCATCGACGGCGCCACCGGCCTTGGCGGCACCAGTATCGTTGGCCTGCATGGCTCGGACGCCGCCTGGCTCGCCCGTTTTGCCCAAAGCACCTTCGAGGAACTGGTCCGCAACGGCCGCTCCGTCGCCGAAGTCGTGCGCGAGCTCAACCAGCGTGCCGCCAACGTCGTGCAGGAGGCCGCCAGCGCCTTGCCGATCGAAGCATGGAACCTGCCCATTGCCAGCTTCCAGATGGTTCGGATCGAAGGCGACGCGCTTGTCACGCATGGTCTGGGCGATTGCCGGCTGTTCCTTGTCGATGCGGACAGTGCTGTGATCGAGACAAGCGCCATCAAGGCCGCCTACGCCAACGAGCGCGACGGCGCCCGCAAGGCCATCGCCCTTTCAGGCGGCTTCGCCACCCATCAGGCCCTCGCCGACGCGCCTGTGGTGCGCGAAGAGCTGCGTCGGCACCGAGCCGCCTATAATCAGGCAGGCGGTTCCGTCTGGACGCTCGGCACCGAGCCCGCCGCCGCCGATCATCTGGTCACCGAGCAACTCACCGCAACCCTGCCCGCAAGGGGCCTGCTATGCTCCGACGGCTTCGCCGCTCTTGTCGACCAGTATCGTCGCTATGGAATTGCGGACCTCGTCCGCGCGGCTGGCGACACGGGCCTTGCCCCGCTTCTCCAGGAACTGCGGCACATCGAGCGGACCGAAGACCCAGATGGCCAGCAATTTCCGCGCTTCAAGGTTTCGGATGACGCGACAGCGGTGCTTTTCGAGATCGTTCCCTGACTACTTCAGGTCAGGCCAAGCCGACATGCAGGCCGGCCTCGCCTGAATCTCCCTAGCGCACGATCGTCAGCCGTTCGGCCGCACGGGTGATTGCCGTATAAAGCCAGCGCTGGCGTGTGTCCTTGAAGGCCCAGCTCTCGTCGAACAGCACGACATTGTTCCACTGCGAACCCTGCGCCTTGTGCACAGTCAGCGCGTAGCCATAGTCGAAATCGTCGTAGCGCTTCTTGGTGCCCCACGGGATTTCCTCGTCCGGGCTCTCGAACACCTGCTTCAAAAGCTTGATCTTGGCGACGCCGCGATCTGGGTCGTCCTCTTCCGGCGCGACCAGAAGATTGATGCCCGGCTTCACCGTCTCGCGCGACGAGGTCATCACCTTCCACAACGAGCCGTTGAGCAGGCCCTTGGCCGGATCGTTGCGTAGGCAGACAAGCTTGTCACCGGCCTGGGGATAGCCTGCCGTGAACCCCTTGAGCTCGCGCAGCCGCTGGTTGTAGCGCTTGCGTGTCCTGTTGGTGCCGACAAGCACCTGGTCGGCATCGAGCACCAGGTCCTGGGTCACGTCTTCCTTGCCGATCACCTGGGCAGTGCCATAGTCGCCGCGCATGAACTCGCGGCCCTCGCGCACGTCGAGCGCCAGCCTCAGGATCGGGTTGTCGCGCGCCTGGCGGTGAATCTCGGTCAACAGGAAATCCGGCTCGTGCTCGGTGAAGAAGCCGCCGCCCGAAATCGGTGGCAGCTGCGCCGGATCGCCCAGCACCAGCACCGGTGTTCCAAATGTCAGCAGGTCGCGCCCGAGCTGTTCGTCGACCATCGAGCATTCGTCGATGACAACGAGTTTGGCCTTGGAGATCGGGCTCTGGCGGTTGAGCGAAAACGTCGGCGACATCGAGGTCTTGCCGGTCTGCTCGTCGGCGATCGCCTCTTCGCCCTTCGGCCGGTAGATCAGAGAATGGATGGTGCGGGCGTTGGTGGCGCCCTTCGAGCGCAACACCTGCGCCGCCTTGCCGGTAAAGGCGGCGAACTGCACCTGGCCGTCGACATGCTCGGCGAAATAGCGCGCCAAAGTCGTCTTGCCGGTGCCGGCATAACCGAACAGGCGGAAAAGCTGTGGCTTTCCGGATTTGAGCCAGCGCGCCACGGCCTGCAGCGCATCATCTTGCTGAGGTGAAAAATCCATCGTTTTGACTGACAGGATTCGCGCTTCAAGGGCAAGGGATTGCGTCTCGAAGCTTCGCAGAAGCTGACAATGAGACCCCAATTTCAGGCCAGTTTTGTTTTACTTAGAAAGGAGGCACTTGTTCAGGCCTATGAAATGCGTTCGTCTTGCAGCCCATCAGATTGAGGTTCCGAGAGATTGTCTCCGGGATTTTGAAGAAACTTTGATCGCGATAGCTCCAAACAAATATCTCGCTACCTTTCCGATAGACCGCGTGAACATCGAATTGGAAGTCTTCGCCGGCAATCCCGACCGAAGAAATGAAGGAGCGACTGTCAAAGCACTCGGCCTTTGCGGCGCGCACGGCAGAGTCCATCAAATGGCTTCTTTTGAGGTCCGCTGAAAGCACGAACACACAAAGCACCATGATGTTCACCACCAGCATTTTCAGGCCAAGAGGCATCGAGGGAGCTATCAGGTACACAAGTCCGCCAGCCACACCTGCGCAAAGGAAGCTCATCAAAAGCGGCCATTCAACGAAGTTCCAATACTTGAGATAGAACTCGGGTAGGAAGAAGAGCAGCACCGGAACGGTAAAACCACCAAGGAACCCTAAATTCCAAAGTGAAACGATTGCCCAGAACCCCCAAGTGACGGCTGCTGCAATCAGTAATCTGCTCACGCGTCACTCCATGCCGTCCTCGTTGAAGCACCTGGCTATTCTTCAATTCTGAGGAATTGTCGTCGGCAATGCGGCGAATTGGCGAATACAAATGCCAGCCGAAAACATTCATAGCAGCTACCCCAATAGGATTTTCTTATGCCACCTGCATCTGCAGTGACACAAATTCGGCCTCTAGCGCTCGCAAACGACGCCTTGGCCATCCGCAACCTGTATGATCGCGCAACCGACTACGTGATGCTGGAATCCGGCACCGCGCCTTCGGACGCAACCGTGGCGGAGTTCTTCACCGACTGCCCGCCAGGCAACGATCTCGCCGCGCCCTGCAAGCTCGGCATGTTCATATCAGGCGGAGCGCTTGTCGCGATCGCCGACATGGCCTTTGGCTACCCTGAAACCGACGACGCCTATATCGGGCTGCTGCTGATCGACGAAAACTGCCGCGGCATGGGTCTCGGCCACACTTTCCTCGACCACTTGATCGCCACGGCACGGGCCCGCAACGCGACACGGCTGCTGATCGCCGTGCTCGACGAAAACACCCTGGGCCGCGCCTTCTGGGAGCGCGAGGGCTTTCGCCCGCTCCAAAGCATCGCGGGTTTCAAAGCCGGCCTGAAAACCCACATCGTCCACCGTATGTGGCGACCGCTTTAGGGCAAAGCGGCACTCAGGGATGCCTGGCTAAAGCACACTTGCCGGATCGTTCTCCAGCAGGATCGGCTGGCCGTGTGGCGTGGCATGGGCGGCCCGTTCCCAGGCGGCCGCGGCCGCGTCGACCTCGTCATGGCCGGCAAACCCTTTCTCCGCGAGCAGCCTCTCGAGTGCCGCCAGCCAGCACTCGTAATAATCGCTGCCGTCGCTTGCAGCATCAGGCTTCTTCACCTCGGCCGACAGCCGCTCGGCCCATTCCGTCCAGGTGAACAGCCCACGTTCGTGCAAGGCCACCACCATGGCAAAGGCTTCGGCCTGCCACGGCTCGGAAAACACCGGCTCCTCCATTCCGGCAGGTAACTCATGCCGGCTCAAGATAGCTCTCCCAGGCATCGATGCTGACTTCCAGGCTGGGGTCGGCGCCCTCGCCCCACAATTCGCCGGCGGTGAACACCACCGTGTAGACCCGTTGCGGGTCTTCGCCCTGGCCGGGAGCGTTGCTGTCGGGGAATACAAAACCTTCGCGCACCGCGTCGATCACGCCTTGCTTGCCGCGAGCATAACGCGGCAGCCGGGTGTGGCCGGTCGGATGAAAATTCCTCGTCCGCACCCGCTGGCCCACGACAAACAGCGGAACGCCCTCCACTGGCCGGTCGCACGGCCCGCCCTTGGCCAGCACTGCCGGCACGTTCTCGGCCCTCAGCACCCGCTTCGGCGTCGCCGCCGGATCGACGGCGTCGCCCGCCGCCAGATCATTCGCTGTCACGAAGTCGTGCCGCTTGAGCAGCGTCTCCAGTGCCTTGATCCAGATCTCGTAGTAGCTCGACGCATAGTAGTCTGCCGGATGCAGGCATTCGCGCGCGTGCCGGCTTTCGTCGATGTTCCAGGCGCCCATGGCGCCCGCCGTCAGCGTCACGCCAAGCGCGCGCTTTTCCCATTCGGCGTGGAAATAGGGTTCGTCCTTTTCGGGTGCGACCGGGCCGAATCCCATCTGCCCGCCGAGATCGTGCGGCCCGTTCATGCCGCCTCCCGCGCAAGGCCCGTGCCGATCATGGAGTCGCGCGTCACCAGGTCGGCGAGCTTTTCCGCGCTCCAGCCGTCAGTGCCCCCGGGGCGCTGCGGCACAACGAGATAGCGCAGCTCGGCAGTCGAATCCCAAACCCGGATCTTCTTGTCCTTGGGCAGTGTGACCCCAAACTCTTCCAGCACGCCGCGCGGATCGATCACCGCCCTGCTGCGATAGGGCGGTGCCTTGTACCACACCGGCGGCAGCCCCAGCACCGACCACGGGTAACAGGAGCACAAGGTGCAGACGACGAGATTGTGCGTCTCGTCGGTGTTGAACACCGCCTGCATGTGCTCGCCCTGGCGACCGGTGAAGCCGAGCGAGGCAATCGCAGCCGTGGCATCGCGTTTCAGCCAGTCGGCGAATTCACGATCGCTCCACGCCTTGGCGACGACGCGGGCACCGTTGCGCGGGCCGATCTTGGTCTCATAGGTGTCGACGATGACGTCGATCGCCGCCGGGTCGATCAAGCCCTTGCGGGTCAGGATCATCTCCAGCGCCCGCACCCGGGCAGCCATCGGGTCGAGCTCGTTGTCGTGATGATGGTCGTGGTCATGATCGTGTGACATGTCAGGAGGCTATGCGCGCGATGCGCCTTGCACAAGCAACCAGATATTCATTTCAGCATCGGCCACAGCGTCGCCGCCAGCAGCACGCCCATGGCGATGTTGAACCATTTCAGCCGCACCGGGTCGGCGAGAAAGCCGCGCAGCGCCATGCCGAAGCCGGCCCAGCACGACACGCTCGGCACGTTCACCACGGCAAAGGCGCCCGAGATGATCAGCACCGACAGGAACGGCGCTTCGGTGCTGGTGTAGAGCGCCATCGCGGTAACTGCCATCACCCAGGCCTTCGGGTTGATCCACTGGAAGGCGGACGCTTCGAGAAAGGTCATCGGCTGGCCCTTGCTCTCGCCGTCCTTGCCGAGCGAGCGCGACATGGCAATGCGCCAGGCGAGATAGAGCAGATAGGCACCGCCCGCGATCTTGAGCACCAAATGCAGCGCCGGAAACGCCGTCAGCACCGCGCCAAGGCCGAAACCGACGCCGAGCAGCAGCGACAGGAAGCCGAAGCCGATGCCCAGCATGTGCGGGATCGTACGCACGAAGCCGAAATTCACCCCCGAGGCCAGCAACATGAAATTGTTCGGTCCCGGCGTGATCGAGGTCACGAACGCATAGACCAGCAATGCAAGGAATGCGTCGTAGCTCACTTTCCGCCCTCCGAACCTTATTATGTCAGCAATACTGACCTTAAATCGCCACCTCGGCAACCTCCACTTTACCCGGGCCGATGGGCCAGAGAAGGCATGGGTTTGCCCGGTCGAACGCCTGCACGGAAAACCGTGCGCCCTTTAATCGCCGCCGCCGCAGCCGCCACCGTCGCCGCTGCCACTGCACCCGCCTTCTTCCTTCTTGTTCCTTGCGATCGGCAACAAGAACATCGCGGACACCAACAATCCGCCGAACCCAAAAAACACCGCTTCTGCAGCATGGAGCGCGCCAAGCGCCCAGGCGGAGGTTGCTGTAGCCAGCACCAGCACCGAAACCGTGCCAAATTTCGCCTCAGGCTTGGGCACGGCGTAGTAGCGGGAAGCGTCGAGCGTCAGCAGAGTTGTGGGCTCGCCGATGCCACTGACTGGCCAGATGTCCGGAGGCGGCTTCTCGCCAAACTCGTCCGCCAAAAACTTGATTGTTCGGGCGTATGCCTCCCGCAACTCATCTTCCGATCCGGCCCGATCACTAGCGGGTTGATGATGAACCTCTCGCCCCAGCGTCTCCTTGCAAAAGCGCTGCCAGTAGTCCTCGTATGGATGAGATGCAGATGCCATGCTTTGTCGACATCCGGCGAAGGGCTCAGCAAATCCTCGGAAACGCAAAGCGAATAGATGAACCGCTTGTATTCATCGATGACGCGCGTGGTGTAGCTGACAGGCCAGCCGTTCTCGCTAGCCAGCCTCTTTGAGAACGGGATTTTTGCACCGCTCTTGTCGGCATCATAAGCGTCAATCTTTTTCCAAAGTTCCGGGTCCTTGAGATCGCTCATTGCACCACTCAAGACGTTATCTCCGGCGTCGGAGTAACAACAATTCTGGAAGTCCTAGAAACCTGATCGTCTATATGAAGTCTTCAGATCAACATATCCAGCCCGGCGCCCTGACAAGAACGCAAAACGTGGAGATCGACTTCCGTTCGATATCCACGCTCTAAGAAAAGACCCGCGAGAACCGCTACCTCACATCCCCTGCGGACCGCGGTTCATCGCTGCCACGCCGGTGCGGCAGACCTCGACAAGGCCCAGCGGCTTCATGATGGCGATGAACTGCTCGATCTTCGACACCTTGCCGGTCAGCTCGAAGATGAAGTGTTCGGTGTTGGCGTCGATCACCTTGGCGCGGAACGCGTCTGCCAGGCGCAGCGCCTCGACGCGGGCGTCGCCCGTGCCCGAAACCTTGACCAGCGCCAGTTCGCGCTCCAGCGCACCGCCGGTGCCCAGTTCCTGCGCCATAACGGTCAGGTCGACGACGCGGTGCACCGGCACGATGCGCTCGAGCTGATGCTTGATCTGCTCCAGCACATGCGGTGTGCCGCGCGTCACGATGGTAATGCGCGACAGGTGCTTTTCATGCTCGGTTTCCGAGACGGTCAGGCTTTCGATGTTGTAGCCGCGGCCGGAAAACAGGCCGATGACGCGGGCAAGCACGCCCGGTTCGTTGTCGACCAGCACCGATAGCGTGTGGTTTTCCGGCTTCTCGGTTTCCTTGGCGATGAAATAGGCCGAACCGGTCGGTTGTAGCTGTGCGTTCATAAGATGATTCTCGATCTCAGGCGGTTGCGCCAACTCGTTGATTGTGCGGCCTTCCCCGAAGGCCGCACGCGGTTCGTCAGACCAGTTCGCGGCCCTTGGCGTCGATGGCGTTGGCCACCGCCTCGTCGGTCGCTTCGTCCGGCAGCAGCATCTCGTTGTGCGCCTTGCCCGAAGGGATCATCGGGAAGCAGTTGGCGAGCGTTGCCACGCGGCAGTCGAAGATCACCGGCTTCTTCACCGAGATCATCTCCTTGATCGCATCGTCCAGTTCGTCCGGCTTGTCGCAGCGAATGCCGTGGCCGCCATAGGCTTCCGCCAGCTTGACGAAGTCGGGCATCGCCTCGGTGTAGGAATGCGACAGACGGTTGCCGTGCAGCAGCTGCTGCCACTGGCGCACCATGCCCATATACTGGTTGTTCAGGATGAAGACCTTGATCGGCGCATCATATTGCACGGCACAGCTCATCTCCTGGATGCACATCTGCACCGAGGCATCGCCGGCAATGTCGATGACCAGCGATTCAGGGTGCGCGATCTGCACGCCGAGCGCTGCCGGCAGGCCGTAGCCCATCGTGCCGAGCCCGCCCGATGTCATCCAGCGGTTCGGCTTTTCGAAGCCGTAATGCTGCGCCGCCCACATCTGGTGCTGGCCGACCTCTGTGGTGATGTAGGTGTCGAGGTGCTTGGTCAGCTCATACAGGCGCTGCACCGCATATTGCGGCATGATCACGTCGGAGTTGTGCTTGTAGGCGAAGCTGTCGCGCGCGCGCCACTTGGCGATCTGCTCCCACCACGGATACAGCGTCTTCTTGTCGGCCTTGGCGGTCGCCCGCCACAGCCGCACCATGTCCTCGAGCACGCGGCCGACATCGCCCAGGATCGGCACGTCGGCACGCACGTTCTTGTTGATCGACGACGGATCGATGTCGATGTGGATCTTCTTCGAGTTCGGCGAGAATGCATTCAGGCGCCCGGTGATGCGGTCGTCGAAGCGCGCGCCGATGCAGACCATGACGTCGCAGTCATGCATCGCCATGTTGGCTTCGTAGCTGCCGTGCATGCCCAGCATGCCGAGCCAGTTCTTGCCGGATTTCGGATAGGCACCCAGGCCCATCAGCGTCGAGGTGATCGGGAAACCGGTCAGGTCGACGAGTTCGCGCAGCAGCTGGCTCGCCTCGGGGCCGGAATTGACCACGCCACCGCCGGAATAGATGACCGGGCGCTTGGCGCTCGCCATCAGCGCCACCGCTTCCTTGATCTTGTCGAGATCGCCCTGCACCTTCGGCTGGTAGGAGGTGCGCGGCGCGGTCTGCGGCGGCGTGTACATGCCCTTGGCGAACTGCACGTCCTTGGGGATGTCGACAACCACGGGACCAGGACGGCCGGTGGTCGCGACATGGAACGCCTCATGGAGGATGCGGGCGAGATCGTTGACGTCTTTCACCAGCCAGTTGTGCTTGGTGCAGGGCCGGGTGATGCCAATGGTGTCGCATTCCTGGAAGGCGTCGGAGCCGATCAGCGAGGTCGGCACCTGGCCGGTGATGCACACCAGCGGGATCGAATCCATCAGTGCGTCCTGCAGCGGCGTCACCGCATTGGTGGCGCCGGGACCCGAGGTCACCAGCATCACGCCGGGCTTGCCGGTCGAGCGCGCATAACCTTCGGCGGCATGGCCCGCGCCCTGCTCGTGGCGCACCAGTATGTGCTGGACGTCGTCCTGCTGGAACAGCTCGTCATAGATCGGAAGGACGGCGCCGCCGGGATAGCCGAAGAGGTGCTTGACGCCATTGTCCTTCAGCGCCTGCACCACCATCTCGGCGCCGGTCATTTCGCGTCGTCCGCTATCACTATGTCCGCTCATCGGTCCGTCCCGTCTTTCCTTCGCCGTTTTCGGCGGTTGCTGCTCGTTTAGTCCTGTTTCGGGCAATAAAAAAGGCCCCCGAGGGAGCCTTCACATTTGCGCATGGGGGATTTCGCCCGACGGTTACACCGTCTTGCCCATGCGCAATCCTACTACGAGAATGAGTGTCGTGTTCATGGGCGCGGACGTTAGTGCGCGAGACGGCGCGCTGTCAACCGGGACGCCGCAAATTTTCCGCAGCGTCAGGCGGCGGGTCAAAAAGCTCCAATTCGAGCGTTGCGCTTAACGATCGCTACACCATCCACCATCACCTGAGCTTAACGGCATTGCGCTATACTCTTGGTCAGATTTGGGGGATTTACTGCGATGTACTTCGAACGTCAGGCCGAGGGAGGCGAAACCACCTCGCAAGAGCGGCGCGACCCCAAGCAGGACGACGCCCGCATCCTCGGCCATGTCGTGCAGTGCGACGGCGCCCGCGCGGTCATCAGCGCCTATGCCGAAGGTGGCGCCATGGGCGCGGTCGGTCTGTGGACCGTCGGGCGCATGATCTGCATCAATCTCGGCGAAACCCGCACCATCGGGCTGGTCTATTCCATCGCCAAGTCCGACCGCTCGTGGAGCAGCGAAGGCGACAACCCCATCGAGGTCAATGTCGAGCTGATCGGCGAGGTCCGTGACGTCGGCGCTGACAAGCACCCCGTCTTCGACCGCGGCATCACCGTCTATCCCTACATCGGCGCCATTGCCCACCGTATCCGCAGCCGTGACCTGCAGGCGGTCTACGACCTTGCCGGCCGCCGCACCGTCACCATCGGCCAGCTGTCGCAGGACGACACCATCGACGCCTGCATCGCCATCGACGAAACCCTTGCCCGCCACTTCGCCGTCGTCGGCACCACGGGCGTCGGCAAGTCGACCGCCGTCTCGCTTCTGCTGCGCAAGGCCATCGCCGCGCGGCCCGACCTGCGCGTGCTGATCATGGATCCGCACAACGAGTTCGCGGCTTCGCTGCCGGAACATTGCGTCAAGGTCGACAGCAATTCGCTCGACCTGCCGTTCTGGCTGTTCCGCCTCGAGGAATTTTCCGAAGTGCTGTTTCGCGGCCGCGAGACCGATGCCGACGAGATCGACGTGCTGCGCGATCTCATCCCGGCCGCCAAGAACCTCTACCGCAGCCCGCAGGGCGGCACCTTCCTGCGCCGCGGCGTCGACGCGCTGACCGCCGATACGCCTGTGCCCTACCGCATGGCCGACCTGATCAAGCAGATCGACGAACGCATGGGCCTGCTCGAATCAAAGAACGAGCGGCCGATCCTGAAGTCGCTGCGCACCCGCATCGAGTCGGCGCTCGCCGATCCGCGCTACCGCTTCATGTTCCATTCCAGGCTGATCGAAGACACGATCCACGAAACCATCGGCAACATCTTCCGCGTGCCGACCCATGGCCGCCCGGTCACCTGTTTCGAAATGGCCGGCATGCCCTCGGAAGTGGTCAACTCGGTCTGCTCGGTGCTCGCCCGCCTCGCATTCGACCTCGCTTTGTGGAGCGAAGGCCGCCTCAAGCTGCTTTTGCTGTGCGAGGAAGCGCACCGCTACATGCCCGCCGACCACCGCCTCGGTTTCGCGCCGACCCGCCACGCGTTGTCGCGCATCGCCAAGGAAGGCCGCAAATACGGCTGCTACCTCGGCGTCGTCACCCAGCGCCCGGGCGAACTCGACCCGACAATCCTGTCCCAGTGCTCGACGGTCTTCGCGATGCGCCTCGCCAATGAGCAGGACCAGGCGATCATCCGCTCGGCCATCGCCGATTCCTCCGCCTCGACCTTGTCGTTCCTGTCATCCATGGGCCAGCGTGAAGCCATCGCCTTCGGCGAGGGAGTCGCCACCACCATGCGGCTGAAGTTCGAAAAGCTATCGGACGAACTCATCCCCGGCACCGGCAAGCGCGCCGCGGAGGCGCCGACAGGCAGTGGCGACGACGTCGATCTGGTCGCCATCGTCGAGCGCCTGCGCAACGTTCCCAAGCCGCAGGCCGCAGCACTCGGCTTTGCCGAGGTCGTCGATGTCCAGCGCCAGGCCGGCGACACCGACTACCGCAAGCCGGCGGCAGCTCCAAGGCCGCAACCGGATGACGATTTCGACACCCGCTTCGGCCTGCGCCCCTCGACCTTCGGCGGCCGCCCGCCGCAAGGCTGAACAGGCTCACAGATACAGCCAACGTGGGCTAGCAAATGCTCGGCACGAGTACGCTACAGCGCGCCGCCTGCACGCATTGTCCTCAGATGCCGGACCCGTCCAGCTGTTCTTCGTCCTCGCCTTCCCAAGGTGTCGGCATCTCGGGCGAGTTCTTGCTCAGATTGGCTTTCGGCAGCGGCATCCAGCACTTCAGCTCCGGGTCGGCATAACCGATGATGCAACCCGGATAGGAATCCCCAGCACGCCAGCCTTCGATGCCGAACGCGTCGGGCCGGGCCCAATAGGCCACGTCGACCTCCGCCGGCCCCTGTTCGGACGGCCGCACGGTGACCAGGATCCGGCTTCCGTCCCTTGGCGCACTCGCCATGTTTCGCCACCGGTCTGCATCGTCCATTCGTCGTCCTCCTCTGCCCTGATGCGTCCACCGCCGCCGTGACCGGCAACGACCAGATTAGTGTTGCTTCGTTCGACGGGGACGTCCAGCGGCAAGTTCAGGCTAACCAGCGTTCCAAACAAGTGCCTTGGTTTGCACCGGAACTCTTGCACGCCACACCTGGACAATTCCCGTCGGGGAATTCGTCAAGCCGCGCCAGGCGGCCGGCCTCACGAATTCAGCGGTGGGAATTCAAGCGCAGACGCGGTTGCGGCCCTGGCGCTTGGCTTCGTAGAGCTGCTTGTCGGCGCGGCGATAGAATTCTTCCGCGGTTTCCTCTCTGTCCCACAAGGCAAGGCCGAAGCTCGACGTCACGTTGAGCTGGGCACCGCCCGTCTCGATCGCCATGCCGGCAATCGCCTTGCGCATGCGCTCGGCAAAGCGCTGCAGAAGCTCGATGTCCATGTTGGGCGCGACGATGGCGAATTCCTCGCCGCCGAGCCGCGCCACCACGTCGTGATAGCGGGTCATGCTCTTGAGGCACCTGGCAACCGAGCGCAAAACCTCGTCGCCGGCGTCATGGCCGTAGGTGTCGTTGACCTGCTTGAAATGATCGAGGTCGAGGATCATCAGCCCGACCGGCCTGTCGATGCGGCGGAATTCGCCGAGATATTCCCTGAGCGCATCATCGAAATAGCGCCGGTTCTGCATGCCGGTCAGGCCGTCGGTGAGTGCCGCCTGCTCGAGGCTGCGCGACCGCTCGCTGAGCGACGCCGTCATCTCGCGCAGTTCGCCGCCTTCCTTCACCTGTGTGCGGATCTGGGGGAAAATGAAGAATGCGCCGTAGACAAGCGTTCCGCTCAAAAGCAGCGCAATCATGAACAGCAGCCGCTCCACCGCCTCGACGCTCTGGAGCCAGCCGGGCGTGTAAAGCGCCTCGGCCGCCCCCTGTATCTGGCTCCAGGCATAGAAGATCCCCAGCGCCGCCGACAAGATCAGCGCACTGAAGATGAAAAACGCCGCCTCAGCCCGGTGAAAGCGCATGGCAATCCTAGTGGAACCCCCATCGCACTTATGCCACGCCGCACCTTACGGAGGGTTAATCCTTAACGGCGCTTCCTATGCATCAGTCCCTTTGGATGCGGGTCCGGCCTCTCCGCCGATCCGTTGCCACTCCGGCCCGAACTGGTTGCGGAACCAGGTCGATTGCCGTTTGGAATATTGCCGTGTCGCGATCTTGGCGCGCTCGATCGCCTCCTCGAAGCTCATCTCGCCGGCCATAGCTGCCGCCAGTTCGCGCACGCCGATCGCCTTCATCGCCGGCAGTTCCGCCCCGATGCGCATCGCCGTGATCTCCTTGACCTCGTCCAGCGCGCCAGCCTCGATCATCCTGTCGAAGCGCTGGTCGATCCGCTTGATCAACAGTTCGCGCTCCGGCTCGATGACGATGAAACGCGCGGTGGCCAGGTCGATCATCGGATGCCCCTTGTCGGCCTGCCATTTCAGGATCGAGCGGCCCGATGCCTCCAGCACCTCCAGCGCGCGCACGATGCGCTGCCCGTCGCTGGCCTTCAGCCGCATCGCAACCGCGCTGTCGACGTGCATCAGCACGCGGTGCAGCCTGGGCGCTCCCTCCTCGTTGAGGCGCCAGCGCCAGCGGTCGCGGATTTCAGTCGGAATTTCGGGCATGTCCGAAATGCCCTCAGCCAGCGCCCGGAAATAGAGCCCGGTGCCGCCGACGAAGATCGGCTGCTTTTCGGCAAACAGCCCGCTATCGGCCAGCACCGCGACGTCACGCAGCCAGGTGCCAGTCGAATAGGCCGTCGCCGGCGAGACATGGCCGTAGAGGAAGTGGCGCACTCGCGTCAGCTCGTCAGCGCTTGGCCGCGCCGTCAGCACGTTGAGCACGCCATAGACCTGCATCGAATCGGCGTTGACGATGACGCCGCCGTCGCGCTCGGCGAGCTTGAGCGCCAGCGCCGACTTGCCGCTGGCGGTCGGCCCGGCTATCAGGGTCGCGTTCTTGATGCGCCCCTCGCTAGTTCCGGAATTTTCGATGCCGCTGATCGCCACGCTGATTTCCCATCCGGACCGCGCTCTGCTGGCTCCGTCCCTTGCCGATAAGGCCTCTCGCGCCCTCGGCGCAAGCGCCATTGTTTGGCTGGCGGAGGCCATTGCCTGCGACATTGCGCTGCCATCAGGACTTTCGGCAGAGGACGCGCATGCCGCGCTCGCCGCCGTCCTTGCCGGCGAAGCCATCGATTTCGCCGTCCAGGACAACGCAACACGTAGGAAAAAGATCCTCATCGCCGACATGGATTCGACGATGATCGACCAGGAATGCATCGACGAACTCGCCGACGAGATCGGCGTCAAGGACCGTGTCGCCGACATCACCGCGCGCTCGATGAATGGCGAGATCGCTTTCGAGCCGGCCCTGCGCGAACGCGTCGCCCTGCTTGCCGGCCTCGACGCCTCGGTCATCGACCGCATCATCGAAACCAGGCTGACGCTGGCCTCGGGTGGCCTGGCGCTGGTCGCCACCATGAAGGCGCACGGCGCCTACACGGCACTCGTTTCCGGCGGCTTCGACGTCTTCACCTCGCGCATCGCCGCCAAGTTCGGCTTCGACGAAAACCGCGCCAACCATCTGATCGAGGCCGATGGTCGCCTCACCGGCAAGGTTTCCGAGCCGATCCTCGGCCGCGCCGCCAAGGCGGATGCGCTCAACGAAATTTCCGCCCGCCTCGGCCTGACCCCGGCCGATGCCATCGCCGTCGGCGACGGCGCCAACGATCTCGACATGATCCACCTTGCCGGCTCCGGCGTCGCCCTTCATGCCAAGCCGTCGGTGGCTGCCCAGGCCAGGATCCGTATCGACAATTCCGACCTCACCGCCCTGCTCTACCTCCAGGGCTACAGCCGCGCCGATTTTACCAGATGAAACCGATCCGCACCGAACGCCTGATCCTGCGCAACTGGCAAGAACGCGACCGCGACCTCTTCCATCGCATCAATTCGGACGAGCAGGTGATGGAATTCTTCGGCATGCGGCGCAGCCGCGCGGAGAGCGATGAATTGTTCGATCGCCTTGCCGCCGGCGTCGAGCGCGACGGCTTCGGCTTCGCTGCCGCCGAGATCGCCGCATCAGGCGAATGCATCGGCTTCGTCGGCTTGCTGCGCACCGACCTCGAGCCATTCATCGCCAAGGGCACGCTGGAGATCGGCTGGCGCTTGGCACCCGAGTTCTGGGGCAAAGGCTACGTCACTGAAGCGGCCGAGGCCTGGCTCGCTTATGCCTTCGAGGTGATAGGCGACGACGAAGTCGTGTCCTTCGCGGTGTCGAACAACCACCGCTCGACGGCAGTCATGCAGCGGCTCGGCATGCAGGCGGATCCGCCCCGTGACTTCGACCATCCACGCGTGCCCGAGACCCAGCCGGCACTCAAGCGCCACGTGTTCTACAGCCTCAGCCGAAGCCAGTGGCAAGAACAGAAAAAGGCGGCCAATTAGCCGCCTTTTTCTACCTGCTTGTACCGATCCGGATGTTCGTCGCCCTCGTCTGCCGGCGCGTTGGGCACCTTGTCCAGTATCGCCAAGAAGTCGTCGGCCGAGGCCTTGCCAGCGCGGCGGCGAAGGAAGTCAGCGGCCGTCTCGACAACACCAACTTTCTGCGCGACCGCCGATGCAATCCACTGATTGAGTGATACGCCGTCAGCCTTTGCCAGCCGCGTGGCCGCTTCTTTCACCGACAACGGCAGCTTGAGTGGGTAGGTCGCCTTGCTCATCGCCTTAATCCTTGGAGCAAATCAGCTGGTCTGATTACCTTCAGTTCGAAGCGTTCCGAGACTTTTTGAAAGTCCCTGAGGTTGTGGGTCACCAGAGCTTCCGCACGGCCATTCACCGCGGCCTCAAGCACCATCTCGTCTTTTGGATCCGACAGTTGCGGCCGCCAGCGAAAATGAACTTCGACCGCCTCAGCCAAACCAGCAAGACCTGCCAGGAAGCGATCGATGTCCACGTTCGACAAGCCATGAGCCGTGCGATGTTCCGGCCGGTGCAGCACGGCGTCGTATTCAAGAAACAATGCCGTCGTCACCAAAGGGCGGATGCGCATCTCTGCGACGTGTCTGAGGACCGCGAAAGATGCGCCATTCCGGCTGCGCAAGCCAGCAGCAAGCACGTTGGTATCCAAAACGACACGCATCCAGAGAGAACATAGCACATCCCATAGGATGTCACCAGTTACTCCAGCGAGGCCCGGATTTCCGGACTCAGTCCATGCGGATCGTCACGAAACGCAGCTCGCCCGTCTTTGACGCCAGCATCAAGAGCGCGTTCTTGCGGCCCTGCTCCTTGAGTGCTGCGATCCGGTCCATCACCTCTTTCGGCGTCGACACCGATTCCTGGGCGATCTCGGTGATCACCTCACCGGCAACGATACCGCGTTCGGCTGCAGCCGAATCCTTGGCAACGGCGGTCACCACCGCACCTGATACCTCGGCGGCGATACCGAACTTGGCGCGGGCGTCGGCATTGAGTTCGCCGATGGTCATGCCGAGCACGCTTGCGGCGGCAACCTCGGCACCCTTGTCGGCGTCTTCTTCCGGCTTGGCGGCTTCGCCTTCAGCCAGCTTCTCGCCATCCTCGAGCCGGCCCAGCGTGACCTTGACGGTCTGCTCGACACCCTTGCGCACGATCACCACGTCGACAGCCTTGCCCACCGGGCTTTCGGCAACGACGCGCGGCAGGTCGCGCATCTCCAGAACATCCTTGCCGTCGAACTTGATGACCACGTCGCCGGGCAGGATCTGACCCTTGTCGACCGGCCCGCCCTTGATGATGCCCGCAATCAGCGCGCCCTTGGCGGTCGCCATGCCGAGACTCTCGGCAATGTCGTCGGTCACCGGCTGGATGCGCACGCCGAGCCAGCCACGGCGGGTTTCGCCAAACTCGGCCAATTGGTTGACCACCCCAACCGCGATCTCCGCGGGAATCGAGAAGCCGATGCCGATCGAGCCGCCCGACGGCGAGATGATCGCCGTGTTGATGCCGATGACCTCACCTTGCATGTTGAACAGCGGCCCGCCCGAATTGCCGCGGTTGATCGCGGCGTCGGTCTGGATGAAATCGTCATAGGGGCCGGAATTGATGTCGCGGTTGCGCGCCGAGATGATGCCGACGGTCACCGTGCCACCGAGGCCGAACGGGTTGCCGATCGCCATCACCCAGTCGCCGATGCGCATCTTGTCGGAATCGCCGAACTTCACCGCCGTCAGCTTCTTGGCCTTGGGATCGACCTTCAAAACGGCAATGTCGGTCTTGGTGTCGGTGCCGACCAGTTCGGCCTTCAGCTTGGAGCCGTCGGAGAAATTCACCTCGATCTCGTCGGCATCGGCAATGACATGGTTGTTGGTGACGACGATGCCCTTTTCGGCATCGACGACGAAACCGGAGCCGAGCGATTGCACCTTCTGCGAGCCGCCATTGTCCTGGCCTTCGCGGTTCTTCTTGAAGAACTCGTCGAAGAAATCCTGGAACGGCGACCCTTCAGGAAGCTGCGGCATCGGAACCGCGTTCTCATCCTCCCCGCCTTCGCTGCCCTTGACGGTCTGCGACGTCGAGATGTTGACGACAGCGCCCAGCAGGCCCTCGGCGAGGTTGGCGACAGACTCAGGTCCCTGCGCCAGCGCGGGCGTGACGAAGGACGGTGCGACCGCAGCGCCGATCATCAGCGCGGTGGTGGCGGCCAGAGAGGCCTTTCGCATGGCGCGCAAAAGGGGCGTGGAAATCATCAGGGAAGCCTCCCGGGGCTGTCATGGCATTGATCGCGCCGGGCCGTCCGAACGCGAAGCGTCATGATGGAAACAAATAAGGCCTGTTTGCGGCCATTGCTACCGGCACGGAATAAATCGTCCGTTATCCCCGGACGAGCCAGACGATGCCGACACCGATGACGATGGCGGCGAGACCGACGGTCCGGAGCAGCGTCTCGGGCATTTCGGCCGCCTGCGCAGCCATCTTCTTGGCCGCGGAAGGAAAGCCGCCATAGACCAGGCCCTCGATGACGAGGACCAGGCCCATGGCGACGATGAAGTCCCGCACTGCTTAGTTGCTGGCGGCGGGAGCGGCAGCGCCGGCGGCTGGCGCCGGCGTTGGCTTGTTGGCATCGGGGCTGCGGAAGTAGCGGAAGAACTCCGATTCCGGCGACAGCACCATCGTCGTGCCGTCGGCATTCAGCGCGATGCCGTAGGCGCTCATCGACCGATAGAAGTCGAAGAACTCGGGATCGCGGTTGAACGCGTCGGCAAACACCGCGGAGCGCTGGGCTTCGCCTTCACCGCGCAGGATTTCCGATTCCTTCTGTGCCTCGGCGACGGTCTCGACAACTTCGCGATCGGCACGGGCGCGGATGCGCTGTGCCGCTTCGCGGCCGCGTGCCCTCAGCCTTTCGGCCTCGGCCAGACGTTCGGCCTTCATCCGGTCGAAGGTCTGCTGCGACACTTCCTGGGTCAGATCCGTACGACGGATGCGGACATCCTGGATCTCGAGGCCAAGCGACGTCGCGTCGGGCTGCAGCTGGTCGCGAACCTCGCGCATCATTGCGGCGCGCTCTTCCGAGAGCGCCGATTCGAAGCCACGCACGCCATAGACCCGGCGCAGGGCCGCGTCGAAGCGGGTGCGCAGGCGCTGTTCGGCCAGTTCCACGCTACCCGACACCGTCGAGCGGAACTTGCGCGCATCGTTGATGCGGTAGGCGATGAAGGCGTCGACGTCGTAGAACTTGCCGCCCGAGACCTGGACGCGGATGTCGTCGAGGTCGAGCCGCATGACGCGGTCCTCGATGACCTGCACGTTGTCGGCCTCAAACATCGAGAACGGCGCCTTGAAGTAGATGCCGGGATCGGTCTTGACGTCGACGATCTCGCCGAAGCGCAGCACGATGGCCTGCTGGCGCTCGTTGACCACGAAGATCGACGACCAGATCAGAAACAGGATGATAGCGGCGAAGACGCCGATGATGGGAAGACGATTTGACATCAGTTGCCTCCCGCCGCCGGAGCGCGCTTCTGCAATTCAGGCAGCGGCAGATAGGGCACCACGCCCTGGCCGTTGCCTTGCTCGACGATCACCTTGCCGGAGCCCTGAAGCACCTTTTCCATCGTTTCGAGATAGAGGCGCTTGCGGGTCACTTCGGGCGCCTTGGCATATTCGTCGTAGACCGAAATGAAGCGCTGGGCCTCACCTTCGGCTTCCTGGACGACGCGGTTCTTGTAGGCTGCCGCGTCTTCGCGGACCTGGGCCGCTTCACCGCGCGCCTGACCGAGCTTCTGGTTGGAATACTGGTTGGATTCTTCCACGAAGCGGTCTTCGTCCTGTTCGGCACGCTGCACTTCGTCGAACGCGTCGGCCACTTCACGCGGCGGTGCCGCGTCCTCGATCGAGATCGCGTTGACCGAAAGGCCCGCGCCATATTCGTCGAGCGTCGCCTGGATGATGTCGCGCACGCCAGCCGCAATGCCCTGGCGGTCGTCGCGGAAGATGTCCTGCGCTGGCCGGCGTCCGACCACTTCGCGCATCGCGCTTTCGGCGATCTGGCGAACCATGATGTCGGGTTCGGAGACGTTGAACAGATAGGCCTGCGGGTTCGAGACCTGGTAGGCGACGGAGAATTTCACGTCGACGATGTTCTGGTCGCCCGAAAGCATCAGGCCCGACGACGTGTTGCCGCGCACTTCGCCGATGTCGACAAGCTTTTCAGCCGTGTTGACCTTCTCGACGGTTTCGATCGGCCACCAATGGAAATGCAGACCCGGCTGCGACAATTCCTGCTTCGGCTTGCCGAAACGCAGTTCGACAGCGAGTTCGTCAGGCTGCACGGTGTAGATAGCCTGGAACGCCCAGAATGCGATCAGGCCGGCACCGATAAGGCCGAACAGCACGGCACTCGAGCCGCCGCCGCCCGGAAGAGCGCGCTTGAGCTTGTCCTGGCCCCGGCGAATGATGTCCTCGAGATCGGGAGGCGAACCCTGCGGCCCGCTTGGACGCGGTCCCTGCCCCCAGGGGCCACCGCCGCCGCCATTGCCGCCGCCGCCACCCCATGGGCCACCGCCGCCGCCTCCACTTTGATTGTTCCAGGGCATGAATGTCCTTTCAACTACGAAACTATGGCGGCCGCGCCTGAGACGGCCGCGCAATTACTGACACCATCTATAGGGATGCGAGCAAGCGCTTTCAACGCGATGGCCCTGAAGTGCCTCGGATTTCACGACATATGTATGAAACCACGCCCTCAATGCACGGCACGGCGCTTCTCGTAAACCGTGTAGCGTGTCGCATGGCTGTCTTTTTCGCCCGCGGGGAATTCGTCTGAGCGCATGACAGCCCAGATATCAGGCTCGATCGCGGGAAAGCGCGTGTCGCCGTCCGGGCTCGTCAGCACATGGGTGACATGCAGCCGGTCGGCCAGCGGCAGCGCCTGACGATAGATCTCGCCACCGCCGATCACGCAGATTTCACTGACGCCGGGCATGCAGCGCCCCTTGGCGGTGGCCAAAATGATGGCGTCTTCGACCGATTGCACCGTCTCGGCACCATCGATCCGGTAGTTTGGATCGCGGCTTACGACGATGTTGAGTCGGCCGGGCAGCGGCTTGCCGATGCTCTCATAGGTCTTGCGCCCCATGATGATCGGCTTGCCCATGGTGTCAGCCTTGAAGCGCTTGAGATCGCTCGACAGCTTCCATGGCAAGCCGTTGTCGCGCCCGATGACGCCGTTTTCGGCAATCGCCACGTAGATCGAAACATCCATCAGCCGCCGTTTCCTTTTCCCTCAACCTTCACCGTGGGCGGTCCGGCCGCATCACGTCCCTTTACGCGCCTCACACCGCGATCGGTGCGCGGATCGTGGCTTCGGCGACGTAGTTGTCGAGCCGGAAATCCTCGAAGCGGAACGCAAACAGGTCGTTCACCTCGGGATTGATCCACATCGTCGGCAGCGTCTTGGGCGTGCGCGTCAGCTGCTCGCGCGCCTGGTCGAAATGGTTGTGGTAGATGTGCGCGTCGCCGAGCGTGTGGACGAAATCGCCCGGCTTCAGCCCGGTCACCTGCGCCACCATCATCGTCAGCAGCGCATAGGAGGCGATGTTGAACGGCACGCCGAGGAAGATGTCGGCCGAGCGCTGGTAGAGCTGGCACGACAGTCTGCCGTCCGAGACATAGAACTGGAACAGGCAGTGGCATGGCGGCAGCGCCATGGCGTCGACTTCCTCGGGGTTCCATGCCGAAACGATCAGCCGGCGCGAATTCGGGTTCTTGCGGATCTGGTTCAGCAGGATTTCGATCTGGTCGATCTCGCCGCCATCTCGCGTCGGCCACGAGCGCCACTGCTTGCCATAGACCGGACCCAGGTCGCCGTTCTCGTCGGCCCATTCGTCCCAGATCGTCACCCCATTGTCGTTGAGGTACTTGATGTTGGTGTCGCCGGCGAGAAACCACAAAAGCTCGTAGATGATCGATTTGAGGTGCAGCTTCTTGGTGGTGACAACAGGAAAGCCGTGCGCTAGGTCGAAGCGCAACTGGTGGCCGAACACCGAGCGCGTACCCGTGCCGGTGCGGTCGCCGCGATCGGTACCGTTTTCGAGGACGTGGCTGAGAAGGTCGAGATACTGGCGCATCGGTCGGGCTCGATTCGGGAGTTGCCCAATCATAGCTGACCAGTGCCATCAGAGGCAACGAAGGCGCCCGTGCGCCAGTTCGGCGGACAAAAGGCCCCCGCGAAACGGCCAACGCCGGGCTTTGAGGCCCGGCGCCGGCGAAATTGGCTGCTACGAGGGCGCTGCTTAGAGCGCGCCGAGCTTTCCCAGATCCTTCGCCACCAGATAATAGAAGGTGACGCGGTTCTTGGTATTGTCGGCCGACATCGCCTTGCAGACCTTCTCAATCGCACCGTCCGCCTTCTTCGCATCCTCGACGCCGAGCTTCTTGGCAATCCAGCCGGCTTTGACGCGGTCGAGTTCCTTGGGGTCGGTGCAAGAGACCAGTGAAGAATCGCGGTTCCTGAGCGCAATGCCCAGGTGCTTGACGATCTTGGTCACCACCTCTTCCTTGGCGCCGGCATCGTACTTCTTCACGTCTGCAAGATAGTCGGTCATGTGAATTCCCCTCGTCGACGAATTGATCTCATCCCGTGGGGACTGCCGGCCTTGACCGGTTCTCGCGCAATGCAGGCACCCCAGCGGCCGAAGCTTCGGTTCGCGCAACGCGCGAGTCAACCCTGCGAGTTCGCGTGGTCTCATAAATCTGTTGCGAATGGCGGCTAAGACTTGCTGTTCCGACCTTTCCTTTTGCTCCCGGCCTCCTTATATCTGGAGCGTCAGCTTGTCTGACTATGGCGATAAACTGCCGATGAAATAAGCCATTCGGACCCGGGGGCGGTACCCGGCGCCTCCACCAAAAGCTGCCGTGCAGTTGAGCGACGGTTTTTGCTGGGGGCGAAATAGGATCGACGAGGGTGTAAAGATCGGACTTTTGCCCGGCATAGTACCACCGTTATCGGGCTAAACTTGTAGTTGCAAACGACAACTATGCGGAAGCACGTCTCGCAGCGTAAGCTGTGCGATAGCTTCAAATTAAGCCCTAGGGGTTCGCACTTCTAGGCGGGGTTCGGAGGTACCTGGCAACAGAAACCTCCACTTCTCTCTCAAATCCCTTCACATTGTCATTGCCGGCCAACGCCGGTTTGCCGTTGCCAGGCTTTATCCCGGCACCGTCGGCTTGCCCATGGCCGGTCCCGTTCATTCGGAGACTTTCATGTCCAGAGATTCCAACCGCTTCTTCGTGCTCACCGGCGGCCCCGGCTCGGGCAAGACGACCTTGATCGAACGCCTCTCAACCGCCGGCTTCGCCACCTCCATCGAGGCAGGCCGTGGCATCATCAGGGACCAGGTGGCGATTTCGGGCACCGCCCTGCCCTGGCACGACCGCGCGCTGTTCGCTGAATTGATGCTGTCGTGGGAAATGCGCTCGCACGCCATCGCCGCCACAACGCCCGGCCCCGTCTTCTTCGACCGGGGTGTTCCAGACGTCCTCGGCTATCTCAGGCTCGTCGGCCTGCAGGTAGCAGCGCATGTCGAAAAGGCCGTCGAAGAATTCCGCTACAACTCCAAGGTGTTCGTGCTGCCGCATTGGCCCGAGATCTTCGCGCAGGACAGCGAGCGCAAGCAGGACGAGTACGAAGCGCGGCGCACCCATGCCAGCATGGTCGAAACCTACGCCGCCTGCGGCTATGAGCTTGTCGAAGTCCCCAAGGCCCCAGTCGAGGAACGGCTGGCCTTCGTGCTCGACAACGCCACCAGCGCCTGACCCGGCGAATCAGGCCGCGTTCGGCAGTTGCACCCCTTCGGCAAAGGTGCGGTTGCGGCCGGCGCGCTTGGCGGCATAGAGGATTTTGTCGGCGCGGCCGATGGCATCCCAAAGCCCTTCGCCGTCATGGAATTCGGCAATGCCGAAGCTGGAGGTGACAGCGAAATCCGCCGGCAGCCCGTCAAAGCGCACGTCGGCGATCGCGCGGCGCAGTCTTTCGGTCAACAAGAAGGCATCGCCCACCGGCGCGTCCTTCATCACGATAACGAATTCTTCGCCTCCGGTGCGTGCCACAATGTCGCCCGCGCGCAGCTTTGACTTGATGATGCTGGCAAAGGTCTGAAGCACGGCATCGCCGACAGCATGGCCGAAGCGGTCGTTGATGCTCTTGAAGTGGTCAATGTCGCAGGCAACGATGGCGATCGGCTTGCGCTTGACCAGGGCAAGCAGGCGCGGCACCCGCATCTGAATGCCACGACGGTTGAGCAGGCCCGTCAGCAGGTCGCTGTCGCGTTCCGCCTTCAGCGCCAGGATCACGTCGGCGCTTGCCACCACCACCAGCGCAAGCCCCATAGCCACGCCCACAACCGACATGGTGAACTGTGCCCAGATCCAGAACTCGGATTCGAAGAACGCTTCGATATTGTCGGTGGGAACCGAACCGCCGGTGAGCAAGGTCCGGGCAAAGAAGGTCAGCGCCAGACCAGACAGCAACCATAGCATCGCCCGGTCGACAACGCTGCCGCGCACCAGATGCCTGAGCTTCCAGACGCCGCTCAGGAAGACGCAGCCCATGCCGAGATTGAGCACATAGACGCGGACCTGCAGGTCGTTCTGAACGTAGTAGAAGTAGGCCAGCCCCCCAACGATGCCGGCAAACCAGGCGGCATGCTCGACCAGCGGCATCGACTTGCCGGAACGCGCAAGCACGCCCTCGACGAGAAGCAGCGGCCCGGCCGAATAGAGCGATGCCGTCGCGATGGTGTTGTAGCCGATATCGGCCGGCCATAGCGTCAGCTGTGCGACGGTCGCCACACTGATCGTCAGGAAGGCCAGCGAAAACAGCAGCAAATGCTGACGCCGGCGCTCAAGCAGCCAGATGCAGAAAAACGTCGCTGCAAACAAAAGCAGCAAGGCAGAAGGGATGAATTGCAATTTCTTCGCTGGCCTCGGGCGTTGTCGCTCTACTTGAGGTGGTCTTGTGGAGACTTACCGGCCCATAGGTAAACAAGCCGATATCAAGACTATGCGAAAGCAGCCGAGGCATTGCACGCGAGGGGTATACGATGGGGTGAACGCCTTATGAAACGGGGCCGGACAAAATGCCCGGCCCCGCCAGATTTCATTCCGCCGGGGCTTCGATGGCCACCCGGCTGCGACCGAGCGTCACTTGCGCCAGCACGAAGGCGATGACGGCCGAAATGGTGATGCCGAAGACCATCGGCAGCGGCGTGCCGTCGAAGAACAGGCCGGCCACCGCCATGGCGACTGCACCGGTCGCGAAGTGCAGCGTGCCCATCAACGCCGACGCTGTGCCGGCAATCTCGCCATGCTCTTCCATCGCCAGCACCGAGGTCGTGGGAATGACCAGGCCGAGGAAGCCGTAGCCGATGAACAGCAGCACCGCCAGCACGTCGAGGCGGTCGACGCCGGAGGCGAACACGGCCAGCAGAATGACCATCATCGTGGCGTAACCGACAACGGCGACCCGCACCACGCGCTGCAGCCCGAAGCGCTCGGTCAAAAGCCCCGTCAGCTGCGACATGCCGATGAAGGCCACCGCATTGATCGAGAAGAACACGCTATAGACCGACGGCGACAGGCCGTAATGGTCGATCAGGATGAACGACGAGTTGGCGAGGTAGACGAAGAAGCTGGCGATGCCGAAGCCGCCGATGAAGGTCAGGCCAAGGAAGTTACGGTCGCCGAGCAGGAAGCGATAGCCGCTGAGCGCGCTGCGCACCGAGCTTTCGGCGCGATGTTCGACGGGCCGCGTTTCCTTCAGCGACGTCGACAAAAGCACCAGCGCAAGCACCGCGGCAGCAGTGACGACCCAGAACACGGCCCGCCAGCCAAAGCCCTCGATGACAAGCGAACCGGTCAGCGGTGCCAGGATCGGCGAAACCGAAAACACCAGCATCAACAGCGACATCAGGCGCGCGGCCTCGGTGCCCGTATGCAGGTCACGCACGATGGCGCGCGGCACCACCATGCCCGCCGAGGCACCCAGGCCCTGGACGACGCGGAAGAAGATGAGCCATTCGATGTTGGGCGCAAGGGCTGCACCCACGCCGCCGATGGCGAACAGCACAAGGCCGATATAGAGCGGCGCCTTGCGGCCGATCATGTCGGAGATCGGGCCGACGACGATCTGCGCCAGGCCCATGGCCAGGAAGAAGACGAGCAGGCTCATCTGCACGGCGGCGGTGCTGGCATTGAGGTCGGCACCGATCGTCGGCAGCGCGGGAAGATACATGTCGATTGCAAACGGGCCGATGGCCGACAAAAGGCCGAGCACGACCGCTACGCGGAGAAATTGGGGTGTCATGGCGTGATTCTTTCGGATCTGGTTTCCGCCGCGAAAACACGGCGACGTGTAATCCAAGGACGTTTGGCAAACCGAGATTCCGACTCCTCCCGAACCGGCTTCTCAGTGCAACGTCCATATTTTTAGACATACTTGTCCAAATCGTCAATCACCTGTATATAAAAATTCCATGACACCTGCCATCGCTCCTGACATTGCGGTCACCCGCAGCCACACCGCCAAGCGCCACTCGATCCTCGACGCCGCCGCTGGCGTTTTCTGTCGTGAAGGCTTTGCCGGCGCCAACATCGACCTCATCGCCGCGGAAGCCGGCGTGTCGCGCCAGACCGTCTACAATCATCACGGTGATAAGGAGAACCTGCTCGTTGCAGTAGTCCGGGAAATCACCGAACGCATCAACGCGGGCGTTTTCGAGACCCTCGCCACCTTCCCCGACAAGCCGGTCAACCTTGAGGCGGAGCTTGTCGAGTTCGCCGTGCGGCTCAACCAGAACTGCATGTGCAACCGCGACGGCAAGTTCCTGCGCAAGCTGCTGCAGACCGAAGGTGAGCGCTATCCCGATTTGTTTGCCGGCTGGCGCGAACATGGCCCGGCCAAGACTTGGGCAGCCCTTGCCGCGCGTTTTGCCCGCCTCGCCCTTTCAGGCTGGCTAGACCTCGACGATCCCGACGTCGCCGCGCGCCAGTTCCTGGCACTCGTCAATGCCGACTTGCAGATGGCGATGATCTTCGGCGACACCGTCTCGGAAGAGCAGTTGCGCGCTGCCGCAACCAATGCCGTGCGCTGCTTCCTGCGCGCCTACGGCAAGCCCCGCCCGGCATAATTTCGCACTGCATCGACATAGGTTTCGGCCTGCGCTTGCAAGGCGAGTGTCGGTTGGAATCCCAATCCTCAAATACGGCGTTATATCCGGTTTACGCCGGCCTCAAGCTTGATTACAGGTAGGGGGACGATTCAATCGGACCCGCATCTACATATGGCCGAAGACCAGATCCGCTACGATATTCTCGCCCAGGAGGCACTGCGTGGCGTCATGCGCAAGGTCCTGGCGGAAGTCGCGCGCACAGGCCTGCCGGGCAACCACCATTTCTTTATCACCTTCATGACCGGCGCGCCGGGCGTGCGTATCTCGTCGCGCCTGCATGAGCGTTATCCCGAGCAGATGACCATCGTCATCCAGTTCCAGTATTGGGACCTCAAGGTGACCGACACCGGCTTCGAGGTTGGCCTGTCCTTCTCGGACGTTCCCGAAAAGCTCGAAATCCCCTTCTCCGCCGTGCGCGGGTTCTATGACCCTTCGGTCAACTTCGAACTTGAATTCGAGGTCAAGGCCGAGGTCGCCGCCGTCCCCGAGGAGGTCTCCACCAAGCCTGAGCCGATCGCGGTGGTCAAGCCTGCGGAGCGCAAGCCCGCACCGAAGAAGAAGGCCGGCACGACCGAGAAGGAAACCGTCGAAGAACCCGCTCACGGCAAGGGCGCCGACGTCGTTTCGCTCGACGCTTTCCGCAAGAAGTAGCCCCGGGCGAAGTCGCATGGCCGACATCGTCAATCTCCGCCAGTTCAAGAAGCAGAAGGCGCGGGCCGAGCGCGAAACGCTTGCCGATAGCAATCGCGCTTTACACGGCCGCACCAAGGCCGAGAAGCAGCGCGACCAGCTGACATCGGAGCGCGCCGACAAATTCGTCGATGGCCATCGCCTCGAGCGCGACCCCGAGAAATCCGGCCGGTGAGCCTTGTCGAAAAGCGCTCGGTGACGATCCGCGGCCACCGCACCAGCTATTCGCTCGAAAAGCCCTTCTACGACGACCTTCTGGCCATATCGGCAGCGCGCGACATGACGCTGGCAGCCCTTGTCGCCGAAGTCGACGCCCAGCGCCCGCGCGAGGCCAATCTCTCCTCGGCCCTCCGGCTGTTCGTGCTGGAGCAGGCGAAGCTAGGTGCCGTCACCCAGACTCTCTGAAGCCAGCCCACACGCCCGTTGCCGTCTGCGTTCCCAGTCTTGCAGACAGCATTTTTCGTAATACACTTATCGTTGACCGGGGCCATTAAACGTAATACATTTAATGAAGATCGTCTGGGACGAACCAAAGCGACTGGCCAATCTCGAAAAGCACGGCTTCGACTTTGCCGACGTCGTGTTTTTTCGTTGGGAGTCTGCTGTCATCAAGCCCGCTCGGCCAGACAACACCGGTCGTCGCCGAATGAAAGCAGTCGGCTATTTCGACAACGGCGTCGCTGTGGTGATCTTTGCCACACTGGGCACGGAAGCGATGTCCGTCATCAGCTTCAGGCCGGCAAGCGCTCGGGAGCGGAAGGGTTCTGTCATGACCGGTAAGATACTAAAAAAGGAGTTCGAACCCGGACATGGCTACACCAAGGAAGATTGGGATGCCGTGGACAGTCCGGAACTGACTGAAGAAGAACTGGCCCAGTTTCGCCCGGCTCGGGAAGTTCTACCGCCAGAGTTCTTCAAAGGCATAGGGGAAGCACGCCGCGCCCGTGGTCGCCCGTCAGTTGAATCTCCCAAGCAGGTCGTCTCCATCCGCCTCGATCCCGACGTGATCGCCAAGTTCAAGGCCACCGGCAAAGGCTGGCAAAGCCGCATCAACGAGGTGCTGAAAAAGGCCAAGGTCGGCTGACGCGACGTGGCCGGCGCAGCGACCTGAAGACGCTCGCCTACTGGCTCTGCAACGACTTGAAAAAATCGTCGAGGCTGAGCGGCTCGATCTTCTTTTTCACCGGAGTTTCGGGGGCAACCGGCTCCGGCTCTGCCGGGCTCACTTGACCCGGCACGGCCATCGGCCGGGCATCCGGCAACGGTGCGCGTTCGATCTCGGACACCGGTGCGGGCTTTGCTGCTTCTGCTTCACGTCGCGCCTTTTCCGCAGCGGCCAGCCGCGCCTTTTCCGCGTCGAGCTTGGCCTTCTGTTCGGCTTCGAGCCGCGCCTTTTCTTCCGCCAGCCGGACCTTCTCAGCCTCCTGAAGCGCCCGCTCTTTTTCCGCTTCGGCCTGAGCTTTTGCCGCTGCCTCTGCGGCGCGCCGCTCTTCCTCGGCCTTCAACCTCTCCGCCTTGGCCTCTTCTTCGGCCCTGATCCGCGCCTCCTCGGCCAGCCGGGCCTCTTCGGCGATCCGCTCGCGCTCGGCCCGCAGTGCCACGAAATAACGCGTCTCGCGCCGCAGCCGCTGCTTTTCCAGCAGCACGGCCTGCATCGCCTCGACCCTGGCCTGCTCCTTTTCCAGCGCGCGCTGGGTCAGGAACTGCGCCATCGGCGCACTGTCGAACAGCTGGACCGTCGCTCCCGGCTCGCCTTCGAGCTGGAAGTTCATCATCGGCTCCGATCCGACCAGCTGTTCCTTGCCGGGCGCATAGGTGATCGAGCCGCTGGCAGCGACGACACCGGCATTGAGGTCGGCGCGAAGATCGGCACTCAGCGTCGCCGCCGGGTTCTTCAGCGTCAGCGGCGGCGCGCGCAGGATGCCGCCGGCGATGGTGAAGGCGACGTCGGCCTTGTCGGCGACGAAGCTGCCCTCGCCCGCGATCCCGGGGGCGAACTCGGCGACGCGTGCCGCATTGATGTCGCGGCCCAGCGCGTCGGCCTTGGCGATCAGCGGCACGAAGGCATCGGGGTTGAAGCCGGGCAATGATAGTCCAGCGACATCGGCCGTGCCCGAACCGGATAGCGACGCGACGAGGCCCTCGACCGATTTGCCGCTGCCCGACAGCGTCGCCGAGAAATTGCCCTTGCCGCTGGCCTCGCCTGCCCAAGGCATCGCGGCGACATCGGCGCCGTCGAGCTTCAGCTGGCCAGAAATGAACGCCGTGCCATCATTGTTCTTGAGTTCGACGAGGCCGCCAAGGTCGCCTCCAAACAGCTTGGCCTTGATATTGGACAGCCTGAGCGCCTGGCTGTCGACCTGCAATGCCAGCACCGCGTCATTGGCGGTTGCCAGCGGTTCGGCCAGAAGCGTGCCCGCGACGATTTCGAGGTCGGCGCTGAACGGAGCGACCGGCTTCGGCGCAAAGGCCGCAGTCGGCCAAGCCCTATCGCCGCTTTCCAGTGCCGCAGCACCCAGGGTCATTTCGGCAAATGGCCTGAGGTCCAGTTCGTCGAGGGTGAGCGAACCACTGAGATGCGGCAGACCCTCGTTCAGCTCGGCCCTGAGATTGCCGACCACCGCCCCTTCATTGACAGTGCCGTCGAGCCTGTCGAGCGCAAGAACCCCGCCGCCAATGCTGGCATCGGCGGCAAGCTCCACCTGCATGCCTGTTCCCATGCCCGGCAGCGTGACCGTCGAGGTCATGAGCCATGGCTCGAGGTCGGCGGCCTGCAGCGTCGCCCGTCCCTTCAGGCTCGGACTGCCGTCGCGCAGCGCCACAGTGCCGGTAAAGCCGGCCGAGGCGTCGTCGCCCTTGAGGCTCGCAACCACTTCAAGGCCATTTCGCACGGCACCTTTCGCGGCAAGCGTAAGCTCCCCCGGCCCGGTGACGCCGAGCGGCAGCACCGGCAAGCCCGCCAGCGCCAGCAGGCTGGTGGCGTCTTCGTTGCGGGCGGAAAATTCGAGCTTCAGCTGCGAGCTTGCAAGCGCGCCCGGAATCGCCTGCGCCGCCAGTGTCGCCAGCAGATCCGACCCGCCAGCCTCGCCCTGCCCGCTGAGCGCGATCCCCGTCGTCTTGTCGCCATTGTCGACAGCACTTGCGACGAAGTCGATCCGCGCATCGGCCAACAGGCCGGGATAGGCTGCGGCGCGGGTTGCCAACCCGTTCAGCAATTTGTTGTCGGGCGCCTGCTTGGCGGCAAGGGCAATCAATGGCGCGAGATCGACGGCCACTACCGATGCATCCAGGTTGCCTGTCGGTGCCTCGGGAAAATCCTTGATCCGCCCGGTGGCGCTCAGCGACACCCCGGCCAGTCCGCCAATGGAGAGCTTGTCGATCTCCAGCACGCCCTCGCGCAGCCTGAGCGCAGTGTCGACGGTGTCGGCGCTGAGACCGGCAAAATTCAGCGGCCCGGCCTTCACCGAAAGATCGAGGTCGGCATCGCTGAAGCGGTTGGCGCCCTGGTCGGTGACGAACAGCGAGGCAAAGGCACGCAATCCGTCGAGATCGAGTTCGCCGCCATCGAGTTTCATCATCACCGACGCCCTGGAATCATCGGGCAGCATGCTGTCCAGTTCGCCGGTGAACCTGGCCTTGCCGAGGATCAATTCGATGCCGTCGAATGTCTGCTGCTCGCGCGTCAGCGCAACCTTGGCCTTGAAGCCCGCCGCCGGAAGCTTGCGCACCGCCTCGTCGACGTCCCTGGCTACCCAGGCGGCAAAGCCCGAGGGCTGGCCGACGGCCAGCAGCATCTGCCCGTCGAAGCCCAGATTGTCTTCGGTGCGCAGGAAACCATCGGCCTCCAGGCGCGTGCGGCCGGGCAGCGTCGCGGCCATCGACTTCAGCTTCCAGCCGCCCTCGCCCGGTTCCGCCGAAAGCTTGACGTCGCGCACGGTGGTGTCGCCGGCGACAACCGCCGGCAGGTCGACTTCGACGGTGCCCGGGATCGAAGGCCGCGGCAGCTCGACAAGCACCTTTTCGAGTGCCGTCAGGCGTTGCGAGATCGAAAAGCCTGGGCCGCCCACCTTTTCGCCGCCCACGGCCTCATCGAAACGCACCTGCGCGCCGTTGGCGGTAATCGCAAAATGCGGCTCAGTGCCGAGATCGACCTCGGCCGTGCCGTCGGCGGTATAGGGATCATCCAGCGGACCGCTTTCGAAGCGGAACTCCTCGACGCCGAGCTTGGCGTGGTCGAGCGCAAACTTGCCTTTCAGCCGAAAGCCCGGCTCGACCGGCTTCGCCGGCGGCTTGGGCTTTTCGCCATCGGCGGCTGCCCTGGGCTCCGGCTGGGCCTCAACGACGCTGAACCCGCCCGAATAGAGCGCCCTGCCCTTGTCCATGGAGGCGTTGCCGTCGCTTTCGACCACGAAGCCGTAGCGTTCCGGAGCGGCCCGCACCCTGAGCCGCATCTGGCCTGTCGGATCGACCGAGCCGGTCGAAGCCGACAGCTGGGTCTTCATGCCGTCGATGCGCAGCGAGCCGTCGACCCGCCACGGACCGGACAGAGCCCTTGCCGACACCGAAGTGTTGATCTCCGACAGCAGGTGCTCGCGCCCGCTCGCCGCGTGGCGCAGCCGCACCTGTCCTTCGGTGATGGTCAGCTTCTCGATCGAGATCTGCTTGGCGTCGAACGGCGCCGACGGACGGATCGCCCAGTCGACAACCCCGTCGGCGGCAAGGTCGATGATCGCCTTCGGCCGCACCAGCCGCATGTCGTAGATCAGGAACTCGCCACTCAAAAGCGGCGCAAGCTCCGCATCCATTGAAAATGTCTCGACGGTCATCGCGTTGTTGCCGCCTGTGCCGCCACCGACGATCACATCGGAGAACGTGACCGAGGGAAACGGCAGGATCCGCGCCGTTACCTCGCCCTGCACCACAACCTTGCGGCCGAGTATGGCGCTGGCCTCGCGCTCGAATTCGGCCTTGTAGCCCGACCAGTCGATAAAATACGGCCCCACCAGCGCCGCACACAGCGCCAGTACGAACAGTCCTCCGAATATGACAAACAGGCGAGCGAGCATTACCTCGGGGCAAATCTTTTGATGCGTCCCAGGCGACTAAGCGCAGGAGCGTGGTCATTTGGTGGCATGTTGGGCTGTGCGCTGCAGCACGTCAACGCCACACGACGTCCTGTCCCGCGAAAAGCGGTCACGTCGCATCAGGCCGACCATCGTGGCCGAACCCTGCAAGCGGCCCAAATGGATGCGCCGCGATTCAGATCAGGCCGGCCTCAGCTGAATCTTTCTATTTTGCGTCGCGCTTGGCTTGTGAAACCGCCGCGGCCTTGCGCAGGCGCCCGCGCTCCATCGGCCTGACAAGGCTTTTGGCCTTGGCGTTTTCGACAGCCCGCATGCCGAGATGCGCTTGCCGCGTGTTGAAATCGGCGCCGCGGGCCGGCTTCTTTTCCTTGCTCAGCGCCAAGGCGTGGCGTGCGTTTTCGACGAGATCGATGCGCGCCGCAAGCTGCCGCCGCCGCTCATGTTCGCCATTGAGCCTGCGCATGCTCATCGCCAGCACGCCGAGTTTTGCCTTGGTGCCGTGGTCCTTGGTCGCCGGCTGAGCACCCTTGGCCGCTGCCTTGCCACGCATTTCGCGGCGTTTGCGATTGGCCTCGCCCTGCGCCCGGTCACGCCGCTCACGCACCGCCTTCAACAGGTCGCGCAGTTCGCCATCCGACAGCTCTTGCACCACCGGATGGTGCGAATTCTGCACCAGCTTCCACTCGTCTTCGCTGAGGGCTCGTTCTTCCTGCTTCCTGGAAACCGCCATGTTCTGGTCCTCGCCTTTCACAGTCCGGTTGCCCCAAAAAGCGCGGGGCAACCGGACTGTCCGCCCGAACCAGGGCGGGGTCAAGCCGACCTTAGGCCGGGCGGCGCATCCGTATCACCTTGAGCGGCCGCCCCTCGTCGTCCTGGTCATGCCTGAGCGTTTCCGCAAAGCCGATGCGATTGTAGAAGGCCACCGCCGCTTCGTTGTCGGCATAGACCTCGACGTCGAGCGAGCCCTTCAGCTTCGCCGCATGCAGCACCAGCGCCTTGCCGAGGCCGTGGCCATGGGTTGCCGGGTCGACGAACAGCCCGCCGATGAAGCTGTCGATCAAGCCGATGAAGCCGGCTGGCCGGCCGTCGATCTCTGCCACCCAGTTCTCCGCCTGCGGCAGGTAGATGTCCCGCACCTTGGCCAGTTGTCCGGTCAGATCCGTCTCGGTCAGGAATGGATGCCCGATCCGCGAGGCCTCGAGCCAGATGTCGGCCAGGCGGTCACGATCGGTCGTGTCGGAATAGGCGCGAATGGTCGCGCCGTGAGCGTGTGTCATGGAATTGTCCTTGGGATATGCGTATCAGAGAAAGGCGCGTAAGCGCCCGCTTTGGCCTCTCGGCCCATCAGCACTTGGCTGACGCTTCAGCGATGGAAGTCTCTGCGCATAAGATCCCTAGTTGGACGGCGCCGAACTACCAGCACCGCCCCCGGCCGTCAACGCCACAAAATCTATTCTGCCAGCGGCAGGATCTTGCCCGGGTTGAGGATATTGTGCGGGTCGAGCGCGGTCTTGATCGCCCGCATCACCGCAACGCCATGGCCGTGCTCGCGCTCCATCAGCCCCATCTTGCCCTGGCCAATGCCGTGCTCGCCGGTCGAGGTGCCGTCCATCGATATCGCCCGCTCGGCCAGCCGCTTCACGAACTCCTCGGCGCGGCCGATGTCGGCCGGATCGTTCGGATCCATCAGCACCAACGTATGGAAATTGCCGTCGCCGACATGGCCGACGATCGGCGCGATCAAGCCCAGCCGTTCGATGTCGGCCTCGGTTTCGGCGATGCACTCGGCAAGCCGCGAGATCGGCACGCAGGCGTCGGTCGACAGCGCGCGTGCGCCGGGCCGCAGCGTCTGCGACGCCCAGTAGGCGTCGTGCCGCGCCTTCCACAGCTTCGCCCGCTCCTCGGCGACCGTGGTCCACAGGAACGGCCCGCCGCCATATTCGGCGGCGATCTCGCCAAAGCTCTCCGCCTGTTCGGCCACGCTGGCGTCGGAACCGTGGAACTCGAGAAACAGGCACGGGCTTTCAGGGTAGTCGAGCTTGGAATAGTTCTTCATCGCCCGCATCTGCAGCGCGTTGACCAGCTCGATCCGCGCCACCGGAATACCCATCTGGATCGTCGTGATGACAGCCTGGCACGCCGCCTCCACGGTCGGGAACGGGCAGACGCCACCCGAAATCGCCTGCGGAATGCCCTGCAGCCGAAGCGTCACCTCGGTGATGATGCCGAGCGTGCCTTCCGAGCCGACCAAAAGCCTGGTCAAATCGTAGCCGGCCGAACTTTTGCGCGCCCGGTGCGAAGTTACCACCTCGCTGCCGTCGGCCATGACGGCCCGAAGCGACAGCACGTTCTCGCGCATCGTGCCGTAGCGCACCGCATTGGTGCCCGAGGCCCGCGTCGCCGCCATGCCGCCGAGGCTGGCATTGGCGCCGGGATCGATCGGGAAAAACAGCCCGGTGTCGCGCAGATAGCTGTTCAGCGCCTCGCGCGTCACGCCCGCCTGAACCGTGCAGTCGAGGTCGTCGGCATTGACCGAAATCACCTTGTCCATGCGCGAGGTATCGACCGAAATGCCGCCCGCCGGCGCATTGACATGACCTTCCAGCGAGGTGCCGGTGCCGAAAGCGATGACCGGCACGCGATGCTCAGCGCAGACCCGCACCACGTCCTGCACGTCAACAGTGCTTTCGGCGAACACCACGCCATCAGGCGCCTGGTTGGGCAGGTAAGTCGTCGTGTGGCCGTGCTGCTCGCGGATCGCCTGGCCGGTCTGGAAGCGCTCGCCGAACTGCTGCTTGAGGATAGCAAGCGCAGCCGCGATCCCCTGCTCGTTCCGCGCCATCGCCTTCAGGTCGCTCAGAGCCATGTTTTCCTCCGCGTTTGGAACAGCCTGGCGCCTTGCCGGCATCTTATGCTCCGGTAATCTGCCAGCACTGCCAGTTTGTCCAGCGCCACCAAAGGCCAAGTCGAAGAGGATCGTCCATGCCAGCCCCGTTCGTCTCGAGCGTCATGGAGGTCGAGAAAGCCTGGCTCGACTATAACGGCCACATGAACATGGCCTATTACAACGTGCTGTTCGACCGCGGCGGCGAGGAGGCGCTTGACCTGCTCGGCATGGGCGCGGCCTACGCCCGCGACCGCAAGCTCACCACCTACACCGCCGAGATCCATGTCTGCTACGTCAGGGAACTGCACCTTGGCGACAAGGTCACCGCCACCTTCCATCTGCTCGACCACGACGAGAAACGCTTCCGGGTCTACCAGGAACTGCATCACGTCGACGGCTGGCTGTCGGCGACGTCGGAGACGCTATCGCTTCATGTCGACATGAATGGCCCTAAGGTCGCGCCCTTCCCCGCAGACATCATGGCCGGCCTCGATGCCATGCGCGCGGAGCATGCCGCATTGCCGATGCCCGAGCGCGCCGGCCGCTCGATCGGCATCAGGCGCAAGGGCTGATAGTGGCCTCCCGGGCGGGCACAAGCCCGCATAGTGGCCCCAGAGCCACAGGCGATTAACCTTACCTGTTCATAACCTGCGCCACAGCCTGAGGTTCGTTGATCGCCCCTCGCCGCCCTCCGACAATCCCACGCAAGCGAAGTTGAGTCGCGGCGGCGGGCACCGGACGGCTTGAGGCAAGGCATGCACACTGACATCGAAGCAACGGCCAACAAGCTCGCCTGCGACCCTCGCATCAGCGACTATGATTTCTGGCGTTCGCTTCGCAACATCAACAACGAGCTGTTCGAGATCGCTAACAACAACAAGCCGATCCCGATCGAGATGCTGCGCTGGCGCGTCATCCTGCGCCAGGCCCGCTCCAAGCGCGGCGTGGCCTGAAGCCTTACGCAGGGCGCGCCGGCCGCGCGCCCTCGCCGTCTGCCTGATCAGGCAAGCTTCTCCTTGAAGAAAGCGACCGTCCGCCCCCAGGCCAGGTCCGCCGCCGTCTTGTCGTAGCGTGCCTCCGACGTGTCGTTGTTGAAGGCGTGCTGTGCGCCGTCATAGACGAAGACTTGGAATTCCTTGCCCGCCTTCTCCAGTGCCGCCTTGTAGGCGTCGATGCCGGCGTTGATGCGATCGTCCTTGCCGGCATAATGCAGCATCAACGCCGCCTTGATCTTGGCGATTTCAGCCTCGTCCTTCGGCTGGGAGCCATAATAGGCGACCCCGGCGGCGAGGTCGGGCGCGTTGACGGCCAGCGCGTTGACCGTGCCACCGCCCCAGCAGAAGCCCATGGCGCCGACCTTGCCGTTGCCGCCTTCATGGCCTTTCAGGAACGCCACCGTCGCCACGCCATTGGCCACCGTCTGCGCGGCGTCGAGCTGGCCGAACATCTCGCGCGCCTTCTCCTCGTCGGCGGGCGTACCGCCGAGCGGCGACAGATAGTCGGGCGCCAGCGCGACGAACCCTTCGAGTGCGACGCGCCGCGCCACGTCGCGGATATGCGGGTTGAGGCCGCGGTTTTCGTGGATGACGATGACTGTCGGCAGCTTGCCTGTGGCGCCGGCCGGCCGAACGAGATAGCCCCTCATCTCGCCCGCACCACCGCCGGGATAGGTGATGTCTTCGGCCTTGAGCCGCTTGTCGTCGTCGGCGACGATCGCCGCATGCGCCTGGCTGGCCGAAAGCAGCGGTGCGATCGCCGCCGCGGCGGCGCCCGATCCGGCAAGCTTGGTCAGCTTCTCCATGAAGCCGCGCCGGTCGAGCGTCAGGTGGGTGTATTCGTCATAGGCATCGATCATCGCCTGGGTAATGGCGGGTCTTGTCATGGCTCGCTCCCATTTTTGCCTGTCACTTCAGCGAGCTTAACGTATGCAGATGTAGTTGGGTTCACTGTTGCTGTAGTTATCTTCACGCTTGCGTGAAGACCGCCTGGCAATGGCAAATCAAAAGCATCCCCGCGCCGTGCGGCGCAAGGATGCCCCAAGCCGCAGGCGGCTCAGTCCTGGCTTTCCATGAAGCGGATGCGGTTGCCGAACGGGTCGATCACTTCGCACTCCAGCCCCCAGTCCTGATGCTGCAGGCCGGGACGGTTGTATTTGTAGTTCTTGGCGATCAGCCCCTTCTGGAACGCCTCGACGCCCTTCATGTAACAGACAGCGGTAGCACCCGGGCTGGCGTCGCCCGAATGCTCCGACAGATGCAGCTTCAGGCCGCCGCGCGACACCTGGCAGTAGAGCGGCGCGCCGGGGTGGAAGCGGTGCTCCCAGTCGATGGTGCAGTCGAGGAAGCCCTCATAGAACCCCCTGGCCTTGTCTTCGTCGAAGATGCGGAAGATCGGCACCGGCTGGGTGAATCTCACGGCGCCTGCCGCAGGCTCTTCGGCCTTGTCCAGCTTGCTCGACAGGACGTTCCAGGTCTCGACGCCGAATTGCCGGGCAACGATCTCCAGCGCCTCGCTGTGGCTGACATCGAGGTTCTTTTGGGCAAGTGCTTCGCGCATGGCTTTCGCCATCGCCTTGGCATCACGATAGGTTCGCATGATCTTTCGACCCTTTGGGTTATGGCGAGAATTCCCATCAGTGCCCGCATTGCCGATGCTCTCACCATCCCTCGGGATCAGGTGACCGAAGCGTCCGATGTGTTCGCCATACCCCTTGCCGGAGCGCGGACTGCCGGCCACATCAAGCCGTCCGCCAAGCTAACAAAGCGGCGGCAGCAGGGTCAAGACCGCCACTTTCCCCGGCTCAAACCAGAACAAAACAGAGACGCTTCTGGCCTTTCCGCCCCGAATCACTACATTCGGGGCAGATGTCAGACTTTCCGGACGACATGCCCTTTTTCGACGAGCCCGGCGCAATGCCGTCCCGGCCCGCCAGCACGCCCGCGCCCAGCGGTATCGCCGCGCGTGCCATGGCCGCGCGCCAGGCGCCTGCCGCCGCCGATTACCTCAAGGGCCTGAACCCCGAGCAGCGCCTCGCCGTCGAGACCACCGAAGGCCCCGTCCTAGTGCTCGCAGGTGCTGGCACCGGCAAGACCCGCGTGCTCACCACCCGCATCGCCCATATCCTGAGCCAAGGCCGCGCCTACCCCAGCCAGATCCTCGCCGTCACCTTCACCAACAAGGCCGCGCGGGAAATGAAGCAGCGCATCGGCCTGCTTGTCGGCGAAGCCGTCGAGGGCATGCCCTGGCTCGGCACCTTCCACTCGATCGGCGTCAAGATGCTGCGCCGCCATGCCGAGTTGGCCAACCTGCGCTCCGATTTCACCATCCTCGACACCGACGACGTCATCCGGCTGATCAAGCAGCTGATCCAGGCCGAAGGCCTCGACGACAAGCGCTGGCCGGCGCGCCAGTTCGCCATGATGATCGACGGCTGGAAGAACAAGGGCCTCGGCCCCGCCGAGATTCCCGAGGGCGACGCGCGCGCCTTCGCCAACGGCAAGGGCCGCGAGCTCTACAAGGCCTATCAGGACCGGCTGCAGACGTTGAACGCCTGCGACTTCGGCGACCTTTTGTGCCACCCGATCCGCATCTTCCGCGCCTATCCGGATGTGCTGAAGGAATACCACAAGCGCTTCAAATACATCCTCGTCGACGAGTACCAGGACACCAACACCGCGCAGTACATGTGGCTGCGCCTGCTCGCCCAGGAAACTGGCGGCCCGGGCCAGAAGAACGTCTGCTGCGTCGGCGACGACGACCAGTCGATCTATGGCTGGCGTGGTGCCGAGGTCGACAACATCCTGCGCTTCGACAAGGATTTTCCGGGTGCGGTCGTCATCCGGCTCGAGCGCAACTACCGCTCCACCGCCCATATCCTCGGCGCCGCTTCCCATCTCATCGCCCACAATGAGGGCCGCTTCGGCAAGACGCTGTTCACCGATCGCAACGATCCCGAAGACGGCAAGGTCAATGTCCACGCCGCCTGGGACTCCGAGGAGGAGGCCCGCGCTGTCGGCGAGACCATCGAGCAGTTGCAGCGCAAGAAGCACAACCTCAACGACATGGCGATCCTGGTCCGCGCTTCGTTCCAGATGCGCGAGTTCGAAGACCGCTTCGTCACTCTGGGCCTCAACTACCGCGTCGTCGGCGGCCCGCGCTTCTACGAGCGCCAGGAAATCCGCGACGCCATGGCCTATTTCCGCGTCGTCGCCCAGGGCGCTGACGACCTCGCCTTCGAGCGCATCGTCAACATACCCAAGCGCGGCCTCGGCGAAGCCGCCATCCGCCAGGTCCACGACACCGCGCGCGCCCTTGGCGTGCCGATGCTCGAAGCCGCCCGCAATCTCGCCGAAAGCGACGAGCTCAAGCCCAAGCCGCGCGCCGCGCTTCGCGAAGTCGCCGCCAATTTCGAGCGCTGGCAAAAGGCGCTCGACAATACGCCGCACAACGAACTCGCCGAGACCATTCTCGAAGAGAGCGGCTACACCGACATGTGGAAGAACGACCGCTCGGCCGAAGCGCCGGGCCGGCTCGAAAACCTGAAAGAGCTGATCCGCTCGATGGAGGAATACGAGTCGCTGCGCTCATTCCTCGAACATGTCGCGCTCGTCATGGACGCCGACAAGAACGAGGAGCTCGACGCCGTCAACATCATGACGCTGCACTCGGCCAAGGGCCTCGAATTCGAGACCGTGTTCCTGCCCGGCTGGGAGGAAGGCCTGTTCCCGCACCAGCGCGCGCTCGACGAAGGCGGCCGCTCGGGCCTCGAGGAAGAACGCCGCCTCGCTTATGTCGGCCTCACCCGCGCCAAGAAGAACCTGCATCTGTGGTTCGTCTCCAACCGCCGCATCCACGGCCTGTGGCAGACGACGATCCCATCGCGCTTCCTCGACGAGTTGCCCGAGGCCCATGTCGAGGTGGCCGACGCCGGCAATTCCTATGGCGGCTACGGCGGCGGCCGGCAGAACCCCTATGGCGCCTCACGCTTCGACAGCGTCGGCGAAAAGTCCTTCTCCAACACCTATGCGACACCGGGCTGGCAGCGCGCGCAGGCAAACCGTACCGAAGCCACCGACCGCAACTGGGGCTCGCGCTCCGGCCATTCGGTCGAGCGCATCGGCTATGGCGAGACCGATTCCGGCTTTGGCGCCGGCCGCGGCTCGGTCAAGGGCCGCATGATCGAGGGCGAGCTGGTGGCAAAATCGGTCGCCACGGAGCCCTCACGTTTCAATGTCGGCGACCGGGTGTTCCACCAGAAATTCGGCAACGGCAACGTTTCGGTCGTCGACGGCAACAAGCTGACAATCGACTTCGACAAGGCCGGCCAGAAGAAGGTGCTGGACGGGTTTGTCAACGCGGTGTGACTAGACCAGCTGCATGCAGGATTAGGCATTCCTTTGCCTCGTCTACCGGCGATACTTAAGTTAAATTGAATCACTCAAGTACTTGGGGCGCTGTTTCGATGAGCACAGATCAGGACGACGAGACGGAAACGGGAATTGTTTCAGGAAAATTAAGTGTAAATATCCAAGACATATTCGGGCTTGGGAAAGCTACAAAAAGCCTTTCGCCTGCTGCAAACAAACTGGTCGAAGCGTTCGCATCGGCAATAGGAATTATTGCAAACCCGACAAAAATCTACCTTGAGGAGCGAGCTCTGGGGGCGGCAAATAGGCATGAGGCACTGGCCTCCGCAAGAACGTCTCTTGAGATTGACAAGCTATTAGAGGACAATCCAAACGTTGCCGCACGCCTCAAACTAAGATTGATCAAGACGGAAATCCGTCGACAGCTTAATATAGAGGCAGCCTTTTCAGATGCAATTCGCATCGCCGACGAGAATCATCAAACAAAAGATGCCCACGACATACAGGACGATTTTATGTCGGAGTGGGTGGAAGGTGTGCGAGATGTCTCCGATCCAGAAGTGAGACAGCTGTGGTCTGGTCTTCTTGCAAGTGCACCAGTAAAAGAATTAGGGCGAGCCTCGAAACCGGCCATAGACCTACTAAAACAATTCGACAGCTCTATTGCGAGAATGTTCACGGACTTTATTGCAATAACTCAAAATGCAGGACCCCCTTCAACAAAGATTGCTGACTGGAGCGAATTTGGAATAACGTTAGATTTTGATTTACTTTTTGACATTTCGGTTATCACCAACGTTATACCTGCGAAAATTCCACTTCCAGGCATTGGTACTGCCGAGCAGATGGCGAAGAAAAGCGACTTCGGGCTCGGATTGATGAAAACTACTGAAGTTTGGGCGTTGAAACCCAGGGCTTTGGAACTTGCTAATCTTCTTTTTTCAAAAATACTGCCGCTTCCTGAGAATCAGGAATACGATATTCTTAAAAGGAATATTACTTCTCACGCAAATGACGACCATCACAACTTAGTTATATTTAGAGTAAATGAAGGCAATGAACTAAAATACTTATATTCAATCTCAAAGCCTGAGAAAAAGTCGGAAAACGTCATTAAGCCAGAGAGATCAGAAATAACGAATAAGTTCATCCTGAATGACCCAAAACTTTCTGAAAACGGCAGAAAACTGCTCTTAGATTTCGCAGAGAATGGCAATCTAATACTGAGATACATTTCAAAATCTAGAACAGTTCAAGATGATGTAGAGAATTTGCCATCTATTTGAATTTGCAAATCACAAAGAGCAACAGATACCTTAAACTTGAGATCAGACCTCTTGCCTTGAAATCCCCCGGCAGGCTGGAGGGCAAGGCAGGCCCCACACCAGCGGCCCACTTACCAGTTGCCGCATCTCCTGCGCAGGAATAACATTAGGTTGCGCTAATTCATAAATCGCAGGGAGGCGAAGACGATGCGCAGATATATCGATTGCCGAGAATTCCCGAGCGAAATGAAATGCACGGTCGCGATCGCGGCCGACAGCGAGGACGAACTTATCAACGCGGCCGTCCAGCATGCGGTTGCCGTGCATGGCGAGCACGACACGCCCGATTTCCGCGCCGAGGTCAGGAAAGCCATTCACGTCGGCTCGCCACCGGCCTGATTGGCGCCGGCACATCGCCGGAAGCCCCGATTTGGCGGGCAGTTCATCGCGGATGCCGATGCAGGGCTCTATCGCCCAGCACAAGTGCCATGCCGGGCACTGCGCGCAAAATCTTGGGATGCAGGCGGCTCCGCAGCCGCACCGACCATGATTCTAGCGTCTTGCGCCCTGCAAGCGCTTTTGCCGCTCACGCTTCTGCCGCTAGCGGCATGCGAAGCTTACGCTCGTTCTAGAAGCTTGCACGTAAGTGGCAAGGCCTGAGCCCCTATTGCCGTTGCGCCTGGCTTTCGCCGCTACGCATCGCCTTCAGCCGTTCGGCGGCTGAAGCGGCCAGTTCGGCATAGCGGTCTTCCAGCGCTTCGGCAGCGACCAGCACCTCCGGCTCGAAGTCATTGGCCTCGAGCACCTGCCGCAATTTCTCGACGAACTCGGCCTGCTGCTCGAGTGCTGCGAACAGCTTCTTCACCTGGTCGCGGCTGATATCGGGATTGGCGAGCGTCGCTGGAACCTCGCGCGCCATCTCGGCGCCGGTCTCGGCCTGCTCTCTGAGGATGTCCAGCCAATCAGTCACGCTACGCCATACCCTACCCGCCACAATCTTGTCCCCGACCAGGGAAATCGTCAACCGCCCAAGGCAGCCAAAAGCTCATGCGTGGAAAGTGCATCCACGCCTGGAGCAGGAATGGTCCCGCGCATGGTTTTGTTCCCAAACCTCGCGCCGCCAACGAATGCGGTTGCGCTCGCCCCTCCGCTCGACATGCTGATGTGCTGCCAATGGAAAAGGTTTTCCACGGGTTGTGGATTTTTCCGACACTCCAGACATCTAATTTCCACCCTATCATTCCTTCGCACCCCCCTCTGGCCTGCCGGCCATCTCCCCCACAAGGAGGGAGATTAGTCTCTTCGCCGGCGGCGCCCATCCAACAAGGCTACAGGCAACGAGCCTTGCTGCGTTCGCGACTGCCAGTGAAGGCGTGATCTCCCTCCTTGTGGGGGGTGAGATGCGGTCCGCGAAGCGGACGAAAAGCCAACTGCTTGGCTTTTCGAGCATCGAACGCCGGCAGGCCAGAGGGGGGTGCGAAGGATCGCGACCTGCAAGATTTGCCTGACAAGTACCGCACCCTCGAAGCCCACTTGTCAGGAACTCTTTCACCATCCCCCGTGGATAGCCGCCCCCATTTCTCCACGCCCTCTCCACCTCCCGTACAATCATCGCCAGTTCCTCCCTCGGGAACGCCGGTCGCGACGGTGATCAGTGGGGAGGAACCGGCGCCTCCGGCGACGAGCCAACGTAGCTCGTCGCCCGGGGAGGTTCCGCCGAAAGGTTCCCCTCCCGGGACTACGCCCGGGGTGCGCTGGACGAGCGCTAGTGAGGCCACCGAAGAGCGCAAATGCTCAAGGTTGCCTGCGGAAGCGGAACGGGCGGGAACAGAAATCGCCGCCGGAGCGCGAGGTTCGCGCCACAAACTCACTATCGGCAGGCTCGGCCTCGCGCCCCGCTTCCCGAACTACCTCCCAAACGGGAGCGTTCTTTGACAATGGCCAGGCGCGAAAGCGAGCGTGGCGGTGAAGAAACTTGGCTCCCCCTCATCCTGAGCCTGTCGAAGGATGAGCCTGTCGAAGGATGGGAGGACGGTCTCAGCAGCGATAGGCGCCAGCACCAGCGCCGTCATCCCGGCCGAGCAAAGCGAGAGCCGGGACCCATTGACTGGACCATCGTCAAGCACGGCCGGGTCCTCGTCCCAGCGACCTTCATGAATGCAACTGCGAACCCACAACCCGGCCGCGCCAGTCAATAGGTCCCGGGTCTCGCTTCGCTCGCCCGGGATGACGCCGCTACCTCACTTCTCCCCTTGCGGGAGAAGGCAAGGCGCCAGCTCACGCCTTCGCTCGTTTGTCCTGCCTCTTCGCCGCTTCCTCGCATTTGCGGCGGATGTCTTCGACCTCGGTTTCGGTCAAATGCTCGATGCCGATGAAGTGGTTCTGTGCCTTGCCGACGCGGATCAGTTCGTCGAGCTTGGCCTGGATTGCGGCACCGTCGCGGTTCTGGGTGTTCTGGATCAAAAACACCATCAGGAAGGTGATGATGGTCGTGCCGGTGTTGATCACCAGTTGCCAGGTGTCGGAAAAGCCGAACGCCGGGCCCGAGACCGCCCAGGCGAGCACGATCATGCAGCAGCCGAGAAAGGTCAGCGGCAGGCCGGCGGCATAAGCCACCTTGTTGGCAATCCTGGTGAAAACCCTCTCGAACATCGGAAATTCCCTTCGGCTGGCGAAAGGAAACAATCGGCGCCCGTCTGGGGTTCCGCAGCGCGCGCAGCGGCACGGCTAGCCGTCGCGCCCCTCCCAGCGGTCGAGGAAGGCCTCGATCGGCAGGCTCTGCATGTCGGGGATCGCCTCGAACAGCCGTTCGGGCGGCCAGTCCCACCAGGCCATCGCTTCGATGCGCGCGGCAATTTCGGGCGGAAAGCGCAGCTTCAGCCGCTTGGCCGGCACGCCGGCAAAAATCTCGAACGGCGCGACATCGCGCGTTACCACCGAATTCGCCCCGACCACCGCGCCATTGCCAACGGCCACGCCAGGCATGATCACCGCCCCGTGGCCGATCCACACATCGTGGCCGATCGTCACCGGCTTGGCCCTGCGGCGCTCGCGAAACTCGCCGTCGACGCCGAGATAGCGGAAATATTCGTTGGGCCGGTAGCTCACCTTGTGCGTGGTCAGCCGCTCCATCGGGTGTTCGAGGGCATTGATACGGCTGTTGGCGGCGATCGAGCAGAACTTGCCGATGGTGGTGTAGATCGCCTCGGCGTGGCGCTCGAAATAGGAATAGTCGCCGACCACGACCTCGCGCAGCACGACGCGCTCGCCGACGCTCACATGACGGCCGAGCCGGCAGCCTTTCAGCTCGGAAGTCGGGTGGATGCGCGGCTCGTCATCCTTGAAGCGAAGGTCGGCTGGTGTGTCCATCAGCGGGATTTACGCCCGCGCCATCGACCTCGCAAGCTATTGCGGCTTGCCCTTGGTCCAGACGACGTTCTGGCCATAGAGCGGCACCGTCGTCATCGACATCTTGGCCGAACCGTCCTGCACCTGGCGCGAATGGGCGAGATAGATCAGCGTCTCGTTCTTCTTGTCGTAGATGCGGTTCACCACCTGCTCTTTCCAGATCAGGCTGATGCCCTGCTTGAACACCTCCTCGCCCTCCTGGCTCAGGTCGATCTCGCCAATGCTGATCGGCCCCGTCTGCTGGCACGAAATGGCGGAATCAGACGGGTTCTCGAACCAGTTGCCCTTTTGCAGCCGGTCGATCACGCCGCGGTCGAAATAAGAGACATGGCAGGTGACGCCCTCGACCTTCGGGTCCTTGATCGCCTCGACGATGATGTCGTTGCCGAGCCAGTCGACGCCGACCTCGCCGACCTGCTGGGCTATGGCGGGTGAACCCAGCGCAACCGTGGTGGCAAGGATAAAAAGGGCACGCCGCATGAAAGCCTCCTGGAATGGTGCAGTCGCCCACACTTGGGTCAGCCGATCGCCCGATGCAAGGCAACAGCCGGGCATCTCATTCGCGAAATGGTGTTTTGTGGACGAATGAGAGCGTCAACATGTCCCTTTTGGCAAATCACGCGCCGCGCTATGTAGGGTTGATGAAACAGGCCCTGCCCATATCGCTCAAGACGGTCGCGTGGATCGCGCTCGGCCTGGCGGCGTTTGCGGCATCCAGCGGCCTCGCCTTCGCCTCCTGGCTGGACAAGGACGCCGGCATCTTCATGTCACTGGTCGAAGCAGGCATGTCCTGGTGCTTCTGAGCCGGTCACCAATCACCCCATGATGGAATCACAAGCGATGATGCGCACCATTCTTGCCGGCATTCTGATCCTGATGGCCGCCGGCGTCGGCTGGCTGACCTTCGACTGGTACAGCTCCAGGAACAGCGCCCAGGCCTTCGGCGCGCCTTTCGTGCTCGTCGACCAGAAGGGTGCCGAGATCACCGAGGCCGCCTTCCGCGGCCAGCCGAGCGCAGTCTTCTTCGGCTTCACCCATTGCCCCGAGGTCTGCCCGACGACTCTGTTCGAGCTCGACGGCCTGCTCAAGCAGATGGGCGATGAAGGCAAGAACCTGCGCGCCTACTTCGTTTCGGTCGATCCCGAGCGCGACACGCCCGAGGTCATGAACAGCTACGTTTCCAACGTCTCCGACCGCATCACCGGCATCACCGGCGACCCGGCCAAGATCGCCGCCATGGCCAAGGCCTTCGGCATCTATTCCAAGAAGGTTCCGACCGAAGGCGGTGACTACACCATGGACCACACCGCTTCGGTCCTGCTGCTTGACAGCAAGGGTGATTTCTTCGGCACGATCGCCTATGAGGAGAACCCTGAGACCGCGCTTGCCAAGCTGAAACGGCTTGCAAACGAAGGCTGACCCTTCTCCACCGGACCTGACATGACCCAGACACGGCTGCACATCACCACTGGCCGCGAAGCTGCAAATCACATCTTCGCGGCCCTCGAAACCGCATTCGAGGACGACGGCTGGCCGATCGCCATCATCGAGATCGACGAGGACCGCGACGTCCACGAAGTGTCACTGTACGCCGATGGCGAGGTCGTCGACATCGAACGCCGCATGGCCGAGGTCCTGTCTTCGGAAGGCCATGCCGGCGGCATCGAACGGGAAATCCTGCCCGACATCGACTGGGTGGCAAAGTCGCTCGAAGGCCTGAAGCCGGTCGAAGCGGGCCGCTTCATCGTCCACGGCGGCCATGACCGCAAGGATGTGCGCCCCGGCCAGATCGCCATCGAGATCGAAGCCGGCCTCGCTTTCGGCACCGGTCACCACGGCACGACGGCAGGCTGCCTGGAGATGATCGAAAAGGTCGTCGCCGAGGAAGAGCCGACCAACGCGCTCGACCTCGGCACCGGTAGTGCGGTGCTTGCCATTGCGGTTGCCAAGCTGGCGCCAATCCCGGTGCTGGCCACCGACATCGACCCGGTGGCGACCGAAGTCGCCGCCGCCAATGTCCGTCTCAACGGCGCTTCCGGCCACGTCGAGACGGCGACGGCCGAAGGCTTCGACGACCCGATCTTCGCCGCGCGCGGCCCGTTCGACCTGATCGTCGCCAACATCCTGGCGCAGCCGCTGATGCAGCTGGCGCCTGAAATGGCGGCACACCTGGCCGCCAACGGTTCGCTGGTGCTGTCGGGCATCCTCGACCGCCAGCACGATGCCGTGGTCGAAGCTTATGTCGCGGCCGGCTTCCGCCACGTCGAAACCTTCCATCGGGAAGGCTGGGTGACGATCCACCTCAAGAACTGACTGCCTGGCACATACCGGCGGCGTTGCCAGCAACGACCGGCACGGATAGGTTCGCCGGAAATCCAGTTTCCGGGAAAACCACCATGTTCCAGTCCTTCGATTCAGCCGGCGACCCCACCGTCGGCAAGCCGCGCGTGGCGCTCCTCAGGCAATGGCTCAAGGACAACGGGCTCGACGGCTTCGTGGTGCCCCGCGCAGACGAGCATCAGGGCGAATACGTCCCGCCGCGCTCGAATCGCCTGAGATGGCTGACCGGCTTCAGCGGTTCGGCCGGCGTGGCGATCGTGCTCGCCAGGAGCGCCTACATCTTTGTCGACGGCCGCTACACGCTGCAGGTGCGCGACGAGGTCGATCTCGACATCTTCACCGTCGAAAGCCTGATCGACAATCCCCCGGCAAGCTGGATCAGGGAAAACCTGCCCAAGGGTGCCAAGCTCGGCATCGACCCGTGGCTGCACACCATGGGCGAGGTCAAGGCGCTCACTGCGGCCGCCGAAAAGGTCGGCGCGGTGCTCGTCCCCCTCGCCCGCAACCCCATCGACGCCATCTGGGAAGACCAGCCCGACGCGCCACTGGCTCAGGTTGAGATCCACCCCGAGGCCTTTGCCGGCGAACTGGCCAAGGACAAGCTCAAGCGGCTGGCGGCGGCAATCGAAGGCGAAGGCGCCACCCATGCGATCCTGACCGACCCGTCGTCGATTGCCTGGGCGTTCAATATTCGCGGCAACGACGTGCCCCACACGCCGCTTGCGCTTGGCTTCGCCATCCTCGCCGCCGACGGCAGCCATGCCGTGTTCATGGACAAGCGCAAGCTTGGACGCACGGAGGAGGCCTATCTCACGCAGCTCGCCGACATCAAGGCACCAGGCAAGCTTGATGACGCGGTCGCCGCCCTTGTCAAATCAGGCGCGAAGATCGCGCTCGACCCGGCGCTTGCCGCCGACAGGCTGCGCGCCCTGATCGAGGACAATGGCGGCACGGTAGTTCAGGCGCCGGACCCGGCGCGCCTGCCGCGCGCCACCAAGAATGCCGCCGAGATCGCGGGCTCGCGCGCCGCCCATCGCCGCGACGGTGCGGCCGTCGCCAAGCTGCTGTGCTGGCTCGACCGGCAGGAGCCGGGCAAGCTCGACGAGATCGCGGTGGTGACCAGGCTGGAGGAATGCCGTCGCCAGACCGGCGAGGAAACCCAGATGCCGCTGCGCGACGTCTCGTTCGACACCATCTCGGGCGCCGGCCCCAACGGTGCGATCATGCATTACCGCGTGTCGAAGGCGACAAGCCGCGTGCTCGGCAATGGCGAGCTGTTCCTGCTCGATTCAGGGGCACAGTACCAGGACGGCACCACCGACATCACCCGCACAATGCCTGTGGGCAAACCGACCGAGGAGATGCGCGAGCGCTTCACTTTGGTGCTCAAGGGCATGATTGCGATCTCGCTCGCGCGCTTCCCGGCAGGCACACGCGGCGCCGATATCGACGCGCTCGCCCGCATCGCCTTGTGGAAGCATGGCCTCGATTATGCCCATGGCACCGGCCACGGCGTCGGTTCGTATCTCGCTGTTCACGAAGGCCCGCAGCGCATCGCCAAGACGGGCATGGAAAAGCTGCTCGCCGGCATGATCCTGTCCAACGAGCCCGGCTACTACAAGGAAGGCCATTACGGCATCCGGCTGGAAAACCTGATCCTCGTCACCCCCACGGCAGAGCTGCCCGGCGGCGACATCGCCATGCACGGCTTCGAGACGCTGACATTGGCGCCGTTCGACCAGCGCCTGCTGCGCGCCGACCTGCTGACCCGCGAGGAGCTCGACTGGCTCAACGCCTACCACGCCCGCGTGCTGGCCGAGATCGGGCCGATGCTCGACGGCGAAACGCTGGCCTGGCTGGAAAAGGCGACGGCAGCGATCCGATAAGGCATTCTTGCGGCCAGTTCATCAGGAGCTGGCCGTTGGCCGCTCCCATGGCGGGCTCGATCGTGCGTCCTTCGACAAGCTCAGGATGAGGAGCGTTGGCGCTGGCGCGCATGGATAGTGAGCGCTTGTGCGCTCGGATCATTGGCAGGAAGGCGATAGCGCCAGCAGTCCTCATCCTGAGCTTGTCGAAGGACGCACGACGCAACAACTGCGGTGCAGCACCACCGCAACAGCCCAACTCAGCCGATGAAATGCCTGAGCGCGATCAGCACCGCGGCACCGGCCAGGAACATCGTCATCAGGCCGCCGCGCAGTCCAATAACAGCTGCCACGGCAAGCGCAGCGAGTTCAGCCGGCCCCGCCGAGAGCGCAGCGGGTGCCACAAGCGTGGTCAGAACCGCCGCCGGCACGGCGTTCAGCCCCGCCTCGACGCGCGGATGGATGCGCTCGAAGCGCGAGATGACGAGATGCCCGCCGATACGCGTCAGATAGGTGGCGACTGCGCCAGCGATGATGATCCAAAGCGTCGTGCTCACGAAACCACCTCCACCGTTTCACCTGATGCAGCCGTTTCTTCGGGGCGAACCGGCATCGCCGCGGCAAACAGCACACCGGCCAGTGCGCCGATCGAGACGTGCCAGGGCGAGCCGACAGTCTTGTAGGCGATCATCGAAGCGACGGCGCTGGCGACGACGATCGGCAGCCAGCGCGGGCGCTTGCGGAAGCTCATCACCAGCCCGAGGAAATAGATCGGCAGCAGGAAATCGAGGCCGATGGCATGCGGATTGGGGATCAGCCGCCCGAACATTGCCCCCAGCGCGCTTTCGGCGACCCAGAAGACGTAGATCGGCAAAGCCATGCCCATGTACCAGGCAAAGGTCACCTCCTCGCCGTTCTCGCCCTTGCGCTCGGCCTCGGCATATTGCGGGTCAACGAGGAAAAAATAGCCGATAGCCTGCTTCAGAAACGGCCAGTGGTCGATGCGCTTGCCGACCGCCGCCGAATAGAGCACGTGGCGGAAGTTGACGGCGAAGATCGACAGCACCACCAGCCACGGCGCGACGTGCTGGCCAAACAGCTCGATGCCGACCAGTTGGCTGGCGCCGCCATAGATGCTGGCGCTCATCAGCGTCGCCTCGGCGACGGAGAAGCCATTGTCGACGGCAAGCGCCCCAAACAGGATGGCAAATGGCGCCGAAGCGACCACCACCGGCACGCTCAGGCGCACGCCTTGCCAGAATTCACCTCGACGATCAGACATTTGGCCTCCGTGGCGCATCGGACCCAGATCGAGCTTTGCCAGATCGATCTTCATTGTTGGAATGCACGATGCTGGTCGATATTGAACATGCAGAGCAGCTCGACCAATGCTCCATAGCCTGCGCGGAGGTCTGAATAAGTCAGCCGGCTTGGCGTGTCACATCAATTCGGTTGAGCCAACGATCAGCGTTTTTTGGATTTTGGCGGCTGCTTCACCGAGCATGGCGAATTGCCACCCGCATGCAGCCTGCCCATCGTCATGTCGAGCCTGATCGGCAGGTCACGCAGCGCATTGACGTTCAGCTTGCGCGCAGCCGCCAGCGCCACCTCGCCGCAGGCATGCGCGTCCTCGGCAGCGTTGTGATGCTTGAACGAGAAGTCGATGTGGCGCGACACCTCGTTGAGCCGGTGCGAGGCGAGCTCCTGCCACACCTTTTTTGCCATCTTGAGCGTGCAGATGTAGTCGATATCAGGACAGGCAGTGCCATACAGCGCATAGCTCGCCCTCAGCACGCTCATGTCAAACGACGCGTTGTGGGCGATCACCAGCGTATCGGCGAGATCGTCTTCGAACTCCTCCATCACCTCGGGAAACTCAGCCGCGTCCTCGACATGTTCGGGCCGGATACCGTGAACGGCGATGTTGAAGCGGGAAAAGCGCATGTCCCTGGGCCTGATGAGCCGCTCCTCGACACGGATGACCGCGCCGTCCTCGATCCAGGCGAGGCCCACCGAGCACGGGCTGCTGCGCTGCTCGTTGGCAGTTTCAAAGTCGATGGCAATTGCACGCATGAATTCAGTCAGCCCGCCTTGACCAGTGCGAACCAGCCGTCCTCGTCGATCACCTCGATGCCGAGCTCGCTGGCGAGCTTGAGCTTGGACCCCGCTCCCGGACCAGCCACGACAAGATCGGTCTTCTTGGACACCGAACCGGCCACCTTGGCGCCGAGCTTCTCGGCCATCGCCTTGGCCTCGTCGCGCGACATCTTTTCGAGCGAACCGGTGAAGACCACCGTCTTGCCGGAGACCGGTGAGGACACGTCGCCGATGCGTTCCTCGTCGAGCGGGGTCACTTCGGCCAAAAGCGCGTCGAGCACCTGGCGGTTGTGCTCCTCGGCGAAGAACTCGACGACTGCTTCGGCGACGATTGTGCCGATGCCGTTGACGCCGGTCAGTTCCTGCCAGGCAGCGTTGCCCTTGTCGCCCTTGCCCTCGGGCATCACGGCGGCAGTGCCAGCGGCGCGGAATGCATCGAAATTGATGTAATGGCGGGCCAGCCGCTTGGCGTTGGTCTCACCGATGTGGCGGATGCCAAGCGCAAACAGGAAGCGCGAGAACTCGACCTGGCGGCGATCGTCGATGGCGGCGAACAGCTTGCGCGCCGAAGTGGCACCGAAGCCGTCGATGTTCTCGAGCTTGGTGAGCGATGCCTCCTGCCGCCGCTTCAGCGTGAAGATGTCGGCGGGTGAGCCGATATGCAGCGCCGGATCCTGCGACTGGAAGAAGAACTCGATCTGCTTTTCGCCCAGGCCTTCGATGTCGAAGGCGTTGCGCGAAACGAAATGGCGAAGCCGTTCGACCGCCTGCGCCGGGCAGATCAGGCCGCCGGTGCAACGGCGCACCACCTCTCCCTCCTCGCGCACCGCGTGGCTGTCGCAGGCCGGGCAACGTGTTGGGAATTGGTAGGCTTGTGCGTCCGCAGGACGCTTTTCCATGATGACGTCGAGGATCTGCGGGATGACATCCCCTGCCCGCTGCACGATGACGGTGTCGCCGACGCGAATGTCACGGCCTTCGCGGATCGGCTGACCGCTGTTGCCGATGCCCTTGATGTAGTCCTCGTTGTGCAGCGTGGCGTTGGTGACGACAACGCCGCCCACCGTCACCGGCTGCAGCCGCGCCACCGGCGTCAGCGAACCGGTTCGGCCGACCTGGATGTCGATCCCAAGAAGCGTCGTCGTTGCCTTCTCGGCGGGGAATTTGTGCGCAATGGCCCAGCGCGGCGAGCGCGAGACAAAGCCGAGCCGCTGCTGCAGGTCCAGGCGGTCGACCTTGTAGACGACGCCGTCGATGTCGTATCCGAGCGTCGCGCGATTTGCCTCGATCATTCGGTACTGGGAAAGAAGCCCTTCAACGCTGTCGAAAACCTTCATCAGCGGATTGGTCTTGAAGCCATAGCTGCGGAACGCGTCGACCATGCCCATCTGGGTGCCGGCCGGCATCTCGCTCACCTCGCCCCAGGCGTAGGCAAAGAAGCGCAGCGGCCGGCTGGCGGTGATCGAGGTGTCGAGCTGGCGCAGCGAGCCTGCCGCCGCATTGCGCGGATTGGCGAAGATCGGCTTGCCCGCCTCCTCGTTGCGGCGATTGAGCTCGGCAAAGTCGGCGTGGCTCATATAGACCTCGCCCCGCACCTCAACGACGTCAGGGAAATCGCCGTTCAGCACGTTCGGAATGTCGGCGATGGTGCGCGCGTTAGCGGTGACGTTCTCGCCGACCTGGCCGTCGCCGCGCGTCGCCGCAGTCACCAGTCGCCCGTTCTCGTAGCGAATCGACAGCGACAGGCCGTCGATCTTCGGCTCGGCAGTGATCACCACCGGTTCGTCCGCGCCAAGCCTGAGGAAGCGCCTGATACGACCGACGAACTCGCTGACATCCTCGTCGGCAAAAGCATTGTCGAGCGACAGCATCGGCACGACATGAGTGACCTTGCCGAACTTTTCCGAGACGGCGGCACCCACCGATTTAGATGGCGAATCCCCGCGCACCAGTTGGGGAAAGCGCTGTTCGATGGCAAGATTGCGCCGGCGTAGCGCGTCATAGTCGGCATCCGAGATCGTCGGCGCGTCTTCGGCGTGATAGCGCAGGTCATGGCCCGCGATTTCTTCGGCCAGCCGCGCAAGCTCCGCCGCGGCTTCAGTCTCGCTCAGCGAATCGACTGGCTTGTCGGACATGGTGCGGCTCCGGCTGAAAACGCGGCCACCATAAATCAGGACGCTGCCGAGCGGGAGCCGCCCAGACCGAATTCCACGTCAAATCAGCAGGATCGCGAAAACTCCTGACATCGGAGCCGCAGTTGCCGCTCAGGAAGCGGCAACATTCTCGCGCAGCAGCCGTTCGGCCGCGGCACGTGCCTCCTCGGTAATGGTCGCACCCGAGAGCATGCGTGCAATCTCCTCCTGGCGCGCCGGACGGTCCATTTCGTGGATGCCGGTGGCCACCTTGTCTGTGTTGCCCTTCTTGGAGATCAGGAAATGTGTCGCGGCGCGCGCGGCAACTTGCGGCGCGTGCGTGACCGACAGTACCTGGACGCGGTTGGCAAGCCGCGCCAGGCGCTGGCCGATGGCGTCGGCCACGGCCCCGCCGACCCCGGTGTCGATTTCGTCGAAGACGAGAGTCGGCGCCGAACCGCGATCGGCAAGGGCGACCTTGAGCGCCAGCAGGAAGCGCGACAGCTCGCCGCCCGACGCCACCTTCATCATCGGCCCCGGCCGCGTGCCCGGATTGGTGCGGACCCAGAACTCGACCTGATCGATGCCTTCGAGCAGGCGGTTGTCGGCTTCGCTCGATAGCTCGACGAGGAACTCGGCGCGCTCGAGCTTGAGCGCCGGCAACTCGGCCATGACGGTCTTGCGCAGGCCTTCGGCGGCCGTCTTGCGCAGCTCGGACAGGCTGGATGCAATGCGATCATAGGCCTCGCGCGTTAGCTTCGCCTGCTGTTCGAGCGATTGCAGCCGCTCTTCGCCCGCATCGAGGTCGGCCAGATCGGCGACCATCGTGTCGCGCAGCTTGGCAAGGTCGTCGACAGCGACATTGTGCTTGCGCGCGGCGGCGCGCAGCGCAAACAGCCGCTCTTCGGCCTTTTCCAGCCGCTGCGGGTCATATTCGGTGGCGCGAAGTGCGGCATCGACACCCGATTGCGCCGCATCGAGCGAAATCATCGCCTCGTCCAGCGACTTCACCACCTCGTCGAGCAGGCCCGGCACTTCGGAGGCCTTGCGCTGGAGGCGCCTGAGCAGGCTGGCGAGTTGCGGCAGCGGCGACGACGAGCCCGAGAGCACGTCCTGGGCATCCTGGATTTCCGAGGCGATCTTTTCGACACGCATCATCGCTGCGCGCAGTTCGGCAAGCTCGCTCTCCTCGCCCGGTTGCGGGTCGAGCTTGGTCAGTTCCGTCACCGCTGCGCGCAGATATTCAGCCTCGCGGGCGGCGGCATCGACGCGCGCGCGATGGCGCGACAGCTCCTGTTCGGCGGCACGCCAGATCTTCCAGGCCTCGGCGGTCGCCCTCGCCTCGCCGACATGGCCGCCAAACGAATCGAGCACCTCGCGATGCGCCCCGCCGTCGACAAGCGCGCGGTCGTCATGCTGGCCGTGGATTTCAACGAGCGCGCGGCCGACGTCGCGCATCAATGTCACGCTCGAAGGCTGGTCATTGACGAACACGCGGGTGCGGCCATCGGCTGTCTGCACGCGCCTGAGGATGATGTCGCCATCGTCGTCGATGGCATTGTCGGCGAGCAGCGTGCGCGCCGGATGGTTGCGCGGCACGTCGAACACGGCCGTCACCTGCCCTTGCGTCGCACCGTGACGGACAAGCGAAGCATCGCCGCGCGCGCCGAGCGCGAGCGACAATGCGTCGAGAAGGATGGATTTGCCGGCACCGGTTTCGCCGGTCAACACCGACAAACCGGGCGTGAAATCGATGTCCAGCCGTTCGATCAGGACGATATCGCGGATCGACAGGCGCGAGAGCATCTAATGTTGATCAGGCGCCGGAGAACATCTTTCCGGCCTTGGAAATCCATGAGCCGGCATTTTCCCGAGGCTCAAGGCCGCCGGACTGCAGCAGCTTGTACGAATCCTTGTACCACTGGCTGTCAGGATAGTTCTGGCCGAGCACGGCTGCCGCCGTCTGGGCTTCCGAGGTCAGGCCCATCGCGTAATAGGTCTCGACCAGGCGGGCGAGCGCTTCTTCGATGTGGCGCGTGTTCGAGTAGTTCTCGACCACGTTGCGGAAACGCTTGGCGGAAGCGATGAACTCGCGACGCTCGAGATAATAGCGGCCGATCTGCATTTCCTTGCCGGCGAGCTGGTCGCGGGCAAAGCGGATCTTGGCATTGGCGTCGTCGACATATTCGGACGCGGGCCAGCGCTGGACCACTTCGGTCATCGCCTCGATGGTGCGGCGGGCTTCCTTCTGATCCTGCGTCACGTCGCGAATCTGGCGGAAGTAGCTGAGGCCGATGATGTACTGGGCGTAGGCGGCGTCGTCGGTCGAAGGATACAGCGCGAGATAGCGCTTGGCCGAATTGATGGCCTCTTCATAAGAGCCCTGGCGATAGCTGGCGAAGGCGCCCATCACCATCGATTTGCGGGCGAACTCTGAATAGGGGTGCTGGCGGTCGACAGCCTCGAACTTGCGGCTGGCCTCCTTGAGGCGGCCGGCATTGAGGTTGGCGAGGCCCTGATTGTAGAGCACGTCGGCCGGTTCGGTCTGCTCGACATAGGTCGCGAGATCGACATCGGCTTCGCCGGACATGCAACCAGACAGTGCAAGCGCCGGAGCGATGAGCGAAAGCGCCACAACCAGAGGCTTCACGCGCAATTTCGATCGATCGGCTCGTATCAATGACATCACAGAGTTCCGCCCCTTTGGCGCTGTTTCGCTTTTAGGCAATGGCCATAGATCACAACTGGCTTTGCCCGGCAACGCTATCAGCCGCCAATCGCGCAATTTTGTGGCACGCGACGACGCATGCCATTTCGCCGGCCAAGTGGTGCAACAAGGTCACACCACCTTTCCGGCGATTGCCTGCCGTCAGAGAGTCCAGGGCGCGTGGACTGCGGCGCTGACAGCGATAAGTTCGGCCGAACGCCCACGCTCGCGGCGCGACGTCTCGACGACCTCGAAGGCCGAACGGTCCGAAAGCAGGCGGCGCAGGGCGGCGGCATTCAACCTGTGACCGCCGCGATAGGAGCGGAAGCAGCCGATGAAGCGAGCCCCGGCAAGGGCCAGATCCCCCATCGCGTCGAGCGTCTTGTGGCGCACGAACTCGTTGGAAAAGCGCAGGCCTTCCATGTTGATGATGTGGTTGTCGTCGCCGATGACCACGGAATTCTCCAGCGACGAGCCGAGCGCGTAGCCGGCTGCCCACAGGCGCTCGACATCCTTCATGAAGCCGAAGGTGCGCGCGCGCGCGATTTCGCGGCGGAAAATATCGTCGTTGATGTCGGACGCGAAGGACTGGCGGCCGATCGCCGGGCTTTCGAAATCGATCTCGACTTCGAATCGCGTGCCGCCATAGGGGCGGAACTCGGCCCACGAGGCGCCGCTTTCGATTCGCACGGGCTTGATGACGCGGATGTACCGGCGCTTGACGCCCTGCACTTCGATGCCGGCCTGGTCGATGGCTTCGACGAACTGCCCTGCACTGCCGTCGAGGATCGGCACTTCGGCGCCTTCGACCTCGATCAGCAGATTGTCGATACCGAGGCCGAACAGTGCGGCCATCAGGTGTTCGATCGTGGCGACGTGGAGACCGGCGGGGTCTCCCAACAAGGTGCAAAGGTCGGTTGCACCCACTTCCGACACAATTCCACGAAACTCTCGGTCAGCAACCTGAAACACAACGCCCGTATCCGCGTCTGCCGGCGCGAAATGGATAGCCACAGGCTTGCCGCTATGAACGCCAATGCCCGACAGCGTGACACGCGATTTGAGTGTTGTCTGATAGTCCTGCAAGTCGATCCCCATATGCCCGTACTCACTAGGTCCGCTTCGCCACAATGGAGCGCACGGCTCTTATGCTCGTTGGACGGGACCTCATCCCCACAATACCCGCCCAAGCGACCTTAGTTGGCGCGAAGATAGTCTTCCGGATGATAGACTCCAAATCACGGTTTCTTACTCTGTGTAACTGCCGAGACGCTTCGACTCGCCCCGTCAAGCCAATGATTTGACTGATCTTTTCAGATCAAAAGGCGGGCGTCGAGACGCCCGCCTTTCAAACAGTGTTACTGGCCGTTCACAGATCAGTTGGCTTGCCGGCGAAGGAACGCCGGAATCTCCAGCTGGTCGTCTTCCTGAGTCCGTGCCTGCGGTGCCAGGCGGCCATGCTCGTCAAGCTGTCCGCGGCGCGGCGCGTAGAGCTGCGATTCCTGGCTGGCCATGCGGCGCTGCTCGGGTGCCGGCTGGCGCAGCTTGGGCTCGCGCGGCTGCGCGGGCTGCAGGCGTGCCGGTTCTTCCTCACGGCGGGTCAGGCCGCTGGTCAGGCGCTTGAGCAGGCCCATCGGACCGCGGTCCTCATGATGCTCGGCCGGCTGTGCCTTGGCTTCCACCTCGGCCTTCACCATCGGCGGAAAGTCCTCGACGCGCGGCATGCGCGGCTGAACCTGCGCCGGCTGCATCATCTCGCGCTGGGGAGCCATCTGGGGCTGGGCAACTGGCTGCGGTGCCGGCTGCTGGAACTGCTGCGGCTGGTACTGCTGTGCCTGCGGCTGGGCAGGCGGAGCCGCAAACAGCTTGCTCTGCGGACGGAACTCTTCGCCCTGCGGAGCGGCGGCACGCGGCTGCGCCATCGCTGCAGCGTTGGTTTCGGCAAGGCGGATCGCCTCGGCGACCGGATCGTTTGTGCGCACTTCCATGCGCGGCTGCTCGACCGGAGCAGCCTGCAGGGCAGGACGGGCCTCGACCGGACGCGGAGCCGGCTTCTGCGCCTGACGGATGGTCAGCGGCGCAGCTGCCATGTCGGCAGCCGACTTGTCGATGCCGGTGGCGACAACCGAAACGCGAATGACGCCTTCGAGATCTTCGTCGAAGGTGGCGCCCAGGATGATGTTGGCGTCCTGGTCGACTTCTTCGCGGATGCGGGTCGCGGCTTCGTCGACTTCGAACAGGGTCAGGTCGCGGCCACCGGTGATCGAGATCAGCAGGCCCTTCGCACCCTTCATCGAGGTCTCGTCGAGCAACGGATTGGCGATCGCTGCCTCGGCGGCGGCCATCGCACGGCCCTCGCCCGACGCTTCGCCTGTGCCCATCATGGCCTTGCCCATCTCGCGCATCACCGAACGGACGTCGGCGAAGTCGAGGTTGATCAGGCCTTCCTTGACCATCAGGTCGGTGATGCAGGCGACGCCCGAATAGAGCACCTGGTCGGCCATGGCGAAGGCGTCCGCGAAGGTCGTCTTGTCATTGGCCAGACGGAACAGGTTCTGGTTGGGGATGACGATCAGCGTGTCCACGCACTTCTGCAGCTCTTCGATGCCGTAGTCGGCCGTCTTCATGCGGCGCTGGCCTTCGAAGTGGAACGGCTTGGTGACGACGCCGACAGTCAGGATGCCCTTTTCGCGTGCCGCGCGGGCAACGACGGGAGCAGCACCGGTGCCGGTGCCGCCGCCCATGCCGGCGGTGACGAAGCACATGTGGGTGTTCGACAGGTGGTCGATGATCTCGTCGATGCACTCTTCGGCGGCGGCGCGGCCGACTTCCGGCTGCGAACCAGCGCCAAGGCCCTCGGTGACATGCGCGCCGAGCTGGATGAGACGCTCGGCCTTCGACATGGTGAGTGCCTGAGCGTCGGTGTTGGCCACGACGAACTCGACGCCGCGCAGACCAGCAGTGATCATGTTGTTGACGGCATTGCCGCCACCACCGCCAACACCGAACACGGTGATGCGGGGCTTGAGCTCGGTGATGTCCGGCTTCTGCAGATTGATCGTCATAGTCCTCGTCCTTTTTGCCTTTCGAACCGCTTCGCCGTGCGGCCGTTTATGGGGCTGCCCCCGTCAATTCCTAAAAACTGTCTCTCAACCACTGACTCATGCGATGCAGTTTTCCGCCAGTTCCCGTTGCCCTGTAACGGGAAATCCCTTTCGCAGACTGGCTCTCGATGCCAGCCATCTGCGGGTAGATGAGAAGCCCGACGGCGGTCGCGAAAGCCGGCCCCTTGGCCGCCTCCGGCAGACCTGCCACGCCGAGCGGGCGGCCGATGCGCACATTGCGGCCGAGAATGCGACGTGCTGCCTCGGGCAGCCCGACGAGTTGGCTGGCGCCGCCCGTCAAAACGACGCGCTTGCCAACCGCATTGCCGTAACCCGACTTGTTGAGCCGGTCGCGAAGCAGTTCCAGCGTCTCGTCGATGCGGGCGCGAATGATGCGCGTCATCACCGAGCGCGGGATCTGCAGGGGAACTTCGTTGTCGTCGACGCCAATTGGCTGGATGCTGATCAGGTCGCGGTCGTCGGTGCTGCCTGGCAGCGCCGAACCGTGCATGACCTTGAGCCGCTCGGCATCGTCGAGACGCGTCGACAGGCCCTTGGCCATGTCCATGGTGACGTGGTTGCCGCCAACTGGAATCGCGTCGGCGTGCACGAAGCGGCCCTCGGAGAAGACCGAAAGCGTCGTGGTGCCACCGCCCATGTCGATGCAGGCAGCGCCCATTTCGAGCTCGTCGTCGACGAGCGCGGCAAGGCCGCTGGCATAAGGCGTCGCAACCATATGCTCGACCGACAAGTGCGAGCGGTTGATGCAGAGCTCGAGATTGCGCATCGGCGCCGAATCGCCGGTTAGCACATGCATGTCGACGCCAAGCGTGTCGCCGACCATGCGGCGCGGATCGCGCACGCCGCGCTCTGCGTCGAGCGAAAAGGCGACTGGCAGCGAATGGATGACGTCGCGCTCGGCCCTGAGCGCCTGCTTGGCGCCGGCGGCGAGCACGCGCTGGACATCGGCCTCTTCGACCTCATGGCCGCCGAGATTGATCGTCGCCGAAAACGACTCGCTCTTGATGCGTCCAGCAGACAGGTTGACGATCAGCGAGTCCGCGGTCAGCCCAGCCATGCGCTCGGCCGCATCGACGGCGAGCCGGATGGCGTGTTCGGCGCGGTCGAGATCAACAACCACGCCCGACTTCACGCCCTGAGATTTCTGATGGCCGATGCCGATGACCTGTGCCTGATGGGTGCGGCCCTTGAGCAACTGGCTGCCTTCGGCCGGCTTCATCTTGGCGACCACGCAGCAGACCTTGTTCGAACCGACATCGAGCACCGTGAGGATGCCCGAGCGACGCGAGACCGGATCTTTTTGACCGCCAAGCCAGCTCATGTTCTCTTCTCCACCTTCGCCTTGACGGCCTTCGGCTTGGTGCTCAGTGCAGCCGCGCGACGCTCGACCGCTTCCGGCGTGAGCTGAACCACCAGCCGGTCGCCGAAGCGCATGTCCACGGCGGAAATGTCGCGCGTCAAAAGCGCATTCTCGCGGTCGAGGTCAGCAAGATCGGCGAGCGCTGCGTCGACCTGATTCTCGGGCAATTTGACGGTGATTCCATTGTCGAGGCGCAGATCCCAACGCCGCTCGCCAACGCGAATGTAGCCTTTCACGCGCGACGCCAGCTCGGGGAATGCCTGGACCCTGGCGACGAAGTCGGCGGCGCGGTCGGCGGCGCCAAAGCCAATGACCAGCGGCAGCCCGACTTGGCGCCCGCCAGTATACGGGGCGATGATCTTGCCATCCTTTTCAACGACGCTGAGCTGGCTGCCATGCTGCCAGATCGCGAAGGCATCGCGCTCGTCGACGCGAACCTCGATCGTATCGGGATAGACCTTGCGCACGGCTGCATCGCGAACCCAGGGCAGGCTGACGATGCGCTCGCGCGCCTCTTCCGGATTGAAGCCGACGAGCGAGGTCCAGCCATCGAGTTCGAGCTTGTCGAGAATGTCGATCTCGGAGGTCTCGCGGTTTCCCGAGACCTTGATCTGGTCGACGGCAAAACCGCTACGGGCGGTCACACCCTGCACGAGTGCGGGAAAGTGACCACCAAGATAGGCGCCATAGAGCGAGCTTGCGGCAAGGAACGACGCCGTCAGCATCGATGCCGCATAGGGCGGAGGAGTGAACTCCCCACGCCCGAAGCGCGACAGCATGCGAACCGGCTTGCGCAGCAGCCGCGGCAGCACGAAATGCTCCGCGGACAAGGACAGCCCGAAGACGCGCGGCGCAGCGCCACCCATCCTTCTGTTCTGTCCCGATCTCAACGCAAACACGAAGCGTCCTCCACCATCCAACTCAACAACTCACCAAACGAATGCCCAGCTTGGGCGGCAATCTCGGGCACCAGCGACGTCGGCGTCATGCCGGGTTGCGTGTTGACCTCCAGCCAGACGACCTCTCCATTTTCGGAATGGCGGTCGTCGTACCGGAAGTCAGACCGGGAGACGCCCCGGCACCCGATCGCTTGGTGAGCCTTAAGCGCCAGTGTTTGTATTTTTTGGTAAATATTCGGTGAAACTTTCGCGGGGCATTCGTGCTTTGATCCGCCAGCGACATATTTTGAATCATAATCGTAGAAGGCATGCCCGGTCGGGATGATCTCGCAGACTCCAAGCGCAACATCGCCCATGACGGCACAGGTCAGTTCGCGTCCGTGAACGAAGCGCTCGACCATCACCGTGTCGCCGTAGCGCCATTCCGAAGACGAGATGACCTGCGGCGGATGGGACTGGTCTTCCTTGACGATAACCACGCCGAAGCTCGACCCCTCAGACACCGGCTTGACCACATATGGCGGCTTCATCGGGTGCTGGTTGCCGATGGCGAAACGGTCGAGAACGCGCGATTCCGCGATCGGAATACCGGCGGCCTTGGCCACTTTCTTCGATTGTTCCTTGTTCATTGCCAGCGCCGAGGCCAGCACGCCCGAATGGGTGTAGGGAATGCCGAGATATTCGAGGATGCCCTGGATGGTGCCGTCTTCGCCGAAGGGGCCGTGAAGCGCGTTGAATGCAACATCCGGCTTGAGCGCCGAAAGTACTGCGCCGACATCGCGATCGACATCGACGCGGGTTACCTGGTAGCCGACCTGCTCAAGTGCTTCGGCACAGGCATTGCCAGACGACAGGGACACAGGCCGCTCGGACGAAAACCCGCCCATCAGGACAGCGACGTGCTTTGACTTCATCCCCTGTTATCCCCTCTCGACTCGGACACAACGCCTTGTTTCCAAAGACTAAATAAGGCCGCCCCGGAAGTTGGACCTCCGGTTGGAAACGCGGGCTACGCGTCACGCGACTCAAATCAGGAAACGCTTTAGGTCAGAGAATCAGAGACTTGATTCCGTGGCAAGAGCCGATTGGAATTCGTTGCGATTTCATGACCAATGCGGCTTCCGATGACCTGCAGGATGACCACAGGAAAAGGCGGAATTCAGGTCGCAAAAAGGCCCCGGCGAGGATGCGCCGAGGCCTTGATAAGATCGCCGCAAACATGGTCTTGATACGTCGCGGCTGGTCTGCTGGAACCGCCAGTTCTAGAGCAATTGCCCAAGGAACTCCTGCACTTCGTGGCCGGGCTTGAAGTGCCCGATGCGCTTGATTTCCCAGTGCAGGCGAATGCCGGAATTCTCCAGCACGCGGCTGCGCACCGTCTCGCCGAGATACTCCAGGTCGTAGCCGGTGGCATTGCCGGTGTTGATCATGAAATTGCAATGCAGCGGCGACATCTGGGCGCCGCCGATCATCAGCCCGCGGCAGCCGGCATTGTCGATTTCCTTCCAGGCCGAGGTGCCCTCGGGATTCTTGAAGGTCGAGCCGCCGGTTTTCTCGCGGATCGGCTGCACCGTTTCGCGATGATGCTGGACCGCATCCATCGCCGCCTTGATCGCGTCCTTGTCCTCGGCATAGCCCTCGAAGGTCGCCGAGGTGAAGATCAGGTCGGCGGCGGCAGAGGAGTGGCGATAGGCGTAGCCCATGTCGGCATTGGACAGCACATGCAGATTGCCGGAACGGTCGAGCGCCCGAACCTCGACGACGCGCTCGCGCGTCTCGACGCCGTTGGCGCCCGCATTCATGCGCAGCGCCCCGCCGATTGCACCGGGAATGCCGTGATAGAAATGGAAGCCGCCAATGCCGTTGTCATGGGCAAGCGCTGCCACACGCTTGTCTGGCGTTGCCGCACCCGCCTTGATTCCGGTTGGCGAGATGGCCTCGGCCTCGCCGAAACCTTTTGCCGACAGCCGCACGACAAAGCCAGGAATACCGCCCTCGCGCACCAGAAGATTGGAACCGACACCAACGACCATCACAGGGATTTCTTCCGGCACGGCCTTCAGGAAAGCGGCGAGGTCTTCCTCGTCGGCCGGCTGGAACAGCGCCTGGGCCAGGCCGCCGGCGCGGAACCAGGTGATCTTTTCCATCTCGGCGCTGGGCGTGATGCGCCCGCGCAGGCCGGAAAGGCGATCGCCGAGCTTTGCGATGAGCGCCTCGCCTCCGATCACGATCCGCCCCCGGCAAGTTCTCCCGGCAGCGCATAGGCCCACTGCGTGATGTTGCCGGCGCCAAGGAAGACGACGAAGTCGCCCGGCTTGGCGAGTTCGCGCACGATCGGCGCGATCGCTGCCGGTCCTTCGATATGGCGGGCATCGCGGTGGCCGCCGGCGCGGATGCGCGCGGTCAGAGCCTCGGAATTAACGCCCTCGATCTGATCTTCGCCGGCCGTATAGACCGGTGCGACCATGACCGTATCGGCGTCGTTGAAGCAGGCCGAGAAATCGTCGAACAGGTCGCGCAGGCGGGTGAAGCGGTGCGGCTGGGCAATGGCGATGACACGGCCCTTGGTCGCTTCGCGCGCGGCGCTGAGCACCGCCTTGATCTCGACTGGATGGTGGCCGTAATCGTCGAACACCTCGACGCCGTTCCAGGTGCCGGTGTGGGTGAAGCGACGCTTGACACCACCGAAGGCCGACAGGCCGCGCTTGACCGCTTCGGGCGTAATGCCGAGTTCGGTGGCGACTGCGATGGCCGCGGTGGCATTCGAGACGTTGTGGCGGCCTGGCATCGGCAGGCGCAGGCCCTCGATGGTTGTCGACGATGCCGACTTGCGATTGCGGATGACCACGTCGAAGACCGACACGGCCCCGTCCATGTGGTGGTTGGTGAAGCGCACGTCGGCCTGGGCGTTTTCGCCATAGGTAATGACGCGACGGTCCTCGATATGGCTGACCAGCGCCTGCACCTCGGGATGGTCGGTGCACATCACGCCAAAGCCGTAGAACGGCACGTTCTCGACGAACTGGCGGAACGCTTCGCGCACCTTGTCGAAGGTGCCGTAGTGGTCGAGGTGTTCGGGATCGATGTTGGTGACGACGGCGACGTCGGCCGGCAGCTTGAGGAAGGTGCCGTCGCTCTCGTCGGCCTCGACAACCATCCACTCGCCCTCGCCCATGCGGGCGTTGGTGCCATAGGCATTGATGATGCCGCCATTGATGACGGTCGGGTCGAGCCCGCCGGCGTCGAGCAGCGTCGCCACCATCGAGGTGGTGGTCGTCTTGCCGTGGGTGCCGCCGATGGCGACCGCGTTGCGGAAGCGCATCAGCTCGGCCAGCATTTCGGCGCGGCGCACCACCGGCAGCAATTTCTCGCGCGCGGCCTTGAGCTCGGGGTTGGTCTTCTTGATCGCGGTCGAAACGACGATGACCTCGGCGTCGCCCAGGTTCTCGGCCTTGTGGCCGACGAAGCACTCGATGCCCTTGTCACGCAGGCGCTGGACGTTGGCGCTCTCGGACTGGTCGGAGCCCTGCACCTTGTAGCCGAGATTGTGCAGCACTTCAGCGATGCCGCTCATGCCGATGCCGCCAATGCCGATGAAATGCACGAGGCCGATGGTCTGCGGCATCTTCATGAGCGCATTCCTTTCTTGAATTCCGCAACGGGTATTTTGGACGCAATAGCCTCTGCGAGGTCGGCGAGCAACCGTGTGGCATCTGCTTTGCCGACTGACCTGGCGGCAGCTGCCATCTTCTCCAGCCGCCCCGGATCGTCCATCGCACCACCGACAAGCCCGGCGATGCGCTCCGGCGAAAGCGTTGCCTGCGGGTGCACTTCGCCGCCACCGGCCGCTGCCAGGCGTGCCGCATTGGCAGCTTGGTCGTGGTCGAGCGCATAGGGATAGGGCACCAGCAACGCCGGGCGGCCGATGACGGCGATCTCGGAGACCGTCGAAGCACCAGAGCGCGACATCACCAGATGTGCTGCCGCCATACGCTGCGCCATGTCGGTGAAGAACGGCGAAACGTCGGCCGCGATGCCGAGCTTGGCATAGGCCGCCTTGACCTTCTCGGCATCCTCGACCCGTGCCTGCTGGGTGATGCGCAGGCGCTTGCGCTGGGTTTCGCTCAACAGCGCGATGGCCCCGGGAACCGCATCGGAAAAGAACTGCGCGCCCTGGCTGCCGCCGAACACCAGAAGGTTGAAGGCATCCGACCCGGTCGACGCGGCATAAGGCGTCTTTGACGCCTCGATCACAGCCGGCCGCACCGGATTGCCTGTGACCACGACCTTGGCGCTGTTGGCGCCGGCATTCTCGGGCAGGAAGCCGCCGGCGATTGCATCCACCCTGCTGCCCAGCGCCTTGTTGGCGCGGCCCATGACAGCGTTCTGCTCATGCACCATCGACGGCACGCCGCGCCGCGTCGCGGCATAAAGCGGCGGCAGCGTCGGGTAGCCGCCGAAGCCGATGACCACCGATGGCTTGACCTTGACGATCACCTGCGAGGCCTGGCGTACGCCGCGCCAGATGCTCCAGAACGCGCGCGCCAGCGCGACGGGGTTCTTCGAGCCGATGGTCGATGACGAAATCGGATGGATGGCGACAGCCGGAAACTTGCCGGCGAAACGTTCGGCGCGGTCGTCGGTGGCGAGATGCACCTGCCAGCCGCGCGCCGTCAGCTCATGCGCCAGCGCCTCGGCCGGAAAGAGATGGCCGCCGGTCCCGCCGGCGGCAAGCATGATAGTTCCCTTGGCCATGTTATTCGGCCGGAACCGCGTGGCGCGGCATGGCGGAGAAACCACCCGGCCTGAGTTTTTCCGGCTTCTTGCGCGTCAACGCCAGCACCATGCCCATCGAAATTGCAATCGCGATCAGCGACGAGCCGCCATAGGAGATGAACGGCAGCGTCATGCCCTTGGCGGGCATCAGCTGCAGGTTCACGCCCATGTTGATGACCGACTGGAAGCCGAACACGACGACGAGGCCAGCCACCGCATAGCGGGTGAAATCATCGTGTTCCTTGAGCGCGGTGCGCAGGCCGCGCAGCACGATGAAGGCGAAGATCGCCATGATGGCCAGGCACAGGATGATGCCGAACTCTTCGCCCGCGACCGAGAAGATGAAGTCGGCGTGGCTGTCCGGAATGATGCGCTTCACGACGCCCTCGCCCGGTCCGACGCCGAACCAGCCGCCATTGATGATGGCGTCTCGGCCCATGTCGACCTGGAACGTGTCGCCCTCGCCGGTCATGAAGCGGTCGATGCGGCCGGCGACGTGTGGGAAGATGGTGTAGGCGGCAAACAGGCCGCCCATGGCGGTACAGCCGAGCGCGATGATCCAGAACCACGACATGCCGGCCATGAAGAACATCACGCCCCAGGTGCCGAGCACCAGCATCGTCTGGCCAAGGTCGGGCTGCGCCACGAGCAACGCCACGACAAGGCCAAGCAGGATCATGGCGAACAGGTTGCCCGGAATTTCGGGCTGGCGGTCATGTTCGGCGAACAGCCAGGCGCAGATGACGACAAAGGCCGGTTTGAGGAACTCCGACGGCTGGATCGAAACCCCGGCCAGCGACAGCCAGCGCCGCGCGCCCTTGACCTCGACGCCGATGAACAGCACCGCCACCATCATCACCAGCATGATGCATAGCATCACCAGTGCCATGCGCCTGATCTGGCGCACTTCGAGGAACGACACGGCGATCATCACCGCCAGTGCGGGGATGGTGAAGATGATCTGGCGCGTGGCGAAATGGAAACTGCCGAGGCCAATGCGCTCGGCGACCGCCGGGCTTGCGGCGAATGAAAGCACGATGCCCAGTCCCATCAGCGACAGGAATGCCGCGAGGAACCAGCGATCGACCGTCCACCACCACAGGGCGACGGGACTTCTGTCGAGACGGCTGGCCATTATCTTGCCCCTCCGATAGCGCTGACGCCATCAATAGCATTCACAGCTTGCCTGAAGGCTTCGCCGCGAATCTCGAAATTCTTGAACTGGTCGAAGCTGGCGCAGGCCGGCGACAGCAGCACCACGGCCTCGCTCGAATCGTCCCTGGCTGCGTCCTCGGCCGCATGCTCGACGGCAGCGGCAAGCGTGCCCGATATCTCGTACGGCACCGCCTCGCCCAGCGTGGCGGAAAACGCCGGCGCAGCTTCGCCGATCAGATAGGCCCGGGCGATACGCGGAAACAGACTGCGCAAAGGCTCGATGCCGCCTTCCTTGGGCAGGCCGCCAGCGATCCAGTAGATGCGCGGGAAGCTCGACAACGCGGGGGCCGCAGCGTCGGCATTGGTTGCCTTGGAATCGTTGATGAACAGCACATGACCCTTGCGGCCAACCTGCTCCATGCGATGTTCGAGGCCGGGGAAGCTTTCGAGCCCGGCCTGGATCTCGCCGAGGTCGAGCCCGACCCTGAGACAGGCAGCGACCGCGGCAAGCGCGTTCTGGGCGTTATGCTGGCCACGCAGCGAACCGATGCCTTCAAGGAAGGCGATGCGGCTGTAGCGGCCGTCGATCGCTTCCATCAGGTCGGAGCCGTCGGCGAAATAGCCGTCTGTCAGGGGCAGCCGCTTCGATATGCGCACGACCTGCTTGCCGACCCGCTCAAGCCGATCGGCGATCTGGGCGCAATAGATGTCGTCGACGCCGATGATCGCGGTTTCGCTGCCGGCGACAAGCCGCTCCTTGATCGTGGCGTAATGCTGCATGGTGCCGTGGCGATCGAGATGATCGGGCGTCAGGTTGAGCAACACGCCGGCCGTCGGGTTGATCGAGGGCGCGAGATCGATCTGATAGGACGAGCACTCGACGACATAGTGGCGGTCGGCCTCAGGCGGGTCGAGCGTCATGACGGCGCGGCCGATATTGCCGCCCATCTGCGTGTCGCGGCCCGCCGAATTCAGGATATGGGCGGTCAGCGCCGTCGTCGTCGACTTGCCGTTGGTGCCGGTGATGGCGATGAACGGTGCCGTGGGCGCGGTTGCAATGCGCTCGCGTGCGAACAATTCGATGTCGCCGATGATCTCGACGCCGGCACCGCGTGCCAGCTCCACCGTCCAGTGCGGCTTGGGATGCGTCAGCGGCACCCCCGGCGACAGCACGAAGGACGAGATGCCGGCCCAGTCGGCGCCGCGCAGGTCGCCGGTCGCAATCCCCTCGCCGGCTGCCCGGGCCACGCTTTCGGGATTGTCGTCCCAGGCGAGCACATCCGCCCCGCCCTCCGCGAGCGCGCGCGCAGTGGCTATGCCCGAGCCGCCAAGGCCGAAGAGCGCCACTCGCTTTCCCTGAAATGACGTCGCGGGGATCATAAAGGCCTCAGCGCAGCTTGAGGGTGGAAAGACCGATCAGCGCCAGGATAACGGCGATGATCCAGAAGCGTATGACGACCTGGCTCTCGGTCCAGCCGAGTTTTTCGAAATGGTGATGGATCGGGGCCATCAGAAACACGCGTTTGCCGGTCATTTTGAAGAAGCCGACCTGGATGATGACCGACAGAGCTTCCATGACGAACAGGCCGCCGACGATCGCCATGACGATCTCGTGCTTGGTGGCGACAGCGACAGTGCCGATCAGGCCGCCAAGCGCCAGCGAACCGGTGTCGCCCATGAAGATGGCGGCGGGCGGCGCGTTGAACCACAGGAAACCGAGGCCGGCGCCAATGACAGCGCCCAGGATCACAGCGAGTTCGCCGGTGCCGGGCACGAAGTGAATCTGCAGGTATTCGGCGAAGACCGCGTTACCCGAGAGATAGGCGATGACGCCGAACGAGGCCGCGGCGATCATGATCGGCACGATGGCCAGCCCGTCGAGCCCGTCGGTCAGGTTCACGGCATTGCCGGCGCCGACGATGACGAAGCAGGCGAACGGGATGAAGAACCAGCCGAGATTGAGCAGGAAATCCTTGATGAAGGGGAATGTCAGCGACGACGAGAACGGCGCCTGGCCGTTGCGCATGATGATCCATGCAGCGATGCCGGCGATCACGAACTCGATGCCAAGGCGCGCCTTGCCGGACAGGCCGAGATGCGACTGCTTGGTGACCTTGAGATAGTCGTCATAAAAGCCGATGGCGCCGAAGCCGAGCGTCACGAACAGCACCACCCAGACATAGACCGAGGTGATGTTGGCCCACAAAAGCGTCGAACCGACGATACCGCAGAGGATCATCAGCCCGCCCATTGTCGGCGTGCCGGCCTTCTTGAAGTGGGTCTGCGGTCCGTCGGCGCGGATCGGCTGGCCCTTGCCTTGCCTCAGGCGCAGGGCGTTGATGATCGCCGGCCCGAAGATGAAGACGATCAGCGCCGAGGTGATCAGCGCGCCGCCGGTGCGGAAGGTGATGTAGCGGAAGACGTTGAAGAACGACACCTTGTCCGCAAAGTCGACAAGCAAAGTTAGCATGCGTATCGGTCCCCCGAGACCTCGTCAGGTCGGTGTTGTGTTGCCGGCCTGTGCCGGAAATGTCTTGATGAGCGCTTCAACCAGCCGGTTGAAGCCAATGCCCTTCGACGACTTGATCATGACGGCGTCGCCGGGCTGAAGCGTCGTGAACAGGACGGATTTCAGCTCTTCGACACCGCTGCGATACTCAGCCCTGAACCCCTCGGGCAGCGTGTCGGCAAGTGCCTTCATTTCCGGCCCGGCCATCAGAACCATGTCGGTCCGTGTCGAACCAATCAACTCGGCAAGTGCCGCATGCAGCTTGGCCGAGTGGCTGCCGAGCTCAAGCATGTCGCCGAGAACAGCGATGCGCCGGCCAGCACCCTGGATCGGCGTAGCGTCGAGCAATTCGATCGCCGCCTTCATCGACGCCGGGTTGGCATTGTAGCTCTCGTCGATCAGCGTGATCGGCCCGTTCGGCAGTTGCAGGATATGGCGCTGGCCGCGTCCGCTCTCGGCCGTCATCGAGGCGAGCGCGGTAGCAACCGTCGGGACATCAGCACCACAGAGATGGGCGGCACCCAGCACGGCGAGCGCGTTCTGCACGATATGGCGCCCCGGCGCGCCGATGCGGGCGGGAACGTCGCGGCCGCCGATGCGCGCGACGATCATCGAGTGATCGGCTTCGAGCGTGCATTTCAGAAGACGGAAGGTCGAGCGGGCATTTTCGCCATAGCTCATGACATTGTCGATGCCGGCGGAGCGGGCAAATTTTTCGAGCAGCTTGAAGCGGCCGTCGTCGCGATTGAGCAGCACGGCACCACCGGGCTCGACACCTTCGAATATCTCGGCCTTGGCCTTGGCGATCTCGTCGAGATTGCGGAAGAAGCCGAGATGGGCAGCCGCGATCAGCGTGACAACGGCGATGTGCGGACGGACCATGCGCACCAGCGGGCTGATCTCGCCGGGATGGTTCATGCCGATCTCAAAGACCGCGTAGTCGCAATCCTCGGGCATGCGGGCCAGCGTCAGCGGCACGCCCCAGTGATTGTTGAACGACGCGGCCGACGCATGCACCTTGCCGACCGACGACAAAGCGTGGCGCAGCGCTTCCTTGGTCGAGGTCTTGCCGACCGAGCCGGTGACCGCGATGATCCGAGCCCGCGAACGGGCGCGCGCGGCGATGCCGACTTTTTCGAGTGCTGCGAGCACATCGGGCACGACGATCATCGGTGCCGTCAGCCGGCCGAGCGCAGGCAACTTGCCCTCAGCGACGACAAGCAAGCCAGCGCCCGCCTTGATCGCGGCGGTGGCGAAGTCGTGGCCGTCCATCGCATCGCCCTTGATGGCGAAGAAGGCTTCGCCTGGCTTCAGGCTGCGGCTGTCGATGGAAATGCCAGTGATACCTTCGGGCATCTGACCGAGCGGGCGACCACCTGTTGCCTCAACGAGCGCGTCGGAGGTCCACAAAAGGCTCATGCCGCAGCCCCGGCAAGTGCCTTGCGGACTTCCTCATGGTCGGAGAAATGCAGCGTCTCGGAGCCGATGGTCTGGCCTTCCTCGTGGCCCTTGCCGGCCACGATCAGCGTGTCGCCGGCATGCAACATGCCGACGGCGTCGTGGATCGCCTGGCGTCGGTCGCCGATCTCGATGGCACCGGGTGCTGCTTCCATGATCGCCGCGCGGATGCTGGCTGGCACCTCCGAGCGCGGATTGTCGTCGGTGACGATGGTGACGTCGGCGAGGCGCGTCGCGATTTCGCCCATGATCTGGCGCTTGCCGCGGTCGCGATCACCACCGCAACCGAACACGACGACGACGCGGCCGGTGGTGAAGGGCCGTACCGCTGCCAGAACGTTTTCCAGCGCATCCGGCTTGTGGGCGTAATCGACATAAACCGGCGCACCGTTCGTCGTGGTGCCGACCAGATCGAGGCGGCCCGGCGCGCCTTCGAGATGTTCGAGCGCCGCCAGCGCCTTGGCGACATCCGTGCCGGTGGCGATGGCCAGGCCGGCAGCGACGAGCGAATTGGAAACCTGGAAGTCGCCGGCCAGCGGCAGGTCGATCTCGTAGATGCTACCGCCGCATTCGATTTCGGCGCGCTGCCTGTGGCGTTCGTGCTCGACGCGCTTGAGCGCGAGGAACTGGCCGTTGCGGCCAACCGTCAGCACATTGAGGCCAGCGGCACGCGCTGCCTTGACGGTCGGCTCGGACCACGGATCGTCGGCGAACACGACAGCCGGCGCGCCCTTGGGCAGCAGCGCATCGAACAGGCGCAGCTTGGCGCGGTGATAATCCTCGACAGTCGGATGGTAGTCCATGTGGTCGCGGCCAAGATTGGTGAAACCGCCTGCCGCCAGCCGCACGCCGTCGAGGCGACGCTGGTCGAGACCGTGGCTCGACGCCTCCATCGAGGCATGGGTCACGCCGCTATCGGCCAGTTCGGCGAGCAGCTTGTGCAGCGCGACCGGGTCGGGCGTCGTCAGCTGGCCATATTCGTTGCGTCCGGGTGCAACAACGCCCGTCGTGCCTATGCTGGCCGCGGCATAGCCGGCGTGTTTCCATATCTGGCGGGTGAAGGCTGCGACCGAGGTCTTGCCGCTGGTACCGGTGACCGCCACCATGGTCTCGGGCTGGCGGCCGTAGAGCTTGGCGGCAGCGAGCGCCAGTGCCTGGCGCGGGTCGTCGACCGAGATGACCGGCACACCGGCCGAGGCAAGTTCGGTGCCCTTGGCGGCGACAACTGCAACCGCGCCGCGCCTAGCCGCGTCACCTGCGTATGCCGCGCCATCGGCCTTGCTTCCAGAGACGGCAAAGAACAGCGTTCCAGGCGTCACCTGCCGCGAATCGGACGAAACCCCGCTCACCTCGACATCGCTGGGCAGAACCCCGTCGACGGGCAGGATACCGGCAAGTTCTATAATTTTCATCGAGTTCCGTTCGTCACAAACAAGCGGCACGCTCCTGGCGCGCCCAGAATCATGGATAAGAAGCCAGCGTTGCCTCACCTTCTTGGCCGAATTCTGGCTTCACGCCAAGCAGAGGCGCCGAACGCCGGATAATGTTGGCGACCATGGGGGCCGCATTGAAGCCGGCTGTAGCGCCCACTCCCGGATGTTCACGCTTGGGTTCGTCGACGATGGTCAGCACGACGTACTTCGGATTGTCCATCGGAAACGCTGCCAGAAAGGCATTGAAACGGACGTCGGAAGAGTAACGGCCGTTGACGACCTTCTCGGCGGTGCCGGTCTTGCCACCGACGCGGTAGCCCTCGACCTGCGCCCGCGTGCCTGAACCGCCCGAGCCTTTGGTCGCGTTGAGCTTGTAGAGATACTTCATCTCCTCGCTCGTCTGCGGCTTGATGACCTGCGTGGCGACTGCTTCGGCTTCGGCTTCGGTACGCATCAGGAACGTCGGCGGTATCAGCTTGCCGCCATTCATCAGCGCTGCGGCACCAACTGCCGTCTGCAGCGGTGTCGTCGACATGCCATGACCGAATGAGATCGTGATCGAGTGCACTTTCTTCCAGACCTTCGGCTCGGTCGGGCGCGCAACCTCCGGCAACTCGGTCTGCATGCGGGTGAGCAAACCCATGCGCTTGAGGAATTCGCGGTGCCCCTCGATGCCGACAACATCGGCCTCCTTGGCCGAGCCGATATTGGACGAATAGATGAACACCTCGGGCACGGTGAGCACCCTGCCCTTGCCGTGGAAGTCGCGGATGGTCTGCCGTCCGATGGTGATTGGCCGCCGCGCATCGAACGTGCTGTCCATCGTCACCTTGCCGGAATCGAGCGCCATTGCGGTGGTGAAGCTCTTGATCGTCGACCCCATCTCGAACAGGCCGGCCGACATGCGGTTCAGGCGATCCTTGTCCTGCGCATTGAACGGGTTGTTGGGATCGAAATCCGGCACCGAGCCCATGGCCAGCACTTCGCCTGTCTTGACGTCGAGCACGACGGCGCCGGCGGCAATCGCCTTGTACTTCTCCAGCGCGGAGACGAGCTCGTCGCGCACGATGTGCTGGACGCGCAGGTCGATTGAAAGCTTGACCGGCTTGAGATCCTTGGCGATCGCCAGGCCGGACGCCTGGAGGTCGGCGAGGCCCTGGTCGTCGATGTACTTCTCGAGGCCTGAAATGCCCTTGTTGTCGATGTTGGTCAGGCCAACGATGTGCGAGGCCGTCTCGCCGCCGGGATAGAAGCGGCGCTTTTCGGTGCGGAAGCCGATGCCGGGAATGCCCAGCGCCAGAATCTCGGCCTGCTGCTTGGGCGTCAGCTGGCGTTTGAGCCAGACAAAGCCGGTGCCGCTCTTGAGCTTGAGGTAGGTCTGCTCGACCTCGAGGTCGGGCAGCACCGTCGACAGCTTCTCGATCGCCTCGTCGGCGTCGACGATGCGACGCGGCTCGGCAAACAGCGATGCCGTCTTGATGTCGGTCGCGAGCACTTCACCGTTGCGGTCGACAATGTCGGGGCGCGAGGCGGTGACGCGCGATTCCGGTCCCGACGATGTCTCGGGGTCCTGCATGCCGAGATAGACAAGGCGTCCGGCAATCGTCGCATAAATGCCGAAGAACACCGCCATGGTCATGACGACGCGGTTGCGTGTGCGTCCGCCCGTCGCCTTGCGCGCGCTGTCGACGACGATCGCGGCCTTGCCCTCGCCCTTGCCGCGCTTCCTGCCAAGCAAGCCGATCATCGGGCAATTCCTCCGGTCGTGGTCTGATCAGGTGCGGCTTCGGCAACGCCGCCGAAACGCTCCGCTGTGATGTCTTCTATGGTCAGGGGCCGGACCGGCAGGTCGTTGAGACCAACGATCTGGCGCGCATCCACCGGCTGGAGCTTGAGCTCGGTCTCGTAAACCTGCGACAGCTTCTGCAGCCGCGAAGGCTGGGTAAGCAGACTCCAGTCGGCCTTCAAAAGGTCGATCGTGTCTTCCTCGAAGCGGATCTGCGCCTCGATCTTGTTGACGGCCTTGAGCTGGTTCTCGGCCTCGTCCTTGGTCTTGTAGGTGAAGGCCGCGGCGCCAACCATGACGGCGATCAGCACGATGTCACTGGTGCGGAACATGGCTCACCTTTCTCCCGACTGACTGACGTCGGGAAGCTTCGGAAGTCCGAAAATGGAGAAGTCCTCGGCGCGCGGCGCGGCCGTGGTACGAACGGCCGCCCTGAGCTTGGCCGAGCGCGAACGTGGATTGATTGCCGTCTCGGCGTCGCTCGGCCCAACCGCACCGCCGGCCTTGTCGAAGGTCGTGACGATGGTTTCGAGCTCCGGCATGTAGCGCGAACGCGACGGGCTGGACGAACGATCGGTGATGAAGCGCTTGACGATACGGTCTTCGAGCGAATGGAAGGTGACCACGACCAGTCGCCCGCCCGGCTTGAGCGCGCGTTCGGCGGCGAATAGCGCACGCGCCAACTCGCCAAGCTCGTCGTTGACATAGATGCGCAGCGCCTGGAACACACGCGTCGCCGGATGGATCTTGTCCTTGGGTGCACGGCCGATATGGGTTTCGATGGCGTCGGCCAGATCGAGCGTGCGCTCGAACGGCTTCCTCTCGCGGCGGCTTTCGATCATGCGGGCAATGCGCCCGGCATGCCGCTCTTCACCGAGAAAGCCAAAAATGCGGGCGAGATCGCCAGTCTTGAAGCGATTCACCACGTCTGCGGCACTGGCGCCGGCCTGGGCCATGCGCATGTCGAGCGGACCGTCGGCACGGAAGGAAAAGCCCCGCTGCGCCTGGTCGAGCTGCATCGAGGACACGCCGATGTCGAGCACGACGCCGTCGACAAGTTCGACATGCTCGTCAAGGCTGGAGAATGGCGCCTGGACGAGGCGAAGCTTGCCGTTCGATTGCGCTTCGAGATCGCGCCCGGCGGTTATGGCGTCGGGATCGCGGTCGATCGCCACCACCGAAGCGCCGGTCGCCAGGATGGCCTTGGTGTAGCCGCCGGCCCCGAACGTGCCGTCGACAACCACGTCGTCCGGCTGCGGGTGAAGCGCCTTCAGGACTTCGGCGAGGAGGACCGGAATGTGGCGGGCCGGTCCGCCGACAGCAAGATGGTCATCGCCGTGGCCAGCCGTCATTCCGGTCGCTCCCCAGGCTTCGTCCCCTGCCGAAGCTTCAGCAGCCGGGCACGCACGTCCGCGCCATGGCTGCGCAGCCGCTCCGGCTCCCACATCTGAAAAAACTGTCCCCGCCCGACAAAGGCCACGTCCGTGCTGATGCCGGTATGCTCGCGCAGGAAATCCGAAACAGAAATGCGTCCGTCCTGATCGAGCTTCAGGAAAGTACTGTCGCCATGGATGAAAAAGGACATGTCGTCCGCCGTCTGCAGGAACGGATCTTCTTGGGCGATGCGCTGCTCGTAGCGGTCGAGCAGGTCGAGCCCGCCGACATCCAGCGCCGGAACGTCGAGCGCTCGCAGCGCATAGAGCTCGGCATAGCCGCGCTTCTGCAATACGGCACGGAAATGCGCCGGAACGGAGACCCGCCCCTTCGCATCGATCCTGTTCACCGCATTTGACAGAAACCGATCCATCGACTGATCCGGCCACTTCCGCGGCCGCGCCCCTCATTGTCATGCCGTCCGTGCCCCGATGGCCCGGCTCAATCCCAAAACGCCTCCGTCGCAGGGCAAATGCGCTCCAACCTGCAGCCGCCGCGACTGCCGGATCGGCGAACGCCTTACCCTTTACTGGAACGAAATCATGGTTACCGATTTGGGATAACATGGGGTGATATGGGCGTCAACGGGAACTGGGTACACTTGGCCGCCACCAAGGCCCTTTCGGACCCTTTCGCGGCTTCCCGATTTTTATGATCCCTTAAGGCTAACGAAGTCTTACGTGGCCCAACGCCGCGGCCCGGTTTCCGTCTTGCCGCGCAAGGACCTAGCCCCTAGCGTTGAGGTGTCGTCTGCATTGCCGGGGAGACCTGAGATCATGTCCGAGACCATGAAGGGCCGCGCCGCCACCCTCGCTCATCTGCGCCGCTCGAAGCTCGCGCTCGGCGACCCGATCCCGATGCCGCTGACCATGGCCTCGATCTATCATGCACCCGGAGACGCGACGGGCTTCAACCAGTATGGCCGCTTCAGCAACGCCAACTGGTCGGCCACAGAAGACATGCTCGGCCACCTTGAAGGCGCACCATGCGTGGCATTTCCTTCAGGAATGGGGGCGATTTCGGCCGCATTCTTTGCCCTGCTCAAGACCGGCGACCGCATCCTTGTCGCCTCCGACGGCTATCATACGACGCGCATCCTGGCCGACCGCTTCCTCGGCGCCTTTGGCGTCAAGACGGACGTGCGGCCGACGGCGAGCTTCCTCGACGGCGGTTTCCAGGGCTATCGCTTGGTCTTTGTCGAAAGCCCGTCCAACCCGACGCTCGACATCTGCGACATCGCAGCAGTCGCGGAAGCGGTGCACAAGGCCGGCGGCTTGCTCATCGTCGACAACACCACCATGACGCCTTTCGGCCAGCGCCCGCTCGACCTCGGCGCCGACATCGTCGTTGCCGCAGATACCAAGGCGCCCAACGGCCATTCCGACGTGCTGTTCGGCCATGTCGCGAGCCGCAACCTTGACATCATCGCCGCCGTTACCGAATGGCGGCAGAATGCCGGCGGCATCCCTGGCCCGTTCGAGGCCTGGCTGGTGCATCGCGGCCTGGAAACGCTGGAACTGCGTTTTGACCGTATGTGCTCGTCGGCGGAAACCATCGCACCGCGCCTCAAGGCACACCCCGCAGTCAGCGGCCTGCGCTATCCGGGCATCGAAGGCGACCCCTCGCACAACCTCGCCCGTGTCCAGATGGACCGCTTCGGCTTCCTGATCAGCTTCGACCTGGGCTCCGAGGAACGTGCGGAAAACTTCATCAACGGCTGCGAGCTGATGCACGCAGCCACTTCCTTCGGCGGCGTGCACACAGTCGCCGAACGCCGGCTCCGCCGCGGCGACGCGGTCACGCCTGGCTTCATCAGGCTATCGGTCGGCTGCGAGCCGGTGGAGGAATTGTGGCAGGCGATGAAGGCATCGCTGGATCGGCTGGAAGGTTGACGGCCCTCAGGACGAAACGTCGTCAGCCGAAATGTGACGATGGCCATGCAGGACGCGCAGGATAAGGATTCCGGCCTCCTCCACCCGATAGAACGTGACGTATTCGCCCAGCACGATGTGCCGCAACTCCGGCAGCAGATCTGGTCGCTCGGCACCTGAACGAGGCTGCGTGGCCAGCAATTCCCAGCGCTCGGCCATCCGGCGGATCAGCCGGGTAGCGGCACCGGGACTGAATTGAGTGACGTAATCGCCGATTGCCTCGATATCGGCCATGGCCTGAGGCGTCAGCCGATAGCTCATTGGCCGCCTTGGCGTTTGTCCAGAGCCTCGTACTTGGCGGTGAGACGCGCCATGAAGCTGGCACCGTCCTCCGCCGGCCCGCTGTCGATGCCTTCCTGGATCAGCGCGCGCAGCTCCTCGATCGTGTAGCCGAACAGGTCGCGGCGCTCTTTCCAAAGCCGCAAGGCGTCGCGGATCACCTCGCTGGCCGAGGCATACTCGCCCGCATCGACAGCGCCATCGACGGCGGCTGCGAGTTCGGGCGAAAGGGTGATGCTGCGCTTGTCGACATGGCCCATGGCTGCGGCTCCTGTTTGGATGATGGTACGATTAAATCGCACCATCTTCAACAATGACAGCAGGCAAGGCCGAGGCAGCCGGCATCCGCGCGCTTGACTCAAGACACGCGAAATCGGCTTCAAGGGATTGAAGGCATGTGGCAAAGAGGCAAGCGCCAGCTGGCCTGTAAGCCGGGTTCTGTATGGCCCCCGCGTCTTGCGACACGGGAACGTGGCGACCATTCATCTTGGACGCATGTTGCCATGCGCCTCACGCAACCTACCCGGGCGGTGAGCCGGAAACAGCCCTGAGGGTTTCCCCTCGCACCACCCCTATTCGGTTTTGCTCCCGGTGGGGTTTACCTTGCCGCTTCTGTTGCCAGTCGCGCGGTGGGCTCTTACCCCACCCTTTCACCCTTACCGCGGAAACCGCGGCGGTTTGCTTTCTGTGGCACTTTCCCTGGGGTTGCCCCCGCCGGCCATTAACCGGCACCGTGTATCCATGGAGCCCGGACTTTCCTCACCCGCTGCCTTTCGGCAATTGCAGGTGCGGCCGCCCGGCCAGCTGGCAAGGCGTATAGAATGGTTCACACCGCAAAAGGCAAATGAAAACATTCGCCTCCAGAGCGCCGTGCATCCGAATGGACGCACAAAGGACGCTCTAATTCAGTGAACCTGCGCATCGTGCTTTGCGAAAATCGAGTCCGACTTTCGGGCCGATGCGGCTGGGAACCATCCCTTGCGTGTGCCGTTAGCCGCCGATGCGGGCCTGGACTTTCTTGCAATAGGCGGCAGAAATCGGGTTCATGCGCTTGGCGCCGTGGCCTGCATTGTACTTGAGGATCGTGCCGCAGGTCGTGCCACCAGCAAGCTCGTGCGCCTTGGCGAGATACTTGAGACCAAACTTGATGTTTGTCTCAGGATTGAACAGGCCCTTGGCCGAACCCGAGTAACCCATCATGCGTGCCGTTGCCGGCTTGATCTGCATCAGGCCGATTTCGCCGGCGCTGCCACGGGCGTTCGGGCGATAGTTGCTCTCGACGCTGATAACGGCATGGGCGAGCGACACCGGCACCCCGTAGGATGAGGCATAACGCGCGACGATCTCGCCATAGGGCGCATTCGCCTTGGCGGCCTTGGCCGTCTTGCCCGCCTGTTCCTTCACCGTCTTCGCGCCCTTGGCGCCGATCGAGGCGGTCTTGAAGTTGTCGATCGCAGCTTCCTTCTTGGCGCTGCAGCCGAACAGGTAGGGGCAATCGTCGGTGGTCTTGTTTGACTTGTTTGCGTTGGCTTTTTTGTTGGTCTCAATTATCGCCTTCGAGGCCCTGACAGCGCCGTCCTGGGCGTGAGCGGCAAAAGAGGTCAGGCCGGCGGCAAATGCCACCGCTAAAACGGTCAAATTCTTCATGTTATCCTTGTTCTCGAACAGGCCGAACGATGGCCAAAAGCCATCGCGCAGCATCCCTTCCTAAACGCCGGGGGCCCTCTTCTGGGGCATGCAGGATTAGCCGGCGCCTTGCACGGGAATGCATGTGACGGGGGAACTGGCGGTAAAAATGGCCGGACAAGTCACAATGCGTGACAGGTTGTAATCTGGCGAATCACCAACCCAGGGCTAGTCAAGCCCGCCCGGAAGCGCGGCGAGCAATCGCCGCAGCGTCGAAAGTGTCGAGGAATCGACGGCGCCATCGACGCACCTTGTGCGGAAATGTCGTTGAAATGCTTGAACAGTTACCGCTGTCTGCGCGTCGAAGCGCCCGGTGATCTCGACGCCGTAGCCATACAGCGCCAGCATCGATTGCAGTTCCTCGACCGCCGCGCCGGCGTCGCCCGGTTGCAACATTGCGTGCCCGTTGCGCGGCGAAGGTGCGACCCAATGACCTACGCCGGCTTGCGCCAACATCCGCCAGGAAAACTTCTCGCCCGGGTCTACCTTGCGCCCCAGGGCGACGTCGGAGTGCGCCAGAACGCGTTCCGGCGCCACATTGTGGCGCTCGACGATGCCCAGGCACAGGTCGATCACAGCCCGCATCTGGCGTTTGGGAAAGGAGCTGTAGCCGAGCGCGTGGCCGGGATTGACGATCTCGATGCCGACTGAGCAGGAATTGATGTCGGTTTCGCCGCGCCAGGAGCTCTTGCCGGCATGCCAGGCACGGTCGCCTTCGCGCACCATCTGGACGATGCGCCCGTCCTCATGCACGAGATAGTGCGACGACACTTCGCTTGCCGGATTGCACAGCCAGGCCTCGGCCCCGTCACCGGTTTCCATGCCGGTGTAGTGCAACACGATCATGTCGGGTTTCATTCCGTCGCGCCGCTGCCCGAAATTGGGCGAAAGCCGTACCTCGGCATGCGGTTGGTCGGGTTGAAAACCGCTCATGCGTGCCGCAGTCCCCTTTCGATCATCTCGTAGGCCGCATTGATCGCGGCGATGCGTGTCGTGGCGATCCTGATGAACTCTTCGGGCAGGCCGCGCGCAATCAGCTTATCGGGATGATTGCTGGCGACAAGCTTGCGGTAGTGTTTGCGCACATCCTCGAACGGCTTGCCACGCTCGATGCCGAGCACGCGGTAGGGATCGGTGTCGCCAAGATCGAGATGCCGCGCCACGATGGTCTGGTAGTGCGCCTCTTCGATACGGAAAATCTCGGAGACGCGATGCAGGAAGCTGCCCTCGCACTGGTGCATGATCCCGTCCGCCTTGGCGATGTGGAACAGGCCGTCGAGAATGTCTTCCAGCATCCCGCAATTGGTGTGCCCCGAACCGCACAGCTTTGCCATGCGCTCGGCATAGTATTCGAAGCCGGCAACGTCCTGCTGCGCGAAATGGTAGAGCCGCGCCACATCGCGTGCATGCTCGGGCGGAACGGCGAAAATTTCGTAGAAGGCGCGAACCTCGTCCTGCGACACGACGCCATCGGCCTTGGCCATCTTGGCCGACAGCGCGATCATCGCCACCGAGAACGCTACGCGGCGACGGGTTTCGGCGTCCCCAGAGAAGACGGTGCGCACAGCCTCCACGACGTCAGCGACGCCATGTGCCGCCGACGCAGAGATACGCGCAATGAAGTCGCCGAGACGGTCCCAAATCGACATGGCCGCTTCTTAGGATGAAACATTCGCAAATGCGAGACGACTTTGCGCGCGAGGCATAACTTTGTCGGCAACAGTCCGGCATCTGGACCAAGATTCTGGACCAATGGAATTTTCACGACGCAAAAGCCAAGTGCCGGTATCGATCTGCGCCATGGACGCGCGCAACACAACCCAGCCGGCACACACATTCTCCCGCGAGACCATCGGACTTGCCCTTGGCACGCTCGGTGTCGTCATCTTCGGCGGCACCTTGCCGGCGACGCGCGTTGCACTGGCAACATTTTCGCCGTGGTTCGTCACCCACGGCCGCGCCGCCATGGCCTCGCTTGCCGCAGCCTTGCTGCTGGCGGTCCTGCGCAAGCGGCTTCCGAAGAGCGATGCACCGGCATTGTTCCTCGCCGGCCTGCTCCTGGTCTTCGGATTCCCGATCTTCTCCTCCATCGCCATGCAGACGGTACCCGCCTCGCATGGCGGGGTTGTGCTCGGTGTCCTGCCGCTGACCACCAGCATCTTTGCCGCGATCATCGGCGGCGAGAGGCCATCGGTGTTTTTCTGGATCTGCGGCGTCGCCGGTGCTGCGCTTGTCGTCACCTTCGCCATCAGCGACAGCGGCATGCAGCTTTCGTCAGGCGACCTGTTCCTGTTCCTCGCCGCGCTGTCGGCGAGCCTGGGCTACGTCGTGTCGGGCAAGCTGTCGCGCCGCATGCCAGGCTGGGAGGTCATCTGCTGGTCGCTGATCCTGACCGCGCCGATCTCGATCCCGGGAGCGGTCTTGAGTTGGCATCCGGAGTTCGCCAGTGCCTCGCCGGCGCAGACATTTTCGTTTTTCTATCTCAGCTTCGGCTCGATGTTCCTTGGCTTCTTTGCATGGAACGTCGGTCTTGGCATGGGCGGCATCGCCCGCGTCAGCCAGGTCCAGCTGCTGCAATCCTTCGTCACCCTGGCCATCTCGGCCTTCCTGCTTGGCGAACATGTCGGCGTGAAAACGGTGGCGTTCGCGCTTGCCGTCATCGCCATCGTTGCGCTTGGCCGCCGCGCACGGGTGACGCGCTAACCTCAACACAAAAGAAAAGCCCGGAGCGACTGCTCCGGGCTTGCCTCCTCCCGCAAATTTACTGCGCGGGTGCAGTCGGCTCTACAGGCTTGGGCTGCATCGGGTCAGTGTTCTGCATCTCGCCGCTCGTGCCGCTCTCCGGCGTCGGCGTGATGCTCTTGGTCGTGGTGTCGTCGGTCGCCGGCGGCGTGGCCTCGGGCGCCGCGGGCGCAGGCGTCATAGGTGCCGGCTGCTCGGTTGCAGGCGGGTTCACGCTTTCGGTGGTGGTGCTGTCGGTATTGTCGCTACAGGCGGCAACGCCAAACAGCGCAATGGCGGAAACCGACGCGAGAATGAGCTTTTTCATAACAATCTCCTTTTCAGGACGGCCCGTCGAACGGGCGTCGGAGATAAAATGCGCGGGACGTCGAGCGGTTTCGTAACGTTCCGAGTCTCCCTGTCACATAAGACCTGTCGCGCAGCCGTCACCGCCCCGTCACCGCGCTGTCACGCCGGTAGTCTACCCGCTGCGCCCAACAACGAAGCGGGGAATCGCATTTCCATGACTGACGTTTCCGGAGAACTTGTCTTTCGTCGCGGCAAGAAAGTTGGAAAGGCGGTATACCAGAACCGCGCCCTTTCGAAGGAAGGGCTTTCCGAACGGCTCTTTGCGCTGCTGTTTTCGGGACTCGTCTATCCGCAGATCTGGGAAGACCCGGACGTCGACATGGAGGCGATGCAGCTTGGCGAGGGCCACAAGGTCGTCACCATCGCCTCGGGCGGCTGCAACATCCTTGCCTATCTCACCCGCTCACCGGCACGGATCGACGCCGTAGACCTCAACGGCGCCCACATCGCGCTGAACAGGATGAAATTGGCTGCGGTGCGCCACTTGCCGACACAGGGCGACCTGTTCCGCTTCTTCGGCGAAGCCAATGTCGAGCACAACTCGCACGCCTATGACCGCTTCATCGCGCCTCATCTCGATGCCTCGAGCCGCGCCTACTGGGAGCGCCGCAGCTGGCGCGGCAAGCGCCGCATCGCCACCTTCGACGGCAATTTCTACAAGACCGGCCTGCTTGGCCTGTTCATCGCCGCCGGCCATCGCGTCGCAAAACTCTACGGCGTCGACCCGGCCGCCATCATGGCGACGGGCAGCCAGGCCGAACAGCGCCGCTTCTTCGACGAGAAGATCGCGCCGGTGTTCGAGCGCCGCATGCTGCGCTTCATCACCGCGCGTAAATCCTCGCTATTCGGCCTCGGCATCCCCCCGGCGCAATACGACTCGCTGCTCACCTCCGGCGACGGCTCGATGGCCGGCGTGCTCAAGGCGCGGCTCGAGAAGCTTACCTGCGACTTCCCGCTCGAAAACAACTACTTCGCCTGGCAGGCCTTCGCCCGCCGCTACCCCAAGCCGGGCGAAGCCGCCCTGCCCGCCTATCTCGAGCAGGACAATTACGCGACGATCCGGGCCAACATCGATCGCGTCGCCGTCCACCACGCCAACTTCACCGAGCTGCTGGCCGGCAAGGATGCAGGGTCGGTCGACCGCTACATCCTGCTCGATGCCCAGGACTGGATGAGCGACGATCAGCTCAACGCACTGTGGACCGAAATCACCCGCACCGCCGCGCCGGGCGCCCGCGTCATCTTCCGCACGGCAGCCGAACCGAGCCTGCTGCCGGGTCGGCTGTCGCCTGCATTGCTCGACCAGTGGGCCTATGAGGAGCAGGCATCGCGCGACTACACCGCCCGCGACCGCTCGGCGATCTATGGCGGCTTCCACCTCTATGTGAAGAAATCCTGATGAGCGCGCCCGAGCTTTCGGCCGGCCATTCCGGGCTGATGGACAGCGTCTACCGGCATCAACGCCACTTCTACGACCTGACGCGCAAATACTACCTGCTCGGCCGCGACCGGATGATCTCGGAGCTTGCCCCGCCCACGGGCGGCACGGTGCTCGAACTCGGCTGCGGCACGGGGCGCAACCTCATCCTTGCCGCCAGGCGTTTTCCGAACGCCCATTTCTACGGTCTCGACATCTCCGCCGAGATGCTGGCGACGGCCAGGGCATCGATCGCCCGGGCCGGCCTGTCGGACCGCATATCGCTGGCGCAGGCCGACGCCACCTCGTTCGACGCCGCCGCTTTGTTCGGGCGCAGCGGCTTCGACCGTGTCTTCATCTCCTACGCCTTGTCGATGATCCCGGGTTGGGAGCGCTCGGTGTCGGCGGCACTGGCAGCGTCCGCGGGCTCCGTCCACATCGTCGATTTCGGCCAGCAGGAAGGGCTACCGCGCTGGTTTCGCAACCTGCTGCGCGGCTGGCTGGCGCGTTTCCACGTCACGCCACGCGAGACCTTGGCTGCCGAAATCACCACCCAGGCCAGCGCCGCCGGCAAAAGCTGTCGCTTTACCTCGCTGTACCGAGGCTACGCCTGGCTCGTCGTCGTCGGCGGGCCAAAGCCTATTTGAGTGCCGCCGCCAAAGCTGACAGCAGCGCCTGCGGCTTGTAGCGCAGTTTTGACGGCGTCAGGCCGAGCCGGACGACGACCAGATTGGCCGACGGCATCATCGCCACCGTCTGGCCGTCATGGCCCTGCATCCAGAAGGTGTCGTCGGGCAGGTCGAAGCCGACATCAGGGTCCTCGCCTTCCGGCGTGCCGCCCTCCGGCCCCTGCAGCCACAGCTGGCCGCGGCCGTACTCGCCAATCGGGGCAGCCGGCGCCTTCTCGCGCATCCAGGTCACATAGCCTTCAGGCAGGATGCGCGAACCGTTCCAGACGCCATCCTGCAACAGGAACTGGCCGAAGCGCGCCCAGTCATGCGCCGAGGCGTAGAGATAGGATGAACCTGCGAAGGTGCCGCGCGCATCGGCTTCCAGCACGGCACTCGTCATGCCGAGCGGCCCGAACAGCTTTTCGCGCGGCCAGGCCAGGGCCTTGGCCGGGTCGCCGACGGCGTTCTGCCACAGGCGTGACAGAAGAAGTGTCGTGCCGCTGGAATAGGAGAATTTCTTGCCAACGTCCGCCGCCAGCGGCTTGGCCGCGGCGAAGCTGGCCATGTCGGGCTCGAGATAGAGCATGCGGGTGACGTCAGTGACATCGCCGTAGTCTTCGTTGAATTCGAGACCGCTCGACATCGCCATCAGGTCGGCAAGGCTGATCGCAGCGCGCCCGTCGGCCTTCCACGGCTCGAACAGCCCGGTCTTGTCGACCGACATCTTGCCGTCGCCGACAAGCGTGCCGATGATCGCGGCCGTCACCGTCTTGGTCATCGACCAGCCAAGCAGCGGCATCGCAGCGCTGAAACCCTCAGCGTAGCGTTCGCCGACGATCCGGCCGTTCTGCACGACGACGATAGCCCGCATGCCCGGACCAGCTAGGGCCGCATCGTCGAGCACCGCTGAGATCGCAGGGTTCTGTGACGCATCGACCTTCTCGCCTTCCGGCCACAGCGCATTGGCATTGGCGGCGGATGCTGCCGGAACCGCGCCGAGCGCCGCAGCCGCGATGTCGCCATCCGGCACGTTGCTGCAGCCAGCGCCATCATGCACGACAGCAAGCCCCTTGCCGAACACCCCGAACAGGCCCGCGCGGACGGTACCTGCGCTTTCGTCGACGTTCACCGACATCAGCTTGAGCAGCGGATGCCCTGGCGCCTGAACATCGTCGGCCAGCACCTGATTGGCATCGCGACCGGCAATGAAGACGTTGGAACAGACGATCTTGGCGGCGTAGCCCGACCCCACCCTGATCAGCGCCGGCGGGGCGAAATAGAGCCAGGCCGACAAGCCGGCGGCAACAAGCACGACTAGCGCAACCAGCCATTTCACGATCTTGCCGATGATACGCATTGCTGTCCCCCGCCCCGACATCATGCTTCCGCCATGGAATTGCCGTCATTCCTCCGCCAAATCTTTGAGGCTGTCGAGCGCGATCAACGGTTTATCAACCATGATCGGCGATCACAGAGGGGGATATGCGGTGTCTCGGGGAAACCGCTGATCCATCGGAATAGTATCCGGGCCGCAGGGCCTGCCCCATAAACGATGTGCTCTGGCCGGCTCCCGCCGGTCGCAAGGAGAAGTAATGCGCCGCGCTTCGGCTCTTGTGCTGCTCGCCTTCCTCGGCGCCTGCTCGACATCTGATACCTTGTCGCTTGCCCCTGTCGGCAAGCCGGGCAACATGGCCTCCGTTTCGGTCAAGAATCCGCGCTTCAGCGACAGCGACCCGCATCAGTGGGAAAGCGGCGCGCCGTGGACCTATGCCGTGCACGGCACCGACGTTTCGAAGTACCAGACCTCGATCGACTGGCAGCAGGCCAAGGGCAGCGGCATTTCCTTCGCCTTCATCAAGGCGACTGAGGGCGGCGACCGTGTCGACGACTATTTCGCCGAGCACTGGCGCGAGACCAAGTCCGCCGGCGTGCCGCGCGGCGCCTATCATTTCTACTATTTCTGCCGCCCCGCCGCTGAGCAGGCGCGATGGTACATCGACAATGTGCCGAGGGAAGGTTCGTCCCTGCCGCCGATCCTCGACATGGAATGGAACCCGCAGTCGCCGAGCTGCAAGCTTCGTCCGCCTGCAGCCACGGTTCGCAGCGAAATGAAAATCTTCCTCGAAATCGTCGAGAAGCACTACGGCAAGAAGCCGATCATCTACACCTCGATCGATTTCTTCGACGACAACAACCTGTCGACCTTCCGCGGCTATCCCTATTGGCTGCGCTCCGTCGCCGGCCATCCGACGTCGAGATACGGCAGCCACCCCTTCACCTTCTGGCAATACACCGGCACCGGTGTGGTGCCCGGCATCAGGGGCGACGCCGACATCAACGTCTTCAACGGCAGCGAAGCCAGCTGGAAGAAGTGGCTCGCCGCCAACACCAGATAGCCCGGACTGCACCACCGGGCTGCATATTCGCATGGCAGATGCGACAAGAAGAGGGGGTGCGGCCCTCGCCCCGGTTCTGTAGAAGGCGCGGCAAGACATTGAGCTGGCCGTCTGCCTGTTTTCGCCGTTCCGCGAAAGCCTGACAGGCCAAGCAGGAGAGCTGCCCATGAAACTGCTGAGCAAGGCGCTGGTCGCCGCCCTTTTCGCCACCGCCGCACTGCCGGCAAACGCGCAGGATACCGCTGCCGTTGCCCAGGGCGCGCCAGCGGTCACCTCCGAATGCGGCGACGACTTCGCCACCTGGAAGCTGAACCTAGCCAACGAGGCGCGCACCGCCGGCGTCGGCGAGAAGGGTCTGTCGGCATTGGCCAATGCGACGCTCGATCCCAAGGTACTTGAGCACGACCGGGCCCAGGGCGTGTTCGCCCAGACCTTCACCCAGTTTTCCGAGCGGATGATCAGCGGCTACCGGCTCAAGCACGGTGCCGCCAACTTGCAGAAATACGGCCAGTACTTCACCATCGCCGAGCAGGATTACGGCGTTCCCGGTCCGGTGATTGCCGCCTTCTGGGCGCTGGAAACCGATTTCGGCGCGGTGCAGGGCAATTTCAACTCGCTCAACGCGCTGGTCACGCTGGCGCATGATTGCCGCCGGCCAGATCTGTTCCGCCCGCAGGTAATCCCGCTTCTGACCCTGATCGACCGCAACGTCCTGCCCGCCGACGTCCAGGGTGCCTGGGCCGGCGAGATCGGCCAGACCCAGATCCTGCCCTCCGACTATCTGGCGCGCGGCGTCGACGGCGACGGCGACGGCATCGTCGACCTGCGCAACACCCCGGCCGACGTTATCCTGACCACCGGCAAGAAGATCCAGTCGCGCGGCTGGAAGCGTGGCGAGCCGTGGATCGAAGAGGTCCGGGTGCCTGCCGAAATGGCCTGGGAAGAAACCGGCCGGACCAACAAGCAGCCCCTCGCCAGATGGACTGCGATGGGCGTTACCATGCGCGACGGCAGCCCGCTCAAGGACAATGGCCTCAAGGCCGGCATCGTCCTGCCGATGGGCCGCAAGGGCCCGGCCTTCCTGACCTACGACAATTACGACGTCTATCTCGAGTGGAACCAGTCGGCGACCTACACGCTGACCGCAGCGCATCTGGCAGCCCGCCTCGCCGGCCAGCCTGCCTTCGACCGTGGCAATCCCGACGCCGGGCTGACCGGCGACGCGATGAAGGCCCTGCAGCAGAAGCTTGCCGACAAGGGCTACGACGTCGGCGGCATCGACGGCATTTTGGGCACCAACACCCGCGAAGCCATCCGCCAGGAACAGATGCGCCTCAAGCTGCCTGTCGACGGCTGGCCGACGGACGAGTTGTTGGCGAATCTCTGAGGAAGTAGCGAGTAGCGAGTAGGAATGTTCGCACTTCTTCCCTATTCGCTACTCCCTACTCGCTATTCGCTTTCTAGAACAACGACGCCACGTCGTGATGGACCGGCTTCCAGCCGAGCTCGACGCGCGCTTTGTCTCCGCTCAGGCGCTGGCTGATGGCATAGCCCCGCGCCCATTCGCCGAGGTTTTCCGCAGCCTGGTCGGCGCTGACGATACGTCGTTCCGGCCGATCCACACCTTGCAGCCGCGCAACCTCCTGGACAATCTCGCCGACAGTCAGTCCTGAGATGGCGGAGCCATTGTAGACCGAGCCGGGAAGCGCCTTCTCAACGACCCGCAGGTAAAGGTCCGCCAGATCGGCCGCATGAACCAGCGGCCAGACCACGTCTGCCGAGCCGGTGATTTCGACCTGCCTGCCCTCGCGCATCGCCTCGATGAAGGACGAAAACACCCCGCCCTCGGCCGTATAGACCATCGCCGGATGGATGGCCGTGCCATCGACCTCTGGGGCATTGAGCACCCGCTTCATGTTGTCGATCGTCCCGCTGAACGCCGGCAGTGGATCAAACGGGCTTTCTTCGGTAGCGACCCGCTCTCCAGTGGCGCCAAACAACCAGCAACCGCCGGTGTAGACGAAACGCGGCCGTTTCGGCATCGCGCCGAGCACGGGCAGGAGCGCGTCGAGCAGCGCCTTCTCGACCGGTCCCATGTCGTCGCCAAAGTCCGATGCGGCATGGATGACCGCGTCCGCCGGCGGGATCTGGCCTACCCATTCCGTCGGCTTGCGCAGATCGCCGAGCAGCGGCTCCGCGCCTGCCGCTTGCAATCGAGCCGCCGAGGCCTCGGAGCGGGCCAGGCCGATAACTTCGTGCCCGGCTTCAAGCAGCCGCAACAACACATGACGGCCGATGAAACCGGTGCCGCCGAGAAGGAAAATGCGCATGGGAAACTGTCACTTGGCAGGAGTAGCGAGTAGCGAGTAGCGAGTAGCGAGTAGCTCGGAGTACTCACGCGACAATTCAAGCCGCGTTTCCCTATTCTCTATTCTCTATTCGCTACTCCCTACTCCCTTCCTTCAATCCGCCATCGTCTCCAGGCTGGCGAAGCCCACAGGCGCTTCGCCCTCATCGAAGGGCGTCGTCACCTCGACGAAGGTGTCGGGGTAGAAGCCGTTGAACCGCGTGCGCAAGGACAGCGAATAGGCGCCAATATGGCCGATCTCGATCCAGTCGCCGGTGTCGATGGTCTCGGGCAACCAGAACGGCCGCGACAGGATGTCGACGGAATCGCAGGTCGCGCCACACACCTTGAACGGCACGATCTTATCGGCGTCGCCGTTGCGGGTACGGATCGCCGGATCGGGAATGAAGCGCGCCGGCAAGGTGATCTTGCCGGTCCATGAATCCGACAGCGACGCCCAGATGCCGTCATTGATGTAGAGCCGCCTGCCCTTGCGCAGCAGCACCCGCACGATCAGCGAGAGGCAGCGCGCGACAATCACCCGCCCCGGCTCGGCGACCAGCGGCATCTCGTCGAAATTGTATTCCTTCAGGTCGCCGCGAAAGCGCGACATGATCTGGCCGATCGAAGGCATCACCGGCTTCTTCGAGTTGGGGTCGTGGCCGTATTCGGCAGGAAAGCCGCCACCAACGTCCAGCCCGGCGAGATCGAAGCTGACGCGGTTGCGCACCCAGTCGACAGAAGCCAGCGCGCGCTCATAGGTGTCGGGGTCCTCGATCTGGCTGCCGACATGGAAGCACAAGCCGACCTTGTAGCCGTTGCGGTTGAGCCGCTCGCAGAGTTCGACGGCGTTGGCCGGCCCCGCGCCAAACTTCTTCGACAGCTCGTAGGCCGCCGATCCCTTGGTCTGGACGCGAACGAACACTGATATCGCGCCCGGGTCGATGTCGAGCGCCCGCACCACGCGGGTCAGCTTGTTGATCTCGTCCTCGTGGTCGACCGCGATCACCCTGATTCCATAGGTCTCCAGTGCCAGCCTGATGTCGGACTGCGCCTTGACCGGATGCATGTAGATCATCTCGGCGTCCTGTGAGACCTCGCGCACCGCCGCGAATTCGCCGGGAGAAGCCACGTCGAACATCGTCACGCCGGCCTCGACAAGCGCCTTGAGCACGATCAGTTCGCCATTGGTCTTGACCGCATAGGCGGTCCTGCCAGGGAACATCTCCATGAAATTGCGGGCGTCGGTCTTGAGCACCTCCGGCCTGAAGCAATAGACCGGGGCGTCCGGGCGAAGCGCCAATGCGGCCTCGCGTGCGTTTTCGAATCGCTGCATGGAAGCTCCTCGTTTGCCGGCCGAAATCTAAACCAAGCGGTCCGCGATGCAACCCGACAGGGCTTGGCAGCAGTGTTGCGTCAGCCAATGGAATCGGGTGGCCCTACCCGAGAATCGCGCGTAGCTGTCGAATGTGACGAAGCGAAGAAGGAAGCGGACATGAGTGCACGCGATTGGGCAAGGCTGCTGCTTCTGGGCGCTATCTGGGGCGGGTCGTTCTTTTGCGTTCATATCGCCGTCGCCGAGATCGCGCCGCTCAAGCTCGTCCTGTTTCGGGTGCTGATCGCCGGCGTGGCGCTGCACCTGTTTTTGCTGTTGCGCGGCCCCTCCTTCCGCCTCGCCTTGCCCCACGCCGGCATCCTGTTTGGCCTTGCGGTGCTGAACAACGTCATCCCGTTCACGCTGATCTGCCTTGGCCAGACCGAGATCGGCGCCGGCCTCGCCTCCGTGCTCAACGCCACCACACCGTTCTGGACACTGATTGTCGCCAACGTCCTCACCAGCGACGAGAAGCTGAACTGGAACAAGCTCGTTGGCATCGCACTCGGCATCGGCGGCACCGCGATCATGGTCGGTCCCGGCATCGTCGCCGGGTTGGGCGGCCCGGTCTGGGCGAAATTCGCCCTGGTCGGCGCCTCGCTCTCCTATGCTTTTGCCCTGATGGTTGCGCGACGGCTCAAGGGCGTGCCGCCGGCCATCATCGCGACCGGGCAGATGACAGCCTCCAGCATCATCATGGTGCCTGTCGTGCTGGCGCTCTACGGCACCTCGGGGCTATTGGCGGCCAGTGCCAACGCCTGGCTCGCCACTTTCGCGCTGGCACTCGTTGCCACTGCTTTCGCCTACATCCTGTTTTTCAAGCTGGTGGCATCGGCCGGCGCCACCAACACCTCGCTGGTGACGCTGATCGTTCCGGCAAGCGCGATGCTGCTCAGCGTCACCTTCCTCGGCGAGCGCCTCGAGCCATTCGAGCTGGGCGGCATGGCTTTGATCGCGCTTGGGCTGGTGACCATCGACGGGCGCCTGTTCAGGCGCCGCCAGCCGGCGGGTGCATGACCTGAAATCGGAACGATTTAGGAAAGGATCATGTTGCACCAGCGTCTTTCGCACCGCCGATGGGCCGTGCAGCGCCGTGGTGGCTAATCGATTAGCCACAATTTCTCCACAACCGTTACGGACGTTTTTGGCGAGTAATTCCAAAGACTAAGACGCAAGAATGCGTCGTATTTTCCACAATCTTGTCGCAATGCAGCACATTTTTCGCTTGTGTGTGACCGAAATGACCCTAGATTCCGGCCTGTGGCTTGCAAAGAGGAGGCTATGCATGGGACTGACTAGGTCAATCAATGCAGTCATGATTTGCGCTGCCTTTGCCTTCATCGGCGCGCTTATTGTCGGAGTTCTTCCATAGGCCGCTCGTCGGCGGAAGACGAAAACACCTCCAAGGTGAAAGCTTTCGAAAAGGCCGGGATCACCCTCCCGGCCTTTTTGATTCCGCCCTGCCCGGCCGGGCAGCCTCCTGCGGATCAGGCTGCGGCCGATCCCTGGACCAGCGGCTGCGGCCGGATGCCGATCATGTGGCACACCGCCACCACCAGGTCGGCGCGGTTCATCGTGTAGAAGTGGAAGTCGCTGACGCCGCGTTCGACGAGGTCGAGCACCTGCTCCACCGCCACTGCCGAGGCGACAAGCGCGTGCGTCTGCGGGTCCTTGTCCAAGCCCTCGAAACGCTCGGCCAGCCAGCCCGGCACATGGGCGCCGCAGCGCGAGGCGAAATTGGCAACCTGGCCAAAACTGTGGATCGGCAGGATGCCCGGCACGATGGGGATGTAGATGCCGGCCTTGCGGGCGCGCTCGACGTAACGCTCGTAGAGATCGTTGTCGAAGAAGAACTGGGTCACGGCGCGCGTCGCGCCATTGTCGACCTTGCGCTTCAGCATGTCCAAATCGGTAGCGAAATCAGGGCTTTCCGGGTGCTTTTCAGGATAGGCTGACACCGAGATGTCGAAATCGCCCTGCGCCTTGAGCGCGCCGACGAGCTCGGCACCATTGGCATAGCCACCCGGATGCGGCTGGTAGGCCGCGCCCACGCCCTCCTTGGGGTCGCCGCGCAGCGCCACGAAGCGCTTCACGCCCATGGCGGCGAACTCGGCGATCACCTGGTCGACCTCCTCGCGGGTGGCGTCGACGCAAGTCATGTGCGCGGCGGGCGTCAGTGTCGATTCCTGTAGGATGCGCTTGACCGTGCGGGCGGTGCGCTCGCGCGTCGAGCCGCCAGCACCATAGGTCACCGAGACGAACTGCGGGCGAAGCGGTTCGAGCCTGGTCACGGTTTCCCAGAGGCGCGCTTCCATGTCGTCGTTCTTCGGCGGGAAGAATTCGAAGGAAACACGGATCTTGTTGCCAATGTCGGAACGCCTGGAGAGCGGAAATTGGTTCATCAGGCAGTTTCCCTTTGGGCTTGCATTTCAGGATTGGGATCGGCGATCAGCAGGCGCTTGTCACGCCCGAGCCACAGCTTGACCGTAAGGCTCGCCTTGGTCGACGAGCGCGGTTCGAATTCCTGGGTCTCCTCGAGCTCCAGTCCGGCTTCGGACAGCCAGTCCTCGATCTGCCGATCGGAGAAGCCGAGCCGAGCATGCGCATGCTCGGAGCGCAGGAAGTCGAGCCCGTGCGGCGCAAAGTCGACGATCACCAGCCGGCCCGAGGGGCGCAGCAGGCGGGCAGCCTCCTGGATGGCGCGGGCCGGATCGTCGAGATAGTGCAGCACCTGGTGGATGGTGACGAGATCGAAGGCATCGCGCTCGACCGGCGGCGAGAAGATGTCGCCCTGGCGCACCTGGGCGTTGGCGATGCCGGCCTTGTCGAGATTGGCGCGGGCAACCGCCAGCATTTCGCGCGACTGGTCGATGCCCACACCGCGGCGATAGAGAGGGGCAAAGATTTCGAGCAGCCGGCCAGTGCCTGTGCCGAGGTCGAGCATCGACTGGAACGGCCGCTTGCCGACGAGCTTCAGCAGCGCCGCTTCGACCGCGCGATCAGCGACATGCAGCGAACGCAACTCGTCCCAGCTCGCGGCATTGGCGCTGAAATAGCGCGCGGCGCGCTCCTGGCGCTTGTGCTTGACGTCGTCGAGACGCTCGAAATCGCGCACCACCTGGCTGTCGGAGGTATCGATGCCCGAGACCAGCCCCTGCACGAAGCCGCGCGCCTGATCGGCATCGGAGAGGCGGAAAAAGGCCCACGAGCCTTCCTGATAGCGGTCGATCAGGCCGGCTTCGAGCAACAGCTTGAGATGGCGCGACACGCGTGGCTGCGACTGGCCAAGGATATCGGTCAGGTCCGATACGGTCAGGTCGCCGCGCGAAAGCAGCGTCAGGATGCGAAGGCGGCTGGATTCGGCGGCCGCCTTCAAGGTATCTACCATGGTGTCGAGCGTCACATGCATCGGCTTGGGTTCTCGCCAAAAGACATAAACATATCTTTATGTGACGAAGCTGACGATTGCAACGCCCAATGTCGCATGCGGGCAAGAAAATGGCGCGACCGTGGGAGGTGCCGATGCAGATGTTCGAACAGCGCGAGGGCGAGATAGCGCTGGCAGGCGATCCAGCAGCGCAGTCGTCCGATGCCAGCCTCGCCTATATCGGCCGGATCGCCTCGCCCTGGACGCTGCGCGAGAACTGTCCCAAGAACATGAGTGCCGCGCGTGAGAAAGGTGGCGGCGCGACAGTTGTGGTCGACGCGTCTTACCGGCCGGGCCTCGCCGGCCTTGCTGGCTTCAGCCATGTCGTCGTGCTCTCCTGGTTCGAACAGGCGCCGCGGAATCTGATTGTCCAGAAACCACGCCATGCCTCTGACGCGAAAGGCGTTTTCGCCTTGCGCTCCCCTGCCCGGCCGAACCCGATCGGCCTGCATGTCGCGCGCATCGTCTCGCTCGACATCGAGACCGGGCGCATCGAGCTGGATGCCATCGACGCGCTCAACGGCACGCCGGTCATCGACCTCAAGCCCTACTTTGCCTCGGTCGACGCCTTTCCGGATGCCACCCGTCCGGGCAAGGACGCCTGAGCATGGTTGCCCCCACCGGCCGCCGCCGTGCCGTCGCCAAGGCGCTGACCGCGCTGCTGCCGCTGGCGCCCTACGCCGACATCGAGGCGATCAGGACCGAAGCGCTGGCCGTGCACATGAAGACGTTGCCGCCTTCCATCGCCGTGTGGCTGGCTACAGTTGCCTATGTCCGCCATGCCCATACCGACTACGAAAAGCTGATGTCCGAAGGCTATGACCGCGATTCCGCCCGCTTCTTCGTCATCGACCAGACCAACGCCACACTTACCCGCTGGCGCGCCACCCGGCTGCTCGATCCCGACGACGAGGAAGGGTGATGGACAAGCCGCATAACACCACCGAGCCGCTCGACGATCTCGACCGCCGCATCCTTTCAGTGCTGCAGCAGGACAACCGGCTGTCGTTCGCCGAATTGGCCGAGCGGGTCGCTTCGTCGGCGGCCTCCTGCGTGCGCAGGGTCAAGCGGCTGCGCGATGTCGGTGTCATCATTGCCGACGTCGCGATCGTCGATCCCCAGGTCGTCGGCAAGTCGCTGACGGCTGTGGTCAACATCGACCTGGAGGCTGAGCAGCGCGATCTCGTCGACGCTTTCAAGCGGCAGATGCGTGACGCCCCCGAAGTGACCCAATGCTACATGGTAACAGGCGGGGCTGATTTCGTCGTTATCGTGATGGTCGAAGACATTGCCGCCTACGAGGCCTTCACTCGGAAATGGCTCTATTCCAATCCCAATGTGCGCAAGTTCCGCTCCATGATCATGCTGGATCGGGTCAAGTTCGAGCCGAGGGTCACCGTTTAGCCGAGCCGTCAGCGCCAACTCTCATTCGGCTACCGCCTCCGGCGAGACAGCATTTGCTTCACCGAGGCCCGAATTTTGATCGGTTCGCCTCATCTGGCCCGGCATTTTGGCGGAAATGGCGCATCGCTAGCTGCCAAACTCTCCCCGAAAGTCCGAAAGCGGAGAGGAACCCATGGATTTCAAGCCACAGCAGTTGCCTACACTCGAAAGCCGACACATCGACCCGCACGCCTACCCCTCCGGCGTGGCGTTCCTGGACGGGCAATACCTGCCGATGTCGGAAGCCAAGATTTCGGTTCTCGACTGGGGCTTCCTGCATTCCGACGCGACCTACGACACCGTCCATGTCTGGAACGGCGCCTTCTTCCGCCTCAACCTACATCTCGACCGCTTCTTTGGCGGGCTTGAGCGGCTGCGCATGTCGATCCCCTTCGACCGCGACGGGGTGGCCGAGATCCTGCACAATTGCGTAGCACTTTCGGGCCATCGCGCGGCTTATGTCGAAATGCTGTGCACCCGCGGCGCCTCGCCAACCTTCAGTCGCGATCCGCGCGACGCCATCAACCGCTTCATGGCATTCGCCGTACCGTTCGGCTCGGTCGCCAATGCTGAACAGCTGGCGCGCGGGCTGCACGTTTCGATCAGCCAGCGCATGCGCATCCCGCCGGCTTCGATCGATCCCGCTGTCAAGAACTACCACTGGCTCGATCTCGTGCGCGGCCTCTATGATGCCTATGACAACAACGCCGAAACAGCGCTCCTGCTCGACTTCAACGGCAACGTCGCGGAGGGACCGGGCTTCAATGTCTTCGCGGTAAAGGATGGACGTCTTTCGACGCCGGCCACTGGCGTCCTGCCAGGCATCACGCGGCGCAGCGTCTTCGACCTCTGTGCCGAGGCTGGTCTTGTCGCGGAAGCCCTGGATGTCAGCGTCGAGGCGCTGCTGGGCGCCGACGAGGTGTTCATCACCTCGACCGCTGGCGGCATCATGCCGGTGACCAAGATCGACGGCTCCGCCGTGGGCAACGGCAAGGTCGGCGGCAACGGCAAGGTCGGCCCGATCACAACGCGTCTGAAGGACGCCTATTGGGCAAAACACGACGACCCGGACTGGTCGACGCCGGTGGCTTATCCCTAAGCCGCCAGGGCGACGCTCACAGCCGGTAGACCCACTGCTCAGGCACCCGAACCGAGACTTCTTCGCCTGTCACGATCGTGCCCGGCTTCTCGACCCAGGCGACCAGCCCGCGCAGGCGCTTGGCAACCTTCGGAAACAGCAGCGAGCCGGCATCGTGGTCTGTCATGCCTGCATGTTCGGCGATAGAGCGCCCGGCGATGCGGCAGGGCGCGTTCTGGCCGTCGATCTTGATCGTCACGCCGCCCTTGAAGAACAGCATCGTGCCCGAAGGCAGCATCGACAGCATCGGCACACCGCCGAGCAGGAGGTTGGCACCGATCCATTCCGGCTTGATCTCGGCCAGCCCCATGCGTCCGGCGACGATGGCGAGTTCGTCTGGCGCAACGATGGAAAGCTGGCGCTCGTTGCGCATTTCAGTGCCGCGCGGATACCACGGCTCGCGCCCACCCGAGCGCCTGGTGTGGCCGGCATGGACATCGCCGTCGATGCCCTCGAAGCCGAGCGGCAGCATCTCCGCCGCCCGCGTGACGAAATGATCTGATGGCGCGGTGTAGACGCCGTCGACACGTGCCGCGAGCTTCCTGCCCGCCAAGATCTCGGGTTCGCCTTCCCGGTGCATGGTCTGATCGAGCATGTTTTGCCTCTCAATTTGAGGCGGCACCATGCCGATCAGCCGGCAGAAAATCCAGACAAAAAGCCTGATACCGGGATCATCCGGAATGATGTGTCAGAGCATCCTGACCAGCGCGCCGCCGATCGAGTAACCGGCTCCGAAGGCGCAGATCAGCCCGTGGTCGCCCGGCTTCATGTCCTCGTGGTTTTCCTTGAGCGCGATGATCGCACCGGCCGCGGCCGTATTGCCGAGGCGCTCCAGCACCATCGGCGCGGTGTCCTGGTCGGCCTCGTGGCCGAGCGCCAGCTTCAGGATCATCGCGTTCATCCGTGCATTGGCCTGGTGCAGCCAGTAGCGCCTGATGTCGGACGGCGTCATGCCGTGATCGGCGAGGAAGGCGGTGATGAAGCGGTGCGCCGCATGCGTCACCTCCTTGAACACCTTGTTGCCGACCTGCTTGATCATGTTGCCCTCCATCTCGACGACGGAGGTGTTTTCCTGGCCGGCACGCAGCAGGAAGCCGAAATTGGTGCGGATGTTGTTGGAGAACTGCGTCCAGTTGCGTGTGTCGAGGACCTCGAACCGCCCCGGCCGGGTCTCCTTCGGCCCAAGCGCTTCGACAACCATCGCCACCGAGGCGTCGCCGAAGATGAAATGTGTCTGGCGGTCGCGGAAGTTGAGATGGCCGGTGATGATCTCGGGCGTGACGATCAGCACGCGCTTCTGACCGCCCGAGCGTACGAGGTTGTAGGCGACGTGCAGGGCCGCTGCAGCCGACGAACAGCCGAGGCTCATGTCGAAGGCAGCGCCCTCGATGCCAAGCTCTTTCTGAATCTCGATCGAGATCGCCGGATAAGGCCGCTGCTGGTGCGAGGCAGCGCAGATCACCATGTCGATGTCGGCGCCGGTCAACCCGGCATGGTCGAGCGCCTTGCGCGCCGAGGCGACGCCAAACTCGGCCTCGACCGACAGCTCGTCGTCGGCGCGTGGCGCGATGCGCGGGGTCATCCGTTCAGGATCGAGGATGCCGTCGAGCGTGTGGACGTGGCGATTCTTCACGCCGGAGGCATAGACGATGAATTCGCTGTCTGACTTCTTGATCGGCTCGTGGCCTGCCGTCTCGCGCCTGACGTTTTCGACGTCGACCCAGGCATTGAAGCTCTCGACCAACTCATCGTTGCTGATCGCAGCCTGAGGAATTTCAACGCCGATGCCACTGATGATAACGCGATGCATAAAACCCGTCCGCCGCTTGATTCCCGAAGCATGCCCGACAGCAGTTACCACTTTCGGAAAAATCCATGCTCCAGTGACCAAATGGAGCCCTTGGGCCCCGGCAAGCCCTGTCCCGTCTCACCGGACTCGCCAGCGCGCAGTTTACGTCACATGGAAGCGTTCGAATATGCCCTCATGCGACACTTGCCCTGGTATCCCGCCCTATCCTCAGCTCTGGGCGCGCTGGGCGACCATGAACAGCCGGGGGAAGCGCAGCAGCACCTTGCCGTTGGCGGCCGGCGGATAGGCAGCGGCGATGCGCGCCATGTAGGCGGCGAGATAGGATTCGCGCTCGGCCGGGTCGAGTGGATCGACGAACGGCTTGAGCCCCGTCCCCTTCACCCACTCGACGATCGCCGCCGCATCGGCCAGCGGGTGGTTGTAGACCGTGTGCCAGATGTCGACCCGCGCCGACAGCGGCACGAGCAGGTCGTAGTAGGATGCGACCGACGGCAGTTTTGCCCGCGCGGCTCCCGCTATCTTGGCGGCGAACGGCACCGCGGCAGCCGTCTCGCGCATCGCCACATGCGACGGCTCACCGATATTGTCGGGCATTTGCACGGCGAGGTACCCGCCCGGGGCGAGCAGCCCCATCAGCCGGGCCAGCACCGTCTGGTGATCCGGCAGCCACTGGAACACGGCGTTGGCGAAGATCACGTCGACCGGTTCGTCGGGTGCCCAGTCGCGCGCATTGGCGAGATGGAAGTCGACACCGGGAAGCCGCTGGCGGGCTTCTTCGATCATGGCCGGCGAGCTGTCGAAGCCCGATACGCGGGCATTGGGCCAGTGCTCGACAAGCAGTTCGGTCGAATTGCCCGGGCCGCAGCCGATGTCGATCACATGCCTTGGTTTCTCAATCGGAATTTGCGCCACAAGGTCCCTTGCCGGCCGCGTTCGCTCATCCTCGAACTTCAGATATTGCGAAGCTGACCAGTCTTTCATGTCGGGAACTCCCAGAAGCGTCATGAAACAAAAACGCCCCGCTTTGGGCGGGGCGTTCTTGAAGTCGGAAATCAGCGCGTCAGGCGCTTGTGGCTCATCCGGTGCGGGTTGGCCGCATCGGCGCCGAGGCGGCGGACCTTGTCCTTCTCGTACTCTTCGAAGTTACCTTCGAACCACTCGACATGCGCGTCGCCTTCATAGGCGAGCATGTGGGTCGCCATGCGATCGAGGAACATACGATCGTGGGAGATGATGACGGCGCAGCCAGCATAGGCTTCGAGTGCGTCTTCGAGCGCGCCCAGCGTTTCAGTGTCGAGATCGTTGGTCGGTTCGTCGAGGAGCAGAACGTTGCCGCCGTTCTTCAGCATCTTGGCGAGGTGGACGCGGTTGCGCTGACCACCCGACAAATTGCCGACGCGCTGCTGCTGGTCGCCGCCGCGGAAGTTGAATGACGAGCAATAGGCGCGGCTGTTCACTTCGTGCTTGCCGAGCTTGATGACTTCTGCACCGCCGGAGATTTCTTCCCAGACGGTCTTGGTCGGGTCGAGCGCATCGCGGCTCTGGTCGACATAACCGAGCTTGACGGTCTCGCCGACGCGGATCGTGCCGCTATCGGGCGTTTCCTGGCCGGTGATCATCCTGAACAGCGTGGTCTTGCCGGCGCCGTTGGGGCCGATGACGCCGACGATGCCGCCGGGCGGCAGCTTGAAGTTCAGGTTCTCGATCAGCAGTTCGTCGCCGTAGCCCTTGTTCACGCTATCGACCTCGATCACCACGTTGCCGAGGCGTTCGCCGGCCGGAATGACGATCTGCGTGTCGGTCGGACGGCGCTGATCCGCCTTCTCCACCAGTTCCTCATAGGCCTTGATACGCGCCTTGGACTTGGTCTGGCGTGCCTTGGGCGAGGATGCGATCCACTCGCGTTCGCGCCAGATCGCCTTCTGGCGCGAGTCGTCTTCGCGGCCTTCCTGGATCAGGCGCTTGGCCTTGGCGTCGAGATACTTGGTGTAGTTGCCCTCGTAGGGGATGCCGCGGCCGCGATCGAGCTCGAGGATCCAGCCTGTCACGTTGTCGAGGAAGTAGCGATCGTGGGTGATGATCAGCACCGAGCCCGGATAGTCGCGCAGGTGCTTTTCCAGCCACGCCGTGGTCTCGGCGTCGAGATGGTTGGTCGGTTCGTCGAGCAGCAGCAGGTCAGGCTGCTCGAGCAGCAGGCGGCACAGCGCGATGCGGCGGCGTTCGCCACCCGACAGCTGGGTCACTTCGGAGTCGGCGGGCGGGCACTGCAGCGCGTCCATCGCCATCTCGACCTGCTGTTCCAGGTCCCACAGGTTGAGACGATCCATCTCGTCCTGCAGCTTGGCGCCCTCGTCGGCGGTCTCGTCCGAGTAGTTCATCATCAGCTCGTTGTAGCGATTGATGATGGCGGTCTTCTTGGAAACGCCGTCCATGACGTTCTCGAACACGGTCTTGGCCGGGTCGAGCTGCGGTTCCTGCGCCAGGTAGCCAACGGTCGCGCCATCGGCCAGCCAGGCTTCGCCCGACCATTCCTTGTCGAGGCCGGCCATGATCTTGAGCACGGTCGACTTGCCGGCGCCGTTGGGGCCGAGGATGCCGATCTTGGCATCCGGGTAGAACGACAGGTTGAGATTATCCAGCACTTTCTTGGTGCCGTAGGACTTGGTCAGTCCCGACATGTGATAGATGAACTGGCGTGCCACGCGCGCGTATCCTGCTTCAGGTGAACGGAGATTTGCGCGCTATGTAGGCCATCCCACCCCAAACGGCAAATGCTTTCGGGGCGCATGGCGCGCCGCATACAGCCTTAGTCGTCAGGGCGTTTCGCCCCCAGCCCGAGCCTTCCGTTTTCGGCGTCGAAACGATCTCCGTTTCCGCAAAGCAAAAATTAACCACATTTGTCCATCCTTTCTCCATCGTTCTGTCGAGTTGGGGACATTCCGGAAATCACGCACTGCGGCCGTTTGCCGGCCGGAAGACGTTTGCGCGACAACTGGTCTGCTACGCGTTTGAGTAAATTCGTTCGTCCACAGTCCTTGCGCCGTCTGTTGCGCCCACTGCTGATCGCCAGCTTCGGCACGGCTTTTGCCGGGGTCGCCGCATGGTCGATGGCCGGCATGGTCGCGATGGGAAATGTCAGCGCTTTCGATCCTGCCCACTTTGCGCCCAAGCCGCACGTCCAGACGGTCGTCGTCAAGCAGGCGCGGCTGTCGGCCTATGTCAGCACCGACAAGGCGTCGCGGCTGGTCGCCGCGGCCAAGCCCCTGATATCCGTCGCCAACGCCAGACCGGCCGTCACGGCCAGCCTGACCGGCAGCCTGGGCAAATCCGCCCGCCATGCCACCATCGCGGCTGCCGCCCCCGCAAACGGCCATGCCGCCCGCTTCGATACGATCGCCGGCCAGGCCGATCTGAGCTCCAAGAAGCTGGCCAGCCTGTTCGCGGCCAGCTCCGTCGAACTGCAGCAGCTTGCCGCTGCCACAGCGGACGCCGACCAGCCGGTTTCGCTGCCCGCTTCAGTCGAACAGCGCCCGACAATCCTCGCTTATGCCGATCCTTCGCCCGGCGGAGCCGCCGACACTGCGCTTTCGACGCTGCTGACAGGCCCCTCCGAGGAGGAACTCGCGGCGGCGCAGGCCGAAGCGGAAGCGGAAGCCGCCGCCCTGCCCGACTATGCCGACACCCCATCGGCTGCGCCGCGTCCGGAACTTCGCCCGGAGGCAGCAGCCGCCAGGCCTGCCGAAGCTGGCAAAGCGGATGCCCGCGCTCCGGAGGCTGATGCGCCACGGACGGCCGAAAAGCCTGAAACGCAAAAGCCGCAAAAACTTGCTTATGCCCGTCCGGAAATTCCTGAGGACAAGCCGGGCAGCACGCTTGGCAGGTCGCTGCGCAGCCTGTTCGGCGGCAAGACCAAGGCCGGCAACGGCGTCGCCGTCTATGACATCAGCGCCGCCAAGGTCTACATGCCCGATGGCAGCGTGCTCGAAGCGCACTCCGGTATCGGCCACATGGCCGACAACCCGCGTTACACCCATGTCAAGATGAACGGACCGACGCCGCCGCACACCTACAATCTCAGGATGCGTGAAAAGCGCTTCCATGGCGTCGAGGCGATCCGCATGCTGCCCGTCGACGGCAAGAACAAGTTTGGCCGCGACGGCTTCCTGACCCACAGCTACCTGCTGCGTGGCGGTCGCGAGGAGTCGCACGGCTGTGTCGCCTTCGCCGACTACAAGCGCTTCCTCACAGCTTTCAAGCAGGGCAAGGTCAAGCAGATCATCGTCGTGCCAAGCGGCGGACGCGAAAGCTTCCGCCTGGCTTCCAACGGCAAGAGCCTCTGAGAGGCGACGGCCCCCGGCGCTCAGACGGTGGACATCGGCAGGCGCCTATTTCATAGCTAGGGCCATGCTCACCGAACCGAAGCTCCTGAGAATTTCCATCGCCGTGACGTTTGTCGTCGCGCTTTTCGGCATCGTCTTCGGCGTCCTCAGCGGCTCGTTCTCGATCGCTTTCGACGGCGCCTACTCGCTCGCCGATGCGACGATGACCATCCTGGCGCTGATCGTCGCTCGCCTGATCACCAGCAACGCCAACCACAACCGCCGGCTCGACAAGCGTTTTTCCTTCGGCTTCTGGCATCTTGAGCCGATCGTGCTCGGCCTGAACGGCATCGTCCTGATCAGCGTGTCCTGCTATGCGTTGATCAACGCCGTGGCCAATCTGTTCGCCGGCGGACACCACCTCGAATTCGACTACGCCATCATCTACGCGGCCGTGACCCTTACGGCCTGCCTGACCATGGCCTTCATCGGCAGCCGCGCCAACCGGACCATTCAGTCCGACTTCGTGCGCCTCGATGTGACCGCCTGGATGATGTCCGGCGGCATCACCGCAGCGCTGCTGATTGCCTTCATCGGCGGAGGACTGGTGGAAGGCACTGAACTTGCCTGGGTAGCTCCCTATGTCGATCCCGCCGTGCTGGCGCTTGTCTGCCTGGTCATCATCCCGATGCCCATCGGCACCGTCCGCCAGGCGTTCTCCGACATATTGCTGATCACGCCGGAGGTGCTGAAGGCGCATGTCGACGAGGTTGCGCGGGCCACCGTGAAAAAGCACGGCTTCGTTTCATATCGCGCTTATGTCGCCAAGGTCGGTCGCCTGATGCAGGTCGAGCTGTATTTCATCGTCCCGCCCGGCTGGCCTGCCAAGACCATCGAGGAATGGGACGCCTTGCGCAACGAGGTCGGCGACGCGCTTGGCGATGAAGGCCCCGACCGCTGGCTGACGATCGCCTTCACCGCCGACAAGGAATGGGCGGAGTAGCTCCGCCCTCCCTTTACACCTTGATGCGCCAGCCGGTCCTGAAGATCCACCAGACTGCTGCAAGGCAGGCGGCCAGGAACACCAGCGTCATGCCCAGGCTGATGCCGACATTGACGTCCGATACGCCGAAGAAGCTCCAGCGGAAGCCGCTGACTAGGTAGACCACCGGGTTGAACAGCGACACCGTACGCCAAAACGGCGGCAGCATGTCGATGGAGTAGAAGCTGCCACCCAGGAAGGTCAGCGGGGTGATGATCAGCAGCGGCACCAGCTGCAGTTGCTCGAAACTGCGCGCCCAGATGCCGATGATGAAGCCGAACAGGCTGAAGGTCACCGCCGTCAGCACCAGAAACAGCAGCATCCAGACCGGATGCTGGACCTGCAGCGGCACGAACAGCGCCGCAGTCGCCAGGATGATCAGCCCGAGGATGATCGACTTGGACGCCGCTGCCCCGACATAGGCGATGACGATCTCCAGATACGACACCGGTGCCGACAAAAGCTCGTAGATGGTGCCGACGAATTTCGGGAAATAGATGCCGAACGAGGCGTTGGAGATGCTCTGGGTCAGAAGCGACAGCATGACCAAGCCAGGCACGATGAAGGCGCCGTAGCTGATGCCATTGATCTCGCTGATGCGCGAACCGATGGCAGCACCGAAGACGACGAAATAGAGCGAGGTCGAGATGACGGGCGAAACGATGCTCTGCAGCAGCGTGCGCCAGGTGCGCGCCATTTCAAACAGATAGATTGCGCGGATCGCGTAAAAATTCATCGCCGTTCACTCACCAGATTGACGAAGATCTCTTCGAGCGAGCTCTGCTTGGTCTGCAGGTCGCGGAAGCGGATTCCGGCGTCGTTGAGGTCCTTGAGCAGGGCCGTGATGCCGGTCCGCTCGCCTTGGGTATCGTAGGTGTAAACGAGCTCGTTGCCGTCCTCGGACAGCTCGAGCCCGTGGCTCGAAAGTGCTGGCGGCACCTGCTCCAGCGGCTGCTGCAGCTGCAGCGTCAGCTGCTTGCGGCCAAGCTTGCGCATCAGCTCGGCCTTTTCCTCGACAAGGATGATCTCGCCATGGCTGATCACGCCGACGCGGTCGGCCATCTGCTCGGCCTCCTCGATATAGTGCGTGGTCAGGATGATGGTGACGCCGGTTTCGCGCAGCAGGCGCACGACCTCCCACATGTCGCGCCTGAGCTCGACGTCGACGCCCGCCGTCGGTTCGTCGAGGAACAGGATTTGCGGCTCGTGCGACAGCGCCTTGGCGATCATCACGCGACGCTTCATGCCGCCCGACAGCGTGATGATCTTGTTGTCCTTCTTGTCCCATAGCGACAGATCCCTGAGGATCTTCTCGATATGGGCCGGGTTCGCCGGCTTGCCGAACAGGCCGCGGCTGAAGCTGACAGTCGCCCACACCGTCTCGAAGGCGTCGGTGGTCAGCTCCTGCGGCACCAGGCCAATCAGCGTGCGCGCCGCGCGATAGTCGCGAACGATGTCGTGGCCATCGGCCAGCACCGTGCCTTCGGACGGGTTGACGATGCCGCAGATGATGCTGATCAGCGTCGTCTTGCCGGCACCGTTGGGCCCGAGCAGCGCGAAGATCTCGCCGCGGCGAATGTCGAGATTGATGTTTTTCAGCGCCGAAAAGCCCGACGCATAGGTCTTGGAAAGATTGGAAACGGAAATAATCGGCTGCATGACGAGCATCACTTCAGCTGGGAATGATAAGGAATGACAAGAAAACACCGGCGGGGCAGCCGGCTCTGGAGGTTAGCGGAATATATGGGCTGGCTTCCACCGAACAAGGGTCGTCGTGACACCTCCTGACATTGTCCCTGTGCACCGCCCCTCAACCGGCCTTGACGGGTGCACCTGACATCCCCGACAGTCCGCCCAGGGGAGACAGCAATGCCGTTCGACACCACCACCACGCTTGCCTCTCCGACCGGGGCAAAACTCAATCTCCATTTCAGGCGCGCCGAGGCCCCTGCCCGCGCCGTGGTCCAGATCAATCACGGCCTCGCCGAACATGGCGCGCGCTACGCCCGTTTCGCCGACTTTCTTGCCACGCGGGGCTGCCATGTCTACGTCCACGACCACCGCGGCCATGGCGCGACGACGGCCCCCGATGCGCCCAGGGGTCGTTTCGCAGCCAAGAACGGCCGCGACATCGTTGTCGCCGACATCGCTGCCATCCACGACCACATCGCCGAGCAGCATCCTGGCCTGCCGGTGGTCATCTTCGGCCATTCGATGGGCGGGCTGATCGCGCTCAACTTCGTCCTGCGTCACTCCGAGCGCGTCGCCGCCGCCGCGATCTGGAACGCCAATTTCTCCGCCGGCATCCTTGGCCGGCTGGCGCAGGCAATCCTCGCCTTCGAGCGCTTCCGGCTCGGCTCCGACGTGCCGTCCCGCATGTTGCCCAAGCTGACCTTCGGCGACTGGGCGAAGAAGATCCCCAACCGCCGCACCGGGTTCGACTGGCTTTCACGCGACGAAGCTGAGGTCGACGCCTATGTCGCCGATCCGCGCTGCGGCTGGGATGCATCGGTGTCGATGTGGATCGATGTCTTCGATCTGGTCTTCACAGGCGCCGATGACGGCAACTTTGCCGGCATTCGCAGGGACCTGCCGTTCAACCTGGTCGGCGGTCAGCGCGATCCCGCAACCGATGGCGGCATGGCCGTCGAGGCACTGGCGGCACGCCTGCGCCAGATGGGTTTTTCGAATCTCGTTTCAAAGGTTTATCCCGAAACCTGCCACGAAAGCCTGAACGAGATCAACCGCGATGCGATCATGGCCGATTTCGGCGACTGGCTGGACCTGACTCTTCCCCGCTGATCGAAATGGCTGGCCCACTGCATCGCGGTGGCGGCAAACAGGCAGTCCTGATAGAGCGTGACTATTTGAAATGGACCTTTGCGCCTCATGAATAATCCTCCCCTTCACGGTATCCGTGTCATCGAACTCGCTCGCATCCTCGCTGGCCCCTGGGCCGGGCAGTTGCTGGCCGATCTCGGCGCTGACGTCATCAAGGTCGAAAATCCTGACGGCGGCGACGACACCCGCAAATGGGGCCCGCCCTTCGTCACTGGCCATGACGGCGAAAACCTCTCGGCTGCCTATTACCACTCCTGCAATCGCGGCAAACGCTCGATCGCGCTCGACTTCTCGACGCCAGAAGGCGCCGAGATCGTGCGCAAGCTGGTCGCTGACTCCGACGTTCTGATCGAGAATTTCAAGCTCGGCGGCCTCAAGAAATACGGCCTCGACTATGACAGCCTGAAAAAGATCAATCCCAAGCTCGTCTATTGCTCGATCACCGGCTTCGGCCAGGACGGGCCTTATGCACCCCGCGCCGGTTACGACTTCATCGTCCAAGGCATGTCCGGCCTGATGTCGATCACCGGGCCTGCCGGCGGAGAGCCGCAGAAGGTCGGGGTCGCCGTCACCGACATCTTCACCGGGCTCTACTCCGTCATCGCCATCCAGGCCGCACTCCGCCACGCCGAGGCCACAGGCCAGGGCCAGCATGTCGACATGGCTCTGTTCGACGCCCAGATGTCGGTGCTCGCCAACCAGAACCTGAATTATCTGGTCTCGGGCAATTCGCCGGTGCAGATGGGCAACGCCCACCCCAACATCTCGCCCTACGAGGTGCTGCCGGTGCGCGACGGCCACTTCATCCTGGCTGTCGGCAATGACGGCCAGTTCCAGAAGTTCTGCGCCATCGTCGGGCTCGAGGCCATCGCCACCGACCCGCTCTTCGCCACCAATTCGGCTCGTGTCGCCAATCGTGTCGCCCTGCGCGAGAAGATCGTCGCAGCCCTGGCCGGCTTCGGCCGCGAGGAGCTGCTGGCAAAGCTCGAAGCATCCGGCGTGCCGGCGAGCCCCATCAACACCATCGGCCAGGCCTTCGCCGATCCGCAGGCGATCGCGCGCGGCATGCGCATGGACCTCGACGACGGCCACGGCAACAAGCTGCCGTCGGTGCGGGCGCCGATGGTCATGTCGGAAACCCCGCTAACCTATGACCGCCCATCGCCGCGCCTTGGGCAACACACCGCTGAGATCCTTGCCGAACTGGAGAAGAATGCGAAATGAAGACCGGCGGACAACTGATCGTCGACGCGCTTGAAGCCAATGGCGTCGACCGCATGTATTGCGTGCCGGGCGAATCCTATCTCGCCGTGCTCGACGCGCTGCATGATTCAAAGATCCGCAGCATCGTCTGCCGCCAGGAAGGCGGTGCCGCGATGATGGCCGATTGCCATGGCCGCCTGACCGGCAAGCCGGGCATCTGCTTCGTCACCCGTGGCCCCGGCGCCACCAATGCGTCCGCCGGCGTCCACATCGCCATGCAGGATTCGATCCCGATGATCCTGTTCATCGGCCAGGTGGCGAGCCACGCCAAGGAGCGCGAGGCCTTCCAGGAGGTCGACTACCGCCGCTTCTTCGGCGATATCGCCAAATGGGTCGTCGAGATCGACGATGCCGCCCGCATCCCCGAACTGGTCACCCGCGCCTTCTCCGTCGCCATGTCTGGCCGCCCCGGCCCGGTGATCGTGTCGCTGCCCGAGGACATGCTGACAAGCGTCGTCGAAGCGCCGGTCGCGTTGCCCGCGACCCCGGTCGAAACACGCCCCGGCGAGGAAGAGCTTTCCAAACTCGAAGCGCTGCTCAATGGCGCCAAGAGCCCCTTCGTCATCCTCGGCGGCACGCGCTGGAATGCCGAGGCCGTCGAACGCATCAAGAAGATCGCCGAAGCCTGGTCGCTGCCCGTCGGTGTCTCTTTCCGCCGCCAGATGCTGTTCGACCATCTGCACGAAAACTACGCCGGCGACGTCGGCATTGGCGTCAACCCCAAGATCGCCAAGGCGATCAAGGAAGCCGACGTCGTCCTGCTGATCGGCGGCCGCTTCGGCGAGATGCCGTCCTCCGACTACACGCTGATCAAGAGCCCCTACCCGGATCAGAAGCTGGTCCACGTCCATGCCGATGCCAATGAGCTTGGCCGCGTCTATCGCCCGACCATCGCCATCAACGCCTCGCCGGCGGCTTTCGTCGAGGCCTTCGCCAAGCGCAAGCCAGCCGCCAGGCCGGCATGGGCCGAGGCCACTAAGGTGCTGCACGCCGCCTATCTCGAATGGTCGACACCGCCGCTCACCGGCCCCGGTGCGGTGCAGATGGGCCCGATCATGAACTGGCTCGAAAAAGTCCTGCCGGAGGACGCGATCCTCACCAACGGCGCTGGCAACTACGCCACCTGGGTGCACCGCTTCCACCGCTTCCGCCGCTTCGCCACCCAGGGCGCGCCGACGTCGGGTTCGATGGGCTACGGCACGCCTGCTGCGGTCGCCGCCAAGGGCCTGTTCCCCGAGCGCGAGGTCATCGCCTTCGCCGGCGACGGCTGCTTCATGATGAACGGCCAGGAATTCGCCACCGCCGTGCAATATGGCCTGCCGATCATCGTGATCGTCGTCAACAACGGCATCTACGGCACCATCCGCATGCACCAGGAGCGCGAGTATCCCGGCCGCGTCGAGGCGACCGACCTCAAGAACCCTGACTTCGCAGCGCTTGCGCGTGCCTATGGTGGCCACGGCGAAACGGTGCGCGAGACCGACGAATTCGCACCCGCCTTCGAGCGCGCACGCGCCAGCGGCAAGCCGTCGATAATCGAGATCAAGCTCGATCCCGAAGCGATAACGCCGACGCGCACGCTAAGCGACATCAGGGACAAGCGCTGAGTATTGCACCGGGGCAAGGGAGACCATGCTCCGGTGAACATCTCGGAAACGTGAGACCTACCCCAGCAAGCAACTGGGAACTTGCCCCTGGGAAAGGCGCAACCATCGTGGCAAATGCGTGGCTTTGGTGCTATTGAAGCCGCGAATTTCGCCATCCTGTTGTAACCTTCCCCAGGCAAACTGATGATTTCAATCGTCATTCCGTGCAAGAACGAGGCTGAGAACCTGCCGATCCTGGTCGGCGAGGTTCATGCTGCGATGGCCGGCCGCGACTACGAGATCATCGTCGTCGACGACGGCTCGACCGACCGCACTCCCGACGTTCTGGCCGAACTTGCTCGCACCGCAGGCCGCCTGCGCCACGTCAGGCACGACCGCTCGGCCGGTCAAAGTGCCGCCGTCCGCTCCGGCGTTTTCGCGGCGAAGGGCGAGATCGTCGTGACCATGGATGGCGATGGCCAGAACGATCCGGCCTACCTGCCCAAGCTCGCCGACGCACTCGTTGCTGCCGGCCCTTCCGTCGGCATCGCCGCCGGCCAGCGCCTCAAGCGCACCGACACCAAACTCAAGCAGCTGTCCTCGCGCTTCGCCAACGGCCTGCGCGAGATGATTCTGCACGACGGCACTCGCGACTCGGGCTGCGGCCTCAAGGCCTTGCACACCGATCTGTTCCGCCAGCTGCCGTTCTTCGACGGCTGGCATCGCTATTTGCCGGCACTCGCCCTGCGCGAAGGCCGTGGCGTGGTCCATGTCGATGTCGTCGACCGCTCGCGCATCCACGGCAAATCCAACTACGGCATCCTCGATCGCGGTCTGCGCGGCATCCTCGATCTCTTCGGTGTGTGGTGGCTGCGCCGCCGTCGCAAGGTCGTGCCAACGGTCACGGAGCTTGGCCAATGAACCTCATTTCCGAACTCGGCACCTGGCTGCACGACGTCTTCATCGCCCAGTTCGACGGCTGGATCCTGCTCGGCTTCGTTGCCCAGGGCTTCTTCACCATGCGTTTCGTGGTGCAGTGGCTTGCCTCCGAGCGTGCCAAGCGCTCCGTCGTGCCGATCGCCTTCTGGTTCTTCTCACTCGGCGGCGGCGCCCTGCTTCTGATCTACGCCATCAAGCGCCAGGACCCGGTCTTCATCGCCGGCCAGGGGCTCGGCCTGTTCATCTACATCCGCAATCTCTGGCTGATCGCCAATGAGCGGCGCCTGGCCATGTCCAAGACGGACTGATCACGGGCATGTCGACTTCCGGAATCAAAACCTCCGCAACGGCCCGCAAGACGTTGTCGCCGCTGACTTATGTTCTGTTGGCGCTGCTCGCGCTGTTTGCCTTCGCGCCGGGGACTTCCACCCTGCCGCCGACCGATCGCGACGAGTCGCGCTTCGTCCAGGCAACCAAGCAGATGGTCGAGAGCGGCGACTATGTCGACATCCGTTTCCAGGACGTGCCGCGCTACAAGAAGCCCGCCGGCATCTACTGGCTGCAGTCGGCTGCGGTACTGCTGAGCGGCCAGGGCAGTGACGCCCCGATCTGGGTCTACCGGCTGATCTCGGTGCTCGCCGGCACCTTCTCGGTGCTGGCGCTGGCCTTCATCGCCGACCGCATGTTCGGGCGGAGCGCCGGCGTCATTGCCGGCCTCGGCATGATGGGCATGTTGCTTTTGGGCGTCGAGGCGCGCATCGCCAAGACCGACGCGACGCTGCTTGCCACCGCCCTGCTCGCCCAGGGCGCGCTTGCCATGATCTATCTCGGCCACAAGGCCGGCAGGCCGCAAGGCCGCGCCCATTGGTGGTTCTGGATCGCCCACGGCCTGGCACTGCTGATCAAGGGCCCGGTCATCCCGTTCCTCAGCGTGCTGACCATTGCCGCGATCGCCATCTTCGACCGCGACCGCTCGTGGCTGCGCAAGCTGAAACCGCTTCCTGGCATCCTGCTCGCGCTACTGGTTGCCGCGCCCTGGCTGATCCTCATTACCCTCAAGACCGGCGCCGAGTTCTGGCAGGAATCGGTCGGCAAGGACCTGTTGAGCAAGGTCGGCTCGGGCCAGGAATCGCATGGCTTCCCGCCCGGCTACTATTTCCTGACCTATTCGCTGTTCATGTGGCCCTTCGCGCTGGTCGCGCTCGAAGGCGGGCTCAAGGCACTCAACCGCTTCCGGCAGGATCCGCGCCTGCTGTTCTGCCTTGCCTGGTACCTGCCCTACTGGGTGGCGATCGAACTGATCCCCACCAAGCTGCCGCATTACGCCTTGCCGGCCTATCCGGCGATGATCCTGCTGATGGCCTGGGTGCTGACCTCCAAGTCGGCGGCCAGCATCGAGTTGTCGCGCTGGCAGCTGTGGCTGCGCCGCGCCGCCGCATTCGGCATGTTCGGCATCAGCATCGGCCTTGCCGCGATCGCTTTCGGCATCACGCCCTACTTCCTCGGCCATGTCTCCTGGTGGGGGCTCCTGGCTGCGGTGCTGGTCCTGATCGCCGCACGGTATGGCATCGGCGCGCCCGACGGCATGGACCCGGTCAAGCGTGTCGCCTTCGCCGCGGCAGCGGCTGCCGCGGTTTTCGGCGTGCTGACGTGGAAAATCCTGCCGCCGCTCAAGCCGCTGTGGCTCAGCCCGCAGATCGCAGAGCGTTTCGAGAAGCTGAAACCATGCCCGACCTCGGTGCTGGCTTCCGCGGGTTATGGCGAACCGAGCCTCGTCTTCCTCGCCGGCACGGACACCCAGCTGACCGACGGCAAGGGAGCAGCAGCCGCGCTCATCGCCGATCCCGCCTGCGCCATCGCTGTCGTCGCCGAAGCCGAGAGCAAGGCCTTCCTTGCCGCCATTCCAGGCGGCGTGGACGCCCTCAGGCAGCGCGGCATCATCGAAGGCATGAACTACTCCAAGGGCGAACCGCGCACGCTGACCTTCTACACGCTGGCGCAGTAGCCGACTTCAGCGCGAAGGCACTCCAGTAGCCCTCATGGTGAGCCTGTCGAACCACGAGGGCGCTCGGCGCAATGCTCTGCGTGCCCCAAAACCCGTGGTTCGACAGGCTCACCATGAGGGTTTTAGGGGAGCCAGTCATTCAGCCGAGTGAACAGGTCGGCAATCCACCAAGCGGGCCTCGAAGGACGCACCTCAAACCCCAACCTCAAAGAAAAAGGGGCGGTCGCCCGCCCCTTTCCAGATTTCCGATCACAGAGCTTACTTGATCGCCTTGTCGGTGATCGTTGAAGTCCAGGCGCCGGTCGGCTCCTTGGTGATGATCTTCTGCGCCAGCAGTGCTTCGGCCGTGCGCTTGTAAGCCGCTTCGACCAGCTTGCCATCGGCATTGTCGATCAGCTTGGCGACTTCGCCCATCATGCGCTTCTGGTGGTTTTCGTCCTGGCCGCCATTGTCGACGACGATGCCGGCAGCCTCGTCAGGATTGTCGACGGCATATTTCCAGCCCTTCATCGACGCGCGCACGAAACGCACCATCTTGTCTTCGAAGGCCGGGTCCTTGAGCTTGTCTTCCATCGCATAGAGACCGTCCTCGAGCAGGTCGTTGCCCATCTCCGTATAGTTGAAGACGGTCAGCTCTTCCGGCTTGAAGCCGGCGTCGATCAGTTGCCAGTACTCGTTATAGGTCATGACCGAGATGCAGTCGGCCTGCTTCTGGATCAGCGGCTGCACGTCAAAGCTCTGCTTCAGCACCGTCACCCCATCGGCGCCGCCTTCGGTCGACAGGCCCAGCTTGTTCATCCAGGCGAAGAACGGATATTCGTTGCCGAAGAACCAGACGCCCAGCGTCTTGCCCTTGAAGTCGGCTTCGGTCTTGACCGGGCCGTCCTTCGGGCAGACCAGCTCCATGCCGGCCTTCTTGTAGGGCTGGGCGATGTTGACCAGGCCAACGCCCTTTTCACGGGCCGCAAGCGCGCCGCCCATCCAGTCGACGATGACGTCGGCGCCGCCGCCGGCGATCACCTGCTCGGGCGCGATGTCAGGGCCGCCCGGCTTGATGTCGACGTCGAGGTTCTCCTCGCCGTAGAAGCCCTTCTCCTTGGCGACGTAGTAGCCGGCAAACTGCGACTGCGTCACCCACTTGAGCTGCAGCGTCACCTTGTCGGCGGCAAGTGCCGCCTGTGCGGCGGCCAGCGACATCGCTCCCGCCATCAACGATACCATCAGTCTTTTCATCTTCTTTTTTCCCTCTGAAGTTGGACCGCGGCCCCGCCCAAGGAGCTCAGGTCACGCCCGCCCACCACGGACAGACGGATGCCAGAAAGTGGTGGCCCTCTCGATCAGGGCGACCACGCCATAGAAGACGGAACCGGCCAGAGCCGCAACTGCGATCTCCGCCCAGACCATGTCGACATTCATGCGCCCGATCTCGGTCGAGATGCGGAAGCCCATGCCGACGATCGGCGTGCCGAAGAATTCGGCGACGATGGCGCCGATCAGCGCCAGCGTGGAGTTGATCTTCAACGCGTTGAAGATGAAGGGAGCGGCAGCCGGCAGGCGCAGCTTGAACAGCGTCTGCCAGTAGTTGGAGGCGTAGGTGCGCATCAGGTCGCGCTCCATATGCCCCGAGGCGGTGAGGCCGGCGACGGTGTTCACCAGCATCGGGAAGAAGGTCATGATGATGACGACGGCAGCCTTCGACTGCCATTCGAAGCCGAACCAGATCACCATGATCGGTGCCACGCCAATGATCGGCAGCGCCGACACCATGTTGCCGATGGGCAGCAGCCCGCGGCGCAGGAACGGCACGCGGTCGGCCAGGATCGCGACGGCGAAGCCCGAGGCACAGCCGACGATATAGCCGAACAGCACAGCCTTGAAGATCGTCTGGCGCACGTCGGCGGCGAGGATCGGCAGCGAATTGCCGATGCGCGCGGCAATGGCGCTTGGCGGCGGCAACAGGATGAACGGAACCCCCGCCCCCCGCGTCACCGCTTCCCATATGATCAGGATCCACGCGCCGAAGATCGCCGGGATCAGCAGCCGCAGCAACGTCCTGACCTGCTTCGACAGCGGCCGGATCGCCGACAGCACGGCGACGCAGCGCCAGGCCAGCAGCCAGGCGGCGGCAAGCAGCAGGAAATACGGCATCCGCGCCATGCCTTCATTGCCGGAGATGTTGGCGATCAGCAGCCAGGCAGCCCCATGCGCTCCAATGAAAAGCACAGCAGCACTGGCAAGGCCGGAAAACATGGCGAAGGAGGCGACGCCGCTCAACGCGACGAGCCCGATGACAAGCGTCGTCATCCCTTTCGACATCGGCGCTGTGGCTTCGCTCGCCAGCATCGGCATGGTGGCCATGGCGATGGCGCACAGCACCAAAGCCAACAAGACTTGCCAGGACGGCTTGGAATTCATCATGCCGGCCGCCCTCCCATCGAACGTTCGACAAGTCTGCCGACGAAACCGACGAGCACGACCAGCAATGCCGCCACCACCGAGCCGGCTACGAGTGCCGCCCACATTTCGATGGTCTGGCTGTAGTAGGAGCCGGCGAGCAGCTTGGCGCCGATGCCGGCCACGGCCCCTGTCGGCAACTCGCCGACGATGGCACCGACAAGGCTCGCCGCCACCGCCACCTTCATCGAGGCAAACAGGAACGGCACCGAGGCCGGCACGCGCAGCTTCCAGAAGGTCTGCGATTTGCTGGCATTATAGGTATGCATCAGGTCGAGATGCATGAGATCGGGCGAACGCAGCCCTTTCACCATGCCGACAGCGACCGGGAAGAACGACAGGTAGGTCGAGATCAGGGCCTTGGGGATCAGCCCGGTGACGCCGATGGCCGCCAGCACCACGATGATCATCGGCGCCACCGCAAGGATCGGGATCGTCTGCGAGGCGATGATCCAGGGCATCAGGGAGCGGTCGAGCGCGATCACGTGAACAATGCCGACGGCGATCAGGATGCCGAGTGAGGTGCCAAAGGTGAAGCCGAGCAGCGTCGACGACAGTGTGACCCACGAATGGTAGACGAGACTGCGCGCGCTGGTGACCTTCCGCATGAAGGTGTTTTCAAAGAAGTTCTGCGCCACCTGGTGCGGCGCGGGCATGGTCGGCTTCGGCTGCGACAGCGTCTTGCCGATGAATTCAACTGTGCCGGGCGTCAGCCCCGCCCGCCGGTCGAGATCGCGCTGGAACGGCGCGTTCATGTAGACGGCGAATGCATACCACGCCGCAACGATGACCAGCAGGATGGCGATGACGGGAAAAACCCGGTCTCTGAGACGATCCATCATGTGAGCCCTCGTCCCCCTCCCCCTTGTGGGGAGGGGTTAGGGGTGGGGGTATCCAGCATCAATCCAAGTTCCCGCATTATTTCTTCGACGCAGCCGGCGAATGCCGTTTCAAGTTCACCGGTGTTGAAACGAAGAACTTTGTAGCCCTGGGTTGCCAGCCAATCGTCGCGCACTCGGTCCCGTGTCATTCCAGAAGAGGTGAAATGGTGTTCACCATCGACCTCGATGACGAGTCCGTTCTCATGAACAACGAAGTCTACGACATACGGGCCGACCGGCGCCTGACGGCGCACATGAATGCCATGCCAGCGCCGAAACTCCCGAAGCTCAGACCATAGCTTTCGTTCGCCCTCAGTCATTGCTCGACGCAGCCGGCGCGCACGCGAGATCGCGGACGGCCGAATCCTCGATGGCATCTGGAGCACCCCCACCCCTAACCCCTCCCCACAAGGGGGAGGGGAAAACTGTGTCGCCTCAATCCTCATAGCTGTGCCCTGCCCGCAGGCCGTCACGGACGCGCGCTGCGATTGCCAGGAATTCCGGGCTCTCGCGGATGTCGAGCGGCCTTTCGGACGGCAGCGTCGACTCGATGACGTCGGTGACGCGGCCCGGGCGCGGCGACATGACGACGATGCGCGTCGACAGATAGACGGCTTCGGGGATCGAATGGGTGACGAAGCAGATCGTCTTGTTGGTCTGCCGCCACAGCTGGAGCAGCTGTTCGTTGAGGTGGTCGCGGACGATCTCGTCGAGCGCGCCGAACGGCTCGTCCATCAACAGAAGGTCGGCGTCGAAGGCGAGCGCGCGCGCGATCGAGGCGCGCTGCTGCATGCCGCCCGACAACTGCCAGGGATACTTCTTCTCGAAGCCGGTCAGATTGACCAGATCCATGGTGCGCTTGATGCGCTCTTGCTGCTCGGCCTTGGACAGGCCGATGATCTCGAGCGGCAGCCCGACATTGCTCTCGATGGTCCGCCACGGAAACAGCGCCGCCGCCTGGAAGACATAACCATAGGCCCGCGCTTCGCGGGCTTGCTCGGGCGACATGCCGTTGATCGAGATCTTGCCTTCGGTCGGCTGCTCGAGATCGGCGATGACGCGCAGGAACGTCGTCTTGCCGCAGCCCGAAGGCCCGATGAAGGAGACGAACTCACCCTTGTTGATGGTCAGATCGACGTCCGACAGCGCCCGCACTGGGCCGTCATTGGTCTGGAAGGTCAGCCCCAGCTTTCTGGCTTCGACGACGGCGCTACTGACGCTTGTCGCCGTGGCTTGATTGACTGTCATGAGCATTGCCCGACTTTACCCCACATCATGCCATCCTCTCCGAAGATGAGGCAGGCGTCCACTTGATCAAGATTCTTTCTAAACGCAGGAAACGGCCGGCCTTTTTCCATGGAGCCTTGGCTGATCAAACGAGGCCTCCTTGCCGATCGTGCCCTTCGTCCGGGTAACGGTAGACTAAAAGTGCCCGATACACGGCCCCGCCAACCACTCCACCAACAACTCCGGCTGGAACGAGCACCAAGCTGCGAAAAGAAACAGCTGCGCCGTAGACGATATCGACCACAACGAGCAGCAGTCCAATCATCAAGCCAAATGCGGCACCCCATCCCATGACGCCTACAACGCCCGGTAGCGGGTGATAGCGCCATACCCTGGCCAGCACATAGACGACAGCACCGACGACCGGACTCACAGGAATGATCCAAAAGAAGGCAATCGTCATGCCATAAAAAACTGTACCAGCCGCATGGAACGGCAATTCCGAGATGGATCCGGCATTGGCTAGGAGCAAAACAACTGCACCAGCCCAGAGCCCAGCAAACACACTTCCAATAAGGGCAAAGTAGGAAAAGTGCCGATTGGCGCGCTGCTTGGTGGAGGCACTTTCCGGTTCCATCAGAATGCACCCGTCAACGTCGACCCCACCCAGACGACCGACTTCACACGCCCGTAGCCGGGATACCCGTGCGTTCGACCTTGCGCGGCGCGGTGATCTCCTTCCACTGCGACAGCGCCCTGTTGACCGCGGCATGCGGCTCGCGGGCGACGAATTCGCCATGGCCGGGATGCGCCTTGACCTCGTGCTCCTGGATCGCCAGCTCGCCACGGGTGAAGACGAAGCGCGGCAGGCCGGTCACCTCGATGCCCTCGAAGACGTTGTAGTCGATGACCGACTGCTGGCTCTTCGCCGCAATGGTCTTCTTGCGCTTGGGGTCCCACACCACGATGTCGGCGTCGGCACCTTCGACGATCGCACCCTTCTTCGGGTACATGTTGAGGATCTTGGCGATGTTGGTCGAGGTCACCGCGACGAACTCGTTCATCGTCAGCCGTCCGGTGTTGACGCCCTTGGTCCACAACACAGGCATGCGGTCTTCGAGGCCGCCCGTGCCGTTGGGGATCTTGGTGAAATTGCCGACGCCGTTGCGTTTCTGCTCTGATGTGAACGAGCAATGGTCGGTCGCCACCACCTGCAGAGAACCCGCCTGCAGGCCAGCCCACAGCGAATCCTGGTGCAGCTTGTTGCGGAAGGGCGGGCTCATCACCCGGCGGGCCGCATGGTCCCAGTCCTTGTTGAAATATTCGGTCTCGTCGAGCACCAGATGCTGGATCAGCGGCTCGCCATAGACGCGCATGCCTTTCTGCCGGGCCCGGCGGATCGCCTCATGCGCCTGTTCGCAAGAGGTGTGCACGACGTAAAGCGGCGAACCGACCATGTCGGCGATCATGATGGCGCGGTTGGTCGCCTCGCCCTCGACTTCCGGCGGCCGCGAATAGGCGTGCGCCTCCGGCCCGTTGTTGCCCTCGGCCAGCAGCTTGGCCGACAGCTGGGCGACGACGTCGCCGTTTTCGGCATGCACCAGCGGCAGCGCGCCAAGCTCGGCGCAGCGCTTGAACGACGAGTACATCTCGTCGTCGTCGACCATCAGCGCGCCCTTGTAGGCCATGAAGTGCTTGAACGAGGTGATGCCCTTGTCGACCACCTGGGCCATCTCGTTGAACACCTGCTCGCCCCACCAGGTGATCGCCATGTGGAACGAGTAGTCGGAACAGGCCTTCGAGGTCTTGTTGTCCCACATCTGCAGCGCTTCGAGCAGCGACTGGCCCGGCGCCGGCAGGCAGAAGTCGACAACCATGGTCGTGCCACCGGAAAGCGCCGCGCGCGTGCCGCTCTCGAAGTCGTCGGCCGAATAGGTGCCCATGAACGGCATTTCGAGATGGGTGTGCGGGTCGATGCCGCCGGGCATGATGTAGCAGCCGGTGGCGTCGAACTCGTGGTCGGCATGCAGGTTCCCGCCGATGGCGACGATCTTGCCATGCTGGATCAGCACGTCGGCCTTCCACGTCCGGTCGGCCGTGACGATGGTGCCGTTTCTGATGACTTTGGTCATTCTTCAGTTCCCCTATTCTAGCCGCGCTTCTTTTGAGCGCTTCGGCCGTTTTTCAGATCATCTAAGGACCGTACCAATTCCCTTCATTCGTCGGGATAGGTCGGGGTCCCGTAGCTCACATCACATTCACCTCGCGCAGAACCTCTTCGACGCACCCGTCGAATGAGTCCGCCAGTTCTCCGGTCGAAAACCGCAGCACGCGATAGCCCTGACCTTGAAGCCATGCATCGCGGACGCGGTCTTTCTCAATTTGCTCCTGCCTGAAATGGTGTTCGCCATCCACTTCAATGACGATGCCCTTCTCGTGCAGCACGAAATCAACAATGTACGGTCCGATCGGCGCCTGTTTCCTGGCATGAAGCCCATACAACCGGCGAAAATCCTTCAACTCTGACCACAGCTTGCGCTCGCCTACTGTCACGTTCCGGCGCAACGATCTGGCTCGCTGGATGGCGGCGGGATCAATTGCGGTCGGAGCCATGACAGATACCCCCACCCTCAATCCCTCCCCACAAGGGGGAGGGAGGCTTTGCGTCGCGCCATCAGCGCTCCGACATGAACGTGTTGCTTTTCAATGGAGAGCAGCAACGTAGCAATTTCCCCTCCCCCTTGTGGGGAGGGGTAAGGGGTGGGGGTGGGACGGCTGAACGTCACTCGACGATCTCCGCCGTCTCCAGTACGGCGTGGAACAGCACGTCGCAGCCGGCGGCGGCCCATTCCGGGTAGATTTCCTCGTCCTCATTGTGGCTGAGGCCGTCGACGCACGGACAAAAAACCATCGCCGTCGGCGCCACGCGGTTGATCCAGCAAGCGTCGTGGCCGGCGCCCGAGATGATGTCGCGATGGCTGTAGCCGAGCCGGTCGGCGGCGTCGCGCACGGCCTTGACGCAATCCGTGTCGAAGGTCACGGGATCGAAATGGCCGACCTGCTCGATCTCGAAGGAGATGTCGAGCGCCTCGCAGATCGTGGCGATCCCTTCTCGGATACGCCCGTCCATGGCGTCGAGCACTTCCTTTTCCGGCGAGCGGATGTCGATGGTGAAGACGGTGCGGCCGGCAATGATGTTGCGCGAGTTCGGATAGACCTCCATGTGGCCAACGGCACCGACGGCGTCGGGCTGGTAGTCCATGGCGATCTCGTGCACCAGCTCGGTCACGCGCGCCATGCCAAGGCCGGCGTTGCGGCGCTTGTACATCGGCGTCGAACCGGTATGCGCTTCCATGCCCGTCAGCATCACCTGAAGCCACTTCAGGCCCTGGCCATGGGTGACGACGCCGATTTCAATCTCTTCGTCCTCGAGGATCGGTCCCTGCTCGATATGCAGCTCGAAGAAGGCCTTCATCTTGCGGACGCCGACCTTTTCGGTGCCCTTCCAGCCGATGCGCTCCAGCTCGTCGCCAAAGCTCTTGCCGTGCGCGTCCTTGCGGGCATAGGCGAAGTCCTGCTCAAGCACGCCGGCGAACACGCCCGAAGCCAGCATGGCCGGGGCAAAGCGCGTGCCTTCCTCGTTGGTCCAGTTGGTAACGACGATGGGGTGCTTGGTCTTGATGCCGAGATCGTTGAGCGAGCGGATGACCTCAAGCCCGCCGAGCACGCCCAGCACGCCGTCGAACTTGCCGCCCGTCGGCTGCGTGTCGAGATGGCTGCCGACATAGACCGGCAGCGCTTCTGGATCGGTGCCTTCGCGGCGGGCAAACATCGTGCCCATCTCGTCGATGCCCATTTCAAGGCCGGCTTCGTCGCACCACCGCTTGAACAGATGACGGCCCTCGCCGTCCTCGTCGGTCAGCGTCTGGCGATTGTTACCGCCGGCAATGCCGGGGCCGACCTTCGCCATTTCCATCAGCGAATCCCACAAACGCTCTGAATTGATTCGCAGATTTTCGCCTGGTGCGGACATGGTTCGGACCCTTATGCTTTCAGCTCGACTTCAACGAACGACATCGGCTTGTCGCCGGCATTGACCACATTGTGCTCGACGCCTTCGTCCCGCCTGTAGGCCAAGCCGGCAGCCATGTCGACACGCCTGACACCGCCTCCCGGCTCCTCCAGCAGGAAGGAGCACGGCGTAACAGTCGTCACGACATAGTCCATGCCATGCCTGTGCCAACGCGTTTCCGCGCCGGGATCGAAATCCCAGCGCGTGACGCGGACCTTGTCGTCGTCGACGAGCACTTCGCTCGTCGCCTGCTGCCGCGCCTGATAGGTCAATCGACCATCCTCAGCACTTCGCGGACATGATCGATCAGTTCGTCGATCTGGCCCTTGGTGATGATCAGCGGCGGCGACAGCGCGATGATGTCGCCGGTGGTGCGGATCAGCGCACCGCGCTCGAATGCCTTGACGAAGGCCGAAAAGGCACGCTTGGTCGGCGCGCCGGCGATCGGCGAAAGCTCAATGGCGCCGATCAGGCCGATGTTGCGGATGTCGATGACATGCGGCTCGCCCTTCAGCGAATGCAGCGCGTCCTCCCAGTACGACGCGAGCTCGGCGCCGCGGGTCAGCAGGCCCTCTTCCTTGTAGGTGTCGAGGGTGGCGAGTGCCGCGGCCGAGGCGATCGGGTTGCCCGAATAGGTGTAGCCGTGGAAGAACTCGATCATGTGCTCGGGGCCGGTCATGAAGGCGTCGTGGATCTCCTTCTTGACGAACACAGCCCCCATGGGAATGACGCCGTTGGAAACACCCTTGGCGGTGGTGATGATGTCGGGGATCACGCCGAAATAATCGGCGGCAAACGGCGTGCCGAGACGGCCGAAACCGGTGATGACCTCGTCGAAGATCAGCAGGATGCCGTGCTTGGTGCAGATGTCGCGCAGCTTCTGCAGATAGCCCTTCGGCGGGATCAGCACGCCGGTGGAGCCGGCGACCGGCTCGACGATGACGGCCGCGATTGTCGAGGCGTCATGCAGCGCGACGATGCGCTCGAGTTCGTCGGCAAGCTCCGCCCCATATTCCGGTTCGCCCTTGGTGAAGGCGTTCTTGGCCGGCAAATGCGTGTGCGGCATGTGGTCGACGCCGGCGAGCAGCGTGCCGAACATCTTGCGGTTGGTGACGATACCGCCAACCGAGATGCCGCCGAAATTGACGCCGTGATAGCCGCGCTCGCGACCGATGAGGCGGGTGCGCGCGCCCTCGCCCTTCACGCGATGGTAGGCCAGCGCCATCTTGAGCGCGGTGTCGACCGATTCCGAACCGGAATTGGTGAAGAAGACGTGGTCCATGCCCTCGGGCGCGATGTCGACGAGGCGGTTCGCCAGTTCGAAGACGATCGGATGGCCCATCTGGAACGCCGGGGCGTAATCGAGCTCGGCTGCCTGCTTCTGGATCGCCTCGGTGATCTTGGGCCGGCAGTGGCCGGCATTGACGCACCACAGGCCTGCGGTGCCGTCGAGGATCTTGCGACCGTCGCTGGACGTGTAATGCATGTCCTTGGCCGCAACCATCATGCGCGGCGCCTGCTTGAACTGCCGGTTCGAGGTGAACGGCATCCAGAATGCGCTGAGATCGTTGGGCGTAACTTTTAGCCTGTCCGACATGACCAAGCTTTCCTTTCTTCCCCGGTTTAGGTACGGCCAACGCTTGGTCTTCGGTGCGTTTTCATGCTACGCAATTTTTTGACCGATTGGACAAACGTTAGCACCGCCGCATTGGCGGTCAAGGGATTACTACCGGAAATGCGGCTTCTGAGGCGCGCTCCACAGATCGGCAAGAACTGGTCCAGCCGATTGGTCCAGATGGCGCCGACACCCACCCTCGAATGCGGGACGCCATGACCATGGAAGGCTCGACACCGCGCGGTCGCACCCGCATCCAGAAAGAGAAGCGCGAGGTCATCCTCGAAGCCGCCCTGGAGGTGTTTTCGACCAACGGCTTCCGAGGCTCGACCATCGACCAGATCGCCGAAGCGGCGGGCATGTCGAAGCCCAATCTGCTCTATTATTTCCGCCGCAAGGAAGACATCCACGAGACGCTGATGCACCGGCTGCTCGACACTTGGCTCGCGCCGCTGAAGGAGCTCGACAACATCGGCGATCCGATGACCGAACTGCGCAGCTACATCAGGCGCAAGCTCGAGATGGCTCGCGATTTTCCCAGGGAAAGCCGGCTCTTCGCCAACGAGATCCTGCAGGGCGCGCCACGCATCATGCCGATGCTTGAGGGCGAGCTGAAGGAACTCGTCGACGAAAAGGTCGAGGTCATCAGGGGGTGGATGCGGGATGGCAAGGTCGCCAGGACCGACCCCTGGCACCTGATCTTCGCGATCTGGGCGACGACCCAGCATTATGCCGATTTCGACGTCCAGGTCCGTGCCGTGCTCGGCCCCGACCGCGGTGGCGACGGCCGCTTCGAAGATGCAGCGCGCTTCCTCGAACAGCTCTTCCTCGAAGGGCTGAAACCCAAGGCCGGTTGACCGGCACCAGGCTGCTGCGGCCTACTCTTTGGGAGCCATGAATTCCTGGCGCGACAGCCGGTTGTCGGCGTCTCGGTCGAAGGCTGCGATCACTGCCGGTCCATCGCCATCGCCGGCATTTGCCTGGGCGAGCTCAGTTGGCGACAGGAAGCCGTCCTTGTCGGCGTCCACGGCTGCGAATGCCCTGTCGACAAGTGAGCGATGATGCGCCTCAAATTCCGAAAAGCTCAACCGGCCGTCATGGTCGAGATCCATTTGCGCAAACTTGCTGGCACGAATTTCGGTTGGGCTGCCAAGGCTTGAACCACCCTCGCCGCCCGGCACGCGCACGGCAAGGACGACCGGTTTGCTGCCTGCCACGCCGGGCGCGGCGCGCATGACGAACATCATCCCCGGAGGAGGCGTGTCTGATCGGACCGTTGGCTCGGGTGCGTCGGCGGCTCCGGTCCTGAACTTGCGGATCAGCTTGCCGCTGCCGAACTCGCTCGAACTGATCACGCCGTTGCCGTCGGCATCAAGCTCTTTGAATGCGGCCTGCAGGTCGGGTAACGCGGTGGCTGGCGATACCGCCAGACTGACGCCGCCGACTGCCACGAAGGCCGCAATCAATGCCATTGCGGGACGAGAGTAGGTGTGAAACTTGGCCATGCTTCTTTCCCATGCTGTCTGGGGTGGAGAACATGCCGCCTCAGCCAGATAGGCGTCGATGAAACTGCGTACCACTTCGCTCGCCGGTCTCCCCTCGGCGCGACTGCGGGCCATCAGCGCCTTCTTGGTCTCGTGCGGAATCCTGATTTCCAGGGTTTCGCTTTTCTTGGGAGCTCGGGTCATGGCGCTTCTCATCTTCGCCGTCGGCTTGGCGGCCCGCCGATCAGGACAGGCCGCAGCGTTCATTGAAACATGAGAGGCGTCCCGATGCAGGCGTTTTCGTGTCCGGACACAGCAAGAAACAACATTTGCAGCGATGAAAGCGGCCAGCCCGAAGAAGCCACGCGCATCCTCGAAATGCTTTTCCCCGAATGCCTTAGATCAAGAAGCTGAATCATTTTCTCGGCCCCGACCGGCTCTACTGGCCAGCCGCGATCACCAGCAGGAAACTGCCGGCAAGAGCCACGTTGCTGACCTCGCCGTGAGACGCGCTCACCGGTCCGCTACCATCTCGCAACCCAATTCAGGACTCGGGCAAGAAAACCTTGACTTGGAATGTTGCGGGCGATGGCTTTCGTCGTGCCGAACCTTTCGAACATCCATTCATGAGCTACCATCTGTAGCGTATCGTCCCGAAAGTAGAAAAGGAACTGCCGTGAGTTCGCATTGTCAACGGAGATGATCTCCCAATCATCCTTGATGATGGGTCGGGTATCTCCCGACACCTCATAGAACTCACCCCACTTCGGTGCCAGCCCACTGAACAGCCCCTCGCCGGCGAACCACGCATGATCATTGGTGCTATCCCAGCCCCAACGACTGCAGCGCAGGAAAGTTAGTATGCCGACTTCTCCGACTTGGGCATCATAAGCCCAAGGATTCAGCAAGAACTCCACTCGAACAGTATCTCCATCAACAGATAACTCCACATGCGGAGCATTTGGCTCTGCGTTCCAGTCGAGGTTCAGCTGCTTGAAGGTCAATCCTGCCATGGGATATTGATAGTTGAAGTGCAGCGCAGCTACCAGCCGTGGCTGCTGCCATCTCCCCACTTCGCAATCTAGGCTCCCGCCGCAATCACCAGCAAGAAGCTGCCGGTCAACGCGACATTGCTGACGACCCCATTGATACGAGCCGCCCGATCCGGACCCTGGTGATCCCAGAAATTGTGAAACATCAACGTCCCCGCGACCAGGAACACGATGAGCGCCGCAGCCGCATAGGCGGCGTGGAAGCCGACCATCAGCATCAGGCCGGCAACGATCTGCAGCACGATCCCGGCCCACAAGGCGAGGCCTGCCTGCGGCACCCCGCGAGCGGCCATCATGCCTGACAGCAGCTTGGCATTGGCGATGTTGCGCAGGCCGGCAAAAACGAAGGCGCCACCAAGCAGCAGCCGGCCGACAAAGGCCAGTGTCGAAATGTCGAGCATAAGTCCCCCATCGCGACCGCCGTCCGGCGATCGCTGCAAATGTCTCTTTCTTGGTGGATCAGGCGGCCTTGGCTTCGGCGACCGGATGAACGGCGTGGAACGTCACGCACAGGCGGTTCCAGGTGTTGATCATGCCGACCGCCATGGTCAGCTTGACCAGTTCGTCCCCGGAGAAATGCTTTTGCCCTTCGGCATAGAGTCCGGCCGGAACGCCCGCGTCGGCAATGTTGGTGACCGCTTCGGTCCAGGCAAATGCCATGCGCTCACGCTCGGAAAACAGCGGCGATTCCTTCCATGCAGCGACCAACCACAGGCGCTGCTCGGTCTCGCCGTCGTGCTTGGCCTCGCGGCTGTGCATGTCGACACAATAGGAGCAGCCGTTGATCTGCGACGCGCGCAGCTTGATCAGATGCAGCAAGCCGACTTCAAGCCCGCACTCGTTGATGGCGGTGTTGAGCGAGACCAGAAGCTTCGTCAGCTCGGGTGCGGCAGTATAGAAATTCATCCTGGGTTTCATGGCATCTTCCTTTCGTTGATGGTTCTTGTCTTCTGTGGCCGCTGGTTGAGCGCCACGAAGGCACAGCTTGCGGCGACGATGCGTTGGTCTGCGGTGGCGTTGAAATCGGCCACGATGTCGGAGAGCCTGGTTTCGGCGAGTGCCGCGCGATAGGCCCGCTCGGCCTTGAGCATGGCGACATTGATGCCGCAGGGTTTTACATAGGCCGTGGGGTCGAGCGCATAGCTGCCCTTCTGCCTGATCTCGCCGCAGCGGAACGCTGGCTCCCTGCCCTCGACCGCCAGCACGATGTCGAGCAGCGTGATTTTCTCCGCCACCCGCGCCAGGCGGTAGCCGCCACTCGGACCCGGCACCGATTCCAGGATTTTCGCCCCCGTCAGCGCCTTGAGATGCTTGAGCAAATAGCTCGGCGACAGGCCGAAGGCCTCGGCCATGGCATTGCCCGGCAGCGTGCCGTCGCCCTCGACGCCGGCCAGCATCGCCGCACAATGGATCGCCGCCTCCACGCCATCACCAAGCTTCATCACCGCCTCCTTTATCGTGGATAATCTATATCGTGGATAACAATTATCCGCAATAGGCGCGGCGCGAATTTCGTCGGCGATGATAGCTATCTGTTGAGAAAGGTACGCTCAGCCGCTCGCCGGCGTCACGTGACTGAGCACGCACTTCCAGCCAGCTTCGCTGCGGATGAAGATATCACTCACCCATTCGTCGGCTGTAAAACGCTGGCCGCGGAAATGGCCGCTATTGACCACCCGGGCGGTGTAGACCGCGGTCGCACCGTAGAACTCGACCCTGCCGTCATCGACAGTGCGCATCATGTCGTGGGTCAGGTCGCCCGACTGGACCAGGCCAAGAAATTCCGCCTTGGCAGTCGCACCGTCTGAGCCGACGATGACCCATTCGTCGGCCATGAAATTGCCAATGGCGGCGGCGTCGTTGGCAACGATCGCCGCCATCCAGGCGAGAGCGAACTCAATGATCTCGCTCTTGTCGCCCATGGTTTGCCGCCCCTACTCCGCCGCCACCTTGGCCATCGGGTTGTTGGGATGCGTCGTCCAATTGGCATAATGCGGCGAAACCGGCTTGCCGGTGCGCTTGTCCATGGCACCGACGGCCAGCGGCTCCATGGTGATGCAGTTCTCGACCGGGCAGACGTTGACGCACAGATTGCAGCCGACGCACTCTTCGTCGATCACCTCGAAATGCCTGACGCCGTCGAGCATGCTTGATATCGCCTGGTGCGAGGTATCCTCGCAGGCGATATGGCAGCGGCCGCACTTGATGCAGGCATCCTGGTCGATATGTGCCTTGGCGACGTAGTTGAGGTTGAGGTACTGCCAGTCGGTGACATTGGGCGTGGCGCGGCCGACGATGTCGTCGAGCGAGCGGTGACCCTTCTCGTCCATCCAGTTTTCGAGACCGGCGATCATTTCCTGCACGATCTTGAAGCCGTAGGTCATCGCCGCCGTGCAGACCTGCACGTTGCCGGCTCCGAGCGCCATGAACTCCGCCGCGTCACGCCAGGTGGTGATGCCGCCGATGCCCGAAATCGGCAGGCCTGCCGTCTCGGGATCACGCGCGATCTCCGCCACCATGTTCATGGCGATCGGCTTGACCGCCGGGCCGCAATAGCCGCCATGCGAGCCCTTGCCATCAATTGTCGGCTCCGGCGCGAAGCTGTCGAGGTTGACGCCAGTGATCGAGTTGATGGTGTTGATCAGCGACACCGCGTCGGTGCCTCCGGCATGCGCTGCGCGTGCCGGCTTGCGCACGTCGGTGATGTTGGGCGTCAGCTTGGTGATGACCGGCATGCGGGTGTTTTGCTTGCACCAGCGCACCACCATCTCAATGTATTCGGGCACCTGGCCGACGGCCGCACCCATGCCGCGTTCCGACATGCCGTGCGGACAGCCGAAATTGAGCTCGATGCCGTCGGCGCCGGTCTCTTCGACCACCGGCAGGATCGCCTTCCAGGCTTCCTCGATGCACGGAACCATCAGCGACACCACGATCGCCCGGTCGGGCCATTCCATCTTGACCTGCTTGATCTCGCGCAGATTGGTCTGCAGGTCGCGGTCGGTGATCAGTTCGATGTTGTTGAGGCCAAGCAGGCGGCGGTCGGCACCCCAGATCGCGCCATAGCGCGGGCCGTTGACGTTGACGACCGGCGGGCCTTCTTCGCCCAGCGTCTTCCAGACCACGCCGCCCCAGCCCGCCTTGAAGGCGCGGATGACGTTGTAGGCCTTGTCGGTCGGCGGCGCGGAGGCCAGCCAGAACGGGTTGGGCGACTTGATGCCGACGAAATTGTTGCGGATGTCTGCCATCTTGTCCTCCCTCAGCCGATCAAAGCGCGGTTGATCGATTCAGCCGCGTCGCGCCCTTGCGCCACAGCCGAGACGGTCAGGTCGTCGCCGCCGGCGATGCAGTCGCCACCGGCCCAAACCTTGGCGAGCGACGTGCGCCCTTCACCATCGACCTTGATGCGCCCCGCCTCCATGGCAATCGAAACGCCGCTACCGTTGAGTGCTGCCGGCTCGAAACTCTGGCCGATCGCCTTGAACACCTGATCGGCGGCGAGCCTGACGATCTCGCCGGTGCCGGCGAGCTTGTCGCCCTTCATGGCGGTGTATTCGAGCTCGATGGCAACCACCTTGCCGCCCTCGGCGATGACCTGCTTGGGCTGCAGCCAATGACGGATGACGACGCCGTTGGCAGCCGCCAGATCCTGCTCGAACTCCGAGGCGTTCATGTGCTCCTGGCCACGACGGTAGCAAATCGTGACTTCTTCCGCGCCGAGCAGCTTGGACTGCACGGCGGCATCGACAGCCGTCATTCCGCCGCCGATGACGACGACGCGGCGCCCGACCGGCAGCCCGGCAAGGTCGGAAGACTGGCGCAGGGTGGAGATGAAGTCGACGGCGTTGGAGACGCCATTGGCGTCCTCGCCTTCGGCGCGCAGTGCATTGACGCCGGCGAGGCCGAGGCCGAGGAACACCGCGTCGTAGGAGGCGGTGAGGTCGGCGAGATGATAGTCGCGGCCGAGCGCCTTGCCGTTTTCGGTCGCAATGCCGCCGATCGCGGTGACATAGTCGACTTCGGCCTGGGCGAAATCGTCGGTGCTCTTGTAGGCGGCGATGCCGTATTCGTTGAGGCCGCCGGCCTTGGGCCGTGCTTCGAGGATTGTCACCTCATGGCCGTGACGGGCGAGCCTGTGAGCGGCGGCGAGGCCGGCGGGGCCAGCGCCTACGACGGCGATCTTCTTGCCGGTCGGCTCGGCGCGGCTGTAGAACTGCTTGCCCTGTCCCATCGCCACGTCGGTGGCGTAGCGCTGCAGGCGGCCGATCTGCACCGGCTTGCCCTCGGCGACCTCGCGGACGCAGACCTCTTCGCACAAAGTCTCGGTCGGGCAGACGCGGGCGCACATGCCGCCGAGAATGTTCTGGTCGAAGATGGTCTTGGCCGATCCGATCGGGTTGCCGGTCGAGATCTGGCGAATGAACATCGGGATGTCGATGGATGTCGGGCATGCCTGCATGCACGGCGCATCGTAGCAGAAATAGCAACGATCGGACTCCACCAGCGCCTCGTGATGGTCGAGCGCCGGGTGCAGGTCGGAGAAATTCTCGGCGTATTGAGTGGGCGCAAGGCGGCCGCCGACGATGCCTTCCTTGAAAAGACCTTCTGCCATTCCAGTTCCCCAGTTTATTCTCGTTTTGAGGCAGCGTAGCACGTTCTAATTTTTTATCAATTGGTCAATTTTTTGCGTAAGCGATTGAAATTGCTCAAAAATAAGATGATTAATTTGGTCAGGATTAGGTGATCTTGGAGGTTGTCCTTCCGTTGGGAGAGCCATGCCATTGGCCGGACCTTCCGCCCTCGCGGGAGAAGGCAGGTTGCGGCCGTCATCCCGGGCGAGCGCAGCGATATCAGGGACCCATTGACCGGCACGGCCGGGGTCTGGGTTCGCGATGCTTTTCAGGAAGTGCGCGGAGGCGAGGACCCGGCCGCACTTGACGATGGTCCAGTCAATGGGTCCCGGCTCTCGCTTCGCTCGGCCGGGATGACGATGGACGGTTGCGCCGCCCCTCATCCCCCTGCCGGCGTTCGATGCTCGAAAAGCCAAGCAGTTGGCTTTTCGTCCGCTGCGCGGCCGCCTCTCACCTCCCCGTATAGTGACGGGGAGAAGGAAGCACACTTGTTTACTGCCACGCCCCGTTGCCGGTCTGGCCATTGTCAAAGAACGCTCCCGTCCGGGAGGTAGTTCGGGAAGCGGGGCGCGAGGCCGTGCCTGCCGATAGTGAGTTTGTGGCGCGAACCTCGCGCTCCGCCGGCGATTTCTGTTCCCGCCCGTTCCGCTTCCGCAGGCCGCCTTGAAGCATTTGCGCTTTTCGGTGGCCTCACTAGCGCTCGTCCAGCGCACCCCGGGCGTAGTCCCGGGAGGGGAACCTTTCGACGGGACCTCCCCGGGCGACGAGCTACGTTGGCTCGCCGCCGGAGGCGCCGGCTCCTCCCCACTGATCACCGTCGCGACCGGTGTTCCCGTGGGAGGAACTGGCGATGATTGTACGGGAGGCGATGAGGGGCGTGGAGAAACGTGGGCGGCTATCCACGCGTGATGGTGACAGATGGTGACAAGGGAGGGTGACGCTTGTCAGGCAAATCTCGCAGGTTGCGATCCTTCGCACCCCCCCTCTGGCCTGCCGGCCATCTCCCCCACAAGGAGGGAGATTAGTCACGTCGCCGGCGGTGCCTATCCTGCAGCGTTGCAAGGATTGCGTTGCAACGCTGGTGATCAACTGCGGGGCAGATGACAGCCTGATCTCCCCCCTTGCGGGGGAGATGGCCGGCAGGCCAGAGGGGGGTGCGAAGGATCGCGACCGGGCAGATGCTGCGAGAATTCCCGCACGGCAATTGTTGTTCAGAAAAGCGCGAAGGCGTGCAGAACTTCTCCACGCCCTCACCTGTTCAAGCCTACAAAGCCGCCCCGCCCCTCACGCCTCCGGCGTGATGTCGTGGGCGCCATGCGTTGCGCCCTTGCCCATGCTGATGACCGGTTCCATGGCATCGAAGGCGCTTGGCGGCAGGTGGCACTTGATCTGGTGGCCATCGCCCATCTCGCGCACCGGCGGCACCTGGGTTTCGCAGAGATTGCCCGGCACCTGGCTCTTGTAGCGGCAACGGGTCTGGAACGGGCAGCCCGGCGGCGGGTTCATCGCCGAGGGAATGTCGCCTTCGAGCACGATGTGTTTTTTCACGACGCTCGTGTCGGCGATCGGGATCGCCGACAGCAGTGCTTCCGTATACGGGTGATAGGGCGGTGAGAAGATCTGGTCGGTGGAGCCCTGCTCGACGATGTGGCCGAGATACATGACCACGACGCGGTCGGCGATGTAACGCACCACTGACAGGTCGTGGCTGATGAACAGCATCGTCGTCTTCGACTTGCGCTGGATGTCCATCAAGAGCTCGGTCACCGCCGCCTGGACGGAGACGTCGAGCGCCGACACCGGCTCGTCAGCCACCACCACCCTGGCCTCGCCGGCAAAAGCACGGGCAACGCCGATGCGCTGTTTCTGCCCGCCCGAGAGCTGGCGCGGCATGCGCTCGGCGAAGGCGCGTGGCAGCTTGACCAGATCAAGCAGTTCCAGCATGCGCTGCTTGCGGTCGTCGACAGTCTTGCCGATCTTGAACCTTTCCAGCGTGCGGATGATCTGCGAGCCGACCGAATGGCTCGGGTTGAGCGTGTCGAACGGGTTCTGGAACACCATCTGGATCGCCGACACGGTGGCGACGTCACGATCCTCGATGCCGGTCGACTGGATTTCCTTGTTGCCGAGCAGCACCTTGCCGGAGCTTGCCGTCTCGAGACCGAGCAGCACCTTGGCCAGTGTCGACTTTCCGCAGCCGGATTCACCGACGATGGCGACGGTTTCGGATTCGCGCGCCTGGAAGCTGATCGTCTCGTTGGCCTTGACAACCCTGCCCTCGCCGCTCGAGCCAAACACCTCGTTGCCGCCGACGCGGTAGTATTTTTTCAGGTCCTCGATCCTCAGCACAGGCGCCCCGGGCTTGACCGGCTCGTGCTTCTTTTCCGCACCGGGCGGAAAGGCTGCCCAGTCGATCTCGTTGAAGCGCACGCAGCGGCTGAAATGGCCGTCGTGTCCGGCAACCGGGATCATCGGAATCTCGTCGGCGTTGCACAGGCCTTCAACAAAATGGTGGCAGCGCGGGCCAAAATTGCAGCCCTTGGGGCGCTGGTGCGGCAGCGGCAGCTGGCCCGGGATGGCGACCAGCGGGCGCGAATTTTTGTCAGCACCCGGCAGCGGGATCGAACGGAACAGCCCTTGCGTATAGGGGTGGCGCATGCGGTCGAACACGTCCTTGATCGAGCCGGTCTCCACCGCCTCGCCCGAATACATCACCGTGATGCGGTCGCAGGTCTCGAGGATCAGGCCGAGATTGTGCGACACGAAGATCATCGAGGTGCCGAACTGCTTGCCCAGCCCCTTGACCAGCTGGACGATGCCGGCCTCGACGGTGACATCGAGCGCGGTGGTTGGCTCGTCGAGCAACAGCAGCGCCGGATTGGACAACAGCGCCATGGCGATGACAATGCGCTGCTGCTGGCCGCCGGAGAGCTGGTGCGGGAACGAGCGCATCATGCGCTCGGGGTCGGGCAGCTTGACGGAGCGTACCATTTCGAGCGCGCGTTTGTAGGCCTCGTCCTTCGACACCTTGTCGTGGATCATCGGCACTTCCATCAGTTGCTGGCCGACCTTCATCGCCGGGTTCAGGCTCGCCATCGGCTCCTGGTAGATCATCGCGATCTTGTTGCCGCGGATGGAGCGCAGCTCCTCGTCGGACATGTCGCCCATGTCCTTGCCCTGGAACCTGATGCGGCCGCCAACGATCTTTCCGATGTTGGAGAGGTCACGCATGATGCCGAGCGACACCGTCGACTTGCCGCAACCGCTCTCGCCGACGATGCCCATCGCCTCGCCGGGCATGACGGTGCAGGAGAAGTCCATCACCGCCGGGATTTCGCCGCGCCGGGTGAAGAAGGAGATCGACAGGTTCTCGATCTCGAGGATCGGTTCGGCGGTGGCGTTTCTGACGGCTTCGTTCATGACGCTCTCCCTCAGTCCTTCATCGATTGTTCGCGCAGCGCATCGGCAAGAAGGTTGAGGCCGAGCACAAAGGACATCAGCGCAATTGTCGGCGGCAGTGCCGGGTGGATGAAGGAGCGCAGCAGGCGGCTGGCATCCTTGATCGCGGTGCCCCAGTCGGGGCTTTCGGGCGCGAGGCCAAGGCCGAAATAGCCGAGCGTGCCGAGCAGGATGGTGGTGTAGCCGATGCGCAGGCAGGCATCGACGATGAGCGGCCCACGCGCATTGGGCAGGATCTCCCACAGCATGATGTACCAGGGCGTCTCGCCGCGTGTCTGGGCGGCGGCGACGTAGTCGCGCGTCTTGATGTCCATGGTCAGGCCACGCACGATGCGGAACACGCCGGGGCTGGAAGCAAAGACCACGGCGACGAAGATGTTGAGCTGGTTGGGCTCGATCGAGACGATGCCGAACGGGTCGGCGTTGAAGACGAGGCCGGCATAGATCCAGCCGCCGAACACAAGCGTGATGCCGAGCAACAGATAGATGCGGTCGGGCCGGTCCTTGAAGCGGGTGTAAAACAGCGCCGAGAAGAAGATGATCGGAAACAGGAAGAACAACCCGGCCAGCGCATAGGGGATGGCCGTGTCCATGATTCCAGGCGTGACCAGCAGGTAAAACAGCAGGATGACAGGGAAGGCCAGCACGAGGTTGGCTAGGAACGACAGCACGGAGTCGATACGGCCGCCATAATAGCCCGCTGGCAGCCCGAGCGTGATGCCGACCATCAGCGCGAACATGGTGGCGGCAGGCGCGATGATCAGCACGATCTGGCTGCCATGGACCATGCGCGAGAACACGTCGCGCGCCAGCTTGTCGCCGCCGAACAGGTAGGTCAGCCCGGATGCCGGCTCGATGGCACCGGGCAGCGCGTCCTTCATGACGGGGATCTGGCTGAGCGGGTCGAACGGCGCGACCTTGGCCGCGAAGATCGCCGTGAACAGCCAGAAAAAGCAGATCGACACGCCTGCGATGCCGACGCCTGAGTCGAAGAGCTGGCCATAGAGGCCGAGACTCTTGCGGAAGTTGAAGCTGGCGACCAGGACGATGGCCATCGCCAGCCATACCGGCCAGAACCGGGCGAGCACGCCGAGGAAGACCTGGAAACCGCCGATATATTCGATCTGCATGCGGCCGTCTCCCTACTGAACGCGGATGCGAGGATTGAGATAGGCGTAGCCGACATCGGAGATCAGCTGCGTAACCAGGACGACGAAGACCGAGACCAGCGAGCAGCCGAGCAGAAGGTCGATGTCGTTGTTGCCGGCGGCTTCAACAAGCGTGAAGCCGAAACCCTGGTAGCGGAACATCGTCTCGACGATGACGACGCCGGTGAGCAGCCAGGGGAACTGCAGCATGATGACGGTGAATGGCGCGATCAGCGCGTTGCGAAGTGCGTGCTTGACCACCACATTGCCGAAGGAAAGCCCCTTGAGCCGGGCGGTGCGGATGTATTGCTGGGTCATCACCTCGACCATCGAGGCGCGGGTCATGCGGGCGATGTAGCCGATGCCATAGATCGCCATGGTCATCACAGGCAGGGTGAAATTGTAGAAGGTGATGCCTTGCGAGGTGGCGCTTGCCGCCGAGCCGTTGAACCAGCCCAGCCACGAGGCGAAAATGACGGTGAAGATGACGCCCGAGACATATTCCGGCGTCGCCGTGGTGGCGATCGAGGCCACCGACAGGGTGCGGTCGGTGCGCGATCCCTCGCGCATGCCCGCGAAGATGCCGATCAGCAGCGCGATCGGCACCATCGTCACCATGACCCAGAACATCAGGATGCCGGTGGCGCCGAGTGCCGGAAACAGCTTTGACGCAACCGTGGTCTTGAACTTGGTCGAGCAGCCGAAATCGCCTTGCAAGACGCCGGAGAATTGCGGCACCGCGGGCTCGTTGCAGAAGGTGAAGCGCGGCACCGCCTGGCCGGTGGCCGGGTCGATATTCGGCTGTTTCGGCATCACCCCGAGCCATTGGCCGTAGCGGACGAAGAAGTTCTGCCGATAGCCGTTGCGCTGGAGCCAGCTTTCGAGCTGCTCGGAGGTGGCGCGCATCTCGGTCTGGCTGATCGCCAGCTTCTTCAGGTTCGGATCGAGGTTGATCAGGAAAAAGACGACAAGCGTCAGGCAGAGCATCGTCAATCCGATGACCCCGAGGCGCCTGAGGATGAATGAAAGCACTGTCGCCCCCTGCCTGTTGGGTTGGGCTCTGTATCAGGCGGCCCCGGTACGACCGGGACTGCCTGGCGAACAGTGGGAGGGACGCCAACGTCCCTCCCCTTAACAGTGGACGGCTTAAGCCTGCTTGTCGAGCCAGACCTTGTAGAAGTCGTGCTCGTTGGTCGGGTGCATGCCGTGGTTCATCACATACTTGGCGGAGTGGTTGAACAGCGACCGCCAATAGGACTGGATCAGGATGCCGGAGTCCTGAAGGATCTGCTCGAGATCCTTCATCAGCAGCTTGCGCTTTTCGACATCGGGCTGTGCCGTGGCTTCGGTCAGCTTCTTGTCGAAGTCCGGATTTGAGAACGCGCTTTCGTTCCAGGCTTCGCCTGACTTGTAGCCGAGCACCAGGATCTGCACGCCAAGCGGGCGCATGTTCCAGGTGGTCATCGAGAACGGATACTTGGTCCAGTCGTTCCAGAAGGTCGAGCCCGGAAGGACGGTGCGCTTGACCTTGATGCCGGCCTCGCGGATCTGCGCGGCAATGGCGTCGCCGGTGTTCTTGTGCCAGTCCTCGTCGGTGGTGATCAGGTCATGCTCGAAGTCGGCGTGGCCCGATTCCTCCATCAGTTTCTTGGCGCCGGCGGCATCGCGCGCCTTCTTCGGCAGCTCGACATATTCCGGATGGATCGGCGCGACGTGGTGGTTTTCCGCCACCGAACCGCGGCCGCCATAACCGAGCTGCAGCACGGTCGCGTTGTCGACCGCCATCTGCATGGCGTTGCGAACCTTCTGGTTCTCGTAGGGTTTGTTGTTGACGTTGAAGCGCGCAACGATGGTTGCGGCAGTCACGACTTCCGACTTCACCAGGCCGAGACCGTCGAGAATGTCGACATAGTCGGCCACGGTTTCGTAGTTGGTGTCGACTTCGCCGGCTTCAAACGCGTTGACCGCTGCGGACGGATCGGGACCGTAGTCGATGAACTCGATGCCATCGAGATAGGCTTCACCACCCCACCACTTGCCGTTTTCGCGGCGCTTGAGCACGGCCTTGGAGCCTACATCGTAGGACACCAGCTCGAATGGCCCGGTGCCGATCGGATGGCTGACCAGGTTGGAGCCGTTCTTTTCGAAGTCACGGTGGACGATGATACCAGGATAGTCCGACACGCCGGGAATGAAGGTAATGTCGGGCGCCGGGAACTTGATGGCAATGGTGTAGTCGTCGACCTTGGTGATGGCGCCTTCCTTGGCCTTCTTCGTTGCCGGATCGACAAGCGCGCCCATGCGGGCGGCCATCGAATTGCCTTCGGCGGCAGCGTCGCACCAGCGCAGCAGGTTGAACATGACGTCGTCGGCGTTGAACTCGTCACCGTTGTTCCAGGTAGCGCCCTTGCGCACGTTGAGCTTGTATTCGGTGGCGTCGTCGTTGATTTCCCAGCTTTCTAGCAGCGCCGGCTCGAAGGTAAAGGTGCGGGTGTACTTGACCAGCGGCTCAAGGAACTGGCGCGTCACGTTGGCCATTTCCGGCCAGTCATAGCTGCGCGGATCCTTCTGATCCTTCACGAACATCGAAACGCGGATGACACCGCCCTTCTTGGGCTCCTGCGCCAGGGCCTCGGTCGGCGCGACCATGCCCAGCATGCCGTAGGCCATTGCAGTGGTGGCACCGAAAGCGCTCGCCAGGGCCAGAAACTCGCGACGGTCCATCTCGCCGGACCCAGCACTTTTCGCCAGCTCACGGATGTGGCCGGGAACAAGATCAGAATTGCTCTTGTAGAATGTCATTTCCGTCTCCCATTGAAGCTGTAACGTTACCATTTCGCATCCGATTGCCGTTGTCAAAACGGTCGGATGTCATCGTTCCCATAGGTAAGTTTGCAATTTTGGGAGGTGGGCAGTTCGCGTGATAGCGACAGAGTTGGCGCAAAAATGGTAGTGCGCAGCGGATTCGTCGGAATCTTCGCCCCAAGCTAATATGCCGGGTTCCGACAACCTGCGGCAGTACCACGACAGATCGCCTGATATGTCAGTGCAGGGGTTACTGCAGCGGCAGTCCGCTCAGTATTCCTTCTCGTAGAAGATACCGCCCTTGGCCTCGCCGGCGTCGGTGGCCTGGCCGCGCAGCTTGACGCCACGGCCGACATTGAGATCGATCGTCGCCTTGCCGGAACCGGGCTGATCGCCAGCCTCGATCGACAGATAGGTGCGGTCGTTCAGATACTTGCCGACGGCAACCGAGGTGTCGCCCTGCTCGTTGGTCTTGATGTCGAGATCGTCGACGCCGAGCGTTGCGCGCAGGCTGGAAAGCAGCGACGTCGAGCCGCCGATACCGGCCATCTGGGCGGCGGCGTCGGCGAGCTGGGCTATCTGCAGCGGCGACAGGTTCGACATCGAACGGCCGAAGATCAGCCGGGCCAGCACTTCGTCTTCAGGCAGTGCTGGCACCGAGGAGAAGGCGAACTTCGGATTGTTGGCCTCGCCCGTAATGCCGATCGTGACGGTGGCATCGCCGGCGGTCGTCTCGGCGGCGAAATTGATCGTCGGCACCAGTGAGCCGGAGAAGCCGACGGAACCCCGGGTGAAGTTGAGCCGCTTGCCGAGAATGGACAGGCGGCCACGGCGCAGCGTGAACTCGCCCACGGCCTGCGGCGATGCCGACGAGCCGGACAGGCGCAGCGAACCGCCAAGCTCGGCGTCGAGGCCACGGCCCTGGACGAATATCTGGTTGGGCGCATTGACGGTGACATCGAGCATCAGCGCGCCGCTGCCGCCGCTGGCCTTTGCCGGCGGGCGCATCGCCTCCTGCTGGGCGACGACCGCCTTGGGCGCGTTCTTGTGCTTGACGTCGACGGCGGTCAACGCGCCCGGGAATTTTTCCGGGATGCTGATGACGGTGCGAGCAAGGTTGATCGTTCCCGACAGCACCGGTGCCGAGACCAGCGGGCCCTTGATGGCGATGTCGCCGCCGAGATTGGCGGTGACGACCCGACCATCGGTATAGCGGCCGTCGGTCAGCTTGATGGCGATGTCGGCGGGGAAACCTTGGGCGGCATTGGTGCCGACCGTGCCGCTGGCAGTCAGCGAACCGCCGGTCGACAGAGCGCCTGTCAGCCGGTTGATGCGGGCAACGCCGGCGGCGATGCCAACGTCGAGATTGATGTCGTTGATGGCGATGCCCGACTGGGCGATCAAAAGCCGAGCGCCGGAAGCGCGGATGCTGCCGCCGATGACCGGCGACGTAGCGGGGCCACGCACCTGGACGTTGACGTCAGCCGAGCCGCTGAGTGCCATGCCCTGGGCGGCAAGCGTGCGACCGAGGAACTGGAACGGCACGGGCCCAGCGAAACTGAGGTCGAGCGCCACCGGCTTGGCCGTGGTGACGACACTGCCGCCGCCCTTGATCGCGAGGCCCGACCCTTCGCTGATCGTCGACTGGAAGGTGAGCTTGCCGCCGGCAAAAGTGCCGGTCGAACCGATGTTCATGGCGCCGAAGCCGGCGCCCGTGGTCTGCGAGGTTGCCGCCCCCGCGACCTTGAGGTCGTAGCCGACGGTCGGATTGGCGGCAGCGCCCGAGACTTTGACCGTACCTGAGATCGAACCGGCAGCGCCAAGGCCCGGCGCGAAAGAATTGGCGAGCGAGGCCGGCACGTTGGCTAGCGTGGCATCGAGGTTGAGCGCGGAGCCAGCGGTGCCGGAGACGGTCGCCGTGCCGCCGCCGAGATTGAGCGCCAGCTTGTCGAGCGTCGTCGTGCCGCCAGCGATTGAGACCGTCGTCGGACGCGCGATGGCAGCCTTGATGCCGCGCATGACGGCTTCGCCCGAGGCGAGTTCTATGGTCGTGGTACCGCCTGCCAGCTTGACGCGGCCTGCCGCCTTGGCCGGGATATCGGCGACGGTGGCGCCGCCGGAGAAACCTGTCCACTCGCCGTCGCGCTTGAGATCGACTGATATGCCCGAGATGACCGTCTTGCCCGAGGTTACCGACTTGGCCTTGATCGTGCCCGAGATCGCCGGCGCCTTGAGGTAATTGAGGATGTCGGCATTGATCGACACGTCACTGGCCGCGAGATCGCCGCGCTTGAGCGAAGCCGTGCCCACCTCGACGCGCGCCTGCGGGACGTCGCCGGAACGGGTGAAGTTGATCGTGCCGCGCAGATCACCTTCAGCTTTCTCGAGCGCGAGTGCTGCGAGCGGACCGATGTCGGGCATGTCGATGTTGACGGTGCCGAGCGGGGCGAAATCCTGGTCGAGGACCAGGTCGCCGGATAGCTTGTTTTCGCCCAGCGACAGGGACAGGCCCTTGATCTGGCGCTTGCCGTCGGCAGTGGCGAGCACGGCGCTGCCCTGAAGCGGCTGGCCGGCGACATTGCCAGTGAGCGCGACATTGGCGGCCGGGTTGGCCGGGTCGATCTTGCCTGATGCCTTCAGGCTGAGGCCGGTGATCTCGCGCGCCGCCGCCTCGATGCGATCGCTGGTGACGGTGAGCGAAATGTCGGGCGCAGTGCGCGCGCCCTTGGCTGTCAGCGCGAAATCGACGGAACCCTTGGCATCCTTGGACAGCAGCGAGATGTCGGCGAAGGAACCCTTGAGATCGGCGTCGACATCGGTGCCCTTGATCCGCGCCGTACCGCTGGCGGTCAGCGCGCCGGAGGTGAACTCGATTGCATTGGCGGCGAAGCTGCCTTCGGCATCGCGGCTGGCGGTGGCGGAAAACTGGGTGCGCTCGGCAAGCGCGATGCGGACAGCGGCTGGCAACGCGGTGGAGGCGACATCGGCCTTGACGCCGAGTTCAAGCGACATGTCGACCAGGTTGAGCTTGGCGTTGAGCGAGCCGTTGAGGGCGTCGCTGCGGATCGTACCTTCGTCGACGACGACCTGATCCTTGCCGATGGAACCTGCCATGTCGACCGCAACGCGACCGGCGACCATCGGCGCGAGCGTCGCGACATCGGTCTTGAGTTCGGCGACGCCGAGTTTGATCGACAGCGGGCCGCTGCGGTTGGCGATGTCGAAGCCGTCGGAATGAGCCGACGCCGCGATGTCTCGCAACTCGGTGTTGCCGGCGATGACCGACAGCAGCGAGGCGCTGAAATCGACCGCCGGCACCTTGCCGTCACCGAAGGCGCGCAGGCTGGCGGCGTTGATCGCAACGGTGACCGGCTGGGCATCGCTGCCCAAGCTCAGCACGATCGGGCCCTCGTTGGCCTTGACGTCGAGCGACAGGTCGGCAGCACCTTCCGGATTGAGCGAGCCGGCGGCATTGGCGGTCAGTGCGCTGCTGGCGACGGTTGCACGCTCGATGTCGACGCCACCGGTCACAGTCCGCGTGCCGGCGATGTCGAAAGTGGTGTTGCCGGCGAGCAGCGGCTTGAGTGCTGCAGGCAGGAAATCTTCGAAGGCGCCGTCACCCTTGGCCGAAATGACATTGCCGCTGTCGGTCAGCTGGTGCGTGCCCGAAATGCGGGTGACGACCTTGCCGTCGACGGCAAAGGTGCCGTTGCCGCTCCAGTTGGCGGCAGGCCCCTCGCCCGATACCACCAGTTCGACCGCCGGCTGGTTGGGCAGATTGAGCAGATTGGCGATGATGCCACCGGCGGGCTCTGAGGCGCGGATGTTGAGCGCGATGCGGTTGTCGGCAGGCGCGAAGGCGATGTCGGCATCGACGACGCCCTGCTTGCCGTCGCTGCGAGACACGTTGAGCCTGGTCTCGATGCCGAGCGGCGAACGGTCGGCACGCACCATGCCCTTGGCGGCAAGCTCGGCGATGCCGGTGCCGGCCAGCGCTTCGCCAAGCGCGATCTCGGGCAGCTCGATCTGCTTGATGTCAATCGAAACCGGCAGCGAAAAGCCGCCGGTGCTCTCTTTCTTTGTGCCACCCTGCGGCAGGCGGGCGACCTCGATTCGGTCGGCGGCGATCCTGTCGGCGCGGAAGGTGCGCGACAGAAGCGCCAGCGGCGACCAGTCGACTGCAACGCCACGCAAGGCGAGCCAGGCGCCCTGGCTGTCTTCGATCACCACGTTGTCGAGCCTGAGATTGCCCGACCAGATGCCGCTCAGCCCGCTCAGCTTGATTTTCTGGTCAGGCGTCGAGGCGACGCTGGAGATCAGGCCGGCTAGGTTTTCGCGGCCCTTGGCGGTCAGCGTGAAGACGGCAGTGGCGCCGATGACGAAGGCCAAAACGACCAGCACCGCGATGCGGAGGATGCGCAGGATTTTCTTCAGCATAACCATCGCGGTCAAAACGCCTGGCCGACGCCGGCGTAGAAGCCGTAGCTCGGATCGCCGGGGCCAGGATTGAGCGGCACGGCGACATCGACGCGCAGCGGGCCGAACGGCGTGAGATAGCGGACGCCGATGCCCGCGCCGACCTTCACAGTGCCAAAATCGGGGAACTGCTTGGCGGAGACGGTGCCGGCGTCGATGAAGGGAACGATGCCGATCTTGTCGTTCAAGGCGTAGCGGATCTCGACCGAGGTCTCGGCATAGGATAGGCCGCCCGTCGGCTTGCCGCCGATCTCGGGGCCGATGCCCTGATAGGCATAACCGCGTACCGAGCCGCCGCCGCCGGAGTAGAAGCGCCGGTCGGCCGGCACGTCGTCGAGGCCCGCGCCGAGGATCGAGCCCATGGCGACGCGGCCGGCGAGCACGAACCGGTTCTGGTCGCCGAGGCCGTAATAGGCCGAGCCCTCGCCCTTGAGCTTGACGAAGGCGTTGCCATTCAGCGCGTCATAGGTCGGCTCGATATAGGCAAGAGCCCGGAAGCCGCGTGTCGGGTTGAGCTTGTCGTCGCGGTTGTCGAATGCATATTGCAGCGGCGTAGAGACCAGCAGGTAGCGCTTGCCCTCAGGATTGAGCGCGTCCTCGATGTCGGAATAGTCGACGGCGAGCGCGGCCGAGACGGTCTGCTGCCTGGTGAGCTCGTAGGAAATGCCGGTGTTGCCCTTGACCGAGAAGATGTCATAGGCGTCGGGGTGTTCGTACGACACCTTGGCGTTGGCAAAAAACTTCGAGGCCGGCCCGATGACGCCGGGCTTCTCGAACATGATGCCGGCATTGTAGTTGAGCTTGCTCAGTTCAGTGGTGTCGCTGATGCGGCCGATCGAGCCGCTGATGCGCAGCTTTTCGGCGCGCCCGAACAGGTTGCGATGGCCCCAGTAGCCTTCGAAGCCGGCGCCTTCAGTGTTGGAGAAGGTGGCGCCAGCGCCAAAATAGCGCATCTTGCGCTCGCTGACGCGGACATCCATCGGGATATTGCCGGTCGGATCGAGCGCCAGCGCCTCGTTGATCGACACCGAGCTGAACACTTCGAGCGCAAGCAGACGGTTGCGCGCCTCCTCGATTTCCTTGGGCGAATACTGCCGGCCGCGTTCGAGCCCGGTCATGTAGACGGTGAAGTCGCGGTCGACCGCCTCGGTGCCTTCGACCGTCGTTTCGCCATAACCGGCGACCGGGCCGGCGGCGACGTCGAGGGTGACGTCGAGCGTGGTGGTGGCGTGGTCGGCGACGATGCTGCGGCTCGTCACCTTGGCGAGCGGCCTGCCCTCTTCCTTGAGCGCCCGCACGATGCCGGCCTCGGCCTTCAAGATGGCGTCGGAGGCAGCATTGCCGCCAGCGATCAAGCCAAAATCAGCGCCCCTGATATTGGCGGCATCGCCCTTGAGCACGACATCGCCGAGCGTGAACATCGAGCCGGGCTGGACCGTGACGCTGACGGGGATTGGCTGCGGCCCGTCGAACACGGCGTCGGGCGCCAGATCGTCGAGGTTCTTGCCGGCGATGGAAATATTGACGACGCCATCATAGTGCGCCTTGGAAAACAGCGCGGCGACAAGGCGCTCGCGGTCGTTGCGCGCCTTGGCAAGCAGGCCGAGCGAGCCTGATACCGGCCGCTCCTCCTCGCCTTTCAGCAGCGAGGCGTTCTCGATCGCCTCCTTCAGGTCGTCGTCCGACGTGTCGACCTCGAAGGTGACGGCATAGTCGAGCGGGTCGACGACATCGGCGTCGTCTTCCTTCGACGAGCCCCACAGCTTGATTCCGAAGATCTCGAAGGCGGCGGCGCGCTGGGTTTCCCCGGCCAGGATGCTGGAAGACAACAGCATTGCAACCGCCGCGCGCGGAAGCGCACGGGCGATCGTAGGGCTGTCGAATCCACGCAAACGCCGCACAAACATCAAGCCAAGGTAACTCCCAATCCTAAAATTGGAATGAAGTTTCTGGCATTTCGTAAAGCAGCCACATTCGATATGTCAGAATTCATTGGGCAAATGAGCGACAGCCGGGCCAGAGATTCGGGTGTTGTCATCGGAGCAATCCGCATGGTCGGGCAATATCATGCACAGCGTCCAAGACAAGTATTAACGTGCCAGGCGGGGCCTGGGCGGCTGCAGTATTGACTGGACTGTGGCAAGCTTAACATGTCGTCTTGAGCGACGATCAGGGTGGTGGAGGGATTTGACGATGCGTGCGGTGCGGGCTTTTCCGGTATTCGTTCTTCTCGTTCTGGCCACGGCTTTCGGGCTGGCCAACACATTCGGGGCGGCTGCGGTCGAAGCCCGGCGCGTCGTGACCACCGAAAACTCGGATTATTTCGGTTTCGACCTGCGCTCGGAGCAGAATGTCAGCCTCGACCAGTGCCAGACGTCTTGCTTGGGCGACCAATCCTGCCGCGCCTTCACCTACAACACCAAGGCGAAATGGTGCTTCCTGAAGTCCGACTTCGCCGTCATCAAGCCGTTCACCGGCGCGGTGGCCGGCAAGGTCGTGCCGGTCAGCGGTGATGCAGACATCGGCGCGCCGGCCGAACTGACCTTCTTCCCGGCCTCGATGGTCGACGAGGCGCGCCAGTTCCGCAGCGGCCTGACGACCAACACGGTCGTCGATCCAGCACTTGGCCTGGCCGCGCTGATCGGTGCCGGCGAGCAGGCGCTTTTGAACGGCGACAGCCGCACGGCGATGCAGAAGTTCCGCGCCGCAGCCATCATCCTGCCCGACGACGCCGCGATCTGGACGCGCCTCGCCCGCGCCACGCCGACAGTTTCTCCGATCAACGGCGAGGAAACCGCCTCCCTGCAGCGTGACATCACGTCGACCGCCTACAACGCCTATCTTCTGTCGCGCTCGGCAAGCAGCCGCGCCGAAACCCTAGCGCTTTTGGCGCGCGGCCTCGACAAGCGCGACATGTTCCGCCCTTCGCTGCAGGCCTATGAAGCGAGCTTGGCGCTCGACAATTCGGCCTCTATCCGCGCCGAATACGAGGACCTGAAAGCCCGCAAAGGCTTCCGCGTCGTCGAGCACACCATCGACGCCGACACCACCTCGCCGCGCGTCTGCGCGCAGTTCTCCGAAGCGCTGGTCAAGACGGGCGTCGACTACGCACCCTTCGTCACCATCGACGACCAGGCGCCGAAAAGCGTCGAGGCCAAGGACCAGCAGATCTGCGTCGAAGGCCTGCAGCATGGCCAGCATTACCGCGTGACCTTCCGCTCGGGCCTGCCGGCGGCGCTCGGCGAGGTGCTGGAAGCGCCTGTCGTGCTCTCTGTCTATGTCCAGGATCGCGGCCAGTCGGCCCGCTTCACCGGCGACAGCTTCGTTTTGCCCTCGACCGCCCGGCGCGGCATCCCTGTTGTCACCGTCAACATGGAAGCCGCCAACATGAAGCTCTACCGCATCGGCGACCGTTCGCTGGCGCAGTTGCTTTCCGGCTACCAGTTCCTGCGCCAGCTCGACGGCTATGACCTGTCCAGCATCGCCGACCAGATGGGCGAGCCGGTCTGGGAAGGCCAGTTGGCGATCGTAAACGAACTCAACAAGGACGTGACGACCTCCTTCCCGGTCGACGAGGCGTTGCCCAACCGCAAGCCCGGCGTCTATGTGCTGACCGCCCAGCCGGTCGACGACAAGAGCGACACCTGGACGACCAAGGCGACGCAATGGTTTGTCGTCTCCGACATCGGCCTGTCGACCTATACCGGCCAGGACGGGCTCAACGTGTTCGCCCGCTCGCTCGGTTCGGCCAAGCCGATCGCCGATGCGGAGCTGACGCTGCTTGCCCGCAACAACGAGATTCTGGGCACCGGCAAGACCGACGCCGAAGGCCGCGCCACCTTCAATCCCGGCCTGACCCGCGGCAATGGCGGCCTGGCACCCGCGGTGCTGATGGCCAGGCAAGGCGACGCCGACTTCGTCTTCCTCGACATGACACGGGCCGGTTTCGACCTGTCCGACCGTGGCGTCACCGGCCGCGCCGCGCCCGGCGCGCTCGACGTCTATGCCTGGACCGAACGCGGCATCTACCGTGTCGGGGAAACCGTGCATGCGGCGGCACTCGCCCGCGACGACACCGCCAAGGGCGTCGACAACCTGCCGCTGACCTTCATCTTCACCCGACCCGACGGCGTCGAGGACCGGCGCGTCGTCAGCCAGGGCGGCAATGCGGGCGGCCACAGCGTCGACCTGCCGCTCTCCAGCGCCGCCATGCGCGGCACCTGGACGCTCGCTATCCACACCGACCCCAAGCAGCCGGCGGTGTCGAGCCAGATGTTTCTGGTCGAGGATTTTGTGCCCGATCGCATCGAGTTCACGCTGACTTCAGACCGCAACGAGATCGCGGCGGGCGAGACAGCCGAGGCCACCGTCGACGGCCGTTTCCTATATGGCGCACCGGCTGCGGGCCTCGCGCTCGAAGGCGAGCTGACGTTGTCGACCAAGCGCCAATGGGACAGCTTCAAGGGCTATTATTTCGGCCTCGCCGACGAGCAGGAAGGCGAAGCCACACGCATTCCGCTGACCGACATGCCGGTGGTCGGCGATGACGGCAAGGCAACCTTCCCGGTGTCGGTCGACCAGCTGCCGTCGACGACGAGGCTGGTGAACGCCGCGCTGACGGTGCGCATGCGCGAAACCGGCGGCCGCGCCGTCGAGGAAAAGCTCGATATCGGCATCCGCCCGCAGGCGACGATGATCGGCATCCGCCCCGATTTCTCGGGCGAGGAAGTGCCGCAGGGCGGCACCGCCAAGTTCAGCCTGATCGCGGCTGAACCCGGCGGCCAGCGCGCCGAGCTCAAGGGCGCGCAATGGTCGCTGGTCAAGGTCGAGCGGAACTACCAGTGGTACCGCTCCGGCAATTCGTGGAACTACGAGCCGGTGACCTTCACCAAGTCGGTCGCCACGGGCCAGGTTGACCTTGCAGCAGACAGCGAAGCCACAATATCGCTGCCCGTCGACTGGGGCCGCTACCGCCTCGAAGTCGAGACAGCAGATCCGGCCGGACCGGCAACCAGCTACGAATTCGACGCCGGCTGGTATGTCTCGGCAACTTCGACCGAGACGCCCGACGGCCTCGAAGTCGCGCTCGACAAGGAAAGCTACACGGCTGGCGAAGTGGCCAAGCTCCAGGTTTCGCCGCGTTTTGCCGGCGAGCTTCTGGTCACCGTCGGCGCTGAAAAGCTATTGAAGACAATCTCTGCCAGCATTCCCGAGGGCGGCGCCACCGTCGATATCCCGGTCGGCGAGGACTGGGGCGCCGGCGCCTATGTGACGGCGACGCTCTATCGCCCCGGCGAAGCGCAGGAATCGCGCATGCCCGCGCGTGCCATCGGCCTGAAATGGCTGTCGGTCGATCCGGCGGACAAGAAGCTCAACGTCGCACTGGCGCTGCCCGAGAAGACCGAGCCGCGCAAGGCATTGTCGATCCCGGTTGCAGTCACAGGGGCCGCGGCGGGCGAAAAAGCCTATGTCACGGTTGCCGCCGTCGATGTCGGCATCCTCAACCTGACCAACTACAAGGCGCCGGACCCCGAGGACTGGTATTTCGGCCAGCGCATGCTCGGGCTTGAACTGCGCGATCTCTATGGCCGCCTGATCGACGGCTCGCTGGGTGCGATGGGCAAGTTGCGCACCGGCGGCGACGGCGCGGCACTGACCTCGCAGGGCAGCCCGCCCAAGGAAAAGCTGGTCGCCTTCTTTTCCGGCATCGTCGAGCTCGACGCCGACGGCAAGACGACAGTCGATTTCGACATCCCGCAGTTCAACGGCACGGTGCGCGTGATGAGCGTCGCGTGGACCAAGAATGCTGTCGGCCACGCCACCGGCGACGTGATCGTACGCGATCCGATCGTGCTGACGGCGGGCATGCCGCGCTTCATGGCGCCGGGTGATTTCGCCGAGATGACGCTCGACATCACCAACACCGACGCCCCGGCCGGTGACTACAGCCTTGCCGTTGCAACGACGGGCGACCTGTCCACCGGCGACGCCGTCCTGCCCGAGAAGCTGACGCTCGCGCCGGGCAAGCGGCAAACGATCAAGATCCCGCTGATGCCTCTCACTGCAGGCACCGCCGGGCTCACCATCAAGCTCGCCAATGCCGACGGCCTCGAGGTCGAGCAGGAGCTGTCGATGCCGGTGCGGCCCGGGCAATTGCCTGTCACCACACGCATGGTGGTGGACCTCAAGCCCAATGCCTCGCTGCGCATCGACAAGGAGTTGCTGGCGGCAAGCCTGCTCGACGACGCCCATGTCAGCGTCGGCGTGTCGCTGGCGTCTGCCTTCGACGTGCCCTCGTTGCTGATGACGCTCGACCGCTACCCCTATGGCTGCGCCGAGCAGACGACCAGCCGCGCGCTGCCGCTGCTTTATGTCAGCGAACTCAGCGCCGAAAACGGCATGGCCGAAGATCCTGAGTTGCGCGAGCGCATCCAGGGCGCGATCTACCGCGTGCTCAATTACCAGTCCTCATCGGGCAGCTTCGGCCTGTGGGGTCCGGGCTCGGGCGATCTGTGGCTCGACGCCTATGTCACCGACTTCCTGACGAGGGCACGCGAAAAGAGCTTCGACGTGCCGCAGCAGGCGATGATGCAGGCGCTCAACAACCTGCAGAATTCGATCGGCTACGACGTCGATGTCGAGGACCGCGGCTCGGAGATCGCCTATGCGCTCTACGTGCTGGCGCGCAACAAGAAGGCCTCTGTCGGCGACCTGCGCTATTTCGCCGACACCAAGCTGGAAGCCTTCTCCAGCGCGATGGCGGTGGCGCAGCTCGGCGCCAGCCTGGCCCTTTACGGCGACGGCCAGCGTTCGGAAAACCTGTTTGGAACTGCCCTGCAGATCGCCAAGACGACGACCGAGCATAATTGGTACCGCTCGGACTACGGCTCGCGCCTGCGCGATGGCGCTGCAATGCTGGCGCTTGCCGCCGAAAGCAAGCCTTTGCCTTCGGTGGTGCCGGAACTGGTCAAGATGGTGGCGGCGGATCGCGCCAAGGCCCGCTGGACCAGCACCCAGGACGACGCCTGGATGCTGCTTGCGGCGCGTGCGCTGAAGGCCGGCAACGAGGCGATTTCGCTCGACGTCAACGGCACGGTCCATAACGGCGCCTATTCCGAACGCGTCGACGGGGCAGAGCTGCTGACCAACCCGATCGTCATTGCCAACACCGGCAAGGACGCGCTACAGGCCGTGGTGACGACTGTCGCCGCCCCGGTACAGCCACTGCCCGCCGGTGGCGACGGCTTCACCATCGAGCGCACCTACTACCGGCTCGACGGCAGCGAGGCCAACGTCACCGAGGTCAAGCAGAACGAACGCTTCGTCGTGGTGCTCAAGATCAGCGAGCTCAACGACTGGCCGTCGCGCGTGGTGGTGGCCGACATGCTGCCGGCCGGCTTCGAGATCGACAATCCGGGGCTGGTCAACAGCGCCAATTTGTCGAACTTCTCCTGGCTGGAACAGACGGAAGCCGCCCATCTCGAGTTCCGCAACGACCGCTTCATCGCCGCCATGAACAGCGGCGAAGGTGCCGACCAGGAATTCACCCTCGCCTATGTCGTGCGTGCGGTGACGCCCGGCACCTACGCGCATCCCGCGGCCAACGTCGAGGACATGTACCGGCCGCAATATTCGGCGCGCACAGCGACCGGCATGATGGAGGTGAAGGCGGAGTGATCCGCCTTCAGAGTGAGACCTTGAGCGCCCTTGTACCCCCACCCCTAACCCCTCCCCACAAGGGGGAGGGGGAAAACGTCGCCAGAGGTTCAGCCATCCCGGCCAACGTAATCAAGAAAAACCGCGCGCCCGCGGTGCCGCAGGATTCCCCTCCCCCTTGTGGGGAGGGGTTAGGGGTGGGGGTATCGTTTGGAGCTACCAGCTCAGCGCTGCCCCTCATCCGCCTGCCGGCACCTTCTCCCCGTGAACGGGGAGAAGGAACAAGCGGCAACGCTGACGCCCCCCTCGCCCCGTTTACGGGGAGAGGGTAAGGGGCAGCGCCATGCTCTCCGCAAAGGCCACACGCAGGATCGCCCTCGGGGCAATGGGCGCTGCCAGCCTGGCCGCCCTCGCCTTTGGCGGCCTGTTCGCGCTCGACCGCGCCTTTCCGCCTCCCCTGCCCGAAAAACTGACCGTCTCCGCCGAGGTGCTCGACCGCGACGGGCAGTTGCTGCGCGCCTATGCGACACCTTCGGGCCACTGGCGGCTTGGAGTCAGCCTCGATCAGGTCGACCCGCAACTGGTGAAGATGCTGGTCGCCTATGAAGACAAGCGCTTCTGGGACCATGACGGCGTCGATGTGCTGGCGCTGGGGCGTGCCGCCCAGCAATTCGTCACCAATGGCCGCATCGTCTCGGGCGGCTCGACGCTGTCGATGCAGCTGGCGCGGCTGATCGAGCCGCGCGAAAGCCGCAGCCTCGGCTCCAAGCTCAAGCAGCTCGCCCGAGCCATCCAAATCGAGCGGCGGCTGTCCAAGGAAGAAATCCTCGAGCGCTACCTGACGCTCGCGCCTTATGGCGGCAACCTCGAAGGCGCGCGCGCGGCGGCGCTCGCCTATTTCGGCAAGGAACCGAAGCGGCTGACGGTTTCGGAGGCCGCCCTGCTGGTCGCGCTGCCGCAGCTGCCCGAGCGGCGCCGGCCCGACCGCAATCCCGCCAACGCGCAGGCCGCGCGTGACCGCGTGCTCGGCCGCATGGTGACGGCGGGCCTGCTGAACGAAACGGAGGCGGCGCGCGCCGCACTCGACGACGTCGCCTCAATCCGCCTTGCGCTGCCAACACTTGCGCCGCATGCGTCGGATACCGCGTTGCGCAACGTTCCCGGCGTCGACCGCCATCAGCTCACCTTGCGCAAAAGCGTGCAGGAAGGGCTGGAAGCGGTAGCGCGCGAGGCCGCCACCCGGCTTGGCCCCAGGATTTCGGTCGCCATGGTTCTGGCCGATGCGATGACGGGCGAAATCCTCGGCGAAGTCGGCTCGGCCAGTTACCTCGACGCGTCCCGGTCGGGCTGGATCGACATGACAAGGACCGTGCGCTCGCCCGGCTCGACCTTGAAACCGTTCATCTACGGCCTCGCCTTCGAGCAGGGGCTGGTGGCGCAGGAAACGATGATCGAGGACCGGCCGGCCGATTTCGGCGGCTACCGGCCCAAGAATTTCGACATGAGCTACCAGGGCGACGTGTCGGTGCGCCAGGCGCTGCAGCTGTCGCTCAACGTGCCGGCGATCCGGCTGCTCGACGCGGTCGGGCCGCAGCGGCTGACGGCGCGTTTCCGCCAGGGCGGCGTTGTCCCGCAACTGCCTGCCAATGAAGTGCCCGGCCTCGCCATCGGCCTGGGCGGCGTCGGCGTGACCCTGCGCGATCTCGTCCAGCTCTACACCGGGCTCGCCAATGGCGGCCGCGCCAAGATTTTACGCGACGGCGCCGAGGCGCAGGTCCCTGCCCCACTCGCAAATGGCACCATCCTGGAGGAGCAGGCCGCCTGGCAGATCGCCGACATCCTGTCGGGGGTGAAGCCGCCGGAAGGAGCAGCCAAGCGCAGCATCGCCTACAAGACCGGCACCTCCTACGGCTACCGCGACGCCTGGTCGATCGGCTATGACGGCCGCTACGTGCTCGGCGTCTGGGCCGGCCGCCCTGACGCTGGCGCTGTGCCCGGCCTGTCGGGTTATGTCTCGGCGGCACCCATCCTGTTCGAGGGCTTTGCCCGCTCCGGCCTGCCGTCGATGCCCCTGCCGCGCCCACCCGCCGGATCGCTGCGCACCGCCCGTGCCGACCTGCCGGTGACACTGGAGCGCTTTTCGACCGCAAGCGAACTGCCGACGGTGGCGGCCGCCATCACTGAACCGGCGCCGCAGATCGTCTTCCCGCCAGACGGCGCCCGTGTCGAACTGGGCGCATCGTCCTCAGCCGCCACGCCTCTGGTGCTCAAGCTGCAGGGCGGTCGCGCGCCGTTTCGCTGGCTCGCCAACGGCAAGCCACTCGCCGCCCTCGCCCGCCGCCGCGAGGCGACCTGGCAGCCCGACGGCACCGGTTTTTCGACACTGACCGTGATCGATGCGGCGGGACGCGCGGCGAGCGTCAGGGTGTTCGTGGAGTAGGCCCCCACGCACGGCCCTGGATACCCGACATTTCCGACCCAAGCTTGCAACGAGCCATTGCCTGCTGACACTGACCGTATGACGAATCGCGCAGCGACCAAGGCCATCGGATGATCACCCACGCGGATATGTTTGCCCCGATCCTCGAAGCCGATCCAACCTTTGAAGGTGCGTGGCGCGCGTTCTCCGACAAATGGCGCGACCAGGTGGAGCCGCCGCTTTATCTGGCGCTGAACGCACTGGCCCGGCACCTCATCGCGCAACTGGAAGCGGGCGACACGGCCAGTTTCGACGCCGTCTTCGACGTGGTCGAGCGCTGGCATGTCGAAGGCGACGACTATGTGCGCGAGGCAGCGACAGTTGGACTGCTCGAGGACCTGCAGGACATGAAACTGCACGCGTCCACCGATCCCGCGGCTTTCCGCCCGTGGCTGCGCCAGGAAAGCCTGCTCTGGTGGCAAGGCGTCGAGGACTTCTGGGCCGGCCGGACAGCGCTCATCACCAAGCGAGCCTGATGCCGGAGCGTAGCTCGGCGCCGCCCGCAGGCAGGAGCCCCCTTGCCTCGCCCTCCAACTCCCCTAGCTGTCATCGTTCGCGGCGAACGTTTCGATCGCGCCGGTGGTGCGGGACTTTTTAAGCGAGCAAAAAAATTTCCGGTGGCCCGGCAGTTCGCACGAAATTTGCCCATGCGGGGCGAAATACGGAACATTCGCCGCATCTAATTTCTACCAGTTCGATAGAGTAGAACCATATTCGAACGGAGGCGGAAATGACCACTTCACGCAGAACCATCCTGCTCTCGGCGCTGCTGGCCGGCGCGGTTCAACTCGGTGGCCTGGGCTTCGCCCATGCCGACACCACGCTCCTCAACGTCTCCTATGACCCGACCCGCGAGCTCTACAAGGACTACAACGAGGCCTTCGCCAAGCACTGGCAGGCCGAGAGCGGCGAGACGGTGACGATCCAGCAGTCGCATGGCGGCTCGGGCAAGCAGGCCCGCGCGGTGATCGACGGGCTCGACGCCGATGTCGTCACCCTGGCGCTCGAAAGCGACATCAACGCGATTGTCGAGAAGTCGCAGAAGATCAATCCAGACTGGCGCTCGAAGCTCCCCAACAATGCCTCGCCCTACACCTCGACGATCATCTTTCTGGTGCGCAAGGGCAATCCCAAGGGCATCAACGACTGGGGCGACCTGATCAAGGACGGCGTCCAGGTGATCACGCCGAATCCGAAGACCTCGGGCGGCGCGCGCTGGAACTATCTCGCTGCCTGGGCCTGGGCCAACGGCCAGTTTGGCGGCGACGAAGCCAAGATCAAGGAATTCGTCGGCAACCTCTACGCCCATGTGCCGATCCTCGACACCGGCGCGCGCGGCTCGACGGTGACGTTTGCCGAGCGTGAACAGGGCGACGTGCTGCTCGCCTGGGAAAACGAGGCTTATCTGGCGCTCGACGAGTTCGGCGCCGACAAATTCGACATCGTCTTTCCGCCGCAGTCGATCCTGGCCGAGCCGCCGGTCGCCGTCGTCGACGCCAATGTCGATGCCAAGGGCACTCGCAAGGTCGCCGAGGCCTACCTCAACTACCTCTATTCGGCGGAAGGCCAGACCATCGCCGCCAAGCACCACTACCGTCCTTCCAAGCCCGAGCTGGTGCCGGCCGCCGACCTGCAGAAGCAGCACGAACTGAAACTGGTTTCTATCGACGATCCGATTTTCGGCGGATGGAAGAAAGCGCAGCCCTATCACTTCGGAGATGGTGGTATATTCGACCAGATCTACAAGCCGGCCCAGTAGGTAAGACCAGGACGATATGACCACAGCACCCGCCAAGGCGGGGTGGCGGTTCAGACAGCCGAGCGTCATTCCGGGTTTCGGATTGACGCTCGGCTTCTCGCTTGCCTACCTCACGCTCATCATCCTCATCCCGCTTTCCGGGCTCGTCTGGCGTTCGGCATCGCTGGGCTGGAGCGATTTCTTCGCCATCGCCACCGACCGCCGCACGGTCAAGGCGCTGGAAATCAGCTTCGGCACCGCCTTTATCGCTGCCGCTATCAACGTCGTGTTTGGCACCATCGTCGCCTGGGTGCTGGTGCGCTACCGCTTTCCCGGCCGCCGCGTCATCGACGCGATGGTCGACCTGCCTTTCGCGCTGCCGACGGCAGTGGCCGGCATCGCGCTGACCACGCTCTATTCGCCGAAAGGCTGGATGGGCGCGCTGTTGGCGCCGCTCGGCATCAAGGTCGCCTACACCCCACTCGGCATCGTCATCGCGTTGGTCTTCATCGGCCTGCCCTTCGTCGTGCGCACGGTGCAGCCGATCATCGAGGAGATCGACAAGGAGGTCGAGGAAGCCGCCGCCACGCTCGGCGCCAACCGCTTCCAGACCATCTTCCTGGTGCTGTTTCCGGGGCTGGCGCCGGCCGTTGTCACCGGCTTCGCGCTCGCCTTCGCGCGCGGCGTCGGCGAATACGGCTCGGTCATCTTCATTGCCGGCAACCTGCCCTACATCTCGGAAATCGCGCCGCTTTTGATCGTCATCCGGCTCGAGGAATACGACTATGCCGCAGCCACCGCGATCGCCACGATCATGCTGGCGCTGTCGTTCCTGATGCTGCTCGTCATCAACCTCATCCAGTCGCGGACCCGTAAACGTTATGGCTGATCCCGAGCTCTACCCCGCCGACATCCATCACGAGCACGCCTCGCTTGCGGTGACCGAACGGCCGCTGGCGCGCGCAGCCCTGATGGCCGTTGGCTTCGCCTTCCTCGCTATCTTCCTGCTGTTGCCGCTGGTGGTGGTGTTCGAGCAGGCGTTTTCGCGCGGCATCGGCGCCTTCCTCGAAGCCATCAACGAACACGATACGATTGCCGCAATCAGGCTGACGCTTTTGGTCGCGGTCATCTCGGTGCCGCTCAACCTGGTGTTCGGCGTTGCCGCCGCCTGGGCGATCGCCAAGTTCGAGTTCAAGGGCAAGGCCTTCCTGATCACGCTGATCGACCTGCCGTTCTCGGTGTCGCCCGTCATTTCGGGCCTTGTCTATGTGCTGCTGTTTGGAACATCGAGCCTGCTCGGCCCCTGGCTCAAGCTGCACGGCATCGTCATCCTGTTTGCCGTGCCCGGCATCGTGCTGGCGACGGTCTTCGTCACCTTCCCGTTCGTTGCGCGCGAACTGATCCCGCTGATGCAGGAACAGGGCACCGGCGACGAGGAAGCGGCATTGTCGCTCGGCGCCAATGGCTGGCAGACCTTCTGGCATGTGACGCTGCCCAACATCAAATGGGGCCTGCTCTATGGCGTGCTGTTGTGCAACGCCCGCGCCATGGGCGAGTTCGGCGCGGTGTCGGTGGTCTCGGGCCACATCAGGGGCCTGACCAACACCATGCCGCTGCATGTCGAGATCCTCTACAACGAATACAATGCCGTCGGCGCCTTTGCCGTGGCGTCCGTGCTCGCCGGCCTCGCGCTTGTGACGCTTGTGCTCAAAACCCTTCTCGAGCTCCGCTACGGCGCCGAGATCGCCGCCACGCGCGGACACTGACAGAGGTCGACTGATGGAAGTTCGCGTTTCAAATGTGCGCAAGGAATTCGACCGGTTTCCGGCGCTGCGCGACGTTTCGCTCGACATCAGGTCGGGCGAGCTGATCGCGCTGCTCGGGCCCTCGGGCTCGGGCAAGACCACGCTGCTGCGGCTGATCGCCGGGCTCGAACGGCCAACGCGCGGCACGATCTTCTTTGGCGACGAGGATGCCTCGAACCGCACGATCCAGGAGCGCAATGTCGGCTTCGTGTTCCAGCACTACGCCCTGTTCCGCCACATGACGGTGGCCGACAATATCGGCTTCGGCCTGAAGGTCAGGCCCTCTGCCAAGCGGCCGGCCAGGGCGGAAATCCGCCGCCGCGCCTCGGAATTGCTCGATCTCGTCCAGCTGTCGGGGCTCGAAAAGCGCTACCCGGCGCAGCTGTCCGGCGGCCAGCGCCAGCGCGTCGCACTTGCCCGCGCCATGGCGATCGAGCCCAAGGTGCTTTTGCTCGACGAGCCGTTCGGCGCGCTCGACGCCCAGGTGCGACGCGAACTCCGGCGCTGGCTGCGCGAGATCCACGACGCCACCGGCCACACCACCATCTTCGTTACCCACGACCAGGAAGAAGCACTCGAACTCGCAGACCGCGTGGTGGTGATGAGCCAGGGCCGCATCGAGCAGATCGGCACCGCCGACGAGGTCTATGACACGCCGAACTCGCCCTTCGTCTATGGCTTCATCGGCGAGTCGAGCTCGCTGCCGGTCAAGGTCGAGGACGGCCAGGTCTGGATAGCTGACCGGCCGATCGGACTTGCCGCGCCCGAACTTCCCGATGGCGAGGCGACGCTCTATTTCCGCCCGCACGACATCGAACTGCTCGACGAGTGCAATGGCTGCATTGCCGGCACGGTGGCCGCGAGCCGGCGCGTCGCCGGCACCCGTCGTGTCGAACTTGAGATCGGCGGTGGCCGCGAGCGCATCGAAATCGAGCTGCCCGTCGGCCACCCCGCCGCCCAGAAAAGCCGGGTGGCGTTCAGGCCGAAGCGCTGGAAGGTGTTTCCGAAGGCTGTCGAGGGCTGAGTGTTGGGGCTGCGGCCCCTTGCCCTGCCTCGATAGTCCTCACCCGCTGGGGTAATGAAATACGAGGTGTCACCGCCAAGCGGCGACACCTCGATGATTGCGCGATCGGGGGAACTGAAGTCGCCCGACGCAGCTTATGCATCACGGTCGTCAGTCCATGATGTAGACGACCTTGCGGGTCTGCGGGTCGATAAGGACAGTACGGCCGTCCATCACGACATACTGATACTTGTTGTCGGCAAGTGCACCCGGCTTCAGAATGTCGGGAATGATCGCGCCGACGACAAGTTCAAAGTTGGACGGACGTTCGACGATCACAGGATTGGTCTTCACATATTCGCGGACGACCACTTGTTCTTCGGGAGTAACGATCACGGTCTGGGCAGCGGCGAATGCGGTGCCTGCGAGCAGGATGGTTACAGCAAGTGTGCTTCGGAAAATCATATCACTAACCTCCTCGGTTGATGGGTTAACAACCGGTGGGGAGCGAAACGGTTCCGAGATTTGTGTGGGGACGCCGCTGTTGATGGCGCTGAGTCACCGTGCGGCAGCCGTGGCTGGGCGAGCAAGGCCGGCACTATCCGACAGCACTTGGGTGATTGGGCAGAATATCAGCGCTTAGTAGCTTGCAGGGTTTTCCTCGCGCTTTCAGCGACTTCTTGTCTAAGCGACTGCAATTCAGTCAAGGTCATGGTTGAGTGGCCCCACTGACCTTGCCCCTCTCGTCCACGATTGAGAGCGAGACGTTTGTGGCTTCGGCCACTAAAAATGGCATGCCTGTTGCTGCTGTGGACGAGGGCAATACGCTCCTCTTCCGAACTGGCTCTACCGGTCCACATCGCTTCGCGCGACGCCTTACAGAGCGGCGCAGAGACAGGCTGGATACTGTAATTAGGAGCGTAGCCGCTGCCACTTACACCAATGCGGATCGTGCACTCCCCGAGATCACGCGACAGTTCGTTGTAACGGACGAAGACCATACGGAGGTACTCGCCCGCATCTCTTAACTGACCATTTCGCCAAAGGTCACGCAGAGTAGTGTTTTCATCTAGCTTCACAGTTTTCATCCCGAATAATAAGCGAGCGGCCAGTCGGAGCTATTTCGTGGGTTCGGCCGCTTCTGCAGCTTTGATGCCGCGATCAATCCGGGCGGTCAACACAAAGAGGAAGTTGCCAAGAGCTTCAGCGAAATCGACCGATTGCTTTGCTTCCCCCGGTGAAACATGCGGGTGCTTCTCATCGGCATGTCTGGGGCGGTTTGACCCGAGGCGAACAGAATGTGCCCAATCGGCCATTCCTTTGGTAAGAAGGTTACTTTCAAGCGCCTCATCTATCCGAGCATACAGCGATCCTTCCGTTAGCTTATGGAGCTTGAGCATCGCATCCACGGCACTACCTGCCATGACAGCCGCTGCATCTGGCGCATGAAGCGTTTCGTAAGCCTGCTGTAGAAAGGTACGCGCTGGCTCCGGAATGTCGGTGTGGGCAATTTTCGCCTCTGGAAACATTGCAACAATTATCGAATTTGCCACCGGCGACCCCGGCTCGCCTTTAAAAGTAATCAGGCTTCCACAAGTCGTACAGCGATGTGCTGCCCACCTCGACGGAGGTTCTTTATCGCTCCTTGGAAGTGCGGAGTCGTTGCCCCAAACTTGAATGAATTTTGGTGAGGCAATGTTGCAATGTGGGCAGCGGCGCACCCAATCTATATCCCCACCAAGTCGCATGCCTGCAGGTACGCCCATCGCTAGCCCCTTATAAATTGACGAAAGTAGAGCAGCTTAGATGGCCGTCGGCAAGAAGACGGTGGGCGACGAAAGGGCACGACGAAAAAAAGGCTTTGGAGCTCGTCGCGAGTCATGCGCAACCCGAAAATTGAAGCCTCTAGGCCGACAAGTTTGCCGCGCTGCGGCACCACAGGAAAGCGCTACACCTTCTCCTCAGCGGAGGAGAAGGTGGCTGTAGGATTGAATCGAGGTGGGCTGCCAAGCTCGCTAATCAATCATGGCGCGTGAAGCGCCACGTCGCTGCCGCTACCGATACGACGTATTGAAATACCTCTCCAGAAACCGGCTGTACGCCCCCATCAGGGCGCTGAACAGGAAGTACACTGCCGCCGCGAAGATGTAGCCCTCAAGCACGGCGATGCCTTGCCAGTCGGGGTCGCGGAGCGCTGTGCGGACGGTGTCGAGGAAATCGAGCAGGCCGATGATGGTGACGAGCGTGGTGTCCTGGAAGAAGGCGATGAACAGGCTGACGAGTGCCGGGATGACCTTCTTCAGCGCCTGCGGCAGCACGATTTTGAACATGACCTGCCAGTAATGCAGGCCAAGCGCGCGGCCGGCCTCGAACTGGCCTGACGGCACGTCCTGCAGACCGCCGCGCACGATCTCGGCGATGTAGGCGGCGGCAAACAGGATGATCGCCACCTGCGCGCGCAACAGCTTGTCGATGGTGACGCCGTCCGGCATGAACAGCGGCAGCATGACGGCGGCCATGAACAGGATGCTGATCAGCGGCACGCCGCGCACCAGTTCGATGAAGCCGACGCCGAGCACGCGGATCGCCGGCAGGTGCGAGGCGCGCGCGAGCGCCAGGCCAATGCCGAGCGGCAAGGCGAAGGCCAAGCCGACGAAAGACAACATGAACGACAGCGGCAGGCCGCCCCATTTCGACGTCGGCACGGCTGTGAGGCCGAAGACGCCGCCGGCCATCAGCACATAGAGCCCGGGCAGGATGACGAGCGCCCAGGCAAGCAGCAGGCCCCTGCCCCAAACGCGCGGGATCATCGACACACAGCAGCTGCCGAGGAACAGGCAAAGGGCTGCGAACGGGCGCCACTGCTCCTCGAACGGATAGAAGCCGAACAGCATGTAGCGCAGTTTGTCGGCGAGGAACGGCCAGCACGCGCCGGAGCTTTGCTTGCAGGCATCGGCGCCGCCGTCGAAGACAGCGTTCAGGAACAGCCAGCCAAGCGCCAGCTTGGCCAAGAGCAGGATGAGCGCGCCGCAGATGAGCGTGGTCAGTGCATTGCCTGGCGTACCGAAATAGGCGGCGCGCCACTCAGAGCGCCGCGCCGGGCGGGCGACGGCTTCCATGGCGGCGGGAAGGATCTGGGTGTCGCTCATGTCAGCGCGCCTTCAGCGCGACACGCGCATTGTACCAGTTCATGAACAGCGAGATCGCCACCGACAGGCCGAGATAGATGCCCATGAAGATGGCGATGGTCTCCATCGCCTGGCCGGTCTGGTTCATGATGGTGTTGGAGACCATCACCAGGTCGGGATAGCCGATGGCAATGGCCAGCGAGCTGTTCTTGAACACGGTGAGATAGGTGTTGGTCAAAGGCGGGATAATGACCCTGAGCGCCTGCGGCAGCACGACGAGCCTGAGCGTGCGCGAGCGCGGCAGGCCGAGCGCCTGCGCCGCCTCCCACTGGCCCTTGCTGACCGCCTGGATGCCCGCACGCACGATCTCGGCGACGCTGGCCGACAGGTTGAGCATCAGCCCGACCAGCAGCGCCACGAACTCCGGGCGGATCTGCAGCCCGCCGGTGAGACGGAAGCGCCCGGCCTCCGGCGCGCTCCACGACAGCGAAACCGCGCCGCTGGCCCAGACGGCGAGAACCGGCAGGACGAGCAGAACGAGGGCGACGATCCAGCCGGCATTGGCCTTGCCGCTGGTAATGCGCCGGCGCTGGGCGATGCTGCGCACGACGAAAGCTGCGGCGACACCGAGCCCAAGCGCGGCAAGCACCAACTCGAAGCCGCTCTGCCATTGGAGCGCTGGCATGGCCAGGCCACTGTTGGAGATGAAGAAGCCGGGAAACAGCTGGATCGCCTGACGCACAGGCGGGAACACCAGGATGATCAGGAAATACCAAAGGAAGAGATAGAGCAGCAGCGGCACGTTGCGCAGCAGTTCGACGTAAGCGAGCATCAGCCGGCTGAGCAGCGGGTTTGTCGACATGCGGCCGATGCCGACCAGCACGCCGATGATGGTGCCGAACAAAGCGGCGAGGAACGACACCTTGATGGTGTTGATCAGCCCGACAAGGATGGCGCGGGCGACAGTGTCGGTCGGCCCGTAGGCGATCGAGGTTTCGCTGATGGCGATGCCGGCCTGCCTCGACAGGAAGTCGAAGCCGGTGGCGATGTCCTGCTTGGCAAGGTTCGCGCTCGCGGTGGCGTACATCGCCCAGGCGGCGAGCAGCACCGCCGATATGGCGACGAATTGGTAGAAGACCGCGCGAAACCGCGTGTCGTTCAAAAACAGCATGGGCGCGCCGATGTCATGGGAACGAGGAAGAAGGTCCGCGCCTGTTGGTGGCGCGGACCTCGCAGTTTCTTAGCGGACCGGCGGCGCGTAGAGCAGGCCCCCGGCATTCCACTGCGTGTTGGGCCCGCGCGTCATCCCCAGCTTGGTCTTTTCGCCGAGATTACGGTCGAACACCTCGGCGTAGTTGCCGACGCTCTTGACGATGTTGTAGCCCCACTTGTTGTCGAGGCCGAGCATCTTGCCGAGCTCGTCGGCGCCGCCCAGCATGCGCTGGATCTCGGGATCCTCGCTCTTGGCCATCTCATCGACATTGGCCTGGGTGATGCCCTTCTCCTCGGCCGCCATCAGCATGTAGACCGACCACGAAACGATGTCGCGCCAGTTGGAATCGTTCTGCCGCACGGCGGGCGCCAGCGGCTCCTTGGAGATGGTTTCGGGCAGCAGCACGTAATCGTCGGGGTTGTTGGCGACCGCGCGGATCGAGGCGAGGTCCGAACGGTCGGACGAGATCGCCTCGCAGCGGCCGGAATAGAAGGCGGCGCGGTTCTCGTCGGGGCTTTCGAACACCACCAGTTCGAACTTGCCGCCGACGGTGCGGAAGAAGTCGGTCAGGTTCTGCGAGGTGGTGGTTCCAGGCAAGGTGCAGATCGCGGCGTCCGTCAGTTCCTTGGCGGAGGCGACGCCGAGCGACTTGGGCACCAAAAGGCCCTGGCCGTCATAAAACACAGTCGGGCCAAAATCGATGCCGAGCGACGTCTCGCGCGAAAAGGTCGCCGTCGTCTGGCGCGACAGCACGTCGATCTCGCCCGACTGCAGCGCCTGGAAGCGCGTGTTGATGTTGGTCAGCACGAAGTCGACCTTTTCGGGATCGCCGAACACGGCAGCGGCGATGGAGCGGCAGATGTCGGCGTCAAAGCCCTGCATGCGACCCTTGTCGTCTGCAGCGGCAAAGCCGGGCGTGCTGAGCGAGACGCCGCAGATCAGCTTGCCGCGCGCCTTGACGGTTTCGAGCGTGGTGGCGGACTGTGCCGCGGTCGCACCGACCATGAGTGCTGCCGTTGCGGCGCACAGCGCCAGGAATTTACGTTTCATGCTTTCCCTCCCGTTTGATGTGACCGCAGGCCGCCCGTGCCATTTCTCCCCCGGCGCGGGCGCTACCTCGATCTGTCGCGGGGCTATGTATGCATAGATTGTGTACGATTTGGAAGGATAATGTTGGGCAATATGTATACAATTATTCGAGGGCGTGAATAAACCTTGGCGCACCGCCTCGGCGGCGGCGAACGGACAACTGTCGCACACAAAAAAAACGCCCCGCCTGCCGGCGGAGCGCCCTGTATTCCGGATGAAACGAATGGACCCTATAGCTTCGTCCACGCCGCGTTCTTCTTCGACGAGCGCACGCAAGCTTCGACGAAGGCGACGCCTTCGACGCCGTCCTGAACGGTCGGGTAGACAACGTCCTTGCCCGGCTTGCCGCCCTTCTTGCGCGCCGCGCGGATGGCGCGGGCGGCTTCCTGGTAGATGTTGGCGAAACCTTCGAGATAGCCTTCGGGGTGGCCTGAGGGCACGCGGGTGACGCGCGCCGCAGCAGGCCCCGCGCCGACGCCGCCACGGGTGATCAGTTGCTTGGGCTGGCCGAAAGGCGTGTACCAGAGGTAGTTCGGGTCGGCCTGCACCCATTCGATGCCGCCCTTGGAGCCATAGACGCGCAGCTTGAGCCCGTTTTCGTGGCCCGGCGCCACCTGGCTTGCCCAGACCATGCCCTTGGCCCCACCCTTGAAGCGCAGCATGACGTTGACGTTGTCGTCGAGCAGGCGGCCGGGCACGAAGGCGTCGAGATCGGCCGACAGCGAGTCGAGCTCCAGCCCGGTGACGAAGCGGGCGAGATTGTAGGCGTGCGTGCCGATGTCGCCGGTGGCGCCGCCGACGCCCGACTGTTTGGGGTCGGCGCGCCACGACGCCTGCTTCTGGCCGGTGGCCGCGAGGTCCTCGGTCAGCCAGTCCTGCGGGTATTCGGCCTGGACGACCCTGATGTCACCGAGCTGGCCCTTGGCGACCATCTCGCGCGCCTGCCGGATCATCGGGTAGCCGGTGTAGTTGTGGGTGAGGACAAAAACCTTGCCGGTCTTCTCGACAAGCGCGGCGAGTTTCTTGGCTTCAGTCAGCGTCGCCGTCAGCGGCTTGTCGCAAATGACGTGGATGCCAGCCTCGAGGAACGCCTTGGCGGCGGGGAAATGGATGTTGTTGGGCGTGACGATGGCCACCGCCTCGATCCCGTCGAGGCGTTTCGCCTCGGCCTTGGCCATCTCGGCATAGGAAGCGTAGCTGCGCTCCGGGTCGAGGCCGATCTCGGCAGCTGAAGCTTTCGCCCGCTCCGGGTTGGACGACAGTGCGCCTGCGACGAGCTGGAAATCGCCGTCCATGCGCGCCGCGATGCGGTGCACACCACCGATGAAAGCGCCCTGCCCGCCGCCGACCATGCCGTAGCGGATCGGGCCGCTGGATGTCTCGGATTTCGATGCACCGACCATATTGTGTCCTCCCTTGATACGTTCGTGCTGCCCCTCATCCCCCTGCCGGGACCTTCTCCCCGTATGGTGACGGGGAGAAGGAGGATGGCCGCAACGCCGCCTCTTGTCCCTTCTCCCCGTTCACGGGGAGAAGGTCCCGGCAGGGGGATGAGGGGCAGCGCTGCGTTCAAATCCCCATCATCGTCCGCAGCATCGCCCGGTCCGTCGCTCCACCGGCAAAATCGTCAAAGGCCTTGTCGGTGACGCGGATGATGTGGCTTTCGATGAAAGGTGCACCTTCGGCGGCGCCGTCCTCGGGATGCTTGAGGCAGCATTCCCATTCCAGCACCGCCCAGCTGTCGTAGCCATGTTGCGCGAGCCTGGAGAAGATGCCGGTGAAATCGACCTGGCCGTCGCCGAGCGAGCGGAAACGTCCGGCACGGCCGAGCCAGCCCTGGTAACCTGAGTAGACGCCCTGGCGGCCGGTCGGGTTGAACTCGGCGTCCTTGACGTGAAACGCCTTGATGCGCTCGTGGTAGATGTCGATGAAGGCGAGATAGTCGAGCTGCTGCAGCAGGAAGTGCGACGGGTCGTAGTTGATGTTGCAGCGCTTGTGGCCACCGACAGCGTCGAGGAACATCTCGAAGGTGGCGCCGTCGAAGGCATCCTCGCCCGGGTGCAGCTCGAAGCAGAGGTCGACGCCGGCCTCGTCATAGGCATCGAGGATAGGCATCCAGCGCTTGCCGAGTTCAGTGAAGGCCTCCTCGATCAGCCCCGCCGGGCGCTGCGGCCAGGGGTAGAGATAAGGAAACGCCAGCGCGCCGGTGAACGAGACGCAGGCCGTAAGCCCGAGATTCTGCGACGCCTTGGCGCCGAGCTTCATCTGCTCGACCGCCCATTGCTGGCGCGCCTTGGGATTGCCGCGGACCGCATCAGGCGCAAAGCCATCGAACTGCGCGTCATAGGCGGGGTGGACGGCGACGAGCTGGCCCTGCAGGTGAGTGGACAGTTCGGTGATCTCGACACCCGCATCAGCGCAGATGCCCTTGATCTCGTCGCAATAGGTTTTCGACGTCGCCGCCTTGTGCAGGTCGAACAGTCGGGCGTCAGGCGTCGGGATCTGCACGCCCTTGTAGCCGAGCCCTCCGGCCCACGATGTAATCGATTTCAGTGAATTGAACGGCGCGGCATCATCGGCGAACTGGGCGAGGAAGATCGCGGGACCTTTCATTGTCGATGGCATGGCAAACTCCTCGTCCGATTCCGGCCTGCAACGTTGTAGGCCAGATGATCATTAATCTGGGCGGCTCCGCAAGGGGGCCAGCAAACAGCCGACTTACTGGTCCTCGACGCGGCGATAGATGGCGGTGAGAGGGTTGCGCAAAAAGCGGCCGCTCTCGAACAATTCGCGCCTGAGCAGCGCCCAGTCGCCGAAGCTGTGGTGGCGCTTGAGGATGTCGTTGACCTCCCGCTCGGTATAGTCGCGGCCCGGTTCGAATTTTGCAGCGAGGAAGTCGAGCACCACAACGCGGTCGGCGGCCTTGGCCGGCCAGCGCGTGACGATGCCGTCATCGGTGATCAAGGCCGTCATCCACGCTCCTCGGCCAGCATCGCCTCGACCGCCAGCCCCGCCGCAAGCAGGCGCCGGTCATGGCCATGGCGCGCCATCAGCATCAGGCCGGACGGGCGCGCGGTTCCTGGCATCGGCAGCGACAAGGCGCATAAGTCGAACTGGTTGGCGACCTGGGTGTTGCGCAACAGCAGCCCCTCGATGCGGTCGGCATGCGCGCCATCTGCCAGCATTTCGGCGATCGGTTGTGCTGTGACCGGCGTCGTCGGCAAGGCGACAAAATCATAGGCAGAAAGCCGCGCGTCCATATCGGCGACAAGTTCCCTGCGTCGATGCATCGTCCTGATGTAGCTGACGGCCGGGACCTGCATCGCGCGGCCGAGCGCGCCGCTGACATTGGGGTCGACCGGCGTCGGCGCGCCATTGGCCAGCCAGTCGGCATGGACCGCAGCCCCCTCGATCGACGCGATCGATCCGGAGCGCGTTGCCGCACGGAATTCGGCCAGCAGGTCGTCGATGAGGCACTCGGTGACCATCGCTCCGGCCCGCGCCAGTTGCTGCAGCGCGCGCTCGAAAGCTGAGGCGACTGTGCTGTCGAGCCCGTCCATGAGGCGGCCGCGCGGCACGGCGATGCGCAGGCCCGACAGGGACAGCGGCGACAGCGCAAATTGCTCCTTGCTGGCCATGACGGCGTCGGCGGTTATGCATTGCGCAACGGACCTGGCGAGCGGGCCGATGGAATCGAGCGATGGCGACAGCGGGAACGCACCGTCGAGCGGGATGCGCCGCGCCGTCGGCTTGAAACCGACGACACCGTTGAGGGCGGCGGGCACACGCACCGACCCGCCGGTATCCGAACCGATCGATATGTCTGAACTGCCTTCGGCGGCCGAGACGCCGGCACCCGACGACGAGCCGCCGGGGATCAGCCTCGGGTCGGCCGCATTGCCGGGCGTGCCGTAATGCGGATTGAGGCCGAGGGCTGTGAAGGCGAACTCGGTCATGTGGGTCTTGCCGATGATGACAGCGCCGGCGCGGCGCAGGCGCTTGACCACCAGGGCATCGGCCTGCGCCGGCTCGGCGTCGCGGCGCATCACCGAACCGGCCAGCGTCGGTTCACCAGCGACGTCGAACAGGTCCTTGATCGAGACGATGACTCCGTCGAGCGGCCCGAGCGTGAGCCCTGCCCGGCGGCGCGCATCGCTGGCGTCAGCCGTGGCCCGCGCGGCTTCGGCATAGATTTTTGCGAACACCCGCTCGTCGCCGGCGCGCGCCGCAAGCCGCGAAAGGATCGCCTCCAGCCTGTCTCTTGCCGCCGTCATGAATGCTCCCGGATTCCGCCGCGCCGCAAACCTGCAGCGCCCGTTGCGCCGACTGTTAACACGGCGTGGCCCGATGCAACACGGTTGCCCACCCCGACAAAAATCTTACAGTCGCCTTTCCCAGCCCCAGGAGCCGCTCATGACCGCCCATCTGTTTTCGCCAATCACGCTCGGCAAGCTTGAGCTCCCAAACCGTATCGCCGTTGCCCCGATGTGCCAGTACTCGGCCGACGATGGCTCGGCGACCGACTGGCACCTGCAGCACTGGATGAACCTGGCGATGTCCGGCGCAGGCATGGTCACCGTCGAGATGACCGACGTCGAGCGGCGCGGCAGGATCTCGCACGGCTGCCTCGGGCTCTATTCCGACGCCAACGAGGCGGCGGCGAAGCGTGCGCTCGACGCGGCAAAGCGTGTGGCAACGCCGGGCGCCAAATTTGGCACCCAGTTGGCGCATGCCGGCCGCAAGGCCTCCAATCACCGGCCATGGGACGGCTCGGGCCCGCTCAAGCCGGAAGAGGACGCCTGGCCGGTGGTGTCATGTTCCGCCCTTGCCTATGCCGATGGCTGGCAGGTGCCGCAGGCGCTTGATGAAGACGAGATCGAGCAGACGATCGGCCATTTCGTTGCGGCAGCAAAGCGGGCCGAACGGGCCGGCTTTGACTTCATCGAACTGCATTCGGCGCATGGCTACCTGATGCATCAGTTCCTGTCGCCGCTGTCAAACCGCCGCACCGACCGCTGGGGCGGCTCGCTGGAAAACCGCATGCGTTTTCCCATCGAGATCGCCCGCCGTGTCGCGCAAGCCGTGCCGGGTCTCATGCTCGGCGCCCGCATGTCCTTGACCGACTGGGTCGATGGCGGCTTCACGCTCGAAGAAGCGATCGAGGTCGCCAAGGCCTACGGCAAGGCGGGCGTCGCCTACATCTGCTGCTCGAGTGGTGGCAACTCACCGCACCAGAGCCTGCGCACCGGCCCGGGCTACCAGGTCCCTCTGGCCGAGGCCGTGAAAAAGGCGACCGGCATTCCTGTCCGCGCTGTTGGCATGATCGACCAGCCGGAGCAGGCCGACGCCATCATCCGCGAGGGCCAGGCCGACATGGTGGCGCTCGGCCGCGCGCTGCTGGCCGACCCGCGCTGGCCGTGGCGCGCCGCCGCGAGGCTCGGCCACGAGTTTTACGCGACGCCGCAGCTTGCCCGTTCGGCGGCGCTGATGAAGCAGTGGGGATCGGCCGCCTGAGTTTTCCCGGGCTGGCGCGCTGGCTTGATCGCAGTGGATCACGACACGGTGCTGCCGCTCTGGTGAATCACCTTCCGAGCGGCTAGGTCTGTCGCGGAAGCATAAAGGGAAAACAGATGAAGAAGACCGTCGAGACGATCCGGGGCGACAGCGAAGGCCTCGCCTACGAACTCCCGGTCTACCATATCTCGGGCACCGCGCCCGATGCCCCTGCGGCCTACATCCAGGCCGCGCTGCATGGCGACGAACTGCCCGGCGTCGTCGCCATCGACGCGCTGATGCCGAAGCTGCGCAAGGCCGAAAGCGAGGGCCGGGTGCGCGGCAATCTGACAATCGTTCCGCGCGCCAATCCGATCGGCGCCAACCAGCTGCTGTTCGGCGCCTCGCAGGGCCGCTTCGATCTCGGCACGCGCGTCAACTACAACCGCGATTTTCCGCTGCTCGACAGGCCCGACGCTGCGCTGTTGCCGGGCGAAGAGGTGCCCATGTCGTCGGACAAGCGGCTGAAGGCGCGCCTGCTCAAGCTGTCGCTCGGCCACGACATCGTGCTCGACCTGCATTGCGACGACGAGGGTGTCGCCTATCTCTACGTGCCCGAGGAGCTGTGGCCGGCTATGGCCGACTGCGCCGCCAATATGGGCGTCGACGCCGTCATCCTGTGGGGCGGCAAGTCGGGTTCGTCCTTCGACGAAGCCTCGCTGCACCCTTATCTCAAGATGCCACGCAAGGAGGCGAGGCTCGAAAGCCGCGTCGTCACCACCGTCGAATATCGCGGCGTTTCCGATGTCTACGCCACGGTTGCCGAAGCCGACGCCCAGGGCCTCTACCGCCTTCTGGTGGCGCGTGGCGTGATCGAGGACACCTGGATAGAAACCCAAGAGACGTTCGCCGGTGTGGTGGCGCCGATCGACCATATCGAGATGGTGCCCGCGCCTTGCGCCGGCGCCATCCTCTACCACGTCAATCCCGGCGACACCGTCAAGGCAGGCGCCCACATCGCAACGATCCTGCGCACGCCCGGCGAGGACGGCGGCAGGGTCGAGGTGCTGGCGCCGCAGGACGGCTACATCCTCACCCGCCGCTCGCACCGCGCCACCCGCGCCGGCGACGACCTGGTCAAGCTGGTGGGCGTGGGCCCCAGCAGCGATGCGCGATCAGGCGCGCTGGAGGCGTAGGCAGCCAAGCTACGCTGGCGAACGGAAATACCAGCGGGCAGATGACCAAAGGTCGAGGCCTGCCCGCCAGCGCAGGCCCTGCTCAGCCGCTCTTTGCCTTCTTCGGCGCACGGGCGGCCTTGGCCGACAGGTTGAGCGCTACCGCGGCGCCGATAAGCGCTTTCAGCGCGTCCTCGTTGATCTTTTCGTCTTCGTGAATGTCGATGGCGCGTCGGGTGTTGCCGTCGAGGCTGGAGTTGAACAGGCTTGACGGATCTTCCAGCGACGCCCCCTTGGCGAAGGTCAGCTTGACCACGCTCTTGTAGGTCTCGCCGGTGCAGATGATGCCGGCCTGCTCCCAGACGGGAACGCCGCGCCACTTCCACTCCTCGACCACCTCGGGGGCGGCCTGCTTGATCAGGGCGCGGACATGGGCGAGCGTCTCGCCGCGCCAGTCGCCCAGTTCCTTGATCCGCCCGTCGATCAATTGCGATGGCGTCGCGCCCTCGCCGCTCTTGCTGTCCATGGTCATCTCCTCATTTCCATGATCGTCTTGGGCGAGCCGGGCGTCCGCCAACGCCGCGCCTCGCAAGCTTCACTCGCCTGTCGGCGAGCCCGTTGCCTTATGCTCCATACACCAGCCTGTCCTGACGTGCCCTGAGCTCGGCGATCTTCGAGCCTGGTGCGACTGCGGCGTTGGCTGTGGTGATCAGCTCGCCCTTCCTGATCGGCGCAGTCACCACACCACCCTGCAGCAGGCCGCACGGGATGGCTTTCGCCGCACGCGCCTCGCCCACGGTCATGATCCAGGCGCGGTAGCAATATTCGCCGATGGCATCGAGCGTCTCGCCCGGCGCCATGTCCTTCTTTGCCACCGCGCAGACATCGGCCACCGGCTTGGCCAGCGGCACCATGTCGGCCTTGCCGTAGAGCACGACGCGCGCGCAGGTCAGCGGCACCTCGAGCGAGGTCAAATGATAGGGCCGGTGGAAGGTGAAATACGGGCCATGGCCCATCTTCAGGTCTTCCATGCGCTCGCGGATGCGCGGATGCGACATGTCGGCGATGACAAAGACGCCTGGTGCCACGCCCTTGCCGATCGAATAGTCGACGACGCCGACTTTTGTCAGCACGCCGCCGTCTTTCTCGGGCACCAGCACCTTGTTCAGCTCCGGCAAGGTCGCCGCCGGGCCGTGCATGCCGGCCTTGTCGGGCACCAGCCCAGTTGCATTGGCGATCGCTGCCATCTCGACCATGGTCTTGGAGCCATCGACGAACTCGACGAGCATGCGCACGTTCATGTTGCGGCGCGCCGCTTCCTCGGCATAGTCGTGCGGCACCGCATCGATGTTGAGCGGGTTGTTCTTGCCCTTGCCGGCGGCAACGATGGTGTGGCCCATCGCCGAGACGAACTCTATCAGCTCCATGCAGGACGACGGCTCGTCGCCGGCGCCGAGCGAATAGGTGACGCCAAGCCTGTCGGCCTCGCTCTTGAGGTAGGCGCCGATGGTAACGTCAGCCTCGACATTCATCATCACCAGGTGCTTGCCATGCTCCATGGCGCGCAGGCCGATCTCGGCACCGACGGCGGGAACGCCGGTCGCATCGATGACGACGTCGATCAGGCCGCTGTTGAGGATCAGGTCGGCATCGTTGGTAACCGCGATCTTGCCGGCCTCGATGGCGTCGTTCAGTGCGGCGCCACTCGACACCTCGCGCGAATGCCCCGCCTCCTGATAGGCGATCTCGGCCGCCTTCTTCGCCGCTTCGGGGTGGAGTTCGGAAATCGCACCGATCTCGATGCCGGACATGTGCGCCACCCGCGCCACGATATCGGTGCCCATCTCGCCGCAGCCGATCAGCCCGATGCGGATCGGCTTGTCCGATTTGCCACGCTCGATCAGGTCGCGCGCGAGCCCGACAGGTGCGACGTTGATGGTCATCCGATGGTTCCTCCCGAATACGCGAACGTAACTAGCCTAGAGCGCGACGGGTATTGAATTATGGCGCCCTGTCAACTCGAATATCGGCCAGCTCTGCCGGCCGTTTTGTCAGTAGATCACGGACATCGGCTGTTCGGTATCTGGCTTTGCCGATAACATGCGCCGCAACAATGCCCGAGAGTGCTGCACAGGCAGCCGAGACGCCAAAACAACGCGCGCGGCGGGCACGGGAACTTGAGCTGTTTGAAGAACTTGGCCGCCGATCCAGATTCAGTTTCTGAAGATCGGGCAGCGTGGGAGGAACACCATGGCTGAGAAAGTCCTTGTCCTGCTTGGCACCAAGAAAGGCGCTTTCATCGCCGAGAGCGATGCCGACAGGCGCAATTGGAAGCTGCGCGGGCCATTCTGCGAGACATGGCCGATCAACCACGTCGTCGCCGACCCTGCGACCGGCACCATCTGGGGCGCCGGCGGCAATGAATGGTTCGGCCCGGCAGTGTGGAAATCGACCGATCTCGGCGAGACCTGGACGCATTCGTCAGAGGGTCTCTCCTATGCCGAGGGCGAGGAGCCGATCAAGGCGGTGTGGAGCCTCGCCAAGGGCAATGGCAGCCTCTATGCCGGCGTGCAGCCGGCCGGCCTGTTCCGCAGCGACGATGCCGGCCAGAGCTGGCAGCACATAAACGGGCTGCAGCAGCACCCGTCGCGGCCGCACTGGAACCCCGGGGGTGCTGGCCTGATCCTGCATTCGCTGGTGCTCGACCCCGATGACCACGACCGCATCTGGATCGGCATCTCGGCGGCCGGCGTTTTCTACACCGGCGATGGCGGCGCGACCTGGGAGCCGCGCAATCTCGGCACCCGCGCCGACTTCATGCCCGAGGGCGAGAATTATCCCGAATTCGGCCAGTGCGTGCACAATCTGGTCATGGCGCCCGGCATGCCCGACCGGCTCTACCAGCAGAACCATTGCGGCATGTACCGTAGCGACGACGGCGGCAAGCGCTGGGTCAGCATCGAAAAAGGCCTGCCCTCGACCTTCGGCTTTCCCGCCGCCGCTCATCCGCGCGACCCCGAAACGCTGTATCTGGTGCCGCTCAACGGCGACAGCGCCGGCCGCTACGTGCCGGACGCCAAGGCAGCTGTGTGGCGCACGCGCGACGCCGGCCGCGAGTGGCAGGCGATGCGCAACGGCCTGCCGCAGGAAAACGCCTATATCGGCGTGCTGCGCCAGGCGATGGCAACCGACCGGCTGGAGCCTGCCGGCGTCTACTTCGGCACCAGTTCGGGCGCGCTGTTTGCCAGTCCCGACGAAGGCGAAAGCTGGGTCAGCGTCGCCCAGCACCTGCCGACAATCCTGTCGGTCGAAACGTTCGTCGTCGACGGCTGACAGGGCCGAAATCCGTGGACAACACCCCTTCCCCCGGAACCAGGCCAGCCTCGGAGCTGGCCACCGTGGTGGTGCGCCTACCCGGCGTGCTGGTCGACCTGTTCCCCGGGGCCGTCAGGCGGGTCGAGGTGAAGGCTGCGACTGTGCGCGACATGGTCGATGAACTCGACAGGCTTTGGCCCGGCATGCGCGACCGCATCTGTGACAGCCGTCCCGCCATCCGCAAGCACATGAACGTCTTTGTCGAAGGCGAGCGCGCCACGCTGAAGACGAAGCTGCGTCCGGGCGTCGAGGTCTTCGTCCTCACTGCGATCAGCGGCGGGTAGTGCCAGTGCTGCGTCGGCCCTGCGCGCTGCAAGCACGGCCTTCCCTCCCGCAACTGTTGCGATAGTATCGCTGCAGGATTCTCTTTCGGGGAGCGGCTAGGATGCGACGCAAAGGTCTTCTTCTGGCATTGATGCTTGCGCTGGCGCCAACAGCTCCACCTTCGGCTGGCGCGCAGGAGCAACGCATAGAGACGCTGCGCATGCGTCCCGGCGCGACGCAGACAACGGTGCGCGGCATCGTCTTCGGCCGCATCAGCGCGTCCTACCGGCTCGAAGCCAGAGGCGGCCAGCGCATGAGCCTCGACCTCAACTCGCGCAACACCTTCCTCTACTTCAACGTGCTCGACCCGCGCGGCCGCACCATCGCCCGCGAGGAAACGCAGTGGGACGGCCGCCTGCCCGTCTCCGGCGTCTATACCATCCAGATTTACCTGGTTCGCGCCGAGGCGCGCCGCAATCGGCCGGCACCGTTTTCGCTCGACGTCCGCATCGCCGGGCGCGGCGAAGGCCCCGGCCCAGCACCTGGGCCGGATCCGGCACCCGGCCCAAGTTCGTGGCGCGTCGTCGGCGTCGCTGCCAACGACGTGCTCAATCTTCGGGAAAGCCCGTCGCCGCGCGGCTTCGTCGTCGCCGAAATTCCATTCGACGCCAACGGACTGCGCAATCTCGGCTGCCAGGACGGCCAGAGCTGGTGCAAGGTGCGCTATCGCGGCCAGGAAGGCTGGGTCAACGGCCGCTTCCTGCGCCCGGAATAGGATCAGGAGCCGCCGGGCAACTCAGATGCGCCGGCGGTGGCACCAGTGCCTTCTCAGATTTCCGGCACCGCATCGACCAGCAGCGGGCCGCTGTGCAGGTAGCGCGTCGTCTTGCGCTTGGAAGCGATGTCGGTCCACACGCGACCAACCTGCTCGGCGGTCAGCCCTGAAGCACGGCCGACCTCTTCGGCCGCAATGCCGTTGTTCAGCCCATAAAGGCAAAGGTCCATGCGGTCATAGGGCAAGGAGAAATAAAACTCCTCCTGCGTCTGCTGCAGCGAATAGGTGTCGGTCGTCGGCGGCCGCCGGCGGATTTCCTCGGGGACACCGAGATGGGCCGCGAGCTGGTAGACCTGCGACTTGTAGAGATGGGCAATCGGCTTGACGTCGGCGGCACCGTCGCCGTTCTTGACGAAGAAGCCCTGGTCGTATTCCAGCCGGTTGGGCGTGCCGATGACGGCATAGTTGAGCCGGTCGGCGTGGAAATATTCGACCTGCTTGCGGGTGCGCTGCTTCATGTTGGTGGCGGCGACGATGCCGAGATAGACATGCGGCGGCATACGCAGCTTGGTCTGCTTGCCCTCGGGATCCTGCACCACCAGCGACGAGATGTTGTAGCCGCCCTCGTTGGTCAGCGCGTTGGCGATGACGATCTTGCAGGCCCAGCCGGCGCCGTATTCGGGCACGAGCTCGCGGATGAAGGCGTCGCGGCGCTCATAGCAGCCCATCGCCTCGAGCGTCGGGCCGATATTCTCGATAACAGCCGATATGCCGAAGGTTTCGGCGACGAGCCGTCCAAGACGCAGGCTTTCGGGATCTGAATCGTCCTCCGGCATGAACAGCGCAAAGACGTTCTTGGCGCCAACTGCCCGTACCGCCAATGCCGCGCTTACACTTGAATCGACGCCGCCCGAAAGGCCGAGCACGAGACCGCGCCGGCGCAGCGTGCCGGTCAGCTGGCTGCGCAGTGCGGCAGCGATCCTCGCGGCTTCGGCTTCCGGATCGATGGTCAGCGTCGCCGCGCCGAAACTGCCGGTTTGCGCCAGTGGCATGTTCATTGCGTCGGCTCCATGGATTCGGCGGCGAGACGCCGGCTGACCTTGCCGGTGTCGGTCCTGGGCAATTCGGATCGGAACTCGATGATCTTGGGTACCATGAAATCCTCGAGATGGGCCTGGCAATGGCGCAGAATTTCACGCTGGCTGAGGTTGGGATCGGACAGCACGATCAGCGCGCCGATGGCATGGCCGAGGATGGGATCGGGCACGCCGATCACCACCGCCTCGGCAACGCCGGGACAGGCGTGCAGCACCGCCTCGACTTCCTTGGGCGCGACCTTTTCGCCGCGCGTCTTGATGATGTCGTCCTTGCGCCCGACGAAGTAGAGAAAACCCTCGGCGTCGCGGCGAAACAGGTCGCCGGTGTAGAGCAGCTTTTCCCAAGGGTTGAAGCCCGGGCGCAGCATGCGGTTGGTCGCCTCCGAATTCTCCCAGTAACCCTGCATGACGTGCGGGCCACGAATGACCAGCTCACCAGGCGTATCCGGCGGCACCGGCTGGCCGAAATCATCGACGACGAAGGCTTCGGTGTTGGGGATGGCGATGCCGACCGAGCCGGGACGCCGGTCCAGTTCCGCCGGCGGCAGATAGGTGCAGCGCTTGCACTCGGTCAGGCCATACATCGAATAGAGCCGAACACCGGTGAACAGTTCGCGTAGCCTGGCGATATGCGCCGGCGGCAGTGCTGCGGCGGTGTTGGTGACGTAGCGCAGGCTGGGCAGGAAGCCAGGCTTGATGTCGCGCATCTGCAGGATCAGCGCCGCCATTGTCGGCACCAGCGGGAAGCCGGTGACGTTCTCGGCGCGGATGACGTCGAAGATCGCCTGCGGGAACGAGAACGACTTTTCGAGCACCAGCGTCGCGCCCATCTTCACCGACATGATCAGCTGGTAGAGCCCGTAGTCGAAGGCCAGCGGCAGGACGTTGAGGATGATGTCGTCTGATGTGTTTTCGAGATAGGTGGTGATCGAACTGGCCGCCGCCTCGATGTTGCGGTGGGTCATCATCACGCCCTTGGGCCGGCCGGTCGAGCCCGAGGTGTAGATCAGCATGGCAAGGTCGACATCGATGCCGCCATGACGGGGTGGCTCCGCGCTGCCTTGCAGGCATTGTTCGAACGAGACGGCACCTTCAGGCGCGTTGCCGCCGGCGGCCGTGGACACGACGATCAGCGCGCTGCCATCGCTGGCCTCGGTGACGACGGGCAGCAGCCGGGCCTGGGTCAGCATGGCGCGCGCGCGGCAGTTGCCGATGATGAAATCGAGCTTGTCGGCCTTGGTCGACGGGTTGATCGGGCTGAAGACGGCACCGGCCTTGGCAATGGCGAACACCGACACCGCGGCTTCCCAGCAATTGTCCATGAAGACCAGCACGCGATCGCCACGGCCGACGCCAAGATCGGCGAGCCTAGCTGCCAGCCGGTCCGACATGCTGTCGAGGTCGGCATAGGAAAGACGCACGTCGCGGGCAACCAGCGCGGTCTTGTCGCCCCGCAACCGCGCACTGTCGCGCAAGAATTGCTCCAGTCGCATTGCCCCCTCCAGGCGCCCTCAGGCGGCGCCAGCTGCCTGCTTGATCGGCTGTGCCGCGGCCTTCTTGGCCTCGATGAAGGCGGCGATCCGCACCAGCGAGTCGAGATTGGCCGGAACGATGTCGGAATCCGCCATCTCAAGCCCGAACTGGTCCTCGATATAGGTCACCAGCTCGAGCACGCCGGTGGAATCGATCACCCCGCTTTCGATCAGCGAAACGTCATCGGCCAGCGCGTAGGACGTGTCCCCGAACAGGAAATTGTCGATAATGAAGGCTTTGACTGTGTCTTTGACCTGCTGCGTCATGCTCTCTCCTTTTGGTCCATTGTCAGGCGGCCTCGGTAACGTCGGACCTGGAACCGGCAAATGACCGGTTCCACAGCTGCGTCGACAGGATGCCGACGAAGGCAGCGTTGTCCCGGAAGCCCGATACCGCTTGCTGCTGGCACTTTTCGGTCAACTTCCTTACCGTTGAAACGTCGAAGAATCCTGAATCGGCGATCGCATCGGCACTCATCGCCTCGCGCAACCACGCTGGTTCGCTAGCCCCGACGAAGGACTGCGAATCCGGGGCGCGGTAGGGCTGCTTGACGCGCTGGCCGATCGAGGCCGGCAAAAGGTCCTTGGTCGCCTCGCGCAGGATGTGTTTTTCGACCAGCCCCTTGAGCTTCATGCCGGGCGGCAGCCGGCTGGCGAATTCGACAAGCCGGTGGTCGAGGAACGGGAACCGGCCTTCGATGCCATGCGCCATCGCCATGCGGTCGCCCTGGCTCGACAGGATGTAGCCCGGCAGCAGGTAGCGGCTTTCGAGATACTGCGCCTGATGCAGCGGGTGCCAGCGGGCGAAGCGCTCGGGTAGCCGGGAGGCGAGCTCCGCCGCGGCGTCGTAGGAAGCGAGCTCCGAACGCAGGTCCCCGGAAAAGAACAGCTTTGCCGCGGCGGTGTTGCGCATGCGCGGACGGTGCGAATAGAGCGGGTCGTCGAGGCTGTCCTTGCCGGCGCCGAAGAAGGCGGCGAGATAGGCTGCCGACTGTTTCTGCAGCCCCGGCAGATAGGGATAGAGCTTGCGGAACAGATGTGGCCGGCTGGTCGAGCCGGGCTGGCGGTCGCAGAAGCGCCGCACCAGCGTTTCCTTGAAGATGTCGTAGCCGGCGAAGACCTCGTCCGCCCCCTCGCCCGTCAGCACCACCTTGATGCCCTTGGCGCGGACGAGCCCGGAGAGCTGGTAAAGCGGCGCCGGTGCGGTACGGATGACCGGCCGTTCGGTGGCGTTGACGACCTCGGGAAAAACCGAGGCGATGTCGCCGGGGCCGACATTGACGGCGCTGTGGTGCGACCCGATGGCCAGCGCCATCTCTTCCTGGAACTCGCTCTCGTCATGCTCGGCGCTGTCGAAGGTGACCGAAAAGGTGCGCAGCCCGCCAGCGGCCATCGGTGCTGCAAGTGCTGAGACGATGGAGGAATCGAGACCGCCCGAGAGATAGGAGCCGACGGTTACGTCGGCGCGCATGCGGATGCGCGTCGCGTCAGTGAGCAGCGCCCTGAGTTCTTCCGCCGCCAACTTTTCGTCGCGCGGCGCGCGGTGCGTTTCGGCGTCGGGGAAATCGAGCTGCCAATAGGGACGCGTGACGAGCCCGCCCTTGTCGGCGATCATGATGTGGGCGGGTTCAAGCTCGTAGACGTTCTTGAACGCGGTGCGCGGCGCGATCGGCGCCCAGAGCGTGAAGATCTGGTCGAGCGCGATTTCGTCGAGTTCGGCAACGAAACCCGGTACCTTGGCAAACGCCTTGACCTCTGAGGCAAAATACAAGGTGCCGCGCACGTGCGTGTAAAACAGCGGCCGCACCCCCATCCGGTCGCGGGCCAGGAACATGCGCTGGCGTGGCGCATCCCAGATGGCAAAGGCGAAGTCGCCATTCATCACGTCGACGCAGTCGGGGCCCATCTCCTCATAGAGATGCAGGATCACCTCGGTATCGCTGCCGGTACGGAACCGGCGGCCTCGCGCCTTCAATTCGTCGCGCAACTCGACATAGTTGAAGATCTCGCCGTTGAAGGCGATGTGAAGGTCTCCCGAGGAGCTGGCCATCGGCTGCTGCCCGTCGCCAAGCCCGACGACCGACAGGCGCGCATGGCCAAGGCCGGCAGACGGTGCGACGAACACGCCTTGCTCGTCGGGGCCTCTGTGGGCGATGCTGCCGGTCATGCGCCGCAGCAGCATTTCAGCTGCCGCCGGCTCGACATCTCCGAGATACCCGACAAAACCACACATACGCTGGACTCTGTTCCGCTAGTGCGACGAGCGCACGTGTTTAGCGCAGGTTAACCAATGGCAGGAAAGCACACTTCCGATATCAAAACACATCACAAAGCCGATAGTCTTCGGTTTCGCCGCCGGAGATACGATAGTAGATATTGATATGAGGTTCTTTGCGTCATGACTTGTATGAACAAGTCATGTTGATGACAATCGTGCCTGACAGAAGCATTGGCCGGTTGACGATCCAAGGCACTAGGGTTGTCATGGGCGGGCTAGGGACTTGGCGAGGGCAACAATGCATATCGTTGAGAACAGCGGCGGCAAATCGGCAATTGCGCTGCACAGGTTCATGGACATCGAACTCGAGCTCGGGCCCGACGTGCTGGTCCCGCGCGAGGAAACGGAAATTCTCGGCCGTGCCGCGATCGGCATCCTCAACGGCCGCGATCCTGATATCAGGGTGATCGACATGTGTTGCGGCTCCGGCAATCTCGGCCTGGCGATTGCCAGCAAGGTGCCGGGCGCGCGGGTGTGGAGCGCCGACCTGACCGACAGCACGGTCGCCACCGCCCGCCGCAATGCCGACCGTCTCGGCGTTGCCGACCGGGTGACGATCGCCCAGGGCGATCTGTTCGGCGCGTTCGACGAACTCGATCTTGCCGGGTCGATGGACCTGGTGGTCTGCAATCCGCCCTACATTTCGTCGGCGCGCCTCGAGGGCGACCGCAGCGAGTTGCTTGCATCCGAACCCAGGGAGGCATTCGACGGCGGACCCTATGGCCTGTCCATCCACCAGCGGCTCATCCGCGATGCGGCGGCTTTCCTGAAGCCGGGCGGGTGGCTGGCCTTCGAATTCGGCGAAGGCCAGGATCGCCAGGTGGCGGCGCTGCTTGCCAGGGCACGCGCCTATGCGCCGGCGGAATTCGTGGCCGACGCCGCCAAGACACCGCGCGTGGCCATCGCCCGCAAACTCGATCCCGCGTGACCGGGAGTTCGAACTTCACCCTTCCTAGATGTTTCCCACCTAAGCCATTGCTGCCGTGACATGACCGAGGCTTCGCCCGATGCCTGAAATTCGTCCATTGCAGGCCGCCGATCTCGCGGTCGTCGCAGACATGTTCCAGCGTGTGCTGCGCAAGCGCCGCACGCCCACGCCCTCCTCGCTGCCGGCCTATCTCCAGCGCCTCTATCTCGACTCTACCGACGGTGTGACGGGATCGCCTTCGCTCGTCCATGTCGCCGACGACGGCGGCATTTCGGGCTTCATCGGCGTGACCTCGCTGCCCATGCGCTTCGGCGAAAGGAAGCTGAACGCCTCGATCTGCGGCTCGCTGATGGTCGACGAGGACCAGCGCAACGACCTATCAGGCGCAAGGCTGCTCAAGGCATTTCTCGCCGGCCCGCAGGATCTTTCCTTCAGCGAAACAGCAAGCGACGTCACCGCCAGCATGTGGACGACGCTGCGCGGTTCGATCCTGCCGCAACACAGCCTCGATTGGATCAAGGTGTTCAAGCCGGCTGCCTTTGCGGTTGCCGGCGCCAAGCAACGGCTGCCCGTTGCGCGCTTTGGAGCCCCGTTGGCCCGCGCCGTCGATGCCTGCCTCGGCCTTCGCCGCAGCGGCGGCGAATTTTCACGCTGGTTTGGCGCCGGCGATGCGATTGCATCGCAAGGCCGCTATACGGTTTCGGACGTCGACGCCGACGGCTTCACCGGGCAGCTCGACAAGTTCACTTCGCGCTTTGCGGTTCATCCCGCGTGGGACGACAAATCGCTGTCTCGCGTCATGTCGGATGCCTCGGCCAAAAAGGACTACGGCGAAATTTTCCGCTGCACGGTGGCTGCGCGCACCGGCGCCATCATCGGGGCCTTCATCTATTTTGGCCGGCCCGGCGACATCGGCCACGTCCTGCAGGTTCTGGCGTTGCCCGGCCAGGCTGGTGCCGTGATCGACTGCCTGATCAACCATGCAGCCAGTGCTGGCCTCGCAGGCATCAGGGGCAGAACCCAGCCGGCCTTGTTGGAAGCAATGCTCGGCAGGCGCATCATCTTCATCAACGTCAACTCGACGGTGGTGCATTCGCGCGATCCCGAACTCGTGCGGCAATTCCAGGCCGGCAACGGCTTCTTCAACGGGCTCGTTGGCGAGCATTGGAGCCGGATATTCGGCGACCATTTCGACTGACGGCTGGGCGGTCGGGCTGGCCTAGAACGCGTATGACAGAACGTCGCCTGCCTGGCTGCTCATCGGCCCGAAGCGGCAGGCGTTCGGCACCGACTTTTCCGCGCAGTAGCGGTTGACGGCACGCGTGGTCGTGCCGCTCAATACGCCGTCGACCGGTCCCTTGTAGAAACCCGCCTGCTTGAGCTGCTGCTGCGCCAGGTAGATGTAGCCGTTCGGATGGGTGGTTCGCATCATGCGGATCAGCGACTGCCGCTGTTCCGCCGAGAGCTCGTGCATCCGCGCGGCGATCGACTGGTAGTTCTGGCGGCCGGACCCTGCGGCAGAAAACAGCATCTCCTCGACAAGGCGGTCGCCACGCGACAGCCAAGGCGATATGCCGGCGATCAGTTGCTCGGCACGTTTCGGGTCGGCCTTGATGAAGGTCGTGCGGCCATAGCGGCGGCCGTCGCGATAGTAGCTGATCAGGTGCCGGGCCGCCGCGACGTTGCCGCTGCCCGCGGCCTGTTCGAGCAGCGCCACAGCGGCCTTGGCGTCGCGCTTGGTGCCCATGCCGTACAGCATGGCATCGGCCAGCGGGATGACGGCATCCTCCAGCCCCGTCGCTTCGGCTTGGCGCAAGGCAGCGACCCCATCGGCCGGCTTGCCGGCATTGCGCAGCAGGCTCTCCGACAGAGCAGACCCCAGGATGAGCAGGCCGTAGGGATCGCCTGCTTCCGCCGCCTGGCGATAGTAGCCGGCGGCTTTCTTGCCGTTGCTCTGCAACAGCTTGCCTTCACGATAGAGGTCGCCGAGCCTGATCAGCCCTTGCGTCCGTCCGAGCGACGCAGCGTCCGCATATTCACGCATTGCGGCCTGGACGTCGGGCGGGCCGCCATCGCCCCGGCTCAGCAGATCGCCCATCACGACATGCGCCTCGGCTTCGCCGCTCTCGGTCGCAGCCTTGACCATGGCCCGGCCTGCGGCAATGTCTTGCGCTGTGCCCTGTCCGCGCGCCAGCATGGCGCCAGCGCGGACGGACCCGATGACATCTCCGAGCCCGGCGGCCTGGCGGTAGTAGCCGAGCGCCTTGGGCAGATCGACGGCTACCGTCATGCCGTCGCTGTAGAAGTCGCCGAGACGCACCAGAGCCTCGATCTCGTTGAGGCTCGCGGCGCGCTCGTAGGCCGCGACAGCCGCCTCGCCGTCGACGTCGCCCGAATCCGGTTCGCGCAAGAGGTCGCCAAGGCTGATCAGCGCCTGCGGATTGCCGGCATCGGCGAACCGCCGGACGATGTCGCGCCCGCCCGAAACGTCGCGCAAGGTGCCCAACCCATGCGCCGTCATCTCGCCTGCCCGCAAGGCGGCGCGCGTGTTGCCCGCTTCGGCGGCGCGCTTGTAGTAGTCAAGGCCAGCGCCGGCATCGGTCGCCACCGGCGACTGCACCACGCCGCTGTAGACATCGCCAAGGAACGTCAGCGCTTCGGCGTTGCCGCCGTCGGCGAGCCCCTTGATCGAGGCCAGTCCACCCTCGACGTCCTGGCGGGTGCCCTGGCCCCGAAACGTCAACTCGGCGACACGCAGCTTGCCGATTTCCTGTCCGGCCTCTGCAGCTTTTTCGTAGAAGCCGAACGCCTTGGCGTAGTCGGGCTTGCCAGCGCGGCCGCTGCCGAAAAGATCTCCGAGGCGCAGCAACGCGTCCGGATGTCCAAGCGCCGCTGCCTTGGCATAAGCCGCCTCCGCCCCTGACATGTCGGGCACGCCGGCGTCCGCAGCGCTCATCAGGTCGCCTTGCGAAACCAGCGCATAGATGTTGCCGCGATCGGCGAGCGACCGAACGAGGGCCATGCCGGCCGCGCTGTCTTGGGCAATGCCTTGTCCCCGCGCCAGCATCTCGCCGCTGCGCAGGATGCCCGTTTCGTTGCCTGCCCCAGCAGCGCGGCGGTAATAATCGTAGGCCCGCGGCAGGTCGAGTGGGATCGCCCGGCTGTCAGCGTGGCTGTAGAGACCGCCAAGCAAAGCGAGCGCTGCGCCATCACCGGCGAACGCCACTTCCTCGATGTTCGCAAGACCAGCGCTGATATCCCGTTCGGTGCCTTCGCCCAGCACGCGCATTTCGCCGACCCGCAGCCGTGCTACGGCGCTGCCGGCCTCCGCCGCCTGGCGGTAGTAGTCGAACGCCTTCGCCGGATCACGGTTGGCGTTGCCGGCATTGCTGTAGAGATCGCCGAGCCGCAACAACGCATCGGCGTTGACAGCGCGATCCGAGGTGGCTCCGCCCGATGTCGACGACGCGCCTGCCTCGGGCGCGGTTTCCGCCGACATGGCGGTGCCCGTCGAGAGTGCGACGAACACCGTCATCAGCGCCACATGGCAGATACGCGACAATGCCAACTCCTTAACAGCCGTCGAGTAAGCGACGCCGATCAGTTCTGTACATTTTCTCCTGCTGCCGGGTTCTCCGCGTCGACCGCCTTCAGGTAATATTCGGCCGCCTTGCCGCCATCGGCCGGAACGCCCTTGCCATCGCGATAGAGGTCGCCGAGCCTGAGCAGGGCATCGGCGCGACCCTGCCGGGCTGCATTTTCGTAGGCAGCGACAGCGGCATCACCGTCGACCGGTCCTACCGCACCGGACAAATGAAGATCCCCGAGCACGACATAGGCATAGGGGTCGCCCGATATGCCGACCTGCCTGACGAGTTCGAGCCCGGTAACGATGTCCTGGCGCGTGCCTTCGCCCCGCGCCGTCATCTCGCCCTGGCGCAGCCTGCCGGTCTCGTCGCCGGCCATGCCGGCCCGGCGGTAATAATCGAATGCCTTGGCAGGGTCGGCCGGTATCGTGCCGCCAAGCCGATAGATGTCGCCGATGCGCACAAGCGCGTCCGGGCGTCCCAGTGCTGCTGCCTTCTCATAGGCCAGCATTGCCTGCGACGCGTCGACCTTGCCCGTCGAGCCATCGCCGATCAGCGCCGCGAACGACATCAGCGCATCGCTGTTGCCGGCATCGGCTACGGCCTTGACCAGCCGCAGGCCGCCGGCGACGTCCCTGGCAGTGCCCTGGCCACGCACCATCATCTCGCCGGCATGCACCGCTCCCATGACGCTGCCGGCATCGGCGGATTTGCTGAAGTAGCCGAACGCCGTTGCCGGATTGGCCGGCAGCAGCCCGCCAATGCCGCGCTGGTAGAGCCCGCCGAGCAGGTTCATCGCGTCGGCATCGCCGTCGTCGGCAAGCGAATTCATCTGGGCGAGGCCGGCAGCGACGTTGCGATCGGTGCCCTGCCCGAGAACCGTCATTTCGCCGACGCGCAGCTTACCGGCCAAATTGCCGGCCTGCGACGCCCTGACATAGTAGGCGAAGGCCTTGGGTGGATCGGACGTGATCGCGCCGTTGCGGCTGTAGAGGTCGCCGAGCCTGACCAGCGCATCGCTGTGACCGAGCGACGCCGCCTTTTCGTAGGATGTGACGGCAGCGGCAAGGTCGACGGGGGCGACCGCCGCGTCGCTGAGCAGGTCGCCGAGCGCGATCAGGGCAAAGGTGTCGCCGTGATCGGCAAGGCCGGCCAGCATCGCTCGCCCGGCCTGGTAGGACTGGCTCGTGCCGCGCCCCCGCGCCAGCATCTCGCCGGTGCGCAGGATGCCGGTCTCGTCGCCGCTGTCGGCGGCACGGCGGAAATAGCCGAAGGCCTTGCCGAGATCGATCGCGATGACGCCGCCATCGGCGCGGCTGTAGAGCGAACCGAGCAGAACCAGCCCGGCGGGATTGTGTGTGCGTGCCACCACCTCCTCGATCATCGCCAGCCCGGCATCGACATCCTGCGTCGCCCCTTGCCCGATGGCGATCATCTCGCCGACGCGCAGCTTGCCGGCGTCATAGCCGAGGCTTGCGGCCTTGCGGTAAAAGCCGAGCGCCTTTTCCGGCTCCATCGCGACCATGCCCTGGCCGCCAGGCCGGTACAGGTCGCCGAGCAACACCAGCGCCTCGGGATTGCCGGCGTCGGCGAGCGCGCCGATCATGGCGAGGCCCTTGCCGGTGTCGCGGGCAACGCCTTGGCCGCGCGCCAGCATTTCGCCGACACGCAGCTTGCCATCGGCATTGCCGGCCTTGGCGGCCTGGTCGTAGAAGAGATAAGCCCGCTTCGGGTCGGCGGCGACGACCCTGCCCTCGCGGTACAGGTCGCCAAGCCGCATCAAGGCTTCCGAGCTGCCCATGCTCGCCGCCTGCAGGTAAAGCTCGGATGCCGCGAATGGGTCGGCCGGCGCGTCCTTGACGACGCCGATCAGGTCCGACGGCGAGATGACCGCGTAGATCGCGGCGGGCCGGCCGGGATTGTCCAGGCCGCGATAATAAGCGAGCGCCGCTTCGGCCGCGGCAGCCGTCGTCTTGCCGTCGCGGTAGAGGTCGCCCAGGGCAATGTACGACGCCGCAAGCGCCTGCGTGAAACCATCGCGGGCGCCCGCCTTGGATTTGGTGGCCTGGATGGCGCGGGGTTCGACCGGGGACGCAAGGCCCAACGCCGGCGAGGTTGGAGCCTGTCCGGCGGGACTGGCTTCAGCTATTCCCGACACAACAGCGCTGGCAACCAACAACCAGCCGATACGCATGGGCCCAAGCTCCCAACAGCGCGGCGCATCCAGGATGCGCCGCTGCTAATATGAAACAGTCATTGTATTTTTCCGGCAAGAATATTCTTCAACGGCGCCGTTCACGAAGCCGTATCCTCCGAGGTGTCCGTTCGTTTCATCCACATGCTTCGGCGCGCCCATCACTTGATCCATTCGCCCATCCCGATCCCCTGGTCGTTGGGCGCAAAGACGCTGGCGTCCGCGGTGGCGCGCACCAGCCGGAACCGCGCCGAGCCGCGCAAGGCCTTCTCGATCGCGTCGAGCGAGCCCTTCGGCATCACCCCGAGATCGTCGATATAGGCCTTCTGGCTGCGCGTGATGATGATGAAGGCGGCCCCTGCCGGCACAGCCCGCAACCAGTCCCCAAGCTCTGCTGCCGGATCGGCGAGAACCGCTGCAATGGATTGCCTGCTCTCGTTGGATATCGGCACATAGGTGAAGTTCTCGTAGTTCATGAACTGCTCGGGATAGTTGGGCGCGCCCTCGACAAGGACCGAACCCGCCGGCGCGTTGCGGTAGAGCCATTCGGACGCCTGCACTTCGGCTTGCGAGAAAGTGTACTGGCGGTCCTTGCCATTGTTGGCGAGAACGAAGGCGACGGAGAGTGCCGCGCCGAACAGGCCGATCGCAAAGCGCGCGATGGCGTCGCGTTGCGTACCCGACCACGGGAAGAAAAGTGCGGCGGCGAAGAAGGCCAGGAACGGCAGCGCGAACAGATAGACGCGGAACACGATCTCGCCGCCATAGGATGTGGCAACGACCATGAACGCAGGCGCCAGCGTCAGCACGATTGCCGGTCCGTCGCGATATCCGGAAACAAGCCGGCGCAGGCCACCGAGAACCGCAGCCAGTGCGACAGCACCGGTCAGCGCCCGCGACGCCCACGACACCACCACCTGCCCCTCGCTGACGATCGAGGTGTCCACCAGGCGCTCGCTGATTTCGTTCGACGTGTCACCGAAGCGCTGGACCAGTTCAGGCAGGACCGACGCCATGTAGCCGTCGGCGTAGAACAACAGCCATACGACTTCGACGAGGCCGGCAAAGACAAGATAGCCGAGGCTCAGATGGCCCATAATCCACAGGCCGCCAAGCGCCATGAGCACGACGATCGGCGTCAGCGGATGCGTCGCGGTGATCATCACGATCAGCGCCATGGCCGCCACCGAGGCGGCGACACGGACATATGGCTGGACAGCCAGCGGGGCCGGCGGCTGGCCGCGTGAGACGAAAGCGAAGTAGCGACCGCAAAGCCTGGAAAGGCCACGCCCACCGGAATCGGCCCAGGCGGGCGAAATCCTGAGCGGGCCGACGCAAAGCGCGATCAGCATGAGGTAGAACAGGAAAGCGACGCCCTGCGGCGAAAAGTAATCCTGGCCGATCCAGTTGCCGATGACGAACAGCCACACCCCACCCCAGACCAGCCGCGGGTCGGCGGTGAAGCGGCGATAGATCTGTGGCAGCACCAGCACATAGAGCAGGTTGAGCGCGGGCGGCGAAAAGCGTGCGATATCAGCCAGCTGGATCGGCTTGATGTCGAACAGATTGGCGATCGCGGCGGTGACGACGAACAGGCCGGGCCAATTGGCGTAGGCGGCGAGGAACGGTGCTTTCGGGTCGATCTGGCCGTGGCGCTGGACGTAGTCGACGACACCGACATGCTTCCAGGCCCAGGCGTAACGCAATTCGTCATAGACGATGGCCGGCGTGCCGTGCAGCAACAGCACCAGCATGACGATCACCAGCAGCGGCATGCGGGTCTCGCAGACGCCACGCTTCAGGCTGAAGGCGAACCCAAGGCCGACGGCCGCATATGCCGCCCAGATGATCCGTGGCAGGACCGAGATCAGGCCATAGTCGTCGACACCGGCGGGATCGGTGATGAAAAGGACGATCAGCCACAGGGCAAAAGCCAGGCAAAGACAGATCAACGAGAGGCCGAACGACAATGTCGAGGCGCGGCCAGCCTTGGCCAGAGGCGGCGACTGCAGCGCCGGCGACAATGCGAGACTGGCTTCCCTCGTCATCACATTCATATCGCGCCTCCATCGGTGGAGACGATCCTGAGAACACGATCGACGTTCGACGCAATCCAGAGCCGGCCGACACTTGCATGCAAAGGGCGCCGCGCCCGCTCGCTGACCTGATGAAGCCAGACCAGGCCGACCATGGCACGGATCGCCGCGCCATCACCGCTCCACTCATCCTCCCCTTCCGGCCCACTACCCAGCCAATGCCGTTCGTCGTCGCGCCATTGCGACGTCCACAGCAGGTCGGCGACGACAGCGCCCAGCGGCTCGGAGCTCACCATCATGCGCGTGGCAATCGCCAGGACGCAGCCGTCGAAGCCCCACGGCGCGTTGGATCGCGCATTGCCCCATTCCAGCAGGCAGTTTAGCCGGACCCTGTCGCCATCCCCTGCCGCATCTATGGCAGCGAAATTCAGGCTCTGCGGCAGCAGGTCGCCGTGGCACCAGCCGAGGCGCGCCTCCCGGCCAAGCCAGTAGCGGCGCTGCTGGGCAACGAAACTGTCGATTGCCCGCCGTCTCGTCGTGGCCGACATCGTCGATCCGCCGAGATGCGCGAGCTTTGCCGCCGGGCGCTCGACCCATTGCTGAAACCAGACTTCGTCGATGGTGCGCATGGCCGAGGTCTGGCCGTGCAACGTGGCGGCGGCGTTGGCTGCGGCTTCGAGGCCCGCCTGCCGCTCGGAGGCGCTGCGCAACAGCACGCGACCGTCGGTGCCCGGCGCTATGGTCTCGATGCAGTCGACCGCGCCGTCGACGCGGGTGACGGCCAGCCTTGTCGGCAGCATCGGCCACAGTGCCTTGAGACGCGTATCTGCCCGCAGCAGGTCGAGATTGTCGATCAGGCGCTCGAGATAGGCGGCAGCGACCGGATCGCGCGAGCTGCGGAGAACGGCATACGTGCCTTGCGACCGGACCGGCTCATGCCTCGCCGTATCGTCCAGCACCGGGTCACCGAGATAGACGATTTCTGTTCCTTCAGGTCCGTGTTCGGATTTCAGCGCATGCCAGCCCGAGGCGGCGGAACTTCCCGTCATCGCCAGAAGCGGCCGAAGCTCGGCGTCATCAGGAACAGCTATCCCCTCCTTGCGGCCGAATGGCATGAACTGGGCCGAGAGCGTCTTCAGCGAGGCTGCCACTGCCAGGCCCCAATCATGCATGCTGTGGCGGCGGCTGGTGACAAGGGCGAGCGTACCGACACCAAAGGTGACCACCAGCATTGCCAGCAGCCAGGCATGCGCCATGCCGATCGGCCCTTCGCTGCGCACCAAAAGGGCGCCGGCGCCAAGCGCGATGACGAGCGTGGCGAATTCGGCAGCCGCCACCGAACGCATCCACCCCTTGGTGCGGGCGATCGACAGGTAGATGGACAGGACCGCTGAAACGACGCTGGCAAGCGTGAACACCCTGAGGATCGATGCGCCTTCGGTGGCATAGGCAGCGCCGAACGCCGACATGACGGGATGGGCGAACACCAGCATCAGCACGACGAGGCCGAGCAACGGCAGGACGGACATGACAGCCGCATCCGCCGCCAGCGAGCGCAGCCGGCCGGCGTCGCTGGCGCCCTCGGCCAACAGCGAGAGGCCCATCGAACTGCCGACGTAATAGAGCGACGTGAAGATCGTCCAGGCAACGAAGAAGCTGGCGCTTTCGGCGGCACCGACGAGATTGAGCACCACCAGCGGTGTCGCCGTCCAGGCCACCATCATCGACACCGAGCCGATGTAATCCCAGCCGAAGAAGCGCGCCATGGCTCGGCGGTCGATCAGCTGAGCATGTCCTGATACAGCCTGGGCGCTTGGAACGAGGCGCTTGAAAATCAACAGGTTGACGGCAACGACGAAGACCAGCACAGGCGCTGTCCAGGACAGCGCAATCGCTTCCCACCCAAGGCCGGCAAGTGCAAGCGGGATGAGCATGGCAATCTTGACCAGCTGGTAGATGCTCTTCGAGACTGGCACCCAGATGGACTGCCGCAAGCCCGAAAGCGCACTGTCTTGCAGCGCAAACACCGACCATACGGCGACGGTCGCCACGAACCACAATATGACGCCCGCACTCTCGGTCAGCACGTCGAGCTTGGGCATGAAGGCGCCGACGACCAGCAGGAAGACGACAGCGACCACCACCGAGGCGACGAAGGACGTGGCGTAGGCAAACAGGATCAACCGGCCCGCGCGTCCGCCAACCGTCGGCACGAAGCGGACGAGCAGGTTGCCGAAATTGAGCTGGGCCGCGTTGGACAGGTTGACGATGGTGGCGGTGATCGCGCCGCCAAGACCGATCGCCTCCTGCGAACAGTAGCGCGCGGCCAGGAACCAGAACGCCAGCCCCAGCACCGCACTCAGGCCGCTATTGGCGATCAGCGCGTAGCCGTTGCGCATCAGCGACGAGCCCATCAGCGCCGATGGAATGAGGGATCGCCAGCCACCACCACGCCTTGCGTCGGCCCGCGCTGCCGCGGGCTCCTGATGCCGCAGGGTGGGCGGGTGCGCCGTCATGGCCCGGCACGCCGCCAGACACGAACATAGTCGATCAGGAAATCGGCCGGAAACTTGGTCTTTGCGTCAGGCGAACCGGGCCAGTTGCCGCCGACGGCGAGGTTGATGAGCAGGTACATCGGCTCCTGCGAGATGCCCTCGGGCTTGGTGTAGCGCCACATCTCCTTGCCATCGAGATACCAGACGACCGCGTCCTTGCTCCATTCCAGGCCATAGGCATGCCAGTCGGCGGAAAGGTCGACGGTCTTGGCGTTCTTGCCTTCGCTCTTCCAGTCCTTCTTCTTGTCGAGATAGTGCAGGTGCATCTCGTAGACGTCGGGCGCGTGGCCCAGAACTTCGAGGATGTCGATTTCCGGGCGCGGCTCCTGCGTCGATGGCAACAGCCAGATTGCCGGCCAAAGCCCCTTGCCCTTGGGGATCTTGGCGCGGATTTCGAAGTAGCCGTATTTGGTGGCGAAACGGTCTGCTTTGGCGCGCTCGAGATAATCGCGACCCGTCGTCACCATGCCCGATGTGTAGTCGAAGGTGCGCCCTTCATGGCCGGTCACCGTCTCCGGTCGCGCTGTCAGGCGCAAGACGCCATCGGCAACGCTGACGTTGTCGGGCATGTACCATTGCAGTTCCTTGTTGGCGAGATTGGTACAGCCGCCCTTGTCCCACCAGTAGCAGCGGGTCCACTTGTCGCGATCGAGCTTGGGCCGGTCGAATTCCTCTGTGAATATCCGTTCCCATTGTCCCTTGATCAGGGGCGGCTCGACGCCTTGAGCCAAGGCGCCTGCATGCCCGAACCACCAGACGCCCGCCAGCGCCGCACCCCACAACCCCTTACCCATGCACCAACCCGATAGGCCTGATTACTCTGGCTCGCCGCTACAGAAGGGCCGGTTGTTGCCTGCGTGGTTCCGCAAGGTGGCGGTTCGCGCGCATATGCCGGTTATCCGGAAATCTGTCGCTTACGATCTGTTAACTAGGACGTTTGTCCGACAGCTCGTCAAGCTGTTTTGCCTGTCTCGGTAAATGACACGACCCATTCTGGTTCAAATTCAAGATCATGTTTTTGAATCCTGGAAGCGTCGACTTGGCTATGGAAATAGCTGCTATGTGTCCAGAATGCTTTATTTAAATGAGCAAAACTTTGATTGATCTTTTGGAGATATTTTTCCATCACGCATCAATAACAAAATTGTGATACACAATATCTTTACGGCAGTGCGGTAACCATTTCTGAACAAACGTAAATTTGAAAAGCAACTCTGCCGCTGCAAAGGTAGTGATATCTCACAAAATCTGCGACATTAGGTGGAAAGTGGGAGGCTTCGGACGGATACCGATCCGACAGATTTCGGGAGCGCACAGGAGGTGCACGCTACAGCGCGCACGTCGGCGGTGTTCGACGTCCAAAGCCCGGCGCCGCGTGACCTATGGCATCGCCTCATGCTCGCCGATCCCGAAGCCCTGCCCTACCAGTCGCCGGCATGGCTCGACAGCCTTTGCGCCCTCGGCAAGTACCAGGACGCGAGCCGCGCCTACTGTTTCCCGGACGGACACCACTACGTGCTGCCGATGGTACGCAACAGGCGCCTGCCCGCCCGGCTGTCGGTCGCCGAGTCGATGCCTTATGCTTGGGGACGCGGTGGCGTGATCTCGTCGTACGCGCCAAGGGTCGAACATCTGCGCGCCATTTTCGAAGACCTGGCCAGCCTGCCCTATCTCAGGATTTCGGTCAGGCCGAACCCGCGCCACGCCCATCTGTGGGCCGCCGCAGCACCCGCCCATGTCACGGTGGTGCCGGGCCTGGCCCATATCCTCGACCTGGACGGCGGATTCGACGCCGTCTGGTCGACGCGCTTCAAGAAGACGACACGGACGCGGGTACGCAAGGCCGAACGCAGCGGTATCGTTGTCGAGTGCGACACCACGGGCAAGCTGGTGCCGGTCTTCTACCAGCTGCTGCGCACATCCTTCGACCGCTGGGCCGACAAGCAGCATGAGCCGCGAGTGCTCGCTCATCTGCGTGGTCGGCGCCGCGATCCGATGGCCAAGTTCAGCTCGATCGCCAGGCACTTCGGCGATGCCTGCCGCATCTGGGTTGCCTGGGTCGACGGCAAGCCTGCGGCCGCAGCCTTCGTGCTGCAATATGGCAATGTCAACGACGCCCGCGGTGCGATCGACCGCCATGCACTTGGCAGCTCAGGCGCCAACGACCTGATCCAGAAACTCGCCATTGAAGAGGCCTGCCACAGCGGCTGCCGCTATTATCACTTCGGCGAGACCGGCGCCTCGGCCTCGCTCGCGCACTACAAGCAGCGATTTGGCGCGACCCCGCACGCTCATGCCGAATACTTCCTGGAGAAACTGCCGATCACAGCCATCGACGCCAGCGTGCGACACGCCGCGAAATGGACCATTGGGTTCAAGGATACCTAGGCCGTCAGCCGGGGAACGCCAGAAGCATCAACCTTTGCGCGATCAGGTAGAACGCGGCAGCCAGGAGCAGCACCGGCACCAGCTCGAGCCAGAGCGGCCAGCGCGTGCGGCCTGGCCGGAGGCTGGCGACCGAAACCTGCCTTATGGCCAGCGCCGCGATCGCCGACGCGGCGGCAACGAGCCCGGTGCGATAGTTGCCGGTCGCGTCATCGGAGCGGAGTTGTTCTTCTTCGAGTTCGGCGCGCAGCTGCAATTGCCCGCTAGCGTCCACGTCTTCCGCGAGTCGCACCCTGACCGTCTTGACCGACGGATGCGCGAGCAGAGCCTCGCGGAAACGATCGAGCTTCTCGGGGTCGTAGGGATCGCCCAGCCTGAAAGGCTGCAGGCGGCTCAGATCCTGCGCCTTCAGGCTGGTCAAGCCGACATAGGTGACGGTGCCAAATCTTGCCGATGATCCCGGCTCGACGACGATGCGAACTGTCGCCAGCGTCCGCCCCGGGATTGGCAGCAACTCGCGATCGGTGACATGGACAAAAGGATAGGATGCCGTGCGCAGCCGCCACAGGACCTCGTCCTCGAGAGTTGCCAGCAGGTCGCCGCGTACGGGCTTGCCGGCGGCCCCCATCATCTGCCGTGAAACGTCGTCGCGAACCACATCGGTGGCAACGCCATCGAGACCGTCGACTTCGACCATGCCGACACGGAAAAGCGGTCCGGCCAGCGGCTTGAGGATAACCTTTTCAGGGGAACCGGCAGTGGTATCCGACATGTCGATCCGCGCCTCAAGATAGCCCTGGCCACGCATGAGTTCTTCCAGCCGGTGACGTTCGGCTTCGACGGCAGGCTGCCATCCCGCCGCTTTCGTGCTCCCTACCTCGGCGGCGCGTTCAAGCTCCGGCGTGTTCAGCGCCGCGCGCAACACACCGTCGAGCGTAGTGTTTGAAGTCGTCTCGAGTTCGATCACCGGAAAGTCGGCGGCAACGCCCGAACCGACGAACAACGACAGCATCGCCGTGCAAGCCAGTGTCACGACAATGGCCGGCAAGAAACATGCGCTTCGCTGGGCGTCTCGCGTTCTCACCCGTTTTTCATACACCGCAACCGAGCGAGGTGGAAATAGCCCTGCCGACAGGGGCTGCGTGCGCAACGATGGCGATGCCCAAAACGCATCACCTGGCTGCAGCGCAGTTCGCGGCTACTTCTTGGCGGGGTCGTCCTCGGATCTGGAGGAGGCTTCGGCATCAACATGCTCGATCGTACCTATTACGAACGACCCGCCGATGGGCCGGCGCCGTTGCCGCGTCTCCGCCACGACCTTATCCATTTCGGCCTTGATCTCGGCCAATGCGGCCAGTGCCTCGTCCTCGCTAGCCTTCAACTCCGGATCCGGCGTGCCGGACGCGGCTTCGGCGGCGGCCCGCGCATCACGCACGGCCAGGTAGCCCTTGTAAGCCGCATCCCACCTGCTCGTCAGGACAACCCAGTCGTCGAAAGCATCGGAGGCAGGAGGAGTTTCGGGGCGCTGTGGGCTAGGCAAATCAAATCCTCGAACAATCGGGCGCACAGAACATGTCACAGGCGCTGTGTCCGAACGCCGCTGATCGTGCTGGTGGCCCCCGCCTCCTGATTTGGGCCAACCTAACATGAACACCCCCAGCCGTCATTCATGCTGAGGCCTTATCTGCACACTTGCTAACAAACATCTGCATCCATGTTGCCCTTGAGCCTCACCTCGCGAACCCACCTCCGTGGCGACAAAACTCCGCGTTTTCAACCTGATCACAATGTTGCGACTGACCAGTGCGAGACTTGGCAGGTTACAACCAACACGGGTTTTGATCAGGTTTCGTCCTTGGCGAGCCGGAGTTAGCCGAGGTTTCGGGTCAAAAGAATTAATATTAAAGCTCAACCTAATATGGCGAGCATGAATTGATGTATGCCCGCTACCGGGCGATGCCAAAGGCTGCTTGCCTAGTTTAATTTAGATAAACATCTATTTATCTAGTAGAAGCCATCAATCCAACAGGTTCATACAAATCCACATCTACGAATCAGCACTAATAGCCTATCAATTACATGCGGATACTACATATGGTTTACAATAAGTAAATGCATGGTATAGTTCTGATCGGCGAGTGGGGCTAACAAGACACTTGCGTCCAGATTTTATTCGGAAACAACCTTCCTGCGAAGTTGTGTTCGACAGGCTGCTGTTTTGCGTCCGGTGCGTTTGGTTCGCGTGGTCATTGGGTGCCGCCACCTTTGGGTTGGAGTAACCATAATGACGGCGGCAGCATTCCCGCATCGGCCTGCTATGGAAATTTTCAAACTGGCAGGAATGCCCGTCGGCGGCACACCACGCATATCAGTCGTGGTTCCCGCCAAGAACGAGGCCAAGAACCTTCCTCACGTTCTTCCCCATATTCCTGCGTGGGTGGATGAAGTCATCCTCGTCGACGGCAATTCGACCGATGACACCATCGCGGTCGCCAAGTCGTTGTTGCCCGACATCGTCGTGCTGCAGCAGGACAGGCGCGGCAAGGGCGCAGCACTGCGCACCGGCTTCAATGCCGCCAAGGGCGACATCATCATCACGCTCGACGCCGACGGCTCGGCCGATCCCGGCGAGATCCCTGCTTTTGTCGGCGCGCTTCTGGCAGGCGCCGATTTCGTCAAGGGCTCGCGCTTCATGCAGGGTGGCAACACCACCGACATGGAATGGTATCGCAGGCTCGGCAACTGGGGGCTGCTCACGCTCGTGCGCATTCGCTTCGGCGGCAAGTTCACCGACCTTTGCTATGGCTACAATGCGTTCTGGCGCGACGTGCTGCCTTATCTCAACATCGAGGACGCGACAGGTTTCGAAATCGAGACCGAAATGAACGTCCAGGCGCTGCGCGCCAATCTCAACGTATTCGAGGTGGCAAGCAAGGAGTTCCCGCGCATCCATGGGGTCAGCAACCTGCGCACAATCCCCGATGGCTGGCGGGTGCTGAAGACGATCGTTCGCCTCGGCGTTTCCCGCCCGGCACGGCCGGCGGTACCCGAGCGCAATCCAACCGGACAACACCAACCCAGCATCTAGCGAGCGATCATGACGGCGTCGGCGACTTCGGTATCAGTCATCATCTGCGCCTACGCCGACAACCGTCGCGAGCAGCTTCAGCGTGCCATCGCCTCGGTGCTCGCCCAGCGCACCAAGGCGACCGAGGTTATCGTGGTCATCGACCACAACATGCCGCTGTGGGCGTACTTCTTTGCCACCTATCCGGCCGTGACCGTCATCGCCAACGAAGGCGCACGCGGCCTTTCGGGTGCCCGCAACACCGGGGTCAGGCGGGCTAGCGGCGACATCCTTGCCTTCCTCGACGACGACGCTGTCGCTGCCTCCGACTGGCTGGAAAAGATGCTGCCGCACTATCGCAACCCCTCGGTAATCGGCATGGGCGGGCGCGTGCTGCCGATGTGGCAGGTCGATCGCCCGCGCTGGTTTCCCGAGGAGTTCCAGTGGGTCGTCGGCTGCAGCTATCGCGGTCAACCCGAAAAAGTCGAGCCGGTGCGCAATCCCATCGGCTGCAACATGTCGTTCCGCCGCAACATCTTCGATCTGACCGGGGGATTCCGCGAAGGCATTGGCCGCACAGCGGCCGATGCCGCCGGCTGCGAGGAGACGGAGCTTTGCATCCGCGCCCTGCAGGCCATTCCCGGCTCGCTCATCCTATACGATCCTGACATGAGCGTGCACCACCAGGTGACGGCCGAGCGCGCGGGCTGGCGATATTTCCGCAAGCGTTGCCTTGCCGAAGGCCGCTCCAAGACCCAGGTCGTCAGTGCAGTGGGCGCGCTGGACGGATTGTCCAGCGAACAGCGTTACGTCATGCGTGTCCTGCCGGCGGGTGTCCTGCGTGGGCTTGGCGATGCCGTGCTCAAATTCGACATGTGGGGGCTGGCCCGCGCCGCCGGCATTTGTTTCGGGCTCGGCTACACGACGATGGGCTATGTCGGCGCCCGGCTGAGCCTCGCCAGGAGGCAAGCATGAGCGTGCCCGAGTTTCATCCGATCAAGATCCTCGACGTCGATGTCTGCCGGCCGATGAACGATGTGGCGATGCTCGACGTGGCGAGCGGCCAGCGCTATGGCGGCGTCTTTTGCCTCGTCCGCCGCCAGGGCCGTCCGGTGACGATCATGGAGTTCGACTTCGATGAGGACGTACTCACGACATTCGAATTGCGCCGCCGCATCTCCGAGAACCAGGCCGTCCAGGACAGCACCTTCCAGCATGACGCGCCGCTGCCGAAGAAGGACGGTCCGTTCGCCAGCGTCGTCATCGCCACGCGCGACCGCGCCGAAAGCCTGGCGCGATGCCTCGATTCATTGCTGCTCCAGACCTACCAGCCGTTCGACATCGTCGTCGTCGACAATGCGCCGTCCTCGTCGCAGACCGCTGATCTCATCGCCCGGCGCTACGGCGGCGCGCGCGCGGTCCGCTATGTCAGGGAAAATGTGCCGGGTCTCGGCCGCGCCCACAATGCCGGCCTAGCCAACCTGTCGTCCGAACTCGTGCTGTTCACCGACGACGACGTCGTCGTCGATGCCAACTGGGTGGCGGCGATGGCCGCCAATTTCGACCGTGACGGCCGGGTCGGCTGCGTCACCGGCCTGATCCTGCCAGCCGAGCTCGACACCCGCGCGCAGTTCTGGACCGAGCGCCATGGCGGCTTCGGCAAGGGTTTTGCGCGCAAGATCTTCGATCTCGCTGGCAACAGGCCGGCGGGATCGCTTTTTCCTTTTACCGCCGGACAGTTCGGCTCGGGCGCCAACATGGCATTCAGGACCGAGGCGCTACACCAGATCGGCGGCTTTGATTCAGCGCTTGGTGCCGGCACGCTGGCGCGCGGCGGCGACGACCTCGCCTCGTTCTACGCCGTGGTCCAGGCCGGCTTCCAGCTCGTCTACGAGCCGCGCGCGCTGCTCTGGCACCATCACCGGCGCGGCGAAGACAGCATGCGCCGCCAGGCCTTCGGCTACGGCATGGGCCTCGGCGCCTATCTCACCAAGGTCGTCGTCGACGAACCGGCGGCGGCCTTGCGCCTGGCGCGCGCCATGCCGGCCGGCATCGCCCACATGGCGGGGCCGACATCGCCCAAGAACCAGCGCCTGCCGGGCGACTATCCGAGCAACCTGATCTGGCGCGAGAGGCTGGGCATCGCCGCTGGCGTGCCGGGCTATCTGCGCAGCCGCTATGCCGCCGCACGCAGCCCGTCATCCGGCATCGCCCCTTCGGCGAACGGCCACGAGGTCGCCTTCAAGGGAGGATCGACAGCCATGCGCCCATCCGTGCCCATCCTTGTTTACCACAGCATCGACACCAGTTGCGCTGCGCCCTACCGGCGCTGGATGATGCTGCCAGACGAGTTCGATCGCCACATGCAGGTGCTGGCCGAAGGCGGCTTCCGCCCGGTGACGATCTCGGCGCTGGCGACGATCTTCCGCGAAAAGCGGCCTTTGCCCCCACGCACGGTCTGCATCACCTTCGATGACGGGTTGCAGGACTTCCTCATCGGCGCGATGCCGGTGCTGGAACGCCACGGCTTTGCCGCGACGCTCTATGTCGTCTCGGGCCTCGTCGGCAAGACGAGCCAGTGGCTCGCTTCATCTGGCGAAGGCGACCGCCCCATGCTCGGCTGGGGCGACCTGCGGGCGCTGGCCTGCGAAGGCATCGAAATCGGGGCCCATACCGTCAGCCACCCACAACTCGATATCCTGTCGGCCAGCGACGCGGCACGCGAGATCCATGACAGCAAGCTCGCCCTCGAACACGGCCTGAAGCGGCCGGTGCACAGCTTCGCCTACCCGCATGGCTATTCGAGCCGCACCACGCGCGCGCTGGTTCGCGGCGCCGGCTTCACCTCGGCGTGCCGGGTCAGGCATGCCATGACCTCGACGACGGAGGATCCGTACACCTTGTCGCGCATCGTCATGACCAGCGAGGTCGGGCCAGCCGAATTGCGCCGCATGCTGACCCAACCGGTGTTGCCGGTGGCACCGCCCGCCGACAGGCTTGTTGCCTCGGGCTGGCGCATGGTCCGGCGCTTCCAGCACATGGCGCATGCCGGCGGCTAGGCTTCGGCAGGCAAGCTGAACACGCTAGGCGCTCAGGCAGCGGCCAACTTGCCATCGGTGTTGACAATGCGGTCGCGGCCATTGGCCTTGGCGAGGTAGAGGTTCCTGTCGGCAGCCAGCAGCAGTGCGTCGAGGCTCTGGCCCGGCTGATGTTTCGACACGCCGATGCTGACGGTGACCTCGCGGCCGCTGATGCCAACAATGGCGGATATCGCCTTCACCTTCCGCCGCAGGCGTTCGCACACTTGCGCTGCCTTCTCGGGGCTCGCGCCGCGCAGCAGGACGACGAATTCCTCACCGCCCAGCCGCCCGGCAAGGTCCTGTTCGCCAAGGCTCGCGGTCAGCGCGGCACCGATTTCCTGCAGCACCGCATCGCCCATGGCATGGCCATGACGGTCGTTGATCGCCTTGAAATGATCCGCGTCGATGAAAAGCAGCATCCCGGCGCCCTCGCCTTCATCGTGGTCGCCGAGGATCTGGCGGGATTGCAGCAGGAAGGTTTTTCTGTTGAGCAGCCCGGTCAGGTCGTCGAGGCGATTGGCGCGATCTAGCTCGGCGGCGAGCTCGACGAGCTTCGCGCTGCGGCCCATGAAGAAATACGACAGCGGAAACGCCACCGCGACGACGATCAGGCTGGTCAACACGAGATCGAGCAGCAGCCGGTCGGAAAAGAAGATCGCGTAGAAGATCAGCGTGAGCAGGTCCGCACCGATCGTCGCGGCGGCCACGATCGCACAAGCCTGTCCCAGCACCGACAGGCGGTTGAATCGTGCAGCGATGCGACTTGCCCCAACCATCCCTGGCCGCTCTCCCGAATTGCGGGTTTCGGATAGCAGCAATTGGTAAAGGCCAAGCTCACCGGCTTTGTTAATTGTTTGTGTCGATTGGCCTCGGAGCAAGACACCGAGGCTTCGATAAATCTCAGCCGAAGCGCTCCATGGCGTAGGGGGCAGGATCGGTGAATGCCGGCTCGCCCGTCATCATTTCGGCCAGCAGGCGTCCGGTGATCGGGCCGAGCGTCAGGCCATGATGGTTGTGGCCGAAGGCAAACCACAGCCCCTTGTGCCTGTAGCCCCGACCGATCACCGGACGCATGTCAGGCAGGCACGGGCGCGATCCCATCCAGGGTTTTGCCTCGATGCGCTGCCTGAGCGGGAAGATCTGGCGCGCCAGCGGCTCCGTCCTGTCGAGTTGGACCGGGTTAGGCCGGCTGCCGCGCGAGGCGAACTCGACACCGGTGGTCAGCCTGATGCCCTTGGCCATCGATGCCAGCACGAAGCCGCCTTCGACGTCGACAATGGGATGATTGAGCTGGGCATCGCCGTCGGTTTCGAAATGGACGTGGTAGCCGCGCTTCATCGCCAGCGGGATCTTGTAACCGAGCGAACGCGAGATCGTGTCCGACCAGGGCCCTAGCGCCACGACCACCTCCGGCGCCTCGACACGACCGCCGTCGGTGACCATGCTCCAGCCTGTTTCCTCTTGCCGCAGCAACTGGGCATCGCCTTGCAGGAACAGTCCGCCGCGATCGACAAAATGGCTGGCATAGGCTTTCACCAGCGCGCCCGGATCGGCGACAGTGGCCGGATCGAGCCAATGCACAGCACCTACCAGGGCGTCGGAGAGGTGCGGTTCGCGCTGCTGCAGTGCCTTTCGGTCGAGCACTTCGTAGTTCAGGCCGAATTGGTGAAGGGCTACGGCGGCGCCCCGCGCATGCTCGAACGTCTTCTCGCTTCGGTAGGCCTCGAGCCAGCCGGCCCGGCGCAGCTGCGGCAGCACACCGGCCTCCGACATCAGCGCCTCATGCTCGCTCACCGAACGCTCGATGAGTGGCTGCATGTCGGCTGCGGCGCGCGCCAGCGGCTTGGGTGCCGACTCGCGCCAGAACCGCCAGAGCCAAGGCGCGATGCGCGGCATCTGCAGCCAGTCGAAACGCACGTCAGTCGAGAGGTTGAATGCATAACGCATCAGCTTCGCAAGCTCGCGCGGCGCGCCATAAGGCACGACGCTCGAGCGTTCGATCAGGCCGGCATTGCCATAGCTCGTTTCCTCGCCGGCGCCACGACGGTCGACGAGGATGACGGAGCGGCCGCGCCGCTGCAGTTGCAGCGCGACCGAAACGCCGATGATCCCGGCACCAAGCACGATGACGTCGGCCTGCTGGATATCTGGCTGCGCCATCGGTTTCCTTGCTGTCATTGCCATGCGCTTACAGTGTCATGTCGCGGTCGAGCGGGAAGATCGGGCGCGCGACGTTGCGATACGGCATCCTGGAATAGTCCATGGTGCAGAGCGCGCCGCTGTCGCAGACGATGACCTTGCCGGCAATGGGTTCGAAGGCGGCGCGGAAATGCTGCATCGACTTGAGCCCGACGACGCGATGCCGCGCCGGGTCGATGCCGAAGGCCCTAAACTGCTGGAGATCGCGCATCTGCGACGGCTCGGTGACGACGAGCACCGTGATGCCGTCGATCTGCACGACGGCCGTCGGACCGAAGCTGAACTCCAGCCCACCCAGCTGCTCGCCGTCGCCGATGAGCTTGCCATCGCTGATGACCAGCAGCTTGCCGGTCACCGCGAGCGGATCGCCACCGAAGCGCGGATCAGTCTTGCCGCCGAGCTTCAGCTTCACGGTATCGTCGACGCTGGCTCGGTGAAGCTGCTGGGCTGTCTCAGGATCGACGATCGGACCGAAGCAGGCATCGCTGATACCCACTTCGAGCATGGCACCAAGCAAGGCCGTCGCGTCGCCATAGCCGCCGGCACCGGGATTGTCGGCATAGTCGGCAATGATCAGCGGGCGGTCGCCGCGATAGTCATGCGCGATCTCTGCAGCCTGCATCACCGTATAGAAAGTGTTCAGCACGTTGAAGCGGTTGTCCCAGATCTCGTCGGCGATGCTTTCGGCAAAAGCCTGATGCCGCGCCGGATCGCCGTCATAGGTGACGAGCACCGTTGGCCCGACCTCGGGAATGTCGGCATTGGGAAAAGCGCCGTTGATGCTGACTGCCAGCGCGCCTGCCGTCTCTTCATAGGCGCGGGCCCGCGCGATCCACTCGACCATCGGCCCGATGTCGGTGCGCCCGGCATTGGCCTCTTCCAGCATTGGCCGTCGCGCCAGAAGCGTCTTGGGCCTGATCTCGCCGGCCATCGTCTTGTGCAGCAACTCACTGGCGTGACGGGCGATGTCGCGCATGTCGATATGCGGGTAGGTCTTGAACGAGATCAAAATGTCGGCGAGCTCGCACATCTTCGCCGTGACATTGGCGTGCGGGTCCAGCGTGACGGCGATCGGCAGGTCAGGCCCGACCACGGCGCGCAGCCGCTCCAGCAGCTCGCCTTCGCCATCGGGCGAAAAGTCAGTGACCATCGCGCCGTGCAGGCCAAGCAGGATGCCGTCGAGCTGGCCCTTGCGTGCAGCCGCGGCCTTGACGATGGCGCCGCCGATGCGGTCGAAGGCATCGCGCGTCACCGGTCCCGCCGGTTCGGCGCCGGTGCTGAGCACATGCTCGATGGCCCAGCCATGTTTGCGCCCGATGTCGAGGAATCCGGCGATTTCGGTGTTGGCTTCGCCGCGGGCGCGGATGGCGTCGTCGCCGAACATCACGCCTTCGACGGTGAACGCGTCATAGTCGGTCTTGCGGACGCTGAACGTGTTGGTCTCATGCGAGAATTCTGCGGTTAGAACACGAAAGCTCATTGTCGGTCTCCAGATGTTCGTTCGGGCGTTTCGGATCGATCAGGCGCGCGTCGCCGTTGCTTTCCTCGTCGAGGGAAGCGCGCCTGACCGGGCTCAGCAGTTGGTTTGGTTTGGAACGGTGGCCGCGCCGGCAGGGCAGCGGCCAACCTAAATCAGGTGCGGCTACTCCATGTGGAAGCGCATCTCGCTCACCCGGCCTTCAGCGTCGCGCCTGATCGTCCAATGCAGGTGGTAGCCGCCCATCTCCAACCGGTAGCGCCTACCGCCATCGCCCTCCTGATGGGTAAGCTCGAGCGGCATTCCAGCCACCGCGACGTCACTCGCGGCGATCTGCTCGAACCAGCCATTGCTCCACAAGCGCCAGGCGTCATCGGCAAAGCTCTCGCGCGGCGCGCGGCGATCGACGATGGCCTGCAGCAACTCGTGGTCGCGTCTGGTCAGGGCTTCGTTGGCGTCGGCAACCGGCTCGTACGGTGCCAGCGCCGGATCGACGATCCCGGCGATCTTCTGGCCGATCCGGGCGACCTGGGCCTCGTCCGTATTGGCGAGCACGCAGACCGACAGCTTGCGCGAAGGAAAGCGCGCGATCTCGGCGCGGAACCCGTCCCATGTGCCGCCATGCCGGATCTTGCGATGACCACGGATCGTGGAATTCTGCCAGCCGAGAGCATAGTTGTTGAACGACGGCTGGCCGTTCTTCATCAGCACCGGCTCGGACATCAGCGCGATGGTTTCGGGGCGCAGCACCGTCGGATTGTCGAGCTCGAGCAGCCAGTGGGCGATGTCGCGGGGCGAGAAGTAGAGCCCGCCATCGCCGGTGCGCTGCAGCGTCGGCGCCGCCCAATAGCGGTTTTCCAGCTGTCCTTCGCGAATGCAGTGGCCGGCGGCGCGGTTCGGCACGATGTCGTACCAGGACGCTTCGCGCGCCGTGGCCATGCCGATCGGCTCGAACAGACGCTCGCGCAGCAGCTCGTAATAAGGCTTGCCCGAGATGCGCGCGACGACGAGCCCGGCCAGGATGTAGCCGGTGTTGCTGTACTGATAGCCCTCGCCCGGCTGGTACATGAACGGCGAGCGGCGGGCCAGGTCGATCAGTTGCGCGTCGCTGTGGTCCTGCCACAGGTTGAGCGGCACGGCACCGCCCTCCCCGCCATTCGTCGCCGCGAAGACGATGTCGAAATTGCCAAAGCCGGCCATCATCGACAGCAGGTTGCGGATGGTGATGCCGGCCCAGCTTTCGGGGCCCTCGGGAATGTAGCGGCTCAGCGGGTCATCAAGCTTGATGCGGCCATCCTGCAGCAGGAACATCACAGATGCCGAGGTGAACATCTTGCCGGTCGAACCGGAGTGGAAAACGGTATCCGGCGTGACCGGGGTCAGGTTCTCGACGTTGGCAAGGCCATAGCCCTTGAGGTGAACGATCTCGCCATCATGAACGATGGCGACGCCAAGGCCGGGAACCTGGCTGTTGTCGACTTCCGCCTGCAGATAGCGGTCGAGTTGTTCGGTGATGTTCATGCTGATTTCCTGAATGGCGTGGGCGTTCATGCGACCGACCTTTGTTCGACTGCTACCTCGGGCACGGCAGCGAGCGGATGATGGCAGGCGGCCTGATGGCCGCTGCCTTGCGACGTCAGCGTCGGCAGCACCCGGCGACAGAGATCGGTGACGCGCGGACAGCGGTTGGCGAAGGCGCAACCGGCCGGCAGGTCGTAGCCGCTCGGGATTTCGCCGGCGAGGCGAGTGACTGTACGACGCCGTTTCGGATCGGGCTCGAAGGTGCTGTCGAGCAGCGCCCTTGTGTAGGGATGCGCGGGCGCGGCATCACTCGGCAGCACCTCGACGATGCGTCCGAGATACATGACCAGGATCTGGTCGCAGAAATAGCGCACCAGTCCAAGGTCGTGCGAGATGAACAGATATGTCAGCCCGAGCTCCTGGCGCAGCCGCTCCAGCAGCGCAACGATCTGGGCCTGCACCGAGACGTCGAGCGAGGCAGTCGGCTCGTCGAGCACCACCAGCGACGGGTTGAGCGCAAGCGCCCGCGCAATGCCGACACGCTGCTTCTGGCCGCCCGACAACTGGTGCGGATAGCTTGCCGCCAACGCGCTGTTCAGACCGACCATGTCGAGCAGCGATGCCACCGTCTCGTCCGCTGACTTGGGCTTGACGCCTTGCACCTTGAACGGCTCGAGCAACGCATCCCTGATCGAATAGCGCGGATCGATCGCCGAATAAGGATCCTGGAACACCAATTGCATGCGCTGGCGCAGCCGGCGCAAATCGCCTTGCGAAAGCGAGGCCATGTCTACGCCGTCGAACGTCACCTGCCCTTCGCTGGGCGCGATCAGGCGCAGCACCAGCCGCGCCAGCGTGGACTTGCCGCAACCGGATTCGCCGACGACACCGAGAATCTGGCCGCGCTTCAGGGCAAAGGAAACGTCGCTGACGGCGTGGAACGTCTTGCGCTTGCGAAACAGCCCGCCATCGCTGAAACGGCGGCTGAGACCATTGACCGTAAGAAGGTCGCTCATGCTGCCTCCGCCACGTGGCAGGCCACGCCATTGCCGCTGGCGCCTATGCGCAGCTCGGGGATTTCGACGCGGCAGCGCTCGGCGACGCGGGCGCAGCGCGGGTTGAACCGGCAGCCCGGCGGCTGCGCAGCGGCATTGGGAACCACGCCGGGGATGGCGCTCATCGTGCCCCGCGCCATGTCGTGGCGGGGGATGCAGCGGATCAGCGCCTGGGTGTAGGGATGACGCGGCTGCGCAAACAGCGCGTCGACCTGCGCCAACTCGACCACGCGGCCGCAATACATCACGGCGACACGGTCGCAGGCCTGGGCAACGACGCCCATGTCATGGGTGATCAGGATCAGGCCCAGCCCGCGCTGACGCACCAGGTCGACGAGGATCTGCACGATCTGCGCCTGCACCGTGACGTCGAGGGCCGTTGTCGGCTCGTCGGCAATCAACAGCTCGGGGTCGCCGGCGAGCGCCATGGCGATGACGATGCGCTGCTTCATGCCGCCGGAGAGCTGGTGCGGGAACAGGTCGTAGACCGAGGCAGGGTCGGGAATGCGCAGGTCGGCCATCAGCTCCAGGCTTCTCGCCCGCGCCGCACTTCGGCCAAGGCCGAGGTGGAGGCGCGCCGCCTGGTCGATCTGGGGCCCGATCCGCATCATGGAATCGAGCGAAGTCATCGGGTTTTGAGTGATCAGCGCGATGCGCCCGCCGCGCAGCCGCCGCAACTGCCGCTCCGGCAGCCCGACCAGCTCGGTGCCGTCAAAGCGGATGGTGCCAGCCACGACGTGGCCGCCGATACGCGGCAAAAGCCCCATGATCGCGGTTGCGGTCAATGACTTGCCCGAACCGGATTCACCGACGATGCCGAGGATTTCGCCACGATCGACGCTCAGCGTGACCTCGTCGACCGGCGAGAACGCGCCGAACCTGATCCGCAGCATTTCCAGCGTGAGCAGCATCTTTACGCCTCCCTGAACTTGGCGCGGACATCGAGCGCAGCGATCACCGCGTCGCCGAACAGGTTGATGAAGACGACCGTCAGCGCCACGGCGAGACCGGGAAGCAGGATCACCCAAGGGGCGATGAACAGTTGTGCCGTGCCGGAACTCATCATCGCACCCCAGCTTGGCGTCGGCGGCTGGGCGCCGAGGCCAAAGAAGCCGAGCGTCGCCTCGAGGATGATGGCGTCCCCCGTCGCCAGCATCGCCGCGACCAGAACCGGCGCCAGCGCGTTGGGCAGGAGGTGCGAAAACAGGACGTGCGTGTGGCCGGCGCCAAGGCTGATTGTCGCCTCGACATAGGTCTCGCTCTTGAGCGACATGATCTGGGTTCGCGTCAGCCGGGTGAACTGCGCGAGGTAAGCGATGGCAATGGCGATCACCACGCCTTCCAGCCCCGGCCCGATGATGGCGACCAGCATCAGCGCGATCAGGATTTCCGGAAACGACCAGGTCAGGTCGATCACGGTCATGACGATGCGGTCGAAGGTTCCACCGAAATAGCCGCAGGTGGCGCCCAGGACCAGGCCGAGAGCCACGGAAATGCCGATTGCCGTGACGCTGACCGAGAGAGAGGTGCGCGCCCCGGTGATCATCCGCGACAGCACATCGCGGCCGAACTCGTCGGTGCCGAACAGATGCGTCAGCGACGGCGCCTGGTTCATGATGCCCAGGTCCTGCTGGTCGTAAGGGTATGGTGACAGCCACGGCGCAAACAACGCGCCGATGACCAGCAGCAGCAGGAACGCCCCTGAAATGCCGCCCTTGAAGGTCGAGACGGCCTTGAGCAGTGCCAATGCGCGATGCTTGATCATGCCCGTGCCTCGCGCTGGCGTGGATCCATCGCCGCCTGGACGACGTCGCCGATCAGGGCGCCGATGATGACGGCCATGGCCAGCATGAGAAGGCAGCCCTGTACCAGGGGATAGTCGCGCTGGTTCAGCGCCCGGATCAGCAGCGAGCCCAGGCCCGGACGGGCGAAGACATATTCGATCGTCACCGCACCACCGAGCACCCAGCCAATGCGCAGGCTGAGGATGGTGACCACCGGAACCATGGCGTGGCGCAGCACATGGCGCAGCTGGATGACGAGGGGCGGCAGTCCCTTGGCGTGCAGCAGCGTCACGAAATCCTGCCGCGATGTCTCGATCATGGCGATCCGCGTCACTCGCGCCACCAGCGCGATGCCGCCCAGTCCCGCAGCGACGGTTGGCAAGATGAGCGAACTCCAGCCACGCGCGCCTGATACCGGCACCCAGCCGAGCCACACCGCGAAAACCAGGATCAACAGCAAGCCGAGCCAGAAGCTCGGCACCGTGGAGCCGAGCAGGATGAAGCCGGTGATCGCATCGTCGACACGGGTGCCCTGGTAGCTCGCCGCAATCACGCCGGCGGTAATGCCGGTCAGCGTCGAAAACAGCAGTGCTGCAATACCCAGCTCGAGGCTGAAGGGCAGGTTTCGGGAAATCAATGCGCTGACCGGGCGCCCCTGTACGATCGAGGTGCCAAGATCGCCGCTCAGAAGCCGCCCCATCCACGTGAAATATTGCTCGACGAGACTGCGATCGAGACCATACTTCGCCGCGATCTGCAGTCGCTGCTCAGGAGACGAGCCGGCGCGCAGGAGATTGTCGATGGGGTCGCCCGGCACCAGGTGAATGATGAAGAACACCACCAGCGAGACGACAAAGAAGACGGGCAGCAGCAAAACAAGCCGCCTCAAGGTGAAGCCGATCATGATCGTCCCGCCGACCGCTTAGCCAACGACCTTGATGTCGACGGTCGTTGCCTGGACCAGCTGGGTGCCGCGCAGCTTTTCCGGCACCTCGAGCAACGTCTTGTTGAATGCGTAGTTCAGAATCGGCTCATGAACCGGAACGAACAGGAAATTGCCAATCAGGTTCTCCTGATATTTCTTGAAATTGGCGACCCGCTCTTCCTGCGTCTTCGACTGCTGCATGGCGACGTTGCGAAGCTCCTGCGATTTCTCGTCCTGCCAGCCTGAGGAGTTCGGATAGGGAATGTTGGTGGTGCTGAAGAACCAGTCGAGAATGTCGGCGTTGTTCCAGCCATACTGACGCACTGCGAGCTGATGCTGGCCCTTCTTGAGCTGGTCGACGACCGTCGTGCTGTCGAAGATGTCGATCTCGACGTCCATGCCGATCGCCTTGAGCTGCGCCTGGACGATCTCGGCAGTACGTTTGATCGCCGTCTCCGACTGCGCCGTCAGCTTGATCTTCAGCGGCTTGCCGTCCTTGCTTCGCATGCCGTCACCGTCGCGCACCCAGCCTGCGGCGTCGAGCAGTTGATTGGCCTTGGCCAGATCGTGGCGGATTTCCAGCTTGGGATCGATCTTCGATTCCGCCAGCGTGCTGATCAGGAACTGGTGCGCTTCGAGGCCGACGCCGTTGAAGACGCTCTTGAGGATGGCGCCCTGGTCGATCGCCAACGCGGTTGCCTGGCGCACGGCGGCATCGCCGAAGGGCTCGGCACGGGTGTTGAACGCGAGGTAAGTGATGCCGAAGCCAGGCAGGCTCCGGAAACCCAATGTCTCTTCTGCCTGAAGTTGCGGCAGGAACTGGTCCGGCACGCCGAGCAGCAAGCCGACGCCGCCTGTTTTCAGTTCAAGGAAAGCCGTCGAGGCGTCGGGAATTTCGCGCAGGGTAAGCCGCTTGATATGCGGTGCTCCCTTGTTCTCCGAGAGGTCGCTGCCCCAGTTGTAGTCCTCATTGGCAACCAGCACGGTCTCCTGGCCCACGGCGAAGCTTTCGAACTTGTAGGGCCCGGTTCCGACGGCCTCGGTCACGCCAAAATTGTCACCGGCCGCGTCGTAGGCCTTTGGCGACGGGATGCCCATGAAGGACGACGCCAGATTGTAGATCAGATTTGGTTCCGCCCGTTTCATGACGAAGCGAACAGTATAGTCGTCGACAAGTTCGACACGATCGACAGCGTCGACAAGATACTCGTTGGGGCTGCCTTTGAACTTGGGGATCCACCACGCTATGGTCGCGGCATTGAACGGTTCACCATCATGAAAGCGAACGCCTTGCCGCAACTTGAAGGTCCAGTTCATGCCGTCGGCGCCGTTCTCCCAGGCTTCGGCGAGATGGGGATGATAGGATTGGTCGGCGTCCTGCTCGATCAGCCGGTCGTAGATCAGGGTCGCGACGGTGCTCAGCAAGGTGGCCCGAATTGGATCGTGGTGCGGGGCGCCGATTTCGGCATTGCCGAGAGCAAACACGGCCTCCGGCTCTGATGCCCGCGCTGAATACCCTCCAGCCAGGCCGAGACCCGCGGCCAGCGTGACCACAGATACCGAAGCAAGAAATCCACGTCGATTCATGTTCAACCTCCCCTTGGAAAATTGGCAAAAGCCCGCCATGCCGCGGAAGCAGCATTTTTTCGACAACAGACAAGAATTCGCGAGCTGACACGGTCAGATGACCTGCCTCAGCTATGCGCCGTTTCCTCCGATTGCTGTTCGGTTCCGGCGTAAGCCCGCAACCCAGCAACGATTTTCTTCCCCGCTCCTCAACGAGGTGGGTTCAAGCTATTTTGAAAAAAAACAAACGTCAATCGATTCTGTGATAGAATTCTTACAAGAAATCCCGCCCCAGACAGGGAGAGCAAAATGACGGAATCGGTCCGCCGGCGGCTTGTCGAAAGCCTCGCCACCGCCACCAACGCCGAAAAGGCGCTGGCCAACTACATGCTGGCAAATCTGAACGGCGTGCCGTTCGAGACGTCGGCGACCCTGGCCACCAAGGTCGGCGTCAGCGAACCGACAGTCGGGCGGTTCTGCCGGACGCTGGGTTATGCCCGCTTCAAGGACCTCAAGGAGGACCTCCGCGACAACATCGGCACGCAGCCCTGGCTGGCCGGAGACCGGCTGAAGGAGTTTCGCGACCGCAGCCAGAACGGCGATGCGCTGGCGCGCAGCCTGGAGCTAGAGATCGCCGCACTGCTCAGGATCTACGAAATCGCCGCCACCAAGGAGTGGGCCCGCGCCGTCAAGCGCCTGGCGAACACGCCCCAACTGTTCGTCGCCGGCTTCCAGACCGAGCGCGGCATCGCCCAGTACTTCGCCAACCAGCTGCAGTACCTTCGCCCCGGCGTGCAGCTTGCCGACATCGCCGGCGGCAATTTCAGCGAGATCCTGCTGAACCCGCCCAAATCCACCTGCCTGGTGATCTTTGAGGCCCGCCGCTATTCGCGGCTGAACCTGCTATTGGCTAAGGAGGCCAGGAAGGCGAAGATCCCAATCACGCTGGTCACCGATGCCTTCTGCGACTGGGGCCGCGACCTCGCCGACGAAATGTTCGTCGTGCCGACCGAATTCGGCATGTTCTGGGAATCGACGGCGCAGATGGCCAGCCTTGGCAACCTGCTGATCAACGGCATATTCAACGAGCTCGGCGTCACGATCGAAGGACGCATGAACAAGGTCTCGGAACTGCACGGCAAGATCACCGGCTACGTCGGCGACTAGCTGAAAAGGATCCGGTGTCCGGCTGAGCCAGGATCCGTGGGAAGGCGCTGGCCGGATGGCGGCCCCGCGCAATGCGGTTTCAGGCTGGTGGTGTCACCTGCCCGACGATCCAGTCGAACAGCTGGTCGGTCAAAAGCCCCGCCGCCTTTCGCTCGGGAACGACGAAGTAGTAGCTCTTTTCGGTCTGGAGCGGCATGTCGAGAACGACTTGGAGCTTGCCGTCGCGCAGCTCGCTTTCGACAAGATAGAGCGGCAGCAGCGCCACCCCCATGCCAGCCACGGCGGCCTCGATCAGCATGGTGAACTGGTCGAAGCGGTGGCCCTGATACGCACCATGCGCGTCGACGCCGGCGGCCTCGAACCAGTTCGCCCACGCCTTGGGGCGGGTCGCCATGTTGAGCAGCGGCGCATGCGCCAGCGCCTCGGGCGTTGCGATGTCGCGGCCGGCGAGAAAGCCCGGGCTGGCAGCCGGCACGATGACTTCCCGGCAGATGTAGCGGCACACGGCGTTCGCCCATACCGGCTGGCCGTAGTGGATCGCCGCGTCAAACCCCTGCTCCTCGAGATCGAACTGCTCCGAACGCGACACCACGTTGAGCGCGATGCCGGGATGAGTCTTGAGGAAGCCCGGCAGTCGCGGCACCAGCCAGCGGCTGCCGAACGTCGGCAAGGTGGCGAGGCTGAGCAGCGACACCCCTGAACTTGCCATTGCCCGCAGCATTGCCGCCTCGCCCTGTTCGAGCAGCTTGCGCGCGTCGGGCAGGAATTTCTGGCCGGCTGCGGACAGCACCACGCGCTGGCGCACCCGCTCGAACAGCAGCAGGCCGAGCTGGGCCTCGAGGTCGCGGATCTGCCGGCTGACAGCACTTTGCGAGAGATTGAGCTCGCGCCCGGCCAGCGTGATGTTGCCATGACGGGCAGCGGCCTCGAAGGCCTGCAGCTTGCCCAGGTCAGGAAGGAGCGTGCGCGCAGCGGTCATTCGGTTTTCGCATCAACTTAGATGAATTCAGCGCAATTCAGTGCCGATGGAACCGGATATAGCACTGTCGAAGCATGAAGTCGCCCATGCCGAATGCGAAAACAGAGGGTTCGAATGTCGCCGTCTCCTTTCATGTCGCCCGATGCCATCCGCGCCGCCTTCTCGGCGGCCATGTCCGCCATGTACCGCGATGAAGTGCCGGCCTATGGCACGCTGATGGCCCTGGTCGCCGACGTCAACGAAGCGACACTCAACGATCAGCCGGTGCTGCGCGCCAGCCTGGAAGCGACCGAGACGCTTGACCGCATTGGCGAGGAGCGTCACGGCGCCATCCGCCTCGGCACCGAGGCCGAGCTTGCCATGATGCGCCGCGTCTTCGCCGTGATGGGCATGTTCCCGGTCGGCTATTACGACCTCAGCGAGGCAGGCGTGCCGGTGCACTCGACCGCCTTCCGGCCGGTCGGCGAAGCCGCGCTCAAGCTCAACCCGTTCCGGGTGTTCACCTCGCTGCTGCGGCTCGACCTGATCGCCGACGTGGAATTGCGCGTCACCGCCGAGATCACGCTTGCGCGCCGGCAGATCTTTTCCGACGCAGCCGTGGCACTTGTCGTCAAGGCCGAACGCGACGGCGGGCTGTCGCATGAGGACGCAGCGCTGTTCGTCGCCGAGGTGCTCGACACGTTCCGCTGGCACAGTGAGGCAAGCGTCGACCAGGCGCTCTATGCCAGGCTGCACGATGCGCACCGCCTCATCGCCGACGTCGTCTCGTTCAAGGGCCCGCACATCAACCATCTGACGCCGCGCACGCTCGATATCGACGCCGTGCAGGCGCAGATGCCGTCGCGTGGCATCGTGCCCAAGGCCGTCGTCGAAGGCCCGCCCAGCCGCGCCTGCCCAATCCTTTTGCGCCAGACCTCGTTCAAGGCGGTCGAGGAGCGCGTTTCGTTTCCTGACGAAAACGGCAATCTTCAGACAGGCTCGCATACGGCGCGGTTCGGCGAGATCGAGCAGCGTGGCATAGCGCTCACGCCGAAGGGCCGCGCGCTCTATGACAGGCTTTTGAACGAGGCTCGCGCCAGCGTGCGTCCCGCCGCCGACGGTTCGAACGCCGACGCCTACCGCGCAGCGCTCGCCCGGAGCTTCGCCGCCTTCCCTGACAACTGGAACGCCATACGCCAGGCCGGGCTCGGCTATTTCCTCTACACCGTCGACGAGGCAGTCGCCGGTGCGCGCGGCAGCGATATCGAGGCCCTGATAACAGCCGGCGCGGTTCGCTTCGACCCGATCGTCTATGAAGATTTCCTGCCCGTGTCAGCCGCCGGCATCTTCCAGTCCAACCTGGGCGACGATGCCGTGCAGGACTTCACCGCCAGCCCCAACCAGCGCCTGTTCGAAAAGGCGCTTGGTGCCGGCGTTCTCAACGAGTTCGAGCACTATGCCGGCATCGAGCGGGCATCGATCGAGCGCTGCCTTGCCACGCTGAAGGCGTTTTCGGACGCGGCCTGATGCTGGCGCGCGAACACATCGACAATCTCGGTGCCCTGCTCGGTTCGGGCGGGCTTTTGACCGGCGACGCCGACATGGCGAGCTACGAAAAGGGCGCGCGCTATGACAGCGGGCGCGCCGCCTTCGTTGCGCGGCCGGCGTCCAGCGAAGTCGTCTCGGCCGTCGTCGCCTATTGCGCCCGTCATTCGATCGCGCTGGTGCCGCAGTCCGGCAATACCGGGCTAGTCGCCGGATCGACACCCGACGACAGCGGTACGCAAGGCGTGCTGAGCCTCGAGCGCTTGCGCTCGACCTTCGAGCTCGATCTCGCCGACCGCAGCTTGCGCGTCGATGCCGGCTTCCGCCTGTCGGAGATCAACGCACGGCTCGAGCCGCACGGCCTGTTCTTTCCAATCGACCTCGGTGCTGACCCGATGGCCGGCGGGATGGTCGCGACCAACACCGGGGGCGCGCGCTTCCTGCGCTTCGGCGACGTCCGCCGCAACACGCTCGGGCTCAAGGTGGTGCTCGGCGACGAAACCGGCACCGTCGTCGATCTCGGTGCCGGGTTGCGCAAGGACAACACCGGCGTCGACTGGAAACATCTCTTCATCGGCACATCAGGCGCCTTCGGCATCGTCACCGAATGCACTTTCAACCTGGAACGGCTGCCGCAGCAGAGCGCGACGGCCTATCTCGTGCCGCGCTCCCACGAGCATGTAGCGGTTCTGCTCAATGCCATGGAAGAACGGTTGGGCACCTATCTCAGCGCCTTCGAAGGCATGTCGGGCGCAGCGATTGCGCGCACGCTGGCGCACGTCCAAGCGCTGCGCAATCCGTTCCCGGGTGGCAGCGTCCCCGACTTCGTCATCCTGGCGGAAGTATCGCGGACATGGTCGCGCCGCGACACCGAGCAGCCGCTCGAGGCCGTGCTCGAAGAGGTGCTGGCCGAGATCTGGAACCAGCCGGACGAGCCTCTGGCAGATGCATTCGTCGGCCCCGCCCATGAGATGTGGGCGCTGCGGCACGCGCTCTCCGAGGGCGTGAAGTCGGCGGGCTATGTCGTCGGCCTCGACCTCTCCTTCCGCCGTGGCGAGGTGATGCGCTTCCGCCGCCGGATGAGCGATCTCCTGGCCAGGGAGTTCCCCGCCGTCGAGATCTGCGACTTCGGCCATGTCGGCGATGGCGGCGTGCACTTCAATCTCGTCGTCGCGCGCGAAAAGGACGGAACGGTGGATGCAGCCCTGGTCGAGGCCTTGCGTAACCGGGTGATCTCCATTGCTGTCGAGGAGCATGGTGGCAGCTTCAGCGCCGAGCACGGCCTTGGCCGTCGCAACCAGCATTTTTACGACCGCTACACATCGGACAAACTGAAATCGATGGCCGCGCAACTGAAGCAGGCGACGACACCCGCATCAATCGGATCGACACGGCTGAGCTGACCACCGGGCGCCATGCGCCTGAACGAACAAGAACCAGAAGGAAAAGACCATGACAATCAACGTGACCAGCGAAACCGCTGCCCTTCTCGAACGGCTTGGCGTTGCCACAACCGCCTTCACCGGCGGCGACCTGATCGTGCGCAGCCCGGTGACAGGCGAGCAGATCGGCGCGTTGAAGTCGATTTCATCAGATGAAGCCGGTGCAGTCATCGCGCGCGCCGATGCCGCCTTCAAGGCCTGGCGCAACGTGCCGGCACCCAAGCGCGGCGAGTTGGTTCGCCTGCTCGGCGAGGAGCTGCGCGCTTCAAAGGCCGATCTCGGCCGCCTGGTGTCGATCGAGGTGGGAAAAATCCCGTCCGAGGGTCTGGGCGAAGTCCAGGAGATGATCGACATCTGCGACTTCGCCGTCGGCCTGTCGCGCCAGCTCTATGGCTTGACGATCGCCACCGAGCGTCCCGGCCACCGCATGATGGAGACCTGGCATCCGCTCGGCGTCGTAGGCGTCATCTCGGCCTTCAATTTCCCCGTCGCCGTGTGGTCATGGAATGCGGCCCTTGCCTTTGTCTGCGGCAACTCGGTGGTGTGGAAGCCGTCGGAAAAGACGCCGCTGACCGCCCTTGCCTGCCAGGCGATCTTCGAGCGCGCGGCAAAACGCTTCGGTGCGGATGCGCCGGCAAACCTGTCGCAGCTGCTGATCGGCGACCGCGCCATAGGCGAGGTGCTCGTCGACCATCCCAAGGTGCCGCTGGTCTCGGCCACCGGCTCGACCCGCATGGGCCGCGACGTCGGCCCCGCGCCTCGCAAAACGTTTTGCCCGCGCCATCCTCGAGCTCGGCGGCAACAATGCCGGCATTGTCTGCCCCTCGGCCAATCTCGACATGGCGCTGCGCGCCATCGCCTTCGGCGCCATGGGCACCGCCGGCCAGCGCTGCACCACGATGCGTCGCCTGTTCGTCCATGACAGCGTCTACGACACGCTCGTGCCGCGCCTGAAGAAGGCCTATGACAGCGTGTCGGTCGGAAGCCCCTTGGAGACAGCGTCGCTTGTCGGCCCGCTGATCGACAAGGCGGCCTTCGACGGCATGCAGAAGGCACTGAAGCACGCGGCCGAAAGCGGCGGCACGATCACCGGCGGCGCCCGCGTCGACCAGGGCCATGACGGCGCTTATTACGTCAAGCCGGCGCTGGTCGAGATGCCGGGCCAGGTCGGACCGGTGCTCGAAGAGACCTTCGCGCCGATCCTCTATGTGATGAAGTATTCCGACTTCGACCAGGTGCTCGAGCTGCACAACGCTGTCGGTGCCGGCCTGTCGTCGTCGATCTTCACGCTTGACCTGCAGGAGGCCGAGCGCTTCCTGTCGGTCGAGGGTTCCGACTGCGGCATCGCCAATGTCAATATCGGTACCTCGGGCGCCGAGATCGGCGGCGCCTTCGGCGGCGAGAAGGAAACCGGCGGCGGCCGCGAGAGCGGTTCCGATGCCTGGCGCGCCTACATGCGCCGCGCCACCAACACGGTGAACTACTCCAAGGCACTGCCGCTGGCCCAGGGCGTCAGCTTCGACATCGACTGAGCGGGCGAAATCGCCCGACACCTCAAGCGCCGTCCGTGAAAACGGGCGGCGCCATCCGATTGGAGCGGGCACCGTCCCCCGAATTCCAGTCACTCAGAATTTCTTCGCAACCTGAAGCCACGAAAGCCTGCCGATGCTCAACAATCCTCGCTCGCATGGCCTCTGGGAAGCGACGGCACCGGCGGCACCGGCAACGACAGCGCTGGAAGGTCATGTGTCGGCCGACATCGTCATCGTCGGCGGCGGCTACACCGGCATGTCCTGCGCGCTGCATCTTGCCGAGGCCGGTCGGCGGGTGGTGCTGCTCGAAGGCAAGGAGATCGGCTTTGGCGGCGCCGGTCGCAATGTCGGCCTGATCAACGCCGGCCTGTGGCTGGCGCCGGACGATGTGACGGCGGCGCTCGGGCCCGATCATGGCGAGCGGCTGCTCAAGCTGCTCGGCGAGGGACCGGCCGAGGTCATGGCGCTGATCGACAAGCATGGCATCGATTGCGAACTGGAGCGGAACGGCACGCTTCACTGCGCGGTCGGCCCGGCCGGCCTCGCCGAAATCAGGGAGCGCGAAGCGCAGTGGCAAAGGCGTGGCGCGCCAGTCACGCTGCTCGACGCCACGGAAACGGCGGCAAGGCTCGGCACCTCGGCCTATCTCGGCGCACTGCATGATGCGCGCGCCGGCACGCTGCAGCCGCTGGCCTATGCGCGCGGGCTGGCGACAGCTGTCGTCAATGCGGGCGCGACGCTTCATACCTCCAGCCCCGTCATCGCCGCCGAAAGGAAGGGCGAGCGCTGGCACGTGCAGACTCCCGGCGGCACTGTCGACGCCGACTGGGTCGTCGTCGCGACCGACGCCTACAGCACCGGCCCGTGGCAAATGGTGCGTACCGAACAGGTTCACCTGCCCTACTTCAACCTGGCGACGCAACCGCTCGCACCCGACATGTTGCGAAAGATCCTGCCCGGGCGCGAAGGCGTGTGGGACACCAAGACAATCCTCTCCTCCTTCAGGCTGGATCGCGCAGGCCGGCTGGTGTTCGGAAGCGTCGGCGCGCTGCGCAACTCCGGTGCCGCCATCCACAAGGCCTGGGCCCGTCGTGCCCTGTCCCGACTCTACCCGGACCTCGGCGACATCGCGTTCGAACACGAATGGTATGGGCAGATCGGCATGACCGGCGATGCCTTGCCCCGGCTCCACACATTCGGCCCCAACGCCATCGGCTTCTCCGGCTACAACGGCCGCGGCATCGCGCCCGGCACGGTGTTCGGCCGCGAACTCGCGCTGCTGATATCAGGCGAAAAGAGCTACGCCGACCTGCCCCTGCCGGTTTCGGAGGTGTCGCCGGCGCCCTTCCGCCGGATCCGCGAAGCCTACTACGAGGCTGGCGCCCAACTCGCCCATCTCATTTGACGGGCAGTTACGCGAGCCCGAAGAATGGCATCGCGGAAGGCACTCGTGGCCACTCCAACTCCGATGTCCTGAAAACCTCTCGCAGTTGATCGACCCGGCGTCGTTGACCCTGTAGCCGGGCAATTGTGCGATCGCCGCGCGAAACGCCGCGCCAACCATGATCGGCAGCACGCGCTTGAAAATGAAAAGTATGGATCCCGCTCTTCTTTGAAATCAGAGCGATTGCATCCGCACATCAAATACCAAGCCGATCGCAATCGCAGCATCGAGGCAAAGCGACAGCCACGTAATGCTGCCGCAATGCGCCACCCCTATTCCCTCGCGCGGAAGGTTTGCGAAGGAGAACTTATGCAAGTTTCCGTGATCATTTTGACGTTTGCTGCCGCGAGTATTGTTTACGTCTATCGTTTCCGAGGTGAAGCCCGCTACAAAACCCTGACTGAGTACATTCGCAAGGGCTGGCCGATCTTCACGCCGTTCAACTGCGTGCTCTTCATGACAACGCACCGACGTGGATCAAAGGCCGTTCTCGACCCTGCAGAGTTTCCGGAAGTTGGCCTCCTACGTCAGAACTGGCAGACCATTCGGGATGAAGGGCTGGAGCTGGTGCGCCAGGGCTACTTTGACGCCACCAAACGTCCAGGCACGGCAGGCTCCTACGATGTCGGCTTTCGGACGTTCTTCAAGTATGGCTGGAGCCGCTTCTACCTCAATTGGTACGGCTACACGCATCACTCCGCGATGCGGCTCTGCCCCAGGACGGTGGAAATATTGCACAAGGTGCCCGCGGTGCATGGCGCGATGTTCGCCTTCCTGCCGGCGGGATCGCAACTCACCCGGCATGCCGATCCCCTCGCTGTATCCTTGCGCTACCACCTTGGCCTTGCAACACCCAACTCGGACGCCTGCTTCATCAACGTGGATGGCCACAACCAGAGCTGGCGCGATGGCGAGGTGCTCATGTTCGACGAGACCTACCTGCACTACGTCCGCAACGACACCAACGCTGATCGCCTCATCCTGATGTGCGACGTCAAGCGCCCGCTCAATCCAATCGGGGCGCTGTTCAACTTCTTCTACCAGGGGATAACGCGCGCCTCGGTCGTGCCGAACACTCCGGAGGACCATCGTGGCCTGGCCAACAGGGTCTTTGCCTGGCTTGCTCCCCTGCTGGCACGTAACAAGGCGCTGAAGTCGACCAACCGACGGCTGTACTACGCCATCAAGTGGTCGGTGAACATCCTGCTGTTGGGGTTGGCCGTGGGCGCGGTCCAACTGGTTGGCCAACTGGTCTGAAGGCGGGCTGCCGCTCTAAGGCAGCCATTCATCAATCCGGAATAGCCTCAGGCATCGCCATGGATCATATGCCTGTCCGCTGCGTCGGACGGCACGGGACCGCCTGCCACAGCATCAGGCAACGCTCAAAGCACCGATGAAGCGCACGCCGACCGCATGCACCACATGCAGCGGCAGGTCCGCACCGGCGGCGCGAGCCTTCATCCGCAGGCGCCGAAGCGCTGCGTCGAGGCGGCGGCTTTCGGGGTCGGAGCTGCTGTTGCCGAACAGCGTGTCCAGCACGTTGCGCGGCACCGTGGCACCGGCGGCACGCGCAAGCTGCTCCACCAGCATCGCCTCGCGGCCGGAAAGCAGGATCGGCACCCCCTCTGGCGAGGTCAGCCGATGTCGTTGCAGATCCAGAAGCCACTGATGTTGCGTGGCGCGCTCCAGGGAGCGATCTTTGTCGTCGACGATCTTGCCAGCCGACAAGGCGGCCGACCTGACCCGTCGCGCCAAATTGGCGATGGCAAGTGCCAGTTCCTCGCCGTCGACCGGCTTGGTCAGATAGAGGTCGGCGCCCTGTTCGTATCCCTTGATCCTGTCCTCACGGCCGGTGCGCGCCGTCAGCATGATGACGCCCATCGGCTTGCTGGAGGAAATGACCCGGGCAAGCTCGAAACCGCTGACGTCGGGCAGATTGACGTCGAGGATCGCGATGTCGAAATCGCCGTCCATCAATGTCGTGTAGAAGCCGGCCCCCGAGGCAACGTCGGTCACCTCGATCGCCTGCAGGCGCAGATAGTCCGCAATGCCCTGCCGCAGATCATGGTCGTCCTCGACAAGAATGATGCGGACGGCGCGGTCGCTGCTGGACTTTGCGGCTTGTGGAGAAAGGGCAGTTGTCGTCATAAGTCACAAAATATTCGAATCAATAATGAGCCCGATCACGGCTGCGACCACATTGCCATGCAAGATGAAACTGTCGTGAGGCGTGCCGCGTTTCGTTGGGCGGCACGGCTTGGGAAATACCCTCCGCTTGCTTTGTTCGCCATGTTGTTGGCCCTGATGGCATGGCCTGCCGCGGCAATTGGGCCTTCGCCGGCGCCAGCCACGACAAACGACATCATTCCTCCACAAGATCGCAAGCTTTCAGTCCTTGCCGACCCGTCCTGGTCGCTGACGCTGGCCGACGTGATCACGCCGGAGCGCCTGGCGGCATTCAAGCCGGTCGCCGGACCAAACGTGAACTTCGGCTACACCCGCAACGTCAACTGGCTCAGGCTCGAGCTGAATGCCGCCGCATCCGGCACCGCGTTGTTGTCGCTGGCACCGAACTTCCTCGACTCCATCGACGTCTACGTTGCGCGTCAGCACCCCGGACTGACCCGCGCCGACTTCACGCCCTACCAACACGGCGACCATCGCCCGCTTCCAGGCGATGGGCTTTCAGGCCTGCAGAATGTCGTGCCCCTTGCCCTGTCCGTCGGCGAGACGACCCTCGTCTACATTCGCATCGCCAATTCCAACTCGTCGACGCATCTGAACATCGGGCTCTATCCGATGGCGGAGCTGACGACGCGGGCCACAGCCGCAAGCCTTTTGTCCGGCCTGTGGTTCGGCGGCATGGGCGTTTTGCTGGTCATCCAGCTGGTCTTCTTCTACTTCGACCGCAAGTCGCAATATCCCCTGCTCGCCTTGAGCACGCTCGGCATCATGCTCGTCTATGGCGGCAATCTGGGGTTGAGCCGGATGCTTTTGTTTCCAGACAATGGCCCCGGCAACGACCTGTTCATGGGCGCGTCAGCGTGGTTTGGCCTTTTCGCCAGCGCGCTTGCCTATTCCAGCATCCTCGAACTGCCGCGGCTCGCCCCCAGGCTGCATCGCGTCTACCAGGCAAGTGCTGCCGTCGGCCTCGTCGGCATCGGTTTCGCCCTGTTCAAGTCGAACATCATTTTCGGGCCGATCGGCAACAATTTCGCGCTGCTGATGGGGGTGGTCAACGTGGCGCAAGGGCTGCGCACGGCAAACGAAAGCGGCGCCGCGAGCCGGCTGCGCGCCGCCGCCTTCTGTGTCCTGTGGGTCGGATCGGTGCTGTCCCTGATGCAGAGGCAGGGCTATCTCGGACTGCCGAACATCTTCTGGCACGCCTATGCGATCAGCGGTCTTGTCCAGGCGATCTTGCTGACCGCCGCCCTTGGCGTCAGGCTGCGTGCCGCCGAGGCGCTGAACCGCCACATGCGCGAACAGGCGTTGGTGGCCGCCCAGGATGCCGAGCGGTCGGCCAATGCACTTGTCGTGGAAAAGACGCGCGAACTCGTGGTGGCACGACAGATCGCCGAGGACGCGCTGCAGGCCGAACTGCGCTCGCAGCAACAGCAGGTGCGTTTCATGGAGGTGATTTCGCACCAGTACCGCACCCCGCTCGCCGCCATCCGCTCCAATGTCGACAGCATCGGCATCAGCCTGCCCAAGGCGGATGACAACAACCGCGCCAGGGTCAAACGCATCCAGCGCGCCATCGTGCGGCTGGTCGAAATGCTGGAGGTCAATCTGGCGCGCAGCCGCCTGCAAGGGCCGTCGTTCAAGCCAGAAATGTCCGACGCGGTTGCCAGCGACATCACGGAGGCCGCAGCAGTGCGTGCACTGGACCTGATGCCGGGAGCCAAGATCGAAGTCGTGATCGAGCCGTCGGCCCGGGGCCTGCGCGTCAATGCCGACGCTGGCATGCTCGAGCTAGCCTTGGTCAACCTGCTGGAGAACGCGGTGAAATTCTCCGCCGCTGCGACACCGACCCGGGTCGTCCTGTCGCTCGGCGCCGTATCAGGCGCCGTCCGCATTTCCGTGGCCGACAGCGGCATCGGCATTCCTGACGGCGAGCTGGAGCGCGTTTTGGTCCACGGCGTGCGCGGTTCGAATGTCGGCACCATAGAGGGCTCGGGAACTGGCCTGTCGCTGGTGTCGCGTATCGCCACGGCCCATGGTGGGTCGGTCGGACTTTTCAGCACCGCTGGCAAGGGTACGACCGTCCAGATGACCCTGCCCTTGGCATCGAACTGCGGCGACACCATGCAAATTGCCAGCGCGGCCACCGCCTAGTTTCTTGAAACGTCGCATCCAGGTGAATTCTGCGCGCTGATGCAGACGCGCCACGGTTTTCGTTCCATTTCGTTACAACTCGTTCCATCTCGTTGCTGTCGCTGCCTTCTCCTGCCTCATAAATAGACGCCCTTGTGGGTGGAATGATCGACTGACGGCCGTCTGCCCCGAAATCGGAATATGGGGCATCGGGCTATGACGAAAACGGCAACACTGGACATGCGCGGCCTGCGCGGTCCGACCAGGCGCGGCGCGCTGAACCTTTCATTGCGCGCGCGGCTGCGGATCGGCACCGCGCTTGCTGGCATCGCGCTGCCGCTGGGCCTCCCGGGCCTAGCCATGGCCGCCGACGAATGCGGCGCGCCGATCGGTGGTGTTGTCAATTGTACGGCGGCGGGCAATCCTTACGCTGGCGGGATCAACTACAACGCCGGTGGTCAAGATTTCACGCTGAACCTCTCCGCCGATGCGGAAGTACGCTCGTCCGCGAGCGCCACCGGCGTCAGCGTGTCGAGCTACGGCGGCGACCTGAAACTAAATCTGGACGGGGGCATCGTAACGAACGGCACCGGCGTCTATGCCGATTCCAATGGCGACAGCGTTACGGTGAACGTGAACAGCATCAACTCTTCAGGTGACGGACTTTCCACCTACGGCGGCAATGGTTCGACGACGATCAATGCCGGTTCGATCGAGAGCGGGAGGGTCGGAATAACCGCGTTGAGCAATGACGGGTCGATCGCGATCGACGTTCGCTCGCTTTCGACGACCGGCGGTATCGGCATAGACGCCTTCAGCAATGGTCGTGGAACGATCGCGATCAACAGTGGCGGGCAGTTGTCTACGACTGGAGACTTGAGTTCAGGCATCGTTGCCCAGACCAACGGCAACGTCGTGATCGACGTCAACAAGGTGACGACCTTGGGCCGGCAAAGCCAAGGCATCCTGGCCGTCACCGACGACTTCGGTCTGATCGACATCTCAGCCGTTTCCGTTTCCACCGCCGGTATCGAAAGCCACGCTATCACCGCTCGGGCCCTTGCCGCAGGCGGCGCGATCGTCATCGATGCAGGTTCCGTTACCACGCTGGGCGACAGAAGCATCGGCATCAATGCCAAGAGCGTTGATGGCAGCATCAACATCACGAGCGGTGGCGCATCCACTGCGGGCCAGGACGCGGTCGCTATAAGGACCGAATCGGCCACAGGCGCGATCACGATCGAAAACACGGGCCCCATCTCGACGCGTGGAGATGCAAGCCATGGCATTCTGGCCTTGTCCACCGCCGGCGCCATATCGGTGACGAACAAGGGTTCGATCACGACCACGGGCATCGGCGCCGACGCGGTGCAGGCCGTCTCCACCACCGGTGCCGTTACGGTCGGCAACACCGGCACCATCTCCACCACAGGCGTTGTCAGCCGAGGCATGTTGGCATCTTCCACCGATGGCGCCGCGTCCGTCACGAACAGCGGTACGATAACGACCGTCGGTGACAATTCGGCAGGCATCGTCGCTGAAAGCATCACAAACAACGCCACCGTCACCAACAGCGGCAGCATCACCACGGCGGGCGAGCGTTCAGACGCGATCTGGGCGACGAGCGACCGGGGCGACGTCACCGTGATCAACAGCGGCACGGCCGCAGCGACAGGCAACGGCTCATCCGGCGTGTACGCCAGTTCGAACCTCGGCGACGTCACCGTGATCAGCACCGGAAGCGCAAGTGCTTCGGGTGATATGAGCGCCGGTGTCATAGCGCAAAGCGGCGAAGGAAATGTCTTGATCGACGTCGCTTCGGCCTCTGGAGGAGGAATTCGCAGCAACGCCGTTTCCGGCTCTTCGATGAAAGGCAACGTTGTTGCCAAGATCGGCACGGCTTGGACGACAGGTGAAGCATATGTGGTCAGCCTGGTGAGCCAGACAGGTGACCTGAGCCTGGTCGCAGGTGACCTGACCTCCCGTGGCGACATCGCGATCGGCGTACGCACCGCGACCGACACCGGTCGCACCGACCTGAAGGTCAAATCGGTCACGACGATGGGCCTGGAAAGCACCGCCATCTACGCCGAGTCCGATACTGGGGCCATCAACATCGATGTCAGCGGACCGATCACGACTTCCGGCAACTTCTCGGACGGTATTGCCGTCACGTCCACGACCGGTGCTGTGACGATCAACGCGCTTGGTCCGATCGTGACGACCGGACGCGATGGCGATGGCATCAACGTCGAGACGGATAACGACGTCACGATCAGCACGTCCGAGATCAGTACCGCTGGCAGGTCGGCCGACGGCATCCTCGCAAGTTCGGGCAGCGGCAAGCTGACCGTCGTCAGCAATGGCATGGTGACCACGACAGGCGACCGCAGCGAGGGCATAGATCTCTCCAGCACCAGCGGCGACATCGACGTGGCGGCCGGCTCTGTGACTGCCAGCGGCGAAGACAGCGGCGCCATCGAAGCCAATAGCGGTTCGGGCTCGGTTCGTGTGGTCAGCACCGGAACGGTGTCGACTCTGGGCGTGGAGAGCACCGGCATCCACGCCTCGGGCGGAGCCGGCAGCACCGTCGATGCAGCCACCGTGTCAACGCTCGGCGAGGACTCGATCGCAATCCAGGCGATGGCGGATACGGGAGATGTCAGGGTTAGCGCGCGTGATGTTCTCGCCTCGGGTGACGGCAGCGACGGCATCGTGGCATACAGCGCCGGCGGCTCGTCCACGGTGACGGCGCGCAACAGCATCGCGCACGCCAACGCCATCAGTGCCATCAGCCGCGCCAAAGACGTCAACGTCACCGTTTCGGGCACGGCCGCCTCGACAGCATCCGACGCGATCGTCGTCGACAGCGCGACCAGTTCGACGGTCATCATCCAGTCGACGGCCCGGGTGCACGGCGCCGCCAGCGCCATCGTCGCCAACGGTCCGGTCGTTGCCATCGACAATGCCGGACACATCAGCGCCGGCACCGGGCCGACCCTGGTCGCGACCGGCGGCACGGCCAGCCTCGCCAATTCCGGCACCTTCATCGGCGGCGTGCGTTTCGACGCCGGCAACGACGCCATCGCCAACAGCGGCACCTTCGTCCTGACTGGCCTGAGCGAGTTCGGCGGCGGCATCGACCGCTTCGCCAACACCGGCGTCATCGGCCTGCTGGCCAGTGCCACGCTCAAGGATCTCGAGCGGCTCGACAATGCCGGCCTCATCACCATGGCCAACAACCGCGCCGGCGAGGTGCTGACGCTTTCCGGCGACTATACCGGCAACAACGGCCGCCTGGTGCTCGACATTCATGCGGCTTCCGGCGTGGTGACCCATGACCAGATGGTGCTCGGAGGCACAGCGTCGGGCTCGACCACCATCGTCCTCAACTCACTGCGCGGCGGTGCCTTGCTGCCCGGGCGCACGCTGACGCTTGTCGATGCGGCCGGCGGCTCGGCTGCCGACGCGTTCACGCTTGCGCCGGAATCGGTGAACACAGGCTTCTCGCACTATGGCCTGCGCTACGACGCGACAGGCGACGACTTCGTCATCACCGCCGCCGAAGGCCTTGGCCTGTTCCAGACGCTCAAGATCAACGAAGGCGCGCAGGCGCTGTGGCGGCAATCCGCCGACGCATGGTCGGCCCGCACCGCTTCCCTGCGCGACCCATCCAAAAATGCCGAGGAACAGGGTCGCCTATGGGCGCAGTTCTACAGTTCGGCCGACGAGCGTGACCAGACCTATGCCGCCAGTGCCGGCAATTTCGACATCTCCTATCGCCAAAAACATGTCGGCGGCCAGTTCGGCGCCGACCTCGGCCAGATCGGCGGTTTCACCTACGGCCTGACCGGCGGCTATCTCGCTTCGGGGTTGAGGTTCACAGGCACGGAAGATCGTACCGACTACGACGCCTTCAACCTCGGCGCCTATGCCCAGGGACAGTGGGGCAACTATTTCGTCAACGCGCTCGCCAAGTACGACATGTTCGGGGCCAGGATCGACAGCGTGACCGGCGGCTTCACCGAAAAGCTCGACGGCAGGGCCTATGGCCTGCAGCTCGAAGCCGGCGCGCGCTTCGGCACCGCCGACCTGTTCTTCGAGCCGGTCGCCAGCCTCGCCTACAGCCGCACCGACCTCGACACGTTGGCGGCACTGGGCGCGACTGTCGATTTCGCCAACGCCGACAGCCTGCGTGGCAAGGTCGGCGCCCGCGTCGGCGGTTCCACGACATTGCCGGCGGGCGTCGCCACCTACTATCTCGGCGCGCATCTGGTGAACGAGTTCCAGGGCAAGGGTGGGGTGCGCCTGGACACCGGATCATTGACCAGTTCGCTGGTCAATGATCCGGTTGGCCCTTACGGCCAGGTCCAGCTCGGCGCCACGCTGACTTCGGGCAATGGTCTCACGAGCTTTGTCGAAGGCACCGGCTCCGCCGGCAGCGGCTACCAGAACTACGGCGGCCGCCTCGGCCTCCGCCTGGCGTTCTAGGCCGGCCCACGTCGCGGGCATATGCCCCCAAATGCCCGCGACTACCTGCCTGACGGCGTCAGCCCGGAACCAACATCCGGGTTGACGTCGATTATCGGCACAGGCGCAGCGCAGCCCGCAATGGTCATGCAGCACCAACAGAATTTGAACTCGGATCACCACGGCAAGGGGCCGAGGCCTGCTTAATTGCTCGGTCGAGCAATGCAAACCGGGATGGGCCGCCCGATATCGGCTTGATAGACGCGACGCGCGCAAGAATGCGTCACAGTCGTTTGCCTGAAATCGCGGCTGACGCGTTTCGTTGAACCAACGCGCGCCTCAAAGTCAGCCGACATCTCAACTAATTGGTAAAACAGCAAAGTGGTGGGCCCGGAGGGACTCGAACCCCCAACCAAGCGGTTATGAGCCGCCGGCTCTAACCATTGAGCTACAGGCCCCACGCCCGGCTGGATAGTAAGTTTTGCGCGCTGGCACAAGCCATCTTCGCGCATCTGTTGCGCGCTGCCGCAATCCACCCATAATCCGCCCCTATTCGACACAATTGAAGGGCTCAGGACAACGGAGATTATATTATGAATCGCAAATACATGGCGCTGGCACTTGCAGCAGCACTCGCACTTCCCGCCGCTGCCGCGCGCGCCGACACCCAGCCGTCGCCGCGCATCATCGTGACTGGCGAAGGCGAAGCCTCGGTCGCGCCCGATCTGGCGCTGCTGTCTCTGTCGGTGATGCGCGAGGCCAAGACCGCGCGTGAGGCACTCGACGCCAACAACGACGCCATGGCCGCCGTGATCGCCGCGATGAAGAGCGCTGGCGTCGCCGACCGCGACCTGCAGACCGCCGGCATCCAGATCCAGCCGCGCTACAACTACACCAACAAGCCCGACGGCTCGCAGGATGCCGAACTCGTCGCCTACCAGGTGACCAACACCTTGTCTGTCCGCGTCCGCGACATCGCCAAGACCGGCGAGATCCTCGACAAGGCCGTGTCGCTCGGCGTCAACCAGGGTGGCGGCATCACCTTCACCAACGAAAAGCCCGAAGGCGTCATCACCGAGGCGCGGAAGCTTGCGGTCGCCGACGCCATCGCCAAGGCGAAGGTCCTGGCCGAGGCGGCCGGCGTCAAGGTCGGCAAGGTGCTCGAGATCACCGACCAGTCCTATGCCCCGCCGCCAATGCCGATGCAGGCCAAGTCGTTCGACCGTGCCGCCGGTGCCGCTCCGGTCGAAGCCGGTGAAAACGCCTACCGCGTCCAGGTCAACGTCACTTTTGAATTGAAGAACTGACGGGCGAATTGACCTCTGCCGCGCGTTCACCGCGCGGCAGAGGTCACGCGATCGGATCGCCAACCAAGCGGATCGCCAACAATGAAAAACCCCGGAGGCAAGGCCTCCGGGGTTTTGTTTGGAGCCACACCCTTCGCGAAGGAAAGGGGCTCCCGCTACTGCGATCGGGCAACGCCCGACCTCATTGCTACCGGCGAACGACCGGGCAGTTCGGCGCACGGGCGAAGGTGACGGCGATGCGCTCGCCAAACTTGCGGCCGCTCACGGTGATGGTCCGACGGTTGACGTCGACGACGCGGGCACGGCGCAGGCCCATGCGTTCCGCCTTGTCGACGGCGCGGTCCGGCGAGCAGGCGCGGTCCCAACGACCACCCGGACGGCCGCCCCAGCGGTTGTCCTGACGGTTGTCCCAGCGGCCGCCGTTGCGGTTGTCCCAGCCGCCATTGCGGTTGTCACTGTCCTGGACATAGATGCCGACGTTCGGCTGGCCCTGTCCGAGGTTAAGATAAAGGCCTTCCGCCTGGGCCGTCGCCGGGATGGCGGCCAGCGTGCTGAAGCCGATGACGGCAGAAAGAGCCGCAGTCTTGATCTTGTCGAACATGGTCTTCTCCTTGAAGTCGGTGGCGTCAAGCCATCCTTGCCTGAGCGATGACCACACAATGCGCCGCCCAAGCTGAACCGTTTTCGAACCGTGCATTCATTTTCGGTTCATCTAGCAAATATTTGATTCTGCTGGTTATTTCTTACAGTTTGCAACATTGCGTGAGTCGCCACGCAGGAGCGAGTAGCCGCCCGAGGCGTCGGCAATATGGCAATGGCGGAGCAATCGGCCGCTTACGGCTCTTCCTCAAGCATGTGGTCGAAATAGTCTTCCGGCTCGGCCAGGTCGTCCTCGGACGCCGTCAGCTTGCCACGGACCGAGATGCCCGCCTCGTGCACCGTTTCAGGGCTGCCGGAGACGAGATGGTGCCACCAGTAGAGGTCGTGGCCCTCGCCGACGAGACGATAGGCGCAGGTGCTGGGCAGCCAGGAAATGGTGCGCACGTTCTCGGGCGTCAGCCCGACACAGTCCGGCACGCGCGCGAGTCGATTGGTGTAGTCGGCGCAGCGGCAGGTCGCGCCGTCGAACAGCCGGCAGCCGACGCTGGTCCAGTAGATTTCACCGGTGTCTTCGTCCTCTAGCTTGGACAGGCAGCATTTGCCGCAGCCGTCGCAGAGCTGCTCCCACTGAGTGGGGCTCATTGCCTCCAGCGGCGTTGTTTTCCAAAAAGGCTCGTCCATGGCTGGCATTTGGCGCCGAACGGCGGGCGCGTCAAGCGCGCGCTGGTCATTCCATGGCATTCATCGCCAGTTCAGGCAGGCCACGATATTGCCATGTTACTGTCGGGCAAATGCCCCGAAGCGGTGCGACTTCCATGCAATACGGAACCATTGACGATTCCATTTGTTTGGGCCCCGACGGGACCAAAATCCATTTCGAGGAGATTTCCAACGATGAAACGCCAACCACGGATTCTCGCAGGCACGGCAATCGGCCTGTTCATGGCATCCGCGCCGTTGGGTGCCATGCCGCTGCCGAACGGCACGCTGGCCGACGCGGGCCCATCGCTGCCGCTGATCCGCGTGCAATCGGACTGCCAGGAAGGCGAATCGGCGGAAGCCTGCGCCGCGCGCCAGGGTAGCCAGCAACAACAGGCCCCGGTCGAAGAGCCAGCGCCCGCTCCTGAGCCCGACCCCGCTCCGGCACCTGAACCGGCGCCCGCTCCCGAGCCAGAACCTGCCCCGGCGCCTGCACCAGAGCCAGAACCGGCTCCAAAAGCAGAGCCCGCACCCGAACCTGCGCCTGCACCCGAGCCAGAACCGGCTCCGAAGGCAGAGCCCGCGCCTGAACCCGCACCCGCCCCCGAGCCTGAGCCGGCCCCGAAGGCAGAGCCCGCGCCGGCGCCTGCCGAAGAGCCTGCACCTGCACCTGCACCCGAGCCAGCTCCAGCACCGGCTGAAGAGCCGGCACCGCAGCCCGAGTCCAAAGAGGCTCCGGCCGAGCAGCCTGCCGCAGAGCAGCCCGCTGCCGAACAACCGCAGGCCGAAAAGCCTGCCGAGCAGCCGGCGGAGAAGCCAGCCCAGCCGACACCGGAGCAGACCCCTGCTCCAACTCCCGCTCCAGCACCTTCCGGTGAAGCTCCCGCACAGGGCGAACAGCCTGCGGCAGAGCAGCCGGCTCCTCAAGGCGAGCAGCCCGCCGCTGAACAGCCAGCTACAGGCGAGCAGCCTCAGCAGCCGGCAACCGGCGAACAGCCTACACAGCAGGGCGAAGCGCCTGTCAACCAGCCGCCGGTAAATCCGAATGAAGCGCCGCTCCTCGACAGCCAGAAGGAAACGCCGCCGGCACAGGCCGGTGGCCAGCAGCCGGCTGCCGAAGGCCAGCCTGCGCAGGAGGGTCAACCCGCTCAGCCGGCGCCCGAGGGCCAGACTGGCGAGCAGGCGGTCCAGCCTGTACCGGTGCCGGTCGATCCCGGCCCGCCGCCGGTCGACGACAAGACTGCCACCGAGGCAGCCCAGCCTGTCGAGATCCAGGCCGTTACCGCCGAGAAGGGCACCCGCATCGAGCAGATGCCCGAGGTCGACCTGCGCCGCAGGCCACGCCCTGAAGGTACCGAAGTCGTGCGCGAGATCGGCGACCGCATCATCATCCAGATCAACAACCAGATCATCGTCGAGAGCAACGACCGCCCGCGCCTGACCCGCGACGCCCAGGAGGTCTACTACGAGGAACTGCCGCGCGGTCGCACCCGTGAAGTGATCATCCGTGAGAACGGCAACCAGATCATCACCATCCGCAACCGCTATGGCGACGTCGTGCAGCGTTCGCGTATCACGCCGGACGGGCGCGAATATGTGCTGAGCTATGTCGACGATCAGTACTACGAGGGGATGGACGAGTGGCGCGATCCGGGCCTCGACCTGCCGCCGCTGCAGCTGCATATCCCGCGCAACGAGTACATTCTCGACGCGCAATATGTCGAAGATGACGATGCCTACTACGACTTCCTCGAGCGTCCGCCGGTGGAGCGCGTCAAGCGGCTCTATTCGGTCGACGAGGTCAAGCGTTCGGCCCGTGTGCGTGACATTGCGCGCCGCGTCGACCTCGACACGCTGAGCTTCGAATTCGGCTCGGCGTCGATCCCCGAGAGCGAGATTTCCAAGCTTGAGGGCGTCGCCAATGCGATGGAGAAGCTGCTCAAGAAGAACCCGGCGGAAACCTTCCTCATCGAAGGCCACACCGATGCCGTCGGTTCCGATGTCGCCAACCTGGCGCTGTCGGATCGTCGCGCCGAAGCTGTGGCGGATGCGCTGACCAATGTCTTCGGCATCGCGCCGGAGAACCTGTCGACGCAAGGCTATGGTGAGCGTTATCTCAAGGTGAAGTCGCAGAAGCAGGAACGCGAGAACCGTCGCGTCGCCATCCGCCGCATCACGCCGCTGGTGGCGCCGATCGCCAGCGCCAACTAGCGCCAGGCGACCTAAACAGGCCCGATCCGCTCTGTCAGCGGGTCGGGTTTTGCTTGTCAGGGGCGATCGCCGGAGCCTCGGCTGCGTCTTGCCCGGACACAGTATCGACCGGTAACAATCACGCGATCACCCGGCTTTTGCCATTGTATCGCTGGATTTTGATGCCACTTTGTGGGTGACGTGGTTCCCTGCCCCGTCCCATCTCCGGCGTTTCAGGAGATCAGGCCCGGCCGAATCCCCCCTCCAGCGGCCGGGCCTTGTTTTATCCCCAAAGCTGTTGCATTCGTCGGCACCGCCTCAATCTGCAATCGCAAAATTTCGGACGTCTCATGAAACGCCTCGAACACGCTGTCGAATCCATCATCCTCGCCTCGCGCTGGCTCCTCGTGGTGTTTTACCTCGGCCTCGCCGTGGCGCTTGGCATCTACGCGCTGTCCTTCGTCAGGAAGCTCTACGAGTTCGTCATGAAGGTGATGGTGCTCGACGACACCGACACCATCCTCAAGGTGCTCGGACTGATCGATGCCGCTCTGGTCGCCTCGCTGGTGGTGATGGTCATCATTTCCGGCTACGAAAACTTCGTCAGCCGCTTCGACAACCATGACGGCGAGGTCCACTGGCTCGGCACCATCGACATCAGCTCGCTGAAGATCAAGGTCGCCTCGACCATCGTCGCGATCTCGTCGATCCACCTGCTGCAGGTCTTCCTCAACCACCAGCAATATACCTCCGAACAGCTGATGTGGCTAACGATCATCCACCTGACCTTCGTCTTGTCGGCGCTGCTGCTCGCCTACATCGACCGCCTCACCGGCCTGTCCAAGAGCGAAAAGAAGGCCGGCGCCGAGGACGGCCCAAACATCTGAACGGATGCTGGCGCCGGATTCATTTCCTCAGCCGCGCTAGCCAACTTGTTGGATTGACTGAGCTTCGGCGGGCGTACCGCCAATTGACAGGGACGAACGGAGGTGCTGGACAACACCTCCGTTTTCATTTTTTCGGAGGCTGCCCTGCGTCTGTTGGGATATGCACTGCTCGTCCTCGGCATCGTGGTCTGCGCGGGTACCTTTGGCGGCTGGGTCTGGCTGAACGCCTATGGCTGCGGCACCGGCTGCAACGATTTCCGTCTGCGCTGGGAAGACAGCGAGGCACTGGCCGTATTCATCCCGCCCTTCATTGCCGGCTTCGTGCTTGCACTTGCAGGTGCTGGCACGATCATTACCAATCGCAGGAAGTAGCCAAGGCAATTCCGGCACCGCGCACGACGGCTGTTGCCTCCCAGCGTCTTTCGCTGCTTCTGGCATCGTCGAACAATGGGTCACGGATGTATTGAACAGCCTGCCCGGCTTCATTAGTCTTGCCACCGAAGCGAGGACCATCTCCCCCATCTGGGACGCTTTTTCGGAACGGGCCGAAATCCCCAGGGGTTGCAGATGCGCACTACTTTCGATCGTGTCCGTCACGCCATAAGCTTCGAGCTGGTCGGACTGGCGCTCGTCACCCCGCTCGGCGCCTGGGCCTTCCATATGCCTGTGGGCGACATCGGCGTCGTCGCCATCGTCAGCGCGACAATCGCGACGGTGTGGAACTACCTTTTCAATCTTGGGTTCGACCACCTGCTTCTGGCCGTAAAAGGCAGCGTCCGGAAATCGCTGACTGCGCGCGTCGTCCACGCCGTCATGTTCGAGGTCGGGCTTCTTGCCGTCCTGATGCCGTTCATTGCCTGGTATCTCGGCATAAGCCTTCTCCAGGCGCTGCTGATGGATGCGTCGTTTGCGCTGTTCTACATGGTCTACGCATTCGTCTTCAACCTGGCCTACGACCGCGTCTATCCAGTACAGGAGCGCCCGGCCAAGGCTTAAACGCGATCGGATCGATCAATCCGACGAGCCTTGTGCCGACCCATGGCTCGGCCACAGCTCACTCGCGGAGATGAGCAATCGCCGGCGCCTGTTTGCTGCCCTCTACACCATTTGCTTACCTTGTGGGCGCGGCGTCTGGGCGGGCGCAAAACCTTTCTTCAAAACGCCGCATTCATCTTGCGTTCAAGCCAAGCCCGCTAAAGTTGAGGCCTCCAACGATTCGAGGACATCTATCGTGTCAATCGCCCAAACACTTACGATGCGGACGGCCTTCGCATCGATCTGTATCGCCGGACTGGCGGCAAGCGTGTCCGCGTTCACCCCCACCCCCGCAGAGGCTCAACGGCTGATCCGCTGCGCATCGGAAGGCGGCACCTGCCGCCTGCCCTATCCGGCCGAGGTCGTCTATGGCGCCCAAGGCAGGACCACGTCGCGCTACATCGACGGCCCCGCGGTCCGCTGCTCGAACCGCACCTTCGGCGACCCGGCACCGGGCATGCGCAAGGAATGCTACATCGTCGAGCGCGGTCGGCGTGACCGTGACTATGGCGACGGCGAACCGCGTCGCAAGCGCTGGGTCGTCTGCGCCAACGAGAACGAGTACTGCGAGTTCTACGGCCGCAAGCGGGTCCGCTACGGCACGATGAACCAGTATGAGGAAGGTGTTTTCCGCGACGGTGTCGACTGCGACAACGAAACCTTCGGCGATCCGGCCCACGGCGCCCGCAAGCGCTGCTTCATCCAGAACTAATCCTGCCGGCCAGGCAGGAAGCCAGGCGGAATTCTAGCGGAGGCGCCTCGCGGCGCCTCCGCATTCGTTTGCGTCAGGCGTCAACCTTATCCGGCACATACAGCGCCAGGAACTCCGGGCTCGGCGGGATCGGCGTGATGACGTCTATCAGCACGCCGTTGGGATCCCTGGTGATGAAGTGGCGCTGGCCGAAGTCCTCGTCGCGCAGCGAACGCAGGATCGGCAGCCCTTCCGCGACGAGCCGTTCATGCACGGCATCGACATCCTTGACCTCGAAATTGATCAGCAGGCCGGCGACCCGCCCGCGCCCCTCCTCGGGGATCGTCTCGTGGTCGCCCTGGACGATGGCGAGATCGACACGCCTGTCTTCCGTCGACCGCAGATGGACATACCAGCCGGCGTCAAACTCAAACGCGAAGCGGAAGTGCTTGACGTAGAAAGCTGCGGTGCCGGCGACATCGCCGGTCATCAGCACGGGATAGTAGCTCGTCGTTTTCATGGCTTTCCTTCTCTCCTCAATCAACATACAGTCTGCATGTAAATGTGAATTAACATACAGGCTGCATGCATGCAAGTGAAAAGCGAACGCCGTTCCAACCGCGACCGAACCGAAGCAACGCGCGGGGATCTCATCGCTGCGGCGCGAAAACTGTTTACCGAAAAGTCCTACGCCGAGACGGGCACGCCCGAGATCGTGGCGGCGGCCGGCGTCACGCGCGGCGCGCTCTATCACCACTTCACCGACAAGCAGGCGCTGTTTGAGGCGGTGGCCGAGCAGGAGGCGAACGCTGTTGCCGAAGAGGTCGAACGCGCGGCACCCACCGCCCTTGGCGCCCGCGAAGCGCTTCTCGTCGGCACCGAAGCCTATCTTCGGGCAATGCAGGTGCCGGGACGCACGCGTCTGCTGCTGCTCGACGGTCCCGCGGTGCTCGGCCGCCCCGGCATGGACGCCATAGACGACCGCCATGGCAACCGCACGCTGCGCGAGGGCCTCGCAGCGACAATGCGCGCCGGCGCGATGCGCAAGCTGCCGCTCGCAGCCCTCACCAGCCTGCTCGCCGCCACCTTCGACCGCGCAGCCTTGGCAATCGATGCGGGCGCGCCGTTTGCCGACCAGGTCGCGGTCATCTCGGCCCTGATCGACGGGCTGATGGTCGAACCGTCAGGCAACGGCTGACCCAACCGCACTCCTCGCTACCGGATCGCTGTCGTCGCCTGCGGCGTTGAGCCAGTTGCTGCTCGTTGACGGGCCAGACCGGCAGCGCAACTGCGCGCCGAAGCCGATTCCACCCTCCGCCGTCCCTCCGAAAGCCATACGGACACCGGCCGGACCGACGTTGCCGGCGGCCAGGGCCACCGCAACTTCACCTCTTCAAACAGCACCCGCTCAATTACATAAACTTACTTGAGTTATTTTATCTGGCTGAGCATAGTCTGCATGGCTGGCCCCGTTGGCCAGCGGAGGCGCCCACGGGAGGGGATCTGCCACCTCTAGGCGCCGCCTGATTACGAGAGGAGATTTCCATGCCCACGATGACCCGGCGATTGTTCATCGCCTCGCTGCCGCCTGCCCTGTTGGCCATGCGCACTGCCGCGCACGCCGCGCCCGCCACCGACCTCGAGCTGATCGCCCGGCAGAAGCTGGAGCCGGCAATCGTGACCCTGCACCGCCGCCTCGAGCGGCTGACCTCGACGCTCACCTTCATGACCACCGGCGCCCACCCCGACGATGAGCCGAGCGGCCTGCTCGCCGCCCTGCGCCATGTCTACGGCATCCGCCCTGTGCTCTACTGCATCACCCGTGGCGAAGGCGGCCAGAACAGCATCGGCGCCGAGCGCGGTTCGGTGCTCGGCGTGCTGCGCACCCGTGAAATGCAGGAGGCCTCGCGCTCGCTCGACGCCTCGCTCGCCTTCGGCGGCCGTGGCCATTCCGATTCCGTGCACGATTTCGGCTTCTCCAAGGACCCCAACGCCACCATCGACCGCTGGGGCCGCGACCGCGTCGTCGAGCGCATGACCTGGGCCTTCCGCCAGTACAAGCCCGACATCGTCATGAACTGCTTCCTCGACGTGCCGGGCCAGCACGGCCAGCACCGCGCCGCCGTGGTTGCCACCTTCGTCACCGCCAACATCTCGGGCGACGTCAAGGAATATCCGGACCAGATCGCCTCCGGCCTCGACCCATGGAACGTGCCCAAGATCTATTCGCCGGCCTATGGCGGCGGTGGCGGCGTCTATGACGACGAAACACCCCCGCCCCCGACAACGCTGACGGTCACCGCCCCCGAACGCGACAAGATTTCCGGCGCCACCTTCCCGCAGATGGGCGAGTGGTCGCGCTCCTGCCACCTGACCCAGGGCATGGGCAAGTGGCGCGAGGAGCCGCAGACCGAATGGCAGCTGCACCTCGCCCGCGTTGCCCAGGGCGAGCCAGCCAAGAGCGAAATCGACATCCGCGACGGCCTGATCGCCACCGTCGGCGACATTGCCGCCATGGACGGCATGCCGGCGTCTTCGGCCGACGCGCTGCGCAATGCGCAGGGTCTGATCGACGAGGCCATCGCCGACTATGGCGACCCGGTCGTGGTGGTCTCCAAGGCAGTCGAGATCGCCAAGGCCATATCAGAGGCGCGCAAGCAGCTGCCACAGGAGCTGCGTGCCCAGGTCGCCCACCGCCTCGAACGCAAGGCGCGCGAAATCGACCTGGTTCTGGCCACCGCCGCCGGCATGCATGTCAGGGCCTTCACCGATGGCGAAGACCTCAAGCCGGGCGACAGCATCACCATCAAGACGCTGGTCGAAGCCCCTGAAAACGTTGTTGTTGAATCGGCCGAGATCATCGCCCGCAAGGGCCTGACAGCAAGCAACGACCAGGTCTCGGTGGCAGCCGACGCCGAGCTCACCAACCCGCTGACCGAGCAGTTCGACCCGCTCGGCGGCAATGGCGATGCCTTCGTGCGCCTGACCGTCAACATCGGCGGCCATTCGGCGGTGCTCGACGTCGATCTCGAAGACGCGCTCAGGGTCGTGCCTGCAGCATCGCTCGAGCTCAAGCCGGACGCGGTGGTGTTCAACACCGCTGCCGACTTGGCGCCTGTCGCCATGACCGCGACCGTCACCAACGCCAAGGTCGGCGACCTCAAGATCGACCTGCCCGAGGGCTGGGCGCTCAACCCGTCAGGCGAAGCGTCTGATATGTCAGGCACCTTCGACCTGCAGCCGCCGGCAAAGCCGGGCGAGACCCGCTTTGCCATCGAGCCCCAGCTGCTCGGCAAGGACGCCTACGCCATCAACACCTTCACCTACCCGCATATCGGCCGCTCCGTCGTGCCGACCAGGGTCTCGGTGCCGGTGCAGACGGTGGGCGCCGAGCTGACCGGGCTGAAGGTCGGCTACATCAGCGGCGGCAACGACAAGGTTGGGTTGTGGATGAAGCGGCTGGGCATCGACGTCGTCGAGCTCAGCCCCGCCGATGTCGAACAAGGCGCCTGGCGCGACCTCAAGACCATCGTCGTTGGCATCTTTGCCTTCGGCAAACGCAAGGATCTCGCCAAGGCGGTGCCCGAACTGCACAAATGGGTGCAGGATGGCGGCCATCTGGTCACGCTCTACCATCGCCCGAGCGACGGCTGGGACGCCGAGAAGGTGCCGCCGCTGTTCCTCAAGATCGGCTCGCCCTCGATCCGCTACCGCGTCACCGACGCTGCTTCGGCGGTCGATATCCTCGAGCCCGAACACCCGCTGCTCAACAAGCCCAACAAGATCGGGCCCGAGGACTGGGCCAACTGGGACAAGGAGCGCGGCCTCTACTTCGCCTCGGAATGGGACAAGGCTTACAAGCCGCTTCTGGCGATGAGCGACAAGGGCGAAGACAAGCTCCAGGGCTCGCTTCTGTCGGCCAAGATCGGCAAGGGCCGCCACACCCACACCTCGCTCGTGCTGCACCACCAGCTCGACAAGCTCGTCCCGGGCGCCTTCCGCCTGCTGGCCAATCTGGTCCAGCCAGCCTGACAATGAACGAAAGGCCCCGGCGACCAGCCGGGGCCTTTTACTCCCGGACCAAGTTTACGCCTGTGACATTGCTAGCCCTTGCGCGCCAAGGCTCCGGATGCTTTACGGGCGATCTCTTTTACGGGCGCGACTGATGACGTGGTGACCCGACAAATCCTCTGGGTCCTACAAATCATGATTCGTCTCGAAAACATCGGCAAGCAGAACGGCAAGCAGCTCGTCTTCATCGAGGCCTCGGCAGCGCTCCAGAAGGGCGAGAAGGTCGGCCTCGTCGGCCCCAATGGCGCCGGCAAGACGACTTTGTTCCGCATGATTACCGGCCAGGAGCAGCCCGACGAAGGCCAGGTCTCGGTCGATCGCGGCGTCACCATCGGCTATTTCAGCCAGGACGTCGGCGACATGTCGGGCCGCAGCCCGGTCACCGAGGTGATGGACGGCGCCGGCCCGATCAGCGAACTGATAGCCGAGATGCGCGAGCTGGAAGCCGCGATGGTCGATCCCGATCGCGCCGACGAGATGGACCAGGTCATCGAACGCTACGGCGAGGTTCAGGGCCGCTTCGAGGAACTCGACGGCTATTCGCTTGACGGCCGCGCCCGCGAGGTGCTCGACGGCCTCGGCTTCTCCCAGGAGATGATGGACGGCGACGTCGGCGCGCTGTCCGGCGGCTGGAAGATGCGCGTGGCGCTCGCCAAGATCCTGCTGATGCGCCCTGACGCGCTTTTGCTCGACGAACCGAGCAACCATCTCGATCTCGAAAGCCTGATCTGGCTCGAGGCCTTCCTCAAGAACTATGACGGCGCGCTGCTGATGACCTCGCACGACCGCGAGTTCATGAACCGCATCGTCAACAAGGTCGTCGAAATCGACGGTGGTTCGCTGACCGCCTACTCCGGCAATTACGAGTTCTACCAGCAGCAGCGCCTGCTGGCCGACAAGCAGCAGCAGGCCCAGTTCGAGCGCCAGCAGGCAATGCTGGCCAAGGAAATCGCCTTCATCGAGCGCTTCAAGGCGCGCGCCTCGCACGCCGCCCAGGTGCAGAGCCGGGTCAAGAAGCTCGACAAGATCGACAAGGTCGAGCCGCCCAAGCGCCGCCAGACAGTGTCGTTCGAATTCCAGCCCGCCCCGCGCTCGGGCGAGGACGTGGTCACGCTCAAGAACGTGCACAAAAGCTACGGCTCAAAGACAATCTATGAAGGCCTCGACTTCCAGGTCCGCCGCCGCGAGCGCTGGTGCATCATGGGCATCAACGGCGCCGGCAAGTCGACGCTGCTGAAGCTGGTTGCCGGTGCCTCCAATCCCGATAACGGCACCGTCGCACGCGGGCCGAGCGTCAAGATGGGCTATTTCGCCCAGCACGCCATGGACCTGCTCGACGGCGACCGCACCGTGTTCCAGCAGCTCGAAGACACCTTCCCGCAGGCCGGCCAGGCGCCGCTGCGTGCGCTCGCCGGCTGCTTCGGCTTCTCCGGCGACGAGATCGAAAAGAAGTGCCGCGTGCTGTCGGGTGGCGAAAAGGCCCGCCTCGTCATGGCGATCATGCTGTTTGATCCGCCGAACCTTTTGGTGCTCGACGAGCCGACCAACCATTTGGATATCACCACCAAGGAAATGCTCATCACGGCGCTGTCGCAGTATGAGGGCACCATGCTGTTCGTTTCGCACGACCGCCACTTCCTGGCCGCACTGTCGAACCGCGTGCTCGAGCTGACCCCGGACGGCATCCACACCTATGGCGGCGGCTACACCGAATATGTCGAGCGCACCGGCCAGGAAGCACCCGGCCTCCGCAGCTGACCAGGCACCTGCCATCAGGGCACCGGACCGGCGCGACACCTGTCCGGGCAATCCTCTCGATCTATTGCTTGTGACCGGGCTTGTGCGACACTGCTGCCAGCGGAGGATGGCACATGCGAAAACTCCAGGCACAAGGCGTACATCACATCACGCTTGTCGGCGCTGACCGGAACACCTCGATCGACTTCTGGGAAGGCCTGCTAGGCATGCCTTTCATCTTCGAGCAGCCCAATCTCGACAAGGCCAGCGAAAGCCACCTCTATTTCGATCCCGGCGACGGCCGCCTCATCACCATCTTCACCGACGAGAACCGCAAGCCTACCCCGAGGCGGACGCCAACCGACATCGGCTGCGTGCATCACATCGCCTTCGCCGTCTCGCGGGTGACATTCCTGCAGGCCGTCGAGCGCCTCGACGAGCGCGCCATCAAGCACAGCGGCGTCAAGGATCGCGGCTTCATGGATTCGATCTATTTCGAAGACCCGCTTGGCCTGCTGATCGAACTCGCCTCCTACCGCTTCGAGCCGCCGGCGGGCCACACCCATGCCGACGTGCTGATGGAGGCTCACAAGGTCAGGGTCGCGCGCGGCGACTACAATATCGCCGAAGTTCATCTGGCCGACGCCATCGAGGCGCTCACCGAGCGCAGCCGGGCGACCTTGTCGGCCGGGCGCGAGCCCAAGGATCCTTATCGCAACAACTGAAGCTGGGAGAAGCTGACATGGCCGACATCAAGCTCAACGTCATCAAGCCGAGCGTCAACAACATGAGCGCGCGGGTGTTCCTGCGTGCCTCGGGTCTCGGCTTTACCGAAAACGACGTCTACGGCCAGACAAGGACGCCCGAGTATCTCGCGGCATGCCCGGCCCATCTCACGCCGATGATCGAAAGCGCCGAATTGCCCAATGGCGTTTTGTGGGAGAGCTGCGCCATCATGCAGTATCTCTCCAACAAGCACGGGCTGGAAAACCTCTACCCCAGCGATCCCGAGCGGCGCGCGATGATCGACAGCGCCATGTTCTACCTCATCGGCACCTTCTATCCCTATCTCGCGCGCGCCACCTACCCGGCACTCAACTTCCCGCAATATCCCGGTGAAGTCGGCCACAGCGACGCCGATGCCCCGACCAAGGAAAAGGCGCGCCAGGCCGCCGTCGAAGCCCTCGCCGAGCCGCTCGACGTGTTCCGCGCCTTCTACATCAAGGACCAGCCCTTCATCGGTGGCGACAAGCCGTCCATCGCCGACATCAGGCTTGCCGCGACCCTCGAGTTCCTCGCGGTCATCGACTATCCGCTGCCTGCTTGGGCAAAGGCCTATGTCGCGGCCATGGAGAAATCGCTGGGCGACGCTTACACCGAACCCGCCGCCGACGTGCGCGGTTACATCGGCTACGTCAGGTCTCTGGCGTAGGCTTGCAACAGCCAACCGCTCCGGAAAACAAAAACCCCGGCACGAGGCCGGGGTTGATGACGAAGGAATGACGCCTCAGAACTTGTAGTTCAGGCCGATCTTGACGGCGTGGACGTTGAAGTCACCCTCATAGGTGCGAAACGGAATGGGATCGTCCAGGGCAACGTCACCCGAGAAACGGTAGAACTGGTACTCGCCCTTCACCGACCACTTGTCGGTCAATGCATGCTCCACGCCACCGCCGATCGTCCAGCCGGTCAGCGTCTTGGATCCGCGTGCGTTGAAAGTTTCCGGGTCGTCGTAGTCAGTGATTTCAAGCCGGGTGAAGCCTATGCCACCCTTGGCATAGAGTAACGTGCGATCGAAGGCATAGCCGGCACGGCCGGTGATGCTTGCCAGGTAGGTGTATTCACTGTCGGTCCGGCCGCTGGCATCCACCCCGCCCGGGAAGGTGTTAATTCTGGAGCTTCCATCAGCCCAGGAATAGGACAGGTCGCCCTCAAGTCCGAGGACAAACGACCCCCACTGATGGTTGTAGCCGATCTGGCCACCCAAAAGTCCGCCCTGGGCCTCGGGAAAAGCCGTCTCGTACTGCCCGACGCCAGGCTCCGGATATGGACCATCGCCACTGCCCCAGGAATAGCCGCCATGGACGCCGGCGTAGAAACCGGTCCAACTGTAGGGCGCGCCAACCGGGTCGGACGCCACCGCGTCAGCCGCAGTGCCGGCGCCGGTTACGGCGAGGAGAATGGTCATTGCGAGAAGAACGGATTTCATGAGCGTCCCCAGAATCGGATGTGAACACCCTATGGTTTCATGAAAATGATACGCAAGGCAGGATCGCAATGACCTAGCGTGCATTGCGACAGCAAGTTGCATTAGGGCAACATGATGGACTGACATCGAGGCAAACGAAGCCTAGTCGGAGACAACCGGCCTCAGCCGAACATCTTTTCGCCCTGCTCGTCGACGAGCTGGCGCCCCTTGGTCAGCGACACCTCGACGGCATCGTCGAGGGCTGCGAAGCGGTCGGCGCGGATGAACTTGTGTTCCTTGGCCACGCCATCGACGTCCTTGGAAACGACGCCGCAGGTCTGGAACTGGCCGCCTTCCTTGTAGGGCATCGCCTTGATGGCAAAGCCCTTGTATTCGATCTCCTTGGCCACGGCCGCTGCCGGCGCCTCGGCCGATCCGCCGCCACCGCCAAACAGTCTCTTCAGAAACGACATCTGGTTCTTCCCGTTGTTATTCCGAAGCTTAGACGGTCATCTTGATTCAGTCGAGGCGTTTCGAACCGGGCCACGGCGCACGCGGCATGCGCGCGCCGTGGCGTGCGGCTAGCCCATCGAAGCAATGATCTCGCGATAGGCAAGCTCGGGGAACGCTTTCAGCGTGCGCGTCCTGATATTGCCGCCCTGTCCCAGGATCAGGGCGAAGCGCGCCACCACCGCATCGTCGGGCGCCTCGGCCACCGCCACCATGTCGTATTCGCCCATGGTCAAGTAGAACTGCTTGAACGAGCCGCCCATGTCGCCGAGCAGCTTCTTGGCCGCATCAAGCCGCTTGGGCGACGAACGCACGTCGCGCACGCCCTGGTCGGTCCAGTTGATCAGCATGATGTATGTCGTCACAGCACACCTCCCTCCGGTGCCACGGAGCACGGCAGCCAGGCCGGGGCGGGCATCCGGGTCATCGCCCTCAAATGCATCCACGGGTGGCAGTATCCTCCCCTGCCGAGGTTCCGGCAAGGATGATGCTGTTCGGCTTTGGCGCCGCGAGCGTGCGGCCACCGGTCAGGCAGTCTCAGCGGCCGCGCCGAGCTGCTTTTCCATGAACACGCTGAGCGGGTCCTCGCGGTAGTCGTCGAAGGGCCCGCGGCGAACGAAACCCTTGCGTTCGTAGAGCGCCAAGGCCTCGTGGCTGTCGATGCCGGTTTCAAGTCGCAGCAGCGAATGGCCGGCGCCGATGGTCCTTGCCTCGAGGTCGGCGAGGATGGCCTTGGAGATGCCCCTGCCCCTGGCTTCGGGCACCACCCACATGCGCTTCAGCTCGGCAAAATCCTCCGACAGCCACAGCGCCAGTACCGACGGCCGTGCCCTGCCCGTCGCGGGCGACCACGAAACGTACATTCGGTCCCCGCAACGCATCCAGCGGCAGGAAGTGGTTGCTTTCGGCAGGATAGAGCGAGGCGCCATAGGCGTCGCCCGCTTCCAAAAGCGCAATCACGTCAGGGGTGGCGGGGTCTTCCAGGGCAATGCGGAACTGCACGTCGTCAGGCTCGGCTCAAAATCTCGTCGAGCCTGACTAAAGCGCAGCCACAGCGGCCGGGCAAGTCGGCCGACGGGGCCAATGTCAGCGTTCCGTCAGGGCCAGCTTGGCGCCGAGCATGACGAAGGCCGCGGCAAAGGTACGCCGCATCCAGGTCATGACGCGCGGGCTGCCCGTTACCTTGTCGCGCACGGCAGCGGCACACAGCCCATAGATCGCGAAGATGACGAAGGTCGCCAGCATGAAGAAAGCAGACAGCTCCAGCATGCGCCCGAGCACGTTCGCCTCGTTCGGCGCGATGAACTGCGGCAGGAAGGCGACGAAGAAGATCGACAGCTTCGGGTTCAGCACGTTGATCAAGATGCCGTCGACAAGCACCTGCCAGGCGCTGCGCGGATCGGCATTGGATTCGACCTTGAGTGCACCGTGCTCACGCAGGCTCTGCCAGGCCATGTAGAGCAGGTAGGCGACACCGGCATATTTGACGATCTCAAACAGCAGCGCGCTGGTGTGCAGCAGCGCGGCAAGGCCGGTCAGTGCCGCGATCAGGTGCGGCACGATACCGAGTGTGCAGGCAAAGGCGGCAAGCACGCTTGCCTTGCCGCCACGCGACAGCCCCGCCGCCAGCGTGTAGACGACGCCCGTGCCGGGCGATGCGACGATGATCAGCGTGGTCAGCAGGAATTCGATCGACACTGGTATCCTCCCTCAAGGTGAGGCGACCATAGTGCAGGACGACATCAGGCAAAAGCCACCCGAAAAGCTATAGCTGACACCGTTGCATTCTGTTGCAGCCGAAGCTATCCAGGCCGCGCTGCCTCCAGGGCATGCCGTAAGCGTCTCACGTCAAGCAACGCATTCAACCGGTCCTGACCGGGAGGAATGCCATGACTTGCACTCTCGTGATCGACGGACCGCTTCCTAATGAGTGATCCCATGAGCTTACGTTCCCATCCCCGCTCGCGCGGCAAGCTGCCTGCGCGCTACGCCGCCATCATCATGCCGCTTGTCCTGTCGGTGTTGATGACCTTCGTGGTCTCGGCCATCTCGACGCTGAAGAGCCTCGGGCCGACGCCCGACTTCCTGTCGACCTGGCCCGCCGCCTGGGCGCTGTCCTGGCTGGTGGCATTCCCGACGCTGCTGCTGGTGCTGCCGCTGGTCAAGCGGATCGTCGCGCTTGTCGTTGCCATGCCTCCGGCCAACTAGCCAAGAAATGCGCCGGGCGGCACGACAGCTGCCCGGCGCCTGGCCCAACGGAAAGCCAATTTGCCGCAGCGCGGGGCCCCGACCGCTCGACTTTGCATCGGTCGCCAACTGCCCCAGCGTCCGCTGCAGTTTCTAACATCTGCACCTCCTGCAAGGTCTAATTTAGACCCAACGCACTGAAACAAAAGGTGAAATATCGTCCACAGGCAGCGCCGTGCAATCCACGGATTAATCTGGACTCTTTTATTCAACTATCATAGCTCACCGACGATCAATCGGAAATTTGAAGTACCCCATCATGAAGTTCCCAAGCCTGTTTGTCGTGGCGCTGGCCTCCGGCACCGCCCTCTCCTCGCACGCCCTGGCGCAAGCGCAGCAACCCATCCTCGAACTTGAAGGCAACCTCGCCTACGGCCACGGCAATGGCGGCATCGGCATCTTCATGCCGTTCCTGCTCGACAGCGGCAACGGCGTCTTCTTCGATGCCAGCGGCCACTTCGCCGAAGGCTCGGCACGACAAGCCTCGTTCGGCATGGGCTACCGTCATCGCATCGAAAACGGCTGGTTGCTCGGCGGCTATGGCTATCTCGACGTCTTCAACAGCGAACACGGCAATACCTTCAACCAGCTGTCCTTCGGCGTCGAAGCGCTCGGCCCGGTCTTTGAAGCGCGCGCCAACCTCTATCTGCCGTTCGGCGACGACAAGGTCGCTGCCAGCCTGAGCCATGCCTTCGTTTCCGGCAGCGAGCTCAAGTTCCAGGCCGGCCGCGAATTCGCCCGCACCGGCGCCGACGCCGAAGCCGGCATGCGCCTGCCCGTCTTCCCTGAGGGCATGAACGCCGAGATGAAGGTCTTTGGCGGCGCCTACTGGTATGACGGCGCGCGCGGTCTCGACGACACGCTTGGCGTCAAGGCGCGCACCGAAGTCAGCTTCTCCGGCCTGCCTGGCGTATCCGGCTCGACGCTGGCGCTCGGCGCCTCCGTCTCCTACGACAATGAGGACCGCACCGAATTTGGCCTCACCGCGCGGCTGCGCGTGCCGCTCGGCGGCTCGAACCGCACCGGCAAGGCCGCCTTCGACCCGATGTTCCAGCGCGTCGAACGCTCGGACTTCGTCCGCACCCATGCCGACGGCTACGGCGTCATCGAGGCGGCCGAATTCGTCCATGGCGGCAAGGCCGTCGGCAAGGTCGTCACGATCTCGCAGGCAACCGGCGACGCCGCCGCCATCAATGCCGCGCTCACCACCGCCGGCACCAACGCGCTGGTGCTCGCCAATGGCGGCATCACGCTTGGCCAGTCGCTGCAGCTCGGCGCCGGCCAGCACATGGTCGGCGGTGGCGGATCGATCGCCGTGCGCGGCGCCAACAGCCGCATCCAGGCAGCGTTCCGCAATGGCGGCGAGGCCGCCAGGATCCACAGCACCAACCTGTTGGCTAGTGTCATCACCATAGCCTCGGGCAGCGAGGTCGCCGGCCTCACGACGACCGGCGGTCTCGCCGGCATAGCGAGTTCGAACACGTCCAATCTGTTGATCCGTGACGTCGATATTTCAAAGACCGGCGATGAAAACGGGCCAAAGATAGATGACAAGTCAACGACAGGCGGCGAAGGCATCCGCCTCGACAATGTCATCAACGCAACGATCGACAACGCCTACATCCACGACCTCGCCATCTGCGAACACAATACATCCTGCGAGTTTTCAATCTTCGACCCGGCTGGGCCGCTATACGCAGCGATCAGCGGGCTCGGCAGCAGCGGTTTGACGGTGCGCAATACCGTCATGGACAGCGTCACATACGGCATCTTCTCCGGTGGCCGCATCGACGACAGCGGCTGGACGCCCATCATCACCAATTCCGCCAAAGACATTGTCGTCGACAACGTCACGATCTCCAGGTCACGCCGCGAAGGCATCCTGTTCGTCGCCGCCAACGGCGTGCATATGAACAAGGTCACCGTGGACAACTCAAAACAGGGCCATGACATGGACCTGGTGGTACTTCAGGGCACTTCAGATGTGACGATCACCGACATGACGCTCAAGGGCGGCGTCAATGGGCTGATGCTCGTCACCTCCACCACCATGCCTGACGAAGCGAAGACCACCAATGTTCGTGTCAACGGTCTCAAGATCGACGGCACCAGCCAAGCCGGCATCTTCTTGAACCCAGTTTCGGACATCCACTTCAAGGATGTGACCATTGCCAATGCTGGCAGCTACGGAGCTCACATCTATGGCAGCGATTGGCTCGGCCCGGTCAGCAACATCATTTTCGAAAACATGCGCGTCGAGGGCGCCACCAAGGCAGGCCTCTACTTCTCAGGTCCGGCCGAGAACATCCGCGGCGACGTCACCGTTGTCGGCACGCCGCGCAACTGCCTGGCCGACCAGGGCGCGTGGTCAGGCACCTCGCTGACCCAGGCGGACGGTTCGGTGCTGAAGCTCAACGGCACGGCACTCGAAGCAAGCAAGCTGAAGACCACCTGCAAGTGATCCATTCGACCCGCGCGGCATCAGTCGCGCGGGTAGCACCTTGAGACGGGCGCGCACGCCTCATTCCTTCGGCGCCACGCATTTCTGGTCGCGGAACAGCGCCCATTCCTCGCAGATGCTGCCGTCGGGCATGCGGCAGTAGCCGGTCTCGTTGCCGGTCGCGTCCTTGCGGATCTCGAGCTTGCCGCCGATGTTGCCGCAATGCACCGAGGCCGGGTTGGCCATGCCGATGGGCTTTTGCGCCGGCGCGGCCGCCGCCCCCATCATCACCAGCGACATCGCCGCCAGTCCCACAGAGCTCGCCACAAGCCGCCGCATCGCGCCCTCCCTTCAAGCTTGCTGTCCAACCGCTGCAACTAGAGTTGCTCCAGGCAAAGGCAATTGCCAAATGAAAAGCCCGGGAACCTGCCCGGGCTTTTCGGAAGTTGCGAAGAACGGCTCTCAGGCCGGCATCGGCCCGGTATAGACCGAGGCCGGGCGCAGCAGACGCCCGGTGCGCTGCTGTTCCAGCGCATGCGCGACCCAGCCCGCCGTGCGGCCGACAGCGAAGACCGGGGTGAACGCCTCGCGCGGAATGTCGAGCGCGCCGAGCAGGATCGCGGTGTAGAACTCCACATTGGTATCGAGACGCCGGCCCGGCTTGGCGCGGGCCAGTGCCTCGCGGGCATAACCCTCGACCTCGGCGGCAAGGCCGAGGTCCATGCCCTCCGAGCCCAACGTGCCCACCGACCGCTTCAGCACGTCGGCGCGCGGGTCGCGCACCTTGTAGATGCGATGGCCAAAACCCATCAGCCGCTCGCCGCGCGCCAGTGCCGCGTCGATCCACGGCGCGATGTTGTCGGCCTTGCCGATTGCTTCCAGCATGTCGAGCACCGGGGCAGGTGCTCCGCCATGCAGCGGGCCCGACAGCGCGCAATAACCAGCCGTGACCGCCATGAACAGGTCGGCCTGGGTCGAGGCGACGACACGCGCGGCGAATGTCGAGGCGTTCATGCCGTGGTCGCTGACCGTCACCAGATAGGCGTCGAGTGCGGCCGCTTCCGCGTCGCTCGCAGCCTGGCCGCGCATCATCCGCAGCATGTCGGCGGCCTGGCCGAGACTGGCATCGGGCGCCACCGGGGCGAGGCCTTCGGCACCGCGCGCAAGAGCGGCGGCCAGAACCGGCATCGCGCCGAGAAGCGCGACCTCGTCGTCGAGCCCGTCCTCCTTGTCGATCGCTGCGATCGCCGCGCGGAAGCCGGCGCCGAGCGCCAGGCCTTTCGTCGCCGGCAAAATCTTCTCGAGCCGCGCAAAGGCGCGGATACGTGCCTCACCGAGCTTCGCCCTCAATTCACCAGCGTCGGTTTCCTTGCCCGCAGCCGAAAGCAGCCGCGCGGCGGCACCTTCGAAATCGGTCTCGGCGGCCAGCTGCGCCACGCGGCTGCCGGCGATGATCAGTTCGCCGCCCTCGCCGTCGACATGGGAAAGCGCGGTCATCGCCGCGGTCACGCCGTCCAGTCCGGCGGTCGTCTGATGAAGTGTCATGGGCTTGCTCCTTGCTGCACTGCAGAAAGATGCGGCTCTTTTCATATTGATCAATCTTGATTAGCTTGATCAATATGAAAAAAGCCTCCGAACCGCTCTATCTTTCCGCTCGCGAGGCCGCGGGCGAGCTCGCCGTGTCGCCGGCCACACTTTATGCCTATGTCAGCCGCGGCCTGATCCGCTCCGAACCATCAGATGACGCCCGCGCCCGGCGCTACCGCGCCGACGATGTACGCGCCCTGCTGGCGCGGCGCGCACCGGCTGGCCATGCAAGCGCCGGCGAGACCGAGGCACCGGTGCTCGACTCCGCCATTTCGACAATCACCAGCGAAGGTTCGGTCTATCGTGGCGTCCAGGCAGTGGCGCTCGCCGAGCACGCGACGCTCGAACAGGCAGCAACGCTTTTGTGGGACATGAACGACGCCGATCCCTTCGCCGCCACCAACATGCCCGTCGTCAGCGACACCATGCGCGCGGTGGCTTCGGTCACAGCTGGCGAAGCACCCATCCCCCGCGCCATCGCCATGCTGGCGCTTGCAGGCGGCAATGATTCACGCGCCTTCAACCGCTCGCGCCAGGGCCGCGTCGAGGTAGGCGCCCGTGCCGTTCGTTTGCTCACAGCCGGCATCCTCGGCACCAACCCCTCGCCCGCCCCGGTCCATTTGCAGGTTGCCGGCGCCTGGGCACCCGGCAATCCGCATGCCGAAGCGATTTTCCGCCGTGCGCTCGTGCTGCTCGCCGACCATGAGCTCAACCCCTCGACCTGGACGGTGCGCTGCGCCGCCTCGACCGGGATCAACCTCTACGACGCTTTGATCGCGGGTCTGGTCGCCCTCAAAGGCCCCAAGCATGGCGGAGCCGGGCCGCTGGCCGCGCATATGGTCGCGGATTTCGCCGCCACCGACGTCGCCGCCAACATCCGCGAGCGCGTCGCCATCGGCGACCGCATCCCCGGCTTCGGCCACACTGTCTACCGCGACGGCGACCCGCGCGCCGACAGCCTACTTGCGGCCCTGGCCGAAGCGGGTGCCGACAGGCGCCTCGCCGTCGAGGCGCCGGCGCTGATCACCGAGGCCACCGGCCTGCACCCCAATATCGACTATGCCCTGGCGGTGATGGTGCGCACCTTCGGGCTGCCGATCGGCTACGAAACGGCGTTTTTCGCCATCGCCCGCTCCACCGGCTGGGCCGCCCATGCCATCGAGCAACTGACCTCCGGCGTGCTGATCCGCCCGCGCGCCCGCTATGTCGGGCCAGCACTGGGGCGCGGCGGCAGCTAGCCTGAAGGCACCTCACAACCGGCAAGCGTGGCACGGCAGGCGCGTTCAGGATACGCTTCAGGCATGGCGGGAGGACAACCCCATGATGCGCAAGGAAGTTCCAGCCGAGAGCCCGCGGGTCTATGTCGAAGCGCTCGATGGCTGGCGTCGCGAGATCGTCGAGGCCTAGCGCGCCGCCACCGTTGCTGCGGGCGATCCCGAGGCCCGCATCAAATGGGGCCACATCGTCTGCTTTTCCAACGGCCCTGTCCTGCTCATCCGCGCCGAGGAAGCCCGCGTGCTGTTCGGCTTCTGGCGCGGCAAGCGGCTGCGCGGCATCGAGCCAAGGCTAAAGGCCGGCGGCAAATACGAGCTCGACACCATGACTTTTCGCGAAGGCGACGCGGTGGACATCGCACGTGCCGAAAAGCTCGTCCGGGAAGCGGTGCGGCTGAACGCCGAGTTGGGCGACCCGACGAAGCGCAGCTAGAAAAGCAGGAGCAGCTCTAAGCCGCGATACCGAGATAGCCAGCGACCGCCCGGCGCATTCGCGCCTTGAGGTCTTCGAAATCGCGCTCGCCAGCCTGGACGGCGGCATCGACGATGCCCCGCGACAGCGACATCAGGTCGAAGGCCGTTCGCTCCGGCTGGTCGATGCCGTGGTCGCGCAGTACGCCAACGACGAGGTCGCGCATGTCGGCCTTCAGCGCCAGCGTCTCCTTGTCGAGTTTGAGCTCGAGTTCCTCGCGTTCCAGCGCCTGCGCCAAGGCCGGCCGCCTGAGATGATGGCACAGGCTCGCCCCCACCATCGCATCGACCGCGTGGGCTAGATCCTTGCCTTCGGCCTCGCGCGCAGCACTCATGAAATCGGCAAGCATGTCCTGCCGCATCTGGCGGACCAGCGCGGCCAGTATCGCCTCCTTCGCCGGGAAGTACTGGTAGAGCGTGCCGATAGAAACGCCGGCCAGGGCAGCGACATGATTGGTGGTGATTCCCTGGCTGCCCGACGTCTCCAAAATGCGAGCAGCCGCCTCCAGGATCGCGGCACAAGTGACCGCGCTGCGCTCTTGCCGCGGTGTCTTCCGGGGGTTCAGCCTGGACTTCAAAGTGGTCTCGGATGCGAGTAGAGAGGCGAGCGAATATTCGCAATATTCCCCCCCACCCGAGCACGGGTCAACAGGCAAGCCGACCGGGTCAGGGAATGCGCGACAATTTCGACTTCAACAACAAGACGGTGCTCGTCACCGGCGGGGCGCGCGGCATCGGCCTCGAACTCTCCCGCCAGCTGGTCGCCAAGGGCGCGCACGTCATCGCGGTTGGACGCGACGCGGCATCCCTGGACGCGTTGGCGATGCAGTTCCATGGTTCGGTCACCATCATGCAGGCCGACCTCGGCACCCCGGGCAGCGCCAGGGCCCTGTCACACTGGGTACGCGAAACACGACCAGAATGCAGCGTCCTGATCAACAACGCAGCGATCATGCATCACACCGACCTGACGGTGGACAGCCCGGCACGGCTCGCCGCCATATCAGCCGAGATTACGGTCAACCTGACCGCACCGCTGCAGCTGTCGGTCGCGATGCTGCCCGTGTTGTCCGCTCACCACGCCTCAGCCGTCGTCAACATCACCTCCGGGCTCGCCATCGCGCCAAAGCGCGAGGCCGCCGTCTACTGCGCCAGCAAGGCCGCCCTGCGCAGCTTCACCCGCTCGCTGCGCGACCAGTGCCGGGCGTCAAAGCTGCCGATCCAGGTCAGCGAAGCCGTCATGACGCTGGTCGACACCACGCTGTCGCGTGCCGGCTCGTTCCGGAAGTATCCGCCGGCGCGTGCGGCCGCCGACGTGATTGCAGGTGTCGAACGCGGCCTCGATGAGATCTGGATCGAAAAGACCAGGCTTCTGCGCATCGTGCATCGGCTTTGGCCAGAGCTTGCCTACCGCATCATGCGCGACCGCTGACCGCCCATCTTCCAGCCAGGAACCCAGATCATGACTGAATTCAATGCGTTCGCAGCCCAGCTGTTGCGCAGGCCCCGCCAGGTATCCGCCCTTGCCCCCTCCTCGCCGACGCTGTGCCAGCTCATGGCAGGCCAGCTCCCGCGCTGGGTGCGGCGGGTCGCCGAGTTTGGGCCAGGCACCGGCAACATCACCCATGAAATCCTGAAGCTCGGCATCGCCCCGGCCGACCTCTTCCTCTACGAGGTCAACCCGGTCTTCTGCCGCATGCTGCGCGACCGCCATCCCGACGTGACGGTCTTTTACGAACCTGCCGAGGCACTGGCGTATCACGGCCCACAACAGGTCGATGCCGTCGTCTCGGGCCTGCCGCTGCTGTCGATGTCGGCGGCCCAGCAGCAGGCAATCCTTACGGCCGCCTTCTCACGGCTCGGATCCGACGGCGTTTACATCCAGTTCACCTACGGGCTGTTCTCACCGCTGCGCAGGCGCATCGCCGACAGCCTCGGCCTGGAGTTCGCGCGCTCGCCGCGTGTCTGGCGCAACCTGCCCCCGGCCGTCGTCTACGTCTACAGGCGCAAGCGCAACTAGGCAGGCGCGGCGCCAAGGAAAGGCCCGGGGCTCGCTCGGGCTTTTTCGTTTGTTTCTCCGCGGTACAGGAGTTGCTTGGCTTACGGCTTTGCCACGCGCCCAGCCGATGCTCCGCGCGCCGCAATGACGCCACAGTGACAGGCGAACCAACGGGCTGCATCAGAAGAGCCCGGTTGCATGACGCCTGCCGCGAAACTGGATCCCAGCTGGCCCGCCTCGCTCGCATTGCATGCCTTGCTGCTGGCGGCCATCGTGCTGTCGCCCAGGCCGCAGCCGTTCAAATTGCCGGCCGAGGAAGTCGTGCCGATCGAACTGGTCGCGCCCCAGCCCGAGCCAGCTGACGTCCCGTTGCCGCGCCAGCCGGAAGCTCCCGCAGCAGCGCTTGCGCCTGCCGACGCCGCCACGGTCACGCCAAGGCTCGAGGCACCTGCAGCGCCGCACCCCGCGATGGTCGAGGCCCACAGTTTCTACGCCGCAAAGCTGCTCGCCGACCCGCGCAGCCGCCACGCCAGGGCCGCGCTCGCCACTTTTGCCCCAAGCGAACGCACAATCCAGCTGTGCAACATCGAGGCCATGGAGCAGATCCATCGCTGGAAGGCGGAACTCCGCCCCGATCTCGTGGTGCCCTATGCCACCGGCAACCTCAGGATCGACGACAGCTCGATTCAGGCGGATGGCGCAGCGTTTAGGGCCAACCGCCGCTGGTACGGCGTGAAATTCACCTGCACTGTCACCGACGGCGTTGTCACCGCCTTCGCCTTCAGCGTCGGCGAGATAATTCCAAAGGCCAGATGGGCCGAATACAATCTCGTCGCCGGCGACCCGGAAGATTAGGCCCTGAAACAAAAAGCCCGGGACATGCCCGGGCTTTTTGTTTTGGTTTCGACCTCAGCTGTCGAGGAAGCTTCTGAGCTTCCTTGAGCGGCTCGGGTGCTTGAGCTTGCGCAGCGCCTTGGCCTCGATCTGGCGGATACGTTCGCGGGTAACCGAGAACTGCTGTCCAACCTCTTCGAGGGTGTGGTCGGTGTTCATGCCGATGCCGAAGCGCATGCGCAGCACGCGTTCCTCACGCGGAGTGAGCGAGGCGAGCACGCGCGTGGTGGTCTCGCGCAGGTTCGCCTGGATCGCCGCGTCGATCGGCAGGATCGCCATCTTGTCTTCGATGAAGTCGCCGAGGTGCGAATCCTCCTCGTCGCCGACAGGCGTTTCGAGCGAAATCGGCTCCTTGGCGATCTTCAGCACCTTGCGCACCTTTTCGAGCGGCATGGCGAGCTTTTCGGCCAGTTCTTCCGGCGTCGGCTCGCGGCCGATCTCGTGCAGCATCTGGCGCGACGTGCGAACGATCTTGTTGATCGTTTCGATCATGTGCACCGGAATGCGGATGGTGCGGGCCTGGTCGGCGATCGAACGCGTGATCGCCTGCCGGATCCACCATGTCGCATAGGTCGAGAACTTGTAGCCGCGACGGTACTCGAACTTGTCGACCGCCTTCATCAGGCCGATGTTGCCTTCCTGGATCAGATCGAGGAACTGCAGGCCGCGGTTGGTGTACTTCTTGGCGATCGAGATGACGAGACGGAGGTTGGCTTCCACCATCTCCTTCTTGGCGATCGCTGCCTCGCGCTCGCCCTTCTGCACCTGGTTGACGATCTTGCGGAATTCCAGGATCGAGATCGCCGTTTCGGTGGCGAGGTTCTGGATTTCGGCGCGCAGGTCGCGGATGGCGTCCTTCTCGTTCTTGGTGAACTCCTTCCAGCCGCGGCTGGACAGGTTCGAGATCGAGCGGATCCAGTTCGGGTCGAGCTCGGAGCCCTGATATTCCTTCAGGAACTCTTCGCGGCGCACGCCATAGCTTTCGGCGAGGCGCAAGAGCTTGCCTTCGTTCTGCACCAGCCGCTTGTTGATGTCGTAGAGCTGCTCGACAAGTGCCTCGATGCGGGCATTGTTGAGCGACAGCGACTTCACAGCCTTGACGAGCTGGTCCTTCAGCTCCTTGAGGCGACGGTCCTGGCTCGGCGACAGCGTGCCAGCGGCGGCGAGACGGTTCTCGACCTGCTGGTCCTGCAGCTTGCGCAGCTTCTTGTAGGTGTCGGCGATGACGTCGAGGGTTTCCATGACCTGCGGACGCAGTTCCGCTTCCATGGCAGCCAACGACAGGCTTGCTTCGTCGTCTTCTTCCTCGTCATCCTCGCCGCGGGTGTCGGCACCGACATTGGTGATGTCGTCTTCTTCGTCGCGGCCGCCGCGGCGCGGCTTTTCGTCGGTCTTGGCCTTGGTGTCTTCCTCGACTCGCTCGACGATCGGCGCCTGCTTGGCCTCGGGGCCTGCATAGGTCGCTTCGAGATCGATGATCTCGCGCAGCAGGATCTTGGCTTCGTTGAGCTCGTCACGCCAGATGATGATGGCCTGGAAGGTCAGCGGGCTTTCGCACAGGCCAGCGATCATCGTCTCGCGGCCGGCCTCGATGCGCTTGGCGATGGCGATTTCGCCTTCGCGCGACAGAAGCTCCACCGAGCCCATTTCGCGCAGATACATGCGCACCGGGTCGTCGGTACGGTCGGTCGGCTCTTTCTTGGTCGTGGTGGCGGCGACGGCCGTGCCGGTCTGCTCGGCAAGCTCGTTGGCGTCTTCCTCGGCGTCGCCTTCGGCGGCCTCGGCTTCTTCGCCCTGCTCGTCGTCCTCGACCACGTTGATGCCCATGTCGGAGAGCATCGCCATCGTGTCTTCGATCTGTTCGGAGGTCACTTCCTCCGACGGAAGCACCGCGTTGAGCTCGTCCATGGTGACATAGCCGCGCTTCTTCGCGACTTTGATCATCTTCTTGACAGCGTCATCGGAAAGGTCGAGCAAAGGTCCGTCTGGGGCACCTTCGCGTTCGGTCTCGACCTCTTCCTTTTCTTTTGTCGCCATTCTTCGCTTTCTCCAGGCGGCCCGTCAGCCGCTTAAACTCTTGGACAGTGCAAATCAGATGCGCTCATCGAACCTGCGCCTGAACTGCCAGTAGCTGCACCTGTGTTAAGTCCAGATTAACCGTGATATCTGTGGCGGAATATCTTCCTGTCCAGTGACAAGTGCCCCAATCCGCATTTTCAGGCCATCGACACGACTGGCGACCTGGCCGCCGGTTAACTTTTTCGAATCGACCTGATTCCGTCATTCTGGCGGAAGGTCAAGCGCCTCTCGCATGATTCGCGCCAAAAAAGCGAATCAATTGCGGGATAATCGGTCCGCAGCGTCAGTTACGACCGCTTCGGCCCGAAGACACCCCGAAGCCTTCGATAAGCGCTTCGGTGGCCTGCACGTCGTGAAACTGCGCCTGAACTTCCACCAGGTGTCGGTAGTTTTCGTCGGTAGGATCTGTAGCCAGCGCAACTTCGGCCTGTTTCAGCTCCTTATGTAAGGTGCGGGCGCTGCGGTGCAAGTGCAACGTCTGCGCGAAGGCGTCGCGGGCATCCTCGATCGCCGCGTCCTCGAACGCCGTCCATTGCCGGGCGCGCCGCGCCAGCGTCACCGCACGCTCCCACATCTCGGCGCATGAAGCGCGCTCGATCGCCGCCACCACCGCCTCGCGTGTGTTGGCCTCGCCATGCGCCATCGCGTCGATCAGCACCGAATGCAGCTGCTTGAGCTCGCCGTGGCTGAGGTCGAGCCGCTCGACATGCTCGAAATTCTCGTCGATCAGCGAGGGGTGGTTGACCAGCGTGACCACCAGCGCGGCCTCGCGCAGCGGCATGATGCCGCCGGCGCGCTTGACCATCGCCGAACGCGCCAGGCTGTCCGACACCGCGAGCCGGCCGGCCGCGGCACCTGCGCCACCCTTGTTCCACTGGCCGCGTTCGCCGCCGCCCTTGTTGAACGGGCCCTTGTTGAACGAACCCTTGCCGCCGCCGCCCTGCCCTTGCTGGCGTCCACGCTGGCTGCCGAAGAAGTTCAGCACCCGTTCGCGCATTTCCTGCTGGTAGTGGTAGCGGACGCTCTCGTCCTTGATCCTGCTGGTCAGCTCACGCAACGTCTTTTCAAGCTCGGCCCGACGCTCCGGCGTGTCGAACACCCCGCCCGATGTCTCGCGCATCCAGATCAGCTCGGACAAAGGCCGCGCGGCATTCAGCACGGTGCGGAACGCCTCCGGGCCTTCCGCCTTGACCAGGTCGTCGGGATCCTTGCCCTCGGGCAGCAACGCAAAACGGGTCGTGTGTCCTGGCGCCACCAGCGGCAGTGCGAGATCGGCCGCGCGGTAGGCGGCCTTAAGGCCAGCCTTGTCGCCATCGAAGCACAGCACCGGCTCGCCCGACATGCGCCACAACAGCCCGAGCTGGTTTTCGGTCAGCGCGGTGCCGAGCGGCGCCACGACATTTTCGAAGCCGGCCTGGGCCAGCGCGATGACGTCCATGTAGCCTTCGACCGCGATCACCGTCCCGCCCTTCTGCAGCGCCTTGCGGGCACGGGCGAAATTGTAGAGCACGTTGCCCTTGTGGAAGAGCTCGGTTTCCGGCGAGTTCAGGTACTTGGCCGAAACCTCCGCCGACATCGCACGCCCGCCAAAAGCGATGATGCGGCCGCGTGAGTCAGGGATTGGAAACATGATGCGGTCGCGGAAGCGATCATAAGAAACCGGCACGTCCTCGAAGACGGTCAGCCCGCAGGCCTCCATCTGCGCCTTCTCGATGCCCTTGGAGGCCAGGAATTCCTTGAGCGCGTTGCGGCTGTCGGGCGCAAAGCCGAGCCGGAACTGTTGCTGGGTCGTCTGCGTCAGCCCACGGTCGCGCAGATAAGCGCGGGCACGGGCGCCATCCGACGTCTGCAGCCGGTCCTCGAAAAACGCGGTCGCCAGTTCCATGACGTCGTGCAGCGAGGCCCGTTCGCGCTCGCGACGCTCCTCCTGGGCGTCGCGCGCCGGCATCGGCACGCCGGCCATCTCGGCGATGCGCTCGACCGCTTCGGGAAAGCTCAGCCCGTCGAGGTCCGTCAGGAAGCGGAAATGATCGCCCGACACGCCGCAGCCGAAGCAATGGTAGCGGCCCTTGCGGTCCTCGCAGTGGAACGATGGCGATTTTTCGCCATGGAACGGGCAGCACGCCCAGAAATCGCCGCGCGGCGCGTTGGTCTTCTTGCGGTCCCAGGTCACGCGCAGGCCAACCACGGCCGAAATCGGCACGCGGTCGCGTATCTCGCTCAAAAATCCGTCGGAAAAGCGCATCGGGTCCTGCTTGTTTCAGATTTGATATAGGCGCTCGCCTCGCCCGACACGACTCCTATTCGCCGCCATACCCGCTGTTCACAGCCCTCGCCCGCGCAAACATCCGGATTGCGCCGTCCGTCGGTCGCTGTGGAACCGGAATCGTAGCCGCACGTATCACTATATGAACGATCACATCTTGCGATCCAGTGCACACGTGTGCAATATGGACGAAAAATATTATCCGGCTAATCTAATCGGCATGTTCATGACAGTGATTCGCATAAGCGCCCAAACCGTCGCGGTTGCCACCTCAAACGCCCCCAGGCGCGCCCGATGAGCGGCTCTGTCGTCCTGCTTCATCTCGCCGGTGCGGTCGCGCTTTTGCTGTTTGCCACGCGCATGGTGCGTACCGGCGTCGAGCGCGCCTATGGCGACGTCCTGCGCCACAAGCTGCGCAACACGATGCGCAATCCGATCCTTGCCGTGCTTGCCGGCACCGCGCTTGCCATCGCCTTCCAGAGCTCGACGGCGGTCACCTTGCTCGTCGGCTCCTTCGCCGGGGCCGGCATCGTCAGCGGCATCGCCGGCCAGCTCGCCGTTCGCGGCGCCGAAATCGGCTCGGCGCTGGTCATCAAGATCCTGACCTTCGACCTGTCGCTGCTGGTGCCGATCTGCCTCGCCGCCGGCACCACCATGTTTTTGGCAACCGAGCGGCGCAGCTGGCAGCAGACCGGCCGCATCCTCGTTGGCATCGGCCTTCTCGTGCTGTCGCTCGAAATGGTCGGCCAGGCCTCCGAGCCGCTGCGCGAAAGCAAGCTCTTGCCCGTCATCGTCGACTATTTCGCCGGCGATCCCATCACCGCCTATCTGCTTGCGGCCGTCGTCACCTGGCTGTTCCATTCATCGATCGCCGCCGTGCTTTTGATCGTCACCCTCGCCGGCCGCGGCTTCGTTCCGCCTGAACTCGGCATCGTGTTGGTGCTCGGCGTCAACCTCGGCAGCTCGATCATCGCGCCCTTGCTCACCCGCAACGCCGAGCCGGGCGTGCGTGTCGTTCCCATCGGCAATCTTTTGATGCGCGGCGCAGGTTCGCTGGTCATGCTGGTCGCTTTCCTGTGGGCCAAACCATCGGTCGCCTTCCTCGGGTCGACCGTACCGGACCAGATCATCAACGCCCACATCCTGTTCAACTGCCTGATCCTGGTCGCCGGCATCCCGCTGGCAAAACTCGTCTATAGCGCTTCGGAAAAGATCGTCGCCCTTGGCACCAAGTCCGATCCCGCCAAGGACATGGCGGTCGCCGAGCTCAGCGCGCTCAACGAAGCCGCCCTCGATACGCCATCGCAGGCGCTGGCCAATGCGACGCGCGAAGTGGTGCGCGTCTGCGAGACCGTCGAGATCATGCTCCAGCGCATCATCGAACTGTACGAAAAGCCCGATGCCGACAAGATCGCAGCACTTGCCTCGCTCGACGACCGGGTCGACCGCAAGCATGCGGCGATCAAGCTCTATCTCGCCAAGGCGACCATCCGGCCGATGACCGAGGACGAAGCGCTGCGTTGCCAGGAACTGCTCGGCGCCTGTGTCAAGCTCGAGCAGGTCGGCGACATCATCGTCCGCAACATGCTCGCCCATGTGCAGAAGAAGCTCGACCGCGGCCTCGAATTCACCCCCGAAGGCTGGCGCGAGTTGGCGAGCTTCCACACCGCCGTCATGGCCAATGCGCGGCTTGCCTTCAACGTGCTTGTCTCGCGCGACGCCAACACAGCGCGCCAGCTGGTGCTCGAAAAAGACCGCCTGCGCGACGTCGAGAAGCAGACCAGCCAGAGCCATTTCCTGCGCTTGCGCGACGGCACCATCAAGAGCGTCGAGACGAGTTCCATCCACCTCGACACCATCCGCGACCTCAAGCAGATCAACTCGCTGCTCGCCTCGATGGCCTACCCGGTGTTGGAGGAACAGGGCCTGCTGAGAGGCTCGCGGTTGAAGGCAAGCTGAGCGGACACAAGAGCGCATCCCGGAAACCGGAAGCATGGCTTGCCCGGGAGTCGTAACGTGCCTGCAGCCTCGCAGCAGGCCCCCTCTCCGTCACGGCTTCGCCGTGCCACCTCTCCCCCACTTCGAGGGGGCGAGGAAACGCTTTTCTCGCAGGCCTCCCCCTCAGAACTCTGGCTCGCAGAACTGTAGACGCGTTCTCTCAGAACCGAGGCTCTAACAGCGGCCTCGCAGGACTTGGGTTCCTCGCCCCCACCAAGTGGGGGAGAGGTGGCACGGCGTAGCCGTGACGGAGAGGGGGCTTCGTCGTCGTGCTCAGCGACTGGACCCACCAACCGCCCTTGCCTGCCACCGCCAATCCGGGCGAGGCTGCTTCCGACATCAGGGAACCAGCACATGGCCGCGCTCGACCATAACACCCTCGTCGCCGAGATGACCGCATGGCGGCGCGACCTGCATGCCCACCCCGAATTCGGCTTCGAGGAGAAGCGTACCAGCGCCTTCGTCGCCGCCAAGCTCCGCGAGTTCGGCCTTGATGAGGTCGCAGAAGGCATAGGCGGAACCGGCGTCGTCGGCACGCTGCGCCGCGGCAACGGCAACCGCGCCATTGCGCTGCGTGCCGACATGGACGCACTGCGCATCACGGAGCAAGCCAACCACGGATATGCCTCGCAAAATCCCGGCGTCATGCATGCCTGCGGCCATGACGGCCACACGACGATGCTTCTGGGCGCCGCAAAACTGCTCGCCAGCGAAGGTGGATTCGACGGCACCGTGCGTTTCATCTTCCAGCCGGCCGAGGAGTGGGGCAAGGGCGCACTTGCCATGCTCGACGACGGCCTCATGTCGCGTTTCCCCTTCGACGAGATCTACGGCCTGCACAACATGCCCGGCCTGCCTGTCGGCCATTTCGAGACCCGGCCCGGCCCGATCATGTCGGCGGAGGACAATTTCGAGATCGTGCTGCGCGGCCTTGGCGGCCACGCCGCCCGCCCGCATCTTGGCCGCGAAGTGCTGGTCGCTGCCTGCGCCGTCGTGACGAACCTGCAGACCATCGTTTCACGCCGGCTCAGCCCGGCCGACATCTCGGTGGTATCGGTGACCGAACTCATCACCGACGGCACCCGCAACGCCCTGCCCGGCTTGGCCCGCATTCTCGGCGACGCCAGGAGCTTCCGCCCCGAGGTCAGCGCCGAGATCGAAAAGCAGATGCGCATCATCGCCGAAGGCACGGCGCTGACCCACAACTGCACGGCCGATGTCACCTACAGCAGGGAGTTCGTGCCGCTGATCAACGACACTGTGGCCACGGCCAACGCGGTCGAAGCCGCCGCGTCGGTGTTTGCCGCCGGCGCGGTCAACGGCAATGGCGAGATCGTCACCGCATCGGAAGATTTCGCCCGCTTCCTCGACCACGTGCCCGGCTGCTTCGCCTATATCGGCAACGGCGAATCCTCGGCGCCGCTGCACAACCCGAGCTTCGACTTCAATGACGAGGCCCTGATCCACGGGACGCGCTTCCATGCCGCCATCGCGCGCCAGCGCCTGCCGGCCGGGTGAGGCGACCTCCCCTCCTCCTCTTGCTGAGGAAGGGAGAGCCGCATCGCCCGACGCAGCAAAGAAAACGCCCCGCGCTGCAGCCAGCCGGGGCGTCTTTTGTTGATGCGGCCTGAGCCGGCAAGAACCTACTGCAGCAGTTCCTTGACGATGCCGCTTGCCTTGCCGAAATCCATCTGGCCGGGGTAACGCTCCTTGAGCGCGTTCATGCAGCGGCCCATGTCGCGCAGGCCGTCGGCGCCCACTTCCGCGATCACTTTCGTGGCGGCGTCGCGCACCGCGCCTTCCTCCATCTGCTTGGGCAGGAAGTCGGTGATGATGGTGATCTCGTCGCGCTCCTGGGCGGCAAGCTCCAGCCGCGCGCCCTCCTCGAAGGCCTTGGCCGATTCCTGGCGCTGCTTGACCATCTTGGTCAGGATCTGCAGGATTTCCTCATCCGTGACAGGGTCCTTGCCGGTACCGCGATGAGCGATGTCGCGGTCCTGGATCGCCGCCTGGATCAGCCTGAGCGTCGATGTGCGGCGCTTGTCGCCGGCCTTCAATGCAGTCTTCAGTGCCTCGGCGAGTGTCTCGCGCATGGCCGTTACTCCTGAACGTGTCGCAAACAATAGCGCCGACCTGCCACAGTGGCAAACCGAATGACAATGGCCAACTTCCTGTTTTTATTAGGAAAAATAATTAGCCACGAATTCCGGCGCGGTCATTGACCATGTGCCGGCCTTCGCTTATTGTCCGCGCCTTGCAAGGACTTGTTTGTTTTGTGCACGGGGCCCGCCTGACGGTGGTCGTCCGTGCTTTTCGCTGCGCGATATGGCCCCTTGCGAGCCATTTTTCAAGTCGCGGCCTAGTTACGCAGGAGCATCGCCATGGCCGCAGAGACCGCCCCCTGGGCAACCGAAGTGCCGACCGCCGTTCTGGTTCTGGCCGACGGAACGGTCATCACCGGCCGAGGCCTCGGCGCCACAGGCAGTGCCGTCGCCGAAGTCTGCTTCAACACAGCGCTGACCGGCTACCAGGAAGTCCTCACCGACCCATCCTACGCCAGCCAGATCGTCACCTTCACCTTCCCCCACATCGGCAACATCGGCACCAACGATGAAGACATCGAGGACCTGAATCCGGCGGCGCGCTTCGGCGCGGTCGGCGCGGTGTTCAAGGCTGACGTCACCAACCCGTCGAGCTATCGCGCTACCGGTCATCTCGACCAGTGGCTGAAGCGGCGCGGCATCGTCGCCATGTCCGGCGTCGACACCCGCGCGCTGACCGCGTTGATCCGCGAAAAAGGCATGCCCAACGCCGTCATCGCGCACGCGCCGGACGGCAAGTTCGATCTCGACGATCTCAAGGCCAAGGCGCGCGCTTGGTCGGGTCTCGTCGGCCTCGACCTCGCCAAGGAGGTCACGTCAGGCCAATCCTCCAGCTGGACCGAGACACCCTGGGTCTGGAACGAGGGTTATGGCTCGCGTGCCGAGGAAACCATGCATGTCGTTGCCATCGACTATGGCGTCAAGCGCAACATCCTGCGCCTGCTCGCCGGCCTCGGCGCCAAGGTGACGGTCGTTCCGGCCAAGACCTCGGCCGACGACATACTGGCGATGAAGCCGGACGGCATCTTCCTGTCCAACGGCCCCGGCGATCCGGCAGCAACGGGCGAATACTCGGTACCGGTCATCAAGGATCTGCTCAAGACCGAGCTGCCGGTCTTCGGTATCTGCCTCGGCCACCAGATGCTGGCGCTTGCCTTGGGCGGCAAGACGGCAAAGATGCACCAGGGCCACCACGGCGCCAACCACCCGGTCAAGGACCACACCACCGGCAAGGTCGAGATCGTGTCGATGAACCACGGCTTCGCCGTCGACGCCGAGTCGCTGCCCGAAGGCGTCGAAGAGACCCACGTCTCGCTGTTCGACGGCACCAACTGCGGCATCGCGCTCACCGGCCGCCCGGTGTTTTCGGTCCAGCACCATCCGGAGGCCTCGCCCGGCCCGCAGGACTCGCACTACCTCTTCCGCCGCTTCGCCAACCTGATCCGCGAACGCCAGGGCGAACCGGCTCTCGCCGAGCGCTGAGCCCAACGGAGATGAACAAAGGCCCCGCATTGCGGGGCCGTTTTGATTGTGCGACTGCCTGCGACAGGGGCTTCCATTCCGCAAGATTTGTCGGTTTGATCCATGCAATTGTCTTTCACGGACAAACAAATGCGGAAGCCACAGATGAGCGGATCCCGGACCCAGGCAAGCTACGAGGCACGGCTCGGCCGTGTCGTCGACCACATCCACGCCCACCTCGAAGACGACATCGACTTCGATCGCCTCGCCGAGATCGCCTGCCTGTCGCCCTATCACTGGCACCGCATCTACACCGCCATGCGCGGCGAAACGATCACCATGACGATCCGGCGCCTGCGTCTTGGCCGCGCCGCCGACCGGCTGGCAAATTCTGCCCAGCCGATCGCCGACATCGCCGCTGGCGCGGGCTATGCTTCACCCGACAGCTTCGGGCGCGCCTTTGCCCAGGCCTATGGCATGCCCCCAGCCGCCTATCGCGCCGAGGGCTCGCACGCAGCCTTCAAGGCGGCGAACCGCAAGGAAGACGCCGACGGCTTTCCTGTTTCCCTGGAGGTGCTGGAGCCGGTCCGCTGCGCTGCCATCGCCCATCGCGGATCCTACATGCAGATCGACCGTGCCATGGGCCAGCTTTTCGGCGCCCTGACAGCCCAACAGATCCTGCCGCCACAGCCAAAGATGCTTGGCCTGTTCCTGGATGATCCCGATCTCATCGCCATCGACGACCTGCGCTCCAAGGCCTGCGTGCCCGTGGCCAACGGCGTGGCGCTGGCATCCCCGATCGAGGAAACGGTCCTGCGCGGCGGTCTTTACGCCCGGCTGCGCTACACCGGGCCCTATGCCGACATGAAGGGCGCTTATCGCTGGCTGCTCGGTGTCTGGCTGCCGGCCTCCGGCCAAGAAGCAGATAACGCCCCGGTGTTTGAGGCCTATCTCAACAATCCCAGCGACGTAGCGCCGACGAAGCTGCGCACCGACATCCATCTGCCGCTGAGGGTGCCGTGACAGCGGCGGCGCTCCCGGCAGCGGTCGCCGCAGCCTTCGACGCCTTCCCGCCATCCGTGCGCGGGCGATTGCTTGAGGTACGCCAACTGATCTTCGACACGGCTGCAGCCACCCCAGGCGTCGGGCCGCTGACCGAGACGCTGAAATGGGGCGAACCGGCCTATCTCACCGAAGCGACAAGAAGCGGCAGCACGATACGGCTCGGCCGGCCAAAGACCCAAGGCGAGACATGCGCGGTGCTGTTCAACTGTCGCACGACGCTTGTCGATGACTTCAGGGCACATTTCCCCGGCACCTTCGGCTACAGCGGCAACCGGGCGATTCTGCTCGACCCGGCCGACCCGCTGCCAACTGAGCCGCTGGCGATCTGCCTCGCCATGGCCCTCGTCTACCACGTCAGGCAGCGCGCCGGATGAGCTGCGGCTGACGGCCAACTACATCAGACCCCGCAAATGCGGGGTCCTTGTTTACTGACCTCGTTTGCCGACCTCGCCGACCTATTGCGGCTTGGCTTCAAGAAAGGCCTTGGCCGCAACGGCCACCTGCTGGATCGGCGAGAACGCCCATATAGGTCGTCGCCGTCTGCACCAGCAGCTGGACTGCGGACGGTCCGTTGACGTCGCCATGGGGTTCTCCGCCGCGAGCGGCATGCATTTCTGCGACATGATCCCGCCCGGCCAGCCAGGGCACCGTGCGTCCAAACGGACGCAAAATGGCGCTCCGACTTCCGAAGCCGGTTGGGTCGTGATTGAAATGTCGTGAGATGCCGGCCTTCGTGGCTGGCGGCGGATCAGGCGGAGGCGAGTTCGCCGAGCAAGTCTTCGAGCTGGTTCATGCTCTCCTGGGCGCCGGCTTCCATGCCCGAGGCGACCATGCCGTCGCGATCCTCGATGCTGTCGAAGCGGGTCACGCCGCTATAGTGCGTCTTGCCGTTCCTTTCCTCGAAACGATGCGTCTCGACGACGCTCTTGTCTTCGAACATGCCTTCGAGCGCAAAGGTGTTGACCAGCTTCTCCGGCTCCTCGACCTCGATGTATCTGCCGATGAAGGCAAACACGGTGCCGTCAGGCGTTGTCTGCTCGAAGCGCCACTCGCCGCCCGGGCGGACGTCGAGCTTGACCACCTTGGTCGCCCCCATGGCCCGCGATCCCCACCAGCGCGCCACATGTTCCGGCCGGGTCCACGCCCGCCACACCAGTGCGCGCGGCGCATCGAACATCCGTGTCATCCGGATGACAGGTTCACCTTCCGGCGTTTCCACCAGCATCTTGTTCATATCTGCTTCCTTCGGTGTTTGCGTTTTGATGTCACTGCTTGTTGATGTCGTCGCCGCCCTGCATCTCGGCGAGGTAGGCGTCGAGCTGGTCGAGATTGTCGCGCCACAGGCCGCGATAGGCGTCGATCCAGCCATCGATGTCCTGGAGCGGCCCGGCCTGGAGCTTGCAGTAGCGATACTGCGCGTCCTTCTCGCGAGCTATGAGCCCGGCATTTTCGAGCACCTTGATGTGCTTCGACACCGCGGCCAGGCTCATGTCATAGGGCTCGGCCAGTTCGCCGACGCTCGCCTGCCCCCGGGCTAGGCGGGCGAGGATGCCACGGCGCGTCGGATCCGCCAGCGCGGAGAAGGTGAGGGAAAGAGGATCGGCCATGTCACTATTCAACCAGCAAGTTATTAACTTAATGGTTTAATAGCACTCACCCAAAACGTTGTCAACCAGCTGGTTGAGAACGTCGCACGGAATGTCTCCGGCCTGGACGACAGGCACAGGCCGTCCTCTCACGGCCGCTCTTCACCCGGTATCTTGCGCGAATGAAGCGCTCCCGAACACCTGCCAGGCGCCGGTGTCCCGCGGCACCCATACCGGCCTTCAACAACCATTTCGCCAGGAGAAGGGCTCGTGTCTGCGCCGCCGCGCCGCGCGTGCACAAATCCAGCCCGGCACGTCAAATGAACCAGCCATTGGCGATCTTTCGCAAACTCAATCCCCTCGCAGCATCGCTTTTGAAATCCTCTCGCTCTTCAATGTCTACAAAAACCGTAGAGTTAATGCGTATCGACCGCTGATGAGGATCCGCACATGCCAAGACAACTCGTGGTGGGAATTTCGGGCAACCTGACCCGTCCGTCGAAGACCAGACTGTTCATCGAGCACATCGCAGGCGAGGTCGCCCGCAATGTCGGTGCGGCATCCGCCGTCTACGACATCGAAGACCTCGGCCCGTCATTTGCCCGCGCCCGTCGGGTCAGCGATCTCGACCCTGCCGCCCGGTCGATCGTCGAGCAATTGTCCCAGGCTGCAGTGCTCGTCGTCGGCTCTCCCACTTTCAAGGGCAGCTACACCGGCCTGTTCAAGCATTTCTTCGACCTGCTCGATCCCAATTCGCTTAAGGGCAAGCCGGTGATCCTTGCGGCAACCGGTGGCGGCGAGCGCCATTCGCTCATCGTCGAGCACCAGCTTCGACCGCTGTTCGGCTTCTTCGAGGCGCTGACCATCCCGACCGCGATCTACGCCTCCGACAGGGATTTCGCCGACGGCGCGCTCGTTTCCGAGGCCATTCGCGCCCGCGCCCAGCAGGCAGTCGCCGAAGCGTGTCGTGTCGCCCAGTCGCGCAACAGCGTCGACCTCGCCGCCTGACCTAAGCCCCTCACCTTTCCCATTTCCCGACATGAGCGACCTGCGGCACGCGCCGCCGGAACGAGCCTTGTCGTCTTCTCCAAGGAGATCCTCATGACCAGACAGATCAAGCTCGGTGCCTTCCTGCCCGGTGGCGGCCAGCACATCGCCGCCTGGCGCCACCCCGGCTCGCCCGCCGACGGCGCGACCAACTTTGCCTTCCATACCGAGCTCGCGCAGACCGCCGAGCGCGGCCTGTTCGACGCCTATTTCCTCGCCGACAATCTGTCGGTCGGCCTTGGCGGCCGTGAGGGCGGCAATGCCAAGATCGCCGGTTTCGAGCCGGTCACGCTGTTTGCAGCACTGGCGCCGCTGACCACGCATCTCGGCTTCATCGCCACCGCCTCGACGACCTATGAGGAGCCCTACACGCTGGCGCGCAAATTCGCCTCGCTCGACCATCTGTCGAACGGCCGCGCCGGCTGGAATGTCGTCACATCCGCCGGCGACGAAACCGCGCGCAATTTCAACCGCGACAAACAGCCCGACCACGCCGACCGCTACGCCCGCGCCAGGGAACATGTCGACACCGTCAACGCGCTGTGGGACAGCTGGGAGGACGATGCCTTCATCCGCGACAAGCAGACCGGGCGTTTCTACGACCCGGCCAAGGTCCACGACATCGATCACAAGGGCGCGCATTTCGCCGTCAAGGGACCGCTCAACGTGCCCCGCCCGGTCCAGGGGCATCCGGTCGTCGTCCAGGCCGGCCAGTCCGAGGACGGCCGCAGGCTGGCTGCCCTTTCCGCCGAAGTCATCTTTACCGCGCACCAGAACCTAGCCTCGGCGCAGGAATTCTACCGCGACATCAAGGCGCGCGTGCTGGCCGAAGGCCGCGTCCCCGAGCACGTCCTGATCATGCCCGGCGTCGCACCCTTCGTCGGCCGCACCGAAGCCGAAGCCCGCGCCAAATACGACAAGCTCAACGAACTTATCCTGCCCGAGGACGGCGTTGCCCTGCTCAACGGGCTCGCCGGCGGCACGCTCGACCTCAGGGGCTATCCGCTCGACGGACCGCTGCCCAAAAGTGCTGAAACCGAAGGCATGAAGAGCCGCCAGGCGCTGATCCGCCAGATCGCCGACGAGCACGATTTCACCATTCGCGAACTCTACCAGTGGGTCGCGACCGCACGCGGCCACTACACCATCGTCGGCAGCGCCATCCAGGTCGCCGACCAGTTGGAAGAGTGGTTCACCAACGAAGCCGCCGACGGCTTCAACATACTGCCGCCATGGTTGCCCGGCGCGCTCGACGATTTCGTCGACCTCGTCGTGCCCGAGCTGCAGCGGCGCGGCCTGTTCCGCACCGCCTATGAGGGCCGCACGCTGCGCGAAAACCTTGGCCTGCCCCGACCGCAAAATCCCTGGAGCTCGAGCCGCAGCACGCTGCAGGCCGCCGAATAATCCCGACAGCGAAGGGCAAGATCATGAGTTTGCAACACATCGAACAGCCGAGCGTGCTTGGCGCCGGCATCGGCGACAACAGCTTTGGCCACGAGCTCGTCCAGCGCGGCGGCCGCGCTGCCGCGCACTTCCTGTCGCGCTACGGCGTGCTCGCCGGTTTCCTCGCGCTCTGGCAGGTGTCGAGCCATGCCGGCTGGGTCAATTCGGCGGTCATTCCGCCGCCGGACGCCATCGTCGCCGCGCTCTGGAACGGCATTACGGGCGGAGCACTGCTCGACGACATCGCCATTTCGCTGCAGCGCTCGGGCACGGCCTTCGCCGCCGCCGTCTGCGTCGCGATCCCGCTCGGCCTGTTCATGGGTCAGGTCCGTTCGGTCGAGCGGGCGCTCGATCCGATCCTGCAGGTCTTCCGCCAGACCTCGGCGCTCGCGCTCTATCCCGTCTTCATCCTGCTGCTTGGCCTCGGCGAGGCCTCCAAGATCTTCGTCATTTTCTGGGCAACGCTGTTTCCGCTGCTGCTGAACACCATCGGCGGCGTCAAGGAAGTCGACCCCAAGCTGATCGAGATGGCGCGGGTCTATGGCGCCACCAGGGTGACCGTGTTCCGCCGCGTCGTGCTGCCCGGTGCGGTGCCATCGATCTTCGTCGGCCTCAGGCTGTCGGCAACCACGGCACTCCTGCTGCTCATCGCCTCCGAGATGATCGGCGCCAACAAGGGCGTCGGCTTCCAGGTCATGAACGCCCAGTACAACTTCCAGATCCCGCTGATGTTCGCTGCCATCGTGCTGCTCGCCGGCCTCGGCCTTCTCTCCAACTACGCGCTCGTCCTGCTGCAGCGCCGGCTTTGCCGGTGGAGCAACGCCACAAGCTGAAGCATTCCCTTTCGCCCCCAATCAAGGACACCGACAATGACATTCAGTTTCCGCACGCTCCGCATCAGCACTTTGGTCGCCGGCAGCCTGTTCGCCGCCGGTCTCGCCGGAACCGCCTTCGGCCAGTCGTCCGAAGCGGTGAAAATCCGCTACCTTTCCAGCCAGGGCAGCATTTCGCCGCACGAACTGGCCAACGAGCTCGGTTATTTCAACGGGCTCGGCATCGAGTTCGAGAACGTCGGCTACGCCCAGGGTGGCCCGGCCTCGCTGTTCGCGCTCGCCGCCGGCAGCGTCGACCTCGGTTCGGCCGCGACGTCGGCGGTCGTCAATTCGATCGCTGGCGGCAACGACTTTGTCGCCGCCTATCCCAGCAACGGCATCAACGACAAGGTCCAGAGCGTCTTTTACGTGCTCGAGGACAGCCCGATCAAATCCATCGCCGACATCGCCGGCAAGTCGATCGCGGTGAACACGCTCGGCGCCCATCTCGACTACACCGTGCGCGAGGCGCTGCACCAGGCCAAGCTGCCGCAGAATGCCGCAAACCTCGTCGTGGTGCCCGGGCCGCAGCTTGAGCAGACCTTGCGCTCCGGCCAGGTCGACATCGCCGCCCTCGGCTACTGGCAGGCCACTTTCGAAGGCCTGCTGAAGGAGCATGGCGGCGTCCGCGCCATCTTCGACGACACCGACGTTCTGGGCGAGATCGCCGGCGGCTTCGTCGTGCTGCGCCGCGATTTCATCACAGCTCACCCGGATGCCGCCCGCAACTTCGTCGAGCAGTCGACCCGCGCCGCCGAATGGTCGCGCCAGAACCCTGATGAAGCGCGCAAGGTGCTGGCATCGATCCTGGAGAAGCGCGGCGAGAACGCCGAACTGGCCAAGTACTGGACCGGCTTCGGCCTTCGCGAAGGCGCACAGGCGGTGCCGCGTGACCTCGATTTCTGGATCAACGTGCTCGAACGCGAGGGCTCCCTGCCCAAGGGCAAGCTCAAGGCCGCCGACCTGCTGTTCCAGCCCAACGCCGAAGCCAAATCCAACTGAGCCTGATCCAGGCTTCGCGCATCGCGCCCGACAGTCGGAACCGATTTTCGAAAATGCACGAAGCGCAAGTTCAAAGTGCCGGAGCGTCCTTTGTGCATCCATCGCGACGCACGGCGCTCCGGCAGAACCGGAGACGACAATGACCAGCATCGACAGCAGCCGCCGCGGCGAGGTTTCGATCCGCGACCTCTCAAAATCCTTCGCCATCAACGGCCGCCCACTGGCGGTGCTCAAGGGCCTGAACCTCGACATTCGATCAGGCGAATGCCTTGTCATCGTCGGCGCCAGCGGATCGGGCAAGACCACGCTGCTGCGTGTGCTGGCCGGCCTTGAGGCTGCCGATGGCGGGCGGGTGCTGATCGACGGCGAACCGGTGCACGGCGTCGGCGCCGACCGCGCCGTGATCTTCCAGGAGCCGCGCTTGTTGCCCTGGCTGACCGTGCTCGGCAACGTCGCCTTCGGACTTGAGGTGCGCGGCGAGCAGCCCGCCCGGGCAGAGGAACGGGCCCGCGGCTATATCGGGCTCGTCGGTCTCGGCGACTTCACCGACGCCTATCCCAGGCAGCTCTCCGGCGGCATGGCCCAGCGCGTCGGCATCGCCCGGGCGCTGACCGTGCAGCCCGAGATCCTGTTGCTCGACGAGCCGCTCGGCGCGCTCGACGCGATGACCAAGATCACCATGCAGGAGGAACTCGCCCGCATCTGGAGCGAGGAGAACGTCACCATGGTCATGGTCACCCATGATCTCGAGGAAGCGGTCTATCTCGCCGACCGGGTGCTGGTCCTGCCCAAGGAAAAGGATGCCGCCGCCCGCCTGATCGAAATTGACCTGCCCCGCCCGCGCGACCGCAGCGAACCTCGCTTCGTCCGCTACCGTGAGGAGCTTTTGCGCGAGTTCGGCCTGCACTGAGCCCGAGGCGACACAGCGGACGGTGACGTAGGCAGGCGTTCACCCATCCCGCGGACAAGGCGCCGTGCGGTCCGTTCCAACCTGCCTCCCCGCTACTTCTTGCCTTGCGGGTAGATCGTCTCGCCGCGCTTGAGCATGGCGACGAATGTCTCGATCTTCTTCTTCCGCCCCGCCTCGGTCTTCATGTTGTGGGTGCGGAACGCCAGCGCGAAACGATTCTGCTCGCTGAGCTTGCCGAGCATCGCCTTAGCCTCCGGCTCGGCGTCGATCGCCGCCTGCAAATCATCGGGGATCAACATGCCCTTACCGGTCCTGTAGGCCTTTTCCCAGCGCCCGTCGGCCTTGGCCGCCTCGACCTGGCGGAGCCCGTGCTCGGTCATGCGGCCCTCGGCGATCAGGCGCGCCACGCTGTCGACATTGATCTGGCTCCAGGTGCCTTTCTTGCCGCGCGGCGAGTAGCGCTGCAGGAAGCTCTTGTCGTCAAAACCCTTGCGCACGCCGTCGATCCAGCCCCAGCACAACACGACCTCGATCGCCTCCTTCGGGGTGATCGACTTCAGCCCCGATCCGACCTTGTGGACCTTGATCCAGACCTCGTCCTCGGTGCCATGGTGCTGGCCTAGCCAGGCATAAAAGCGCGCGGCATCGGCGAATTCTTGAACCTTGGCGGGATCGACATAGACCGGTGCCATCAGTTGACCTGCTCCATTTCGGCGGCAGCGACTTTTTCCCGTGCCGGCCGCTCGACCTTGAAAATGAGCACCAGCAGCGACAGTGCGAGGAAGATGCCGCCAACGGCATAGGGTGCACCGGCGAAGGTCACCGGCGCGCTCGGCCCGGTGAACCAGGCAAAGATGCCGGTGTAAAGCAGCGGCGTGATGATGCTGGTGATCGAAAACAGGCTGGTCATCGCGCCCTGCAATTCGCCTTGCGCATCGGGCGGCACCTTGGCCGCGGCAAGGCTCCTCAGCGGCGGGTCGGCGAGTGCTTCGAGGCAGGTCACCACGATCACCGCATAGATCATCCATCCCTGCCACGCAGCGGCATAGCCGAAGGCGGCGATGGTGGTGAAGCCGAGGCCGAGCGCCGCCGTGCGCCACTCGCCTAGCCTCGGTATGACGCGCGGCAGCACCAGCGCCATGACAAGCGCGCCGCCAAGACCGAACACGCCGAGCGAGAAGCCGATCTGCCGCTCGCTCCAGCCATAACGGTAGCTGCTGACAAACGACCAGACCGCCGGATACATCATGTGGCCGAGCGCCATCAGGAAGAACACCAGTCCGATCCAGCCGATACCCTTGTATTTGCGCATCTGCTTGAGCGCGCCGAGCGGGTTGGCGCGGCGCCATTCGAAGGCGCGCCTGTTGTGGCGGGCCAGCGTCTCGGGCAGGAAGAACAGCGCCACCAGGAAGTTGACCAAGGCGAGTGCTGCGGCCCCCCAGAACGGCACGCGCGGCCCGAACTCGCCAAGGAAACCGCCAAGCACCGGCCCGATGATGAAGCCGACACCGAAGGCGATGCCGAGCAGGCCGAAATTCTTGGCCCGGTTGTCGTCGTTCGACACGTCGGCGATGAAGGCGGCGGCGGTCGAGTAGCTGGCGCCGCTGATGCCGGCGAGCACGCGGCCGACGAACAGCATCGGATACGACCAGGCCAGCGCGCAGATCGCATTGTCGATGGCAAAGGTCAGCACCGAGGCGAGCAGGATCGGCCGGCGCCCGAAACGGTCGCTGAGATTGCCCATCAGCGGCGCAAACAGGAACTGCATCGCCGCATAGACGAAAAACAGCCAGCCGCCTTCGATCGCCGCCTCGCCGACGCCGACGCCGGTCAGTTCCTGCAGGAAGGCCGGCAGCACCGGCATGATGATGCCGAAGCCGATGATGTCGAGCAGCAATGTGACGAAGACAAGCGCAAGTCCTCGTCTCGCGGTCTTTTCATCAACCATGTCGAACCCACAAGCGCCGCGTCGAGGCCGCAAGGATCAGTCAAGCTGTGCCGGCACCTGCATCCGCGCGGGATGCTTGAGCGCCAGCTTCGAACCGCCGGGGGCATGCGGAAAACTGCTTATAAGCGAAGCAGCCATCAAGAACAATACAAGAACATATCAATTTTGTTCATGGTCGGAGGGTGGCAGGTGGAACATTACGGGACCGCGCGGCCCTCGCTCGCCTCGAGAACGGCGAACCACTGCTGGCGGTCGAGCGTAACGTCCAGCGCCTTGACCAGCTGTGCCAGCCGCTCCGGCTTCATCGTGCCGAGCACCGGCACCAGCCGCGCCGGATGCCTGAGCAGCCAGGCGATGGCGATGGTCGAGATATCGCCGACACCGGTCTCATCTGCGACGGCGTCGAGCGCTGCCCGCACCCTTTGCTCGCGGACACCCTCGCCGGTGAACAGCGAACCGCCACCCAGCGGCGACCAGATCATCGGCGCGTAACCCAGTCGTTGCGCATGGTCGAGCCGCCCGTCGGTCAGCGCCGAGGTCTCCAGCACCGAATGCTCGATCTGGTTGGTGACAAGAGGAAACGGCAGCCGCGAGGCCAGCAGGTCGAACTGCGCGGGCGTGAAGTTGGACACGCCGACCGCGCGCACCTTGCCTGCCGTCACCAGCCGCTCGAAGAGCCGCGCGGTGTCGTCAGCGTCCATCAGCGGGTCGGGCCGGTGGATCAGCAGCAGGTCGAGATAGTCGGTGCGTAGGTTCTTCAGCGAGCGCTCGACCGAGGCCTCGATGTGGGCGGCACCGGTGTCATAATGCTTCAGCCGGTTCTGCGGCCGGTTGGGCGTGGCCAACATGATGCCGCATTTGGAGATCAGCTCGATGCCGTCGCGCCGGCCCTTCCAGCGCGCCAGCCCGGCGCCGAAGGCTTCCTCGACCGCGTAGCCGCCATAGATGTCGGCATGGTCGAAGCTAGTCAGGCCGAGATCGACGGCCGTATCGATCAACCGCGCCACCGCATCGCATCGGCGCTTTGGCCGTCGAGCAGCCGCCAGGCGCCGAAGACCAGCCGCGACAGCGACAGGCCACCGGCCGTCAGTTCAATGCGTTTCGGCGTGGTCATCAGATCGGGTTATTGAAGGTGTCGCACTCCGACAGCTTGCCGCTCTTGAAGCCGGCGGCAAACCAGCGCTGGCGCTGCTGCGAGGTGCCGTGGTTGAAGCTTTCCGGCACGACATAGCCCTGCATGCGCTTCTGCAGCGTGTCGTCGCCGATCTGCTGGGCGGCGTTCAGCGCCTCTTCGATGTCGCCCTGCTCGAGCAGGCCCTTCTGGTCGGTGTAGTGGCCCCACACGCCGGCGAAGCAGTCGGCCTGCAGCTCGACCCGCATCGACATCTGGTTGGCGTCGGCCTCGCTCATCTGCTGCCGCATCTGGTTGAACTTGGGCAGGATGCCGGTCAGGTTCTGGACGTGATGGCCAACCTCGTGGGCAATGACATAGGCCTGGGCGAAGTCGCCGGCAGCGCCGAACTGCTTGGCCAGTTGGCCGAAGAAGGCGGTGTCGAGATAGACCTTCTGGTCGCCGGGGCAATAGAACGGGCCGGATGCCGAGGAGGCGAAGCCGCAAGCCGAACGCACCTGTCCCGAAAACAACACCAGCTTCGGCTCCTGGTATTTCAGCCCTTCGGCCTGGAAGATGCCGTTCCAGGTGTCCTCGGTCTCGGCCAATACTGTCGACACGAACTGGGTCATCTCGTCATTGGCCGGCGCGCCACCCTGGGTCACCTGGCCGCTGCCGCCGGGCACCGAACCGTCATCGCCACCCGACAGGATCTGCATCGGGTCGATGCCGCAGGCGCGCAGCGCAAAGAACAGCACGACGAGGATGATGATGCCGGAAAGCCCGCCACCGCCGGTCGACATGCGCGGGCCCATCGGCAAGCGTCCGCCACCAAGCCCTCCGCCTAGTCCACCGCCGCCGCCCTGGCCGCGCGTATCCTGCACATTGTCACTCTGGCGGCGGCCTCTCCAGCGCATAGGCGTATCCCTCAATGTTTGTCGCGGGCGACCCCGCTCACTGCAGACAATTAGCCCAAGCCCTGCGGCAAGTCACAGGGTTTTTGCTTGTGCCACCCGTTGGCCGGGAGCTTCCAAATCAGCTTTTCTGCTTGGTACCGGCGCTCTTGCCGTCGGAGCTTTTGGAACGCTCCTCGAAGCGCTTTTCGCCCTTCTTGAAGTCCTCCCCGGTCTTGGCCTCGACCTTGCGCTCCTGCTTGGCCGCGGCCTGGCGCAGACCTCTTGCGGCCTGTTTTCCCTTGGCGGTCGGGGCTTGTGTGATGGCCATCTTCGCTTCCTCCCAGGCGCCGCTCCATTGCCGCGCTCAGGCTAACGCGAAGCGGCGGCAGACGTTCCCTGCCTGCGCAAGCGGGCCATCGGCGAAACACGCCACCACCAGCGGCTGAGCATACGCCGGCTGAGGACCGGTATTTGCCGCAACTCAAGCCAGGATCCGCGCCTTGAGCCAGAGGAACAGCGGCACGCGGGCCCATTTGCGCAGCAGGTCTGAATCGACCCGGTCCGGGATAGGCTCACGCAATGACGTGATTGCAAGGCCCGCGTTTTCCAGCGCCGCCATGTAGTCCTCCAGCGGCTGCGACCAGCCGGCGAAGTGCATCTTCAGCCCGTCGCGTTCTTCTTCGCCGTCGAAATGTTCGCGGCCCAAATAGCTGCCGTCGACCACGAAGGGCGCGTCGGCCGCCTCCCCGTCAAAGCGCCCGCGGTCCCTGAACGGGTGGACGAGCGAAATGAACAGCGTACCGCCCGGCTTCATCACGCGGCGGATTTCCTTGAGTGCCGCCGGGACATCGTCGACGTCCATCAGCACGTTGTAGGCCATCACAAGGTCGAACTGGCCATCGTCGAAGGGCAGCTTGTCCGTTCCGGCGATGCGATAATCGTCGGCCGAATTGGCCTGCCGGGCCGCTTCCACCATCGCCGGCACGACATCGGTTGCGGTCACATGGTAGCCCAGCGCCTTCAGTTCGCGGCTGACCCGACCTTCGCCGCAGCCAACCTCGAGCGCGCGGCCGAAGCCGTTGCCGATGAACCGCGTCAGCCCCTGGCGATAAACCCAGAAGGCATCATGGCTGGGCAAACGCGCCCAGGCGATCCACTGGTCGGCGACATTCGTCCAATGCTCTTCGTCGCTTTTCATTTCATCCATCCCGGCCAAATCGAATGTCGCGTCTAAGACAGTTCAACCGGCCGGAAAAGCCTGAACCCGTTGGACCAGCCCTACCTTGCGCCAGCGAGCCGGATCGACCTGCTGCTGGCCGCAAGCACGGCCAGCGCCACCAGCGGAAACGCCGCCGCGACGAGGCCGAGATCGGACGGCCGTGCGAATTCCAGCACCCGGCCGCCGATGACGGTGCCGAAGGCGATGCCGAAATAGAGCGCCGAAGCGTTGAGCGACAGCGTCAGATGCGCGACCTCCGGGCCCATGCCGACAATGCGGCTTGCCTGCGCCGGCGGGAACGCCCAGCCGATGATGCCCCATGGCACCATCAGCGCGATCAGCACCGGGCCGGCGACGTGGTGCGGCAGGAGCTTCAAGGTCAGCGCAATGGCGATGCAGAAGCCCGACGACATCAACAGCGAGATCACCACCATGCGCGTCGCACCGATGCGGTCGGCGAGGTAACCGCTCGACAAATTGCCGATCACGGCACCGACGCCGAAGGCCAAAAGCATGCCCGGAAGCGCGATCGCCGGCAGCCCCGCCCCTTCCAGCGCCAGCGGCGCGATGTAGGAAATCACGGTGAAGCCGCCGGCGAGATAGAGCAGCGTCACCAGCAGCGACGGCAGGATGCCGGGTCGGGCAATGGCGGTGAAGCGCTCGGCGAGCGTCAGCTTGATGCCGCGCGAGCCCCGGGGCAGCCGCACCCACAGGATCGCGGCGCACGAGATGCCAAGCAGTGCTATGGCAACGAAGGTGCCGCGCCAGCCCCACATGGTGGCGATCAGCGAGCCCACGGGCGCGCCCAGCGCCACGGCGAATGTCGTGCCGCCAACGACGACGGCGATCGCCCGCGCCCGGTGCTCGGGCCCGGCCAGCGACACGGCGGTCGCCTGGGCGGTGGCGGCATAGAGCCCGGCCGACATGCCCATCACGATCTGCGCAACCAGAAGCCCGGCAAACGAGCTGCTCATCGCTGCGATGATGTTGCCGGCGACGAACACCAGCATGGTTCCCGCCAGCACGCGGCGGCGATCGATCTCGCCGGCCAGCGCCGACAGCACAGGCGCGCCGATCGCGTAGGCGAGCGAAAACGCCATGATCAGGTAACCCGCGAACGGTATCGAAACATGCGCGTCGCCGGCGATCATCGGCAGCAGGCTGGAAAACACGAAACCGACGGTGCTCATGGCGAACGAGCCGACCGCAAGCCAGATAAGGCGCTTGTCCATGACAGAGTCCTTAGTTCAAAATATATTGAACTATTGAACTTCTCGTCGCGGCATGTCAATCTGCATCTCGCCAGTTCCTGCCAGCCTGCTGTCAGCAGCCGGCACCGAGCCTTGAACCGCCTCAACCGCACAGCTACCTTCCCATCATGTCCCTGCCGCACCCAAATCTCGACCAGATCAGCCTCGCCAACGTGCTTGCCGTGCTCGGCGACCAGACCCGCCTCGCCGTCGTCGGCTATCTCGCCCGCAACGAAGGCGTGGCGATGAGCTGCGGCCAGTTTTCCGAATTCGGCTCCAAGACCAACCTGTCCTATCACCTCGCCAAGCTGCGCGAGGCCGGCATCACCCGCACCGAGGTGGCTGGCACCAGCCGGCTGATCTCGCTGCGCCGCGACGACCTCGACAGCCGCTTCCCCGGCCTGCTCGATTCGATTATCACCGCGGCACAGGAACTGCCCGCACTCGAGCGCCTCCGCGACGAGGCCTGAGGATGCGCATCGCCGTCATCGCCGATATCCATGGCAACATCCTTGCGCTGGAGGCAGTGCTCGCCGACCTCGCCCGCCGTGGCGGCGCCGACCTCGTCGTCAATCTCGGCGACGTCGTCTCCGGTCCGCTGTGGCCCGGCGAAACGGCAGCCCGGCTGCAGGACCTGGGTTGGCCGACAGTACGCGGCAACCATGACCGCCGCGTCGCCACGGATATGCTCGATGAAATGGGCCCATCCGACCGCTACGCCCATGATCGCCTGTCACGGGTCCAGCGCGGCTGGCTGGAGGCACTGCCACTGACGCTGGAGATCGCCCCGTCGGTGCTCGCCTTCCACGCCCGCCCCGACCACGACGAACGCTATCTCTCCGAGGTCATCGACGAGGGCCAGCTCATCCGCGCGCCGCTGAAGGTCATCGAAAGCCGCCTCAGGCGGATCGATCCGAAGTATCGGCTGCTGCTCGCCGGCCATAGTCACCGCGCCGATCTCGTCCAACTCTCCGACGGGCGTCTGCTGTTCAACCCGGGCAGCGTCGGCGTTCCGGCCTATAGCGACGACACCGCACCCGCCCATGTCTCCGAACAGGGTTCGCCGCTGGCCCGCTACGGCCTCGTCGAGCTCCACAAAACCGGCGCCGTCACTGGCATCGACGCGCTCGCCGTTCCCTACGATCACGAGGCAGCGGCCCGCCGTGCCGAAGAGGGCCGCCGTCCGGAATGGGCGCATGCCTTGCGCACCGGCTTCATGCCCGACTGATCCGGCTGTTCGCAGCCGCTTTCGCCTCTGGCCGCCGGCTGTCCGGCAGCTACCTCCGTCGCCGCCCCGGCTTCGCTGCCTTGTTGGCGCCGCTTGTCCGCGCGGGCTTCGCCGCCGGTTTGCGCGCCCCACGCCGTGCCAGATCCTTCGGCTCCAGGGTCAGTGCCGGCTTGCCGATCGCCTCTTGCCCGGCGCGGACGTCGGCGTCGCGCAACGTGTCGCCGAAATCGAGCCCGGTCAGGCTCTCGATATGCGCCACCGTCGTCAGGAACTCCGACACGCGCGCCAGCTCCTCGGCATCGCCGAACGCTTCGGCCATGCCTTCGGGCATCACCTCGATCAGCGGCCCCTGGTCGGCGAGCAGTGCGATCGAGCGCAGGTCGGTACCGTCGTTCCACGCCGCGATCTTCCAGAATTTCAGCGGCACCTTGCTTTCGAAGCGATAGGGCGGGTCGCTGTCGGCGAACACCGGCCCGGCAAACACAGTCACCCTTTGTCGCATGGTCACCGCGTTGCGCAGCACATAGGTCTCGACCGCGCGCCAGCGCAACTTGCCCTTCGAGCCCGGCCTATTGAGCGCGCTGCCCTGGTTGAAGAAGCCGAGCTGCGGCGCTGCGTTGGTGTAGAAGAACGTGTCGCGCTCGGCGGCAACGGCTTCCGCATCCGTGCCCCAGGCCGGATCGCCGCGCAGCGTGATATGGCCCTTCTGGAAGATCCGCGCCTTGCGCTCGTTCGATGTAGCAATGGGAAATCCCGCCACCTTCTGCCCGTCGTAGAACGGCTTGTTCATCTGCTCTTCCAGAGCCACGCGCCGGTCGGGCCGGAAATCGTCGCTGGCTTCGGCTCCGCCGATCGACTCGATGCCGAGTTCGCTCAGGCTTGGATCGTCGGTCACCGTCTTGTCGTCGCGATTGACCGCCTTGATGCGGGAACCGTCGATGTTGCAGGCGGTGTAGTAGGCCAGCCGCCGCTCGGCATTCATGACGACGGAAAAATGGTGGTAGGGCAGTTCGAACGGGTCGGCGCCGGGCTTCGCCAGCAGGTTCTTGGCCGCCCGCCCCGGCGCGCCGTCATGCTTGGGCAGCGGCAGGATGAAACCGGGCACGAAGCCCGGCTCATAGCCGCCGCGGTCGTCGAAATTCTCGGTCTTCCAACTTGCCGCCTCGGCACCTGGACTGGCCGTGCTGACCTCGCCTTCGCCGGACTTCAGCGATGAACCAGTCGATGCCGCTGCCATCAGCGGCGCGCGCACGCTGATCTCGATCGGAAATGTCCAGGTCACCGAGCCATCGTCCCCCAACCGAGCGTTGGGCTCGCGGTCGCCTGATGTCAGTGCCGCTGCCTTGCCGGCTTTCGCCGCCGCCCTGTCTGGATCACCGGCGCCCTCGGGCACCGGCTGCAGCTTCAGCCGCCCGGCCTCTTCCCAGATGTCGAGCAGCTGCGTCACCGCCGCCCGGCTGCGGACGTCCATACCTGGGAGGCGCGACTCGAGATCATTGACGATGGCGCTGATGCGGATGCCTTCGTTGATCTCCTTGGACAGCGGCTTGCCGTCGGTGCCCATCACCTCGTGCCAGGGCCCGCCCCAGTGATGCAGGGCGATCGGCTCCCACTCGTTGTTGAACACCGGCGAGCCCGACGAGCCCTGCTCGGTATCGGCAACATAGTGCAGCACATGAAGCGTCTCGTCGCGCGCCACCAGGTGGTTTTCGCGCAGCACCAGCTCCTTGTGGCGCCCGTCCGGATGCTGGACGACATTGGCGATCTCGCCCAGCATGTGCTTGTCGCCGGCACTGGAAAGCACCAGGAAGCCGAACTCGTCGAGCGCGCGTTGGCCACGTCGGCGCGGGCCGATCCCGATCAGCGTGTAGTCGAGCCCGTCGATGCCGTCGGTGACGAAACACCGCTCCGGGTCGAGCAGGAACGACGTTGGCTGCCTGAGCTCGTTGAACGTGTCGCGCTCATAGTCGAACTGCACCTGGAACCGCGCGGCATCGGCGGCCGTCTGGATGACGTGATGGTTGGTCAGAAACAGGTTCGGCCCGACAAGGAAGCCGGAGCCCTGCGGCATCTCGTTGAGAAAGGCGACCCGCCCGACCGCGTCGGCGGCGCGGCGCCCGCGCTCGAGAAAGGCTATGCCGACAAAATCCAGCGTCGAACCCTGGATCGCCTCAGGTCCCATCGGCTTTGCAGCTGCCATGGCAGGCTTTCGTCCGGCCTTGGCCGGTTCGGCCACGGCTTCGATCGCCGTTGAGATCATCTCCGCCTGTTCGCGGGTCAGATCAGCCTTGACCTGCAGCCGCTCGACGCGGCGACGGCGCTCCGGCTCCGCTGCAAGGGGGTTGCCCTCGGCGATCCGCGCCAGCGACGTGTCTATTTCAGGTCTAGTTTTCTTCAACCTTTCACGAACGACACGTTCAACTTCACCGAAGGTCTGGATATCAACCATGCCCGCCCCCTCTTGCTGAAGACCCCAAGTATAACTGGAGAACCTACGCGGAGGTAGCGACGTTTTGTTGACAGCCTTCGCGGGCAAACCGCCGCCAGTCAGCGGCGAAACCGCTCCAGCGTCGCCGTGAACAGCTCGGTCAACGCGGCAACGGCGTCGTCATATGATATCCGGCCCGCCGCCGTATCCCGCGACACGGCCTCGGCCGCCCCGAGAAGGCCCGACAGAACCGGGTCTCCAATATCCTCGGGCAGATCGACGAAGCGCGAAACTGCTTGGCGGTATTCGGCGAGATAGCCGTCGCGCAGCGTCTGGCGAAACTCGTCCATCTCTTCTGTGCCCGAAAGTGCCGCATATACCGCTCCCGCTTCCGGGCCGGCCCGGCTGGCGCAGCGCACATAGGCTTCGCCCAGGATACCGGCCACATCGCGCAGCGTCTTGCCGCAGGCGGCGAGTGCCTCGCGCTGCGTCTCCAGTTGCATGTCGCTATAGCTGGAAAACAACGCCATCAGCAGGCCCGCCCTGGTGCCGAAATGCTCGTAGGCGATCGGCTTGCTCACCCCTGCCCGTTCGGCGACCCGGGCGAGCGTCAGCGCGTCGGTGCCTTCCTCGCGCACCATCTCCTGGGCGGTTTCCAGCAGCTGCGCGCGCCGTTCGGCCTTCGGCAGTTTTTTCATTGAACTTGCAGTCGTCATCGCCTTCGCATCCGGCCCGAATTTTTTAGGCCTGCGGCTTGAACATCGCCGTACGCCACATATGTTACGACTAGTAACTTACAAATAGTAAGCTACGCTTGGTAGATGACTACACATATAGGGGAATTCAATGACCATTGCAGCCCGTGAAATCCATCTGAAGAGCCGCCCGTCCGGTTTGCCGGGCGCGGACAACTTCCAGCTTGTCGAACGCACCCTGCCGGCCCCCGCTGCCGGCCAGTTGCTGGTCAAGACACTGTTCATGTCGGTCGACCCCTACATGCGCGGGCGCATGACCGACCGGCCGAGCTACATAGCGCCCTTCGAGATCGGCCAGCCGCTTGAAGGCTCCGCCGTCGGTATCGTCGAGCAGTCCGCCCATCCCGATTTCAAGGCCGGCGACCTTGTCAGCCACTTCTCCGGCTGGCGCGACCACGTGCTTGTCGATGCCGCCACAGCAAACAAGATCGACGCCTCCAAGGCGCCGGCCGAAGCCTGGCTCGGCCCGTTGGGCATACCCGGCCACACCGCCTATGTCGGCCTGCTCCGGATCGCCGGGCTCAAGGCAGACGAAACCGTCTTCGTCTCGGCTGCCGCCGGTGCCGTCGGTTCGATGGCCGTGCAGATCGCCAAGCTCAAGGGGGCGCGTGTCGTCGCTTCCGTCGGCTCGGAGGAAAAGGCCCGCTGGGTCAAGGATCTTGGCGCCGACGCCGTCATCAACTACCGCACCGCCGGTGACCTGACCGAGGCGCTGAAAAAGGCCGCCCCCGAAGGCATCGACGTCTATTTCGACAATGTCGGCGGCGATCATCTGAGGGCAGCGCTCGAAGTCGCCAAGCCGCGCGCCCGCTTCGCCATCTGCGGCATGATCTCGGGCTACAATGACGACAAGCCCGTTCCCGGCCCCGACAATCTCGCCGCGATGGTCATCAAGAGCATCAGCATGCGCGGCTTTCTCGTGCTGGATCACTTCGACATCCTGCCTGAGTTCATCGCCGACATGGCCGGCTGGCTGGCCGATGGCCGCGTGACCTACCGCGACACCGTCGTTTCGGGCCTCGAAAACGCGCCCCAGGCCTTCATCGGGCTCTTCTCCGGCGAAAACCTCGGCAAGATGCTGGTCAAGCTCGCCTGACCCCAGGCGGCGAGTTCGCTCGCCGCCGCCTTCCTGCCTTTCAGATCCAGACATCACAGCGCCGCCCTAACGCGGCCATCGAGGAGTTTTGCCCAAATGACAACGCACAAGCCCGTCCTGATCATCGGCGGTTCCGGTTTCGTCGGAGCGCAGGCCGCCCGCACGCTGCGCAAGCTGCATCCCGCACTGCCCATCGCCATCGGCGGGCGCAATCTCGAAAAGGCAGAAGCGGTAGCCAGGGAGATCGGCAACGCCGAAGCCTTCGTCATCGACCTCGACCGCAAGAATCTCGGCGTGCCAGCGCACAAAAGCTTCAGCGCCATTGCCATGTTCGTCTACGACAATACGCTCAATGCCCTGCACTATGCTCAGACCAACGCGGTGCCTTATCTCGGCGTCTCGACCGGCATCCAGGAAATCGGGCCGGAGATAGCGCTTTATGCTCACAAGGCGGCCGCGCCGTTCCTGATGGGCGGCAGTTGGCTCGGCGGCGCCGCGAGCCTCGCCGTCGTGCATTTCGCCAAACAGTTCGAGACGGTGGATTCGGTCGAAATCACTGCCCTTCTCGACGAACACGACATGGGCGGCCCGGCCGCCGAAGCCGACTTCAACCGCCTCACCATGATGTCCGCCACCCTGGGCCTCGACGCCGGAAAATGGCACTGGAACCCCGCCGGCGATCAAGGCCGCACCGTAACCAGTGTCGACGGCAGGCAGGTCCCCGGCCTGAGCTACGCGCCATTCGACGTCTTCAGTCTGCCATTCACCACTGGCGCCGAGACGGTGCGGTTTGATTTCGCGCTCGGGGAAACCGCAAGCCGCCATCGCGGCGAGCATTTCTCCACCGAGATCACCATCGCCATCTCCGGCAAGCGAAAAGACGGCACCGCGGGCCGCAGCCGCTACGAATTCGTCCACCCTGAGGGCCAGGCGCCGGTCACGGCACTCGCCGTTGCGCTTGCGGTCGAACGGCTGATCGGCCTCGACGGCAAGGCACCGCCGGCACCCGGCCTGTACTTCGCCGAAATGCTGGTCGAAGCGGACTATGCGATCAGGCGCTTCAAGGAATTCGGCGCCAGCATCTCGCAAGCCTCGTAAGTCGAGCACTATCCATGGGCAGTCGCGCGTTACCGTGGCTGCCCATTCGTTTGTTCGCCGTTCAACACGTTCAAACCCGCATTCCGGCACAGGAAAAGCGTTTTTCGGGGTTCCCCACTCTTAATCCTTCCCCTATAAGGCCCGCCTAGCCTGATACTCGAATCTCACTTGCGCACCGGCCCGGGCATTGCCCCGTCCCGGTTCTTCGCGCAGGCCTTTTTACGGACGCACGCCATGCCAAGACGCACCGACATCAAGTCCATCCTGATCATTGGTGCCGGTCCCATTGTCATCGGCCAGGCCTGCGAGTTCGACTACTCCGGCACCCAGGCCTGCAAGGCGCTGCGCGAAGAGGGCTACCGGGTCATCCTGGTCAACTCCAACCCGGCCACCATCATGACCGACCCGGAGCTGGCCGACGCCACCTACATCGAGCCGATCACCCCTGAGGTCGTCGCCAAGATCATCGCCAAGGAGCGCCCCGACGCGCTGTTGCCGACCATGGGCGGCCAGACCGCGCTCAACACCGCCCTTTCGCTGCGCCGCATGGGCGTGCTCGAGCGCTACAATGTCGAGATGATCGGCGCCGACGCGCACGCCATCGACAAGGCCGAGGACCGCTCGCTGTTCCGCGAAGCCATGGCCAAGATCGGGCTTGAGACGCCGAAGTCGATGCTGGCCAACGCCTCCGACGTCAAGGACGCCGACCGCAAGAAGCACGAGGCCGAACGCGCCGCGCTCAAGGCCGAAGCCCCAGCCAATCTCGACGCGGCGCTTGACGCGCTCGAAACCCAGTGGAACCTCGGCGAAGGCGACCGCAAGCAGCGCTACATCAACCACGCCATGGCGATCGGCGCCCAGGCGCTCGATCATGTCGGCCTGCCCGCCATCATCCGCCCGTCCTTCACCATGGGCGGCACCGGCGGCGGCATCGCCTTCAACCGCCAGGAATTCTTCGACATCGTCCAGTCCGGTCTCGACGCCTCCCCGACCACCGAAGTGCTGATCGAGGAATCGGTGCTCGGCTGGAAGGAATACGAGATGGAGGTCGTGCGCGACCGCGCCGACAACTGCATCATCATCTGCTCGATCGAAAACATCGACCCGATGGGCGTGCACACCGGCGACTCGATCACCGTCGCTCCTGCGCTGACGCTGACCGACAAGGAATACCAGATCATGCGCAACGCCTCGATCGCGGTGCTGCGTGAGATCGGTGTCGAGACAGGCGGCTCCAACGTCCAGTTCGCCGTCAACCCGGCCGACGGCCGTCTTGTCGTCATCGAGATGAACCCGCGCGTGTCGCGCTCCTCAGCACTTGCCTCCAAGGCCACCGGCTTCCCGATCGCCAAGATCGCCGCCAAGCTGGCTGTCGGCTACACGCTCGACGAGCTCGAAAACGACATCACCGGTGGCGCCACTCCCGCCTCCTTCGAGCCGTCGATCGACTATGTCGTGACAAAAATCCCGCGCTTTGCTTTCGAAAAGTTCCCCGGCGCCTCGCCCGTTCTCACCACCGCCATGAAGTCGGTCGGCGAAGTCATGGCGATCGGCCGCACCTTCGCGGAATCGCTGCAGAAGGCGCTGCGCGGCCTTGAGACCGGCCTCACCGGCCTCGACGAGATCGAGATCCCCGGCATCGGCACCGATGGCGACGACCGCAACGCCATCCGCGCTGCCTTGGGCACGCCGACGCCTGACCGCCTGCGCATGGTCGCCCAGGCGATCCGCATGGGCACCTCGCTCGAAGACGTGCACGCCATGTGCAAGATCGACCCGTGGTTCCTCGAACAGATCGCCGCCATCATCGCCATGGAAGCGCGCGTGCGCGAGCACGGCCTGCCGCAGGATGCCGAAAACCTGCGCATGCTGAAGTCGATGGGCTTTTCCGATGCCCGCCTCGCCTCCTTGACGAAGACGGAGCCGGAAGCGGTTCAGAAGACTCGGCAAAAGCTCGGCGTGCATCCGGTCTACAAGCGCATCGACACCTGCGCTGCCGAGTTCGCCTCGCCCACCGCCTACATGTATTCGACCTATGAGGTGCCGTTTGCCGGCGCCATGGCCGACGAGGCCCAGGTCTCCGACCGCAAGAAGGTCGTCATCTTGGGCGGCGGTCCCAACCGCATCGGCCAGGGCATCGAGTTCGACTATTGCTGCGTCCATGCCGCCTATGCGCTGCGCGAGGCCGGCTACGAGTCGATCATGGTCAACTGCAACCCCGAGACCGTGTCGACCGACTACGACACCTCCGACCGGCTCTATTTCGAATCGTTGACGGCGGAAGACGTGCTCGAAATCCTGCGCGCCGAGCAGGCCGCCGGCACTTTGCACGGCGTCATCGTCCAGTTCGGCGGCCAGACCCCGCTCAAGCTCGCCGAGGCGCTCGAAAAGGCCGGCATCCCGATCCTCGGCACCTCGCCCGACATGATCGATCTCGCCGAGGACCGCGACCGCTTCCAGAAGCTGCTCAAGAAGCTCGACCTGACCCAACCCAAGAACGGCATCGCCTATTCGGTCGAGCAGGCCCGCACCGTTGCCGGCGAGCTCGGCTTCCCGCTGGTCGTGCGCCCGTCCTACGTGCTCGGCGGCCGCGCCATGCAGATCATCCATTCCGAAGGCATGCTGCAGACCTACCTGCTCGACACCGTGCCGGGCCTGGTGCCCGAAGACATCAAGCAGAAATACCCCAACGACAAGACCGGCCAGATCAACACGCTGCTCGGCAAGAACCCGCTTTTGTTCGACACCTATCTCTCGGGCGCCATCGAGGTCGACGTCGACTGCCTGTGCGACGGCACCAACACCTTCGTCTCCGGCATCATGGAGCACATCGAGGAAGCCGGCATCCACTCGGGCGACTCGGCCTGCTCGCTGCCGGTGCATTCGCTGTCTAGCGAGATCGTCGACGAGCTCGAACGCCAGACCTCGGCGATGGCGCGGGCGCTCAATGTCGGCGGCCTGATGAACGTGCAATACGCCATCAAGGACGGCACCATCTACGTGCTCGAAGTCAATCCGCGCGCCAGCCGCACCGTGCCCTTCGTCGCCAAGACTGTCGGCAAGCCGATCGCCAAGATCGCCGCCCGCATCATGGCCGGCGAGAGCCTGGACGACGCCTTCGCCCATTACGGCGCCAAGCCCGACCCGCGCAATCCCGGCCACATTGCGGTCAAGGAAGCTGTGTTCCCGTTTGCCCGCTTCCCCGGCGTCGACACGCTGCTCGGACCGGAAATGAAGTCGACCGGCGAGGTCATGGGCCTCGATCGCGACTTTGCGCTCGCCTTCGCCAAGGCCCAGCTCGGTGCCGGCGTCGACCTGCCGCGCTCGGGCACATTGTTCGTCTCGGTCCGCGACGAGGACAAGGCCGGCATCCTCGGTGCCGTCCAGCGTCTGTCCGGGCTCGGCTTCAAGGTGCTTGCAACCTCCGGCACCGCGCGCTTCCTGATCGAAAACGGCGTTCCGGCCGAAAAGATCAACAAGGTTCTGGAGGGCCGTCCGCATATCGAGGACGCCATCCGCAACCGCCAGATCCAGATCGTCTTCAACACCACCGACGGCCAGAAGGCCGTGTCGGACTCAAAGTCGATCCGCCGCGCCACCCTGATGCAGAAGGTGCCCTACTACACCACGCTGTCAGGTGCCGCCGCCGTCGCCGAAGCCATCGCCGCACTCAAGGCTGGCTCGCTCGAAGTCCGCCCGCTGCAGGATTACTTCAAGTAAGAGGCAAAGCGCCGAAGCTGCTGATCTCCCCCCTTGCGGGGGAGATGGCCGGCAGGCCAGAGAGGGATGCGAAGGATCGCGGCCTTCCAACGCTTTGATTTTTGCCCCCGCTGCGTCCCCTCATACGCTTCGCACCCGCGCGACCTGCAACAAGCTGCAACAGCAAGATCGAGTACACGCCGGTCTCATCTTAACGAAACCGCGTGTTTTTCTTTGGCTCCATCTTTCCACCCGCATAGATTGCAGATAACTCTTTGCCATCAGGTGGGGAGTACTCGAAAAATGACGCACAACACATTGCGGCTTGCGCTTGCATCGGCGCTGGCGGGACTTCTGGTTGCGGCCGTGCCGGTCGCGGCAATGGCCAAGGACAAGGGCTCGCTGGCCGGCAACGAAGGCAAGAAGCGCTACGCGGCGCAATTCGGCCAGACCACCGGCCCGTGCAAGGACGCCTACAAGAAATACGTCGCCGCACCCGGCCACTCGGCCTATGCCCAGACGCATGTGAATTTCAACGTCGAAGCCTTCTACTGCGCCGACTCCCTCAACGCCCCGTCCCAGGCGGCGGCCGAAAAACAGGCGCTGGAGCGCTGCAACTCGGTCGGCAAGAAGTACAAGCTCAAGACAACCGGCAAGTGCGCCATCTACGCTTCGAAGTGAGGCGGCGCTAAACTTACCCTCCCCCTTGTGGGGAGGGTCGATCCGCGAAGCGGATCGGGGTGGGGGTGCCCGAGGCAGCGCACAGCCCCCGATCCCAACTGACTGGCGCCACGCCAGTCCCTATTGGCGACTCCAAGGAGCGCAAGCCGACGGAGGCCGTCTGAGGGAGACCGTCGCCACCACCCCGCCCCTCGTCATCCCGACCCCATCCCGCTACCTGCCCACTACAGCGCCGCGCGTCCTTTTGGACGCGCAAAGGACGCTGTAGCAATTGAATGCGGTGCATGATCCTTTCCGAAAATCGATTCCGATTTTCGGGGTCATGCACCAGCCAGGAATCGCCTTATGCCCATCGCCTACGACCCGTTCGACGAAATCCGCCGCGAGGCGTCTGGCTTTAGCCTGATCCCGCCGCAGGTGGTCGCCGACAACGCCGCCAGGGGCCTTACACTCAGGAAAAAATTCGGACGCGGCGGCACCGAGATCGGCGTCGGCCGCGCCGAGGAGCTTGTCGCGCGCACCGAGCTTTCGCCCCACACCATCAAGCGCATGGTCAGCTACTTCGCCCGCCACGAAGTCGACAAGCGCGGCAAGAACTACGGCAACGAGCACAACCCGTCAGCCGGCTACATCGCCTGGCTGTTATGGGGTGGGGATGAAGGAAGGGCGTGGGCGCTGGAGATGAGGGGGCGGATCGGCAGCTAGCTGGGTGCTCGAGGGGAGGCGATCGGCTCGTCGCCTTCCCTGTCAATCTACTACGGCCGCGAAACTTTCTAGCGAATAGCCTTGAGGTTGCAGCGGCAGATCAGTACCATTAGGCGAATTGTAAAATATTTCAGCTTCTGCGTTTCTGTGAATATTCTGCAAGGTGAAAACCTTAGTTCTAAATCCTAATAGGAAACTCTGCGATGCTTTTTAGCGACGAAAATATCGAGAGAATATTTGGAGCTGAGGATGCCGAAAACGAAGATAGAGGTCGCCTCAAAGAATATTTCTTTCGAAATAGAGCATTTGAAAGCCTGCAGGCCGACCTCTCTTTACGTGTACTTGTAGGCCATAAGGGCGTTGGTAAAAGCGCACTCCTAAAAATGGCGAGCATTGAGGATGATGAATCTAAGATAATCTCTATTTTTGTGAGACCAAATGACGTTCGTGGCATATGGGACACTCAAGAGTCAAATCTAAATGAGCTCATTGAAAAGTGGAAATTGGGACTACTGCGCATCATACACTCAAAGGTCATTGCGCGGCTTGGTGTCAAGGAAGATGGCAGCTCGGGAAACATCTTTGAAAGAAGCATAGGCGGACTTTTGGATGCCGTAGGGTCCTTTATCCGCGAAAAAGGAGGAGAGATCGCTGACGCAACTATCAGTGCGTTAATTTCATCGTACATATCCTCAGAAAAAATAAAAGTTTATATGGACGATTTGGATCGTGGTTGGGAGGCTAGGCCGAGCGATATTCGCAACTTATCTGCAATGCTAAATGCCATACGCGACCTCTGCGGCGATCAAAGAAAAGTTCAATTTAAGATAGCTCTGCGAACAGACGTTTATCGGTTGCTGCGAACATCCGACGAATCAACTGACAAAATTGAACGAAATATTGTTCCATTAAAATGGAACAATCATGAAATATTGATCATGATGGCAAAACGTGTTGCTACATACATGGGAACTGAATTCCCATTAAATGTCGACAACATGAACCAATTAGATATTTCCAGATTTTTCTTTCCGATTATTGACGAGCGGTTCCACCATCTAGGAAAATGGGAGAACACACCTATACACCGCGTCCTTTTGTCCTTGACGAGACGCAGGCCACGGGACCTAGTAAAAATATTCTATGGAGGAGCGAAAGAGGCTCATCGCAATGGAAACAGAAAGATAACAACTCAAGATTTAAGAAATACGTTTCAAAACTACTCAAACGAGAGATTGCAAGACATAATAAACGAGTTTAAATTTGAATTTACAGGCCTAAAAGAACTTCTATACGGGATGAGACCAAATAAGAAAACTAGAGAACATTTATCTGCTTTTCAATTTTCTAAAGACGAGCTATCAAAGAAAATTGGCAATTTAATGCAGCAAAATAACTTTCAGATGGCTGGAAAGGTTTATTTTTCGGCAACTGATGTTATTGAATTTATGTACAAAATTGAATTCATAACAGCAAGAAGAGAGGAAACGCTCGGACAAAAGTTAGTTCGACTTCACTTTGACGACAGCCCTCATATTATCAGCTCTTCAGGCGACTTTGGATTCCATTGGGAGATTCACCCGGCATATCGTTGGGCTCTAACGCCCGGTGATGTGCCATTCGTGATTTCGTCGACAGATTTGGAAGCTGCAGAGTGAAGCGAACGTATCCCACGATGCAGTTCAAACCAGCTGAACGTGAATGAAATTCTACAATAAGACATGGCCGACAAAGCAGTCGAAGCAAGCGCCTGCAACGCAATCGTCAAGCCTCCTGTCACCATCTGTCAGCAATCCGCGTGGATAGACCCACCCCGCTTTTCCACGCCCTCAAAACCTCCCGTACAATCCATGCCAGTTCCTCCCGCGGGAACGCCGGTCGCGACGGTGGCATGCGGGGAGGAACCGGCGCCTCCGACCATGGGCTAACGTGGCTCGTGGTCCGGGGAGGTTCCGTCCAAGGGTTCCCCTCCGGGCACTACGGTCCGGGTGCGCTGGACGAGCGCTAGGGCGAGCAGGGGCGCCAATGCCCCGGCTCCAGGAAGCGGAACGGACGGGAACGGAAATCGCCGGCGGGGCGCAAGGTTCGCGCCACATAATCACATTCGGCAGGCCCGGCCTCGCGCCCCGCTTCCCGGATTTTTCTCCCGACAAGGGAGTGTTCTTTGACAATAGCCAGGCGCGAAAGCGAGCGTGGCAGTGAATAAGCTTGCCCCCACCGCCGACGCCGTCATCCCGGAAACCGGAGCGTCGCGGAGGTTATCCGGGATCCATTGACTGGATCATCATGGAGCACGGCCGGGTCCTTGTCTTGACGGCCTTCATGAATGCAGCCGCAAACCCAGCCCCCGGCCGCGCCAGTCAATGGGTCCCGGGTCTCGCTGCGCTCGCCCGGGATGACGCACGCGTAGATGCTGTCTCGCAAGAACAATAAGACCGACCCGTCTTCTTACAGCAAACGCTCCCCGCGCATCGCCCCCTCAATCCCCCACCGGGTTCAGCGGATCGGCCGCGCCGCTCGGATCCCCGGCCGCCGCCACGAACTTCAACAGGTCGGTCATGAAGAAGGTACCAGGGGTGGCCGCCGGCAGATGCGGCTTCCAGCCGGGCTGCGACAAATAGGAGGCCGCGTCGCCCTGGACGATGCCGATGAAGGTCTCGGCGATGATGCGCGCGCCCACCGGCCCGAGCTTCGTGCCGCCGCCGCGGATGCTGGCTTCCTTGAGGATGTAGTACCACAGCGGCGTCTTGTGGTGGAAACCGAGGCTCTTCGCCACCGGCCCGTCAGGTCCGTCGGCGGCGATCTCGGCCGCCGAGATCGGATCGAAGGCGATCTTTTCGCGCATCAGGGCGGCGACGTCCTGGCCCGACGGCAGGCCGATCTGCACGCCGCGCCGGAGGTTGCGGAAGGCAAGGCTGGCTTTTTCAGGCGTGTCGGAGCCCGGCAGCCTGCCAAGCTCGCTCGCCAGCAGCGAGTCGAGCCGGCGCGAATGGTTGAACTCGGCCTTGATCGCCGGCGGCGCCGGCAGGTCGAAATAGCGCCGCCAGTCGATCGCCCAGTTGCTCGGGAAGGTGCCCTGCCCCGGCGTGCCGCTGGCGAGCCCACCCGACAGATTGGTGAAGCGGAAGAAGAAGTTGAACGTACCTTCCACCAGATGCGGGTTGGGCGAGCGGAAGATGCGGTTGTGGTTGTAGCGCGGCCGCACCATCGAATGGCCGAGCCGGTAGGCGGCACCCGAAAATTCCCACGGCATGAACGGCTTGGTCTTGAAGCGGTAGAACTTGCGGCCCTCGTGCAGGATCCTGGCAACGATGCCGGTCTCGGTCAGGCGCTCGACCCAGTCGTGCAGCACCATCCACTGGTAATGCCAGCGCACGGTCTTGCTCGCCTCGTTGAACAGCTCGTTGTCGGGCACCGTGCCCCTGATGTGCTCCACCACCGCATTGTGAAACTTGAGGAAGGCAAGATGCAGTTGCGCGACGATCAAGTTCTCGTCGTTGCGGTGGTCGCCGATCAGCGCAACCCCTTGCGCGTTGCGCGGCAGGTCGTGGCCGATCAGCAGCTTGACCTCGCTGCCCGCCGGCTTGTCGGAATTCTCCCGCGAGGCTTCCGCCGTCCCGAGCAGCAGCTTCGGCGTGTCGACAACATCGCCACTGGCATTCGGCGCCCGCGCGAACAGGAAGCGATGCGGTCCGGGCCCCGCGCCATAGACGCAGTCGAGGTCGAGCCCCGGCGTGCGAAAATTGCGCGTCATCTCGGGGTCGGCCTGCGCGTCGGCCAGCGGCGTCAGGTCGAGCGTGATGTCGTGGTCGACGAACTGGCCGAGATAGGTGAAGCCGGCCGGGATGGCGGGATTGTCGAGCGCGGCCTGGCCGGGATCGTTTGCGGGCAGGTCCGGCTCGACCATTGCCTTGGCAAGTTCAAACAGCTGCGCGTCATCCGCCTCCAGCCCCTTGCCCTTCAGTTCGCCGAACATGAAGTCGAAGAAGGCCTCGCCCTTGGCACCTCCGACGGCAAGTGGTGAAAATCCTTCCGCACCCTGCTGTGCCGCGGCGATGGCGGCGTTTTCCGCCACCACCTGTCGGCTGACGAAACCGTGTCCGATACGTTGCCTGAGATTCGGCCCGGCCATGCTGATCCCTCCCCTTGGCTGCGTGAAGGAGACAGCGTAACGCCGATCAATTATTCATGCAATCTAAAATGGCATGTGTATATTGCGGTCTATTTCTAGTTGCAATTCTTACCCACCCCAATCCACCTCGGTCATGCCAAGTCGGCGGTAGAGCCGAACGGCGGCGGCGTTTTCGATCAGGTTGGTCTTGAGGTCGATGTGGCTCACGCCCCGCGCGGCGAAGGTGGCAAAGATGTGCCACAGCAACGCCTCGGCGACGCCTTTGCCGCGGAAGGCGGGGTCGACGGCAAGGTCTTTCAGAAAGCCGCTGGTCCAACTCAGGGCCGCCCCGGCCAGCCGGCCCTCACCGTCGAAGATCAGGAAGCAAAGCTCGGGATCGAAATCAGCATCGGCAGACAGCCTCGACCACCACTGGTCGAACGGGCCGTTCATGCCGTCGTCGAAGACGCGTTCCAGCAGATCGTAAAGTGCGGCGGCGTCGGAGGTCTGAAACGTCCGCATCGCAAAGCCGGCTGGCCAGCGCGCTGGCTGCAGGTCACCCGGCAGCACCCTGCGCAGGCGGACGTCGTTCTCCCCCTGCGGCGACGGCGTCGGCAAGTCTAGCCGCGATGGCGGGCGCGGTCGCGGCCCAACCCGGTCTCGTCGAGCAGGCCCTTGCGCTTGGCGTGGTAATAGTAGCCGCTCTGGTAGAGCTTGTCGGCCTGGTCCTCGTTGCCGTCGGCCACCATCCAGGCGCCGCGCAGGTATTTGACCGCGTATTTCAAATTGGTCTCGGCATCGAACAGGCCGCGCGCCGGGCCGTCATAGCCCATGCCGCGTGCTGTCGCGTGCTTGATCTGCATCAGTCCCCAATGGCCCCTGTTATAGGCCAGCGGATTGAAGGTGCTCTCGCGGTTGACCACGCGCCGCACAAGCTTCTCCGGCACCTCATAAAGGGCCGCGTATTTCGAAATCAGCTCGTCGACCTTGCCGCGCGAGGCAAGTGCCGGGCTGTCGGGCGCGGCATAAGACGAGGTGGCAAAGCTTTCGGGCGCGACATTGCCCAGCGACGCGACCTGGTAGCTCGCCGGCACCGGCGCGCTGGCCGGAAGGGCATGGTCGGCGATCGTCGGCGCGGATGGGAATGCGCCGGTCAGCTTGGGCGCTCCGGCAACAACGACGACATCGCCGCCAGCCATCGGCACCGACATCGGATCGACCGGTGTCTTGGCCAAAGCCGGAGCCGCAGGCACTGCGGCCGCGCTGGCGACAGTCTTTGCAGCATCCGCAGCAGGCATTGCCGGTGCAGCGGCAACGGTCTTTTCGGCACCCGTGGCAGGCGCAGCAGCCACAGTCACGGCAGCGGCTTGGCCTGCTGCCGGCACAGCGGCAACCACGACATCCGAAGCCTCGGCAGTGGGGGCGGCCGCAGCCAGCACGGCTGTCGCCGCCGACGTTTCGGCCGAGGCGTATGAGGTCGGAACCACCGCCACGGTTTCAGGCAGCGCGAGGTCTGCAACGGTGGATGATGCAAGGGCCGTGTCGGCGCTCAAGGCGACGTCGGCACCCGTCGAGAGATCGGTGCTGAGGGCCGCTGTGTTGGTCTGGCAGCCCGACAGCAGCGCCGTCGCCAATGCCGCCGAGATCAGCAGGTGGGTCTTTATCGCCGGCAAATGCACACTCTGTTAATGATTTCGTCCCGCCCGAACCTCTCTACAACAACGTATGAGCCCGGGCAATCCACAGGTGGATGCGGTTTTCGGGTGGCATGCGGTCGCAGATCATGCGAAATTGTTCCCGATTTGTACGCAGTTCACTGCTGCCGCGAGGACGAAAGGAACGGTCATGGACGCCTCGATCTATTACCCTCTGCCCGGCCACGCCGTGTTCGAAACGACGCTCGGTTTCATGGCGCTGGCATGGAGCGATAGCGGGATTGTCAGGCTTTGCCTGCCGGAGAAAACCCACGCCGCCGCCGAGCGCCGCCTGCTGCGCCTGGCCGGTCACGGCGTGGTGGCAGGCGATCGCACGCCGCCGCAGTGGATCGCCACCCTGATCGCCGACATCAGGCGTTATGCCGACGGCGCCGACGTCGACTTCTCTGAAGTGCCGGTCGATCTTGCAGGCGTCGACGAATTCCGCCGCGACATCTACGCCGCCGCCAGAAACCTTCATTATGGCGAGACCACCACCTATGGCGGACTGGCCGAAAAAGCCGGCCGCAAGGGGCTGTTCCGCGAAACCGGCTCGGCGCTTGGTTCCAACCCGATTCCCCTCGTCATCCCGTGCCACCGCATCCTGGCTGCTGGCGGCAAGATCGGCGGCTTCTCGGCGACGGGCGGGTCGAACATGAAGGAAAAGATGCTGGTGCTCGAAGGCGTGCGCGTCGGCCCACCTCAAACCACCCAGGCGTCGTTCGGCTTCTGAAACGCGATCATAAAGCAACTGATGCCGCGGCCGCGCGGCTGCGAGCCAAAAGCTGCAATCAGGCCTGTAGAAAGCGTTCAGCTATCGGGTTTGGTGCCTGAGTACGTTCAGTGGCGCAGCGGAAACAGCCGGCGCTTGAAGAAGTCGCGCTCGATTCGCTTGCAATTGTAGACCGGGCAGGACCGCGCGTCGGCGGTGGGCACATACGCCCGCTGCGCCTCTTCGCCGGCCGAGCAGAAATGGTCGTTGGCGACATAGCGGTCGTAGCGCGGCACGCCCGACGTCGGCGATGTCCAGCGCAGGATAACCGCCCCCTGGTTGCGCACCACGCTCTGCGTCTGGGCGCAGCTCATTTTCGTCGATACGTAGCGCGAAGCGGCCTGCGCATCGGCGGCCAGCAGTGTCAGGCACGCGGCAAGCAATATGGCTTTCATGATGACCTCCCGAACTTCGTGCGCCGGTTGAACGTTACAGCGCCTTGCCTAGCATCGCCTGCAATGCCGCGGCGCCACGCAATATAACACCCTGCGCCCGCCATGGTTGCATGGCAATTGGGGCCGGTTTCAGGCATCCACTATTTGGAAGGGCTTGCACTTGGCGCCGATTGCCCTTATATCGGGCACGTTGATATTTCGGCCGACAGATCCGTGCCCCGCGACACTCTCGCGTTTGCAGACGTCTCTCCCCAAAATCTCGATACAACGACTGGGCATGCTCGCTTGGTCAAGAATAACTGCAAACGACAAGGATATTCAAAATGGCAACTGGCACCGTTAAGTGGTTTAACGCAACCAAGGGCTTCGGCTTCATTCAGCCCGACGCCGGTGGCGCGGACGTTTTCGTCCACATCTCCGCTGTTGAGCGTTCGGGCATGGGCTCGCTGGCCGATGGCCAGAAGGTTAGCTTCGAGATCGAGCAGGACCGTCGTACGGGCCGCTCGTCTGCTGGAGCTTTGAAGGCAGTCTGATTTAAGGCGCGCGGGAGCGAAAGCTCCGATTGCGTTGCAAGTCACGGATGGACTGGCGGCCGCGCGACAAGCGCGCCGGAACCAAGACCCGGAAGGACGATGCGGCAGATTGCCGTGAGCCTCGGGCCTTAGGAACCAGGATCAGCTGCTGACAGCGGAAGGCGGGGTTACACCCCGCCTTTTTCTTTTTCGCAAACAGGCATGACATGGCGACAGCGCTATTTCGGCGCCTGAGCGCGGCACAAGAAAAAGGCCCGAAGATCAATCCGATCTTCGGGCCTTTCCATTTCATAAGTGGGAGTTCAGGGCAGCCAGGTGAGCGGCACGTGGCCCTCGTCGGCGGCAACGCGGGCAAGCCATGCCTTCACCGCCGGAAACGCGTCCAGGTCATAGCCGCCCACGGTCGCATCATGGGTGTACGTATAGAGCGCTATGTCGGCGACACTCATTGCATCGCCCGCCAGGAACGGCGTCTTCTCAAGTTGCACTTGCATCACGCCGAGCGCCTTGTTGCCGCCCTCGAGCAGCGCCTGCATGCGCTCCGGCGTCGCCTGGGCGGCTCGCTCGGGGTAGAGAAACATCGTCCGCCGAACAGCAACGAAGGGTTCGTGGCTGTATTGTTCGAAGAACAGCCATTGATAGACCAACGCCCGCTGGTAGGCGTCGGTTGGCAGCAGCCGGGTCCCCTCGGCCAGATGCAGCAGGATCGCATTGGACTCGGCAAGGAAGCGGCCGTCCTCGAGCTCAAGCAGTGGCACCTTGCCGTTGGCGTTCTTGGCGAGGTAGGCGGCCGAGCGTGTCGAGCCGTCGCGCGAGCTGGTCTCGACATGATTGAACGGTCGGCCGAGCTTGGCCATCAACAGGCGCGGCTTGTAGCTGTTGCCGCTGTCGCTCATTCCATAGATCGTGATCATCGCATTCGCCCTGTTTGGTCAGCGATTATCGCTGTCGAGCGGCGTCGATCCAGCAAATTGTTCTGGTGCGAGGCATCAGCTTTCGTGATGTTTCGCCCAGACCTCAGGCAAACAGTGGAACAACCACGCATTCGCCGCGGCGATACTGCGATGTCTCGCGCGGCCCGTCCGCAAAGATGCTGCCGACCAGCCTTGCCGGTTCGAGCAGGTCGCCCTGCAACAGGTCGACACCGGCACCAAGGGCGATCTCCAGACGGCTCTCATTGTCGATGCCCTCGACAAGCACGTCCGCACCAAGCGTCTTGAGTTCCGAAACCACCGGGCGCAGCAGCCGTCCGGTCGCGGCATCGGCGCAGAAACGTTCAAACGAGGCACGATCAAGCCTGACAATGTCAGGCAGCACGCGCTTGACCGCGTCGCCGTCCTGCTGTGCTGCCCCATGATGGCCAAGTGCGACGCGCATGCCGAGCGCGCGCAGCGAACAGGCGAGCTGTTCGTCGCCACCGATCTCGCAGACCAGTTGCGACGCCTCGAAACCTTCGCCCTTGAGCCGCCGAACCATGAAGCTGAGATCATCGAGATCAGGCGCATCGCCCTCGATGTCCTGCCTGAACAACAGCGCGATGCCCTTGAGACCCATGTTGTGGACGTTGGCGAGCGGCAGCACCGCCCAGACGCGTCCGACGATCGCGCGCTCTTCGTCAGCCACCTCGGCAAGGAATTCGCCAGTAGCCACCGGTTGGCCCTCGCGGTAAGGCACGACGCGCGCGTCGGCCGCAATCGGCGTCAGGCGGCCCTCCTCATGCCTGAAGATCGGCTGGATCGCACAACGCAGGCGAAACCCGCCATGAACGCCAAACTCCAGTCCAACTTCGTCAGCGACGATCCTGGCGGTCAGATCCCGAGGCAGTTCGCCAAACCCGAAAGACGCGTCACTCATGCACTATCCTCTTGCCGAAGCTTCGGCTTGATCGCGGCGCGCGAACTGCAACCGCATCGGCAACACCGGCGGGCAAAAGCTCCGCCCTGTGATCTCCGGCGGCTTCGGGCGCCACCGGTTCGAAATGGGAAAAGTTCGCAGGCACGATTTCCGGCAGCGCAAGAACAAAGCCCTGCACCATCGAGGCGCCGGAACGCTCGGCCAACTGCAGCTGCCAGCTTTCCTCGAGCCCCTCGAAAACCGTGCGGATGCCCTTGTCCTCGAAGTTCGCCACCATCTCCTTGAGCAGCGCGAACCCGGCCCCCGATTCCATCAGCCGGCTGATCCAGTGGGCGTCGAACTTGACGATGTCGGGCTTGATGTCGCGAATGCGCTTGATGTCGGATTCGTCCGAGCCAAAATCGTCCACGGCGATGCGGAAGCCGCCACCCTTGAGCGCCCTGACGAATTCGAACAGCGCGTCTTCCGAAGCAGGTTTCTTCTCGGTGACCTCGCAGACGATGCGGCGCGGATCGATGCCGGTTTCGTTGAGCACCTGGCGCATGTCGCGCAGCGCGTGCTCCGAGATCGAACGGTCGAGAAAGACAGAGGGATCGAAGTTGATGAAGATCGACGCTTCCTTGGGCAGGAACACAGCCGCGTTCAGCAGATGCAGCGTGCGGGTCAGCGTTTCGACATGCAGCCGCTCGATGCCTTCCACGCCGGCGAAAAAGATGCCCGGCGGCACCGCCTCCGTGCCGCGAAACGGCCTGATCAGCCCTTCGAAGGCGGTGACCAGCAAGCGGCCCGACTGAAAGGCGAAAATCGGCTGAAACGCGCTGCGCAGGGCATGCACGCCCCAGACGCCGGACGCGGATCCGTCGTCGTGCCGGATGATTTGGGCGAGCCCGATGCTCTTCGACACGGTCCGTCCTATTTCCGGAATGCTTGGCGAAATTGCTCTGCCAAAATCTCATCGAAGATTTGATCGGCGGTTAACGCAATGCCTCAAACTTGAACGACCGCCGCCCAGCCGACTGTTTATGCACAGCTTCCGCCCTGCCCCTGGACCAGCACATCGAGAGCGTCGGAAACGTCAATCCGCTTGCGATTCCCTGCGTCATGCGACATTACAGCGCCGCGCATTCCGTTGGATGCGCAAAGGCGGTCGCGCGACCGCGTCCTTTCCGAACCGGAGACCTGAAGTCATGGCCTTTCTTGCCGATGCCCTTTCCCGCGTTAAGCCTTCCGCGACCATCGCGGTCACGCAGAAAGCGCGCGAGCTGAAAAATGCCGGCCGAGACATCATTGGCCTGGGTGCAGGCGAGCCCGACTTCGACACCCCCGACAATATCAAGAACGCGGCGATCGAAGCGATCCGTCGCGGCGAGACCAAGTATCCGCCGGTTTCCGGCATCGTGCCGCTGCGCGAGGCCATCGCCAGGAAGTTCAAGCGCGAGAACAAACTCGACTACAAGCCCGAGCAGACGATCGTCGGCACCGGCGGCAAGCAGATCCTGTTCAACGCCTTCATGGCGACGCTGAACCCGGGCGACGAGGTCATTATCCCCCGCCCCTACTGGGTCAGCTATCCCGAGATGGTGGCGATCTGCGGCGGCACCTCGGTGTTCGCCGAAACCTCGATCGACAACGGCTTCAAGCTGACGGCGGCCGAACTTGAGCGCAGGATCACGCCGAAGACCAAGTGGCTGCTGATGAACTCGCCGTCGAACCCGTCGGGCGCCGCCTATACGGAAGCCGAGCTGCGCGCCATCGCCGACGTGCTGCTCAAGCATCCGCATGTCTGGACGCTGACCGACGACATGTACGAGCACCTCACCTATGGCGACTTCGTCTTCAAGACCATCGCCGAGGTCGAGCCAAAACTCTACGACCGCACGCTGACGATGAACGGCGTGTCGAAAGCCTATGCCATGACCGGCTGGCGCATCGGCTATGCCGCTGGCCCCGTCCAGCTGATCAAGGCGATGGACATGATCCAGGGTCAGCAGACCTCGGGTGCCTGCACCATCGCCCAGTGGGCTTCGGTCGAAGCGCTCAACGGTCCGCAGGACTTCATCGCCAAGAACAAGGCGATCTTCCAGAACCGCCGCGACCTCGTCGTGTCGATGCTCAACCAGGCGCGCGGCATTTCTTGTCCGTCGCCGGAAGGCGCGTTCTACGTCTACCCGTCCTGTGCCGGCCTGATCGGCAAGAAGACGCAATCCGGCAAGGTCATCGACGGCGACGAAACCTTCTGCTCCGAGTTGCTCGAAGCTGAAGGCGTGGCGGTGGTGTTCGGTTCGGCCTTTGGCCTCGGCCCGAACTTCCGCATCTCCTACGCCACTTCGGAAGCACTGCTTGAAGAGGCCTGCACGCGCATCCAGCGCTTCACCGCCTCGCTTGCCTGAGCAAGCCTGTAAAGCGAACGGAAACCCGGCTTCGGCCGGGTTTTCCTTTGCCGGTTGCATAGAGCAACCTGAAATTGTATGAGGACATCAACAGAAACCTTCTGAACCTCATACGCTATCATACATTTGCATATTGCCGTGCCGTTCTAATCTGTTACTCTAAAATAACTATATCCGCCCTGTCAGGCGGAGGTATGCAGAGGCAGTCAGAGGCAGCAATTGTATCAGCGCAGACAGCAGCAGCAGGGACGAAGGAGCACAAGTTTGCTCACGCGCCTGTTCTTGTTGCTTTTGCCGGTTTTTGCTGCCCTCACGGCCTCGGTTGCATCGAGCCACGCCGAATCGGTCGGCTATCATCCTGAAGCACGCCTGTCTGCCGCCGATAGCTCCTATCGCCTCGCCGACGACCCGTTTGCGCTCCCGGCCTGCGGCGACACCTGCCTGCCCCTCGCCGAAAGCAACGGCGACGGCAGCGACGACGGCGCCTTGCTGCGGGTCTCCAGTGCCGTTCAAGCCGTCGACCTGACCAGCGGTTCGCAGTCGATCGACCCGCTTTTCAGCTTCCTGCGCTACCGAACCAGCGAGCCGCGCGCGCCTCCTGCCCAGGTCTGACGGCGCATCGCGCCCCACCTGCGCCGCATGACCGCATGACCGGATGACCGCGACCACGCCTGCGGGCTGTCGCCGCATCCGGCCCTCATCCCCCCGGGACATTCCCGAAACAGTCTCAGGAATTATCATGTCTAAGACTCATCCTCTCGGATTCCGTATCGAACGCGACCTCAAGGAGGCGCTCGTCAAGGCGGCCAAGGACGACCACCGCTCGGTGTCGTCGATGGTTGAAATCATCATCGCAAGGTGGCTGCGCGATCGCGGCTACCTCGTTGAAAAGGAAGAGCGGGCCGCCTAAGCCCGCTTCCCTAGCACTGCCCGGCGACGCAACTCGGCGCCGGGCAGCATCGGCCAGAATGTTCTGAAATTGACGGCCCCACCCATCTGGGCCGTGCCAAGAGCTTGGCCCGCCTGTTCTCGGCCCAGCCCCTGCATCGTCGTTTGCAACGCAACATGAATGGTCGAAATGACTTCGCGCTTGCTTCTACGACCAAAGTCATAATCCCAAAGCAGCGATGGATAACGCCCGCTTCCTGGCGTTATCACTTCGGCGTTAAGTTCGGCGGATTCGCGCGGAGATTGCTCTCCAGGTCCTGCCGCCGGCACTCTGGGAGGAGACATCTATGGCAATTTCGGCAACAGCCGACGCCCGCGGGCGCGGCATGACGCGAGAAGAGAAGAAGGTCATCTTCGCTTCTTCGCTCGGCACCGTTTTCGAATGGTACGACTTCTACCTTTACGGTTCACTCGCAGCCTTCATTGGCGCAGCCTTCTTCAGCCAATATCCTGAAGCCACGCGCAACATCTTCGCGCTGCTCGCTTTCGCCGCCGGCTTTCTGGTACGCCCGTTCGGCGCGCTGGTTTTCGGCCGCATCGGCGATCTCGTCGGCCGTAAATACACCTTCTTGGTCACTATCCTGATCATGGGCCTGTCGACATTCTTCGTCGGCCTGCTGCCCGGCTCCGCCTCCATCGGCATCGCCGCCCCGATCATCCTGATCGTGCTGCGCATGCTGCAGGGCCTGGCGCTCGGCGGTGAATATGGCGGTGCCGCGACCTATGTCGCCGAGCACGCGCCCAACGACCGTCGCGGCTACTACACCTCGTGGATCCAGACCACCGCGACGCTCGGGCTGTTCCTGTCGCTGGTCGTCATCCTGGTGGTACAGACCTGGCTCGGCAAGGAATCCTTCGCCGCCTGGGGTTGGCGCATTCCGTTCCTGCTCTCCTTCATCCTGCTCGGCATCTCGGTGTGGATTCGTCTGTCGCTGTCTGAATCGCCGGCCTTCCAACGCATGAAGGATGAAGGCAAGGGCTCCAAGGCGCCGCTGTCGGAAGCCTTCGGCCAGTGGAAGAACGCCAAGATCGCCCTGCTCGCGCTGTTCGGCCTCACCGCCGGCCAGGCCGTGGTGTGGTACTCGGGCCAGTTCTACGCGCTGTTCTTCCTGCAGAACGTGCTCAAGGTCGATGCCCAGGCGGTCAACATCATGATCGCGATCTCGCTTCTGCTCGGCACCGGCTTCTTCGTGCTGTTTGGCTGGCTGTCCGACAAGATCGGCCGCAAGCCGATCATCATGGCCGGCCTCGCACTTGCCATCGTCACCTACTTCCCGCTGTTCAAGGCGCTGACCTGGGCCGCTAACCCGGCACTCGCCACCGCTCAGCAGAACGTTCGCGCCACCGTCACTGCCGCTCCTGGCGACTGCAAGTTCCAGTTCAATCCAGTGGGCACCGCGAAGTTCACCACCTCCTGCGACATCGCAACGTCGTTCCTGACCAAGAACTCGGTTCCTTATGACGTCGTCACCACGGCGGCTCCAGGCACCGCGGCATCGGTCAAGATCGGCGACGAGACCGTCAACTCCTATGACGCCATCGCCGCTGGCGATGCTGCCAAGGCCAATGACGCTGCCTTCGTCAAGGCAGTCAACATCGCCCTTAGCGACGGCGGTTACCCGTTGGTCCGTGGCACGGCAAAGGTTGCCGACCAGAAGCTCGACGCCTTCATCGCCGCCAACCCCGAGCTCAAGCTCGACGCCGCCGCCATCCGCGCCGGTGAAAAAGTGACGGTTCCTGCCGCCCAGGCGATCAAGGACAAGATCGTTACAGCCGAAGAGGCAGCCGGTGCTCCAGAAGTCGGCTTCTTCAACATCCCGGCCGGCGGCTCCTTTGCCATGGTCGCCGATCCGGCAGCCGTGAACTGGACGATGGTCATAGCCATCCTGACCGTGCTGGTCATCTATGTGACCATGGTCTACGGCCCGATCGCCGCCATCCTTGTCGAGATGTTCCCGACCCGCATCCGCTACACCGGCATGTCGCTGCCCTACCACATCGGCAACGGCTGGTTCGGCGGACTGCTGCCGGCAACCGCCTTCGCCATGAGTGCCGCGGCTGGCGATATCTACTACGGCCTGTGGTACCCGATCGCGATTGCTGCCATGACGCTGATCATCGGCACGCTGTTCGTCAAGGACACGCTCGGCACCGACCTCAACGCCAAGGACTGATCCTTAGCCACCAACAAAAAGCCCGGCAGGTGCGAACCTGCCGGGCTTTTTCTTTGGGCGCTCAGCGCTCAGTCGGCCTCGAACATCAGCGAGCGATGCGTGGCTGCCCCCGCCATGGCGCCGTCGCCGACCGACAGGGCGACCGAGCCAGCTGCGCGTGCAATGTCGCCGCTGGCGAACACGCCTCTTACTGTTGTCTGCTTCATCGCGTCGGTCCTGATGAAGGGCCCCATCGGCCCCGTCTCCAGTTCGCAGCCTAGCTGCTCCGCCCAAGGGATCTGCAGCGATGTCCTCGGCATGGTGAACAGCCCGTCCAGCGCGACCACGCGGCCATCGTCGAGCACGACGTCGGCGCGTTCGCCCCTGATCTCGCGGACCAGAACTGGCTCGACCGCCGTGCCGCGCGCCGCAAGCTGGCTCAACTGATCGGCATCCGGAACGAAGACGCCGTTGGTGAACAGCGTCGTCGTGCCCCAGTCCGGCAGCATCAGCCCATGATGCATGGAGTGCTCCGACACTGCGAGCACGCCGATCCGGCCCTGGTCCAGCTCGTAGCCGTGGCAATAAGGACAATGGAACACGGACCGCCCCCAGCGCTCGCGCAGGCCGGGGATGTCGGGCAGGCTGTCGGAGACCCCGGCCGCCAGGATCAGCCGTCTGCCGGTCTCGACATGGCCGTTGCCGAGGCTGATGGCGAAGCCACCTTCTTGCCGCCGCGCGCCCTCCGCTCTGCCCTCGATCCAGGTGACATCAGGGTAGCGTTCGAGTTGCGCCCGCGCGTCGGCAGCGATCGCTCCCGGTTCCCGGCCATCCTGGCCGAGGAAGCCATGGGACTGCGCGGCGAAGCGGTTGCGACGCTCGCCCGCATCGACCACCAGAACTTTGCGCCGGGCACGTGCAAGCTGCAACCCGGCCGAAATCCCCGCATAACTGCCCCCGACAATGACCACGTCGAAATTCATGACTTCAGTTCCTTGATGCGTTGCGCCCGCCCGACAGGCCGACGGCCTCTCAGGGTATCACGACACTTCATAAGTTACATGATAGGCCGCGTCAAGCTTCACGCAACTCCTGTTGTTGCGTGATCGCGCATCTGTTAGGTCTGCTCAGCCACCCGAAGGCGACTGAACGTGCCGAAAGAACAGCAAGATGAGACCCGACACCCGCCTCTCCCGCATGCTGCATGTGCTGATCCACATGCAGCACCACGAGGGCACCGCGACCTCGGATGCGATCGCGACCATGCTCGGCACCAACCCGGTGGTCGTGCGCCGGACCATGGCCGGACTGCGCGACCAGGGTTATGTCCGCTCCGAGAAAGGGCATGGCGGCGGCTGGGTGCTGGCGCAGCCGCTCGAGGAGATAACGCTGCTCGACATCCACAAGGCGCTCGGCGCGCCGCAGCTTTTCGCCATCGGCCTCGCCGGCGATAACCCGAACTGCACCGTCGAACAGGCGGTCAACGTCTCGCTCGCCGAAGCGATGGACGAGGCCCAGATGATCCTGCTGGCAAAATTCGGCAAGGTCACGCTGGCGGAGTTGGCCGAAGGTGCTGCGAAGGCCTCCAAGGGCAAGCTCACAATGGAGCACTTCTAAGAGCTCCGGCTCGGGCAACTACGCCGCGCAGGCGGCCCCAAGCTATTGATGCGCGAGGTTTGGTGCGGACCAAAAAAGCCGAAGCCATCAAGCGTCCGTCACTTCCAGTTAGCGCGGCCGCGTTCGCAGTCCGTCTATTTGCCGGGGCCTTCCTGGATGGCGACGATCTTGGCGTCGAATTCCTTGCAGGCGTTGTCATGGCAGATGCCGTTGATCCATACCTGCCCGTCGCCGAACATGATGCCCTTGTAGTTGACGAACAGGTCCTCGTACTTCTGATCGGTGACCGCCTTGGTGATTGATGGCGTGAAAATCCCGTCATAGTGCTCGGCGAACGCCTTTGCCGACCTGATGTGGGTTTCCTTGCCGTTGACGCGCACTCCGATCGGGTAGCTCACAAGCTCGGCCACGCCCGCCGCGTCATGCGCCGCAACCGCCGTCTGCAGGGCCTTGATCACCGCCTCGTATTTGGTGTGATCGCCGAGCTGTTGGTCGATGGCCTGGTTGGTCGTTTCGCTCTGCGCGCCCGCGGGGGCGGCCCAGACCAGGGCGATGGAGGTTGCAAGAAGTACGTGCCGCATCGAATTTCGCATGTCCGCAGTCCTTTCAGGTGCCATTGCAGTTTGGATCTGTTGGATCGCAGTTCTCAGGCTGGCCTCTACAGGGGCATCCGCAGGATTTCACAGTCAACGCGATCGGGCAACGCGGCAACACTTGAACCAACTGGCACCACCGCCGGCATTTTCATTTATGATGAACGGGGCATCGCCAACATAATGGGCTGTGGCAAAGCCGGCAGGCGCGAACCTGCCGGACTCTGCGGACGATGCCCCGCAGCCACGCCTCAGGTGCCTTGCGTTTCGGTCAGCAGGCCGTCGCGGTTGCGGATGATCAAGGTCAGCGCAGCGCCGCAGACGGCGATGGCGCTGCACAAATAGGCCGCCATCTCGAGCGATTGGCCCAGGGCATGGCGCGCCGCTTCCAGTTGCGCGCCAGAACTGTCCGGCCCCAGCGCCGCGCTCATCGGCATGTCAGCGAGTTGCGGATAGTCGGCGAGCGCCAGCCGATAGAGCAGCGTCAGCAGGCTGCCGAGCACGGCAATGCCAAAGGCGCCGCCGAGCTCGGTGCTCGCTTCAGACAAGCCTGCAGCGGCACCGGCATGCGATGGCGGCACCGAGCCGACGATGACGTCGGTCGTCATGGTGAAAACAGGGGCGAGCCCGAGCGAGAACAGGCAGTAGGCGCCGATCATGAGCATGAGGTCGCCGCTTGAGGCGGCCGCACCGGCCAGTGCGAAACCGCCGGCGGCAACGAGGAAGCCCACGGCCATGAGCCCGGCCGCCCCTAGGCGTGGCGCAATCGCCGGCGCGGCAAGCGCACCGACAATGAAGGCAATGCCGGAGGGCGCCGCAGCAAGGCCCGCCTGCAACTGCGTCAGGCCGAGCCCGAGTTGGAAATACAGCGCCACTAGCAGGAACATGCCGAAGGCGACGAAGAAGCCCAAAATGTTGATCGTCAGCGCCGCCGAAAAACGCGGCGAGGAAAACATCGCAAGATCGAGGAACGGGACGGCCAGGCGCCGCTGCCGACGGCAAAACAGCACCGCGGCAACGATGCTCAGCGTCAGCGCGATGCCGGCCTCGCCGCTCCAGCCGTCCGTCGCCACCTTCTTGATCGCATAGACGAGGCCAAGCACCGCCACGAGCAGGCCGAACGCGCTTGCCATGTCAGGACGCGGGGCGGATCTGTCGCGCGCTTCCGGCAGCAACCTCGGGCCGCAGACCAGCAACAGCGCCATGACAGGCAGGTTGATGAGGAACACCGATCCCCACCAGAAATACTCGAGCAGCAGGCCGCCGATCAGCGGGCCGATCGCGCCGCCGGCGGAGAAGCTGGCGATCCAGACGCCGATCGCCTTGCTTCGGTCCTCGGGATGCGGAAACAGGTTGCTGACCATCGACAGCGTCGAAGGCGCGAGCGTCGCTGCCGCAAGTCCCATCAGCGCCCGCGCCGCGATCATCATCGGCGCGGAGCTGGCGAAGGCAGCGATCAGCGACGCCACACCGAACGCGAATGCGCCCCACAGGAGCAGCCGCCGGCGGCCTATCCGGTCGCCGAAGACGCCCATGGGGATCAGCGCGGCGGCGAGGATGAACCCATAGATGTCCACCATCCACAACAGCTGGGCCGGACTTGGATCAAGGTCGGCCGCGAGTTCGGGCAGTGCGAGGTTCAGCACCGTCAGGTCCATCGAATAGAGCAGGCATGGCAGAGCGAGGATCGCCATCGCCAGCCATTCGCGCCGCCCCGCCCGGGGCAACTCACCTTGCGCTTCCATCATCGCCTCCCTGGCGCGCTTGATCGTCACTTGCCGGCGTGACAATGTGAACATAAGTGAACTGCTTAGTCCTAAAAAATAACTATAGAGTTTTTAATGAGAACCATCAAGAGCCGAAGCTACGATGACGGGTGCGCCACAGCCCATGCCCTGGACCTGATCGGCGAGCGCTGGGCACTGCTTGTCGTGCGCGAGTTGCTGTTCGGGCCAAAGCGTTTCACCGACCTGCGCACCGACTTGCGCACCATCAGCCCCAACGTGCTGACGCAGCGCCTGGAGACACTGGAGGAGACAGGCATCGTGCGCCGGCGCAAGCTGCCGCCGCCGGCTGCGTCCTGGATCTACGAACTGACCAAGTGGGGCAGCGACCTCGAGGACACAATCGTGACGCTGGGCAAATGGGCCGCGCGCTCACCGTTTTTGGAACAGGGCCTGCCGATCAGCCGCGCGGGTCTGCTTCTGGCAATGCGAGCGATGTATACGCCGAGTGGCGATGGCGGATTCTGCGTGCGCCTTGACATGCCCGACGGCACAGCAACAGTCGCCGGCACGCCGGAAGGCTTCGAAATCCATGCAACGGACGATGCCTCCAAGACCGCGCAGGCCGTCTTCTCAGGGACATCGAGCGTCCTCGACAGCATCCTGTTCGGCAACGTCGCCATCGACACGGCGGTGAAGGCTGGTGACGCGAAGATCACCGGCGACAGGACCGCCATCGACAGGTTTCTCCGCGCCTTTCCCATGCCGCCCGCCACGCCCGACACCGGCCCATGAGCGCGACGCGAGGCGGCATGGCTGGCCCTCCTGCCGTGCTGGCGCAGGCTCGAGAATTGCAGCATAAGCACCTGACATCTCTTCCACAGGTCGGATCCCCATGGCCCTGCATATCAACACGCCCCTGCTCGAATCCCGCCCGCTAAGCCTGGCGGCTGGGCGGTCCATCTGGCTGAAGATGGACGCGCTGCAGCCATCGGGATCGTTCAAGATCCGCGGCATCGGTGCGGCCTGCGAACATCATGCCAGGGACGGCAAACGCCGCTTCGTCTCGTCCTCCGGCGGCAACGCCGGCATCGCGGTCGCCTATGCCGGACGCCGCCTGTCGATCCCCGTAGCGGTCTTCGTTCCAGAGACGGCGACGGACAAGGCCAAGGCACTGATCCGCCAGGAAGGTGCCGAGGTGATCGTCCACGGCGCCTCCTGGCAGGAAGCGAATGAGCGCGCCTTGTCGGCGCTCGACGCGGACACCGCCTTCATCCACCCCTTCGACGATCCGCTGCTCTGGACCGGCCACGCAACGATGATCGACGAGGTCGTCGCGGAAGGGCTGTCCTTCGACGCGGTCGCCGTGTCGGTCGGCGGCGGCGGGCTCATGTCGGGCATTGTCGAAGGCCTCGAGCGCAATGGCCTTGGCCATCTCCCCATCATCGCTGTCGAGACCGAGGGTGCGGCCTCGCTGGCTGCCTCGATCAAGGCCGGCGAGCGCGTGCAGTTGCCGGCCATCACCAGCATCGCCACCTCGCTCGGCGCCCGCATGGTCAGCAAGCGCGCCTTCGAGATAACGCAGAGCCGGTCGATAGGCAGCGCCGTGGTCAGCGACCGCGATGCCGTCGAAGCCTGCCTGCGCTTCCTCGACGACCACCGCGTTCTTGTCGAGCCGGCCTGCGGCGCGACGCTTGCGCTGGCCTACGCGCACTCGGCAGCACTTGCCCGTTACCAGCGCGTGCTGATGATCGCCTGTGGCGGGGCAACGGCGTCGCTCACGCAATTGCAGGCATGGGCCGGCTGACCACGGCGAGTCCGCTTCAGGCAATAGGGATATGCATCGGGCAACCACGCCGAGGCGCGTTGGCGATGTAGTACCCCCACCCCTAACCCCTCCCCACAAGGGGGAGGGGAATCCTGGATGCGCCACGGCCAGATTCCAACTACAGCAACGCGTCATGCGACCCGGAAGGCGGCGCCCACCAGTGTCCCCCTCCCCCTTGTGGGGAGGGGTTAGGGGTGGGGGTGCTCGCCTGGACAGACATGGGCGACTAGCGAAGGTATTCAGGCGTTGACCCAGCACTTGGTCAGCGCATGGCCGCCCATCAGGTCGCCGTTCGGATCGTCGACCCAGCCGCCGACCCTGGTGCCGGTCGCATCGATGTAGTTGTTGAACATCGGCACGATGACGCCGCCCTCGTCGCGCAGCATCACCGCCGCCTGGCGGTAGAGATCCTTGCGCTTGGCCTGGTCGAGTTCGCCGCGCGCCGCAAAGATCAGCTTGTCGAAGTCCTCGCGCAGGAAGCGCGTGTCGTTCCACTCGGCCTTCGACAGATAGGCGATCGAATAGACCTGGTCCTGCGTCGGCCGCCCGGTCCAGTAGGACATCGAGAACGGCTGCTTGTTCCAGGTTTCCGACCAGTAGCCGTCGCCCGGCTCGCGCTTGACCTCGATCGTGATGCCGGCCTTGGCGGCACTTTGCTGGTAGAGCTGGGCGGCATCGACGGCGCCGGGGAAAGCGACGTCGGAGGTGCGCAGCAGCACCGGGCCAGAATGGCCCGATTTCTTGTAGTGGAACGCCGCCTTGTCGGGATCGTATTTGCGCTGCTCGATGTCGTCGGAAAACATCGCATAGGCCTTGCTCACCGGCATGTCGTTGCCGACCGAGCCGTAGCCGCTCAGCACCTTCTGCACCATCTCCTCGCGGTCGACGGCGTATTTCAGTGCGAGCCGGAGGTCGTTGTTGTCGAACGGTGCAGTGTTGCAATGGGCGATGAAGACATAGTGCCCCTTGCCCGGCACGTTGCGGATCGTCACGCCCGGCACGCGCTTGATCAGGTCGACGATCTTGGGCTCGACGCGGTTGATCATGTCGACCTGCCCGCCCTGCAACGCCGATGTGCGGGCCGTGGCGTCGTTGATGACGACGATCTCGACCTGGTCGGCATGGCCGCGCTTGTCCGCCCCCCAATAGCCCTTGTGCAACTCGCCGACATGGCGCACGCCCGGCTCGTTGACCACCACCTTGTAGGGCCCGGTGCCGATGGCTTCGGTCGGGTTGTCCTTGCCGCCGTTCGGCTGGATCATCAGGTGATAGTCGCTGACGACGTAAGGCAGGTCGGCATTCGGCTCCTTGAGTGTGATGACGACGGTGTCGCCATCGGCCTTGACGGTGTCGAACTGCTGCACGAAGGCAAGCGCCGCCGACTTGGAGTTGGCGTCGGCATGGCGCTCCAGCGTCGCCACGACGTCGGCAGGCGTCAGGTCCTTGCCATTGTGGAAGGTCACGCCCTTGCGGATCTTGAAAGTCCAGGTCTTGGCGTCGTCGGACGCGCTGTACTCCTCGGCCAGCCGGTGCTCGATCTCGCCGGTCGGCGACGTTTCCAGCATCTGCTCCCCCCAGCAGCGGCCGATGGTGTAGGGCACCTGGCTCGCCCAGGTCGCAGGGTCCTGGCTATCGGTGGCAGCACCGCCAACCATGCCGGCCTTCAATATGCCGCCCTTGGCAGGCGCCTGCGCCCGCGCCGCACTGCTGAGCAGCGTGTTGGCCGACAGCGCGGTGACGCCGAGCGCCGCGGCACGGCCGAGAAAGTCGCGGCGCGACAGCCGGCCACTGACGACCAGGCGGCTGAGATGATCGAGTTCACTGGACATTAGACTGCGTTCCTCCAGATGGGCGCGACTTGATGTCGTCATGGTTCCCCAGGGGAATATTGAGTGGGGCACTTGCCACTCAATGGACTGGCTGCGACATCAGATGCCGCTTTTGGAGCGCGGCGCATTTTGCTTGCCGCAGCGGCAGGCCCGGTATTGCGTTGCTCTTGCCCTGCCTTCAAAGCCGTGTGACGATGTGGCCAACTGGGAGGAAGTCCACAGACGTAGTTGCCCGCGACGGCCGAACAGGCCGGCCGCCGCATTCAGGGAAAAATGCCTGAGTGGAGGTCAACTCTGATGGGTAGTCGCGCCGGAGGAAGACGCACGGGACCGAAATGCATCGCCATCGTCGGTCCCTTCGCCAGCGGTAAAACCACACTTCTCGAAGCCCTTCTCGCCCGCACGGGCGCTATTCCCAAGCAGCATCCGGTCGCCTCCGGCAACACGGTCTCAGACCACTCCGCCGAGGCCAAAGCCCACGCGATGAGCGTCGAGGCGGTCTTCGCCACCACCCAGTTCATGGGCGAGAGCATCACCTTCGTCGATTGCCCCGGCTCGGTCGAGTTCGCCTTCGAGGCTGAGCCCATCCTGGCCGCCTGCGATCTCGCCGTCGTCGTCGCCGAGCCCGACGAAAAGAAGATCCCCGCCTTGCAGCTGATCATGCGCAAGCTCGACGATCTCGGCGTGCCGCGCATCCTGTTCCTCAACAAGATCGACAAGGCGCCGGCTGGCGTGCGCGATACCCTCAAGCTGCTGCAACCGGTCAGCCGCACGCCGTTGCTGCTGCGCCAGATCCCGCTGCGCAAGGACGGCGTCGTCGTCGGCTCGATCGACCTCGCGCTGGAGCGCGCCTACATCTACCGCGAATATGCCGAGAGCGAGATCGCCGAGATCCCCGGCGACGAGAAGGCGCGCGAGCTCGAGGCGCGCTTCGCCATGCTGGAAACGCTGGCCGACCACGACGACCAGCTGATGGAGCAGTTGCTCGAGGAGATCGAGCCGCCCAAGGACGAGATCTTCGACGACCTCGCCGCCGACCTGCGCGACGGCTCGGTCACCCCGGTGCTGATCGGCTCGGCCGAAAAGGGCAATGGCGCGTTGCGCTTGCTCAAGGCGATCCGTCACGATGCCCCCGACATCGAGGCGACACGCAAGCGGCTCGGCCTTGCCGACGGCAACGCCGCCGTGGTGCAGGTGATGAAGACCATCCACACCTCGCATGCCGGCAAGCTGTCTGTGTCGCGCATCCTGTCCGGCCAGGTTGCCGACGGCGCCGAACTCTGGCTCAACTCAACCGACACCGCCAAGGTCTCGGGCATCTACCGCATGCTCGGCAAGGACCAGTCGAAACAGCCCAACGCCATGTCAGGCGACACGGTAGCACTGGGCAAGCTTGAAAATGTCGCGACCGGCCAGACGCTGACGTCGGCCAAGGGCGGCATCAAGCCGCTGGTCAGCCTCGCGCCGCCAAAGCCGGTCTACGCCTTTGCCCTGCGTCCCAAGGAGCGCAAGGATGAGGTCAAGATGTCCGCCGCTATCCAGCGGCTTGCCGAGGAAGATCCTTCGCTATCCCTGCATCACAACCAGGATTCGGCCGAGACGGTGCTGTCGGGCCATGGCGAAATGCATTTGAGGGTGGTGCGCGAGCGCCTCGAAGGGCGCAACCAGATCGCCGTCGAAGGCCACGCGCCGGCGGTGCCCTACCGCGAGACGATCCGCAAGGCGGTCCAGCAGCGCGGCCGCCATAAAAAGCAGTCGGGCGGCCACGGCCAGTTCGGCGACGTCGTCATCGAGATCAAGCCGCTGCCGCGCGGCTCGGGCTTCGAGTTCACCGACACCATCACCGGCGGCGTCGTGCCCAAGCAATACATCCAGTCGGTTGAAGCAGGCGCGCGCGACTTCCTCAAGACCGGCCCGCTCGGCTTCCCCGTCGTCGACATCGCGGTCAACCTGTCGGACGGCTCGTACCACTCGGTCGACTCCTCCGACATGGCGTTCCAGATGGCGGCCAAGATCGCGATGAAGGAAGGCATGCCAGGCTGCTCGCCGGTGCTGCTCGAACCGGTGATGAAGGTCGAGATCTTCACCCCGTCGGATGCCACGGCGCGCATCATCGCGCTGGTACCGCAGCGCCGCGGCCAGATCCTCGGCTACGACGCGCGTGCCGACTGGCCCGGCTGGGACGTCGTCGAGGCGACGATGCCGCAATCGGAGATCGGCGACCTGATCATCGAGCTGCGCTCGGCGACCGCGGGTGCCGCGACCTACCGCGCCGAGTTCGACCACATGGCAGAACTCACCGGCCGCCTCGCCGACGAAGCGATGCAGTCGGGCGGCAAGGCCGCGTGAACGCCGACCGTGGCGCCACGGCAAGGACATCCCCTCCCCCTTGTGGGGAGGGGTAAGGGGTGGGGGTATACCGGCTTGCCTCGCGGCCGATGCTCCCCCACCCTCGATCCCTCCCCACAAGGGGGAGGGAGGACACCGGCGCCTCCATTGCCCTGGATTTTCACTTTCTCTTGATGGCGGTCGCCGTAACACTCGCCCCTCCCCACGCGTATTCGAACGTGACAGCGTTGATTTCGCGGTCCGCAGGGGCGACCTTGCGGCCGGCCTATTGGAGAGCAAGCATGGTATTCATTCACCGCCGCCCGTCCTGGGCGATATCGGAAGCGCTGGCGACGCCCGAGCACATCTTCCTCAACCGGCGCAGCATTTTGGCCGGCATGGGGCTGGGCCTCGCAGCGGCCGCCCTGCCCCGTAGCGCGCGCGCCGAGGAGGCGGATCCGACCGCCGATCTCTATCCGGCCAAGCCGAATGCCGCCTACAAGCTCGACCGTCCCCTGACGCCCGAAGAGATCAACGCCAACTACAACAACTTCTACGAATACGGCACCTACAAGGAGATCGCGGCGAGCGCCCAGATGCTCAAGACGCGGCCTTGGGAGGTCCAGATCGGCGGTCTCGTCGACAAGCCGATGACGCTCGCCATCGACGACCTGATCCGGAAGTTCCCTCTGGAGACACGGCTCTACCGCCACCGCTGCGTCGAGGCCTGGTCGATGACGATCCCGTGGAGCGGCTTCCCGCTGAAGGCGCTTGTCGCCATGGCAAGCCCCAAGGCGGACGCGAAATTCATCCGCTTCGAGACTTTCCTCGACCCTGTCATGGCGCCGGGCCAGAACGACTTCGTCTACCCTTGGCCCTATGTCGAGGGCGTCACCATCGAGGAGGCCGCGCTCGACCTGCCCTTCCTCGTCACCGGCGCCTATGACAAGCCGCTGGCCAAGCAGTTCGGCGCGCCGCTGCGGCTGGCGCTGCCGTGGAAGTATGGCTTCAAGTCGATCAAGTCGATCCGCAAGATCGACTTCGTCGCCGAGCAGCCGGTTGGCCTGTGGGAGGCGATCCAGCCCAGCGAATACGGCTTCTGGGCCAATGTGAATCCGGAGGTTCCCCACCCGCGCTGGAGCCAGGCCAAGGAGCGCGTGCTGGCGACAGGCGAACTGGTGCCGACGCAGCTGTTCAACGGCTACGCCGCCGAGGTCGGCCAGCTCTATGCCGGCAAGGATCCCGCCAAGCTCTACATGTGAAACGCTCGTGCGAAGGCCCGGCGTCCTTGCGCGTCCATTTAGACGCGCGGGCGCCCTAGTCTTCCCTGGCCTCGACATGCCACCATTTCGGCCGGCCGCCCTTGAACGAGTGGCTCTTCGGCATAAGTTCGAGCACGCCCGGCTTGTCGAAGACGCCAAGCAGCAATGCCACCACAGGCGCGTCGTCGATCGCACCGAAGGAGCTGCCGCAGGCGGGGCAGAAGGCGCGGCTGGAATAATCCGACGAGCGATAGACCGAAGGCGCGCCGCCCGGCCCGGTCCACGTCACCCGGTCGCGTGGAAACTCAACCCACGCAGCAGTCAGCGCGCCGGTGTGGCGCTGGCACATGCGGCATGAGCACGTATGCGGCTTGCCGGCCGGCCCAATCGCCTCGAAGCGAACCGCGCCGCAAAGGCAGCCGCCGCTGTGGACCTTGGCCTTCGCCACGCCCGCCTTGTTCACACCTGCCTTACTCATGACGTCCCCCCAAGATGTCTGCGGCCCTGTTTCGCGAAACATGGATTCGCAGGAATGTCGCCCAGCCTTGCCCGGCTGCCGACAAAATAAAAGCGGCGCCCGAGGATATCCTCGGACACCGCTTTTTGCGGACCGTTCCGCGGGAGGCGGGACGGCAGGTCCGCCGCTACGTGGCCAACGTCTTGGGTCGTTGGCAATCTGCTGGACGCGGCGCGTTGCCTAAGCCCGGTACATTCGGGTGATGCCCCCATCTCCCGACGCACCATCACCGCGTCCATGTAAAAACTAGGCGCGTCGCGAGGTCCGGGGAATGTTACCGGGGGTTACATGTCACTGTTACGCGGGAGATTTAGCCTGTTTCAGGCAACAAAAAAGCCGGATCCAAGAAGATCCGGCTGAGTTTGTTTGGAAGTGCCGATTAAGGCTAACCTCCAGAGGGGAACACTCGAGGGCGCTAATGGGAGGAGGAACGCGCCCTGGAGATGATCAATATATGTGCTCTCCTTGCCCAACAAACAAGCATCTATTTTGCAACGCACGCATGCAAAAACATACAGGCTGTGGTCCAACAGTGCTAGAACGCCGATAGGACCAGTTTTGGCCCCGAAAATCGACTTTTGGCCATGCTGCAGTGCACATTCCGCGTCATGTCGGGGTCAAAACCGGCACCAAATGCCCTTCGCCGGGCGATGCTGGCAAATCGGGCACGACAAGATCAATGTTGTGGCGGAAGCAACGGCAACAGGCAACATGCCCTGAATTCGACCTTAGAGATCAAGAAGAGTGCAGCTTTGCGAAAACCATCCGCCATCCTCGGCAGCGCCGTCTTCTTCATCGCAGCACCGGGTGTCGTCGCCGGCCTCGTGCCCTGGCTGCTGAGCCGGCACTACGGCCTGCCGCTCGCGCCCTGGCCGCTGGTCGTTGCCGGGGCGATCCTCGTCGCGGCCAGCCTCGGCGTGCTGCTCCACGCCTTCGCGCGTTTCGCGCTGGAAGGGCTCGGCACCCCTGCCCCGATCGCGCCGACCGACAGGCTGGTGGTCGGCGGCGTCTACCGTCATGTGCGCAACCCGATGTATGTCGCCGTGCTGTCGATCATCCTTGGCCAGGCGCTGATCTTCGCGTCCTGGCCTCTCGCAGCCTATGCCGTGCTCATGGGTGCTGTGATGGCGACCTTCGTCCGTCTCTACGAGGAGCCGGTACTCCTCAGGCAGTATGGCGCCGAATACGAAGCCTACCGGACCAACGTTCCGGGATGGCTGCCGCGCCTGACGCCGTGGCGCGGAGCCGGGAGCCTGAAATGAACGGGCCTAGCCGTGCGGCATGCGCGCGAACATCTGCAACGCCGGATCCAAAGTGTCCCAGCCATGGCCGCGGATGGTGTAGGTGACCGCCTGCGGATGGAACTGGCCCGGGTCATCAAGGCTGGTCGCGTTGATCGCGATCAGGTCCGGCATGGCGACGAATGTCAGATAGACCGGCGTTCCGCAGGTCGGACAGAACGCGTGGACCTTTTCGTTGCCACTGTCGCCCGCGACGCGCCAGGTGCTCGCTTCGCCCGTGATCGCCATCTCGGCGCGGCGGGGGAACGTCAGGTACGACCCGTGCCCGGTGCCGCTGCGCTTCTGGCAGTCCAGGCACTGGCAGTGGTTCTCGAAGATCGGCTCGTTGCTGGTTTCATAGCGGATCTCCCCGCAGGCGCAGCCGCCGGCATAGACCGTGGTCATTGTCATTCTCCTGCTGGCTTGCCGGTCAGGCCGCTTTCGGCTTGGCAAAAATGTCGAGGGGACGACCAGTTTCAAGGAAGGACTTCAGGCTCGACAGCACGATCGGCCAGCCCTTGGAGATGCCCTTCGCCATGCCGCTTCCGGCTTCGAGCTCGTCATGGGTGACGGTCAGCCGGACCATGTCGTCGTATTCCTCGATGTCGAACGCCACCCGGCTGTAACTTGCCGGACTTGCAGCCTCGGACGGGTCTGCCCAGGTGATGACAAGGCGGCTCGGTGGCGCGGTCTCAACGACCTTGCCGACAATCTTGACAGCCCGCTCATCACCGGCCTCGACATGTTCCCATTTCGATCCGGCACGCCAGTCGGAGACGTTTTCGTGGCCCCAATAGCGCCTTGCAAGGTCCGGTTTGGTGATGGCTTCGAACACTTTTTCCGGCGTCGAGACGATATAGGTCACATAGACAAAGCTGGTCTTTTCCTGGGTCATTGTCATTCTCCTTCGAGCTCTTTCTTCAGATCGTGCAGCAGGCTGAGCCGCTGGATTTCGAACTTGCGCACCCACCGCTCGTAGACCTCGTGGATCGGAACGGGGTTGATGAAATGCAGCTTTTCGCGGCCACGTTTTACCGTGCTCACCAGATTGGCCGCTTCCAGGATGCCAAGATGCTGCGTAGCCGATTGCCGGGCCATATCGAGATTTGCGCATAACTCGCCGAGGGTCTGCCCGTTCTTCTCGTACAGAAGATCGAGCAGCTTCCTGCGTGTCGGGTCGCTCAAGGCCTTGAATACGTCGTCGGCGTCCATCGTCCTCACTCACTTGCGATTGTTAATATGCAGGTATTTGCCTGCACGTCAAGAGACGCAGGCAAATACCTGCATATCGAACGACGGGATGCCCTGCCGGACGCGAAATCGGCGTCGCCATCTCGACGGCGCGGACGAAGGCTACGGGTTTTCGCCGGCCGATGTGATGGGGCTGATAGGCCGCCTGGAGTGCCAGCATGCGCGCGCCAATGAGAGCGACGCCGTAGAGCAGGCCGCCGCGGGCCAAAACGACACAGCCCTGCCCTCGCCGATGCGAGGGCAGTTCACGGCAGGCATGATTGTCGCGGATGCGAGCCTAGAAAGCCCAGCTGCGGGCCTTGGCGATGACGAAGTCGCGGAACACGTGCAGCTTGGCCTGCTCCCTCATCGCATCGGGATAGGCGAAGTAGGTGTCGAAGGACGGCACCTCGGTTTCGGGCAGCAGTTGCACCAGCCCGGCATCCTTGCCGATGACATAGTCGGGCAGCATGGCGATGCCGGCGCCCGTCTGTACCGCTTTCTTGATCGACAGGATGTCGTTGATCTGCAGCGTCGGCACCCGTTGGCCGCCCTCGAAGTCGCCGACCGTCTCCAGCCAGTTGAGCTCGCTCAGATGTGTCGGCACCGGCACGCCGAAGGTGACGATGCGGTGGTTCTTGAGGTCGGCGATGGATTCGGGCTTGCCGTATTTGTTGACGTAGGTCGGCGAGGCATAGAGGTGGAAATGCACGGTGAACAGCCGGCGCTGGATCAGGTCTGGCTGCTGCGGCTGGCGCAGGCGGATGGCGCAGTCCGCCTGGCGCATGGTCAGGTCCAGTTCCTCATTGGCGAGGATCAGCTGGATGTGGATGTCGGGGTAGAGTTCAAGAAATTCCTGGATGCGTTCGGTCAGCCAGCCAGCACCTAGGCCGACAGTCGTCGTTACCTTGAGCACGCCAGACGGACGGTCCTTGGTTTCGGTAAGCCTCGTCTTGATCGTCTCGAGCTTCATCAAGACGTCATGCGCGGTGCGAAACAGCATCTCGCCTTGTTCGGTCAGCACGAGGCCGCGCGCGTGGCGGTGGAACAGCGGTACGCCGATGTCGTGTTCGAGCGCGCTCACCTGGCGCGAGATCGCCGACTGCGACAGCCTCAGCGTTTCCGCTGCGTGCGTGAACGAGCCAGCCTCCGCCGCTGCGTGGAACACGCGCAACTTATCCCAATCCAACGCCATTTTTCCCCTCTTATGTCAGGCGTTTGGTCGGCCTATTCGGCCGCTTCGCGATGCACTTCAACTCCGGCCAGGTACTTCTCGGCTTCAAGCGCTGCCATGCAGCCCAGGCCGGCTGCCGTCACCGCCTGGCGGTAGATGTCGTCGGTCACGTCGCCGGCGGCAAACACGCCCGGCACGTTGGTGCGCGTCGAATTGGCTTCGGTCCAGAGATAGCCGTTCGGCTTCTGCTTGAGCTTGCCGACAAACAGCTCGACGGCAGGCGCATGGCCGATCGCCACGAACACGCCATGCGTCGCCATCTCGGTGATTTCTCCGGTATGGACGTTCCTGAGCCTGACACCGTCGACCGACGGCGGCAGCGGCTTCTGCGCCGGGGCCCCCACGATCTCCTCGACGGCGTGATCCCAGATCACCTTGATGTTGTCCTTGGCAAACAGCCGTTCCTGCAGGATGCGTTCGGCGCGGAAATGGTCGCGCCGGTGCACCACCGTCACCGTCTTGGCGAGGTTGGAAAGATAGAGCGATTCCTCGACAGCCGAATTGCCGCCGCCGACAACCACCACGTCCTTGCCGCGATAGAAGAAGCCGTCGCAGGTGGCGCAAGCCGAAACGCCAAAGCCCTGGAACACCTGCTCGGAGGGCAGGCCAAGCCACTTGGCCTGGGCGCCGGTGGCGATGATCAGTGCGTCCGCGGTGTAAACAGTGCCGGAATCGCCGGTGGCGCGGAACGGCCTGACATCGAGATCGACTGCGGTGATGATGTCGTGGATCATCTCGGTGCCGACATGCTCGGCCTGCGCCCGCATCTGCTCCATCAGCCACGGGCCTTGGATCGGCTCGGCGAAACCGGGATAGTTTTCGACGTCGGTGGTGATCATCAACTGGCCGCCCTGCTGCATGCCGGCGACGAGCATCGGCTTGAGCATGGCGCGCGCCGCGTAGATCGCCGCCGTGTAGCCGGCGGGACCCGAACCGATGATGAGAACTGGCGCATGTTTGGCGGTCATCGAAGGGCCTTCATAGTCGATGGAAAAACGGCATCCCGTTAAACGGGCTGCGGATCGTCCCTAATCTAGGTGTTCACCCATACCCCGCGCAAGGCGGCAAGATGTTACTCCCCCGAAAGCTTGACTGCCTCGCCTCCGACACGTCGCCGAACGCAGCGTGATTTGCATTTGGGTCGGGCTCGGGTTCCCCAACTGATGCCAGTAGTTTAATTACGTGAATGCGCAAGATTCTTGCGTGAGTCCCGGAGCGCACATGCCCATCAAGGCCGATCTCGACGCCATCGATTGGAAGATCCTGCGCGAGCTTCAAGACGACGGTCGCATGACCAATGTCGAACTGTCGCGCCGCGTCGGCATTTCGGCGCCGCCGTGCCTGCGCCGCGTCAAGCGCCTCGAGGACGAAGGCATCATCCAGCGCTACCGCGCTTTGCTCAACGCACCGGCACTCGGCATGGACGTCGTCGCCTTCTGCCTCGTCGGCCTCAACCGCCAGTCCGAAGTCGACCTCAAGGCCTTCGCCGACCGCACCCGCGGCTGGCCGATCGTACGCAGCGCCTGGATGGTTTCAGGCGAATCCGACTTCATGCTGCACTGCCTGGCGCCCGACCTCGGCACCTTCCAGACCTTCGTCATCGAGGAACTGACCTCGTCGCCCAACGTCGACACCGTCCGCACGGCGCTGACGATCCGCCAGGTCAAGGACGACGGGTTGGTGTCGATCTGAGGGGGCTCGAACAAAAGATCCAAGCTACCGGAACGGAACTCTCTTCCATTCGTGGCCGCGTATCTTCGAAACGAGCAGCTTTCCCAGCCTGTTGAGCGGCCTGGCTGCCTCTTTGAAAAGTTTCGTGCGCCCATCTCGCCGATTGGTTATAGGCCTTTCCTGACCCAGCGTGCTCACAAGGGTGGAAACGACCGATCCACCCTCCAGAAACATGTCTTGAATGCAGACTGCTGGCGTCAGCTGGTAGATTTTCAGCGACGGCCACACAGCCGACCCCGTATTGAACATGTACTGATCGACTGGGTCGACGAACCCTTCACTCGCGGCGATGAGTTTACGCGCAGCTTGTCGTGAAACGACATAGCCGCATGTACCCCCATGCGTTCCTCGCAGCCGGTTGACATGGCGGCTTCCAAAACCGGTTGCCGGCAATTTGTCGAACAGCGTGCGCACCAGGGTCGTCTCAAGCTTTACGATGTCGGCGTCTTTGGGAATCCAACTCGTAGTACGCAACAATTCGCCCGCCGACTCGCCGAAATGCGCGTCATCTTCGAAGATTGCCGAATATTCGGCGTCACCGGCTGCGGCCGCGTGCCAGCATTTTTGATGGCTAAGGAAGCAAGCGGTTTCGCCGGCGCCAAGTTGATAGAATTGGCCCGGTCGCTTCGGAATCGGAGACTCGGCCCCAGTCGGCAGAAGCTTGCCGTCAACGGCCTGCACGCGCGTAAACTCGACACCGATGCCCGAAAAAGCTCCATCCATCAGAGCAAGCCGTTCAGGAGAGCGGTCAAGATTGATGAGGTAGATTTTCATGGCCTGGTCGTGGCCGTCAGCCACGAGACTGCTCCCCGGCAAGACGCACAGGCACCTTCTTGAACACCGACTGTCCGGTCAGCATCAGCAGCGCCATGCGGAACGGGCGAACAATCTGCCGGCCAATCCGGCCGATCTCATGCACCGCCTTCGCTGACCCGCGCCTGCGCGCTGAGCGTGGATCGCTGCGATGGAACTGCAGTCGATCTTCGGCAATGCCGCTCGACAACACGCCCTCGTTTGCAGCAGTGGCGATCCAGACGTCCTGTACACAGATCGCCGGACTGAGTTGCAGCGCTATCAGGTCGCGTAGAAGTCCTTCGGTTGCAGAAAACAGGATCACGTCCACCGGCTCGCAGTGTCGCTCAGTATATGCGAGCAACTTGCGGGCAGCAGAACGCGACACGAAATAACCGCCGGAGCCGACATGGCTCGATTTCAACCGGCGCAGTTCGTGGCCGAACGGTTCGCCCCAGGTCTTGAACGACAGTTCATGGCGCCTCAGGTCCGTCTCGGCCTTGACGATGTCCACGCCCGCCGGGATCCAGCGATCCGAGGTCAGGAAACTCGCCGCATCGGCCGAAAAGTGGATGTCGTCCTCGGCGACGAAAGCCCAGTCGTCCTCGCCTTCGGCCACCAGTGCCCATACCTTGCGGTGGCTGAGCAGGCAGGCCATTTCGGCCGGCGACATCGAGTTGACGCCCGACGACATCAGCCGCATGCGCTCGAATTCTTCTTCGGGCAGTTGCCTGGCGTCGACGGCTGGCACACGGACAGTCGCGACGTCCATGCCGGCGACCTGCGCCATGAACCAGTCGAGCCGGCCTGGCGACCGGTCGAGGTTGATAAAATAGATATTCAAAGCACGATCTCTACCATAATCGTGCCCCCGGCCCGCGGTTGCCATAAGGCAAGCGAGGGCGCGCAGCAAGCCGGGGGCGCATGACGGCTCAACATAGAGCAACCCCGTCCAGGAATTCAGCACTATTTCAGGCGACCAAGTTTTTTCCCGCAAGAATTGCGTTTTGCTGCAGCCCTGGTGGAGAAACGGAAAGCAGAACGACCGCGATACGAGAAATACCGAATACTTAAGCGGCACTTACATTAGGATGTCAGGAAGCCCGGCAGTCACTATAGCAGCCGGCGCGCAACCCCGAGGCCCGTCAGCCCTTCGCCCACACCAAGTCATAAGCCTCACGCAGGCCGGCGGCCTCGTTTTCGAGCCGAAACCGCGTCGACACGTCATCGAGCCCGGCGGCGCCATGGGTTTCGGCCAGTGCCGGGTCGGCGAGATAGGGCCTGATCGCCTCGCGCAGCGCATCACCATCGTTGGCGGCTACGAAATCACCAGTCACGCCACGCGTCACGATCTCCGAATAGGAGCCAGCGTCGCTGGCGACGACAGCCGTGCGCGAGGCCATCGCCTCGAGCGGCGTCAGCCCGAAACCTTCATTGCGTGAGGGCGCGACATAGAGCGTCACCCTGCGATACCACACCGCCACGTCGGGCACCTCGCCGAGCAGCAGGATGCGTTCGGACAGCCCGGCGGCGGCGATCCGCTGCCTGAGTTCGTCGGCGAACCCTTTATGCTCCGCTGTAACCCGGCCGGTGATGACGGCCGTCCACTCGGGATATTCAGGCAGCAGCGCGATCATCGCGTCGACGAACAGGTCGGTGCCCTTGGAATGACGCACGCGGCCAAAGCAGCCGATGGCGTATTTTCCCGGCAGGCCGGTGGCGGCGAATTCATCGTCAGCGCTACGCGGCGGGTGGAATTTGTCGAGATCGACCCCGTGCATCACCACCTTGTGCGGCACTTCGAGGAAACGCCCCGACAGCCGGCTGGTAGCGATCACGCCGTCCATCCGGCGCATCAGCCATTTGGTGAAGGGCCGGTGGTCGCGCTGCGCGGCGGAGGTGAACACCAGCCTGATCTGCGCCCGGAAAACATGGCGCAGAATGAGCCCGGCCGCCATTTCGGTGTTGCGCCGTGCGTGCCAGATGCGCGGACGCCCGGATGCCGGCCGCCTGAGCAGCGACGGCAACTGCCACCAGCGCATCCTGGGCAGGTCGTCGGGCAGGCCCGGCCCGCACACGGCAATGCCGAGCCCGCGCGCCTGCACCGGAACCAGTTGCACGATGGTGCTGGTGACGCCGGAAAGCCGCTGTTTGAGATTGGGCGCGATCACTTCGATTCGCGCCATGTCGACCGCGCCAGCATGTTCGGCGCGGTTGTCTGCTTTGTTCATCGTGTCTGATCCGGCATCGCAACAGCCAATGCCGCCTGTTGCCTCAGATGAACTGGACCTGGACGATCTCGTAGCCGCGTGCGCCGCCCGGTGCGTTGACCTCGATGGCGTCGCCCACTTCCTTGCCGATCAGCGCGCGGGCGATCGGCGAGGAGATCGAGATGCGGCCCGACTTCACGTCGGCTTCCTGGTCGCCGACGATCTGGTAGGTCTTTTCTTCCTCGGTGTCCTCGTCGAGCAGCACGACGGTGGCGCCGAACTTGATCTTGTCGCCATTGAGCTTGGCAACGTCGATCACCTCGGCGCGCGCGATATAGTCCTCGAGCTCGTTGACCCGGCCTTCGTTGAGGCTCTGCGATTCCTTGGCCGCGTGATACTCGGCATTTTCCGAAAGGTCGCCATGCGAGCGAGCTTCGGCAATGGCCTCGATGATGCGCGGACGCTCTTCCTGCTGGCGCCAGCGCAGCTCTTCCTTCAGCGCGACGAATCCACCCGCCGTCATCGGAACCTTGTTCATAGTCGACCTCTCCTGGCCTTTGCCGCGCGGCTGCCTGTTGTTGCCGCGAGGCACAAAAAAAGAAAACGGTCCGGCAGCCTCGGCCAACGGAACCGTCTCACCTCTATCTCCGCCGAATATAGCAATCCTGTCGCAGAATTCACGTCAAAAAATGCGTTAACCACCATAGACCTTTTGGCGCAGATAACCTGACCCCACTCATACTCACCCGCTTGTGATTGAACCTGCGCCGCTTTGATGCTCTGTCATGGTTGCCGCGCCAGCCTTTGCACCTATGTCGGACAGATGAGCAACAACACACCGCTATTGGCATTCCTGTTCGTTTTGGCTGCTTCGCCGGCCGTCGCCGAGAGCCAGAGTTTCAACACCGAGGATGTGACGCTGCGCGCGGATGTCATTGCCGAAGGCCTCGATCATCCCTGGGGCCTCGATTTCCTGCCCGGCAACGAAGCCATCGTCACCGAACGCACGGGCGCAATCCGCATCCTGTCGCAGGACGGATTGTCGGAGCCGGTGGCGGGAGTACCCGACGTCGCGGTGCGCGGCCAGGGTGGCCTGCTCGACATCGCCGTCGCCCGCGATTTCGAGCGATCCGGCACGATTTTCTTCAGTTTCTCCGAGCCTGGCCGTGGCGGCGCGGGCACGGCCCTCGCCCGTGCCAAACTTGTCCGCGACGGCACCAAGGCGCGGCTCGACGACGTCAGGATCATCTTCTCGATGAACCGCAAGACCGGAGCCAGCCATCACTTCGGCTCACGAATCGTCGTCAACGACGACGGCACGCTGTTCGTGACGACCGGCGACCGCGGACAGGGCGAGCGCGCCCAGGACATGCAGGACCACGCAGGCGCGGTCATCCGCATCAATGCCGACGGCACCATCCCTGCGGACAACCCCTCGCCCGACGGCAAGGCCATGGCAGCAGAGATCTGGTCCAAGGGGCATCGCAACCTCCAGGGCGCGACCTATGACCCGGTGCTGGGTGGCCTCATCACCGTCGAACACGGCGCCCAGGGCGGCGACGAATTGAACCGGCCGGAAGCAGGCAAGAACTACGGCTGGCCCGTGATCACCTATGGCCGCGACTATTCCGGTGAGAAGATCGGCGTCGGCACGTCGGCCAAGGGCTACGAACAGCCGCTCTATTACTGGGATCCGTCGATCGCGCCTTCCGGCCTCGCCAGCTACCAGGGCGACATGTTCCCCGAATGGAAGGGCGACCTTCTGGTCGGCTCGCTGAAATTCGAGCTTCTCAGCCGCCTCGACCGCGACGCCAAGGGCAACATCCTCGACGAGGAACGCATCCTCGACGGCGCCTTCGGCCGCATCCGCGACGTCAATATCGCCCCTGATGGTTCGATCTGGCTGCTGACCGACGAAGGCGACGGCGCCATCGTCAGGCTGTCGCGCGGCGACTAGGCACCCAGCCGGCCTTCAACGAAAAAGGGACCGGGCAGCGCCCGGTCCCTCCTTTTGATCAGTCTCGACAAACGCCTCAGGCAGCGGTTCGGCGTGGCAACTTCCAGCCCGGGCGAACGAAGTGGCAGGTATAGCCATTCGGAATGCGCTCGAGATAATCCTGGTGCTCCGGCTCGGCCTCCCAGAAGTCGCTGGCAGGGGCCAGTTCGGTCACCACCTTGCCCGGCCACAATCCCGAGGCATCGACGTCCTTGATCGTCTCTTCGGCGACCTGCCGCTGCGCGTCGGAGGTGTAGAAGATCGCCGAGCGATAGCTCGCGCCGCGGTCGTTGCCCTGCCGGTCCAGCGTCGTGGGATCGTGGATCTGGAAGAAGAACTCCAGCATGTTGCGGAAATCCGTTCAGCCGCCTCGACCGCGACGCCAAGGGCAACATCCTCGACGAGGAACGCATCCTCGACGGCGCCTTCGGCCGCATCCGCGACGTCAATATCGCCCCTGATGGTTCGATCTGGCTGCTGACCGACGAAGGCGACGGCGCCATCGTCAGGCTGTCGCGCGGCGACTAGGCACCCAGCCGGCCTTCAACGAAAAAGGGACCGGGCAGCGCCCGGTCCCTCCTTTTGATCAGTCTCGACAAACGCCTCAGGCAGCGGTTCGGCGTGGCAACTTCCAGCCCGGGCGAACGAAGTGGCAGGTATAGCCATTCGGAATGCGCTCGAGATAATCCTGGTGCTCCGGCTCGGCCTCCCAGAAGTCGCTGGCAGGGGCCAGTTCGGTCACCACCTTGCCCGGCCACAATCCCGAGGCATCGACGTCCTTGATCGTCTCTTCGGCGACCTGCCGCTGCGCGTCGGAGGTGTAGAAGATCGCCGAGCGATAGCTCGCGCCGCGGTCGTTGCCCTGCCGGTCCAGCGTCGTGGGATCGTGGATCTGGAAGAAGAACTCCAGCATGTTGCGGAAATCCGTCTTCGAGGTGTCGAAGACGATCTCAATCGCCTCGGCATGGCTGCCGTGATTGCGGTAGGTCGCGTTCGCCACGTCGCCGCCCGAATAGCCCACGCGCGTCGAGACGACGCCGGGAAGGCGCCGGATCAGATCCTGCATCCCCCAGAAACACCCGCCAGCCAGAATTGCCTGTTCGGTCGTCATGCGGCTTCTCCCTTGTTGGTGATGGGCATTAGATAGTGCCGGGAGGCCGCATTTGCGAACAGTATGAAGCGAGTAGGGAATAGCGAGTAGCGAATAGGGAGAAAGGCTGCTGCGTTGCCCTATTTTTCGCTACTCACTATTCGCTATTCGCTTACCCCCTGAGATAACTCTCGATCTGCTCTTCCAGCATGCCATATTCGCGGCAGCCCTTGCCGCAGCGCTTTTCGATCTCGGACAGCTGTACGCGGGCAGCCGCGACATCGCCAAGCATCAGATGCGCCTCGCCCATATACTCGCGCACCAGCGTGTAGTCGGGATTGTTGCGCAACGCTTCCTGGTAGTAGCCGAGGCCGACAAGCACGCGGCCGGCCTTGCGGTGGGAATAGCCGAGATAGTTGAGGATGCGCGGATCGGTCTTGTCGGAAGCCAGCGCCAGCACCTTGATCGCCTCGTCATACTTGCCGTCCATGGCGAGCGCGCGACCGGCCGAATAGAGGCTGTCGTCGTCGATCATGCCCGCCTTGGGCGCTTCGCACTTCTTGGTCTCCTTGTTGTAGACCATGCCATTGCTGCATTTCACCTCGTCGCCGCTGCTGCTTCCGCCACTGTCGGCCGAAAACACCGGCGCTGCCAGCAACGGCAGCGACACCACAACGCCAGCAAGCACTTTCGCAATTCGGGTCTGCATCGCTACCTCCTAGAGTGCGCCCATCGAGAGACTAACGCAGATCGAGGTGCTTTTCATCCCGAACGAAAGACCGATAGCAATCCGTTCATGCCCGGCCACGACGCCGCGCGCTGCCTAACCCTTCAGATAGCCGTCGATCTGCTCTCTCAAGAGCGCATCGGAGCAGCCCTTTCGTCCTCAGCCGCGGAAAATCAGTGCCGCGCCGCCGGCGATCAGCGCGAAGCCCATGGCGTGGTTCCAGGTGATGCCTTCCTTGAGGTAAAACACCGAGAAGATGACGAAGACAGTGAGCGTGACCACCTCCTGAATCGTCTTCAATTCGGCCGCTGAATAGACCTCGTGGCCGATGCGGTTGGCCGGCACCGCGAGCCAGTACTCGAAGAAGGCGATCAGCCACGAAAAAATGACCGCCGCGTAGAGCGGGGCAGCCTTGAACTTCAGATGCCCGTACCAGGCGAAGGTCATGAATACGTTGGACGCAATCAGCATCAGCACAGGAAGAACCTTGGGCGAAAGCAGAAAAGCCATGGGAGATACCGTTTGGAGGGAGGAAGGCCGGGCTATTTCTGCCTCGCGGTGCGCCGTGTCAACCTAGGCAACCACACCGCGAACATCGAGGCAGTGACGTTGCCGCCAAATGCGCTATCATCAGTCGGGGGAAGGCAACAGGAGCACGCTCGTGCAGCAGCGGCGCGAAAAAGAGTGGGACCTGACCATCGGGCCGGACACCGTCCGGCTGTTCATCCTCAAGGCCAAGGCGATCAGCGCCGGCGTCAACGAGGATTATGAGGACGGCGCCGAGCATGAGGTCGAATATGACGGCGACACCCACGACAACCATCGTCACGATGGGCTTGCGGAAGAAGAGTCCGAAAACCTCACCGAAAAGGAACTGCGCGGGCTGATCGCCGACCTCAATGTCGACCAGGCAGCCGAACTGGTGGCACTTGCCTGGGTCGGGCGCGGCGACTACGACGCCGCGGAATGGCTCGACGCGGTCAATGAAGCGCGGCAACGTGGCAACCGCCGTACCGCCAAATACCTGCTTGGCATGCCGATGCTGGGCGATTGGCTCGAAGAAGGGCTCGAGGCCCTGGGGGCGTGAGCCGGCGCTTGGCCGCATCCGGCTGATGACAGCGCCGTCACTGAATTTGATAGGGTCCTCAGCGCGCCCTCTGCAACCGCAGAGCGCCAACGACGTTGACTGGCGATGCACACATGCAAGTCTCGCCTGCTTTCCCTGATCCTTGTCTTGCCGCTGGCGTCTTTCGCAGCGATCCCGCACGGCTTTGCCGAAGCGATCAAGCCGCCCTTGCCCGATCGCGCGCCGGTGCCGCAGGCCGCCCCGGCGCCGGCCATTCCCGAAGCGTCGCCCGTGCCGCCGCAGCCCGAGCGGGTGTCTATCCCCAGACCCGAGCCACGCCCGGACCTTGCTGACCAGCCGCCCAGCCGGGAGATGTTCGGACCGCCGATACCGGACGCTGCAGCGAAAGCCGAAGCGGCACCAGCCTCCATCCCGATCCCGCCGTCCCGTCCTGATGGTAGAGAATTACAGCCCGGTCGCGAGATGTTTGGACCGCCAGCACCTCGGATGTTGCCCGACAAGCGCTCCAACGTTGCGCGTCCGGCAACGATGCCGATCGAGGAGACTGCCTGCCGCACACGCCTGAAGGTGCTTGGCGCCCAGTTCGAGGAGTTCGCGCCGCAAAGCGACGCGGAGGGCTGTGCCCTGCCCTTTCCGCTCAAGCTGAAGCGGCTATCCCTGTCGGTCGACATCGAGCCTGACGCCATCATCAACTGCGCCACCGCCGAGGCCTCGGCCCGCTTCGCCGCAAACGTCATCGCGCCGGCGGCCAAGGCCGAATTCGGCGAGGAGCTGACCGTTGTCGGCCAGGCCTCTGCCTATGTCTGCCGGCCGCGCAACGGCACAAGGAAGCTGTCCGAGCATGCCTTCGGCAATGCGCTCGACATCGCCCGTTTCACGCTCGCCAAGGGCACGGCGATCGATGTCGAACCGGCGCCACCGGAGAAGAACGCGAAATTCCTTGGCGTCGTGCGCAAGGCTGCCTGCGGGCCGTTCAAGACCGTGCTCGGCCCCGGCAGCGATGCCGACCACGCGCTGCATTTCCACTTCGACCTCGCGCCGCGGCGCAACGGCGGCACCTTCTGCCAATAGGCCAGCCAGCGCCGCATTTCGGCCGCAGCCGTAAACACCGGCGCTGATCTTTCCTTTACCCTTGGCGGCTAGGCTTTGCTGCTCAAGGGGACAGGAGCCTTCGCATGGCCGCAGATTCGCGCGCCACAATCCCGGTCGGATCGCCTCGTGGGTCACGCCAGCGCGCGCTGCTGCTCGCCACCGCCCTGGTCGCGGCTGGCCTCGGCCTAGCCTCCTGCACATCAGGCGACGTCTTCGCGCTCCAGCCCGCTGTCGACGTCGGCTCGCAGACCGCGTCGCTGGGTCCTGTCGAAGCAGCTCCGGTGATGGTCGATCCGCAGTCCGACCCGGCATTGGTCGCCCAGGCCGATCCGGCGATTGAACCGACGCTCGATGCCCAGGCAGCGCAGTTCGAGGAGATCCAGCCTGAAGCGCCGCAGCCGGTGCAGACTGCCGCGCTCGCCCCGGCCCAGGGGCGTGGCATGCAGACGCTTGTCCCGTCCAACCCCTATATGGTTGCCTATCCCAAGCTCGACGATCCCTCAAACATGCCACAGTCCGCCCCGATGCGGCCTGCCGTCATGCCCGCCGACGAGGTCGATTGCCGCAGCGACCTGAAGAAGCTCGACGTCACCTATCGCGACCTGCCGCCGATCCGCGACGGTGCTGCCTGCGGCATCGACTACCCGGTCAAGGTCTCGGCCATCGGCTCGGTACAGATGAAGCCGGCGGCCACCGTCACCTGCCAGATGGCGGCCAGCTTCGCCGCCTGGACCAAGCGCGACCTGGTGCCGGCCGCAAGGCTGCGCTACTTCTCCGGCGTCAAGACCATCCACCAGGGCTCGAGCTATTCCTGCCGCAAGATCGCTGGCTCGCGCACGCTTTCGGAACACGGCAAGGGCAATGCGCTCGACATCATGCGCATCGAGCTCAACAGCGGCCGCGACATCGACGTCGAAAAACCCGGCCTGTTCGCCTTCCGCACGCGCGGCTTCCTCAACACCATCCGCTCCGACGGCTGCAGCTATTTCAACACCGTGCTCGGCCCCGGCTACAATTACGACCACCGCAACCATTTCCACTTCGACATCAAGCAACGCCGCAACGGCTATCGCGCCTGCCGCTAGGGCATTTCTCCGGCGGGCCATTTTGCGGCCCAATGCACGATGCGTTTTGTAAAAGTTACTGCTAATACTTGTTTTGCTAATGCAACCCATGGTTTGTTCCGAATTCTGATGCGCGCCGCAAATCTGGCGCGGACCATCGGCAGCGGGGTCTGATGATACGGGGAAAGCTGCACCGACAGGCAGCCCTGTGGTTCGCCGCTTTATGCGCGAGCTATCTCGCGCTCGCCTATTTCGCAGCCCCGGAACTCTGGTCGTTCCGTTTCCTGCGCGACGGCCTCAAGCCCGAGGCGCTGCTCACCACCACCGAACAAGGCATCCCCGGCGACCCCATAAACGTCGGCCTTGTCGGCACCGAGCAGGACGTCATCGCCGCTTTCATCGCCGCCGGCTGGGCTCGCGCGGATCGTTTGACGGTGAAATCCGCCGTTGAAATCGGTGAAAGCGTGCTGCTCGACCGACCTTATGCCGACGCGCCCGTCAGCACGCTGCTGTTCAATGGCAGGCGCCAGGATCTCGCTTTCGAAAAGCCTGTCGGTGACAGCCCAGACGTCCGCCACCACGTCCGCCTGTGGCTGACATTCACGCCAGGCCCTGACGGGCGGCCAACCTGGTACGGTGCCGCGAGCTTCGACCGCGGCGTCGGCGTCAGCCACGACACCGGCGCGATCACCCACCATATCGGACCCGACATCGATGCCGAGCGCAATGCGCTGATCGGCGACCTGACCGCTGCCGGACATATCGAGTCGGTGAAGACGATCCCAGGCATCGGCCTGACGAAGACAGGGCGCAACGGCGAGGGCGATCCCTACTTCACCGACGGCAAAGTGCTGATGGCGGTACTTGTGCCGGCCAAATAGCGACATCATCGCCCTGTCGCAGGGGAAGAGTATTTTCCGAGCCGTCTTTCCGAAGGGGCTTAAGCAATGCTATGCAGCCACAATCATGTTATATACTGAAATCGGTATCGTGGTCGTCCTCATCTGCGTGAACGGCCTTCTGGCAATGTCCGAACTTGCCATCGTTTCTTCCCGCCCCGCCCGCCTCAAGGCGATGATCGACCGTCACGTCAAGGGCGCCGGCCGCGCGCTTGAGCTCGGCGCCAACCCGGGCAAGTTCCTGTCGTCGGTACAGATCGGCATTACGCTTGTCGGCGTGCTTTCCGGCGCCTTTTCCGGCGCCACGCTCGGCCAGCGTCTGAGCTCCGTGCTGGCCGCCAACGGTGTGCGCGACGGCCTCGCCGATGCCTTCGGCGTCGGCATCGTCGTTGCCGTCATCACCTATGGTTCGCTGATCATCGGCGAACTGGTGCCGAAGCAGATCGCCCTGCGCGACCCCGAAGGTGTCGCCGTCCGTGTCGCGCCTGCCATGTCACTGCTGGCCAAGATCGCCGCCCCGCTGGTCTGGCTGCTCGACATTTCCGGCCGCGCGGTGCTGTGGCTGCTGGGCCAGCGTGGCCAGAGCGAGGAAAAGGTCACCGACGAAGAGATCAAGATGCTGGTTGCCGAGGCCGAGCACCACGGCACCATCGAATCCGACGAACGCCGCATGATCGCCGGCGTCATGCGCCTGGGCGATCGCGCCGTGCGCGCCGTCATGACCCCGCGCACCGAGGTCGACTGGATCAACCTGCAGGCCGAAGAGACGGCCACCCGCAAGCTCCTGATGGAAACCCAGCACTCGCGCCTGCCCGCCGGCGAAGGCTCGGTCGATGCCATGGTTGGTGTCATCCAGACCCGCGAACTGCTTGCCTCGCTGCTCGCCGGCCGCGCCTTCGACCCGCGCAAGCACGTCCGCACCGCGCCCATTGTCCACGATCAGGCCGATGCGCTCGACGTGCTCGCCACGCTCAAGCAGTCCGACGTGCCGATGGCGCTGGTCCACGACGAATACGGCCATTTCGAAGGCGTCGTCTCGCCGGCCGACATTCTCGAAGCCATCACCGGCGTATTCCGCTCCGATCTCGACGAGGACGATGTCGACAACGCCGTCCAGCGCGAGGATGGCTCATGGTTGCTCGCCGGCTACATGCAGGCCGACGAGATGGCCGACCAGCTCGGCATCGACCTGCCGGAAAACCGCGACTACGAAACCGTCGCCGGCTACGTTCTCTCGCACATGCACCATTTGCCCGCGACCGGCGAACGCGTCGACGCGCAAGGCTGGCGCTTTGAGGTCGTCGATCTCGACGGCCGCCGCATCGACAAGGTGCTGGCGTCGCGCCTGCCCGGCACCCACCGCGAGCCGGTGCGGTAGGGCGGCATGAAAAAGGGCGGCTCGGAGCCGCCCTGAAGTTCCTTGGGAGGAAACTGGCTGAAGCTGCTCAGGCAGCCTTGGCTTCTTCGTTGAGCACGTCCGCCTCGCGCGCGATCTTCAGCGCCTTGGCCCACCAGGCGATCTCCTCGATCAGCCCGTTTGCCGACTGGTTGAGATGCTCGAAGTCGGAGAGCTTCTTTTCGCCCTGGCGCACGGCCAGGAAATCGGCCCAGACGATGTGCACGGCAGCCTTGGTCGGCGCCATCTGCAGTTCCACCGCATGCATGCGCAGTTGCTCGACGGCACGCGCGCCACCGACGCCGCCGTAACCGACGAAGCCGGCCGGCTTCTTGTTCCATTCCTTGGCGGCGTAATCGAGCGCGTTCTTCAGCACCGCGGTCGGGCCATGGTTGTATTCGGCGGCGGTGAAGATATAGCCGTCGAACTCGGCGACCTTCTTCTGCCAGCGCTGGGCGACCTCGTTCTGCGACGGCACCCAGGCGGACGAGGCGACCTCGTCGAAGAAGGGCAGCGGGAAATCCCTGAGGTCGACAATTTCGACCTCGATATCGGCGTGGGATTTTGCGATCTTGGCAATCCACTCCACCGGCGTGTCGGCGAAGCGGGCGGCGCGTGTCGAGCCAACGACTATGGCGATCTTGGGCTTAGACATTGAAGGAACCTTTCGGGCGTGAGTATCGAAGCGATACTGGTAACTAATGGATACCCACGCTATATAGGTGACTGAAAAACACGTGCACAAGGAGGCACTTTTTTGATACCGAGGCACCCGCACCGCACCGAGGATTGCCGCGCCGTCAGCGATATCCTGCAGCGCGTCGGCGACAAATGGACAGTGCTCGTGGTCGGCAAGCTCGGCGACGGGCCGATGCGCTTCAACGAGCTGCGCCACGCCGTCGGCGGCATTTCGCAAAAGATGCTGACCACGACACTGCGCGGGCTCGAGCGCGACGGTTTTGTCACCCGCACTGTCTTCGCGACAATCCCGCCGCGTGTCGACTACGAGCTGACTGACCTCGGCCGCGAGCTTCTGGTCCCGGTCTTCGCACTCGGCGAATGGGCACGGCTCAACCAGCGCCGCGTCGCCGAAGCGCGAATGAAGTTCGACACGGCGGTGGAGTGAAGTCGCTTTGGCTGGACATGTGTTGCCCGGCGCAGTCTTTCCAGCTGGTTTTGTGTCGCAGGGTGACGGTCGGAGACGGCTCGAACACCTGGACCACTCCGGCGCCAACGTTTGGAACGTCCCTGCTTCTCTAACGTCACGGCATGGATTCCCGACACTCTCCGCTCGCTTTGCTCGCTCACGAGGTCGGGAATGACGAGCTGACAGTGCCTTCACCGCCAATCGCAGATGTCGGAGATTTGCGGAGACGTCTCCTCGCGTTCGTCATTCTCGACCTCGTGAGCGAGCAAAGCGAGCGGAGAGTGTCGGGAATCCATGCCGTTATGGCGACGCTCTCACCACGGTCCAAGCACAGCGCCACGAATGCAACCGGGGCCTCGCAACCGCGACTCCATCACCAATGGAGCTCCGCGAGTTCAGCAAACGAAGTAGCCGAAAACTCCGCACAACCTCTGCAAGGATCGCTATGGCGCAGACGGTCCTCATCCTGAGGTGCGAGCCCGGCGCAACGTCGAAGGCTATTGCCAGCTTCGGCCGGCGAGCCTCGAAGGACGCACCATCATTCCGCCGGCACCGGCTTCGGCTTGCCCTGCCCATCCAGCGCCACCATGACGAAATCGGCGTCGGTCACTTTCTCCATCATGTCGGAGAGATAACGCTGCGCCCAGGCCTCGACCTTGAGCGTCATCGAGGTACGGCCGACGCGCACGACATGAGTGTAGATGCACAGCGTGTCGCCGATCTTCATCGGCTTGGCAAAGGCCATTTCCTTGACCGCCGCCGTCACCACGCGGCCGCGGGCACGCTCGGCGGCGCGGATGCCGCAGGCAAGGTCCATCTGCGCCATGACCCAGCCGCCGAAGATGTCGCCGGCGGCGTTGGCGTCGGCCGGCATCGCCAGCGTCCTCAGCGTGAGTTCGCCCGTCGGCTGGCCATCGGCATACTGAACCATCGTCTTTTCCCTGAACCGTTCTGCTCCCCACCCGTAACTTTGCGGCAGCAGTCGCGTCAACGCCGCATCTGTCGCATCGCCCGGTCGCATTTTTCACAGGCCATGCCGTAACCGACGCCGAAGCCTGTCGCCGAGGCGATAGTGTGGCCGCATCGAGGAATTCCGACTGGCCGCTATCAGCATGCAGACGTACGATTTCATTGTTGTCGGTTCAGGCTCCGCCGGTTCGGTTGTCGCCGAACGGCTGTCGGCAAGCGGACGCTACTCGGTGCTCGTGCTCGAGGCCGGCGGCACCGACCGCCGCTTCTTCGTCCAGATGCCTCTGGGCTATGGCAAGACCTTCTTCGACCCCGAAGTGAACTGGAACTACGCCGCCGAGGCCGACCCCGGCCTTGCCGGCAGCAAGGATCACTGGCCGCGCGGCAAGATTCTGGGCGGCTCGAGTTCGATCAACGCCATGGTGTGGATCCGCGGTGCGGCGGAGGATTTCGACGCCTGGCGCGACGCCGGCAATCCCGGCTGGGGTTTTGACGACCTGCTGCCGGCCTTCAAGGCGATCGAGGACAACCAGGCCGGCGGCACCGCCCTGCGCGGCACCGGCGGGCCGATCCACGTCACCGACAACAGCAAGAACGTCCATCCGCTTACCCACCGCTTCCTCGCGGCAGCGCAGGCGGCTGGTCTTCCCCTGATTCAGGACTTCAACGGCGAGTCCCAAGAGGGCGTCGGCATTTATCAAATCACCACCAAAGACGGCCGCCGCATGTCGGCGGCGCGCGGCTTCCTGCGCCCGGCAATGAAGCGCGCCAACGTCCGCGTCGAAACCAATGCACTGGCCACGAAAGTGCTGTTCGAAGGCACACGCGCCGTCGGCATCGAGTATCTGCAGAACGGCGCGAAGAAGACGGCCCGCGCCGGCCGCGAGGTCATCCTCTCCGGCGGCTCGGTCAACACGCCGCAACTGCTGCAGCTGTCAGGCGTCGGGCCAAAGACCCTGCTCGGCGACCTCGGCATCCCGGTCGTCCACGCCTCCGAACAGGTCGGCCGCAACCTCCAGGACCACCAAGGCATCAACTACACCTGGAAGGCCAAGGTGCCGACCCTCAACCAGCTGCTGCGGCCGTGGTGGGGCAAGCTCCTGGTCGGCATGCAATATCTCGCGCTGCGCACCGGTCCGCTGTCGATGAGCATGAACCAGGGCGGCGGCTTCTTCCGCTCCGACGCAAACCGCGCCCGCCCCAACATGCAGCTCTATTTCCAGGTTTTTTCCACGGTATTGCCCAAGGCCGGCGAGCGCCCGATCCTGTCGCCCGATCCCTTCCCCGGCTTTTCCATCGGCCTGTCCAACTGCCGCCCGTCGAGCCGCGGCGAGATCATGATCCGCTCCGCCGATCCGACCGTCCACCCGCGCATCACGGTCAACGCCTACTCGACCGACACCGACGTCGCCGAGATGCTCGATGCGGTGAAATTCCTGCGCCGGCTGGCCTCGCAATCGCCCATCGCCGACATCATCGCGGAAGAGATTTTGCCAGGCCCGTCAATCACTTCCGACCCGGACTTGATTCAGGATTTCCGCAAGCGCTCGGGCACCGTCTACCACCCGGTCTCGACCTGCCGCATGGACCCAGACCCCACGAACTCCGTCGTCGACCCACGCCTGCGCGTCCACGGCATTGACGGCCTGCGCGTCATCGACGCCTCGATCTTCCCCGACAACATCACCGGCAACACCAACGCCGCCGCGATCATGACCGGCTGGAAGGGCGCGGAACTCGTGCTGGAGGATGTGGGGTGACTGTGCTTTCCTCCATTCTGGCCAGTCCGGCAGCGAACAGTCGGCGATTGGCGATTCCTCTCCCTCACGAAGTGGGGAGAGGTGGTTTGCGCAGCAAACCGGTGAGGGGGAAGCCATGACGGACGGAAGTCGTCGCAAGCCCGGCTCGACCGCGCGCGCTCGCACATTGCGATCGAGCGGCAATATTGCGGAAGCGCGACTCTGGAATGAGCTCAAGGACCGAAAGCTCGGTGGCCACAAGTTCGTCCGACAGCACCCGATCGGCCCTTATTTCGCCGACTTCGCCTGCCGGCAGGCTCGGCTGGTCGTTGAAGTGGACGGCAGCCAGCATGCCGACGCTCCACGAGATCGAGCACGCGACGAGTTCATGCGCTCGCGCGGATATTCGGTCTTGCGCTTCTGGAACATCGACATCCTCAAGAGGACGGAAAGCGTCTGCGACACCATCCTCGCCGCGATCGACGGCCGGCTGACAGAGAATGTCGCTGCCACAGACCTGCGTTACGTGGTCGGTGACAAGAAATGAAGGTCCCCCTCACCGCCTCGCTGCGCTCGGCACCTCTCCCCCACTTCGTGAGGGAGAGGAATCGCCAATCACGAAGGCTGCCACCTTGTTCAGTGGAGCAAACCGCTGTCGGCTGGCGATTCCTCTCCCCCTGCCAGGGGGAGAGGTGGTTCGCGCAGCGAACCGGTGAGGGGGTAACCGACACGCAGCCGCCACCCTTGAAAGGGAGTTCGCCCGAATGAAGATCACCGACGTCAAGACCTTCGTGGTCAACAACCCGCCACCGGGCATCGGCGGCAAGTATTTCATCTTCGTCAAGCTCACGTCAGATGGCGGCGTGGTTGGTTATGGCGAGGCCTACAACGCCACCTTCTCCGCCCATGTCACGGCGCGGATGATCGAGGACATGGCCGAGCGCTACCTTGTGGGACAGGACCCGCACGACATCGAGAACCTGTTCCGCCGCTGCTATTCCTCCGGCTTCACCCAGCGCCCCGACGTCTCCGCCATGGGCTGCTTCTCGGCGCTGGAAATGGCCTGCTGGGACATCATCGGCAAGGAGGCCGGCCAACCGGTCTACAAGCTGCTCGGCGGCCAGGTGCACGAGACGCTGCGCTCCTACACTTACCTCTACCCGCATACGGGCAGCGTCCACACCGAGGACGTCGGGCCCAAAAACGTCTACAACGACCCCGACATGGCGGCCGAATGCGCGGCCCTCTATGTCGAACAGGGCTTCAGCGCGGTGAAGCTCGATCCCGCCGGCCCCTGGACCGCCTTCGACGGTCACCAGCCGCGGCTTGTCGACATCGACCTGTCCGCGCGCATGATGAAGGCGATCCGCGAGGCCGTCGGCACCCGTGCCGACATCCTGTTTGGCACGCATGGTCAATTCACCGCCTCGGGCGCACTGCGCATGGCCCGCGCCATCGAACCCTACGATCCATTGTGGTTCGAGGAGCCGGTGCCGCCAGACATGCCCGAAGTGATGGCGCAAGTGGCGCGGGGCACGTCGATCCCGATCGCCACAGGCGAGCGGCTGACGACAAAATTCGAGTTCGCCCGCGTCATCGAAAACCGCGCCGCCACCATCCTGCAGCCCGACCTCGGTCGTTCGGGCGGCATCCTCGAGACCAAGAAGATCGCCGCCATGGCCGAGGCCTATCACATCCAGATAGCGCCCCACTGCTATTGCGGGCCGATCGTCGGCGCCGCCAACATCCAGCTCGCCGTCACGCTGCCCAACTTCCTGATCCTCGAATCGCTGAAGCAATGGGACGGCTTCCACGCCAGGCTGCTCAAGAAGAAGATCGAGTGGCAGGACGGCCACGTCATCCCATCGAAGGAACCGGGCCTCGGCGTCGAGCTCGACGAGGCGGTGTGCGAGGCCAATCCCTATGACGGTCCCCACCTGCATTTGCAGATGGTGCAAACCCCGCTGATGCCGTGAGCAATGCTGTGACCCAGCCCCTCGCCTACGCCTTCATCGGCCTCGGCCATCTCGGCGCCAACCTAGCGGCCTGCCTTGTGCGCGGCGGCTTCGAGGTCATTGTCTGCGACCGCAATCCCGAGGCCGTCGAACGCCTGGTCTCTCTCGGCGCCCTGGCCGCCACGAGCCCGGCCAACGCCTCCGCCCGCGCCGGCAACGTCATCACTTGCCTGCCTTCGCCCAAGGTCAGCGAAGCGGTGCTGGCAGGCCCCGACGGGCTGCTCGCCGGCCTGCCCAAGGGCGGCACATGGATCGAGATGTCGACAAACGGCCGCGACGAGATCCTGCGTCTCGCCGACATCGCCGCCGAGGCCGGCGTCTACACGCTCGAATGCCCAGTCACCGGCGGCGTGCATCTCGCCGCCGAAGGCAAGATCACAGCCCTGGTCGGCGGCGACGCAGCGCTCTACCAGCGCCACCGTCCGGCCATCGAGGCCATGTGCGCCCGTGCCTTCCTGATGGGCCCGATCGGCTCGGCGGCGGTCATCAAGGTCATCACCAACATGCTGGCCTTCATCCATCTCGTCGCCGCCGGCGAAGCGCTGATGCTGGCGAAAAAAGGCGGGCTCGACCTCGCCCAAGCCTACCACGCCATATCAGCCTCCTCCGGCAACAGCTTCGTTCACGAGACCGAGAGCCAGCTCGTGCTCAACGGCTCCTACGACATCGGCTTCACCATGGACCTGGCGCTCAAGGACCTTGGCTTCGCGCTCGCCATGGCGGATGAGAGCGGCGTCCCGCTCGACCTCGCCGCCCGCGTCGCCGCGATCTTCCAGCAAGGCAAGGCGGCCTATGGCGGCGACGCCTGGTCGACCATGATCGTCAAGCTGCTCGAGGAAGCCACAGGCACAGATCTGAGGGCGTCGGGTTTTCCGGCGAAGCTGTGAGGCACTTACCCTCCCCCTTGTGGGGAGGGTCGGCGCGTAGCGCCGGGGTGGGGGTCGGCAAGCACAGAGTTTGACGAGTCCCCCACCCGGCCCTGCGGGCCACCCAAGCGCAGCTGCCCGCCTCGCGCCTTTGACACCCGGCCTCGGCTCAACTTACCTCTCGCCATCAACGACAAGGATTCCCCAATGCGGCCGAGCCTGCGTGCAAAAATACTCGACGTCTGCGAGCGCAAGATCGCCGCCAAGGGCCACGACGTCGGGCTGTCCTTCTACGCCTTCTTCGCCAACCGCAACGACGATCCGGAGCTTCTGATGGAGGCCGCGGAATGGTGGATCCGCACCCACAAGCTCGACCACTTCGAAAAGGCGACCAAGATCGAGGCGATGGTCAGGACGGACGATTAGGCTGATCCCCCCTTGCGGGGGAGATGGCCGGCAGGCCAGAGGGGGGTGGCGTGGAGAACAAACGGACGCAAACAAGCGAAAGATCAATACTTTACGCCGCCAACCGGACTCATTTTCCCAACCACCTGACTCAGCACCGCACCTTCAGCGCTTTCGCCATCATCTCGTAGGTTGCCGGAATATGCCCCGGCGACTCGCCATCGATGTCGACGAGTGCGGCATTGACGAGCGGATCGCCCATCGGCTCGACCGTCACCTTGCGGCCGCGCAACATGGTGATCGCGGGATGGTTGCGGTGGCGCCCACCATAAAGCAGGCGCAGGTCGAGGATCAGCTTGAGCTTGCTCGCGGCACGCAGGATGACGATGTCGAACTGCCCGTCGTCGGGCACGGCATCGGGCGCGATCATCATGCCGCCGCCGAAGAACCGCTCGTTGGCCACCGCCACCATTGCTACCCTGGCCTCGACCGGTTCGCCGTCGTCGACGGTGATGCGCACGTCCTGGAAGCGGTAGCGCACGAACTCGATCACCGTACGCCAGAAAAACAGCGCCTTGGCCGGCACCCAGCGCTTGCGCCGGTCGTTGTTGACCGCGCGCACCGTCGCGCCCGACATGCCGAGGCTCGCGATATTGACGAAATGCCGGCTCGCCAGACGTCCGTGATCCTCGACGAAGGAGACGCGCCCGGCGTCGATCAGCCGGTCGCTGCCCTCCGCGATGCGCGCGATCGCCGCCTGGATCTCGACCGGGATGCCCATGCCGCGGGCAAAGTCGGAGCCGGTGCCACAAGGCAGCACGCCGAGGATGGCCGCCACGCCCGTTTCGGCCTGCATCTGCAAAAGCCCGTCGGCAACCTCGCTGATCGTGCCGTCGCCACCAGCCGCAACCACAAGCTCGCAGCCGAGAGCCACGAGGTCGCGGGCAAGCACCGCGCCGTCGCCCGGCTCCGTGGTCTCGCGAAACTCGACCTCGCCGAAGCGCTGCGTCAGCGCTGCCGCAACCTCGGTCCAGTGCGTGTCCAGCCTGCCGCCGCCGGCCACCGGATTTCTGACGACGCCGACCTTCACGAACGCACCCTCCCCGGCAGCATACGCGCCACCGCCTCGAACCTTATTGTTGGCCATGGCTCCAAATGCGCAAGGGAAAGGTTGCGAAGTTCACATCGAAACGGAGGCATGCGCGGTGGCGCACGCGATTTGCCTTGGTCGTGCTAGCGCCGGAAAACGACGAACGACTGGCCGTGCCATCCGATGGTCAAATACGGTTCAAAGCTGAATTCCGGGGTCTCTTGGCGAAACAAGTCAAAAGCCTTTTGCTCACCGGACTTTCCTTCTTCGGTGTGGCAGAAGTAGTCATCGAACACCAGCAACATGCCGTTCTTCAATCGGCTTCGCAGAAACTGCAGGACCGTTGTCGTGGATGAAAACAGGTCGCAGTCCACGTAAGCCAGGGCAATGTCCTGCGGGTATTCAATCTCGGACTTGGTCAGCGAGCTATCATAATAGCCTGCCACAAGCCGCAACTGGTCCTCTGGCATGCCAGCGAGTCGACAGCGCCGGCGATAGTCCGCCTCGCTCACCGCGTATGCCCCCTCGTGCCATTCGGGATGCCGATCGTCGGTTTGCACGATCGGGGGCAAACCTTTGAACGAGTCGAACGCCCAGAACGTCCTGGCTTCGCCAAGATCGGTCGATTCACTGTAGGCCATGGTCAGAGTGGCGCCCCCGCCGCAGCCGAACTCGGCATAATCGCCGCCAATCCGGTTGTACGACAGCATGTTGAACGCTTTGGAGAAGAATTCACGCCTGTACAGGAACTCGGACTCGACCCGTCGCGGCCGCAGCGGCAAGGCATGCGCACGCCCTTCCGCCCGGCCGTACTTTTCGAAATGCTCGCGGGGATCAACGCCGGCGGCAGCGACGTCAGGATTGGCGTAGAGATAGAAAATGGGATCAATGGACATTGGGCGTAAACAACATCGGCGCCCCAGGCTGTCAACCAAAACGGCAACAACACCGCCCGACGGACCACTCTGCCACACTAGCAAATAGAATCCGCACAGCCACCGTCATGCCATGATTGCGGCCAACTGGCGCCGCGATCAGAGCGGAGAAATCGCTTCGTCAACAATCCCTGAGGATTCGGACCGTGATCAAGTCTGCCCTTGTCGCCATGACCATCGTTGGTTGCGACTGCGACGCCAAGCTTTGCGAATATATCGGCGAGACACCGGCGCAGTGGACGTCCGTCGCCGACTGCGAGGCGGCGATGAAGAGCCGCATCCTGCGCGAGGGCAATCACGCCTATCCGCTGGTGACGGGCATCTGCCGCACCACGGTGTTTGCCGAGCCGCAGATGGCATCGGCCCCGGCTGAAATCATCGAAGCCGAGCCAGCCGAGCGGACATCAGTCGCCGGCATCGTCGAAGGCGGGCGCTCGGTGCTCTATCGCACCGCCAACGGCTATGCGCTGGCGCGCAACGGCCTCAGCGATGCCGCCGCCGGCACGGTTGCCGCAGCAAAACGCTCGTCGAGCTGGCTGGCGGCCAATATCGGCTTCTGAGCCGACCGTCCGGCGGCATGAAAAATAGCCGACCTCGAGAAGAGGCCGGCCACAGTTTGGTTTGCGTCCTGGAAGGGCATCAAGAACGTCACCCGCCCCGCCCTGCCCGGCGCATGGCGGTGCCGGCAGGGCGAGCTTGCAATTCGGTATTACGAAGCCGCTTCGATCGCGGTCACGGCGCCGGTCGTGTCGTCCACGGTCACCTTGACCTTGGCGCCAGCAGCGAGGCCGTCGACCTTGAGGGTTTCGGGGATGACATAGGTCTTGCCGTCGTCGAGCGTGATCGAGCGTGTCGCCGGGTCGACCGACTGCACTGTGCCCTGGACCTCGGCGGCATAGGCGGCACCGATGAAGGCGAGCGAAGCGACGGTCGTTGCAAGGATCTTGTTCATGTCTGGTACTCCCGTTCTGGTCTGTCCGGGCTGGCCCTGCCCTCGTAGCAAGGCCTGCCGAACGAGATGGAGACTGACCGGCGAAACGGCGCGACGCAAATCACGTTGCGTGAAATTATCGAACAGAATCATAGGCTTATTTCCGCCGCATTTGGCCGCAACCGCCCCATCGCCGGCTGCTTCGGCATCGCCGCGATCTCGCTTCGGCCCTTGGCAGGCATGCGTTGGCAGGCGTCACACCACTGTCATCGCCTCGCCACCTCAAGGCCGGATTCCGGAACGGCCGATCACGAAACGCCTTTCGACGTCGACACGGAGAGATTTTTTCCGCTCGGGCTGACACCCTCCCGCGACGTTTTGCGCCGTCGTTTCGTTGGTCCAGCCCGCTCCGTCCGCTTCACAGTCGCCCGTGATTCTGGCATAGCTCGCGCCGCACGATTTGTGCTTTTGGGAAGCTCCCGTGAACCCCCTGTTTGAAATCGTCGGCGCCGTCGCCGCTGTCCTGACCACGCTGTGCTGGCTGCCGCAGATCGCCAAGATCCTGCGCGAGCGCAAGACCAGCGACATCTCGCTCGGCACCAATGCCGCACTTGCCACCGGCATCTCCTTGTGGATCGTCTATGGCGTGGCGCTCGGCTCGCTGCCGGTGATCCTGTCGAACTCTGTCACGCTGCTCTTCATCCTGGCCATCGTCGGGCTCAAGCTGCGCTTCGGCTGAGGCATCGGCCCGAAAACCGGAATCGGTTTCGGAAAGCACGATGCGCAACTTCAAATTAGTGGAGCGTCATTTGCGTGTCCGAACGGACGCGTGGCGCTCCACCGCGTTTCACGAACCGATCTTGCGCACCAGTGCTGCCGTCGCCAGGATCGTCGCCATGTCGGCGATCATCGGCTCGATATGCGCCTTGTAGTCGAGCGCCTCGGTCGACGCCGGCAGCTCGAAAAAGTCCTTCTTGTGCGGCAGCAGCAGGAAGCCATCCTTGCCCGACAGCGCAATCCGTGCGGGTTCGCCCGGCCACGCTTCCTTGAGCCAGGTCAGCGCCTGCGCCATCTGCCCCGACACCAGTGGCTGCGCCGCCTCCGCATTGTCGCTGCGGAAATCATAGGCCTCGTCGAGATCACCTCCGGACTTGATCTCCTGCATCCCACCAAACATTTCACGGAAGAAGCCCATCACGGTGTTGGTCTTGAGCGTTGCGACAAGTATGCCCGGAAACGGCTTGGCCATGTCGAAGGCGACGATGATGCCGTCGAACAAAGTGACGTCGGACTTCTCCACACGCCGCCATGCCGCGGTCTCGTAAAGCTCGAAGGTAAAGCCCTCGTATTTGCCCGAGATGATGTCGTCGAACTGGCTGTCGCTGTAGTCGCCGATCGTTTCGCGCGGCAGCTTGGCGAAGGTCGCAGGCACGTCGCCCTTGCCGAGCCGCATGTTCTCGATGAAGCCCAAGACTATCGGTAACAGCCGGTAGCGGAACGAGGCATTGGCAAGCTCGACCGGCTTCACGGCCCGGAAATAGGCGAAGAACGCCGCCACGAACGCCACCGCATAGAGATAGACATGCGGCGTCGACACCCAGACCTCGGCGGGATCGGCGGCAAGATTGAAGATCAACGCCAAGGCAAAAACGGCAACGATCAGCCCGCCAAGATAGAGCGGCACCCGCCAGACCGTCGAACGGCGGATCGCCGTGCGCTCGCTCTGGTAGGCTTCAAGTTCCTTCTTGATACCGGCAATCTGCGCCGCGTCGGGCATGAAACCAGTTGCGCTCATATCCGCCCCCAAAAGCGCGCCGGCATGGTGCCGGCAGCAGGCGCGATGATAGACGCTTTTCGCCAAATGTCGCGGCATAAACAAGGGGATGGCGCGACATCCGGACTCAGCTCGTGAAGCCTGCCTCACCCGCCCCATAGACCGCCTGCCAGCGCGCCAGCGCCTTCACGCCCAGTTCGCCAGCCACCTTGGCCAGCGGCAGCATCTTCTCGCGCTCGCCGTCGCGCTGCCGCAGGAACGGCACCATGCGGTAGCTCGCGATCTGGCCACGCGTCGCCGCATCGGCGCTGACGTCGACGATCAGGATCGCTCCGATCCGCCCCGGCCACGGTTGCCGCGCCAGCGCCGTGCCAAGGAAATCGCCCAGTCCGTAGGCCACCAGCGTGTCGTCGATGCGCGCAATCGGCTGCACGACATGGGCGTGATGCCCGACAACGAGCCCGACGCCGAGCTCGGCCAGCCGCTGCGCCCCGTCGCATGTGGCAGCGCGCGGAAAATGGCGGAACTCCCAGTCCCAGTGCGGCACCGCGCAAACGAGATCGGCACCTTCCGCATCCGCGAGCCCATTGCCCGCTGCCGCAAGAAAATCCTCGGCCATCGCCACTCGCCCGGCAAAGGCTGAAGCCGGGGCGTTGCGCCATTGCGTGAACGCACAAAGCCCGAGAATGACCTGCCCGACCGCGCGCTTCACCACCGTCGTCGTCGTCCCTATCGTGGCGATGCCAAGTCCGTCGAGTGCCGCCCGGGTCTCCTCAAAGCCCGTTATGCCCTGGTCGAGCACATGGTTGTTGGCAAGCGACAGCACCAGCCGCTCCGGTGCTATGGCCGCCGCCGCCAGCACGCCTTGGAGAAACTCCCGCGTCATCGCGTGGTGGGTTCCAAGCCGCGTCCCGAACCTTGCGCTCGGCCTATCCACAACAGGGCTTTCGCAATTGCCGACCACCAGGTCCGCCGAAGCAAGCAGCGCTGTAAGCGCGCGATCGAAAACCGGTGGCCTGCGGTTGGCGACGGCGGAGATATCGCCGACGAAAGCAAGGCGCACGGTCTGCCCATGCTGGGGCAGGAACCGCACCTGGTCGGGCAGATAGCCGGCGCCGCCACCGCGCAGCGACGGCTTCAAAAACCGCGCCGGCCAGGAAATCTTGTAGGAAAAGGGATAGTTGGACACGCTGCGCCTGAAATTGACCGTCGCCACACTAACAGCATTTCATTGCGTACAGCTGGCGGTTCCAGCCAGCCGCTATTTTTGCAAGCGTCTTTTGCTCGAACGCTCGATGGCCAGCCGGTAGATCTTGTCGATCTCGCCAACGATGCGCTGCGGGTCGAGCTGGCGTGCGATCTCCTGCCGTCCCGCCTGCCCTACGGCTCGGCGCTGGGCCTCGTCCTTTAGATCCAGCACTGCCGCTGCCATGCCGGCAACGTCGCCGACCGCAAATGTCTGCCCGGCAGGCAGCAGGTCGACCATGTTGCCGACCCGCGTCGACAGCACCGGTATTTCAGCCGCCATCGCTTCGAGCGGCGCGATAGGCGCCTGCTCGTCGCGCGACGTCATCATGAACACATCGAAGGCCGGCAGCAGATCGAGCGCGTCGTTGCGCAGTCCCGGCAAATGGATCCGACCCTGGACCTCCGGCGCTGCAATGGCGTCGTCCCAGTCGGGCATGATGTCTTTGCCCTGCTTGGTTGAGCCGATCACCAGCAGTTCGGCATCGACACCTTTGTCCAATAGCTGGCGCAGCACGCGCACCATGTCGATCTGGTTCTTGCGCCCGCCCAGTTGCCCGACCGAGCCGATCAGGAATGCCTCCTCGCGAATGCCGAGCACTGCGCGGGCCTGCTTCCTGCTTTGCGCGTTGACCGGTTCGATCCTGGACACATCGAACATGTTGGGCAGCAGATGCATGTGCCGGCGTGAAACCAGCCAGTGCTTGATATAATAATCCACCGTCCACTGGCTGAGCCCGATGACCTCATGGGCAAACAGCCATGGCAGCTGATACTGGCGCGCATGCGCCGTCATCACGATCGGCGTTCCCGCGGCGCAGCGGAATACCAGGCCAAACTTGTTGCCACCGCTGCCGTGTGTGTGCACCACATCCTCGCCCCAGTCGCGGATGGCATAACCGACGCGGCGAATCTCCTTCGGGGTCGTGGCGAAGTTCGAGCCCATCATCTGGATCGGGCCGTCGAATTTCTGGTGTTCGATCCACGAACCCAGCGAATGCACCAGCATCACCTCATGCCCGGCGTCGAGCTGGGCCTGGATCAGGATCCGCGAACTGGTGGCAACGCCGTTCAGCGCGCCATGGCCGACAAGATGCGCGATCTTCATTGCGCTGGCGCCAGTTGCGAACGGTTGGTCAGGAAGCTCATCTCTCGTCCGGGTCTCAAATTGGATGGACGCTCTCTAACATTCCCGAACGATCAGGCATACACGCCTTCTGCACGTCATGGCGCCGCGCCTCAGGCTGTGGCGGCTCTGTTACCCAGGCATAAAGGATATTGCCGGCACTACACTGGCGCGCGTGACAAAAGGCAGTAATCTCAAGCAGTTCGAAATGAATCAGGTCTGGAGGGACTGCCCATGATATTTCGAAGACTTGGCACCACTGCAGCCTTGCTGGCCGGTTTGACGGCTCTTCCTGCCACTGCCATGGCCGCCGATGCCTACACCACCGGCAACGTCAATGTCCGCAGCGGCCCGGGCACCGGTTATGCCAAGGTCGGCATGCTCTACGAGGGTACCCGCGTCGACCTGCGTGGCTGCGAAGGCAACTGGTGCAACGTCTATGGCCCACGCCTGCGCGGTTGGGTTTCGGCTAACTATCTCGACGAGTATGTCGGCCGGCCGCCGGCCATAGTCGTGGCCCCGACAATCGTCGTGCGGCCGCCTCATTATCGCCCGCCGCATTGGAACCGGCCGCCGCACTGGAATCGCCCGCCCAAGCCACGGCCGCCGAGGCCGCGTCCGCCCGGCGCGCACTGCAAGATCGCTCCCGGATTCCCCTGCCCGAGGTGACAACCTCCTGACAGCCTGATGTCAGGAGCACGACTGCCCATCGGCGCGGGTGCCGGCTTTCCGGTATCCGCACCCTTTCCATTTCCCCTGACTCCGCCCATATTTCGCCCATGGCCAAATCTCCTGAAAAGAAATCGCCCGCTTCGGGAAGCGACAACCGTGCCGCGCAGCACAAGCGCGGAGGTAATGGCGTAACCGACTTCCTCGACGCCTCCGAGCCACTGCATCGTGGCGGCTTCAGCGAGGCGCCGCAGGCAGAGTTTTCCGGCGCGCCGCTTTCAGGCTCGATCGCCGACTGGGCCGATCAGATCGCCAGGGAGGCCGAAAAGCCGCAGCCCAAGCCCAAGAAAGTTCCGGAGAAGAGTTCCGCCCCGACACGTTCGTCGCGCGGCACCTCGATGGGCGGCGCGGCCTCGGCCAAGGATCGCACCGCCGCGGGTCTCAGCCCGGTCGCCGGTCTCGACATCTCGCTCGAAGATGCGGCGTCGTTGTCCAATTCCGGCGTCACCGCCACCGTCGCTGCCCTGTCGGCGCTGATCGAGAGCGGTAACCCGCTGTTCAAGGACGGCGAGATCTGGGTGCCGCACCGCCCTGCCCGCCCGGACAAGTCCGAAGGTGGCATCCAGATCGTCATGCAGTCGGAATTCGAGCCGGCCGGCGACCAGCCGACCGCGATCAAGGACCTCGTCGAGGGCGTCAATTCGGCCGAGCGCACCCAGGTCCTGCTCGGCGTCACCGGCTCCGGCAAGACCTTCACCATGGCCAAGGTGATCGAGCAGACGCAGCGCCCGGCGCTGATCCTGGCGCCCAACAAGACGCTGGCCGCCCAGCTCTACAGCGAGTTCAAGAAGTTCTTCCCCGACAATGCGGTCGAGTATTTCGTCTCCTACTACGACTACTTCCAGCCCGAGGCCTACGTCCCGCGCACCGACACCTATATCGAGAAGGAATCGACGATCAACGAGCAGATCGACCGCATGCGCCACTCGGCGACGCGCTCGCTGCTCGAACGCGACGACGTCATCATCGTTGCCTCGGTGTCGTGCATCTACGGTATCGGTTCGGTCGAAACCTACACCGCCATGACCTTCCAGATGGCGGTCGGCGACCGGCTCGACCAACGCCAGTTGCTCGCCGATCTCGTCGCCCAGCAATACAAGCGCCAGGACATCAACTTCGTCCGCGGCTCGTTCCGCGTCCGCGGCGACACCATCGAAATCTTCCCCGCCCACTTGGAGGATTCGGCCTGGCGCATCTCACTGTTCGGCGACGAGATCGACTCCATCACCGAGTTCGATCCGCTCACCGGCCAGAAGACCGGCGACCTCAAGAGCGTCAAGATCTACGCCAATTCGCACTATGTGACGCCGCGCCCGACCTTGAATCAGGCTATCAAGTCGATCAAGGAAGAGCTGCAGCACCGCCTGCAAGAGCTTGAAAAGGCTGGCCGTCTGCTCGAAGCCCAGCGCCTGGAACAGCGCACGCGCTTCGACCTGGAGATGCTGGAAGCGACCGGCTCCTGCGCCGGCATCGAAAACTATTCGCGTTATCTCACCGGCCGCCGTCCCGGCGATCCACCGCCCACCTTGTTCGAATACATCCCCGACAACGCGCTGGTCTTCATCGACGAAAGCCACGTCACCGTGCCGCAGATCGGCGGCATGTACCGCGGCGACTTCAAGCGCAAGGCGACGCTGGCCGAATACGGCTTCCGCCTGCCGTCCTGCCTGGACAACCGGCCGCTGCGCTTCGAGGAGTGGGACGCCATGCGCCCGCTTTCCGTCGCTGTTTCGGCGACGCCCGGCAACTGGGAGATGGAAGAGGCCGGCGGCGTCTTCGCCGAGCAGGTCATCCGCCCGACCGGCCTGATCGACCCGCCCGTCGAGGTCCGCCCGGCCAAGACCCAGGTCGACGACGTCGTCGGCGAAATCCGCGAAACGACCAAGGCCGGCTACCGCACGCTGGTCACCGTGCTGACCAAGCGCATGGCCGAGGATTTGACCGAATACCTGCATGAGCACGGCGTGCGCGTGCGCTACATGCACTCCGACATCGACACGCTGGAGCGCATCGAAATTCTCCGCGACCTCAGGCTCGGCGCCTTCGACGTGCTCGTCGGCATCAACCTGCTGCGCGAAGGCCTCGACATTCCCGAATGCGGTTTCGTCGCCATCCTCGACGCCGACAAGGAAGGTTTCCTGCGCTCCGAGACGTCGCTGATCCAGACCATCGGCCGCGCGGCGCGTAACGTCGACGGCAAGGTCATCCTCTACGCCGACCAGATCACCGGCTCGATGGAACGCGCCATGGCCGAGACGTCGCGCCGCCGCGAAAAGCAGGTCGCGTGGAACGAGGCCAACGGCATCACCCCGGAAAGCGTCAAGTCGCGCATCTCCGACATCCTCGACTCGGTCTACGAAAAGGACCACGTCCGCGCCGACATCTCGCAGTTCACCGACGAAGCCGGTGCGATGATGGGCAACAACCTCAAGGCCCATCTCGACGCGCTCGAAAAGCAGATGCGCAGCGCCGCCACCGATCTCGACTTCGAGAAGGCCGCTCGCATCCGCGACGAGATCAAGCGCCTGCGCGAGATGGAACTCGCCATCTCCGACGACCCGCTGGCCAAATATGTCGATATGGAAAGCCCGGCGTCCGGCCGCGAAAAAGGCAAGCACAACAAGGGCGTCGCCAAGCATCGCACGGCCGAGGAGCAGGAACGTTTCCGCAAGCTCGACGCGGCGCGTGCCGCCGAAGAAGCGGCAAAAGCAGCGCGACCGAACCTGTTCCGCAAGCCGGCACTCGACGAAATGGGCGCCGACGGCGCGGTCCCTGCCGGCAAGTCGCTGTTCGCCAAGCCGCATATCGACGACATGGGTCCTGGCACTGACATGACGACGCCCGCCGGCGCTGTATCGCGCTCGTTGTTCAAGAAGCAGTCGGCGGACGAGGCGCATGGCGCCGACTACGGCGTGCCGGAGGACGGCGAAAAGTCACTGTTCAAGAAGAACAGCCTCGACGAGATGACCGTGCGCCGCACCGAGAAACCTGTCGAGAGCGTCAAGCCGGTCAAGCGCGCCAAGATCGGCGCGGGTTCCTACGAAGACCCAGCCGAGGCCGCGCGCGAGAAGAAACGGCCCAGCAAGTCGGGGCGGCCGGGGCGGTAGGCAGGACGGCAGCTGTCTCAAGCTGGCAAGTCAGAGAAAAATGCGATAGGTTACATGTAACCGTTAGAGATCTGGTATGTCCTCCACATCGTCCCCAAAGCCATCCCGCGTGAAGGTGCAAGAGCACCGCGAACGCCTGCGTCGGCAAGGATTGCGGCCCATTCAGATATGGGTGCCGGACACGCGGGCGCCGTCGTTCCGGTCTGAAGCGCATCGCCAGTCGCTGGCTGTGGCGGCCGGCCCTGACGCCTTTGACGATCAGGCGTTCATCGACGCCATCTCGGATTGGGATGATGGATGAGGCGCGGCGACATCTGGATCGTCTCGGAAGGCAAAGACTACGCGAGCAAGCCACGCCCGGTTGTCATCATCCAAGACGATAACTTTGATTCAACTGCGTCCATTACCGTTTGTGCGTTTACAACGGATACGGCCGACGCTCCCTTGTTCCGCTTGCTCGTTGAACCGAGCGAACAGAACGGACTGCGCAGTGCCTCCCGCCTGATGGTGGACAAGATCACCACAGTGCCAAAGTCCAAAATGGGAGCACGTGTCGGGCGCTTGGACGATGAGGACGTCTTGCGTCTCAACCGGGCTGTTGTGGTATTCCTCGGGCTGGTAGCTTCCCCGCGGGCCAGCAAAGCGCCTTAAGCTCAGGTCAGCGGCGGGCACCTACTTCCCGGCAATCTGCACCATAGTTGCCGTCGCCCTCTGCCTGCATCAATGACCTGCCTACACTGAGCCGGCTTTTACGCCAGGGACAGCTAACTTCATTCGCGACCAAAAATCTTTGTCGGCCATGTCGGATCACGCCTGCCTCGCTCGTCCTAGAGGCGAGGCATCGGCCAACGGCGGTCAACGATGCCCTAAACAGGCGCCGCCAGCGCGGCGATTGGCTCAAGCGAGGAACGGAGACAACAGATGTCGGAAGCACAGAACACAGCATACCCCGCCCCGAAAGTCCTTGGCGGACTGGTCGCCTACCTCCAGGTCGACGGCGCCTTCAAGGCCGCCGAGTTCTACAAGCGCGCCTTCGGCGCCGAGCAGGTCTTCGCCTATCCCGCCGACGAGCAGGGCCGGACGATGCACATCCACCTCTACGTCAACGGCAGCTCGATGATGCTGGCCGATGCATATCCCGAGCACGGCCACGCGCACGAGAAGGCCCAAGGCTACACCATGCAGCTCATTCTCGGCGACGACATCGACGCCTGGTGGAAACGCGCCGTCGAGGCCGGCTGCGAGGTGGTCGTGCCGCTCGACGTCATGTTCTGGGGCGACCGCTGGGGCCAGCTGCGCGACCCGTTTGGAGTCGCCTGGGCAATGAACGCGCCGGTCAAGCCGGCCTGACAGGCTTAAACCACGCTGCGCGCCTTCACGGCGCGCAGCACTTCACTTGCCGTCAGTCGTGCGTTTCACCCGAAAGCGGCGTCGCCAGCATCGACGGCCGCTTTTCGAAAGCGTCGAACCACTGCGTCAGCCGCGAGCGCCCGCGAAACGACGGCAGGTCGCGGAACGCCATCCATGATAGCGCCGTGGCCAATGCCACATGCCCGACATGCAGCGCATCGTCATCAAGCTCGCCTTCAAGCCAGTCATAGGTCGCCTCGATCTTGTCCCTGAAACCTTCGGCCAGCGGCTCGTAGCGCAGATGCTCGGGCCGCCGCTCCGTCTCCCAGCGCAAGCCGATGCCCGTCTGCGCCAGTCCTTGCGCCACCGCCTGCAGCCGCAACGCCTGCCAGCGCGCCTCCCCGCTTTCGGGGATCAGCTTCGGCCCGTCATGCAGCGTGTCCAGATAGGCGCAGATGACGTCGGAATCAAAGATCGGCCCGCCGTCCGTACGCAGCAGCACCGGCACCTTGCCCAATGGGTTTTCGGCATAGACGCGCGCATTGCGCAAGGTCGGGCTGGTTTCGTGGTGGATCACCTCGAGCCGGTCGGCGATGCCGGCTTCATGAGCGAATACCAGCGCTTTGCGGGCGAACGGCGAATGGGTCTGGTAGTAAAGGATCATCGTTTTCCCATGCAGGCAGGCGGCAAATGGCTCCGCCGTTTCTAGCCTTTGGACGGCGAGAATTGCGCTCTCATTGGCGTCGGCTGACGCAAGTTCGTTTCGCGCCGGCGCACCCCTTTGATGCGTTTCCGCGTCGCTGCACAGGAATGCCGTCCCTATGCGATTCCTATAAAACCGCCCGCTTCCCTCTCTCGAATTCACACGCGATGGAGGGCTATCTGTTGTCTCATCATGAAGCCGGAAAACATCGCTGCGCTGGCCGACCGTGTCGCCGACATCAGGATCCTGCGCGAACACCATGTCTGGGCCGCCGCCGACCTGTTTGGCCTCAATGACCTCGACGGCACCATGCGCCGAAAATTCCGGGCGCTGATGGAAGCCGACGCGCTGCTCGATGCGGTGTTGTTGCTTGCCGCCAGTGCCGAACCGCCGCGACAGGTCGAAAACATCAGCAATCACGCCGGACACTGGGTCTGTGCCATGCGCTGCGCCGCAGCCGGCGCCAGCCGATCCTGCACGGCTGAACATGCCGACCTCGCGGCTGCGGTCCTTGCTTCGCTGCTGGCAAGCTTCCAGCAGCCATCCACGGCGCGCCGCCGCCGCGCCACCCCTTTCCTCCAGCACGAACGGACCCATCGCCATGACAGCCAAATCCGTGACCACTGACCAGATTCATCAGCGCATTTTCGGCGCCATATCAGCGCTCCCCACCCCGTTCAGCAACGGCGAAGTCGACCTGAAAAGCCTCGCCGCCCTCGTCGAATGGCAGATCGCGGAAGGCATCAACGGCCTCGTTACCTGCGGCACCACGGGCGAAGCCCCGACGCTGTCCTGGCATGAGCGCATCATGGTGATCCGCAAGACGGTGGCAGCAGCGAATGGGCGTGTGCCGGTCATTGCCGGTACCGGCACCAACAGCACGGAATCGACAGTCGCCTTCACCGCTGCGGCGCGCGATTTCGGTGCCGATGCCGCGCTGATCGTCACGCCCTATTACAACAAGCCGAGCCAGGCCGGCATCGTCAGGCATTTCGAGACGATCGCCGCCAAGGTCGGCATCCCCATCATCGTCTACAACGTACCAGCCCGCACCGGCGTCGACCTGACACCCGCCACCATCGAGCAGCTGGCCGCCATCCCCAGCATCGTCGGCTTCAAGGATGCGACCGGCGACCTGTCGCGCCCGATGGCGTTCGCCCAAAGGTTCGGCGACCGCTTCATCTGGCTGTCCGGCCACGACGCCACCGCCTTCGGCTTCAACACCATGGGCGGCAGCGGCACCATTTCGGTCGTTTCCAATGTGGCGCCGCGCCTTTGCGTGGCCATGCACGACGCCTGCCGGCGTGGCGATCCGCACGCGGCGCGCGAAATCCACAACCGCCTGCGCCCGCTCATCGCAGCGCTCGAACTCGAAACCAACCCGGTGCCGGTCAAGCACGCCCTTCACCTGATGGGCAGGATGTCATCGGACGTCCGGCTGCCGCTGGTCGAGGTCGAGCCGAATACCGCGTCCGCCATTCGCGACAACCTGTCGGTGCTCGACGCGCAGGCTCGCCCCTCGCGCGCGCTGCGTCCCGTCCGGATGGCCGCCCGGGCGGGCTCGAACATCAGGCATTTATGAGATTTGAATTTCTTGGCCCCTCGCCGCCGATCGAATTCATATGGTGCGGGCATCACATCATGAAATGCAACGAACCTCTCGGGATGCGGCAGCACTGCTCCCGGGAACTTGAGGAAAGGCACAGCACCATGGGCACTCTCGCTCGCGACATCCATCCGGCACTCCACGCCCACCGCTTCATGGTTGGCCGCGATCCGCAGGGGCGCTGGGTTGTCAGCGACGAAATGGGTCTGGTCGGCGGCATCTTCGCCGACAAGGACTCCGCCGTCAGGTTCGCCCTCGCCGAAAGCGACCACATGCCGGGCGCCGTGTTCTGCGCGCCTTGCGAGATCACGCTCAACCTCGACCCGATCTCCGGCAACGACAACGCCGGTCGTCACTAGCCCGGAGCAATAGCTCCAAAGGGCGAATTCACGCGGCCCGCCCGTCCGTGCTCAAATGCCCTGATGGCCGCCCCCTTCGGGTCGCCAGCGGGAAAGGAGCACCGTGCCATGGCAGGTCTCGGCACATTCGCCTTCGCAGCAAGCATCCTTGCAACGGTCGCGGCATTTTCCGCCGCCGACGCGGCACCGAAGGTACCAGCGCCGGGTGACCCGGCGGCACTGTCCGTCAGCGATGGCCTCATCCTGATCGGCAGCAAATCGGTCACCGTCTCGAAATCGACGAGCAAGTCGAGCTCGCGCTCGAAAAGCTGCTCCAACGGCAGCTGCACCACCGACAGCGATTCCCAGAGCAATTCCGGCACCAGTTCCTCGACAAGCACCTCGACGAGTACCAGCTCTTCGAGCAACTCGAACACAAACTCGAACTGATCGCTATATCGCTTTAGCCAGTTTCCAGCGCCGAACCCCAGCGCTTCACAGGCCCGCTCCGGCGGGCCTGTTTTTCATGCCAATGGCACCGTCAGCCCGGCCTTGACCCGGTCCATCGCCACCAGCGTGCGGAATTTCTTGATGTTGGGGTCGGCAAAAAACAGCCGCCGCGTCAGCGCCTCGTATTCGGCCATGCTGGCCACTGTTACCACCAGCACGAAATCCGCCTCGCCGGTCACATAGTAGCATTGCTGCACTTCCGGAGCCGCCGCGAAGGTCGCCTTGGTGGCGTCGAGCAGGTCGATCTGCTCGCTCTCCACCGAGATCTCGACAATGATGGTGATCGGCCGGCCAACCCTGTCGGGCTCGACCACAGCCACATTGGCCGCGATGACGCCGCCCTCCTCCATGCGCTTGATGCGTCGTTGCACCGCCGGCGCCGACAGATGCACCGCCTCGCCGATCTCGCGCTGCGGGGTGCCGTTGTCATGCTGCAGGATGTCGAGGATCTTCAGGTCGAACTCGTCGAGATCGACTGCCGTCACCGCTTTCCGCAAAACGCCATCCTTTGCGATACAAACTTGCACCAATGCAGCCAGATAAGAGCGCATTTCTCGCCGCCGGTGCAATATAAATGCGCCGATCGAGGAGACCCCGCCGCAATGCTCATCCGCAACCAGCACCCTGACTACCGCAAGCCGCTTGAAGCGACCGATGCCGAGACGCTCGGCATTGCCGCAGCGGAAACTGTCGAGCGCTTCCTGGCGCGCCGGCCCAACCACCGCCCGACGCCGCTGCGTTCGCTGCCGGCGCTCGCCAGCGAGCTCGGCCTTGGCGCCATCCACCTCAAGGACGAAGGCTATCGCCTCGGCCTCGGCAGCTTCAAGGCGCTCGGCGGCGCCTATGCGGTCATCCGCCTCGTGCTGGAAACGGCGGAACAGAAGCTCGGCCGCCCGGTCGACATCGCCGAACTGCACAGCCCTGAAGTGGCGAAAATCTCCGCCACCATGACCTTCGGTTGCGCCACCGACGGCAATCATGGCCGCTCGGTCGCGCAAGGGGCGCAGCTTGTCGGCGCCCGCTCGGTGATCTTCGTTCATGGCGGGGTCAGCGACGCGCGTGTCGCCGCCATCGCCCGCTACGGCGCCGTGATGGAGCGCGTCGCCGGCACCTATGACGATTCCGTCGCCGAGGCGGCGCGGGTCTGCGAAGCCAATGGCTGGACCGTCGTCTCCGACACCTCATGGCCCGGCTACGAGCGCATCCCCGGGCTCGTCATGCAGGGCTACACCGCGATCTTCCGCGAGGCGCTGGAAAAGCTGCCTGAAACACCGACCCATGTCTTCATCCAGTCGGGTGTCGGCGGCATCGCCGCCGCCGCCTCGGGCTACCTTGCCTGCCGCCTTGGCGAGGCGCGCCCCACCTTCATCGTCGTCGACCCCGCACGCGCCGCCTGCATCTTCGAGACCGCGCGGCAGGGCAAACCGGTCAAGCTCCAGCACGGCGAACCGACCGTCATGGCGATGCTCGAATGCTACGAGCCCTCGCAGGTCGCCTGGCGTGTGCTGTCGCGCGTCGCCGATGCCTTCATGACCGTCGACGACGAGACCGCCGTCGAAGTCATGAACCTTCTCGCCCGTCCGTTCGATCATGACCCGGTTGTCGTTGCCGGCGAAAGCGGCGGCGCCGGCCTCGCCGGCCTGCTCGTCGCCGCCCGCGATCCCGAGATGCGCGCGGCCATCGGCCTCGACGCCAACTCGCGCGTGCTGCTCGTCATCACCGAAGGCGCCACCGACCCCGACCGCTACCGCGAACTCGTCGGCCTGACGCCTGGGGATATTGCCAGCAACGCCGGCAAGTAGCAGAACGAAGGGCAATGGCGCGGACCTCCCTTCTCCCCCTTGTGGGAGAAGGTACCCCGAAGGGGCGAAGGCAAGCCCACTTCTTCCCCACATTTCGCGCCATGCTAGTGCAATCTCCGCCCTGTATCAGCGATCATACAGTCTGACATGAGGGCACGTCCGAGATGACCTTTTCCGCCGCGGCAGTTTCCTCCAGCTCGCACTTTCCATCCATCGCCGAAATCAAGCGAATCCTCGTCGAGCGCATCGACGTGCAGCGCCAGAGCGTCGGCATCGTCGTCGGCACATTCGGCGCGGAAGGCCGCCATATCGTCTCGCATGGCAATTTCGGCGCCTACTACGCCCGCCCGGTCGATGCCGACACCGCCTTCGAAATCGGCTCGATCACCAAGGTCTTCACCACGCTTGTGCTTGCCGAAATGGCTGGGCGCGGCGAGATCGGGCTCGACGACCCGGTCGCCATGCACCTGCCCGCAACCGTCCACATGCCGCAGCGCAACATTCGCGAGATCACCCTGACCGACCTCGCCACCCACACCTCCGGCCTGCCGCGCCTGCCTGAAAACATGGCGCCATCAGACGACGACAACCCTTATGCCGACTACAGCGTCGAGCAGATGTATGCGTTCCTGTCCGGCTATGAGCTGCCGCGCGACATCGGCAGCCAGTACGAGTATTCCAATCTCGGCATGGGCCTGCTTGGCCATGTGCTCGCCCGCCGGGCCGGCCTGAGCTACGGCGCGCTGGTCCGCGAGCGCATCCTGGCGCCGCTCGACATGCGCTCCACCGCCGACACCCCGGCCGTCTACATGAAGTCGCGTCTCGCCAACGGCCACGACGACCAGCTGATGCCGGTGCTGAACTGGGACCTGCCGACGCTCGCCGGCGCCGGCGCGCTTTTGTCCACCGCCGACGACATGCTGAACTTCGTCGAGATGCTGGTCGATGCGCCAGCTTCGCCGCTTCATGCAGCCCTTGCCACCACCTTGGCCATCCGCCGCCCGACCGGTGCCGAAGGCGACGAGACCGGGCTCGGCTGGGTCATCTCGGGCAGTGGCGACGACCAGATCATCTGGCACAATGGCGGCACCGGCGGCTACCGCTCCTATCTCGGCTTCATGCCGGCCAAGGGTGTCGGGGTTGTTGCGCTTTCCAACACCTCGACCGAAGCCGGTGTCGACGACATCGGCAGGCACCTGCTCGACAGCAGGAACCCGCTGGCCGAGCCGCCGCAAGAACGAGTCGCAATCACCCTCGATCCGGCGATCTACGAGCGCTATGTCGGCACCTACCGGCTGGCTCCGGAGTTCGAGATCGCGATCACGCGTCAAGGAAACAGCCTGTTCGCCCAGGCCACTGGCCAGGACCGCCACGAGATTTTTGCCGAGAGCGACAAGCTGTTCTTCCTCAAGGTCGTCAACGCCCAGCTCACCTTCGACGTCGGCGCCGACGGCCGGGCCACCGGCCTGACGCTGCACCAGAACGGCATCGATCAAAAAGCGCCGCGCGTGAAGGCGTAGCCGCGAGCTGTCGAAGCGGATATCCTGTTCGCGTCGAGGCCAATGCCTCGACGCGATGGGTTTCGATCACCGATGAAACCGCTGTCCCAGAGCGATTTCGCCTTGTCGAAGCAGGGTTGCCTGCTGCCGAACGGTATCCGTCTCGCCTATGTCGAGCTGGGCGACCGGGGCGGAACGCCCGTTCTGCTCCTGCACGGCTTTACCGACAGCGCGCGCAGCTGGAGTATGGTTGCACCCTACCTTGCGGCCGGCCTGCGGCTCATCGCGCCTGACTTGCGCGGGCATGGGCATTCCGACACGCCGGAGGGATGCTACACGATCCCCGAACTGGCCCATGACCTCAGGCTTTTCCTTGCCGAACTCGGCATCGCGCAATCCCACATCGTTGGCCATTCGCTGGGAGGGCGGCTTGCGCAAGCCCTTGCCGAACGCTGGCCGCAAATCGTCAGCAAGATCGTGCTGATGTCGACATCCGCCGTGCCGCGCGAACGTGCCGGCTGGCTGTGGAACAACATCGTCGGACTGCGCGATCCCATTGATCCGGATGGCGATTTCGTACGGACATGGTGCACCGGCATCGTGCCGGTGGACGAGGAATTCCTCATCCATGTCCGCCGGGAATGCGCCGCGGTTCCGGCCCGCATCTGGCATTCGGTCTACTATGAGCAGACGGCCTACGATCCACTGCCACTGCTGCGGGACATTTCCGCCCCGACGCTCATCATGCGCGGCGAAAACGACGACATCGCCACGTCAGAACATCAATCTCAGATGCTGGCGGCGATCGGTAGCGCAAAGCTGATCACGCTGCCTGGCCTTGGCCACAACATCCATTGGGAGGCGCCCGACCTTGTCGCCGGGCACATCCGTTCGTTTCTTCAGCGGGCGTAGACCCCTATTCCGCCGCCAGAGCCGGGTGCTGAATGACCGCAGCGGTGTTTTCGCCCTTCTCCGCCTGCGGTTCGGCCGGCTTGTTCTTCGGCTCACGGCCAAAGAACAGCGCATAGCCGGCCGGCAGCACCAGGATCGTCAGCACGGTCGCCACCAGGATGCCGCCCATCATCGAATAGGCGAGCGGGCCCCAGAACACGCCCCAGGAAATCGGGATCAGCGCCAGCACCGCCGTCATCGCCGTCAAAACGATCGGCCGGAAGCGGCGCACGGCGGCGCCGATGATCGCCTCGGACCGCTCCATGCCCGCCGCGATGTCCTGGTCGATCTGGTCGATCAGGATGATCGAGTTGCGGATGATGATGCCGAGCAGTGCGATGACGCCAAGGATCGCCACGAAACCGAACGGCGCGCCGCTGATCAGCAAGGCCGCGGCCGCACCGATGATGCCCAGCGGACCCGTCGCCAGCACCAGCATCGCCTTGCCGAAGTGCTGCAACTGCACCATCAGCAACAGCACGATGACAAGCAGCATCACCGGCGCCTTGGCGGCAATCGAGGCCTGGCTTTCGGCCGCATCCTCGGCACCGCCCTGGATCTCGACCTTGTAGCCGGGCGCAAGACCATCACGCAGCGGCTTGAGTTCGGCGTAGAGCTTCATCGCCACGTCGTTGGGCTGGATGTGGTCGGGCAGCGTCGCCCGCACCGTGATGGTCGGCAGGCGGTCGCGGCGCCATTCGATGCCCTGCTCCATGACAGGCACCACCTTGGCCACCTGCGACAGCGGCACGAAGCCGCCGAAGTCGGTCGGAATGTAGACCGAGTTGACCGCCGTCAGCAGGTGACGGTTGGCTTCCGGCTCGCGAGCAACGATCGACACCGTCTCCTCGCCGTCGCGGAAGTTGTCGAGCGGCGCGCCCTGCATCGTTGCCTGCAGCATCTGGCGGATGCGCTGCGAGGAAACGCCCAGTGCCCGCGCCCTGTCCTGGTCGACGACAAGCTTCATTGCCGGCACCTGCTCCAGCCAATCGTCATGGATGGCGGCAAGCTCGGGCGTCGCGGCAAACTTCGCCTTGACCTCATCGGCGATGCGGCGAACCTCGGCCCGATCAGGACCGGTCACGCGCAGCTGCACCGGCCAGCCGGTCGGCGGTCCGAGGAACAGCCGGTCGACCTTGCCGCGGATCGAAGGAAAATCCTCGGCCAGGATGCCGCGCAGCTTGACGATCAGCCGCTCGCGCGCCGGCTCGTCATTGGCCATGATCAAAAGCTGGGCGTAGTTCGGGTTGCGCAGCTGCTGGTCGAGCGGCAGGAAGAAGCGCGGCGCGCCCTCGCCGATATAGGTGGCGATGAACTTCTTGTCAGGATCGGCCATCATACGCGCTTCCAGCGCCTCGGCCTGCTTTTCGACTTCTTTGATCGAAGTGCCTTCGGGCAGCCACAGATCGACGAGGATTTCGGGCCGCGACGACTGCGGGAAGAAGTTCTGCGGGATGAACTGGAAGGCAAACAGCGAGCCGAAGAACGTCACCAGCGTCATGACGAGCACGATGATGCGGTGGCGCACGGCCCAGCTCACCGTCGCGCGCAGGCGGCGGTAGAAGCTGGTGTCGAAGGCGTCGTGATGGCTGCCGGCATGGTTGCGCTGCTTGAGGATCATGTTGCCGAGCCATGGCGTGAAATAGACCGCCACGAACCACGAGATCACCAGGGCGATGCCGACGACGTAGAACAGCGAGCGCACATATTCGCCCGCCGTGGATTCGGCGAAGCCGACGGGGATAAAGCCCGCGGTGGTGATCAGCGTGCCGGTCAGCATCGGAAACGCCGTCGACGAATAGGCGAACGAAGCCGCCTCGACCTTGACCAGCCCCTCCTCCAGCTTGCGCTCCATCATCTCGACGACGATCATCGCGTCGTCGACAAGCAGGCCGAGCGCGATGATCAGCGCGCCGAGCGAGATGCGCTGCAGGTCGATGCCGAGCTGGTACATGACAGCAAAGGTCGCGGCCAGCACCAGCGGGATGGTGATCGCGATGACCAGGCCGGAGCGCCAGCCGATCGACAGGAACGACACCACCAGCACGATCAGCAGCGCTTCGATCAGCGCCTTCATGAACTCGCCGATGGCTTCGGTCACAACTTCCGGCTGGTTGGAGATCTGGTCAACCGAAACGCCATAGGGCAGCGATTCCTCGAAACGCTTGTAGGTCTCCTCGACGGCCTTGCCGACATCGGTGACCTTGAAGCCCTTGGCCATCACCACGCCGACCTGGACGCTGTCCTGGCCGTTGTAGCGGAACTTGCGCTGGTATGGATCCTCGAGGCCGGTCGTCACGGTGGCGATGTCGCCGAGACGGGTGACCTGGTTGCCGGCGCGCAGGCGCAGCTCGCGGATGTCGGCTGTCTTGGAAAGATCGCCCTCGACCGAGATGCGCACCGAATGCGTGCCGGTGTCGACGGCACCCGCCGGGTCGATGTTGTTCTGGCCGGCAATGGTGTTGCGCACGTCGTTCAGCGTCAGGCCGCGTTCGGCCAGCGCCTTGGACGATACGTCGATGTAGATGCGCTGCGGCTGGTCGCCGAGGATGACGGCCTTTTCGACGCCCGGCGTCGTCAGCAGCATGTCGCGCGCCTTGATCGCCAGCGCCTTGAGCTCGGGATAGCTGTAGCCTTCGCCGGCGATCGAGTGCAGCGTGATGAAGGTGTCGCCGAACTCGTCGTTGAAATAGGGCCCGAGCAGGCCTTGCGGCAGCTCGCTCGAGATGTCGCCGACCTTCTTGCGCACCTGGTAGAAGGCATCCTTCACCTCGGCGGTGTTGGTGTCGCCCTTGACCTGCACGGTGATGATGGCGCTGCCGGCGCGGGTATAGGACTTCACCCAATCGAGATGCGGCGTTTCCTGCAGCTTGCGCTCGATCTTGTTGACGACCTGGTCCTGCATCTCCTCGATCGAGGCGCCCGGCCACACCGCCTGCACCACCATGACGCGGAAGGTGAATTCCGGGTCCTCGCTCTGGCCCATGCGCATCAGGCCGAGCGCGCCGGTGATGATGATCAGCCCGAACAGAAAGCGCGCGATGCTCGGATGCCCTATCGCCCAACGCGACAGGTTGAAGGGCTGCTTGTCCTGGCTGGAATTGTCCATGGCCGTGGTTCCACTTTGGTGCATGACCCCGAAAATCGGCTCCGATTTTCGGAAAGGATCATGCACGGGTTCAAACTGTTACAGCGTCCTTTGCGCGTCCCTATGGACGCGCGGCGCTGTATGCGCACGCGGCCGGTATCCGGCACAGCTGATGCGCAGGTTCAATTTTGAATGGCGTTGGCGGCGGCCTCATCGGCCGCCGCGGCAGGCACTGTCTTTAGCGAATGGCCGCGGTGGCTTCGTTCGACGCGGCGCGCTGTTCTGCCGTCGGCAGCTTGACCTTCAGGTTTTCGGCCATGAACTGCGTTCCGGCGGCGACAACGATGTCGCCCGGCTTCAGCCCATCGGCGACCTGGACGCCGGCATCGGCGAAGCTCGCCACCTTGATGCCGCGCGCATGCACCTGTTCGTCGTTGACGACCCAGACGATGTCCTTGCCGTCCTGCTTGGCCAATGCGCTGAGCGGGATCGACACGAACTCCTTGCCGTTCTTGACCGACGCCTCGATTGTCGCGCTCATGCCGAGCAGCACCCTGTTGTCGTCGGGCAGGCTGACGCGCACCGAAAACGTCCGCGACTGCGGATCGGCACTGCCGGCGACTTCGCGCACGGTGCCGTCGAGCACCAGCTTGTCGTCGGACCAGAAGCTGACCTTCACCGGCTTGCCGGGCTGGAACTGGGCGATCTCCAGTTCGGGCACGGCGATCTGCACTTCCTTTTCGCCGTCGACGGCGACGCTGACCACCGGCGTGCCTGCGCCGACAACCTGGCCGGCATCGGCATTGACTGATGTGACGATGCCGTTCTGGTCGGCGCGGAGCTCGGCGTAACCGACCTGGTTCCTGGCCTGGCGCAGCGAAGAAAGCGCTGCGTCGCGCTGCGACGAGGCCTGCTTGTAGGCAAGCGAGGCCTGCTCGCGCTGGGCTTCGGACGCAAATTTCTTGGCAAACAGCTGCGCGGCGCGATCATCGACCAGGCGCGCTGTCTCGACCTGCTTTTCGGCTGCCTGCAGGTTAGCTTCCGCCGTGCTGACGCCGAGCTGGTAGTCGGTCGCGTCGATGCGGGCGAGCAGGTCGCCCGACTTCACCTTGTCGCCGATGTTGACCACCCGTTCGGTGATCTTGCCGGCGACGCGGAAGCCGAGATTCATCTCGGTGCGCGCCTTCACGGCACCGGAGTAGTCGAGCTCGCGGGTCGTGCCGGCACTGGCGATCTCGACCACCTTGACCGGGCGGATTGCCTCGACCGTTTCGGTCTTGGCTTCGGAGCAGGCGGAAAGGCCAACGCCAAGCAGCGACACCAAAGCCAGGCTGGCGAGAGGACGCAGGTTCGCATTGAAGGTTTTGAACGAAATCATCGTTCGCACTCCTGGTTGTCTATTGATCTTGATGTCGGCCCGTGGGCCCCGGCTATTTCAGCGCCCTCAGGGCGTATTCCGTAAGTTCCTCGTAGGTCGCGCGGTTCGGCTTGTTGACGCACTGCGACACCATCTGCGGATGGCAAAGTGTCGCCGTCGCGGCACCAAAGCAGCGCGCGGCTATCTGAGGGTCCTGCTTGGAGAACTCGCCGGCGGCGATGCCCTGGGAGATGACTTCCGCCATCAGGTCATGCAGCCGGTCGATATGTTTTTCGATGACGTGCCAGTCGCGCTCAAGTGCGACGACGACCATCTCATGCACCTTTTCCTGGTCGAGCATGGTTTCGACCGTCAGCTTGTGCTGGGCATAAATGAAGTTGCGCAGGCGCTCGGTGGCGCTGCCTTCGGCACGCAGGATCTGGCAAGCCATCTGATAGACGGCGCCGAGCATGCGGCCACAGATCGCCTGGTGGATTTCGACCTTGGAGGCGAAGAAGCGATAGATATTGGCCGGCGACATGCCGAGGTCGCGGGCGATGTCGGCGACATTGGTCTTGGTATAGCCGTAGTGCCGGAACAGCCGCTCGGCGGAATCGAGGATGCGCCCGACAGTCTCCTGTCGCGCCAGATCCACGGGGCTTTCAGCAACGTCGTTCATGTTCCGGGCCGTTCGATTTTACGACTGACGAATTTCTAATTTCGTCAGTCGTAAAACGTAAATCGTCCGCAGTCAATCCGCTGCACTGCAAAAAAGAAACCCCGCTGACACGTACCGATAGCCGCGCGCCCAGTCGCGAGCACCAGCACCACGGAGAAAACGGCGCATGAAAGCCCTGCACGAGCAAAGATTTGCACCACCCACTTGAATCAACGCGCGAAGCTTCCGCCTATTCAGCCCCGGCGCGCTGATATTCGATGTTGCGCTCGGTCGCGACGCGGTCCTCCAGCACCTCATTCGAATAGCCGAACTCCGACAACGCCCTTCCCGCCAGCTGCAAGCCTGCCTCGATGGCATCCGGGATGACGAAATCGGCGCCCGCCGCATAGAGCTGCCTCGCATGCTCGGCATCCTGGGCCCGGGCCAGAACCGGCGCATCCCTGCGCATCTGCCTGAAGGCATGCACCATGGCGGCAGCGTCCCTTGCATCGTCCACCGTGACGATGAAAAGGCTCGCGCTGGCGGCGCCCGCATGGCTCAGAATTTCGGGGCGCGCCGCATCGCCGAGATAGATCTTGCGGCCAGCCTTACGCACGCGCGCGACGATCTCGGGATTGCGCTCCAGTGCCACGATGTCCGCATGTTCGGCGTCAAGGATACGCGCGATCGTGCGTCCGACCCGACCGAAGCCGGCGATGATTACATGACCACGCAGATCGGGATATGCTTCAACGGCGACCGCCGTCGGCTGCATGGCGTCGAACCGCGCGGCCAGCCGCCGACCCAGCGCAGCCATCAGCGGCGTCGCAAGCATCGACAGCCCGGCAACACCGGTCACCAGCGTCGCGGTGGATGCATCCATCACATTGGCTGCTGTCGCCGTCGCCACCACCACGAAGGCGAACTCACTCGCCGGTGCAAGCAGGAAGCCGGTTTCGACAGCACGTCCACTCCCGAGACCGAAGGCGCGGCAGGCAAAGGTTGCAATCGCCGCCTTCAGCGCCAGCAGAGCCGCCAGAGCGGCAAGCACGACGGGCAGTTCACGCCAGATGGTTGCAAGATCGAGGCCGATGCCGACGGTCATGAAGAACAGGCCGAGCAGCAGCCCCTTGAACGGTTCGAGATCGACCTCTGCCTGGTGCTTGAACTCTGTCTCGCCCAGAAGCAGGCCCGCCATGAACGCACCCAGCGCCAGAGACAGGCCGGCAGCCGCGGTGAACACCGCGCCGCCGACGATGACCAGCAGCGTCAGCCCCATCAGGAAATCGCGGCCGCCGGCGCGTGCCGCCAGCCTGAACGCGTCCTTCAGCACGAAACGCCCCAGCAACAGGATGATTGCCACCGCAATGCCACCCTGGATCAGTGCTTCCAGCAAGGCCGGCAGCAGGCTGGCATCTGGCCCCTGCCCGAAAAACCCGATGAGGATCAGGATCGGCGCCACAAGCATGTCCTGGAACAAGAGCACGGCGAGTGCAGCCCGCCCGACCGGGCCGGCGATGCGTTTCTCCTCGGTCAGGGTCTGCATGACGATCGCCGTCGACGACAGCGCAAGGGCAAGTCCTATGGCGATGGCGCTATGGCTTTCCGCGCCGACGATTGCCGCGACCACGGTGATCGTCACCACGCTCGCCAGTGCCTGCACGCCACCTGCGCCGATCACCAGCCAGCGCAGCGACCACAGCTTCTCGAAGGAAAGCTCCAGCCCGAGTAGGAAAAGCAGGAACAGCACGCCGAGCTCGGCGAAGGGCTCGGCCGCCTCGGGGTCGGCAAAGGTGAAGTGGCTGAACAGCGGCCAGTGTTCGGCAAGCGCACCCATGCCGAATGGGCCGAGCGCCAGGCCGGCAAGCAGGAAGCCGAGCACGCTCGGAATCCGTGCCACCCGCATCAGCGGCACCAGTACGCCCGCGGCGAAAAGGAACACCAGCGCATCGTTGAGCCAGATATTGTGAAGATCTTCGCCCATGGCCGGCTCCCATCGTCGGTGCGACACACATTGCACCGCAGGCCGGTTCTCCGCCAGCCGCCGTCCCGACTATGCCCGTCAGCGTCGCGGATGCGAAGGAAGAAATGTTGATCGCCAGCGGCTTAGCTGCACCGGCGGATTCGGTTTCTCCGCGCCCGCCAGGCATGCGCTCGTCTAGAGCAGCTTGTACATCACCGTCGTCGCATCGAGCCGGTCGCTGCCGAAGGGATCGCGCGCATAGGCCGGGATGACGCCGGCCGTCTTGTAGCCGAGTGCCGTGTACAGCGGCTCGGCATTGTCGCCGGTGCGTGTATCCAGTGTCATCAGGCTGCGTCCTAGGTCCCGCGCTTGCGCCTCGAGTTCCCGCATCAGCAGTTGCGCGATGCCCTGGCGCCGGAAGTCGGGATGCACCATCAGCTTGTTGACGTCGGCACGGTGTGGCTGGTTGGGCATGGTATCGCAGCCAAGCTGGACGGTGCCGGCGATCCGCCCGTCCTTGCTGGCCACCAGCATGATCCGCGTCCCCTCGCGCACCCCAGGCAGCACCTTGTCGCGCCAGAACGCCTCGGCCTCGCCCTGCGTGTACGGCAGCACGAAGCCGATGCTCGCCCCGTCATGCACGCAGGCATGCAGCAGCGCGCCAAGCTCGCCGAGATGGCTCGCGACGTCTTCTGCGGAAAAGATTGAAACGGCTAAGCTCATGATGCCTCACACGACAAAGAGAAAATACTTCGCGCCAGCACCCGCCGGCGTGGCAAAGGCGCTCGGCCCGAACAGCTGGTAGCGCAGGCAGTCGCCAGGCCTGAGCTCATGGGCCCTGCCGTCGACAGTCACGCTGAGCTGCCCCTCGACCAGCACCAGATGATGCTCAAGCCCCGGCCGCGGAGGCGCGTCATAAGTGATCTTAACGTCGGCATCGAGCTCGCATCCCAGCGCCTCGCCGGCCAGCGTCTGCGCCGGCGGCGAGATCGAGCGCCGGCGAAAGCCGATTTCGGGGTCAGACCAGATCTCCTGCGTCTCTCGGCGCACCACCGGTGCGAACTCGCCTTCGACCATGTGCATCAGCCGCGACATGGTCAGGCCATAGGCGGCGCACAGCTTGCCGAGCACGCTCGCGGTCGGGCTGACCTCGGCGTTTTCAAGACGCGACAGCGTAGCCCGGCTGACAGAACTGCGCTTGGCCAGTTCATCCAGCGGCCAGCCGCGCTCGGCCCTGAGCGAGCGCAGCCGCTGGGCGATACGCCGGTCGATGCCAGCCTCATCTATTAGAGAATTTTCCATATGTGAGAAATATTCCCACAACAGAGATCAAGTCAAGACGCGGCGTTGAAGGAAAACACGGCACTCGGCTTTGTCGTTGCGGCATTGCCGCTGCCGACATCAGCCACCGCATACTCAGCGACCAGATGAAGCCGTGCGTGCGGCAGGTGCGCCCGGCCGGGGTCGCCGACAAGCACGTCGATGCCGGCGGCGACGCAGCGGTCGAGGAAGGCGGTCACACGCTCCGCAAGATCGGCGTCGTAGAACAGGTCGCCAACGGCAACGATGTCCACCTCAGGCACCGGACCGCCGGTCAGGTCGCCGCCGACGGCGGTGACCTCGACACCATTCAGCGTCGCATTGAGCCCGATCGCGGTCACGCCGTTGCTATCGACCTCGGCGGCAAGCACGGAACGCGCACCCGCCATACCAGCTGCGATGCCGACCAGCCCCGAACCCGCGCCAAGGTCGAGCACGCGCCGCCCCCGCACCGCTTCGGGCCGCTCCAGGAAATGCCGCGCCAGCACCAGTCCGCCGGCCCATTGATAGGCCCAATAGGGTGGCGGCGGATCGCCCTCGCCGTCCGCATCGTCGGCCAGCCGCCACAGCCCACTGCCCGGATGCGCGGCATGGAGCCTGATCTCGGGAACCGAAGGCACCGCCACGACATGCATGTTGGCGCGGATGAACTCAGCGACATCAGTTTGTCTGTCTTGCCCGATTCCCTGGTGATTCAATGTCCGATTCCGAACCGTTGCTATGACGCGTCGACATCTAGCACGCGACCGGTCACACGCACCGCTGAAATACGCAGTCCGGATCGCCGCCTTTGCACAGCCAGCCGTCACAGGATACCGATATCGCCGGTGACAACTGCAGGAGCAATGATGCTGATGACAACAGGCAAAAGGCATGGCGTCACCGCATCAGGCATGGCCGTCGTCTGGTTCTTAACCGCCTTCGTCTTGGCATGCTGGCCGACACAGGCGGCGGACCGCACGATCTACCTGACCTTCGACGACGGTCCGCTTGACGGCACCGGCAACATCCTTGACGTGCTTGAGGCGGAAAACGTGCCCGCCACCATGTTCATGGTCGGCCTGCACGCCAAATCCAGCCCGGAGAGCAAGGCGCTTGTCGCCCGCGCCAAATCCATGCCGCTGGTGACCGTCGGCAACCACAGCTACAGCCACGCCAACAACAGATACCGCAGGTTCTACGCCGACACCGAGGCGGTTGTCGCCGACATGGTGCGGGCCAATGCGGTGCTCGGGCTCGCAGCACCTACCCATGCCCGGCTGCCCGGCCGCAACGTCTTTCGCCTGCCCAACATCTCGACCAACGACCTGTCGATCGACCAGCACGAAAGGGAGGTCGAGCAACCGGACTACGAATTCGTCGCCGCTACCGGCTTCTGGCTCTACGGCTGGGATCATGAATGGGTCCATGACGGCACCGGCAAGCCGGTGCAGAGCGTCACCAGACTCGTCAGCGAGATCGACCACATGTTCAGCGGCAAGGTCCGCTTTGTCAGGCCAAACAGGCTGATCTTGCTGATGCACGATGAAATGTTCCGGGATGCCTTCAATGGCACGGCCAACCTCACCGCCCTCATCCAGGGCCTCAGGCAGCGCGGCTACAGCTTCGGACGCATCCCGGACTATGATCCATTGAAGTAGAGCGGGGCAGAGCCGCAGAGGCAAATCGGAGGCTTCCACCCCGCAATGACGATGAAATCAGGCCATCTTGGCCAGGATCTTGTTCATATCAGCGGCATCGAACGCCTTGAGCGTCTGCGTCTTGATATTGCCGAGCGCGGAAATGGACAGGCTGAGCGCCGTTGCCGTCAGGTCGTCGGGCGCCTCGACAATGGCGACCACGTCATGCTTGCCAAGCGTCCACAACAGCGTGTGAACCTTGGCGCCACTCCTGTCGGCCATTGCCCTGAACGCATCGGCCCGTTTGGTCGTCTCCCGCACCGACTTGACGCCTTGATCGGTGAAGTTCGTCAGGAAAACATAATATGCCATGCTGACCTCCCTCATTTGAGGAGGCGTGCGGGCGCATCAGGCGTTGCCGCCGTTTCTCCCGCCCGCACCCTAGCACGGGGCGCCGTGGCTGGATGCAGGCGGGGCATAGGCTTTAGGAGCTAGGGCCGGCCACCCAGGCCAGCCCCGATGCCTTCAAGGATTGCGTCTCAGGCTTTCAGCACGCCCGACTTCTTCGCCGTCCAGGTCGCGATGTAGTCCATCAGCCCGGGCGACAGGCAATCGTAAGGCTCAAGCTCGAGTTCCTTCAGCCGGCCACGCACGCCGTCCATTTCGGAGGGATCGACGCCCGCCTCGATGATCGACGACACGAAGGCGGCAAAGCCGGGCTCGGCCCAGCCCGCTTCCTGGAAGCGCTCGGGATGGATGAAGTCGAGGCCCTTGAAGGCGTGGTCGCGCTCGACCGGACCGTACATATGCACGCCGCAGGCCTTGCAGGCATGGCGCTGGATCAGGGCCGAAGGATCGACGACGGCGAGCTTGTCGCCGTTCTCCAGCACCGTCACATTCTCATGCGCGGTCACCGCCACGACCGAGAACTTCGCGCCCTCGGGCTTCCAGCACTTGGTGCAGCCACAGGCATGGTTGTGGGCGACCTGCCCCTTGATCGCCACCTTCACCGGCCGGTCGGCACAGGCGCAGACAAGCGTGCCGCCGCTGAAGCTCGGGCTGCCGGGTTTGACCCCGCCGTCGAGTGCCGGATGTATCGAAACTGAAGCCATGTCCTGTTCCTCCCTGTTCTGGCGTCCGGGCGGACACCAACAGAAGCTATGCGGTAAAGAACTCTAGTCGGCTGGTCCCATACGATACATGTCGCGGCGGCGTTTGTGCATATCCGCCGTTCAGATTGCCGTGATTTCAGGGGCCCTGTTCGCCCGAACGCCTCAGTCGGCCGGGCCGGCAAACAGGATCAGGTTTCCATCGGGGTCGACAACGATGAAGTTCCTCGCACCCCAGGGCTCCTTGCGCAGCGCCTGGTGAAAGCGCACGCCAGCCGCCTGGAAGTCGAGAAACAGCTGCTTGATCTCGTCCGCGCTATCGACGGTGATCGAGGCGGACAGCAGGTGTTCACGTTCGCGGATATCGCCTGCGAACACCGGCTCGCACACCAGCCTGAGCGCAAGCTGCGCCTTGTCCCTGACGACCTGTCCGTAAAACGGCGGCTCGCCATAGACGAAGTCGACGGCAAATCCGAGCTTGTCGGTAAAGAACGTGCATGATGCCACGACATCGGCAACGAACAGCTGTGCCGCGGTCGAACTGAGAACAGGACGCTTGGCTTGTTTGGTTGGATTGTTCACCGCTGGGGCTCCTGATTTGAGCGCCTGCCAACCGGCAAAACCCTGCTGCCGCGCGACGAGCTCCTGCGCGTCGGCGAGCTTGAACGAAGCCTGCATCACCTCGATGTCGTCGAGGTGCTGAAATCGCGGCAATCCCGCCCTGATCTCAGCGGCAACCGGGTAATAGCCTTCGCGATGCCAGCGCAGATACTGCTTGGCCTGCTTCTTGAGGTTTTCGAGGTTCGGCATGGGCGCGACTGTTGGACGATATCTGACAGTAGGCGGGCATTGCCCTTTCGGCCTTCGCCGATGCGCCCTACGCAGCCCCGAAATCCTGCCCCGCCCAGCTCGCCTTTGTCAATTGCCGCTCACCACGCGCCGCTTCGCCGCGCGATCGCGGCTGGCAAGCCCCGGCCTGCGGTTCGGCAAGCTCAGCCCAGCGCCATCTCCACCGCCGCTTCGGCATGGATGCCGGTGGTGTCAAACAGCGGCACCGCACTATCCTCAGGCCCGACAAGCAGCATGATCTCGGTGCAGCCAAGGATCACCGCCTCGGCGCCACGCTCGACGAGGCGCGCGATCACGTCGCGATAAGCCTGCCGCGACGAAGCCTCGACGCGGCCCTGCACCAGTTCGTCATAGATGATGCGGTGCACGGTGGCCCGGTCGTCGGCCTCCGGCACCAGCACCTCCAGCCCGTGGCGTTCGGCCAGCCTTCCCTTGTAGAAATCCTGCTCCATGGTGAAGGCGGTTCCGAGAAGCCCCACGCGGCTGAGCCCCGCGGCGCGAATGCGCTCGGCGGTCGGGTCGGCGATGTGCAGCAAAGGAATGCCGACCGCCGCCTGCACCTCGTCGGCCATGCGGTGCATGGTGTTGGAGCAGATGACGACGAGGTCGGCCCCGCCGCGCTCCAGCCGCCGCGCCGCATCGATCATCTCCAGCGTCGCCTCCTGCCAGCGGTCGGCACTCTGCAGCGCCTCGATCCCGGCGAAGTCGAACGACCACATCAGCATGCGCGCCGAATGCAGCCCGCCCAGCCGCGCCCGCACCTGCTCGTTGATGATCCGGTAGTATTCGGCCGAGCTTTCCCAGCTCAAGCCGCCGATAAGACCAATGACCTTCTGCGGCATTTCCATACTCCTGGGGCGACGAATCCGGGCCCCAAGCACTAGCTTGCGGCAACGGTCGCGCCAAGCGGGTTCTGGTCCGGCCTGGCCGCCGCCATCGCGGCGACGAACCCTGGCTCCACGAACCGTGCCGTGCCGTCGGGCAGGCCGAGAATGCGGTCGACGGCCAAGCCCTGTTCGGACAGCCGGCGCTCGAAGGCGGCGATCGCCTGGCTCAAGGCATCGGCGCCTTCGGCGGCGAGCAGGTCGGCCACGGCACCATGCGTGACCGCGCCGAGCAGCAGCACCAGTTCGGCCGAGATCAGAGGATCGTTGCTTGCCATGCTGCCTTCGCGCCGGCCCTTTTCGATGATGCGCGCCAGCGCTGGCGCCATCACGGCCATCACCGTTTGGTGCATGCGGTGGTAGAGCACGATATTTTCAGGTGAGAAGACGCTGGCAAAGGTGGCAATCGCCTCGGCCGCCCTGTCGGTGTCGCGGCCGCGGCGCAGGAAGGCGTTGAGTTGCTCGACCGCGTTCATGCCGGGCGCTGCCAGTATCGCCTCGAGCTCGGCCCGGGCGCGCTCGGCGGCCTGACGTGCCAACGCCTCCAGCAACGCGTCCTTCGAAGGGAAGTAGTAGTAGAACGCACCCTTCGACAGCCCGACGTCACCAATGATGTCGTCGACCGATGTCGCCTCATAGCCGCGCGCGCTAAACAGCCGGCCCGCCGCCGCAAGCAGCTCCGCCCGCCTTACTTCAGGATGCCTGACAATACGGGGCATCTCACCTCCACTCACCGCCTATGCCGCTTGTCACACCTTATCGCCCCTTGCTACCGACCGCCAGTCGGTATAACTGACTACCGGTCAGTCTGCACAGGGAGTCCCCATGCGCATCGCCATTCAAACGCTTGGCACGCGGGGCGACGTCCAGCCCTATGTTGCTTTGGCGCGCGGCCTCTTGCGGCGTGGCCACAAGGTCCAACTCGCAGCACCCGAGCAGTTCGAAGCGATGGTCACCCGCCACGGCATCGACTTCTGGCCTTTGCCGGGCGTGTTCCTGGCGTTGATGGACACGCCCGAGGGCAAGGCCGCGATTGCAGGAAGCCGGGGATTCGGCGCCGGGCTGAAGCTGCTCAAGCATGTCCGCCCACTGATGCGCCGCCTGCTCGATGCCGAATGGGCGGCAATCGGCCGTTTCGGTCCCGATGTCATCATTCATCACCCCAAATCGATCGCCTCTCCAGACATTGCCGCGCGGCTTGGCCGACCGGCGGTCCTCGCCTCGCCACTGCCCGGCTTCACGCCGACCGCCGCGTTTCCAAGCCCGCTCCTGCCTTTCGCCAACCTCGGCCCGTTCAACCGCCTTAGCCATCTGCTGGCAACGCGCGGCGCGGGCCTGCTGTTTCGCAAGGAACTCGCGCGTTGGCGCGCGCAGTCGCTCGGCCTGCCCGACGGCCACCGGTCAGGCGCACCGGCAGTGACGCTCTACGCTTACAGCCCAGCCATCGTCCCCAGGCCGACCGATTGGGGCAACGATGTCCTTGTCACCGGCTACTGGTTTCTCGACGAGGACGACTGGCAGCCGCCGGCGAACCTCAGGGCGTTCCTTGCCGCCGGCAACAAGCCCATCTATGTCGGCTTCGGCAGCATGCCCGGTCTCGCCCCCGGCAAGCTGGCAACCGATGTCATTGAGGCGCTGGCCCGCACCGGCAAGCGCGGCGTTCTGGCGCTCGGCGGCGGCGCCCTCGAGGTCTCCACACCCCCGGCGCATGTCCATGTCATGACGGCCGCGCCGCATGACTGGCTGCTGCCTCAGATGAGTGCCGCCTTGCACCACGGCGGTGCCGGTACCACCGCTGCTTCGCTGCGCGCCGGCCTGCCAACGATCATCTGCCCATTTTTCGGCGACCAGCCATTCTGGGGCCGCCGCGTCGCCGGCCTCGGCGCGGGCCCTGCACCACTGGACCGGAAATCCCTGACCGTTGCGGCGCTCGCAGCTGCATTCACCGCCACCGATGCGCCGGGTATGCGCGAGACGGCCACAGCGCTGGGTCAGGCGATCGGCGCCGAGCATGGCCTCGACATGGCGATGGCGGCAATAGAAGCCCTTGTCCCACGCGCCTAAGGCCGAGGCCCGAAGAGCGGCATCCATTTTTTGGAAGGCACCGCGGAGATTCTAGGATCTCGAGCCCGGCCCCAGCGTCCGTTCTACCTCGGCCAGGATCCACTCGCGAAAAACCTTGATCTTGGGCACGTTGCGGCGTTCCTCGGGATAAACCAGCCAGAAGCCGGAACCGTCGGAGCCGACATGCGCGAAAGGCTGGATCAGCGTGCCGCTTGCAAGCTCGTCGCGGTAGAAGATCGGCGTCAGCATCGCCACGCCATGGCCGGCGATGGCGGCAATCGCCTCATAGGCCTGCGAGCCCATCTTCGGCGCTTGGCCCGTGGGCAGCATGTCGGCCGGCAGGCCCGCGCCCTTGAACCACAGGCCCCACCACAGGTCGCCGGGGTCGATCTGTGGCAGCCTGAGCAGGTCGCCCGGCTCCTTGACGCCGCCGATGGTTGCCGCGAGCTTCGGGCTCAGCATCGGCGCGAAATCGGTCGCCACGATCAGGTGGCCCATAAGTCCCGGCGGCAGCTGCCCGTCATCCCTGCGGATGACGACATCAACCTGCTCGGTGCGGAAGTCGGTGGTCCGTGTCGTCGTCTCCAGCCGCACCGCTAGGTCCGGCTGCACCATCTGGAAGGCGCCGAGGTGGCGCGCCAGCCAGCTCGCGGCAAAAGTCGGCAGCGTCGAGACCACCAGCACGCCACGCGCGCCGCCACGGGTTTCGCCCCAGGCCTCGCCCAGCATCTCGAAGGCGGCGCTGACCTTCGGCGCCAGCGCCCTGCCCGCCTCGGTCAGCTCGGTTTGCTTGGGCCGTCTCAGAAACAGCGGCGTGCCGGCGCGCTCCTCCAAAAGCTTGATCTGGTAGCTCACCGCGGCCTGCGTCGTGCCAAGCTCTTCCGCCGCCCGGGTGAAATTGCCAAGCCGCGCCGCCGCCTCGAAGGCACGGATCGCAGTCAGAGGCGGCAGCTGGTTGATCGCCATAAGTTTTCCTTATGTACTCATTCCGACGTTCAGTTGGATTCATAGCAAAAACAGGCGGAATGTGGCGATACCTCCTCAACAGAATTTGACCATCGAAAGCCACGCACATGACCCACCTTACCCTGGCCGCCGCCCTCGGCCCGCTCCAGACATGGCTGACCCAGCTCGCAACGAGCACTCGCCATAGCCCTCGCCGCGCCAGGTTCGATCCGCGCGAGCTATCGCTCCACCTCAATCGCGACCTCGGTTTTCTCGACGGCCGCGACCCGGCCGGCACGATCAGATAGCCGCGACCTGCGCTTGGCTTCCTCGACGGCAGGCTGTAGCTTCCCAGACAGGCCACGTTGCAGAGGGAGCCGGCGAATGCAGCTGTCCGCAAGGTCGTTCCTCCGCCGCTGCCTGACATGGCTCCTGCCCGCCATCGCGCTGGCACCGTTCCCCGCATCCGCCCAGACCGCAACAGCCGAGCAGGTCACCGCAGCTGTTGCGAAACTCGAACAGCTGGCCGAGGCCACCGTCGCCGATGGCGGCGTGCCGGCGCTCGCCATCGGCGTCGTGCACGACGACAAGATCGTCTTCCTCAAGGGTTTTGGCGTCCGCGAAGCCGGCCGGCACAATCAGATAGCCGCGACCCGCGCTTGGCTTCCTCAACGGCAGGCTGTAGCTTCCCATACAGGCCACGTTGCAGAGGGAGCCGGCGCATGCAGCTGTCCGCAAGGTCGTTCGTCCGCCGCTGCCTGACATGGCTCCTGCCCGCCATCGCGCTGGCGCCGTTCCCCGCATCCGCCCAGACCGCAACAGCCGAGCAGGTCACCGCCGCCGTTGCGAAACTCGAACAGCTGGCCGAGGCCACCGTCGCCGATGGCGGCGTGCCGGCGCTCGCCATCGGAGTCGTGCACGACGACAAGGTCGTCTTCCTCAAGGGTTTTGGCGTCCGCGAAGCCGGCAAGCCCGAAAAGGTCGACGCCGACACGGTGTTCCAGATCGCATCGATGTCCAAGCCGATCTCGGCGACTGTCGTGGCAGCCCTGGTCAGCGACGGCATCGTATCCTGGGATTCGAAGATTTCGGACCTCGATCCGGCCTTCCGGCTCACTGCCCCTTATCCGACCAGCGAACTCACCGTCCGCGACCTGTTTTCCCATCGCAGCGGGCTTCCCGGTACCGCCGGCGACGATCTCGAGGAGATCGGCTACGATCGCACCGAAATCCTGCGCCGCCTCAGGTTCGTCTCGCCCTCGTCGAGCTTCCGCGCCGGCTATTCCTACAGCAATTTCGGCCTGACCGAGGGGGCGGTCGCCGCGGCCAAGCCGACGGGAAAACCCTGGGAGGCGATCGCCGAGGACAAGCTCTACCGCCCGCTCGGCATGGCCTCGACAAGCTCCCGCCATGCCGACTTCGTCAGCCACGCCAACCGCGCAGCACTCCACATCAAGGACAACGGCGCCTGGACGGCAAGGGTCGAGCGCCAGCCGGACGCGCAGGCACCCGCCGGCGGCGTCAGTTCGACGGTGCGCGACCTCGTCCAGTGGCTTCGCCTCGAACTCGCCAACGGCAGCCATGACGGCAAGCCGCTCATCAAGACCGGCGCTATCGACCAGACCCATATCCCGCTGATGGCGCGCGGCCTCAACCCGGTCAGCGGCGGCCAGTCCTTTTACGGCCTCGGCTGGAATGTCGAGTTCGGCCGCCATGGCCTGAGCTGGGGCCATGCCGGCGCCTTCAGCGTCGGCGCCCGCAGCCTCGTCACCTTGTTCCCGAAACAGCAGCTCGGCATCGTCATCCTGGCCAACGGCTTCCCCACCGGCGTGCCCGAAGGCCTGTCGGACAGCTTCGCCGACCTCGTCTTCGACGGCACTGTCGCAAAGGACTGGGTCAAGGACTGGGACGCGATCTATGCCGGCCTGTTCGGACCGGCGGTCGCGGCAGCCAAGGCGACCTATGCCACGCCGCCCCAGCCTGCCACGCCAGCCCTTTCAGGCGAGGCCTATGCCGGCCGCTACACCAACGACTTCATCGGCGATGCCGTCGTCACCGCCAGCGCGGACGGCCTCGTCCTCGAGCTCGGCCCTGAGGGCGCCAAGTCCTATCCGCTGCGCCATTTCGATCGCGACCTGTTCCTGAGCCTGCCTTATGCGGAACTGCCCGACATGCCCGCGGCGGTCAGCTTCGCGATCGGCCCCGGCGGCAAGGCATCGTCGGTGACAATTGAAGCGCTCGACGGCAACGGCCTTGGCACGCTGCGGCGCGTCGGCGACTGAGCCTGCCGGCTTTACGCACCCTTCACGTAGCCCTGGGCCTCGACGATGCGCCCGTCGCGCACGCGCATCAGATTGACCCCGCGCACCGAGCTTGCGTGGTCGGCGCCCCACACCAGCCGCCACCTGATCTCGCCGCGATCGCCGCGGGCGATGATGCTTTCCGGTTCGAAATGCGCGCCCTGCATCGTCGCTATCCCGCGCCACAGCGCGATGCAGGCAGCCTTGCCTTCATGGCGCGAGCCGTCGGGCGCCGGCTGGGTGTTTTCAATGACGCAATCGTCGGCAACGAGATCGTCCAGTGCGGCGGGATCGTGGCTCAGAAACACCTGGTTGAACCTCTCAAGGATCGTTTCGGTCTGCAGGCTCTCGGCGTCGGAAAAACTTCCGCTTGTCATGATGGGCTCCATTTCCCGGGTCAGGCCGCAAGGCGCGGCGCAAAGAAGATGCCGTTCGAACGCGGATAAAGACCTTCCGCCTTGAGTGCCTCAAGCACGCGCGGCCGCGCCCCGATGTCTTTCATGAAGGCTTCCAGTTGCGGCCAGCGCGACAGGTCGATGCCGAGCCATTGCGACCAGTTGAGGCAGACAAACAGGTAGATGTCGGCCACGCTCAGCGTGCCGCCGGCAAGATGGCCGTCCTCGAGCCGCGATGCCACCCAGTCGAGCCGCGCTGCGACATGCTTGTGCAGCACCTCCTTCACCGGCGCGTAGGCAGGCGCAAACATCTGCCCCATCGGCTTGTGGATCTCCGTCGATACGAAATTGAGCAGCGACTGGATTTTCCGGCGCTCCTGCGCCGTCCGCGGCGCCAACCCGCCTTCCGGCCTGAGATCGGCAAGATATTGCACGATCGCCGGCCCTTCGATGACAATCTCGCCATCGTCGAGCACCAGCACCGGGACATAGCCGTTCGGATTGATGGCAAGGAAATCCTCATCGTCGCTGGTCCGGTGCGTGGCCCGCTCGACATGGATGATTTCGACGTCGAGCCCGAGTTCCCGGGCAACGATATGGGGCGACAGCGAACACGCCGCCTGGTGGATGTAGAGCTTCATTCCGGTCCCGCCTTTTGGTGCGCGACGAACCGCGATTGCCGGCTCGACTTTTATGCGATGTCGCATATAATATTTGGGACTGTCAATATTTTTATGCGAGGCCGCATATAATGAGCAATGCCAAACGTGGACGCCCGATCGAATACGACCGCGATCTCACCCTGCAGCGGGCGGGCGACCTGTTCTGGTCGGTCGGTTTTGGCGCAAGTTCGCTCGACGCGTTGAGCGAGGTGACCGAGATGACGCGGCCTAGCCTTGCGGGCGCCTTTGGTGACAAGGAAGCGCTCTACATCGCAACACTCGAGCGCTACCGCGACACCAGCGCCGATGCTATGACCACCATCTTGAGCGCGGCGCGACCGCTGCGAACCGAGCTGGCCGAGGTCTACGCCAAATCGACGGATGCCTATCTGGCACCAGATGACGCTGCGCGTGGCTGCCTGCTGATTGGCACCGCCTCCGTCGAGGCCGTGCATCGTCCGGCGGTGCGCCAGGTCCTCCAGCACAGCCTGGGCACGTTCAACGCCATTCTGGAAGAGCGCCTGCGCAAGGCGATTGCCCAGGGTGAGCTTGGCGCTGGCGCCGATGCCGCAGGCCTCGCTTCCGTCGCCTCGGCCGTCATGCATTCCCTGGCCGTGCGCGCCCGCGCCGGCGAACCGAGGGCAGCACTGGACCTGCTGAGCAAGGCGGCGATCGACCTGATCTGCGGCAAGGACCCCATCGGCACGCAATCGGCCTGACATTGAGATTCACCCAACCCATCATCGGGATCATCACGACATGACCACATCGCCTTCTTTCCTCGGCTTTCCCGATCGCCTCGCCGAAGGCCGCACGCCGCGCGCGGTGATCTTCGCCGCCGGTCACGGCACCACCTATCCCGGCAAGGACAGCAGCGGCTATGCCCTGGCCGCCGACGCCATCCGTGCCGCCAGCCAGGAGGATGCCGCGCTCGTCGAGCACTGGGATTTCGATCTCGGCGGCCCGCTGTTCGACGGCAAGCCGGCCTGTTGCATCGATACCGGCAACATCCCCACCACGATGCACGACAATGCCGGCAACCGGGCTCGGATCGAGGCCAGGACGCGCGAGATACTGGCGTTGCCGGCCGTACCGATCCTGCTCGGCGGCGACGATTCGGTGCCCATCCCCTTCCTCGCCGGCTTTGCCGGTCACGGACCAGTCTGGATCCTGCAGATCGACGCCCATATCGACTGGCGCGACGAGGTGCTGGGCGAACGTTACGGCTATTCGAACCCGATGCGCCGGGCGAGCGAGATGGCGCATGTCGCCGGCATCGTCCAGGTCGGCATCCGTGGTGTCGGCAGCGCGCGCCGCACCGAGATCGAGGCAGCGCAGAGCTATGGCAGCCGCTTCGTCACCGCCCGCGAGGTCCACGCAAACGGCGTCGAGGCCGCTCTCCACCACATTCCCGAAGGCGCGCGCGTCGTCGTCACGCTCGACTGCGACGGCCTCGATCCCGGCATCATGCCGGGCGTGGCGTCACGCTCGCCCGGCGGCCTCACCTACACGCAAGTGATCGACCTGATCGCGGGCCTCGGCCAGCGGGCCAGCATCGCCGGCTTCGACCTTGTCGAGTTCTATCCTCCCGCCGACATTGACGGCCTGTCGGCCCTGACCGCCTCGCGCCTGTTGGTCAATGTCGTCGGCACCATCGTCCGGCAGGGTTGATGCCTCGCAACCCGAGACGACGAACGCAGGAGATCGGCGCAGCCGGTCTCGGCCTCCCCCGCAGCTGGGCCAAGCGGACAGAAGCTGTCGACAGTGCATCTCGACTGGAAAAGGCGGCGGTGCGAATGGTAGAGCGGGAAATACTAGAAGGCAGGCGCCGGAATGTAGCCCGTTCCAACATTAGCCGGAAGCATCAGCAAGGCTCGAATCCTACACCGCCACCACCGCACTTTGGACGACAAAATAATAATTGACCTAAACATCACTTGAGGTTGCATCAGTTCTCCGTGACCTTGCGAACATGGAGAATCAGATGACCGCCCTTCAACCCTTTTACCCGGACCCGAATTCCTCCTACCACGACATTGCGCTTGCTTTGGTGCGCGGGGTGCAGGACGCATTCAACGCACGCGAGCCCGCCGCTCTGGCGGCCAATTTCGCTGAAACCACCGCTTGGACAGGTGTCGCGGGCAAGCGCATGAACTCCAGATCGGAGATCGACAGTTTCGCGCGGGAAGTAATGCCTCGCATGGGCGACAGCCAGGTTCGATACGCAATCACCAATCTTCTTGCGATCGCTGACAATGTGCTTGTCATCAACGTATTGCAGACCCCGACCGATCACGACGGGAACCCGGTGGAAGGAGCACGGGGTTTCACGATCTACATTGCCGCACTGATGTCAGACGGTTGGAAGATCGTTGCCGGCCAGAACAGCTTCCTGCCCGACGGTGTCGAGAGCTGAGAGCGGGTCCACATGCCACCATGGATCTCGAAGCGGGATCCAAGGCAATCTTTGAACGTCCTCGCGCTATCCACGGCTTGTCTTGTCATCAAACGCCGCGTGGGCAGAGCCAGTCGACAGGCGAGGCCGCTCTCTGCCGAAGGCCGCGCGTCGTCGTCACACTCGACTGCGACAGCCTGTCGGCACTGACCGCCTCGTGCCTTGGCTGTCGGCATCATCGTCAGGCAAGCCTGATGCGGGCTTGGCCTGGCGAGCGATGCAAAGCCGCTATTCCTCGAACACATCCTCGATCTTGACCCCGAGAACGCGGGCAATGGCGAAGGCCAGGGGCAGGCTGGGATCGTAGCGGCCGTTCTCGATCGCATTCACCGTCTGGCGGGACACCTCAAGGCGCAGGGCGAATTCGCCCTGCGACCATCCCTTGTCGCCCCGCAGCAGCTTCAGCTTGTTTTTCATCGATAGCGCCAGCGGCTGATAGTCGTCCCTATCAGCCAGAACACCGCCATCAGCGGCCAGATCGCGAACATCGAGATCTTGGGGAAACCGACGATCTCGAGGAAGCCGTAGCTGACGGTCACAAGTGCGGTCGCGGCGAAGGCAAGTCCAAGTGCCTCGAACTGTACAAGCCGCTGCATCTCGTCCAGCCGCCGAAGCTGTCGCACGACCGCCCAGGCAACCGCAACAGCCGGAATCATCGGCAGCAGCGAAAGCACCGGACGATATGCAACGTCAGGCCCCGTCACGTTCAGCAGATAAAGCGTGGCGATGAGCGCAAACCCATAGGCGGCCATGCCGGCCCCAAATTCCAACAAGTATCGGCGCGTCGTCATCTTGCCTCCTGTAAAGCGTCCTTTACATGGCTGCATAAACCACAGCCTGTCAAGTTTGCTTTACAGGCGGCACCGAACAGGTCGGCTTGGCTCAAGCCCTGGGCCGATTCCGCTACGAACCCGCGGGATGCCCCTTTGACTGCTTTGCACCGTCGCAGATTTCGTACCATGACGGCTTTTCGTCGACGAACTCATGGAGGCTGTTCCTGACCTCCACATCGCTATCGAGGGCATTGGCCGCGATCGGAAAACTGTCCATGTCGGACAGGATCTCGCCAAGCGATGTGCCGCATATCTTGCAGAAGCATCGTTCATATTTGTAGGGCGCTTTCGGCTGGAAGAGCTGGACATGCTCCTGGCCCTCGACCCACCTCAGGTCTTCTTTCCTGACAAACACGATGGTGCTCGCACCGACCTTGCGGCACCTCGAGCAATGACAGGTGCCCATCATCGACGGCTGGCGCAGCAGCTCGAATTTGACTGCCCCACAGCAACAACTTCCATTGATCATCAGGCGGTTTCCCTTGCCAGGAATGCGAATCTAAAAGAACAATACGTGAACAAACAAGATTTCACAATACGATCGGCGGGACCTGTCGAAGCGTGGATAAATCCAGACGCAAGATCTCCGGAAACATTTGATCCCGCTCGCTTTTCAAAAATATTTGGCGACGTTTTCTCCACGCCTGGCTGACCGTGCCTATACTTGCCCGCACTGCCCTCGTAGGGACCGGATGCGCACCGGGTATTCGAAGGAGGGCGGCGGCGACCTCCCGCCACGGCTACGGTAGCCGTGGCTCCGAGGGCCCGACGACAGGTCGGCGTGGTGAGGTGCGGGCGAAGCCCGCCTCGAACCATGCGGAGAAGCCGCGGCGATTGTCCATGGAATGTACATGGAGCGGCGCTGTGACCGGCCAACCTCGGGACAGACGCCGGACGGGCGGGCGGTGGGCCGCAAAATCTCACCTATGACGAGCGAACCATGGTCCGCCCGTCTTCCCCCAATCATGATCCGGCCCCGGCAGGGCGCGGTGCCACAGACACGCGCCCATACGGAAATGCCCACCAAGTCACCGCAACCCCAGGGATGCCACATGCGCCACAGCACCGAAGAGCCAATGCCGGATTATGTCGTGGCGGAGATCGAGGATCTACTTGCCAGCCTGCCTAGCCAACTCGCAGCCCTTTTCGCGCCAAAACCCTGGCCCCAGCGGGAAATGCTGGCCATGGGCCGCCTCATCGCCAGCGAAACGGGCGTCCCCGAACACTGTGAAGACGTCTTTTGCCGCCGCAGCGGCCAGTGCCGGGCGGAGACCTTCGGCGGCAACGGCCCGCCTTGCGCCGACTTGTGGTCCGACGAGGCCCTGACTCGGCTGCAAGGCGGCTTTGAAGGGCTCGCGCTGGCCTGGATGCTCGCCGATCGCGCCGACAACTCGGTCCGCGACCGCCTGGCCTCCCCGTCCGGCGAGCCGGCAACGCAGGCTGGTCGACGAAAAGCCAAGCCGTCGCGACGCGCAAGGAAGCGGTAACCCTGCTATGGCGAAATGCCGGAATCGCAACGACAAGCCATTGAACTGGCGGGGGTGCGGTGCATTTTGGCCGGCAGTTCGCCATTCCGTGGAGATGATGAATGAAAATGTTGGCCGTTTCGCTAGCAGCCGTCTTGGCAGCCTCGGTCCTGCCGGCGGCCGGCGGCCCGTTGTCGGGACACCCGGTAACTCGGCAGCCATCCAGCGGAGCAGTCGTCAAGATCAACGGCTGCCACGGCGATGTCCGCGATGCCTACATACCCGAGATCGGCCGCCGTGCGCCGCATTACCATCTGCGCGGCAACTGCCGCCCCGTGCTGGTCGAGGGCGAGCGCGAGACGCGCCGCCGGCCCCCGGCGGATTGCCATCGCGACGCCCGCACCCATCGTGTCGACGGCGTCATGCTCAGGCATCGCCATGTCGGCGACGACTGCCGGATTCGCGAAATCAGAAGCTCATCCGTCGGGAACTGACAATAACTGGCAACACCTCCCGGCATCGGCTGCCGGGAGGTGTTTGTTCGATGCGTTCAGCAGGCGCCCTGGTCGACGACGCGGAAGCCGGCGGAATCGGCCTCGCAGGCGTTCGGAAATGTCCTGAGCGCGCCGCCGCGGCGGCCGCAGACAGGGCGATATTCCCTGGTGCAGAACTGCTCGTTGCCACCCCCGCCGCCGTTCCAGCCGCCACCATTGCCGCCGCCGCCATTCCAGCCGCCGTCGCCGCCACCACGGCATTCGCCGCCACGGATGATGCGGTAGCCGGCAGCCTCGGCCATGCAGGAATTGGCGAAAGTCTGGCGATCGCCGCCGCGCCGCGCGCAGACCGGGTCATATTCGCGCGTGCAGAACTGCGGGCCCGGATCAGGGCGCGGCGGACGCGGGCCGGGTCCGGGGCCGTCCTCGACCACCACGCACGACGCCAGCATCAGCGACAGCAACGACGCGACTGTTGCTTTTCGCGCAAAGGTCTTTGCCGAAAAAACCATGGAAATAGCTCCCTCTCGTTCCCGCCCGTGCGGGAATTGTTCCAGCCCCTGCCCCGATCCTCGCGATTCTGTCAACGAATGCAATCGGCAAACCGCGCGACTGCGCCCCTCAGGCGCGGCAATCTGGCCAATGGCGGTTTTAGAAATGTCGTATATTTATGCGACGCTGCGAAGTGCCTCCGGCTTAGCCGCGACATCTTGCAACCTACGCGTTTCCATGCAATATCAGTCTCAGTTCGGGCGTTTGCTGACCCGGAGACTGGAACGTTTTGTACGACCCTTTCCCCGATAACTGTGAATCTCTGACGACCCCGTGACTCGGCGGGGGGTTTAATCATGCGCAAATGCATGACCGCCAAGCAAAACCACCGACGTGCCGCCGACGCCAGGCGGTCGGCATGTCCAGACCACTGAACGGGTGAAGGAGTTCTCCCAATGACCCAGACCGGTACCGTAAAGTTCTTCAACGCAACCAAAGGCTTCGGCTTCATCACGCCGGATGGCGGCGCGAAGGACGTTTTCGTCCACATCTCCGCTATCGAGGCTTCGGGCCTGCGCACGCTCGTCGACGGCCAGAAGGTCAGCTTCGACGTCGAGCCAGACCGTATGGGCAAGGGTCCTAAGGCTGTGAACCTCCGCGCCGGCTAATCCGCGCAAGGTTCTTTGCTTTGAAGAAGGGCGCGGTGGGTTACCACCGCGCCCTTCTTCTTTGGTGGATGGCTCCGCCACTATCTCTCGCCAAATCAACGGGATAGCGACACGACACCGGCCGCCTACGCTCTGGCGAGCCGAAAAGAACCATGGCATAGTCCGCGCCGGGAGCGAGAAACGCTTCCATGCAGAGGAGGCAGACCATGAAGTTGCTGAAGTCTCTGGGCGCAGTTCTCTTGGCCGCAGGGCTTGGATATGGCGGGCCGGCAGCGGCCATGCCGGCAGGCAATGCGCCTCAAGCCGAAAGGCTAGTCATCCAGGTTCGCGGTTGCCACGGCGACCCGCAGCGCCATTTCGTTCCCCAGTTCGGCCGCACCGAATGGCATGCCCACCGCCGGCCCGACTGCCGGCCGATCCGGGTCCGCCCGCCGGTCCAGGTGCGCGACTGCCATCGCGAGGTGCGCCGCCATTTCCTGCCGCGCTACGGCAACGTGCCCCACCGCCATGTCGGACCCAATTGCCGCGTGCGGGTCTACTCCAGGTTCGATCCGCATCGCCCGCGGCCGCCGTCCTGCATCCAGATCGGCCCGATCCGCTACTGCGAATATTAAGCCGGAAACGCTTTCCCTACGGCCACTTAAGCCCGGCATCCGCCGGGCTTAAGTGCTGTTTTCAGGCGCTGCAGGGGCGCGAAACTTTTGCTTGCCGATGACCCGAAAATGAAGGACAAATTTCCCCTTCGGGCATTTGCCGGCCCGAAGACTGGAATTGATGGGATCAGAGGAGTTTCCCATGCCGCAGACCGGCACCGTCAAGTTCTTCAATCATGCCAAAGGCTTCGGCTTCATCACGCCGGACGACGGAGCGAAGGATGTCTTCGTCCACATCTCGGCCGTGCAGGCGTCGGGGCTTCCCGGTCTTGAGGATGGGCAGAAGGTTTCTTTCGACACCGAGCCGGACAAGCGCGGCAAGGGTCCCAAGGCCGTCAATCTGACCGTCGGCTGAGAGCCTTCGAAGTGGCCGGAGTTTTATGCTCCGGCCTTGCAACTGCTGCATTCGCCGCAACGCATATTGGCGTTTTTCGGCGGTGTTTTGTTTGACCCTTTGCGCCTGAAAATCCGTTCAGCTTGCGTTCAGGCTCGCTCCCCTAGACATATTGTCGACGCTAACTTCTGGCCTTGATACGGGCTGGACGGCGAAGGAGACCGACATGAACCGCCTATTCAAGACCCTCGTCCTTTCGGCAGCCGTTGCCGCCACCACGCTGACCGCCCTGCCGGCGGCCGAGGCCGGCGAACGGTGGCGCCGCCACAACCGCCACGACAACACCGGCGCGATCGTCGCAGCCGGCGCGCTCGGCCTGATCGCCGGCGCGGTGATCGCTGGCAGCAACCGCCCGCAGCCGGTCTATGACGACTATTACGATTACGAGCCGCAGCCGCGCCGCGTCTATCGCCAGGAATACCGCCAGGATTACTACCGCCCTGCCCCGGTGCAGCGCCGCGTGGTCTACCGCGAGAGCTATGCCGTCGAGCCGTGGACGCCTGAATGGTACAGCTACTGCTCGGACCGCTACCGCAGCTTCAAGCCGCGCAGCGGCACCTTCACCGGCTATGACGGCCTGGAGCACTTCTGCACCGCGAACTGAACGCAGCCACGGGCTTAAGCTGAAGCGGCCCCCCTGCCCGGCCGCCCCGGCAAAGCCTGAAGCAACGACGAAAACGGCGCCAACCCTGCGGTTGGCGCCGTTTTTCATGACAGGCAGTCCGCCCAACGGCGGCTGCCTGCAATCAGGTCAATCAGACCAGATAGGGATTGCTGCGGCGCTCGTCGCCGAACCGGCTGCCCGGGCCGTGGCCGCAGATGAAGCCGATGTCGTCGCCGAGCGGCAGGAGCTTTTCCTTGATCGAGCGGATCAGCGTGTCGTGGTCGCCGCCATAAAGGTCGGTGCGGCCGACCGAGCCCTGGAACAGCACATCGCCGACATGGGCGAACTTCGCGTCGCGGTTGTAGTAGACGACATGGCCGGGCGCGTGGCCGGGGCAATGCAGCACTTCGAAGACGTGGGAACCGAACGACACGGTCTCGCCCTCGGTCAGGAACCGGTCCGGCACGCAATTGCGCACGGAACCATCCATGCCGAACTTCTGCGCCTGGGTCACGAGGTTGTCGAGCAGCGGCTTGTCGGCCTCATGCGGACCGATGATGTCGACGCCGAGCGCTTCCTTGAGCTCCATGGCGCCGCCGGCATGATCGATATGGCCATGCGTCAGCCAGATCGCCGTGATGGTGATGCCGTTTTGCTTGAGTACCGACAGGATGGTGTCGACGTCGCCGCCCGGATCAACCACGACGCCGGTCTTGTCGTCGGTGTCGAAGAGTATCGTACAGTTCTGCTGGAAGGGCGTAACCGGCACGATCCCGGCATTGAGCTGTCCCATGGCTGGTCCTTTCCTAAGTTGGCCTCGACATAAGGACTGATCAGCGCTTCGTCCATGCACAATCTGGCAGGTTGGCTGGTGGGGTAGGGTTCAGCAGTTTGCCTCTCCCAAAAATGAAATGGGCGGCCGTAGCCGCCCAATCCGAATTCCAAATCTGAAGCGGGATTATTTCTTCATGGCACCCATGATCGCGCCGACGATGGCCGTCACGATGGCGCCGCCGCCAGCACCACCGACCACGTCGCCGAGAATGCCGCTGAGCGCACCCGCCGTTGCCGGATCGGCCGCACCGCCGAGAAGGCTGCCAAGGATCTGTCCGCCTGCGAGACCGCCGACGCCACCGGCGAGCAATTTCGTCACCTGCCCCATCGCCGCCGTCTTGATCGCCGCGCCGACGGCCTGTCCACCGATTACGCCGGTCACAATTTGTATGATGATAGGAAGAAGCGATTCCATAACAATTCCCTCCAAATTGCATGCCGGCCCTCAGTATGCCGACACCAACATCAGACCTCGAAATCGGGGAATGTCAAATTGGCCGCCGCCCAAACAAAAAGGGCGGTTCGAAAACCGCCCTTCCCTTGCGTCAACATATTGATTCTGCTTGTTATTCCGCAGCAATCGCGTGCTTGGGCTGAACCGCCGCCGCGTAGTCGTTCATCAGCGTCTTGGCGATGTCGCCGACCTCGAATCGGTACTGACCGATCTCGGAAACAGGCGTCACTTCAGCCGCCGTGCCGGTCAGGAAGCACTGCTCGAAACCTTCCAGTTCCTCGGGCATGATCACCCGCTCGATGACCTCGAGGCCACGATCCTTGGCCAGACCGATGACCGTGCGACGGGTGATGCCATCGAGGAAGCAGTCGGCCTTCGGCGTGTGGATCTTGCCGTCCTTGACGAAGAAGATGTTCGCGCCGGTGGCCTCGGCGACCTGGCCGCGCCAGTCGAGCATCATCGCATCGGCATAGCCCTTGGCTTCGGCCGCGTGCTTGGACAGCGTGCAGATCATGTACAGACCGGCAGCCTTGGAGCGCGACGGTGCGGTGCGCGGGTCGGGACGGCGCCATTCGGCGATGTCGAGGCGGATGCCCTTCAGCTTCTGCGCCGGGTCGAAGTAGCTCGGCCACTGCCAGATGGCGATGGCAAGGTTGATGCGGTTCTTGTGAGCGGCGACACCCATTTCCTCGCTGCCGCGCCAGGCGACCGGGCGCACATAGGCGTCCTTGAAGCCCTGCTTCTTCAGCAGCTCGCGGCAGGCATCGTCGATCACCTCGACCGAATAGGGAATGGCGAAGCCAAGGAGCCGCGCCGATTCATGCAGGCGCTCGGTGTGCTCGGTCAGCTTGAAGATCTCGCCGCCATAGGCGCGTTCGCCTTCGAACACCGAGCTTGCATAGTGCAGACCATGGGTTAGTACGTGAATCTTGGCGTCGGCCCATTGGACGAACTCGCCGTTCATCCAGATGAATCCATCGAGCTGGTCGAAAGGAACGGATGCCATGGTAAACCTTCCCGCAGGCGGGAGCCTGCCTATCGTTTCGTATCGTTCTTAATGGCCCGTAAGGGGCCTGATGGATAAAGCGTAGGCGGGTCAGAATACCAAAGCAAACTCACGATGTTTCGGAAAAAACCATCGTACCTTGCCTTTTCGTTCGCAATCCGCCGAAAAGCTTGGCAAAAATTACCATCGCACCTAATTTATGTCAACAGTGCTGACATAAATTGACGGACAGGAATTCCATGGCACAACGCAGCGGCGCAACCGCCCAACCGATCCGCACCGCCGTGACGGCGGACGAAGGCATCGACTTCTCGATCATCGAGCTGATGTATTTCGCCTATCGCGACTTCACTTCGGACCCGGACCAGATACTCGCCGAATATGGTTTCGGCCGCGCCCACCACCGCGTGCTGCACTTCGTCAACCGCCTGCCCGGGCTGACGGTCGCCGAGTTGCTCGACGTGCTCAAGATCACCAAGCAGAGCCTTGCGCGCGTGCTCAAGCAGCTCATCGACGCCGGTTACATCGTCCAGGTCCAGGGACCACGCGACCGGCGCCAGCGAGAACTCTATCCGACACCCAAGGGCCGCACATTGACACTGGCGCTGGCGCGGCCACAGTCACGCCGCATCCATGCGGCACTTGAGGGCGCGGGAGAGACCGAGCGTGCCGGAATCGAAAGGTTCCTCAAGGCGATGGTCAATCCTGAATTAAGGGCGCAGATTGATCATCTGCCCGGAAACACGCCGGGGAAAGACCATGGAGAATAACGACAAGACGGCCAATCCGGCCACGCTGGGCGACGATGCTCCGCATCTGCTGGTCGTCGACGACGACACGCGCATCCGCAACTTGCTCAAGCAGTATCTGACCGAGAACGGCTTTCGCGTTACAGTCGCCGGCAATGCCGACGAAGCCAGGCGCAAGCTCGCCGGTCTCGACTTCGACCTTCTCATCCTCGACGTGATGATGCCGGGCGAAAGCGGCATCGAGCTGACCAAGTCGCTGCGCGACCAGAAGGACGTGCCGATCCTGATGCTGACGGCGCTGTCGGAAACCGACAGCCGCATCACCGGCCTCGAAGCCGGCGCCGACGACTATCTGCCAAAACCGTTCGATCCGCGCGAGCTGATCCTGCGGATCAACAACATCCTGCGCCGTGGCGGCCCGGCAACGACGCCGAAGCTCGAGCAGCTGGTGTTCGGCCCCTATACCTTCCAGATCGCACGGCGCGAGCTCAAGCGCGGCGGCGAAGCCCTCAAGCTCACCGACCGCGAGCAGGAAATCCTTGCCATCTTCGCCGCGCGTGCCGGCGAGACCATTCCGCGCCACGAACTGGTGACGGGCGACTCCGAAGTCGGCGAACGCACGATCGACGTCCAGATCAACCGCCTCCGGCGCAAGATCGAGCGCGATCCAGCCAATCCCGTCTGGCTTCAGACGGTGCGCGGAATCGGCTATCGGCTCAGCGTGGAGTAACAGGCTCCGGCCTGCGCCCCCTCCCAATGGCCGGGTTGTTGAAGCCGCCCGCTCCATTGTAATATGGCGCGCCGGCGACGAAACAGCCGCACACCGCGGGCCGGCATGGGAGAAACGGCCATGTTACGCGCAATCACGCTTGCATTTGCCCTGTCTGTCTTTCCAGCAACCGCTTTCGCCAATTCCTGCCCGAGCATCATGGCAGCGATCGACACCGCCCTGCCCGCTTCCACGCTTGCGGAGGCGGACATGACGAAGGTCAAGGAGCTGCGTGCCAAGGGCGAACAATTGCATGCCGCCGGAGATCACGCGGGTTCGGAGGCAGCACTCAACGAAGCCAAGACCCTGCTCGGCATCTGAGCCCCCGACTGTACCGGGCTGCATCCGGCAGCCCGGTAATTTGGTCATCCGCGCTCATCCTGCAGCGTGACCGTGGGCGATTTGAGTGTGCTCGTCGGTAGGCTGGAGCAACCTGCCGCGCTGCTTGGCCTCGCCCTGGCAAGACCTGCCGCCATTGCCCCAATCGGCCAGGACCTGCAGGACTGTGCCCCCAGGCATGAACGCTCTTGTGATTACCCAGACACAGTGTCGGCGCAGTTCCCGTCAATCCTCCCCCCGGCGTTGGCGAATGCCTCGCCAGGTTTGGATTTTCAGGAAAAAGCCCTATGTTTTCAGCATAGGGCAACGCAACATTTGACAACGTAAGCTGTTGAACTTCAAAGACAGTTTCAGAACGGTTGTGCTTGGACTAGGATCGAGGCAGGCAGGCCGGGGCGAAATCCGGGTATCGTCGAACGGAAGATTTGATGGCATCGACCGAAATGGAACGGCCTGGCGGCGGTGGTCTCGGTACACGTAGCTGGCGTGCGCTGATGGCTGTGCCGCGAAGCTGGAACCGCTTCTGGCGCCGCGTGTCGCTGTACATGCCGAAGCGGCTTTACGCGCGCTCGCTGCTCATCGTCATCACGCCGATGATCCTTTTGCAATCGGTCGTCGCCTTCGTCTTCATGGAGCGGCACTGGCAGACGGTCACCGTCCGCTTGTCGCAAGCGGTGACGCGCGACATCGCCGGCATCATCGACCTGCTCGACACGTTCCCGCAGCCTGAGAGCTATGCGCAGATCATCCGCATCGCCCAGGAACGCATGTCGCTGAAGATCGACCTGCTGCCGCCCGAGCCCCTGCCGCCACCGGGCCCGAAGCCGTTCTTTTCGATCCTCGACCAGGCGCTTTCGACCGAAATCCGCAGGCAGATCAACCGGCCGTTCTGGCTCGACACCGTCGGCAATTCCAACATCGTCGAGGTGCGCGTCCAGCTCGACGACAAGGTGCTGCGCGTCTTCGTCCGCCGCAGCCAGGCCTATGCGTCGAACACCCACATCTTCCTGTTGTGGATGGTCGGCACCTCGCTTGTGCTTTTGACGATCGCCATTCCTTTCCTGCGCAACCAGATCCGCCCGATCCTGCAGCTCACCGAAGCCGCCGAGAGTTTCGGCAAGGGCCGGCCGATGCCGCCCAACTTCCGGCCGCGCGGCGCCGAGGAAGTGCGGCGCGCCGGCTTCGCCTTCATCCAGATGCGCGAACGCATCGAGCGCCAGATCGACCAGCGCACGGCGATGCTGACCGGCGTCAGTCACGATCTGCGCACCATCCTCACGCGCTTCAAGCTGCAACTGGCCCTGTCGGGCAGCAAGGTCGACACCGAGGCACTCAGCCAGGATGTCGACGACATGCAGTCGATGCTCGAGGCCTATCTCGCCTTTGCCCGCGGCGAGGCTTCCGAGGATCCGGGCCGCTTCGACCTTACCAGCTATCTCGACAAGATCGGCGAGGAGGCCCGGCTGCGCAAGCGCAAGCTCAAGGTGACCCTTGTCGGCGAGCCCGAGGTGCATGTCCGCCCCAACGCTTTCGGCCGCTTGCTGCAGAACGTGGTCGGCAACGCCTTCCGCTATGCCAAGGAAGTCGAGGTCAAGGCGATCCACGATCGCGGCATGCTTGTCGTCATGGTCGACGACAACGGCCCGGGCATTCCCGAGGAGAAGCGCGAAGAGGTGTTCAAGCCGTTCTTCCGGCTCGACGAGGCGCGCAATCTCGACTCGACCGGAACCGGGCTTGGGCTGGCTGTCGCCCGCGACATCGCCCGCAGCCATGGCGGCGACATCAAGCTCAGCGACAGTCCTTTGGGCGGCCTGCGCGCGATGATCCGCGTTCCGGCCTGATCAGGCGCGACGGTCGAGCCGGACCACGAGCCTGTCGCCGATCCACTGGATGCCGCAGACGAGCACGATCAGCACCGCGACCACCGCTACCATCACCGCCGTCTCGAAACGCTGGTAGCCGTAGCGTATGGCGAGGTCGCCAAGGCCGCCCGCGCCGATGGCGCCGGCCATTGCCGAGGCGCCGACAAGGGTCACCAGCGTGACGGTGAAGCCGGCGACGATGCCGGGCAGCGCTTCCGGCACCAGTACCTCGCGGATAATCGCCCAGCGGCCGCCGCCCATGGCGCGTACCGCCTCGATCAGTCCACGGTCGACTTCGCGCAGCGACACTTCGGCAATGCGCGCGTAGTAGGGCGTGGCAGCAATCGCCAGCGGCACGATCGCCGCCCATGTGCCGATCGACGTGCCGACGATCAGCCGCGTCAGCGGGATCAGCGCCACCAGCAGAATGATGAACGGCACCGAGCGGAAGCCGTTGACGACGGCGCCGAGGATACGGTTGACCCAGCGCTGCTCGGCGATGCCGCCGCGGTCGGTGGCAACGAGCGCCAAGCCCAGCGGCAGGCCGAAGACGAGCGAGATCAGCCCCGATGCAGCTGTCATCAGCACTGTCTCCCACAGCGAGCGCAGCAGCAGGTCAAACATTGTCTGTGACATAACCAAGCACCTCCACTCGGGCGTTCAGGGCATTCAGGAATTCGACAACCTCAGTGACACCGCCGCTTGCCGTTTCGACGCCAAGGAACAGCGTGCCCACCGGCTCGCCCTGGATGTTGTCGATCCCGCCATGGACCAGCCGGAAGCGGCCGGGGATCGACGTCGCGAGCTCCTGTAGCAGCGGGCGGCGCGCCGCTTCGCCTGCGATATCGACGCGCAGGATCGCTTCGCGACCTGCGCGCGACAGGCGCTCGGCGATGGATACAGGCAGCTGCGGCCGGATGCCGGCGAGCAGGCTTCGCGTGACCTCCGACTGCGGATCGGCGAAGGTCGACCAAACGGCGCCTTCCTCGACGATGCGTCCGGCATCGATGACCGCGACCCGGTCGGCGATGCTGCGGATGACTTCCATCTCATGGGTGATGAGCAGGATGGTCAGGCCGAGCTTCTGGTTGATGTCCTTGAGCAGCGCCAGGATCGAGCGCGTCGTCTCGGGGTCGAGCGCCGAGGTCGCCTCGTCCGAAAGCAGCACCGCCGGACGCGCGGCAAGCGCGCGGGCAATGCCGACGCGCTGCTTCTGCCCGCCCGACAGCGAGGCCGGATAGGCCTTGGCCTTGTCGGCGAGCCCGACGAGTTCGAGCAGCTCGGTTGCGCGTTTGAGCCGCTCGGCCTTTGGCCGGCCTTCGATCTTGAGCGGCAAGGCGACGTTTTCCTCGACTGTTTTGGCCGACAGCAGGTTGAAGTGCTGGAAGATCATGCCGATGCGCCGCCTGAGCGGTTGCAGCTCGCGCTCGCTGAGGCCGGTGATCTCGCGCCCCTCGACAAAGATCTGGCCGCTGTCGGGCCGCTCCAGGCCGTTCAGGCAGCGGATCAGCGTCGACTTGCCGGCACCGCTGCGGCCGATGATGCCGAGGATCTCGCCTTTGCGGACAGTGAGCGAAACGCCATCGACGGCCGGCGTCTGGCCGAAGCGACGCTTGAGATCGACGATGCGCACGACCGTCTCCGACAGCGCGGTGTCGAACGGCGGCGAAACGCCTTCGATGGTTGCAAAATGCTGGGTCATGAAGTCCCCTTGGGAATGCGGAAGGCGGCCCGCCAGAAGCGAGCCGCCTGTTGTCGATGGCCGGTCGGGCTTAGTAGGCGGCGACGCCGGTGCCCTTGTAGACGCGGTCGAACTCGGCCTTGACGGTCTCGTTCTGGTAGGCGGCGACGAGTTTCTTGACCCAACCCTCATTCTCGCTGCCGGTCTTGACGGCGATGAAGTTGCGGTAGGGATTTTCGGCCACGGGCTCCTGGGCGATGCGGTTTTCAGGCGTGAGCCCGCTCTTCAGCGCCCAGTCAGTGTTGACCACGGCAGCGTCGAGGTCCTCGACCGAGCGGCCGACGATGCCGGCGTCAAGCTCCTTGATCTCGAACTTCTTCGGGTTTTCGACGACGTCGGCGACAGTCGCCAGGATGCCGGTACCGTCCTTGAGCTTGATCAGGCCGGCGTCCGCCAGCACGCGCAGCGCCCGGCCTTCGTTCGAGGGATCGTTGGGTACGCCGATGACGGCGGCCTCGGGCAGTGCCTCGATCTTGGCATGCTTCTTGGAATAGAGGCCGATCGGCCACAGCCCGGTGTAGCCGACCGGGGTGATGTGATAGCCCTGCGTCTTGATCTGGTTGTCGAGATAGGGCTGGTGCTGGAAGGCGTTGGCGTCGATCTCGCCGCGCTCGAGCGCCTCGTTGGGCTGGGTGTAGTCGTTGAACACGATCGTTTCGACTTCGAGCCCCTGCTTGGCGGCCTCTGCCTTGACGACGCGCCAGACATCTTCGTCCTCGCCGGAGATGATGCCGACCTTGATCGCGGTCTTGTCTTCGGCCAGCGCCTGGTGCGGGACGGTGAAGCTGATGACGGTGACGACGGAGGCGAACAGCGCGGCAAGGGCGCTGCGCCGGCTGAACGAGTTGCGGTTGGAAAGCGACGTGGTGATCTCGGTCATTTCGAATTCTCGCTGAAGCCGTTGGGAGGATGGCTCGCTCCGCCGATTTGCGAAGCTTGTCCATATCCTCGGCAAATGCCCCTCTCTCGGCAAAGGATTGGATTTCACGCCGGGCGCGCGGGCAGGAACATCGTCTCAAAGAAAATGCCTGTTCGGGCAGAACCGACCTCGCCTTCGCAGTTGCGAGAAGGACGGGCCGTCATCGGCACGTCATGCAATGCTGTTCAAAGGCCATCGCAACGAATGGAGGACCGCTGATTCCCGGCAGGCCGGGGCGCGGGGTAACAGGGAAGACATTTCTTGCGCATCCTGATGGTCACCGACGCCTGGAAGCCCCAGATCAATGGCGTGGTCCACACGCTCGAACGGCTCGCCGAAACGCTGACCAAATTCGACGCCGAAGCCGACTTCCTGACGCCGAACATCTTCCGCACGCTGCCGATGCCGACCTACCCCGACATCAGGCTGGCGCTGACGACGCCCGGCAACGTTGCCCGCATCATCGACGAACGGCGGCCAGACCACATCCACCTGGTCACAGAAGGCCCGCTCGGCATGATGGCGCGGCGCTATTGCCTTGCCCGCAAGCGTCCCTTCACCACCAGTTACCACACCCGTTTTCCCGAATATGTCAGCGCCCGCCTGCCGCTGCCCGAGAGCTGGACCTACGGGCTGCTGCGCAACTTCCACAATTCCGGCCAGGGCTGCATGGTCGCCACCCAGTCGCTCGCCGACGACCTGGCGTCGCGCGGTTTCGAAAAGCTCAGGCCGTGGACGCGCGGCGTCGACATCAATCACTTCCATCCCGACAAGAAGGTCGAGATGGACCTGCCCCGGCCGATCTTCCTGTGCGTCGGCCGCATCGCGGTCGAAAAGAACCTGGCGGCGTTTCTTGACCTCGACCTGCCCGGCACCAAGGTGCTGGTCGGCGACGGGCCGGAACTCGAAAGGCTGAAGGCGAAGTACCCGGACGCGCATTTCCTCGGGCGCCGGCCAAGCGACGAACTGGCCGAGATCTACGCCTCATCAGACGTCTTCGTCTTCCCGAGCCGCACCGACACCTTCGGCAATGTCATCATCGAGGCGCTGGCCAGCGGCACGCCGGTCGCCGCCTACCCGGTGACGGGACCGATCGACATCGTCGGAGACGGTGTCGGCGGGGTGGTTTCGAACGATCTGCGCGAGGCAGCGCTCGGCGCCCTCAAGGTCGACCGCACCGAGGCCCGCGAACGCGCCATGCGCTACACCTGGAATGCCTGCGCTGAGATGTTCCTGGACAATGTGAGGGCAGCTTACGCTGAAGTCCCGAAACTAGGGTAGCCCATGCAGGTCGCCTCGCTACGCGAGGCACCTCTCCCCAAAGGGGCGAGGAAGCCGAACTGGAGAAGCCGCAGCACTGCTGCAGCGGTTTCCTCGCCCCTTTGGGGAGAGGTGTCGAGGCGTAGCCGAGACGGAGAGGGGTTTCTTGGCTGAGACGGCCGATCCCACGGCTCCGAGCCCGTCACGTGCCTCGCCCAATTCTGGCCCTAGAACAGGCGTCCGCCGTCCGGCACCTTGCGCTCGATGGCGCCGAGCACGACATCGCCGTCCTCGTCCGGGAAGCCGAGGGTCAGCACCTCTGACATGAACGGCCCGATCTGGCGCGGCGGGAAATTGACGACGGCGAATACCTGCCGTCCCAGCAGTGTCTCGGCCGTATAGTATTTGGTGATCTGCGCCGACGATTTCTTGACGCCGATGCCGGCGCCAAAATCGATCTTCAGCTTGAACGCCGGCTTGCGCGCTTCGGGAAACGGCTCGACCTCGACGATCGTGCCGGTGCGGATATCGACCTTGTCGAAATCCGCAAAGCTGATCTCGGGCTTGCGCTCGCTGTGCGAACTCATGCGGCAGGCTCAGGCGTTGCCGTGCGTTTCAAAGAGCACGCTTGCCAGCGCGTCCTTGGCCGAGGTGCCAGACCAGACGACGAACTGGAATGCCTGGAAGTAGCATTCGCAGGCTTCGAGCGCCGACGACAACAGCACTTCGACCTGCTGGCTTGTCGGCTCGACGCCACCGGCCAGAAGCAGCGACTGGCGGAACATGATCGCGCCTTCGGTTTCCCAAAGGTCGAAATGCCCGAACAGCATCTGTTCGTTGATCAGCGACAGCAGTCGCAGGATTTCAAGCGTACGGCTTTCCGGCACCTTGACGTCGAAAGCACAGGCGAGATGCAGCGCCTCGAAGTCCTCCATCCAGGAGAAGGAGACCTGGTATTCAGTCCAGTTGCCGACAACAGAGATCGAGATTTCGTCGTCGCCGGCACGCTCGAACGACCAGTCGTTGTTGTGAGCCACCTGCTCGATGACATCCACCGGGTGGATTTCGCGCGAGAACTCGAGTTCGAGAAGTTCCATAAATGCTTCCTGTCGTTCCGGGAGCGCCATCGCGCTCCGCGCAAAGGGCACACACGACGAACAAACTTGTTCTTGAACTCGGACGACCAGCGCTGCCAGACTCAATACCCCCAGCCGGACCGCTCCATCCGGGTGCATGACCCCGCTACGAATCATGCAACAAATTCAGTGTATTGATCAGGAGTCGCGTGAACAGCCCAATTTTTCGCAACGTCCCTTTGGGATGTGGAAACAGGCTGCGGCGCAGATTCATCAAGCGCCGGTAAGCGATTCACGACAAAGCACTTTTTCGGATGGCGCTTTGTGGAAAAGTTAACGAATTATTTCTTTGTACGAGGCTTGGCCGGAGCCGCCGGTGAGGCCTTGTCGGCGTCTTCGCCGCCCAATGCAGCGAGCTTCGACTCAAGCGCTTCGATACGGGCGACCAGCGCCTTGTTTTCGGCACGCGCCTTGATCGCCATGTCGCGCACGGCTTCGAACTCCTCGCGCTGCACCAGCTCGAGTGAATTCATCGCCCGCTCGGCCTGCGAACGGAACGCGGTTTCGACCTCGCGCCGGACGCCCTGCGCGGCACCTGCGGCATCGGTCATCAGCTTGGCGAACTCATCCAGAATGCGGTTCGGTCCGGTCGTCATGGCAAACCCTCGCGTTGTCACTTCGACGTAGTGGGGCATGGCTTGGAATGCAAGGGCGCGACGGCCTCGCTGCCTGGTTTGCGCCATCGCGCCGCATCCCGGACTTGCCGCAATCAATAACTATTATTAGATTGAACGCATCAAATTCAGGAGCATCGCCATGGCCATCAGCGCCGATCTCGGCACATATCTCGAAGAGGTTGTGAACCAGCTGGTCAGCACCGGCCGCTACAACTCAAAGAGCGAGGTGCTTCGCGAAGGCGTCCGCCTCGTCGAGGAACGCGAAAAGCGCCTTGAAGCACTAGACGCCTCATTGGCTCAAGGATTGAGCGACGCTGATGCAGGCCGTACCAGACCGGCAGAAGAAGTGTTTGCACGCCTGGCAGCCAAATACCGCCAGCAGGGCAAATGACGATGTGAAGGTCGTCATCGCCGCCACTGCTGAAGCAGATATCGAGGCGATCGGCGACCACATCGCTCAATCGAATCCCATGCGCGCGCTGACATTTGTCCTGGAGTTGCATGACCGCTGTTTTGGCATCGCTGAAACGCCGCTTGGCTATGCGGTGGTCAGGAAAATTGCCGACAACGAAATCCGCCGGCGGGTGTTCGGCAATTATCTGATCTTCTACCGCGTACACACGGGATCGCTTGAAATCATCCGTGTCCTGCACGGCGCGATGGATTACGAGCAGATCCTTTTTCCCGAGCAATGACTTCTCGGTTACCTCAGGGTTGCCTGCCTTGACCCTGCCAAAAGCCTGCAGCATGGTCCGCCGCGATCGCCTGCCCTGGAGACTGATTTGAGCGAATACCTTGCCTTGCCGCTGGCAGCCCTGCCCTTTCCCAACATCGATCCGGTGATCGTGCAGCTTGGACCGCTGGCCATACACTGGTACGGCCTGGGCTACATTCTGGGCATCCTGTTCGCATGGTGGTACGGCAAGCGGCTGGTGACCAACGCCCGCCTGTGGCCGAACGGCACCCTGCCGATGAAGCCCGAGGCCCTCGACGACTTCCTCGTTTGGGCCGCCGTCGGCGTCGTGCTTGGCGGCCGCGTCGGCTACATCCTGTTTTATGACCTCGCCCGCTACATCTCAAATCCGCTCGACATCTTCGCTGTCTGGCAAGGCGGCATGTCGTTCCATGGCGGCCTGCTCGGCGTGACGCTCGCCATGTTCCTGTTCGCCCGCAAGCACGGCATCCTTGTCTGGTCGCTGATCGACGTTGTCGCGGCCGGCGTTCCGGTCGGCCTCGGCCTCGTGCGCGTCGCCAACTTCATCAATTCCGAGCTTTGGGGCCGGATGACCGACGTGCCGTGGGCGGTCGAGTTTCCCACCGGCGGCCCGTTCCTGCGCCACCCGAGCCAGCTTTATGAAGCGCTGCTTGAAGGCCTGGTCCTGTTCCTCGTATTGCGCCTCCTCACCCACTCGCGCCTCAAGTTGAAGACGCCACGCTTCGTCGCCGGCGCCTTCGTCTGCGGTTATGGCCTGTCGCGTATCTTCGTCGAGTTCTTCCGCGAGCCCGACCAGCAGATCGGCTACCTCCTCGGCGGCTGGCTGACCATGGGCATGGTGCTGTCAGTGCCGATGGTGCTGATCGGCGTCTGGGCGATGCTGTCGGCCAAGCCGGTGAGCCAGGCCGCAAAGCCGGCATGACCGCGCTCAAGACGCGCATCGCTAGCCTGATCGCCGCATCGGGGCCGATAAGCGTCGCCGAATACATGGCGTTGTGCCTGTTCGACCCGGCTGACGGCTACTACACGACGCGCGAGCCATTCGGGGCGGAAGGTGACTTCACCACCGCCCCCGAGATCAGCCAGATGTTCGGCGAGCTTGTCGCCGTCTGGCTTTACGCCGCTTGGCAGGCATCGGGCCGCCCTGCGGGCGCAACGCTGGCCGAGATCGGCCCCGGGCGCGGCACGCTGATGAAGGACATGCTGCGGGTGCTGGGCAAGCTAGATGCGACCTTCGCCGCCAACGTCTCGGTGGCGCTGATCGAGACCAGCCCGCGGCTGCGCGAGGTCCAGAAGGCGAGCCTTGCTCCAAGCGGCATGGAAATCGCCTGGCATGAGAGCGTTGGCACCCTGCCCGATGCGCCGCTGTTCATCGTCGGCAACGAATTGTTCGACGCCATCCCGACCCGCCAGTTCGTCAAGATCGGCGATGCGTGGCACGAGCGTGCCATCGGCCTTGATGAGACAGGCGAACTCGCCTTCGTCGCCGGTCCCGCAACTATCGAAGCAGCACTGCTGCCGGCTGAAGCCGCAAATGTGCCTGCAGGTTCGATTTTCGAATTGGCTCCGGCCCGGACAGCCATCATGGAAGCCATCGCCGAACGCATCGCAGCTTCAGGCGGCGTCGGGCTATTCTTCGACTACGGCCATCTCAAATCAGGCATCGGCGATACGCTGCAGGCGCTGCGCAAGCACCAGTATGACGACGTGCTCGCCCATCCCGGCGAAGCCGATCTGACCTCGCATGTCGATTTCTCAGCCCTTGCACTTGCAGCCCGCGCGCATGGGCTCGACGCGCATCTGGCGACCCAAGGCGAGTTCCTGCTTGCGCTTGGCCTGCTTGAACGCGCCGGCAAACTGGGCGCCGATGTCGACGCCACAGGGCGCGAAAAGATCAGCAGCGACGTCGAACGCCTCGCTGGTCCGGATGCCATGGGCACGCTGTTCAAGGTGCTTGCCATAGCGCCTCGTGGCACAAAACTTCCCTTCCCCGCCGTCAGTTGACAGTGAGCTTGCGCCTGCCCCACTGTCCGCGCTCGAAACGGCGAGGCGACCGGCGGCGGCCGGCCCAGCCTTGACGAAATCGCTGACGAGGAAGACAAGGCGGCAATGCTGAACGACTCGAAACCGGACCCGATCCGGTCCAACTTGCTCGCCAGCGCGGAGGCCAATGGCATCCGCCACGGATATTTCACCCGCATCGGCGGGGTCTCCGAAGGCATCTACGAAGGCCTCAACATCGGCGTCGGCTCGGATGATGACCAGACGCTGGTCGCCGAGAACCGCCGCCGCGTCGCAAGCTGGATGGGCGTGCCGGCCGACCACCTGCTCAGCCTCTACCAGGTCCACTCGCCCGATGTCGTTATCGCCACCGGTCCATTCGCCGACGGTCGCCCCAAGGCCGACGCCCTGGTGACCAACAGGCCAGGCATTGCGTTGGGCGCCTCCTCGGCCGATTGCGGCCCCGTGCTCTTCGCCGACCCTGAGGCGCGCATCATCGGTGCCGCCCATGCCGGCTGGAAGGGCGCCTTCACCGGCGTGCTCGAAAACACCGTCACCGCGATGGAGAGCCTCGGCGCCAGGCGCGAGCGTATCCTGGCCGTGCTTGGCCCGTCGATCAGCGCCGCCAGCTACGAGGTCGGCCCGGAATTCGTCGCCCGCTTCACCGAGGCTGATGCGGACAATGCGCGTTACTTCGCCCCGTCGGCCAATGCCGGCCACCATATGTTCGACCTCAACCTCTATACGGTCGACCGGCTGCAGCGCGCAGGCGTCGTGGCCGAGGCGCTGAACCGCTGCACCTACGCGGAAGAGGACCTGTTTTATTCCTACCGGCGCACCACGCACCGCAAGGAAGCTGATTACGGGCGGCAGATTTCGGCAATTGCATTGGAGGACTGACAGCATGGCGCTGCATTTCGAACGAACCGAATTCGATGCCCGGCGCGACCGGCTGATGATCGAGATGGCGGAAAAGAAGCTCGATGCGGTGGTCCTGTTCGCGCAGGAGAGCATGTACTGGCTGACCGGCTACGACACGTTCGGCTTCTGCTTCTTCCAGTCGCTGGTGGTCATGGCCGACGGCTCGATGACGCTTTTGACGCGTTCGGCTGACCTGCGCCAGGCGCGCCACACCTCGATCATCGAAAACATCGTGTTGTGGACCGACCGCGACAACGCCAACCCGACGCTCGACCTGCGCAACCTGCTCAACGACCTCGGCCTGCTCGGCGCCCGCGTCGGTGTCGAATACGACACCCATGGCCTGACCGCCTTCAATGGCCGCCGCCTCGACGAACAGCTCCAGACGTTTGGCCAGATCGTCGATGCCTCTGGCATCGTTGGCCGCCTGCGGCTGTTCAAGAGCCCTGCCGAGATCGAGAAAGCCGAAAAAGCCGCGAGCCTCGCCGACGACGCCCTCGATGCGGCGCTGCCGCTGATCAAGCAAGGTGGCGACGAGGCCAAGATCCTGGCCGCCATGCAGGGCGCGATCTTCGAAGGTGGCGGCGACTATCCGGCCAACGAGTTCATCATCGGCTCAGGCGCCGACGCGCTTTTGTGCCGCTACAAGGCAGGGCGCCGCAAGCTCAACAAGAACGACCAGCTGACGCTGGAATGGGCCGGCGTTTTCAACCACTATCATGCGCCGATGATGCGCACCGCACTCACCGGCAAGGTCTCCCGCCGCCACCAGGACCTCTACGACGCCTCGCTGGCGGCACTTGTCGCTGTCGAAAAGGCGATGACGCCGGGCAACACCTTCGGCGACGTCTTCGACGCCCATGCCCGCACGCTGGAGACCCATGGACTGACCAAGCACCGACTCAATGCTTGCGGTTACTCCGTCGGCGCGCGCTTCACGCCGTCGTGGATGGACATGCCGATGTTCTACCAGGGTAATCCCGAGCCGATCGCGCCCAACATGACCTTGTTTGCCCACATGATCATCATGGATTCGGAAACCGAGACCGCGATGACGTTGGGTCGTACCTATCTGACCACTGAATCCGCACCCAAGCCGCTGTCCCGCCATGATCTCGACTTGATCGTACGATGATTGCGCAGAGCGCTGAGGGGCGTTTGCCAGGGAGTTCGGGCAAATGAGACGTTGGATCTTTGCGGCAGCCTGCCTGTCCGCCTCTGTCGCCTTGTCCGCTTGCAACAGCGCCAAGGATGTCCTCGAACCAACGGCGGTCGCACCGACCGAGCAGTCGGCAGCGCTTGCCAGGACCGAAGGCACCGATGTGGCCGCGCCCGCGGTATCAGGTGCTGCAACCGTGGCAGCATCTGCCGTCCCGGCACAGACGGCAGCCGTCATCAGCAAGGCGCGCGTGCAATTCGCACCGATCGTCGGCGCGACCGTCGAGGCAGCGACGCCGCTGACCCAGCGGCTCGGCGCTCGCGCTCGCGAACGCGGCATCACGCTGGCCGGCAGCACCGATACCACCCCGCCCGGCATCATCATGCGCGGCTACTTCTCGGCGATGACCGAAGGCAAGGACACGACGGTCGTTTACGTCTGGGACGTCTACGATCCGGCCGGCACCCGTCTGCACCGCATCAACGGCCAGCAGACGGCGGCTTCGGCCGGCAGCGGCGACGGCTGGCCAACGGTGGCGCCCGCGACCATGCAGGCGATAGCCGACAGCACCATCGATCAATTGGCCCAGTGGCTGGCCGCAAAACCCGGCTAGACCGCGACATTCCGTTCCACAATGTCGCTTTTTTGGGATTCAGTGGCGAGTCCGCTTGCAATAGCGGCAAGGACCGCTAAAAGCCCGCTCATAATCTCTACCAGGATCGGTACATGAAACTCTTCGCGGGCAATTCCAACCGGGTGCTAGCAGAAGCGGTCGCGCGCTATCTCAACATTCCCCTGGGCAAGGCCAGCGTCAGGCGCTTCGCTGACCAGGAAATCTTCGTCGAGATCCAGGAGAACGTGCGCGGCGAGGATGTCTTCATCCTCCAGTCGACCGCTTACCCGACCAACGATCACCTGATGGAACTGCTCATCATGATCGACGCCTTCATGCGTTCGTCGGCTCGGCGCATCACGGCGGTCATTCCTTATTTCGGCTACGCCCGGCAGGATCGCCGCGCTTCGGGCCGCACGCCGATCTCGGCCAAGCTCGTCGCCAACATGATCGCCCGCGCCGGCGCCAACCGCGTCCTGACGCTCGACCTGCATGCCGGCCAGATCCAGGGCTTCTTCGACATCCCGACCGACAATCTGTTCTCGGTTCCGGTCATGGCCCGTGACGTCAAGGCCAAGTACAAGCAGTTGGGCAACGTCATGGTGGTTTCGCCCGACGTCGGCGGCGTGGTCCGCGCCCGTGCGCTGGCCAAGCGCATCGACGCCCAGCTTGCCATCGTCGACAAGCGCCGCGAACGCCCCGGTGAATCCGAGGTGATGAACGTCATCGGCGAAGTGCACGGCAAGGATTGCCTGCTCATCGACGACATCGTCGATTCCGGTGGCACGCTGTGCAACGCGGCCGACGCGCTGCTCGCCAAGGGCGCCACATCAGTCACCGCCTACATCACCCATGGCGTGCTTTCGGGCGGTGCTGCCGCCCGTATCGCCGGCTCGCAGCTGCAGGAACTGGTCATCACCGACTCGATCCAGCCGACGCAGGCGGTGATGGACGCCCACAACATCCGCGTCGTCTCGATCGGCGACCTGATCGGCGAAGCGATCTCGCGCACGGCTACAGAAGAATCGGTGTCGAGCCTGTTCGACTAAGCTTTCTGCCCCGAGCAGACAATTTCAAAGCCCCGCCCGGTCATCCCAGGCGGGGCTCTTTCGTTCAGGACAGTTGCCAGGCCATGCCGGCAAGCGCCGAGACGGCCAGCACGACGATCATGTTGGTGTGGAAACGGATCAGCGCCACGCCCGCAGCAACGGCGATGGTTGCAGCAAGCCAGTCGAAACTGCCGAAATCGAGCACTGGCAGCGCGAACGGCCCCCAATTGACCTCCCCGACATTGCCAAACAGAACGTGCAGCGCGAACCACACGGCGAGGTTGGCGATGATGCCGACGACCGCAGCCGTCACGGCGGATAGCGCGCTGGCCAGCCAGCGCACGTTGCGGACGGTCTCGACATAGGGCGCGCCGACGAAGATCCACAGGAAGCACGGCACGAAGGTGAACCACAGCGTGACTGCTGCTCCGGCGACGCCACCAGTGAGCGGGGCCAAGGCCGAAAGCCTGGCGCCGCCGAGGAAGCCGACGAAGACCAGCACCAGGATCAGCGGCCCCGGCGTCGTTTCGGCGAGGCCGAGGCCGGTCAGCATCTCGTCCGGCTTCAGCCAGCCATGCACCTCGACCGCTTGCTGCGCGACGTAGGCCAGCACCGCATAGGCGCCGCCGAAGGTCACCGCCGCCATCTTGGAAAAGAACGTCGCTTCGGCGGTGAAGACATGGCCGGGCCCGAGGATCTGCCACAGAACGATCAGCGGCACGAACCAGATCGCCAGCCAGATGGCAAGTGTCGTGAAGAACCGCCGCGAACTCGGCTTCGTCCATTCCGGCATGTCATAGGCGATCTCCGGCTCGGCTTCCGCCAACGCCTTGCTCCGGCTGGCCCCGAACAGGTGCATCAGCGCGCCTGACATCCCCGCGACCGCGATGATCAGCGGGAACGGCAGCTTGAGAAAGGCGATGGCGACGAAGGCTGCGATCGCAAGAATGACCATGCTGCCGTTCTTCAGCGCCCGTTTCGACACCTTGATCAGCGCCTCAAGCACGACGGCCAGCACCGCGGCCTTGAGCCCGAACAGCAGCCCCTGCACCAGCGTAACATGGCCGACAGTCAGATAGATCGCCGACAGCGCGGTGATGACCAGAGCGCCGGGCAAGACGAAGAGCAGGCCCGCCATCAGCCCGCCCCTGATGCCGTGCATCAGCCAGCCGGAGTAGGTCGCCAGTTGCATTGCTTCGGGCCCCGGCAACAGCATGCAGTAGTTGAGCGCATGCAGGAAACGCGGCTCGTCGAGCCAGCGCTTCTCGTCGACGAGGATCTTGTGCATCAGCGCGATCTGGCCGGCCGGCCCGCCGAACGACAGCAAGCCGATCTTGGCAAAGGTCCGCGTCGCCTCCCCGAATGAAGGAGGCGCAGCCTTGGAAGGCGTCGTGTCCATGTCAAATCGCCTTTGCCGGCCAGTTATGGGTTTCCGACCTAGCGTAACGGCACCAGCCATACAACGCGTCGTAGATCGTCATGCCCTTTTCCAGCTGCGCGAGGTCGTCGCCTTCGATCGCCGAGAGGCCGAGTGATATCGCGAGCAAACCTGCCGCCTGCGGCTCCATGTCGAGCTGGGCTGTGTCGGCGCCGCGCACGATGCGGGCAAGATGCAGCAGCGCCGGATCGTTTAGCCCGAACTCCGATATCAGCGTGTCGAAGGTGCATTCGTCGACGCGATGCGAATAATGCACGTCCTTGATGTCGTAGGGGATGGCGCCGATCTCGTCAGCGACGTCCTTGACCCATTCGGCTGAGACGAAATGGAAGACCGCCAACGGGTCGATGAAGCGCCTGATGAGCCAAGGACAGGCAATGCGGTCGATCTTCGGCCGCGCCCGCGTCACCCAGACGCTGGGCACCGGCAATCCAGGCTCAAGGCCGGGCGCCGAGCGAGCCACAAGCGGCCCACCAGTGGCAATCCACGCGTCGATGCCGCCTTCGAGCATCGACACATCGGCCCCTGCGGCGGTCAGGCGAGCCGTGGCGATCTCGCTGACATTGTGGCCGTGGGCACAGTAGACAACCAGCGGCCGGCCAGTTGGCAACAGCGGCAGCCATTCGGCCGACTTCATGTGATCCCGCCACACAGCACCAACGATGCGCGTCGGTGCTGCCGCAAAGGCTGCCGCCCTGCGCACATCGACGATCAGCGGGCACCTGTCGGTACCGAGAAGCGGGATCAGTTTTTGGGGTGTGATCATCCTGGGCATGGTTTTCCTCCGCATAGCCAGCGAAGGCGGAACTTGGGCTCGCGCCTCACGGGGAGTCCACCATGCCCCCGATTTGTGAACTCTAGTTGAGATGAGCCTTGGCTTCAATGAAAAGAACGCCAGCGGCCCATACGGAGGCCCGACGACCACGTTTGATCATCGCAGCACACCATCGAGTGCCGGCAGGCCAATGATCGCCGCCGCCGCGATCAGGCCGTAGCAGATGCGCCGGAAAGTCGCCTCATTGGCGCGGCTGAACAGGTGCGAGCCGATATACAGGCCAATCGCGAAGGTCGGCCCGATCGTCAGCGACAGCCCTACCGTCTCCCAGGTCAGCAATCCGGCGACGAGGTAGCTCGTAACCGACAGCACGCTCGATATGGCGAAGTAGAGCACGATGTTGGCCCGTACCGTCAGCGGCGGGATCGCACCGCCAAGCCAGTAGGCGACAACGGGCGGCCCGCCGACCTGGGCGGCACCCGAAAACAGCCCAGAGGTCATGCCGACGGCAGCTGTCAGGCTGGCATGCGGGCGACCATGGTAGCGCCAGCCTGACATCAGCAGGGCCAGCAGCGTAACGACAATGGCAACGATCGCCCAGCGGATCACCACGCCATCGACATGGGTGAGCAGAAAAGTGCCCGTGGGCACACCGACGGCCGCTCCGAGCGCCATCACGCCGACATTGGCGCGGTCGGCGCCGCGCCAGGCATTCGGGATGAGCCCCGGCGTCAGGACGAGGTCGACGATCAGAAGCAGCGGCACCGCAAGCTTGGCGCCGATCAGCGCGCTTGCCACCGGCACGAAGATCAGCGCCCCGCCGAAGCCCGAGAAACCGCGCGCGCAGCCGGCAATGAATGCGGCCACAACAAGCACCACGATGGTGGCGGTCGGCAGATGGAGCGGGAGAAAGTCTTGCATGGGTAAGTCGGCAGGTCCTGGCTGTTTCAGCCCGGCGTGATACAGGCATAGCGGCACAGATGCGAGCAGCCACGGCGGCAGCAACGGGGAGCCAGTCCTAAAAAGCCCCGACGGTTGCACTTTTTGCCACCTTCGGATATAGAGCCGCCACCCGCGTAGACACCCTTGGAGGCAACGCGGCGGAAGGCCGCCTCACCCGGCGGCTTTCGACGTTTACGGATCCGGCTTCATGCCCACCGTAAGCGCTCCATACAACCGAAAGGAAATGCCATGAGCGAAACATACGAGCTCAAGGCCGAAGCACGCGAACTGGTCGGTAAGGGGTCCGCCCGTGAAGTTCGTCGCAACGGTAAAGTGCCTGCAGTTATTTACGGCGACAAGCAGCCTCCCCTGGCCATCGCCCTGTCCTACAAGGACATCTTCTACAAGATCCATGGCGGCGGCTTCCTGACCACCGTGGCGACGATCGAAGTCGACGGCAAGAAGATCAAGGTTCTGCCGAAGGACTACCAGCTCGATCCGGTCCGTGACTTCCCGATGCACGTCGACTTCCTGCGCGTTGGCGCAAACACCGAAGTCAACGTCCAGGTTCCGGTTCACTTCATCAATGAAGAGAAGTCGCCCGGCATCAAGCGCGGCGGCACGCTGAACATCGTCCGTCACGAGGTCGAGCTCCACTGCCCGGCAAACGCGATCCCCGAGTTCATCACCGTCGACCTCGACGGCACCGACATCGGCGATTCGATCCACATTTCGGCCGTCAAGCTGCCGAAGGGCGTGAAGCCCGTCATCTCCGACCGCGACTTCACCGTCGCAACGATCGCCGGCACCTCGGCATCGAAGTCGGAAGAAGGCGCAACCGAGGCTGCCCCCGAGGCATAATCGGCGCATACCCGGAGGACCCGAACATGCTGCTCTTTGCAGGTCTCGGCAATCCGGGTACGCAATACCAGAACAACCGGCACAATGTCGGCTACATGGCGGCGGACGCAATTGCCCGCCGCCATTCGTTTTCGCCCTGGACGAAGAAGTTCAAGGGCTTGATCGCTGAAGGCAACATCGGCGGCGAAAAGGTCATCCTTCTCAAGCCACAGACGTTCATGAACCTGTCCGGCCAGTCGGTCGGAGAAGCCCTGCGCTTCTACAAGATCGAACCCTCCGCCGTGACCGTCTTCTACGACGAGCTCGACCTCGTCGCCGGCAAGGTGCGGGTCAAGATCGGCGGTGGCGCCGGCGGCCACAACGGTATCCGCTCGATCGACCAGCACATTCCCAAGGACTATCGCCGCGTCCGCATCGGCATCGGCCATCCCGGCGTCAAGGAAATGGTGCACGGCCATGTGCTCGGCGACTTCGCCAAGGCCGACAAGGAATGGCTGGAGGCGCTGCTCGAACTCATTGCCGACAGTTCCGATCTGCTGACCAAGGGCGACGACAACGGCTTCATGAACAAGGTCACCGTCGGCCTGCGCGACAAGCTTCAGCCGACGGGCGCGAACGACACCCCGCCGCCGAAGGCTGCCAAGCCGCAGGCGCCGAAGGCCCAGAGCCACATCCGCCAAGCCCGCCCGAACCAGCCGGCCATCAAGGTTCCCGAGACCGGCCCGATGGCCGCGATGCTGAAGAAACTGCTCGGCAAGGACTGAGGGGCCACCGGATTCGCCCGGCCGTTGAAAGTCTCCTGACACAAGACGACCAGCCGCAATGATAGAACCCATCCCTGACAACAGGGAGCGGATCATGGCGACAACAGGCATTGACGAAGTCATCTACATGTTCGCGATGTCGCTTGACGGCTTCATCGCCCGCGAGGACGGCACGTTCGACTGGCTCGATAACTTTCCACCCGACGACGACTACGATTTTTCCGCGTTCATGGCGTCGCTGAGCGGTATCGTCATGGGCCGCGCGACCTATGATGTCATCAGCCGCGAACCGGAATGGGCCTACGCCCAATACCCTTGCCTGGTTGCCACCTCGCGCCCACTCGACAACCTGCCCGAAAACGCCGAAGCCATGGCTGGCACGCCTGTCGAAATGCTTGCCAATCTTCGCGCGCGCGGCGCCAAAGGCCGTATCTGGCTGCTTGGCGGCGGCGACCTGGCCCGCCAGTTCATGGATGCCGGCCTGCTCGACACGATCGAGATCGGCACCATCCCCGTCATCCTCGGCTCGGGCTTACAGGCTTTCGGCGGCAAACAGGCCGATCGCTGGCTCGATCTCGCACGGCGCAGTGCATGCGCAATACCGCGTGCGACGCTGAAAGACTTGACGATCTTAGGCCCTATCGCCCATAGCCCTGAGCAAATTCCGATTTCCCGATAGGACCAGAAGACCATGGGTTTCAAATGCGGCATCGTCGGCCTGCCTAACGTTGGCAAATCGACGCTTTTCAACGCGCTGACGCGCACGGCCGCCGCACAGGCGGCGAACTATCCGTTCTGCACCATCGAGCCGAACACCGGCGAGGTCGCGGTGCCGGATCCGCGTCTCAAGCAGCTGGCCACCATCGCCAAGTCGAAGGAGATCATCCCGACCCGTATCTCCTTCGTCGACATCGCCGGGCTGGTGCGCGGCGCCTCGAAGGGCGAAGGCCTGGGCAACCAGTTCCTCGCCAACATCCGCGAGGTCGACGCCATCGTGCACGTGCTGCGCTGCTTCGAAGACGATGACATCACCCATGTCGAAGGCCGCATCGATCCTGTCGCCGACGCCGAGACGGTCGAGACCGAGCTGATGCTCGCCGACCTCGAAAGCCTCGAGCGCCGCATCGTGCAGTTCCGCAAGCGCGCTGCCAGCAAGGACAAGGAAGCGACAACCGTCCTGCCGATGATGGAGCAGGCGCTCGCCCTGCTGCAGGACGGCAAGCCGGCGCGGCTGCTGCTCAAGGGCATCGCTGCCGAGGACCTCGAAATCCTGCAGGGCCTGAACCTTCTGACCTCGCATCCGGTGCTTTATGTCTGCAACGTCGCCGAAAGCGATGCGGCGACCGGCAACGAGCATACCCAGGCTGTGCAGAAGATGGCCGAGGCGCAAGGTGCCGGCGTCGTCGTCATTTCCGCTGCCATCGAAGCCGAAGTGGCGCAGCTGCCCGACGAGGAAGCCCAGGAATTCCTCGCCGATCTCGGCCTGGACGAGCCGGGCCTCGATAAGCTCATCCGCGCCGGCTACGAGCTGTTGCACCTGATCACCTACTTCACCGTCGGCCCCAAGGAAACGCGCGCCTGGACCGTGCACAAGGGCGCCAAGGCGCCACAGGCGGCGGGCGTGATCCACACCGACTTCGAGCGCGGCTTCATTCGCGCCCAGACCATCGCCTTCAACGATTTCGTCACGCTTGGCGGCGAAGTTCCGGCCAAGGAAGCCGGCAAGGCGCGCGACGAAGGCAAGGAATATGTCGTCCAGGACGGCGACGTGATGCTGTTCAAGTTCAACACCTGATCAGCTGGGCGTTGCGTCTGCATACGAAACGCCCCGCATCGCGGGGCTTTTCTTTTGGCGCGGAGCGATGAGCCAGTCAGTTGCACGTCCGGCTTTCGGGCCACGACATCCCGCGGATGTTAACCTTTTGCTAACCAACCCTGGCTACGGTCGCCTGGAGATTTGCAGATCGTCTCCAGCTTTGACCACGGATGTACTGGCACTGGATGTTGAGACGCTAGAGAAAGGTCGGGGTCACCCCGGCCTTTTTTGTTTTCATGCTGTCGATACTCTGTCCGCTTCAAGCGTTGGTGCGTCATCGCAAGACGTAGACCGCCTTACGCACGATCAACCAGATTGTTCTCGACGGCTCCGCCTGGAAGACCTATCTGCGCCCCAAGCAAGAACAGCAGTGATGCTGCCAGGCGCAGCAAGCATCCTTGAGGGGACAGATGACGCAGCACGCTTCTTTCGAGATCGATCTTCCCGTGTCGTTGCGTGAGGCGCTGGCCGGTTACAGCTGGGACCGACAGACCATCGGCCATTCGGATGCGGGCGTGTTCAAGCTTACGGCCGACGGCAAGCCTGTGCTGTTTCTCAAGACCGAAGTGTCAGGTGAATTTGCCGAGCTGCCCGACGAGGTGGCCCGGCTGCGTTGGCTGTGCGGCCAGGGCATCCCCTGCCCTGAAGTCATCGTCTTCGAAACCCATGCCGGCCACAACTGGTTGCTGATGAGCGCGGTTGCCGGGCGGGACCTCGTCTCGCAGCAAACCTCGCCCGACAAGGCCATCGCCATCATGGCTGACGCGCTGCGCCGGCTCCATGCCCTCGACGTCGCCGCCTGCCCGTTCGATCACAGCCTCGGGCAACGCATCGCCGTGGCGAAAGCCCGCGCCGACGCCGGCGAGGTCGATGAAGACGACTTCGACGACGAGCGACTGGGTCAAACCGCGCAGCAGGTGTTCGAAGAGCTTGTGGCGCGGCGGCCGGCGTCCGAGACCCTTGTCGTCACTCATGGCGACGCCTCGATGCCGAATTTCATGGCCGATGGCGGCCGCTTCACCGGCTTCATCGATTGCAGCCGGCTTGGCGTCGCCGACCTGCACCAGGACCTGGCACTCGCCTGCTGGAGCATCCAGTACAATCTCGGCGAAGAGTGGGTGGCGCCGTTCCTCGCGCTCTACGGCCTGCCCGAGGCAGATCCAGTCAAGCTCTCCTACTACCAGCTGCTCGACGAGTTCTTCTGAGCCCAGGCGTATCCCGCCAACCTGACCGATTTGCAACTTGACGTCGCAGGCTGCCGGGTCTATCGCGCCTAGGCACCGACCCGGTCACTCACGCACCCCGCCGGCGCAATCCAGCAACCCCGCCCGCATCGGGCACGATATCAGCTCCAGTATGGGAGACCGGCGATGATCAAGGCATTCGTCGTGGAAAACGATCGTCTGCGCCTTGCAGACACCATTGCGGCTCAAAAGGACAGCATTGTCTGGGCCGACCTGTTCAATCCGACCAAGCAGGAAGAGACCGAGGTCGAGCAGTGGCTCGGCGTGGGTGTCCCGACACGCGAGGAGATGGAGGAGATCGAAATCTCGTCCCGCCTCTATGTCGAGGACGGCGCCTACTTCATGACCGCCACCTTGCCCTCGCAGGCCGATAGCGACGACCCTGTGATGTCGCCGGTGACCTTCGTGTTGCGCCGCAACCTGCTGGTGACCATCCGCTATCATGAGCCCAAGGCGTTCCTGGCGTTCCCGCTGCGAGCGGAGAAGGCGGCGATCGGCTGCACCTCGGGCGAGACGATCCTTGTTGGGCTGCTGGAGGCGATCGTCGACCGCCTTGCCGACGTGCTCGAGCGCGTCTCTCGCGATATCGAACTGCTGTCGAAGGACATCTTCAACCCGACCGCGACCAAGGCATCGAAGCGTGACCGCGACTTCCAGCAGATCCTCAAGGACCTCGGCCGCAAGGAGTCGCTGACCTCCAACATCCGCGATAGCCTGACCTCGCTGCAGCGGCTGTCGGGCTTTCTTGCCAACGCCCTCGCCCAGGGCAAGAACGGCAAGGACGCCAAGGCACGGGTCAAGACGCTGTCGCGCGACGTGCTGTCGCTCACCGACCACGCCTCGTTCCTGTCGCAGAAGATCACCTTCCTGCTCGATGCCACGCTCGGCATGATCAACATCGAGCAGAACGGCATCATCAAGATCGTCTCGGTCGCCGCCGTGGTGTTCCTTCCGCCGACACTCGTCGCCTCGATCTACGGCATGAACTTCGACCTGATGCCGGAGCTGAAATGGGACTTCGGCTATCCGGTGGCACTCGGCCTGATGGTTGTTTCCGCGATCCTGCCGTTCTGGTGGTTCCGCCGCCGCGGCTGGCTCTGAGCCAATGATTGCCCGACGACCGGCCTTGCGTGACCCGCAGGGCCGGTCCAAGGTTATCGTACAAGCTTGAACAGGATTGCCGATGAGCACCAAGACATGGGCATATGAGGACCTTGGCGAGGGCGTGATCATCGACCTCGGCACCAAGACCGTGCTGGCTGAAGAGATTATCGAATTCGCCTCGGAGTTCGACGCCCAGCCCTTCCACCTCGATGAAGAGGCCGGCAAGGCGAGCATTCTCGGCGGCCTGTCGGCTTCGGGCTGGCACACCTGCTCGATGTTCATGCGCATGCTGTGCGATGCGCTGCTGCTCGACTCGACCTCGCAAGGCGCGCCCGGCATCGACTACGCCAAGTGGAAAAAGCCGGTGCTGGCTGGCGACGTGCTGGGCGGCAAGCTCACCATCCTGTCCAGCCGCCTGTCGCGCTCGAAGCCCGGTCTCGGCTTCGTCACGTGGCGCGCCGAACTGGTCAACCAGAAGGGTGAGATGGTCTTCGAACTGGTCAACACCTGCATGTTCCTGACCCGCGAGACAGCACTATGACCCTCGACGAGTATCTCGGCATCGGTGTCACGGTCACGCTCGGCAGCCATCACTTCAGCGCCGAGGCGATCAAGGATTTTGCCCGGAAATACGACCCGCAGCCCTTCCACACCGACGAGGAAGCAGCCAAGGCAAGTGTCTTCGGCAGCCTGTGCGCCTCAGGCTGGCACACCACTGCCGCCTGGATGAAGCTCAACCTGGCGCATCGCGGCCGCGCCTGGGACGGTCCGGGACCGAAGCCTGAGTTCGGCCCCTCGCCCGGCTTCAAGAACCTGAAATGGCTGAAGCCGGTTTTTGCCGGCGAGACGGTAACCTTCACCCGCCGCGGCATCGACCACCGCCCGCTCGCCACCCGTCCCGGCTGGCGCATGATGACGATCCACTCCGAAGGGTTCGACTCGACCGGCGACAAGGTCATCGAGTTCGACAGCGCCGTGCTGGTGAAGGTCGGGTAGCGCGGCTTCCCGCAAGATGAGGGAATAAAACCGGAGGTGGAGAGGGCGCGGATGGCGCGCTTGTCCACGCCGGCTAGTGACAAGCAAGCTTCGACGGGACGACCTGGCAGGTGCTCGACGAAGCAAGCCTTCTGCGTCCTGATCCTTCGCACCCCCCTCTGGCCTGCCGGCCATCTCCCCCACAAGGAGGGAGATCAGGCCGTCATCGGCGCCTCGCTTAATCGCCAACGTTGCAAGCTGGTCTATCAGCCCTTCGGACGCTGCAGGATAGGCGCCGCCGGCGACGCGACTAATCTCCCTCCTTGTGGGGGAGATGGCCGGCAGGCCAGAGGGGGGTGCGACGGATCGCAGCGGAGGCCGATTGGCGGTCGTCACCGGGAAAAACAATCTGCCACCCGTGGAGAGCTTCTCCACGGGTGGCTGCAGGTTCATCGCGAGCGCGCGCCGGCTTACGGCCGGATGTTGTGGTTGACCCGGAAGAGGTTTGCCGGGTCGTAGCGGCGCTTGACGGCGACCAGTCGCTCGTAATTGGCGCCATAGGCGGCACGCACGCGCGCCTCGCCCTCGTCGTCCATCATGAAGTTGATGTAGGCGCCGCCATGCGGATTGTGCTTGTGCACCGCGGCCCAGTAGGCGCTTGCCCATTGCTTCAGCTCCGGCGCCTTCGCCGGGTCGGGGTCGATGCCGGCGATGACCATCGACCAGCGGGCCCGCCTTGCGCCCCAGGCAGTGGCCTCTGGCGCAACGTCGTGGACCGCGCCGTCGATGGGGTAGAGATGCATCAGCGACAGCTCGCTCGGGCTCTTCGAGCCGTGCGCGACATGGGCGGCGATGGCGGCGTCGGACAGCTCGTCGACATAGTCGCCCCTCCAGTACCAATGCAGCCCCTTGGGCAGCAGCGGGTCGAACAGCCCCTGCAGGTCGGCGAAGGGTATCGTCATCATGCCGTCCATCAGCGGCTTGGGAAGCGCGTCGCGCATCGGCTGCATCGCCCGGATGCCTTCCTCGTCTGTGCCGTTGTAGCAGCTGATCAGCGCGCAGATGCGCCGTCCCCAGATTTCGCGCGGGAACGGATCGCAGGAGGGCACCGTCTTCATGCCGAAGAATATGCCGAGTTCGCGTGGCGCCCCTGGCAGGAAGTCGCGGTACCAGCGCATGATCTCGGCGGCATGCGCAATGTCGTAGAAGATCGGCCCGGCATAGACATCCTTCGCCGGGTGCGCCTGGAAGGTGAAGCGCGTCACCACGCCGAAATTGCCACCGCCGCCACGCAGCGCCCAGAACAGCTCGGGATGCTCGTCCGCGCTTGCCGTGACGACGCTGCCATCGGCCAGCACGACCTCGGCTGCGAGCAGGTTGTCGATGGTCAGGCCGTGCTTGCGCGTGAGATAGCCGGTGCCGCCGCCGAGCGTCAGCCCGGCGATGCCGGTGCTCGAGACGATGCCGGCCGGCACCGCAAGCCCATGCGCGCTGGTCGCCCGGTCGACATCGCCCTGGGTACAGCCGGCCTCGACCCGGACGGTACGCGTGATCGGGTCGATATCGACCCGTTTCATCGGCGACAAGTCGATGACCATGCCGCCGTCGCAGCTGCCCAGGCCCGGGCCGTTGTGGCCGCCGCCGCGAATGGCGACGAGCAGCTGCCTGTCGCGGGCGTGATTAACCGCCGCGACCACATCGCCGACGTCGGCGCATGGCACGATCCAGCGCGGCCGCTTGTCGATCATGGCGTTGTAAAGGCTGCGCGCCGCCTCATAGCCGGGATGGTCCTGGCCGATGAGGCTGGCGCGGAGCCGGTCGGGAAACTCGTGCGAAGCATTTGACTTCAGCATTTTGGAACACTCGTGTTTGGGAGCAAGACGCGCCCGCGCCTCTGCCGCGATCTTGGGTTCGGGCGATGGAGGGCGCGCCTGGCCGGTTGAACCTGCCGCACTCGCGGCACGTCCTGTCCTACGCCGCGTCGATTTCAGGTGTTTTTCTGTAGCAGCACGGCAATGTTTCGATTGTTTCAGCGGCGCTGCGCGCGGCGCAGGCAAGGAGGCCGCGGCGCCTGGTGCGATCTTCTATCCCCGCCGCGACGCTTCCACGCCGCCAGCCTCAGCAAGGCCCGGACCTGGGGACCCATGGCCAAGTAGCGGAGGGCGACAGTCGCGATAAAATTAAACCATATGGTTGACTATTCCCCGCGACAATCTACATTCAACCATATGGCTGAATGTCCAGCCGGATCATGTCGACCCTGGCGGCATGCTGTGGAGGCTGAAATGCGCAAGCTGATTGCTGGAATGAAGATCTCCGTCGATGGCAAGATGGAGGGACCTGAAGGTACCGCGGACTGGGTCGAGGCGTGGTCGGAGGATTACGGCCTGACGCCCCAGATCGATGCCTGCCTGCTCGGCGGCGGCATGTATCCTGGCTACGAGAACTATTGGACGTCGCTGTAGAACGAGCCGGGCACGCCCGCCTGGATCACCGGCACGGCGCCGACGCCGGCCGAACTCGAATGGGCAGGCTTCATCAAGCAGATCCCGCATTATGTGCTGTCGAACAGCCTGACCACGACGTCGTGGCCGAACACGCGCTTTCTCAGGCGAGTTGACGAGGTCAAGGCGCTCAAGCAGCAGCCCGGAAAGGACATCTACCTTGTCGGAGGCGCCAAGACGACGACAAGCCTGATCGAGGCAGGCCTGGTCGACGAGCTGCGCGTCATCGTCTACCCGCTGATCGCCGGTGAGGGAAAGGCGCTGTTTGCCGCCACAGAGCGTCGCCATGGGCTCGAACTGAGGAGGGTCGAGCAGCTCACGAACGGCCGTGTGAGCCTGATCTACGCGATCAGCTAGCCGCGATCGCCCGGCATGCGGGCGTGAGGGTGACAGCCGGACGATCCTGCCCGCAGCCACAACTTCGATCGAAAACAAGACGGCGTGGAGACATTCCCCACGCTGAACGGCCTCAGAGGCTGCTCAGTGGCCTTCGAAGGCAATCAGCGTGCGGACATCGACGCCGAGCGCTTCGAGCTTCTTGCGGCCGCCAAGCTCCGGCAAATCGACGATGAAGCAGGCGGCAACGATGTCCGCACCGATCTGGCGCAACAGCTTGACCGCGGCCTCGGCGGTGCCGCCGGTGGCGATCAGGTCGTCGACGAGGATGACCTTTTCGCCAGCCGCGACCGCATCCTTGTGCATCTCCATCTCGTCGAGCCCGTATTCGAGGCTGTACGCGATGCGCACGGTCTCGTGCGGCAGCTTGCCCTTCTTGCGGATCGGCACGAAGCCGGCCGACATCTGGTGGGCGATGGCGCCACCCAGGATAAAGCCACGCGCCTCGATGCCGGCGACCTGGTCGATCTTGGCCCCCGCATAGGGATGAACCAGCTCATCGATGGTGCGGCGGAAGGCACGTGCGTTGCCGAGCAGCGTAGTGATGTCGCGGAACAACACGCCGGGCCGGGGATAATCCGGAATGGTCCTGATGGCGCCAAGCAGCGTCTGTTCGAGTGAGGTGTTCATGGGGCGCCTTGTGAGAATCTCCTTTTTGTAAAGGCTTGCCAGTCCAATGAAAAGGCTGGCCAACGACGAATAGTTGACACCACCCCTACCCCACCCCTATTTTTAAGTTCCAGGAGATTGGAGACGAGCCATGCTCATCGAAATCCGGGACGACGTGATCTGGGCAAAGCACCTCAAGGCGAGTCCGGCCCTGTACAACACCGTTGTCAGCCTTGAGCCCGAAGAGACGATCAACCTTTCAGTCGATGGGATAGTCGGCAAATGGGCAAAGATGCGGACCGGTGCCGATGGCCGACCGACGTTGGGGTTAAAGCCTGTTGGCGCAATGGCCACTGTCTGGCAGCGCCTGCAGGAAAGGCGCGGCGACAAAGTTCACATCCATTGGCCCGACAACGAGGACGACGCCTGGTTGCGCCTTGCCGATATGACGTTCGAGGAATGGTACTCGGCCGAAGACGAAGAGGCCTTCGGTGACCTACAGCCGCTTTGACGTCATCCTCGTAAATTTCCCCTTCACGGAGAAGCGTGGTCAGAAGCGGCGGCCCGCGATCGTGCTCAGCAACAACTCATTTAACGGCGCGCACAGTCACGCCATTACCGCGATGGTTACCACGGCAAGCAACACCAGATGGTCAAGCGACCTCTCCATTGACGACTTTGCTGACGCTGGACTGCGAACGCCATGTGTCGCTCGAATGAAGCTATTTACCGTCGCTGACGATCTCATCCTCGGTCGCATCGGAACGTTGTCGACCAGTGACCAAAGTCGTTTGGTTTTAGCGGTCCGATCACTGTTCGAACCATGAAAAAGGGCGCCTTGCGGGCGCCCTTCACTATCGTTCTGCGGTGCGGCTTAGTGGGCGACGTTGGCCCAGACCTTCCGCTTGGTGGCGTAGACCAGGCCGGCAAACAGCACCAGGAAGATCATGACGGCGAAGCCGGTCTGCTTGCGCGCTTCGAGGTGCGGCTCGGCAGCCCACATCAGGAACGCCGAGACGTCCCTGGAGTACTGCTCGACCGTCTCGGGCGAACCGTCCTCGTAGGTCACCTGGCCGTCGGAAAGCGGCTTGGCCATGGCCAGCGACTTGCCGCCGACGAAGAACGGGTTGTAGTGCGTGCCCTCGGCGATTTCCATGCCGGCCGGCGGCTGCTCGTCATAGCCGGTGAGCAGCGCATGAATGTAGTCAGGGCCGTTCGACGCATACATCGTGAAGATGTCGAAGACGAAGGTCGGGAAGCCGCGCTCGACGCCGCGCGCCTTGGCGATCAGCGAGAAGTCGGGCGGAGCCGCGCCGTTGTTGGCGGCGGCAGCAGCAGCCGAATTGGCGAAGGGCGACGGGAAGTAGTCACCCGGCAGTGCCTTGCGGGTGAACATCTCGCCTTCGGCGTTGGGGCCGTCCTGCACTTCGTACTCGGCGGCGAAGGCCTTGACCTGCGCTTCGGAGTAGCCGAGGTCCTCGAGCGTGCGGAACGCCACCAGGTTCATCGAGTGGCAGGCCGAGCACACTTCCTTGTAGACCTTCAGGCCGCGCTGGAGCTGGCCCTTGTCGAAGGTGCCGAACGGGCCGGCGAAGGTCCAGTCCATTTCCTTCGGCTTGTGGATCGGGAAGTGCGTCGGCTCGGCCGCGTTGTGCGCTTCCTCGGCGGCCATGGCCACGCCGGCGGTGCCGGCGAGCACGAAGCCGATGGCAGCCAGACCATTGAGAATCTTTTTCATTCCAAAATCCCTCTCAGATTCTCGTTGGCTCAGCCGCGGGTTTCGGGCGCTGCGGTCGCACCAGCTGGATGAGCCGAACCCGACTTGTTCTTCTCGAGCACCGCTTCGGTGATCGAGTTGGGCAAGCGGCGGGGCGTCTCGATCAGGCCGAGAACCGGCATGATGACCAGGAAGAATGCGAAGTAGTAGAGCGTGGCCAGCTGCGACATGATCACGTAGGCACCTTCAGCGGGGCGCGAGCCAAGCCAGCCGAGGAAGATCGCGTTGATGACGAAGAGCCAGAAGAACAGCTTGTACCACGGACGGTAGACAGCCGAACGGACCTTCGAGGTGTCGAGCCACGGCACGACGAACAGTACGGCGATCGAACCGAACATGGCGAGCACGCCACCGAGCTTGGAGTCGATCGGCCCGATGTTGAAGGTGATGGCGCGCAGGATCGCGTAGAACGGCAGGTAGTACCATTCCGGAACGATATGCGCCGGCGTCTTCAGCGAGTCGGCCATGATGTAGTTGTCGGGGTGGCCGAGGAAATTCGGGATGTAGAAGATGAAGTAGGCGAACACGGCCAGGAACACGACCATGGCGAAACCATCCTTGATGGTCGCATAGGGCGTGAAGGCGACGGTGTCGGTCTTCGATTTCACTTCGATGCCGGTCGGGTTGGTCTGGCCGGTGACGTGCAGCGCCCAGACGTGCAGCACGACGACGCCGGCGATCATGAACGGCAGCAGGTAGTGCAGCGCAAAGAAGCGGTTCAGCGTCGGATTGTCGACGGCGAAGCCGCCGAGCAGCAGCTGCTGGACCCACTCGCCGACAAGCGGAATGGCGGTGAAGAAGCCGGTGATGACGGTAGCGCCCCAGAACGACATCTGACCCCAGGGCAGAACGTAGCCCATGAAGCCGGTTGCCATCATCAAGAGGTAGATGATGCAGCCGAGGATCCACAAAAGCTCACGCGGCGCCTTGTAGGAGCCGTAGTAGAGACCGCGCATGATGTGGATGTAGACGGCGATGAAGAAGAACGACGCACCGTTGGAGTGCATGTAGCGCAGTAGCCAACCGGAGTTGACGTCGCGCATGATCTTTTCGACCGACTGGAAGGCCAGCGTCGTGTCGTTGGCGTAGTGCATGGCCAGGACGACGCCGGTGAGGATCTGCGCCACCAGCATGATCGAAAGAATGCCGCCGAAGGTGTAGGCGTAGTTCAGATTGCGCGGAACCGGATAGGAGACGAATGAATCGTGCACCAGCCGCGGCAGCGGCATGCGCGCATCGATCCAGCGGCCGATGCCGGTCTTGGGAGAATAGGTCGAGTGTCCACCGCTCATGGAATTATGTCCCCCTGCCTCAGCCTATCCGGATCGTCGTGTCGGAAAGAAACTGGAAATTCGGAATATGAAGGTTTTCCGGCGCCGGTCCTTTGCGGATGCGGCCCGCCGTGTCGTAGTGGGAACCGTGGCACGGGCAGAACCAGCCACCGAAATCACCCTGCTGGCCGAGCGGCACGCAACCCAAATGGGTGCAGACGCCAACCATGACCAGCCAGTTTTCCTTGCCTTCGCCAGCGGTGCGGTCGATGTCGGTCGCCTGGGCGTCGGAGGAGATGTTGGCGTTGCGCGCGACCGGATCCTTGAGATCGGCCAACGGCACTTCTTTTGCCGCCTTGATCTCTTCGGGGGTGCGGTTGCGGATGAACACCGGCTTACCGCGCCACTTGACGGTCAGCGACATGCCGGGCGTCAGCGACGAGACGTCAACCTCGATCGAGGATGCTGCGAGCGTCGATGCGTCCGGGCGCATCTGGTCGATGAAGGGCCAGGCCACGGCGGCGGCGCCGACTGCTCCGGCCATGCCGGTGGCGACGTAGAGAAAATCGCGGCGATTGGGCTCGCTCGTATCGGTTGCGCTCACGGGACCTGATCCTTTTGCCTCAATTCCAACCGGAGGCTGAGCAATTGTCCCCGCTCATGGATGCAAGCCCGACAGCGCATGGCAACCAGGCTAGCGAATTCCTCCGGCATTTGGACTTCGGTTTATGCGTGAAGGCCGTTTTTGTCCAGACGCGACTAGGCACATGGGCAGATTGTCGCGGGGATGACGCGAAGCGGTGGAAAACCTCCCGGAAACAGCGGCCTCCGGCGGGTTTGCGGGTTGTTGAGCGGCCCCTGACATAAGCGCGCTTTTGCTTCTGCGGCGCGGGCTGCCCTCGCGCAGCATCGCCTGGCGATCAGCTCGCGCCGAGTCGCACCAGCACCTCGCGCGGAATGGCGTAATCGCGGATGGCGTCGTCATGCTTGCGCAGGCCGCACAGTTCGCGCTGGATGAAATAGGCATAGACGGCCTCGGCCGCCGCCTTGAGTAACACGCGGCGCTGATCGGCGTCGCCATGATGGGCGTTGAGCCTGGCGAGTGCCTCGCCGGCACGATCACCGGAGCGACCTAGGGCGGCGGCTTTTTCGGCCAGCAGTTCGTATTCGAGCACATTGAGCGTCTGCTCGGAACGGTTCGACAGGATGGAGGGCGGGCGAACGGACGACATCGGACGATCCTACTCCGCCGCGAGCCGATCGGCCAGAAAGCCGCCGGACTGGCGCTTCCACAGCTGTGCGTAGAGCCCACCCTTGGCGATCAGCGCGTCGTGGCTGCCCTCCTCGACGATGCGGCCCTCGTCGAGCACGATCAGCCGGTCGAGGGCGGCGATGGTCGACAGCCGGTGAGCGATCGCGATGACCGTCTTGCCCTCCATCAGCTTGTCGAGATTGTCCTGGATCGCCGCCTCGACCTCGCTGTCGAGCGCCGAGGTCGCCTCGTCGAGGATCAGGATCGGCGCGTCCTTGAGCATCATGCGGGCGATCGCCACGCGCTGGCGCTGGCCGCCCGACAGCTTGACGCCGCGCTCGCCGACATGGGCGTCATAGCCGCGGCGGCCGCGCGGGTCGGCGACGTCGACGATGAAGTCGTGCGCGGCGGCGCGGCGGGCGGCGTCGACGATTTCGGCCTGCGACGCCCCTGCCCGGCCATAGCCGATATTGTCGGATATCGAGCGGTGCATCAGCATCGCATCCTGGCTGACGACGCCGAACTGGGCGCGCAGCGACGCCTGGGTGATGTCGCGCACGTCGCGGCCGTCGATCATGATGCGCCCCTGCTCGACGTCGAACAGGCGCAGCGCAAGGTTGACGATGGTGGTCTTGCCGGCACCGGAGGGGCCGACCAAGGCTACACGTTCACCCGCACGGATGTGCAGGTTGAGGTTTTCGATGACGCCGCCGCCCTTGCCGTAGTGGAAGGAGACGTTGTCGAAAACGATGTCGCCTTTGGCGCGCGGCAGGACGGCGGCATTTTCGGCATCGCGGATCGCCGGGCGTACGGAAATGGTGCGCGTGGCGTCCTGGATGGTGGCGTAGTTGCGGACGAGCCCGTTGATGTTGAACATCATCCAGCCCGACATCTGGTTGAGGCGGAAGACCAGGCCAAGTGCGGCGGCAATGGCGCCGGTGGAGATCTCGCCGCGCGACCAGCTCAGGATGCAGATGGCGGCAACCGCGGCCATCATCGCACCGTTGATCACAGCAACCGCCGAACGCACCGTGGTGATCGACCGCGTCAGCCGGAAGACGGCGCCGAGGTAGCTTTCGAGCCCGTCGCGGACATAGGCGTGCTCGCGCCGGCCGCTGTCGAAAAGCTTGACCGCCATGATGTTGGTGAAGGCATCGACGAGGCGGCCGTTGAAGATCGAGCGCTGGTCGGCGGTGGCGCGGCCGGCGCGGCGCATCTCCGGCAACAGGTAGTAGATGATCGCGGCGTAGCCGGCGAACCAGGCAAGCACCACCGCCCCCATCAGCGGGTCGAGCGAGACAAGGATAGTCAGCGACAGAAGCACGAAGGTGAGGAAGGCCCACATCGTCTGCAGCACGTTGACGATGAAGTCGCCGACGGCCTCGCCGCCCTGCACGATCTTGGTGGCGATGCGGCCGGCGAAATCATTCTGGTAGAAATCGTAGGGCTGCTCGATGACACGCCGGAACGCCTGCCAGCGCACCATGGAAAAGAAGCCGGGCACCACGACCTGCTGCTCGACGATGGCCGAGCCGATGATGATGACGGCGCGGACAATGAGGATCAGCACCAGCAGGCCGGCAAGCTCGGGCCAATGATCGGTGAACAGCCGCTGCGGGCTGGTGGCATCGAGCAGATCGATGAGCCAGCCGACCGACCAGTAGAGTGCCGCATCGATCGCACCGGCGAGGAAGCCGCTGATCAGCAGCAGCGTGAACGGCCCCTTCGCCTGCCGGGCGAAGTAAAGGATGAAGGCCCAGGCGCTCTCGGGCAGGACCTCGCGGTCGGTGTCCTGGAACGGATCGATGGCGCCTTCGAAGCGCCGCCAGAATTTCTGCTGGAAGGGATCGGGGGTCATTGGGGCACCCCAAAATTGAAATGAGGGCGCTGCCCCTCACCCTTACCCTCTCCCCGTGAAGGACGGGGAGAGGGAGGTTTCGGCGTTGCCGCTTGTCCCTTCTCCCCGTCCTTCACGGGGAGAAGGTGCCGGCAGGCGGATGAGGGGCGGATTTCGTGAGCGAACATCATGCCGGCCTCGATTCGTCGAGAACGCCGTCCTCGTGGAACAGGAAGCCGCCGGACTGGCGCTTCCACAGGCGGGCGTAGAGCCCGTCGAGCGCCAGCAGCTCGTCATGCGTGCCCTGCTCGGCGATGCCGCCCTTGTCGAGCACGATCAGCCGGTCGAGCGCCGCGATGGTCGACAGCCGGTGGGCGATGGCGAGCACGGTCTTGTCTTGCATCAGCGCCTGCAGGTTTTGCTGGATCGCCGCCTCGATGTCGGAATCGAGCGCCGAGGTCGCCTCGTCGAGGATCAGGATCGGCGCGTCCTTGAGGAAGACGCGCGCGATCGCCACGCGCTGGCGCTGGCCGCCCGACAGCTTGACGCCGCGTTCGCCGACGAATGCGTCATAGCCCTGGCGCCCGCGATTGTCCGCCAGCGTCTGGATGAACTCGTGCGCCTCGGCCTTGCGCGCCGCGGCGATGACCTCGTCGTCTGTCGCGTCGGGCTTGCCGAGCTTGATGTTGTCGCGCAGCGAGCGGTGGAACAGCGCGGTGTCCTGGCTGACCACGCCGATCGAACCGCGCAGCGAATTCTGGGTGACGCTCGAGATGTCCTGGCCGTCGATCAGGATGCGGCCGCCTTCGAGGTCGTAGAGGCGCAGGATGAGGTTGGCGAGCGTCGTCTTGCCGGCACCAGAGGGGCCGACGATGCCGACCTTTTCGCCAGGCTTGACCACAAGCTCGATGCTGTCGAGCACGCCGCCGCCCTTGCCGTAGTGGAAAACAACCTTGTCGGCGCGGATTTCGCCGCCCTTGACCACCAGTTCGGTAGCACCTGGCTTGTCGGTCAGGCCGAGCGGTTGGCTGATCAGCGCCTTTGAGTTTTCAAGCACGCCAAGGTTCCGCAGGATGCCGTTGAGCTGCATCATCAGCCGACCCAGCAGCATGTTGAGGCGCAACACCAGCGACAGCGTGAAGGCGACGGCGCCAACTGATATCGCGCCCTCGATCCACAGATGGATCGAATACCAGGCGATTGCCGTGATCATGACGCCCGAAAGGGCGGTCAGCGCCAGCCGCACGCCGGTGAGACGGCGCGTGAACGGGCGCAGCGCGTCGAGATAGGTGTTGAAGCCGGAACGGATGTAGCGGTCGTCGCCATCGGCGGCGAACAGCTTCAGCGTCTGCACGTTGGAATAGGAATCGACGATGCGCCCGTTGATCATCGAGCCGGCCTCGGCGGTCGCCTCGGCATGCTTGCGGATCGACGGCAGGTAGTGGTTGGCGAGGAAGCCGAAGGCGACGATCCACACGACCACTAGCGCTGCCAACCGCCAGTCGAGGCCGGCGACCACGGCGAGCGTGGTGATGGTGTAGACCAGCATGAACCACACGACCTCGATGAAGCTCTCCATCAGGTCGCCGGTGGCCTGCCCCGCCTGCCAGACCTTGGTGGCGATGCGGCCGGCGAAGTCGTTCTGGAAGAAGGAATAGGACTGGCGCGAGACATGGCGATGGGCCTGCCAGCGCACGAGGTTGTAGAAGCCGGGCGTGATCGTCTGCTCGTCGACCAGAGCCGAAAGCCCGACGATCAGCGTGCGCACGACGAGCACCACGACCGCCATGAACAGCACTTCGGGGCCGGCGACGTCCCACAGGGCCTGCCAGCTGCGCTCGGTCGGCAGGCCGTCGAGGATATCGACCAGGCGACCGACGAAATAGAACAGCCCCGCTTCGACGAGGGGCGCGATGCCGCCGATGACCAGCATGGCGAAGAAGGCGAACTTGGCCTGGCCGACATAATGCCAGATGAAGCCCCAGACGGTGGCCGGGGGGCGGAGATTGTCGGGCTCGCGGAAGGGATAGACCCAGCTTTCGAACCATTTGTAGATTCTGTTCATCAGCACTCTGGGCTATCCGGCGGCAACGACTCACTATTTTCGGCCCAAACAGGTCGCGGAGGCAACCGCAGCTTGGCAGGAGAAACGCGCCGCCAAGCCGGGCGAATGTTGGGCGGTGCGTTCACAATGATGTGGGCATTGCGTCGCGGCAGTTTCCCCTCCCCCTTGTGGGAGGGGTCAGGGGTGGGGGTAATCCGGCCGCCACCGCATTTGGTCGTAACGCAGCCCCCACCCTGCATCCCTCCCCACAAGGGGGGGGGGGGGGGGGGGGGGGGGAGGGCGTCATCGTCTTGCTCCCTACTCCGCCGCCTGGCCCTTGGCCTCGGCGTCGTTGGCCGCTTCGCCGGCAAGGTCGTCGAGCAGGAAGCCGCCCGACTGGCGCTGCCACAGCGAAGCGTAGATGCCGCCCTTGACGACCAGCTCATCATGCGTGCCCTGTTCGACGATGCGGCCCTTGTCCATCACCACCAACCGGTCCATGGCTGCGATGGTGGAGAGCCGGTGGGCGATGGCGATGACGGTCTTGCCCTCCATCAGCCGGTAGAGGTTTTCCTGGATCGCCGCCTCGGCTTCCGAGTCGAGCGCGGAGGTCGCCTCGTCGAGGATGAGGATCGGCGCGTCCTTGAGCATGACACGCGCAATGGCGATGCGCTGGCGCTGACCACCTGACAGCTTGACGCCGCGCTCGCCGACATGGGCGTCAAAGCCCTTGCGGCCCTTGGGGTCGGCAAGGGTGGCGACGAAGTCGAGCGCCTCGGCCCGGCGCGCGGCCTCGATCATCATCTCTTCCGTGGCGTCGGGACGGCCGTAGAGAATGTTGTCGGCGACCGAGCGGTGCAGCAGCGAGGTGTCCTGCGTGACCATGCCGATATGGGCGCGCAGGCTGTCCTGCTGGACAGTCGAAATGTCCTGCCCGTCAATGACGATGCGGCCGCCCTCGATGTCGTAGAAGCGCAGCAGAAGGTTGACCAGCGTCGACTTGCCGGCACCCGAGCGGCCGACGATGCCGACCTTCTCGCCCGGACGAACGTTCAGCGTCAGATCCTCGATGACGCCTTTCTTCTTGCCGTAGTGGAAACGCACATTGTCGAAGGCGATCGCGCCCTTGTCGACGACGATCTCCCTGGCGTCGGGCTTGTCTTCGACCAGGCGCGGCATCGAGATCGAGGTGATGCCGTCCTGGACGGTGCCGATGCTCTCGAACAGGCCCGAGACCTCCCACATGATCCATTGCGACATGCCCCACAGCCGCAGCACGAGACCGAGCACGACCGCGACCGCGCCGATGGAGACCGCACCATTGAGCCACAGCGAGATCGACAGGACGCCGACCGAAAGCAACAGCGAAGAATTGAGCAAGTAGAGGACGCCGTAGAGCGACGTCACCAGCCGCATCGAGCGGTAGACGGTCTCCATGAACAGCGACATGCCTTCCCTGGCAAACGACGCCTCGCGGCGCGAATGCGAGAACAGCTTGACCGTCTGGATGTTGGTGTAGCTGTCGACGACGCGGCCGGTCATTGTCGAGCGCGCATCGGCCTGCTCTTCGGCGACCTTGCCCAGGCGTGGCACGAAATAGCGCAGCAGCGCGACATACATGACGAGCCAGACGATCAGGGGCGCTGCGAGGCGCAGGTCGGCAGAGCCGACGATGATCAGCACGCCGAGAAAATAGACGATGACATAGTTGAGCACGTCGATCAGCTTGACCACGCATTCGCGCACGGCGAGCGCGGTCTGCATCAGCTTGGTGGCGATGCGGCCGGCGAACTCGTCCTGGTAGAAGCTCATCGATTGCTTGAGCAAATAGCGGTGCACCTGCCAGCGGATGCGCATGGGGTAGTTGCCCATCAGCGTCTGCTGGTTGACCAGCGACTGCAGCACCACCATGCCCGGCAGGATGACCATGACGATGAACGCCATGCCGGCGAGCTTCCAGCCTTCGTTCTGCAGGAAGGTGTCGCGGTTCTGGTTCGACAGCCAGTCGACGATGTTGCCGAGGAAGCCGAACATCCACACTTCGGCGAGCGCGATCAGCGACGTCAGCACGGCGGCGATGACGATGTAGGTCCACGCACCCTTGGTGTAGTGCAGGCAAAACGCGACGAGCGTCCTGGGCGGCTCGACCGGTTCCTCCACGGGGAACGGATTCAGTCTGTTTTCAAACCAGCGGAACATTTCAGTCTCTCAGTTCGGTATGCGGCACGCAGCGTATTCCGCGTGGGATGTGTCTTGGAGGGCCACCGGTACGGCCATTGTTCGCCGGATCCTTGTCGTTGAGATGCGGCGGGGGCCCTTGGAATGTAGGGGACCGCTGAGGATTCGGCGAATCCTCAGCGGTTGCCTCCTGACATCGTTCTGGCAGCAGGCCTCGCCGCACCCGAGCGGCCGGCAAGCCGGCCGCTCAGGGCTTTGATGCGGCCAAACAGCGGCCGATGGTTGGGGTCGATGACGACATTGCTCATGTCGACGTCGGGCAGCATGCCGCGATGCGGACGCTGCCGCACCGGCGGGTTGGCCTTGGGCTGATGCGCACCGAGCGCCAACATCATGGCATGGTGCCTGGCGTCGGCTATGTCGTTGCGGTGGATGAAAAATGCAGAGTCGGGTTCGTTACGAGCGTGGTGCTCGTTTGAGAAATTGACAAACATCGGAATTGTCCTTCGAAAACCGGATAAGGGCTTCTGCGGACCGCGATGCGAAAATGCCTGGTGATGTCAGGTAAAGTCGTCGAACCGGTCCGCCCTCAGGCAGCACGTCGCCCACAGGTGGGGCGGTGAATGTCAAGCAGCATCATGTACCCCTCCATCGGTTCGAGTTGACAATGATGGCCGTATACGCCCATTCGCGGCCGAACGCTACCGCCTCATCTACACTTTTTGCTTTGGCACGACTTGCTGTTGCTTTGCCGCCACAGATTAGGAAATCGACATGGATCTGCGCATCGCGCTCTATCAGCCAGATATCGCCGGCAACACCGGCACCATCCTGCGCATGGCCGCCTGCCTCGACATCGCGGTCGACCTGATCGAGCCCGCCGGCTTCGACATCTCCGACCGGGCGCTCAAACGCGCCGGCATGGACTATCTCGAAATGGCGGCCCTGACCCGGCATGTCGACTTCGACCGCTTCGAGGACTGGCGGCAGCGCGAAGGCCGTCGCCTCGTGCTTTTGTCGACCAAAGCCGCCCTGCCCTATACGGATTTCCGCTTCGAAGCCGGCGACATCGTCATGGTCGGCCGCGAATCGGCTGGCGTGCCGGACCACGTCCACGATCTCGCCTTCGAGCGGCTGATCATCCCGATGCGTGGTGGCGGGCGCAGCCTCAATGTCGCGCTCAGCGCCGCCATGGTGGCCGGCGAGGCGATTCGCCAGCTCGGCTGACAGGGCGGCGACAATGCGCAGGAGCGTTGTGGCAAGACAGCCTCCCGGCGGGCTGGCGTTCCAGTCGTTTGCAGCTGTTTTCGCCATCTCGTCATCCTTCCTTGCACGGTGAAGGATATCCTCGTACAACCTCAACTAATCTTGAGGTCAAGCGGGAATTTCGATGGCAAGCGAACTGACTGTCGGCGAGGTGGCCAAGCGCAGCGGCGTCGCCGTATCGGCGCTGCATTTCTATGAGACGCGTGGACTGATCCAGAGTCACCGCACGGCAGGCAACCAGCGCCGCTATGCCCGCGACGTGCTGAGGCGGGTGGCGGTGATCCGGATCGCGCAGGACGTCGGCATCTCATTGGCAGACATCGCCGCCGCTTTCGCTTCCCTGCCCGACGGGCGCACGCCGACGCGCGAGGATTGGAGTCTGCTTTCAACCGGTTGGCGCCACGACCTCGACCACCGCATCGAACAGCTGAAGAAGCTGCGCGACGGGCTGACCGACTGTATCGGCTGCGGCTGCATGTCGATCGACAAGTGCCCGCTGCGCAACCGCGAGGACAGGCTGGCGCGGCAGGGCCCGGGACCGAGGCGGCTGCTGGTTGCGGATTAGTCGGAGGTCGGGAGTCGGCGGATGGTGAACTCGATGATGTCGCCGGGGCGTTCGAACCAGCTTTCGATCTCGGTCCAGTAGGCCTGCTTGGGCCAGCGCGAGAACCACTCCTGCGCCTTCAGCCGGGCATCGTTGCGCGGCAACACGAAGGTCTCGCGCAAGAACCCGTCGCGCGGTCTGCTTTCACGTTCGGCCCGGCTGCGCTGAAGCCTTTTTGCGAGGTCATCCAGCGGCGGTCTGGTCGGGGTGCCCATAAAGAACTCCTTGACCCTTACGAGAAGGAGATTAGGGATCGCGCCGGACAATTACGAGTCATTTGTGCGGAGCTTAAATTGCAGCGTCCCGAAATTCCGGCCGGACTGCCGGCCGACATCGAAGACAGGAAAATGCGCGCCCGCGCCTGGTTCGAGGAACTGCGCGACCGCATCTGCCTCGCCTTCGAGGCGCTGGAAGACCAGGTCGAGGGACCGCTGGCGAGCTGGGCCCCGGGCCGCTTCGAGCGCACGCCGTGGCAGCGCGACGAAGGCAAGGGCGGCGGCGGCATCATGTCGATGATGCACGGCCGGGTGTTCGAGAAGGTCGGCGTGCACACCTCGACGGTGCATGGCGAGTTCTCGCCCGAGTTCCGCAAGCAGATGCCGGGTGCCGAGGAAGACCCGCGTTTCTGGGCTTCGGGCATTTCGCTGATCGCCCATCCGCAGAACCCGAACGTTCCGGCCGTGCACATGAACACGCGCATGGTGGCCACGTCGCGCTGGTGGTTCGGCGGCGGCGCCGACCTGACGCCGGTGCTCGACCGCAGGCGCAGCCAGGAAGACACCGACACGCTCGCCTTCCACAAGGCAATGCAGTTTGCCTGCTCCAAGCACGCCGGCGTCGCCGACCACCAGAGATACAAGGACTGGTGCGACGAGTATTTCTTCCTGCCGCACCGCAACGAGCCGCGTGGCACCGGCGGCATCTTCTTCGACTGGCAGCATTCGCCGGAGGAAAAGGGCGGCTGGGACGCCGACTTCCGATTCGTCCAGGACGTCGGCCGCGCCTTCCTCGTCACCTACCAGCATCTCGTGCGGCAGAACTTCAACACCAACTGGACCGACGGCGACCGCGACGAGCAGCTGGTGCGCCGCGGTCGCTATGTCGAGTTCAACCTGCTCTATGATCGCGGCACGATCTTCGGGCTGAAGACCGGCGGCAACATCGCCTCGATCCTGTCGAGCATGCCGCCCGAAGTCAGGTGGCCGTGAGCCCGACGCATGGCTGCCCTGCCCGCCGTCGCATTGACGTGCGGGCAGCAAAGCTTTAGAGAGCCCGCTTTCCTTGGCCCTCGTCCTGTAGTGACGGGCCTTGCTCTCATTGGAAGATTTTTGTGACGATTTTCGACAACATGGTTCCGGCGCTGGCCGGGGCGCTCGCCGCGCGTGGCTACGAAACGCTGACCCCGGTGCAGACTTCAGTACTGGCTCCCGAGGCTGAAGGCGTCGACCTTCTGGTCTCGGCGCAGACCGGCTCGGGCAAGACGGTGGCCTTCGGCATCGCGATCGCGCCAACGCTGCTCGATGGCCGCGAGCGCTTCGACCGCGCCGGCGCCCCAAGCGCGATGATCATCGCGCCGACTCGCGAACTCGCCATCCAGGTGCGCCGCGAGTTCGAATGGCTTTATGCCGGAACCGGCGCCCGCATCGCCTCGTGCGTCGGCGGCATGGACATGAGCAAGGAACGCCGCGCGCTCAACGACGGTGCCGACATCGTCGTCGGTACGCCCGGCCGCCTGCGCGACCACATCACCCGCGGCTCGCTCGATATTTCGGGCCTGCGCGCCGTCGTCCTCGACGAGGCCGACGAGATGCTCGACCTCGGCTTCCGCGAAGATCTCGAATTCATCCTGGCGGCAGCGCCGCAGGAACGCCGCACGCTGCTGTTTTCGGCCACAGTGCCGCCGCAGATCGCCCAGCTGGCCAAGCGCTTCCAGCGCAACGCGCTGCGCATCACCGCAGCCGGCGAAAGCCGCCAGCACGACGACATCGAATACCGCATGGTTCTTGTCGCACCGCCGGAGCGCGAGAACGCCATCATCAACACGCTGCTTTATTTCGACGCCCAGAGCACCATGGTGTTCTGCGCGACCCGTGAAGCGGTCAAGCACTTCTCGGCGCGGCTTGCCAATCGCGGCTTTGCCGTGGTGGCATTGTCGGGTGAACTGAGCCAGGCCGAGCGCAACAATGCGCTGCAGGCGATGCGCGACGGCCGTGCCCGCGTCTGCGTTGCCACCGACGTCGCCGCCCGCGGCATCGACCTGCCCAATCTCGACCTGGTCATCCATGCCGACCTGCCGACCAACCCGGATACGCTGCTGCACCGCTCGGGCCGTACCGGCCGCGCCGGCCGCAAGGGCGTGTGCGTGCTGATCGTGCCGTTCCATCGTCGCGGCAGCGCCACTCGCCTGCTCAAGCTGGCAAAGCTCGAGGCAACGACGCAGTCCGCACCCGGACCGACCGAAATCGACGCCCGCAACCGCGAGCGCATGCTGGCCGAGCTCAACGACATCGAGGCGGCCGGCGAGGACGAGGCGGCAATCGTCGCCGAGGTCCTGGCCGCACATTCGCCCGAGACACTCGCTCTCGCCTGGCTGCGCCAGCAGATGGCATCGCGCCCGGCAGCTGAAGAGCTTTCCGATCGCCCGATCCCGGCTTTCGATGCCGCCAAGGCCGAGCGTCCCGACAACCGCTTCACCGACGGTGTGTGGTTCTCGGTCTCGGTCGGCCGAAAGCAGCGCGCCGAGCCGCGCTGGCTGCTGCCGCTGCTGTGCAAGGCGGGTCACGTGACCAAGACCGAGATCGGCTCGATCCGCATCTTCGACACCGAATCACATTTCGAAATCGTGGCCAACCGCGCCGACAACTACGCCCGCACCGTTGAACAGAACGGGTCAGGCGAAAAAGGTGTCGACATCAAGCGGCTCGCGGGCGCACCTGGCGGCGGCGACAGTGCCGGCAAGCCGAAGAAGCAGCACCGCAAGGGTCAGTACGACCCTTCCGACAAGCCGCCCTTCAAGAAGAAGGCCTTCGAGAAGAAGCCTTACGAGAAAAAGCCCTACGAAAAGAAGCCGTACGAAAACCGTGCGGGCGACAAGCCCGCTTACGACAAGCCGGCCTATGACAAGCCAGCGGGCGCGGCCAAGAAGTACAAGCCGAAGAAGAAATTCGGCGAATAGCGACGCCACACCGGCTGCGGCTTTTGGCTGCACCGGCGTTTGCCACAATCGATGCCACAAAGCGAAAATCTGGCGTCGAATGTGGCTAAGTCGCCGTTTCGAAATATGTTTTTCGTCTAATATGCCTCCGGCGAGACAGGTCTATCTCTGTCGCCGGGGCCGGGAAACGCCGGCGGTTCGACCTGCTCGACCGCGACGCGACGTGACCGGACGGCCCTTCACCAAGGCGGGTTAGCCCGTTCGGGCGCCCGCATTCGTCGGAGAGCATGCCATGCGCAAGCTTCTTGTTCCGGCAGCCGCAGCTGCCATTTTTGCAACCTCTGCCGTAGCCTTCGCCGCCGTCCAGCACACGGACGGGACGATCAAGACCTTCGATACCAAGGCCATGAGCCTGACCCTCGCCGACGGCACATCATTCCAGCTTCCCAAGCACTTCAAGAACCCAGGCCTGAAGGCTGGCGAGAAGGTATCGGTGTCGTGGGACATGAGCGGCAAGAACAAGGTCGCCGAAACGGTGAAGATCCTGAAATAGCGCTGTTTCGCGATTGAATTCCCAGAAGGGCGGAACGCGAGGTTCCGCCCTTTTTCGCTTACAGCGATGCGCCTACCTAACCGGAATCAGTTTCGCAGAATTTCCGCCTAAGACTTGGAAACTGCGTTTGTTTCGCCGAGGCCGATTTTCTCCTCGCACCGAATTGCATCCTGGCCTAAGCCGCAGCGCAACCAATCGCCAAATTGCGTGTTATAGTTCACCCCCGAAACGGACAAGGAAAGGAGACATCCGATGAAGGAATTTCAATGCGGGTCGCTTGTCCCCGGCTGCCAGTGGCATACCCGCCACGAAGACGAAGCTGAAATCATTCGCCGCGTGGCCGAGCATATGCGCGAAACGCATGGCGAAACCATCATCCGCGAAACGATGATCGAAGCGATTCGCTCGCGCATCGAAAAGGTCCGCGACGCAGCCTGAATCAGGCCTTGAGCCTTTCAGCGGCGCGCTTGAGCAGCGCGTCGCGCTCCAGCGAAAAGCCGCTTTCGACCCATTCCCCCTCCAGAGCCTTGAGCAACGAGCCGAGCGCCGCACCCTCGACGCCGAGCGGTGAGAGGTCGCCGCCGCGCAGCGGAAACTCGGGCTTTTGCCATTTTCCAGCAAAGCCCAGCAGGCGGAAATAGCCGCCGGCCTCGATCAGCGCCTTGTCATCCTGCTCCGCCCTGCCCCGGGCCGAGGCGAGATCAAGACGGAGGCGATCCCTGGCGCCCTCGACGTCGCCGCGATACAGCCGCCTGGCCAGTTCGCCCTCAGTCACGGTCGGCTCGATCTTGGCGGTTGCCGCCCACTGCACCAGCCTCTCGGTCTCGGCATTGGAAAGCCGGAGCCGGTCGCCCAGCGCCTTCATGCGCGCTGCATCGGGAGGCACGATCGATTCAAGCCGCAGCAGCGGATCGGCCGGCCAACCGAGATCGCCTTCCGCCCGGACGAGCGCATGGATGGCGTCGATGCCCCATTTCTCGCTCTCTGGCAAAGCCGCCGTCAGCACACCAGCCTGGCGCATCCACAACAGCGCGCGCGAGGGATCGGGGGCCGAAAGCAGCCGCTTCAGCTCCGACCAGACACGCTCGGCGGACAGCCGCGCGATCCCGTCCTTGAGCCGGGCGCAGGCCTTGAGCCCCTCGGCATCGGGGCGGCCCTTGCCGTACCAGGCGAAGAACCGGAAAAAGCGCAGGATACGCAGATAGTCCTCGCGAATACGGGTTTCGGCATCGCCGATGAAGCGCAGCGTGCGGCTTTCCAGATCGGCAAGCCCGCCGACAAGATCGACGACGGTGCCGTCGGCATTGGCGTAGAGCGCATTGATGGTGAAGTCGCGCCGTTCGGCATCCGCCTTCCAGTCGCGGCCGAACAGGACCTTGGCACGGCGCCCGTCGGTCTCGACATCGGCGCGCAAGGTGGTGACCTCGAACGGCTTGCCACCTGATATGACGGTGATGGTGCCATGCTCGGCGCCGGTCGGCACGGTCTTGAAGCCGGCTGCTTCGGCGCGGCGCACGGTCTCGTCAGGCAAATTGGTGGTGGCGATGTCGACATCGGCGACAGACTCGCCGAGCAGCACGTTGCGCACGGCACCACCGGCGATGCGCGCTTCCTCGCCGTCGGCGTTGAGGACTGCGAGCAGCTTCTGCAGCTGCGGGTCGTTCAGCCAGCCGGCACCAGAGATCGTTGCGCTCATGTGTAGAGCCTTTCATAGAGCGCGCGGATGATGCCGGCGGTGACGCCCCAGATGTAGCGCTCTTCATAGGGCATGGCGTAGAAGAAGCGCTCCTTGTCCTGCCAGGTGCGGCTGGCGCGGTCATGGTTGGCCGGGTCCATCAGGAAACCGAGCGGCACCTCGAAGACGTCGTCGACCTCGCCCTCGTTGAGGGTGAGCTGGAAACCGGGACGGACGACGCCGAGCACCGGCGCGATGCGATAGCCGCTGCCGGTGACATAGTCGGGCAGGCGTCCGATAACTTCGATGTAGTCGGAGGTTATGCCGATCTCCTCGACCGTTTCGCGCAGCGCCGCCGCCTCGGGAGAAACGTCGGTCGGGTCGATGCGACCGCCGGGAAAGGCGATCTGGCCGGAGTGGCTCTTCAGCTTCTCGGCGCGCTTGGTCAGGATCACGGTCGAGGCGTCGCCATGGTCGACGACCGGGATGAGCACGGCGGCGTCGCGCAGCCGGTCGTGCACGAACAGTTCGCGCATGTCAGGGTTGAGCACGTGGTCGCCATAGTCGGCGACAGTATCGTTGAGATGCTCCTGTGCCGCGCGCTGGCGGAAATCCTGCGCCGAATAATGCGCTGTCGGGGCATGAACCATCACGCGCTCAGCCGCTCCAGCCGGTCCCAGGGCATGACAGGGTAGACCTCGCCGTTGGAGCGCACGGCAAACATGTCCTTGCCTGATATCTCGATGCGTTCGCCATATTCGACGAGTTCGTACATCACCGCCCGCGCGACCAGCGCCTCGAGGCGCCCGCGCACCAGCAGATAGGGCTTGAGGCCGCCTGTCTCGGGTTCGTCGACGAAACGCAGGGGATGCTCCGGTCCGGCTTCGACGACATCGCCGACATTGGTGCGGAAGGTCAGCACCTGGTCAGTTCCCTCGCCCGTGACATTCATCTCGACGGCGACGAAATGCGCGTCGACGACACGGATGCCGACCTTCTCCACCGGGGTGATCAGGTAGGTCTTGCCGTCGTCGTCCTTGCGCAGGACGGTGGAGAATAGTTGCACCAGCGGCATGCGGCCGATCGGCGTGCCCAAATAGAACCAGGTCCCGTCGGGGCGGATTTCCATGTCGAGGTCGCCGCAGAAATCGGGATTCCAGCGCTCGACCGGCGGCAGCCCCTTGCCGGCGCGGGCGGCGCGCGAAATCAGCGCCTCGAGGCCGGCCGCGTCGCCGGCACGGGTGAGCCCAAGGTCAGTTGTCGCCTCGCGGCTATGGTCAAGGTCGCCAGTCATGGTCACGAAATAGTCACTGTTGTTGCGCTTGTCAGCATAGGCAAGTGATTTAAGTTCAATGCCATGACCTCGCAAAGGTGCGGGCATGGAGATCGCGACGCCCGGGATCGTTTGACCTCTGGGGATTGGGCGGCAGGCACGACGTCCACACGGACGACGCACCGGACCAAGAGGCAAATAATCCTTGTAGATTGACGAAGCGGCCCCCTGTTCTGATGGACGAGAGAGGCACGCTGTAGCATTTTGAGTGAGCGCATCGGCGGTCCGGGAATCGGTTTCGATTTCGGGACCCCGCGCCAGAAGAAGGATCCGGCCCGTATGAGCGTGATGATCAAGGAAACGGCGATGAGCGAGAGCGAGATGATCGCCGCAGCCGAACGTGCGCTTGCCGACATCGCCAAGATCCGCGCCGGCGTCGGCCGCGTCATCTTCGGCCAGGAAAGCGTTGTCGAACGGACGCTTGTGGCGCTGCTGGCCGGCGGTCATGCGCTGCTGGTCGGCGTGCCCGGCCTTGCCAAGACCAAGCTGGTCGAGACGCTGGGCATTGTGCTCGGCCTCGACTCGCGCCGTATCCAGTTCACCCCCGACCTGATGCCATCCGACATCCTCGGTTCCGAGGTGATGGAGCAGGACGACCAGGGCAAGCGCTCCTTCCGCTTCATCTCGGGACCGATCTTCGCGCAGCTCCTGATGGCCGACGAGATCAACCGCGCCAGCCCCCGCACCCAGTCGGCGCTGCTGCAGGCGATGCAGGAGTATCATGTGACGGTCGCCGGCGAGCGCCACGACCTGCCTGCCCCTTTCCATGTGCTGGCAACCCAGAACCCGCTCGAGCAGGAAGGCACCTATCCGCTGCCGGAAGCCCAGCTCGACCGCTTCCTGATGCAGGTCGATATCCTCTATCCCGAGCTCGAAGCCGAGCGGCGCATCCTGCTCGAAACCACCGGCATCGAAGACGCCAGGGCTCAGAACGTGCTCGACCCCGAGCGGCTGAAGGACATCCAGCACCTGATCCGGCGCATGCCGGTGCCCGAAACGGTTGTCGAGGCGATCCTCAAGCTGGTGCGCTCGGCGCGCCCCGGCCAAGGCAATGCCGAAACCGACAAGCACGTGTCGTGGGGTCCCGGCCCGCGCGCCAGCCAGGCGCTGACGCTGTGCGCAAGGGCGCGCGCGCTCTATGACGGACGGCTGGCGCCGTCGATCGACGACATCCGCGCGCTGGCGGAACCGGTGCTACAGCACCGCATGGCGCTGACCTTCGCCGCCCGCGCCGAAGGCATGACGGTCCGCGACGTGGTGGCGCGGCTGGTCAAGGACATCTGATGGCGCGCATCGGCGAGGCATCGGCACCGGTTGCGACCAGCGATGCGCTTGCCCGTGGCAGGCTGCGCGCCTCGCTGGTGCCTGACTTGCTGGTCGAGGCCCGCCGCATCGTCAACACTGTCATCGCCGGCTGGCATGGCCGCAAGAAGCGCGGCATCGGCGAGAATTTCTGGCAGTTCCGGCCCTACGTCCAGGGCGAGGCGATGGCCCGCATCGACTGGCGCCGCTCGGCCCGCGACGACCACACTTACGTCCGCGACCGCGAATGGGAGGCAGCACACACTGTCTGGCTGTGGGCCGACCTGTCGCCGTCGATGCTGTACAAGTCGAAGACCGCGACCGTGTCGAAGGAATCGCGCGCGCTGGTGCTGATCTTCGCGCTGGCCGAACTCCTGTCGCGCAGTGGCGAACGCATTGCCTGGCCCGGTCTGACCGACCCGTTCAGCGCCCGCAACGGCGCCGAACGGCTAGGCTCACACCTTGCCCAGGCCGTTACGCTGCCGGCGCGGCCCGATCTTTCGAGCGTCCGCCGCTTTTCCGACATGGTCATCGTCAGCGATTTCCTCGACCCGGTCGAAGAAACGATGGCCTGGCTCGATACGCTGGCCCGCCACGGCGCCCGCGCCCATCTGATTGAAGTCGCCGACCCGGCCGAAGAGAGTTTTCCCTACGCCGGCCGCACCGAGTTCACTGACCCGGAGACCGGCGACAAGCTGACCGCCGGCCGCGCCGAACAGCTGTCTGACGCCTACCGCAACCTTTATGCGGCGCGGCGCGAGGAACTCGCCGCCTGGTGCAAGCGGCTCGGCTGGAGCTACACCGTCAACCACACCGACCGCCTCGCCTCCGATGCGCTGGTGCACGTGCATCAGGCGCTGACCGCCGAAGGCCACGGACCGGGAGGGCGCCGATGAGCTGGCTGCCGCTTTCGTTCGGATTCCCGGCGGTGCTGTGGGGCCTGCTGGCGCTGCCCGTCATCTGGTGGCTGCTCAGGCTGACCCCGCCCAAGCCGCAGGCAGAGATTTTCCCGCCGCTGAAGATTTTGGCGCGGGTGTTCAAGAAAGAAGAGACGCCGCACCAGAGCCCGTGGTGGCTGACGCTGCTACGCCTGCTGATGGCTGCACTGGTGGTATTGGCGCTGGCCGAACCGGTGTTCAATCCGCGTGAGAAGCTGCCGACGGGTGGCGCCGCGCTTGCGCTGGTGGTCGACAATGGCTGGGCGAGCGCGCCGGACTGGAAGCGCCGCGTTGCCACCGCCGAGCGGCTGATCACCGATGCCGGTGCTGCCGGCCAGCCGGTTGTGCTGGCCTTCACCGCCGAGAAACCGAATGCCGAGATCGGCCCCTTCGATGCGCAGGCCGCACTCGACCGCCTGCGTGCCGCCGAACCGCGCCCGGTGCCGACCGACAGGGGACCTGTCTACGCCCGCGTCGCCACCGTTCTGGCAACGCTGCCCGGTACAAGCATAGCCGTTCTCGACGACGGGCTGGCCGGTGCCGGCGACGAACAGGCGTTTACGGCACTGCTTGGCCAGAACCCGGCCAATGTGCTGTGGGCCTCGCCGGAAAGGCTCGACGCCAAGGGCCTGACAGCCGCCGAAAACGAGATGGACGGTTTTGCGCTCACTGCCATCCGCGCGCCAGGCGACCCTGCCCCGGGTGCTGTGACCGCTGGCGCCTTCGACGACAAGGGCCGCCGCATCGCCGATGCCACGCTGACTTTCGCGCCGGGCGAAACGGTGGCGACCGGCACGATGACGGTGCCTTTCGAACTGCGCAACGACTTCGCCTCGATCGCGCTTGACGGCCAGGGCCAGGCGGGCGCGGTACGTGTGCTCGACGACAGCTCCAAGCGCCGGCGCGTCGGCTTGCTGTCACAGTCGGATGCCGACGACTCGCAGCCGCTGCTGGCGCCGCTCTATTACATCCGCCGCGCGCTCGAACCCTTTGCCGACCTGAACGAACCGGCGAGTTCGGATCTCGCCGAGGCGATCCCGCAAATGCTCGAGCAGAAGCCGGCGATGATCGTCATGGCCGATGTCGGCACCATTCCGCCGCAGGCACGCGAAAAGCTGCTCAAATGGCTGAACGACGGCGGCACGCTCGTGCGTTTCGCCGGTTCGCGACTGGCCGCCGCCGGCAATGACGACGAACTGCTGCCGGTGCGGCTCAGGCTTGGCGAACGCTCGCTTGGCGGCGCGCTGTCGTGGACCGCGCCACAGCCGGTCAGCGATTTTCCCGGCACCGGTCCATTCGCCGACCTGTCACCGCCCAACGAGGTCACCGTCAGCCGCCAGGTGCTGGCCGAACCGACGCCTGACCTCGCAGCCAGCACCTGGGCCAATCTCGCCGACGGCACGCCACTGGTGACCGGCGCACGGCGCGGCAAGGGCACGCTGGTGCTGTTTCACATCGCACCGCAGGCAACGTGGTCGAACCTGCCGATCTCGGGCAGCTTCGTCGAAATGCTGCGCCGCATCGTGCAGCTGTCGCGCAACCAGGGCACGGCGAGCGCCAGCGCCGAAGGCAAGCCGGCCTCGTTGGCACCCTTCCGAATGATATCGGCCGACGGGCGCATCGTGCCGCCGACGCCGGATGCCCGCCCTCTGCTGGCAAGCGCGGGCGCCCTGCCCGTCACGCTCGAAAACCCGCCCGGCCTCTATGGCAGCGAAGAAGGCGTGCTCGCCCACAACCTGCTGAACACCGACAGCGCGCTTACGCCGCTGGTGCGGCCGCAGGTTTCTGCGCCGGTTACCGAAATACGCTACGCTTTCGACGAATCGCGCGATCTGAAAGGCCCGCTCGTGGCAGCAGCACTGGCATTGATGGCGCTCGACACGCTCGCCGTGCTGTGGATGGGCGGCATGTTCGCGCGTCGCGGCGGCAGAGGTGTGCGCATGACAGGCACCACGGCGGCGGTCCTGCTTTGCTTCGGTGCCTTGCTTTCGCAGCCCGACCTCGCGCGCGCCGACGACACCAAGCCTGGGGACCTCGAGGCGGTGGAAGCGATATCGCGCACCCGGGTTGCCTATGTACTGACCGGCGAGGCCTCGGTCGACGCGATCAGCCGGGCCGGTATCGCCGGACTGACCAAGTTCCTGGTCGAAAAGACGGCGCTCGAACCAGGCGAGCCGGCCGGCGTCGACATCGCCAAGGACGAGCTCGCCTTCTACCCGCTGATCTATTGGCCAATCGATCCGGCCGCCCCGATGCCGAGCGAGGCGGCGATTGCCCGCGTCGACGCCTACATGAAGCAAGGCGGCACGGTGTTGTTCGACACCCGCGACCAGTTCGCCAACGGCATCGGCGCGGATTCGGCGAGCCCGGCCACCGAGCGGCTGCGCGACATTCTTGGCAATCTCAATGTTCCGCCACTGGAGCCGGTGCCAGCCGACCATGTGCTGACCAAGGCGTTTTTCATCCTTCCGGAGTTCCCCGGCCGCTTCAACGGCAGCCCGCTATGGGTCGAGGCATCGCTGGAGGCATCGAACGCCGAAGGCCGCCCGGTGCGGACCGGCGACGGTGTGACCCCGATCATGATCACCGCCAACGATTTCGCCGGCGCCTGGGCCATCGACGAGAATGGTGACCCGATGCTGCCGACAGTGCCTTCAGATCCGATGCAGCGGGTCTACGCATTGCGCGCCGGCGTCAACATCATGATGTACATGCTGACCGGCAACTACAAATCCGACCAGGTGCACGTACCCGTGCTGCTCGAACGGCTGGGGCAGTAGCTATGTCATCCTTCCCAGTCAGTCCGCGTTTCTTCACGCCCCCCTCTGTCCTGCCGGACATCTCCTCCTCAAGGGAGGAGATTGGTAGCGGCGCGACTTTACCCTCCCCCTTGTGGGGAGGATCGGCGAACAATCGTAGCGAAGCGAAGATTGCGAGACGGGGCGGGGGTCTGCGACCAAGCAGAGCCGCTCCACCCCGCTCCGCTTCGCGGATCGCCCCTCCCCACAAGGGGAAGGGAAAGCCATGAACTGGTCCGTCGCCTTCGAGCCGCTGTTGTCCTGGCCGCTGCTGGCCGCGCTGCTTGTGCCCCTCGTCTTGCTGGCGGTTGTAGGCCTGTGGTTCCGCCAGCGCGGCGCCGGGCTCCGGCTGGTAGCACTTGGCGCACTCGGCCTGGCGCTGGCCAATCCGGTGATCCTCGACGAGGAACGCGAGCCGCTGACGAGCGTGGTGGCGATCGTTGTCGACCGCAGCCAGAGCCAGGACATCGGCGAACGCACGGCCCAGACGAATGCAGCGGTTGAGGGCCTGAAGGAGCGGCTGGCGCGCTTCAGGCAATTCGAGGTGCGCGTTGTCGAGGCTGGCCGTGCCGATGCCGCCGACGACCGCACCGAAACGCGGCTGTTTGCAGCGCTCGAAAGTGCGTTCCGCGACGTGCCACCGTCGCGCATCGGCGGTGCCGTGATGGTCACCGACGGCCAGGTTCATGACGTGCCGGGCGCGCCGGCGATCAACGGGCCGCTGCATGCGCTGATCACCGGCGAAGAAAACGAACGAGACCGCCGCATCCGCTTCGAGAGCGCGCCGCGCTTCGGCATCGTCGACAAGCCGCTCGACATGACCTACCGCGTGATCGACACCGGCGGCGAAGCCGGTTCGGTCGACGTGCGCGTGTCGATCAACGGCAACCAGGTTTCTGTGCAGCGCGCCTTCATCGGCCAGGAAATGCCGCTGCAGATCACTATCCCTAGCGCCGGACGCAACATCGTCGAGCTGTCGATCGATCGCGTTCCGGGCGAACTGACCGACACCAACAACCGCGCCATCGCCCTTGTCGACGGTATCCGCGAGAATTTGCGCGTGCTGCTCGTGTCAGGCGAACCGCATGCCGGCGAGCGCACCTGGCGCAACCTGCTGAAGTCGGACGCCTCGGTCGACCTGGTGCATTTCACCATCCTGCGGCCGCCGGAAAAGCAGGACGGCACGCCGATCAACGAGCTGTCGCTGATTGCGTTTCCGACGCGCGAGCTGTTTGTCGAGCGCATCAACGATTTCGACCTGATCATCTTCGACCGCTACCAGCACCGCGACGTGCTGCCGATCCTCTATTACGACTACATCGCCGAGTATGTCGAAAAGGGCGGCGCGCTGCTGATCGCCGCCGGCCCCGAATATGCCGGGGAGCAGTCGATCGCCAACACGCCGCTGATCTCCGCCCTGCCCGCAATGCCCAATGGCGACGTCATCGAAAAGGCGTTCTATCCGCGCCTGACCGAACTCGGCCAGCGCCATCCGGTGACGCGTGGCCTTGAAGGGTCGGCCCAGGAGCCGCCGCGCTGGAGCCGCTGGTTCCGCCAGATCGGTATCGAGCAGCCGGAAGGCGAAGTGGTGATGAAGGGCGCCGACGACCGACCGCTGCTGTTGCTCGACCGCAAGGGCGAAGGCCGCGTTGGCATGTTCCTGTCCGACCAGGGCTGGCTGTGGGCGCGCGGCTACGAGGGCGGCGGACCGCATGTCTCGCTCTACCGCCGCATCGCGCACTGGCTGATGAAGGAGCCCGAACTCGAGGAAGAGCGCCTGACCGCCGAAGGCCGCGGCATGGTGCTCGACATCAGGCGCCAGACAATGCGCGACGAAGCCGGCCCGGCCCGCATCATCACGCCGTCGGGCAAGACGCTCGACGTGGCGCTCAACAAGAGCGAGCCCGGCATCTTCACCGGCAGCGTCGAGACAAGCGAGATCGGGCTGTACCAGGTCGGTAATGGCGATTTGACTGCCCTTGCCCATGTCGGGCCGGTCAACGCGCCTGAGTTCGCCGATGTGGTGTCGACGGAGAATGTGCTGCGCCCGGCGGCCGAAGCAACCGGCGGCGACGTGCGCCGCCTCGCCGCGACCGGCATATCAGCCCTGTCGAGCGGCATATCGCTGCCAGGCGTGGTGCCGGTGCGCGGCAGCGCCGAAGCCTCGGGCCGCGACTGGCTCGGTTTCCGCACGACGGATGACAGCGTGTTGAAATCGGTGTCGCGCGTGCCGCTGTTCGGCGGTTTCCTCGGCCTTGGCCTGCTGCTTTTGGCGCTTGGCGCGATGTGGTATCGCGAGGGGCGCTAAGGCCAGTTCCGTTCCGATTGAATCGGAACGGGGCTCTGTCTTTTTATCGGAGCATGATCTGACAGGCTGCCGCGTTTCGGGACCGTGCTCGAATGCCTTGCGTCAACGCAGGCGGTTGTCTTCCATCATTTGCAGCACGCGGCGCCGCGATCCGTCGCTGTCGGCAAGCCGCAAACGCGCGGTCTCGTCCTTGCGCGCGGTCAGCTTGACCGGCTTGACGAGCGGCACGGGCAGTTTGACAGCTGAGGTCTTCGGCCTTTTCGTGAACATCATGGCTTTGTCCTCATATGGGGGAATGCAGTCCGCCGCGAAGAACCAAACGGTTCTGCGGAAAGCAACTGCTAATTGTCTGCTAGTTCTGAAACCGTATCAGCATTCCACGACCGGTGCTAGACCGACACGGCCCGAAATAAATTCGCAAATAAAACCAGCCTGGCAAAAAACACCTTACATAAACCGCAATTAAAGGCTATAAGTAACGTATCGTTTTTTGGGCCAAGCTTGGCTATCGCGGCGTCAGAGGTTCTCGACCCGCCAAACTCACTCCAAATCGTCGATCTATTGATGTGCGGCAATACTTGCTGCGCGACGACTTTTCTCATTCGAAAGATACTCACATGAACACTGGAACCGTAAAGTTCTACAACGGCCAGAAGGGTTTTGGCTTCATCGAGCAGGCCGGCGGCGGCAAGGACGTGTTCGTCCACGTCAGCGCGCTTGAGCGTGCAGGCTTCTCCGGCCTCGCCGAAGGCCAGAAGCTGAATTTCGAGCTTGAGCGCGACAACAAGGGCCGCGAGTCGGCCACCAATCTTCAGCTGCTCTGATTTCATTTGATCGGATCGACTGACGCTGACCACGGATGTACTGGCAGCGTCTATCCGGTCTGACCTGAGCACGTTTGAAGTGAGGAAAGCGGGGCATTGCTCCGCTTTTTGTCCATTTCGGGAGGCATTGATGACCGGGCGCACCATACGTTCAACCGTCCATTTCGACAGGCCGTTCGCCTTGCGCGGGATTGAAGATATCCAGCCGGCAGGCGACTACGACATCGACCAGGACGAAGAACTGATCGACGGCATCTCGTGGACCGCCTACCGGCGCGTCGCTACCTACATGCACCTGCCCGCGCGCTCTTCCAACCTGCTGACAAGCCAGGTTCTCGCCATCGACTATGCCGAACTAGAAGCCGCACTGCGGCAGGACCAGGAAAAGGCCGCATGATCAGGTTCACAAAAGGGCCGGCTTCGGCCCCACGCGTGGAAAAGCCCTCGCATCGCTTCACTGTCGGCCAGATGGTGCGGATCAGGAGCCGCATCGGCATGGCGGTGAAGGACGCCGAGACCTTCCATGTCAAGGCGACGCTGCCGGCCAAGGACGGCTCGCCGCAATACCGCATCCGCAGTGACCGCGAAAACCACGAACGGGTCACCACGGAAGACAATCTCGAGGGAGTCGAAGCGGTAGCCGAATAGGGCCGTTTCGCAACAGGAAGGACACAACCATGGCCAAGGGCCAGCAACGCAGCAACCGCGAAACCAGGAAGCCCAAGAAGGAGAAGGTCGAGGTCAAAGCCACAGCCGCCTTCGGTTCGCAGGTCAAGCAGGCAGAGACCACATCCTACAAAGGCAAGCCGAAAGGCTAACCTACCCGCAAAGGCGGCTGGAGGCGGATTTGAATTTCGTCATCGAATTCTATCGCCTGCGCGAGGAAGACGGCGCGCATGCCACGCTCGATCGGGTTTCGCTCGAAGCGCTGGATATCAAGGCAGCCGTCGGGATCGCCGGCTCGCTTTTCCATACGCTCGCCATGCCGCAGGTTCCGGACCAGGTCCGCATCTGCGACATGGGCGGGCGCGAACTTTATGACGGCCCGGCCTCGGGCACGGAGCCGGCATTGCCGTAAAAGGATCGGCGGCAGCCTGCCGCGCAGCTCCCTGCCCTTCGGGCGCACATTCATCGTTTGTAGCTTTCGTCCGCTAGGCGGACCTCACTCCTCCGGTTCTGTCGTGAACTGCAATGGGTAGCCCTTGGCCTTGCCGGCCTCGGTGGCGCGGGTGGCCTTGGTCTCGGCGACATCCCTGGTGAACACAGCCACGACGCAGACACCGCGCTGGTGGGCGGTGATCATCACCCTGTAGGCCTGATCCTCCGACATATGAAACTCGCCCTTCAGCACCGTGACGACAAAGTCGCGTGGCGTGAAGTCGTCATTGACGAGGATGACCTTGTGCAGCTTCGGCCGCTCGGTCTTGGGTCGTAGCTTTGTGCGTGGAACCGTGGTGGTCTGGGGCATGGCAGTCGCGCCTCATGCTCACGTCCTCGCAGTATGGGGTCGATCAAGGCGCACCGCAATGATTTCGGAACCCGCAGCCCTGCCCGGCCATTGTGCCTGCAGGCGGTGCGGGTTGCATAAAAAATTCGAAAACACTGTCGGAACAGGTGCTGGCCATTCGTCCTTGCAAGGTCACAACACGAGGAGAAGAAGCATGTCTTACGTTGATGGTTTCCTGCTTGCGGTGCCGAAAGGCAAGATCGAGGCCTACAAGGAGATGGCGCGCCTGGGGAGCGAGGTCTGGAAGGACCACGGCGCAATTGCCTATGTCGAGTGCCTGGCCGACGACGTGCCTTATGGCGAAGTCACCTCCTTTCCCCGGGCGGTGCAGGCCACGGACGACGAGATCGTCGTCTTCTCATGGATCGTCTACCGCTCGCGTGAGGAACGCGACGAGATCATGAAGAAGGTGATGGCCGACCCGCGCATGAAAGGCGAACCGTCAGAATGGCCGTTCGACGGCAAGCGCATGATCTATGGCGGCTTCAAGCCGTTCATTGAAAGCTGATCGCGACTGACGCAATGGCGGTTGCCGGCAGGTACCGGCGGCCGCCTGCTTGACCGAAACAACTGTTCCGTGAATAACAGCAACCCGCATAGGCTGAATGCGCAGCCAACTTCGCGCATAGGTAGTTGATGCACGCTGAGATGGAACCGTTCGATGCAGCGCCTTTCGACCTTTGATGTTCCCGCGCGCGACCGCTTGGCTTACCTCCACGATTTCGTCGCCCGCCATGTCGCCGGCCTGCGCTTCCGGCCTGAAGACGCCGACAGCTTCGACTTCAACCTGTCCGCCTATTTTCTCGACGGCCGCACGACGGTGGGCACCGCGTGCTATTCTGCGGTATTCGGTGAACGCCCCAAGGATCTTTTGGCGGCAGACGGCCGGCAGGACTACCTGTTGACCATCCACACCTCCGACTACGAGGTGGCCATGGAAGGCAAGAGCCCACTCATCATCAAGGCCGGCGATATCACCTTGGTCAACGAGGGCTCCGCCATGGCCTTTGCCCTGCCCGCGACATTGCTCAAGGTGGTATCGCTCGAAGAGGCGCGGCTGGCAGCCCTTGCTCCGCGCGTCCGGACGCGCGCACTCCACCATATATCGGCGAGCGCAGCCGGGGCGAGCCTGCTGACGGGTTATGCCGACCTGCTGCGGGCGGCGGCGCCAGACGGCGATGCCGGGCGCCGGCTGGCCGGCAGCCACCTCTACGATCTTGCCGCGCTGGTGATTCAGGGCGGCAGCGCTGATACTGCCGAACAGGTAAGGCCGAGCCTGGGCGCGGCACGGCTCGAACTGGTCAAGGCCGAGATGCTGCGCCAACTGACCGACGCGGAGCTGAGCGTGGCTGCGATTGCGCGGCGCCAGGGCATCACGCCGCGCTACATCCAGCGCCTGTTCGAGCAGGAGGGGCTGACCTTCTCCGAGTTCCTGCGTGACGCACGGCTCGACCTCGCCCGCAAATCGCTCGACATGCCTGGCGCTGCGACAGTGTCGGCGATCGCCTTCGATGCCGGCTTCAACGACCTGTCGCATTTCAACCGTGTCTTCCGCCAGCGCTTCGGCGCGACGCCGACAGAGATCAAGGCCGCAGCGCTTCGCCGCTGTCAGTAGCCGCAACCTCAGTTCGCTCCAGTCCGTATCTGTTCGCTCCGTGCCAAGACGGCGGCCTTTTGGCTGTCGTAAAGCAGCGTCGTGGCGGACCGATGCATCCGACGGGCGGGGGCGCTCTTCGAACGCATGCGAGGCCGGCCATCGCCGGACCGTCGACTGGGCAGAGTCGGCGGTCCGCGCATGGGCCGTCTCCACGGAGTTCGCGCCATCTCCAGCGAAATCGAGAGATCCATGAAAAGAGCGATTGCATTGATGATGTGCGGCGTGCTCGCCGCCTGCAGCCAGACGACATCGACAACCAGCACCACGACAACGGCAGGCGCGCCAAGGGCGGCGGCCCAGTTGGCCACCAAGGGCAAGAAGCAGTCGGCCGCACAGCGCTGCGAGGAAGCGATGCGCAAGGCAACCCAGGCGCAGACCAATGCCGCCATGCTCGGCGGCGCGCTGTCGATGGTCGGCGGCTTGGGCGGCTTTGGCCGCGGCGGCGCGATCGCGGGCTCAGTGGCTTCGGTCGGCGGCTCGCTGGTTCAGGCCAAGGCGCAGAACGACGCCGACACGGCGCTGAACGCGGAGTGCATGGGATGAGCTTTGCCCTTGGACGCCACCTGGCCGCAGGCCTGTTAAGCACCAGCCTGGCACTTGGCGCATTCGTGCTGCCGGCTCGCGCATTGACGGTGGAAGAGGCCGGCAAGGTCGTGAAGCTATTGGGCGAACTTGAGCCCGAGCTTGGCCGCCTCGCCTATGACGAGGAAGAAGCCGACCAGTGGTTCGATGACGATGCCGGGCTCGAAGGCCGTATCGCCAAGGCCGGTTTTACCCGCGAAAGCTGGAAGGAGGCGCTCGACGCTACCTTCCGGGGCTACCTTGCGTCGATCGCCGCCGAACGGTTCGAAGCGACGTTCTCTGGCCTGGTCGAAAAGGTCGACGCCAGCGACCTGAATGCCGAGCAGAAAGCCGAGATGCGCAACTTCGTTGAGGAAAAGATCGCCGAGACAAAAGCCCTGCGCGCCGAAGGCGCGCAATATGTCGACGCCGTGCAGCCCTATGCGGCCCAGCTGAACGAGCTGCTGGGTGATGGGGAAGAATGAAGCGGGGTGAACGGCGTGGTTCCTTCTCCCCGTTTACGGGGAGAAGGTGGCCCGAAGGCCCGGATGAGGGGCGGCTCCACCTGCGGATAGTTGCGCGCTGCCCCTCATCTGCCTGCCGGCATCTTCTCCCCGTGAACGGGGAGAAGAGAGCTGTAACGTTCTCCCCCGCAAGCGGGGAGAACAATCGCTACCGCCTCAGCACCGCGCTCAACACATCGCGCACGCCGATGGCGCCGACGAAGCGGGACTGGTCGTCGAACAGCGCCACCGGCGATGTCTGCGAACGATGCATGGCGAGCATGACCAGCTTGAGCGATGTGCCGGGCTTGGCCCAGAAGACGTGCGAGGCCTCGTCGGACGACTTTTCGATATCGTCGACGGAAACCCAGACGGCCGGCTGGCCGTTGCGCTCGGCGGCGGCGACAAGGCCCTGGGCGTCGATCTTGAAGCGCGTCGTCTTGCGCCGGTCGAGCCAGAGCCAGCCCTCGCCGGCATCTTCGAGATCGCGGCGGTCTCGCATGACGTTCCACGCCGTCAGCACCGAAAGCGGGTTCACATTGGCGATGAAGTCGCGGACGTAATCATTGGCCGGACGCAGGACGATGTCTTCGGGCGGGCCGGACTGGACGATGCGGCCGCCTTCCATGATGGTGATGGTGTTGCCGATCTTGAGCGCTTCCTCGAGATCGTGACTGACGAAGATGATTGTCTTCTTCAGCGTCTTCTGCAGCTGCAGCAACTCGTCCTGGAGCTTGGTCCGGATCAACGGATCGAGCGCCGAGAACGGCTCGTCCATCAACAGGATCGGCGCTTCGGTGGCGAAGGCGCGCGCCAGGCCGACGCGCTGCTGCATGCCGCCGGACAGTTCGTGGGCATATTTCTTCGCCCAGGGCGTCAGATTGACGAGCTCGAGCTGCTTGCCGACCTTCTGCTTGCGCTCGGCCTCCGGCATGCCGGCAAGTTCAAGGCCAAGGCCGACATTCTCCTCGACCGTGCGCCAGGGCAGCAGGCCGAACTGCTGGAACACCATGGCGACCTGATGCTGGCGCAGGCGGCGCAGCGTGGCCTCGTCGCAGGAGACGACGTCGACCATCTTGTCGCCGTCCTTGACCATGACCTGGCCGCGCGAGACGACGTTGAGGCGGTTGACGGCGCGCAGCAGCGTCGACTTGCCCGATCCGGACAGGCCCATCAGCACGGAAATCTCGCCCTCGTTGACGGTGAGATTGGCGCCGGCGCAGCCGAGCACATTGCCGGTCTTTTCGAGAATCTCGGCACGGGTTGCGCCCTTGTCGAGCATGGCGAGCGAGCCTGTGGTGTCGGCGCCGAAGACGATATCGACGTTCTTGAAATCGACGGCAACGTTCATTTCTTGCCTCCCACGCCGATGCGCGTCATGCGGTCGAGCACGATGGCCAACACAACGATGGCCAGGCCCGCTTCAAGTCCGAGGTCGATCTTGCGCGAACCGAGTGCGCGGTTGATTTCGGTGCCGAGGCCGCCGGCGCCGATCAGGGCGGCGAAGACCACCATCGACAGCGACAGCATGATGCACTGGGTCAGCCCCGCCATGATGGTGGGCAGCGCCGCCGGCAGTTCGACTTTCCACAGCAGCTGCCGCTTGGTGGCACCGAAGGCCTGGCCGGCCTCGATGATCGCGGTCGGCACCGAAACGACACCGAGATGAGTCAGGCGCACGGCGGTCGGGATGACGAAGATGATGGTGACGATGAGGCCGGGCGCGTTGCCGAGGCCAAACAAGGTGAGCACCGGGATCAGGTAGACGAAGGTCGGCAGCGTCTGCATCAGGTCGAGCACCGGCAGCATGATGCGGTAGACCTTGGGCTTGTGCGCGGCCCAGATGCCGAGCGGCACGCCGATGGCCATCGAGGCGGCGGCGGCGGCAACGACAAGCACCAGCGTCTCGACCGTCTGCTTCCACAGGCCCTGGTTGATGATGAACAAAAGGCCCAGCGCCACGCCGATGGCCAGTGCCCGGGAGCGCTGCAGGTACCAGGCGAGAGCCGCGACCAGCGCCACGACCACCACCGGAGGCAGCAGCAGCAGCCCGTCGACAAGCCCGTCGAGCAACAGGTTGAGCCCGTTGGAAAAGCCGCGGAAGATGGCGTTGAAATTGTCGGTCAGGAAGGTGAAGAACGCCTTGCCCCACAGGCCGATCGGAATCTTGTAGGCAGCCAGCAAGTTCGATACCGGATCCATCTGTCCCCTCTCTATTGCTTACGCAGGCACCGGTCGCGCCGGCGCTTCTCGCTTAACTTGATACGAAAAAGGGCAGCTGTCTCGCTTGGCTGCCCTTCTTCATGTCATTTTGAGGCAATAACGCGGATCAGCTCGCCAGTGCAGCCTTCACCGCAGCCGCCGCATCGCCGCCATCGAAGGTGGTGACGCCGTTGAGCCAGGGCGTTGCGGCATCCGGGTTGGCCTTGAGCCAGTCCTTGGCAACGTCATTGGCGTTGCCACCCTTGAGGATGGCATCCATCATGGTGCCTTCCATCTCCAGGTTGAACTTCAGATTGCCGAGGAGCTTGCCAACATTCGGACATTCGGCGACGTAGCCCTTGCGGACATTGGTGCTGACGGTGGCCGCACCAAAGCCCGAGTCGCCCATGCCATCGAGATAGGCGATCTTCATCGCGCCCATGACGGGATGCGGCGTCCAGCCGAGGAACGCGATCCATTCATTGGCCTTCATCGACTGCTCGGCCTGCGTCAGCATGCCGGCTTCCGACGATTCGACCAGCTCGAAGCCGGCGAGATTGTTCTCGGGCTTGGAGATCATGTCGAGGATGATGCGGTTGCCGTCATTGCCGGCTTCGATGCCGTAGATCTTGCCGGCGAACTTGTCCTTGAACTTGCCGAGATCGGTCAGCGTCTTGACCCCGCCTTCGGCGACGTAGCTCGGCACAACGATGCCGTAGCCGGCGCCGGACAGGTTTTCGCCGATGGTCTCGACCGAGCCGTCGGCGACATATTCCTTGATGTCGGCAGTCATCGACGGCATCCAGTTGCCGAGGAAGACGTCAAGATCCTTGTTCTTCAATGAGGCATAGGTGACCGGAACCGAGAGCTGGATGACCTCCGGCTCGTAGCCGAGCGCGGTCAAGAGCACCGATGCGACGCCGGTGGTGGCCTGGATGTCGGTCCAGCCGACATCGGACAGGCGCACTTTCTTGCAACTTTCGGCATCGCCCGCAAAGGCGGCACCAGCAGTCATGACCGCCGATACGCCGATTGCGGCGGCGAGTAGTTTCATGCGCGACATATGGAATCTCCCATTCGAATTTTTGACGGCAACGCGGTATTGTTTGTTGTACGTCTTTGTCGCGAGCCAAACACCATTTTCCTTTGGATTCAAGTGACATGACGCAGCGACAGACGCCGCCGGCTGATCCATCAGCGACATCGCAGAGGTTTTTTGCGGTGGATGGCGACGCGGCCCCCTCCCCGCCACGGGCGGCTTCTGGTTAGAAGAACCATGGCCAAGCTCTATTTCCACTACGCCACGATGAATGCCGGCAAGACGACAATGCTGCTGCAGGCGTCCTACAACTACCGCGAGCGCGGCATGACGACGATGCTGTTCGTTGCTGGCCATTACGCCAAGGGCGACGCCGGCTACATCTCTTCGCGCATCGGGCTCGAGGCAGGCGCGGAGATGTTCCGCAGCGGCGACGATCTTTATGCCCGCATCGCCGAGCATCACCAGCACACCAACGTGCACTGCGTCTTCGTCGACGAGGCACAGTTCCTGGAAGAAGAGCAGGCCTGGCAACTGGCGCGCGTTGCCGACCGGCTGGGCATTCCCGTCATGTGCTACGGCCTGCGCACCGATTTCCAGGGCAACCTGTTCAGCGGCTCGCGTGCGCTGCTCGCCATCGCCGACGACCTGCGCGAAGTGCGCACCATCTGCCGCTGCGGCCGCAAGGCAACGATGGTCGTGCGCCTTGGCGCCGACGGCAAGGTGGCGCGCCAGGGCGAGCAGGTGGCGATCGGCAAGGACGTCTATGTCTCGCTCTGCCGGCGCCATTGGGAAGAAGAGATGGGCCGCGCCCAGCCCGACGACTTCATCGGATTTGCCACGCGCGGCTAAGTAGCTTCGTCTTAAATCTTTTCGCCAAGTGCTCCGCGTCTTTCAATCGCAAGATGCGCCACATATATTCGGCGCCACTGTCCCGCATTCGACACCGGAGGAACGTATGGCAACGCTGCAGAATTTCGATGCCGAAATCGCCAAGACCAAGCAGGTCGTGGAGGACATGCGGAGCAAGATCGAACAATCGGGCACCGTGCTCGACAAGATCGCCACCACCGACGCCAAGATCGGCGCCTCCGACTTCGACATCGAAAATGCGCGCATCCAGGACGTGCTCAAGCAGCAGAAGGTGATGGAAGGCAACATCGCCGACCTGATCATCGGGCTCGAGGACGCCACCAACGTGTTCGGCTCCGAATTCGAGAGCATGAAGAGCTTCACCGGCTGGGAAACCTTCGTCGGCATCTTCTCGGATTCGAGCAAGCAGCGCATGCGCACCGACCGCGTCCGCAACATGTCGCTGGCAGGCAATTTGCAGGAACTGCTGGTCAAGTCGGATACCATCGTCGGCATCCTGAAGGCGCAGAAGCAGGTGCTCGACGAGCGCTACAAGACCTCCGAAACCAGCCTTTCCCAGGTCATCGAGCGCCGCAAGACGACAATGGCCAACCTCGAAGCGACCCAGAAACGCATCGAGGAGCTGAACCCGCTGCTGCTCGACATCGAAAACAAGATCGCGTCGTCGACAAGCCAGAAGGAGCGCACCGAACTCGAATCCGAGCGCTCCAAGCTCGCCACCGAATACAACGAGAAGCAGGCCAAGGAGCAGGAAATCCTGGCCGAGAGCCAGACGCTCGAACGCTACACCTCGATGTTCCAGACCTTCGTCGATTCGCTCAACAATCAGATCGCGGCGCAGAACACGCTGATCAACAAGCTGACGATCGATACCGAGCAGCGCATCGTGCTCTACAAGGCGCTGGAAGACTCGCTGAAGACGGCGGCCCAGCAGGACGTTGCCCACAAGATCAACACGCTGGGTTCGAAGGTCGACAACACCGCCGAGGAGACAATGGCCGGCATTGGTGCCGCCGCCCAGAAGCACATCGGCGACCTGCTCGAACTGCACGAGAAGAACATGGTGGCGACCGCCGACATCCAGCGCCGCAAGAAGCTGGCCGACGACGCCTTCGCCCGCCGCTTCGAGGACGTGCTGAAGAAGCACAACGCTTCGGACTATGTGCAAAGCTGAGGCAAGCGCGAACGGCTATCCCTTTGCATAACGCCCCCTCACCGGCTCGCTACGCCCGCCAGCTCTCCCCCATTTCTTGGGGACGAGAGGCTCGCACCTTTACCCTCCCCCTTGTGGGGAGGGTCGGCGAGCGAACTTTGCGCAGCAAAGTTTGTGAGACGGGGTGGGGGTTATCCCTCTATCGCACCTTTTTCACCCCCACCCCGCTCCGCTTCGCGGATCGACCCTCCCCACAAGGGGGAGGGTAAGGCAGCACCATGACCCTCACCGACGATCCCGCCGTTCGCTATTTCGACGCCATAGCGGCAGCGCTGAGCGGGCTCGAAATCTTCATGCGCGACGACCGCTCGCCGCTCTACCGGCATGGCATCGTCGCCAAGGTCGCTGCCGAGTACATCTCGCGGCTGGAACGGTCGTTCGCCTGCTGGCGCAACCGGCTCGGCTTCATGGAAACCTTCAAGATTTCCCGCGCCGAAAGCGGCTTTCCGGTGTTCCAGAACGTGCTGGAGCTGGAAAACGACCGCAAGACGGCGGCGCAGCGGCTGGCAAGCATTCCGCCGTCGGGCGAGTTGCGCGAGGAGATGGCCGACTTCATCCTGCGCCACAAGGAATTTCCCGAAGCGCTGCAGCGCTCGATGGCCGAGCGGCTCTATCTCGAGGACGTCAAGGACGGCGCGACCTTCAGCCCCTTCATCCTGGCGCAGACCGCCAAGGTGTCGGTCAACCCGAAGTCGATGCGGCCCTACTACCTCGTCCACTGGGGCAGCTTCGACGGCGCCGCCAACCTGCCACTGATCTACATGGCGACGGTCGAGGATTCGACCGAGGCGATGGTCGAGCAACTTGTCGATACCGCAACCGGCAAGCTGAATGAGAAGATCGACATCCCCCTGCCCGTCGATGGCCTGCTCAATCCTGATCTTGCCCATCGCTTCGACGATTTCACCGAGAAGAACTCGGCCTATTCGCTGTCGCCGCTGACGGTCGCGACCAATCTCGACAAGGATTTCCCCGAGCTGCACCCCAAGCAGCTCCGGCGCATGGTGCTCGGACCATTCTATTCGGCCGGCATCACCGAGCACAATTCGACCGTCAGCGAGGTGCTGTCCAAGGTGCGCAAGGCCGAGAACGCCTGGCTTTTGACCTGGACCATCCAGGAGGTCTACTCCAAGGCCGAAAAGCCCGGGCGCAAAGGCCTGTGGTCGAGCGAGCCGGCGAGCGAGGAATTCTTCATCAACACCGACGATCTCGAAGCCGCGCGCCAGGGCGTGTCGAGCTACGAGAAGCACGCGCTGATCCCGCACGAGGCCTACCAGGCGCTGTATGCCGCCGGCGAAGCCGAAAAGATCTTTGCGGGCTACAAGGTTCACATCCTGTCGAAGGGACAGGTGATCTCGGATGTTTGAGGGCAGCATGGTCGACCCCCACTCCGTCTCGGCTTCGCCTCGACACCTCTCCCCCGCTCGAGGGGGGAGAGGAAGCGCCAACACCCAGCCTCGTGCCCTTCCTCTCCCTCCGGAGGGGGGAGAGGTGCCGAGCGCAGCGAGGCGGAGTGGGGGAATTTCTGACAGGAAGAACGCTTCGCCAGTGGGAGAAATCTGATGGACACCGGTTTGACCACGATCTCCGAAGCCGACATCGAAAAGCATCGCGTCACGGCGCAGAGCTTCATCACCCGCATCGTCGTGCTGGAGGATTCCTCCGGCCAGTCGGGTACCGCCCTTGCCGGCACCAACCGCCGCTTCGTCTCGACGGTGTCGACCGGCTCGATCCGCAAGACGCGCGAAGTCGAGCTGGTCAAGACCGTCACGGCCATCCGCCCCGACGACCAGCTGATGTCGATCCCGCAGCACACGCTGCTGTTCCGCGCCCGCCGCGGCATCGCGGTGGCGCTCGCGGTCTCCGATATCTTCTCGCGCTCGACCGACCTGGAAGCGCTGCAGGCCAAGAACGCGCGCAGTCCGCTGGAAGGCGACGAAGCCACGCATTTCAAGAAGCTGCTCTCGGCCTCTGCCTATGTCGCGGCGTTTTCGCTTGCCTCCTACCTTGCCCAGCTGATCGACAGCGACGGCGAGGCGCCCAACGACGTCACCGAACCCGACTTCCTGTTCGACACGCCGCAGGACGCGGTGAAATCGATCGTCTCGGGCCTCGACCGGGCGCTTTCGGGCGCCAAGGACGACGCCGACCTGCTGACTCGGGCCCGCGCCTTCGCCCGTGTTGCGATCGACGGCCTGCTCCAGCGCAAGGGCCGCTTCGACGGGCTTGGCGCCTTCGAGAATGCCCATATCCGCATCGACGCCGACGACTTCACGCTTGACGGCTTCGATGTTGCCCCGGGCAAGAAGTCGAAGCCGCTGGTGATGACCTTCAAGAAGCCGCAAGAGGTCGTCGGCAACCACATCGCCAAGTTCCAGTCGGTCAGGCTTGCCAAGATGCTGATGGCCTATGATTTCGAGCGTGAGCTGAACCCGTTCGTCGAACTCGGCGGCTTCCTGTTCACCTTCATCGGCGACGGCGCGCCCGGCACCGGCAAGACGACGCTGATCCAGATGATCGCGGGCCTGGTCAACGGCTATTGCCAGGTCGCCGGCTATCCCTTCGCCTATGAGAATTTCGGCGTCGACCAGATCTCGTCCTACCAGGGCAAATCGGGCCAGAACTGCCGCCAGTTCATCAACAACGTGCTCAACCCGCGCGCCATCGGCTTCGGCACTGTCGACGACATCGACCAGGTGGCGGCCAAGCGCTCCGACGACCGCGCCTCCGCCGGCCAGCAGGAAATCACCGGCGTGCTGATGGACGCATTCGCCGGTGCCGGCACCGTTGTGCGCGGCAATTGCTCCTTCGGCATGTTCTCCAACTATCCCGAGAACGTCGACGACGCGCTGCGCCAGCGCGCCGGCGCGCGCTGGCTTGTCGACGGGCCGCAGACCCGCGACGACTACATCGACATCTTCGTCCTGCTCGCCGGCAAGAACCACAAGATCCCGCTCGGCGAACACGAACTCTATGCCGCGCAAGAGATCCAGCGCGCCGTCACCGAAGCCTATGAAGAGCACGCCAAGCCGCAGGAAGACGGGCTGGAAAAAGTCTTCGAGCGCTTCATGAAGGACAATGGCGCGCCCAAGACGCTGGCCGACGTCGGCACCTACCTGCACATGATCAAGGAGGCCGAGCCGCGCTTCACCGGCCGCGCCATCAAGAACGTCACCGACGCGATCAAGATGCGCGCCATGGACATCGAACTGCCGGACGAATGGTTCGAAAAGCCCGAAGCCTTCATGCACAAGGGCTACGACGAGAAGAAAGCGATGATCGAGGAACTGCGCGGGCCGTTTTCGATGGACATGGTCGTACAGGAGATCAACCGCTACGCCGATTCTGAGTTCCGCTACTCCGACAAGTCGGACGATGCCGCGGTGTCGAAGCTGCTCCGCGACGCAAGGCTGCGCGAGCGTGCGGCGAAGGAGATGGAAGAGCTGAAGGCCAAGGGGCTGTGGAATGCTTGATCTTTCCTTCTCCCCGTTCACGGAGTCGGTGCGCAACGCTGACGCCCCCCTCTCCCCGTTCTTCACGGGGAGAGGGTAAGGGTGAGGGGCGATCTGATGCGTGGCCCACAACCAGCCAAAACCGACATAGCGCGTTCGCTTCGTAAGGCCGAAAACGATGCCGAGCAGGCACTCTGGGCAGATCTCAAGGGCCGACGGTTGAATGGTGCGAAATTTACGCGGCAATTGCCGATTGGACCATATTTCGCCGACTTCGCTTGCCGGGAAGAACGCCTTGTCGTCGAGTTGGACGGCAGCCAGCATTCCGACAGCGAGTATGATCGCCGTCGTGATCAGTTCATGATCGGAGATGGATGGTCGGTCTTGCGCTTCTGGAACGTTGATGCGCTGCGTGAAGCGGACAAGGTGGTCGACACTATACTTGCGGCCCTGGAACGACGGCTCGACGCCGCAGAGACCTGGGAGTTGCGCTTCATGCCCGCAGCGAACTATCGGGAGACCATATCTTGAAGGCCGCAGCCGCCCCTCACCCTTACCCTCTCCCCGTAAAGGACGGGGAGAGGGAGTCGTCAACGTTCACGTCTCCCTCTTCCCGGCCTTCACGGAGAGTGGCTGAGGGTGAAGGACAATCCTAATGGACCTCCTGCGCGACAACGAACTGATCTACGGCCGCCTGCTGCCGATCGACGAACCACATCTCATCGACCGCTACAACAAGGCGCTGAAGGCGTTTGGGCTCGAACCGACGAAGCTCAAGAGCTTCGAGATAGACCGCACCGGCTTTTCGCCCGAGATCGCCGAGGAGTTGGGCGATTACCAGTATCTCGACCCCAACGAGGTCAACCGCCGCTTCATCATCCTGACGCCGTCGCAGATCGACCTGCCTGTTGTGCACACGGCGTTTTCCAACACCTCGCAGCTGGTCTTCGAGTTCATGTCCAAGAACCAGCGCGCCATCGATGCGCTGACGATCAAGGACGTGATCTATGGCGAGATCGAGGACTCGGTGTCCAAGGTCTCAGACATCGAAGACCTGCTGTCGATCAGCCAGGTCGAGTTTCGCGTGCTGTCGGCCGAGGACGTGCTCGGCAAGGCTGCCGAGCTCGGCAAGCTTGTCGATAAGCTGAAGCAGGAACCCGAGGCCTGGCGTGACGACGCGATGCTCCAGCGCATGGTCGACCTGGCCAAGGTCTGCGGCGACATCCGCGAGAACGCGCTGGTGCCGGACCAGGTGATCTTCCGCCACAACGCGTTCTGGACCAGCCATTTCGGCGGGCTCTACGTCTTTGTCGACCCTGATGTGACGACCGTCATTTCCGATCCTTCCGCGCCGGGCTTCCGCCGCTCGCGACCGTGGCAGGTGAGCTATCTCTCGATCAAGGACGCCGACAAGGTGTTCAAGTTCCTGGCCACGACCGGCCGGCTCGATTTGCCACGCGCCTCGTGGATCGAAAGCTCCGGCTATCTTGAGCACCGCGCCGAAATGGCGGTGCGGGCGTTGATCCAGCAAGCTGAGCCTAAGCGCGACATCGGCAAGGTCGACAAGGTCTGGCTGCAGACCTGGATCCATGGCCATGCCGATGTCATCAACCGCGACGGCAACTTCCCCTTCCTCAATGGCGCCAAGCGCGAGATCGCGCAGCTCGGCCAACTCAGGCTCGAAGACGTCGCGCCTCTGTACCGCTTCCTGGTGGTACGCGCCAAGACAGACCACCCCGACGCCTGGCTGACCAACCGGCTGATCTCGGAGTTCGTGCCGTCGGACTTCGTCTCGCGTTACGTCTTCAACAAGCAAGGCTTTTACAAGGACTATGAAGAGCTCAACGAGACCTGGCGATCCAATGTTGTGGACACGCTGAAAAGCACATATCTGAAAGACAAGGCGGCGTTCCGCGCACAGCTCTACGGCCTGACCGACTGAGGGGGTTCCATATGCTTGATCCGATCGTGAATTTCTTCACCAGGATATTCCAGCTGATCGGCCGGGGCCTCGGCTTCGTCGTCGGCATCTTGTTGCTGCCGTTCATCTGGGCCTGGCGCTGGTACATCCAGCGTGGCTGGATCCTCAAGACGGTGCTTGGTGCCGCGGTTGCAGGCCTGGTGGCGCTCTACGGCTATTTCGTCTGGAATACCCAGGCCTGGACCAACTTCAACCCGGATTACGTCGCGGCGCACAATTTCGAGAACCGCAATGTCTCGGCCGGCGAGCAGGTCGTCGCCGGCAGCGGCACCGACACCGCCAAGACCTGCGGCCGCTCGGCAATCGCCGACATCTCGGCGGAACTTACCAACTTCAACGTCAACGAGAACGCCTGGATCTCGTCGATGATCCTCTACAAGACCGGCCTGTTCGGGCTGTCGTGGGATCACACGCCGTTCCTCGACAACAAGGCCTCGTTCCAGCGCGGCATCAACCAGGCCATCCGCCGCACGACGACGGAACTGGCCGACAACCTCGGCCGCGTCCGCGGCACCAGCCAGGTCGATTCCGACCTGCAGGACGCGCGCGGCAACATGCAGTTCGACGAATACACCTGGTATTTCGGCCTGACCCCGTTCGGCCCCAAGACGCCGACGCCGAGCTACTACCGTTCGGCGATCAAGAGCCTCAACAATTTCAACGCCCGGCTCGAGAAATGCGAAGCGGTGTTCGACGCCCGCGCCGACAATTTGATCCAGTTCATCGACCGTATCTCGAACGACATCGGCGCCACCTCGGCGATCCTCAAGGACCGGGCCGAGAACTTCAACAATGGCTGGTTCGACCCGCGCGCCGACGACCGCTTCTGGTTCGCCTATGGCCAGCTCTACGGCTATTACGGCCTGCTGAAGGCGACCCACGCCGACTTCGAGGACGTGCTGCGCACCCGCAACCTCGACAATCTGTGGGACACGATGGAGCAGCAGACGCGCTCGGCGCTGAACATCCAGCCCTTCATCGTCTCCAACGGCGCCGAGGATGGCTGGTTCATGCCCTCGCACCTGATCACCATGGGCTTCTACATCCTGCGCGTGCGCTCCAACCTCGTCGAGATCAGCAACGTGCTGAGCAGGTGAGTGAGTGAGTAGCGAATAGGGAGTAGTAGGCGACCGCTGCTCGCGGCCGCAGCCTTCACTACTCACTACTCACTACTCGCTATTCGCTATTCCCTACTCGCTATTCGCTCCCTTCCCCCCTGTCGCAATCCGTGCATTGGGCGGCTGTTTTGAGACGGCAAGCGACACCGATGTCGCGCTTCTATGGCCGCGACAGCGAAGGCGGCGACGTCAGTAGCGTAAACATTGCGGAGGAGCCGTCATGGCCGAATTCAAGACCGACATCGAGATAGCGCGCGCTGCGAAGAAGAAGCCGATCCAGGAGGTCGGTGCCAAGATCGGCATTCCGAGCGAGCATCTTTTGCCCTATGGCCATGACAAGGCGAAGATCTCGGCCGAGTTCATCGCCAATGCGCGCAAGAACAAGGACGGCAAGCTGATCCTGGTCACCGCGATCAACCCGACGCCGGCCGGCGAAGGCAAGACCACGACGACGGTCGGCTTGGGCGACGGTTTGAACCGCATCGGCAAGAAGGCGATCGTGTGTATCCGCGAAGCCTCGCTCGGACCCAATTTCGGCGTCAAGGGCGGTGCCGCCGGTGGCGGTTATGCCCAGGTCGTGCCGATGGAGGACATGAACCTCCACTTCACCGGCGACTTCCACGCCATCACCACCGCGCACAACCTTTTGTCGGCGCTGATCGACAACCACATCTACTGGGGCAACGAACTCGGCATCGACACCCGCCGCGTCGTCTGGCGCCGGGTGATGGACATGAACGACCGGGCGCTGCGCGAGATCAACTGCTCGCTCGGCGGCGTCGCCAACGGTTTTCCGCGTGAGGCCGGCTTCGACATCACGGTGGCTTCCGAAGTCATGGCGATCCTGTGCCTGGCAACCGACCTCAAGGACCTCGAAAAGCGCCTCGGCGACATCATCGTGGCCTATCGCCGCGACAAGACGGCCGTCTATGCCCGCGACCTCAAGGCCGACGGCGCCATGGCCGTGCTGCTCAAGGATGCGGTCCAGCCGAACCTGGTGCAGACGCTGGAAAACAACCCGGCCTTCGTCCATGGCGGCCCGTTCGCCAACATCGCGCATGGATGCAACTCGGTGATCGCCACCACCACGGCGCTGAAGCTCGCCGACTATGTCGTCACCGAAGCCGGCTTCGGCGCTGATCTCGGTGCCGAGAAGTTCTTTGACATCAAGTGCCGCAAGGCGGGCTTGAAGCCTGCCGCAGCGGTCATCGTCGCCACCGTGCGGGCGATGAAGATGAATGGCGGCGTCAAGAAGGAAGAGCTCGGCAAGGAAAATGTCGATGCGGTGAAGAAGGGCTGCGCCAACCTTGGCCGCCACATCGAGAACGTCAAGCAGTTCGGCGTGCCGGTGGTTGTGGCGATGAACCACTTCGTCTCCGACACCGACGCCGAGATCGCGGCGATGAAGGACTATGTCGCCTCGATGGGTGCGGAAGCGATCCTGTGCAAGCACTGGGCCAAGGGTTCGGCCGGCATCGAGGAGCTCGCCCACAAGGTGGTGCAGCTCGCCGAGAGCGGCGCCTCGCAGTTCTCGCCGCTCTATCCCGACGAGATGAAGCTGTTCGACAAGATCGACACCATCGTCAAGCGCATCTACCGCGGCTCGGAGGCGATCGCCGACAAGTCGGTGCGCGACCAGTTGCATGCCTGGGAAGCCGCCGGCTACGGCCATCTGCCGGTGTGCATGGCCAAGACGCAATATTCGTTCTCGACCGACCCCAATCTGCGCGGCGCCCCGACAGACCATGTCGTGTCGGTGCGCGAGGTCAGGCTTTCGGCCGGCGCCGGCTTCATCGTCGCCATCTGCGGTGAGATCATGACAATGCCCGGCCTGCCAAGGGCACCCTCGTCGGAAAAGATCTTCCTCAACGAACAGGGCCAGATCGAAGGCCTGTTCTGAGAGCAGACTGGAATTCGCAGCAATCGCAGGGGCAAGGCCGAAAGGCCTTGCCCCTTTTCGTTCAAGCAGCCTGCCGCCGTGCCCAAGCCTTCATCGCCGCCAGCTCCGCAGCACCGGACGAGTAGTCCATCACGCCCCCGTAAGGGTCAAGACGCGTCCATGACTTGACGGCGCTTACGGCCCGCCGATCCTGCTCACCGCCGCCGTTGACAGGCTCACAAAGCGGTCGAGCAAGGCGAAGAACACGTCGATGGCGAAGCCAAAGACGAAGGCAAGCGTGAACAAGCCGAAGCCGATGGTCTGGAATGCTTCATTGTTGTTGAAGGTCCCGTCCCAGAACCACGCCAGCACCATTCCGGCCAGGGCACCCAGGGCGACACGATAGATCATGCGCAGCAGTGACGGGTTTGGCAGGAACGGGTCGAGAATGCGCCGCATGAAGTACATCAGCGAGCCGAGCGCGCCATACAGGGCGGGCAGCGCCAGATAGGAATAGGTCGCCAGCCGCCCCGATATCTTGTTCTGGATGTCGATGAGATTGGGTATCGACTGTGAATAGTAGTTGAGATTCATGCGGCAATTCTGGCGCATCAGATCGACGGTGTTGATGCCGAACGCGTCATCGAAGAGGTAATTCACCTGGGTGATGAATGGCGACGATCCAGCCTGCTCGGATTTGGCACGTTCGATTTCGCCAAGATACTGGCAAAAATTCTGCAGCGAGCTGACGTCGAACGACGCATATTGCTCTGCAAACTGCTTGGTGATGTCGTCGCTTACTTGCTGGGGTGTGCTTCCAGTTGAGTTTGTGGCGGTTGCCGGGCACCCCTGCCCCAGCAAGGCTCCTGTCCAGCAGACTGCATTTCGGATGCGGCCCAGGACCGCCAGTTGCGCATCTGCGGCAGCCAGGAAGGCATCGCTCTTCTCCTTGACCAGTTTCAGCTCCTTGTCGAGCATGGTCAGCTCGTAGACATACTGGAACGAGGCGTCCTGAGCGATGAGGTTGCGCTGGACGGCGTCGATGGCATTCGTGGTGCCAGACTGCGAGGCGAGCGTTGGAGACACCGTTTTCGGTGCATCTGGCGAACCCGCCGCCCCATTGCCATCCGTTGCGGAGACCGGCGGCTGGCCGACCAGAATGTTTCCCGGCAGTTGATGCTCGGCGATCAGCAGTTGCCGCTCCAGCCTGCTGTAGTGCAGTCCCGGGTTCTTGCCGGTGAGCAGCGAAAGCTGCTCATAAAGGGTCGCTCCGCTCTTGTAGGTGAGCGTGAGATTGCCGGCAGCAAACATCAGCAGCAGGGCAGCCAGCACAAAACCGAGATTTTTCAGCTTGTCGCGCAGCCGTTCCTTGTTTGGCCGCCAGCCGCTTTGAAGCGCGCTGACGGTGGCCGCCGGAATTGCGATCCGAGACGCCGCCAACGCCGACTGAAGCTCGATCACCGCGGAGTTGGTGAAGATACGGTCCGTGTCCTGCAGAACCTTTGCCGCCGCGAACCTCCTGAAGAAATCCCCATCGGCCAGCAGCCCGGCGCGAACCGCGTATTTCGAGACCAGTTCGGCCTCGTCGATCAGTTCCTCAACGGCAGACGTGGCTGGAGGCGCGACCGGCTGTTTCCAAAAGATAAGACGATGCCACCACATCCCCCGCCCCCTAACCCAACACACCGGCAACGTAGCCGTATGGCCCCGGACAGCCGCAGGGATATCCCGGCGGGCCGGGCGGGTTGGCCCAGCACCAGAAAGTGGGCGTGAAGCAGATGGTACCCGGTTGGTGCGGCGGCACCTGAGCCAGCGCCGAATGTGTAAGGGCAATCACAACCCCGAAAATGAGCAGGATTGCGAGCCTAAGCTTCACCGACGGCATCAAGCCCTCCCGGCTGCATCATATATTGCAAATTGTATTTTCTTAATTCATACAATCAAAAGTAGAATATCGCAATCGCCCATTCGAACGGTCAGGCAAGACACGATCGAGATTGGAACCATAAGAAACGGCCGCCACGAAGCATCGCGGCGGCCGGCTGCCTCGGGAGGAGTTGGCTCAGAAGATCGTGTCGACCGGCAGGCCGAGTGCCATCGCGCCGGCATATTGCGCCTGCGGGCCTGATTGAAGCGGGTGGAAGCGCGCGCCCTGCATGTCGCGGAAGCGGCGTTCGAGCCCTTTTTCGCGGTAGAACGACGCTCCGCCGGCAAGCTCCATCGCAAGCTCGACGACCTCGAGGCCGTGACGCGCGACCAGCGAGCGGCCGATCATCACGTCGTTGACGCTTTGGGCCGAGGCTGCGTTGCGTGCGGCCGTCTCGACCATCGAGCGGTGGGCAAGCTGAGCGGCACGCAAGGATGTGTCCATGCGGCCGGCGAGGTTCAGCAGCGTCTCGCTCGCAGGCTTCTTCTTCGCGATCTCGACGGCGATGTCGCGCGCGCTTTCAGCGACGCCGAGATAGACGGCGTAGATCAGCGGGAAGGCGACGGTAGCGATGATCTGGAACACCGGGTGCCAGTGGCCCGCCGCGCGTGAGAAGGCGACCGACGCGTCCGGCACGAACAGCCCGTCGATGACGACATCGTTGGAACCGGTGCCACGCATGCCGAGCGTACGCCAGTTATCCATGACGCTGACCTCGGGTGCCCGCATCGGCACGCCGAAATGGATGACCTTTTCGCTGCCATCCTCTTCCCGAACGATGGCCCCCGTCATCAGGATATCACCGGCGACGGCACCCGAGGTGAACACCTTGCGGGCGGTGATGCGATAGCCGCCATCGGCCTTTTCGGCCTTGCCCGAGCCGCCGATCCAGTCGGACCCGCCGCTGGACAAAAGGATCAGGTTTTCCGCCGCGACGCGCTTGAGCAAAGGCTCGACGGCGGCGACCTTCTGATGGCGCCAGCGCCAGGCGGGGATAGCCACCTGGTGCGTGTGCATGGCAAAGGCGAGCGCGGTCGAGCCACAGGCCCGCGCCATGATGCGCAGCATTTCACAGAGTTCGGCAACTTCGGCGCCGCCACCACCCAGTTCAAGCGGCACGCCGGCACTCGCAAGGCCGGCTTTTTTCAAGAGGGCATAGTTTTCGGCAACGAAAAGGTCGCCTTCGTCGAACTGTCGGGCCCGTTCGGCAAGGGCCGGCACCAGATCGCGTGCCGCGGCTATGACGTCGATTGGCATTGCACCTGTCACGCCGGCAGGTGCCAGCGCAGCGTTTTCAAGACTTCTCATCAAGTCGTCTCCTGTTGACCGGCAGGCCAGGCGCAAGGATCGCGCCATCGGCCGGCCGGGTCCAGTTCAGGAACTGTACCGGTGCGCGGGGCGGTCATCCCTATGGGCTAGGTGCGAGACGGTGGCTTTTGCGCTATAAGGCGCGATATCCTGCGAATGGTGCGAGATGAGCGATCGCGGCGGTTACGGCCAGTTTTGCCCGGTTTCGATGGCATCCGAGGTGCTGTGCACGCGCTGGACGACGCTGGTCGTGCGCGAAATGCTGATGGGATCGAGCCGTTTCAACGACCTGCGCCGCGGCGTGCCGCGCATGTCGCCGGCACTTTTGTCCAAGCGGCTGAAGGAGCTTGAGCGCGCAGGCGTGATCCAGACCGAACGTGGCGGCGCGGGCAGCGTCGAATACCGGCTGACCGAGGCCGGAGAGGACCTGCGGCCGATCATCCTCGGCCTTGGCGACTGGGGCCATCGCTGGGTCGAATCCCAGCTAACCCTCAGGAATCTCGACCCTTCGCTCCTGATGTGGGACATGCGCCGCAACCTCAACCCGCAGCCCCTGCCGCCCAAACGCTGCACGATTCACTTTCTGTACCCCGAAGTGGCGAAAGCACAGCAGAATTGGTGGCTGGTGGTCGCCGACGGGGCGGTCGACCTGTGCAACTCCGACCCTGGCTTCGACATCGACCTCGAGGTCAGGGGATCCCTGCGCAGCATGACATCGGTTTGGATGGGCCTGTCCAAGCTGAACCACGAGCTCGATTCCGGCCGGCTGGAACTCGACGGCGACGACAAGATCGCCCGCGCCATGCAGGCCTGGCTCGGCCTGAGCAGCTTCGCGCCATTGTCGCGCCGGGTACCTTAGCCCGCCGCCCAGGCCTGGTACTCGTGCATCAGCGGCTCGAGCTCTTCCATTTCAGGGAATTCATCAAAGCTCCTGACCGCGCCTGTTTCGGCGAAGGGCATTTTCGTCCTGGTGAAGGTTTCCATGAAGGGCCGGAACCATGTGGCATCCTCCAGCATGGTCGGGCGCACGTTGACGAACCAGTCGACGCCGGCGACGCGGGTGAATATCCAAGTCTTGCAGTGATCGCAGAACTGGTGACGCAGGTCCGCCCCATGCAGGCCGCCGACTACGGTCTCGCCCTTGGTGACGGCAAAGCCGTCGGCTGGAACCATAGCTGTCAGCGAATAGGCCGAGGACGACATCTTCTGGCAGCCCGGGCAATGGCAGGCGGCGGTGCAGATCGGCGCCTTCGACACCTCGATCTCGACCCGGCCGCAACGGCAGCTGCCCTTGAGCGGCAGTGGAATGGACGACATGGCAGGCTCCCCGGCTGATGCAGCGCGATCATGCGATGCCGTCGGTTGGAAGCCTAGGGCCACAGCCGTCTTTTTGGTGCGGCGTGCCATCGCAGGCGAGGCAGTCCACGAAACGGTGCAGCAAGCATGGGTGAGGTTGCATCCCCACCCCTAACCCCTCCGCACAAGGGGGAGGGGGACGAGGCCGGCTTGGCCAAGATCATCAAAGTTTGGCGGCGAAGGCCCTGCCCAAAGGTTCCCCTCCCCCTTGTGGGGAGGGGTTAGGGGTGGGGGTCATTGCCCTCCCCTAAGAAAAAGCCGGATCGGTGTAGTGGTGTCAGGCGGCGACCAGTTCGCGCGCCTTGAGCAGTTCGACGCAGGCATTGGCCGCTTCCCGGCCCTTGACCTTGAAGTGGTCGAAGAAGAAGCGGTGATGCTCGGCACTGTCGTGATAGTTGTGCGGCGTCAGCACCGCCGACAGCACCGGCACGCCGGTCTGCAGCTGCACGTTCATCATGCCGTCGAGCACGGCATGCGCGACGAAATCGTGGCGGTAGATGCCGCCATTGACGACAAACGCTGTGCCGAGGATCGCGGCGTAGCGGCCGGTTTCGGCCAGGGTCTTGGCAAACAGGGGAATTTCGTAGGCGCCGGGCACGTCGAAGACGTCGACGGCGATGCGACCTTCGCTGAGCCGCTCGATCTCGGCACTGAACAACTTGACGCATTCGTCGACGATGTCGGCATGCCAGCGCGCGCGGATCACGGCAACGCGGGTCGTATCGAAGTCTTTCGGGGATTGCTGATTCATGGGTCCATCCTTCCGTTTCGAACCAGAATCAGGACGCACGAGACGGAATCCCGGCAGCATGCGCCACCGCTTTCCCGTTCGTTCTCTTCCATCCGGACTATGACCGTCGGCTCCGGAATCACACCGGATCTGCTGACCCTCCCGTTGCCGGAAGGCGCTCGCGGGCTTGGGTTCGAAAACCCTTACCGCCGGTGGGGACTCTCACCCCGCCCTGAGAACATTAACGCCTCCGATATGGCGGCGTCGGAGCCGACTGTCAATCACAGGAATAATAGTTTCAGCCAACTGGCTTGGCCGGATTGCCGACGACCGTGACATTGGCCGGCACGTTCCTGGTGACCACCGAGCCGGCACCGACGATTGCGTTGTCGCCTATGCTGATGCCGCCCAGGATGATGGCGCCGCCACCGATCCAGACATTGTCGCCGATCGTGACCGGCCGGGCGATCTCCAGCCCGCCACGGCGCAGTGCCGGGTCCTTGTGATGCTCGGGGCAATAGACCTGCACGTTGGGGCCGAACATCGTGCCCTCGCCGATCTGTACAGACGCGGTGTCGAGGATGGTGCAGCCGGCATTGAGGAACACGCCCTTGCCAAGATGGATGTTGAAGCCGTAGGCACAATGAAACGGCGCTTCGATGCGGGCGCCCTCACCCGCCGAACCGAGCAATGCCTCGAGTTGGGGCGCAATGTCGCCACGTGCGGCCGGCGACAGCGAACGGTGCTCGAACACGGCCTCGGCCGCCACCGCGCGCAGCGCGTCGAGCTCGGCATCGACGCAATTGTACCACGCGCCGGCCACCATCTTTTCGCGTTCGCTCTGAGCCATCGTCGCGCTCCTTGCCTCTTGCCCAGCCAAACCACAGAACGGACCATGCTGCAAAGGTCGAAGCCGCCCGGCTCTGGCGAAACCGGATAGCTGTGCTAGCTTCCTGACAAAGTGCACTACCAGACCAGACACATCCACGGGGGACGAAGGATGATCTACCTGCTCGCGCTTCTCATCGGCATTGTTGCAGGCCTCAGGGCCATGACCGCACCGGCGGCGGTCGCCTGGGGCGCCTGGCTCGGCTGGCTGCCGCTGGCCGGAACCTGGGCCGGCTTCATGGGCCACTGGATAACCGTCGCGATCTTCACCGTGCTGGCCGTCGTCGAATTGGTCACCGACCAGTTGCCGTCGACGCCGAGCCGCAAGGTGCCGGTACAGTTCGGCACCCGCATCATCATGGGCGCACTGACAGGCGCTGTCATAGGCACCGCCGCCGGCGTGGTGATTGGCGGGCTGGCGGCGGGCATCATCGGCGCCATTCTGGGTACGCTCGGCGGCGCCGAAGTGCGGGGCCGGCTCGCGGCTTCCTTCGGCAAGGACCTGCCGGCGGCGCTGATCGAGGATGCCGTGGCGATCCTCGGCGCCCTGCTGGTCGTGAGCATGGTCGTATGAGCGTGGCCAAAAAATTCGACGCCATCATCATCGGCTGCGGCCAGGCCGGGCCGCCTATGGCCGGGCGAATGACGGCGGCGGGGCATACGGTGGCGCTGATCGAGCGCAAGCTTGTCGGCGGCACCTGCGTCAACACCGGCTGCAAGCCGACCAAGACCATGGTGGCCAGCGCCTATGCCGCCCATCTCGCCCGCACTGGCGCCGACTACGGCGTTTCGACCGGCACAGTCTCGGTCGACATGAAGGCGGTGAAGGCGCGCAAGGACAAGGTGACCGTCGATTCGCGCAGCGGGCTGGAAGACTGGATCGCCGGCATGAAGGGCTGCACGCTTTATCGCGGCCATGCCCATTTCGAGGGGCCGCATGAGGTGCGCGTCGACGACGAACTGCTGCATGGCGAGCGCATCTTCATCAATGTCGGCGGCCGCGCCAACATCCCCGACATGCCCGGCGTCAACGACATCGAATACCTGACCAACACCTCGATGATGGAGGTCGACTTCCTGCCGCGCCATCTCGTCGTCGTCGGCGGCAGCTATATCGGGCTGGAATTCGCCCAGATGTTCCGCCGCTTCGGCTCGCAAGTGACGGTGGTGGAAAAGGGACCGCGGCTGGTGTCGCGCGAAGACGAGGACGTTTCCGAGGCGGTGAAGGGCATTCTCGAGCATGAGGGCATCGCGCTCAGGCTGAACGCCGAGTGCATCAGCTTCGCGCGCCATGCCGACGGCGTGCAGGTCGGTGTCGACTGCACATCAGGCGACCGCGCCGTTGTCGGCTCGCATGTGCTTTTGGCCATTGGCCGCAAGCCCAACACAGACGATCTCGGCCTCGACAAGGCCGGCGTCGAGATGGACAAGCGTGGTTATGTCGTGGTCGACGACCAACTCAGGACCAGTGTCCCGCATGTCTGGGCGATGGGCGACTGCAACGGCAAGGGCGCCTTCACCCACACGGCCTACAACGACTTCGAGATCGTCGCGGCCAACCTGCTCGACAACGACAAGCGCAAGGTTTCCGACCGCATCGAGGCTTATGCGCTCTACATCGACCCGCCGCTCGGGCGTGCCGGCATGACCGAAACTGTGGCGCGCAAGAGCGGCCGCAAGGTGCTGTCAGGCGAGCGGCTGATGACGCGTGTCGGCCGCGCCGTCGAAAAGGGCGAGACGCAAGGCTTCATGAAGATCCTCGTCGATGCCGATACCAGGGAGATCCTCGGCGCTTCGGTGCTCGGCACCGGCGGCGACGAGGCGATCCATGCCGTGCTCGACCTGATGTACGCCAAGGCGCCGATCGAGACGCTGCAGCGGGCGGTGCACATTCACCCGACGGTTTCAGAGCTGTTGCCGACCATCGCCATCGAACTGAAGCCGCTGGCATAAGATACCCATCCCGTTGGCACCGGGATGGGCTTGTTCCCACAGGCTTACTCGAAGGCCGCGCGTGCCTTGGCCTCGAGCCATTCGGCCATCTGGCGATATGGTACTGGGCCATAGCTGATACGGCCGACGCCGAGTTCGGCGAGCTTCGCCTTCGGCGGTACATGGGCAAGTGCGATGATGTTGACGGGCAGTTCCACCTCCATGCACAGGCGACCGATCAGCGCCTCGTCACCGAGGCCCGGTGCGAAGAAGCCGTGCGCGCCGGCCTTGGCGTAGGCGCGCGCGCGCTCGATGGCCTCGTCGGCATGCTTGTCGGTATGGGTGTCCGGCTTGTTCTTGAGGAAAATGTCGGTGCGGGCGTTGATGAAGGCAGGAACGCCCGAAGCCTTGACCGCCGCGGCAGCTGCAGCCACGCGTTCGGCCTGAAATGCGATGTCGTGCAGGCCGCTGCCGCCGACTATCTGGTCCTCGAAGTTGAAGCCGATTGCACCGGCCTCGATGGCGCGCGTCACTGTCTTCGCCACCGTCGCCGGCTCGACGCCATAGCCGCTTTCAAGGTCCATGGTAACAGGAAGTTCAACGGTGGCGACGATGCGGCGAATGTTGTCGAGAGCAACATCAAGCGGAATCTTTTCGCCATCTGCGAAGCCGAAGGCTGCTGCCACCGGCCAGCTTCCCGTGGCTATCGCCTTGGCGCCGGCCTTGGCGACGATGACAGCACTGCCCGGATCCCAGACGTTGTAGAGCACCACCGGGTCGCCCTTCACATGCAGGGCATGGAAAGCCTTTGCCTTGTCGATCTGACTGGTCATGGAATTTTTGCCTCTTGGATGAGTGAGGGCCGGAACCTAACAGTGTGAGGCGTCTTGGCCATAGCGCAGAATGCGATAAGTGGGCGGCCAGAGGCGGAGGCTGATTGGTCGGGACCATAGCGGCAGTTGCTAGGTCACGGCATGGATCCCCGGGTCTCCGCAGTTCGCTTCGCTCCTGCTCCGCCCGAGGATGACGAAGGCATGGGGACTCGCGGCTAATCTCCAAGTTCAGCGCTTGGCAGGCTTCAAGGTTGGTACTCGGCAGGAAATTCAGCACAACTTCAGTGCAATACGCGAAGCGACGGCAGTTTTTTGTCGGTCACTGACGTCGACGATTAGCGGCGAGCTCCCATGCCTTCGTCATCCTCGGGCGGAGCAGGAGCGAAGCGACCTGCGTAGACCCGGGGATCCATGCCGTGAGGTAGAAGCAGCTGCTACGGTCCAGGTCGAACACCAATCCTGCCTCGTCAGCCCTAAGGCCGCCTTCAGCCATCCGGACCAGCGGCGAGCAGGCGCTGTTCGAGGCGCATGAGCAGGCCAAGCGCGTTCTTCAGTTCGGCGGGGTCCTCATCGGCCAGGAGCCCGGTGCGCAGACCTTCGAGGATACGCTCGATCTCCTCGACCCTGGCACGTCCGGCATTGGTCAGCGACAGGATTTTGGCACGGCGGTCGCCGGGGTCGCCGCTGCGCACAATCAGGCCATCGGCGGCCAGAAGATCAACGATGCGCACCAGCGACGGGCCTTCGAAGCCGAGATGATCGGCGATCACGCCCTGGCGGATGTTGTCGCCGAGCCGCGACAACGTCACCAGCGGCATGGCGGTGGCGTGCGACAGACCGCAATCGTCAAGCGCGCGGTCGGCGGCATGGCGCCAAAGCCGGGCCACCGCGAGCAGACTCCTGCCGAAATTGGCGCGGTCGGAAGCGTCATTGGACATTCGAGAAAGATAACATATTATCTATTAGGATGCGATCAGATTCTCGGCCGGAAATCGGTCGCGGGCTCTGTGCGGACGTAGAGGCGAGGAGGCCTCCGCAAGGCGCCGGCATGACGATTGCATCCGACGTCGCCCGCCCGGGCGGCTGGTTTTCGGTTCAATCTTCGCGAGAATTCGACATGGCAGATCCACAGACATCCAAAGGCAGCGGCGGCTGGCTTCTGGTTCTATTCGGCCTGCTCATGGTCATCATCGGGGCACCGCTCGTCTATGGCGGCGTCCAGCTGATCGGCCTGGGCGGATCGTGGTACTACGCGCTCGCCGGCCTCGGCGTCATCGCCTCCGGCATCCTCTACATCATGCGCCGCAAGGCCGGGCTTTGGATCTACGCCCTGGTGTTCCTTGCAACCATCGCATGGGCGATCTGGGAGTCCGGCCTCGAATTCTGGCCGTTGATCCCGCGCCTGGTCGCGCCATCGGTCATCGCCATTCCGGCGCTTTTGCTCGCGCCCCTGTTTCCGACAAGCACCGGCAAACGGGCGCCGTTCGCGCTTGCCGGCCTGCTGGTCGCAGCACTCGCGGCAACCGCCTTCTACGGCTTCACCCCGCATGGCGTGACCCGCAACGCACTGGCTTCGGCCGAGCCCGCGCCCACCGTTCCCCCGGCGGCTGCGAGCGCCACCGACTGGCGCTATTACGGCCGCACGCCTGCGGGCACGCGCTACGCGCCGATCGACCAGATCAACACCGACAATGTCGACAAGCTCGAGGTCGCCTGGACCTTCCGTTCCGGCGACACGCCCGTGGGGTCCGGCCAGGACCAGAGCACGCCGCTCTTCGTCAACGACACGCTCTACACCTGCTCGCCCAACAACATCGTCCATGCGCTGAACCCGGATACGGGCGAAGTGAAGTGGAAGTTCGACCCCAAGGCCAAGTCGCCGCTATGGCAGCGTTGCCGTGGTGTCAGCTATTATGAGCCAGGCATGGCACAGGCAGAGGCCAATGCAGCCCCCGTTGATCCGCTGGCGCCGGCCAGCGTCATCGCCGCGACGCCCGACATGCCGGCCGCCGCGCCGAATGCCTGCGCCGCCCGCATCGTCATGACCACCATCGACGCGCGCCTGATCCAGCTCGACGCCAAGACCGGCGAGCTGTGCCAGGATTTCGGCACTGGCGGCATCGTCGACCTCAAGCAGGGCATGGGCGAGATCAAGGACGGCTTCTACTTCCAGACCTCGGCGCCCACCGTCATGCGCGACCTGATCATGGTCGGCGGCTGGGTCTGGGACAATGTCGAAACCGGCGAGCCTTCGGGTGCCGTCCGTGCCTTCTCGGCGCGCACCGGCGAACTGGTCTGGGCCTGGGATCTTGGCAACCCGGCGATCACCAAGCTGCCGCCGGAAGGCGAAAGCTACACACGCGGCACGCCCAACGTCTGGTCGACGCCGGCCTATGACGACGCGCTCGGCCTTGTCTACCTGCCAACCGGCAATGCGACGCCCGACTTCTGGGGCGCCCACCGCAGCAAGGCAGCCGAGGAATACAGTGCTTCGGTCGTGGCACTCGACATGGAAACTGGCAAGGAACGCTGGAAGTTCCAGACCGTCCACCACGACATCTGGGACTATGACGTTCCGGCCCAGCCGGCACTCTACGACGTGCCGGATGGCAAGGGCGGAAACACCCCTGCCCTGATCCAGCTGACCAAGCGCGGCCAGATCTTCATGCTCGACCGCCGCGACGGCAAGCCGATCGCTGACGTCGAGGAAAAGGCCGTGCCGCAAGGCGCCATGGAAGGCGACTTCACAGCGCCGACCCAGCCTTATTCGGTCGGCATGCCGTCGATCGGTGCCGAGCCGCTCTCTGAAGCCAGGATGTGGGGGGCCACGCCTTACGACCAGCTTTACTGCCGCATCGAGTTCAAGAAGCTGCGTTACAACGGCGAGTTCACGCCGCCGAGGACCGACCGCAGCCTGCTCTATCCCGGCTACTATGGTGGCATGAACTGGGGCAGTGCGGCGATCGATGAGGCGCGCGGCCTTCTGATCGTCAACGACATCCGCATGCCGCAGTTCGTCCAGCTCATCCCCCGCGAGCAGGCCGACAACTATGGCGGCTCGGCAGCCCATGACGGCCTGTCGCAGCAGAAGGGCACACCCTATGGCGCGTTGAAGAACGGCTTCATGTCGCCGCTCGGCGTTCCCTGCCACCAGCCGCCCTACGGCACCTTCACCGGCATCGACCTGAAGACCCGCCAGATCGTCTGGCAGGTTCCGGCCGGCACGCTCGAGGATACCGGCCCGCTCGGTATGAAGACCGGGCTGCAGATCCCGATCGGCATGCCGACGCTGGGCGGACCGATGGCAACATCGGGCGGCGTCGTCTTCTACGCCGGCACGCAGGACTATTATCTGCGCGCGCTCAACGTCGAGACCGGCGAGGAACTGTGGAAGGGTCGCCTGCCCGTCGGCGCCCAGGCCACGCCGATGACCTATGTTTCGCCTGAAAGCGGAACCCAGTACGTCGTCATTTCGGCCGGTGGCGCGCGCCAGTCGCCGGATCGCGGCGACTACGTGATCGCCTACAAGCTCCCGAAGCAGAACTGAGTTCGGGCATATCAACATCGGACGGGGGCGCCTTCGGGCGCCCTTTTTTTGCAGGCCGATCAGGCGGCAGAGACACGCCTGGTCGGCAGGCGCCAGCCGAGCCGGACACCCAGCGTCGCCACCGCGATGAGCGCCATGCCGACACCTTGCGCGATGGAGATCGGATGGCCGTAGATCGCCCAGTCGATGATGATGGCGACGACCGGATAGATGAAGGTCAGCACGCCGATGACCGGCGTCGTCAGCCTGGGATAGGACGAAAACATCATCACATAGGCGATGCCCGTGTGCAGCACGCCGATGCCGATGAGCCAGCCCCATGATGCCAGCGCGATATCGCCGGAAAAGTTGGCGAAGGGCGCGAGCATGACCACGCCGACAACCGTCTGGCAAAGTACCGTGATCTCCGGCCGCTGTTCGCCGAGCCCCTTGGCGAGGATCGTCACCACCGCGTAGAGGAACGCGCCGCCGAGCGCCATGGCAACGCCCACCATCCACGTGGCCGTGACCGGATTGCCTGACACCACGAGGCCGCTGGCCAGCACGACGCCCAGGAAGGCCGCAGTCATCCAGGCGACCTGGTCGGCGGTGATGCGCTCCTTGAGGAACAGCACGCCGATCAGCACGACGAAAAACGGCTGGACGTGATAGAGGATCGTCATCACTGCGATCGAGGTCTTGGCGAAGCCGGCGAAAAACGCCGTCCAGCTCAGCACCATGCAGATACCGCAGAGCGCAGCACGGCCGAGACGCCCCCATGACAACGAGCGGTCGGGCAGGTAGCCGCGCACAAGGCACCAGGCGCCGAGAAACAGCGCGCCGAACAGACAGCGCCAGAACACTGTGGTGACAGGATCGACGCCAGCCTCGGTGACGAAGGCGCCGACCGTGCCGGCAATCGCCATGGCGACCGCGAGGTTGAGGGCGGGAAAGCGGGAGGCGTTGGTCATGCTGGTCTTCCTTGGCGACGGCCAAGCAAGCCCCGATTGACGATTTCATTCAAACGAATAGATTTGGCAAACCCTATTCGAAAAGCTGATACCGCCATGGCGATACCGCTCGACCTCGACCTGCTCAGGACCTTCGTCGCCGTTGCCGACAGCGGCAGTTTTTCCCATGCCGCAACGCGGGTCGGGCGCAGCCAGTCGGCGGTGAGCATGCAGATGCAGCGGCTGGAGCAAACTGTCGGCAAGAAGCTGCTGGTGCGCAGTCCGCGCGTGGTGACGCCCAACGCCATCGGCGAGGAGCTTCTGGTCTATTCCAGGCGGCTGCTGAAGCTGTCCGACGAGGCCTGGGCGTCGGTCACCCGGCCCGAGGAAGCCGGCAGCGTGCGCCTCGGCGTGCCGGACGACTACGCGGCGTTCCTGCTGCCGTCGGTGCTGTCGCGCTTTGCCGCCGCGCACCCGCTGGTGACGGTGGAACTGATCTGCGAACAGTCGACGTCGCTGGTGAAGACCTTCGCCGACGGCCGGCTCGATCTCGCCATCATCACCCGTGGGCCGGAGCAATCGATCGAGGTGCTGCAGCGCGAGCGCCTGGTCTGGGTCGCCTCGCCGAACCATGTCGCCTGGGAGATCGATCCGCTGCCGGTCGCGCTGTTCGAACCCGGCTGCGTTGCGCGCAAGAGCGTGCTGCATGTGCTGGGTGCTGCCGACCGGTCGTTTCGTTGCACCTATTCAAGCGCCAGCCTGCTCGGGCTGATCGCCGTCGTGCAGGCGGGCCTCGCGGTCGCCGGCCTCGCCCAGCGCAGTGTGCCGCCCTCGCTGCGCATCATCGGCGAAAACGAGGGCTTGCCGCCCCTGCCCGACATGGAGATCGGCATCCTGCGCAATCCGCAGACCGGCAATTCGGCGGTCGAGCGGCTCTACGACTTCCTGCGCCGCGACCTGACGCAACAGGCGTAACGCGTCGAGGCTGCGCCTTGCGTATGCCTGCCATGCACCAGATGCATTGCTGCAATGCGGCAACGTCGCTTGTGCGGCAAGCATATTGGGGAAAATGTAGACCTAAATCGTTTCAGCTCCCCCCGAGTCCGCCCATGCCCTTGCCGATCCTCGCTCTGGCCGTTGCATCCTTTTGCATCGGCACCACCGAATTCGTGATCATGGGGCTGTTGCCTGAGGTTGCAGCCGACCTCGGCGTCTCGATCCCCGCCGCCGGCCTGCTTGTCACCGGCTACGCGCTTGGCGTGGTCATCGGCGCCCCGATCATCGCCGTCGGCACGGCGAGGCTACCACGCAAGCCGGTGCTGATCGGGCTTGCCATGATGTTCGTGCTCGGCAACCTGCTCTGCGCCATCGCACCGACCTACTGGACGCTGATGATCGCCCGCGTCATCACCGCCTTCGGCCATGGCGCCTTCTTCGGCATCGGCTCGGTGGTTGCGGCAAGCCTGGTGCCGGCCAACAAGCGCGCCAGCGCCATCGCCCTGATGTTCGCCGGCCTGACGCTCGCCAACATCCTCGGCGTACCAGGGGGCACTGCCCTTGGCGAAGCCTATGGCTGGCGCGCCACCTTCTTTGCCGTCGTCGTCATCGGCCTGCTCTCGGTCGCGGCCATCGCCTTTTTGGTGCCGGCTGGCGTCGCCCCTCCCGGCAAGGGCGGCGTGGCTGGCGAGGTCAAGGTGCTGGGCAAGTTGCAGGTGTGGCTGGCGATGATCATCTCGGCACTTGCCTCGGGCAGCCTGTTTGCCGTCTTCACCTACATCAAGCCGATCCTCACCGACGTCACCGGCGTATCGGTGGAATCGGTAACCTGGATCCTGCTGCTGTTCGGCGGTGGCATGACCATCGGCAACATCATCGGCGGCAAGCTGGCCGACTGGAAGCTGATGCCGACGGCCATCGGCGCGCTGGTGGTGATGGCTGCGATCCACGTCGCCTTCGCCGAGCTCAGCTATTCGGCACCCGCCGCGATCCTGCTCATATTCATGTGGGGCGTCATAACCTTCGTCATCGTGCCGCCAATGCAGATGCGCGTCGTCGAAACCGCCTCTGAGGCGCCGAACCTCGCCGCCACGCTCAACCAGGGCGCCTTCAACGCTGGCAACGCCGCCGGGGCCTGGGCCGGAGGTGCTGCGATCTCGATGGGCGTCAGCTACGCCGACCTGCCCTTCGTCGGCGCTGCCATCGCGCTGACAGCCTTCGGCGTCGCGCTGTTTTCCTTCGCACTCGACCGGCGTGACGCAATTCAGCAGGCGGCATGACGCTTTAGCGATTGTCAGCAACCCATCGCTGTTGTAGCCACGACAGCGATGGTCCTGCTTGCTCATCCGGGCGGCAGGTTAAATGGGAACACGGTGAGACGTCCCTGACGCGAAACCGTGGCTGCCCCCGCAACTGTGAGCGGATAGCAAATCGGAAACATGCCACTGGCCGCAAGGCCGGGAAGGCTCCGAGGCGCGATCACCCGCAAGCCAGGAGACCTGCCATCATCCGATTAACTCAACCGGCCGGGGTGTGCCGCGGAGATGATGATGGTTGCGACTGCCTTTTTCGGTACCGGCGCGCTCACCGGATCGTTCTGCCACCTCCGCCCGACCGCGGAGACAGGGCATGCTCGATCGCGTCCACGCCGCTAGCCGCCTCGTAGGCACGACCCCGGCACTCCTCGAACTCGACGGCGTCAGCTGGGGGCCGCGCGCCTCCCGGCCGATCCTCGAGCCGATAAGCCTTGCGGTCGCGCCCGGCGAGTTGCTCGCCATCGTCGGCCCCAACGGCGCCGGCAAGTCGAGCCTGCTGCGCTGCCTTTACCGCTACCACAAGCCGACGGCGGGCACTGTCCGCCTCGACGGCACCGACATCTGGAAGATGAAGCCGCGCGACTGCGCCCGCCGCATCGCCACCGTGCTTCAGGAAAGCGCCTCCGATTTCGGCCTGACTGTCGCCGAAATCGTCGAGCTCGGGCTGACCCCGCACGCAACGGGCATTCGCACCGGCGACCACGACTACGACCAGGTCGAGGCAGCGCTCGGCTTGCTCGGCTTGACCGCTTTTGCAGCGCGCGACTTCAACTCGCTGTCTGGCGGCGAAAAGCAGCGCGTGATGATTGCGCGTGCGCTGGTGCAGCGGCCGGACCTTTTGATCCTCGACGAGCCGACCAATCATCTCGACATCCGCCATCAGCTCGAGGTGCTGGAGCTGCTCGGCGATCTCGGCTGCACCGTCATCGTCTCCCTGCACGACCTGGCGCTCGCCTCGGCGCATGCCCATCGCGTTCTGGTGATGGACGCAGGCCGCGCGATCGCCTGCGGCAAGCCCGCCGACATCCTGACGCCCGAACGCATCCGCGACAGCTTTTCCGTCGGTGCCACCCTCGACGACCATCCCGTCACCGGCCGCCCGCGCTTTTCCTTCCATCTCGAACGCTGAACATCAAAAAAAGGAGCCTCCATGCGCCTGCCGATCATCGCCGCCGCCCTGCTTGCCACCTGCGCCTCAGCGGCGGCCAGCGGCTTCCCCGTCACCGTCAAGAGCTGCAACCGCGACGTGACCTTCGAGGCCGCGCCCAAGCGCGCCGTCTCGCACGACGTCAACCTGACCGAGATGATGCTGGTGCTAGGTCTCGCCGACCATATGGTTGGATACTCCGGCATCTCCGGCTGGAAGACGCTGGACGAGAACCTGCGCAAGGGTGTCGGCGAACTGCCCGAACTCGCGCCGAAATACGTCACCAAGGAGGTGCTGCTCGGCGTCGACACCGACCTGTTCTTCGCCGGCTGGAACTACGGCATGAAGGTCGGCGGCGACGTCACCCCTGAGACGCTCGCGCCCTTCAAGATCGCGGTCTACGAGCTGACCGAAAGCTGCATCCACATCATGAAGAAGGACAAATCCTCGCTTCAGGACGTCTATGCCGACCTGCTCAACCTCGGCGCCATCTTCGGCGTGCGCGAGAAGGCCGAAGCGCTGGTCGCAGGTTACGAAAAGGAGCTTGCCGACTTCCAGGCATCGCTGCCCAAGCTCGACAAGCCGGTCAACGTGTTCCTCTACGATTCCGGCGAGCAGAAGCCGTTCACCGCTGGCCGCTACGCCATGCCGACGGCGATCATCGAGGCTGCAGGTGGCAAGAACATCTCCGACGACGTCGAGTCGAGCTGGGTCGAGATCGGCTGGGAGCCGGTGATCGAGCGCAACCCCGACATGGTGGTGATCGTCAACTACGGCGAGGTGACGGCCGAGCAGAAGATCGAGTTCATGCGCAGCAATCCGGCCTTCAAGGACATCGCGGCGGTGAAGAACAACCGCTTCTTCGTGCTCGAATACAACGAGGCGACACCGGGGCCGCGCAACATCGCCGCGATCAAGCGTCTGGCCGCCGCGATGCGGGCCGACTGACCGTGTCGCACCGCCACCTCGTCGTTGGGCCAAGGCACGCCCTGATCCACGCCATGCCGGCCCTGATCCCGGGGCTGGTGGTGGTGCTCATCATCAGCATGGTCGTCGCCGTTGGCGTCGGGCCGGTGGCGATCCCGCTCGAGACGGTGTGGGGGGTAATCGCCAACAAGCTGATGCCGGGAAGCGTCGAGGTGGACTGGTCGAGCGGCCGCGAGAACATCGTCTGGGACGTGCGCGCGCCGCGCGTCATCCTGGGAGCAGTCGTCGGTGCCTCGCTGGCGATGGTGGGCGCAGGGTTGCAATCAGTGACGCGCAACCCGCTTGCCGATCCGCATCTGCTCGGCATTTCGTCGGGCGCGGCTTTCGGCGCCATCATGGCGCTGATCCATGCCGGCATGGTCTTCGGCACTGTTACCGTGCCAGTCTTTGCCTTTGCCGGTGCGCTGGCGGCGACAGCACTGGTGCTGGCGATCGCAAATCTGGCGCGGGCGCAGTCGGCGGGACACCTGATCCTGGCCGGGGTGGCAGTGAGTTTCATCATCTCGGCTGGCGGCAACCTGCTGATCTTCATCGGCGACCCGAAGGCCGCCCATGTCGCCATCTTCTGGATGCTCGGCGGCCTCGGCCTGGCGCAGTGGAGCCACTTGCCCTACCCGCTGATTGCCCTCGTGCTCGGTGGCATCTGGCTGATGACGCAGACCCGCAACCTCAACGCCATGACGCTGGGCGACGAGAGCGCGACGGCGCTTGGCATTCCGGCGCGCGCCTTCCGGCTCAAGGTCTTCGTCGTCTGCGCGCTTTTGACCGGCTGCGCCGTCGCCTATTCCGGCGTCATCGCCTTCGTCGGCCTGATGATCCCGCACATCGTGCGCTTCTTCGTCGGCGGCGATTATCGCCGGGTTCTGCCCCTTTCGGCGCTAGTGGGCGCCATCTTCCTGATCGCCGCCGACATGGCCGCGCGGACGGTCGTGCCGCCGCAGGACATGCCGCTCGGCATCGTCACCGGACTGATCGGCGGCGTGGCCTTCGTGGTGCTGATGCGACGCCGCGCAACAAATTGACGGTCAGTTGGTAATGCAATGCAAGACGACGCAAATCCAGTTGCACCCCCAGTTTTTCCTAGCTATGGATTTGCGATGAACACGACTTCGCTCCACAACAATTGGTGGCGGGCCAGCTGACAGCGGCCTTTTGAAGCGCGTGCGCGTGAAAATTGTGATGGCCGCAACGGGATTTCCGGGCGGCCATTTGCTTTTTTTGACCAGGCTCCGGAACGCTCCCACTGCAAGAGATGGAGACGGGAATGACGTTGGAATTGCTTGAAAACGGTGCCGAGCGTTACGTGACTTCTGGTGGCGTCGCCATCACCCGGCAGCGCCACGAAACCGCCTATGCCGGTGCGATCGAGACCTATCTCGACGGGCTGAACAGCCGGCGCGGCGCCGTGTTTTCCTCCAACTATGAATATCCTGGCCGCTACACGCGATGGGACACGGCCATCATCGACCCGCCGGTAGTGATCTCGGCGCGCGGACGCGCGATGAAGATCGAGGCGCTGAACGGCCGCGGCGAGGTGCTGCTGCCGGTGATCCGCGCCGTGCTCGCGCCGCTCGACGAGCTGACCATCACCGAGACGACCAAGCGCCTGATCACGCTCGAAGTGGCAACGCCCGGCCGCGTCTTCACCGAGGAGGAGCGCTCGCGCGTGCCTTCGGTGTTCACCGTGCTGCGCGCCATCACCGCTTTGTTCAAGTCGGATGAAGACAGCAATCTCGGGCTTTACGGCGCCTTCGGCTACGACCTGGCCTTCCAGTTCGACCCGGTCGAGCACAAGCTCGAGCGCAAGCAGAGCCAGCGCGACGTGGTGCTGTTTTTGCCTGACGAGATCCTCGTCGTCGACCACTACTCGGCCAAGGCCTGGCATGACCGCTACGACTATACGGGCGCAGGATTTTCGACCGAAGGCATCGCCCGCGACAGCATCGAGGAGCCGTTCAAGCCCTCCGACCGCATTCCGCCGCGTGCCGACCACGAGCCGGGCGAATATGCCCAGCTGGTGCGCCGGGCGATGGACAGCTTCAAGCGCGGCGACCTATTCGAGGTCGTACCGGGGCAGATGTTCTTTGAACGCTGCGAAACGGTGCCGTCCGAGATTTCGCGCCGGCTGAAGGCGATCAACCCCTCGCCCTACTCCTTCTTTATCAATCTCGGCGAAGGCGAATACCTGATCGGCGCGTCGCCCGAGATGTTCGTGCGCGTCAACGGCCGCCGCGTCGAAACTTGCCCGATCTCCGGCACCATCAAGCGCGGCGACGACGCCATCTCCGACAGCGAGCAGATCCTGAAGCTGCTCAACTCGAAGAAGGACGAGTCGGAGCTGACCATGTGCTCGGACGTCGACCGCAACGACAAATCCCGCGTCTGCGAACCGGGTTCGGTGCGTGTCATCGGCCGCCGCCAGATCGAGATGTATTCGCGCCTGATCCACACCGTCGACCACATCGAAGGCCGCCTGCGCGAGGGCATGGACGCGTTCGACGCATTCCTCTCCCACGCTTGGGCGGTGACCGTCACCGGCGCGCCCAAATTGTGGGCCATGCGTTTCATCGAGCAGAACGAGAAAAGCCCGCGCGCCTGGTATGGCGGGGCGATCGGCATGGTGCATTTCAACGGCGACCTGAACACCGGCATGACGCTGCGCACCATCCGCATCCAGGATGGCATCGGCGAGGTCCGCGCCGGCGCCACGCTGCTCTATGATTCCGTCCCCGAGGAAGAAGAAGCCGAAACCGAACTGAAGGCCTCAGCCATGCTTTCCGCCATCCGCGACGCCAAGACCGGCAATGCCCCCGGCACCGAACGCACCACCGCACGCGTCGGCGAAGGGGTCAAGATCCTGCTCGTCGACCACGAGGATTCCTTCGTCCACACGCTGGCCAACTATTTCCGCCAGACCGGCGCCGATGTCTCGACGGTCCGCTCACCGGTGCCGGAAGAGATCTTCGACCGGGTCAAGCCCGACCTGGTTGTGCTCTCCCCCGGGCCCGGCACGCCCAAGGATTTCGACACGGCGGCGACGATCAAGAAGGCACGGGCGCGCGACTTGCCGATCTTCGGCGTGTGCCTTGGCCTGCAGGCGCTGGCCGAAGCCTATGGCGGTGAACTGCGTCAGCTGGCGGTGCCGATGCACGGCAAGCCGTCGCGCATCCGCATCTCCAAGCCGGGCATCATCTTCTCCGGCCTGCCCAAGGAAGTGACGGTCGGCCGTTATCACTCGATCTTCGCCGATCCGGTCCGCTTGCCCAGCGATTTCGTCGTCACCGCCGAGACCGAGGACGGCGTCATCATGGCGTTTGAACACAAGAAAGAACCGATCGCGGCGGTGCAATTCCATCCCGAATCGATCATGACGCTCGGCCACGACGCCGGCATGCGCATGATCGAAAACGTGGTTGCCCACATGCCGCGCAAGGCCAAGGACAAGGCGGCCTAGCCGACTTTTGAAACATACCCACTCCGCGGCCGCCCAGCCGCGGCGCGGGCCCAATCACCAAAGCGAGACGATGGCCCAGACCGAAACCCAGACATCGACTGCCGCGCGCAGTCAGCCGTCCTCGGCCAAGCGGCGCGTGGCCAAGCTCGCCTTCTGGTCGATCATCATCGGTGCTGCGGTGATGGGCCTGAAGTTCGTCGCCTGGTGGCTGACGGGTTCGGTGGCGCTTTATTCGGACGCGCTGGAATCGATCGTCAACGTCGTCGCGGCGATGGCCGCCTTCTGGGCGATCAAGGTCAGCCATAAGCCAGCCGATCATGACCACCAGTATGGCCACCACAAGGCCGAATACTTCTCGGCCGTACTCGAAGGCGTGCTGATCATCGTCGCCGCCCTGCTGATCCTGTTCGAGGTCTGGCGCAGTTGGGGCGTGCCGATGAACACCGAGGAGCCTTGGCTCGGTCTCGGCATCAACGGCTTTGCCGCCGTCATCAACGCATTCTGGGCCGGGATGCTGATCCGTGTCGGCCGGGCCGAACGTTCGCCTGCCATGGTCGCCGATGGCCATCACATCATGACCGACGTGGTGACCTCCGTCGGCGTGCTGGCCGGTCTCGTCGGCGCCATCATCACCGGCTGGTCGATCCTCGACCCGGTGCTGGCGGTGATCGTGGCGCTCAACATCCTGTGGCAGGGTTGGCACGTCATCAGCTCGTCGATGAACGGACTGATGGATCGCGCCGTCGAACTGGACGAGCATATGCGCATCCGCGACATCATCTCGGCCAACTCCAAGGGCGCGATCGAGGTTCACGACCTCAAGACCCGCATCGCCGGCCGCGCCACCTTCATCGAGTTTCATCTCGTCGTCGACGCCGACATGAGCGTCGGCGAAAGCCACGTCATCTGCGATCGCATCGAAGATGCGCTTCGCGAGGAAATCCCCTCCGTCCGCGTCATCATCCATGTCGAGCCCGACGACGAAGCCAAGCTGCCCAAGGGCACGGTTGCCGTGCCTTTCGCCTGATCCGGCGATCTGCCTTCCCGTTTGTCAGGATGATGTCGGCTTCGGTGCTGAAACAGCCAGTGGCCTCTGGACATCGGCCGCCAGCACAAGCTCTATCCAGCCAGCGGACGAGGAGATGCGAGGTCTTACATGTATGGGCTGATAGGCAAGATGCGCGCGCAAGCCGGCAAGCGCGATGAACTGCTTGATATCCTTCTTGGCAGCACCGGCACCATGCCCGGCTGTCTGAGCTATGTCATCGCCAGGGACCCAGCCGACGCCGACGCGATCTGGATCACCGAGGTGTGGGACAACAGGGATAGCCACAAGGCGTCGCTGCAGCTGCCCGAGGTCCAGGCGGCGATCAAGCAGGCAATGCCGATCATCGCCGGCTTTGACTCCAGCACCGAGATCGAGCCGGTTGGCGGCTTCGGGCTGCCAGCCGGCTGAACGGCTGTGCCCTAGATCTTCACCAGCATCGCCGTCAGGTACATGAAGCCAGCGCCGGCAGCGAGGCCGGCCATGGCGGCGGGGCTGAACAGCCCGCTACCTTCCGGACCTTCGCGGCGGCGTATCAGAGTAGTCACCTCGACGATGACCTGAAGGATCGCGCCGGCACCGATGGCGAGCGCCAGCGCCGACCATTGCGGCGCAAACGCCAGGCTGCCGATCCACAAGCCGAGCACCGCCGGCCCGCCGGCCAGCAGCGTCAGCCAGGCGAAGGTCCACAGGGTCACGCGCTCGCGCAGGATAGGCGCGGCGATGCCGATGCCTTCGGTGACGTTGTGTAGCGTGAAGCCGAGCACCAGGAAGGTGCCAAGCCCGGCGGCACCGGCGGCGAAAGCAGCACCGATCGCCAGTCCCTCGCCGAAATTGTGCAGGCCGATGCCGATGGCAATGTAGGTGGCAAGCGCAAGGCCCTTTGGCGCGCCGTTGCGGCGACCGATGCCCATCAGGATCAGGAAGCTGGCGGCCGCGGCCAGCACCACCATCGCGTTACCTTGGAAGATCGCCGCGGATTCCGCGGCAAGCTCGAAGGCGTCGCCGATCGCATCGACCATCAGGAAGGCGAGCAGGCCGACAGTCAGCGCCAGAAGGAAGCTCATGCCGTCGCGGCCGACGCCGCGCAGTGCGGGATAAAACATCAGCCCGACCGCCACCGGCACGATGCCGACGAAGATGCCGAGGATCGCCTGCGACAGCAGGCTGGAACTGTCGGCGACCGGCGTCGCCACCGCGACCGGGATGTCATGGGCGAATGTGGCGCCGGTGTTGGTCACCAGCTTGATCGCGTGAGCCTCGCCGAGCACCCACGGGAACGGCACCTGGATCCAGGCAGACGTGCCGCGCGCCAGCGGCCCCGGCGGCTCCTGCGTGAACTGCCAGTAGGCATCGTCGACCTGGACCTGGGCGATTGTCATCGGCTCGGAGCCGCCAGCGCGAACCAGGACGCGAATGCCGTCGCTGGCGAGAACGACGCGCTCAAAGGCGATGTCCTCGACCGGCGGCGCGCCATTGTTGAAACGCGCCAGCGGGTTGGCTGAAATCAGGACCGCGATTGCCGCGGCGAAGGCGAGCAGCGGCAGGACGACCCACCAGAGCGCGCGGCGCGGCGCTGCCGTGCCCGGCAGTTCACCTTCGGTCTCGGAAGTCGGAGCGTCCCTCATGCCACGTCCTCCACGACGTCGAACATGCCGACCCAGCCCAGTTCGGTGAACTCCGATTGATGCGGATGGAACATGTAGAGGCCGGCTTCATGCTCGGCGAAGGTGAATTCGATGATGCCGCGCTGCGCCTGGCATTGGGTGATCAGGTCGACTGTCTTCAACGTCGGGGTCAGCGTCGTGCCCTGGTCGAAATAGTCGAAGAAATTGGCGTGCAAGTGAAACGAGTTGATCGGGTCGAACTCGACGACATTGATCAGGTAGATCCGCACTGGCCGGTTCTTGGCGATCTTGATCGGCGTGTTCATGTAGGTGTGCGCCACCGTATTGACGGCATAGAACTCGTTTTCGCCGTCGAAGTTGGTGTCGAAGGCATTCATCACCATGACGAATTCCTGCCACTGCGCATTCTCCGGCGTGCCGAGCAGGCGCGAGCGGGCGACATCGGCCAGCTCGGGATGGCGAGCGGGATCGGGGTCGATGACGAAAGCGCCGTACATGCCCTTGTGGATGTGCCGTTTCAGCGGCAGCGCGTGGCAATGATAGAGATGGCAGCCGAATGGCTTGGCGTCGAACTCGTAGACGAACTCCTCGCCGGGATCGACTAGGCCGGCACCCGGCACACCGTCCATCCGCGCGGCATGGATGCCGTGGAAATGCATCGAATGCGGGTGCGAGCCGTAGTTCTTGAAAACGATACGCAGGCGCTCGCCTTCGGTGGCGCGCAGCGCCGGGCCGGGAACGCGGCCATTGTAGGTCCAGGCCGGAAACATCACGCCCGGGGCGATCTCGATCTCCTTGTCTTCGGCGACGACCTCGAAGGTCCGCAGCGTGCGTCCGTCCGGCAGGACCGACGTTACGCCGACGTCCCAGTCGGTGAGCATCTTGGCCGGATCGAAGCCGTTGCGGGCATTGTCGACCTCGCCGACGGTGACCATCGCGCCATGCGCGCCGCTGTGGCCTGACGGCGGCTGTGAAGCATATGCGTTGGCTGCCGGCTTCGTTGCCGCAGCACCGGCATCGTGGCCGCCATGCGACGCCTGCCCTACCGCTGCATTGACGCCCACCGCCGTGGCCCCTGCGGTGCAGATGCCGCCCGCCAGCACCAGCCTGCGGCTGAGCCGCTCCCCAAACATTGTCGGCACTTCAACCATCCCGGTTCATTTGCAAATGCGAATGATTTGCATCATGCGCCGGCAAGTTGCCGCGCACAAGCTGAATCTCAGTGGCAGCCGAAGGGCCTAAACTGGCGTGGCGACTCAACAATCCCGCGATCAGACGCGCGACGGGCTCCAGGCGCACGGACGAGCAGGACTGGAGCCTGGAGGGCCTGCCGGGTTGAACAAACAGACGAGCGTGGAAATCAAAGGGTGCGTCACGGACCTGATTGCGTGCCGCCACGCGATTGTTCGATGGTGAATCAGGATCACAGGCTTTCCGCGCAAGCCGCTGACCGGATTACCTATTCAGGTCCACGTCCGCTTCAGAGCGACAGTGGTGATCACAAAGACGCCAAACTTAGACGTGGCGCCGCTCGCCTGCTCTGCGGCTCAAATTGAGAGAGAGGACTGGCTTTTCAGCCAGTCCTCTCGAGCGATAGCACCTGCAGGGCATTCGAGCGGCGCATCGTGGAAACGACACGCCACCCGATGCGAATTCAGTCCATCTGGATGTTGGCGTCCTTGACCACCGGAGCCCATTTGGCAAGCTCTGCCTTGACGTGGGCGCCGAGTTCCTCGGGCGTCGAGCCGACGATCTTGGCGCTGAAGCCGTTCATCTTCTCAATGACAGACGGGTCTGTCATCGCCTTGTTGGCGGACGCGTTCAGTCGATCAATGGCCTCCTTCGGCGTGCCTGCCGGCGCAAACAGCGCATTCCAGGTGTAGGTCTCGTAGCCCGGCACGCCCGACTCGGCGATCGTCGGCACATCCGGGAAGGACGGGGCCCGCTCGGCGGTGGTGACGCCCAGCGCCTTGAGCGTGCCGCCCTTGATGTGCGAGGACGAGGACGGCAGGTTGTCGAACATGATCGGCACCTGGTTGCCGACCACGTCGTTCAGCGCCGGACCGGCCCCCTTGTAGGGAATGTGCTGGATGTTGACGCCGGCCATGGCCTTGAACAGCTCGCCCGACAGGTGCAGCGGCGTGCCGTTGCCCGACGACGCATAGGCATATTTGTCTGGCTCGGCTTTCAACAGGGCAATCAGTTCCTGCACGTTCTTGACCGGCAGCTGCGGATTGACGACCAGCACGTTGGGAACGATCACCAGCAGCGAAACCGGCGTGAAATCCTTCTCCGGATCATAGGGCTTGGTCTTGAGGATCAGCGGATTGAGCGCGTGCGTGGCAACCGTACCCATCAGGATGGTGTAACCGTCCGGTTCGGCGCGCGCGACACGGTCAGCGCCGATGTTGCCGCCCGCACCGGCGACGTTTTCGACAACGACCTGCTGTCCAAGATCGTCCGACATCTTCTGCGCGATGATGCGGGCGACGACGTCGGTCGAACCGCCTGCGGCAAACGGCACCACCATCGTCACTGTCCGGTCGGGAAATTGCTGGGCAACTGCCTGGGGCGCCAGTGCCAGCAGCGAAGCAGCCGAAAGCCCAAGCGCCAATGTCATGCGGCGGGTGAATTTCATCATCAGTACGCACCTCCCAATTTTGCGGCGGCACCTCGTTGCCGGTCGCGTGGAGCGGCGAGCGTATGAACTTTACCTACGCTGTCAATGCGACGTTGGGGGGAGACCGCCTTGGAGCCAGCATTTGTAGACAACAGCATTGGCCAACAGGCTGGCACCCAGTTTGCCTGGAAGCGCGGGCTGACACATCCGCCCGAATAGGTCTAAGACGACGGCATGAAGCATGACCCGCAGCCCGCCGCTCCGCTCACCGATACCAAGCCCTGGCTGCAATGGCTCTTGCTGCTGGCCTGTTCGGTTCTGCTCGCCGGGGCGCTCGAGCTTGTGCACCTGCCCGCCGCCTTGCTTGTCGGCCCGATGCTGGTCGCCATCGCGCTCGGCAGCAACGGTGCCACGGTGCGGGTGCCCAAGCCGCTTTTCGTCTCGGCGCAAGCGCTCATCGGCTGTCTCGTCGCGAGCTCGATTTCGACTGGTATCTTTGTCACCTTCGCCGCCGAATGGCCGCTTTTCCTGAGCGCGGCGATCGCGACCGTGGTTGCCAGTAGCTTCCTCGGCTGGTTCATCTCGCGGCTGAAGGTATTGCCCGGCACGACCGCCGTGTGGGGCTCGGCACCGGGGGCCGCGACCGCCATGGTCCTGATGGCGGACGCTTTCGGCGCCGACGCGCGGCTCGTCGCCTTCATGCAATATCTGCGCGTCATCATGGTTTCGATCGCAGCTGCAGTCATCGCCCGGCTGTGGGTCGACACCTCAAGCGTCGAAGCGCCTGGCATCGAATGGTTTCCAACGATCGTCTGGCCGGCTTTTGGTGCGATGATTGCCGTCGCGGTCGTCGGCGGCACGCTCGGCTACCTGCTGCGCATCCCCTCGCCCTATTTCGTTGGCGCGATGATCGTCGGTGCTGTCGTCCATCTCGGTTTCGGCATCGCGCTGCAGCTGCCGGAATGGCTGCTGGCCATCGGCTACACTTTGATCGGCTGGTCGATCGGTCTCAATTTCACCCGGCCGATCCTGCGCCACGCGGCGCGCGCCTTGCCGCAGGTGGTGGGCTCGATCGCAGCCCTGATGGCCTTTTGCGGTGCGCTGGCCTTTGGGCTGCACATCATTCTCGGCGTCGATCCGCTGACTGCCTATCTGGCAACGAGCCCCGGCGGCATGGATTCCATCGCCATCATCGCCGCTGCCTCCAAGGACGTCGACCTGTCCTTCGTGCTGACGCTGCAAATGCTGCGTTTCCTGATCGTGCTGCTGTTCGGCCCAGCGCTGGCGAGGCTGGTGGCGCGCACGATCAAGGATTGAGGCGTCCGGCATCCGACAAAAATCCTTAACCCTTGTAGGATCGCGCACCCTGCCTTCGTCCTTTGATCGTCAGAAAAGGAAAGGAGAGCGGAAATGGCGTCTCACACGTCCACGAAGATCGAACTCGAAAACGTCAACCATCCGGGCCAGGCCAAGCCTGCCGATGCCGCCATGTACCAGGCGATGAAGGATGCGATCCTGACGGTCCTGCCGGCGAAATCGCCGGGGCTGACCGTCGCCCAGATGCAGGAAGGCGTGCGCGGCCATCTGCCCGAAAACCTCTATCCCGGCGGTGCCAAGGCCGGATGGTGGACCAAGGCGGTGCAACTCGATCTCGAGGCAAAGGGCATCATCGCACGCGAGAAGGTCAGCCCACTGCGCCTGCACAAGGCGTAGACCGGGCGCTGCTGCGACAGAAAGGCCGAACTCAGGTGCCGCGCGCCCGCGTCGGGAGCGCGGCTCTTGCGCGGCCCATGCGCCTCCTGTAAGAGAGCGCCATGTCGTCGCGCAAGATCAACGAAATCTCCCGTCCGGCCGCTTTTGCGGGCGAGACGCTGCGCGCCCTTTCCTCGGCTCTCCTTCTTCTCGGCCTTATCGGCGATCGCCGGGCTCGTTAAGGGAGCGTCCGGCGGTCGAATTGCCGCCGAGGCATATGCTCCTTTGCTCTTCACAACAGATCCGAAATTCTGATTTAAGACCGCTGAAGCATGCGCGCTTAGTCGTGCATGGCGGCCAAGAGAACGAGACCGACAATGAGCAAGACCACTCCCGCGTCCGGCCGAAGCGCCGGCATGCCGTCCGCCGCAGTCAAGTACCAAGCCTACCACAAGATCGACCTGCCCAACCGGACCTGGCCGTCCAAAGTCATCGACAAGGCGCCGATCTGGTGCTCGGTCGATTTGCGCGACGGCAACCAGTCGCTCGTCGACCCGATGGGCCACGACCGCAAGGCGCGCATGTTCCAGCTCCTGCTCGACATGGGTTTCAAGGAAATCGAGATCGGCTTTCCCTCGGCGTCGCAGACCGACTTCGATTTTGCCCGCTGGTGCATCGAAGAGGGCAATGTCGCCGATGACGTCTCGCTGCAGGTTCTCGTCCAGTGCCGCCCGGAATTGATCACCCGCACCTTCGAGGCGCTGCAGGGCGCGCACAAGCCGATCGTGCATTTCTACAATTCGACCAGCGAGTTGCAGCGCCGCGTGGTGTTCGCCAAGGACGTCGCCGGCATCAAGCAGATCGCCACAGACGCCGCCAAGATGATCACCGACATGGCGGCCAAGGCTGGCGGCGGCTATCGTTTCCAGTATTCGCCTGAAAGCTTTACCGGCACCGAACTCGAAGTCGCCCTGGAGATCTGCAATGCCGTTACCGAGATCATCAAGCCGACGGCCGACAACAAGCTGATCATCAACCTGCCCTCGACAGTCGAGATGGCGACGCCGAACATCTATGCCGACCAGATCGAGTGGATGTGCCGCAACCTCGACAATCGCGAGAACCTGATCATTTCGCTGCACCCGCACAACGATCGCGGCACCGGCATCGCCGCCACCGAGCTCGGCCTGATGGCCGGCGCCGATCGTGTCGAAGGCACGCTGTTCGGCAATGGCGAGCGCACCGGCAACGTCGATGTGGTGACGCTGGCGCTCAACATGTTCACCCAAGGCGTCGACCCCATGCTCGACTGCTCGGACATCGAGCGGATCAAGCAGGTCTACGAATACTCGAACCAGATGGTCATTCCGGAGCGCCACCCCTATGTCGGCGAACTGGTCTACACCGCCTTCTCCGGCTCGCACCAGGACGCCATCAACAAGGGCATGAAGGCGATCAAGGTCGCCAACAAGCCGCTGTGGGAAGTGCCTTATTTGCCGATCGACCCGCAGGACGTCGGCCGCAGCTATGAGGCGATCATCCGCATCAACTCGCAGTCGGGCAAGGGCGGCATCGCCTACGTGCTGCAGGCCGACTACGGCCTCAACCTGCCGCGTTCGCTGCAGGTCGAGTTCAGCCAGGACATCCAGCACATCACCGACAGCGAGGGCAAGGAAGTGTCGCCAAAGCGCATCCATGAGCGCTTCCTCGAACGCTACGTCGACCAGCCGGGCGCACGCCTCAAGTTCGTCGATCACCAGACCTTCCCCGACACCGAAGTGAAGGGCCGCCGGGTCGTCGAGGCGACCATCCTCGACAACGGCCAGGAGATCGTCATCAAGGGCACCGGCAACGGCCCGATCGACGGCTTCGTCGACGCGCTTTCCCGCCATATCGGCATCGACTTGTCGGTGCTGGATTATTCCGAGCATTCGATCCAGCGCGGGTCGAACGCCTCGGCGATCTGCTACATGGAAGTCGAGCATCCCGCCGGCCGCCTCTTCGGCGCTGGCATCAACACCAATATCGTCGCCGCTTCACTTGAGGCTGTGGTTTCCGCAGCCAACCGAATCGTGGCGGGATAAGGTTAACTCCAGTCTGCAGATGCCTCGCCCGTGGATAACGGGTGGGGCATTTGTGCATCGTTGCTGAGCGCGCTTGTACACTGACGCCAGCCGACTATGATCAGGCCGTTCGTACCGGTTGGAAAAGGGTCGACACTTGGTTGCCTCCACGCCTGCTGCCCCCGCAGTGCGCGAAGCGCTTGAGCGGCTTGTTGCCAGCGAGACCTTTGGCCGGTCCGACCGGGCACGCAAGCTGCTGCGCTATATTGTCGAACGCGAACTCGCCGGTGAGGCCGAGCGGCTGAAGGGTTTCGCCATCGCCGTAGACGTTTTCGGCAAGGACGCCGAGTTCGATTCGGCGACCGATGCCGTTGTCCGCGTCCAGGCCGGACGCCTGCGCGAGCTTCTGGCGCATTATTATGCCGCCGAAGGCAGCAACGACCCCATCCGCATCGGCATCCCGCGCGGCAGCTATGTGCCAACCTACGAGGTGATGGGCGAGCTTCCGCCGGCATCCCCTCGCCCTGCTGAGGCGCAGCAAAACGGTTCAGTCGCGGTAATGGCGCGGCCCGAAACCAGCCTTTCCGAAAACGAGCCGCATCATGCTGAGGAGGTTCAAGCCGATCCCGCTTACTCCGGCACCAGCGTCAAACGGCAGCTTCGATACTTCTGGGCGGCGATGGCGCTGGTCATCGTCATGCTCGGCATCCTTGTCTTCCGCAACATCGGCGGCCCGATCGGGTTCGAGGTAGCCGGCCTCAGCGGCTCGCGCAGCGCCACTGCGAGCATCAACGACACCGTCGACCAGTTGCCCGCGGTGCACATTCATTCGAGCTCCGAGGGCGGACAGACGGCACGCGTGGCGACGGTGCTGCGGACGGCGCTTTCGGGTTTCGATACCATTGACCTGATCGCCCGCGACCGTTCGGATGCCGTCAGGCGCGCCGACGCCACCGACTTCGACTTCACCGTCAATGCCGGCCCGAGTGCTGGCTCGGTGCTGGTCGAGCTTCAGCACATGACCAGCGGCCGGATTCTTCTATCTCGTGTTCTGTCGCCACAAGAGATCAGCCCCGATGTCATCGATGATCGCATCGCCGACATCGTCTCTTCGGCCATCCCGGGCTCGGGCATGATCTACAGCTTCATCGAGCAGAACGGACTGCAACGCGGACTGACCGCCTGCCTGCTGCTCAGCGGCGACTATTACATGGATCAGAACGCCACCAAGCACCGCGCCGCCTATCAATGCATGGAGGATCTCTCCAAGCGCAGCGCCAAGTCGCCCGTGGTCTACGCAGAACTGGCCTCGTTGCAGCTGGAAGCTGTGACTGACAACTATCCCTACCCCGCCAACGCAACGACGGAAGGTGCTTATGCGTTGGCGCATAGCGCCGTGCAGATGGGGTCGACCAGCCCGTACGCCCATCGCGCGTTCGGCTATCTTCAGTCACGTGCCGGCGATCGCACCGAGGCCATAAGGTGGATACGCAAGGCCTACGAGCTCAACACCTACGACCTGACCATGGCGGCATCCTACGGCTATGCGCTCATTCTCGGTGGCAGCTACAGCGATGGCGTACCGATCATGAAGCGTGCCGTCGAAAGCGCCAGCGCGCATCCCGGCTGGTGGGACTACGGGCTGTTCCTGGGCGAATTCATGCTCGGCAACCGCTATGCCGCGGCCCGTGCCGCCAGCGCGCTCGCGACAAACAAGAAGCCGCATTACGTGGCCGCGCGGCTGATCGCGGCAAACTTCGTCGGCGATACCAAGCAGGCTTCCGAACTGTCCAAGGAGATTGCGACGCGCTATCCTGCTTTCGCCACCGACCCGGCAGCCACCTTTACCAAGGGCAAATACCCGGCGGAACTGACGAAGGCGCTGACAAAAGCGCTGCGCGCCGCCGGCCTCGGCCACCAGACTTGAGCCTTACTGGCTTTTCCGGCGTATTTTTTGCATAATTAAATTTGCGCCCTTGGCGCTCTAACATTGTTTTACATTTTACGACTTTGAATTTACAACTTTTCGTGATTTCGATTTTTAGGTCATTTGAGCACCATGAATTACTCCATCCATGCCGCCGTTCGGGGGAACGGCAAGAACGTGGTGGTCATGCTGCACGGATTCGGCGGAATTGGCGGCGTCTGGGAAGATGTCGTCGATCACCTGGATGGAGCATTCACCACGATCGCCTATGATCTGCCGGGGCATGGTCTTTCGCTCGACTACCCCAAGGCCGGCTCGGCCAAGGTGGCGGCAACTGCCGTGCTGGCCGATCTTGCAGCGCGTGGCATTGGCCGCGCCCATTTCGTCGGCCATTCGATGGGTGGGGCGGTAGCGACACTGGCCGCGCTGTTCGATCCCGAACGTGTCGCCTCTCTGACGCTGCTGGCACCAGGCGGTTACGGCCCCGAGATCAATGGCCCGCTGCTCAGGCGCTATGCGGCTGCCGCCTGCGCTGAAGAAATCCGCGCCTGCCTCGTCGAAATGTCGAGCCCCGACAGCACCGTGCCCGAGGCGGCGGTCCACGACCTCGCCGAGATGCGCAGCCGCCCCGGCCAGACGGAAAAGCTGATCGCCTTTGCCGCGGCGATGACCGCCGACGACAAGCAAGGCGTCATCCCGCGCGAAAGCCTGGCGACGCTGACGATGCCGGTGATGGTGGTGTGGGGCACGGACGATGCCGTGCTGCCGTACAGCCATGCCGACGACCTGCCCTCGGGCTTCCTCGTCCATCACGTGCTGGAAATCGGCCACATGCTGCCGGAAGAGACCCCGGCGCTCGTTGCCGACATCGTCAGCCGCATGACCCGCCGGCGCAAGCGCAACCGACCGGCACTTGCCGCCTGCGACGCCTGATGAATCAAGTGATACGCAACGGCTTGTAAGCGCCTGCGGCACCAACCGTTTTCAGCGCTTCGCCAGCCAGCGAAAATGAGTTCACGAACGTTACAATTCCGCCGCGATCGTGGCTATATTAACGCTTGCTTAAGCATGGTCCGGGGCAACAGGTGATGAGCGACGACAGGGTGACAGCACTGAAACCGGCGCACCCGCTGGCGGACGCCATCCGCGACGTCAAGAACGCCAATGCCGATCGCACCGACGTGGTCGTTGATCTGCGCGACGCCCACCGCATGAGGCTTGAGCTGCTTGCCGCCGAGCTTGAGCCTGTTTTCGCCGACGTGCCCAAGGACATCGACAATTTCGACTTCGCGATCTCTTCGGGTCTGCAGCCGCGGCTGTGGATCGACGCGGTGAGTCATGTCGGTCTTGGCCGCGACCGCCGCACCTACCGCTTTGTTCGCGACACCCGCATCGGCCGTGTCGTGCTGGCCGAATCCACCGACGCCAGGCGCGTCGCCGACCAGGTGACGCGCTACATTGCCGAGCGCATCGTCGAACGCCAGCAAATGATGGAAGGCGGCGCTGAACCCGCGCTGGCGGGCTTTGCCAGGGAACCTGTAGCGGATGCCGAGCCGCCGCTGCGGCATAGACCTGTCCTGCCAGGCATCCTCGCCGGTTTTGGCCTGCTGGTTGCCGGTGCGGCCATCGGCATCGGCGTCATGGCGGTGCTTTACTGGCTGCGTCTCGCAGCCACCGGCGTCATTCCCTGACCAGGGCTGCCGAGCGTGGCGCCGCCGCGCTGAGATCGAACGTACCGATCTCCGCTGAGGGCATCGCCAGTCCCGACAGGCCGCGACGGATGAGCTTGACGTTCCAGCTTCCCGGCTCGCCTGATATGTCGAGCAGGTTGAACTGCGCCGCTGGCTTGTGGCCTCCCGGCGACTGGCCGGCAGCGGCAACGCCCACTACAGGCACGGCACTGTCGCGCCCGTCGATCCAGTGCAGCGTCGGCAGATGCGAATGGCCATGCAGCACCAGTTCGGCGCCATGCCGCCTGACCAGCTTCTGGAACTTGCCGATGCCGAACAGGCGCTTGTGCTGACCTACAGCACCGCGCACAGGCGGGTGGTGGATCATGATGACGCGGAAGAGGCCGCGCTTGCCCGTTTCCCCAAGAACCCCGGCCAGCCGTTCGGCCTGGCCTTCGCGGAAAAATCCGCTGGCCATGAAGGGAGCCGTTGCGCGCGCCGTCGACACGCCGATCAGCGCAACGTTGCCGCGCACGCGCAGATAGGGAAAGCTCGTCGAACTGATCGCGCCATGAGCGCCGTCGCCATGCATCCATGGCGCCCAGGCGTGGCAGGCCTTGTCGAAGGCACCCGGCACATAGGCATCGTGATTGCCCGGCACGACCGAGACATCGGCTGGGGCGCCGAGCGTTTCGAGCCACAGCCGCGCCAGCGCGATTTCGCCGTCTAGCGCCAGGTTGACGAGGTCGCCGGTGACCGCGAGATGATCGGGGGCCTGTGCCTTGAGATCAGCCACGATCGCATCGACGATGCCGTCATGGTGATGGCGGCGACGGTTTCGCTGCCAGTTGACGTAGCCGACCATGCGCTTGGAGGCGAGGTCGCGATAGGTTACATCCGGAAGCGGACCAAGATGGACGTCGGAAATATGCGCAAGCCTGAACATCATTTCCTTTTAGGTCACGTATCAGCGGCTTTCCACCCATCGCGGCATGCCCGATGAGCAATGCCCCCAATCCGCTTCGGCAAAAACCCTGGGCGCGGCTGCGTGGAAGCCTGTTCCACCTCTATTTCCTGCTGCGACGACCGATGACGCTCGGCGTGCGCGGCCTTGTCCATGATACCGCCACCAACTCCGTCTTCCTGATCCGCCACACCTATGTGCCTGGCTGGCAGCTGCCTGGCGGCGGGGTCGAGACCGGCGAGACGTTCGTCGAGTCGCTCGCGCGCGAACTGGAAGAGGAAGGCAACATCACGATCACCGCGCCGCCCATCCTCAAGTCGATCCACCTCAACAAGCAGGCGACGAAGCGTGACCATGTCGGCTTCTATCTGATCGAAGCCTTCAGACAGGACACGCCGAAGCTGCCCGACCACGAGATCGCCGAGGCGGGTTTCTTCTCGCTCGACGCACTGCCGGAGGGCACGACGCCGGCGACAAAGCGGCGGATATCAGAGGTGTTCGAGGGCACGGAAGCGTCGCCGTATTGGTAAGGGCGCGGGTGCGTGCCTAGAAGCTCGCAGTGCTTGCAAGGTCTCGGCAGGAGGTCGACCCCCACTCCGGTTTACTGCGCAAACCACCTCTCCCCCGATCGACGGGGGAGAGGAAGGCCGGCAGCATTGCTCGCCGCCATTCTTGCTGCCGGACAGAACGTGGCGCCTTTCCTCTCCCCCGGGCAGGGGGAGAGGTGGCGCGCGTAGCGCGACGGAGTGGGGGTGCTTACTGTGGCGAAGCTGCCCTCATGCAGCCTTCAACACCTTCCCCCTGTTATGCGGAGCGTCGAAATCCAGCTCCGGCCCGACGGGCACGATGCCGGTCGGGTTGATGCCGGTGTGGCTGCCATAATAGTGCGCCTTGATGTGCAGCATGTTCACCGTCCCGGCGACACCGGGCACCTGGTAAAGCTCGCGCAAATAGTTCGACAGGTTCGGGTAGTCGGCGATCCGGCGCAGATTGGTCTTGAAGTGGCCGACATAGACCGGGTCGAAGCGCACCAGCGTCGTGAACAGCCGCCAGTCGGCCTCGGCCAGTCGGTTGCCGACGAGATAGCGCTGGTGCGACAGCCTGTCTTCGAGCGTGTCGAGCGCGGCAAACAGTTCGTTGAAGGCCTCCTCATAGGCGGCCTGCGAGGTGGCGAAACCGGCGCGATAGACGCCATTGTTGATCGACGGATAGACCAGGTCGTTGACCGCATCGATCTCGCCACGCAGCGCTTCGGGGTAGAAGTCAACCGAGGCATCGCCCCATTCGTCGAAGGCCGAGTTCAGCATGCGGATGATCTCGGACGACTCGTTGGAAACGATCGTCTTTTCCTTTTTGTCCCACAGTACCGGCACGGTGACGCGACCCGAATAGGTCGGATCGGCTTTGGTGTATACCTGGTGCAGGAAGTCGAGACCGTAGAGCGTGTCGCCGGTGGCACCATCGTCGGTGCGGAAGGTCCAGCCATTCTCGGCCATGTAATGATGAACGACCGACACCGAGATGATGTCTTCGAGTTTTTTCAGCGCACGGAAGATCAGTGTCCGGTGCGCCCAGGGACAGGCGAGCGACACGTAGAGGTGATACCGGCCCGGCTCGGCCTTGAAGCCGCGCGTGCGGCCCGCCGCCGGCTTGCCGTCGACTGTGACGAAATCGCGCCATTGCGCATGCGAGCGCACAAATTTGCCGCCTGTCGACTTGGTGTCGTACCAGCGGTCCTGCCATTTGCCTTCAACCAGCAATCCCATCGTGAAATCCTTTCGTTTGCCACGATGTAGGACCTCCGGGATGCCAACCGAAGGGCAACTCGCTGAACGGATTGTCAACGCCGGGCGCACATCGGCCAAATGCACGATGGACGGGCGCGAAAAATGATGGTAGCGGGCATTCTATGTCGCAGACCTTTGCACAGATCCGGATCGACCGACGACGAATGAGCGCACGCGCTTGAAGCGCTGACTTGCGACTGCTGCCGGCATGCCCCGCGGCACCTCATCACACGATACCGGACTGCAAAGAACATGACCCTCACCGACGTCACCTACATGCCGGAAGCGCCGGCGCACGACCTCGAAATCGATGAAATCAACGCTGAGGCCTTTGGCCCGGGCCGCTTCACGCGCGCTGCCTACAAGATCCGCGAAGGTGGCCCGCACGACCGGTCGCTGTCCTTCGTCGCCTTGCATGACGGCCAGGTCATCGCATCGGTCAGGATGACGCCGATCGCCGCCGGCGCCGGCCGGGCACAGATGCTGGGTCCGCTCGCCGTGCGCCCCGACTTCAAGAACATGGGCATCGGCCGCAAGCTGGTCGCCATGGCGCTTGCCGCAGCAGCAAAGGCGGTTGAGCCCGCTGTGATCCTGGTGGGCGACGAGCCCTATTACGGGCCGCTCGGCTTTGCCCGCATCCCGCGTGGGCAGATCGAAATGCCGCGGCCGGTCGACCTCAACCGCCTGCTTGCCCATGAGATCGTGCCAGGTGCCGTGGCGTTGCTTGCCGGTGAAGTCTGCCACGCCGATCTGGCGAAGACGCCACAGCGCACGCCGGAACCGGCCTGACACCAGCGCACGCCGGCGCTCGCCGAAAACCGATTCCGGTTTTCGGACTGATGCGCTAGACCATTCGTTCACAGCAACAGAGGACTAGGCTGACATGAATCCAAATGGGCAGATCGCAGTGGTCACTGGCGCCGGCTCCGGCCTTGGCGAAGCCACCGCACGCGCGCTCGCAGCCAAGGGCGCCAAGGTTGCAATCTTCGATCTCAGCCTCGAGCGCGCCGAAAAGGTCGCAGCCGACATCGGCGGCATAGCCGTGCGCTGCGACGTCAGCAACGAAGAGAGCGCAGTCGCTGCCTTCGCGGACGTCGAAGCCAAGCTCGGCACGGCCCGCATCCTCGTCAATTGCGCCGGCATTGCCGTCGGCGTGAAGACTGTCGGCAAGGACGGCCCGCATCCGCTCAGCGTGTTCCGCCAGGTGATCGAGGTCAACCTGATCGGCTCCTTCAACATGATCCGGCTGTTTGCAGATGGTGCAGCCAAGCTCGAGCCGCTGGACGGTGGCGAGCGCGGCGTCATCATCAACACCGCTTCGGTTGCCGCCTATGACGGCCAGATCGGCCAGGCCGCCTACTCCGCCTCCAAGGGTGGCGTCGTTGGCATGACCCTGCCGATCGCCCGCGACCTGTCGCGCTCGGGCATTCGTGTCGTCACCATCGCGCCCGGCATCTTCAAGACCCCGATGATGGCGGCGATGCCGCAGGAAGTGCAGGATTCGCTCGGCGCTGCCGTGCCGTTCCCGTCGCGTCTCGGCGAACCTTCTGAATACGGCGCCCTCGCCCTGCACATCGTCGAGAACCAGATGATCAACGGCGAGACCATCCGCCTCGACGGCGCCATTCGCATGGCGCCGAAATAGGCACCAGCCATCCCAAGATCGGCTATCCTGGAGCCCCGGCAGCGCAAGCTTCCGGGGCTGTTTTGCTTGTGGCGAAACGACGCCCTTGCCAAAGCCCGGCTACATTAGATAAGTAGATTGAATTAGTCATATTTGATGGTGAAGCAGTGGAAGAGCGCAAGAAGGACGTCTTTCTGGAGACCACCGCGGAAGCGACAGCGCTCGCGCGCTCGCTGATGCGCAAGGCCCGATATGGCGCGCTTGCCGTTATCGAGCCGGAAACCGGCTCGCCGCTCGCCAGCCGCGTCGGCACGGCGACCGACGTCGACGGCACGCCGCTGATCCTGATCTCCGGGCTCTCCGCCCACACCAAGGGCATCGTCGCCAATCCCGTCTGTTCGCTTCTGGTCGGCGAGGTCGGCAAGGGCGATCCGCTCGCCCACCCGCGCATCACACTGTTTTGCCGGGCGAGAAAGCTCGAACGCGACACGCCGGAATACGCCCGCGCCGAGCGCCGCTACATCAACCGCAACCCCAAGGCCAAGCTCTACATCGGCCTCACCGACTTTACCGTCTTTCGGCTGGAGTTGGAGCGCGCCAACCTCAATGGCGGCTTCGGCAAGGCCTATCTGCTGCGCCGCGACGACCTGCTGCTTCAGGGCCCTGCCGTGGACGCGATCGCCGCAGCCGAGCAGTCGGCACTCGATCACATGAATTCGGATCACACCGAGGCGACAGCCATCTATGCCAGTCATTTCGGCCGTCTTGACGCCAAGGGCTGGGTGCTCAGCGGATTTGATCCGGAAGGGATGGATCTGGCCGCCGGCGACGAGACCGGACGGGTGCTTTTCCCGAATATGCTTGTCGAAGCCGCCGATCTCAGACGGAGCCTTGTCGAAATGGCAAAAGAAGGCCGCGCAGCAAAGTCTTGATTTTTTGAATGAAAGCTGATTTGTCATATATTAGCCAGATCCGCTACTGATTCCACTGACGATCTGGTTTGGTAATTCGGCGTTGTTGCCCCCATGGCGCCGGAGAACATGACGGATACACGGGGTACCCATGAAACCGAAAAAACTGACGGCCAACGCGGAGGCCGCTGCTTCCTTGCTCACTCTTATGGGCAACGAAAAGCGGCTGATGATCATGAGCCACCTTCTCGACACCGAAATGTCGGTGGGCGCGATTGCCGAAAAGGTGTCACTGAGCCAGTCGGCGCTGTCGCAGCACCTGGCGCGCCTGCGCAACGAAGAACTGGTCGAAACACGTCGCGACCGGCAGATGATCTACTACACCTGCAAGTCCGAAGCGGTGCGCAAGCTGCTCGGCACGCTGGAAGGCATCTTCGAGGACGCCTGAACTTCAGCCTTTCCAGGCTCCCATAGCGGACTGCCCTCCGCTATGAAGCAACCATGAACATCATCCGCATCGACGACCCGGCCGACCCACGCGTCGCACCTTATCTCGACATCCGCGAGCGCGATCTTGTCGGCCGCGAAGGGCGCTTCGTCGCCGAAGGCAAGGTCGTGCTCAACGTGCTGTTTGGCGCCGGCCGCTTTGAAGCGGAATCGGTGCTGGTGCTCGAAAACCGGCTCGCGGGCATGGCCGAGACGCTCGGGCTCGCGCCTGACACCATGCCGGTCTATGTCGCCTCGGGCACGGTGATGGATGCCATATCAGGCTTTCACATGCATCGCGGCATCCTGGCCATCGGCCGCAAGGGCGTGATGGCTTCGGTCGACGAGGTGCTCGCCGCCCTGCCCGAACGCGCGCTGGTGGCGGTGCCGGTCGGTATCTCCAACCACGACAATATCGGCTCGATCTTCCGCAACGCGGCAGCCTTTGGCGCCGATGCGGTGCTGCTCGACCAGACCTGCTGCGATCCACTCTACCGCAAGGCAATCCGGGTGTCGGTCGGCGCAGCACTCAAGGTGCCCTTCGCCATTGGCGGAACCGCCGGCGAGCTTGCCGACGCGCTCGCCCGCCACGGCTTTGAACAGTTGGCGCTATCGCCGGCGGGCAAGGCCGATATCAGGGACATCCGCCGCCCGAAGCGGCTGGCATTGTATCTTGGCACCGAAGGCGAAGGACTGCCCGAGCCCCTGCTGAAAAGGCTGACGACGGCAAGGATCAGGATGGCGCCGGGTTTCGACAGCCTGAATGTCGCGGCCGCCTCGGCGATCGCGCTGCACCATTTCACCGAAGCATCAGATTAGACTACTCGGCGGGCACCGGCTTTTGTAGCGCCCGGACCCGGTCGGCAAGGCTAATCACCGCGGGCGTATCGCCGCTGACAAGCGTGCGGGCATCACCAGAACCGGCAAGCGCCTTGGCGATCGGCGAGTCGGCGCCTTCGAGCCGCGCCGTGAGCGCCACGACCTCGGCCGCCAGTTCGTGCATCTGCTCGCGCAGCTGGGAATCCTCGCCTGGCGACGACTTGCCGCGTCCTGCCTTCGACAGTTCGCCCTTCAGCCGCTTGTTTTCGCGCGTCAGCGTGGTCAGCCGCCCTTCCAGGCGCTCCCGTTCCATCGCCTGGGCCGTGCCGTTGACCGTCGCAGCCTCAGGCGCGCCTTGCGGACCCTTCAGTTGGTCGCGCACGCGGGCAAGTTCGCTTTCGCGCAACCGGCCGAGCTCGGCCTCGCGACGCTCCAGCTTGTCGTCGCGGTCGCTCAGTGAAGACACCATCTGCTGCAATTTCCTGTCGAGCTCGCCGGCGCGCTTGGTCTCGGCCTTCAGCGCCTCGCGTACTGCCTTGTTGTCGGCTTCGAGTTCGGCGAGGCGAAGGTCGCTGCTCTTGTGCTGGTTGCGCAGCGCCGACATGTCGTCCGACAGCTTGCCCATCTGACTTTCGCGGCTCACCAGTTCGATCTGGCGGTTGCTCGAGGAAAGGCTGGCCTCGTCATACAGCCTGCCGATCTCCTCGATCTCCTGCGCCCGCTTCTCCAGCATGCCCTCAGCCTCGACGAGCTGGGCGGCAAGCGCCTTGATCTGCTTGTCACGCTTGGCGATGTCCTGGCTCAGGCTGCCGCGCGTGGCTTCAAGCTCGCTGACAGCGCGGTCCTTGGTGGCGTGATCGGTGGCGATCGCCTTTTGCGCCTCGCGGCTGCGGCTGAGCTCGACGGCCTGCGTCAGGAGCTTTTCCTGAGCTGACTTGAGCTTCACCTCGACCTTGCGCAGCGCCATGGCATGCTCGGCACGCAGACTGTCCTTGTCGGCGCGGATTTCGTCGAGCGTCATCGGGAGCTTGGCCTCGACCCGCTGGCGGGTGACCGAAACGGCGCGCCGCCAGACCGACGGCGCAACCAGCAGCACCACAAAGCCAGCGGTCAGGAAGCCAAGAACGAAAAACAGGATCGACTGGACCAAGGCACTTTACCCGTTACGACAGGCGCGAGTTTGCCATGTTCCCATGGCAGGAATCCAGCACCGCTGCAACAAAATGGCGTCCAATCGATCCGTTCTTCACACAATCAGAACGGATTCCAGGTCGGCTGCTGAGTCAACTTCAGGTAGCCGAGATTGACACCCAGTCGCGCGCCGACACCGGTACGCACCGGCACGAGCAGGATGTTGCCGCGCTTGAGGACGTTGAAGCCGACGCCTGCGACGACATAGGCCGAGCCCGCAACGCCGCCATAACGATCATAAAGATTGTTCACGTCGTCCAGATTGTAGACCAGGATCATCGTGCGCGAGCCTTGCCCGCCGAAATCCCAGCCGAGCGATGGACCCTGCCAGAACACCTTATGGTCGCCGGCGTTCTTGGTGTAGAGCGTGCCCTCGCCATAGGTCAGGCCGCCGACAAAGGCACCCGATCCCTCTTCGCCGAGCACATAGCCGTTCGGCAGGCCATAGGACGCAAAAACCTTCTCGACCACGCTGGCAAGACCGCCAGACGTCGAGCCAAAGAAGCGATGGCCGGAATCAAGGATCTCCTGCGAGGTATATTGCTGCGCGCGAGACGCAGATGTCGAAAATGCCAGAACGCCGACAAGGACGAACATCGCGGCAACCAGCCGGGCAAACGTCCGGCCATAGAATCGGGAAATCATGCTTCCAAATCTCCGTCAGGGAGCACACTTTCTCGACGCCCCGGACCCGCTGCTGCTCTTGATCGGCTGCTGGCTGGTCCAACTTCGGCAAACTATGCCGTAATCCTTTTTCAACCATTAAACTGACCGACGAAGATGGCGGTTCAATGGCACGAACAGGTGTTAAAAAGCCCGGATTTGCGCAGAAAAGCCACCATTTCGCGCAAGGTTTGGCCGCTGTTTCTTGCCGCATGAGGCGGCGCTGTGTAACCAAGAGTACTGTAAGGCCAGCCCTGATTCGCACTGCCGGATTGCATGGCCGCATTACAGTGGTTCAAGCCATTTGCCCGAGGGATGCCGTTCATGGCCGAGTTGTTGACGCTTTCCGCCCCTGACCTCGCAGCGCTCCTGTGCAGCCGTGTCTGCCACGACATCATCTCGCCGGTCGGCGCCATCAACAATGGCCTCGAACTGCTCGACGAAGGCGGCGCCGACGAGGATGCGATGCGGCTCATCCGCACCAGCGCCCGCAACGCCTCGGCGCGGCTGCAATTCGCCCGCATCGCCTTTGGCGCAGCTGGTTCGGCCGGCATGCTGATCGACACCGGCGACGCCGAATCGGTTGCGACCGCATTCCTCAAGAACGAAAAGCCGGAGCTGACCTGGAGTGGTGGGCGCGCGCTGCTGCCCAAGAACAAGGTCAAGCTTCTGCTCAACCTGCTGCTCGTCGCCCATGCGGCGATCCCGCGTGGCGGCAAGCTCAGCGTGACGCTCGACAACGTCGAAACGGCACCGAAATTCACCCTGTCGGCGAGCGGCCCGATGCTGCGCGTGCCGCCGAAGTTCCTCGAACTGCACTCCGGCCACAAGCCCGACGAGCCGATCGACGCCCATTCGGTGCAGCCTTACTATACGCTGCTGCTGGCGCGCGAAGCCGGCATGACGATCTCGATCCACGCTACGCCTGAAGAGATCCTGCTCACCGCCGAGTAAACGGCACAGCGGTTTTCAGTATCAAAAAAGTATAGTTGTCGTTGCCCTTGCGGCAACGCCGTGGTGAATTGCATGCGGCAGCAACGTTGGTGGTCTGCCGGCGCGTTCGACGACGGGCATCGCGTTTCGCCAGATTTAAGGTACAGTCGCGAAGACTTGGCGCCAGCTAGCGAGCGCAGGCGCGCGAATGGACACAGCCGCGCGCGCAGATGTTTCCAAGAATTTTACCATTCGGGTTTTCGGCTTCTTTACGCAACGACGCTAAGGTCTGGCCAACATCCGGCGCGACTGACGCGTTCGGCTCCCGCAAAAAGGACCGGGATATGAAGCGCTGCCTGTTCGTCGATGATTCGAGCGTCATCCGCAAAGTCGCCAAACGCATCCTCAATGGCCCGGAAATGGTTGTCGTCGAGGCGGCAACCGGCGCCGAGGGGCTGGATATGTGCGCCTACGACATGCCCGACATCATCGTCGTCGATGGTGGGCTCGAGGATATGGGCACCACCGACTTCATCCGCCGCGTCCGTGCGATTGACGGCCGCGTCAAGCCGCAGATCGCTATCTGCCTCACCGAGGTCGACATCGGCGCCATCATGCGGGCCAAACGCGCCGGTGCGCAGGGTTATCTGCTGAAGCCGTTCACCAGGCCGCAGCTGCTCGACCGTTTCCGCGCCTTCGACATCGCCGCCTGATTCGGTCTTGTGGATCGACCGGGCCGGCAGATTGCCGGAGCACCCTTGCGAATCCATGCGTGGAAAAAAGAAAACCCGGCTCGAAGGCCGGGTTTTGACTGAAGTAATCAGAAGAAATCAGGCGATTTCGCGAAGCTCTTCCGGCTCGCGCAGCACATAGCCGCGACCCCAGACAGTTTCGATGAAGTTCTGGCCGCCGGACGCCGCATCAAGCTTCTTGCGCAGCTTGCAGATGAAGACGTCGATGATCTTCAGTTCCGGTTCGTCCATGCCACCGTAGAGGTGGTTGAGGAACATTTCCTTGGTCAGCGTGGTGCCCTTGCGCAGCGAGAGCAGCTCCAGCATCTGGTATTCCTTGCCGGTCAGATGCACGCGCTGGCCACCGACCTCGACAGTCTTGGCGTCGAGATTGACGATCAGGTCGCCGGTAATGATGACCGACTGGGCGTGGCCCTTGGAACGCCGCACGATGGCGTGGATGCGCGCCACCAGCTCGTCCTTGTGGAACGGCTTGGTCATGTAGTCGTCGGCGCCGAAGCCCAGGCCGCGCACCTTGTCCTCGATGCCGGCCATGCCGGAGAGGATCAGGATAGGCGTCTTGACCTTGGACAGGCGCAATGTGCGCAGAACCTCGTAGCCCGACATGTCAGGCAGGTTCAGGTCGAGAAGGATGATGTCGTAATCATAAAGCTTGCCGAGATCGACACCTTCTTCGCCGAGATCGGTCGTATAGACGTTGAAGCTTTCCGATTTAAGCATCAGTTCGATGCTCTGTGCGGTTGCACTGTCGTCTTCTATCAGCAGAACGCGCATTCAAATCCCCTTTTCTGCTGCCGGAACGTCTTCGCGGTCCAAACCTTGCCGGCCCAGTGCTTACCTGAATCGGAGGCTGCCATCGAATGGTTAACAAAACCTAATTTCGTATGGAAGACCATATCAGAAATTTTAACCGGCGCATACACCCTCTTGAATCCAATCATGAATCACACTGTCAACATCTTAACGCGACGCATTAACAAGGCTGACTAAGCGACTCCGGAGACGGTCCGATCACATTCACAGCGAAAACCAGAATCTTTACCGGGCCTTAAGTCTCGATGGGTATGATTAACGATGCCCGTAAACGAATGGTTACCGGCGGAGAAAAACTTTAAAAGTTTGTTTTCCATAGTCGGGTGTTCAGAACCGGTTCTGGTGCGGCACGGTCCCTTGTGGCCGGAGTAGGCGAGTAGAAGTGCGTTTTTCGGTGTTCGGGAGTGTCGGGTCATGAAATCACGTGAGAACCTGGTCAGGCTCAAGCAGTTTCAGGTGAACGAGAAGCGCCGGCAGCTGATGCAGCTTGATTCGATGATCGCCGAGTTCGACCGCATGGCCAGCGAGCTCGAACTGCAGATCGTCGCCGAGGAAAAGAAGGCGGGGATCACCGATCTCAATCATTTCGCCTATCCGACCTTCGCCAAGGCCGCGCGGCAACGACGTGACAATCTCAAGAACTCCCAGCATGACCTGGCGCAACAGCGCGCCGCTGCCGAATCCTTACTCGCCGAAGCTGAAGCGGAGCTGTCCAAGGCAGAGATGCTGGAATCGCGCGACCGCACCACGCGCGACGCCGACAGCACCGGCCGCAGCGCGATGATCGGCTAAAGAGTTTATATTTTTCAGTATCTTGTCGCCTTACCGACGGCAACTCGCGGTCTGCTGGCCCAAGGCATTCCCTCGGGCTCGCCGCACTCTAGGCCCTGAATTCAGTCGGCTCAGCTTCGCCAGCCAATGACTGGGCACGCGAATCACGAATTTCGGGCGCATGGCGCTCCGCCCAGACCCTGATCTGGTTGAGCAAGTCGGACAGGTTGCGGCCGAGATCGGTCAGCTCGTACTCGACACGCGGCGGAATGACCGGAAAGATCTCGCGCCGCACCAGCCCGTCACGCTCCAGGATGCGAAGCGTCTGCGTCAGCATCTTGGGCGTGATGCCTTCGACCTTGCGCTGCAGTTCGCCATAGCGCCGCCTGCCCGGCTTCAAAGCTCCCACGACCAGGTAGACCCACTTGCTCGCCAGCATCTCGAGCACGGTGTGCGACATGCATTGGCGCCGGAAGGCGTCGTAGCCGAAAGGTGTGTCGGGGGCGCATTCACTATCCATGGGGTACCTATATATCATTGAGGTACATTCAAGACAATGGAAAGATACTATCCAAATGATAGCAGCATATGCATTCACCCCCAGGAGGACATTCCCATGCGTGCCATTACCCAGAACACCGTTGGCGGACCTGAAGTGCTCGAGATCGCCGAGCGGCCAACCCCGCAGATCAAGGCAGGCGACGTGCTGATCCGCATCAAGGCAGCGGGCGTAAACCCCGTCGACGCCGCCGTGCGCGGCGGCTTCTACCCGCTTTTGGGCGAGCCGCCCTTCGTGCTCGGATGGGACCTGTCGGGAACCGTTGAAGCCGTTGGCCCCGGCGCCAACGGCTTTGCGCCTGGCGACGAGGTCTTCGGCATGCCGCGGTTCCCGGCACAGGCCGGCACCTATGCCGAACTGGCGGCGGCACCGGCAAGCGAGGTCGTCCACAAGCCCGATTCACTCGGCCATGAGGCGGCGGCGGCCCTCCCCCTCGCTGGGCTGACGGCTTGGCAAGGCCTGGTAACCGCAGGCCGGCTCAAGACCGGCGACCGCGTCCTGATCCAGGCAGCCGCCGGCGGCGTCGGCCATATCGCCGTGCAGATCGCCAAGGCACGCGGCGCCTATGTCATTGCCACAGCCAGCCCCGGCAAGGTCGACTTCGTCCGCTCTCTCGGCGCCGACGAGGTGATCGACTACACCTCGGACGATTTCGTCGCCAAGGCCGGCCCGGTCGACCTCGTCTTCGAGGCACTCGGCGGCGACCACCCCGAGAAATCGCTGAAGGTGCTGAAGGATGGCGGCACGCTCGTCGTCCTGCTCGGCCTCAGCGAAAAGGCAGTGGCGGAAGCAGCAGCACGCGACATCCGGGTCGAGCGCATCTCGGTACGGCCGGATGGCGCAGGCCTGAAGGAACTGGCGAAGCTGACAGAAGCTGGCAAGCTGATTGTCCATGTCGCCAAAAGCTTCCCGCTCGACCAGGCGGGCGCAGCGCACGCCTTCCTCGCCACCAAGCCCAAGGGCAAGGTCGTGCTGGCAGTCTGAAAAGGCCACAATTCAGCATCAAACAGCCGGGCAGCTCGGATGCTGCCCGGCTTCTCCATCGTTCAGTCTTTCGCTATAGCTTGGCGATGCGCTCGCTTTTGCCCCTGATCCTGTTTGCAGCTTCCGTCTGCTTCGCGCTCGGCATCGTGTTGCCGCTCATCCATGTCGATCGACTGTATTTCTTCTCGGATGAACCTTCGCTGATCGGCATGATCGCAGCGCTGTGGAGCGGCAACGACTGGTTCCTGGCAATTGTCGTCGCCTTGTTCTCGGTGGTCTTTCCGGCGATGAAGCTTGGCCTGCTCCACAATGCGGCCTATGCGCAGTCAGCCGGCGGCGCCAGCATTCCAGGCTGGTTTCGCGCATTGTCCAACTGGTCGATGCTCGATGTCGTCCTCGTCGCGCTGGTGATCTTCGCCACCAAGACGTCGGGCCTCGCCACCGCCTTCACCAAACCAGGCCTGTGGTTTTTCGCGGCATCGGTGGTGCTGACCGCGACGGCCTCGGCGCTCATCAAGCGCATGCCGCGAGCCGCAGAGGCACACTGAGGCGCGGTTCTTTCGAAAGCAATCAATCGGCATGGCCGAAAGGCCCGGCCCAAAAGCAAAAGGGCGCGGCAAGCCGCACCCTTTCTTATTGGTTGGCCGCAACGGCCGGTGTCAGTGACGGTATTGCTGGATGCGCGTGGTGCGCAGGCCGGCAAGGCCGTATTCGTCAATGGAGGCCTGCCAGGACAGAAACTCCTCGGTCGTCAACTTGTAGCGTTGGCACGCTTCGTCGAGACTGAGCAGCCCTCCCCTGACCGCAGCGACCACTTCCGCCTTACGGCGGATAACCCACCGGCGCGTGTTGGTCGGGGGCAGATCGGCAATCGTAAGCGGGCTGCCGTCAGGCCCGATAACATATTTGACACGCGGTCTAACCAGATCGGTCATCGTACTCTCTACTAAAAACTCAAAGACCCAATCACCTGCCACACTAGCGCCACAGCTTTAAAAATTGCCTAAGCGTGTACTAAGAGCTAAGTAACGAACGTGAACAGAACGTTAGACTCTCAATCCGCAATTTAACCACCTGCCCAGTTGGCTGGCTGCTCGCCGAAAAAGGTGGGCCAGCGCGCTTCGGGTGGCACTGCGAAGAGGCTTGACCTATATTGCAGCCATTGGCATGCAGCCGATCTAAAGACAGCGGAACGCAATCCCGATGAACAGCCTGGACCTGCCCGGACGCCCCGAAGACACCCGCGTGGTTGTAGCCATGTCGGGCGGTGTCGACTCTTCCGTCGTGGCCGGACTGCTGAAACAGGAGGGTTATGACGTCGTCGGCGTGACGCTTCAGCTCTACGATCATGGTGCTGCGACCCATCGCGCCGGCTCCTGCTGCGCCGGACAGGACATCGCCGACGCCCGCCGCGTCTCCGAGACGCTTGGCATCCCGCATTACGTGCTCGACTATGAAGAGCGCTTCCGCAAGGCTGTCATCGACCCGTTCGCCGAAAGTTACGTCGCCGGCGAAACGCCGATTCCGTGCGTCTCGTGCAACCAGACCGTCAAGTTCGCCGATCTGCTGGCCACGGCGCGTGAACTGGGCGCCGATGCGCTGGCCACCGGCCACTACATCCGCTCCAAGCAGAATGGCGCCCACCGCGCGCTGTATCGCCCGGTCGATGCCGACCGCGACCAGAGCTACTTCCTTTTCGCCACCACGCAAGAGCAGATCGACTATCTGCGCTTTCCCCTGGGCGGCATGTCCAAGCCCGACGTTCGCGCCGCTGCCGAGCGCATGGGCCTGACGGTTGCCACCAAGCAGGACAGCCAGGACATCTGCTTTGTGCCGCAGGGCAAATATTCCGACATCATCGCCAAGCTGAGGCCCTCGGCCGCCAATCCAGGCGATATCGTCCATATCGACGGCCGCGTGCTTGGCCGGCATGAAGGCATTTTGCGCTACACCATCGGCCAGCGCCGCGGCATCGGCATCGCCTCGGGCGAGCCGCTCTATGTCGTGCACATCGACGCCGAGCGTGCGCGTGTCGTCGTCGGCCCGCGTGAGGCGCTGGAGACGCACAAGATCTTCCTGCGCGGCATGAACTGGCTTGGCGACGAAGCGCTGTCTTCTGTCCCTGCAAGCGGCCTCGAACTTTACGCCAAGGTGCGCTCGTCGCGCCCGCCCCGTCCGGTCGTGCTGCATCATCGCAATGGCGCCACCTGGGTCGAGCTGGTCGACGGCGAGTCGGGCATCGCGCCCGGCCAGGCTTGCGTGCTCTATTCCGACGAAGGCAATGAGACGCGCGTCTTTGGTGGCGGCTTCATCGAGCGCTCCGAGCGCCACGCCGACGCCGAGGCGATGCTTTCGCGGCTGGCGGCGACGCCGGGCACGATAGCTGCAGAATGAGGGGAATGGGGCAGTAAGGCATTAGGGCAGTATTGCTCGATGCCTGTTGCCCCACTGCCTTACTGCCCTATTCCCCTATCCATTCAATCGTGCGTAACAGTGCCTGCCGTGAGAATCCGCAGCACCCCCAGCGCTTCATCAGCACCCGTGCGCGGCTCTTCACGCGTTTGGATGCAATGGATGAAATGCTCGAGTTCGCGCGTCAGCGGCATGGCATTTTCGAGCTCGATATAGGTCGGCTCGTTCATCGTCGACGTCCACTGCCCCTCATCCTGCCACACAGCATGACGATACAGCGCAAGCTTGCGCTCCAGCGGCTCGACATCGTCGAACACCGCCATGCCCTTGGTACCGACGACGGTCAGCCGGCGCTCGCGATAGGGGTTGAGCCGCGAGGCGAACAGGTGCCCGCGCAGGCCGTTGGGGAAACGCATGTGCAGATGGGCGAAATCGCTGAGGTGGTTGAGCACCGCGGCACCCTCCCCGCGCACCTCGATGGGGGCCGTGCCGGTGATTGCCAGGATCATCGACAGGTCGTGCGGTGCCAGGTCCCACAGCGCGTCGTTTTCAGCGTGGAACTTGCCGAGGCCGAGGCGATGCGAATGGATGTAGCCGACTTCGCCGAGTTCGCCTTTGTCGACGAGTGCCTTGAGCCCCTCGAACGCCGGGTGGAAACGCAGCACATGGCCGGTCATGAAGACGCGGCTATTGTCGCGCGCGGCCTTCACCGCGCGCTCGGCGTCGGGCACCGTCAGCGCGATCGGCTTTTCGACCAGCACGTCCTTGCCGGCTTCAACGGCACGCACCGCAAAGTCGGCGTGGAATTGCGGCGGCAGCGCCATGACCACGGCATCGATCTCGCTGCAGGCGAAAAGTTCGTCCGGGGTGAGCGCGAGACAGCCCTGCTCCGTGGCGAAACGCTCCGCGCGCGCCGGATCGACGTCGGATACGGCATGGAGGGCGCCAAGCGACTTCAGGGTGCGGATGTGGTTACCGCCCCAATAGCCGCATCCAAGGACTGCAATACGCGGTTTCATCAGGCTCTTTCCAAGGAGAATTATGCCGGCAGACATAGTGCCCGCGCCCTGCTAACTCAACCCCGCCAACTGAGCCATTGACGCCCGGAACATGCACAAAGGCCACAGAATGCCGCTTTCGTCGGGCTGCCCGAAGGTCAGCCGATGCCCCCGAGAATTATCCTTAAACGCCCGATCTCACTGCTTGACAGGTTCGCCGTCGAGACATTATATCCGCCCAACCTTGGCGAACGCATCGATGCCTGCCTCTCACAGAGACAGTGGTTTCGGGCCTTCTCCACCCTGGCGGGATAGCTCAGTTGGTTAGAGCACGGGAATCATAATCCTGGGGTCGGTGGTTCGAGTCCACTTCCCGCTACCACTTCCTCACATCAAGATCGCATGCAGCCGGCGAAGCAGATTTCTGCTAGCCTGACATCTGCTGGATGATCCATTGCCGGAAGGCAATCACGCCTGAACTTCGCCTCTGCGCCGGTGAAGTCACCAGATGGTACTGCAGATCCGACGGGATCATCTCGTCGAAACACTTGACCAGACGCCCGGCGACGAGGTCGTCGGCAACGAGAGACGACCGCACCAGCGCCAGGCCGGCATCCTGCCGGCATGCTGCGATCATGTCGGAAAAGGTCGGAAAGCTCGGCCCGGCCTGGAAGTCGAAGGGATCATCCGACCCATCGACTGCCGGCAGCCTCTCCTTCCGGTCGTAGATCTGCCCATACCAGCGCTCCCAATCCAGCACAGTGTGCCGGGCGCCCTCATATCGCAGCAGGGGTGCGGCGCGCAGTGCCTGCCGGCTGGGCAGGGTTCGAAAAACGGCCGGCGATGAGACGGCGAATTCGTAGTCGTTCGTGAGCCGGTAAGCATCCGTGCCCGGCAAGGATCCGGCCAGCCAGATGGCGATGCCGATCTTGTCGATGTCGAAACGCGCACGCCGGTATTCGATGGTCACGCTGACCTCGATCTCAGGGTGCGCGGCACAGAAGCCGCCGAGCCGCGGCTGCAGCCACTGGCTGGCAAACTCCGGCGTCGTCGAAATACTGAGTTGCTCGCTCCTGAGGCCGGGGCGCGCATTCTCGAGCACCACCTCCAGCACCGACAGGGCCTCGATGATGTCAGGTATCGCCTTTTCGGCCAAAACGGTCAGCTCGACGCCTTTCCTGCTGCGCACGAACAGTGGCGTGCCCAGCCACGCCTCAAGCTGCGCGATCTGATGGCTGATCGCCGTCTGGGTCAGGCCAAGCTCTTCGCCCGCCCGGGTAAAGCTGCGCGTCCGCGCCACTGCGGCCATGGCGCGGAGGGTCTGCAGGGGCGGAAGCCGGGAGCCTGGTTGCATGAAATCCTCTCATGCATCGGGTGAGCACACTTCATTACACGCCGCACATCGCTGCATGCAAACCATAGAGCCATGAAATCAACGCTGAGAACTACCATGAAGAAAATTGCTGAAACGATCAGCCGCGCATTCCGATGGCGCGGCCGACGCCGACCTCCACAGCCGCCGCCAAGCTACCTCCAACACGACATAGGCGCTGAGCGCGGCGCTAGCCGCCCCCGCCACTGGACGGACTTTAGTTGACACCGAAAGCGCCCGGTCAAGCGCTTGAACCCGCCTCATGCTGGCTCAACGAGCATGACAGCGCCAGCTGCCCGCCCGACCTCAGTGCGTAATCAGCAACGGCGAGATCGAGTTGGCGATGGTCTGGAACGCCGCCTTCAGCTCGGCGATGTTCTTGGTCGGGAAATAGTGCGCGGCACTCGTCGCGCAGGTGCTGTAGAGGTCGCGGTTGGCCTGAGTGTCGGCGCCGAGAACCACCGTGTAGATGATGACGTCCTTGTCCTTCAGATTTGTGCAGACGGTCTGCGTTGCCGCGTTGACCTTTTTGAGCGCGCCGGCGCGGTCGAATGCCCCCATGCGCCCGGTTTCGAGGTAGCTGTAGGAACCATAGTCCGATTTGTTGATGGCTTCCTTGGAAGCGCCGAAGACGTTGTTTTCACCGTCGGTGAAGACAACGACAACCTTGGACGTGTCCGGCGACTTGAAGGCATCGCCTTGGGTGAACGGCGCGCCTGGCGACAGGACGCGATAGCCCCAGGCCAGGCCTTCGGAGACGTTGGTTCCCGAACCGTACCAGAAGTTCATGTTGTCGAGTTCGCCCTTGATCTTCTTGACGGGATCGCCACCTAGCTTCAACAAGTTCTCGGTCAGCGGAACGACAGGTGTCGCGCAGCCATAGTTCGGGCCAGTGGTATCGTTGGGCGTTTCCTTCAGCTTGGCGTTCGTGCGCGCCGTCGGGTCGGAATACTTCGTCTGGGATTTCTGCTTCTGGGCATTGGTGCCGCCGACGACATCGTCCAGGTAGCTGTTGTTGAAATAGTCACCGCTATTGGGTGACTTGACCGGCGCCCCAGGCTCATCAGGCGCGAAGTAGGGTACAAACAAGGTATCCGGCAAGGTGATGTCAGGCGCATCGTCCGTCAGTGCATAGATGTCGCGACGCGCTTCGACGCAGCCTTTCCAGTCCCCTTTGGGCCCGGTTTTCCAGTTCTTCTCCAAGTCCTTGAAGAGCCTCCAATGGCCAACGCGGCTCTTATCCTTGCCCTTTGAATCCTTGTTGGGTTCGAAGTTCTTGCCGTTCCATGACTTGTCGTCCAACGGCACTTCGTCCCGCATGTCGACCCACGACGGGTCGAACCCCTCGGCACTCTTGATGTTCACGGCAGTCACGAACGGCACCAGTGCGGCGCGAATCTGGCGTTCCGGCCGGTCGTCCTTGACCTTCTGCAACGCCTTGATGATCTCCTTGGAACCTTCGATCAGTGCCGCCATGTTGGCAGCGCCCATCGAGCCGGTGTTATCCAGCACCAGCGCGACCTCGAGCTTGGCATTCGATTCAAAGGCGTTGGCTGCAGCGGCGACCTTCGCGCTCTGGCCGAAGATGAAAGCGAAGTTCAGCTTGACGTCGGCGTCGGCGGTGGCTGTGGTCTTGATGTGATTGACGCTTTGCTCGACGACAAGCTTGGCCTTGGCGTTGATCAACGACGGTCTGTTGGCAATGTTGGTGGCGAAGAACGCGTTGAAGGTGTCGTTGCGGGTCCCGGTCTGGTCGCTCAGCCGCGAGGCCGCCAGCACCGCCGAGTCGAGCGCGTTCTGCAGGTCCGATCTGGCCTTCATCAGATTGGCGACGTCGAGCGCGAAGCCAACGGCGGCCAACAGCACAGGCAGCATGATCGCGAACATCATCGCGAAATTGCCGCTTGTCGATTGCCAGAAGCGTTTGAGCACCGCAGCCTCCCGAAAATTTCCGAAGAGGCTATTTGCATACAAACAATTTAAATTGAGTTTAGCACAAGGGGTACAACCACGGGGTGATCCCAATCGGCAGCTTCAAAGCTCCCCTGCTGCGTCAATATCCTCGCCTTCGCGGTAGGCGACGCCGGTCCGGACAAACTGCGGCTCCAGGCCAAGCATCGGCAGGACGCGCCGGAGGATCGCACCGCCAAGGGGCACGGCATTCCAACCCGAAGTCCTGAACCCGTGCGTTTCCGGAAGTCCCTTGGGTTCATCCAGGATCGTCAGCAGCAGATATCTCGGCTTGTCGACGGGAACGACGGCCATGAATGACGTCATCACCAGGTCGTCGACGTAGCGCCCGTTGACGACCTTCTCCGCCGTGCCCGTCTTGCCGCCGACCAGATAGCCCGCGACGGCGCCGTTCCTGGCCGAACCGGCCTCCGCGTTGTAGCGCAGGAGATAGCGCATCGCATCCGCTGTTCCTGGCGAGACAAGCCCTGAGCCGATGATACGACCGGCCACCGGAGCATCCTTGATGAAGGTCGGTGTGATCAGCCGGCCGCCATTGACCAGCGCCGCGATGCCCATGCTCGCCTGCAACGGCGTCACCGCGATGCCATGGCCGAATGAGACGGTCGCCGTTGTCACGTCGCCCCAGCTTCGCGGAAGGATCGGGGCGGCACTCTCCGGAAGTTCGGTGCGCAGCCGCGACATCAGTCCAAAGCGCGTCAGAAAGGCCCGCTGCGCTTCGCCGCCCAAGGTCATCGCGATCCTGGCCGTCGATATGTTGGAGGAGTAGATGAAAACCTCCGGGATGGTCAGCATGCGGTATTTGCCGCGATAGTCGTGGATCATCTGCCGTCCGAACTGCAGCGGCTTGCGCGCGTCGATGACCGATTTCAGCGTGAATTGCCCGGAATCAAGCGCCATCGCCGTGGTCAGCGCCTTGAAGGTCGAGCCCATCTCGAAGGCGCCGGCGCTGATGCGGTTGAGCCGCTCCGGCTTGAGCGCATCTATCGGCACGTTGGGGTCGAAGTCGGGAAACGACGCCAGCGCCAGCACTTCGCCATTGTCGACGTCGAGCAGCAGGCCAGCACCCGCCTTGGCTTTGAAGCGTGCCATCGCCTTCAGGGTTTCGTCGGCAAGGGCGTGCTGGACGCGGACGTCGATCGACAGCGCGACCGGCTGCAATTGCCTGAAATCGCCGGTCATGCCGGCGAGATTGAGGTCCTGCAGGCCCTGGCCGTCGATCCATTTCTCGATGCCCGAGATGCCGACATTGTCGAGATCGACGGCGCCGAGCACATGGGCGGCCAGCGGGCCGTTGGGGTAGATGCGGCGCTTCTCCGGCCGCACCCCGATGGCAGGAAGCCCGGCGTTCCACAGAGCCTGCTTCTGCGACGGCGTGACCTGGCGCTTGAGCCAGGCGAATGCGGCATCGCTCTTCAGCCGCTGATGCAACTGCCGGGCGTCGAGATCAGGAAAGATGGCGACCAGTTTTTCAACCGTCTCGTCGACGTCGGGCACGTAGCGCGGCTCGGCATAGACGGATGCGCTCGGCAGGTCAGTTGCCAACAGCACGCCATTGCGGTCCAGGATCTGCGGCCTGGCATTGGCCACCTCCCTGAAGGTGTATGTCGGCCGCTCGCTGCCGGTCAGGCCAAGCTGCACCAACCGCGTCCCGATGGTGGCGAACAACAGGGCAAACGCCGCCATGACAAGCCGGATACGGAACCCGGCATTTCTCGCGCCACGCCTCTCCATCTCAGTAGAGCCCGCCGGTGCTGTTGAGGAGTTTGTCGCGCAGCGCCGGCGAAATGCCGTCAACGGCGGGGATCGTCGACGTGACGATGTCGGACGCTTCGAAACCGTCGATGATCGGGCAGTCGGCGACGCAGGGCGAGGTACCAGGCTTGAAGGCCTCTCGGATCGAGCCCGGACTGCCGGCAGCGACACGCCTTCCCGTGCGCCGGTCGACGCTCTCGAACGTCATCCCCTCCGGCACCGGAAATTCGGCAACCGGCTTGCCCTTGAGGGCAACCTTCATGAAGTCGATGAAGACAGGTGCAGCCAGCCCACCGCCGGATTCGCCATATCCCATTGGCTTCGGGGTGTCGTAGCCAAGGAACACGCCGGTCACGATGTTGGGCGTGAAGCCTATGAACCAGACGTCCTTCTCGTCATTGGTGGTGCCGGTCTTGCCGGCGACCGGAACGCCGAGCGCTGACACGCTCGTGGCGGTGCCGCGCTCGACAACGCCGCGCATCATCGAGGTGACCTGATAGGCGGTCATCGGGTCGAGCACATATTCGCTGATGTCCTGCAGCGCAGGTTCCGGCTGGTCCTGCCATTCCGCGGCATTGCAGGCGTCGCAGTTGCGCCCGTCATGGCGGAAGATAGTCTTGCCATGACGATCCTGAACCCGGTCGATCATCGATAGCTGCACCGACTTGCCGCCATTGGCGATGACGGCATAGGCCGAAACCAGGCGCATCAGCGTGGTCTCGCCAGCGCCGAGCGACATCGGCAGATAGGGCTTGAGCTTGTCGTAGATGCCGAAGCTCTGGCCGTACTGCGCCACCACATCCATGCCGACATGCCGCGCAAGGCGCACCGTCATCAGGTTGCGACTTTTTTCGAGCCCCGTGCGCAAGGTCGAGGGACCGCTGAAGCGCCCGTCATAGTTCTTCGGCTTCCAGATCCGCCCCGCACCGTCAGGAAGTGCTATCGGCTGGTCCATCACCAGTGCAGCCGGCGTGTAGCCGATGTCGAGGGCCGCGGCATAGACGAAGGGCTTGAATGCCGATCCCGGCTGGCGATAGGCCTGCGTCGCGCGGTTGAACTGCGACTGGGCAAAGGAGAAGCCGCCGACGCTCGCCAGCACCCGGCCGGTATGCGGATCCATCGAGACGAGCGCGCCCTGCACTTCAGGCACTTGCCGCAGCACATAGCCGTCGTCCTGCCTCTCGACATAAATGACATCGCCGCGCGCAAGCACGCCAGCCAACGCCTTGCCCTTCTTGGCACCGCCGGGTCGCTTCAGCGCCCAGCGCATCGACTTTGCGCTGATATGGGCGATCTCTCGCTCCCGCACGCTGCCGGAACCCTGCCAAAGGCCAATCTCGACGCCCTCGTCGGTCATGCCGAGCACCACCGCCAGGCGCCATTCAGGCACGTCGGCCAAGGGCGCGAGGCCCCTCAGCGCCTGCTGCCAATCGCCATCGGCCGCAATGCGCGCCACCGGTCCCCGAAAGCCCCTGCCCTGGTCATAATTGACCAGCCCGCGCCGCAACGCCCTGACTGCCGCCGCCTGCAGTCTGGGATCAAGCGTCGTGCGCACGGCGAGTCCGGCGGTGTAGAGCGCGGCGTCGCCATATTGCTCGGCGACCTGCCTGCGTACTGCCTCGGTAAAGTAACTGGCGTCGGCCACCAGCAGGTTCGGCGGGCGCTTCTTCGCCCCAAGCGGCATGGCCACAGCCGCGTGCGCTTCGCTCTGGTCAAGAAATCCGTTGCGCAGCATCTGGCCGATCACCCAGTTGCGTCGCGCGACGGCCCGCTCGGCGTTGAGATAGGGACTGTAGTTGTTCGGCCCCTTGGGCAGCGCGGCGAGATAGGCGGCCTCGGCAACCGAGAGTTCGCCGACCGGCTTGTTGAAATAGGTCAGCGCCGCTTCGGCGATGCCATAAGCGCCGAGCCCGAAATAGACGTCGTTGAAGTAGAGTTCGAGGATCTCGTCCTTGGAGAAAGCGCGCTCGATACGGACGGACAGCACCGCCTCGCGAATCTTGCGTTCCAGGGTGCGGTCCGAGGACAGCAAAAGGTTCTTGGCGATCTGCTGGGTGATCGTCGATCCGCCGATCATGCGCTGACCAGAGCCGAAGTTGGCCATATTGGCCCAGACGGCATTGGCAAGCCCGGAAAGATCGATGCCCGAATGGCTGTAGAAGCCCTTGTCTTCCGCCGACAGGAACGCATGCCTGACGCGGTCGGGTACGGCGGCAATCGGCAGGAAAAGCCGCCGCTCGCGCGCATATTCGGCGAGCAACGCGCCATCATAAGCGTAGGCCCGGGTCATGACTGCCGGCTCCCAATCCGCCAGTTCGCGATAGTCGGGCAGGTCCCTGGTGATGTCGGCGACCAGCAATGCCACGCCGCAAGCGGCCGCTAGGCCAGTCAGGACGAGAAACGAAAACAGATGGCTGATGAACTTCATGATGACGCGGGCAGCTTGTCGGTTTGAGGCAGGTCCCGAGAAAAATGGGCGAACGACCACAGCTCGCAGGCTCCACCCAGGCCCGCGAACAGGTCATAACCTGCAGGTTTTGTTCGATGTCGGCCGCAAACTGGCAAAATCCGGCAGCCTCGACAAACGCTCAATATTTTGGTTACCCATGAGAAAAATATGGGCATAGGACCAAAATCACGTGGAAACGTCGCAACTGCCGCTGAACGCGCTACGGGCCTTCGAGGCTTCCGCGCGCCATTGCAGCTTCACCCGGGCCGGCATGGAACTGTTCGTGTCGCAGACCGCGGTCAGCCATCACGTGAAGTCGCTCGAAGACCTGCTCGGGGTGAAACTGTTCCGCCGCCTGCCGAGGGGACTGGCGCTGACCGACGAGGGTGCGGCCCTGGCGCCGGTGCTGACGGATGCCTTCCGGCGGGTCACTGCGACGATGAGCCGGTTCGAGGAAGGGCATTTCCATGAAGTGGTGACGGTCGGCGTGGTCGCGACCTTCGCCGTCGGCTGGCTGATGGAGCGGCTGCCGGCATTCCACCAGGCCCACCCCTATCTCGACCTCAGGATCATGACCAACAACAACCGCGTCGACCTCGCTGGCGACGGCCTCGATCTCGCGATCCGCTTTGGCGACGGCTCATGGCGCGGAACGGAGGCGATGCACCTGATCGCCTCGCCCTTGTCGCCGGTGTGTTCGCCGATGATGGCGGCGAAGCTGGCGCAGCCCGCTGATCTCGCGCGTGTCGAACTGCTGCGCTCTTATCGCGCCGACGAATGGATGCGTTGGTTCGAAGCGGCTGGCGCGCCAAAGCCGGTGCTGCGCGGCATGATGTTCGAATCGTCGCTGGCCCTTGCCGAGGCGGCGGCCCGCGGCGTCGGCGTTGCGTTGGTGCCGATCAACATGTTCGAGCGCAATCTCGACGACGGACGCCTCGTCCAGCCATTCGAGACGACTGTCACAACCGGCGACTACTGGCTCACTCGGCTGAAATCCCATCCGGTGACACCAGGCATGCAGGCATTCGAGAACTGGCTGCTGCAGCAATTGGTCCCGCCTGCTGCGGTTTGACCAGCGCGCGGCGGTGTCAACGCGCAGAGGGCCAACTGCAGGGATAGACGAAAAAGGCGGCGCGGCGGTCCGCCAGGAGCGCCGCGCCTGCGGTACCCAGACCTTAAGCTACCGCATAACCGTCACGGCACAGGCCGTTGAGCTGATCGAGCGACATCGCGTCGAGGTCGAGCGCGGTGAGCAGGTCGTTCTCGGCGGTGAAGTCGCGGCCATACATGGCCGAGAAAATGCGCACGCCAGCTTCATGCAGCTCGGCAGGGTAACCGGCGAGCCGGCCGATCTTGGCGGTCATGACCAGGCCGAACGGCACGTCCTCGGTGACATAGCGACTGTCGGCCGTGGTCGGGCCCTGGCCGCCATTGCCGGCGTCGTGCATCTCCTGGTTCATCTGCGAGATCGAGCTCATCGGTATGTGGAACGACAGGTGGAAGTGCTGGAAGATGTTGCGCACTTCGAGACCAAGCTTGGTGGCAATGGCGATGCGCTCCTCGTCGAGCTGCTCGAGCAGGCGGCCGACATTCGGGGTCACGTTCTGGCCCTGGCTCCAGGTCTCGCCGCGCTCCATGCGCGTCATGTTGCCGAGCGCGATGCCCATGTGGTTCTGTGGGTTGAGGTTGGAGAGCGCGATTGCCATCAGGCTGCCGCGGTCGACGAAACGGTCGCCGAACAGCGTCTGGCAGACAGCGAGGCCGTCGGCGCTGCGCGATGCCGGAACCGTTGCCAGATCGACCTTCTTGCGCACGGTGTTGACGTTGACCGAGGTCGAGCTGAGCTGACGGCCAGACACGACTGTCGTGCCCCAGCCGACGACCGGCGCGACGACACCGCGAGCCGCGAGCAGTCGCGACAGATAGAGCGCGCCAAACGAGGCATGCGAGCTGATGATGATGGTCTGCTCGGCCCTGATGTAAGGCGCGATGGCGTCGAGCACCGTCTTGTGGCCATAGGCCGGCAGCGCGATCACGATCGCCTCGGCACCAGCGACAAGCGCTTCAGCACTTGCCGCGGCTGCCGGATGGAAGGTGCCTTCGACGGCGCCCTGGGCGACGAGAGCCTCACCCTTGGCCAGCGCCTTGGTGCGCTCGCCCGACGGCGACCACAACGTCGCGTGATGCCCCTGCTGTTCGAGGAACACCGCCGTTCCGAACGCGATCGAACCCGCGCCGACAATACCTACCTGCATTCCAACGTTCCTTTTCAATATCATTTCAGGCCCGAGGGAGCCGGCATGCGCCGGTGCCGCCGGGATCGTTCACTTCGGGCGTATCAATGCCCGCGTCGTGCTGCTGCCGACCTCGCCCGAGGCCACCACCAGGAACGCCCTCGCCCCGACAGGACCGGCGCTGGTCCCCACACTCGTCAGCGAATGCGGAACATCGCCGGCGTAACGCGCCGTCTCGCCCGCGCGGACCCGCGTCTCGTTGCCCGCGCTGCGCACCACGATCTCGCCTTCGGTGCAGTGCAGGTGCTCGATGGTACCGGCGCCATGCGGATCGCTGATCAGCTTGCCCTGAGGCTCGAAGCTCAGCAGATACCATTCGATCAGCGGCACCATGCCGGCAGGCGACAGGATCTGCAGGGTGCAGCTGCCGTCGGCGCTGCGGATTGTTGGCGTCAAATTCTCCGGCTGCAGGTCGATACGGTCGCCGCGTTCTTCAGAAGCACCACTGATCAGGCTGTTGAGATCGATGTTGAGCGCGCGGGTGAGGTGCCACAGCGTGCCATAGGTCGGGTTGGCATTGCCGCGCTCGATCTCCGACAGCATCGAGCGCGACACGCCCGACTTCGTCGCCAGATCGGCGAGCGTCAGCTTCTGCTGTTTCCGGTACGCCTGCAGGCGTGGCCCGATCTCCGGCGGATTGACCGAATGCATGTTCATTCCGATGCTCCCTTCCGACGCCTCGGGCAGTTATTCGGCGATCGGCTCTCCAAGTGTGTGCATCAGCCGGTTGGCCCAGCCGAACAGCGACGACGACAGGATCAGGTCGAGGATCTCGTCCTTGCCGAGACCGGCATCGACAAGCGCCTGCATGTCCGAAGCATCGGCATCGGAGGGGCATTTCGACAGCTTGATCGAAAAATCGAGGATCGCCTTCAGCCGCGGCGAGATCTCGGCGTCGACACCGTCGGCGAAGATCGCCGCGATGACGGTCTCGTCCTTGGCCAGCTGGTTGTAGCGGCTGGCATGCACGGCAGCGCAATAGATGCAGCGGTTGACTATGGAAGCACCCACGGCGCCGATCTCGCGCTCGGCACGCGACAGGCCACCCTTGTTGTACATCACGCCATTGAACAGCGGCGAACGGTGCGTCAGCGTCTCGACGTCATGCGCCAGCACCAGCACATAGTCCGACACCTTGGTGTTCGACGGCGTGATCTTCAGCGCCTCAAGCTGCGCCGGGGTCGCCTCGGCGAGATCAAGCGGCCTGACGTAAGGCTTCCACTCGGGAATGACAGTGGTGAATTCGTGAACGACCTTGCTCATGCCAGCCCCCGCATCAGCCGCAGCCCGGCGGCAACCCTGATCTGATAGCTGACGAAGGCAACGAGCTCGGACAGGCGCACGATATCGGCGTCAGCGAGGCCGGCCTCCTGCAGCAATTCGATGTCGCGGCGCGTCGCATCCTTGGGCGCATGCGCCACTAGGTCGACATGTCGGATCAAGGCCTTGAGCCTGTTATCGCCGCCACCGTCGAACCAGATGTCGGCGATGCGCGCGGTGTCACCGGAGGCGCTGGAATTGTCGAGCAGGGCTTCGAAATGTTCCTCGAAATCCTTGGCGTCGTTGATCTTGGCGATGCGGCAGGCAAGTGCTGCGCGCTCGGCATGCGTGAGGCCACCGGGCTCTGCAGGCGTGAGCGCTGCATCGTGCGTCTGCTGCGTCAGCGCCATGATATCGGCGCGTCCGGCCACAACCTCGGCCAGTTCGCTGCCGGGCTCGATGCCGACGATCGCGGCGATGACATCGTTGTTTTCGGCCATGCCGTCCCCCTATGCCTGCTTGCGGACGCTTGCCCGCGCATCGTCCGGCAAGGGCGATGCCGTCCACTCGTCGCCACGCAATTCGGGCGTGTCGTAGTCGAGCAGGCGCTGCCAGTACTGGCCGAAGTTCTCGGTGTAGAGCTTGGCCGCGATCTCGCGCGCCAGCAGCGCCGCACCTTCGCTGATGCCGGGAATGTCGCCGCTCATCTTGCCGAGGCTGGCGGCGGCGCCCGAGTTGAAGCTGTGGATGTTGGCAAGCCAGGGCGCCTGCCCCGGCTCGCGCTCGAGGAAAGTGAAATCGCTGGCGAGATAGGGGTAGTTGCCGAGCTCGCCGTTCTCCTGGCCCTCGGGCGGCGTGAACCGGTCCTGCCACAACAGGATCTTGTCGGCGTAGCCGTCGAGTTCCTTCCGCGCCAGCGGATCGACGCCAAAGCCGGTGCCGAGGATCAGGAAGTCGGCCCGAACGGCCTTGCCCTGCGAGGTCGAAATGACGATCTCATCGCCGTCGAGTTCGGTCTTTTCGACAGCCGCATTGAAATGGAAATAGGCATTCGGATGCCGGCTGACCCGCATCGTCGAGCCGCGCGGCGCCGGCGTCTGGGTGCGCAGCGAATAGTTCATGATCTGCCAGCGCCTGGCATCGCTCAGCTGCGGGAAGGCAGCGGTGAAGCCGAACGAGCCAATACCCATCAGCTTGTTGATGCAGGGCATCTCCTTGCGCCGGATGAGGTGACGGACTTCCGCTGCTCCTGCTTCCAGCGCCTCAGCGGCATTGTCGACGGCGGACGCGCCGACACCGACAACCACGACACGCTTGCCGCGCAGGGCGGCGAAGTCGATATCGTCAGAGGAATGGGCCCAGTATTTCCGTGGCAGCGCGTCGACGAAGCCGGGAATGCTCGGATGCCCCATGCCGTCGCGGCCGGTCGCCATCACCACCTTGCGGGCCAGTACCGACTTCTCCGGCGCGCCGGCAAGCGTCAGTCGCATCAGATCGCCTTCGGGCAGGATGGTCTTGACCTCGACGCCGTTCTCGACCGGCAGGTCGAGCACCTTGCGATACCAGCGCAGATATTCCATCCACATCGGGCGCGGAATCTTGTCGAGTTCCGCCCAGGTCTCGTTGCCGAACTGCGCGACATACCAGGCGCGGAAGGTCAGCGACGCCATGCCATAGGCCGGTCCGGTCAGCTGCTTGGGCGAGCGCAGCGTCTCCATGCGCGCATACGTCAGCCAAGGCCCTTCGAAGCCCGTCGGGCTGCGGTCGAAGATGCGGATGTTCTGGATGCCGGCACCAATCAGCGCGAAGCTTGCGACCAGACCGCACATGCCGCCGCCGATGACGACGACGTCGTGGACTTGTTCCTCACCCTCAGCTGCGGTCGGCACTACCCAGTTTGCCGGCGGATAGCACAGGCAGGCGAGATCGTCGCGAACACGTTGTTCGAGTTCGGCCAGGCCGGAAGCGGCCGATTGCAGCGGCGCTTGCACGTCAAACGCCATGGCTCGCCCCCGATGTCCTGTCGAAATTGTCATTTCGCATTGTCTTGCCCTGCCTGCTGCCGGCCCGCATCGTCACCAGTGCGGGCCGTCGTACTAATCAGTTGTGCGCGTGGCGGTCGGGGATGACCGTCGTCGTCTCGGGCTTCCAGCCGACCCAGATGTCCTCGCCGTTGAGCTGGGTAACGTCGGAAGGGTGGACAAGCGCATTGAGCATCGTGCCGTCGCCGACTTCGACCGAAAGCGAGGTGTGGTTGCCCTTGAACACGCGGTGACGGATCTTGCCCTTGATGCGGTTGCCGCTTGTCGGCTCGGCGGCCGAGCAATGGATCGCTTCCGGCCGCAGCACGACATAGAGATGGTCGCCGGCCTTGGGCGCGAGCCCGCCCTGCGCCGCCTTGATGGTGATGCCATTCCAGCTCAGCGCGGCCGTCTCGCCTTCGGTGCCGACGACCGTGCTGCGCAGCAGGTTGGTTTCGCCGATGAAGTTGGCGACGAACACCGAGCCCGGACGGCCATAGAGCGTGTTCGGGTCGCCCATCTGCTCGATGCGGCCCTTGTTCATCACCACGATGGTGTCGGACATGGTCAGCGCCTCTTCCTGGTCGTGGGTCACGAACATGAAGGTCTTGCCGGTCTTTTCCTGGATCGACTTGAGCTCGATCTGCATCTGCTGGCGCAGCTTGGCGTCAAGCGCCGACAGCGGCTCGTCGAGCAGCAGCACTTCCGGATCGGGTGCCAGTGCGCGCATCAGCGCCACGCGCTGGCGCTGGCCGCCGGATAGCTCGGAAGGCAGCCGCTTGGCATAGTCCTGAAGCTGGACGAGTTCGAGCAGCTCGTTCACCCGGCGGTGGATATGCTGGTTATCGAGCCCCTTCAGCTCAAGGCCGAAGGCGATGTTCTTGGCGACGCTCATATGCGGGAACAGCGCATAGTCCTGGAACACGATGTTGACGTTGCGCTTGTTGGGCGGAACACGCGTAACGTCCTTGCCGCCGAGCAGGATGCGCCCGGAGTTGGGCGTCTCGAAACCGCCGAGCATGCGCAGCGAGGTCGACTTGCCGCAGCCGGAGGGGCCCAGCAGCGTGACGAACTTGCCCGCCTCGATGCTGAGGTTCAGGTTTTCGACGGCAACATGCTTGCCGTAGCTCTTGGTGACGTTGTCGAACTGGACGACGGGTTGCATCAGCGGGTCCTCGCGCGGCGGGTCAGGTATTCGGCGTAAAGTCCGACGGCGGCGGTAACCACCAGGACGAGTGTCGCCATTGCGTTGATTTCGGGAGACATGCCGCCTTGCACCTTGGCGAAGATCAGCATGGGAAGGGTCGGGCGATAACCGCCCAGGAAGAAGGTGCGGACGAAGTCGTCGATCGACAAAAGCACGCAGAAGATCATGCCGCCAACCAGCGCCGGCCCGAGATAGGGCAGCGTGACGCGGAAGAAGGCAACGACACTGTCGGCACCGAGGTCACGCGCGGCGTCGACGAGATTGCCGGGCATCGAGCGCAGCCGGGTCAGCGCCATCACCACCACGAAGGGTACGGCATGCACGGTGTGACCGAGGATGATGGCGGCGGTTCCCGTCGGCATGTCGATCGTCGAGATGAAGATGCGCAGCGAGATCGCCGAGATCATGCCGGGCACGACAGCCGGAAGGCAGGCGAGCGCGAAGATGATGACCTGGCCCTTGATGCCTTCGGCGACGATCAGCATGGCGATCCATGTGCCGAGCGTCGTTGCGGCCAGCGTCGAACAGGCAGCGATCATCACCGAATACAGGCAGGCTTCCAGGAACTGCTTGTCCTGCATCACCTTGGCGTACCAGTCGAGGGTCCAGTCGCCGATCGGGAAGGCGACGAAATTGGCGTCCTTGAAGCTCATCGCCATCATCAGCGTGAGCGGCAGGAGCAGGTAGAGCAGGAAGGCCCAGTAGATCGCCGTCAGCGACGTGCGCGGAGCGTCCGCAAACATGTTGCGCATCAGAATGCACTCCTTTTCTTGCCGCCGACGAGGCGCATGAAGATGCCTGCCGTGATCAGGGCAGTGACCAGCATGATCAGTGCGAAGGCGGCACCGACCGGCCATTTGTCGCTGGCGCCGTGGAAGAAGCCGCTGATCGTTTCGGGGAACAGCACGGTGGTCGGGCCACCGAGCAGCATCGGTGTGGCGAAGACACCGATGCAGGTCAGGAACACCAGCGAACAGCCCGACACGATGCCATCCTTGGACAGCGGCAGGATGATCCTGCGGAAGCGGGTGAACGGGCCGGCGCCAAGGTCGGCGGCGGCGTCCAGATACTGGGACGGAATCTTCTCTATCGCCGAATAGAGCGGCAGCAGCATGTACAGGCAGATCAGGTAGACAAGGCCGAAGCCGAGCGAGAACGAGGTGTAGAGCATCGGGATCGGTCGATCGATCAGCCCGATCTCGCGCAGCAGCACGTTGACCGCGCCGCGGTTGGCCAGAAGCATGATCACCGAGAAGGTGCGGATCAGCTCACCCGCCCAAAACGGCACCAGCAGCAGCAGCAGCGCCTTGGAGCGGCCTTCCGGCTTGACGATCTTGGCGACGTAGTAGGCGACCGGATAGACGACGACGAGGGTGACCGCGGTCGCTGCCGTTGCGAAGATGAAGCTCTTGATCAGCGGGGTGAAATAGAGCGATTCCCGAAAGAAGATCGCATAGTTGTCGAGGGTGAAGCGCGACTCCACGCCGGGCTGGACCGGGTAGTGGGACAAAAGGCTGATCTTCAGCATCTGATAGATCGGCCCGACATGCAGCATGATCAGCCAGATCAGCGGCACGCCGGCCAGAAGGATGATCCGGCCGATGCGCGACTCCACCGCAGCTCCCAGCGTGTGCCGGTAAAGCGCGGAGTTGACCACCTTGGCGATGCCGGTCGAGTACCTGGGCACGGACGCATCGCCCCCTGCCCCGTAGCCGGCTGTCGTGTTGCTACTCACCATCAAACAATCTCGGTTTGGCGCAGCCCGACCGACGCCGGGCAACATGGCCGGCCGTCAGTCATTGCGCGTTGTGGGCTTAAACAAGCCTGGCTGCCTGTCCCGGAGATCGTCGCAGCGCTCCGGGACAGGCTACAGGCCATGCGAGGCTTTGCCTCGTCAGGCCGCTTTGACCTCTGCGGTCGCGCGGTCGATCATCTCGTTCTTCATGTCGCGGTTGACCGACGAGAAGAAGACGATACGCTCCAGCTCTTCCTGCGGCAGCGTCGAGGCGAGCTTCTCGCGATCGTTGAGCAGGTCGCCGACGCCGTTGATCGTCGAGCTGTAGCCCGACTGGCGGGTCATCGCCGCACCCACTTCGGGGCTTGCCAGCACAGCGTCGAGCAGCTTGTAGGCATTCTCGGCGTTCGGCGCGTTGTTGACGACATTGAGCGTGTAGCAGAAGCCGAACGTGCCTTCCTTCGGCACCGACAGCTGGATCGGATGGCCGTCGATGATCAGCTTGGCGGCTGGGCCCGACCACGAATGGGCGAGATAGATGTCTTCGTTGATGAACATCTGCTGCACTTCCGAACCAGCATCGTAGTACTTGCGGACCATGTCCTTGTTCTTGATCAGGAAATCGCGCGCTTCGTTGGTTGCCTTCTGGGCCACGTCAGCCTTGTCGACATAGCTGACGAAGTCGCCGTCATGGCCGAGATACTGCATGACGATGGTCATGAAATCGCTGACGATGTAGGAGGTCTGGCCCTTGTACTGCGGGTCGAACATGATATCCCAGCTCGGCGCATCCTTGACGTAGTCGACGTTGCGGGCGAGGCCCTCGTAGCCGGCGAGGATCGGCAGCCCCCAAAGATTGTTGTCGACGCGCGCCCAGGGCGCATCCTGGTAAGCGGTGTTGAGGTTCTTCCAGTTCGGGATCTTGCCGGTATCGAGCGGCTGCAGCAGCTTCGAGGCGATGAACTGCGAGTAACGGTGGCCGGCAACGGTGACGATGTCGGTCGAAGGATTGGCACCCTCGGCGGTGAGCAGGTTGTACTGCTTGCCTTGGTCGTCGGTCAGGCGGATGTTGACCTGAATTCCAGTGTCCTTCTGGAACTTGTCGAGGAATTCCTGCGGCAGGAACTTGTCATAGGTGGTGATGTTCAGCACGCCGCTGGCGGCCCAGCCCGGGGTCGGGCGGATGACGGCGGGCATGGCAAGAGCGGCGGCGCCACCACCAAGCATCTTCAGCGCGGTACGGCGGTTCGGTACCAGAATATTGTTCATTATGTTCCCCATTTGGATAATATCGATTTCGCGCGCGGCTTTCACCGAGCAATAAAACCCGCCCTCACGCAGCCGAATGGACTGCGCGACCGACAAGCCGGCGAAGAGGTATTCTCAGCGGTATTTTACAGACTACTAATGAACTGGCGCAAAGTCCTCCACCAAGCCAGTTCTGAATTCCGACATTCCGTCCGCAAATTCCACTAAACTGGAATTTTTCTCTAAACCGGACAAATGTCAAGCATTGTTAGAAAGAATCTTGTTTGCCACCGACATCCGTCGACGGCAGGCGTCGCTCGGATTGACGCAAGAAGCCGGCTGAGCAAAGGCATGGAAATCGAATACGATCATGAATAGAGCGCGATACACCGAAATCAAAGGCGAGGCACGTCGACGGCTCCGCTGAACGCCTTAAGCCTCGGTGGAAACGCTGAGTTCGACACGATCAGCGACAAAGCGGGTTTCGGCATACTGGACCGGCACGCCGTCGGCATCGATATTGATCGCCCTGGCGACAAGCACGATGGCGCCGGCGGATAGCCTGAGGTCGGCCAGATCGGCGGTGTCGGCATGGCGTGCCGACACCAGCGTCGACTTGCGGAAATAGTCCTCGATTCCAAAATGCTGGAAACCAAGCGTGATCGATCCGGTTTCGGCATAGATTTGCGCGAAGCCGGGAAAGCGTTCCGCGTCGAACCAACTCGTTGCCCGCGACACCGGCCGGCCATCGGCTTCGCTCAAAGTTTCCAGCCGGATCACCGGCGCCTCTGGCGCAAGGCCCAGCGCCTCGGCGATGCGGAAGCCGGCTGCCTCGACCGCATCGGCCAGCAGGATGCTGCGACGTTCACGGGTCTGCTCGCGCAGGCCGGTGGAGAAGCGCGTCCGCGCCGAAATCGGATAGGACAGCTTCTGGCGGCTTTCAACGAATGTGCCGCGCCCCTGCTCCGCCCTGAGCACGCCTTCCTGGACGAGTGCTGCAATGGCGCTGCGCAGCGTATGGCGGTTGACACCGAAACGTTCTGACAGCGCCATTTCGGTCGGCAGCCGGCCATCGGCGCCCAGCGTGCCGGCGCTGATTGCCTGACGTATCTGGTCGGCGATCTGGCGCCACAGCGCCACCCCGCTTTTCCGCGTCACCGCTGATTCTGGCTTGTTCAATCCCCTGCCCCTGTCATGCGCCCGTCATGGAGCCTGCTTACAAGCCCATTGTATGTTGTTCGTTTGTATAGAACAATAGACAAATAAAGCGAACGGAGCGGCGATGAAGATGGACCGACGGCAGGAAAGAGAAACGGAGGCACAGCGCAAGGTCGCGATGGCGGCATTGGCCATGGCCCCCAGCGACGAGTTGAAGCGGCTGTGCGCGGCGGCTGGTGTCACCGACGAGGCCGAACTGCTGCGCGGTCCCGAGACCGGCCTCGTGTCGGTACGCGGCCGCATCGGCGGCGGCGGCGCGCCGTTCAACTTCGGCGAGGCGACGGTGACCCGCGCCACGGTGCGTTTGCCCAGCGGCGAGATCGGCCATTCCTATGCGCTTGGCCGCGACAAGGAAAAGGCCCGCCTTTCGGCCATCACCGATGCGCTCTGGCAGAATCCGGCTCGCCGCGCCGACATCGAAGACAAGATCATTGCCCCGCTGCGCGCCGCGCAAGCCGAAGCCGATGCGACCAGCCGTGCCGAGACGGCGGCGACCAAGGTCGACTTCTTCACCATGGTGCGCGGAGAGGACTGATGGACCAGATGGATGTGATCGACGGCGGCTTTGCCGCCCCAGTTTTCAACGCCCAGACGGTATTTCGCGCCGTCATGGACGCCATGGCCCGTCCGGGCACGGTTCAACCGGTCGTAGCGCTCGCCCAGCCGCCCGCACCGCTCGCGGCAACCGCGGGTGCCGTGGCGCTGACCTTGTGCGACCATGACACCCCGCTCTGGCTCGATGCCGGGCTCCAGGTTTCGGCGGCAAGATCCTGGCTTGGTTTCCACACCGGCGCGCCATCGGCGGCCACGCCGGCCGATGCGCATTTCGCGCTCGTCGCCAATCCGGCCAACCTGATCTCGTTCGAGAACTTCGCGCAAGGAACGCAGGAGTATCCTGACCGCTCGACAACGCTGATCCTGCAGGTCGAGAGCCTGACAGAAGGCACACCACTTCGTCTCGAAGGTCCTGGCATCGAAACATCGGCAACCATCGCGCCGACCTCGCTGCCGCGCCACTTCGTCGAGCAGTGGAAGCAGAACGGCGCCCGTTTCCCGCGCGGCGTCGACCTGATCCTTGCAGCCCCCGACGGCGTCGCCTGCCTGCCCCGCACCACCCGCATCAAGACGACGGAGGCCTGACATGTATGTGGCAGTCAAAGGCGGCGAAGCCGCCATCGCCAACGCCCATCGCCTGCTCGCCGACCGCCGCCGTGGCGACCGCTCCGTGCCGGCGCTGCGCATCGACCAGATCGTCGAGCAACTGGCGCTCGGCATCGACCGCGTCATGGCCGAGGGCTCGCTCTACGACCGCGAACTCGCCGCCCTTGCCGTGGTGCAGTCGCGCGGCGACCTGATCGAGGCGATCTTCCTCGTCCGCGCCTATCGCACGACCTTGCCGCGCTTCGGCTACACCAGGCCGATCGACACCGCCGCCATGCAGGTCGAACGCCGTGTCTCGGCGACCTACAAGGACTTGCCCGGCGGCCAGCTGCTCGGTCCGACCTTCGACTACACCCACCGCCTGCTCGACCCGCAACTGGCCGGCGATCCCGAGGTCGCCGAGCCCGAGCAGCGCGAGGCCGACGGCCAGCGCATGTCGCGCGTGTCGGAAATCCTCGCCCACGAGGGCCTGATCGAAGCAGATGGCGAATTGCCGGAGGATCACCTCACCGGCGACATCACCCGCGAGCCGCTGGAATTCCCTCTGGCCCGCGACAGCCGCCTGCAAGCGCTGTCACGTGGCGACGAAGGTTTTCTGCTGGCGCTCGGCTATTCCACCCAGCGCGGCTATGGCCGTAGCCATCCCTTCGTCGGCGAGGTCCGTATCGGCGAGGTCGAGCTTGAGCTCGACGTACCGGAACTGCCCTTCCCCGTCACCCTCGGCCGCATCCGCGTCACCGAATGCCAGATGGTCAACCAGTTCAAGGGTTCGGCAAAGGCGCCGCCGCAGTTCACCCGCGGCTACGGCCTTGTCTTCGGCCAGTCGGAGCGCAAGGCAATGGCGATGTCATTGTGCGATCGGGCGCTACGCGCCGGCGAACTGGGCGAGGACATCACCGCCCCCGCACAGGACGAGGAGTTCGTCATCTCCCACTCCGACAACGTCCAGGCCACCGGCTTCGTCGAGCACCTGAAGCTGCCGCATTATGTCGACTTCCAGGCCGAACTCGACCTCGTCCGCCGCATGCGCTCCGAGCACGAGAAGCGCAACCAGATCAACGAAAACGACCAGCGCGAGGCGGCAGAATGAGCATCTCGCCTCCCGCTACCGCGCTACGCGGCATCGCGTACGGAAATCACGATATCCTTGCCGAGCAAAGCCAGCGTTGCCTGCAGAAGCGGCAGCTTGGTCGAGTGATCGGGGTCGAGAATGCGCCGAGCCTCCGTTTCAGCCTTGCCCAAGCGACGTGCCAATTCCCGCTTCGACAGGCCCGACTGGGCAAATGCCTCGACCACAGCCAACTTGAGCGCCGTATCCGGCGCGACTGCTATAGGCACCAGCTCCTGTCCCTCAGCCTGCGGCCTCGGCAACGAACGTCCCATGGCAGCGATCCCACGCAAGGCAAGCCCGAGCGCTTCACTGCCCGCTATTCGCGCCTCAGCAACTGTGTCTCCACAGGTAATGGCCTCGGGAACATCCGGAAAGGTGACCAGAAAGCCACCATCCGGATCGGGTTCGATGCTCGCCGCAAAGATGTAGTCCATGTCGCTTTCCACCGCTCACTCGATGCCGAGTTGCTTCTTGATTGTCCTGACCATCAGCGAGGACAGCTCGCCCGACTGGATGGTCGTGATCCGATCTCCGAGACGCACGCGATAGTGAGACCCTTTCCCTCTATCGGTGAAGACGTCGAACTGCAGGTTCCGTTTCCTCGCAAGCGCACGAAGCTCTCGTATCAGAGCCTCACGTTTCATCTCCCCTCTCCCCCCGGCAGAAAGAGTGCGCACATAATTGTGCGCACTTCAAGCCAAATCCAGCGGGCGGCCACGCATCCAGAAGAGATTTTGCGCAATGTCTGAAATCGCAACCTACAACTTCGCTTATCTCGACGAGCAGACCAAGCGGATGATCCGCCGGGCGATCCTCAAGGGCATCGCCATTCCCGGCTACCAGGTGCCCTTCGCGTCCCGAGAAATGCCGATGCCTTATGGCTGGGGCACCGGCGGCGTGCAGGTGACAGCGGCAATCATCGGTCCCGATGACGTGCTCAAGGTCATCGACCAGGGCGCCGACGACACCACCAATGCGGTGTCGATCCGCGCCTTCTTCCAGAAAGTCGCCGATGTCGCCGTCACCACCGAGACGGCGAAGGCGACAATCATCCAGACTCGCCACCGCATCCCCGAGTATCCGCTGACGGCGGGCCAGACGCTGGTCTACCAGGTGCCGATCCCCGAGCCTCTGCGTTTCCTTGAGCCGCGCGAGACCGAGACGCGGAAGATGCACGCGCTCGAGGAATACGGGCTGATGCATGTGAAGCTCTACGAGGATATCGCTCGCCACGGCCGCATCGCCACGACCTATGCCTACCCGGTCAAGGTCGAGGGTCGTTATGTGATGGATCCCTCGCCGACGCCGAAATTCGACAATCCCAAGATGCACATGTCGCCCGCGCTCCAGCTGTTCGGCGCCGGCCGCGAAAAGCGCATCTATGCCGTGCCGCCCTTCACCAGGGTGGTCAGCCTCGACTTCGAGGACCATCCCTTCGAGATCCAGACCTTCGACCAGCCCTGCGCGCTGTGCGGCGCCGAGCAGGTCTATCTCGACGAGGTCATCCTCGATGACAAGGGCGGGCACATGTTCGTCTGTTCCGACACCGACCATTGCGAGAAGCGCCAGGAAGAGGGCCACATCGGAACGATGAGCGCCGCGGCCCAGAACGCCCCTACCTCCCCCTTGTGGGGAGGTCGCGTCGAAGACGCGGGTGGGGGTAACGGCGCAATCCCGATCCAGAAATCCCACCCACCCGGCCCTTCGGGCCACCCTCCCCACAAGGGGGAGGGTAAAGGAACGCTATGATGACCGACGAACCGCTTCTGCGCGTCACAGCGCTGTCCAAATATTACGGCTCGCGCATCGGCTGCGAGGACATTTCCTTCGATCTGTGGCCGGGCGAAGTGCTGGCCGTTGTCGGTGAGTCCGGCTCTGGCAAGACGACGTTGCTCAACTGCCTTGCCACCCGTCTGCTGCCGACGTCAGGCACCGCCAGCTACCGCATGCGCGACAACCAGTGGCGCGACCTCTACCGCATGAGCGAGGCCGAGCGCCGCTTCCTGATGCGCACCGACTGGGGTTTCGTCCACCAGAACCCGGCCGACGGCCTGCGCATGACGGTCTCGGCCGGCGCCAATGTCGGCGAGCGGCTGATGGCCATCGGCGACCGCCACTACGGCAACATCCGTTCGACGGCCGTCGACTGGCTGGGCCGCGTCGAGATCGACGAGGAGCGCATCGACGACGAACCACGCGCCTTTTCCGGCGGCATGCGCCAGCGCCTGCAGATCGCCCGCAACCTCGTCACCGGCCCGCGCCTGGTGTTCATGGACGAACCGACCGGCGGCCTCGACGTATCGGTGCAGGCGCGCCTGCTCGACCTGTTGCGCGGGCTGGTCACCGACCTCGGCTTGGCGGCCATCGTGGTGACCCACGACCTTGCCGTGGCGCGGCTGCTGTCGCAGCGCATGATGGTGATGAAGGACGGTCATGTCGTCGAAAGCGGCCTCACCGACCGCGTGCTCGACGATCCGCGCGCGCCCTACACCCAGCTCCTCGTCTCCTCCATCTTGCAGGTGTAAGCCATGGCAACGCCACTCATCGTCTCCGAGGTCGCCAAGGCCTTCACCATGCATCTGCGCGGCGGCATCCGCCTGCCGGTCGTCGCCAACGTGTCGTTCTCGATCCGGGCTGGCGAATGCGCCGTGCTCGGCGGCCCCTCGGGCGCTGGCAAGAGCTCGATCCTGAAGATGGTCTACGGCAATTACGGCGTCGACCAGGGCCAGATCATCGTCGATCACCACGGCCAGCTTGTCGATCTCGCCACCGCCAATCCGCGCACCGTGCTGGCTGTTCGCCGCGACACCATCGGCTATGTCAGCCAGTTCCTGCGCACGGTGCCGCGCGTTTCGGCGCTCGACGTCGTCGCCGAGCCGCTGGTCGCCCGCGGCGTTGGCCGCGACGAAGCGCATGCCCGGGCCTCGGAGTTGCTCGGCCGGCTCAACCTGCCGGAACGTCTGTGGAGTCTGCCGCCCGCAACCTTCTCCGGCGGCGAGCAGCAGCGCGTCAACATCGCCAGAGGCTTCATCACCGATCATCCGGTGCTTTTGCTCGACGAGCCAACGGCCTCGCTCGACGCCACCAACCGCGAGGTGGTGATCTCCCTGATCGAGGAGAAGAAACTGAGGGGCACGGCCCTGCTCGGCATCTTCCACGATGCCGACGTGCGCGAGGCGGTTGCCGACCGCATCGTCGACGTCACCACCTTCGCTGCCGGAAAGGTCGCCGCATGAGCCGCAAGCTTTCCGAACAGCCCTGGATCCACCCGACCGCCGAGGTAACCCAGTCGACACTCGGCCGCTGGACCGAAGTGGCCGACCGCACCCGCATCAGCGAGAGCAGCCTGGGCGACTATTCCTACGTCATGCAGGACTGCAGCCTTTGGTGCACCACGGTCGGCAAGTTCGCCAACATCGCGGCCGCCGTGCGCACCAACGCCACCAACCACCCGACCTGGCGGCCGACCTTGCACCACTTCACCTACCGCGCTTCGGACTATTGGGACGATGCCACGCACGAGACCGAGTTCTTCGAGTGGCGCCGCTCGAACGCGGTGAGCATCGGCCATGACACCTGGCTCGGACACGGCTCGACAGTGCTGCCGGGCGTCACTATCGGCGACGGTGCCGCTGTCGGTTCCGGCGCTGTCGTCACCAAGGACGTCGCGCCCTACACCATCGTTGCAGGCGTGCCGGCCAAGCCGCTGCGCGAGCGCTTCGACCGCAAGACGGCGGAGCGCTTCCAGGCGCTTGCCTGGTGGGACTGGGAACACGCCAGGCTGCGCACCGCGCTCGACGATTTCCGCAACCTTTCGGCGGAAGAATTCCTGGAGAAGCACGGCGGTTGAGTTGACCTCAGCGCGCCAGGAAAAACTGGATCGCGACCACATTGACCAGATCGACGAAAAACGCCGAGACCAGTGGCAGGATGATGAAGGCGTTCGGTGACGGGCCATAGTGCTTGGTCACCGCCGTCATCGATGCGATCGCAGTGGGCGTCGCGCCCAGCGAAAGGCCGGTGAAACCCGCGCTCAGCACCGCCGCCTGATAGTCCCTGCCCAAAAGCGGGAAAAGCACGATCAGGATGAAGGCAACAGCGAGCAGTGCCTGCATGGCAACGACGACCAGCAGCGGACCGGCAACCCCGGCAAGCGTCCAGAGCTGCATGCTCATCAGCGACATGGCGAGGAACGCCGAGAGCGAATAGTCGGAAATCAGCGACATCGCCGGCGAGCGCGCGGGCCAGGGCATGCGTGGAAAGGCGTAGGGGATCGTGTTGGACAAAACGACGCCCATGAGCAGGCAAGGCACGAACAGCGGCAGCTTCAGGCCCATCGCCGTGATCGGTCCGTGAACCAGATAGCCAAGCACCACGGCGACGTTGACCAGCAAAAGCGCCTGCATGAAGTTCGACTTGTCGATCGGTGCCGCCTCGGCCTTGGCTTGAGCCCTCTCGTTTTCCGAAACCGTCGCGTCGGTGGTCAGCTTGCCGCGCTCGATGAGGAACTTCGCCACCGGCCCACCCAGCACACTTGCCACGATGAGGCCGAGCGTCGCTGCGGCAGTGCCGACTTCGATGGCCGCGGCAAAGCCATGCTCGGCCGCGATCGCAGGCGCCCAGGCGATCGTTGTGCCATGGCCGCCGACGAAGGCGATCGATCCCATGATGACGCCTGCGGCAGAGGGTAAGCCGAACAGCCAGGCACCGAGCGTGCCGACGCCATTCTGCAAGAAGACGAACAGCACGGTCATCACGCACAGCACGGCCAGTGCCCGCCCGCCGACCAGCAGGTCGGACAGCCGCGCATTGACACCGACGGTGGCGAAGAAGATCACCAGCAACCTGTCGCGCGTGGTCATCTCGAAGACGATTTCCATGCCCGACAGCTTGTAGAACGCCCATATGGCGGCAGCCGCCAGAAACCCGCCCGTGACCGGCTCGGGGATGTTGTAGCTGCGCAGGAAAGCGACGCGGCGCGTCAATATCACGCCGATGAAATAGACAACGATTCCGAGCGTGAGCGTCAGGAAATCTGGCGAAACGAAAACATTGTCGGCCATGGCCATCCGAGCTTCGCGTGGGCCCCGGACGGCCGGTGCCGGATCGGACGATCCCGATCTCCCCTAGCTCTCAACCTTGCCTAGAATAATTTCGAGAGCAATCGGAATTGCAGCTCGGCCATTGCTTCCATGATCCCGAAACAGAAACGCCCGCGGCCGCTCCTTGCAGGAGAAGCCGCGGGCGCGACAATCGGTGTAAAACTCAGGCTTCCTGGATTGCCGAGAGCTGCCAGTCGCCGCCATTCTGGCGCACGAAGGTCCAGAGTTCGGTCGTCTCGGTCGGCTCATTCGCATCGCCGTCGACGATCTCGCCGGTCGTGCGGTTGCGGGTCACGTCGATCGACGAATAGTTCAGCGCCGCCGTGGCATAATCGCGATCGCCTTCGTTCCAGCTTTCGGCGATGTCGGCCTGCAAAAGCTGAACGTCGGTTACGTCGTTGCGCACGCCGTTCTGGGCGTTGTCGGCCAACTCCTCGGAGAGGTAGGACACCATTTCCGGCGTCACCAGGCGGCGCAGCGCCTTGTGGTCCTCGCGGCCAAACGCTTCCTGCACCTCGGTCAGCATGCGCTGGAAGGTTTCGAGGTCTTCGCCAGATACGGTGATGTCCTTGCTCACCGGCTGCTGCGGCACTGTTTCAGTGCGGCTGCCGCCGATGCTCGGGATGCTGAACGAGCGGCTGCCGCCGCCATTGGCCTTGCCGGTTTCAGCAGGTGCCGCATCGCGATAGTTGAAGTTGGCGCCGCCGGCACCCGCTCCAGCCATCGCCGGACCGGAATTTTGCACCTGGCGCGAGCGGAAGAAGCGCAGGGCGAGCCAGATCGCGCCGCCGATCAGCAGCAACTGCATCAGCATGCCGAACATGCCAGCGAGACCGCCGAAACCCTGGCCCATCATCATGCCGAGCAGGCCGCCCATCAACAGGCCGCCGATCATCGCGCCGCCGAAGCCGCCCATGAAGCCGGGGCGCTGCTGGGCAGCGGCACCCGGACGCGCCGCATTGGTGGCCGGGTTGGTCGCCTGGCCGGTGTTCGGCGTCATCGAGCGCTCGACTGGTGCTGCCGGCTGCGGTGCGGTGCGGGTCGGCGGTGCCGACTGGAAGGTGCGCGCTCCCCTGCTGCCGAAGCTGCCGCCGCGACGCGCATCGGCCTGGTCGACGGCGACCATGGAGAATGCAAGGAACAACCCTGCGAACAGTGTGGCAAAGCGGGTCGTTCTGGACATCGTCATCGGCAGTTCCCTCGTAGAGCGGTAATGTCGACCCTCATATAATGACTAACAACTGTAGTGTCAGGGCTTGAACGTCAAGTTTTGCCAGATTCTTGCGAGAATCCGCCAAAGCGTTGATTCATAACAGCTTTAGTCGCAGGTCAGGCCGTCATTAGTCGCTCCGCTCGAACCACTCAGCGGCTGCGGCCGTCGAACGGGATGCGCTTGAGCGTCGTCAGGTCAATCTCTTCGATGCAGCGTACATTGATCGCCGCGGTCTTTTCGCCGCTCGGGCTGACACCCATGCCGAACGGCGCGCAGCCGCAGTTCTGGCAGAACATGTGGTCAACGACGTGCTTGTTGAACTTGTAGGTGGAAAGATGCTCGGGCGGCGTCATCACGGTCAGCTTGTCGCGCGGCACGAACCACAGCAGGTAGCCCTTGCGGCTGCAATGCGAGCAGTTGCATTCGATCGCACTTGCCGGCTCGCCCTCGACCTCGAACGTGACGTTGCCGCAGTGGCAGCTACCCTTGGCCATGACCTTCTCCCCCTCGCATTTGAATTGTGAGCCAGACTTAGCGTCCATCCCCGGGCCTGACAATCGCCTCCGGAAACGGCCACAACTACAGCTCGGCGCTACGCCCAATGAGCTGCGGGATTCCCAAAACAGCTATTTTTGGCCGCAAAAGCCGCATTTTTCGCCGTCCGGCCTGTGCATCGTAACAAAACTGACATGGTCCCGACATTGCAGCTTCACGTCCCGGGTCTAGGCCCATCCCAGACAAGGGCGAAAAGCCCGCCGGGACAGGGAAGCCAAGATGCTCGAAATCCGCAACGTGACGCGCCGCTTTGGCAAGAATGTCGCCGTCAATGGCGTCAACCTTCAGATTCAGCCGGGCCAGATGGTCGGCATCATCGGCCGCTCCGGCGCCGGCAAGTCGACCCTGCTCAAGACCATCAACCGCCTGATCGACCCGAGCCAGGGCTCGATCGTCTTCGACGGCACCGAAGTGTCGTCGCTGCGCGGTCCCGCACTGCGCCGCTGGCAGCGCGACTGCGCCATGATCTTCCAGCAGTTCAACCTTGTGCCGCGCCTCGACGTTTTGACCAACGTGCTGCTCGGTCGCCTCAACCATCGCTCGACCGCACTCAACCTGCTTTCGATCTTCTCGCGTGAAGAGCGCATCCGGGCGATCGCAGCCCTCGAGCGCCTCGACATCGCCCGCACCGCCCTGCAGCCGGCTGGGACCCTGTCAGGTGGACAGCAGCAGCGAGTCGCCATTGCACGTGCCCTGATGCAGGAGCCGAAGCTGATCCTCGCCGACGAGCCGATCGCCTCGCTCGACCCGCTCAACGCCAAGGTGGTGATGGACGCGCTGCGTGACATCAACCTGCGCGACGGCATCACCGTCATCACCAACCTGCACACGCTCGACACCGCCCGCACCTACTGCAACCGCATCATCGGCATGCAGGGCGGCGCGGTGGTGTTCGACGGCGCGCCCGAAGACCTCACCATCGAGGCCGTCCGCCTCGTTTACGGTGCCGACGCCGACGGCGCTGAAATTTCCGAAGCCATCACCTCGACCAGCATCCGCCCGGTCAAGGTCCGGGTTCCCGCATCCGCCGCACCTCTCGAACCGGCCTACGCTCCGGCCTGAGCCTGCGCGCGTTCGTCTCGCCCGCGTCAAGGGCCTGCAATCAGCAACCGAAATGACCCGGCATGCCGCCGGGCCGAACTGGAGACATGTCATGTTCAAGAAAGCACTTCTGGGTGCCGCTTCGCTCGCCGTGCTGGCGATCGGCTCGGCCAACGCCGCCGACCTCAAGGATTTCCGCATCGGCCTGATCGGCGGCGAAAACGAAGCCGACCGCCTGCGCAACTTCCAGTGCCTCGTCGACCAGCTGCCCAAGGCCATCGGCGTCGAGAAGGTGTCGCTGTTCCCGGCCGCCGATTATGACGGCACCATCCAGGGCCTGCTCGGCGGCACGCTCGACTACGCCGAGCTCGGCGCATCGGGCTACGCCAAGATCTACCTGCAGAACAAGGACGCGGTCGAGCCGATCCTGACCACCGTCCAGACCGACGGCGCCACCGGCTACTACACGATCATGGTCGCCAAGAAGGACTCGGGCATCACCAAGCTCGAAGACCTCAAGGGCAAGAAGCTCGGCTTCGCCGATCCTGACTCGACCTCGGGCTACCTGATCCCCGTCACCTCGCTGCCGAAGGATCTCGGCGGCGTCGCCGTCAAGGACTTCGTTGCCGAGACCGGCTTCGGCGGCGGCCACGAGAACCTCGTCCTCGAAGTGCTCAAGGGCACCTTCGACGCCGGCACGACCTTCGGTTCGGGCGTCGGCGAGTTCAAGGACGGCTACACCTCGGGCAACCTGAAGAAGATGGTCGACAAGGGCATCCTCGACATGGACGACCTGGTCGAGGTCTGGAAGTCGCCGCTGATCCCGAACGGCCCGATCGTCGTGCGCACCTCGCTCGACGCCGACATCAAGAGCAAGTTCAAGGACTACATGGTCAAGCTGCCGCAGACCGATCCGGCCTGCTTCGCAGCCATCCAGGGCGGCGACTTCAAGGGCTACACCGAAGTCACCCCGGAATTCTACCAGCCTGTGATCGACGCCCGTAAGGCGCAGATCGGCAGCTAAGCCCCGAAGGCAACACGGACGCGCCGCGCAGCAATCGCGGCGCGTCCCTTTTTATCCGGGATCGGACGAAACCCCAATGACAATGCCCCTCTCGGAAGCCGGCCTCGCGGTCGAGCAGCACTGGCGTGAACTCGCCAGCCGCCGCCGCCTCTATACGGCGGGTAGCCTGTTCTTCCTCTTCATCGCGCTGTCCGGATCGCTCTGGTTCGCCAATGACAGCAATGCCGGCAAGTTCTTCGACCGGTTGCCGCACGTCTTCGATTTCGTCGACCAGCTGATCCCGCGCGACGGCCTTGAGGTCTGGCGCGCCATGTTCGACCTGCCCTCGCCCTATGCCGACGGCAGTCTGAAGTTCGATTATCCCGAAGGTCGGATGTATCTGTTCGGCTCGTTCTATTTGCCCGAATACGTCTACAAGATGCTGGAGACGATCAACATCGCGCTCGTCTCGACGCTGATCGGTTTCGCCTTCGGCTTCTTGCTCTGCTTCCTGGCGGCATCCAACCTCGTCACCCAGCGCTGGCTGCGCTTTTTCGTCCGCCGCTTCCTTGAGATCCTGCGCGCCTTCCCTGAGATCGTCATCGCCGGCTTCTTCCTCGCCATCCTGTCGATGGGCGCGATACCGGCGATCATCGCGGTATCGCTGCACACCATCGGCGCGCTCGGAAAGATGTTCTTCGAGGTCGTCGAGAACGCCGACATGAAGGCCGACGAAGGCCTGCGCGCCGTCGGCGGCAACTGGCCCGAGCGCGTCTGGTTCGGCATCGTGCCGCAAGTGATGCCCAATTTCCTGAGCTACGGCCTGCTGCGCCTCGAGATCAATGTCCGCGCCTCGACCATCATCGGCGCAGTCGGCGGCGGCGGCATCGGCGAGGCGCTGCGCCTGTCGATCAGCCGCAACCACGAAGCCAAGACCATCGCCATCATCATCCTCCTGTTCTGCACCATCGTTGCCGTCGACCAGTTCTCTGCCTGGTTGCGCAAGAGACTGGTCGGCGAACAGGCCTTCGCCTTCGGCCGCGGGGACTGACATCATGACCACGCTTTCCCTCACCGACATGCAGGCGATCTCCGATCGCCATCCCGATGTTTTCGCCGGCTCCTGGCGCAAGACGCTGACCGGCTGGGCCGTTGGTGTCGGCCTTGTCGCCTATCTCGCCTTCGCCTGGTGGTTCTTCGCCGTCGGCGCCGTGCTTGCCGGCGGCAACTGGGGCATCGCCGGCACCTACCTCGCCGACTGGGTCTCCTACGAGGTGCGCCCGCAGATCGATTTCAAGGACGACCGCCTCGATATCAGCTACCCCCGGTTCTCGGCCTACCGCGCCGACCGGCATCCGCAATGGCTGAGCTTCGAGCAGCCGTCGGCAACCGCTTCCGCCGCGTCGGCCAACAAGGCGTCGGCCAGCCGCGTTACCGTCGAGATCGACGGCAGCGACCGCATCGAGGTCACCCCGAGCCGCGTCGTCGTGACAAACGGCGGAGAAACGCTCGAGATCGCCATCGTTCCGGAAAAGAGCATCACCGCCTCCGGCCCGCTGCCGGCATGGGCAACGCAGAAAAAGCCAGGCGAAAAGATCACCGTCGATTTCGGTTTTGCCGGCAGCGCCCAGATCGACGCCGACGACGTCAACATCCGTCATCGCTTCCTCGGTTGGGAAAACTTCTTCTTCGACGGTCATTCGCCCTACTGGGGCAAGTCGACCGGCGAGGTCCTGTCACTCGTCGTCTCTGGTGAACGTATCGATCCGAAGATGTCGAACGCTGCGCTCGCCTGGGACAACATCGTCAACAACTCCGAATGGCAGCATGGCGACGTCTGGATCAAGATGTTGCAGACCATCGTCATGGCCTTCGTCGGCACGCTGTTCGCCAGCCTGCTCGCCTTTCCGCTGGCCTTCCTGGCAGCCCGCAACATCACCCAGAACCGCCTGGTCAACCAGGTCGCCAAGCGCTTCTTCGACTTCCTGCGCTCGGTCGACATGCTGATCTGGGCGCTGTTTTTCACCCGCGCCTTCGGCCCCGGTCCTATCGCCGGCATCTCGGCGATCTTCTTCACCGACACTGGCACCTTCGGCAAGCTCTACTCGGAGGCGCTGGAAAACATCGACGACAAGCAGCGCGAAGGCATGCGCTCGGTCGGCGCTTCGCCCGCTTCGGTCCAGCGCTACGGGGTCGTGCCGCAAGTGCTGCCGGTACTGATCAGCCAGTCGCTCTATTTCTGGGAATCGAACACCCGCTCGGCCACCATCATCGGCGCTGTCGGCGCCGGTGGCATCGGCCTCAAGCTGTGGGAAGCGATGCGCACCAACTCCGACTGGGAAAACGTCGCCTATATGGTACTGCTGATCCTGGTCGTGGTGTTCATCTTCGACAATATCTCGACCGCATTGCGCCAACGCCTGATCGGCAACAAGGCCAGTCACTGAACATCTGTGGCCGGCCATTGCAAATCATCAGAAGTCGGCCACTACTTCGTCAAACTGTCACGCAAATCATCTATCGCACGGCCTTTCCGGGAATCCTTCCATGCGCTACGCCATCTATTTCACGCCAGAGCACGATGATCCGCTGTGCCGCATCGCGGCCGGCTGGCTCGGGCGTGACGCGTTTGGCGGCGCTGTCACCCCGGCAAAAGCGTTCGGCGCGCTGTCGGCCGCGGAAGTGGCGTTCCACACGGCGGCAGCCCGACGCTACGGCTTCCACGCCACCCTCAAGGCGCCGTTCCGTCTCGCCGGCGGGATGACCGAGCCTGCCCTGATCGATGCGGTCGACGATTTTGCCAACGCGACCATTCCGTTCGACATACCACGCCTGAAACTCGCCCAGATCGACGGCTTCTTCGCGCTGGTTCCCGCCGAGCCCCTGCCTGAGCTCGACCGTTTCGCCGGTGATGTGGTCACCGCGTTCGAGCCGTTCCGCGCGCCGTTGAGCGACGCCGAGATGGCCCGCCGCAACCCCGATGCGCTGTCGCCGCGGGAATGCCGCAACCTCAGCCAGTGGGGCTATCCTTACGTCTTCGATACATTCCGTTTCCACATGACCCTGACCGGCCGCATCGCTGCCGAGGAAGCCTCGCGCGTTCGCGCTGCAATCGAGGAATGCCTGGGCGATACGCTCGACAAGCCGGTGCCGGTGGACGGCCTGGCGCTGTTCGTCGAGCCGTCACCGGGCGCACCGTTCGAAGTGCGGACCTATCGCGCACTGGGCAAGCAAGCTGAAAGAAAGACCGCCTGAGATGACCGACCTTGTCCTCAAGAATGCCCGCATCGTCCTTGCCGACGAAGTGATCGACGGCTCGATCGTCGTCCGTGACGGAAAGATTGCAGAAATTTCGACCGGCTGGAGCGCCATCGGCGAAGACATGGGCGGCGACTTCGTCATTCCCGGCCTCGTCGAACTCCACACCGACCATCTCGAAGGCCACTACGCGCCGCGTCCGCGCGTGCGCTGGAACCCGATCGCCGCAGTCCTCGCCCATGACGCGCAGGTAGCCTCGGCCGGTATCACCACCGTCTTCGACGCGCTGCGCGTCGGCATCGACGAGGACGCCGACATGACCTCAACCGACATGCGCCTGCTTGCTGACGCGATCGAGGACAGCGTGCGCGCCGATCGCGTCCGTGCCGATCACTTCATCCATCTGCGTTGCGAGGTTTCGGCCAACGACTGCCAGGACAGCTTTGCCGTCTTTGATGGCGACGATCGGGTCAAGCTGGCGTCGCTGATGGATCATGCGCCGGGCCAGCGCCAGTTCGTCGACCTCGAAACCTATGCCTACTACTACCAGCGCAAACTCAAGCTGAACGACGTCGAGTTCCAGGCTTTCTGTAACAAGCGCATGGACGACTCCGCCCGCAACTCCAGGCCGAATCGCGATGTAATCTCGGCTGCCTGCCACGCCCGCGGCATCGTTCTGGCGAGCCACGACGACGCCACGACAGCCCATGTCGACGAGGCGATCGCGCAAGGGATCCGCGTTGCCGAATTCCCGACCACGCTTGAGGCGGCTAATGCCTCCAAGGGGGCCGGCCTCGGCGTCCTGATGGGCGCGCCCAATGTCATGCGCGGCGCCTCGCATTCGGGCAACGTTTCGGCTCGTGCGCTTGCCGAGCACGGCCTGCTCGACATCCTGTCGTCGGACTACATCCCCTTCAGCCTGATCCAGTCGGCGTTCTTCTTGGGCGAAGTCGTCGACGGCATCTCGCTGCCGCAGGCAATGGCGATGGTGTCGAAGAACCCGGCCGACGCCGTCGGCCTCACCGACCGCGGCGTCATCGAGCCCGGCCGTCGAGGCGATCTGGTGCGCGTGCGGGTCGACGAGCATGTGCCGGTCGTGCGCACCGTCTGGCGCGAAGGCCGCCGCGTCGCCTAGGACAATTCCTGGAACTGGAGCATTTTTCGCAGTTCGAAGCGAAAATGCGCTAGGCCCCGGCCTTCTCTTCCTCATTGAGGCCGATCAAGGTCTGCTCCATGTCGGGTTCGTCGCCGGAGCAGACGCACAGCATCTCGGCATCGCCCTCGCCCACTGAGAGGTAGGCATGGCCCATGGTCGAGTCGATATAGACGCTTTCGCCTTCCTTGAGCCGCACCGGCGCATATTGCTCGGTGTGGACCTCGATCTCGCCCTTGAGCACGATCAGGAACTCTTCGCCGGCATGGCTGGTCAGCGGACCGAACTGCTCAAGCGTGCGCGCCCGCGCATTGGCCAGGATCGGCACCATGCGCTTCCGCACCAGATCGGTGGCGAGATAGAAGTAGTCATAGTTTCGCGTCAGCTGGCGCAGCGTCGTCGTCTTTGAGGTCACCGACCGACGGGTGCGCGCCGAAGGCTGCTTGGAGTCGCCGCTCAACAGTTCGGTGACATGGATGCCGAGCCCGCCGCAGATCTGCAACAGCTTGTCATAGGTCAGTGACATCTGGTCGTTCTCGACCTTCGACAGCGTCGATACCGCGACGCCGGTGAGATGGCTGACGTCCTGAAGCGTCCAGCCATGCTGCCGTCTCAGGTTGCGCAGGCAGTCGCCAAGATTCGGCTGTTCCGACATGGTCATCTCCATCACTCGCCTGTGTTAGCTATTCCAACTTCACTCGGCAAGATTCGCCCATATTTTTCCTATACGCTAATTATTGACTGCATCAGAAAATGATTTTACGAATGGCCATGCATTCCAAGTCCCACGCCCAAAAAGTAATCGTCATTGGTGGCGGCATTGCCGGCCTTTCGATCGCAGCCGCCGTCCAGCAATGGGCCGAGGTGACGGTGATCGAGCGCGAATCCCAGCTTGGCTACCATGCCAGCGGACGCTCCGCCGCCCTGTTCACCGAGACCTACGGCAACGCGCTGGTGCGCGCGCTTTCGGTGGCAAGCCGGCAGGCGATCATCGACGGCGGCTTCATCGAGCATGTCCGCGGTGCCCTGCATTTCGGCGGCCCCGACGACAATGATGCCATCGACAAGCTCGCCGCCGAATACCAGGCGCTGGTGCCAAGCGTCCGGCGGCTGTCACCCCAGGAAGTCACCGAACTGGTGCCGCTGATCACGCCTGAGCGGACCTGCGGTGCCGTCTATGAACCGGGCGCCGTCGACATCGACACCGGCAAGATGGTCCAGGCCCAGGCCTCGGCGCTGAAGGCCGCCGGCGGCAAGATCGTCACCAGCGCCGACGTGCTCGAAATCAAGCGCACGCCGCAAGGCTTCCGCGTCGTCACCGCGTCAGGCATCCACGAGGGCGACATCGTCGTCAACGCTGCGGGCGCCTGGGTCGACGTGATCGCCGGCCGCGCCGGCCTGTCCGGCCTCGGCTTCGCGCCCAAGCGACGCACCGCCTTCCTGTTCGATCCACCCGCCGGCGTCGACGTCCGCAAATGGCCGCTTGTCGTCGACCTGCATGAGCGCTTCTATTTCAAGCCGGACGCAAGCCGGCTGATCGGTTCGCTTGCCGACGAGGCCGACACCGAACCTTGCGACGCCTATCCCGAGGACATCGACGTCGCCACCGCCGCCTACAACATCGAGGAGGCCACGGGCCTGGATGTCGGCCGGCCGTCGACGCCATGGGCCGGCCTGCGCACCTTTGCGCCCGACCGCACGCCGGTCGTCGGTTTCGACCCGCGCCTGCCCGGCTTCTTCTGGCTCGGCGGCCAGGGCGGCTACGGCTTCCAGGTATCGCTGACGCTGGCCCGCCTCGGCTCTGCGCTGATGCGTGGCGAGCCGCTGCCGGATGACCTCGTCGAACTCGGCGTGACCTATGCCGCGCTCGCGCCAGACCGCTTCGTGCAGACCAACGGCATGGTCGCCGTGAGCACTTAGACCACAGACCGAAAGAATGTTGGCGCGACGGGAGGAGAACCGCTGTGCGTCATCATCGACAAACAAAAATGGGAGCGATAACAATGACTTCTTCAGGCATTATTCTGCGTTCGGCGCTTGTCGCCTCGACCGTGCTGTTCGGCGGGCAGGCTTACGCCAAGACCCTGGTCTACTGCTCGGAGGCCAGCCCCGAGACCTTCAACCCGATGCTGACGGTTGCCGATTCCACCATGGATGCGGCCGCCAAGACGATCTTCAACCGCCTCGTCGAGTTCAAGCCAGGAACCACCGAAGTCGGCCCCGCACTCGCCGAGACATGGGACGTGTCGGAGGACGGCAAGGTCTACACCTTCCACCTCCGCAAGGGCGTCAAGTTCCACTCCAGCGACACCTTCACCCCGTCGCGCGACTTCAACGCCGACGACGTGCTCTACACCTTCAACCGCCAGCGCGATTCCTCCAATCCGTATTACAAGCTGGCCAACGCCTCTTACGAATATTTCAACGGCCTCGGCATGGCCTCGATGATCTCGAACATCGAAAAGGTCGACGACTACACCGTCCGCTTCACGCTGCCGACGGCAAATGTCACCTTCCTGCCCGGCATCGCACTCGATTATCTGTCGATCCTGTCGCTCGAGCAGACCGAGAAGATGGTTGCCGCCGGCACGCCTGAGGTCATCGACCAGCGCCCTGTCGGCACCGGCCCGTTCATCCTGCAGGCCTACCAGCAGGACGCCCAGATCCGCTATGCCGCCAACAAGGACTACTGGAACGGCGCGCCCAAGATCGACACGCTGATCTTCGCCATCACGCCGGAGCCGGTGGTCCGCGTCACCCGCATCAAGGCCAATGAATGCCAGGTCGCCGCCCCGCCCCCGGCTGCCGCCCTTGCCGAGCTCAAGGACAATCCCGACGTCGACATCCTCAGCCAGCCGGGCCAGAACATCGGCTCCGTCGGCTTCAACACCCAGCACGCGCCGCTCGGCGACGTGCGGGTCCGCACCGCCCTGGCCAAGGCGATCAACCGCCAGGCGATCGTCGAGGCGGTCTATCAGGGCGCCGGCAGCCTTGCCGGCAGCGTCGTGCCGCCGATGCAGCTGGGCGCGGTCACCGATGCGGCCATCGACTACGACCCCGAAGGTGCCAAGAAGCTGCTTCAGGAAGCAGGCCTCGATGCCGCCACCAACATCAAGCTCTGGGCCATGCCGGTGTCGCGCCCCTACAACCCCAATGCGCGGCGCATGGCCGAGATGATCCAGGCCGACTGGGCCGCCGTCGGCGTCAAGTCGGAGGTCGTCACCTTCGAATGGGGCGAATACCTGACCCGCACCGGCAAGGGCGAACACGACGCCTATCTGCTCGGCGGTTCGAGCGACAATGGCGATCCCGACAACATGCTTTCCTTCTCCTTTGCCTGCGACGGCGTGAAGGGCGGCTCGAACCGGTCGCGCTGGTGCAACGAGGATTTCGACAAGCTGCTCGAGATGTCCACGCACCCATGTTCGGCAGGTCGCGCCGGGAAAATCCACCTTGACCGGATCGGGTGACCCGGGCCTATACTGCATGCTCACACCAGGACCAACCCCCAGACCCCGGGCAGCTCCCTCGATATCCTGATCCCAACCAACAGGAAAGCCGTGCCTACCCGCCTCGACGCGACTCGGGTCAGAACCCGCAACAACATCCGCGAAAGCGGTCGTCACGACGGACGTCCGATCGTCTTCGCGCACGGTTTCGGCTGCAGTCAGGAGGCGTGGCGACTTGTCGCCCCGCGCTTCGAGGACGACTACCGCGTCATCCTGTTCGACAACGTCGGCGTCGGCGGCTCCGATCTCGCCGCCTACGACCGCGCCAAGTACGACTCGCTCCACGGGTACGCGGATGACGCGGTCCAGATCCTGGACGCGCTCGATCTGCAGGACGTGGTCTTCGTCGGGCACTCGGTCGGCTCGATGGTCGGCGTGCTCGCCGCCAATCAGGACCCGGGCCGGTTCGGGGCGTTGGTGCTCGTCGGGCCCTCTCCGCGCTACGTGGACGACGGCGACTACCGCGGCGGTTTCGACCAGGCGGCCATCGACGGGCTCATCGACTCCCTCGATGCGAACTACCTCGGCTGGTCGCACGCGATGGCCCCGGTGATCATGGGCAACCCCGACCGACCGGAGCTCGGCGAGGAGCTGACGGAGCTGTTCTGCCGGGTCGACCCGGCGATCGCCCGCCAGTTCGCCCGCGTGACCTTCCTCTCCGACAACCGTCGCGACCTCGAGGATGTGCGCGTGCCCACGCTCGTCATCCAGAACAGCGACGACGTCATCGCCCCCGATTCGGTCGGGCGGTACGTCCACGAACACATCGCCGGGAGCACCCTGACGGTGCTGAAGGCCACCGGTCACGTCCCGAACCTGTCCGGGCCGGCTGAGCTCGCGACGGCGATCCTCGACTACCTGCGATGACCGACGCCGACTTCGCCGAACTGTTCTCCGGCGCCCCGTTCGGCTACCTGACCACGACGGTGGACGGCACCGTGACATTGGTCAACGACACCCTGCTCACCTGGCTGGGGCGTCAGCGCGACGACATCGTCGGCGCGACGTTCGGCGAGCTGCTCGACCCGGGCAGCCGGCTGTTCTGGGAGACGCGGCATCAGCAGGTCCTGCTGCTGCGCGGCGCCGCCACCGAGGTGGCTCTCACGCTGCTCTCGGCGACGGGGGAGCCGTTCCCGGCGCTGTCCAGCTCCATCGTCGTCAGGGATGAAGCGGGCACCACGGTCGGCATGCGGATCGCACTGCTGTCCACGGCGGAACGCCTCGAATACGAACGCGCGCTGCTCGAGGCGACCCGCGCCGCCCAGCGCAGCGGCGCGCGGTTGCAGGTGCTGCAGGCGTCGGCGGCCACGTTGATCACCGCCGTCAGCGAGGCGGCGGTGATCGAGAGCCTGGTCGCCAGCACGTCAGAGGCGTTCGACGCGTCCAGCGTGACCGTCTTCCTCTTCGATGCCAGCGGTCAGCTGCGCAGCGCCGGCGGGACGGAGCGCATCCCCTCGCCGGAAGGCGGGGCATGGCGGGCGATCACCGAACGGCGCCCCGTGACCGTGTCGGACATGGACGAGGCGGCCGCCCAGTTCCCCGCGTTCCTCGACATCATGCGTGCCGACCGCATCGAGGCGTTCAGCGCCGTCCCGATGGTGGCCGACGGCCCCGCGTTCGGAGCGCTGCTGTGCACCTTCGCGCGACCGCGCCGCATCCACGACGAGATGGTCGATCTTCAGGTCGCGCTGGCGCTGCAGGCGACCCAGGCGCTCGTCCGTCTCCGGCTGCAGGCTCGCCTGGAGCAGCAGGCGCTCCATGACCCGCTCACCGGCCTCGCGAACCGGCAGCTGCTGCACGAGCGGCTCGAGAGGGCACTGGCCGAATCGGATTCGTCGCTCGCGGTGATGTTCTTCGACGTGGACGGGTTCAAGCTCATCAACGACCGCGACGGCCATGCGACCGGCGACGCCGCGCTGATCGAAGTGGCTCGTCGTCTGGCGGCGTCCGTGCGGTCCGGGGACGTCTGCGCCCGATACGGTGGCGACGAATTCGTGGTCATCTGCGAGGGTGCCGACGAGGATGCCGCGCTCGCCGTCGCCGAGCGGGTGCGGGCCAGCATGACCCGCCCGTTCACCATGTCGTCGACCCTGGTGACTGCGAGCATCGGGGTCGCCGTCGTCCCCGCGGGTGCTCCGACGAACGCGGACGCGGTGCTCGAGCTGGCCGATGCCGCGATGTATCGCTCGAAGGACGACGGCCGCGACCGCATCACGATGGTGACGATCTAGGCTCGGGACGATGGGAACGCTGACCTACGACTCGAAGCTCGTCGCCACGTTCGACGACAGGGTGCTCGCGCACCTGCAGGTCGTCATCTGGGCGAAGCTGCGGCGCGGCGAGAACTTCTCGTTCACCTTCAACGACGCGCAGCGGTCCGGCATGGGGCGCACGTCGATCTGGCTGAACCCCGCCATCTCGATCGCCTTCGACTACTACGGCAGCAAGATGCCCAGCGTGAACCCGGCGTGGCTCGAGGCGCTCACGAAATCGGCGAACTCTCCGGGCGGGCTGATGGTGGTGCCGGAACCGTCGGGGTCGACGTAGTCCGGATCCGCACCGCGATCGCGGCGCACAGGATGACGGCGGCGCCTCCCAGCAGCGTGGCGACGGTGAGCTGCTCGCCCAGCAGCAGCGCCGCCCAGATCAGGCTCAGCACCGGCTGCACGAGCTGCACCTGGCTCACCTGCGCCATCGGGCCGATCGCGAGGCCGCGGTACCAGGCGAAGAACGCCAGGAACATGCTGATCGCGGCCAGGTAGCCGAACGCCGCCCACTCGATCGGCGTCGCCCGTGGCGGCTGCGTCGCGGCGGACACGGCCGCCAGCGCGACCATGACCGGCGCCGCGACGACCAGCGCCCACGACACCGTCTGCCACGACCCCAGCTCGCGGGCGAGCAGGCCGCCCTCGGCGTACCCGATGGCCGCCGCGATCACGGCGCCGAACAGCAGCAGGTCGGCGAGCTGCGGCCCGGCGAACCCGCCGCCCTGGATCGACGCGAACACCACCGCCGCGATCGCGCCGATGCCGGCGAGCACCCAGAACGACACGGGAGGCCGCTCCCGGCCGCGGATCACGGCCATGACGGCGGTCGCGGCGGGCAGCAGGGCGATGACGACCGCGCCGTGACCGGCCGGGACGGACTGCAGGGCGTAGGAGGTGAGCAACGGGAAGCCGGCGACGACGCCTCCGGCGATCACGAGGAGGCGCAGCCACTGGCGACCCCGCGGCAGGTGCTGACGCGTGATGCCGAGGGCGAGCGCGGCGAGCAGCGCGGCGATGACGGCGCGGCCCGATCCGATGAAGAGAGGTGAGAGGCCGGCCACCGCGACGCGGGTGAAGGGGACCGTGAACGAGAAGCCGACGACGCCGACGAGGCCCCAGAGCAGTCCGGCGCGGCGTGAAGGCATGCCGTCGAACCTAGGCGGACGGCTGCCGCGGGTCGCGGTCCGCCTGAGGTCGGGTGGCCCCTACCCCAGGGCGGACGCGCCGAGCTGGCGGGTGATGGCCTCGCGGATGGCGGGCACGGCATCCACGAGCTTCGGCAGGGGACAGCGGAACGTCACCGCGCTGACGCTGATCGCGCCGCTGGGGACCGGCGCTCCGTCGAGGTGCACGGGGATCGCGAGGCAGTTCACGCCCAGCTCGTTCTCCTGGTCGTCGAGGCCGTAGCCGCGCGCTCGTGTCGCCTCCAGCTCGGCGACCAGGGCATCGCGGGTGACGATCGAGTTCGGCGTCTTCTGCTCCAGCGGGAAGGTGAACCGGTCGAGGGCATCGGGGATGCCCGACAGCAGCACCTTGCCGACCGCGGTCCGGGAGGCCGCATTGCGTCCGCCGACGACGGAGGTGAGCCGCACGGCGCCGTGGGGCGGATCCATCTTCGCGCGGTAGATGATGTCGGTCCCGGCGAGCACCGCGTAGTGGGCGGTCTCCCCGTAGGTCGTCGCCAGCTCCTCGAGCAGGGGCTGGATGCGCGCCGTCTCGGGGCGGCCGTCGAGGTTGCGGAAGGCGAGCCGCAGGAACTCGTCGCCGAGCACGTACACGCCCCGCTCCACCAGGTCCGCGAGTCCCGCCCTGCGGAGGGTGGCCAGCGCCCGGTGCACGGTCGGCTTCGAACTGCTCAGGATGCCGGCCAGCTCGTCCAGCGTGACCCCCTGCGGGTGGTCGGCCAGCTCGGTGAGCACGGCGATCACCCGGTCGGCGCCGACGAGCTTGTCGTCGGTCACGGCAGCCTCGGATCGACGTGGACCTTCGGCCCCGGTCCCGCGTCGGCACCGCGCCGGCCCTCGAACCGGTCGGGAACGTCGTCGAGGGCGACGACCTCGCTGACCAGGGCATCGGGCACGACCGCGCCGCTGGCGAAGCTCTCGATCGTGCCGGCGAGGCCGCCCGAGGCCGAGAGCACCCCGACGGCCGTGATGTCCTGCAGCGCGATGTCGCGCGTGTCGACGAGGCTCGGCTCCGCCGACAACCCGATGAACACCACCCGTCCCGCCGGCCGGGTGAGCCGGACCGCCAGGGCGGGCATCGTCTCGGTGCTGGTGCACTCGATGACCGAGTCGAACCGGTCCGGCTCGGAATCGGCGAGCTCCGCGAGCTGTGTCGTATGCGGGACGCCCAGTTCGCGCGCGAGCTGCAGCGATCCCTCGCGCACGCCGCCGACGTGCACCTCCGCCCCCGCGGCCATGGCGAACTGGGCGGCGAGCAGACCGATCGTCCCCGATCCCAGGATGAGGACCTGCTGCCCGGGTTCGGGCTGAGCGCCGCGGACGGCGCGCAGCGCGTTGCCGCCCGGTTCGACCAGCGCCGCCGCGGCGAGGGAGACGTGCTCGGGGATCTCGTAGGCGAATCGCGCCGGGATCACCAGCTTCTCGGCGAGGGCACCCGGCCACCCGCCGCGGATACCGACCTCGTACCGGTTCGGGCAGACGTGCTGGTGGCCGGCGATGCAGTACGAGCACTCGCCGCAGCCGAGCATGGTGTCGCCGGTGATGCGCTTGCCGAGCCAGTGCTCGTCGGTCGCACTGCCGACCGCGCTGACGCGGCCCGTCCACTCGTGGCCGAGGCGCAGCGGGTACTCGGCGTAGCCGAGCTCGAAGTACGCCATGTCGCCGGTGTAGAACTCGACGTCGGTGCCGCAGATGCCGACGCGCTCGACGTCCACGACGAGCTGCCCCGGTTCGGCCACCGGGTCGGGCACCTCCTGGACGCCCGCCTCGCGGGGTGCGGTGACGACGAGCGCGCGCATCACGCCGCCGGGTGCGCGATGACGTGCTGTGTCTGCGTGCCCAGCCGCGTGATCCCGAGGGTCATGGTCTCGCCGCCCTTCAGGTACTGCGGCGGTTTCATGCCGAGGCCCACGCCGGGAGGCGTGCCGGTGTTGATCAGGTCGCCGGGTTCGAGCGCGAGGAACTGGCTGAGGTAGTGCACGAGGAACGCCGGGCCGAACACCATGGTCGAGGTGGACCCGGTCTGCCGCCGAACACCGTCGATGTCGAGCCACATGTCGAGGTCGTTGACGTCGCCGATCTCGTCGGGCGTGACGAGGTACGGCCCCGCCGGATTGAAGGTCGGGGCGGACTTGCCTTTCGACCATTGGCCGCCGCGCTCGATCTGCCACTCGCGCTCGCTGACGTCGTTGACGAGCACGTATCCCGCGATCGCCGCGCGGGCCGCGGTCTCGTCCGCGAGATAGGACGCGTGGCTGCCGATCACGATGCCGAGCTCGACCTCCCAGTCGGTCTTCTGGGACTTCGGCGGGATCAGCACGTCGTCGTTCGGGCCGATCAGCGTGTTCGGCGACTTCGTGAAGAGGATCGGCTCGGCCGGGACCTCCTGGCCGGTCTCGGCGGCGTGGTCGCTGTAGTTCAGGCCGATGCACAGGATCTGGTGCGGCCGCGCGATGGGGGCGCCGAAGCGCCGGTCGCCGCGCGGCTCACCCGTGCGGGCGGCGATCAGCGCGGGCAGCTCGGCGATCCGGCCGGAGGCGAAGAACGCCTCGTCGAAGTCGCTGACGACATCCGAGAGGTCGACGAAGGTGTCGTCATCGATCAGCGCACCGGGGATCTCGGAGCCTTTGGGGCCGAGGCGAACGAGTCTCATGTTCCTGCTTTCCAGTAGGGGGTGGTCGTGCTGCCGGTCCAGCGCGCCGCCGGCATGCCGGTCGCGCCGACGTCGGCGAGGAAGAGCGCGCCGGACCGGTCGGTCCAGTCGTCCAGCCCCTCCTGCGCCGAGGTGATGGCCAGGATGTCGAGGCCCGGTCCCACGAACGCCGGGCAGGTCGCCTGCGCGGCATCGATCACGACCTCGTCGATGACGCGTCCATCGGGGGTGGCGTGGAGAACGCGCCCGCCGTCGAACTGCGCGATCCACAGGTCGCCGTCCGCGTCGACGGTCATGCCGTCGGGGGAGCCGTCGACGTCGATCAGCGTCTCCCAGCGGTCGAACGGCCCGTCGTCGTAGGGGTGCCGTGCGACCGTCCGGGCGTAGGTGTCGACGTGGTAGATCGTGGTGCCGTCGGGGGAGAAGGCCACGCCGTTCGACAGTCGCAGGCCCGTCCGCAGCGGCTCGACCCCGCCATCCGGGCTCACCCGCAGCAGCACCTCGTCGCCGGTCTCGTCCACGAGCGACAGGGTGCCCACCACGAACCGGCCCTGCGGGTCGACGGTGCCGTCGTTGAGGCGCACATTGCCGCGCGCCCCGAGCAGGTCGGGGCCGAACGAGACGGCGCCGTCCGGGTCGATCACGGCGAGTCCGCGGGCGGCGGCGACCAGCAGTCCGCCGTCCTCGGCGAGGGCGACGGCCCCCGCCGTCTGGCCGAGCACGATCTCGTCGACGACGTCGATCCGGTCGCGGTGCAACCGCCCGGCGAGGACGCGGCCCTTCCAGATGTCGACCCAGCGCACCAGGCCGGCCCTGTCATCCCAGATCACGCCCTCGGCGAGGTCGTAGCCCTCGTCGGTGGCCGCGACCGCCTCCTGTGCCATAATTCGAAATGTTAGCCGACCGTTCGAAATGTTGGAAAACAATGACCGAGCTTCGCAGCGCCGACTGGTACCAGGGTGCGACGCGTGACGCGTACATCCACCGGGCGTGGATGCGCCGCGGTGACCCGCCCGGTTCGCTCGACGGGACCAAGCCGCAGATCGCGATCGCGAACACCGCGAGCGACCTGACGCCCTGCAACAAGCACCTCGACGAGGTCGCCCAGCACGTGAAGAACGGCATCTGGGAGGCCGGCGGCGTGCCGTACAACCTGCCGGTGGTCTCGCTCGGCGAGACGCAGGTGAAGCCGACCGCGATGCTCTGGCGCAACATGGCGGCGATGGCGATGGAGGAGATGTTCCGCGCCAACCCGGTCGACGGGCTCGTGCTGCTCGGCGGCTGCGACAAGACGATCCGGCACTGCTCATGGCGGCGGCGTCGGTCGACATCCCGGCGATCGTGGTGCCGGGCGGCCCGATGCTGACCGGCTACTTCCGCGGGGAACCGCTCGGCTGCGGCACCGACGTGTGGCGCCTGAGTGAAGAGGCGCGCGCCGGCAAGATCACCAACGGCCAGTTCCAGGCCTCCGAGCAGTCGATGATCCGCGGCAAGGGGCACTGCAACACGATGGGCACGGCGTCGACCATGGCGGTCGTCGCCGAGGCGCTCGGGATGACGCTGCCGGGCTTCGCGGGGACGCCCGCGGCCGACGCACGGCTGCTCTCGATGTCGCACGAGACCGGGCGCCGGATCGTGGCGATGGTCGGAGACGACCTGAAGCCGAGCGACATCATGGTGCGCGAGTCCTTCCTCAACGCGATCATGGCGGTCGCCGCGGTCGGCGGCTCGACCAACGCGGTCCTCCACCTGCTCGCGATCGCCGGGCGGCTCGGGGTGGACCTCACGCTGGACGACTTCGACGCCGCGGGATCCGGCATCCCGTTGCTGGCGAACCTGCAGCCGAGCGGCGAGTTCCTGATGGACGACCTGTTCCGCGCCGGTGGCGTGCTCGCCGTGCTGAACCACATCACGGAGAAACTGCATCCTGCGCCGATCACCGTGACCGGAAAGCCGTTCGTCGACGGGCTTCCGGGGCACGAGGTGTTCGACGACTCCGTGATCCGGACACCCGCCGCACCGCTCATGGAGGACGCCGGCATCGCGGTGCTGCGCGGCAACCTCGCGCCGCGCGGGGCGATCGTGAAGCCCGCCGCCGCGACCGCCGAGCTGCTGCAGCACACCGGCCCGGCCGTCGTCTTCGATTCGATCGAGGACCTGCGGGCGCGCATCGACGACCCCGAGCTGGATGTCACCGCGGACTCGGTCCTCGTCCTGCGCGGGTGCGGGCCGATGGGATACCCGGGCATGCCCGAGGTGGGCAACATGCCCCTGCCGCGCAAGCTGCTCGAGCAGGGCGTGCGCGACATGGTCCGGATCAGCGACGCTCGTATGTCGGGAACGGCATACGGAACCGTCATCCTGCACGTCGCCCCGGAGGCGGCGGCGGGCGGTCCTCTCGCGTTCGTCCGCACCGGCGACCTGATCACGGTCGACGTCGAGAACCGGATGCTGAGCATGGCCGTCTCCGATGACGAGCTGCAGGCACGCACCCAGTCCCCGACGTCGGAGGCGGCGTACGCGGCGCCCGACCGCGGCTGGCAGAAGCTGTACGTCGAGCACGTGATGCAGGCGGATACGGGTGCCGATCTGGACTTCCTGATCGGATCGAGCGGAAGCAGGGTGAGTCGTGAGTCCCACTGAGTTCGACGGAGCGGTCGCGATCGTCACCGGCGGCGCCTCCGGGATCGGTGCCGCGGTGGCGACGACCCTGGCCGACCGCGGCGCACGGGTCGCCGTGCTCGACCGGGATCCCGCCGACACCCACTTCTCCGTCCCGTGCGACGTGACCGACGACGCGGCCGTCCGGCATGCGGTCGAGGCCGTCGTCGTGCAGTTCGGCGAGCTCGACATCGTGATCAACAACGCGGGCATCGGGGCGACGGGCGACGTCTCCGCGAACGACGACGCCGAGTGGCATCGGGTGCTCGACGTCAACGTCGTCGGGATCGCCCGGGTCACCCGTGCGGCCCTGCCGCACCTGCGGCTCTCGAGTCGTGCCGCCGTGGTCAACACCTCGTCGATCGTCGCGCCGGTCGGGGTCCCCAACCGGGCCCTGTACTCGGCGAGCAAGGGTGCCGTCTCGGCGTTGACTCTCGCCATGGCGGCCGATCACGTGAAAGAGGGCATCCGCGTGAACGCCGTGATCCCCGGCACGGCGGACACGCCCTGGGTCGGGCGTCTGCTCGGCGCGGCCGATGATCCGGATGCCGCGGCCGCCATGCTCAAAGCGCGGCAGCCGATCGGTCGGCTCGTCACCGCGGACGAGGTCGCCAACGCGATCGCCTATCTGGCGTCGCCGCGCGCGTCGTCGACCACCGGAACCCTTCTCGCGGTGGACGGCGGGATGACCGGACTTCGCCTACCGTCGTGATGTGACCACCCTCGCGATCCTCGGTGCCGGAAAGGTCGGCACCGTCCTCGCCCGCCTCGCCGTGGCGGCCGGGTATCGCGTGCTGATCGCCGGCTCGGGGGACCCGTCGAAGATCGCGCTGATCGTCGACGTGCTCGCTCCGGGTGCGGTGGCCACGACGGCGCGGGATGCGGCGGCGCAAGCCGACATCGTGCTGCTGGCCCTTCCGCTGGGAAAGCACCGCAGCATCCCGGTCGACGCGCTCGCCGGCAAGCTGGTGCTCGACGCGATGAACTACTGGTGGGAGGTCGACGGGTTCCGGGACGATCTCACCGATCCGCGTACCTCGTCGAGCGAGCTGGTGCAGGCGTTCCTGCCCGATGCGCGGGTGGTGAAGGCGTTCAACCACATGGGCTACCACGACCTCGACGAGCAGGGCCGCCCGCACGGCGCACCCGGACGCAAGGCGATCGCGATCGCCGGCGACGACCCCGCCGACCTGCAGGTCGTGGCCAAGCTGGTCGACGACCTCGGCTTCGACCCGGTGATCGCGGGGCCGCTGGCCGAGGGGATCCGCATGGAACCGCACACCGAATTGTTCGGTGCCGACGTCACCGCGGACGAGGTGCGGGCGATGCTCGAGCGGTATCCGACGTCGGCGCGCGGGATCTTCGTCGCGAAGGTGCGCGCCGAAGCGCCAGCCGACCGCGACATCCCGCCAACCGGCGTCTAGCCGAGCGGTTGCCGCGGGGGTCTGTGCCAGTCTGGGTCGGTGACGAAGCGCGCCATCCTCCTGTTCGCCGCTCTCGGGATCGCGTGGGGCATCCCGTACCTGCTGATCAAGATCGCGGTGGCCGAACTCGACCCCGCGACCGTCGTGTTCGGGCGCAGCGCGATCGGCGCGCTGCTGCTGCTGCCCCTGGCGATCTACCGCAAGCAGGTGATCCCGGTGCTGAAGCGCTGGCGGCCGCTGCTGTTCTTCACCTTCATCGAGATCGTCATCCCCTGGTTCTTCCTCAGCACCGCCGAGCTGCACCTGCCGAGTTCGACCGCCGGGCTTCTGCTCGCCGTCATCCCGGTGGTCGGTGTCGCGGTGGCGTTCTTCTTCGGCCGGCCGGCGAAGCTGACCGGCGGCAACTGGATCGGCATCGCGGTCGGCACGCTCGGGGTCGCGGCGCTCGTCGGGCTGGACGTGGAGGGCTCCGACCTGATCGGGGTCCTGCTGTTGATCGTGGTCGTCGTCGGCTACGCGATCGGGCCGGCGATCCAGTCGCGCTGGATGTCGGATCTCCCCGCGATCGGCGTCGTCGCGCTGTCGCTGGCGATCGCGGCGATCGTCTACATCCCTGTCGTGCTGCTCACCGGCGGCGTGCCGACCGAGATGCCGTCGCCCCCGGTCCTCATCTCGGTGCTGCTGCTCGGTGCCGTGTGCAGTGCGCTCGCGTTCGTGCTGATGTTCGCCCTCGTCGACGAGGTCGGGCCGATGCGCATGACGACGGTCACCTACCTCAACCCGGCCGTCGCGATCGTCGCCGGGGCACTGATCCTCGACGAGAAGGTGACGATCTGGACGGTGATCGGCTTCGTGCTGGTGATCGGCGGCTCGTTCCTGGTGAACCGCAAGCGCAAAGAGCCGCTGGCCGCTCCGGATCCGGTGGCGGCGCCGGTCATCGACGACGCCCGCTAGCCTCGACCCGTGCAGCGGATCGTCGTCATGGGCGTCTCCGGTGCCGGCAAGACGACCGTCGGCATCGCGCTCGCCGAGCGACTCGGCCTGCGATTCGTGGATGCCGACGACCTGCACCCGGCGACGAACGTCGCGAAGATGGCGGCCGGCATCCCGCTCACCGATGACGACCGGTGGCCGTGGCTCGCGGCGGTCGGCGACGCTCTCGCCGAGGCGCAGGAGCCGGGGCTCGTCGTGGCCTGCTCGTCACTGAAGCGCACGTACCGGGATGCCATCCGGGCCCGGTCGGCCGACGTCGAGTTCGTGCATCTCACCGCGCCGATCGATGTTCTGCGCGATCGGCTCGGGCACCGAACCGGCCACTTCATGCCGCCGGCACTGCTCGATTCGCAACTCGCCATCCTCGAACCGCTCGCTGCTGATGAAGCGGGTCTCACGGTCGACGTCTCGGGGACCCTCGACGCGAACGTCGACGCGGCGGTCGAGGCGCTCTAGCCGCGTACCGCCGCGAGCACGTCCGGCCAGACGGCCGGGTCGATCTTGTAGGGGGCGTAGAACGACATCCGCGTCGCGAGCCCGTCGAACCGCTCGCGCAGCGTGGCGCCGACCTCGCTCGCCGTGCCGACCGCCGCGAACTCGCCGAGCATCTCGTCGGAGATGAGCGCGCCCATCTCCTTCCACCCGCCGCGCGTCGACAGCGCGTGCAGCTGGTCGGCGGTCTCCTCCCAGCCGTGCAGTTCCATCACGGCGCGGTACGCGGGGGTGGAGGCGTAGAAGGCGATCTGCGCGCGGACGGCAGCGATGGCGGCGTCGAGGGTCTTCTGGTCTCCCCCGATGGCGACGAAGGGAGAAACGCTGTACCCGACCGAGCCGGCCTCGCGGCCGGCGGCATCCTGGCCCCGCTTCACCGCGGGCAGGCTGACCTCCGTGAGATAGCGGCGGGTCGTGAAGCCGTGCCCGATGACCCCGTCGGCGACGCGCCCCGCGGTCTCGGCCATGCCCTCGCCGACGGCGGCGATCCAGATCGGCGGGGTGCCGTGCGGGTTCGGACCCGGATCGAAGAACGGGCTCATCAGCGTGTGACTGTAGAACTCGCCCTGGAACTTCAGGCGCTCACCGGTCTGCCAGGCGTGCCAGATCGCACGGACCGCCTCGACGTATTCGCGCATGCGCGACGCGGGCTGCGACCAGGGCATCGAGAAGCGGCGCTCGATGTGCGCCTTCACCTGCGAGCCCAGCCCCAGGATGAGTCGCCCCTGCGAGATGAGCTGGATGTCATTGGCGGCCATCGCGGTCGTCATCGGGTTGCGCGCGAACGCGACCGCGATCCCGGTGGTGAGGGTGACCCGTTCGGTCGCGCGCGCCACGAGGCCCAGCGCCACGAACGGGTCGTGCTGGGTCTCGGGGGCGATCACGCCGTCGTACCCGGCCTGCTCCGCGGCGACTGCCGCGGTCTCGAGGTCGAGGGGGCTGATGGCGACATCGCCGCCAGCGTCGAGGAGGAAAGCCACGGGCCGAGCCTACGTGTCGTGCCCCGGCTGGAGCGATGGGCTCGCATACCCTCAAGTACTGGTTGAGAGAGGCGAACCATGGGGAACCGGCCGACGGGGGTGTCACGCGTGCGCGCTGCGGCGCACGCGTTCGTCGTCGCGCTCGTCCTCCTCGGCCTGATGCTCGGCGGGGCGCCGGCGCTCGCCGCGCCGACCATCGACTACCCGTCGTGGGCCGACGTCACCGCCGCACGCTCGAACGAGGCGAAGGCCAAAGCCCAGATCGCCGCCATCCAGGCACTGCTCGCGCAGCTGAAGAGCGACCTCGAGACGGCTCAGGCCGACGAGATCGCGAAGGGCAACGCCTACGCCGAGGCGCAGGACGCCTATGACGCCCAGGTCATCGTCGCCGACGACCTCGCCGCCCAGGCCGAGACGGCCAAGGGCGAGGCGGAGACGGCGAAAGACCAGGCGAACCGCCTGCTCGCGATGCTCGCGAAGTCCGGCAATGGCGACGTCGTCGCCCAGCTGTTCGCCGACTCGCAGGGCGCCGACGCGCTGCTCTACCGGCTCGAGACCATGGACCGCCTCACCGATCAGTCCGACCGGGTCTACGCCCAGGCTCTGCAGTTGCAGAACAACGCGGAAGCGCTGAGCGACCAGGCCGACATCGCCGAGCAGAAGCGCGAAGAACTCCGGGCCGCTGCCGAGAAGGCACTCGAGGAGGCGCGCAAGGCGACCGAGCGCGTCAATGCGGCGATCGCCGAGCAGCAGGAGCACCAGGTCGAGCTCGAAGCGCAGCTCGCCGTGCTCGTCGAGAAGCGCCAGGCGACCGAGGCCGACTACCAGGCCGGCGTCGTCGCACGCGAGAAGGCGCGGCTCGCCGCCCTCGCGGCCGCAGCTGCCGCCGCCGCGAACGCGGGGTCGGTCAACGGGTACGGCTGGGCGCGCCCGTCCGCCGGATACATCTCGAGCAGCTTCGGCAACCGGTACCACCCGATCTACCACTACTGGAAGCTGCACTCCGGCACGGACATCGCCGGCCAGGGCTGCGGCGCCCCGATCTACGCGGCCCACGCGGGCACCGTCGTGTACGCCGGCTGGAACGGCGACCTCGGCAACTACGTCCAGATCAGCCACGGCGACGGCACGTCGTCGGGCTACGGCCACATCATCAGCGGCGGTCTCCTCGTGTCGTACGGGCAGGAGGTCGACGCCGGGCAGCAGATCGCTCGGGTCGGATCCACGGGAGGCTCGACCGGCTGCCACCTGCACTTCATGATCCGCGTCAACGGCCAGCTCACCGACCCGGTGCCGTTCATGTCCGCGCGGGGGATCCGCCTGGGCTGATACGCCTCGCGGCGCCGACCCCCTGTTCCACCCCGTGCCACATCACGGAGATTCAGGCCCCGCGCGCGGAAGCATGGGCGCGGGGAGAGGTTGATGCCGCGAAATCCGTGATTTGGACGGTGCGCGTCAATGCGTGAGGAACGCGGCGAGTCCCTCGAGGGCCCGCTCGACATCCCGGTCGTCGGTGTACGGGGCGACCCCGAGGCGCAGCGCGCCCGTGTCGTCGGTGCCGAGGGCTCGGAACGCCTCGTACGCGTAGAAGTCGCTCGCGGGCGCGAGCACGTCGCGCTCGGCGAGGAACCGGTACGCGTCCTCGGTGCGCCTCCCCGGCATCGTCAGCGACAGCGTGGGCGTCCGGTTCGCGGCTCGCGACCAGATGATCACGTCGTCGCCGAACGAGGCGAGTCCTTCTTCGAGCGCCTGCCGCAGCCGCAGCTCGTGCTGGTCGATCGCGTGATGCGACGCTCGCAGCCGCTCGCGACGTCCGGTGGCCGAGCCCGGTGCGATCCCGGCGAGGAAGTCGATCGCGGCGGTGACGCCGGCCATGATCTCGTACGGCAGCGTGCCGAACTCGAACCGCTCGGGCACCTCGTTCGTCGACGGCGCCAGCTTGTCGGGGGTGATGGTCTCGAGCAGCGCCGGCGATGCCGCGAGCATCGCGCAGTGCGGGCCGAGGAACTTGTACGGCGAGCAGACGAAGAAGTCGGCCCCGAGCTCGGTGACATCGACGAACGCGTGTGCCGCGTAGTGCACGCCGTCGACGTAGAGCAGGCCGCCGAGCGCATGCACCCGGTCGGCGACGGCGCGCACCGCCGGCTTGGTGCCGAGCAGATTGGATGCCGCGGTCAGCGCGACGAGACGGGTGCGGTCGGTGAGGGCGGCATCCAGGCTCGTCGCATCGAGTTCGGCGGTCGCCGGGTCGAGCTCGACCCAGCGCACTGTGGCGCCGGCGGCGTCGGCCGCCTGCACCCACGGACGCACGTTGGAGTCGTGGTCGAGCCGCGTCACGACCACCTCGTCGCCGGGTCCCCAGCCTTTCGCCAGGTGCCGGGAGAAGTCGTACGCCAGCTGCGTGGCGCTGCGCCCGTAGACGATCCCCCGCGGATCCGCCCCGAGCAGGTCGGCTCCGGCCTGCCGGAACGCGGCGACGGCCTCCTCGGCATTCGTCTCCGATGCGGGGCCGTCGGCGCCGCGGTTCGACAACGGTCCGGTCAGCACGCGGGCGATGGCGTCGCCGACGACGCGCGGCGTCTGGGTGCCGCCCGGGCCGTCGAAGTGGGCGATGCCCGACGCGAGGGAGGGGAACTCGGACCGCAGCGTCGCGACGTCGAAAGCCATGCTCAGTACTGTATGGGCATGGATCCCATCACAGTCTCGCTGGGCGGCATCGTCGGCCTGATCATCTTCATCATCACCGTCGTGTCCATCGTGAACAACCCGAACCATGGCGGCGTCGGCAAGTTCATCTGGATCCTGGTGGCGTTCTTCTTGAGCATCATCGGGTCGCTGCTGTGGCTGATCTTCGGCCGCGGCAAGGTGCCGAAGCGCCGCTAGGGGCAGTACATCCGGGTCGCGCGGGTCTGCTCCCCGCTGCGGTCGAATTCGTGCTCGGACATCGGCTTGCCGCAGAGGGGACAGGCGCGCCCGGATGCGGGGGCGGGCGCCGGCTGATCGTACGGTCCCAGCGGGGGCGGCCCGAGATACGGGAAGAGCCGCCGGTTGAGACGGTTGAAGAACCCGCCGCCCTCGAAGTCGTTGCCCAGTTCCGCCCGTTCTGTTCGTGTCACAATCATTAGTGTACTAAAGAATATGCGAGGATGACCGGATGACGACCACCGATGTGCTGGCGCTCGAGAACCAGGTCTGCTTCGCGCTGGCGGTCGCGACGCGCAAGGTGATCGCCGCCTACCGCCCGCTGCTCGACCCGATGGGGCTCACGCATCCCCAGTACCTGGTCATGCTCGCGCTCTGGGAGCGCAGCCCGCGCACCGTCGTCGACCTCTCTCGGGCACTCGCGCTCGAGCCGGCGACGCTCTCGCCCCTGCTGAAGCGGCTCGAGGCGAACGGTCTCGTCACTCGCGCGCGCGGGGCCGACGAGCGGACGCTCGACGTGACCCTGACCGACGCCGGCCGCGCGCTGCGCGCCGAGGCCGAGACCGTGCCGCCCCGAGTCGCCGCGACTCTGGATATGAGCATCGATGAGCTCGTCGACCTGCGCACGACGTTGCGCCGCGTGATCGACGCCGCCGGCTAGCGCTCCGCGGCGAGCAGCGCGCTCACCAGTCGCTCGATGAGGGCGTCGCTCGGCCCACCCTGCTCGGTGGGAACGGTGAGCTCGTCGAACACCATCCCCTCGATCGCGAAGTGGAACAGCGCCCGCGACTGGGGTCCGCCGGCGAGGCCGTTCGCCTCGGCGAATTCCACCTCGGCGCGCACGCTCTCCCGCATCCACTCCCCGACGACCTCCTCGATCTCGGGTTTGCGCATCGCCTCGAGGCGCACCTCGAAGTAGGCGATCGCGAGTTCGCGGTCGCCGAGCAACCGATCGCGTGCCGCACGCAGGTACGCCGCGGTGCTATCGGGCGTAGCGACAGTCGTCGTCCGGGCGATCTCGGCGGCATCGGTCAGCGACACCCGGTGCGCGATCCGCTCGACCAGGCCGAGGAACAACGCCTCGCGCGTGCGGAAGTAGTTGACCGCGGTGCCCCGCGGGGACCCGGACTCGTCGTCGACGGCGCGATGGGTGAGACCGCGCGCCCCTTCACGGGCGAGGACGCGGATCGCCGCGTCGGTGAGCTCGGAGCGTCGTTCGGGATTCCGGACCATTTCCTCATCCTACTTGCAAACCACAACATCTGTAGTACATACTCTCCTTCGGCAGTTCAACCACAACATCTGTAGTACTCAACGAAGGAGCAGCACATGAATACCGACATCACCCCTCCCGGCGGATTCGATCCGTTCTTCGAGGACCCGACGCCCGTGGACCTCCCTGCGCCGATCCCCATCGGCGGCGGCAGCGGAGGCTTCCCCGGCCCGGTCGATCCGTCGACACCGCAGGCTCCGGCCTCGACCGGCGAGCAGAACGGTGCCCCGCAGCAGCAGGAGTCGCCTGTCGCCGGAGAGGCGGCGGGAGCGCTCGCCCCGATCGCACACTCCGACTCCTACCAGACCACCGAGGGCGAGGCGCTCGACGTCACGGCCGAGGACGGCCTGCTCGCGAACGACACCGGCGACGCCATCGTCGTCGAGTACGTCGAGCAGCCCGACAACGGCGCCGTCTCGCTCGAGCAGGACGGCTCGTTCCGCTACGAGCCTGCCGACGGCTACACGGGTGTCGACACCTTCGAGTACCAGGTGCTCGCCGCGGACGGGCAGTTGTCTGAGCTGGTGACCGTCAGCATCCAGGTCGAGCCGATCCCCGCCCCCGCCGTCGCGGCAGCAGACCCCGGCGTGTTCGCCGGCATGGCCCTCGGTTTCGCGGCGCTCGCCGCCGTGATCACCGCCGGGACCCTCGTGCTGCGGCACCGCACCCGTCGGCTCGCCGCCGCCTAGGGTGCGATCGACAGGAACACGAACGCGGCGAACACCGCGAGATGCACCCCGCCCTGGAGGCGGGTGGCCCGGCCCGGCGCGATCGTCAGGATGCTGACCACCACGGTGAGCACCAGCAGGACGATCTGCGTCGGGCCCAGGCCGAGCAGCAGCGGTCCGTCGAGGAAGAACGACGCGACGGCGATCGCCGGGATGGTCAGCCCGATGCTGGCCATCGCCGATCCGAGTGCGAGATTGATCGACGTCTGGATGCGGTTGCGCCGCGCCGCGCGGACGGCGGCGATGCTCTCGGGCAGCAGCACCAGCAACGCGATCACGACACCGACGAACGAGTTCGGGAATCCGACAGCCGCGACCCCCGCCTCGATCGACGGCGACACCAGCTTCGCCAGGCCGACGACCGCGACCAGGGCCAGCAGCAGCATCCCGAGGCTCAGCAGCGTCGCACGGGTGGGCGGGGCCGACGCGTGGTCCTCGTCACGGATCTTGCCGCCGTCCGCCGCGACCGGCAGGAAGAAGTCGCGATGCTTCAAGGTCTGCGTCGTCACGAACAGCGCGTAGAGCGCCAGCGACACGATCGCGACGAACACCAGCTGCGTGGTGGAGAACTGCGCCTCGGGGCCGGTCGTGAACGTCGGCAGGACGAAGCAGAGCACCGCCAGCGTGGTGACGGTGGCCAGCAGCGCGCCGGCGCCTTCCGCGTTGAAGCGGATGAGCCCGTGCCGCAGCGCCCCGACCAGCAGGCAGATGCCGACGATGCCGTTGGTCGTGATCATCACCGCGGCGAACACCGTGTCACGTGCGAGGGTCGCCGTCTCGGGCCCGCCCGACACCACGAGAGTGATGATCAGCGCGACCTCGATCACGGTGACCGCGACGGCCAGCACCAGCGACCCGTACGGTTCGCCGACCTTGTGCGCGATCACCTCGGCGTGGTGGACGGCGGCCAGCACGGTCGCGGCCAGCACGACCGCCATCAGGATGACGAGCCAGAGCGGCGGTTCCTTGACGTTCCAGCCCGCGGCGAGCACGATCACGCCGACGACCGGGACCCCCACCGCACCCAGGTTCTCGCGGATCCGGGTGAGGGTCATGCTCCCATTGTCCCCTACGGGGCTCCGAGCGATTTGTTCGTCCAGGCGAGCTCCTGTGCGAGCTTGCTCTCGACGACGGCGTCCTCGGGCAGCATCGTGCGGTAGGCGCTGCCCTTGTCGGGGATGACGTCGATCATCGCGTCGATCATCGGCTGCGGGTCGTGCTGCAACAGCATCACCGGCCCGGCCGGCGGCATCGGGACGAGCACGTCGGCGTCTTTCGACCACTGCTGGTAGCTCTCGGCGCCGGTCTCGTTGAACCCGGTCTTGAACAGCCCGGGGTTGATGGTCGCGACGCCGATGCCGAACAGGTTCAACTCGGCGCGCATGTTCGATGCGATCGCCTCGATCGCGTGCTTGGTCGCTGCGTACGCGCCGAGGAACGGCGGCGCGTAGATCCCGGCCTGCGACGAGGTCCAGACGATGCGGCCACGTTTGCGCTTCATCATCTGCGGCACGACGCGCCGGGCGAGGTCGAGGTGGGCGAAGACGTTGATCTCGAACGCGCGCCGGATCAGCTCCATCGGCACGTCGACGATCGACCCTGCCTCCTGCACCGCGGCGTTCAGCACGAGCACGTCGATATCGCGATCGGCGGCGTGGGCGATGTCGATCTCGTTGAGCAGGTCGAGCTTGATCACCTCGAGCTTCGCGCCCTCCTCCTCGGCGCGCTCGCGGAACGCGGTGACCTGCTGCCAGGTCTCGCCGGCGACGGTCACGTGGTGGTGCTTCGCCAGGCCGAGGGCAGCGCCGGCGCCGAAGCCGCTCGTTGCACCGGTGATGAGGATCTTCTGCTTCATGCCTGCTCCTTGAGAAACGGACGAGGGCCCCGCTCCCGCCGGAGCGGAAGCGGGGCCCTCATGTCCCAGCCTGTTCTGCGTGCCTAGACGGCGCGTCGGCCGGTGAGGAAGCGGATCAGCCACACGATGGCGGCGATGATCAGCAGCACGACTCCGACCCAGAGCAGGAAGTTCAGCGACTGCACGAAGCCACCCGTGAAGAGCAGGATGACGGCGACGATCGCGATGATGGCAACCAGGATGTTCATGGTGTTGATCTCCTTTGTGTTCCCGCTCGTAGCGGGGACGACATCCACACAACCGCGGTCCCGGATGCCGCGGGCCGGTATCCAGGGAACGTCCAGGGGATGCCCCCGCGGTATCCAGTCTCAGACGGATTCAGCCCATATTCCGGCGGGGAGTGTCACCATGAAGCGTGGACGTCTTGGCGCAACTGGTCGGTGGGTGGATGGCCCGCCAGCGCTGGTATGCGGGCAAGGGCGGCGTTCCGCGACTGCGCACGGTCGGTGACATCCCGCTCGCCAGTCCCGACCCTGACGCGCTCGTGCACATCCTGCTGCTGGCCGATGACGCCGACGCCCGCAAGGCCGTGTACCAGGTCCCGATCGTCGAACGGCACGGTGTCCCGGCCGGCTCCGAGTCCCACCTGATCGGACCCAACGGCGACCGTGCCGTGTTCGACGGACCCTACGATCCGGCGTTCGCGGCGGCGCTGCTGGGAGCGATCCGCGGGGACACGCACCCGATCACCGGGAGCGCCGTGCTCTCGGGCGAGCAGTCGAACACGTCGATCGTCGTCTCGAGTCAGGGTGCCGAGATCATGGTCAAGGTGTTCCGGGTGGTCCAGCACGGACACAACCCGGATGTCGAACTACAGGGGGCGCTGAGTTCGGCGGGTGCGAGCTATGTGCCGCATTTCGTGGGCGCGCTCGACGCCTCCTGGCGCGACGCCGGCGAGACGATCGGCGACGGCCAGCTCGCGATCGCGCAGGAGTTCCTGCGCGGCGCGGAGGACGCCTGGCTCACCGCACGTCGCGCCGTCGATGGCGGCGCCGATTTCTCGACCGAGGCGTTCGCACTCGGGCGGGCGACCGCCGCGCTGCACGCGACCCTCGCCGAGCGGCTGCCGACCGAGGCTCCCGCGCCATCCACCGTCGCCGCGATGACGGCGCTGTGGACGGCCCGGCTCGAGGCGGCCATCAAGGACGTCCCGGCGCTGTCCGCGCACCGCGACGACATCCAGACCGCGTACGCGCACGCCGCGACCTCGGACTGGCCCGTGCTGCAGCGCATCCACGGGGATCTGCACCTCGGCCAGATCCTGCACGCCACCGCGGGCGGGGTGGAGCGCTGGGTGTTCATCGACTTCGAGGGCGAGCCGCTGCGCACCATCGAGGAGCGCACCCGTCCCGAGCCGCCGCTGCGCGACCTGGCCGGCATGCTGCGCTCGTTCGACTACGCCGCGGCGTCGTCGACGCATCCCGACGCGGATGCCTGGGCCCGCCGGGCGGGCGACGCCTACCTGGCCGGGTACGAGGACGCCGGCGGCGTCATCGGCGACCACGCCCTGCTCACCGCGTTCGAGCTCGACAAGGCCGTGTACGAGGCGAGCTACGAGGCGCGCAACCGCCCGTCGTGGCTGCCGATCCCGATCCACGCGATCGAGCGGCTGTCGGCCCGCAATTACGCCGGGTAGTTCTGCTTCTTCAACAACCCCGCCAGGTGCGCCGCATTCGCCGCGACGGTCTTCGTGGTGCCGGCCGTGGCATCCGGGGTCTTCGGCAGGTCCTGGTAGTCGGTCTTCGCCATCGCCTCGCCGTTCCAGTAGGTGACGCCCTGCGCGGGGATCGTGAACCCGACGTCGTTCAGCGCCTGGAACACCTCGGCCGAGATCAGGTGCGCACCGTCCTCATTGCCGACGGCTGCGACCACGGCGACCTTGCCGAACATGCTCGGCCGACCCTCGTCGTCCGTCTCGCTCAGCTCGGCGTCGAGCCGCTCGAGCACCCGGTGCGCGACGCTCGACGGGTGGCCCATCCAGGTCGGGGTGGCCAGGATGAGGATGTCGGCTTCCAGCACCTTCTCGCGGATCGCGGGCCAGGCATCGCCGTCGCCCATGTCCTTCTCGACGCCCGGCTTGACGTCGTGGTCGACGATCCGCACCGCCTCACCGGTGACGTCGAGCTTGCGCAACTCGGCGAGCACCTCGCGCGCGAGCTTGTCGGTGCTCGACTTCGCGGGGCTCGGCTTGAGGGTGCAGACGAGGGCGAGGGCGGTGAGATCGGTCATGTTCCACGGTAGGCAGCGCGCGTTTTCGATCTGTCGCGGGATGCCCGACTGCCAGCAGACGTGCAGACTGAACGGGTGACAGACCTGGCGGGCATCGCCGGCGAGCTGTACGCGCTGGATCTCGACGCGTTCACCGCCGAGCGGAACGCGCGCGCCAAAGCACTGCGCGATGACGACCGAGACCTGGCGGATTCGGTGGCCGCGCTGCCGAAGCCGTCCGCGTCGGCGTGGCTCGTCGATCAGCTCGTCCGGGCCGAGCCGGACGTCGTCGCCGAGGCTCTTGCGCTCGGGCCGGCGCTGCGCGCGGCGCAGGCGTCGTTCGACCGGGAGGCGCTGCGTTCCCTCGGGGCCGAGCGGCGATCGGCGCTGTCAGATGTCGCCGATGCCGTGCGACGGGTCGCCGCCGACCGCGGTCGTCCGGTCAGCGCCGCGATCGCCGACGATGTCGAGCAGACGGTACTCGCAGGCATGCTCGACGAGGATGCCGCGGCAGCAGTGCGATCGGGTCGCCTCGTGCGGTCGCTGCAGAGCATCGGCGGCGAACCCGTCGACCTCGACGGAGCCGTCGCCGCACCCGGTGAGGAGCTCGCGGAGCGGGGTGCGGCCGCCCGCCCCCGCCGCGCGGTACCCGCGCCGAAAGGACCCGATCGGGCGGCGGCCGTTCGGGCGGAGATCGCGGCGGCCGAACGCGAAGCCACGGCAGCCCGCGCCGGACTGCGGGACGCCGACGACGCGCTCACGGCAGCGGTCGACCGGCACGAAGAACTCACGGCCGAGCGCGACGACGCGCTCGCCGAGTACGAACGCCTCGAGCGCGAGGTCGGCGACGCCGAACGGGCGCGGCGGGAAGCGATCCGCGAGC